>NZ_CP079698.1:0-1132500 GCF_019334125.1 Rhodococcus globerulus
AGTACTCTTTTCTAATTGGTGACTTTCGGGAGCGGGCTGTCGAGATGATCAGCCGCGATCAGTCGGTCGCCCACGAGTGAGAGAACCCAGGTGCTGCCCTTGCGGTTGCGCGCTGAGGGCAGTGTTACACCCGCTGATTCGCTCCACCAGGCCATCAGATCCGGAATGACGCCTCCTTGGCTGCATATGACCGGTGTGCCGCCTGCAGAGGCAATCTCGAGTACCCGCGCACGGGCAGCTTCTGGATCTTCCGCGTATCCTTCTTCGCTCAGAAGTGGTTCGATCCCGATCTCCACTCCGAGAGCCTCGGCGAGCGGCATCACAGTTTCGATGCAGCGAGTTCGGTCGGCAGAATAGACGGTGTCCGCACCGAAAATGCGTAACTGCGACGCCAAGGCCGCAGCCTGTTCCTTGCCTTTGGCCTCGAGGGGGCGAAGTGTGTCGTCGCCCTTGTACCGCTTGCGACTTCCCGCTTTTGCGTGACGGACCAGCAGCACGGTTCGGGTATCGGGTGGTGCGGAGACAAAGCGGCGCAGGATCATCCGATCCATCGGATACGAGAGATGGTCAGGGACTTCGTCGATCGGAAGCCAGTGCAGAACGTCCACTTCGCTGTTCGGACCAAAATCTCCGTCGACGGCTTCTGCGGCCCAATACTCGACGCGCTTGAGTTTGCGGTGCCCAGGAACCGGATAGGTGACACCACCGAGGTGACGTCCGAAGCGGCCGGTGATCGACGTTTCTTCCTGCACTTCACGCACAGCGGCCGTCAGGAATGTTTCACCCGGGTCGAGTTTGCCTTTGGGAAAAGACCAGTCGTCGTATTTAGGGCGATGAACAACGGCGATTTCGACGGCCTCCGGATTATCGGGAGCCTTTCGCCATAACACTGCGCCGGCGGCAAAGATATTCGCTTTGACAGGTTTGTCAGCCATGGCAGCGACCGTCAGGATCCGCTGGATGTGCGACTGCGCATCAACGCATGTTGATGCTCGCGTACATCTTCGCCGTGTTCGGGGGAGGCGACCCAACTTCCGTCGGGATGGAGTACCCAGCAACGGGTGCGTGGGTCGAGCGCGGAATCGAAGATGTCGCCCAACTGCTTCGCCAACTTGGGATCCGTAACCTGAACCATCACCTCCACTCGGCGATCGAGGTTGCGGTGCATCATGTCTGCGCTGCCGATCCAGAATTCGTCGGCGGCCCGGAAATGGAACATGCGTGAGTGCTCGAGGAATCGTCCGAGAATGGAACGTACTTCGATGTTGTCGCTCAGTCCCGGTACACCCGGCTTGAGCGCGCAGATTCCGCGAACCACGATCTCCACGGGCACGCCGGCCTTGGATGCCCGGTACAGCGCGTCGATAACCTGTTCGTCGACAAGTGCATTCGCCTTCATGCGGATGGCAGCGTCACGCCCGGCCAGCTTGTGCTCGATCTCGGCTTCGATACGTTCGACGATTCCGCGGCGCACGCCGTACGGCGCGACCAGAAGGTTGCGGTAGTTGGTCTTGCGGGAGTAGCCGGTCAGCGAATTGAAGAGGTCCGTGAGGTCGGCGCCGACCTCCGGTGCGGCTGTGAACAATCCGACGTCCTCGTACAACCTCGCAGTCTTGGGGTTGTAGTTGCCGGTACCGATGTGGCAGTACCTCCGGATAGTCGAGCCTTCACGCCGAACCACGAGGCATGTCTTGCAATGAGTCTTGAGTCCGACCAGGCCGTAGACGACGTGCACGCCGGCCTGTTCGAGTTTGCGAGCCCACTTGATGTTGGCCTGCTCGTCGAAGCGAGCCTTGATCTCGACGAGAGCGACAACTTGCTTGCCGGCTTCAGCGGCGTCGATGAGCGCGTTGACGATCGGTGAATCACCGGACGTTCGGTAGAGGGTTTGCTTGATCGCGAGAACCTGCGGGTCGGCGGCCGCCTGTTCGATGAATCGCTGAACACTGGTGGAGAACGAGTCGTACGGATGATGGACGAGTACGTCGCCGTCGCGCAGAGTGGAGAACACACTCTTGGGTGTTTCGCGTTCACCGAACGCCGGGTGCGTCGCCGGAACGAAAGGTGCGTCCTTGAGTGCCGGGCGGTCGACGGCGTAAACCTGCCAGAGGCAGGACAAGTCGAGCAGACCGGAAACCTCGATCACGTCGGCGGGGTCGACGTCGAGTTCACGAAGCAACAAGTCGAGCATGTGTTCGGTCATGTCGTCGGCAACTTCGAGACGGACCGGTGATCCGAAACGACGACGGGCAAGTTCACGCTCCAGCGCCTGCAGGAGGTCCTCGTCGCGATCCTCCTCGACCTCGAAGTCGGCGTTGCGTGTGATCCGGAAGGCGTGGTGCTCCACGATTTCCATTCCGGGGAACAGAACATCGAGGTGCGCCGAGATCAGCTCTTCCAACGGGATGAACGAGTCGATCGACGAGGTGGTGCTCTTGACGCGAACGAAGCGGCCGACGTTGTCGGGAACCTTCACTCGGGCGAAGTGCTCACCGCCCGTCAAGGAATCCTTCACCGTCACTGCGAGGTTGAGACTCAGCCCGCTGATGTACGGGAAGGGGTGCGCGTGGTCGACGGCGAGTGGAGTCAGAACGGGGAACACCTGTTCGGTGAAATGCACCGAGAGGCGTTCGTGATCGTCGTCGCTGAGGTCGGACCAGCGAACGATCGAGATTCCTTCTGCCGCTAGGGCAGGGCGAACGGAATCGAGAAAGACGTGTGCGTGCTTGTCGGCAAGTTCCTGTGTCCGCTGCGCGATGAGAGCCAACTGTTCGCGCGGTGAGAGTCCGTCGGCAGAGCGGACGGACAGACCGGTTTCGTCGCGGCGCTTGAGACCGGCAACACGAACCATGAAGAACTCGTCGAGGTTGGACGCGAAGATAGCGAGGAACTTTGCGCGTTCGAGGAGGGGGAGTGACTCGTCGGCTGCCAACGCGAGAACGCGGGCGTTGAAGTCGAGCCAACTGAGTTCACGGTTGAGGTAGCGGTCTTCGGGTAAGCCACCGAGAAGGACTGCGGGAATTGCCTTCGTGGCTGCCGGCGGCGCACTCGGTATGTGCGTCGGCGATCCACTGACCGGTGGTCGCGCCGAAGGCTGCGGTGTCGAAGGCTGCTGCCCGTCACCGGTTTTTGCGGTGTTGGTGTCGCCAAGTTCTGGCGGTGTGGTCTCTACGTTGTTTGCGGACTTGCGGTGCTCGAGTGCTTCGCCGTTGCTCACCTGTCGATCATCCCCCACAATTGCGCGCTTCGACAATTGATGATCGAAAAAGGTCAATGCGTTTTGGACGTGGCGCGATGGAAGCGTGTCAGCGACGCGAGTGTTGCCGGTCCGACGCCGAGTGCGCGGGCGGTGTCGAGATCTGTTGCGGTGTCGACGTCGGTGCGAAGGCCCGGCCACTCTCCGGTGAGACGCCTGGCGCCGGAATCCGTGTGGCCACGCGCGGATTCGGGGCCGAATCGTGGATCGAGCGGCAGATCGGGATCACACGAGAACAGGGCCGCGGTCCCGGTTCCGTGGTGATCGACGACGATGGAACGGCCACCGGCGCGGGCGGCGTCGAGGGCTTCGAGCAGTTCGTCTGGTTGGAGCGACGGAAGATCCGCTTGGATGACAACAAGATCCACAGTGCCATGTTCGGTGCGGATGTGCGTGGCCGCTGCGTCGAGGGCAGAGTTGAGTGAATTCTCGGTGGACCTACTCGAATCTGGATCGGCGTACACGTTTACTCCCGCGGCGTACGCGAGTGCGGCGACTGTCGGATCCGGAGTCACGACAGTGACGCCGTCGATGGCAGGTACACCCGTAACTGTGGTGAGAGTGTCGTGAAGCATCGCGAGAACAAGATCGGCACGGGCGTCGACGTCGAGTTCGGCGGCCAGCCTGGACTTCGCGGATCGGAGGTCCTTCACCGCGACAATGGCATGCATCGGGCGCGGACGTTCCGATCTGGTTGCGCTCGGCCTCGCACTGGTCATCCTTCGATCTTGCCAGTCGGTCGCCGACATGTCTGTCTCTGCCTGTCTCACCGGGGCGTCTGGCGACTCGAGTTCGGTCCGGGCGATAGTCTGTGCAGGCGATTTCATTGCCGGGTCGCAACACAACCGGCGTCTTGGCGAACGTCACGAGGGGTAGACGAGGTGACTGTGTGAGTAAGGCAGCAGTATTGGGTGCAGGCTCATGGGGAACGGCGCTGGCGAAGGTCATGGCCGAGGCCGGCACCGAGGTGACGATGTGGGCTCGCCGGAAGGAAGTCGCCGACAGGATCAACGCGACGCACGAGAACAGGGACTACCTACCCGGTATCGCGCTGCCCGAGTCGCTTCGTGCGACGGATCGTCACGAGGAAGCGATGGAGGGAGCAGACTTCGTCGTTCTGGCGGTCCCGTCGCAGTCGCTGCGGGGGAACCTCGAGCAGTGGAAGGATTCGATAGGTCCGAATGCCACCCTGTTGAGTCTGGCCAAGGGCATCGAAACCGGCACCTTGATGCGGATGAGCCAGGTGATCGTGTCGGTTACCGGCGTCGAACCCGGCCGTGTCGCCGTGCTGTCCGGACCCAATCTCGCGCGTGAGATCGCGAGCCGTCAACCGGCGGCGACGGTCATCGCCTGCACCGATTCTTCCCGTGCCTTGGCGCTTCAAGATGCTTGTGCCACAGGATATTTCAGGCCGTACACTAATTCCGACGTGATTGGCTGTGAAATCGGTGGCGCGTGCAAGAACGTGATCGCGTTGGCATGCGGCATGGCGGCAGGCAGCGGTTTCGGGGACAACACTGTTGCCAGCATCATCACGCGTGGGTTGGCCGAGACGATCCGGCTGGGCGTCGCGCTCGGTGGCCAGGCATCCACGTTTTCGGGGTTGGCCGGCGTCGGCGATCTCGTTGCGACGTGCACGTCGGAGCTGTCACGAAACCGGACGTTCGGTGAGCACCTCGGCCGCGGCGGCTCCATGGAATCGGCGCAGCAGGCCACAAACGGTCAGGTAGCCGAGGGCGTGAAATCGTGCACGTCCGTGCGCGCACTCGCTGCCGGATACGACGTCGAAATGCCGTTGACCGATGCCGTCCACCGCGTCTGCCACGAGGGGATAGCGGTCAGCGAGGCGATCGGTCAACTGCTCGGCCGGCGGACCAAGCCGGAATGACGTCAGCAGACGGCTACGGCGATTCCACCCGGTGCGTGAGCAGCGTCGGGAGTGCGCACAGCCCTGGTCAGCCCATGCAGTTGGGTCCGGTATTTGCTGCGCCGTACCAGCTTTCGGAGGACGAGGGGAGCGAGAGCGACACGTACGCCCGGGCATCGAATCCGGGGTGGCGTGGCCTCGAGGCGGCGCTCGGCATCCTTGAAGGCGCAGATCACGTCGTTGTCACGGGGTCAGGAATGTCGGCCGTCACGGTGACGTTGCGCAGCCTACTTCAGGCCGGCGATACCGTCGTCGTTCCGTCGGACGGCTATTACCAGGTGCGTCGTTACGCGGAGGAAGCCCTGGCTCTACTGGGCATCGGCGTTCGCGAGGTGTCGACGACGGGCATGGGTGATGCGAGTTTCGCGGAGTTGCTGTCTGGGTTGCCGGGCCGCGTTGTCGTTGTCGCCGAGACACCGTCCAATCCGATGCTCGACGTTGTCGATCTTCGGGCGTTGGCCGTGGTGTGCCACCGCGTCGGAGCAATCCTTGTGGTGGACAACACGACCCCGACTCCGCTCGGTCAACGTCCCCTGGAACTGGGAGCGGACGTCGTGGTGGCCAGCGGAACAAAAGCGCTGAGCGGGCACAGCGATCTGTTGATGGGTTACATCGCCACGTCCGACGCGGACATAGCCGCAAAGGTCGAGCGCGAGCGTCTGCTGTCCGGGACGGTGCTCGGTCCGTTCGAAACATGGCTGGCGCATCGCAGTCTCGGAACGGCCGGCCTGCGATTCGGCCGACACTGTGACAATGCTCAGGCGCTCGCCGACATGTTGTCCGGCCATCCGGCTGTCATGTCCGTCCGTTACCCGGGGCTGCACACCGATCCGTCGTACGTCGTTGCGTCGGAGCAGATGCACAGGTTCGGCGGTCTGGTGAGCATCGAATTGGAATCCGCGGCGGCTTTCCATTCCTTTGTCTCGGCAAGTGAACTTGTCACTTCTGCGACCAGTTTCGGTGGCATCCACACCACAGCTGATCGGCGAGCTCGGTGGGGAGATCAGGTCAGCGAAGGGTTTGTCCGGATCTCGTGCGGCATCGAGGACACCGAAGATTTGTTGACGGATATACAGCGCGCCCTCGGTGGACTGACGTCCGGTCGGTAAATTATCCACTGGCCCGAGCGCGTGCCGAAGTCGATTCGACGGTACGGTTTGACGCGTGAATAACAGCCGCACCCGGGTAGCCGTGATCTTCGGTGGCCGGAGCAATGAACATTCCGTGTCGTGCGTATCCGCCGGGAGCGTCCTCGCGCACCTCGATCCGGAACGCTACGACGTCGTGCCGATCGGCATCACCGCCGACGGGGCCTGGGTTCTCGGTTCCACCGATCCGGAATCGCTGGCCATCAACGGTCGCGAGTTGCCCACAGTCGACAAGGACGGGACGGCGCTGACACTGACTGCTGATCCGACGCGTTCCGGTGCGCTGCTGGCGCTCGACGGAACCGACGTGGGTTCTGTCCTGGCAACTGTCGACGTCGTATTTCCCGTCCTGCACGGTGCTTACGGCGAGGACGGCACCATCCAGGGTCTCCTGGAAATGGCCGGAATTCCCTACGTCGGTCCCGGTGTGCTGGCTAGCGCCGCCGGTATGGACAAGGAATTCACCAAGAAACTGCTTGCCGCCGAGGGGTTGCCGGTCGGTACGCAGGTGGTCCTGCGCCCGGGAACGGCGACACTGACCGACGAGCAGAAGGAGCAGTTGGGTCTACCGGTTTTCGTGAAGCCGGCTCGCGGTGGATCGTCGATCGGCATCACGCGAGTCACCGGGTGGGACGGCCTCGAGGGCGCGATCGCTCATGCTCGCCTGCACGATCCGAAGGTGATCATCGAGGGCGCGATCATCGGGCGGGAAGTCGAATGCGGTGTGCTCGAATTCCCCAGTGGTGACGTCAAGGCGAGTGTGGTCGCAGAGATCCGGATGCCCGCCGACGACGGTGACTCGGACGCGTTCTACGACTTCGACACCAAGTATCTCGACGACGTCTGCGAATTCGACGTCCCCGCACATGTGGACGCGGCTGTCAGCGATCAGATTCGCGAGTTGGCCGTGCGCGCGTTCACCGCACTCGATTGCCAGGGGCTCTCACGCGTGGACTTCTTTGTCACCGAGGACGGGCCGGTGATCAACGAGATCAACACGATGCCAGGATTCACGTCCATCTCGATGTATCCGAAGATGTGGAAAGCAACCGGAATCGATTACGGCACTTTGCTTTCGACGTTGGTCGACACTGCGCTCGCCCGCGGGACCGGATTGCGCTGACGGACGTGTTGCGCTGACGGACAGGGGCCGGGATTACCGGCCCCTCGTGTCACATCAGGGAACCGGGATCGGCGCCGGGTCGAGTGGCTGCTGCGGGATTGTCGCAGAGATGGTGTCCGAGATTTCCTGAATCGGAGTGGGGCCGGTGCCGTCGGGAACGGTGATCCCGATGTACTCGCCGCGGTCGACGGCAAACCAGGTGCTGGCCGCCAGGCCGATGTCGGTACCCGAGATCTGGAACCACTGGACGCCGTTGACTACCTGAAGTGCCGCGGCCTGATCGAATTCGGCGGGGCGGTCGAGTCCGCAGCGCAGGACGATCGGTTCACCCTCGCTGCGCTGCCACGCAACGGCGCCGGCGGGTGCGGGTTCGACAAGTTCGGCCTTGGTGAAGTCGCCGATGTCCTCGGGGAGAGCATCAAGCAGCGAAACGCACGTCTCGGACTCCGCGTTGGGTGCCGGAACCGGGCCGAGTGCCACCGGTTCGAGCGTCGGGTTCTTTCCGGCGACCACGGCGGCGATCACCAACCCGACGATCAGGGCCACTGGCAGTGCGATGGCGGTGGCAATCAATGCCGGGCTACGACGCTCGACCTCGTCGAGGTCGTTATCGCCATGGTCGTTCGTCTCGGGGGACGTGTTCTCAGACATGCTCAGTTCTTCGTTCGGTTCCGGGTTCGGTTGTTGCTGGGGAGCTCGCGTGCGCATCGGTAGAATTGCCACTGCTTTGACGGTACCGCAGGACGCTTTTGGTCCGATCTGCGCTGAGAAAAAAGGGAGTGCTCATCTCGTCATCAGGATCGACCTCGAACGAACAGGCATCTTCATCGCCCCGCACGGTTGCGCAGGTGGGGGAGTTCGACGTGATTGCCCGCTCCCTTGTCGGTCGTATTCAACCGCTGACGACGGAGTTGGGTCCCGGTGACGACGCGGCGATCGTCACCGCACCCGACGGCCGGGTTGTCATTTCCTCGGACATGCTGGTCGAGGGAAGGCATTTTCGGCTGGACTGGTCGCCGCCGCGCGACGTGGGACGTAAAGCGGTGGCACAGAATGCTGCCGACATCGTGTCGATGGGTGCGCGGCCGAGCGCCTTCACCGTGTCATTGGGCTGCCCACCGTCGACTCCGATCGACGTCATGGACGAAATCTCCGCCGGAATCTGGGATGCCGCAACGGATCTGGGTGCGGGCATTGTCGGCGGGGATCTGGTGCAGTCGCAGGACATTGTTGTCTCCGTGACGGTACTCGGAGATCTGGGTGGGCGGCGGGCAGTCACGCGGGCCGGCGCCCAGGTGGGCGACCGTGTTGCCGTCGCCGGATTGTTCGGTTGTTCGGCAGCGGGTTTGGCGCTGCTGCTCGCCGGCGATCGATCGTTCCCGGATCTTCTCGCCCTCCATCGTGTTCCGGTCCCGCCGTACGAGTCCGCATGGGCAGCGGCCGATACTGCTCACTCCATGACCGACATCTCGGACGGGGTTGTCGCTGATCTTCGCCACCTCGCGTCTGCGTCAGGAGTCCAGGTCCGCATCGATTCGGGTGCTGTGCCGACGTCGGCCGACGTACCGAAAGCTGCAGCCGCTCTGAAACTCGATCCGCTGGAGTGGATTCTCTCCGGTGGCGAAGATCACGGTTTTGCCGCGACCTTTGCAGCCGGTGAAGACCTGCCGTCGGGGTGGACGGCCATTGGGGAGGTCGTTGCCGGCGCCGGAGTTGTTGTGGATGGAGAACTGCGTGAATCCGGCGGCGGCTGGCACAGCTTTTCGGCCACGGGCACCACCGCGGTATAGGTTCTCCTCATGGCTGTTTATGCACTAGGAGACAAGGTTCCGGATATTCATCCGGACGCGTACGTACACCCGGACGCGGTGGTGATCGGCAACGTGAGCCTCGCTGCGGGAACGTCGATCTGGCCGCAGGCCGTACTGCGTGGTGACTACGGGACCATCTCGGTGGGTGTTGGATCGAACATTCAGGACGGCACCGTGATTCATTGCACGGTTACCGAACCCACGATTATCGGTGCGGGCTGTGTTGTGGGTCATAACGCGCATATCGAGGGTTCCACGATCGAAGAAGGGTGCTTGATCGCATCCGGGTCGATCGTGCTCAACGGTTCGGTGATCGGGGCTGGGTCGATAGTCGGAGCCGGCGCCGTGATCGCGCGCGGATTCGTAGTGCCACCGCGCAGCATGGCTTTGGGGGTGCCCGCCAAGATTCGCGAAGGCTACGAAGTTCCGCTCGGTCATCTCGAAGCGAATGTCGCGAACTACTCCGCCAATGCCGCGCACTACCGTGACGCGCTTCGCAGGCTCGACTGATGGACACCCACATCGAATCCGGCTGGGCCACAGCGCTGGAACCGGTTTCGGAGCAGATCGCTCTGATGCAGCAGTTTCTCGACAACGAGATCGCAGCAGGCCGCGAGTTTCTGCCTGCGCGCGAGAATGTGCTGCGCGCATTCACGAATCCGTTCGAGGACGTCAAAGTGCTTATCGTCGGACAGGATCCGTATCCGACCCCCGGTCATGCGGTGGGTCTGAGCTTTTCGGTTGCCCCTGATGTTCGACCCGTTCCCCGCAGTCTGGTCAACATCTACAAGGAATATCACCAAGATCTCGGTTTGCCGATTCCCGATGACGGTGACCTGACACCGTGGTCGAATCAAGGTGTGTTGCTGCTCAATCGGGTACTGACCGTAGCGCCAGGGGCAGCGGCGTCACATCGGAAAAAGGGTTGGGAACCTGTGACCGAACAGGCAATTCGCGCTCTGGTGGCTCGATCTGCCCCGATGGTTGCCATTCTGTGGGGTCGCGACGCCGCGACGCTGACCCCGCTACTAGGGGATACCCCCATCATCGAATCTGCGCACCCGTCACCACTTTCGGCGTCGCGTGGGTTCTTCGGTTCACGTCCGTTCAGCCGGGCAAACCAACTTCTGACGGACATGGGGGCCACGCCGGTCGACTGGGATCTGGGATCAACCGCGAGCGTGACCGAACCACTCTGGTGAGAGCGGTTCGGTCACGCGAGCCGAATCAAGCCTGCTTGGCAGCTACAAAATCGGGGCGTCGCTTCTCGACAAACGCGTCGACGCCCTCCCGGCCGACGGGACTATTGGCGGCAGTCTTGATGGACGCTGCTTCGGCGTCGAGTTGTTCGGAGAGCGTGTTGGTTCGTGACGAGCGCAACAGTGCCTTGATGCCGGCGTACGACGAACTCGGTCCGTGCGCAAGCGTGCGAGCGAGACGGGCCGCCTCTTCCTGAACCTCGTCGTCACCGACGAGGCGGGTGAGAATGCCGAGGCGAACAGCTTCGTCGCCGCCGATAACGGAATCGCTCAGAAGGATTTCGCGAGCCCGTCCCGCGCCGACGATGCGGGGGAGTGACCAGGACATCCCACCGTCCGGCGTGAATCCGATGGAAGGGTACGCGGGGCGAAGTTTGGTGCTGGTGCCGCCGATGGCGATGTCGGCAAGGCAGACCAGGCTCATGCCGGCCCCCGCTGCCCAACCGTGAATTCCGGCGACCACGGGAACCGATGCCGCATCCAGAGCACGCACGAAGGTGTGGAGATTCTGGGCAACTCCTTCGACGTACTCGCCGCGATCCGGCGCTGACGCGAAGGCCCGGACGTTACCGCCCGCACAGAAGTTGGGGCCTTCACCGACCAGGAGAATGCTGCCGATGTCGTCGCCGAACGATTCCAGGGCCACTGCACCCTGGATCATCCCTTCGTCGTCGAGGGAGGTGCCGTTGGCGGCGGTGGAAATGGTGATGCGGAGTACGCCTTCTTCGAGCGTTACTTTGCTGAGGTCATCGATGGAAGTCACCTCACGCACATTACGGGTCAGGTGTCCGGGTCGTCACAGGAGGGACCCCGGCACAGGCACAACAAAAGGCACGACAAAAACAGCTCTGCCCCCGACACCGAAGTGTCGGGGGCAGAGCTTGCAATCGTTGTGCTCGGGCAATCAGCCCCGAGCGACCTTGCCTGCCTTCAGGCAGGAGGTGCACACGTTGACCTTACGGGTGTTACCCGGGGCAACCTCGGTACGAACAGACTGAATGTTCGGGTTCCAGCGACGATTGGTACGCCGGTGCGAGTGCGAGACCGACTTACCGAAGCCGGGCCCCTTGGCGCATACGTCGCAGACGGCAGCCATAGTCGCGAACTCCTTGTTAGAAATGAATATTGAAGTGGTCACCCTACACAGTAGGACGGCCAGAATGACAATTCGAATATACGCTGTGGATCTTGCGATACCGAATCGGTCTCCGACCGCTTACGGTGCAGTCGAGCGTGACAACACAGAACACTGTTGTAGACGATGCACCGGAGTGCACTGTTTGCAGCAATATTTGGTGTAGCCCGTTCGAGGCAACCGTGTAACAGTAACTGTTGACCGGTGGATTGACCAAACCGGCCTGCAAACCGGTGATTACGGAGTGTGCCCGACTACCCTCGACAGCATTCGTTTCCGTCCCCGAGGAGGGGACGTTTCCGCAGAGGGGAATTGCCAGTGGGGGACGCGCACCACCAGAGAACGGACGGGACGGCCGACGGTCTCCTGCTGCGCCGGTGGGCGCGACGCTCGGTCGATTGCCTCGAGGAGCGGCGCGGAGAGATCAACAGCCTCAACGTCTTTCCCATCCCTGATTCCGACACCGGCACAAATCTGCTGTTCACGATGCGTGCCGCGCTCGATTCGGCCGAAGCGCTCGGCGGCGACGTCACCAGCGCTACCCGCACCGCCAATGCGCTGGCGCGGGGCGCCGTGGCAGGAGCCCGCGGCAATTCCGGCGTCATCCTGTCCCAGGTGATTCGTGGGATTGCCGAGACGGTGCGCGGTGAGCGGATCAACGGACTCGATCTTGCGGAAGCGCTGCAGACGGGTACCGAGCTTGCGTCGCGCGCGGTGACGGACTTGGTCGAGGGCACCATCGTGACCGTTCTCCGAGCGTCCGGTGAAGCGGCGGCGCAGTGCGTCGGCGTTGACCTCCAGTCTGTTGCGCTCGCCGCGGCAGATGCGGCCGCGAGGGCCCTGGTCAAGACACCGCAGCAACTCGACGTGCTGGCCTCGGCGGGCGTCGTGGATGCGGGCGGACTGGGCTTGCTGGTGATTTTGGACGCTCTGGTCGAGTCCGTGTCCGGGCACTCACCGGATCGGGCGGAACTGGGTGCCGGACGAAGCCGCGGTCTCATTGCGGAGGTCAGCAGACGCGACCATGACTGGGACCGGAAATCGGGTCCGCTCGAATGTGGCGACGATTCGGCGCAGGACTTCGAGGTGATGTACCTCGTCGACGAATCGGATGAGGATCTGATGGCGGCGCTCCGCACCCGGTTGGCGGTGCTCGGCGACTCGATAGTGATCGTCAGTGACGGATTCGGTGGCTGGTCGGTTCACGTGCATTGCTGTGATGCGGGCGCCGCAGTCGAGGCCGGCCTCGAAGCCGGCCGCGTGCACGGGATTCGGATCAGCAGTTTCCTCGTCGACGAACGTGATCAGTTGGTCGCCCGTCAGGAGATGCAGTTTCAGGGCCACGATGCGCGTGGTGTACTCGCCGTTGTGGCGGGGGACGGCGCCGCGGCACTGTTCGAGAGTGAAGGTGCCTCGGTACTGCGGTGCGACGAAGCGCCGGTGACCCGCGCACAGTTGCTCGGCCATATCCGCACCATGGATCGCACCGAGGTGCTGGTGCTGCCGAACGGCGCGCTGAGCGCTCAGGAATTGGTTGCGGTCAGTGCCGCGGCCCGAGATCCCCTGCATCAGGTGCTGCTGCTCTCGACATCCTCGATGGTTCAGGGGTTGGCAGCACTCGCGGTCCACGACGGAAGTCGCAACGTCGCCGACGACGGGTTCACCATGTCCGAGTCGGCTGCGGCAACTCGGTGGGGGTCTCTGCGGATCGCGGTGGAACGGTCGCTGACGTTTGTCGGAACCTGCGACCCGGGCGACGCCATCGGATTGATGGGCCACGAGGTGGTGGTCATCGGACCGGACGTCGAGGCGTCGGCAGCGCGGTTGATCGATCTTGCGCTGGGATCTGGTGGCGAATTGGTCACACTTCTCATGGGCGCCGACGCCGCCGACGGCTTGGCCGAGCGGATGGAAGCACATGTCATCAGCACCTACCCAGGCGTCGACGTGCTGATCTATCAGGGCGGTCAGCCGGGGGATCTGTTTCAGCTGGGCGTTGAGTGAGCGGTCGCCGGGGTGATCGTGTCGGGAGTTTTTGTGTCGGCGGCTACTGATATACGAATAGCTGTGCTTTTCGATCTGCTGCTTTTCGATCTGCGAGGAAACTGACATGGCAACGCTCGCCGACAACTTGGATCGGCTTCTGGGAAAGAAGACCGCGGACGCGTTGGCCGAGGCCTTCGAGATACGCACGGTCGAGGATCTCCTGCGCCACTATCCTCACCGGTACGCGTCGGCCGGTAAGGAACTTGCCGACAAAGAGCCCCCGGAGGGCGAGCACATCACGATCATTGCGCGGGTGGCGTCCGCGAGCGTGGTGAATATGAAGTCCCGGACGGGGCAGATGCTCAAGGTCTCGCTCACGACGGACACACAGACCGTCGACGTCACCTTCTTCAATCCGTACAAGGTGAAGCACGCCATCAAGCCCGGCGTGCGGGCGATGTTCTCGGGCACAGTCAAGTACTTCCGGAACAAGTGGAGTTTGACGCACCCCAGTTATCTGATCCTTCCGGAACCCCGTGCCGGGGAAGAAGATTCGGTGGTTCCTTTGAAAGCCGTCAAAGGGGCCGGCGATCTCGCGGGGCTGGCCCGTGCCAGTTCGGGGCCGGGCGCCGAACTCGACTACTCGATTTTCGAGCGTGAGTTCATCCCGCTGTATCCGGCGACGCGCGAGGTGGAGAGCTGGACGATCATGCGGTGCGTCCGACAAGTTCTCGATCAGCTTGATCCGGTTCCCGAACCACTTCCGGCCGAGACTCTCGCCGAACATCATTTTGTCGGGCTGGACGAGGCACTGAGGACGGTGCATCTGCCTGATACCAAGGACGACATAGAACGTTCCCGCGAGCGATTGCGGTTCGACGAGGCGCTGTCTTTGCAGTTGGTTCTGGCGATGCGACGTCACGACAATTCCGAGCGGGTGGCGCCGGCGTGCGTGCCTGTCACAGGCGGTATCGCCGAGCAGTTCGAGGCGATGTTGCCGTTCACCCTGACGGAAGGGCAGCAAGCCGTCGCCGCGGAAATCGCGGCCGATCTCTCGCAGACTCACCCCATGAGCAGACTCCTTCAAGGTGAGGTGGGCTCGGGTAAGACCATCGTGGCGCTTCGGGCGATGCTGCAAGCGGTTGACGCGGGATATCAATGTGCACTACTCGCGCCTACCGAGGTGCTGGCCAATCAGCATGCCCGATCCCTGCGCGCGATGATGGGGCCGCTCGCAACCGGGGGAGAGCTGGGCTCGGCCGAGCACTCCACTCGTATCGCCTTGCTCACCGGTTCACTTCCGGTTGCCGCAAAACGTGCCGCGCTTCTCGACGCGGTGACCGGTGATGCGGGAATTGTCATCGGTACCCACGCGCTCATCCAGGACAGTGTCGAGTTCTTCAACCTCGGCATGGTTGTGGTCGACGAGCAGCACAGGTTCGGGGTGGAGCAACGAGATCACCTCCGCTCGCGTGCTCGCGACGGCCTGAGCCCCCACCTGCTGGTCATGACTGCTACTCCCATTCCGCGCACCATTGCCATGACGGTGCTCGGCGATCTGGAAGTGTCCACCCTGCGCGAATTGCCTCGTGGGCGTAGCCCGATCAAGAGCAGCGTTGTGCCGGCAAAGCAGAAGCCCGCCTGGGTGGATCGGGCGTGGGCACGAATTCGCGAGGACGTCGCAGACGGGCGTCAGGCCTACGTCGTGTGCTCCCGGATCGGTGACGGCGAGCCTGCCGCTGGCGAGGACCAGTTCACCGAGGAGAAGCAACCCGAAACGAAGTCGGCAGTCGACGTCTTCGAGGAGTTGTCGAGCGGTCCGCTTTCCGAGCTGCGCGTCGGCCTCCTGCACGGTCGCCTGCCGTCAGATGAGAAAGACGTGGTCATGAGCGCGTTCAACGTCGGCGACATCGATGTGCTCGTCTGCACCACCGTCGTGGAGGTCGGTGTGGACGTGCCGAACGCGACGGTCATGGTGATCGTCGACGCGGAGCGGTTCGGCGTCAGTCAGCTCCATCAGCTGCGTGGCCGTGTCGGCAGAGGAAAGCACCAAGGGCTGTGCATTCTGGTGACGGGAAGCAACCCAGGTGGACCGGCGTACGAGCGGCTCTCTGCCGTTGCCGCCACCAATGACGGTTTCGAACTGGCACAACTCGATCTCGCGACACGACGTGAGGGAGACATCCTCGGAGCGGCCCAATCCGGCACCACGTCCAATCTGCGGCTGCTCTCACTCATCGCGCACGGCGACATTCTCGAATCCGCGCGAGACTTCGCGACCGGAGTTGTCGAACGCGACCCGACGCTCGCCCAGCACCCCGCACTTGCGTCGATGGTGAGCGCCGCTCTTGACTCCGATCGGATCGAATACCTCGAGAAATCGTGAGAAGTATGACGGCAAACTGAATACGAATAGCGGCAGGACCATCGGGTTTGTTTCTCGATTCAGTCTACGATGTGGGACGCCGCGTGCTTGTACACACGGAATTCGCGGTAGTTTTTCCCCATGTTCTCCAAAGTGCTCGTCGCCAACCGCGGCGAAATTGCGATCCGCGCCTTCCGCGCCGCCTACGAACTAGGTGCTGGAACTGTCGCGGTGTTCCCGTACGAGGATCGGAACTCGATCCACCGCCTGAAGTCTGACGAGAGTTATCAGATCGGGGAGAAGGGGCACCCGGTTCGGGCGTACCTGTCGGTGGAGGAGATCGTGGCCGCGGCACAAAATGCCGGCGCTGACGCGATCTACCCCGGTTACGGGTTCCTGTCCGAGAATCCGGATCTGTCGGCTGCGTGTGCGGAGGCGGGCATCAAGTTCGTCGGCCCGTCCGCGGAGATCCTCGAGCTGACCGGTAACAAGGCGCGGGCGATTGCCGCAGCGAAGGCTGCGGGTCTGCCGGTGCTGGCGTCGTCGGAGCCGTCGTCGGATATCGACGAGTTGCTCGCGGCAGCCGAGGACATGACGTTCCCGATCTTCGTGAAAGCCGTCGCCGGTGGTGGTGGCCGCGGTATGCGCCGCGTAGCCGAGCGATCACTGCTCAAGGAATCCATCGAAGCCGCGGCGCGTGAAGCGGAATCCGCCTTCGGTGATCCGACGGTGTTCCTCGAGCAGGCTGTCATCGATCCCCGCCACATCGAAGTCCAGATCCTCGCCGACGAGCACGGCAATGTTATTCACCTGTTCGAGCGCGACTGCTCGTTGCAGCGTCGCCACCAGAAGGTGATCGAACTCGCCCCGGCCCCGAATCTGTCGGAGGAGTTGCGGGCCAAGATCTGCGCCGATGCCGTGGCTTTCGCGAAGCAGATCGGTTACACATGCGCCGGCACGGTGGAGTTCCTTCTCGACACCCGTGGCAATCACGTCTTCATCGAGATGAATCCGCGAATCCAGGTGGAGCACACGGTCACCGAAGAGGTCACCGATGTCGACCTCGTTCAGTCGCAGCTCCTGATCGCGTCCGGTTCCACCCTCGACGACTTGGGTCTGACGCAGGACTCGATCAAGCTGCGCGGCGCGGCGCTGCAGTGCCGCATCACCACCGAGGACCCCGCCAACGGGTTCCGCCCCGACACGGGCCGGATCACCGCGTACCGCACCCCGGGTGGTGCCGGTATCCGTCTCGACGGCGGCGCAACTCTCGGTGCCGAGGTCGGCGCGTACTTCGACTCGATGCTGGTCAAGCTCACCTGCCGTGGACGCGACCTCGAGGCTGCCGTGGCGCGTGCGCGTCGCGCGGTCACGGAGTTCCGTATCCGCGGCGTCTCGACGAATATCCCGTTCCTGCAAGCAGTTCTCGACGATCCGGACTTCAAGGCCGGGCGGGTCACGACCTCGTTCATCGAGGAACGTCCCCATCTGTTGACGCAGCGCTCCTCGGCGGACCGCGGTACCAAGATCCTCACGTACCTCGCCGACGTCACGGTCAACAAGCCGCACGGCGAACGTCCTTCCGCGGTGTACCCGCAGGACAAGCTCCCCAAGATCGATCTCTCGACTCCGCCGCCGGCCGGTAGCCGCCAGCGGTTGCTCGAACTCGGTCCGGAAGGATTCGCGAAGGCGCTGCGTGAGCAGAAGGCTGTTGCGGTCACCGACACCACGTTCCGTGACGCACACCAGTCGCTGTTGGCGACCCGCGTCCGTACCAGCGGCCTGCTCGACGTCGCCGGTCACGTTGCCCGGTTGACGCCGGAGCTGCTCTCCATCGAAGCGTGGGGCGGCGCGACATACGATGTGGGACTTCGCTTCCTGCACGAGGACCCGTGGTACCGGCTCGCCGCACTGCGCGAAGCGATCCCGAACATCAACCTGCAGATGCTGCTGCGTGGCCGAAACACGGTGGGCTACACGCCGTATCCGGAAAAGGTCACCCGCGCCTTCGTGCAGGAAGCCACCGACACCGGTATCGACATTTTCCGAATCTTCGACGCGCTCAACAACGTCGACCAGATGCGGCCGGCCATCGACGCGGTCCGCGAGACCGGTACGGCCCTCGCCGAGGTTGCGCTGAGCTACACCGGCGACCTGTCGGATCCGAACGAAACGCTCTACACCCTCGACTACTACTTGAAGCTGGCCGAGGAAATCGTCAATGCCGGCGCACACGTCCTGGCGATCAAGGACATGGCCGGACTGCTCCGCGCCCCGGCCGCGACCAAGCTCGTGACCGCGTTGCGCTCCAACTTCGATCTGCCGGTGCACGTGCACACGCATGACACCCCCGGCGGACAGTTGGCAACGTACTTCGCCGCCTGGCAGGCGGGCGCCGACGCCGTCGACGGTGCTTCGGCGGCTCTGGCCGGCACCACCAGCCAGCCCGCGCTGTCGGCCATCGTGGCTGCTGCTGCGCACTCGGAGTTCGACACCGGACTGAATCTGCAGAACGTGTGCGACCTAGAGCCGTACTGGGAGGCACTGCGAAAGGTGTACGCGCCGTTCGAGTCCGGGCTTCCGTCTCCGACCGGGCGCGTCTACACGCACGAGATCCCCGGCGGCCAACTCTCGAACCTGCGCACTCAGGCTGTGGCTCTGGGCCTCGGTGACCGCTTCGAAGAAGTCGAAGCCAAGTACGCCGACGCCGACCGCATGCTCGGGCATCTGGTGAAGGTGACACCGTCGTCGAAGGTTGTCGGCGACCTCGCCCTGCACCTCGTCGGTGCCCGTGTTCCGTCGGAGGAATTTGCCGCCGACCCGGCCAAGTTCGACATCCCCGACTCGGTTGTCGGCTTCCTACGCGGTGAACTGGGCACCCCGCCCGGCGGCTGGCCGGAACCGTTCCGCAGCAAGGCACTCGAGGGCCGCGGCCCCGCGAAGCCGGAGACGCCGCTCTCCGCTGCAGACGAGGCGCTGCTCGAAGGCTCGTCGAAGGACCGTCAGGGCGCGCTGAACCGTCTACTGTTCCCCGGCCCGACCAAGGAATTCCTCGAGCACCGCGACAAGTACGGAGACACCTCGCGGCTCTCGGCGAACCAGTTCTTCTACGGCCTGCGCCGCGGCGAAGAACATCGCGTCGAACTCACACCGGGTGTGCAGTTGATCATCGGACTCGAAGCGATCTCCGAACCCGACGAGCGCGGCTACCGCACCGTGATGTGCATTCTCAACGGACAGTTGCGTCCGGTCTCCATCCGGGACCGGTCCATCGCCAGCGATGTGCCCGTGGCGGAGAAGGCCGACAAGAACAACCCAGGTCACGTGGCCGCACCGTTCGCGGGCGTCGTGACGCTCGCGGTGAAGGAAGGCCAGAAGATCGAGGCCGGTGACACCGTCGCCACCATCGAAGCAATGAAGATGGAAGCGGCGATCACCTCACCGCGCGGCGGCATCGTCTCCCGCATCGCGATCAGCGCAGTCCAGCAAGTCGAAGGCGGCGACCTCCTCGTTGTCGTCTCCACCGGGGAGAGCGCCGCAGAGTGACACGCATTATCTCGGGACTCGCAGGCGGTCGCCGCCTGCGAGTCCCGCCGAGCGGAACCCGGCCCACCTCGGACCGGGTCCGCGAGGCACTTTTCAGTGCGCTCGAAGCGCGTATCGACCTCGACGGCTGTGCTGTCCTCGACCTGTTTGCCGGTTCCGGAGCCCTTGGCCTCGAAGCACTCTCCCGCGGTGCGGAGCACGTGATGCTCGTCGAGTCCGACGCAAAGGCAGCAGCAGTGATCAAGGACAACATCGGTGTTGTCGGGCTGCCTGGCGCGGTCCTACGGGCAGCGCCGGTCGCTGCGGTCGTCTCCGGTCCGAGTGCTCGTGAATACGACATCGTCATCGCAGACCCGCCGTACGCGGTGACCGACGACGCGGTGGTGTCCATCCTCCAACACCTTCAGACAAACAAGTGGGTGGGGGAGGGCACGATCGTCGTTCTCGAGCGGTCGTCCCGATCACCGGAGACCGTCTGGCCGCACGGGTTCGAACCCGTCAAGGCGAAGAAGTACGGCGAGGCCAGGATCGAACTCGCAACCTGCTACGGTCTGGACTCATGACTGGCGCCGTTTGCCCCGGATCCTTCGACCCTGTGACCAATGGTCACCTCGACGTAATCGGAAGAGTTGCTGCGCAATTCGACGAGGTCGTGGTCACCGTGATGATCAACAAGAACAAGCGCGGAATGTTCACCGTCGACGAGCGTATCGAGATGCTCGAAGACGCGACGAGCCACCTGCCCAACGTTCGAGTGACGTCATGGCACGGGCTTCTGGTCGACTACGCGAAGCAGGAGGGCATCACCGCGATCGTCAAGGGTCTGCGCGGCGCCAACGACTTCGACTACGAACTGCAGATGGCGCAGATGAACAAGAAGCTCAGCGGTGTCGACACGTTGTTCGTCGCAACCAACCCCACCTACAGCTACCTGTCCAGCTCGCTGGTCAAGGAAGTTGCCACCTTCGGTGGTGATGTCGCTGACATGTTGCCCGCAAAAGTGCATGCCCGATTGCTCGACCGCATCGCTGAACGGGCAGCCGAAAACAGCTGATACCCGACACACCGCCCCCAGACGCACCTGGTGGGCCGATCTTCCGGCAAACTTGTCGACAAGGAACGGGCGCAGATCCAGGTGGATCGGTGACGATGTGGGCCGATAGTTGGCCGGTGAAGATTGGGGTTGCTTGTGTACCGGGTATTCGAGGCGCTTGACGAACTGGTCGCGATTGTCGAAGAGGCACGAGGCGTTCCGATGACTGCCGGGTGCGTCGTCCCACGCGGCGACGTGCTCGAACTGCTCGACGACGTCCGTGACGCTATTCCGAGTGAGCTGGACGACGCCCAGGACGTCCTCGACCATCGTGACAAGTTGGTCTCGGACGCGCGTTCCACGGCGGACAAAACCGTCAGCAGTGCCAACGCGGAAGCAACGTCGACGGTCGAGAATGCCCGCGACGACGCCGATCGCATCCTGTCCGACGCCAAGGCTCAGGCGGACCGCATGGTCGCCGAGGCCAGCGCTCACGCCGATCAGTTGGTCGCCGATGCCGAGGCTGAAGCCGAGCGCACGGTCACCGACGGTCGACGCGAGTACGACGCCGTCACTGCTCGCGCGCGCGACGAGTCCGATCGCATGATCGAAGCAGGCAAGGCGTCGTACGACCGCTCGGTTTCCGACGGAGCCGAGGAGCAGGCACGTCTGGTTTCCCAGACCGAGGTCGTCCAGACCGCGCGCGCCGAGTCGGCTCGGGTGATCGACGCCGCGCACGCGGAATCCGATCGGATGCGCTCGGAGTGTGATCTGTACGTCGACACCAAACTTGCCGAGTTCGAGGAGTTCCTCAACGGGACTGTTCGATCCGTCGGACGCGGTCGTCAGCAATTGCGGACGGGTTCGGGTGTGCCCGACTACCTCGACGACGATCGCCGCCAGGAGCGTCGCCGATAGGGTCCTTCACCGGATTGGGCCTGCTGTGCACTGTCGGGTATTGTGGGGTGGTTGCCCATCCAGTTTCAACAGTTAGGTGAGTTCTCTTTGTCAACGCATCGTCGTCATTCATCGCATCAGTCAACTGATGCGGGATTCTTGCTGGACACCGTCAAGTTAGGTCGGCGTCCAGGGTCGATGCGCACTGTCGAGAGAACGATCCAGTCGCCGAATCGCATCGGTCTCGATCTCATCGCGATCGAAGCAGGTTCGGACATAGATCTCGATCTTCGTATGGAAGCGGTATCCGAGGGCGTTCTCGTCACCGGTACCGTGCACGCACCCACTACGGGTGAGTGCTCGCGGTGTCTCGAGCCGTTCACGAGCGTTGTGGACGTCTATCTCACGGAGTTGTTCGCTTACCCGGACAGCGTCACCGAGGAGACAACCGAAGAGGGCGAGGTCTACCAGGTCGAAGACGAAGAAATCGATCTGGAACCGGTCATCGTCGATGCAGTCGGACTGGCGCTTCCGCTCCAGCCTTTGTGCAGTGACGATTGCCTGGGATTGTGCTCAGAATGTGGCATTCGCCTGGCGATTGCGGAATCTGGGCATGGGCATGACATACTTGATCCTCGCTGGGCTGGTCTCGCGGCCAAATTTGGCGTGGAATCAAACACCAGTGAAAATCTTGTGATCACCGAAGCCGAGGAGAAGTAGAAGTGGCTGTCCCCAAGCGCAAAATGTCGCGATCCAACACGCGGTCGCGTCGTAGCCAGTGGAAGACCACTGTGCCCACCCTCGTTACCTGCCCCAACCGTGGCTGTGGCGAGCAGACCTTGCCCCACATCGCGTGCCCGTCCTGCGGTACGTACAAGGGCCGCCAGGTAACCGCTGCTGTCTAGTTCTCCACGGAGAAAGACTATGACGAGCGACAATACAGTTTCAGCCGTTGGCGGCGAGGGCAATCACGACACGCTCCTCGCCGCTATCGGCGTCGATATAGAGCCTGGCCTCTTGACGCTGGCTCTCACCCACCGCTCGTATGCATACGAGAACGGTGGACTGCCGACAAACGAGCGCCTCGAGTTCCTCGGGGATTCCGTTCTCGGTCTCACTGTTACCGAAAATCTTTACCTGTCACACCCGGCCAAGTCCGAAGGTGACCTCGCCAAGATTCGTGCGAGCGTAGTCAACATGCACGCTCTGGCCGAGGTTGCGCGGACTTTGGGTGAAGGTGGACTCGGAGCGCATCTGCTTCTGGGCAAGGGCGAGGAAATGACGGGTGGCCGTGACAAGCCGTCCATCCTCGCCGACGGTATGGAATCCATTCTTGGCGCCATCCACTTGCAGCACGGAATCGATACCGCGCGCCGTGTGGTCCTCGACCTGTTCGACGACCTTCTGACCCGTGCTCCGCTTCTGGGTGCCGGTTTGGACTGGAAGACGAGTCTGCAGGAGTTGACCGCAGAACACAGTGCCGGTGTTCCCGTGTACGAGATCACGGCTACCGGCCCCGATCACGACAAGGAATTCACCGCCACTGTGCTTATCAGCGGCAATCCCTTGGGTGTCGGTGTCGGTCGGTCCAAGAAGGAAGCCGAGCAGAAGGCAGCAAGTACGGCATGGAAAGCGATGTCGGAGAAGGCTTCCGAGGGCGCTGCTGTAGCCGATGCTCCTGTCGATCTTGCCGGCTGAGTTCTTCTCTTGCCTGAACTTCCCGAAGTCGAAGTCGTTCGCCGCGGCCTACAGTCTCACGCTGTAGGTGCGGCGATCGAGGCTGTCGAAGTTCTCCATCCCCGCGCTATTCGCCGCCACGTTCTCGGGTCGGACGACCTGATCGGGCAGTTGACCGGACAGACCATCGCCTCGGCCGAGCGCCGCGGCAAATACCTGTGGCTGGTTCTGGAACCTGCCGGTGTCGGTGTAGTGGTTCACCTCGGGATGAGCGGTCAGATGCTCGTTCAGCCGCCCACTGTGGACTGGGAAAAGCACCTTCGTATCCGACTGGCTCTCGATTCCGGAGCCGATCTTCGGTTTGTCGATCAGCGCACCTTCGGTGGCTGGTCGATTTCGCCGTTGGTCGAGGTGGACGGGACGCTGTTGCCGGAGTCGGTCGCACACATCGCACGTGACCCGATGGACGAGGCATTCGATCTCGAATCGGTGGTGAGCGTTCTGCGCGGCAAGCACACCGAAATCAAACGTGCACTGCTCGATCAAACCGTGGTCTCCGGTATCGGCAACATTTATGCCGACGAATCATTGTGGCGGGCAAAGGTTCACGGCAACAGAATCGCCGAAACCCTGACAAAGCCCAAGCTGCGTGAGCTCGTGACGGCGGCCCGCAGTGTCATGGGTGAGGCGCTCGAGCAGGGCGGCACGTCCTTCGACGCGTTGTACGTCAACGTGAACGGCGAATCCGGCTACTTCGATCGCTCACTCTCGGCGTACGGGCAGGAAAATTTGCCGTGCCCGCGGTGTGGTGCGCCCATTCGGCGTGAGAAGTTCATGAATCGATCGTCGTTCAGTTGCCCGCGCTGCCAACCGGCACCCAGATCGCGGCGAAACGTAGCGTAGGTCGTCGCACTCGCCACTGCAGAAGGGTGGCAAGATTGCGGCATGGCTGAACAGATCGCTGACAACGCACCGGCACACACCGAACTCTGGGTCGAACGTACCGGCACCCGCCTCTACACCGGCAAGAGTTCGCGGGGCGCCGAAGTCCTCATCGGATCGGAATCGGTACCGGGTGTTTTCACACCGGGGGAACTTCTCAAGATCGCTTTGGCAGCCTGCTCGGGAATGAGTTCGGACTTCCCGATTTCGCGCCGTCTCGGTGACAACTACGACGCGACCATTCGAGTGTCGGGAACCGCGGATCGTGAGAACGAGGTGTACCCGCAACTGGACGAGGTTCTCGAACTCGACCTCAGTGAACTCGACGCCGACGCCCAACAGCGGTTGATCACGCTGATCGAACGATCCGTCGACAAGGTCTGCACTGTGGGGCGCACCCTCAAAGCCGGCACCAAGGTCACGTTGACCATCGACACGGACGCCTGATGCTGCGCGCCGGCAGTGTTGTCGCTGCGCTGGTACTGGGTTGTGCTGTAGCAGTGTCCACTCCGGCGGCAGCGGAGTCCACTGGGGCCGGCGACGGTTGTGGTGAGTGGAGGTCGACGCTCGTGACCTCCGGTGCGGGAATGCTCGAAAACCTGGAATTCGACAGGGCCGGGTCGATGGTGTTGTCGCAGTCGGCTCCCGTCGGCCCGGGAGCGCTGCTCACCGTGGCGCCGGACGGAAGCCGAAAGACTCTGGTGAGCAACGTGAACGGGCCGGGTGGGCTGGTTGCCCAAGACGGCGCCGTGTACTTCACCACCGGAAACACTGCAGTCTCAGGACTGTTCGGGCTCGCGGACGGAACTTTGGGCAGAGTCGACGTCGGGGACGGGTCGGTGACGACGATTGCCGACGGGTTGGTGATGCCCAACGGCCTTGTGCCGCTGGACGGCAATCGGTTCCTGACGACGCGTACATTGACACAACCCGGACTGACCGTGATCGGCAGTGACGGTTCGGCGACGGTGGTGCGCGAGGATCTCGGAACCGTCGACGGGTTGGCTCGATCGGGGCAGAATATTTTTGTGACAACAACATTCGACCTCACCACCGCAATTCACATTCTGAACGCCGACGATCTGGGTGGAACTGTGCGGACTATTGCGTTGCCAGGGTTCGGTCCCGCGAACATGGCCGACGATTTGACTGTCGGACCGGACGGAGCGCTGTACGTGGCGTTCAACGCCGGTGGCAAGGTTGTGCGTGTTGATCCGGAGTGGGGCACCTCGTGTGAGATTGCTTCCGGTTTGCCGTTGACCTCGGCGGTGAAGTTCGGCGCCGGACCGGGGTGGGATCCGAATGCGCTGTACACCACCAGTTTCCTGGGTGACGTGCACAAGCTCGATCGGGTCGGCGGTGTGTCATGAGTGAGCCGGTGCGGTTGACAGCGTGGGTACACGGCTTTGTCCAAGGCGTCGGGTTCCGGTGGTGGACCCGGGCGCGCGCGTTGGAATTGGGATTGGTGGGGTACGCGTCGAATCAGCGCGACGGCCGAGTACTCGTTGTCGCGGAGGGTGATCGGGAGTCGCTCGAAAGGTTGCTGGAGTCGTTGCGCTCGGGCACCACGCCGGGAACTGTCGACCTGGTTGTCGACAGTTGGGACGCCGCGCGGGGAGAGATGTCCGGGTTCGTCGAACGCTGACCGCGATGACGGTAAAGTTCTCCGCATGCATCTCAAGAGTCTGACGCTCAAAGGCTTCAAGTCTTTTGCGTCGGCAACGACTCTACGATTCGAACCCGGCATCACCTGCGTGGTCGGCCCTAACGGTTCCGGAAAATCGAATGTCGTCGACGCGCTGTCCTGGGTCATGGGAGAGCAGGGCGCCAAGGCGTTACGCGGCGGAAAGATGGAAGACGTCATCTTTGCCGGAACCTCCGGCCGCGCACCGCTCGGCCGCGCCGAAGTGACCTTGACCATCGACAATTCCGATGGCGCTCTTCCGATCGACTACACCGAGGTGTCGATCACGCGGCGTATGTTCCGCGACGGCGCAGGGGAGTACGAGATCAACGGCTCGTCGTGCCGGTTGATGGACGTCCAGGAACTACTCAGCGACTCCGGAATCGGCCGTGAAATGCACGTCATCGTCGGCCAGGGCAGGCTCGCCGCGATCCTGGAATCGCGGCCGGAGGATCGCCGCGCATTCATCGAGGAAGCGGCCGGCGTCCTGAAGCATCGGCGCCGCAAGGAAAAAGCCGTACGCAAGCTCGATTCCATGCAGGCCAACCTGGCTCGGCTGAGCGATCTCACCGCGGAATTGCGACGCCAACTCAAACCACTCGGACGTCAGGCCGAGGTTGCCAGGCGCGCCCAGACTGTGCAGGCAGATCTGCGTGATGCCAAGATGCGTTTGGCTGCAGATGATCTCGTGACCCGGCGCAATGCCCTGCAGGATCAAGCGCAGGATGAGAAGGCTGCGCGCGAGCAACACAATCAGGTGGCCGCCGCCCTCGACGAGGCCAACCTCGAACTCGGGCGCCAGGAGCAAGCACTGGCCCGCCTGACGCCCGGCGCAGAAGCCGCGGCGCAGACGTGGTTCCAGTTGTCGGCGCTGGCGGAACGAGTCAACGCCACGGTGCGTATCGCACGTGAGCGTGCGCGTCACCTCGACTCCGAACCGGTGGGCGTGCGTGGCCAGGATCCCGACGAGATGGAGGCGCGGGCCGAGCGAATGGCGGCTGAGGAAGCCGAGTTGATCGAAGGCGTCGAGATTGCTCGTGCTGCGGCCGAGGCGGCGCGCGAACAATTGGCAGCCACGGAAGACGCTGCGGCAGAAGCGGAACGGGCACACATGGCCGAGGTACGCGCTGTGGCCGATCGACGCGAGGGGCTCGCTCGACTGTCCGGGCAGGTAGACACCCTACGAACGCGCGTCGAATCAGCGGACGCCGAAGTTGCGCGGCTCACCGAATCGATCGACGAGTCCCGACGCCGCGGGAATGACGCGGAAGCCGAGTTCGAGACGGTGCAGGAAAGTATCGGTGACCTCGATGCCGGCGAGGTCGGTCTCGACACCAATCACGAGCGCGCCGTCGAAGCGCTCACGATCGTCGATGCGCGGGTTGCCGAGTTGCGCGCCGAAGAGAAGTCGAGCGGACAGCGCATCGCGTCGCTGAGCGCTCGTATCGAAGCGCTCTCGATCGGGTTGGCCCGCAAGGACGGCGCGGGGTGGCTTCTGGAGCGCCACGACGGCGTCACCGGCGCGCTGGCCGACATGATTCGGGTGACGCCGGGCTACGAGAGTGCAATTGCCGCTGCGATGGGGCCGGCCGCGGATGCTGTTGTCGCGCAGTCGAGTGACGCCGCACGATCTGCGGTATCGGCATTGGCCGAACACGACGGTGGGCAGGCGGCGTTGATTGTCCACGGGCCGAACGACGTGTCCGCTCCGGTCGACCTCGGTCCTGGCATTCGCCGGGCCGTCGACGTCATCGAGTGCGCGGACGAACTGCGAGCGGGACTCGACGCTCTCCTGGGCGACGTGGTCTTGGTCGACACCCTTGACGAGGCGATACGAGTTGTGGCTGAACACAGCATGATTCGGGCCGTCGACCGCTCCGGGAACCTACACGGCCGGGGGTGGTTCGTCGGCGGTTCCGATCGACGCCCGAGCACGCTGGAAACCCAAGCGTCCATCGACGCATCCGCAGCCGAGTTGGTGCAGACACAATTGCGGGCCGAAGAGTTGGATGCAGCTTTGGCCGGCGCCCTGTCTGAACAGGCAATCCGGCAGGAAACCGCAGAACAGACTCTTGCCGCACTCAACGAATCCGATGCGGCGATCTCCGCGATCTACGAACAGTTGGGCCGACTCGGTCAGGCGGTGCGCGTCGCGCACGAAGAATCGGAGCGACTGACGTTGCACCGCAGTCGCGCCGAAGCCCGTCGAGTCGAATCTCTCACTGCGCTGACCGAACTGGAGGAACGCCTGCGCCACGCGGAGGACAACGGCGGGCTCGAAGCCGGGGAACCGGAATCAACCGCCACCGACCGGGAAATGGCGGCGGCAGCGCTCGCGGAAGTACGCATCGTCGAAATGGATGCGCGACTGACCGTACGCACTGCCGAGGAACGCGCCGAATCCGTTCGCGGAAAAGCTGATTCGCTGCGCCGCGCGGCAGCCGCCGAACGCGAGGCGAGAGTGCGGGCAGAACACGCGTTGCGGGCACGGGCACACGCGGCCGCCGTGGCTGCGGCAGTCGCAGAATCCGGTCTGCGAGTGGTGAGCGAACTCGAGACCGTCTTGGCGGCAGCGGTTGCTCATCGCGACGACCTGGCGCGCGCCCGTACCGAATGCGTCGCCAAGCTCGACCAGGTTCGAGAGATCGTCAAGGCGCTGAACGGGCAGCTCGCATCGCTGACCGATGCCGTTCACCGCGACGAAGTTGCCAAGGCACAGGCAGCAATGCGCATCGAGCAATTGGAAGAGTCCATTCTCGAGCAGTACGGAATCGGACTCGACGATCTGATCGCGGAGTACGGCCCCGACGTCGAATTGCCGCCGACGGCTCTCGAGTTGGCGGAGTACGAAGAAGCCAAGGCGCGCGGCGAGCAGGTCACCGCTCCGGCGCCCGCTCCGTACGACCGCGCCACGCAGGAGCGTCGGGCCAAGCGGGCCGAGAAAGACCTCGCAACTCTGGGCAAGGTCAATCCGCTGGCGCTCGAAGAATTTGCCGCACTCGAAGAGCGGTACACATTTCTCTCCACTCAACTCGAAGACGTCAAAACAGCGCGCAAGGATCTCCTCGCGGTGGTCGCCGACGTCGACGCCCGGATCTTGCAGGTGTTCACCGAGGCCTACACCGATGTCGCCCGTGAGTTCGTAGGGGTCTTCGAGACACTGTTCCCCGGCGGCGAAGGCCGACTTGTCCTGACCGACCCGTCGGACATGCTCACCACCGGCATCGAGGTCGAAGCGCGACCACCGGGAAAGAAGGTCAAACGGCTCTCCTTGCTCTCGGGTGGAGAGAAATCCTTGACAGCGGTGGCCATGCTCGTCGCGATCTTCCGGGCCCGGCCGTCACCGTTCTACGTCATGGACGAAGTCGAAGCCGCTCTCGACGACACCAACCTGCGCCGCCTCATCGGGCTCTTCGAACAGCTGCGGGAAAAATCGCAGTTGATCGTGATCACGCACCAGAAACCCACCATGGAAATCGCGGATGCTCTCTACGGAGTGAGCATGCGCGGCGACGGCATCACGACTGTCATTTCCCAGCGATTGCGAGGGCAAGACCTCGCCGTTCGGTAAGCCTTGGTCACTTTCTGTTGCCGAGCCTGAAACAATGAGCCGGTGACTACCCAGGCTTGGATCATCATCGCGGCTGTCGCGGCCGTAGTACTTATTGCTCTTGTGGCGGGTTTCCTGCGCTACCGCAGCCGCCAGGTGTCGTTGAAGGCGCCCGAGACGAAGCCGGAGCTCGGTGCACCGGAGAAGGACAAGTCGGGCGGCTACAAAGCCGGCGGCGGGTTCAACTTCAGTGAGGGATCGACGGCAACGGCGCCACCGCCGGCACCGGCCCCGCCGGCAAAGCCGCCAGTTCCGGAGAAGCCAGTTCCGGAGAAGCAGGTTGAGCCGGAACCGGCGCCGCCCGTTGTTGTAGAGCCGGTTGTCGAAGCTCCTGTTGTTGAGGAACCAGTTGTTGAAGAGCCGGTCGTTGAGGCGCCCGTCGTCGAAGAGCCGGTGGTTGAAAAGCCGGTTGTCGAGGCGCCCGTCGTCGAGGAACCGGTCGTTGAAGAGCCGGTCGTTGAAGCGCCGGTTGTCGAAGAGCCAGTCGTCGAGGCCCCGGTGGTCGAGGCCCCTGTCGTCGAGACGGCGCCTGTTGCTCCGGTCGAGCCCGCCCCGCGGGTTCTCGACGAGATCGAACCGACCGAAGGCCGACTTGATCGCCTGCGCGGTCGACTGTCTCGTTCACAGTCGGCAGTCGGCAAGAGCTTGCTCGGTCTGCTCGGTGGTGGCGACCTGGACGAGGATTCGTGGGAAGAGGTCGAGGACACCCTGTTGATCGCGGACCTCGGTTCTGCGACGACGGAAAAGATTGTCGCCACGTTGCGGGCGCAAATGGCAGCCCGCAGTGTTCGGACCGAGGCCGAGGCTCGCGCTTTGCTGCGTGAGGTACTCGTCGCGGAGCTTCGTCCGGAACTGGATCGCTCGATCCGGGCGCTTCCGCACGACAACCATCCGGCGGTTCTGCTTGTCGTCGGTGTGAACGGAACCGGCAAGACCACCACGACGGGCAAGCTGGCCCGCGTATTGGTCGCTGACGGGCGACGGGTACTTCTTGGTGCCGCTGACACGTTCCGTGCTGCTGCGGCCGATCAGCTGCAGACGTGGGCCGAGCGCGTCGGCGCTGAGGTTGTTCGCGGAAAGGAAGGCGGCGATCCCGCTGCTATTTCCTTCGACGCCGTCACTCGTGGCATCGAGGAGGGCGTCGACGTCGTTCTGATCGACACCGCCGGCCGCTTGCACACCAAGACCGGTTTGATGGACGAGCTCGGCAAGGTCAAGCGTGTGATCGAGAAGAAGGCGTCGGTCGACGACGTTCTTCTGGTTCTCGACGCCACAGTGGGGCAGAACGGTCTCGCTCAGGCCCGCGTGTTTGCCGAAGTTGTCGATATCACCGGTGTTGTTCTGACCAAGTTGGACGGTACGGCGAAGGGCGGAATCGTCTTCCAGGTTCAGCATGAACTCGGGGTTCCGGTGAAGCTTGTCGGCCTCGGTGAGGGCGCTGACGACCTGGCTCCGTTCGAACCGGGAGCGTTTGTCGACGCACTGTTGGGCTAGCGCCCCCGTGCGCCTTTTCGGTAGTGCCCACTACCGAAAAGGCGCACAGGGATTCGAAGAATCCCAGTATGAAACTTACTTGCAACAAAGTTGGGTAATTGGTTCACGTCCGCGAAACGTAAGCGCGCCACGGACGAAACACCAGCCCAGCAGTCTTCTACTCAACGACGTGCCACCCGGCACGTGCGACTAGGAGGTAGTAAGTGAGTACCGACGATTTGTTGGCGAACTCCGGTAACGCCGCATGGATGCTGATGGCCGCATCACTGGTTCTGCTGATGACACCGGGTGTCGCGTTCTTCTACGGCGGCATGTCTCGGTCCAAGTCCGTGCTCAACATGATGATGATGTCCTTCGGTTCGATGGCCGTCATCGGTGTCATCTACGTGCTGTGGGGATGGTCCATGTCCTACGGCACCGAGAACATCGGTGGCATCTTCGCGAATCCCTTCGAGTTCTTCGGACTCAAGGACAGCATCACCGACGCGGACGGTAACTTCATCGCCGGTGCGTGGGGCTACCCCAATGTCATCGACATCGCCTTCCAGGTGACGTTCGCCATCATCACGACCGCACTTATCAGCGGTGCGTTGGCCGAGCGCGTGAAGTTCGGTACGTGGATGCTGTTCTCGGGCATCTGGGTCACGGTTGTCTACTTCCCGCTCGCTCACATGGTGTGGGGTGGCGGATTGCTCTCGGGTTCCGAGGACGGCATCGCCGCAAAGATCTTCGGCACCACCGATGACGGTGACGGCGGCCTCGTTGCCGCAGTCCCGCCGATCGACTTCGCCGGTGGCACAGTCGTTCACATCAACGCCGGTATGGCCGCTCTGGTTCTCGCTCTGATCGTCGGCAAGCGCGCCGGCTTCGGCAAGACCGCGTTCCGTCCGCACAACCTGCCGCTCGTCATGCTCGGTGCGGCTCTGCTCTGGTTCGGTTGGTTCGGCTTCAACGCCGGTTCCGCTTTTGCTGCCGACGGTTTTGCCGGTCTCGCCTGGGTCAACACCACCACCGCTACCGCCGCTGCAATCCTCGCTTGGTTGCTCACGGAGCGTATCCGTGACGGACATGCCACCAGCCTCGGTGCTGCTTCCGGTGCCGTTGCCGGTCTTGTTGCCATCACCCCGGCAGCTGGCGCACTGAACCCGGTCGGTTCGATCTTCCTCGGCGCAATTGCCGGTATTCTCTCCGCTCTGGCCGTCGGCCTGAAGTTCCGCTTCGGCTTCGACGATTCGCTCGACGTTGTCGGTGTTCACCTCGTCTCCGGCCTGTGGGGCACGATCGGTATCGGATTCTTCGGTACGTCGACCGGTCTCTTCTACGGCGGTGACTACAAGCAGTTGGTGGTTCAGATCGTGATTGCAGTTGTCGCTCTTGTCTTCACCGGTGTTCTCACCGCGATCATCGGCTACGCACTCAAGCCCCTCGGATGGCGCATCTCGGCCGAGGACGAGGCTCGTGGAATCGACGAGACCCAACACGCAGAGACCGCATACGACCTCGCGTGATCAGCACGTGATTAAAGTGAAATCGCAGCACTTCAGAGTTGGGAAAGGGATGAGCACATGAAGCTGATCACAGCAATCGTCAAGCCGTTCACGCTCGAGGACGTCAAAACCGCGCTCGAGCAGGCCGGGGTGCTGGGTATGACTGTCAGTGAAGTTCAGGGTTACGGTCGTCAGAAGGGCCACACCGAGGTGTACCGAGGCGCGGAGTACTCCGTGGACTTCGTACCGAAGGTTCGGGTGGAGGTCGTGATCGACGACGCGGCTGTCGACAAGGTGGTCGAGGTGATCGTAGAGGCTGCGCGCACCGGCAAGATCGGTGACGGCAAGGTCTGGGTCTCGCCGGTCGAGTCGGTCATCCGGGTTCGTACCGGAGAACGTGGTGGCGATGCACTCTGACCCGAATGGGTCCGGGAACTTCGGCCCTGGTTCCGTCGCTAAGGCGACGGGGCCAGGGCCGGTCTCGTCAGGGGGATCCGATGAAGCCGCGGACCTGGCCCGCGCACGCAAGGCACTACTCGACGGTGGACCCAAGAATCGTCGGCTCGACGCACCTTCGCTGCGACACGCACTGGTTGATCTCCACGAGTTCTGGCTGACCACCAAGGGCGCCGAATTGGGAATCAAGCCCGACTGCGGATTTGCGATTGTTGCTGTCGGCGGGCTGGGCCGACGCGAATTGCTGCCCTATTCCGATCTCGATCTGATTCTGCTGCACGACGACATGGATCCCGCCGTGGTGGCTCAGGTGGCGGAACGCCTCTGGTACCCGTTGTGGGACGCGCACATCAAGCTCGACCACAGCGTGCGGACGCTGCCGCAGGCCTTGCAGGTTGCGGCAACCGATATCACCGCGTCGCTTGGCATGCTGGAAGCTCGCCACATTGCCGGCGACATGGAACTCACCAATTTGCTGATCAGCGGTGTGCGACGCCAATGGCGGATGGACATTCGCTCGCGGTTCGACGATTTGATCGCGCAGACCCAGTCGCGGTGGGCGAGCAGCGGCGAGATCGCCCACCGAGCCGAGCCGGATCTCAAGAGCGGGCGCGGGGGACTGCGTGACGTGCAGTTGCTCAATGCCCTGTCCATCGCTCAGTTGACGGACGGCATGCCGGGGCTCGGTCCCAATTCGCCTGGCGGCGGTCTGGCACTGGCGCACCGGCGACTGCTCGACGTACGCACGGAGTTGCATCGCGTGGCCGGTCGGCCGCGGGATCAGCTGCGGGCGCAGGACGCCGACGAGATCGGCGCCGCCCTGCGGATCGGTGATCGATTCGATCTGGCTCGCCTGCTCAGCGAATCGGCACGCATTATCAGCTATTCGGTGGACGTCGGAATCCGTACTGCCGGAAACTCTTTGCCCAAGCGTGGGTTGTCGCGGCTCCGGCGGCCTCCGGTGCGTCATCCTCTGGACGAGGGTGTCGTAGAGCATGCCGGAGAAGTCGTGCTGGCGCGCGATGCTCGGCCCAAGAAGGACTCAGGGTTGATCATGCGCGTTGCGGCGGCTGCCGCAACCGGTGGGATGCCGATCTCGGCGTCGACGCTCAATCGCTTGGCGGACAACGCTCCTGAACTACGCGAGCCGTGGCCCAAGAACGCGGTCAACGATCTTCTGGTGTTGTTGGGGTCGGGTTCTCGGGCGGTGCCGGTCATCGAGGCTTTGGATCGCACCGGATTGTGGGGGCGACTGTTGCCGGAGTGGGGCACGATCCGGGATCTGCCTCCGCGTGACGCCGTCCATACCTGGACGGTCGATCGGCACCTCGTCGAAACCGCCGCATACGCAAGCGGATTCACGACGCGGGTCGCGCGTCCGGATCTGCTGATGCTCGGAGCCTTGATTCACGACATCGGAAAGGGGCGCGGCGGCGATCACAGTGTGGTCGGCGCGGAACTGGCCACGGCAATCGGAAACAGGTTGGGGCTCTGGCCTTCCGACGTCGCAATGCTGTCCGCGATGGTCCGATATCACCTGTTGTTGCCGGAAACGGCGACGCGACGCGATCTGGACGATCCGGCGACGGTGCAGGGGGTCGTCGATTCACTGGGCGGTGACGGAACGCTGCTCGACCTTCTTCATGCACTCGCCGAAGCGGATTCTTTGGCAACGGGTCCGGGTGTGTGGGGTGATTGGAAATCGTCGTTGATCGGCGAACTGGTGCGTCGATGCCGCTTGCTGATGGCGGGGGAGGATCTGCCCGCTCCGGATCCGCTCGATCCCGAGCAGTTGTCCATCGCCGAGGACGGCGGTGTTCACGTGTCGTTGTCTCCGGCCGAGAACGCGCATACGTATGTCGTCACGGTCATTGCTCCGGATGCACCCGGCCTGTTGTCACGGGCCGCGGGGATTCTTGCGTTGTCGTCGCTTCGCGTGCATTCGGCTTCGCTGGGCGCCCACGCGGGATCTGCGGTCAACTCGTTTGTCGTGACTCCGCGTTTCGGGGCGCCGCCGCAAGCCGCGCTGCTGCGACAGGAGTTGATCCGTGCATCCGAGGGCGAGCTGAACCTGCTAGAGCTACTCGATGCCAAGGAAGAGGAAACTCGGGCGCAGCAGTGGGAAGATCCGATTGCGCTGAGCAAGAGTTCGGCGATCCCGGTCCTGTACGCACAGGCACCGCCGCGGGTGATCTGGTTCGATTCGCCTGGTGAGGGTCAGGCGATCCTCGAAGTACGTACCGAGGATCGCGTCGGATTGCTGTGTCGTCTGGCCGCAGCTCTCGAACGCAGCGGCGCCGACATCAGATGGGCAAAAGTCGCGACCCTGGGCTCGTCTGTCATCGACTCGTTCTGCCTCGACTTCGGTGGGGCCGATTCGCGGGCCAGTCGTGAGCGCGTCGAGGCCGCCGTTCTGAGTGTTGTGCCGCTGCCGCAGCCGGAGAAAAAGCCGCAGTAGCGACACGCCTGAAAGCGGTTACGTCCGCATCGGCTGGGATCGATGCGGACGTAGCGGCTAGGCTGGTGCCCGAGAATATCCACGGCAAACTCGCACGACCTTCAGGAGCGCACTCGGTGTTCGAATCCCTTTCCGACAGATTGACCGGATCTCTCAAGGATCTGCGTGGTAAGGGTCGTCTGTCCGGCGCCGATATCGACGCGACCGCCCGTGAGATCCGCCTCGCACTTCTCGAGGCCGACGTTGCGCTGCCCGTCGTGCGCAGCTTCATCGCCAAGATCAAGGAACGAGCCAAGGGCGCCGAGGTGTCCGGTGCTCTCAACCCGGCGCAGCAGGTCGTCAAGATCGTCAACGAGGAACTGGTTCAGATTCTCGGCGGCGAAACTCGTCGGCTGCAGTTCGCCAAGAACCCCCCGACAGTCATCATGCTGGCCGGTCTGCAGGGTTCCGGTAAGACCACCCTCGCCGGCAAGCTGGCCAAGTGGCTCAAGGATCAGGGCCACACTCCACTTCTGGTTGCGTGTGACCTGCAGCGTCCCGGCGCCGTCACACAGCTGCAGATCGTCGGCGAACGCGCCGGTGCCGCCGTCTTCGCGCCGCACCCGGGTACGTCCATCGGCGGCGGCGAGAACGCTCTCGGCGTCTCCGCTGCCGACCCCGTCGAGGTAGCCCGAGCCGGCGTCGAAGAGGCGCGCAACAAGCAGTACGACGTGGTCATCGTCGACACCGCCGGCCGACTCGGCATCGACGCAGATCTGATGGAGCAGGCTGCCGGTATTCGTGACGCCGTCAACCCGGACGAGACAATTTTTGTTCTCGACTCGATGATCGGTCAGGACGCGGTCAGCACGGCCGAGGCGTTCCGTGAGGGTGTCGGCTTCACCGGTGTTGTCCTCACCAAGCTCGACGGCGACGCCCGTGGTGGCGCCGCGCTCAGCGTTCGTGAGATCACGGGCCAGCCGATTCTGTTCGCGTCGACGGGCGAGAAGCTCGAAGACTTCGACGTCTTCCACCCGGACCGTATGGCCAGCCGCATCCTCGGCATGGGCGATGTCCTGAGCCTGATCGAGCAGGCCGAGCAGGTCTTCGACGCCGAGCAGGCTGAAGCAACCGCCGCCAAGATCGGCTCCGGCCAGCTGACGCTCGAGGATTTCCTCGATCAGATGATGGCTGTCCGCAAGATGGGCCCGATCGGCAACCTTCTCGGCATGCTGCCAGGCGCAGGCGGAATGAAGGACGCGCTGGCCAACGTCGACGAGAAGCAACTCGACCGCATCCAGGCGATCATCCGCGGTATGACGCCCGCCGAGCGTGAAGACCCCAAGATCATCAACGCGTCCCGCCGTCTGCGCATCGCAAACGGTTCGGGTGTCAAGGTCTCCGACGTCAACCAGTTGGTGGACCGGTTCTTCGAGGCCCGAAAGATGATGGCCGCCATGGCCGGTCGCATGGGCATGCCCGGCGCCCGCAAGCAGGTGCGCAGCAAGAAGGGCAAGAAGGGCAAGAAGGGCGGCAAGGGTCCGACGCAGCCCAAGATGCGCGGAGGATTCCCCGGCATGGGCGGATTCCCGGGTATGCCCGGTGGCATGCCTGCCGGAATGCCCGACCTGTCGAACATGCCCAAGGGACTCGACCAGTTGCCACCCGGACTCGAAGGCATCGACCTGTCGCAGCTCAAGCTGCCCAAGAAGTAAGCCCGTGAGCGCCCTCCATCTGCGCGGCATCGGTCTGCCCGATGCTGCGCCCATCGAACTGTGGATTGTCGACGGCAGGATCACCTTCGAACCGGTCGCAGGCGCCGAGACGATTGTCGATGCTGGGTGGATCACTCCCGGTCTTGTCGACGCGCATTGCCATGTCGGTATTCGCTTCGGCGGGGGCGGCGGCGAGACCGTCGACGGTTTGATCGCTCAGGCACAGACCGAGCGCGACGCCGGTGTACTGCTGTTGCGTGACGCGGGATCACCCGTCGATACCCGATTCGTCGATGAGCGGGCCGATCTTCCCCGGATCATCCGTGCGGGTCAGCACATCGCTGCGCCCAAGCGCTACATCCCGGGGTTGCCGGTCGATCTCGACGACGAATCGCAGTTGCCTGCCGAGGTCGTGCGCCAAGCCAGGGCCGGTGACGGGTGGGTCAAGCTCGTCGGCGACTGGATCGACCGCTCTGTCGGCGACCTCGCGCCCCTGTGGAGCGACAAGATCCTGGTTGAAGCTATTGCGGCGGCTCACGCTGAAGGCGCCAAGGTCACGGCCCACGTTTTTGCCGAGGACGCACTTCCCGGCCTGATCAACGCCGGTATCGACTGCATCGAGCACGGCACCGGATTGACCGACGAGACCATCGAGATGATGGTTGCTCACGGCACCGCGCTGGTGCCGACACTGATCAACATCGCGACATTCCCCGGAATCGCCGACTCCGCGACGCGGTACCCGATCTACGCGGCCCACATGCGCGATCTCCACTCGCGGCGCCATCGGACGATCGGTGCGGCGCACGACGCCGGTATCCCGATCTACGCCGGCACTGATGCCGGAGGATCGATCCTGCACGGCCGGATCGCCGACGAGGTGGCTGAACTCCAGATCGCCGGGATGTCGTCACACGACGCGCTCGGTGCAGCCTGCTGGGACGCCCGGACGTGGCTGGGTGGATCCGGATTGGTCGAGGGTGCGCCCGCTGACCTGGTGGTATTCGACGAAGATCCGCGGGGAAACACCGCTGTGCTGGCGAAGCCCGCCCACGTGGTGCTCCGCGGCAATGTAATCGCCCGATAACGCTTGCCTGGATTTCATCCACAAGTCGGCATCTGGCACAATGGACGACTGTTCGTCGCAAACGGTTACGTACCGCTGCGACGGTCACAGGTTAGAGGCAAAACCGGGCCCCCAAATTCGTGGGGGTTGCTGAATTGCACGTGACACGCGCCGCACTGTTGTGCGCGCTGAAGGAGTACCGCAGCCATGGCTGTCAAGATCAAGCTCACCCGCCTCGGCAAGATCCGCAACGCTCAGTACCGCGTTGTCATCGCCGACTCCCGCACCCGTCGTGACGGCCGTGCGATCGAGACCATCGGCAAGTACCACCCCAAGGAAGAGCCGTCGCTGATCGACATCGATTCCGAGCGCGCTCAGTACTGGCTGTCCGTGGGCGCACAGCCCACCGAGCCCGTCGAGGCTCTCCTCAAGATCACCGGTGACTGGCAGAAGTTCAAGGGCCTCCCGGGCACCGAAGGCACCCTGCGTGTCAAGGAAGCCAAGCCCTCCAAGCTCGAACTGTTCCAGGCTGCACTCGCGCAGGCCGAGAACGAGCCGGTTGCAGAAGCAATCACCCCCAAGAAGAAGAAGGCTGCCAAGGCAGACGAGGCCAAGGCAGACGACGCCGCAGCCGACGCCGAGGCTCCCGCTGCAGACGCCGAGGCTGCTGACAAGTGAGTGCCGTCGTCGCTGATGCGGTAGAGCATTTGGTTCGCGGCATTGTCGCCAATCCTGACGACGTACGCGTCGAACTGATGACCGGACGCCGTGGACGTACCGTCGAGGTGCACGTGCACCCCGACGATCTCGGCAAGGTCATCGGCAGGGGCGGCCGCACCGCGACCGCTCTGCGCACCCTGGTCTCCGGTATCGGTGGCCGTGGCATTCGCGTCGACGTCGTCGACACCGATCAGTAGACGGCAGTAATTCAAGTGGAACTCGTCGTCGGTCGTGTCGCGAAGTCGCATGGCATCAAAGGTGAACTGGTCGTAGAGGTTCGTACTGACGAACCCGAAGAGCGCTTTGCCGTTGGAACTGTGCTGCGTGGGCATAAGCCACGCGAGTCCACTAGCAAGTCCTACACAGTAGAAGCCGCCCGGGATCATTCCGGGCGGCTCCTGCTGCGTCTCGAAGGCGTCAACGATCGCGGCGAGGCAGATGCCTTGCGTGGCACGTTGTTTGTCATCGACAGCAGTGAACTCGAACCTTCCGACGATCCGGACGAGTTCTACGATCACGAACTCGAAGGACTGAAGGTCGTTCTGACCGACGGTACCGAGGTGGGTTCTGTGATCGAGGTATTGCACTCCGCCGCAGGCGAATTGCTTTCCATTCGCCGCACCGGTGAGGCATCGGGCGAGTTGTTGATCCCATTTGTCGCCGCCATCGTGACCAAGGTGTCGATTGCCGACGGCCTGGTTGAGATCATGCCTCCCGAGGGTCTGCTGGACCCTGACTTCGGTGACAAGTCGAACAGCGACAGCGACAAGTCGAACTCAGATCGCGACTGATCGATTCATGCGTCTCGACGTAGTCACCATTTTTCCCGAGTACCTCGAACCGCTTCGTGCCGCCTTGCTGGGCAAGGCAATCGAACGCGGCTTGATCTCGGTTGACGTCCATGATCTGCGTTCGTGGACTCATGACGTACACAAGGCCGTCGACGATTCCCCGTACGGCGGGGGACCTGGCATGGTCATGAAACCCACCGTGTGGGGTCCCGCGCTCGACGACGTCCTCGGCCGCTCCGATTCTTCCGGCCCGGATGATGCCGACACCATTTTGGTGGTGCCGACTCCCGCCGGTGTTCCCTTTACCCAGGCAACAGCGCATCGTTGGTCGAAGGCGCAGCATCTTGTGTTTGCCTGCGGCCGGTACGAGGGCATCGATCAACGAGTCTTCGACGACGCGGCCAAGCGGGTTCGCGTCGAAGAAGTCAGCATCGGCGATTACGTCCTGATCGGCGGCGAGGCTGCCGTACTGGTGATGGTGGAAGCAGTAGTTCGCTTGATGCCCGGTGTGCTCGGCAATCAGCTGTCGCACCAAGAGGATTCGTTCTCCGACGGTCTTCTCGAAGGGCCGAGCTACACCCGCCCGGCGGTCTGGCGCGACCTCGAAGTTCCGCCTGTTCTGCTGTCCGGCGATCACGCAAAGATCAAGGCATGGCGCCATGAGCAGTCGCTTCAGCGCACCGCCGAGCGTCGTCCGGATCTGCTGCCCTAGCTGTTTCGCTTCAGCCAGGTGACGCTCGCGCCGTTGTCGAAGACTTCACTGGCCGTGGGCGTGAAAAGTATCGGCTCGAATGTACCGGCGATCATCGGTATCCCCGCACCCACGATGACCGGGTACCTTTTGATGATCAATTCGTCGATCTCCGGTAGCAGTTCTCCGGCAAGTATTCCGCCGCCGCACAGCCAGATATCTTGTCCTTCTTGGGCTTTGAGTTCCTTGATCTTCGTTATCGGGTCAGTGCGCACCAGGTTGACTGCCGGATCGGCGATATCCGGGAGTGTGGTCGATACGACGTATTGCCGAAGGTGCGCGTATGGACTGCTCACGCCGACGCTTCGTGCGGGCTCGTAGGAACCGCGGCCCATGAGGACGGTGTCGAAAACTCTGTTCGGTGGGTTGCCCATCCCGACGTGGGGCCGGATGTGCGTGGGTACGGTTTCTGGGTAACGCTCGTTCATCGACGCGGTCATCTGATCGGAGAGCGGAAAGAAATCGAACTCTCCTCCGGGGCCCGCGATGTATCCGTCCAGTGTTGTTCCGACGTAGTACACAAGCTTGCGCATGTACAACTCCGTTCGTAGTACTCTGTTTGTAGTGGTTTAATTTAGGGTCGTGACAGGAGCGGTGTCAAGTGCGAAAGAACCCGGAACGCCGGCTGGCGCTGATCGACGCTGCAATCGAGGTGCTGGCGCGAGAGGGCGCTAGAGGCTTGACATTTCGAGCCGTCGATATGCAGGCGGCCGTGCCGAATGGAACTGCGTCGAACTATTTCGCAAATCGCGACGACCTACTCACCCAAGCCGGTGGCCGGATCTACGAGCGACTGATACCGGACAACCTCGAGGCGATGATCGATCCCGTCAACGGCACCGATCGTGAGCGCCTGGTGACGCTCATGCTGGACGTGGTCGAGCGGGTCACCTCATTCGGGACCGGATTCCTCGCATTGATGGAGCTGCGCCTCGAGGCGACGCGTCGGCCTGATCTTCGAGCGGTTCTGACGGTCCGCATCCGAGAAGACTTCGAACTCAACGTCGCCAACCATCTGGCCTCGGGAGTGCCGGGTGATGCGATGACCGTTCGACTGCTCTACATGTCGTTGAACTGGCTGGTTCTCGATCGGCTCACACTGCCGAATCTTTTCGGGCAGGAGGACGTTCGTGCCGTCGTCGAGGCGGCGGTGGATCGGGCCTTGCCGCCACAGCGGTAGCAGGTCAGTGGTCGGTAACACGTCAGTGGTTGTCGGTGCTGCGCCGGAACGAGAAGTATCGATGCCCCAGAAAACTCACGCCTGCCACGATCAGCATCACCACTGCCTGTGCCGGTAGTGGTGGTGCATGGAGAACCGACACCGCAAAAGTCCCCAGGATCAGATTCAGTACCAGCCCACCGGAATTGACGACGATAAATGCCCCGAGGTCGCGGGCGAGGTGACCCCGGACGCGGAAGACCAGAGTTCGGTGCAGCACAAACGCGATCAGGACGCTGATGCTGTAGGAACCGATCAGCGCGACCGGGTAGAGGTTGTCGTTGCCCAACGCGAGCATCCAGATGACGAACAGCCCGTATCCGATGGCTGTATTCGCCACTCCCACAACGGCAAATGCGATGGGCTGATGTTTCACGATTCGCAGCAGCGGGCCTGGGTCGGCAACCGGGGCGGTGTCCTCGCTCACGATGCGTTGTTCGTTGCGTCGTCGATCCGGTCGCGTCGACGGCCGCGCAGATACATCCATTCGAGTACGCCGAGGCCGAGAATTCCGGCGACCATCGATGCGCCGCCGATCTTCCATCCCGGCGGACGCCAGGTGAGGACAAGTTCCGCGTCCTTTGTTCCGGCTGGAACATCCACGGTGACAAAGGACTTCGCAACAACGTCGATGGGAACAGGCTCGCCGTTCAGGGTGGCGCGGTAGCCAGGCCAGCCGAGACGGGCGAAGACGACCTTCCCGCCGCCGCTCGAGCTGACTCGAAGAGTGCTCGACATGTTCGTCTCGGCGACCGACGTCGCTTCCACCCCTTCGGTGTGCGAGATTCGGCCGTTGCGGGTGGAGACCGGACCGTCGACGCGTTCGAGTACCGAGATGTAGTTGTCGTGGCCGGGGTAGTCGACCCATTTCCAGCCGTCGGGGGCCGGCTGGTTACGAGCATCGGGATACAACGCGTTCTGCAGGACCACGCGGTCCACGTTCATGAGATCGACTAGGGTGCGGCCAGTTTCGGGTTCGACGGCGAAGACCCGTGCGAACGCGTCGGGGCACACGCTCATGTCCCACCGCATGCACAGGAGATTGCCGAAGTAGTAGTGCCCGTTGGGGGTGTAACCGCTGGTGTAGGTGAGTTCCAGATCTTTCGGATAGTTTCCGAAAGCCAGTGAGCCGTATGCGCCGTCGAGGGTGCGTTGGTCGGGGGCGATGAGCGCGCGATCGGCGAGTTGCAGTGTTGTTCCGTCGAAGTCGGGGAAAGCTGCTTTCATGTCCGAGCGCGACTCCGGCAGGTTCCAGCTCATCGGTGTCGGTTGCGCGGCGCGCACCTGGGCGTAAGCGATGGGGGAGACTGCGGCAATAGCGAGGATGCAGGCCGCGGCCGTTCCCTTCGTTCGGCCGAGCCAGACCATCGCGGCGCCGAGAGCAGCGACGGTGACGGCCGAGATCACGTGCCATTCCAGGAGGCTGGGTGCAGCCGACGCCGAGCGGATCAGGAGTAAGCCCACCAGGATTCCGGCGGCCGCGCCGCGGCGACGCCAGTTGTCGGTGGTGGCGTAGCGCCCGAGCAGGATGCACACCAGAAGTAGCAGTCCGATCGCCACCATCGGGAGCACCCGAGCGGGCCAGCGGAGGGGGCCGATGGTGCTGGGTCCGGCAGTCCACATGAGTACTGCCACCGTGAAAATTCCGACGGCCGTCAGTTCGCGTGCGGCGCCGCGAGCTTTGCCCCAGTCGATGAATGCAAGCGCAGGAATCAGGAACCAGGCGATGTAGACCATCGGCATGGTCTGGATGTAACCCCACCACGAAACAAACGCGGGCATCGTGCTCGGCAGGCTGGCGTTGAGGGATTCCGACCACGGTACGGCGAGGAAGGCGTCGTTCTTGACCTCGGATGCGCCGCGCCAGGTGACGTCGGCGGTGAGCAGACTCGGCAGGTAGGTTGCGAGGCCCGCCAGCGCGGCACACGCGGAGACTGCGAGGAGCCGCAGCGATGGCAGCCAGCGTCGTTGGTAGACCACTTCGCCGATGGCCACAGCAACGATCATCAGACCGGATTCGACTGCGGGAAACACGTATTGGACCGACATCGCGAGATACAGGAACACAAACGTCGGTATCGGACCGCTCTTGCCGCGGGAGTACCGGATCGCCGACGCCCAGGCCTGCACCATCCAGGCGGTGCCGGTAAAGGCCGTCATCCAACTGGCCTCGTCGAAGAACAGCAGGAAACCGGTGAAGGGAATCGAGACGCCGGCTACGGCCGCCCACGCGGGCTTGGAGCCGTACTCGAGGCAGATCCGAAATACACCGAGGCCGAGGATGATCGCGAAGATCAGCTTGACCAGCGTTGCGTACAACGCGAGGTTGTCGAAGGACGGCGCTATCAGGTCGATCAGCAGTTGTGGTGGGTTGAGAAGGCCGGCTTCCTCGATGGCGTAGTTCCCGGCCATCCAGTTCTCCGGCACCAGGACTGGTAGGTGGCCCTCGCGCAGATTTCGGCCCAACATCACCCACAACGGGGCGTACTGGGACTCGGTGTCATCGGTGTAGAAATGGCGTGCATTTGCCAGGACGACAGCGATGTATCCCGCGATAACACCGACCGCAGTACCGGCACCCCATTTGTACACGTCAGCTCTGGCGCGAATGCGAGTTTCCACCACGAGTTCCAGACCTTAACAGGATGGGGGAATCGTGCCATGACGCGTGCAGGTAAACCGTTGGCAAAGTACAAGAGTCGTACACGCGCGCGTGTTAAAGTTCGCGGCGGTGTGAGTCCGGTCGCACTGATCACTCGACCCTTCGTCGAGTTCCCGAAGGGAGCAGTAAGCGAGTGCACTCGATCTCCGTCGTGGTGCCTGTCTACCAGGGCGAACGCACGATTTCCGCGCTGGTCGACGAGCTGAACACTCTCACCGGTACCTGTGTCACTGCAGGTGGTGCCGAATTTTCGGTCGACGAGATCGTCCTTGTCCATGACAACGGGCCAGATCGCTCCGACGTCGTCCTTCTCGAGTTGGAACGCCGTTTCGACCACGTACGGGTGATTTGGCTGAGCCGCAACTACGGCCAGGACGCTGCAACGATTGCCGGTATGGCTGCTGCCCGCGGCGACTGGATTGTCACGATGGACGAGGACGGGCAGCATGACCCGGCGTCGATCAGCGCGTTTCTCGACACCGCACTGCGAGAACGTGCCGATCTTGTCTATTCGAAGCCGGTCAATACCCGCCCCCACGGATTCTTGCGGAACGTGACGTCGCGGGGCGCAAAGATGGTTCTGGCTACGGTGTTCGCGTTCCCGGCATCGGCGCAATTCGAGAGCTTCAGACTTGTTCGCGGCGACATCGCGAGACAACTTGCGGAGGTCGCTGCAAACGGTGCGTACCTCGACGTCGCTCTGACCTGGGTGGTGGGTAACACCGCCACCGTTCCGGTTAGCTTACGTGCGGAGGGCCGAGAGGAATCCGGCTACAACTACCGCCGGTTGTTCTCTCTGTTCTGGAAGATGGTGTTGTGCAGCGGAACCCGGGGTCTCCGATTGGTCAGCCTGCTCGGCGTGACTCTTGCGCTCGCCGGAGTGGTGGTCGCTGCGGTGATCTTCGTCCAGGCGGTGACCGGCGACAACAACGACCCTGAAGGCTGGGCATCGATGATCGTGGCGATGCTGCTCTGCTCGGGGGCAATTCTGTTCTCGCTTGGTCTCATTGCCGAATATCTCGGGGTTGCCCTGCATATTCTGGTGGGCAAACCCCTGTATCTCAAGGTCGATGCACCACGTCCGGGTGTAACTGAAATGGACGGTGTCACACGTGAACGCTGACCGCATCATCTTCAGTCGGCCCTACCGTGCCGCGAATGAATTGACCAATCTGGCAACGGTTCTGGAATCGGATCACATTCACGGCGACGGCACGTTCACCGCCTCGTCCACCGCAAAGATCAAGGCGATCACCGGCGCCAAGCACGCCCTGCTGACAACCTCGTGCACACACGCGCTCGAACTTGGTGCACTTCTGTTGGAGATCGGGCCGGGCGACGAAGTCATCGTTCCAAGTTTTGCCTTCAGCTCCGCAGCGACTGCTGTCGCGCTGCGCGGAGCAACCGTCGTGTTCGTCGACATCGATCTGGAAACCGGCAATATCGATCCGGTCGCCGTCGCCGACGCGATCACACCGCGCACCAGAGCCGTGCTGGTCATGCACTACGGCGGTGTGGCAGCCGAGATGGAACCGCTGCTGGCACTCGCGAAGGAACACGGCTTTGCGTTGATCGAGGACAACGCGCACGGACTGGGCGGCACGTGGCGGGGCCGAACACTCGGCACCATCGGCACCGTCGGCACTCAAAGTTTCCACGACACCAAGAACATTCATTGCGGCGAGGGCGGCGCGCTGCTGCTCTCCGACGACGCACTGATGGAGCGCGCCGAGATCATCCGCGAGAAGGGCACGAACCGTGCTCGTTTCCTGCGTGGTCAGGTGGATAAATACTCGTGGCAGGACATCGGCTCCAGCTATCTACCCAGTGAACTCAACGCGGCGGTGCTCGACGCTCAACTTACCGAATTCGACACGATTCATGCGGGCCGTCATCGCGTCTGGGACGACTACAGCGAGAACCTGTCCGATTGGGCGAAGAATCACGACGTTCAACTGATGACTGTTCCGGACGATCGTGAGCACCCCGCGCACCTGTTCTATGTCCGGCTGCCGAACGAGCGCAGCCGCGACGCCATGATCCGGCACATGGCCGAGCGCGGCGTAGTGGCACCCTTTCATTACGTGCCCCTGGACACGAGTGCGGCCGGACTGCGCTACGGCCGCACACCTGTGCCGTGCGTTCGTAGTCTGCAGTTCTCGACCACGATTCTGCGACTTCCGCTGTGGCCGATGCTCACAGCCGACCAGCAGGGCCGCGTTGTAGATGCTGCGGCGTCGTATCGCGTGTAGTTAAGACTTCTAGGGCCCGGACGCTTCCTGAACGGGCTTTTCGGTTGTGGGTGTGGAGGGCGACCATTCGTCCACCGTGCCGTCGGGGAAAATGATCTGCGCTACGCCCGTGATGGTGTCGCGGGCGTGGAGCGCACTCTCGTCGTTGGTGGCGTCTGTCATCGAGGTATCCGGGATGAGTCCGTAGTTGTCGTCGTCCTGATACTGAATATCCTCGCGCGTGGTGACAGTCACGATGAATCGGTTGTCCTCGCCGACGATGCCGGTGGTCAGATGGACCCACTGGTCGCTGACACAACACATCCATCCCTGTTTGACGGCAAGCACCGGTTCGTTGAAGAGAGCGTCCGGGAGGCCGAAGCGTTGGTCGTAGCCGTCGGCGGCAGTCGCCGTGGATTCGCGGAGGTGGTCGACGATCAGATTGATCCGGTCCGCCCCCAGCCCTGCGGTGTCGTCGAGGACTCCGTCGTAGAACGTGATCAGATCGCGCGCCGTAGTTTCGGTGTTCCACCACAAACCGTCGTATGGCGCGGTGGTGGAGGTCAACGAGTAGCGTTGCGCGACGCGGTTCACGAGGTCGGAGCCGCCGGCAGCGTCCCACAGGAGATTGGCGGCCGTGTCATCGGAAGATTCGAGCATGGCAACCATGAGGGCGCGGTCGTCGTCGCCGAGTGGGCGTTCGTCACGCGAATCTTGATAGAGCAGATCCTCGGCGATGAAAAGCTTTGCTACCGAGGCTGTTTCGATCTGCTGATCGCCGCCCACCTCGAGATAGTTGTTCGTGGTGCGGTCGAAGACGGCAATCGACGCCTCTGCGCCGCGATCAAGTGCGGCAGTACGGGCCTGTTCGAGTCGCACGTCAAGGGCCTGCGCGAGCGGCACGTTTGTATCAGGGAAGGGGGAGGTCTCGGTGGATGCTGCCTGGTTTGCGGCCGCGCTGCATGATGCCGCACAAGTAACTGCGGCAATCATTGCGATAACCCGGACGAACCGCGCAGTCATCAATTTCCCCCGGACTCCGGACACGGCGCTGTCTGCCGGTCTTCTTGTTCCAGGATAGCGGTAGGCTCGGTTCTCGTGATTCTCAAGACCGTGAACCAGCGCATTGCCGAGGAACTCGACGTCCGCGAAGGGCAGGTGGCTGCGGCCGTAGACCTGTTGGACGGCGGGGCCACCGTGCCCTTTATCGCCCGGTATCGAAAAGAAGTCACCGGCACTCTCGACGACGCTCAATTGAGACTTCTCGAGGAGCGGCTGCGCTACCTCCGCGAACTCGACGAGCGGCGCGACGCGGTTCTCGTCGAGATCGAATCCCAAGGAAAACTCGACGACGCCTTGCGTGGTCAGATCATGCTTGCCGACACAAAAGCGCGGCTAGAAGACATTTACCTGCCGTTCAAGAAGAAGCGCCGCACCAAGGCGCAGATCGCCCGCGAGGCCGGGCATGAGCCTGTGGCAGATGCTCTCATCGGGGATCCCACCACCGACCCCGCGCAGTATTCGGACGAGCAGCTCGACGGTGCGCGGTCGATCCTGGTCGAGCGCTTTGCCGAAGATGCCGATCTCGTCGGTGAATTGCGCGAGTTGATGTGGACTCGCGGACAGGTTGTCTCCGCGGTTCGTAAGGGCAAGGAAACCGATGGCTCGAAGTTTGCTGACTACTTCGAGTTCTCCGAACCCTTCGCAAAACTTCCGTCCCACCGAATCCTCGCGGTACTGCGCGGAGAGAAGGAAGAAGTGCTGTCGGTGACGATGGCACCCGATACCGCGGAACTCGCACCGGGGGAGCGGACGGTATACGAAGGCCGCATCGCAACCCGGTTCGACATTGCGGATCGTGGACGCGCAGCCGACGGCTGGCTCCTCGACACCGTTCGATGGGCGTGGCGGACCAAGTTTGCAGTCACCCTCGGCGTCGACGTCCGGATGCGGCTGCGTCAGTCTGCGGAGAAGGACGCCGTCGACGTGTTCGCGACCAACCTCAAGGACCTTCTGCTGGCAGCGCCGGCCGGCGCTCGTCCGACCATGGGTCTCGACCCCGGATTCCGAACGGGCACAAAGGTTGCCGTCGTCGACGGTACGGGCAAGGTGGTTGCGTACGAGACCATCTACCCGCATCAGCCCCACAACAAGCGAGACGCTGCTCTGGCCACACTGGCGAGCTTGGTAGCCAAGCACGGCGTCGAATTGATCGCCATCGGCAACGGCACCGCGTCACGTGAGACCGATACGCTGGCCGGCGACCTGATCACCAAGTCCGGCGCCACCAACCTCACCAAGATCGTTGTCTCCGAAGCCGGTGCGTCCGTGTACTCGGCGTCGGCATACGCATCTGCGGAACTGCCGGACCTCGACGTGTCCATCCGCGGAGCCGTGTCCATCGCGCGTCGCCTCCAGGACCCCCTCGCCGAACTGGTGAAGATCGACCCGAAGTCCATCGGCGTCGGCCAGTACCAGCACGACATCACCGAATCGCTCCTCTCTCGTTCACTCAACGCCGTGGTCGAGGATGCTGTGAACTCGGTGGGCGTCGACGTGAACACGGCGTCGGTCCCGCTGCTGGCCCGTGTCTCGGGTATTGCCGGTTCGCTGGCGGAAAGCATTGTGTCGCATCGAGATCAGAATGGTCCGTTCCGAACGCGCAAGGCGCTCAAGGACGTCTCGCGGTTGGGACCCAAGGCGTTCGAGCAGTGCGCGGGCTTCCTCCGCATCGCCGACGGCGACGACCCGCTCGACGCGTCGAGTGTGCACCCCGAGGCGTATCCCGTTGTCCGCAAGATCGTCGCGAGCGCAGGTGGTGACGTCAGCAGTGTCATCGGCAATGCGACGGCATTGCGCTCGGTGCGCGCCGCAGATTTTGTCGACGATCGGTTCGGCCTTCCCACCGTCACCGACATCATCGCCGAACTCGAGAAGCCGGGCCGTGATCCGCGTCCGGAGTTCAAGACGGCCACCTTTGCCGCCGGCATCGAGAAGGTCGCACACCTCAAGCCCGGAATGGTGCTCGAAGGCGTAGTCACCAACGTCGCCGCCTTCGGTGCCTTTGTCGATGTGGGAGTACACCAGGACGGTTTGGTCCACGTCTCCGCGATGTCGCACAGCTTTGTCAAGGACCCGCGAGAAGTGGTCAAGTCGGGTGACGTCGTCAAGGTCAAGGTGCTCGAAGTCGACGAGGCTCGCCAGCGCATCGCGCTGACACTGCGAATCGACGACGAAGTGGGTGCGCCGCCGCGAAAGTCCGACGGTCCTCGCGGTGGGCAGAACCCGCGTCAGGGTCAAGGCGGGCAGCAGCAGCGCCGCGGCGGTGGCCAGCAGCAGGGCGGTCGGGACAAGCGCCCGGACAACCGGGCGCCGGCGTCCGGGTCGATGGCCGATGCCTTGCGAAATGCGGGATTCGGCAAATAAGAGGGTTCGAATGATTCACCCCGCCCGGTTTGTCACAATTGAGCAGACCGGGTCGGGGGACTTCGTGGAGTGAGGGCAGTAATGGGCGAGTGGCTCGACCGCGAGATCGTCGCCCACGGCCGACTGCCGCTGTTGTTCTTTCTTCTCGGGTTTCTCGCTGCGTTCCTGTTCATTCGGCTCAGCGTGCGAATGATCCGCGCGCAGGTGAAGTGGTGGCCGGGCAACATCACTCCAGGTGGTCAGCACGTTCACCATGTGGTCTTCGGCGTTGTTGCCATGATCGCCTCGGGCGGCGCACTGATCGCGGTCTACGTGGACGGCTCCCAAACCACTGGCGCCGTCCTCGCCGCGATCTTCGGGATGGGCGCCGCGTTGGTGCTCGACGAGTTTGCGCTCATCTTCTATTTGAAGGACGTCTACTGGTCGGAGCAGGGCAGGACGTCGGTCGACGCGGTTTTTGTCGCCATCGCGGTGACAGGCCTCGTTCTGCTCGGCTTCCGTCCGCTAGAGCTGCTGGACTTGGCCGGCTTCCGCGAGGAAAGAAACCCCTGGATCAGATTGGCCTTCGTGTTTGTCGCTCTGATCAACTTCGGCCTGGCCGCGATCGTGATTCTCAAAGGCAAGATCTGGACGGGTCTCGTCGGATTGTTCGTCCTCCCACTGCTGATCATCGGAGCGATCAGACTCAGTAGGCCTGGTGCGCCGTGGGCGCGGTGGCGGTACACCCGCAAACCGAAAAGAATGAAACGGGCGCTCGAACGTGAACGAAAATGGCGACGCCCCGTTATCCGGGCCAAGATCTACGTCCAGGATCTGATCGCCGGGTCGCCGAGCGTCGAACATGCGATGGCTGCGGCGGAGGAGGAACTCGACCACACGATTCAACCGGCTCCGCCACCTCCGGTTTCGCCCTTACTGTCCGCGTCTGGCACAATGGACGGGTTGCCTGGACCAGGCAGCAGTACTTGATCTGGGCACGAACCAGTCGAGCGTCGTATCGGGCTTACCGAAGCGTCGCCGCTCGGTTCCTCTGCTCCTGCGAAATGCAAGGATGACACATGAACACTTTGGACTTCCTGGATAAGAAGTCGCTGCGCGACGACATTCCTGACTTCCGCCCCGGCGACACGCTCAACGTGAACGTCAAGGTTATCGAAGGCTCGAAGGAGCGCGTGCAGGTCTTCAAGGGCGTCGTTATTCGTCGTCAGGGTGGCGGCGTTCGCGAAACCTTCACCGTCCGCAAGGTTTCCTTCGGCGTCGGTGTCGAGCGTACGTTCCCGGTTCACAGCCCCACGCTGGCCTCCATCGAGGTTCTGACCCGCGGTGACGTTCGTCGCGCGAAGCTGTACTACCTGCGCGAGCTGCGCGGCAAGAAGGCAAAGATCAAGGAAAAGCGCTGATCTTTCTTATTGGCCCGGCACCGCGTACGCGCGGTGTCGGGCTAATCTGTTTCTGTGGCAGATTCTTCGAAGGAGCAGGCATTGTCGTCCGGACCCGAGAATCAGGATGGAACAGGTAATCCCGAGGAACAGAACACTCCTCGACCACAGACATCACACCGCTCACCCAAGAAACAACGATCGTTCTTCCGGGAACTCCCGATACTGATCGGGGTGGCGCTGGTTCTCAGCATCGTTTTACAAGCATTCGTCTTTCGCGTTTTCCTCATTCCGTCCGAGTCGATGGAACCGACCCTGCACGGCTGTGCAGGATGTACCGGTGACCGCATCGTGGTGGAAAAGATCGGATACCGCTTCGGCGATCCGCAGCCCGGCGACGTAGTCGTCTTCAAGGGCCCCGATTCATGGAACACCCACTACACCTCCACGCGGTCGGACAACGTCGTGATGCGCGGAATCCAGGAGGTCGGCTCGTGGGTCGGCCTGGTCCCGCCCGACGAGAACGACTTGGTCAAGCGCGTCATCGCCACCGGCGGACAAACCGTCGAGTGCTGTGACGAACAGGGCCGAGTCCTCGTGGACGGCAAACCGCTCGACGAGCCCTACGTCAAGATGGACTACCCGTTCACTCCCGGCGTCCAGGATTGCCAAACCGCTGTTCAATCCGGCAGATGCTTTGCTCCCGTCACCGTGCCCGAGGGACACGTGTGGGTGATGGGCGACAACCGGAGCAATTCCGCCGATTCGCGCGCCCATGTGCAGGACGAGCTCCAAGGGACGATCCCGCTCGACAACATCATCGGTCAGGCACGCTTCATCGTTCTCCCGCCTTCACGGATGGGTAGCATCAGTTCACCTGATCCCCAAAGCAATTGAGTGCAGAAGACCGTGAGTAGTTCGAGTACTTGGCCACCCCGAGTGGTCATTCGCAGATCAACAGGTTTGCGAACGATGGAGTCTGCGCTGTATCGAACGGGGATGGGTCCGGTTGCCGGTGTCGACGAAGCCGGACGCGGTGCGTGCGCGGGCCCACTGGTCATCGCGGCGTGTGTTCTGGCGCCGAAACCGCATGTGGCCCTTGCTCGTCTCGACGATTCGAAGAAGCTCACCGAACGCGCCCGCGAAGAACTCTTTCCGAAGATCAAACGGCTGGCATTGTCCTGGAGTGTCATTTCTGTCGAAGCCGAGGAAATCGATCGAATCGGCATCCACGTCGCCAACATAGAAGGGATGCGACGCGCTGTCGCCGGCCTCGAGACGCCACCCGGATATGTGCTCACCGACGGGTTTCGAGTTCCCGGCCTGCCCGCGCCGTCGCTTCCCGTTATCGGTGGTGATGCCGCAGCCGCGTGCATTGCCGCCGCCAGCGTGCTCGCCAAAGTGACGCGCGATCACGTCATGGAAGAGATGGACGGCACCCATCCCGGATACGGCTTTGCGATCCACAAGGGATACAGCACACCCGTGCACATGGACGCGCTCGACGAGCTGGGCCCGTGCCCGGAGCACCGGATGACGTACGCCAATGTTGTTGCTGCGGGACTCCGGGTGGAGCAGCGCGCGGGGCATACGGGATGATGAAGGTTCAGACGAACTGGGAGGACTGGCTAAACCGATGAGTGCCGAGGATCTCGAGAAGTACGAAACCGAGATGGAGCTGTCGCTCTACCGCGAATACCGGGACATCGTCGGACAGTTCTCCTACGTCGTGGAGACCGAACGACGTTTCTATCTCGCCAACACGGTCGAGTTGCTGCCCCATAATTCGGATGGCGAGATCTACTTCGAACTGCGGATGTCCGACGCGTGGGTGTGGGACATGTACCGCCCCGCGCGATTCGTGAAATACGTGCGCGTCGTGACGTTCAAGGACGTCAACATCGAAGAGCTGGACAAGCCGGATCTGCGCCTGCCGGACTGAGCTTGGCTCACATGGACTTTTGCGCACAATGACGGCCTCGCCGATTTTCGGCGGGGCCGTCATTGTTCTTTGTTCGGGTCAATCGCCCTTCACATTGACGATCTGACGCAGCGTGTGACGGATTTCCACCAAGTCCTTGGCATCGTCCATCACGACGTCGATGTCCTTGTACGCTCCCGGAATTTCGTCGAGAAACGCCTTCGAACGCTTGTACTCGATGCCGACCATGGCCTTGTCGAGATCGTCGATCGTGAACGTCCGCCTTGCCTTGTTCCTGGCGTAGACGCGACCGGCGCCGTGCGGGCTGGACTTGAACGACGGCACGTTGCCCTTGCCGACCACAACGTAGCTTGCCGTTCCCATGGACCCTGGGATGAGTCCTGGCACGCCCACGTCGGCCTTGATCGCCCCCTTCCTGCTCAACCACACACCGCGACCCATGTGGAATTCCTTCTGGGTGAAGTTGTGGTGGCAGTTGATCCTCTCGAGTTCCTCCACGACAGCCGGAACGCCGTCGCCCATGAAGTACGCGAAGTCCTTCACTACCCGATCCATCATTTCCTCCCGGTTCAGCAGAGCAAAATGCTGCGCCCAGTTCAGATCAGTGATGTAGCAGTCGAATTCGGGTGTCTTCTCGACCAGGTAGGCAAGATCCCGGTCGGGGAGGTCGATGTGCCAACGGGCGCACAGATCCTGCGCGACCTTGATGTGGTGCTGTGCGATCTTGTTGCCGACACCGCGGCTACCCGAGTGCAGGAACAGCCACACGTTGTCATTTTCGTCGAGGGTGACCTCGATGAAGTGATTGCCCGACCCCAGCGTTCCCAGCTGGAAACGCCAGTTGTTCTTGAACTTGTCGTAGAAGGGCAGGCGATCGCCGGCCATCGCCTCGAGCTCTGCGATACGGGTTTGCGCCGTCGCGGTCAGTGTTTTGTTGTAGACACCGGCAGACAGGGGGACCGAGCGTTCGATGCTGTGGCGAAGTGCGCTCAGATCGCGACCGGTCAGGTCCTGAGCGTTGTACTGGGTTTTGACTGCGATCATTCCGCAACCGATATCCACGCCGACGGCGGCAGGCATGATCGCGCCTTCCGTCGGGATGACCGAACCCACCGTCGCACCCGCACCGAGGTGCGCATCAGGCATCAATGCCAGATGTGGACGGACAAAAGGCATCTGGGACGTGCGCAACGCTTGCTCGCGAGTTTTCTCGTCGAGTATCGATGCCCAGTTCCACAGCCTTTCGGTGATCTTCTCCATCAGTTTTCTCCCACATAGTGCACGTCGAGGACCTGGTGGTCCTTGTGGTGTGCGGGATCAACCATGCGCGTCGAGAGGTGGTGTGTGCAACCGATTTTCAGGTCCGAAGACCGTCGGCAAGCTCGTAGATGCGGCCGACGTACTTCTCCTGGAAGGCTTTTCGGGCGGCTGCAGCTTGATGTTCTGCCCCCGCGTGCGTGTAGACGTACTCGAGATGGACCAAGCTTTCGCCGATGTCGACGCGGCGCTGGTCGAGCACCGCCAGCTCCTCGACCAGCCGCGCCAACTCGCAGGTTGCGTCCGTTGTTTCGTCCATGGCGGTCCTCGATGTGCTCGTCGATACGTCCTGGTCCCAGGCTAGCACTCTTCGAACAGATATTCGAAGGTGAGTTTTGTCGTCAGCTGCCGGGGATGAAGCCCGGGTATACGAAGTGGCCCGGTCCACCGCCGGGGAGACCGGATCCGGACACGTTGGGCACATTGGCTTGGAGGCGAATCAATTTGTGCGGATTACCGTACTGATCGGCCTGCCAGCATCCGGTCAGAACTCCGTGAAATGCCGTGCACACAATGCGTGTGCTGGTGCCGAACGGTGACGTGAGCCGGTCTTGATTAACAAATGGATTCCAGTAATTCGGATTCTCTGGAGTGAGGAAATTCGAGTTGTCGAACGGTACCGATGGGCTCGGGTACGGAGGAATTGGCGGCCACTCGTCCTGGGCCTGCGCGATCGCCGTGCTGCCGAGGGTAACTGCTGCCACTGAAGCTGCGACGACGGCAGCTTGGGCGAAATGGCGCATTCGCGGTTTTGTCATCTGTCGAGAATAGGGGCGACGCCGCACATGACCGGGCGAATCCAGGCCACAGTTCAATGTCGAAATGGGCATCAACGTAGAAATGGGCAGAGCTACCAGCATGCGCTGGCGGCTCTGCCCATTTCCTTCCCCGAACTGAGTTAGCTCAAATTGCCGATCACATTGCCCAGGACTCCGCCGATGACGTTGGTCATCGACCCCTGCGGATCGGTGAGGGAGCCGAATACCTGGCCCGATCCGGTGTTCACTGAACCGAAGCCCATGTCTTCGAGGCTGCCGGCGCCGGCCTCGACAGGATTCGGCTGCCGGATTGTGACGCACACGCCCATCGGGTTGATGTTCCAGTCGCCGGCCGCGAGCACGATGTTGGTGCCTGCGCCGCTGTCGAGCTTACTGCCGACCGTGGCATTATCGGGAACCTTGTAGGTGGTTTCCAGAGCGATGACGCCGCCGCCGGCCGTCGTCCACCCGCCGCCCTTGGCAACTACGGAAGTACCGTTGACGACGGCCGTGCCTGTGACATCTTCCCACTGTTGGTTTCCGATAAGCCATTTGACGTTAAGGCGAGCCTTGACCAACTGGAATCCTGCCGGGTGGAAATCGCGGATCTCGTTGACGAGTGCTCCCGAGCCGGACACCTTGGTGATGTAGGTGACTGTCTGACCCGGTGCGACGGTGCCGTCGCCGACAACCTCCTTGCTGACGGTGTAGTCCGTCCAGACGGAGCCGGGCCAGTTGTCGGTGACCGACTGGCTGAGCGCGCATGCGGGTGCGGCTTGTGCCACCGATGCTCCGAGTCCGACAGTGACGCCGGCGGCAAGGAGGATGAGAGACGTAGTGGTCGCTACTGCGTGGCGTAGTGAGCGGCGTGACATGTAGAACTCCATTCAGCGAAATGCAGCGGTCTTGTAGGTTCGAGCAAAAACTATAACCAGTTCTACTGGACCGACGTCCAGTTTTGGTGGGAATCGGAATATTGCCGGTATGCAACCGGACTTGTCGCTAATCGCCCACCTACAAATGGGTAGTGCCGGGCCCTCAGAAGATTCGCAATCGTCGGGAATCGCTACTCGGGGAAGTGGCGGTGTCGATACAGTCGCTCATCCTCTGGAGTCTGCTGTCCGAGTGACTAGCACATGAGGCACTGTTGTCCGAGCGAATGAATTGTTCGCGGTTTCGAACTCCGTACCCGATGCTCAAGGCGAAGTTTCAGGCCGAGTTTCAGGCGGCTGGGCATAAGTCACAGCCTGCGCAGGCTCTCGAAGCGAAGGTGGCTCAACTTGAGGATGAGCTCGCGAAAGTACGACAGACGAACCGCGTGCTCAATGTCCGGGTGCGCACCTACGCGACGATGATCGAGCAACTTGCGGTCGAACGGGACCAGGCAGAAGCTGAGCGCGACAGAGCACACGCGGCTCGCGACGAAACCCTAGCGAAGGTCACACCTATCTCCATTCGTCTCGGGTAGGTCTCACGCAGAGAGGCCACTCATCGATCCAGCGACTTTCTCATTGATGTTCAGCCAACGAAGAATTGACCGCCTCAAGAAGGGGTCACCGTATAGTTCCAGCTTATGGTGCTTGATTTCACAAAGTTGGCGGCGAAGGGTTCGATCTCGGGAATTACCGAGCCAGCCAAGTTGTTTGATGCTCTGCCGAACAAATCCGCTGGCTACGGCTACCTCCGGACAGTGCAAGGTGATGTCCTCAATGCCTGGTCGCCGCGTCGAAACGAGCGCGATTTGGTCGTAAAGACAAACACTGGTGGGGGAAAGACAGTGGTCGGCTTGATGATGCTTCAGTGCGGTCTAAATGAAGGAAAAGGCCCGGCTCTGTATTTGGCACCGGACCCGCACCTCGCCTCTCGTGTCATCGAAGAGGGCAACAATCTCGGACTGTCCGTGGTGAATGATCCCGAGAACCCCAAGTTCATCAGTGGTGAAGCAATCTGCGTTACGACGATGGCGACTCTGATCAACGGCAAGACTCGCTTCGGTCTCCGCGGGACTGGTACACGCACACCACTTGCTGTCCACTCAATCGTGGTCGATGATGCGCACGCTGCGCTGACTCAGATCGAAGAGCGCACGAGGCTCAGAATCCCAGCAACCCACTCGGCGTTTCAAGAACTCTTGGATCTCTTCGGCGAAGAGCTCCGGATCCAGGGACTGAACGCATACATGGATATTGCGGAGAACGACAGTGCCAGCAATGCCACACTGCGAGTGCCATTTTGGTCTTGGCGCACTAAGCAAGAGGACGTTCTCCGAATCATTCGCCCACATCGCACATCACCTGAACTTGAGTGGCAGTGGCCGTTGGTATCCGACCTGCTACCGATCTGCGAAGCTGTCTTCACAGCCGAAGCATTCGAGGTCATGCCGCCATGTCCTCCTATCGAAATGATCCCGAGCTTCGCGGAGGCGGAGCGGCGGGTTTATCTGACAGCTACGCTTGCCGACGACAGTGTGTTGGTTACAAACTTTGATGCGGACCCAGCGAGCATCGCCCAGGCGCTGGTTCCCAGTAGCGCGTCGGATCTTGGAGACCGGCTAGTGCTGGCCCCTCAGGAGCTGAATCCTGATATTTCTCACGACGACTTGCGCTCACTCGCGAGGGAGATTGCCGATGAGCGCAACGTGGTTGTATTGGTGCCCAGCCACTTCCAGGCCAGGCGCTGGTTCGATGAGCAAGATCTCACCGTGAGTAAAGCAGTTGAGATCGACGATGCGGTAGAGAAGCTCAAGGCAGGCCACGTAGGTCTCGTCGTTATCGTAAATCGATACGACGGAATCGACCTCCCGGATGACGCGTGTCGGGTGTTGATCATTGATAGCCTCCCGTTCGCGTACACGGGAAGTGAACGCCGTGAAGCCGTCGCGCTCAAAGACAGTGAAGCACTTGTGGCTCGGCAACTGCAGCGACTTGAACAGGGAATGGGGCGAGCAGTACGAAGTCGCGATGACCGATGCGCAGTCCTCTTGATTGGAGCGAAGCTGACACAACTCGTGGCCCGAGTTGATGTGGCTGACAGACTGTCTCCGGCTACCCGCGCACAACTGAGGCTCTCTCGAATCGTTGCTGGAGAACTGGAGCACGCTGACATAAGCGAACTGCGTTCGGTAATTGATCAGGTTGTCAACGGAGACAGTGGCTTCCGCACCGCTTCGCGCGAAGCCCTACTGGGAGTTTCCTACGATCCGTCAAACATATCTCCGGTAGCTCCATGGCTTCGAGCAGCATACAACGCAGCAATCTCTGGGCAATACCAGAAGGCTGCAGACGCAGCCAGGGAAGCAGTGCAAGCGGCGGTCGACGTCGGCGATACAAGACTTGCCGGATGGCTTGGGGAAACTTATGCCATGTATGTCCAAGCTGTTGACCCAGCGCAGGCACAGAAGGTGCTTGCTGTCGCGCACAGCAGGAACCATGCCGTACTGCGACCGCTCGAAGGCGTTGGCTACGAACGGATTTCACTCTCCTCAACTCAGGCCCGGACAGCAGTCGAATATTTGACATCGACCTACAGTTCGGGAGCCGAACTGGTAATCGGATTTGACGCCATACTTTCTGATCTCGCGTGGGACAACAGTCGAACCGAACAAGCCGAGGATGCGCTGGCCTCGGTCGGTCTTCATTTAGGTTTCGCCGCTCAGCAACCAGAACGTAACTATGGGATCGGTAGCGATGTGTTGTGGGCGCTAGGAAATCACTCCTACGCTGTAATTGAGGCAAAAACTGGGGCCAGCGCCGAGAAGATCTGGAAGAAGGACATCAACCAGTTGAACGGGTCTGTCACCTGGTGCCAGACGGAGTACGGATCTGACGCAACCGTACTGCCCGTAATGATTCACCCGAGTCGCAGTGTGGAGCGAACTGGAACGCCACCTGTGGGATGTCAGGTGATCACAACGAAAAAGCTCAAGGCACTGAAGGCCGCGATCAGGGACTTTGCACGCACCTTGGCATATGACGACGGATATCGCGATGTCGCCCGCGCACAAGAAACGCTTGAGACCATGAAACTGAATATTGAACAGCTATTCAGTGAGTTCGCCGAGAAAGCTGTGCGCGAGTCCAAATAGGGCCTAAGAATCATGCTTAGCTTCATACCTGGCCTCCAATCAGTACCCGGCTTGTGCCGAATACCAGGACTGTGTTGCAGCCGCGGGCTGATTCATGCTGAATCGCGCTCTCGCGGATACGCTTCAAGAAATTCCCGTCACCAGTACTGGGCAGCGCGACTAGGTTGCGCCGCGGTCGGACTGCGGCGCTGGAAAATCGGAGAAGGCACACCGTACCGCGGTCTTCAGCGGGCTTGATGGATGATTAACCGTCGCAGTTGCCAAGCTGCACTCGGCGATTGCTGCAAATCGAAGAGACGACCATCATGAACCCAGTGCCAGACGTCCTGCCCGGCTAGCCACTGACCTGCCACGTGTCACCAATTCGCGCAGCAGCCCGAATATATCCACACGCAATTAGTTCCAATGGCATGACCAGTTCCGTTGATAACCTCGTGACCCTAGCTGCGGTCCGCGAAGACCGATGATTGAACGAGCCGCTGAAAGGGTCGCGCACAGCATGAACGATGTATCTTCTATGACCTCTGTGACCGGGGCTGGGTCCTCACCAATGCCACCGATGACTTCGTCGTCGGTGGCCTTGACATCTTTGACCCCGAAGTACGAGGAGGTGCGACATAAGGCCTACTTGGACCGACTGCAGGAGGTGGTGCTGGATTCGAAGAATCTGAACATAGCGCTCACTGGACGCTACGGGTCGGGTAAGTCGAGTGTGCTTGACAAATTTGAAGAGAACAACAAGTCCACAACTTTGCGCCTGGCCATTTCCACCCTCGGCCCGAACGAGGAGGCCGCAACACCGACCAATCGGATTCAGAAGGAGTTGGTCAAGCAGCTCGTTTACAGTGCTTCCCCGAAGACCTTGCGCCATTCTCGTTTCCGTCGCAGCGTCAGTATCTCTTGGAAGCAGGCGTTGGCTGAGGTCTCGGTAGCGACGCTCCTTCTGGGGGCCCTCCTGATGCTCTTGGGCTGGTTGCCTGAGGTCTCAGGTACCAGCGCTGACCACCATCCACTCGTTAGGGTTCTCGCTTGGGTGGGTCTCGCAGCGTTGCTGATTGTTGTTGGCACCACCTTGCGGATGATGACTCACGATAAGTTTGTGGTATCTGACGTGTCGGCAGGCGGTGCCACGGTGACGTTGTCCGAACTTACCCCCACATACTTCGACGAGTACCTCGACGATATCGTCAACTACTTCGATGCTGAAGACATCGACATTGTCATCTTCGAAGATCTCGATCGTTTTGACGACCCGCATATCTTCGAGGCGTTGCGCGAGCTCAACACCTTGCTGAACAACACGAAAGTGCGGATTGCTCGAGAGGAGCCGCTTCGGTTCGTGTATGCGGTTCGCGACAGTCTTTTCGAAAAGCTCGGAGCTGATCTGCAACCCTCAGGTGACGACGCCGCCGTAATCGAGACTGTGCATGCTAATCGCACGAAGTTCTTCGACGTCGTAATCCCGGTGGTGCCGTTCATCTCGCATCGAAACGCTAGAGACCTCCTCACTGATCTGCTAGAGGAAGCAGGAATCACTGAGATCGACCGTCCACTGGTCAGTTTGGTCGCACAGCACTCCACCGATATGCGGTTGCTGCGCAACATGCGCAACGAGTACCTCGTTTTCTCTGAACGGCTCTTAGAATCCGGCCAGGTCGCCCCCGGTCTGACACCGAGCAACCTTTTTGCGCTGGTGGCCTACAAGAACTTTCACCTGGGGGACTTCGAGAACATCTCTCGGCGCACCAGCGACCTCGACGCACTCTACGACTTTCGCCGCGTACTAGTCGCCGATTCGATCGCCTCACTGGAGCGACGCAAACGTTTCCTCGCTTCTGGTAGAGAAAAACTGCGCATGAGAACGCCGTTGGCGCAAGAGCTTGGCAAGCGACTGCATGCGCTCGCTGAAGTTATCAGAGGTGTATCGCAGTTCAACGGCTGGCCGCGCCTTGACTACAAGGTGGCTGAACGAGAGTTCACATCCGAACAGATAGACACCTACGATTTTTGGCAGGCGATCGCGGAGGCAAACGAATTGCATATTCTGGTCTCCCACTTGGTCAACAGCTCGGGACAATTGATGGCTTCGATCAGCCGGACCGATCTAATATCCCTGATGCCAGAGGGTTTCGAATCGGGCCAGTGGGACGATATCGACGAGGAACATACCCGTTCCAAGCTCGCCGAGATCGACCGCGATATCGCATTCCTGCGTGCCGCCGACTTCTCCGACCTTGCCAACACGGCAACCTACACAGTGCCAGTGCCAGTGCCAGTGCCAGTGCACGTGTTATCTGGCAACGGCGAGGACTTGGACGTTGCCCAGGCGTCGACCGCGGAAACTCTGATGGAGAATCAAACGTTCGCTAAACTGATCGAACGGGTCATGAAGTCCGCGCTTGCGCGTGAGCTCGTCAATCGCGGCTACGTAGACCGCAACTTCGCGCTCTACTCCGCCCAGTTCTATGGCAACTTCACAGGGACCGACGTAGCGAACTTCATAATTCAGCACGTCGAGACGGATACGATGGAGGTCGGGTACCAGCTAGACCGCCCTGGTGCGGTCGTAAATCTTCTCGAAGAGGCCGGTGACGACTTCACCGAGACTGTCGTGGCTTACAACACGGATGTAGTCAACCATCTCCTCGCCACAAGCGACCCGCGTGCCAACAATGTGGTTAATCGCGTTGTCACCAACTTCGACGACAACGCACGCACGTTCCTGTCGTCCTATTTCACTTCAGGCACTCAGCGCGAGAAGCTCGCGTCTTGCATGGCGAGTCATCCCTGGCGTCAAGTCTTCGCGTACTTGTCAGGAGATGACGGAGTCCCTGCTGATGTTCGCCCCATACTCGTCGATGCGGCACTGAAAGCGGTCGGCGTCGACCAGCATTATTACCTGCCAATTGAGGTCGGCGACTTCATAGTCGAGCACTATCGCAGCATGTCCGCGTTCACCCAGCCTCAGGATGCCGCCGTCACCGGGAAGGTTGCGACAGTATTGGGCCGAGCAAATGTTCACGTACCTGAAATCGACGCCCTTGATTCTGCCATTCGTGAACTGGTGGTGAGCCGCAACCTATACGAGCTCACAGCTCGGAACCTTCGGACTGCCATTGACCCTCACAACACAGGCAGCACGAGAGACATCAGTTTCGATCGAGTGATTATCCGCGAGGACGTATACGAGTTCTGTGTCAGCCGTCCAGCCGACTATCTCACCGTTGTCGAGCAAGATGATGCGACGCCTTACATTATCGGCAGTCCTCAAACGCTTGCGCGAGTGCTGTCAAGCGTCGTCGATGTATGGAGCGACGAGCACCTAGTGAGCCTCACCAGCGCGGCAGCACCCGAAAGTCGTCTATCTAGATTGAGTGATGCTCCAACCTCCACTTGGCCAATCCTGGCAGACGCCAGGCTCTTTCATGCCTCGCTTTCCAACCTGGATGCTTATTGCAGGGAAATAGGGACGATCGACGCTCATCTCGCCGGGTTGCTCGAAGACGCTGGCACAATCGCCACCGCCGACCTGGAGGACGATGCCCAGGATTCCGGCGAGTCAATTGACACGACTGCAATCGTGATTGCAATCCTGAACGCGCACAACATATCTTCGCTCGCGAGCCGCATCTCACTTGTCCGCAGTATTGATGTGGACTTGCCGCTCATTGTTGGTGAAATCGAAGCCGAGGCAAGCGACTTACTCGCCGAACTCATCCGTCATGGAATTGTCCCTGATGAGTTTGAATCCTTCGCTCACTTCTACCCCGCAGGCTGGGCTGCGATCGGACCCGCTATCGCTATTTCTGACAACATCGCCAGCTTTCTGACACCTGGTCTCGTGCACGGCATGATCGCCGACATCTTTAGCGATGCCCAAGCCACGGCTAAGGTAGGACGCAAGATCATGACCGATGTCGCAGCGTACGTACCCGAGGACGATAGCGAGGGGCTCAACGCTGTCGCCAAGTTCGCAAGTGACCACACCATCCCATTAACACCCCAGACTGTGCTCCGGCTCCCCAGCGCGGGCGCGTCGAACCAAGGGCGCATACTCCGCTTACTGCAAACCGCTTCGCCATCCGCAACCGCGGGTGAGATTGTTGCGGTCTTCTCTGCGCTGGGCGGGGAGTACAGCAAAATATGTCGATCTGGTGCTGAATTCACAGTGCCCAACGACACCGTTCACTCGGATCTGCTCACTGTGCTAGAGCGCCAGAATGTGTGCACCTTCAGAAAGAAGCGAAGCATGAACCTGTATTCGGTGACCGTCAGCTGAGAGGGCGAGCGTCACTAGGGAGATGCTCGATTTCCGCGGAACTGACTTGCGCAGAATGGTTTTCACCGAAATCGGCGCGTGCAAGATCGAGTTGACTCCGGTTAGATCCTTTCCTCGGCCGCCCGCTGATGGTTTGGCGGAAGTCTTCGGATGGCGGATCGACTGAGATGACGCCCTGGCTACTAATTTGACCAGCGAAGCAGGTCGAGACTACAACACGAACAGACTAGGTAGAGAACTTTTGGTATTGACGGCGCAGCGCATCGAGCAGCAATGGGAGTAGGTGGCACCACGGTTGCTGTGTTGGCGTGCGGAGTGGACCGCGCCTACCCGTCCGGTCATGCTCGATTACTGCGCCAGATTGTGAGTTCCGGAGCGGTGGTGAGCGAATACCCGCCGGGGACTACTCCGGCCAAGTTCAGATTCCTTGCCCGGAATCGACTGGTCGCTGCGTTGTCCGACGGGGTGGTCGTGGTTGAAGCGGGATGGCGAAGTGGTGCGAGGAACACCGCTAATTGGGCGCGAAAATTAGGTCGCCCGGTAATGGCAGTGCCCGGACCGGTGACATCATCGTCGTCTGCCGGCTGTCACAGAATGATTCGTGAGGGAGAGGCATATCTTGTTGCGAACGCGGTCGACGTCGTAGAAGTTTCCGGACCGTTCGGTGTTCTGAATTCAGAGCAGGACGCTGCTGCGGTTCGCGACATCGACTCGTTGACCGGTAATTCTCGACTCGTGTACGAGGCATTACCAGGAAGCGGTTCACGAAGCACAAATGAGTTGTCCGAGGCATCTGGGCTGCTGATTTCCCAGGTTCGTGCAACACTTCCACTGCTCGAGTTGGAGGGTTTTATCGACTCTGACGGAAGCGGGTGGTTTCGTACGAAATAGGCGTTGTGCAGTGGGTCTATTTTTGGCGTGATGGTGTGATCGGTCATTTGCCAGATCGTTGGCACAATGTTGTGTAGCGTGTCGGTTGGTTCTTCGAAAGACTGTTTATCGGCACGTCAGAGCGGTGCGGTGGGGCGCTGCACCGAATGAGAGGGGCGGCATGTCAGGCCGGACTGTGCGGTAGGTTACGAATGCCGCTCGCGTGTCTCAGGAATGTCTCAGGTTGATGTGCTGATTTGCCGATTAGTCAGTATCGTCCAGAAAGGTGCGGGTTTCCATGTCGCGCCCGGTGGTCGAAATAGATTGCGCGCCAATGCTGTAGCGCTGGATCGAGGTAACTCGATGTCGCTAACTTATCGTTAATGCAAACCGCCGAGTCTGTTCGGTTTGTTTTTTGGTTCTGTGGGCATCTTTGTTATTGCTATGGAATTCTGTGTATTGTGAAGCGAAAGCAAATCGATCATTGAAAGAGGAGTGCAATGGCTGAGAAGCTGATTCGGCAACTCATTGACGACCTTGACGGTAAGCCGATCGACGATGGTTTCGGTGATCGAATTGAGTTCTCGTACCAGGGAACCGATTATGTGATCGACCTCCGGGCAACCAATGCGGAGAAGTTCGACGCAGCAGTCAAGCCGTTCGTTGATGCTGCAGCCAAGGTATCTGCACGTCGCGGCAAGAAGGCGCAGCTCCCATCTACGCAGGCTACATCGGGTTCTGGGCGTTCCAAGGAGACCTTGCAGGCTATTCGTGACTGGGCAGCAAAGAACGGTTACGAGGTCGCACCGCGCGGTCGTATCAAGGCAGAGATTATCGACGCATTCGATGCTGCTCACTAGAGCACATTGACCTTCGCTGGCACTTCACGGATTCCGTGGAGTGCCAGAGTTGTTTTTACTCTTTCTTTGCTGGCAGTGCCTCCGAATGAGCGAGTTGATCGCTGAAGTGAGGAATTGTCCTTTCTTTGGCAATGATTCTTCATTCGGGTTGGTCGGTTTTCAGTCGATTAATTAGGTCATCGGAATCGGTATGTATCGCTGAGCGACGCTCACTGGCGTGGGTTGTCTTGGAATCAGCTTTCGGCCGCCACGCTCGCCATCCTGTACTCTACTTAGGTAACACTAACTTTGGAAGGATGTGGCTGTGGCCAAGCCGACGACAACCCTGACAGTTTTGCGAACTCAGAAACTGACTCCACACATGGTCCGCGTGTTCCTGGGAGGTCCGGGATTCGACAACTTCGCACCTAGTGAGTTCAGTGATTCGTATGTGAAAATCGAATTCGAGACACCGGAAGGTCAGGCTCTTCGGACCTATACCATCCGAAGTTACGACAGTAGTGCTCGCGAGATCGCGATTGATTTTGTTGTTCACGGGGACATCGGGATCGCTGGACCGTGGGCCGCATCAGTGGAAGTGGGCGCGAAGATAACAATCCGTGGGCCCGGCGGTGCCTTCGCGCCGGCAGAATCAGCCGATTGGCACCTCTATGCAGGCGATGAAACCGCCATTCCGGCAATATCAGCTTCCGTCGAGAGACTTTCGGGCGACGCGATCGGGTATGTAGTCGTCGAAGTTGGTAGTGCCGACGACGAGATTGCTATCAATGCACCGAATGGTGTTTCTGTGAAGTGGGTCCATCGAGGTGCGTCCTCGGACGCTGTTTCAGCTGAATCCGCAGGCGACAATTCGCCGATTGTCACAGCAGTGAGAAACCTCGAATGGTTGCCGGGGAATCCGCAGGTATTCATTCACGGCGAAGCGCAGGCTGTCATGCATAATCTGCGCGCCTACGTCCGGAAGGAACGTGGAGTGCCGGCAGGTTCCGCGTCGATCTCGGGCTACTGGCGGCGTGGGCGCACGGAAGAGGGATTCCGGGTGTGGAAGTCGGAACTGGCAGCGGCTGAACGTTAGTTCGCGGCATCGGCCTTGCGGGCGAACAGCGCCAACGAGAGGGCTGCGAGTAACCCGAATGTCGGTATTGCGATGGCCATCGGTACGGCGGTATCCGGGCCCGCGATACCGACTAGTGGTGACACTGCTGCAGCCAATCCGAACTGACCCGCGCCCATCAATGCGGAGCCGGTTCCGGCTGCAGCAGTGACCTCGCCTTGTGCGAGCGCTGTCGCGTTGCCCATGATAAATCCGATGCTGGATACCGAAACGAACAGCGGAATGAGTAACGCGGCCGGGCTGGTTGAGCTGAAAAGCGCTGCAGTACAAAATAATACAGCTCCTGAGATTGTCAGCAGAGCAACTCCGAAGTTCAAGAGGTTGCGTGCGCTCAGGCGGCCGAGCAACCTCGCTGTGATTGTCGCCGCCACAACCATTCCCACTGCGTTCACCGCAAATACCATCGAAAACTGTGAAGGGGTCAAGCCCAGGACGTTCTGCACGACAAACGGTGAAGCGGCGATGTAGGAGAACAGGGCGCCGAACCCGAATATGAAGGCCAGCGCGTAGCCGAGATAACGACGGTTTCCGGTGACATAGCCTAGGTTGGCGACGAGCGCCTTCAACCCGCCGCCGTGTCGACGCTCTGGCGGCAATGTTTCCGGAACGAGTGTGAGCACGCCGGCAACCATGACTGCGCCTGCGGCTGTCAGCACCCAGAAGATGCCTCGCCAACCAACCGGACCGAGCAGTACTCCACCGAGCAGTGGGGCAACGACTGGAGCGACGCCGCCGATGATCATCATGATGCTGAACAGTTTTGCCGCTCCGTTGCCACGGGCGCGATCGGCGATGCACGCGCGTGCGAGCACGATCGCAGCCCCGCCACTGAGGCCCTGGATCAGACGTGCACCGATCAGGAATTCGATGTTGGGTGCTAGAGCGCATGCCGCGCTTGCCAGCGTGGTGATCGCCGCGGCGCCGAGCAGAAGGCGTCGACGCCCTATTCCGTCGGAGATCGGTCCGATGATCAGCTGGCCGATTCCCAGTCCGGCCATGAATGTTGTCAGCGTCAATTGGACACTGGCGGCGGATGTATCGAGTGATTCGGCCATGATGGGAAGTCCTGGCAGATACATGTCGGTCGACAGTGGCGCTATTGCTGAAATCAGGGCAAGGATGCATAGCATTTTCAAGGGAATTGCTCGGTTCACCGGCCAACCCTATCGGCGAGGGTGCTTGAAGTTTCACGCGAGGCAGGCAACCTTATGAAGATGAGTGACGAATTACCGCGAGCGCTGTCGATCCACCTCGACGCGTATGCGGAGCACCTGAGGCTGGGGCGTGGACGGTCGGAGCACACTATCCGTGCGTACGTCGGCGATGCACGCTCGCTGTTGGAACACCTTGCTGCGCAGTCGACTGGAACCGATCTGGATGCTCTGGACCTTCGGGTGCTTCGTTCCTGGTTGGCACAGCAGTCCGCTGCCGGGACCGCGCGGACAACGGTGGCACGCCGCGCGTCGTCGGCGCGCGGATTCACCGCGTGGCTTGCGCGGACCGCGCGCATCGAGGTTGATCCCGGGGTGCGACTCGCTGCGCCACCGGCTAGACGAACGTTGCCAGTCGTCTTACGTCAGAATCAGGCGATCGAGGCGATGGAAGCAGCGGAAAGTGGAGCGCAACAACATGATCCGATAGCTCTACGTGACCGGCTCATCGTGGAATTGTTGTACTCCACAGGAATTCGAGTCGGAGAACTGTGCGGCCTCGACATCGAATCGGTAGATGCGAACCGTCGATTGTTGCGAGTGCTCGGCAAGGGAAACAAAGAGCGTTCGGTGCCCTACGGCGTGCCGGCCGAATCGGCCATCGAACAATGGCTCGGGGTTGGCAGGCCACTGTTGGCATCGGAAAAATCGGGTAGTGCGCTGCTGCTGGGAAAGCGCGGCGGGCGGCTCGATCAACGCCAGGCGCGGTCGGTGGTGCACGAAACCGTCTCAGCTGTTCCGGGGGCGCCTGATCTATCGCCGCACGGTTTGCGGCATTCGGCAGCGACACATTTGCTGGAAGGTGGAGCTGACCTACGTGTCGTACAAGAGTTGCTGGGACACGCGAGTCTGGCGACTACTCAGTTGTACACCCACGTCTCGGTGGAGCGTCTGCGTGCAGTCCACGATCAGGCGCATCCGCGAGCCTGAAAAGCTCGTCGAACGAGAGTTCCTCCGAGCCATTTGGTAGCGTCGAGACTCGGAAGGGCGGACCATCGGCACGGTTGGCACAATCGCGCTGCACCGCTCGTTGCTACGCAATATCCGGGGGAATTGTGAATCGCACAGATGTCGAACACCTGCCACAGACCGGGGAACCGGCGTGGATTGCCGAAGTTGCTCCGGTTGTAGCTGCGCCTGCCGCGCCGTCCGAAGCGCGAGTGTGGCCGCAGGACTCCTGGTCGGCCCCGCCCCCGGTTTCGAACCAGATGAGCCAACAGCAAGTTACCAATCAAGATTTGGTAGCTGAAGCATTACTGAAGCGGTCCCGGCGAACGCCTCGCGGCGGGTGGCGACGTGGTGTTCACCGCGCGACCGGCGGATACGTCAACCTGGGGGAGTCCACCTCGGACCAGCGTCAACGCGCGTTGGTCGAGCGAATTGAACAACCGATACGGAACGACTACCGGATTGCACTCCTTTCTCTCAAGGGCGGCGTCGGAAAGACGACAGTCACCGTGGGTCTTGGATCGACCTTTGCTTCTCTTCGCGGAGATTGTGTTGTTGCCGTCGACGCCAACCCGGATTTCGGAACGCTGGGACAGCGCGTGCCGCTCCAAACCCGTTCAACTGTGCGCGATCTGATTGCATCGCGACCGGATATCAAGAGCTACTCGGACGTGCGCGCCCACACCTCCCAGGCGCCCAGTCGGCTCGAAGTTCTCGCGAGTGAACAGGATCCGGCGATCTCCGAGGCGTTCAGTGAGGACGACTATCGCCAGGTCATCGACATCCTGCAGGTGTACTACAACATCATCCTCACCGATTGCGGCACCGGCATCATGCATTCGGCCATGTCCGGGGTGCTCGATCTGGCCAACTCGCTGGTCCTGGTCAGCTCGCCCGCAGTTGACGGTGCACGAAGTGCTGCCGCCACTCTGGACTGGCTGCAACTACACGGATACGGGCATTTGGTGGAACGAACCGTAGTTGTCATCAGCGCCGCGCGGCCGGGTTCGAGCGTCATCGACATGGACGCGCTCACTGACTACTTCATGCGACGGTGCCGAGCGGTGACGGTTGTGCCATTCGACGAGCATCTCGCCGAGGGGTCGGTCATGGACCTGGAACTGCTCCGTCCGGCAACCAAGCGGGCCTTCATGGAGCTGGCCGCGATGGTGGCGGATGATTTTGCCGATGCGGCGGGCCGTCACGCTGTTGCTGAGTGGCGCTGAGCGTTCCCTAGCGTCCCAGCGGTTTGAGTCAGCGTCCCAGCGGTTTGAGTCGCAGCGGCCGGTCATGGATAAGGCCGAGCGGATCCAGGTAGGTGCGATCGCGTCGTAGCCCCCAATGGAGACAGGCGGCAACAGCGCAGCCTTCGTGCCCGGGCTCGAGAGTGCCGATCGCCGTCCCGAGGCCCACGCGGTCGCCCGCCGATACCACTGCGGTGACAGGTTCGTATGTGGTGCGCAATCCGCCGATGTGGTCGATGGACACCACTGGTTTGCCGGCAACCTGTCCGGCGAACACGACAACCCCGGGTCCGGCGGCAACTACGGCCTGTCCGGTCGAACCGGCCAGGTCGACCCCGCGATGTCCGGGCAACCAGTTCTTTTCGGGGTTGTCGAAGGTCCTTTCCACTCGCGGCCTTGGCATGAGTGGCCAATCGAATCGGTCTGCGGCGTCGGCGAGAGTCGGCCCGGCGCCGATCGTCACGGCAGTAACTCCGCACAGCACCAGGATTGTCCGGCGGATGGAATTCACTAGGGGCATCACTTCAGCCTGCACTGCGCATTCGCCGTGAAGGTGCAGATCAGGATGGTTTTCCACAGGTTCGGATTCCATCCACAGGTTTGATTCGGCGCTGGTGTTGTAGTGCTGGTTATGGCATTGCGAGGCAAGGACGTACACTTGTCGAGCGGTCTGTGTTCGCACAGTCCGACTTCGCGCGCCCGCGCACGTTTTTTCGGCCTTCGGCTGGTCCTGTATTTCCGGATACGGGTCCGACGGCCGTGTGGGCGCCAGGGCGCAGTGCCACCGGCACCGCGCAGCAACCGAATGTGAAAGAGAGAACAACAATGCCTGTTGTAACTATGCGACAGATGCTTGACAGCGGTACCCACTTCGGGCACCAGACCCGTCGTTGGAACCCGAAGATGAAGCGTTTCATCTTGACCGACCGCAACGGCATCTACATCATCGACCTCCAGCAGACGCTGACGTACATCGACAAGGCGTACGAGTTCGTCAAGGAGACCGTTGCCCACGGCGGCACCGTCCTCTTCGTCGGCACCAAGAAGCAGGCGCAGGAATCCATCGCTTCTGAGGCAACCCGCGTCGGGATGCCTTACGTCAACCAGCGCTGGCTCGGCGGCATGCTCACCAACTTCACCACCGTCCACAAGCGTCTCATCCGCCTCAAGGAGCTCGAGGCAATGGAGCAGACCGGTGGATTCGAAGGTCGCACCAAGAAGGAAATCCTCATGCTCACGCGTGAGATGACCAAGCTGGATCGCACCCTCGGTGGTATCCGCGACATGGCCAAGGTTCCTTCCGCTGTGTGGGTTGTCGACACCAACAAGGAGCACCTGGCAGTTGCCGAGGCTCGCAAGCTGAACATCCCGGTCATCGCGATCCTGGACACCAACTGCGATCCTGACCTCGTCGACTACCCGATCCCGGGCAACGACGACGCGATTCGCTCCGCAGCGCTGCTCACCAAGGTTGTCGCTTCCGCTGTGGCCGAAGGCCTGCAGGCGCGTGCCGGACTGAGCGCCGACAAGGACGCGAAGCCCGAGACCGGCGCTGGCGAGCCCCTCGCAGAGTGGGAGCAGGAACTGCTTTCACAGGCAGCTCCGGCCGCAGAAGCAGCTCCGGCTGCTGAAGCCCCCGCTGCAGAGGCTGAGGCCCCCGCCGCAGAGGCACCGGCCACCGAGGCCTGATTCGTCGAAACCGGCCCTGACCAGAGTTCCTGTGGTCAGGGCCGTTTCACCGTTAGGCCCGTGCTTCATATTTAGTCCCTGGTCCGAAACAGACATATGAGGAGGCTCGCTAACCATGGCGAACTACACCGCCGCTGACGTCAAGCGGCTCCGTGAGCTCACCGGCTCCGGAATGATGGCGTGCAAGAACGCACTCGTAGAATCCGATGGCGATTTCGACAAGGCTGTCGAGCAGTTGCGCATCAAGGGTGCAAAGGATGTCGGAAAGCGCGCAGAGCGCACCACGGCTGAGGGTCTCGTTGTCGCCAAGGACGGCGTCATGATCGAGATCAACTGCGAGACCGACTTCGTTGCCAAGAACGAAGAGTTCATCAAGCTGGCCGACGAGATCGTGACCGTCGCCGCTGCAGGTAAGCCTGCTGACCTCGCTGCCCTCAAGGCACTCGAGCTCGACGGCAAGACCATCGAGACCGTCATCGCCGAGCAGTCCGCGAAGATCGGCGAGAAGCTCGAACTGAGCCGCGTCGCAACATTCGACGGCCCCGTTGCCGTGTACCTGCACAAGCGCAGCTCCGACTTGCCGCCCGCTGTCGGCGTTCTCGTCGAGTACACCGGTGAAGGCGACGCTGCTGCTGAGGCCGCTCGCGGCGCTGCAATGCAGGTCGCAGCACTCAAGGCCAAGTACGTCACGCGTGACGAGGTTCCCGAGGAGATCGTCGCTTCCGAGCGTCACATCGCCGAAGAGACCGCCCGCGCAGAGGGCAAGCCCGAGCAGGCTCTGCCGAAGATCATCGAAGGCCGCGTCAACGGTTTCTTCAAGGACGTCGTACTGACCGAGCAGTCTTCGGTTACGGATTCCAAGAAGACCGTCAAGGCGATCCTCGACGAGAACGGCGTGACCATCAAGCGCTTCGTGCGTTTCGAGGTCGGCGCCTCCGCTTAATCCGGAGCCCGTGCACATGGACCCCGCCAGAAGAGCAATGCTCATCCGGCGGGGTCTACGTGTACCTGGGGCCTCCGATGAGGCAGGATAAGAGTGCCTTCGGGAGCAGTCCCGGAAGATTGTTGTGTCGCCGGATCAAGTCGGCGATCGAATAAGGACTTATGGCCTACGGGTCTTGTATCGAACTGAGGAGAACAATGTCCGAACCAGCCAACGAACGTCCAGGATTCAAGCGGGTCCTGCTCAAACTCGGCGGCGAAATGTTCGGAGGCGGCAAGGTCGGACTCGACCCCGACGTGGTCACGAAGGTGGCTGAACAAATCGCGGAGGTCGTTCGATCAGGCGTGCAGGTAGCTGTGGTCATCGGCGGCGGTAACTTCTTCCGCGGCGCCGAACTGCAGCAGCGCGGACTCGACCGCGCGCGTTCCGATTACATGGGCATGCTCGGCACGGTCATGAACTGCCTGGCTCTGCAGGATTTCCTGGAGAAGGAAGGCGTCGACACCCGAGTGCAGACCGCGATCACGATGGGACAGGTTGCCGAGCCGTACCTGCCCCTGCGCGCACGCAGGCACCTCGAGAAGGGCCGCGTTGTCATCTTCGGTGCGGGTATGGGAATGCCGTATTTCTCCACCGACACCACCGCCGCGCAGCGCGCTCTGGAAATCGGTGCCGAGGTTGTTCTGATGGCAAAGGGCGTCGACGGCGTTTTCACCGCGGACCCGCGTCTCGATCCGACGGCAACGATGTACGACCAGATCACGCACCGCGAGGTCATCGAGCGGGAACTCAAGGTTGCCGACGCCACTGCGTTCAGCCTGTGCATGGACAACTCGATGCCGATCATGGTGTTCAACCTTCTTACCGAGGGCAATATCGCACGTGCGGTGTCCGGTGAGAAGATCGGAACACTGGTCAAGTCGTGAGCGACTCCCACGATCCGCTCGAAAATTCGACAGTGAACGACATGAATCAGAACGACATGGAGGAACAGCCGTGATTGATGAAGCGCTCTTCGAAGCCGAAGAAAAGATGGAAAAGGCTGTCGCGGTAGCCAAGGACGATCTCGGCTCGGTACGCACCGGCCGCGCTAACCCGGGCATGTTCTCTCGTATCGTGATCGACTACTACGGTTCGATCACTCCGATCACGCAGCTCGCGAGCATCAACGTTCCCGAGGCGCGCATGGTGATCGTGAAGCCGTACGAGTCTTCACAGCTGAACGCCATCGAGACGGCCATCCGCAACTCGGACCTCGGCGTCAACCCGTCCAACGACGGCAGCATCATTCGCATTTCGGTTCCGCAGCTCACGGAAGAGCGTCGTCGCGAGCTCGTGAAGCAGGCCAAGTCGAAGGGTGAGGATTCCAAGGTCACGCTCCGCAACATTCGTCGCAAGGCGATGGACGAGCTCAGCCGGATCCAGAAGGACGGCGATGCAGGCGAGGACGAAGTCGGCCGCGCAGAGAAGGAACTCGACAAGACCACGGCCAAGTACGTGCACACTGTCGAGGAACTGGTCAAGCACAAGGAATCGGAGTTGATGGAGGTCTAGACCTCCTCGCTTTCGTGTTTGTCGGTCGGTAGCAGATCAGGGAGTTTGGGTGCACGCACAAGAGGGAACCGCCGGCGGTCCCGTCACGGACGGGCCGACGGGGGGCGCTGTTGGCGCGCAGCCGCCGAAGTCGAAGGCGGGCAGGAATCTTCCCGCCGCCATCGGCGTCGGAGTTGGTCTCGGCGCATTGGTCATCGGGACACTGATCTTCCTGCCGCCGGGCTGGATTGCCGTCGTGGCGATTGCGATGTTCATCGCGACGTGGGAAGTTGCGACACGGCTTCGGGAAGCGGACATCGAAGTTCCACGGATCCCGTTGCTTGTCGGCGGTCAGGCAACGATCTGGCTCGGCTGGCCATGGGGCCCGGTTGGCGTGATCGGCGCTTTTACCGCCACGGTTCTGGTGTGCATGGTGTGGCGCCTTTTCGATCACGGACTCAAAGCCACTCCGAAGAATTTCCTGCGGGACACGTCGATCACGGTGTTCGTGTTGGCGTGGATCCCGCTCTTGGCGTCGTTCGGCGCTCTGATGGTTCTCGAAGACGACGGACCCGGTCGCGTGTTCGTCCTCATGATCGGCGTCGTGTGTTCCGACGTCGGTGGCTACGCCGCAGGCGTTCTGTTCGGGAAGCACCCCATGGTCCCGGCGGTCAGCCCGAAGAAATCCTGGGAGGGTTTCGCGGGGTCGATGATCTTCTGCGTAATCGGCAGCCTGCTGTCGGTGACGCTGATTCTCGACGCCAATTCGATGATCGGTGTCCTGCTCGGCGTTGTTCTGGTCATCGTCGCCACGGTCGGTGACCTCATCGAGTCGCAGGTCAAACGCGAACTCGGAATCAAGGACATGGGCACGCTCCTGCCCGGTCACGGCGGCATCATGGATCGTCTGGACTCGCTGTTACCGTCCGCATTCGTGACCTGGTTGATCCTGTACGCACTCGTGTGATCGAACGCAGCGTGACACCGATTCCCAGTCCGAACATCTGGCATTGGCCCGACGTGTACGAGGTGGAGAATCGTGCGCAGGACGTCGACGGCGCAATCTGGACGGCGATGCGTGCGGCTGTGGACTGGGCGGATCGTGACGTCGTGGACGTCGGCTGTGGGGCCGGTTTTCATCTGCCAGAGTTCGCGCGCACTGCGCGCCGGGTGGTCGGGGTCGAGCCGCACACGCCTTTGGTGCGATTGGCCCAGGATCGAACTCGCGACGACGCGAAGATCGACGTCGTTGCCGGGTCTGCCGAGTCGACCGGTCTGGCGGATTCGTCCGTCGATGTCGTTCATGCGCGCACGGCGTACTTCTTCGGGAAGGGCTGTGGCCGGGGCATCGCCGAGGCGATGCGAATCCTCAGGCCCGGGGGCGCATTGGTGATTGTCGATCTCGATGTCGGTGCGTCGCCGTACGGCGACTGGATGCGGGCCGATCTGCCCAAGTACGACCCGGCCGCAGTGGAAGCATTCTTCGAGGCTCAGGGATTTTCACTGAGCCGGGCTGACACCCGATGGGAATTTCGGAATCGGGACGATATGCGCAAGGTTCTCGGGATCGAATTCACCGAGAAAACTGCAGCGCGCGCGTTCTCGTCGGTGTCGGGTTTGTCGTTCCCGGTGCGCTATCGCGTGCACGTCCGATTCAAGCCGCGATCGTTGGAATTGCTGTGAATCTCTTCAGAAAGTCGCACGTCAGGCGCTCTTCATGAGCATGAGCGCCTGACGCATTCTGCACCGATTCAGAACTATGCCGAAATTAGTTCTGAGTCGGGATGTGGAAGAGGGTTGCCAGGGCGTGAATCTTCTTTGCCTTGGCCAGCCGCGGCAGGTCACTGCCATCACGTACGCGTGAGCCGTCCTCACCGAGATCGTCGATGACGTCCTGGGCCCAGGCGGCGTCGGCAACGGAGGGGCTCAAACCTGTGTTGACGGGTTCTGTTTGTGCCGGCGTCATGCAGAGCTTGCCTGCCATTCCGAGTGACAGCGTGATCGCACAATCGCGCGACAGCAGATCAAGGTCGGTACCCAACGTCGGGCCGTCGATGGGAGCGGCGATCCGGGCGGCACGGCTCGCGATGGTGAGCCGTGAGCGGGGATAGGACATGGATGTGGGGGAGTCGTCCATCCCGGTGTCGCGGCGGAAGTCGCCACTACCGAATGCCAGTCGGAACGTGCCCTCGGTTCGAGCGATTTCCGGTGCTGCCTCCAGGCCGACTGCCGATTCGACGAGAGCAAGAATCTTCGTGCCCTCTGGGAGGCGTTCGGCGGTGGCGTCTACCTGCTGACCGCTTTCGGTCTTCGCGAGCATGACGCCTTCGAGTCCGGGAAGGCCGGACAGTGCTGCGAGGTCCTCTTCCCAGAACGGTGTGGTGGCGTCGTTGATGCGCACCCAGGCGCGGGCATGCCCGCTCAGGAACGCGACGACGTCTTCTCGGGCCTTCGGCTTGTGTGCCGGGGCGACCGCGTCCTCGACATCGAGAATCACGGCATCTGCAGCGCTGTTCAGCGCGGCGGTGAAGGTGTCCGGTTTGGACGCGGGGACGAGTAGCCAGGATCGCGCTTGTTCAGGTGCGATCCGCATGGTCACAGGTCTCTCCATGTGAGTGGTCACAGCAGGTCCTTTCCGGTGATTTGTACGACACCAATGATGCCTGGCAGACCACCGATCGACCCAATTGCGTAACTAGATTTCAGTCACAGCTGACGCTTGGCCGCGCGGCGAATCTGAACAATCCGGACACCGCCGGCAAGGGCCATGATGAGGGCGCCGGCAATCGCCGCCAGCAGGATGGTGATCCCGAGTGGGAAATCCAGTTGCCACGCCAGGATTTCGACCGACACGTTCTCGAGATTCTGCAGGATGAAGACAAGTAGCAGGATCAGCACAATTGCACCGATGACCAGGCCAACCCACGTTGTTGCCGCGCGAGTTCGGTCGGTGACGGCAGTTCCGGTGGGAGTCGGCGTGGGTTCTACTGGCGGCGCCGGGTCGTGTTTCTCCACGGCCGCCGCGTCATCGGTGGCGGGGAGTTGTGGGTCGGATCCGAACCCGTCGGCGGGTCCGTACACGGGTGCGTTCGAGGGATCCTCTGGTGTGCTCGACATGAGTTGATCATCACGCAAGAAGCACGAACATGCACGGGTTCTCGGCGCTCAATCGGGCCGAAGTAGGGGTGAACGCCAAATCAATGGGAGAATGGTGTAACTATGGCTGCCTCTCTTCCCCTCGTTTTCAATGCACCCAAGCGCGGAATGCCTCCTCGGCACCTCGCTGACCTCGACTCCGACGAGCGCAAAGAGGCGGTCAAGGAGCTAGGGTTACCGGCATTCCGGGCCGATCAGATCGCCCGCCAGTACTACGCCCGCCTCGAAGCTGATCCCGAGAAGATGACGGATCTGCCCGCAGCGGTGCGCGAGAAGGTGGGGGACTCGCTCTTCCCGAGGTTGCTGACACCCGTCAAGCATCTCGCGTGCGATGCCGGCGATACTCGCAAGACGCTATGGAAGGCGCACGACGGCACGCTTCTCGAGAGCGTCCTCATGCGGTACCCGGATCGCGCGACGCTGTGCATCTCCAGCCAAGCCGGCTGCGGAATGGCCTGCCCGTTCTGCGCCACCGGTCAGGGCGGCCTCGATCGCAACCTGTCGACGGCGGAAATCGTCGACCAGGTTCGCGACGCTGCTGCTGCCATGCGCGACGGTGAAATTGCGGGCGGACCCGGCCGCCTCTCCAATGTCGTATTCATGGGCATGGGTGAACCGCTGGCCAACTACAAGCGTGTCGTCGCGGCCGTGCGTCGCATCACGTCACCGGCGCCGGACGGACTCGGACTGTCTCAGCGATCCGTCACCGTGTCGACGGTCGGCCTGGCCCCGGCAATCCGCAAACTCGCCGACGAAGGCCTGAGCGTCACGCTGGCGGTGTCCTTGCACACTCCTGACGACGAACTGCGCGACACCTTGGTACCGGTCAACAACCGGTGGTCGGTGGCTGAGGTTCTGCAGGCTGCGCGGTACTACGCAGATCAGACCGGCCGCCGTGTGTCGATCGAATACGCGATGATCAAGAACGTCAACGATCAGCCGTGGCGCGCGGACATGCTCGGAAAGAAACTCAAGAAGGCACTCGGAGGACTGGTTCACGTCAACCTGATTCCGCTGAACCCGACTCCGGGAAGTGAATGGGACGCGAGCCCGAAGGACGTCGAGCGGGAGTTTGTTCGCCGCGTCATCGCGCAGGGTGTGTCCTGCACGGTCCGCGACACCCGCGGCCAGGAAATCGCTGCCGCCTGTGGTCAGTTGGCTGCTGAAAACTGAAGTACCGCAACAAAAAACCTCCACGAACTCGAAGTTCGTGGAGGTTTTTTGTCTGCGTTGGTTATCGCGGGTGGCGACGGACGATCACGTCACGGATCAAGACGATCGCCATCAAAGCGGCGGTACCGATCAGCCACAGGTCTTCGACCTTGCCACTGTGATTGCCGATGATCATCAGGAGCAGGAATGCCGTGAAGAACCATCCGGCGATACGGAAAGTCTTGAGGCTTTCACCACTCCACCCCCATGCGGCAGAGGGAACCTCGGCCTCATCGACATGTGAGACCACGACGGGGGCGCTGGACTTGACGTCCAACTGGGTATCGGCCACGGTCGATCCTCCTGCTCAATAGGTTGCACTACTGCTCAATATGGTGACATACGACCGACCGTCGTACGTAGTGGGGCGTCGATAAGGTTGTTCTCAGGTGTTATCGGCAACAATGGATGCGTGCAGGAAACCACACCCACCCGCGTCCTTCTCCTCGGCAGCACCGGTTCCATCGGTACACAGGCCTTGGAAGTCATCGCAGCCAACCCCGAACGGTTCGAGGTGGTCGGCTTGGCTGCGGGTGGCAACAACGTCGAGTTGTTGTCCGAGCAGATCAGGGCGACCGGCGTTACCGAGGTTGCGGTGGCGAATCCGGACTCCGCCGCCGCGCTCGACGGCGTAACTGCTCGATCGGGCCCGTCGGCCGCGGCGGAACTGGTTCGCGCCAGTGGAGCCGACGTTGTCCTCAACGCGTTGGTGGGATCACTAGGTCTGGAACCGACGCTGGCCGCTTTGGAGTCTGGCGCGCGACTGGCGCTGGCCAACAAAGAATCGCTGGTTGCCGGCGGCGCATTGGTGACCAAGGCCGCCGCACCCGGTCAGATCGTTCCGGTGGACTCCGAACATTCGGCACTGGCACAGTGCCTTCGCGGTGGCACAGCAGACGAGGTGTCTCGCCTGATTCTCACCGCATCCGGTGGTCCGTTCCGTGGATGGAGTGCCGATGCTCTTGAATCCGTGACACCCGAGCAGGCCGGTGCCCATCCCACGTGGTCGATGGGCCCGATGAACACACTCAACTCGGCGACGTTGGTGAACAAGGGGCTCGAATTGATCGAGACCAACCTTCTGTTCGGGATCGACTACGACCGCATCGACGTCACTGTCCATCCGCAGTCGATCGTGCACTCGATGGTCACGTTCTTCGACGGCTCCACCTTGGCGCAGGCCAGCCCGCCGGACATGAAACTCCCCATTGCGCTGGCACTGGGGTGGCCCGATCGGATTTCCGGTGCGGCATCGGCGTGCGATTTCACGAAGGCATCCTCATGGGAGTTCGAACCCCTCGATGAGACGGTCTTTCCCGCAGTCGCGTTGGCTCGTAGCGCGGGCAAGGCGGGCGGCTGTTTCACCGCGATCTACAACGCCGCCAACGAAGTTGCCGCGCAGGCATTTCTCGACGGCGTCATCACGTTCCCCACAATCGTCCGGACAGTGTCGGCAGTTCTCGACGACGCGTCGGAGTGGTCCGCAGAACCGACTACCGTAGACGACGTTCTGGCCGCAGACGGCTGGGCACGCACACGCGCGCGTCAGCTCGTGAAGCAGGAGGGCTAGAGCTTCCATGGTTTTTGCATTGGGCGTCATCCTGTTCGCCCTCGGAATCGGCGTGTCCATCGCCCTGCACGAAGCCGGCCACATGTGGACGGCAAAGGCGCTGGGCATGAAGGTCCGCCGCTACTACATCGGCTTCGGTCCCAAGATCTTCTCCTTCCGTCGGGGTGAAACGGAGTACGGCCTCAAGGCCTTGCCGCTCGGCGGTTTCTGCGACATCGCCGGAATGACGGCGCTCGACGAGATGACGCCAGAAGAAGAGCCGCACGCCATGTACAAGAAAGCGGCGTGGAAGCGCGTCGTTGTCATGTCCGGCGGTATCGCGATGAACTTCATTCTCGGACTGTTGCTGATCTACGGTTTGCTCCTCGGCTGGGGCACGCAATCCACGGATCCTGCTCCGGCTGTTGTCGAGAAGCTCTCGTGTGTCGCGCCGACGCAGTACGGCCAGGACCAGAATTGGGCGTTGGCGCCGTGCGAGGGAACCGGCCCTGCCGAAGCTGCCGGACTTGCCCCTGGTGATCGCATAACCGCGGTCGACGGAACACCGGTCGAGACGTTCAAGGAAGTGTCAACCGCAATCCGGGATACCTCCGGCACGGTGGATCTCACCGTCGAACGTGACGGCCAGATACTTCAGATTCCGGTTGCCGTGACCTCTGCCGAACGTTATGTCACGGGCGCAGGTAAGACGACGCCTGAGCTCACCAAGGTCGGGGCCGTCGGGATTGTCGGAATCGAGCAGGCACGGGAGAGCTACAACGTGCTCACGGCTGTTCCGGCGGCCTTCGACTACACCGGCACGATCATGGTCGAGTCGGTGAAGGCGTTGGCAGATATTCCGTCCAAGGTCGGTGCGCTGTGGGAGTCGGTCACCGGTGGTGAGCGGGCGCAGGACACACCGATCAGTGTCGTGGGAGCGAGCGTGATCGGTGGTGAAGCTGCGGACCGCGCTGAGTGGCCGACATTTGTCCTGCTGCTCGCCTCGATCAACTTCTTCCTCGGCGTTTTCAACATCCTCCCGTTGCTGCCACTCGACGGTGGACACATCGCGGTGGTTTTCTACGAGAAGATTCGCGACTGGTTCCGGGCCCGGCGCGGACTTATTGCCGGGGGACCGGTCGACTACACCAAGCTTCTCCCGATCACTTACGTCTTCATCGTGATCGGTGGCGCGTTCATGTTGCTGACACTCACAGCTGACATCGTCAATCCGATCAAGATTTTCTAAGGCTGTGTGATCAGCGCAATCGTTTCGAGGCGCTCGCACAACCACGGCCCGGCTAAACTTGCAGTGAAGCTATGAAAGTAGGCACAGACGTGACCACCCCCATCGGTTTGGGAATGCCCTCCGCACCCGCAGCGATTCTCGCTCCGCGACGCAAGACCCGTCAGTTGAAGGTCGGCAACGTGGGTGTGGGTAGCGATTTCCCCATCTCGGTGCAGTCGATGTGCACCACGAAGACGCACGACATCAACGCGACGCTGCAGCAGATCGCCGAACTGACCGCTTCCGGTTGTGACATCGTGCGCGTTGCCTGTCCACGCCAGGAAGACGCGGACGCTCTGGCGACCATCGCGAAGAAGAGTCAGATTCCGGTCATCGCGGATATTCATTTCCAGCCGCGCTACATCTTTGCCGCCATCGACGCCGGATGCGCCGCCGTCCGCGTCAACCCCGGCAACATCAAGGAATTCGACGGCCGTGTCAAAGAGGTAGCCAAGGCTGCCGGTGACGCGGGAATCCCGATTCGTATCGGCGTCAACGCAGGCTCGTTGGATCCTCGATTGATGGCGAAGTACGGCAAGGCCACTCCGGAAGCACTCGTCGAATCCGCGCTGTGGGAAGCCGGGCTGTTCGAGGAACACGGTTTCGGTGACATCAAGATCTCCGTCAAGCACAACGACCCCGTTGTGATGGTCGAGGCTTACCGTCAACTCGCTGCAAAATGCGACTACCCGCTGCATCTCGGTGTTACGGAAGCCGGTCCGGCATTCCAGGGCACCATCAAGTCCGCAGTGGCGTTCGGCGCTTTGCTGGCAGAAGGTATCGGCGACACCATTCGTGTGTCACTGTCCGCGCCGCCGGCTGAGGAAATCAAGGTCGGCAACCAGATCCTGCAGTCCTTGAACCTGCGTCCGCGCAAGCTCGAAATCGTGTCGTGCCCGTCCTGCGGACGTGCACAGGTCGACGTCTACACGTTGGCCGATCAGGTGTCTGCTGGTCTCGAAGGCATGGAGATCCCGTTGCGCGTGGCCGTGATGGGCTGCGTTGTCAACGGACCAGGAGAAGCCCGCGAAGCCGATCTCGGAGTGGCGTCCGGCAATGGCAAGGGCCAGATTTTCGTGAAGGGTGAGGTCATCAAAACGGTGCCCGAAGCCATGATCGTCGAGACTCTCATCGAGGAGGCTATGAAGATCGCGGAAGCCATGGAAGGTGAATCTCCCGACGGCGCACCGGTTGTCACGGTGAGCTGATGAACCTGTCGACACTGTGAGTTGAGCAATAGCCGGATGAAACCTTCCCGCAAGTTCCCGGTTCGTGGCAATCTGGGTGCACAAGTCTGCACGGCGCGGGCGCACTGAGAGCGGAGGGGTCAATCAATGCTGAAACTCCTCGGAGCCAAGCCGGTCGGGGGCCGCGATCTCGACGACGTTCGTCGTGTCCTCGACGCCGACCCCATTGCGTCGTGCATGATCGCTTCACGCGTCGAGGAATGCGGCGTTGATCCTCGCATGATCCACGGCGAACTGTGGAGCCGCGGCGGCCCGTCGTCGTCGTTGTGTTTTGCCGGCGCCAATCTTGTGCCTCTTCGCGGAGACATCGACAGCATCCGTGCGTTCGCGGATCGGGCGTGCCGGATTCCGCGAATGTGTTCGTCGGTGGTCGGCCGGGCCGAATTGGCCTTGCCGCTGTGGGAGATGCTCGAGTTGGATTGGGGGAGCGCGCGGGAGGTGCGGGCCGAACAACCTTTGCTCGCGGTGTCCGAACCCCTTTCATGTTTGTCCGATCCGTTGGTCCGGCAGGTCCGGCCCGACGAACTCGACATCTATCTACCCGCTGCCGTCGCCATGTTCATCGAAGAAGTGGGCATCGATCCCCGGACGAACGACGGCGGACGTGGATACCGTCATCGTGTCGCGAGCTTGATCGCGTCGGGCCGAGCGTGGGCAAGAATCGACGACGGCCAGGTTGTCTTCAAGGCCGAGGTGGGTTCCGTGTCGTCACGGTGCGGTCAGATCCAAGGGGTGTGGGTCAATCCCGAATTCCGTGGTCGTGGATACGGAGTGACGGGGACGGCCGCAGTCGCCGAATCGATCATGGCAACCGGCAGGGTCGCGAGTCTGTACGTCAACAGCTTCAACACGGTGGCACGGTCCACGTACGCGCGGGTCGGGTTCCGGCAGGTCGCAACATTTGCGACCGTTCTCCTCGATTGAGTCGTGCCTCCGCTGCGTCGAGTTTGTGTCGACTTAGTATGGGGTCCGATGAACACTCGGACTTTCACGCGTAGCCGCTCCGCCCAAATCCTGGCGTCCTGCACTGCTGTTTTGCTGGCGGTGGGGGTTAGCTCATGCACTCCGAAGCCGGCGGGGCCGGAACCTGTGGCTCAGCAGTTCTTGAGTGCGTTTGCAGACCGGGATATCGAGGAAGCAGCGGGGTTGACGGATCGACCTGACGCGGCCGGGGCTGTGCTGAACGATACGTGGGACGAGTTGCAGGCCGAGTCGATGACGGCGGAGACCACCAAGGTCAAGATCGACGGCGATACCGCGACGGTTGGCTACACCTACGTCTGGCACCTCCCGAAGGAGCGTGTCTGGACGTACGACGGTGAAATGCAGATGGGCCGCAAGGACGGAGGCTGGTCCGTCCGTTGGAGTTCCACCGACGTCCACCCGAAACTCGGTGACAAGCAGACCATGTCGTTGCGGTCGAAACCGGCGCCCCGGGCTCGCGTCAACGAGCATTCGGGAACCGATGTTCTGGTTCCGGGAATCGTGTACCGGGTCAAGTTCGATCGCTCGAAGAGTTCCGACGTCGTCGGTGCGGCAAACGCCTTGGCCGCGACCTTGGCTCAGTTCGATTCCACGCTGTCGGGCCAGTCGATCGCAGAGTCGTCGACGGCTGTGAAGGGTGACTACCTGGTCACTCGTTTGCGTAGCGACGACTACGAGCGGGTAGCGGCGCAGTTGGCCGGGATTTCCGGGGTGAGCGTCTCCGATGAATCGGATCTGGTGTCCACCGATCCGGAGTTTGCACCGGACCTGCTGGGGCAGATAAAGAAGACGATCATCGACGAGGTGGACGGCAAGGCCGGGTGGAGTGTCGTCACGGTCAACCAGAACGGCGTCGATACCGATATCTTGACGGAGACTGCGCCGCAACCGGTTCCGTCGTTCACCATCAGTCTCGACCGCAATATTCAGATCGCCGCGCAACGTGCCGTCAATGTGAATGCGGATCAGGCGATGATGGTGGTGATCGAGGCTTCCACCGGCGCGATCCTGGCGGTAGCCCAGAACAAGGCGGCGGACCGCGACGGTCCGGTCGCGACGACGGGCCTGTACCCGCCCGGTTCCACGTTCAAGATCGTGACTGCGGGTGCCGCAATTTCCGGTGGGCAAGCGAGCCCGGAGACGATGGTACCGTGCCCCGGTCGCATCGAGATCGGTCAGCGAAGTGTCCCGAACTACAACGAGTTCTCACTCGGGACGGTACCGATGGCAACGGCGTTCGCCCGTTCGTGCAACACAAGTTTCGCGAAACTGGCCAGTGAGATGGAACCCGATGCATTGACCACTGCGGCAGCGCAGTTCGGTATCGGCCCCGATTACAACATCGTGGGATTGCCGACCGATTCCGGTTCGGTCCCGCCCGCGCCGGATCTGGTGCAGCGCACCGAGGACGGCTTCGGGCAGGGCTTGGTGGTCGTGAGTCCGTTCGGTATGGCATTGGCTGCAGCGACGGTGGCCCACGGGTCCACTCCTGTGCCGCAACTGATTTCGGGTCGGGAAACCGTCATCGACGGTGACCGCACGCCCATCAGTCCGGAGATGGTCGATGGTTTGCGCGGCATGATGCGCTTGGTGGTTACCAGTGGTACGGCTGAGCGCGTCGAGGATCAGGGTGAGGTGTACGGCAAGACCGGTGAGGCCGAGGTCGATGGCGGCTCGCATGCATGGTTCGTCGGGTATCGGGGTGACTTGGCTTTTGCGACTTTGGTTGTGCGCGGCGGAAGTTCGGACAATGCCGTCGGCGTAACGCGGGACATGTTCGCAGCTCTCCCGGAAGGTTACTGACCTTCAGCGTTCTGCGAGATGCTCCGGGTCGATTTCGGGGCCGCCTCGCCCGGATCGCTTGTTCACGGCGTAGGTGACGAGCCAGAGAACTGCTCCGATCCCGAGGAGAATCCCGGCGATCTGATATTGCACGACGGGACGGTCGGCGATAGGCGTGACCAGAAGGCCTGAGGTGATGGCGCCGAGGATCGGAAAGATTGTCGGAACCCGGAAGTGCTTGTGTTCCACGGGATGTCTGCGTAGCACCAGAACTGCGATGTTGACGATGGTGAAGACGCACAGCAGCAGTAGTGCGGTGGTTCCGCCCAGTTCCGGAACCTCGCCGACAAAGGTGATCAACCCGAATGCGACAAGCGTCGTGAAGATGATGGCGACATAGGGTGTGCGCCTGGTGCGGTGGACTTTGCCGAACGCCGACGGAAGTATGCCTTCGCGACTGATTCCGTACAGGAGTCGCGATGCCATCAGCATGTTGATCAGTGCCGTGTTTGCCACGGCGAACATCGTGATGAACGCGAAGATACCAATGGGGAATCCGGGTGCCCCGGCCTGGACCACTTTGAGGAGTGGGGTGTCACCTTCGCCGAGCTCGCTCGGGCTTACCAAGGCAATTGCGGTGATGGAGACCAATATGTAGATGATTCCGGTGATCACCAGCCCGGTGAGGAGAACCTTCGGGAAGATCCGGGTCGGTTCCTTGCATTCTTCGGCCATGTTCACCGAGTCCTCGAAACCGACCATCGCAAAGAACGCGAGCGCGGTGCCGGCGATCACCGCGGAGAGGGTGCTGCGATCGCCGGTGTCGAATGTGGTGACTCGCGCGAAATCGCCGTCGCCGACGCCGAGTGCCCACAGACCGATCATGATGATGATCAACAGTCCGGACAATTCGATGCAGGTCAGCACTACGTTTGTCTTGACGCTTTCGCTGACACCGCGGAAGTTGACGATCGCCACTACCGCCATGAAGGCGATACCCAACAGCGTGATACCTATTCCGGTGGTGAAGTCGAGGTCGAATGCCTCGACAAAATTGGCTGCGAATGCCCGCGATGCGGTGGACGCGGATGTGATCCCGGAGCACATGACGGCAAAGGCAACCATGTACGTCAGGAAGTGGATGCCGAATGCTTTGTGTGTATACAGTGCTGCGCCTGCGGCTTTGGGATACTTGGTCACCAGTTCGAGGTAGCTGAACGCGGTGATCATCGCGATCACGAACGCGACGAGGAACGGTACCCAGACTGCGCCGCCTACCTGATTGGCGACCTTTCCGGTGAGTGCGTAGATACCAGTGCCCAGGATGTCTCCGACGATGAACAGGAGAAGCAGGCCGGGGCCCATGACGCGTTTGAGGCTCGGTTGTTCCGAGGATTGCCTGTTGTCCATGGTTTCCGACATCAGCGTCACCCTTCGTTGCGAGCGCTCTCGGCCATCCAGCCGTACATGCTCCTGGGCTGCGCCCAGTTTTACGGCAGTATGCCCAATCGTCGTGCCGTCACTACTGCTTCGTGGCGCGAGCTTGCGTCGAGCTTGCCCATTGCGCTTCTCAGGTAGCTCTTGACGGTTTCCGCGCTGACTGAGAGACGCTGTGCTGCTTCGATGTTGGTACATCCAAGGGCGACCTGTGAGAGGACGTCGATTTCGCGTGGCGTCAGGGTCACGGCCGAGGCCATGTCGCGGTCAGCGGGGCTAAGGATCGATGCGAGACGTTGCGAGAGTCCGCGGAGTTTGATCTGCAGATCGGTATCCGTGACGCTGTTTGCGACACTGCGCAGTTCGGCGTGCACGTCGCGGATCTCTTCGGTGGACATGCCGTCGCTGCTTGCGGCGGACGCGGCTTGCAGGAGCTGGAGGCGGCGGTCGACTTCGTCGCGGATCGCGAATTCCATCCCCAGTCGACGGGAGGCGGACACCATGACGTCGCCGGCGCGGTCGCCGAGTGGGGCGCTCTCACGGATTGCGGCATACAGCACAGCCCGAGATTTGCCGGCAACCATGACCGGAACGGCAATGATGGAGTGCAATCCCTCGCTCAGCACCGGTCGATCGAAGTGATGAGTGATGGATTGGGAGTTGCCGTAGTCGTGAACCAGGATCGGTGCTCGCTGCGCGACGGCGCGGCCACCCATGCCGGAGCGCGGCGGGATGGCGAGGCCCTTGAGGTTGTTGGTGCGCGTGCCGACAAATTCGGTGAGGTGCAGGGTCTCGTCCTGTACTTCACCGCCGAACAGCACGGGAACAACGCCCTGAGCGGCGATCGAACGGAGTTCGCTCCGCATGGCGTCCCCGTCTCGGGGGCGTAGAAGTGACGATGAACTTCGGGTCACGCCGCACCCCTTTCCGGGGGTAGTGAAGTTTCCTTGTGAGCTTGATCATAAGTGGTGGACACTGCGTATGACGAGTCGGTGATCAAACCCGCCGACCCACAATACGACCATGAAAAAGGAGCATGTTGATGAGCACCGATCCCACGGCGCGGGTGCGTGAGCTTTTGGATCAGTACGACACCCCCGAGGCCAGCGCCGCAGAACTGCTCTGCGACCGGCACCCCGCGGACGGCGTTGCCTTCACCGTTGTCGAGGCAGACCTTAGCTCAGTGGACCTCACGTACGGGTACCTACGTGAGCAGTCCGCCCGGTTTGCCGCGGCACTGTCGGACCTCGGAGTCGAACCGGGTGACCACGTCGCGACGCTCATGGGCAAGTCCGCCGATCTGGTGGTCGCGTTGCTCGGTATCTGGCGCCGCGGCGCAGTTCACGTACCGTTGTTCACCGCGTTTGCCGCTCCGGCAATTGCGTTCCGCTTGACTGCCAGCGGCGCGAAGGTCGTCATTTCCGACGCGAATCAGCTGGAGAAGTTGGTACCGGGTGAAGACATTCCCGCCGACGCCCCGTGGCGGATCATCGTCGCGGGTGGCGCTGTCGGCGACGAGTTGGACTTCGGCACCCTGGTCGCGGCGCAGGACGCCGAGGATCCGAAGGGCGCTGCTCAGGCTGTCGGCGGCAACGGCCCGATGGTGCAGTTGTTCACGAGTGGCACCACGGGAACACCGAAGGGCGTGCCGGTTCCGGTGCGTGCGCTGGCGTCGTTCCACGCGTATCAGGAGTTCGGCCTCGACGTCCGCGGCGACGACGTGTTCTGGAACGCCGCTGATCCGGGCTGGGCGTACGGCCTGTACTACGCGTTGCTCGGACCGTTGGCCGCAGGCACTCGAAGCCTGCTACTGCACGCCGGTTTCTCCGCGCCGTTGACGTGGCAGATCATCGAGAAGTTCGGTGTCACCAATTTTGCCGCAGCACCGACGGTGTACCGCAGCCTGCGCGCTGACAAAACACCTGTCCCCGCCGGTATCTCCTTGCGGCGCGCGTCGTCCGCAGGTGAGCCGCTGACGCCGGATGTTGTTGCGTGGTCCAAGGATTCGCTGGGCGTCGAGGTTCGGGATCACTACGGGCAGACCGAGCACGGCATGTTCATCGTCAACGCGTGGGCCGACGGTCTGCGTGAGGACGTACGCCCCGGTTCGATGGGTCTGCCATTGCCGGGCTGGTCCACCGCTGTGCTGGAAGACAATTCCGACGACATTGCTCCGGCCGGGACACCGGGCCGGGTGGCGATCGATACCCACAACAGTCCACTCATGTGGTTCACCGGGTACGTCGACGCACCGGAGAAGACGAAGCAGCGCTTCACCGAAGACGGACGCTGGTACATCACCGGCGACGCGGGCATGACGGATGAGGACGGTTTCTACTTCTTCTCCTCGCGTGACGACGACGTCATCATCATGGCGGGCTACCGCATCGGCCCCTTCGACGTGGAAAGCGTGCTGGTCATGCACGAGCACGTCATCGAGGCTGCGGTTGTGGGTATGCCGGACGAGTTGCGCGGAGAAGTTCTCGAGGCGTTTGTCGTTCTGCGCGAAGGCGTCGATGGTGACGACGATTTGGAGAAGGAACTGCAGACCCTGGTGAAGAAGAAGTTTGCCGCTCACGCCTACCCGCGTACGGTGCACTTCGTTCCGAGTCTGCCCAAGACGCCGAGTGGCAAGGTTCAGCGGTACATCTTGCGTAAGGGGTAATCCCACTGTGCGCCTTTGTTAACCGCGGGCGGTTGACAAAGGCGCACAGCAGGTTTTCAGAGTCCGAGTTGATCAGCAGTTTGTTCGGCCAGGGCAGGGCCGAGCGTCATTCCGCGTCCGCCGGGACCGGCAACCACCCAGATGTTGTCGGCAGCTTGCGCGCGGTGAACCAGTTGTGTGGGATCGAGGCATTGGCTGTACACGCCGGCCCAACGCTTGACGATCGGTGGAAGATCGCGTCCGAGAAGGGTTTCCACGACGCCGGACAGGTGACGATACGGCTCCTCGTCCACGTCGAAGTTGAAGGGCTCCTCGTACTCGTGGGTGTCGCCGATCGTGAGCCCGCCGTGCAGGCGCTGGACACAGAGGAGTTGCATGCGGTGCTGTTCGGCAGTCGGCTCCTGAGTCTGGACTTTGTGGAGGCGCTCCAGTGCGGGGCCCGCAAAGCCGGGGTAATAGCGGAAGCTGTCACCGTCGGCGATTGCGGTGGTGAGCTTTTCGCCGAGCGGCGCTGTCTGCATCATCTGCAGACGCACTCGGCGAAGGGGAAGGTCTCCGGCCAGGTCGCGGGCCAACCCGCCCAATGTGGCTCCGGGGCAGACGATTACCAGGTCTGCGTCGTAGCTGCGTCCGTGGTCGTCGCGAATGTGGACGCCGGATTCGGTGGTGGTGATCTCGCGGGCTTCCGTGCCGGCGTGGAATGTGTATCTTCCGGTGGCGCCGAGGTAGCCGCGGATTGCCGGGAGCGCTTGGCGCGATTCAACGGCTGCGTCGAGAGTGCAGTGCAAGCCGCCGAGGAACTTGCCTTGGAGTGCGGGGTTGATGACGCGAACTGCGTCGGCGTCGAGAAGCGAAAAGCCGCGGTTCTCGGCGTCTTCTCGCCCAAACGCTTCCTCGGCTACCGCAACTTCCTCCTCCGTGCGCATCAGGGTGATGGAGCCGGCCGCGCGGTATCCGATTCCCGGGATGCGAACGGCTAGATCGGCCCATAGTTCTCGCGATCGGAGAGTGGCCTCGAGTTCGTGAGGCGCTCGCCCGGATACCCAGACCAATCCGAAGTTTCGTACCGTTGCACCACGGGCTTCGGGTTCACGTTCGAGATGGATGACGTCGTGTCCGCGGCGGATGGCCTCGTCGGCGTGCGTCGTTCCGAGTATCCCGCCACCGACAATCAAAATTTGCATGAAGCGATCATGACCTTTGGTCTAGACCAGCAAGGATCATCGAAACGAACAACAGGTTAACGATTGGTATAGACCAGTCACGGGGCGTCCATCGGTATGTCGGCAAGAAGTGCGGTACCGCTGCCGGCTCGAGAAATGATTTCCAACTGGCCGCCGAGGGCCTCGACGCGATCCCTGATTCCGGTCAGTCCGGACCCTTTGGCGGGGTCGGCACCTCCGGACCCGTCGTCGCGGACCGAGAGTTCGAGGTGGGTGCCGGTTGTTCTGGCCTGCAGGTGCACCCCCGACGCGCGGGCATGTTTAGCTGCGTTTGTCAGGGCTTCCGCTGCGACGTAGTACGCCGCTACTTCCGTGGATTCCGGCACTCGCGGGTCGAGGTGCAGATCCAGATCGACGGGAATCGCGGAGCGGCGGGCAAGGGCTTTCAGTGCTGGGCCGAGACCTCCCTTGGACCGGATTGCAGGATAGATTCCGCGTGAGATTTCTCGGAGATCGGCGGAGACATCGTTGAGTCCTGCCACGATGTCGGAGATCTGTTCCTTGAGCGCGGCCGGTTCGGTATCCGCCGACGCTTCAGCGGACCGGAGCGCGAGTCCAAGCGAGACGAGGCGCTGTTGTGCACCGTCGTGCAGATCGCGTTCGAGTCTGTGCCGTGCGTCGTCGGCGGCGGCGACGATCCGGGCGCGCGACGCGGTCAGTTGTGTGTGGGCTTGAGCGTTGGCGATTGCGGTTGCCAACAGATCAGTGAAGTCGCCGACGCGTGCTTCGGTGTCTGGCGGTAGGGGATCGGGGCCGGTTGACCCGACCACCGCCGCGCCCCACAGGTTGCCGTCGACGACGATCGGCACGCCGACCTCCGAGTTCTGCGCCGAGTCGATCCGAGCGCAGTGGCCGGAACGGAAGACTCGTGCCGCAATACTTTCGCCGTCGACGGGGTGGGGTGCGCCCCGCGCAGACCCACCGACCGGTTCTGTGTTGGAGGCCACCAACATGGACATACCGTCAGGACTGAAGCAATACAAACCGGTCGATCGATTGCCCAGTATTCGGGTCAATTCCGCTGCGACGGAAGCGCATACGTCCGACGGGGAAGTGCCGTGCGCAATCAGGGTCGCAACGCGTCGGAGTGCGGCCTGTTGCTCTACGAGAGCCCTGAGCTCCGCATGGCTCGCTTCGATCATCTGTTGGGCCACGCGGCGCTCCGTCACGTCGCGGCCGGCCGCATAGAGCGAATCGCGCGCCGGGACGGTGTTCCATTCGATCCATCGCGCGGAGCCGTCTTGGCAGACGAGTCGGGATTCGAATTGTGCAACTGGAAGACCTCGGGCCAGATCGTCGAGAGCCTCGATGGTTCGTGCTCTGTCGGCAGGATGGACAAGATCCAGGAAGGGTCGCTTCAACATTTCCTGTGACGTGTACCCGAGTGCCTTCTCGAACGCCGGGTTCACTCGCTTGCAGAAACCGTCGATGCCGCCGATGCAGAGCAGATCGGACGAAAGATCGAAGAACTTCTCGAGATCGTCGACGCCGACCGCGGATGCGTGATCGCTCGATTTGCGATCACGAGTCGAGCGCAGCAACTCCGTCAGGCGGCCCAACAATCCGACCGTCTTACCCGGGGCGATTCTCGTCCGAAAAATATCCATGAGTAACCCGTTGCGACAAAAATTGCCGCGGCCATACCGCCCAGCGCTGACGAGGCATCGGTTTCCTGCTTCAGTCTACGGCGACGGCAGGTGACTAAGCCATCGCGCGTGCGCTTGGAGACTCGAGCAGTCAGCATGCTTGGAGGTAGGTGACAACAGCGAGTACTCGGCGGTGGTTTTCACCGGTCTCGGTGAGTTCCAGTTTGGTGAGAATGCTGCGGACGTGTTTCTCGACGGTGCCCGGCGTGACACACAGCCTGTGGGCGATACCCACGTTCGAACGTCCTTCAGCCATCAACGCCAGCACTTCCCGTTCGCGCGTGCTGAGGGCGGCAAGTGGGTCGTTTCGTCGGCGAACCGTCACCAACTCCCGAACCAAGGCGGGGTCGATAACTGCCGCGCCCTTGGCAATTCGCTGGAGGGTCTCGACAAAATCGTCCACGTCGGTGATGCGGCTCTTGAGCAGGTAGCCAATCCCTTGACCGCTTGCGAGCAACTCCATTGCCTGCTCGACGTCGGCGTGCGCCGACAGGACCAGGATGCCGGTTTCCGGGAGTTCGTCGCGGATCACCTTGGCCGCGTCGAGTCCTTCGGTCGTATGAGTCGGTGGCATTCGGATGTCGACCACCACGAGATCCGGCGACATTTCCCGGACCGAATCCAGCAATTGCTCCGCGTCGCCGGCCTGACCCACAACGTCGACGCCCGAGCGGGTCAGCAGGCTTGCGAGACCTTCGCGGAGTAGGACGTCGTCCTCGGCCAGCACCACCCGGACTGCGCTGCGGCCGTTGCTGTCTCTATCTCGATGTGGTGCAACGAAACTGAAATCTGTCATCGTCGACTCCGAGACTCCCGGTCCATGACTGGGTGTTCACCCAAACGTCGCCGGGCCGATCAACTTCGAGCCTACCGAGTTGCGGTCTGCAGGTATACGCGAGGACGGCGATGTTGCTCCGGGGCGACTCGGTGGTGGCATTGAAGGTAGCGGGAATGGCGGCAGTGGGGGCAGTCGGTAGCGCAGATGGGCGTCAGCGGTGACGACATCGGTACGTGTGCCGACGATTCTGGGAGTCAGAAGTAATTTCGGGAGGCAACATGACCACATTGCAAGGAGCACCTGTGCCGTCAGCGCACTACCGACAAGCGTGACGGTCGTGGTCGGAAGATTGGTCTCTCGTGATCGCGACGTTCTTCCTCAGGAGGCACAGTTTCGTTATCGACAAGCGGAGCCTCGCCAGTGATAAGGATTGCGACAATGACGAATCGAATGGCGTATCAACGGATTGTAGGTACCAGATCGCACATAGAATTCCTCAATATCTTGGACGAGGAAGAATTCGATAGTCCGGATCGGACTATGGGAATTCTTCGAAACTGGGCACGCCAGTATCTCACTGAGCCACACCAGGATTTGGGGCGAGCAGGTCCGGTGTGCCCATTTACCGGTCCATCGCTGGAACGACGCCTTTTCTGGGCAGGAATCGTCCAAGGTGACAACATAGATTTTTCCTTGATGACAAAGATCGCGCAGGACATGGCCGACATATTTCCGGAGCTGAGTCCCAGTGACGGGAAAGATGCAATATTCAAGGCGATTCTGGCGATATTTCCGGATCTGACTGATTTCTCGATCATTGATGCGGTTCAGTCGTATGGAAAGTCGACCTTCATCAACAAAGGCCTGATGCTGGGACAGTTCTATCCAGGGTGTACCAGGCCCGGTTTATGGAACGACGACTTCAAACCACTGGATGCACCGCTTCCGATGCTGGCGGTGAGGCACATGGTCAGCACGGACTACCCGTTCCTGACCGAACGTTCCGAATGGATGGCTGCGTATTTGAAGCGGTTTGCGCCGACTGTCCCGCCGCCTGCCCGCGCCTACATCGTCTCGAAACTGGAGTCTTAGCACGACGCGCTGGAGTTCGAACAATGGGCAGGAGTGCACCGTGAATGAATTGCACGATCAAGTTGCTGCGGCGGTCGAAGAATTCCAATTCCCGGTCGTTGTTCATGACCACTCCACTTTTGATCTTCCAGTTTTATCGCCGAAAGATGTTTCGAGGACACTCGGGATTCCGCTGGGGCGGATCACGAAATCGATCCTGTTGCAACAACAGTCCGGAACCCGTCTTGTCCTTGCGGTGTGCCCGATCGATCGGCGGATCGACATGGCGTCGATTTCCCGTCATCTGGGGTTGGGTCGGCTGGAAGTGGCGGGTGAGGACAGCGTCTCGAAGAAATGTGGATATCAACGTCTCGGAGTGTCGCCGCTCGGATTGCCGCGCGACATTGTGGTTGTCATCGACACATCTCTGATGGCCTACTCCACTGTCGTGGTCGGCGGCGGGAACGTCGGCGTCGAGGTCGAGCTGAGTCCGTGGGATCTTGCCGAAGCGTGCGATGGACAGAATGTGGAGATAACTGATGGATGAGATTCGACTCAGTAGCAACGACGCCCGCGTTCCCGAATCGGACGTGGATCCCGAACTTACTCCCGCCGATTCACCCTCAGATCCGTTTCCGCTGTCGTCTGCTCAATACGGTGTGTGGCTTGCGCAGCAACTCGTTCCGGAACTGCCGCACTGCATCGCCGAATACGTCGAGTTCCACGGAGAACTTGATCTTGCGCTGTTCCGCTCGGTGGCGGTGACCGCTGGGCGCGAGGTTCAGTGGGCCTTCCTCCGACTGATCGAGGTCGATGGCGAGCCCCGCCAAATTCTTGATCCCAGTCAGGACAAGGAACTGGGATTTGTCGACTTTCGTGGTGAACGCGACCCGGTCGCGGCAGCACAAGCCTGGATGCGCGACGAATACACAACGCCGACGGATCCCATGCGTGAGCGTTTGATCGCGTCCTCGCTGCTGCAAGTCGGCGATGCTCATTACCTCTGGTACGGCCGGGCTCACCATGTAGCGCTCGACGCCTATGCCGCGGTGACGATGGTCAATCGCATGGGCGTGATCTACACAGCTGCTGTGGAGGGGCGTGAACCGCCGCCAAACCCGACGGCAGACCTGCGCACCTTGTACGAACTCGACTGCGCGTACCGCGCTTCAAGCCGCTTCGAGTCCGATCGCGCCTACTGGTCCGAGCGACTGGGGGGCATGGCGGAAGGCTCGAGTCTCGCCGAGCGATATGCGATTCCGGTCGCCACCGACACGCTGGTCGCGTCGTCGTTGGAGGAGAATACTGTTGCGCGTCTGACGGATTCGGAAAGACACGCGAGCGGAACGTCGGCGGCCACCATCATTGCCGGGTTTGCCTGCTACCTCTCCCGGATGACGGGGCACACCGATGTCTGCGTGCAGATCCCCGTTTCCGGCCGGACAACCGCTGTGCTCCGCCGATCAGGCGGAATGCTCGTCAACATCGTTCCACTGCGGATTGATATCCGCCCCGACGACACTGTTGGCGAACTGGTCGATCGTGTCCGACTCGAGTTGACCGGTGCACTGCGCCATCAGCGCGGCAATCTCGAAGAGATCGCCCGTGGCTTGAGTGCCGGTGCGCGGCGTTCCATGGCCACCGGGCCGATCGTCAACGTGATGCTGTTCCGTCAAGAGATCAACTTCGGATCGGTGCGCGGTGAGTTCCACGTGCTGACGTCAGGTCCGATCGACGATCTGCTGGTGAATATCTATCAAAGTGGCACTCCAGTAAGAACATTCGTCGAGTTCCGGGGAAATCCGGGTCGCTATACGGAAGGCGAGTTGCAATGCCATCATCGCGGCTGCGTCGCAGTTGTCGAGGAGTTCGCCGCGGCCGGCCCGGCGACACCGATTTCCACAATCCATGCTGCCAGCGCGGTGGTGGGCAAGCGCCGGATGGAAACAGTGCAGCACCTGGACTATTGGCGGCGCAGCCTGGCAGGTCTCCCGGCGCGGTTGGACCTGCCGACGGATCGGCGTCGCTCGACCGATAGTTTCCCGTTGTTGGAATCGCGCCAGGTCGAACTGGGTGCCGAGTTACATCGCCAGCTTGAATCCATTGCCCGCGAGCGCGGTTCGACAGTATTTGCGGTGATGCATGCGGGTCTGGCGGTACTGCTGGCTCGATTGGCTGCCGCCGACGACATCGCGGTGGGAGCGCCGGTTCGCAGGCGGAATGAGGCAGCTGACCCAGTCGTCGACGCGGTTGTCCTGCGGACTCGAGTCGATCCGGACATGTCCTTTGCCGACCTGGTAGATCAGGTAAAACGATGCGAGCGTGATGCATTCGCTCATGCCCAGGTGCCGGCGGAACGGGTCGCGGAGGCTGTAGGTTCGACTCTTTTCCACGTAATGCTGGGCGTCCGTGGCTGTGAGCCGACCACGGCGGCGGATGTGGCTCTCACCGCGCCCGATGCATGGAATCAGTCACGGAACTGCGACCTGAATATGACGGTAGGCGAAAGGTTTACCGATTCCGGTCGACCTTCGGGCGTACAGGTGGATCTCGGGTTTGCCACCGACGTGTACAACCCGGAAACAATCGATATTCTCGCCGAGCGTCTGGTGCGTGTGCTCGAGTGTGGCGTCGCGAATCCTGAGGTTCGGATCTACGAGATGGATCTGCTTTTGCCGTCGGAGCATGAATACCTGACACCGGTACGGGGTGGGGCCGCACTGCCACCACGGAGTTTGCCGCTGCTTTTTGCAGAGGCTGTCGCTGCCGATCCGACCGCGATTGCTCTTGTGGGCGGCGATTGCACACTGACGTACGAAGAGCTGGATCGCCGATCGAATCGCCTGGCCCACTATCTGATCGGCCGTGAGATAGGACCCGAGTCGGTGGTGGCTATCGGACTGCCACGGTCGATCGACTCGGTGATGGCGTTATTGGCCGTCACGAAGAGCGGTGCGGCGTTTGTTCCGGTGGATCCGGGATACCCGTCGGCGCGACTCGAACACATGCTCGTCGATTCCGGGGCGGTACTCGGTGTGGCGATCACCAGCTATGCCCGAAAACTGCCTCAGACGGTTCCGTGGCTGGTGCTCGACGACCAGGACACCGCTACCGAGATCGTGGGTTCCTCCGCTGCGCCGGTGACCGACGGGGAACGGACAGCGACTCTCGACATCGACCACCCGGCATACGTGATCTACACATCCGGGTCGACCGGGATTCCGAAAGGGGTGGTGGTGCCGCACCGTGGGTTGCTCGACCTGATGACGGAGCAGTGCACACGATTCGAGACGGGGCCGCACGCGCGAATATTGCACTGTGCGTCTCCGAGTTTCGACGCGTCGGTGTTCGAATTGATGTGGGCCTTGGGGTCGGGAGCCCGATTGGTGATCACGCCGCCAACCACATACGGCGGTGACGAACTCACGGCGCTGCTCGATCGCGAGAAGATCACACATGCCGTCCTCACACCTTCCGCGCTGGCATCACTGGACCCGCGGGGGCGAACCTCGCTCCAGTGCCTTGTTGTTGCCGGGGAGGCATGTTCGCCGGAATTGGCGGGTCGGTGGTCAGCCGGCCGGTTGATGTTCGACGCCTACGGCCCGACCGAGTCGACGGTCATGGCAAATGTCGGGCCGATCGAGTCGGGTAGCGAGCTACTGACACTGGGAGGTCCGATCCGCGGTCTCGCCGAAGTAGTCCTCGACGATCGGCTGCGACCCGTGCCGGTCGGAGTGGTCGGGGAGTTGTATCTGGGCGGCGTCGGCTTGGCGCGCGGCTATCGGAACCAGACGGGAACAACAGCGTCGAGGTTTGTTGCCGATCCGTTCGGACCTCCGGGGCGCCGTAGGTATCGCACCGGGGACATGGTGCGATGGCGCCATGATCAGGAGGGACGTCTGACAATCGAGTACTTGGGCCGCAACGATTTTCAAGTGAAGATCCGCGGTTTCCGGATAGAACTCGGCGAGATCGATGCGGCATTGACCGAACATCCGAGCGTGGCATTTGCGGTTACACTCGGACACACCGAACCCACTGGAAACACCGAACCCACTGCAAACACCAGCTTGGCATCGTATGTGCTTCCCGCCGGTGACAACAACGTCGACCCAACTGAATTACGAACCCACGTCCGGGGATTGCTGCCCGACTACATGGTGCCGGCAACAATCACCGTGCTCGACGCTATCCCTCTGACCCCGGTCGGCAAGCTCGATCGCGGCGCCCTGCCAGAACCCGATGTCGGGGCATCAAGATCCGAGTTCCGGCAGCCTCGAACCCCCATCGAAGAGACCATCGCCGGTGTGTTCGGCGAGGTGCTGGGTATCGAGCACCTCGGCGCCGATGCACACTTCTTCGACCTCGGCGGAAATTCTCTGAGCGCGACCAAAGCTGTGGCGCGGATCAATTCAGCGCTCAACGAGGGAGTGAGCGTGCGGGACCTGTTCGACGAACCTACCGTGACGGCGCTCGCAGGCTGGATCGAGCGCACCGACGGACGGACGTCCGCGGGGCCCGCTTTGACGGCAGGTGTGCGACCCGAGAGAGTTCCGGTGTCCCTTGCCCAGCATCGTATGTGGCTGGTCAATCAATTGGACACATCGTCGCCCGCGTACAACATTCCCATCGCGCTCCGCCTGACCGGAGAACTGGATACGGACGCCTTCCGAGCGGCGCTGACAGACGTCGTCGAGCGTCATGACACCCTTCGCACGGTGTACCCCGGATCGTCGGACGGTCCGCACCAGGTGGTCGTTCCGACAGGGCAAGTGCTTCGGGATTTCAGTCCGGTCGACGTGGCAGGTGAGAGCGAATTGCTCGGGCGCATCGAGAGGCTTGCGTCGTCCGGATTTGATGTCACAGAAGAAGTTCCAGTACGAATAGCGTTGTTCAGGGATGGCCCAGAGCGGTACGTGCTGGTGATTGTGGTGCACCACATCGCTGCCGACGGTTCGTCGATGCCGCCGCTGGCCCGCGATGTGATGACCGCGTACACCGCGCGGGCGAACCGGCGAATCCCGGATTGGGCGGCGCTTGCGGTGACCTATGCCGATTACACCTTGTGGCAGCGCCGCCTGCTCGGCGTCGAATCCGATCCGGGTTCACTTGCCGGCGAGGAGCTCGCGTACTGGCAACAGGCGCTGTCGGGGTTACCGGCCGTCCTGCCGTTGCCGACGGATCGAGTCCGCCCGACGTGGCGGCAGATGCGAGGAAGCTCAGTGCACTTCGAGATCGCTGCGCAGTTACATCGCGCCCTGCAACTTCTTGCGCGCAAGCATGATTCGACGATATTCATGACCATGCATGCGGCGCTGGCCATCCTGCTCAGCCGGTTGAGTGGGAGCGGCGACATTGTGGTGGGAACTCCGGTAGCCGGGCGTGGTGAGGCTGCACTCGACGATATGGTGGGCATGTTCGTCAACACAGTGGTGTTGCGGACGGCAGTAACATCCGGGTCGTCGTTCGAGAAGGTGCTGGCGACGGTCCGAGAGAGCGATCTGGGGGCGTTCGCACACGCCCAGATCCCGTTCGAGCAAGTGGTCGAGGCAATCGATCCGGTCCGCTCGACCGCACACTCACCGTTGTTTCAAGTGATGCTCGAGTTCAGGAATGCCGCGTTGCCGGAACTGGCGCTCCCGGAATTGACCGTCGAACTTCTCGAAGTGGACGTCGAGGTCGCCCGGTACGACCTGCACTTGAGTCTCGCCGAGGACTTCGATCCCGGCGACAATTCTCCCGCCGGGATGTCTGCGTCCTTCGGTTTTGCCGTCGACATTCTCGACCGGGATACCGTGCAGGGCTTTGCGGATCGATTTGTACGCATCCTCGAGGACATCGTGACTGCGCCGTCAACCCGAGTGGGGGATATCAGTCTCCTCTCGCCGGCGGAATGTGCTGAGTTGGTTCCGGTGTCGGGTGTTGCGGGTGGTCGGGTGTTGGTGTTGCCGGAGTTGTTGGCTGTGGGGGATCCGAACGCACTGGCTGTTGTGTGTGGAGATCAGCGGTTGTCGTATGGGGAGTTGGATGTTCGGTCGAATCGGTTGGCGCGGTTGTTGATTAGCCGTGGTGTTGGTTCGGGGTCGTGTGTTGCGGTGGCGTTGTCGCGGTCGGTGTTGTCGGTGGTGGTGTTGTGTGCGGTGGCGAAGTCGGGGGCGGCGTTTGTTGCGGTTGATCCGGGGTATCCGGCGGCGCGGGTGGAGTTCATGCTTGCTGATTGTGGTGCGGTGCTGGGTGTTACGTCTTCGGAGCATGGTGGGGTGTTGCCGGGTTCGGTGCCGTGGGTGGTGCTCGATGATCCCGAGTTCGAGGGTGCGTTGGCGGGGTTTGATGCTGGGCCGGTGACGGATGTGGATCGGGGCGGAACACTGCGTCCGGATGGGGCGGCGTATGTGGTGTATACGTCGGGGTCGACGGGTGTGCCGAAGGGTGTGGTGGTGACGCATCGGGGTTTGGCGAATTTGGTTGTGGATCAGTGTGTTCGGTTCGGTTTGGGTGCCGACTCGGTGGTGTTGCATGGCGCGTCGCCGAGTTTTGATGCTGCGGTGCTCGAGCAGTTGTGGGCGTTGGGGTCTGGTGGTCGGTTGGTGGTGGCTCCACCGGGGGTGTTCGGTGGGGAGGATCTTCGGGAGTTGTTGGTGCGGGAGAGGGTTTCTCATGTTGCGTTGACGCCGACGGTGTTGGGGACTGTTGATCCGGCTGGTCTGGAGGATTTGTCGACTGTGGTGGTGGGGGGTGAGGTGTGTTCGGCGGAGTTGGTGGCGCGGTGGGCTCCGGGTCGGGTGGTGGTGAATACGTATGGTCCGGCGGAGGCGACGGTGCAGTCGAATGCGAGTGTGCCGTTGGTGGTGGGGGATCCGGTGACGATTGGTGGGCCGATTCGGGGTGTGGCGGAGGTTGTTCTTGATGGGTGGTTGAGGCCGGTTCCGGTGGGTGTGGTGGGGGAGTTGTATCTTTCGGGTCCTGGTTTGGCGCGGGGGTATGTGAACCGGGCGGGGTTGACGGCGTCGAGGTTTGTGGCGGATCCGTTTGGCGACTGCGGGCGGAGGTTGTATCGGACGGGGGATGTGGTTCGGTGGCGGCGGGTTTCGGGTGGGGGTCTCGCGTTGGAGTTTGTGGGTCGTGGTGATTTGCAGGTGAAGGTGCGGGGTGTTCGGATCGAGTTGGGGGAGGTGGAGTCGGCGCTGTTGGGGTGCGAGGGGGTGGTTCGGGCTGCGGCTGCGGTGCGGGAAGATCGGTTGGTCGGGTATGTGGTGCCGGAATCGTCTGTAAGCCTGGATATTTCGGTGATTGTGGATTGTGTGGCAGGGCGGGTGCCTGCGCAGATGGTGCCGGCTGCGGTGGTGGTGGTTGGCGAGTTGCCGGTCACTCCTAACGGAAAGCTAGACCGCGAGGCCTTGCCCAAGCCGGATCTTTCTGCTGTTCGGGCGGAATTCCGAGCTCCGGTATCCGAGATGGAATCGGCGTTAGCAGGGTTGTTCGAGGAGGTGCTCGGACTCGAATCGGTAGGCGTGGAGGATTCGTTCTTCGCCCTCGGCGGCGACAGCATCGTTTCGATTCAATTGGTCTCACGGGCAAAGGCGACCGGAATAGTTTTCTCACCGCGAGATGTGTTCGAGCGTAAAACAGTGGCTGGGTTGGCGGAGATTGCTGTCTTCGGTGACGGACTGGAGGCAGCCACGTTGGAAGAATTGCCTGGGGGCGGGGTCGGCGAGGTTCCGTTGACGCCGATAATGCGCTGGCTCCTCGAACGGGGCACGTCGGGGTTCACTCGCTTCTCACAGGCGCTGATGCTGAATCTGCCGGAGGCAATAGACGAACAGAGCTTGGCGAGCACGGTGCAAGCGGTGCTCGACCATCACGACATGCTGCGCTCTCGACTACGGAGGCAAGCCGACGGTCATTGGACGTGGGAGGTGTTGCCGGAAGGAGGGATTCGAGCGGACCGCCTCATCTGCCGGGTACCGATGAGAGGGAAGCCGGGAAGTTCCCAGTTCAATAACCTCGCGTCTGCGGAGTTGGATGCTGCGGCGGACCGGCTTGATCCCGGTGCCGGTGTGGTGATGCAGGTGGTGTGGTTCGAACCTGTGGAGGATGGCGCGCACGGCTGTGTTCTTGTGGTGGTACATCATTCGGCTATCGACGGTGTGTCCTGGCGAGTGTTGGTGCCGGATCTGGCGATTGCGTGGTCGCAGATCGTGGCTGGGGTGGAACCAGAGTTGCCGGCGGTTGGAACGTCGATGCGTCGCTGGGCTCATGGGCTTGTCGAGGAGGCCCGTCGGCCGGAGCGAGTAGCGGAACTCGACCGGTGGCGAGCGATGACGGCCGGCGACGATCCGGTGATCGGGTCGCGGCCCCTCGACCCGTCGGTCGATGTGAACAGATCGACGGATCATGTTTCCGTGGAACTGCCCACCGACGTGACAGAAGCCTTGCTGACCACAGTTCCTCAGGCGTTTCACGGTGGGGTCAGCGATGGGTTGCTGGCTGCGTTGGCAGTCGCGGTCACGCAATGGCGGCGAGATCGCCGACCGATGTCGGCAGGTGCCCCGATTGCCACGACGCTCATTGCGCTCGAAGGCCATGGACGAGAGGAGACCGCGGTCCCCGGTTCGGATCTGGGTCGTACCGTCGGCTGGTTCACCACGAGTTTTCCACTGCGCCTGGATCTTGCAGACATTGATCTCGACGACGCCTGCGCAGGTGGCCCGGCATTGGCTGCCGCTGTCAAAACTGTCAAGGAACAGATCCGGGCGGTACCCGATCACGGGATCGGGTACGGGTTGTTGCGGTATCTCAACGAGGACACCGCTTTTGAGATGCGGGAGCTCGCAACACCGCAGATCGGATTCAACTATCTGGGGCGCGTCGGAGCATCAATCCCGGACGGAATCGGATGGTCGCCACTAGATGATAATGGCAGGCTCGCGGGCTCCGACCGTGGTGGTGCTCAGGATCCTGACATGCCGATAGCGAGCGTCCTGGAGATCAACGCCGTGACTCTCGGTAGCCAGGGCAAGCCCCGATTACGTGCGACGTGGTCCTTCCCAACGGGGGTGCTGACTGTCGACGAGGTGAGCGAGCTGGCACGGTTGTGGACCGAAGTGTTGACCGCGCTGGCCGACCATCCCATCGGGGGGCGGACACCGTCGGACCTGGCCTTGGTCAGTCTCGGCCAAGGTGAGATCGACGTGCTCGAGGACAGGTATCCCACATTGAGTGATGTGTGGCCGTTGTCCCCGCTTCAGTCCGGTTTGCTGTTCCATGCCCTGTTGTCCGAGGAGTCGGTAGACGCGTACGTCGTGCAATTGACCGTCGAATTGCGGGGTGAGGCCGATTCGGAGCGTTTGCGTCAGGCGGGTCAGGTGGTGCTCGATCGCTACCCGAATCTGAGGACGGCATTTGTCTCCGACCTCGAACCCGGGCCGGTGCAGGTGGTCCAGGAACACCTGACGGTCGTGTGGTCGGAGATGGACCTCTCGGAACTCGACGAGGAAGCGCGCCGCCTGGAATTGGATCGGGTGATGGCCTCTGACAGAGCACACCGTTTTGATCCCACGCGTGCGCCGCTGCTGCGCTGGTTGCTCATCACTACAGGTCCGCAGAGCTACCGGCTCGTAATGACCAATCATCATCTGCTGCTCGACGGTTGGTCGACGCCACTCTTGTTGCGTGAAGTGCTGCTGGCTTATGCCGCAGGTGAAGATGCCTTGCCCAGGGCGTACCCGTACCGCGACTACCTGGCGTGGATCAACCGGCAAGATACCGCTAGATCTGTGGACGAGTGGGTCAAACGACTTGGCGGCGCCCCGAGCCCTACCCTGGTCGCACCTGCCGATCCTGGTCGTCGGTACAGCGAGTCGCGGGATGTGTTCGGTGAGTTGACCGAGGAGCAGACTGCGGGGTTGATGTCGTTTGTTCGGGGTCGGGGGGTGACTGTGAATTCGGTGATCGAGATGGCGTGGTCGATTGTGTTGGGTGGGTGGACTTCTCGTGATGATGTGACGTTCGGTTCGACGGTGGCTGGTCGTCCTCCGCAGGTTGCGGGTGTGGAGTCGATGATCGGTTTGTTTGTCAATACGGTGCCGGTGCGGGTTCGGTTGGATCGGGGGGAGACCCTTGGTTCGCTTCTCGGCCGGATTCAGGCTGAGCAGGCTGGGCTTTTGGATCATCAGTATGTGGGTTTGGCGGATATTCAGCGGGCGGCGGGGCCGGGTGCGGTGTTCGACACGATGACGGTGTTCGAGTCGTATCCGGTCGATCGTGGTGGGTTGACTGCGGAGACGGATATTGCGGGTATGCGGGTGGTTGATGTGAGTGGTGTTGACGCTGCGCACTATCCGATCGGCGTCGTTGCGCACCTGGACAACCGACTACACATCAGAATCAAGTATCTACCGGAACTTTTCGACAACGACCCGATGAGCAGTGCTGTGCAGCGAGTTCTGCGTGTCATCAACACCACAGTCGCAGATCCTGACCTACCACTTGCAGCGCTGGACGTGCTCTTGCCCTCGGAGCGGCGGGAACTGGCTCCAGTTCAGGGTGGTTTGCCCGCGAAAGAACATGTGCTTCCGGAATTACTGTCGGCTGCGCGGGACCCGAACGCACTGGCTGTCGTGTGTGGTGATGAGCGGTTGTCGTATGGGGAGTTGGATGGTTGGTCGAATCGGTTGGCGCGGTTGTTGATTAGCCGTGGTGTTGGTTCGGGGTCGTGTGTTGCGGTGGCGTTGTCGCGGTCGGTGTTGTCGGTGGTGGCGTTGTGTGCGGTGGCGAAGTCGGGGTCGGCGTTTGTTGCGGTTGATCCGGAGTATCCGGCTGCGCGGGTCGAGTACATGCTCACCGATTCTGTGGTGACGGTGGGGATAACGAATTCGGATTGGCACAATCGATTACCTGGATTTGTGGACTGGGTGGTGCTCGACGATCCCGAGTTCGAGGGTGCGCTGGCGGGGTTTGATGCTGGGCCGGTGACGGATGTGGATCGGGGCGGAACACTGCGTCCGGATGGGGCGGCGTATGTGGTGTATACGTCGGGGTCGACGGGTGTGCCGAAGGGTGTGGAGGTGCCGCATCGGGGTTTGGCGAATTTGGTTGTGGATCAGTGTGTTCGGTTCGGGCTAGATGCCGACTCGGTGGTGTTGCATGGCGCGTCGCCGAGTTTTGATGCTGCGGTGCTCGAGCAGTTGTGGGCGTTGGGGTCTGGTGGCCGGTTGGTGGTTGCTCCACCGGGGGTGTTCGGTGGGGAGGATCTTCGGGAGTTGTTGGTGCGGGAGAGGGTTTCTCATGTTGCGTTGACGCCGACGGTGTTGGGGACTGTTGATCCGTCCGGGCTTGTGGATTTGTCGACTGTGGTGGTGGGCGGTGAGGTGTGTTCGCCGGAGTTGGTGGCGCGGTGGTGTTCGTCGGGTCGGGTGGTGGTGAATACGTATGGTCCGGCGGAGGCGACGGTGCAGTCGAATGCGAGTGTGCCGTTGGTTGTGGGGGATCCGGTGACGATTGGTGGGCCGATTCGGGGTGTGGCGGAGGTTGTTCTTGATGGTTGGTTGCGTCCGGTTCCGGTGGGTGTGGTGGGGGAGTTGTATCTTTCTGGTCCTGGTTTGGCGCGCGGGTATGTGAATCGGAGAGGGTTGACGGCGTCGAGGTTTGTGGCGGATCCGTTTGGCGACTGCGGGCGGAGGTTGTATCGGACGGGGGATGTGGTTCGGTGGCGGCGGGTTTCGGGTGGGGGTCTCGCGTTGGAGTTTGTGGGTCGTGGTGATTTGCAGGTGAAGGTGCGGGGTGTTCGGATCGAGTTGGGGGAGGTGGAGTCGGCGCTGTTGGGGTGCGAGGGGGTGGTTCGGGCGGCTGCTGCGGTGCGGGAAGATCGGTTGGTCGGGTATGTGGTGCCGGAATCGTCTGTGACCCTGAATGATTCGGCTGTGATTGTGGATTGTGTGGCAGGGCGGGTGCCTGCGCAGATGGTGCCGGCTGCGGTGGTAGTGGTTGACGAGTTGCCGGTCACCCCTAACGGAAAGCTGGACCGCGAGGCCTTACCCACGCCGGATCTTTCTGCCGTTCGGGCGGAATTCCGAGCTCCGGTATCCGACATGGAATCGGCATTAGCAGGGTTGTTCGAGGAGGTGCTCGGACTCGAATCGGTAGGCGTGGAGGATTCGTTCTTCGCCCTCGGCGGTGACAGCATCATGTCGATTCAGCTTGCTGCGCGGGCAAAAGCTCAGGGCGTGGTCATCTCCCCGCGGGATGTGTTCGAGCGTAAAACAGTGGCTGGGTTGGCGGAGGTAGCAGTTGAGGCGGGTGGGGCCGACGTAGCGAAGTTGGAGGAAATGACGGGCGGTGGTGTCGGTGAGGTTCCGTTGACGCCGATAATGCGGTGGCTCGTCGAGCGGGGTGGCTCGGGATTCAATCGCTTCTCGCAGGCAGTGATGCTGAATCTGCCGGAGGCAATAGACGAACAGAGCTTGGCGAGCACGATACAAGCGGTGCTCGACCATCACGACATGCTGCGGGCTCAATTGCGTCCCGACACACATGGATCGTGGGGCTGGAAAGTCCTGCCCGTCGGATCAATTCAAGCAGAGAAGATAATTCGGAAAGTATCGACCGGGCGTGGCGGCGCCGATTTCCGTGAGGTGACTGCATACGAGTTGGACGCTGCGGCGGACCGACTTGATCCCAGCACTGGCACCGTAGTGCAGGTGGTCTGGTTTGATCCCCCACATTCCGGCGATCAGGGTTGTGCGCTGGTGGTGGCTCACCATACGGTCATCGACGGGGTGTCGTGGCGGGTATTGATACCTGACCTGGCGATTGCGTGGTCGCAGATCAGTTCCGGTAGATCACCGGAACTGGAACCGGTCGGGACGTCTATGCGTCGTTGGGCCTACGGGCTTGTGGAGGCGGCTCGTCGACCGGAGCGGGTAGCCGAACTCGCGTTGTGGCAATCGATGGCTAGGGGCGAGGACCCCATGATCGGGTCTCGGCCCCTCGACTCCTCAATCGACGTGAGCACCACCGCGGACACCATCGAGATTGACTTACCCCCGGAAGTGACGGAGGCACTCCTCACCACAGTTCCGGAAGCGTTCCACGGTGGTGTGGTCGACGCTCTACTGGCGGCACTCGCCGTCGCGGTCACGACATGGCGGCGTGAAGACAGCCCCTCCCTTGCGGATGTGTTGATCGGGCTCGAGGGTCATGGGCGCGAGGAAGGTGCGGTCCCCGGCTCGGATCTGAGTCGAACCATCGGCTGGTTCTCCACGAGTTTCCCACTGCGGTTAGATCTTTCGGACATCGATCTCGACGATGCGTGTTCGGGTGGCCCGGCCTTGGGTGCTGTTGTCAAATCTGTCAAGGAACAGCTTCGGGCGGTACCCGATCACGGGATCGGCTACGGGCTTTTGCGCTATCTCAACGAGGACACCGGACTGGTGTTGGGGGAGTTGCCAACACCGCAGATCGGCTTCAACTATCTCGGCAGGGTTGGCGCCGGTGCTGTATCGAACGGGTCCGGGGCGGCGTGGATTCCGATCAACGGAGACAGCGACCTGGGTGGTGCACAAAATCCGGATACGCCGTTGCCGGCTGTGCTCGACATCAATGCTCTCACCGTCGACGGCGAAGACGGCAGGCCGAGACTGCGCGCAATCTGGTCGTTCCCCACAAGGATACTGGGCAAGGGCGATGTTCAAGTGGCCGCGAGGATGTGGTCCGAAACGCTGGCAGCGCTGGCCGCCGACTCGGGTCACCCGGGTGTTGGTGGCCGGACTCCGTCGGATCTGGCCTTGGTCAGTCTCGGTCAAGGTGAGATCGATCTGCTCGAGGACAGGTACCCCGCATTGAGTGATGTGTGGCCGTTGTCCCCGCTGCAGGCAGGTTTGCTATTCCATGCGTTGGCGTCCGAGGGATCGGTGGACGCCTATGTTGTGCAGTTGGTTGTCGAATTGCGGGGTGAGGTTGACTCGCAGCGATTGCGCCGTGCCTGCCAATCGGTGCTCGATCGCAATCCGAATCTGCGGACCGCCTTTCGCACCGACGTCGGATCTCAGCCGGTGCAGGTGGTGCACGATTTTGTCGAAGCACCGTGGTCGGAGATCGACCTTTCCGGATTGGACTCCGGCGCCCGCGCTCGTGCCTGGGATCACCTGATGGCGGAGGATCGCGCTACCCGCTTCGAACCGACTCGAGCTCCGCTGTTGCGGTGGAAGTTGGTCAGCACCGGCCCGGGAAGCTATCGCCTGGTGATGACCAATCATCATCTGCTGCTCGACGGTTGGTCGACGCCACTGCTTCTGAAGGAAGTGCTGGTGCTTTACGCAACCGATGGCGCGGCGCTGCCCCGGGTACGTCCCTATCGGGACTTTCTAGCCTGGATCGCCGGGCAGAACAAGACAGAGTCACTTGACGTCTGGGCCAAGGCATTCGACGGTGTCGACGAGCCGACGTTGGTTGCGCCTGCCGATCCTGGTCGTCGGTATCGCGAGTCGCGGGATGTGTTCGGTGAGTTGACCGAGGAGCAGACTGCGGGGTTGATGTCGTTTGTTCGGGGTAGGGGGGTGACTGTGAATTCGGTGATCGAGATGGCGTGGTCGATTGTGTTGGGTGGGTGGACTTCTCGTGATGATGTGACGTTCGGTTCGACGGTGGCTGGTCGTCCTCCGCAGGTTGCGGGTGTGGAGTCGATGATCGGTTTGTTTGTCAATACGGTGCCGGTGCGGGTTCGGTTGGATCGGGGGGAGAGTCTTGGTTCGCTTCTCGGCCGGATTCAGGCTGAGCAGGCTGGGCTTTTGGATCATCAGTATGTGGGTTTGGCGGATATTCAGCGGGTGGCGGGGCCGGGTGCGGTGTTCGACTCGATGACGGTGTTCGAGTCGTATCCGGTCGATCGTGGTGGGTTGACTGCGGAGACGGATATTGCGGGTATGCGGGTGGTTGATGTGAGTGGTGTTGACGCTGCGCACTATCCGATCGGACTGGTCGCTCACGTCGACGCGGTAGTACACCTGACAATCAAGTTCCTCCCAGATCTCTTCGACCACAACGTGATAGACGAGATGATGCAGCGAGTCCTCCGTGTGATCGACGCAGCGGTTACCGACCCGGACCTGTCAATCGGCGCGCTGAACGTACTCTCGCCGGCGGAATGTGGTGAGTTGGTTCCGGTGTCGGGTGTTGCGGGTGGTCGGGTGTTGGTGTTGCCGGAGTTGTTGGCTGGGGGGGATCCGAACGCACTGGCTGTTGTGTGTGGTGATGAGCGTGTGTCGTATGGGGAGTTGGATGGTCGGTCGAATCGGTTGGCGCGGTTGTTGATTAGCCGTGGTGTTGGTTCGGGGTCGTGTGTTGCGGTGGCGTTGTCGCGGTCGGTGTTGTCGGTGGTGGCGTTGTGTGCGGTGGCGAAGTCGGGGGCGGCGTTTGTTGCGGTTGATCCGGGGTATCCGGCGGTGCGGGTGGAGTTCATGCTTGCTGATTGTGGTGCGGTGCTGGGTGTTACGTCTTCTGAGCATGGTGGGGTGTTGCCGGGTTCGGTGCCGTGGTTGGTGCTTGATGATCCCGAGTTCGAGGGTGCGCTGGCGGGGTTGTCTGCTGGGCCGGTGACGGATGTGGATCGGGGTGGAACACTGTATCCGGATGGGGCGGCGTATGTGGTGTATACGTCGGGGTCGACGGGTGTGCCGAAGGGTGCGGTGGTGCCGCATCGGGGTTTGGCGAATTTGGTTGTGGATCAGTGTGTTCGGTTCGGGCTAGATGCCGACTCGGTGGTGTTGCACGGCGCGTCGCCGAGTTTTGATGCTGCGGTGCTCGAGCAGTTGTGGGCGTTGGGGTCTGGTGGCCGGTTGGTGGTTGCTCCACCGGGGGTGTTCGGTGGGGAGGATCTTCGGGAGTTGTTGGTGCGGGAGAGGGTTTCTCATGTTGCGTTGACGCCGACGGTGTTGGGGACTGTTGATCCGTCCGGGCTTGTGGATTTGTCGACTGTGGTGGTGGGCGGTGAGGTGTGTTCGCCGGAGTTGGTGGCGCGGTGGTGTTCGTCGGGTCGGGTGGTGGTGAATACGTATGGTCCGGCGGAGGCGACGGTGCAGTCGAATGCGAGTGTGCCGTTGGTGGTGGGGGATTCGGTGACGATCGGCGGGCCGATTCGGGGTGTGGCGGAGGTTGTTCTTGATGGGTGGTTGCGGCCGGTTCCGGTGGGTGTGGTGGGGGAGTTGTATCTTTCGGGGCCGGGGTTGGCGCGCGGGTATGTGAACAGGGCGGGGTTGACGGCGTCGAGGTTTGTGGCGGATCCGTTTGGCGGCTGCGGGCGGAGGTTGTATCGGACGGGGGATGTGGTTCGGTGGCGGCGGGTTTCGGATAGCGGTTTGTCTCTGGAGTTTGTGGGTCGTGGTGATCTGCAGGTGAAGGTGCGGGGTGTTCGGATCGAGTTGGGGGAGGTGGAGTCGGCGTTGCTGGCCTGTGTGGGGGTGGTTCGGGCGGCTGCTGCGGTGCGGGAAGATCGGTTGATCGGGTACGTGGTGCCGGAATCGTCTGTAATCCTGGATACTTCGGTGATTGTGGATTGTGTGGCAGGACGGGTGCCGGCGCAGATGGTGCCGGCTGCGGTGGTGGTGGTTGGCGAGTTGCCGGTGACGCCGAATGGGAAGATCGATCGGGATGCATTGCCCACACCTGACTTCGAAGCCCAGCGCGCAGAATATCGGCCGCCTCGAGAAGGCGTGGAAGCCGCGGTCGCCGCGGCGTTTGCAGATGCACTGGGTATATCGCGAGTGGGCGCCGACGACAATTTCTTTGCACTCGGAGGCAATTCGTTGACAGCCACCGCAGTGGCTGCGCGATTGCATCAATCGATTGAGGCCGAAGTGCCGGTTCACTGGATTTTCACCGAGTCGACGCCCGCGACGTTGGCGCACCGAATTGCGACGTGCACAGCGGAGACGAACGACGCGGTCGGGGTAATGCTTCCCCTGCGGGCCACGGGGAATCGTGAACCGCTCTTTTGTGTCCATCCCGCGATCGGGTTGGCGTGGTGTTTCAGTGGATTGGTGCAGTATGTGGACAGTGACCGCCCGATCTACGGAATCCAATCACCAGCACTGACAGATTCGTCCGTGCATTTCGATTCGCTCGACGATCTCGCGGCCCGCTACGTCCGTGAGATCCGATCCGTGCAGCCACACGGGCCCTATCATCTGCTCGGATACTCTGTGGGTGGCCAGATCGCACATGCAATGGCGGACAGGCTTCGTCGTGACGGTGACGACGTTGCAACGCTCGCGATGATGGACAGTCGCTTGATGACCGAGATTGACGCTCCGATGCCGTCTGTCGCGCGATTGGTCGCCGAGTTCGCCGAGGTTGATTTACCCGATGCGCTCGAGGAAGACCCCACATTCGATCAGGTCGCGGAGTTGCTGCGCCGCAAGGGCGGATTCTTTTCGACACTGACGGCCGATCACCTCGGGACTTTGTACCGGCAGTACTGCAAGCTGGTCGATGATGCCGTGGCGCACCACCCGTCGAACCTTGATCTCTCCGATCTTCTCTACTTCAGCTCTGTGGAATCGCGCGAAGCCGAAAGGAATGGCGGACCCGAAGGCTCGATCGGGGCAGCGGACTGGAAGGACTACATCGTGGGCGACATCCACGAGTACAAGATCCCCACGACGCATGAGCAGATGACGAGCCCTCCGGGTTTGGCAGTCATCGGTCCGATCCTGAATCGCCACCTGGCGTCGGTTGGCCTAGTGACCGGCGCCGAGTTCGATGAGGACAACACCGGCGGCAATCAGGGCAATTCCCGCCGCCATGAGCTTCGTCAGGGCTTCGCGAAACAGGATTCGGCACGCGAGGGCAGTTAGCGCCACCCCGCAGGCCGTCCAGATTCCGTACGCCACTCCGAGGGCAAGGCCGGCGTCGAGCGCGAGTGTCAGAAACGCGAAGGAGGCCACATAGCCCACGCCCACCACGACGAACCATTTCTTGTTGCTTCCAGTTTGCGAAGCCATGCGCAGCGCCAGGGTGGCGGAAACCTCGGACAGGATCGCCGCGGTCAGAAATATCCAGGTCACGCCGGGTCACCCGATTCGCGGGTAGCTGCCGCTTGCGAGCCGAGTTCGACACACAAGACTCCACCGATGACCAAGGCAATGCCAAGCCCCATCGTCACAGTCAAAGGATCGCCGAAGAGAATCGTTGCGAGAATTGCGGTCAGAACAACTCCGGTCGCTCCCCAGATTCCGTATGCAACACCAAGTCCCATACCTGCGCGGAGAACGAACGACAGCGCGGTGAAGGCTGCCACGTATCCCACAGCGACCACTACGTACCAGGCAGGGTGATCGAGAGCGGCGCGCAACGAAAGCGTGGCGGTGACCTCGGTCACGATTGCGGCAATCAGTAGTAGCCATTTCTTCACAAGCCGTGATTCTGTCAGAGCAGTAGCCGCTGCTCCGACGGAGAACTTGCGGCGACGCAGATTCTCGACTGCGTCACTCCCAGGTGCAGCGCCTGGACTCGGTGATCGATCGCGCCGCGCCCCCGTCCGGCAGAGGTTCCCTTGACAGCGAGTACCTGGCAGCGGCCCACGCCGTCGTCCAACGGAATGTTCGAGCTGTGTACGGGCTGGACGACACACAACCGGCTTCGGCGGCGCTCAGATGTGGACGCGGATCCTGCAGCCAACGACTTGCCGTGCTGGAGACGCTGGACCGCAGTCGCGGGAACTGGAGTGCGTCCGGCTAGCGCCGTGGTCGAGGTCTAGGCTGTTCTGCATGTCTGTGCGCACACCGTTGGTCCCCGGAACCGTCTCACCCGTCCTTGCTGTGCCCTCGAAGATCGAGCGGCCCGAGTACGCGTGGAAGCCGACAGCCAAGGAAGGCAACGAGCCTTGGGTCCAGACGCCGGAGACCATCGAGGCGATGCGCGTCGCGAGCAAGATCGCCGCGCGGGCGTTGCAGGAAGCGGGCAAGGCCGTTGCACCTGGCGTCACGACTGACGAGCTGGACCGCATTGCTCACGAGTACATGATCGATCACGGTGCGTACCCGTCGACGTTGGGCTACAAGAGCTTTCCCAAGTCCTGCTGCACCTCACTGAACGAGGTGATCTGCCATGGAATTCCCGATTCCACGGTCATCCAGGACGGTGACATCGTCAACATCGACGTCACCGCATACATCGGCGGCGTGCACGGCGACACCAACGCCACCTTCCTTGCCGGTGATGTATCCGAGGAGCATCGACTTCTTGTCGAGCGCACCCACGAAGCCACGATGCGGGCGATCAAGGCCGTCAAGCCGGGCCGCGCGCTCAACGTGATCGGTCGAGTCATCGAGTCTTATGCTCACCGATTCGGATACGGCGTCGTGCGTGATTTCACGGGCCACGGCATCGGCGAGACCTTCCACAACGGCCTCGTGATCCTGCACTACGACGAGCCTGGCGTCGAAACGATCATCGAACCCGGAATGGTCTTCACCATCGAACCGATGATCAACCTCGGTGGCATCGACTACGAAATCTGGGAAGACGACTGGACCGTGGTCACCAAGGACCGCAAGTGGACGGCTCAGTTCGAACACACCCTGGTTGTCACCGACAGCGGTGCCGAGATCTTGACTCTGCCTTGACCCTGCGCGGTGCCCTGCTCGTAGCGGGTACGACCTCCGACGCGGGCAAGAGTGTCCTTGTCGCCGGGTTGTGTCGGATGCTGGCGCGTCGCGGTGTACGCGTCGCGCCCTTCAAGGCGCAGAACATGTCCAACAACTCCGTCGTCACTCTCGACGGCGGGGAGATCGGCCGTGCTCAGGCACTTCAAGCCCGTGCCTGCGGTCTCGAACCGAGTGTGCGGTTCAACCCGGTACTGCTCAAGCCGGGAAGTGACCGGACATCGCAGCTGGTCGTTCGTGGCAAGGCGATGACAACTGTCGGTGCGCGGGACTACATGCAGCACCGTGCTTGGCTGCGCGGCGTCGTCGCCGAGGATCTGGCGTCGTTGCGTAGCGACTTCGACGTCGTGATTTGTGAGGGTGCCGGTTCACCGGCTGAAATCAATTTGCGGGCAACCGATCTCGCGAACATGGGATTGGCGGAAGCGGCTTCCATTCCGGTAATCGTGGTCGGCGACATCGACCGCGGTGGGGTGCTGGCTCATCTTTTCGGAACAGTCGCGGTTCTCTCGCCGAGTGATCAGGCCTTGATCGCCGGCTTTGTGATCAACAAATTCCGTGGTGACGTCGGGTTGCTCGAGCCAGGACTCGAACAACTCCGCGAACTGACCGGACGCCCGACGCTGGGTGTCATCCCGTTTGCCGACGAACTGTGGCTCGACGCGGAGGATTCGCTGGGAGTCACCGGTAATGCACCGGTGGGTCGCCCCGGACAGCCCGTCGGTTCGGCGTGGTTGACGGTCGCGGCAGTTCGGTTGCCGCGCATTTCCAATTCGACGGACGTCGAAGCTCTCGCCTGCGAACCGGGGGTTGCGGTTTCGTGGGTCACCGACCCGGCACGTATTCGCGACGCAGACCTCGTGGTGATTCCAGGCAGCAAGTCCACCGTGAGTGATCTCGAGTGGTTGCGCAGCACGGGCCTGGCCGACGAGATCATCGCTCGAGCAGGCCGCGGGCAAGCCATCCTGGGAATCTGCGGTGGTTATCAGATGTTGGGCAAATCCATCGTCGACGACGTCGAATCAGGATCGGGCACTACTGCCGGACTTGGATTGCTCGAACTCGACATCGAATTCGCTTCGGACAAAGTGCTGGCTCAGGTCGACGGTCACTACGACGGTATTCCGGTGTCCGGGTACGAGATTCATCATGGACGGGTGATCCGCAACAACGATCTTCCGTTGTTGACCGCTGCCGACGGTTCGCCGGAAGGAAGTGTTCGAGGGTCGGTTCGCGGCACCCACTGGCATGGACTTCTGGAAAGCGACGCCTATCGCCGCACCTTCCTGACGGACATTGCCGGTGTGGGGTTTGTCGTGGCGCCGGATACCTCGGTGGCTGCGGTTCGTGAACAGCAACTCGACCTCCTTGCGGACCTCGTCGAGAAGTACCTGGATAAGGACGCACTCGAGGAACTGATCGGCGGGGGAGTCCCGAATGGATTGCCCGTCATCACCTCTCACGTGAATCGCGTCTGACGCTCGCTAGGTTCCTACGCGGTGATCGGGACAGCCGTTCCCGTTACAGCGATGCCTCCCTGTACCGGAATATCGACGAGTAGGACGCTCGGACGGCCGACGTGTCTGCCCTGGTGGATTGTGATGCGCCGAGGAGTGTCAGCGGGATCGAGTGCCCGCAGGTATCCGCCGGTGGAAGCCGCCGCAGATCCTGTTGCCGGGTCTTCGGTGATGTTGCCCGCGGGGAAGAGATTTCGGGCTTCGAAAGTGTTGGCGTCCAATTGATGCAGGAAGGTCACGGTTCCGGCCCAGCCTTGTGCGTCCATGAGAGTGCGCATTGCCGCGGGGTCGAAGGTGAACTGGTCGAAGGTCGATTTGTCACCGAGAACCACAATCGGATGGGTGTTTCCGGCATACGACAGCTGCGGCGGAAAGTTGGTGTCGATTGCCGACGAGTCGATGCCCACGAGGCCGAGTAGTGCAGTGAGCACGGCATGGTCGATGGGCGAGACTGCAGGTTCCACGCTGGTGAACGTTGCGTGAATGCCTGATGCCTCTGTTGTGGTCGTGATCGACACCGGTCCGACGGATGTCTCGAACGTGAAGGTTCCGGCGCCGTCACGTTCGGTGAGCGCCACCGCCGTGGCAATGGTGGCGTGACCGCAAAATGGAATTTCCGCAATCGGGGAAAAGTATCGAATAACGTTGTGTTGCTTGTCTTCCTCGGATCCAGGCTTGGTGACAAATGCAGTCTCCGCGTATCCGATGTCCGTTGCGATGGCCTGCAACTCCGCGTCGCTCAGCCCCCGTGCGTCCAGCAACACTCCTGCGGGATTGCCGCCCGCGGGATCGGAGCTGAATGCGGTATATCGAAGGATATCGGGTGTGATGGCCATGGAACTATCGTCCCTCGTGGACGAGCCGGCAACAAATGGCCGGATGGTCGGAACTGGACTGCGAGCGTTTCGATCAGCCCGCGTAGCGCCAGCTGTAGGCGCACAGCAAGCCCCAGGTGGCCGCGAATCCAGCGACCTTGAGCCGCGTTGCGGTTCCGGGCAGCGTCGATCCGAAGATTGCGGCGTCACCGAGATCGGCTGCGGCTCGGAACGCGACAGCGCCGCGACGCGCCGGCCCGTACGGTGCCATGGCCAGCAGAAGTCCGCTCGCGACATCGCGCGCTCCAACCGCCCTGATCACGGTCGCTACTTCCGGTGCGATGCTGCCGTCAGCCTTGGTGAGTTTGCACGGCTTCGCAAGAATTCTCGGTGAGAGGACGAGGGCGGCGCTGTAGGCGGCGGTCAGGACACCGAGAGCTTGAGGGAGCAATCGCGCAGTGGGGATTGGCGTCATGATCTCTGTGTACCCACAATCCGTTGTCCTACCTCCGTCGCACATACCGTCTGTTTGTGCTGAGGACTCCAGCTGGACGCTCGTCGTCCGTGGATGGAATCAGGGGTCAGCCTTCAGTGTCATGTCCATGGTGACGGTCACAGCCCACATCTCGGTAGGGCCTGCGACTGCGGACGGACACTGCTCGAGAGCGACGCTGTCCACCAGCTTTTGCAGCACGAACCAACTGAATGAGGTTGTACTGGTGTCGACCATTGCCGACGTCGTCCCGGTGAGGATCACCGACACGCTGCCAGGGTCGGCTCCGACGGTGCACGTGAGAGTGCTGCAGGTAGGCGTGTGGCGCAAAAGAGTGCTCGCTGCTTCATCGACCGCGAGAACGAGGTCTGCCACAGCGTCGGCTGCTAGGTCGTGGTGTCTGCCCCTCGACCGGACGAGAGCTCGCAGGATATGGAGCTGATCAGCGGTGGCGGCTACGGACAGTGAAGGTAAAGGGAAAGACTCGTCGACAACCATGAGTGCTCCTACGATGCGTTGCGGTGTCGTGTCAGGAAGCAGCGGCGGCGGACCGTCCTGATGACTACCAGTGCGCGCATCAAAAGGTGCTCTTTCCAGTGGCCTCCCGTCGAAACGATTCGGCAGGGACAGGCCAGATGCCGTCTGTAGTGCATTCGTAGCCGGATCGAAGGCGGATGGGTCGGACGTGGGAAATATCAGGTGTCGAACTCGGCAGCAAGATCCCTGGCCTGCGTCAGCTTCGTCGCCGCCCGCTCCGCGGCTTCCTCGGCGGTGCGCCGAGCGGACTCGGCAAACCGGCACTCCTGCTCGGCCTGTGACAAAGCCTCTCGGAGATCGGAGACCTTCTGCGCCGCCTCGTTCACCCTCGCAGTAGCCGAGTCGAGTTCCGAAGTAGCCTGATGCGCAGCAGTTTCCGCCTCGCTGACGCGAGCCTGGGCTTGTTTTCGCGCGGCCTCAGTCGGCTGTCCTTTCGGCTCGGCGTCGGAAGGCGCCGGTGCGGTCGGTTCAGGTACCGATGCGAGCGCTGCAGGGCCGAAGCCGCTGTACGACACTGAGCCCAGCAACCGGCCGCGACGTAGATCGGCGCCGATATCGGGTTCGGAGAGCGCCGCCGACAGTGACTGCCCGATCTCGCGCATCACTGTCTCCGACAGCGGGCGGCCACGATCTTGTGCCGCCGACGCGGCGCGGTCGGTCAGCGCTGAGATGACGGCCGCTCGCCGGGAAGCCAGAGACCGCAACTCTCCAGCGCGTAGGGCCTGTTGTGCGGATCGCAGTGCTGCCCCGAGTTCGAGCAACCGATCGACGCTTTCCGGCTCGACCCGAACGAGAAGGTTGAGAGCCCATCCCGTTGTCGTGGGTTTGCGCAGGGCATTCAGATTTTTCGCCAGCGTCGTATCGCCCAACTCCTTGGCGCGCGCGACTGCGGCGCGTCGCGCGCCGATGAATTCGGACGGGTCGAGTGCGTAGAGTTCGTCGGCTGTGTTGTCGAAGTCCACACATCATTGTTACACCGGGAACGCCGTGGCACCGCGATCGCCAACGGGAGTCGTACTCGGACTCGCTGGGCATACATCCGGTATGGGTCAGGTTATGAAACTCGTCGTTGTTGTCAGCGCCGTGATCGCAGTAGTCGGATCGTTCATCGGTTCGGGAGCCTGGATCGGCACGCCGATCGCGGAGGCAGCAGGAGGTGCACTGAGCGCTACGTCAACGCTGGTGGCACCGGCCGGGACTGCGTTCTCGATCTGGTCGGTTGTCTACGGCGGATTTCTCGCATACGCGATCTGGCAGTTCCTGCCGGGCAGAACTGAGCGTCACGAGGCCTTGCGTCCCGCGATAGCGGTGTCGATGCTCCTCAATGCGGCCTGGATTCTCTCGGTGCAGGCCGGATTGTTGTGGCTGAGCGTCGTGATTATCGCGAGTCTGCTGGCCGTGCTTGCGCGAGTGTTCGTGCTGCTTCAGCGACAGCGCCCGGAGAACGGGATCGACGCGGTGATCACGGACGGCACCATGGGTCTGTATCTCGGCTGGGTGTGCGTCGCAACCATTGCCAACGTCACCGCCTGGCTCGTCGATCTGGGTATCACGAGTGCCGCGACGACGTGGGCAGTCATTGTTCTCGCCATCGCTGCCATGGTCGGAGTTGGCCTTGCGACCGGTTCGCGCGGCGCGATCGCGCCGTCGATCGGCATTGTGTGGGGACTGGCGTGGGTGGCGCAGGGCCGACTGGGCGGCGAAGTGGCGAACACGGCGGTCGGTATCTCGGCAGTGCTTGCAGCCCTGCTGGTCGGTGTCTATACCGCCGGCGTCAGGCTCGAGCTGACCGGCGCGCACCCGGCGAAATGAATTTTTGATCCCGGTTGGTGAGAGAAGTCATCCCGAAGCGATTCCGGTTTACCTAGATTCATGAATCGAAGTATTTCTCCACCTAGAAGTAATTCTCTACGTAAAGAAGAGGCATTCTGTGAAGATCCTGATTGTTGGCGGAACTGGCATGATCGGTGCCCACACGGCACTTCACCTTCGCGACATGGGAAACGACGTCACCGTCGCGGCGCGTAATCCACTCGCCGATGACTCGCCTGTGCGAGATTTCCCGGTCCTGCTCGGTGACTACACGGAACAAACTTTCACGGCGGATCAACTGGCACCGTTCGACGCGATCGTCTTTGCCGCCGGTCAGGACGTGCGACACATGGGCCGCGGCGTCGATGAGGCGGAATTCTGGGAGAAGACACAGTCCGGTGGGGTGCCGCGGTTCGCGGCGCTCGCCAAGGAGGCTGGTGTTGCCCGGTTCGTCCAGGTGGGAAGCTACTACCACCATCTGCGTCCCGAATTGGCAGAGACGATGCCGTACATCGCTGCGCGAAAGGCTGCCGACGAAGGAGCACGGGCGTTGGCCGACGAGACCTTCAATGTCTCGACGCTGAACCCGCCCTCAATTCTCGGCGTCATCAGTGGAACGTCTGCCAAGCGTTACCGCAAGATGTTCTCGTGGGCTGCGGGCAACGAGGCACAGATTCCTGATTTCGCTCCGGCCGGCGGCACCAATTTCATGTCGGTGCGGTCTTTGGCGGAAGCGATCTGGGGCGCGCTGCAACACGCGGAATCCGGCAAGGCATATCTGATCGGCGACCAGAATCTCACCTACCAGCAGTATTTCCAGTTGCTGGTTGCTGCGGCAGGCGGCGACCGGGAGATCGGCGAACGCAATGAGGAGCACCCCATCCTTCCGGACAGCTTCATCGTCCAGGGGCGCGGCAACGTCATCTCCTACGAGCCGTCTGACGCCGACACCGCGCTCCTCGGTTACACCCGGAACGACTGTGCGCGAGCACTTACCGAGATGCACGAGACAGTGAAGGAAGCCGTCGACGCACGCTGACGTCGTGGCCCGCTGTCCTTTTGGTGATCCTGTTTCGGTGTGTCGCCAAGCCCACGCCAGTGGACAGCGGGCCGGCCGGCCCAGCGAGCCAGGCCGCGGCTTGCGGCCGCGCTACGCGCCGCTACCGCGATCCTCGTCTTCAGTCCTCGTCAGGGTAGTTCCAGTCGAACACAACCTTCGCGGGCGGAACCGCCTCCGCGACGCGAAGCTGCAACGACTTCTCGAAGGTGGGACGCCACTTGTAGAAACCGCTGAAAATTACGGGATGCTGTGACACGACGTGCACGTCACGGGTCCCTTCGGGATTTTCTCGCCGTGAGATGACCACCTCACGTTCGAGCCGATTTTCCTCAACTACCTGCTCGAACAATGTGTAGATCGCGTCGGCGTCTGCCGGCGTGAGGCCATACACACCAAAACGGACATCGATATTCACAGACATCCGACAACTGTAGGTCGAGGTTCACCCGACAGTTGCATTGAGGTGACGGATGTTCGGCTCGGGTGCACGCGATTTCCGTTGTCCCGCACACCAACGCCTCTGTCAGGTCAGGCTTTCGGATCCGGGTTTTGGTTGCGGCTGGTGTGCCCCTGGCCGGAATCGCTTGGTGCGGCATCGTCTGGCGGGGCCGGGGTGCCGGGCGAGTTGCCTTCCGCTGTCGGAGTTGGGGTCGCAACCTCATCGGGTGTTTCTCCGATGGCTGGACCGCTCGCAGTGCTTGTCTCGGCGTTGTGGTGGCTAGCTTTTTTGGCAAGGTCGCCGACCTTGTGTTGCACCTGCGGTGCCTTCTCCTTGACGGTTTCCGCCACTTCGCTCACTTTTTCCTGGACAGTCGGGTTGTGCCACAGTTCGAGGGACTGGTCCCTCATCTTTTCGTAGGTTTGTCGTCCGGATCTGGTGCCCACGACGAATCCCGCAGCGGCGCCCGCTATGAAGATCAGTGCTTTCTGCATGACGTCTCCTGGTGTCGTCCGGCATGGAACGAGGTGGACGAGTTGTCACTGATCGCTCGTCCACCCACGAATACCCGTCAACAAGCCTGCTAACCGCGCGAGCGGCGGTATGACGGAGCGTCTTAACGATCAGCGGTGTCTTCCAAGGACATTGCGCGCGCGGAGTGGCCATCGCTGGTGATGTGAGCTTCGGCGCGCATCCGGTCGACCATGTGTGGGTAGTGAAGTTCGAACGCGGGGCGTTCTGATCGAATTCTGGGAAGTTCGGTGAAATTGTGCCGGGGCGGGGGACAACTGGTTGCCCACTCGAGCGAGTTTCCGAATCCCCACGGATCGTCGACCGTGACCACTTCGCCATATCGGTAGCTCTTGAAGACGTTCCACACGAACGGCAACGTGGATGCACCGAGAACGAACGCGAAGAGCGTGGACACGGAATTCAGCATCGTGAACCCGTCGGAAGGTAGGTAGTCGGCGTATCTGCGCGGCATTCCTTCTGCGCCCAGCCAGTGCTGCACAAGGAATGTGCCGTGGAATCCGACAAACGTGGTCCAGAAATGCCAGACGCCGAGCCGGTCGTCCAGCATCCGGCCGGTCATCTTCGGGAACCAGAAGTAAATGCCGGCAAACGTCGCGAACACGATTGTGCCGAACAGAACGTAGTGGAAGTGCGCGACGACAAAATAGCTGTCCGTGACGTGGAAGTCGAGTGGTGGGCTCGCGAGGATGATGCCAGTCAATCCGCCGAACAGAAACGTGACCAAGAAGCCGAGGGAAAACAGCATGGGTGACTCGAAAGTCAACTGTCCCTTCCACATTGTGCCGATCCAGTTGAAGAACTTGACTCCGGTGGGCACCGCGATCAGGAAGGTCATGAAGGAGAAGAAGGGCAATAGAACGGCGCCGGTGGCAAACATGTGGTGTGCCCAGACGGCGATGGACAGCGCCGCAATGGCGAGAGTGGCGTAGACCAGGCCGTTGTAGCCGAAGATCGGTTTGCGGCTGAAGACCGGCAATATCTCCGAAATGATGCCGAAGAAGGGGAGGGCCACGATATAGACCTCGGGGTGGCCGAAGAACCAGAACAAATGCTGCCACAGGACGGCACCGCCGTTGCTCGCGTCGTAGACGTGTGCGCCGAGGTTTCGGTCGGCGAGGAGTGCCATCAGGGCTGCAGTCAGGATCGGAAAGGCGATCAGGATCAGTATCGACGTGATGAAGATGTTCCAGGTGAAGATCGGCATGCGGAACATCGTCATTCCCGGCGCGCGGAGGCAGATCACGGTGGTGATCATGTTGACCGCTCCGAGAATGGTTCCGACTCCGGCCAATGTAAGACCGGTAATCCAGAGGTTGGCTCCGGCGCCGGGTGAGAACGTGTCGGTGGACAACGGCGCGTACGCAGTCCAACCGAAATCGGCCGCGCCGCCAGGCGTGACGAACCCACTGATCGTAGTAATCGCGCCGAACAGGTAGAGCCAGTAACTGAGGGCGTTCAATCGGGGAAACGCGACGTCAGGTGCTCCGATCTGCAGCGGCAGTATGTAGTTCGCGAAGCCGAAGACGATCGGGGTCGCGTACAGCAGAAGCATGATGGTGCCATGCATGGTGAACAGTTGGTTGTACTGCTCGTTGGACAGGAACTGCATTCCTGGAACAGCTGTCTCGGCACGCATCATCAACGCCATCACGCCGCCGATCAAGAAGTAGGCGAACGACGTGAACAGATACATCAAGCCGAGTTTCTTCGGATCTGTGGTCGTCAACGTGTCAAGAAGCGCCTGGCCCTTCCGCAGGCGGCGTGGGGGATACGGCCGTCGGCCTACGAGGGCGCGGACTGGTACTGCGGTCATCAGGTCTCCCATCGCACGTATGGAAGCGCGACTGCAAGAGTTGTTACCCGTACTTGAAGCTGGCGAAACAGCGCTGAACTATCTCGGATGGTGTGGATTCTCGGCGGATCCCGGTGCGGAACAATATCCATTCCTGCGTCGTTGTCCGGGCTATGAGCGACGATACGGAAGTCCGGGACGCACTCTTCGAGCTTGTTGCCAATGGGAAACAGGGTGTTTTGGCAACCATCAAGCGGGACGGCAGGCCGCAGCTGTCCAACATCATTTACCGCTGGGATTCCGAGTCGCGAACGGCATCGATCTCGATTACGGCGGACCGCGTCAAGAGCAAAAATGCCGAGCGTGACCCGCGGGTGTCACTGCATGTGAGTGCTCCGGATTTCTGGAGCTATGCAGTGATCGAAGGCATTGCGAAGTTGACTCCATCAGCTTCCGATCCACACGACGAGGTGGTCGACGCGCTGGTTGATCTCTATCGAGACATCAGTGGCAATGAGCATCCCGACTGGGAGGACTACCGCCGCGCGATGGTGGCGGAACGCCGCCAGATCCTGAGTGTGCGAGCAGATCATGTGTACGGCATGTCGGGCACCGGTTAATAACGTTACGAGCTACTATGTAATGGTGAATTCGGAGACACCACGCGCCGGCCGGCCGCGCGACCCGGGCAAGGACCAAGCTGTGCTGGTTGCAGCGCGCCGCCTCCTGGCCGAAGTTGGCTACCAGCAGACGACGATTGCCGCCATCGCCCGGTCGGCCGAAGTGAATACGCCGGCTATCTACCGCCGATGGCCGACTCGCGAAGCATTGATCGAAGAAGCAGTGCACGGGACCGGAGGCCATCCGTTGCCCGAGGTGTCCGGAGATCTCCGAACAGACCTCGCGACGTGGGTGCGGATCTTCCTGGTTCGAGCCGCGCGACCTGCGGCCAGGGCCGGTGTTCCGGGACTGCTCGCGGACCCTCAAAGTGAGGACGCCCGGCAGCGTTTGCTGGCCATCGGCGCTCCGGTTCGCAAAGCCTTTCAAGAGATGTTGGACGACGCCGCTGCTCGGGGAGAAATCCCGGTCGACGTCGACGCGACGTTCCTGTTCGATCTACTCTCGGGCGCCACCACTATGCGTGGTCTCACGCGTGGCGCCGAGGGCGAGGACCGCTTCGTCGATTCACTTGCAGGTTCGCTGTTCGTGTTGGCAGTGCATGCAAGCGAGACGATCGGTCTGAAAGCAGGGCACGAATGAAGATCGATCTCCAGTTGGATTCACGTCCCGAAGACTCGGCAGCGCGCGCGAAGGAACTTGTTGCGCTGGGCGCCGACGGTCTTTTCACGTTCGAGGGCGCACACGACGTTTTTGTCCCGCTCGTCGCAGCGTCAGGTGTGGTCGAGGCGGACCTCATGACCAATGTGGCGATCGCGTTGCCCCGCAGTCCGTTGCACCTCGCTCATGTTGCGAACGACCTACAGGCATTGAGCCGCGGTCGATTCCGGCTCGGTTTGGGTTCGCAGATCCGTCCCCATATCGAGCGACGCTACGGTAGCGAGTGGTCGCGGCCAGCCGCACGAATGCGGGAAGCAGTACTTGCGATCAAAGCGATCTTCACTGCGTGGGAAGAGCGTTCGCCCCTGGATTTCGTGGGCGAGTTCACCCAGCACACGCTCATGCCACCAACGTTCGATCCTGGACCTAATCCGTACGGTCCGCCGGAAATCTGTCTGGGAGCGTTGGGGCCCTTGATGACTCGGGCCGCTGCGGAAGTGGCAGACGGGTTGCTTGTCATGCCCTTCAACAGTGCCCGTCATTTTCGCGAGCGGACCATGCCCGCAATCGAGGAGGGGCTCGAACTCGGCGGGCGTACCAGGGCGGATCTTGCGATCTACCCGCAGGTGCTGGTTGGTGTCGGGCGGACCGCAGACGAACTCGCCGACGCCGAGCGCGGGGTCCGGAGTCTGCTCGGGTTCTACGGTTCCACGCCGGCGTATCGGCCGGTGTTGGAGGTCGACGGCTGGGAAGATGTTCAGCCCGAACTCAACTCGCTCTCCAAGCGGCGCGAGTTTGCTGCAATGACGGACCTGATCGATCGAGACATGATGAACACGCTTGCAGTGGTGGGTACCCCCGAGGAATGTGCGGCAAAGATCATCGCGCGATTCGGCGACCACGCTGAGCGCGTGTGCTGCTACTTTCCTGGATACTCGGTATCTGATTCCCATGTTGCGGAGATGATTTCGGCGCTCGGGAAAATGCGATGACAAGCGGGGTGCTGGTGGAGGTGGACGGCGGCGTAGCCGTAGTCACCCTCGACCGGCCGGAACGACGCAACGCGTTCACCGGGGCGATGGGTCGAGCACTGGGTGAGGCGTACCGGAATCTTGACGCCGATGACGGCGTTCGTGCCATCGTGCTGACCGGTGCGCCGCCGGCATTCTGTGCGGGCGCAGATCTAGGGGGAGGCGCGGACACGTTCGATGCGCCTGTCGGTGACGGCTTTTCGGCATCGCCGATCAACCCACCGGCCTTCGATTTGCGTAAGCCCGTGATCGCGGCGGTGAACGGACACGCGATAGGTATCGGACTGACTATCGCGATGCAAACAGACATCCGGATTTTTGCCACCGATGCCAAGTATGCGATTCCGCAGGTTCGCCGGGGAGTGTTGCCCGACGCGATGTCACATTGGACCGTTCCGCATATCGCCGGTATGGCGGTTGCTGCCGATATCCTGTTGACCGGTCGCACATTTGACGGTGCGGAGGCTGTTCGGCTGGGACTCGCGAGCCGTTGCCTGCCCGCAGACGACGTGTTGCCCGCCGCCCTGGGCATCGCTCGGGATATCGCGGTGAATGTTGCACCCATGTCGGTTGCGCTGTCCAAACGTCTCTTGTGGCAGTCGGCCAGACACGGCTACGGTCCCGAGCGGGTAGCGGACCTCGAGACAGAGTTGCACTTGCGTGTGATGGGTGAGCCCGACTCGTCCGAGGGGGTTCGCGCCTACCTGGAACGGCGTGACCCACACTGGGTCTCACGGCTGTCATCCGACTGGCAGGAGATTGCTCCGCAATGACTCAGTGTGGGGTCAGGCCGCGCTAGGCGTGTGCCAACAACTGTTCGAGGCGGCGGCTACAGAATGCGGTGATGTCCGCGTGCTCACCGAGTTGTAGGTGCGTGGACAGTCGCAGTAGCGGAACCGATAACAGCACCGCAGCGAGCACCTCGTTGAACAACAGGTTCTGGACCGGCCATCCTGTCAGTTCCTCGTAGCGGGTGATCGTCTGCTCCCGGGTCGGTGTGCCAGGCAGAGATGGGTGACCCTCGAACTCGCTGCAGGCCCAGTCGAGGAACAGCATCCACGCCAGGTCGGCTTCGTGATCACCCAGATACGCCATTTCCCAGTCGAGTACACCGGCAACGGAATGGTCCGGGCTGTAGAGGATGTTCGACATGCGCGCATCGCCCCAACACAACGTGACATGTTCGGGCTCGTAGATATTCGCGCGGAGCCACGACAGTGCCTTCTCCATTACCGGCGACAGACTCGGCGCTGCCCAACGCACGGCCCAGTCGAGATAGTTCACGGCCTGCTCGATCGGTTTGTCCCCGAACCTCGGCATGGAGAGAAAGTCGAGGCGAAGCTCGCCGGGGTCGAGTTGATGGATGCGGGCCATCGTCTCGACGCAGCCCCACCACATCCGCGCCCGACTCTGCTCGTCGGCCTCGAAGTAGTTTCCGGCGGTGTGATACGACGGAAAATCGCTGGGAGCCTCGGCATTTCCGATGCGTTCCATGACGTAGTACGGCCCGCCGAGAGCATTATCGGCGTTGTCTATCCAGAGCATCCGGGGGACAGGCAGATCGGTACCGGCAAGTCGCTTCGACACCAAATACTGGCGTCGTAGGTCGTAGTCGGGAAACAGGGAGATCTCGGGTGGGCGTCGGAACACGAAGCCCGCCCCCGAATTTTCGGACCCTTCCAGCTCGAACAGGTAGGTCTCGGTGGAGAACCCGCGCTCGGTGCGTTGCCAGGCGACGATCTTCGCTTCCTGTGCGCCTGGAATCTGTTCGCGAACAACGGGTTCCAGGGTCGATGCCAGAGCCTGCGCGGCGACACGTTCAGTCATTGTGTGCGTCCGTCCGGTTTGCCGACCAGTCCGTGTACCCGTACCGGGGGTTCACACCCATGAAAACCATCTCGACCAGTCCGTGCCCGATCTTGTCACCCATCCGAACCTCGCACAGTGTTTCGCTGAGCATGCTCACTTGGCGGATCTCGTCGAGGTTGGTGATGTCCACTGTGAAGCTGTCGCTGAAGTCCTTGCCGCGGTACATGCCCGAGGCGTAACCGCGGTATTCGTCGTAACCGGCTAGTCCCGGCCAGAAATCACACACCGGATTCACTTCGATGACGTCGGTGGTTCGGTCGGCGCGATGCACGGTGAAGGTACCGGATTTCACGACGCGCAGATCGTCACGGAACTTCAGGTCGTGTTCGACGTCGCTGATGGGTAATGGGTCCTTGCCGCTGTCGATCGGGAAGAGCACTTCGCCCTCGAACTGCCAACGCGCTCCCGTGCTCGTTTCACGCTGCGCGAAATGCACTACCTCGTCGTCGAATTGGAAGATCCCCATGTAGTACAGGACTCCCTCCGGAACCTCCGACGGCTGCAGGTTCGCGCCCTCCGACAGGCTGCCGCCCCCGCCGCCGTGGCGAACGCCCCACGAGTGGTCACGACCGAACCACCAGTTGTCCGGATCGATCTCGATGCGCTCGCCGTCGATCTCGATCCAGCCGGTGATCGTGCCGTTCTGGTAGAAGCGACGGGCGTCCTCGCGCACTCTGCCACGGGTGCGGTGGAATGCTGCCGTCTGCTCGTAGACCGGAAAGTCGCCGGAGAAATCGAGTTGCAGGCTCAGTCCGTGCTCGTTCGACTCGACGGTCGAGCGAACCTTGCGCAGCGGTTCGACGATCTCGTAGGTGTACGGCCCGACGCTCCAGGCCGCAAGAGCGCCGGTCTGCGGGTTCAGTTCGGTCGACAGACGAACCACGCGAGCCTCTTCGCCCTTGCGTGTGACCATCGCGTAGGCGTCGAGGACGTTGCGGTTCGGGTATTTGGCCAGGCCGGTCATGACGGAGACCTCGCCGGTTTTGTCGAACCCGTACATCACGATGCGTTCGGTCCAACGCAGGTCGCTTTGCGAGACGTGGTCGAGTGTCGTGGGTAGTTGGTGGATGAGCAGTTCGTCGTGCGGAGTGATCACTGCGGGCCCCTTCGTGGTGGATGGATGCCTTCAATCTATTACGGAGCGCATCGCAACGTAATAGTTTTCGGCAAATATATCTCCGGTAATGTCCGCGGATGTGGATGAACGCAGAGATCGTCGAACCGGTACCGCTGGCGTGGGGAGGCCCCGCGATCCTCAGGTGGACCTGGCCGTTCTCGCCGCCACCCGGGAATTGCTCGTAGAGCTCGGCTACCAGAAAACCACCATCACGGCGATCGCCCGACGAGCAAACTTGGGTACGGCAGCGATCTATCGGCGCTGGGCAACTCGCGAATCGATTATCGAAGAAGCGGTCTTCGGCATGCAGAATGGTGCATTGCCCGCGACTACCTCGAATTTGCGCGAGGACCTACTGATCTGGACGCGATGGTTCCTCACGCAAGTGGCGGAACCGGCAACTCGCGCAGCCATTCCGGGCTTACTCTCTGCATATCAACAAGAGGAAGGCGCGTACCAGCGACTGGTTCTCAGTTCCGAGTATCCCGCCCGACTGGCACTCCTCGAGCGGGTGCGCGCCGAGTACCCGGAGCGGTCCGAGGCGGACGTTGCCGCCGCCACCGATGTCGCCTTCGATTTCCTCGTTGCGGCCACGATTGTCCGCGGACTCACCAGTGGACTCACCGACGCCGACGCTTTCTGCACCCGAACCGCCGCATCATTGGCGCTGCTGATCACCTCTACTCGCAGCGATATCAACGCCGAGTAATTGCATTCAGGCTAGGTAAGGGATTCGACACTTCGCGTCGGTCGGGCCGCTGATACTGCGCGCGGAGGATAACGGCCACAGTGACATCTGTGGCAACAATCCGGAATCAATTCGAGCTCGAAACCATTCGGTTGGCGTCAATTCCAACTATTTTCGCGAAAGTCTTGGATCAGTCCAGAAATCCGCGTCATAGTAGTGGGGTGTCCTCGACGCCGGACTTTCCAGCACAACTGCGTGACGCAGAGCTCCGTGTGACCCGACCACGGGTTGCGGTGCTCGAAGCGCTGCATGCGCGTCCACATGCCCCGACGGATTCGATTTTCGATGCTGTTCGGGCGGTTCTACCGGGAGTGTCTCGCCAAGCGGTGTACGACGTACTGCATGCGTTGACTTCAGTGGGAATCGTGCGGCGGATTCAGCCTTCCGGTTCAGTGGCTCTCTACGAGTTGAGGGTTGGTGACAACCATCATCACGTCGTCTGCCGATCGTGCCGGACGGTGTCGGACGTCGACTGCGCAGTTGGCGAGGCACCTTGTCTGACGCCACCGGATTACGACGGCTTCGAGTTCGTCGAAGTCGAAGTTGTCTTCTGGGGGATGTGCCCCGACTGCGCGGCATCACAGAGTTCGCGATCACACCCGTGATCGGAGTCGGATCTATTTGCTCATGGAGGGATTAACGTGTCCGATAGTTGCCCGATGGCCCCTGAAGGAAAGTCGCAGGGGGGAAGCGAAAGTGAAAATCCCGCGATCTCGGCTCCGACGCCCACGGCGCATCGCCCGATGACAAACCAGGACTGGTGGCCGAACCAGCCAAACCTTTCGGTGTTGCGTGTTCATTCGCCCAAATCCAACCCTCTGGGTTCGGACTTCGATTACGCGGCGGAGTTCGCGAAACTCGACGTCGACGCTCTCAAGCGCGACGTCATCGACTTGATGACAACGTCGCAGGACTGGTGGCCCGCAGACTACGGTCACTACGGTGGGCTGTTCATTCGGATGAGTTGGCACGCCGCGGGTACCTACCGCATCGCGGACGGCCGCGGCGGTGGAGGTCAAGGCGCACAACGGTTTGCGCCGCTGAACAGTTGGCCGGACAACGCAAGCCTCGACAAGGCTCGCCGCTTGCTGTGGCCCGTCAAACAGAAATATGGCAAGCAGATCTCGTGGGCCGACCTTCTGGTTTTTGCCGGCAACTGCGCCTTGGAGTCGATGGGGTTCAAGACCTTTGGCTTCGGGTTCGGTCGCGAGGACATCTGGGAGCCGGAGGAAATGTACTGGGGCCCGGAGGACTCGTGGCTCGGAGACGAGCGGTACAGCGGCGACCGTGAGCTGTCCGGTCCGCTCGGCGCGGTGCAGATGGGTTTGATCTACGTAAACCCGGAGGGGCCGAACGGGCAGCCCGATCCGGTCGCCGCTGCCCGCGATATCCGCGAAACCTTTGCGCGCATGGCGATGAACGACGTCGAGACGGCGGCGCTGATCGCCGGCGGACACACCTTCGGTAAGACTCACGGGGCCGGCCCCGCCGATCTCGTCGGGCCCGAACCCGAAGGCGCTCCGATCGAACAGCAAGGCTTGGGCTGGAAGAGTTCCTTCGGCACTGGCGTGGGGAAGGATGCGATCACCAGCGGCCTCGAGGTCGTGTGGACGAATACGCCGACGCAGTGGGACAACTCGTTCCTGGAAATTCTCTACGGCTACGAGTGGGAACTGACCAAGAGCCCCGCTGACGCGTGGCAGTGGACGCCCAAGGACGGCGCCGGTGCCGGCACGATCCCGGACCCGTTCGATTCGTCGGTGAAGCGTTCTCCGACCATGCTGACCACGGACCTGTCGCTGCGGCTCGATCCGGCATACGAGAAGATCACGCGCCGTTGGCTCGATCACCCGGACGAATTTGCCGACGAGTTCGCCAAGGCCTGGTACAAGCTGCTGCACCGCGACATGGGACCGGTCACTCGCTATCTCGGTCCGTGGATTCCGGAACCGCAGCTGTGGCAGGATCCTGTTCCCAACGCCGCTGCCCCGGTGATCGGCGATGCGGATATTGCTGCCCTCAAGAGCAAGGTACTGGAGTCCGGGCTGTCGATCTCGCAGTTGGTGTCTACCGCCTGGGCGTCGGCGGCGAGTTTCCGTGGCACCGATATGCGCGGCGGCGCAAACGGAGCCCGGATTCGCCTCGAGCCGCAGAAGAGTTGGGAGGCAAACAGTCCCGCCGAGTTGTCAACGGTATTGAGTGCACTCGAGCAGATCCAGCAGGACTTCAATTCCCAGTCCGGCGGAGCGAAGGTCTCGCTTGCCGATCTGATTGTTCTGGCGGGAACCGCGGCGGTCGAGAAGGCCGCCAAGGACGCCGGCCACGAAGTCTCTGTCTCGTTCACACCCGGTCGGGCGGACGCGTCGCAGGAACAGACGGACGTGGAGTCCTTTGCGGTTCTCGAACCCCGGGCAGACGGATTCAGGAACTACCTGCGCGGCGGGGAGAAGATTCCGGCCGAAATCCTGCTTGTCGATCGGGCATACATGTTGACGTTGACCCCACCGGAGATGACGGTGCTGGTCGGCGGCCTTCGCGGGCTGAACGCCAACGTCGGGGGTACCGCCCACGGTGTGCTGACCGATCGGCCGCAGACGTTGACCAACGACTTCTTCGTCAATCTCCTCGACATGGGCACGGAGTGGAAGCCGTCTACGTCGTCGGAGAACGTCTACGAGGGTCGTGACCGGGCCACCGGTGACGTCAAATACTCTGCCACTGCCGTCGATCTTGTCTTCGGATCGAACTCGGAACTGCGTGCTCTCGCAGAGGTGTACGCAAGTGCGGACGCACAGCAGAAGTTCGTGGAGGACTTCGCGAGCGCGTGGACCAAGGTGATGGAACTCGATCGGTTCGACCTCGACTGATCGCCGCCCTGCTGAATACGTAAGGCCCACCTGGCAATCAATTGCCGGGTGGGCCTTACGTATTCGTTCAGGGAGTCACAATCGCAAATGCCGGATCGGGACTGTCGAGTAGCCCGAGGAGCCGCTGTATCGTCGCCGGGTCGCCGGAATGCTCGATACCGTCCAGTCCGCCGCCGGCCAGCAACCCGAGCAACTGGGCTTTGGTCAACGTGAGGGTGAGATCGGCGGTTGCCTTGGTCCGCGGGTTGGGTGTCTGTATCAGCGCGCCATTGGAGAGAGTCATGCGGACTTTTGTGTCGAGATCGGTGAAAATCCACTCGATGCAGAGCTTTTCACCCCCGGCGCGGGGCCCGTTGACGCGGATGGCGAGTGTGTCGAAGAGTTGCTCCACCGTCAGTGCCGCTGCCATTCCGGTGCCGAGATCGATGGGTGGTGGGGTGATTTCGCCTCGCAGTTCCTTCGCCCCGGTGAGGTAGAAACCGCGCCAGGTCGGATTTTCGGCGCCGTAGCCGAGCGTGGTGTAGAGATCTGCGAGAGCGTTTCTCGCTTCTGTGTTGTCTGGTTCGGCAAATACCGCGTGCTTGAGCAGTTCGGCCGCGAACCGCGTGTCACCGGCATCGATGTAGCCGCGCGCCTTGTCGAGCACTGCCGGTACGCCACCGATCACGTCGACGTATCGGGCCGCCAACTGCTCGGGCGGGTGCTGCCAGAGTGAGCTGGGATGACCGTCGAACCAGCCCATGTAGCGCTGGTAGATCGCTTTGACGTTGTGACTGACCGATCCGTAGTAACCGCGCACGTGCCAGGCGTCGTCGAGCGACGCGGGAAGCGTGATCGCCTCGGCGATTTCGCTGCCGGTCAGTCCGATGTTGACCATCCGCAACGTCTGATCGTGCAAGTACGCGTACATGTCCCGCTGTTCGGTCAGGAACTGCACGATGTTCTCGGATCCCCATGTTGGCCAATGGTGTGACGCGAACACGACGTCGGAATCCGGCGCGAACAATTCGACAGCCTCGTCGAGGTAATGGGACCAGATGCGTGGGTCACGTACCAGTGCGCCCCGAAGTGTGAGGATGTTGTGCAGGTTGTGCGTGGCATTTTCGGCGACGCACAAAGCGCGGCTGCCCGGAAAGTGGAAGTTCATCTCCGACGGCGCTTCGGTGCCCGGCGTGATCTGGAAGACGATCCGCACTCCGTCGACGGTTTCCTCCTGCCCGGTACGGGTGATGTCGACAGTTGGGGGGATCAGACCCACCGATCCACCGGATGTCTGAATGCCCAGTCCGAGACTGGCTTGGCCCTCTGGTCCGACGTCCAATGTGTAGCCGTACTGGTAGTTCGCGCGACGGTTCATTGCCGTTCCCGCATAGACGTTTTCCGATACCGCGTGTTCGAGAAATCCTTCGGGCGCGATGATCGGCACGTCGCCGGCGCCGTCCGGCAGAACTCCCATCACGCCGCCGAAATGGTCTGCGTGTGAATGGGTATAGATCAAGCCGGTGACCGGACGGTCACCGCGGTGCTCGCGGTAGAGCGCAAGACCTGCGGCAGCGCACTCGGCGGAGATCATCGGGTCGATCACGATGACGCCGGTATCGCCCTCGACGATCGTCATATTGGAAATATCGAACCCGCGGATCTGATAGATCCCGTCGGTGACCTCGAAGAGTCCGTTCTTGACGCAGAGCTGCGCCTGACGAAACAGGCTCGGATGAACTGTTTCCGGGCACGGTTCGTCGAGATAGCTGTAGCCGGACAGATCGAAAACAATCCGTCCGTCGGCGTTCTTGATGGTAAGCGGTTCGAGCGTGGCGATGAAGCCCCGCTCGGCGTTGTCGAAATCCGTGCGGTCGGAGTAATCCAGCGCCATATCGATGCAGCTCCCTCGAAGAGTCGATGATCACGTCCTCACATGGTCGAATTCCGCACGGCTCTGCGCATCATCCGCGGCGGGTGAATCGAGTGGCACCGAACGCGACCGAACGCCTCGTGCCGACTCGCCGTCGCAGGCAGATCAGCCGGAGGTCTCACTTTTGTGCGGCAATAGTTTTCGAGTTCGTGCGCACGCGGGCCTTGTCGCCGCTGGGGCCGAACAGGTGCAGGATCTCGACAACCTGGTCATCTGCCGGGCCGAACCAATGGGGCTCCGCGGTGTCGAACTCCGCGACTTCTCCTGGCCGGAGGACAACCTCGTGCTCGCCGAGAATCAGGCGTAGGTCGCCGGCGAGAACGTACAGCCACTCGTATCCGGCATGTGTGACGAGTTTCGGCGGGCGAGGCCCGATCACCTGCTTGAAGACCTGAACCCGGCCCGGGTAGCGCGTCAACGGCACTACAGCGCTTCCGTTTCGGCGGCGACTCGGTGTGAGGTGAACTCTGGGGTCCCCGGTGGCGGGCGCCCCAACCAGTTGGTCCAGTGCCACACGGTGGGTTCGGGCAAGAGGCACAAGCAAATCGAGGGTAGGACGACGCTTGCCCGACTCGAGTCGTGACAGTGCGCTGACGGAGATACCCGTGGCGTCGGACAGAGCTTCGAGGGTCATGTCGCGATCGCGACGAAGTGCCCGCAATCTCGGTCCGATATCGCTGAGCATCTTCTCCAGTTCGGTATCCATGAGCTCATCTTTGCAGTTTCCGCAAATTTCCTACCGAGTTTGCAGGCCCGGTTGCGACGATCCTTTCGACAGGCGACCACGGCACAGCATCAGCACAACAGCATCAGTACAAGGGGAGTCCAACCATGAAACCTTCGAGCGGAATCGACAGACCGCAGGCGATCGGAATGCATGCCCGACGGCGGTGGGGCGTCCTGGCAATCTGCTGCACGAGTTTGTTCGTGGTCGGATTGGACACGACCATCGTCAATGTCGCGCTGCCGACGATCGGGGCAAGTTTCCACGTCGGCATCCCTGGTCTCGAATGGGTCGTCAACGCATACACACTCGTTCTGGCGAGCTTACTGATCTCGTCCGGAGCCCTGGCCGACAGGTTCGGCCGTAGACGCGTTTTCCAGGTCGGACTGGTCGTGTTCGGAGTCGCGTCGATAGCGTGCGCACTTGCGCCGTCGGTAGGCGTGCTGATCGCCGCGAGAATTGCACAGGGCGTTGGCGGTTCGATGTTGAGTCCGGTCGCGCTCGCAATCGTGGTCAACGTGATGACCGACCCGAAGGAGAGAGCCAAGGCGATCGGCGTGTGGGCCGCGGTCTTCGGTCTGAGTATGGCCGTCGGGCCGATCGTCGGTGGAGTGCTCATCGAGAGCTTCGGTTGGCGATCCGTGTTCTGGGTCAACGTCCCGGTGATCGTGATTGTCCTTTTGTTGACTGCTGTGTTCGTGCCGGAATCGCGCGCTCCGCAGGCGCGAAGGCTCGATCTGCCGGGACAAATACTGTTGGTCGCTGTTGTGGGCGGTGCAGTGGGGCTGCTCATCGAGGGCCCACGAATCGGATGGACGTCCCCCGGTGCGGTGGTCGGTTACATCGCAGTCGCGCTCGCTCTGGCTTCGTTCATTGCTGTCGAATCGAGGAAAGCTGAACCACTCGTCGACCCTGCACTGTTTCGGCACAGACCGTTTTCTGCGGCGGTTCTCGGCGCAGTTGTGGTGTTCGTGGCATTGAACGCGACGCTGCTGCTCGGCACGCTCTACCTGCAACAAGCGCGTGGCATGACCCCGGCCACCGCGGGCGTCGTCATTCTCCCGATGGCTGTTGCAGCAACCGTGTGCGCACCGTTGTCGGGGATTCTGGTCGGACGCGTCGGGCCGCGGTTACCGCTGCTGATCGCCGGCGGCTTCACCGCGTTGGGTGGCCTGTGTCTCGTATCGCTCGACAACAACACCGGTCTTCCGACTGTGCTTGTCGCCTACCTGTTTCTCGGTATCGGGTTCGGTTTCTCGAATGCCCCCATCACCAACACTGCTGTCAGCGGACTGCCTCAATCGCAAGCTGGACTCGCTGGTGGAATCACATCCAGTGCAAGACAGTTCGGCGCTGCTCTCGGCGTCGCACTGGCCGGTGGCTTTGTCGCGAACACTGTCGATTCGGACGTCGCGCAGGCGTCACACGCGGGGTGGATGCTCGTTGTCGCGTGCGGGTTGGTGGTTCTTGTCATCGCGTGTGCATCGGCTCAGCCGACATTGGCTCAGTCAGCATCGGTTCACCCAGCACGGGTGATTCCAACTACCCCGCCCGCCCGATAGAGATGGGGGTGTAACCGATCGTCGTAACCGAACGGGGAGTGCCATGTGCCAGAACCATCAAGACGCAACACCGGCCACTGTGACGGTGAATCGCGAAGCCGTCGCGCGGTATGCCATGGAAGACCGGCAAGATTTCGTGGATGCGGATCGTGGCTTGATCGCTCCATTGCCGGGAGAGGTGTTCGGCGACGACGGTCACGTGGTGTTCGACCCGGAGGCGATGGCTTACCTCACCGACGACACTCCTGCGCCGGATACCGTCAATCCGAGCTTGTGGCGTCAGGGCCAATTGATGCGCCGGGGCGGGCTGTACCAAGTCACGGATCGTCTGTATCAGGTGCGAAACAACGACCTCGCCAACCTGACGGTCGTAGAAGGCGACGAGGGCCTGATCGTCATCGATTGTATGGCGGGCGTTGAATCGGCGCGCCAGGGCATGAAGATGATTCGTGAGCACGTCAGCGACAAACCGGTGGCGGCAATTATCTACACGCACACTCACATCGACCACTACGGCGGCGTCAAGGGAATCGTCGATGTCGACGACGTTGCGTCGGGGAAGGTACCGATCATCGCGCCAGGCACGATCGCGTCGTTCGACAAGTTTGCAATCGGTGAGAACGTGGTTGCGGGTAATGCCATGGCCAGGCGTTCGTTCTATGCGTTCGGCGGACTGCTCGACCTCGGGCCGAAGGGGATGGTTACGTGCGGGATCGGAACGATCAGCACCAAAGGTCCACTGGTCTCGTACATTTCCCCCACGGATAGCATCACCGAGACCGGAACGAGACGAGAAATTGCGGGTCTGGAGTTCGAATTCCTTTATGCGCCGGACACCGAGGCTCCCGAGGAAATGCACATCTGGATCCCCGAACTCGCGGCCTTGACCTGTGCGGAGAACGCCAATCATTCGCTCCACAACATCCAGACATTGCGGGGGGCACGCACGCGCGACGCTCGGAACTTCGCCCGATATCTGGACGAGACTCTCGAACGATGGGGAGACGACGCAGCAGTTCACTACGGTCCGCACACGTGGCCGGTGTGGGGCAACGAGAACCTGGTGCCGTTCATCGAATCACAAAGAGACACATACAAATACATTCACGACCAGGCGCTGCGTCTGGCTAACAAGGGATACACACCACTCGAAGCTGCCGAAGTCATCGAGCTACCGGAGGAACTCGGCCGTAAGTGGTACAACCGCGGATATCACGGAACACTGCACCACGACGTTCGCGCCGTCTACACCAAGGAACTGGGAATGTGGGACGGCGATCCGGTGTCGCTCCATCCGCATCCACCGGTGGAGTCGTCCAGACGGTTTGTCGATCTCCTTGGTGCACAGAAGATTCTGGACGAGGGAAAGCGGGCTTTCGATGCGGGGGACTACCGCTGGGCAGCTGAGATCCTGCACAAGTTGGTGTTCGCGCAACCGGAGAACACCGAGGCGAAGAACCTCCAGGCCGACGTCTACGAACAGATGGGGTATCAAGCCGAAGGGCCGCAGTGGCGCGGGATCTACCTGACAGCCGCCCTGGAATTACGTGAAGGCTCGCAACCTCCTCCCTACATCACGGCAAGTGAGGACAGTGTCCTAGCGATGCCCATCGACATCCTGTTCGACTTCGTCGCAGTACATCTCATCGGCGACAAGGCAGCTGACGTCGATCTCCGCATCGATTTTGTGTTCACCGATCACGACGACGAGGCATGGACGACGTGGGTCAAGCGTGGCGTTCTCAATGCCAGGCGGGGGGCGGCGTCGAACACGCAGCTGACGGTCTCGGGGCCGAAACCTGCGCTGATCGGCGCACTTCTGCAACCAGGTGCAGCGCCCGAGTTGGCTCGGGCCGGGAAAATCTCGCTCGACGGCGACGATTCGGCTTTGAAGACGCTCGGAGGGTTGTTGGATACCTTCGATCCCACCTTCAATATCGTCACGCCGTAACCCAGAGACGAAGGGAGATTTTCTCGATGTGTACGCGATTGGTTTACCTAGGACCGAACGACACCGTGATCACTGCCCGGTCGATGGACTGGAAGCTCGATCTCGGTACCAATCTGTGGGCATTTCCCCGCGGTATGGAGCGTGAAGGCTGCGCCGGGCCGAATTCGATAACGTGGACATCGTTGTACGGCAGTGTTGTGGCTTCCGCTTACGACATGTGCACGACAGATGGGGTGAATGACGCCGGACTGTCCGCAAATCTGTTGTGGCTCGTTGAATCCGAGTATCCGGAATACGACGGATCAACTCCAGGCCTGTCGATTGCTGCGTGGGCGCAGTACGTGTTGGACCGGTGTGGGAGCGTCGCGGAAGCCGTCGAGGTGCTGGCAGCGGAGCCCTTCACCATCGTGACTGCGGCCGTTCCGGGAGAAGACCGCTTGGCAACACTGCACATGTCGCTCTCGGACGCTCGCGGTGACAGCGCCATCATCGAGTACATCGGTGGCCGACAGACAATTCACCACAGTCGTGAGTATCAGGTGATGACCAATTCTCCGATCTTCGACAAACAACTCGCCGTCAACGAGTACTGGAAGCAGATCAACGGAACCGTCATGTTGCCCGGCACCAATCGCGCCGCGGATCGTTTTGCCCGTGCCTCGTTCTACGTCGACGCGGTCCCGAAGACCGACGACCCGCGTACCGCATTGGCCGCGACCTTCAGTGTCATTCGGAACGTGTCAGTGCCCCTGGGTATTTCGACTCCCGACGAGCCGAATATATCCTCGACACGGTGGCGCACCGTTGTCGATCACAAACGGGGACTGTACTTCTTCGAATCGGCCATGACGCCGAACACTTTCTGGGTGGATGTGTCGTCGATCGATCTGAGTGAGGGGTCAACCGTCCGGAAGCTCGAACTCGGGCCGGACGAGAGCACCGTATTTTCGGGGGATTCCACCGATCAGTTCAAACCCGCCGAACCGTTCACCTTTGCCGGGTTGTAGGGGCGGGATGTGGATGTGCGCTGCTGAGGTGACGGAACAGCTACCGACCGCTCGCCACTGTTGCCCTGGCCGCGTGGGGGGCTTTCGGTTTGGCATCCTCCCATGGGAGAAGTGCTTTTGACCTCCAGACCTGTCACCCGTTCAGGGCGGCGCAGGGCGAACAGTGGGCGGTCGATGCCCAGTTAGTTTCAGCGTTTTGCCGGGGTGAAGTCTCCGGGACGCCAGCTGCCGTCGAATGCTGCGGCTTCGGGTCCGTAGATACGGATGTATGCGAACCATCCGCGACCTGGAACCGTTTCCAGCCAGTTGTCCGCCGCATCGTCTGGTTGGGTCGGACCGAAGTGCAGCGTGATCTCATTGCCAGAGGTCAGAGCCGATGACAGTTCGAACAACGATCTGAGCGCTCCCTTGTTGCCGTCCGTCTGCACTTGCGAACGTGTTTGCGCGTCGTAGATGGTGACGGACCAGAAGAGCTTGCCAGGGACCGGCAGCGGGATAGTGAGTGTGTAGGCGTTGGCGCCGTCCAGGTATGTTCCGGTGTTGTCGCGTGTGGCGAGCCAATACAGCGATCCACTGCCCTCCACGCGCCGGAACATCGCCGGCGACGCGACGATGGCCTGCGCGAACCACCGCTCACGGGCTTCGAGATCGAGACCTGCGGGTGTCTCGAAGTCCGCGTTGTCGGGAACCAATCCCACCCATTCCCACTGCCGATCGGTCCAGGCGGCCTGGTCAGGGCGTGTTCCGGCGAATGCCGTCACCAACATTTGATCACGGCCGATTCGGGCGGCCTTCGTGAGTGCTGCGGCGTCGCGGTCTGTCGGTGCGAACGGGGTTCCTTTCCCGATTCCGAGTCCGTCGAGCAGTCCGTGCATTGGCCGGAACTCCTCGACAAGCGGTTCTTCCTCGAGGATGCCGTGCAGGACTCGCCAGAATTCGAGGTTGTCCTCCCACCGCAGACAGGTGCTGTCGACGGTCTTGGTGCTGGTGTCGATCACATCGAGTAGTTTGTCGGTGCCGAGGCGGTAGATCTTCACTCGGAGGAGTGCGTCCTTGGCTGCATCGAGATCGCCCCCTACCGGGAGGGCTCGTACTGCCACCAGCACTTTGAAGGAATTCGACCGACTGACGTGATGATCTGCCGGTACTTCTCCGGTGTGATCGGGGGGAAGTATGGCGTATTTTCCTCCAGCGCCCTGGTCGGGCCCGGGGATACCCATATCGGTGATCCACCTGTGGTGATGATCGTCGACGAGACCGATGTACGCTCCGGGCGGTAATTCGATGACCATCGGTCCCTCCGTGAGGTCCAAAGCCGCTGCCCCGTAGGGGGTATCGGAGTTAAGTGTGAATCCGACCTGCCGAGGGGTTGTCGCTGCAATTCCCATCGCCTTGTTGTCGTCGAAACCTAGTTCGCGGTTGCCGTTGAAAATCCCCTCAATGGACACTGTCGGGTACCAAAACCGGTAGGCGACGAGTGCGCGCTCCAGATAGGCGTCCTCGTGGGCTTTCTTCGCGGTCGCAGCGGTCGGGTAGCCCCCGGAGAATTCATAGGGTGTCTCAGATGTCGGATGTGTTTGGTCCATGCCACAGATCATCAACGGTCAGTATCGACGACGGCATCACCCGCGTCGGATGATCTCCGGAGCTCTGGCAGGCATTGCGTCCGACGCAGTGGCAGATCGATTTGCGGGGTAGTCGCGTGAGGGGCGCGCGACTCTATTCGGAGCCGCTACCCGATTCTGTTGTCACACGGAGAGTTACAGAAGTGGCGACGGCTGGGACCTCTGAAAGCTCGGCCGGAGCGACCGATGGAATGTCAACGAATTACTTGGCGGCGCTCTTGCGAGGCCGACCGCGTCGAACTGCCTTAGTCGGAGGCGTGGACTTTGCGGCCGGCTCAGCCGGGGGATCGTCGCGCCAGTGAATCTCGATTTCGATTTCGACTTCGTTGCCGTCTACCTCGATCTCGAGTTCCCACCGAACCTGTTCAGGGACAGCGATTTCAATCGAGTCGCCGCCCGATCCCAGTTCCACTTCCGAGCCGCTGGCGAGAGCTTGCCCGAGCGCGATCAGTCGCTCGGCGACTTCCGCTCGCGAGAGTGCGGACTTACTTTTGATCTCCAATTTGGGCACGATCACTCCTGACCTCGGCGGATTCATTGTTCACGGTAATTGGACCATCGAAAGATTGTGGGAGTTTCGCGCGACCGCTGATTACCGCGCTCCTGTGTGAGTTGTCATTTTCAGTCCGCTGCTCGCCGACCTGGGGATTGGATCGCGTACCGTTGCCTTTCATGGAACTGACTCGAGTAGCGGTGGGCAAGGGGTCGTGCACCGTTCGGATCGACGGACCGGTCAGTAAGCACGCGGTCCTCCTTCTTCCGGGCAAGGGCGACCCTGTCGACGTATACGACAAAGTGTGTGAACGCCTCCACAATTCGGATTTGCGCACGGTTGCGGTCGAATCGATCGAGAATCTGGACGAGAAGACGGCAGTAGTTCTGCTGGACGAGTTGAACATCGCCTGGGTGAACCTGGTGGGGCACCGCGAAGGCGCGGACCTAGCGTGGCTGTTGGCCGCACGCCAGTTCGGCCGCTTCGCGAGCTTGATTTCGGTGGATCGTGGCCATCCGTCGGCGGCCGACATCGCCGGAGTTCCGCCGGTGGAGGTGCCGACAACCATCGTGGTCGGCAGTGCTGGGCGGGCGATCGCCGACGCCAGTGGACGGTTTGTGTACTCCGATTTCCGGGTGGCCGAAGTGCCTGGCGTCGATGACATCGTGAAGTCCGCGCCCGCTGAACTCGCCACGGAGATCGTGTTGCGCACCAGCCCTTGGTAGACCCGGGAACCACCAAGGCGGGCATCCCCCGAGGGGGTGCCCGCCTTGTGCGTTCTTCCGAAACAGATGTCGAGTGTTCCTAGATGTCGAGCGTTCTAGATGTCGAGCCCGAGCAACGCGTTCTCGACGACCTCGGCCAGGGCCGGGTGGATCCAGTACTGCCCACGGGCCATGTCCTGCGCGGACAGCCCGAAACTCATGGCCTGGATGAGTGGCTGGATGACGGTCGGCGCGTGGGTTCCCATGACGTGAGCGCCCAGGAGTCGGCCCGTGCCGCGCTCCGCGATGACCTTGCAGAGACCTTCCTGATCTTCCATCGCCCAGCCGTAGGCGACGTCGCCGTACGCCTGGACCTTGACGGTGATGTCGAGTCCGGCGTCGCGCGCCTGCTTCTCCGTCATTCCGACATCGGCGATCTGCGGATCGGTGAACACCGCGGCCGGGACAAACCGGTGATCGGTGGCGCGCAGCCCGGAAGTGTCGTTCCACGCGTCCTGGAGCAGGTTGTGCTGCACAACACGCGCCTCGTGGTTGGCCACGTGCTTGAGCTGATAGGGGGAGGAGACGTCGCCGAGTGCAAAGACGCCTTCCGCGGTGGTGCGCTGGTACTCGTCGACGACGACGGAGCCGTTGTCGTCGAGTTCGATGCCGGCCTTGTCGAGGTCCAGGAGATCTCCGTTGGGCTTGCGGCCCACCGCAACGAGCAGAACGTCGCCGGAAACGACTGTGCCATTTGCCAGTTCGACGGCGATGTTCTCACCGTCCGCGCGGACCGACTGCATCGGTGATCCGAGATGCACGTCCCACTTCTTGACGGCGAGTTCGGTGAAACGCTCCGAGATCTCGTCGTCGAGATGACGCAGGAGGCGCCCACTGCGGCCGATGATCGACACGCGAGAACCCAAGGCGGAGAACACATGTGCAAACTCGGTGGCAATGAAGCCCGAGCCGACGATCACGAGGTGCTCGGGGAGTTCCGGCAAGCGCATGATGTCTTCGTTGGTGTAGTACTTCACGCCAGACGAGGCGATCTCCTCGGGAATGATCGGGCGTGAACCGGCCGCGATCACAACCTGGTCGGCAGTGATGGTCTCACCTGTGCCGGTGTTGATGGTCTTCGGTCCGGTGAAGGTGGCGTGGCCGCGGTAGACGGTGGTGTTGGGGCTGTCCTCGCTGCGGTAGCGTTCGCCGCCCGCGGAGATGGGATCGATCCGGCCGAAGACGCGCTTGACGATGTCGGACCAGCGGACGCCGTCCAGGGTGGCGTCGACGCCGAACTTCTCGGCATGCGACACCGTGTTCGCGACCTCTGCCGCGTAGACGAACATCTTGGTCGGTATGCAACCGACGTTGAGGCACGTGCCGCCGAAGGTGCCTTCCTCGAGGATGGCGATTTTCTTGCCGTCGAATCGCTCGTCGGGCAACGAATTCCCCGAGCCGCTTCCGATGATGGCAAGGTCGTAATGCGTCACTGCGCGTTCTCCTGTGTGGTGGTGTCTGCGTCTGCGGTCAGATGGCGCTCTAGCCACTCCAGCCACTGATCGAGTTCGGAAAAGGCTGTGGCCAACGGCTTCTGAGTCGAGAGGAAGACGTCGTGGCGCGCGCCGTCGATGGGAACGATGGTAGTCCGATCACCGAGGCAACCTGCCCACCGTGCGATCTGCCTCACATCCAGGACGGAATCTGCCAGGTCGACGCCGGGGTGGTACGCCCTGGCGAACTCCGATTTCTTCGAGCGCAGGATCAGCGCCGGCACACCGATGTCCAGGCCGCGGTGCAGTTGCGCGTGTCCGCCGCGCACGGCACGCATCCACCCGAACGTGACCGGGCAGCCTTCGAGCGGCTTCCAGTCGAGGTTGTAGTCCCACTCGCCGTTGGCGGAGACGTGCAGGCTCGAGCCGTACGTCGGCAAGCCCGTGCCGGGGATGACAGTCTTCGCGGACACCCGTCCCAGTGCGTCGATGGCGGCGGTGCCGACGCTGCGAACCATCGCTGGACCCTGCAGGTCGAACCACGGGCTGTTGAGCACAAGACCCGCGATGCCGTGTCCCGCGCTGCCGCCCGGCTTGCGCTGGAGTCGGTCCAGCCACAGCGGAACGATGAGCCCACCGGTCGAATGCGCCATCAGGAGCAGTTCGCTGCCGTCGGTTTCGGAGTTCACGATGCGCAGGGCCTCGTTGAGTTCGGCGTCGTACAGTGCGAGATCCGACACATAGTGAGCGGTGTGGCCCGGTTTCAGTGAACGCCCGCACTTGCGCAGATCCAGTGCAAAGAAGGCGTAGCCCTGCTCGGCAAAGTGCTCCGCCAGATGTTTCTGGAAGAAGTAATCGGTGAACCCGTGTACGTACAGAACTGCACGGTTCGCCCGAACTGCCTCGCCAGGCGGCTGATAGCGGACGAGTGTCGCGTCGACCTCACCCTCACCGTCCGGATCGGTTCCGAGAGGAATGGTCAGCTGCTGATATCCGTCTCCGAGGACGTCTGGAACCCATGTAGTCACAGATCACAATCTAATCGTCGTTTCCCGGCGGCGTTGTAGAGCACAATTGGGGGTGGTAAACGGCGCACTTACGCCCAGGTAACCTATTCGGCGTAACACAGCAGGCGGATGCGCGCACGGCTAATGACAAGGAAGTCGATTCTCCAGTGTCGAATCAGAACGCGGTAGAGACGAAGACGGATGTAGTGCTCGTAGGTGCGGGCATCATGAGTGCCACGCTTGGTGCATTGTTGCGCCAGCTGCAGCCGGACTGGTCGATCTCGACCTTCGAGAGGCTCGACGCCGTCGCAGCCGAGAGCAGCGACCCGTGGAACAACGCGGGAACCGGTCACTCCGCGCTCTGTGAGCTCAACTACACCCCCGAGAACTCGGACGGCACGGTCGACATCAAGAAGGCCGTCAACGTCAACGAGCAGTTCCAGGTGTCCCGGCAGTTCTGGGCACACGCTGTCGAGCAGGGCGTGTTGACGCAGCCCAAGGAATTCATCAACCCCATCGCGCACGTGAGCTTCGTTCACGGCGAGGCAAACGCCAAGTACCTGCGTGCCCGCTACGACGCACTTGTCGGCCACCCGCTCTTCCGTGGCATGGAGTACATCGACGATCCGGCCGAGTTCACCAAGCGCCTGCCGCTGATGGCAAAGGGCCGCGACTTCTCGGATCCCATCGCCCTCAACTGGAGCCAGGACGGCACCGACGTCGACTTCGGAGCGCTCACCAAGCAGCTCGTCGGCTACATCGGCAAGACCGGCGGCAACATGTACTTCGGTCACGAGGTCACCAACCTCACCCAGAACTCCGACAAGACGTGGACCGTCAAGGTCACCAACCGTCGCACCGGTGAAAAGCGCGTCGTGCGTTCACGATTCGTGTTCGTCGGAGCCGGTGGCGGCGCTCTGCACCTGCTGCAGAAGTCGGGCATCAAGGAAGCCAAGGGCTTCGGCGGTTTCCCCGTCAGCGGCGCGTTCCTGCGATGCACCAACCCTGAGCTGATCGACCAGCACAGCGCCAAGGTCTACGGCAAAGCTGCCGTCGGCGCTCCGCCCATGTCGGTTCCGCACCTCGACACGCGTGTCATCGGCAACAAGCCAGGCCTGCTGTTCGGACCGTACGCCGGCTGGTCGCCCAAGTTCCTCAAGCAGGGTCGCTTCACGGACTTGCCCGGTTCGGTCAAGCCCAACAACATCCTCTCGATGCTCGGCGTCGGCGTCAGCGAACTCGGTCTGGTCAAGTACCTGGTCAGTGAGCTCACCAAGAGCGAAACCGGACGCATCTGGGATCTGCGTGAATTTGCGCCCAAGGCGGAGACCAAGGACTGGGAGCTCATCACCGCAGGCCAGCGTGTCCAGGTGATTCGCCGGGCCAAGGGCAAGGGCGGCGTCCTCGAATTCGGTACCGCCGTGGTGGCTGCCGAAGACGGAAGCATTGCCGGACTGCTCGGTGCGTCACCAGGCGCGTCGACGGCTGTTCCCGCGATGCTCGACGTGCTCGAGCGCTGCTTCCCGACCGAATTCCAGGGCTGGAAGGGCAAGCTGCGCGAGATGGTTCCGTCCATCGGCGTCAAGCTCACCGACAACGAAGGACTTTTCAACCAGGTCTGGGATTGGTCCTCGAAGGTGCTCGAGCTCGATTCCTCGGCGTCAACCGATTCTCTTCCGGTCGCGGAGACCGCTGCAACTGTGTGATAGTCGCAACCATGACGGCAACAGCAGCATTGAAGCGTTCATGGGCACTCGACCTCGACAACAAGACTTTCTACGAGTTGTTGAAGCTTCGGGTAGAAGTATTTGTCGTCGAGCAGGCCTGCCCGTACCCCGAGTTGGACGGGCGGGACCTGCTGACGGAAACCCGCCATTTCTGGCTGGAGCAGGACGGCGAGGTGGTGTGCACTCTGCGCCTCCTCGAAGAGCACGACGACGGCACGAAGAGCTTCCGAATCGGTCGACTCTGCACGTCACGTGAAGCACGCGGACAGGGCCATACGACGCGATTGCTGCAAGCTGCGCTGGCCGAAGTGGGCGAAGCGCCGTGCCGCATCAACGCTCAGACCTATCTGGTCGACATGTACAGCAAGCACGGCTTCAAAGCTGACGGCGAAGAATTTATCGAGGACGGTATTCCGCACACCCCGATGCGCCGCGGTGGCGGCGAGGCGTTTGTGCTTGCCAGCTGAAACGCAGTCATACACCCGACCCAGTCGGCTCACGCAATTGTGGGCCGACTAGGGTTTTTTCGATACCGAATGCTCGCGGGGAAGTCCTGTTCGATTCAGGTGCGGTCCCGCCACTGTAAAGATCTCACGAGATCTCAGCCAGATTGCCGCGACGTTCGGATGAAGCCAAGTTCTCGGCGAGGAAACCGAGAGGTGGAGGGATGTCGACGTGCGTGTAGAAGACGATCAGGCAGCGGTGGCGGGTTTCCCGTTCAGCGCGGTAGTAGGCCAGGACCAACTGCGATTGGCGTTGATCCTGTGCGCCGTACACCCCGGAATCGGTGGCGTGCTGGTTCGCGGTGAAAAGGGCACGGCAAAATCCACCGTCGTTCGAGCCTTGACGGCTTTGCTACCGGCTGTCGACGACGCCGGTGTGACGCGTCCGGCCAGGCTGGTCGAACTGCCCGTCGGGGCGACGGAGGACCGCGTGATCGGCTCGATCGACCTCGAGAAGGTATTACGCGACGGTGAGCGCGCCTTCCAGCCCGGACTCCTGGCCGCGGCGCATCAGGGGGTTCTGTACGTCGACGAAGTGAATCTCCTGCACGACCACCTGGTGGACGTTCTTCTCGACGCGGCCGCGATGGGCCGAGTGCATGTCGAGCGGGACGGAATTTCGCACTCCCACGCCGCGAAGTTCGTCCTCGTCGGAACAATGAATCCCGAAGAGGGAGAACTGCGTCCACAGCTGCTGGATCGTTTTGGTCTGGCGGTCGACGTGTCGGCGTCTCGCGACGTGGATGTGCGGATGGAGGTAGTGCGACGACGCCTCGACTACGAGCGCGATCCACAGGCGTTTGCCCGCAGGTATGCGCCGGCCGATCAGGAACTCGCCGCCGAAATCCTTTCTGCGCGTGACAAACTGGATGGCGTGGAGCTGAGCAACCGCGAACTTCGGCGCATCGCGTCGCTGTGCGCGTCGTTCGACGTGGACGGTATGCGCGCCGATCTTGTTCTCGCCCGTACTGCCACCGCTCATGCTGCCTGGCGTGGCGGCAGCGAGGTCGCCGAGGAAGACGTACGAGTCGCAGCGGAACTGACACTGCCGCACCGCCGCCGTCGCGATCCCTTCGACGAGCCGGGCCTCGATCAGCAGCAACTCGACGACGCGATGGATCGTGCAGACGAGGATGCTCGGGCCGGCGAGCCTGAACCACCCGAGAATCCTGAAGGCGGCGAACCTGACGGCGATGAACCCGATGACGGGGGCCCTGATGATGACGGCCCCGACGATGATGGGCCGCAAGACGATCCGGACGGTCCGGGCGGGGGAGTTCGCGCCACCGATCGACCGTCTGCGCCGCCGAGCAGTGCGTTCAAGGCCAAACTTCTCGAAGTTCCTGGTGTCGGTGAGGGTGCGCCAGGCCGGCGTTCGCGCTCCACGTCGTCGCGTGGACGCGTCGTGCGGTCCACCACCGACCGCGGGCACGGTCTGCACCTGACGAGCACGGTGTTTGCCGCTGCGGAATCGCAGATTGCGCGGGGCCGGACGGAGGGCCGTCTGCGGTTGGCGCCGGCCGACCTGCGAGGCGCGATTCGTGAAGGGCGCGAGGGCAATCTGATCGTGTTCGTGGTGGACGCGTCGGGGTCGATGGCGGCGCGCGACCGGCTCTCCGCTGTGACGGGCGCCGTTGTCTCGCTCCTGCGCGACGCTTACCAGCGCCGCGACAAGGTGGCCGTTATCACCGTCCGGGGCCGCGAAGCCGAACTGGTTCTGCCGCCGACGTCGTCCGTGGACATCGCTGTTCGCCGGTTGCAGTCCATGCGAACAGGTGGCAAATCACCACTCGCAGAAGGCTTCTTGCGTGCCCGTGAGGTGATTCTGCGTGAGCGGCTCAGGGATCCGCAGCGCCGCGCGCTCATGGTTGCGCTGACAGACGGGCGTGCCACCGGCGGCAAGGACGCGCTGCACCGCGCTCGCGTTGCCGCGCACTTACTGGCCGATGCATCGGTCGCTTCGATCGTCGTGGACTGCGAAACCGGGCTCGTCCGTTTGGGGTTGGCCGCCGAATTGGCCCGAGAACTACGAGGTGGATGCGTCCGCCTTGCCGAATTGTCAGCTCAGCAGGTCGCGGGTGTCGTCCGCGCCGCCGCCTAACGTTTTCATTTCAGGAGATCACCATGCCTAAAGGCGTTCCCGACACTGTCCCCGACGACGGATTGACCACACGTCAGCGTCGCAACGCGCCGGTGCTTGCCGTCCACACCGGACCGGGAAAGGGCAAGTCCACCGCAGCATTCGGGATGGCGCTGCGTGCCTGGAACCAGGGATTCGACATCGGCGTCTTCCAGTTCGTGAAGAGCGCAAAGTGGAAAGTCGGCGAGGAAGCCGCCTTCCGCGCACTCGGAAACCTGCACGACGAGAGTGGCGTCGGCGGTCCGGTGCAGTGGCACAAGATGGGTGAGGGCTGGTCGTGGACTCGTAAAGCGGGTAGCGAGGAAGACCATGCGGCAGCAGCTGCGGAGGGATGGCAGGAGATCGCCCGTCGCCTCGCCGACGAAACGCACCGTTTCTACGTCCTCGACGAGTTCACCTATCCGCTCAAATGGGGATGGGTCGACGTCGACGAGGTTGTGCAGACCCTGCGTGATCGGCCGGGAAATCAGCATGTGGTGATCACCGGCCGTGACGCGCCGCAGGCGTTGATCGACGCAGCCGACCTGGTGACCGAGATGACCAAGATCAAGCACCCGATGGACGCCGGCCGAAAGGGCCAGCGAGGCATCGAATGGTGAGTTCGTCCACTCCCGCCGTTGTTATCGCCGCACCCGCATCGGGTAGCGGAAAGACCACGGTGGCAACGGGATTGATCGGTGCACTCCGGCGATCCGGCAGCAGTGTTGCACCGTTCAAGGTTGGTCCGGATTACATCGACCCGGGCTATCACGGACTTGCGGCGGGAAGGCCGGGTCGCAACCTCGACACGGTGCTCGTCGGCGAAGAACGCATCGCTCCGCTCTATCAGCACGGCACCGCCGACTGCGATATCGCGGTGGTCGAAGGCGTCATGGGCCTCTTCGACGGCAAGATCGACGAAGCCAATGCGCAGGCATCCGCAGAAGGGTCGACGGCGCAGGTGGCCGTGGTTCTGGGGGCACCGGTTGTTCTGGTCATCGACGCTCGCGGCCACAGCCAGAGCCTGGCCGCCGTGTTGCACGGCTTTGCCACCTACGACGCTAGTGTGCGGATCGGCGGCGTCATCCTCAACCGCGTCGGCAGCGCCCGGCACGAGCAGGTTCTGCGCCACGCGTGCGACAAAGTGGGGATACCGGTACTCGGGGTTGTTCCGCGCCTGGCCGAACTGGAAGTGCCGTCGCGTCACCTGGGGTTGATTCCGGCTGCCGAGCACGGCACCGCGGCAGTCGCCGCCGTGGACGCGATGTCGGAGTTGATCGCAACTCACGTCGATCTCGGCGCGGTGCGCGCATTGGCCGCATCGAATGTTGTTGCACCTGTGTGGGATCCAGTACAGGAAGTGGGGGAGCATCGCAGCTCGCGGCCCGTGGTGGCAATGGCGGGCGGGCCTGCCTTCACCTTCGGGTACGCCGAACATCGTGAACTTCTCAGTGCCGCAGGCGCGGACGTGCAGGTCTTCGATCCGCTGCGCGACGAATTGCCCTCCGGTACTGCCGCGTTGGTCCTTCCCGGCGGATTTCCGGAGGAGCATGCCGTTGACCTCGCGTCGAATACTGTTCTGCTGGCGCAGGTTCGAGAGCTGGCCGCCGGCGGAGCACCGATCCACGCCGAGTGCGCGGGACTGCTCTACCTCGCCCGCAGCCTCGACGGTCATGCCATGGCCGGAGTTGTCGGCGTCGACGCCGTTTTCGGTAAACGACTCACACTCGGTTATCGGGAGGCGGTGGCGTTGACGGACTCGAGTCTCTTTGCGGCGGGTTCGCGTGTCGCCGGGCACGAATTTCACCGAACGTCTCTCGTCAGTGCCGACGCCGACGGGTGCGCAACCGCATGGGGTTGGCGACCGTGGGACGGCGGCGCAGTGCGCGAGGGATTTGTCAACGGTGGAGTTCACGCGTCGTATCTCCACACACACCCGGCGGGTCAGCCCGAGTCGATCGCCACCTTTGTCGAGGCCGCGCGTGGCTGAGGTCTATGTCGGACTCGGGTTCACTACATCTGCCTCTGCTGTCGAGATCGTCGACGCTGTGCGAGGGATACTGCCGCAGGGCGCGACGCTCGTTGGTCTTGCCACCGCCGCGGTCAAAGCCTCCGCCCCGGCGCTGATCGACGCCGCGCAGATCCTGTCAGTCGATGTCGCGGCGTTCACGTCGGAAGAACTTGCAGCCGTGAACGTTCCGTCACCGTCAGCGCGCGTAGAGCAGGCTGTCGGCACTGCGAGCGTTGCCGAGGCGGCAGCGATCCTGGCTACCGGTCACGGACAGTTGACAGTAGGTAAGACCTCGACCGGTGCGGTGACAGTAGCCGTGGCCAGTAAAGTTCCCCCAGCGAGCGCAGGTTTTCCCGCGAGCACAGCTTTTCCAGCGAGCACAAAGATCGACGATGAAATGGAGTGCGAGTGAGCGAGCCCACCGCAGACGAGACCAACTACCTGGTCGGACTCAACCTGACCGATCGACGCGTTGTCGTATTCGGCGGCGGGACGGTCGCTCAGCGCCGCCTCGGCCTGCTGGTCGCGTCGGGCGCGGCAGTTCACGTGATCAGCCGCGAGGTCACGCCGGCAGTCGAGGGCATGGCAACGGCAGGGCAGATCACACTCGAGCTGCGTCCGTACCAGGAGGGTGACCTCGAGGGTGCCTGGTACGCAATCGCGTCGACCGACGAGCCGGAGACCAATGCGGCGATCGTCGCGGAAGCGGAGCGTCATCGAGTCTTCTGTGTCCGCGCGGACAACGCCAAGCACGGCACTGCCGTCACACCCGCAAGTGCCGAGTACGACGGTATGAGCATCGGCGTCCTGGCCGGCGGCGATCATCGTCGTTCGGCAGCCGTCCGTACCGCGGTGGTCGAAGGTCTGCAGTCCGGTGTCCTCGCGGATACGGCCGAACCGGCGGCGCCTGGCGTTGCACTGGTCGGCGGTGGGCCAGGTGACCCGGATCTGATCACGGTGCGCGGTCGACGGTTGCTGGCCCGCGCCGACGTTGTTGTTGCCGACCGCTTGGCGCCGCCGGAGTTGCTGGCTGAGCTCGGTCCTGATGTCGAGGTCATCGACGCCGCGAAGATTCCGTACGGCCGGGCCATGGCGCAGGAAGCCATCAACGCTGCGCTGATCGACAACGCGAAGGCCGGAAAGTTCGTCGTGCGGCTCAAGGGCGGTGACCCCTACGTCTTCGGTCGTGGCTACGAAGAACTCGAAGCGTGTGCCGCAGCCGGTGTTCCGGTGACCGTAGTGCCCGGAATCACGAGTGCCATTTCCGTACCGTCGGCAGCCGGCATTCCCGTCACGCATCGCGGTGTCACGCACGAGTTTGTAGTCGTGAGTGGGCACGTTGCTCCGAATCATCCGGATTCGCTGGTCGACTGGTCGGCTTTGGCGAAGCTGCGCGGCACGATCGTGCTGCTCATGGCCGTCGAACGCATTGATCAGTTCGCGGCTGCACTCATCGAGGGTGGGCGTGCCGCGAGCACTCCGGTCACGGTGATCCAGGAGGGCACACTACGTACGCAGCGTGAGTTGCGGGCCGATCTGGCGACCGTTGCTCAGCGCGTCAAGGACGAAGAGATCAAGCCCCCGGCCATCATCGTGATCGGACCGGTGGCGGGCTTTTCCGTCAACGCTGGGTAACGTGAAGTCTTGTGTCTGATTCCCCAAAATCTGAAACCGCTCAATCCGCGGCCCCAGCGGTCAATGCGCCGGTAGCGACCCGAGTCATCGGACTCGCCATCATCGTCCTGAGCGGTTTGCAGATGATGGTGGTGCTCGACGGCACCGTCGCCAACCTTGCGCTTGCGCCGCTTCAGGCTGATCTCGGCCTCAGCGACAGCGGCCGAAATTGGGTGCTGACGTCGTATGCCCTGGCGTTCGGCGGGCTGATGTTGCTCGGTGGGCGACTCGGTGACGCGTACGGCCGCAAGAAAATGTTCATCGCGGGCGTCACGCTCTTCACCGTGGCGTCGTTGTTGTGTGGTCTTGCGTTGAACGAGGGCATGCTGATCGCGGCGCGGGCCCTGCAAGGCGTCGGAGCGGCCGTAGCGTCGCCGACGGCCTTCGCTCTTGTGGCCACTACATTCGCCGCGGGTCCGGCTCGTAATCAGGCCATCGCGATTTTTGCCGCCATGACCGGCGTCGGTTCGATTGCCGGGCTGATCATCGGCGGCGCGTTGACCGAGGTGTCATGGCGACTGATCTTCCTCATCAACGTTCCCATCGGAATTGTGCTTGTCGGGATGGCGTTTCGGGCTCTGCGCGAAACAACGCAGACTCGGCTCGCCCTGGATGTGCCGGGCGCGATTCTCGCCACGCTCGGCTGCACCGGCATCGTCTTCGCATTGACCGAGGGGCCGGAAATGGGCTGGGGGAGCGTCGCCGTTATCGGTGCGTTGGTCGCCGGACTGATCGCTCTCGGAGCATTCCTCTTCGTCGAACGCACCGCCAAGAATCCGTTGCTCCCGTTCTCGTTGTTCGCCGACCGGAACCGCGTTGCGACCTTCCTGGCGATCTTCTTCGTCGGTGGTGCGATGTTCAGTATGACCGCGTTTGTTGCGCTCTTCGTGCAGGACATCATGGAGTACTCGCCGCTGCGCTCAGGTTTGGCGTTCATTCCGTTTGCCATCGGACTAGGTGCCGCAGCAACGGTCGCGTCGAAGTTGGCGGTCCGTGTCCAACCTCGCTGGCTGGTTCTGACCGGTGTGCTGATCATGATCGTCGGACTTCTCTACGGCTCCACCCTCGACTCCAGTTCCACCTACCTTGCCAACCTTTTTGTCCCCGTCATCGGCATCGGATTCGGTATCGGACTGGCGATGGTGCCGCTGCCACTGTGCGCGATCGCCGGTGTTCCCGAGACGGAGATCGGCCCGTTGACCGCCATTTCCCAGGTTGCCCAGACGCTTGGCGGCCCACTCGCGCTGTCGGTCATCGGCGCGATGGCAACGTCGAAAACTCTCTCGCTCGGCGGTATTTCGGGCAAGGCTGCCGACATGAATCCGGCCCAGCTGATTGCCCTCGGAGAGGGGTACACCTTTGCGCTTGTCGGCTGTGCGATCTGCGCGGTACTTGCCGGCATTGCGGCCGCGTGCATCAGATTCACCCCGGCCCAGGTAGCTCAGGCGCAGGCTGCGGAGAAGGCCGCTCAGGGAATTAGCTGATCAGCCCTGTTTTTGTGCGTCGCAACTGGATACGATCGTTGCAAGAGGGCCGAGATTCTCGAAGGATCGGAGTGCCGTGATGCGGATCGCGGATATCTTGCGCAACAAGGGCAACAGCATTGTCACCATCGACGCTCACACCACCGTCAACGCGTTGCTGTGCGATCTTGCCCGCCACAACATCGGCGCAATGGTCGTCCTCGACGGCGACGCGGTTGTCGGAATCATCTCCGAGCGCGATGTCGTGCGGCGTTTGCACGAGCGGGGTCCGGAATTGCTGGCCACGGAAGTGTCCGAGGTGATGACAGCGTTGATGTACACGTGCGTGCCTGCTGATTCCGTGGACAGTATTGCCGCGATCATGACCGATCGCCGAATCCGCCATCTGCCGGTCATCGAGGACGGCGAACTGCTCGGAATCGTCAGCATCGGTGACGTGGTCAAGAGCCGGATCGACGAGTTGCAGAGCGAGCGCGATCACCTCGAGTCGTACATCGACCAGGGCTGATCGATGGGCTGTCTCACGGTGGCTACTCTCGTGTGATGGCTGCAATCCAGGATTCCACAGCAGGCACTGGCACATCCGTGACCGGCCTCGAGAGCACGTTCGCTGACGAGCTTGGCGCTTTGACGGTTCCGTGGCAAGGTACTGCCGCGCCTGACCCGCAGTTGCTCGTCGTCAACGAACGGCTGGCTGCATCGTTGGGCTTGGACGTAGACGCGCTGCAAAGTGTGGACGGGGTTGGCGTCCTGTCCGGGTCGACGGTGCCGGTTGGGGCAAAACCGGTGGCGATGGCGTATGCGGGTCATCAGTTCGGTGGATACGCACCGATCCTCGGGGACGGTCGGGCGTTGCTACTCGGTGAACTGTCGACCGGTGACGGTCGGCGAGTGGATCTGCATCTCAAGGGCTCGGGGCGCACGCCGTTCTCTCGGGGCGGTGACGGGTATGCAGTTGTCGGGCCGATGCTGCGCGAATATCTGGTCAGTGAGGCGATGTATGCCCTCGGTGTCCCCACCACGCGCGCGCTGTCGGTGGTGGCGACTGGACGGGACGTTCGCCGCAACGGCGCAGAACCCGGTGCCGTGCTTGCACGGATCGCGTCGAGTCACCTTCGAGTTGGGACCTTCGAGTTCGCGGCCCGGCAGGGCGAGGTCTTGCAGTCGCTCGCCGATTACGCGATCGCCCGGCACTACCCGGAGCTGACCGAACTGCCGGCAACGGGTACACACAATCGCTACCTGAGGTTCCTCGAGGGGGTGGTCGAGGCGCAGGCGTCACTGGTGGCGCGGTGGATGCTCATCGGTTTTGTACACGGAGTGATGAACACCGACAACACGACAATTTCGGGGGAGACCATCGATTACGGTCCGTGCGCCTTCCTCGACGCGTTCGATCCGGCGGCAGTGTTCAGCTCGATCGACAGCGGCGGCCGCTACGCGTTCGGCAATCAGCCCGCCGTCTTGAAGTGGAATCTGGCGCGCTTGGCAGAAACACTGTTGCCGCTGATCGATTCCACACCCGACGATGCGATTTCCGCGGCGTCGGCAGTTCTCGACACCTTCGACGAGCGTTACGAGGGCCACTACGCGGCCGGCATGGCGGCAAAGCTCGGTCTGGCCCACCCGATTGTCGATCGGGCGCTTGTCGACGATCTGCTGACATTGTTGGCGGAACACGGTGCTGATTGGACGGGCAGTTTCCGTGCTCTCGCGGACGAACTGCGCGGAAATTCGGCGCCCCTCGACGACCTCGTGCCACGGGATCACATCGCGCCCTGGTTGCAGCGGTGGCACGACGCCCTGACGGAACAGGGACGCGAGGCCGTGGAGACCGCGAGCGCGATGGATCGCGTCAACCCGCTATACATTCCGCGTAATCATCAGCTCGATGCTGCTCTGTCTGCCGCGACCGACGGGGACCTCGTTCCCTTCGAGAAGCTGCTCGAGGTTGTCACGCATCCGTTCGACCGACGCGACGAGTGGTCCGACTACACCGAGGCGGCCCCGCAGTCTTTCAGTGAAACGTTCCAAACCTTCTGTGGCACTTGATTTATGATCGAACACCGCCAGCACCTCACTGCCGGCGGGCCGCTTGATCATGCGCGTTCCACCGGGAGCCACAGTTCGCACGTGGCCGTACTGAAATCATCGGCGCGGTCGAGAACTGCGACGATCGACGGACCCGGCCGGAGTCGCCACGGGTTCGACGGAAACCAGTCCGTCGCGGTCGCTGCCCAGGTCGCCTGCAACGCAGCCGGATACTCGCCCTCGGTGCGGAACACCGCCCACCTACCGGCAGGAACCTCGATCGTGTCGAGATCGTCGGGCACCGGCGTCGTGTCGGTGACGGCGATGCCGTGCAGGTAGGTCAACTCGCTTCCCTCGGTGTAATCCGGGTCGACGTCGGCGCTCACTTGGAGCAGGCCGGCCGGTTCGGTGTTGCCCAGCGCTTTGAGGCGGGCGTGCTCTGCAGGCGGCAGAGAAGCGATGTGGGCTTGGATGTGGGGGTTGACGCCCTCGTGGATGAGGGGCACGCGCGTGGCGTGGCCGACGAGGCGGAGCGCCGGTCGATCGGTGATGCGGGTGTCCATGGTGATGTTCCCTTCTACGGTCAGGCGGAACCTGAGCTGCGGTTGCGTTCGAAGGGGGCCGCCATCTCGCTTGACGTCGCCGGGGCTGACGCCGTGCACGGATCGGAAGGCTCGGCCGAAGGCTTCGGTCGACCCGTAGCCGTAGCGGACCGCGATGCTCAGCAGGTTCCCGTTTCCGAGAACGTCTGCCGCTGCGACCGACATGCGGCGACGCCGGATGTACTCCGACAGCGGCATGCCCGCCAGGGACGAGAACATCCGCCGGAGGTGGTATTCCGTCGTGCCGAGCTCAGTCGCCAATGAAGCCACATCGAGGTCGTCGTTCAGACGATCCTCGACCAACTCGACCAGTCTGTTCAGCTCCGCGATCATGGCGCCTCCTTCGACACCCACACTTCCGGGTCGTCCCGATCGGCACCCTACTATCGCGGTCCGATCGGATCGTCTTTGTACGCGCAGTCGTCCTCCGACATTCCGTTTTCAGAAGTGCCGTGCACAAACCGTCCAGCTGACTTTGCGGTGCAGGGTTGATCGGCTGGTGAAGTCGTCAATCCGTCAGGATGATCAATTCGCGCTCCGACGCGATTTCCACGCGCAGGCCCGCCTTCGACGCGACTCGGGCAACTCCCTTGATGTCGCTGGGTTCGGCGCGCGAGACCACCAGGGCGCGCGCGAGCAGACCCTTGTGATGCTTGTTGAAGTGACTGACCACGGTGCGGGTGCCGTCCGGCTTTTCGGTTAGCACGGTGGCGATTAGTGCGTCAGGAACAGGTCCGAGGTCTTGGTAGGTGCCGGATCGTAGATCGATGACAAGGCCGTCGGCTTCGGCGGCCAAGGCCTTCGGCAGCTCCGGCTTCCACAGCGAGCGCAGCGTCCCCATCCCCGGCAGCTTGGACCCGCCGGAGAGGCGGTAGGCGGGAATCAGATCGCCTGCCCGGACGGCGCCGAACAGGGCAGAACCGATAGCGATTCGATCGAGTGCCTTGGCCTTCTGAGCGCGCGTGAACGACTTCGCGTCAAGGGCGTCGAACAGCACACCGGTGTAACGCTGCAAGGCGGGGCGGGTTGCCGAGACCCACAGTTTCGCGTTGCGTTCCACCTCGTCCGCCTGGGTCGGTCCGAGCCCCAGCGCCTGGCACGAGGCGTCGACATCGGCGGCTAGATCGACGAGCGTCTGCACCAGCAATTCGCGCGTTTCGGTCAACTGGGGCATCGACAGTTCAGCCAGATCGAGGGGCGCGTCCTTGCCGCCGTCGGACTTGGTTTCTGAGGGAGGCAGCAATACAAGCACCCCGATACCGTACCGACGCCTGCGGACGGTACAGCGCCGACTATCCTTGTACCTCGTGATTACCCGTCTGTCCCACCTGTTCCTGCGTACCCTGCGTGACGATCCCTCGGACGCCGAAGTTGCGAGCCACAAACTGCTGGTTCGCGCCGGCTACGTGCGCCGAATCGCTCCAGGCGTCTACTCGTGGTTGCCACTGGGATTGCGGGTGCTGCGCGAGGTCGAGCGCGTTGTCCGCGAAGAGATGAATGCCATGGGAGGCCAGGAAATCCTGCTCCCCGCATTGCTGCCGCGTGAACCCTACGAGGCATCCAACCGGTGGACCGAATACGGCGCCGGACTGTTCCGCCTCAAGGACCGCAAGGGTAACGACTACATGCTCGGCCCGACCCACGAGGAGCTTTTTGCTCTGACGGTCAAGGGTGAGTACAACTCCTACAAGGATTTCCCGGTCACCCTGTACCAGGTGCAGACCAAGTACCGCGACGAAGAGCGTCCGCGCGCCGGCATTCTGCGTGGCCGCGAGTTCGTCATGAAGGACTCGTACTCCTTCGACCTCACCGACGAGGGTCTGACGGCGTCGTACCAGGCGCACCGCGACGCGTACGAGAAGATCTTCACGCGGTTGGGCGTCAAGTACGTCATCGTCTCGGCTACGTCGGGCGCGATGGGCGGCAGCGCATCCGAAGAGTTCCTCGCCGAGAGTGAGATCGGCGAAGACACCTACGTGCGCTGCCTCGAATCCGGTTACGCCGCAAATGTCGAGGCCGTCAAGACGGTTGTGCCCGAAGCCATTCCGTTCGACGGACTGCCTGAGGCCAAGGTCTACGACACCGCGAACACCCCCACCATCGACACCCTGGTGGACTGGGCGAACGGTGCCGACCTCGGCCGCACGATCACCGCTGCCGACACCCTCAAGAACATCATGGTCAAGACCCGCCTGCCCGGCGGCGAATGGGAACTTCTCGGCATCGGCATCCCCGGCGACCGTGAGGTCGACGAAAAGCGCCTCGAAGCTTCGCTCGAGCCCGCCGAGTTCGTGATGATCACCGAGACCGACTTCAAGAACAACCCGTTCCTGGCCAAGGGCTACATCGGCCCGAAGGCGCTGCAGGCCAACGGTGTTCGCTACCTCGTTGATCCGCGCGTCGTGGACGGCACCAGCTGGATCACCGGCGCCGACGAAGACGGCAAGCACGTTGTCGGCCTTGTTGCCGGTCGCGACTTCACACCCGACGGAACCATCGAAGCCGCCGAGGTTCGCGACGGCGACGCATCTCCCGACGGAGCCGGCACGCTGGTCTCGGCCCGCGGTATCGAAATCGGTCACGTCTTCCAGCTCGGCCGCAAGTACACCGATGTGTTCAACGTCGACGTCCTCGCCGAGAACGGCAAGCCGGTTCGCCCGACCATGGGTTCGTACGGCGTCGGCGTCTCGCGCCTCGTGGCCGTCATCGCCGAGCAGCACCACGACGAGAAGGGCCTGCGTTGGCCCGCCGAGGTCTCACCGGCCGATGTCTACCTCGTCATCGCGAACAAGGACGAGACCGCTCGCGAAGGCGCCGAAGGCCTCGCGGCGCAACTCGACCGTGCCGGACTCGAAGTGATTCTCGACGACCGAAAGGCGTCGCCTGGCGTGAAGTTCAAGGACTCCGAGCTGATCGGTGTTCCGCTGATCGTTGTCGTCGGCCGTGGTTGGGCCGACGGTAAGGTCGAAATCCGCGACCGCTTCACCGGCGAAAGCCGCGAAATCGACGCCGATTCGGCAATCGAGGAGATCATCGCCGCAGTTCGCGGCTGATCCCAGAAGATGTGCGGGCCGCCGCAGACACCGTTCGAGGTGTCTGCGGCGGCCCTTCTTTTCTGCCACAATCGTTCCTATGGAACGCGAACCGGATTGGGCAGAAGTCGACGGTTACCTTGTCTCCACGTTGGTAGGTGAAGATCCGGTCCTCGATGCGGCACTCGCCGCCAACACCGCGGCCGGCCTGCCGCCTATCGACGTAGCGCCGAACCAAGGCAAGTTGCTCCATCTGTTTGCTCGAATGTGCCTGGCGCGCAACGTCCTCGAAATCGGAACCCTCGGCGGGTACAGCACCATCTGGTTGGCCCGCGCCGTCGGACCGTCGGGACGCGTCATCAGTCTCGAATTCGAGCCGGCACACGCCGAGGTAGCGCGCGCCAACATCGAACGCGCCGAACTCGCCGATCGGGTCGACATCCGCGTCGGCGCTGCCCTCGACAGCCTGCCGTTGATCGCGAAGGAAGAACTCGGTCCCTTCGACCTGGTGTTCATCGACGCGGACAAGGAAAACAACAGCGAATACGTGCGGTGGGCCCTTGCACTGTCGCACCCGGGAACCGTCATCGTCGTCGACAACGTCGTGCGTGGGGGACACGTCTCGAATCCGGACATCGACGACGAGCGAGTCAAGGCCAGTCGTGCCGTCCTCGAGATGATCGCGGCCGAACCGCGACTCGACGGCACCGCGATTCAGACCGTCGGATCGAAGGGGTGGGACGGGTTCGCCGTTGCAGTAGTCAACGAGTGAGCGCACACTCGAAGCGGTGAGGATGCTGGGGGCAGCAAAGGCGGTATGGCAGTGGGTGCGGAGCGCACCCGGGACGTATATCTGGTTGTTGGCCCTGCTCTTCACCACACTGTTCCTGCGGCATCTTCCCGACAATGTCGAGGAACACTTTCTCGGTAAACGCTCCACTAATCTGCATCACCTCTCCGAAGACCCGATCCGCGTCCTGTTCTCGAGTGCCTTCTGGCTCGAAGGTGGTGGCTGGCTGGGGTATTTGGTTCTGTTCACTGTTTTTCATGCCACGGCAGAGCGCTGGCTCGGGACGTGGCGGTGGTTGTGCGTTGTCGTGATCGCGCACGTCGGCGCCACCTACATCAGTGAAGGTGTTCTCTACGAAGGCATTCGGCACGGATATGTCGCAGAGTCGGCGGTCAACACTCTCGATGTCGGGGTCAGCTACGGATTGGCCGGTGTCGTCGGTGTTCTCGTGTACCGGATTTCGAAGCCCTGGCGCTACGTCTACCTCGGTGCAGCAGTGATTTTCTATGCGGTGCCGTTGATCTTTGCTACGACATTCACTGCGGTCGGGCACATGTCGGCGTTACTTCTCGGAGTGGCGTGTTATCCGCTGACGCGGGCTCGGACGGGGGTGTGGAATCCGGCGGATCTATTGCCGGCGCGGAGGGCTGCGCCGGCTTCGTGAACTCTTCCCAACCTAAGTTACTCACTGGTAGGTTTACGGCATCGACGAAAGGTATGACGTGTCTGACACCGACGGATTGCTGTTCAACCCCCACACCGAAGATTTTGCCCGTTTTGATCCCGAGACTCGCAGGCTGCTGCTGGCAACAGTCGAATGGTTCGAAAGCCGTGGCAAGAATCAGCTCCTGCATGACGATCTCGAAGCTGTTTGGGTGTCGGACTTCCTCGACTTCGTCAAGAAGGAGAAGTTGTTCGCGACATTCCAGACTCCAGCGGCTTACGCCGACGGCGACGAGAACCGTCGCTGGGACGGTGCCCGCAACGCGGCACTGAGTGAGGTCTTCGGCTTTTACGGACTCGCGTACTGGTACGCGTGGCAGGTCACGATCCTCGGACTCGGACCGATCTGGATGAGTGACAACGACGCCGCAAAGAAGCGTGCAGCGCAGGAACTCACCGACGGCGGAGTCATGGCGTTCGGACTCTCCGAGCGCGACCATGGCGCCGACGTCTACTCCACCGACATGCTTCTCACTCCGGCCGACGGCGACGTTGCCTTCCGGGCCAGCGGTGAGAAGTACTACATCGGCAACGGCAACGTCGCCGGAATGGTGTCGGTATTCGGGCGTCGCACCGATGTCGACGGACCCGAGGGGTACGTGTTCTTCGTTGCGGACAGCGCGCACCCGAACTACCACCTCGTCGACAACGTCCTCCGTGGTCAGATGTACGTCAGCAACTTCCGCTTGGAGGACTACCCGGTCCGCGAGGAAGACATCCTGCACACCGGTGTCGCGGCGTTCGAGGCAGCGCTCAACACCGTGAACGTCGGAAAGTTCAACCTCTGCACCGGTTCGATCGGAATCAGCGAGCACGCGTTCTTCGAGGCAATCACCCACGCGCAGAATCGAATTCTGTACGGAAATCCCGTCACCGACTTCGCTCACGTCCGAGCGGCGTTTGTCGACGCGTACTCCCGGCTGGTTGCGATGAAGCAGTTCAGCGCGCGGGCTGTCGACTACTTCCGCAGTGCGAGTCTCGATGACCGTCGCTACCTTCTGTTCAACCCGATGACCAAGGCCAAGGTCACCTCAGAAGGTGAGCGCGTTGTCGGACTTCTGCACGACGTTATTGCTGCCAAGGGCTACGAGAAGTCCACGTACTTCCGCGAAGCCGCGCAGGTGATCGGCACACTGCCCAAGCTCGAAGGCACCGTTCACGTCAATGTCGGCTTGATCCTCAAGTTCTTGCCGAACTACCTCTTCAATCCGGCAGAGTTCCCGGAGATCGTCACGCGCGACGACGCAGCCGACGACGAGTTCTTCTGGAATCAGGGACCGACTCGCGGCGCCGCGAAAATTCAGTTCCACGAGTGGAAGCCGGTGTACGAGAAGCACTCTTCGATCCCGAACGTCGCTCGTTTCTACGAGCAGGCGATCGCACTCACCGAATTGCTCACTGCCGCAGCGCCGGACGCGCAGCAGCAGAAGGATCTCGATTTCATGCTCAACGTCGGGCATCTGTTCTCGCTCGTCGTGTACGGGCATCTGATCCTCGAGCAGGCCGACATCGCCGGACTCGACGCCGATGTCGTGGATCAGATCTTCGACTTCCAGATTCGCGATTTCTCCGGCTATGCGATTGCGCTGCACGGGAAACCGTCGTCGACACCGGAACAGCAAGCTTGGGCGCTCGCAGCTGTGCGCAAGCCCGTCGTAGACAGTGAGCGCTTCGACCGCGTGTGGCAGCAGGTCAAGGCCTACGACGGCGCATACGAGATGCGCGCATGAGCGCGGTGGCAACCCGCGATCAGTTGATGGCGGTAGTCGAGGGATCTCCCAAAGCTGTCGGTGCACACGATCGTTCGGCGTGGGTGTCGCTGTTCAGCGCAGACGGTCAGGTCAATGATCCTGTTGGTTCGCGTCCGCACAACGGGCGGGCGTCGATCGAGAAGTTCTACGACACATTCATTGCCCCGAACACCATCACGTTCCATGTCGAGCGCGACATAGTGTGTGGCCGAACAGTGTGGCGCGACCTCAGCCTCGCCACCGAAATGTCGACGGGCGTTGTCCTGAACGTGCCGATGCATCTGCGCTACGACCTGGTGGGCGAGCCGGATTCGTTGCAGATCGGAACCCTCTACGCCCATTGGGAATTGGCGACCATGTTGAGTCAGCTTGCCACCGCGGGCGCAGCAGGCGTCAAGGCTGCGGCCAAGCTCACGCCGCAGTTGCTGTCCAACCAGGGGATCGGGGGAGCGATTGGCTTCTCCAGCGGCATCCTCGGGGTCGGGTCCAAGGGCAAGCGGGCGGCAACACGATTCCTCGACGCCGCAAAGGTCGGCCGGATTCCGCCCATTCCGGTCGAGCTTCCGGCGGGCACGCACCTGTCTACCGCAGACGCCAACGATCTTCTGGCCGGCGTGAGCCGGGGCAAGGTCCTCGCTGCCGGCCGCACGGCCACGGCAAGCGTTGTCGTCTGCGGTGAACCGGCCATCGCGCTCTTCGGATTCGAGGCCTCGGGGCATCGGATCAACCGGGTGCGGTTCTTCACCGAGAGCTGACGTTATTGGCTCGGCGCACCGATTCCGGCGCGCCGAGCCTGCGTCGTCCTTGTTTAGAGAGCGCCGAGATCGGCGGACAGCCAGGTGTGCGGTTTCATGTAAATTGCGACCTGCTCGCCCAGTTGAGAGCGGGCAAAGTCGAGATAACCGTCAACCTTGTCCGGGGTCAAATATCGCCGCGATACTTCGACCAGCATCTCGTCGGTTCCAGGCACGATTTTGTCGACGGAACCTTCGACGCTCACATAGCGGATGGTCGGCTCGAGTCGTTGAGCCATGAGGGAGAAGTGCCCAGCAGACTCTATGAGCTGGGCCTTTTTCGATCCTTTTCCCGTGAGAATCCAGGGGCTGCCACCTGGTGAATAGAGATACCAGATCGGGACTGTCAACGGACCGCGCTCGGAGTTGTTCGCCACCGACAGCGCTGCTACGTGCGGCTCGGCCAGAAACTGTTCACGCTCATTCTCGGAGAGTGCCATCACCTGAGACTACAGCGGCATTCGACAGGCTGGCCAGCGTTGTGGCGCCCTCATTTCGGGACGAGTTGATCGGCCAGGATCCGGGCGGCTTCCTCGAAACGATCTGGATGTGAACCGCCGAAGTTCAGACGAATGTATGCGGCGGTTGGTTCCGCCGGAAACCACTCGGCCCCAGGGGAAATCGAGAGGCCGTGCGTGAGGCACCTGGTTGCAAACGTTTCGGAATCGGAGCCGTCCGGCAGGCGAAGCCATAAGTTGAGACCACCGGCGGGTTTGTGGGTGAGCGTGAGTTCCGGTGCATGAGTATCCAATTCGCGGATCAGATGGTCACGCCGTTCGCGCAGTAGTTCGCGAACGTTTCGCCGATGAGTAACCCACGAAGGTTGGGTGAGGACGTCGACCGCCGCAGCTTGCAGAATCCCGGAAACGTACAGGTCATCGATGGTGCGATCGGTTTCGATTCGTCGTCGCGCCGGACCGCGTGCAACAACGGCCGCGACCCGTAGTGCCGGCGACGTGCTCTTGGTGAGCGACCGGACGTAGATCACGTGGCCGTCGGGGTCGTTCGCAGCCAGGGGAGTGGCGTCCATGTCGATTCCGAAATCGTGCGCCCAGTCGTCTTCGATCACGAATACACCGTGATCGCGCACGACCTTCATGATCGATTGCCTCTCAGCGTCCGACCAGAGTGCTCCGGTTGGGTTGGCAAAATGTGGTTGCGCATAGAACAAGCGCGCTCCGGAGAGTTCGAACGTGGTGGCAAGATCATCCGGATCCGGCGCGTGCGTCCCGCGGGCGACGGGCACAACGCTCAGCCCGGCCTGTTTGGCTGCTGCGATGGCACCCCAGTACGTGGGCGACTCCATCACGATGGCATCGCCGGGACCTGCAAGCGCCCGGAACGTCGAAGACAGTGCACTCTGCCCTCCGGGTGTGATCAGGACGTCGGAATCGCGCACCGTGGTAGCGCCGCCCGTGGTGAGCTCGTGGGCGAACCACTCGCGGAGTTCTCCAAGCCCTGCGGTGTGCGGTCGACGTGCCGCAAGTGAGCTCCGCGCAGCCCTCGACAGTGCTCCGCGGATCTGACGAAGGGGAAGCAACTCGTCCGTTGGGTAGCCGCTGTGCAGCGAGATCGTGTCTGCCGTAACCGTGAGCATGCTTGATCCGATGGGATTGGCGTCGACCCGGCTCGGACCGAGACTGGTTGTCTGCCAAGAATAGTCGGATATCTGAGGCGCTCGCTTGCGGGCGACGAAATTTCCCGAACCTGGGCGGGTTTCAACCAGGCCTTCACCCACGAGTTGGCGGATTGCGTGCTGCACAGTGACAGGCCCCACGCCGTGCGTTGCGGCCAGCGCCCGAGTGGAGGGGAGTTGCATTCCGGCGGTCGACGACGCGATCAGCGTGCGCAAGCCGTCGACTACCCGTCGGCTACTGCTATCGTGGGACATGAATGACAATAGTAGCGCTATCGCAAACGGATCGGCACCGCTATCGGGTCTGTGGTGGGGGCTCCTGGGAGTTCTGGCGTTTTCGTTCACGGTTCCACTGACAAGAATCGCAGTCGCTGACCTTGATCCGTTGTTCATCGGCGCCGGCCGGGCTGTAGTGGCGGGAGGGTTGGCGACGATTGCGCTGCTGGCTTCGCGCGCCGCCATTCCCAGCCTTCGGCAATGGGCACGGATTGCACTTGTCGCCATCGGAGTCGTTCTCGGGTTCCCTCTACTCACCACGTTTGCAGTGCAAACATCACCGGCCAGTCATGCCGCCGTCGTGATCGGGCTATTGCCTGCCGCGACGGCCGTACTGGCCGTACTTCGGGGGAAAGAACGGCCGAGTCAGGCATTTTGGTGGGCGAGTGCGGCCGGCGCGATATCGGTGGCAGTGTTCGTCGCATGTGCAGGCGGCGGACTCGGTTCGTTCCACCTCGCGGATCTTCTGCTGGTCGGGGCAGTGATCTGTGCTGCTCTCGGGTACTCCGAAGGAGCTTTGCTGGCCCGCGAAATCGGATCATGGCAGACAATCGCCTGGGCGTTGATTCTCGCACTGCCCGTTACGGCCACCATGACCGTTGTGTCGGTGGTGAATACGCCCGTCCACGCCGACGCCAATTCATGGCTTGCGTTTGCCTACCTCGGTGCCATCAGCATGTTTCTCGGTTTCTTCCCCTGGTACCGGGGCCTGGCGATGGGGCCGATCTCCACAGTCAGTCAGACGCAGCTGGTTCAACCGGTTCTCAGCATCGCGTGGTCGGCCTTGATCCTGGGCGAGGAATTGTCGCTGTCCATCGTCGCGGGCGGCATCGTGGTGATTGGCTGCGCGTGGCTTGCGCTCAAGGCGCGCGTAGCGGCGCCGGGCACCGCGAGGGTGCGCGACGCCGCTACGGCGTCCGGTGTGCGTGGCTCAGAAGAGCGGGCCGCCACCGAATGCAGCACGATGTGACGCCGGCTGCTTGCCGTTGGCGTCGGTGATTCCGTAGTCGAGTGCAGTTTCCGCGGTGATCAGCGTGTGCCCGCTGCGGGAGTTGACGTCGGGATCGTTGGCCAGTGCCGTGATGACCTGCCCGACGAATTCCGGGGTTTCCGCCTCGGCGAGGGAGAAGCCCTCGAAGCTCTCCATTCCGCTGGCTTCCATTCGCTCGTTGCGAATCAAGCCGAGCCAGAAGGACAGTGCGGTGACTCCGGTTCCTTTCAACTCGACGGCCATGTCCGCGGCCATCTTGTCGAGTCCGGTCTTCGACATCCCGTACAGCACGGAGTGCAAGTATCCGCGGCTGCCGAACGACGAGATATGGCCGATGACACCGCTTCCGCGCGGAACCATCAACTTGGCGGCTTCCACGGACGCGACGTAATGCGCGCGCAAACCGATCCCGATCAGGGAGTCCCAGTCGGCGACGGGGCGCTTCCAGAACGGATCCGTGAAACCTGCGTAGCCGGCAGGGTTGGCCCACACGTTGTTGACGAGGAGATCGAGACGGCCGGACTGCTCGTCGGCAATGCGGGCAAAGAGATCAACGATTTGCTGATCATCGCTGTGATCACACTGCACGGCGATTCCCCGGCCACCACGCTCGGTGATCTCCGCGGCTGCAGCGTCGAGTGGGCTGTTGGTGCCGACTTCACCGCGCGCGGTCACATACACGGTCCAGCCGTCGCTGCCCAGCGCCAACGCGATTCCTTTGCCGACACTGCGACTCGCGCCGGTTACCAGTGCAACCTTTGATCCAGTCATTCTTGACTCCCCACTGATCCCTCGGCGAGGACGGTCTCGGCTGACAGGGGAGTGGTCATCGACCACGTCTCCGTGAAGTGGCAGCGACTCATCTTCCACGCTCCGTCCTCGATCACATACGCGTCGTCGTATTCGCCCGTCATCAATTTCTGAGTCCGAGCGACGGTGTCGATCTGGCGGAACTGCAGCGTCCATCGTCCGAGTGCGGAAGTCTCCGAAGTTATTTCGATATCGGGGTGAAGTCCGTGGTGCATGTCGAGGACCGCGTAGTGGCCGTCGACTTTGCGCAGGGCGACTGCAGTGAAGATGTCGGCCATCGGGCCCGCGTCGTCGAACGCCCCCAACTGGCCGTAGTCGATGGACGCGCCGCTCTTGATGAAACTGTTGCGGAACGCGACCGGGTCCTTGGCATCACAGGCGCGCCAGTAGTTGTACTTGAGCTTTTTGATCTCTTCGATCTGCTCGAGGGCGTCGATGCGTTGTGCAAGATCCAACGTCGGTCCTTTTCGTCCGGTTTTACGTGATGTGTCGGAACCCGACTCTATGGTGCGTTCCATCACACATGTGACGTAAATCCCAGTGGCCGGTCAGGTGTCCGAGTCGGATGCAGGCGCGGTGCCGGTGGCGGAGAGTGTTGTTGCGGCCGATTCGCCGAAGACGCTGACGCACAGTTCCCCTAACGCGGGATCCTCGTCGATGTGGTCCGGCGCTTTCATCGCGAGCAGATTGTTGATGAGCATGCCGTTGGCGATGAACATCCGGGCCTGCTCGGGGGTGCAACCGGTTCGATCACGCACCAGGCTGTAGATCTTCGACATCGCGAACCGAGACACGGTGGCGATGTCGTCTGTGCCGGTGGCGAACCCGTGCAGCATGACGAGCAGTAGGTCGCGGTCCAGGATCAGCTCGCCGTAGGCGGAACCGAGCTCGGCCCAGAACTCCGGATCGTCAGGCTCGATATCAAGTGTGTCCAGCTTTTCGGTGAAGGTTCGGACGATCTCGTCGAGTGCTCGCGCGAACACCGCCCGGAACAGTTCTGCTTTCGTTCCGAACATGCGCACAATGTACGGCTGCGAGACACCGGCTTCCTTCGCGACCGCATCGGTGCTGGTGCCGGAGTATCCGCCGCGGGCGAAGGCCCTGGTGGCTGCTGCAAGGACAAGCGCCCGGCGCTGGGGCGCGCTCATCCTTCGCTTGGGTGTGGCGGAATCTTCGCTCGACATATTGACAGGTTATCAGTTGATAACTTAGCGTCGAATAAGTAATCAACTGATACCTAAGCGAAGGCGTGCAATGACTGTTTTGGCGAATGCCGGTGCCGCACCCGGTTCGGAAGGGACCCGCAGGCGATCAGTACCGGTTGCGATTGCGATCGTCGCGGCGTCCCTGCCGATGTTCATGGCAACCCTCGACAATCTGGTGATGACCAGCGCATTGCCGGTGATCGAGAAGGACCTGAATGCGTCCGTGAGCCAGTTGCAGTGGTTCATGAATGCGTACACGCTTGCGTTTGCGACGCTGATGTTGTCGGCGACGACGCTCGGCGATCGCTGGGGTAGGCGACGCATGTTCGTCGGCGGGATCGGACTGTTCACCGCGGCGTCAATTGCCTCCGCGCTCTCGACATCGGCAGGACTGTTGATCGCGGCACGCGCCGTTCAAGGCGTCGGCGCTGCCGCCATCATGCCGCTCTCGCTGACACTGCTCGTGGCTGCGGTTCCGGAAGCCAAGCGCGCCATGGCAATCGGCATCTGGGGTGGAGTATCGGGGCTCGGTATCGCGATGGGTCCGGTGGTGGGCGGCGCTGTGGTCGACGGTTTTTCGTGGCAAGGGATCTTCTGGATCAACGTGCCGGTAGCAATCGTCGCAGTTCCGCTCGCAATGTATGCACTGCGCGAATCGACCGGGCGGAAGCAACCTTTGGACGTCGCCGGGGTCGCGCTGGCCGGACTTGGTGTGTTCCTCGCTGTCTGGGGCATCGTTCACGGAAACGACGACGGTTGGGGTTCCTTCGGTGTTGTCGCATCGCTGGTGGGTGCCGTAGTTGCCTTGGGGCTGTTCATCGTTCGCGAACGAACCACGTCGCACCCCGTGATGCCGTTGCGTCTGTTCCGATCCAGAAGCTTCTCGATGGCAAACGTGATCGGACTGACCTTCTCGATCGGCATCTTCGGTGCGGTGTTCCTGCTCTCGCAGTACCTCCAGATCGCGATGGGGTTCACACCGTTCGAAGCCGGGTTGCGGACGCTTCCATGGACCGCGGCGCCGATGGTGTTCGCCCCGCTCGCGGGCTTCCTCGCCCCGAAAGTGGGACTGCGGCCGCTGCTTCTCACCGGTCTCGGTCTACAAGCCGGCGCGTTGTTCTGGTTGGCTGCTCGCATCGGTCCCGACGCCACGTACGCGTCACTCGTCCCCGCACTTCTCATGGCCGGAATGGGCATGGGGCTGACCTTCGCGCCCAATGCCACCGCGGTACTCGTCGACATGGACGCGCCGGATCACGGCACGGCCAGTTCGACCAACGCAACACTTCGCGAGATCGGCGTCGCATTGGGAATCGCAGTCCTGACAGCGGTGTTCCTGGCCGCAGGTGGAGCGTTGACGCCGCTGGGATACAGCGAAGCACTGACGCCGGCCCTGCGAGTCGGCGGATGTTTTGTACTGGTCGCGGTAGTGGCGGCGTGGTTTGTGCCGACTCGGAAGTGAGTTTTGCTGTGCGCCTTTATCAACCGCGGGCGGTTAATGAAGGCGCACAGCACTATTCGCCGGGAAACGCCGATGTTGCGGGAGTTGTCCCGAGTGCGAGGTTCCATCCAGCCCCGCGGATCGAGGCGTCTGTGAGCGCCTCGACTCCGAAAGTGCGGAGATCGTCGGAATCGGCCTGTTCGATCAACGCGCGATACGCAGCCGCGGTATCGGCTTCGATCTGTGCCGCCAACTGCGCTGCCGTGATGGCGTCGGTGACCGGGAAAGGGATGTCGTAGCCGGCGGCGGCAATCGGGGGAGTGAGGCCCGCGTCGACGGCGATGACGGAGAGAGCGTCACGGCGCGCCCGGTGGGTTGCCATGTGGGTGGCAACCTCGTTGGCCCGAGCCGGGTTGGAGAACGCTGCGACGACGCCGTAAGCGAAGATTGCGGCGTTCTCGGATTCGATGGCGTCGAGCACGGCTGAATCACTGGTTGTCGATGTGCGCAGAATGCTCATGGCAGCAGTACCGCCGTCTGGGTGGCGCACGCCGCGCTGATCGAACCGAGTAGTCCGGCGCGATAGCCCGATGTCGTCCGAGCGAGATCGGCAGCGCTGCGAGCGGACTCCGCTAACGACGCGCGCACGGCGTCGATCCCCGCGGGCGCTGCCGGTGCGGTCGACGACGCTGACGGCGTTGACGTGGTGCCGGCACCCCCGCCTGCCGCTCGCGCGATCTCGGCGTCGAGGGCATCGGCATGAGCGGTGCGCTCCGCGCTGATCGTCGTGAGCGCGGCAACACGTTCCGGTGCCAGCGCGATCGAATTGCTTGCAGCGGCGGCGTCTGCTCGTGCGCGATCGGCCTGCGAGGTCAGCTGGTCGACTTCTACGGCGGCCTGGGCGGAGCCGTTGTCAGTACACGCTGTGGCCGCGAAGGCGATGGCGCCGATCGATGCCGCACCTGCGATCTTCAGCGCACTCCGGCGGGAGTGGGAGGTGGTGGATAGGGGCGTCAGCACTCGTCCATGGTGCCAGGTACCGCGCGATTCGTTCGAATCAGGCAAACGTGTTCACGTGTGATGTGTAACGGTCGGTCTGGTCGCAGTCATCTCGAAGGGGCGGTACTCTTGGATGCTTGGCCGGACAGTGTGGCGAATGGTGTCTTTGGCATGCCCACAAACTGGGTACCTGCTACTTCGAGACCTGCATCACACAGGCCTGAGCCACACAGACTGACAACACCGAGTCGATGCGAGTCGACGACAACTGAAACGAGGAGTTCGCGAGATGCCGGTGCCATCCAAGGACAGGGTTATCGAGCTGGTCTCCGAACTCGTGCAGTCCAAGGGCTACGACGTCGAGGACGTCGTGGTCACTAATGCGGGCAAGCACAGCGCCGTTCGCATCATGGTCGACAGTGACGCCGGTATCGAACTGGATGCCGCTGCCGAGATCAGTCGGCTCGTCTCCGAGTTGTTCGACAGCCTCGAGGAAATCGGGGAAGCGCCGTACACGCTCGAGGTCACGTCGCCCGGGATCGATCGGCCGCTGACAGCAGAGCGACATTGGCGCCGCGCACGTGGGCGCAAAGCACGCATCGATCTTGCCGACGAGACCGTCGTCGGTCGAATCGGTGTCCTCGGCGAGGATTCGGTTGCAGTGGTCATGAACGGTCGCGGCGGTCTGACAGTCCGCGGGATACCGCTGGCAGACGTGCAGAAAGCTGTTGTGCAGGTCGAGTTTTCGAAGCCGAGCGACGCAGAGCTGGAACTTGCCGGAGGAATTCCGGAGGGTCGGGCAGTGCATACGGACCTCGACGAGTCCGACGCACAGGTGCTCGATTCCGAAGAAGACGTAGAAGACGTAGATAACGAAGAAGGGTTCGACAAGTGAATATCGACATTGCAGCGTTGCGAGCGATCGAGGCCGAAAAAGGCGTCCCGATCGAAACAGTGATCGCCACGATCCAGACCGCGCTGCTGACGGCGTACCGACACACCGAGGGCCACAAGCAGAACGCTCGGATCGACGTCAATCTCAAGACCGGATCGGTGCGAGTCATGGCTCACGACACCGACTCCGACGGAAATATGGTGGGCGCCGAGTGGGACGACACCCCCGAGGGCTTCGGCCGGATCGCGGCGACCACCGCGCGTCAGGTGATTCTTCAGCGTCTGCGTGATGCCGAGCACGAGCGCAGTTTCGGCGAGTACTCGACGCACGAAGGCGAAATCGTCGGTGGTGTGATCCAGCGAGACACCCGCGCGAACTCGCGTGGCATGGTTGTCGTGCGAATCGGCAGCGACGCGCATGGCACCGAAGGCCTGCTTCCGCCGGCCGAGCAGGTTCCTGGTGAAAGCTACGAGCACGGCGAGCGCATCAAGTGCTACGTCGTCGGGGTTGCCCGCGGCGCGCGCGGCCCGCAGATCACGCTGTCGCGCACCCATCCGAACCTGGTTCGGAAGCTGTTTGCACTCGAGGTTCCCGAAATTGCCGACGGCAGCGTCGAGATCATCAATGTTGCCCGCGAAGCTGGTCACCGTTCCAAGATCGCGGTTGCGTCGCGCGTTCACGGGCTCAATGCGAAGGGTGCATGCATCGGTCCTATGGGGCAGCGCGTGCGTAACGTCATGAGCGAACTTGCCGGCGAGAAGATCGACATCATCGACTACGACGAGGACCCCGCGACATTTGTGGGCAACGCACTCTCTCCGTCGAAAGTGGTCTCCGTCACTGTTGTCGACCTCGATGCCCGCGCAGCTCGGGTTATCGTGCCTGATTTCCAGCTGTCGCTGGCCATCGGCAAGGAGGGTCAAAATGCCCGCCTTGCTGCGCGGTTGACCGGTTGGCGTATTGATATTCGAAGCGATGCAGCACCGGTCGACGACGCGTCGGATCGCTCCGGCGCGTCAAACGGATAACGGTGGAATGCAGTGTTCCAGACAGTTCGACGGTAGAGTAGACGATGGTTCGACGTGAGTCCTCGGATTTTGCGCGCGCGACGCCCGGTTCGCCGGTCAGAACGTGTGTGGGATGCAGGGAACAAGGGTCGGCTGCCGATCTGTTGAGGGTCGTGGTTGGTGGGCAGGGGCCGGAGGGTTCCCTGCTTGTCCCCGACGTATTGCGAAGGCTCCACGGTCGAGGTGCATGGCTGCACCTGGATCCGAGTTGCCTGAGCCTGGCAGAGCGGCGCCGAGCATTCAGCAGAGCACTGCGAGTGTCCGGAAATCTGGACACGTCCGCTGTCGACCAGCTGGTCGACGCAGTTCACACAAAAGCAGTACCTCTCGAGAAGAACAGGCACAAGCACTCATGAGCACACCGTGAAGCACCAACGATGAACGTCCATCGGCTATAACCCGAGGTCGTGTGGGACCCACATCTGTGGGATGCCTCCTGCTCGACCTCATCAGTGAGGAGAGCAGTGGCAGGCAAGGCCCGCGTACACGAGTTGGCTAAAGAGCTCGGTGTTACCAGCAAGGAACTACTCGCAACGCTCAAAGAGCAGGGCGAGTTCGTAAAGTCTGCGTCATCCACAGTGGAGGCGCCCGTCGCACGTCGTCTGCGGGAATCATTCCCGTCTGCCGGTGGTGCAGAAACCAAGCCCGCGTCCGGCGACGCAGCGGCAAAGCCCGCAGCAAAGCCAGGCGCACCGTCGCCGTCGGCAGCAAAGCCCGGCGCACCGCGTCCCGGGCAGCGTCCCGGCCCCAAGCCGGCCGCACCGGCTCCCGCAGCACCGGCAGCCCCGGCTGCTGCAGCTCCGGCCCCGGCAGCACCGTCGGCTCCCGCAGCACCGGCTCCTACGACGCCGGCAGTTCCCACGCCGACGTTCAATGCGCCCGCTGCACCCAGCAACGCTCCGAAGCCGGCTCGTCCGGCTCCGGCAGCTCCCGCGGCACCGGCAGCTCCCGCTGCAGCTGCTCCGGCAGCACCGTCGACCGGCGCAAAGCCCGGTGGACCTCGTCCGATGCCCAAGGCTCCGCGCGTCGGAAACAACCCGTACTCCTCGGCTCCGGCTGAGCGTCCGGCACCACGTCCGGCTCCGGGCCAGAGCGGTCCTCGTCCGGGCGCTCCGCGTCCCGCGGCGCAGGGTGGATCTCGTCCGGCTCCCGGCCAGGGTGGACCCCGTCCGGCTCCCGGCCAGGGCGGTCCTCGTCCGGCTCCCGGCCAGGGCGGTCCTCGTCCGGCTCCCGGCCAGGGTGGACCCCGTCCGCCCGCAGGTCAGGGTGGACCCCGTCCGAGCCCCGGCTCCATGCCTCCTCGCCCGAACCCGGGTGCAATGCCTGCTCGTTCCGCTCGTCCCGCGCCCGGTGGCGGCGCAGGTCGTCCGGGCCGGCCCGGTGGCGCTCCCGGCGGTCGTCCCGGTGGCGGCGGCGGTGGGTACCGCGGTGGCGGAGCTCCCGGCGGCGGCGCAGGTGCCGGTGCAGGTGCTCCCGGTGGCGGAGCTCCCGCAGGTGGTTTCCGCGGTCGTCCCGGCGGCGGTGGCCGTCCCGGTCAGCGCGGCGCAGCAGCAGGTGCATTCGGTCGTCCCGGCGGAGCAGTTCGTCGTGGACGTAAGTCGAAGCGGGCAAAGCGCGCCGAGTACGAGAGCATGCAGGCTCCCGCAGTCGGTGGCGTCAGGCTGCCTCGCGGCAACGGCGAGACCATCCGTCTCGCTCGCGGCGCGTCGCTGTCCGACTTCGCAGACAAGATCGATGCGAACCCCGCAGCACTTGTGCAGGCACTGTTCAATCTCGGCGAGATGGTCACGGCAACGCAGTCGGTCAACGACGAGACGCTGGAGCTTCTCGGCGGCGAAATGAACTACGTCGTTCAGGTCGTCAGCCCTGAGGACGAAGACCGTGAGCTGCTCGAACACTTCGACCTCACCTACGGCGAGGACGCCGGCGGAGAAGAGGACCTCGAGTCCCGTCCGCCTGTGGTCACCGTCATGGGCCACGTCGACCACGGTAAGACCCGACTGCTCGACGTGATCCGTAAGGCCAACGTCCGTGAGGGCGAAGCCGGCGGCATCACGCAGCACATCGGTGCTTACCAGGTGCTCACCGAGCTCGAGGGCAACGAGCGTCTCGTGACGTTCATCGACACCCCCGGTCACGAGGCCTTCACGGCCATGCGTGCTCGTGGTGCCAAGGCCACCGACCTCGCGATCCTCGTTGTCGCAGCCGACGACGGTGTCATGCCGCAGACGGTGGAAGCGATCAACCACGCCCAGGCGGCCGACGTGCCGATCGTGGTCGCGGTCAACAAGATCGACAAGGAAGGCGCCAACCCGGACAAGATCCGTCAGCAGCTGACCGAGTACGGACTGGTCGCCGAGGAATACGGCGGAGACACCATGTTCGTCGACATCTCGGCGAAGCAGGGTCTGCACATCGATCAGCTTCTCGAAGCTGTGCTGCTGACCGCGGATGCCTCCCTGGATCTGCGCGCAAACCCGGACATGGATGCACAGGGTGTTGCGATCGAGGCTCACCTCGACCGTGGCCGTGGCCCCGTTGCCACAGTGCTCATCCAGCGCGGAACGCTGCGCGTCGGCGATTCCATCGTCGCCGGTGATGCATACGGCCGCGTCCGCCGCATGGTGGACGAGCACGGCGAGGACGTCCACGAGGCACTGCCTTCGCGTCCGGTTCAGGTCATCGGCTTCACGTCCGTCCCCGGTGCAGGCGACAACCTGCTCGTGGTCGACGAGGACCGTATTGCCCGTCAGATCGCTGACCGTCGCAATGCACGTAAGCGCAACGCGTTGGCAGCGAAGAGCCGCAAGCGAATCAGCCTGGACGATCTCGATGCAGCTCTGAAGGAACATTCGCAGCTGAACTTGATCCTCAAGGGCGACAACTCGGGAACCGTCGAGGCTCTCGAAGAGGCACTGCTGGCTATCCCGATCGACGACGAGGTGCAGTTGCGCGTCATCGACCGCGGTGTCGGTGGCGTCACGGAGACCAACGTCAACCTGGCAGCGGCTTCCAACGCGATCATCATCGGCTTCAACGTCCGTGCCGAAGGCAAGGCGACCGAGCTGGCGAACCGCGAGGGTGTCGACATCCGGTACTACTCGGTGATCTACCAGGCCATCGACGAGGTCGAGAAGGCTCTCAAGGGTCTGCTCAAGCCGGTGTACGAAGAGGTCGAGCTGGGCAAGGCGGAGATCCGCGCGATGTTCCGTTCGTCCAAGATCGGCAACATTGCCGGTTGCTTGGTCACGTCGGGCAGCATCCGTCGCAACGCCAAGGCACGGCTCATCCGCGACAGCAAGGTTGTCGCCGAGACGGTCACCATCTCCTCGCTCAAGCGGGAGAAGGAAGACGCCACCGAGGTTCGCGAAGGCTACGAGTGTGGTCTGACCGTCACCTACTCCGATATCAAGATCGGTGACGTTCTGGAGTGCTACGAGCTTCGTGAGAAGCCGCGCGACTAGTAGTCGCCGCGGGCGCTGGGGGCGCTCGTGACTATTGACTGACATGGACTCTCCTGGACATTGACCACAATGTCCGGGAGAGTCCATTCGGCTATGCCGACGAGGAAGCGGTCTGGGACGAGAAACGGTCTGGGGGAAAATGTTCGTAGGTGCGTTGGAGTTCGACATTCTTTTCGGAGATGTCCACTCCCTCAAGGAAAAGCGTTCGCTGGTGTCGCCGATTCTGACCGAACTGCGGCGTTTCGGTATCAGTGCGGCGGAAGCCGGGGAACAGGGGCGTCTTCGCCGCGCCTTGGTCGGTGTTGCTGCGGTCAGTTCGTCGATGGATCATCTGCACGACGTACTCGATCGTTGTGAGCGAGCGGTTGCAGCGCGACCGGAAATGCAGTTACTTGCCGTACGTCGGCGCGTCTTCGGTCCCGAGGACTGATTTGGTCGGTGGGCGGCGATGCACAAGACTGGTGTCGGTAATAATTCTTGTAAATCGAACATTGTGAACGATCGAGTTATCTCGTATCGGATGTGCGTGAAATCGAATGTCCGTGGAATCGAAAGTCCAGGGAGAAGGAGACAGAGATCATGGTGGATCCCGCCCGGGCCCGTAAGCTCGCAAAACGAATCGGCACGATTGTCGCGACCGCAATCGACCACGAGATCAAGGATCCGCGGCTTGCTTTTGTGACCATCACCGACACGAAGGTCACCAACGACCTGCACGATGCGACCGTGTACTACACCGTGATGGGTGAAAAGGTCGATTCCGCACCCGACGTCGAAGCTGCTGCAGCCGGTCTCGAGAAGGCCAAGGGTGTTCTCCGGTCGAAGGTGGGCGCCGGCACCGGTGTCCGTTTTACCCCGACGCTGACGTTTGTCGCGGACACCGTTCCCGATACTGCGCGCCACATGGAAGAGCTGTTGGCTCGTGCGCGTGCCGCCGACGGCGAGCTCGCCAAGGCTCGCGAGGGAGCTCAGCCTGCCGGTGATGCAGATCCGTACAAGGAGCCACGAGTAGCTGCTGACGACGATGACGACGTCGTTGCCTCGGATGCTCGAGATCTCGACTGACCCGCAGCGAGGATGACGATCACCGCACGCGCTGACGGAGACCCTTGCGAGGATCCTTGCCGGGCAGGCTTCGCGCGGGCAATCGAAGTGCTGGATGCGGCTCGGACGGCAACTGTCCTGTGCCACATCCAGCCTGACGCAGACACTATCGGCAGCGGTCTGGCATTGGGGTTGGCGCTCGAGCGCAGGGGCGTTTCGGTTCAGGTTGCCTTCAGCCGGCCTGCGCACCTGCCCGAGTCCATGCTCGGATTTCCCGGTCTGCATCTGTTGGTTCCACCGACTTCCGTGCGTTCCGAAGTGGACGTCCTGGTCACCGTCGACGTGGGAAGCACCGGGCGCTTGGGCGCTCTTGCGGATCGGTTGGCTGGTGCGGCCAGCACTGTCGTCGTGGATCATCATCGATCCAATTCGGAATTCGGTGCGATCAACGTCGTGGACGAATCCGCAGCATCGACGACGGCTCTGCTGGCACGGTTGTTCGATTTTTGGGGCGTGGAGATCGATCGTGACGTGGCCCATTGCCTGTATGCCGGTCTGGTGACCGATACGGGGTCCTTCCGTTGGGGCGGGCCGTCGACGCATGTTCTTGCGGCCCGGCTGTTAGCCACCGGTATCGACGGCGACACCATCGCTCGGCAACTTCTCGACACGCATCCGTTCGGCTGGCTGCCGATGCTGTCGTCGGTTCTCGGCTCGGCGACGCTGGTACGAAGCGCCGCGGGCGGTCGTGGTCTCGTATACGCGGTGATCCGCCGCGACGACATCGGAGATCTGCGGTCCGAGGAAATCGAGAGCGTTGTCGACATCGTCCGGACGACGTCGGAAGCCGAGGTTGCCGCTGTGCTCAAGGAATCGGAAACCGGCAGCTGGTCGATATCGTTGCGCGCGAAGACCGATGTCGACGTTTCGGCTGTCGCGGAGAGTCTTGGTGGCGGTGGGCATCGGCTCTCGGCCGGCTACACCTCGACCGATTCGAGTGAGCAGACGGTTGCAGCGTTGATTGCCGCACTGGGGTGAGTGTCCGATCGTGACCGCATCCGATAGTCCTGCGCCTGCAACAGCGACAAATCCCGGCGCCGAGGTCGACGTGACCGGCCGTCGTATCTTCGGGTTGGCGTTGCCTGCGCTAGGTGTGCTGGCAGCCGAGCCGCTCTATCTCCTGTTCGACATCGCAGTCGTGGGACGGCTCGGAGCCCTTCCGTTGGCGGGTCTGGCGGTGGGCGGGCTCATCTTGTCGTTGGTGAGCACTCAGTTGACGTTCCTCTCGTATGGAACCACCGCTCGCGCGGCTCGACTGCACGGCGCCGGCCGCGATCGCGAGGCGGTCGGTGAAGGTGTTCAGGCAACGTGGTTGGCGTTGGTGATCGGGCTGCTGTTGGTGGCGGTGGTGCAGGCGATTGCCGGGCCGTTGACGTCGGCGGTGGCGGGCGGTTCCGATATCGCGGATGCGGCCGAGAGTTGGTTGCGCATCGCGGTGCTGGGTGTGCCGCTCATTCTGGTAGCCCTCGCCGGCAACGGTTGGATGCGCGGGCTGCAGAACACGATCCGTCCGCTGCGCTTCGTTCTTGTGGGACTGGGGATTTCGGCAGTTCTGTGCCCGATCCTGGTTCACGGATTATGGGGTGCGCCGCGCCTCGAACTCGAAGGTTCGGCGGTTGCGAATCTTGTCGGTCAGAGTATTTCCGGCATCTTGTTCGCGTGGGCGTTGTTCCGCGAACCAGTCTCGGTCAGACCACGTGTGTCGATCATGCGCGCGCAGATGGTCATGGGCCGAGATCTGATTCTCCGCAGCCTCGCTTTCCAAGCCTGTTTCGTGTCGGCTGCGGCGGTTGCGTCGCGATTCGGAGCAGCCGTGGTGGGCGCGCATCAGGTGGTTCTGCAGTTGTGGAACCTGGTTGCGCTGCTTCTCGATTCATTGGCGATCGCCGCGCAGACGCTGATCGGGGCCGCGCTGGGAGGCGGATTTGCGGTTGCTGCCAAGAAAATGGCGTGGCGGATCACAGTGTGGTCGACGGTCTTCGCAGTGCTGTTGGCCGTTCTGTTTGCCGCCGGGCACTCGGTGATCCCGCAACTGTTCACGGCAGACGACGAGGTGCTTGCGCAGATGTCGATCGCCTGGTGGTTCTTCGTCGCGATCATGCCGTTCGCGGGAGTGGTGTTTGCCCTCGACGGGGTTCTCCTCGGCGCCGGTGATGTGACCTTCATGAGAAATGCCACCATGGCGTGTGCGGTGGTCGGATTTCTGCCGGCAATCTGGATGTCGCTGGCCTTCGACTGGGGGTTGGCCGGAATCTGGGCGGGCCTGACCGTGTTTGTCGTACTGCGGATGATTGCGGTGTCCTGGCGTGCGCTGTCGGGAAAGTGGGCTGTGACGGGAACCGAGACAACTGCACATGCAGTCGAGCGTTCGAGTGAGGAAGCTGAGGGATCGTGGCAGCAAAGCTGATGGCAGTGAGCGACATTCATGTCGGTCACAACGGCAACAAGCCGATGACGGAGGAACTGTTCCCGGACTCGCCGGACGACTGGTTGATCCTGGCCGGCGACGTGTCGGAGAAGACCGACGATATTCGCTGGGCGCTCACGCTCCTGCGCTCGCGCTTCGCGAAGGTCATCTGGATTCCCGGCAACCACGAACTGTGGACCACGGCCAAGGACCCGGTGCAGATTCACGGCGCTCCGCGGTACGAGTACCTGGTCAACATGTGCCGCGAGATCGACGTCATCACGCCCGAGGATCCGTTCCCGGTGTGGGAGGGCGAAGACGGTCCGGTGACGCTCGTCCCGATGTTCCTGCTCTACGACTACTCGTTCCTGCCCGTCGGGGCGCGAGACAAGGAACACGGCCTCGAGATCGCGCGGGACAAGAATGTCGTCGCCACCGACGAATTTCTGCTGTCGTCGCAGCCGTACGCAACCCGCGACGCGTGGTGCCGTGCCCGCATCGCGTACACGCAGGAGCGTCTGGACGCGTTGCCCGAAGGTACGAAGACCGTGCTGATCAATCACTTTCCGTTGGTTCGTCAACCGACTGACGTGCTGATCTATCCGGAATTCGCGCTGTGGTGCGGTACGACGCTGACCGCGGACTGGCATGTGAAATACAACGCCGTGTGCTCGGTCTACGGGCACCTGCACATCCCGCGAACCACCTACTACGACGGCGTCCGCTTCGAGGAAGTGTCGCTCGGATACCCACGGGAGTGGCGTCGGCGCGGCCTGCCCGAGAAACTGTTGCGGCAGATTCTGCCGGTGCCGGAGTACCCGCCGGGAACGTTGAACAAATGGGGCGGCCACTTCAAGGTGACGCCGGAGCAGGAAGCCGAAGTCGAGCGTATGCGCTCGGGTCGCTAGAAAGGCACCGACACGTGATCGAACAGATTCTGCCCGGCGGCATCGCGATTGCCGAGGCGTTCGAGGATCCGCCTGGACTTGTCCCGCATCCCAGCGAAGAGGCGCTGATCGGCCGTGCGGTGGAGAAGCGTCGTCGCGAATTCGTGACGACGCGCAATCTTGCCCGCACCGCCATGGGGAAACTGGGTGTCCCGGCGGCCCCCGTCATGCGGGGGGAGCGGGGAGCGCCGTTGTGGCCGAAAGGCGTTGTCGGCAGCCTCGCGCACTGCGAAGGATATCGCGGCGCGGTGCTGGCGTACTCGATGCAGGTTCGTTCGCTCGGTATCGACGCCGAACCCCACGGGCCGTTGCCGGACGGGGTGCTTCCGGCCGTCAGCATCGAGGACGAGCGAACCTGGCTGGGCGAGCAGGCCGGCGACGGTCCCGTCCACTGGGATCGAATCCTGTTCTGCGCCAAGGAAGCCACGTACAAGGCGTGGTTCCCACTGACACAACGGTGGTTGGGGTTCGAGGACGCACACATCACGTTCGAATCCGAATCGGATACGTCCGGCACGTTCCGATCCAAGTTGTTGGTCCCGGGGGAGACGACGTCCGGTGCGCCGCTCACCGAATTCGACGGTAGGTGGATGGTGTCCGACGGACTGATCCTGACGGCAATTTCGGTGCAGTGAGTCCGGCTGGCAGAATCGAGACCCGTGTCAGCTCGCGAAAAGCCTTCCTCCGGACTTGTCGGCGCCGGAATCTTGATCGTCGACAAAGAAGCAGGCCTCACCAGCCATGACGTAGTGGCCCGGTGCCGCAAGCTGTTGAATACCCGCAAGGTCGGCCATGCGGGAACGCTTGATCCCATGGCAACCGGTGTGCTGGTTCTCGGCGTGGAGCGTGCCACCAAACTGCTCGGCCTGCTGGCACTGACCACCAAGGCGTATTCGGCGACCATCCGGTTGGGTGCGTCGACGACCACCGACGACGCGGAAGGTGAAGTACTCACCTCAGCGGATGCGTCGGCCGTGACGGATGAGGAGATCGCCGCAGTAGTGGCGACGCTGACCGGTGACATCGAGCAGATCCCGGCCAGTGTCAGCGCCATCAAGGTGGACGGTCAGCGGGCTCACGCTCTGGTGCGAGCCGGTGAAACCGTCGAACTTGCCGCGCGTCCGGTGACGGTGTCGACGTTCGAGATTCTTGCCCGACGCGACATCGAGGGCGGATTTGTCGACCTCGACGTCGACGTGGAGTGCTCGTCGGGTACCTACATTCGTTCGCTGGCGCGTGATCTCGGGCGAACGTTGGGTGTCGGCGGTCATCTGACGGCACTGCGTCGTACGCGCGTCGGACCGTTCACTCTCGAACACGCGCGCACGCTCGAAGATCTCGCCGAGGCTCCCGGCGTGAGTCTCGATATCGACCAGGCCGCCCAGACTGCGTTCCCACACCGTCAGATCACAGTGGCCGAGGCCGAAGCCATCAGCCAGGGGCGGTGGCTCGAACCGATCGGGCTCAAAGGTGTCTACGCGGCCATCGATCCCAGCGGCCATACGATTGCCCTGCTGCAGGAAAAGGGAAAGCGTGCGAGTTCGGTCATGGTCGTGCGCCCGGCGACACTGCGCCAAGACTAGTCACTCCGGACCAGGCTGATCAGACCAGCCAGATGGCTTGGGCGACAGGGCTTCCCAGATCTATACAGTCGGGGTTGTCGCCCAAGCGTACGGAGACGGTGCCGGCAAAATCGCGACGCTCCTCCACGGTGATCTCGACGTCGAGTGTGACGCCGACGGAATCGAAGTAGCGAAGCATCTCCGGATCGGAGTCGGAAATACGCGCAACCCGCCCGCGCTCACCGTTGGCGAAGTCGCTGAGCTGGCGCGCCGGGGGAGTGGGAATCGACCCGTCGGCGGCCGGGATGGGGTCGCCGTGCGGATCGCGTTCGGGGAAGCCGAGTTTGGCATCGATGCGCGAGATCATCAGGTCGGAGACGGCGTGCTCGAGAATTTCGGCTTCGTCGTGAACCTCGTCCCAGCCGTAGCCGAGTTCGTGAACGAGATACGTTTCGAGCAATCGGTGGCGTCGCACCATGGAGACAGCTGCCGCCCGGCCCGTGTCCGTCAACGCGATCGATCCGTATCGGGCGTGATCGACCAGACCCTGATCGGACAGTTTGCGGATGGCTTCGGACACCGTGGAGGCGGAGACGCCCATCTTCTCGGACAGCAACTTCGTGGAGATGCGTTCGAGTGACCACTCCTGAATGGTCCAGATGACCTTCAGGTAGTCCTGCGCGACCGAGGACAGTGCAAGCGTGTCGATCGATCCGTCCGGGTGGGAATCCGCGTCGCCGGATTCGGCGGCACCATCCGGTGCAGAGTGTGTATCGGAGGGTCCAGTCTTGTGAGCTGCCACGACACTTAGCTTAGGCTACGAATTGCGGAAGTTCCGTACCTGCGACGTAGTGCAGTGGCAGACCGCTCGGCGGGTCCAACCGAAACTACTGACGGTGCGCCCCGTAGGCTGCCTTTCGTGCTGAGGTGGCGTGGTCTCGACGAAGTTCCGGCCGATTGGGGTCGTTGTGTGCTCACTATCGGTGTGTTCGACGGTGTGCACCGTGGGCATGCCCAATTAATTGCCCGGGCAGTAGCCGCGGCGCGAAAGCGCGGGGTTCCCAGTGTGCTCATGACGTTCGATCCGCACCCCATGGAAGTTGTGCGACCGGGTAGTCATCCGGCTCAGTTGACGACGCTGGCGCGTCGTGCGGAATTGGCCGAAGAGTTGGGCATCGACGTCTTCTGCGTCATGCCGTTCACCGCGGATTTCATGAAGCTGACTCCGGAGCGGTACGTCCACGAAATCCTCGTGGAGCGCCTGCACGTTGCCGAGGTTGTCGTGGGCGACAACTTCACGTTCGGCAAGAAAGCCCTGGGTAACGTCGATCTGCTTCGCGAAATGGGCGATCGATTCGGATTTGCCGTCGACGGTGTCCAATTGCTCGCCGAGCATGCGGTGACGTTCTCGTCGACCTACATTCGCTCGTGCGTCGACGCCGGCGACATGGCCGCGGCAACCGAGGCGCTCGGTCGACCGCATCGCGTCGAAGGTGTTGTGGTGCACGGCGACAAGCGTGGCCGTGAGCTCGGATTTCCGACGGCAAACGTCGCGCCTCCGGTGTTCTCGGCTATTCCGGCCGACGGCGTCTACGCGGCGTGGTTCAGCGTTCTGGGGGCAGACGAGGAGTTGGGCACACTCGTACCGGGAAAGCGGTACAAGTCGGCAGTGTCCGTCGGCACCAATCCGACATTCTCCGGTCGCGCTCGCACCGTCGAGGCCTTTGTTCTCGACGCCGACGCAGATCTGTACGGACAACATGTCGCCGTCGACCTGGTGGCGCGGATCCGCGGGATGGAGAAGTTCGATTCCATCGAGTCGCTGATCGCGGAAATGAATCGCGATGTCGAGCGCGCTCGTGAAATTCTGGATCACGACTCGGAACAGAGTGTCGGCTGACGCCTGGGAACAGAGTGTCGGCTGACACACTTGCCGTCGACCGGTAAATCGATCGCAACGGTCCTGGTAGAATCTTCTCTCGGTGTGTGCTGCGGTTTGCGGCGGCCGCGTCCGATCTAGTTCCTTTCACGCAAACGTCATCACAGGAGTGAATCAAGTGGCATTGACCACGGAAGAAAAGAAGGCCGTTCTCGGCGAGTACGGCTTGCATGAGACCGACACGGGATCGCCCGAAGCTCAGGTGGCAATGCTCACCAAGCGCATCACCGATCTCACCGAGCACCTCAAGACCCACAAGCATGACCACCACTCACGTCGTGGACTGCTCTTGATGGTCGGTCGTCGTCGTCGTCTGCTCAAGTACGTGGCAAAGACGGACGTCGCTCGTTACCGTGCGCTCATCGAGCGCCTCGGCCTGCGTCGCTAGATTTTTGTCACGACGCTGATCGAAAGCAACACGGCAGGCTCCGGTTTGCCGAACACTCCGTTAGCCGGCGAAGCCACGCATATACTGGGCTTCGCTGGCTTTCGGCGTTAGCTGCCGCAAGGCAGTTTCCGCTGTCGGCGCATTTGCACAGTTGGTGCAGTGCGAAGTCAGCACACCGTATGCATCAGAGAACGTGGTGTCGGTTGTCGGTAGTGGTTCTCCGGACCGGGCGAATGCCCTGCGGTTCCGGCGGACTTCGATCGACGGCCGCCCCGAACGTCAGTGACGTCCCGAAGCAGAGACCAGTTCGCACGTAGGAACCTCTGCAATTCAAGAGGGGGACGTCCCTCGGTGCGCAGTTTCCACCAGGAGGGTGGGAACGCCCGCGCGGGTACGGCGAAGACGAGAGGGAAGTGAAGAGAAAAAGATGACAGAGAATTCCGTAGTAGAGGTCGACGAAGGCGTGTTCGAATCCACCGCCGTGATCGACAACGGGTCCTTCGGTACCCGCACCATCCGTTTCGAGACCGGACGCCTTGCTCAGCAGGCCGCCGGTGCCGTCGTTGCCTACCTGGACGACGAGACCATGCTGCTGTCCGCCACGAGCGCCAGCAAGCACCCCAAGGAGCATTTCGACTTCTTCCCCCTGACGGTGGACGTCGAAGAGCGCATGTACGCAGCGGGCCGCATCCCCGGCTCGTTCTTCCGTCGCGAGGGACGTCCCTCCACCGACGCGATCCTGACCTGCCGCCTCATCGACCGGCCGCTGCGCCCGTCGTTCGTCGACGGTCTGCGTAACGAGATCCAGGTCGTCGTCACGGTCATGAGCCTCAACCCGCAGGATCTGTACGACGTCGTGGCTATCAACGCCGCATCCGCGTCGACGCAGATCGCGGGCTTGCCGTTCTCCGGTCCCGTCGGTGGCGTGCGTGTTGCACTCATCGTCTCCGAGGACAACAAGGCCGGCCAGTGGGTTGCATTCCCGACGGTCGATCAGCTCGAGAACGCCGTGTTCGACATGGTCGTCGCCGGCCGCGTCGTTTCCGGCAGCGGTGACAACGCCGACGTCGCGATCATGATGGTCGAGGCCGAGGCCACCGACAACGTCATCGCGAAGATCGCCGACGGCGCTCAGGCTCCCACCGAGACCATCGTCGCCGAAGGCCTCGAGGCTGCCAAGCCGTTCATCGCCCGTCTGTGCGCTGCGCAGGCAGCACTGGCATCCAAGGCTGCAAAGCCTACGGGTGACTACCCGGTCTTCCCGGCGTACCAGGACGACGTATTTGCTGCCGTCGAGGCTGCTGCGTCCGAAAAGCTCAATGCCGCACTGACAATCGCCGGCAAGCAGGAACGCGACGACAAGACCGACGAGGTCAAGGTCGAGGTTCTCGAGCAGGTTGCACCGAACTTCGAAGGCCGCGAGAAGGAACTGGGAGCAGCGTTCCGCTCGCTCACCAAGAAGCTGGTTCGCCAGCGCATCCTGCGCGATCAGTTCCGCATCGACGGCCGCGGCGTCACGGACATCCGTTCGCTGTCCGCCGAGGTTGCGATCATCCCGCGCGCACACGGTTCCGCACTGTTCGAGCGCGGCGAGACCCAGATCCTGGGTGTCACCACACTCGACATGGTGAAGATGGCTCAGCAGGTCGACTCGCTCGGCCCCGAGACCAGCAAGCGCTACATGCACCACTACAACTTCCCGCCGTACTCCACCGGTGAGACGGGTCGCGTCGGTTCGCCGAAGCGTCGCGAAATCGGTCACGGCGCACTTGCCGAGCGCGCACTCATGCCGGTTCTGCCCAGCGTCGAAGAGTTCCCGTACGCGATTCGCCAGGTCTCCGAGGCGCTGAGCTCCAACGGTTCCACCTCGATGGGCTCCGTGTGTGCTTCCACGCTTGCACTGCTCAACGCCGGTGTGCCGCTGAAGGCTCCGGTTGCCGGTATCGCCATGGGCCTCGTCTCCGACCAGGTCGACGGCGAAACCCGTTACGTGGCACTGACGGACATCCTCGGCGCCGAAGATGCTTTCGGTGACATGGACTTCAAGGTTGCCGGTACCAAGGACTTCGTCACGGCTCTGCAGCTGGACACGAAGCTCGACGGCATCCCGTCCAAGGTCCTCGCCGGCGCACTCGCGCAGGCCAAGGATGCTCGTACCACGATCCTCGAGGTCATGGCAGAGGCCATCGACACCCCGGACGAGATGAGCCCGTTTGCACCTCGCGTGACGGCCATCAAGGTCCCGGTCGACAAGATCGGCGAGGTCATCGGCCCCAAGGGCAAGATGATCAACTCCATCACCGAGCAGACCGGTGCCAACATCTCCATCGAAGACGACGGCACCGTGTTCGTCGGCGCCACCGATGGACCGTCTGCACAGGCCGCGATCGACATGATCAACGCCATTGCCAACCCGCAGCTCCCCAAGGTCGGCGAGCGGTTCCTGGGCACGGTCGTCAAGACCACCGCCTTCGGTGCCTTCGTCTCGCTCCTGCCGGGTCGCGACGGATTGGTACACATCTCCAAGCTGGGCAGTGGCAAGCGTATTGCCAAGGTCGAAGACGTGGTCAACGTCGGATCCAAGATCCGCGTCGAGATCGCAGATATCGATGCTCGCGGCAAGATCTCGCTGATCCCCGTGGAAGAGGGCAACGACGACGCTGCCGCTCCGGCTGCTGAAGAGGCTGCTTCCGAGTAGCACTTCTTCTCGGTTTGTTCGATGCGGCCCCGCGCGGATTTCCGTGCGGGGCCGCATCTGTACTGTCTGTAGACACATACTTTCCGGACCTGATCATTCTCCGCACCGAGGACTGCTGAACTTTTTCATGGCCAAGACCCCAGGCAAGACCACTGCCAAGACCTCAGGCACGACAACTGCCAAGAATGCTGCGAAGAAGACGCGCAGCCGCAGTACTGCACTCGCAACTCCGATCGACGCTCTTCCCGAATCCGGAGTCCAGCGGACAGTTCTGCCTGGCGGACTCCGCGTCGTCACGGAGTTCATCCCGGGTGTGCGCAGTGCGTCGGTCGGCGTCTGGGTGGGCGTCGGATCGCGTGACGAGCAGCCCAGCGTTGCCGGCGCGGCCCATTTCCTCGAGCACCTGCTGTTCAAGTCGACGCCGTCGCGGACAGCGCTCGACATCGCGCAGGTCATGGACGGAGTGGGCGGAGAACTCAACGCGTTCACGTCCAAGGAGCACACGTGCTTTTACGCGCATGTGATCGACGAAGATCTGCCGATGGCCGTGGATCTTGTCGCCGATGTCGTTTTGCGCGGCCGGTGCCGGTCCGCTGACGTCGATGTCGAGCGGCAAGTGGTCCTCGAAGAGATCGCGATGCGCGACGACGATCCGGAGGATCTCCTCGGCGACGCGTTTCTGACTGCTCTGTTCGGTGACCACCCGGTGGGTCGCCCCATCATCGGCAGCGTGGATTCCATCGAGTCGATGTCCCGCAATCAGTTGCATTCCTTCCACGTGCGCCGGTACACGCCGCAGCGGATGGTTCTTGCCGTCGCCGGAAACGTCGACCACAAGCAGGTCGTGACATTGGCGAAGCGCGCATTTGCCGGTCACCTCGAGCGTGGTGTGAAGCCGGCACCGCGCCGTGAAGGAACTTTGCGTCTGCGCACGATGCCGGAACTGAGTTTGACGCATCGTGACAGCGAGCAGGTTCATCTTGCGCTTGGTGTACGGGCTTTCGGCCGTCACGAAGGTCATCGGTGGGCGCTGTCTGTGCTCAATACCGCGGTGGGCGGCGGCTTGAGTTCGCGTCTGTTCCAAGAGATTCGGGAACAGCGTGGTTTGGCGTATTCCGTGTATTCCGGGGTGGACACCTTTGCGGACACGGGGGCGTTCTCGGTCTACGCGGGGTGCCAGCCGGAAAACCTGGGTGAGGTCACCACGGTGATCCGCGAGGTTCTCGCTCAGGTGGCCGCAGGCGGAATCACGGACGCGGAGATTGCGCGCTCCAAGGGCGCGCTTCGGGGCAGTCTTGTTCTGTCACTGGAAGATTCGGGTTCGCGGATGAACCGTATCGGTCGCAGTGAACTCAACTACGGAAACCATCGCAGTGTCGCCCAGACATTGGCGTCCATCGACGCCGTCACTGCGGAAGAAGTTCTCGAAGTGGCACAGACTTTGCTGACACGGCCGTTTGCCGCCGCCGTGGTCGGTCCGTACAAACGTGTCCGGGATCTGCCGGCGTCAGTGCGTGGGATTGTCCGATAATCGGTAACTAGCGAAATCAGGGTGCGCAGTTGAAGATTCGTGGAGCAGTGCTCGAAGAAATCGGACGGAGCCGCCCGTACGCGTCGTCGATGCCGATCACGGTGTCGGAACTCGAACTTGATGCTCCCGGTCCCGGTGAGATCCTCGTGAGGATCGAGGCGGCCGGACTGTGTCACTCGGATCTCTCCGTCGTAGACGGCAATCGTGTTCGCCCGGTGCCGATGCTGCTGGGGCACGAAGCGGCCGGTCGGATCGAGCAGATCGGTGACGGCGTGGACGCCCTGCGGGTGGGGGATCGTGTTGTCATGACGTTCCTGCCTCGGTGCGGCGAGTGCGCCGGCTGCGCAACCGACGGCCGGATGCCGTGCACGGTGGGCAGTGCCGCAAACAACGACGGCAGTCTTCTCGGCGGTGCGCACCGACTGCAGCGCGACGGTGTGAGCGTCAAGCATCACTTGGGAGTATCCGGATTTGCCACGCACGCTGTCGTGAATGCCAAGTCGGTGGTGGCCGTCGACGACGACGTACCGGCGGATGTTGCAGCTGTGCTGGGCTGCGCAGTCCTGACGGGTGGCGGAGCGCTACTCAATGCGGCAAAACCCCGTTCCACCGACACCGTGATGGTTGTCGGTTTGGGCGGCGTCGGTATGGCAGCAATTCTGACGGCCCGAGCGTTGGGTGTCGCGACGGTCATCGGCGTCGACGCGCTCGAGTCGAAGCTGGCTCAGGCACTCGAACTGGGCGCGACCGATGTCTTCACACCGTCCGGTTTGTCCGAGAGTGGTGTGCGCGCAGACATTGTGGTGGAAGCTGCGGGCAATGCTCGCGCGTTCGAGACTGCCGTGTCCGCCACGGCTGCGGGTGGCACCACTGTCACGGTGGGACTGCCCGCGCCGGACGCGCGTTCGTCGATTTCGCCGCTCGGACTGGTCGCGGAAGCTCGGACCGTCATCGGCAGCTATCTCGGCTCGGCAGTCCCGGCGCGTGACATCCCGATCTACGCGCAATTGTGGCGCGACGGAAAGCTACCGGTCGAGAAGCTCATCTCGTCAAGAATCGAGCTGAGCGACGTCAATTCGGGGATGGACGAACTGGCGGACGGGAAAGCAATCCGACAGGTCATTATTTTCGACTCAGAGCACGACTGAACAGGGATTTTGTCGGGTGAGGGCATGGCCTCTCAGGCCGAATCGAGCACGCATAGCCCTCGCAGATCGTTATCCGATGTAACGCTTCTCCCGAACTGGACGACTACTCGAATGACGTTGCGTGACGCCCCGGGGGTCGGTCGTACGTTTTCCGAAAGTGGATTGGGGAGAAAATATGCCGGTTCGTGGGTTCTTTTCACGACATCGAATACTTGCGGGCGCACTGGCGCCTGCAGCGCTCGGCGTTGCAGCGCTGGTAGCTGTGGCGGTAGCCGTGGACTCACCGCAGTCCAGCACGATCGAGACGCAACTGACGTCGTCGGTCACCGAATGCCACGACATGGTGAGCATCGCAGTTGCCGGTCGGCACGACACTCCGGACGCGAACACGGTCAAGATGCTGCTCGGTGCGGACGGTAAGCCGCTACCTGCCGCGCTGTCAGGCGATTACACGAGTGACCGCGTCGATCAGGTGATCAATCCGGCCGGTTCGGTCAACACGACCAAGCCAGGTTCGTATGCGGCCGTATATATCGCATACCCGGCAAACATGGCGTCGTACGAGGATGCCGTTGCCGCCGGCGCGGCAAACACCCAATCCGTGATGAGTGCGATCGCGAAGGAATGCCCCAAGACGCAGTTCTCGATCGTCGGGTACAGCGAGGGTGCTGACGTCGTCCGCCGTGTTGCCATGGACATCGGAAATCAGGAAAGCAACGAGTTCGGGGTAGACCCGGACAAGGTTGTCGGTGTGGTCATGCTCGCGGATGCGGGACGTGAAGAGGGAGACGGCACGTTCATCGGCGCCCAGAATCCGTTCACGAACCCAGACAATTTCGACACGAAGTACCAGAATGGCACGTCGGCAACCCCAGGTCAGGGCGTCCTCCCCGACACGGCGGGCAGCTTCGGCAAGCTGAACGGCAAAGTCGCCTCGTTCTGCTCCGACGGTGACTTCACGTGCTCGGCTCCGAGCAATATTTCGCTCTTGCTCCTGGCTGCGAACGTCGGACGCCAGCTGAACATCGACGATCTCGAATCCCAGGGACTCACCCCGACCACCGGTATCAACGTTGCCGTTGTGCTCGGTCAGATCGTCTTCGAAGCATTCAACGACATTTCATCCGATCCCGATTGGATGAAGGGTGACGAGACCTTCCTCCAGGTGATGCTGAAGGTATCGGATCCTGACTACAAGCCAGGTACGGCCACCACGGTGACCACCGTGGCCGACGAAGACTCGATTACCGCCGAGAAGGTCTCTCCGCTGGCGTACCTGCCGCAGAAGCTCTTCAAGGAGATCGTCGGACTGATCGCCACCAACCAGAACACGATCCCGGTGATCATGAGTGATCCGTACCAGATGACACTCGGTCCAGACGTCGGACATCATTTCGACTACTGGCGCGACGCCGATGCCGCGAACGGCAAGCCGTTGACTTCTGCGCAGTACGCAGCAGCGTGGCTTACGTATCTCGCGCAGCAGGCCAAGGACGGTAAGCCCGTCGATACGACGGCAAAGCCCACGGCTGTAGAGCTTGTCGCTGCCGTCGACGCGTACATGGCTGACGACGCAGCCGAAGGCGATGTCGCTGCCGAAGGCACCGATAATCAGGCTCCTGCCGGAACCACAGGTTCGACGGACTCCGCCACCGCGCCGGGAACGTCGCCGGATGCTCCTGTCGCCGGATCTGTTTCCGAGACCTCAGGTGCAGTTGCAACACCGAGCGAATCGGTGGTGCCCACCACGGGCGCAGCAGTCTCGAGTGCTCCGACATCGGAGACAGCGAGTTCAAGTGCGGCCGCCACTACCACCACGACGGTGACGTCTACGACGACCACAACCAAGGCGCCGACCACGGGACAGTAGCCTCTCCCCGGCAAGCATCAGGCTGCGATCCGCATGTACATGCGGATCGCAGCCTTTTTCTATGCCACGGTTTTTCTAAGCCACCGTTTTTCTAAGCCATGGCTCTGCCCTATCGTGGAACGTACGGTCCCTTCACATGTGAATTGCGGGTCTGCCGTGCATGAACTGTCGATTGCCCAGAGTGTGGTCGATGCCGTGTGCGAGAAGGCAGGCGCGCGACGCGTATGTGGTGTCCGACTCGAAGTGGGACGACTGTGTGCTGTTGTGCCTGATTCGCTGCTCTTCTGCTTCGACGTCGTGACCGCGGGTACTCAGGCCGAAGGCGCGAGTCTGCGCATCGACGAGATCGCGACGAGCGTGCGTTGCCGGGAATGCGGCGAGGTTTTCTCACCGCCGGACATGATCTTGCTCTGCCCCTGTGGCAGCGCCGACGTCGATATCCTCGCCGGGCGTGAACTACGGATATTGTCGATGGAAGTGAGCTGATCATGTGCGCAACGTGCGGCTGCGGTGAGGGCGCGGGGGTGCGAATCTCCGGTGAATCGGGGCACAGTCAGGATCATGAGCACCCGCACGACCACGAGCACCCGCATAGTCACGATCATTCACACAGTCACGAACATTCCCACAGCACGACCGTTGTTCTGGAACAACAGGTACTCGCCAAGAACGACGAAGTTGCCACCCGCAATCGCGAGTGGATGCGTCGGCGCCGGATTGCCGCACTCAATGTTATGAGTTCGCCGGGCGCGGGTAAGACAACGTTGCTGGTTCGCACGATCAACGACTTGCGCGGCCGATTTCCCGTTGCCGTTATCGAGGGCGACCAGGAGACTGCGCTCGATGCCGAGAGGATTCGGTCAACGGGATCTCCTGTCGTTCAGGTGAATACAGGTGCGGGCTGCCACCTGGATGCGGAAATGATCGATCGTGCCATTAACGTGAATCGCCCTCTCGACGATTCTCTTCTCTTGATCGAAAATGTGGGAAATCTAGTGTGTCCCGCACTTTTTGACCTCGGCGAGGAAGGCAAGGTTGTCCTAATTTCTACGCCGGAGGGTGCCGACAAGCCGATGAAGTATCCGCATATCTTTGCCGTCGCGGACCTCGTCATCGTCAACAAGATCGATTTGCTTCCCTATGTGGAATTTGACGTCGATGCATGCATCCGTCAGGCAAAATCGCTGAATCCTGCTGTGCGCGTTGTTGTTTTGTCGGCAACGACGGGTGAGGGTTTGTCGCAGTGGTATGACTGGATCGACTCTCGAATGGCGCTTTCCTGAGTTGTCGTTGACAACTGATCTGCTCGGGTACTTAATGAAATGAGTGGGTGCCACGTTGCGGGCCGAATATCGGCTCGGGTGGTGTTCGATACCGGCGGCAGGAATCCGGTGGAACCAGACCCGGTGTAGCAAGTGGTGCCGTCGCACACGTGAAAGCGGCTGATATGACTACTCAGAATGCGACTGCGGACACCGCAGCAGCGAAGGCGGAAGAAACTCTCATCCATGTTCTGTGGATCAACGCCGGGCTCAGTTGTGACGGCGATTCGGTGGCGTTGACCGCGGCCACGCAGCCGAGCATCGAAGAGATTGCACTCGGTGCGCTGCCCGGCTTGCCTCAGGTTGCGGTGCATTGGCCACTGATCGACTTCGAGTGTGGGCCAGAGGGCGGCGCCGACGATTTCCTGGAATGGTTCTGGAAGGCGGATCGGGGTGAACTCGATCCGTTTGTCCTTGTTGTCGAAGGGTCGATCCCGAACGAGAAACTGCACGACGAGGGCTACTGGTGCGGTTTCGGCAACAACCGCGAGACGGGGCAACCGGTCACGACCAGTGAGTGGCTGGACAGGCTGACCCCCAAAGCGACTGCGGTTGTTGCTGTCGGCACGTGCGCGACGTACGGCGGAATTCACGCCATGGCGGGAAATCCGACCGGCGCGATGGGCGTACCGGACTATCTGGGATGGACGTGGAAATCCAAGGCCGGTATCCCGATCGTCTGTGTGCCGGGGTGCCCGATCCAACCGGACAATCTGTCGGAGACCCTGACCTATCTGTTGTACATGGCAACTGATCAAGCGCCGATGATTCCACTGGACGAATCGCTGCGACCACAATGGCTGTTCGGCGCGACGGTGCACGAGGGCTGTGATCGCGGTGGCTACTACGAGCAAGGAGAGTTTGCCACCGAATACGGTTCGCCCAAGTGCATCGTGAAACTGGGCTGTTGGGGTCCGGTCGTGAAATGCAATGTGCCAAAACGTGGTTGGATCAACGGAGTGGGTGGATGCCCCAACGTTGGCGGCATCTGCATCGGGTGCACCATGCCGGGGTTCCCGGACAAATTCATGCCGTTCATGGACGAACCACCCGGCGGCAAGCTTTCGTCCACCGCTGTGGGTATGTACGGCAGCGTGATTCACAGTCTGCGCCGGATCACCGGTCACACCTTGGACAAGGAACCGCATTGGCGCGAACGGGGTTCGAAGTTGCTCACCGGCGCCACTCGCACGTGGTGAACAACTCGAGATACATCGAAACTGGGAGGCACTGACATGACGGCCATCGTTCCCGAACCCACCTCTACCGCGGATCGTGACGGTCTGGTGGAGATGGCGTGGGATCCCATCACCCGCATCGTCGGAAGTCTGGGCATTTACACCAAGATCGACTTCGCGAACCGGGAAGTCGTGGAATGCCACAGTACGTCGTCGATCTTCCGCGGCTATTCCCTGTTTATGAAGGGGAAGGATCCGCGCGACGCGCATTTCATCACCAGTCGCATCTGCGGTATTTGTGGAGACAACCACGCGACGTGCTCGTGCTACACCCAGAACATGGCGTATGGCGTAAAACCACCGCATCTGGGCGAGTGGATAGTAAATCTCGGTGAAGCCGCAGAATACATGTTCGACCACAACATCTTTCAAGAGAATCTTGTTGCGGTCGACTACTGCGAGAAGATGGTGTCCGAGACCAATCCCGGTGTCCTGGCGCAGGCGGAGAACACCCGCTGCCGGCACGAGGATCAGCACGGTTACCGCACCATCGCCGACATCATGCGCACTCTCAATCCGTTCACCGGCGAGTTCTACCGTGAGGCCCTTCAGGTTTCACGTTCGACCCGTGAAATGTTCTGCCTGATGGAGGGCCGTCACGTTCATCCGTCGACGCTCTATCCGGGCGGCGTCGGAACAGTGGCCACCATCGAACTGATGACCGACTACATGACGCGGTTGATGCGCTACGTGGAGTTCATGAAGAAGGTCGTGCCCATGCACGACGATCTGTTCGACTTCTTCTACGAAGCCCTGCCCGGTTACGAGAAGGTAGGTCTGCGTCGGACTCTCCTCGGCTGCTGGGGGTCGTTCCAGGATCCGGAATTCTGCAATTTCGAGTACAAGGACATGACCGAGTGGGGACGCAAGATGTTCGTGACCCCCGGAATCGTGGTCGATGGCAAACTGATCACGACCGATCTGGTCGATATCAATCTCGGTATCCGAATCATGCTGGGCTCTTCGTATTACGAGGATTGGAAAGACCAGGAGATGTTTGTCGAGACCGACCCTCTCGGTAACGCGGTGGATCGGCGTCACCCCTGGAATCAGCACACCAACCCTCATCCGCAGAAGCGTGATCTGGAGGACAAGTACAGCTGGGTGATGTCGCCTCGATGGTTCGACGGCAAAGACAATCTTGCTCTCGATACCGGCGGCGGCGCACTCGCCCGCTTGTGGAGCACGGCGCTGGCGGAGTTGGTCGACATCGGCTACGTCAAGTCCACCGGACACAGCGTGCAGATCAATCTGCCCAAGACAGCGCTGAAGGGGCCGGTCACACTCGAGTGGCACATCCCCGAACACGGGAGCAACACGCTCGAAAGGAACCGTGCACGTACGTATTTCCAGGCATACGCGGCCGCATCGGCGTTACATTTTGCGGAGAAGGCTTTGGTGGAGATTCGCGCCGGCCGGACCAAGACGTGGGAATCGTTCGAAGTTCCGGACGAGGGTATCGGCTGCGGCTTCACCGAAGCCGTCCGCGGAGTTCTTTCCCACCACATGGTGATTCGGGACGGCAAGATTGCGAACTACCACCCGTACCCGCCAACTCCGTGGAACGCGAGCCCGCGTGACAGCTACGGCACTCCCGGGCCGTACGAGGATGCGGTGCAAGGTCAGCCGATCTTCGAGGAGAACGATCGGGACAATTTCAAGGGTATCGACATCATGCGCACAGTCCGCAGTTTCGACCCGTGCCTGCCGTGTGGCGTTCACATGTATCTCGGTGGCGGTAAGACCATCGAGAAACTGCATTCGCCGACACAATCCGTGACGGGGGAGTAGCCCGTGGTGCACGGTGACAGGGAGCGCGGTGACAGGGAGCGCGGTGAGAACGCGAGCGGTGCACCGCCTGGTGACTACTGGCGTGGAGCGGGCGAACGCATCGAAACTCTGTTGCAGGCCAGCGCAGGGGGCGGACCGGTAGCACGTGATCGTGCAGAGCAACTGGTGCGTGAAGTAGTGCAACTCTACGGCGCAGCTCTCGAACGCACTGTGCACCTTGCGGATTCCGCGATGGTAGATGAGATGACCCGTGACGACCTGATCTCGAGCCTTCTGCTCGTGCATGGCCTACATCCGCACGACGTGGAAACCCGCATACGTACGGCGCTGGACAGTGTGCGCCCGTACCTCGGGTCGCACGGCGGCGACGTCGAATTGATCGAGGTGACCGATGGTGTGGTGCGGTTGCGGCTGCTCGGCAGCTGCAACAGTTGTCCGTCGTCGTCCGTCACGCTCGAATCGGCCGTGCAGGACGCCGTGACGGCTGCGGCGCCCGAGACGAGCGGCATCGAGGTCGAGACCCCAACCGAACATGAGCCCAAAGCTGGTGTGATCTCGGCGCAGTCGCTGTTCTCGCACATCCACCACGACGCCGCCGGCCACTGGATCGGTGTGCCGGAGTTCGCCGAGGTCGGCGAAGGTGAGGTGGCAGGTTTTTGCGTCGAAGGCGCAGATCTGTTGGTATGCAGGCTCGGCGACACCCTGTACGCCTACCGCGATCACTGTCCGGTCTGTGATCGCTCGATGGCGGGGGCGATGCTGGAGCGAATGATGGGGCGACCCGCACGTAGCGGCGTGGTGCTGACCTGTCCGAACTGCGGCACTCACTACGACGTCCGAACTGCAGGCGCGCGCGTCGATGCCCGTGCCGGTGTTGATGCCGGGGCGGAACATCTTGCGCCCCTGCCGCTTCTGCCTCGCGACGGGATCCTGTCGGTGGCAGTGCCTGGCAGCGCTGCACCGGGAAGTTCAGCAGCTGACGTTCAGGTATCGGTGATGTAGTGGCAAAATCCACTGTGGGAGAGGTTCTCACGAGAATAGCGTCGGCGCGATCGGTACCAACCGGTCCGCGATGCGAGATGTGCGCGGTCGGCATCGGCGAGGACCATCAGCACGTCGTCGATGTCTCGGTGCGCGCCCTGATGTGCGTCTGTCGACCGTGTTACCTGCTTTTTGCCCCGGTGGACGCTGATCTGCGGTACAAGGCAGTTCCGGATCGATACGAGGAACTCGACGATTTCGAGCTGGGCCCTGGTCGATGGGAATCGCTGGAAATTCCGGTGAATCTGGCGTTCTTCTTCCGCAATTCCGTGTTGGACAAATTCATCGCGTTTTATCCCGGTCCGGCGGGGGCCACGGAATCCGAGCTACCCATCGATGCTTTCGAGGCGGTGCTGCGGGAGAATCCTCGAACGAGCACGATGCGAGCAGACGTCGAGGCCTTGATCGTTCACGTTGTTCCGGGCGAGGTGGCTCCCCGATGTTTCATTGTGCCGATCGACGCCTGTTACGAGTTGGTAGGGCGATTGCGGAAGGTGTGGCGCGGTTTCGACGGCGGCCAGGATGCGCACACCGAGATCGCGGAGTTCTTCCACAGAGTCGAGGAACGGTCGCGATGACCGCCTTGGAGTTCTCCGTCGTGGACATCATGGTCGACCCGTACGCGGTGACCCCCAATCTCGTAGTGAAACTGAAGATTTCGGAGTCCACCGGAACACCTGTCCGGGCGCTGGCCGTGCGAGCACAGGTTCGGATCGAACCACACCGACGGCCGTACTCCGCATCTGAAGAAGACGCGCTGCTCGATTTGTTCGGTCGGCGTGAACGTTGGTCGAGTACGCTACGAACCTTCCTCTGGATGGAATGCTCGACGGTGGTCCAGGGGTTCTCAGGAGTCACCGTCGCCGATCTTCCTATGCCGTGTACGTACGACGTCGCGGTGACCGCATCCAAGTACATGCATGCCCTGCAGGACGGCACGGTGCCGGTAGTCGTGCTACTGAGCGGCACCGTCTTCACCGACGGCAGTCGCGGATTCTCGGTCGAGCAAATTCCGTGGGACAGATCGGCGTCGTACGAGATGCCGGTGGCCACGTGGAAGCACATGATCGAGACGCATTACCCGGGTTCGGGTTGGGTACGCCTCGATCATGACACCATTGCCGAACTCACCCGGTTCAAAGCCACACACGGTTACACCGACTTGGAATCCACGGTCGGCGCGCTCTTGGCGGGGATCGAGGTGCCGCAATGACACACGCGGGTGTCGACCATGACGTTCGAGCCGTAGCCGACGCGATCCTGTACGAGGGGTACCTGCTCTACCCGTACCGGGCGAACTCGGGAAAGAACCAGTCACGCTGGCAGTTCGGTGTGCTCGGTCCACCGGGGGCATCAGAGTTGGGTGTCGGTGAGCAATCAGGGATGTCGGCCCAAGCCGTCGTGGCCGCGGATGCCGGCGATCTGCGTGTCACGTTGCGGTTTCTCCACCTTCAGCGCCGAACAGTCCAACGACGTATCGATCCGGACGGCTGGGAGTCAGTGCATCACGTGACTTCCGGTGACCACGAATGGATTTCGTGGGACGAAGCAAGTGAATGTGAGATCGAGTCGGGTCCGCACCGGCTCACGGACCTTGGCGAAGGGCGAAGCCTGGCTTTCGAGGTTCCGGCCTTTTCGGAGATCGAACCGATCCTGGATGCGACCGGCGCATCTATCGGTCGCATTGTGCGCACCCGGGCTGCGCTGTCCGGACTCGTTGATCTTCGGGCTGCGTCGGGGAGGCCTGATCAGGTTGTGTTGTCGATGGATGTTCGAAACACCACCGCGATCGTGGCCGTCGACAAGCATTCGGCGCCGGCGTATTCCATGCTCGGGGCGCATGTGATCATGCAGTGCGATACGCCGTCGTTCGTCTCACTTTTCAGCGTGAATGACGAGCAGACACACGAATACCCGTTGATTCAAGATCGGTGCTATCCGGTGTTGGCCGGTACCCCGAATCCAGCGTTGCCGGACCGCTCGACCACGGTTCTGGTATCGCCGATCATTCTGTACGACTTTCCTGTGATCGCGGGGCAAAGTGAAGGATTGCTGTTCGATTCCACCGAAATCGACGAGATCCTGTCGCTGCGCATTCTGACGATGACGGACGAGGAGAAAGCGCAGGCGCGGGCGACAGATCCGAAAGCCGCCGAGATCATCGATCGTTGTGAGGCCCTGACACCCGAAGGGTTTGCCGACCTTCACGGAGTGCTTCGTGATCCTCATGCCGGGCAGGAAGACGCGCAGGGAAACTCGGCTCCCATGCTTCCCGAAGTGCCAGACGGTGTCGACTGGTGGTCGCCCGAGGCCGATACGAGGGTGTCGCCGCGAATCGACGGCATCTTGGTGGGCGGTGTGCGGATAGCCGGGGGAAGCACCGTACGCGTGCATCCGTCGCGGCGGGCCGACGCTCAGGACCTGTTTTTCGACGGCAAGCTCGCTCGCGTTGCCACCATCCACGAAGACGTGGACGGCGACATTCACGTAGGGGTGACGCTGCTCGACGATCCCGCGGCCGACCTGCACAACTGGTACGGCCGCTATCTGTATTTTGCTCCGGACGAGGTGGAACCGGTGCCCGGAGCGCAGACGCAGAGCAATCGAGAGGAGAACACACTATGAGGGGCATGGGAATGCTGTCGACGGTACTTCTCGGCGCAACAGCGATCGCTGCGGCCGTCGTGTTGGTGGTGTCGATGCCGGATATTCAACGGTATCTACGGATGCGAAAGATGTAGTCACGCATGCGCGTTCTGGTTGCGGGTGTCGGGAATATCTTTCTCGGCGACGACGGGTTCGGGCCCGAAGTCGTGCGGGTGCTGCAACAGGAGCAACTGCCGGCGGGAGTGCAGTTGGTGGACTACGGAATTCGAGGGGTGCACCTGGCCTACGACCTTCTGGAAGCGTGGGAGGCCTTGGTGCTGATCGACGCGCTGCCGCCGAGCGGGAAACCCGGCGCGGTCGAGGTATTCGAGCTGGAGGCCGAAAGGGATGACAGCACGGCAAGGTTCGACGCGCATTCGTTGGATCCGAACTCCGTGTTCTCCAGTCTGCGGGCGCTCGGTGGAACAGCGCCGCGAACGTTTGTCGTTGGTGCGCACGTCGAATCGGTGGACGAGGGGATGGGATTGACACCACAGGTTCAGGCTGCCGTGAGCGGCGCCGCGTCAGTTGTCATGGGCCTTGTCAGGTCGATGGCGGCGGACGCCGCAACCGCTGATCAGGGGGCATGACCATGTGCCTGGGTATCCCTGGACGCGTCGTGGCGCTGCTCGACGGATACGGCGGACAACTGGCGCTCGTCGATGTGGAAGGTGCGGCGCGCAAGGTGAATATCGGGATGCTCGATGAGAATACAGTCGGCGCTGGTGACTGGGTTGTCATCCATATGGGCTTTGCCGTCGAGAAGGTGGACGCGACCGGCGCTGCCGAGGCGCTTGCGGGTTTGGAGCTGATGGGTCGATCACGCCCCGAGGTCGCGGGCGAGGACGGGGGCGAGCCATGATCACCGCCATCCGACTTCATGTTCAGGGGGTGGTGCAGGGAGTCGGATTCAGACCATTCGTGTATTCACTCGCAACCGAATTGGGGCTGACGGGCACGGTGGGCAACTCGCCGCGAGGAGTGGTGATCGACCTCGAGGGCGAGGATCTATCGCTCGCGGAGTTCGCGACAGTACTGCGGGTGCGCCAGCCGCCGTTGGCCAGGATCGAATCGGTGGAGTGCGTGCCTGCTCAGGCGTGTGGGCGGGCCGGGTTTCGGATCGTGGACACGGACACGACGACGGCAGGGCGGACGTTGGCACCGCCTGATGTTGCGACCTGCGACGATTGCCTGCGCGAGATGGCCGACCCGGGGAACAGGCGGTATCGGCATCCGTTCATCACGTGCACCAACTGTGGTCCACGGTTCACGATCATCGAGGAACTTCCGTACGACCGGGCAGCGACAACGATGCGCGGGTTTCCGATGTGCTCGGAATGCGCGGCCGAGTACGCCGATCCACGTAATCGTCGCTTTCATGCGCAGCCGATTGCGTGTCCGCAGTGTGGCCCGACCCTGACCTTCGTCGATACAGACGCAGATGCTGCTGCCGTGCCCGTGAACGGCGAAAATGCCGTACACCGGGCGCGAGAGTTTTTCCGCGACGGCAAGATTGTTGCAGTCAAAGGCATCGGGGGGTATCACCTGGCGTGTGATGCCCGAAACGAGTCGGCAGTACAGGAACTACGAGCTCGTAAGTGCCGCCGCGGTAAGCCGCTTGCCGTGATGGTGCGAGATATCAACGGTGCGTACGCGGTGGGACGGGTCAACGAGACGCAGTCGCGGGCGCTGACCGAATGCTCGCGCCCGATCGTGTTGGTGGACAAGGCGTCGAAGTACGACCTTGCGCCTTCGGTCGCGCCGGGAATCCCGGATATCGGAATTATGCTGGCGTACAACCCGATCCAGAACCTCCTGCTCGGTCTTCCCGGTGATGCGGCTGGGCCGACAGCGCTGGTGATGACGTCGGCGAACCTCGGTGGTGAACCAATCCTGTTCCGCGGCACTGATCTGGAAAGAGTGTCCGCGCTGGCAGACAGTGTCCTGACCCACGATCGCCCGATTCGGGTGCCGTGCGACGATTCCGTCCAGCGTGTAGTCGACGGCCGCCGAGTGATGCTTCGCCGTTCCCGCGGATATGCACCTTTGCCGATCGAACTGCCATTGGACGTCGCACCGATTCTGGCGGTGGGCGCAGATCTGAAGAACACCTTCGTGATTGCCGACGGAACGTCCGCCTGGCCGAGTCAACATATCGGAGACATGGGTGATGTCGCCGTGTTGGACGGGTTCGCGGCGGCCCGGACACACTTCGAATCGATTACCGGCGTCACCCCGAGTCAGGTTGTGTGCGACGAACATCCCCGGTACCACTCGTCGGCGTGGGCCAGAAGGCATGCGGCGGGACGGCCGGTGCGCACTGTGGGACATCATCACGCGCATATCGCCGCGGTGATGGGTGAGAACGGCTGTGACGGCTCCGAACCGGTTATCGGAATGGCCTTCGACGGAACGGGCTACGGAGCGGACGGAGCGGTGTGGGGCGGGGAGATGCTGCTCGCCACGTACAAAGGTTTCCGTCGTCTAGCGCATCTCGGGTACGTAGCGCTGCCGGGCGGTGACGCCGGCGTGGAACGTCCGTACCGCATGGCGATGTCGCACCTGCGTTCGGCGGGAATCGGCTGGGACAGTGAGCTTCCACCAGTTGCAGCGTGTCCGGCTCGTGAACGCTCCGTCCTCGGTCATCAGTTGGAGACGGGATTCGGCTGTGTGGAGACTTCCAGTATGGGGCGGCTTTTCGATGCCGTTGCCGCACTTGCCGGTGTCCGCCAAAGTGTGGAGTACGAGGCTCAGGCAGCAATCGAATTGGAAGGCATATCCCGGGGAATCGACTGCGGCAGTGAGTACTACGTGTTCGGTGAACGCGAAGATGCCGGCGGGTCGTGGATCGCCGATCCCGGTCCGGTCATACGTTCCGTGGTTGACGACTTACGGAACGGTGTGTCGGCAGGTGTGATCGGTGCGCGCTTCCACGAGAGTGTTGCGCGTTTGGTAGTGACCTGGGCGCAGGCAGCGCGCGCCGCAGCCGGCGTCGACGACGTTGCCTTGAGTGGCGGTGTCTTCCAGAATCCGTTACTCCTGGCGCGGGCGCGGGTACTGCTGTCAGACGCTGGATTCCGCCCGCTGACGCACCACGAGTTACCGCCGAACGACGGTGGTCTTGCGTACGGCCAAGTGCTGGTCGGGAGTTCGCGATGAAGTCAGGAGGGTAGCCATGTGTTTAGCCGTACCGGGACGTATCGAATCGCTCGAGGATCGTGACGGAACCACGATGTCCGTCGTCAACTTCGGGGGAGTCCGCAAAGAGGTGTGCCTCGAGTACATTCCGGGCGCCGCGGTCGGAGAGTACGTCGTTGTTCACGTCGGGTTCGCGATTCAGAGGCTCGACGAGGAATCAGCACAACGCACACTTGCGGAGTTCGAGCACCTCGGCGTGCTCGACGAGGAGTTCGGCGACGGATTTGCTCGCGCAGCCAAGGCTCTGGGAGTCGATCAGAAGGAGAATCAATCATGAAGTATCTGGACGAATTCTCCGACCCCGAGTTGGCCGGTAAATTACTCGATCAGATTCGCACACTCGCTACCCGCCGATGGGCGATCATGGAAGTCTGTGGTGGCCAGACGCATTCGATCATCCGCCACGGAATTGACCAATTGCTGCCCGAGCAGATCGAGATGATTCACGGGCCGGGGTGCCCGGTCTGTGTGACGCCGCTGGAGATCATCGACAAAGCGCTCGAGATCGCCGCCCGCCCGGACGTGATCTTCTGCTCGTTCGGTGACATGTTGCGAGTACCAGGTAGTGCGTCCGACCTCTTTCGGATCAAGAGTGCTGGTGGTGATGTGCGCGTGGTCTATTCGCCGCTCGACGCGCTGACCATCGCGAAGGAGAATCCGGACCGGGAGGTCGTGTTCTTCGGGATCGGGTTCGAAACCACTGCGCCCGCAAACGCGATGACCGTATATCAGGCGCACCGACTCGGCATCAAGAACTTCTCGTTACTTGTCTCCCACGTGCTCGTCCCGCCCGCGATGGCCGCGATCATGGACTCCCCGGAGTGTCGGGTGCAGGCGTTTCTCGCCGCAGGTCACGTGTGCAGTGTGATGGGAACATCGGAGTACCCCGCTCTGGCAGAGAAGTACCGGGTGCCGATCGTCGTCACGGGGTTCGAACCCCTCGATTTGCTCGAGGGCATCAGAAAGACCGTGCTGCAGTTGGAAACCGGCAGGCACGAGGTGGAGAACGCCTATGCCCGGGCTGTGACGGCCCAGGGAAATGTGGCAGCCAAGGCGATGCTCGACGATGTGTTCGTAGTATCCGACCGGACGTGGCGCGGTATCGGTCCCATCCCGGACAGCGGTTGGCAGTTGGCGCCGAAGTATGCAGAATTCGATGCGGAACAAAGATTCTCGGTAACCGACATTCACACCGATGAGTCATCGGTGTGCCGTTCCGGAGAAGTTCTCCAAGGCTTGATCAAGCCGAACGAGTGCGCTGCCTTCGGGAAGGAGTGCACGCCGCGTAATCCGTTGGGGGCCACCATGGTCTCGTCCGAAGGTGCGTGCGCCGCCTACTACCTGTACCGACGCTTGGAACTGCAGGAGGCGGGTCATGGGAGCTGACAACAGTGCGGTGGTGGACCCTGGGGCGTGGGTCTGCCCGCTGCCGCTCCGTGATTCGCCGAACATCGTCATGGGACACGGCGGTGGTGGCGCGATGTCCGCCGAGCTGATCGAGCACTTGTTCCTACCCGCATTCGGCGACGCGGCCGACGCGGAACTCGGCGACTCCGCGGTGCTCGACATCGGCGGCGTTCGGGTGGCGTTCTCGACGGACTCGTACGTGGTCAAACCGATGGTGTTTCCGGGTGGAAACATCGGCGATCTGGCCGTGAACGGCACGGTCAACGATCTTGCCATGGCCGGCGCGCAACCACTGGCCATGTCGACCGCCTTCATTCTCGAGGAGGGGACACCGCTCGCCGAAATAGCCACGGTGGCGGCCACGCTTGGCGACGCGGCTCGCTCAGCCGGAGTGCGTCTGGTGACCGGCGACACCAAGGTGGTCGACGCCGGTCACGGCGACGGAGTCTTCGTGAACACTGCGGGCATCGGCATCGTGCCAGCTGGTGTCGACATACGGCCGAACCGGGCCGAGGTCGGTGATGCAGTGATCGTCAGTGGTGACATCGGAGTTCACGGCGTGGCGGTGATGAGTTGCCGGGAGGGTCTGGAGTTCGGAACCGAGGTGCGCAGCGACTGCGCCGCACTGAACGGCCTGGTTGCGGACATGATCGCCACCGGCGCGGACATCCACGTCCTTCGCGACCCGACGCGCGGCGGAGTTGCAGCGACGCTCAACGAGATTGCCCAGGCGTCGAATGTCGGTGTTGCGCTCGTGGAACGGAAGCTGCCGATTCCCGACGCCGTTCGGGATGCCTGTGGATTGTTGGGTCTGGATCCGCTGTACGTGGCCAACGAAGGCAAATTGGTTGCGTTTGTCGCACCCACCGACGTCGACCTCGTGCTCGATGCCATGCGTGGACACTCGCTGGGAAGGGGGGCAACGGTGATCGGGGAGTGCGTGAGCGCGCACTCCGGAATGGTGGTTGCCCGAACCGCGCTTGGTGGCAATCGGGTAGTGGATCTCCCTGCTGGTGAACAGCTTCCGCGGATCTGTTGATGACCGGCATTCACGTTAGCGGCCCGGCTCTGTTTGCGAGGTACGCATATCCGCCGAACGAATTGGGGTATTGCGGAGCTGACGATCCGTCGGCGCTCTTGCGTCAGGCGGCCGGAACGGTGACAGAGCAGGACCGTGGCCGAGCGCAACAGTTCGACGGTGCGTGGCCGTATCTCGAGGCACTGGCCTGGGGAGCGGGTGTGGACGACCCACTCGACCCACGCGTGATCGAGGCTTACTGGTTGGGTGGGTCGCTGCTGGATTCGGTGAACTCGGAAGAGTTGGTGGCGCACCTACGGCATGAATTCGGGACGCGCAACGACGGAGGGTTGCTCCCAGATCTCGATGGCCGAGATCGCGCTCTTGCGCATCACAGTTTCCACGTTCTTGCCGTGTATCCGTGGGTGCGCCTTCTTCGGAAGCACGGTGCGGTGCCACTGTCCATCCTCCAGAACTGCCGAATCAGGTGGGGCGAAGTACGTGAAGTAGGTGACGAGTATGCCGAGGTGGAGTCCTCGCCGCTCGCGTTCGACGGTAACCGACTGACCCGCGGTCCGAAGGCGATCGAACACGTGCGGTGGAACGTCGACGGCATTCCACTTGCTCCCGCTCCGGTGCGAGGGAACGTGGTAGCGCTGCACTGGGATTGGCTGTGCGACAGCATTTCGGTGAAGCAAGCCGAGGCCTTGGATCACGCCGAAGAGGCGGCACTCGAGATCGTCAACCTGCGACTGCGGGAGCGCAGAATGTAGGCGCGTCAGGCGGTGCTAGTCCAACGATGCACAGGCAGTGCACCACGGGCGACCGTCGACGCCGTCACTTCGATCCGAAGGGTCGATGCGCGCGGCAAGGATGCAGCTCTCGTTGTCGTGGTAGACGTCGAGATCGGAAGGAACCGTCGAGTGGAACGCCGGGACCTTCATGTGCACCTCCGTTGTGGCTCGTCAGGATTCGAGCCGAATGGGCTAATGATCGCACCCTGGGCATCATTTCGCTCGGCGGGTGGCACGACCAGGTGGGGTGCTTTGTCTCACCGGGCATCCGATGTGTGACTCTGCCCTCTGCTCCGACGGCGCGCGCCGACGGGCGATCCCGCGGGGATAGGCTGAACACATGCGCGGAGAGTACAAGGTTCCTGGTGGCAAGCTCGTTGCAGTCGATGTCGAGGTCGAGGACGGGCAGCTGTCCGACGTAGCGGTTTCCGGCGATTTTTTCCTCGAGCCGGACAGCGCGCTGGATGACATCAACGGAGCGCTGACGGGTATGCCGGCCGATGCCAACGTGGAACAGCTGGCGGACGCCATCATCGCGACGCTCGACGAGTCCGTGTCGATGATCGGGTTCACTGCGGAGTCGGTCGGCATCGCGATTCGCCGCGCGCTCGGTCATGCCACCAGCTGGGCGGACCACACATTCGACGTCATTTCGCCGGCGGTCCTCGATCCCGCGATGCACGTTGCGCTGGACGAGGTCATCGCGCGCGAGGTGGCGTCCGGTGAGCGTCCGGCCACTTTGCGTTTCTGGGACTGGGATTCGCCGCTGGTCGTGATCGGCTCGTTCCAATCCGTACGCAATGAAGTCGACTCGGAAGCTGCTGCGCGCCACGGTATCGGTGTTGTGCGCCGGATCTCAGGCGGCGGTGCGATGTTCATGGAACCGGGTAACTGCATCACGTATTCGTTGGTGGTACCCGCGTCGTTGGTGGAGGGGCTGAGTTTCGAACGGTCGTACGCCTTCCTGGACCAGTGGGTGATGGGCGCGCTTGCCGAAGTCGGAATCACCGCGCGCTACGTACCGCTCAACGACATCGCCTCGGACAAGGGCAAGATCGCCGGCGCAGCCCAGAAGCGGTTCGCCGACGGCACAGTCGTTCATCACGTGACGATGGCCTACGACATCGACGCGGAGAAGATGACGCAGGTTCTGCGAATCGGCCGAGAGAAGATGTCCGACAAGGGAACCAAGAGCGCGGCCAAACGAGTGGACCCGCTCCGCTCTCAGACCGGAATGACACGCGCCGCGATCCTGACAGCGTTCGAGAATTACTTCCGATCGCAGCACGACACCCGCACCAGTACCTACACCGAGGCAGAGTTGGCGCAGGCGCGTGAGCTGGTGGAGACCAAGTTCAGCACCGAGAAGTGGACGCACCGCGTGCCGTAGGGTGCGTCCACCTCGAGCTGTTTTCAACCAAGTTATGCGGTGTGAGGAGCGGGTTGCTCTTCGGTGGACGGAGAGTCGCCTGCTGCTGCACTGCGACGCGTCACGGTGAATGTTGCAGCGACACAGAGTATTGCGACGACGAAGCACGCCAGCGTGTACCAGAGATTCCCGATCGGGTCTCCGTTGCTGGTCGAACCGTCGACGGCACCGAAGAAATCGGGTAGGGCGCTGGCCCAGAGAACGGCCATGATGCACAGGTACACCACGCTGTAGTACTGGACAAACCTGTTGGTGTACGGGGGCGCGTCAGACGGCTGCGTACGCAACCGGGTCCACTGGCGGATCAACAGCGTAATCGCGACAACGGAGAGGATCACCAGTTCCGCTGCGTAGAGCACTCCTCGGACCGTGTCGCTCCCCGCACCGAACACTGTTGCGGGCAACGGCAGGATGAACGTGCCCACTGAGGCCAGGACGCCGATGACGATTGTGCGCCAAACCAATTGGAGTCCGGTGAAATGTTGGCCGTTGTCGACGTGGCGGCCAACGAAGAACTGGACGCAGAATGCCAGCGACATCGGCCACAAGGCTGCGAACACAACAACGCTCGGCAGTGGGACGGCGTCGAACATCGGTTGGTTGATCGGGTTTGCCGTCGACCATTCCCACCACCGAAGCTGCGGTCCGAGATGGTCGAAGATCTCGTAGAACGCGTGGTGAACGAAGCCCACGCAGACTGCGCCGGCGAGCACCCCGTACCGACGGAAAACGCCCAGCATCTTGACGATTTCGAAGGCCAGCGTTGCCATCAGCGGATAGATCGCGATGATGTAGAGGGGGAGTCTGCCCCACAGGAAATCGACAGTGAACACGTTGTGCGCGAACATCGTATCCACGTGCTTCTCGATGCCGAAGGCCGCGGGAAAGTACAGCGGCGGTTCGATGATGAACAGATAGGCGGTGGCGCCGAACCAGAGTACGAGATTGGTGGGATCGCCGTTTCGCCGCAAGCGCACGATCGCGAGAACCAGAGCGAGCACCGAGCCGATGATGATGGTCCACTCGAGAACCGGCAGAGTCCAGTTCTCCAGCCCGAAGGGGTTGCGGAGTTCGACCAGTCCACCCGCTTCTGCGCAGGAGAAGCCGAGTTCCGTGGCGAGTTGATCGAAAGTGGGGGAACAGAGGTCAGCCATTGTTCGACCGCCCTGTGCTCTTCGATCCTGTGCTGTTCGATTCAGCTGTATACCAGCGGGTTACGTCGTATCCGGCTTCGAAACGTTCGAACCACACGTCGGCCAGGGCGGGCAGGTTCTCGGTGGCGGGGTTGTGCTTGGGCAGTTGGCTGCGGATAACTCCCCGCAGCGCGGTGAGTTGCTCGCCGAGCGGCAATACGTCGAACGCGCGAGACATCGGACCGTTGTCCTGCGCCTCGAGCCCGGGTAAACGCTTGCGAAGAAACTGCATGTTGCGATACGACGCGAACATGGCCATCGCGTCGACCTGCCGATCTTCGCGCGGCACATGCTTGTTGAAGCCCAGGGAGGCCAGCCTGATCACTTTCATGACGTGCCGGAAAATTGACGGTGCCATACGCATCCGGTAGAGGTCGCTGCCGACGACGGAGTCGAAGATGATGAGGGCGGAACTTCGGTGTTCGACTTCCTCGACGAAGTGCCAGATGAACAGCGACGCAACCCTGTCGTCGCCGGGGCGGAAAAGTGCAGATTCGTTGTCGAGCATCAGCTTGAACACCGAGGTGAAGGTTGCTTCGAGGTCGGCGGTGTATGCCAGTCGGTAGTTCACCGACGTTTCTGCAGTGAGTTTGTCGAACTCGCCGACCACGTCGTCGAGAGTTTCCTGCAGGCCGGGATATCGCCTGATCAAGCCTTTGACGTGTTGACGATGCGCCGAGGAATGCTGTCCCTCTTGGCGCATGAACGCGTCGGCTTCCTCGGCAACTGCGCGATCCGTCAACAGCGGTTTGGTTTGCATGATGAGCTTGACGATCATCTTCTCGAAACCGATGGCCAGGAAAGAGACGGCATTGGCCATGCTCGAGAAGGCCGGATTCTCCTCGTTCCACAGGAAGGGGACGTCGTAGTCCTCGAAAGCAAAATTCATCTTTCGCACGTGTAGATCAGTCACTTCTCGAAACCTCGTCTTTCCGGACGGTCGGGTAGGTGGCTGCCCGGATGCCCCGATAGCCACGCTCTGAATGTGACCATACACAGATTAGCGTTTGTGTATGGTCACAATTCCGTGATGCGCACAGAATTGGTGTCGACTGGCAGTGTTAGCCTGGGTTTCTCGATTCGAGTGAGGAATACAGGCAGTGGCGCGAAGACGTGGGTGGGGCGGAAATCCGCCAGTCGACGATGACGACGCAACTCGTCGAATCGTCACCGCGGCAGTCGATTTGATCGGGCGAACGGGCTCGGCAATCAGCATCGCCGATATCGCGGAGTCGCTGGGCGTGATCCGTCAGACGGTGTATCGGTACTTTCCCAACTCCGACGCCCTGATGCGCGCAGCGGCAATCGCATCGGTCGCCGGATTTCTAGATCGGCTCACTGCCCATGTGAGCGGCATCGAAGATCCCGTCGACGCGATGACCGAAGGCGTTGTCTACACACTGACCGAAGTCCGCAGAATCCCACATCTTGGCATCTTGCTGACGGGAACGTACTCGAACCTTCACCCCGACGGTCTCACATCGGATGAGGCTCAGGCCTTCGGAATCGCGATGATCAACCGATTCGACGTCGATTGGAAGAAGTACGGCTACGACGACGCTGCTCTTCGGGAACTCGTCGAATACGTGCTGCGCACGATGCAGTCGTTTTTCATATCCCCCGGTAATCCACCTCGGAGCGACGACGAACTACGGCAATACCTGCGCCGTTGGATGGGCGCTGGGATCACTGCACAACCACAGCCCTAGATCACGGTCAGTACGATCGCTCCGGCGCAGGAAAGAACGACAACGATGATCGCCAGCAGATCAGCTCGACGCGGACGCTTCGGATAGGCGGCGATCAATCCCGTTCCGCCGCGTGCGGAGATGGCTTCACCCATTTCGGCGGATCTCCGGATCGCCACCGACATCGTGGTAGTGATCAGATCGATAATCGTGTTGTCGGACGCGCTGTGCACCACGCCTTTCGGCCGGAGTCGGCGAGCCGCGGCCAGCGTGAGCATTTCCTCGATCAGGAGGGGGAGTGAGCGAATGCACAGCGCCGCGGCTGTTGCCCACTCGTCCACCGGGATTCGTAGGAACCGCAGCGGACGTCCGAGTGTCGCCAGTGCGGGTGCGACGTCGCTCATCGAGGTGGTCCAGGCCAACATCAGTGACGCGCACAGCAATATGATTCCGAAGGTGACTGCCCGAAGGTAGAGGTACACGGCGTCGAGACCGATCGGGAGATTGACCAGGGCGCCGCCCAGCAGTAGCAGCCATATCCACCATGGTGGGCGCGGGATTGCCGTCGGTGGAATGTGGCCGATCGCGGCAGTAATGACGAGCAGTCCGGTGATCACGGCAATGGACGGCCACGACGGCGCGATCACCATGACAAGGCTGATGAGAACCACGGCAATGATCTTCGTGCCGGCCCATAGTCGGTGGATCGGTGAGGTGGTGGGAACTTCGCGCAGGAGTGTGGTCATCGCCGGGTCTCTTCCAGTGTGACGGGACTTTCGGTCAGGACACCGTCAGCGAGATGAATTGTCCTGCTGCACACGCCATCCATGCCGTCGACGTCATGGGAAATCACGACCAGCGCGGTGCCGTTGCGCCTGATCCAGGTCAGGACATTCATGATGGCCGCTCGCCCGGGTGGGTCGAGGCCTGCGAGGGGTTCGTCGAGGATGAGCATCTGGGGCTGTCGGACGAGCAGACCGGCGAGCACCACTCTGCGCATCTGCCCGCCACTGAGTTGATCGATGCTGCGGCTGGCAATGCGACGATCAAGTCCGACAGCGTCGAGTGCCCAGGAAACCTGCGTCGACCCGATTTCGGGCCCACCGGCGGCCTCGATGTCTTCGGATACGGTTCGACGTTGCAGTTGCAGCCGCGAGTGTTGGAAGGTCAAGCCCACCGAACCCACCTGCCGGGCAATCGGTTTGCCGTCGAACAACGCCGTGCCCGACGTGGGTACCGTTAATCCGGCCATGATCCAGGCCAGTGTGGATTTTCCGGAGCCGTTGCCGCCCAGGACCAGTACGCCGTCACCTGAGCCGATGGTGAGATTGACGTCGGACAACGCGGTGCGCGACCACGGAGTCCGATTGTTGTAGGTGTGCGAGAGGTTCTTGATTTCGAGCAGGGCTTTGGTGCTGCGCGGCCAGTAGGTGGGAACCGTCGGCGCTCCGGTGCCGACCATCCAGCCCGGCTCATGTTCGATCTGCCGGCCGTTCTCGAGCTGGATAACCCGGTCTGCTTGGCGGGTGTCGGCCTGATGATGGGTGACAAGAACAACGGCCATATTGTGCCGACGGGGGAGAGCTGCCAGCAGTTCCACTAGTTCTTCTCGCCCGGTGCGATCGACCATCGCGGTGGCTTCGTCGGCGATGAGCAACGCGGGACGACGCGCGAGGGCAGCGGCGACAGCAAGGCGTTGCATCTCGCCACCCGAGAGTGACGACGTTTCACGCATCGCCATTCCACCCAGCCCGACTTCGGTCAAGAGCGCCTCGATGTCCGGAACATGCTCGGGTTGCAGGCCCCACACCACGTCGTCGGCGACGCGCGTTCCGAGGATCTGGCTTTCGGGTCGCTGCAAAACCACCGCCGTACCGTCGTGATGGCCGAGTCCCGCAGCGCCAGGTCGAACCAGCAGTCCGGTGGACGGTGCCCGGCCGGCGAGAAGGCGCGTCAAGGTCGATTTTCCGGAACCGTTGTGCCCGACGACGGTGACAAATTCGCCGCGGTCGATCGAGAAGTTGATGTCCGTCAACGCCGGCGACGTAGAACCCGGGTAGGTGAAGCCGACGTGTTCGAGCGTCAACGGCAACGGGTTGATCGACCGGTCGTCGGGCGTCGTGGCCAGCGGATCCACCGTGGGAAGTGCGGCCAACCGATCGAGAACTGCGCCGAGAACAAAGTAGGAGACGACGGTGCTGATGATGATGCCCAGCGTCGCGGACGCGGCGATCCAGAGCCACCAGTAATCGATGATGGCTCCGATACTGCTTTCGATCGCATCTGCGATCCCGATGAAGTACGGAAATCTTCTGAGAATTTCCGCGACGCCGCGAGCCGTGTTGTCGAGTGAATCCAACAACAGATTTCGTAGCGGCGAGAGAATGAGCAGCAGAACTATCGAGAACAGGGCCAGAATCGGCCCGACAACGAACGACGCCAGTAGCGCGGAAAAGAATCCGCGCCCCCGCCTTTTTACGTTGCCGATAATTCCGCCCAGTAGGGCGCACAGCGCAACGGCTGAGGCAGAACCGGAGCCGGCGGCAACAAACGCGACTGCGGTGGCTGCAACCCCGGAGGCGACCACAGCGCGGATTCTGAACCGCTGAGCAACGATGCCCATCGGAACAGCCGCAACAAGATGGAGAGCACTCGCCAGAGGAATAACTGTCGCGATGACTGAAAGAGCGACCGTGAATCCGGCCATCACGGCACCAGTCGCCACCTCGAGTGGACGCAAGTTGCCGGTTGGCTGAATTTCTGGGCGGTTGCTCACCAACTCCAGTGTGCCAGTCGTGACGAAACTCCTGTTGCACTGATGGTGAGCCCATCTGCCCGGTTGCGTAGGCTTTACCCCACAACAATGCATCGGACGGAGCGTGGAAGACGTGAGTGCAGCACCCATCAGGGTTGGGGTTCTGGGAGCCAAGGGCAAGGTCGGCCAGGCAATCTGCGCAGCAGTCGAGGCTGCCGCTGATCTGGAACTGGTTGCGCAGGTAGATACCGGCGATCCGATCGAGACGTTTGTCGACACCCGCACTCAGGTCGTGGTCGACTTCACACATCCCGACGTCGTGATGGGAAACCTGGAGTTTCTCGTAGCCAATCGCATTCACGCCGTGGTCGGCACCACAGGTTTCGACGAGAGTCGGCTGGCTGCGGTGCAGTCGTGGGTCGACGCCCAGCCCACCACAGGCGTCCTGATCGCCCCGAACTTCGCGATCGGTGCTGTGCTGTCTATGCGCTTCGCGGCTGCCGCAGCTCGGTTCTTCGATTCCGTCGAAGTTATCGAACTGCACCATCCCCACAAGGCTGACGCGCCGTCCGGCACCGCGTACCGCACTGCGGCGATGATCGCCGCGGCGCGCGCCGAAGCTGGTGTCGGTCCCAGTCCTGACGCCACGACCACTGAACTCGACGGTGCCCGCGGCGCCGATGTCGACGGTGTGCGCGTGCATTCGGTGCGCATGGCCGGGATGGTCGCGCACCAGGAGGTCATTCTGGGCACGCAGGGCGAGACGCTCACCATCCGTCACGATTCCATCGACCGAAACTCCTTTGCACCGGGCGTCCTGCTCGGCGTTCGCCAGATCGCGTCTCGCCCCGGCCTTACCGTCGGTATCGATTCGTTCCTGGATTTGTGAGCACTACGGGCCTGTGAGTACCAAGAACATGAACAACAAAACCACCCGCACGCTCATCTTGATCACGGCGATCTGTATTGCCTTGGCGGTGTACTTCGTGCTGCTGGGCCAACGCGGAATTCAGCTCATCCAAGACGGCGGCGGCGTGGCCATCGGCCTGGGAATCGGTGTGCTCATCCTGCCGTTCCTGGGACTGTGGCTGGTGATCGCAACATTGCGAGCGGGATTCACCCATCAGCGCCTGGCTCAGCAGATCCACGACGAAGGCTTGGCCGTCGACGCGTCGACGCTCCCGAAATTGCCGTCGGGCCGGATCGAGCGCGCTGCAGCCGACGAGTTGTTCGCGACGGTCAAAGTTGATTGGGAAGCTGATCCCGACAACTGGAAGCAGAACTTCCGTCTTGCCCGCGCCTACGACTACGCGGGTGACCGAAGCCGCGCCCGCGAAACCATGCGCCGGGCAGTGGAATTGGAACGACGCGAGCGCGGCAAGTAGACCCGTCTACTCCGGAACGGTGGTGGGGGACGCCGGATCCGGAGTGGTGGGGTCGAACGGCGGCGGGTTGTCCGGGTCGAAGCTCAACGGCGGAATCGAACACGTCGCTCCCACTTCGGGATACGTCGCGGGATTGAGTCGAAGCGCCGAGATGAACTGATCGATTCGGATGTCGGATGCTTGGTCGAGTTCGAGTTGATGTCCCCACGACTGCAACGAGATCGGCGCGTCGAGCGTTGGATACGGTGACATCAGCATATGGCTGTTTCCGCTGACCCTTCCAGCGAGGAGCTCGACGTCGCCGGCTGAAACAAGGTCAGGGTTGTACGTGATCCAGACCGCGCCGTGTTCGAGTGAATGAACGGCATTTTCGGTTCGGATCGCCTGTGGATACACAATTCCGGTGCATTTAGCCCATACCCCGTCGTGCCGCCCGCCGAACGGTGGTGAATGTGTGTATGCCACACGCTCATTGGGCTGGACGTGAAGTGCCGTTGGGTATTCGACATACACAACCCCGTCGATCGCTTCCGACGGATCAGGGTTGTCGGCGCTCGGAACAAACGCATCGGGGAGCGGCGCGCCATTGACTACGTGGGTGCAGCCCGCTGCCCCGAGGGCAACGGTGCATACCAGTGCAATGGCAGCGCCGCTCATCCGAATTCGTGTATTCACCCCGCGATGATAGCGGTCCCGCGGATTGACCCCGAGTCTACGAACCCGTTGAGCCCAGGGGTCCCGCCGAGCCTCCCGCCACGGCAAGGGCGGTTGCTCCGCGAAGGATGAGCAGTGGTGGCAGTGGCCCCGGGTAGGCCTCGGATCCGCTGATCAGATCTCCGTCGTTGTTGAATGTAATTGCCTCGCCCTGTGGTTCGTTCGGGAGCGGAACCCGAATCGCTCTGGTGGACAGGGCTTTGACTACGTCACCGTCGGGGGCGGAATACAGGTAGATATCGGTGTACGTGCGCAGAGCGACCACCGTGCCGTCGGTGCTGACTGCGCCGCCGGTGACGGCCATTTTTCCCGCTCCGTCGACCGGACCGCCGGGAGTTGTGGTCGGCGAGAATTGCAGGTGTCCGACCTTGTTCAGTTGTGTCGGGACAGTCGTGCTCAGGTCATGCACATTCTGATTACCCTCCGGTGCGTAGATATCGCTCGACCCGAGATAGTCCTTCGTCACGATGACGGGCAGCCCGTCATGCGAGATGAGCAAGGTCTCGGCGTCATGTGCGCCGTCGGGATAGGTCAGCACACGTGGTGTGGCAGCTTCCGCGCCCGACGGATCGAATCCGATCAGCGCCACGGACGTACGAACCTTGTTGTTGTCCCCGATGTCGGCAAGCCACAGAGTGCCGTCGGTAGTGCAGTCGAGATCTTCGACATCGTAGGTCTCAGTCCCCACCGGTATCCAGCGAGTGACGTGGCAGCCTGCGTCGAGTTCGGCAATCCGGTTGTCTGCCCCGCTGTCGCCGATGGCGTACATTCCGGTGGACGTATCCGCCAACCCGGACAGTTCGGTGAGGCCGGTGTCAGTCGGGGTGCACAACACCTCGAAGGTTGGAGATACCTGCTGCGCAGATACGGTTCCGAACTGAATCTCGGTGACGAGGATAGTCACTGCGCCGGCGACCATCGCAGCGTGGCGGGTTGAGGCGCGCATTCGATTCACAGGGAACCCTCCAGGCGAGAAGCCAGAGACGAATTAGGATGTATCGCCCAAAACGGTACTGAACGCCCGACCTGTTGGTGTCAAAATGAGTGCATCGACCGGTAGTGAGCCACTATTCGGCAAGATCTTCGGCAAGATCGAATGCGCTGAGAATCGTTCGGAACTTGGTACTGGTTTCACGCAATTCCGTATCGGGATCCGACGACGCGACGATTCCACCACCGGCATAGGCCTTCGCCGAGAGGCCGTCGGCCGCGATCTCGGCGCATCGGATGGCAACCATCCATTCGCCGTCGCCCGTCCGATCGCACCATCCGATGGCACCTGCGTAAAAGCCACGATCGTCCTCGGTCCCGGTGATGTGATCGCGAGCGGCATCGGTCGGTGTTCCGCAGATCGCCGGAGTGGGGTGCAGTGCAAGCGCGAGCTCCAGTGCCGTTGTGTTCGGGTCGGCCAGTACCCCTTCGATCTTGGTTCCGAGGTGCCAGAGTTGAGGCGTGCGGAGCAGTTCGGGAGTGCTTGGCGCTGAGAATGATCGGCACAGCGGTCCGAGAACCGCGCTGATCGAATCGACGACAAATTTGTGCTCGGACAAATCCTTGGTGGACGCCAGGAGTTCCTGGGCGTGTGCTTCGTCTTGCTTCGAATCAGGGTGTCGTGCAATCGAACCTGCGAGCGGGTGGCAGGTGACGATGTCCCCGCGGCGTTCGATCAGGACTTCCGGCGTTGAACCGACCAAAGCGCGCCCGCGGTATTTCCCGCCGGCGGGGGAGAGGTCTACGCAGAACCCGTTGTGCGAGTGATCGAGCGAGATCAATTTTCTCGTGAGTGCTGTGGGCGAGATCGGCGATTCGGTTGCGATCGCGAGCGTGCGTGCGAGAACAACCTTGTCCAGTTCGCCTGCCTGCAGTCGCGTGATCGCACCGCGAACGCGCCGGGTGTGCTCGAGAGGGCTTGGTTCGCATCCGGCAACTTTCGCGGAGGGAAGATTCACCGCACCGGAGTGATGTAGATCACCCCTCGTTCGAGTGAAACTCAGCGGCGCGGTGAGCGCGCACGGTGTTGAGGGAGCGAAGGGGAGGGCGCCCACAACCGAGTCGATCCGCCCTGTCTTGAGTCCCTCTACAGCGTCGAACGCCGAGTCGAATTCTTCCACCACTCCGGAGGTCTGAACCGAGGTCTGCCTGCGGGAGAGCAGGAAAACTGAATCCGCTCCGTTGTCAGATCGGTTGGTGTGCAACGGGTATTCGGCGACTTCGGCCAGTGCAAACATGGACGCCCTTCCAGATTGTCCGGAACTATTGCTATGTTGAGGCTAGCCTTAGTTGTGCGAGATTTGTGTGTCCAGTTTCAAGTTGGGTACCAACGTACCAATATGGTTAGGCTGGCCTAAAGTCATTCCGTATTCGTACTATACGAGGAGATCGATGAGCAGCACTGTGGACCGGGCCCGGATTGTGCGTGACGTTGCCGAAGTTCTGTCGATGAGGGCAGAACAACTCGGCGACGACACGGATCTGACCGATGAGGGCCTGGACTCGGTGCGGCTCATGATGCTGGTCGAACAGTGGCGCGCCGACGGAGCGGATGCAGATTTTGCCGAGTTGGCGGAAGAGCAGACCGTCAATGCATGGGTTGCGGTTCTCTGCTCGCGGTAAGCGGCCTTGCCTGCGGTAAGCGCGTCGTATTCTCGTGGACGTGAAGACTTTGTTGGTGGTTCACCATTCGCCCTCGCCCGCGACGCATGAATTGCTTGATGCCGTGCTGGCAGGCGCGCATGATCCAGAGATTGAGGGCGTCGAAATTATTGCTGTCCCGGCATTGGCAGCGACCGTGCCCGACGTACTCGGTGCTGACGGATATATTTTCGGAACCACCGCGAACTTCGGCTATATGTCCGGGGCATTGAAGTACTTTTTCGACACTACCTATTACCAATGCTTGGGTGCGGTGTCCGAGCGTCCATATGGGTTATGGGTGCACGGAAACAATGACACTGCCGGTGCTGTGTCGTCGGTGCGGGCACTGGCAACCGGTCTCGGTTTGGTTCCGGTGGCCGAGCCGCTCGAAGTGATTGTGCCCGTGGACAAAAACGTTCGTGAGCAGTGCTACGAATTGGGCGGAACCGTCGCTGCCACCGTGATGGGCTGACGCATTCCGTTTCGGGTTCGATCCCACATTTTGATACAGCAGCGGTGTTGTCGGAAATGAAGTAGTTGTTCTTTCAATAAGATTCGGTATTTCACCTGCGGTAATTGTCGGAAAGCGTCGACCTGGCAGTGGTCGCGAAAATTGCCCTGAGTGAGTCTTCCACTTTGCCGCATATTTAGTTTAGGCTGCCCAAAATGAGGTTAGGCCACCCTTGCGTGGCACGTCCGCGGCGAAAGGATCAGTGTGAGCGTTTTTCCAGGTTCGAACTCCATCGAGGCAAGCGAGAATTTGCTTGCACTGACAGGAGCTCAGCTCGGAATCTGGAACGCGCAGAGACTTGATCCGGAATCGCGGAGTTATCTCGTCGGCGAGGTGCTCGAGATTGTCGGCGACGACGCGATCGATACCGCACTTCTGGCAGATGCCATCCGGGCGACGATCGGCGAGGCCGAGACCATGCGGCTGCACATGATCGAGACGCCTGACGGACCTCGACAGATCATTTCCGACGCTCCCGTCGGTGACATCCCGATAGTCGACCTGCGGGCGGAGCGTGACCCGGTTGCGGTTGCGCACGCCCTCGTCGACGCCGAACGAGGCCGGGCGTCGGAGTACTGCCGGGCGATGGTGGAACGCCCGCTGTACACGTACTCGCTGATCAGGCTCACCGATCGCGAAGTCTGGTGCATCCAGCTCTATCACCACCTGATCGTCGACGGATACAGCGCGGCAATGATCTCGCGCCGCGTGGCCGACCATTACACCGCGCTCGTGCGCGGAAGTGAGGTAGCACCAACACGATTCGGCTCGATCGAGCAACTGATTGCCGAGGACGAGGAGTACCGCGGCGGTGAGCAGTTTGCCGAAGACCGCGACTACTGGCGTGACGCCCTTACCCCGTTGCCGCCGTTTGACGGTCGAGGCAGGCAGGTTGCCGGTCCCGCCGAGCGAACCGTTGCGGTCCGCAGTGTGATGTCTGCCGACACCCTGGCCAAGCTCAAGGCAGTGGCGGCCACAACGGGTACGACCTGGGCCGAAGGTCTTATTGCCTGCTACGGAGCATTCTTGCATCGCCTGCTGGGTGAGTCGGACGTTGTCATCGCGATGCCGCTGATGGCTCGGGTCGGTCGCACGGCGCTCCGGACTCCCGCGATGGCTGTCAATGTGCTGCCACTGCGCCTGACGGTCCGCAGCGGTGACCGACTCGGCGACCTCAGCAAGCAGGTCGCGGCGTCGATGAAGAGCATGCGTGCTCATCAGCGATACCGCGGAGAGAACCTGGCCCGCGATCTCGCGGTGGCCGGCAGCGGTGCGTTGCTTCACGGAATCGGTATCAATCTCAAGGCATTCGACTTCGCATTGGACTTCGCAGGTGCTGTGGGCGTGCTGCGCAACGTTGCAGGCGGTCCGCCGGAAGACCTCGGCTTGACTGTTACACCCATTGCCGACGGTGAGGTGCTCCTCGGGTTCGAGGTGGACGCCCGCACCAACACTCGTGAATCCGTGGAACGACGCCTCGCGGGATTTGTCAGCATCATCGACGCGATGGTCGGGGAGGACGATCCGGCTGTCGGGCAGGTGGACGTACTCTCCGTCGCCGAGGCCGACCGGATTCTGGTCGACCGTGAGAGCGCGCCGAGCGCCGGCCGGATCGAGCAGGTTGCAGATGTGTTCGATCGTGTTGTCGCCCAACAGTTAGAGGCCACGGTCCTGGTGTGCGGCGACGATTCTCTGACCGGCGGCGAGCTGGGCGCTCGCGTCTACCGACTGGCGCGCGCGTTGCGAGCCCGGAGCGTCGGACCTGACGACATAGTCGGGATCGCAATACCGCGCACAGCCGACATGGTTGTTGCACTGCTCGCGACGCTCCAAGCCGGGGCCGCGTACGTGGCATTGGATCCGGAGCATCCGGTAGAGCGCCTGCGGGCTCTGATCGACGACGCTCAGCCCAAGGTTGTGCTGACCACTGGTGCACTGGCGGAGCAACTTTCGGGGGATTCCCGGCCGGATCCAGTAGTCGTGGAGTCCGAAACGCTCCGCGACGAACTCACGCGTTACTCCGATCTACCTATCTCCGCGAGTGAACTGGCTGCTCCGCGTCACGCAGACCACCTCGCCTACGTCATCTACACATCCGGATCGACGGGGACACCCAAAGGCGTTCTGGTGCGAAGCGGCGGACTCGCGCATTTGCTACACCACCACAGTGCGACGATCTACCGTGACGCTGCGAACCGAGTGGGCGGGCGACAACTGCACACCGCTCATACGGCCTCGTTTGCCTTCGACGCATCCCTCGACCAGCTGCTGTGGATGCTGTGTGGGCATCGAGTGCATGTGTACGACGAAGAGCTTCAGAAGGACGCCGACGCACTGGTTTCCGCGTTCGCGCGCGATCGGATCGATGTCGTCGACACCACCCCCTCGATGGCTACGGCACTGGTCGACAGTGGATTGTTGACGGGCGCACACCCACTTGCGTTGTTGGTTGTCGGCGGTGAGGCCGCGCCGCCTGCGCTGTGGGATGCGATCATCGCTGCGAACGTGCCGGCCCAGAACCTGTACGGACCCACGGAAGCAACCGTCGACGCGATTGCTACTTCCGTCCACGGCGCCGAACCCCGAATTGGCTACCCGCTCGCGGGAACTCGCGCGTATCTCCTCGACAGCGCGTTGAAGCCGGTTGCCGACGGCGAGCGCGGAGAGCTCTATCTGGCCGGTCCTCAGTTGGCCAGGGGATATCTCGGGCGGGAAGCCGCGACCGCTGAACGATTTGTTGCCGACCCCTTCGGGGCTCCCGGTGACCGCATGTACCGGGCCGGCGACCTGGCCCGTTGGGTGCCTGGCCGCGGATACGAATTCATCGGCCGCGGCGACAAGCAGGTCAAGATCCGTGGTCATCGCATCGAACTCAGTGAGGTCGAAGCGATTCTGGGTGCCGTGCCCGGCATCGGCGCGGCCGCAGCCGTCATTCGCACCGACGGTGGACGCCCCAGTTTGGTGGGTTACGTCGTGGCTGTGGCCGGTGCTACTTTGCCGCCGCAGGACGAACTGCGCCGTGATCTTGCGACGCGAGTGCCGGATCACCTGGTGCCTTCGGTTGTTGTTGTCTTGACTGAACTTCCCGTGACTGTCAACGGAAAACTTGATCGCGCGGCGCTACCCGCTCCGGTTCTGGAATCAGAAGGTCGTGCCGCATCCACACCCCGCGAGCAGATCCTCTGTGCTGTGGTGGCGGAGGTTCTGGGACGGGACCGAGTTGGTGTCGACGAGGACTTCTTCGGTCTCGGTGGTGACAGCATCACCGCCATCAGCGTCAGTAGTCGGCTACGTGTGCGCGGAGTGCTCATTGCTCCGAAAGAGCTTTTGGCGCAGCGCGATTTGGGGACCATCGCAGCGGCGGCCCGCGAGGTCGCCGACGATGACAACCGCGCCGCTGCTGTAGTCGACGTAGCGACCGGCTCAGTGATCGCACCACCGATCGTGCGCGCATTGACCGACAAGAACCCCACCGACGAGTCCATTGCCGGTTACGCACAGTGGACCGCTGTGCGTATCGACGAGATGGTCGCGTTCGACGACATCCGATCAGGGGTCCAGACGATCCTCGATCGCCACGATGCACTGCGACTTCTACTGCGACGGGGAACTGGCGGCGCCGCCACCGAATTGATCGTTCGTGACTCGGGTGCCGTGCGCGCAGAGGGGCTCGTGAGTGAGATCGCGGGAAGTGCTGACACTGAACTGATCCAGCGCACCGCCGAAGAAGCTGCGGCGCAACTCGATCCGCGTGCAGGCAATCTCCTGCGCGTAGTGTTGCTGCGAACCCCAACCGGTCACCCGGATCAGTTGATCGTCATTGCGCACCACTTGATCGTCGACGGCGTTTCCTGGCGGATTCTGCTTCCCGATCTGCACGAGGCAACCGATGCTGCGCGCGAACGTCGATCCGCCACGCTGGGTGTCTCAGGTAGTTCGTGGCGTCGGCACGCGGGCGTGCTCGCGGAGTTCGGGGCTTCGGGCACACTGCGATCCGAACTCGACTACTGGAAGACCGCCGCCGGCATCACGGCAATCGGCAGTGGGAGCGCTGCTCCGATCGGCGCTCGTCGACTCGACCCCACGACGGACACCGTGAGTACCGCGGCCCGCACCACAACCGTAGCGTCGGCAGCAGTGACCGAAGCGGTTCTGGCCACGCTTCCTGCGGCGTACCGAGCGCGGGTAGACGAGGTATTGCTGGCAGCGTTGATGTTGGCGTTGCGTTCGTGGCAGAACAGTCGTGGGCACGAATTGGGTCACACGCAGACGGTGACCGTCGAAGGACACGGTCGTGATCCGCTGACCGAAGACACCGACTTCGCCGGAACGGTCGGCTGGTTCACCAGCGAGTTCCCGGTATCGGTGCCCACCGGCGCGATTTCGAGCCGCGACGCACTGACCGACGCTCTGAGCGGTGGCGCGGCGGCCGGAGCTCTGCTGCGTAGCGTCAAGGAGGCGAAGCGCGCTGTTCCGGGCGGGGGCGTCGGCTACGGGGTACTTCGCTACCTCGATCCCGTTGCGGCGCCGGAATTCTCCGACGTCGTTGAGCCTGAACTTCTGCTCAACTATCTGGGACGCTTCCCGTCGTTGCCGGGAACCGGGTGGAGGCTACCCGAGCATGACGCGTTCTCCGTGATCGAACCGGCATCCAAGGCGATGTCGGAAGTGTTGGCGCTCAATGCGTTTGTTCGCGAAGACGGTGACCCCCAATTGGCTGTCGAGTGGACGGCAGCGGGCCGGGTGCTGGACGCCGCGATCGTCGATGAACTGCACGGACATTGGGACGAAGCTCTAGCGGCGCTCACCGCGCATGCAGCGCTGTGCGCCGGCGGGTTGACCCCCTCCGACTGCTCGGCTCATTGGGTCGATCAGGACGGCATCAATGAACTGGAGTCGGTTCACGGCCCGCTCGCCGATCTTCTTCCGTTGTCCCCGTTGCAGGAAGGGTTGCTGTTCCACGCCGTTCGAGATGGCGTTGCGGACGTCTACACTCTCACTGCTCGTTTTGATCTCACCGGACCGCTGGACGACGCGCGGCTGGCCGAAGCATTCGAGACGGTCATCGACCGGCATCCGAACCTGCGCGCGGCGTTCCACTACGAACAGTTCGATCGGCCGGTGCAGGCAATTCCGCGTTCGGCCAAGGTCGCCTGGCGATCGGTCGATCTGACGGCGGTACCGAAGGCGGCAGCACTGCGTTCGGCGCAGCGCCTGGAGGACGAGGCTGCCGAGCACATCTTCGACGTCGGACTTCCTCCGCTGCTGCGCGCCCTACTGATTCGTCTACCCGGTGATGTCCATCGGCTGATCCTCAATGCGCATCACCTGCTCACCGACGGCTGGTCCACGCCCATCGTCCTGCGTGAATTGATGAACGTTTACCACGACGGTGACGCCGGTCTGCCGGCGCCGACTCCGTACGGCGACTACCTGGCGTGGATCGCCGACCGCGACGAGGATGCGCAACGGGCAGCGTGGAGCAAGCGTCTGCGTGGGCTGACCACTCCGACGCTCGTTGCTGACGGACAGTCGGAACGAGGCGTGCCGGTGCAGGTTCCGGTACCGCTGTCGGACACGGACGCCTCGGCGTTGATCGAACTCGGACGCGCCCGCGGGTTGACTGTCAACACCCTGGTCCAAGGGGCCTGGGCTGCAGTCCTTGCCGAGCTGACCGGGCAGTGGGACGTTGTTTTCGGAGCGACAGTCTCCGGTCGTCCCGCCGATCTTTCCGGTGTGGAAGCTATGGTCGGATTGTTCAGCAACACGATTCCAGCGCGGTTCGACATCGCTACCGACGTTCCTCTTCTCGAGCAGTTTGCCGGTTTGCAGAACGCACAATTCGATATGCAGGACGTCGAGCACGCCAGCCTGGCGGAGATCGAGCGAATCGCGGGAATCGGGCAACTGTTCGACACACTTCTCGTTTTCGAGAATTTCCCGAATTCCGGAGCCGGCCAGCCCAGCTCGCACGAGCTGCGCGTCAGTAGCTTCACGAACCGTGGTGTCACGCACTACCCGATGACGCTGATGGCACCGCCGAGCCTGGGCCTCGATCTTGTGCTCTACCACGATCCTGTTGCCATTCCCGCAGACACCGCTGCGCGGGTGGTGACGCGATTGGGTGAGATTCTGGGCGGTGTTGTTCATTCGCCGTCGTTGCCCGCGGGGGACCTCCTCGACGTCGTGAAGCGCGTTTCGATGCGCAGACCATCCCCGGCGCCGATCAAGTCGGATGTGGCAGCGCCTGGCGCCGTAGATCCTGTCGTCGTGGACGCACTGTGCCGTTGCGCTGCAACGGTGTTGGATCTTCCCGTAGTGAACCCGGCTGATAACTTCTTTGCCCTCGGCGGTCATTCGCTGACCGCTATGCGTTTGGTGGGAAGCCTGCGCAAGCTGGGCTTACGCGTATCGGTTTCGGATGTGTTCGATACGCCGACCCCGTTGGGGCTGGCCGGCGTCGCGCGGATTGACAACACGAAGTTCGGTGCGCTCGAGCTGGACTCGACCGTGGCAGCGCCCGTGGATGGTGTCGGGGATCAGAGCGAGGCGCCGCGCGGCGGCGCCGAGCCGGGAAATCCTGACGACGAAGAGTACTGGGTTCAGGTGCTCGGCGGTCTGCCGCTCGACGTGGATCTTCCCTACGATCGAACTCCGTCTCCGGCGTACCGTGCCCACACGTACATTCGGCAGCTGGGCGAAACCGTCGACCGGGATTCGATGCTGCTCGCTGCAGTTGCCGCCGCGCTGAGTACCTTCGGTGCCGGCCGCGACATAGCGGTCGGATTGGTCGACGCCGAAGCGGAGTCGATCATCCGGGTCGATCTGAGCGGCCGACCGACCTTTACCCAGGTCGTGGACCGGGTCGAGAACGCCATGTCCGGCGCCGGTCTGCATTCCGACGTGAGTCTCGATCGACTCGCGAACCTCCTGGATCGTTCACGGGCAAGTCTGGGTGCCGCTCGCGTGGGGCATGCCGACGCAGTTGTCGATCTCGAGTTTGTGCGCGTTGGTTCCGAGATTCACCTGACCGTCAATGCCGAGGTGTACGACGGATCGACCGCGGACGCCCTCCTCGATACCGTGATCTCGGTACTCGAGCGCGGCGCCCGGCACGGGGACCTTCCCGTTCCCGAATTGCTGCCGACAGTGGCTCGTCCGCATAACGACCCACCGCGGCGAGTTGACGCTCCAGCGGGAATATCGATCCTGTTCGAGCGGAATGTCGTCGCAGTACCCGACGTCATCGCGCTGATCTCCGGCGAGTCGACGCTCACCTACCTCCAATTATCGCGCCGGGTGGACGAATTGGCGCGCGAACTTGTTGCCGCCGGTGCCGGGCCGGAGCAGGTTGTTGCCGTTGCCCTTGACCGATCCGTGGACCTGGTCGCAGCACTGCTGGCTGTTCTGCGTGTCGGCGCGGTGTACCTGCCACTCGATGTCGATTATCCGGCCGAGCGGCTCGAATTCATGATCGAGGACGCGGCACCTGTTTGTGTTCTGACGAGTTCCGATGTGGCAGGGCAACTTCCTTCGACTGCGCCGGCGGTGGTGCTCGTGGACGCAGCACAGACGAGTTCGGATGTTGTTCTTGCAGAACCGCGACCGGCCGGTGAGCACCTTGCCTACGTCATCCACACCTCGGGTTCGACGGGTCGACCCAAGGGAGTGATGGTCAGCACTGCCAATCTCGCGGCGTTCGCCGAGACTGTGATCGGCGATCAGTGGATCAGGCCAGGCGATCGCATTCTTGCGGTGACGACGGTGTCGTTCGATATCGCCGCGCTGGAATTGTTGTGTCCGCTGGCTGCCGGTGCCACCGTTGTGCTCGCCGATCGGGGGACGGTCCGTGATCCGGATGCCCTGCTCGAGTTGATCACGCAAAGCCGTGCCACCGTCATGCAGGCAACTCCGTCGCTGTGGCGAGTTGTCACGGAACACGAGAATGCGCATCGCCTTCTCCAGGTTCGAGCGTTGGTGGGTGGAGAAGCACTTCCGCAAGACCTGGCCGATGATCTGGTGACATTCTGCCCCTCGGTGCGCAACGTGTACGGACCCACGGAAGCGACAGTGTGGGCGACATCGGCGGTACTCGATCGCGATGATCGGGTCACGATCGGGCGACCATGGACCGACGTCCACGCACGGGTACTCGACGACGATCTGCGGAACGTTCCGGAAGGTGTTGCAGGCGAGCTGTACCTGGGCGGTTCGCAGGTGGTACGCGGATACTTGAACCGACCCGATCTGACGGTCACCAGGTTTGTGGCGGATCCGAGCGTGCCGGGCGCCCGCCTGTACCGCACGGGTGATCTGGTTCGACGCAGGAACGGTGTGTTGCATTTCTTGCGACGTGCGGACGATCAGGTGAAGGTCCGCGGGTTCCGTATCGAACTCGGTGAGGTCGAGGGCGCGCTCTGCGGTGTGAGTGGTGTATCTCGAGCGGCAGCCACCGTCCGAGTAGATGCGGCAGGCATCGGAAGTCTGCACGGATACGTGGTGGCTGAAGTCGGTACCGGCCTCGATTCGGCTTTGGTTCGCAAGGAAGTTGCGCTGCTGCTTCCCGAACACATGGTGCCGCAGACACTGACGGTGCTGGATGCGCTTCCGTTGACGCTCAACGGAAAAGTCGACCGCAAGGCGCTTCCCGAAACGGCGCCGGATCGGTTGCGGCACCCCTTGGTGACCGTCGACTCCGATCGGCGGATACGTCTCGACATTCTCAGTCCGGGTTGGCGGGATGTGTTGCCTCTCGGTCCGTTGCAGGAAGGCATGTACTTCCAATCGGTACTCGACGGTGCCGGCGGCACTGACGTCTACCACATGCAGCCGAAATTCACGTTCTCGGCGGAGGCCGATGTGGACATTTCTGCGCTGCGCGCGGCGGGTGATGCACTTCTGCGCCGCTACCCGAACCTGCGTGCCGGCTTCACTCACGCCGGGTTCGACGCTCCGGTTCAGTTTGTTCCGCTAGCAGCCTGCATGCCTTTCCGGGAAGTTGACCTGAGCACTACTCCGGTCGGCGAGATCGAGGGTGCAGTACAGGCACTCGACGAAGAAGAGTTCGCCACCGTCTTCGATCTGAGCGCTCCACCGCTGATCCGAATGGTTCTGGCGTGGTTGCCGGGCGGCGGCGCGCATCTCGTATTCACCCAGCATCACTTGCTGACCGACGGTTGGTCGCAGACGCTGATGTACGCGGAACTGTTTGCGCTGTACGAATATGCTCGTTCGAACGGCACAGATCCGGTCCACCTCGACTCGGCGTTGGAAACCCCGGCGGATTTCCGTGATCACCTGCGCTGGATCGCCGAGGCAGATCGCCCGGAGGCTCTTTCGTCGTGGAAGAATTATCTGGCAGACCTCGAACAGCCGACGCTTGTCGGCGGCACCGGTTCCGGCGGTAGTGCGCCTCTTCCGGTGTTCACGCGAGTTGTGTTGGAACAGAGCATCAGTAGTGACGTACGGGACCTTGCGCGCAGGACCGGTGTGACCCTGTCTACGGTTGTCTCCGCGGCCTGGGGACTGGCGCTGCGAGCAGTGACCGGTCGTGACGACGTGGTCTTCGGTTCGACGGTGTCCGGGCGTACGCCTGAGGTGGACGGCGCGGACCGCATGGTGGGTCTGGCGCTCAACACCATTCCGGTGCGCATGAATGTTCGCCCCGGGGAGCGGATCTCCGACCTCCTCGGACGGTTGTTCCGCGAGCAGGGTTCACTCCTCGAACATCACCATGTGGGTCTCGGCGACGTTCAGCGCGCGGCCGGATTTGCCGCACTGTTCGACACGCTCTACGTTTTCCGTAATACCCCTCGCGACGAACAGGCACGCCAGGACACGTTCGGGCGCAGTGGAATCGTCGGATTCGACGCGGTGGACGGCACCCACTACGCGCTCACACTCGATGTTGATCCCGGTGGGGGTGACGCGTCGATGGCGCTTGTTCTCGAGAACCGGCCGGATCTGGTTCCGGGCGATGTGGCGCACGACGTTCTGGCTCGTACCGAAGCCATCCTCGAACTGATGGCGCGTTCCGAGGCGGCGACAGTGGCCGACACGGCGGTTCCGCGCGCCCAGACGCCCACCGAGTTCGTGTCGCAGCACGTCACTATGCCCCTTCCCGGAGAGCCGGGCGGCAGCGTCGACGCGTTGCTGCGAGAACGAGCGTTGGCGACACCGGACGACACCGCACTCGTATTCGGCGATGTGACGTTGAGCGCTGCGCAGATGAATACGCGAGTTGATCGGTTGGCGCGAATACTTGCATCGTCCGGCGCTGGGCCGTCCGGCGTTGTTGCGCTTGCACTTCCGCGGACAGCGGATCACGTGGTGGCGATCTTTGCCGTCATGCGAGCCGGAGCTGCCTACCTTCCGTTGGATCTGGCGCATCCCGCCGCCAGGCTGCGGGAGTTGATCGAAGACAGCAATGCGGCCGTGGTGATCACCACCGCCGATCAACACGATCTCGTCGCTGCCGAGGGTCGGACAAGCATTGTCATCGACCTGCCGAGCATCGTTGACATTCTTGACGGCCGCGCCGAGACACCCACTGTTGCCGATGCAGCGGTAGGCGGTCCGACATCGGCGGATCAGCCTGCCTACGTGATCTACACGTCGGGCAGCACGGGCAAACCAAAGGGCGTCGTGGTGGGCCACCGCGGCCTGACCACGATGTACCACAACCACAAGGCCGAAATCTTCACGCCGACCGAAAACAGCGCTGCCGGGCGACGATTGCGTATCGCGCACACGGTGTCCTTCTCCTTCGACATGTCGTGGGAAGAACTGTTCTGGCTCCTCGCCGGTCATGAGGTTCATGTGATCGACGAGCAGGCGCGGCTGGATCCGGTGTCGTTGGTCAAGCACTACCAGTCCGTCGGCATCGATGTGGTGAACGTGACGCCCTCGTATGCACGGGAATTGACGGCGGCCGGACTTCTCGACGGTGATCACACTCCGGCGCTGGTCATGCTCGGCGGCGAAGCGGTTCCCGCGGAATTGTGGTCGCGGTTGCGTGATCAGGACGGCGTCGACGGCTACGACCTGTACGGCCCCACCGAGTTCACGATCAATGCGATGGGCTCGCCAGTTCGGGCAAGTGACACTCCGTGCTTGGGGCGGCCGATCCTCAATGCGTCGGCGCGGGTGCTTGATTCAGGCCTGCGCGAAGTCCCGCTAGGGGCGGCGGGGGAGTTGTACATGTCCGGTGACGGAACAGCGATGGGCTACCTCGATCGGACCGCTCTGACGTCGTCGGTATTTGTCGCCGACCCTTTCAGCGTCGGCGGGCGCATGTACCGGACCGGTGACGTGGTGCGTCGACGGCGCGACGGCGAACTCGAATACCTCGGACGCGCAGACCATCAGGTGAAGATCCGAGGAATCCGGATCGAGCTGGGAGAAGTGGAATCTGCACTGGCAGCGTGCCCCGGAGTGCTTCGCGCCGCGGCGACCGTTCGGCGTGACAACGGTTCAGCGCCACGGCTGATCGGCTACGTGATTCCCGAAACGGGTTGTGCACCGGGAGACCTCAGGGCGGTCATGCGGGAACGTGTACCGGCGCACCTGGTTCCGTCGGATATCGTCACCGTCGCTTCGATTCCGCTGACACCCAACGGAAAGCTGGATCGAGCGGCCTTGCCCGCGCCGCCGACCCGGGCAGCGGCGCGCGAACCTCACACCGAGACCGAAAGGCAACTGTGCCAGGTCTTCGCGCATGTTCTCGGTGTCGACACCGTCGATCCGGAAGAGAGCTTCTTCGACCTCGGTGGAGACTCGTTGCGTGCCATGCGTTTAGTGGGCGAAGTAGAACACGAACTCGGCGTCGGAGTGGGCGTGGGAACGTTGATGGCTCGTCCGAGCGTTGCCGAGCTTGCTGCTCATATCGCAAGCCCCCTTGACGTGGACCTCAGCCGTGATCACCTGGTGTCGCTGCGGGCCGAAGGCGCCGCCGAACCGTTGTTCTGTGTTCACCCTGCGGGCGGATTCGTGTGGCCTTTCGCACCGCTGACCGGGGTGCTCGAGGCTGATCGTCCGGTGTTGGGCCTGCAGTTGCCGACGCTCGCGGGCGACACCCTCGAAGCTACGAACGTGGATCAACTTGCATCGATGTATGTCGAGACGATTCGCGGCGTGCAACCGGACGGTCCCTATCACCTCCTCGGATATTCGTTCGGTGGCAACGTCGTTCACGCGATGGCTGCGCAGTTGGCGGAGGCGGGACACACGGTAGGATTCACCGGCCTGATCGACACCCACCCGCTCGGAACCAGGTCCGCTGAGAACCGGGAAGACCGCAGCACCGAACAGGACTTGGCAGCGGCACTCCCGCCGGAACTCCTTGCGCAGGCACCCGCCCTGGTCGAGTTGGTGCGAACCGGATTTGATGCCACTCGTTCACTGGCGTCGGGATCGGTGGACCCGAATTACGCCGGGTCGGTTACTCTGATCACCGCTGACACGGGTGTGTCCGGGGAAGTGCTGGCTGATCGCTGGCGCACAATCCGGGGGGACCAGGAACTTTCAGTCCACCACCTACCGTTCGACCACGCCGGATTGGTGACCCCAGCCGGTTGGGCGGCAATTGCGCCACTGCTCGACAGTCATCTGTCGCAGCTCACAAACCACACAGTTGGAAACACAATGGGAGTTGAATGATGAAGTCCACACCGCCCCTCGCGATTCGAAGTTGGCGACGATTCGTCGCGATTGCGGGTCTGTTGATCGTTGCACTCGTTGCGATGGTCGGTTGCAGCAGCGCGTCCTCGGACGAGCCTGCAAAGGCAGACGAACCTACGACGCGTGTGATCGAAACCGAGAAGGGTTCTGTCACCGTACCGGCGTCGGCAGAACGGATCGTGGTGCTCAGCGGTGGCCTCGCCGGTTACCTCTATGCACTCGACGCACCCGTAGTCGCAACCGACACACGCGTTTTGGGTGTGACGAACCTCGACGGCGGCTTCCCGCCGGCTTGGGCAGCGGATGCAAAGGCCCAGGGCACCAAGGAACTGCCCGCCGGTGAGCAGCTCAACATCGAAGCCGTCGCCGCAGCTGCGCCCGACCTGATCATCGGTGGCGGACAGGGTGTCACCTCGGTGCAGGCTGAGGAGCTCTACGACCAGCTCACAGCAATTGCGCCGACCGTCCTCGTGCCGCGCACCGTTGCCGCATGGGACAAGCAGCTCGAGATCGTCGCCGACGCCGCCGGACGCTCCGACCAGGTTCCGGCTCTGATGGATGCATACGACGCCAAGGTCAAAGAGGTAAAGGGCAAGATCACCGTTCCCGAGGGCAACGTCGTCTACATCCTCTCGCTCGCGAACAACAAGCCGTACCTCGTGCCGCCGACTGCCGCTCTGCCCGCAATGCTTGCAGAACTCGGATTCAAGGCCGACGACGTCATGACCAAGGCCGGAAACCCGCAGCTCTTCGGCTCGGGTGACTCGTTCGAGGTCAGCCCGGAAATGCTCTCGCAGGTTGCCGACGCCCCTGTCGCATTTGTCATTCCGGTATCCGGACGCCCGATGGCAGAACTTGCCACCGATCCGCTGTACTCGCAGCTTCCTTCCTTCAAGGCCGGAACGACGTTCGAGCTTCCCGCCACCAGCTACCGTCCTGACTACGACGGCGCAATGGCGACCCTCGACCTGATCGGTCAGACCTTCGGATGACCCGACTCGGTGGGCTGGTCATCGATGTATCACCATTGCGGACCAGCCGTCCCTTCCGGTACGCGTTCTCCGCGCGAATGATCTCGCTGCTCGGGATCGGACTACTTGTCGTAGCCGTTCCCGCGCAGACGTACCAGCTCACCAAGTCGACCTTGCAGGTTGCCGGAGTGTCCACGGCGATGGCCATCGCCATGTTCGTCGGCAGCCTGTTCGGTGGGGTGCTCGCGGATCGATACGATCGGCGACGCACTATCCAACTTGCCCGCAGCGCTGCGGGTCTCGGATTTGTGATCCTCGGGTGCAACGCTCTGCTTCCGCATCCGTCCATGTGGGTCATCTATGTCGCAGCGGCGATCGACGGCTTGGCCGGCGGCGTCAGTAGCTCGGCCCTGATGGCTTTGATGCCGGCGCTGCTGCCCCGCGAGAAGATGGCGGCAGCCGGCGCACTGGTGGCGTTGACCACCGATGTCGGGACGATGATCTCACCGGCGATTGCCGGAGTGATCATCGCCTCCGGCGGTATTCCTGTGACGTACTTCGTGGCCGCCGCGGCCACGGCGGGCACGGTTACTCTCTTCCAAGCTGTCGGACCGGCGCCGGCGCCCGGCACCAACCACGAAAGCCCCGTCCGCGCTCTCGTGACGGGAGTGAAGTTCGCGGGTACCCATACCGTGATCCGCGGAATCCTGATCAGCGGATTACTGGTCATGTTTGTCAGTGGTCCGATGGTCCTGCTTCCGGCCTTTGTCGACGACGTACTCGGTGGTGGCCCAACGATGCTGGGTCTGCTGTACGCGGCACCGGCAGTGGGCGCGGTGATCGGTTCGCTGACCAGCGGATGGACTGGGCGCGTTCACCGCAACGGCGCGGCTATGTTGATATCGGTCGCGCTCATGCCGCTCGGTTTGGTGATTCTCGGGGCTTCGGGGGCTGTATTCCTCGCCTTCCTCGGCCTTGCCGGATTCGGACTCGGACGAGCCCTCAACGACATCTTGCGATTCGCCGTCCTGCAACAGAACACGCCGGACGAATTGCGTGGACGCGTGTCGAGTCTGTGGATGGTGCAGGCCGTCACAGGTACGGCGATCGGGTCCATGGCAGCGGGATTCCTCGGCCAGTGGCTCGAACCGGGAACTGCACTGCTGGCCCTGGGTATTGCAGGCCTGACGTTGGGACTGATACTCCTCGCAACACTGGGTTCGGTGCGGCGGGTAACTTCAGAGGTAATCGTGCTCGATCGCCCAGACTCTCACCCAGAAAATGCGGTGCCCGTGGCCACTGCTGCGCGGGAAAAGGAAGGTAGTTCATGAATCGAGGAGACCATCTCGCGACCATTGCCGACGTGCTGGCGGGAACCAGCGGCGCAAAAGTGCCGTACCCCATCGGCATTCGTGAACTCGAAGTCGTTCGTAGCACCATGGTCGGATCAGGGTTGTTGCGGTTGACGTTGGGTGGACCCGAACTCGAAGGGTTCGAGTCGCATGCTCCGGATGAACATGTGCGGCTGGTCTACCCGAATGAGGACGGAACACTTCGCCTACCCGAGCGTGATGGGACAATGCTGAAATGGCCTAGACCGCTTCCGATCTCGCGTGAATACACCGTCCGTCGGTACGACCCGGATCTGGCGGAATTGGACATCGACTTCGCCCTGCACGAAGGTGGCTTCGCCTCCGATTGGGCCCAGGCCGTGACACCGGGTACCCGGATCCATGTGGCAGGTCCGCCCGGTGGCGTCATCGTGCCGTGGACGTACGACAGGTACCTCCTCGCCGGCGACATCACGGCGCTGCCCGCGATCGCCCGGTGGCTCGAGATGCTGCCGGAAGCTGCATCCGGGTGGGCGTTCATCGAAATTACCGACGCTTCACAGGAAATCGAGTTGACGGTCCCTGAGGGTGTCGAGGTCCGGTGGCTGCACCGCGGTGACGTTCCGGCCGGACATTCCGATCTGCTCGAGCAGGCAGTGCGAACTGTCACCGTTGCTGAAGATGAGCGTATCTACGCCTGGATATCCGGGGAAGCCACGAGCCTCAAGCCGCTTCGCAGGTTCGTTCGCGACAACTTGAAGTTGGACAAAGGCGACTACCTGATTACGGGTTACTGGAAGCGTGGCGTCGCAGATTTCGACGAGGACGACGAAGACTGAACCAGAAAGGCGTCCCCGCGGGGACGCCTTTCTCGGGTTTTCAGAAGAACGTGTGGACTGACCCTACGACGCGATAACGTGCATCAACCTCAGGAATCAGTGACCACTTGTCGAAAGTTGTGCACGGGTGCGAGATTCCGCAGCCCAGGAGATCACCGACACGCACGTCGAAATCTGCCGGCAGATCGACGTAGGCGTGCTGATCGTTGAGTGCAGAGATGGACAGTTCCCGAGCCGACTGATTGGAGCCGTCTCGCCGTCGCCACAGTACTGTGGGAAAGCCTGCGTCGGAACCGACGTCGCGACGACCGAAGCCGAGGATCGCCCGGCCCGGCTCAGGTAGGGAGAGCACAACGCCCCAGACCTCGGCAGCTGCCCGCAGAGTCCGCGGACCATCGGCCCATGGCGAGGTATCGGCGTAGAGGCCGTGATCGTGAGTGATGTAGCAACCACTGCGCAGCACGACGCGCACACCGTTGTCCGTTGCCCAACGGCCGGCCAACTCGCGGACTACCAGATCGTGGAATGCGCTGCCGCCGAAGGTGACCAGGGGGAGCGGGGCTTGTGTCGAGTTGTTCTCGAACAGGTTCTCCGCCACGCAGATTTCTGTGAATACTCGCGCGGATCTGAGATACGAATCGACGGAGATGCGGCGGGCAGCCACCGACGCACCCGGCATCATGCCCTCGAACCCCTCGACTCCGGTGAGGACGAGTGCCTGGGTCTGTGACGCTGCGCGGGCGACGTCGAGTGCCTGGTCGAGTGTGCGCGCCCCGGCGCGACCGTTGTCGTAGCCGAGTTCGACGAGTACGCGGATTCTGCTGCTCGGTGAGACTTTCGCGATCAACCTCTCCATGAGTTGGACGCTCTCGATCGAGTCGACCAGGGTAGCGACGAAGAACCCGGGATCTGTTTGCTGCACATCACAGATCCATCGAATGCCCGCCGGGTCGAGTACTTGGCTCGCGATGATGATGGTGTCGACGCCGAACTCGCGGAGAATGCGTGCCTGCGCGACCGTCGCCGCGGTCATTCCCCACGCTCCGGCGTCGAGTTGTCGATGAACCAATTCCGGACTCATCGTGGTCTTGGCATGAGGTGCCAGGTCGACATCGTGGTCGGCGCAGAACTTTGCCATGAGGTCGACATTGTGTGAGATCGCCTCCCGATCGAGTGTCATCACCGGGAGTGGGAGGTCGCCGTCGAGAGCGGAGATCCCCAACGCTTCGAGGTCGGAACTGCGCAGACCGTTGAGGTCGGTTCCGAAGGCTTTGTGCTGCCAGCCGATCGGTGGGTTCGTGTGGTCGGTCGTATCGGCGATGTTCATGAGTAAAAGACTTTCTGTCAGAGCTTGTCCGGTCACGAGCGGCGAATTGGTCGACCTGGCAGGGCATCCTCGACGAGGATGCCTCCCTCGACGACGGGTACTCCGCCGACCAGTACCCGGCTGATTCCACTGGAAGGCCGAGTACCGTCGACGTACGTGGCGTTGTCGGTAATTCTATCGGGGTCGAAAACGACGATGTCGGCGTCGCTGCCTGGGCTGATCCGCCCCTTGGACGACATTGCGGGAACTGACTCCTCCAAAATCTGGGCTGGGATCAACGAGCAGCGAGCGATGATGTCCGACAGCGACAGTAGTTGACGCTCGCGATACAGCGTGCGGATTGCGCGTGCATAGGTACCGGCGCCGCGAGGATGGCCGAGTGCAGTCGGGGGCAGTGGCCACTGCAGTGCATCGGCCGGGGTGCGCCTCGGCCAGGTCAGCGGCATAGCGTCGCTGGCGATTGCGGCTCGATCGAAAGTCATTGCCCGTTCGAGGATCTCGCGTGTGGGGTCGTCGGTCTCGTCGAGGAACTCGACGAGAACCAAGGCGCCGGGATCGGTGGCACGGAGGTGCTCCAACTGCTTGCGGTTCTCGATGCGTTCCCCGGTGGGAACGAAGGTGAGTGATTGCGTCGTCAGATTCATCAGATGCAGCCTGTCCGGATCGAGAAAGGCCGCTCCGACTGCCGTCGACCCGGAACCGTACGGATACGCCTCGGTGGTGACACGTGAGCCGGCTTCCTGAACGCGCGCCACCACCGCCAGAGCTTGGTCGACGTGCGCACCGGAGGTGCTGTTGACATGGCAGTAGTGCATATGTGCGCCGGTTTCGGCTGCAGCACGGGCGATTTCGACGGCACCGTCCACCGGGCTCGACGGATCCATCGAAATGAGCGGACGCGCATGGGTATAGGTAGGCACACCCGCCCGGGCAGCGAGTGTCGCGACCTCCAGGTATTCCGCGGGGTCGGACTTCGGGGCGTATCCGACCACGACTCCGATCCCGAGAGCTCCTGCGGCGAGGTCACTGTCGATGAGTTCGAGAATGTGTGCGCGCTGCGCCGACGTCGGCTCGCCCTGCCAGCTCGGCGCACCCAGGTGATGCAGAAGTGTTCGGATGTCACCGTCGGGATCGGCGCCGGCGAGCTCGATCATGCGGGCGTGTGCCCACGATGTTGCGTAACCGTAGTTGATCGGGCGTCCTTCGGAAGCCGCTCGCGCGTACGCCTTCGCGACGGGTATGACGCCGGCCTCCAGTTCGAGGGCCGTCGTGACGCCGTCCATCGCCTGCAGCCGTTGCTCGGCGATTTCCTGTCCGTGACTGTGCATGTCGATGAATCCGGGGCAGATCACCTGACCTGTCACATCGATGGTCCGGAGGGCTTCGATCGCGTCGTGGCCCCAAGCCGAAACCGTGCCGTCGGTGATCGCGATGTTGCGAACCTCGTCGGTGCCCGATGCCGGATCGACCACGCGGCCGCCGGTGAACACGATGTCGTGGACCTGCATAAGCGTTGCACTCCTGTCGTTGGTCGATAGTGTCCCGATGGTTTCACGGGTGCAGTTCCGGATTCTGGTGTGAACGTCCCAAATTGAGGCGTGCTCACCGTTCGGCGGAACAAGAATCTGACACGCACGAATGTGAAGGTGAGGTGTAACGACCAACACGGCTGGAACAGATTCGATGGAGGGCACTGATGCACGTCTACATTTCGGTGGACATGGAGGGTATCGCGGGTATCGCGACTCTCGATCAGACGGTTCGCGGCGGTGGCGGGTATCCGCGGGCGCAGGCGCTCATGACCGCAGAGACGAATGCTGCAATTGCCGGTGCGTTCGACGGCGGCGCGACGAGCGTCCTGGTCAATGACAGCCATGGAACGATGGACAACCTGCTTCATGCTGATCTGGATCCTCGAGCTCGGGTGATTTTCGGGTCTCCGAAGTTGCAGTGCATGGCCGAGGGTCTGACGTCGGATCACGACATTGCACTTTTTGTGGGCTATCACGCGCCTGCGGGTGGGCCTGGCGTCCTGGCGCATACTTTCTCGAGTCTGTTCGCCGACGTTCGACTCGACGGTAAGTCGGTGTCCGAGACCGATGTCAACACTCTGTACGCGGCGACGCAGGGTGTTCCGGTAGGCCTGGTCACCGGAGACGACATCATCTGCGCCCTGGTGGACGCAGCGTCGCCGACGACGGAGACCGTAGAGGTGAAGAAGGCGCATGGATGGTCGGCTGCAAACTCGTTGCCTCCGTCGCTCGCGTGCGACCACATCAGGGCAGGAGCGGAACGTGCGGTGCGCAAGGCCGACACGCTGAAACCCGTAGCGCTCCGGGACGAATGGACGCTCGAGATCGTTCACCCCACGACTACGGCTGCCGAGCTTGCGGAGGCTGTTCCCGGTTCGAGGAGGATTGCGGACCGTACCATCGCGCACACTCTGGGCAGTGTCGACGACATACTCGGATTGATCACTGTCAACTCACGATTGGCCGCAGTCGGGGTCAAGCCGATTGTGACGGTTGCCAATCGAACCTGATTCGCCGATGTCCCGTCGGGGAAGCAATTGGTGGCGTACGACGAATTCGAGTCGGAAGGACAGTAGTCCTGGACAAGATCTGCGGTAGTCGGTTCGGCCAAGCTTGACGGGAGTAGTCGACGTCGGTGACAGGAGTACCTGAGAGTGGACAAGAAGACAATGGCGGCGGACTTGGCCGCTTTGGTGATCGCCGAGTCACCCAGTTCAGATCTCGCGGCGGTCGACGCCTGTGCGGACGTGGTTGCCGAGATCGGGGAACGACATCTCGGAAGCGCTCCGGAACGCATCCGCATCGACGGACGGCAGCACTTGCGTTGGTCGTTCGGGGCGGAGCCGAAGGTGATGCTCCTCGGGCATTTCGACACCGTGTGGCCGCTCGGGACACTCACCGAACTGCCCTGGTCCGTCACCGACAACATCGCCACCGGACCCGGAGTCTTCGACATGAAGGCCGGCATCGTTCAGCTTTTTCATGCGCTCGCATCTCTCCCGTCGCTCGACGGCGTAGTCGTGCTCCTCAACTCCGACGAAGAAATCGGCTCCCCGACTTCGCGCGCCCTGATCGAGGAGCACGCGCGCCAGGTCGAGGCGGTGCTGGTCCTCGAAGCCGCCGCCGACGGCGCGGTGAAGACAGCGCGAAAGGGCATGTCGCTCTACTGCATCACTATCGAGGGACGCGCTGCGCACGCAGGCCTGGAACCCGAGCGGGGTGTGAACGCTGTCGTGGAACTCGCGCATCAGATTCTGGCCGTGGCGGAACTCGCGGATCCGGCGGTGGGAACGTCAGTGGTCCCGTCGGTCATCAGTGGTGGCACCACCACCAATACTGTTGCAGCGCAAGCGCAACTGTGGTGCGACGTTCGGATGTGGTCCGCGAAGGAACAGGAACGCATCGATCGTTCGGTTCGCGAGCTGGTGCCAGTACTGGCCGAAAGCCGGATCTCGGTGACCGGAGGACCCAACCGGGGTCCCCTCGAGGCCGCGTCGTCGGAGAAGCTGTACTTCCTCGCCCATCAGATCAGTAGCGAGAACGGGCTGGGGATGTTGCGCGACTGCGCGGTCGGCGGTGCCTCGGACGGAAACTTCACCGCTGCAGTCGGAACCCCCACGTTGGACGGCCTCGGTGCCGTCGGCGGTGGCGCCCACGCGGCAAACGAACACGTAGAGATAGATCAGATGATCCCGCGCGCCGCGTTGTTGGCCGGTTTGGTGACTCGAGTCCTGGAGGGAGGACTGTGACGATGACATCGCCGAATATCAGCCAAGCCGAACATGCCGCTGTGCTTGCGCGTGTGACTATCGAAACCGTTACCGGGCATGCCAAGTTGGAACAGGTTTTCGACCTGTTCGAGAAGGTATGGCAGCCGGAGAGCGGAAATCCGCCCGTGCACCGGGACATGATGCAGGCACTCGCGCACTCCGGTAATTACGTAGCCGGCGCTTTTCGTGGTGGAGACCTGATCGGTGCGTCGGTCGCATTCTTCGAGGAACCGCAGCACCGTTCGTTGCATTCTCACATCACGGGGATCCTCCCGACTGTCCAGAACGGTCATATTGGCCTTGCATTGAAACTGTTCCAGCGGGCGTGGGCGCTGGAACGGGGGATTCTCCACGTGCGGTGGACTTTCGATCCCCTCGTCGCGCGCAATGCCTACTTCAACGTCTCGAAACTCGGTGCGCTCCCGATCCAGTATCTGCCGCGTTTCTACGCGCCGATGAACGACGGTCTCAACGGCGGTGCCGACAGCGACAGGTTGCTGATCGACTGGGAAATCGGCAGTAGCAAGGTCTCGGATGTCGTCTCCGGTGCCGGCGAGGTTCCGACTCCAGAGTCCTTGGGAACGAGCGAACTGCTGTCCGTCTCGGAAGCCGGTCTGCCCGTGATGAAAGCGACCGAGAATCGATTTGTCACCGTGGCTACGCCGAATGACGTGTATGCACTGCGTAATTCGGACCCGACGGTGGCGAACGATTGGCGATTGGCTGTCCGCGACGCTCTCGGTGGCGTGCTCGCCGAGAACGGGGTGGTAGTTGCCGTCACCCGGAGCGGGAAGTACGTGCTGGATCGTGCGCCGGGATCAGAATTCGTCAAGGCGACAGTGGAGGTTGCTTCGTGAAGGGTCTGGGAGGCCCAGGTGTTCCGGGAGGCCCAGGCGTTGCGGGAGGCTCAGGTATCGGCGTCGGACCGTATGACACACTTCGTTCACAGGACGAAGGAGTGATGGACGTGGGCACCGTGCGACCTCGCATCAGTTTGGTGCGGCTTCTCGAAGACGTGGGAACCACGGTGCTGAACGCGGTTGTCGGTGATCCGCAGTCGATGGACGAGGTTGCGTCCGTCGTCATTCACGATCCCGAAGACGATTCGCCGTCGACCTCGGACTCGATGGTATTGCTCGTCGGGATCAGTGGCGGTGAACGTATCGCGGAATCCGTCGTCGATCTGGCCGAGCGTGGTGTAGCGGTGGTGGTCGCGCGTGTCAGCTCCGACCTGAGCTCTGTGGACCGGGAGACCATCGAATCCACGGGTGTCGTCGTGTTGGCGCTGGCCAGAGGAGTCTCGTGGGTTCAGTTGACAAGCCTGCTGCATTCGGTGCTGGAAGCTCGTAACGAAGTCGGCCACATACATTCTCGCGGAGGTGGCCCGGCTGGGGATCTGTTTGCGTTCGCCAACGCGGTCAGCGCACTCCTGGACGCGCCGATCACGATCGAAGACAGAAGCTCACGGGTCATAGCGTTCTCCGGTCGTCAGGAGGAAGGTGACGGTCCGCGTATCGCGACCGTTCTGGAACGGCAGGTCCCTGACCAGTACATTCGAGTGCTCGAAGAGGCAGGGGTATTCGACCGGCTCTATCGAAGCGACGATCCGGTGTGGGTGCCGGCGGAGACCCTCGGTACCAAAATGGGACGTATCGCAGTGTCCATTCGGGCCGGCGACGAGTTCCTCGGCTCCATGTGGGTGGCACTGGTCGCGCCGTTGTCGGAAGACCGAACGCGCGCGTTGCTCGATTCGGCAGGGATGATCGCGTTGCAGATGTTGCGGTTGCGCGGCGGCGCCGACGCCGAGCGTCGACTGCGCGCAGACCTGATCGCGACCCTACTCGACGGAGGGGCCGGTGCGGTCGACGCGATGAATCGGCTCGGCCTCGGCACTGGTCCTACGCTCGTAATGGCTTTGGGCCGAAGGTCTTTCGAGGGGTCGTCGAAGCCGGATGACGCCGCCCATATCGTGCGATTGACTGACGCTCTGGCGATGCACCTCGGTGCCGTTCACTCGCAGTCGGCGGCTGCCCTGGTCAACGGAACCGGCTACGCGGTGCTGTCCGTTCGCGGGCACTCCCCGGCAGAAGCCGAGTTGCAGGCGTCTCGTGTGGCCTCGGATTTCCTGGACCGCACCGGAGCGTCCGGCGATACGATTATCGGGATCGGTCGGGTCGTGACCAGACCGGCTCAGTTGAGCCGATCGAAGCGCGATGCCGAGCACGCACTCGAAGTGTTGTTGGCGGGACGAGCGTCCGGCAGTGTCGCCACCTTCAGCAGTGTCCACGTTGATGCCATTCTGTTGGAGATCGCGTCGGAGGTCGCAGCCGAAGGGTTTTCGGACCTCGGGCCGATCGAGGCAATCGCCAGTCACGACGCTGCTCATGCGACCTCGTTTGTCGACACTCTCGATGCGTGGCTCAACGCCTTCGGGGATGTCGGTGACGCGGCCGCATCATTGCATGTGCATCCCAACACATTTCGGTACCGGCTCAGTAAGGTGAAGAGTATGGCGGCACTGGATCTCGATGATCCGAACGTGCGCTTCCGGCTGATGGTGCACCTTCGACTGCGTGGGCCGCGGTAGCTCGAAAGCCGAAAAATGCGGGTCGCGCTGAACTTTCAGCGCGACCCGCATTTTTTGTCAGCGGATTTTTGTCAGCTGTTGTTGCGGAGTGCTTCGACAGCGATGCGGCCGACGGTTCCGATCGAGGCGTCGATTTTCGGCGCCCGTTTGGTGAGTTCGTGGGATTTGGTGAAGACACCGACGGCGTAACGCTTGCCGTCCGGGTACGTCACGACACCGGCTTCGTTTCGTACCAATCCCAGGGTGCCGGTCTTGGCGGCGACAGTGACCTCGTCGGGGAAACCGGAAGAAAGTCGGTGCGGCCAGACCTGCTTGCTCATGATCGTTCGGACCTCGTCACAGGCGGATGCGGGGCCGGCTTCGTCGCGCCAGATTGCAGCCAGCAACTGTGTGATCTCGCGAGGAGTACTGGAATTGGTGCGGGACGGATCCATAACGGAAATCGTCCGAAGAATTTCGATCTCGGGGTATTCGAGCAGGGTGCCAGCGTCGACTCCGAGATCTTCGTAGACTGTCTTGAACAGGCCGCGGCAGTCGCGAACCAAGTTGGTCTTTTCCAAGCCGAGCCCGCGCAGCGTCGCGACGATGTTGTCGAGCCCGAGTCGGTTGTAGATGAAGTCGGTGGCGGCGTTGTCGCTGAAGCTCATCATGAGCAGAGCGAGGTCTCGCCAGCTGGCGGTGACGTCGTCGGCGCAGCCGCCGATACCGATGCCGCCCGAGCGGAACTCGGCCGTCACTGTGGCGTGCTCGGTCGGATCGAGGGTTCCGGCCGCTACTGCGCGGGCGTACTCGAGGACGACGGGAATCTTGAAGACGGAGGCGAGGATGACACCGTCGTCAGCGCCGTAGCCGAACTCTTCGCCGGAATCGATGTCACGTACGTGCACGAACGCGTCGGTCTTCGCTTCGGCCAGAACAGCAGCGATCTCCTGCTGTGCGCTGTCAACGTGGGTGGCAGTGTCGGTCATTCGAGGGGCCTTTCGTCGGTGTCCGTAGATCTGAGGATAGTGAGATCCCGAAGGCCGGTCTTGTGTGAATCGACGAAGGTTGGCACTGGTTTCAGTGGTGATCCACTATCTGGTCCACTACTTCGAGGAAAAGCCGGAGCGCGAGGTTCGGGTTGTCGGCTCGAAACGCGAGACCGACCGTCAGATACATTGCCGGTCCGTCGATCTCGCACATATGAACCCCGGGAACCCGGTAGGTTGCGGCGCGTCCGGCGGGCATCGGCGCTACCCCGACGCCGGCCGCTACCGCGTGCAGTACCTGCTCGTCATCGGCCTCGCGTCTGACCACGTTCGGTGCCCTTGTGGGCCAGAACATTTCGACGATGGCGTCGTACATGCCTGGTCCGTTCGCCCGGGGCCAGAACACCACCGGCTCGTCCGCAAGTTGTGCCAGTTCGACGACGTCGAGTGCGGCGAGTGGATGTCCGGACGGTACCGCGAGCAGGAGTCGCTCACGGTCCACAATGCGAACCGTCAGCTTCGACTGGTCAAGAGGCGGCCGCACCACCGCGATGTCCACAGCCCCGTCGGCGGCAAGCGCCGTATTCCGGGTGGTATAGCCGCGATGCTCGGTAATCGCGACCTTTGGGTATCTGGCGCGAAATTGGTTGACGGCCAGTGCAACTGCCCCGCCGGCCCATGATCGCGTGTGCGCGATGCGCAGTTCACCCTCGGACCCGAGCGCTGAGGCTCGGATCCGTTCGACGGCTCGGTCGGCTGATTCGAGCAGGAATTTTGCTTCACGAACCGCGACGATTCCGGGATCCGTCAGGCTGATTCTGGGCCCTCGCCGATCGAAGAGCACTACGCCGAGCTCACGTTCGAGGACTTTGATCTGTTGGCTCAGTGCGGATTGTGCAACATGTAGCTCAGCGGCCGCGCGCGTGAAGTTAAGGTGATCCGCGATTGCCACCAGATATCGCGCCCGCTGCAGGTTCACGCTGTAACTATAAGTGAAGATGATCGAACAAGCGGGAATGCGACTTGGACAGTGTGTGCGCGCCGAGGCATGCTGAGTGCTGATCGACACGCTGTCGAAATCGGACGGGCCGAAGCCCTCGAGGACCCACATATGGCAGAAGACTCCCACGTGTACCTGCTGATCATGGTCATCGAAACACGATAGGAAATATCATGGACTACGACTTCGCGATAACCGGGGGAACGGTTGTCGACGGAACCGGATCACCACGACGCACGGCGGACGTGGCCATCGTCGGCGATCGGATCGCGGCGATCGGTCCGGGTCCGTTCCCGGCTACCGAGACCATCGACGCGACCGGTTGCATTGTGGCTCCCGGCTTTATCGACCTACACTCGCACGCCGACTTCACCGTACTTGGCCACCCCGGCGCCGAAACGCAACTGGCACAGGGCGTCACGACGCTCGTCACCGGAAATTGCGGACTGTCACCGTTCCCGTCGCACGACAGCGGACAGGCAGGGGCGCAGTGGCCCGACGCGTACGGATTCGGGGACGCAGTCACCGCAGCACGACCGGCTGTCAATGTGGGCTTACAGTTAGGGCACAACACACTGCGGGTTGCTGTGATCGGCAACGAGGATCGGCCTCCGACGACGGCGGAACTCGGGCAGATGTGCGCGATCATTACCGAATCTGCGACGGCGCCCGGCGTCGTCGGGTTCTCGACCGGCCTCATCTATATCCCCGGCCTTTTTGCACAGTCCGACGAACTGTGCACTCTGGTGGCAGCCGCCGCGACGGCGGGACTGTTGTACTCGACGCACATGCGCAACGAAACGTCGGAATTGGCCGCTGCGGTAGAGGAAGCCATCGAGACCGCGGAGCGGGCCGGCGCACGTCTGCAGATTTCGCATCTCAAGGCGATGGGACCGGAGAACTGGGGGACGGTGAACCGCGCCCTGGAACTGATGGATCAAGCCCGGATACGCGGAGTGGACGTCACCGCAGATGTTTATCCGTACACCGCGTCGAGCACGGACCTGTCCTCGAGGCTTGCGAGATGGGCCGTCGACGGCGGCCTCTCGGCGCTGCTTGAACGGCTGGCGGACCCCGAGACCCGGATACGCATTGCGGACGAGTTGAGGTCCAGGTTCGGCCGAGATATCGACCCGGACGGCGTCGTGATCGCGGCTCTGCCTAGCGGAGAGTTCCACCGTTACATCGGACACTCGCTATCCGAGATCGGCGCGGACCGCGGTACCGACGCCGCTGATGCTGCTCTCGATGTACTTGCCGCACATCAGGGTTCGGTGAGCATCGTCAACCACGCGATGAGCGAGGATGACATGCGGTCGGTGCTGACACATCCGCAGGTATCCGTCGCCAGCGATGGCGCGATGCTCGCCCCGGCCGGTCCCGGCCGCCCGCATCCACGCAGCTTCGGCACCTTTGCGCGAGTACTCGGCCGGTATGTCCGCGACGAGCGCACTCTGACGCTCGAGGACGCGATCCGGAAAATGACATCGCTGCCGGCATCCCGAATCAGGGTGACCGACCGCGGCCTTCTTGCTCCTTCCATGGCTGCCGACGTGGTGATCCTCGACCCGAACACGATCGAGGACACCTCGACCTTCGACGCACCGTGGCAGCTCGCCCGCGGTGTACGTGACGTGTTCGTGAACGGCATACCGACTGTGAGCGGCGGAGACCTCACCGGCCACCGCGGCGGCCGCCTGCTCGAGAGGAGCGCAGCGTGATCGCATCGACCACGACGCTCGTCGACGAACTCGCCCGCATTGTCGGGCCGGCACACGTCTTGACAGATCGTGACATGGTTGCGGGATATGTCACCGACTGGACGGGGCACTGGCACGGCGCTACCACTGCTGTGGTCAGGCCCGCCGACACCGGCCAAGTCTCCGCGGTCCTCGCCTGTTGTCACCGCGCCGGCGTCGCCGTCGTGCCGCAAGGCGGCAACACCGGGCTGGTCGGTGGGTCGGTGCCGATGCGCGGTGAGGTGGTGCTCAGCACGACCCGCCTCGCCGTCATCGAGGAAATCGACGAGGTCGGTCGCACGCTGGCAGCCGGCGCCGGTGTCACGATCGCGCAGGCGCAGCAGGCTGTCCGCGAACACGGGTTGGACCTCGGTATCGACCTGGCCTCACGTGATTCTGCGACGCTCGGAGGGATTGTCTCCACCAACGCGGGCGGCGTGCGAATGATCAAGTACGGCAACACTCGATCACGGTTGCTCGGCGTCGAAGCTGTTCTGTCCGACGGCCGGGTGCTCTCGCGTTGGAAGGCCTTGACGAAGGACAACGTCGGCTACGACCTGCCGGGTCTGCTGGCCGGCGCCGAAGGTACCCTCGCGGTCGTCACCCGGGTCCTGATGCGTCTGGTGGTTCCGGCTGCTCACACGCAGGTAGTGATGGCCGGGGTCGAATCGGTGGGTGCCGGTCTGGAACTGATCCATAGGCTCGAGCGCGCGGGACTCACGCTCGAAGCTGCCGAGTTGATGACTCGCACAGGTATCGGGCTGGTCCGGAAGCATCGGCACTTGCGACCGCCGCTCGACGCGGATGCACCGTTCTACGTACTTGTCGAGGTCTCCGGACCGACGCAAGCGCAGTCACTCCTGCTCGGGGTGCTCGCTGAAGCTGAGGGTATGGTGCAGGGCGCCGTCGTCGAGACCGGGCCGGCAACAAAGCTGTGGCAGTACCGTGAAAGTCACACCGAATCGGTCAGCGCCGAATCATCCACTCCACCAGTGAAGTTGGACATCGCGACGCCGCTGCGAGAGATAGAACCCTTCCTCGAGGCCTTGACCGCAGGGCTTGCCATCTCTTTCCCCGGTGTCACCCCGATTTGCTTCGGGCACATCGCCGACGGCAACATCCATGTCAATCTGCTCGACGTCACCGGCGATCAACGAGATGCCGTCACCGACTTCGTGCTTCGCTTGGTCACCCAACACGACGGCAGCATCAGTGCCGAGCACGGAGTGGGCCGCGCGAAGGCCCGCTGGATCGCCCTCGGGCGGAGCGATGTCGACCTCGACCTCATGGCCTCGATCCGGACTGCGCTGGATCCAGCAGGCATGCTCAACCCGCACATCCTCCCGGGGTCATCTGACTCCGAGACTAATTCGCCGATACAGCTCGAACGAGAGGTAGCCCGATGACCGGCACAACGACCTGGACAGACCGCCTGCGAGATCTCGAGCTATCCCTGCCGCCGGTCGCGACACCGGCGGGCGCATACGTGCCTGCTGTGCGTACCGGGAACCTGGTCTATACATCGGGGCAGTTGCCATTGGTGGATGGCGTCAGCACCTGTACCGGAAAGCTGGGCGTGGATGTATCGGTCGAGGACGCCGCCGCGGCTGCGCGACTGTGTGCACTCAACGGACTCGCCGCGGTCGACATGCTCGTCGGCCTCGATCGGGTCGTCCGCGTCGTGAAGATCGTCGGCTTTGTTGCGTCCGGTCCCGGGTTCACGCTGCAACCGCAAGTCATCAACGGCGCCTCCGACCTGCTCCTCGACGTTTTCGGTGGTGCCGGTCGGCACGCACGATCCGCGGTCGGGTTGGCCGAACTGCCTCGAGGTTGCGCCGTCGAGGTCGAGTTCGTTTTCGAAATCGACGGCGGCGGACTCTCGTAGCTGCTTGCCTGACGACGAACCCTGCGGCACTCGAGGCTCGTCGAATCGCACCATTTTCGGGTGCATGTTCAGTGCAATCGACCAGGACGAAATTGCAGCCGCGCTGAGATCATCGACTGATGGTTTTACCTTCCGCTTGCCTCGCACCTCGAAGAGTGAGCTGGTGGAGCAGGACCGATTTTGCGAGACGTTCTGCACCACAAGGTGGATCGCATCCATGCCATTGACTTCATGATCGAAGGAGTTCGACCAGTGACCGAATTGCCCAAGGACCTACTTGTCGCCCCGAAGTGGCAGGCACGACTCGACGAACTGGCCGAGAAGCATGCGGTGCCGGGCGCCCAGGTGGGAGTGATCGCGCTGTCTGACGACGGAACTGCGGATATCCGCGTGATCACTACCGGGCTGACCAGCTTGAACACCCGCGTCGAGGTGGATGCCGACACCCTGTTCCAGTACGGGTCCGCGACCAAGATCTGGACGACAACGCTGATCATGCAGCTCGTCGACGAGGGCAAGCTCACGCTGGACACCCTTGTGGTGGAGGTTCTTCCGGAGTTCACGATCGCGGACCCGTCCAACACGAAGGAAATCACGATCCGCCAGTTGCTGACGCATACCAGCGGTATCGACGGAGACCTGTTCAACGACACCGGCGACGGTGACGACTGCGTCGAGAAGTACGTCGACGAACTCGCGACCGCGATCAGCGTGACCAAGCCGGGCGGACATCTAAGTTACAGCAACGCAGGTTTCTCAGTGGCCGGCCGCATCGTCGAGGTTCTACGTGAGATGACGTGGGACGAGGCGTTGGTCGAATACCTCTGGAAGCCACTCGGATTGACGCACATCATCACCAAGGCCAAGGACGCCCCGCTGTTCCGCACCGCCGTCGGCCACGTGGGCAACCCGGATCGGACTTCACCGGACACGGTGGTTCCGACGAAGCAGTGGCTGCTCCCTCGCGGCATCGGACCGGCCGGCATCATCCTCGGATCCGTCAGCTCTCTGCTGAGCTTCGGTGCTGCACACATGCGTGACGGCCTGGCTCTGACGGGCGAGCGCATCCTGTCCGAAGAATCCGCGCGTTTGATGCGGACCCCGCAGTTGGACCTGACAGCGGTGTCGAGCGTCGATCAGGCCTGGGGGCTGGGTTGGATTCTGTCCGACTGGGGCGGAGTCACGTCCGCGCAGCACGGCGGCGCGACGATCGGCCAGATCACCCGATTCCACACGTTTCCCGAGCTCGGCCTGGCCATGGCGGTCGTCACGAATTCACGCGGCGGCGGAGCTCTGGCTCACGAGATCGAGAAAGAGATCGCTCAGGAATTCGATCTTGTTCTGCCCGAGCCGAAGTCCGAACGGGATGCTGCCGGCATAGATCTGTCGCCCATTCTCGGGACCTATGAATCGACCACCGTGCGAATCGAACTCACGCGCGGCGATGACGGTGGCTTCCAGGTCCAGAGCTTCGCCAAGGTCGAGATCGACGGTGAGCCCCCGTCCCCGCCCACCAAGGTCGTGCCGTTGTCTGCTTCACGGTTTGCGATCAGCAGTGAAAGTGCCTCGGGCGAGATGGCTCATCTCACGATCGATGGTGAGGAATATCTCTACATGACAAGGCTTTTCAAGAAAATACCGGAATAGCCGTGGCGAGGTGATTCTCTTCGCTGAATGAAATTTCGGGCAGGTCGAGGGCGATGAGGGCCCTCGACCTGCCCACACTACTTTATCCAGGAGAACTCGTGCTGAAACCTCTCGCTCCCTTTCCGGATGTGAATCATCCTGCTGCACTCGATGCTTACGGTCTTGCCCCGGTCATCGACGGTCACAACGATCTGGCCTGGACGGCTCGTCAGATCGCAGGCTATTCGGTGGAGAATCTCGAGAAGGATTCCATCTTCCAAACAGACATCGACAAGCTCGGGCGCGGGGGTGTGGGTGCGCAGTTCTGGTCGGTGTACGCACCGTGCGACATGACCGAACCCGAGGCAGTTCAGTACACCCTCGAACAGATCGACTACGTGTACCGGATGATCGAGCGGTATCCGGATACATTCGAATTCGCGCGAACCGGTGACGACGTGCGTCGTATCTGGAGCGCGGGCAAGGTCGCATCCTTGTTGGGTGCGGAAGGTGGCCACAGCATCGGAAGTTCGCTCGGCGTCCTGAGAATGATGGCGCGCCTTGGTCTTCGGTACATGACTCTCACGCACAACGACAACACCGGCTGGGCGGACTCCGCGACGGATTCGCGAGTTCACGGCGGTCTCACCGACTTCGGCCGGGAGATCGTGCGAGAAATGAACCGGCTCGGCGTGCTCGTCGACCTGTCGCACGTCTCGGTGGAAACCATGTGTGACGCCGTCGAGGCGTCGTCAGCGCCGGTGATTTTCAGTCATTCGTCCTGCTCACAGCTATGCGGGCACCCACGCAACGTTCCCGACGACGTCATGCGGTTGCTCGCTGCCAACGGCGGCGTGATCATGATCGCCTTTGTCCCCATGTTCCTTTCGGCCGAGTACAACGAATGGTTCACGGGCGGACGCGTCGGCGATCGGCCGGCGATGACGGTCGACCATCTCGCAGATCACGTCGAACATGCCAGGAAGGTTGCCGGAATCGATCACATCGGATTGGGCAGTGATTACGATGGATTCGACGACTTTCCGGACGGCATGCACGATGTATCGGGATTCGCAGTATTGATCGATCGTCTCGCCGAGCGCGGTTGGTCTGCCGAAGATTTGGCAAAGCTGATGGGCAACAACGTGTTGCGTGTACTCGACGAGACCAGTGTGGCCTCGCTGTCAAACCTGTCCTAGCTGTAGCGACGCCAAAGAAGATGAGGATGAGAATGAAGAAGATTCGTACTGTTGCACTGAGAGCTCTTGCTTCGGTGTCCGTTGTTCTGGTTTTAGTTGTATCCATTGCGCTCGTGTTCAACCTCGGTTCCAGCAAGGCAAACGTCCCGAGTGGGGAAGCGGGCAATCAGTTCGTGTCCGTCGACGGAAAGAACATGAGCGTCTCGATCCGTGGAAATGGCGATCAGACCATCGTGCTTCTACCCGGGTTCGGAACGTCCGCACCGATTCTCGACTTCAAGCCGCTGATCGACGAACTCGCGCCCAACTACCGGGTTGTTGCGATCGAACCCTTCGGCTATGGATACAGCGACGCAACGGACAAGGACCGCACCACGGAGAACATCGTCGAAGAAATACATGCCGCTGTGCAGGCTTTGGGGATTGACGAATACGTCCTGATGGGGCACTCCATCACAGGAATCTATGCTCTGGACTACACCGCGAAGTACCGCGACGAGGTCACCACTTTTGTGGGAATCGACAGCAGCGTCCCGGGGCAGCCGAACATGGATACGAAGTTTCCGATCGGAGCATTCAGGGTTGCAAAGCAATTGGGCTTCTCCGACGTTCTGGCGAAGTTTGCCGGTAACGAAGAATCAGACGCGTACCTCGATGACGCGGAGAAGGAAGAAATGAGCCGTCTGGTCGCGAAGAACAACTTCAGCGACACCTACCTCAACGAGATGGACCATCTTTCCAGCAACTTCGCTGCGTCGATCGGCAAGACGTTCCCGGCCGACCTTCCGATTCTGTTGTTTGCCGTACAGAATTCGAAGGTCCAGAGTTGGACAGCGCTCCACGAAGGGCAGGCAGCCTCCGTCGATCATGGTGAGTTGGTGCTGCTCGACGGGGACCACTACCTGCACCACACCAAATCGAAGGAGATCGCCGAACACTTCACGACTTTCATGGACGAACTTAACTAGGCTCACCCGCAGTACCGGCGCACATTCAAACAGCCGCCTCCACTGGATGACAGTGGAGGCGGCTGTTTGAATGTGCGGAACTTACAGAATCTCGGTGGCGACGGTGAAGCGCTCCATGACGTCCTCACGCGGAGTCACGCCGAAGCCGGGTCCCTGCGGCACGGCGATGTGGCCGTCCTCGATGACAAACGGTTCGGTGATGTCTTCTTTGTAGAAGCGATCCGACGCCGAGATGTCGCCGGGGAGCGTGAAGCCGTCCAGGGCTGCGAGAGCGGTGTTGGCTGCGCGGCCGATCCCCGTTTCGAGCATTCCGCCGCACCACACCGCAATACCGTGAGCGGAGGCGAGATCGTGGATGCGCTTGGCTTCCAGGTACCCGCCGACACGGCTCGGTTTGATGTTGATGACCGAGGCGGCGCCGAGCATGATCGCATCCGCTGCATCCTTGGCGGACTCGACCGACTCGTCGAGGCAGATCGGAGTCGATAGCGTCTGCGCGAGCTTGGCGTGCTGCACCAGATCGTCCTCGGCCAGCGGCTGTTCGATGAGGAGTAGCGCGAATTCGTCCAGCCGGCGTAGTAGTTGGGAGTCGACGAGGGTGTACGCGGCGTTCGCGTCGACCTGCAATGGGACGTCGTAGCCGAACTCCTTGCGCACCGCGGCCACGGGAGCGATGTCCCAGCCCGGCTTGATCTTCAGCTTGATTCGCACGTAGCCCTGCGACAGATAATCGCCGACGGTATCGAGCAACTGCGGAATGCTGTCCTGAATACCGACGGATACTCCGGAGGGAACTCGCGTACGCGTGGCACCGAGGTAGCGGGCGAAAGACTGTCCGCGAGCACGCAATTCCGCGTCGAGGATCGCCATTTCGATGGCCGACTTGGCCATCTGGTGGCCCACGACGGGGTGAAGCACGCTGCCGACGGTCTCGGCCGAGAGCGGCTGATCCGACTGCGATTTACGCAGCGTCGGAACAAGATACTCGCGCAGCATCGCACGCGCCCCGGCGGTGTACTCCGAGTTGTAGAACGGATCGCTCAGCGAACCGCACTCGCCCCAGCCGACAGTCGAGACCGCACCGTTTGGGCCCTCGGTGGTGCCGCTCACCTTCAGAACGAGTGTGTTGCGTTCGAGTTGGGTACTGAAGGACGTCGTGAAAGGGGAGACGAGAGGGATACGCAGTTCGCGCAGCTCGACGGACTCAATGTGCATGGATTTGCTCTTCTCCGGTTGTCTCGCAGATTTTCGTGAACGTGTAGTAGCCGCTGGGGTCGAAGCCGGTCGATTGCCATTCTTTCGACGCGATGAGTGGTTCGAGGTGCTCGCGCAGCGCATGGCGCCAGGCGAAGGCGCAGGCGCGGTCGACCGTTCTCAGATGCTCTATGTCCCGAGGTATTCCCACTGCGATGTCGACGCAGCCGGGCGGGATCGGGAGCATCCGAGGTGTATTGTCCTCGGCGGGTTGGAGCACTGTGAAGATATCATCAACGGCCACAGTAGAACTCGGAGCAGATTCGGCGTCGAGGTCCCAACTCACCAGCATGCGATCGCTGGCATCGCCGGCATTGATTCCGTCGGCCATCGATCCGTAGAAATCCGGATTGTATTCGGCCGGTTCGGCACCGAGGCGCGAGATGTTGAAGTAGGCGTTCCGTGCGACGAGGGGATCGAAAGTCCACCGGATCGTTCGGACTCCGCGCTCGATGCACCAGTCCCGCTGGTGATGCTTCAATGCACGGCCGATTCCCTTGCCTGCGAAGCCCGGTAGAACCCCCGCGATGTGCGAGTGCAGAACCTCGCCGAGTGGCTCGACAAAGAATCCGACGCATCCGCCGATCATTTTGTCGCCGGAAAAGGCTCCCACTACGTAATGCCCGCCGTGGTGAAGGGCAACCAGCATCGCTGTGCCGAAATGGGCCGGTCCAGGACTGGTGGCCCAGATGTCGTCGAAAACTGCAGAGAGATTCTCTATTTCGCGATTGTCGACCAGTTCTCGAAATTCAATCGCAGGGGAGAGCGCGGGCGCACCGGCGCCGGGTGAAGCCGGCCGGATCGAGTGTGTCATCGGAACATCGGCTCTCCGAATTGCGGAATCGCGGACAACAGCTTGGCCGTGTATGCCTCTCGAGGAGAATCGATCACGTCGAGAATCGGCCCGTGTTCGACGATCTCGCCGCCGAGCATGACCGCGACGTGGTCACAGACGTAGCGGATCACTGCAAGATTATGGCTGACGAAGAGAACCGTCAGACCTAGCTGTTTCTGTAGATCTACCAAGAGATTCAGGACTGCGCCCTGCACGGACACGTCAAGCGCAGAGGTGATCTCGTCGGCAAGCAACACGGACGGCGCAGCAGCGAGTGCCCTGGCCAGCGCCACACGCTGGCGCTGACCACCCGACAACGAGGACGGGTAGTCGTACGCCTTCTCCTCCGGGAGTTGGACCGTGCTGAGCAGTCGAGCGACTTCGACAGCCCGGTCGCCGCGGCTACGACGCACGCGGTCGCGGCGTTCGGTGGATCGCAGCGCCTCGGCCAGGGACTGGCCGATGGTCATTCGGGGGTCCAGGCACGAGTACGGATCCTGGAAGACCATCTGGATTGTGTGGCGCAAGCGTGCCGTCGCCCCGCGGGCATGGGCGACGTCGACACCGTCGAGGAGAATCTGGCCGGAACTCGGCTCGGCCAGACCGACCGTCGCCCGTGCCAGAGTGGACTTTCCGGAACCGGATTCGCCCACCAGTCCGACTATCGAACCCGAAGGGATGTCGAGGTCGACGTTCTTGACGGCGTGGAATCGTTTGGTGCCGTTGCCGAGATGGACGTTGACGTCGCGAAACTCCAGCCTGCTCATCGGATCTCCTCTGCAGCTGCAACCAGCTCTTGCAATTCGGCATCTGCGGTGCTGGTCATGGTGCCGAGGCTCTCGACCTGCCAGACTTCGTCGACTGTGGCGAGCGGCTTGTCGCGGTCGGTGGTCATGGTGGGAACCGCGGCGATCAGCGCGCGGGTGTATGGGTGCTGTGAGCGTCCGGCGACCAGATCGTCCACGGAGATGTCCTCGACGATGTTTCCGGCGAACATGACCAGGACACGCGTGCACATTCCGGTGATGACGGCCATATCGTGCGAGATGAGAAGGATTGCGGCACCGGTCTCTTCGCGAACCTCGTGCAGCAGTCCCAGAACCTCACGCTGGACGGTGACGTCGAGTGCGGTGGTGGGTTCGTCCGCGATGATCAATGCAGGCTTGCCCATCAAACCCATGGCGATCATGGCGCGCTGACGCATTCCGCCGGAGAACTCGTGTGGGTACTGCTTCGCGCGGCGAGGAGCGTCGGGGATCTTCACCGCTGTGAGACGGTCGATGGCAGCCTTCTTGGCTTCGGCCTTGCTCATTCCCTCGTGTAGCCAGCCGATCTCGGCGACCTGGTACCCGACCTTGAGGGACGGGTTCATCGAGGACATCGGGTCCTGAAACACCATGGACATGCGCGTTCCGAGTTGGCGGGCGATCTTGCGTGCGGCAGAACCTTCCGGCCGCTTTCCGTCCTTCATCAGGACGGTGCCGTCGAATTCGATAAGACCGGCGTCGACAACTGTCGGGTGATCGGTCAGCTGCGAGATCGCCATGCAGCTGAGCGACTTTCCGGAACCGGATTCGCCGACGATCCCGACGGTTTCACCGCGATGGACTGTGAAGCTGATGTTGTCGACAGGTCGACGCCATACGTTGCCGGCGGGAACCGCGACGGACATGTTGCGGACGGTGAGAACAGCGTTGTCGTCCACCGGAGCCGATGGGGACTCGCTTGTGGCCGTGTTGATCGGGTTCCATTTGGGGAGCTTGCTGCTGATCGGGCTGCGAATACCCGCGCCGCGGGCGATGGCCTCGCCGACCAAGGTAAAGGTCAGACCGGAGAGCACGACGGCGATGCCGGGCGCCAGTGCGGTGGCGGGGTTGACGAAGATCTTCGACAGGCCTTCGTTGAGCATGCGGCCCCAGTCGAAGGACGGCGGCTGGATACCCAGGCCGAGGAAAGACAGGCCGGCGAAGACGACCAGTCCGCTGCCGACGGAGATGCTGGCGTTGACGATGAGGGGTTCGCGAATGTTGGGAAGAATGTGCCGAAACAGCAAGCCGGGCTTGGTGACTCCGAGGATGCGTGCGGCGTCGATGAAGTCGCGGCCGTTCACCGAGGAAGAAAGTGCGTAGGTCAGTCGGGCGAACGGTGACGCCATGGCGAGACCGATCGCTATCACGGCGCTGCCGGAGCCCTGCCCGAGCACGACCAGCAGGAAGATGGCGAGGAGCAGACCGGGGAAGGCGATGGCGAAGTTGAGAAACGCCACGACGAACCGACCGATCCAGCGGGGAGCGAGCAGGGGGAGTGTTCCGAGGAACAAGCCCAACGCGACGCCGAGGCCTACGGCGCTCAGTGCCATGAGGACGGACAACCGGGCAGCAGTCATGGTGCGGGCGAAAACATCTCGTCCACCGGCGTCGGTACCGAAGATGTGCTCGGAACTCGGACCCTGGGAGAGTGCCTTGGGATTGGCGACGACGGCGGCGTCGCCCCAGATGATCGGTCCGAAGATCACCAGTGCGATCAGCCCGGTCAGAAAGGTGAGAGCCAATATTCCCAGGGGAGTGCGGAAAGTCTGGACCAGCCAGTGCCGACGAGGAGGCGTCGTTGCGGCCGTTTCGACCGTAGGTGAGGTACTCACTCAGTTCTCCCGGATGGTGGATCGTGGGTCGATCAGAGCGAGCACCACGTCGACGATGAAATTGATGAAGAGGACGATGCTGCCGTAGATCACGACCAGTGTCTGGGCGAGTGGATAGTCCTTCTCGGTGATGGCCTTGACCAAGGCCAATCCCATTCCCGGCCACGCGAAGATGCTTTCGATGAGCACGGTTCCGGCTATGAGGCCACCCAGCAGGAGACCGGCCAGCGTCAGCGTGGAGGTCAGGAGGTTGGGCATTGCGTGACGGAAGTACATGCGCGCTGCGGACATCCGCTTGGCGCGTGCCGTTCGGATGTAGTCCATGTCGAGCACGCTGAGAGCCTCGGCGCGCACGATCCGCGACATGGAGGCGATGGTGCCGATGGACATGGCGGCAACCGGGAGGATGTAGCTTTCCGGCCCGCCTCGTCCGGCGACCGGAAGGATTGGGAACGTGACGGCGAACAGGTAGACCAATGCCGTACCGAACATGAACTCCGGAATGACGGCGATGGTGCCCGACGTTGCGGTGTAACCGATTTCGACTCCGCGGCGTCGGCCGCCTCGCGTCAGCGCCGCGAAAATGAGCCCGAGCGGGATGCCGATGACCAGCACGGTGATGACTGTGAGGAAAGCCAGTTCGAGTGTGGCGGGCAACCGGGTCCCGATCACCTCGAGGACCGGAGTCCTCAAGGTGATCGAGTCACCTGGATTGCCAGTGAGCAGACCACCGATGAAGCGGAAGTACTGCTGGTAGAGCGGAAGGTCGTATCCGAGTTGAGATCTGGTCGACTCGACAAGCTCGACCGGGGCGTTCAGTCCCAATGCCAACCGGACGGGATCGCCCGGAATCAGCTGGAGCATCAAGAAGGCAGCCGTCACCAGCGCCCAGAGAGAGACCACGAACGTGCCGAGGCGGCGCAGAAGGTACGCGGGCCAGCTGTCGGACTCGAATAACTTCTTTCGAGCCGACGGTGCCGCGTGTGGTGTCGCGGCTTCAATTGTTTGACTCATGGGCTGTCTTTCCGAGGGGCGGGATGCTGGGACGGTGAATCGGCCTACTGGTAGACGCGCAGTGCGGACCCGATGTAGGTCTTACCGAATGCGAGTCCCGACTTGGAGAAATAGGTGTTGTTGACCGAGTTCGCGAACGGAACGGCGTCGACCGACTTGACGATTTCGGACTCGGCGGCTGCCCAGGCATCACACGCTGCGTCGCCGGTCAGGTTGGAGGCCTCGGTTGCGCCTGCTTCGTATGCGGCGTTGCTGATGTCGGAGAAGTTCTTGCCCGCTGCCGGAACCGGTCCGGCGAAGAAGCCGGTGAACGCACTGGGCAGGGTGTTGTTGATCTGAATCCAGCCGATGTCCCAGGCGGAGTTGTCCTTGCCGCTGAGCATGACGTCGATGACCTTGTTGGAATCGCCACCGGTCACCTCGACCACTGCACCGAGAGCGTTCCAGGCGGTCTGTGCCATCTCGACTGCTGCGTTGCGCGAGTCGTCGACGCCGTCGTAGTACATGCGGAGCTCGAGGGCGGTTCCGTCCTTGCTGCGCTTGCCGTCCGATCCGGCGGTCCAGCCTGCGGCGTCCAGGGTGGCCTTGGCAGCGTCGAGGTCGAACGTGGGCAGGTTGCCGTCCACCGAGTTGTAGATGCAGGCGCGGGGTTCGAGGGCGACGAAGCTGGTTGCACGGACTCCGTTACCAGCGGTGAGAACCTGGGTGATGTCGTCGAGATCGACGGCCTGAACCAGAGCCTTACGCACGGCAGGGTCGCTGGTCGGGTTACCGGCCAGGTGGTTGAAGTACATCTGACCGGCCGGAACCGGACGCTCGACGACTGTCAGGTTGGCGGAGTCGACACGGGCCTTGTCCGGTCCGGAGATCGCCACGGCGTTGATTTCGCCGTTCAGCAGCTGGTTGGCTGCGGTGCTCACGTTCGGAATCATGGACGCGATGACCGTCTTGGGGACACCCGGTGTCTCCGAGGTGGTGTCGTCCGGACCCCAGTTGTAGCCGTCGCGGCGTTCGAACGTGTAGTGGTTGTTGGGAACGACCTCCGTGACCTTGAACATGCCGGTACCGAGCGAAGCCTTGTTCGCGGCAGTCGGGTCCTTCAATGCGCCGTCGCAGACGATGGGCAACCTGGCGAGGTTCAGCAGCAGGAACGGGCTGGCCGCCGGGGTGGTCACCGTGACTGTGCGGGTCGCGACGTCTGCCGTGGCCGTTGCAGTCGACGGAACGGTGGTTCCGCGCATCTGCGAGCCGTTGGCGGGGTCCGCGACAAAGTTGACGTTGTCGGCGACGGTCTGGGCGGTCAGGGTGGACCCGTCCGTACAGGTCACCCCGTCACGAATGGTGAAGGTCGCCGACGTGGGCGTCTCTTCCCACTTCTCGGCAAGCCACGGTCCGACGACGCTGGTTTCGGGGTCCTGGAAGACCAGGTAGTCGTACGCCAGCTTCGAGATCTCCGCCGTGGCCGTCGAAGCTGCCATGATCGGGTTGAGTGAGCCGGGATCCGCCTGAAGTCCGAACCGGAACGTACCGTCCGTGACGGGATCGCCACCGGAGCCGCCTGCAGTGGTGCTTCCTGAGCCACAAGCGGACAACACGAGCGCGAGCCCGGCGGCTGCCGCAAGTGTTGGATAGGACCGGTGTTTCATAGTACCTCCGTGAAAGAGCGCGGGTCCGAGTGAATCGGTTGAACGCGGGTTGGCTTACTGACTGCTAAATCTCCACGATCGGCGTGACGCGTGTCTCGGTCGATCCTCAAGAAAATCAAGCCATATTTCGTCCGGTCCCACCAAACCCGGCCGACGGTACTTGAGGATTACACGATTGCGTACTTCAGGCTGAGTAACTCTGCACCGCAAGCCGATGTGTAGCGGTGAGACGGCTGGTGAGATGGAAACATGAATGTCGACAACACGGAAGGAAGGGTCGCCCGCTCGCACTGGCACCTTCGGTGTCGATACCATACGGGCCGGAAAAGTTTGAACCACAGTTGATTACGGGGTCTGGCGGTTGATGACGATTCGGGTTTGGTGGCCCAGAACAAAAAGTGGCTTGGTATTTTTGTGAATCGGCCGAGACACGCATCACGCCGACCGTCGAGAATAGCAGTCGGTAACTCAGTCGCGTCCAATCGATTATCGCTCGGGCCCAAGCTTTTTCACGGAGGTAGCATGAAGCGGTAAGGCACTCAACGGATCTGCGTCGCATCTCTACCAGTAAGCCGACTCACACCGACCGAAGAAGCAGCAATACAGAACGCCGGCGAAATCGAGGAATCAAAGATGCAAGAACAGTTGCAGGAACTTGTCGACCAGTGGAGGGTCGAGGCGAACATCCCCGGCGTATCGGTCGGTATCGTGCACGGTGACAAGGACATCGTCGTCACCAGCGGTATCGAGAGCGTCGAGACACAACTTCCGGTCACCGACAAGACCATGTTCATGATCGGCTCCACCACAAAGGTTTTCGTCTCGACTGCTGCCATGACGCTCGTCGAGGACGGCTTGCTCGACCTCGACACCCCGGTGGTCGAATACGTACCCGAGCTTGTCCTCGCCGACGAAGAAGCCACCCGTACAGTCACCATGCGCCACCTTCTCACCCACACCGGAGGATTCACCGGCGACGCCAGCCTTTCGGCAGGCTGGGGCGAAGACGCACTGGTTCGCTCGGTTTCGCGACTGAAGGAGCTACGACAAGAATTCCCGGTCGGTGAGGTCTTCTCGTACAGTAACTCCGGTTTTGTACTCGCCGGACACGTCGTGGCCAAGATCAGCGGGCTGACTTTCGAAGAGTTGGTCACACAGCGAGTCCTGGAACCTCTCGACATGAAGGATTCGGCCTTCCTGCCCTGGGATGTGATGACTCATCGGTTTGCGCTCGGCCATTACATTCGCGACGGTGTCCCGTTTGTTTCCAATGAAACCGGGCTCGACCGCGGCATGACGCCCTGCGGTGGAATGTGGTCCTCGGTGCGGGATCAACTGGTCTGGGCGCGCTACGCACTCTCGGGCGAGCACCCCGGCGAGGGACAGCCGCTCGACGAGTCCACACGGTTGCTGATGCAGGCACCGCAGCGGCCGGCGGCGATGATGTTCGAAGAGGTCGGTCTGGGGTGGCTGCTGACCAGGTACGGCAGCACACAGGTCGTCCGGCACGGCGGCAACGTCAGCAATCTCCAGGTCTCCGAGTTCATGACGGTGCCCGAGAGGAACTTCGCCATCACCGTTCTGACCAATGCACTCGGTGGAGGAATCGCCAAGAAGATTGTCGATTGGTGCATGAGCAACATCGCGGAACTGCCAACGCCCGTTTCGCTCGACCTGGTCGACCTCACCCCCGCTGCGGTCGACGCGGTCCTGGGCAAGTATCAGGCGGGTTCGCTGACAATGACAGTCGCCCCTGGTGACGAGGGAATCGGCATCCGGATGGGTAGCGCAAAGGACCTCGGCGAGTACGAGGACATCGTCTGGCCGCCGGCGATCCCGATTGCCTTCGTCAACGACAACAACTTCGCCGCTCGTGCGGACACCACTCGGGCGTTGGGACGCTTCGTCACCGACGACACCGGACGCGCTGTGATGCTGGAATTCGGCGGGCGTACCGCTAAGCGAGTGGCTTAGGCCGGTAGGGGACGACGCCGAGACCGAAGCGGGTAGCGTGGAGGATGCCAGGGCAAATCGAATGTGTGCCGTCACGCCACGTCGTCCTCGGCATCCACATCGGCCGGAAGTTGAAAGGTCGAGAATGGAGAACCGCCATGGCCTCGAACCCGACCGATGTGTCGAATTCTGTCGACGTTTCCCAGTCACCTGCCGCGCAGCAGGCGCAAGGATCGGCAGATTCGACGCCGTCCTGTCCGGCTTGTGGGCACAGTCTGGAATCCCACGATCCCCTCGGAGTTCGATTCTGCCGCGTGACTTCGGACCGGAACCTCGACCGAAAATGCATCTGCCCGGATGAGCACGTGAGCATGCAGCACTACACGCGGTATTGAACGCCACCCGGAATTAACGCACTGCATTGACAATTTAATGCAGTGCGTTATAGCGTCCTCGCATGGCATCAGTAGATCCCAAAAGTGCAATGGTCGATGTCGCCGAGCGGCTGCTCGGCACCCAGGGAGTCGACGCGCTCTCGATGCGAGATGTGGCAAACATTGCGGGCCAACGCAATACGTCCGCGGTGCAGTATCACTTCGGTGGACGCGATCAACTGCTCATTGAAGTGTTCCGTCGCCGAATGGTGGCAATCGCAGAGGACCGACGTGCCTTCTTGGCGACAATCGACGCAGCCGGCCGTGGCCGCGAATTGCGAGCACTCGTCGAGGCCTCGATCGTTCCTTTTGCATCCTCGGTGAGCAGATCCGTCGACGGCGCGAACTACGCCGAATTCATTGTCAGACTCCTTCCTACGGTGGACTATTTTGGTCCAGATCTTGATTCCCCCGGCAATGTGAACCGGGAAATCCATCAAAGGTTGGTGTCTTCATTGACACATCTGACGGAGAATCAGGCTGCTGAGCGAGTCGAGATGATGTTCACTATGGCGTTCTCGGCGATCGCTCTACACATGAGACGTCGTGCGCTCGGAATCAGCTCTGCTTCAGCAACTTTCGACGACTATGTCGAGCATGTCCTGGTGGTGGCTGTTGCTGCGTTGTCTGCTGGGCAATCAGTGTGACTGTTGACAAACAGAAATGAGCAAAGATGGACGTTTCCTCTCGTTCCGAAGCCGATAATGCTGCGTTGGATGCAGCCTGGGCAAAAATGTGTGACGACCTGCGGTCCGCAGGCACTCTTGTGGCACGTGACCCGGTGGCAGTCGACCCCACGATGCGCTCGGCGGGATACCGATACTTGCTGAATCTTCTCAATGCGGGGCTGGAGCAGATGGTGTTCAGTGCCGACCCGCAATACCCGGAAGTCGGTCACCTCCAAGACAATACGAAGCGTTATGCGACAGAGTCTCCGGATTGCTTGTTCGGTCACGCAACTCTCGATGCGGCCGGTACATATCGACTGACAGGTACCGGCGGGTGCGCGCGATATCTTGGGCTGACGTTGTACGACTCCGTCAATCTGTACGAGAACCTGGACCGCGCCGCGCTCGAGCGCAGAGATTTTGCGGCAGCGTTCAAAGCCGCGACGGCCGGCACCCTTGGCGCGATGTCGAATCCCGGCGGAATCACCTTGGATGCAAACGGCGACTTCGAGGTGATCATCAGTGCTGAGCGCCATGACGGGAACTGGCTGCCGATGGACGCCGCTGCGACGAAGCTGATGATCCGTCAGTACTTCTACGACTGGGAAAATGAAGAGCCGTATCACATTTCGCTCGAGCGGCTGGACTTCTCAGGAACCGGGCCGGTGCCGGACCCCGTGGTGATCGCCAGTCAGGTGACGAGAGTCGGTGAGTTCGTCGACGGATTCTCGGACTACTGGGCAGCAATGTATGCGGCCCGCGCCGGTGAGCGCAACGTACTGCGAACACAGCCACCCGTAAGTGAGACCTACGCTTCCGATACCGGGTACATCGCCTACGGCGGAGGAAGTTTCGAGATCGGCGACGACGAAGCCGTCATCATCGAGGTGACACCACCGGACTGCCATTTCTGGAATATCCATCTCGGCGACTACTGGGGCCAGTCGCTGGACTACACGTTCCGCCAGACGTCGCTCAACGGACACCAAGCAGTGCTCGACGGTGGGGTCTTTCGGGCCGTTCTTGCACATCGTGATCCGGGAGTGGCCAATTGGCTCGACACGGCCGGAAACCGCTTCACTCGTTGCGTGTACCGATGGTGGCTCGCCGGCAGTGACGATCTGCCGACGCCCACCGTGCGAGTCGTGAAGTTTGCTGACCTGGCCGAGGAACTACCCGGGGTCGAACGGATTTCGGCGGACGAAAGAAGATCGATGCTCGATCGTCGCCGTCGTGCGGTACTGGCTCGCTATCAGCGATAGAGCCGACTATTCTGCGCGGGAGAACACCGCCACCAGGAAGCCGGAATTATCGGTGAACGGTCGTAGGTCCCACGTGGAGAGCAGCAGATCAACCGTAAGCCCGCTGGCTGACGCGTCGGCCAGGAAGTCCGAGAATTCGTAGTCGCGGCCGGCGCCGAAACCGACGACCACGCGTCCGGTAGGGGAGATATGACGGGCGAACCCGGCCAGCACAGTCCGTCGGGTCGACGGCGCGAGGAAGGTCACCACATTGCCGGCGCACACGATGACGTCGAAATCGGCCGCAACTCCACGACTGGGCAGATCCAACTCCGCAAGATCGCCGACGAGCCACGTGGGTCCGGGGTAGTCCGCTTCCGCTGCGGCGATCAGTACCGGATCAACATCGACGCCGACAACCTCGTGGCCGGCTTTCTGCAGGTGACCTCCCAGGCGTCCCGGCCCACAGCCTGCGTCGAGAACCCGGCCGCCGCGGCCGAGCATTGCGTCGATCAGCCGAGCCTCACCGACAATGTCATTGCCTTCCGCTGCCATGGTCCGGAAGCGTTCGATGTACCGCGTGGAATGTGATGGGTCGGCAGTGGTGATTTCTTCCCACTGGCTGGGTGTGCGCTGGCTGGGGGCCGGTTCAGTCATCTTGTGATGGTACCGAGCCTCATTTTCTCCTGACTGAGGATGCCAACCGTCAGGAGGAGCAGCGCGAGGATGTACGACGCCATGATCCAGATGTCGGTGGGTTCGGGCTGCCACTTGTCTGCTTGGCCCAACAGAATAATGGCGTCCGAGAAGAGAAAGAGTGCTCCGCCCAATCCTGCAGTCTTGTTGTAAGCCAATGAGGTTGCCGCGGTGCAGACCAGGATTGCGGCGTAGATCGGGACGGGAATCTGGAGTTCGCCGAGGCCGGACCAGGTGTAACCAACAAGGGCGACGGCGGCGGCGGTGTAGGCGAGGAGAACCCACGGGTTTTTACGGATACCTTGCAGTGCTCCGCGCGAGATGAAGAAACGGATGAAGCAGATGTGGCCGATCGCGAAGGCCGCCATTCCGACGATGAAGGTGCCGTCCCAGAGAAGGAACAGATCGCCGAAGGCGCACGCGATAAGCGCGGCGGCGATAATTTTCGGTCCGTGATCCACCAGAACCCAGGCGGCAAGGAGCGGAGCAAGCATCACTTTTGTGATGCCATCCCACGGCGTCACGTCCGCGCCGTTGAGGATCAGGTGCGCGACGGCAACAATCGCGAAGGCAACAAACCACGGACTCCGCACGATGAGCTTTTCCACTGTCATCGATCCACCGTATCGGGACTTAACGGATGAACTCCGCTGCTCGCTCGGCAAGATCGAGTGCCGGTTGCGGCAGCACTCCGAGGATCAGTGTCACGCCGGCGCCGAGGCCGATGACACTGCTGGTGAGCGCACTCGGAACAACGACGCTCGGGGCGTCGTCAACAGGATCGGTGAAGAACATCAACACGATGACTCGCACGTAGAAGTACGCCGCAATCGCGCTGCACAGGACACCGACAATCACGAGTGGGGCCGCGCCGCCCTCCGCGGCGGCTTGGAACACCGCGAACTTGCCGATGAATCCACTGGTCAAGGGAATTCCGGCAAAAGCTAGGAGGAACAGTGCAAACACGATTCCGATCAACGGTGAGCGCCTACCCAATCCGGCCCAGCGATTCAGTGTGGCAACTTCGCCGTCAGTGTCACGCACCAGAGTGACCACCGCAAAAGCGCCCAGCGTGCTGAATCCGTAGGCGAGTAGGTAGAACATCGTCGAAGACAGACCCGCATCCGAATCGGCGACCACCCCGGTCAGGATGAATCCGGTGTGTGCGATGGCCGAGTACGCCAGCATTCGCTTCATATCGGTCTGCGTGAGAGCGACAACGGAACCGACAACCATCGTGGCGATCGCAACGCCCCACATCAGTGGACGCCAATTCACGTACTCGTTGGGCAGGGCCACGTAGAACACTCGCAGGATGGCTCCGAAGCCGGCGATCTTGGTGGCAGTAGCCATGAAACTGGTGATCGGGGTCGGTGCACCCTGATACACGTCGGGAATCCACGAATGGAAGGGCACTGCGCCGACTTTGAACAACAGACCTACCGCCAGCAGGGCGGTGCCGAGCCACAAAAAGGAATCGTTCTCCGTTCCGATTCGTGCCGCATCGGCGATACCGGAGAGCGTGACCGTGCCGGCATAGCCGTAGAGCAGGGCAATGCCGAACACGAAGAACGCCGACGAGAATGCCCCGAGCAGAAAGTATTTCATCGCCGCTTCCTGCGACAGGAGACGGCGTCGTCGCGCCAATCCGCACAGCAAGTACAGCGGAAGTGAGAACACTTCGAGCGCAACAAACATCGTGAGGAGATCGTTGGATGCGGGGAAAAGGAGCATTCCGCCCACCGCAAAGAGCGTCAGTGGGAACACTTCTGTTTGTGCAACACCGGCTTTGGTTGCTTCTTGTTCGGCAACGCTGCCGGGAACGCTCGACGCTTGAGGCGTGAAACTCCCCAGCGCGTCCTCGTGATTCTCGGCAGGCACCGTATCGCCTGATCCGCGCTCGGCGATCAGCAACACGGCCGGAATCGCAACCAGCAGAATGGTGCCTTGCAAGAACAGGGTGGGACCGTCGACGGCAACGGATCCCGCCATTGCCAGTGATCGAGTGCCCGCGAGTGCGACGACAGCCACAAATGCCGCAGCCAATCCGCCGATACCGAGGACCAACTGGACGGGGTAGCGCACGGAGCGAGGTGCAAACGCTTCGACCAGCACTCCCACCACCGCGACACCGAATACGATCAGCATCGGTGAGAGCAGGCTGTATTCGACACTCGTGGAATGGGATGCAGGCTCCGCGAGAACGGCCAATCCGTCGAAGGAACTCATTTGTGGGCACCTTCCTCGGTACTGGCATCGGCATCGGCATCGGCGATCACGGGTGTGGGCACCTCATCGACGACGGTGTGGCTGACCGCAGGGGTAATGATGTCGAGAGCCGGTTTGGGGTAGATGCCCAGGAAGAGCAGGAGCGCGATCAACGGCGCCACCACAACAAGTTCGCGGCGAACCAAATCGCGGATTTTGTCGGAGCCTTCTTTCTCGGGACCACCCATGATCCGCTGGTAGAGCCACAGGATGTAGATCGCAGACAGGACCAGCGCACTGGTCGCGATGATGGCAGCGACGTGATAGCGCGTGTATGTGCCGATCAGGACCAGGAATTCGCTGATGAACGGCGCCAGGCCGGGAAGCGAGAGAGTGGCAAGTCCGGCAACGAGGAAGGTGCCGGCAAGAACCGGTGCAACTTTCTGCACACCGCCGTACGCCGCGATGGCGCGTGTACCACGCTGCGAGACAAGGAAACCCGCGATCAGGAACAGGGCGGCCGTCGAGATTCCGTGGTTGACCATGTACAGAGCGGAACCGGCCTGGCTCTGACTGGTCATCGCAAAGATCCCCAGAATGATGAACCCGAAGTGCGAAATCGACGTGTACGCAATCAGGCGCATGATGTCGGTCTGCCCGATCGCGAGAATCGCGCCGTAGACGATGCCGATCACTGCGAGCGTGATTATCCACGGCGCAAACGTCGCAGACGACTCCGGAAACAGTTGCAGACAGTAGCGAATCATCGCGAAGGTACCCACCTTGTCGACGACGGCCATCATCAGAACAGCTGTCGACGGCGTGGATTCCACCGCCGAATCCGGCAGCCAACTGTGCAGCGGCCAGAGTGGGGCCTTGACCGCAAACGCAAACATGAAGCCGAGGAACAGTGCGTTGAGTACACCTGGCCCGACACCCAGGTCGCCGTTCGCAGCTGCTGCGGCGATGGCTTGGAAGTCGAAAGTTCCTGAGGTGAATGGGCTCTCCGCGCGGGCGGTCACCACGTAGAGGCCAACGACTGCCGCGAGCATGACCAACCCGCCGAGCAGGTTGTACAACAGGAATTTGACCGCGGCGCGTGACCGGTTGGCACCACCGAAACCACCGATCAGGAAGTACATCGGTATCAGCATTGCCTCGAAGAAAATGTAGAAGAGCAGAACGTCGAGCGCGCTGAACGACAGCAGCACCATCGATTCGACTACGAGGATCAAGGCGAAGTACGTGTGCGGCAAGCGTCGTGGCGGTTCGTCCGGGGTCTCCGCCGGCACCGCGGGGACGTCGTTCCATCCGGCAACCAAGAGCAGCGGCACCAGTACTGCCGTCAGTAGAACGAGAACAAGCGCGATGCCGTCCAGTCCCAGGCTGTAACTGGTCCCGAATGCGGGTATCCAACTGTGCCTTTCGACGAATTGGAACTGCTGTCCGCCGCGGTCGAACGTGATGGCGAGGGCCACACCGATCGCGAGGACACCCAACGACACCGCAAGAGCAACGGATTTGGCGACGTGAGACATCCGGGCCGGAAGTGCGACCACCACTGCGGCGCCAACCAGGGGGAGTAGCCACAGGAATGTCAGAGCGGGGAAGCCGGCGTTTGTCACAGATTCGTTCACCACAGTGTCACCGCCATCATCGTCGCGACCACCAGCGCTGCACCCACGAACATCACCAAGGCGTAGGAACGGACGAAGCCTGTCTGCAGCTTGCGGACCAGGCCGGAAAGTCCGCTGACCGCCCCGGCAAAGCCGTCGACCGCACCGTCGATGCCTTTGGTGTCGACCACCTCCAACGTCTGGGTGAGCTGTTGGCCGGGCTTCATGAACACCGCTTCGTTGAATGCGTCGCCGTACAGATCACGACGGGCGGCGACGGTCAGCGCGGACACGGCAGTTGGCGCCTCTACCGGGATTTCCCGAGCTGCATACTCGCGGTAGGCAACTCCGACGCCGAGTGCGACCACAACCAGTGCCATCAGGGTGATGGTCCACGCGGGTATCGGCGGCTCCACGTGATGGGCGCCGACAACGGGTTCGAGCCAGTTCTGCAAGCTGGACCCGATGGTCAGCAGCATGCCGGCGCCGACGGATCCCACCGCGAGCACAATCATCGGAGACGTCATCACGGAAGGGGATTCGTGTGGATTCTGGTTGTCCCATCGAGGTTTCCCGAAGAAGGTCATGAGCATCACGCGGGTCATGTAGAACGCGGTGAGTGCGGCACCCAGCAACGTGACCAGGCCGAGGACTATGCCCTTGACCCCGCCGGCGCCGATGGCAACTTCGATGATCTTGTCCTTGGAGAAGAAGCCCGCAAACGGCGGAACACCGATGATGGCAAGGTATCCGAGCCCGAACGTGACAAACGTCAACGGCATGAATGCTCGCAGTCCGCCGTAGCGTCGCATGTCGGTTTCGTCGTTCATCGCGTGCATTACCGAACCGGCGCCGAGGAAGAGACCGGCTTTGAAGAATCCGTGGGTGATGAGATGCAGGATCGCGAACGCGTATCCGGCGGGCCCCAAACCGGCTGCGAGCACCATGTACCCGATCTGGCTCATGGTCGACGCGGCGAGAGCCTTCTTGATGTCGTCCTTCGCGCAGCCGATGATCGCGCCGAACAGGAGCGTGACCGCTCCGACGATCACCACCACTGTTTGGGCGTCGGGTGCCAGGTTGAAGATCGGGTTGGAACGCACGATGAGGTAGACACCCGCAGTGACCATGGTTGCCGCATGGATCAGCGCCGACACCGGGGTTGGGCCTTCCATCGCGTCGCCCAGCCAGGACTGCAACGGCACCTGTGCGGACTTCGCGCACGCCGCGAGCAACAGCATCAGACCGATGGCCGTCAGAACCCCTTCACTTGCGCCTGAGGCGTTGCCGAAAACAGTGGTGAACGACAGCGATCCGAAAGTGTTGAACATCAACATCATTGCGATCATCAGGCCGATGTCGCCGACTCGGTTGACCACAAACGCCTTTTTTGCCGCGGTCGCTGCCGTCGGCTTGTGCTGCCAGAACCCGATGAGCAGGTACGACGCCAATCCGACGCCTTCCCAGCCGACGTACAGGCCGAGGAAGTTGTCGGCGAGGACCAGAAGCAGCATCGCCGCCAGGAACAGATTGAGGTAGGCAAAGAACTTGCGGCGCTCGGGGTCGTGGTCCATGTATCCGACCGAGTAGATGTGGATCAGCGAGCCGACACCGGTGATGAGGAGAACAAAGCACATGGAGAGTTGGTCGAGTTCGAGGCCGAACTGGACCTGCAGACTGTCGACGGGCACCCAGCTGAACAGGTGCTCGTTGATGCTCCGATCGGCGGTGTCGCGGCCGAGCATGCTGACGAAGAACGCCACTCCCACGGCAAACGACGCCAACGCCATGACGCACGCGAACAGATGCCCCCAGGTGTTGGTGCGACGACCGGCAAGGAGTAGGACGGCAGCGCCGCACAGCGGCAGGGCAGGCAGTAACCAGATGGCGGACGTGATTCCTCCTGACATATCAGTACTTCAGCAGGTCTACGTCGTCGACGGATACAGAACGCCGAGATCGGAAGATAATCATGATGATTGCCAGGCCCACAACCACTTCCGCGGCGGCCACAACCATCGTGAAGAACGCAAAGATCTGGCCGTCGAGGTTGCCGTGCATCCGCGCGAACGTGACAAACGCGAGGTTGGCGGCGTTGAGCATCAGTTCGATGCACATGAACACGACAATGGCGTTGCGTCGTAGGAGAACTCCGGCCGCGCCGATGGTGAACAGCAGAACCGACAGGTAGAGATAGTTCTCGGGATTCATCGGTTGTTCTCCTCTCTGCTTGTCGGATCCTGCATGCGCGGCGTGAGGGCGCTCGAGACCGAGATGTCCGACGGCGAGCCGTCGGGCAGCCGCGCCGGTATGTCGACAGCGTTGTTCCGGGCATAGACGCCGGGACTGGGCAGCGGTGTGGCCGAGCCCTTTTCGGGATTGTGCTCGTCGCTGCCCAAATACTTGAATCGCTGCTGCGAGAGTTCGCGTTGACTCATCGACGCCTCGATCTTCTCCCGGTGCGCCAGCATCATCGCGCCCAGTGTGGCCGTGATAAGCAGTGCGCCGGTCAATTCGAAGGCCCAGACGTAGCGAATGAAGATCAGATCGGCGAGCGCGTCGATGTTGCCCTGCTCGAGGTTGGTGAACCCGGTGAATCCCGAGATCGATGCGTTGCCGAGTCCGCCGATCAGCAGCAGACCAAAGCCGAGACCGATCACGATCGCGCTGACGCGTTGTCCCCGCAGAGTTTCGACCAGCGAGTCCGAGGAGTCGACGCCTACCAGCATCAGCACGAACAGGAACAGCATCATCACCGCACCCGTGTACACGACAACCTGAACAACTCCGAGGAACAAGGCACCTTGAACTATGTAGAACACGGCCAGGATGATCATGGTCATCGCCAGGAACAGTGCCGAATACACAGCTTTCGGGGCCGCAACAACTCCGAGCGCGCTGATCACGGCGAGAGTGCCGAGAATCCAGAACTGCACGGCCTCACCCGTCGACGTCGACGTCAGCGTTCCCTGTGCGAGAACCTCCGCGGTGATCGCGCTGATCATTGTTCCGGCTCCTGGCCGGCAGCCGCGATGTCGCCGCGGTAGTAGTCGTCCTGCGTGGTTCCCGGGCGCAATGCGTGCGGAGGCGCATCCATGTCGGGCTTCAGGGGTGCGAGCAAGCGGTCCTTCTCGTAGATCAAACCGGCGCGATTGTCGTCGGCCATCTCGTATTCGTTGGTCATGGTCAGCGCACGGGTGGGGCACGCCTCCACACACAATCCGCAACCGATGCACCGCAAGTAGTTGATCTGGTACACCTGGCCGTACCGTTCACCGGGGGAGTATCGCTCGTCTTCGGTGTTGTCCGCGCCTTCGACGTAGATCGCGTCGGCGGGGCACGCCCACGCGCAGAGCTCGCAGCCGATGCACTTCTCGAGACCGTCGGCATACCGATTGAGTTGGTGGCGACCGTGATAACCCGGCGCCGTCGGCCGCTTCTCTTCCGGATAGAACTCGGTTTCCGGCTTCTTGAACATGGTCGAAAGCGTGACGCCGAATCCGGCAAGGGGTCCGAGGAATTCAGGCATGGGAGTCCTCCGATGTTTCGGTGGGTGCAGCTGTCTCGGTGGGTGTAACCCCGGTTCGGCTGAATGCAGAAACCGTCTGACCAGGCATCGGCGGCACAGGGAAGCCGCCGGCCATGGGATCGAACGGCGTGGGATCGAAAGGCGCGGTTGCGGTTGCGGTTGCGGCAGGTGGTTGCTCGACGTCGCGTCGGCGGCCCCGGTAGAGACCACCGACTGCAAGAACAAGCGCGCCGCCCAGAACCACACCGACGCACAGCAGCACCAGCCAGGTGTTGTACCCCGCGTTGCGGAAGGCGCGTACCGAGGCGATTGCCATGACCCACACCAATGCTGCCGGGATGAGGATTTTCCACCCGAGATTCATGAACTGGTCGTAGCGCAACCGGGGAAGCGTGCTGCGGAGCCAGATGAAGATGAAGAGGAAGAACCAGACCTTGCCGATGAACCACAGCACCGGCCACCACCCCGAATTTGCGCCGTCCCAGAGATTGAACGGGAACGGCGCGTGCCAGCCGCCGAGGAAGAGTGTCGTGGCCAGGGCCGAGACCGTCACCATGTTCACGTATTCCGCGAGCATGAACATCGCGAACTTGAGTGACGAGTACTCGGTATGGAATCCGCCTACCAGTTCGCCTTCGGCTTCGGGAAGGTCGAATGGCGCGCGGTTTGTTTCGCCGACCATGGCAACTACGTAGATGAGGAACGAGGGAAGGAGCAGGAAGACGTACCAGGATCCTTCCTGGGCGCTGACGATCCCGGACGTGGACATGGTTCCGGCGTAAAGGAATACGGCGGCAAACGACAAGCCCATCGCCACTTCGTACGAGATGACCTGCGCCGTGGATCGAAGAGCGCCGAGCAGCGGATAGGTCGATCCGGACGACCACCCGGCAAGAACGATTCCGTACACCCCGACGGAGGTGACGGCGAGGATGTACAGAACACCGACGGGAAGGTCTGTGAGTTGCAGCGGCGACCACGTCCCGAAGATCGACACTTCGGGGCCGAAGGGGACTACCGCAAATGCCATGAACGCGGGGACGACGGCAATGATCGGAGCCAACATGTAAATCGGTTTGTCGACGCCGGAGGGTGTGATGCCTTCCTTGAGAGCCAGTTTCACGCCATCTGCCAGGCTTTGCAGCAATCCGCGCGGGCCAACCCGGTTGGGGCCGACACGCATCTGCATTCGGGCCATGACCTTGCGCTCGACGTAGATCGCGATCAGCGTCGTGAGCAACAGGAACACGAAGATGACGAGCGCCTTGGCGATCACCAGCCACAGTGGATCGTGCCCGAACGCCGAAAGATCCACGGGTTCAGCGATAAACGTGACAGTGCTCATTGCGGCACCTGATTGGAGATCGTGACTATGTCGCCTGGGGATACTCCCAGCGTTCGATTGACTTCGCTGCCGGTCGAATTGAGGGGGAGCCAGACGACTCGCGTCGGCAGATCCGTGATGGCCAGTGGCAGCGTGATAGTTCCACGGTCCGAGCTGACCGACACAGGCTGACCTTCGATTGCTCCGATCTCCGTGGCAGTGCTCGCGCACAGCCGCACAACCGGTTCGTGGGCTGTTCCGGCCAGGTTGGGATCACCGTCCTGTAGTCGTCCTCGGTCGAGAAGTAGGTGCCAACTCGACAGGACGGCTTCGCCGGGTTGTGGTTCGGGACGCGCCGACGCGGGGGAGCGGGGAGCGGGTACCCGCTTGCCCGACCACGTTCCGAGCGCGAGGATCTCGGCGTGCGCGGTGGCAGCGTCGGGAAGTCCAAGGCTGATGCCCATCTCGGTCGCAATCGCCTGGAGGACTCGTTGATCAGGCATCACACCGGTGGTCCGCAGGGCAGTCTCGAAGGGACGCTCGCGGCCCTCCCAGTCGATGAATGTGCCAGGTTTCTCGGCGACGGCCGCCACCGGGAACACAACATCGGCCAGTTCGGTGACGCTGCTATGTCGAATCTCGAGGCTGACGACAAAGCCGGCGGATTGAACGGCGGCGCGGGCAGCGTCGGGATCCGGCATGTCGGCAAGATCGACCCCGCCGATCAGCAGAGCGCCCAGCGCTGAGTCCGATCCCAACATCTGTGTTGCACTCAGTCCATGCTCGGTGGGTAGTTCCGCCGACCAGGTCGAGGAAATATCTTCGCGAGCAGCAGGATCGGATACCGGTCTGCCCCCGGGGAGCAGTCCCGGCACAGCGCCGACTTCGACGGCGGCCCTATCTCCGGCGCGACGCGGAATCCACGCGAGCCGTGCACCGGTGGTTTCGGCCAATCGCTGTGCCGCCGAGAGTCCGCCGTCGATGGCGCCAAGTCTTTCGCCGACCAGAATGACTGCACCAGGCTGACGGAGCAGCCGGCCGACTTCGCCGTCGGGATCAGTCAGTGAATCCAGAAGGACAGGTTCGCCCCCTGGTGACGCCTGCAGAAGTGTGCCGGCCATTTTCTGTAGACCTCGGGTTGTAAAAGGAGCGAGAGACAGAACCCGAGTCTGCTGCGTCCGCGCAGCCTTGCGGAGGCGAAGGAAGACGATGGGCGATTCCTCTTCCGGTTCGAGTGCCACCAGAAGTGCGACCGGGGCAGCCTCGAGGTCTGCGTAGGTGACAGATTCATCGAGCGATCGGCCGGCGACGTGAGCGCCGAGAAATTCGGATTCCTCCTGGGTCTGGGCGCGAATCCTGAAGTCGATATTATTGGTGCCCAATGCGATACGTGCAAACTTGCTGTATGCGTACGCGTCTTCCATGGTGGACCGTCCACCCACCAGTACGCCCGCATTGCCCCGTGATTCGGCAAACTTCCGGGCCGCCATGTCAAGGGCGAACGGCCACGACGCGGGAACCAGTGCGCCCTCGCGGTCGCGGATCAATGGAGTGGTGATCCGGTCGCGTTGTGTTGCATACGAGAAGGCGAATCGCCCCTTGTCGCAGTTCCACTCCTCGTTGACGTCCGGGTCGTCGCCGGCGAGGCGCCGCAGTACCTTCCCGCGGCGATGATCGGTCCGTTGGGCGCACCCGTCAGCGCAGTGTTCGCAGACGCTGGGGCTGGACACCAGGTCGAAGGGACGAGCGCGAAAGCGGTACGACGTATTGGTGAGAGCGCCAACGGGGCACACCTGAATGGTGTTTCCGGAGAAGTACGACTCGAAGGGTTCGTTGGCGTAGATCCCGACCTGCTGCAACGCACCGCGCTCGAGGAGATCGATGAACGGGTCACCTGCGATCTGCTGCGAGAACCGGGTACACCGCGCGCACAGTACACACCGTTCCCGATCGAGCAGAACCTCCGACGAGAGGGGAATCGGCTTGGGATACGTCCGCTTCTCCTCGCCGAACCGGGATTCGGTCCGGCCCGTCGACATCGCTTGATTTTGCAGTGGGCACTCGCCGCCCTTGTCGCACACCGGGCAGTCGAGAGGGTGATTGATGAGGAGCAGCTCCATCACTCCGCGCTGCGCCTTCTCGGCGACGGGCGAGGTGACCTGGGTGTTGACAACCATTCCGTCCGCGACCGTCGTGGTGCAGGAGGCAAGCGGCTTGCGTTGGCCCTCGACCTCGACGATGCATTGTCGGCACGCGCCCACGGGATCGAGAAGGGGGTGATCGCAGAATCGGGGAATGACAGTACCGATCATCTCTGCGGCGCGAATGATCAACGTGCCCTTGGGAACCTGGACCGTGGTGCCGTCGATGGTGAGGGTGACGAGGTCCGACGGGATTACGTCACCGGTTTCGACATCAGCCGCTGCAGTCATGAGGTGTACGCTCCTGTCGCCAGAACGGACCGCGCGGGATCGAACGGGCAGCCGTCTTGATCGAAATGCATCAGGTACTCGTCGCGGAAGTACTTCAGCGACGACATGATCGGACTGGTCGCCCCGTCGCCCAAGGCACAGAAGGACTTTCCGAGAATGGTGTCGGAGATGTCGAGCAGTTTTGTCAGGTCGGACTCGGTTCCGCTTCCACCTTCGAGACGACGCAGAATCTGCACGAGCCAGTACGTGCCTTCGCGACAGGGAGTGCATTTGCCGCACGATTCATGGGCATAGAACTCCGTCCACCGCAGCACCGCCCGCACGATGCACGTCGTGTCGTCGAAGATCTGCAGAGCCTTGGTGCCCAGCATGGATCCGGCGGCGCCGACACCCTCGTAATCGAGTGGAACGTCCAGGTGTTCATCGGTGAAAATCGGTGTCGACGATCCGCCGGGTGTCCAGAACTTGAGAGTGTGGCCGGCCCGGACGCCGCCGGCGTAACCAAGCAGTTCGCGCAACGTTATGCCGAGAGGCGCCTCGTACTGCCCGGGAGTCGTGACATGACCGGACAACGAGTACAGCGTGAATCCCGGCGATTTTTCCGTACCCATCGACTTGAACCATTCGGGGCCGTTTTGGATGATGGCCGGCACGCTGGCGATGGATTCGACGTTGTTGACCACTGTCGGGCACGCATACAAGCCCGCCACTGCCGGAAACGGCGGCCGCAATCGCGGTTGCCCGCGGCGGCCTTCCAATGAATCGAGCAGCGCGGTCTCCTCACCGCAGATGTACGCGCCCGCGCCGGCGTGCACCACCAGATCGAGATCGAAGCCGGAACCCTGGATATCGCGTCCCAGGTAACCGGCCGCGTAGGCCTCCGAAACCGCAGTCTGTAGGCGTCGTAGCACCGGGACAACCTCGCCGCGCACGTAGATGAACGCCTTGGCCGCGCGAATTGCATAGGCCGCGATGATGACTCCCTCGACCAACGTGTGAGGGGTTGCCATCATCAACGGCATGTCCTTGCATGTTCCGGGTTCCGACTCGTCGGCATTGACCACGAGGTAATGCGGCTTGTTGTCGCCCTGCGGGATGAAACTCCACTTCAAACCGGTAGGGAATCCGGCGCCACCACGGCCACGCAGACCCGCGTCCTTGATGGTGGCAATCACGTCGTCGGCGGTGCCCGCGAGTGCCTTGCGCAACCCTTGATAACCGTCGTGCCGAAGATAGGCGTCGAGAGTCCACGAATGGGGTTCGTCCCAGTGCCGGCTCAGTACAGGCGCAAGTGCCATGTCATTTCCCTTCGCCGGAGCTGGGATTGTCGGTGGACTGCGCCGCGACCACTCTCAGTCCCGCGAGAGTTGCGGCGCCACTGGTCTGAGCCTCGGCAGCTTCGGCGCGGGAATCCGCGAATCCGGCCAGGGTGCGGGCGGTTTCGCGGAAAGAACACAGCGTGGCACCGCGACTGGGGGTGACACGCTCGCCGCTACGGAGTGCATCGACCAACGTGCGTGCAGACTCGGGCGTCTGGTTGTCGAAAAACTCCCAATTCACCATCACCACCGGTGCGTAGTCGCAGGCGGCATTGCACTCGATGTGTTCGAGCGTGATCTTGCCGTCCGACGTGGAAATCGAATGTGACGCCTCGTCACGGGAGCCCGCCGATTCGAGGTGCTCCTCGAGAGCCTCGAAGATGGCATCGCCGCCCATGATCGCGCACAGAGTGTTGGTGCAGACGCCTACCAGGTACTCGCCCGTCGGTCCGCGCCGATACATGGAGTAGAAGGTGGACACTGCCGCGACTTCGGCACCGGTCAAGCCGAGTTTGCCTGAGCAGAAGTCGATTCCGGCCGGCGTGATGTAGCCGTCCTCGGATTGGACAAGATGCAGTAGTGGCAGCAGCGCGGATCTGCTGGTAATCGCGCCTTCGCCTGCCGAATCGTCACGGTATCGCGCAATGACGGCCTCGGCATCGGCGTCGAGTCGTGCCAGGACGTCGGCAGGGTAGCTGCTTCGAGCGCCTGGTCGCACCAACTGGGTGGGTTCTTCGGGCCGTGGACCGAGTTCGAGGAAGACGCGGGTGCCACCGTTTTTCGTGGAGTCTGTCATCGGTCCACTCCGCCCATGACTGGATCGATGCTGGCCACCGACGCGATCACATCGGACACCATGCCTCCCTCACACATCGCAGCTACCGCTTGGAGGTTCGTGAACGACGGATCCCGGAAATGCACTCGGTACGGACGGGTGCCGCCGTCGGACACCATGTGAACGCCGAGTTCTCCGCGTGGCGATTCCACGGCCACGTACACCTGACCGGCCGGAACGCGGATACCCTCGGTCACCAATTTGAAGTGGTGGATGAGGCCTTCCATCGACGACTCCATGATCTTGCCGACGTGCTTCTGCGAATTGCCGAGTCCGTCATCACCTACCTGGAGATCTGCAGGCCACGCAATTTTCCGATCGTCGACCATGATCGGTCCCGGGGCCAGCTTGTCGAGGCATTGTTCGACGATCTTCAAGGACTCCTTCATCTCCTCCACCCGAATGAAGTACCTTCCGTAACAATCGGACCCGGTGTGTGTGATGACGTCGAACTCGTAGTTTTCGTAACCGCAGTAGGGCTGCGCTCGACGCTGATCGTGGGGGAGGCCGGTGGCCCGAAGTACCGGACCGGTGATGCCGAGCGCCATGCATCCGGTGAGGTCCAGGTATCCGATGCCGCTGGTTCGCGCCTTCCAGATCGTGTTGTCGGTGAGCATCAACTCCATGTCGCGCAGACGATTCGGCAGAACCTTCAACAGTTCGCGGATCTTCGGAATCGAACCTGCGGGTAGATCCTGAGCCAGTCCGCCTGGACGGATGAACGCATGATTCATCCGAAGACCGGTGATGGTCTCGAAGACGTCGAGTATCAGTTCGCGCTCGCGGAACCCGAACAGCATGGCAGTGACAGCGCCCAACTCCATACCGCCAGTAGCCAGCGCAACAAGGTGTGAGGAGATCCGGTTGAGTTCCATCAACATCACGCGCACAACGGTGGCGCGTTCCGGGACGTCATCGGTGATACCGAGTAGCTTCTCGACGCCCAGGCAGTACGCGGTTTCGTTGAAGAACGGAGACAGATAATCCATACGGGTGACAAAAGTGACGCCCTGAGTCCAGTTCCGGTATTCGAGGTTCTTCTCGATTCCGGTGTGCAGGTAGCCGATTCCGCATCGCGCCTCGATTACCGTCTCGCCCTCGATCTCGAGAATGAGACGGAGCACGCCGTGCGTCGACGGGTGCTGTGGCCCCATGTTGACGACGATGCGTTCGGCACCGGCATCGGATCGGCCCGCTGCCGCCGCGGCGACTATCTGGTCCCAGTCCTGACCTGAGGCGGTGTAGACCGTCTCCTGTGATGGTGTGTCAGCCATGTTGTTCATCAGATGTACGACCTGCGCTCGTCGGGTGGCGGGATGTGTGCTCCCTTGTATTCGACGGGGATTCCGCCCAGCGGGTAGTCCTTGCGCTGGGGGTGGCCCTGCCAGTCGTCCGGCATCTCGATGCGAGTGAGCGAAGGATGGCCGTCGAAGATGATGCCGAAGAAGTCGTAGGTTTCGCGTTCGTGCCAGTCGTTGGCCGGGTAGGTGCCCACCAGCGAGGGAATGTGCGGATCGGAATCCGGTACCGACACCTCCAACCGGATACGACGATTGTGGGTGATCGACGAGAAGGGGTACACCGCGTGCAGTTCGCGTCCGGCATCCTGTGGGTAGTGAACGCCGTTGACTCCGAGGCACAATTCGAACCGCAAGTCCGGTTCGTCTCGCAGACGGCGGGCCACCTGGGGTAGGTACGAACGTTCGATGTGCAACGTCAACTCGTCGCGGAAGATCACCACCTTCTCGACCGCGTCGTCGAAGGCAGTTCCGTTGTCCGACAGTGCAGCCGACAATCCGTCCGCGATCTCGTCGAAGTATCCGCCATATGGCCGCGTCGCAGCATCCGGTGCGGCGGCAGGGCGGGCCAACCGGTTGTACCCGGATGTGTCGCCACTGCCGCGTGCGCCGAACATTCCGCGGCGGTCGGAGGATTCATCGGTCATCGCAGCAGTCCCTTGATGTCGATCAGGGGAGTGGACGCCAGTGCGGCGCGCTCGGCAGCGGCGCGTGCTTCTTCGCGGTTGACGCCGAGTGGCATGTCCTGAATCTTTTTGTGCAGTTCGATAATTGCGTTGAGCAGCATCTCCGGACGTGGCGGGCATCCAGGCAGGTAGATGTCGACCGGCACGATGTGATCGACACCCTGGACTATCGCGTAGTTGTTGAACATTCCGCCCGACGACGCGCAGACACCCATGGAGAGCACCCATTTGGGTTCGGCCATCTGGTCGTAGACCTGCCGCAGGACCGGCGCCATCTTTTGACTGACCCGTCCGGCGACGATCATCAGGTCTGCCTGCCGGGGTGACGCGCGGAAGGCTTCCATGCCGAAGCGCGCCAAGTCGAATCGGCCGGACGTAGTCGACATCATCTCGATGGCGCAGCACGCAAGTCCAAAGGTTGCCGGCCACAGCGATCCCTTGCGGAAGTAGCCGGCCAGGCCCTCGACAGTTGTCAGGAGAAAACCGCTCGGAAGCTTTTCTTCAAGACCCATATTCGACTCGTTTCCGTCGTGAGAGTTGCCGTCGGATGCGTGTGCACTTGCTGTGTTTGCAACTGCGGGGAAATCAGGTCAGTCCCAACTCAGACCGCCTCGTCTCCATTCGTAGGCATACGCAACCGAGACGTTCACGACGAACAGGCCCATGGCCGCGAGTCCGAACAAACCGAGCGAATCGAAATGGACTGCCCAGGGATAGAGGAAGACGATTTCGATGTCGAAGATGATGAACAGCATGGCCGTCAGATAGAACTTGACGGGAAACCGTCCGCCACCGACGGCGCGGGGCGCCGGTTCGATGCCACATTCGTAGGCTTCGAGTTTCGCGCGGTTGTACCGGCGAGGCCCGACGACGGAGGCAAGAACGACTGACACCACGGCAAAGGCCATCGCAATGGCACCCAGAACGAGAATTGGCACATACGCGTTCATGTCGCACCGAACCTCTCTCCGTTTAGCGTGACGCCCCGTGAATGACGCTGCCCCAGAAGGCCCTGCTGTCCCTGCCAGATCGATACTGCCAGCATCTCGCCGATCGTGTGACCTGTGACACTTACCCTAGGTGGTGCCTCCGACATTGGGGCTGATTTTCGAACTGTGGAGTTTTGCTCCCGAGATGCCGAAGTGCTCGCCGCCGCAAGGGAACTGTGTAGGCACCGGCCGATCAGAGGTTCAGGCGAACGCGGAGCAAACGAATGACGGCCGACGCCAGTTCGATCGGGTCGAGTGGTTGGGAAACGGCAGCTTCCGCGCGTGACCACGACGCGAGCCAGGCGTCGTCGGGTCGACCGGTCAGAATCACGATCGGCGGGCAGTTCGCGATCTCGTCTTTGAGTTGCTTCGCGACGCCCATGCCCCCGGCCGGGCTTGCCTCGCCGTCGAGAATGGCGAGGTCGATGCCGCCGCGGTCGAGTCGATCGATCACCACCGGTGCTGTGGCCACCTCGACGTATTCGATCGGTGGGAGATCCGGATGGGGGCGCTCGCCGAGGGCGAGGCGGACCTGTTCGCGCGTGTGGGCGTCGTCGCTGAAGACGAGCACACGCACGGTGGCGGGGGTGCGAGGAGGTGCTGCCGCGTCGGACACGAGGCCGACGTTACCCCGCGACTATCCGTCGCGGCAGTGAATCATGAACTTCACCAAGGACTTTCCGTCGAGTGCGGCGGTCCGGGGGGTTCGTGAAATGCGGCAACCCTCGCGTCCGAGCTTGCGGGACGCGAGGGTTGTGCGCGAATAGTGCTGACTGTCAGAAGTTTTCGACGAACTTCGTCAGTCCCTTGCTGGCGGTCTCCAGCGCCGTCTTCTGGGCTTTCTTCACCAGGAATCCCGGCAGCGGAATCTTGGGGTCGATGGTCAGTTCGAAACTGATCTTCGTTCCGCCATCGGTGGGGGTGAGGGTGTACGAGCCGTCCTGCTGGTTCTGCTGTCCACTCTCGACGAGGGTCCAGCTCACCTTCTCGTCACCGTCGAAGGTGTAGTCCACAACTTGCTCGTCGTTGATGCCGAGAATCGACACGGCCATCCGGACGCGATGCGGCCGACCGTCGTCATGTGTGGTCTCGATCGTGATCTTCTTGTGCGCAGACGACCATTCGGGCAACCGGTCCACCGCTGCAACCGCTGCCATGACCGTGGCCGGATCGGCCTTGATCTCGAATTCCTTGACGCCCGAAACGGCCATACGTCTACTCCTTACATGCCTGACGGCAACAACTTCGTGGACTTGCTCGGACGCAATTAGATCAGTCCATGCCGTTCTTACGCATCTGATCCCGCAAAGCGCCTTGCACGGCTTGCGACACCCACGAATTCAAGGAGACGCCGTTCTGATTTGCGGCTTCTTCGGCGCGGGCCTTGATCTGCTCCATCATGCGCAGGGTGACCCGGCTGATGTCGCCGCTGACGTCGTCGAACGAGTAGACGTTTTCCTTGGCGGGCTCCTCGGCCCCGGAATCCTTCGATGCTTTCTGGACGTCGACCAGAATGTTGTTGCCGTCGAGATGGACCTTGACGTCGCGGTCCTCGATCTCGGCTCCGATTTCCTTGGCGAGCTCGGTTGCCGCGGCCAGCAGAACGAGGCGTATCGACGGTTCCATGGCGGCCGCGAGTGACGCCGCGATGCGACGGGTGTGGTCGTCGCCGAGTTCGGCCGCCGTGACGAGGTCATCGTGCAGCTTTGCGGTGTACTCCGAAATATCCATGACACCACAGTGACGTCAAAAGTGACGTCAGTCAAGGTGCCGTCTGGCGTCAGGGCTTCCCAGGTGGTTTCTGCCTATAGAGTTGCCGCGCAGCAAGGCCGGAAGCGTCCGGTTGGCCTGACAGCCGGAAGTGTCCGGCGGACTCGAGGAGTATGTAGTGCCGCACACGGTGTCACTGAAAGTGCAGATGGTGGCAAAGTCCGAGTTCTTCCCGCCGGACGACATCGACTGGGAAACCGATGCCGACGGCGGTGAGGCACTTGCGGAATTCGCCGGCCGCGCCTGCTATCAGAGTTGGTCCAAGCCCAACCCGCGCACAGCCACGAACGCCGGATACATTCGACATCTCCTAGAAGTCGGGCATTCGTCTGTCCTCGAACATGCGACGGTCAGTTTCTACATCACCGGAATCTCGCGCTCCTGTACCCACGAATTGATCCGTCACCGCCACTTCTCGTACTCGCAACTCTCCCAGCGGTTCGTTAGGGAGAACGATGCAAGCGTCGTGGTCCCGCCGGCTGTCGAAGGTGACCCGGAACTCGAAGCGCTGTTCCTGGCCGCCACCGAGGAAAGTCGACGGGCCTACGGCGAACTGCTCGCTGCGTTGGAAGGCAAATTGCAGTCCGTCCCCGGCGCACCCGTGCGCGGCAAGCAAGCGCGTCAAGCCGCTCGCTCGGTGCTGCCCAATGCCACGGAAACCCGTCTCGTAGTCAGCGGAAACTACCGTGCTTGGCGACACTTCGTGGATATGCGCGCCACCGAGCACGCGGACGTCGAGATCAGGCGCGTCGCGATCGAGTGCTTGCGGCAACTTCAAACCGCTGCGCCAAATGTGTTCGGAGACTACGAGATTCTGCGCAGAAGTGACGGATCGGAAATTGCCGTCAGCTCGTTCGCTGCCGAGTGAAGTTACGTTCGCGACTCGACTGAAGACTCGTGTGCAGAAGTAAGCGACTGACCGGGTAACCTTCTGACCATGACCTACGGTGATTCCGCTTCTCTCGTCGAGCGTCCGTTCGGCACCATTTCCGTTGCGATGGTGACCCCGTTCACTGCCGACGGGAAGCTGGACGTCGACACGGGCGTGCGCCTCGCAGCCCATCTCGTCGACAACGGCTGCGACGGCCTTGTCCTTGCCGGCACAACGGGTGAGTCTCCGACCACCACCGAATCGGAGAAGCTCGACCTGCTCCGCGCGGTAATCGACGCCGTTGGCGACCGCGCCAAGATCGTTGCCGGAGCCGGCAGCAACGACACTGCACACAGTGTCGAACTCGCCCGCGACGCGGCCCGCGTCGGCGCTCACGGCCTTCTTGTTGTCACGCCGTACTACTCACGTCCCCCGCAGGCCGGGCTCTACGCGCACTTCACCGCAGTTGCCGACGCCACCGACCTGCCCGTCATGCTCTACGACATTCCGCCCCGCTCCGTTGTCCCCATCGAGACGGAGACAATCCGTCGTCTTGCCGAGCATCCCCGCATCAAGGCCGTCAAAGACGCCAAGGGTGATCTCAACGCGGGTGCAGAATTGATCGGCACCACCGAACTTCAGTTCTTCTCCGGCGACGACCCGTTGAACCTCCCGTGGCTCGCAGTCGGAGCCACCGGCTTCGTCAGCGTCATCGGACACCTGGTTCCTGGTCGACTGCGTGAGCTTCACACCGCATTTGTCACCGGCGACATCGCCCGTGCACGCGAAATAAACCTCAGTTTGATCCCTGTGATCCGTTCCGTCGCCCGTTTGGGTGGCGTCAGCGCGTCGAAGGCGGGTCTGCGACTCATCGGTATCGATGTCGGAGAACCGCGCCTTCCGCAGGTTGCACCCACTAAAGAGCAGATCGACGGTTTGGCCGCCGATCTGCATGCGGCAGGAGTTTTGTAAATGACCCGTCCCCCCCGACGTCGTAGTGCCAGTCGCCAAGCCGGACCGCCTTCGATCCCGGCACCCGAATCAGCTACGCCGGCAACCCCGCCGGCAGCTCCGGCTCCGGTAGCAGCTGAGCCTGCTGCCGCGGCGTCGGCCCCGAAAAAGGCTGCACCGCAAAAGGCTGCACCGCAAAAGGCTGCAGCCCAGAAATCGGCGCCGCAAAACGCAGCACCGCAAAAACAAGCCCGGAAGAGCGCTGCAGGCAACCGCCCGTCAGCCGGCAAGTCCGGTAACTCGCGTTCCGGGAACAAGCGTCCCGACAACCGTCCGCAGGTGGACCCGACCGCGCGTCTGGGCATGCCGCCCAAGGCCCCGGCCAGTGGACTTCGTGTTGTTGCGCTCGGCGGTATCGGCGAAATCGGTCGAAACATGACCGTCTTCGAACACAAGGGCAAGTTGCTGATCGTCGACTGTGGCGTTCTGTTCCCCGAGGACCAGCAGCCCGGCGTCGACCTCATCCTCCCGGACTTCCGTTACATCGAAGACCGCATGGACGACGTCGAAGCCGTCATCCTCACGCACGGCCACGAAGACCACATCGGCGCGTTGCCGTTCTTGTTGCGCCTGCGCGCGGACATTCCCGTCATCGGTGCCAAGTTCACACTCGCGCTCGTGGCGGCGAAGTGCCGTGAACATCGCCTGCGGCCCAACCTCGTCGAGGTCGTGGAAGGTGACTCCACCACGCACGGTCCGTTCGACTGCGAGTACTTCGCGGTCAACCACTCCATCCCGGACGCGCTCGCCATTGCGATCCGCACCGACGCCGGAGTTGTACTTCACACCGGTGACATCAAGCTCGATCAGCTTCCGCTCGACGGGCGCCTGACCGACCTCGCCGGATTCTCCCGCCTCGGTGACGAGGGTGTCGACCTTTTCCTCGTCGACTCCACCAATGCGGAAGTGCCGGGATTCGTCACGCCCGAACGCGAAATCGGCGGCGTGCTCGACAACGTCATCGGCAAGGCCAAGCAACGCGTCATCGTGGCGTCGTTCGCCAGCCACGTGCACCGTATCCAGCAGGTTGTCGACGTCGCGGCGCGGTACAACCGTCGCATCGTGTTCGTCGGCCGGTCGATGGTCCGGAACATGCAGATCGCACAGGATCTCGGCTACCTGCGGGTGCCAGACGGTCTGGTCGTCGACATCGATACCGCAGCCACACTTCCCGATGATCGACTGGTTCTCATCTCCACGGGTTCGCAGGGCGAGCCTCTCGCAGCGCTCTCGCGGATGGCTCGCGGTGAGCATCGCCAGATCAACATCCGTGCCAACGACCTCGTCGTTCTTGCGTCCTCGCTGATCCCTGGCAACGAGAACTCCGTCTTTGCCGTGGTCAACGGTTTGGCCAAGCGTGGCGCCACTGTCGTCACGCAGCAAAGCGCCAAGGTCCACGTATCGGGTCACGCCTCCGCCGGTGAGTTGCTGTACCTGTACAACGCGGTGCGCCCCACCAATGCCATGCCGGTGCACGGTGAATGGCGCCACCTGCGCGCAAATGCAGCCTTGGCCAAGGCGACGGGTGTTCCGGAAGAACGCATCGTGCTGGCCGAGGACGGCGTTGTCGTCGACATGGTCGACGGTCTTGCCGAGATCGTCGGACGCGTTCCGGTCGGACACGTGTACGTCGATGGACTCTCCGTAGGCGATGTCGGCGAGCCGACGCTCTCGGACCGTCTGGTGCTCGGTGAGGGTGGCTTCATCGCCATCACCATCGTCATCAACGAGTCGACGGGACGCGCGGTCAGTACCCCCGAGGTGTCCGGACGTGGATTCTCCGACGACCCGACCGCTCTCAAGGACGCTGCACAACTCGTGGAAGCAGATCTTCTGCGCCTCGCGGGCGAAGGAATCACCGACGCACATCGCATCGCACAGTCGGTGCGTCGCGTGGTCGGCCGTTGGGTTGCGGACAAGTACCGTCGTCGCCCGATGATCATTCCGACGGTTATCGCGGTTTCCTGAGCGACTTCTCCCGGTAGAGGGAGAAGTTTCGCGTACGTTGGCGAAGGTGACCTTCGCACATGACGAACGACTCGCCCTGGTGGACAGCATGGTCGAATTCGGCCCCGATGCACCCACTCTGTGCGGGGAGTGGACAAATCGTGACCTGGCAGCACATTTGATCGTCCGGGAGCGGCGTCTCGACGCCGCTCCCGGAATCATGATCAGTGCCTTGGCCGGACATACCGAGAGCGTCAGAAAAGCGGCCGCATCGCGCCCGTGGGAAGAACTACTCCGTGACGTTCGCAGCGGACCGCCGCGCTGGTCGCCGATGTACTGGCTCGATTCTCAGGTCAACACCACCGAGATGTTCGTCCATCACGAGGATGTGCGCCGAGCGCATCAGCATTGGGTGGCCAGGGCGCTGCCACAAGATCGTCAGGCGGATTTGTGGAAGTACGCACGCCAGGTAGCCAAGCTGGGGTACCGGAAGTCTGACGTCGAAGTGATCTTCGAATTACCGTCGGGTGAAAGTGCCGTTGTGCACAAAGCAGATACCCGGACGGTGGTTCTGCAGGGAGAGCCGGCCGAGCTCTTGTTACACGCTTTCGGACGCAACGAAGTGGTGATCGAAGCCAAAGGAGAACTGGCCGACGTCCAGTCCGTCATGGGCTTGGATCGCGGTTTCTGATTCGGCGCTCGATCCATTCGGCCGGCGTAGCGAACATCACGATTCGCACGTATGAACGGTGTTGCTGGTGTTGCGGATGGTCCGGATGGGGTTGCACCGACTAGCCTGAACGTCATGGCAGGTAAGTCGAGCGCCCGAGGATCCGGTACAGGTTCGAGTACAAGCACGTCCGCGTCCAGGGCATCGACCAGGTCGTCAGCGTCAACTCCCGCGGCAAAGTCGCGAACACGAACAGTCTCCACCCCCCGCAACGTCACGACAGCGTCGCACGCCGGTGGCCGCGCGGGAGCGGGTAAGGGAGCCAAATCGACCCCGAGGAAAGCGCCGGCGAAGAAGGCAGCCCCCAGGAAGGCGTCCGGTGCGTCCTCGGCGGCTCGTCGGCCGGTCGCAAAATCGAAGCAGAGTGCCAGCCCGCTCGATGTTGTCGGCAAAGGCATTGCCGCCGGGTGGTCGCTGGCCGCTCGTGGCGTCGGCGCTACCACTCGCACGGTGAGCAAAGTCGGCGATATCGAGGCAGGCCACCGACGCGACGGAATTGCCCTCGGGCTTATTGCTTTCAGTGTTGTCGTCGCGGGCAGTGTGTGGTTCGCGGCGGGTGGACCGATCGGCGGCGGAATCGAAACGGCCGTTCGCGCGGTGTTCGGTGCTGTGTCGGCCGTTCTGCCGATCTTGTGTGTCGGAATCGCAATCCTGCTGATGCGCACGGAGCCACGCCCCGAGATCCGGACCCGTCTCATCATGGGTTCGCTGCTGGTGGGGCTACCCGCACTGGGCTTGTGGCACATCGGTTCCGGTGCGGAGACAACTGCGGACACACGTGAAATCGGAGCCGGATTTGTCGGCTCTGTTGTCGGCGGACCATTGACCAATGGTCTGACGGCCTGGCTCTCGGTGCCGTTGCTGGTGATCGCCGTCGGCTTCGGAATCCTGTTGTTGACCGGAACCACCCTGCGACAGGTCCCCGGCAAGTTTCAGTCCTTCTTCGGATCTCCGTCCGGCGACGACGACGAATTCGAGGACTACGGCAGCGAATTCGACGACGACAGCTACGGTCGCGACTACGGGGGAGGCTCGTACGAGTCATCGGAGTTCGACGCCGACGGTTATCCGGTGGACACGTATGCGGAGCCTCCGCTGCGGCCGTCCAAACGGTCGAGCCGCCGGGCGCCGATCGACAACTACCCGACGGACGAATTCGAATCCGGCGACAAGAAGACCGAAATCCTCGACCTGTGGTCAGCGGACCCGGACGAAGTTGCCCCGGCAGCGGACGAGACCGCCTCGGCTGCGGAAGCGCCGGTCGCCGAAAAGCCGGTGACCCGGACCAGACCTCCCGCGCGATCGGTTCCGGTGGCGAAGCCGGCACCCAAGCCCGAGCCGGAACCCGAAGAGGCCGAAAGCTTTGTCACCGATCGTGTGACGGACGGCGACTACAACCTTCCGCCCACATCGCTGCTGATCGACGGCGACCCGCCGAAACTGCGCAGTTCGGCGAACGACGCGATGATCGAGGCGATCAGCGAGGTACTCGAACAGTTCAAGATCGATGCTGCCGTCACCGGATTCACGCGCGGACCGACAGTAACGCGGTACGAGGTGGAACTCGGTCCTGGCGTCAAGGTCGAGAAGATCACCGCGCTCGCTCGAAACATCGCGTACGCGGTGGCCACCGACAACGTGCGTCTTCTCGCTCCGATTCCGGGCAAGTCGGCCGTGGGCATCGAGGTGCCCAACTCGGACCGCGAACTGGTCCGCTTGGCCGACGTGCTGACGGCGCCGAGCATGCGACGCGAACACCACCCGCTCGTGATCGGACTGGGTAAGGACATCGAGGGTGACTTCGTCCATGCGAACCTCGCGAAGATGCCCCACTTGCTGGTTGCCGGTTCCACCGGCTCGGGTAAGTCGAGCTTCGTGAACTCGATGCTCGTGTCGCTGCTGACCCGCGCGACTCCCGACGAAGTTCGGATGATCCTGATCGACCCCAAGATGGTCGAACTGACGCCGTACGAGGGTATTCCGCACTTGATCACGCCCATCATCACGCAGCCGAAGAAGGCGGCGGCCGCGCTTGCGTGGCTGGTCGAGGAGATGGAGCAGCGCTACCAGGACATGCAGGTCAACCGGGTACGCCACATCGACGATTTCAATGCGAAGGTGAAATCCGGCGAGATCACCGCACCGCTGGGTAGCGAACGCGTCTACCGGCCGTACCCCTACATCCTGGCGATCGTCGACGAGTTGGCAGACCTCATGATGACCGCTCCGCGTGACGTCGAAGAGGCCATCGTGCGAATCACGCAGAAGGCACGTGCCGCGGGTATCCACTTGGTGCTCGCGACACAGCGCCCGTCCGTCGACGTCGTCACCGGTCTGATCAAGACGAACGTGCCGTCCCGATTGGCGTTTGCGACGTCGTCCCTGACGGACTCGCGAGTCATCCTCGATCAGCCTGGAGCCGAGAAGCTCATCGGTATGGGTGACGGACTGTTCCTCCCCATGGGTGCCGGTAAGCCGACCCGTATGCAGGGCGCATTCATCACGGACGAAGAAATTACCGCGGTCGTGGATTTTGCGAAGAACCAAGCAGAACCCGAGTACACCGAAGGCGTCACCGCTGCGAAGGCCGGCGAGAAGAAGGACGTCGATCCCGATATCGGGGACGACATGGACGTGCTGCTGCAAGCTGTCGAACTTGTCGTGACCAGCCAGTTCGGTTCCACGTCGATGCTGCAACGCAAACTGCGCGTCGGGTTCGCGAAGGCCGGACGACTCATCGACCTCATGGAGAATCGTGGAATCGTGGGACCGAGTGAAGGGTCCAAGGCTCGCGAGGTGCTGGTGAAGCCCGACGAGTTGGACGGATTGTTGTGGTCCATTCGGGGCGGCGATCCGGAGGATAGTTCATCCGACGACTAGTGACGTGGGTCGGCGGGTAACCGTCGGCAGACGATCGGAGGCTGCTCGTGCATGTGACACCGTTGACGTGGGTTATCACGATAGTGGTGATACTCGGCTTGTTTGTCTTCGATTTCTTCGCGCATGTCCGGACGCCTCATGCACCGACCTTCCGTGAGTCGGCCTTCTGGTCGACGGTCTACATCTCGATCGCGATAATTTTCGGTCTGATCGTGATGTGGATCTGGGGGACGACGTACGGCGGCGAGTACTTTGCCGGCTACGTCACGGAGAAGGCGCTGTCCGTCGACAACCTTTTTGTGTTTGTCATCATCATGTCGACGTTTGCGGTCCCGCCCCAGTACCAGCAGAAGGTCCTGCTGATCGGAATCGTGCTCGCATTGGTGATGCGAGGGATTTTCATTGCGGTGGGCGCTGCGGCCATCAATGCCTACAGCTGGGTGTTCTACCTCTTCGGAGCCTTCCTGATCTACACCGCGTACACGTTGGTCCGCGACCACGGACACGAGAAGGAAGCCGAAGAGAAACGTGACAGCCGCATCATCAGCATTGTGAAGCGTGTACTGCCCACTACCGAGGAGTACGACGGCGACAAATTGATCACCAGGATCGACGGCAAGCGTGTCATTACGCCGTTGATGTTGGCGCTCATTGCCATCGGATTTGCGGACGTGTTGTTCGCGCTGGATTCCATCCCGGCGATCTACGGTCTGACCCAGGAGCCGTACATCGTGTTCACCGCCAACGCCTTTGCGTTGATGGGCCTACGCCAACTGTATTTCCTCATCGGCGGACTGCTCGAGCGGTTGGTCTACCTCTCGTACGGGCTGTCGATCATCCTCGCGTTCATCGGCGTCAAGCTTGTCCTGCACGCATTGCACGAGAACACGCTGCCGTTTGTCAACGGCGGCGAACACGTCAGCGTGCCGGAGATTTCGACGGCATTGTCCCTGTCCGTCATCATCGGTGTGTTGGCCGTGACCACGGTCGCGAGCCTGATGAAGACCCGCGACCGCGCCTGAGTAGGTTCAGGCCAACTGACCCAGTACCGGCACCCACTCGGTGATCCGGATATTCGCGACTAGATCGGCTTTGGCAAACGGATCGTGCGTGAAGAGAAGTGCCACGGTGTCGGCGTCTGCCGTGTCGACGATGATGAGTGCTCCGAGGCCGTCGGCGAACGGGCCGGACGTCACGACGATGTCACGCTCGAGAAGATCACCGAGCCATGCCCGGTGATCGGGGCGGAGGGCGTCACGCTCGGCGTTTTTTGCGGGGTCATAGGTGTATTCGACGAGGAACAACGACATCGGGACCGCTTTCGGGATGTGAGTGAACCGATCAGAGCGTCAGAAGCATACGGGTATTTCCGAGGGTGTTGGGTTTGACGTAACTGAGATCGAGGAACTCGGCGACACCGGCGTCGTATGACCGGCACATCTCGGTATAGACCTCGGCGGTGACCGGAGTTCCTTCGATTTCGACGAAGCCGTGGCGGTGGAAGAAGTCGGTCTCGAAGGTCAACACGAACAACCGCTCCAATTCCAACTCGCGTGCAACTTCGATCAGTTTGTCGACCACCTGGAAGCCTGCTCCCTGGCCTTTGACGGTGGGATCGACTGCCACAGTGCGAATCTCGCCGAGGTCCGCCCACAGGACGTGCATCGCCCCGCAACCCAGAATTTGGCCGTCCTTTTCGGCGACCCAGAACTCCTGCACAGCCTCGTACAACGTCACCAGGTTCTTTTCCAGCAGAATCTTGCCGGCATAGATGTCGATGAGGCGTTTGATTTCCGGGACGTCGGATGTTCGTGCCCGCCGCACGATCAAGTGGCTCTCGGTGTCGCTGCGCGCGGTGGAAGTCATGTGGTGCACATTAGTCAATGGGTCTACCGATATTCTGAGTCGCGTGCCTGTCCGCTCCACGAAATACCCCGCCCGCCCGGTCACCGTCCGGGTTCGGCCCGCCTTCCGCGCGGTGATCCGATGAGTTCCCCGCGTGATCAAGCAGATGCCCATCGGGCTGCTGTAGGGCCCACTGGAGAAACACCGGCCGACAAACCCGTCCCACTTTTCAATATCGCGAACATCTTGACAATGATTCGGATCGTTCTTGTTCCGGTCTTTCTCGTCGTGCTTTTTGTCGACGACGGTCAGTCGACGTCGTGGCGTCTGGGCGCGATGGCGATCTTCATCGTCGCCGCGGTGACCGACCGGATCGACGGCCAGTTGGCCAGGAAATACGGTCTGGTCACCGACTTCGGCAAGTTGATGGATCCCATCGCGGACAAGGCACTGATCGGCGCTGCGCTTATCGGGTTGTCGGTACTCGGTGACCTGTCGTGGTGGGTGACCGGCGTGATCATCGCCCGCGAACTCGGAATCACGCTGCTGCGTTTTGCCGTGCTCCGCCATGCCGTGATTCCTGCCGGCAAGGGCGGCAAGCTCAAGACCCTCGTCCAGGCCGTAGCGATCGGTTTCTACCTGTGCCCTTTGCCGAGCAGCTGGGACGTGGTCAGCTGGCTCCTGATGGCCGCGGCGGTTGTGCTGACCGTCGTCACCGGCCTCGAATATGTTGTTCAAGCCATCAGATTGCGCGCCGGCGTCCGGTTCGCCGAACGAGACGGACACTGACCTGTGCGCGATCCGCTGCTCGACCTCGGTGTCGGCGAACTGATCGCCGCGTTGGTGGTGGCAGGGGAGAGCGTCGCGGCTGCCGAGTCGCTGACGGCCGGACTGTTCACTGCTGCGCTGGCGTCGGTTCCCGGATCGAGCCAAGTCCTGCGCGGCGGCCTGGTGGTGTACGCCACCGACCTGAAAGCGACGCTGGCAGGCGTAGATCCCGATGCGTTGGCACTCGACGGCCCGGTGTCCGCATCCACGGCGATTGCTCTGGCCGACGGTGCCCGCACTCGGTGCGTCGCCGATTGGGGTGTCGGACTGACCGGTGTAGCGGGGCCGACCGAACAAGACGGGAACCCTGTCGGCACGGTGTTCTTGGGGATTGCCGGGCCCGACGGAACTCTGTGTGAGCGTCTGTCGTTGACAGGAGAGCGGTGGGAGATTCGAATCGCTGCAGTCGCGGCAGCCGTGTCGCGGTTATGTGATCGTGTTGAAGAGCGCCGGGCACGATAGGCTCGGGAACCAATCGGTCGAGTTCGGACGTTGACTGTTGTGAAGGTGTGCAACAGCCACGGTGTCGAGACGGTACCGATGTGGCCAGGTGACGGTGCGGACCTGTGAAAAGACAGGTACGGCACGACGGATGAAGGAGGAGCGAGATGGCGCTGCTATTGCGTGAGGCAATCGGTGACAGTCTCCGGCGTACGCGCGTTTCGCAGAGTCGCACGCTACGTGAGGTGTCGAACAGTGCGCGTGTGAGCTTGGGCTACCTGTCCGAGGTGGAACGTGGACGCAAGGAAGCGTCGAGTGAACTGCTGGCCGCGATCTGCGATGCGCTTGCCGTACCGCTGTCCGACGTGTTGGTCGACGTCAGTGAAACTCTGGCCACCAAGAAGTCCAACTCTGCGCTCGGTCGTCCGGTTTCCGGTGCCGCGCCGACCGGTGCAGCCGCTGCTGTGTCGGCACAGGTGTCCGGTTCGCCGTCCATCGCCCGGGATACCCGAGTGGTGATTCCGGCGCCCAACGCGCGCAGTTTGGCTGCTGCGTAGCTACTGGCCGCTTGAACCCGATAGATTCGGTAGATATACCGGTATGGCAGTGCAGGGTCAGGGCAGTTGGAGCGCAGCCCTGATGTATTGGTGAGTTTCGGTGTGCGACGGTCGTTCACCGGGTCGCGTAGCGCGCGGCGCATCAGATGGAGGCAGGATCAAACCCATGGCTAATCCTTTCGTCAAGGGCTGGAAGTACCTGATGGCGCTCTTCAATTCGAAGATCGACGAGAACGCCGACCCGAAGATCCAGATCCAGCAGGCGATCGAGGACGCGCAGCGTCAGCACCAGGCGCTCTCGCAGCAGGCCGCGTCGGTGATCGGTAATCAGCGTCAGCTCGAAATGAAGCTCAGTCGTCAGCTCGACGAGGTCGAAAAGCTCAACGCCAACGCGCGTCAGGCCGTCAACCTCGCCGATCAGGCTGCCGCCGCGGGCGACAACGACAAGGCGATCCAGTACACAAATGCCGCTGAGGCTTTTGCCGCTCAGCTCGTGACCGCCGAGCAGGGTGTCGAGGATCTCAAGGCGCTGCACGATCAGTCGTTGCAGGCTGCTGCGCAGGCGAAGAAGGCCGTCGAACAGAACGCTATGACGCTTCAGGCCAAGGTTGCCGAGCGCACGAAGCTGCTCAGCCAGCTCGAGCAGGCCAAGATGCAGGAACGCGTCAGCGAATCGCTGCGATCCATGGACAGCACGCTGTCCGCACCCGGCAACACGCCAAGCCTGGACGCCGTTCGCGACAAGATCGAGCGTCGCTACGCAAATGCCCTCGGCTCGGCCGAACTTGCCCAGAACTCGGTGCAGGGTCGGATGATGGAGGTCCAGCAGGCTTCCGTGCAGATGGCCGGGCACAGCCGACTCGAGCAGATTCGCGCATCCATGAAGGGCGAGGCACTGCCGTCCGGTGGGACTGCGGCGGCACCTGCGCCGACATCAATCGAAAAGCAGCCGCCTGCTGCCGGAACCACCGGCCAGTAGATCCACGGTCTGCAGTTTTCCAGAGATACACGATTCGACACACTGATGTTTTCTTCACGAGGTGGCCGGCCTGAGCGAGAGCCCAGGTCGGCCGTTCCTGTTTCCATGTCCGGCGCATTCGGTGCGCTGGGCCGTACTGCAGATTCGCTCCGCGAAGTGACGGCGTCCGCTGCGGAGGCAGCACGGCGGTGGCAGGATCCGCGGGCAAAATTCGAGCGTAAACGAGCGCGTGCAAGGCGACGCGCTCAGCGCTGGGGATTCATCTCCGGTGGAACCGTGATCGGCACTGCCGGGCTTGCGGTGGCGTCGGCGCCGGAATGGTCTGTTGTTGTCGCTGGTGGGGGAGCCGCACTGTTTGCGGTACCCGCTGTTGTTGCGGTCGGGCGCTACCGGGCGATGAACGCCGGGCCGCCGCCCGCTCCGATCCGGCGGCGACTGCCACCGTCGTCCTCGCGCGCGTTCATACCGATGTCACGACTGGTCGGAGCAGAAACGTCGCTGTTCGAAATTCTTGGTGTGCTGCGACGCGCAGACACCATCGATCCCGGCGAACTCGACGAGATCACCGTGACTGCAGATTCCGCATTGCGCGCGATGTTTGCGGTGTCGTCCGATATCGCGTCGATGGAACGGGCCGTGACATCGACCCCCAAGGTTGCCGAGACACTCGAACCGACTATCGCAGGTGCCGTTCGCGAACTGCAGGCCGGACTCGGTCAGTACGAGGATCTCGTCAATTCAGCCGCCACCTTGACGGCGCCGCATACCCCGTCTGCCCTGGTGGGATTCAACCGTGAACTGTCGGCTCTGCACGCGGCCGCAGAGCGTCTGTCCAGCCTGGCCGACGCGATCGGCGAGGTCGACGAGATCACCCAGAAGTATCGCTGAGCTGGTCCGCGTTCAGTCGTCAGCTCCGCGCGCAGCCAGTGCCTCACCCATCGCGTCGGCGGTCATGAGGGTTCCGATGATGACGGGAACGGCAAAGGATCGCAGTGAGAAGCCGAGACCGCGGGCCTTGCGTGCTTCGGACACCTGTGTGATGACCTCGAACATCAACGGGATGCACCGGATGGTCATCGCCAGCAAGAGCGCGATTCTTTCGGGATTGACCCCGAATCGGCGCAGCGGGGTGAGGAAAGCCGTGATGGCGTCGAGCATTTCCGAAATGCGGGTTGTCAGACCCATGAGCGCGGCCAGCGCGATCGACAGGATCAGAACGCCACAGACGACGGCCGCGCGCTCCCACCCGGCGACGAGTATCTGGAATCCGCCGATGAACAGCAGCATCCACAATGCCGGGCGCAGATGGGCGATCGCAATGCGGAACGGAATCCGCGCGGCTACGTAGAGCGCAACAACAACAACGGTGGGTGGCACCAATTGCCAAGGGCTGCGCACGAATACCGATACCGCGACGATTGCGACGATCAGCGCGAGAAGTTTGTAGCCAGGCCGCGCCCGATGGAGGATGGACGTGCCGGCGCGGTAGTGGCCGAGTGTGGTCACGAGACGAGGGAACGGTAGAAGTCGACGGACTCCGCGGGCGGGCCGTCGGCCACGACAAGCCCTCGATCGATCACCAGAACTCGATCGAACGAGGAGAGCAGATCCAGTTGGTGGGTCACCACGATCAACTGCTGTGTGAGGGACGCGAAGACAGAGCTGATGAGCTGCGAGTTGCGCAGATCGAGCAGCGTTGTCGGTTCGTCCGCCACCAGTACCTTCGGCTCGGTCACCATGATGGCGGCCAGGGCAAGAAGTTGTTTCTGACCGCCGGACAGTTGGTGGGTGGGATGGTCGCTGTGTGACGCCAATCCGAAGCGCTCGAGGACGGAAGAGACTTTCTGCGCCCGTTCAGCCTTGCCGAGTCCGCTTCGCCGCAGCGAAAACTCGATGTCCTCGGCGACGGTCGGCATGACAATCTGATGATTGGGATCGGTGAACACAAAGCCGACGTGCTTGCGTACGTCGCGCCCCTTCTTGGCGGTATCCAAACCGTCGATACGGACGGAACCTGTTGCCGGAATCACCAATCCGTTGATCATGCGGGCAAGCGTCGACTTGCCGCTTCCGTTTGCACCGACAATCCCGATGCGCTGCTCGGTCAGTGTCAGGTCGACACGATCGAGCACGGTGCGTTCGCCGAAACTGTGCCCGACGCCTTCGAAGATGATCTCGCTCATCGAGGAATCAGTTCGCCACTGCAGTTTTTGCGCGTGCGGCGACGCTGTCACGAAGCAGTGCCGGATACGCACGATGGACCTGAGCGGCGACCACTGCGGTGACAACGGCTTTCGCAGCATCGAGGGGGATGAAGGCGGCGTTGGCGGTCCACGCGGCGAGGAAGGTCATGTGTCCACGGATCATCATCCCGGCGATTCCGAAGAGGTAGAGAACAACAACACCGCCGAGAAGGTTGATGCCGATTCCAGGAATGATTCGGTACTTCGGGAGCATCTTCGTCGTCAGCCATCCGATGACAAACGCCGCAGGTATCCAGCCGATCAAGAACCCGGCAGTGGGACTCGACAGCGCAAATAATGCAGTCCGCCCGCCGGCGAGCACCGGTAGCCCGACCAGGCCGAGCGCGATCACGGTCAGCACCGCCAGTACGGCCTTGCGAGGCCCGAGGAGCGCACCGGCCATCATCACACCGAGTGATTGAAGGGTGATCGGCACACCGGAGATTCCGATGTTGATCGCCCCCGGTAGACCCAACGCGATGATGAGGGCCGCGAACACTGCAACGTGCGCGAGGTCGCGGGCCGGAATTCGGGTGGTAGACACGGCGAACGTGCTCCTTAGGGCGTACTGGATGGAACTTCGCGAGTCTACGTCAGCGCGAATCACGGGTGTTTTGGATGCATGCCCAGTCTCGTCATGGTTGATCAGGGTGAACCCTGATCTTTACCTGATCTTGCCGGTGAGCTGCTGCTTTGTCCGGCCGAACGTGTCAGGCTGGTGTCACGGACTTTCTCTAAGCCAGTCCGAAAGCTCACGGCAAGGAAGGTACGTTATGTTCTGGAAAATCGTGTTGGCTGTGGTCCTCGTGTGGATCGCGCTTGCAGTGGTCGGCGCGTTGATCAAGGGTCTGTTCTGGATTCTGGTGGTCGGCGCGCTGGGCGTCGGCATCTACTTCCTCGTGAAGGCGATGTCGGGCAACGATGAAAACACACCCGTTTCGAGGATGTGACAGGCACAATCGTGCGGTATGGAACCATTCCCCGAGGACTGGCAGCGCGCGATTGTGGTCGTCGCCCATCCGGATGACATCGAGTACGGCGCAGCTGCAGCGGTAGCCCGCTGGACGGATCAAGGCAAGGACGTCAGATACGTACTCGCGACGAGCGGGGAAGCCGGGATTGCAGGACTGCCGCCGGCGGAGTCCGGACCCATCCGCGAGGCAGAAGAGCGTCGCAGTGCCGCTGTTGTGGGAGTGAGTGAAGTCGAGTTCCTGGGTCTTCCTGATGGTCGACTGATTGCCGGACTCGAATTGCGTTCCGTCTTGGCAGCCGCGATCAGGCGGCACCGGCCGGAACTGGTGGTGACGATGAACTTCTCGAACACCTGGGGCCCTGGCTATCTCAACAGTGCCGATCATCGAGCGCTGGGAATCAGTGTCCTTGACGCGACCGCGGACGCGGCCAACGAGTGGATCTTTCCGGAACTGTCGGACGTCGGACTCGAACCGTGGACCGGAGTTCGGTGGGTTGCAGTGAATTCGATGACACCGACTCACGGCGTCGACGTGAGTACAACGGTGGCGCGAGCGGTGGATTCCTTGGCAGAGCATTCACGGTATCTGGCGGCGCTGAGTGAGATTCCGGTACGCGTGCAGGCGCAGGCTCAGATCGACATGGTGTCGGGGCCGAAACCCGGCTTCGAGGCCGACCGTGCCGTCGGGTTCGAGTTGTACTATTTCTGATAGTCGGAACACGCCGTGTACTAGTCGCACTGCCGGACGGCGCGTCGGGTAGCGTGTTACACACGATGGCAATCCGTAACGCAGATGATCAAGTCCTGCCGCGAAAGGGCGACGGTCAGCGCACTCCAAACCTCGCGATCGACAATCTCATTCTTGATGCCGCGCGATCGTGCGTGCTCGATTTCGGTATGCAGCGCACCACGTTGGCCGAGATCGCTCGGCGCGCCGGCGTCAGCCGGCCGACGGTCTACCGGCGCTGGACGGATACCAGAGCAGTTGTCGCAGACCTCCTCACTCGCGAAATTCGGGAGGTCCTCCCCGACATACAGACGACGGGTTCGGCTCGGGATCTTCTTCTCTCCGCAGTGGTCGACGTTGTCGCCGAGATCCGCGATCATCCGCTGTTCGTGAAGATCCGGTCGACGGATCAGGAATTGCTGACCACCTACATCGTGGATCGCATTGGTGCCAGCCAGAAGTCGATACTCGAACTCATGACTGCTGTGGTCACAGCCGGGCAGCAGGACGGATCGATCCGTCACGGAAATGCTGACGAGATAGCGTCCATGCTGTTGCTGATGGCACAGTCGGTGGTGTTCTCGGCACCGACACTGCAGGATCGACTTTCTGCCGATGCAGCGGTGCAGCAGTTGAGAATTGCGGTGTCGGCGTACCTGACGCCGACTGCAGGAACGGACGGTTAGAACGATGGCCGACAGCGATCGCAGTGCACCGAATGCCGATCCGTCGGCGCTCAACGCCGGCCGTCGGACACGCGAGTGGGACGAACTCTCACGCGGAAGTTCTGTGGATCTTCTGGTTATCGGCGGCGGAATCACCGGTGTCGGTGTGGCTTTGGACGCCGCGACGCGTGGCCTGAGCGTTGTGTTGGTGGACAAGCACGACCTGGCCTTCGGTACCAGTCGGTGGAGTTCCAAGCTCGCTCACGGCGGACTTCGGTATCTTGCGTCGGGAAATATCGGTATTGCCCGTGAGAGTGCTGTCGAACGCGGAATCCTCATGACGCGAACGGCGCCGCATCTCGTACGGGCGATGCCGCAACTCGTACCGTTGCTCCCGCAGACGTCGTTCTTCGGAAAGTCCTTGGTGCGTACCGGATTTCTAGCCGGTGACGTCTTGCGGGCAACGGCTCGGACACCGTCGTCGGTGTTGCCTCGCTCGCGCGCGGTGAGCGCGTCTCGGGCACGAGAGTTGGTGCCGGCGGTACGGCAGGCGGACCTTCGTGGTGCGCTGACGGCCTACGACGGTCAGTTGATCGACGACGCTCGGCTGGTTGTGAACATCGCCCGCACAGCGGCATCTTTCGGTGCTCGGATTCTGACCAGGGTGGGTGCCTACGAGGTGTCCGGTACGTCCGCGACGTTGCGAGACGAGTTGACCGGAACCGAGTTTCTGCTGCGGGCTCGGACAGTGGTCAACGCGACGGGCGTGTGGGCAGATCAGGTGGATCCCAGTATCACCCTGCGTCCGAGTCGCGGCACGCATCTGGTACTCGACGCGAAATCGCTGGGTAGTCCCACTGCCGCACTGACGGTTCCGATTCCGGGTGAGACCAATCGGTTTGTCTTCGCGTTGCCGGCGCAACTCGGCCGGATCTATCTCGGTTTGACCGACGAAGCGGCGCCCGGCCCCGTACCCGACGTACCGCAAGCGTCGGACGCGGAAGTGGATTTCCTTCTCGCTACGGTCAATACGGCTTTGGAAGTTCCGTTGACCCGGGCCGATGTGCTCGGCACTTTTGCGGGTTTGCGACCGTTGCTCGATACCGGCGGGGGATCGACCGCTGACCTGTCGCGTAATCACGCGGTGGTCCGGTCGGCAACCGATGTGATCACGGTTGTCGGTGGCAAGCTCACGACGTATCGCAAGATGGCGGAAGACGCCGTCGACTGCGCGGTCGAAGCGGGCGGATTGAACGCGGGTCCGTGCCGAACGCGCAACCTGCCGTTGGTCGGTGCCGCGTCGCGCGCTGTGTTGGACAAGGTTCGAGCGCCCGCCGGGCTGGTGGCGCGGTACGGCACCGAAGCCGAAGCGGTGGTCGGGTTGGGCGATGACGGACTTCGTCAGGTAGCCGGGCTGGATATCTGCGCCGCCGAACTCGCCTTCGCGGTGTCTCACGAGGGGGCACTCGACGTGGACGATCTCCTGGATCGTCGGACGCGTATCGGTCTGGTGGCTTCCGATCGTGAACGTGCGTTGCCGGAGGCGGAGCAGGCATTCCGGGCGGTATGACCGGTCGTTGTGGCGTGTGACACGCTGATGCGGTGCGAGTAGCCGTTGTTGCCGGGCCGGACCCGGGTCATGCTTTTCCCGCAATAGCGTTGTCGCTGGCGCTGATCGCCGCGGGCGACGAGCCGATCCTGTTTACCGGGTCGAGATGGGTGGAGAAGGCCCGTGCTGCGGGAGTGAACACCGAACCTCTCAAAGGCTTGGCGCCGAGGCCCGGCGACGACGACCTTGACGCCGGTGCGCGGATCCACTCGCGGGCGGCGTACATCTCGACCGAACTGCTGCCCGATCTGAAAGCGGTAACCCCGGATCTGGTGGTCTCGGACATCCTCACTGCCGGAGGTGGATTGGCTGCCGAGCGACTGGGAATTCCGTGGGTGGAGCTCTCGCCTCATCCGCTGTACTCGCCGTCCCGAGGCCTGCCGCCCATCGGGAGCGGGTTGGCTCCCGGCGTCGGGTTTCGCGGACGCCTGCGCGACACCGTGATGCGAGCGGCAACGGGGCGTTCGATCAAGCAAGGACTGGCCCAGCGATCCGAGGCACGCGTCGGAGTCGGACTTCCCGCAGTAGATCCAGGTCCACATGCACGATTGATCGCGACGATTCCAGCGCTGGAAGTTCCGCGGCCGGATTGGCCTGCCCACGCGCACGTCGTCGGCCCGTTGTTATGGGAACCGACTCGCGAGATTCTGGAACCGCCGCCAGGTTCGGAACCGTTGGTCATGGTGGCGCCGTCGACCGCGCATACCGGTGCGGTGGGAATGCTCGAGCAGACCGTCGACGGCCTGGAAGGGTCAGGGCTGCGGCTGATCGCGTCGGTTCTCGACGGTTCGGACGCGCTGTATCCGGATTGGGTTCGTGCCGGGCTCGGCCGCCAGGACGTGATGCTGCGCGACGCTTCGGTTCTGGTGTGCGGAGGTGGGCACGGAATGCTGGCGAAGGCTCTGTCGGCCGGCGTGCCGACGGTGGTTGTTCCCGGCGGCGGCGATCAGTGGGAGTTGGCCAATCGTGCCGCTCGCGCCGGTAGTGCGGTGATCGTACGACCGGCTGATGCAGGATCCATCAGGGACGCGGTGTTGCAGGTTCTCTCCCAGCGCAGCTTCGCCGACGCGGCCGGCGCTGCCGCGGCGACGGCATCCGACGTCCGCGACCCGGTAGCGGTGTGTCGGGAAGTTGTGGCCGGGGGAGTGGCGGCCTGACCTGTGCGGAGTGTGCACAGCTGCCTGGGTGGACTACCGTGGCGCCCGTGCGATTGACCGAGTTTCACGAATTGGTACGAGAAGAGTTCGGGCAGGTACGAGGTGACTCGATGCTGCTCGACCACGTCATCCTGAGTCTGGGCGGACTGACTGCCGCAGAGGCTATCGAGGCAGGCCAGGACCCCCGCGAGGTGTGGCGAGCGTTGTGCGCGGAGTTCGACGTGCCGCCGTCGCGTCGCTAGTTTGTTTCGGCAATGTTCGATCCTTGCCTGTGTTTCGAACAGATGTTCGTCTATGCTGAGTGTGTTCGGTGGTAACTGCCGCTTCCGCGACTGCAGGGTTCGAGTGGGTCGGCACGATGAATCAAAAGTTTGTCGGTAGCCGGATCTACTCTGATCGCAACACCACTGAAGAGACTTGAGAATGGGGATCACGATGGCACCACAGGCACCAGATCGGGACAAGGCGCTCGACCTCGCGTTGGCGCAGATCGACAAGAATTTCGGCAAGGGTTCGGTGATGCGCTTGGGCGAAGGCGTTCGCCAGCCCATCGCGGTGATCCCCACGGGTTCCATCGCGCTCGATGTCGCGCTGGGCATCGGCGGCCTGCCTCGTGGTCGAGTCGTCGAGATCTACGGCCCGGAATCCTCGGGTAAGACCACCGTTGCATTGCACGCAGTTGCCAATGCGCAGGCCAACGGCGGCATCGCTGCATTCATCGACGCGGAACACGCACTCGATCCGGATTACGCGGCCAAGTTGGGTGTCGATACCGACGCACTGCTGGTCTCCCAGCCCGATACCGGTGAGCAGGCGCTCGAGATCACCGACATGTTGATCCGCTCCGGCGCTCTCGACATCATCGTTGTCGACTCCGTGGCAGCGCTTGTTCCCCGCGCTGAAATCGAAGGCGAAATGGGTGACAGCCACGTCGGTCTCCAGGCTCGTTTGATGAGCCAGGCACTGCGAAAGATCACCGGTGCCATGAACAACTCGGGCACCACCGTCATCTTCATCAACCAGCTTCGCGAGAAGATCGGTGTGATGTTCGGTTCACCCGAAACCACCACTGGTGGTAAGGCTTTGAAGTTCTATGCGTCTGTCCGTCTGGACATCCGCCGTATCGAGACGCTCAAGGACGGTACCGACGCAGTCGGTAACCGCACCCGCGTCAAGGTGGTCAAGAACAAGGTCGCTCCGCCGTTCAAGCAGGCCGAGTTCGACATCCTCTACGGCCAGGGCATCAGCAAGGAAGGCTCGCTCATCGACATGGGTGTCGAGCACGGGTTCATCCGTAAGTCCGGCTCCTGGTACACCTACGAAGGCGACCAGTTGGGTCAGGGCAAGGAAAACGCTCGAAAGTTCTTGCTGGAGAACACCGATATCCGTGACGAGATCGAGAAGAAGATCAAGGAAAAGCTGGGTATCGGTGCCGATGTCACCGCTACCGATGAAGCTCCCGCCGACTTCTGATCCCTGTCATGGAGTACATCGACGATGACGGTGGCAGCGACACCGGTTATCGAAGGTCTCGCTCGCGGTCCGATCGGGCGGGCAGCCGTGGTGGCAGCGATCACCGCGGCGAACGCAGGCAGCGCGGCGAAGGTACACAGCGCGCCGAGGGTGGCACGGAGGCGCAGGCAAAGGATGCTTGCCTGCGCCTCCTGAGTGACCGCGCGCGCAGTCGGTCCGAGTTGGAAAAGAAGCTGATCAGCCGGGGATACGAGACCGACATTATTACTCGGGCACTCGATCGTCTCCAGGAGATCGGTCTCATCGACGACGCGGATTTTGCCAACCAGTGGGTGCATTCACGTCACACCTATTCGGGCAAAGGCAAGAAGGCGTTGGCCGTCGAACTTCGACTCAAGGGCGTCGATCAGGATGTGGCAACTGAAGCGTTGTCGCAGATCGATGCAGAAGACGAGCGCGAGCGGGCAGCTGATCTTGTTCGAAAGAAGTTGCGCAACAAGCCGGTCGACGATCGCGACAAGGTGATGAGACGTCTGGTGGCGATGCTTGCGCGCAAGGGCTACTCGGCGAGCATGTCGTACGAGGTCGTCAAAGCCGAGATGGCTGCCGCGGAGCCGTAGGCGACAAAACTATGCGGAGCCGTAGGCGACAAAACTTCGCGGAGCCGTAGGCGACAAAACTAGAAGCGGGGTGTGTCACCGAATTTGGTGACACACCCCGCTTCTGGTGTCGGTGAAGCAATAGGTCGATCAGTTCACGGCTTGGTCAGATCCATTCCCGGAACCGACACCGCAACATCGGCGACAGGCGGAGCGATCGGGCCCTTGCCCTTTCGCTTTCCGGACCTCAGTCGTTTCTCGACCTTGGTTGCCAGGTAAGTCAGCGAAGAGTTCAAGATGATCATGATGACAGCAGCCACCATGAGCGCCGGCAGGTAGTTCTGGAACGCAGCACCCAGCTGGGTGGACTGTCGAACAAGTTCGGTGTAGCCGATGATGTAACCCAGAGCTGAATCCTTGAGCGCAACAACCATTTGCGATATCAGTGCGGGGAGCATGGTTGTGACTGCTTGGGGTAGCAAGATTGTCACCATGATTTGAGATTTGCGCATACCGAGAGCTTTGGCGGCTTCACTTTGTCCGCGGGGGAGTGAGTTGATTCCCGAGCGAACGATTTCCGCGATCACCGATCCGTTGTAGAGCGTCAAGCTCACCACGACGGCCGTAAGCGCCAAGTAGTCGAGTTTCACGATCTTGTATTCGGCAAGAACGGCGTACATGAAGATGATCAGCAGAAGCACGGGAATTGCTCGGAACAATTCCACGATGACACCACTGATAATTCGCACAACGCGGTGATCGGACAATCTGCCGATTCCGAGAATTGCGCCGAGGATCAGTGCAAGCACGATGGACAGTGCTGCCGCAATCAAGGTGCCCTTGATGCCGGGAAGCAGATACGTCGTCCAGACGTCCGCCTGCACGAACGGATCCCATTTGGCGGAGGTCAGCTGCCCCTTGTCGTCGAGCGCGCGGTACACGACATACGCGATGGCGAGGGCGAGGACGGCTACGACAACCGAAGCGAATCGGTACAGTGCCCGTGCCTTCGGGCCGGGTGCGTCGTAGAGAACCGTTGCTTGCTTAGTCATCGTGCGACCTCGAATTTCTTGGCGAGCTTACCGAAGAGCAATCCCGTCGGCAGGGTCAAGATGACAAAGCCGACTGCAAAGATTCCTGCGGTCACGAAGAGTGCGGCTTCGTTTTCGAGAATCTCCTTCATCAATTTCGATGCCTCGGACACGCCGATGACGGCGGCGACGGTGGAGTTCTTGGTCAGAGCGATCAGGACGCTTCCGAGCGGTGCGATCACAGCGCGGAAGGCCTGCGGAAGAACGATGAGTCGGAGGTTCTGCAGGAAGGTCAACCCGAGGGACCGTCCTGCTTCTGCCTGTCCGGCATGGACGGTGTTGATTCCGGCGCGGATCGACTCGCACACAAACGACGCGGTGTAGACGCTCAGTCCGAGGACGGCCAAGCGGAAGTTGTTGTCGATCACGAAGGTTGACGAACTGGTCGATGCGAGGCTGATGTCGAGAGTTTGGTACAGACCGAACACACAAAAGAGCAGGATCAGGGTGAGCGGCGTATTGCGGAAGACGGTGACATAGGCGGCGCCGAGGAATCGGGCGACAGGTACGGGAGATACCCGCATCGCGGCAACAATCACTCCGAGTATCAATGCGCCGATAGCCGAGAAGATCGTGAGCTGGATCGTGGTCCAGAACGCTTCGAGGATCTGGCTTCCGTAATCGTCGAGTATTTTCACTTACGGTCTCCCCAGTTCATGGGTCGTTGTTGAAAGTGCTTGCCCAGGTGGGGTTTCCGGACATGGAAACCCCACCTGGAATGGCTACTGCTCAGCTGGATCAGTACCGGTTGACAGTGGGCGGAGCGGGCATCGTGTAACCGGACGGGCCGACCGTCTCGGTGAATGCTTCTGCCCACGCTCCGGAAGAGATCATCTTCTCGATGGCATCGTTGATCTTGCCGCGGCCTTCGGAATCGTCCTTGGCCAAGCCGATTCCGTAATTTTCGGTCGTGAACGGCTCACCGGCGATACGGAATGCACCGGGGGACTGTGCCGCGTAGCCGGCGAGAATGATGTCGTCGGTCGTGACTGCGTCGACCTTGCCGTTACGCAGCGCTTCGACGCACGCCGAGTAGGTGTCGAATTCCTGGAGCTGGACGTCCTTGGCGTAGGTGTCCTTCACCTTCTGGGCGGGGGTGGACCCAGCCACCGAGCACAGGATCTTGCCACCGTTCAGTGATTCGGGACCGGTGATGTCGGTGTTGTCCGCATTGACGAGCAGCGACTGGCCGGCGACGAAGTACGGTCCGGCGAAGCCGACCTTTTCCTTACGTGCGTCGGTGATGGAGTACGTCGCGACGATGTAGTCGACCTCGCCGTTCTGGATCAACGTCTCACGCTGGGCGGACGGTGACTCCTTGAACGTGATGTTCTCGGGCTTGACGCCCAATTCGTTTGCAACGTACTTCGCGACCTCGACGTCGAAACCGGTGTACGTGCCGTCCGCGTTGCGCAGGCCGAGTCCTGGCTGGTCGAACTTGATGCCGATGGTGAGCTTGCCGTCAGCGGCGTTCTCGCTGACCGTCTTGCTCTCCTCGCCGCCACCGCAGGCGGTTGCTGCGAATGCAATGGCCATGATTCCGATTCCGAAACGGACGGAACGATTGATCTTCATGGAGATCCTCTCAATTGTGTCGACATTCGAACTGTGCAGTCGAGACGGGTGTCTTGTGGACGTCGGTGCAGGACTTGATCAGTGCGTGAGGATCTTTCCGAGGAAGTCCTTGGCCCGATCCGACTTGGGGTGGGTGAAGAACTCTGTCGGGTTGGTGTCTTCGACGATCTGGCCGTCGGCCATGAACAGCACCCGATCGCCGGCTTTGCGGGCGAATCCCATCTCGTGGGTGACCACAAGCATGGTCATGCCTTCCTTGGCGAGGGAGGTCATGACGTCGAGGACCTCGTTGACCATCTCGGGGTCGAGAGCGGAGGTCGGCTCGTCGAACAGCATCACCTTCGGCTGCATCGCGAGCGCGCGAGCGATGGCGACACGCTGCTGCTGACCACCGGAAAGTTGTGCCGGGTACTTGTCGGCCTGATTGGCGATGCCGACCCGTTCGAGCAACTGCAGTGCCGTCTTCTTGGCGTCTTCCTTCTTCGCCTTGCGGACCTTCATCGGTGCGAGCATGACGTTCTCGAGAATCGTCTTGTGCGCGAACAGGTTGAAGGACTGAAAGACCATGCCGACGTCGGCGCGAAGTGCGGCAAGGGCTTTGCCCTCCTCGGGGAGGGTTTTGCCGTCGACGGCGATGGTGCCTGAATCGATGGGTTCGAGCCGGTTGATGGTTCGGCACAGTGTCGACTTACCGGAGCCCGACGGACCGAGGACGATCACTACTTGGCCCTTGGGTACCTCGAGATTGACCTCTTGCAGGACGTGAAGTTCCCCGAAGTGTTTGTTCACCGAGGTCATCGAAATCATGGATGTGGAATCGCCGGAGGTAGTCGGCGTCGTCGCATCGTCGGCTTGGGTCATAACCGAGAACCTTAGGCGTAGTTTCCGTCTGTGCCCCGCATTTCGTCAGGGTTCCGCGTAACGGTAGTGAAAATTTTACGCCGTTGACGTTTATGTGGCGCTTTGTCGGTTTACCTGGGCGTTATTACACGCCGTAGTGGACGTGAGCTAGGCTGAAGCGTGTCACTGATCGACGAAAAGACCTCTACCGCGCCTGCGGCGACCACCGCTGAAGCCTCGGCAACCACCGCAGTGCCCCCTGCCCGCACGTATGAAGTGCGGACTCACGGATGCCAGATGAACGTCCACGATTCCGAACGTCTGTCGGGACTTCTCGAAGATGCGGGTTATCGCAAGGTGGAGTCCGGTGTCGATCCCGATCTGGTGGTCTTCAACACCTGTGCCGTCCGCGAGAATGCCGACAACAAACTGTACGGAACACTCGGTATGTTGGCGCAGAACAAGAAGGCCAAGCCCGACATGCAAATTGCTGTCGGTGGATGCCTTGCACAGAAGGATCGCGAGACCGTCGTCAAGCGGGCGCCGATTGTCGACGTGGTCTTCGGAACGCACAATATCGGTTCGCTGCCCGCGCTGCTCGACCGTGCGCGTCACAATCAACGGGCCGAGGTCGAGATCCTCGACGCGCTGGAGGCATTTCCGTCGACGCTGCCCGCGAAGCGTGAATCTGCCTATGCCGGTTGGGTTTCCATCTCGGTTGGCTGCAACAACACCTGTACCTTCTGTATCGTCCCGGCGCTGCGCGGCAAGGAAGTAGATCGTCGTCCGGGCGACATCCTGGCCGAGGTGCAGGCCCTCGTGAACGAAGGCGTGTCCGAGGTGACTCTGCTCGGTCAGAACGTCAACGCCTACGGCGTGTCGTTTGCCGACCCCGAGCAACCGCGTGATCGCGGGGCTTTTGCGTCCCTGCTGAAGGCCTGCGGAAACATCGAGGGACTCGAGCGCGTCCGATTCACGTCACCGCACCCCGCCGAATTCACCGACGACGTCATCGACGCTATGGCCACCACTGCCAATGTGTGCCCGCAGTTGCACATGCCGTTGCAGTCCGGGTCCGACAAGGTCCTCAAGGCGATGAAGCGTTCCTACCGCAAGTCGAAGTACCTCGGAATCATCGAGAAGGTGCGTGCCGCGATGCCGCACGCCGCGATCACCACCGACATCATCGTGGGCTTCCCCGGCGAAACCGAAGAGGATTTCCAGGAAACCCTCGATGTCGTACGCAAGGCGCGGTTCTCGAATGCGTACACGTTCCAGTACTCCATCCGCCCGGGCACGCCTGCGGCAGAGATGGAAGACCAGATCCCCAAGGACGTGGTCCAGGAACGCTACGTGAGGCTTCTGGCGGTGCAGGAAGAAGTCAACATCGAAGAGAACCGCAAACTCGTGGGCACCGAAGTGGAGCTCCTTGTTGCGGCAGGTGAGGGCCGTAAGAATGCGGCGACGCACCGAATGAGCGGTCGCGCACGCGATGGGCGTTTGGTGCATTTCCGGCCCGAAGGCAACGTGAACACCTCGATTCGCCCCGGCGACGTCGTGACGGTGGTCATCACGCACGGCGCGCCGCACCACCTCGTTGCGGACGACGGAGTGCTCACCCATCGGCGCACGCGCGCCGGAGATTCTTTCGACCAGGGCATCACGCCCAAGACCGCACCGATCGGTGTCGGTCTCGGACTGCCGAAGATCGGTGCCCCAGCCCCACAACCCGTTCAGATGGGATGCAATTCATGAGTTCAGCACACGACAACAGAACGTCGCCTTCCGGTGACGATGCCTCGTTCGAGGAATACCGTTCCGATCTCGACGCCGTCGAGCGGAAGATTGCCGGCGAAATCGATCCGGGTGTTCGAGCGATGGTTGTTGCGATTGCCGTTCTGGTGCTCGTCGGAACGCTTGCGCTTCCGCACGCCGGGGCAGCCAACGGCTGGGACGTCTTGGCGTTCAACCAGGACGCGGTTTCCGAGCGAATCGCACTGTTCTCGCGACTGTATGTCTGGTTTGTTGTGATCTTCGGCATCGGATTCTCGATGCTCGCCTTGGTCACGCGTCGTTGGTCGGTGGCGTGGATCGCGCTGGCCGGTAGTGCCGTCGCAAGTGCGCTCGGCATGATGGCAATTTGGTCGCGTCAGACAATTCCCGAAGCGTTCCACGTAGCCGGACCGTCGATCGGACTTGTCATCGGCTGGTTCACCGTCATATTCCTGACGTTCCACTGGCTCAAGGTCGTCTGGGCGCGCACGACAATCCAGTTGGCTGCCGAGGAACAGCGCCGGATCGCTGCTGCGGAAGCTGAGAAGAATCAGGAGTGGAACGCCGGCTGACCCCGCATAACGGGGCCGGCCGACGGTAAATCCGCTCAGTCGTTCACTGCGCCTTCGGCTGCGTCTGCCCACTCTTGCCACTGCTTGGCCTGAGCGCGCGCCTTCTCCGCATCCTTGGTCTTGCCGGCAGCTTCAGCCTTGGCGGCCTGCTCCTCGAACTGGGTGACCCGTTCCTTGAACTGGGCTACGCGGGCGAGGGCCTCCGGGTCGGTACGACGCCACTGTGCGTCGACGGCGTCACGGACCTTGCTCTCGAGAGCGCGAAGCCGTGCCTCGAGGTCCTGCATGCGATCACGCGGGACCTTGCCGATGGCGTCCCACTTTTCCTGCAGGTCACGCAGTGACGCGCGGGCACTGTCGAGGCCGTGCTCGGGATCGATGTTGGCGTGCGAGGCCAACAGCGCTTCCTTGGCTTTTGCGTTCTCCTCGAACTCTGCGTCACGTTCCGCGGCCGCGGCATTACGCGCTGCAAAGAAGACGTCCTGCGCGGTCTTGAACCGGTCCCACAGAGTGTCGTCAGCCTCGCGAGGGGCGCGGCCTGCGGCTTTCCACTCGGTCAGAAGATCGCGGAACTGCCCCGCTGTCGGTCCCCATTCGGTGGACGTCGACAGCTTTTCGGCGCGCTCGACCAATTCTTCCTTGGTGGAGCGGGCGCTGGCCCGGTCGCGGTCCAATTCAGCGAAGTGGGCGCCGCGTCGTCGATTGAAGGATTCGCGGGCCTTGGAGTACCTCTTCCACAGGGCGTCGTCGACCTTACGATCGATACCCCGGATGGTCTTCCACTCGTCGAGAATTTCGCGGAGACGATCGCCTGCGGTCTTCCACTGGGTGGATTGTGTACCGATCTGCTCAGCCTCGGCGGCAAGGGCTTCCTTGCGTGCAGTATTGGTTGCCCGCGACTGCTCCTTCTCCTCCTTGGCGTGAGCTGCGGCTTCGTCCGACCCGGCAACAATGTGATCGAGGCGTGTGGCAAGAGCGTCGAGATCGCCGATTACGGCTGCCGTGGGAAGCGTTTCCAGGAGCGCAACGGCTGCGGCCTTGGTTTTCTTCGCGTCACCGGCACCCGAGGTCAGTCGCGCCTCGAGCAGAGTGACCTCGGTGGCGAGGTCGTCGTAGCGGCGACCGAAGTGGGCCAATCCCTCGGCGGCGTCACCGGCCTGCCAGGATCCGATCTGGCGTTCTCCGTCGGCAGTCTTCACCCAGGCGGTGCCGTCTTCCTCGACGCGGCCGAACTTGCTCGGGTCGCTTGCCGGGGTAGTCGGTACTGCCGGCCGACTGGCAGCCGGTCCTGGCCGTGGCGCGCCTGGTCGCGGTCCACCTGGTTTCGGAGCGCCCGGTTTGGGCGTCGACGCGCTCGGCTTGGCAGCACCGGGGGTTGGTGTGCCGGGTGCCGAGCTGGTCTCTGTTCCGGTGGTGGGTTCGCTGTTCTCGGTCATCGGTCCTCGTCTCTGCCGCGCGTCACGGCTGCCTGATCGCATTCCTGGTTCCATTGAACCCGGTACTCACGTTCTACGACTATTGAATCAGGTAACAGGGTGTCAGGTTGTCACCTCGGGTTGGACTAGCGTGGCATCTGTGTTCACAGCTGCCGCACTGGTCCCGTCACCCCCACTTCTTGTTCCCCAATTGTCGGGCGACTCGGCTCCGGCCGGCGAGGTCAGGGCGGCTGTGCTCCAGGTAGTTCAGGAACTGGCAGCCACGGCGACGCGATGGATCGCCGTGGGCGCCGACACCGAGAAAGTCCTGGAAACGGCTGGAACAGCAGGCGTGGGACGGGGAGAAGTCGGGACCTTTGCCGGCTTCGGAGCTGACGTTCGCACCCGACTCGACGGCGATGCCCGCGGGCCGGTCAATCCGGAGCTGCCGTTGACTGCTCTGGTCGCGGGCTGGCTCCGCGAGCAGGCCGGGCCGGACGTGTCCGTCGATGTACACCTGATTTCAACTAACGCGTCGGTGGACGAATGCCGCACACTCGGCGCGCGGCTGCGTGAACTCCTGGACGCCGGAGACGAGCCGGTCGGCCTGCTGGTCCTCGCTGATGGAGCGTCGACCTTGACCCCCAAGGCGCCGGGCAGCTTCGACGAGCGAGCCGCGCCACTTCAGGCAGTGATCGACGCTGCGCTCGAGCAGGGTGATCGGGCGGCGCTTCTGGACCTGGATCCTGCGCTGTGCGACGAGATAGGTGCGTCGGGCCGGGCCGCGTGGCAGGTCTTGGCGTCGGTCTTCACCGAGCAACCCGACGCGGTGGTGCACTACAGCAGTGCACCGCTTGGCGTCGGCTATCACGTCGGGATGTGGCGCCGGTGAGCAAAACCGCGGATTCTAAAGCTGGAGATTGTCGACCCATCGCCGTGGTCGGTCCGACGGCTGCGGGCAAGTCCGATCTTGCGCTCGATCTGGCGCAGGAGTTCGGCGGCGAGATCATCAACATCGACGCGATGCAGCTCTATCGCGGCATGGATATCGGAACTGCAAAACTTTCACCCGGTGAACGTCGGGGGATTCCGCATCACCTGCTCGACGTGCTCGATGTCACCGAGACGGCCACTGTGGCGCGGTACCAACATGACGCCATGACAATCGCGGAGCGGCTGATGGCGGAGGGCAAAGTACCCGTCATCGTCGGTGGTTCCATGATGTACGTGCAGTCACTTCTCGACGAGTGGGCCTTCCCGGCTACGGACCCTGTGGTGCGTGCGCGGTGGGAGGCTGTTCTTGCCGACGAGGGGATTGCGGCGGTGCATGCCGCGCTGGTGGCGGCGGATCCCACCGCGGCTGCGTCGATCCTTCCGACCGACGGTCGCCGCATGGTGCGGGCGCTGGAGGTGGTGGAGTTGACCGGTCAGCCCTTCGCGGCATCAGCTCCGCAGATCGGTGAACCTCGTTGGGGTACAAGGATATTGGGTGTCGATCGGGAGACGGAACGGTTGGATGCGCGTATTCGACTGCGGACGGAGTTGATGTTCGACACCGGTTTGGTCGGTGAGGTCGAGGCGTTGATCGAGCAGGGTCTTCGCGACGGCGTGACAGCGCCGCGAGCGATCGGCTATGCACAGGTGCTGGCGCATCTCGACGGTGAGTACAACCTCGCTGAGGCGCTCGAACGTACCTTCATCGGGACTCGACGATACGTTCGGCGTCAGCGGTCGTGGTTCCGTCGCGATCCGCGAGTGCACTGGCTCGACGGCGGCGCTGACGATTTGCTGGACGCCGCGCGCGCAGCTGTAGTGGGGGAAATTCGCTAGCTGTGCGGCCCGGTGTGTAACGAATCCCCGAATTCAGCTATCTTACAGTTATGGCAATCGGTCATGGCGACCAGCTGACGAAGGGTGAAGAGAACATGGTGCAGACGGCGGCGCACGCTCGAACGCCCCGCAGGCGCAAGACAACTCTGCCCCTGATTCTTCTCCTCGTCGTGTTTCTCGCAGCGGGTGCCATCCTTGTCTACCTGGCTGTCAGTGCCGCGGGAAAACCGATCAGCGCACCATTGCCCGATGCTCCGTTCGAGGTCGGAACAGCGCCGGACCCCGGCATGGTCTGGGCTGCGGCACCGACCGATCTGCCTCCGAACACACTCGCGATCCCGGACCTCGACGTGCGGGCCGACATCGTGACCAGTGGTCTGGGCGCCAATCGCGGCATGATCCTTCCGCACCCCGACAAGGTCTCGCACTTCCTCAACGACGTGCATTTCGGTGAGCCGGACGGCACCAATCTTGTTGCCGGGCACGTCGACGACGGCGACCGCACCCACGGCGCGCTCTGGCCGTTGCACCAGATCAAACCGGGAACGCCGATCTACGCCACCGACGACGCGGGCACCATGTACACGTACACCGCGGCGAGTCTGAAGCTCTACGAGAAGGTGGCGTTGCCGGCCGAGTTCTTCGAGGACACGGGTGCACCGAGGCTGGTTCTGGTTACCTGCGGCGGCCCGACGGTTCCTGATCCGTCGATGCCCTCCGGATTCACTTATGAGCACAACCTGGTGGTCACGGCCTCACCGGCGTAACGGTCTGGTAGGTCCGGATAGGATGGCGCCCATGGATTTCAGCAAGGGCCACGGCACTCAGAACGACTTTGTCGTGCTTCCCGATCTCGATGTCGCGATCGATCTCGAGCCGGCGCGCGTCACAGCGCTCTGTGACCGTCGTCAGGGATTGGGCGCCGACGGGATTCTGCGTGTCGCGCGGGCCGGTGCACTCGCCGATGCCGGTGTCCTGACCGAGATTCCGACGGGAATTGCCGCCGACGACTGGTTCATGGACTACCGCAACGGCGACGGCTCGATCGCCGAGATGTGTGGCAACGGTGTTCGCGTGTTCGCGCATTACCTGACTGCGTCCGGCCTCGAGAACCGTCGCGAGTTCGTGGTCGGCAGCCGGGCCGGAGCGAGGCCGGTGGTAGTTCACGCCACAGGCGCCACCGCGGGTGATGTGACCGTAGGCATGGGAACCGTCACCGAGCTGGGGACCAGCAGCGCCAGCATCGAGGGCAGGGCCTTCACCGGGCTGGGAATCGATGTCGGCAATCCGCACCTGGCCTGCGTCGAGAAAGATCTGCACGCCGAGCAGTTGGCGGCCCTCGATCTGTCTATCGCACCGGCATTCGATCCGGCGTTCTTCCCGCATGGCGTGAACGTTGAATTCGTGACGCCACTCGAAGACGGCGGCGTCAGCATGCGGGTGTACGAGCGCGGTGTCGGCGAGACGCGCTCGTGTGGCACCGGAACTGTTGCCGCAGCCGCTGCGGCGCTGCGCCACGACGGTCGCAGCGACGGCACCGTCACCGTCAAGGTTCTCGGCGGCGCGGTTCAGGTTGCGATCGACAAGGGTGTTGCCGAGCTTCGCGGACCGTCGGTTCTGCTCGCAGCCGGATCGATCAGCGATGACTGGTGGCGATCACTTGCGTGAGCTGCGTATGCCGTGCGCGAAAAGCGGATGCGCCGCTGTGAGGTTTCGTGGGAACATGGATCTTGTATGACGAAATCACATGACAATCAAGAATCCACTGCAGACGAGTCTGCAGAATCGTTTGCTGCCGACTCTTCACCGGCAGGCGAGCAGGCCGAGTACACAGCCGACGAGTCCGACTACGCAGCGTCTTCCGGTTCCGGAACGCCGTCGGTTGGTGAAATGCAGCTTTCCGAGCGTGGTGCATTGCGCCGCGTTGCGGGACTGTCCACCGAGTTGGAAGACGTCACCGAGGTCGAGTACCGCCAGCTGCGCCTCGAGCGTGTTGTCCTGGTCGGTGTCTGGACCCAGGGAACTGCTGAGCAGGCAGAGTCCAGCATGGCCGAGTTGGCTGCACTGGCGGACACGGCCGGATCAGAGGTTCTGGACAGCTTGGTACAGCGCCGCGACAAACCCGATACGGCTACGTACATCGGTTCCGGCAAGGCCCAGGAACTACGTGAAATCGTGCTCTCGACCGGCGCCGACACGGTCGTCTGCGACGGTGAATTGACACCTGCGCAGCTCACCGCGCTGGAGAAGATCGTCAAGGTCAAGGTCATCGACCGCACGGCCCTGATTCTCGATATCTTTGCTCAGCACGCCACGTCCCGCGAAGGTAAAGCTCAGGTCGCTTTCGCTCAGATGGAGTACATGCTTCCTCGCCTGCGTGGTTGGGGCGAGTCGATGTCGCGCCAGGCTGGTGGCCGTGCCGGCAGCAACGGCGGTGTGGGCCTGCGTGGTCCCGGTGAGACCAAGATCGAAACCGACCGTCGACGCATTCGTGAGCGCATGGCAAAACTGCGGCGCGAGATCAAGGCCATGAAGGCGGCCCGCGACACCAAGCGGACGCGTCGATTGCGCAGTGACATCCCCGCTGTTGCCATCGTCGGCTACACCAACGCCGGTAAGTCGAGCTTGCTCAATTCGCTCACCGGGGCAGGCGTACTGGTGGAAAACGCACTGTTCGCCACCCTGGATCCGACTACTCGTCGGGCGTCGCTCGAAGACGGCCGCGAGTACGTACTGACCGACACCGTCGGTTTTGTTCGGCACCTTCCTACCCAGTTGATCGAGGCATTCCGCTCGACCCTGGAAGAGGTTGCCGACGCGAATCTGCTGATGCACGTCGTGGACGGTTCCGATGCATTGCCCACCGAACAGATCAAAGCCGTTCGGGAAGTGATCACGGACGTTCTGCGCGAGACCAATTCGCCTGCGCCGCCGGAGTTGATCGTGGTGAACAAGATCGACGCCGCAGATCCCGTGACGCTCACGCAGTTGCGTGCGTTGCTTCCCGGCGCTGTGTTCGTCTCCGCCAAAACGGGCGAGGGAATTGCGGAACTGCGGGCCCACCTTGCCGAGGTTCTGGTGCGCCCCGACGTGGAAGTCGACGTTCTGGTTCCGTACCACCGCGGCGATCTGATGGCCAAGATCCATTCCGACGGAACAATTCTGGAGTCGGCTCACGAGGAATCGGGAACCCGGGTTCACGCGCGCGTTCCACAGATGTTGGCGTCGGCTCTGGTCGAGTACGCACCGAGTGCGTAGTTGGTCGAGTACGCACCGAGTGCGTAGTTCTTACTTCGCAACTGCCGCTGCCACCGGCGCACTGGTGGTCCTGCTGTCCGGAAGTGCTGGAGCGCAATCGAATACACCCGTCCCGGAGGCGGGTGTATTCGAGCCACTCTGCACACCGACCGATCCCGGACTCGAGGAACTCTCCGGCATGGTGGCCGTCGGCAACCGGATCTACGGGGTCGGCGACAGTGGAAACGACGAAGTTGTCCTGGAACTGGACACCGATTGTGTTGTGCGAAACAGGATTCCCGTGCCGATCGACCCGTACGACATCGAGGATCTCGCTTGGTACGATGGATCGCTGATTCTCGCGGACATCGGCGATAACCTCAGAACCCGCGAGACCGTTGCGTTCATCACGCTCGACCCCGCGTCGGGTAGCGCGTCGTTGCATCGCGCGAACTACCCAGACGGACCGCACGACGCCGAAGCAGTGCTGGTCGATCGAAGTGGCCGCGTATTCGTCGTCACGAAGGAACTTTTCGGAACGAGCAGTATCTACACACCAGCGCAGGGCCAGAGTATTTCCGCGCTGGCCGAACCCGGGCCGACACCGCTGACGCGAGTCGGAACACTCAGCACAGGGGACGGGACTGCCGCTTCGATGTTCACCGGCGGCGCGGTGTCCGCAGACAGTTCGGTGGTGGCCCTGCGGAATTATTCGGATGTCTATCTCTACCGGGTCGGCGAGAAGGGGATCGGCGCCGCACTCACCGAGGGGCAGCCGCTACGCATCCCGACGCCGTATCAACCTCAAGGTGAGTCCGTCACCTTCACGGAAGTCGGCGATCTGGTGATCGGTTCCGAGTCGAAGGGTGAAGCGCATCCGCCTCTGTACGTGATGAGCGGCGCTGTCGAGAAGGCACTGGCCTCGCAAAACGGCGAGTCGCCGGGCGAAGAGTCGAGCAACGCAGCGGTGTGGGGCATTGCCGGCGGTGTTGTTGTGATCGCCATCGGTGGTGGTCTGCTCGTCCGCTTCCGAAGGCGCAGATAGAAACACAGCAGATAGAAACACCAAAGCCGGACACTCATACGAGCGTCCGGCTCTGGTGACGGATATTCAGGCGTCGAGATCGGCAGCAACCAACTCGGCAACCTTCTCGAGGGCGTCGATGTCGTCGGATTCGATGGTGACTTCGGCACCCTTGGCGGCGCCGAGCGTCATGATCATCAGCGCCGAGCCTGCGTCCACGGGTTCTTCGCCGGCAACGGCGAGAGTCACGGTGGCTCCGGAGGCGCCCACCGCTTCGGCGATGAGGGCAGCGGGGCGCGCGTGGAGGCCAACTGCGGAACCTACGGCAACTGTCTTACTTGGCATGAGAACTCCTCAGGGTGGTGGTGGGTGTGATGTCGATCATGCCGCAGCGGGCACGATTTCGGGGTCCAACTCGGCGTCTGTCGGGCCACTGCGGATGAACTGTTTTGCGCCGATGACCGCCAGCGCAGCTACGACGGTTCCGGCGGCGAGAGAAACCAGGAACCAGCCGATTCCGCCGACTGCGAAGAATACGAAGATTCCGCCGTGCGGAGCGCTCAGTGTGACGTCGAATGCCATGATCAGACCGCCGGTGATGGCGCCGCCGGCCATCATCGAGGGAATGACACGCAACGGGTCGGCAGCGGCAAAGGGGATGGCGCCTTCGGAGATGAAGGCAGCGCCGAGCAACCAGGCAGCTTTTCCGTTTTCACGTTCTGCTTCACTGAACAACTGGGGGCGCAGGACGGTGGATGCAAGTGCCATCGCGAGCGGCGGGACCATGCCGGCCGCCATGACGGCGGCCATGATGCGCAGCGATGCGGGGTCGTCGACGTTCAGACCGGCTACGGCGAAGGCGTAAGCAGCTTTGTTGACCGGTCCGCCCAGGTCGAAGCACATCATCAGGCCGAGGATGATGCCGAGGAAGATGGCGGAGCTACCCGAGAGTCCGTTGAGCCAGTCGGTGAGTCCGGTGGTGATCGCGGCCAAGGGGCGACCGAGGACCAGGAACATCAGTGCGCCGACGATCATGGTGGCGAACAGCGGAATGATCACGACGGGCATCAATCCGCGGAGCCACTGCGGTACGGAGATCCGGCCGATGTACAGCGCGACCACACCGGCGATCAGACCGCCGACGAGGCCGCCGATGAATCCGGCACCGACAAAGACGGCTACCGCGCCGGCCGTGAAACCGGGGGCGATACCTGGCCTGTCGGCGATGGCAAAGGCTATGTAACCCGCGAGCGCCGGCACGAGGAAGCTGAAGGCCAGCGAACCGATCTGGAAGAGTACGGCGCCGAGGTAGGTGGCGAGGCCGCCGTCAGGCAGGTTTGTCAGTGAGTTGTTGAGAACGATGTCCCCGGCGGGACCGGAGATTTCGTAACCGCCGAGGAGGAAGCCGAGTGCGATGAGCAACCCACCGGCGGCGACAAACGGAATCATGTAGCTGACACCGGTCAGAAGGACCTGCCGCAGGTGCGTGCCGAACCCGACGTCGCCGGTCTCGCCGTCATCCGCGCCGGCAGCGACAGTCCCGTCCACCGTTGCCGCTGAGGGATTGTCAGCGGCGCGGAGTGCTTCGGCCAGCATCTTGTCCGGTTCGTTGATCGCCCGTTTCACTCCGGACGCCACGACGGGTTTACCGGCGAACCGCTCGCGGCCCTTCACCCCGACATCGGTGGCAAAGATGACGGCCGCGGCACTTGCGATCAGCGACGGAGAGAGCGGTGTGCTGCCGCTCGAACCCTGTGTTTCCACGTGGACCGTGACACCGGCGCGTTCACCGGCGGCAACAAGCGAGTCAGCGGCCATGTACGTGTGGGCGATTCCGGTGGGGCAGGCCGTGACGGCAACGACGTGACGCTCGGCAGCGGCAGGCGGGGCCGGTTCCGGCGGCGTCGGCTCGGCTGAGTGTTTCGCTGTGGAAACAGCGGCAGCTGCCGGCTCAGGAGTTGTCGGCTTTGCCGGTGCCGGATTGAGCACCTCGTCAACCAACCGCACGATCTCATCCGGCGTCGGGGCTTCCCGAAGGGACGTGACAAATGCGGGCCGCACCAGGGCGCGAGCCAGCGACGACAGGAGCTTCATGTGTTCTGCGCCGGCGCCCTCGGGGGCGGCGATCAGGAACACCAGGTCGGCAGGACCGTCCGGGGCTCCGAAGTCGACCTTCGGATCGAGGCGCGCAAACCCCAGCGACGCCGACGTCACGGCCTCGGCGCGGCAATGCGGAATCGCGATTCCGCCGGGTAGGCCGGTGGCGGACTGCGCTTCGCGGGCCAGGGCGGCGTCGACCAGACCGTCGGCGTTGTCGGCGCGTCCCGCCGCGGTCAGTCGCGCGGCCAGCGCACGGATGACGTCCTCTTTCGAGGCGCCGAGGTTGGTGTCGAGTGAGATCAGTTCTGGGCTGATGATCGGGGAGCCGGAACTGCGTGCGGTGGGTTCGGACATGTCGATTTCCTTACGGCGTCAGGCGAGTTCGGTGGGCAGGGCGGGTGCGGATGTGGCAGACGAGATCGTGACGCCTGCAAGATCGACTTGATCTGGAGTCGGGAGGGTAGTGCCGGGGAGGGAGGCGGCAGCGCTTCCGTAGGCGACAGCGTGGCGAAGGCATTCACCTGGATCAGCCCCGGCGGTCGCGGCGAGGATGTATCCGGCAAGTGAGGAATCGCCCGCGCCGACGGTACTGACCGCGACGATCGGGGGAGCGGTGGCAATCCAGGTGCCTTCGGCGGTGACCAATACGGCTCCCGCTGCTCCGAGAGTTGCGAGCACCGCGCCGACACCGCGTTCGACCAGAAGTGTGGCCGCAGCGATCGCCGGCCCCGGATCGCCTTCTTGTGCAGCATTTTCCAGGGCATTGCCGTCGACGCCGGTGAGTTGCGCCAACTCCTCGCCGTTGGGCTTGAGGAGATCCGGCGCCGTGAGCGGAAAGTTCTCGGCAAGAGCGGACAGTGGCGCGTCGGAGGTGTCGACCGCGACCTTGCAGGGGTGATCGCGCAGTGCCGCAACAAGTTCGCCGTACCAGCCGGGATCGACGCCAGGTGGAATGGAACCGGACAGCACAATCCAGCTGGCTACATCTGCTCGTGAAACGAGTTCGCGTGCCAGGTTGTCGAGTGTCGTGCCGGAGAGGGCCGCGCCAGGTTCGTTGATCTTTGTTGTGGTTCCGTCCGGTTCGGCGACGGTGATGTTGGTGCGCGCGAGGCCCTCGGTTGCGACGCCGAGGTGGGGGATTGCGCCATCTGCAAGTGTGCTGAGGAGCGGGTCGCCCGGGTTTCCGGGAAGAATCGCGAGGACCTCGAGTTTCGCCGCGCTCAGGACGCGTGCCACGTTCACCCCCTTGCCGCCCGGATCGCTGCGCGTGGAGTGGGCTCGCAGGACTGAGCCACGCTGGAGTGGTTGCTCCAGTTGCACCGTTCGGTCGATGCTCGGGTTGGCTGTCAGGGTGACGATCATGCGATGACTACCTCGATTCCCTGGTCGTGGAACTCGGACGTGTCGGTCGGGGTGATGTCCTCGTCGGTGATGAGGACGTCAATGCTGCTCAACGGCGCGAAGCTGATGAGATGCTCGCGGCCCACCTTGCTTGAATCTGCCAGTACCACTACGTGATTGGCGGCCTTGACCATTGCTCGTTTGACTGCTGCCTCCTCGCTGTCCGGGGTGGACAGTCCGTGTCCGAGGCTGATGGCATTTGTGCCGATGAAGGCGACATCGACACGCAAGGTACCGAGCAGTCGTAGTGCGTCCTCGCCGACCGCTGCTTGGGTGACTCCGCGAACGCGGCCGCCGACGAGGATGAGCGATACCGAGTTCATCGACGCGAGTCGCGCTCCGATCGGAACGGAATTGGTGATCGCAGTGAAGTCGAGATCGGTCGGAATTTCGGTGATCATCCGACCGGTGGTGGTGCCGGCGTCGAAGAGTGCGCTACCGCCGTTCGGCGGCAGGTACGACAGCGCGCAACGGGCGATGCGGTCTTTCTGTTCCGCGCGGGTTTGATCACGTTCTGCCATGCCGGGTTCGGTGACGTGCAGTGAGGCGGTGGGTACTGCGCCGCCGTGGACGCGTCGTACCTGCCCGATTCGTTCGAGGAAGGCCAGATCGCGTCTGACGGTTTCGGTGGTGACGCCGAAGGTCTCGGACAGTGCCGCCACGGACATGCGTCCTCGCTGCGACACCATCGTGCCTATCGCTTGTTGGCGTTCTTCCGCGTACACAGTCTCTCCGTTGCTGGTGCCGGTCGTGATTCGCGGGTGCGGTGCGAGTCACAGTCAATGTTGCTTTATGTTGTTTTACGCCCGAGTGTGTTGACATGTCAAGAGTTGCGAGTAATCTTCGTCACAACAAAGCTGAACAGGAAGTCGGCGCGGCGTGGGACCTACGGTTGGTGGCCAGTCGGGCAAATCGTTTCTAGGAGGACCGATGACCGAACAGATCGATATCGCGAGTGTGCATGGAACACCGGTTGTTCCCGGAGTCGCTTACGGCCCGGCAATCTGGCCTTCCCGGCGCCCCGAGTTGATCGCAGAAGCCCCACCGCTGGACGAGTCGGTTCGGGCAGCCGCCCAGGACGATTTCATCGCCGCGGCCAAGACAGTCGAAGGTCGACTGCTCGCCCGAGCGGCCTCTGCCACTGGCGCTGCCGCAGAGGTGCTGACGGCAAATGCGGCTATGGCAGCTGACCGGGGCTGGATCGGGATAGCGAAGAAATCCATCGCTGCCGGGGTGCCTCCGGTTCAGGCCACCATCGCAGCGACCGAACAGTTCGTGACGATGTTCACGAAACTCGGCGGGGTGATGGCAGAGCGTGTGACGGACCTCAAGGACATTCGCGATCGGGTGATCGCCGAGCTGTCCGGACTGCCGGAACCCGGAATTCCCGCCCCCGAGACGCCGTCCGTTCTGTGCGCCGACGATCTTGCGCCGGCTGACACGGCTGGTCTCGACGCGACCAAGATCATCGGGCTCGTCACGGTTCTTGGTGGTCCCACCAGCCACACCGCGATCATCGCGCGCCAACTGGGGATTCCGTGCATCGTGGCAGTCAAGGATCTCGAGACGGTGCAAGCCGGTACTCCCGTACTGATCGACGGGACCACCGGTGAGGTGATCAGCAATCCCGATGCAGACAAGGCAAAGGCGCTGGTCGAGCAGTCCAGACTCGAGCGTGAGCGGGTCAGCACCTGGGTGGGCCCAGGGCGCACAGCCGACGGTCGGCCCGTCGACGTACTGGCCAATGTCCAGGACGGCGCAGGTGCCCGGGCGGCGGCGCTCACCGCAGCTGACGGTATCGGACTGTTCCGCACCGAACTGTGTTTCCTCGGACGTGAAACCGAGCCGACCGTGGACGAGCAGGCGGCAATCTATACCGAAGTTCTGGAAGCGTTTGCGGGCAAGAAGATCATCGTCCGCACCCTCGATGCCGGGTCGGACAAGCCATTGAAGTTCGCCAATCATCAGGAGGAGGCGAATCCCGCTCTCGGTGTTCGAGGCGTCCGAATTGCCTGGCAGGACATGGGAATTCTCGATCGGCAACTCGACGCGATCGCCGCTGCAGCAGCTCGTACGGGCTCGTCGCCGTGGGTCATGGCGCCGATGATCGCGACCCCGGCGGAAGCCAAGCGCTTTGCCGAGGCCGTCCGAATCCGTGGCCTCGTTCCCGGCGTCATGGTCGAGGTCCCGGCCGCGGCGTTGCTCGCTGATCAGATCCTCGAGCACGTCGAGTTTCTCTCCATCGGCACCAATGACTTGGCTCAGTACACGATGGCCGCCGATCGGATGTCGTCCGAACTCGCGGAGCTCACCGATCCGTGGCAACCGGCGGTGCTCGCATTGGTTGCTCGTACCGCGCAGGCCGGTCAGGCAGTCGGCAAGCGCGTCGGTGTGTGCGGCGAGGCGGCGGCGGACCCGTTGTTGGCGTGCGTTCTTGCCGGACTCGGTGTTTCGTCACTCTCGTGTGCTGCCGCGTCCGTTGCGGGCGTCGGGGCCAAGGTCGGTTCCGTCACCATGGAGCAGTGTGTCGCTGCGGCTGCCGCAGTACTTGCCACTGGCGATCCGGCGTCGGCACGAAAGGCTGCTGCACTCGCCCTGAGTTGAACCGAATGAGGTCGCAGTACCAGCACTGACCTAGTATTTCGGGCTGTGACTAAACGAGAAACGACGACCGGGGCCAGCGGAATCGGTTGGACTGTCCACGGCGACGGTAAACGAATTGCCGACGGCGCCGTGGTGCGCCCGGACGAACGGCTCAGTTGGCCCCGAACCGTCGGCATCGGGATGCAGCACGTCATCGCGATGTTCGGCGCGACACTGCTCGTGCCGACGATTACCGGCTTTCCGGTCACGACCACTCTGCTGTTCTCGGGTATCGGTACCGCGCTGTTCTTGATCATCACCAAGGGACGGATTCCGAGTTACCTCGGTTCGTCGTTTGCGTTCATCGCGCCGCTGACGGCGTCGGCTGGGTCCGGCCCGGCCGCGCAGCTCGGTGCGGTCATGGCGGTCGGTATCGTGCTGATGCTCATCGGTGTAGCCGTGCGCGTGATCGGCGGACGGGTGATCGACGCGGTCATGCCCCCTGTGGTGACCGGTGCTGTCGTGGCGTTGATCGGTCTGAACTTGGCGCCGACCGCAGCCGCGTCGTATCAGTCGCAGCCCCTGATCGCGACAGTGACGTTGTTCTCGATTCTTCTGGTCACCGTGGTCGGACCGGGCTTGCTCGGCCGGCTCGGAATCCTTGTCGGCGTCGTGATCGGCTGGGTTTTTGCCGCAATCTACGGTGGCCTCGACAGCGAGCGTGTTACTGCACTGCGCGAGGCCGACTGGTTCGGTGTCCCGAGCCTGCACGGCCCGTCGTTCGACTGGTCTGTCATCGTATTGGCGCTGCCTGTCGTGATCGTTCTGGTGGCCGAGAACGTCGGACACGTCAAGGCTGTGTCGGCGATGACCGGAAAGTCGTTGGACGACCTCGCCGGAAACGCACTCTTTGCCGACGGTCTGGCAACTACGTTGGCCGGCGCGGGCGGAGGATCAGGAACTACGACGTATGCCGAGAACATCGGCGTGATGGCGGCTACCCGCGTCTACTCGACTGCGGCGTACTGGGTCGCGGCGGCCACGGCGGTCGTCCTGGCTTTCTCGCCCAAGTTCGGCGCGCTGGTGTTCACGGTTCCGAACGGCGTCATCGGTGGCGCGACCATGGTGCTGTACGGCCTCATCGGCATTCTCGGTGTTCGGATCTGGATGGAAGCGAAGGTCGATTTCACCGATCCGGTGAATCTCACCGTGGCCGCTGCCGCGCTGGTCGCCGGTATCGGCAACCTGACACTCACCATCGGCTCGGTGGAACTCGGCGGCATCGCCTGGGGCTCGATCGGCATCCTCGTCGCCTACCCGGTCATGCGCTATCTAGCTAAATTCCGTACTTCGAGTAACAGGTAACCGGTACAGTCACGAATCGTGATCGTTCGAGTCATCGACGCGTGCTCGCAGGAGTTCTACCGTCAGAACGACAGTCAGGTGGGACGAGTGGACATCCGTTCGCCCCGTGATGCATCGAAGCAGTAGGAGCTGGCGTGGAACGTACCCTGTTCGAACCGGAGCATGACCTTTTCCGGGAGTCCTTCCAGAAGTTCTTGGCACAGCATGTTGCACCCTTCCACGATCAGTGGGAGGAGCAGAACATCGTCGATCGTGGCGTGTGGGTCGAAGCCGGAAAGCAGGGCTTTCTGGGAATGGCCGTTCCCGAGGAATTCGGTGGCGGCGGTGTAAAGGACTTCCGCTACAACGCGATCATCACCGAGGAAGCCACCAAGGGTGGGTACAGCGGGCTCGGCTTCACCCTTCACAACGACGTTGTGGCGCCGTACCTACTCGATCTGTGCAACGACGAACAGAAGCAGCGCTGGCTACCGGGATTTGCATCGGGCGAGCTGATCTCCGCGATCGCGATGACCGAACCCGGCACGGGCAGTGACCTGCAGGGCATCAAGACCAAGGCAGTTCGCGACGGTGACCACTGGATCCTCAACGGGTCCAAGACGTTTATCACCAACGGCATCAACGCCGATCTCGTCATCGTGGTGGCATGTACCGATCCAGACAAGGGCGCACAAGGCTTCAGCCTGTTTGTGGTCGAGCGCGACATGCCGGGCTTCGATCGCGGACGCAACCTCGACAAGATCGGCATGAAGGCACAGGACACCGCCGAACTCAGCTTCACCGACGTTCGGGTTCCCGCTGCCAACTTGCTCGGTGAAGAGGGAATGGGCTTCCTCTACCTGATGAAGAACCTTCCGCAAGAACGTCTTTCCATCGCAGTGGTAGCTGCCGCGGCCATGGAATCCGTTCTCGAGAAGACCATCCAGTACTGCCGAGACCGCAAGGCATTCGGCAAGTCGATCGGCAGCTTCCAGAACACCCGATTCGTGCTGGCCGAATTGGCGACGGAGACCACCGCCGTCCGTGTTCTCGTCGACAAGTTCATCGAGCAGCTCAACGCCGAGAAACTGACGGTTCAGGAAGCCGCAATGGCCAAGTGGTGGACCACCGAGGCCCAGGTCAAGCTGATCGACCGTTGCCTCCAGCTTCACGGCGGCTACGGATACATGAAGGAATACCCGGTTGCCAAGGCGTACATGGATTCCCGCGTGCAGACCATTTACGGCGGCACGACTGAAATCATGAAGGAAATCATCGGACGGTCCCTGAACCTCTGATCGAAGCAGCGACAACTATGGCCCCGGCATCAGCCGGGGCCATAGTTGGTTTTTGATCTGTACGCGTCAGATCTTGCGCATCACGGTGACTACCTTGCCGAGAATGACGGCGTTGTTACCGGAGATGGGTTCGAACAGGGGATTGTGCGGCATCAGCCACACGTCCTTCTTGACCCGCTTGAATGTCTTGACCGTCGCCTCGCCGTCGATCATCGCAGCAACGATGTCGCCGTTCTCGGCGACATTCTGCTGACGCACGACTACCCAGTCACCGTCGCAGATCGCAGCTTCGACCATGGATTCACCGACAACCTTGAGCATGAACAGCGATCCCTGCCCGACCAATTCGCGGGGGAGTGGGAACACGTCTTCGACGGCTTCTTCCGCAAGAATCGGCCCGCCGGCAGCGATGCGACCCAGGACCGGCACAAATGCAGGCTCAGGAAGCGGATCGCCCGCGGCGCTACGAATCTCCGACGCATGCCTCGTCACCGAAGCGATAGCGGTGTCGGCGGCAACCTCGTCCAGTCCTCGGACATCCACCGCTCGAGGGCGATTGGGGTCGCGGCGAATGAAGCCCTTGCGCTCGAGTGTGCGGAGTTGATGCGCGACCGACGACGTCGACGTCAGTCCCACCGCATCGCCGATCTCCCGGATGCTGGGCGGGTATCCACGCTCGCTCACCGAATCCCGGATCACTTCGAGAACGCGGCGCTGCCGCTGGGTGAGAGCTTCGGCTGACGTCGCGGCAACGCCTGCCGTTGCGGCACTTGTGGAGCGATCGTCCTTCATGGCGTTGAGCCTTCCGTGTTTGCGGTGATTGCGGTGATTGCGTGTTTGCGGTGATTGCTTGTCTACGAGCAGTGGATATCAGGATTATCGGCGGTGCAGTGACTATTCGGTCGAACTTTGTTGTCTCGGTCGAGCTTTGTTGTCGGTGGTGCGTGGTTCTCTGTGCGTACACGTCGCCCCGGGAGTCCCAGTTCGGAATTCCCATTGTGTGACCTGACACGAATCTAGTCGCATTTGCTCGCGGTTTCAAACATCTGTTCGACCTGTGTCGCTCGAATAGAAGACTTTGTCAGTCAGACGTGGTAGAAATTCGAACATGCGTTCCATCGAACGCAGGTTCGAACCGCTAACGAGTTCGAATGAGCCGGTGTAGATCCGCGGAGGTCAAGATGGGCAACGCAGCACTGAAGTACGACGCAGCTTTCGAGTACGACCCAGCTTCTGATCAGGCACTTCCGGATCCTCGGGTGGCGCCGAAGTACCACGCGTCGTTCTACGATGCCGCGCCATACGACGAGGCCGTCGGGGCGATGGCTTACCGCGTCCGCCGCGAGACGCCGGAATTTCGCGGACGTCGTGACTCCGTTCGTGAGCCGGCTGGTGATCGCCGATTCGATCGAGATTCGGATTCTTCACGGCCACATAGCGGGAACTTCGAACACCGCAATCGAGTGGGAGTGTCGCGGGCGCCTCATATTGTCCATGTCGATCGTGTCGGTTCCGACGGGGTTGGTTGGCTGAGCATGGCCACGGGAGTGCTGTTGACGGCCGTGGCGGTGCTCGGTTTGGTAGGGCTCGCGGCTGTGTCCACAAGTGGTGCTTCGGATCCGGTCGGTGCTACCTCCGTTGTGCGCGTCGCAGCGGGTGAATCGTTGAGCGACATCGCAGCCGATATTGCTCCCGGTCAATCGGTGGGGGTCGTCATCGAACGGATCATGGATCTCAATGCAATGAATGATTCCAGGCTGAAGATAGGTCAGACGCTGATTGTTCCTGCCGCGCAAGGGCGTTGACGTAAGCGCAGTGCAAGTCGAGGTCTCGGAGTGCGCGGGTGATCGGCACTCGATGGCCGGAGAAGGACCGAGCATGCGTTCGGGTGGTGTCGAACGAGTAAGCTGTGAGCTTGACAGTCACACCACCTCGGGTGGTCGCGCATCTGCTCTGTGGATCCTCCGAAGATTTGCAGTTGGTGGGAATCTTCAATTGCGGCCATTCCTGGCAACGAAGAAGGAACCGCGATGCATTGCCCGTTCTGCCGGCACCCTGACTCCCGAGTGGTCGACTCGCGTGAGGCGGATGAAGGTCAGGCAATTCGCCGTCGTCGTTCGTGTCCCGAATGTGGTCGTCGCTTCACGACTGTCGAGACAGCGGTGCTGTCAGTTGTCAAGCGCAGTGGTGTCACCGAGCCCTTCAGCCGCGAGAAAGTCGTGAAGGGTGTGCGCCGCGCGTGCCAGGGTCGTCATGTCGACAACGATTCGTTGAATTTATTGGCTCAGCAGGTCGAGGATGCCGTGCGTGCTTCCGGTTCGGCCGAGATTCCGAGCAACGAAGTGGGATTGGCGATCTTGGACCCCTTACGCAACCTCGACGAGGTGGCATATCTCCGGTTTGCGTCGGTCTACAAATCCTTCAGCTCCGCAGAAGATTTCGAGCGAGAAATTACCGATATGCGTCATCGCGTGGATGCCAAGGCGTCCGGTGAAGAAGCTGTCGCCGTCGACTGAGTCACGTCGAGGGATCGTCCTTAGATAACGCTCCGAGAACAAATAGGGCTTTTGCCCCTATTTCTCGGCGACAGACGCCTACGCTCGACGAGTACGTTCAGCGGTCCGAGTCGGAATCGCAGCATTCGGGCCGAAAGTCCGCATCTGTCGTTACGGAGGCGTTATGCCCTTGAACGGAATTCTCGCAGTAGTCAACAGCCTGGTCACGTTAGGTCTGGCCAACACTGTCGCAACAATTGGTGGCTCGGTCGCCAATGTGAACATTGTGCAGTGAACCCCTGACGGTCAGCGTTTGATCGCCTCGATTGCTTTGAGTACCCGCTTCTCCGAGACTGGAGTTGGGGTTCCCAGAGACTGTGCGAACAGTCCCACCCGAAGTTCCTCGATCATCCACGAGATGGCGTCGACATCTTTGGCGGTACGACGCTCTTCCGGCAGCGAATTCAGCAATCTGTCGTACGCGGCGTACACCCGATCGAGAACGTCCATGGCTTGGTGGTCGCGATGAGCGCTGGCAGGAAGCGCTTCGAGCCGGAATGTCGCGGCCGCCAGGTACCGGGGTAGCTCGCGTAGTCTCGCCGAACCCAATTCTGCGACAAAGCCGGGGAAGAGGAGCGATTTCAGTTGCTCGCGAACGTCTTCGGCGGCTTCTCCGCGCGATCGCTGGAGGACGACATTCAAGCGGTGTGATTGTTCGAGGATCGGAACGATCATGCGCAGTATCGCGGACACGCGCCCGGCCAACTCCGATCGGGCTGCTTTGACGAGTGCCTCGAAAGCCTCCGGTGTCCGTACCGGTCCACCTTTGGCAGCGATGATCTCGTTGGCTGCGGCTACACGGCAGTCCTCGACCAACGCTTCCAGGCTTCCGTCCGGATTCTGTCCCAGCATGAGTCGGTGTGTATTCGACAGCCCTGATGTGACTGCCTTGAGTTGGGTTGGCACCGCCGCGAGAAGAAGAGCCCGAGTGCCCTCGCGCATCGCCTGTGCCTGCGCTGCAGGGGTACTGAGAACCCGTACTGCCACACCGCCGTTTTCCGGCACCAGCGCCGGGTATCCGGTGACCTGCTGGCCGCCGATGCTCCTGGTGATGGTCGGCTCCAGTGCGCCCAGCGTCTCGGAGGTCCACACCGTCGAGGCTGCCCGCTCGGTACCGGTCGCTGCTTTGGCAACTTCCTTCTGAACTCGCGGGGCGAGTGTGCGTCGTAGCTGAGCCAGATCCTTGCCTTTGGCCAGAACTTTTCCGGATTCGTCCTCGACCACAAACGTCATTCGAAGGTGATCAGGAAGGGCGCTCGGATCAAAATCCTTCGCGTCGATGTGCGTTGCGCCCAGACGCGACAGCTCGCGCGCCATTGCCGTGAGCAGTGGTTCGGATCGTGGTTTCACGGAAGCCAGTGCTGCGCTTGCATAGTCAGGCGCCGGAACAACCTGCCGCCGGATGGTCTTGGGCAGCGTCTTGATCAATGCCGACACCAATTCGACACGCATGCCCGGTACCAGCCAGTCGAACCCGACGGGTTGGAGTTGTGCGAGGAGACCGACGGGAATGTGCGCGGTGACGCCGTCGTCGTCCTTGCCTGGTTCGAATTGATAGGTCAGTGGCAACAGCATGTCGCCCTGACGCCAGGCATCGGGGTATTCGCCGCCCAGAACCGTTGCGGCATCGGAATTCACGACGGTTTCGGGCGTGAACGTCAACAGGTTCGGGTCTTGCCGGCGTGCTGTCTTCCACCACTTGTCGAAGTGTCGCGCGGACACAGCTTCGGCGCCGACGCGTGAGTCGTAGAACTCGTACAGCGTCTCGTCGTCGACCAGGATGTCGCGTCGGCGGGCCCGGTTCTCGAGTTCTTCGACGTTGTCGAGCAGTGCGCGATTTTCGTGGAAGAACTTGTGCTGTGTAGTCCATTCGCCCTGCACCAGCGCATGGCGAATGAACAATTCGCGCGAGGTTTCCGGATCGATTGACGAGTAGGTGACAGCGCGTCCGGTGACCAGGGGTACGCCGTAGAGCGTCACGCGCTCGTACGCCATGGCCGAACCACGCTTGGAGGACCAATGCGGCTCGGAGTAGGTCCGTTTGACCAGGTGTGGTGCCAGTTTTTCGGCCCATTCCGGTTCGATGCGCGCGGACATGCGGGCCCAGAGCCTGGTTGTCTCCACCAGTTCGGCGGCCATTACCCAGCGGGGTGGCTTCTTGAACAGGCCCGAGCCGGGGAAGATCGCAAAACGGCTTCCGCGAGCACCGAGGTAGTCGCGCTTTTCGCCTTCGCGAAGTCCGATGTGGGAGAGCAGGCCGGCCAGCAAGGATTGGTGGACCGAATTCTCGGATGCGGGAAGTTCGTTGACCGACCAGCCGAGTCCGCGAGTGATCTGACGCAACTGCCCGTGCAGATCCTGCCATTCGCGGATGCGTAGCCAATGCAGGAACTCGTTGCGGCACATCTTGCGGAATTGGCTCGAGGACAGATCGTTTCGCTGCTCGCGGAGGTAGTCCCACAACTTCAGATAGGCGAGGAAGTCGGAGTTCTCCACCGTGAAGCGGGCGTGCTTCTCGTCGGCGGCCTGCTGGAACTCGGCGGGCCGCTCTCGTACGTCCTGAATGGACAGTGCAGCGACGATGACGAGCGTCTCGTGCAGCGCTCCGTTTGTCTTGGCTTCCAACAACATTCGAGCCATGCGAGGGTCGACGGGAATCTGCGCCAGTTCGCGGCCGATCGGAGTCAGTTCCGGATGCGACGCGTCGGATCCTCGTGCGATAGCGCCCAGTTCTTCGAGTAGTCCGATGCCGTCTTTGATGGCTCGCGAATCCGGGGGCTCCACAAACGGGAATGCGGCAATATCGCCGAGACCCAGCGCCGTCATCTGCAGGATCACAGACGCGAGGTTGGTGCGCAGGATCTCCGGTTCGGTGAACGCCGGCCGGGCTTCGAAGTCCTCTTCGGAATACAGCCGGATGCAGATACCCTCGGCGACACGGCCACAGCGACCGGACCGCTGACGCGCTGATGCCTGGGAAATCGGTTCGATCGGCAGCCTTTGCACCTTGGTGCGGACGGAATATCGCGAGATGCGCGCTGTTCCGGGATCGACGACGTAGCGAATGCCGGGAACCGTCAGAGATGTTTCGGCGACGTTGGTGGCCAGGACAACTCGTCGGCCGGTGTGCGGAGAGAACACTTTGTGCTGTTCGGCTGCCGACAGGCGTGCATACAGTGGAACGATTTCGGTGTTGCGAAGCCTGCGGTCGCGCAATGCATCTGCGGTGTCACGAATCTCGCGTTCACCAGACAGGAAGACGAGGATGTCACCCTCGCCCTCTGCGCTGAGTTCGTCAACAGCTTCGCAGACGGCGTCGACCGGATCTCGGTCGTAGCTGATATCTCCGGATTCGACAGTCAATGGGCGGTAACGCATTTCCACCGGGAAGGTTCGCCCGGACACCTCGACGATCGGCGCGGGCTTCCCGTCGACGGCAAAGTGCTGAGCGAACCGCTCGGGGTCGATGGTCGCCGAGGTGATGATGACCTTGAGGTCGGGTCGGCGGGGGAGTAGCTGCGCCAGATACCCGAGGATGAAGTCGATGTTGAGGCTGCGTTCGTGAGCCTCGTCGATGATGAGAGTGTCGTAGCGGCGCAACATCTTGTCGCGCTGAATCTCCGCAAGCAGAATGCCGTCGGTCATCAACTTCACGTACGTGCGGTCGGAAACTTGATCGGTGAATCGCACTGTGTAGCCCACGGCGTCGCCGAGTTCGGTGTCGAGTTCTTCGGCTATTCGCTCGGCGACCGTTCGCGCGGCAAGGCGCCGGGGCTGAGTATGGCCGATCAGTCCGCGAACTCCGCGTCCCAGTTCGAGGCAGATCTTCGGGATCTGAGTGGTCTTGCCAGAACCTGTCTCGCCGGCGACGATCACCACCTGGTTTTCGGAAATCGCGCGGGCAATGTCGTCTTTGCGTTGACTGACCGGCAGTGCCTCGGGGTAGGACACTGCGGGCACGTTCGCCGCGCGTTCGGCCAGCCGGATGCGCGCGGATTCGATCTCCTGGGCCAGTGTTGCCAGGTTCTCCGGCGTGCGGGCGCGGTCGAGTTTGCGCCGCAGACGGTTCTCATCACGGAATGAGACTTCGGACAGGGCGCGTTTCAGGTCGCTTCGTCGTGGTGAGAGCGGGGCCGGTGGTGTTGTAGACATGCTGACGGACAGCTTATCGAACGCCGGGAAATCTCACTCCCGCAGCGTGCGTTGTGACACGATCGGGCAGTGACGACATTTGCGACATCCACTCCGATGGCGGTACGCATTCTCCGCCTTGCGTTTGCGGTCTACGGGCTGACCGCCTTGTTATGGATCCCGCTACGCAACGCCGAGGGATTCTCCCTGGTGAACTATCTCAGCTATTTCACTATCGAGAGCAATATCGCCGCAGCCGTCGTACTGATTGTCGGAGGGCTGCGGGATCCGCAGTCGCGCACCTGGCAGACAGTTCGAGGCGCCGTGACGCTCTACATGGTGATCACGGGCATCGTCTACGCGGTGCTGCTCTCGGATGTCGATGTGACGCTGAACGACACCTGGATCAATGTCGCCCTGCATCAAGTACTGCCGTTGGTGATGCTTGCCGACTGGGTGTTTTCGCCCTCGCGCCACCGCATCTCCGAAGGGTCGGCCTTGACGTGGCTCGCCTTTCCCGCCCTGTATGCCGTGTATTCGCTGGTTCGCGGAGCGATCGTCGACTGGTACCCGTATCCCTTCCTCGATCCGCGAGCCCACGGTTACGTAGCCCTGGTGATCGGGCTTGTTGTGCTTGCCGTGGCAATGGCGCTGATGGCGCTGGCGGTCAACGCCGTCGGCAAGCTAGGGGCGCGGTGGCGGTACGGCGACGCCGACCGGGACTCTGTCGCGATGTGAGATGTGGACCGCGGGCTGCTACTCCGCCGGAACTTCCTGCAGCCCGAGAGTGTTGCCGCTGGCAAGAACCTGATCGAGACGGTCGATGTTGGGGTGCTTGCCGCGGTTCGCGCGGGCATCGTCTGTGTGCTCGGCAAAAATCGCCAGCGCAGCCGTTGCGGCCTCAGGAGTGATTGCGCCGTAGACCTGGGCGAGGTGGTTGTAGACCTTGACCGAACCAGATTTGCCCGGCTTGTTCTCCACGGTGTCGATGACGGTGCCGTCGGTGTCGAGCACGTTGATGGCGGCGAGGTGATCGATCGAGGGGAGGGCAGCAAGATTCTCGGCAAAAGTCATGGTGATGAGATTACGTGCCCAGGGCGGCGATCCCCACGCAGGGCAGCATCACGCGGGAGACGATTTGTGGTGTCGATATAGTTGCTGCACATCGTGTGCACACCAGCATCGTTGGTATTCGTTTGGACTCGAAGGGGAAAAAGATGGCTTCGGCACTGTGGCACGGGTTCGCGGATATGGGCGCGGTCGAGAAGAACGGCGCATTTGTCGTCTCTCGCGGTGAAGGCGCGTACATCTGGGACTCGCAGGACAATCGGTACCTCGACGCAACTGCCGGGCTCTGGTTCACGAACGTGGGCCACGGCCGCACCGAGATCGCCGACGCCGTTGCCGCTCAGCTGTCGAAGATCGCTCACTTCTCCAACTTCGGCGATTTTGTCCCCGAAACCACGCAGGCACTGGCTGAGCGGCTCGCGAAGATCGCGCCGGTTGCAGGCAGCAAGATCTTCTTCACCTCCGGTGGTTCCGATTCCGTCGACACCGCAGCGAAGTTGGCGCGTCGGTACTGGCATGAGGTCGGCCAGCCCGACAAGAACATCATCGTCGGACGCCAGAAGGCCTACCACGGAATGCATGTTGCGGGAACAGCTCTCGCCGGTATCCCCGTCAATCGCGAGGGGTACGGCGAGCTGATGGCCGATGCTGCCACCGTCGGCTGGGACGACGCCAAGAGCCTCCTCGAACTGATCGAGAAGGTCGGCGCGAACAAGATCGCCGCATTCTTCGCCGAGCCCATCATCGGCGCCGGCGGGGTGTACCTTCCGCCCGAGGGATACCTGGCCGAGGTCCGAGACATCTGCCGTGAACACGACATACTGTTTGTCGTCGACGAGGTTGTCACCGGTTTCGGTCGTATCGGTGGCGAGTGGTTTGCATCCACTCGCTTCGATCTGCAGCCCGACATGATGACCACAGCAAAGGGTTTGACCTCCGGATACGTTCCGATGGGTGCCGTGTTCATCGCACCTCGCGTCGCCGAGCCGTTCTACAACGGTGCTTGGTGGCGTCACGGCTACACCTACGGCGGGCACGCCGGAGCGGCAGCTGCAGCCATGGCAAACCTCGACATTCTCGAGCGTGAGAACCTCCTCGCCGAGTCCAAGCGGCTCGAAGCGTCGTTGCACACGCACTTGCAGCCGCTGGCCGAGCATCCGCGGGTTTCCGAGGTCCGCAGTGGACTCGGGGCCGTCGCCGCCGTTCAGCTGGCAGACCCGGCCGAGGCACTGCCGTTCGTGAAGACGCTGCGCGAGCACGGAATTTCAGGTCGCGCGGCAGGTCAGGGAGCGATGCAGATTTCCCCGACCTTCGTGATGACGGACGATCAGGTGGCCGAGATGGCTGCGGGAATCCTCGCCGCTCTCGGATAAATTTGCGAACTAGCTGCGGCGTCGGAAGAGTTTCTTCATCCGGCGCCGCAGTGTGCTCGGTACCGGCTCCAGCTCGATAGTGTCCTGCTCTGACGCCCTGGCGTACGCCTGCGTGTATCGCTCGTGGAGGACGGAGCGAATCTCGTCGGGGGAGTACGCCCGACGCGCACGCTCGTTCCGCACAGCGAGGACCCCGGTGGCCGCGACCCCCATAGCGCCGGCGAGGCCCACGAGCTTCCATATGTGCGAGGCACGAAGTGTCATGCCTCTAGGCTAAAGGTTATGGACCGACGATCACGCTCTCAGGTGACCCTCGACGAGGCAGCCAGTGTCACCCGCACTGGCGATATCTGGATCTTCCGCGGAGATTCCACGGCCGACAAGGCAATTCAGACGCTCACTAACAGTCCGGTCAACCACGTCGGCATGTCGGTGGTGATCGACGATCTGCCACCGCTCATGTGGCATGCAGAGCTCGGTCATTCGTTGCAAGACATGTGGACCGGTCGTTTCCAGCGTGGCGTTCAGCTCCATGATCTGAAGGCCGCCGTGCAGGTGTGGGGAGCCAAGTACGGGCAGCAGGGTTGGCTTCGGCAGCTCGACACCCCGGTGACCCGTGAACAAGAGGATGCGCTGCTGCGCACCATAGCCCGCCTGGACGGCACGCCGTTTCCCTCCACCGCCAAGCTCGCGTCACGATGGTTCGGCGGGCGCGTCCCGAAGTTCCGGAAGAAGCCCGAATCGCCTGCGTCGGGCATCGAAAGTGCCTACTGCGCCGAGGTTGTCGCGCAGACGTACGAGGCAATGGGCCTGATGGTGGGAAACCGTCGCATCAACTGGTTCGATCCCGGCAAGTTCTGGAGCGGCGATCAACTGCCGCTTGCACCCGGCGTGGCACTCGGCGACGAAATTGCCGTGACGCTCAGCGCCGCAGACCTCGAGGCAGGACGGAATCCGGCAGGCCAGTCACAAAGTTCGTGACTGCTCGGCAACCACGCGTCCGCCCACTTCGAGCCATCCTTCGGGCGAGTAGGTGGTGTGCAGGATCGATCCCCGTCCCTGGGTGATTCGAAGCGATTTTCGTAGGTGATCAGTGATGCGTAGGGCCGCCGATCCGGTAGCTTCGTCCTCGGCGATTCCCATTTCCGGAGCGAACATCCTTGAGCGGATGGACGATTCGAGTTTGTCCTGCCACGCCCACAGGTAGGAGTGATCGGTTTCGTAGTCCGACGGAACCGCGTCGATTACGTCATCCACCGTTTCCAGGGGGTAGAGAGCAAACTCCGGTGCCCATTCGGCGCGGGCGCGAACCCACGTGAGGTTACTGCTGCGGCGTACGTCGAGTTCGCCGGCGGGGACACCGAGTGTGGTCACCGGCCGTGCCTGATCGTGCAGCCACCAGGTGAGACCGACCGTGGGATGACCGGCAAAGGGGAGTTCTGCTGCCGGAGTGAAGATCTGGGCACTCGCCCGAGCGGCGCCCACTTCGGGGAGATCGACAAAAATCGTTTCGCTGTACCCGAGCGTCGCGGCGACTTCTTGCCGTTCGGATAGTTCGACCAGTGATGCGTCGACAATCCCGAGTGGGTTGCCGTGCTTTCCGTTCTCGTCCGTGAAGACCCGGACCACACTCACTTCGATGCCCATCGGTCCACAGTAGCGCGCCGGAAAAACGAATAAACCCTCCCCACCGTGGAAGGCGGGGAGGGTCTTTCGTCTACTGCGTCGGTCTGGGATCAGACCTGTGCGGCAGCGAGGATTTCATTGGCCTCGACAGCCTGCGCGACACCCATGACGATGGAACCGGCACGGATCGCTTCGAAGATGACCTCGCGGGAAACGCCTTCCTGACGGAGGGTGTTCTCGTGAGCTTCGAGGCAATGGTTGCAGCCGTTGATCGCGGAAACCGCGAGCGACCACAATTCGAAGTCGGCCTTGTCGACGCCCGGGTTGCCGATGATGTTCATCCGCAGGCCCGCACGAAGGTCGTCGTACTTACCGTCAAGGTAGCCCTTGGTGCGGTAGAAGACGTTGTTCATGCCCATGATCGCCGCTGCGCCGAGCGCTGCGTTGTACGCCTCAGCGGACAGGTTGTCTGCCGCCTCGGCTGCGATTTCCTTGAGCGTGGTCGCCGACTTGGTTGCAGCGGCCGTTGCGAGGAGGGTGCCCCACAGCTGCTGCTCGTTCAGAACCGTGGTGCGCGCAATGGAACTCAGGTTGAGCTTGAGATCCTTGGCGTACTCGGGAAGCGAATCTTTCAGGTTGTCGACGCTCATGATCAGACGCTCGCGTTCAGCAGCTCGCCGGCGTTGATCGTCGGGTCGCCCTTCTTCCAGTTGCAGGCGCACAGCTCGTCGCTCTGCAGAGCGTCGAGAACGCGGAGAACCTCGTCGACGTTACGGCCGACGGAACCGGCTGTGACGGAGACGAACTGGATCTCGTTGTTGGGGTCGACGATGAACGTCGCGCGGTCTGCAACGCCGTCAGCGTTGAGGACGCCGGTGGCCTCGGCAAGCTCGCGCTTGAGGTCCGAGAGCATCGGGAAGGGGAGGGTCTTGAGCTCGTCGTGCTGTGCACGCCACTGGAAGTGAACGAACTCGTTGTCGACGGAAGCGCCGAGAACCTGTGCGTCGCGGTCTGCGAACTCGTCGTTCAGCTTGCCGAATGCTGCGATCTCCGTGGGGCACACGAACGTGAAGTCCTTGGGCCAGAAGAAGACGATGCGCCACTTGCCTGCGTAGTCGTCGCTCGTGATCTGAGTGAAGTAGTCGTCGGGCTGCTGAGCGTCGACCTTGGAGAGGTCGCCGCCGATAACGGCCTTCAGGTTGTATGCCGGGAACTGGTCGCCGATTGTCAGCAGAGCCATATGTCTCGTCCTCCTACTTGTCTTGTGAACAGGTTTTTCTCACACGCACGATCACGAATGTTTGTGATCGAAAGTTCTCGATACCGTCGAAGCGGGTCTCACCGTCATGGTGCGCGACCGGCGCTTTTTGGTATGAGTCCATTCTGCATCAAAGTGGTCAAAAGGTAAAGGTGATAGGTGGCACTACACTGATAGCCATGGCTGATCAGACTTATCAACCTTCCTTGTCACAGCTGCGTGCCTTCGTATCGGTGGCCGAACATCGGCACTTCGGCACCGCCGCAGCACGTTTGAGTGTGAGCCAACCCACACTCTCGCAGGCGTTGGCCGCACTCGAATCGGGCCTCGGCGTGCAATTGATCGAACGCAGCACCCGGCGTGTCCTCGTCACAGGCGACGGTCAGCGGCTTCTCAGCCAAGCGAAACTGATTCTCGAGGCTGCCGACGGATTTGTCGCGAGCGCCGCCGGAATGGGGGATCGATTGGCCGGCCCACTTCGGATCGGGCTGATTCCCACTGTCGCGCCGTACATCCTGCCGTCACTGCTGCCGGCATTGCGGACGTCCATGCCAACGGTTGCACCTCACGTCATCGAGGACCAAACCGCACGACTGCTCGACTCGCTCCGCTCCGGTGCCCTCGATCTGGCCTTGCTCGCCCTGCCGGCTGGTGCGCCTGGGTTGATCGAGATACCGCTCTACGACGAGGATTTTGTTCTGGTCGTCCCAGCAGACCACGCGCTGGCAGGACGCAGCGATCTCACCGCTGACGTCCTCGACGAACTGCCCTTGCTGCTTCTCGATGACGGGCATTGCCTGCGGGACCAGACACTGGATCTGTGCCGTTCCGTCGACGCCCACCCGCTCTCCGGGGATACGCGGGCAACATCCTTGGCGACGATCGTGCAGTGTGTCGCCGGCGGGCTCGGTGTGACCTTGGTCCCCGAATCGGCTGTGCCGGTGGAGAGTCGGCGGGGTGAACTCGCCACGGCGACATTCACGGCACCTGCCCCTGGCCGGACAATCGGACTGGTATTCCGCTCGTCCAGCGGCCGCGCCGAAGGGTTCAGGCAGTTGGCGGAGCTGGTGAAATCCGTTGCGCCGGGGCGGACGATCCCTCAATGACCCCTGTCGTTGTGACCGGAACCAGTACTGCTCGATTCCTTCAGATCGATATTTGACGGGTTTGGCATCCGGAAACCCCGGAAGAAACTCCGGAGCCTTGTGGAAATTCCACATCTCTCCGGGTTCAATGGTCTTGGCGTCGAATGTAGCCGGATTGGCCTCGAGGATTGGCCGACGAGGTGCAGTGTTGCTGTTCAGTCGGCGAATAGGCCTATTTCGTATTCGCGGTTCTCTGTTATCTCGATGGGTTTACAAGTGTATTTCGCGAACTCGAGTACTTTGTCGAGGGGAACGCCACTCTGAGGGGAAATTTGGAGTCGTGTCGTCGATCCCGAGGATTTCCTTCACGATCTCAACAGCCATATCATGCAGAGCGTAATCTTTGACTAATCGATTATTTCCATTGTCGAAAGCTTCGAGATGCCACATGTTTCACTTTCCATGTCTGCGGCTGGCGTCGGCGGGTTTAGTCGGGCGATCCGGCATTGGAGTCGAAATCGCCTAGATGCGTGCCGTTCTTACAGTACTCAGTCAGCGAATAGTCCAACGAAATATTCGCAGTTTTCGATTACGTCGATAGGTTCGTGGGTGTACTTCGCGAACTTGAGAACTTTGTCGAGTTGAACGCAACTGAAACGTGCGACGACGGGTAGATCGAAGTTGTTGTCGTCGATGCCGAGGATTTCCTTCACGATCTCGGCAGTCATGTCGTGCAAGAGGTATTTTTCGGTGCGAAATTCGGTCTCGTTGTCGAAAGCTTCGAGGTACCACATGTTTCACTTTCCTGCTCGACGACTTGGTGCGGCGCGGATGGTCTGGCCGCATCAATTGAACTTGTCGGGTTCGAGCTGACAATCGAGGCCCAGGCTCGGTTCAATCCGTTAGATCTGAGACTTCAAACTCACTATTTCGGTCTATCTTGAAGGGTTCGTTACTGTATTTAGTGAACTCGGGCACTTTGTCGAGGGGTACGTCATTCTAGGATCCAGACGGGTAAGTCGAAGCCGCTGTCGTCAACGCCGAGAATATCTTTCACGATTTCGGCAATCATATCGTGCAAAAGGTAGATCTCGGTTTGTAATTCGGCGTCGTTGTCGTAGGCCTGGAGATGCCACATAAACTTCTCTCCTGGTTTGCGGGTGGAGTGGCGGGTCCGGAGTCGTGAAGTCGATCTGATGAACCGTCGGGCTCGACTGGTATTCGAACTCTCGATGGTTGTTACTCAGTTAAGAATGCTACTTCGTATTCACAATTTTGGTCTATCTTGAAGGGTTCGTTAATGTATTTAGCGAACTCGGGAACTTTCTCAAGAGGTACGTCATTTTGACGTATCCCAACGGGTAATTCGAAGTCGCTGTCGTCGATATCGAGAATTTCTTTCACGATCTCAACGGACATTTCGCGTAAGAGGTACTCCCCGGCTAATAATTCAGTATCGTTGTCGAAAGCTTCTAAATACCACATGTCTCACCTTTCTGTTCGGCGGCTTGGGTCGGCGGGTTTGGTCTGTGTGCCTGTATTCGCATCTTATTCTCCTAGATGCGTGCCGTTCTTGTTGTATTTCTCGACGGCACCGTGCTGATAGTCCCATTCGTAGATGTTGCCTTTGTCATCTTTCCAGCGCTTTCGCTCGTTCATTCTCTTGACTAGTTTGGCATTCGGGAATCCGGGGAGGTGCCGCGGTGCGGGATAGTAACCGAGCGTGTTTCCTCCGCCGCCGGTGTTGGCATTGAAGGTAGTCGGGTTGGCTTCGAGCAGTGGTTGCAGCTCGTTGACCGCACCCACAGCAGCAGCCCCCGCCGCGGCGACGCCACCGACCACCGTTACGGCGACCGCGTCCACGGCGCCGAGTACCCCAACGACGCTGGCAGCGATCACACTTCCCGTCGCTCCGGCCGCGGCGACGGTACCAGCACCGAGGGTAAAGAGTGCGGTGACTGCGCCGGCCAAAGCCCCGACGATGATGGCTTTGCCGACGATGTCGAAGATCTTGCGGTGAGCCTCCTCGATTGTCTGTGCCCACTCGTCGCAGGCGGCGGCCAGTGTGTCGTACTGATCGGCGACGGCGTTGGTAGTGACGAAGACATTGTCGAGTTGAGCCAGGACCTGCGGCATCTCGTCGGAGTCGAGTTCCTCGAGGGCGACCCACGCTGTACCCGTTGCATCGTTTGCATCGCGCAACCCCTCGGCGGCTGTGCGCCACGCTCGCCCGAGTGCTTTCAATTTGTCGGGGTTCCCGTTGGGCCACATGTGTCCCTGCAGCCACGCAGTAATCAACTCCCACCCGAGCGGCGGGTCGGTATCGCCGCCGAGCGCCCCGTAAAACGCCGGCGCCGACACGGTCGGAAGCTGCGACGCCGGCCCCTCCGGGGGCTCCGGCGGGTTGGTATTCGATCGCTCGGTGTTGGCGTGGTTGACACCGGTCGCCGCGAGTAGATCGTGCAGTTTGCTGAACGCGTTGACAATGTTTGTTCCGGCGGCGACGGCATCAAATGCGGCGGGGTCATAGCTCGCGGCCCACCCGGCTCCCGCGTTGTCGGTTCCGGCGCACCCCCAGTTGGTTTGGAGCGTTTCACCGAGCAGACGGATCACACTGTCAGTGCTGTTGCTGACCGTTTTGTACTGTGTGGCAGCGTCGATGAGGACTGCGGGGTCCATTGTGATCGGCGCCATCAGGGCCACATCCCACTGTTGTGTCGCGCGTTGGCGAGATAGCGATCGTGCGCGCCCTGGGCCATCGATTCGAGTTCGGACAGTGCAGTGCGCATGTCTTTCAGTTCGCGGTGCAAGGTTTCGTGTTTGGTGCGGTGGGCATCGGCGGCATCGCCGTCCCAGTCGACGTTGAGGGCCACGACTTCCCGTTCGACGTCGGTGATGCGGGCTTCGACGCGCATGCCGATCTGCTTCGCCCTGCCGACGAGACCGAGGATTTGCTCGGTGTCGGCAGAGTACCGGCCCATCAGAAGTCCATGTTCAGTCGAGTACCCGAAATGCTGCCGGCATTCTGGTCGTCGGTCCTTCTGTACTCGGTAGCTGCTTGATGCAGCAGTCCGGCGTCCTCGGTGAGTGCGCCCGCGACCTGGCGGGCGGAGTAGACCCACTCGGCCCACAGTGCGGCGTGGGTTCGGGACGCGTCCCCGGTCCATTCGGCTGTCATCAAGGATTCGGCATCGCGGCGCAACGTTTCCACGTCGTCCCAGAATTCGTCGGCGAGGTCTGAAATTCGAGTCGCTGTTGCGTGCATCTGTTCGGGATCGCAGCGCATCATTGCCCGCCAATTGATTTCTGGTACAGGTATTTTGCCTTTTTTGCGCTGGTAATGCCCACGATGGATCTACGCATTTACTGGTCCCCCCGGGCAGTGTAAATCTCGATGGAGTCTAGACCAATGTCGTCGCATGTCACTAACGCGAGGTGTTTGTCCGGAGTGTGCGGGCAGAGGTTTGGGCATGCACATTTTCGCCGACGGGTGTCAGCGAAAGTGGACTCGAGATGTGTGACTACTTCGCAGCGATGACCGCTCCGGGATTGAGAATTCCTAGGGGATCAAGCGCATCTTTGATTTTCCGGTTCAACGCCATGACGTCCTCGCCTAGCTGAGCTGGCAACCAGTCGCGCTTGATCCGGCCCACACCGTGTTCGCCGGTAATGGTGCCGCCCAGCGCAATTGCGAGATCCATGACCCGTCCGAATGCGATCTGGGCGCGCTCTGTCATATCGGGATCAGACGGATCGAACACGATCAGTGGATGAGTGTTTCCGTCGCCGGCGTGCGCCACGGTGCAGATAAGGACATCCAGGTCCGCGGCGATGGCTTCCACCCCCGTGATCAATCGTGGCAGCGCTCGCATCGGAACGCCGACATCTTCGAGGAGCAGATTCCCCAACGCCTGAACGGCTGGAAACACCGCCCGTCGGGCCGCAGTGAACGCATCACCCTCGGCCTGGTCGTCTGTCGCGAAAACTTCGGTGGCCCCGTTGTTTTCGCACGCTGCGACAATGCTCTCGATCTCGAGTACACCAGCGGCGCCGTGGGCATCGGATTGGGCCAGAATCAGTGCGCGAGCCTTCCGGTTGAGCCCCATCCGCACAGAATCCTCGACAGCGTTGATGCTGGCGTGATCCATGAACTCGAGCATCGCCGGACGCATTTTGCCGGTGATCGCCAAGACCGCGTCGGCAGCTTCCTCGACGGAATCGAACGACGCGACGACAGTTGAAGCGGGCGGCTGCGCCGGAATCAGACGCAAGGTGATCTCAGTGATGATGCCGAGAGTGCCTTCGCTGCCGACAAACAGTTTGGTAAGTGAGAGTCCTGCAACATCTTTCAGGAGCGGGCCGCCCAGTGACACTGCAGTGCCGTCGGCGAGCACTACCTTCAGGCCGAGCACATAGTCGGTGGTGACGCCGTATTTCACACAACAGAGTCCACCGGCGTTGGTAGCGGCATTGCCACCGATGGAACAGATCTCGAACGACGACGGGTCAGGCGGGTACCAGAGCCCATGCTCTGCGGCAGCTTTCTTGACCTCGGCGTTCATCAAGCCGGGCTGAGTTACGGCCACCCGAGCTACCGGGTCGATGGTGATCTCGCGCATTCGCTCGGTGCTGACCATGATGCAACCGTCGACGGCGCTGGATCCACCGGAGAGTCCCGATCCGGCACCGCGCGGAACCACGGGAATGCGATGTTCGGTGGCCCAGCGCATCACGGCCTGGATATCTTCGGTGCAGGTGGCCCGGACAACGGCCAGCGGGTTGCCTGCATTCGGATCGGCTGCCCAGTCTTGGCGGTAACCGGCCGTAAGGTCCGGATCGCGCAGGAGCGCACCATCCGGCAGCGCAGCGATCAGTTCTGCCAGGACCGTCGAATCAACCGAAGTCATAACTCCATCATGCGCGCAGAACTTGGGGATGCGAGGTGAGTTGGCGGAACTCCCCGCTAGCGGCCCTTCGGTTTGCCCGTGAACCGGCCACCCGAACTCTTGGTGCCGCCCGACTTGCCGCTACCCGCTTTGCCGCCGGCCTTGGCTTTGCCGCCGCTGGTATTGCGGCCCGAGACGCTCTTTGCCGTTCCGGCACTCTTGGCTTTGTGATCGGCTTTCGCGGCCTCGGCACGACGTTCCTTCGCTGCCTGCTTGGCCTTGACCGAACCCTTGATCTTCTCGGCCGGCTGACCATTGCGTCCGCGTGAACTCTGAGCGGTACGTCCTCGCACGATGCCGATGAGTTCTTCGACCAATTCTGTGGTCTTGGACTCCAGCCAAGCCAAAGCAATAGGGGACTCGGGAGCACCGGCAACAGGACGGAAAGTCAGATCCTTGCGGTGGTGCAACCGCGCCACCGAATGCGGAACAACAACAACGCCGATGCCGGCCGCAACCAACTCGATGGCGTCGGCGATCGTTTCCGGCCGCTCGGCTGCTGCCTTACCTGGACGCGTCGGCCACTCGAGGGTGTCTTCGAGAGGGTTGAGCACAATCTCGTCGCTCAGATCGGCGACGGAAATCTGGTCTACAGCGGTGAACACGTGATCTTTGGGGATCACCACCACCGGCGTCTCCGCATATAAGGAGATCGCGCTGAGCTCAGTGCGATCGATCGGTAACCGAACCAGGCCGGCGTCGGCCTCGCCCGCCCGTAGCGCTGCCACAACCTCGAGAACCGGAAACTGGACCAACTCGAGACGGACGTCGGGAAGCCGCTCGTGCCACACTCGAATCCACTTGGTCGGCGTTACCCCGGGGGCATACGCGAGTCGAAAAATTGCCGGACTATCCGCGTTGCTCACCCGGCAAGGTTACCGCCTTGGTAAAACGCGACGCGATGGCTGGCTACTCTTGTTGCATGACGTCGAACAAAACGCCCCAGACGATGAAGCCGACGACGGCTGCCAAGAAGCTGGGTGTGTACCTGGAAGCAACACCGAAAGAGTTCCAGGAAGGCGACGTGACCCGTGAAGAACTGACCGCGCTTCAGACCGAAGCTCCGGAGTGGCTGCTGGAACTGCGCCGCACCGGCCCGCACCCGAAGCAGGTCATCGCCGCAAAGCTGGGCATCTCCATCGCCGGGCTTGCTCGCGGCGGCGTCGAAGAGGCGCTCACCACGGATCAAGTTGCTGCCCTGCTGGAAGAAAAGCCCGAATGGCTGGAGAAAGAACGCGCACTGCAAGCGGAGGTGCGCGCCGAGAACCTCCGTATCAAGGAGAAGCGCGCTTCGCGCCGCAATCAGCCGCGCAAGGCTCGTAGGGGCTAAAGCCGCCGTGCGCCTTTTTGGTAGTGCCCACTACCAGAAAGGCGCACAGGGTGTCAGCCCTCGACGATGCTGAGCTCGTCGAACACGATTTCACCCAACGCGTCGGACTCCGGGATATCGACGACACCTAGCAGTGCCCAGCCGTGATCACCTTCCGGGTCCTCGAGCACCTGACGCACTCGCCAGAACTCGCCTTCCTCGACTACCTGGAACAACGCCGGCCCACGCGCTGACGGTCCCGTTCCGATCGAGCTGTACTCCTCGAAGTAGGGGAGCAGTTGCTCTTCCCACTCGGCGGCGTCGATACCGTCGTCGAGGTTTTCCAGTTCGTTCCACTGTCGCCGCGACGCGAGGTCGATCCGACGGAACATCGCGTTGCGCACCATGACGCGGAACGCGCGCGGGTTTGCCGAGATCGGGCGCGGAATGTCGGCGCCGAATGCAACCTCTTCGGTGTCGGCTTCGGCTCCGGGGTCGGTTAGCGACTCCCACTCGTCGAGCAGGCTCGAGTCGACTTGTCGGATCAACTCACCCAGCCACTCGATGATGTCTTCGAGTTCTTCGGTGCGCGCTTCGGTGGGCACGGTCTGGCGCAGGGCGCGGTAGGCGTCCGCGAGGTAACGCAGAACCAGTCCTTCGGAGCGGGTGAGCCCGTAGTGACTGATCAATTCGGCAAAGGTCATTGCACGTTCGATCATGTCGCGTACGACGGATTTGGGGGAGAGCGCAAATTCGGTGATCCACGGATGGCCGCCGCGGTACATCTCGAAGGCGGGGAACAGTAACTCCGCCAACGGTTTCGGCCAGGTGACCTCTTCGAGGAGTTCCATGCGCTCCTCGTACTCGATGCCGTCCGCTTTCATCTGGGCAACAGCCTCACCGCGGGCGAAGTGCTGCTGACCCATCAACACCTGACGGGGGTCGTCGAGCGTCGATTCGATGATGGACACGACATCGAGTGCGTACGTATCGGATTCGACGTCGAGGAGTTCGAACGCAGCGAGAGCAAACGGCGAGAGTGGCTGATTCAAGGCGAAGTCGCGCTGCAAGTCCATCGTCAACCGCGCCATCCGGCCGTGCTCGTCCGGTTCGTCGAGGCGTTCCACGATGCCGGCGCTGAGCAATCCGCGGTACAGCGAGATCGCCTTGAGGATGTGCTTGCGCTGCGCCGGACGCGATTCGTGGTTGTCCTCCAACAGATGTCGCATCGCATCGAAGCAATTACCCGGTCGGGCAATGACATTGAGCAGCATGGAGTTGCTGACGGAGAACCGCGACACCAAGGGTTCCGGTGATGCCGCAACCAGGCGGTCGAATGTCGCTTCGCTCCACGAAACAAATCCTTCGGGAGCCTTCTTGCGTTGAATTTTCTTGATCTTCTTCGGATCGTCGCCCGCCTTGGCGACTGCTCGCAAATTGTCCACTTCGTGTTCCGGCGCCTGCACCACGACGGTACCCATCGTGTCGTAGCCGGCGCGGCCGGCGCGACCTGCGATCTGATGGAACTCACGAGCCTTGAGGTGGCGGGTGCGGACGCCGTCGTACTTGGCCAGACCCGTCAGCAACACCGTGCGGATGGGAACGTTGATGCCGACGCCGAGTGTGTCGGTGCCGCAGATGACCTTGAGCAGACCGTCCTGGGCAAGGACTTCGATGAGCCGTCGGTACTTGGGCAACATGCCGGCATGGTGAACGCCGATGCCGTGGCGAACCAGGCGGGAGAGTGTCTTACCGAATCCCGTCGTGAAGCGAAATCCGCCGAGCGCCTCGGCAATTGCTTCCTTCTCCGTTTTGGAACAGAAGTTGACGCTCGTGAGCGCTTGCGCTCGTTCGAGAGCTGCGGCCTGCGTGAAGTGCACGATGTACACGGGGGCCTGGTTGGTGGTGACCAACTCTTCGATGGTCTCACCGACCGGCGTGGTGGCGTACGAGAACATCAGGGGGACAGGGCGTTCGGTACCAGACACGACGGTGGTGGGCTTGCCGGTGCGACGCGTGAGGTCCTCGGAAAAGAAGTCCACCTCGCCCAGAGTTGCGGACATCAGCAAGAACTGGGCGTGCGGTAGTTCGATCAGCGGAACCTGCCACGCCCACCCGCGATCCGGTTCGGAGTAGAAATGGAACTCGTCCATCACTACCTGGCCGATATCGGAATCGGGGCCCTCTCGCAGCGCGAGATTTGCGACGATCTCCGCTGTGGCACAGATGATGGGAGCCGACGAGTTGACGGCAGCGTCGCCGGTCATCATGCCGACGTTCTCCGCGCCGAACACCTCGCAGAGCGCAAAGAACTTCTCGCTCACCAACGCCTTGATGGGCGCGGTGTAGTACGTGCGCTTGCCCTGGGACATCGCGTAGAAGTGCGCGCCGATCGCCACCATCGACTTTCCGGAACCGGTGGGTGTAGCCAAAATAACGTTGGCACCCGAGACCAGTTCCATCACAGCCTCTTCCTGGGCAGGATAGAGCGTCAAACCACGCTCGATCGTCCAGGATAAGAAGGCGTCGAAAACGGAATCGGGATCCGCGTTGTCGGGGAGCAGTTCCGTCAGCAGCACTTGTACAGGTTAGCCGCTGGCGGTGATCAGGTTGCGCTGCGCTCGTCCGAGCCCATCGCATCGAGTACCGCCATGCGTGTCGACGACGAACCGGTGATGGTGTTTTCACCAACCCCGGCAATCAGCATGTGCCGCCAGTGTGCCTCGTCGAATACCAGTGGCGCGGTGCTCGCGAGGAACTCCTCGATCACCTGAAGGAAATGCATGGGGTCGTCGCGGAAGGGGAAGTGTCCGGATCCACGGAAAACTTCGAGTCGGGAGTTGGGCATCGCCGCATGCGCGAGGTGCGCGTGCGAGACGGGAATCACGGAATCCTCGTCACCCCAGATCAACTGAACCGGCAGATTCTCGGTCAGGTAACACCGATCGAGCATCGTGACGACCTGACCTCGCCAGTCGACTACCGCGCGCAACGTCCGCAGGTATGCCTCGTAGGCAGTGGGGTCTGGTAGTTCGGCGAGAACACGAATCAGGTCAGGAGTGTCGTGCAGCATGGTTCCCGGGCGCAGGTTCGATCCGTGAACGGCGCCGGCGAGACTACCGGCGAAACGCACGATCGGCATCGCTCCGGGAATGCGCAGAAGTTTGAGGACCTCGTTGACCACCGGCACCGACATCAATCGAAGAATCGGATGGACGTCTTTGGTGATGCCGCCGGTCGAGACCAACACGAGTCGATCGACCATGTCGGGGAACTGGTATGCAAATTGCATCGCCACGCCGCCGCCGAGTGAATGCCCGATGACACTGACGTGTTCGATTCCCAGAGTGGACAACAGATCGCGCATGCCGTTGGCGTAGGCCGCTACCGAGTAATCGGCACGAGGCTTGTCGGAGCGACCGTGCCCGAGAAGATCGGGGGCGATGACGGTGTAGTTCTTGGCCAGATGGGGGATGATCTCCGTCCACGTGGACGAGTTGTCGCCAATGCCGTGCAGGAGCAGAACCGCAGGGCCGTCGCCGGCAATGCGAAAAGCTCGACGGTAACCGTGAATCGTCCGAAACATCATCCGCGGTTCCTCGTCGGGAACTGGCCGGAGCTGCCGCGTTCGGGGTCTGCTCATGTCGCCTCCAGTATCAGCGCGTGACCGCTGTTGACTGAATCGCTCCGATTTGTTGAGCCGTCAACAAAAGTCACGCAGAATTTGAGGCTATCCGACAGATGTATCGAGAACAACATCTCAGGTAACGACGAGGTTGCGGAATGCGCACGATGTGCGCAATTCCGCAGCTCATATGTCAGTTTCGGTCGGATTCGCCGTCATCCGGCGTGTCGAACTCTCCATTGCCTGCCTGTTCGGCCAGGAACCGCTCGAATTCGGCACCGATCTCGTCTCCACTGGGAAGGTCGGCCTCACCCGCGAGCAGTGACGCCTGCTGTTCCTGCGCTGTCACGAAGGTGTCGTACTGGCGCTCGAGAGCGTGGACCACGGTCTGAACTTCTTCGTTTCCGGCAATGTGCTCGTTAACCTGTTCGAGGACGCGCGCCGAAGCCTCACCCAGAGCGGCGAGTGGCAATTCGAGCCCGGACACCTCTGCGACATTCTCCAGCAAGGTCTCGGACGCAGCCGGGTAATCGGTCTGTGCCAGGTAATGGGGAACGTGAACGGAGAAACCGACGGCTTCGTGGCCGTGCTGGCTCATCCGGAATTCCAGCAGCGACGACGCACTGCCGGGAACCTGAAGTTCGCCGGACCAGCGCTGGTGGTCGCCGATCAGGTCCTTGTTCGTGGAATGAGCCGTCAAGCCCAACGGGCGGGTGTGCGGAATCGCCATCGGGATCGCATTGAGCCCGATGGTCTGGCGTACGCCCAGCTGTTCGGCGAGCAAGCGGACAGCGGTGGTGAATCGCTCCCACTTGAGATCGGGTTCCATACCGGCAAGCAGCAGGAAGGGCGTTCCCACCGTGTCACGAAGCGCGTAAAGGTTCAGAGAGGGGGCGTCGTAGTCCGAGAAGTGATCGGCCTTGAACGTCATCGTGGGGCGGCGTGATCGGTAGTCGATCAACTCGTCCACGGCAAACGACGCGACAAGTTCGGTTTCGAGGCTCTCGCGCAAGTGCTTCGTCGCAAGTTTCACGGCGTGACCCGCGTCGGAGTAGCCCTCGAGTCCGTGGATGAGAACCGGGCCCTGGCCGTCGGCAGCCGACAACTGGGGCGCCGGGAATTCCAGCTCGTACATTTTCGACTGGTCGTCCATCGCAGTCCCCTTCTTTCACGGTGCTTGTTTCCAGTGTCCACTATCGGCGGTTGCCGATTCGCAGTGGAGTCGGCAGTGGAGTCGTCTTTCGCCGAGGTTCCTTTGGTGGAACGTGTCCGACAGGCTCGGGCATTCCCGAATTCCGACGCGGATGCGTTCGCCAGGAGCGAAGCGTGCGGGTCAGGGTTCGACACCGTCGCGCAGTGGGCGGAGATCCACGATCCGGGAGATAGGACATGGCAGAGTGACGAACAGGTACTGCCGTGGTGGATTTCTCCCATTCGGCTGCAGCCGAATGGAGGCACACGTGATGGTCGGTCGGGGATCGGGCAGGTCGAGGCTCGCAGGCGTCGTGGCTGTGGTTGCTGCGCTCGGATTGGTATCGGGGTGTTCCTCGTCGATTTCCGGGGAAGCTCAGCCTGATGCCGGCGGACAGACACCCGCCGTAGCGGGGTCGAGCGCTCCAAGCACGGCAGGGTCGACGCCACCGAGCACAACGGCTTCATCCAAGGCTGCGCCGCTAGCGGACTTGTTGCTGACTCCTGCAGAGTTTCCGCCGCCATTCGACGCGGTAGTACTTCCCGCGCAAGCTGTTCCGATGGCCGCGCCGGATCTGGTGGGTGTTCCGCGCGGAGCAACCGTCGACCCCGCAGACTGCGCCCCACCCGAACAGGACTACGGGCCGACGGGCACCGTCATGGCCGTGGGCACCGACAATGCGAGTAGGTCGACAATCTCGGTGGAGCTCACTCGGAGTGACACCAGCCTGACGTCGTTGGAAGCGCAGACCGAAGACTGCACCTCGATGAAGGTGACCGCAAACGGAGTGACGTCGACGGTCACGACGGTCATTTTGCCGCCTTCGCCGATCAATGCCGATCAGACGTTGTCCTTGCGGCGGACGGTATCCACACCATCCTCGGCTACCGGGGACCAGACGATGTTGACGCTGATGGCCCAGGTCGGTGACGTGCGCATTGCTGTCACGCTGATGACATTCGGTGCAACCGAGCCGTCCACCGCGCCGCTGGACGAGGCTTTCACCGCCGCTGTTCAGAAGGTTCGCGCGGGCAGCTGACGATCATGCACGACGCACCGACACTCATCGCGTGGTCGGTGCCTGTGTTCGTGATTCATCCACAACAAAATTGGTTCTGCACAGCTGAGCTTCATGAGCTTCGTTTTGCCAGGTCGAGCGCCGCAGGTCGGTGGCGGCTCTTGACATGGTCTACCCATGACAACATCACCGTTTTCCCGGGAATTCGAATCCTCCGACGACCAGGCGCAGAGTTGGGCGTCGCGTGAGTCCGAACACCTTTCGGAACCAGGCGAGCTGATCGCTGCGATCCCAGCGTTGATGGGGTTCAGCCCCGAAGACTCCGTCGTCGCGTTGTGCCTGATGGACACCACACCAAAAACACTCGGACCGATCATGAGGCACGACTACTTTCCGAACATCGGCTCCGAGTTGGCTCCGGCGATGCACTCGGCCCTCGAGCAATTTGTTCGAGTCTGTGCGACAGAAGGAACAGTCGCGGTGATCCTGGTAATGATCGGAGACCATCCGTTGGGGGAATTATTCGACATCGCAGCGGAATTCAACGACATGCTTACCGGCAACGGCGTCGAACTCGTCGATGTGTTCGCAGTACCGGTGATCGCGAGGGGTCGCGACTGGATGAGCATCCTCGCGCCGGATCGGTATGGGCGCCTGCCCGATCCCGGTTCGTCCTCTGTCGCGGCCGCCCAGGTCCTCGGCGGCCGTGTCATCCGAGCGTCGCGGAGCGAGTTGGTGCGCTCGGTTCGTGGGCAATCGAGTAACCACGCGACGATCGGGTCGTTGATAGACCGGGGGCGCGCGCAGATCGCGTCGGCGCGGTGCGAGGCACACTGCTCGAACGATCCCTTCGCTCAGGTGCGCCGGGAGGTCGAGGAAGTTCTGGCGTTTGTCGAGCGGATGCGGCGCGGAGTATTTCCCGACCCCAGTGAATGTGCGCACCTGGCACTGGTGTTGTCGGACGTGCGCGTCCGGGACACTGTCATGGGTCTAGCGGCAACGGAGTACGCAGATTCCGCGGAAGCGTTGTGGATGATCTTGACGCACGAACTTCCGGTTCCCGAATGTTCTTATCCCGCTACACTTCTGGGATTCTTTGCCTATGCCCGCGGTGATGGCCCACTCGCCGGTATCGCGCTCGCATATGCACTGGAAGCGGACCCTGAATACAGTCTGGCCGGCTTGCTCGACAACTCGCTGCAGGCCGGCATGCGACCGGACGGAATTCGCAGGCTGGCGGAAGTCGGACTCGACCTCGCCCGGGACTTCGACGTGAGTGCGATGCCCGAGGCGAGGTGAGTTGGACCTGGAGGACTTAAGCGTCGCAGATCTACCGAGCGGAGTGCGATGCAGAACCGAGGTCTTGCAGGAACTGCCAGGCATCCGCGACGATCACGTCGAGATCGGTGCGCGTCGGGGTCCACCCGAGTTCGGCAATTGCCTTGTCGCTGGACGCGATCAAGACGGCCGGGTCGCCGAGACGGCGTGGAGCGTCCTCGACATTGATCGGAAGTCCGGTCACCCGAGCACACGAAGCAATGACCTCGCGGACGCTGAATCCGGCACCGCTACCGAGGTTGTAGATGCGATGCTCGGACGGCGTGGACTTCTCCAAGGCGAGGAGATGAGCCTCGGCGAGATCGAGCACGTGGATGTAGTCCCGCACGGCAGTTCCGTCGGGCGTGGGCCAATCGGTGCCGAAGACCGAGATCTTGTCCCGCTGCCCGAGTGCAACCTGCAGCACCAACGGGATCAAATGTGTTTCGACAACCCGGTTTTCACCGGCAGACTTGTACGCACCGGCGACATTGAAGTAGCGCAAGCTGGTGGCGGCAAGACCGTGTGCGACGGAGTACGACGTGATCGCGTGGTCGATGGCGAGCTTCGACGCTCCGTACGGATTGGTAGGCCGAGTCGGAGCAGTCTCCATGATCGGAGTCTGCTCCGGCTCGCCATACGTCGCCGCAGTCGACGAGAACACCAACCTCGGAGTCCGAGAGTCGCGGATGGCCTCGAGGAGCGCGAGGGTTGTTACTACATTGCCCTGCCAGTACTTTTCGGGATGCAACACCGATTCGCCGACGAGTGACTGCGCGGCAAAATGCAGAACACCGTCGAAAATCGGGGAGTTGCCGAGGACCTTCGCCGCCGTCTTGGCTACATCACCTTCGATGAAGTCGGCGCCGGCTGGGACGGCGTCGGCATTTCCGGTGGATAGGTCGTCGATCACAACGACCTCGTGTCCGCGTTCGAGTAGTACTGTGCTGCAGACACTGCCGACGTAGCCGGCACCGCCGGTAACCAAAAGTTTCATGAAATTCCTCAGACCAGCTTTACCTGTACGGCGTGCGCCATTTCTTCTGCCAACTCCACACCGTCGTGGCCGGGCACGATGATCGTCACTGAACCCGGGCGGGTCTCGACGGTCACCCTGGCGTCCGGAACGACGCCGGCGTCACGCAGTTGGGCGATCACATCGGGATCGGACTGCACGTGCTCGGCGAGCCTGCGCACAACTACAGCCGTCGGCTTGCCCGCCGGAACATCGGTGAGGCGCATCAAGGTTTCGGCTGGATTGCTCGGCCCGTCCAGACCCAGCTGATCCAGCCCGGGAATCGGATTACCGTACGGCGACGTGGTCGGGTTGTTCAGAACGACGACGAGTCGGCGCTCGACGTCCTCGCTCATCACATGCTCCCAGCGGCACGCCTCTGCATGCACGTCTTCCCACTTCAAGCCGATGATGTCCACCAACAGGCGTTCTGCCAAGCGGTGCTTGCGCATGACCGAAACGGCCAAGTCGCGGCCCTTGTCGGTGAGCTCCAGGTGTCGATCGCCGGCAACCATCAGCAATCCGTCGCGCTCCATGCGCGCAACGGTCTGGCTCACTGTGGGTCCGCTCTGCTCGAGCCGTTCGGCGATCCGCGCCCGGAGTGGGACGACGCCCTCTTCTTCCAAGTCGTAGATCGTCCGGAGATACATCTCCGTGGTGTCGACTAGATCCTTCACACTCAACCCCTTCGTCAACGGCCATTCTACCGTTCGGTTCCGGAAACTTGTGCCGCTCCATCAGCGGCGAGTCCGGCTGTTCGGCCGGTGGCGACATCCCTGGTGTGACGGCCTGGACACACTTTCGAGAACAGTGTGGTGCACGGCACCAGTCGAACACGAAGTAGCGTGTTCCCATGACCGCCTCGATCAGATCTGACGAGGACCCCACGATGCCTCGAGCGAATCGAGTTGTGGTGTGGAGTCCGGAGTACCTGAGTTATCGGTGGAGTAACGATCACCCGATGAATCCGACCCGCCTCGACCTGACGATGGAACTCTCTCGTGGCCTCGGACTGCTCGAGGGAATCGAGTTCCTCGAGCCGGCACCTGCCAGTGACGTCGACCTCCTCCGCATACACACGCCCGCCTACCTCGCCGCCGTCAAATCAGCGGGCCACTCAGCATCCAACGGTGTTACCGGTGCGGATGTTCCCCACGGTCTCGGGACCGAGGACAACCCGGTCTTTCCGCAGATGCACGAGGCGAGCGCAATTCTTGCCGGTGGTTCCCTGGCCGCTGCCAAGGAAATCGCGTCGGGCCGCACCCGTCGGGCGGTCAGTATCGGCGGCGGAATGCACCACGCGATGGCGGACTGGGCCTCGGGATTCTGTGTCTACAACGACGCGGCTGTCGCAATCTCCTGGCTGCTCGACAACGGGTACGACCGCATCGCGTACATCGACGTCGACGCACATCACGGTGACGGCGTGCAGCACGCTTTTCTCGGCGACCCACGAGTATTGACGGTGTCTCTGCATCAGCATCCGGCAACGCTGTGGCCCAATACCGGTTGGTCCAGCGAAGTCGGGGACGGCGCGGCGGAGGGTACGGCTGTCAACATCCCGGTGTTGCCGGGAACCGTAGACGCATTGTGGCTGCGGGCATTTCACGCGGTGGTGCCCGGTGCGATCGCCGCGTTCCGGCCCCAGATCATCATCAGCCAGTGTGGGGTCGACTCGCATCGGGAAGACCCGCTCGCTGATCTGGCGTTGACCGTCGACGGTCAACGAGCAGCGTTCATCGCGATGCGTGATCTTGCCGACCGCTACTCCGAAGGACGATGGCTGGCGGTCGGTGGTGGTGGTTACGGGCTGGTGCGAATCGTTCCGCGGGCGTGGACGCATCTCATCGCGGCAGCGCTTGATCGTGACATCGATGTGAACACGCCACTTCCGGACGGTTGGAAGGAAAAGACCGGGGCGATGGCACCGGGCGTCGAACTTCCCGAGGTCATGGGGGACGGCGGCGACATCAACTTCTCGAAGTGGGACGGGCCGGGCGGTACGCCCGAAACCGGAGTGGCGTCGGTAGACAGAGCGCTCACCCGCATCGATTCCGCCATCATCGCGACGCGCCGCGCTGCGTTTCCCCTTCTCGGACTCGACCCGGAGGATCCCCGTGACTGAACAGTCCGACCCCAAGTCCGACTCTAAAGAATCCGACACCGAAGCCAAGACAGACGCTGCGGTGGATGCGGCGCACAACTATCCGCACGAGTGGGTTGTCGACGTGCTCGCCTCGGACGGCGGCGCGGTTGCCCTGCGGCCGATCGTCCCCGAGGACGCGGACAAGCTTGTCGAATTCCACGGCAAGCTCTCCGAGCGCACGCGGTATCTGCGGTACTTCGGCCCTTACCCCACGATGTCAAAGCGCGACGTCACGAACTTCACGACGGTCGATCACCACAATCGGGTCGCGTTTGTCATGATGCTGGGCGACGAGATCATCGCCGTCGGCCGGTACGAGCGTCTACTCGACGTCGGTGACGGCAAGTCGGCGGAGGTGGCATTTGTTGTCGCCGACGCCCATCAGGGTCGCGGCCTTGGCCCCATCCTGCTCGAGTACCTGGCAGCGGCAGCCGCGGAAAACGGGCTGACGATGTTCGTGGCGGAGGTCCTGTCCGAGAACCGCAACATGGTCACCGTCTTCCGCGAGGCCGGATATCAGGTCAGCCGAACGTTCGACGGGGGAGTGCTGCGCCTGGAGTTCGCGATCGACCCCACAGAAGCCCTTGTCTCCGTGCGTAATTCCCGTGAGCGGGCGGCTGAGGCCAGGAGTATGGGCAACGTGCTCAGTCCGCGGTCCGTTGCCGTGATCGGAGCGTCGGCCGACCCGGCGAAGGTCGGCAACGCCGTACTGACCAACCTTCTGCGTGGCGGGTTCACAGGCCCTGTCTATCCGGTCAATGCCGAACATCGTTCCGTACACGGAGTTCGGGCATACAAGACTGTTCGCGAGATTCCCGACGACGTCGATCTTGCGGTGGTTGCCGTCCCCGCCGAATCCATCAGTTCGGTTCTCGACGACTGCCTCGACAAGGGTGTCAAGGCGCTGGTTGTCGTGTCGTCGGGTTTCAGTGACAGCGGCCCGGACGGTCGCGCATCTGAGCGGAAACTTGTCCATGCGGCCCGCGCGCACGGGATGCGTCTCATCGGACCCAATGCGCTGGGGGTGGCAAACAACGATCCAGCGATTTCCCTGAACGCGACGCTGGCGCCGGTTCTTCCGGCGGCAGGCAACGTCGGGTTCTTCTGCCAGTCTGGTGCTTTGGGAATCGCGATCCTCGACGAGGCCGCGCGCAGTCGAATCGGGTTGTCGGCCTTCGTCTCTGCCGGAAACCGTGCCGATGTGTCCGGCAACGACCTTCTGCAGTACTGGGATTCGGATCAGTCCACCGAAGTGGTTCTCCTGTACTTGGAGAGCTTCGGTAACCCGCGAAAGTTCTCCCGGATCGCAAGGCGCGTGGCGCGTAAGAAGCCGATCGTGGCAGTCAAGAGCGGACGCCACGCAGTGCCACCCGTGCTGGCGGCCACCGGAGTCGAGATCGACGATTCCATTGTCCGCGCGCTGTTCGAGCAGGCCGGTGTCATCCAGGTCGGGTCGATCTCCCAATTGTTCGACTGCGCACTGCTGTTCGGTTATCAACCGTTGCCGGCCGGCCCGCGTCTTGCAGTCATCGGCAACTCCACTGCTCTTGGTGTACTGGCCGCAGACGCAGCCCGTAGCGAAGGGCTCCAAGTCAGCGATCCGATCGACTTGGGTGCCCAGGCCAGTCCCGAGTTGTTTGCGTCAGCGGTGCGTGATGCCTTGGCGTCCTTCGACGTCGACGCCGTCATCGCGGTCTTCGTTCCACCGGTCGCCATCCCGGTCGAACCCTTCGCGAAAGCGCTCAAGGATGCGGTAGCGGGATCGGACAAGCCCATTCTCACGACGTTCCTGGCCGCGGAGGGAGTGCCGGAGGTGCTGACTGTCCGCGATGACGCCGGCAATCCGACTCGGGGATCGGTGCCGTCGTATCCGGGACCGGAGCGTGCGGCACTGGCGTTGGCGCGGGCCTGGCGATATGCCGAATGGCGAAGCAAGCCCGCGTCCAAGGTGGTGCGGCCAGCCGGCATCGACTCCGAGCGGGCTCGCCAGATGGTTGCCGCCTGGCTCGAAAACTCCCCCGGTCGTTGGCTTTCCGACTTCGAGGCATCGGAACTTCTGGCGTGCTACGGCGTCGACGTCGTCGAATTCCGCTCGGTCCTGAGCGAAGACGAAGCCGTAGAGGCAGCCGACGCACTCGGGTACCCCGTGGTGGTGAAGGCAACCGGCGAACTATGGCGCCATCGCCCGGATCTTGGTGGTGTGCGCCTCGACCTTGTCGGGCCGGATTCGGTTCGACTCGCGTACAGCGACCTTGCTGCCGCGTCGGGGGAGCCGCTCCTGCACGTGCAGAAAATGGCGCCAAAGGGTATCGGGTGTGTTGTGGCCGTGCAGGACGACCCGTCGTTCGGTTCACTGATCTCGTTCGGCCTGGCCGGCGTGATCTCGGATCTCCTCGGTGACCGGGCTTACCGAGTCCTGCCGCTGACCGAGGACGCCGCCACCGAATTGATCGACGCTCCCAAAGCTGCGCCGCTGCTCTCCGGATACCGCAACGCCGTCCCCGTCAACAAGGGTGCGCTGGTGGATCTGGTGCAGCGGATCTCGACGTTGGCCGACGATATCCCCGAAGTTCGGGAGCTTGCCTGCGAGCCGGTACTGGCGTCCGCTGTCGGCGCCGAGATCACGGACGCCCGGGTGCGCATCGGACCGGAACCGAGCGCCGTGGATCTGGGGCCCCGCCGACTGCGCTGAGCCTCGCGTTCGACACCCAGCGTTCAATACGAAAAAGCCGGCCACCGTACGTTCCCGATGGGAGAACATACGGTGGCCGGTGAGTGTCACACGGCGCCGCGATCAGCTGGCGTAGGAGCGCAACTTCTCGGCACGATCGCCGACACGGAGCTTGCCCATAACCTCGCGCTCGATCTGGCGCACCCGCTCGCGGGAGAGGCCGAAGAGCTTGCCGATCTGGTCGAGGGTGCGCGGCTGGCCGTCGTCGAGGCCGTAGCGCAGGCGGATGACCTGCTGCTCACGCTCGTCGAGGGTGCCGAGCACGCTGCGGACGTCGCTGTGCAGCAAACCGGCGATGACGGCGTTCTCGGCCGATGTTGCCTCGGCATCTTCGATGAAGTCACCCAAAGGTGCTTCTTCGTCGCTGCCGACGGGCATGTCCAGGCTTACCGGGTCGCGGCTGTGGTCGAGAAGATCGGCGATCTTGTGTGCCGGGATTCCCGACTCTTCCGCCAATTCGTCGTCGGTCGCTTCGCGTCCGAGCTGCTGATGGAGTTCGCGTTTGATGCGTGCCAGCTTGTTGACCTGCTCGACGAGGTGGACTGGCAGGCGGATGGTGCGGCTCTGATCAGCCATTCCGCGGGTGATGGCCTGGCGAATCCACCAGGTGGCGTACGTCGAGAACTTGAAGCCCTTTGCGTAGTCGAACTTCTCCATCGCGCGGATCAAGCCGAGGTTTCCCTCCTGAATCAGATCCAAGAGGGGCATGCCGCGTCCGGTGTACCGCTTGGCCAGCGATACGACGAGTCGCAGGTTCGCTTCCAGGAGGTGGCTGCGTGCCGACTCTCCCTCACGAACGATTGTTGCGAGATCCCTCTTCTTGGCAGCTGTCAGGCGCTTTCCCGTAGCCAGAACGTGGCTGGCGTACAGCCCCGCTTCGATTCGCTTCGCCAGTTCGACTTCGTCTGCTGCTGTCAGCAGTGCGGTGCGACCGATTCCGTTCAGATAGACACGGACCAGGTCTGCTGACGGGCTCTGGGCGTCCAGATCCGCAGCGCTCGGACGAATGCGAGTAGTGGTGCTGGGGCTTGTCATGACTTGCCTCCCTATCGGCGGTCTCTCACAAGGTTCAACGCGTGAGAGTTCCGAGATAGTTCCCGCAGCGATTTCGTCGAAATTGCTCTGACCTGCTGTGTTCCCCGGGCCGTCCTGAGAAGTTGCTGAGAACCCGAAAATCTGCAACCCAATCGGAACTCGACTACGTGACCGGCAACACCAATCCGTGACGTACGAGTGACACGAGCAGAGTGACGACGCCGGCACTGAGAACTTCGGGGTCTTCACCGTTTGCGGCGGCAAGAAGCTCGACCAATTCCTCGACCACAAGTCCGTCGGCCCGCAGGCCCGCCAGTAGTGCGGCACCGAGGTCGTCGATCTCATGCTGCCAGTGTGGTCCGTTGCCACGGTGAATCCGAGTGACAACCTGCTGCCACCCTTCTTCGCCGGGAAGATAGACGCGTTCGAGGGCGGTGTTCGGATCGACGACAAACCGCTCCTGCAGCACGTCGTGTTCACGCAGCCAGGCAACCCGGTCGAAGTACGCCAGCGCCTCGGGCCCGAGCGGGTCGGAGAAACCGTGCAGGAGATCTTCGGCCATCAAGTCCGTCGGCGAGTCCGTTCGGCGCAAGAAGACGAAACCGAATCCCACACCTTCCACGTGCGATTCCTCGAGATGATCGAGCCACGCATTGGCGCGTTCCTCGGTGGCGGGGTCCCGCGGGTCCTGGCCGCCGTCCTTGAGCCACGTCCCGACGTACAGCGCGGGATCCGCGACGTCACGCTGCACCACCCAGGCGTCGACACCGTGTGCCGGCAGCCACGACGCGATCCGCGATCGCCAGTCTTCGCCCTCGACATGGACCCACGACGCCAGCAGCGCTGCGGTGCCACCGGGATTCAGATAGTCGACGGACCGCGAGATCATCAGCTCGCTGGCCCCGTCGAGATCGAGACCGGAATCCCGATAGGTGTGGTGAACGCGGGCCTCGCCGACGACAAAGGGGGGATTGGCGACAACCTGGTCGAAGGTTCGTCCCTCGATCGGTTCGAACCACGAACCCTGATGCAATTCGACGTCGAGGCCGTTGAGCGCCATAGTTGCTGCGGTGAGATCGATCGCGCGCTGATTGATGTCCGTCGCGGTGACGGAATCAGCGTAGGTCTTGGCGTGCAGGGCTTGGATTCCGCAGCCGGTGCCCACATCGAGAACTGTTCCGACGCGAGACGTCGGCGTTGCCTGCAGTAATGACAGTGAGGCGTGTCCAACACCGAGGACATGGTCGGCGGTCGTGGACTGCTTCGGCCGAATTCCACCGTCCAGGTCCGAAATCACCCAATGATCACCGGCTCCGACGTCGATGGGCCGCAGATCCACGGCGGCACGCACAGCGGAGCCGGCTGAATTTTCGAGCAGACCGGCTTCGATCGCATCGTCGACGGTCAGCGGTGCCAACGCGGCGGCGACGTCCTCGCGAGCACAGTCGTCGGCGAGAAGGAACAACCGGATGAGAACACCGATTTCTCCGTGCTCACGGCTCGCGCGTCGCACCGGAACCGGTTCACTGCGACCGAGCGCTGCGTGAACTTCCGGACCGAGCAGCTCGAGCAGGGTGTCGGTGTCGAACCGATTGCGCAGCAGAGCCGTGCGCAGCGCAGGGGTGATGGACAGGAGAGTTGTGCTCACCCGGACATTCTCGCAGGCGACGAATTTCTACCAGGTGATGCGTCAGCTCTCGATGATGTGATGCGGACTCGACTCGATCTCGCCGGCGTTGCGGCGTCGGCCGTCGTAGCGACTCGGCTCGTCCTTCGTGCGCGGTGGTCGATCATTTGCGATGAGGACCGCGATCCACGGAAGTGGGATGGACGCACCGATAATCAGCATCGAGACCCAGCCGTTCTCCCAAATGCCATACGCGATGGCAGCCAGAATCAACGCGGGGAAACGGAAAGCCATGATCGTCATGTACTTCCGCACGCGCGCTTTGTGCTGCTCGTCGATGGACAGCTGTGCTTCGGTGATCAATACGGGATTGTCGGGTGTTCCGGCTTCGTCGGGGTGACCGAACGCGCCATTTCTTGCCATAGCTCCACTGTTCCACTCTCGGCCGACAATTGCACACGCGGCCCGACGCTCGCACCGCTGCCGCGTAGACGGCATTATTGGAGGTATGAGCACCCAAACCAAGGAACGTCCCGACGTCTCGACCGACGAAACGACCGATGACGACACCCCGAAGGTCTTTCACTACGTCAAGAAGAACAAGATCGCCGAAAGCGCCGTGATGGGCACCCATGTGGTTGCACTGTGCGGCGAGGTCTTTCCGGTCACCAAGTCTGCGAAGCCGGGATCGCCCGTGTGTCCCGACTGCAAGAAGATCTACGAAGGACTTCGCAAAGGCGAATGACCGGGCAATCGGGAACGGCGTCGTTGCGCCGGATCCGATCCGCAGTCCGAACTCGGCGACTCGACAGTGTCAGTGCAGTCGGTCGCCGGGTTCGTTTCTGCTCCGATGCCGTCGCAATCCTTGACGTCTGAGTTGGCACGGCCGTCCGAGCTGGCACAGCCGTCCGAGTTGGCGCGCCGACTTCGCGGCCGACCGTAGGTCGGCACTGCCGCCGGATCGGACTTGTCACCGGACACCCGAATCGGACTTGTTGCCAGGTGCCACGTCAGAGTGGTCACCGGCCCGGCGCTGTTGTCGTCGTCCTGCTGTGCGGCCAGCCACTCGCGGACCTGTTCCAGGCGCGTCGCTCGCGCCGGCCAGAATTCTTGCACCGTCGCGTTGAACTCGGCGCCGAGCACCACTGCAAAGCCGAGGAAGAATGTGAACAGCAGGAAGGCGATCGGCGTCGCCAAGGCTCCGTAGGTGTAGCCGGTGCCCGTGACAAATCCCAGGTACCAGCGCAATCCGGTGCTCGCGGCCATGAAGAACACACCGGCCACCAGTGCGCCCGCAAGAAGTCGATGCCACGGCAGGGACTTCGGTAGCGCGACTTTGTACAGCGTTGTCAGGCCGATGATGACCAGCAGGCCTACGGCCGGGTAGTAGAAGGTGTCGACCAGGTTGGAGCCCACGTCGTACCACGACGGCGGCAACACACGTCCGATCATGGTCGGGCCGAGCGCGACCATCGGCAGGATGAACACGGCCATCCCGAGGAACATCACGTAGAGCAGTAGCGCAAAAATTCGCTGCCAGATCGCGTTACGGGCATCCTTCTGCCCGTGCGCTTCGACAATCGAATCCACGAACGTCGAGATCGCCGACGAACCGGCCCACAGCGACAGCAGGAAGCCGACCGAGATGATTTCCGGCCGGCCGCGCTGGAGAACGTCGGTGACCGTCGGCCTGATGATCTGATCGACGACGTTTTCGCTGAAGATCGTCCCGCTGAACGTGACGATCTTCGACTCGATGATCTCGACCGTGTTCGGTCCGAACCAGCCGCCGATGTAACCGATCATGCCGAGCAATCCCAGCAGTAGCGGCGCCAGTGAGAGCGTCTGCCAGAACGCAGCCGTTGCGGCTTTGCCGAAGATCGAGTCGTCCCAAGCCTTGCTCAGAGTGCGGCCGATCAGCTGGCCCGTGCGGCGCAGCGGATGCCATCTGCGGTGATGCAGATCACTTCCGTGCGTTTTCGGGCACGCCTTTTCACTCATAATCACTCCAGCATTCCTGATGACACACCTCGTTGCCCAACCGTGGCGTCGCCGTGTCGCATATTTTTCCGCGGTGAGGTTGTGTCTCCGATCTCGCGAAACCTCGCCGCGGGGAGGGGATCGACAGTGAATCCGGCCATGCCCGGGCGCTTCGGGTGCGGCTTTCGTCGGTAGCGACAGTTAGGCTCGTCGCCGGACATTCATGAAAAATCTAGGAGCGCGAGGCAACAGTGCGATTCCAGCGGAGGCGCGCTTATGACGTCTGAGACAACGACGACAGAAGTGACAGGGGCAGCCGAAGTGAACAACTCGACCGAGAGTGCCGGAGCGCAACCGACGGCCTCGACAGGGTCGCTTCGCGCGTGGCAGCGGCGGGCACTCACCAAGTACTTGGCGAGCAGTCCTCGGGACTTTCTCGCGGTGGCAACACCGGGTGCAGGTAAGACGACATTTGCTCTGCGAGTGGCGTCGGAACTGCTTCGCGACCGGACTGTCGACCAGATCACCGTCGTTGCGCCCACCGAGCATCTGAAGCATCAGTGGGCGGAGTCGGCGCAACGTTCGGGCTTGTCGTTGGACTCGCGGTTCTCCAACTCCACCGGCCAGACGTCCAGCGACTATCACGGCGTCGTTCTGACGTATGCCCAGGTGGCGGCGCATCCTACTAAGCACCGAGTCCGGACCGAAGGTCGCAAGACCCTCGTGATTCTCGACGAGATCCACCACGGCGGTGACGCAAAAAGTTGGGGTGAGGCAATTCAGGAGGCGTTCGGCGACGCCACCCGGCGCTTGGCACTGACCGGAACTCCGTTCCGAAGTGACGACAGCGCAATACCTTTCATTCAGTACGAGCCCGACAAAGAGGGATTGCTCCGATCCAAAGCCGATCATTCCTACGGCTACTCCGACGCGCTCAAGGACGGCGTTGTCCGTCCGGTTGTCTTTCTCGCGTATTCCGGTGAGGCCCGCTGGCGCAACAATGCCGGCGAAGAGTTCACCGCCCGACTGGGTGAGCCGCTCAGTGCCGAGCAGACCGCCCGAGCCTGGCGCACCGCACTCGACCCTGCCGGCGATTGGATTCCCGCCGTCCTGCAAGCAGCAGACACCCGTTTGGGGCAGCTGCGTTCCACCGGTATGCCCGACGCCGGTGGGCTGGTCATCGCCACAGACCAGACTGTTGCTCGCGAATACGCCAAGGCGTTGACCGCGATCACGGGGGAGGAGCCCACCGTGGTCCTCTCCGACGATCCCACCGCGTCCAAGCGCATTGCGGAATTCGGTGCGAGCGACCAGAAATGGATGGTCGCCGTGCGCATGGTGTCGGAGGGCGTCGACGTTCCGCGTCTGGCCGTCGGTGTGTATGCGACCAGTGCATCGACACCGCTGTACTTCGCGCAGGCCATCGGCCGATTCGTGCGTTCACGGCGTAAAGGCGAGACCGCAAGCGTCTTCCTTCCGTCGGTACCGGTCCTGTTGGACCTCGCCGCTCAGTTGGAGGCCCAGCGCGATCACGTCCTTGGCAAGCCGCACCGCGAAAAGGACGGCCTCGACGACGATCTTCTCGCCGACGCCAACAAGCAGAAGGACGAACTCGGCGAGGAAGAGAAGGCGTTCACGTCCCTCGGTGCCGACGCCGAGCTCGACCAGGTGATCTACGACGGTGCCTCGTTCGGAACGGCAACGTTCTCCGGCAGCGACGAGGAAGCCGATTATCTCGGTCTGCCCGGTCTGCTCGACCCCGATCAGATGCGTGCACTCCTACGGCAACGCCAGGCAGAACAGGTGAACAACAACTCCGCCAAAGCGTCGGCTCCGGCGCCGACTGCCGCAGTGGTCGCCGAGCGCGCTGCTACCGCCGATCAACTGGGTGCCTTGCGACGCGAGCTCAATGGTCTGGTCGCGATGAATGTGCACCGCACCGGACGGCCTCACGGAATCATTCACGCCGAACTGCGTCGCGTGTGCGGTGGCCCGCCGACGGCAATCGCGACGGTCGATCAGCTCACCGAGCGCATTGCGATTCTGCGTAGCTGGTAGAAATCCTGAAGACGGCAAAACGGGCGATCACAGTGATTGTGATCGCCCGTTTCGGCGTTCATGGTGCGCCTCGCGAAGAGGCCACCCCCGGCTGACAGGTTAGTTTGCGGGTTCACTCTCGGAGACGACGGCATTCATCTCGCGAAGTCGATCCGCGTGTTCGGTTGCGTGGTGTCCGCAGAAGAGAAGCTCGCCGCCGGTGGGAAGCACGGCGCGTACGCGTGCTCCGGCACCGCACCGGTCGCACCGGTCGGCAGCGGTCAACTGTGGGCTGGTCAGTGTTCCGGGCATGACTCCTCCGTACTGGCTTGACGGCTTTCGTGCCGCGTGCCTGGGGCCTGGTCCGCCGCGTCGGAATGGCGCGGTAGATCCACTCTTACAGACGTTTGGCGTTCATGGGTTGTTCCCAGAAGAGTTTCTTAGTGTTGTGTCTCACTGGAAATGCGCTGGGCAGGCATTCTGTGTGCAGAATTGTTCGCTGAGAGCTGATTCAAATCCGCGTGTACAGAGCGATATTCTGGGGCGATGAACCAGGAAACCGGAACGGGCGCCGACGCATCGGCCGAGTTGCTCCATATGTGCACACGCGTCGAATGGGAGCGTGCGCAAGAGGTCGGGCAGCGCGTTCCCGACGGATTTGCCGCCGAGGGTTTTGTGCACATGTCGACGCCCACCCAGGTTCATCTACCGGCGAACCGGATCTTCGCGGGCCGAGACGACATAGTGTTGCTCTCCCTGGATCCGGCTCTGCTGGGAGCTGAAGTCAAGTGGGAACCGGGGGTGCCGTCGGATCCTGATTCGATGCGCTTTCCTCATCTGTTCGGGCCGATTCCCGTCGCGGCTGTCACTGCCGTTACTGCGTACATTCGCGACGAGAACGGTGCATTTCCGTCCCTGCGGTGACGCGATGGAATACGCAGCGCAGCACCGGTCGACGATAATTTCGCCCTCCTGCGAAACTTGTCACAGATCGGCGCTACCGTTGATATATGAATGTAGAAGTCACCCCTCTGCCGGGCATCGGGACTCGTAAGGATTTTGTCCTGGCCTCCGGTCGCCGCGTGGGTGTCGTCACTCATCGTGACGGACATACGGACCTCATCGTGTCCAAGGAAAACGATCCTGATGCGTGCGCCGCGTCGTTGCCGCTCACCACGGAAGAGGCCGCTGCACTGAGCAACCTGCTTGGTGCGCCGCAACTCGTGGCCCAGCTCGAAGACGAACACAGTGACATACCCGGGATCAGAACCAAACAGCTGTACATCAAGGACGGTTCCCGCTACGACGGACAGACACTCGGCGACACCGGGATGCGGACACGCACCGGCGTCTCGATCGTCGCCGTGATGCGCGCCGGGCAGGTGAATCCGTCGCCGAACCCCGACTACACGTTCACCGGAGGTGATCTGCTGGTGGCAGTCGGTACACCCGACGGCTTGGCTGCCGCTGCAAAAATCCTGACCAACGGCTGACTGGCAGGTGGATACAACCACACTTGCACTCATCGAACTGGGCGCGGTCTTCTTCGCGCTCGGTCTTCTGGGAAGGCTCGCAGCACGATTCGGCATGTCGCCGATCCCGTTCTACCTGATCGGTGGCCTGTGCTTCGGTCAGGGTGGATTCATCCAACTCGGCGATATCGGCGAATTTGCGCACCTCGCAAGCGAAATCGGTATCGTTCTCCTCCTGCTCCTGCTGGGACTCGAGTACACCGCAGCCGAATTGATGACCGGGCTCAAACGGTCGAGGGTTGCCGGCATCGTCGACATCGTTCTCAACGCCACACCGGGCGCGGTAGTCGGTCTGATGCTCGGGTGGGGTGTTGTCGGCGCGACGGTCATGGCCGGTGTCACCTACATCTCGTCGTCGGGAATCATCGCGAAAGTTCTCAGCGACCTCGGACGTCTGGGCAACCGCGAAACACCCGTCGTTCTCTCGATCCTCGTGTTCGAGGATCTTGCGATGGCGGTGTACCTGCCGATTCTGACGGCAATGCTTGCGGGTGTCAGCTTCATGGGTGGACTCGAAGCGGTGGGAATTTCGCTGCTGGTCATCACCGTCGTGTTGGTGGTGGCCTTGCGATACGGACGGTATGTCTCGGCTCTGCTGGACAGTCCCGACAGTGAGACATTGCTCCTGAAGTTGCTTGGTGCTGCACTGCTGGTGGCCGGCGTCAGTTCCGCGATGCAGGTCTCCGCGGCGGTGGGGGCCTTCCTGCTCGGCATCGCGATTTCGGGTTCGACGGCACACAACGCCAGTCGGGTGCTCGAGCCCCTTCGTGATCTTTTTGCGGCGATGTTCTTCGTGGTGTTCGGACTCAGCACCGATCCAAGCACCATTCCGCCCGTGCTCGGGTGGGCTGCGATCTTGGCAGTCGTCACCGCGATCACCAAACTGATCACCGGGGCCTGGGCGGCAAAACGTCAGGGTGTGGCCCGCATGGGCCAGGCCAGGGCGGGCGCGGCACTGATTGCTCGCGGCGAGTTCTCGATCATCATCGCCGGTCTGGCAGTGTCCGCGGGTGCCGTGGAACCGGAACTCGCAGCGCTCGCAACGGCGTACGTGCTTCTGATGGCCGTGATCGGTCCCGTTGCGGCGCGAGTTGTCGAACCGGTCACCTCGTTGTACATCAGAGTTCGCACAAAGTCCTGATTGCGACAATATTCTGGTTGGATGCCCAACGGATTCGCTCGTCCCGCCGCGACAGTGGCGTGTGCCTTCCTGATCGCGTGTGCTCCGGTTCCCGCGTTTGCGGGCGGGATTCCCACCACAGACCAAGGCGTGGCGGCAGCGCAGGTTGTGGTCGATCGATCGCTGCACCTCGAGGGTGCGTCGAATGCGAGGGATGTCGGCGGCTATCGAACGTCGGATGGACGTACGGTTCGGATGGGACAGGTCTTCCGGACCAATGCACTCGACAAACTGACGCCCTCGGATCTTGCGGTGCTGCACCAGCGCGGCGTGGCGTCGGTCGACGACTTCCGGACGGTCGTCGAACGCGCCATGTCCCCGGACCGCATCCCGGAGGGTGCCCGGAGCAATTGGTTCGACGTGATCGGGACCAACCCGGTGAACTTCCCGGCTCTGGCGGATATGCAGTCGATGTACACGGTCATGGTGAGTGATCCCGGAGCGAGCCGAGCATTCCACGACGCACTGGCGAATATCGCTGACACGGACGGCGCTGTCCTGTACCACTGTTCGGCAGGCAAGGACCGAACCGGCTGGATGACCGCCGTTCTGCTGACACTGCTCGGTGTGTCCCGCGAAGACGTGAACGCCGACTACATGCTGAGCAACCAGTACCTGACCGGTCCCCGCACCGGCATAGCCTTCGTGGACGGTGTCGAGCAGTCGTGGCTGGATACGTCGTTCGCGACAGTCGAGCGCATCTACGGCAGTTTCGACAACTACGTCCGGGACGGCCTTCAGTTGAGCCAGGACGATATCGCACGGCTCGAGGACAAACTCTTGGCCTGAGGCTGTACGAAAGAAAAGAGCCGCTCCCCGAGGAACAGGGGAGCGGCTCTTTTTGTGGAGCTGGTGTGACTAGTCGAGGTAGTCGCGCAGTACCTGCGAACGCGACGGGTGGCGCAGCTTCGACATCGTCTTCGATTCGATCTGGCGAATACGCTCACGCGTGACGCCGTAGACCTGTCCGATTTCGTCTAAAGTCCTCGGCTGGCCGTCGGTGAGGCCGAAGCGCAGGCGAACCACTCCGGCTTCGCGCTCGGACAGCGTCTCGAGGACCGACTGCAGCTGATCCTGCAGCAAGGTGAACGAGACGGCGTCAACTGCGACAACAGCTTCGGAGTCTTCGATGAAGTCACCGAGCTGGCTGTCGCCCTCGTCGCCGATGGTCTGGTCGAGAGAGATGGGCTCACGCGCGTACTGCTGGATTTCCAGCACCTTCTCCGGCGTGATGTCCATTTCCTTGGCGAGCTCTTCCGGCGTGGGCTCACGGCCCAGGTCCTGGAGCAGCTCTCGCTGGATACGGCCGAGCTTGTTGATGACCTCCACCATGTGCACCGGGATACGGATGGTGCGTGCCTGGTCGGCCATTGCGCGGGTGATGGCCTGACGGATCCACCACGTTGCGTAGGTCGAGAACTTGTAGCCCTTGGTGTAGTCGAACTTCTCGACTGCACGGATCAGGCCCAGGTTGCCTTCCTGGATGAGGTCCAGGAACGCCATGCCGCGGCCCGTGTATCGCTTCGCGAGCGAGACGACGAGTCGGAGGTTGGCTTCGAGGAGGTGGTTCTTGGCGCGATTGCCGTCGCGGCAGATCCAGCTCATGTCGCGGCGCTGAGCTGCAGGCAGCTTTTCGCCCTTGTCAGCAAGATCCTGCATGATCTGCACGGCGTACAGACCGGCTTCGATGCGCTTGGCGAGTTCGACTTCCTCTTCGGCGTTGAGGAGTGCGACCTTGCCGATCTGCTTGAGGTAGGCGCGAACGGAGTCGGCGGACGCCGTGAGTTCGGCATCCTTACGAGCCTGACGAAGTGCCTCGGACTCTTCCTCGTCCCAGACGAAGTCGCCGGACGCTTTGTCCTTGTCGGTCGGTTCCTCGGTGGCGGGCTCTTCGTCCTCGCCGACTGCGACGACCTCGACCTCTTCGAGGTCTCCGTCCGTGATGTCGATGTCTTCCAACTCGACGTCGCCGTCTTCTACATCAGGATCCCCGGCCTTCTTGGGGCCTGCCTTCTTTGCTGCGGCCTTCTTCGCCGGAGCTTTCTTGGCGGGGGCCTTCTTAGCTGCTGCCTTCTTGGCGGGGGCCTTCTTCGCCGGTGCCTTCTTGGCGGCCGGAGCTGTGACGGTGGCCGCCTCCACGGCTGAAGATTGTGGCTCTGACTCTGATGGAGAATCAGCAGTCTGACGTGTATCGGTGGCTGCCACGTACGCCCTTTCGTGACGGTGTCGTGCGGCGTCACGCCAGAGTGGTGATCCGGCGGAGAGGTCAATGGTTGTGGCCGGCGCGCAGCCGGACTCCACCATTGTAACGACTCTCAGGAAACTCTTACGTCACGACGGGCGTTAACGGCTTTTTTCGGACCGGATTAACCCCTTGTTTCACCTTTTCGCTCGGCCCATCGCCAGCGGAATCACCCTAAATTTTTGATGCGGCGAGGGCGGCGCCTGCGATTCCGGCGGTGTTCAGGAGTGCGGCCGGAACGACTGGCGTGCGGTTGGTCAGCAGTGGAATCCACTTCTCGTGTTTGCGACTGATCCCGCCGCCGGCGATGAACAAATCAGGCCACGTCAGATCCTCGATCGTGGTGAGCACCTTCGAGACCTCGACGGCCCAGTGCTTGTAGCTCAGATCTTTTTTCTCCTTCACCGACGACGCAGCTCGATGTTCGGCTTCCTTGCCGTCGACTTGGAGGTGGCCGAACTCGGTGTTGGGCAACAGAACTCCGTTGTGCAGAATCGCCGACCCGATGCCGGTTCCGAAGGTCAGCAAGATGACAACCCCGGACGCGTCCTTGCCGGCGCCGTAGGTGTCTTCGGCGATACCTGCGGCATCGGCGTCGTTCAGAACGGTGACGGCCCGGCCGCCGAGAGCCTTTCCGAACAGTGCAACAGCGTCGGTTCCGATCCAGGACTTGTCGATGTTGGCGGCGCTGCGAGCGACGCCACCGGTGACGACCGACGGCAGGGTGATGCCGACCGGTCCGGCCCAGCCGGCTTGCTCGACGATCTGCGTCACAGTCGTGGCGATTGCCTCGGGAGTCGAGGGTTGCGGGGTCAGGATCTTGATGCGCTCACCGATCATCTCGCCGGTGCTCAGATCGATGAGAGCGCCCTTGACTCCACTGCCGCCTACATCGATTCCGAAACCTGTCGTTGTCATCGTCCTGCGCTCCTGAGGGCTCGAATTCGAATGTCGCGATCTGACCGAATCAAACACTAACCCGATTGGGTACGCGTGGTGCGGCGCAACGAGGGATGTGTTGCGATGGTGGTGTGCGCCCACAAGAGATTTCCCTGTCCGAGTTGTCCACGGATTCGCTCGATCCTGCCGAACTGAGAGTGGTGGCGGTGGCCGTCGCGGAACGCGCTGCTGCGCACGTTCGCGCCCGTCGTCCGGAAGTGTTCGGCGTCGTCGGTTCGGGTGAGAGCGAGAACGGTTCCGACGCCGGAACCGTTGCGGCCAAGAGCACACCGACCGACCCGGTGACGATCGTCGACACCGAGACGGAACAGGTGATCCGGGATCTGCTTGCGACGCTGCGGCCGCACGATTCGATTCTCGGTGAGGAAGGTGGCGGAGACGCAGGCGACGTCGTAGGGGTCCGCTGGGTTGTCGATCCCATCGACGGAACTGTGAACTTCCTCTACGGAGTTCCGGCGTTCGCGGTGTCGGTAGCGGTGCAGATCGACGGAGTTTCCGTGGCCGGCGCGGTAGTCGATGTGTCTGCAGGGGCGACGTATTCGGCGCACCGCGGTGGCGGCGCCACGATGACCACCGAGGACGGTGCGGTCAGTGAGCTCGCCGCCAACCCGGTGACCGAGCTGTCAATGGCTTTGGTGGCTACAGGTTTCGGATACGGCGCTCAGCGACGCAAGGCACAAGGGCGGTTCATCGCGGAGATTTTGCCCCAGGTGCGCGACATCAGGCGGATCGGTTCTGCGGCGCTGGATTTGTGCATGGTGGCGACCGGTCGCGTCGATACCCATTTCGAGCACGGACTGAGCCCATGGGATTGGGCTGCCGGTTCGTTGATCGCCGAGGAAGCCGGTGCCGTGATCTGCATTCCGGGCCCGAATTCGACGTCTGCGGCGGGCGACATCGTCTACGCGTGCGCCCCGGGGATCGCCGACGAGTTCGCGGCGATGCTCACCGCATGCGGTGCGGACCGCCCGATCAGCACCTAGCGGTTCGCGCCGCCTTCAGGAGATCGATGTCCATTGCCGCGGCTTCGGCATTCGCGGGTTGCTCGGCGAGGGCGCGGAGCACCTCGCCGGCATCGGTGTTGGGGGAGACCTTGCTGAAGTACGTGCCCAGCGCAAAATCGACCGTGTCGTCGGTCCGGCCGTCCCTGATCAGTTCTGCACACGGAGCGACCAGCCACACGGCACTGGCCGCAGCGATTCCGTTCTCCCCGAAGCGGATCTGGCCCTGGCATTGCATGTTCTGATCAACGTAGACCGGGTCGTTGCCCACTTGTACGTCTGGAGCGCTGGCAAAGCCGTAGTCCTTCAGCTGGGCGGCTACCTGCGAGGCCTGACCGCTTTCACCGTTGGCGTTGAAGACTCGAACCTTGGTCGCAGCCAGCGGCGCCGGTTCCACGTCGAGCAGCGTGGTTCGGTCCACAACCGAACCGAGGGGCATCGGTTGTGGGGCGGCCGGATCGGACGATGCCTGCGGGCGATTGCAGGCGACCGTATCGCTGATTTTTGCGTCAGCCGTGAGGATCTTGATCCACAGCGCGCTGCCGAGGACGGCGAGTACCGCGAACACCGCGACGACCGGCCACACGCGTCGGCGCCGGAACGGACGACCTCGGTCGTCGGTCGCGCTGCCTTCGGTGATCAGAGAAACCACGGTATCCCTCGACTTTCTGGACGAGTTGGAGCTTCGTCGTCAGGCCGAGCAGAGCGGGCGTGACGTTCGGTGCCTACCTTAGAGGGCGCGCGGTTCAATCCCGTTCAGGTGTGTGGTGACTGGCCGTCAACCGAATTTCGCCGAGTTGATACGTCGGTGCTGCTGCGGTGATACCGCGGTGATTTCAGGGGAGTTTTCGGGGTCGAAGATCACAAAATGCTGTGTAGTTGGTGACGATTCGCAGACTTTTTTCGGAAATGACCGAATGGGTTACTACTTTCGTGCTGACTTCGGCTACTGTCTGGCGGCCCAGGTCGTTCGACTGGGCGTCGGCTCCATGCCGTAATGACAACCAAATGAGGCACAGATCACGTTCTCGGGAGAAGTTTCCGGGCACTTTTCCACCCGCTGCCACGTTGTGCAGCGACAGGGAATGATCTCCATGCCACGGCGGTTTCCATGCGCATGACGGGATCTACCGGATTCCAGGCGTTCATGGGACCGGGATACACGAGAAGGATGAGGGGTAAGCGACATGGCAACTGACTACGACGCACCGAGGCGTACAGAGTCCGACGAGGTTTCGGAGGATTCGCTCGAAGAGCTGAAGGCGCGGCGCAACGAGGCGCAGTCGGCTGTCGTCGATATCGACGAGACCGACACTGCAGAATCCTTCGAGCTGCCCGGTGCAGACCTTTCCGGCGAAGAGCTGTCGGTTCGGGTCGTTCCGAAGCAGGCCGACGAGTTCACGTGTTCGAGTTGCTTCCTGGTGCATCACCGCAGCCGTCTGGCGAGCGATGCAAACGGACAGCTCGTGTGCATGGACTGCGCAGCCTGATAGTTCTTCGCAGCTTTACATTGCGTCCCGACGGTCGACCCGATGTCTTCGGGTCGACCGAGGGATCAAGGCGGTCGTGAGACCGCCTACTACTTTGCTCAGTCTTCGCTGAGAGCTTTGACCAGTGCTTCGGGTCGACGTGAGCTCACGAGCCAGTACGGCGTCGGATCTTCCGGATCATCGAGGACGATCAAGACCATGGTCTTGACCCACGGTCGGTGCTGGACAAAAGCAGACGGGTCGAGCTGGCGACCCATCGCGGCACTCTTGGCCGAAGCAGGTACCGCAGCGGCGCGTGAGATCAGATTCACTGGAATGTGCGCTCGGCCAACATGCAATTCCTTGACCCCGCCGGTTTCGACAACCTCGACGCGGGTGCGGCTGAGCCAGAACGACAGCCAGATCGGGATGGGTAGCAGCACCACGTACGCGAGCAGCGACACCAGGCCCGGGCGCCCCATGTGGACTTCCGCTGCCAGGAGCGCGGCCACGGCGATTCCGGCGATCCACCACCCGATGGGCAGCCAGAGGCGCTCGGAATAGAGCGTCGTGGACGCAGGGGCTGTGGTAGCGACGTCAGGTCGAGATGTTTCGGGCACGAGTCAAGGATAGTCCGTCTCGCGCAGTGGTCCTCTAGGTGCTCCGCGCCCAGTAGTCCTCTCTCCGGTCTGCGCCGAGTAGTCTTGGCCGACGTGAGCGATCATCTCTCCATCGCCTTGAAGCGACTGGACCCAGACCTGCCGGTTCCGCAGCGTGCACATCCCGGTGATGCCGGTGTGGATCTGTGCTCCACCAGCGATGTCACTATCGAGCCCGGCCGCCGTACCCTCGTTGGTACGGGTATTGCGATTGCCTTGCCGGTCGGCACTGTCGGACTCATCCATCCGCGTTCCGGACTTGCTGCAAAATCGGGTTTGTCCATCGTGAATGCGCCGGGCACCGTGGATGCAGGTTATCGAGGCGAGCTCAAGGTGTGTCTGATCAATCTCGACCCGGACACAGCGGTCGAGATTCGTCGCGGCGACCGAATTGCGCAGCTCGTGGTTCAGCGCGTCGAACTGCCGGTATTCGAGGAAGTGGAGTCGCTCGACGACACCGCCCGAGGTACCGGTGGATATGGTTCGAGCGGCGGACACGCGATACTCGACACCGATGCAGGTGTGAGTCCTGTCGTAGAGGGAGTCTGAAACATGTTCGGACGTAAGAAGAAGTCAGATGTAGACGAGGAACCGACAGGTTTCTTCGAGGACGAGGATGTCGACCAGGTCGACGAATCCGACGACGCAGATGACACGGTGAGCGAAGAGTCCGAGGGCCCGTACGACATCGCGGACATCGAGTCCGACGATCCGACTGCCGGTCGGAACGGTCAGCGACTCGATCTCGGTTCTGTTCTGGTTCCGATGCCTCCTGGCGGCCAACTGCAGGTGGAGATGGCGCCAAACGGGTCACCCCAGGCCGTGCACCTGGTCACCGAACACGGACGGGTCACTGTCGCCGCCTACGCGGCACCGAAATCGCCTGGCCAGTGGCGTGAGGTTGTCGCCGAACTGGCGCAGTCCTTGCGAGACGACAATTCGCCGGTCAGCATCGAGAACGGTCCGTGGGGTCGCGAACTGGTCGCGGAGACCGCTGCCATGGATTTGCGTTTCATCGGTGTCGACGGTCCGCGGTGGATGGTTCGGTGTGTTGTGGCCGGTCCCAGTGGATCGACAGCCGCCGGCGCGCCGCTGGTTGCTATTGCGCGCGACATTCTGCGCGATACCGTCGTCAATCGCGGAGCGGAGCCACATCCGGTGCGGACTCCGCTGCCGGTGGTGCTGCCGCAGGCGTTGGCCGAGCAGCTCGCTGCCGCGCATGAGCAGCAGATGGTCGCGCAGCAGCAGGCCGCAGCTCAGCAACAAGTCGATCAGCAGATCGCTGCGAGCCAGCAGGTGCAGCAACAGCCGCCCACGCAGCCGGTCCCGCCGCAGCGCCGGGGCGAATCCGGTTCTGCCATGCAGCAATTGGGTCAGTAACTCACGTTTACTTCAGGCGCTCGCGGCGGTTGAGAGAATCCGGCCGCCGTGAGCGCCTTGAGGCAGGTGGCCCCGAGTATCGCGGCGTCGTGGCCGATCTGGTCGAGCTCGAGTGTGCCCACTTCGGCGCGGGGGAGCGCGGCCGCCCATTCGTAGCCGACGGTCGCCGGATGAACCGGATCGTCGAGCGCTATCGCGATTCCGACCGGAACGTCGATCTCCGTAAGAGCTGGTTCGGTCAGCGAGCAATACGTCGCGGCTTCGTCGAGAGCCGCCGGCAGATCCGGCCACTGCGAACGCCACGAACGTTCCAGTTCGCGTCCCAGCCAGGCCGGGCTGGAGGCGAGCATCGCTGCAATGACCGATTCCAGACCTTCGCTGCGCAGCTGTGACGAGGTGAACCGTGCGCTCGCCGCTGCCGGTGCGTGATCGGGTGCTCCGGTCCACGGTGGCAACGCCGCCAATACTCCCGACGTCTTGTCCGGATTGAGCGCTGCCCACTGCAGGGCGACGGCAGCACCGATGGACACACCACCGACAAGGATTTTCCCGTATTCGGTGGCTGCGGCATCCATCGCGTCGAGGTAGCTGCCGACGACACGCCGAGGGTCCGGTTCGATTGCGACGGTGCGCACACTTCGAGCGCTGAGCGGCCCGCGGAACGCGTGGTCCACGAAGTGTGCGTCAGAGCCCGTACCAGGGAGAACGACGGCAACGGACGGTGAATGTGTGAGCGCCATTACCTGATCTTGCCTGGTGCCCCGAGATCGCCGATCGACCGGTGTGGTTACCCGCTCGTAATGGGGCTACAGTGGCGAACACACAGCCCTTCCGTGACGCGAAACCCGTGCGTCACATTTGTTCGCAGGAGCGCGCAATGGCACCCGCCGCCGCAGGATATTTTCGCCGACTGACTCGTCGCCTCACCGAGGATGTCGATCAGTTGGATGCACAGGAAATGACCGAGTCCATCGAGGCCGTGGGAGGCCGGAAAGCATGCGACTGTCGGCGCGGTGAAGAAGTCACGATGGAGGGTCGACTCCGTAGCGTCGACGCGTGTCCGAAGTCGGGCAATGCCAGTATCGAAGCGGAATTCTTCGACGGCACCGAGGTCATCAACCTCGTCTGGATCGGCCGACGCCGCATTCCGGGCATCGAGACCGGCAAGACCATCCTGATCCGCGGCCGCGTCGGCGAGCGGGACGGGCGCAAGGCAATCTTCAATCCGTACTACGAGCTGCGCGGCGAGTAGCCGCAGCCGTAGGACCAGACACAGCGCATTTGCCGCATAACGCGGCGCGTGTGGCACCCTCGACAGGTGAGCGAACCCAAACAGCAATCGGTGATGGACCAACTCGGTGGAGTGAGTGGTCTCGTCTACACGTCGCTGCCGATTCTGATCTTTGTTCCGGTCAACAGCATCTGGAACCTCACCGCTGCCATCTGGGCGGCAGTGGGCGTGGCCGTGCTTATCGCAGCGTGGCGCGTCTTCCGTAAAGAGTCGATCCAGCCGGCAATTTCAGGCGTTCTCGGTGTCGCCGTATCGGCGTTCATCGCACACCGCACCGGAGATGCGAAGGGCTACTTCCTCTTCGGGATCTACACGAGCCTCGCCTATGGTGCCGCATTTGTAGTGTCGATACTGATTCGCTGGCCCCTGGTCGGCATCATCTGGGGTTTTCTCAACGGTCACGGCAACCTGTGGCGTCGACACAAAGGCGCGGTGCGGGCTTACGACATCGCTACCGCGGCATGGGCGTTGGTGTTCGGCGCCCGGTACGTCGTGCAGTCGCAGTTGTACGACACAGATCACACGGGTTGGCTCGCGGTGGCACGTATCGCGATGGGGTGGCCGCTCGCCGGCCTGGCGTTTGTGGTCACCATTTGGGCTGTGCGCAAGGCAGATCGGATTGTCGAGCCCCCGCCTACCGAGAGCGATATCGAAGCGGTAGGCGAGGAGCCAGGCGATCAGCCGGATCAGCGCGACGTCAGCTGACCAGATCCTGATACTCGGGGTGCTTGCCGACGAACTTCACGACGTACGGGCACACCGGGTGTACTTTCAGCCCGCGTGATCGCAGTTGGTCGAGTGCGCCGCTCACCAGGATTGCTGCCAATCCGAATCCCTCGAAACGGGGATAGATCTCGGTGTGATTGAACGAGAGCACGTCGCCGGCAGTGGTGTAGTCCTCGATCCCGGCAAGCTCGCCGTCGACGTGAATCTCGAAGCGGCTCTGAGCCGGATTGTCGACGACAACGGTATTTTCGGGTGCAGCGGCCATGATTATCCCTTTCGTTGTGTGATGTCGGTGTCAGGCGTCGAGGCTCGTTGTCAGGCGTCGAGACGCAGCGCCGTTCGGAGCTGGTCCTCGGTGTCGATAGCCGCGACGAAAAGAAGTTCGTCGCCGCCTTCGATCGGGTCGTCGAGTTCGGGAACGATGACGCGGCCTCCGCGCAGGATCGTCACGAGCGCGCAGTCTCGGGGGAGTTCGAGCCGCTTGACGGGCTTGCCGGCGAGGGGAGTGTTGTCCGGCAGGGTGATCTCGACGAGGTTGGCCTGCCCCTGACGCAGAGTCATGAGTTTGACCAAGTCGCCGACCGAGACGGCCTCTTCGACCAGCGATGCCAGCATCCGGGGGGTGGAAACGGCGACGTCGACGCCCCACGACTCGTCGAACAGCCATTCGTTTCGCGGATCGTTGACGCGGGCGACAACGCGGCGCACGCCGAATTCCGTTTTTGCGAGCAAGCTCAGTACGAGGTTGGCTTTGTCGTCACCGGTTGCGGAGATCACCACCTCGTACTCCTCCAGCGAGGCCTCCTCGAGTCGGCTGAGCTCACAGGCATCGGCATGTACCCAGGTGGCTTCGGGCACTGACTCGGGTTCGACGTGTTCGATCTTGCGTTCGATCAGCATGACGTCGTGGTTACTGCGAATCAGCTCGCGCGCAATGGAGCGACCTACGGCACCTGCGCCGGCGATGGCGACCTTCACCTGGAACTTCCAATCACGTTGTGGTGCATCATGTTTTCGGGCAGTGCGGTCGGGTGTGACGTGTGCATAGCAGCCGCCTCAGTCGTCGCTCGGAGGCGGATTGCCGGCAAGTGCGATCGCTTCGGCGACGGTGCCGGACACCGCTGCGATGTACACCTGGTCGTCGGCTTGGATGACGGTCTTGCGATCGGGGAGAACGCCGGTACCGAAGCGGATGATGAATGCCACCCGGGAATTGGTCGCGCCTTCGAGAACCGAGATGGATTTACCGGCCCAATCCTCGTGTAGCGCAAGTTCGGTGATCGCGACGTTTCCCGACGGATCGCGCCACTTTGCCGTCTGGCTTTCCTTGGTCAACGTGTGCAGGAACCGGTCGGTCGACCATGGAACTGTTGCCACGGTGGGGATGCCGAGGCGCTCGTACACAGCGGCGCGCTTCGCGTCGTAGATTCGTGCGACGACGCGTTCGACACCAAAAGTCTCGCGCGCGACCCGGGCCGCGATGATGTTGGAATTATCACCCGACGAGACTGCCGCGAAGGCGTCGGCGCGCTCGATGCCTGATCGAATCAGTACGTCGCGGTCGAAACCCATGCCGAGGACTGTGGTTCCCGGGAAATCATGGTCGAGACGCAGAAATGCACTCTGATCGCGGTCGATGACCGCAACTTCGTGTCCGATCCTGGTCAGGGACGCGGCGAGGGAAGATCCCACACGACCGCATCCCATGATGACGACATACACGACCTACTCCGTTCATGGACTTTCGACGCGATTGCACGCCGAAACGAACCGTACATCGCTGAGCGGGAAGAGCAAGTCTCGACTGGCGCAATTCCGTTGTGATTGCGGGGATGACGGTGCAGTTCTACGGCGGATGACTCCATTTCAGGCTCGACGGCTTACGCTTTGGACGTGTCTAAGCTCTCGACCGCGACCAAGCGGCTCTTGCTCGGCCGGCCGTTCCGAAGTGACAAACTCGGGCACACGCTGCTACCCAAGCGGATTGCGCTCCCTGTGTTCGCGTCCGACGCCATGTCGTCCGTTGCCTATGCCCCCGAAGAAATCTTCCTGGTTCTCTCCGTTGCGGGCATTTCGGCGTACGCCTACACGCCGTGGATCGGCCTGTCGGTCGCCATCGTGATGGCTGTCGTGGTGGCGAGCTACCGCCAGAACGTCCACGCGTATCCGTCCGGTGGTGGTGACTACGAGGTGGCGACGGTCAATCTCGGGCCGACAGCGGGCTTGACCGTGGGCAGCGCGCTGATGGTCGACTACGTGCTCACTGTTGCTGTATCGATCTCGTCAGCGGCGTCCAACATCGGTTCGGCACTGCCGTTCGTGGCTCAGCACAAGGTGTTGTTCGCGGTGGCGGCGATCGTCCTGCTGACGGCGGTGAACCTACGCGGCATCCGGGAGTCGGGAACTGCATTCGCGATTCCGACCTACGCCTTCATCGTCGGGATGTTCTTGATGTTGGCGTGGGGGTTCTTCCGGATCTACGTGCTCGGTGAAGATGTTCACGCGGAATCGTCGTCGTTCACACTCAATGCCGAGGACTCGCATCTGTACGGAATTGCCTTCGCGTTCCTGATCGCGCGCGCGTTTTCCTCGGGTTGTGCCGCGCTGACCGGCGTCGAGGCAATCAGCAACGGTGTGCCGGCCTTCCAGAAGCCGAAGTCGCGCAATGCTGCCACGACCTTGCTGCTGCTCGGTTCGATCGCCATCGTCTTGCTGATGGGCATCATCATCCTGGCTCAGAAGATCGGCATCGTCTACGCCCACAATCCGGCAGAACAGCTGGTCGGCGCTCCTGAGGGTTACCACCAGAAGACACTGATCGCGCAGATCGCCGAAGCTGTGTTCAACGGATTCCCGATCGGATTCTTCTTCATCGCGATTGTCACCGCGCTGATCCTCGTGCTGGCAGCGAACACCGCGTTCAACGGATTCCCCGTCCTCGCATCCATCCTGGCTCAGGATCGCTATCTGCCGCGTCAGTTGCACACTCGCGGCGACCGCCTGGCATTCAGCAACGGCATTTTGTTCCTGTCGGCTGCAGCAATCGCGTTTGTGGTCATCTTCGGCGCTGAGGTCACCAAGCTGATCCAGCTGTACATCGTCGGTGTCTTCGTCTCGTTCGTGCTCAGTCAGACCGGCATGATCAAGCACTGGACGCGCCACCTGAAGTCCGAGACGGACAAGGCGCAGCGCGCTCGTATGCAGCGGTCGCGGGTCATCAACTCGATCGGTCTCGCGATGACCGGTGCCGTGCTGATCATCGTTCTGATCACCAAGTTCGCAGCGGGTGCCTGGATCGCAATCGTCGCGATGGTGGCCATCTTCGGCGTGATGAAGCTGATCAGACGCCACTACGACAGCGTTGCCGCCGAACTCGAGGAGCAGGAGTGGGACGGTGTGCTTCCCAGCCGCACGCACTCGATCGTGCTTGTCTCGAAGCTGCACATGCCGACGATGCGCGCCCTGGCCTATGCGCGAGCAACACGACCGGACACGCTCGAGGCAATCACCGTCAACGTCGACGAACCTGACACCCGCGCGCTCGTTCGGCAGTGGGAGAAGAGCGACGTGACTGTGCCGCTCAAGGTGATCGAGTCGCCGTACCGCGAAATTACGAAGCCGGTTCTCGACTACGTCAAGCGAGTGCGACGTGACGCACCCCGTGACGTGGTCACCGTGTTCATCCCCGAGTACGTGGTCGGCCATTGGTGGGAGCAGATCCTGCACAACCAGAGCGCATTGCGACTCAAGAGCCGTTTGCTCTTCCAGCCCGGCGTCATGGTGACGAGTGTTCCGTGGCAGTTGAGTTCGTCGGCAAAGGCCAAACCCCTCGATATCGAGAAGACAGCCGGCGCTACTCGTCGTGGTTACGACGCCGGAGAAAAATGATTGATCAAGAAAATGGAACGGCAGGCGTAGTTCGTTGAGTGAGAATTGGACCGGGCAGACCTTCGAGGCCGAACTGGGCAAGCCCGGTCACGGCGGGTTTGTTGTTGCCCGCCACGAGGGGCGTGTGGTGTTCGTCCGTCACGGCTTGCCAGGGGAGCGGGCACTGGTTCGCGTTACCGAGGACAAGGGCGGATCGTTTGCGCGCGCCGACGCGGTATCCATTCTCGAGGCGTCGCCGCATCGGATCGACCCGACGTGCCCTATCGCCGGACCCGGAGGAGCAGGTTGCTGCGACTACTCGCATGCCGATCTGCAGATCCAGCGAGAGATGAAATCTCTGGTGGTGGCCGAGCAATTGCAGAGACTGGCCGGCGTCGAACGCGACGTGCAGGTTGAGGAACTGCCGGGCACCGGCGACGGCACCGGGTGGCGGACTCGCGTTCGGCTCGCCGTCGACCGAAACGGTGAGGCGGGGTACCACGCGTTTCGTAGCAATCGCATTGTCACGGACCTGCGATGCACCCAGATCGAGGAACGTGCCTACGACGGATTGGCCGGAGATCAGTGGTCTCCGGGCAGTGAACTGCAGGTGGTCCTCGACGCCGCCGGTGCCAGGCATGTGGTCGAGATCAGTGCGCCCACCATCGCGAAGGCGGGGCGCCGTGCGCCCGGTCGGCGCGGGGCGACGGCTCGCCGTGCTGCGAGCAGCGGCCCGCGGAAAACTCGTGTTGCGATCGGTAATGACACCGTGCGTGAGCGCGTGGGAACCCGCGAGTGGGAATTGTCCGCGACGGGCTTCTGGCAGGCGCATCGTGGTGCCGCGCAAGCATATTCAGAGGTTGTGCGGGACTGGTCCGGCGTCGGCTCCGGTGCTACCGCGTGGGATCTGTACGGCGGGGTCGGAGTGTTCGCGGCGGTACTGGCCGATCTTGTCGGACCGGATGGCGTCGTGGAATCCGTGGAGTTGTCGGCGCGGGCAACATCGGACGGCCGGGCAGCGTTGTCCGATCTGGAGCAGGTCCGATTCCACACTGACCGGGTGGAGAAGATCGTCGCAAGCGCGTCATTGTCTTCCGCGCCGGGTGTGATTGTTCTCGATCCGCCGCGAGCGGGCGCCGGCCGACCGGTGGTGGAGGCGATCGCGTCGACCGGCACCGAACGTGTGATTCATATCGGGTGTGATCCGGCATCGTTCGGCCGGGATATCGGTCTGTATCTCGAGCAGGGATTCCGCATCGGTGGACTCCGTGCCTTCGACGCCTTTCCCCAAACACATCATGTGGAATGCATAGCTCTGCTCGAGCGTTGAGTACTGTCAGGGTCTGATCGCTGTCGGTTAGCTGATTCCCGAATCGGGTGTGACCCTTATCGCGTCGCCAGAGGTTGCTTGAGCTATGCAACTAAATGTATAGTTGCGTTCTGCAAGTAGTTTTCGCGTAGATCGTTGTCAGGGGTTCTCAATGTCAGTGCAGCCGGATACGGCCCAAGCTCTTGTCGACACGGTTTTCCTGTTCGGCAGATCCTTGCGGGCCGTGGTGACGCACAGCGCTGAAAGCGTGTTGCCCCCGGCGCTGATCAGTGTGTTGTTCATGCTGGCAGCCAAAGGGGAGTGCAGACAGAACGAGCTGGCAGTAGACCTCTGTGTCAGCCAGTCCTCGCTCAGTCGGCAGATGTCCGATCTCGTGGATGCCGGGTATGTCGAGCGAAGTCCCGACCCCGCAGACAAGCGAGCGTTCCGAATCCGGGTCTCGGACGAGGGGCACAGCGTTCTCGAGGAAACGAAACAACGGCGAGCGGCGCGATTGCGCAGCATGCTCGAAGACTGGAGCCAGGAAGAGGCCATGGCCGCAGTGTCATCGCTACAACGTCTCAACGAGACGTTCGGCGCAGCGCTCCATCGTCAGGCCTCACCTGCAGTCCCGCACCCGGCCTTGCCGGTCGCGGGCGTAGAAACTATTGGGAGATAAGCACATGTCAGCCACAGTTGGAGAAACTCGGGCTAGTACCGAGAGCGGTGCGATGACGCACAGCGAAATTTTGAAAGTCCTCACCGGACTCATCGCGGCACTCTTTACCGCGCTGCTGAGCAGCACCATCGTCTCGACGGCTCTCCCGACCATCATCGGTGAATTGCACGGAACGCAGACGCAGTACGCCTGGATCATCACGGCGGCACTGCTCGCGACGGCCGCGTCGACGCCCATCTGGGGCAAATTGTCTGACCTCTTCAACAAGAAGTTGCTGGTCCAGACGTCGATCGTGATCTTCGTGGTCGGTTCCATCATCGCCGGCGCAGCGCATAACGTGCCGCTGCTTCTTGGCGCCCGCGTGATTCAGGGCATCGGCATGGGTGGTTTGACTGCCCTCGTCGTGGCCATCATCGGCTCCATCATTCCGCCGCGTGATCGTGGTCGGTACTCCGGCTACATGGGTGCTGCCATGGCTGTCTCGATGTCCGGTGGACCCGTTCTCGGCGGTGTCATCGTCGACACGGTCGGTTGGCGCTGGTGCTTCTACGTGTGTGTTCCGTTGGCAGTCATCGCACTGTTCCTCCTGCAGCGCACATTGCACATCGAGACCGAGAAGAAGGAAAACGTCTCCATCGACTGGTTGGGTGCCACCTTGCTCACCGCCGGTGTCAGCGTTCTGCTGATCTGGGTTTCCTTCGCCGGTCAGGATGACTACTACGCCTGGTTCTCGATGCAGTCGCTGTACTTCGTCTTCGGCGGACTTGCCTTGCTGGCTCTGACGATGTTCGTCGAATCCAAGGTCAAGGATCCGATCCTGCCGATCAAGATCATCACCGAGCGCACCACCGCGTTGGCAATCATCGCGTCGGTCGCAGTGGGTGTCGGCCTGTTCGGTGCGACGACCTTCCTGACGCAGTACTTCCAGACAGCTCGCGGTTTCGATCCGACGGCAGCCGGACTGCTCACCATCCCCATGGTGGCAGGCATGCTCGTCGCCTCGGTCGGCTCGGGTCAGATGATCACCAAATTCGGTCAGTGGAAGCCGTTCGTTGTTTCCGGCGCAGTGCTGCTGCTCATCGGTTTCGGTCTGCTCTCGACGATCGACCACGCGACCAACCTGTGGACCATCGGAATCTTCATGGCCATCGTCGGTTTGGGTACCGGCATGCTGATGCAGAACATCGTGCTCGCGGTCCAGAACACTGTCAGCGTCGAAAACATCGGCGCGGCAAGCAGTATCGTTGCGTTCTTCCGTACCTTCGGTGGTGCGATCGGCGTGTCGGTACTGGGTTCCATCCTGGCAAGTCGCGTCGGCACCCTGACCAAGGAATCCGTGTCCGCACTGCCGCCCGAGCAGCAGATGGTTGCAGGCAAGAGCTTGCAGGACGGACTCGACCTGAACAACATGCCCGACTTCGTCGGACAGATCGTTCGATTCGCGTACGGCGACGCAACGGGACGCATCTTCCTGGTCGCAGCCGTTGTTGCCATCGTCACCTTGGTAGCGGTTTCCTTCATCCCGAACCGGGCACTGCGGACCACGATCGACATCGTTGTACCCGAGGCGGACGAGGTCAACCTCGAAAAGTCGGCTTCACGCTGATCACGCCATAGACCATCGAACACGGATCGAGATCGTTTCCTCGATCTCACCGTGTTCGACGGCTAGCGGAGCAGAATCTGCCCGAGCCGCGGCAAATACACCGTGCACCGGGACCATCTGGTCGGCGCCCTCGACAATCTCGAGGGTGTCGACCAGATTTTTCCGTGCCAGGGCCGCGAACTGTGCGGCTTTTGATTGTGCTGACGCCCAGGCAGATTCGCGGGCGAGCTCGGCCAGCGCCGTTCGATCCTCGAGGTCGAATGCCACGCTGTCGAGTCGGATCGCGTCGCCGGAGGCGGACACACAATCAGCGATAACGGCGGCGGGAGAATGCGAGCTGTTCGCACTCAACTCGCGCACTACTATTCGAAATGTCGTCGACGCAGTGAAACCGGTGGTTTCTGCTCGGCCGCCGTCCACCCACTGAGTCTGCGGGTGGATGCTCAATCCTGTTGTCACGAGGTCGGCTCCGCGGATGCCGTGTGCGTGCAGTACGTCCGTCAATGCGGTCGAGTGCCTGGCCAGGGCACCGAACGCGTCGGCAACTGCCGGGTCTGTCACCGAGATGCCAATCGACAACCGGGCAATGTCGGGAGTGGCTGTTGCGCGGCCGATTCCACTGACCGTCACGCTGGTCGCGTCCGACTGTTCCGAATGAGTGAAGGTCATGGGGCTTCTCCGATCAGATGCGTCCTGCGCCGATAACGCTGCGCAAGGTCATGTCGAGTTGTTCGTACGCGCCCGATGCCAGGCTCTCGAGCAGCGCAAGTTTGAGTTCCGGTGCCGCAGAGGTCAGTTCGTTGTACCGCGCAGTCGTGAGGACAGCCACAACCACAGTGGTGTCGGCCCGGACGTCGTTGAGGAAGCGGGAGTTCAGGAACATCGTCATCTCGCCGAACGTCATTCCGGCGGACAACGTCGCGATCCGGTGCGTGAGGCCTTGAACGTCGGTGAACGTCGTGCTGACCTGTCCTTGCAGAATCAAATAGAACCCTGACGCCGCATCACCGCGGCGGGCGATAGTTTCGCCCCTGGCATACGTTCGGCTCTCGAGCTGAGACACGAAGGCAGACACCTGTTTCGGTGACAACGCGTCGAGGACGGGGTGATCCTCGATCGACATGCTCGCCGGCTGACGCTGCTGTGAGCAGTGGAGCGTCAGGAGAGCGTCCTCGCACCACGCCATCGCCGCGTCGAGGTCGGCAAAAACCCGTCCGCCGCGTTGCGCGGGATTGATGCTCGAACTTGCCTGTCCGAGAAGCCCGCTCGGATCCACCAATGCCACGGCGCAACCCTTGTCGGCCAGTTGGGTCCGCAGAGCCGTGATCATGCGAATCGCCACGTCGCTGGCGTCGTCGACACGTCGTACGTCGATCACGACCACTTCGAGTCCTTCGTCCACCGAACCGATCTCGCGCACGGCGGACTCCGCGCCGGTGAACAGGAGATCGCCGTGCAGTTCGTAGATCCGGCTCCGCTTGCCCACGTCTTCGAGAACAGCCTGTTCGGTGGGTGTGCGCCTGACTCGGGAAGGAGCCTGAGTCACGTTGTATCGCGCGCGGATCGACGACCTCGACGCCCGCGTCACATGGAGGAAGTGAAGTTCCAACTCCTTGGACAGAGCCTTTGCCGCGGCCACACCACGAACGCTGTTTCCGTGAGCATCGAGTCTGGGGGAGTAGACGGCGATCCCGATCTGCCCGGGAAGAACTGCCATGACGCCGCCGCCGACGCCACTCTTGGCGGGTAACCCCGCTTCGACCAGCCACTTCCCGGCGCCGTCGTACATTCCACACGTCGACATGACGCTGAGGACCTGTTCGACGCCGACGGCGGTGAGTGCGCGCTCGCGGGTCAACGGATTGACGCCGTTGTTGGCCATCGTCGCGGCCATCAGGCTCAGGTCGCGGCACGTCACGTCGATGGAGCATTGACGGAAGTACAGGTCGACGGCGTCGTTGGGGTCGCCGGAGATCACATCGAACGAGCGCAGCATGTGTCCGATCGCGCGATTGCGATGTCCGGTGCGCGCTTCGGATTCGTAGACGGCTTCGTTGAACGGCAACTCCCGGCCTGCGTAACGCGAATATGCTGCGCGAATTCGTTCGAAGCGGGTTGCTTGATCTGCACCCGTCACCAGCGAGGCCGCGGTGATCGCGCCCGCGTTGATCATCGGATTCCGTGGTCGCTCGGTGAGGGGATCGAGGCTGATCTCGTTGAACGGCTCACCGGACGGTTCGACGTCGATCTTGGCGTCGACGGCCTCGGCACCGCGATCAGCGAGAGCGAGTGCGTACGTGAACGGCTTGGAGATCGACTGGATCGTGAATGGATGTCGGGAATCGCCGATTTCGTAGACGTATCCGTCGATGGTGGCGAGGCAGATCCCGAACGAATCGGGGGCGACGGCAGCAAGTTCGGGTATGTAGTCGGCGACTTCTCCGGCATCGAGTGATCGGACGTCGTCGAAGACTCGGGCGATCAGATCGTCAACCACGTTTCCCATAGGATGACTGTAGGCGGACGAGTTCGACAATTTGTGGTCGCCGAGCGGATATCTACAAGACCGGCCATCCGTTTTGTCTGTGATTGCAGTCACGGACCGCCGCCCCGGTGGTGCTGTAACTCGAAGTTATAGGTGAATACCGCCGAGTCCGCGTGTCGGTTCGCTGAGTCGCTCCGTAGACTGACAGAACTGTCGTACAGACAGCCGCGGCGCGCACCGGTGCAGCTGTGAAGCACGGAAGGAGCGATCTCGTTGGGTGTTCTTGCCCGCATTCAAGGTCCTGACGATCTGCGTCAGTTGAGCCACGCCGAGGTTTCGGAGTTGGCTGACGAGATTCGTGAGTTCCTGGTGCAGAAGGTCGCTGCCACCGGTGGTCACCTCGGCCCCAATCTCGGGGTTGTCGAGCTGACCCTTGCCCTGCATCGAATTTTCGATTCTCCGCAAGATGCCATCATCTTCGACACTGGGCATCAGGCGTATGTCCACAAGATCCTGACCGGACGCAAGGATCAGTTCGAGACCTTGCGCAAGCAGGGTGGTTTGTCGGGATATCCCTGCCGGGCCGAAAGTGAGCACGACTGGGTCGAGTCCTCCCACGCGTCAGCTGCACTGTCTTATGCCGACGGTTTGGCCAAGGCGTTTGCGCTGACCGGTCAAGATCGACACGTTGTCGCCGTTGTCGGTGACGGTGCGCTCACCGGCGGTATGTGTTGGGAAGCCCTCAACAACATCGCGGCCGGCAAGGATCGCTCGGTGGTGATCGTCGTCAACGACAACGGTCGTTCGTACGCGCCCACCATCGGCGGACTCGCCGATCACCTTTCTGCGTTGCGTACCGCCCCGAGCTACGAGCGGGCCCTCGACAACGGTCGCAGGATGGTCAAGAAGCTTCCCTGGGTGGGTCGCGCTGCTTACTCGGTGCTGCACGGAATGAAAGCCGGTCTCAAGGACGCGGTCAGCCCGCAGGTCATGTTCACCGACCTCGGCATCAAGTACCTCGGCCCTGTCGACGGCCATGACGAGCAGGCCATGGAATCGGCGTTGCGCCGGGCCAAGGCATACGGCGGACCGGTGATCGTTCATGCCGTCACCCGCAAAGGCAACGGTTACGCGCACGCCGAGAACGACATCGCGGATCAGATGCACGCAACCGGGGTCATCGACCCCGTGACCGGTCGCTCCGACAAGACGCCGGCACTCGACTGGACATCAGTTTTCTCCGCCGAGTTGATCGAGCAGGCTTCGCGCCGCGAGGACATCGTGGCGATCACAGCCGCGATGGCCGGCCCGACAGGCCTGGCCGCGTTCGCGGAGAAGTTCCCCGACCGCATGTTCGACGTCGGTATCGCGGAGCAGCATGCGATGACGTCGGCAGCTGGATTGGCGCTCGGCGGATTGCACCCGGTGGTCGCTATTTACGCGACCTTCCTCAACCGTGCCTTCGATCAGCTGCTCATGGATGTTGCGCTCCTGAAGCAGCCGGTCACGGTAGTTCTCGACCGTGCCGGCGTCACCGGGGTCGACGGCGCCAGCCACAACGGTGTTTGGGACCTGTCCCTGCTCGGCATCATTCCCGGAATTCGTGTTGCGGCTCCACGTGACGCCGTCACGCTCCGTGAAGAATTGGACGAAGCACTCAAGGTCGACGACGGTCCCACCGTCGTCCGGTTCCCGAAAGGTGCTGTCCCCGAGGGGATTCCGGCGATCAAGCGGCTCGACGGAATTGACGTGCTTCGTGAATCCGACGGCGATCGCGGCGATGTGCTCCTCGTTGCCGTCGGACCATTTGCCTCCTTGGCCCTCGCGATCGCCGATCGTCTCGACAAGCAGGGCATCGCGGTGACTGTCGTCGATCCGCGTTGGGTTCTGCCCGTCTCGGACACGCTGGTCAAGATTGCCGACAAGTTCGCGCTGGTTGTCACCCTCGAAGACGGCGGGGTGCACGGCGGTATTGGATCGACGGTTTCCGCAGCGTTGCGGGCTGCGGGTGTTCACACCGCGTGCCGCGACATGGGTGTGCCGCAGCAGTTCCTGGATCACGCCTCCCGTGAAGCCATCCATCAGGAACTGGGTCTGACGGCGCAGGATCTGTCCCTGAAGATCACCGGTTGGGTGGCCAGCATGGGTGGCTCCGCGGTTCACGTTAACGGGGATGCGCCTGCACGTGGCGACGCTCCCGCCCAAGGCTGAGTAGCGCTTCATACAGATCGGCACTGCTGGAAATTGCTTCCCAGCAGTGCCGATACGTATATGCGCTGGTGCTGCACTTACTGCACGGATTCGAGTGTGCTGCCTCGAGTTTCCTTTACGAATCTCAGCACCACGAACAGGGACAGCAGTGCCATTACCGCGTAGCCGCCGTAGGTGAGCGACAGATTCCAATCGGCCAGCGACGGGAAGGTCCAGGACACCAGGAAGTTGGCGACCCAGTTTGCTGCAGTGGCGAGACCGACTGCGGTGGCGCGCACACGGTTGGGGAACATCTCGGAGATGAGGACCCAGACGACAGGTCCCCATGACAGCGCGAAGAAGAACACAAACGCGTTTGCACCGATGAGGGCGATGGTGGCGTTGGCGCCGCTGAGGGTCGCGACGGATTCGCCGATCTCGTTCTTTGTCACTGTTGCCGAATGGAAACAGATAGCCGCGGTGCCGAGTGAGATTGCCATACCGGCGGAACCGACCAGCAGCAACGGCTTTCGTCCGACGCGGTCGATGACGGCAATCGCGACGAAGGTGCCGACGATGTTGACCAGCGCACTGACGACGCTGATCAGGAGCGAGCGGTCTGCGCCGAATCCGACGGCCTGCCACAGCGTGCTGGAGTAATAGAAGATGACGTTGATTCCGACCAGCTGCTGGAGTGCTGCCAAGGCGATGCCGAGCCAGACCAGGTACGAGACACCGAGTCGTTTCGAAAAGAGCTCGCGCACAGTGGTTTTGGCCTGCTTGAGTTTGAGAGACTCGCGAATTTCGTTCATCCGGCCGGTGACGGCGTCATGGTCGCCGCCTTCGAGGTCGGAGATGATCTTGCGTGCCCGATCATCCTTGCCTTGAGCGACGAGGAAGCGCGGAGACTCCGGGATCGTGGTGGTCATCACGAGATACAGAAGTGCAGGTACTGCCTCGAGCATCAGCATCCACTGCCAGGCTTCGAGGCCCGCGATCTGATTGCGCGCGCCACCGGCAGCGGCTTGCAGGGCGTAGTTGACCAACTGTGACACCGCAATTCCGAGCACGATGGCCAATTGATACATCGAACCGAGGCGGCCGCGGATAGCGGCCGGCGAGATCTCCGCGATGTATGCCGGCGCGATCACCGACGCAAAACCGACAGCGACGCCACCGACGATGCGCCAGAATGTCAGGTCGTAGACACTGAACGGAACGGCCGAACCGACCGCGCCGACAACAAAGAGCACTGCCGCGATCTGCATGACGCGGATGCGACCGAGTCGATCAGCTAGTGACCCCGCTATCCAAGCGCCCAAGGCTGCGCCGAGCAGGGTCAGGGACACGGTCAGGCCGGTGGCACCTGCGCCGATGTCGTATTTGTCGCGGATCGCTCCGACGGCTCCGTTGATGACAGCTGTGTCGTATCCGAACAGGAATCCGCCGAGCGCGGCAGCGCCGGCAAAGAGAACTGCATGTCCGACGGCGGCGCGTGTAGCGCCGGAACCGCCACTGTCGGTGGTACCGCTGAATGCCATTCCTGCCCCCTCCGGGCCAAGTGAACGATGCCCCGCTGCGTCGTCCGCGTGTAAAAGCACTCTGGACGCTACGCCCACCACGCGCGATTTGGCGGTTAGTCGAGTCTTGTTATCCACCTGAGTTGTTCGGGACATTCATCGGCGACGCGGATCGCGCGTCAGGTTGATGCGATCCGTTCGGCCTTTGCGGCGAAGTCCGCGAGATCCGCAGCCATCATCTTTCGGGTGATTCGAAGCCCGAGGCGCCCGAATACAGCACCGAGGACTTTGGACACGGCCGACTGGGCTTCGGAAACGCCGGCGAAGTTCATTTCGAGGAGCGTGCCGCCGGGTGCGGGCTTCAGCGTGAATCCGGACGTGTAGTCCATGCCATTCGAATGTGCTTTCACCACAGTGCGAATGGGCGCCTCGACCTCCACGACCCACATTTCCTCGGATGCTTCCTTGCCCATCAGCTTGCGGGTTTCACGCCACCTGGTGCCCACGGCGTACCCCTCACCGGCAAGCCGTTCGATACGGGTTACGCCGGTGAGGGTGTCGACCGCGCCGTCGAGGTCGGTGACGACCTGCCACACGGTGTCCACGGGTGCATTGACAACTCTGGTCACGGAAGTAGCAAGTTCAGGCATGCGCAGAGCCTAGGTCGTGACACCGACAAGCGGGGGTTACTTACTGTCAGCCGACGCGGTTGGCAGCTTCCGTCAACGACGGCGTTATCTGGTCGAGGACCCACGGGGTGCTCAGTACGTTGACGTTGCTGAGGCCGCCGATGACTCTGGTGTCGCTGAGGAAGACCGTCGATCCGCGCTTGACGGCGTCGAGTGCGCTGACCGCGGGAATGCTTGCCGGGTCGGTGGTTCCGTCGGTGAAGCCGACAATCACGTCGGCGTCGATGTCGGCGATGTTCTCGTAGGAGAGCGTCGTGAAGAACGACCCACCGGCATTGGCAGCGCCGAGCTTTTCGACGCCAGGAGCGTTGACAAACCCGAGTTCGTTCAACACCTGCACACGGGGATCCGTCGGGAGGTACACGTTGACGTTGCTGGCGTCGGTGTCGAAGTTGACGACGGCAATGGTCTTTCCGGCGTATTCGGGATGCGCAGCGGCAGTGTCGGCGAGAGTGGTGTCGAGGCCCTCGATCAATGCGTCGGCTTCGGTCGGCTTGCCTACGGCCTTTCCGACAATGCGTGTCTGGTCCTGCCAGGTTGTCTGCCACGCATCGCCGGGATAGGCGACAGTCGGCGCAACCTTGCTCAGCTGTTCGTAGACCGATTTCTCGAATCCTTCGTATGGGGCAAGGATCGCGTCGGGAGTCAGGGAAGCCACGATTTCGACGGGCGGCTCGCCAGTGGCCGGCATGTCGAACAGCGTGGTCTTGTCAGCGTCGAAGTATTCCTGTGCCCACGGCATCACTCCGTTGTCGTCGGCCCCGTATGTGTACTTGGGCTGTCCGACCGGAGTGAGACCGAGGGCGTAGAGGATGTCCTGAGCGTTCCAGCCGAGGGTGACCAACCGTTCCGGTTGGGTTTCGATCGTGGTGGTGCCGAAGACGTTGTCGATGCTGACCGGGAAACCCTCCGAGTTCGCCGGAGCAGACGAGGAGTCCGAATCGGATGAGCAGGCTACGAGTGCGGTGGCGGTGAGTGCAGCCAGACCCAGTGCTGCCCATCCGCGAACGGTAGTTTTCATGTAGGAAAGCCTAACCTGTTCCGGCGGCCTGAGAGCGACCTCTTCGGGATCAGTCGAACTGGCATCCACTCACCGGTACTCCATTGAAGCGATCGCGGAGGTAGTCGAATGCGTTGTTCGGGCCGAATCCGTCGATGATTTCCGGACCGAAGTGGTTAACAAAGGTTGTACCGGGTGCGATCGGTGGCAGGTCGTTGGTTCTGAAGGTGACCGTGGCACCGCGTGAGCACCACGACTGCGCAAGGCTGCGAGCCTGGGAATAGGGGATGGTGTCGTCGTTGATTCCGCTGGTCACGAGAACTGGAGACGTAGGCGTCAGGTTGCCGACCTGTTGTTCATCGAGAATCGTTGCCGCTTCAGGGATCTCGTCCAAGTGTGCAAGGAGGGGCCGGCCGTCGACCGTCAGTGCGTCGGTGCGCATGAAGGGGTGTTTCACGATGATGTCGCCGACACATTCGGTGGACAGTTGATCAAGAACCGCGCGCCCTTGCGGCGTGATTCGCTTGTCCAACGATGTATTCAGGTCAGGATAACGCGCGAGCAATCCGTTGATGTTGAATCCGACGACCCCGCCGATCAGGTTGCCGTCGATCTGTCCGAGTACCGATCGCAGATCAGCGGGAGGAGCGCCAGCCCAGGTTCCCGCGAGATTGAGTTCCGGTGCGTAGCTCGGCTGGAGTTCGGCCGCTGCTGCAGCCGCTCCGCCGCCCTGCGAGTATCCCCAGAAAGCCAAGGGAGTGTCGGAGCCGGTTCCACTGAGAATGTTCGCCGCCCGGGCGGCGTCGAGCATTGCGTGTGCTTCTTCGATTCGATTGACGTAGGTGTGGACGCCGGGGGTGCCCAGGCCGATGTAGTCGGTGACAAAAACGCGGACCCCCAATGCATTCCAGGTTCCGGCGGAGAACAGTTCCTGATTTGCGGACATCGACAGTGGATCGGTTTGGATCAGCAGTGCGTCGGGAAAGGCACGCGATGGTGCGCACTGGTCGCCTTGGCCCATCGTGCCCGGTCCGATGACAACGGTTGGTCGCTCGCCGGTCCCTTGCCACGGCTTCGACGAGTCGATGTAGGTGCCCGTCACCGCGGCGGGCGTGCCGTCCTGGAGTCGTGATGTGTACATGACTCGTTGCGCCGGCGCGGGCCACGGACCGTTGTAGTCGGGTAGTGATGCCCGCAGGGTCATCGGTTCGGTGCGAATGACACTTCCGGGACCTGTCGGGAAATTCGCCGGCGGTTGATAAAACTCCGGGATCGCCGGAGCGGCAGCGGCCGGGTTGATCGCGGTGACGGTGCAGAGCGTCGTTGCGACGACGGACATGCCGACCAATGTGGCCATCCGGAGTCGTCGAGTGGACGTGCGCCGAAATGCTGCGGACAACTTCTTCATGGAAGCCTCTCGATGCGTGTCGACGACAGCGCACGAGTTGCTGCGATCGACAGAAAGAAGTGTGAAAGACGGTCCTCGGCAGAGTCCCGCGTGCCGGATCGGAACGCCGTACGCATAGGTGCGGCAATCGATCTCGGCAGTGCTCGGAAGGTGTGGTGCGGAGCTCACCCCTATGAGCTACCGGCGAGTAACAACATAGCCCATAATTTCGTGAACTGGGTCACGAAAGTGTGATTTCGCCCGAAAATCTTCACGAGTGGTTCGAAAATCGTCGTGACCTGCGGCCTTGTTGCAATCCTGGTTTGGGTGAATCGGGTAGTAATAGGCGATAATTGTCCGGTGCGGTCGCAGAAGAAGATCTTGAACGCCACGCTTCGACTGATCGAGGGTGGCGGGTTCGAGGCCGTCAACATGGCGGCGATCGCTCATGAAGCCGGTGTGTCGCGCCAGACTGTGTACTCCAACTTCGGGTCCCGTGAAGAAGTGGTGTCAAAGGCGATGTCCGATCTTACTGTCGAGATGTTGAGTGGTATCAAGGCTCGACTGGCTACTGTGGAGAGCGCCTGCGAATACGTCGTCGAATTCATCGTGGCGTCGCGGGCCGAGGTGCGGGCGCACCCGGTGCTGACGACGTTGTTGCTCGCCGAACGAGGTGATCCGGTGTTCTCGGCGGAGATGATGGTACGTGCCAAACCTGTTGCACACGAGTTTCTTTCGCCCATCGTGGAGCGAGGTCTCGCAACCGAGGAGGAGTTGGACGGCATTATCGAAATTGCCGTTCGACTGGGTTTGTCGGTCATTGCGTTCGACAGTGAGTCCATCCACTCCGACGACGATTTACGAACTTTTCTCACTCGCTGGCTTCAACCTGCAATGGGTTCCACAGCCTAGATATCAGCTTTCTATTCAACTTTTCTTGACACTTTTCCGGTAAGTGTCTAGTTTTGGACTCGCTCGGTTGTTTTGTCCATACGGAACTAGGCACTTCCCCTGATTTTCTTGTGCCCCGTGAGTTTTCGCCGCCGGCACATTCGGCGATTCACCAAGGGAGTACAGCTATGTCTGCACTGAAACGGCGAGCCTTTCTGTCCGGAGCCGCCGCGGCAATGGCCGCAGTGGCGATACCGAGTGTTGCTCGGGCCGATGCCGGTACCGCTGCCCGAACCGTCGGCGTGCCGCTCACCCGCGAAGAACATCGCGTTGTCGTGATCGGTTCGGGATTCGGTGGCGGCGTGACCGCGCTTCGTCTGGCCGAGGCGGGCGTTCCGGTTACGGTGCTGGAGAGGGGAATTCGGTGGCCCTCGGGTCCGAATGCCGAGACATTTCCCCATCCGGCCAGTCCTGACAAACGGATCCTGTGGCACCAGTCCAATCCGACGCTCTTCGGGAGAGAAGTTGCTTTCGAGCCGTACGTCGGGTTGCTGGAGACGGTGTCCGGCGAGAACATGACATCGATCTGCGCGGCCGGCGTTGGCGGTGGTTCGTTGGTGTACCAGGGCATGACGCTGCAACCTGCCGAATCCGTCTTCAACACGCACTTTCCCGAGCAGTTGGACTACGCGACGATGGACCGCGTCCACTACCAACGCGTCGCATCCATGCTGCAACTCGCCGTAGCGCCGGACGAGCTGGTCGAGAGTCCGAATTACGAGGCTGCCCGTGTATTCGCCCGCAATGCAACGCGTTCCGGGCTTCCGGTGTCGAAGATTCCGATGCCGATCGACTGGGACTTTGCGCTGGCCGAACTGCGCGGTGAGATGAAAGCCTCGTACACCAACGGCGACGGCGCACTCGGCGTGAACAACGGCGGCAAGCACTCCGTCGACGTCACCTACATTGCCGCCGCAGAAGCCACAGGATTGGTGAAAGTCGAGACGCTGCACCAGGTTACCGACGTCGAACGCGCGGAAGACGGCCGATGGCGGGTATATGTGAACCGCACCGACATGTCCGGGCGGGTGCTCGAGAACAAGATCCTGACGACAAAGGCGCTGGTCATGGCCGCGGGCAGCGCCAACACGACCAAGTTGCTCGTGCGGGCCGGTGCGCAGGGGCGGATTCCCGATCTGCCCGGCGAGTTGGGCGGCGGCTGGGGCACCAACGCCGACCGCATCTACATCTGGTCCGACCCCACCGAGAATTTCGGTAGCACCCAAGGCGGCCCGGTTGTCTACGGAAGCCGGAACTGGGACGACCCGGATTCGGCATTCACCCTCATTCAGGCGTCGTTCCCGCCGGTGCCGTTCGATGCGCGCAGCACAGTGATGGTCGGATTCGGTGTCAGCAGCGACCGAGGCCGGTTTGTGTACGACTCCGCGCGGGACGAGGCAGTGCTCCGTTGGCCGAAGGACGGCGACTCTGCCATCCAGCGAGGCCACATCGGGCCGGCTGCCCACAAGATCGCCGGGACCACCGGCATCCTCACCGACACGAATGTGGTGCTGTCGTCGACGTGGCATCCGCTCGGCGGCGCATGCATGGGAACGGTCTGCGATCTCGAAGGTCGCGTGCAGGGCCAGCGCGGACTGTACGTGCTTGACGGTGCTTTGATGCCGGGTAATGCTGCTGCGTGCAATCCGTCGATGACTATCGCTGCCGTGGCGGAGCGAGCACTTGACTACATTGTGAAAGAGGATGTCGGAACAGTGTTTTGAGCTGCCGCACAGTGTGAACTATCGCGAACGGCGCACCCGGAAAATTCGAGTGCGCCGTTCGGCTTTGTCAGAGCGAGAGAATCAGACGCTCGCAACACCAGGCGCGAGGAAGCGCTTGCCGTTGACGGCCTCGGAGGTGCCGGTGCGGTCCAGGTACGGCGTGATGCCACCGTTCCAGAATCCGAATCCGCCGCCGAGCAGCAGGCAGAGGTCGATGTCCTCGGCTGCCGCTACGACGCCTTCGTCGAGCATGATCTGGATTTCCTGGGCGAAGGCACGGCGTGTGCGCTCGAGTACTTCTTCCGAGGTGGACACCTTGTCGCCTCGAGGCCACAGCGCGGCAACCTCGGGATCGACAGCTTGGCCGTTCTCGCCCCAGGTCCAGACGCCGGGCTTGCGGGCTTCGACGAGTGCTTCGAGACCGGGCGAGCTCTTGAACCGTTCCGGGTACGACGCCTGCAGGGTCTCGCCGGTGTGCAGTGCGACTGCGGGTCCGACGAGGGCCAGCAGGGTGAACGGCGACATCGGCATACCGAGTTCGGCGATGGCATTGTCCGCGACGTCGAAGGGGGTGCCTTCGTCGACGGCGGACATGACCTCACCCAAGGTGCGGGTGACGAGGCGGTTGAAGACGAAGCCGGCCTTGTCGCCGCACAGGACTGCAGACTTCTTCAGTGACTTCGCGGTGGCGAAAGCCGTTGCGAGCGTAGCGTCGTCGGTCTTCTCGCCCCTGATGATCTCGAGGAGTGGGAGAACGGCAACCGGGTTGAAGAAGTGGAAGCCCACCACGCGCTCGGGATGCTTCAGCTCGGACGCCATCTCTGTGATGGAGAGCGACGAGGTGTTGGTCGCGAGGATGGTTTCGGGAGCGATGAACTGCTCGAGTTCCGCGAAGACCTTCTTCTTGACATCCATGTTCTCGAAGACGGCTTCGATGACGAAGTCGGTCTTGGCAAACGCGGCCTTGTCGAGTGAGCCGGAGACGAGGGCCTTGAGACGGTTCGCGGCGTCGGGGGACAGGCGCCCCTTGCCGAGGAGCTTGTCGATTTCGGTGTGGACGTAACCGACACCCTTGTCGATGCGCTCCTGGTCGATGTCGGTCAGGATGACCGGCACCTTGAGCTGGCGGACGAAGAGCAGCGCGAGCTGGCTGGCCATGAGACCGGCACCGACGATGCCGACGCCGTTGACCTTGCGGGCCAGCGAACGGTCGGGCGCTCCGGCGGGACGCTTGGCGCGCTTGTTCACCAGATCGAAGGCGTACAGGCCGGCGCGGAGCTCGTCGGTCAGGAGGAGATCGGCAAGTGCCTCGTCCTCGGCCGCAAAGCCCTTGTCGAGCGAAGCCGCATCCGTGATGTCGGTGGTGCGAGCCAGTTCGAGCAGCTCGACAGCCTTGACGGCGCCGGGAGCGTTGCCCTTGGTCTTACCGTCGACGATGGCCTTCGCACGGGCGATCGCGTCGTCCCAGCCCTGGCCGCGATCGATCTCGGGGCGAGCGGGGGTGACGGTACCGGCGAGAACCTGCGCGGCCCAGGCGAGTGACTGCTCGATGAAGTCGGCGGAATCGAGAACGACGTCGACGACGCCGAGTTCGAGTGCCTTCTTGGGGGAGAGCACCTTGTTCTGGTTGAGCGAGTTCTCGATCACCACGGTGACGGCGTTGGACGGGCCGACGAGGTTGGGGAGCAACTGCGTGCCACCCCATCCGGGGACCAGACCGAGGAATGCTTCCGGAAGACCGAGTGCGCCCGCGTTGGCGGCAACCGTGCGGTAGTGGCTGTGCAGGCCGACCTCGAGGCCACCGCCCAGTGCGACACCGTTGATGAAGGCGAACGTGGGAACGGAGGACTCACGCAGGCGTCGGAACACCTTGTGGCCCAAGCGGCCCAGCTCGAGTCCCTGCTCACGTGAGGTGATCGCGGGAACACCCTTGAGGTCCGCACCGGCGGCGAAGATGAACGGCTTTCCGGTGACGGCGATGGCCACCGGGTTCGCGGCAAAAGCTTCGTCCAGTGCGGCGTCGAAGGATGCGAGCCCGCCGGGGCCGAAGGACGACGGCTTGGTGTGGTCGAAGCCGTTGTCGAGGGTGATCAGTGCAAACGGGCCCTCGATGCCGGGGACCGAGATGATCTTGGTGTACGCGTTCGTCACGACCTCGTCGGCGAATGCTGTTGTTATATCAGACATTTACTAGACTCCTGCCTGGTAATCAGCGTGGTTCGGGTTCTCCCAGATGACGGTGCCACCCATGCCGAGGCCGATGCACATGGTGGTCAAGCCGTAGCGCACGTCGGGGCGTGTCGCGAACTGGCGGGAGAGCTGCGTCATCAGGCGCACGCCCGACGAGGCGAGGGGGTGGCCACACGCGATGGCGCCGCCCCACTGGTTGACGCGGGGGTCGTCGTCGGCGATGCCGTAGTGCTCGAGGAACGCGAGAACCTGAACCGCGAACGCTTCGTTGATCTCGAAAAGTCCGATGTCCTCGATCTTCAGACCGGTGCGTGCCAGAAGCTTCTCGGTGGCGGGGACCGGTCCGATACCCATGACCGCGGGGTCGACGCCCTGGTAGGCAAAGCCGACCATGCGCATGCCGACGGGCAGTCCGAGCTCCGCTGCGGTGTCTTCACCGGCGAGAAGTGCTGCCGTGGCGCCGTCGTTGAGGCCTGCGGCGTTACCGGCGGTGATGCGCCCGGCGGGGCGGAACGGCGCTTTGAGCTTCGCGAGGTCTTCGACGGTAGTTCCGGGGCGCGGCGGCTCGTCCTCGGTGGCGAGCCCCCAACCGGCTGCGCTGCGGGTCGCGACGGGAACCAGCGTGTCGGCGATGAAGCCGGCCTTCTTGGCAGCATCGTACTTGTTCTGGCTGTTCACGGCGTAGGCGTCCGTGCGGTCTTTGGTGATGGTCGGGAACCGGTCGTGCAGGTTCTCTGCGGTGTTACCCATCACGAGTGCGCTCGGGTCGACCAGACGGTCGGCGAGGAAGCGCGGGTTGGGGTCTGCGCCCTCACCCATCGGGTGGTGGCCCATGTGCTCGACGCCACCGGCGACAACAACGTCGTACTGGCCGAAGCCGATGCCCGACGCGGTGGTAGTGACGGCGGTCATCGCGCCGGCGCACATGCGGTCGATGGCAAATCCGGGGACGGTTTCGGGCAGGCCGGCGAGGATCGCGGCGGTGCGGCCGATGGTCAGTCCCTGGTCACCGGTCTGAGTGGTGGCAGCGATCGCCACTTCGTCGATCCGCGCGGGATCCAGCTGCGGGTTGCGACGAAGCAGTTCGCGGATGGCTTTGACGACCAGGTCGTCTGCACGCGTCTCGGCGTACATGCCCTTGGGGCCTGCCTTGCCGAACGGGGTGCGAATGCCGTCGACAAAGACGACGTTGCGTTGGTTGTGTGTGGATGGAGCCACGCGAATTCCTCCTGATGGAGATGCCCACCACGCGCTGGGCGGATGGGACTTACGGTTCGGCAATCACGGCCAAGCGTCCGGCCTTGTAACAAGCGTACTACTGCCCATTACTCACCGGTAACTTAACGGGTCGAATTGCTCCACCCACACCCGCAACCCCGTCAGGATTCGCCGGTTGCCGCTGCTTCCTCCTCGGCTGCGACCGCGTCGTCCTCTGCCGGAACTACCGAGTTCAGCGCCTCGGCGAGGACCGGCACGGTCAAGGTGCGCTGCCACAATCGGGCGCCGCCGGACGTGAGCTTCGTCTCGATCGCAGCCGTGACCACGGCGATGTCCGATCCCGGCTCGATTGTCCAGTCCCAGCACAGACGACGCACCAGCTCCGGTTGCAGCAGATTTTCGACGGGGACCGATACCTCGGAACTGAGATCCGACAAGGCTGCGCGGGCTGCGGTCAGACGATCGGCGGCTTCGGGATCCTGACGCGCCCACCGTCCGGGAGCTGGCGGGCCGATGTTCGGCGGAGTCTTCGGGGGAAGCTCGCTGTCCGGCAGGGACCGAGCTGATTCCAATGCAGTCATCCAGATTCGTGAATAGCGTCGTTGCCTCGGTCCGCCGAACACGGGCAGCGACCGCAGCGCATCCATCGACCGGGGATCCTTGAGCGCCGCGTCGATGATCGCCGAATCCGGCAGCACTCGGCTGGGAGACACGTCGCGCTTACGTGCGAGATCTTCACGCGCCTGCCACAGCGCCCGGACCGCAGCCAATTGGCGAGTGGTCTTCAGTGACGTGATGTGCGACGTGCGGCGCCAGCGATCCGGCTTCGGCTTCGGCGGGCCGGCAAGTCGAATGTGCTCGAATTCTTCTTTCGCCCAATCCAATTTGCCTTGTGCACGCAGTTCGGCTTCCATGGCGTCGCGCAATTCCAGCAGCACTTCGACGTCGAGCGCGGCGTAGTTCAGCCATGGTGCCGGCAGTGGCCGTGTCGACCAGTCGGCGGCGCCGTGGCCCTTGCGAAGCTCGACATGCAACGTGCGTTCCACGATCGCGGCCAGACCGACCCGTTCGAATCCGGCCAGTCGGCCCGCCAATTCAGTGTCGAAAAGTACAGCCGGATACAACCCCAACTCGGCCAGTCCGGGCAGATCCTGATCTGCGGAATGCAGAACCCACTCCAGAGGGTTGATCGCCTCGGCCAGCGGTGCCATGTCCGTGGCGGTGGGGATCGGATCGATCAGAAACGAGCCGGCGCCCTCACGTCTGAGCTGAATCAGATACGCACGGGCGGAGTACCGGAATCCCGACGCACGCTCGGCGTCAACAGCCAAAGGCCCGGTGCCCGCTGTCAATTCAGCGGCAGCCTTCGCGATCCCGTCTGCGGTGGTGATGACATCAGGCACACCGTCACGCGGCACCAGGAGTGGTTCGACATCGGACGTGGGCTCGGTTGCATCATCGGTGACTTCGGACATGATCGATAACTCTACGTCGCAGAAGGCGTCGTAGTTGCGCAACCTTCCCCGTCACTTTCTTCGTCGCCTTTCTCGGCTGCTCCCAGGAGTTCGTCGAGCGCCAGGGCGAATCCTTGCGCGAGTTCGTGCAATTGGGGTGCCAGGTCCGTGCAACTGACGATGCCCACATCTACTTTGCCGTCGAGCGACATCACCGTCACATTGAGTCCGGCGCCGTGAAAGATGGGTCCCAGTGGGAACATTCCCGTAATGCGTGCGCCCAGGAAGTACAGCGGAACCGGCGGGCCGGGAACGTTCGACACCACGAGATTCGAAACGACGGGGTGCCGTTCTGCGAGCTTGAGCGAGGAGTAGACGCGCATTGCGGCGCCGAAAACTGCCGGCGACGCAAATTGTGACCAGTCTTGAAGCATGTTTGCGCCCAACGCCTCGTTATGGTTTTTCGAGGTCGCGTTGTATTCGCTGATCGCGCGCAAGCGGTCAAGTGGGTCGACGATCTGGGTGCCCAGTTGCGTGAACATACCGGAGATCTGGTTTGTGCCGGCGCGGTCGGATTTCCCGTGAACCGACACAGGAACCATCGCGACCAACGAATCCTCGGGAAGCTCGCCGCGCTCCTCGAGGTAGTTGCGCAGCGCTCCGGCGCACAGCGCAAGAACGACATCGTTGACCTTGACGCCGTGACGGTCCTTTACGGCTTTCACTTTGGCCAGGTCGAGCTGGGCGAAGGCAATATTGCGATGACCGGTGATGGCGCCGTTGAACGACGTTCGAGGGGCGGTGAACGGCGCAGGCATCGCTCTGCCTTTGCGGGCGCGGGTCACCCATTTGGGCAGCATCGCGATACCGCCGGGGACGAGGCGCGCCAGCCGCGCAGGCCTGGAAATTACGGCGAGGAGGCCGCCGACAGCGATGTCGAGTGTGCCGGCGTCACCGGCGCTCTCGGCTGTGGTGTCTACCAGTGCGGGGGATTCCGGTTCCAGACTGCACAGTTGAGCCAGGATGTTGGCACCGGTAATGCCGTCAGCGGCACTGTGATGGATCTTCGACATGACGGCGATGGTTCCGTCGGCAAGTCCTTCGATGACCCACATTTCCCACAGCGGACGGGAACGGTCCAACGGTTGGCTCGCGATATGTCCGGCAAGTTCTGCCAGCTCGTCGTGGCCACCTGGCGCCGGTACCGATGTGCGATGGCAGTGTCGTTCGATATCGAAGTCGTGGTCGTCCACCCAGACGGGGTAGTCGAGGTTCAAGCGTGAATCTTTCAGCTTGCGCCGGAACGTCGGCATCGCTGCCATGCGGGAGTCCAACTCGCCGAGTAGTGATCGGTAGCGGTAACCGCCCGGGATGGTCGACGGGTCCAGTATCACCAGGCCGCAGACGTGGAGTAGCTGTGTCGACGTTTCCAGGTACAGGAAGGTGGCATCAAGTCCGCTGAGACGCTGCATCTACCGATTTTAGAACGGGTTCTAGTTAGATTTTGGTGGAATGATCAAACCGGCGTTGGGGATCAGTCGTTCTTTCGCGACAATTCTGTTACCCCGGCGGGTGGTAGGCCCGCGGCGTAGGCCAGCACTTCGCAGAATGCCTCGACGTGATGTCCCAATTCCGTTGACGTGGCAGTCCAGGAGGCCCGCAGTTCCAGTTGATGCGCCCGCGGAGGCCCCGCGATGTCGCCGTAGCGAACCGACGTTGTTGCCGTGACCGTGCCGCCGAGCGCTACAAACGGAGCGCTGCCGGCTTCGAGGGCGTCCACCAGCCAACTCCACGCAACTTCGGGCAATAGTGGATCAGCGGCAAGTGATTCATCGAGATCGGCCTGGATGTAGGCGACCAGACGCATGGTGCCGTTCCAGGCTTCGTCCCCGTCGGGGTCGAAAAGCAAGATGAGTCGGCCGAAGGCATCACCTTCCGATTGCTCGGACACGGTGTCCGATTCGGGGTGAAGCACCTCGGCGCCGATTGCGTGGCTGTACGGGGCAAGTCGTTGTGGCGGGCGTATCGGACCGACTTCGATCTCGGACCGGACCTGTGCTGAGCCCATTGCGGCGATTGCGGCACGGAATTCGGCCGGGTCAGCGGTGGATCCGGAAGTTGTCACAGGTCAGGACGTTAGTCGGGGAAAAGGTCCCTGAGGTGGAGGCGCGCCGATCAACTGTGACGTGCTCCGCACAGATAAGTGTGAGCACCGTCACGAAATGTGACGTGGACTTTTCTGCGCGCCGAACATGGCAGCATTGGGAGCGGTCGGATACACATGTTGGCGGAGAGCGCGAGGATTGATGAGCGGGTTGGACAACTTGAATTCAGGCACCATCAGGTCAGCGGAGTACAGCGCACGGCGCGTGCTTCCGGATGCGCCGTTGTTGGCGGCGGCCACCGGTCGGACGCCGGTGCGGCGTCCGGTGTGGTTCATGCGGCAGGCCGGCCGCTCGCTGCCCGAGTATCGCGAGATCCGCGCCGGAATCGGAATGTTGGAGTCCTGCTTCGATCCGGCGTTGGTCTGTGAGATCACGATGCAGCCGGTGCGTCGCCACGACGTCGACGCCGCAATTCTCTTCTCGGACATCGTGGTGCCGCTGAAAGCAGCCGGCATCGACCTCGACATCGTTGCCGGTGTCGGTCCGGTGGTTGCCAATCCTGTTCGCTCGATCGACGATGTCGCGTCCCTGCCGCGGTTGGTGCCCGACGAGGTCGGCGCAATTGCGCAGGCTGTGCGTCTGCTCACCGCCGAATTGGGTTCGGTGCCGTTGATCGGGTTTGCCGGAGCGCCCTTCACGTTGGCGTCGTACCTGGTCGAAGGTGGACCGAGCCGCAACCACGAGAAGACCAAGGCGCTCATGCTGTCGGATCCGGCGACGTGGCACCAGCTCCTCGGCAAGATCGCCGACATCACGATCTGCTTCCTGCAGGCGCAGCTCCACGCCGGTGTCGACGCTGTTCAGCTGTTCGATTCCTGGGCAGGCGCCCTCTCGCTCGCGCAGTACCGCGAGTTCGTACTTCCACACTCCGAGCGCGTGTTGGCCGAGGTGGCGAGCGCAGGAGTGCCGCGTATCCACTTCGGTGTTGGTACCGGTGAACTGCTCGGCGCCATGGGTGAAGCCGGGGCTGACGTCGTAGGCGTCGACTGGCGTATTCCGCTCGACGTTGCCGCGAGGCGAGTCGGTCCGGGCAAGGCGCTGCAGGGCAACCTCGATCCGGCAGTGCTGTTCGCGGGTCCCGAGGCGGTCGACCGTGAGGTCAGACGCATCGCGGCTGAAGGTGACCGCGCTATCGAGGCCGGCGCCATCGGGCACATCTTCAACCTCGGACACGGTGTCCTTCCGGATACCGATCCGGCGGCAATCACGGCGGCGGTGGAGCTGGTGCATTCGCTGTGAGGACAACGCGTCCGTCGGTAGCGGTGATCGGGGGCGGAATCTCCGGCCTGGTCGCCGCCTACCGGCTTCGCCGTAGCCTCGGAGCGGACGCCGAGATCACGATCGTCGACCACAGCCGCAGGCTCGGCGGAAAGTTGCGAACGGTCGATATCGGCGGCGGGCCGATCGATATCGGCGCCGAGGCGTTCATTGCGCGTCGGCCCGAGGTTCCGGCACTTCTGGCCGAGCTCGGTCTCACCGACCAGATCGTGTATCCGGCGGGACGCACTCCGTTGATCTGGTCGCAGGACTCGTTGCATCGTCTCCCCGTAGGCACGTTGATGGGCATTCCGGCGAGCGCCGACGCGGTCGAGGATCTAGTCGACGACGCAACCCTGGCGCGAATCGCGGCGGAACCGGAGCGCCGGATCGACTGGACTCCGGGTTCGGATAGCAGTGTGGCCCAACTTGTTTCGGATCGCTACGGCGATCAGGTAGTTGCCCGCTCGGTTGATCCACTGCTCGGGGGTGTGTACTCCGGATTGGCGGAGAACATCGGAATACGGGCTGCATTGCCGACCCTCGCGGCGGCGTTGGACGCCGGAGCGCGGAGCCTGTCGGAAGCCGTGTCGGCGGCGCTACCGACGCCGGCTCCCGGGCCGGTCTTCGGTGCGTTGAAGGACGGATACGGAGTGCTCCTGGATGCACTCCGGGAGGCAGCTGCCGCGCATGTCGTTCACGCGGAGGCCGGAGTCGTGCGCGCCGACGGGAGCCGCTGGTTCATCGATCCGGTCGGCGCCGTCGATGCGATTGTCCTGGCAGTTCCCGCTCCGAACGCCGCAGTGCTTCTCGCTGACGTCGCGCCACAGGTCGCCCGGATCGCGGCTCGGATCGAGCTGGCGTCCTCGGCTGTCGTGGCGATGCGTCTGCCGGGTAATGTCGAGTTGCCGGAGAATTCGGGAATCCTCGTCGCGACGGACGCAGATCTCACGGCCAAGGCATTCACGCTGTCCAGTCGCAAGTGGACCCATCTCGCCGATCGGGGCGAGCACCTCGTGCGGGCGTCGTTCGGCCGCTTCGGTGCCGCAGACATCGTCGATCGCGCCGACGACGAACTGATCGCTCTGGCCCGCGCTGATCTTGCAACAGTGACGGGAATCACTGCGAGTCCGGCTGCGTCCTTTGTCCAGCGCTGGCATGGGGGACTGCCGCAGTACGCACCAGGTCACGTGCAGAAAGTGGCTGAAATCGAACAGTCGGTCGCAGGGTTGGACGGTATCGAGGTGGCCGGTTCGTGGCTACACGGCGTCGGCGTTCCGGCGTGTGTTGCCACTGGCACGACGGCGGCGACACGGATTTTCGAACGGGTGGCACGATAGAGGTATGGCACGCCTTGATTTCGACAAACTGAACTCTGAAATCCGATACCTCATGTTCTCCGTGTTCCAGGTGGAACCCGGTGTGCTGGGCGACGATCGGGAAGCTGCGGTCAAGGACGCCCGCTTGTTCTTCGAAGGTCTCGAAGACAAGGGCGTCGTGGTTCGCGGAATCTACGACATCGCCGGCATGCGCGCAGACGCAGACTTCATGATCTGGACCCATGCAGCCAGCATCGAGCAGCTGCAGGCCGCGTACTCGGACTTCCGCCGCACCACGACACTGGGCAAGATCAGCGCTCCGGTGTGGAGCAACTCCGCCGTGCACCGTCCGGCCGAGTTCAACAAGAGCCACGTGCCGTCGTTCATCGCGGGCGAGGATCCGGGCGACTACATCTGCGTCTACCCGTTCGTTCGGTCGCTCGAGTGGTACCTGCTTCCCGACGAGGACCGTCGCAAGATGCTCGCCGATCACGGTATGGCGGCACGCGGATACAAGGACGTTCGCGCCAACACGGTGCCGTCGTTTGCGCTCGGCGACTACGAGTGGATTCTTGCCTTCGAGGCACCGGAACTCATTCGCATCGTCGATCTCATGCGCGACCTGCGCGCCACCGAGGCTCGTTTGCACGTGCGCGAAGAGGTTCCGTTCTTCACCGGACCGCGTGTCGACATCGAGAAGCTGGTTCTTTCCCTTCCCTGATCGAAAGTAGCTGCTGTGGCCACCACGCCGAATCGGCGTCATCAGCACATGTCTCACTGGGGCATGTTCACTGCCGAATCGGTAGCCGGCGAAGTCACTGCGGTCCATCCGTACGAGGGAGATTCCAATCCTTCGCCGATGCTCGGCAACTTCGCCGGTTCGGTGCGCAGTCGCAGCAGAGTGGCCGGCCCGGCAGTGCGTCGTGGCTGGCTCGAGAACGGTCCAGGCCCCACGGAAAAGCGGGGCTCTGACGAGTTCGTCTCGGTCGAGTGGGACGAACTGACAGAACTGCTGTCCCGCGAATTGCGCCGGGTCGTTGACACTCACGGCAACAACGCGATCTTCGGTGGTTCATACGGATGGGCCAGCGCCGGTCGATTCCACCACGCGCAGAGCCAGGTTCACCGGTTCCTGAATCAACTCGGCGGTTACACCAAATCGGTACACAGCTACTCGCTCGGAGCAACGGGCGTCATCATGCCCCGTGTGGTCGGGACCCACAGTCAATTGTTCGAACGCTCCACGTCGTGGGACGTCATCGCGCAACATTCCGATCTGTTGGTGTGCTTCGGTGGGGTGCCGATCAAGAACACTGGCGTCAATGCCGGTGGTACCAGTGAGCATCCGACTCGCGGCGCGATCGACGCATTCCGTCGTCGCGGCGGAAAGATCGTCTCGATCAGCCCGTTGCGCGACGATCTCGACGGTGAATGTGACTGGATCGCACCGATTCCCGGGACCGATGTGGCGATCATGTTGGCGCTGGCGTATGTCCTCGCTTCGGAGGGTTTGCATGACATCGCATTCTTGAACCGGTACTGCGTCGGCTACGAGCGATTCGAGGAGTACCTGCTCGGACGCAGTGACGGTATCGCGAAGGATCCTCACTGGGCCCAGGAGATTTCAGGAATCCCTGCCGAGACCCTGGTCGACCTGGCCCGCCGCATGGCCGCCGGTCGCACGCTGGTCTCTGTCACCTGGTCACTTCAACGCATCAAACACGGTGAGCAAGCCCCGTGGATGGGGGTGACTCTCGCCGCGATGCTGGGTCAGATAGGGCTTCCCGGAGGGGGATTCGGACACGGCTACGGTTCGATGAACGAGCCGGGAATGACGTCGATCCCGTACCCGCTGCCCACCTTCCCGCAAGGACGGAATCCGGTCACGGACTTCATTCCGGTCGCTGCGGTATCGGATCTTCTGCTCTCGCCCGGCGAAGACTTCGACTACGACGGCAGACGCCTCACCTATCCCGACATTCGCCTGGTCTACTGGGCAGGCGGCAATCCGTTCCACCATCATCAGGACATCCCGAGGCTGCGGCGGGCTTTGGCACGTCCGGACACGATTGTCGTTCATGATCCGTACTGGACGCCGATGGCCAGACACGCCGACATCGTGGTGCCCTCGACCACGTCATTCGAACGCTCCGATCTCAGTTGTACGCGCAACGACGCGTTGCTGGTCGCGATGCACCAGGTCACCGAACCGTTTGCAGGTGCGCGCGACGACTACGAGACCTTCGCGGCACTTGCCGACGCGCTGGGATTCGGTGACACGTTTACCGAGGGACGATCGTCGCAGCAATGGATCGAGCACCTCTACGGTCAGTGGCAGCCGAGCGTCGACGCGGACGGTGGAAACACCCCGTCGTTCGAGGACTTCTGGGCCGATGGTCACTACCGGATGCGTACGCGCGGCGACGAGGTTCTGTTCGGCGACTTCCGCGAGAATCCCGAGAAGTATCCGCTTGGCACACCCAGCGGAAAGATCGAGATATTCTCCGAAACCATCGAATCTTTCGGCTACGACGACTGCGTCGGCCATCCCCGATGGTACGAGCCTGATGAATGGCTGAAAGGTTCACGTGCGGAGGCTTTTCCGCTGCACCTCATCGCCAACCAGCCCAAGACGCGGCTGCACAGCCAACTCGATCACGGCGCCGTGAGCCAGGCGTCGAAAATTCACGGGCGAGAACCGATTCGGATGCATCCCGATGCAGCGGCAGAGCGAGGCATTGTCGGCGCGGACGTGGTGCGGGTGTTCAATGATCGCGGCGCGTGCCTGGCAGGTGTTGTCGTCGATGCAGACCTTCACCCGGGCGTTGTCCAACTTGCGACGGGAGCCTGGTACGACCCACTCGATCCGGCCGACCCGGACTCGCTGTGTGTCCACGGAAATCCCAATGTTCTGACCCCGGACGTCGGCACGTCGCTGCTGTCACACGGATGCACCGGACAACACGTCCTGGTGCAGATCGAGAAGTTCGAGGGGGAACTTCCCCCTGTTCGCGCATTTGATCCGCCGGTGCTGAATCTACGCTGACGGAACCGATCGAGGCCAGGCCGCGTCGAACTTGGTGAGCACCTGATATCCGGGTGAGCACGTCGAGCGAGGTGGGGGCCATCGTGAGTACAGCGCAGTGGAATTCGGCACGGGGGAGATCGGAAGTCCTTCGCGGGCAGATTGATTCAATGATGGAGGACCTGCACGAGCGGACGCGGTTACTTGCGCTCGCGCAGGAGAAGATCGCGTTGTCGACTGCGCGTGCTCTGTCGGCTGACGGGTTGGTGGAGGTTGTCGTCAATGCCTCCGGAGCCGTTGTCGGCGTGAAATTCTCATCGGACGCGTGTGCGAAATCAACGCCGAAAAAGCTTGGTGCGTCGGTGCTGGCGGCGTCGACGGCAGCGTCGGCAGACATGCGTCGGCAAAACGCCGAGATATTGAAGCCGTTCACAACTGCGACGCAGTTGGATCTTCCAGATCTGATAACCGGAGCGCCCAGCGTGCGCGGTCTGTCCGCAGTGCCTCAGATAGCCGAGCACATGGAACAGGATTGGGATCAGACCGTTCTGAGGAGCGCGGGCAATGTCTGAACTGTGGATCGATGTTCAGATTGTGCGTGCATTGGCACCGCGATTCGTGGGACTCGCCGAAGACATCGAGAGGTCGAAAGCGGATCTCGAACGGGAAATGACTGCCGAAGGCTCGAGCTGGGGAAATGACGAGGTCGGCAACACTTTTGCCGCCGCCTACCTTCCGGGCTCAGAGTCGGTGATTGCCGGTATCTCGATGATGGCCGGCGTCATGCGGAATCTCACGGATGCGCTGTACCGGACTTCGGACAACTTCGAGGGCGTCGACGCGGAACTTGCCGACAACTTTGCAGGTGGTCTCTGATGGGAATCGAGATACCGGGATACCTGCAGGCCGTTGCCAGTGTGGCAGTGGGTAGCGACTGGCCGGAGGGGGACGAGACTTCCTTGTGGCGATTGGGTGACGCGTGGACCGAGATTGCAGACCATCTGACCAGTGCATCCATGGGTGGTGATGTCACACTGAGAGGAGTACTGACAGCAATCACCGGTGAGACGCACGATTCACTCGATGCATTCTGGCAGGATTCCGGTGGCGTCGCTGATGTCTTTGATCGATTGATTGCTGCCGCAACGGAATTAGCGGAATCCTGCAATGCTACGGCGACGGAGATCGAGTACACCAAACTTGCGATCATCGCGGCGTTGATCGCGCTGGCGCTCGAGTTGGCGGCCATGGCAGCGGCAGCGATTCCCACTCTCGGGCTGAGTGCGGTAGGAGCAGGCGCAGCGGAGGTCGCTACCGCGGTTACTGTCCGAATGCTGTTGCGCCAATTACTGACCGGGGTGCTCGAAGCCGCTGCGGTGGAAGCAGCGTCGGCCGTCTTCTCCGGCCTGGCCATTCAGCTGGGCCAGATAACAATGGACCATCGCGAGTCCGTGGATGTCGGCAAGGTCGTGACCGAGGGGCGCGAGGGGTTTGTCACGGGCGCGGTGGATGAGTTGTCCACATCCGGCGGCGCACTGAACTGGAATTTCTGACGCCGTAACCGGGCCTGAGTGCGCACAACATTCACTCGCGTGCGGCCACGAGCCCGCTTTCCGCGGTGGATTTCACTCCGATGAGTGGAAGCAACGCGACGGCGGCAATCAGTGCGAGTGACCCGCTGACCACGAGAAATCGCCAATCGGCGAGCCACGCTCCGAGCAGTGGTGAGCCGGCTCGGGCCAGCGCTGTCGGAATGGTGATCGCGGCAAGGACACTCGCGAAGTGGGTAACGCCGAAGTTGTCGGCCAATATCGACGGCCGCGCGATGACGCCGACGCCTTGGCCGAGACCCACAGCAGCAACGCACAGCAACGTCAGGGGTATCGACAAGCCCGCGAGTGGTAGCAACAGTAGGCCGAACCCCTGTATGGCGAAGGCGCACGACGTGACCGGTGTGATGGCCAGTCGGGTGCCCGCCACTGTGAGTATCAGCCGCGAGAGAATCTGCAGGACACCGACAGCGATGGGCACTGATGTTGCGACCGCAACAGAGTGACCTTGGTCGAGCAAGTATGCGATCACGAGTAGGAGGAAGGCCGACGCCGATCCTGCCTGAGCGACGAAAGCGATCAGCAGCAACCAGAACCGGCGCTGCCGCAGTGCTGCACCGAAAGGCGTTCCTGACCTTGCCCGGACTCGGTTGCGATGAGCGGCGCGCGACGGTACGGCCCACAGATGACCCGGAACCGCGGTAGTGACGAGTATGGCCGACAGGATGATCAAGGTTGTGCGCCAGCCGAATTCGCTGTTCATCCAACCGAGGAGTGGATACACCAGATATGTCGACAGTCCGGCGATCATCGTGACGGTGAGAATCGCCTGATTTCGTTGATACGCTTCGGTCGCCACCACGATCACCGCGAAGGTCGACTCGTACGTCGACATTGCCAGTGCCAGCCCGATCAAGGCAAACGCAACATACAGCGACATCAGGTTGGTTGCCTGTGACCACATCAGTACCGAGCCTGCTCCGATCACCGAGCCGGTGGCCATGAGCATGCGTCCGCCCCGCCGGTCGAGGATGCGACCGACGGGCAAAGCGGCCAGTCCGCCCACCAGCGTCGATACTGTGGAGGCACCTGCCACGGCGGTGCGTGAGACATCGAGATCGGTGGCGATGGGAATGAGGATCACCGGCAGGATCTGGATCATCGCGATGAAACTGATGGTGTTCGTGAGCGCGAAGACCATCACCAGATGGCGTCGATACTTAGGGCTGAGAGAAGTTGGAGTGTCGGTCTCGGCGGTCATCCGCGAAGTAGCGGAAGCAGCTGGCTGCCTTGGCGTTCGATCTCGGGCAAGTACGGGGTGTCGGACAGAACGAAGTGACTGATCCCGAGATCTTCGTATTTACGTAGCGATTTTGCAACGTCTTCGGCGGAACCGACCAGCCACGTGGTTGCCGCGCCACCACCGCCCACTTTGCCGGGCGTGGTGTAGAGGTTGTCATCGAGTACCTCACCGCGGGAGGCCAGATCGAGCAGGCGTTGTTGGCCAACTGCGCTTCGACGGTGTGGATTCTGTGCCAGCGATTCGGGTGCACCTTGTTCGCGCTGGCGGGCTGCCATCTGTGCGACTTTTTCCTCGGCTTCTTTCCACGCCTGCTCTGTTGTGTCTCGGACAAAGGTGGTGATCCGCAAACCGTATTCCAGTGGGGCGTGTTGCCGTTCGATCTGTCGACTCAGTGCCTCGAGTCTGTCGATGCGTTCGGCGACACCGTCAAGTGTTTCGCCCCAGAACAATTGGACATCGGCCTCCGCGGCTGCGACTTTCTCGGCGGCTTCCGAGGCGCCGCCGAAGTAGAGCTTCGGGTGTGGACGGCCGGGCCGAGTCTCGATGCGCGGCCCAATGGTCGAGTTCTCCACGTGGAAATGCTCGCCGCGGTAGGTCACGTTCTCTTCGGTCCACAGTTTGCGAACGAGTTGGAGGAACTCCTGGGTCCGCGCGTAGCGATTCGCTTGATCACCATCGGTATCTCCGTAGGCAGCGAGATCGTCCTTGCCGGATACGATGTTGACGCGGACGCGACCGCCGGTGAGGTGATCGAGTGCCGCCGCAGACGCCGCAAAGTTAGCCGGCCGCCAGTATCCGGGGCGGATCGCGATGAGTGGCTCGAATGTGGTTGTCCGCGCGGCCAGTGCAGTAGCCACCGTGAAGGTGTCCGGACGCCCCCAGCCTGCGCCGATCAGGGCACCGGTCCAACCGTTCTGCTCCAGCGCGAGTGCCTGGCGAGTGAGGGTTTCGAGGCTGTTGTGACCGGACTGCGTGTTGTCGCCGCGGTGGCCGGGCTCAACCTGATTGGGGATGTACCAGAGGAATTCGGTGCTCATTGGTTCTTCCTGATCTGTGCGAGATGGGACAACTGCGCGTCACGTACTTCGGCTGTTTGTCCTTGCACCAGGACGAAGAGGGCTGTGCGTGCGTACAACTGCGCGGTGTTGTCGCGAACGATGCCCCGTCCCGCTCGGGCTATGACAAGGGCGTGAGTGAGGGTGACGAGTGCTTCGCCCATGGCAACTTTTGCCGCAAGACGCTCATCGATTCTGTGCCTTTCGTTCCCCGTGCTCTTGGCTGCGTCGGAGAGTGCGTATGCGTCGGTCCGAAGCTGCGCGATCCGGGGGCGCCACAGGTCGGCGAGCTCACGGGAAGTGGGATGAGCCTGCTCGAGTTCGCCGAGGACTCTGTCGGCAAGCCCGAAATGATGTGGCCTGGCGTCGCTTGCCGTGCTGAAATCGGTTGTGCGGTACTTGGATAGAGGAACCCTGCTGATGACATGCGCTTCCGGTACGAACACTTCGGACAATGTCACTCGTTCCGTTCGACTACCGGCCACGGCACTCAACTCCAGGTCGGAGGACTGAACACGCTCGTTGATCGGTACCAGTGCGGTCACAACGGTGCGGGTCGAGCTTTCGACAGCAGCCACCATCAAGACGGTGTTCAGGCCCCAACCGCTGACCCACGAGATAGTGCCGGAGAACGTCCAGCCGGCAGATTCACGCGTCGCCGCGATGAAGTGGTCGGGGTATCGCCGGACGTCGCTGATCGCCGCTCCGGTGAGTAGGCGTCCGCGCAGAATCTGGTGGGCGATCGGGGGTAACTCGGTGCCTGCCGCGTGTGCATCGGCCAGTCGCCCGACCACTGGCGCATGCTGCGCCCATACGAGCCACGTGTTCAGGCAGGCACCGGCCAGGACTTCGTGGAGGAGTCGATCACTATGTCGGTCGACATGTGCCCCGTCGAACTCGGCCGGCGCCAGATGGTTCAACAGGTGGAGGTCGGAGAACTCGACAATGCGTTCAGGGGTTACTCCGTGCCGATCCGTTTCGAGCGCGGTCGGTAGCAGTACGGCGTCGGCATACTGCTTGGCACTGGCCACCAACGGATGCGTGTTGGCAGCCGTAACTGCCTGAGCTCTCACGTGTGTGGCGAGTTCGGAGACAGTCATACAGGCACGATTCCTCTCGAGGTGTACTGGATTTCGGCAGCGGCGAAGAGGGGATTCGGATCGTCGCGAGAAAAACTCGCTGTTGCGATCGCATGTGCCCCTACAGAGAAATCTACTGCGGCGGAGCAATTTTCACCAGATTGTGATCATCGTGAATGCAAGAGGTGACGTTTGCTCCGGGATCGGGTTGACTTCCATTCAGTGTCTACCAGACCTCGACGGGCTGCGTTCTCGTTCAGTCGCGACGGTGATCGTCCGTCTCTCCCTTCGGAGCCCTTCAAGAAAGGCAAATTCCTTTGTTCACCAATAGTTTTCAACGTGCCGTCAAGTCTGCGGCGGCCGTGACAGTACTGGCCGTAGCACTTGCCGCCTGTGGTGGCGCGTCGGCGTCGGACGGCACCGCCGGAACACCGGTGGACGGCGGGACGCTGACCTTCTACGACCCTGTCGATTACGCGGCGTGGAAACCTACGAACTCGCTGTGGTCCAACAGCCAGGTTTCCAACAATCTTGCTGAGCGGCTGATCTGGCAGGACCCTGAAACGGGTGAATACCGGCCATGGTTGGCAGAGTCGTACCAGGTCAGCGATGACCATCTGTCGTACACATTCACGCTGAAGTCCGGCGTTACATTCAGCGACGGCACTGCGCTGAATGCCGGAGTGGTCAAGGCGAACTTCGATCAGCACGGCATCGGCGACGCGCAGAAGGGCATCACCGTGGATCCGTTCTGGACCGATTACGCCGGCACCGATGTGGTCGACGATCGGACGGTTGTCGTCAAGCTGGCGAAGCCCAATGTCGGCTTCATTCAGATCCTGTCGAACTACCGTGCCAGCTCGATCCTCGGGCAGTCGCTGCTGGATCGAGATCTCAACGGTCAGAGTGATATTCGTAACTGGGTGGGAACAGGCCCCTTTGTGGTCGAGTCGGTGAACGGAACCAGCGGCGTCACTCTCGCACGACGCGACGATTACAACTGGGCGCCCGAAGGTTCGGGTCATTCCGGCCGAGCCTACTTGGAGAAGATCGTCTTCAAGACAGTTCCGGAAGCCGGAACGCGAGTCGGCGCATTGCAGTCGGGTGAGGCGCAGATCGCGCGCAACATCGCGCCGTACGACGAGGAAACTGTGACGGCAGGCGGCGGAGTCCTGCTACCGATTTCGGTGCAGGGTGAGACCAACGACCTGACCCTTCAGTTGAAGGATCCGGAAGCGCCAACTCAGGACAAGCGGGTCCGTCTTGCGTTGCAGGCGGCCACCGATCGCACGGAGATCAACCAGACTGTGCTGTCCCCGAACTACCCGGTTCCGTCCAGTGCACTGGTTCAGGGAACGCCGCTTCGTGGTGATTCGAGCAGCTATCTCACCTACGACCTCGACAAGGCCAAGTCCCTGCTCGACGAAGCGGGTTGGAAGCCGGGAGCAGACGGGGTCCGTGAGAAGGACGGCAAGCGATTGGCCTTCCACTTGCGGGTGGCACCCTACTATCAGGTCTCGCAGTCGGTTCTGGAAGTTGTTCAGTCGCAGTGGCGAAAGGCCGGCGTCGACGTCACGCTGACGCGCCCGTCGTTGACGGAATACGAGTCCCAACTGGCTTCCGCGCCGGACTGGTACTTCACGCAAGGTCAGACGTCCACCGCGGAACCCAGTGTTCTGCGCACGTCGTATGGCAGTGACCGCCAGAACGGGACCAAGAACTTCCAGAAGGACGAAAAGTTCGATCAACTCTTGGCGGCGCAGTCGTCTGCATTCGATCCGAATGAGCGCAAGACCGCGATCCAGGCGATCGAAGATCACATCTTCGGCGAGGGCTACTCGATACCGCTCTACGACGAGACCCAGGTCTTCGGCCTCGCTTCCAGCGTCCACGGTTTTGCCACTGAATCCACCGGCCGGTCGTGGTTCTACGACACATGGGTTTCGCAGTGAGAGGCAACGGAGGAATGCGCAATTACACCCTGAAGCGAATCGGGCAGTCGTTCTTGGTGATGTGGGCCGCCTACACTCTGTCCTTCTTTCTCCTCAGCGCATTGCCTGGGGACGCGGTGAACAACCGCATCCAGAACCCGGAGGCCCAACTGTCCCCGGAGTCCGCGCGGGCGCTGGTCGAGTACTACGGACTTGATCGGCCGTTGCTGGAGCAGTATGTCAGTGGTCTGGGTGGAATCCTGCGGGGAGACTTGGGGTATTCGCTCACCAATGGCACACCGGTGACCGGTCTCATCGGTGACGTCCTACCGAGCACGCTCCAACTTACCGGTCTGGCATTGGTTTTCGGCCTCGTCCTGGCAGCTGTCATCGCCGTGGTCGCGAACTATGCTCCGTGGGCGTCGGTGCGAAGTGTGGTTGGTTCGGTACCGGCGCTGTTCGGTTCGGTACCCACTTTTGTGGTGGGAATCCTTGTACTGCAATTCTTGTCGTTCAAGTTGCATGTGATTCCGTCGTCCGACGACGGTTCGTTCCTGGCACTACTGGCTCCGGCCGCGACATTGGCTATTCTCATCGCTGCACCGCTAGCGCAGGTGTTCAGCACCTCGATAACCACAACCCGCGACTTGCCATTTGTTCACGTACTGCATGCAAAGGGCGCTGGGGAGGGGTATGCCTTCCGCCGGGGCGTACTACGAAACTCTGCATTGCCGGTACTGACGCTTCTCGGACTTGCCTGCGGCGAACTGATCGCCGGATCTGTGGTGACCGAGGCAGTCTATGCTCGACCCGGACTCGGCCAGCTGACCGTGAATGCGGTCGGTACCCAGGATCTCCCGGTTCTCCAGGGAGTGGTGTTGGTTGCGGCTTTGGCATACGTGGCGGTCAACCTCGCGGTCGACCTGGCGTACCCGTACATCGACCCGCGGGTTCTTGTGGACGGGCAAAACTCACGCGTCACCGCTCGTAGAACCCGAACGAAGCTGGTACTTCCCGGATTCGGCGTCAAGGCAACTGGCGTCGCCCCTGTACCCGTTTCGGTTCAGCGCCGGCTGCCGGCGGAGGTGTCGATGCCATGACCGTCATCATCGACGACACAACGGCGCAGAATACGCCGCCGACGAGCGGTGCAGAGCCAGACGCAACTGCGTCGATCGTTCGAGAAACGGTGCGATGGGCTGCCCGGAACTGGGGTTTGGTGCTGTCGACCGCCATTTTTGTACTCGCGCTGCTGTGGGCGCTCCTGCCAGGGGTGTTCACCAGCTTTGATCCGATTGCCGTCGACAACGGCCGTAAGTTACTACCTCCGTCCGGCGAACACTGGTTTGGTACCGACCTTCTCGGTCGCGACATGTACGCACGTGTCGTCTACGGCGCACGGGCGTCGCTACTGGGCGCCAGCATGGCGGTCGCCGTCGCGGTGATCGTCGGTTCGGTGCTCGGCGCAGTTGCCGGTTGGTTCGGTGGGTTCGTCGACACCGTGGTGATGCGACTCATCGACGTTGTGCTGTCCGTCCCCGGTTTCTTGCTCGCTATCACGATCGTGGTGGTGTACACGGCAAAAGTGGGGCAGGCGGGCTTGATTCCCGCCGCGATTGCAGTGGGTCTGACCTCGGCGGCGACGTTCGCGCGATTGATCCGGTCCGAGGTACTCACCGTGCGGGCAAGTAACTACGTCGAGGCGGCGATCACCAGCGGCGCAACCACGTTCACGGTTCTGCGGCGCCACGTGGTTCCGAACTCGTTGGCGCCGACCGTATCGCTGATCGCCGTTCAACTCGGGATCGCCATCATCTGGATTGCCTCACTGAGCTTCCTCGGACTCGGTGCTCAGCCACCGAATCCTGAATGGGGACTGCTTGTTTCGGATGGGCGGCAGTTCATTGCCACTCGAGGATGGCTCACACTCTATCCCGCACTCACCATCATCGCGGTGGTTCTGGCGACCAACAACATCGCTCGTCACCTCACGACAAGGAGTTCGCGATGAGCCTGGATCCAGTCTTGTCCGTCAAAGGACTCACCGTTGGCTATCGGACGAATCGCACGCTTGCGCCAGTGGTGCACGATGTCAGCTTCGACGTCGGCCCCGGTCAGGTTCTGGCGCTGGTGGGGGAGTCGGGGTCGGGTAAGACCACCACCGGCCATGCGATCCTCGGCTTACTCCCCACGAACGGCGAAGTGATCTCGGGTTCGATCGTCTTCCGTGGTCAGGAGCTGACCGCGTTGAACCCCAAGGGGTGGCGCGAGATCCGTGGCCGGTCGGTGAGTCTGATTCCGCAGGACCCGACGGTGTCCCTCGATCCGGTCCGCCGGGTGGGGCATCAAGTCGAAGACGTGGTGCGTCTTCATACCGACCTCGGCGCGGATGCGCGGCGTGAGCGTGTTCACGAACTGTTCGCGCTCGTCGGTTTCGACGATGTCGAACGCCGATACGGGCAGTATCCGCACGAGTTGTCGGGGGGAATGCGGCAACGAGTGCTGGTTGCAGCCGCAGTGGCCGCGGAACCTGATCTGATCATCGCCGACGAACCCACGTCGGGACTCGATGCGACCGTGCAGAAACAGGTCCTCGATCTCATCGACAGCCTGCGGGCTCGATCGTCGACGAGCATGGTTCTGGTTACCCATGATCTTGGTGTTGCCGCAGACCGCTCCGATCTCATCGGAGTCATGCGCAACGGGCATCTGGTGGAAGTCGGACCGACAGCGGAGGTTCTCGCGAATCCACGGCATGCCTATACCCGGCATTTGTTGAACAGCGTGCCATCACGGTTTTCGGTGCGCGAGAATCGAGGCTCTGTGCTCGCGGCACGGAAGACGGTTATCGAGGTCGCGGACCTGCACAAGGATTACGGCGAAGTCCCTGCCGTGGACGGTATTTCGTTCCACGTTCGGCAAGGCGAGACTTTTTCGATCGTCGGCGAATCCGGTAGCGGAAAGTCGACCACTGCCCGAATTCTCGCGGGGTTGACCACTGCGACGTCCGGGCGCGCGTCCGTGCTTGGTTCGGACATCACTGCACTGAGCCGCTCGGAGTTTCGGCCACTGCGCCGTGACCTGCAAATCGTGTATCAAAACCCGTACTCGTCGTTCGATCCCCGGTTTACAGTCTTCGACGTAGTCGAAGAACCGCTGCGGTCTTTCCAGAAGGCGCACTGGGGACGACGCCGGGGAAACGTCGACCGCGTGGCGGCTGCGTTGGAAGCCGCGGCACTACCAGCTGACTTTGCGCGCCGTCATCCACGTGAACTGTCCGGTGGCCAACGCCAACGTGTGGCAATCGCCCGTGCGCTGGTGGTCGAACCGAAAGTTGTCGTGCTCGACGAGCCGATCTCGGCGCTGGACGTGTCTGTGGCCGCACAGATACTCGAACTCCTACAGCGCCTTCAACAAGAGCGCGGGCTCACTTACGTTTTCATCTCGCACGACTTATCTGTTGTTTCCGCAATCTCAGATCGAGTTGCGGTGATGCAGCGCGGACGCATTGTCGAACAAGGATCCGTGGAACAGGTCTTTTCGAATCCCACGGACGACTACACCGTCCGGTTGCTCGAGGCGATCGCCGGACGCGAACTCACCACTACCCGAGGAACCCCATGACTACTCGACCCGACACCCTCGATGCCGCTCTGATCCGGTTCAGGTCCATCTTCGGTGAACTGGCAAAAGGTGCCGGAGAACGTGATCTGTCCGGCGAACACCCGTATGAACTGGTACAGGAGCTTGCCGACGCCGGATTCGGCAAGCTGCGAGTCCCCCGCGAGTACGGCGGATTCGACGTCGATTTGCCGACCTTGTTCGCCCTGCTCGCGGAGGCCGGGCAAGCCGACGCCAACGTGCCGCAGATCTGGCGTGGGCACTTCACCACCACCGAGATTCTGCGGCTGGAAACCGATTCCGAGGTGAGGGGGTATTGGTTGACTACGGTCGCCGGTGGTGCGGTGTTCGGCAATGCGCAGTCGGAGCCGGCCGACCGTGTTGCCGGCCTTGATTCGGGCGGCGGATGGGGCACGATCACCACACGGGTCAGGCGCAGTGACGCGGGCGAGCGGGTTGTCTCCGGTACCAAGTTCTATTCGACAGGCTCCCGCTTCGCGGATTACATTCGGGCGGCGGTCGTGGACGGCGACGGGCACCGGGAGTTCGTGGTGCTCCCCGCCCGGCACCAGGGCGTTGAGCATGTCGACGACTGGGACGGTGTCGGACAACGCCAGACCGGTAGTGGTACAACAATTTTCACTGATGTCCCGGTGGAGTCCAACGGCGACATCGGCCGCTATACCGAATCTTTGCGTGGGCTGGACTCGTTCGTTCAGATCGTGCATCTGGCGAACCTGGTCGGGATTGCGCGCAGTGTCCTGGCTGAGACCATCGATATCGTCCGTAACCGAACCCGCACCAGTCGGCATGCCCTGACGCAAGATGCAGTCGCCGATCCGGACGTGCTCGGTGTTGTCGGAACTCTCTACTCCCGCACGCTGACGGCGGAAACTCTGCTCGGTCACGCCGCGCGTCGGTTGGACGAGGCGCATGCCACCGGTGACGAGGCGGTGTATTCCGACGCCTATATCCAGGCCTCTGCTGCGCAGGTAGCAGTCATCGACGCCGTTCTGGCAGCCGCCAGTGATGCGTTCAATGCGGGTGGTTCGTCCACAGCTCGTAGGCGAGCGCACCTGGATCGACATTGGCGCAACGCGCGCACGCTCGCGTCACACAATCCGGTCATCTACAAGCCGCGGGTGATCGGCGACTACTACGTCAACGGAAATGCGCCGGTATCAGGCTATTACGCCGATCGGCCGTCGGCAGCCAACGCTGCCGACCAGAGCGAAAGGGTTCAGCTGTGAGCGGGCAACTGCATCTGAACGTCAACATCCTCAATGCCGGTGTCTTCGGAGGCTCCTGGCGGTTCCCCGATACCGACGCGCTGGCGAGCTACACGATCGAGCACTACACAGCAATCGCCAAAAAGGCCGAGGCGGCCAAGCTCGACGCGGTTTTCCTCGCCGACGGTCCTCTACTGGACCCGAGTATCAGGCACCGATCCGGCAACAACCTGGAGCCCACAACAGTATTGGCGCGGGTGGCCGCACAGACCGAGAAGATCGGACTGATCGGGACACTGTCGAGTTCGTACAACGATCCGGAGGAAATCGCCAGGCGACTCGGAGACCTCGATTACGTCAGCGGTGGGCGATTCGGTTGGAACGTAGTGACAACGGCGGGGCCGGTCGCAGCGCGCAACTTCGGCCATACCGGCGAGCCGGAGCACGGTCTCCGCTATCGCCGAGCCGCGAGTGTGGTCGACCAGGTGGTCACCAAGTGGGGAGCGCGAACTGAACTCGTATCACCGCAAGGACGGCCTGTCATAGTGCAGGCAGGAGGCTCCAGTGACGGAATGCGGTTGGCCTCGCAGATCGGTGAAGTGATCTTCTCCGCGGAACAGGACCTGGACAAGGCGCGAGCATTTCGCACCGAGATCCGCGAAGGTGCAAGGAAGTTCGGTCGTTCGCCGGACGAGGTGGTCGTTCTTCCCGGGCTGTCGACAGTGTTGGGCAGCACGGAGGCGGAGGCTAGAGCGCGGCGCGAACTCCTCGACGAGTTGCTGCCCGATGCGTACGCCCGCGATCGGCTTGCCGGACAACTCGGATTCTCCCTGGACGGACTCGACGACAATGCGCCGATTCCTCCTGAGCTACTGAGAAATCCAGATCACGCCGGCGGATCTCAGACGTTCTACCGGGTTGTCCTCGGCATCATCGAGCGCGAGAATCCGACCCTGCGTCAACTGTTGAAGAAGCTGTCCGGAGGTGGCGGTCACCGCATAGTCGTCGGCACTCCGGAACAGATCGCCGACGACATCGAGCGGTGGTTCCGCCATGGCGCGGCCGACGGATTCAACGTGATGCCGGATGTATTGCCTTCGGGGTTCGACGATTTTGCCGACCATCTCGTGCCGGAGTTGCGCCGGCGAGGCCTGTTCCGCACCGATTACGAGGGGACCACTCTGCGTGATCACCTCGGGCTCGGTGTGCCTGGCGTCCCATACACCACCACAGACGAGTACCCGCTCGTGAGCGCGGAATGAGGAGAAACAGATGACCGTGTTCGTGGAGTTGGCGGTGGGTGAGTCGGCGGGACAAGTATCAGTCTCCGCCGCAGATGCAATCGCACGAGTTGCCCAGAGCGTGAACGCAAGTGGTATCAGACTTGTCGACGAGGTCGAGAGCCTGCGCACGATCGATCCTTCGATTGTCGGCAGCTACCTCGCTGGTCGGTACGGACACCTCGGGTACCTGATCGATGCGCGGACAACGCACAATGCGCCGTACAACCTGGCTCGGCGAGTGCTGTCGCTGGATCGTGCGACAGACGGCCGCGTGGGTGTTGTCCTCGCGCCGGGGGAGGGCGACGAGGTCAGCGATGCGACAACCCCAGACCCCCAGGCATCGGAGACATCCGAACGGTGGGTCGAGTATGCGGACATCGTCTCGCGGCTGTGGGAGTCGTTCCCGCGCGCGGCACTGCTCGGAGACCAGGAACGTGCCACCTTTGTCGACGACACGTTGATCGCACCGATCAATCACGAAGGTCGGTTCTATCGCGTGGCCGGACCGTTGGACGGACCGGCGTCGGTGCAAGGTCGCCCCGTGGTCGTGGCTGCCGATCCCGACGCTCTGGGATGGTCGCGGATCGCAGCGGTTGCGGACGTGGTCATCGTGGAGCGCAACAACATCGACGGGGCCGACGCTGCCCTGTCGGGCGCACTTCATTCCGTTGGACGCCGGCGATCCGATGTTGCGCTGCTGGCCCGGTTGACCGGTGGCGTCAGTGCGGTAGAACTCAAGCAGTGGGCGCCTGACAACGGTGTCGACGGATTTGTCCTCGCGACAAGTGGACGTGACGAAGCTGCGATTGTGGACCTTGTCAGGGACGTGGTGCCTCAACTTGCGGGACCGATAGGGCGCACGCTGCGTTCGACACTCGCGCTGCGTGAGAGCGCAGAGGTGTTTGCATGACCGCCGTACATGTGTCTCCGGCACCCGTACCGGAGCACGGCGTGGAGCGTCGGGAGGAATCTTTGACTGTCGCCGGGATCCGAGCAGCTGCCGCTCCGGTGTTGACCCGCCTCGGTGCCACTGCTCGGGCTCGCGAAGAGACACGGGACTATGCGTTCGATGATGTCCGTGAACTTGCCGATCTCGGAATTGCCCTTACCGGCATCGCCACTGCCGAAGGTGGCGGCGGAGGAACCGTCAGAGATGTCGTGGAGCTGGTCATCGACATTGCCCGTGCGGATTCCAATGTCGCGCAGGCGCTTCGGCCGACATTTTTGGCTGCGAACCAGGTTGCCAGTCGTGAGGACGTTCCGCTTCGGGAGATCAATCTGGAGCGTTTGCGTCAACGCGCGTTGTTCGTGGGTACCGGCAACGAGCGCAACGGCGGGGCGAGTGGAAGCGTATCCACCACAGCCCGGCGTCACGGTGATGGTTATGTCGTCAACGGACGAAAGTTCTATTCGACGGGCGCGTTGTACGCGACGTACTTCTCGTCACAAGCAGTCACCGAGGACGGCACCATCATCCGATTCACGGTGCCCGTTGATCGCGCGGGCGTAGACCGACGTGACGACTTCGACGCTATCGGCCAGCGACTGACACAGAGCGGTTCCACCTGGTTCAACGATGTGTGGGTCTCGGATGACGAGGTTGTCGTCGCGGAGGACTCGCGTCCGGACAATCCGTGGCAGGGCTCCTTCGCGCAGCTCTATCTCGCGGCGGTACAGGCGGGCATTGCGGCGCGCGCGCTCGATGATGCGGTGTGGTTCGTGCGGGAGCAGGCTCGTCCCATCAAGCACAGCTCGGCGACACAGAGCGTCGATGATCCGTACGTGCGGGCGACCGTCGGAGAACTCGGTGCGCGGGTACGGGCAGCACGTGCGGTGGTGTTGTCGGCTGCCGAAGAGCTCCAGAACTTGCGGGGATTGGCGGGCGAGGATGCGCGGCGGGCCGGCGCGAGCGCAGCCGTTGTCGTCGCCGAATCAGGCGTCATCGCGATCGAGTCTGCGCTTCGCGCTTCGGAATTGCTCTTCGATGTCGGTGGCGGTTCGATTACGAACCGCGAGTGGGGTTTCGACCGTCACTGGCGTAATGCCCGTACGGCTGCGAACCACAATCCGCGTCAGTGGAAAGCGGCAGTCGCCGGCGCCTATCACCTCACCGGGGAAGAGCCCCCTCTCACGGGGTTGTTCTGAAACAGATTTGTGCACAGCACCATTCATGTGAAAGGAAATCAATGACCATCGAGGTTGACCGTGTACTCGGCCGAACCGGTGTCCGGATCACTCCACTGACGCTCGGGACGATGAATTTCGGCCGCTGGCAAGAGGAAGGGGAGAGCCTTCGGATCATTTCGTCCGCTCTGGATCTTGGTGTCTCGGCTATCGACACCGCGGACGTGTACGCCCAGGGTGTTTCCGAGGAGATCGTCGGGAAAGCGCTCACCGGTCGGCGCGACGACGTGTTCCTCGCGACGAAGTTCCACGGCCAGATCGGGACAGACCCTCGTCACGCGGGCAATTCACGCCGCTGGATCACGCGGGCGGTCGAGGACAGCTTGCGCAGGCTGCGTACCGACTACATCGATCTCTATCAGGCGCATCGCCCGGATCCGGATACGAGCCTGCTCGAGACGTTGCAGTCACTCAACGACCTGATCCGTCAGGACAAGATCCGGTACTACGGAACCTCCGCGTTTCCGGCACATCTACAGGTCGAAGCCCATTGGCTTGCCGAGAAGTACGGTCTTGTCGCCCCTCACACCGAGCAGCTGCCTTACTCGCTGCTGGTGCGTGGCGTCGAGCGTGAGGTGTTCCCAGTGGTGAGGAAGTACGGCGTTGGCGTCCTCTCCTACGGCCCGCTTGCCGCCGGGTGGTTGTCCGGCAAGTATCGGTTGGGCGCGCAGCAACCGGAATCGGCTCGTGCCGAACTGATCCCGGGTCGCTTCGACGTGAGTGCCGAGCGCAACCAACGCAAACTGGTGGCAGCTGATGCACTTGCCCAGCTTGCGGAGGACAACGGACTCACACTTGTCGATCTGTCGATCGGATTTGCCCTCAATCATCCGGCGATCAGCAGTGTCATCATCGGCCCCCGAACGCAAGAACATCTCGAAGCGTATGTGAAGGCCGCGGCGGTGCAGCTGAGCGGTCAGATCCTGGATCGCATCGATGAGATCGTCGACCCGGGTACACAATTCTCCGAGCGAGACACCGGGCGAGACACTCCGTCGTTGACACCGGCCGAGCTTCGCCGCGACCACCGCTGACCTACTGAAAACTACCGAAAAACTACCGAAAGACATTCACACTCATGAGCTATGGCACTTTCGAAACCACCTACACTGCTGATGCCGAGCGCTACACCAAGATTCCGTACCGCAGAAGCGGTGCGTCGGGGCTCGACCTTCCCGCGTTCTCTTTCGGGCTGTGGCAGAAGTTCGGTACCGACTACGCGTTCGAGACGCAGCGGGAGATCATCCTGCACGCTTTCGACCTGGGGATCACCCATTTCGACAACGCGGACCGGTACGGCCCGCCGCACCGCGCCGCGCAACAGAACTTCGGAAGGGTTCTGGCGAAGGATCTGGCGTCCTACCGCGACGAGATCATCCTGTCGACGAAGGCAGGCAACGCGATCGGGCCCAGCCCGTATCTGAAGGGTGGATCCCGCAAGTCCTTGCTGGCCTCGCTCGATCACAGTCTGCGTGATTTCGGCACTGACTACGTCGACATTTTCTACAGCCACAGCCCAGACCTGTCGACTCCCATCGAAGAGACTGTCGGAGCCCTGGTGTCAGCTGTGCAGCAGGGCAAAGCGCTCTATGTCGGACTCTCGAACTATCTACCAGAGCGTGCGCACGAAGCCGCAGTGTTGCTCCGCGAGGCCGGCGTTCCGTTGCTCATTCACCAGCCGAGGTATTCGATCTTCGATCGGCGTATCGAGCAGAACGGATTGCTCGAACTGGCGCAAGAGGACGGCTTCGGGCTGATCGTGTATTCGCCGCTGGCTCAGGGTCTGCTCACGAACAAGTACCTCGAGACGATCCCCGCCGATGCCCGAGCAGTCAACAGCACCTTCCTCAGTCCCGATGTCCTCACCGACACCTATCGGCAGCGTGCATCCGAGCTCAACAAACTGGCGGAATCACGTGGACAGTCGTTGGCGCAGTTGGCGCTTCAGTGGGTCTTGCGGCAGCCAGCAGTCACGTCGGCGTTGGTGGGGGCCAGCTCGACGTGGCAGCTCGACCACAATCTGCAGGCACTGAGCTTCCCGGAGTTGACCGACGAGGAACTCGCCATCATCGAAGAGCACGGTGTTCACGGCACCGGGCTGAACCTCTGAGATGACGTCCGTCGCAGCGCCGATCGGTGCGGGCATCGAGGATGGACGACCGTTCCGGCTCAATTTCCTCCTCCATCTGGACCGGGATCTGTCACCAGCGCAGGCCTACCGCGAGGCGATCGAATTGTTCGTTGCCGCTGAGGAATTGGGATACGACTCCGGGTGGGTGATCCAGCGTCATTTCCGTCAGGGCAACGAACATATCTCCGCTCCGCTGGTCACGCTTGCGGCGATCGCCCAGCACACCAGCAGAATTCGTTTGGGCACCGGGGTATTGGTGCTTCCCCTCGAGGATCCGCTGAAGGTTGCCGAGGACGCTGCGACGCTTGACGTACTCAGTAATGGACGGTTGGAACTCGGTCTGGGTTCAGGGCCTTTCCCGGGGGCCTGGGAAGCGTTCGGGCGAGATCTCTCCGACAAACAGCGGTTGGTTGACGAGTCGATCGATCGACTGCACGGCGCACTCGAGGGGAAGTCTCTCAACAGTGCCGGGGAGGTCCTGTACCCACCTGGTCACGGCGTACGGGATCGATTGTGGCAGGCCACGACGAGTGAACCCACGCACGCTCACGATGCGGCCAGAGCAGCGGCTCTCGCCGGCGACGGCTTGCAGTTGTCCAGGGCCACAACGTTTCGGGGTGGGAGCGCGCGAGAGGCACAGGAACGACAGGCGGCGTGGATCGACAGCTACCGCGGCGCCTGGAATGACCCCGTGCGCTCGCCACGGGTACAGGTGTCGCGCGCGGTGTATCCACATCCGGATCGGGAAGCGGCAACACGATTGGTGACCCCGGGTGTGCAGCGTTGGCAGAGTTGGAGCACGTCGGGAAAACAGACCCGCAGCCAGAGCGTCGAGGAGTATCTCGCGGCTGACAACGCACTGATCGGACCCAGCGAGACACTGGCAACTGAACTTGCCGCCGACCCGGCACTGCGTGACATCACCGATTTGCTGGTGAGCTTTGTTCCCGGGGTGCCAGACCGGGATGAACATCTCCGATTGCTCGAAACCAGCGCCCGGGAGCTGGCCCCTTTGCTGGGCTGGCGATCGGCCGCTGCGTCCGTCCCTTCATAACCCGATTGTGAGACTTCTGCGATGACTGGATTGCACCTGAACTTGTCCCTCATGACGCCGGGTCATTTCCGGCACGCGTGGCGGTTACCGCACGCTGATCCACTGGCCTATCTCGATATCGATCATTTTGTGCGGCTCGCTCAGATCGCAGAAGCGGCCAAGATCGACGCCGTCTTCCTCGGCGATGGGCCGGCGTTGCGCGGCGAGATCGAGGAGGCACCTGGAACCGGAATCGATCCGCTGGTGCTACTCGGCCATCTGGCGGCGATCACCGAGAACCTTGGTGTCGTAATTACCAGTTCGACGACCTATAACTCGCCGTACAACTTGGCACGTCGATTTCAAGCACTCGACCATGTCACCAAGGGGCGTGCCGCCGTCAACATCGTGACCACCGGGACACCGGCGGCAGCTGCGAACTTCGGCCTGTCCGAGCACCCGGACAAAGAATCTCGTTATCGGAGGGCGTGGGAGTTTCTCGAGGTGGTGACTGGTCTGTGGGACAGCTGGGGCCCGGATTGGCTTGTCGCGGACAAGAAGTCAGGTCAATACGCGGACGTCTCCCAAATCCGCTCCAGCGACCATGTCGGGGAGTTCTTTTCGGTGGCCGGCCCGCTTCCTGTCCCGCCGGGGCCACAGGGTCGTCCGGTATTGGTGCAGGCAGGCGGGTCGGAAGGCGGGTTGAAACTGGCCGGAGATTTTGCCGACGTCGTATTCACGGTGGCACAGACGCAGTCGAAAGCGGTTGCCTTTCGAGATGACATCCGGCGTCGGGCCGTCGCTGCCGGTCGCGGGCCCGATGACGTGAAAATATCACTCGGAGTTGTTGTGCTGGTTGCGGCGACCGAGGAGCAGGCCCGAGCTCGAGAAAAGGAACTGTATGCGACATTGCCGATCGAACGATTGACTGCAGTTCTGCTTGCGAATCTGGGCTTACCCGAAGGCTCGTTCGGTCCCGACGACGTGATTTCCGAAGCCGACCTGCCGGGAACGATTCCGACAGGTGCGTTCTCGACCGGGTTCAGTGTGTCGACGCGCGCCTTGATTCACGAGGGTCCGCTCACGCCGCGTGAACTGGTGTCGCGTGGCGCAGGCGGTTCGGGGCATCGCCTTGTGGTGGGTTCGGCTGAGCAGGTTGCCGACGATCTGCAGGAGTGGTTCGAGGCCGGAACAGCGGATGGTTTCACCATCATGCCTGCGGATACTGCCGTCGACCTCGAGAACTTCGCAAACCTGGTTGTACCGATCCTGCAATCACGCGGTCTGTTCCAGCGTGAGTACACAGCACCAACTCTGCGAGAGAGATTTGGCCTGTCCTTCGGGGACCGTCGACGCCCGCAGTCGCATCGGTCCGGAACCGAGTTGGTTGCAGTCCCGGTGTAGACGGCGGACATCGCAACGAGCGCGTGATCTGTTGTTATCGCGGCAAATCTCAACCCGATGGGCACCGACTTCGAGGTCGGTGCCCATCGGTGATGGAGCGGATGGCAGGATTCGAACCCACGTGGACGGTTTTGCAGACCGCTGCCTCGCCTCTCGGCCACACCCGCGCTGGCAATCAATTATGTTTGTAGAAAACAGCATTCGCCAGAGTTGTGATCACGAAGAGTTGATCGGACTGAAGTGTCGAGTATCTTTGAGCCGCAACGAGTTAAAGCAAATCTAAACAATCCTCGTAGATCAGCTTGCTTGTTCTTCGGGCAACCGCTGTGCAGACTCGATTGCGTGCACGTGCATCTAACTGTGCATCTATTTTCCGTACCCGAGAACCATGAAGGACCACTATGTCGCCGCAGAACGAACCAGCGTTGGTCACTCCGGTAATCGCCGCAGCAGCAGTGGCCGGAGGGGCGTTGCTCATCGATGTGCGCAGCGCGAAGGGCCGCAACGAGAATGGCGCAATTCCAGGAGCCGTGGTCGTCGACCGCAATGACCTCGATGCCGAGTTCGGACTCGACTCGCCCGCCAAGCACTCGGAGGTGAACTCGCTCGATCAACCGATCGTCGTGGTGTGTGGCTCGATTGCCGGTTCCGCGCCGGTTGCCGAGGGGCTTCTTCAGCGCGGGTTCGTGAACGTGGTCCACGTCGACGGCGGTTTCCCGGCGTGGAAGGCGGCGGGTCTGACCGTTGCCGAACCTGTTTCGCCGCAGTCGTAATTCGTTTCTCGATGTCGATGCGTGGAGGTTCGGCCATTTCGTTGCCTGGCGACGATCTCGATTCGATGGAAACCGGTACCGTGCTGCGTGCCGGCGTGCGGGTCATGGCCAAGGGGAGCCTGGGGTATCGGATAGCGACTCCACTGTCGATCATCGCCGGACTGATCAACGGTTCCACGATGGTTTTCAGTGCTGTCGCCATCGGCTGGGCCACCGATCATCTGATCATCCCGGCCTTCACGGATGCCGAGGTTTCGGCGCGGTCGTGGTGGATCGCTTTGGGCGCCATCGCCGGAGTGTCACTTCTTCGAGTGATCACCATCGTCACTCGAGCGGTCGCGGCCGCATACGTGCAGTACGGCAACCAAGCGTCGACCAGGCGTGCGTTGATACGGCAGTATGCCAAGCTCGGCGTTCCCTGGCATCGGCGGCACTCCACCGGGCAGTTGCTTTCCAACGTGGTCTCCGACGTCGAAGTTCAGTGGGCGCCCATGCAATTCTTCGCTTTTGCGATGGGCAGTGTGTTCATGCTCCTGGTGGCGCTGGCGAACATCGCGCGCTCGGACCGGTACCTCGCGGTGGTCGCGCTGATGCTGGTGTTCGTCGTGCTTCTGGCTAATTTCGTGTACCAGCGGGTGATGTCACCGCGTGCTCGTGACGCGCAACGAGCCAGAGCCGCGGTCAGTAGCGTCGCGCACGAGGCCATCGAGGGCGAGCAGGTTATCCGCACGCTGGGGATCGTGGACAGTGAGTCGGCACGATTCGTGCGCGCCGCCGAGAACACCCGCGTTGCGAATACTCGGATGTCCTTTGTCAGTGCGGCCTTCGATCCCTTCGTCGAACTTGCCCCGACGGCAACGGTATTGGTGGTGCTGCTCATCGGTTCTGGCCGAGTGTCCGCGGGCGAGCTGACTGTCGGCACGCTGGTCGAGACCATCTATCTGTTCCTGACGATGGCCTTGCCGCTGGGCATGATCGGCCGGTTCCTCAGCATTCTGCCGCTGGCCGTGGTGGGGAACAAACGCACTGCTTCGGTACTCGATTCCGTCGACTACACGCAGTTCGGAACCGAAACGCTGGCCGGTGAGAAGGCTTTGGGGGTGCACGTAGAGGCGGTGCGTTTCACGTACGACGGGGCACTTGGTGAAGCCATCGGCCCGGTGGAGTTGCGTTTCGACGCCGGTGATGTCGTTGCCGTCGTCGGCGCCACCGGATCCGGGAAAACGACGCTCGTTCGCATCCTGGCCAGGCTTGCCGATCCTGATACGGGCATTGTGCGCTACGACGGTATCGACGTGAGAAGCCTCGCGGACGGAGAAATCGAAACCCGGGTAGCAGTGGTGAGCCAGACGTCCTTCTTGTTCGACGACACGATTCGAGGGAATGTCACGTTGGGTCGCGATATCGACGATCTCCAGGTTTGGCGGGCTCTCGACGTGGCCGAGGCCGCAGAGTTCGTCCGAGACATTCCCGGTGGGCTGGACGCCGCGGTCGGGAAACGAGGTGCCTCACTCAGCGGTGGCCAACGTCAACGGATCGCGCTGGCCCGCGGTCTGGCCGGCTCGCCGTCCTTGCTGATCCTCGACGATGCGACCAGCGCACTCGATCCCACAGTCGAGCGCGACGTGCTCGACAACATCCGTCGCGAATTCGTGAGCGAACGCGGCGGCGACCGTCGATGTACCGTCGTGATGACAGCGGCGCGCAAGAGCACGGTTACTCTGGCCGACCGCGTCTTGTGGATGAACGGCGGTGTGATCACCGCTTCCGGCACTCACACAGACCTTCTCGCGCAGTACGACGGCTACCGGCAAATAGTCGACGCCTACGCCGACGGAATGGACATCGACGAGTTGGACGCGGCCGGCGGCCGCTCATGAGTGAGTCCCTGGCGTCGAACGTACGAGTAACTCGAGTGCTGTACCCCGGTCTCCTGCGCGGAATGTGGTTGACCGTTCTACTGGCGTTTGTCGCTGCCAGCGGACGAATCGTGGTTCCGCTGACGGTGCAGTACGCCCTCGATCACGCACTGCTGCACGGCAATGCCGACAATGACAATTCGACTGTGCTCCTCGGCGCGGTGGGGGTGGGTGCACTCGGCGTCGCGGCAGCGGGAACGGCGTCGTGGTTGCTCAACCGCCGGTTGATCCGCACCAGCGAAAACGCGTTGGCGGCACTGCGCACAGCTGCATTCACTCACATCTTCAGGTTGCCGCCCGCGAGATTCGACGACACAGCCCGCGGATCGCTGGTCGCCCGCGTCACCAGCGACGTCGACACGGTGTCGCAGTTCGTCCAGACCGGTGGTGTCACACTGGTTGCGAACTGCGCACAGATGTTGGTCGCATCGTCGATCATGCTGGTGTACAGCTGGCAGTTGGCACTGTTGGTGATCGGTGTCTCCGTGATCGCGGTGGTGACCATGCGATTGATCCAACGAGTGATCGCCCGCCGATTCGGCGAAGTCCGAGTAGCCGTGGCGAATCTGTACGACGGTGTGTCCGACATGGTGAACGGCGCCGAGGTGACTCGTTCGTACGGAGCCGACGCACGTATCCAGGCGCGAGTGGACGGACTGATCGACACGACGAGGAAATCGCTGTTGCACACCCAATTGCCGTTGGGCGTCAACATGTCTCTGGGTGAAGCCGCCAGCGGAACCATCACAGCTGCGGTCGTGCTCTTCGGTGCCGCCGTGGGTACCGGTCACATCGAGTGGATGGATCTGACTGCGGGTCAGTTGGTCGCATTCCTGTTCCTCATCACGTTCTTCGTGCGCCCGCTGCAGTTCTCCGTGTCGATTCTGGGGGAGTCGCAGAGTGCGGTAGCAGGATTGCGCAGAGTGTTCCACTTGCTTTCCGAGCCTTCGGTCACCGTGGGAGCGGGTGCGGGTACGCCGCTCCCCGTCGGCGGCGTCGGCGTCCGGATGCGCGCGGTCGATTTCTCGTACAACCCGAGCAGGCACGCGATCCGCAGCCTGGACCTCGACATCGAGCCACATGAGCACGTGGCTGTGGTCGGCGAAACCGGCTCGGGAAAAACGACTTTCGCGAAACTATTGACCCGTCAACTCCTGTCGACCAGCGGATCGATCGAGCTCGGCGGAGTCGACATCCGCAGGATCACCGACAGTTCGTTCGCCCGTCGTGTCGCCATCGTCCCGCAGGAAGGGTTCCTGTTCGACCGCTCGGTGTTCGAGAACATCGCAATGGGGAGTCCCGGCGCCACCCGTACCGACGTCATGGACGTGTTGTGCGATCTGGGCCTCTCCGAATGGGTGCAGGGTCTCGGTTCCGGGCTCGATACGCTCGTGGGAACGCGAGGCGATGCGTTGTCCGCAGGCGAGAGACAACTCGTGGCCCTGGCGCGGACCGCTGTGGTGGATCCCGATCTGCTGGTACTCGACGAAGCAACCAGCGGAGTGGATCCCGCCATCGATGTCACCGTGCAGCGCGCACTGGCCCAGCTGACCAAGGGACGCACGACAGTCACGATTGCTCACCGCATGATCACCGCGGAGACCGCAGACAGCATTCTGCTCTTCCACGACGGTCTATTGGTGGAACGAGGATCGCACGCCGAATTGACTGCAGCAGGTGGGCGGTACGCTGCCCTCCATCAGGCATGGAAGACCATGAACAGTCTCTGACTCGCTATCCCGGCCCCGGCCGTCGTCGGTGAAGTTCTTCTTAAATGATTGCGTAGCCCCGATGGGTTGTTGTGACGCGGAATTACTTCGATAGTGGACGTGACAGCAGTGCATGCGTTCGGCATCGCACATGATCGGCTCGGTTATCAGGAGTTAGACGTGTCCAACAGCAACGACGGCGATCTCGGTCGCCACAGCAGCAGCGACGGCGTGGTCCACGCACGTCCGCTGCTGTGTTGTCTCAGTTGTTGACCCACTCCTGATCGAGATTCACCTCGTTGCGCCCCGACTCCGGGCGCACTTCGTCCACTCACATGATGCCCACGGCAGTCAGTCCCCTTGGGTGTCGTCTGCCGTTTCGCGCATCGGTGTATTTGAAAAACCGCACAATAGGAGCACTTTCGTGAAATCTATCCGCCATTGGCGCGCTGTCGGCGCACTTCTTCTTGCAGTCGGTATCGCGGCCACCGGATGCTCTGCGCAGGCGAAGGTCGCTTCGGCGCAGGGAGGTGATCCGGTCTCCGGTGGAACACTGCGATTCGCGGTTCTCGATGCCCCGGCCAACCTCGATCCACATTCCGGGAGTAGCTATCCGGAGTCGTTGATCACCAGCAACACCAGCGACAAACTGACCTACCAGAACCCTGAGACAGGAGAGATCGAACCGTGGCTCGCGACGTCGTGGGAGTACAACGACGATCTGACCGCGTTCACGTTCCACCTGCGTGACGATGTCACCTTCAACGACGGCAGCAAACTGGACGCTGCGGTGGTGAAGGAGAACTTCGATATTCTCGGGCTCGGCAACGAGGCACTCGGCGTTCCCGCGGTGACCGCGTACTGGGTCGGGTTCGTCAGCAGCGAAGTGATCGATCCACTGACGGTGAAGGCCACCTTCAATCGGCCGAATGCCGGTTTCCTGCATGCACTTTCGCACTATTTCTCCGGAATAGTCGGACACTCGACACTCCAGCTGAGCAAAGCGGACCGCGCGCTCCCGCAGAACATCGTCACCACCGGTCCGTACACCGTGACCGAGCAGATCTACCAGGAGAAGACGGTGCTCACCAAGAGGGCAGGGTACGACTGGGCACCGGCGAGTCGAGCGCACAGCGGCGAGGCGTACCTCGACACGGTGGAGATTGCGGTGATTCCCGAGGCAAGCGTTCGGACGGGTGCGCTGAAGTCGGGTGAGGTCGACGCGATCCTCGATGTCAATTCGACGGACGAGGCGCCGCTGAAGGCGCAGGGGTATCAGATTGTTTCCCAACTGATTCCCGGACGCGACATCGCCTTCGACTTCAAGACCGACGTCTTTCCGACCGACGACATCGCTGTGCGCAAGGCAGTCAATCTGGGCTGGAGTCGTGACGCCCTGAAGAAGACCGTGCTCACGGACAGCTACGCGGTGTCGACCTCGGCGATCTCCTCGCGGGTTCCCGGATGGAAGGACTTCAGTGCCGATCTGACCGAGAACCAGGACGAGGCGGCGAAGATCCTCGATGCGGCTGGCTGGAAGTCGGGTGCCGACGGTATCCGTGAGCGTGACGGAAAGCGGCTCACTCTCGAGCTTCTCGGCATCGACAATCTGGTGGTCAACAAGCCCGCGTACGAGCTGATTCAGCAGGACCTGGCCAAGATCGGTATCGAGCTCGATCTGGCGGTTCTCCCGATCCCCGACTTCAGTGCGGAATCGAAGAAGTCCGGCGTCTACAACATTCAGGTCGCCAACACGAGTCGCGCCGATGTCGCAGTCCTCGAACAGACGTACTCTCCGCTGTTCTCCAACGCCGGCAAGCTTGCGAAGGACAATCCGCTGTATCAGCAGGCAGTCGACGTTCTGCTCGGAGTGAGCGCCACGCTCGATCCGACGGCGCGCGCGCAGGCGGCGGCAGATGCGCAGGAGTTCATCCTCGACACCGCAGCCTTGACCTCGCCGGTGTACAACCCGGCTCAGGTCACGGCGGCAGATCCGAAGGTACACGGGATCAGCTACGAAGCGCAGTCGCGGAATGTCTTCTACGACACGTGGATCGAGAAGAGCTGAGCCATGACCCGTTACGTGCTGGCCAAACTGGGCCAATCGCTTTTCGTCATCTGGGCTGCTTACACTTTCACGTTCGTGCTTCTCTACGTACTGCCTTACGACGCTGTCGATGTCATGTTCAGTCCAAGTGACGGTGACCTGGTCAGTGATGCGCAGAAGGATGTGGTCCGCGATCAGCTGGGAATGAGCGGGTCGGTATTCGAGCAGTACTTCACTCGTCTGCTGCGCGCCGTGCAGGGTGACTTCGGACAGTCGACGCGGACGGGTGAACCTGTCTTGTCGATGATCGCCCAGGTCCTGCCGCAGACGGTGATACTGGCCGCAGTTGCACTGACCATGGCGGTGGTCTTTGCTTTTGCACTGGCACTCGGTGCGGCCTACACGCGCAATCGATGGTTGGCCAACACCCTCGCAAGCATCCCGGCACTTGGAGTATCCGTCCCGGTCTTCCTGGTGGGATTGGTCATCTTGCAGGTGTTCTCGTTTCAGCTCGGCTGGTTTCCGTCGATCGGCAATGACGGCGTCGCTTCGCTGATTCTGCCGGCGGTGACCTTGGCGATCCCCGTCAGTGCTCCCATCGCCCAGCTGCTGGTGAAGAACTTCACCATCGGATTGGGATCACCGTACGTCGCGGTGTCGACGGCAAAGGGCGGAACGCGGCTCTGGGTTCTGGTCAACGACGTGGTGAAGAACGCCGCGCTTCCGGCTCTGACAATTGCCGGCATCACCCTCGGCAACCTACTGGCGGGAGCGGTGATCGTGGAGACGATCTATTCACGATCCGGTCTGGGCAGGTTGACGGAGACCGCGGTGCGGACCCAGGACGTGCCCTTGGTCCAGGCGGCAGTCGTGTTCGCAGCCTTGGTATTCGTGACGGTGAACTTCCTGGTCGACATCGTCTATCCGTTGCTCGATCCGAGATTGCGCACTGCCGTGCTCAATTCGAGGTCGGGTGTGTCAGCCAAGGATGTCGACTCCGCGCAGAAGAAGCCCGTCGAGCAGGAGTTGGTGCTCTCATGACCGCAGTAGTCGACATCCCCCGCACGGTGGTCACGGAGGAGCCATCGCCGGGGTACTCGGCCGGGCTGCGCCGCCGAGCACGCGAGATCGTGTCTGCGCCTGGCCTGGCCTTGTCCTGGATTGTCATCGTCGTGGTGATCTTGTGGGCGCTCGTACCCGGTCTCTTCACGAGCAAGAGCCCCTATGACGGTGACGTCGACGCGAGCTTTGCGCCGCCGAGTTTCGAGCACCCGTTCGGCGCCGACCGGCTCGGACGTGACCTGTTGGCACGCACCATCTACGGAACGTCGACGACGTTGACGGCGACGTTGGTCGCAGTAGCTGTCGGTTTTGTCATCGGCTCCGCGACAGGTCTTCTCAGTGGCTTCATCGGTGGGCGTACGGACGGTGTCGTGATGCGTTTTGTCGACGTGCTGCTTGCCATTCCCGGCCTGCTCCTGGCGATGACCGTCGTGACTGCGCTTGGCTACGGAACACTGAACGTGGCGGTCGCCGTCGGAATCACCGCCATCGCAGCCTTCGCTCGTGTCATGCGCTCCGAGGTTCTCAAAGTGGCGCACACCGAATTCGTCGAAGCCTCTTACGGATCCGGGGCGAAGTTCGGACGGGTTGTTCTGCAGCATGTTCTTCCCAATTCACTCGCCGCGGTCCTTTCTCTGGCTGCGCTCGAATTCGGTGCGGCGATCCTTGCTGTCGCAGCGCTCGGCTTCCTCGGCTACGGCGCGCCGCCGCCGCAGCCCGAATGGGGGCTGGCGGTATCCGAAGGCCGCGACTATCTGGCCGTGTATCCGTGGATCGCGATCTTTCCGGGAATCGTGATCGCGGTAGTAGTCCTGTCCACCAATCGAATCAGCAAGTCGTTAGGAGAGTCGCGATGACCGAGCTTCTCGAATCACCTGTCGGTACCGAGCCGGCCCCGACGTCGACGCCGCTGTTGGCGATCGACAGATTGAGCGTCAGCTATGTCAGAGGTAGAGGCCGGGCCGTCGCGGCCGTGCGTGATGTGAGCCTGAACGTCGAGGCCGGCGAGTTCGTGGCGGTGGTGGGTGAGTCCGGTTCGGGAAAGAGCACCACCATTCATTCTGCGCTGCAGTTACTTCCGTCGTCGGCGCGGGTCGACAGCGGCACCATTCGCTTCCGCGGGGAGGACACCACCGGCTGGAACGACAAGCGACTGGCCAAGGTTCGGGGTCCGTTCGTCGGATTCGTTCCGCAAGATCCGGGTAACTCGCTCAATCCTGTCAAACGCGTTGGCACTCAGGTACTCGATGCTGTCGGTCTGCACCGACGTATAGGCAAGTCAGCAGCCAAGGCCGTGGCGTTGGAAAAGCTTCGTCTGGCCGGACTTTCGGACGTGGAGCGGTTGTACTCGCAGTTTCCCCACGAGCTCTCGGGAGGTATGAAGCAACGTGTTCTGATCGCCATCGCACTCGCGAACGATCCGGAGTTGCTGATTGCGGACGAGCCCACATCGGCGTTGGACGTGACAGTGCAGAAGGTGATCCTCGATCACCTCGAGCACCTGCGCTCCACACTCGGCTTGGGCATTCTGCTCATCACTCACGATCTGGGGGTCGCCGCGGAGCGAGCCGACCGTCTGATCGTCATGCAGGGCGGAACGATCGTCGAGCAGGGCACTACCGAATCGGTGGTCGGCGATCCGGCGAGCCCGTACACGCGGCAACTGCTCGAGGCCGCACCGTCGTTCCAACTCGGCCGATTGGCGCCAGACGTCGGCGTCGAACCGGCGAACGGCGACACGGTGAATGGCGACAGCGGGGAGGTGGTACTCCGAGCAGACGGGATCACCAAGTACTTCTCAGTGGTCGACGCGACCGGCGCGCGTGATGTCTTCACCGCGCTCGACGACGTCTCGATACGGCTACGCCGCGGAACGACGCACGCGGTGGTGGGGGAATCCGGCGCCGGGAAGTCGACGCTGGCCCGCGCCGTGGTGGGGTTGACGACTCCGGATCTCGGAAAGGTGTACTTGCACGACGACCCGATCTCGGGATTGTCGAATCGGGCACTGCACCCTGTTCGTCGACGGATCCAGCTGGTGTATCAGAATCCGATGTCCTCGCTCGACCCCAGATTCACGATCGAGCGCACCATCGCAGAGCCGTTGCGAACCTTCGGGATCGCCAAGGACCGCAAGGAGATCCGCGCGCGGGTGACCGACCTGCTGACAGCCGTTGCACTCGGCCCTGAGTATCTGCTTCGCAAACCGGCGGAACTGTCGGGTGGTCAGCGTCAGCGAGTTGCCATCGCTCGCGCACTCGCCGCCGACCCGGAAGTGCTCGTCCTCGACGAGGCGGTCTCCGCGCTCGACGTGTCGGTGCAGGCCCAGATCCTACGACTGCTCGTCGATCTTCAAGCCGAACGTGGGCTGACCTACCTGTTCGTCACACACGATCTGGGAGTCGTGCGTCTGGTGGCCGACGATGTCACGGTTATGCGGGCCGGTCGCACCGTGGAGTCGGGAGCCGTCGAGCAGGTACTGGGGAATCCGAGCAGCGACTACACCCGTGCACTTGTCGCCGCCGTACCGCATGTTCACCGGCAGGAACTGCTCGACGATCACAGGACCCACAGCCGTACGATCGGAGTTGCGTCATGACGTCCACGCTCGAAACGCCCACCAATCCGCTTCCACCTGGTCCGATCGATCCAGGTCCGGTAACACGCAGACTCGGGTTGGCCGAACTCTTCTCGAAGATACGTGTCGGAGCATCCGACCGAGATCGTCACCACGACATCCCCTACGGTTTGGTGGACGAACTTAAACAGGCAGGAATAGGCGCGTTGCGTCTACCTGTCGAGGCGGGCGGCCACGGCATCAGTCTCGTCGAATTGTTCGATGTGGTAGCTGATCTGGCCTCCGCGGACCCGTCCATCGCGCATGCGCTGCGCAACCACTTCGGCTTCGTCGAGAATGCACTCTCCCTGCCGGTCGTCGGAATCCGAGGACGACTCCTCGAAGAGACAGCGCGCGGTACGTTGGTGTTCGGATCGTACGGTGAACGGACCACGCCCACGTCAGGCGACGCCCAGGCGGACTTCACAACCACCGTGCGTAAGCAGGACGGCCAACTTCTTCTGCGTGGTGAAAAGTTCTACTCCACTGGCAACCTGTACGCGGACTATCTGGTTGTGAAGGGGAATTGGGAGACCGGAAAACCGGTGACCGTGGCGATTCCCGCCACGCGGGTGGGTATCGATCGGACAGATGACTGGGACGGAATCGGCCAGCGACTCACCGGAAGTGGCTCGACCAGATACTTCGACGTGATCGTGCGCGACGACGAGGTCCTTCCTGAAGACGGTCCGTCCGTCGACAAATACGAGGCATCGTTTGCGCAGTTGTATCTCACGACGGTCATCGCCGGAATCGTTCGCAGCATCGTCGCGGATTCCGTGGAGGCAGTCAACGCCCGTAGTCGCAACTATTTTCACGGTCAAGCCGACCATCCATCGGGGGAGGCGGTGGTGCACCATACGATCGGGCAGATATCGGCGTACTCGTTTGCCGTGACATCGGCAGTGCGCGCCGCAGCCCAGGTGCTGGACGCGGCGGTGCGGGCAACCGATCCGGACGAGCGCGCCGAACTGAGACTGGCTGCTGCTCTTGATGTCTCGAATGCGAAGGTGATCGCCGACGAACTCGCCGGCAAGGCCGGATGGTTGTTGTTCGAAACTGGCGGTGCATCCACCACCAGCCAGTCGAAGAATCTCGACAGACATTGGCGAAATGCCCGGACGCTGTCCTCGCACAATCCCGGAAGCTACAAACTGCGCTATCTCGGAGCTTACGAGGTCAACGGGGAGTTGCCGCCACCGATCAGCTACTTCTGAAATCTCAACTGCAGCTGTAGCAATCTGAAACTTCGGTCTGTTGTTTCCGAGTGTTTCGCGCTGAGGTTGCTCGAATCCCGGTGATCCCAACTCTGTGGAGGCGCCGGGATTTCCAGCACAATGTGTTATCGGGCGCTCCGCTCAATTGCCTGGCCGCGAGGACACATCATGTATGACATACGACGATTGATTCTGCTCCACGACCTCGCGGAACTGACGACGATGACCTCGGTCTCCGAACGTCACGGAATCACGACATCTGCAGTTTCCCAGCAGATGCGTCTCCTCGAAGAGGAGGTCGGCACAGTTCTCACGCGTCGGGAGGGACGAGTCCTGCGCCTCACCCATGCCGGCCGGGTTCTGGTCGACCACACCGCACGCATCATCGCTGCGCTCGAGGAGGCTGAAAGCGCTGTCGCGGCCACCGGTGAATCGGTCACGGGTGTCCTCACCCTCGCGACGTTTACCACCGCTCTCACCCGACTCGCGATTCCCGCAGCAACCCGTCTTCATCGGGAACATCAGGGTCTGCGAGTCCGATTGGTGGACGCGGTACCGGTCGATTCCGTACCGGCAGTGAGGCAACAAGAAGTCGACCTTGCGATCACCTACACGTATTCGTTTCGTACGAGCGAACTCCCCGTCGGATTGAGCTCGGAGTTCCTGTTCACCGATCCGCTCGTGCTGTTGGCGCCGGCACCGCTGCGTGAGCGGGCTCAGCTGTACGGTCTCGAAGCAGTTGCCGATGCCGACTGGATTGCGGCCAAGGACGGTGCTCCGTCGATTGCGTCGATCATGTTCTCCTGCAGGCAATCCGGGTTCACCCCACGAATCGAGCATCGTTCGGCAAGCTTCAGTGCCATGGCGGAGATGGTCGATCACGGTTTCGGTGTGACGGTGCTGCCGGAGATGGCTGTGCCGGAGTCGGCCAAGCACCTCGTTGCCTGCCCTGTCGCCAACGGAGCCCGCGAGATCGGTGTGACGTATCGTCAGGCCTCGCTCGAGCGACCGGCGGTGGCTGCGGCGATCCGCGCGCTGAGGATGGCTGCGGTACCGCTGCGTCTCGCGTCGTGAAGTCTGCCGCGATCGGTACCCATGTCCTTCAGGTCGCGGATTTCATGTATTCAGTTACGAAGGAGGCGAACATCGATGACCCGTCAGGTCCATCTCAACGTCAACATCCTCAACGCCGGTGTGTTCGGTGGTTCCTGGCGACTTCCGGGAACCGATCCGCTGGCGAGTTTCGGCCTCGCACACTATGTGGACATCGCGCGCAAGGCCGAGGCCGCTAAGTTCGACGCAGTATTTCTCGCCGACGGTCCGGCGATCCGGGAAGATTTGCGCTATCGGCCGTTCAACAGTCTCGAACCGTCGGTGGTGCTCGCTGCGGTGGCCGCGTCGACGTCCAGGATCGGATTGATCGGCACCCTGTCTTCGAGTTACAACGATCCGTATGACGTGGCAAGACGCTTTGCGACGCTCGATCAACTCAGCGGCGGACGGTCAGGGTGGAATGTCGTCACCACGGCGGGCCGGGAATCAGCGCGCAATATCGGTTTCGACGACGAGCCCGATCACGGCCGGCGGTACGAACGTGCGGCAGAGTTCGTCGAAGTGGTACGAAAGCTTTGGAACAGTTGGGAACCCGACGCGTTGGTGGGGGATAAATCTGGCCAGGTGTTCGCCGACACCACACGGATTCACCGCACCGACCATCACGGCGAACACTTCGACGTGGCAGGCCCGCTCAACGTTCCGCGGTCACCACAGGGTGAGCCGGTGGTTGTGCAGGCGGGTGCCTCGCGAGACGGACGGGCACTGGCGGCCAGGGTCGGCGAGGTGATCTTCACAGCGGCGCAGACCGAGGACGAGGCTCGGGAGTATTACCACGATGTGAAGGCGAGGGCGCGCGGATACGGCCGAGGGCCCGAGGACGTCATCGTCCTGCCTGGACTGTCGACCGTGATCGGCAGTACGGAAGCCGAGGCTCATGAGCGTCGTGAGCTGTTGGCCGAATTGGTGCCTCCCGAGTACGCGCTCGACCGCCTGGCGGGTCAGTTGGGAGTTCCTCGCGAGAGCTTGGTTCTCGACGGTTCGTTGCCGTGGGAGCTCTTGGCCGATCCGGACGACGCGGGTGGATCGCAGACGTTCTACAAGATCGCGGTCAGTCTCGCCCGGCGCGAGAGCTTGACCGTTCGGCAGCTGTTGAGGCGACTGGGCGGAGGTGCCGGACACCGGATCGTCACCGGCACTCCGGAACAGATAGCCGATGCCATCGTAGATTGGGTGGACAAAGGCGTTGCCGACGGATTCAACCTGATGCCGGACGTGCTCCCGAGCGGATTCGACGATTTCGTCGATCACGTCGTGCCGGAGTTGCAGCGCCGCGGTGTTTTCCGCACCGACTACGACAGCACCACGCTTCGTGGACATCTCGGGTTGGCCGCTCCTCACCATGCGATTCCGTCGTCGCACGTCGAACAGGTGGTGGCGTGATGAGTCGTTCGCTGCACTTCTTCGTCAACGTCGGTAGCGCGGGCTACCACTCGGCGGCCTGGCTCGACCCGGAACTCGATCCCAGCGCCTTTGTCACTCTCGACCACTACCGCCGCGCCGCCGAGACCGCCGAGCGCGGCAAACTCGATGCGTTGCTGTTCCCGGATATCCCGGTCCAGCACCCGGGCATCGGCCGTGGACCGGCGGCCTCCCTCGACCCGGTGTTACTGACCAGTGCGCTCGCGGTGTCCACCACCCGGATCGGTCTGATTCCCACTGTGTCATCCACCCTGAATCTGCCGTACAACCTTGCTCGTCGAATTCTCTCGCTGGATCACGTGAGCGGTGGTCGTGCCGGATGGAACGTGGTGACGACGTTCGAGCCGAATGCGGCCAAGAACTTCGGAATCGACCACCTTCCGGAACGCGACGAGAGATATCGCCGTGCAGCGGAATACGTAGAACTTCTCGAAAGATTGTGGGACAGTTGGGAGTACGGCGCTCTGATCGGTGATCAAGAGAACGCGCGCTTTGCAGATCCGGATCTGGTACACGCTGTCGAGCACCGAGGCGAGTTCTACTCCGTTGCCGGCCCGCTCAACGTCACGAGGTCGCCACAGGGACGACCGGTTCTGGTCCAGGCAGGATCCTCCTCTCGAGGGCGGGAATTCGCCGCAGCCCATGCCGAGGCGATCTATGCCACCCAGTTCGGACTCGACGCTTCAGGAGAGTTCTCCACGGAGATCAGGTCGAAAGCTGCTGCACTCGGCCGCGATCCGGATCAGATCAGGATTCTGCCCGGACTGGTGCCGATCGTTGCAGAGACCGAACACGCGGCGCGAGAGAAGTTCGACGAACTTCAAGCGCGCCTTCGTCCAGAGAGTGCACCCGTTCGCCGGCTCGCATCGTGGTTGGGATTCCCGGACGAAGAGTTCGACCTGGATTCGCCGCTCCCCGCGCATGTGCTGGACCTGCCGTCCGGTCGTGTCGGCCCCCAAGGATTCTTCACGTCGCTCGCCGATTATGCAGCATTGACCGGCCACACTGTTCGTCATCTGTTGACCGAATTCTTGGGCGGTCATCGTGTGGTAATCGGTGATCCTGTACAGGTGGCTGATCATATCGAAACCTGGTGGCGGAGCGGCTCTGTGGACGGATTCACGATTATCCCCGCTGTCCTGCCTCGATCGCTGGAGGACTTCGTCGACCTTGTCGTTCCGGTTCTTCAGGAGCGGGGCATTTTCCGGTCCGAATACAGCGGAGTCACGTTGCGCGATCACCTCGATCTGCGTGAACCTGCGAATTCCTTTGCGTCCCAAAGGTGACTCCGTCCGTGCGTACGCGTTTTCGTCCACACTTCGTCGACGTAAGGGCAGAGCCGGTTGCATTCACGATGATCCTGATTGTGGCACTGCAGCGTTCGCTGGAGAAACATAGCGGTATCAGGTTCAGTCGTGTAGACCTTTGACAGGAGCAGACCAGTGACGGACGTCCTCGAAGTTTCCACCGATGTGCTGGTAATAGGTGGTGGTCCCGCCGGCGCCTGGGCAGCGTTGCGTGCCGCCGAGGCCGGTGCGGACGTCGTCCTGGTCGACAAAGGGTATTGCGGGACGAGCGGGGCGACTGCGCCGTCGGGCACAGGTGTCTGGTACGTCGAACCCGAACCTGCGGCGCGCGCAAAGGCCAAAGCAGGGCGTGAGGCACTCGGCGGATTCCTCGCCGATCACCATTGGATGGACCGCGTCCTCGAGCAGACGTATACCAACATGGACCTCCTGGCGGTAGAAGGCAGATACCCGTTCCCCGTCGACGCGCGTACCGGTGAGCAGATTCGCACCGGCCTGCAGGGGCCGGAATACATGCGCAGAATGCGCGCCTGGATCCGCCGCGCCGGAGTGCGAATTCTCGACCATTCGCCCGCGCTGGAGTTGTTGGTGGACAAACAAGGTTGTGTGCGGGGCGCCAGCGGATATCGGCGTCACGAGCATCACGACTATCGAGTGTCCGCAGGTGCTGTCGTGGTCGCGAGCGGCGGATGTGCCTTTCTCTCAGGCGCATTGGGTACCAACGTCGATACCGGTGACGGCGCACTGATGGCAGCTGAGGTGGGGGCCGAGTTCTCCGGAATGGAGTTCTCCAACGCATACGGAATTGCTGCGGCCGGATCCACCATCACGAAGACGGCGTACTACGCCTACGCAACCTTTTTCCATGCTGACGGGAGCGTACTCGAAGGGGCCGGCTCGGCGAAGGGGCGATCTGTCATCGCGAGAACCTTGAAGTCCGAACCCGTCTTCGCGCAGATCGACCGTGCGGACGTCGAGGTGCAGCGTCGAATGAGGATGGGGCAGCCCAATTTCTTCCTGCAATTCGATCGCCGCGGAATCGACCCCTTCACAGAAAGGTTCGAGGTCGGGATGCTCGCAGAGGGGACCGTGCGCGGTACTGGTGGAATCAACGTCGTCGACGACGATTGCGCCACGACTGTCCCCGGACTGTTCGCTGCTGGGGACGCTGCAACTCGCGAACGTATATGCGGTGGGTTCACCGGCGGTGGCAGCCACAACGCGGCCTGGGCGATGTCGTCCGGTTCATGGGCAGGGTCGGGTGCCGCGAGGTACGCGCGGTCGGTGGGGCGTGGATCAAGGATCGGTCTCCGCGGAGCGGGGACGGTAGGGCTACGTCCCTCGTCCAACTCTCGACTGACTGCTGTCGACGTGGTGAAAGCTGCTCAGGAGCAATTGCTTCCCTTCGACAAGAACTACTTGCGGAGCGGAGATCGAGTGTCGGCGGCGCTCGACGAACTCGAATTGCTCTGGAGTGCAGCGAGTGTGGGTCTGGGTGGCGCGCCCGCTGAACGGATGGCAGCTCGTCAGGCGGCGGCGATCACCGCTGTGGGTCGGTGGATGTATCACTCGACCTTGGTGCGGACTGAAACTCGGGGGATGAGCAAGAGAGACGACTTCCCCGAACTCGACGTCGCGCAGCATCATCACATCTTGACCGGAGGACTTGACACGGTGTGGACCACTACGGTCGATCCCGCCGGTGCAACACTGGTGGCGTCGTGATCGAACTGGTGTCAGCACCGGACTGCATCGGGTGCGACAAGTGTGTAGAAGTCTGTCCGACAGATGTTTTCGATCGCACGCCATCAGGTGTTCCCGTGATCGCGCGCCAATCGGACTGCCAGACGTGCTTCATGTGCGAGGCATACTGCCCGACCGATGCCTTGTACGTGCATCCGCAATCGGCACCAGTGGGAAGTGCCGATGTGATCGAGCGCGATCACATCGGACGCTACCGGGAGAAGATCGGGTGGGGAAAGGGGAGGACACCTGGGGCGCTTACCGCAGTGGGACCCGAGGTGCCCCGCCCGATCACAACCTGACGACAATCGTTGCAGCCGTTCCGAGATCGTCTCTTCGAGCGGGAGCCGGCCGGTGATGAACGGCGCCAGGTCTACAACCAGCTCGTGATCGCGGACGTGATCGTCAGCGAAGCCGAGCTCAGCTGCGGGGTTGTACGAAGGCCTTCTCGAAACAGTTCGAAAACGGCATTACTTCATAGGGCGAGAAGATCGGGATCCGCGAGTATCCGCTCTTTTCGTACAACCTGACTGCATCGGGTTGACGGTCCCCGGTCTGGAGAATCAGCCGTGGCCGACCAGCCTGCTTGGCCGCATCCTCGACTGCGTCCAACAGGAGCGTGGATACGCCGGAGCCGCGATGCGAGGGCCTGACGTACATCCGCTTCAACTCCAGATCGGCGCCGTTCCAGCGAAGCGTGGCATGACCTACTGCTTGTGGTTCTTCGGCTTCGCTGCCGTCGGCGTACGCCACCACAGTCAGGTGAACTGATTGTGGGTCAACCGAATTTGCGGCGGCACGGTCCGTGGTGGATACGCGATCGGAGTAGCGTGGCCCCACTTCGGCAGCCATTTCGCCGCGTAATGCCTCGGCATCAGGATGGGACCACGACACCTCACGAACATGAAGGGATGAAGTCTTGATGTCGTGTGCCATGTGTAGTGTCCATCCTGACGCAGACGATGAGATCAATTCGACACGAATAGTATCGGCAAGCGCATGCCGCGGGGTGTGGAGTGCGACAACAGGAAGTCAGGATTCGGGGTCTATCCCGAGTTTCGTATGAAGGGCGTTGGAGTAGTCTCCCGCATCGAACGCCGCGATCCACTGGCTTACGGGACCAGGCCCGTTAATGCGGTAAATATCGCTTGAATATATTGTGGCAGTGTTGGATTCGATTTCATATGTGCTCGGCGAGTGGCCGTCGCTGCGCACGGTAATGGAATGCGGGATCGACGAAAGTGACCGCCCAGTGACGGTCGAATCACGGCATATGGATCGGAATGGATCCGTTTCGATCCGAGTGATTTCAACTGGCCGCCGACAAGCGTGGAGTGAGTGTCACGAGAAGGCGGCACTGTTAGTGGGCCTGCAAGAGACTTCGGGGTGCAGCGTTTGACGCTGCGCACCGAAGCATCAACGCCTTCAGTGACTCGATGAAGTCGGGTTCAGCTGGGCTTCCTTCTGGGCGTCGAGAGTTTCCTGGGAAACCGGAGCTCGCAGTAGTGCTTCCCATCCGTCGATCAGAGCGGACAGTTCAGCATGGGTGGGTCGGGTGCCGCGTCTGTCGTAACCCGCCAATACCCGGAGATAGCTGGTGTAAACGATCTGAATGCGCTGCAGTCGAACATCTTCCGCAAGTTCGACAAGGCTGTCGTTGAGGCTCTGGTTGACGGCGGATCCGCTTGTTGTCACAGTCGGATCTGCGGTGGTGAAGACGCGGCCGAGGATTTCCGTCTCCATCAACCGATCGAGTAGTGCGACGTAGTGGTTGTCGGGGCTGATGCTGTTGGCCAAGGGTTGCACAATTGCCCATAATGCCTCGCGCGTAGTCATATTCGCGCCCTGTGAGCTTGTTCGGAGCATCATTGCTTGTCTGTCTGCGTTGATGTCGGGCAGGCGGTACGCGAATATCGCGTGCAGCAGATTTTCCTTCGAACCGAAGTAGTAGGCGATTACCGATGCATTCTGCTGGCCTGCCGCGATGCGGATTTCAGAGATGGAGACGCCCTCATAGCCGCTGAGTGCAAAAAGCCGCTCCGCGGTTTCGATGAGTTGTACGCGTGTCTGTTCTCCCGCGCGGTATCGGCCACGTTTTGAGGTCACACTGGTCGACCCTACCGGCGACAGTGTTGCGGCTGGACTCGTCGGGTCGAATATAGCCGGACTGCAAGAGCATTGGTGAATTCTCTGCGTGAGTTGCTGGCAGGATATCGACCAAGCTGACGTCTGTCAATGCTTAAATCATCGAAATTTTAACGATGCTCAAAATAAGAAACATTGATTACTTTGAACGCAGTCCGATGTGCACACCCACGTATATGTTTCGAGGAAGATTGATGACCGCAATCGCAGAACCCACGACAACTACAATCGTGCCCCTCGCCGGCAAGATCGGCGCCGAAGTCCGGGGCCTGCGAGTGGACTCACTGACGGACGCCGATGTTCAACTGGTCAAGCACGCGCTGTACCGCTACAGCGTGCTCTTTTTTCCGGAACAGGGCCTCGATCCGGCGATCCACCGCGCGTTTGCGCAGCACTTCGGTGAGGTTGTTCTCCCACACGAGCACTTGTTGAACCTTGGCGACGAGGGTTACCGCGAGATCAGCGTGATCGGCACCGAGAACGGAAGCGCGTACCAGGCCAATCGTTGGCACTGCGACGTGTCCTGGCGCGACGCGCCGTCGAGGTTCAGTGTTCTGCACATGCAGGTCCTTCCGGAGTTCGGCGGCGACACCATGTGGTCCAACCAGTCGGACGCACTCGACGCTTTGTCGGAGCCGTTGCGTGAACTCCTCTACGGCCTGACTGCCAAACACCGCATCGCACCGAGGGAGAACGTGCCCGAAGCCGATCACCCGTTGGTGATCCGGCATCCCGAGACCGGACGCGAAGCGCTTTTTGTCAACGATCTGTTCACCAGCCACATCAACGAACTCGACGCACAAGAGAGCGCCGCGATCCTGGGTGTACTCAAGGCAGTGTCGATCCGGCCGGAATTCACGGTCCGCCGCCGCTGGACTGTTGGCGAAATCGCTATCTGGGACAACCACTTTGTCCAGCACAATGCGATCTACGACTACGCGGATCAGCCCCGCCGAATTCATCGCATCGAGGTTGCTCCGGAAGCTCCCATCCCGGCTCGCTGACTCTGACGTCACCTTGCGCTTCTCCCAGCTGCTCACGAACCATTGTCCGCGAGCAGCACGATCTTTCATCCCGATCAACAGCAGCACCTGCCCGTGCAGGGCCCCTCGAAAGGTTTCTCCGTGAACAGCCGCTCCGTCCTCAGACGTCCCTCCCTGCGAGGGATAGTCGCCGTTGCTCTCTTCGGTGCACTCACCGTGACGGGATGTAGCTCGGCAGTGGATCAGGCGGCCGCCGGCACGGAGGTCGTAGATGGCGGTGTGCTGCGGATCGGCGACAGTGGGGATCTGACCCCGGCCTCGTTCTTTTCGGGCGTACCGGTAAATGCTGCGCTCTCCGGGCTTGTCTACGACACGCTGATTACCTACCCGGCAGGAAGCCTCGACCCCCAGCCCGCGCTTGCCGAATCGTGGCAGGTGTCTGATGACGGGTTGACGATCACGCTTACGCTGCGGCCCGATGTCACGTTCCACGACGGACGCCCGATGACGTCCGACGATGTGCAGTTCAGCCTCGAAACCTATGCGGACCCAGCGCGTTCCGGACAGCTCGCGCGAACTGCGCAGCTGATCACCAACTACGCCAGGCCTGATGATCACACGATTGTGCTTACTCTCGCGCATCCGGCGGGTAACTTCTTCGATCTGCTCGACGTCGTGCCCGTCATCGACCGCAACACCATGGCCGACTTCGATTCGGGGAAGGGCTACAACGGAACCGGAGCTTTCACCTTCGCAAACTGGCAACCCGGAAGCGGAATGACCTTCGAGGCCAATGAGCAGTACTGGGGTGGTGCGCCCAACCTCGACGGCGTCGAGTACGTCATTGTTCCCGACTCGCAGACACGGGTGTCGCAACTTCGGTCAGGACAGCTGGATTTGCTGCTCAACGCAGCTCCGCGTGACGCCGATATGCTCGCCGCCGACTCCAATTTCGAGGTCGTGGACCAGACCGGCGTGTTGCGCACGTGGTACATCGGCGCGAACGTGCAGGCTCCGGGCCTGGGTGATGTTCGCGTCCGCCAGGCAATCGCGAATGCCGTGGATCGCGAACGCCTACTCGAAGACGTCTATCAAGGGCATGGCAATTCCGACAACCTGCCGTGGCCGGAATACTCGCCGGCGTTCGATGCGAGCCTCAACTCCACGTACAACCATGACGTCGACAAGGCAAAGGCCCTCGTCGCCGAGGTCGGCGCCATCCCGGTCATTCCGATCAGCTACACCGCGGGATCGAGTGAGTCGGAATCCATCGCGCAAATCATTCAAGCGGACCTTGCCGCAGTCGGTATCACGACGGTTATCGAACCGATCGATGCTGCGACATCGGTCAAGAACCTGATCGGTGGCACGTACGGCGGACTCTGGATCACCTCGCACGTATTTGCGCAGTACACACCCTCAACCTTGCCAACCAGTGCCTACCCGTTCAACGCCTACAAGAACACGTCCAATTTCATCGATGCGGATTACCAGGCTGCCACCGAAGCGGTGTGGCGGATCACGGATCCGAAAAGCCCGGAAGCGTCTGCGGCATACCAGGTTCTGAACCACGAACTGCTCGACAACGCCGTCGTGATCGGACTGCTCAACGCAGACAACACCCTCGCAATGTCCGCCGCGGTCCACGATGTGGACTGGTCGAAGAGGGCGGAACTCGACCTGAGTAATGCCTATCTGAGTGAGTGATCGGTCATGCTCTCGTATGCACTTCGGCGCCTGCCCTCGGCCCTGCTGGTTCTGGCAGTGGGTTCGGTGCTGATCTTCACCCTTTTGCGGCTGGTACCTGGTGACCCGGCCAGTGTGTTGGCCGGTGCAGATGCCACTCCGGAAGCTCTGGAAGCCCTGCGTGAAGAGCTGGGGCTGAACGGTTCTCCACTCGGTCAGTACTTTTCGTGGCTTGGCGGAATCCTCACCTTCGATCTCGGTCGGTCGTTGATTCTCGGCGGTGAGATCTCCACGCTGATGCTCGACGCACTTGGCAATACCTTGCTCCTCTCGGTCACCGCCCTGGCGATTGCGATTGCTGTAGCGCTCACCTCGAGCACGGTGTCGGTCATCATCGATCGGCGGTGGCTCAACAGCATTGTGACCACATTCGGCACGGTCGCCGTCGCGATCCCGAACTTCGTGACGGGCGCGCTCCTGGTGGTGTTGTTCGGTGTGGTCTGGGCGGTATTGCCGGCCGGCGGGATTCCCCGCAAAGGCTTCCTGGACGACCCGGGCATCACGGTGCAGTATCTGATTCTCCCCGCGGTATGTCTCGGGCTTCCGATTGCGGCCGCGCTGACCCGGTTTCTCACCGAGTCGCTTCGCAGTCAACTTGCGGAGCCGTACGTCACAACGGCTCGTGCCCTTGGTATTTCGCGTCGACGGATCATTCTGACTCAGGTGCTGCCCAACGCTCTGCCGTCGACCGTGACGGTATTGGGGATGCAAATCGGTCATCTACTCGGTGGAGCCGTACTCGTCGAGGCCATCTTTGCCTGGCCAGGCCTCGGAAACCTCATCGAACGCGCGATCTCGAGCCGGGATTACCCGGTGGTTCAAGTGATGCTGCTGTTCTCCGTGGTTCTTTTTGTCATCGTTCAGCTCGCCACGGATCTCGTCAACGCGTGGCTCGACCCTCGAATTCGATTGGGGAGTCAGTCATGACCATGTCGCTCGAGAAGTCCGCCGACGGAACCGGCGCAGATCGCGACGATCGCTGGGCAGCACTGCGAAGCGGTCGCGGACTGATCGGCGCCGCGTTGGTCGGGGCTGTTGTCCTTGCCGGACTGCTAGCCCCTTGGCTCGCTCCGTTCGCGCCGGACGAACAGATACGTGGAGCGACTCTGCTCGGCCCGAGCAGTGATCATTGGTTCGGTACGGATTCGGTTGGCCGCGACGTATTTTCGCGGACGCTGTACGGCATACGGATCGATTTGCTGGTGATCTTCGTTGCTGTCCCGTTGGGAGCTCTGATCGGCTCCTTTCTCGGTCTGGCAGCATCGCGCGCCGTCTGGCTCGATACCGCGCTGCAACGCTCGTTCGACCTGATTCTCGCGTTTCCGACCATCGTTCTTGCTATCGCATTGACGATGGTTATCGGCCCGGGAATCATGACGATCTCGGTTGTCATCGTGCTCGCCGAAATCCCGGTGTTCGGCAGGCTCATGCGCACGTCAGTGCTGACGGTGCGCGAGCTGCCGTACGTCGAATCCGCTCGAACCCTGGGTGCGAGCGAAGGCTGGATCCTGCGACGCCACGTACTGCCCAACTGCCTCGAACCCCTCACCGTTCAACTTGCGTTGGCGATGTCGGTCGGCGTGTTCATCGAAGGCGCGATGAGCTTCCTCGGACTCGGAGTTATCCCGCCGATGCCGTCACTCGGTTCACTCATCAAGGAGGGAACCCAGAATGCCTATCACTCGCCGTATTTTGTCTTCGGTCCTCTTCTGGTCGTTGTTGTTCTGGTCCTCGGACTGCTCCTGATTTCGCAAGCGCTGGCAGCCCGGTCCCGGCGCCGGTAACTACTCTTCTCCCGAACAAGGACACCTCTCGTGCGCACTGCTCTCCTCTCCGTCCGCGACCTGCATATTGCCTTCGGGCAGCAGCCGCCCGTCGTCAACGATGTCACTCTCGAGGTGTGTCGGGGCGAAGTCGTGGCTCTCGTGGGGGAGTCCGGTTCGGGTAAGTCGATGACAGCCCGCGCGATCCTCGGCCTACTCCCTGATGGAGCCGCGGCGGGCGGTTCGATCGGTGTTGACGGCACATCCGTACTCGACGCGACCGAGGACGAATTGAATCGGCTGCGTGGCTCGACGGTTGCGCTGATCTTCCAGGAACCGCAGAGCGCGCTCAATCCAGTCCGTCGTGTCGGATGGCAGATCCGAGAGGCGATTCGCGCCCATCGCACGGTCTCTTCCCGTGATGCTCGCGTCCGCGCAATCGAACTTCTCGAGCAGGTGGAGATTCCAGATCCGCAGCGCCGCGTCGATTACTTTCCGCACCAACTCTCGGGTGGCCAGAAGCAGCGCGTTGCGATCGCGCTGGCCCTGGCCAACGACCCCGATCTACTGATCGCCGATGAACCGACCACCGCGCTCGACGTCACCGTGCAAGCCGAGATCCTGGCGCTGCTCGACCGGATCCGTCAGCGGACCGGAATGGGAATCCTGCTCATCACCCACAACATGGGAGTTGTTGCGCAGCATGCTGATCGGGTGATCGTCCTCCGAGATGGCGAAGTTGCCGAGACTGGTGACACGCACACACTGTTTGCCGCGCCGACCCACCCGTACACCCGTCGACTGCTGGCCGCAGTGCCGCGCCTTCCCGAGGATGTCGCAGCGGCTGCGGTTACTCCTGAGTCGACCGAGGACACTGTGCTCGAATTCGACAGCGCCACAGTGCAGTTCCCGGCCAGGCGCGGTAGTCCCGCCTTTCTGGCAGTCGACGGCGTGAACCTGACGGTCCGCAGGGGAGAGGTCCTCGGTCTCGTCGGTGAGTCGGGTTCCGGGAAGACCACGATCGGCCGCGTTGCTGCCGGCCTGGTGCCGTTGGCGGCGGGACGTGTTCTGTTCGGTGGCCACGATCTTGCTGTAACGCCGTCCCGTCAGCTGCAAGAACTACGCCGTGATCTGGCATTTGTTCACCAGGACCCCGCCGCGTCTCTCGACCCGAAACTGACGATCGCAGCAACCATCCGTGAGCCGTTCGACGTCCACAAGATCGGTACGGCGGGGGAAAGGCGCGCTCGCGTACTCGAACTGCTCGACGCCGTTCGGTTGCCCAGTACGTTGGCCGACCGTTTCCCACATCAGCTCTCCGGTGGGCAGAGGCAGCGCGTTGCACTCGCTCGCGCACTGGCGCTGACGCCCAAGCTGGTGATTGCGGACGAGCCGACCAGCGCGCTCGACGTGTCGGTGCAGGCCGAGGTGCTGGAGCTGTTCACCGAGGTGCAGCGTGATCTCGGGTTTGCTTGCCTGTTCATCAGCCACGACCTTGCCGTTGTCCACCAGGTCGCGGACCGGGTTGCAGTGCTGCGATCCGGCTCCGTTGTTGAGATCGGCAGCGTCGACGCGGTCTTCACCGCACCGCGTGATGCCTACACGAGGGCCTTGATCGACGCCGTTCCGGTGCCTGACCCCACGCACGCCCGCGATCGCTCGTCTGACTTGGCCTCGCTCGCTGTGTAATCGGCGTCCCATGTCAGTTTCAGAAGGCGACTGCATTTTTCAGAAGACGACTGCACTCTCGGCGAAGGCATCATCACTCCAGCCGTTCTCTGTCTGTCGATCGTTCTGACGCAGTGAAGCAGAACATCCGAGGACTCAGTCAGTGGTTCAGCACCGATTCTGCGATTCGATGTGCAGCCTCATCCGCAGTCTTGAGCCGCTCGAACCGGTGGAGATAGTTGTGGCCCGCGCCCTGTGCCTGCAACGTCGGTGGCCACGACTCGGTGCGGTGGGCCAGCGGATAGCCCCACAGCCCGGCCTGCACCGCCACTTCAGCTCGCGACCGCAGTGGCGACCTGGAATCGATCCCTTCAAGTGGTACGACGAGGGCTATCGAATCGTTCACAAGATGCGGCTGCAATTCCCGGATGTACACGTCAAGCCGAAATTATCGTCACCGACCGCGCACAAATCTCGAGTGAGCCAGGAAAAGGACTCCGGCACCGAATTTCAGTGGGCATGGAGGGATGAATTATGTGACTAGGCCTCGCGTATCGGACGCCAGGTAACCTCCCTGAGGTGGCTACAGATCCGGCAAGGTCGTGGTGGGAGCGCTACAACGACGGGATTGGTGAATCGATGTGGTGGGAGCTCTCGCCTGAAAGGAGTTAGTTGTGGCTGCTCGAAAAAGAGACCGTGTTACCAATATGGTTAAGGGAGAATTGACCGATGCAATGGTGCGCGCGGGATATATGCCGTATGAACCCTTAGTGGAGAGTAATGACGGTGCCTTTTGGTTCAAGAGTGATGCTGTTGGCATTCCGAATACCATCGCTGCCGTGCAAGCACTTATCGGCTATTCGAGGGACGGTGCCACAAGGTGCACGGGAACTGCATTCCTGATATCTCCGAGGGTAGGTGACGCACTACAGTCAATTCCATCAGACGCACTGCTGAAAGGCGATAGGCCGGACAGCCCCTTCCATGAGCGCGTTGACTATCGGGTTTTCAACGAACTGCCGGGTCTGGAGTTGGTGGGGAAGGCACCGTGGGTGATTACTGAAGCGGACGTCCCGATTGCCGTGCAGTGGTTTGAGAATCGCGTATCCGGTGCGGTTGTGAAATGGTTCGACGATCGCAACTCGATTGAGAAGTTGATCCGGGTGGCGGAGGAGCCGATCCCGGGAACCTCGCACGACCGGATCAACCCCCGCGTTCTACGGGCGACAATTACTTTGTGCATCGTCAATGGTTACTTCACTGATGCAGCAGGATTGATGACGGCGCACCTTGAACGCGATCACGTGCAGCCGAATGTTGATTCATTCGATCGTGTTGCCGCGTTTGATAGAGCTCTAGCGGATAGATTTCCAGAATATCGGCGTGCTCGAGGCCGCTGACCTTGCCATATCCCAGACGGCGGGATATCCGCTGTGGGTGTCCTCTGGATCGGTGGCCATGAGCTGAATCACTTCTCGGTGTGGCAAGTCCGTCGGGCACTATGAGTTCTCTGGGGAGAATTCGAACAGGATTGGAGGCTCTTCCGGATCCGGAGTGCATGAGGCCGGGGCCGCGCGGTGACTAGTACTGTTTCCGCACCGGATGCGATCTCGCCGACCTCGATCGCTAGTCCTCGTACTCGTCCTCGTACTCCGGTTCGGGCTCATCCGCTCATGCCTGATATCCCGGACTCTTCAGATGCAGGTGGATCGCACTGACACCCCGGTTCAGTGTGATGACCGCTTTCGGCAGATCCCACCGGATAGTTGCCTCAGGTTCGGCGCTCGTGGCTGTCCCCAGGAGTGCAGTAAGTGCCACATCGAGGTTCGTGAATCCTTCGACCAGCAACGGACGCACCACTGTCATGGGCGTAGCGTCATCTGCCAGATCCGTGACTAAGATCGAGATCGAATCCATTCTGTGTTGCCGCCCGAACATGTTCGCCGTCGGCCGGCTGACATGAAAGTTCGTCCGAATCGAGCCGCCAGCATGCCTGAGTTCGACGAGCTCCCATCCAGCTTGTGCGCAGAAGGGTTCCAGGTCGTCGACGGCCCAGGTCCAGTCGAATTCTGCAGCGAGGCGGGCGATCTGGGTGGCGCCTTCGATGTCGACGTGCATGTGTGGATGCTACTTCCTTCTCGACGCAGCCAGTTCCGCCGCAGAGGGAACCTACGATTCATTGATCGAAGCGCTCGCGGCTAGCTGAGCCGAAGGGTCGGTGCCAGCAGACCGTCGACCGCCAACTCGCCCGGCGGGGCCTCACCGTGCCAAATAATTCGGGGAAAAACGTGCCAAATAATTTCGAGAGTCACACGCAAAACCCGTCCGAAAACCCACTGTCTCTCAATACTTACTGTCGTTGAGTTCTGCAACACTGTGCCCTTGTGAGCACACTTTTGGGGTGCGCGAGGGTATCGACGGCAGATCAAAACCCAACTCTGCAGACGGACGCTCTGACGGCCGCGGGCTACTACAAGATCTGGACCGACGTCGCATCCGGCTCGAAAGACGACCGCCCGCAACTGGCCGCAGTCATCGAACACCTTCGACCGGACGACACGCTGGCCGTGTGGCGTCTGGACAGGCTCGGCCGAAGCCTTCCTCACTTGCTGGAAACGGTTGCCCACCTCGAAGCTATCGGCGTCGGGTTTGCCTCCCTCCCCGAAGAAATCAACACCACCAACTCCGGCGGCCGGTTGATCTTCACAATTTTTGGAGCTCTCGCCGAATTTGAGCGAAATCTTCTGAGGGAGGGAACATTTGCTGGCTTGGAAGCGGCGAAAAGGCAAGGACGAACCGGTGGCCGACCACCTGTGCTTCATGAGAAACAGAAGGGCAATCGCCCGCAAGATGAAAGGTGCCGGCGTTTCCATGACCGCAATAGCCGACACGCTCGGAGTCGCCTGATCAACCCTGTACCGCAACGTCAGTTAGACGGTTGGTGCACAGCACTTCTGAACACGGAATGTCAGAAGACGACTGCACGCGACACCAAAATCGCAGGTCACCGCGCAGTCGTCTTCTGAAACTGACACCCCAGTTTCAGCTTGGGGCCGGAACGCACACAAGTCTCCCTCGGATGGCTGATCCAGCCACGCAGGGGAGACTTGTGTGCACTTGTACCTGTCTCAGGGACCCCGAGGACTACTGTGCGGGATTCAGTACCAGTGAAATTGAGTTGATGCAGTACCGCTGATCCGTCGGAGTGGGGTAGCCCTCACCCTCGAAGACGTGGCCGAGGTGGCTGTGGCACTTCTTGCAGATAACCTCGACGCGTCGCATTCCCAGGCTCACGTCTTCCTTCAGGATGACGGCGTCGGAGTTAGCCGGATCGAAGAATGACGGCCATCCGCAATGCGATTCGAACTTCTCGGTGCTGCGGAAAAGTTCGGCGCCGCACGCTCGGCAGGAGTACACACCTTCGGTGGTGGTGTCGGTGTATTCGCCCACGCCGGGCCGTTCGGTACCGGCCTGACGCAGGACCGCGTACTCGGCCGGGGTCAGTTTTTCGCGCCACTGCTCGTCGGTGAAGGTGACTTCGGGGGCGTTATCTGTAGAACTCATGCCTACACGCTAATCCTTTACTGCAGGTTCGGCTTTGCTTGCAGGTGGGACGGCATCCACAGGAGGATCGAGGAGGTAGGCGGGATCGATTCCGCGGTCCAGGCGTCCTTCGCGTCGGGCAACCAGATACCGGTAACCGAGGACGCAGAAGATCACGATCAGCAGCAGGCTCCACCCGAGAGTGCTCTTCATGTACTCCGCTGCCCGGCCGAAGGCGGGCCAACGGAAGGACCACCAGTCGTCGAACGTCATGCACCCGTACACGGCAAGCCAGGCCGGCCAGTTTCGCATGACGGAGTTCTTGAGTATCACCGACATCAGGAGCGGGAACAGCATCATCGAGTAGTACATCTGGCCGAGCGATGGCAGCAGGAACGATGCGGTCATGATCACGCCCGTTGTGGTGGTGAGGAAGAACAGATCGTCATTGCGGTAGTACCGGTAGAGCAGCCACAGCGAGATCAGGACCATGGCGGCGAAGACCGCGCGCAGGGTGAGGACCAACCAATCGGGCAGGCCGAAGTAGGCGCCGTTACCGACAATCGAGCTGTTGAAGTAGTCGCGTGATTCCAGCAGGTACGGAACCGTGCGTTCGACAAATGCCATCGGATCTGCCGAGAGAGGCACTGCGACGACGGTGAGGATGAACGGGATGCCGAGTGCTGTGACAAAAACCTTCCACTGACCACGAACCAAGGGGAGCAGTAGCAGCGGCGCAAGAGTGGGTTTGACGGCCAGAGTGATGCCGATCGATGCGCCTGCCCATAGATCTTTACGGCGCATCAGGAGTAGCAGGAACGCCATCTCGCTGAGCAGCACGATGCCATTGATGTTGGTGAACACCAGGGTGTTGGTGACGGTCTCCGACGAGAACGCGGCCAGTACGAGAATTGGCGCGGCGATGGAGCTGATTGTCAGATCGAACAGCCGTAGCAGCAGATAGAGCGCGACCAGGATCGCAATCGCATTGGTGCCGATGAACAGCCAGCGCGAGCGCTCGGGATCGAGGATGGCCAGTGGTGCCATCAGCAAGGATCCCGATGGGGGATACAAGTAGTGCGGATCTACCGTGTTGAAGTCCGCGGTGTAGACCTCGCGGCCGTTCCAGAATGCCAGCGCGGCGTTGTAGACCGGCCGGAAATCATCGGTGATCGACCCGTTGACGGCTTTGACGACAACGCGATTGATCACGGTCATCACGGCGATCGGCCACAAAACGTAGTTGACGACTTGTTGGGTTGTCCGCCCGGTGCGAGGCTCGATTTGTCTAAGGAACACTTCGGAACGGTACACCGAGACGCAAACAGATCTGGGGATGCACCCTGCAATGGTGGGTGACGGCCGTCATATTCGACTAGGCCGGGCACACATTGCCGTTGGCCGGCAGGCTCTGATTGTCCAGGTAGGACACCGCGGCCTGTTGCACGCAGGCAGATTGCATCGCGGGGTGTCCGGAGCCTTGCCAATCGAGGCTGGCGAACCGGGCGCCGGCGTTGGTGACAACTCCGGTGACGGTGGCCAGCCCGGTGTTGCCGACGGCGGGGTCGGCTTGACCGCTGAGGACCAGAACAGTCGGTTTCAACGCGGTGGGTAAGGGCGTCGGAGCGGTTGTCGGCCAACTTGCGCAGGCCGACAATCCGAGTGCGGCTTCGTTCCCGAACACGGGGTAGGACTTACCCCACGTTTGTTGCAGTTCGCGGATGCGCCCCACCCCCGGCCACTGAACGCCGTCGGTGCAGCGTCCGACAAACTGACCGTCACTGGCAAGTGCTTTCTCCGCGGCTGCGGCACGTTCGCGCATGGGTACGGGGTTTCCCGTTCCGAGTGCGCTGAGAGCATCGGCCAGAGACGTTGTGTCCAGCTGGCGATTCTGGCTCGCGATGGCAAGACTTGCCGAGATTGCGCGGGTGATCGACGCCGCGGACAAGGGCCGGAACTCACCAGTTCGCGCGCGTTCCATCAAGGCAACGACGGCCGCGCGGGGGTCGGGTCCGAGTGAGCAGGACAGCGCCGCGCAGCGAGTGGCAAACGCCGTCAACGCTGCTTCCTGGCCTTGGACTCGGCTTTCCTCCTCGGTGGTGGCATCGGTGGCGATCGGTGCGGGCGAGTCGAGGATCAATCGTGCAATGTTGTCGGGATATGTTGCGGCGTAACTCAATGCGATGTCCGAACCGGAGCCTGCAGCCCACAGTGCGATGGTGTCGACGCCCCATCGCGTGCGCAGTGCGTTGATGTCGTCGGCCGCGGCGTCGGCTCCGAATTCGAGTTCCTGTGGATCGAGATAGTCGGTGCAGGAGATTGTGGCGTCGTGCCCGAGGGTGGCGACGGCGTCGGCTGCGTCTCCGCTGAAACTCGGCTCGAATTGGCCGAGATCGGCGAGTCCGCGCCGAGTATCGGGTTCCATGCATTCGATGGGCGTTGAGCGGTCGATACCGCGGCGATCGAGAGCCACAACCGGGTGGGCTGCGAGGACGGCCGTCAGTCCGGTGGCAGAGAGCATGGCCAAGGTGCTTCCCGAAGACCGATCGGTCCCGGAGGTGAAGACAATCGGGTAGGCGTCAGCAGGAGTAGCCGAGGTTCGGGCCCGGGTCGCCGCAGCCGTGAATGTTCCGTCGATGCGGCCGCTGGTGTCGATGGGAGCGCTGAATTCGGCGCATTCGACGATGACGCCCGTGCTGGCGGCAGCCAACGAGGCGTCGGCAAGAGATGTTCCGCTGCAGTCGCGCCACGGGAGATCGCTGGTCGGGACGGCCGGAGCGGGAACCGGGGGAGGTGTCGCCTGTGACGTATCGGAACTCCCGGGGGTGCCACCGGTGTGACCTTCGACGGCGACGTCCGGGCGAATGGAGGGCCCTGCGCCACAGGCACAACAGGTCGCCACGACAACTGCAATCAAAGCCGCTCTGCGCATGCCGACCAGAGTGCCAGGTTCAGTGCCGAGGACGTTGACGAACCCACCGCGACAGCACCGTGCCGTCGGAGTCCGTGAGGATATGTGCAGGCATCATCGGGGTGGGAAGGGACTGCGCGGAGAGGGAAATCCGCCCCGCGTTGCCGCCGACCAGTTGCGGAGACGTCGTCACGCATAGTTCGTCGACGGCGTTGTCCGTGATCAGTTGGCCGAACAGGGACGGTCCGCCTTCGCACAGAATTCGCGGCAAATTCAGAGTGGATGCTGTGTTCTCGACGTCGACACTGCGCACCGCCGCGCCGACACTTCGGTGAACGTCGGCACCGGCATCGCTCAACCTCGATACGGCAGCGGCGTCTGCGTCGGAGCCGACCAGCAGAATCGGTGGGACCTCGGCGTCGCAGAACAGCCGGCTTTCGGGGTCGATCGACGCGCGTGACGAGACAACCAAGATCGGGGGCACAGGGGCGAGCCCCGACGCGACCCGGCGTGCCCGAGCGTCGTCGTTCATCACGGCGCCGCCGTAGTTCTCCGCGCGCGCGGTTCCGGCTCCGACGACAACCACGTCGCAGAGTTCGCGCAGCGTGTCGAACACCGTCTTGTCCGCCGGGGTGCCCAGACCGCCGCTGAGCCCACTGACGGAGACGGCACCGTCGATGCTGGACACGAAGTTCACCCGTACCCACGGACGCTGCAGGTTTTCCGGATATGAATAGAGCTCTCGGAGCCGCTGCGGCTGATCGGGTGTGAAGTAGGTCGCAAAATCCAGATGGTGCATATGAGAGATCACACCACGTAGATACCCTTGATGGATGCCTCAACGTCTTGTCGATCGCAGTCCGGTGGTACCCGCCGATCAATTGGTCGCTCAAATGGTTCCACCCGCAATGTTCGACGACGTGAGCTTCGCGTCCTACATCCCGGATCCCAACGAGCCGAGTCAGGCAGCTGCCGTTGCGAAGACCGAGGAATTCTCCAAGCGCGTAGCCAAGATTCGGGCCGGCGGTCGTCGCGGATTGTTCGGCAAGAAGACTCAGGCCACGGGCGCCGGTCTGTACCTCGACGGCGGCTTCGGTGTCGGTAAGACGCACCTTCTCGCGTCGATCTTCCACAGCGTTCCGTCGCCCAAGGCTTTCGGCACGTTCGTCGAACTGACGCACGTGGTCGGCGCACTCGGCTTCAACAAGGCCGTCGAGGCATTTTCCGAGCACAGCGTTCTGTGCATCGACGAATTCGAGCTCGATGATCCGGGCGACACAATGCTGGTCTCTCGCCTGCTGTCCGAGCTGTCGACGCGCGGTGTGTCCATCGTCGCGACGTCCAACACGCTCCCGGGTCAGCTCGGTGAGGGCCGCTTTGCTGCGCAGGACTTCATGCGCGAGATCAAGAAGCTCGGCTCGATCTTCGAGACCATTCGCGTCGACGGTCCCGACTACCGTCACCGCGATCTGCCACCCGCTCCGGAGCCGATTTCCTCCGAAGAGTTGGTCGCTCGCGCAGAGTCCGTCGACGGCGCAACGCTCGACAACTTCGACGAGCTGTGCAAGCACCTCAGCACGCTGCACCCGTCGCGATACAACAAGTTGGTCGAGGGTGTTCGTGCTGTCTACATCGACGGCGTCCACCCCGCGACAGACCAGTCGGTTGCGCTTCGGTTCGTGGTTCTTGCCGACCGCCTGTACGACGCGAGCATTCCGGTGACAGTGTCCGGCGCTCGCCTGGACGAGATCTTCACCCCGGAGATGCTTGCCGGCGGTTACAAGAAGAAGTACCTGCGCGCCATGTCGCGTCTGCTCGCGTTGTCTCGTTTCGAGGTCGCCGCGACCTAGTTCACCGGTCGCTCCATCACAAAATCGTGATGGAGCTGGGTGCCCACGACAAAGGTCTTGGTCCCTACCCGTGTGAAGCCATGCTTTGCGTAGAACTTTTGCGCTCGCGCATTTTCCTGGTTCACTCCGAGCCAGATTCCCGCACTGCCACTTTCGTGGGCGTGAGCGACCACCGCGGCCATCAATGATGCTGCGGCGCCGCTTCCGTGATTTCCGGGAAGCACGTACAGCTTGCTCAATTCTGTTGTCGGGCGAAGCGTGAGTGCTGCCCGCACGTCGGGATCGGACGGTTCGGCGTCGATGAGCATCGCGTAGCCGACTATGGCGTCGCTCGAGATCACTTTGAGAACCGTCCGTGTCGGGTCGGTCAGGTATTCGGAGAACTTGTCGACCGAGAGCACGTTGTCGATGAAGGCATTGATGTCGTCGTCGGATGCATCGGGCGGGCAGGCGAGTGGAAACGTCACCGCGGCCACGTCGGCGATTGCTTCGGAATCCCAGATTCCGGCCCGGTTAACGGTGATGCTCACGTCACTTCGTCCTTCCCTGCACGCGCAATGGTCGCTCAAGTACACCACTTGCCGTGTCAGTGACGGCTATCCGGCTTTCTCAGCCGCCAGGCTCTCGGCGCGTTTCGGGGCAAACGCGGGTGCAAGCGCAATCAGAATCACGCAGAACGCCAGCGGTATGAGGAACCCGATCCGCAGGTCGCTGAATGCGGCGACAGCTCCGACGATTCCGCCGCCGACAACGGTGCCTACGTAGTTGAAGAGGTTGATGCGAGCGATGACGGTATCCACCTGATCGGGTGGCGCCATCCGACCGGCAGCGCTGAAGCAGATCGGGGCGATCACCGGAAGGCCAAGGCCGACGATCAGGAACCCGGCGATCGCAATCGCAGGAGATTGCGCCGTCACGACAATCGTCATGCCGATCACGCCGATCACTGATCCCATGCGGACGACGGCGGTTTCACCGAACTTGCCCACCCAGTAGTCGCCGGTCAATCGCGCAATCAAAGCTGCGATTTGGTAGGCAGCCATCGACAGAGCGGCAGTGCTCGCGTCGGCCAGCAGGACGTCTTCGAGGTACAGGGTCGACCAGTTGCCGATGCTGAAATCGACTGCGTAGAACAGTGCCATCGCGATGCCGAGCAGGACAAACGCTCGCATCGGGACCGTGAGCGTGACGGAGCCACCGGTATTCGTATCCGCGATGGTTGTTGCGCTTCGATCGAGCAATGACGGTCCGAATACCAGAAGCAGCAGGGCCACAATCACTCCCGCGACCACCTGGGTAACCCGCACCGAGATGTCGAGTCCTGCGGTTGCCGAGATGTAGAGCGCGCCGGCGATGGCCCCGACGCTCCAGGCTGCGTGGAACGAGCTGAGAATGAAGCGTCCCTTGGCGTGTTGGATCGAGACGGCCTGCATGTTTGCTGCCGCATCAACGATGCCGAGGCCGATTCCGTAGACAGCGAGGCAGACAAAAAAGAGTGCAGAGTTGGGGGCCAGTCCGGTGGCGCCGCCGAAGACCGCGATGACGGCCAGTCCTGTGCGGAGCGTGGTCTTGCTCGATGTTCGAACTGCGAGTCGCTCGGCGAGAACGCTGCCGAGGCCGGCGATCACTGACACCGACACAACCGCAACGACCAGCAACGACTCGCTGAGCGCAAACAAGTCCCGGTACGCGGGCAGTTGCGTCAGAATCGACGCGAGAAGAAAACCCTGGAGTCCGAAAGCCACGGAGGTGGCGATCCGAGCCTTCGTCAGGCTGCGGGTGTGATCCGTCATCGAATGTGGCCTTGTCTGTGGTTGGGCACTGCCCGCCGAACGCTACTTGATACTTGGTACTGGTCGAGTGTCCAACAAAGTCGCGTGTCGCGCAGCATTCTTTGATTAACTGACGGCTATGAGTGCACATCCAACAGCAATGTTTCCCCCCGGATTTGTGTGGGGAACCGCGACGGCTGCGTATCAAATCGAAGGCGCAGTGACCGAAGACGGTCGGGGACCGTCGATTTGGGACGATTTCTGCACTCAACCCGGTGCTGTGGTGCGCGGCGAGACCGGCGTCGTTGCTGCTGATCACTACCACCGCTGGGAATCCGACGTCGCTCTCATGGCGCAGCTGGGACTTGACGCGTATCGCCTGTCGCTGTCGTGGTCGCGAATCCTCCCTACCGGATCAGGCGAGGTGAACCAGAGGGGGCTCGATTTTTACGACCGAGTGATCGACAGGCTCTGCGAGTCCGGAATTACGCCCGCCGTCACGCTCTTTCACTGGGATCTGCCGTCAGCTCTGCAAGAGCAAGGGGGCTGGATGAATCGCGACACGGCGTTTCGGTTGGGGGAGTACGCGCAGATTGTGGGCGAACGGTTTGCCGATCGTGTCGGGATGTGGATGCCACTCAACGAGCCTGTTGTCCACACTCTGTACGGCCACGCCCTAGGAGTTCATGCCCCGGGACTTGCCTTGGGATTCGCCGCCTTCCAGGCCGCACATCACCAGCTCCTCGGGCATGGTCTGGCAGTCGACGCGCTGCGGTCGGCGGGCTGCTCGGGGATTGGCATTGCGTCCAATCACGCTCCGGTGCGCGCCGCAACAGATTCGGCGGACGACGTGATGGCCGCAGACATCTACGACCACGTTGTCAACTGGATGTTCGCCGATCCGATACTGCTCGGAAAATATCCGGCCGACGAATTTGCGCAGATCCTCACCGGACCGGTCGACGAGGATCTGACGATCATCAGTGCGCCCCTCGACTGGTACGGCATCAACTATTACGAGCCGACGATGATTGCTGCCCCTGTCGAGGGGCAGGGCACCGACGGCGTTCTCGAGATCGATCTACCGCCGGGACTTCCCTTTGCTCCGGTGGCGATAACCGGTTACCCCACAACCGATTTCGGATGGCCGATCGTTCCCGAAGGACTTGGCGAGATCCTGCGAACATTCCAGTCGCGGTTCGGTGAGTCCCTGCCGCCGATCTACATCACCGAGAGCGGATGTTCGTTTCACGACACCTTGAACAGTTCGGGCGAGGTCAGTGACACTGCTCGAATCGAGTACCACGACGCACATCTACGGGCCCTGCGATCGGCCATGGACGACGGTGTCGACGTGCGCGGCTATTTTGTGTGGTCGCTGCTGGACAACTTCGAGTGGGCAGCCGGCTACCAGGAACGATTCGGCCTGGTCCACGTCGATTTCGACACCCAGAAACGCACCCCGAAGGCTTCGTTCGAGTGGTATCGCAGCTTGATTGCGGCTCAGAAGGCAGCGCGGGTTTAGCGTCCAGGTTTGCGTTCTGGCGCCTGGCCGCCTAGCCTCACTCACATGAAGCGCATTCTCGTAGTACACCGCCGTAGCGGGGTCTGAATCGGACCGACCCCCCGCTGCGGGTCGTCGTGCTACCAGTTGGTCCTCCACTTCATTCCAGGAAGACCACGACAATGACTTACAACTTCGCCTTCGCTTCTGATTCTTCTTATTCCTTTGCCGGCGATCCTTTTGCTGCGCGTCATGGAAAATCCCTGCCTGCCGGCCTGCGTGCCGAATGCGCTGAGATGTCGTGGAACGAATTCGAATCCACCTACGCGGCAATGAGTGGCCCGATCCGTCTCGGTGCATGGTCGAGCGAGAAGATCGCCCCCGGTCGTTGGACGTACGAAGCAACTCTCGGTCTGGGGGAGCGCATCGCGACGGCCTCCGCCACCGCAACCGGAGCAATTTCTGCAATGACGTCGATGCTGCACGACGCAGGAATCGCGCTGGAGATCCTGTCATTTCACCAGCACCAGATCGGCCACCGCACAGCCACCTTCATTTTCACGGAGTGCAATGGTCGTCGGAATTGGGCTATGGGCATCGGTGAGTCGGCAACAGAGTCATCACTTCGCGCGATGACGTCAGCAGCAAACCGTTTCTCGAACTGAAGCGTCGCCTTTACTGCTCGCTCACGCTGATACGGGAACCCTTGTCGGGATTCTGTATCAGCGCGAGTGGTGCAGCAAGTCTTAGTGCACAACGCAGAAAGCCGGAATCCCGTAAGGATTCCGGCTTTCTGCGTATTTCCGTGGTGCGCGATACTGGGATTGAACCAGTGACCTCTTCCGTGTCAGGGAAGCGCTCTCCCGCTGAGCTAATCGCGCGGGTCTGGAGATGAAAATGGAGCGGACGACGGGATTCGAACCCGCGACCCCAACCTTGGCAAGGTTGTGCGCTACCAGCTGCGCCACGTCCGCATGTGCATTGAACTCCGTTGCCGGCGCTCAGTGCGTGTCTAACCTACCAGACCCGCAAGCGGGTCTTGACCATCAGGCCCGAGGGCCTGACGTGGTGCGCGATACTGGGATTGAACCAGTGACCTCTTCCGTGTCAGGGAAGCGCTCTCCCGCTGAGCTAATCGCGCGAGGTGGAGACGGGAATCGAACCCGTGTGCACGGCTTTGCAGGCCGTTGCCTCACCACTCGGCCACTCCACCGTAAAAGGTTGAGTTACACCTCTCGAGCGGACGACGGGATTCGAACCCGCGACCCCAACCTTGGCAAGGTTGTGCGCTACCAGCTGCGCCACGTCCGCATCGCACCGTGTTGCTTGGGGAGTTGGTTGCTCTCCTCGGTGCGTTGAAAACATTAGCCGACGGTGTCGGATTCATACAAATCACCAGCTCAGTAGGCGTTTCGGTAGTGGAATCGCTCAAAATTGCGATGTTATGGGCCGGTCGAGTGCGTTCGTGAAGTTCTTAAATGGGTGAAATTGGGCGTTCGGGGAGGAGAATGAATGCCAACCTGGTGATTCGTGTTCGGCGGGCGAGCGTGTTAATGTTCCAACTCGTTCGAGCGCATGCGTTCGAATAGTTCGTAAGGTCCCGTGGCTCAGTGGGAGAGCGTCCGCTTCACACGCGGAAGGTCGCTGGTTCGATCCCAGCCGGGACCACAGGTACAGACTGAAGGCGTTCCCGAGAGATCGGGGACGCCTTCAGTCGTTTCTGCGCCCGACGTGCCAATCCGGGCGCACTCGAGATTTCGGTAACCTGGGTCGCAAAGACGTGCTCTTCTATGGAAACAGGTGAGGGAAGTTGACTACCAAAAAGGTCGACCCTCCCGTCGACGACTCCGACCTGACGCTCTTTCGCGAAGCCGAGTCTCGTATCCACGAAGCTGAGTCCCGCTGGTCGAGGTGGCGCGCGCACATTGCCGCCCGCCCGAGCTTGAATCTCGCGTATCGAATCGCGGTTGGTTTTGTCGGTCTCGTCGTATTGGCGGCCGGTGTACTGGCCATCCCTTATCCCGGACCTGGCTGGCTTATCGTCTTTGCCGGCCTCGGAATCCTGGCGTCGGAGTTTGCCTGGGCGCATCGACTGCTGCATTTTGCCAAGGCACGGTACGACCGTTTCATGACGTGGTTCGGCAAGCAGTCCCTGTTCGTCAAGGGAATCGGCGTTCTGTTCACCACAGTGGTCGTCGTTGCAACATTGTGGCTTCTGGGCACCTTCGGCCTGATCGGGACTTGGGTTGGCCTCGACTACTCCTGGCTCGAGTCGCCACTCTGAGGTGAAAGTGGCTTGTTAACTTCAGTCGGTTGACTCGTCGGGTCGGCAGGGTAGATAACATGATCGTGCACGTGCTCGCTGTGGGTGCGATGCACGTCTTACTTGCCGCAATACATTAGGAGCACATCGCCGTGACCAGTCCCGCGCCAGAGCACTCAGCCGCCCCACTTCGGGTGCCCGCGGGGACGACCGCCGGGACTGCAGTGCGTGAGGCCGGATATCCCTCGAAGGGACCGGACGTCATTGTCGTCGTTCGTGACAGCGAGGGAACGCTCAAGGATCTGTCGTGGACCCCGGAGGTCGACGTCGAGGTTGAGCCTGTAGCCGCGTCCACCGAGGACGGCCGCAGCGTGATCCGCCACTCGGCCGCGCACGTCTTGGCGCAGGCAGTGCAGAAGGAATTCCCCGACGCGAAGCTGGGTATCGGTCCGCCGATCACCGACGGTTTCTACTACGACTTTGCTGTCGATCGTCCCTTCACCCCGGAGGATCTGGCCAAGCTCGAAAAGCGGATGAAGCAGATCATCAAGGGATCGCAGCGATTCTCCCGCCGCGTGGTCGATTCCATCGAAGACGCTCGCGTCGAATTGGCAGACGAGCCGTTCAAGCTCGAGCTCATCAACGACAAGTCGGGCATCGACGATCCGGAGATCATGGAGGTCGGTGGCAACGAACTGACCATCTACGACAACCTTGATCCGCGGACCGGCGACACCATCTGGTCCGACCTGTGCCGTGGTCCCCACATCCCGACCACCAAGCACATCCCGGCCTTCAAGTTGACTCGAAGCTCCGCTGCCTACTGGCGCGGCAACCAGGACAATGCCGACCTGCAGCGCGTCTACGGCACCGCATGGGAATCCACCGAGGCTCAGGATGAGTACTTGGAGCTCTTGGCCGAGGCCGAGCGCCGCGATCACCGCAAACTCGGTAGTGAACTCGATCTCTTCAGCTTCCCGGACGAGTTGGGCTCCGGTCTGCCGGTCTTCCATCCCAAGGGCGGAATCATCCGCACCGAGATGGAGAACTACTCGCGCAGCCGCCATATCGAGGCCGGCTACGAGTTCGTCAACACCCCGCACATCACCAAGGGGCATCTGTACGAGGTTTCGGGTCACCTCGACTGGTACCGCGACGGCATGTTCCCCGCGATGCACATCGACGCGGAACTGAACGAGGACGGCACCGTGCGCAAGCCGGGCCAGGATTACTACCTCAAGCCGATGAACTGCCCGATGCACAACCTGATCTTCCGTGCACGTGGTCGCTCGTACCGCGAATTGCCGTTGCGGCTCTTCGAATTCGGCTCCGTGTACCGCTATGAGAAGTCCGGCGTCGTCCACGGTCTGACACGCGTGCGCGGCATGACTCAGGATGATGCGCATATCTACTGCACCCGCGAGCAGATGCGCGACGAGCTCACCACCACGCTGCAGTTCGTGCTGAATTTGCTCAAGGATTACGGTCTCGACGATTTCTATCTGGAGCTCTCCACCAAGAACCCGGACAAGTTCGTCGGTAACGACGACGTCTGGGAAGAGGCGACCGCAACACTCGCCGAGGTCGGCGAAGCATCCGGTCTGACTTTGGTGCCGGACCCGGGTGGAGCCGCGTTCTACGGCCCCAAGATTTCCGTTCAGGTCAAGGACGCGCTGGGCCGCACGTGGCAGATGTCGACCATTCAGCTCGACTTCAACCTGCCTGAGCGCTTCGACCTCGAATACACCGGCAGTGACGGCGTCAAGACCCGGCCGGTCATGATCCACCGTGCGCTCTTCGGTTCGATCGAACGATTCTTCGGTGTACTGACCGAGCATTACGCGGGCGCGTTCCCGGCGTGGCTCGCGCCGGTGCAGGTTGTCGGCATCCCGGTCGCCGAGGCGTTTGTCGATCATCTCTTCGACGTCACCAAGAAGCTCAAGGCGGCCGGCGTTCGAGCCGAGGTCGATTTCAGCGACGACCGGATGCAGAAGAAGATCCGCAACCACACCACGCAGAAGGTTCCGTTCATGTTGCTCGCCGGTGAGCGCGACGTCGAGGCAGGCGCCGTCAGCTTCCGCTTCCGTGATGGAACTCAGATCAACGGCATTCCCACCGACGACGCGGTTCGGATCATCACGGAGTGGATCGCTCGACGCGAAAATGCTTCTCCGACTGCGGAACTGGTTCAGCCAAGCGTGGCGCCATGAGTATGCCCGGTAGCGACGGTCCAGGTTCGTTGATCGATCAGGGTGTCGGTGATCCAGACCATCTTCAGCGGATCTGGTCGCCCCACCGGATGTCGTACATCACGGAGGCGCCCAACACGCCCGGCACGACCGGTGAACCGTTCATCGACATTCCCAAGATGTCGGACGAAGAAGGGTTGATCGTCGCCCGCGGTGAGCATGTGTACGCGGTCCTGAACCTGTACCCGTACAACCCCGGCCATCTGATGGTGGTGCCGTACCGCAAGGTCGCGGCACTCGAGGACCTGACGCCTGAGGAAAGCGCCGAGTTGATGGCGTTCACGCAACGCGCGCTGCGGGTCATCAAGAGTGTGTCCAACCCGCACGGTTTCAACGTGGGTCTCAACCTCGGCGCTGCCGCGGGTGGATCGCTGTCCGAGCACCTTCACCAGCATGTGGTTCCGCGTTGGGGTGGCGACGCCAACTTCATCACTGTCTTGGGTGGTGTGAAGGTGATGCCGCAGTTGTTGCGCGAGACCAGGGGATTACTCGCTCGTGCTTGGCAAGAGTGAGCGAACCGAGTTGATTCGACGGGTCCCGCTTCGGGACTCACGAGGTGGAGGTTTCCAGAGGTGTTGAGCTTCTTCGGACGCGCATCGGTGTCCAAGGTGACGGCACCGATGGGCCAAGCTCTGATCAAGACCGGATTGACGCCCGATGCGGTCACGATCATCGGCACGGTCGCGAGCATCGCCGGCGCCGTGACACTGTTCCCGTCCGGTCATCTGTTCTGGGGAACCATCTTCATCTGGTTCTTTGTCATGTTCGACATGCTGGACGGTGCGATGGCTCGCGCCCGTGGCGGCGGAACCCGCTATGGCGCGGTTCTCGACGCCACGTGTGACCGTGTTGCCGACGGTGCGATCTTTGCGGGCCTGGCCTGGTGGGCCGTCTACCACGAGAACAACAAGTGGCTCCTGGTGGCAACACTGATCTGTTTGGTTACCAGCCAGGTCATTTCTTACGCGAAGGCCAGAGCCGAGGCGAGCGGTCTGACGGCTGATGGCGGTTGGATCGAGCGTCCGGATCGTCTGGTCATCGTCTTGGTCGGTTCCGGCCTCACCGGCCTCGGATTGCCGTGGGCGATCCACATCGCCATGTGGGTCCTTGCCGCGGGCAGTATCGTGACTGTTTTCCAGCGTGTGCTTGCGGTGCGGAATTCGCCTGGTGCACGGGAGCTTCTACCGATCGCACCGGCTGCATCCGACACCGAAGGTGAGTCCGACAAGTGAGTGTTGCCGAGCGCGCTACCGATTTGGGTTACGCCGCCGGGTGGAGACTGGTTCGCAGTCTGCCGGAGTCCGTCGCGGTCAAGCTTTTTGACGCCGGCGCGGATTTTGCAGTGCGCAAAGGTGGTCCAGAACAACTGCGCAAGAACCTTGCCAGAGTTCTCGGAACGACGCCGGCTGAGGTTCCGGATCAGCTGATCAAGGAGTCGATGCGCTCGTACGCGAGGTATTGGCGTGAGGCGTTCCGATTGCCGTCGATGGATTTGGCGGTGACGGGCAAGGCACTGAGCGATCTGGTCGAGGGTCAGGAGTACCTCGAGAAGGCAATGGCAGACGGCAAGGGCGCTGTGTTGGCCTTGCCGCACAGCGGCAACTGGGACATGGCCGGCGTGTGGTGTGTTCAGCAGTGGGGTGGCTTGACCTCGGTTGCGGAGCGGCTGAAGCCGGAATCGCTGTACGAGCGTTTTGTGGAGTATCGCGAGAGCCTCGGCTTCGAGATCTTCCCGCTGAGCGGCGGGGAGCATCCACCGTTCGTCGAACTGTCGAAAGATCTGCACGAGAACAAAATTGTGTGCCTGCTAGGGGAGCGCGACCTAGCGAAAAAGGGCGTGCCGGTGACGTTCTTCGGCGAACCCACTCGCATGCCCGCCGGCCCGGCAAAGCTTGCCATCGACACCGGAGCGGCCTTGTTGCCGGTGCACTGCTGGTTCACCGACGACGGTTGGGGATTCAAGATCGATCCGCCGATCGACGTGTCCGAAGGCGTCGGCCCGGCCACTCAAGCGTTAGCCGACCAGTTTGCGATCAACATCGCAGCGCACCCGGCGGATTGGCACATGCTTCAACCACTCTGGCGTTCCGACCTTTCCGAATCGCGGCTCGCCCGCATGGAGGGTGAATGAAAATCGGCATGATCTGCCCGTATTCGTTCGACGTACCCGGTGGGGTGCAAGCGCACGTGGTGGATCTGGCCGAGGTGTTGATCGAGCGCGGGCACAAGGTCAGTGTGTTGGCGCCGTCGTCGGATGACGACGAACTGCCCGAGTTCGTCGTCTCGGCAGGCAAAGCCGTCGCGATTCCGTACAACGGTTCCGTCGCGCGGTTGTCCTTCGGGCCTACCGCGAATGCGCGTTTGCGTAAGTTCATCGCCGAAGGTGACTTCGACGTTCTGCACATTCACGAGCCGAACGCGCCCAGTCTGTCGATGCTTGCGTTGCGCATTGCGGAGGGGCCGATTGTCGCGACGTTCCATACGTCGACCACGAAGTCGTTGGTACTGAGCACTTTCCAAGGCGTATTAGCTCCCTACCTCGAAAAGATCAGTGGCCGCATCGCTGTCTCGGAGTTGGCCCGTCGGTGGCAGGTCGAGTCCCTGGGATCCGACGCCGTCGAGATCCCGAACGGCGTCGACGTTGCTGCGTTTGCGGGGGCGGAACTTCTACCCGGCTATCCGCGCGAAGGTGGAACCATTTTGTTCCTCGGTCGCTACGACGAACCGCGCAAGGGGATGGCGGTGCTGTTGGGTGCATTGCCCGCGCTGGTCGAGCGTCATCCGAACCTCGAGGTCATTGTCGTCGGGCGCGGCGACGAGGACAAGCTTCGTAAGGAAGCCGGTCGGTACTCCCGCCACTTGCGTCTGCTCGGTCAGGTCAGTGACGAGGAGAAAGCGTCGGCGTTGCGTAGTGCCGACGTGTACTGCGCACCCAACCTCGGTGGGGAGAGCTTCGGGATCGTGCTGGTGGAGGCGATGGCAGCGGGGACCGCAGTCGTGGCCAGTGAACTCGACGCCTTCCGCCGGGTGCTTCGCGACGGACAGGCCGGATTGTTGGTTCCGATCGGGGATTCCGACGCACTTGCCGTGGCTATCGATTCGGTTCTCGGTGATCCTGACCGTCGTAGAGCTTTGGTCAATACTGCGACCGCGGTGGTTGCCGAATACGACTGGCCTGTTGTGGCCGAACAAATCCTGCGGGTCTACGAGACCGTGACCGTGGGTGGCACCGGCGTGCATGTGGTGGGATCGTGACTTTTTCTGCACTGACAATTTTTGTCCTCGGGCTCATCGCTGCGGTTGTTCTGGTCATCGGGCTCTGGGCGTACGCAACGGCAAACCGGTTGGACCGCTTGCACGTCCGGTCGGATCAATCGTGGCTGGCGCTCGATGCGGCGTTGTCGCGCCGGGCTGCTGTGGTTCGAGCTGCGGCGGTCGACATGAGTGCCGAGGATGCTCGACGGTTCGTGAAGCTGGCGGATGCTGCCGAACGTGCCGATCGGCAGGACCGTGAGCTGGCGGAGAACCGACTCTCCAATGCGCTTGCCGCATATGGAACGACGTCGCTGCGGCCGCAGTTGGTTGCGGAGCTGGCTGACGCGGAGGCTCGGGTACTGATCGCTCGGCGGTTCCACAACGACGCTGTCCGTGACACCCTCGCGTTGCGAACCCGTAGGTTGGTCCGTTGGCTTCACCTTGGTGGAACCGCGCCGCTGCCACAGTATTTCGAGATCACCGAACGGACCACCGCGGCCGCAGTTCCCGAGGGCATTACCGTGGATACGGCTCGGACGTCCGCACGAGTGGTGCTGCTCGATCGACAAAACCGCGTGCTGCTTCTGCGCGGACATGATCCGAAGATCCCGGACCGGCAGTTCTGGTTCACCGTCGGCGGGGGAATCGAGCGTGGCGAACAAATTCGGGCCGCTGCAGTTCGTGAGGTGGCCGAGGAAACAGGGTTGACGATCGCGCCGGAAGACCTCCGTGGACCGCTGTGGCGCCGCGTCGCGATCTTCCCGTTCGACGGCGAATTGATCCGCTCGGAGGAATTGTTCTTCACCACTCGTACCTCTGGCTTCACTCCGGTGTTCAAGGGCCACACCGAATTGGAACAACGTGCGATTTCCGGCTACCGGTGGTGCAGCGCTGACGTCATTCGTGAACTGACAAAGGCTGGGGAGCCGGTGTATCCGCTCGATTTGGCAAACCTGCTGGCAGAAGCTGCGACCGTCGCTGATGGCACCGAAGATCCGGAAGTACGCTCGATCCGCTGATCGCATTTAAGGCCAGCAATGGCAAATTGGCTACGGAATCAAAGGCCGGTTCGTTCTACAGTTCTGGGGTTCGATCATCACGCCACTATTGCAGGAGTTTGCTGTGAGCACCCCCGATTCCGCCCCCACCACTGCCGTTGGCACCGCACGCGTCAAGCGCGGTATGGCCGAGATGCTCAAGGGTGGTGTGATCATGGACGTGGTCACCGCCGAGCAGGCCAAGATCGCCGAAGACGCCGGCGCTGTAGCTGTCATGGCACTCGAGCGCGTCCCCGCAGACATTCGCGCCCAGGGCGGCGTCTCGCGTATGAGCGATCCGGACATGATCGACAGCATCATCTCCACCGTCAGCATCCCCGTCATGGCGAAGGCGCGTATCGGCCACTTCGTCGAAGCGCAGATCCTGCAGAGCCTCGGCGTCGACTACATCGACGAGTCCGAAGTTCTCACCCCGGCCGACTACGCCAACCACATCGACAAGTGGAAGTTCACGGCTCCTTTCGTTTGTGGTGCTACCAACCTCGGTGAAGCACTGCGTCGTATCAACGAAGGTGCGGCCATGATCCGCTCCAAGGGTGAAGCCGGCACCGGAGACGTCTCCAACGCCACCACCCACATGCGCACCATCCGCGCGGAGATCCGTCGTCTCACCTCGCTCAGCGAGGACGAGTTGTACGTCGCGGCAAAGGAATTGCAGGCTCCGTACGAGCTCGTCGTCGAGGTTGCCAAGGCCGGCAAGCTTCCCGTCACCATGTTCACCGCCGGTGGCATCGCCACCCCGGCCGACGCCGCGATGATGATGCAGCTCGGCGCCGAGGGCGTGTTTGTCGGATCGGGCATCTTCAAGTCCGGTAACCCGCAGCAGCGTGCCGAGGCCATCGTCAAGGCCACGACGTTCTTCGACGACCCGGACGTGCTGGCCAAGGTTTCTCGCGGTCTGGGCGAAGCAATGGTCGGCATCAACGTCGACGACCTGCCCGTCGGACATCGTCTCGCCGAGCGCGGTTGGTGATTTTTTCCAGGGCGGTAATCTGACTTGGTGCCTGATCGTCAATCCCTTGCGGCTCTACTCCCGTTGGGATTGGCGATGGCGTTGGTCGGTGCCTCGTTCGGAGCGGTTGCGGTAGCGGCGGGGGTGTCGTTGCCGCAGGTTATTGCTCTGTCGGGCATCGTCTACGCGGGCGGAGCTCAGTTTCTCGTGGTGGCGGCGGTGGTTGCGGGTGCAGCCCCCGCCGCTGTCGTTTTTGGTGGGCTGCTTCTCAACGCGCGTCACCTGCCGTACGGATTGGTGCTTGCCGACGTTCTGCGGGGGAGTTGGCGCTCACGCATCTTCGGCGCGCACCTGATGACCGACGAAGCTACAGCTTTCACCACAGCGGAGCTTGCGTCGCACGGTGACGTGGCTCGTGCCCGCAAGACGTTCTTCGCTGCGGGAATCACGCTGTTTCTTGCGTGGAATATCGGTACCGCGATCGGCGCAGTCGGCGGCAATCTTCTGGGCGATCCCAACGCGCTCGGTATCGACGCGGCATTTCCGGCAGCACTGCTGGCGCTCACCGCCGGAGCGTGGCGAGACCGGCTCGACCGCCGGGTTGCGTTGCTGGGGGCGGCCATTGCGGTGGTTCTGACGCCTGTGTTGCCTGCCGGTCTCGGCGTCATCGCCGGCTTGCTCGGTTTGATCGCTGCGGGCCGTAACCGATGAGTTGGTGGATCATCGGCCTGATTGCCTTGGGAACCTTTGGCTTTCGTATTTCCGGCCCACTGTTGCGGGATCGAATTCATCTCAGTCCGGGGGCGGTACGCATGCTCGGGTTGGGCGCAACCGCACTGTTGGTATCGCTGGCCGCTACGCAGACCGTGTACTCCGGTGACGGTTTTGCCGGGTGGGCGCGAGTGCTCGGTGTTGCTGTCGCAGGCGTACTGATTTGGCGCCGTGCACCATTCGTGGTGATTGTGGTGGGCGCAGCTGCGACGACGGCGGTGCTGAGGGTAGTGGGGGTGGCCTGAATCAGAGGTCGGCTGTCGGGCTATTTTCAGGCCGGCTTACTCGGACGCTGAATCGGAGTCGTCGGTGTCCGAGGTAGAGATGGTCTCCTCGTGATCGAACGATCCTTCCGGCCGGTCTACGGGTCCGCCGCCAGGCTCGTTCGAACCGGTATCGCGAGAGCCAGGTTCGCCTCGCTCGGATTGAGGTTCCTCGGAGAGATGCTCACCGGGTGCATTATTTGTCATGACCGTCCTCTCGACTTCGTGATCGAACTCCGGAACGATCACATCGGAGTGCATATAAGGCGACAAGTCCTCGCTATCCAGTCAACGCGGGCACAATATCGAAGTCAACGCCTCCAAGTCTGGATCACTGCAGGACCTTCTCGCGAAGTTCATCGTCGAGAGATGCCCGGATCAACGCTGCTGCGAGGCGTGCGGTCTCGTTGCTGCCGACTAGAGAGGCAAGTTTGTCGGCGCCGACCGGTCCGATGCCACTGAATTTTTCCAACAGCGATTTGGGACTCCCGCGATGTCGTAGTTGCCATGGGATTGGGTACCGTTCGCACTGTCAGTGGTTGCGGAGCGAATCGATCAGTTCGCTCTTCTTCATCGAGGAGTAGCCGGACAGCCCGATTTCCTTGGCGCGCTTTTTCAGTTCCGTCACCGTGCGGTCCTCGTAGTTCTCTGCCTCACCGCCCTTTCTGCCGACGTTTCCACGCCCGCGACTGGCAGCGGCGTTCGATATTCGTGCGGCTTTCTCCTTGGATTCGCCCTTGTCGCGCAGGTCCTCGTACAGTTCCTGGTCTTTGAGATGGGGATCGGATCCCTTGCGAGGCATGGCGGTGCTCCTCCTACCGAGTTGGGATGTGTTCGCTTTCGGTGTACCCGTCGCCAGGTGTGAAAAACCACCGATTGGTGCCATTACGACACGCTTTCGGAGTGATGATTGTTGTTGCTGTTCAGGGGAATACGAAACCATGGTCGCCGACAATCGAGCACCGAGAGCAATCGGGGCACAGGAGTTTGTACCGGACAGTCGTAGTATTTTCTACGCTGAGAGCGGCGTCAGCCGACTGTCGTTGGTGTCGGTTTTTCCATGCGGCGCAGCAGACTGTCCTCGGACAAGGAAGGCGTTCTGCGACGGTCATGCTGGTCGGTGAACAGCCCGGGGGCCAGGAGGACCGTGCGGGCAAGCCCTTTGTCGGGGCGGCAGGCAAAATCTTGCACCAGGCGCTCGATTCCGCGCAGATCGAGATGGATACGGTCTACATCAGCAACGCCGCACATCGCCAGGAGGAACTGCATCTTGGTGATGACATTCCGGTTTCGCGCGACCCGGCCGTGTTTGCGACGATTCATCCCTCCGCGATACTTCGTGGACCGCCGGAGCAACGTCGCAGTGTTTTCGACGCCTTCGTGCGTGACTTCGAGGTAGCCGTGGCGCACTAGGATCGCAGTCATTGCGGCGCCGACGTTGCCCAGGACGGACGCCATACGGTTTCCGGGAGCGGTGTCAGGTTTCCGAAGTGCTTGATGATCGCCGCCAGTGAAGGGTGTGGATTCGCGGTGCGGAGAATGAGCGAAAGCGGATATGCGAGAGTTGGATTCACGATCGGTATGCGGCGCAGGTCGTAGTTAGTCGGCCAGATGTAGCGGTCGCGCGCACCGACGAGAGTGGCCACGTCCGCGGAGTCCGCGAGGGTCTCGAGAAGGACTTCGTCGCCGAAGTGCGGGCCGGTGGCGTCGATGCGTAAGTCGAATTCGGTGGCGAGCTGATCGTAGAACTCTCCCCATTCGGTGCGGGGCGCGATACCCGGTACCCAGATCCGATGCCGGCGCAGCTGAGGTGGCGTCAGTGTTCGCGAGGAGGCAAGTGGATGTCGTGGTCCGACAAGGAGTTCCAATGGGGAATCGAAAGCGTGAATCGTGCGCACGTCGCGCGGCAACATCGTCGGATCTGTCACGGTGCGAAACGTGGCGTCGATTTCGCCGGCCTCGACGGCGGCGACGGCTACGCGCGGGTCGTTGACTCTGAGAGTCACTACGTCGAGATTGATTTCGGGATGTGACCGCCAATAGTCGTGCAGAATAACGGCCTGCGCGCTACGCAGGCCGAGAACGTCGATTCGAAGTGCCCGCGAACCTGGTCGGACCGCAGTGATGGCACGCTCGACTCCCGTGACGATGTTCCGCGCATGCGGGAGAAATGCTTGTCCGTCGAGTGTCAGCTCGACTCCGCGGGCGGTACGGGTGAACAACCGAACTTCCAGCTCGCGCTCCAGGGCGGCGATACGCTTCGAGACGGCTTGTTGTGTCACACCCAGCTCGTTGGCTGCATGTTGCAGCTGTCCGAGCTCTGCTGCCCGTACGAATGATCGCACTGCTTCGGTATCCATTCACCCAGCCTATTCATGCACAACTGATCGTTGTGGCTCGCCGACTGTCGGTTGTTTGATCGTGCGTCGGTACAGCTGGTGTGATTCATGCCGACGTCGGCGTTGCAAAGGGGAGTTGTATGCGGGTGGACTTGGGGCGCAGTTTCGGCTGGCTGTGGACGGCCTACGCCATCAGCACCTACGGCACGTGGCTTGCCTTCGGAGCGTTCGCCCTCATTGCTGTGCAAGTGCTGCACTCATCGGCATTTGCAGTCGCGCTCCTGGGATCGGCGGGACTTGCCGTTGCCGCGATCGTTGCGTTCCCGCTCGGGCCGTGGGTCGAGCGCAGGGCAAAACGGCCGGTGATGATCGCGACGGACCTGGCCCGATTCTTCGCAATGGCGAGTATTCCGATCGCGTATTTCTTCGACATCCTGACCTATGGGCAACTGCTGGTTGTCTCGGTTGTCTCCGGAACCGCAGGTATCGTCTTCTCTGCCGCTTCCGGCGCATATCTGAAACATGTCGTCCGCAGCGATCACCTCCTTGTCGCAAACGGAAGATTTGAAAGCACGAGTTGGGTGGCAACCGCGGCGGGTCCGCCCCTTGGCGGCGCGCTCATCGGACTGCTCGGTCCAGTCGTCACAGTCGCGGCCGACGCCTTCAGCTTTCTGCTGTCCGCTCTCGGGGTTCTCCGCATTCGTGGCGACGACGTCGAGGCGCCTGGAGGCGCGCCCACCAGAGTGCGCGCCACTGACCTGTTGAACGGCTGGCGGCACATTCACGCCGACCGCGTCCTACAACGTCTGTTTCTCAATTCCGTGATAGTCAGTGGCCTGATCATGGCAACCAGCCCCCTCCTGGCCGTCCTCCTTCTCGGTCAATACCATTTCACCGCTTGGCAATACGGTCTTGCGTTCGGCATCCCAGCACTCGGGGGTTTCGCGGGTGCCCGCCTTTCCGCGCCACTCGTCGCTCGGTACGGGCGCTACCGCGTTATGATCGTCTCCGGTTGGCTGCGCTCGATCTTCCCGCTCGGCCTCGCGTTCACCCAACCCGGCGTCGCCGGACTTATCACGGTGATTATCGTTGAGGGCCTGTTGATCACGTGTATGGGCATCTTCAATCCCATTAATGCGACCGAACGCTTGCAGCGCACTTCTGCCGATCACGCCGCGCAGGTCCTCACCACATGGAGCGTCAGCAGCAAACTCGCCCAGGCGACGCTCATGTTGGTGTGGGGCGTGCTCGCGACACTCACCAGTCCGCTGGCCGGGATCACGACGGCAGGCCTTCTCCTACTTGCCACCCCGCTCCTGTTGCCTCAACGGGCGCATATGACCGCGCCCGAGGCTGGTGTGTCGGGTAAAGGCGTCCGGGCAGGATGACTCACTCAGACGTGGCGTCCATGATCTAGAACAATATTTCAGGTCTATGCAAATGCGCGATGCGCTGGTCGGTCAGAACATGATTTATCACGGGCATCCGAATCAGCATATTATCTGTATATTTCGTGATCCGGCGGCGATGGACATCTACGCGACCAAGCTCTACTCTGAGGCTTACCAATAAATAGAACACAGTTTCATTTCTGGAATTCGATTCGGTAGGTGAACCGACGGCGGAGGAGTCGCAGGTATGGCGTCGTACGAGGACATTCCGATCATCGACACTCTCATTGGCTTCCGTGAAGCCGGTGGGCACGAGTACGACTTCATCACTGAGCAGACCAAGGACCGGGAAAGTCGGGAGTCGTTCGAGTTTCCGGCCGAGTACATGTTCAAAGGTGTGCCCAAGGAATTGCCCACCGACGACCCGGTGTCGGTGACGTTGCGTGAGATGGACAAGCACGGTATCGAGATCGGTATGGTTACCGTGGCGACAGAGTCGGGTAGGACTGCAGTGCAACGGTTCCCCGACCGTTTTGTGCCACAAGGCTCCGCTGTGGACCCCAACGACATCATGGGCACCCTGTCGACAATGACGCGTGAGTACGAGGAATTCGGCATCAGATCGGTGAGTTCGTTTGCCGCGGGCACCTTTCCGCAGGTGGCTCTCAACGCGCCCCAGATGTACCCCGTCTACGCGAAGTGCGTCGAACTCGATATCCCGATCTTTGCGTGCGCAGGTATCGCGGGGCCGCGCTTGAAATCTGCTGTACAGCATGTGGAACTCATCGACGACGTGATGTTCGATTTCCCCGATCTGGTGTTCGTCACCAGGCACGGCTGTGAACCGTGGGAGGAATTGGCAGTCAAGCTGATGCTGAAGTGGCCGAACTTGTACTACTCGACGTCGGCTTTCGCGCCGAAGCACTACCCCAAGGCGATAGTCGATTACGCAAATTCGCGTGGCGCCGACAAGATCATCTATGCGGGCTACTTTCCGGCCGGCTTGACGTTGGACCGCATCTTCGCAGACATGCCGCATGTGCCGTTCAACGAGGATGTGTGGCCGAAGTTCCTGCATCTGAACGCCCGCAAGGTTCTGAAGTTGAAGGAGTGATCGCACGGTGACCGATGCATCTGTCGCCTTTCCGCTGAACCCAGACGACATGACGACGTCCCAGCTCGAACGTCGTAAGGCGCTCACCGACACTGTCATCGAGATGCTCGCCGATATGAGCCCGGACAAGGTCCAGATGCGCGAGGTTTCCGAACGGTCGGGCGTCGCGCTCGGAACGGTGTACCGCTATTTCCCGGCCAAACAGCAACTCTTGGCGGCGTCGATAGTTGCGTGGAACGACATCCTCGCCGATCGGCTTGCACGTGAACAAGCGAGTGGACGTGCGCGGTATGGCGGCCACGACTCAGTCCTTGATCGAGTCCTCGACCTGTATCGCCGCCAGATGAAGGCATTCCACCGCAGGCCCCACTTTGCGCGGCTCGAGGTCGACATGCAGACGTCGGACGACCCTTACGTTCGGGACACGATGGACGAGCGAGCCGCCGCCAACCGCTCGGTGATTTTCGGACTGATGGACGGAGTCCCGGCTGAGTTGGCTCGTCTGGCGTCGCTTTCCATTGGCAGTGTGATGCTTAATTCGTTGATCTTGTGGACCACTGGTCGCATCGGCTATCCAGAGGCGCTGCGCAATGTGGAGGAGATCTGTCGACTGGTCTTGCGCGATTACTCCTAGAGATGCGTCGTTTACGGGATCTGGGGAATCGGGTCCGGTGGATAGGGGTTGGGCGGCGTTGGAGTCGGGGGTACCGGCGGTGGCGTCGGCGGTACGGGTTCCGGCGCTGGCGGGATTGGTTCAGGCACGGGGTTCGGCGGAACCGGATCGGGCCCGGTACCCGACGGGGTGTTGTACGCCAACGCAAAAGGATCGATCATGCCAGTCGTGTTCCCCAATACTCCGTTCGCAAACCCTGAGCTGGCTTTCGGGTTTCAGCGTTGGACTCGCCGGGTAGCTGATCGCTGGCAGCGCGAACAGCGGCACAACGAGAGAGGCTTGTGATGAGTGAGCATCCGCGCGAGCGAATCGAATACCCCGGGCACACCAGCGACATGAGTGAAAAACCCCACGACGAGATGAACGGTTACGTCGGGCGGGGCCTGCTCGACGGCAAGCGTGCGTTGATCACAGGTGGCGATTCCGGTATCGGAAGGGCTGTGGCTGTTGCATTTGCCAAGGAAGGAGCCGATGTCGCGATTGCCTATCTCGAGGAAGACGCCGACGCACATCACACCGCCGCACTTGTTGCGCATCAAGGCAGAAAGTGTCATCTGATGCGGGGCGACCTCGCGGATCCGTACCACTGCAATGATGTGGTCGGGCAGACGGTGGACGTGCTGGGAGGCTTGAATATCCTCGTCAACAATGTTGCCTACCAACAACCGGTCGATGACTTCGTCGAGCTGTCGGACGAGCAGTGGCGTCGGACCTTCGCGGTGAACATCGACAGCTATTTCCACGTCAGTAAGGCAGCGGTTCCCCATCTGAGAGGCGGTGGGTCGATCATCAACACGGCGTCGATCAACGGCCTGCGCGGAAATAAGAGCTTGATCGACTACTCGGCGACCAAGGGGGCCGTCATTGCGCTGACGTACTCACTGTCCCAGTCGTTGCGTGAGCGATCGATTCGCGTCAATTGTGTTGCCCCTGGCCCGGTATGGACGCCGCTGATACCAGCGACATTGGACAAGGACAAGGTGGAGTCTTTTGGTCAACAGGCACCGTACGGGCGGGCAGCCCAGCCGGACGAGATCGCACCCTCGTACGTGTTCTTTGCCTCGGAAACTATGTCGTCTTATTACTCCGGGGAGGTGCTTGCGCCGATCGGCGGAGAAACGCTGCCCGGTTGACGGCAAATTCCGACAATTGCCTTCTGCCTGATCTCCAGAAGCGGCGTCGGCTAGGTTAGTCGTGTGGGGGACACCAGGGGAACTGATCCAATTGTCGTCGAGCCGCAATCGCAGGAGCAGGTCGGTGATTCGACGGGCCGCAAGCCGCGGCGGCGATTCCTTCGCGTGGTGCGATGGATCTGCGTCTCCGTGCTCGCGATAGTTGTTGGTGCTGTTGCGATCTCGACCATCAATCATCGGTGGCAAACTCCACGGGACAAGCAAGCCATCGAGGCGCTGATCGGTCCCTCGCACCGTTACGTCGAGGTGGACGGACATCGGATGAGCGTTGCGATTCAAGGCTCCGGCCCACGCACCATCGTCCTCATGCCAGGTTTGGGTACTCCTGAGCCGATCCTCGATTTTGCGCCCCTCGCGCGACGCCTCGCTGAGGCGAACACGGTGGTTACCGTCGAAAACTTCGGGTTGGGACTCAGTGACGGCACAGACGCACCGCGAACCAGCGAAGCAATCGTCGACGAGACCCGTTCTGCGCTGAGTGCCCTGGGGTTGAACGGACCCTATGTTCTTATGCCGCATTCCCTTTCCGGTCTGTACGCGATGTGGTGGGTTACCAACCATCCTGACGAGGTGGCCGCGGTAGTAGGAGTCGACGACGAGCGATATACGTCCGAACTTGCCGAAGGTGCGCCGGAGTGGCCGGGCTGGATGTCTACGGTCACGGCGCTCGGCGGGGTACGGGACTTGATCTACTTGGATATGAATACCGATTACTTGGGGCTCGCGGCCGACTACCGAGAAAGTCTCGGCGACGCCGCCGAATATACCCCTGAGCAGCAAGAACTCTATTTGCGTTCCTACTCGTGGGTATTGAATTCAACGATGCTCGCCGAGACCGCGCACGAAGCTGAGAATGTACGAGGCGTCGAGGGCGCTACCTTGCCTCCGACTATGCCGGCCATGTCTATTCTCGCGTCGTCGTCACTCACAGCCGACCCGGAATGGGAGTCGTCGCACCGCGCGGCAATTACCAACCCGTCGATTCAACGGGTCGAAATATTGGACGGCCACCACTACCTGTTTCACGCAAACGCGTCCGAGATTGCCGACATGACCCAGCAGTTTCTGGACGAACACGTCCAGCCTCGGTGAGCAAGCAATTCAGGACGTAGCGCCGTCGCTATACACAGCTACGCGAGTTCGGGGGTCGTTGTGAACCCGCGGTAATTGTCGGCGGCGATTTGAGTACAGAGGTTTCGATAGTTTCCGACGCCGCCGATATATGGCATGAAAATTCTTGGTTTACCGGGAACATTGGCGCCGAGATACCACGAATCCGCTTGCATATAGAGACTATCCGCGGCAATGGAGGTCACGTGGTCTACCCACTGCTCTTGAGCGGCATGGGTAGCTTCGGCGAACTGCGTGCCGACGCGGCGCATATGGTCGATGTAGTCCACTACCCACTCGACGTGCTGTTCGATCGAGACCACGACGTTGGACAAGACCGAGGGGCTGCCGGGTCCGGTGAGGACAAACATGTTGGGGAAGCCCGCAACCGCAACGCCGAGATACGTGCGTGGCCCAGCCGCCCAGGTCTCGCGTAGTGCTATGCCATCGCGCCCGCGGATGTCGATGGCGTTCAACGCGCCGGTCATGGCGTCGAATCCCGTGGCGTAGACGATCATGTCGAGTTCGTGCAGTCCCGCTGAGGTCTGGATTCCCTCGGGCACAATGTGCTCGATCGGTGCGGCGCGGAGGTCCGCCAGCGTGACGTTGTCGCGGTTGAAAGTCTCGTAATAGTCGGTTCCGATGCACAACCGCTTCGAACCCAATGGATACCCCTTGGGGCACAGTGCCTCTGCCGTAGTGGGATCTTCGACGGTGTCGCGGATCTTCGATCGTACGAATTCAGCGGCGGTCTCGTTGGCGTCGACGCTGATCATGATGTCGCCGAAGGTGTTCTGGAAGGCGATTCCGCCGCCGGCCCAGCGGCTCTCGTATTCCTTGTCACGGACTTCCGGCGCGGTTTCGAGTGCCAGCCCGACGGGCGGCGGGAGAATCCAGCCACCGTGGGATTCGCGCAGGTTCTGGCGGCGGGTGGGGTAGTCGGCCTTGATCTCGTCGAGTTCGTCGGGTCCGAGTGGCCGGTTGCGCGCTGGGATGACAAATCCCGGGGTCCGCTGGAATACGGTGAGGTGTTCGGCCTGCTCGGCGATGAGCGGGATCGCCTGTACCCCGGACGATCCGGTACCGATGACGCCCACGCGCTTACCCGTGAACTCGACACCCTGAGACGGCCAGTGTCCGGTGTGATGGACCTCGCCGCGGAAATCCTGCTGGCCGGCTAATTCTGGCATTCGCGCGGATGAGAGTGCACCGGTTGCCATGACGACCCACCGACCGGTGACAGAATCTCCGTCGTCGGTCGTGATCGTCCACAATCCCGCCGTTTCGTCGAAATCGGCTGATGTCACACGAATTCCGAATGTGATCTCCTTGCACAGGTCGAATCGATCGGCGACGTGCTCGAGATACGAGAGAATCTCAGGCTGCGCGGGGAAGCGTTCTGTCCAGATCCATTCCTGCTGAAGGTCGTCGTCAAATGAATACGAGTAGTCGGCGCTGTCGACATCGCACCGGGCGCCGGGGTAGCGGTTCCAGAACCAGGTTCCGCCGACGCTGCTACCTGCTTCGAACCCTCGAACGGAGAGGCCTCGTTGCCGAAGGCTGTGCAGCGCATAGAGGCCGGCGAATCCGGCGCCCACGACAATTGCGTCGCAATCTGGAGTCTGCGGAGGGTTGTTCAGCATGGGGACTGCCTCGATTCACGGTGAGGGGCGGGGACGACGGGATGTGCCAGTAGCATCAGTGCAGGCTGTGAGTACGCCGCACGCTGTTCGGATGTAACGGGAGGAATGCAAACGTGGACGCAGGGCCCAACGACAGGCCGGCGCAATTGGATCCCGCGTCGTTGCCCAAAGGTCAACAGGCGCGGCGCCAACACATCATCGATGTCGCCGGCGAGTTGTTGGTTGCGGACGAGTTCGAGCGCATCCAAATCCGTGATGTTGCAGAGGGTTCCGGCGTTGCGCTCGGAACTGTATATCGGTATTTCACGTCCAAGGAGCACCTGTATGCGGCGGTGTTGCGAGACTGGTCGGCGACGGATCCGATCAAGCACGGAAACCCGGTTGATACGTCGCGCTCGCCCGCCGAGCGGATACGGGTGCGCTTGCACCACTCGGTCCGTCGGTTCGAGGAGTATCCGAGTTTTCTTCGTCTGCAAAGCACACTCAGACAGTCGACGGATCCGATCGTGTCCGAGATCTTTGCCGAATTCTCCGACCAGGTGCTGATCTCGTATCGCGCGCAACTTGCCGATCTGCCCGCGGGCGACGCTGCGGACATCGTGTCGATTGTGACCGCTGTGTTGACTCATCAGTTGGTACTTTTCGGATTGGGACGTCAGGAAGCCGCCGAGGTTCATCGACTGCTCGATCGCACTGTCGACATGATCTTTTCGTTGAACGGCACGGTCTGAGCGAAGGCGGCGTTCGACGCTCGTAAACACAGCCGCACGCCGACTCGCGATTTTGATGTGACCGTTGTCATATTCACAGACTAGAGTTAGATTCTAGTTCATGACAAGCGGTGTGCAGGAGCGAAGTGCGTTGGATCCGGCATTTCAGGCCGTCGCGGACGCGGCGTCGGGGGCAGGGCTTCCGCCGATGGTTGAGCTGTCTCCAGCGGATGCGCGTGAGCGGATACGAGGTGCGCTGCAGGCCTGCGCACCTGGGCCCGAGGTGGCGTCGATCGAAACGCATGCAGTAGGTGACGGGGTTTCGGTGCGGATCTACCGGCCGGTGGACGAGACACACGCCGGTACCGTCGTGCATTTCCATGGCGGAGGTTGGGTCACCGGGGATTTCGATTACGCGGACCCGATGTGCCGGCTGCTCGCCGAGACTGCTGGCGTCCCGGTAGTGAGCGTGGATTACCGGCTGGCACCGGAACACCCGTTCCCGGCCGCCGTGGATGATGCGTTGACGGTGCTGCGCTGGGTCGCTTCAGAATCCGAAGGGCTGGATCCACGGATTGTCGTCACGGGTGACAGCGCCGGCGGCAATCTCGCAGCGGTGAGCGCGCAATTGATGCGGTCCGATGACGCCGTCAACCTTTTGGGGCAGGTGCTCATCTATCCGGTGGTGGACGCCGATCTGACGCGGGATTCCTACGTCGCCAACTCAGGAGTGTTCCTCGGTGCGCGGGAGATGGGATGGTTTCTCGATCATTACTGCCCCGACGTGGACGCCCGGACCTCTCCCGATCTTGCACCGATTCGCGCTGCGGACCTGTCCGGGCTGCCGCCGGCCGTCGTAGTTGTCGGTGGACACGATCCATTGCTGGACGAGGGCCTCGAATATGCCGAGCGGCTGCGCGGTTCCGGGGTGCCCGTCGAGGTGCAGCACCTCCCAAGCCTGCCGCACGGATTTCTCCAGTTCACGGCTGTATCGGCGGCTGCGGCAGCGGCCGCTGCCGCAGTCGCAGCAGCAACAGCGCGTTTGTTCGAAGGCGTTGCCCAGCAGTCCGATTCGACGGAGGCAGTAGACCATGCATGATCTGGTGATTCGCGGTGGGACCGTTGTGGACGGAACGGGCAGCGTGCCGCGGCGGGCAGACGTGGCTGTCGACGGCGGCACGATCACCGTCGTCGGTGTGGTACCCGAGGCAGGGCGTCGTGAGATCGACGCGTCCGGAAAGCTTGTCGCCCCCGGGTTTGTCGACATCCACACGCATTACGACGGACAGGTCACGTGGGACACGTTGTTGACACCGTCGTCGTTGCACGGCGTCACCACCGTGGTGATGGGTAACTGTGGAGTTGGCTTTGCACCCGTCAAACCCGAGCAGCGCGACTGGCTGATCAGCTTGATGGAAGGCGTTGAGGACATTCCCGGAAGTGTTCTTGCTGAAGGGATGAGCTGGAACTGGGAGTCTTTTCCCGACTATCTCGACGCGATCGATACGCCGCATGCCATCGACTTTGCCGCGCAACTGCCACACGGCGCACTTCGCACGTATGTAATGGGGGAGCGCGGAGGTGACCATCTGGCCCGGCCGACCGACGCTGAAATGGACCGGATGCGTGACCTTGTTGCCGAGGCAGTCGAGGCTGGTGCGCTCGGTTGGTCGACGTCGCGGTCTGCGGTGCACAAGACGTCTGCCGGCGAGCCGACGCCCAGTCTGACGGCGTCTCGGGAGGAGTTGACCGGGCTGGCACATGGTCTGGCGAAGGCAGGGGCCGGTGTCATCGATTTCATCTCCGATTTCATGGACGAACCTGAGGAGATGGAGTTTGTCAGCGCCATAGTCGAGGCAGCGCAGCGGCCGATGTCCGTGTCCATCGTCCAGAGTGACCGGGCGCCGGACAAGTGGCGGTCACTACTGGATGGGCTGGCGGAAGTCTCTGCGCAACAGAATATTTCGATCACCGGCCAGGTGGCACCGAGAGCTGTCGGAGTCATGCTCGGCTGGGAGCTGAGCTGGCATCCGTTCATGGCGTATCCCAGCTATGCGGCACTCGCGGATCTTCCTCGCGAGGAGAGAGTGGTGCAGCTGTCCCGCCCCGAGGTCAAAGCGGCCCTTCTGGCGGAGAATCCGGTATCGGACAGTGAGTTCGTGCAGAGACTCTCGACCAAGTTCGAGAGCGTCTACCTTCTTGGCGACCCGCCCAACTACGAACCGGGACCGAATGATTCGGTCGCTGCGCTTGCTGAGCGTTCCGGTGTGTCGCCGGTCGAGGTTGCCTACGATGCGATGATGGCGCAAGACGGTCGTGGTCTGCTGTATTTCCCGATGCTCAACTACGCGGGTGGGAATTTGGATGCCGTCCGCGAGATGCTCGCTCGGCCGGATACCGTGCCGGCGCTCGGTGACGGTGGTGCGCATTGCGGCGCTATCTGCGACGCAAGCTTTCCGACAACACTGCTCACGCACTGGGGTCGTGACCACCGGAACCCCGAATCATTGTTTCCCATCGAGTGGTTGATCAAGCGGCACACCGTGGACACAGCCGCGGTGGTTGGTCTACTTGACCGCGGGCAGGTACTGCCGGGGTACCGGGCGGACCTGAACGTGATCGATTTCGACCGGCTACAGGCTGACCAACCGGAAGTGCTGTACGACTTGCCAACCGGTGGTCGTCGGTTGATGCAAACCGCGACCGGCTATGTCGCAACTGTTGTCGCGGGTGAAGTTGTCTTCGAGGAGGGCGAGCACACCGGCGCCCTACCAGGACGACTGGTGCGTGGCGCTCGGCCGATTCCCGAATCAATCACGCGCTGAACGGTATATCCTCCCGAACACCCTAGGAAAGAAGGTCTACATGCGTCGTAGTTCATTCGCTCGTGCCGCGACCACGTTCACTGCTCTGGCGGCGGCGACAATGCTTGTTGCAGGCTGTGCCGGCGGCGGATCGGGTTCGGAGACCGATACGTCGGACGTGACGACCGGACTGGTCGGCGATCAGGGGGACGGAGGTGAACCGACGTCTGGTGGAACGCTGTCCTTTGCGACGTACAACGGCGTCAGCAGCCTCGATCCAGCCGACCGGCAGGATGGCGGTGCGACCGGCGGCAACGAAATGGCCGCGATCTACGACCTCCTCGTGCGGTACGACCCCGAAACGAAGGCGTTCGAACCGCAACTCGCACAATCGCTCGAAGCCAACGGGGACAACAGCGTCTGGACGTTGACGCTTCGCGACGGAGCGAAATTCAGTGACGGGACACCGGTGGACGGCGCCGCGGTGTTGTGGAGTATCAACCACTATCTGGAGAAGAAGGGGACTCACACCCAGGTGTGGAAGGCAACCGTTGCCGACGTACAGTCGCCCGATCCGGCTACCGTCGTCTTCACGTTGAAGCAGCCGTGGAACGAGTTCCCGATCATGTTCACCACCGGTCCCGGGATGATCGTGGCACCGTCGTCGATGACAACAGGAGCATTCGCGCCGATCGGAGCGGGCCCCTTCGTCGTCGAGAAGTTCGCCTCTCAGGATGAATTGGTGCTCGCGGCCAACTCCGCGTACTGGAACGGCAAGCCGAATCTCGACACATTGCGCTTCCCAGCGATCGTCAGTGAGCAGGCCAAACTCGACGCCCTGCACACCGGTGGTGTCCAGGCCGCATACCTACGAGGCGCAGAGGTTGTTCATAACGCTCTGAGCGCGGGAGACGTGGGATACGTCTACACCGTGAATATGGGCGGTGTCGGCAACATCAATCAGCGTGAGGGGCGAGCGGCGTCCGACGTCCGGGTTCGTAAGGCGATCGTGGCGGCATTCAACCCCGATACGTTCAACGAGCGGGTCGAAGCCGGCTACGGAATGCCCGGCAGCGATATGTTCCAGTCGTGGTCGCGGTGGCACGGATCCGTCGCCGGAAACGGGTACGACCCCGAGGCTGCAAAGAAGTTCCTGGGCGAAGCCAAGGCGGACGGATACGACGGCAAGCTCACCTATGTGGGCTTGAACGACCCGGCCACCCAGCGCAGTGCGCTGGCGTTCCAGGCAATGCTGCAGGCCGTCGGATTCACGGTCGAGATCGTGTACACGACCAGCATCAACGACCTCGTGAAAACCATGTACGCCCAACATGATTACGACATCGGGTATGCAGGCTTCAACGTGCTCGACGAATCGCCGTTCGTCCGGATGTACGGCAACCTGTACAGCGAATCGTCGTCGAATGTGATCGGGTACAAGAACGCGACCATGGATTCCCTTCTGATCGAGATGCAATCGGCGCCGACCGACGAAGATCGCACGAAAGTGATCGAGAAAATCCAGACCCTTGTCAACGAGACGGCTCCCATGCTGGTCGTCAACACGGGTAAGTACTTCATTCCGTGGAGCAAGAACGTCTACGGAATCACGCCGAGCGCCGACGGCATCATGCTGTTCGGAAACGCTTGGATCACACCTGATTCGACGTCGTAGGACAGCGAGATGCGGGGCCGCTCAGTGGGGAATCCACTCGGCGGCCCCGTCGTTCTTGTTCAGCGTGATCGAAAACCTTCCCGAACCCCACCACGTTCGGTAGACATCGATGGTGGACACTTCGCTCTGGTACCGATCATTCGCGGAAGTGGAAGCGCGAGGAAATTCGGCGATCTACGAGGACTGGGGTTTCAGGGTCTCACAGGACCCAGCGGTCCTCGCCCTCATCGATCGACTTCCAGAACCCCGACGGCAACCGAACCTGGTCTTCGGCGCCAGCCGTCATCTCGGTGCCCCGATAGCTCCGTACGAGTCGTTTCGTCGGTGGGTGAGTGCGCACTGGTTCGAGGTCGAACAACTCGCACGCACCCGGACTACCCAGACCAACGAAACGGGTCGCGACGCCGTGCTGCTTCCCGTCCTCGGACTGTTGAAGGGTCCGTTCGCCCTGATCGAGGTCGGCGCGTCCGCTGGCCTGTGTCTGTATCCGGACCGGTACAGCTACCTCTACGACGGCAACCGGTATCTGCATCCGGTAGACGGTCCGTCCACGGTGCTGCTCGAATGTGCGACGAACGGAAATCCGCCGATTCCGCAAAAGGCCCCAGAAGTGGTGTACCGGGCGGGCATCGACCTCAATCCACTCGATGTGACCAACGCCGACGACATGAGTTGGTTGGAGAGTCTCGTGTGGCCCGAGCAGGAGCATCGCAGACAGCGATTGCGAGACGCTGCCGCCCTCGCTCGAGAGGATCCGCCACATCTGATTCGCGGTGATCTCAATTCCACCATTGCGGACCTCGTCGAGCAGACACCTCGAGGCACAACTGTGGTGGTCTTTCACAGTGCTGTTCTCAGCTACCTCGCCCCGTCGGATCGAGCGGCGTTCGTGGACACTGTGGGTTCGCTTCCATGTCACTGGATTGCCAATGAAGGGGTCGGAGTCCTTCCGGCCATCGACAACCGGTTGACGACGTCAACGCAGACGCGTCGCGGTAAGTTTGTCGTCTCTCTCGACGGTGTACCTCATGGGTTAGCCGGTGCCCATGGCCAGTTTCTCGACTGGACGAACGAAACTCACACGGCATCACAATGATTGACTCGCGATCCGATACGCGTGGAATGCTTGACCCTCACATTGATGTGAGGGTTGACAATCGGTCCATGGCAGATGACATCGCTTCACAGCAACAAGTTCTCGGCACCAACCAACGTCTTCCGGACAAGCTTCCGAGAGTCCCGCTACTGGCCTTGTTCGCGTGCGTCTTCATCACCAGCCTGACGGAGACTCTCCCGGCTGGAGTGCTACCCGCAATCAGTGACAGTCTCGATGTCAGTGAATCCGCTGCCGGGCAGACGATCATGGTCTACGCGCTGGGAACGGCGCTGACGACGGTTCCCTTGGTTGCAGCGACGGCGTCGTGGTCCCGGAAAGTGTTACTGCTGAGCGCGATTCTCGGGTTTGCGGTCGCCAACACCGTCACCGCATTTTCTTCCGACTATGTTCTGACGATGACCGCTCGCTTTGCCGCGGGAGTTGCTGCGGGGATTGCGTGGGCGTTGCTTGCCGGGTACGCCAGAAGTCTTGCCCCGAAACATCTCGAGGGCCGCGCCATCGCGGTGGCTATGGCAGGAATTCCGCTGGCTCTGGCGTTCGGCGTTCCGTTCGGAACATTCTTGGGAAACGCCGCCGGGTGGCGTGTGCCGTTCTATCTCATGTCGGGTCTGGCTGTTGCGTTACTCGTTGCGATCGGGTTGACAGTTCCGGATCGTCCTGGCCGGCCGCGAAACCGGAAACAGCGGAGCATGTTCGGGGCCGCACGAATCCCCGGTGTCGACGCGGTTCTGATCGTGACCTTCACTGTGGTGTTGGGGCACACGATCATGTACGCGTACATTGCCCCGTTCCTCGAGGCGATCGGTATGGGAGGCGATACCGACCTCATTCTATTGGCGTTCGGAGTGGCATGCCTGATCAGCATTGTTGTTGTAGGTCAACATATTCACACGAAGCTTCGGACCTTCTCCGTGGTCAGTGCCGTCTCGATTGCAGTTGCCGCAACCGTTCTGGCCGTCACTACCGAGGATTCACTGCTCGTCTATGTCGCTGCCGCAATATGGGGCCTGGGGTGGGGAGGAATTCCGACTCTGCTGCAAACGTCGGCAGCGGTTGCCGCAGGCTCGCATGCAGACGACGCTCAGGCACTTCTTACAACGCTGTGGAATGGTGCTATGGCTGCAGGAGCGGTGTTGGGCGGAGTTCTACTGACCCTCAACGGCGCTCGATCTCTGCCGTGGTGGACGGTGACACTCGCCCTACTCTCCGTAGTGATCATATTGACCGCTCGCGGTGGCGGGTTCCGATCTCCCGCACACATCCATCAGGAAGATCAGGTTCACATATGAACGCACCACAGTCCCACCGCTTACCCATAATCGGCATCGCTTTGGAACCTGCCGGATGGCATCCAGCGGCGTGGCGACTACAGGGTCACACGCCGGCCGAACTGTTCACTGCTCCGTATTGGTTGGCGTTGTTGCGTGACATCGATGCATCCGTCGTAGATTTCGTGACCTTCGAGGAATCGATCGGGCTTCAGTCGTCGGACTTCCGGGCAATGGACTGCAAGGAGGACCAGGTGCGCGGCCGACTGTCGCCGGTCGCGCTGACCGCGCTGGCCGTATTCGGAACACAACAACTTGGCGTGATCGCCGCGAGAAACCTCACCCACAGCGAGCCGTACGGTATCGCCACCGAAATAGCATCGCTCAACGTCCTGAGCGGAGGCAGAGTCGGGCTTCGTGCCCAGATCACTTCGCGAAGCATCGACACACATCATTTCGTCCGCCCGCAGCCCGTTCCGGACCTGAAAGAGTCCGACATTTACTTTCCCGAGAAGATCGGAACCCGACTGGCGCCAGTTTTCTCGAAAGCCACCGAGTCGATTGAGATACTCCGAGCACTGTGGTCGACCTGGACGGAAGACGCACTCTCAGACGGGACGGACGGACGATTCGTCGATGTCAACAAGATCTCGGCCCAGCCAATCACGACCGCGACCTACGACATCGCAGGCCCACTCGGCGTCCCGGTCACCACGGATATGCAACCCGTCGTTCTCGCGCTGGCACATCACGCCCACGTGCCCTACAAGTTGGCGACCGCGGCAGCTGACGTGATTCTGGTGACGCCGACTCCGAGCACGAACGGGGTCTCCATCGGCGACGTATTGAATGCTGTGGACTCTGAATGCACTGCAGTGCAACGAGACTTGATCGCTAGACCGCTGACTACTCTGGTGGATCTTGTCGTCTTCCTCGGTGCGACTCGCCACGAGGCAGTGACCATGAAGAGGTCACTCGACGAACTGTCAGGCGCACCGTATTCGTCGGACACCGAAATATTTGTCGGTTCGGTGGGTGAACTCGTCCGTCGGATCGAAGAGCTTGTGGCAGCTGGTGCAGACGGTGTGCGACTACGGCCGGCGGTGAACGGCTCGGATATCCCACTCGTCCTTCAGCAACTCGGCTTAGTGTTCGGATCGAATCGCCTGACCGGCACGCTGCGTGAGCGCCTGCACCTCGGTTCGCTCGAAACATCCTCAACTACATGAAGATAGGCGAGCTTTCGACGGCCACGCGGGTATCTCGGCGGCTGTTGCGCTACTACGAGGAACAAAGCCTGATCGCTCCGAGACGATCCGAAAACAGCTACCGGGACTACGACGAACGTATGGTCGATCGGGTTTTCCAGATACGAGGGTTGTTGGAGATGGGATTTCCGACGCGAGTGATTCGGCAGATCCTTCCGTGTCTGGATCAAGAACGCGTCATTCATATGAATGATGTAACACCGGAGATGCTGGCGATGCTCGAGGCGGAAGCGTCCGGGCTGGACGAGAAAATTCGCTTTCTGGTCAAGAATCGGGACGCCATCCGTGAGTACATTACTGAAGTACAGCAGCGGCATACCGTTCCAACCAATACATGAGTGTGGGTTCACCCGTTCGGGGTGATGTTCGCCCTACTGAATCTCGGGAAACTGTTCACACGCTATTCTGCCGATGAAGGGGACGTCATGACTGCTCCGAACCAAGCTCCCGCGAACCATCCTGTCCGACAGGGCTTTGCGATTGGTACTACGGTAGCGGCGGCTGCCCTGCTGTTTGTCGCAGGTGTCGTTGCTCTCCTGCAAGGTATCGCTGCTCTCGCCGACAACAATATCGTAGTGGTCGGAACCAACTACGCGTTCAAATTCGACGTCACGACGTGGGGTTGGATACATATCATCCTCGGAATCATCGGCATTGCGGTGTCGTTGGGGCTGTTCGTGGGACAGACATGGGCCCGCGGGATGGCCTTTGTCATCGCAGCGCTCTCGATCGTGGCCAATTTCCTGTGGCTGCCGTACTACCCACTGTGGTCGATCGTGATCATTGCGCTCGATGTCGTGGTGATCTGGGCAGTTGCGACCTGGCGGCCAGACGCTACAAAAACGATCTGATCAGCTCACCGGTGTACCCCAGATCCGCCTCATCGGCTCGTCGGGCATCTCGAGGGTTGCGGTATCACGCCAACAGCACCAGGGGGCGGGCAATGCTCGAGAGTGAGCTTCGATGACTTCGAGCGGATAGGGCGATGAGCAAGCCGGTCGAGCATGGATTTCTTCGCGGACGCCGTCGGTGGCGAGCGGGGTTGAGCCAGCTTGTTTCGATCTTTGCCGGTGTGAGTTTGGGTCTTTTGATGCCACTCGTCGAATTCGGGCCAACAGTCCCAGCCCGCCAGGTGACCGATATGTTGGTTGCGGTAGGGCTGGGATTGCTGGGTTCCATCGCGGTTATATTCTCGTTGCTGTTTCTTGTTGTACAGTGGGCAGCAACAACTTTCACACCCCGGCTGACGCTGTTCCGCGACGATCCGATCGTGTGGCGAACCTTCGCTTTCGCGGTGGGGCAGGCCGTATTCTCCATCACCGCAGCACTCGCCATCGGCAACCGCGCCCGAGTTTCCGTGGTCGTTCCCATTATCGCGGTACTACTCCTGCTCGCCATGCTGGCATTTCTGCGAGCGCTTCAGATTCACTCTTTTGCCGCTATCCAGCTGGCACCGGTTCTGAAATCGATAGGCAGTCGGGGCCGCGCAGTCCTTGGCGCGTACTACAGCACGAGGGGTTCGGAATCACCGTCACCGCCATTGGCGCTGCCTGCCGATCACACAACCATCGTATGGCCCAACCCGCCAGCCGTGCTGCATGAGATCATCATCGACGATTTGCTCGAGGCAGCGACCGTTGCTCAGGTAGTCGTCGTTCTTCAGGTCATGCAAGGCGATACACTGCTGTACGGTGCGTCCGTTGCCGACGTACATCGTGGGTCACTCTCGGCACCAACATTTCTCGATGCTCTGGTCACTCGCCACGAACGCACATTCGACGGTGACCCGTTACTCGCGCTCCGGCTCTTGGCAGACATCGCTCTGAGAGCCCTGTCTCCGGCCGTCAACGATCCGGCCACCGCGGTGCAAGCTCTAGACGAAATCGAAGATCTGCTTACCCGCGTGGCGTCTGTCGACACTGCGCCGACATACATCACCGACTCTTCCGGGCACGTCCGAGTAGTGCTGTCTCGCCCCACTCTGGACGACTATGTCCAGATCGGGCTCGATGACGTGATCGCCAGCGCCACTACGTCACCCATGACCGTCGATCGGCTCCGCGCACTGTTGATGCGGCTTACGACCCACTGCCGACCCGAACATGTCGCGATGCTCGAAGCCCGACTCAACCGGATCAACGGTCTTGACGGTCCTGGGTCGCCCTTCGATACCGTCGGAAAATCTCAGTGAGGCCGGTCGAACGGTGGATACGTGAATTCGACGTAGTGCGATGCAGGGGATTGAGGGGTTCGCGATGATCGCAGGTGGTTGGATCTGGTTCCTTCCGTTGCCATGGGAATGGCGAATTGCGCTGTCGAAAGCCATCCCATGCGAACTCGGTGGTACACAGTGCTATTGATGCACTGAAATGTCGATAACTGACTGACTCTTCGCACGAGAGGGCCGTCGGCACCCGACGGAATCCAGCGGCTTCATGATGTCGGTAGCAGTCTTGGGTCTCGCGAAGTGGGTGTCACCGAGCTGCCCCGTAGACTTCCGGCGGATGTCAGTGCCAACAGCCAGGAGTCGTCAGTGAGCATCGAAGTTCCGCCCCACCCTCCGCGGCGAGTGCCGATTCTCGGCGACATCATCGGGCTGGACCCCGTCAAGCCGATGCAGAACACGGCACGGATTCTGGCGTCGCTCGGTCCGATCTACCAGCGTCGAATTCTGACAATGCGATTGAGCTTCATCGGCGGGGTCGACCTGGCCGAGGATGTGAATGACGAAAAGCGCTGGCAAAAGAACCTTGCCCGGCCGCTACGTCAGCTGCGGCCGATTTCGGGTGACGGATTGTTCACAGCCGAAAATGACGAACCGAACTGGTCCAAAGCTCACGCGATCTTGATGCCCGGCTTCACACAAGCGGCGATGCGCAGTTATCACGACACCATGCTCGATGTCGTCAGGGAGATGGTCGGGGCCTGGGACCATGCCGATGCTCCCGTCGACGTGTCCGAGGAGATGAGCAAACTGACCCTCGAGACAATTGGCAGAGCAGGATTCGGCTATCGATTCAATTCCTACGATCGCGAGGATATCGATCCGTTTGTGACGGCGATGCTCGGAGCTCTGGAATACATTCAGCAGAAGGGCCTCCCGATTCCGGGCCGGGCATTATTCGACCGCCGACGCCGTCGCCGCCACACCGCGGACGTCGAGTATCTGAACGCGGTGGTCGATCGAGTTGTCGAAGATCGGCAAGTGAACAGTGCCGATCGACCTGACCTCCTGACCTTGATGCTGGAGTCGGTCGACCCGGACACCGGGGAAAGGCTTGATCCGGTCAACATCCGCTACCAGATCTTGACCTTCCTCGTTGCCGGCCACGAGACCTCGGCCGGCGCTTTGTCTTTTGCGCTGTGGCTGTTGTCCCAGCATCCCGAGGAAGCCGTAAAGGCTCGGGCGGAGGTTGACGCGTTGTGGCCGTCCCGGGAGATTCCGGCGGTCGAGTTCGATCAGGTGGGAAAGTTGCGCGCGGTACGGCGAGTGCTCGACGAAACACTTCGGCTGTGGCCGACGGCTCCGGGATATTTCCGCGAAGCCAAGGAAGACACTCTCCTCGGTGGGAAATACGCCTTCAAGAAGGGCGACTGGGTCATGGTTGTCCTGCAGCGCGTCCACTGCGACAAAGCCGTGTGGGGCGCGGACGCAGACGAATTCCGCCCGGATCGCTTTCTTCCCGAACAAGTCAGGGCGCGGTCCGGTGCCGCATACAAACCATTCGGCACCGGACCACGTGCATGCATCGGACGCCAGTTCGCGTATCACGAAATGCTCATGGCACTCGCAGTGATCCTGCATCGTTACGACTTCACAGCGGACCCGTCCTACGAACTCGAGGTTCAGGAGCAACTCACGATGCGTCCGCGAGGCTTTGCCCTGACGGTTACTCGTCGCTAGTTCAGTTCAGGACTTGCCTGCGGTGTAATCGAGGACGATACGGCCGTCGATCTGACCGGCCTCCATGTCGGTGAAAATGCTGTTGATGTCCTCGAGCTTCCGAAGAGAATAGGTGGGTTTGATCAGCCCCCTGGCGAAAAAGTCCACAGCTTCGGTCATGTCCTTACGGGTACCGACAATCGAGCCACGCACAGTCAATCCCAAGAGCACTGTGGTGAAGATGTCGAGGGGGAATTTCTCGGGTGGGAGCCCGACCAGGGAGACGGTGCCGCCGCGGCGCAAACTGCCGACCGCTTGGGGGAAGGCGTGTGCGTTGACGGCTGTGACCAGTGCTCCGTGAACTCCGCCGCCGGTGAGGGCGCTGATGGTTGCGGCAGGATCATCCACTGTGCTTGCGTTGACGGTGTGTTCGGCGCCGTGTTTGGTGGCGAGTTCCAGTTTGGCGTCGTCGACGTCGACGGCAACCACGCGGAGCCCCATCGCGACGGCATACTGCACCGCGATGTGTCCGAGGCCGCCGATTCCGGAGATCAGTACCCATTGCCCTGGTCGTGTGTCGGTGACTTTCAGTCCTTTGTAGACCGTGACACCGGCACACAGGATCGGACCCACCGCGGAGAGATCAACCCCGGCGGGAATGATCGGCGCGTAGCGGGAGTCGACGAGCATGTACTCACCGAATGATCCGTCAACCGAGTAGCCACCGTTCTTCTGGTTGGGGCACAAGGTTTCCCACCCGGTTTCGCAGTACTCACATTCTCCGCACGCACTCCACAGCCAGGCGTTGCCGACAGTGTCTCCGACGCTGATCCGGGTAACCGACTCGCCAACCGAGATGACCGTCCCGACGCCTTCGTGGCCAGGGACAAACGGTGGCGACGGCTTGACCGGCCAATCGCCGTGCGCTGCATGTAAATCGGTGTGGCAGACACCGGAATACTCGACGCGAACCAAAGCTTCGAAGGGGCCTGGTTCCGGGACTTCGATATCGTCGATCGTCAACGGTTCGGTGAACGAATGTACAACCGCAGCTTTCATGGTGCCCATATCTGCACTACTCCTCGCATCAGTCGACTACTTCACGGGACGCAGAGTTATGGCTGGCGTGCGTCCGTCTTCATCATGGTCCCTTTCGCTCTGATGCGCGAAGGTTCGGGGAGAATCCCTGTGCGCAACACTGTGGCATGACTGCGAAACGCGCCTGCTTGGCCCGTTGGCGGTGTACGGCTATGCCTTACAACAGTTTCAAGTATCGCTGGGGGATCAGTTGCCGACAAACGTCGTTCCGTCCCGGTCAGCGGGCTGGGCGCTCTCGCTCCCCGAGCGGGCTCTGCACTATGACAGGCAGCCATTACACATGACGAGGTAGGAGAGCAATGGACATCGCGAAGTACGGGCCGTGGGCAGTAATTGCAGGTGGATCGGAAGGCGTGGGAGCGGAATTCGCCACCCAGTTGGCCGATCAAGGTTTCAACTTGGTGCTGTTGGCGCGCAAAGAAGGGCCACTCGCGGAAGCAGCTGATGCCAGCCGCGCTCGAGGCGTCGAGGTTCGCACGCTGTCGGTTGATCTCCTGGCTTCGGATGCACTTGATCGCATTCGGCAGATAACAGATGACATCGACGTCGGCTTGTTCATCTACAACGCGGGAGCCAACACCTACGGTCACGAATTTGCCACCGGCGATCTCACTCGATTTCAGTCCGTCATAGATTTGAACATCACCAGTCAACTGCTGCTCGTCCACCACTTCGGAGGTCGGCTCCGAGAACGCGGACGTGGTGGAATCTTGCTGGTGGGCTCGCTGAGCGGCTATTTGGGCTCGGCCCAGATCAGCGTTTATTCGGCGGTGAAATCTTTCTGCAGAACTTTCGCCGAAGGGCTGTGGCTCGAGATGCAAGACCATGGCGTGGATGTGCTCGAATTGGTTCTCGGCCTCACTCGAACCCCGGCTATGGCCCGCGCAGGTTTGAACATGGACACACCGGGCCTTCGCATTTCGGACCCTCGCGATGTTGCCGCCCAAGGGCTTGCGAATATCGCCAACGGTCCCGTCGTGGTGGTGAAAGAGCACGAAACGGCGGCAATCAGAAATAGCGGCCACAATCGGGCCGAGTTGCTTCTGGCATCCCAGGCTGCGGCACGAAAGCTGCTTCCCCCGCCAACTGTCTAACCGCGGTTCATATCCGAAACTTCTTGTGCTCCTTGTGGAAAGGATTGATCAGATGTCAAATCGCCCCACGAGCTTGCGTCGAGCGGCCCGAACGTGTGTTGCGCTCGCATCAGCTGGTTCGTTCGTGCTAGCCGGCGCAAGCGCTGCTACCGCGACGCCGATTGATCTACCGTTCTCAGGATCGTCGGAACTCGGCTCGAGTGCGCCGGCCGCCGTCGTAGCACCCCGACTTGCATCGGTGGACAATTTTCGCGATGTGGCAGGTCGGGAAGCCGGTTACATCGGAACCGGCGGCCTGCATGTGCGCCAGGGAGTGTTCTACCGCGCCAACGCGATAACCCCGAGCGCCGAGGACCTCGCGACACTCGAGTCGCTCCATCTGACCGCGGTGTATGACCTGCGGACCGAGGCCGAGATCGCGGCGAACCCGAACACTCTGCCCAGCGGGGTTCGTTACGAGAAAATTCAGGTCCTTGCGGCTGATCCGAGCGGCGACGTCGCCTCCATTGCCACAAAAGAGCAAGCGCTGGCGTATGTCCAGTCCGGCTACCGGTCGACCGTCAGTGATTCCGTCTCCCGTGCCGGATTCGGTGAGCTGTTGACCCAGCTCGCAGATACCCCCGGTGCGCAGATTTTCCACTGCACCGCAGGCAAGGATCGCACCGGCTGGGCATCGGCGCTGCTACTGAGCATTGCAGGTGTATCTCGAGAGACGATCATGGAGGACTATCTGCTCACCAACGAGTACTCCGCGGCGTCGATCGACGCAAAGGTGGCTCGTATTGCCGCCGCAAAGGGTCAGGAGTACGCCGAGGTTTATCGGTTGCTCCTCGGGGTCGATGCCAGTTATCTGCAGGCGGCATTCGACGAACTGGACAACAACTACGAATCCTTCGACAGCTATCTCGTCGACGGACTCGGCTTGGACGTGGAAACGATCATCAAGCTGAAACTCAAGCTTCTGGTCTGAGTTCGCGTGAGAGGAAATGAAACCGCTGGGCGCGTGACCGATGTGATTGGTCACGCGTCCAGCAGTTTTATGTCGAATGCCGGGACTACTGGTGTAGTCGCAGACCTGCTATCTTGAACGTCGTTCAAGTATCTGAAGGAGTGGGCATGTCAAGTCTCGAGGGCGCCCAGGCGTCGCCGGTCGGCATTCAAGCAAGGGAAATGGCTCAGATCGCGGTGTTCGCGGCGCTGATCGCTGCATTGGGTCTTCCCGGCGCTATCTCGATCGGTATCAGCGGCGTGCCTATCACGCTGCAGACGCTCGGAGTTATTCTCGCCGGTGCGATCCTCGGTGCACGGAAAGGTGTTGCGGCAGTTGCCGTCTTCATGGCACTGACACTGATGGGATTGCCACTGCTGTCAGGCGGACGCACCGGACTCACTGCCCTCGCTGGGCCTAGCGCCGGCTACCTGATCGGCTGGATTCCCGCGGTACTGTGCATCGGCTGGCTCACTGCCAGGATCTTGCCGAAGTATCCGCTTGTGCTGGGTATTTTGATCAACGCGTTTGGCGGAATTGTTGTCGTGTATCTGTTCGGCACGGCAGGGCTCATCCTGCGAACCGACATGGGTATCGGTGCGGCACTGAGTACGAACGTGGCATTTATCCCCGGCGATGCGTTGAAGGTGGTTGTCGCGAGTGTTGTCGCCAAGGGGGTACACCGAGCATATCCAGGACTGATTCGTCGGTGATCGGAGCACTCGGGGGACACGGCGACCAGCGGGCGCTCGATCTCGGCGGCACAGTTCTCACCTATGCAGAACTGGACGCCGCCATCGAGCGATCGCCGCAGGCTGCCGTGTGTGACGCGTCGGCGCTGCCGGTGCTGGAAGCGCTGATCTGCATCTTTGCTGCCGCGCGGCGTGGAACCGCGGTGATCGTGGAGGATCCGGCGACGCGACCCGAGCGCGGCAAAATCGATCCGTCGTCGTTCCTGCTTGTTGCCACGTCGGGTTCCAGTGGCCGGCCACGTCCGCTGGCCAGGACAGCGGCGTCGTGGTTCGACAGCTTCCCCGAGTTCACTACCATCACCGGCATCGAGGCACGCGATCGAGTGCTGATCACCGGGCCGCTCCACGCAACGATGCACCTGTTCGGCGCTGTTCATGCACTGTGGCGAGGCGCGTGTGTCACCGACGACCCGGCGGAGGCGACGGTTGTGCATGCGGTTCCCGCCGTGTTGCGCCGCGTTGTGCTCGAGGCGCCGCGTTTGCGGACCGCCGTTGTTGCCGGGACCATGTTGGACGACGGTGCCCGGTCTGCAGCGTCGAGGATTGAGATAGTCGAATACTACGGCGCTGCAGAGCTTTCCATTGTCGCTGCTCGGCGAGTGCCTGAAGCGATGCGTCTACTCGACAGCGTCGACGCCGAGATTCGCGACGGACTCTTGTTTGTCCGTTCGCCGTATCGAGTGCTGGGTGCGGCAGAGTGGTTTGGTGTGGGGGACAGAGCGATCCTCGGCTCGAACGGGGAGTTGACGATTCTCGGCCGCGGGGAGTTTGCGATCAACGTCGGCGGAACCACCGTCATGGCCGAGGACGTCGAGCGAACCCTGGAGTCAATGGACGGCGTCAGAGGCGCCGCCGTAATCGGTTCGCCGCATTCGGTTCTCGGAGAGACGATCACAGCTGTGATCGAGCACGACGACGCCGTCACTCTCCAGGCAATTCGTGCGCAGGCGCGGGCGTTGTTGGCACGAGAAGCCATGCCGAGTCGCTGGATCACCGTCGACGAACTGCCACGTACCGGTAGTGGCAAAGTCGCTCGAGGACGCGTGAAAGAGTTGCACTCATGAATTCCGCTCCTGTTCTGGTGGCCGCACGGCGAAGCCCGATCGGTAATGCAGGCCATGGATTTGCAGACCTCACAACGACGGACCTCGCCGCCCCGGTACTCGGCGAAGTAGATGCTGTGCTGCGTCGATCCGGTATCGAGGCCGACGTGGACGACGTTATTCTCGGAAACTGCATGGGCCCCGGCGGCAATCCTGCTCGTATCGCAGCGCTTGCGGCCGGGCTGGGATTCTCGATCCCGGGCGTCACCGTTGACCGACAATGCGGTTCGGGCCTCGATGCGGTCATGCAGGCCGCGCTGCGCGTACGCAGTGGAAACGACACGCTGATCCTGGCGGGTGGCGTCGAATCCGCCAGTACTGCTCCGTGGCGATACTGGCCGCCCACTTCGGGCGGTGAACTGACGCGATACACCCGGGCGCCGTTTGCTCCGCAGGGCTTTGCCGATCCCGATATGGGTTGTGCGGCAGATGATCTCGCGCGATTGCGTGGCATCAGCCGCGAGCGCCAGGATGCGTATGCAACGCGTTCGCACACGCTCGCGGCAGCGTCGGATTTCTCGTCCGAAACTGTGCCGATCGGGGCCGTCGCCGCTGACCAGCGGATTCGCCGCGGCATGACCGAAGCACGGTTGGCGAGGCTTCGTCCAAGTTTTGGGGTCGACGGCACCGCAACGGCCGGCAACTCGTGTGGCATCTCGGACGGCAGCGCAGTGCTGGCAGTGACGACAGAGTCACTCGCGCAGGGAATGCCGGCGCTCCGAATTCTCGGCACTGCTGTTGCCGGGTCCGATCCGGCATTGCCGGGACTCGGTCCGGTACCCGCCATTCGCTCGCTGTTCGCAAAAACCGGAATCGGTGCGTCCGACCTGGGTATTGTCGAAATCACCGAGGCGTTTGCCTCCGTAGTCCTGGCAGTATCGGACGAACTCGGACTCGACGAATCCATCATCTGCCCGCAAGGCGGGGCAATTGCGATGGGCCATCCGTGGGGTGCTTCGGGAGCTGTTCTGTTGGTGCGCTTGGCAAGTCAGATGCTCGCCGACGGCGGCCCGGAACTGGGGCTCGCAGCATGCGCAATCGGCGGCGGTCAGGGCATTGCGATGCTGGTCGAGCGTGTTTCGTGAGGCTGCAACGATGAGCGAACTTCTGGCGGAACGAATTGCTCGACGAGTTCGCATCAATCCGTCGACGGTCGCAGTTGCCTCGTCGCGCGACGAGATCAGCTACGCCGATTTCTGGACGCGGGTGTGCCGGGTCGCCGCGGGACTGGCGTCGATGAACCGAGTTGCGGTACTGCCGACCTCGGACGTCGAATCATTGGTGGTTGTCGCGGCTGCGATGCGGACGGGTACCAGTGTGGTCCTGCTTCATCGACATCTGCTCGGGTCGCAGTTGGAGCGGGTGCTCGAGCTGTCCGTTCCTGGAGTCGTTGTCGCGGAATCGAAGCAGCACAGGCGGTTGCGCAGGCTGGGGTTCTCGGGTGAACTTGTCACCGCGGTTGATCTCGAAAGTGACGGGGCGTCGAATCAGGCGTCGGCCGACTCCGAACTGTTGATCGGTGTCACGTCGGGTACTACCGGCGAGCCGAAGCTCTTCGTCCGAAATCAGTTGTCCTGGGCACGAACTCTTGATCGATCGGATGCCGTGTTCGACGTCGGTGTCGGAGATCGAGTGTCTGTACCGGGCGTCCTCGACCACACCCACTTTCTGTACGGGGCGCTCCATGCGCTCACCCGCGGTGCCACTGTCGATCTCCGTGGCGCGGAAACAGCGGTGAAAACGGGTGCAACCCATCTGTATTCGGTTCCCACGATCGCCTGGGACCTCGTGCGATCAGGCATCGGCCCGGTCGACTGTGTCCGTGAAGTGATCTCGTCGGCCGCTCGGTGGCCGCGTGCCGGGCGTCACGCGCTGCAGGCGATATTGCCGAATGCTTCGTTGGTGCACTTCTACGGCGCATCGGAATTGAGTTTCGTGTCCTTCGATCGAGGGCTCGGTGACCTCGACGAGTTTTCGGCCGGCGAGCTGTTCGGCGGCGTCGACGCCGAGATTCGCGACGGGCTTGTGCATGTGAAGAGCGACATGCTGTTCGACGGTTACCTCACCGAAACCGGGGTGGTAAACGGCCCGGTCGACGGGTGGATGACTGTCGGCGACAGAGGGCACGTGGAGGCCAGGCGTCTGCAATTGCTCGGTCGTGAGAGCGAGATGCTGATCCGTGCGGGCCTCAAAGTGGAACCAGCGGCCGTCGAAGCGGCATTGACCTCACTGCCTGGGATTGCCGAGGCCGCGTGCATCGGTGTTCCTGACGCACGCATGGGGGAGGCCCCGGCGGTCGCGATTGTTGTCAGCGATCAAGGTTTGCACACCGACACGATCTGGCGGCATTTGAGAACAACCCTTCCCAGTCCGAGTATGCCGGTGCGAATTCTCCGAGTCGATCAGTTGCCGCGCACTCCGCGGGGAAAGCTCGATCGCTCCGCTCTTGCGATTACTCTCACGGAGTCAGAACGGTAGATCACACCGGGCTTCGGCGGTTTCGCGTGGCTGTGGATTGGGATGTGGCAGACAATTTAGTCGTGCACATGAAGACTGGACGCTTGTAGATCACGTGGCGTTCGACATTTGTAGGAAAAGTTGTCGATCTTTGTCTCTAGTGTCGCCGGTGTGGGCATCCGTAGCGTCAGGGAGGTCGGACAGTCGGCACGTGCACGCTTTCAGATCTCCTTCCATCACACGAGAAAAGAGCCAAGGATGCCGTACATCACCACCTCTGACGGAACCGAGATCTACTACACGGAGCAGGGCGCCGGCCAACCCGTACTACTGAGCCACGGGTGGCCACTGAGCTCCGACGCGTGGCAAGTCGAGCTCAAGTTGTTCGCGGACGCCGGGTACCGGGTCATTGCGCATGATCGTCGTGGCCACGGCCGCTCGTCGAAGACCTACACCGGCAACGACATGGACACGTACGCTCGCGACCTCGCCGAGCTCGTTGAAACCTTGGACCTGAAAGAGCTTGTAGTCGTGGGTCATTCGACGGGTGGCGGTGAAGTGGTACGGTACGCGGCGCAGCATGGAAAAGGCCGTGTGACAAAGGTGATCACCGCCGGCGCGGTCCCACCGATCATGGTCAAATCGGACGAGAATCCCGAAGGCACGCCCATCGAGGCGTTCGACGGAATCCGCGCTGGTGTGCTGAAAGACCGGTCGCAGTTCTACAAGGATCTGAGCGAGTCGTTCTACGGCGCAAATCGTGACGGCGCTGAGGTCTCGCAGGGTGCAAAGGATGACTTCTGGCGACAGGGAATGTTGGTGAACCTTGCGGCAGCATACGACTGCGTCAAGGCATTCTCGGAGACGGATCAGACGGCGGACCTCCAGGCGATCGACGTACCGATGTTGATCGCGCACGGCGACGACGATCAGATCGTTCCCATCGCCGCTGCTGCCGAAAAGTCTGTCAAGCTCGTCAAGAACGGCACCCTCAAGGTGTATCCGGGAGCCCCGCACGGCATCTACGGCGCATATCAGGATGCCCTCGACCAGGACATTCTCGCGTTCATCAAGGGCTAGCGTCGTGCATTGGTGGCCCCGCACGGTCAGACCCGAGCGGGACCACCTTTGCACTAGCCGTCCGAGTCCCCGGGGGTAGCGCCGTACCACGTCAGTTCGGTGGGTGCGGTGCCTGCTTTCTCAACGATTGAGCAGGGCCTTGGCGGTGCGGACTTCGGGGATGCCGATCTTTGTGGCTGTGACGAGGAATGTCGGTGCTCCGAGGACGAGTACGGCGACCAGTGATGCTGCTGCGGCCGTGCGAGGGTTGTCGATCAGTTGGTGTGAGGCCCAGACTGTGATGACGCAGACCCCGCCGGCGGCTATCGACGCCCATAGCACCTTCGAGAATGTTGCAAGCACTGTGTGGAAGCCGAGCAGGCCGTAGCGGTGACGCAACACGAAGTGCCCGCTGATGGCACCGACGACGTAGGACAGTGAACTTGCGACCGGCAGCATCACCACGATCACCTGGTTTGGTAGACATGCGAGAGCGAGTGCAACGACGGAGACCTTTGTGACCACCATTGCGGCGTTGATCAGGGCTGGCGTGCGCATGTCATTGCCGGCGTAGAAGACCCGCAGTTGCAGCATGACCAACGCGAACGGCGGAAGCCCGAATGCCGACAGTGCCAGCGCCACACCGATAGTGCGAGCGGAATCGACATCGACGCGTCCGACGAACATTACCGTGGTCAGTATCGGCCCGAGAAGGGTCATCGCGACTGCGGCGGGGACGAGCGCAACAACCGAGTACCGGGCAGCGCGGCCCATGTCGGTGACCAGAGCGTCACGGTCCCCGAGCGCCACCGCGCGGGAGATACGCGGCATGAGCACGGTCAGCAGGGACACCCCGAGGATGCCGTACGGCACCTGGAACAGCAGGTCGGCGTACGTATAGGTCGAGACTCCGCCATGGCTGAATGCAACTCTGAGCACGAACGTGACGCCTGCCTGACTGATCGCGACATACAGCAGCACCCAGCCGAGCAGCCTTGCCCCGACGCGGACCGGGCGCCACGTGTACGGCACCGGGCGTACCCGCCAACTCCACCGGAATCCGGTACGACGCAACGCGGTCACCGTCCACACAGCCTGTCCCACGATGCCGATCGTTGTCCCGATGCCTAAGACGAGAACCTGTGCGGTGGTCATCGTCGACGGCAGCAACGTCACAGGTCCCGGTATCGCAGCGAACACCACGACCATCGCGAGCACGATCACGTTGTTGACCACCGACGCCCAGGCCGCCGGCGCATAGCTTTCGCGGATATTCAGCACGGCTGTCGCGGTCGCTGCGATCGCGTAGAAGAAGATCTCAGGCAACAGCAAGTACGCCAGCGCGGTTGTCAGCTGTGTCTGTTCCGTATCCGACACCAAGGCGGCGACGAGGAACGGGGCGCACGCCACCGCTATGGCGGTGATGACAGCGGCGCCGAGAATCGTCGCCAGCAGCAGGCGTTGGGTGAAAACCCGCGAATAGGTTCTCCCGCGGAGTCGTGCCCTTGCCAGAACAGGGATCAGGACGCTGCTCATCACGCCGCCGAGGAGCAGTTCGTACACCATGTTCGGCATGCTGTTCGCGCCGTTGTAGGCGTCACCGACCACAGCAGTGCCTAGCACCGCGGCCAAGGCAAGGGTGCGGATAAAGCCGGTTGCGCGACTTGCTGCGGTCGCCACCGCGACCGCACCGGTTGTACGCGCGAATCCGTTTTGAGAAACCGCCATTCGACCATCGTGCCCTAACGTCGCTCATCGAGGAGGCTGTGCAAGCGCGGCACTGTCGACGAGCCGTAGGTAGGGTGTGCCGGTGATCATCGCCGTCGAAGGGCCTAGTGCCGCAGGTAAGACCACGTGGTGCCGAGCCAGTCGCAGGCGGTTCGTCGCTGAATACAGCCCGACGGGTCAGGAACCGGACGGATCCGACGCTATGGAACAGGCGGCATACTGGGCCCGGGTGAATGCACATCGTTGGATGCAAGCGTTAGCGCTCGAGGATGCGAGTAGTGACGCGATATGCGACAGCGATCCGCTGAAACTGCACTACAGCTGGTGTCTGGCCGCTGTAGGGGTGGAACCGATTACCCGATTCGAGCACGAGTTCGCCGCAGTTCGGCAGATGTTTGCACAGCGTCGACTCGGATTCGCAAATTGGCCGGGTCATTCACGGTGTCCTCACTGAGGGTGACATCGCCACGCCGGCACAACCGCGCCCGAATCGTTACGACCTGAACTTGCTCGACAGATTGCTCGACGAACTTCCCACAGTGGCGCACTAACGTTGTCCGCCGGAGTACTCGTCAAGAAGTGCCGTTGTACGAGAAGCAAGTTCAGCGGTCGGCCCTGTCCAGCCGAGGATTCGAATCGAGGCATCAGCGATCACCTCCGGCGAAGGTGAGGCACTGGAACCTTCCGCTTCAGCGTCCGACCTTGTGTTGATCACCGTCTCGACGAGTCGGAACGGTAGCTGCGCAATGCGGAGATCGACTTCGGCGTCAGGGTTGATCTGGACCAGCGCGTCACGGGCGAATTCCGTGTACAGATCCATGAGTGTTCCGCGTTGCGCTCGGAACGGTTCGAATCGTTCGGTCCGTAGCTCCGGTAGCAGGTAAAGGGCACCAAGATTCCATCGCGAGTTTGCGAGTTGCTGCGCGTCGAAGCAGGTCAGGGCGTACATACGCACTGCGGCGGATTCCGGGCTCTCGCGCATGTCTTCCGCAAAAGCCAAGGGGGAGGTGACTGTCCCGACAAGCAGCGCGGTCAGCAGGTCGTCCTTGTTTGCGAAGTGGTGGTAGAGCGACGCCTGCCGGATGCCCACTGCGTCGGCGATCATTCGGGTCGACGTACTGGTGAAGCCTCCGGTGGTGAACAACTCGGCCGCGGCATCGAGAATCTCATCGCGTGCCGTTGCTCCGGGACGCTTGCGTGTCGACAGCCGTGGGCGGCCGGCTCCGGTTGTGGTCATCACACCATCCTTCCATCACTGCGGTCTACGAGTGCGCGCCGCAACACGGGAATCATGGGTCGCGGCGACGGTGCGCCGGTGCGGCGAAAGGGAGACGAATCACGAGAGGCGGCAACCCATTCCGCCGCATCGATACCCGACAGGTCGAGGAGGAACCCGGTCGAGCTTACGAGTTGGTGCAGGAGCAGGGTGCCGGTACGGCCGTTTCCTTCGCGAAACGGGTGCGCGTGGTTGTAGGTGACATAAACAGTGGCCAGTGCGTACGCCAGGCGTCCGCGGTCCGCGCGGTGCCAGTCCGTCGCGGCAATCGCGATCTCGACTTCACGCAGATAACGGCCGATCGTCCCGACCGGCGCGAAACCGTCCCCGTTCTTGGTGATGTCGACGATGCGTTGCTGCCCCGCCCATCCGAACACGTCACCGAACACACGCCCGTGCAACCCGAAGATGTACTCGGCGTCCACCTGGCGCGGAGTCGGCGCTTGTTGCAGATGCGCTTGGAGCAGGCGGGCTGCGGTCGCGGCGTACTCGACGTCCCGAAGCTGGGTCTGGTCTCTGAATCCGAAGTTGTTGCGCAGCACAGAAGTCCCGGTGACAAGGTACGGACGTGGTAACGCGAGCCGTCGACGGCGCGGGACCGCGCGCGTGGACGCGGCACTACGGTGGCGTTCGATGTAGTCCTCGTACGTGAACGTGCCGACGGCCAGCGCGTCCAGATCGGTGAGGTCGTCGCCAGTGGGCTGCCATCCCTCGAGTCGCTCGGCCGCCACGGTCTGAAGGACCGCGTGACGCTGAGCGGCGGTCAATTCCGTCATGCCGGCGGCCCCGTGTATGCGAGTTTCCGTTGTATCCCTGCGATCTCGCGGACGGCGCTCGCGAGCAGACTCCGGTAGAGGGGCGTCAGCGAGTCCAGTGCCAGGACGTCGGTCGGGGTCTCGCCTCGCTCGATCTGCTCGCACTGATGCCGTAGCCGGATCTGAGCCAGCACGTCGAACGACTCGGCGAGCATCGTCGCGTCGTCGTCGGGCAGGATTCCCGAGTTCGCTGCCGTTCGCAGTCGCACGATGGTTGACGGGTCCGCGCAGCCTGCGGCGAGCCCAGCCCACCGCGCGATGTTCACGATCGGCATCACGCCTTGTGCCTTGATGTCGACGGAATCGGTGCGGCGGGTGAGACGCTCGCGCAGTGAATGCATCCGCGCCTTACCTTCGACTGCTTCCTTGAGCAGCAGTCGAAGCGCGTCGGGATCGAGTCGCTCGGATACGACGGGGGACAGAGCAAGTCGGTTGTCGCCGATCGCGATGCGACTGTCGGCGAGCAGTGACACCATGACGATGCCCTGATCGGCGTAAGGATCGGCGAGCCAGCCGTCGAGCCCACGCAGCCAGTCGGATTCGGAACGCGCGAACCGCGGGCTCGACGCTACCGCCCCGTTGGCGTCCGAGGGGAGTCCGCAGCGTTCCAGTAATCCGTGCACACGCTTTCCGTACGCGGTTTCGCGGGCCTGCTGTTCGGGACTGTCGTCGTTCGCCCAGATCAGGGCACTGTCCACGTCGGAACTTGGCATGGCCTCGCGGCGGGCGATGCTGCCGAGTGAGAGCCAGGTCGAACCGGGATGGCCTTCGGCGAGCAAGCTCGCGGCTCGGGTGACGGCGGCGTCCATGAGTACCGACGCGATGGCGCTGACGTCGAGCGCCGCCACACGCGCCCGCCAGAGTCCCACCGCAAGCTCCGGTATCCGTGCTGTCGCAGCTACGAGTTCATCGGCGTCGGCGGCCTGAGAAATTGTGCTGCGCACCAGAAATCCGCTCCGAGTTGCGGTGGCGAACAGATCCGCGTCCTCGACCACACCAAGAACGTCGCCGCGAGCGGACAGTACCGGCAGGTGCCGCACGCCGCGTTCGAGCATATCGAGCAGCACGTCCGCGCCGAGCCGGTCAGCGTTGGCCGTGTGTACGGGAGTGGTCATCACCTCGGAAACGGGGGTGGTAGTGCCGAGTCCGGCCGCGACGATCCGCCGTCGGAGGTCTCCGTCGGTGAAGATGCCCAGCGCATTCCCGCGGATGGGGATAAGTACGTACCGTCGGCCGGCTGCGGTCATGGCGCGGGCGGCGTCGGCGGCGGTTGTCTCAGGGCCGCAGGTCAATGCAGGACCACGCAACAACTCGCCCACCGGAAGCATCGATGGATCGCGGACGACGTTCATGGCCCTTATCTAATGCTGTGCCGCTCTGTCGGGTGTCACCGACTACCCGCGTGAGGGTTCGGAAACGTTCCGGTAACCGATGTCATCGACTCGCAACGCAATCGCTACACAGCGAAACATGAGAGACACCAGTAGGGAACGGGAGCGCAGAAAACTGTCAACTGACAGGAATACAGCCCCCAGGCCCCAGGAGAATCAATGACGATCGCGGCACCTAAGCCCAGCGACGACAACGACCTCGCCGAGTTCGGCTACGAGCAGCAACTGCACCGCTCGCTCGGCAAGTTCGCGTCGTTCGCGGCGGGCTTCTCGTTCGTCTCCATCCTGACCACGATCTTCCAGTTGTTCGGACTCGGCTTCAGCTTTGCCGGACCGGCATTCTTCTGGACGTGGCCCTGTGTGTTCCTGGGCCAGTTCATGGTGGCGCTGAGCTTCGCCGAACTTGCTGCGCGGTATCCGATCTCAGGCGCCATCTACCAGTGGTCCCGGCGGATGGGCGGCGAGATCATCGGGTGGTTTGCCGGATGGTTCATGATCATCGCGCAGATCGTTACCGCCTCTGCGGCGGCGATCGCCCTGCAGGTGGTGTTGCCAAACGTGTGGAGCGGATTTCAGATCGTCGGCGAGGACAGCTCGCTGACATCGTCGAGTGGCGCGACCAACGCGGTACTGCTCGGTTCGGTGCTGTTGGTGCTCACGACAACGATCAATTGCGTTGGCGTGAACTGGATGTCGCGCATCAACAATATCGGCGTGACCTGCGAGATCATCGGCGTCATTGCGGTGATCGGCATGTTCTTCACCCACGCCCAGCGTGGCCCGCAGGTGGTATTCGACACCGGCGCCGCAGGCAGCGAGCCCGGCTACATCTGGGCCTGGATCGTCTCGGGATTGATGGCCGCGTACGTCATGGTCGGCTTCGGCTCGGCAGGCGAGCTCGCCGAGGAGACCCGAAATCCGCGTCGCGTCGCACCGCGCACCATTCGGTTGGCACTGTCGGTGTCTGCTCTTGGTGGTGGCCTGATGATCGTCGGCGCGCTGATGGCAGCGCCGAGCCTCACCGACGGTCGGCTCGCCACCGAAGGCCTGCCGTACGTGCTCGGCGCAATCCTGAGTTCCCCGTGGGGCACCCTGCTGCTGATCGACGTCGCTATTGCGGTATTCGTGTGCACCCTCGCAATTCAGACCGCCGCGTCCCGGTTGATGTTCTCCATGGCCCGCGACGGCCGCCTGCCCGCATCGAAGATCCTCTCGAAGGTCAACGCCCGCAACGGAACTCCGATCGCGCCTTCGGTCCTGATCGGTATCGCCTGCATCCTGGTGCTCGCTGTCAACGTCGGGAACTCGGCAATCTTCACGACACTGTCGAGTGTGTGCATCGTGCTGATCTACCTTGCCTACCTGATGGTGACCGTTCCGCTGCTGCGTCGACGGTTGCAAGGCTGGCCGCACGGAGATGTCCAGTACGACTCCGAAGGTCGAAAGCTGTTCTCATTGGGAGTCTTCGGTGTCCCGGTCAACATCGCGGCCGTGCTGTACGGAGCTGCAATGGTGATCAACTTGTCCTGGCCACGCGCCGAAATCTTCAACCCGTCCGGTGACATGCCGATCCTGCAATGGGCCGCCCCGATCACCGTGATTGCCGTCGTCCTGGTTGGCGCTCTCTGCTACCCGCGCGGCAAAACCGTTCCGAACCCCGTCACGATTGGAGCTACGAAGTGACCACGACCGACACAGCCACCGACACCACAGCAGCCGCCCGCGAGCACGCCCGCTCGCAGGCCGGTGCGATCACCGACTCGATGCCCGTCCTTCCCGCCTCCGATTGGCCCACCCCTCCGGCCGGTATCGACGCTGACCGGCTCACCTGGGCGGAGACCGTGCCTGGCGGCCGCTACACCTCGAAGGTGCTGGCCCGCGGCACGCGGCTCCGATTGCGTGACATCGCCGGCAGTGCCTGCGCGAACCTCCTGCTGTACCGGGCTGACGCGCCGCACGAGCGACTCAACATCGCCGACACCGTCAAGGTGCCGTGGCAGGCGTACCTGAGGGTGGGGCATCCGCTGCTCTCCGACCAGGGACGGGTGCTGGCCACCGTTGTGGCCGATACCTCCGGTCACCACGACGCGTTCTGCGGAACCACTTCACTGGCCACGAACACAGCCAAGTACGGCGAGGGATCCGTCCATTCGGGAGCGCCCGCCGGCCGGGAACTGCTGACACTGGCTGCGGCCAAACACGGTCTGACCGCCCGCGACCTGCCGCCCGTGCTGTCCCTGTTCCACGGAGTGCGCGTCGAGTCCGACGGCGGACTCACCAGCACCGGAAATGCCGGCGCCGGAACAGAGCTGGAGCTGCTGATCCATCTCCCGGTGATCGTGCTGATCGCCAATACCGCACACCCGCTTGACCCGGCCACCACGTTCGGCACCACATCCCTCGAGGTAGTGGCATGGACGGCACCCGAGGATCTGGAGGCTCTGCCGAACAACGATCCCGAGTACCGCCGCGCAGTCCTCAACACCGAGGACGCCTGGAACGCCGCCAAGCCCGTCAATGAAGCACAGCCCGTCAATGAAGCACAGCCCGTCAATGCAGCACAGCTCGGAAGGGACGCCAAATGACCACCGCCGTAGACACTCCCGCTCTTGTCCCCGGAGCCGTGATCCTCGATGACACTGTCGGCGCTCGCGGACCCTGGTCCGCGATCGTTCGGGCCGGTGACGTCCTGACCATCGTCGACCTGCACGGCAATCAGGCCGTCGACTCCCTCTTCTATGCTGCCGATGATCATGCTGTTCGGTATTCAGCTGCCGCAACCGTTGCAGCTCAGCGCAATCTGTTTCTCACGACAGGGTCCGTGCTTCGCGCCGACGATGGAACAGCTCTGATGACGCTTGTCGGTGACGAGGTCGGCAACCATGACACCGTCGGTGGCGCGTGCTCGCAGGAGTCGAACACCCTGCGCTACGGCCACCACACCAAGCATCAGCACGCGTGTGTCGAGAACTTCCTGATCGAGGGAGCCAAGTGGGGCCTTGGTAAACGAGACTTGGTCTCCAACATCAATTTCTTCATGAACGTACCGGTCGACGCGGACGGCACACTCGGCATTGTCGACGGGCTCTCCGCGCCGGGTAAGCGCCTCGCCCTGCGCGCTGAGATCGACACGCTTGTACTCGTATCGAACTGCCCGCAGATCAACAACCCCTGCAACGGTTTCGACCCCACAGAGGTACGGATGATCGTGACCCGTCCGGAGGAAGAGCGATGACCGAGATCACCGTTCAGCGCCCCGGTATGTTGAGCACCGTCCAGGACTGGCCAGGCCGCGTCGGCTACTGGCAGATCGGTGTTCCCCCGTCAGGCCCGATGGACGACCTGTCTTTCAGGCTCGGCAACGAAGCACTCGGGAACGAACCGGGAGCCGCCGGGCTCGAGTGCACGATGGCCGGACCAGCACTGCGATTCGCCGAGGCCACCGTCGTGTGTGTCACGGGCGCACCTGCCATTGTCCGAGTGAACGGACTGCAGGTCCGGGCCTGGGCGCCGGTGCAGGTTCCTGCCGGCGGTGTCCTCGACGTCGGGGCGACAACAGGTCCGGGACTGCGGATCTACGTGCTGGTCCGCGGCGGGATCGACGTGCCCGACTACCTGGGCAGTGGAGCGACGTTCACGCTCGGCAAGTTCGGCGGTCACGAGGGGCGGACGCTACGCGAGGGGGACGTGTTGAGCTGCGGAGCGGGGCCATGCAACCCCGATGCCGCCCAACCAGTTCCGATGGAACACGTACCGGTGATCGGTGGCCGCTGGGAGATCGCCGTTACCGAGGGTCCACACGGCGCACCGGAGTTCTTCACCCGCAACGATATCGACACGCTGTACGCCACCGACTACGAGGTGCACTTCAACTCCGATCGCACGGGCGTCCGGTTGATCGGTCCGCAGCCTGACTGGGCGCGCAACGACGGCGGCGAGGCCGGACTGCACCCCTCGAACATTCACGACAACGCCTATTCGGTTGGCGCACTGGACTTCACCGGTGACACTCCCATCCTGCTCGGGCCGGACGGCCCGAGTCTCGGTGGATTTGTCTGCCCGGTCACCGTCGTATCCGCGGAACGGTGGAAGCTCGGCCAACTGAGCCCCGGCGATACGGTTCGATTTGTGCCGATCCGCGCCGATCGTGCCGCGTCGAAAGGTCAACTGGGCCTGAGTCGGCGTGCGAGCCTGCCGGCAGTGTTCAGTGACGGCGGCGACGGGGACGACGGAGTGATCGCCCGCCGCGACGGCAAGACTGCGGTGACGTATCGCCGCTCGGGCGACGACAACGTTCTTGTCGAATACGGGGACATGACGCTCGACCTCGCGCTCCGGGCGCGGGCGCACGCGCTGCATCAGCGACTCGAGGCAGAGAAGCCGGCTGGGCTACTCGATCTCACCCCCGGCATCCGGTCGCTGCAGGTGCGCGTCGACCCTGATGTGCTTCCGGTGTCGAAGCTGATGGGTTTGCTCGCCGAAGCTGAGGAACAGATCCCGGATTCGTCCGAACTCGTGGTCCCCAGCCGATCGGTGCGGATGCCCTTGTCCTGGGACGACCCGTCCACCCGCGAGGCGATCAAGCGCTACATGCACGGTGTTCGTGCCGATGCGCCGTGGTGCCCGTGGAACATCGAGTTCATTCGGCGCATGAACGGGCTGGATTCGGTCGCTGACGTCTTCGACACGGTCTTCGACGCCGAGTACCTCGTCCTCGGACTCGGCGACGTCTATCTCGGTGCGCCGGTTGCCACTCCGCTCGACCCGCGTCACAGGTTGGTCACCACCAAGTACAACCCGGCACGTACCTGGACGCCGGAGAACGCGGTCGGTATCGGCGGAGCGTACCTGTGCATTTACGGCATGGAGGGGCCGGGCGGCTACCAGTTCGTGGGACGCACCACCCAGGTGTGGAATCACCGTTATCCCGAGAAGTCCGGACCGTTCGAGGACGGTACGCCCTGGTTGCTACGGTTCTTCGACCGGATCTCCTGGTATCCCGTCGAGCCGGACGAGTTGCTCGAACTGCGCGCCGAGACGGCGGCAGGTGGGCCCGGCGGCGTGCAGATCACCGACGGCAGTTTCTCCCTCGCCGAACACGAGCAGTTCCTGACCGACAATGCGGACTCCATTTCGGCATTCCGTGCAACCCAGGCAGTCGCGTTCGGCGCCGAGCGGGACGCCTGGTCAGCTGCGGGTGAGTTTGCCCGCACGACAACAACAGTCAAGGAGGTAGCCGCGTGAGCGCGACCGAGCGGGTATCGGCGGCATATCGGTCGATCGAGCGCGTCGACCGGCCGGAGATCTGGATACACCTGCGCCCCGAGGTCGACGCGATGGCCGAGGCCGCGCGCGTCGATGCCTCCACCGCTGACCTGCCGCTACGAGGTCTGGTGCTCGCAGTCAAGGACAACGTCGACGTGGCAGGCTTACCCACCACCGCCGGATGTCCCGAGTTCGCCTACACACCTGCGGTCGACGCGGCCGCCGTTTCGGCTCTGCGGGCGGCGGGCGCAGTAGTGCTGGGTAAGACGAATCTCGACCAGTTCGCCACCGGACTGGTCGGCACACGCAGCCCCCACGGCGCGGTACGCGACTCGCGTCGGCCGGAGTACATCTCGGGTGGCTCGAGTTCTGGATCCGCGGTAGCTGTTGCGCTCGGGCTGGTCGACATCGCGATCGGTACCGACACCGCAGGGTCCGGCCGTGTTCCAGCAGGTCTGCAGGGCATTGTCGGCATCAAGCCGACCGTCGGGGTCGTCTCGACCGAGGGAGTGGTCCCGGCGTGCAGTTCCTACGATTGCGTGACCATTTTCGCCGCGGATCTGGCCGGCGCCGAGTCTGCGATGGCCGTGATGGCATCAGGCGCACGGGGCGGCCAGTGGCCGAGCGACGTCCGGTTGGCCGCGCCGCCGCGGCCACGCGTCGCAGTTCCAGCTGTGTTGCCCGGACTCGACGAGCAGTGGGCGGCAGCGTTCGGAGCAGCTGTCGGACGGCTGCGGGCTGCGGGTGCCGAGGTAGTCGAGATTGACCTGACGCTTTTCCTCGACGCCGCGAAGCTGCTGTACGACGGTGCGCTTGTCGCTGAAAGATATGCGGCGGTAGGCGAATTCGTCGACGCGCACGCCGATGCGGTGGACCCGACGGTACGTTCGATCATTGCGCCGGCCGGAGTCATACCGGCACATCGACTACTCGCGGACCGGGAATTGTTGGCGCAGTTGCGGAACCGGGCGATGAAGGAGCTCGACGGACTCGATGCCCTCATGGTGCCGACGGCCCCGGAACATCCGACGATCGCCGACGTTGCGGGCGATCCGATCGGCGTGAACTCCCGTATGGGCACGTACACCAACTTCTGCAATCTCTTCGACCTGTCAGCTGTCGCGGTTCCAGCTGGTAGGGCAGGCGATGCGCAGTTCGGGGTGACGGTGCTGGCGCGTGCGTTCGAGGACGGCGTCGCTGCTGACATCGCGGCGATGGTGAATGGCGACCAGGCAACCGGATGGACTTCAGCGCCCGCGGACACGGTCGAGTTGGCAGTATTCGGCGCTCACCTGCGCGGTCAGCCGCTCGAGCATCAGCTGACCGGGCTCGGTGCCCGCTGGTGTGGGCCGGTAGCCACCGCTCCGCGCTACCGACTCAGCGCGCTGGACACCACGCCACCTAAACCAGGATTGATCCGGGTGAGCGAGGGCGGCGTGTCGATTGTGGGGGAGCGCTGGCAACTCACTCCCGCCGCACTCGGCACATTTCTCGCGGCACTGCCGACGCCGATGATGCTCGGATCGGTCGAATTCGACGACGGCAGTTGGGGAACCGGGTTCGGCTGTGACCAGGAAGTAGCGTCCACGGGCAAAGACATCAGCGAGTACGGAGGTTGGCAAGCTGCACTGGCGGCCGGGGCGGTGGGTTGACCTGGCAGTGCTATGTCCGCGTTTTCGCTCAGCTCTGGGTGTGATCCAATTTCACGGCGCGGCCGGTGATTTCGGATGCGGTGATCTCGACAACGTTGTACTTGGGCGTCGGAATCCAGGACCGCAACCCCAATTCGTCGATCCTGGCGGTTTCGGTGAATGACGTGATCACGCGAGCGGTTCCACGTACTACGACGCTCCATCCCTGTTCTGGGCCAACGTGATCGGCTTCGAACAGAACGCGATCGTTGATGGTCAGTTCGACGAGTTTGGCTCCCTCCGCGGTGCGGAAGTAGATGTGGTTGTCATCGACCACGTAATTGACCGGGAAAATGTCCACGTGTCCGGAAGTTCCGACCACAATCCGGCCCAATGTGGCTTGGCTCAGCAGCTTCCAGCTTTCTTCGGCTGAGAGTACGGCGACTGGTGAGTTCGAGGAGAGATCGTTGGCGGTCATGTCTTATTTTCTCACGCGAGAGGGGACTAATCGGGCGAGTTGGACGAAGATCACTAGTCAGCGGGTCGGTGTTGGCGCCGCGGGTACCGCCGCGGGGTCACCGCCGGGTACGCCGCCCCCGCCGTAGAAGGTGGGAATGATGCCCTTGGCCAGAACCAGCGCCGATCCCTCACCGCTCGGTACCGTCGCCAGGTTGGTGGCGATGACAATGGTGAGGTCGGTGTTCGGGTCGTGGGCCATGAACGACATGAATCCGGGAATCTGGCCGTCGTGGCCGATCAGGGCAGGTCCGAAGCGTGCGATGCCCAAACCGTAGCCGGCGGCCGAGGGATTGCTCGGATCAGTGGGTTGAATGCTGTCGAGGCGAATCTTCTGCATGTCGTCATTCAGCAACCCGCCGCCGACAAGGGCTTTGACGTAGGTAGCCAGATCTCCGACCGTCGAAATTGCGCCGCCCGCCGTCCACGTCCAGGACGGGTTGGCATCGGTCTCGTTGTTCGGCTTCAAGGTGCCGGCCAGCGCTGCGCTCAGTTCTGGTTCAGGGAGGGCGAAGGTGTCGATCGTGGAGACATTGGTACCGAAGGAATAGCCCTGCGGATGGGGGTCGGGGATCGAAGAATCGCTTGCGGCCGGTAGCGACGTGTGTGTCAACCCGAGGGGTTCGTAGATGCGCTCCTGGAATGCCTGTGCCGCAGTCATATCGGTGAGTTTTTCGATGACCAGGCCGAGTAGCACGATGTTGGTATTGCTGTACTCGAACTTCTCGCCCGGAGCAAAATCGACGGGGTGCGAGAACGCGATGGCCAGCAATTCCTCCGGTGTCCACGCCTTCTGCGGGTCGTTGTCGAGCGTCGCGTTGAATTGTGGGTCGAAGGAATAGCTGTACAGCCCGCTGTGCATGTCGGATAGCTGCGCAATGGTGATGGTGTCGCCGTTGGGCACCCCGTCGATGTACTTGCCGATGGGATCGTCCAGGCTGAGTTTTCCTTCCTGCACCAACTGGAGAATGACCGTCGACGTCATGGTCTTGGTATTGCTTCCGACGCGGAAATAGTCGTTCAGTGACATCGGTTTGTCCTCGCCGATGACCTGTGTGCCGAATGTCGCGGTCCAGTCGCCTTGTGTCGGCGACGAGATCAGCACCACTGCGCCGGGAATGACGTTGTCTTTCATCAGTTTCTCGATGGTCGGCTGCAAGGTTGCCGCGTACGCCGGTGCCGGGGCATTGTTTGACGACGTGACCAGAGTCTGCGAAACGTCAGTGGAATCGCTCTCCTCCGGCGAGGTGCCACACCCGGTCAGGGCGACGAGACTCATCGTCAAAGCGATGGCTGCTGTTGTGCTGTGACGGCGCATGGGTTCTCCCGGTCTGCGATCGCGAATTCAGCTTAATTTGAATCGTAAAGAACTACCCGGCCCGTTTTGGGTGTTTCGCGTGTCTGCTGTGGTTGAATTCGCTGAATTTGTCCACCGTCAGGCATTGTGTGACTCTCGGTGAGAATTGAGCAGATGCGGAGAACGGGAGTAGCGATGGCGACGATCGAAGAAATTCTGGAACTGGAACGCCTCGAACGCGACATTTTCCGAGGGATAATCGCGGAAACCACGCTGCCCCGAACATTCGGTGGGCAAGTGGCAGGTCAGGCACTCGTCTCGGCCGTACGTACCGTTGATCCGGAATTCTTGGTTCATTCCCTGCACGGATATTTTCTCCGACCCGGAAACCCGAAGGAGCCCACTGTCTTTCTGGTCGACCGCGTGCGCGATGGCAGATCTTTTGCCACACGACGGGTGACAGGAATCCAAGACGGGCAGGCGATCTTCACGATGTCGGCGTCGTTCCACGTTCAAGACGAGGGCATCGAGCACCAGGACGAGATGCCGCCTGTGCCCGACCCTGAGACGCTGGGCCTGGCCACCGACTCCGACGACGGCGAGACCGCGTGGCTGGCTCGCGAATGGGCAGACTGGGACCTACGGCTCGTCCCACAAGCTGATATCAGCAAGCGTCCAGGCGCCGCGGCTCAGCAGCAAGTGTGGTTCCGCTCGCGGGAGGCACTACCGGATGACCCGGTCTTCCACGTGTGTGCCCTCGCGTACATGAGCGACATGACCTTGCTGGGATCCTCTCGTATCCCGCACAAGGACACACCAATGCAGGCCGCATCGCTCGATCACGCAATGTGGTTCCTGCGCCCGTTTCGGGCGGACGAGTGGTTGTTGTACGACCAGACCTCGCCGTCGGCCGGGTTCGGTCGCGCGCTGACTCAGGGACGGATTTTCGACCGACGCGGAAACATGGTCGCCGCGGTGGTTCAGGAAGGTTTGACGCGTCACCTTCGTACTCAGTAGACGCGAACGGCAGGTCGAGCGGGGTGGTCGTAACGCACGTCCAGATCGATCCGGTCGGTCACACCATCCTGATGCTCGAGTAGCGGGTCGACGGTCCACAGCTGTGCAGGCGGTGTGTGCCGCCGGATCGCCGCCTCGGACATGTTCAATCGGACGGTGACGTCGAAGTCGAGACCGCGGCCAAGCAGCATCGGTCCGGCGACAATGATCACCGTTCGCTCGTGAACGGTTCGGCGGGATGAGCGTGCCGACCGGTCTGCTGTCTCGTCCCACAGTTGGGGAAGCCACGTACGACGCGCCCGCGCCGCCGTCACGACTTCACGGTCCAGAGCGTCGTAGTCGAACCACATCGTTCGATAACTCAGCGGATCTTCGCGCCCGAACTCGAGCCGTAACGACGCCGGCCGTACGTAGTCGTGAAGAGAGACAACAGCACTCGGACGTTGGCGCGACTGCGCGGCAACACCGATCAACTCTGCGAGTTCGACCGGCCGAGCGCAATCAGCACCGTCCAGCGCCACCACCGCAACTGTCGGGTGTGATTCACAGAGCGATACAACCTGTTCGGCCAGGGCCTGCGGGGTCGAGGGGATGAAGGCGTTCACGCCACCATGGTGCCGTGTGCGGGCGGCGAACCGATAATGTGAACCCGTTGCCCGCCGGCGCTGTCGGCCTCTACTCTGCCGGAGGACACATGATTGGTATCGAGGAGATCCTCGAGCTCGAAACGCTGGAAAAGGATATTTTCAGAGGGGCAGTTCACCCCACTGTCATGCAGCGCACCTTCGGTGGACAGGTAGCCGGCCAATCTCTGGTATCCGCAGTCAGCACCGTAGACGAGCGCTTCCACGTGCATTCGTTGCACGGATATTTTCTGCGGCCCGGAAATCCCAAGATTCCCACGGTGTATCTCGTGGACCGGATCCGTGACGGGCGCTCGTTCTGCACACGCCGAGTGAACGCCGTCCAGGACGGGAAGACGATCTTCTCGATGTCGGCGTCGTTCCACGTCGAAGACCAGGGCATCGAGCATCAGGACCGGATGCCGAATGTCCCGATGCCGGAGGAACTGCCGGACCCGTTGACCATTCCCGATTTTGCCGGAACACCGCTTCACGAGGAGTGGCGGAACTGGGATCTGCGAATCGTGCCTGCTGACGTTGCGAACTCGGCACCGGATATGCCTGCGCAGCAGCGGGTTTGGATCCGTTACCGCAACGCCTTGCCGGATCGCCCACTTCTGCACATCTGCACCTTGGCCTATCTGAGTGACATGACGCTGCTCAACACCTCGAATGTGCCGCACAAGGACGTGAAGACGCAGAATGCCTCACTCGATCATGCGATGTGGTTCCTGCGTCCGTTCCGGGCCGACGAATGGTTGATGTACGACCAGACGTCGCCGTCGGCCGGGTTCGGGCGAGCGCTGACGCAGGGGCGCATTTACGATCGAAGCGGCAATATGGTGGCAGCGGTAGTCCAGGAAGGCTTGTCGCGGATCGAACGCGAGCCCTCGGTTAGTGAAGACCCCTCGGGTAGTGAAGACAAGGTAGGAACACAGGCATGACTCGTCCGTTGATCGGCGTACTCGCACTCCAGGGTGACGTGCGGGAGCACCTTGCTGCCTTGGCGGATTCGGGGGCGGACGCCGTGGGTGTGCGCCGTCCCGAGGAGCTCGACAAGGTTGACGGCATCGTGATTCCCGGCGGTGAATCGACAACGATGAGCCGGCTTCTGCAGGTTTTCGAATTGCTCGAACCGCTTCGCGAACGGCTTCGAGGTGGACTGCCTGCCTACGGATCGTGCGCCGGCATGATCTTGCTGGCCAGCGAGGTGCTCGACACCCGGCCCGATGCCGAGCACCTCAATGCCATTGATATGACCGTGCGCCGCAACGCTTTCGGACGTCAGGTCGATTCGTTCGAATCGGACCTCGAATTCGAGGGCATTGTCGGAGACCCCGTCCGGGCCGTGTTCATTCGCGCGCCGTGGGTGGAACGGGTAGGCCCGGGCGTCGAGGTTCTTGCCAAGGTGCCGGCGGCAGCAGGCGAAGCTGCCGGCCGGATCGTCGCTGTTCGGCAAGGTTCGGTGATTGCGACGTCGTTCCATCCGGAGGTGACGGGGGACCGTCGTGTGCACGAGCTCTTCGTCGACCTGGTTCGGGGCTAGATTTCGCGAGCGTCAGCCTGTTGGACGAGTGAATTAAGGAGTCGGACACCATCTTCCGGGTGGTCGACGGTGACGGCGAAAACGCGCCCGGTCTCGAGCGTGAGCACGATTGCCTCGCCGGAGCGCAGTGTCACCGCCGTGCCGCGTGGAGTGATGCGATAGCCGTATCCACCCCACTCAATGGGCCGGATGGCGTCGGCCGACGCGGACTTCACTCTCGAGATGGCAATCTTCTTCCACCGGATGCCCCACGAGCTGATGCTCAGTCCGGAATTATCCACGCGGACCGTGACGGACGCGAAAGCTGCTGTCATGACGGTGGCGGCGAGCAGGATGACAGCTACCCACCAGTCGGAATATGCGGCGGTGCCGACCGTGAGTGCTGTCAGACCGGCGGAGAGGACCCACGGCCAGACGCTGTGTGCGCGGCCGATCCACGCTGCGCGTTCGGTGGCAGTGAGCGGTGTGTCCAGCGTCGGGGTGGGGAGCAGCGGTTCGGCATTGGCTCCGCCCCGTGAGATGAGCGCCCAAGCGGCGATTCCCGTCATTGCCGCAGCGATGGGAAGGGCTATCCACCACCCGATACGTGCGTTCTCCGGGGCGCCGGCGTCGAGGGTCAAGGCAACGCTGAGGATCCAGATCGTCGCTGACGTCGCGGCTGCGGTGGCTGTGACGGACAACAGCAGGGGAGCGGAGTCGCCCGCACGAATCGCCGTGACCGCGGCAACGACGGAGGCGATCAACGACACTGCCAGTGTGATGGCGAAGAACGTTGTGGTTGTGGCGAATCCGTCCGGCGTCGATCCGGACCAGTGACTGGCGACAGTGTGCGGAAGCTGATCGCCCCACAGTAGGCGTGCCACGATCAACACCGCCGTGGGGATGAAGGTCAACGAGGCTGCGGTCCAGAGCCGGACCTTGCTGGTCGTCATTGTGTGCTGGTCTCCTTGATGAGGTCGAGCATGTGGGCTGTGTCGAGACCCAGATTGCGGGCCTGGCGGACAAACTCTCGTGCTGATTCGTGGAGAGCTGTTGCGCCGGAATCGAACTCGGCGCGGATGACGGCGCCGCGCCCGCGTCGTAGATCGATGAGGCCCTCGTCGCGCAGCGCCGCGTACGCACGCAGAACGGTGTGCAGATTGACGTCAACCGACTCGGCGAGTGCGCGAGCGGACGGAAGTCGATCACCGGGGCCGACCTCGCCGCGGATGACGGCCCCGCGCACTCCGGCCGCAATCTGATCGGCGAGTGGCGTCGCCGAGGCGTGATCGATGCGAATCAACATGTTTGCATTCTATGCAAACAATCTCGTGTTTGACGAATTAGTGTGCGGGGGATGCAGCATGTGGCGACGTGGGACGGGTAACATCGTCAGAGCTGAAAGAAGCGCATTCGGCGTGCGCAACACAGCAGGAAAGGGGCTTGAATCGCATGAGCGGCCACTCAAAATGGGCCACCACCAAGCACAAGAAGGCTGTGATCGACGCACGTCGTGGCAAATCCTTCGCGAAGCTGATCAAGAACATCGAGGTGGCGGCACGAACCGGCGGTGGCGATCCCACGGGCAACCCCACGTTGTTCGATGCCATTCAGAAGGCTAAGAAGACGTCTGTCCCCAACGACAACATCGAGCGTGCGCGCAAGCGCGGCGCAGGTGAAGAAGCTGGCGGCGCGGACTGGCAGACCATCATGTACGAGGGCTACGGGCCCAACGGTGTTGCTGTGCTGATCGAGTGCCTGACCGACAACCGCAACCGTGCAGCTGGTGAAGTTCGTACCGCGATGACGCGCAACGGCGGCAACCTTGCCGATCCGGGTTCGGTCTCATACCTGTTCGCTCGCAAGGGCGTCGTGACGCTCGAGAAGAACGGGCAGTCCGAGGACGACGTGTTGATGGCAGTTCTCGATGCCGGCGCAGAAGAGGTCACCGATCTCGGTGAGACCTTCGAAATCGTCTGTGAGCCACAAGATCTTGTCGCGGTTCGCAGTGCTCTGCAGGAAGCCGAGATCGACTACGACTCCGCCGAAGCCGATTTCCGTGCATCCGTAGAGGTTCCGCTGGACGTCGACGGCGCCCGCAAGATCTTCAAGCTCGTCGACGCGCTCGAGGATTCCGACGACGTGCAGAACGTCTACACGAATATCGATCTGTCCGACGAGGTGCTTGCAGCACTCGACGCCGACTAGGTCGACGCTGAACTAGTTCGACGCAGCCATGCTCAACCCGGCCGTGACGGTAATCGTCGCGGCCGGGTTGCGTGTTGATGTCGGCAGTTCGCCCGTACACCGCTAAGCTATCGAACAGCTGTTCGGTGTGGAGAGGTGTGACAAAAGTGCGCGTGCTCGGAGTGGACCCTGGCTTGACCCGTTGCGGGTTGGGTGTGGTCGATGGGAGTAACGGCAGAGTTGTGCGTCCCATTGCCGTCGACGTGGTGCGCACGCCTGCTGACATGGACCTCGGACCTCGCCTGCTCCGAATCTCGGATGCGGCGGAACTGTGGATCGAGCAGTACAAACCTGACGTCGTTGCCATCGAGCGGGTATTCGCGCAACACAACGTCAGTACGGCAATGGGGACGGCGCAAGCCGGTGGTGTTGTTGCGGTTGCGGCCACGCGCCGTGGCATTCCCGTGTTCTTTCACACGCCCAGCGAGGTGAAAGCGGCTGTCACCGGGAGCGGAACTGCAGACAAGGCGCAGGTCACCGCGATGGTGACTCGAATCCTCAATCTCAAAACCGCTCCGAAACCCGCCGACGCGGCGGACGCACTCGCGCTGGCGATCTGCCACTGTTGGCGGGCACCCATGATCGAACGAATGGCGCGCGCCGAGGCAATGGCTGCGGAACAGATGCGTAAGTATCAGGCAAAATTGGCCGAGACCACGAAGAAGGCAGGTTCACGATGATCGCGTCGGTTCGCGGCGAGGTACTCGACATAGCTCTCGATCATGCGGTTATCGAGGCTGCGGGTGTCGGTTACCGCGTCAACGCAACGCCGGTGACGCTGGGTGCGTTGCACCGGGGGAGCGAGGCGAGGCTTTTCACGACGATGATCGTGCGTGAGGATTCGATGACGCTCTACGGTTTCTCCGATCTCGAGTCCAAGGATCTGTTCAGCCTTCTCCAGACGGTGTCGGGCGTCGGCCCTCGCCTGGCGATGGCCACGCTTGCGGTACTCGAGCCGGATGCGCTGCGGCGAGCGCTCTCGGAGGGCAATCTCACCGCGTTGACGAGAGTGCCTGGCATCGGAAAACGTGGTGCCGAACGCATGGTTGTGGAACTGCGAGACAAGGTCGACGCAGTACCGACGACCGCCGGGGTGTCGGGGGCAGTCGCAGCAAATGCGATCCGTGATCAGATTGTCGAGGCCTTGGAAGGGCTCGGGTTCCCGCTCAAGCAAGCCGAACAAGCCACGGATTCCGTGCTCGCGGAAACACCCGGCGCAACTACGTCCGTCGCACTTCGATCCGCTCTCTCCCTGCTCGGTAAAACTCGATGAATTTCGACCCGATCGACGACTTCGACGACGAATCCCAGGTCAGCGCCGAATTGGTGGCGGGGGACGGTGAGGTCGAGGCAAGTCTCCGGCCCAAGAGCCTGGACGATTTCATCGGTCAACCGCGCGTGCGCGAGCAATTGCAACTGGTACTCACCGGGGCAAAGATGCGCGGCGGAACACCCGACCACATTCTGATGTCCGGTCCGCCCGGACTCGGCAAGACGTCGATGGCGATGATCATCGCGGGTGAGCTGGGTTCTTCACTGCGGTTGACGTCAGGCCCGGCTCTCGAGCGGGCCGGTGATCTTGCGGCGATGTTGAGCAATCTGGTGGAGGGTGACGTTCTCTTCATCGACGAGATTCATCGGATCGCCCGTCCCGCCGAGGAAATGCTGTACCTCGCGATGGAGGACTTCCGAGTCGACGTCGTGGTCGGCAAGGGTCCAGGTGCTACGTCGATTCCGCTGGAAGTTGCGCCCTTCACCCTCGTAGGGGCGACCACCCGATCCGGCGCCCTTACCGGTCCGCTGCGAGATCGGTTCGGGTTCACCGCGCACATGGATTTCTACGAACCCGATGAGCTGCAACAGATTCTGATGCGATCGGCGGGCATCCTCGGCGTGAATCTCGAAGTTGATGCCAGTGCCGAAATTGCTCGACGCTCGCGAGGGACGCCGCGTATCGCCAACCGGTTGCTGCGGCGAGTGCGAGATTTTGCCGAAGTGAGGGCAGATGGGATCGTGACGATGGAGGTCGCCCGCGCCGCTCTCGCCGTTTACGACGTCGACCAACTCGGACTGGATCGTCTCGACAGATCTGTGTTGAGTGCGCTCGTGCGTTCATTCGGCGGCGGCCCGGTGGGAGTGTCCACCTTGGCGGTTGCGGTCGGTGAGGAACCGTCGACTGTCGAAGAGGTGTGCGAGCCGTTCCTGGTTCGCGCCGGCATGATCGCCAGGACCCCGCGCGGTCGTGTTGCCACTGCTGCAGCCTGGAAACAGCTCGGCATGACGCCGCCACCGGACGCCGCTGCGGGTGGTATCGAGGTTCGCGCCAGGGAGCCACAAGCATCGTTGTTCGACCCGGACGCGGAGTGATTTCGCGTTGTCGGAGCCTCCCGTTAGTGGCGAACTGTCGGGTTTCCTAAGGAACTAGTGGCACACTGGTGTCTTGCGTAGGTCCATCCGGGGCCCGCGTGGCGAAAAATATGCTACAAAACCGAGGTTGATCAACACATGTCGAGTTTGCTTTTCCCCCTCCTGATCCTCGCACTGCTGGTGCCGATGTTCCTGGGCATGCGCAAGCAGAAGAAGGCCATGGCCGCGACTTCCGAGATGCAGGATTCGTTGCAGGTGGGCGACCGTGTGCAGACCACGGCCGGCCTGTACGCGACCATCACGTCGTTGGACGACGACACCGTGGAACTGGAGATCGCGCCCGGCGTCGTCACCACCTGGTCGCGTCTGGTTATCCGCGAGCGTGTCAGTGATGTCGTCGAGGATTACAGTGACGACGAAGACGCGTCTTCCGAGTTCGAAGAATCGGCGACTGACACCGAAATCCGACTCACCAAGGATTCCTGAACGCAGTCACGTCGTGACCCTGCTCTAGAGTTACTGTGTAGTTAACGCATCGCCGCACGTTCGAACGGCGCAACTCGAGCGGTCGTGGACCGCTCACGTCCGGCACCTAATGAGGAGACTTAAAGATCGTGGCACCTTCCACCGGAACGGTGCATCCGGCCCGCTACCTGGCCCTGTTCGGGGTCCTGGTCGTGGCGCTGTATGCGCTGGTGTTCTTTACTGGCGATAAATCGGCCACACCGAAGCTCGGTATCGACTTGCAGGGTGGAACGCGTGTCACGCTGACCGCGCGCACGCCGGACGGCAGCGCGCCCAGTCAGGACAGTCTGAAGCAGGCTCAGGAAATCATCGAGACCCGTGTCAACGGGCTCGGCGTATCCGGGTCCGAGGTTGTCATCGACGGTGACAATCTGGTCATCACGGTGCCAGGCGACGACAGCGCGCAGGCGCGGTCGTTGGGTCAGACGGCTCGTTTGTACATCCGTCCGGTTACCGGATCGATCGACGTAGCCACCCGCGACGCCAATCGAACGGCTGTTACTCCCGGCGCCGAAACACCGGCGGCAGAAACACCGGCAGCAGAGGCGCCCGCAACGGAGGCACCGGCCACACAGGCTCCGCAGAACCGCCCGTTCCCAGCGCAAGAACCGGCAACCAGCGAACCCGCTCCCACATCGGAAGCAGCGCCAACTACAGAGCCGGCGGCACCGGCCGCTCCGAGTGACTCCGCCGACGCCAGTGACGCCGCCGCAGCCGAGATCGCCGCTGCGCGAGCGCTGCGTCAGAGCACCGATCCCACGGTTCAAGAGCAGGCCGTCGCCAATCTCGATTGCTCCGTGGCCGATCCGCTGCGTGGTAACGACGATCCGACGCTTCCGCTCGTCGCGTGCTCTCAGGACGGCGCGTACATCTACCTTCTGGGCCCGTCGATCATCGACGGCCAGGAAATCGCGGACGCGTCGTCGGTGTTCAATTCACAGCAGTCACGTCATGAGATCAGCCTGTCGTTCAAGACCACAGGTAGTAACACCTGGGCACAGTTCACCTCGGCAAACATCGGCAAGCAGGCAGCCTTCGTCCTCGACTCGAAGGTTGTCAGTGCGCCCACGATTCAGGGCGCAACGCCCGCCGGTAGCGCCACCTCGATCACCGGTAGCTTTACCGCGGAAAGCGCCAAGGAACTGGCGAACACCCTGAAGTACGGTTCGCTGCCGCTGTCGTTCGCAGCCTCGGAAGCCGAGACTGTATCGGCGACACTCGGACTGGCATCGTTGGAAGCAGCGTTGATCGCTGGTGCGGTGGGCCTCGTTCTCGTACTCGTGTACTGCCTCGTCTATTACCGAATGCTTGGCGTGCTGACGGCGCTGTCCCTCGTCCTCTCGGGTGTCATGGTGTACGCCATCATGGTGCTGCTGGGCAGGTACATCGGGTTCACCCTCGACCTCGCCGGCATGGCAGGTCTGATCATCGGTATCGGTATGACTGCCGACTCGTTTGTCGTGTTCTTCGAACGCATCAAGGACGAGATGCGTGAGGGCCGCAGTTTCCGTTCCGCAGTACCCCGTGGTTGGGCCCGTGCCCGCCGCACCATCCTCTCGGGTAACGCGGTGAGCTTCATCGCAGCCGCCGTTCTGTACGCACTGGCGGTGGGCCAGGTCCGCGGATTTGCGTTCACCCTCGGCTTGACCACCATCCTCGACGTCGTCGTGGTCTTCCTCGTGACGTGGCCTCTGGTACATCTGGCTTCCCGTTCGGCGTTCTGGTCCAAGCCCAGCGTCAACGGATTGGGAGCAGTCCAAGAGGTAGCCCGCGAACGTAAGGTTGCCGCCGCTGCGTCGGCTAAGGAGACACGAGCATGAGTGAGTCCAACAACAACTCTGCCGGAGATTCCTCGGCGGACCGGGAAGCACGTTCCGTAACAGCCGATTCCGGGGTCGACCAGGCGTCGATGCCGAAACACAGTCTGCTGTCGCGTCTGTACACCGGGACCGGCGCATTCGAGGTAGTCGGCAAGCGTCGGTTCTACTACGGCCTGACCGGCGCACTCGTGGCAATCGCACTGCTGGCAATGCTGATCCGCGGTTTCACGTTCGGTATCGACTTCGAGGGTGGATCGCGCATCCAGTTCCCGGCCGGAGACGGAGTCGAGACGTCGCAGGTCGAAACCGTCTACTCCGAAGCTCTCGGTTTCGAACCGGAGAGTGTTCAGACGGTGGGTTCGGGTTCGAGTGCCACAGTGCAGATTCGGTCGGAAACGCTCGATGCGCAGCAGATCGTGACGCTCCAGAATGCACTCTTCGACGAATTCCAGCCCGAGGACAGAAACGGTAATCCGTCCCGCGATGCCATCAGCTTTGCCGATGTGAGCGAGACGTGGGGTGGTCAGATCACCAAGAAGGCTCTGCTCGCGCTGATCGTCTTCCTGGTCATCGTAAGTATCTATATCGCGGTTCGGTTCGAACGAGACATGGCGATAGCCGCGATCATCGCGTTGTTCTTCGACATCATCGTGACCGCGGGTATCTACGCGCTCGTCGGATTCGAAGTCACACCTGCGACGGTGATCGGTCTGCTCACCATTCTCGGTTTCTCGCTGTACGACACCGTCGTCGTGTTCGACAAGGTGGAGGAGAATACGAGAGGCATCCTGCATCTGACGCGTCGCACGTACGGTGAACAGGCGAACCTCGCCGTCAACCAGACGCTCATGCGTTCGATCAACACAACCGTCATCAGTGTGTTGCCCGTGATCGCCCTGATGGTGGTCGCGGTGTGGATGCTCGGCGTCGGAACCCTCAAGGACCTGGCCCTCGTCCAGTTGGTCGGCATCGTCGTTGGCGCCTACTCGTCGATCTTCTTTGCGACCCCGCTCCTCGTGTCGATGAAGGAACGATGGGGACCTGTGGCCGTTCACACCCGCAAGGTTCTCGCTCGCCGGGCTACGCTTGCCGAAAAGGGTCTCGGTGCCAAGACCGCAGAGTCTGTCGGTGCCGGAGCATCGGTAACGCAACGTGCCGCAGTTGCTCCCGCGCCTGGCGCTCGGCCGACCGGAAAGCGGAAAAAGAAGGCTCACTGATCATGCTCCAAGCGAGGCGAGCAGTAGTTCGCTCACTGTCGTTTGTTGCTGCCACCGCGGTGGTCACAGGTTCGTTGGCGGCCTGCTCGGAGAACGACACCGAGCAGGCTCCGTCCATCGGATACGCAATCGACAACACGATCACCACGTACAACGGCAACACGACGGCCGGGGCCGTCTCGGGAACGATGGCGGCGCTCAGTCGGGTGCTACCCGGCTTCACCTTTACCGGGCCGGTCGGCGCTCCGGTATCGGACACAGACATCGGTACCGCGGCGCAGTTGCCGGGTGAGGCGCTGACGGTGTCGTACACGCTCAATCCCTCGTCCGTGTACTCCGATGGTGTTCCGCTGACCTGCGACGACCTGGTTCTCACGTGGGCCGCATCGAGTGGCCGATTCACGAAAACCGTCGACGGCGCGGACGTGCCGATGTTCGATGTAGCCAACACGTTGGGGTACTCCGATATCGACCAGGTGCAGTGCCAGCCCGGTGCTAAAGACGCGACCGTCGTGTTCAAACCCGGCCGCGCGTTCACCGAGTGGCGTTCCCTGTTCGGGGCGACGGCACTGATGCCGTCGCACATCGCGATGCAACGCGCCGGCGTGCCAGACCTGGTGTCGGCCGTGAACTCGGATGACACCGAGGCACTGACGAAGATCGCCGAATTCTGGAACACCGGGTGGAACATGACGCCCGGTCAGTTGGATACGTCGGTATTGCCGTCCTCGGGCCCGTACCGAGTCGAGGACTACACCGAAGACGGAGGGCTGGTACTGGTCGCCAACGAGCGGTGGTGGGGCAATGCACCGGCCACTGACCGCATCGTGGTGTGGCCCCGTGGAGTGGACCTCACCAAGGATGCTGTCGACCAATCGATCGAAGTGATCGACGTCGGTTCCGGTTCGGCCGGGGACCTCAGCGCGCTCTCCGGTTTCACCAGCGAGCAGATCCCGTCGAGGTCCATCGAGCAATTCATCTTGTCGACGTCGGGGGTTCTCGGCGACGAAGCAGCCCGGCGGGCATTCGGGCATTGTGTGCCTCGGTCGACGCTGTTCGATCAGTACGGAAGCACGCCAGACGCGCCGGCGGTCGGCGTCGGATCCGGAACGGTGGATTCGCGTCTCGTAGTCCCCGATTCGTTGGTGTACAGCGATGCCGCGGCGACCGACGGTAATCGATACAGCGCAGCGGACGTCGCAGCCACCAAGGTCTCGTTGTCCGAGGCCGGATTGGATGCGTTGACCGTGCGTGTCGGGTACCTGGCTCCGGATCCGGTGCGGTCCCAGATCGTGGCCGACGTGAAGGCGGCGTGCGAACCTGCCGGAGTCACGATCGAGGACGTCAGCTCCCCGGATTTCACACCGGACGCACTGCGCACGGGTGGCGTCGACGCGGTGCTGGCCGGCACCGCCGGTCAAGCGGGTGCAGCGGGCATGGCGGACATGATCGACGCGCGCGGCGCACTGCGGTCGGGTAACTCCTCGAATTTCGGTGGATACGGAAATGCGCGGGTCGATCAGATCATCGACCAGTTGGACACCGATCCTGCAATAGCTGCGCAATTGGGACTGTCGGTGGAGGCGGAGAACATCCTCTGGACGCAGGTGCCTACTATTCCTCTGTTCAATCAGGTGCGAACTGTTGCCGTCGCTCAAGGAATGAGTGCCGTGGTTGCCAATCCGACTCGATCGGCCAGCGGCTGGAACATGGACAGATGGGTATTGCGTAGATGACGATTTCGAATGAAATCAGTGTGGGTGGGACAAGGATGACGTCAGACGAATTGAAGGCAGTGCATCTGGCCGCGTCGGATGCCGTAGTCCGGTTGACACGGTGGGCCGACAATTTCCCAGGTCCGGGTGTGCGTTTTGCAGACCTGACGCCGGTGTTCGCGGACGCCGAAGGTTTCAGTGCTGTTCTCGACGGTTTGATTGCATGTGCACCCGATGTGGACACGATTGCGGCCGTCGACGCGCGTGGTTTCCTGCTCGGAGCCGGTGCTGCCGCTCGAATGGGCGCCGGTGTGGTTGCGGTGCGCAAGGTGGGCAAACTGCCGCCACCTGTTCTCTCACGTTCGTACAGCCTCGAATACGGGTCGTCGACGCTCGAGATTCCGGCAAACGGGTTCGATCTCACCGGACGGAATGTTCTGGTCATCGACGACGTTCTGGCTACCGGAGGGACATTGGAAGCAGCCGTGCAGTTGGTGGAACTGGCCGGCGCCACCGTCGTCGCGGTGGCCGTGGTGCTCGAGATCGAGGAACTCAGGGGCCGTGATCGGTTCGTAAAGTACCCGCTGACGTCCCTGGTCAAGGTCTGAGTACTAAAGTTGGCTCCTGGGGGTCTGGTAGACCTCCAGGGCAATTTCCCGTTGCAGGGCGGTTGCCTAACCAACTCGGTGGTAGGAGGTGGCGACATGACGTCGAATCTTGATCGATCACAGAACTCGGGTGCAGTGTCGCAGGAATCGGGTACCAACCCGGCTCCGGATACGACACCATCGAAGTCCGGTGCTCCGGACGACAGTTCCGCTTCGTCGCAAACAGCAGGCAATCGGATCGGTCAGAGTGCAGCCGTACCGGCGTCGGCGTCTCGCCGCGTTCGAGCTCGCCTTGCTCGGCGCATCACGGGGCAGCGTAATGCCACCATCCGCCCGGTTCTCGAGCCGCTGGTCAGTTTGCATCGTGAGCTGTACCCGAAGGCCGATCTGGCGCTTCTCCAGCGCGCGTACGACGTCGCGGAGGAACGACACTCCAGTCAGCGTCGTAAGTCCGGCGATCCCTACATCACGCACCCGCTGGCTGTCGCGAGCATCCTTGCCGAGTTGGGGATGGACACCACCACGCTGGTGGCCGCATTGCTTCACGACACCGTTGAGGACACCGGTTACTCGCTCGAAGAATTGACGCGCGATTTCGGCGACGAAGTTGCGCACTTGGTCGACGGCGTCACCAAACTCGACAAGGTTGTCCTGGGCACCGCCGCCGAGGGCGAGACCATCCGCAAGATGATCATCGCGATGGCGCGTGATCCTCGGGTGCTGGTCATCAAGGTTGCCGACCGCCTGCACAACATGCGGACCATGCGCTTCCTGCCGCCGGAGAAGCAGGCACGCAAGGCTCGCGAAACTCTCGAAGTTATTGCACCCCTTGCTCATCGGCTTGGAATGGCGACAGTCAAGTGGGAACTCGAAGACTTGTCGTTCGCGATCCTGCACCCCAAGAAGTACGACGAGATCGTGCGTCTGGTTGCCGATCGCGCGCCGTCGCGGGACACCTACCTGGCGAAGGTGCGGGCCGAGATCAACTCCACGCTGTCCGCGTCGCGGATCAATGCGGTGGTTGAAGGACGACCCAAGCACTACTGGTCGATCTATCAGAAGATGATCGTCAAGGGCCGCGACTTCGACGACATCCATGACCTGGTCGGCGTCCGCATTCTGTGCGACGAGGTCCGTGACTGTTACGCGGCAGTCGGTGTTGTGCATTCACTGTGGCAGCCGATGGCGGGGCGGTTCAAGGACTACATCGCGCAACCGCGGTACGGCGTGTATCAGTCGCTGCACACCACGGTCGTGGGTCCGGAGGGCAAGCCCCTCGAGGTCCAGATCCGTACGCAGGACATGCACCGGACGGCCGAGTTCGGTATCGCCGCGCACTGGCGGTACAAGGAGACCAAGGGCAAGCACGCCGGCGACATCGCCGAGGTCGACGACATGGCGTGGATGCGCCAGCTACTCGACTGGCAGCGTGAAGCGGCCGACCCGGGGGAGTTCCTCGAGTCGCTGCGCTACGACCTTGCCGTCAAGGAGATCTTCGTCTTCACCCCCAAGGGTGACGTGGTGACCTTGCCTGCAGGTTCGACGCCGGTCGACTTTGCCTATGCCGTGCACACCGAGGTGGGCCACCGCTGTATCGGTGCCCGCGTCAACGGACGTCTGGTCGCCCTCGAGCGCAAGCTCGACAACGGCGAGGTGGTGGAAGTCTTCACGTCGAAGGCGGCCACCGCAGGCCCCAGCCGTGACTGGCAGTCGTTTGTCGTCTCCCCGCGGGCCAAGGCAAAGATTCGTCAGTGGTTCGCGAAGGAACGACGCGAGGAAGCTCTCGAATCCGGTAAGGATCAAATCGCCAAGGAAGTACGACGCGTCGGACTTCCGTTGCAGCGCTTGATGAATGCCGAGTCGATGAGCACGATCGCGAACGAGCTTCGGTACCCGGACGTCTCGGCGTTGTACACCGCGGTGGGTGAGAGCCAGGTCAGTGCGCACCACGTCGTACAGCGTCTGGTGGCTCATCTCGGCGGCGTCGGCGCAGTCGAGGAGGAACTGGCCGAACGGTCGACACCGTCGAACATGCCGGTGCGTACTCGCAGTACCGGCGACTCCGGCATCCTGGTTCCCGGTGCTCCGGGCACGGTGGCAAAGCTTGCCAAGTGCTGCACACCGGTGCCTGGCGATTCCATTCTGGGCTTCGTCACGCGCGGCGGCGCGGTCAGTGTTCACCGCACGGATTGCACCAACGCCAATTCGCTGCACGACCAGTCCGAACGGATCATCGACGTCGAGTGGGCACCGTCCGCGTCGTCGGTGTTCCTGGTCGCGATCCAGATCGAGGCGCTCGATCGTCACCGCTTGCTTTCCGATGTGACCAAGGCGTTGGCAGACGAGAAGGTCAACATCTTGTCTGCGTCGGTCAACACGTCCGGTGATCGAGTTGCCATCAGCAAGTTCACCTTCGAGATGGGTGACCCGAAGCATCTCGGCCACGTTCTCAACGTGGTCCGCAATGTGGAAGGCGTGTACGACGTGTATCGAGTGACGTCGGCGTCGTAGTCCTCTCACACCGACTGGCGCCGAGCAGATTCCCTGCTCGGCGCCAGTCGCTTACGTGCGCCTGGAAGGTCTTGCCGCTGCAGCGATTCCGGCGTGCCAGCCGGGAGCCCGCCCGCCGCGCGGTGGCTCGATTCCGGAAAGGTCGACGCCGCATCGGGTCAAGACCCAGGCCACAACGGAATTAGAGTTCCACATGTCACCTACGCCGACGGCATCCCGTCCCCAGACGAAGGTGGGAACCGTTCGAATCTCGTCGAGGATCTGCTCGGCAACTGCCGAATCCGCCGATAGACACAGCGGACTCTCGACGGCTTCGTCGATATCGTCGACCGTTCCGTTCCGCCAACAATGCACTTCGTACCGGAAGTACTTCGATCTACCAGCCCAGCGTGCGCCGACCGGGCCTTCCGCGACAACGCCGCGATCGGGTGCCTTGCGCTGCCACACCGGAGTCATCTCGATCGAATAGAGGTTGGGCGGCACTGTGATTCGCAGCGCGCAATGGTAAAGCGGCACCGGTGTTCGAGGAGCGAACCAGGCGCTCAACCGTTCGTAGACAATGCCGTTGAAGCGCACCACATGTCCGCCAGCGCCGAGCGGAAGCCAGTACAGATCTACGGCGGTCACGTGTGTCCTTCGACCTTCACCGATCCGGGTGGGCGGCGAGGGTCGAGCAGATGCTGTCGGCCCAAGCGGCGATGTCGTCCGGCGATCGGAAATCGCCCTCGGTCGCTTTTGCCGCTCTGGTCGCAATGCGCTCGGTGAACGAGAGCACCGACGGATCGAGTTTGCCGCCGAACATGTGGTGCTCAACAGCCCACGGTGTGTTGATCCACTTGAGATTGTCGGCATTGTCACCAGGGGTGATTGGGCCGCTGGAGAACAACCACACCGGACGCTTCTGCAGGGCATCGAGATCGCGGTCCACCAGACGGGTCGCGTCCTTGAGCCATTTCCCGAGGTAGATCGCGCTGCCGAGAACGACGGCGTCATAGCCGTCGACCGTGTGGACGTCGTGGGCTTTCTTGACATCGACCTGAGGCTCGATATTCCGTGCCCGCAACCCCGAAGTAATCGCGCGGCCTAACTGCTCACCGATTTCGGCAGTCGATCCGTGCTTGCTCGCTGTTGCGATCAGAATCCTCATGCAGTGATGATCCCGCTTTGTCGGTCATACAAAACGGAAAAGGGCGATACGAGAGGAATCTCTCGTATCGCCCCTTTTTGTGCTGGCAGATCAGGCGACTACTGCTGTTTCGATGGTGATCGGGGTGTTCGGGGCACCGCCGCCGGTGGCTCCCATGCTGCCATCGTCACCGTCGGCGGCGATCTTCTCGATGGTTGCAAGACCGGCCTCGTCGATGGTCCCGAAAACGGTGTAGTCGGGCGGGAGGAGTGAATCGTCGTATACGAGGAAGAACTGGCTACCGTTGCTGTCCGGCTGTGATGAATGAGCCATGGCCAGAGTGCCGCGCGGGTAGACGACCGGCAACGACAGCGCCGGATCGTTCTCGGCGTACACGGTGGTCGGGTACTCGTTGGCAAAGCCGAATCCCGGTCCGCCCGTGCCCTGGCCCGAAGGATCTCCGCACTGGAGGATCTGCAAGCCCGGGCTGGTGACCAGGCGATGGCACGGGGTGTCGTCGAAGTACTTCTGCTCGACCAGGCTGACCATGCTGTTGACGGTGCACGGGGCGGCGGTGCGGTTGAGTTCCATACCGATCGGTCCGGCGGTGGTGGTCAACTGGACGTTTACGGTGCCCTCGGCGGGGACGCCGGTGGAAGTCGGTGTGTCAACCGTCTTGGCTGCACCCGCCGCCGGGGCATAGGTGCAGTCGACCGTGGCACCAGCAGGCGCCGGAACGGCGGGCAACTGTTCGAACTGCGACATGTCGAGTGGTGCTGACTTCGTGGTCGACTTCGCGCTCGCCTGAGTGCTCGACGACGCGGAATCGGACTCGGAGTCGTTACTGGAACACCCAGCGAGGACGAGGGCGGTGACGCCGACGGCAGCGATCAGAAGGGACGTGCGTTTCATCAGTCGATCCTTACAGTCTTGATATCGGTGGTGAGGTTCGGCGTGCCGTCGCCCTCGGGCGTGCTGCCACCCGCCGCGATCTTGTCGAGCGTCGCAAGCCCGGTCTCGTCGATCGTGCCGAATACGGTGTAGTCAGGCGGGAGCTGTGAATCGCCGTAGACGAGGAAGAACTGGCTACCGTTTGTGCCGGCCCCGGCGTTGGCCATCGCGATCATTCCGCGGCTGTACGTCACCGGCATCTGAGCGGCCGGGTCTGCGGCGTCGAAAGCAGTGGTCGGGTACTCGTTGTCGAAGCGGTAACCGGGTCCGCCGCTACCGGTGCCCGACGGGTCGCCGCACTGCAAGACCTGCAATGAGGGGCTCGTCGTCAGGCGATGGCATGTCGTGGCGTCGAAGTAGTTCTGACCCGCGAGGCTCACAAAGTTGTTGACCGTGCACGGCGACTTCGTTCCGTCGAGGACGAGGCCGATATTGCCCTGCGACGTCTCCATGCTGATGCTCGGCGTCGCGTCCGGCGCCGTGGTGGGGATGCCGTCCGCGCGCGGTGGGTTGTTCGGCTTGGATGCCGGCGCAGCGTCAGTCGGGTAAGCGCACGAGACGGTCTCTGCCAAGGGCGTGAGCAAACCGGCAGGCATGGCGGCGGCAGTCTGCTCAGACGTCGATGTGGCGTCGTCAGCGGTGTTCTCGGTGCTGCTGTCGTCACCTCGGGTGAGCAGGACGATCCCGGCGACGACGGCGACAGCCACGACGACACCAGCAGCCGTGTAGACGATTGTCATTTGCTTGCGCTTACGCGCCCGCTCGGCGCGGCGTTCGAGCTGGCGCTCGAGCTTGCGTTTTGCCGCCTGGCGGCGCTGCTCGTTACTCGGCACTGCTGGAGTCCTCCATATTCACGGGTGGAACTGCGTCTGGTCGGTATAACTTCAGTTGTCGGAAAGTCTCCCACTGCAACCTGAGAACTTACTGGCGGGGCAGCAGCTTTAGGCTGTACGTGACACCGTGTTGCCTGATTCGCCCTTCGAAGAGGAGTTACCTCAAGTGCTCGTGACTGGTTTTCCGGCCGGGATGTTCCAGACCAACTGCTACATACTCGCTCAGGACGATGCCTGCGAGTGTGTGGTGATCGATCCGGGTCAGGACGCTGCTGAGCCGCTGTTCGAGTTTCTCGACTCCAAGGACATGTCGGTGACGGCCGTGCTGCTGACGCACGGGCATCTCGATCACATGTGGTCTGCGCGTGAGGTCTGCGAGCGGTACTCGGCGCCGGCCTACATTCACCCGGATGATCGCTACATGCTCACCGACCCTGCCCGGGGAATCGGTCCGACGATGAAGGACTTCATCAAGGACATGTCCTTCGTCGAACCGGACGAGGTCATCGAACTATCCGACGGGGACTCGTTCGAGCTCGCCGGAATGTCCTTTGCGGTCGATCACACCCCGGGCCATACGCAGGGATCTGTTGTCTTCCGCACCCAGGCGGGTACTGCAGAAGGTCCAGTCGATCTGGCTTTCACAGGCGACACCCTGTTCCAGGGCTCGATCGGGCGAAGTGACCTTCCCGGTGGCAACCATGAACAATTGCTCGATTCCGTCGCGAAGAAACTTCTGATTCTCGACGACGCGACAGTCATCCTCCCCGGGCACGGCGACAACAGTTCGATCGGCGCCGAAAGAAGCTCCAATCCGTTTCTCGTTGGACTCAGCGGACAGAAATAAGGAAAAGTAACCACTCGTGAGTAAAGCCAGCACCTTCTCTGCACCCAAGGGCGTCCCGGACTACGTTCCGCCGCAATCCGCCGAATTTGTTGCCGTCCGTGACGGATTGACGCGCGCCGCACGTCTGGCCGGATACGGCCACATCGAATTGCCGATCTTCGAGGACACCGCACTGTTCGCCCGCGGCGTTGGCGAGTCGACCGACGTCGTCAGCAAAGAGATGTACACGTTCGCCGATCGCGGCGATCGTTCCGTGACTCTGCGCCCTGAGGGCACGGCCGGAGTCATGCGCGCCGTGATCGAGCACAACCTCGACCGTGGCACGCTTCCCGTCAAGGTCAGCTACGCGGGCCCGTTCTTCCGCTACGAGCGTCCGCAGGCGGGTCGCTACCGTCAGCTGCAGCAGGTGGGCGTCGAGGCCATCGGCATCGACGATCCGGCGCTCGACGCCGAGGTCATCGCCATTGCCGACGCCGGGTTCCGTTCGTTGGGACTCGACGGCTTCCGTCTCGAGATCACCTCGCTCGGCGACGACACCTGCCGCCCGCAGTACCGTGAACTGCTGCAGAAGTTCCTCTTTGCACTTCCTCTCGACGAAGAAACCCGTCGCCGCGCCGAGATCAATCCGCTGCGCGTCCTCGATGACAAGCGCCCCGATGTCCGGGCGATGACGGCAGATGCGCCGCTCATGCTCGATCACTTGTCGGACAGCTGCAAGGCACACTTCGACGAGGTCCTGAGCCACCTCGACGCGTTGGGCGTTCCGTACGTCGTCAATCCGCGCATGGTCCGTGGCCTCGACTACTACACGAAGACGACGTTCGAGTTCGTCCACGACGGTCTGGGCGCGCAGTCCGGTATCGGCGGCGGCGGTCGATACGACGGTCTGATGGAGCAGTTGGGTGGACAGCCGTTGTCCGGCATCGGTTTTGGTATCGGTGTCGACCGCACGGTGCTGGCACTCGAAGCTGAGGGCAAGTCCGTCGCTCCGCCGGCGCGCGTCGATGTGTTCGGCGTGCCGATGGGATCCGAAGCGAAGGGTAAGTTGGTTGCCATTGCACATCAGTTGCGTGGCAATGGCATTCGTGTCGATCTGGCCTACGGAAACCGTGGCGTCAAGGGGTCGATGAAGGCTGCCGACAAGTCCGGTGCGGCCTTTGCGCTTGTCCTGGGTGAGCGTGAACTCGAAGAAGGTGTTGTTGTCCTCAAGCACCTCGCGACGGGTGAGCAGGAGTCGGTTGCGCTCGATGAAATCGTCGACAGGCTCGGGACTCTCGTTGTCTCGTGACGTAGAACCGGTTTCGCTTGATCTTGTCCCGATCGCGCTGATTGCGCCGAGACTCAAGCGGATTGCCGTCGCGGTGATTGTGCTCGGTGTTGTGGTCGGCCTTGTCGTGAGCGTCTTTGCCTCGACGACGGTGGCGCTGCTGGTCGGCTTCATCATCGCCGTTCCGACGTCGCTTGCGATCTTGATGACCTTGCGTCGACACATCACGTTGTACGGCAAGAAGATTCGGGCGCAGGCGGGTTTCCGCACCGGTGAGGTCGACGCGGCGGAGGTGGTCACCGCCGAGCTCATGGTGCGCACGGGGCGGATCAGCGAAGTCAGTATGAAGTTGACCGACGCGCGATCCAGCGTGCGAATTCCCCTTGCTCTCTACACCGCAGGGGGAGGGCGCGAGCTGGAAATCCTTGCGCTCCGCAAGCTGGCCGACGCCTTGGCGTCGAGCGAGTTGGTGCCGGCAGCAGCCTTGTCGTCGGTACTGATCGAGCAACTGCGCGCGGAAGCGCGCGGTGCCGGTTTGGCGGAGCGGCCACTGTACCGGGCAGTGGAGCTGGTGAGCGCAACGGGAAGAGTGCCGAGAACCACACTCACGGACCACGAAGTGGCGGGTTTGCTGGACTAGCGTGGAAGTCGTTCGCAGAAGTGAAAGCAGAACGGCAAGTGGAGGAGTCGGCAATGAGTGTTTCGCCAGTAACCGTCACGGTGACCGGAGCGTCGGGTCAGATCGCCTACGGATTACTTTTCCGGATCGCTGCAGGTGACATGCTCGGACCCGATGTTCCGGTTCGCTTGCGACTGCTCGAAATTCCTTCTGCCGTGTCCTCTGCCGAGGGGGTGGCGATGGAACTCGAAGACGGCGCATTCCCGTTGCTGGACTCCATCGACATCACCGACAATCCCGACGTTGCGTTCTCCGGCGCAAACGTCGGGATGTTGGTGGGCGCTCGACCGCGCAGCAAGGGCATGGAGCGCGCCGATCTGCTCAGTGCCAACGGCGCGATCTTCACTGCACACGGCAAAGCGATCAACAACAATGCGGCCTCCGACGTGAAGCTGCTGGTGGTGGGCAACCCCGCCAACACCAATGCGCTGATCGCGATGAACAACGCTCCTGATGTTCCGAACGTACGCTTCACAGCTTTGACCAGGCTCGATCACAATCGCGCCATTGCGCAGGTGGTCAAGAAGACCGGTGCGGCGGCAGCGTCGGTTCGTAGGGTGTCGATCTGGGGTAATCACTCCGCGAGCCAGTACCCGGACCTGTCTCACGCGACGGTCGCGGGCAAGCCGGCGCTCGACGTGATCAATGACCGCGAGTGGGTAGAGAACGATTTCATCCCGACGGTGCAGGTGCGGGGTACGGCGATTATCGCGGCCCGTGGATCGTCGTCAGCGGCGAGTGCGGCAAGTGCGTCGATCGATCACGTCCGCGACTGGGTCGGCGGAACGGCCGAGGGGGACTGGGTGTCGATGGCGGTTCCGTCGGATGGTTCGTACGGCGTTCCCGAGGGCTTGATCTCGTCGTTCCCCGTCACGTGTGCCGGTGGCGAGTACAGCATCGTTCAGGGGCTGTCGATCGACGAATTCTCGCGCGCTCGCATCGATATTTCGGTGAACGAGCTGGAACAAGAACGAAACGCGGTGCGCGAACTCGGGTTTGCCTGAACCGGACTCGGGCCCAAATTAGCGGAGCCGTTTGCTGTCGCAGCGCTCGGTGTGGTTCCGCCGCGTCGCGCGCTGATTGTGCCCCCGCGCGCCTGATCAATGCTGCGGGGGCTCATTTGTGCTGCGGGAGTGAACTGGTTCGTACTGCGTGGTGGAGAAACTGCGACGCTTTCCAAAAAAGAGATATGACGAACATGTTCGTAACGAACATGTTCGTGTAGAGTTTCGGTATGTCAACTCCCAACCGCAGTCGCCGTGAGCGGCCGGCAAAACCCGCGCTTTCTCGCGAGGGGATCATCGCCGCAACTATCGAGATCGTGCGCGCCGAGGGGCTCGAGAAGGCAACCATGCGTCGTGTCGCGCAAGCACTCGACACAGGTCCTTCCGCGTTGTACGTCTATGTCGCGAACACTGCCGAACTGCATGGCGGCGTCCTCGACGAACTCGTTCGGACGCTGGATGTGGCACCGGACGGAGACTGGCAAGATCGGCTGGTGGCGCTACTGCGCGACTATGCGGACGTTCTGTTCGCATTTCCTGGTTTGGCGAGATCGGCACTCGTGCTTCGTCCGTCTGGCCCGAATTCGCTCCGGATATTCGATCGGGTGCTCGGGCTGTTGATCGACGGCGGGGTTGATCCTGCGCGTGCGGCCTGGGGTGCTGATCTTCTTCTCCAGAATGCCACCGCGGCCGCCGCCGAGCACAGCACTCCCAGTCCGAGCGACATCGACGCATCCGTTGATGACGAGGCCGCGTGGGAAGGCCTTGTGCGCGCGGTTCGAACTGCCGACCCCAAGGAACTTCCCAGCATCGCCGAGCACGCCGATGCGATTCTCGCCGGCGCGCCCACCGAGCGCATGACGTGGTCGATACGAGCGCTCATTGCCGGTATCGCGGCCACTCCGACATCGCTCATACACCACGAATTGCCCTGACTGAAACTACTTTTCGAGGAGAACCATGACTACTCACTACCCCATTGCGATCATCGGTGGGGGACTCGGTGGCCTCATCGCTGCCCGCGTCCTCCATGTTCACGGCATCACGTCGGCCGTGTTCGAACTCGAGCCCAGCCGCAGCGCACGAGTGCAAGGCGGCATGCTCGATATCCACGATCACAACGGCCAGAAGGCCATACGCGCCGCCGGTTTGTGGGAACCCTTCTGCGCGTTGATTCACCCTGGTGGCGAAGCAATGCGCATACTCGATCACGCCGGAACAATCCTTCGGGAAGAGGCTGATGGCGGCACTCTCTCGCGACCCGAGGTAGACCGCGGCCACCTCCGCGACATGCTCATAGATTCTCTACCCGACGAGGCTATTCATTGGGGGCACAAAGTCACCCGAATCAGTCAGGTCGAGGGCGTTGCCGGTCGCCACGAGGTTTCCTTTGCGGACGGTGGGAGCATCACTACCGACCTCCTCATCGGTGCCGACGGCGCCTGGTCGAAAGTCCGGCCGCTCGTCTCCGGCGCCTGGCCGACGTACAGCGGGATCTCCTTCATCGAAGCGGACCTGCTCGACGCCGATGAACGTCACCCCTCGGCGGCTGCGGTCATGGGCGGCGGCATGCTTTTTGCATTCCGCGGTAACATCGGAATCCTGGGCCACCGCGAAAGTGATGGGAGTCTGCACAGCTACTTGGGTGTCCGTGCCGATGAGAACTGGATTGACACTATCGATTTCACTGATGTTCCCGCGGCGACGAGTGCGATTCTCCGACTGCTCGACGGATGGGACAACTCCCTTCGTGACTTGATTGCGCGTGCCGACACCGGCTTGACTCCGCGCCGCATCTTCGCCCTCCCCATAGATCATTCCTGGAAGCGCGTCCCTGGCGTCACGCTCCTTGGCGACGCCGCGCACGTGATGTCCCCATTTGCAGGAGAAGGCGCGAATCTTGCGATGTACGACGGTGCGTTGCTCGCCCTGGCAGTCAGCGAACACTCTGGTGACGTCGAATCTGCGCTCGCGGCCTATGAAGCAGAGCTATTTCCGCGAGCAGCCAAGGCTGCTGCCGAATCTGCCGAGAGCCTCGAAATTCTCTTCAGTGAGAATTCGCCGCAGGGGCTGGTAGACATGTTCGCCGGCTTCGACGAGCAGGATGCTGCGGCGGCGACAACGTGACAGAATCTCGATTGCTTTCGGTCATTTCGGGGTAACAAGCCAAGTCGCAGTAGCAGCCTCCCTGTCGAATATTGCTGTGCATCAATGACTCTCGAGTAAGTATTTTGGAACCTGTCCGAAATACCTCTTGAATCGAATGGTTGTTCGAGTATAATTGGGGTCACGGGTGGGGAGGCCTTGATGACTACGGTTTGTGATTCAACTGCAGTGGGGGATGTTGTAGGCGGTTCCGCGGCAGGCGTGCGTGGCAGGTTGTGGCGGTTGCGTCCGGCCGAGGTTCGGGACGTTGCAGTCTGTGTATCGGCGGAAATTCTTCGGTTGGAAGCGATTAGGGTTGCCGCGGTCGACGAGTTGGCGCTTAGTCCGGATGAGCAGGTGCTGTGTTACCGGGGTGTTGGTCGGTGGTTGGCGGCGAACACGATGCTGCAGAACGCAGCCGGCAACAAGATCGCTGCCCTCGGTGCCGCGTTGCGGGGGTTGCCGGATATTGCTGCGCAGTTCGAGGCCGGTGACCTTTCGCTCGATCATGCGGCAATAGTTGCCGCGTTCTGTGAATCTCCACCAAAAGGCATGCCCGACAGGGCGTTGCCGTCCTGTATGAAGACTCTTCTTGCTGCGGCATCCGGGGTGGAAGCGACCACCATCAAACTCCGCTACGCGATTGCGGTTTTGCAGCGAATTTTTGAATCGGATGAGATCCCGCCCGGTGAGGACGACGACCTCAACGTCTTGCGGATCGCTCCAACGTTGAACGGTCGGGTCGCGATCAAGGGTGATTTCGACGCGCTCACTGGTGAAATGTTGTTGTCGGCGCTCTCGGGGTTGTCGATGCCGAAACCGGCCGCGGACGGAACCCCGGATCAGCGGTCGGCAGCCAAGCGCACCGCCGACGCGTTCACGGAACTGATTCGCCGGTATCTCGACAATGCCATGACCGGTGTTGATGGCGGTCAGCGTCCGCATGTGAACGTGCACATCACTGCGAAAGATCTTGCGGAGCATCGGGACTGCGCCACCATGCGCAGCGATGTCGCGGCGGATTTCGATGAGCCTGATTTCGAAGACCTTGACGTCGGGTACATGCCCTGGATGGGGCCACTCAGCGTGAGCCTGACCCGCATGCTCGCGTGCGATTGCATGCTCTCCACCGTGTTGATGGACGGCAACGGCGCACCGCTCGATGCGACTCCACATAAACGCCTCGTCACGCCAGAACAGCGAACCGCACTGATCGCCCGCGACAAAGGCTGCGCCTTCCCGAACTGCGATGCCGTACCCGCTTGGTGCGACGCACACCACATAAAACCCTGGTCAGTGGGCGGTCTGACGGTGATGGACAATCTCACCCTCCTCTGCCGTAGCCACCACCGATTGATCCACAGCACCAGTGGGTTCCGCGGGATCTGGGAAATCAAGATGGGCGATGATCACAAATCTTGGTTCATCCCGCCGGCTGCGATCGACCCGAAACAAGGACGCCGACGCTCCACCACCCGTCAAGGCCCGGTGCACCGAGACTGAATCCGGCTGCGCCGGAAATAGATACCGCGCCCAAGCTTCGCATCACCAACAAAGACGATGCGAAGCCCACACGCATGCGCCGGTTCAACTAGATTTCGAAAGCATCCTCGAGTCCAGGCTCGTTGTTCAGTGTCTCGGGTTTGAATTTGAGCAGATAGCAGAAGTACATCGCTCCTGCTGTGATCAAGCCGGCCACCACCATTACCGGGGTCAACGTTCCCGACGCAATCAGTACGAACAAGCTGAACAGTATCCACACGAGCGCGGCAATCGCGATCGGCAACTCGAAGCGGCCGAGGTCGAACGCGCCCGGCTTGTGATCGAGTCGCCTGCGTACGGCCAGATAGAGGACGATCGTCATGCCGTAGAGGAGGAACGGAATGATCGTTGATGCCAGGATCAATTCGAGCAATGCGGCACCTGGTAGTGCGATCATCAAGACGACGCCGATGACAAGAACCAGTATGGTCGCCGGGATCGGTGTCTTGGTACGAGGGTTGACTCGCCGCATCAGTCGGTGCGCAGGGAAGCGTGCATCGCGGGACATCGCAAAAATTATTCGTGACACTCCAGTCATCACGACCAGTCCGGCGGCAAAGAACGCTAATGATATCGCTACCAACAATATTCGCTCCACCACGGGACCAAGTTGATCTCGCATGATCGCCGCAACCGGTGAGCCGCTTTCGGTTATCTGGGGGATGTCGTCGATGGCGACGGTCAGCGCGATCAGGAAGAACATTCCCAGAATCCCGGCTGCCACTACCGATCCGACGATTGCGCGGGGGACACTCCGAAACGGGTCTCTGGCCTCTTCAGCCATGTTCGCTGCGGCGTCGAATCCCTGGAGCGTGGCAAAACCCAGAATCATCGCAGCCATCACCCCGCCGCCGACGGCAAAGTAATCGGGAGCGCCTTCGGTGATACCACGCGATGTGAGGTTGTCGGTTGTGCCGTTTCCCGTCACCACCACAGCAACGATCAGCGCAATGCCGAGCACCACAACAATCGCCAATTCGACACCTACAGCGGCTGAGTTAACCAGTGCGACAATCCGTGTCGAGGCAATGGCGAGCACAGTCTGAATCAGCAGAGTGACTACGGTGATTACTCGTGCCGTGTCCTCGTTCGGTTCCATGTTGAGCAGGGGCATGAGGCACTGACTGGCAAGCGCATTGTCGATTGCGCTCACACCGATCGCCAACGCCCAGACTGCCAGCCAGCCGAATACCCAGCCCACTTTGGGGTTCGCCAGCCGCGACGCCCATTGGTAGGAAGACCCGCTGAGCGGAATGCGGGCTGCGAATTGCGCGTAAACCAACGCCACCAGGATTTGCCCGCATACTGCCACGACCCACAACCAGATTCCGACTGGTCCTGCGTTGGCAAGGACGGAATCGAAGGTTCCGAAGATGCCGATTACCACGGAGATGAACGCAAACGAGATCGCGAACATCTGGAATGAGTTCAGAGTTCGCTTCAGTTCGGGTTCGTAGCCGGCGCGTCGTGAGACATTGTCCGCGGTTGGGTCATCTGCCAGCGACTTTGTCACCGTGGTGACCTCGTATCTCTGAAGAGGTGTCTCGAAGACGTTCTTCGCAGTCCCACGCTAACGCAGGTGGCACGCGGGAGCCGGCCGGTTCCCCGGAATAACCTGGATAAACGTGATTGGGCCAGGAATATGTTGTGGGGCTTTGTTTTAACCGCATCTCGGCAACTAGCGGTTAACGCTGTCTATGCCTGCGCTCGTGGGTGGATAAAATCGAAGCCGCAGTGGCCGCGATCGTTCGATCGTTGTCCTGGGTCAGCCGGGCGAGAGCTCCGTGTGCCGATGGACCGGGAATCTCCGCAAGCGCCTGAGTAATTCGCAACCGAGTTGGTGCGTCGGCGATGCTGTCGAGTGTGGTCTGCATCTGATCGACGATGGTGTCGGGTGATGGCGAGACGTCCGTCAAGATGCCTAGAACTTCGGCAGCCTCGACGTCGAGCTGGCCTGTCAAGACCATTTCGAGGAGGGCAGGGATCGCGTCGACGCTTCCCCGAGCGCCGAGAGCGAGAGCCGCGCGTGAGCGGACGGTGGTGTCGGAATCCTCGAGTGCTTGTCTCAGATGTGTGGTTGCCTCCGAGGTGTGTACGGCTGCAATTGCGGCAACGGCGCGGCGTCGGACGTCGACCTCCTGAGACCGGAGGCCGACGGCGAGATTTGTGACTCCCTGACCGGCGGCCCTGGCCAACGACCACTGGAGCGCGCCGGCGACATTGAGGTCGTCTTCCGTCAATGCAGCCTCGACCAATGCGTCGATGGGCAACGACGCATTGCCCTCCTGATTCAGGATTGCTTGTTGACGGCGGGCAGCAAACTCCGACTCGAGCGCACGCAACAGGGTGACCATTCGTAAAACGTCCTCCCACTCCGACGGTGCCGTGGCGTCGACGCGTTCGAGTTTCGTGAGCAGTTCCTGTTCGGCAGCGATGCGCTGACGCGTGTGTTTGATGAGATCACCCACCAGATCGGCGGGAGCAAAATCGGGCTCGTCCAGGGCGCGTCTGGTTTCGTCCAACGAGAGCCCGAGCGTCCTCAGGCTCTCGACATGGAAGAGCCGGCGGATGTCGTCGGCTGAGTACTCGCGGTAGCCGCCGGACGTGCGGCCGGTGGGCTCCACCAGGCCCAAGGCGTCGTAGTGACGCAACATTCGCGTACTGACACCGGACTGCCGCGAGACTTCGCCGATCAACATCTTTACTCCTGTTCACTACGTGTGCGGCCCGACGATAGCTACACGCTGCGCCAATTCCACTGCGAGGGTGAAGCCACTGTCGGGATCCAAGTAAAGCCGCTTAGTTGCAACTGCATGTGCGCGAACCTTTGGATCAGGACTCGTCGCAGCCGCGTCGAGGATCGGTAGGACGGAATCTCCGAGACTCACCAGCGCCCGGCTGAGGCTGAGGTGCATGTCCGTGTCGCCTCGTCCGAGTTCAGTGGCCAGATCAGCCGCAAGCGCGGCCTCGTCGCCTGGTCGTACGAGTGCCACGGCCGCCCGCCAGGCGCTGCGCGCGACCTCGTCGTGGTCGTCATGCAGCAGTGCTATCACGGCAGGCCAGGAGTCAGGGTCCCCGATCTTGGACAGGGTGTGCAGCGCCTGGCTGCGAGCCTGGACGGAGTCGGATTCGAGCTCGCCGGTCAGTCTCGGCACTGTCACTTCGGCGGGGAGTCGGCACAATGCCCATGTAAGCATGTCGCGGACAAAGAAATCCGGTTCAACAGCGCACCGATCGACAAGGGCTTCCATCAAGCCCGGATCACCCCGGGTACCTAGAGCGAGTGCAGCCTGAAGCCGGTCCGACGAATCCGCTGCAGCCAGCGCGTCGACGAGATGGGTATTCGACCCACCGTTATTGGTTGTGTTCACGACAACCACCTCCTTCGTCGACCATTTGAGTGCTTGTCACTGTGTCAAGGTCAAGCCCGGTTGTCGGTAGTCGTTGATCACCGTGATGGCAAACCTTTACGTCGGCCGTCTAGCTCCAGTTAGAGTTGTTCGACGGCCGTCTTTCTCGGCGCGAAATGTGTCCAGAGGTCGCGTACGCACTTGCGGCAAGGAATGCACTCGCGTAGTCCTGCAACGGAGCGATGGAATACTGCGCGAGCCGGTAGCGATAATTATCGAAGCGCCGAACGGCCAATCTGCATTGATCGTCTCTCATGTGGTGGACCACAGCAGGAGCGAAGAATTGGTTGTCACGGACCAGGCGGTGCTGGTGGATCTCTTGGCGGATGGCGACGCAGACGAACTCGAGTTCACAATCGTTGGATGCTCTGTTTTTGCCGCGACGGCAATCGAGCACTACAGCGCGGGTTGACTACTGACGCTGATGGCCTCGTGCCTGGCACTCTCAACGTCGCGTGGACATTGGGGGTTATTGTCGCGAGATGGTCGCGCGGTCGCCGGTTCGCGTCGAGCACCTCGTCGACCGACGACATAGACGCTCGGAGTTCCGCTTCGTCGAGGCAGGTTTTGGCTAGGTCGAGGTTCGAGATGATCGCTTGCGTGTCTGCCTCGCCGCTCGGTCAGTTGGGTCGATCGTTTAGTTGGGTGTTTGCCGGCAAGGGGGTTGCGGAGTCTAGGTTCTGCTGTCTCACTGTTCTGCTGTCTCACTACTGAAAATTTCAGCGGTACTCGACTTGTGAGTTGCCCCGAACTTACAGTTAATCATTAGCTCCGGCCGCGGAATTTGATTTGTGACGGAAATTGAGCGGAGCTTCTGCACTGTCTGAGCGTCCAGGGCGAATCACCGATCAGAGACAGTCTCTTGCAGTGCAAATTGCCCTGATCTGTTGGGAAACGAGAGGTGCGTCCATCAACAATGGCGTGATGTCGGTTACGATTTCTCGATGTTAGTTCTCCCTCTGGTTGCCGAATCTGCTTGCCGAGGTGGATAAGGCGGAAGCGTGGATGATTTGTCTCTCTGGCTGCAAGGAATCTGTATCTGCTGGTCGAGATTCTTTAATGTCGGATGCTAAAATCGGCGTAGTGCCCAGGTATCCGTGAGGAGGTGTGCAGTGGCGTTGGAGTCTCAGTCGCATTCACTGCGCGGTGTTTACGGGATCTCGGTGATGTCGGAGCTATCCGGAGTCGGGCCTCAGACGTTGCGTTTGTACGAGCGGCGGGGATTGTTGACGCCTACTCGCACTGGTGGTGGAACGCGTCGGTACAGCGAGTCAGATTTGGAGACTTTGCGTCGTATTACCGGGTTGGTCGATGACGGGGTCAATTTGGTTGGTGTGCGTTTGATTCTTTCGCTCGAGGCGGAGAATTCGGTGCTTGCGGCGCGGATTGCTCAGTTGAGTGAATCTGCCGACAGCCTTGCTTGATTGAACACGCGATTTGCCGGAAGGCTGCGTCTGCAACGATCTTATTTCCTTCGGACACAAGGATTTTCGTCGTTATGTCGATTGCGTCCGTGAGCGGTGGTTGTGCGGTTCGGTGAGAAGCTCCGTCGATACGCGGTCGGTGCGGGATTGAAAGAACCGCGGACCGCCCGTGTTCGGGTGAAATTCTGGCGTCGGATGCCGGTGGGGGAGCTTTTGATCGATTGTGGCCGGAAACGCCCCCACTGCGTGAGTCTGCGAGGTGGGGCGTTTCCAGACTGTGCGACCACCTACTGCGTGACATGCGAAGCCGAGCAGGTGCTCGCAGGTTGCTACAGGTGCGGCTTCAGTTGAATCTTGACTGCTCCATCCTGCTTTTTCTGAAAGATCTCGTACGCGTGCGGTGCCTGTTCCAATGGCAGTTGGTGGGTTGCGAAGGTGTCGACTCCGAGGGGGTCGTCGTCCGTCAGGAGCGGAATGATGTCGTTGACCCACTTCTTGACGTTGGCTTGGCCCATTCGCAGTTGAATCTGCTTGTCGAACAAAGTCATCAGAGGAAGTGGGTCGATCTTTCCGCCGTACACGCCGATCACCGAGATCGTTCCGCCGCGTCGGACGATGTCAATTGCCGAATACAACGCGCCTAAACGGTCGAGACCGGCGGTGCGCATTGCCGGTGCGGCAATCGCGTCGGGAAGTAGCCCGATGAATTGCTGCGCGAGCTTCGCGATTGGCGACCCGTGAGCCTCCATGCCGACAGCGTCGATCACGGAATCCGTTCCGCGGCCGTCGGTGAGAGCGCGGACGGCGTCGCCGATCTTGTCGCCGTAGTCGTCGAGGTTGAGTGTTTCAACGCCGCGCTTTTCCAGGCGTGCGAGGCGTTCGGGTACCCGGTCGATGCCGATGACTCGAAACCCTTTGTGTTGAGCAATGCGAGCGGCCATATCTCCGATCGGTCCGAGGCCGAGGATCGTCACGGAACCACCCGGTGGCACTGCGGCGTACTCAACCGATTGCCAGGCCGTCGGCAGCACGTCGGAAAGGTAGACGAAGCGTGAATCGTCAGGTCCTTCAGGTACTTTGATGTGAGTGAACTGCGCTTGTGGGACCCGCAAGTACTCAGCTTGTCCGCCTGGTACCGAGCCGTAAAGTTCGGAGAATCCGAACAATGCCGCGCCGGTGCCTTGGTCACGGACCTGCGTCGTTTCGCACTGCGTGTACAAGCTGGAGTTGCACATGAAGCAGTTGCCGCATGAAATTTGGAAGGGGATGACGACACGGTCACCGACTTCGAGATCAGTGATGTCGGATCCGATCTCCTCGACAATCCCGATGGGCTCGTGACCGAGGATGTCCCCCGGGGTCATGAACGCGCCCAAGGTCTCGTACAGGTGTAGGTCGGATCCACAGATGTTTGTGGTGGTGACTTTGATGATGGCGTCGGTGGGTTCGACGATGGTGGGATCGGGAACTGTTTCGACGCTGATCTTCCGCTTACCTTGCCATGTAACTGCGCGCACGTTGATCGACCTCTTCTCGCTGGAATGTTGTCGCCGTTCGCCTGCCCTAAACGACTGAAGTGCAAACAAAATCGGCCGGGCCATCAGTGGCTCGTCACCTGCCCTGGAGTCTCCAGGGCTATGGGTTTACATGGGGAACCATCCCCATGTACGAAGAAGAACGACGGAGAATGGCTCCTCTGCAGTTACAGAACTGATCTTCCTCGGCGGTGCAGCGTGACTGCCGATTTCGGCCGCACCGGGAGCCGCTCACTGACAACTTGTCAGAGTCGGCTCCATACTCGATGCGACTTGAGCAGTGTGACCACTTGTTCAAGTACCGATACGCTGTCCTCGCCGGTCACGACGCCGTCCGCCGCAGTGAGTTCTGCGGTTTCGAGAAGTTCCGTCGCGTCATTCCATGCGCCGATGGCCTTGCCGTGCCGGAACATTTCCGAGAGGAGAATGTCCAGGCGTGGGTCTGCAGGTGCCCCGGCGAGTAGAAGCGCGTCGAATTCGATCGATCGTGCAGTGTCGAAGGTGCGCGAGACGGGAACAGTGACCGACCCCGAGACCAATGTGCCGCCGTGCGGGGCGATCACCAGCGGCACTATCCCGCTTTCTGCGAGACCTGACACTATCGCTTCGACGGCGGGAAGGTCGGAGTTCTCATCGGCGACGATGCCGATCACCCGGCCGGTGACCGGCCACTGCGCACCGATCTGGGACAGGGCAGAGCTAGGCATCGGTGCGTCGTCGAACGGGACGGACGGCTTCGGGGCCGGGAGGCCAAGGCCCGCGGCGACCTTCGCGCACAGGTCGGGATCGATGTTGGCGATCACACCGAGGGCTCGTTCCTTGATCGTTTGTTCGTAGCACTTTCCCAGTTCGAAGGTGTACGCCTGTGCGACATGGTCTTGTTCGATGACAGTGAGACTGCTGTAAAACAGACGCGCCTGCGAGTAATGGTCGTCGAATGTGGCTGGCGCGCCGCGAAGTTTTGTACCGGCCTCGAGCGCTACCGGTACTTCGACGAACGTCCCGGACTCTGCGCCGGCCATGAAGGGACAACCCCCGTCCAGTGAGTTCGGCTTGTAGGGGGCGACACCGGAATGTACTGCGCTTTGGTGCATTCCGTCGCGGAACGTGTCGTTGACCGGTGCGTGTGGGCGGTTGATCGGGATCTGACCGAAGTTGGGTCCACCCAGCCGGCTGATCTGGGTGTCCAGGTAAGAGAACAGGCGGGCCTGCAGTAGCGGGTCGTCGGTGACGTCGATACCGGGCACGAGGTGCCCTGGGTGGAAGGCGATCTGTTCGGTTTCGGCGAAGAAATTGGTCGGGTTCGCGTTGAGCGTCATCACCCCGATCGGTTGAACCGGGGCCAGTTCCTCGGGAACGAATTTGGTGGGATCGAGGAGGTCGATGCCCTCGAACATCTGCTCGGGGGTGTCGGGGAAGATTTGGATGCCCAGTTCCCATTCCGGGTACGCACCGGCTTCGATGGCGTCGGCGAGATCGCGGCGGTGGAAGTCGGGATCGAACCCGTTGATCAGTTGTGCTTCTTCCCATACCACCGAGTGCACGCCCAGGCGGGGCTTCCAGTGGAACTTCACCAGTGACGTTTCTCCGTCGTCGTTGAGAAGCCGGAAGGTGTGAACGCCGAATCCTTCCATCATTCGATACGACCGGGGGATACCGCGGTCGGACATGTTCCAGAGGGTGTGCGCGGTGGCTTCGGTGTGGAGGGAGACGAAATCCCAGAACGTGTCGTGTGCGCTCTGGGCTTGCGGGATCTCGCGGTCGGGATGTGGTTTCGCGGCATGGATGATGTCGGGGAATTTGATTCCGTCTTGGATGAAGAAGACCGGGATGTTGTTGCCGACCAGGTCGAATGTTCCTTCGGCTGTGTAGAACTTGGTGGCGAAGCCGCGAGTGTCTCGGACCGCGTCTGCCGAGCCGCGTGAGCCGAGCACTGTGGAGAAACGGACGAATACGGGGGTTTCGACTCCTCTGCGGAGGAAGCCTGCCTTGGTGACCTTTTCAGCGGCACCGAAGGCGCGGAACACTCCATGGGCGCCGGCGCCGCGGGCGTGAACGACGCGCTCGGGGATCCGCTCGTGATCGAAGTGGGTGATCTTTTCCCGTAAGTGGTGGTCCTGGAGCAGAGTTGGGCCGCGTTCCCCGGCTTTGAGAGAGTGGTCTGTGTCGTAAAGGCGGGCGCCCTGTGCGGTGGTCAGATATTCACCCTGCTGTCCACGCGCGTAGTCAGGGCCGTCGACGACTTCGGCTGTCGCCGTGCGCAGTTGAGGGGAGCGTTGATCGGCCTTCGGGGGCAACGGAATGCGTGGCTTGACCGGTTCCTCCAGCGGCGGAGTCGCCTGGCCGGGCGCTCCGGAGATCGGAGGGCTCTTTTTAGATATTTTTTTGGACACGATGACTCCTCGATTCTCTGTCAGAAACTTGTCAGAAATATGTGTCGTGGAGAGAGCGCGGGAGCGCACTTTGCGGTAGGGCTTTTTCCGTTCCCGATGAAGTGTCGGTACGGGGTGAACCTCGACGAATGGATCAATCGCGGAAATTTTGGCTCGCCCGCATTTCACTCCGTCAGCGATGCGTGTTGCTGTTCAACCCAGTGGTACGGGCCAGTGATGTTTTGTGGATCAGCGAATATCGTTGGAATCCCCGAACGCTGCCTATTTCTGATCATCACGCACGTCGGGTACGGTGCGGTTGCTTGTCCAAGAAAACCATCCTGCGGTGCGGGTATCGCCTCTGGTCCGCTCTATCGCGAGTGTGGATCGGTTGCAGGTCCTTGTGTGGTGGCGCCGCCCTCGTCGGACCAGGTTTCGCCGCCGGAAGGATCCGATTGCACGTCCCCGGCTGCGTTTTCGCTGCTGGGATCTGTGTGGACAGTCTCGATGTCGTCGGGTGGACCCTCGCCTGTACGTGCTTGCTTGTCGGTCAAAGTACCTCCGGGGTTCATCTCGGCTCGTCGGCCGAGGGGAATCGACTATCGTTGCTGCCGTCCATGTTTCGCGCCTGGCATTCAGTTATTCGAGATGCGACGATGCTCGACGTGTCTCATGCGCGAAGTGGCTGAAGTTCACATCGGGTCCTCGTGAGTGAGAGCCCGGTAGCTTTTTGCGCCAGCTCGGTCCACTGCTGCTTTCACGACGGCGAAAACTGCTCCCTGGAGCGCCGCCGCGATCAGGACTTCTTTGCTCGATCTGTTGAGATCTTGCGGGTCGGGGGCTTTTTCGTCATGCCCGACGCGCTTCCAGATCTGTTGAAACACCGCTCCAGCGGCGATTCCACCAATCACGCTCGTTGCGAGGGAAAGCGGTTTGTACATTGCTTTGGTTATTGCGCTCATTGTGTGAATTCCTCCATTGATGTCGTTCTGTTAGAAGGAAGTGATCGCTGCGGCGCCGAGCGATGTTCTGCCATGATCGAACCCGGCAACAAGCGTTGCTGCCGTTGGAAGATGCGATGTTCGCGTTGCGTCACGGTTCCGGAGTTCTCCTCACTTATCGCCGGTAGCTATCCGGCTGAACGCCGTACAACGGCGGGTTCAGTCTTGGCGCGCTTTGTCGGCTGACTCTTGGCTGATGAGTAAGTCTTCTGAGTAAGCCTGCGGTGCGGTGTGGATGGTTGTATGCGCTCAGCCGTATCTGCAGCACTGCAGCCACGTTCGCGCCGTCGTCAGTGCTCAGTCCCGGTATCGTGAATCGGACATACGTCTTCCTCTCTTGAGATGTCGAACTGTTCGCGCGAATGTGTGCGTGCAGTTGCGGCATCATCGCCAAAGATCGTCTCTGTCTGTTCAGCCGATGCTTGCGGCCAATTCCTTCCTCATAGGGTCCCCGAACATCGGGGCGATCCGGAACTCGAGCTCCCGGTGTTCACAGTTGAACTTCCGGGGTTTGATCGCGCCGGGCCGAGCGGACTGGATGTCGATCGCTGTCATCGTCCTCCTGAAGCCAAGTGTGCAGTAGCGGCAGTATGTGCAGTTTCAGGCGCTCTAAATCTATACCAGGAGAAGTAGATAATTGGCAAGCCTGGACGGGCGAAACTGGAGGCGAAAACATGGTTTGCATCACCAGTTTTTGGGCCGTTGCCAGATGAAATGCTTGTTTATGTCGCATTTGGGGGGCGAAACCTCCCCTTCCCCTTCCGTGAAATCTGTGTCTTACGGGATAGATTTATTGCTGTCGATTGATGAGCTCCGGGTCGCAGATTGTGCCTGAAACGTCTGCAGTGACATTGGAGCGGTGCTGCTTGATGCCCTGCCGGTCGTGCAGTGCACATCGAGATTGGGGCGAGAAACGTGTTGCGCAATGGATTATCCGACAGTTTCACTGAGTAGGAAGAGTCTGCTGCGGAGCTGGCGGTGGACCCCAATTTCCACAGCGGGTCAGATGTTTCCGGCTCACCGATACAGCGGAACGTTATCTGGTGAAACACTCGCAATTGGGAACGTAGTCGCTGCGTAATCGCTTGCGCAGTCATAGGTTCGGCATTGATTGTCGGCAGTAGCCGAATGTCGACGCCACTCGCTGTAGTTGACACATCGACTGTGAGAGGTGAGCGGTGCCAGGGGCCGGGTCTCCTCTGCGGCGAGTTAGTGCAGTCGGATGTGCGGTCCTTCGGAGTCGATATGGGCGATCGACAAGGCTGCGGGATCCGGCGCGGCCGATACTGGGTGAGACGCTCGACTGTGCGGTAAGACTCGCGGCGGTGTGTTCTCGGGTGCCCGGCACCGGTGGCATTCGTCGATCGCCATATGTGGCGGGCTCACTATGTGCCGGCAGTTCGTCGGACCGGATGATGGAGTGGGCTGGGAGTTCGAGTATTCTTCGATCCCGGTCGGGAGTCGGCGCTCCGACCTGCGCGTAGATGATTTTTATGGTGACACTGCGGGTGGAAGGAAGAATGGCAGTGGAGACATCGGAGAAGTCGGTTCTGGATGTTTATGGGCGGATTTCGCAGGTGGCGCGGACGGTGCACGGAACGCTTACCGGTGGTGTTATGTCACCGTCGGAGGTGCTCGAGGAGGTCGCCGAGGCTGCGGTGAAACTGCTCCGTGGTGTCGATCATGCGGGGATCACCTTGGTGCGCCGCCATCGTCCTGAGCATTTCGAGTCGGCTGCAGCGACCGGTAGAGTGCCGACGCGGTTCGACGAATTGCAGCACGAGCACGGTGAGGGGCCGTGTTTCGATGCGATCTGGTCTCGTCAGACGGTGCGGATAGTCGACGTGATTTCGGATCCGCGGTGGCCCGCGTTTATGACTGCGGTGCGGGAGCAGACTCCGGTTCGGTCTGTGTTGTCGATCCAGCTTTATACCGATGGCGACGAACTCGGCGCGTTGAACCTGTTCTCGGACAATGCCGGCGGGTTCGACGCCGAAACGGAGGAGCAGGCGATCAATCTGGCTACCCATGCGGCCATTGCGCTTTCGAGTGCACGTCGCGGTGAGCAGTTTCGCAGTGCGCTGGCCTCACGTGATCTGATCGGCCAAGCCAAGGGCATGCTCATGGAACGTTTCGACGTCGATGGCATAGCGGCGTTTCAGATGCTTCGAACGCTCTCGCAGGAGATGAACGTGTCCGTGCTCGAGTTGGCGAGAAGGGTGGTCCTCCGCGAGGTTCCGGTTGGTAACGAGTAACGCCGAATATGGGAAGTGCTTCGCTGGGAAATGTTGTGGCAGAGCAGTTTCGCTGCTCTCTGCCTGATGGATGCGTGGCCGGCGCCCCATCAGGCAGGGGGGCGCCTAGTTCGGCCCCGTTGGTTCGATTCTTTCAGGCCGAAATCGACGGCGTATCGGATCAACGTCTCGCCGAAGCGACACACCAAAGGCTCGTCGACGCTTTCGATTCTGCCCTCCGTTACCTTGAGGCTCTCGGCAACAAGTTGTTGCCGATGTTGACTTCGGGAGTATCAGCAGCCCCGCGACGTCACTCCCAGCTGATGTCGCCGGTCTCGACAATCAAAGCTGAGCGTCGGCCGATTAGTGCATCTGATTGATCCGCGTCGCAAGAGCTGCGTTCTCGGCCTCGAGTGAGAGGATCAATCCGATTCCGACCAAGTTCACTCCGTTGGCGATCAATTCGCTAATGCGACGTAGCGTGGTCAGATCCGCTTCGCTGTAGCGGCGGGTTCCGCCATCGGTGCGCGTCGGGGTCAACAACCCTCTTCGGTCGTAGAGCCTTAAGGTCTGCGGTCCGATGCCGGATAACTCCGACATCACCGAGATCCCGTACACGCCGCGCAGTGAGGGCGGTTGACGTTCGAAAGTCACGGTGAACCTCCTCATCGTAATCGGCTGATCGTAATGGGTTGTCACGCGACCTTAACATCTGTGACCATAAAATCTATATCTACGGGTGTAGATTTGGCCCAGTCGGCACCGGCTGACCTCCGGAGTTTCCTGCATTTCAGCTGTTCAGGGCGTGCATCAGTCTTTTCGGGAAAGGTCTTGCCTAAGTTGTTGCTCTTTCGGGCATGCGAATTATCTGTGTTGGCCGATGTAGATTTAAATAACGTGGATGCTTAGACGGGCGCTCGTACATCCCTTCATCTCGCGAACGCGATGACGGCGATCGACATCCCGTTCGCTCATAGCGGCGACATTGCCTCGGGCAGTTCCACCGTGAACACGCCGGAACCCGCGCTAGGAATCGCCGCCAAGATATTCGGGCATCCCGTATCAGAAGAGTTGACCGTGGATATCGGCTGAGCGGGTGGCCGAAACAACACGCTGGCCGGTTTTTGCGGCTAACGCCGTATCTCGCTGATCCTAGGCCGGGTTCGCAGGTCCAAATCTTGGCAGGTCCAAATCTCTGAGGGGTTATCGCTCGAACGTTGTTCGATGGCTTCGAGAGCGGATCGACCGTCGGGGTCTCCGTAGCGTGTCCGGGCGGGTGTGTTTCCCGATTTCGCCCGACCGGACGGCAGTCTCACGGAGAAGTGCCCGTTGAATGGCAAGTGCCCGTTGAATGGCAAAGTGCCGCTTATCGGTTCAGTCCTGCCCAATGCTCCTCCGCAACAGAAGTTTTGGAACCATGAAGGCAACTCGATGCCCACACCGACATGGGCCCAGCACTGAGGTGATCGATGACGGAATCACGCTCGTTGGAATCGAACGATTTCTTGCTGGAAGCCGAGAATTCGATTCTGGCCGCGATCTCTCAGCTGAGCGACACGACTGACGACCCGGCTTGAGCTGGTGCCATGACATCGGTTGATGCGGTTGATGCGGTTGCATCAGGCCGTGCCATGTCACCGAAGTCTGCGTCCGCGACAATCTTGTTACCGTCGGCTTCGAGGCGGGTGAGTGCGGAATCGAACGCGTCTACGAGCCATGGGTCTGCAGCCTCGCCGAGCAGTGTGTCCGGTATCGACTCGATGTTGGTTTGAAAGACACGAACCGTCCAGGATCCACTTGTATCGGGCTCGTCCGAGAGGCCCCGGCCGGTGTTGGTTGCCAGGACGTAGCGGTTGTATTCGAGGTCGACGCGGATGGCGTAGTCACCGGCAAGGTTGACCACGTTGGCGGGGCGATGGGTAGCGGTGGCCAATGCGATCAGTGCGTCGTTGTACTTTTCCGAGAATTTCTTCGTAAGGGGCATGGCTGTCCTACCTGTCTAGGCGTGGCCGTTGCAATATTGCAATGGCTGATGAAGACAGTTCGTTGCCGCGGCTTGACGAGGAACTATGAGTGATCCTATCTCAGGTAGACCGGATACACCCATGCTGCCAATCTTTGGGTGGTCAGAGATGCAGGTGTTCAGAGATGCGCTGTGGCGCTCAACCATGCACTCGTAGACCTACTCGAAGATGACGGCTACGCCCGTGGCGACGAGTTCCTCTCTGTTGCCTGTGCATTGTGGACACCATGACCACACCGTTTACCGTCACCTACGTCGAGCATCCCGGCCCGACCGCTGACAGCGGCTTGTGGAACCACGCGAACTTCGAGCGGGAACTGTTAAGGACGCTCATGGAAAGGCCTGGCGATCCGGCCGGTCTCGCACGACGTGGAATAGACGCGGTCTGCGCCCGGCTCGGACGACAAGCAACGGGCCGGCAAAGCGCCCGAGTCCGTCCATCGGTCCTGTGAATTGCGATAACGATCTGAATTGAAGAGTTTGCCGAGCAGACTAGCGTCCAGCGCTCGAAAAGCGCTGGACCGCAACCCGCGGGGGACATCACTATTTCAGGCCGCGAGACCCGTCTGCGGAATCGTTGAGGTGCATGGCTGTAAATCTGCGCCCGTTGGATATCGGGGTCCGGCGGCTCAGAGTGTGGCGATCACCTACGGAACGAAAAAGGTTGCGACACCAGGGGTAATCGTTCCGGCCGTAGATAGAACCGCGACTGCGATTTGCCCGGTGCCGGTCTGCAGGGTCGCTTCGGCCGGGTATCCGTGCAGTCCGTCAGACAGTCGGGCGGTTCCGGACGTCCCGGTCGACAAGTTCAACCAGCGCACTTCCGACGAGAGCAGGCACCCCCACCGGCCTTCTTTGCCTCCGGTGATCCTCAGCGTGCCCGCTTGTTCGCCGACCACGGCCACACAGCGGACCGCGGGTGCGTCGAAGCTGCCATTCGGGTTCCCGTACGGAGCCGGATCGATCTGGAACGGAACGGTGACTGCAGCGGAGGCCGCGGCTACCGGCGCCAGAGCCGAACCGATCACTACGGACGAGCAGATGGCCAGTCGGCGAACGAGATTCATTACGGTGCCCTCCAGCAGGCGGGAAATTAGGTGTCGCGCCCATCCTTCACCCGGACTGCAGTCGTGGCAAGGCGAGTCCGAGCTCTCGGATTGGAGAAGTTGGGTCGCTGGGTTACTGATCTGCCAGGCTCCCGAATTGGTTTCCATCGCTTCCGAGTGTCGCGTAGGTTAGGTGATTTCCGCTGTTTACCCAGCACTAGACCTTTCGTGACGAGACCCTCACCGATACGTCGTTCCAGTGGGCGCCGTGGTTGCAATGTTTGTTCTGCTCGGCCCGTACTTCGCATGGTGGCCTTTCCGTACCTGGCGTACGACACGAATCGTTGTTGTCGCCGCACCGGATTTGTTGGTTATCGTCGCGGCCAAGCTGGCATGGCTGGTGAAGCTACCCGGTGGCACGCGATTTTTGCTCTCGCTCATCAATGTCGGCGGCCCGTGGTACCAGTTCGAGGACGGCTCGTAGCAAAACCAGGTCAATCAGAGCAGTGTTGCGCCGAAGTCGGTCAGGTCCGGCTCTCAGTTCAGTATCCGACGCAGCTGTCTCGCCTGGGCCGCGAGTTCGCCTGTTGCGGTGAATAATTCGGTCTCGTCGACGCACAGCGTGTCTGTTGCCCACACGGTGCGATGGCGCAGGCGGTGCCACGGTGAATCCGACGGTGTGGTGGGAGCAAAATGTGCGCTGAATTCGACGGTGGGAATTGCAACAGGCATCGTCAGGGTCGCAAAAAGCCCGGGCGGCAATGCGTCGAGTAGGACTGCAGAGCGCTCTGTCGTCGTGAAATCGAGATTGTCGAGCAAACGAATCCAGACATCGAACTCGGGGGAGTCGCCACCTGCAAACGGTCGGGCGGCGTTGATCGGGCGAATGTCGAGATGCTGTGAGAACGGTACGAAGTCGATCGGTATCTCGAGGCGTGGCAGAGTCGACGGGTCGTCAGAGGCCGGTGCGACTGATGAGGTCGTCCGGACTGTGTGGCCGACATCGCGCGCGAGACGAACGAGCGCGGTAGCGGAATCGGCAAGTGCGACCCGGCAACTGACGGTACGGCCGCCATGCACGTCATCGACTGTCAGGGCGGCTACGCCGGGTGGGACCGGCCGATCGAGGTGTGCGCTGACCGCGGCAGGCGAGGCGCCGGTGGCGTCGACTGCTGCTCGGATCATGCTCGCGACGACGAGGCCACCATGGATTCCGTCGAAACTCTTCCAGCTCGCCTCGAAAGTGGCGCTGTGCGATGTCGTGGTGGTGACAGTCATATCGAGGGCTCCCGTAGTTCGGCTGACATCTGACTTGTGCTTTCTATAGTCAGAATCCTAGGGTCTGACTATGGTAATTACAAGCCAGGCCCAGGTGGATATGAACCTACTGATCCACGGATCGGGCGCGCTCTCGAGGATGTGATCGGTCTCGTTGGTACTGATACTGACGGATGTTGCTGATGGCGCAGTATCTTCGCTTTCGCGTTGGCTTCGTATGTGTCGGTCGACGCACCGCGACCTCGGCTCGGCGTCGGCGGTTGCAGATTCGAAGCAGACACTTCGCTTTACATATCTCTCGACTGTCCTGCCGATGGGCCTTGTGCTCAACAGCCTGTTCGGCTGGTTCTAGACCCGATTGCGGCGTTGGTGATCGCCGTCTTCGCTGCGAAGGAATGCGTCAGGGGGAGGTCTATCAGTCGAGTACGTCGAAGGCTGACTGATACAAGGCTGACCGTGTGGACCTCGACCCCCGACGCTCGTGACCCCAAATTCCTCACACCGACGATCAACTGCCAGGTACGCCTAGATCACGGCTCCGCCGCTCAGTACGCTGACCAGTCCGATCGCGATGAACGCCACTACGTAAAGCGGACCCCTGATGGGGTCTCCGGCACTTGCTCCCTCGTGAAGCCAATTGAGAATGTCGATGGAACCCATATGCACACTCCTGCTCTCGTTTGGACGACCATTCACGGATTCAATCGCCCACACATTCGCCAGTGTTACTCATATCGGACAAAATCGACTCCAGTCACCCGCTGGCTCAACGTCTCTCGAACGTAGTGTGCACGTACCCGTCGAGTGTGTGGGTTGTCTCAGAGCCCGGTGAACAATGCCTGGTCGGGATCTTCTGATCCGATCACCGCGGGAGTGACCATGGGGAGATCCCCGATGACAGCGTTGTTGTCCGATACCTCGATCAGGTAACCCGGTGTGGTCCTCGAACTGTCCTGTTGCCCCCGGGCACCACCCATCGCTCCTGCTCCACCACCCATCATGGCGCCTCCTGGGCTCGTGCCGGTCACTGCACCACCAGCAGTTCCCGACGGCGCAAAGGGGGTAGGGGATTGGCTGGTCGACGAAAGGGGTTGTAGCGCTGCAATTCCTGAAGGGCCGACGATGCCACCGCCACCTGAGGAGGCTCCGAACGTTCCGCTGCCCGCGCGCGTGGTGGCTGCGGGCCCGATTGCACCACCCGCACTTCCGAGTTGGTGTGACACGCCTGCGCCCGAAGCGGCGAACGGATTTCCAGTGCCCCAGAGTTTGTCGACGCCCGAGTTCAATGCCGCTGCGGCGTGCGCTGCGCTGGTCTGCGCCGGTCCGGATGGCGTGGCGCCGGCTGCTGAACCACCGGTGGCGGACTGTAATTGTGTAGCTCCAGCGGTAGCGCCTTCAAGCAGCTGTGACGCTTGTTGGGCGAGCGGTCCAGCTGCAGCGAGTGCATCGCTGACTGGTGGTGCCGGAACCGGGATCGAACCGGCAAGGGAGTTCATCGTGGCTGTGTGCGAGCATTTCCGAGCGGGTTGCATTTACTGCTGCCATGGCCGCCTGCATGTGTTCTGCCGCTGCCGCGAGCAGCATGGCCTGCCCGGGCGGGGTCAACGCTATCGGCGCTGCCGCTACCACTGCCGAGGCAAATGATTGTGCGATGGTCGCCAATTGATCGTTGCCACGCTGCACGGATTCCGCCGCTGCAGCAGTGGTTTGGGAGATTGCATTCCCACGATCGCTGAGCTCTGATCCGCTGCGTTGAGCTACCTCGTTGATCTGTGTAGCGGCCTGGTTACCTGCGCCGCTCCATGTTTGGCTCACTGAGGAAAGCCCCTGTGTGGACAGTCCGGCTGCCTTGTCGATGAGTGCACTGGCCGAACTGAGGGCGTTGACGGGATCAACACCACTGAAGACCCCCGAACCGAGGCTCTGCGCAAGCTGGATCAGCGGTGTGAACAGTTGGTCCACGCCGGGCAGGGACGGCAGTGAAATTCCTTGCATGATCATATCGGCGGCGCCCTGCGGGAGTTCCGGCGTGGGCGGCGCCATGAGGTATTCAGGAATCGCCGAGTTCTCGACGGGCTCGGGCAGTTCCAGGCCGAGAACGGGTGCAAGCGCACTGCCCTGGAGAAACTCGAGAACCGTCGTAGGGTCGTCCGGAGTGCTCATGCAAGGTCCCTGTTGGTGGCAGCGGTACGTCGGAGGTCGGCGGCGCCCGCCTGGTCGGTGCCGTCGTATGTGCTCGCGGCCGCACCGGCCGTCGCAGCAGTGCCGGCATAGTACACGGCAAGTGCCGCAACGTCTTTGGTGTGCGTCGCCTGTGCACGTGCGAAGGCTTCGAGGAACTCGAGTCCCACGGGCCCGACTGCCGGTGCTACGGCTGCGAGGTTGGCGTTCAGATCCATTACCGCGGCGTGGGCAACCTGACCGGCAGATTCTGCTGCTGTAGTGCCATACGTGCGGATGTCGTCGGTGACGACAGAAAGCTCGCTCATCATTACCCCCGTAGTTGGTAAGCGTCTTCTCAGGACTCTAACGGAATGAATTGGTCGAGTGCATGTTCGTGTGTGCCGACACCTTTGAGAGACTGAACCCATGAAAACTGCTTCGGACGTTATTGCCCGACTTGCGTCCGATCCCACCCGTTCCGGATTGGTGATGGACTTCGACGGGGTTCTCGCTCCGATAGTCGACGATCCGGCCGCGAGCGCTCTCTTGCCGGGCGCCGCCGAGGTACTCGACGCGCTGTCACGTCATCTCGCAATGGTGGGCTTGCTTTCCGGTCGTCCCGTCTCTTTCCTTCGTGAGCGGGTGCCCGGCGAGAATGTTGTCCTCATGGGCTCGTACGGAGTCGAGACGTGGGTTGACGGGGAAATTCGAGTGTTGCCGGCCGTAGCGCAGTGGCAGCCGGCGGTTGCGGAGGCAGAGGCCGAACTACGGCGAATGATTGATGCCGCAGGCGTCCCAGGGATTCACGTCGAGGGAAAGGGGCTTGCCGTCGCTGTGCATTGGCGGCAGGCACGCGAGAGAGTTGCCGCTGCGGCGTTCGTGGAGCATGTGGTGCGTGAGGTCGCAGCGAAGACCGGGCTGCGCCGCGAGCCGGGCAAGCTCGTCGAGGAGTTGCGCGCTCCTGTAGACGAGGACAAGGGGACGGGATTGCAGCGGGCGATCCGGGCCGCTGGCGTCGATGCGGTGGCATACGCGGGTGACGACCGGGGTGACTTGCCGGCATTTGCGGCCGTGTTGGCGCTCGGCGGCGACGCATTGGTAGTCGGCGGCGTCGACATTGCGCCTGAAGTTGCCGCAGTCGACGGCGTTGCGTTCAGTGATCCGGAAGAGTTCTTGGTGTGGATGAAGGACCTGGCGACGGTTCTCGATGCACAAATTTGATAACAAGGCCGTGATTTCCGTGCGGCGAGTCACAAAAAGTCTGTGATGGTCGTCACGTAACGGATGGATAACGATCGGTATGGTTGAAGCTCGAATCAAACCTCCGACCTGCAATTTTCTGCCGATTTCGGGCGGGCTAATGATACGGGCGTGCCAAAAAATTGCCCCGTGACCTTTCCGTGACCATCGCCTAGCGTCGTTGGCAGTCCGAAACAGCCGGACAAACACCGGCCCGCAACTGCGTGCTTCTGCCCCGCGGGTCCGGTACTCCCCAAACCTTCGCGGGGCAGGAGTGAAACAGGCGAGTCGTTCGATACGGCACACATGTGCCAGGTCCGATGTCGTCCGCGGTAGCGGAGAGGATTTACCTGATGACCAGCATTACTTTCAAGCGCGCCCTCGGCGCAGTTGCAACAGCCGGCGCAGTAGTAGCCATCCCGCTCGCGATGAGCACCGGCACCGCCTCCGCAGCCGGCCACGACTGGTCCGGAGTCGCGAACTGCGAGTCTTCCGGAAACTGGGCAGCCAACACCGGAAACGGCTTCTACGGCGGCTTGCAGTTCACGCAGAGCACGTGGGAGGCATACGGCGGATCGGGCAACGCTGCCAACGCAAGCCAGTCCGAGCAGGTCCGCGTCGCCGAGAACGTTCTCGAAGGCCAGGGCGTCGGCGCATGGCCCGTGTGCGGCCAGTACCTGACCGGCGGAACCACCGCAGCCACCTACCAGGAGGCTTCTGCACCCGTCACGGCTGAGGCCAGCGTCGAATCCGCTCCTGTTGCCACTACCGGCGGCAACTACGTGATCCAGGTCGGCGACACCTTGTCTTCGATCGCTTCAGCTCACGGCATCTCGCTGGACGCTCTTGCAGGTCAGGTCGCAAACATCAACCTGATCTTCCCGGGACAGAGCCTGTCCGTCTAACCACCCTTGTGGTTGAACACTTCTGAATGTGTCCGGAGCGATTGCGCTCCGGACACATTCGGCGTTTGTGCAGTTCGACTGTATTTAGGGTTCGATATCCGGTAGCGCGGATGCTGATGCCTCGTACTCGAGTCGGCGTTGCACCCCGGCTACTTCTCTCACCGCATTGCCGAGCAGGCTGCGCGAGAGGGGAGTGAGGTCCGCGACCACGATCTCGTCGGTGGGCATCATGCCGGCGGCAAACTGATCCGTCTGGTGACGGACTCGGATTTGCTGGAGAACCTCGAAAGACTCGATGAGCACCCGCGTGTCGTCGGCGGGGAGGAAACCGGTGTCGGCAGCAACCTTCAGGCGTTCGACGGTGGTGCTCGTACGTGCGCCTACGGACGTGCCGGCCCAGCGTGCGATATTCACGATCGGTTGCACAGCTGTGGATTTCAGGTTGACGGTACCGGTACGGCGTGTCACCACGTCCCTCAACGAATGTAGTTTTGCCTTCTCGCCCACGGCTTCTCGAAGTAGTAGTCGCATGACGGCCGGGTTGAGGCGTAACTGATCCAAGGCTTCGGGCCTCGGATCGAGGGCAGGATCTCCGGCAACAACGCGGGCGTCTGCCAGCATCGACAGCATGACGAGGGCCTGGTCCTGATAGGGATTGGCTACCCACTTGCGTAAGGCGCGGCGCCACTGCGGGAGCGTACGTGCGAATCGTGCCTGAGTTGCGACCGCGTTCTGCGCGTCGCGAGGGAATCCACACCGGTCGAGAATCTCGTGTATCCGCTGCGCCGCATCCGCACCTTCGCGGTGCGACTCTCCGCCCCACACCAACGCGCTGTCGATGTCCGACGACGGCAGAGCCTCGCGCCGGGCCGCGCTGCCGAGTGACAGCCAGGCAAAGTCCGGGTGTTCGTCGCCGCCCACCACCAGTTCGATTGCGCGCCGCACCGTCACGTCGATCAAGACCGACAATGTGCCGCTGATGTCGATGGGTGAGACCCGTGCGTCGACCAGGCCGGTGACCAGCTCAGGTACAGCTCGGGCCGTGGCAATAAGTTCGACGTCGGTCTTGGCAGTCGCAAGGGCGGCGCGAAGTTCGAAGCCCTGATTTGTTGCCGACGTCAGAAGGTCGCTCAGTTCGAGCACACCGAGAAGTTCGCCGGACGCCGTGACGACGGGAAGGTGGCGCAATCCGTGTTCGAGCATGTCTGTGACAGCGTCGGCTCCGAGTCGATCAGGATCAACCGTCACGGCAGACGGCGTCATCACCGTGGAGACCGGGCGAGCGCTGTCGATTCCTCCGACAACAACTCGGCTGCGCAGATCGCCCTCCGTGAAGATTCCGTAAGTGCTTGCATCTGTGGGAATTACGACGGCTCGACGCCCGGCTTCGGTCATCAGTGCAGCGGCATCGCGGATGGAGGATTCCCCGGAACATACAATTGCCGGTCCCCGCAACAGATCTCGTACCGCACGCATGGCTGGGTTCGGTACCGAGATTCGCGCGGTGTAGCCCGTCATGGCTCCATTGTCGCAGGCATGTCCGATTGATCGTCATGTCGGTCGCGGCGTCACAGGCCGCCAAGGCGTGCGAGCGCGTCGAGCGCGACGTCGGTAGTGCGCCACAGTGCGTCGATCTCCTGTTCGGTGCCGGCCTTCGTATACGGGTTCTGCAGTGCAAAACCGTTGGTCAACGTGATCGTGTTGTATCCACTGTCGGCGGCCCTGAGCAGAAGCTGGGACGGTTCGGAGTTTCCGGTCAGCCGATCGAGCCCCTCACCGACGAAGTAGAACCGCCATAGTGGGCCCAAGTCGGCGCCGTATTCGGCTTTGGTGTCGGAAACTATCGAACCGCCTTTTGTCGCGATGGAATCGACGATCTTGTAGAAATCGGGGATATCGACGGGCTGGGTGGTAGCGGTGGCCACGGTGTAGGCGAGATCGACTGTGAGGTGTGCGTTGTAGCCTGCCATGGCGACGCGCGCGGGACTGATGTCGCATTGGCGCGTCAACAAGTAATAGTTGCTCCATGCGGGATCGGTAGGAGCGCCGGTGAATTCGGCGTGGATATTGGTCAGATAGCGGCGTAATAGTTCGTAACTGACTGAATTTGACCAGGATCTGTTGGTGAATGCGGCCGGATCGCGCTGCAGGGGCATGACTGCCTCATGTTCGACGGCATCGAGACCGATCGAGAAGAGTCCGCGCCAATCATGATGTGATACAAGGATTGTGGTGATTTGGTGATGCCGCTCGACTGCGGACTCCAAGCGTTCGAGGCCTTCTCCGTGCAGCGTCGATACGTCGCTGAGGTACGCAATTCTTTCGACCTCGCCGGCAGTCAGTGGAGTTCCGCAGGCTATGGATAGATTCTTGCCCGGATCCGCAGCTACGGATCCGGGCAAGAGTAGAGCGAATGTGAAACTCAGTGCGATCGCTGTGGTCACGATTCGGCTCGATTTCATCGGCTCACAGTAGTTGAACCGATTCATGATTGCCGGGTTGGCAATCAGCTGAGAACTGCAGTCAGCTCAGCACTGCAGTCAGCTCAGAACTGCGTCGGCTTCGATCTCGATGAGTAGAGCGGGGTCGATCAACGAGCTGACCTCGAGGATTGTCGTAGCCGGACGGATGTCGCCGAATACTTCACCGTGAGCGAGTGCGGCCTGCTCCCACTGCGACATGTCGCGCAGGTACATGCGGGTGCGGATGACATCGTCGAGCGAAGCGCCGGCTTCTTCGAGAGCGGCCTTGATGGTGTCGAGTGCGGCACGGGTCTGATCGTTCAGGGTTTCGCCGGGGGCGGTGGTGCCTGAAACCGCAACCTGATTGCCGATGCGGACGGCGCGGGAGTAACCGATCTTCGGTTCCCATTCGGAACCGGACGAGATGTTGATTCTGTTGGACATGGCGTTGATTCTGCCAACAACTGATCGACCGTGGTGAAGCACGGGTCGCTTCCACGGTTCATCTTGACATAGCATAGAACAAGTGTTCGACTTGGGGTTATGAGGTGGTCGGGTCAGGCATTGGATGCAGACGACGGAGCGTTGCCCGGGCTCGAGCGAGCCGGGTTGGTCCGCTCGGTGCAGACGCCTGAGTTCGAGGGCATCACGTTCCATGAAGTGCTCTGTAAGAGTGCGCTCAACAAGATGCCGGAAGCATCGACGTTGCCATTCAACTACACGGTCAATGCGTTTCGCGGTTGTTCCCATGCGTGCCGGTACTGCTTCGCGCGGTCGAGCCATGAGTACCTCGACCTCGACGCCGGCCGGGACTTTGATTCGCAAGTTGTCGTGAAGACCAACGTTGCGGCGGTTCTGCGCAAGGAATTAGCGCGAAAGTCATGGAAGCGTGAACCCGTAGCGCTGGGCACCAACACCGATCCGTATCAGCGGGCCGAAGGCCGATACCGATTGATGCCCGGCATCATTCGAGCGATGACAGAATCCGGTACGCCCTTTTCGATCCTTACGAAAGGGACTTTGCTGCGCCGAGATCTGCCGTTGCTCAAAATGGCTGCCACCCAGGTCGATGTCGGCATCGGAGTGTCGCTGGCGATCAACGATCCCGTCTTACAGAAGCAGATCGAACCTGGCACACCATCGCCGCGCGCTCGACTGGAGATGATCCGGGCAATCACCGACGCCGGATTCTCGTGCAACGTGATGGTCGCGCCGGTCATCCCGTTCCTCACAGATTCGAGCCAGCACCTCGACGAACTGTTTGCCGCACTCGCCGACGCCGGTGCCACCGGCGTGACGGTCTTTCCGATGCACCTTCGCGGCAGTACGCGCGGATGGTTCCTGAACTGGCTGGCCCAAGAGCATCCCGCGCTGATCCGCCGGTATCGCGAACTTTACGGACGCGGTGCCTACGTCACGCCGGAGTACAAGAGTTGGCTCAAGAAGCGCGTCGAACCGCTGGTGGAGCGTCATGGATTGGCGGGACCGTCGCAGCATCGTGAGCTCGAGGGTCCACGGGTTGAACGCGAATTGGTCGGTGCCGGAGCGGCATTGACGCTTTTCTGAGAACGCTGCTTGGTACGGTCAGGCATGAACACTCCGGTAGTGATCGACTGGTTACGGTTTCGGTGGTTTGTGCCGCCGAAGCTGGGAGAAACCATCCGTTGGGGATTGTCGTGGAACCCTGACAGTCCGCGGAGGTGGGCTGCGTTGGAGCCGACCTGGTCGTGTGTCGCGGACGTTCGCCGAAGTTCGAATCCGATAGTGCGGCGGTTGACTGCAGACCCGGATATTGATGTGGTACAACAACCTTCGATCGGCGGTGCGGGCAATCTACAGTTCACGTTTAACGCTGATCTACCGATTCCGTCGCAGATCGAGGTATCCGGTGCGCTGCATCTACGTGCGGGCACGATGCGGAAGAATTCGAATGCGTCGCAGGCCTGGCAGGATTTCGACGCGGACGCCGTTGCTACAGGAGTTGTTCGTGGACTTCGACTCGTGTCCATCGTTTCGGATATGCAGCCTGATCCGCGGCAACCGCACGGTTCGCGCTGGGGGTGGGCATCGATGCAGTTCGTTTCCGGGACCGAACAGTTCTACGAGTTGGCGCACCCGCCGCAGGGATTGCGTTCCTATCAACTAACAGACCGGGAGTGGGGGCCACGCCGGGAGGATTTCTTGGTGGTCGACCTCGAGACGGATTAGATCGCGTAGCCCGGAAAATACGTTGCGCGAGGTAACGATCGTGAGTAGCGTCGGTTCGGCTTGATTCAACTGTCGAAATGGAGTTCCACCGTGCTGCCGCTCACCGAACGCGAAATTCGCGCGTCGTTCGTGAATTGTTCGAAAGGCGACGCAAAACGATTGCCGGTGCCACGGGATCTCGAGAAGCGCCCATGGGAAGACCTGGATTTCTTCGGTTGGAACGATCCGACCATGCCCGGGCGGGGATATCTGGTGATCCCGCAGGGCGACGAGTTAGTCGGCATCGCCCTCCGATACCAAACCGGCAAATCAGGTCGCGCGCAAATGTGCACGATTTGCCTCACGACGCACGGCAGCGGGGGAGTATCACTGCTGACCGCCGCCAAGATCGGTGAGGCCGGCCGACGCGGCGACACAATCGGCACCTATATGTGCACTGACCTGGCCTGTCCGCTGTATGCGCGCAACAAGCGGCGGCCGTCGGCAGGCAACCGGTATCAGGAAAATCTCACCGAGCAGGAGAAGGCTGATCGCGTGGTCACGAACATTGCTGCGTTTGTGGCCATGTTGCGGTCGTAGGTGCCTCGGAGCTAACACAGTTTGCAAACAGTGAGCACACGTTTCAGCGTGCCGGAAGCCGTGTCAGCTTGACCAAATCATTGTTCGCTTCCCCGCGGAAATCGGCGAGAACGTGCGCGGACATGGCACGATCGAACCTGTGACAAGTAGACCCGCGACTTCGCAACAACTGCGCGACCTCGCGCTTCTTCGGCGTGTTCGTGACCGGATCGACCGGGAGTACGCGCAACCCCTGGACGTGGAGGCGCTTGCCCGCGGAGTGAACATGTCGGCCGGGCACCTCAGTCGCCAGTTCAGGCTGGCGTACGGCGAGCCGCCGTATTCCTATCTGATGACGCGGCGCATCGAGCGCGCCATGGCGCTGCTGCGTCGCGGTGATCTCAGTGTCACCGAGGTGTGTTTTGCCGTTGGCTGTTCATCGCTCGGTACCTTCAGCACTCGTTTCACCGAGTTGGTCGGCGTCCCACCGAGCGTCTATCGAGACGAGGCTGCCGGCGTGACCGAGGGCATGCCGTCCTGCGTGTCGAAACAGGTGACAAGACCGATCAGGAATCGAGAAGCGCCGGCCCCCAGCCGCAGATAGCGTGACATTCATGGACATCACCATTGCATCGAGTTTCCTTCCGCAGGACGACCCGGAGGCCGCCCTTTCCTTCTACCGCGACTTGCTCGGTTTCGAGGTCCGCCTCGACGTCGGCTACGACGGGATGCGCTGGATAACCGTCGGCCCGCCCGACCAGCCCAACACGTCGATCGTGTTGCATCCCCCGGCCGTCGATCCGGGTATCACCGACGAGGAGCGTCGCACCATCGTCGAAATGATGGCCAAGGGCACCTATGCCGGTATTCTGTTGGCCACCAAGGATCTCGACGGTACTTTCGAGCGGCTGCAGGCCGGCGACATCGACGTCGTCCAGGAGCCGACCGAGCAACCGTACGGTGTTCGGGACTGCGCCGTCCGCGACCCAGCAGGCAACTTGATCCGCATCCAAGAGCTCCGCTGAGTCAACTGAAGAGAACCGCGGCCACCCACACAGGGCGACACTGTGTGGGTGGCCCTCACCTGAGAGATGGAGACATGATGAGCACGGCTGAAATGGCGGAGCGAGAGCTACATGTTGCGGACACCCACGACCTGATCCGCGTGCAGGGCGCGCGCGTGAACAACCTCCAGGACATCAGCGTCGAAATTCCCAAGCGCAGGCTGACGGTCTTCACCGGTGTCTCGGGTTCGGGCAAGAGCTCATTGGTGTTCAGCACCATCGCCGCGGAGTCGCAGCGGATGATCAATGAGACGTACAGCGCCTTCGTTCAGGGGTTCATGCCGACTCTGGCGCGGCCGGACGTCGACGTGCTCGACGGTTTGACCACGGCGATCATCGTCGATCAGCAACGGATGGGCGTCGACCCTCGCTCGACGGTAGGTACTGCCACCGACGCGAACGCGATGCTTCGTATTCTCTTCAGTCGTCTCGGTAAGCCGCATATCGGTTCGCCCCAGGCATTTTCGTTCAATGTCGCGTCAGCCTCCGGTGCGGGTGCGCTCACCGTGGAGCGCGGTGGCCGTCAGACGAAGGAACGGCGGACCTTCAGCATCACCGGTGGAATGTGTCCGCGTTGTGAGGGGCGCGGCTCGGTCAACGATTTCGACCTGACAGCGCTGTACGACGACACCAAGTCGCTCAACGATAGTGCGATCACTGTTCCCGGCTACAGCATGGACGGTTGGTACGGCCGGATTTACCGGGGATGCGGCTACTTCGATCCCGACAAGCCGATCAAGAAGTACACCAAGAAGGAACTGAACGACCTGCTCTACAAAGAACCGACGAAGATCAAGGTCGAAGGAATCAACCTGACGTACACAGGACTGATTCCGCAGATCCAGAAGTCGTTCCTGTCCAAGGATGTCGACGCGATGCAGCCGCACATTCGGGCGTTCGTTGAGCGGGCAATCACGTTCACCACATGCCCCGAGTGCGATGGCACACGGCTGAGTGAGGGTGCGCGATCGTCGAAGATCAAAGGCATCAACATCGCTGATGCGTGTGCGATGCAGATCAGCGATCTCGCGGAGTGGGTCGGCGGTTTGAAAGAACCGTCAGTGGCGCCCTTGTTGACGACGCTCGGTGAAACGCTCGACTCGTTCGTGGAGATCGGACTGGGCTATCTGAGCCTTGACCGGCCGTCCGGGACACTGTCCGGTGGTGAAGCTCAGCGCACCAAGATGATTCGCCATCTAGGGTCCTCGCTCACCGACATCACGTACGTGTTCGACGAACCCACGACGGGCCTTCATCCCCACGACATCGCGCGCATGAACGACCTACTGCTGCAGTTGCGTGACAAGGGAAATACGGTCCTTGTCGTCGAGCACAAGCCGGAGACGATCGTTATCGGCGATCACATCGTCGATCTCGGCCCCGGCGCCGGTGCCGCGGGCGGAACTGTCTGCTTCGAGGGCACCGTCGACGGCTTGCGGGCCAGTGACACGGTCACGGGACGTCATTTCGACGACCGAGCTGCACTAAAAGCGAGCGTGCGAAAGTCAACGGGCGCAATGGAAATCCGTGGCGCAACCTCCCACAACTTGCAGAACGTCGACGTCGATGTGCCACTCGGTGTGCTGGTTGTGGTGACGGGCGTCGCCGGGTCCGGGAAGAGTTCGTTGATCCATGGCTCGCTCGCGAAGCGGGAGGGAGTGGTGTCGATCGATCAGGGCGCGATCCGCGGTTCGCGTCGGAGCAACCCTGCAACGTACACCGGTCTGCTCGACCCCATCCGCAAGGCGTTTGCGAAGGCCAACGGTGTGAAGCCGGCGCTGTTCAGCGCCAACTCCGAGGGCGCCTGCCCCACATGCAACGGCAACGGCGTCATCTACAGCGATCTGGCGATGATGGCCGGCGTTGCGACGGTGTGTGAGGAGTGCGAGGGGAAGCGGTTCCAGGCCGATGTCCTGGAGTACAAATTCGGAGGGAAGGACATCAGCGAGGTTCTAGCGATGTCGGCCGCCGAGGCTGAAGAGTTCTTCGGTGACGGTGAGGCTAAAACCTTGGCCGCACACAAGATTCTGGTGCGACTCGTGGATGTGGGGCTCGGCTACCTCACCATCGGCCAGCCCCTCACGACGCTGTCGGGTGGTGAACGTCAGCGCATCAAGCTTGCCACGCACCTGGCCGAAAAGGGCGGCGTGTATGTCCTCGACGAGCCGACCACAGGCCTTCACTTGGCTGACGTCGAGCAGCTGCTCGGACTACTGGATCGACTCGTCGACTCCGGGAAGTCGGTTATCGTCATCGAGCATCACCAAGCGGTCATGGCACATGCAGACTGGATTATCGATCTTGGTCCCGGTGCCGGTCACGACGGTGGACGGATTGTGTTCGAGGGCACGCCGAGCGATCTTGTCGCCGATCGCTCAACCCTGACCGGCCAGCATCTCGCGTCGTACGTAGGCGCCTGATCACGAGGATTTGACCCTCTTTGTCCTGATCCACAAAATCAGGACAAAGAGGGTCTTCCGTGCCTAGGCTCGAAACAACTGGGCCGACGCACTGGGCAGGGGCCTGCTCTGGAGTTCGCATGACGACTTCACACAGCCCTTGGGCAGGGTGGGCAATCGCCGCCGCAGTAATGACCCTCGTCATCGCCGGGTGTTCATCGTCGATCGACACCACCGGACCGACCGTGCTCACGACGTCGACCATCGACAGTCGAGGGGGGATCCCGCGCGGCTATCCGACCGAAACCGACGTCACGTCGCCGTTGGTGATCTCGGCGCTCGGGCCGAATCCGATCCCTGTCACCGGGACTGACGGAATGCTGCACGTGGCCTACGAGATCGAAGTGCTGAACTTCTCACCGCGGCCCGCGACCATCACAAAGATCGAAACGCTGGCCGGGGGACCGGACGGGACCGTCGTATCGACCCTCGATCAGGGCCAAGTATCTGCGCGTTCGATTCTGGTAGGTAACTTTTCCTGGACGCCGTTCACCGAGATCCCGGTGGGGCGCACTGTGCTGATGGTGCTCGACGACGAGTACGAGAGCCCTGACGATGTTCCATCCGTAGTGACCCATCGACTGACTGCGACGTTCGGCCAAGCAACGCCGGAGGACGCTGCCAGTGCTGCGCGATATCCCGATAACGTCGCGCAGTTCGGTGGAACAGTTATGACCAGCACAGACTTGCCGGTGGTTATCGGTCCTCCATTAGCCGGCGACAGTTGGGTGGTCGGGGACGGTTGCTGCGGGCTCTCGCAGCATCGCGCCGGGATGATGGCGGTCGGTGGCAGGATCAACGGCACCGAGCGATTTGCCGTCGACTGGCTGAGGATCGACCCGGATGCAGTCCCGCTCAGCAGGTCTCGTGGTGACGGATCGAAAAATGAGGACTACTTCGCCTACGGCGCGCCTCTGCTGGCGGTGGCCGACGGCACCGTCGTGGCTGTCGTGTCGGGCGAGCAGGATCAAGTGCCGCAACAAGTTCCGAAGGAAATGCCGTTCGATCAATTGGGTGGCAACTACGTCATCATCGACATCGGCAACGGAAACTATGCGTTCTATGCCCACCTGAAACCGATGTCGGCGACTGTGAATGTAGGGGATCTGGTGACCACGGGTCAGGTGATCGGGAACCTCGGCAACTCGGGCAACACCTCAGAAGCGCATCTGCACTTCCATGTGTCACGGGCGGCGGTGCCGCTGTCCGGCGACAATGTGCCCTACGAGATCGACAGCTTCACGTTTGTCGGATCGGCAGATACCGGCGCTCTCGTCAAGGGACCGAACGAGGGCGACCGCACCGACCAGTTGCCGCTCGACGGGGCAGTCGTTAATTTTCCGCCTGTGCCCTGATTTTCAGACTTTCTCGGACATCAATCTTCCATCCGCTCGTGTCGGTCTACTGTGAGTCCATGGGGCGAAGGGGCAGACACGCTGCAGTATTGCTGTCAATCGGGACGTTGGCGCTGACCGGTTGTGTGTCCAAGACAGATGATCCGAAAACCTTTACCGCCGTGGTGACCGTCATCGGGGACGCTGAACGAGCCGATCCGGATTCCGGACAGTGCATCGTCGGAACAATCCCGGTGGCGCCGAACGACACGATATTCGTTGATGGAGGAAGCGGCGCCGCATCGACAAGGTCTGTGCTGGAAGTCAACTCCGTGGAACAGAATCCCGATGGCACCGGTACCTGCACGTATGTGGCGCGCTTCGATGCCATCCCCGCGAATCAACGCAATTACTCACTCACGGTCAGCAGTTCAGCGCCCTACGCGGGGAGTTTCACGTCACCGGATTTCACCGCGGACGAACTAGAGAAGGGCGCGACATTCCATCTTCATGCGTCGGCTCCTGAACCATGATCAGACCCGCGAGCCGGTGGCACCCGTGATGTCAGTCTGGCCACTGCCGCGGTGGGATACTGCGGATCATGAATTGGAAGAGTCCCACCGAGACAGGATGGTCTGTGCGTATCGCGGCAGACCTCTCGTCCGTTGCGATATTCGATCCTGCCACCATAGTGCGCGCCGAACTCTTTCCAGCGGAAGGCGACGAGTTCATCGCACATTTCGGCAGGTTGAAGCGGGAGACAATCGCCGAACGGATTGAGCGCTTCGGTCCCGCACTGATCAAGGGGAAGCCTGCCACCTTGCGATTCCCGGACGGCACGGCTGTGAGTGTCTCGGACGAGAAGCGCCATGGGATGCGGCGCAGGAACAAACTCTGCGAGGTTGCGGTCGCTGGGCGCCACTATCGGTTCGAACATTCCTCAGGTCGTAAGGCAGCAGCGCGGCGCGACGGAATCGAGCTGGCTCGGTACGTGCGTGCGCGTGGACTTCGCGCAATTGAGGTGTCGCGCAAGAGTTTGTCCGCGACGGACGACATCGACGAGTGTGTGTTGACGCTGTTTCAGAAGGTCATCTTGCCTGGGCGTGAAGGTGCATTCGGCGAGATCATGTCCGCCCTCAGTATCTGAACATCTGGCGCATCGTCGGACAGTTGAGACAACTCGACGAAGCGCTTGCCTGTCCAGGCTCCGAATCCCTTCCCTGCGATAGATTTTCGGCAGCCCCGCCAGTGCTACCTTCGCTGCACCTGTTCGAGGTTGTTTCACGGAACAGGCTGTCAAGACATCCTTAGCCTAGGTGGGTGCGCACACGGAAGGCGCTCGATCAGATCCCGGCAGCGTTCGGGTCAATTTCCTTTCCCGAATCGCACCTGTGCGATAAGCTGCGCTTTGGCAGCAGTTCACAAGCATCCTGGGCTGCGGTACTGGCGCTGGCCATTCTGGCGGAACTCTCGAGCGCGTACTCCCTGACAGCGAGCGGATCGCTGCGTTCCATTACTCACTTTGACTGGCACAGGGCGCCTTGGCTTGACCAACCCTACAACAGAATCGAGTGAAATCTTATGTCCATCAACACAATTACTATCGGCACGGAGCGTTCGATCATCGAGAACATGCTCGACCAAAGCCGTGAGGCATTGATCGAGGCCGTACGAGGCCTGTCTGAAGCTGACTCCCGCCGACGGCTCGTCGCCTCGCTGACGACACCGATCTCGTTGATCAAGCATGCCGCTGCCGCGGAACGGATCTGGTTTCAACGGATTTGGGCAGGACTCGATGAATCCGAATGTGATGGATACTCGCGTCGCGACGAGGGCACCTTCGCTGTCGCCGACGACGAGTCGCTGGCAGATGTCATTGCGGAATTCGAGCGCGCCAGCCAACGATCACGGGTGATCGTGTCCCGTTTCGACCTTGACGACAACGTGGACAACCCGCGCGAGGGAAAAGTCAGCATGCGATGGACACTGCTTGCCATGACCCAAGAGTTCGCCCGGCACGCAGGTCACGCCGATATCCTTCGTGAACAGATCGAAAAACCCATTCAGTGACAGCCGAATTCGTGATTGAGTACCGCTGCGCAACTTGCGCAGTCATCGGAGCTACTGACGGAAGTTCCGTTCTTCGCCAACCGTGCGAAGTCTGCGGCCTTACGCGCTGCAGACATACGCGTCGAGCGGTCGAAGTTCGTTATCCGAGTGTTCGTTCGAACAATGTGACGCTCAACGAGTCTGCGTCGAAATCGCGTCGACCAACCTCGCGGAACCCGCACCGCCCGTAGTAGTTACGCAGCGCGAGATTTCGCTAATCAGCAGGGATCGGCCGGCGCTGACGTCGCGGGATACACAACCTCGGGTTGGGGTCACATCCACACCATCTACCGAGACCCCACCAATGACTATGCCAACAGTGTTACGCAGCAGGATGCTTCCGGCATGGGCGGCGGGGGAGCGCCGGCCAGGTCGTTGGGCACCTCGCCGAGGCGGCTGACTCTGGGAATTGAGCGTTCGCAGGGGATCGCTCAACCCCTCGCTTCCCGAGCCTGTGTACCGCCGACCGTTATGTGAGTGTTAGCCTACGCTAACCTAAATCCTGACGTGATGGTGAGAACCCACTCACCACGCAACGGCCTCAACGAATTGGGCCATCAGGAAGACCCGAGCGCCTAACGGAGACGACGCGATGAGCATTCAGACGGACTACGACCTCGATGAGTCGAGAGACGAGGACGTCGGTCGCCATCCACAAACCGCCGCGCCGCGCCGCGGCGTTCATTGGCCGACAGTCGCGGTGTCCACGTGTGCGGCAATGGTTGTCGGGATTGCGATTCCCGGACTCGTTCTGTTTGGTATGAACCTCGGCGACCAGGAACGTCAAGTGGTCGTGACCATGGCTTCTCCGGCGGGGGCCGGCACCGCGGGCTCGACCGCCGCTGCGGCCAACGACGGCGTCACGGTGCTCGAACCTCAGGTTCCGGCTCCGGTGGCCGCCCCCGCACCTGCAGCGTCGGCCGCGGTCAGCGCCCCGGCAGCGGGCGCAGCACCTGCCTCGCCCAGCGCTCCGGCGGCGAGTGCCGCGCCGGCGGTTGCATCGGCACCCGAGGGGCCGTCGACGCCGGACGTCGCCGAACTGAACAGTCAACTCCAGCGCGGACTCAACTCGGCGACAAGTGACGCGGAGGTCGCTTCCGCGCTCGAAGGCGGCGCAGCCGGCGTACCCACCGTGCGCGCTGTGGGAAGCGCCCTGAACATCGCGGCCGGAATCTATCGCTGGGATCTCACGGACCCGGTCACGGTGACCGACGAGGTGGCGCGCGCCCAGCTCGTGACCTCGTTGCCCGGCTCTGCACCGGGACAAGCGACCCTCAAATGGTATTGGATCGACGGGCAGTGGAAATTGAGTAACGACAGTCTTTGTTTCTTGGCACATCGCGCTATGGCCACGTGCACCGTCCCGGGTAATCCCGGCGGACCGAATGGACACCCGCTGTGAAGCGCGCACTCTCCGCCGCATTTGTTGCCCTCGCACTTCTCCTGACCTCGTGCGGCGGGAACTCCCTCGACACTGCCGAGGGGGAAACAGTCACCGTCACCGGCAAATTCGGTGAAGCCCAGGTACCACTCGGCGCCGAGCGGGTGCTCCCGTTGTCGCCGCAGGACGCGGACATGGTGATCTCGATGGGTGTCGCACCCATTGCACTGCCCACCGATACGAACATTCTCGTCTCGACAAACGGCGTCGGGGCGTGGCCTTGGCAGGTCGATGCATTGGCCGACATGGGGTATCAGGTGTTGCCGCCGAACCCCGGTGGTGGCGTCGACGCGCTGTTGTCCGCCGGTGACAAGGAGATTCCGACACTGCTCTTCGAGGGTGACCCGCAGTCGTACGTCGAACAAATTGTGGCCCTTGATCCCGACGTCATCGTTGCAACAGGGCAATGGAGTCTCAATGAGCGTGCCTATGAGCAGCTTTCGAGCATTGCCCCGGTCGTGCATTTCGACGAACAGGCAAACGTGGAACCGTGGCAGGACTCGACGCGCAAGATCGGCAAGGCGCTCGGTAGGGAGGACGAAGCGCAGGTCGCCGTCGGATCGGCCGAAGCCGACCTGGCTGCCGTCCGCGCAGCGCACCCAGAATTCGAGGGCGTGAATTTCAATGCGGTGATCGGAGATCTGAACGGGCAGCTGTACATCCTCGCCGGTGAGGATCGCGGTATCGGAATGCTCATGAAGGACTTGGGTTTCCAACTGACCGACTGGGCGCAGACAGTGCCGACCGATGCTGACGGGCGAGGAGTGATCAGCTACGAGTATGTCGCCCAACTCGACACCGACATCGCGGTTGTCATCTCACCAGCGGGGGACATCGACTACATGCGCGACAACGAGCAGTGGCGGAATTTGTCTGCGGTCCAGCGCGGTTCGGTTGTGTCGATTGCCCGCAACTCCGGAGTGCCGAACGCACTGGGCTTCCCGTCCCCGATCTCGCTCCCGTGGGGTGCGGATCGAATCACCAACGCGCTGAGCACCGCAGTCTCACGCACTTCGTGAGCTGAGCGGACGTGAATCTCCAGGTGTAGACAGCGCGTAGTAGCTCCGAGTCAGGGGAGTCGTCTCGCTTGCAGTCACATCGTCGGAAGGGTTGGCAGAGCATCTGCCAGCCCTTCCGTTTTGTGGGAAGAGCGGCCAGGTTCAGCTAGATCAGATTGGCGAATTCCCTTTGGCGGAAAGTTTCATTCGCAAAGGCAAATAGTCAGTGGGCGACGGAAACACGTAATTTACCGAATAAATTTCCGAAGTTCGATCGACCCAACGCACACCAGAAACTGACCATGTCACCAACCCTCCACTCACATCGCAACATCTACGAGAAGGGAGTTGGCCGTCAGAACGACCCGAACCCCACGATGCCGGCGACATCATCAGGGTTGAACCGGTGAAGCATCACTGAATTGTTCTCGTTGCCGCCGACGGTGGTGACAATGCCGGCGTCATTGCGGAGCACGATGTTGACGTGCTGCCCGAAGGGGCTGGAATCGTCGTACAGAATCGTGTCGCCGGTCTTCAGTCGATAGTCCTGACCGAGCGGCACAAATGTTCCGACGGATTCGTAGTACTCCTGCAATGTGTAGACGCCGGGGATTCGCCACGAACCGGAATTGGGGTTCGAATACGGCATGCCGATTTTGTTCATATTCCAGCTGACAAAGTCAGCGCACCAGGATTCTTCGACACCTTCGGCATACGTGGTGCCGGGTGCACCGGATTCCCATTCCTTCTCGAGTGTCGCTAGTAGTTCACTCTGTGACTGACTGAGTGTGCTGCGGTCGAGGGTGGGGAAGGCGTCGAGTGTTTCGCCGGCAAGCGCGTCGTTGCTACGCGTGACCCACCAGAATCCGCCGACGATGACAATTGCCAGCACAGCGCAGAATCCGACCAGAACCACAAACGTGGATCTGGTCGGATTCTTGTCTGCTGACATCACGCCACAATAGCGAACAATCGGTTTCTACTCGATCGGCGCTGCCGAGCGGTCGATAGTGGTGGCCAGCGGCTTCTCCTTGACGAAGAGCAGGAGGATCACCGCTGCGACTACCAGCGGAACGAGGTACATGAAGATCGGGGCGAGCGCGTCGTTGTAGGCGCCTACGATGATTTCGCGGATTTGATCCGGCAATTTCCAGAGGATTCCCGGAGTCAACGAGTTCTCTTCACCGCCGACACCGCCGCCGCCGGCTGGCAACCGCTCCGCGAGCAGATTCGACAACCGGGATGCGAAGAGGCTGCCGACGATCGCGCTACCCAATGAGGCGCCGATCTGGCGAAAGAAGTTGTTCGACGCTGTTGCGGTGCCGACTTCGGCTGCGGGGAAGGTGTTTTGAACGATCAGGATCAGGATTTGCATGACCAGACCGAGACCGACACCCATGATCGCGATATAGATTCCGAATACGACAAGTGAGGTCGACGGAGTCAGCCTGGAAAGTAGGACCAAAGAGACGGCGACGATGGACGTGCCGACGATCGGAAAGGCCTTGTAGCGCCCGGTCTTGCTGACGATCTGCCCGGAACCGATCGAGGACACCAGCAGTCCCGCCATCATCGGAATCATCATCAGGCCGGCTTCGGTGGCGTTCTTGCCGGTCACCATCTGAATGTAGGTAGGAAGGTAGGCGAGGGCGCCGAACATCGCGATGCCGATGATCAGTCCGGCGGTGGTGGTCAGTACGAAGTTGCGCTCCGAGAACAGGTGCATGGGAATGACAGGTTCGGTTGCTCGTCGCTCGACCATGACAAAGGCAATTGCGCTGACGATGCTGCCGATGATCAGCCCGATGATGACGGCCGAATCCCAGTCGTAAGTGTTGCCGCCCCACGTCGTGAACAGGATCAAGCAGGTTGCCGAGATTGCAACCAGGATCATGCCGGGGTAGTCGATGGACGGCTTGCCAAGCTTGGGCTTGGGTAGATGCAGGAAGGCCGACGCACTGGCTATCGCGAGCAGACCCAACGGGACGTTGATCCAGAACGCCCACCGCCAACCGATGCCTTCGGTGAACCAACCGCCCAGGAGTGGGCCCGCGACCGACGCGAGGGCAAAAACGCCGCCCATCGCGCCCATGTAGCGGCCGCGCTGCCGGGCCGGAACAACGTCGGCGATGATGGCCTGCGACAGCAGAATAAGACCGCCGCCGCCGAGTCCCTGAACTGCCCGGCCGGCGATGAGCGTGGTCATGTCGTGGGACAAACCGCCGATCACAGAACCGACGATGAAAATGCTGATCGCACCGATGAACAGCCCTTTGCGGCCGATCAGATCGCCCATTTTTCCGTAGACCGGCATCATGATCGTCGACGCCAGGATGTATGCCGTTGTCACCCACACCATGTGGTTGACGCCGTTCAGTTCGCCGACGATGGTGGGCAACGCCGTGCTGAAGATCATCTGGTCGAGGGATGCCAGAAGCATCGTGATCATCAGGCCGACGAACACCAGGATGATGGATCTTTTGTCCGACGTGGTGTCGGGTTCGTCTGCGCTTGTGGGTGCAGCTTCTCGAGTGGACATAGGGCTCCTTGGTGACGAGAGCGGTAGACGAGCTAGTGGGCGGACCGCAGGATGTGGGCCATCAACGTCAATGCGGGATCCACGAGTTCGGCTCGCGGACGATCTCTTTCGCTTTTCTGCCAGGCACGAAACACGTATCGCATCGAGGCTCCGGCGATGATCACGGTGGCGGTGGCCTCATCGGCCGCCGCCATATCGGCGGGTAGTCGACCATGGGTTGGTCGTTCGAGTAGTTCCTCCGTGAGCATCCGGGTGAGCGTGTCCTCGAGTTCGTGGAACGTGGCCAGATGCTGTTGGAGCAAGGTCGGGTGTCGCTCGAACAATTGGCGTCGGTGGACGAGGAGATCGGGTCGTTCGTCCATGATCTTCATCGCTTCGGCGAAGACGGCCAGCGCTCCGTGGAGGGGGTCGTTCGGGTGGGCGTCGAGTAGTTCGGAGATCACCTCTGTGGGCGGGACGACTATCGCGATTCCGCCAATCGCGGCGTCCTTGGTAGGGAAGTAGTTGAAGAATGTGCGGGTGGACAGATCGCAGGCTTCGCAGATTCGTTCCACGGTCACTTCGTCGTAACCCAGTTCCAGCACGAGTTCGACGGCGGTGCGTTCGATCAGTTCGCGTGTCGCAATTCGCTTACGTTCTCGAAGGCCTAGTGTTTCGCTACCCATGCCTTCAATAATTGCACAGAGTGCAAACTTTCATCGAGTGCAAAATATTTCCCAATCGCTGGTTATGAAGTGCAAAAGTCGGACAGACGGCGCGGCGGATAGGCTGATCGCGTGGAAGACACCTTGCCGCCTTGCCCTGAATGTTCCAGTGAGTTCACCTACGAGATGGGTGCGCTCATGGTGTGCCCCGAATGTGCACACGAGTGGTCGACGGATGACTCGGCCGCCGAAGAAGATGGCGTCATCAAGGACGCCGTCGGAAACGTACTCACCGACGGCGACACCGTGACGGTTATCAAGACACTGAAGGTCAAGGGCAGCCCCACCGGCATCAAATCCGGCACGAAGGTGCGAAACATCCGTCTGGTCAAGGGGATCGGTGATCACGACATCGACTGCAAGGTTGACTGTATCGGCCCGATGCAGCTGAAGTCGAGCGTCGTCAAGAAGGTCTGACGAACCCCGTCAACTCCGGGGTGCTCCGCTCGCGATTCGGGATCGCTCGGCCATGCCGTCACTTTTCACGATCACGTACACCAGCCCCGACACGAAGGGCACGAGGAGCAGGAAACACACCCAGAGTGCGCGCATCCACCCCGATGTCTGACGGTCACGGAACAGATCGGCGCTGATCTCGAACAGCAGTACCAGGTAAGACAGCAGCGCGAGAGAGATGACGCCGAGCCAGAAGACCGTCCAGAAAGAATCCATGTCTCGCGCTCCCGGGATCAGTGGTCGGTCGAGTGGTTGGTGTTCCCACTTCGGCTGCGGAATTCGTTGACGGCAGCTTCGATGGTCGGGAAGAAATGCGTCGCGTCGAATCGGTCGCCGACGCCGAATCTGATGAGTTTGTCTTTGATCGGCCCCTTCATCTCGGCAAACGCCAGCCGGATACCTTTGCCTTCGAGGTAGGTGTCGAGGTCGACCAACTCGTCGACTGCGGTGGTGTCGAGGCCGGTAATCGGCTCTGCTGCAATGACTACCCATTCGACGGGCGCCGGCGCATCGGCGACTACGGAGCGTACGTACTCGTCGAAGATCTCACCGTTTGCGAAGAAGAGGGGAGCGTCGAAGCGCACCAGCACCAGGCCGGGAATGCGCTGTCCATCTGGATGTCGTTCGACGTCGTGAAATCCCTGTAGGTGTGCGATCTCCACGAGTTCGGTGCGATGCGGCTGCCAGACTTGCGCTACCACTGCGACAAACGACAGACCGATCGCCACGAGAATGCCCTGGAGTACTCCGACAAGTGCAACGCCGAGGAAGGCTGCGACAGCGAGGCCGAACTCTACGGTGCTCATGCGCCACATCCGGACCATTCCACCCACGTCGATCAGCGCGCAGGCCGCGACGATGACCACGGCTGCGAGTGTTGCATCGGGTAGGTACGCGGTGAGGCCTGGGGCGACGAGGACAAAGACCAGCACGGCGAGCGCGCCGACAACACCTGCCAATTGTGTATGGGCGCCGCTTTGTTCGGCTACAGGTGTTCGTGAGCCGCTCGCCGAGATGGGGAACCCGCCGAACAGTCCACCTGCCACATTGGCGACGCCGATTGCCTTCATTTCGGTGCTGCCGTTCACGTCTTCACCGTGCCGGGCGGCAAAGGTCCGGGAGAGAACGCCGGTGTCGGCAAATGCGATCAGAGCGATACCGGCCGCAGGACCGATCAGGTGCCCGACGTCCTGCCAGCTGACGCCTCCCACGGAGGGCAGAGGGAGACCTTCAGGGAGAGCGCCGACCATTCCGATGTCATCCGTGAGACCGGCCGCGGCGGACAAAATGATTGCGCCGACGACGGCCACCAGGACTCCGGGGACAACGGGGACCCAGAGTCGGAACGCGACGATGACAGCAAGCGACCCGATTCCGACCGCGGCAGCAACGGGGTCGATGTCCCCGCCTGCCACGGACTTTCCGATCTCACCTATTTCGCCGAGCAGTCCGGACGCGTCAACGGAGAACCCCAGCAGTTTGGGAATCTGACCGATAACAACCACAAGCGCAATGGCATTGAGGTAGCCGAGTCGGATGGGTTTCGAGAGCAGCTCGGTGACAAAACCGAGGCGCAGGAACCCCCCGATCAGGAGGATGAGCCCGACGAGGATGGCCAGGACGCCGGCCAGGGCAAGTGCGTTGTCTTCATCGCCGACGATCGCCAGTGGCAGGATCGCGGCGGCGATAAGTGGCGCGAGCGACGAGTCTGGCCCCAGGACAAGGATTTTCGACGGTCCGACGAGTGCGTACGCGAGGAGCGGCACGATGGTGGCGTACAGGCCGGCGTATGCCGGGAGGCCAGCAGCTTCGGCATACCCCATGCCCGCGGGTATCAGCAGGGCTGTGAGGACAAGTCCGGCGGTGATGTCCGTACGCAGCCATTCGCGGTGATACCCCCGGGCCGTTGCGATCCCAGGCAGCCGACCCAGCCCCTTTGTCCACGACATATCGCGATTCCTTCCCGTCGCAGCCACAAAGCTCAGAAATCCGTTGAATCGGTCGCCCGGAGTGGGTACGACGAGTGTGCATCATTGCGCGTGAGCGCGCTGTGGGGCTACCGCAGCGGTGGGGGAGACAATGGTGTGCGACTTCAGGAGGCGTCGGCGTCGGAATGCCTTGTCCAACTCCACGACGATCGGAATGATCAGCGACCACCCGAGGCAGGCGAGCCACTGGCTACCCGTCAATGAGGTGGTCATGAGGAGATCCTGGAGTACTCCGGCCTCGACGGCGAAGACCGTGACGACGGTCGGGATAGCCAAGATCTTGAGCGCGCCGAGCACCGGTGGAATGAGACCGGATTCCGGATCGCGGCGCATGGTCAGGCCGGCGAAGATGGAGCCCAACGACAGCACCACAAACGCCATGGTCATGGGAATATTTGCCTCGGTGGTACTCATCTCGCCTGGGGCGAGCAGCATTGCGGCAAGTGTGACGGCAAACTGCAGAATGCCGTAAGCCAGCCACTGTATGACCGCCCGTCGGTTGGCTATCGGCGTCTTGGGGTCACGGGGTGGTTTCTTCATCAGGTCCGGCGGCGGCGGGTCGAGCATGATGACCGCAACGGGGAACAGGGTGATGAAGAAGTGCTGGAACAGCACCATCAGCGGGGTGAGCGCAACACCTTCGTTGATATTGAAGATGCTCGCGGCCAGGAAGAGCAGAACCAGCGAGAACAATTTCGACATCTGGTAGCGAATGTAGGACACGATCTTGCCGTAGATATTGCGTCCCAAGCTGATTGCGGTGATGAGGGTCCCGAAGTTGTCGTCGGTGAGCACCATCTTGCCCGCCTGTTTTGTCACTTCGCTGCCTGACCCCATGGCGACGCCGATGTCGGCCTTCTTCAGCGCTGCGGCGTCGTTGACCGCGTCACCCGTCATCGCGACAACCGCACCGTTTTTCTGCATGATGTCGACCAGACGCAGTTTGTCCTGCGGGGTCACGCGGCCGAAGACGTGCAGGTTCGGCATTGCGTCCGACAGCTCCTCGTCGGTCATGGCCTGAAGTTCGCCGCCGCCGATCGCCCCTGGTCCCAGTCCGAGTTCGGCTCCGATCGCCGACGCGGTGATCGCGTGATCGCCGGTGATCATGCGGACATGGATGCCCGCCGTGTGGGCAGTGCGCACCGACTCGATCGCTTCCGCGCGAAGGGGATCGATGATGCCGGCCATGCCGACAAACGTGAGGTCCTCGACAAACGACATGGGGTCAGCCCCAACGGCTGATTCCTGCCCGTCGAGTCGTCGAACGGCAAACGCCAGCACCCGGAGACCCTTCTCGGACATAGCCCGGTTCGCGGCAGTCAGTTCTTCGCGGACCTCGTCGATCGGTACAGGTCGGCGGCCGGGCAGGAACGCTGCCCCACACCGAGCCAGGACCACGTCCGGACCGCCCTTGACCAGTTCCACAAATTGGTTGCCGCCGTCCACCTGGAGATGATGGAACGTCGCCATGAACTTGTATGCCGAGTCGAAGGGAACCGTCGCGACCCGCGGGTACGTCTTTCTGGTGAGTGGGGCGTCGACGCCGATCTTTGCCGCGAGAACAACAAGCGCTGCCTCGGTCGGGTCGCCCACAACTTCGCCGGCATCGGAGACTGTGGCGTCGCTGTCCAGGCACAGACCGTAGGCGAGCAGCGTGAAGTCCGGCGGCGCCTCACCCGCGACCTGCGTGATTCTGCCGCTCTTGGCGTAACCCTCGCCCTCGACGATGTACCACCGGCCGTGGACGTACAACGACCGTACGGTCATCTGATTCATCGTCAGTGTGCCGGTCTTATCCGAGTTGATGGCGCTCGTCGCCCCGAGTGTCTCGACGTCGGTGAGGTTTTTCACGACGGCCTTCGCGTCGGCCAGTTGACGAGCTCCATACGCCAACATGGCCTGGACGAAAGTGGGAAGGCCGGTCGGGATTGCGGAAACTCCCATGGCAATACCCAGCAGGAGAAGCGTTGTCAGATCTTGGCCACGGATCACGCCGATAACCACGATGATTGTCACTGCGCCCCACGCGATGATCCCGAGCAGTTTGGTGAGCGAGTCGAGTTCGCGTTGCAACGGCGATTTGCCGGGTGCAACTGCCGACAACATCGACGCGATCTGCCCTATCTGGGTGTGCATCCCGGTTTCGGTGACCACCATGGTGGCGGTACCGCGGGTGACCGAGGTGTTCTGGAACACCAGGTTGCTTCGGTCACCCAGGGGAATGTCTGTGCTGCCCAGCGTCTTCGGATCCTTCGGGATGGGTGCGCTTTCACCGGTCAACGCTGCTTCTTGAGTTTCCAAGGTGGTGGAGGTGAGGAGGCGTCCGTCGGCGGCGACGATATCGCCCGCTTCGAGTTCGACGATATCGCCAGGCACCAACTCAGTAGCGTCGAGCTGGATCAGAGTCCCATCGCGGATTACCCGTGCTTGGGGCGTCTGCATCTTCGCCAGTGCGTCCACGCTGGCGCGGGCCTTCACCTCCTGCCGGGTGCCGAGCACGATGTTGAGTACGACGAGTACCGCAACGACGATGGCCGTGGGGATTTCGCCGATGACGATGCTGACCACAGCTACCGCGACAAGCATCAGATTCATCGGGTCCCTCAACTGCGCCAGCGCTATCGACCACATCGAGGGTGGTGGCGTCGACGCAATTTCGTTGGGCCCGTGCTGACGTCGACGGTCCACCACGTCCTCGGCACTCAGTCCCGACTCCTGATCAGAAGTCAGTGCTGCGAGGACGGATTCGGCACTCTGGGCATGCCAGGGCGTGTTCTCGGCCGGGTCTGTGTGCGCTCGATTCTGCGGCGCGGCTTCCGTGGGGCTCATGTGCCGCACGTCCTTTCCCTGGGCAGGATTTTCAGTAGGGGGTAGGAATCCAGTGCAGCGGTTGCTGGGGTGTCTTGTATCCGTCGGGGCGTTGTCGGTGTGGCAGTTTGATATCGGGATGTTCCAAAGGTTCGTACGGAATCTGACTCAGGATGTGGCTGATGATGTTGAGCCGGCCGCGCTTCTTGTCGTCGTTGACCGCGACATACCAAGGCGCCCATCCGGTGTCGGTATAGCGGAACATCTCGTCGCGGGCCCGTGAATAGTCGTACCAATGGCTGTACGACTTCAGATCGAGGCCTGACAACTTCCAGATTTTCCGCGGGTCGTCGATCCGGCTCTGCAGGCGCAGCATTTGCTGTTCCTCACTCACCTCTAGCCAGTACTTCAACAGAATTACCCCGGATTCCACAATTGCGCGTTCGACTGTCGGGATGAGCTGGAGGAATTCGTGTGCTTGCTCGTTGGTGCAGTAGCCCATGACCCGTTCGACTCCGGCACGGTTGTACCAACTGCGATCGAAGATGACGATCTCGCCGGCTGCGGGTAGATGCGGCACATACCGTTGGATGTACATCTGGGATTTTTCCCGTTCAGTCGGGGCCGGGAGGGCAACAACGCGGAAGACACGAGGGCTCACTCGCTCGGTGATCGCTTTGATCACCCCACCTTTTCCTGCAGTGTCACGGCCCTCGAACACGATGCAGACCTTGGCGCCGGACGATTTGACCCACTCCTGCAATGCAACGAGTTCTGCGTGAACAGGCTTGAGATCACGGCGGTATTCCTTGTACTTCATCGGCTTTTCTGTCACGGCTGAGGAGGGTTCCACGCCGGCAACTCGGGGAGCTTCGAGCTCAGAGTTCTTGTGTTTCTTGTGCTTCGACTTCTTTCCCACGCTCGCTCCTCGACACCCATATTCCGGACAGTGCTTCCACGCAGGACGTTCTTGATCAAACACACCCTTTGCTTGTGTATGCCCCGTGATTGGCAAAGTTATTCCTGGCTTGATCGAATCCCGAATCGTGATGCTTTCGAATCTATTTCGAGTCTTGACGGCAGCTGGCTACCGGACAGACGATTAGCCGATGACCGGCGACGAAGAGTTGCTCCAGGTCGAACAGGTGATTGCACGGCTGATCACCCGCTATCCGACCGTCTCACCCGCAGATATCGAACGAAGCGTGCGGATGATTCACGCACGATTCAAAAGAGGACGGATACGAGCATTCGTCCCGCTCCTCGTTGAAAAGGCGGCGCGAAGTGACATTGCCCGCGCTGCGTCCGAGATCGCTATGTAGTACCCGCTATGTAGTACCTCTGTCATTCATCTGTGGTACGTATTATCGGTACGAATTCTCGGTACGTATTACCAACGGAGATAATGCATTTCGGGAGATGCCGAGTGCCGGTCGGCTAACGGGCGGTTACCGGCGCAGTGGCAACAGTTGATTCACAAGTAGGACGTCATAGGTCGTGACCTGACTTCCTATCCGGAAACACCGACAGTACGGAGTTGGCGAAAATGGAAGGCTTCTGGGAGTTTTTCTGGTTCATGTTTGTCTGTCTCGCATTTGTCGCCTACTTGAGCGTGTTGTTCTCGATCATCACGGATCTGTTCCGAGATCATGAGATGTCAGGCTGGTTCAAGGCGATCTGGATCGTTTTCCTCTTTGTCGTGCCCTTCCTGTCGGCGATGATCTATGTGATCGTCCGGAATGACGGTATGACGCAGCGGTCGATTGCCGCAGCGCAAAAGCAGATGCAGGCACAGGGCGCGTACGTGCGCGAGGTCGCTGGACAATCTTCGGCTGATCAGATCACAGCCGCCAAGGGCCTTCTCGATGCCGGCGCGATCAACGAGGACGAGTTCCGGGCGCTGAAGGCAAAAACCATCATGCAGTGAAGACGTGCTGCAACAGAATCAGAATACGACGACGACGTGTGTTGTGGATGACGTGTGTTGTATTCGCAACAGAATTCGGCCTGGTTCGCTGTCCTCATTCGTCCAGGCGTCAGGTGACAACCTCTGGGGTTCTGGTTACTCTCCGCGCGCGTTCAGTTACGCCTCGATGACATCGAGCGAATCTTCGGCTGAGGCAGGTAGTTTCACCGCTACGAGTACGGGTGGCGCCGAATGGTCGCCCTCCTTCCCGAATATGACGAAGCCGCCGGCACCTTACGGTGTCCGGCGGCTTCACCACATTCAGGATCGGCGAAACGAGGAGCTGTCAGCTTGTCGCGTTCGCGGGCTGTTCTTGGCTGGCTCGCCCTCGGACGAAGAAGATAGCGACGACGGCGAAGAGGACCAGCAGGATTGTGATGAACGTGGCGACGACGGTGGCGCCGCTGGCTCCAGTCACGGAGGTGTCGAGTCCGCCCGTCGAGAGGATCGTTGTGGGGTCGGTGAGGCCATGCAACACGATCGCGGCCCAGATTGTGCCCGTCACGCGCATAGTCAGATACATGCACATCCCGAAACCGAACGTGTAGACAACGGTCGCCAGAACGGTTGACGCTTCCATCCCGGAGATGAAGTTGACCGTGTGCATCAGCGCGAACAGCAGCGACGACACGACCGCGACGAAGCGTTCGCCATGGCCGGCGTCACGCAACATTTTCACCGCAATACCGCGGGTGAGGAGTTCCTCGGCAATGCCAACGCACACCCCGAGGGCAAGTAGCGAGATGATCTCGCCGGCTGACCACGCGCTCCAGTCGGTTCCGGTCAGGTGCGCTGCAATGGCGGCGGCTACGAGAATCGGGCCGATCCACATCCAGCCGCGGCCACGTATAGGTTGCGGGCCGAAAATACTGCGTAGCCAGCCCAGCTTCGCTATGAATATCAGCAGCGCGACAGCACCGATCGCGATAGGCAATGCGAGGCCGAAAATGATGCTCGAGGCGCTTGCGACTACGTTGTCGCTATCGATCTGATCGGAGAAAACGCGGGAGATCACCTGCCCAACGGCGAGGTAGAAAGCTAGATAGACGACGACTATCAACAGCAGCTTCCACAGGGTGGGGCGGCTCCAGAAACCCGATTTTTCGGGAGTTGTATTGGTCACTGACAGATCGTACGGGATCTCCAGGAATTCGCGCGTCAATCGAAATTCGCGCTGAAGCCTCTGTCGACCAGGCCGAGAAAATTGATGTAAGTACCAGATTTATTGTGCCGGATCACGATTCGTGATGGCATACCAGCATGTGGTTGGCGCCTTTCTGGAATTCGTAGTCGACCTCGACGTTACGGCCGGCGATGCCGCGAGCTCGCAGGTCGGACAGCAGCTCGACAAGTTGTGAGTACGGCTCCGCCGATCCAATCGCCACCAACGGAAAGATGCGCAGCTCACCTGAGGTGACGCGCATCAATTCGGTAATTGCGTCGAGGTGGAAGGCGTGGTCGAGGCTGTCGGCGTAGCTGAACAACAGATGGGAGCTGAGCACCAGATCGAAGCTGTCGTCAGGGAATGGCAGTGCGGGCAACCGACCTGGGATGTAGTGACCGGGGTGTTGCCGAATATGAGCTGCGAACTGTTGGGCGGCGTGCTGCCTGACATGTTGGTGTTCATCGGGATCAGCGAAGAAAGTCCACTCGTACTCTTCTGCGTGGGCGCGGACATATCGATTGCCTCGCTCCGTCTCCGATGTGGCAATAGTAGCGAGATTGTCGGGGCTGTTTCCGAAATAGGCTGCATCGCATGCAGTTACGTTGCCGCCGAGGTTACTCACCGCACTGGTGAAATCCGCGGCACCGCTGGGGCAGTCGAGGATTCGCCCGGACAGATCATCGTCGGTGAGGGCGAACATCGCCCGGTATTCGGCAAGCGAACGAGAACTGATCAGCATCTTGCCGATCCCGTCGACGCGGTTGTCATTTTCAAAGGTCATGCGTGGTCCTCACAGTAGGGGGCACCTCACTGCGTCAACCGGGATAGATGTAGGCAACGATCGTCGGCCGCGCGCGAGGCGGCCGGAAATTGCACAGTTCAAGGCCGCAGTGAATGCGGCCACCAGAGCTGTACGAAAGTCGTCACCGGCCAATTACAGCACACGATCTAGTGGTGGGTTGGTTGGAGAGAACCGGCGCGCTTGCTCGACTTCTGAGCGATATACCTCGAGAATCAACACCATGGACACCGTGAAGTTCTTCGAGTGGGTCACCGAATTGTTCGAAGTACTCGGTGTTGTCGCGATGGTTTTCGGGTTTGTATTCGCCTTTGGCATTGCCGGCCGGTCGTGGTTCCGTACTCGCAACGGTAGTGCCGCGTTCAAGACTCTCCGCGAAACCCTCGGCGCCGTCATTCTTCTCGGGCTGGAGATTCTGGTTGCTGCGGATCTCGTCAAAACCGTGACGTCGTCGCCGTCCCTGACAGATGCTGCAGTTCTCGGAATGATCGTCTTGATTCGAACCGTTCTGAGCCTGTCGATTCAGATTGAGATCGACGGGGTACTTCCATGGCGCAAGGCGTTGGTGTCGAGTCCCCAATTGCTGGCCCGCGCAGCACGCGGATCAGGTGGGGACGCGACGTCCGACGCCTCGCAGCCGTAGCAAGGGCCGTCGACTCCGCAGGCCCACCGAGGACTGAAAGGTCGGGCAGATGACTGCAGTACCGGTTGACAAGGTTGCGCCAGCTGACAAGGCAGTTCCTGCGCAGCACCCCACCGTTGACGAGCGGAGGGAAGATGGTCGGCAGGCTCGCCGAGATACGCCGCTCGCGATGCTGGCCGAACTTGCCGACAGCGACCGCGACCCGATTTCACTCCTGGAATCTCAGGCCGAAGCGCGGGTGCCTGAATTGGTGCCGATTCGTTACGGCCGCATGTCTGCGTCGCGTTTCTCGTTCTTTCGTGGCGCGGCCCTGGTTATGTGCGACGACCTTTCACGCAATCGCAATTCCGACATGAATACCCAACTGTGCGGAGATGCGCATCTGAGTAATTTCGGGGTCTACGCCACGCCGGAGCGCAAACTTGCATTCGATATCAACGATTTCGACGAGACCTACCCAGGTCCATTCGAATGGGACGTCAAACGCTTGGCTGCGAGTTTGGCGATAGCGGGTAAGGACAACGGCTATTCGGGTAAGGAACGAAGGAAGATAACTGTTGGTTGTGCCGCCGAATATCGGGAAACGATGATTCGCCAGGCGGAATTGGGAAACCTTGCGGTGTGGTATTCGCACATCGAACCAGAGGACGGCCTCGAAGAACTGAGTATTCAGATCAAGAAACGAATGCTTGAACGGGCGCGTTCCACTCTCGATAAGGCACGCCGACGGGACAGCGTTCAAGCCGCGTCGAAATTCACCGAGATTGTCGATGGCAGAAGGCGATTCATCAGTGATCCACCGTTGATCGTGCCGGTCGAGGAGCTATACGACGGGCGGGATCTCGAGGATGTCGAGGAGGTGCTCCACGGACGAATTCGTTCGTACCGCAGCACCCTTCAGTGGGATCGCCGCGTGCTGCTACAGAGCTTCGAGATGATGCACATCGCGCGCAAGGTGGTCGGCGTCGGCAGTGTCGGCACGAGAGCCTGGATGATCTTGATGAAGGGACGCGACGCCGATGATCCACTGATCCTGCAGGTGAAGCAGGCGTTGCCGTCGGTGTTGTCCGGCTATGTGAACGGCCCGATATTCCGCAATGAGGGGGAGCGGGTGGTGAATGGTCAGCGGCTGATGCAGGCCAGCAGCGATATCTTTCTCGGTTGGGAGCGAGGGCCAGGTCCGGACGAGCTCGAGCATGACTTCTACATCCGTCAACTTCGCGACGGCAAGGGCTCAGCGGTGATCGAAGGCATGAAACCCGAAGGCATGGAAGCGTACGGCCGCTTATGCGCGCGGGTTCTGGCCTATGCACACGCTCGTTCGGGCGACCGCATTGCGATTGCCGAATATCTTGGCGAGGGAACGGAATTCGATCTCGCGATCAGTGAGTTTGCAGCGGCGTACACCAAACGAAATGCTCGTGATCATGCCGCACTTATGACAGCGATCGACACGGGACGGGTGACCGCACAGACCGGAATCTGACCCGCCCAGGAATTGCTGGAGGGCCGTCAGGTTGTGCAACGCTCTCGCATCGTCGCAGCACCGGGCCCGGTGAGATCGTCGCAGTACACGCGCCGACCAGCCATGGCCATGGTGAGAGCCAAGGTCGTGCCGCTGACGAGTGGACCGTCTCCAGTCGAGAATGGCCCGTCGGTCGCTTCGACGCGAAGACCTTTGATCGTGCTGCGACTGGGCACAGTGAAGTCCCGTCGAGCGTAGAAACGAGCAACTTCGGTGAGCGTCTCGACGGCTGGAATGTACGAGAGACCGAGCGGACGCCGGATGTCCTGGGCGTGGACTACCACCTCGCCGAGCCACGCCACAGTGGGCCCTGGCGCCGAGGTTCTGCTGGTGATCACCCGTCGGAACCGATCGAGGGTCTCGTCCGGGGTCGCGCCTCGGTACTCGGCGAGGCGCCGGTCGTTGTGTAGGTCGAAGTCGAACCGTGTGCCCAGGACACTGACAAGCCAACGAAGTGCACCGACGCTCGCAGCCGCTGTGAGATGCGCGACGACGTCCTCGACAGTCCACCGCCCGCACAACGACTGCTGATTCCACTGTGCCTGATTCAGACCGACAAGCTCACCGAGCAGAGCGGTGCGCTCGGTTTCGACAGCAGACCACAGGGCGCTTCTCTGCATATCGCGCTTAGGCATAGACGCCGTCCAACCAGCCTTTCCAGCCTGCGCTGGCTGCTTCGCCGTCAGCGCCTGCTGCAAACAGGTGGTGTGCCACATCGACATTGCCGCCGAAGGCATTTCGGCCGTAGAACCGAAGTAGCGCGTCGTCGGTACGCAGTCCGACAAACCAGTCGTTGAGGTAGTCGACCACAGCAGTGATCGTGCCGAAGCCGGGAACGTCGAAAGTCACGGTGTCGTCGACGGCGGTGTCGGATCCGATTCCGAGTGCGCTGCGCAGAGTTGCCATCGCTGCGGGTGTGCCGGATGCTTCCGGACCTTCGGCGCTCACGTAGGTGGCGCTCTGCCCGGCGAAGTAGCGCACGTACTGGCCAAGGCTGTGGAGGTAGAAGTCTGTGTGCTTGCTTGCCCCGTCGTACCGGTTGTCCCAGTCGTCGGCAAAGACGCCGGCATGGACGTAGCGCACGACGGCCGTGCTGTTGTCGCGGGCTTCCACGAGGTATTCGAGGTGATTGAACCAGCCATCGGGGCCGTCCATGTGGATGCCGAGTTCGGTGGGCGGTTCCCAGGTAGCGATGACGGGACTGTCGGGGCGCGAGCCGTCGGCCGGAATCTCGAGAGGCGATGGGAACATCCATCCGGCAGTCTCGGCGGAGATGGCGGCCCAGATCTGCTCCGGGGTTCCGGGTACAACAACTTCGCGGCGGATTTCGAACTTCTTCGACATGGCTAGTTCTCCGATTCGGGTGAGTGTGTGGACGGTTTCAGGCTTGGGTGAAGCGCTACGACGAGGCGGTGCGGGCGGCCGTTCGCGGTGTTGCCGTCGTGGTATTTGGCAACCAGTCCGTTGACTGCCTCGCCGAGTTCGCGGGCGAAGTCCGCTCGGTCGGAGGCTGTCGCGAATGTGATGTCACTGTCGATGGCATAGGAAGCGAGGGGCTTTCCGGCGGCGGTTGCTCCGGCGATCAACTCGCCGACCTCTCGGACGACCCGCGCTGCCACCGCGACGAGCCATCGCGCCGAGAGTTGGTCTGGGAACTTCCGTGGATCCGGAGCCAGCGCGGACATCGCGGCGGGGGAGATGACGTACGACGCGGCACTTGCCTGCATGACTCGTTCGGTCATGTTTCCGCGTTTGCGTTCTTCGACGAGATGAACGAGCCCGTGTTCTTCCAGGGTTCGCAGGTGGTAGTTGACCTTTTGGCGGGTCAGTCCGACGAGGGGTGCCAGCGCAGCAGCCGACGACGGGTTCACAAGCGCGGCGAGGATTTGCTGCCGAACCGGGTCGAGTGACGCTTCCGCGACAGCAGGTTTGTCTATGACTGCGACTTCCAACATGAGAAAACCATCCCACCGACAGAATTACTTGTCAAGACAAAATAATTTGTCGGTGGGATTGTTGTTGGGCAAGCTCTACTTGCTCAGCGCCGCGGGATTGTTCAAATCACGCGCCGAGTAGGTGTCGCATGCAGACACCTGGCCGGTCTTGTATCCGGCTGCAAACCACAACTGCCGCTGTTGGGATGAACCGTGAGTCCAGCCTTCGGGGTTGACCCGCCCGCTGGTCGACTGTTGGATCCGGTCATCGCCGACCGACGATGCGGCCGACAGTGCATCGCGGATATCGTTCTGCGACAGCGACTTCAGGAATGGTTGGCCGGTCGCTTCGTCGGGGATGGTGTCGGCGTAATGTGCCCACACGCCGGCGTAGCAGTCTGCCTGCAGTTCGGTGCGCACAGCGCCTGACTCTGCGCCCTGCGGGTCGGCCTGCGCGCGGCTGATATCCCCGAGTTGATTCTGGATGTGGTGACCGAATTCATGGGCAACGACGTACTCCTGCGCCAAGGGGCCGGCGCTTGATCCGAATCGGTCGACCAGCAATTGGAAGAAGCTTGTGTCGAAGTACGCGGTCTGATCGGCGGGGCAGTAGAACGGACCGACTTCGCTGGTTGCCTGACCGCAGCCCGTACTGACCGATCCACTGAACAGGACGACCTCGGGGCGGACGTACGCCGTCCCGGTTTGTTTGATCAGTTGCGCTTCCCAGACGTCGTCGAGGCTACCGACGGTAAGTGTGACGCGGCAGTTGACGTCGTTGTTGGCATCGGTACCGGTGCAGTCGTCGACCGAGCTGAGCCCGCTCGCGGAACTCGATGTTTCGGTGGAGGTGCCCAGTAGCGAACCGGGATCTCCGCCGAACAGAAGCGCAAGAATGAGCACGATGATGCCGCCTGCGCCGCCGCCGATTGCCACCTTGCTGCCCCGGCTTCCGCCCCCGCCGCCTTGAACCTGAACGCGTCCCGCTTCACCACGGGCCCCCTCGTTGAAGGTCATCTATGTCCGCTTTCTGCTGTCGTGAACAAGTGCTTGCCGTCACTTCTGGTGGATAGCTTCGCATGCGAGGCGGGTGCGCGTTTCCGGTCTGGGCTGTTCGCTCCGTAGGATCGCAGGCAAAGTAGTCGGTCGTCGGTTATTGAAGTTGTTCGAAAGGAATCCCGTGCTGCGCACACATCTCGCCGGTTCATTGCGACCCGAGCAGGCAGGGCAGACCGTAACGCTCACCGGTTGGGTAGCCAGGCGTCGTGATCACGGCGGAGTGATCTTCATCGATCTCCGTGATGCATCCGGTGTTTCGCAGGTAGTTTTCCGGGCAGGTGACGTCGCCGAGCAGGCGCACCGTCTGCGCGCGGAATACTGCGTTCGCGTGACCGGTGTCGTCGAGGTCCGCCCCGAGGGAAACCAGAACTTCGAGATCCCCACCGGCGCAATCGAGGTCAACGCCACCGAGCTCGAGGTGCTCAACGAGAGTGCTCCGCTGCCGTTCCAGCTCGACGATCAGGTCGGCGAGGAAGCGCGTCTGAAGTACCGCTACCTCGACTTGCGTCGTGAAGGACCCGGACACGCAATTCGCTTGCGCTCCAAGGTGAATGCCGCTGCGCGTGGCGTCCTCGCGCACCACCAGTTCGTCGAGGTCGAGACCCCGACACTCACGCGTTCCACCCCTGAAGGTGCCCGCGACTTCCTGGTTCCGGCGCGTTTGCAGCCCGGTAGCTTCTACGCTCTGCCGCAGAGCCCCCAGCTCTTCAAGCAGCTCCTCATGGTGGGTGGCATCGAGCGCTACTACCAGATCGCGCGCTGCTACCGCGATGAGGATTTCCGCGCCGATCGCCAGCCGGAGTTCACTCAGCTCGACATCGAGATGGCGTTCGTCAACCAGGACGACGTCATGCTGTTGGCCGAGGAAGTCCTGACCGCGTTGTGGAAGCTCGTCGGCCACGAGATCAAGACGCCGATCGCGCGCATGACCTACAACGAGTCGATGCGTCGTTACGGCAGCGACAAGCCCGACCTGCGTTTCGACATCGAACTCGTCGAGTGCATGAAGTTCTTCAAGGACACCACGTTCCGCGTGTTCCAGGCCGAGTACGTCGGCGCTGTTGTCATGCCGGGTGGCGCAAGCCAGCCGCGTAAGCAGCTCGACGCGTGGCAGGAATGGGCCAAGCAGCGCGGCGCCAAGGGACTTGCCTACGTGCTGGTCGGCGAAGACGGAACGCTCGGCGGACCGGTTGCCAAGAACCTCACCGACGCCGAGCGCGAGGGTCTGGCCGCTCACGTCGGCGCACAGCCAGGTGACTGCATCTTCTTCGCGGCGGGTGCAACCAAGCCGATGCGCGCGCTTCTCGGTGCTGCCCGCGGCGAGATCGCCCGCAAGAAGGATCTCATCGACCCCAAGGCCTGGGCCTTCGTCTGGATCGTCGACGCTCCGATGTTCGAGCCCGCCGCCGACGCCACCGCGTCCGGTGACGTTGCTCTCGGCCATTCGGCATGGACCGCGGTGCACCACGCGTTCACCTCGCCCAAGCCCGAGTTCTTCGACACGTTCGACACCGATCCCGGAACCGCTCTCGCCTACGCCTACGACATCGTCTGCAACGGCAACGAAATCGGCGGCGGCAGTATCCGTATCCACCGCAAGGACATTCAGGAACGAGTGTTCAAGGTGATGGGTATTTCCGAGGAAGAGGCGCAGGACAAGTTCGGATTCCTGCTCGACGCCTTTGCCTTCGGCGCACCCCCGCACGGCGGAATCGCCTTCGGTTGGGACCGCATCACCGCGCTCCTCGCCGGCATGGATTCCATTCGTGAGGTCATCGCGTTCCCGAAGTCGGGTGGCGGTGTCGATCCGCTGACGGACGCACCTACCCCGATCACGGCGCAGCAGCGTAAGGAATCCGGCGTCGATGCGAAGCCGGAGAAGAAGGCTGACGCTGCCGGTGGCGACACCGCAGACGGCAAGTAGAACCGACCCCAGATCGCCATGCTGCACCTGAGGGTGATCTGCCCGCCCGAGCGCACCGAGGAAGTTCTCGGTGCGCTCGAGGCGGAATGCGGGGCTACCCACATTGTGGTGTCGCGTGGCATTGCCATCGATCCGCGCGGCGATGTCGTGCAGGCCGATGTTGCCCGTGAGTCTGCGAACGACGTCATAGTCGCGATGCAGGATCTCGGCATCCCCGAGCACGGCGCGGTGACGCTGGTTCCCGTGGAGACAGTGTTGTCGGCCGCGGCACGCAAAGCAGAACACGATGCACCTGGTGACGGCGCCGAGACTGTGGTCTGGGAAGAACTGTTGTCCCGGACTCGGGAGGAATCGACTCTCAATGGATTGTTTGTCGCTTTCCTGACTATCGCCTGCCTCCTGGCCGCAATCGGTGTAGTCACGGATTCACCGGTCACCATCGTCGGAGCGATGGTTGTGGGGCCGGAATTCGGCCCGCTGGCCGCGCTCTCGGTTGCCCTGGTTCGACGTGATCGAAAGCTACGTAGACGTTCGATTCTTGCGTTGGTCGTCGCGTTCCCGGTGGCGATGGGTATCACTCTGCTCGCCACCTTTGTGGTGAAGTTCTTCGACTGGATGGACGTCACCACCCTCGAATCACTGCATCAAGTCGACTTCATCTACAAAGTGGGACCGATCTCGTTTGTTGTCGCCCTCCTGGCCGGTTCTGCGGGCATGTTGGCCTTGATATCGGCGAAATCCGCCGCACTGGTCGGCGTGTTCATATCAGTGACTACAGTCCCGGCGGCCGGTTTCGCAGTAGTTGCTGCGGCTAACGGTGAATGGCGTATCGCCGGGCTGTCGTCGCTTCAGCTCGCCGTCAACATGCTGGGAATTGTCACCGCTTGCACACTCGTATTGTGGTTCAAGACCCGAGCCGATGAAGAGTTTGCTGCAGCGCTGAAAGGCATTTCAGGTTTGATCGGCGACGAGAAAGCGCGCTGACAGTAGAGAGCGAAGACGCATGATTCCAGTAACTTACGGGTAAGTTGATCAGTGATGACCGTATTACTGGCAGACCCCGTATCCGAAGTCGTGGCAGCTGCCGAGCAGTTGCTCACGCGCCGCACCGGAGCACCCGTTACCCTCGTGGATCCCACGGATCTGGGTGGCAGTGGACGCACCATCGTGCTGCGCGTTCGAGTTGCCGAAAACCCGTTTTCCCTACCTCGCACATTGGTGATCAAGCAGGTCCGTGATCCCTATCTGGGTGTCAAGAACGGCGTTACCCCGCCCGCTGAGGCAATCCACGTGTTCGATCCTGATACCGCGTTCCTGCGTGAAGCCGTGTCGTACCAATTCGCCAACGCATTGGCCAAGGACGCCCGTCCCGGCGCGGAACTGCTGGCATACGACTTGGACGCCAGGCTCCTCGTGCTCAGCGACCTCGGTGACGCCACCGCGATCAGCGTTCTTTTCCAGGACAGCGACGCAGACACCGTCACGAATACCCTGATGGCAATGGCCCAGGCAATGGGTCGCATGCACGCCGCCACCGTAGGACGTGAAGAAGATTTCACAGCCCTGCTTCGACGTGCCGAGGTTGTCCACAGTTCCGACGAAGTGGCTGATCAGGTGGCGCGCGTCATCACCGACGTGCCGTCGATGTTGGCGGACACACTGGGTGTTGTTGTCGATCCGAATATTCTCGAACAGGTTCACCACGCGCAGAATCTGTTCAGCGGTGGGCGATTCCGCGCCTTCAGTCCGTCCGATCTGTGTCCGGACAACATCATCGTCAACGGCGAAGGTGTTCGATTCCTCGACTACGAGTGGGGTGGATACCGAGACGCGCTTCTCGACATCACGTACGCACTCGTGTCGTTCCCGGGATGCCTGTGCAACGTCGACCTGACCGAGGAACGCGCGTCGGCGATGGTCGACGCGTGGCGTTCGGAAGTGGTGGGCTTGTGGCCGGCGCTTGCCGACGAAGCCGAATTGGGTCGAGGACTGGTCGAGGCTCAGCTCATCTGGGTATGGCTGAGCACCTACATGTTCCTGCCCAATGATCATTCGCGGATAGCCGCAGTGCGCGAGCACCATCTGTCGATTCCGCGTTCGGATGCGTTGCTGCGCCGTTGGGCACGGTTGGCGCGATCAGCCGAACTCGCAGGCAACGTCGCTGTGCATGACCACGCGAACGAGGTTGTCGCTGCACTCCGCGCACACGCTGAGTAACGCACACACGAACCGATAAAGCGCCCGTGCCGGAGCACGGGCGCTTTTGCATGTCGAAGCTCAGTTGTCGGCGAGAGCGTCCGCCTCGGACAGATCCGTTGCCGCCAGCGCCGTCGCGAGATCGGGATGCCGGAAGGTAGACGTGACCTGGTCCTCGACCACCCGGAACGCCGACGCAATGGTGGCGGTCTTGCCGGGTTCTGCGGCCCACGTCGCAGTCTGCTCGACAACGACAACTCCGTGGTGGACGTACATCTTGCCGGGAACAAGCGTCAAACCGGCGTTCGACGCCCACTCGCTCAGTGCTGCTAATCCTTGCGTTGCCCCGTCGGCTCCACCCACCTCGATATCGTCGCTCGACAACTGCAGGAGCGTGTCGATGTCTTGGCTGTTGAGTGCGTCATGCCACGCGAGAACGGTGGCGATCTCAGAAGTGCTCATGGCGACACGCTATCCAATTCGGCCCGACCGTGCTTTCCAGTTGGGACTTCGACGCGTCGGTACCTTCTAGTAGCGTCGTTTTGTGAGCGATTGGCAAGCTGAAGACAGCGTGGTGGCAGATGACGGCCTGTTCGAGGCAACTCCGGAAGAATCCGAGATCGTGGATGAACCAGATGTCGTCTCGGTAGCCGAGCGCGCCTTGTCCTCGTTGCCGCCCGGTGCTCCGCTGGCTGTCCGCATGCGCCCGCGCACTCTTGGTGAGGTTGTCGGCCAGCAGCACCTACTCGGGCCCGGTGCGCCGCTGCGGCGAATGGTCGAGGGATCCGGTGCCGCATCGGTACTTCTGTACGGGCCTCCTGGTACCGGCAAGACCACACTGGCGTCGTTGATTTCCGGCGCGACCGGTCGGCGTTTCGAGGCGCTGTCTGCACTGTCGGCCGGTGTCAAAGAGGTTCGCGGTGTGATCGAACTGGCTAGGCGACGGCTCCTGAACGGCGAGCAGACCGTCCTGTTCATCGACGAGGTACACCGATTCTCGAAAACCCAGCAGGATGCGTTGTTGGCCGCTGTCGAGAATCGGATCGTCCTGTTGGTGGGCGCTACCACCGAGAATCCGTCGTTCTCCGTGGTGTCGGCGTTGCTGTCCCGTTCGCTGGTTCTGCAATTGCAGGCGCTCACCGCAGCCGATGTTCAGGAGCTTCTCGAGCGGGCAGTGATCGACGAGCGTGGGTTCGGTGGCTCAGTCACCATTGCCGACGACGCGATGGAACATCTGGTGCGGCTGGCGTCCGGTGACGCCCGCCGTGCGCTCACTGCTCTCGAGGCAGCAGCAGGCGCTGCGCTCGACACCGCTGGCGGCCAACCCGGACCCGTCGAAGTCGATCTCGCGACCGTGGAGGCCAGTGTCGACAAAGCCGCCGTTCGGTACGACCGTGACGGCGACCAGCACTACGACGTCATCAGCGCATTCATCAAGAGCATTCGAGGTTCCGACGTAGACGCGGCGCTGCATTACCTTGCGCGCATGCTGACTGCGGGGGAGGACCCGCGATTCATTGCGAGGCGACTGGTGGTTCACGCCAGCGAAGACATCGGGATGGCCGATCCGATGGCATTGCAGACGGCGATGGCTGCTGCTCAGGCCGTGCAGTTGATCGGAATGCCGGAGGCACGTCTCGCGCTTGCCCAGGCCACGATCCATCTCGCGACCGCGCCGAAATCGGGTGCCGTCATCGAAGCGCTGGGTGCGGCCATGGCCGATGTGGCTGCCGGAAAGTCAGGTCTCGTGCCGCCGCATCTACGTGACGGTCATTACAAGGGGGCTGAGAAATTGGGAAACGCGGTCGGATACAAGTATCCACACGACACCCGCGACGGCGTTCTACGGCAGCAATATCCACCGGACGAACTGGTCGGTGTCGACTATTACAAGCCGACTGGCCACGGAAATGAGCGGGAGATCGCCGATCGAGTGGGAAAATTGCGTCGAATCGTGCGGGGTTGAAGCTGTAATCGTGCGGGGTTAAAGCTGTAAGGTCCCTGCACGCTAGGCTGGACAACGACAGTTCGACGCTCATGAAGGTAAGGACCGGTTAGTGCAAACCCACGAGATCCGCAGGCGATTCCTCGACCACTTCGTCAAGGCCGGCCACACTGAGGTGCCCAGCGCGTCGCTGATTCTCGACGATCCGAACCTTCTGTTCGTCAACGCCGGCATGGTTCCCTTCGTGCCGTTCTTCCTCGGCCAGCAGACGCCGCCATACTCGCGTGCGACGTCTGTGCAGAAGTGTGTTCGCACCTTGGACATCGAAGAGGTGGGCATCACCACCCGCCACAACACGTTCTTCCAGATGGCCGGCAATTTCTCCTTCGGTGACTACTTCAAGAAGGAAGCCATCTCGCACGCCTGGGCGCTGCTGACCGGTTCGGTTGACGACGGCGGCTACGGCATCGACCCGACGCGCCTGTGGGCCACTGTCTTTCACGATGACGACGAAGCATTTGCGATCTGGCGCGACGAGGTCGGCGTGCCGGAAGAGCGCATTCAGCGCCGCGGCATGAAAGACAACTACTGGTCGATGGGCATCCCCGGACCGTGTGGGCCCTGCTCGGAAATCTTCTACGACCGCGGCGCCGAGTATGGCGTAGAGGGCGGCCCGGAAGCCGACGAGGATCGCTACATCGAGATCTGGAACCTCGTGTTCATGCAGAACGAGCGCGGCGAAGGCACCACGAAGGGTGACTACCCGATCCTCGGACCCCTGCCGAAGAAGAACATCGATACCGGCATGGGCGTCGAGCGTGTTGCCTTCCTCTTGCAGGGCGTCGAAAACGTCTACGAGACAGACCTTCTCCGTCCCGTCATCGAGAAGGCCGCTGAGCTGACCGGCAGCGTGTACGGCACCGATCACACGTCCGATGTTCGTTTCCGCGTCATCGCCGACCACGCCCGCACCGCCGCGATGCTGATTGCGGACGGCGTCAATCCCGGCAACTACGGCCGCGGCTACGTGCTACGCCGGTTGCTTCGCCGCATCGTGCGCTCGGCCAAACTGCTCGGCAGCGAGCAGCCCACCATGCGCGAGTTCATGATCGTCGTCCGCGACACCATGGCTCCGTCGTACCCGGTTCTCGAAACCGACTTCACGCGCATCGAGAATGTTGCCGTCGGTGAGGAAACAGCGTTCCTCAAGACTCTGGCATCAGGATCGGCCTTGTTCGAGAACGCTGCCGAGACGGTCAAGTCGTCCGGAAAGTCGGTCATTGCCGGCGACCAGGCATTTGCCTTGCACGACACCTACGGCTTCCCGATCGACCTGACACTCGAGATGGCGTCCGAGGCCGGTCTCACCGTCGACGAAGACGGCTTCCGCACCCTCATGGCCGAGCAGCGCAAGCGCGCCAAGGACGACGCTCAGGCTCGTAAGCACGCGCATGCCGACCTCACGGTCTACAAGGAACTGCTCGATCGCGGTCCCACCGAGTTCACCGGCTTCAACGAACTGGTCTCCGAAGCTCATGTCCTCGCGCTCATCGTCGACGGCGTTCGTGTGCCGGTCGCCAAGGCGGGGCAGTCGGTTGAGGTCATCCTTGACCGCAGCCCGCTCTACGCAGAGTCCGGTGGACAGATCGCCGACATCGGATCGCTCACGGCGCCGGGACTCGAAGCCAAGGTCAACGACGTTCAGAAGATCGCCAAGAAGGTCTGGACGCACAAGGTCACCGTCCAGAAGGGCGAGATCACCGAAGGCGACATCGTTCTCGCACATGTCGACGCCGAATGGCGTAAGGGTGCAACCCAGGGACACTCCGGTACCCACATGGTGCACGCAGCGCTGCGTCAGGTGCTCGGCCCCAACGCCGTTCAGGCCGGCTCACTCAACAAGCCCGGCTACCTCCGCTTCGACTTCTCTTGGCAGGGTGCGCTTTCCGAGTCCCAGAAGCAGGACATCGAAGTTGTCACCAACGAGGCTGTCGCGTCCAACTTCGCGGTCAACACGTTTGTGACGGACCTCGACAAGGCCAAGTCGATGGGTGCCATGGCACTCTTCGGTGAGAACTACGGCGACGAGGTTCGCGTCGTCGAAATCGGCGGCCCGTTCTCGATGGAACTCTGCGGCGGCACGCACGTCGGAAGTTCCGCTCAGATCGGTCAGGTCACTCTGCTCGGTGAGCAGTCCGTCGGCTCCGGCATCCGCCGTGTCGAGGCGTACGTCGGTTTGGATTCCTACCGTTATCTGGCCAAGGAGCGCGCGCTTCTGGCCGGACTGTCCGCATCGCTCAAGGTTCCGTCCGAAGAGGTTCCGGCTCGCGTCGAAGCGCTTGTCGAGCGTCTCAAGGTGGCCGAGAAGGAACTGGAGCAGACCAAGGCCAAGGCTGTTCTGGCTGCAGCCGGTGAGTTCGTCGACAAGGCCAAGCGCATCGGCAGTGTGCTCGTGATCGCAGAACCTGCACCCGCCGGCGTCGGAGCCAACGACCTGCGCACGCTCGTCACCGACATCAAGGGTCGCCTGGGCTCGGAGCCCGCAGTGGTCGCATTGCTCGGCGACACCGACGGCAAGGTGCCCTTCGTGGTTGCCACCAGTAAGGCTGCGCAGGCGCTCGGCGTGAAGGCAGGCGACCTCGTCGGCTCGTTCGGACCGAAGATCGGTGGTCGAGGCGGCGGAAAGCCCGACATGGCTCAGGGGTCGGGTTCCGACGCCTCCGGAATCCCGGCGGCGCTCGATGCGATCCGGGACCGGGTCGCAGAACTGGCGGGCGGCAGCTAACGGTGGCAGCGGCTGTGCAGGGTCCCGATCGCCCCGGCGTCGACGACCCTGGCCGCGGACGCCGCGTCGCGATCGATGTTGGCAGTGTCCGGATCGGGGTTGCGTCCAGCGACCCCGACGGGATTCTTGCGACACCGGTCGAGACTGTGCCTCGCTCGAAGGAACGTGGACCCGACGCGCCGGATATCCGGCGGATTATCGACATCGTGTCCGAATACGAGGCCGTGGAGGTTATCGTCGGACTGCCACAGACGCTGCGCGGCGAGCAAGGCAAAGCCGCCGGCATCGCCACTGCATTCGCAAAACGACTGCAGCGGGCCGTCGAACCGATCCCGGTGAGACTGTCCGACGAGCGACTGACGACGGTCACGGCTGCGCGCAACCTCCGCGAAAGTGGAGTCAAAGCTCGCGGTCAGCGTCCGATGATCGATCAGGCTGCGGCAGTGGAGATCCTGCAAGGCTGGCTGGACGAGCGGAGTAGAGCAGTGAAACCAGGGGAGTCGTCGGGGGACACGCCTGTGTCGGAGTCCGATCGGTGAGCGGGCGGTGGGATGAGGGCGGCTCCGGCCGGCCCACCGGTTCATTCGATTTCGACAACGACGAGACCATGGTCATGCGTGCGCTGCCACAGACCATCGAGCCGCCGCACATGTCCAGAGCTGAAGCGCGCAAACAACGCGAAGCGCAGTCCAAGCGAGCCAAGCGTGGCAAGAAGGTCGGTGTCCTCGCGCTCCTCGTCTTGGTGATCGCGGTTCTGGGCGTGGGTGCCTACGGTGCGACGTGGTACATGAACCGCACTCAAGCGGCGGCCGACTACGCCGGGCCGGGCGGGGCGCCCGTCGTGATCCAGATCCTTCCGGGTGAAACTGCCTCGGAGATCGGTGCCACGCTTGCCGAGAAGGACGTGGTTGCCAGTTCGGCGGCGTTCTACAACGCGGCGGTGAGTAACTCGGCGGAGATCCAGAAAGTTCAGCCCGGTTTCTACCAGGTACCTGTACAAAGCAGTGCAGCAGACGCTCTGGACACCCTGGTCGCTCCTGAATCTCGTGTCGGCCTGGTCGTCGTTGCCGCAGGGCGTCAACTCCACGACAGCAGTGACGCGCAGACCGGTGCTCTCAAGAAGGGCATCTACAACCTCATCGAGGAAGCCAGCTGCGTCGGATCAGCCAGTGCACAGACTTGTGTGACGGCCGACGAATTGAATACTGCGGGAGCGTCTTCCGATCTCGCTGCGTTGGGCGTTCCCTCGTGGGCGATGTCGTCCGTGCAGGGTGTGCCGGACAAAGACCGTCAACTCGAAGGCCTCATTGCGGCAAGTAGTTGGGATTTCGATCCCACCGGAACGCCGACGGAAATCCTGCGGACACTAGTCCAAGGCAGCGCCGAGAAGTACGAAAGCACCGGCATTCTGACAGCCGGATCCGGCGTCGGACTCTCGCCGTACCAACTGTTGGTCGCGGCGTCGCTGGTCGAGCGTGAGGCTCTGCCCGACGACATGTCGAAGGTCGCCCGCGTGATCGTCAACCGCTTGGCCGTAGATCAGCCGTTGCAGTTCGACTCCACTGTCAACTACTCGCTCGACACCACCGAAGTTGCGACGACGGATGATGATCGCGCGCGGGTGACGCCGTGGAACACCTACGCAATGCCGGGATTGCCCGCAACCCCGATTGCGTCACCGAGCATCGAAGCGCTTCAGGCAGTCGAATCCCCGGCCCTCGGAGACTGGCTGTACTTCGTCACCATCAACATGCAAGGCGAAACGCTCTTCACCCACAGTTACGACGAGCACCTCGCCAACATCGTTCTAGCGCAGGAAAGCGGGATTCTCGACAGTGGTCGGTAGCACCTCAACCGCACGCAAGGCAGCAGTTCTCGGCAGCCCCATTCAGCATTCGAAGTCCCCGTTGCTGCATCTCGCGGCGTACGAGGCCTTGGGTCTGACCGACTGGACCTACGAGCGGATCGAATGCACGGGGGAGCAGTTGCCCGCGCTTGTCGACGGGCTCGGGCCCGAATGGGTTGGGCTGTCGGTCACGATGCCGGGCAAGATCGCAGCCCTCGAATACGCGTCGGAGCGCACTGCGCGCGCCGTTGTCATCGGGTCGGCAAACACGTTGGTGCGCATCGACGGTGGATGGCGGGCTGACTGCACCGATGTGGACGGTGTCAGCGGTGCGTTGATCGCCGGCGGTGTCGGTGATCTCACCGGTGCCCCCGCCGTGGTGGTCGGGGCCGGCGGAACGGCTCGGCCGTCGCTGGTTGCCTTGGCGGATATGGGTGTTCGCAACGTGACTGTCGTCGCCCGCGATCCGGGTCGTGCATCGGGCGCCATCGAATGCGGCGCTGCGGTTGGCTTGGACATTGATCTTGTTGCCTTCGATGATCCTCGTCTCGGCGGAATCTGTGCCGATTCGGCAGTTCTGGTCAGCACCGTTCCCGCTGATGCGGCGGCACCCTTTGCCGCGGAACTGGGTAAGGCACCTTTTGTCCTCGACGCGATTTACAACCCCTGGCCGACGCCGCTGGCCTCGGCCGTCGAGGCCGCCGGTGGCACCGTGATCGGTGGCCTGGCGATGTTGCTCAATCAGGCCTTCGGGCAGGTTGAGCAGTTCACGGGTAAGCCCGCACCACGTGAGGCGATGGCTGCCGCTATCGCTTAGTGGTCCTGGTCAGAAGTTCGTCGGGGGTGGTTTCCAGGCGGTGGGGTCGGCGAGGTAGAGCACTCTTTGAGTCCGTCGAGGACGAATTTCGGTACCGCGACCTCACCGGACCGTCTTGCCCTTGGTGGTCCCGCTGTAGTGCTTGCTGCCCAACTGAACCTCGGTGTCGGAGACCGTCAGTCGCGCCCGGGTGAAGTTTATATCGCGGACTCGCAGTGCGATGGCCTCACTCCAGCGGCAGCCACAGTAGGCGAGCACCAGCACAAGGAGCCCGTGCCCGTGACGGTCTGCCTCGGTCGATAGTCGGTCTACGTCTTCGGCCGTCAGGTAGATGTGCCGATTGCAGTCCCGCGGTTATCGGTGAAGGTGGGTACCTGGTCCTCAGGCCGGGGCGATACCGAGTTCCGCACCCACGTACGACATGTCGTCGACGCCCTGGGCATTCGAGAATGCCGTGAAAGCAAGCTCGTTGGGATGTGCCACTCCAGCGACGTCGCGCAAGGTCACCATTGTCCGAACGGCCAGTTCGTGCATGGTGGGATGCGTCGTGTCCCTTCCGGTCGGCGGGCCCAGCCAGATCGGCGCGTCGATAGCCCCGTGGTGATCGGGCGTCCACTGCCACCCGAGAACGCTCATCAGCCGGTTGATTTCCTTCAGGTCCGATCTTGCAGCATCCCCGAAACCGCACGCGCTGTCGATGTCACCACCGGAGTTGTAGAACTGTACGTCAACCTGGTTGTTCGATCCTTTTTGAGGGGCATCCAGGATGACATTGCCCAGCCACGGCAAAGTGGCCAGAACCCACTCGAACCGCGTGACGAACTCGTCCCACCCTGAGCACCGTGCCGGAAGGCCGGACAACGTCGGACGGTCGGAAGCGACCTCGCCCACGGCCTGTGTGGGGGTGGGGCCGAAGTTGTTGTAAGAGCTGACGCGGAGCCGGTCAGGAGTCGTACCTAATCCGTCGCGCAACACCGCGACGATTGCAGCGGCGATCTCGTATCGTTGGTCGTCGGCATTGTGGCGCCATCCCGTTCTCCACTCCCGCGCATACTCCTCGACACGCTGGCCCTCGTGTTCGACGTCGTGATCGCGGCCGATATGGATTTCGACAGACTTCCACAACGGCTGGTCGCGTGGCACCCAACGACCGGACTCACGGTCACGGACCTGGGAAAACAAGGTGGTCCGCTGCGACTGGATCACCGCCCGTAATCGGGCAGCCGTCACTGGTTCATCGGGCACCGTCACCCTGATATCAAGTCCTTTGTCGTCTTCTCGGAACAGGATCCGTTGCCCGGTCAACGTGTCGCGCAGTTGAAGGCTGTCGCCATCCGTCGGCGAAATCAGCGTCTCGTTTTCATCCCAGTCCGGGTACAGCACCAGTTGGATGTCCTCAAACAGACTGGTCCAAACGTCATCAGCCACAACCACTCCCCGTTTCCGAAACCTCCCGACAAACCTCCCGACAACCTACCGACACGCCCCGACACGTACGTTTCCGACGCCAACAAACCATCCGCCTCGGTAGCCGGGCGACAATCTCCAGACTGTCGAACGCACTAACTTGCCGCATACCGATCGTTCGGTAACGCTTGGGGTCTGGTGACAAGAAACGGAGCGCTACAACGCCACAGCCACGCCGTTCCAATGGAGCTACACCTGCGGCCACCTGTATAGACACTTGCAGCGCCTTGAGCACGACGCCACACTCCGGGATGCCGCGTGACCCCCGACGAACTTCTGGCGATGACCACTTAGCTTTATCCACAGTGCCGCCGTAGTGCACAGCACGATTTCGTAGGCTGCGGCCGGTCGACGGTCGGCTCATGCTCAATGCCATGTGGATGTTGGTGGGGTTGGCAACTGCGGGTGCTGTTGGCGGTTTTGGTGCGCGTTTTCTTGCTGACGATTGGTTGCGCCGAAACCTGTATGCCGGGATTTCAGTCCGTTGCGGTGTGCCTGAATTGTGCGTCGCGGTGGGCTGGTTGCTTGTCGGTGTAGCGACTTCATCTGCACTACAGCTTGTTTCGGGCCTGGCGTTCGTGTGGTGGTGTGTGGCCGTGTCACTTGTCGATGTGTCTGTGCGGCGGTTGCCGAACACTTTCACTGTGCCCGCCTATGGTGTCGTTATCGTCGGCGCCTTGTTTGCGGGAACGCTCTGGGCAGCGCTGATGGGATCGGTAATGCTCTCGGGAATCCACCTTGTGCTGCACCTGATTTCGGCAGGCTCCCTGGGCGCAGGTGATGTGAAGCTGGCACTTCCGCTGGGTGCGATCACGGGGTTGGGTGGTGCCCAGGTCTGGCTGCTATCCGCTTTTCTGGCTCCGGTGATCACATTAGTGGTGGCCGTTCTGCTGGCGCGGCGGTCGCAGGTCCCTCATGGGCCGTCGATGTGCGGCGCCGCGCTACTTGCCTGGACGATCGGGTGAGCGTGTTCAGCGTCCGTAGTGGTAGCGGCACGCAGCGATTCGGATCTGGTCGTCGGAGATTTTGTAAATCAGACGATGCTCGTCAGTGATCCGCCTCGACGAGTATCCGTGAAATCCATGTTTGAGTGGTTCGGGTTTTCCGATTCCTTCGTTACCATTCGCGCTGCTCCTCTCGTTCATTCGTGAGAGCGTCGGCGCGAACACCAACGAGTGGGCAGACGACTACCGCCCGCAAGCTAAAGACAGTCCCTTCACTCTCATCGTCGAGGGCGAGGTTTTCGCCGTCACGGTGCGTGAAAATGGCAGTGAGGATTACACCTGGGAATCCGGACCGAACAAGAACTACGGGTTCGGTGGTGGCCCAGCACAGGTGGCCAGTGTTCCGGGGTTCGATGTTCCGGATGGCGAGGTTCCGGACGCCGAGCCGTACCTGTCGACGATTGACGATCACCGCAGGTCGATCAGAAACTTCCTCGGCATGATCGACCCCGAAACCGGGTACATCGAATAACCACGCGCGGATGACGGCGATGGCCGAATGATCACTCGTTATTGTCAATCGTCGTGAGAGTGCGTGTCAGCGGTGTCTGGAAATTGACCCCTTCGCAACCCGAAACTCGCAAACGGCTCGGCGTCGGCGTTCTCAGGTGATCGTGCGATACGAGGATCTTTCGCAAACACGCTGGTTAGGGCGGCTAAGAGTCGAGGCATTCACTAATCAATGCTGGTTCATCGTGAACAGCACACGACAGGCGGCTTATTTATTGGGATACCGGTGCAACGAAAGCCAGTGGATCACCGGGCGTGTGCGACTTCGGAGAGGATGGTGTCGTTTCGGTCGGAGGATTCGTTTGCGGCACGGTAGACGATCGACACCGCGTGGGCTGTCGCCGGACCAGCGAGTGCGATTGCCCCGAAGATCATCCAACGAATGACATCGGGGAGAGGTGGAGTGGAAGAAGCGGCTGGCGACTCGAGTAACAAGAAGTTGGCGATCGCGCCGAGTGCTCCGAGCAGTCCGAGCGCTGCCACTGATGATCGTCGAACCCACTTGATTTCGGAGAACACCACAACAGCACCGAGTGTCAGTGCCGAGATGACCGTCATAGCGGTGACTATCCAATACTCGGAAGGCTGTCCATCGCGGACTGCGAACGATGTGGACAAAGTCGCGGAACCGGTCAGCATCGCTGCGCCCCACAGCAGTCCGACGATCAGGATGAACTTACGCGTGGGACTAGCCTTCGATCTGGTGCAATTCTCAGACGAAACGGACGCTTCGGATGTCATGGGCAGATCTTTGCATCGGGTACCGACAGGGGCCTCTGGGGTCGATGTGCTGTCGTGGACGAGCGGGGACTGAGAAGTCGCGATTGGTCAACTGTTAACGGTTTGCAGAAGGCTGACCAGAATACCGGTTATCGCAGGACATGCCAGTCGGGTCTGGGATGAAGATTGAAAAGCCTTTCGTGTCAACCGAATCGAAAACGATTGACCTTATGGTTTGTGGTGAGCGCGCCAGTCCCGTGCGTACGTGGCCAGCCTGGCGGTCAGTGTTCGTCGTAATGCTCACCATGCGCGGCGTGCCGATGGCCATCGTGGACGTAATCAGTGTGATCGCCGTGCGGAACGGCGACATGGCCGCACCCTTCGCCATGGACGTGATCGTGGCCTTCGTGGACGACGTGCTCCGACGTCTCACATTCGTCGACATGATCGCCGTGGGGACGATGCAGGTGCCCGTCGTGCGCATAATCGACATGGTCACCGTGCGGAACGGCGACGTGGCCGCACCCTTCACCATGGCTGTGTTCATGTTCCGAGTGTTGTTGATGTTCTGTTGTCATCGAAAACCCTTTCACTGGAAGAATCAGTCAGGCGATGGTGAACGCTGCCTGCCGTGTGCGATCTTTTGCCGGTGAGACACGCTTGCCGCGTTCAGGAGTTGTGTCACTTCCGCTCCCCCGACGTGGGGCAGACGCCCTTGCCGTCGCCGTTGAAATGAGGCGGCGTCGCACGGTTGCATGTTGATCTGACAGTGCCGACATTACTCCGGTGCGCCACAGGACATGCGGAAACTGTGGAGTCGCGGCGTCCTGAATTTCGGTATAGGCGTTGCGAAGTCGTTACATCGGATGATGGTCCGGTGTAGCGACTTCGCGAAGCGCAATGATTGGTTGCGTATGCGAATTCAGCTGGGTATTCTGATATGCAACCAAAGGTTGCAGAAGAGGTGCCGGTATGGAGTACGGACAAATCGAGCGGTCAATCTACGTCGAAGCCGCACCCGACGTGGTTTACGAGGTCATCAGCAGTCCTGAGCATTTGAAGGAGTGGTGGTCCGACGAGGTTGTCGACCTGGAACCGGTTCCGGGCTCTGTCGGCGAACTCGTGTGGGGAGAGCGGACCTCGCCTGACAGTCATGTTGCCCGGATCGAGGTGGTCGACGCTGCGCCACCCCGATTGTTTTCATTCCGATGGGCTCACTTGTCCGATGACGCGGTGCCCCCAATGAACAGTCTGTTGGTGACATTCGAACTCAGTCCATCGGGAGAGGGCACGACGCTGCGTATGACGGAAACTGGGTTCCGTGAAATGGGATGGGAGGTCGCGGTTCTCGAGGAGCAGTACAACTCACACGTCGAGGGGTGGAACCGGCATCTGCCGCGGCTTGTCGAGTGCGCAGCCCGACTGGGTGCGAGCGGATGAGCCTTATCGACGACGACCTCTGGACAGCGATCGGGGACCCCACACGCCGACGAATGCTCGACTTGCTGTTGGCAAATGGGGAGGGGACGGCGACCACTCTGAGTGAACAGCTACCCGTAACCCGTCAAGCTGTCGCGAAACACCTCGGCACTCTCGACCGCGTTGGTTTGGTACATCTGACGCCCGCCGGCCGGGAGAGGCTCTACCGGGTCGATGCCGCGCAACTCGCCCGCGCCGTAGCGCAGCTGAATGCAGTCGGTTCGTCGTGGGATGCCCGGTTGCAGCGCATCAAACGGATTGCGGAAGCAATCGAACATAACAACCGGAAATGAGAAGAAGGAGGAACCCGCGATGGTCGACATTCTGCACAGGGTTGGGATCAAGTCGTCCTCTGTCGGCGATGTCTACGCAGCGTTGACGACAGTTGACGGTCTGGCCGGCTGGTGGACCAGCGATACGGACGGAGATCCGAATATCGGAGGCACGCTTCAATTCCGCTTCGGTGAAGGCCGGATTGATATGAAAGTGGTAGAACTCCAGCCCGACAAACGAGTGCTGTGGGAGGTGACCGAAGGGCCGGAAGAATGGATCGGGACCCGCGTGGTGTGGGACCTCCGACGCGATGGCGATTTCACCGTCGTCCTCTTCGCGCATGAAGGGTGGAAGGAGCCGGTGGAGTTTCTGCACCATTGCAGCACCAAGTGGGCGCTCTTCCTGATGAGCCTGAAGTCGAAGGTCGAAACCGGCACTGGCGCACCGGATCCCCGCGACGTCAAGATCGACAACTGGAACTAGGTAGTGGAGTAGTTCCGCTCCTGCCAGGCGCGGTAGACCTCGATTGCGCCGTCGTGGGGTTGGTAGTCCATCGGTAGTCGGCGCTCAACCGGGTCCTTGGCGAATTCTCCGTAGAAGGTGCTCAGTTCGAAGTACTTGCGGTCGTCGACGTAATACGGTTCGTAGTCGGTGCGTTGCGTGAGGAATACGACCCGGTCCGGACTGCAGTAATAGAGCGAATCGAGGCACATCGGGCAGGGATGCGCGAGCACATAGATGGTGCACCCGGTCAAATGCTCGGTGCCCAGTGCGGTGCAGGCGGCACGGATCGCGAGGATCTCCGCGTGCGCTGTCGGGTCGTTCGTCTGGGCCACCAGGTTGGGGCTTTCGGCAAGGATCTCACCGTCGCGGGCGATGACGGTGGCGAAGGGCCGGCCGCCCTCGGCGACATTGGCATTCGCGATATCGATGGTTCGTTGAATAGGGTCCATGACAGTCCTTGTCTGACAGTGTGTTTCAGGAAGGTGTTCAGGGGCGGCGGCCTCGGGAGCAAGGCCGCCGTCACGCCGAAGCTAGAAGGGCTTGGTCGGCAGGTACTTGCCGTCGAGCGTGATGACCGCGCGCTCGCCGCCATCCGGATCGGCAACCTTCTTGATGTCGAGCTTGAAGTTGATTGCACTGATAATGCCGTCGCCGAACTGCTCGTGCACCAATGCCTTGAGGGTGGTGCCGTAGACCTGAAGCATCTCGTAGAAGCGGTAGATGGTCGGGTCGGTGGGCACGCCGCCGGGGATGGAACCGCGCAGAGGGATGGTCTGTAGCAATCGCACCGCGTCCTCGTCCAGACTGAGCTTGTCCGCGACGACCTTCGCGGCGTCGGCGGGAAGTGCATGCTGACCGAGGAGGGCTGCGGTTACAAAGGCCACACTCAGCCCCGTGCCGTCGGTCAGTTCCTGCCAGGACAGGTCTTTTCGGGCCTTGGCGTCGATGACGGCTGCGGTGAGTTCTTCGCGGGGTCCTTGGGTGAACTGTGACTGAATCATAATGATTTCCTTCTTTATTTTGGGTGGGGGATCAGGCGGGGACGCCGGGCATTGTTGCCGCGGCGCAGGTCTGGGGGTGTTCGACGAGCGAGACGAACCGGCGGGTGCCGCCGTCGAGGGCTTCGATCGAGCCGGTTTCGATGTCGTAGACCCAGCCGTGCAGGTTCAGTCGACCTTGTTCGAGTGCGAGAGCGACCGAGGGGTGGGTTGCGAGGTTGGTCAACTGGGCGATGACGTTCTCGTGGACCAGTGCGTTCAGTTTCTCGGCTGCCGAGCCGTGCGTGCGGGCGGCGTTGACGACCCTCGCGGAATCTGCGTGCTGGAGCCAGTGCGCGACGGCCGGCATCTCGTCGAGGGGCTTGCCGGTGGAGATCGCCGTCATCGCGCCGCAATCGGAGTGGCCGAGGATCACGATGTCGGTGACACCGAGAACTGCGACCGCGTACTCGACGGTGGCGGATACGCCGCCCGGTTCCGGCCCGTACGACGGGACGATGTTGCCGGCGTTGCGGATGACGAACAGATCGCCGGGTTCGCGTTGGGTTACCAGTTCCGGGACCACTCGGCTGTCAGAGCAGCTGACGAATAGGGCCTGCGGGTTCTGAGTCGTCGCGAGTTCCTTGAAAAGTCCGGAGCGTTTCTGAAAGGCGTCCTTCTGGAATGTCATAAAGCCGTTGATGATGTCGTGCATGTTGCCTCCTTGCAATGGTGATGACTCAAGGATGACCTCGATGGTCGATAGTGTCCAAGACTTGTTAGTCATTACCTCGATAGACAGTGCCTATAGTTCTAGTTATGGAGCTACGTCATATCCGTTATCTGCTTGCGGTCGCCGAACATGGAAACTTCACCCGGGCGGCGGAGTCGCTGCATGTGTCGCAGCCGACTCTGTCCCAGCAGATCAAGCAGCTCGAATCCGCTCTGCGGGTGCAGTTGCTGGACCGGTCCGGGCGGACGGTGCGAACCACCGACGCCGGCGAGGCTTTCCTGCATTACGCGCGGCGAGCTTTGCAGGATCTGGATGCCGCCGAGCGCGCGATCCACGATGTCCAGGACCTCAGTCGCGGCTCGCTGAGGCTGGCGACGACGCCCACCTTCGCGGCCTACCTGGTGGGTCCGTTGATGGACCGATTCACGACGCGCCACCCAGGCATTGCCGTCACCGTTCAGGAGATGACTCAGGACCGAATCGAGGCGGAGTTGGCACGCGACGGACTCGACGTCGGCATTGCGTTTGCGGACGTGCGCTCGGAGGAGATCGAGAGCGAGTCGCTGTTTGTCGAAACTCTCAGTCTCGTTGTCGGTGTAAAGCATTCGCATGCCGGTCGGTCGAAACCACTGCCTGCGAAGACACTGGAGGATCAGGCGCTGGTGTTGCTCAGCAGTGATTTCGCGACGCGGCTTCACATCGATCGGTACTTCAAGCATCAGGACATCACACCTCGGACGGCTATCGAGGTCAGCTCGATCGGCGCGATCGTGGAGATCGTCCGCCGCGGCAGTCTCGCGACGGTGCTGCCTGACGCGATCACCCTCGAACAACGGGGCCTGTCCTCGATTCCGCTGTCACCGGCATTGCCTACGCGTACGGTGGCCCTGCTCCGACGGAAGGGTGCCTATCGCACGGCCGCGGGCCGGGCCTTCGCCGAAATGGCCTCGACCTGGGACCACCTAAACGGGTGGCCCGGGTGAGGCTCATCTGCTTATGTGCGGACCGTCGATTCACGAGCTGTCGCTGCCTTAGGCAGTGACAGGAGCGCATTGACGCCCGGGACCATCGTCACTATTACCGAACCCAGTCGGAATGTCCGGCGAGCCTACCCAGCGGGAGTACCGGCCGGCCGTACCGTCGCCCAACATCGGAAATGTCCGATTTCTCGATTGAAAACAGGAGGTCGCTTTGTCCCGATGTTCGGTGCGACGAATTGCGGTATCCGTGGCCGTCGCGGTGACGGCGTCCGCTGCTGTATTGGCGGGAACCTCTGTCGCGGAGGCGCAGCCCACAATGTTCGACCTACTGGGAGGCGCCTCCACAGGTAGTGCGGGTAGTGCAGGCGATACAACCGACGACGCGACAACACACAGTGGCGATGCGACGTACTTTCATGCCGGTCTCGGTAGTTGCGGCGGTATGTCAGCAGATACCGACTACGTGGTTGCGATATCCGCAAGGATCTGGACCAGAGCGTTGTGCGGAAAACAAATTCTGGCCTCGAGCGGGCCGAGATCGGTAACTGTCACCATCGTAGATACCTGTCCAGGCTGCGCTGCCGGTGATCTTGATCTTTCACCAGCCGCGTTCAAGAGGTTGGGTAATCTTTCGGACGGAAGGATTCCTGTTACATGGCGGTTCATCGGCTGATCTCGTCCGTGAATCGGGCACCGACTGAGGAGGCTCACCTTTCTGGCTCCGGGACCTAGCTGCCGTTCGGGGGCGTGCTACCGGGCCCACCTGTACCTGGTGCGCCGCCACTGCCGGGTGCGCCCGCGCCACCGCCCATACCCGTAGCTTCCTGCTGGACAACACTTCCGGCGTAGTCGTTACTCGGGTCTCGGTAGATGGTGTGAACGTGGCCCCAACCTGAGGTATTCACGCCTTCGACGTCCGCGCCGGCAGATCCCTGCTGCGCGGCAAACTCGACGTAGACATCCGGTCCGGAGATCTGGAAGTAGATGCCATCGCCCTGCGTCATGTCGTACTCGGTTGCACCGGACCAGTTCACGTACGTTTCGTCGAGGCTCGCCTCGATCTTCGCGAGCGCGTCCGCAGTGGTCTCCTCGTCTGCAATGCCAACCCAGTTCGCGATCACGCCGAGCAGCAACTGCTTCTGCTCGTCCGTCAGGTCTGAACCGGAAAGCCCTGTGCCAGTCGGGTAGTCACAAGTACTGCCCGGCGCGCACACCATATTCGCTACGGTCTCGCCCTGATACAACTGAGCCCTCTGCTCATCGGACAAGCTGTCGTAGAAGGCGAACGCGCTCGTGTAGATACCATCGAACGGCTGAACCTCGTTGCCGTCGGCATCGGTGTAGACGGCGGGCTGTATGCCCAGGTGAGTCGGTGCGAACGTGATGGAGTCGGCGGAGCCGTCGAGCGTTGCGTTGATGCCGAGGTGGTGTCCGCCGAACTGAACTGCCCACGCATCCGTGTTCGACGGATCGCCGAAGAATGCGATGTAGTACTGACCGAGAGAATCTTCCGTCGACGTACTGTTCTCGTGCAGATATTCGTCGCCGCCCATGATGCCGGTGACGGTGTCGTAACCTGCCTCGCTCAGCAGTGCTTCGAGTACCTTCATGGCGGCCGCTCGTTGCTCATCGGTCAGTTCGGAGATATTGAGTCCCGCTCGATCGACGAACGTCACCGGAAAGTTCGACCACGACGTCGTTTTGGTTTCGTCGTCGTAGGCGTAGAGAACCGCCTCGCGCTGCTCGGCTGACAATGTCTGCAGAAATGCTTCGGTCGCTGCTGCGGTGTCGGTGATCGTTTCGGCTGTGGTCGTCGAGTCAGTCGAGTTCGCAGACGCGACAGTGGACGACACCGTCGACGTGGACGCCGACGTTGCCGAGTTGGTACCGGCTGTCTCGGCGGTGCACCCGCCCAGAAGCAGCCCGCCGGCCAGCAGGACGGACACGAAGGCAATGCGGCGGCGACCAGGACTGGCTGAGGAAGTACTCGGAGAGCGTCGGATCATCATGGAGCCAAAAGTATTTGCGATACCTGCATGTTCGCTGTGACTGCTCTGGACGTTCGCCGTGAGAAATCTGGGTGCATGCTGTCGGGGAAGTATGTGGAGTCGAAATCAGGACATACACGGCATCATCGCTCATCATTGAGGATGTGACCGGCGATCATCGCGCGAGATCGACAGCCAACCGCACGCTCGAGGTAATTCCTCCCGGTGCGGGAGCAGCCGCGATGTCTTCGGGAATAGTGTCGGTGGCCTTGCACCTGGTGGGATTCGAGGTCTTTTCGCTGGCATGGCTGGGGATCGGCACAGCAATCTGGCTTGTTCTGGCTGTCGTGTTCGTATCGCGGTTGGTTGACAATCGCGCTCGGTGGATCGACGAGGCCGACACTCCGCCGGCTCTCACGGGAGTGGCCGCGACAACCGTGTTGGGTACTCGGGTTGTACTGCTCGACTGGGACTCGGTCGGTTATGTCGCGCTCGCGATTGCGCTGGTGGCGTGGATCGTGCTCATACCGGCGGTAATTCGACACTGGACCTCGCCAACCGTCGGCGTGCACTTTCTGCTGTGCGTCGCAACGCAGGGTTTGGCCGTACTCGGTGCGACGCTCGCTGCCACGACTACGGCGCACTGGATTGCGCTTCCGTCGGCGGCTGCGTTTGTGCTCGGCCTGGGGTTCTACGTGTTGGTGCTCGTACGGTTCTCGTTCAATCAGCTCCGAGTCGGGGCCGGTGATCACTGGGTGTTCGGCGGCGCCCTGGCAATCTCGACGCTCGCGGCCGGAAAACTCACAGCGGCAGCGCCCGTCGTGGGCTGGTCGGAAACGCTACACCTGTCGTTTCAACGATTGAGCATCGTGCTCATGATTCTCGTGCTCGGCTGTTACGGCGTGTTGTTTATATGCGAATTGATCTGGCCTCGACTGGAATACGACGTCAGACGTTGGTCGACGGCTTTCCCGATGGGGATGACGTCGGCGGCGTCGTTAACCGTTGCGGGGACGGCGTCGACCCCGTGGTTGAAGATAGTTGGCGAAATTCTGGTGTGGCCGGCAGTAGTCCTGTGCGTAGTTCTGCTGATCGCATCTGTGTGGCGATTGTGGACTGTGAGTTCACCAACCCCGACGGTGGGGGCGTGAGCCGACGGGTTCGCCCTTCCGGGCGTCGTCGCGACTGCGGTAGACGATGTACGGCCGAAACAGGTACGCGACCGGCGCGCTGAATACGTGTACCAGGCGCGTGAACGGCCACAGTGCAAACAACACCAACGCGATCGTGACGTGAATGTGGAAGTCGAGTGACGCCTGTGCCATGAGATCACCACGAGGCTGGAAGATCCAGATGGATCGGAACCACGGGGAGACCGTCGTCCGGTAGTTGGATTCTTCGCCGAACGCTCCGGACCCCAGCACTGTCGTGGCGAGACCAGCGACGATTGCGGCGATCAGCACGACGTACATCAGCTTGTCGTTCCAGGTCGTGGCCATGAACACCGGTCCCCGGGTCCGCCTGCGATACACCAAGATCCCGGCGCCGACCAACGTTGCCACGCCCGCTATCGACCCAAGAACGAGGGCTTGCAGGTGATAAACGTGCTCACTCATCCCGATCGCGTCGGTCCAGGACTGTGGGATCACTAATCCGATGAAGTGTCCGATGATGACTACGAGGATTCCGAAATGAAACAGTGGACTACCGATTCGCAACAGACGATGCTCGTACAGTTGCGACGACCGCGTTGTCCAGCCGAATTTGTCGTAGCGATAGCGCCACCATGTGCCGCTCACGAAGATCGCCAACACGACGTACGGCACTATGTCCCAGTAGATTTCACCGGCAGACATCTCACGTCACTCCTTCGCGGCGGGGTGGGACGGTCAGGGTGAAGAGTGGGAGTCCGACAGATTCGGCGGGTGGTCCCGAGGCGGCGAGCTGCTGGGCGCGACGCATGTCGTTGTCGGAAGCTGGGGGCAGTGTGTTGCACACTGCCCTGAGAACGGGAGCGTACGGCGAGTCCACGTCGGTCAGTGACGATTGGATCATGTCCAACGGAACGCGATGCGCCGAAAGCAGCTTCGCGCCGGTATCCGGGTCGACGAGAGAAGCGAACTCGAGGACGACAGTCAGGTGGTCGGCCGACTCGCTTTTCGGCGGATCAACTCCGGCCGCGCGATAGGCGTCGGCGAAGGCCAGGATTTCACGCCCGCGATTGCGGGTGTCACCCGCCGTCCAGTACGTGAGGTACAGCGTGCTGCGCCGCTTCAGATCGAATGTCTCGACGTACTGCGCCGCCGCTGCGAATTCCTCGCTGTCGCGAAGAAAGCGGTGAGTGAGGGAGAGTTGCTCTCGGGGAGCTGACGGGAGATGCCCGAGAATGTCCCCGACAACCGCGAGTCTTTCGCCTTGTCCACTGTCGGGGTATGCCAACAACAAACCGGCAGCGTGCCACACCAAGCGGTCCTGCCCGGCGCTGCGCCGACGTCGGCCGAAGCTGATCATTGGTTCTCGCCTCGATCAGGAAAGAGTCCGCTCGGCGAACCTTTGCCATCCCAGTTCAGAAGGTTGACCCGGGACGGGTTGGTCGAGTTGGCGGACATTTCGCCAGTTGTTTGACGCTCGCGTAGCGCGTGAAAAGTCTCGACTGCCACCGGGACCGGACCGCCACTGGCTTCGCCGAACGGGCCGGACTCGTGCATGCCCGGTCCGCCGTCGAAATCGAGAGAACACTCGGTGGCGCTCTCTTCGAGCTTGTGTCCGTCAACGGCGTAGGCGGTGGGAATGATGTACCGCTCGTCGTACTTCGCCAAGGCAAGGAGGCGATACATCTCGTACATGCTTTCCTCGGTCATTCCCACGGCCTCGGGTATGTGCGGCTGCGGTTCGCGTCCTAGGTTGATGTCGCGCATGTACGACCGCATAGCAGCCAGCCGTCGCAGAACTCCGTCGATCACATCGGTGTCGCCTGCGGAGAAAAGGCCGGCGAGATATTCGATCGGAATGCGCAACGAGTCGAGAGCCCCGAAAAGATTTCCGACGTCTTCACCGTCATGACCGTCGCGGCTCACGGCGTCGACGACGGGGGACAGCGGTGGGACGTACCAGACCATCGGCATGGTGCGGAACTCCGGATGAAGCGGCAGCGCGACGCGATAGTCCTTGATCAGTGCGTGGATGGGAGATTTCTGTGCTGCTTCGATCCACTCGTCCGAGATGCCCTCTACGCGAGCACCTTCGATGACCTCGGGATCATTCGGATCAAGCAGCACGTCGAGTTGCGCCTCGTACAGGTCTTTGTCATCCGGAACTGTCGCGGCTGCGAGAACCTTGTCCACGTCGTAGAAGATGAGGCCGATGTATCGCAGACGGCCGACGCAGGTCTCCGCGCACACCGTCGGCAAGCCCACTTCGACGCGGGGATAACAGAACGTGCATTTCTCAGCTTTACCGGTCTTGTGGTTGAAATACACCTTCTTGTACGGGCATCCGGACACGCACATGCGCCAGCCGCGGCACTTGTCCTGGTCGACGAGCACGATCCCGTCCTCGGACCGCTTGTACATCGCACCCGACGGGCAGGACGCAACACACGACGGATTGAGGCAGTGTTCGCAGATACGCGGCAGGTAGAACATGAACGTGTCTTCGAGTTGGAGTTTGACCTCCGTGCTGATCTTTTTCAGAATCGGGTCGTCGGGAACGATCTCGGGTGAGCCGGCCAGGTCGTCGTCCCAGTTGGCGGACCATTCCACCTTCATGGGTTCACCGCTGATGAGGCTTCGCGGCGCGGCTACCGGCATATGCTCCCCGAGGGGAGCCTGGGTGAGATTCTCGTAGTCGTAGGTCCAGGGTTCGTAGTAGTCCTGAATGGACGGCATCTTCGGATTCGCGAAGATGCGCGAGAGCTTCTTCAATCGGCCACCGTCACGCAGTCGAAGTCGGCCGTTCTTGTCGCGAACCCACCCGCCGTTCCACTTCTCCTGGTCCTCGTACGTGCGCGGATAACCCTGGCCCGGACGGGTTTCCACATTGTTGAACCACACGTACTCGGTACCTGATCGGTTGGTCCACGCCTGCTTACACGTCACGGAACAGGTGTGACAGCCGATGCACTTGTCGAGATTCATCACCATCGCCAGTTGCGCCATGACTCGCATCAGTACGTCACCTCCTGCGAGCGACGACGCACCACGGTCACTTCGTCGCGTTGGTTTCCGGTGGGCCCGAGATAGTTGAAGGCAAATGACGTTTGGGCATAGCCGCCGGCAAGGTGGGAAGGTTTGATCAACAGTCTGGTCAACGAATTATGGATGCCGCCACGCTTTCCCGTTGTCTCCGTGAGCGGCACGTCGATGGTGCGTTCCTGGGCGTGATAAACGAAGACCACGCCGTCCGGCATTCGATGCGACACGATCGCCCTGCACACGACGACACCGTTACGGTTGACGGCTTCGACCCAATCGTTGTCCGATACCTCGATTTTGGCGGCGTCGCCGGGGCTCATCCACATCGTCGGCCCGCCCCTCGAGAGGGAGAGCATGAAGAGGTTGTCCTGGTACTCGGAGTGGATCGACCATTTCGAATGAGGCGTCAGATAGCGGACGCTGAGACCGATTCCGCCGTTGCGATCTCCGAGAGCAGGTTCGCCGAACAGGCTTGCCATGTCGAGTGGTGGGCGGTAGATCGGTAGTTGTTCGCCCAGTTCCTCGATCCAGTCGTGATCGAGGTAGAAGTGCATTCGACCGGTGAGCGTGTGGAAGGGTTTGAGCTCCTCGATGTTGACGGTGAACGGCGCGTAGCGTCGGCCACCGGTTTCGCTGCCTGACCATTCCGGACTGGTGATCACCGGGACAGGTCGAGCCTGTGTGTCCGCGAAGGTGATTCGGCGTTCCTCACTGCCCGACGCCAAATGTGTCAGTGGTCTTCCGGTTCGTTTCTCCAGTTCGGCGAACCCTTGTACTGCGAGCCTGCCGTTCGAAGTTCCGGACAGCGCGAGGATTGCCTCAGCCATCTTTTCGGCAGTATCGAGCGCCGGTCTACCTGCGGCAGCACCCGAATCGAAGACCCCGTGTTTGGCGGCGAGTTCTTCCACCTCACGCTTCGGATGTGTCGTGACGCCCTTGGTGGTGAGGCCGGCCTTCTCGACCAGCGGGCCCAGTGCAGCCCACTGCTCCGCGACGGCAGGATAGTCGCGTTCGACGACGACGAGGGGACCCATCGTCTTGCCCGGGACGGGTGTCTTTCCTTGCGAGTGCCAATCTTGTTCTCTACCCGAGGCGTAGGCCATCGCGCCGGGTGTGTCGTGTTGCAGTGTGCCCATCACGACGTCCCGGCGTTTTCCGAGATGCTTTTCCGCCAGCACGCTGAATGCCTTGGCAACCGCGCCGAAAGCGTCGAAATCCGAGCGGGTTTCCCACGGCGGGTCGATAGCGGGGGAGAATGCGTGAAGGAACGGATGCATGTCCGTGCTCGACAGGTCGTGTTTCTCGTACCACGTTGCCGCAGGCAGCACCACGTCGGAAAGCAAAGTTGTGGACGTCATCCGAAAGTCGATCGACATCAACAGATCGAGTTTCCCCTCGGGGATGTCGTCGGTCCACGTTATGTCATTGGGGCGCAGGTTCTCCGGCGTCGGCTCGGCCTGCAGGTTCGAATCCGTGCCGAGTAGGTGGCGAAGGAAGTATTCGTTTCCCTTGCTCGACGACCCGAGTAGATTTGCACGCCATACGCTCAGCACTCGCGGCCAGTTCTGGGGATTGTCGGGATCGGTGACAGCGAGTTTGAGTGCACCCGACGATAATTGGTTGGCAACGTGCTCAGCGACATCACATTCGTGTGCATCCGCCTCGTCAGCCAGATCGAGGCTCGATCGATCGAACTGGGGATAGAAAGGTGTCCATCCCATCGACACGGCCGATGTCATCACGTCCATCGTGTGTCGGCCACTGAAATTACCTCGGCCAACGGGGCTGGAGAGTGCATCAGCTTGGTAACCGTCGTAGCGCCACTGGTCGGTGTGGACATACCAGTAGGAAGTTCCGGCCATCTGACGCGGTGGCCGGAGCCAATCCGTCCCCATTGCCACTGTCGCCCAACCTGTGACGGGTCTGCATTTTTCCTGGCCGACGTAGTGCGCCCACCCGCCGCCGTTGCGTCCCATCGACCCGGTGAGCAGCAGGAGGCTGAGAACTGCTCGATAGGTGGCATCACCGTGGAACCACTGACAGATACCTGCGCCCATGATGATCATCGATCGGCCACCCGATTCGACTGCGTTGGTGGCAAATTCACGCGCTATGCGAATCACTTGCGCGGCGCTGACGCCGGTAATCGATTCCTGCCACGCGGGGGTGTATGGCTCTGCCGGGTCGTCGAAGCCGGACGGCCACTGCCCCGGCATTCCGTCGCGCTGCACCCCGTACTGGGCGAGCATCAGATCGAAGACAGTGCACACCAGTCGATCACCCACACGGCGCACCGGTACACCGCGGACCATGGTTTCGCCGTGACCATCCGGTGTGTCGAAGCGCGGAAGATGTATTTCTGCAGTTTCACCCCAATCGGTGTCGACGCTCAGAGCAGGAACGATGTCGCCGAGGTCGAGATTCCACTTTCCGACACCTTCGTCGCCGAAGCGGAAACCGAGAGAGCCGTTCGGTACAACCATCTCATCGGTGGCGCGGTTGAGCACAACCGGCTTGAATGCAGCATTTTCGCTCGCCTCACCCAGATCGGCGGCGGTCAGGTTCTTGCCGGCGACAAGTCGGCCGTCGCGCTCCTCGATGGTGACGAGGAACGGCAGGTCGGTGAATCGACGCACGTAGTCGTCGAAGAACGGCTCACGCTGCTTCACGAAGAACTCCGACAGGACGACATGGCCCATCGCCATCGCCATGGCTCCGTCGGTGCCGGCGGCGCACGGCATCCACTCGTCGGCGAACTTGGTGTTGTCCGCGTAATCGGGGCTGATAGCGACAACCTTGGTTCCGCGGTACCGAACCTCCGCCATCCAATGGGCGTCGGGGGTTCGGGTGACCGGGACGTTGGATCCCCACATCATCAGATACGACGCGTCCCACCAATCCCCGGACTCGGGCACGTCTGTTTGGTCACCGAACACTTGAGGCGATGCCACGGGGAGGTCCGCATACCAGTCGTAGAAGGACGTCATGACGCCGCCGATGAGTTCGATGAACCGCGATCCCGCCGCGAACGACACCATCGACATCGCTGGAATGGGGGAGAACCCCGCAACGCGGTCTGGCCCGTACTTCTTGATGGTGTGCACGTGTGCCGCGGCGATCATCTCGGTGGCCTCGGCCCACGTGACGCGTACCAGGCCACCTTTTCCCCTGGCCTGCTGGTACTTTCGCCGACGCTCCGGATCAGCTTGAATGTCGGCCCACGCATCTACCGGATCACCGAGTCTGGCCAGTGCGTCGCGGTACATTTCGACGAGAACACCACGTGCGTACGGGTAGCGGACTCTCGTGGGTGAGTACGTGTACCAGGAGAACGCGGCACCGCGTGGGCAGCCGCGCGGTTCGTACTCAGGACGGTCCGGTCCCACCGTTGGATAGTCGGTCTCCTGGGTTTCCCAGGTGATGATGCCGTCCTTGACATAGATCTTCCACGAACACGACCCGGTGCAATTGACCCCGTGCGTAGAGCGCACCACTTTGTCGTGGCTCCAACGATCGCGGTAGAAGATATCGCCTTCTCGTCCGCCTGTGCGGTTCACGGTGCGAAGGTCGTCCGAGAATTTCCCAGGAGTGAAGAAGCGCCCGCTGCGGAGCAGGATGTCCTCGGCGCTGCTACCGATGTGTTCAACCACTGTGCACTTCCTTCACGTCTTCTCCAACGCCACAGCGATGGAGAATCTGACGAACGAGCATGCACGTCCATAGAACCGCAAATTCGGACTCGTCGCGACGGTTCGGGCGAAATGGACCGTCACATTTCAGTGGCGTTCTTCGAGTCCAACAGCCTCCCTGAGTCGTTTGGCAGCAGTTCGGAGCTCGGGATCATCGAATGCGGATGAATCCAGCATTGCTGCCAGTGCCTCGGCGATGACGTTGAGCTTTTCTTGCGACGCTTCGCTCGCGCGGCGGCCGGCATTCTCGAGCAGCACTACCAACAGCAGTGTGAAAACACTCGCGACTGTATGAATGGCAACCTGCCAGGTCTTGAGATCCGTCCACCACGGCAAGCTGATAAACCAGGCCACCACGATGGCGACACACAGGAAGAAGAACGGTGCCTGACTGACTCGCAACTCTGCATGTTCGACGAACACGTCAAACCGCGAGCGGCGGTTACCGCCACTGCGGGTTTGAGCAGCGTCGCTGCTTCGCTCCATGACCAGAACTTTAGTCGGCGACGATTGATTGCGCGTGTGTTTACGCGTGCATGACTGCAGTGAAGGTCATGCGGTCACCGCGGTAGAGGGATCGTCTCTGTTCGATTGGAACACCGTCGATGTCGTAGGACACTCGGTTGAGGAGGAACATCGGGGTCCGCGGGTCGACGTTGAGCAGTGATACTTCTCGGGCGTCGGGCAGTACGGTCTCAATGCTGTCGACGACGCGATCGAATTGTATTCCGCGTGCGCGTAGTTCGGCGTAGAGAGAATCTCTGTAGTCGAAGGTCTCCATGAGGCCGGGGATTCTGTGGGCGGCGATGCGGGTTGTTTCCAGTCCGACTCGGACGTTGTCGGTCGTGAACACTCGCTCGAGTTGTACGACCGCGTCACCCGTTTCAATGTGCAGGAGATCCGCGAGATTGTCGTCAGCGCCGTCGACGGACCATCCGACCAGAATTCGGGTAGCGGTCATGCCCTTGTTGCGCGCGGCTTCGGTGTAGGAGCCGATAGCAAGTGGCAGAACGACTTTAGGGTCTGCGACAACGGTTGTTCGACCGCGGCGTTCGATGCGGCCGGCAACGAGCAATTCCCGCATCGCTTGACGCAGGGTTTCCCGAGACACGTCGTATCTCTCGGCGAGATCTCGTTCGGAGGGAAATGAGTCTCCTGGTGACAGGTCGTCGAGAAGCGCGTCGAGATTCTTGCGCACGATCTGATGCTTGAGCATCCGAGGTTCTGCGTCGACCACCATGCGTCAGACACTACCATTTCTTGGTCTAGACCAAGATGTCACTGTTAGTTCATTGTCAGTTCACGCAACGGATTCGCCTTGGTCTATACCAACATGCATCGTATGGGTCATGACGAATTCGACCGCGACACAAGCGCTTAGCGAAACTGCCCTAGTTGGACCTGCCATTGAACTGGTTGTCATGGACATGGCCGGCACCACCGTCGCCGACGATGGTCTCGTCATCGACGCCTTTGACGCCGCGGCCACTGCGGTGGGTCTCGCCGAGTCCGGCGCAGACCGCGACGACGCTCGCCGCTACGTCCTCGAAACGATGGGCCAGTCCAAAATCGAAGTCTTTCGAGCACTCTTCGGCGCAGAAGACCGCGCCCAAGCCGCCAATCACGCTTTCGAAGCGGCGTACGACGCGCGCATCGACGGCGGCGTGACCTCAGTGCCCGGGGCTGCCGACGCCATCACACAACTCCGGGAGGCCGGCGTTGCAGTGGTGTTGACGACCGGCTTTTCACCGGCCACGCAGCATCGAATTCTGGACGCTTTGGAGTGGGGCACGGTCGCTGATGCTTATCTGGCGCCGGGGGATTCGTTCCGAGGGCGTCCGCATCCGGATCTCGTGCTTGCTGCTGCACTGCAGTGCAGAGTCAGTGACATGGCGGCTGTCGCCGTGGTCGGTGACACCGCGAGCGATATCCGATCGGGTCGACGCGCAGGTGCGTCCGTCGTCGCCGGCGTCCGCACCGGCGCCCACCGGAGCGAGGTTCTGATCGATGCCGGCGCGACCCACATCCTCGACAGCATCACCGATCTCCCGAGCCTCGTACTTCGCTGAATTCGCTAGCCCTGAGTTCGCTCAGCCCTGAACTCGACTGATGCCTTATCTTCCCTGCTTTCACTCGACCGAACGGACCACGACATGAGTATCCGCACTCTTCGCCGCGCCAGCATTGCTGCGGCCCTTCTTTCCACCGCCGCACTTGTCGCTGCCGGTTGTTCCAGCTCAGGTGCTGAAATCACAACTGAACAGGGATTCCCGAAAACCCTGACACTGGCCGCAATTCCGGCTGAAAACTCCACCGACCTCAAATCCAGTTACGACCCGGTGATCGAACGACTGGAACGCGAGACGGGGGCGAAAGTCGAATTCGTCCAGGCATCCGATTACGCGGGCGTGGTCGAAGGTCTCATCGCCGGCAACGTCGACCTCGCGTTCTTCGGACCCTTCGCCTATGTCGTCGCCGGTATCAACGGCGCACAGATGACGCCCCTCGGTGCTGTCGTGAAGAACGAAGGAACTCCTCCCGGATACCAGTCCTACGCAATCACCCGCTCGGACAACAAGTCCGTCAATAGTCTCACCGACTATGCAGGGAAAAAGGTCTGCTTCGTCGATCCCAGTTCGACATCCGGATTTCTTTACCCCACGGCCGGACTCATCGAAGAAGGTGTCATCGCCTCCGGTTCGGAAGCAGACATCTCCGCCGCAGTCACCCCCATCTACGCAGGCGGACATGACGCGTCGGCGCTCGCAGTCAAGAGCGGGGACTGCGACGCCGGTTTTGCATTCGACACGATGGTCGACAAGACCATGATCGACAACGGTGAGCTGAAGCCAGGTGAGCTCAAGACTGTCTGGAAGTCGGAGATGATCGCAGGATCGTTGTTCGCTGCCAACGACGAACTCGGTGCCGACGCGATCGCGAAGCTGAAGGCGGTCTTCAGTGAAGGCATGAACGCCAAGGCCTTCCAGGCTGATGGCATCTGCTCCGACGAATGCCGCATCACCGACGAGCGCGCCTGGGGCGTCGTACCGGCACAGGACAGCGATTACGACGGCGTCCGCCACGTATGCGAGGTCACCGGTTCGCAGAAGTGCCAAGGCTGATCATGCCGACACCCCCGAACGACATAGTCATCAGCGCACGCGACGTCACGAAGACCTTCGGTTCCACCACCGCACTCCAGAACGTCAACCTCGACGTGCACCGCAGTGAAATGCTCGTGCTGCTCGGTCTTTCGGGCTCCGGCAAGTCCACGCTGCTGCGCTGCATCAACGGACTCCATCCGATCACCTCTGGCAGCGTTACCGCGCTGGGCACCCGCATCGACTCAGCTCCGGCGCGTGACGTGCGGGAACTGCGCAAGAACATCGGATTCATCTTCCAGCATTTCAATCTCGTCGGACGCCTCAGCTGTCTCGAGAATGTTCTCGTCGGAGGTCTCGGACGACTGCGCATCCCGCGCTACGGGACGCTGACGTATCCGAAGTCGATGCGCATCGAGGCTCTCAACTGCCTCGACCGGGTTGGACTCGCAGATCTGGCCGAGCGCCGCGCCGATACCCTCTCCGGCGGACAGCAACAGCGCGTGGCCATCGCGCGCACCCTGATGCAGCGGCCGAGCATCGTGCTCGCCGACGAACCGGTGGCCTCGCTCGACCCGGAGAACGCCGGTGTTGTCATGGATCTGCTGCAGCGGGTGTGCACCGAGGAACAGCTGACCGTCGTGTGCACGCTCCATCAGGTCGACCTCGCGCTGGGCTGGGCACACCGGCTCGTCGGCCTTCGCGATGGAGAAGTAGTTCTCGATCGTCCGGCGAGCGGGCTGTTACGCGAGGATGTCATGCCGATCTATCAACGCCTCGCACCCGAGCGTGACGCGCTGTCGGTGGTGGGATCGACGTGACCACCACGCTCGGTCAACCACCACCGAAAACTGATTCCCCGCAGACAGTTACGCGAAATAGACGTTGGCTACTACCCGCGTTGAGTGTGGCTGCAGTGGTTGCGACGCTTCTGTCGGCGCAGTACATCAACTTCGCTCCCGCGACACTGATCGACGGCCTCGAAGATGTTCAGCGCCTACTCGGACGCATGCTCCCGCCGCGCGTGGACGACACCGGGCGTATCGTCTCGCTCGCCTTCGACACGCTGCTGATGGCCGTGCTTGGTACTGTCCTGGCCGCGATCGCTTCCATTCCCTTGGCTTTCCTCGCTGCGCGCAATACGACTCCGCATCCGTGGGTGTACAGCGTCGCGCGGGCCGTCATCACGTTCTGTCGGGCCATGCCCGACCTACTGTTCGCAGTGCTGTTCGTCCGAGCACTGGGGATCGGTGTCCTCCCCGGGATTCTTGCGCTGGCGCTGCATTCGATCGGCATGCTCGGCAAGTTGTTTGCCGATGCCATCGAGCAAACCGACAGCGGACCGCGGGAAGCGATCCGAGCCACCGGCGCCGGATACCTGCGTGAAATGATCAATGCTGTTGTACCCCAGGTTGTTCCCGCTTGGATCGGCGCGTTCGTCTACCGCATCGACATCAACCTGCGCATGTCGGTGGTTCTCGGATTTGTCGGTGCCGGCGGAATCGGGTTTGCGCTACAAGATGCGTTGCGGGGACTGATCTACCCGCGCGCCCTGGGGATCGTGCTCGTCATTCTGGCCATCATCGCCGCGATGGAATTGGTGGCGATCGCCGTACGGCGCACGCTGCTCGTCCCGTCGATCGGTGGACCCCGCCGCGATCGAGCGATGCGTATCGGTGCTTCGACGTTGCTGATCGCGTCCTGCATCGCCTCGTTTGTCGTACTCGAGATCGACCCCAGAGCGCTGTTGACGTGGGTTGGGCCTTCCGTGGAGGTCTTCGGGCGCATGGTGCCGCCCGATTTCTCCTCGCTCGGTGCCGAACTGCTCGACGCCACCGTCCAGACTGTTGCGATCGGCGTCGTATCCACGGCTATCGGCGTCGGACTTTCGATCCCGGTCGGAATCCTCGCTGCTGCCAATGCGACGCCGCATCCTGTGCTTTATTGGCTCGCGAGGGCGTGGATCGTCGTGGTGCGTGCCGTACCTGAACTCATTCTCGCCGTCGTATTCGTTGCGGCCGTCGGGCTTGGCCCGGTGGCGGGTACGTGCGCCCTGGCGATCGGCTCGGTGGGATTTCTGGGCAAACTTGTTGCCGACGCTGTCGAGGAGATCGACCCGGGGCCGCTCGACGCAGTTACCTCGGTGGGTGGCGGTTGGTGGAATCGAATCTTCAGTGCTGTTCTGCCACAATCTATTCCTTCGATCGTCGGATCCAGTCTGTATCTACTCGACGTCAACATCCGCACGTCAACCGTCTTGGGCATCGTTGGCGCCGGCGGCGTCGGATTTCTGCTGTTCGAGTCGATTCGCACTCTGAACTTCCAGATCGCCGGTGCGATCGTCATCGTCATTTTTGTCATCGTCTACATCGTGGAAAGGATTTCCGGATGGATCAGATCGCTCCTCGTTTGACGCGGGCAGCCGTATGGACACGCGATGGCGTCGACATCCGGGAAATGAAGATTCCCGAACTGGGTCCGGGGGAGGTCCTCGTTCGTGTCAGCCTCGCCACGGTCTGTGGCAGCGACCTGCACACCGTGTCCGGACGCCGCGACGCGCCGTGTCCGTCGATCCTCGGGCACGAAGCCGTCGGGCGAGTGGTCGCCATCGGAGGTCGGGCAAACCCTGAGGTGGTGGGGGAGTGCGTGCGCCCACTCGCTGTCGGTGACCGAGTTGTGTGGTCGGTGACGGTCCCGTGCCACCGCTGCCCACGCTGCGCCAAGGGTTTCACTGCCAAATGCGTGAACGTGCGCAAGGTTGGGCACGAATCAGCGCTAGGGCCATGGACATTGAGTGGGTCGTACGCCGCACATATCGTTCTGCCGAGGGGGACCGCGATCTCGCTGGTTCCCGATTCATTGCCCGACGCGGTGGCCGCACCGGCAGCGTGTGCAACCGCGACCGTGATGGCAGCGCTCGAAGCGGCGGGGGATCTCACTGACAAACGAGTGCTGATCTACGGGGCTGGGATGCTTGGTGTCACGGCTGCCGCTGCTGCAACCGAGGCCGGTGCCGTAGTGCAGATGGTCGATCCGAATCCGTTGCGGCAAAGTCAATCTCATCAGTTCGGTGCTTCCGACGATGATGACCGATTACTTGCCGACATCGCAATTGACTTCTCCGGTGCCCCGGCTGCAGTGAACGCCGCCCTGCAACGCCTCGACCTCGGAGGTCGTCTTGTACTCGCCGGATCAGTGAGCCCAGGCCCTGCCGTTGCAGTGGACCCGGAGGATGTTGTTCGTCGGTGGCTGACCATCACTGGTGTGCACAATTACGAACCGCGGCATCTCGGTCAGGCAGTTGCGTTCCTCGCCGCAACGAGTGAGAAATATCCGTGGGCAACTCTCGTTGACGAACCTGTGCCGCTCGACGCAATGGAGGACGTTCTTCAGCCCCCATTGTCGCCGGTCGTACTCAGATCGTCGGTCGCGCCCTAGTGGTGCTTGATGGTGCAGACAAGCGGGTGCTGTGCGATTTCGATGACGGTCGTGGCGCCGGTACATTGGGCCGATAGATGGCTGGACTACAGGATGGAATGCCGACGTGAGTGAGATCGAGTCGTATTCCAGCGTCGGATCGGATCCGGGGACCGTTCTGATCGTGCTGAAGCGGGCGAAGCTCGCGATGTTGTGGGGCGCCTCGTATCATCCGATTGTCACGATCAACGGCAGGGCCGAAGCACTGCCGTGGGGTGCACACAGAGTGGCATTTTCGGATGCGGAGCCACTGTCGATCGACGTGTATGTCAATGAACGCAGGCTGAGATCGCTGAAATCAACGATCGGACGCTGCGCTGCGATCATTCCTCCCGGAACGGCTCGGGCAGTCGAGTATTCGGCTCCGGCACAAGGATTCTGTCGGGGTGAGTTGGGGCCGCTCGGCACGACGCGTTCGCGCGGGTTGGTCGCTCAGTTCCTGATCGTCGGCGTACTTGCATTGATCTGCGGATTCATGGCCATCGGGCTTCTCGGAGTGGGTCTGGCAGCCATGACAGGGCAGCTCGGTGAACTACGTCCGCCGCAATAATCCTTCAGAGGCGTGGCCCTTTACCGTCGGGTCATCCGGATAGGTTGCGCTACTGATCTTTCCGTGATCGTTGGGATGTCGCATGGTGCGCGCTCTGGTCGAACGGCGTGACGCGGGAGAATTCGAGTACTGGGCGATCGCACCAAGAGATAGTGACCCCCGACGTGATCGACAGCGGAGTGTCATTCTCATTTTCAAGAGGGGTGCTCTTGTGTCGTGCTACGTTGAGTGACCCGACACGCATAGGAGCCCGATGACGACCTCGCAGGCAGCGCCTACCTACCGCGTGATCCAATGGGCCACAGGAAAGGTCGGCCGCCAGTCGATTCGCCATTTCGTCGAGAACTCGGCGTTCGAGCTGGTCGGTGTATTGGTCACCAACCCCAACAAAGTCGGCAAGGATGCCGGTGAGCTCGCAGGTCTGCCCGACACCGGTGTGATCGCAACGGACGACGTCAATGCCATTGTCGCTCTGGACGCAGACTGTGTGCATTTTTCGCCACAGGGGACGCTCCCGGACCTCGAGATGGTCTGTCGATTGCTGCGGTCCGGCAAGAACGTGGTCACCCCTCTGGGCCCATTCTTCCGGACTGAGCGCACCCGTGAGTACCTCGACACGATCGAGGCAGCCGGCCAAGAAGGTGGCACCTCATTTCACGGGTCCGGTCTGCATCCGGGCTACATGAGTGATCTGTTGCCGCTGACCTTGATTCGTCTGATGAGCCGGATCGACCGCATTCATGTGTACGAGACCGTCAACTTTCTCGCGTACCCATCCAATTACATCCCAGCCATGGGGTTCGGGCGCGCACCCGACGATGTTCTTGCCAACCCGAGTCGTTCGGCAGACACCCATCACATCTACGCACAGTCGATGGAAATGATCGCCCACACCCTCGGCGCGACGATCACCGACATCACAACAACACTGGAATTGGCCACCGCCACAGCGGACATCGCCTACCCGGGGGGTCTCGTCGAGGCTGGAACAGTAGCCGGGCAGCATTACGAATGGACCGCGTGGGCCGACGGTGCGCCACTGATCACCTTCCACGGTTTCTGGATCATGGGTGATGCCATCGAGCCTCGGTGGGATTGCGGGGACGACACCGGGTACCGCGTGGTCATCGAGGGCGATCCGGGACTGGAACTGAACATTTCCCGAGGTGGCATCAACAACGACCAAGATGACAACGGCGCTCTGCCGTGGACCGGATACATCGGCGCCAACGCCATCCCCGATGTCTGCGATGCGCCACCGGGAGTGATCACGCATCTCGAACTCGGCGTGGTTCGTCCGCGCGGCTTGGTGCGGCCAGGTTCCCTTCTGCGTTAGAGCTTTGCGGAAATCGACCGCGAGCAAGTGCACAAGGAAAGGCACAGCCATTACTGCATCCGAAGACATCCTCGAGTTGATGAGCCTGAAGGCGCGCTACTTTCGCACCCTGGACACAAAGCAATGGGACGATTTTCGTTCGCTATTTGCCGACAACCTGCAGTTTTTCGTCGACGAGCAATCGCATGAGAGCGTCCGGCAATTGTTGCAGACATCACCTGCCGACAGTCCGTCGTCGGTCATCAGCCCCGCGGGAAGCTACCGAACACCGACAATCGTCGGCGCTGACGATTTCGTCGAGTACATATCACGCAGCCTGGCGTCGGCAATCACTGTGCACCAGGGGCACACTCCCGAAATTGTTGTGAGTTGCGACGGAACGGCGACGGGCATCTGGGCCATGTACGACTGGGTCGAAGATGTTCACCGCGGGCTGTCGCTCAAAGGCTGGGGACATTATCACGAAGAGTATGAGCTCGATATCGACGGCCGATGGCAGATCAAGCGTATGGAGTTGACGCGATTGCGGGTCGACATGACGTCGCCGGATCGTGGTCTCTCCACGCCCGTGGCGCCCTGGACGCGCTCGACTGCGGCCCGATAAGTTTCCCTTGCTCTGACTACACCAGAGAGGTCGATGATGATTCGACGCACCCGCTTCCTGACCGCGGCACTCGCCGCTGCCTGTTCGACGGCACTCGTGCTGACCGCTTGTAGCAGCTCCGGTGCCGACAGCCAGGGGGAGTTATCCACCGTTGGAGAGCCTGTGCCGGGCGGCGACGCACGTGTTATCCAGGTCAATGAGCCGCGGACTCTCGACCCGGCAGGGCTGACGAACAACTGGGCGAATCACGCATTCATGGGGAATGCGTTGTACGGGACCCTGATGACCAACGATGTCGAGTCTTTCGACATCGAGTACAAGCTGGCCGAGGACTTCACCACCACCGACGGTGGAAGCACGTTCACTCTGAAACTCCGTCCGGGCTTACAGTTTTCGGACGGAACACCACTCGATGCCGCGGCCGTGAAGTTCAACTGGGATCGGTTGGCAGATCCTGCGTTGGGATCGAGTTCGCTCGCCATGGCGGCCCAGGTCAATGCGACGGAGGTCGCCGATTCCACGACCTTGACTGTGCGGATGGATGCGCCTAACCCGCACTTTGCGCAGACGTTGATGACAAACGCGATGAACTGGATTGCGTCCCCGACAGCACTTCAGAGGGGGCAGACTGCGTTCGATACGGCCCCGATCGGTGCCGGTCCATTCATTCTGACAGCGTGGTCGCGTCAGGACAGAATGGAATTTGCGAAGAACCCCACTTACTGGGATTCTCCAAAACCATACTTGGACAACATTGTTCTCCGCACAGCGAACGACAGCAGCCAGCGAACCAACACGGTAATGACCGGTGGTGCCGACTTGACCTCGGAAATCAGTTGGCGAAACCTGGCGATGGCAAGAGCTGCCGGATTCCCCGTCACGACGGCGCCGACGGGCGGCGGTCAATACATGGCAATGAATTTCCGGCGAGCCCCGTTCAACGACGAGCGTGCGCGCCGAGCGGTCGCACTGGCAACGGATCTCGATGCCTTGGATCTCGCCGTCAACGACGGCAAAGGGCAGGTTCCAGAGACGCTGTTCCCGGAGACATCACCGTTCCACGCGGATATCCCGCTGAAGAAGACAGACAAGGAACAAGCACAGAAACTGTTCGACGAGCTGGCCGCGGAGGGTAAGCCGGTGTCCTTCACCTACACATCTTTTTCGACAGTGGAGAACAAGGCTGGGGCGGAAGGATTGCAGGCCCAACTCAGCGCCTTCGACAATGTCGATGTCAAGGTTGACGTCGTCGACTTTGCTGCAGGCCTGGCTATTTACGGCTCGCACGACTACGACATGATTGCCACAGGGGCGATGATTCAGGATCCGGACGCAGAGCTGTGGTCCAACTTTCACGGCAGTTCGCAGCGCAATCTCACAGGTATCAACGACCCGGAACTCAACGACGCACTCTACGCCGGTCGCATAGCCGAATCGGTGGACGAGCGTAAGGAGGCGTACGAGATCGTGCAGAAACGGATCGTCGCTCTGACACCCGGACTCTGGTACGTGCGAGCGGCAACGTCGGTGGTCACGGGAAAGAACGTGCACGGCATCGAACTGTATGGAATTGGATCACAGTTGCCTGAAGAGTTGTGGATCACGTAGTAACTGAATAGTCCTAATCAAAAGGAGGCTGTCGTGGGTTCGAATGTGTTGGTAGTAATCGGTGTTGGTGGGATGGGGCAAGCAATCGCTCGCCGGCAGGGAGCCGGAAAGACCGTGCTGCTCGCTGACTTCAACGAGGCTGTATTGAAATCTGTTGCAGCGCAATTGACCGGCGAGGGTCACAACGTGGTTACTCGGCAAGTCGACGTCTCGTCCGGTCCATCGGTGGCTGCACTCGCCAACGTCGCAGCCGATCTCGGAGCGGTCACCGATGTTGTCCACACTGCGGGTGTGTCGCCGGTTCATGCATCGACATCAGCCGTCTTGAACGTCGACCTACTGGGTGTTGCGTTGGTGCTGGAGGAATTCGGGCGTGTCATCGCCTCGGGTGGAGCGGGCGTAGTCATATCGAGTATGGCCGGATACTTTGCCGCGCCACTTGATGCGGAGCAGGAGCGGGCACTGGCGACGACATCATCGGGTGATCTGCTCGACCTTCCGTTTGTCGATGCCGATGCTGATCCCGGGCGCAGTTACAGCCTGGCCAAGCGCGGCAACCACTTCCGCGTGCAGGCAGCGAGTGCGTCCTGGGGTGCGCGGGGTGCACGCATCAATTCGATCAGCCCCGGTGTCATCTCGACCCCGATGGGGCAGGCGGAACTCGCCGGTGACAGTGGAGCAGGGATGCGTGCCATGGTTGCCGGGTCTGCCACACGACGCGTCGGTACGCCCGACGATATCGCTGACGCAGTCGCATTTCTGCTCGGCCCCACCGCGAGTTTCATTAGCGGCACGGACTTGCTCGTCGACGGCGGCGCCATCGCGGGGGTGCGATACAACGGCTGATTGCTTCGCGCGATTCGTTACCAGGCCCGAACCGTCAGGCGCTCTCGACGGGCGTTGAATCGTCGAACCCGCGATGAGTTCACCGGCCGCACCCAACGAAAGTGCGTCCACGAAGATTCTGCTGCGGCGGATCCGTGGGGGAGGAGCACGAGCGCTGCCTCTCGAGTGAGTAACTCACCCCGATGCCCTCGGATCTTTTGCTGTTGCAATTGCGGCACACTTCTCAACGGGATGCCGCGGGGATCCGCCTTGGTCGTACACACCACGGGGTAGTCCATATACGGTCGAGGTCATCGCCGCCAGGGTCGAGTTCCTTGGCATCGATGTGCTCGATGCTGCGGTCTGTGGCGGACCGCACGATATTGCGGACGGTCGATTAACCCTGTTTGTGGGAGGGGCCGATGACGCAGTAGCGCGAGTCAGTCCAGTTTTGCGGAGCTATGGCGATCCGGTGCTCCATGTTGGCCCGGTGGGCGCAGGGCAGCGTGTGAAGCTGGTCAACAATGCATTGTTCGCGGCGCAGATCGGGTTGCTCGCCGAAGCGGCCGACCTCGGACGGCAGCTCGGTATCAACGAAGCGACACTGCTGAAAGCGTTACCCTATGGATCCGCTGCCTGTCATGTCATGGGGAATATTGCTGCGAGAGGGTCGGTCTCGGCGTTCACCAGCGCTGTCAGCCATTTTCTCGACAAGGACGTGGCCGTCGTGAAAAGTACAGTCGCCGATGTCGGAGGTGACCTAGGAGTCCTGCAGGTCGTCATCGATGCTCGGCAAACAGTCGATTCTTCTCGAGTGCTGTGTCGGGTCATTCCGTTTCCGAACTGCGTATCTAAGTTTTGCTATTGCAATTCCACTATTACCGCAATATGGTGGCATTCATCACTCGTGACAGGCTTACGTAACCGGAGCGTCACTCGCCCGCTGGCTGCGCAATCATTTTCCGCCTTCGCTTCTGTCTGTCAATAACGTTCGTGTAGTTCACAATTCGAGTTCTCAATTGGCTAACGAGGGGAATGTAGATGCTGGATGCCGGTGCCATCACAACCGAAGCGGAAACGCGCGTTGGGATTTCGGACCCCGAGGCCGATTTGCTGAGCCCCAATCTCGATCACCTGGTGGCGGCAATCAACGCGACCGCCGACCTGACGTTCGGGTCCGAGGCCTCTGTCGGTAGCTCGCTGGTGGCCAGGACGGCCGACCGGCTGGAGGGTCTCAAATGGCTGGGCAAGCATCCCGAGATCGCCGATGAAGTCATCGCGGATCCGGTGTTCCTGTGCGGCCTGCCCCGTTCGGGTACAACGTTCTTCCAGTATCTGTTCGACCGGGACGAGAGGTTCCGCCTCATCCGTACCTGGGAGGTCAGCGAGCCCTCACCGCCCCCCGGTGCTGATCCGGGGTCCGTACGTCGCCGCAAGGCGGCCGAAGCCGAACGACGCAAGACACACCGAATTGCGGGGTTCGATGCAATGCACCTCTCGGATGCCGACGGGCCCGAGGAATGTCACGCCTTCCTCGAACAGAGCTACTCGTCGGCCGGTTTTCACAATCTCATGAACGTGCCGGAGTACTTCGATTACCTGATGTCAACGGATCTCACCCCGGCATACCGCGTGCACAAGAGGCAATTGCAGCTCCTGCAATGGCGCACCCCGCGGCCCCGCTGGGCCCTTAAACATCCGAACCATGTCATCGCGACGGATGCAATCCTCGAGGTCTATCCGGACGCGCGCTTCGTGATCACCCATCGGGATCCGGTACAAATTCTGGCTTCCATCTCGAAGATGACCCTCAAACTCCGTGAGTCCCGTTCGAACTCTCCGGTCGACCCACATCTTGTCGGCCGACAAATGCTCGACTTCATCCAGCGTCACGTCGACCGGATCATGACGTTCAGCGATTCTCCTGATGGCACGCGGGCGACGCATGTCGACTACTACCGTTTGGTCGACGACCCAATCACAGTGATGGCGGAGGTGCATAGCGCACTCGATCTCGATTCTCCACCGGCGGTACGCGAGGCAGTGGCCGACTGGTACTCGAGAAATCCGAAGGGCTCACGTGGCTCCAATCCCTATGCCCTGGAGGATTTCGGTCTAGACGGTGACATGGTGGCGGAGCAGTTCGGCAGGTATATGTGTCGATTCGGTATTCCACGTGAGCAGGTCGGACTGGGAACGGATCGCTCGAATGTCTGACGGCCAGGCAGGGTGGATGGCACTCGATGCTGCCGTAGCGACGGCTCGATCCGAGTTGTCTACCGCCGCACCCGATTCGGTCACCGGTGTCGAGAGTGAAGGCTGCCTGGCCCGCGTTGTGACCAGTAGTCTCACTGACAACTTTCTCCGCCACCAACTGACCGCCGGGGGTCTGACGCGGTCGGTGCCCACCATGGGCGGGCCCAATCCCGATTATCTACTGTGCAGTGCCCCTATTGATCCGGCGCGGCGCTACCGATTGGAAGGCCGCTTGCACGACTCGGAGCGGGTGGCGGTTGGCCTCTATTCGATCGGCGTGGGCGGAGCGCTCCTGGCGGCGGGCCAGGCGAGCTTCGAACCCGCACAACTGGGTCCGGACGGGTGCTTCGCGCTCGATCTGGTGGCGGGCGCTCAGGGCAACGGACGCCTGCCGATCCAACCCGATTGCCGAGTCCTGCTGGTGCGCACTCTGCATCGCAGTCCTGAGGGTCGGCCGGTCAGCCTGACCCTCACGGGTGGCGCAGGGCACTCCGATCACGGACTCCAGGCGGGGGGTTCCGCCGGCGCTCTGGAACAGGCCGCACAACGAACGCTTCGCACCGTCCGCCAGTACATCGAATGGGCGCGACTGATCAGTACGACGCCCAATCGCTTCGCACCTCCCCACCCGAGCATTGCCGAGGCTGCTCGCGGCGATGCCGATACCGAGTATTTCTTCGGATACTACGAACTCGGCGAAGGCGAATGGCTGGAGGCTCTCGCGCCCTCCGGGCTGGCCGGCTATTGGTCGTTGCACGCGTACAGCCACTGGCTCGAAGCGCTGCCCGGCGCCGGAGTCCACGACCTCAGTGCCGCAACGGACCCCGATGGGCGTATTCGCATTCGCATCGGGCCCGCAGTCCCGCCCGACCTGCCCAACCGGGTAGACACACTCGGCCGTCGACGTGGGGTGTTGATCTTCCGTGCCATCGGTGCGCCCGGACTTGGCGTTCCCGGCACCGTATTGCGCTCGTCTGTGTCCGCCAACTCAGGGCGCCGCTACGAGACATCCTGAAGAGTGTCTGATTGATATCCGACCCTATCCACACACCTATGTCGCCGAATGCGGAAAGCTCCCCATGACTTTGACCCCTAGCACTATCACCCTGAACTCAGGGGCCGTTCTCCCTCGAATCGGACTGGGCACCTGGCCACTGACCGGTGCCGACGCCGAGCGTGCCGTCGCGTCGGGGATCGAGGTTGGCTACCGCCACCTCGACACCGCCGCCGCGTACGGCAACGAGAAGGCGGTCGGCGCGGCCGTCAATCGCAGCGGTGTTGCGCGGTCGGAAATGTTCGTCACGTCGAAAATCCAGGGTAAAGACGAGGATTCGAGGGACGTTCGGGGCGGGCTCGAGCGGTCACTTACGGAGCTCGACCTCGAGTATCTTGATTTGTACCTCATTCACTGGCCGCGGCCTCGCCTGGGCCGTTACGTCGAAACCTATACGGCCATGCTCGATCTCGTTGACGAGGGGTTGATCCGGTCGGTAGGCGTATCCAACTTCAAACCCGCGCACCTCGAACGTCTCATCTCGGAGACTGGGCAGGTACCGGCGGTCAATCAGATTCAACTCAACACCACGCTGGCGCGGCTGCAGACGCGTGAGTGTCACGCGCGCCACGGAATCGTGACTGGGGCCTGGAGCCCGCTCGGTAGTGACGGCACCCTTCTGCGCGAACCCATCGTTGTCGCTCTGGCCGAAAAGTACGGCAGGACACCAGCTCAGATCGCGCTGCGCTGGCATGTGCAGCAAGATATCGTCGCGGTGCCGAGATCAGTGGATCCGAAACGGCAAGCGCAGAACCTGGATGTATTCGGTTTCGCGCTCGAGCCCGCGGAGATCGATGAACTGACCGGTCTGGACCGAGGTGAGGCGGCGGCTCACGACGCGGACCTCGAAGAGCGGACATGAAGGTCGAGTGTGGGTTCGCCAGGCCGCTATATTGACGCAAACTGCGGGAGTGATTCGGCAAGCGCGCTGGGTCTAATGCCGACCTTGTTATAACAAAATCATTTTCACTGAAAAATGGTTTTCGAGGTAGACGTCCGATATGTTTACCGCATGGCCCGAGCTGCACCCGCGTCCGTCCGTGCTGTGAATATCGTTTCGTTCCTCACTGCCCACCCGTCGCGGGGTTTCACGATCAGCGAGCTCGCGCAGCATCTCGGAATGAATATCGCCTCGGCCCACGCCACGCTGGCCGTGCTGTGTGATTCCGGGTTCCTCATCCGCGACCCCGTTCATCGCACCTACGTGCTGGGGCCTGCGCTGGCGGCAACTGGGTTCGCTGCGCTCGAACAACACCCGGCGATCGAAGCGGCAATTGAACAGGCCGAGGTCTTGTCGCTCGAGCTCGATGTCGAGGTCGGGCTCTCCGGTATCGCTGGCACAGACGTCATCTTCCTCGCCCGTCGCGGCCCGGAGCCACTCACCTCGAGCATCGCCTACGTCGGCGACCGCTCACCGCTGCTCGCACCGATCGGCGCCGTGTTCGTGGCCTGGGACGACGACGTCTCTGCGTGGCTCGAACGCGGCGACGTCACTCCCGACCGTTCCGAGCGCTACCGCAGCTTCCTCCGGGAGGTGCGCACACGGGGCTTCAGCGTCATGCCCGCGATACCCTCTCCGGACGTGACTGGTGCATTTCAACGGCTGCGGAGTGAGCCGACGGACAACGATGCGGAGCAGAACCTCGCCGAGATGCTCCAGAAGGTCGACGAGGTTCTCATCTCGTTCGATGAGCTGTCGGACTCGGATGAGATTGCATTCAAAGCCCTTGCCGCACCGATCTTCGATCCGATCGGCCGAGTTCTGCTCTCTCTCAGTATCACCGGCTCCGAGCAGCCGGTGGGTGTCGACCGCATTCGGCATCTCGGTCGTCGGTTGGCCAAGTCCGCGTCGATTGCGACTCGCCGAACCCGAGGTAGGGTTCCAGGCCGTCAAGGCTCGTGATGTCGTCGATGAACACGACGCGTACAGACCGTTTATCGCGGTGTAGTGCCGATCGGAGTGCATGTGTGCTGCGTTGGGAACAAGAACGTCAGTCATGCGGTGGCCGATGGTTGGCTATTTCTGCAACCAAAGCTCCTCGGGCAGTGGTGAACCCAAGGCGTACATCTCGATACCACGCAGGTTCTTGCCCGCCATGACCGAAGGTGCGGGTCGGATGGTCCACAGGACCGGAGTCAGAGCGACGAGTCGATCCTGCACGGTTTCGTACGCTGTCTTGCGTCCTTCTACTGTTGTACTGGTGCGACCGGCGTCAAGTGCGGCGTTGAGTTCCGGGTCGTTGATACCGGTGAAGTTACCGGGGGACAGGCCGTGGAATGCGGTCCACAATGCGTAGTCAGGGTCAGCGATGACGGCGGTCGAGATCATCGTGTCGAAGTCGCGAGAACCTGCTCGTGCTGTGACGGCGGCATAGTCCGCGACCTCGACCTGGACCTGAACGTTCTTGAATGCGTTCAGCTGCGCCTGCAGGCTCTCGCCGAGCGACTTGCTCTCCGTGGTCGGGTAGGACAGAAAGGTGAAAGTGACCGGCTTACCTTCCGCGGCCAACTCGTCGAACAGTTTCTGTGCCTTCTCCTTGTCTTGAGTGTGCAACGAGATGTCGGTGTAAAACGGTGAGGACTCAGGGAACAGTGTCTGTGCGATTTGGCCTTTGCCGCTATAGACGGACGAGTTGAGAGCGTCGGTGTCGGCAGCCAGAACGACTGCCTGACGGGCCCGTTCGTCGTTGAAAGGCGCCCGGCGACTATTCATTGCTATGAACTGTCCACCCCCGGTCGGCACGACCTCGGTCGAGAACCCCGCCTCCTCGGCCTTGGACAAGGTCATCCAACTAGCTTCCGAGGACAGGTCCGCACCGTCGGTCGTGATCGTGTTGACCCGTTGAGTACTATCGGCCGGCATTCGAATCGTGATGCCGTCGAGATAAGGCTTCGGCGCATCCCAGTACCGCGGGTTCTTCTCGAGTTCGATCGTGTCCTGGCGGGTCCACTTGGCCAGGGTGAACGGGCCCGCACCGATCGGTGCCTTGTCGAACTCGCCTTGTCCCTTCTGTAAGGCGGTCGGGGAGGCGATCCAGTTCATGCCGGTGTTGATCAGCCCCTGGGCGAAGTTCGGATTGGCGGACACAAGCGCGACCTTCAGCGTGGTTGCATCGACGACCTCGGTCGAGGTGACCTGTGCGGCCTGGCGGATCGAGGTCGATCCCAGGGCAGGGTCGCGTAGGCGGTCCCAATTGAACTTGACCGCTGCGGCGTCGAGCGGGTTGCCGTCAGTGAACGTCAAGCCTGGTTGCAGCGTCAAGACAAAATTGGTCCCGTCGTCGGTGGTGGAGAAGTCCGTGGCCATCGTGTATTCGATCTCGAGGGTGACGGTGTCGTTGATCATCAGTGTCCCGTACAGGGCATTGCCGATCACGGGCTGGTGTGCCCAACTGTTGGTCAGTGCCGCCGGATCGAGCGACCGAGGCTCAGCCGGTTGCAAGATGCGAGCGATGCCACCGAGCACCGGCTCGCCAGCAGTGGTTGCGTTCCGGTCACCGGTATCAGAGGCTGAGCCACTACATCCACTCAGGATGAGCGTGGCGGAAATGGTCGCAGCGACTGTTGCGGTCAGGAAGGATCTGGATCGAGCCATCATTGCCTCTGACATCTGTTGGTGAACCTCGGGAGCCCTCGAATGGCAAGCTGGTATGCGCCAGATTATGGTCGGACGTCTGAAATCGTTTGACTACGTAGCACTTCGAGTACCATCTCGGCCACTTCTGCACGGCAGATAAGCAAGTCCGGCAGGTAAGGATCGGGCATGTTGTACCGCAATGGTGCGCCGTCGAGTCGAGAGACGTGCAAGCCCGATGCTGCGGCGACGGCGGCCGGTGCGCAGGAGTCCCACTCGTACTGACCGCCGGAGTGCGCGTAGATGTCCACCTCGCCCCGCAGCACCGCCATCGCCTTGGCTCCGGCCGAACCCATCGGAACCAGGGTCGAGCCCAAGTGCTCGGCGAGGTGATCGACACATGCCGGCGGGCGGGTCCGGGAGACCGCAAGGCGCAGTGGCCCCGTCCGTGCGGGCGGAACACCGCGCGGATCTCCTGTGTGCAACACAAGATCGGCCCCGGGCAGTGCAACGGCTCCGACCGATGCCGTCCCGTTGACGGCGAGCGCGACATGCACCGCCCAGTCGCTTCGTGGGGGCTCGCCGTATTCCCGTGTTCCGTCGAGGGGGTCGATGATCCAGACGCGATCACGTTCGAGTCGAATCGGATTGTCCGCGCTTTCTTCTGACAGCACTGCGTCATCAGGACGCAGTTCCGCCAACCTGCGAAGCAGGAGTTCGTTGGCTCGTTTGTCTCCCACCGCGCCACCTTCGGCGCGGATCTCGAGCAACAGTTCGCCGGCTTCTGCAGCCAGCGTTGCGGCGAGTGTGTGATCGTCCATGAAAGTTCACACATCCATTTCCGGTGCGAGGATGCCCGCCGCGCGCAGATGGGCAACTACGAGCTCAGCCGATGCCTCGGCTGAGATATCGCCACTTGCGTCAAGTCGAATATCCGGTGCCTCAGGCGGTTCGTACGGTGAGTCGATCCCGGTGAAGTGCAACAGTTCGCCCCGCCTTGCCTTCGCGTACAGTCCCTTTCGGTCTCGGGCCTCCACCACCTCGAGAGACGCGTCAACGTGGACCTCGACGAAATCGCCATCGCCGATCAGATCACGTGCCAACTGACGTTCCGCGTGGAAGGGCGAGATAAACGACGCCAGGACGATGGTTCCCGCATCGACCATCAACCGGGAGACTTCCGCGATGCGGCGGATGTTCTCCACACGGTCGGCATCGGTGAAACCGAGATCTTTGTTCAGTCCGTGCCTGACGTTGTCACCGTCGAGGAGATACGTGTGAAAGCCGAGGTCGAATAGTCGCTGTTCCACAAGGTTGGCGATGGTCGACTTTCCTGCACCGGACAAGCCGGTGAACCAGACAAGTGCCGCGCGTTGGCCTTTCAGTCGAGCACGGGCCTGCTGATTCACTTCGACGGCCTGCCAGTGGACGTTGTCGGCTCGCCTCAGCGCGAAGTGGAGCATCCCTGCTGCCACTGTCGCGTTGGTGAAACGATCGATCAGGATGAAGCCACCCATTTCCCGGTTCTCGGTGTACGGGTCGAAGGGAATCTGTCGGTCGAGGTTGAGATTGCACACTCCGATCTCGTTCAGCTCGAGAGTGCGTGTAGCTGTCTGCTCGAGAGTGTTGACATTGACCTTGTACTTGGGCTGAGCTGCACTCGCGCCGACGGTACGGGTCCCGATCTTCATCAGGTATTGCCGGCCGGGAAGCATCGGCTCCTCGCTCATCCAGACGAGGTGACACTCGAACTGATCCGACACGGCTGGTGGAGACGACGCTGCAGCTATTACGTCGCCCCTGCTCACGTCGACTTCGTCGGCGAGAACAATAGTGACGGATTGGCCTGCGACCGCTTGATCGAGGTCGCCGTCGGCTGTGTGAATCCGGGCGACGGTGCTTTCTGCGCCCGAGGGAAGGATGCGAATACGATCGCCCGAATTCACTGTGCCGCCCACTATCTGACCGGCGAAACCGCGAAAGTCGAGATTGGGCCGGTTGACCCACTGCACGGGCAGGCGGAAAGGGCGCGTCTGAATGTCATCGGCGATCTCGACTGTTTCGAGATGTTCCATCAGGGACGGTCCCGAGTACCAGGGGGTGTTCGGGCTGGCCTCCGTGATGTTGTCACCACGCAGGGCGGACATCGGAATGCAGACGATGTCGTCGAGACCGACCTCCGTCGCAAAGGCCCGGTACTGCGTTTCGATATCGTCGAATACTTCTTGGGAGAAGTCGACGAGATCGAGCTTGTTGACCGCGAGAACGACATTTCGTATGCCGAGTAGCGACACGAGGTAGCCGTGCCGTCGGGTCTGGGTCAGGATTCCTTTCCGCGCGTCGACGAGGATCACGGCAACGCCTGCCATCGATGCACCGGTCACCATGTTCCGGGTGTACTGCTCGTGACCCGGAGTGTCGGCCACGATAAATTTGCGGCGCTCGGTCGAGAAATAACGGTAGGCGACGTCGATCGTGATGCCTTGTTCCCGTTCGGCGGTCAGCCCGTCGAGCAGCAGCGCGAAGTCGAGTTCGTCTCCCTGGGTGCCCACCTTCCTCGAGTCGTTCTCGAGGGCTGCAAGTTGGTCTGCGAAAACAAGTTTCGAGTCGTACAGGAGCCGCCCGATGAGTGTGCTCTTGCCATCGTCGACGCTGCCGCACGTGATGAACCGCAGCATCGTTTTGTTCTCGTGTAGTTGGAGATACGTGTCGATGCCGTTTGCGACAAGGTCGTTGACTGAGTGCGCCATCAGAAGTAGCCTTCCTGCTTCTTGCGCTCCATGGATCCGCTCGCATCGTGGTCGATCACACGACCTTGCCGTTCCGAGCTCGTTGTAAGGAGCATTTCCTGAATGATTTCGGTGAGGGTCGACGCGTTGCTCTCGACAGCACCGGTGAGTGGGTAACAGCCGAGCGTTCGGAACCGGACGTTCTTGGTCACCGGTACCTCTCCCGGCGACAGGGGCATTCGATCGTCGTCGACCATGATGAGTGTTCCGTCGCGCTCGACGACTGGATGTGGAGATGAAAAGTACAGCGGGACAATAGGAATGTCTTCCCGGTGGATGTACTGCCAGATGTCCAGTTCGGTCCAGTTCGATAAGGGGAAGACCCGGACACTCTCACCCGGCGCCTTGCGCGCGTTGAAGAGACTCCACAGCTCGGGGCGCTGTTGTTTCGGGTCCCACCGATGTTGGGCAGTGCGAATCGAGAACACTCGCTCCTTGGCGCGAGACTTTTCTTCGTCTCGGCGGGCACCTCCGAAGGCCAGGTCGAAGCCGTGGAGGTCGATCGCCTGCTTGAGCCCCTCCGTTTTCCACATGTCGGTGTGAGTGGCGGAGCCGTGATCGAACGGATTGATGCCCTTCTCGACACACTCGGGGTTCTTGTAAACGATCAGATCAACGCCGAGCTTTTCTGTGATCGTGTCGCGAAACTTGTACATGGCCCGGAACTTCCAGGTTGTATCGACATGAAGCAAGGGGAACGGCAGTTTCGAGGGATGAAATGCTTTCATCGCCAGATGAAGCATCACCGCGCTGTCCTTGCCGACCGAGTACAACATCACCGGATTTTCGCTCTCGGACACCGACTCTCGGAATATCTGAATGCTTTCCGCCTCTAGGCGCTCGAGATGTGTCAGTTGTTTCATATGGGCTTGCCTTCTCGTGGAGTATTCCCAGACAGATGGGTGAGATCGTGTATACGTAACGGACAGGGTGTCTTTCGTGGCTCAGTCGTCTGGTCACGGGCGAGTGCCTAGTGACCTCGCCGCTGTCACCGCCGGGTTGCTTGCGTGAGAGGGTGCAGTTTGGCCTTCGCTTGACCGTCGATATATTCAGCGATGTCGCACTATTCGAAGCGGGTACGGCCGGCAGCGGTCACACTGACAGTGGCTCAGCCGAGTGAAATTCGAGATCTCGGCGACCAGAGCTCGACAGCGGCGCGGAGTCAGTCCACGGAGATTTTGTTCAGAGGGTTGGAGCGTTCGAGCATTCCGTAGGCTTGCTCGCCGTCCCACCTGTAGCGCACCCCGGCCTGGTGTACCGACGGGAAATTGGTTTGGAGTCCCTGCGCCGAATACGTCTTGTCGTTGTGATGAACGTCGTGTGCGCCGAACACCGTTTCGCCCTCGATGCTGAATGTCTCGTCAGCAGTCTCGAGGACAAGCGAGACGTCCTCGCCTGCCGGCCTCAACCGAGTCAGCCACGGAGCCTGCACGACTCGCGCCGGGATCAGTTTGCCTTCACCATTGAAGATGTAGCCTTCGTTGAAAGTGGGTTGTCCGTCGTCGCGTGGCGGATACGCGATGTAGCCGAACGCACGACCGCTGGGAAATACTGCCGACTGCCAGCAGTGCCCCCAAAATCCCTCGAGCTTGCGGATGCCTTGGCGGCGGATCCGCAGACCGGTTCCGGTGAAACGGTGCTCCTCGCCGTCATCTACTGCCACGCGACCGGTAGCGCGGAACAACTGTTCGTAGCGGGGGCCGCCCATGAGGCCGCCTTCTACCGACGATGTCAGCTGAGCACTTGCCTCGCTGAGCAGCGCTCCCTGCACCCACGGTGGAACGGCCATTTTCGCTTCGACGTGGAAGCTGACATTGACCAGTGGGCCATCCGTGTTGCCGTCTACCAGGTCCGAAGAGGAGGTCTGGACTGCTTTCCCGTCGTATGTCATCGTCCAGGTATCGAACGGCTCGAGGCAGCGGAACTCTAATCCACCGGCGCCCAACAACGTAGGCTGTCCATCGACACCGGCGGCCGGCACAGATGGGGCAGTTTCGCGCAACCGGAATACTCGTCCATCCGGAAAAGCAATATTGACCTGGATGTCGTGCGCATCCCAGTTCTTGGAGATGGCCTCGATCCCGATGCGTGGCAGCCCAACTTCGCCGCGATCGTCGAGCACCCAGAAACTCACCGAGTCCCGCATCTCCGGATCCTCGGGGCGTTCGGAAAAGACGTACTCACGTGAGCGATCGATACCGCCGGTCAGATCTACAGACATCAATCTTCCTTACTGTTCAGTGGTTTGACGATTGGTCCAACGGTGGGCGCTGTCCATGTACTGCGTGAACAGTGGCCGTACCTGGTCGAAATCGATCCCGTATTCCGCCGGTTCTGCGCGCATGCTGGGCTCACGCTCAGCGGCGGCCCGTGTCCACCACTGACGCATCTGATCTTCGAACTGCGCGCTGACCGGCTCTCTCAGCCATCCGTACAGGCCTTCGACCTGACCAATGGGATCGGCTTGCATGGCGCGAAAGTCGATGTCGTAGAACCGTTCATCAGCACCGTCGGCGCGGAATTTCAATGTTCGTTCCATACCCAGTGACAAATGTTCGACGTTGAGTTGGCCTATGTAGTGCTTGTCGACATCGTCGGTGAACGCCGCGATGATGTCGGCGAACAGGTCAGCCACGGAGAGAATGACATCGGTCGGATCACGATGTGTCATGACGTATCGTGCATCGGGAAAAGCTCGATCGAGGTGCTCGAGTGACATCACGTGCGACGGACATTTGAGCCGCCAATGTCGGGTCGGCTCGCCCCATTGAAGAAGCTTCATTACTCGACGTTGATACTCGTATGTCGGAGTGAGGTCTGCCTTTTCGATCAACCACGTTGAATAGGAAGGTATCTGAGCGAATGAATGGAACATATGCGACTTGAAGTCCAGCGCCATCAGATCATGACACTCCATCGGCCCGTGAGTGTCGACGGGGACATGATGCCTCGAACCGACCATCTCGCCCAGGTCCGGCGGGATGCGCGGGTCGACCCCATGCACCGTTGACGGAGGTGGACACGGTTGTGACGATTCCCACCGCTTGATGTAACGCACCGAGGGATCTTGAGCCAACAGCAGCGACAGTGCTGTTGATCCGGTGCGAGGCAGGCCGATACCAATCAGTGGAGCTTTGATGGAACCATCGTCAATCTCTGGGTGGCGCCGATACCAGTCCTCGACCTGAAGTCGCTGCGTCAGGTGCAAGATGATGCGGTCGCGCAAGAACGATTCACCCACGGCATTCAACTTCGCTTCATCGCGGAGAGCGGTGAGGAGGATCTCGAGGCCTTCCCGGAACGAGTCGTCACCGAAATCGTTGAGACCGGTTTGTGTAACGGCGGTGTCCAGCATGTCGTTGATGTGAGACATGAATGACCTCTCCATTGAGTTGTCAGTTGAATGGGGTTGTGACGGTCCGACGACAGTTATCGCTTGATGCGGGACCTGCGTCCGGAGTCGAGTCAACCGCTCGAGACATTTGAATCAACACCGCGAAGACCGCTGGCAGCGATATGATTTCATTCGAAAGTGTTGGTGTGCAATCAATTTGAGATAGGGTTTGCATGTCGGCTTTGGGGCCGCACGAGCGCGACTCAGTTCATGAACTGCCCGCCGGCCACATCAATGGTCTGGCCGCACATGTAATCGGCAGCTTCCGTAGCCAAGTACGCAACCATGTTGGCAATCTCCTCGGGCAGACCTACCCTGCCGAGTTGCACGTAATTGTCTATCGCCTCCACGATGGCGCCACGTGCAGCGCGCTCCCTGTCGTTCTGAGGATCGAGGAGGTACTCCCTCATGTCTGGTTTGATCATGATGCCCGGAGCTACACCCAACACGTTGACACCGCGAGGCGCCATTTCATGCGCGAGGTTACGGGTAAACCCGATCACGCCGGCTTTAGCGGCGTTGTAGACAACCAGACCGCGGTGCTGCATTCGCCCTCCGACGGCCCCGATGTTGATGATCTTGCCCGATCCTTGCGGCAGCAGATATTCAAGCGCTGCGTGCGCGCCATACATCATCATTGTCAGGCTGCCCAGCATCGTGTGGTCGATATCTTCCTTCGTATGTTGTTCGAAGGGGCCGGCAACAACCATGACGGGGTTGTTGACCATGATGTCGAGTCCGCCGAGTGCGGCATGACTATCCCTTACCGCCCGATGAACCTGATCCCAATCCGACATGTCAGCAGCGATCGGCACGGTGTTCACACCCCATCGCTGTTCGATCTCCTTCGCCCGCCGCTCCACTTTCTCGAAAGTCCGGCCGACCAGTGCGATATCTGCACCGAGTCCGGCAAGGCGATTTGCGACGGCCTGACCCAAACCATCGCCACCGGCGCCGATCACAATCGCCTTCTTGCCGGTCAGGTCCATTAGTTCGGTCACGCGTTTCCCGACAATATGGGTGGGCAACCGATCGAAACCCATGACATCGGACCAGTCCCGCTCCAGTCCCTCCATTGAGGTCTCCTCTCATCGTTTCGGTGGTGGAAGCCGAATACATTCCGTTGGGACTCCGTTGTAGCGAGGCTATGACAGCAGTCACATTCAATGCCAATACCGATTTCAGGCATTGAGTCATATCAAACTGCTATGGCTGGCAGAATTGGATCGACCATGGACACGCATCGACTCAAATACTTTCTGTGTATCGCCGACGAAGGCTCGATGACTCGTGCCGCGAGCGTGCTCGGGATCGCTCAGCCGGCATTGAGCCGTCAGGTGCGTCGTCTCGAAGATGATCTCGGTGTGACACTCTTTGTCCGAACCGCTCGCGGGATGCAGTTGACCGAAGAGGGCGAACGGTTGCGTGCGAGCACTTCCGCACCATTGCGCCAATTAGAACTCGCGATCCAATACGCCGGGTCTCCCTTGGCACGAGTCGAGCGAGGCTACCGTCTCGGACTGCCGGAGACGGCTGCGGGCATCTTGGCCGCCCCACTGCTGGGGAGCCTGTCTGCGACATTCCCGAACGTGAATTTCTTTGTGACAGTTGCGCCTACAGACAAACTTGTCGAAGAGTTGCTTAAAGATACTCTCGACAGTGCGATTATCAATTCGGTGCCGGACGAGCGCCTGTTCTACAGCGACCTTCTGGTTGAGGATCTTGTCCTCGTCGGTGGGCAGGCGTCGGGTTTACAACCGAATCGTGCAATCAAGTTCGCTGAACTCGCGGGCTTTCCTCTGGTACTGCCCAGCTCTCGAACTGGCATAGGCAATACCCTCGAGAACACAGCTCTGCGGCTTGACGTTAAGTTCAGCTCTCGATTTGCGACCGACTCACTTCAAGTCGCGAAGGATCTCATCGAAGCGGGTCTTGCTTACGGCGTCCTACCGCTATCTGCGTGCGGTATCGAGATCGAAGCCGGGCGAGTGCGGTGGGCGCCGATATGTGAACCGACACTGAGTCACAAGCTGGGCATGGCCGCAACAGCACAGTTGAAAGTGGCGCGCGGGTTCGGGATCAAGATCGGAGAGATCTTCCATGAAGAAGTGGCGCGCCTGACCAAGTCAGGCAGGTGGCCCGCGCAACTTCTTCCTTCCCGTCATTGGCATTGATCACTCTGATGCGCCGGACTTCGAGTTCCACATGGGACCACACGCCTACGTGGTTGACTACGACGCTCTCCTCGCGCGGCTGGAATCGCTCGTGACCCACGCCTGGTGCAAGTACGGCAGCAGTTCGCCTGCAGCGTTTTTGAGGGGACCGGAGCATGAAGTTCGGATCATCGGGATCTGGTCTGTCGACACGTAACGGGTCGACTTCCGAGGTGCTGCGCGAGCTCGCTGATCGTGAAGGCCCGCGACGGGTGGGGGTCCTCGAACCGGCGGAGGTGCCGGTGAATCGAAACGTCCGCTGCTGCACGCTCTCTGCGAACCGGGACATGGGCAGCTTCATCTTGATGGACCGATTGGCCGACGCCACGCTCGGCGCCGGGATGCTCCACGCCCAAGGTTTTCACACATATCAATTCGACGGCGACAATGTCCGGCACGGTCTGAACGAAGACCTCGGTTTCACCGACTTTCGAGCTGAGAGTGTCGTTTGAACGTGGCTGGATTGCTAGGTGAGGCCCGTGAGCAATAGGACATCGTCGCGCCCGTCGGGCATATCCTAGGTAAGTCATTTCGAGATGAGTGCAAGTGCCGTGCGCCTTCTCCCTGACCGAAGTCGCGAGGGCGGTGTGGTGAGATGGACGACCCGATGGCCGACTCCGATCCGCTCGCGACTCAACGTGCCGCGGTCCCGACGATTACCGAGGAGTTGAGCGCGGCCGGATTCGACGAGGCGCAGGAGATCGGGCGCGGCGGGTTCGGTGTGGTCTACCGATGCGTGCAGTCCTCGCTCGACCGTAGTGTGGCCGTGAAGGTCCTCACCGCCGACCTCGATGACGAAGTGCAGGCGCGCTTCGTTCGTGAACAGCGGGCGATGGGACGCCTGACGGGGCACCCGAACATCGTGGGAGTGCTGGAGGCGGGCGTTACCGAAAGAAATCGCCCCTACATTGTGATGCTGTACCACCCGCGTGACTCGTTGGAAACCCGAATTCGCCGCGATGGCCCGCTCGAACCAGCCGAGGCGCTTCGCCTCGGCGTGAAGATGGCCGGTGCTCTCGAGAGCGCACACCGCCATGGCATCATCCACCGCGACGTCAAACCCGCAAACATCCTGCTCACCGATTACGGCGAGCCGGCGCTCACCGACTTCGGCATCGCCCACATCTCGGGAGGATTCAAGACCACCACCGGCACGGTCACCGGATCTCCGGCGTTCACTGCCCCCGAAGTGCTCGGAGGTGACCCACCGAGCGCTGCCTCCGACATCTACGGTCTCGGCGCCACCTTGTTCTGCGCCGTCACCGGTCATGCCGCTTTCGAACGTCGCAGCGGCGAGCAAGTGGTGGCGCAGTTTCTTCGGATCACCACAGAGCCCGTCCCGAATCTGCGTGAGCAAGGCATCGATGAGGACGTGAGCGCGGTCATCGAGCGGGCGATGTCCCGCGATTCGCAAGAACGCCCCGCATCTGCTGCGAGTTTCGGCGACGAACTGCGACAGGTCCAGGTCGCCAAGGGCTTTGCTGTTGACGACATGGCTTTGTTGTCTGGACCGGATTATCCACGGCAAGAAGGGGATTCGCCTCACGCACCTTCGATCAGCGGAGAGTTTTCGTCGGCTCGACCGCATAACCACGCGGGGCGGGCCGTGCGGAGTTCGACCGGAGAGTTACCTCTCGAGCTCACTAGTTTCGTCGGGCGTCGCCGTGAGTTGATCGAGACCAGGGCGAGGCTGTCGGTCTCGCGTTTGTTGACCTTGACCGGAATAGGCGGCGTGGGTAAGACACGTCTCGCGTTGCACGTGGCAGCGGAAATGCGCGGCGGATTCAGTGATGGAATGTGTCTGGTCGAGCTTGGCGAGTTGCGCGACGGGTCGTTGCTGGTGGACGTGGTGGCCACCGCGTTGGGAGTACGAAATCCGTCTGCGCGCCCGCTCGAAGACGTACTGGTGGAGTTTCTCGCCTCGCGGAATCTCCTACTGGTACTGGACAATTGCGAGCAGGTGGTCGACGAGGCCGCCGCGCTGGTCGGCACGTTGCTGCGCACCTGCTCGGATCTACGAATATTGGCCACGAGTCGCGAGCCGCTCAGTATCGGCGGGGAATCGGTGCTCCAGGTTCCACCGTTGACGGTTCCTTCCTGGGAGGGCAATCCTTCCCTGCGGGCGATGGCCCGCTTCGATGCGGTGAGCTTGTTCGAGGATCGGGCGGCCGCAGCAGTGCCGGGATTCGAACTCACCGAAGACAATAGAGTCGCGGTGGCCAGGATCTGCCATCATCTCGACGGCTTGCCACTGTCGATCGAGCTGGCGGCAGCACGACTGCGGGCAATGTCGATCGACCAGATTGTGGAGCGGCTGACCGACCGGTACTCGTTACTGACTCGCGGTCCCCGCGGTGTGCCACCACGCCAGCAGACGTTGCGGCTGTCGATCGACTGGAGTTACGAGCTGTGCACCGCGCAGGAACAACGGCTGTGGGCGCGCCTGTCAGTGTTCGCGGGCAGCTTCGAACTCGACGCCGTGCAAGAAATCTGCGCAGAAGATCGGGATTCGGCAGAAGTGATCGACACAGTGACTTCGCTGATCGACAAATCCATCCTTGCGCGTGAGCAGGTTGGGGAAGTGGTGAGGTACAGGATTCTCGAGACGTTACGTGCCTACGGTAGGGAGAAGATCGGTCCGGCCGATGAGTACACGGCGTTGCGGCGCCGTCATCGTGACTGGTACCTGAAGATGGTGCTGGATGCGGAGGCCGACTGGATCGGTCCGCGGCAGTTGGAACTGATCGAGCGACTGGACCGAGAGCAACCGAACCTGCGTGAGGCAATGGAGTTCAGTGCGACTGAATCTGGTGACGACGGGATCGTGGCCGAGGTGCGAATTGCGGTCGCCCTATTCCCTTTCTGGGTTTCGCGCGGTCGCCACAGTGAAGGACGGCACTGGCTCGACCGCGTGCTGGCTGACCAGTCGCGCGTTCCGACCCTGGAACGAATCAGAGCCCTGTACGCCAATGCTCTGCTCGCCGGCATGCAAGGCGATTTGCCGGTGGGGAACGCGCTGGTCGACGAGGGTCTGGCGTTGGCTGAACAACTAGCAGACCCCGCGACGGACGCGCTCATCGCTGCGGCAGGCGGAATGCTGGCGCTCTACGGCGGTGATCTGTCCACAGCACGAGCACGGCTGAGCGACGCCCGCGAGTGGTACGACGCTCGAGCCGAGGTATCGCGAGTAGGCATTGCGGTCCTGCAGGCGCTGGGATGGACCTTCGAATTGCAGGGCGACGCGACTTGGGCCACGGCCTGCCATGAACAGGTGCTCGCGATAACCGAGTCGCGTCGGGAATCTGTGTATCGGTCGTACTCGTTGTGGGCAACCGGAGTCGCCGTGTGGCGACAGGGCGACGGCGCACGTGCCGCTCGGCTCTTGGAGCAGGGCCTTCGGCTGACGTGGCTGGTTGATGACCCGCTCATAGCTGCCGCTGACCTCGAGGCACTGGCGTGGATCGCGAGCGAGCGGCGCGAAGCAGCGCGCGCTGCCGTCCTATTGGGAGCCGCCGAGTCGTTGCGGCGGGCAGTGGGTAGCTCCACCGTCCTGTACCTCCAACTCCTTGCTCACCATGAGCAGTGTGAGCAGCTTGCCCGTCGTGCGCTGGGGAAGCGAGCGTTCGAGACGGATCACCGCAAGGGGAGGGCTCTGAGTTTCAGCGACGCGGTCGCTTACGCCCTCCGAGAGCAGTCGCCGGTTGCAACGACCTCCGTGGACGCCGTCCTGACAAAACGCGAACGGCAGGTTGCCCGCCTTGTGGCCCAAGGACTGACCAACAAGGCGATTGCCGCCCAACTCGTGATTTCGCAGCGAACCGCTCAGGGGCATGTCGAGCATATTCTCGTCAAACTCGGCTTTACCTCACGAGCTCAGATTGCTGCCTGGGTCGTTGAGCGCGCGCGCGACGCTCCGGCCTGACCCTCAACCTCGAGGGTTTGACGGACCATGTGATGAAGTCCAGTTCAGTTGCGCGCCTTGAATTGTGGTGACGTGGTGCATCGCACGACGACTTCGCGGGCGAGTCGGCTTCGGTGCGCAGTAACACTCCGGCGCATTAAACCGACCTTTTGGTATGAGAGCTTCCCGTGCTACCCGAGTTTCCTCGCTTGCCGTGGTTGTTTGCGCAGCGGTCGCCGCGTGGTTTGCCCCGACTGCTTCAGCCGAGGTCGTCGACGTCACGGTAGTTCCTGGGCTCGGTGGCGGCCCGACAACCCCGTATGGTGCCGGGTGCACGTACCTGGTGGTGGCGAAGACGGCCGCTTCCTCGGAGCCTGGCGTCTCCATTGTCGACTTCAACCGTGCGTCGACGTTCTTTCCGCAGGAACTTATCTGGGACACGATCAATCCCTATTACCTATCTCCGGTGATTCTCGGTCATGCGTTTACTTTGTGGACTCCTACTGCCCCTGGCGAGCATTCTCTGATGGCATACCAGACGTCGGCAGGTGGACCGATCGACACGGTGACGGTGAACCCGGGTGTGCCGTTCGGGCCCGGTTGCATCGTCGCGCCCTGACGGTAATCCCGGGTGAGCCTATGGGCGTGGCCAGGGGTCGACATCTACAACCAGTTGGTTGTACGTTGGTGGTGTGAACGGAGATGACGAGGACCGCGCGGACGCACTGTTCCGTGCGCTGTCGGACCGGACGCGGCGGGACATCATGCGCCGTGTGCTGGCCGGGGAGCACTCGGTTTCTGCGCTCGCTGCGAAGTACGACATGAGCTTCGCTGCGGTGCAGAAGCATGTCGCCGTGTTGGAGAAGGCCGGCCTCATCACCAAGCGACGCAGCGGTCGAGAGCATCTCGCCAGCGGCGACGTGACGGCGTTGCGGTCGGTGGCGGCCATGCTCACCGAGTTGGAGCAAGTGTGGCGCGGCCGCATCGGACGTATTGACGAACTTATCGCACTCGACTCGCCCAAGGAGGGCTGAACCATGCCTGTGACGGACGTCCAGCAGGACATAGACACCCGAACGCTGACAATTGTCGCGGAATTCGCCGCGCCGGTGGAACGTATCTGGCAGGTCTACGCCGACCCACGCCAGTTGGAGAAGGTGTGGGGCCCACCGACTTACCCGGCGACCGTGGTGGAGCACAACCTCGCGCCGGGAGGTCGCACGACCTACTTCATGACAGGCCCGGACGGTGAGAAGTATGCAGGATATTGGCAGATTACGGCTACCGACGAACCGACGAGCTTCTCGTTCGACGACGGCTTTGCCGACGAGGATTTCAACAAGAATCCCGAGTTGCCGGTTTCGAAGAACGTCTTCACTTTCACCGAGCACGACGGTGGCACGCGCGCGACTTACGTGAGCACCTACGAGTCCGCTGAGGCGTTGCAGCAGGTGCTTGACATGGGTGTCGTTGAAGGCGCCTCGTCTGCGACCAACCAGATCGATGATCTGGTGGCTTCCTGACGGTGCGACCGCGTAATCGAGGGTAGCTTCTTGTTTCCGGAACGACGCGAACCTTTATGTGTCCCAGGCGAACTGAAATGCCGAGCCCGTCGTTGCGGATGAGGCTTGTGTCCAGAAATTCAGCGCAAGGACAGCCGGTGGCACTCGATGAGCGCCACCGGCGTCCTGCGAATTAGGCCTGCGGCTTGATCACGTTCGCGTTGAGGTACTTCGTGGAGATTCGATCGGCATCGAGATCGGTGCCCCAGATGCTCTTGTCGTTGGCGATGAGGTACTTGGGGTCGCACTTGAATTCGCCGGCTGTCGCCGGGAATACCTGCGAGTACTCGGCGCCATTCAGCGACGTCATGAGGCCGCAGGTAGCCGGCATGTTCTTGCCCGGATCGGTAGCGGCATGCAATCCGCCGCCGTCCCAGTCGTCGATCTTCGACAGTTCGTTGACCATGCACTGACGGGTCAGGTCACTGCCGCACTCATCCGCAGCGGTGGCCCACAGCAGGAAGGACGATGCAGCCTGCATGCCGAGGAGTGCCGTCTTGCCGCCACCTGCGGATACCAGGTCGGAGTACTGCTTCACAGCCGGAACCTTGTCGGCATTCTCGAGCATCTGGAAAATCATGTCCGCGTTCAGGTTGTCGAGCAGTCCGGTGTCCTTGTTCCAGGCCGAAACAGCCTCGCCGTACCAGGTGGCCTCACCGAAGAAGATCGGATCGATCCCGACCTGATCGAGAGACTTGACGAAGTTCAGCTCGGCCGGGCTGGCCGAACGGGAGGTCCAGATACCCTTGACGCCACATTCCTTGAACTTCTCGGCAAACGGCACGTAGCTGGATTCGCCCTCGTAGTTCAGGGTCACGCCGCAGTCCTTGAGCTTGAAGCCCGCAGCCGCGGCCATTGCGCGTGTCTTGGTGGTGGAGTTGATGATTGCCGGCATCGTGCTGTTGACGACGTCGAAGTCGTTCAGCAGGTCCGGATGCATCTCGGCCATCTGGAACCATGCTGCCGCATTGGAGTAGTCGACGGGCATCGGCACACCCTGGAATGACATCGGACCATTGGTTGCGTCGGGCGACACCGTGAATCCGGGAACGGCAACCATGTTGCAGGCCACGCGGGTCTGCTCTGCTGTCTGGTCCATCGCGAATCCGTGGCCGACCATCATGAACTGGCTGGCGCAGGCTTCCTGCATGACGGAGTTGGCCTGCGTCATCGCCGCGTCGTAGTCGGTACCGACAACCTTGCGGCCGTTGATGCCGCCCTGATCGTTGCACCACGAGATGAGGGCGTTGACCGCGTCACTCATCTCCTTGTTGAGGCCTGGCGACTTCACGTAGCCGCGGTCGTCGCCGAAGCCGATCTTGATCTCGGTGTCGCTGACACCCTGATCCGTCGCGCCCTTCGCATCTCCGTCGCCGCACGGCGAATCCAGGGTTCCGAACTTGGCATCGGAACTCTTCGACGCCGCGTCGGCCGTCGCAACGGATGCACCGTTCGACGTCGCTGACGGGTCGTCGCCACGAGCACCGGAACAGGCGGACACCAGAGCGGCGGTGGCAGCAAGCGCCACAACCAGCTTCGTGGTCTTGTTGGGCTTCACTTCGAGGTTCTCCTTTTGCAGACGGCACAGCAGTTCACAGGCGGCACTGCCTGGGCAGTTGCACTGAGAGCCGTAGATAATCAGCGATCGGACAATGTCGAATGCGACTTCCCGATGGGTGAGATACAAAAGTGAAGTGCGACACAGAGCGATGGCTTTTGTGGCTCTGGTCATGCTTTTTCGGCCTGTTTCAGCCTCGAACCGTCGTGCGGGTCCCTGAACCCGGTCTTGGATGACGGGATCATTCAATACCGGTCACCGCGCCCTCGGATTTCCCAGGGGCGCGGTGGTGGACTACATGTCCGAGCCGCCCGAGAGCATCGCGATCGTCAGGAGGATGCCGCCGACAATTCCCGAGAATGCGCTATCGCTGTTGAGTAGCCATTCGTTCAGAGATCCCATGGAGTGCCTCTCGTAGTTTGTCCAGTTGTCGAGCCGAGCCTATCGGCGGATCGTGTCCGACATGTCGCTTTCTGTTGATATCGGGATGTGAGGTGCTTCGATGTGGGACAAGAGAACTCGAGGCTTATCGGATGGCCTCCATTGTCTGTTTGAAGATGCCCAGGCCGTGTTCCATTGCGGCGCCCATCGCAGTGGCGAGGTCATCCGGTTGTACGTCGTGGATCCACACGAATCGGCTGCGCCCGTCGCTGTGGGGGAAGACTTGCATCGACGCGTTGTCGTGTGTCGGCGCCATGGTGCCACCGATGACGGAGTAGGCGAGTCGGCGCGATGGGTCGTCGAGAGCGACGAGCCGTTCACGCGCGACGGTTCCGTCCGAGAAAGTGGCGATTCTGATTTCGGGCTCTTCGAGTTTGCTGTTGATCACGAATCCCGGCGCCATCCGAACGGGCCCGTCAGCGAAGTCGCTGATAACGCCCCACACGTCCGCAGGGTCCGCATCGATAACGATCTCTTTCTGCACAGAGGCCATTTTCTGCTCTTTTCTGTAGAGGGCGCCCTGGTCGCTACTGGAAACCACGTTACGAGGCAGCTAGGACAACTACTGACCTAATTGTCGGCTGTGCTGAGTTGGTCGCGGAGCTTGTCCAAGAACTCGTGTTCTTCGACGACGAGGTCATCGTCGAGTTGGGCTCGGATCCAGCTGTTGGGGAAACTGCTTCGGTGCAGTAAGCGAGAGCCACGTCCCCGCGGGGACGTTCCGGGACCGTGCCTTTACGTTTACGTTCGAGGTGTCGTGGTGGATGGGGCTGGCACCCGATCTTCGTGGCGACCCGTCGGAGGGGCCTTCAACCCTTCAACTGCGTTCGAGGAGACTTGGAGGACGTCACACACTCAACGCCCCTTGTGGTGTGACATCGAGCAATCGGGCAGAGGTCGAAGGACCACTGTCACAACCACAGTCCGCGACGTGGAAAGATAGTCGTCGTGCTGCGTTGGATAACTGCTGGAGAATCCCATGGTCCCGCCCTCGTCGCGATGCTCGAGGGCATGGTTGCGGGGGTCGAAGTGACCTCTGAGGCCATCTCGTCCGAACTTGCCCGTCGTCGACTCGGCTATGGCCGTGGCGCGCGGATGAAGTTCGAGGCTGACAAGGTCACCATCATCGGTGGTGTCCGCCACGGCTTTACGCTCGGTGGCCCCGTTGCCATCGAAATCGGCAACACCGAGTGGCCGAAGTGGGAAACCATCATGTCCGCCGACCCGGTCGATCCGGATCTGCTCGCCGATCAGGCCCGTAATGCACCGTTGACGCGTCCGCGTCCCGGCCACGCCGATTACAGCGGCATGCTCAAGTACGGCTTCAATGACGCCCGTCCCATTCTCGAGCGTGCGAGTGCTCGTGAGACCGCTGCCCGTGTTGCTGCCGGAACCGTGGCTCGCTCTTTCCTGCGTCAGGTGTTCGGCGTCGAGGTTGTCTCGCACGTCATCTCCATCGGTGCATCCGAGCCCTATGTCGGACCGGTTCCCGAGGGCAAGGATCTGGACGCGATCGACGCGAGCCCGGTCCGCGCTTTCGACAAGGCCGCCGAAGAGTCGATGATCGCCGAAATCGAAGCGGCTAAGAAGGATGGCGACACCCTCGGTGGCGTCGTCGAGGTTGTCATTCACGGCCTGCCTGTCGGTATCGGAACGTTTGTCAGCGGCGCCGAGCGTCTCGACGCGCGACTTGCTGCTGCCCTCATGGGAATTCAGGCCATCAAGGGAGTCGAGGTTGGCGACGGTTTCGAGACCGCGCGTCGCCGCGGCAGCGAAGCTCACGACGAGATCCGCCCCGGCCCGGACGGCATTGTCCGTTCCACCAACCGCGCAGGCGGTATCGAAGGCGGCATGACCAACGGCGAGGCACTGCGGGTTCGCGCCGCGATGAAGCCGATCTCAACGGTGCCGCGCGCATTGGCGACGGTCGACATGGAAAGCGGTGAAGAGGCAGTTGCCATCCATCAGCGCAGTGACGTCTGCGCGGTTCCGGCTGCCGGTGTTGTTGCGGAATCCATGGTTGCGCTTGTTGTCGCTCAAGCCGCACTCGAAAAGTTCGGCGGTGATTCCATTGCCGAGACCACGGCGAACTACCGGCGCTACGCCGACGGTATCGCAGCCCGACCGCCTCGCTGAGAGCGTCCGAGCGGAAGGTCCTGCCACGATGAAACCGAAAGCTGTACTTATCGGGCCACCCGGCGCTGGTAAGTCGACCATCGGCCGTCGTATCGCGCAGGCGTTGGAACTCGACCTGGTTGACACTGACGCCGAGATCGAAAAGACGACCGGACGGACGATTCCCGACATCTTCACGCACGACGGCGAGCCACGCTTTCGTGAGATCGAAGAAGATGTGGTTCGGGAAGCGTTGGCCAGCACGGACGGCATTGTCTCGCTCGGTGGCGGTGCGATCTTGTCGGAGCGCACGCGCGCATTGCTCGACGGTCACACCGTGATCTATCTCGAGATCAGTGTTGCCGAAGGGCTGCGCCGGACAGGTGCCAACAATCACCGACCGCTTCTGGCGGGCGGCGATCCCAAGGTGAAATATCAGGAATTGATGCGGCGTCGGCGTCCGTTGTACCGGCGTGCCGCCACCATCCGGATACGCACAGACGGTCGGAGTCCGTCGCGCGTCGTCGCGCAGTTGGTATCCAAACTTGAAGACAAATGATCAACCGGAGCGGAGCAGTGGAGCAGTGACCGAACCCGTAGTTGTAGAGGTGAAGACCGCAAGTCCTTACCCGGTTGTGATCGGGCGCGGTCTGCTCGGCGACATCGTCGCCGAGTTGGAGGGCACGCGGACCGTCGCGATTTTCCATCAGCCACCGCTCGCGGAAACCGCTGAGGCCGTGCGCGGCGCATTGGCGGAGAAGGGAATCGACGCGCATCGCATCGAGATCCCGGACGCCGAGGACGGCAAGGATCTGGCTGTGGCCGGCTTCTGCTGGGACGTGTTGGGACGTATCGGCCTGACCCGCAGCGACGCGATCATGAGCCTCGGCGGCGGCGCCGCGACAGACCTCACCGGTTTTGTGGCAGCAACATGGATGCGCGGCGTCAAGGTTGTGCACGTTCCGACCACATTGCTGGCGATGGTCGACGCGGCAGTGGGCGGCAAGACGGGCATCAACACCGAAGCCGGCAAGAACCTCGTCGGTGCGTTCCACGAACCGGGCGCGGTGTTCATCGATCTCGCGACTCTCGAGACGGTGCCGCATAACGAGATCGTCGCCGGTTTGGCAGAGGTCATCAAGACGGGCTTCATTTCCGACCCTGTCATCCTGGACCTGATCGAGGCAGACCCGAAGGCTGCGTTGGATCCGTCGGGAACTGTTCTGCCCGAACTGATTCGACGTTCCGTCGAGGTCAAGGCGAAGGTTGTCGCAGCCGATCTTCGCGAGTCGGATCTGCGCGAAATCCTCAACTACGGACACACGCTGGCGCACGCGATCGAGCGCCGTGAGCAGTACAAGTGGCGTCACGGCGCCGCTGTGTCGGTAGGCCTGGTGTTCGCTGCCGAATTGGGTCGCCTGGCCGGGCGCCTCGACGACGCGACAGCCGATCGGCACAAGTCGATCCTCGAATTGGTGGGCCTCCCGACGTCGTACGACGACGATGCCTTTTCTCAGTTGCTCGCCGGAATGCAGACAGACAAGAAGAACCGCGCCGGACTGCTTCGGTTCGTTGTTCTCGACGGCTTGGCCAAGCCCGGCAGGCTCGAAGGCCCGGATCCGTCGCTGCTGGTTGCGGCGTACTCGGCTATTGCCCGCCCGCCCAGGGCATCCGGCGGAACGGTTCGCCTGTGAAAATCAACGTCGTCAACGGACCGAATCTCGGCCGCCTCGGTAAGCGTCAGCCGGAGGTGTACGGCGCGACCACGCACGACGATCTGGTCGAACTGTGTGTCGCGACTGGTAAGGAATTGGGCGTCGAGGTGGTTGTTCGTCAGAGCGATCACGAAGGCGACCTGCTCGGCTGGATTCACGACGCGGCGGATGCCGGCGAACCGGTAATTCTCAACGCCGGCGGATTGACTCATACCTCTGTCGTATTGCGTGATGCGTGCGTCGAGCTCACCGCCGGTCTGGTCGAGGTTCACATCTCGAATGTTCATGCGCGCGAGGAGTTTCGGCACAATTCTCTCCTCAGTCCTATCGCGGCCGGCGTGATCGTCGGGTTGGGTGTTGCCGGATACCCACTGGCGATCAGGTTCCTCGCCGAGCGCGGTTGAAGTACGTAGACACAAGAAACCCACACACGACTGAGGGCTCCGAGGATGATTTCCTCGGAGCCCTCAGTCGTGGACGCTACTGTTCGCGCTTGCCCAGGTCGATGGCGGGAAAGACGGTTGTGTCGGCGTCGGATTCCTCGACCGTCATGGCAGCGCCGCTGTACGCGTGCTGGGTTGTGGGGGAGTCGTAGCCCTCGCTGACGGGGACAGGTTCATGGTGGCGCTCATGCGACGGAGTTTGCGGGGCCGTGCCGTGCTTGCGCTGCTCACGGCTCGTGAAGAACCGGCCGACGGTAACGGCGACCATCGCGGGAACGAAGATGAGCAGAATCGTGAAGGCCGCACCGGCGGTGATTTCGAAGAACAGACCCTGTTGGGTCAGTTCGAGGGCCGGGACGAGGCTCAGGAGCCAGCTGGCTGCGCCGGCGACGAAGCCACCGACAACGGCGGCTTTGAGCCACAGCATCAGGAGGTCTGCACCGTCGTCCGGCTCGGGGAACTGGCGACGATCACGGATCCCGTCGATTCCGCCCCAGATCGCAGCAAGTGCGATGACGATGAACAGGGAGAGCCATCGCAGGGTGGAGCCCTGGAGTGGCCACTGAGCGATCGCCATACCGAGCAATGCGCGAAACACAACATGTATCAGGGCCATGCCGAGGCCACGTACTAACCACGCGTTCATACCTACAGCCTAACTAGAACAGATTCCACTTGTGGCCTAACCCACAATTATTGCTGTAACCGCGCGTTTCGGATTGAGAGGGAGACCGCGACGAGCGGGTAGGTTCGAGTCATGTCAGTTGATCATCGGTCCCGCCGCGATGCCCTCCGTACGCTTCTGGTTGAGCGCGAACTCGACGCGATTCTCGTCACAGACCTTCTGAACATCCGCTACCTCACGGGGTTCACCGGATCGAACGCCGCGCTGGTGGTGAGCGCTCGAGATGCTGATGGCGACGAGGATGCGACAGTAATCTGCACGGACGGTCGTTACGTCACGCAAGTTGCCGAGCAGGTGCCGGATCTACGGGCCGAAATCGATCGTTCGAGCGCAGCGCATCTGATCGGAACCTTCTCGGGCGACGTCCTGGCTTTCGAGGCGCACGTCGCGACGTTTGCCGAGCACCGATCCTGGACGGAGTCGGCGCCGTCCGTCCGGTTCGAACCGGTGAGCGGGCTTGTCGAGAAACTACGGATCGTCAAGGACGAGCACGAGATCGGATTATTGCGTGCCGCGTGTGCGGCAGCCGATGATGCGTTGGCGCAGTTGATCACTCGCGGGGGACTCCGGCCGGGTCGCACCGAACGCGAGGTGGGCCGCGAACTGGAAAACCTCATGTTCGAGAACGGCGCCGACGGAATCTCCTTCGAGACGATCGTGGCAGCCGGATCGAACTCCGCGATTCCGCATCACCGACCCACCGGTGCGGTATTGGCGTCGGGCGACTTCGTGAAATTGGACTTCGGCGCCCAGGTCGGCGGGTACCACTCCGATATGACTCGCACCTACGTACTGGAGACTGTTTCCGATTGGCAACGGGACGTCTACGAACTGGTTGCCAAGTCCCAAGCAGCCGGCCGCGCGGCCCTGGTTCCCGGTGCAGAATGTGCCGCCGTCGACGCTGCGGCACGCTCGGTGATCGACGACGCAGGGTACGGCGAGTTGTTCCTGCACGGCCTCGGACACGGTGTGGGGCTGGAAATCCACGAAGCTCCCGGAATCGGGAAGCTCGGCACCGGTACACTTCTTTCCGGCGCGGCGGTGACCGTCGAGCCGGGCGTGTACTTCTCCGGGCGCGGAGGCGTACGGATCGAGGACACGCTCGTTGTTCGTGAGCAGGGGCCAGAGCTGCTCACACTGACCGCAAAAGACCTTACCGTCATCTGAGACGGTTTCCCGACCCCCTAGGAGACGCGAAGCAAGTGGCTTCCACCAGTGATTTCAAGAACGGTCTGGTTCTGCAGATCGAAGGCCAGCTGTGGACGATTATCGAGTTCCAGCATGTCAAGCCCGGCAAGGGCCCTGCCTTCGTGCGTACCAAGCTCAAGAACGTGCTCTCGGGCAAGGTAGTGGACAAGACGTTCAACGCCGGTGTGAAGGTCGAGACCGCCACGGTCGACCGCCGCGACATGACCTACCTGTACCACGACGGTAGCGACTACATCTTCATGGACGGCGACACCTACGACCAGATTCCGATCAGCGAAACTGTCGTCGGCGAGCAGTCGCGTTTCCTTCTCGAGAACATGGCCGTTCAGGTTGCGACTCACGAGGACGTCCCGCTTTTCGTCGAGCTCCCGGTCACGGTCGAGCTTGTCGTTCAGCACACCGATCCGGGCCTGCAGGGCGACCGCTCCACCGGTGGCACCAAGCCGGCCACCCTCGAGACCGGTGCCGAGATCAACGTGCCGCTGTTCATCAACACCGGTGACAAGCTCAAGGTCGATTCGCGTGACGGTAACTACCTCGGGCGTGTGAATTCCTAAAGTGTCCGGCACTCATAAGAAACTCGGTGCGCGCCACAAGGCGCGCAAGCGTGCTGTCGACTTCCTTTTCGAAGCCGAGGCACGTGACCTCGACCCGGTAGAACTGGCGTCGGAGCGTTCCGATCTGTCCGTCAAGGACGACGCAGTAGCTCCCGTTGCCCCGTACACGGTCACCTTGGTGTCCGGAGTTGCGGAGAACCTCGACCGGATCGATCAGGTCATCTCGTCGCACCTGCAGGACTGGACGCTCGAGCGTCTGCCCGCAGTCGACCGCGCGATTCTGCGTATTGCCGTGTGGGAGCTCTTCCACGCGACGGACGTCCCGCCGGTTGTTGCCGTGGACGAGGCCGTCGAATTGGCAAAGCAGTTGTCGACGGACGACTCGCCCGGATTCGTCAACGGAATCCTCGGCCAGGTTGTCCTCGTAGCTCCGCAGGTTCGTTCGGCCGCTGCGGCGACTTCGCAGCGCGCGCAGGACACCGATTCGGGTACCGAGTAGCTCTACCGTTCCGCGTATTTCAGTACTACCGCCCGCCGTGCGAGCTTAGGTTGTGTGTCTGCACACAACCCGTCATGACGACGGCTCGCGCGGCGGGTTTCAGGTCTGTCGGCTGATAGGGTGGGGAACCGTCAGACATCCTTTAACGATCCGTCCAGTGAGGCGGAGAAGGAGGTCGCTGTATGAGCGTGCCCGAAGGGTCTCGCCCATCCGATCTTGCAGGTCCAGATACAACGCAGGCCAGTGACGCCGAGACCCGCGAATTGCTGTCCGCCCAGGATGTGGGCCGGACCGTCGCGCGAATCGCGCACGAGATCATCGAGAAAACGGCACTCGACGGACCAGAAGGTACTGCGCCCCGCGTAGTCCTCATCGGTATTCCCACCAGGGGCACCACCATCGCGACACGTCTCCGCGACAAGATCGAAGAATTCTCCGGTGTGCGTACACCCATCGGATCTCTCGACATCACGCTCTACCGTGACGATCTCCGCACCAAGCCGCACCGCCCCCTCGAACGGACCTCCGTTCCCGAAGGTGGCGTCGACAACGCGTTGGTCGTACTCGTCGACGACGTCCTGTTCTCCGGCCGTACCGTCCGCTCCGCCTTGGACGCTCTTCGTGACCTGGGACGCCCGCGTGCGGTGCAGCTTGCGGTCCTGGTCGACCGCGGCCACCGCGAACTCCCGCTGCGCGCCGATTACGTCGGCAAGAACGTTCCCACCGCGAGGTCCGAGGACGTCAAGGTACTCCTTCAGGAACACGACGGCCGGGACGCTGTGGTCATTTCCGGAGGTAAGAGCGCGTGAAGCACCTTCTCTCCATCGCAGACCTCAACCGAGAGTCCGCGATTGAACTTCTCGACGAGGCCGAACGCTTCGAGCAGGCACTCCTGGGCCGTGAAGTTCACAAGCTCCCGACACTTCGTGGCCGCACAGTGATGACGGTGTTCTTCGAGAACTCCACCCGCACCCGGGTGTCCTTCGAGGTGGCCGGTAAGTGGATGAGCGCCGACGTCATCAACGTCAGTGCATCCAGCTCGTCGGTGTCGAAGGGTGAATCGCTGCGCGATACCGCGATGACACTGCGTGCTGCCGGCGCCGACGCTCTGATCGTTCGTCACCCCGCGTCGGGCGCAGCTCATCAGATCGCCCAGTGGACCGGCACCGCATCGGACGGTGGCCCCGCGGTCATCAACGCCGGCGACGGCACTCACGAACATCCCACGCAGGCGTTGCTCGACGCTCTGACCTTGCGTCAACGTCTCGGCGACATCGAGGGCAAGCGGATCGCCATTGTCGGCGACATCCTGCACAGTCGTGTCGCGCGTTCCAACGCGTTGCTTCTGTCGATGCTCGGCGCCGAGGTTGTCCTCGTTGCCCCGCCGACGCTGCTGCCGATCGGCGCACACACGTGGCCGGTCACCGTCTCGCATTCACTCGACGCGGAACTGCCCGGACTCGATGCAGTCCTGATGCTGCGGGTCCAGGCCGAACGCATGAACGGCGGATTCTTCCCGTCGCAGCGCGAGTACTCGATCAATTACGGCCTGTCCGAGAAGCGTCTCGGAATGCTGGCCGATCACGCGGTGGTCCTGCACCCCGGCCCGATGCTGCGCGGCATGGAAATTGCCTCGGCCGTCGCAGATTCCCCCAAAGCTGCTGTGCTGCAGCAGGTTACCAATGGTGTGCACATGCGTATGGCTGTCTTGTTCCGGCTTCTGGTCGGTTCAGAGGACGGTGCGATGTGACAAGCAATCAGAACGGAGAATCACCGGTGAGTGTCCTGCTCCGCGGCGTACTGATCTACGGAGAAGGGGAAGCCGTCGACGTCCGTGTCGGCGACGGAGTCATTCTCGAGATCGGCGTGAACCTGGATCCGGCCACCGCATCCGAGGTGATCGACGGCAGTGGTCAGATCCTGCTTCCCGGATTTGTCGACCTGCACACGCATCTGCGTGAACCCGGTCGTGAAGACACGGAAACCATCGAAACAGGTTCTGCGGCAGCTGCTCTGGGTGGATACACCGCAGTCTTCGCGATGGCGAACACCAGCCCTGTCGCCGATTCCGTGGTCATCACCGATCACGTGTGGCGACGTGGCCAGGAAGTCGGCCTCGTCGACGTCCATCCCGTCGGAGCTGTCACTGTCGGCCTCGAAGGCAAGCAGCTCGCCGAGATGGCAACCATGGCCGCCGGTGTCGGCAAGGTCAAGATGTTCTCCGACGACGGTCATTGCGTCGACAACCCGCTGATCATGCGCCGCGCGCTCGAATACTCCAGCTCGCTGGGCGTTCTCATCGCGCAGCACGCCGAAGAGCCGCGTTTGACGGTCGGCGCGGTTGCACACGAGGGCCCGACGGCCGCTCGCCTCGGATTGGCCGGCTGGCCACGCGCCGCGGAAGAGTCCATCGTTGCCCGCGACGCACTCCTTGCCCGTGATGCCGGCGCCCGGGTCCACATCTGCCACGCGTCGACAGCGGGAACCGTCGAACTCGTCAAGTGGGCTCGCGGACAGGGTATTTCGATCACTGCCGAGGTCACCCCGCACCACCTGCTGCTCGACGATTCGCGTCTCGAGACGTACGACGCCATCAACAAGGTCAACCCGCCACTTCGTGAGGCCAGCGATGTTGCTGCCCTGCGCAAGGGCCTGGCCGAGGGCATCATCGACTGCGTGGCCACCGATCACGCTCCGCACGCCGAGCAGGACAAGTGCTGCGAGTTCGCCGCTGCGCGCCCCGGCATGCTCGGCCTCGAGACGGCGCTCTCGATCATCGTGCAAACGATGGTGGAGCCCGGACTGCTCGACTGGCGCGGCGTTGCTCGCGTCATGAGTGAGCGTCCCGCAGCGATTGTCGGCCTCGACGATCAGGGCCGCCCCATCGAGGTAGGGGAGCCGGCCAACCTGACGTTGATCGATCCCTCCGCAGAATGGACCGTGCACGGCAAGGCACTGGCGAGTGTCGCGAGTAACACTCCGTATGAGTCGATGACATTGCCTGCTCGGGTCACGACCACACTGTTACGTGGCCGCGTTACTGCACACGACGGATCGCCGCGGCTGCTGAGCAGCAAGGAGTAGGCGTCATGGAGATGGAAAGAGTTCTGTGGATTGTCGGTCTGGTGGTCTTCTGGGCCGCGATGATCGGTTTGATGTTCATCGGCTGGCGTGGCCGCGCCCGACGACAGAAAGACAAGATCGGCGAGCTGCCCACGGTGCCGGCGACGTTGGGTGAATTGCTGGTCATGCCGACCACCGGCTTGTACGTCGGTAGCACCATCGCGCCCAGCTGGCAGGACCGCATTGCGGTCGGAGATCTCGGATTCCGCGCGACCTGCGAGATCAGTCGCTACTCCAACGGCATCCTGGTCGAGCGTGACGGGGCGTCCGCTATCTGGATCCCCGAGAAGTCGATCCGCGCGATCCGCACCGAGAGCGGTCTCGCAGGCAAGGTCATGAGCAAGGACGGGGTCCTGGTCATCCGCTGGGAGTTGCCGAGCGGAACCGAGATCGACACGGGCGTGCGCGGCGACGACAAAATGGTGTACCCGGACTGGGTCAAGCCGGTTACTGCTTCGAACAAGACGAACAACAATGAAGACGCAAGCTCTGGCGACATCGAGCAGAACGGAAAGAACGCATGAGCGGCTTTGACAGCAGCCCCGCAGTACTGGTCCTCGAAGACGGACGGGTGTTCCGCGGAACCACCTTCGGCGCGGTTGGACAGACGCTGGGCGAAGCGGTGTTCAGCACCGGCATGACCGGCTACCAGGAAACGCTCACCGATCCCAGCTACCACCGCCAGATCGTGGTCTCCACTGCGCCGCAGATCGGCAACACCGGCTGGAACGACGAGGACGACGAGTCCGTCGGACCGACCGGGGACAGCGCCGGCGCGAAGATCTGGGTTGCCGGATACGTCGTTCGTGACCCCTCCCGGGTGACCTCGAGCTGGCGCGCGACGGGTTCGCTGCAGGCCAAGCTCGAAGAGCAGTCGATTGTCGGCATCGCCGGTATCGACACGCGCGCCCTGGTTCGCCACCTGCGTACTCGCGGTTCGATGAAGGCCGGAATCTTCTCCGGTGAGGCCATCGCCGCCGACGACGAGTTGGTCCGACGGGTCCAGGATCAGCCCACCATGCTCGGCGCCGATCTTGCCGGTGAGGTCAGCACCACCAGCGGCTACATCGTCGAGCCGAAGGGCGGCGAGGCGCTGTACACGGTTGCCGCCATCGACCTCGGTATCAAGACGAACACCCCGCGCATGTTCGCCGAGCGCGGCATTCGCGTCCACGTACTGCCGTCCAACGCGAGCCTCGAGCAGATCCTCGACCTCAAGGCCGACGGTGTGTTCCTCTCCAACGGCCCGGGCGACCCGGCCACCGCCGACGGCGCAGTGCACCTGACGAAAGAGGTCATCGGACAGGGCTTGCCGCTGTTCGGTATCTGCTTCGGCAACCAGATCCTGGGCCGCGCCCTCGGCCTGAGCACGTACAAGATGAAGTTCGGCCACCGCGGCATCAACATCCCGGTGATCGAGCATCAGACGGGTCGCATCGCGATCACCGCTCAGAACCACGGCTTCGCACTCGAAGGTGAAGCCGGCCAGGAATTCGACACCCCGTTCGGTCGCGCCGTGGTAAGCCACACCTGCGCCAACGACGGAGCCGTCGAAGGTGTTCGCCTGCTCGACGATTCGGCCTTCTCGGTGCAGTACCACCCGGAAGCCGCAGCCGGCCCGCACGACGCCGCGTATCTCTTCGACCGCTTCACCAGCCTGCTCTCCGCACGGAAAGAAACCGGAGTCAAGAACTAATGCCACGCCGTACAGATCTCAAGCACATCCTGGTAATCGGCTCCGGTCCGATCGTCATCGGTCAGGCCTGCGAGTTCGACTACTCGGGCACCCAGGCTTGCCGCGTCCTCCAGGAGGAGGGCCTGCGCGTCAGCCTGGTCAACTCCAACCCGGCCACCATCATGACGGACCCCGAGTTCGCCGACGCTACCTACGTCGAGCCGATCACGGCCGAGTTCCTCGAGAAGGTCATCGCCAAGGAAGCGTTGCAGGGCAACAAGATCGACGCCGTCCTCGCGACGCTCGGCGGTCAGACCGCTCTCAACGCCGCTGTGGCGCTGCACGAGCAGGGCATCCTCGAGAAGTACGACGTCGAGCTGATCGGTGCCGATTTCGACGCCATCCAGCGCGGCGAGGATCGCCAGAAGTTCAAGGACATCGTTGCCAAGGTCGGCGGCGAATCCGCGAAGTCGGCTGTTTGCTACACGATGGACGAAGTACACGCCACGGTTGCCGAACTCGGCTACCCGGTTGTCGTACGCCCTTCCTTCACCATGGGCGGCCTCGGTTCCGGTATGGCGTACAACGTCGACGATCTCAACCGGATCGCCGGCGGCGGTCTGGCTGCATCGCCGACCGCCAACGTCCTGATCGAGGAATCCATCCTCGGTTGGAAGGAATACGAACTCGAACTCATGCGTGACAGTCGCGACAACGTCGTGATCGTCTGCTCCATCGAGAACGTCGACCCGGTTGGTGTCCACACCGGCGACAGCGTCACGGTCGCCCCGGCGATGACGCTGACCGACCGCGAGTACCAGGCAATGCGCGACCTCTCCATCGACATCCTGCGTGAGGTGGGCGTCGACACCGGCGGCTGCAACATCCAGTTCGCGATGGACCCGGCCGACGGCCGCCTGGTTGTCATCGAGATGAACCCGCGCGTCTCCCGTTCGTCGGCACTGGCATCGAAAGCGACCGGGTACCCGATCGCGAAGATGGCCGCCAAGCTGGCCATCGGATACACGCTCGACGAGATCGTCAACGACATCACCAAGGAAACCCCGGCCTGCTTCGAGCCGACGCTCGACTACGTCGTCGTCAAGGCTCCTCGCTTTGCGTTCGAGAAGTTCCCCGGCGCCGACGGAACTCTGACCACCACGATGAAGTCGGTGGGTGAGGCAATGAGCATCGGCCGCAACTTCACCGAGGCATTCGGCAAGGTCATGCGCTCGCTCGAGACCAAGCGTGCGGGTTACTGGACGGGCCCCGAGGTCGAAACCGAGAGCCTCGAAGCTCTGCTTGCCGATATCAGCGTTCCGCAGGACGGCCGCATGTACGGCATCGAGAAGGCATTTGCCCTCGGCGCCACCATCGAGCAGCTCTTCGACGCCACGAAGATCGACCCGTGGTTCCTCGATCAGTTCCAGCAGATCCACGAACTCGGCGAAAAGCTGCGCGTTGCAGAAACTTTCGATGAAATTGCGTTGCGTCAGGCCAAGTATCACGGTCTTTCGGATCGTCAGATCGCGGCCCTGCGCCCCGAACTCGGCGGCGAGGACGGTGTTCGCGCTCTGCGTGACGAGCTCGGTGTCCGCCCGGTCTACAAGACCGTCGACACGTGCGCCGCAGAGTTCGAAGCCAAGACGCCGTACCACTACTCGACGTACGAACTCGACCCCAACGCCGAGTCCGAGGTCGCCCCGCAGACCGAGCGTCCCAAGGTCCTGATCCTCGGATCAGGCCCCAACCGCATCGGTCAGGGCATCGAGTTCGACTACTCGTGTGTCCACGCTGCGCAGACTCTGTCCGAGGCCGGCTACGAGACCGTCATGGTCAACTGCAACCCCGAGACCGTCTCGACGGACTACGACACCGCTGATCGCCTGTACTTCGAGCCGCTCACGTTCGAGGACGTGTTCGAGGTCTACCGCGCCGAAGCACAGTCGGGCACCGTTGCCGGCGTCATCGTCCAGCTCGGTGGCCAGACCCCGCTCGGGTTGGCCAAGCGCCTCGAAGCTGCAGGCGTTCCGATCGTCGGAACCAGCCCCGCAGCCATCGACCTCGCCGAGGATCGCGGCGAGTTCGGTCGAGTGCTGACCGAAGCCGGTCTGCCCGCACCGAAGTTCGGTACAGCCACCACGTTCGACGGCGCCCGCGACATCGCGGCAGGCATCGGCTACCCGGTCCTGGTGCGTCCGTCGTACGTGCTCGGTGGACGCGGCATGGAGATCGTGTACGACGAGGCTTCACTCGCCAACTACATCTCCCGGGCCACGGAAATCTCCGACGACCGCCCCGTGCTGGTCGACCGCTTCCTCGAAGACGCGGTCGAGATCGACGTCGACGCTCTCTGCGACGGCACCGAGGTGTACCTCGCGGGCGTCATGGAGCACATCGAGGAAGCCGGCATCCACTCCGGTGACTCGGCATGTGCGCTGCCGCCCATCACGCTGGGCCGTGCAGACCTCGAGAACGTTCGCCGCTCCACCGAGGCTCTGGCCAAGGGAATCGGCGTCAAGGGCCTACTCAACGTGCAGTACGCACTCAAGGACGACATCCTCTACGTCCTCGAGGCGAACCCGCGCGCCAGCCGCACCGTCCCGTTCGTCTCCAAGGCGACGGCTGTGCAGTTGGCCAAGGCCTGTGCTCGCGTCATGCTCGGCGAATCCATCGCCGAACTGCGGGTCAGCGGAATCCTGCCTGCAGAGGGCGACGGCGGAAACACCCCGGCCGGCGCACCGATCGCGGTCAAGGAAGCAGTACTGCCGTTCAACCGGTTCCGCCGCGCCGACGGAACCGGTGTCGACACCCTGCTGAGCCCGGAAATGAAGTCCACCGGCGAGGTCATGGGCATCGACTTCGACTTCGGCACTGCCTTCGCCAAGTCGCAGACCGCTGCCTACGGATCGCTGCCCACCGAAGGCGCCGTATTCGTCTCGGTTGCCAACAAGGACAAGCGTTCGCTGATCTTCCCGGTCAAGCGTCTTGCGGACCTGGGCTTCACGATCCTCGCGACAGACGGCACCGCAGAGGTCTTGCGCCGCAACGGTATCGAGTGCACCAACGTGTACAAGCAGTCCGGTGAAGAGGTGCCTGAGGGTGCTGTGACCATCGTCGACCAGATCCGCAGCGGTGAGGTCGCCATGATCATCAACACCCCGTACGGCAACTCCGGCCCACGCGTCGACGGCTACGAGATCCGCAGTGCCGCTGTGGCGTCGAACATTCCGTGCATCACGACAGTGCAGGGCGCTTCGGCTGCCGTTCAGGGCATCGAAGCTGTTCTGCGCGGCGACATCGGCGTTCACTCCTTGCAGGAACTGCACGCCGGACTGCGTCAACCGTCCGCACAGTCGTGACCCTCAGTTGGGGTCAGCGCCTTCGGTCCGCGACTGCGGACCGGGGGCGGCTGTGTGTGGGCATCGACCCGCATCCAGCTCTTCTCGACGCGTGGGGCTTGCCCCGTTCCGCTGACGGCTTGGCGAAGTTCGCGGACATCTGCGTCGAAGCGTTCACCGGTGAAGTTGCACTCGTGAAGCCGCAGGTTGCTTTTTTCGAGGCGTACGGCAGCGCAGGATTCGCCGTGCTCGAACGCACGATCGCGGCTCTTCGCGACGCCGGGACGCTCGTCGTGGCTGACGCCAAGCGCGGCGACATCGGTTCCACCATGGATGCGTATGCACAGGCGTGGCTCGGTGAATCGCCGCTGACCTCGGATTCGGTGACGGTGTCGCCGTACCTCGGGTTCGGCGCCTTGGCTCCGGCCCTGGACCTTGCCCGCGAGCACGCGCGCGGAATCTTCGTGCTCGCGCGCACGTCCAACCCCGAGGGCGGCGGATTGCAGCAATCTTCTGCTGGCGGTGTGTCGGTGGCGCAGTCGATTGTCGACGACGCCGTTGCCGCCAACGCAGACGGCCGTGACACTGTCGGACTGGTTGTAGGCGCTACTCGCGATCACGGCTTGGACCTGACCGACTTCAACGGTCCGATCCTGGCTCCGGGACTCGGCGCTCAAGGTGCGACAGCCGCCGATCTGGCCGAGATCTTTGCCGGTTCGACGGAGTTGCTCCTGCCGAACTCGTCGCGCGGTGTTCTCAAGTACGGACCGTCTATCTCGGCGCTCCGCGAGGCAGCCATGCGTGATCGGGACGAGATCGAAGCAGCGTTGGCGAACTGATCCGTGAGCGATCACGACGTATCCAGTGGTGTCGGATCGCGGTGGTACCGTCCTGCGGTGAGTGGATTGGACGGATTGTGGACGCGTCGCTGGTGGCGCGTCGGGGTGCTTGTTGTGGTGTGTGGGTTGTTGGCCACCGCGTTTCAGGCTCTGACCGGTGTACACGGCGACGACCTCGCGGTGTACCGGACGGCCGGGCAGGCCGTCTTGGATGGCACAAACCTCTACGACGGCTCGTTCAACGCCCGATTGCCGTTCACGTATCCACCGTTTGCCGCCGTCGTTGCCGTCCCGGTGGCGATCGGCACCTGGGGTTTCATGCAGTGGACGTGGAGTTTCATCAGTCTTCTGATGCTGGCCGCGATCATCGTACTGAGCTACCGGGGAGTGCCGCTCACACGTAAGCGACCGCTGTCGGTGTACGTGGGATTCCTGATTCTGTGGACGATTGCGTCGCCGATTTCGGATCACCTCGGGTACGGGCAGGTTGGACTGTTTCTGACGTTCCTGTGCCTGATCGACGTCCTCGCGCGGCCGAAGTGGCTGCCCGAGGGCGTCCTGGTCGGCATAGCCGGAGCTGTCAAACTCGTGCCCATCGTCTACCTCGGCTACTACGTCATCACCGGGAAGTGGAAGGCCTTTGCGGGCGGCGCTGCGGGTTTCGCGGGAGCAACCGCCGTAGGTTTCGCGATACTGCCACGAGCGAGCCTCGACTACTTCGGTGACATCGCATCGCTGTCGGGACGCGTCGCCGTTGGAGACCCGGCGGTCTTCGGAAATCAGTCGCTCCGTGGAATGGCGCTGCGGGTGCTTCCCGACGCCATGGTGGGGCCTGTGTGGCTGGCTGCGTGTGTTGTTCTTGCCGGGCTGGGGATTCTTGCGACTCGGCGTGTACAGCGCTTACGCGGGGATCTGGCGGCGTTTACCGTGGTCGCGCTGCTTGCCGCTGTAGTGACACCTATCGCGTGGACCCATCATTTCGTGTGGCTGGTGCCAGCCGTTGGCGTGCTCTTGACGCCGCCGCGGGGGAGGAGCACGATTCCCGCCTGGTCGTTGGCCGCCGCTGCACTGACTGCAGCAGTGGTGCTGTTCCGGTTGCCGCGCGTCGGCGCAGACCTCGACGTCCCGGTTGTCGGCTTTGTCTTGGAGAATTCTTTACTCTGGGTTGCGTTTGCTGTCCTCGTAGCGTTGGTCGTACCGGGTGCGGACCGAAATGCCGGTGCCGACGCGAGCGCCGGCGATCCGAAATCTTCGCTTTCTGCGTGAGTTTCGCTCGCGACACGCGCAAACGCGTCGAATTGCGTCGAAAAATTTGACTGTGGCACCGGGCACGTTTGGTGGCGGTGCGGCCGACGCCTGGGGCAACCTTGGGTGCTATTCGGTAGATTTACCGAAAAGCCCTGTGTTACAATAGTTTTCGCAATCATATTAACGTCCATGTTGTTTTGTTTCGGTCGAGATAGCGCTGTCGTGCACATCGATTTCGAGATACGTTTCAGAGCGCATAACCCACCGTGATCTGCACCGGACCGCGGGGGGTGGGTTAGCAATTCGCGCCAGGCGTGAGTACGGTCGCTATCGCTGCTGGTTATCCAGTGGAATAGACAAAATTTGCACACGACGAGACGGAGGAACCGTGGCCCTTCCCCAGTTGACTGATGAGCAGCGCGCTGCTGCTTTGGAGAAGGCAGCTGCTGCCCGCAAGGCCAGGGCTGAGCTCAAGGAGCGCCTGAAGCGTGGCGGCACCGACCTTAAAGAGGTCCTCAAGGACGCCGAAGACAACGAAATCTTGGGCAAGATGAAGGTTTCTGCACTGCTCGAGGCTTTGCCGAAGGTGGGCAAGGTCAAGGCTCAGGAGATCATGACCGAGCTGGAGATCGCTCCGACCCGTCGCATCCGCGGCCTCGGTGATCGTCAGCGTCGGGCTCTGCTCACCAAGTTCGACTTCGAGGTCTGAGTCGAACCGTGAGAAAAACTGGCGCAACAGTAGTGATGAGCGCTGCGAAAACAGTTTCTTATGAGTGCTGAGGCTGTGTCAGAGAGCAAGACTGCAGTGCGGAGGGGTCGGCTGGTTGTACTAGCCGGCCCCTCGGCTGTCGGTAAGTCGAGTGTGGTCCGCGAACTGAGGACTCGGTTGCCCGAGTTGATGTTCAGCGTGTCGGCAACGACCCGCGATCCTCGCCCGGGTGAGGTGGACGGCAAGGACTACCGCTTCACCACTCGCGACGAGTTTCAGCGGATGATCGATTCCGGTGAGCTCCTCGAATGGGCCGACATTCACGGCGGACTGCAGCGATCGGGCACACCAGCGGCTCCCGTCGAAGAAGCTCTCGAAGCAGGACGACCCGTACTGGTCGAGGTCGATCTGGCCGGAGCCCGTGCGGTACGCAAGGCAAAACCCGAAGCTCTCCTGGTGTTCATGGCTCCGCCGAGTTGGGATGTTCTCGTCCAGCGACTCACCGGGCGAGGCACCGAATCCGACGAGGTCGTCGCGAGGCGCTTGGAGACGGCGCGAGTCGAATTGGCCGCCCAGGACGAGTTCGACACGGTCATCGTGAACGAGGATGTAAGCCGTGCTTGCGATGAGTTGGTATCCTTGTTGGTTGGGAACTGATTTTCATCCATCCAGGTGCATAAAATCGATTCATGTAGGCCTTCATTCAAGATCTAATTCAGGAGACACAAGAGTGAGCAGCACTTCAGCCGCGTCCGCCGCAAGCCAGGGCGCTCTGCCTGCCTACGACACTCCGCTCGGCATCACCAACCCGCCGATCGACGAGTTGCTCGAACGCACCTCCTCGAAGTACGCCCTGGTCATCTACTCGGCCAAGCGTGCTCGCCAGATCAACGATTACTACAACCAGCTCGGTGACGGCATCCTCGAGTACGTCGGCCCCCTCGTCGAGCCGGGCCTGCAGGAAAAGCCGCTTTCCATCGCGCTGCGCGAAATCCACGCTGATCTGCTCGAGCACACCGAAGGCGAGTGAGCACGTCGTCTGCCGCTCCCGAATCGGTTTCGGGCACCGGGGGAGTAGCGGAAACTTCCGGTACGGCGCGTAAACGCATCGTTGTCGGTGTCGGCGGGGGTATCGCGGCGTACAAAGCGTGCGCGATCATCCGCAGCTTCACCGAGAGTGGTCACCACGTTCGCGTGATTCCCACCGAGTCCGCACTGGAATTTGTCGGCAGAGCAACTTTCGAGGCGCTCTCCGGCAATCCGGTGCACACCGGTGTCTTCGCCGATGTACCGCAGGTGCCGCATGTCCGACTCGGGCAGGAAGCGGACCTTGTTGTCATCGCGCCGGCTACGGCCGATCTGATGGCACGTGCCGTCATGGGCCGAGCTGACGATCTGTTGACCGCAACATTGTTGACCGCTCGTTGTCCCGTCGTCTTCGCTCCGGCGATGCACACCGAAATGTGGGAACACCCCGCAACGGTGTCCAACGTCGCGACCCTGCGTTCGCGCGGAGTCCACGTGATCGAACCGGCATCAGGACGATTGACCGGCAAGGACACCGGTGCTGGTCGCTTGCCCGAACCCGACGAGATCGTGGGCCTCGCGTCGTTGCTCCTCGAGCGCAGCGACGCTTTGCCTCGTGACCTCGAAGGTCGTCGAGTTCTGGTCACCGCCGGTGGTACCCGCGAACCGCTCGACCCGGTTCGTTTCCTCGGCAACCGCAGTTCGGGCAAGCAGGGGTACGCCCTGGCTCGCCTGGCCGCGCAGCGAGGTGCACAGGTCACGCTGATCGCCGGATACACGGCCGATCTAGCGGATCCAGCAGCTGTCGACGTCGTCCACATCAAGACCGCCGAAGATCTTCGATTGGCCGTCGAGAAGCATGCCCCCGGGCAGGACGGCATCATCATGGCCGCTGCCGTCGCCGATTTCCGGCCCACCACGGTGGAGGGAAGCAAGATCAAGAAGGGTGCAAACGAACCCGACTCGATCCCCCTGACGCGCAACGCGGACATCCTTGCCGGCCTCGTCGAATCGCGTCGGGCCGGTGACCTTGCCGCGGACACCGTCATCGTCGGATTTGCGGCTGAGACCGGTGACGCACACGGTGACGTCCTGAGTTACGCCCGTTCGAAACTTGCTCGTAAGGGCTGCGATCTCCTTGTGGTCAACGCAGTCGGCGAGGGCAAGGCATTCGAAGTTGATCACAACGACGGTTGGCTTCTCGGCTCCGACGGATCCGAGGCGGCACTGGAACACGGTTCGAAAGCGTTGATGGCCAGCCGCGTGCTGGATGCGCTCATTACGTTATTCCCGTAGAGGGGTGAGGGGCTTCTCACCCGTTTCGGGTGAGCGTAAGGGTGTTGCGCCGAGCGTTCAACGGATATCGTCGGCGCAGCTACACCCTGAATAAGCGACAAAACGGCCACCACACGGTGGTCGTGTTATTTCAATAAGCTGTAGTCATGAACTCAAGGCGTCGAGAGGGAGATCTGTGAGCAAGTCCGGCAGTCGGCTATTCACCAGCGAGTCCGTCACCGAGGGGCACCCGGACAAGATCTGTGACGCGATCAGCGACTCCATCCTCGACGCGATCCTCGCGCAGGATCCGCGTGCCCGCGTCGCCGTGGAGACACTCGTCACCACTGGCCAGGTTCACGTCGCCGGTGAGGTCACGACCACGGCATACGCCGACATCCCCAAGATCGTCCGCGACACAGTTCTCGAGATCGGGTACGACAGCTCTGCCAAGGGCTTCGACGGCAACTCGTGCGGTGTCAACGTCGCGATCGGTGCTCAGTCCCCGGAAATTGCTCAGGGCGTTGATCATTCGCACGAAGCTCGGGTCGACGGAACTCTCGACGACGAAATCGACCGTCAGGGCGCCGGCGATCAGGGCCTGATGTTCGGCTACGCCACCACTGATACGCCGGAACTGATGCCGCTTCCCATCGCGATGGCTCATCGCTTGTCGCGTCGTCTGACCGAGGTTCGCAAGAGCGGCGTCCTGCCGTACCTGCGTCCGGACGGCAAGACTCAGGTCACCATCGAGTACGACGGTGACAAGCCGGTTCGTCTCGACACCGTCGTCATCTCCACCCAGCACGCCGCAGACATCGACCTCGACAACCTGCTCACCCCGGACCTTCGCGAGAAGGTGCTCAACTCGGTACTGGCAGACATCAATGTCATTGATCTGGACACCTCCGACGTGCGTCTGCTCGTCAACCCGACGGGCAAGTTCGTGCTCGGTGGCCCGATGGGTGACGCCGGTCTGACCGGACGCAAGATCATTGTCGACACCTACGGCGGAATGGCTCGCCACGGCGGCGGCGCATTCTCCGGCAAGGACCCGTCAAAGGTCGACCGCAGTGCGGCATACGCAATGCGCTGGGTTGCCAAGAACGCCGTTGCGGCCGGCCTCGCCGATCGCATCGAAGTTCAGGTTGCCTACGCGATCGGCAAGGCTGCTCCCGTCGGCTTGTTCGTCGAGACGTTCGGTACCGAGAAGACCGACCCGGCTCGGATCCAGCAGGCCATCACCGAGGTATTCGACTTGCGGCCCGGAGCGATCATCCGCGATCTCGATCTGCTTCGTCCGATCTACGCACAGACTGCGGCGTACGGTCACTTCGGACGCACCGACATCGATCTCCCGTGGGAGAGCACGGATCGTGCGGACAAGCTGCGCAGCGCAGCAGGTCTCTGATAACTGACGTACAGACGGGGCGCGGGTGGGCGCGGAAAGAGTAGCGGCAGAGGTTGATCCGGTTGCCCGGGTGCTCCCGATGCTCCCGCTCGCCCACCTCGACCGAGAGTTCGACTACCTCGTTCCCCGTGAACTCGAAGCGGATGCGCAACCCGGTGTACGGGTGCGCATCCGCTTTGCTGGTCGTCTGGTCGACGGGTTCATCGTCTCCCGCGAGGCGACCAGCGATCATCAGGGCAAATTCGGGTGGCTCGAACGTGTCATTTCGGCCGAGCGAGTCCTCACTGCCGAGATAGCGCAACTGGTCGACCGCGTTGCCGAACGCTATGCAGGCACCCGGGCCGACGTGCTTCGACTAGCCGTTCCGCCGCGTCACGCCAAGGTGGAAGGCGAGCCGTGGGAACTCAGCGGTGACATCGCCGCGCCCACACTGGACGAACGAGGCTGGCACCTCTATCAGTACGGCGACGCGTTTGTCACCGCTGTCCGCGAACTGCGTGCTCCGCGAGCGGTGTGGCAGGCGTTGCCCGGTGAGGATTGGCCACTGCGGTTGGCGGAACTCGCCGGTTCGGTAGCGGCGGCAGGCAAGAGTGCGGTCATCGTCGTTCCGGATCAGCGTGATCTAGATCGAGTTCTTGCCGCCTGCGAGAAAGTATCCGGACCTGAAGCGGTAGTAGGACTTTCAGCGGGACTTGGCCCGGCTATGCGCTATCGGCGGTGGCTTGCGGCCCTTCGCGGAAGCGCCCGCATCGTCGTCGGCACGCGAAGCTCCGTTTTTGCCCCCACGCCGGACACCGGCCTTGTTGTCGTGTGGGACGACGGCGACGACAACCTGTCCGAGCCCCGCTCGCCCTACCCGCACGCCCGTGAGTCCGCGGTATTGCGGGCGCATGTGGCCGGGTGCGCCGTGGTGATCGGCGGTTTCTCCCGAACTGCGGAGTCTCAGGTGCTCGTCGATTCGGGGTGGGCCCACGATTTGGTCGCCGCTCGGGATGTGGTCAGGCACTGCTCACCCAAGATCACCGCATTGGCGGATAGTGATCACGCGTTGGCCCGCGACCCCGGTGCGAGGGCAGCACGGTTGCCGGCGATCGCTTTTGCCGCGGCCAGGCGAGCATTGGCCGACGGCCGTGGCGTGTTGGTGCAGGTGCCGCGTCGTGGGTACGTTCCGACACTCGCGTGCGGGAAGTGCCGGGCGCCGGCGCGGTGCCGCCGTTGCAACGGACCGTTGGCGTTGCCATCTGCAGCAGGTCCCGACGGTGCCGGAATTCCCGAGTGCCGCTGGTGCGGCGTCGCCGACGCGGCCTACCGATGCCATGCGTGTGGAGCCAAGGCGTTGCGTGCCGTTGTGGTCGGGGCGGGCCGAACAGCTGAGGAACTCGGTCGCGCGTTCCCCGGGGTGAAGGTTGTGCTGTCCGGTGGCGGCGATGTGGTCAAGGAAGTTGCCCAGGGCCCGGCGCTGGTGGTCTCGACCGTCGGCGCGGAACCGGTGATGACCGGGGGCTATGGTGCTGCTTTGTTGCTCGACGGGTGGGCATTGCTCGGGCGCGCAGATCTTCGCGCCGAGGAAGAGACTCTGCGGCGCTGGATGTCTGCCGCCGCCTTGGTGATTCCACTGTCCGACGGTGGCGAGGTAGTAGTGGTCGCGGATTCGGGAATCCCGACAGTTCAGGCTTTGGTCCGGTGGGATCCGGTTGGGCACGCCCGCAGTCAGTTCGACGAACGCGACGAGGTCGGCTTTCCGCCTGCCGTCCATCTGGCGGCCATCGACGGTGGTAGCGCCGCGATTACTGAACTGGTCGCTTCTGCCGATCTGCCTGCGAGCGCGGTTCTCCTCGGGCCTGTGGAATTGCCTGCGGGGGAGAGGCTTCCGTATTCCGGTGAGGACGAGGCGGGCGTAGCTCCCGAGCGTCTGCTGATTCGAGTGCCGCGCAAGGACGGCCGGGCACTGGCTGACGCTCTAGCTCATGCTCGCGCAGCCCGGAGCGCCCGAAAATCCTCCGGACCTGTGCGTATTCAGATTGACCCGCGTCGAATCGGCTGAGAAATTTCTTGGTGGCCTGGCGCTTTGCATGATTGCGGATGTGTGCTGCCTATACTGACCACTGTCTGACGAGGGAATACCGGTGAGAATCCGGAACTGACGCGCAACGGCGATGGGATTTCCCACGAGTCCGAATACTCGTCCGGCACCACATCGAGGATGGCGATTGCCACATGTCGGGCTCCGCGACCGAGCCCCTGATCGAAGGACGACTTTCCGTGCCCACCGCACCACTGACGCGCGCACTCACTGCCGCGACCGGATTGCTCTGCACCACCGCACTACTGACCGGGTGCTCCAGCGCTACTGCGCCGGACGCCGCGACCCCGACTACCGTTGCTGCTGATGCAGCGGGCCCTACAACTTACCCGTTGACACTCGAAAATTGTGGTGTGTCAGTGACATTCGATTCGGCGCCGCAACGAGCTGTGTCGCTGTACCAGAGTGCGACGGAGATTTTGCTCTCGCTCGGTCTCGGCGACCGGATGGTAGGCACCTCCACCTGGTTCGATCCTGTTCTCGCTCCTCTCGCGGCCCAGAACGACCTGGTGCCGAGACTGGCCGACAATGACGCGTCGCTCGAAGTGGTACTCGACACCGAACCCGATCTGGTGACGTCGGCGAGCGCCCACACCTTCACCTCAGCCGTTGTTGCGGAACGCTCCCGATTCGCGGAACTGGGAGTTCCCACGTATCAGTCGCCGTCTGTCTGTACCGATGCCGTCGTGGAGGGGGAGAACGTCTCGCGTACCGCGACTCTGACCATCGACACGCTGTACCGGGAGATTCGTGAGCTGGCGGCGATCTTCGACGTGCAGGATCGTGGCGCAGAGTTGATTGCCGAACTGCAGTCGCGGCTATCGGAAGCGGCGGCCGGTGTTGCCGGTTCGGGAAGAACGCTCGCTTTCTGGTTCTCCGGACTGGAGGCTCCGTACATGGCCGGATGTTGTTCGGCCCCAGGTCTTCTTGCCGACGAGGCAGGCGCCGTCAACGTATTTGCGGATCTGTCCGACGACTGGCCGGAAGTGAGTTGGGAAGCGGTAGCCGACCGCGACCCGGATGTGTTGGTGCTCGGTGACCTTCACCGTCGGCGAGTAGACGGTGATTCGTTGGAAACAAAAATCGCCTTTCTCGAATCGAATCCGGTGACCGCGCAGATGACTGCCGTGCGGAACCGCAACTACGTCACATTGTCCGGGGCCGAGATGGATCCAGGGATCCGCGAGATCGACGCACTGGAAAAACTCGCAGACGGACTGCGCTCGACGGTGGGCTGATACTGCTCGAGACATTGCACCTTCGATCTGTGCGATATATCGTCGAACTATCAGCGATATCGGCGAAGGGTAGCAACAATGGACAGGCATTTTCCCGACGGCGACCGTGGGCGCGGGCATCGTCGAGGGCGGTTCGGGCCCGACGGCGGACCTGGCCCAGGGTTCGGTCCCGGCGCGCACTTCGGACGTGGGCGCGGACGCGGCGGGCGCGGGCGTCGAGGTGACGTTCGCGCGGCTGTTCTGCTCCTCATTGCCGAAGAACCGATGCACGGCTACGAACTGATTCAACAGATCGTCGAACGCAGTGGCGGAGTGTGGAAGCCGAGTCCGGGATCGATCTACCCCGCACTGTCGCAACTCGAAGACGAAGGCCTCGTGATCATCGACAAGGTCGCCGGACGGAAGACTGCAAAACTCACCGAGGAAGGTGCCGCGTACGTCGAGCAGCACCGGGCGGATCTCGGTGCACCGTGGGACGAGGTTCGCGACAGCGTCGGCGCTCCCGAGCAGGATCTGCGTGAGCTGATCGGGCAACTGATGGGTGCTGCCGGTCAGGTCGCCGCAGTGGGTACACCAGCGCAGGTCAAGGCCGCTGCCGATGTTCTGATCGAAGCGCGTCGAGCGTTGTATCGCGTTCTTGCCGACGACGGGTCCACCGATACCGACAGTTGAGTGCGGCACTCGTGTTGGTGTGTCCGGTCACTATCGCCGGCGAAGCATGAACTACCTTGGGTAGCAATATAATCACTTCGATAATCAGGAGAGTTCATGAGTGTCCACGACTTTGCCGTCAAGGCTGCCGACGGATCCACCGAGGATCTGAGCCAGTACAAGGGCAACCTTCTGTTGGTCGTCAACGTGGCAAGCAAGTGTGGATTCACACCGCAGTACGAGGGCCTCGATGCCCTGTACCGGGAGAACAAGGACCGCGGCCTTCGGGTCATCGGATTCCCGAGCAATCAGTTCGGAGATCAGGAGCCTGGCCAGGACGCTGAGATCCAGGAGTTCTGCAGCACGACCTACAACGTCACCTTCCCGGTGTACGCAAAGATCGAGGTCAACGGCGACAACGCGGACCCGCTGTACGAGCACCTCCGCAGCGAGGCACCCGGTGAATTCGGGCCCGAAATCGGATTCCTGTTCGAGCATGTCAGCAAGACGCGCCCCGAGGCGATCGGTACCGACGAAGTGAAGTGGAACTTCACGAAGTTCCTCGTCGATCGTGACGGAGCGGTAGTTCGCCGGTTCGAGTCGACGGTCACCCCCGAGCAGATCGCCGAGGAAATCTCCGAGCTGCTGTAATTTTCGGAGCTGCTGTAAGCAGGTCTACCAACTGAATATTTAGTCGCAATCCCGGGAGCCCCTGCGTGGTCTCCCGGGTTTGCTGTCTTAAGCGTCGGACCTGTTGATTTCGATCGCACAACGCAGCACAACGTGCCAAAGTTCGTCGAGATCGACGTCGGCGATTGCGAAACCTTTTGCGGTGGAGTGGTGGTCCTGCCCGATCAATCCGGCTAGTTCGGCGAAACCCGGGTGCTGACGTACAACCTCGTATTGGTTCCAGGTTCCGTAGGCCATGAGTTGGCCGGTTTTGTTGATCCACAATTGGATGGGCGCGTACCGGAGTCCATAGGGGTACAAGAAGATGCCGCCTCCCGGACGATTGCCGAACCACAGGTTCTCGTGCTGTCCGCGGGTGTCATCGAGATTTTCGAGAAGTTCGAAGATCCGCTGGGCGGAGACGCGGTCGGACGTGGCGTCGAGTGCGTCGAGGAATGATTGTGTGGTCCAGGATGTCGAGGGGCCAGAACTGCGGGCTTTAACGGCCGCGATTTCGCCGCCGTAGGTGGAAGGCATCAGGAATTCGATGTCCCCGTGTCGGGCATAAGTCAGCTGAAGAGCGGTGACTGCCACTTCGTCGCGAGTTATTCGGTTCAGGAATTCGACCAGGCGTTTGAGATCGTTGTCGATACGGTCGACGGCAAGACACAGGTCGATGCGGCCTTCTGTGATGTTGAGGTCGAGTTGTTCGAGTGCAGTCTCCCCGAGCGCGGCAAGATCATCACCCCGCTGACGATTCCATTTCTCCCTGAACGATTTAGTCCATTGCTCCCTGAACGATTTAGCACCATCGACCCAGATCGCGGATGCGTAGTCGAGAACCTGCCCGATCACCATTCTGCGTCGCTCGGAGTTCGATGCAAGCTTGCACTCGACGATCGTGATCGTGCCGTCAGGGCTGACAATGCACACGTCTGCGGGGCCTGCCGTGGTCGAAAGCTCGCGAACAGTCAAAGCGCCTTCGGGGACACCGGGTACGTACTGCGGGTCGGTTGCGACGATCCGCTGCAAGTGGTCTTCGTTCTCGTAGGCGGTCATCTCGGGTGAATCCCAGGATTCTGTGGATCCGATCCGTCGGATCAGCAATCCGGGGTCTACATCGCGTGCCATGTGACGACTCCTCCGTGGCCTTAGTTCCACTGATTCTGACGTGTGAGCTGCGTCGGCGCCGAGTCGTGTGCACGATTCCTGATGAATGCGCGGATTGTTGGCGCGAACAGTGATGTCCAGGTTGAGCAGTCTGGGCTCGCAACGTCACGTCAACTCCCAAAATTTGACAGATAGTCTGTTGAAAAAATTTCGATAGAGACAGCTCACATCCAAGACCTTAGAAGAAATAAGCAGCTACCCTGGCTAATGAGACTAGGGAGAATCGCATGGACGAACGGGCCGACCGGCTGCGGGAAGACGTGGCGCTGTTCAGTCGAAGGATTCGGACGAAGAGTTCCGGGCATTTGTTGACTCCAACCCAACTGCAGGCACTTGCGCATCTGGATCGGGTGGGCGCGATGAGTGCGCGTGCGCTTGCCGACTTGGAGCGGGTGGTGCCGCAAACCATTGCGCGTACTGTCCTTCTTCTCGAGGAGAAGGGGATGGTGACGCGCACCGTCGATCCACATGATGCTCGCGCGAGTTTGATCTCGATCACGGACATCGGCCGCAGGACCTTGGACGTGGACCGCGCCGCCCGTAGTGAATGGCTTACGTCCGTGCTGACGGAGGAGTTCACTGACGTCGAACGTGAGTTGCTTTATCTCGCAGGACGTTTGCTGCGGCGTGCGGCTGAGTCGACCGATACAACACCGGCGCAGGAGTCAGTGATGCGCGCATGACTGCCGTCGAGGACCAGGCAGATACCAAGGCCTTGCCTGTTCCGTTCCGGGTGAGTGGTGCGGCAGCGACCGGCAGCATTCTGCAACCGCTGAATTCGTCGATGATTGCCGTGGCAATTGTTGGTATCGCCGCTCAGTTCGGTTCGAACGGCGGCGTTTCCTGGATCATCTCCGCGATGTACATCACGACCGCTGTTGGTGCCCCCATGATGGGTCGGCTCGGTGCATTGCTGGGCGCTCGTCGGGTATTTCTCGGAGGCTTAGCCCTGGTCGCCATCGGATCGTGCGTCGGGATGCTTGCCCCGAATGTCGGTTGGTTGATCGGTGCGTACGTGATCCTCGGATTCGGCATTTCAGCCCACATGCCCAACGCGATGACCATGGTCCGCAGCTACTCCGAGCGCTACGGGCGCCAGCCGCGTACAGCGATTGCAACGTTGGTTGTCTGCAGTCAGTCCGTTGCAGCTCTTGGTCCCACTGTCGGTGGTCTCCTTGTGGGGGCTTTCGGGTGGCAATCGATCCTGTGGGTGAATCTTCCCGTCGTAGTGCTCAGTGCTGTTGTGGTTATGCGTGCTGACGTGGGCTTTGCCGGCGGTGGGCGAGTGTCGGTTCGGGAAGCGCTCCATGCTCTCGATGTAGTCGGAATCGGATTGTTCCTCGTGACGATCACGTCGATGATGGTGCTGCTGGTTTCGTTGCCGGGGAACCCGACGTGGTGGCTGCTTCCCGTTGCGGTGACGGGACTCGGTCTCTTTGTCTGGTGGGAGCACCGCGCTCCGGAGCCGTTTCTGGATGTCGAGGCTCTGGCACGTAATCGCGCGCTCAGTGCAACTCTGGGTCGGACATTGCTCACGTACACGTGCTTCTACTGCGTCTTTTTCGGAATTCCACAATGGCTGCAGTACGCGCGGGGGATGAGCCCGATCGAGGCCGGCTTGACGATGCTGCCCGTTGCGGGGGTCAGCGTGGTGGCCACCATGATCGGGTCTCGCACATACCGGCGGTACGGCGCCCGTCGCACTCTGTTTGTCGGTACGTGTGCGCTGCTGGTCGGCGGGGTGTTGATCGCTTCGGTCGAAAGCTCGACTGCCCCGGTCTTGGTGCTTCTCCTTGTTGCCGCGGTACTTGGTATACCGAACGGTTTCAACAACATCGGCAATCAAAGCCTGATCAATGCGGTGACAACCGTGGACGAAGTTGGTGCAGCTATCGGCGTTTACCGCACAGTCGCGTTCATCGGCGCGAATCTTGCGGTTGTGGTGTTGCAGGTAACGGCCGGTCATCAGATCGACGACGCTGGTCTGCACCGGACTGGATGGTTCATCGCAGTTTCAGGATTGGTCCTTCTTGTCGGGATCATGTTCTCGCGCAACATGGGACCGGCCCGCGCTGTCGATTCCCCGAGTTCGTCTGCCTGATCTCGCTGTCGATCAGCTCGCTGCGGCGCGTCGCAGATCTTCGCACGTGCTCCGGTAAATCTGTGCCAGATCAGCCTCGGCGCCGTTGTCCAGGCGTTCTGCCCAGGTGTCGACCGCGATACGTGTTGTCATCGCGGCACTTTCGACGAGTAGTCGAGCGTAAGGGCGGGCATTCTCGCCGCCGAGTTTGATGGCAACTCGGTCCGTCAGTTGGATCAGTGCCATGGATTCTGTGGCAAATGACGATGCGCACAGATGGGGGTCGGATGCGAGGAGGCGTCGAACTCGCAGTATTCGATCTCGCCTGTCAGGAGAGGCCTCCAGTCTCTCGATGATGTTCCCGTAGATTTCCTGCATCCCTGTCAGAGTCACGTCGTCGGCAGGGATCGCATCGAGCCATTCGACGATTTCCGTCTCGAACTCGACCTCGACGCTGAGGGCCGAGTCTTCCTTGGTGGCGAAGCATCGAAAAAATGTGCTGGGCGAGACTCCGGCGCGGCGCGCGATTTCGTCAACCGTCGTCGCCGACGAGCCGTGGAGTTCGAAAAGTTCCAGAGCGGCCCGGGATATCTCGAGGCGAGTTTCCTGGCGGCGGCGTTCCCGCAGGTCGGGAGCGCGTTTTGCCGCGGGGACCTTGACGCTGTCGTGTGTGGTCATCCGCAGTCCTCCATGCGGCTCAACTTACCAGCCGAAATCAACTTGACAGTGACTCTCAAGATGATTGATATTGTCAGTTAAATAAGTTGATTTGTCTTCTAAGACCAGAGAGTTCTCAGTAGCGCATGCATATTCAAGAGACGGAAGCCCAACCGGAATCGGTTGACCTCGACCGCGGTAGCAAATTGTTGATCACCGTGCTGGTCGTCGCAGCGTTCGTGATGATCCTCAACGAGACGATCATGAGCGTGGCACTGCCACGTTTGATGGTGGACCTGGACATCACCGCCAGCACAGCACAGTGGCTGACCACTGGATTCATGCTGACCATGGCCGTCGTGATTCCGACGACGGGCTACCTGTTCCAGCGATTCACTCTCCGGCAAGTATTCGCAGCAGCGATGACGCTCTTCAGCGTCGGCACGCTCCTCGCGGCGTCCGCACCCGGATTCGAACTTCTTCTGGCGGGTCGAGTGATCCAAGCCGGTGGTACCGCCATCATGCTTCCACTCCTCATGACCACGGTCCTGCGTGTTGTTCCCGCCCATAAGCGCGGCGCCATGATGGGCGTCATCTCCATCGTGATCGCCGTCGCTCCGGCGATCGGTCCGACACTCTCCGGTGTGATCCTGCGATCGCTGGACTGGCGCTGGATGTTCTGGCTTGTGTTGCCGATCGCCCTGGTTGCGTTTGCCATCGGTTCCGCTTTGGTCAAGAACCTCACTACTACCGGCGCAGCACCGTTCGACGGGTTGTCGGTTGTATTGTCCGCGTTGGCATTCGGTGGCATCGTCTACGGACTCGGTAGTCTCGGACATTCCGCCGAGGGATCCGGCGTGCCGGTGTGGGTACCGCTGGTTGTCGGTGTCGTGGCGCTGGTCGTGTTTGTTCTGCGTCAGTTGTCGCGGCAGGAGGACGGGCGTGCCCTCCTGGACATGCGGCCATTCCTCACGCCGACGTTCAGCATCGGATTGGCCATGTTGGCGATCAGCATGATGGCCCTGTTCGGTGCGCTGATTCTGCTGCCGTTGTACCTGCAGAATGTGCTCGGCCTCGACACGTTGAAGACCGGTTTGTTGCTTCTCCCCGGTGGTTTGCTCATGGGCATCCTGGCACCGTTCGTCGGTCGGGTCTTCGACCGCGTCGGTCCGCGCCCGCTGGTCATCCCCGGTGTTGTCGTGGTCAGCGCCGCGTTGTGGCTGATGACGCTCCTCGACACGGAGACCGGCTTGCCGATGGTTGTCGGCATCCATTCGATGCTGATGGTGGGTCTGGCATTGGTGATGACTCCGCTGATGACGTCGTCGCTCGGATCGGTCCCGTCGGAGTTGTATTCCCACGGCAGTGCAATTTTCAATACCGGTCAGCAGTTGGCCGGTGCGGCGGGAACCGCGTTGTTCGTCACAATTATGTCGAACACAGCCGCCTCACAACTCGCCGATGGTGCGACCGATGTCGCTGCGCAGCAATCGGGTATCCACACAGCATTCATGTGGGGTGGCGTCATATCCCTGATCGCGGTGGCAGGTTCGTTCTTCATCCGGAAGCCGGCAGTGACCAGCTAGGGATGTGTGTTCGTCTGCACTTATGATTGGCCTTGGTGTGGATCGGGATCGGGGCGGGAGTGCTGAACTATGTCGGGTAGAACAAGAATTGCAGGATTGGTGTTGGCTAGCGCCTGTCTGGTGGCGCTACCAAGTGTTGCCGGCGCGCAGTCCGGGGCGAGCGTTCCCACACACGTCGGACCGGCACAGATAAGCCGTCACGCGGCAACCGCATATGCAGAGACTCACCCCGATTCGGTGCCGGCCGGGTCCAATAATTTCGACTGCAGGCCCACGGCCGAGCATCCACGTCCGGTGTTGCTTGCACATGGCACGGACACTCAGGCGTACACCGACTGGGCGGCTGTGGCGCCGGCTCTCGCTGCCGATGGCTATTGCGTTTTTGTACTCAACTACGGCGGGGATCCTGAGGAAGATACCTTCGGCGTCGGCGACATCGTCTCGAGTGCAAGCGAATTCAGTGCCTTTGTCGATCAGGTGAGATCGAGGACGGGCGCTGATCGCGTCGATGTCATCGGGTACTCGCAGGGCGCCACGGTAACTCGGTACTACACCAACAAACTTGGTGGTTCGCAGTTTGTCGACCACTGGATCGGGCTGGCCTCGCCGACGTACGGCGGTGTGATGTTCGGGCTCGTGCCGCTTGTACGGGCGATACCCGGCGGCGAAGAATTTGTCGAGGACACTTTCTCGGTTGCCGTGCGCGAGCAGATGGAGGGATCGGATCTGCTGCGCAGCCTCAACAACGGCGGCGACACCGTGCCAGGGGTGCGATACACCACCATCGGCTCGCAGGTCGACGAAGTGATCCAACCGTCAGGCAACATCGCGTTGCGGGACTCAGGCGCCGAGAACATCGTCCTGCAGGACCTGTGCCCGCAGAACCTGACCGGGCACTTCCGGATGCCGTACGACCCTTACGTGATCGACATCATCCGCACCTCCCTCGATCCCGATGCCGAGCGGCACGCACCGTGTACGGCCGTCCCGCTCGGCACCGATATTCCGCAAGTGGTGATCGACGCAAATTCCTGACTTCTGCAATCGATTACGACCCCAGAAGTTGCCGACAGTCACGACCGATATGCCGCGCGGTACAAGCTGGGCTCAGCACTCCCTAGACTGAGGGTTCCATTCGTACAAAATCCGGGAGCGCTTTCGTGACTTGCAGTCCACCACGTTCGAGCGGCCAGCGAGCTGATCACAGTCTCTGCAGCCCTGAGAATAGGGAGGGCTGACATGCGCGTTGTATTCGCCGGAACGCCGGAACCTGCCGTCCCGTCCTTGCGTCGACTCATCGAGTCGGCCAATCACGAGGTCGTTGCCGTGGTGACGCGTCCTGACGCCGTCGCCGGTCGCGGACGGAAAGTCACCCGGTCACCCATCGGCATGCTCGCGGACGAACACGGCATTCCGGTGTTGACTCCCGCCAAGGCGTCAGATCCCGAATTCGCGGCCGAGCTGAAAAGCTACGAGCCGGACTGTGCGCCTGTTGTCGCTTACGGAAATCTGTTGCCGCAGAACGTACTCGACATCCCGAAGTTCGGTTGGGTGAATCTGCACTTCTCGCTGCTTCCCGCGTGGCGTGGTGCTGCGCCGGTGCAGGCAGCGATCAGCGCCGGTGACGAGGTCACCGGTGCCAGCGCCTTCCGCCTCGAAGCGGGCATGGACACCGGACCGGTGTACGGCGTGATGACCGAACGCATCCGCGACACGGACACTGCCGGCGATCTCCTAGGGCGACTGGCCGAAGGTGGCGCCGGCCTGCTCGAATCAGTGCTCGACGGAATCGAAGCCGGTGCAATCACGGCGGTTCCTCAATCCGACGACGGCGTCTCGTACGCGCCGAAGGTGACCGTCGACGCGGCCCGGGTGCGCTGGGATCGTCCCGCTGCGGCCGTTGACCGCCACATTCGGGCGGTCACGCCTGCGCCGGGCGCGTGGACGATGATCGGTGACCTGCGGGTCAAGCTCGGACCGGTCACCGTGACTGACGACGTACTGGCAGTCGGCGAGATCGCAGTACGCAAGGACGGTCTGTACATCGGTACCGCTACGACGGCGGTGCGACTCGGGCAGATACAGCCCCCGGGCAAGAAATTGATGTCGGCAGGGGACTGGGCACGCGGTGCCCGACTCGACGCGGAGGTACGAGCAGCATGACCGAATCACGACGACCAGCCCGCCAGGCCCAAGGCCCCGGCGACAAGCGGAACGGGTCGCGAAACAACAAGCCGAAGCAGGCAAAGCGGCCCGATCCGACGGCTGGACTCGATCAGCCGCGTCTCGCAGCTCTCGACGTGCTGCGCGCGGTCCGCGAGCGCGACGCCTACGCAAACTTGGTTCTGCCCGGATTGCTCCGCGATCGCAAACTCGACTCCCGCGATGCTGCCTTGGCAACAGAACTGGCGTACGGCGCTGCCCGCGCGCAGGGGTTGCTCGACGCTGTGATCGTGCACGCGTCGGGTCGTCCGATCGAGGAAATCGACGGCAACCTTCTCGACGTGCTGCGGTTGGGTTCTTACCAACTGCTGCGCACGCGCGTCGCGCCGCACGCTGCCGTCGCGACGTCCGTCGACCTCGCACGCGCTGAATCCGGCCAGGGGCGAGCAGGATTCGTCAACGCGGTACTGCGCCGGGTGTCCGAACGCACTCAGGACGAGTGGGTGGAACTGCTGGCGCCGAAGGATCCGATCGGGCACCTCGCGTTCGAGCACGCGCACCCTGTGTGGATCGCACAGGTCTTCGCCGATTCGCTCGGCGCTGCGGCCGGTGAACTCGAAGACGTCCTGATTGCCGACGACGCCCGCCCCGCCGTGCACCTCGTTGCGCGGCCCGGCGAAATCTCGGCCGAAGAGCTGGCGCTGGTCACCGGCGGCGAGATCGGCCCGTACTCGCCGTACGCCGTGCATCTGGACGGCGGCGATCCTGGCCAGCTCGATGCGGTGCGTCAGGGCTTGGCCGGCGTGCAGGACGAAGGCAGCCAGCTGGTTGCCCGCGCCCTGACTCTCGCACCGCTCGACGGTGACGACGGTGGCCGCTGGCTCGATCTCTGCGCTGGTCCCGGCGGCAAAGCAGCGCTTCTCGGAGCACTGGCAGGAATCGACGGTGGGCGCCTCGACGCCGTCGAACCCGTCGCCCACCGCGCGGAACTGATCCGCAAGACCACCCGTGAGCTGCCCGTCGACGTACACGTGGCCGATGGCCGTGAGTCTGGCCTCGAACCCGGCTACGACCGCATCCTCGTCGACGCGCCGTGCACCGGACTGGGTGCGTTGCGTCGGCGTCCGGAAGCGCGGTGGCGTCGCCAACCGTCGGATGTTGCCCCGCTGGTGAAGTTGCAGCGTGAATTGCTCGCCGCGGCAATCGAATTGGTGCGTCCCGGTGGTGTGGTGCTGTACTCCACGTGCTCGCCGCACTTGTCGGAAACGCTGGCCGTTGTTGCCGATGCGGTCCGCCGTCATGGCGTTGTCGAACTCGACACCAAGGAACTGGTGCCCGGTGTGCCGGACGTCGGCGACGGCAATTCGGTTCAATTGTGGCCGCACCGCCATGGCACGGATGCAATGTTCATGGCGGCATTGCGTAAACCACTGGCGTAGGTAGCTGTGCGCCGTTTTGGTAGCGGGACCTACCAAAACGGCGCACAGGGGTGGGGAGGTGACTTCCGGCCCCCGGAGTCGTATGGTTCCCTCCATGGTTACGTGGGAACAGGTTGTCGTACTCGCTTCGGCGCTTCCGTCAGTGGAGGAATCGACGTCGTACAACACCCCGGCACTCAAGGTGGCAGGCAAGACATTTGCGCGCTTGCGAACCGAAGCCGAGGGTGCATTGGTCGTGATGTGTGGTCTGGACGAGAAAGAGGCGCTGCTCGCCAGTGGGGAAGCGCCGTTCTTCACGACGGATCACTACCACGGGCACGGTTCGATCCTGGTGCACCTCGAACTGATCGAGGAGGATCAGTTGGCGGAAATGCTCGAGGACGCATGGCGGATCAAGGCTCCGTCGAAGGTGCGCAAGCTTCGCGCCGCAGTCAAGCACTGACAGATTTTCGACCGCACCGACGGGCGTGCACAGGGGCGCAGACGCCACGGCTAAACTCGGGCACGTGGCTTCCCCGATGATTGCACCGTCCATTCTGTCCGCCGATTTTGCACGCCTCGCCGACGAAGCGGCCGCCGTTGCCGGTTCTGATTGGCTTCACGTCGACGTGATGGACGCGCATTTCGTTCCGAATCTGACACTGGGTCTTCCGGTGGTCGAAAGCCTGCTCAAGGCAACGGATATTCCGCTCGACTGCCATCTGATGATCGACAACCCCGAGCGCTGGGCGCCGCCGTATGCCGAGGCCGGTGCATACAACGTCACGTTCCATGCCGAAGCCACCGATGATCCGCGTTCGGTTGCCCGCGACATTCGCGCTGCCGGTTCCAAAGCAGGTCTGAGCATCAAGCCAGGAACCGACATCGAGCCTTACCTCGAAATCCTCAAAGATTTCGACACGTTGCTGATCATGAGCGTCGAGCCAGGCTTCGGTGGGCAGTCCTTCATGCCGCAGGTCCTCGAGAAGGCCCGCACGATTCGTAAGCTCGTCGACTCGGGCGAGCTGAAACTGCTTGTCGAGATCGACGGCGGCATCAACGCGGACACTATCGAACAGGCCGCAGAAGCGGGCATCGATTGCTTTGTCGCCGGTAGCGCCGTGTACGGCGCGAGTGACCCCGGAGAAGCTGTGCGCAAGCTTCGTGCGCAGGCCGCATCCGCGTCGCCGCACCTGACGCTGTCGGTCTGAGAACACCGACATGGCAAAGGCTGTTCCGGTGTCGAGTTCTGATCTCGACGCCGCAATGCAGATCGCGTTGACTGCTGCTGATTCCGCACGCGGGTTCACCAGCCCCAACCCGCCCGTGGGTGCCGTCATTCTGGGCGCCGACGGAACCATTGCGGGCGTGGGCATGACTCAGCCCCCAGGTGGTCCGCATGCGGAGATCGTGGCTCTTACCGAAGCCGGCCGGGCAGCGCGCGGCGGCACGGCGGTGGTCACGCTCGAACCTTGCAACCATCAGGGGCGGACCGGGCCGTGTTCACAGGCGTTGATCGACGCCGGTGTGGCGGCCGTGGTTTATGCCGTCGGCGACCCCAATCCTGAAGCGTCCGGCGGTGCGGCGACGCTGATGCGCGCCGGAATCTCGGTCACGTCCGGACTACGAGCGGCTGAGGTCGAAGCGGGTCCGCTGCGCGCCTGGCTGCACAAGCAGCGCACCGGCCGTCCGCACATCACGTGGAAGTACGCGGCGAGCCTCGACGGCCGCAGCGCTGCCGAAGACGGCACGAGTCAATGGATCACGGGTCCGGCTGCTCGAGCACGCGTACATGCCCAGCGGGCGCAGGTCGACGCAATCGTGGTGGGTACCGGCACGGTCTTTGCAGACGATCCCTGGTTGACCGCGCGTCAGCCGACGGGGGACCTCGCGGCCCATCAGCCGGTGCGCGTGGTAGTCGGCAAGCGTGAAATACCCTCGACTGCAAGGATTCTCGACGACGCGGCTCCGACGCTCGTCCTGAACACCGAGAGCATCGACGAGGTTGTCGAGGCGCTCACCGAATACACGGACGTGCTGCTCGAAGGCGGACCACGCCTGGCGGGCGCATTCCTGGCCGCAGGGTATGTCGACGTCATCGAGGCGTACATCGCTCCGATCCTGCTCGGCGGGGGAGCGTCGGCGCTGGTCGACGCGGGAGTACACACCATCGCCGATGCTCGCCGGTTCCACTTGGAGTCCGCGGTAACGATCGGCCCCGATATTTTGTTGAGTCTGGTTCCGGAGAATTCCGCTCCGGGGAACGAGGAGTAGGCAAGCGTGTTCACTGGAATTGTTGAAGAACTCGGCGAAGTTGTCGCCAAGGAAGAACTGGTCGACGCCGCGCGCTTCACGGTGCGCGGACCGTTGGTCACCTCCGACGCCGGTCACGGTGATTCCATCGCGGTGAACGGCGTCTGCCTCACGGTTGTCGACGTACTCGACGACGGTTCCTTCACTGCAGACGTCATGCAGGAGACGCTGAACCGTTCGAGCCTCGCGAGCTTGGCTGTCGGCAGCCGCGTCAATCTCGAGCGCGCAGCAGCACTCAACAGCCGTCTGGGTGGACATCTCGTGCAGGGCCACGTCGACGGTACCGGTCACGTCATTTCGCGTTCGCCGTCCGAGAACTGGGAGATCGTGCGGATCTCGCTGCCCGAGTCCATCTCGCGGTACGTCGTGGAGAAGGGTTCGATCACCGTGGACGGTGTGTCCCTGACGGTGTCGGCGCTGGGAGGTGAGCGTGGGTTCGAGTACTTCGAGATCTCGCTCATTCCGACGACGTTGGAGTTGACGACACTCGGAACCGCGACGATCGGCACACCGGTCAATCTCGAGGTCGACGTGATCGCGAAATACGTCGAACGGTTGCACGCTGCCGGTAGGTAGGACCGCCTCGATCGGGTCTTGACGGACGGTCGTAGGGTTGGTAACAGGGTTGGTCAGTAGGCTTGGCCAGTAGGGTTGTCGGTGCATCCACATCGGATGTACTCGTTGTTTTCGATGATGACTAGTAGTCAAGACTTTGGAGTGCGAGCACGTGACCAGGTTCGACAGTATCGAGCGCGCAGTAGCAGATATCGCTGCAGGTAAAGCTGTTGTCGTTGTGGACGACGAGGATCGTGAGAACGAGGGCGACCTGATCTTCGCCGCAGAGAAAGCCACTCCTGAACTGGTGGCGTTCATGGTTCGGTACACGTCCGGTTATCTCTGTGTTCCGCTCGACGGAAACGACTGCGACCGTCTGGGCCTGCCCCCGATGTACGCCACCAATCAGGACAAGCACGGCACTGCATACACGGTGACCGTCGACGCCCGTGAGGGAATCGGCACCGGTATCTCGGCGTCGGATCGCGCTGCGACCATGCGCCTGTTGGCTGATCCCAACTCCGGTGCCAACGATTTCACCCGTCCCGGCCACGTAGTACCGCTGCGCGCGAAGGAAGGCGGAGTTCTCCGTCGTCCCGGACATACCGAAGCCGCAGTCGATTTGGCTCGCATGGCTGATCTTCGTCCCGCCGGTGTCATCTGCGAAATCGTCAGTCAGAAGGACGAAGGCGCAATGGCTCAGACGGACGAGTTGCGCGTGTTCGCCGACGAGCACAACCTGGCGTTGATCTCGATTGCCGATCTCATCGCGTGGCGTCGTAAGCACGAAAAGCACGTCGTCCGCATTGCCGAAGCCCGTATCCCGACGCGTCACGGTGAGTTCACCGCAGTCGGCTACACCAGCATCTACGACGAGGTCGAACACGTTGCGCTGGTGCGCGGCGACATCGCCGGCCCCGACGGTGACGGCAGCGATGTTCTCGTGCGCGTGCACTCCGAGTGCCTGACCGGTGACGTGTTCGGCTCACTGCGCTGCGATTGTGGTCCGCAGCTCGATGCCGCGCTGGACATGGTGGCGCAGGAAGGCCGCGGCGTCGTTCTGTACATGCGCGGACACGAGGGTCGCGGAATCGGCCTGATGCACAAGCTGCAGGCGTACCAGTTGCAGGACGCCGGCTCAGACACGGTCGACGCCAATCTCGAACTCGGGCTCCCCGCTGACGCCCGTGACTACGGCATCGGCGCGCAGATCCTCGTAGATCTGGGCATCTCGTCGATGCGTCTGCTGACGAACAACCCGGCCAAGCGTGTCGGCCTGGACGGTTACGGACTGCAGATCACCGACCGGGTTCCGATGCCGCTGCGCGCCAACGCCGAGAACCTCACGTACCTGCGCACCAAGCGCGACCGGATGGGCCACGATTTGATCGGACTCGACGAGTACGAAGCCGCTCAGGAAGCCGTCAAGCAGGACGGTGCGGTATGAGCGGTGAGGGACAGCCCCAGCTGGCTATCGCCGAAGCGAAGGACTTGAAACTGGCGATCGTTGCGGGGCAGTGGCACGCCACGATCTCCGAAGCATTGATCGCGGGTGCTCAGCGGGTGGCCGCAGAGGCGCAGATCAAAGATGTGACGTTGATCCGCGTCGCCGGCGCCATCGAACTGCCCGTCGTTGCACAGGCGTTGGCCAAGACGCACGATGCCGTTGTTGCGCTCGGTGTGGTCATTCGCGGTGGTACACCGCATTTCGAGTACGTCTGTGACGCGGTGACAGCTGGTCTGACGCGGGTCTCTCTCGACGAGAGCACACCGGTCGGCAACGGCGTCCTGACCACCGATACCGAACAGCAGGCCCTGGATCGTTCCGGTTTGCCCGGTAGTGTCGAGGACAAGGGTGCGCAGGCCTGTGCCGCAGCATTGGACACGGCGGTCACCTTGCGCCACCTACGACAGCCATGGACTGAGGATTCGTTTCGATGAGCACACCTGACGACAACTGGGAACTGATCGCGAAACCGCGCAAGTCGACGCGATACGCGATCGGGGTTGCGGCTCTCCTGGTCATCGTCCACGTCACTCTGGCAGTCTCGCTGCGAAGCGGATCGACCGGCGTGTACTTCCGCGCGGCCGATCAGCTTGCCATGGCCACGATCGGCTGTGTTCTCGCCGGTGGTGTTCTGCTGCTCACCCGCCCTCGGGTGCGAGCGGGTCAACGGGGTATCGCGGTTCGCAACATTCTCGGCGAGAAGATCGTCGAGTGGGATCTGTTCGAAGGCCTGTCGTTCCCTGACGGTGCCGCGTGGGCCAGGATCGAACTGCCGGACGACGAGTACATGCCGGTCATGGCAATCCAGTCCAACGACCGCGAATACGCGGTGGACGCCGTCGTGAAGCTGCGCGAAATCGCTAACCGCTACGCCCCGGCAGCACACGAAAGCAACTGACGTTCGCCAGGCCGATTCGTCGGACACCACCAGCGTGTTTCCGAATCGGTCGGTGGCGACGACTAACGTGGAACTGTGCCGGATCCTTCGACTTATCGCCCCGCCACCGGAACAATCCCGGTGGCGCCTGGCGTCTACAAATTTCGTGATCCGCATGGTCGGGTCATCTACGTCGGCAAGGCCAAGAGCCTTCGTTCGCGTCTGAACTCGTACTTCGCGGACGTCACGACGCTTCATCCCCGCACAAGGCAGATGGTGACCACGGCCGGCAGCGTCGAGTGGACGGTCGTCAGCACCGAAGTCGAAGCGCTACAACTCGAATACAACTGGATCAAGGAGTTCGATCCACGGTTCAATGTTCGCTATCGCGACGACAAGACGTATCCCGTTCTTGCGGTCACGCTGAACGAAGAGTTTCCGCGGCTGTTCGTCTACCGCGGTCCACGGCGCAAGGGTGTCAGGTACTTCGGTCCGTACTCGCACGCGTGGGCCATCCGAGAAACACTCGACCTATTACTTCGGGTGTTCCCGGCCCGCACGTGTTCCGCCGGAGTGTTCAAGCGCCACAACCAGATCGGCAGACCGTGTCTGCTCGGGTACATCGACAAGTGCTCTGCGCCGTGTGTGGGCCGTGTCAGCCCCGAGGAACACCGGCAGATCGTCGAGGACTTCTGCGACTTCCTCGCCGGGCGGACAGACAAGTTGGTGCGTGACCTCGAGAAGAAAATGCAGCAGGCGTCCGATGACCTCGATTTCGAGACCGCAGCGCGACTGCGCGACGATATCGGAGCCCTCCGCAAGGCGCTCGAAAAACAGGCCGTCGTGCTCGGCGACGGCACCGATGCCGACCTCGTCGCGTTTGCGACTGATGACCTCGAGGCCGCGGTCCAGGTATTCCACGTGCGCGGCGGTCGGGTGCGGGGTCAACGCGGCTGGGTAGTGGAGAAGGCCGGTGACGCCATCGACTGGGCAGCTCTCGACGCAGACTCCGACCTCCCGATTCTGGTCGAGCAGTTCCTGACCCAGTTCTACGGCGAGCAGGCATCCCTCGAACCGGGGAGCGACTCGGAATCGGGTTCGAGCGCCGTTCCTCGCGAGGTGCTGGTTCCGGTACTTCCTCCCAACGCCGCTGAGATCCAGGTGTGGCTCAGCACCCTTCGTGGTTCTCAGGTTCAGCTGCGAGTTCCGCAGCGCGGCGACAAGAAGGATCTCGCCGAAACCGTGCAGCGCAACGCGAAAGAAGCTCTGGCGCAACACAAACTCAAGCGAGCGGGAGATTTCACGTCACGATCGGCCGCGCTTCAAGGTATCCAGGAAGCCCTCGATCTGGACTCGGCGCCGTTGCGAATCGAGTGTGTCGACATCAGTCACGTTCAGGGCACCGACGTGGTTGCCTCGCTCGTGGTGTTCGAGGACGGCTTGCCCCGCAAATCCGATTACCGCCATTACGCGATCAAGGAAGCGGCCGGCGACGGGCACTCGGACGACGTCGCGAGCATCGCCGAGATCACGCGTCGACGGTTCCTCCGGCACAACCGTGACCTCGGAATCCTGGCCAATTCGGCCGCAAGTATGGACGCGGACGGCGGCGACCTGGCGCCGGAAGCGGCGATCGATCCTCAGACCGGTCGGCCACGACGCTTTGCCTATCCGCCCAATCTGTTTGTGGTTGACGGTGGTGCGCCGCAGGTCAATGCCGCCGCCGCCGTGCTCGACGAGCTCGGCGTCACCGACGTAGCCGTCGTCGGACTCGCGAAACGACTCGAAGAAGTGTGGGTGCCCAACGAGGAAGATCCGGTGATCCTGCCTCGGACCAGTGAATCGCTGTACTTGCTGCAACGAATCCGCGACGAAGCGCACCGCTTTGCCATCACGTTCCACCGCAGCAAGCGCTCGCGGCGAATGACGGCGTCGGTGCTCGATTCGGTCAAGGGACTGGGGGAGACCCGGCGAACCGCGCTCGTGTCCCATTTTGGTTCCGTGGCAAATCTCAAGACCGCGACCGTCGAGGAAATCATGGAGGTCCCCGGCATCGGTGCCGCTACGGCGCGGGCCGTACTCGACGCTTTGGGCGGGGAACCTGCACAGACCGTCAACCGAGCGGAAGCGCTGCCGGGCGGGGTAGGGGATGATAAACAGGACGTGGAGTTCGAAATGTCGGATCAGCTGGTTCGGCAGGTACCGGACTCCGTGTCGAGCGAACCATCCATATCGACGACGGGGCAGAGTGCCGAGTGACCACAGACAGCGCAAACGACAGCCGAACCATGGACTTTCTCTTGGTCACGGGATTGTCCGGCGCCGGACTCAGTACTGCAGCCAAGGTCCTCGAAGACCTCGGCTGGTATGTAGCGGACAACCTACCGCCCGAATTGATCTCGCGAATGGTCGGATTGAGCCTGACGTCTGATCCACCGGTTGACCGACTTGCCGTGGTGATCGACGTGCGGTCTCGACTGTTCACCGGCGATCTCGGCTCGGTCCTCACGGAATTGGAAGCCGCGCCGATCCACACGCGTGTCCTCTATCTCGAGGCGTCCGACGACGTTCTGATCAGGCGGTTCGAGCAGGTTCGCCGTAGCCACCCGCTGCAGAACGAGGGCGTCGACGGCACACTCGCAGAAGGTATCGCCGCGGAGCGTCGGCAGTTGGCCGTGGTCAAGGCTGCCGCCGACTTGGTGATCGACACGTCTGCGCTCAAGGCACATCAATTGCGGCAGAAGATCGAAACGGCTTTCGGGGTCGAGGCGAACCGAACCATGAAGGTCACCGTGCAGTCGTTCGGGTTCAAATACGGTTTGCCCATCGACGCGGATCTCGTGTGCGACGTGCGTTTCCTGCCCAATCCGCATTGGATTCCCGAACTCCGCGATCACACCGGCCAGGAGGCCGGCGTTCGCGATTACGTCCTGTCTCAGGACGGCGCCGAAGACTACCTCGACACCTATCTGCATCTGCTCGACCTGACGATCGCCGGATATCGTCGAGAAGGAAAGCGCTACATGACAATTGCTGTGGGTTGCACCGGTGGGAAACATCGAAGTGTGGCCATGTCCGAGGCTCTTGCACGCAAGTTGGGCAGTGAGGCCGACATCGCGGTCAGCATCGTGCACCGAGATCTGGGCCGCGAATGAGCGGTTCGACGGGGCAGGATCTTCGGGGGCCCGCGGTCGTCGCTCTCGGTGGTGGTCACGGACTGTTTGCGACGCTGCAAGCTGTTCGCCGACTCACCTTCGACGTGACTGCCGTGGTCACTGTCGCAGACGACGGCGGCTCGTCCGGTCGCTTGCGCGCCGAACTCGGTGTGATCCCGCCTGGTGACCTTCGGATGGCGCTGGCGGCGTTGGCTGCCGACGAACCCGATGTCAGGGACTGGACGCGCACCATCCAGCACCGTTTCGGTGGTGTCGGCGCGTTGGCCGGGCATTCGGTGGGCAACCTGATTCTGGCCGGCCTCACCGAGGTGCTCGGCGACCCGGTTCAGGCGCTCGACGAGATGGCGCGACTGTTGCGGGTGCGCGGGCGGGTGCTGCCCATGTCGCCGATCGCGCTCGACATCGAAGCCGACGTTCAGGGTTTGGAAGAAGACCCTCGCGTCAGCCGGTGTATCCGCGGTCAGGTTGCAGTGGCGACCACGCCGGGAAAGGTGCGACGCGTGCGTCTGTTGCCGGCAAATCCGCCCGCGAGTCCCGACGCGGTGGCTGCCATCGGACGAGCTGACCTCGTGGTGCTCGGACCTGGCTCGTGGTTTTCCAGTGTCATCCCACACGTGCTCGTCCCGGAATTGGTCGAGGCTCTCTCGTCCACCGAAGCCCGAAAGGTGCTCGTTCTCAATCTTGCTCCGGAACCTGGGGAGACGGCCGGATTCTCGGCAGAGCGTCACCTGCACGTACTCTCCCAGCATGTGCCCGATTTCCGGGTTGACTACGTCGTCGTCGATTCTGCGTCGGTTCCGCCGGGACGGGAACGTGAACATCTGGCGCGGGCAGCGCAACAATTTCACGCCGAAGTCCGATATGCGGACGTCGCCGATACTGCGGCGGGTTCGGCGCATATCCACGATCCGGTGAAACTCGCCGAGGCTCTCGCCCAACTGACCGGGCGGACAGGCACTCTCGAACCGGCCAATGGGGCCGGCACCGATCATTCAACAGCAGAACAGAGGGAGAACACTTCGTGGCAATGACAGCGGAGGTCAAGGACGAACTGAGCCGGTTAGTGGTGACTCAGGTCAGCTGCCGAAAGGCTGAGGTCTCCGCACTGCTCCGATTTGCCGGCGGACTCCACATCGTCGGTGGCCGGGTTGTCGTCGAGGCCGAGGTGGATCTGGGATCCACCGCGCGTCGACTACGCCGCGAGATCTTCGATCTCTTTACCTACAGCGCCGACGTTCACGTGTTGAGTGCGGGTGGGCTGCGAAAATCAGCCCGCTACATCGTGCGCGTTGCCAAGGAAGGCGAAGCCCTCGCACGCCAGACCGGGCTGCTCGATCTGCGTGGCCGGCCGGTCCGCGGCCTGCCGGCTCAGGTTGTCGGCGGAAGCGTCGGTGACGCCGAAGCAGCTTGGCGCGGAGCATTTCTCGCACACGGTTCCCTGACCGAACCAGGCCGGTCCTCGGCGCTCGAAGTGAGCTGCCCCGGGCCCGAAGCGGCACTCGCGCTGGTCGGTGCTGCTCGCCGTCTCGGGATCTCGGCGAAGGCCCGCGAAGTGCGTGGAACGGATCGCGTCGTGATCCGCGACGGTGAGGCGATCGGTGACCTTCTGACCCGGATGGGCGCTCAGGACACTCGGCTCGTCTGGGAAGAGCGTCGGATGCGCCGCGAAGTGCGGGCAACGGCCAACCGGCTCGCGAACTTCGACGACGCCAATCTGCGACGCTCGGCTCGCGCTGCCGTGGCGGCCGCCGCGCGCGTCGAGCGGGCCCTGGAAATCCTCGGTGAGGATGTTCCGGATCATTTGGCTGCCGCAGGTGCCCTGCGCGTCGAACATCGCCAGGCGTCGCTCGAGGAGTTGGGGCAGCTCGCTGACCCGCCGATGACGAAGGACGCTGTCGCGGGGCGTATCCGGCGTCTGCTGTCGATGGCCGATCGCAAGGCGAAGGAAACCGGCATTCCGGACACTGAATCCGCAGTCAACTCGGAGCTACTCGAAGAGGGATGATGGTCCCTCGCCGGCGGGGTCTTCAGGGTGGGCTGCGCACTCTGGAGCCAAGCACATTAGGGTAAGGGTCACATCGACCGATGAACCCCACGTCCGCGTCGTGCACACACGGATTCGGAACTGCGTGGGTCAAGTTGCACACCAGAATCATGGTCAAAGGAGCGAATTGTGACTGTCCGGGTTGGCGTAAACGGTTTCGGCCGTATCGGACGTAACTTCTTCAGGGCGGTGGATGCGCAGAAGGCGCTCGGAACCACCGATATCGAGATCGTGGCAGTCAACGACCTGACTGACAACGCGACGCTCGCTCACCTGCTGAAGTACGACTCCATCCTCGGCCGCTTGCCGTACGACGTGTCGCTCGACGGTGACGACACGATCGTCGTCGGCGATCAGCGCATCAAGGCCCTCGCACACCGCGGCCCGTTGAACGAGCTTCCCTGGGGCGAGCTGGGCGTCGACGTCGTCGTCGAGTCCACCGGCATCTTCACCGACGCAGCAAAGGCCAAGGGACACCTCGAAGCCGGCGCGAAGAAGGTCATCATCTCGGCTCCGGCCAAGGGTGAAGACATCACCATCGTCATGGGCGTCAACGACGACAAGTACGACGGCAGCCAGAACATCATCTCCAACGCCTCGTGCACCACCAACTGCCTCGGCCCCATCGCCAAGGTCCTCGATGACGAGTTCGGCATCGTCAAGGGTCTGATGACCACGATCCACGCATACACGCAGGATCAGAACCTTCAGGATGCGCCGCACAGCGACCTCCGTCGCGCCCGCGCAGCCGCTCTCAACATCGTTCCGACCGGCACGGGCGCTGCCAAGGCAATCGGCCTGGTTCTCCCGCAGCTGCTCGGCAAGCTCGACGGTTACGCACTGCGCGTGCCGATCCCCACGGGTTCGGTCACCGACCTCACCGCGAACCTGAAGAAGTCGGCTACCGCTGACGAGATCAACGCCGCCATGAAGGCTGCAGCCGAGGGCCCCCTCAAGGGCATCCTCAAGTACACCGACGCACCGATCGTCTCGTCGGACATCGTCACCGACCCGCACTCGTCGATCTTCGACTCGGGTCTGACGAAGGTCATCGACGACCAGGTCAAGATCGTTTCCTGGTACGACAACGAGTGGGGCTACTCCAACCGCCTCGCCGACCTCATCGGCCTCGTCGCCAAGTCACTCTGAGCGGAGTTTCGATAACAGTGGCAGTTCAGACGCTGAAGGATCTGCTGGACGCTGGGGTCGAGGGGCGCACCGTACTGGTGCGTTCCGACCTCAACGTCCCGTTGGATGGCGGAGAAATCACGGACCCGGGCCGCATCGTCGCGTCCGCTCCCACCTTGCGGGCACTTGCCGAGGGTGGAGCGAAGGTCATCGTGACCGCGCACCTCGGGCGCCCCGACGGTCAGCCCGATCCCAAGTTCTCCCTCGCACCGGTTGCCGCGAAGTTGGCCGAAATCCTCGGTCGCAACGTGCAACTCGCCGGTGACGTCGTGGGACAGGACGCGCTGGCTCGTTCCGAAGGACTCACCGACGGTGACGTCCTGATGCTCGAGAACATCCGTTTCGACCCTCGCGAGACCAGCAAGGACGAAGCCGAGCGGGTCAAGCTCGCCAAAGCTCTCGTCGAGCTGGTCGGTGATGACGGCGCATTCGTCTCCGACGGATTCGGTGTTGTTCACCGCAAGCAGGCGTCGGTCTTCGACGTCGCGAAGCTGCTCCCGCACTACGCGGGTTACCTCGTCGGCGCCGAGGTCGAGGTGCTCGCCAAGCTCACGCAGGACGCGGCGCGTCCGTACGCAGTGGTGCTCGGTGGCTCCAAGGTCTCGGACAAGCTGGCCGTCATCGAGGCACTGGCACCCAAGGTCGACACACTGGTGATCGGCGGCGGAATGTTCTACACGTTCCTCGCGGCTCAGGGTGTGTCCGTTGGCAATTCGCTCTGCGAAGAGTCCATGATCGAGACCTGCAAGAGCCTCCTCGACCGGTACGCGGACGTCATCCACATCCCTCAGGATGTTGTTGTCGCGGACTCCTTCTCGGCTGATGCCGAGTCGAAGATCGTTCCGTTCGACAAGATTCCCGACGGCTGGATGGGTCTGGACATCGGACCGGAGTCGGTCAAGCGCTTTGCCGCGATCCTGACCGGAGCCAAGACGGTGTTCTGGAACGGCCCGATGGGCGTGTTCGAGTTCCCGAAGTTCGAAGCCGGCACCCGCGGTGTTGCGGAGGCAATCGTCGAAGCAACCGCCAAGGGCGCGTTCAGCGTCGTCGGCGGCGGCGACTCTGCTGCGGCTGTCCGCCAGCTCGGAATCCCGGACGAAGGCTTCTCGCACATTTCCACCGGCGGCGGCGCTTCCCTCGAATACCTCGAGGGTAAAGAGCTTCCCGGCATCGCAGTACTGGAAGGCTGATCCGACATGGCACGTAAGCCGTTGATCGCCGGCAACTGGAAGATGAATCTGAACCACCTCGAGGCTATCGCCCTGGTGCAGAAGATCGCGTTCTCCTTGCCTGCGAAGTACTTCGACAAAGTGGACGTCACGGTTATCCCGCCGTTCACCGACATCCGTAGCGTCCAGACGCTGATCGAGGGCGACAAGCTCCTGCTCACGTACGGCGCGCAGGACGTCTCCGCTCAGGACAGCGGTGCATTCACCGGCGAGATCAGCGGCTCCATGCTGGCCAAGCTCGGATGCACCTACGTCGTGGTCGGACACTCGGAGCGTCGCACCCTGCACGGTGAGACCAACGAGCTTGTCCTCGCCAAGACCAAGGCTGCCTTGAAGAACGATCTCACACCGATTGTGTGCATCGGTGAGGGCCTCGAGATTCGCGAAGCAGGCAACCACGTCGCCTACAACGTGGAGCAGCTCAAGGGTTCTCTGGCCGGCTTGAGCGCGGAGGAGATCTCCAAGATCGTCATCGCGTACGAGCCTGTCTGGGCAATCGGCACCGGTCGAGTCGCTTCTGCTGAGGACGCTCAGGAAGTGTGCGCAGCGGTTCGCGGCACGGTCGCCGAACTCGCCGACGCTGACGTGGCTGCAGGCGTACGAGTCCTGTACGGCGGCAGCGTCAGCTCCAAGAATGTCGGAGAGATCGTCGGCCAGGCCGACGTCGACGGCGCTCTTGTCGGCGGCGCGTCACTCAAGGCGGACGAGTTTGCCACGTTGTCTGCGATTGCAGCGGGCGGGCCACTGCCTAGCTAGCATGTGATCTGAAAAGAACAGTGGGCGCGTAACCGAAATGGTTACGCGCCCACTGTTTTTGCATTCTCAGGCAACCAGTTTTGAGCCGAGTGCGTCGATGGTGTCGGCGGTGAGGCCGAGTCCGTCGTGCAGATAGTTCTCAATTGACGAGTAGCTGGCGCCCACCTGCTCGAAGGCTGCACCGAGGTAACTCTCCTCGACGGTCAACATGACACGGACCACGTCGGCCCGACCGATCGCAGCCGTTTGAGCAATACGCTCGGCAGCCGCGTCGACGTAAGCCGCGGAGTAGGTGTTGGTGAGCAGATAATCGTCGACGATGGTCTCCTGCGGAACCCCTGCGAGAGTCTGCAGCAACGCTGCTGCCCAACCCGTGCGATCCTTTCCGGCGGTGCAATGGAACAACTGGGGTCCCGGTGTTGTCGCGAGCGCGGTAAGCAATTGGGAGAACCCGGCGCGGGTCGCGTCGTCGGTCACAAAACTGCGATTGAGTTCGCGCATGAAATCCTGCGCAGAGTCGACGGTGCGGATTGCCAGAGCCGAGTTCTGAATTGTTCCCGGAAGGATCGGGATGTGTGTGTACTTGGCTGCCGAGAGAATGGTGTCCGAGGTTTCCGAAGCCTCGGCCTCGGAGCGAACGTCGTAGACGGCGGTCAGGCCCAACGATTCGACAACAGCCAGATCCGCCCCGGTGGGGATGAGGACGTTGGCACGGTAGAAGACACCGCGCCGCATGGTGGTCCCGCTTGATGTCGAGTATCCGTTTCCGGCGACATCTCGGAAGTTGTGGACGGAAGCGAGACGCGGAGTGCTCTCGTGTGTTGTGGGACCAGTGGTGTCGGTGTGCATCAGAACAAGCCTTCCGAAGGTAACGTCGCGTCACTTCGAAACTAGCGGGCCGGAAACTCGGCGTTGTGATCGGTACCACCGAACGAGACAACCTGTCGCACGGGTATGTGGTCGGGTTAGCTGTGATCGCCTGTATGGTGTTATCGGTTGTAGTTGTCCCTATTGGATTGGTGGCCGTAGACAGACATGGAACTGTTCTTGGATATCCTGCTGGTCATCACCAGCTTGCTCTTGATTCTGCTGGTGCTGCTGCATCGGGCCAAGGGCGGCGGGCTGTCGAGCCTGTTCGGCGGCGGTGTCCAGTCCAGCCTGTCCGGATCGACAGTGGTCGAGAAGAACCTCGACAGATTGACTGTTTTCACCGCTCTGATCTGGGTCATTTCGATCGTCGGCATCGGCCTGGAGATCAAGTTCGCCTGATCGCCTCCCATCACGTATTTCACACAGAACCCCGCCATCGAGCGGGGTTCTGCGTTTCCGTTGATAATTGAACGATGACCGAATTCGTCTCGAATCAGCATCGTGAAACACCACGCGAGGCCACCGAGCCACTGCGTGAGGACATTCGGCTTCTCGGCGGGATCCTGGGGCAGATTGTTCGCGAACAGGCCGGCGACACCGTATTCGATCTTGTTGAACGCGCCCGGGTGGAATCGTTCCGAGTACGCCGTTCCGAAATTGACCGCGCCGAACTGGTGTCGTTGTTCGCTGGAGTCAGCACCGCCGACGCTATCCCGGTGATCCGTGCGTTCAGCCACTTCGCCTTGCTCGCCAACCTGGCCGAAGACATCCACCGTGAGCGTCGGCGCGCCATTCACATCAATGCCGGCGAACCACCGCGTGACAGCACACTGGCCGCTACCTACCGCAAACTCGACGGTGCGGACATCAACTCCGCGACTGTCGAAGATGCACTGCGCGGCGCCCTTGTCTCACCGGTCATCACAGCTCATCCGACGGAAACGCGTCGACGGACAGTCTTCGAGACACAGTCTCGCATCACCGAATTGATGCGCTACCGCGAACGCACGGCGTTGAGCGTCGGGGAAACCGCGGACGTCGACCTGGACTTGCGTCGGCAGATTCTTACTCTTTGGCAGACCGCGCTGATCCGGCTCTCGCGTCTACGAATCCAGGACGAGATCGAAGTCGGATTGCGTTACTACGACGCAGCCCTGTTCGAAGTCATTCCCAAAATCAACGCCGAAGTGCGCAAGGCGCTTCGAAGCCGGTGGCCCGACGCAGACCTCCTGCGTGAGCCGATCTTGCGTCCGGGTTCCTGGATCGGCGGTGACCGCGACGGAAACCCCTATGTGACGGGGGAGATCGTGCATCGCGCGACGACCCGAGCGGCGGCCACGGCAATCGAGCATCACCTCGCCGAACTCGAACATCTAGAGCGCGAGCTGTCGATGTCGGCGCGGTTGGTCACGGTGACACCGGAATTGGATCTTCTGGCATCGACCTCGGGTGACGATTCGGTGTTCCGGGCGGACGAACCCTACCGTCGCGCAATCCGAGGAATCCGTGGACGCCTCACCGCCACAGGACTTTCCATCTTGGGGGAGATGCCCGCGCACGGCGGCGACTCCGGGTTGGAGGCATACCGCGAACCCGCGCAACTTCAGCACGATCTAGCTGTCATCGACACGTCACTGCGCCGCAACGGTGACGCGGTGATAGCCGATGATCGCCTCGAACGTTTGCGAGAAGCCGTGGAGGTGTTCGGGTTTCACCTCTCGGGTCTGGACATGCGGCAGAACTCCGAAGTTCACGAGAGCGTCGTTGCCGAGTTGTTGGCCTGGTCGGGTGTTCACCCGGACTATGCGTCGTTGTCGGAATCGGAAAAAGTGGACCTGCTCTCGGCGGAACTGACCACCCGTCGGCCGTTGACGTCGCCGGATGCGGAGTTTTCCGAACTGACGACCAAGGAACTGGCGATCATGCACGCCGGTGCCAAGGCAGTTCGAGTTCTGGGCGCCGGTGCCGTTCCCAACTACATCATCAGCATGTGCAGCTCCGTGAGCGACATGCTCGAGGCCGCGGTCCTGCTCAAGGAGGTAGGAGTTCTCGATCCGGGTGTTGGCGGTGAGCCGTCATGCCCCATCGGCATTGTTCCCCTGTTCGAGACGATCGAGGACTTGCAGGGCGGCGCGGCAACATTGCTTGCCACGCTCGACATTCCGATTTACCGAGCCATCGTGACGTCCCGGGGAAACAGCCAGGAAGTGATGCTCGGGTACTCCGATTCTAACAAGGACGGTGGCTACCTGGCTGCCAACTGGGCGCTGTACCGCGCAGAACTCGATCTGGTCGACGCCGCACGGAAGAGTGGAATCCGGTTGCGGCTCTTCCACGGTCGCGGCGGAACCGTCGGGCGTGGTGGTGGACCCAGCTACGAGGCAATTCTTGCGCAACCTCCCGGAGCTGTCGAAGGTTCGCTGAGGATCACCGAGCAGGGTGAGGTGATCGCAGCGAAATACGCCGAGCCGCGGTTGGCTCATCGCAACCTCGAGACGCTCATCGCTGCGACGTTGGAGTCGACGTTGCTCGACGTCGAAGGACTCGGAACCGATGCCGAGGCGGCGTACACCGTTCTGGATGAGCTGGCTGCGCTGGCGCGTACCGCGTACAGCGAATTGGTCCATGACACAACGGGATTCGTCCAGTACTTCGAGGCGTCGACGCCGGTTGCAGAAATCGGCGCACTCAACATCGGTAGCCGACCCGCCTCGCGTAAGCAGACCAAGGCGATCTCCGATCTGCGTGCGATTCCGTGGGTGTTGTCCTGGAGTCAGTCACGCGTCATGCTGCCAGGCTGGTACGGCACAGGCGCGGCTTTCGAGCGATGGATCGACGGCAACCCGGAGCGTTTGGCGACGCTGACGCGTTTGTACGAGAAGTGGCCGTTCTTCCGGACTGTGCTCTCGAACATGGCGATGGTGATGTCGAAATCCGACATGGGCTTGGCGGCCCGCTACGCGGAGTTGGTTCCCGACGTAGAACTGCGTGATCGAGTCTTCGGCATGATCACCGACGAGCATGCGCGAACCGTTCGGATGTACAAGGAGATCACCGGCTACGACGATTTGTTTGCTGACAATTCAGGCCTGGAACGTTCCGTCCACAACCGTTTCCCGTATCTCGAACCGCTCAATCACTTGCAGGTCGAGTTGATCAGGCGATATCGATCAGGTGACGAGAGTGACCAGGTCCGGCGCGGTATTCAGCTGACGATGAACGGCCTGGCCACGGCGCTGCGGAACAGCGGCTAAATAGCGGTCATTTTGCCCACGCCGGGAGCCTCCGGTGTAGTCGGTCGGCGTGACCATGTCATGCCGACCGACCAGAAATCCAAATTGTCTCATTTGACAATTGGACGACCGTTCATGTGGTAGACATCACATCGCCTGACGTAATCGGGAACGGCAGACGCAAGCGGCTAAAGTCCTCAATTCGGGCACCGCGGCGGGTTTCTCATTCCCTGACGCGTCGAGCCGCCGGCCATCGCGCCGCGCGACACTCTTGTCTCGAGGAGGCTTGTCTACGATGTCCACTGCGCTGTTGAATACCTCGGGGCCGCTGATGCTCGGAGGCGAACCCGCCTCCACTGCGGTCCGCGACTTCGTCCCGCTGGCGGCCGAACTTGTGAAGAACTTCTCCCGCGCCAACGCAACCTTCAAAACCCTCAACCTGGAATCCGTTCAGGAGGATTTGGTTGCGGTGACCGCGCAGGGGTTGCAACTGGCGATCCAACTCATGGACCACAGGAAGCTGCCGACCGACCGCGACCTGGACAGTATTCACACCCTGACCGTCCGGCAGGCCCGCCAGGGTGTCCCGCTCAGTGCCATCCTTGCCGTAACAGACGAGGCCATCAGCGTCATTCGGAACCTTATCCTCAGCAGAGCGGGCGTCGAGGACTCTGCCAACCTCAAGGAGCTCAACCACCTCCTGTTCACAGTCGCGCAGCGCCTTCATTCATTCATCTCGGTCAGCTATCTGGCGGCGATCCCTGCCGGCGCCCAGCTCGAGGGAAGCTCCGCCGGCGCCCTCGTCAAAGCCATGTTGGACGGAGACGATCCCACTGATCTTGCGTTGCAGTTGGGTATCGAGCTCGCACCCCGCTATCTCGTTCTGCGGCTCCTCGTGAACCTACCGAAACCCCGGCCGGGGGCCAGGGACGGCGCGCATCAGCGACTGCAGGCATACCGTGATCTCGCCGCGGCACAAGCCAAGGTCGCTGCCCACTTCGGAGCCAAGTTGCTCGAAGCCCCGGCGCCGCAACGCGGCCTGGTCCTCATCGAGGGCACACCACACTGGGGGTTGGTGTGCCAAGTTGTGCGTCAGGCGACGGCCAAGATCGGGGTGCAGATCACGGCAGTCGGCGAGAATGCCGCACTCGAGGATCTCCCAGCGGCCCAGGCGACCACCCGCGAGTTGGTCCACCTCGTCCGGAGGCTCGGGCTGCCGGCGCAGTCATACCGGATGGAGGACCTCGCGCTCGAGTATCAATTGACCCGGACCGGCCCAGCGCGCGACAGCCTGATCGGCCTACTCAGGCCGCTCGACAGCAACCCTGAACTGTTGCAGACGCTGTCCGTGCACTTGTCGAACGACCAGCACCGGCAGCGCACCGCGTCAGCGTTGGGCCTGCACACGAACACTGTCGACAACCGGATCAAGCGCATTGCACACCTCACCGGATTAGACCCGACTTTGCCCTCTGAGCTGCTTAAACTGCGTGCGGCGATGATCGCACTGACCTTTGTCAGCACCGACGTGGACATCCGTCCAGTGAAATTGTGAAACCTCACATAACTCACTGGTAACAACCCACTTTTGATGGCTGGACCCCACTTTTCAGTAGACAGCCGGGATATAAAAATGTGGCGCGAATCACCGCGCAGACCAGTAACGAAAAAGGGGAAAGACATGATCAACGGCCAGGAAAACGCCCTCCTCGGTGCCTTCTTCGACACGATCCTGCAGCTGTTCAACGCAGGCAGCACCGGAACTGGCTCGACGAACGGCGGCGGCGTCGCCTAGGGACGCATTTCGTGCCCCTGTGCGAGATCCTTCGCACAGGGGCACGTTTCTCGCCCCCACGATCTGAGGGGGTGACCACACCGCCACCCCGCTTAGGCCAGGAGTAATACATGATCGCCTCACCAACGACCGGCGCTTTGGCCGTCGTCATGAACACCGTCCTGCAGATGTTCAACGCGGGCAGCAGCTTTCTCTTCACCAACAACGCTCCGCTTCCAGGCGGCGGCGAAGACCCCACGACGCCCGTGCCCTGATCGCTCCACCCGCTCGCACCGTAACGTCGCAGACAGGAATCATCGTGATCAACTCGCCGTACACTCAGGGCAGCCTGGTCATCGACTTCGGCTCTCTTGCCAGCGCACTCGGTTTCGGAAGTGCCGGCCCGATCGTCTCGTTCGGCAGTGCCGGAAGCATTGAATTCAGTAGTGTCGGCGGACTTTGACAGACCTCACTGTCTCCCACGCACATTCGTATCCACTCGCGAAACAGAAAGCAGGTCTTCCTGTGCCTACAATTCCGCTCACCGGTGACCCCGTCGTGATCAACATAATTGTCCAGCTTTTCAGCGCAGGCAGCAGCAATGCGCTCGCACTGGGCGGTGTCGGGAGCAGCGGTCTCGGTAGCACCGGGCTCGGCAGCTTCGACTCAGCGAGCATGGGCAGCGCCGCATAGCAGCCATCGTTCTGCGTGAACTGCTCCCCGAATCTCGGACTGACAAGTTCAGTTCTGACATTCGGGGAGCAGTTCAGTTCGAGTAGTCTCGCAGCGTAAAAACGAACCCGACTGCAATCGCGGCACCTGCCAGGACATACACCGCAATCCGCAACCATGTCGGGCCGGCAAAACTGACGGCAATCGCCGCAGCCAGAGCCACGATGATCATCACGACGCCGTAAGCCGGTGTGCGTTCCGGATGTGCCGCGTGTCGATGCTGTGAATTCTCCACTACTTCACTGTGCGCCACCGTGGTTGGCAGATGCAATGGTGAGTGTTTTTGTCAGCGTGAATACAACTGTGTTTCGAGACCTGGGTTCGCGTGGACGGATTCGAGCCGGGCGAGGTCGGCGGACACGACAAGCGTGTCCATGTCGTCGATCCCGGTTGCGCCGCACCAGGATTGGTCCGCGGGCCACCAAAAGTTCGGGGTGCGCGTCCGTGTGGCGCGTTGTGCGGGGGACCGGGTTGTCGTGACTACCTGGTAGTTCCACCCTTGCAGGCCTTCCGAGACGCGAGCACACCCGCGGATCGGTTCGTCGAGGAACTCGCCCCACCCGTCCCAGAACAGTCCCGATTGCACGTCGTCGAAGTGGTCGTAGACGACATCGATCAACTCAGGCGGCAGTGACCCCATTTCCGGTTCAGTGTCGAAGATGCCCTCGATTGTCGCGCACGGATCCGGGCGTTTGACGGGATCGGGAAACCACGCGCGGACGATCTCGGAAAACTGCGTCCCGACAGTCATCTCTGTGCCGACGGCAGTGGCGATCTGGGACCATGTCACCGCTCGCGACTCGCCGTCGTCATGGATATACGCCGGGTGCAGGATTCGCAGAACATGCGGGTAGCGGTCGGCTAGCCAGTGACCCGTCGGTCCTGCGTCGGGGTACGGGTAGGGCGCGAGCCATGTCGCGCTATCGGGCAACGGATCGCCGATCCAGCCTAGGCGTGGGGACATGCTGCGATTCTCCATGCGTCGTAGCGGCGCTGCATGAGTGCGATCAGGAGCAGACTTGTTGGAAAGTTGTGGCGCCCGGTCGTAATTGATAGCGCTTCTCTCTCCCGTCAGCCTCGAAAACAGCTGCGGTTTCAGATAACCGGGTCATAGTGCCCTTCTGGTACGGGTCGTCCCAACCGGAGGGCGAGTTGTTTCGCCGAGCATCAGTGTTGACCGCTTCCCAGTATTCGCCGGCGAACTTGGCTTCTCGCGCACCGCAGTGGGTGTACATCTTGTAGCTGTAGGCGGTGCCGATTTCAACCTTCTCCGGTGATGGTTCGGACGGAGCGCCGCATCCAGCCAGGCCCGTTGTGAACAGCGCCGCTATGCTCAGCCACTTTGCTACCGAAAGCCTTGTCATACATTGACTTTAGCTTTTGGGAATTTAGCTTTTGGTACGTTGATTGATCGCCGCGAGTCAGTGCCAGGTGTTCCACCACTCCGCATTCGACCATTCCACAAGGGGAACCAGCCATGGCGTCCAGATCTTCCAACTGGTACCGAGTCCGTAAGGCGGAATCGGGATCATCACGGCACCTCCTGATGGTACGAAAATGAACGGCTCGACTGGTGGTACTTCACAGTGGTGTCGGTCCGGGTTGTCGGTGTTGTCGGGTCGACCGTCTTTGCAATTCGATCCTGGCGGAACCGAAACAGACCCACTCAGAGCAGTGTTGGCAGCCCAGATGAAGGTAAGTGAGCGATGCGGAAGGAAAACGAGCTTCACACTTTGAGATGTAACGGGTGATACATTCTCCAGTGTGAATTCCGAGTCATCCGTGAGTTGGCGGATAATCCTGATCAAGATTGCTGCCGAGCCGACGCGTCACCGTGTTGCCGTGTGGCGAGAACTGCGCAAAGTGGGTGCGTTGTCGATCGGGCAAGGCACCTGGGCTGTGCCCAACGTTCCGGCGTTCGCGGCGGGGGTCGACCGTGCGAAAGAACTTGTCGACCGCGCGTCCGGTGAAATTGTCTTCCTCAACGCAACGGGTGCGAGCGAGGAAGACAACTCGCGATTCGCCGCGATGTTCACCGCGGCCCGCGAGGAAGACTGGACCGAATTCCTGTCGGACTGTGCGAAATACGAGGCCGAGCTCGACAAGGAGATCCGGATCCAGAAATTTACACTCGCAGAACTCGAGGAAGAAGAGCAGAGCCTGGACAGGCTTCGTCGCTGGCATCGAGACTTGAAGGCGCGCGACGTATTCGGCGCGAGGCATGCGGAAAGCGCAACGGCGGCGCTCCAGCAGTGCACCCTGCGGTTCGAGGACTACTCGGAGCGAGTGATCAACGCACTGCACTCTCCTGAAGGCATTGACGACGGTGATCTCACATGAGTGACAACAAAGCCCAGGTCGAAGGCGCGCGATGGCAGATGTGGCCGCTGTACGCGGCCGGGTTCACGACTGCATTCGGAGCCCATGCCGTTGCGGCGAACCTCGTGTTCGATCTCGACGATCTGGCGAATTCGCTGCTCTATCTCGGTCTACTGCTGGCCCTGTACGACGGCGCCGAAGTCCTGCTCAAACCTGTGTTCGGCACGCTGGCAGATCGGATCGGTGCCAAGCCGGTCCTGCTCGGCGGGCTCGTCGCGTTTGCCGCAGCATCGTTTCTGTTTGTTGTTGTCGCGGATACGGATTGGTTGTGGTTGGCGCGGCTCGGCCAAGGTGCGGCAGCATCGGCATTCTCGCCGGCTGCAAGTTCTTCGGTGGCTCGATTGACCCGAAAAGGCAAGCACGGCAGTGCTTTCGGAACCTACGGGTTCTACAAAAGTCTCGGCTATACCCTCGGTCCGTTGCTGGGCGGTGTGATCGTGTGGATGGGTGGTCTCACACTTCTGTTTGCAGTCATGGCCGTCCTCGCGCTGGTTGTCGCGATCTGGGCCAAGGTCGTGGTACCTGCGCTTCCGCCGCTACCTCGGGCCAGGCAAACCGTGGTTGATTTGGCTCGTCGCCTGAGTGATCGTCAGTTCCTCGGTCCCACCGCAGCTCTTGCGGCGTCGACTGCCGCACTGTCGGTCGGTGTGGGGTTTCTCCCAGTTGCCGGCGTTGATGCGGGCCTTGGACCGATAGCAACAGGTGCGGCCGTGTCAGTACTGGCGTTGTGTGCGGCATTTGCTCAACCGCGAGCAGGGCGAGCACTCGACGCGGGAAAAATCACCGTCGAGCGAGGTGTGGCATGGGGATTGGTTGTCACCGCCGCCGGTCTGGCGCTTGCCATGATTCCGGGGCTGGTCGGGATTCTCACTGCGGCAGTTGCTGTCGGCATCGGCACCGGCATCATCACGCCCCTCGGCTTTGCCGCACTTGCTGCATCGACGCCCGAGGAGCGCATGGGTCAAACCATGGGTGCAGCCGAACTGGGACGTGAACTCGGTGACGCGGGCGGCCCGCTGATCGTCGCAGGCGTGGCAGCCGTCGCGACACTGACGGCGGGCTTCGGGGTACTTGCCGTAATAACACTGTTGATCGGCGCAGATTCCGCGCGTCAGCGCAACGTCCGTTCATGACGCCGTCGATGCTCCGTGGCTCGGTTGCCGGGAACGTCAGGTTGAAACGCCGCTCGTAATCTCGAGGCTCTAAGTGGTGGCCTGCGCTCTGATCAGTTGCGCGAGCGTCGATGACGTAATGCACAGAACTAGCGCGGAGATCACGACCAACCAGAGCCCCCATCCCACTGACGGTCCAATGATCTTTCCGGCGATCTCGGTACCGCGTTGGAGTATGCAGGCGGCGTTGCCGACGGCAACGATCAAGACTGCGATTCCCGCCAAGGGGCCAATGCAGTGGTTCTTCACCTGCGGTGTGACGCCCCTCGAAAGAAGCGGAGTCAATGCGAAAGCCGCACCGATCCCGAGGATCAGGGTGATCACGCCGCATTCGCCGATACCGGAACTACCCAGCGCGAGGAACGACGTCCACGGACCGATGCTGCCGATGATGATGCCGACACACGAGAGCGCTGCTGCGATCAGATTCGGCCTGAAATGAGCAGGCATCGGCATCTGAGGTACCCGGGGTGAAATCCCGAACGGCTGCTGCTCATACGGCTGACTTACCCGAATAGTCACTGGGTGGACCGACTCTCTCTAACAGCGTTGTTGCTCGTGTCTAGCTTCTTCGGAGTCTAGGGACCGCCCTCTGTGTTGTGACCGATTCGACAATATTCAATTGAACGTGAGTGCAGACCTGGCCCGGACAGTCAGCCCAAAGCAACGGGAAGCAAGCCTCGCGGAGTGTCCTGAACTATCTGGTTGAGCGCCGTGTCCAGCGTCGGAAATGTGAACTCGAAGCCGGTATCGGCGAGCACGCCCGGGTCCACCCAGCGGCTCTTGAGCACTAGCTCGGCTTCGGTGCGTATTACGCGTGCGCCCAACTTCAGCATCCAGTCGGGCGTCGGCAACCCGCGCGCTCGACCCAGGGATGCACGCACCTCACGCATCAACACGTCGTTGGTCACCGCAACGGGCGAGGCGACATTGACCGGACCGGAGATGGCCTGGTGCTCGTAGACGTGGGTGATGGAACGAACTAGGTCATCGGCGTGAACCCAACTGAACATCTGCCGACCGTCGCCCATTCTTCCGCCGAAGCCGACGCGGGCCAGATTGATGAACGGATTTATCGCCCCGCCGCCGGCGCCGAGCACGATCGACATCCGCAGCGCCACCTTGCGAACGGTTGTCGGTGCCTCGAACAGCTCTTGCTCCCAAGCTCGCGCGACAGCCACCGAGAATCCTGTTCCCAGCTCGCCGGTCCTCTCGTTCATCGGCCGATCACGAGCGTCTCGATAGATTGTGCCGGTGCTGGCATTTATCCAGAGCGACGGCGGCTGCGGTGTGCGGGCCAGTGCGCGACCAAGCTGCGCCGTGGTTTCCACGCGTGAGGAAAAGATCTCATCGGCGTTGCGCTTGTTGTAGCGGCAGCTCACCGAGCGTCCGGCGAGATTGACAACCAGATCCGCTCCATCCAGAACGTCGACGACGCCTTGTCCGTCGGACCAAGCGGCATCACACGAGTCGCCCCGCCCGATCGTCCGAACATTGATCCCACTGGCTTCGAGCGAGCGACGAAGGTACTGCCCGATATAGCCCGACGCTCCGCAAATGACGACGCAATTCATGGTGCTCATCGCACGGTCTCCTCTTCTCGCGCAGTGACTTTGGCCATCAATTTCGCGACGTCACCGACCAAGCTCCTGGCCACTGGTAGGCGGGCGAGCTTGACGGTTTTCGCGACCACTGGGGCGAGACCGTCGACCAATGCACGCGTACGTGCTTGTCCGGGCGACGAATCGGTGACCCAGTGCAGAGTCACACCCATATAGGTGAGCCACAGAAGTGTGGGGAGCTGTTTCTCCAATGAGGGCGGTGTCCGCTGGTGGGAGGCAGTCAGAGCCTCGCGCATCAGATCGATCGCCATTGCTCGGGCATCGGTGGACTCGACCGAAAACGGGCTGGATCGCGAGGTGGTAGGTAACGCACTTTGCAGGAATGTTCCGCCGAAGTCGTGATAGGGCGTCATGACATCGAGTCCGGAGTGCAGAACTGTCTTCAGGTTCTCCGTGAGTGAGCCGCCCTGGCGCAACAGTGGAAGTGCCCGATCGCGGTGATCGCGCTGGACGACTAGATACAGCTCATGGACAAGTTCGTCCTTGCTGGCGAAGTAGTAGTAGGCATTTCCGAGAGAGACGCCTGCCTCGCTTGCGATCCGGCGCATGGTTGTCGACTGGAAGCCCTCGTCGCGGAAGAGTCGCAAGGCGGTATCCACAAGCTTTTCCCGCGTCTCAGTTCCGCGACTACTCATGACGTCTCCTAGTTTTGAACGTGTTCAAAACTGAGTCTACGCGCCATAGTTGAACGTGTTCAATTAGAGGTGTGAGGCTACTGTGAGTGCGCGAAATCCAGGGCTTCCTTGATCCAGGCGTTGAACTCCACGGTTGAACTGGTGCCAGTGCGATCGACCTCGACCCACCCTTTGCTCATCGGCCTTCCGCGCATGTCAGGCCAGTGTGCGCCCTTGTGTAGCAGCAGTTCGTCGACGCGTTCCGGCGCGCAGCGGATCAAGAGGTTGCCGTGAGAGTTCGCTGCGACCGCCAATTGTCCGTTGACCATGTAACTCAGGCCGCCGAACATCTTCACCTCACTGACGTCGTCCTCGCTCACGAGTGCATCGCGGATCCGGTCTGCCAGTGCTTTGTCGTATGTCATGCGACCATCCCTCGATGTCGATATCGCGTACCCGGTACGGATATGTCTCACAAGCGTGACATGCGACGACCGATAAGCGTTACGAATGCGCAGGCTGTGGGGCGGTGAAGAACTCGACGAGTGAGACCGGAGCGCGGTCGCCCAGGCAGATTCTCAGGATCACGTCTGCGTCCGCCGCTTCCGATTGGCTGCGGGAGAACATCGCCGCTTCGTAGTCGGCAAGTGCCTCTTCGAGATTGTCTGGATGCGCTGCAATCGCCTTCCCGAGTTCGGCGCCGTCGTACATTGCCAAGTTCGCTCCCTCGCCGGACGGCGCCATCAGGTGCCCCGCGTCACCGAGGAGCGTCACTCCTGGAACACGGTCCCATTGGTGATCATTCGGGAGTGCGTGGATCGGACGCGAGATCAGCGCGGTTTCGCCCGCGGTGATGAGCGCGGTGAGTTCTGGTGCCCACCCGTCGAATTCGGCTGCGACTCGGGCGATCGATGCGGCTGTGTCGGTGAAGTCGATGCTCGCAATCCACTCGGCGGGCCGGTTCAGTTGAACGTACGTGTGAATGACGCCACCGGACTCGCGGTGCGCGGTGATTCCCTTACCTGGGGCGAGCGCATACAGAGCGCCGCCGCCGACTACGTCGGCTGTCGCAGGGTGTCGCTCGTCAACATCGTGCAGGTATGTCTCGATGAATACGGTGCCCACGTACTCGGGTGTGGCGTCGGAGAGTAGAGGTCGAATCTTCGACCACGCGCCGTCGGCGCCCACGAGAAGGTCGGTAGTGACGGTTGTGCCGTCGTCGAAGGTGAGTTCGTGCCGGCCGTCGCCGAGGGAAACGGCACTGGACACTTTCCGCCCCCACTCAATGGTCCCGTCAGGTAGTGAGTCGAGCAGGATCTGGCGAAGATCCCCGCGAAGCACCTCGGGGCGTCCACCGGTGCCGTCGTCCGGTTCGTCGAGCAGCACCGTACCGTGTTGGTCGAGTATCCGTGAAGCCGCGCCACCTTCGTGGATGATCGCGCGGAACTGGTCGGTGAGACCGGCCGCTGCGAGCGCGAGTTGCCCGTTGTTTTCGTGGATGTCGAGCTGACCTCCCTGCGTGCGGGCTTCGGCAGAGGGTTCCGACTCGTAGATCGTTGCAGCGATGCCGTGAACGTGTAGGACACGCGCGAGGGTGAGGCCGCCGAGGCCGGCTCCGATGATCGTGACTGGAGTTGTCATGGTCTTAATTCCTTTCAATGAAATTGGAACGTTGTTCCATTGTCGATCTTGGAACAGTGTTCCAGATATGTCAAGATGGACAGATGGACACAAAGTCGCAGCGGAACGAACGACGCACGGATGCACTGTCGAAAGAGCGAATCGTCGAGGCCGCGATCGAGATCCTCGACACCGAGGGCGAGGGCGCCCTGACATTTCGAGCGTTGGCGTCTCGCCTGGCAACCGGAAGTGGCGCAATCTACTGGCACGTTGCAAACAAGAACGAACTGCTTGCAGCGACGACCACCGACGTCATCACACGTGTTATGACCGGCGTCGTCCCAGGGGTGACGCCGCGGGAAACCATCCGCACCACGGTTCTCGATGTCTTCGACGCGATCGACGCACACCCGTGGGTCGGCACCCAGCTCTCTCGTGAGCCGTGGCAGTCCGCGGTGCTGCAGATATTCGAAGGCGTTGGCCGGCAACTCCAAGAACTCGGAGTTCCCGAATCCGCGCAGTTCGACTGCGCTTCCGCACTCGTGAACTATGTCCTCGGCCTGGCCGGACAGTATGCCGCAGGGGCCCGCCTTCACGCACGCGAGACGGATCGATCGGCCTTCCTCGCGACAATCACCTCAGGGTGGGAACAACTCGACTCAGCCGAGTACCCGTTCTTACGTCAGGTGGCACCGCAGTTGCGTGATCACGACGACCGCGACCAATTTCTTGCCGGCATCGATCTCATCCTGGCCGGAATCGCGACTGTCCGATAGACGGCGTTCGCCCTTGGTTGCCACTGACCCATTCCGGAGAGCCGAATCTTCGATACCGCCGCTGCCGCAGGGGGATTGTGCATCCGCGCGGTTGATCAACCGCGCGGATGCACAATTCGCGCGCGGACGTTCGACGCCTTCGGAAAACCGGGTTAGTGTCTGGCCGCGAGCAATTCGGTAATCCTCGCGACGAGGTCGAGCGGGATCGGCTTGTTCAACGGAAACTTCGCCGTCGCTTTGGCTGATCGATACGGGTCGATTGCCTTCTCGAATTCGGCGTCGCCCTCGGGGAGTGGATACATCGAAATGTGGTGTTTCCATCCGGCAAAATGCACCAGGCTTTTGCCGTCGACCGTGAAGGTCGGCATCTGGTAGCTGATGGTTTCGCCGACGCCGGGGACTGCTTCGTGGATGGTCTGACGGACGCTCTCGAGCACAGGTTGCACATCGATCGGGAAGGACGCGATGTACTGGTCGATCGTCTCGGGGCTTTCTGTGGTCACGTGTCGAACATATCGTCATCGAGCGTTGTCGACCGTGCATTCGACAATCGATCGAGCAGTATGGTGCCTTATGCGGTGTTCACGGGAATTGCTGGGCGTTGCGGCCGTCGCCTTGTTAGTGGGATGTGGTGCGCCGAGCAACAACGCGGATGACGTTGCGCCACCGACGTCGCGAGTGAATGTGCCTGGCCTGGTGGAACCAACCTGCCTGGCCGGCAATCTTCTCGGATTCTCGGACTTGCCGCAGGCAGCAGCACCGGTTCCAGAACCGCGGCCGATCCCGGCTGATTTTGTGCCCGTCCGAGTGGTCACATGTGAGGGTGACTGGAGCGCTGGCGTCGTAGAGCACTCAGTGTCGTGGGTCGAGGAACGACGCGAGGGCGATATGGACGCCGTTATTGCAGGCTACCGGCTTCCATCAGATACACCGCCGGAAATGCGCACCTGCTTTGTGGACCAGCCGACACCTCCGATTGTGTGGCTCGTCGACGATCAAGGCCTGGGACTGCTCGCTCCGGACCCGCCGACAAATGAGTGTGGCGCGTTTAAGTGGGAGGCGATCACTGCCATCCGGGAGCTGCCGGTCACTGAACGGATTGTCCACCTCATCCCAGTTTCGCCGACGGTCGAAGCTCGGTTCATCAAACCGGAGTGATGGGTCAGGCCCCCGATCTACCCACGCGTTCTGAAATGAGACCATTAGGTATGGCGAATCTGGAACCTTGGGAAATCTCGAGATTGACTACCCACCTTCGTGCATATTTGGTCAACGCGAAGCGCTTTGTTCAAGGGTGGTCATTGCGTGAGGTCGAGGACAAGCGCGACGACCATCGTGCCGTCGATTAGTCCGGCTTCGGCTGCCAGAAGTTGGGCCTCGAACCATCTATGTCGGCGAACCCGTACTCTGCTCCGAGTTCACCTGAACTGACAGATCGTTGATTCCATCGGGCCCGATTCGGATCGGCGGCAAGGGCGGCCACTGCGCGTCCGACAAATCTCGGCGACTCGGAATGAGCAAAATCAGGTGGCGCAGTCGGCCCATCCCGATTCGGCAGTAGTGCGTCGCGCCAATTCGATTCTGTGACACCAAAATTATCGAGCATCATCTCCGATCGCAGGAAACCCGGAGTAATGGCAACGGCGGAACATCCGAACGGGCCAAGTTCATGGCCCTGCGAATATGCGAGCCTGTTCACCGACACTTTTGCCAAGTCGTAGAACACTGAGATGCGATAGTTCGAGGCGTTGTATTCGGTAGTGCCATCGGTTATTTCGACAACCAGTCCACCTGGCCGATCGATCATGAGCGGCAGCAGATGATGCGACGTGGTGATGTGGGTGTCGATCGCCAGGCGCAAGATGTGAAAGCCTTTGTCCAGATCGTGTTCCCATACCGGAGTGTTCCACTCCGCCGGTCCACCCTTGAGTAACTCTGCGCCCCAGATGTCGTTGACCAAGACGTCGATCTGTCCGTAGTCGGTGCGTAGTTGCTCAGCGAGATCAGCAACTCGAGTGCTCTTGAGGTGATCGACGGCAATCGGTACTCCGACGCCACCCAATTCGGTGACCAGAGCGGCGGTCTCCTCGATGGTTTCGCTCCGCGGGTAGTCCGATTGAAGGATGCCGGTGGACGTGCTCCGTCCAGTGCAGATAACCGTGGCGCCCGCCTCGCCTAATGCTGCGGCGATTCCGCGTCCAGCGCCCCGCGTTGCCCCGGCAACAACAGCTACACGCCCGCGTAGGGCATCACGTTGAGGTGTCCACGCCATTGTCCGATTCTGCTCGCCGGCGCTGCCACGTTCAAGGCCTCGAAACGCAGGAGGAACCGAAAGCGCTCTGGGCGCGTCAAAATTCATGAGTGCTCAAGAACATGGACCGGGGGGGAACATGAATCGTTGTGTCGGGCAGAGTGCCGAGTGGAGAAACGGTGTCACGCCGATGAGTTCGGTTGTGGCACGAAGAAATTCGAGCAGGCTAGCGATTGTGCGTAGCGGCCGTCGTGGGGGAGTGGCCACAGAAGTTCCACCGGCACGGGAGTCGCCCGAAGACGACTCCCGGCCGGAGTGAATCTGAGATCAGGGCAACTGCGAGGCAGCGTCCGAATCGAGGAACCACCGGGTGGCAACCAATCCTGTGGCGCCGGCACATGGCCAGTCGACCGCTGCAGCGCCGCCAACGGCAGCAGCAACAGCTTCAGCCTTTGCCGTGCCGGAAATGAGCAGCCACACTTCCTTCGCGCGCTGAACGGCGGGAAGAGTCAGAGTGATGCGGACCGGCGGGGGCTTGGGGGAGTCCGTCACCGCGACCACAAAACGAGACTCTTCACGAACCGCGTCTGTGTGCGGGAACAGAGAGTTGATGTGTCCCTCGCCGCCCATGCCAAGCAGGTGTACGTCGAATGTGGGGACCTGCTTGCCGTGCGCCTGCGCGCCCAGCAACTGCTCGTACGCTGTTGCCGCGCCGTCTGGATCGCCTTCGTAGATGCCGTCGGACGCAGCCATCGGATGTACCCGATCCGGATCGACCGGAACATGATCCAGTAGCGCCTCGCGCGCTTGAACCTCGTTACGCTCCGGATCGCCGGCCGGGAGGAAACGCTCGTCGCCCCAGTACAGGTCGATCTGCGCCCAGTCGATATCACCGGGAGTTTTGCGCAACTTTTCGAGCAGTGCGATGCCGGTTCCGCCTCCGGTCAGAACGATGGACGCAACGCCGCGAGCCTTCTGAGCCTCGACGATGGTGTCTACCAAACGTGCGGCGGCCGCATCGACCAACTGGCCCGCGTCCGAAAACTTTTCTACGACAACATCACTCATATGTCACCTTCTCGAGGCCGGCCAGCGCCTCTTCGTAGATTTCGTCAGGATCGAGTCGACGTAGTTCTTCGGCGAGGCAATCGCGTGTCTCCCGGCGACCAAGGGACACAAGTGCATCCGGCTGACCTGTCCGGATCAGCGTTGCAGTTGTGCCCTCCTGTGGGCGGCTGATGGAGATGCTGCGCGTCTCGAGCTTCAACTCCACATTCAGTGCGCCGGTGCGGCGGTATACCGGAACTCCGGTCTTCGCAGCCAACCAGCCAGCCAGAATGTCCAGTGCGGGTTCGGTTTTCAGGCCGGACACCACAGCAGAGGTGACGTTTTCGTGTGGCGGAAGATCGAGCGCCGACGCCAGTAGTGCGCGCCAGTACGTGACGCGGCTCCACGCCAGATCGGTGTCGCCGGCGGTGTACGACGCGAGCCGCCCCTTGATAGTCGCCGTCGGATCAGGTGCGCCGGTGGCGTCGGTGATACGACGGACGGCGAGCTTGCCCACCGGATCCTTGGCCGGAATCGCGGGAGCCTCGAGCGGCCACCACGCGACTACCGGTGTGTCCGGGAGCAGGAACGGGATGACAACACTGCTCTCGTGATCTGCCAGCGGACCGTAGAGACGTAGCACCACAACTTCCGAGGCGCCGGCGTCGCCGCCGACGCGGATCTGGGCGTCGAGGCGTGGTTCGCTTTGTTCGTCGCCGCGCAGCAGCACGATGACGCGACACGGGTGCTCGCGGCTTGCTTCGTTGGCTGCCTCGATCGCTTCTTCGGCGTTGCCGGTGTCGCGGGTGCAGACAACAAGAGTCAACACACGACCCAACGTGACAGCGCCGCCGGTCTTGCGTACCTCGACCAGTTTCTTGCTGACCTGGACCGTGGTGGTTGACGGCAAATCGAGAATCACTAGGGTCGCCTCCATTCGCGTCCGGTGCGGTTCAACATTTCGTCGGCAGATTCCGGTCCCCAGGTACCGGCCTCGTACGGGTCCGGTTTGCCGCCGGCAGCCCAATGTTCGAGGACGGGATCGAGGATCTCCCATGACAATTCGACTTCAGCGTTCACCGGGAACAGTGACGGCTCGCCGAGCAGCACATCGAGGATGAGTCGCTCGTACGCTTCGGGTGAAGACTCGGTGAAGGCCTGGCCGTACGAGAAGTCCATGTTGACGTCGCGTACTTCCATGCTCGATCCCGGAACCTTCGACCCGAAGCGCATGGTCACGCCTTCATCGGGCTGCACCCGGATGACCAATGCGTTCTGGCCGAGATCGTCGGTCATGGTCTTGTCAAACGGTAGGTGAGGCGCACGCTTGAAGACCACGGCGATCTCCGTGACCCGGCGACCCAGACGCTTACCGGTGCGCAGGTAGAACGGCACACCGGCCCAACGTCGAGTGTCGACCTCGAGCGTGATGGCCGCATACGTCTCGGTGATGGAATCAGCCGCGAAGCCGTCCTCTTCGAGAAGCCCGACAACCGGGAGACCACCCTGCCAGCCGCCCGTGTACTGGCCACGGGCCGTGGTCTCGTCGAGAGGTTCGGCGAGCCTGGTGGCGGAGAGGACCTTGATCTTCTCGGCTTGCAGGTTGAGCGGCTCGAAGCTGATGGGCTCTTCCATCGCGGTGAACGCCAGCAGTTGCAGCAGGTGGTTCTGGATGACGTCGCGAGCGGCGCCGATCCCGTCGTAGTATCCGGCGCGGCCACCGAGACCGATGTCCTCGGCCATCGTGATCTGAACGTGGTCGACGTAGTGCGCGTTCCAGATCGGATCGAACAGTTGGTTCGCGAAACGCAGAGCCAGGATGTTCTGAACCGTTTCCTTGCCGAGGTAGTGGTCGATACGGAAGACCGTGTCCTCGGGGAACACCTTGTTGACCACAGCGTTCAGTTCACGAGCACTTTCGAGATCGTGACCGAACGGCTTCTCGATGACAACGCGTCGCCACTGGCCTTCTTCTGCCTGGGCAAGCCCGGACGACGACAACTGCTCGAGAACCTGCGGGAAATCATCCGGCGGGATCGCGAGGTAGAAGCCGTGGTTTCCACCGATTCCCCGCTCGGTGTCGAGTGTGGCCAAAGTATCGGCCAGGTTCGTGAAGCCCTCGGAATCGTCGAAGTTGCCCTTGACGAATCGGATGCCGTCCGCCAGCCGCTCCCACACGCTCTGCCGGAACTTGGTGCGAGCACCGTCCTTGACCGCGTCCAGAACTACCTGTGCGAAGTCTGCGTCAGTCCAGTCGCGCCGGGCGAACCCGACCAGAGCGAATCCGGGCGGCAGCAGCCCTCGGTTGGCAAGGTCGTAGATGGCCGGCATCAGCTTGCGCCGCGCCAAGTCACCGGTGACCCCGAAAATCACCAGGGCACAAGGCCCGGCAATATGCGGAAGACGTTTGTCCGTGCTGTCTCTGAGGGGGTTGACCCAATCTGATGCCGCCGCGGAATCGCTCACAGGCTCAGCTCTTCTGGGTTGCTGCGCGGAGCTGCTCGGCAGTCGCGTCGAGCAACTCGTTCCACGACACCTCGAACTTGTCGACACCCTCGGTCTCGAGGACATTGAACACGTCCGCGAGATCGATGCCGACGGCTGCGAGCTGATCGAACACTGCCTGCGACTCCTGAGCGGTGCCCGAGACGGTGTCGCCCGTGATCTCACCGTGGTCGGCAAGTGCGTCGAGCGTCTTCTCCGGCATGGTGTTGACCGTGTTGGGCGCAACCAACTCCGTGACGTAGAGAGTGTCCGGGTAGTCAGGGTTCTTCACGCCCGTCGACGCCCACAGCGGACGCTGGGCCTTGGCGCCGTCAGCCAGGAGTCCCTGGAAGCGCGGCTGCACCTCGAAGACCTGCTGGTATGCGTTGTATGCCAGACGAGCATTTGCGAGTGCAGCCTTGCCGCGAAGCTCGAGAGCCTCCGGCGTGCCGATCGCCGTGAGGCGGTTGTCGATCTCGGAATCCACGCGGGAAACGAAGAACGACGCCACCGACTCGATGGACGAGATGTCGCGGCCCGCAGCCTTCGCGGTCTCCAGACCGTCGAGGTATGCACCCATGACGGCTTCGTAGCGCTCGACCGAGAAAATCAACGTGACGTTGACGCTGATGCCTTCACCGATCACCTTGGCGATGGCGGGAATGCCGGCCAGCGTCGCGGGGATCTTGATGAGGACGTTCGGGCGATCGACGATCTTGTGCAGTTCGATGGCCTGCGCGACAGTCGCGTCGGTGTCGTGTGCCAGGCGAGGATCAACCTCGATGGACACGCGGCCGTCGACGCCGTTCGACGCCTCGAACTGCGGAGCCAGGATGTCGCACGCTGCGCGCACGTCGTCGGTGGTGACCGCCGTGATGGTGGCGTCGACATCGGCGCCGCGCTGGGCCAACTCGCGGACCTGCGCGTCGTAGTCCGAACCCTTGGACAGGGCTGCCTGGAAGATCGACGGGTTGGTGGTGACACCCACGATGGACTTGGTGTCGATCAGGTTCTGCAGGTTTCCGGACTGGATGCGATCTCGCGAAAGATCGTCAAGCCAGATGGAAACGCCTGCGGCGGACAGCTTTTCGGTGTTCACATTCTGTGTCATCGAGATCATCCCTTCACAGCGGCGAGGGAGCGCTGCGCGGCTTCGACAGTCGCGTCGGCGGTGATGCCGAACTCCCGGAACAAAGTCTTGTAATCGGCGGAAGCGCCGTAATGCTCGAGCGAGACGGCCTGGCCGGCGTCGCCGAGAATGCGCCACCACGGCATTGCGATACCGGCTTCGACGGATACGCGGGCACGCACGGCCGGAGGAATGACCTCGTCGCGGTATGCCTGATCCTGCTCGAGGAACCAGTCGAGGCACGGAACCGACACAACACGCGTTGCGACGCCCTGAGCTTCGAGGGTTTCGCGAGCCTCGGTTGCGAGGTGCAGTTCGGAACCGGTGGCCAGCAGAATGACCTCGGGAGCACCGTTGGCGGCATCGGCGAGCACGTATGCACCGCGCTTGACGCCCTCGGCTGCCTTTTCCTTGGTGCCTTCGAGAACCGGGACGTCCTGGCGGGTAAGTGCCAGAGCGGTCGGGCCCGTCTTGTGCTCGAGGGCGGCCTGCCAGGCAAACGACGTCTCGTTGGCGTCACCCGGACGGACAACGGACAGGTTCGGGATGGCGCGCAGAGCAGCAAGGTGCTCGACCGGCTGGTGCGTCGGGCCGTCTTCGCCGAGTCCGATGGAGTCGTGGGTCCACACGTAGGTGACAGCCGTCTTCATGAGAGCGGCGAGTCGAACAGCCGGACGCATGTAGTCGGAGAACACCATGAACGTTCCGCCATAGGGGCGGGTCGGGCCGTGCAGCGCGATGCCGTTGAGAATCGAGCCCATCGCGTGCTCACGGATACCGAAGTGGAGCGTGCGGCCGTACGGCTTTGCGTTCCAGTCGTTGGTGGAGATGGAGTACGGACCGAAGGAGTCTGCACCCTTGATGGTGGTGTTGTTGCTGCCGGCGAGGTCAGCGGAGCCGCCCCACAACTCGGGCAGGATCGGGCCGAGTGCGTTAAGCGCTGAACCGGAAGCCTTACGAGTTGCGACGCCCTTGGCATCGGGTTCGTACGTCGGGAGAGCGTCGGCCCAACCGGCGGGGAACTCACCGGCGAACAAGCGGTCGAACAGTTCCTTGCGCTCGGACTCACGCGACGCCCAAGCGTCGAACTCGACCTGCCACGCCTTGTGCGCGTCGGCTCCGCGCGAGACGACCTCACGGGCGTGAGCCAATGCGTCGGCATCGACGTCGAACGACTTGGCCGGATCGAAGCCGAGAGCTTCCTTGACCGCTGCAACTTCGTCGGCACCGAGAGCGGAGCCGTGAACGTCTCCGGTGTTCATCTTCTTCGGAGCGGGGAAACCGATGATCGTGCGAAGAAGAATGATCGACGGGCGATCGACGACGGCCTTGGCCGCAGCGACTGCGTCGAGAATGCCGGAGACGTTTTCGCCACCCTCGACATGCTGAACGTGCCAGCCGTATGCCTCGTAGCGCTTGCCGACGTCTTCGCCGAGAGCGATCGTAGTGTCGTGCTCGATGGAGATCTTGTTGTCGTCGTAGAAGACGATGAGGTTGCCCAGTTCCTGGACACCCGCAAGCGACGACGCCTCGGACGTGACGCCTTCCTCGATGTCACCGTCGGACGCGATCACGTAGATGTGATGGTCGAAGGGGGAGGAGCCGACCGGGGTTTCCGGATCGAACAATCCACGCTCACGACGAGCAGCCATTGCCATGCCGACTGCGGACGCGAGGCCCTGGCCCAGCGGACCCGTCGTCATCTCGACGCCGACAGTGTGACCGAACTCCGGGTGACCAGGTGTGAGGGCGCCCCACGTGCGGAGAGCTTCGAGGTCTGCCAGTTCGAGGCCGTAACCCGAGAGGTAGAGCTGCGTGTACAGCGTCAGAGAAGAGTGGCCACAGGAGAGGATGAAGCGGTCGCGCCCGACCCATTCCGCATCCGACGGATCGTGGCGCATGACACGCTGGAACAAGGTATATGCCAACGGCGCCAAGCTCATTGCGGTTCCGGGGTGGCCGTTGCCGACCTTCTGAACCGCATCGGCGGCGAGCACGCGGGCGGTATCGACAGCCTTCGTGTCCAGGTCGGTCCAGTCCGAGGGGTGGACTGGCTGTGTGAGGACGTGGATCTCGTCTGTGATCGACACTGGCAGATGTCTCCTGACATTGTGTACGTGGATTGCGAGGGAGAGGTGTCCCTCCGCTGCGTCACCTAGCCTAATGGTCCTGGCTGTCCGGGTCGATTCGGTTCCACGATGACCGCGGTCTACCATCGTCCGTAGTAGCAAATGCGATAGTCCAGAGAAGTGTCAGCAGTGTGTCGTGAAGAGATAGTGCGGTAACGCGTGGTGCAAGGAGAGAACGTGCGGACAGGGCAACAGCCGAGCGGACATGGCTTCGGCAGCCCCGGAGCAGCCCCGCGGGCGACCAATCAGAACACCGTTCTGGGTCGCGCAATGGGGAAGGTTCTGGCTTACATCGCGCTCACGAAGCCGCGAGTCATCGAATTGCTCCTGGTGGCAACAATTCCGGCGATGCTCATGGCTGATCGCGGAAATGTCGACCTGTGGTTGGTGCTGAGCACCTTGTTCGGTGGATGGATGGGCGCCGCGAGCGCGAACTCCCTCAACTGCGTCGTCGACGCGGATATCGACAAGGTCATGAAGCGCACTGCCAAGCGCCCGCTGGCCCGAGAAGCCGTCCCGACGCGCAACGCGCTGGTCTTCGGTCTTGCGCTCGGACTGGCGTCGTTCGCGTGGCTGTGGTGGCGCGCCAACCTGCTGGCCGGTGTCCTCGTTGTCATCACCATCGCGTTCTACGTCCTGATCTACACCATGGTGCTCAAGCGTCGTACGTGGCAGAACGTCGTCTGGGGCGGCGCCGCAGGCTGCATGCCCGTCTTGGTCGGTTGGGCCGCTGTTACCGGTTCGCTCAGCTGGGAACCGTTTGTTCTGTTCCTGATCATCTTCTTCTGGACGCCGCCCCACACGTGGGCTCTCGCGATGCGTTACAAAGAGGACTACAAGGCTGCCGGCGTCCCGATGCTCCCGGTCATCGCCACCGAAGAGCACGTCACCAAGCAGATCCTGTTCTACAGCTGGGCAATGGTTGTCACCAGCCTGATCCTCGTTCCCGCAGCCGGTCTCGTCTACGCGATCGTTGCTCTGCTGGCCGGTGCCTGGTTCTTGCTCCTCGCTCACCAGCTGTACCGCGGAGTCCGCGGCGGCGCAGAGGTCAAGCCACTCAAGCTGTTCTTGCAGTCCAACAACTACCTGTCCGTGTTGTTCGTGGGCCTGGCCATCGACTCGGTGCTGGGACTGCAGACGATCAGCGAAATGTTCAGCTGACCGCCTGCAGTCACGAACCTACGGAATCAGCACGATCGATCCCGTAGTTGCCCGGCCTTCCAGATCACGATGAGCCTGGGCAGCATCTGCCAGCGCATACTGCGCACCCACCCGAATCTTCAAGGTGCCCGCAGCGATGGCGTCGAAGACGTCGCCGGCCCGCCACCGCAACTCCTCCGGCGTACGAATGTGATGAGCCAACGTCGGCCGTGTCAGGAACAGTGAACCCGAGCTGTTGAGCCGCTGCGGATCAACCGGCGGCACAGCGCCACTGGCAGCCCCGAACAACGCGACGGTCCCGCGGATTCGTACCGACGCCAGGCTTGCATCGAACGTCGTTGCACCCACCCCGTCGTAGGCCACCGCGACACCTTCACCGTCGGTCAACTCACGTACCCGGGCCGCAATGTCGTCCTCGTATCGCAAAACCTCCGACGCACCGGCCTCGCGGGACAGTTGCTCTTTGGCATCTGACGACACCGTCGTGATGACCCTGGCGCCGAGACTCACTGCCATCTGCGTGAGGATCAATCCGACGCCGCCGGCACCGGCGTGCACAAGCACCGTGTCACCCGGCTGGATCGGATACGTGGACTTGGAGAGGTAATGCGCGGTCATGCCTTGCAGGAGTGCTGACGCGGCAACCGGCGCAGGGACGCCGTCGGGAACCTTTACCGCAACAGTGGACGCGACAGCCACCTTTTCGGCGTAGCTTGCGGTTGCTGCCGCCCATGCCACCCGCTCGCCGACAGTGAACTCCGTTACCTCGGAGCCGACTGCCTCGACGATCCCGGTTCCCTCGTCGCCGGGGATGTAGGGGAGATCCCGTGCATACATGCCCATTCGGAAGTACGTGTCGATGAAGTTGATGCCGATGGCTTCGGTGCGGACAAGGAGATCGTGTGCACCGATCGTGGGCTCGGGTTGTTCGGACAGCGTGAGAACGTCTGGTCCGCCGGTCTCGGAAACATAGATGGCTCGCATCTTGTCTGTTCTACACCTGAGGTCGCGTCAACTCAGGCCATGCCTCATGTTGCGGCCGGACTACCGACCAGTATTGTCGAGCTATGAGCACCGATACCGAGAAGTCGGACGCCACACCGTCCGCGACCGCGCCGGAACTTCCGAAGTCGACGGTCAAAGCGATCACCAAGTTCGTCGCCGAACATGGCGGCACCGCGAGCGCCGTCATTCAGCCCGTCGGCGTTGTTGGAGTGCGCATCACTCTCGTGGGTGCCGACGGCATTCTCGGCGACCAGGTGGTCAAGGATCTTGCTACGGCAAATGCCGTCGTCGCGTCCTTCGACAACGTCACCGTTGCCGAGTGGGAACGTGAACTGACCAGCATCGTCACGCCGGCCGACGGCCACTTCAAGAAGATGGCCGGGTGGGTTGCCCACCAGACGCGCTTCCCGAAGGCCCGCAACGGCGCCTGAACAACCTGATTGCGGCGAATTCCGGCAGCTGATGGCAGGAACTTCGCCGCAATTGGTCTATCTAGTTGGTTTCGTCAAGTCGGAAACTGGCAGCTTCGAGCGCAAGCCGCCGCACTTCGACTAGAGCTCGCTCGTAGATCACCGTCCCGATGAGCATGGTCTCGACGGCAGCGGTGCGATCCGGCATGGATCGAGCGTAGTGAACTTCGGCTTCGGCTGTTCTCTCGACGAAGTCTGCGGAGTTGTCGAAATCCGATACCGCTGCCGGGAAGCCGAACCGGCGCAGAGTCGCGACGAGTTCCGCGAGTCGGTACGGCGCCGGAGCGTCATCCTCGATTTTCCAATTCCTGTGCCTCAGCCACACCTGCACCTCGTCGTACGCCGCCAGGACATCGGCGGACAGGTCGCCGGTCGGAATTTCGTCGAGTCCGTGCATCACCGCCCCGAATGCATCGTGCATCGGGGTTGTCTCGTCTTCCGTCGCAGCCAACGTGGCTCGAACTTTCGATATCGACAGACCTCCGATATCGATCAGGGAACGAATCAGTCGTAGGCGCCTCACGTGGTAGTCGCCGTAGTCGGCCTGATTGGTGGCTGATTGTTGACCGCTGGTGAGCAGGCCCTCACGCAGGTAGTACTTGATCGAAGCGATTGATACGCCGCTTCGGGCGCTGAGTTCGGAGATCCTCACAGATTTGCCCTTGACTTCACGTTCGGATAGTAGCACTATCCATTATAGATAGTGCCACTATCCGTATCGAGGCAACATCAAACTGCGATGGAAGGGTTCTCATGAATCGACATCAAGTGCAGAACGGCCGATATACCGCGGCCATCGACGACCAGTTCGTGGTGTTCATCATCGGCATGAGGTTCAACAAGCTCTGGAAGATCCACAAGTGGATCGGCGCGTTTGTTGCGATGCCTCGAATGCTTCGAGAACTGCAGCGATCGCCGGACAAGGGGATGCTCGGGGCACGAATGTCCTGGGGTGGGCGCACGATTACCGTGATCCAGTACTGGCGAAGCTTCGACGACCTCGAAGCGTTCGCGAAGAACCCGAACGATCCACACTTGCCGGCTTGGAGGGCATTCAACCGGCGCGTCGGCAAGAGCGGCGATGTGGGCGTCTATCACGAGACATACCGCGTCGGAAGCGGGCAGCACGAATCGGTCTACGTGAACATGCCCGTCATGGGGTTGGCTGAGGCCACTACGTCCGTGCCAGTGGGGAAGCGACGCGACACCGCAAGGGAGCGGATGGTTCGCTGACCGCTAGGTGGTTTCAGGCCGCTACTGCGGATGCTGCCGGAACGTCTTGTCTGACCTTTCCGGCTGCCCACACCGCCGCCGTTGCTGCCGTGCACAGACCGGCACCCGCGACATGCAGGATCACGAGGATCTGCGGTACATCGGTGAAGTACTGAACAACGCCGATCAGCGCCTGAGCAACAATCAGGACCAGCAGAACATGCAGGCGTTTCTTCACGGCAGCGGATGTTCCGACCGCATAAAGGCCGAACGTCAAACCGACGACCAAGGCCAGATAGCCGACCAGTAGTTGTGAATGCAGATGAACCAGGGTGACGATCTCGACTTCGAGGCGGGGAACCGTCCGGTCAAGACTCTTGTCGCCGGCATGCGGGCCGGCACCCGTCACGAGCGTTCCCGCGACCAGAACTCCGGCAAGAGCCACACCACTCAGTGCCGCGAGCCAGCGCAGCGGCTTCGGCATCACGATCAGCGTGGTCGCGTCATCAGGTTCGGCGATCTTCGCGTACATAACCGTCGCGATCCACACCATCAGCATCGACGCAACCAGGTGTATAGCAACCGTCCACCACAGCAACCCTGTGAGGACGGTAATTCCCCCGATGATTGCCTGAATGACCGTGCCGAGCGGAATCATCCACGCGTACACCAGAACCTCGCGGCGACGACGCGCACGCGTCACAGCCAGGACGATCGCAGCCGCGACAATCACAACCACAAAGGTCAGCAGCCGGTTTCCGAACTCCACAACCTGATGGATGATCGCGACCTCACCATGGCCGACCGGAACAAAACTGCCCGGGAAGCACTGCGGCCAGGTCGGGCAACCCAGCCCCGACGCAGTCACACGCACAACCGCACCTGTGACAGCAATACCGCCCTGGGTCAAGATCACGATGAACGCGATGATCTTCTGCGTCTTCAGCGAGGGGAGAGGCAGGCGATCCACCAAGCTCAAAAATCCGGCATACACACGATTCACCACGCCAACGATGGTAGTTCCCCAACAACTACAGCGTGTCGTTGGGGCAGCCCGCCCTACTGCAGAAGACTGTCGGCACCCCTCACTACGATTCTCCGAGTGACGCATTACGACGAACTCGACATGTTCGGTGGCCTCGACGCCTCCACCCTCCCGTTCCGCCAGCAGCAGATTCTCGCCACAATCCGGGACTGGGTGACCACAAACGGATCCACGCCGAGCACCCGGCAAATCGGGGACGCGGTAGGTCTGCGGTCGACGTCGTCGGTATCCAAACACCTCAAGAGCCTCGAGGAAAAGGGATTCCTCCGCCGGGGCACGGCGATGGCTCGGCAACTGGACGTCCGGCCCTTCCTGGTCGGAATCAAGGGGGGTTCGTCGAACAACAGTGTCGAGGTGCCGGTGGTCGGCGATATCGCGGCCGGTGCACCGATTCTCGCCGAAGAACACACTGACGAGGTATTGGAACTCCCGCGCGAACTTGTCGGCTCCGGAACTGTGTTCGGGCTGCGAGTGCGCGGCGAGTCGATGGTGGACGCCGCGATCTGCGATGGCGATGTTGTGGTGGTGCGCCGTCAGGACGAGGCCCATTCGGGCGAGATAGTGGCCGCGATGATCGACGGTGAGGCCACGGTGAAGGTGCTCCGACGCCGTAACGGCCACGTCTATCTCGAGCCCCGCAACTCGGCATACCAGGTCATGGACGGCGACCACGCAACCATATTGGGCAAAGTTGTTTCGGTGATGCGGCGGATCTGAGGATCTCGATCATCGCCGACCTGTGACAGTCGAGGAGCAGGTCGAATCGCCGGTCTCTCAGGGACTACGGCAGTGGAATGATCGCTGCCGCCAGTACGGCGGGTGGAGGCAGCTTCAGGTGAGTAGTGACAGGTCCGAGACCGATCTCTGGCCACTCTGCGATGAGGGGTAGATCCTCTGCGTCAGGCAATGGCGTCAGCTCAAATAGGTACTCGCGCTGCTGCATCTCGGAGTTCTCGTATCCCTGGCCATCTCTGTGCCGAATGGGTTGAAGCACCGAGTCCTCGAGAGCTCTCAACCGTAAAGGTCTCCCATGCGTCTCGCCGGGTCGGCGTCGGCCGGTTTCAGGATCGGTGATCGCCGGCGCTGTGTATTGACGTAGTAGCGCGTCAGCGTGAACGCCTTTGGCGACCACGACAATTGCGAGTTCGAGCCCCGATGTGTAGGCCACAATCGACCGTAGCCCCACAGTCACGCCTTCCACTTGGGCCAACAGCCTCGGACCGTGTGCGATTGCACCCAACTCTTTGGCGTCGGGCGGCATGAATCTCTGATACCAGACCATGGTCTGAGCCTGGCACACGAACAGATGCATGTGCAGTGATTGCCCACCGGCCCGACGCGTTCGCATCCCAGCCGGTTTGATACTGCTGTCAAAGCCGACGCGCTCAATCCTGCTGATGTGAATGGGATAGGTGTCGAGCGCGGCGGAGGGGTCTTCGGTGTCCTGAGTCAGTACGCGCGAACGCGCACAATTCCGGAGATCGTTCCCTGGAAGTACTCGCCGGACGCGGTGATGAGGGCCGACATCTGCAGGGTGTCGTGCACCGCGGTGGCCGGCATCGTTGTGGACCCAATCTGGGTTCCGTCCTTCGAGTCGATGACGGCAAAGGAGTACCCGTCGAGTGGCGTCGTGTCGGCTGAGCCGTTGCGCGTCACTGTGTAGATGTTGTCGTCAGCCGTGGATAGATGCGGGACTGCGGAGCTTCGAATCGTGTTGTCCCACACAACATGACAGCCAACCGGATCGATGTCGACCCGGGTCATTCCGCCGTTGAATGGTGCGGTGGCTGGAACCGCAGGACCGGCGCCTTCCGGTGTGGTCGGATACGGATACCCGTAGGTGCCGGCTACGTAGATGGAGTGGCCGATCGCAATGGGGGAGTTCTCGCTGCCGCTCGGTGAGCCGTCCTTGCCGGCTGCGGTCAGGACGGGTTGGGAGCACACTTCAGCACCCGTATCTGACCGATAGACCCGGACGCTGACGGTCGGGTGAGCGTTGTCGACGATCGTGACAAAATCACTGCCCGTCGACGGCCCGAAGTACGTGGGTGTCGATCCTGTTCCCCAACTCAACTGGCCAGGGTTCCTCGCGGGGCCGCGGTCGTACGGCTGACGCCAATCGACGGCGATATCGTCGCCCTTGCGGCTGAGTTGGTACAGCGCATGAGTGGTGGCGACGGCCGTTCCCGTGGGCGAGGTGGAAATACTGTTCTGAACCTGTTCGCCTTCGGGGAGGTCGATGGTGTGAGCGATTCGATCGGTGCCGACAACGCCGACGGTGCCGTGGCCGGTCGCGAACCAAACATTGCCGGTCCAGTCCGGCGCCAGCCCGGTGACATTGTCGTCGGCTGCGACAACCCCGGAGAGGTCGATGACGTCGGAGAGTTCCAGACGCCAGGTTCCGTCGGGGTTCTGAGCATGCGCGATGCGAACGAGTTGACGATTGCCGTCGACGGCAACCAGTCGGTTCTCGTGGTCGAGGTATGCGTAGACGCCACCGAGCAGGCTGCCCTTAGCCAGGGGCAACTGCGCGACGGATCGGCCGAACGGTGACGCCTCGGCCTTGGGATCGATGAGGTGAATGGTCGGGATCTGACCGAGCATCGTGGTGCACAGAGAGACGATCAGGCCGTCGGAACCTTGCAAGATTGTCGGGCACGCCGACATCAGAGGAAACGCGGTGACTTCGTGAGGTTCGATGCCCGGCCCTGGGAGGGGCGTGACGTCGGACGAACCGGCGTCGCCGTGCATCGTTGCTGTGCCGACCGGACCGAGGTAGGGATTGGCCGGTGCCAGCGGGCCCGCAGTCGGCAACGACGCGGTTGACGGAACGGCAGCAAGTAGCATCAGCGCACTGGTTGCGCCGGCTATCCGGAGTGCCTTCCGCGAAATGCTCACGTGAATTTGAACCACCGTGCGGCGCAGGCTCCGCCGATCACAGCCCAGACGAGCAGCACGACGATCGAGAACCAGTCCATCGAGGACGCGAGGGCCGAGTCGAGTGCATGGGCCAAGGCGCCGGACGGAACCAGGCGTACCAAGGTGTGCAGCGCGTCGGGGATGTCTTCGCTGATCAGTCCGACACTGCCGATGCCTGCCATCACAAACCACAGGACATTGGCAAGTGCCAGAACGATTTCCGCACGCAATGTGCCGCCGAGGAGCAGTCCGAGTGTGGTGAAGGTAACGGTTCCCAGCGCGATGACCACCGCGCCGATCGCCAGTTCCGTCGGCGTCGGGCGCCAACCAAGCGCCAGGGAGATCAGGCCGAGTATGACCGATTGCAATGCCACGACGATGATGACGGCTGCGCTCTTGCCGGCGATGATTCCCCACCGCGGAAGTGGTGTAGCGCCAAGACGTTTGAGTGCGCCGTATCGGCGGTCGAAGCCCACTGCGATTGCCTGCCCGGTGAATCCGGTGGACATCACCGCCACCATCATGACGCCGGGCAATACTTTGCTGACCCTTGAATCGCCCAGATCGCCCAGGGGCAGGAGGGACAGTCCGATCAGCAGCGTGATGGGAATCAGCATCGTCAGCAGTAACTGCTCGCCGTTGCGCAGCAACAACGTCAATTCGAGCTTGGTCTGAGCCGCCATCATCTTCGCCGCGGAGTTGGGGCGAGGATCGGGGGAGAACGTACCGGGCTCGAAGCGATTGTCAGCCAACCGTCGGTCCCGGGCGCTGTTCGCCGAAGCATTGTTCTGGCTATTCGACACGGCTTTGTTCACGACCTTGTTTCCCGTCATCCCCGCAGATCACGACCCGTCAATTCGAGGAAGACGTCTTCCAAACTACGTTGATCGACGCGAATGTCATTGATCAGGACATTTTGTTCGGCACACCATGTTGCCACCGTCGCCACCGTCGACGGTTCGATCGAGCCTTCGATCAAGTATGTCCCCGGATTGGCTTCGCTCACTCGGAATTCCCCGGCGAGGGACAGTGCAAGTGAATCGACACTCAGTCCGGACATCGTGGTCAGTCGCAATTGACCCTCGGCTCCCTTGCTGGTGACTTCGGCGGGAGTGCCCGATGCGACGATGCGGCCGTGGTCGATGATGACCAACTCGTCGGCCAGTGCCTCAGCTTCGTCCATGAGGTGAGTGGTCAGGAGAATGCTGACGCCGTCGCGGCGCAACGCATCGATCAACTCCCACACGAGGAGACGGGCCTGGGCGTCGAGGCCTGCAGTCGGTTCGTCGAGGAAGACAAGTTCCGGTCGGCTTACCAGTGCACAGGCCAACGACAGCCGTTGTTGCTGGCCACCGGACAACCGTCGATACGGAGTTCGCCGTGCGTCGGTCAATCCGAGCTTGGACAGAAGCCAGGTGGGATCGAGAGGATCAGCGGAGTACGAGGCCACGAGGTCGAGCATTTCGCCGGCTTTGGAGCCGGGGTACGCGCCGCCGCCTTGGAGCATGACGCCGATCCGCGAACGAACTTCACCGGAATCGGCGATCGGGTCCAGTCCGAGTACTCGGACCGTTCCGGAATCAGGGGTGACAAAGCCTTCACACATCTCGACCGTAGTGGTCTTACCAGCGCCGTTGGGGCCGAGAAGGGCAACGACCTGCGCGGTTTCAACGGTGAGATCGATACCGTCCACGGCACGAACACCGTCAAACGATTTGACGACGCCTTCTATCCGCACGGCAGGCGTCGACGATCTTGTTGCACTCGAGGTCACGGAGAATCAGCGTAAGCCCCGGCAGAGTTGCCTTCGTCCACTGGTCTGGTTTTCGTGATTTCCGCTACTGGTTTCTCACTACGCCAGGGCAGGGAATTCCGGGTGACGTAGATCAACGCAAAAGCGGTGATGATCGTCGCGACGACCGCTTGGACGATCATGAACGGCAGGTATTCGGCGCCGTTCGACATGAGCATGACGCTCACGATCGACGTGAACACCACGGCAGGGACGCGGAATATCGGAGCGGTTGCCCAGGCTGCGAGCGGGAGTATCGCCCAGAGCAGGTACCACGGTTGGACAACCGGGAAGAGCAGCACGATCGCGCCGAGGGCGATTCCGAGCCCGCCGACGGGATGGAGGCGTCCCATGTAGACGGACACCATCATTCTGGCCGTGATCAGCACTGCGACCAGATATGCGATCGGGCGGGTGATGGTGAGAATCGCCGTCGTGTGGTCGCCGAGTCCGAGAAGCACTCCGGCCAATCCGGTCCCGACGCCAAGAAGCGTGGGTATCGACATCCAGCTTCGCACGGCTGTTGCGGTGTTGAGCGTGTTGATCCAACCCATACCCAAGCCACTGGCGACGCTGATGACGCCGATCACGACAACGGTCACGCCGGCGAGCAGCAGCGCCGCCGAGAAGAAGGACTTCCAGGTTCCGCCCCACCGGCGGGCCAACGCCATTCCGACAAAACCGAGTGCAAGCAAGGACGGGATCTTTACGGTCGCCGATAACGCGATGAGGCCGGAACCGGCTATCAACAGAGCAAGCGAGCGACCTCGGATCGGGCCGGCGCCTTCGACCGCGCGCAGCGCGACCTCGATTCCGGCGAGCATGAGACCGAGCATCAGGGCTTCGTTGTGAATGCCGGCAACCAGATGGAACAGCAGGAGGGGATTGGCGGCGCCGAGCCACAGGGAGCTGACCGCAGAGACACCGCACCGCTTGGCCAAGCGGGGCAGGGCCCACACGATCAACGCAACGCCCACCAGAACGAGCAGGCGATGAAGGAAGATTCCGGCAACGATGTTGTCGCCGGTCAGCGAACTGATGCCGCGTCCAAGCCACAGAAAGAACGGTCCGTACGGTGCCGGGGTGTCACGCCAGATCGTCGGAACAGTTCTGGTGAGCACGTGATCGACGCCGAGCGCGGCTTTGGGGCCGATGAGATACGGATCGAGTCCGCGTGCCGCGATCTCACTCTGCGCCAGGTACGAATACACATCGCGACTGAACATCGGCGGTGCGACGGTCAGCGGCAAAATCCACAGCAACAGCGTGCGGTCCAGTTGTGATCTGCTCATGCGGCGCGGCGCGCCGGCGCGAGTTCGCAGATCACCGACGGCAAATCGGCCCAACATGAGCCACGCCAGGACAACCAGAACAGTTCCGGTCATTGTCATCGTCAACGAGACAGTCGGCATTCGTCCGGGGAGACTCAGCACCCGTAGTCCGGCCGTCGGATTCTGGAGTACAGGCTGCGCACCCGCACCGAGTGCGCCAACCGCCATCAACACGGTGCCTGTCGCGCCGAAACGCCTGATTCCGCGAAGCTGAGCGGTCTCCTTCTCGTTCAGGCCGGGGCGCTCGTCCTCGTCGCCGTGCAGCGTCGCCATCACGGATTGCCGGGGCTTGGATCCGAACGGCCGGACACCGAGGGTGGAGAGGACAAGTTGTTTCGGCTTGTCCAGCAGGATCGCGCGGGTCGACTGCGCGGTCGTCTTCTGCGTGGGGGTCTGCGGCACCCAGGAAGCCTAGCGGCTCGTGCGCAGGGCTCGGACAACTGTGAACAATGCGGGCAGTCCGCCTATTCCCAAATGTAATGCAGGTTGCCCTTAGTAGACCTGCGAAAAGAATTCCGTCACACTTGTGTTGTGAAAAGAAATGCGACTCGCACTCAAAGCAAGGAAGCTGCAGGTCAGTCCACTGCAGCTGCCTCGCAGAGTCCTGTCGTAATGCCGGTAGCGGTGGGTGTCGAAGGCCAGACTCGGGCAGCGGTGGTCAAACTACTCCTCGAAGAAGGGCCCATTACAGCCTCCGAAATCGGCACGCGACTCGGTTTGAGTGCGGCCGGTGTCAGGCGTCACCTGGACGCGTTGATCGAGTCCGGTGAAGCCCGCGCCGCATCCGCGTCGTCGCTCCGTCAGCGTGGACGCGGGCGTCCGGCCAAGCAATTTCAGATCACCGCCACTGGACGTGGGCGTCTCGGTCACGCGTACGACGATCTTGCCGGGGCAGCAATGCGCCAACTCCGCGAAATCGGTGGAGACGCCGCGATCGAGGAATTCGCCAAGCGGCGGGTCCAGGCAATTGTGGGAGATGTCGAACCGGCAGATCCCGCCGACCTCGGCGCCGTTGCGGAGACGGCAGATGCCATTGCTGACGCTTTCAGCGCCGTCGGATTTGCCGCGTCGACCAGGCCGGTGGGTAACGGCGTGCAGATCTGCCAGCACCACTGCCCGGTTTCCCATGTGGCAGAGGAGTTTCCGGAACTGTGTGACGCGGAACAGGAAGCGTTCCGGCAACTGCTCGGCACGCACGTTCAGCGTTTGGCCACCATCGCGAACGGTGACTGCGCCTGCACGACACACGTTCCCCTCGTATCGAACGGGAGTAGATGAAACCTCCCGATCCGCTAGTTCCCAAAGTTTTTCGCTAGTTCTTCACAGTCAGAAATGTTCCTCGCGTCGAATTCAGCCCTCGTCGCTGCGGAGCAGCCGTCAAGTAACAAGACTCCGGAAGGAGCTCGCATGACCGTCACATCAGACCAGGCGACTACCACTGCAGCTGCAGGCACCGAGCCGCTATCGCAGGAAGAGGCCATCGCGTCCCTCGGTCACTACGGCTACGGCTGGTCCGATTCCGACGTAGCCGGAGCCAGCGCACAGCGCGGACTCTCCGAGGCTGTCGTGCGGGATATTTCCGCGAAGAAGAGCGAGCCGGAGTGGATGCTCGACATCCGCCTCAAGGCTTTGCGTACCTTCGACAAGAAGCCGATGCCGAACTGGGGCAGCGACCTCGAAGGTATCCACTTCGACAACATCAAGTACTTCGTCCGGTCCAGCGAGAAGCAGGCCGAGTCGTGGGAAGACCTGCCCGAGGACATCAAGAACACGTACGACAAGCTCGGCATCCCCGAGGCGGAGAAGCAGCGCCTTGTTGCCGGTGTTGCCGCTCAGTACGAGTCCGAGGTCGTCTACCACTCGATCCGTGAGGATCTCGAGCAGCAGGGCGTCATCTTCCTCGACACCGACACCGGTCTCAAGCAGCACCCGGAGCTGTTCAAGGAGTACTTCGGATCGGTCATCCCGGCCGGCGACAACAAGTTCTCCGCGCTGAACACCGCGGTGTGGTCCGGTGGCTCGTTCATCTACGTCCCGCCGGGAGTCCACGTGGACATCCCGCTGCAGGCGTACTTCCGCATCAACACCGAGAACATGGGTCAGTTCGAGCGCACCCTGATCATCGTCGACGAGAACGCCTCCGTGCACTACGTCGAAGGTTGCACCGCGCCGATCTACAAGTCCGATTCACTGCACTCGGCAGTTGTCGAGATCATCGTGAAGAAGGGCGGCCACTGCCGCTACACAACCATCCAGAACTGGTCCAACAACGTCTACAACCTGGTCACCAAGCGCACCAAGGTCGAAGCCGGCGGATCCATGGAGTGGATCGACGGCAACATCGGTTCCAAGGTCACCATGAAGTACCCGGCCGTATGGCTGATGGGCGAATACGCCCGCGGTGAAGTTCTCTCCGTCGCATTCTCGGGCGAGGGACAGCACCAGGACACCGGCGCCAAGATGCTCCACCTGGCTCCGCACACGTCGTCCACCATCATCAGCAAGTCCGTCGCCCGTGGCGGTGGACGCGCGTCGTACCGCGGTCTGGTGCAGGTCAACAAGGGTGCCCACGGTTCCAAGTCGACCGTCAAGTGTGACGCTCTACTGGTCGACCAGATCAGCCGCAGCGACACTTACCCGTACGTCGACATCCGCGAGGACGACGTCACGATGGGCCACGAGGCCACTGTTTCCAAGGTCAGCGACGATCAGCTCTTCTACCTGATGAGCCGTGGTCTGACCGAGGACGAGGCCATGGCCACCATCGTCCGTGGATTCGTCGAGCCCATCGCGAAGGAACTCCCGATGGAGTACGCGCTCGAGCTCAACCGCCTTATCGAACTTCAGATGGAAGGGGCTGTGGGTTAGTGACCACGCCAGAGACCGGTGTCATCGGAGCTGTAGTCGGGGAGAACCCGACCGCTCCTGTAAAGGGTGCAGCCACAGGCTCACCCATCACGAACAAGGGTGAGCAGTTCTCCTCGTTCGACGTCAATGCATTCGAGGTTCCCGGCGGACGTGACGAGATCTGGCGGTTCACCCCGCTGCGTCGTCTGCGCGGATTGCACGACGGCAGTGCTGTTGCCAACGCTCAGATCACGGTCGACGTCGAGGCCGGTAGCGATGTCACCGTCGAGACTGTCGGCCGCGACGACGAGCGCCTCGGCAAGGCCGGCGTCCCTGCCGATCGCATTGCAGCGCAGGCATACTCGAGCTTCGAGTCAGCGACGGTCATCTCGGTTGGAGCCGAGGTCGAGGTCGAGAAGCCCGTCGTCGTCACGATGACAGGCGCAGGCGCCGACACAGTTGCCTACGGCCACACCCAGATTCGTCTGGCACAGTTCGCCAAGGCGACCGTTGTCCTCGATCAGCGCGGCAGCGGAACCTTCGCGGAGAACGTCGAATTCGTTCTCGGCGACAGTGCGCACCTGACCGTCGTCGCAGTTCAGGATTGGGCCGAGGATGCCGTGCACGTCACGTCGCATCACGCTCGCCTCAGCCGCGATGCAGTTCTTCGCCACACGGCGATCAGCCTCGGCGGCGACCTCGTTCGTCTCTCGGCAACGGTGAAGTACGACGGACCAGGCGGCGACGCCGAACTGCTCGGTGTGTACTTCGCTGACGACGGACAGCACTTGGAACAGCGTCTGCTCGTGGATCACAGCCAGCCCAACTGCAAGTCCAACGTGGTCTACAAGGGCGCGCTGCAGGGCGATCCGAATTCGAGCAAGCCTGATGCGCACACCGTGTGGATCGGCGACGTTCTGATTCGTGCGGCAGCCGAGGGAACCGACACCTTCGAACTCAACCGCAACCTCGTCCTCACCGATGGTGCACGCGCCGACTCGGTGCCGAACCTCGAGATCGAGACCGGCGAGATCGTCGGAGCCGGACACGCCAGCGCTACGGGTCGTTTCGACGACGAGCAGTTGTTCTACCTGCGCGCCCGCGGCATCCCGGAGGATCAGGCACGTCGCCTGGTCGTACGTGGGTTCTTCCACGAGATCATCAACAAGATCGCTGTTCCCGAGGTGCGCGATCGCCTCGAAGCCGCAGTCGAAGCCGAACTCGCAGCAGTCGGCTCCTGACCGCCCCGATACTTCTCATCTTGAAGGAATTTCATGTCTACCAGTGACAACAGCACCACACCGGCCACCTCGGTCCTCGAGGTTCGTGACCTGCACGTCGAGGTTGCCAACAGCGACGCCAACGCCGAACCCATCCAGATCCTCAAAGGTGTCGACCTGACGGTCCGCTCCGGCGAGACGCACGCGATCATGGGCCCCAACGGCTCGGGCAAGTCGACGCTGTCGTACGCCATCGCGGGTCACCCCAAGTACCAGGTCACTTCCGGTTCCATCACCCTCAACGGTGAGAACGTCCTCGAGATGAGCGTCGACGAGCGCGCTCGCGCCGGACTGTTCCTGGCGATGCAGTACCCCGTCGAGGTTCCCGGCGTCTCCATGTCCAACTTCCTGCGCACCGCCGCTACCGCAGTGCGTGGCGAGGCTCCCAAGCTTCGCCACTGGGTCAAGGAAGTGAAGGAAGCTCTCAACGAGCTCGAGATCGATCCCGCGTTCATCGAGCGTTCGGTGAACGAAGGTTTCTCCGGTGGCGAGAAGAAGCGCCACGAGATCCTTCAGCTGGGCATGCTCAAGCCGAAGATCGCGATCCTCGACGAGACCGACTCCGGTCTCGACGTCGACGCGCTGCGCACCGTTTCCGAGGGCGTCAACCGCTACAAGGAGCGCGAGAACGGCGGCGTTCTGCTGATCACGCACTACACGCGCATCCTGCGCTACATCGCTCCCGATTTCGTGCACGTCTTTGTCGGTGGCCGCATCGTCGAGTCCGGCGGACCGGAATTGGCCGATGAGCTCGAGACCAACGGCTACGTTCGTTTCACAGCGGACGCTTCAGCAACCCAGGGAGCATAAGCGCGATGACCACCTCGGTGCGCGAGCTCGACGTCACCAGGATTCGGGAAGATTTCCCTATCCTGGGACGTACGGTGCGCGACGGAAAACCTTTGGTGTACTTGGATTCCGGTGCCACGTCGCAACGGCCACTCCAAGTTCTAGACGCCGAGCGGGAATTTCTCACCACGTGCAACGCAGCGGTTCACCGGGGTGCTCATCAGCTGGCCGAAGAGGCTACCGACGCCTACGAGGACGCGCGAGCTTTGATCGCGGAGTTCGTCGGGGCTGATTCCGACGAACTCGTCTTCACCAAGAACGCCACCGAAGCGCTGAACCTGGTGACATACGTTCTCGGTGACGACCGCTTCGATCGGCACGTCGGTCCTGGCGACGAGATCGTCATCACCGAACTCGAGCATCACGCCAATCTTGTTCCGTGGCAGGAACTTGCGCGGCGTACCGGCGCTACGTTGAAGTGGTACGCGGTCACGGACGACGGCCGGATCGATCTCGATTCGCTCGAATTGACCGACGCCGTCAAGGTTGTTGCCTTCACTCATCAGTCCAACGTGACAGGCGCGATCGCGCCCGTCGAGGAATTGGTTCGGCGGGCCCGCGCGGTCGGCGCTCTGGTGGTTCTCGATGCGTGCCAGTCGGTTCCGCACATGGCAGTCGACTTCCATGCACTCGATGTCGACTACGCGGCATTCTCGGGTCACAAGATGCTCGGCCCCACCGGTATCGGTGTTCTGTACGGCAAGGCCGACCTGTTGGCAGCGATGCCTCCGTTCATCACGGGCGGATCGATGATCGAAACCGTCACGATGGAAGCCAGCACGTACGCGCCGGCGCCACAGCGGTTCGAGGCAGGCACGCAGATGGTCTCGCAGGTAGTCGGTCTCGGTGCTGCGGTGCGCTATCTCAGCGATGTCGGAATGGATGCGATTGCCGCACACGAGCATGCGCTGATCGAAGCCGCACTCGCGAAGCTCTCGACAATCGACGGCCTACGCATCGTGGGTCCGCAGACCGCTGAAAATCGCGGCGGCGCAATCTCGTTTGTCGTCGACGGCATCCATGCCCACGATCTCGGTCAGATTCTCGACGACGAGGGTGTAGCCATCCGCGTCGGACACCACTGCGCCTGGCCACTGCACCGCCGCCTCGGGGTCGCGGCTACGGCCCGTGCGTCGTTTGCCCTCTACAACACCGCTGAGGAAATCGACGTGCTGGTTGCGGCGATCAAGCGTGCCCAGGAATTTTTCGGTGTTGCAGGGGAGTTGAACTGAATCATGCGTATGGAGCAGATGTATCAGGAAGTGATCCTCGATCACTACAAACATCCGCACGGCCGCGGCCTTCGTGAGCCGTTCGGCGCCGAGGTTCATCACGTCAACCCGACCTGTGGCGACGAAGTAACACTGCGCGTGCACATCGCGGACGACGACACCGTCGCTGACGTGTCGTACGACGGTCAGGGCTGTTCGATCAGCCAGGCGTCGACGTCGGTGCTCAACGACCTTGTCATCGGCATGAAGGTCACGGATGCGCTCGAGACCGTGGCAGCTTTCAACGAGATGGTCAGCAGTCGCGGCAAGATCGAGGGCGACGAAGACGTTCTCGGTGACGGCATTGCCTTTGTGGGAGTTTCGAAGTACCCGGCACGTGTGAAGTGCGCGTTGCTCGGATGGATGGCGTTCAAGGATGCAGTTGTCCAGATTGTTGACGGTGGTGCCGTGAATGCTCGAGACAACAGCAGTGATTTGGTCGACACGACTAGAGGACAGGGATCATGACCGAGACACAAGCAACACAGGAGTCCGAGGCCACCGCTCCGGTGAACCCCAATCCCGATTCCACTGCGGAATTCGGTGGCGCGCAGGGTTCCGGAACACTGCCCTCACCGGAACGACTCGACGAACTCGAAGAAGCCATGCGCGACGTTGTCGACCCCGAACTGGGAATCAATGTCGTCGACCTCGGTCTTGTGTACGGGATCTTCGAGGACGACGGCGTTGTCACGATCGACATGACGCTGACGTCGGCGGCGTGCCCGCTGACCGATGTGATCGAGGATCAGGCTCGCGGCGCGTTGGTTCGCAGCGACCTGTGTACCGACATGAAGATCAACTGGGTGTGGCTGCCGCCGTGGGGCCCGGACAAGATCACCGAAGACGGACGCGAACAGCTTCGAGCTTTGGGTTTCACAGTCTGATCCACTGATGCTTTTCCCCTCTGACGCCGGTACCTGACCAAGGTGCCGGCGTTAGGCGTTATGTCCGGTAACGGAGTTATGTGTTCGCGCGATCTTTACCAGCGAAGGCATTTTGCCGTTTTCGTACCGTACATCCCAAGGGAGATCCGCGTGAAAGGCAGCTCCGATAGACACCGTGCTCTCGGAACCTCGCGCGATCGCCGGTCATCTCGTCAGGGTCAACTCACGCTTCTTTCGCCGCAGCAGCAGGAACTTCTCGAGGCGCAGCATTCTCGGCCCGACGTTCCACTGACGGTCAGCCACTACGTGGACGTCGCAGGAAAACTGGACGTCGACACGCTGAAAGCTGCTAGTTCACTCGCCAGCCGTGAATTCGGATGCCGATCACTGCTACCGGCGCAGGGTGTTGTCATGAGTCATGGTGGCAAGCTGGGCGCGAATTCGTTCGACGTAGTAGATCTCCGAACCGAATCGGATCCACACACCGTGGCCCGGAACTGGATGCAGCGCGAATCGGCTCGGCCGATGGACCCGTCGACCGAGCAACTGGCACAGTGGGCCATTCTCGTTCTGGGTGACGAGCACTGCATTTGGTACGCCCGAGTGCATCGCATCGCGCTCGATGTTGCGGGCTGCCGGTCGATGATGATTCGAGCGGCCGAGATCTACACCGCGGCCGTGCGGAACACGGCTCCGGATTCGCCATATTCGCCTCGTACGGCAGTCGACACCGAGGTCGGCTACCGTGTGTCGAAACGCTGGATCCAGGATCAGAAGTATTGGGACGCAACGCTTGCGGGTGCGCCGACCCGAACGTCGCTGGCGGCTGAAACCGCGACGGCTGTGGCATTGCCCAACGTCCGAACCGGAACTGTGCCGCGACATGTCATCGCCTCTCTCGAAGGCATCGCCGAAGCGGAGAGCGTGAGCCTGTCCACGGTGCTCATTGCGACGTTTGCCGTGTATCTCGGGCGCATGACGGGTTCTCGTGATGTAGTTCTTCGAATTCCGACGCCGGCGCCGACTTCGTCGAGTGCGCGGGTGGCCGGCGCAAGCGCGTCGAATATCGTGCCGTTGCGCGTCATGCTCGATCCGCATTGCCGAATTGGTGAATTGGTGCAGGCAGTCAAAGTCGAATTGGTGGGTGCGATTCGGCACCGCCGCTACCGCGACCAGCAACCGCTTCGCGCACCGGTTCTGGCATTGAATCTGTTTCCATCTGGAATCACTCTTGGCGACGCGCGGGGTGTGCTGCATCTAGAGTCTGTGGGCCCCGTCGAAGATTTGGAGGTTACGCTCCAGTCGCACTCCGAAACGAGCGGCATTCAGGTCGATTTTGCAGCGCATCCTGATCTGTATTCGGAGGAAATCCTCACCGAGCACCATCGCAGTTTTTGTGAACTTCTTGCCTTGATCGGTTCCAGCGACGCGGCGACCCTCGTGGCGGATGTCGATCCGCGAGCTGACACGACACCGGATTCAGCGGGGTTGCAGGCCCGTAACTTGGAGTATTGGCGTGAGGCGTTGTCGACACCCGCCCCGACGTTGGGTTTGCTTCCTATGCTCGCAGGTGAGCGTTCCTCGGCGCCGGTCGTCATCTCCCCACAGCTGTATCGACGGCTCGAATCGCTGGCAGCATCGATGTGCACCAGCATGTTCGTGGTGTACCACGCGGCCGTCGCAGGATTGCTGCGTCGACGAGGTTCAGCCTCGGAGGTCTCGATCGGGGTCCCGCTTCGAGGGTATGGTGCGCCGCACCCGGACAACTTTGCCTCGATGTACGCCCATCACGTCGTACTTCGTTTGACCATCGACACCGCGGAGAGTTTGACCCGGTTGATCGAGCGGACCGACGATGCAGTTGTCGACGCGCTGATCCACGCGGATATCCGGTTGTCCGCGGTGGCGGCTGCGCTGGGCGAGCGTCGTTCACTCGACTACGGTCCGCTGTTCAGGACACTGGTATTTGCGCAATCGCCGATGGACACGCATCCACGGTTCCGGGCCGTGATGGGCGGGGTGCCAGTCGGATTCGAACTTGCCGACATGCCAGAACTGTACATCTCGCTACCGAGTCAGGCGGGTAGTTCCCGAGCCGTCGGCTACGTGAACTGCATTGCTCCGCCGACAGAGGCCCGTGATCTTGCATTCCGGTTTCAGCGGATACTTCGCGCCATGGTCGATGATTCTCGACTGACGCTCGAGGCCGTGGATCTGGCGCACAAAGACCTGTGACGTTTGGTGCCCTATGGTGAGGGTATCTGACCCGCCAGTTTGTTTACCGCGGGACTTTTCGCCATTATATGCAGGACGATAGTCCTGTTTTGCCGCATTTGTGATCCGCTCTCATATCTGTGTGGTAACGCCGCGACGGATAGTCACGATGAGATCTCAAGTGGGCAATTTGTCAGCTTTCGGCATTTGCTCCTTTCTTGGCTCGGCCTATTGACTGGTGCGTTTTTGCTCGTGTGTCACGACTATTTCGTTCAAGGGAGATCCGTGTGGAAGGTAGCCCCAATCGAGGAAGAATGTCCGACACTTTCCCGCTGTCCCCTTCACAACTTTCCTTACTTGTCGCGCAACAGCTGAGGCCCGAAATTCCGGTCACCATTGCGCAGTACGTCGATGTGGACGGACCGTTGGACATTGCCGTACTGACCGCGGCGAGTAAGCAAACCGGACGTGAGATCGGATCGGGGTATCTCCGATTGGTCGAGGTGGACGGCACGCCACGGCAATGGCTCGACGTGAACCTGGATGACCGGCTGGACGTGGTGGACCTGCGCGGAGAGTCGGAGCCTGAAGCGGCAGCCCAGGATTGGATGCACCGCGAACACACCACCCCCATGGATCCCTTCGTCGATCGTCTGGTGCGGATGGCAGTTCTCGTGCTTGCGGAGGACCGTTACTACTGGTACAGCCGCATTCATCACGTGGCTCTCGACGGGTTCGGCGCGATGTCGATGATGAATCGCACAGCCGAGATCTACACCGCATCCGTTCGGAACGAACCGGTTCCCGACCAGGAAACAGCGTCGCTCCCCGCACTGGTCCAGTCCGAATCCGACTACCTGGGTTCGACGCGATGGAACCGCGATCGGGAGTACTGGAACACGAAGATGGCTGATCAGCCGTCCGGGACGTCACTTGCACGCAATACGGCGCCAGCGCAGTCGTGGGCCCGGATCCGATCGGCAACTGTGCCTGCGGCGCTGCGAAACACCATCGCAATCGTCGCGGACGCTCATGACGTCACAACCGCGTCAGTAGTGATCGGAGCCTTGGCCGCGTTCCTGGCCCGCACGATCGGCACCAGAGATGTGGTCCTGAGTCTGCCCGTGTCCGGACGCACGACAAAGGCTGCCAGACGGTCCGGCGGAATGATGTCGAACGTTGTACCGCTGCGGGCGACGATCGACCCGAACTACTGCGTCGGTGACGTGCTCCGCGAGGTGAAACTGGAACTCACCGGCGCGTTGCGTCATCAGAAGTATCGACACGAGGATCTGCGACGAGATCTCAACGCGGGTACTGGGGCCATTGCCGATGGTCGAGGATTTCACGGACCACTGATCAATCTGATGCTGTTTCATTCCGGCATTACTCTTGGCGCCGCCGCCGGTGAACTCCGGGTGATCTCGACGGGCCCGGTGGAGGATCTATCGGTCAACGTCTACCAGCCGTCCACCACCGACATCCAGATCGATTTTGCGGCCAACCCGGATCTCTATACCGACGAGACCCTCACCGCCCACCATTGTGGGTTCCTCGATTTCCTCGAATTGTTCTGCGCCGCTGGTCCTGATACCCGATTGTCGGATATAGATTTTCACGGGGCACGGAGCTGGGTCGACAATGTTCGCCATTCGCAAAATATCGAATACTGGGCGCGGAAACTTTCGACACCTGCAGAAGAACTGGGGCTGCCGGTGTCGGCGGACGGGATTCGATCTCAGGCGCCCGTCGCGATCGAATCCGATGTGTTCCGGTGTCTCGAGTCGATGGCCGCGGCGACGGATACGAGTGTGTTCGTGCTGCTGCAGTCCGCGATGGTTGGCCTGCTACGACGCCACGGCTCGGCCGAAGAAGTGTCAATCGGGGTATCGGTGCGTGGATACGGTTCGCCGAGTCCCGACGATTTTGTATCGATGTTCGCCAATCAATTAGTCCTGAGAACCGAAGCGTCGACCTCCGCGACGCTCGCGGAATTGGTCGAGATCGTGGATGGCGTCGCTGTCGAAGCATTCGATCGTGCGGACACCCTTCTGACATCGGTGACCGCAGCCCTCGGGGCCGGTCGCACAGTGCAGAACGGACCTTTGTTCCGGGCGATGCTCTGTTTCGACGAAGCACTCGACGCGCACCCACGGTTTCCCGGGCTGATAGTAGGGGTGCCCATCGGGTCCGACATCGCCACCGACCCGGACCTTGTTGTCTCGCTGACGGTCCCGGCTGGCAGTGACGGCAGCGGCGACCGGACTGTCACCGGGGTTGTGGACTGGCTCGGTTCGCAGCGAGCTGCCGAGGATCTCGCAGACCGCTTCAACCGAATCCTGACCGCGCTGGTGACGACACCTCGCTTGGCTTTGGGGGCTGTTGCGCTACTGCGAGCCGACGAGCGAGGTGCGCTCGTACGGCCGGTGCGGCCGCCAACTCCGGTTCGTACACTGACCGACGTCCTTGCCGGTCAAGTCCGCAACCTGCCACACGCTGTCGCGGTGGTGTGCGGCAGCGAGCGGATGTCGTACCGAGTACTGGACGAGCGATCGAACCGGTTGGCCCGCAAGCTGATCCAGGAGGGTGTTCGTTCCGAATCGCTTGTCGGCATCATGCTGACGAAATCGCTCGACATGATCGTCGCCGTAACAGCCGTGTTGAAGGCCGGCGGTGCTTATCTCCCACTCGATCGTGCGCACCCGGCTGATCGGGTGAGTTTTGTGATCGACGACGCGAAGCCGGTGTGCATCATTTCCGACGCCGAGATTTCTGGCGCGGTGGTGGTCGGGGTCGAATCCGCCGAATTCTCCGCCGACGCTCTCGGCGACCACTCGGGTTTTCACAGCGCCGACAACCTGGCCTACGTCATCTACACGTCGGGCTCGACCGGGAGGCCGAAAGGCGTCCCCGTAACTCATGCAGCGGTGATGCGACTGTTCGAGAACACACGTCGTGATTTCGGGTTCGACCACACCGATGTGTGGACGATGTTCCACTCGTTTGCCTTCGACTTCTCGGTGTGGGAATTGTGGGGAGCGCTTCTGAACGGCGGAACGCTGGTACTTGTCGACCACGACCTTTCGCGTGATCCCGATGCCTTCCGTGCCCTTGTCGCCGAAGAAGGCGTCACCGTGCTGAATCAGACACCGTCGGCGTTCTACCAGTACATCGAGGCGGACACGCGTGCAGTGTCTCCGACTGCGCTCCGGTACGTGATCTTCGGCGGTGAAGCACTGGACCTGCGTCGCCTCGGGCGCTGGTACGACAATCACAGCGACTCGGCACCGACTCTTGTCAACATGTACGGGATCACCGAAACGACGGTGCACGTCACTCGTCTCGAACTGGGCAGTGCACACACACGCTCAGCGGCCGGCAGCCAGATCGGTGACGCCATCGACGGGCTTCGGGTCTACCTGCTCGACGACCACCTCTCACCCGTCCCAGTGGGTGTTGCGGGGGAGATCTACGTTGCCGGCGGCCAGCTCGCTCGCGGTTACCTCGGGCGTCCGGACCTGACGGCGTGCAGGTTTGTCGCCGACCCGTTCAACGCCGGCGGAGGGCGGCTGTACCGATCCGGAGACCGGGCTCACTGGGTTGAACCCGGCCGGCTCGAGTACCTCGGCCGCGGCGACGCTCAAGTCAAGATCCGTGGTTTCCGGATCGAACTCGGTGAGATCGACGCCGTAATCCTCGCTGCGCCTGGAGTAAACGACGCCGTGACGGTGGTGGCACCCACACCGGCCGGTGATGTTCTGGTCACGTATGTGACCACAGCCGACGCCGTCGACGACCAGGCGTTGCGAATGCATGCTGCTGGAATGCTCCCGACGTACATGGTTCCCGACGCGTTCATGGTGATCGACGCAATTCCTTTGACCACCAATGGAAAACTCGACCGACGCAGCCTGCCGTCACCGATCCTGGGTTCCCAGGCTGCGTTCCGGTCACCGACTACTGCGACCGAAATTGCGGTTGCCGCTGTTCTTGCCGACATTCTTGGCAGTGGCCCACTCGGGCTCGACGACAACTTCTTCCATCTCGGCGGAAACTCATTGGCCGCGACGACGGTGGTTGCCCGGGTGGCCGAGGCAACGGGCGTGCGAATGCCCTTGCGGGCGTTGTTCGACCACCCGACTGTTTCCGGAATTTCCGCGAGCGTAGAACACGCAACTCAGACGCCGGACAGCGGCGCCCTGCGGGTTGAACCACGTCCGCAGACGCTACCGCTCGCGCCCGCACAACAGCGACTGTGGTTCCTGGGGCGAGTGGCGCCGGAGTCCGGTGCGTACAACATTCCGTTTGCGATATCGCTGCGGGGCAACGTCGACACCGCTGCGCTGCAGCAGGCTCTTCTCGACGTCGTGACTCGGCACGAATCGCTGCGCACCGTGTTTCCCCAGTGCGGCGACCAGGCAGTTCAGGAAATCCTCGATCCCGGTGACGGCTTCGAGGCGCTGGAATCCATCGGCGTCGAACGGCGCTTGCTCGACGACCGGATCTTCGAATTTGCTTCGGCCGGTTTTGATCTGGTGCGTGAATCTTCGGTGCGGTTCCTGCTGATCCAGGTTGCCGATACCGACGAATATGTCCTGGTGGTTGTCCTGCATCACATGGTGGCGGACGGTTGGTCACTTGCTCCGCTGGCCGCCGATCTCACCGGCGCCTACGCCGCTCGGGTCACCGGCCACGCTCCGATGTGGGAACCGCTAACCGTCCAGTACGCCGACTACGCCCTGTGGCATCGTCAGCACCTTGGCGAAGTCGCCGACCCGAATTCGCTTGCATCCGAACAGATTGCGTTCTGGGCTCGCCAACTCGCAGACGCACCCGAACAACTTGATCTGCCGATCGATCGTCCTCGCCCGATCGCGCCGTCGCTGCGCGGTTCGCACGTGGACTTCAGGATTGATGCGCCCGTCCATCAGAAACTGACGGCTCTGGCCGCAGACCACGGCGCCACGCCGTTCATCGCTCTGCACGGCTGCTTTGCTCTGCTACTGGCCAAGTACAGCGGTACGGACGACATTGTCGTCGGAACGCCGGTCGCGGGTCGAGGGGACAGGTCTCTGGATCCGATCGTCGGCATGTTCGTCAACACACTCGCTCTGCGGACGGTCATCGATCGCGGCATGACATTTCACGCGTACCTCGAACTGGTCAGAAGTATCGACCTCGACGCTTTCGAGAACGCAGACGTGCCATTCGACGTTGTGGTGGACGCACTGGAAATCGATCGCTCGTCGTCGCACAATCCGGTGTTCCAGGTGGCAATCACCTCGCGGATCGCGACCGCCAACACGGGAGAAATCGCCGGGATCTCGATGACGGCTCGTGCGGTCGATACCGGCCTGACCAAGTTCGATCTCGAATTGACGATCGCCGAACGACACGAAGCCGAGATCGAGGGGATTGCGCGACCAGACGGAATCGATGCCACCCTCACCTATTCCACCGACCTGTTCGACACCTCGACGATCGAAGCGATGGCCGAGAACTTCATGACGCTCGTGAAGTCCGCCGTTACCGACCCGGCAACTCGGGTTGGCGATCTTCATACGCTTCATACCGGTGAAAGCGCCGCCGTACTGCCACGACGCGGTCAGGCAGGGTTGCCCGATGCGACGCTAGCGCAGATTATCGGCGGCACGGCAGAGGCATATCCCGACCGGATTGCCGTCGACGACGGTGAGCGCGCACTGTCGTACCGCGAGCTTGACAGTGAATCCAATCGGATCGCTCGATACCTCATGGACCTGGGCGTGTGCGGCGAAGTGCCGGTAGCGCTGGCAGTTGCGCGGTCGGTCGACTCGGTTCTTGCAGTGTGGGCAGTCGCCAAATCCGGTGGAGTCTTCGTTCCCGTCGACCCGCGGTACCCGGAAGATCGCGTGGCGCACATGCTCGAGGATTCCGGAGCGCGGATCGGCATCAGATCAGTCGACGCTGCCGCAGGTGGCAGCGTTGCCGCGTGGATCGACTTTCGCGACCCAGACATCGCGGCGGAGGTCGCGGCGTATCCGGACTCTCCGATCGGCCATGACGAGCACTCCACATCGACCACACCAGCGTCTGCTGCGTACATCATCTACACGTCCGGATCGACCGGTGTGCCGAAAGGCACCGTCGTGACGCACTCCGGCCTGGCCAATCTTGCGCGGGAACAGCAGGATCGATATCGGATCACCGAGAATTCCCGGACCCTACATTTTGCGTCACCGAGCTTCGACGGTGCCGTACTCGAACTTCTGCTCGCGGGGTCCACCGGCGCGACGATGGTGATCGCGCCGGCCGACATCTACGGCGGCGAGGCGCTTGGGAAGTTCCTTCGAACGAGCGCGGTGACCCATGCCTTCGTCACACCCGCAGCACTCGCGACGGTAGATCCCGCCGGTATCTCCGACCTTGAATGTGTTGTTGTCGGCGGCGACGTCTGCACACCGGAACTCGTCGAGAGTTGGAGCCGGGGACGCCGGCTGCACAACGGGTACGGGCCCACCGAAACCACGGTGATGGTGGCGATCAGCGACCAGATCGAACCCGGTGAGTCGATCACCATCGGCGGACCCATCCGCGGTGTCGACGCCGTTGTCCTGGACTCGCGGCTGCAACCGGTGCCGGTCGGCGGCGTCGGCGAGCTGTACATCGGTGGACCAGGGTTGGCTCGCGGCTACCATCGACGTGCCGGATTGACATCGGATCGTTTTGTCGCACATCCGTATTCGCCCGACGGTGCACGGATGTACCGAACCGGAGACCTCGTTCGTTGGACCGAGGACCTCACACTTCGCTACGTGGGGCGCAGCGACCATCAACTCAAGATCCGCGGATTCCGCATCGAACTCGGTGAGATCGACGCCGCGTTGATGGAATCTCCGCTTGTACAGTTCGCAACAACAATCGCCGTCGAATCCTCCGTGGGGACCGCACTGGCGTCGTACGTGCTGTTCAGTGACGATAACCGCGACGGCGAGAACCGCGACACCGAAGCTCTGTTCGGGTTGCTCGGGGAAACCTTGCCCCGCTACATGATTCCGTCGTCCATCACCGCCATCGACGCCATACCGCTGACGCCGGTAGGAAAGCTGGACCGCCGGGCGCTACCCACGCCGCTCGCGCGTGAAATCCTCGGTACCGGGCGCGCGCCGGAGCCGGGTCTGGAGCAGGCAGTAGCGGATGTCTTTGCAGCGCTTCTGGATGTGACCGCCGTGCGAGCAACCGACAGTTTCTTCGATCTCGGTGGCAACTCGCTGATCGCCACGCAGGTCACCGCACGATTGACCGCCGCGACGGGTATCGCGGTAGAGGTGCGGTCGATCTTCGAGAACCCCACCGTCGAAGGTCTGGCACTGCGTCTCGCTTCGTGCGTCGCAGCCTCGGACGATCGCCCGGCTCTCACGGCCGTTGTCCGCCCTGATCGCGTGCCGCTTTCGGCCGCGCAACAGCGACTGTGGTTCGTCAACCGGTTCGATCCGGCATCGCCGGCTTACAACATTCCGTTCTCGATTCGGATTACCGGAAACGTGTCGGTCGACGCCCTCGAAGCGGCATTGTCCGATGTCATCGCACGTCACGAAGCACTGAGAACCGTCTATGTCGATGACGCTGACGGTCCCGTTCAGATCATTCGCGCGCGGGCCGACGTGAATTTTGCGGTGGAGCAGTGCACCGGTAGTGCCGACACCACGGTGGACGAGTTCACAGGTCGAGGTTTCGACCTGAGTGCGGACCTTCCGCTACGGGCGCTGCTGGTACGCGAAGGCCCGGACGTGCATCGTCTGGTGGTGGTTATCCACCACATTGCCTTCGACGGTTGGTCGTTGACCCCGTTTGCTGCGGAATTCGTTGCTGCGTATTCGGCTCGCGCAGTGGGGGACTCACCGGTATTTACGCCGCTGGACGTGCAGTACGCCGATTACGCACTGTGGCAGCACACCGTTCTCGGTGATGCACACGATCCGGAAAGCGTGGTTTCTCGTGAGCTGAAATTCTGGACGGCGGCAATGGCCGGCGCGCCGGACGAATTGCGCCTACCCAAGGATCGTCCACGAGGATCCGAGTCCACCACCGCGGTCGGTTCCGTCCCGGTCATCCTCGACTCCGATGCAGGCAGGCGCATCGGCGTTCTGGCCCGTGACACCGGAACAACGCAGTTCATGGTCTTGCATGCGATGTTTGCACTTGTTCTTGCACGCCTCGGCGCGACCGACGACGTGGTGATCGGAACACCGGTTGCCGGCCGTGGACGCCCCGAACTCGATGCGCTGATCGGAATGTTCGTCAACTCCTTGCCGCTGCGCACAGCGGTTGATCACCGGGCGCCGTTCACGGACCTGCTCGACGCCGTACGCGAGAGCGACCTCGCCGCATTCGAACACGCCGATCTGCCCTTCGACGTGCTGGTGGACGCACTCGACCTCGACCGGTCGACTCCGCGTCATCCGGTGTTCCAGGTCATGCTGTCGTACCACCAGAATATTGTGTCTCCGCAGGTGAGTGTGCATGGCGTCCATCTTCACGCGGAGCCACTCGAACCTGCGACAGCGAAATTCGATCTCGAACTGACGCTCGTGGCGGGTGATTCCGAGAACCCGGAGGTCACCGGCTCCCTGCGTTTCGCGCACGCTTTGTTCGACGAGGACACAGCAGCGCGGATTGCCGCGCGGTTCGAGTCGGTAGCGCGGGCCGTAATCGCCGATCCGAGTACCACGATCGCCGATATAGAACTGCTCACCGCCGACGAGCGGGCGTCGCTGATGCCGGTTCGCGGACCGGCCTGGGTCGGATCGCGCACCTTGGCGGACATCTTCACCCAGACGGCAACGGAGGCCGGACATTCGGTTGCGCTCCGATCGGGAAATGTGACCCTGCGCTACCGTGAACTCTATTCCCGCGCGTCAGCGGTCGCGCATCGGTTGACCACGGAGGGAATCGGCGCCGAAGACATTGTGGCGATTGCGATTCCGCGTTCCGTCGACTCGATTGTTTCGCTGTGGGCCGTGGCATTGACCGGTGCGGCGTTTGTTCCCGTCGATCCGCGATATCCGGCGGATCGAATCCTGCACATGCTCACCGATTCCGGAGCATCACGCGGATTGACGACAACATCTGTGCTCGAGTCGCTTCCACGATCCGTGCCGTGGTTGACAATGGATGAGATTGTCGCTGATTCGCGCGAACTGGTGGTACCAGCAGCACCTATCCGAGCCGACAACCTTGCATACATCATCTACACGTCGGGCTCGACGGGTAAACCCAAGGGCGTCAGCGTCACTCACCGCGGACTGAGTGCGCTAGCCGCAGAACAAACGCAGCGATACGGCATCTCTGCCTCCTCGCGGACCTTTCATTTTTCGTCACCGAGCTTCGACGCTTCTATCCTCGAACTACTGCTTGCCATCGATACCGGCGCCACGATGGTGATTGCATCGCCCGATGTGTACGGCGGTGAAGATCTGGCCGAGCTCATCGCCCGTGAAGGCGTCACGCACGCCTTCATCACACCAGCAGCGCTTGCCTCGGTCGATCCCGCCGGACTTGACGTGCTCCAATCGATCGTTGTCGGCGGCGAAGCATGCCCGCCCGAACTGGTGCAGCGATGGGCGCCGGGCCGTCGGTTGTTCAACGGCTACGGCCCCACTGAAACCACGGTCATGGTGTGCATCAGCGACGCGTTGGCAGTGGGGGAGCCGGTCACTATCGGCGGACCGGTCCGCGGAGTGTCGGCTGTCGTTCTCGACGGATCCGGAAATCCGGTGCCGATCGGTGTGACGGGTGAGCTCTACATCGCCGGTCTCGGACTGGCCCGCGGATACCACGATCAGCCTGCGCTGACCGCATCGCGATTTGTGGCGGCGCCATTCGGTCCCAGTGGAACTCGTATGTACCGGACCGGTGACCTGGTGCGGTGGACTGCCGGCGGAACCATCGACTACGTCGGGCGGTCCGATCATCAGGTGAAAGTTCGTGGGTTCCGCATCGAACTCGGCGAAATCGATTCGGTTCTCAGCAGCCATCCCGGCGTCGAATTTGCCGTCACGGTGGGTGTGGACGGCCCGGCCGGCGAGACGATATTGGCGTCGTACGTGGTGCTGTCGACGGAAACAGTTGCGGTGGAAGAGCTTCTGAGCCATGCGCGCCGGTCCCTGCCGGCATTCATGGTGCCATCGGCGATCACTCCGATCGGCCACGTTCCACTCACCCCCGTCGGAAAGCTGGACCGCGCCGCACTACCGGCCCCGGTGCTTGGCACGATCGAGCGAACGGTGGCGCCCCTGGTCACGGCAACCGAACTGGTGGTCGCCGACGCGTTCGGAGAACTGCTCGGTACCGAGGACATCGGCGCCCTGGACAATTTCTTCGACCTCGGCGGCAACTCACTGCTCGCGACCAGGCTGGTTGCGCGTCTCGGCGAATCACTGGGCCGCCACGTTCCGGTCCGCATGCTGTTCGAACACCCAGACATCCGAGACCTCGCAGCTGCGCTGGATTCAACGGCTTCGGTCCTGGCGCTGCCGCCGATCACTGTCAGCAAGCGCCCCGAACGAATTCCACTGTCGTACGCGCAATCACGCATCTGGTTCCTCAACCAACTCGATCCGGCCTCACCCGCGTACAACGTTCCGGCGGCAATCTCACTCGACGGCAGCCTCGACGTGCCGGCTCTCGAAGCTGCGGTGCTCGATGTGATCGAGCGTCACCAGATCTTGCGAACGGTGTTCCCCGACTCGGATACCGGGCCGCATCAGGTGGTGCAGAGCAACGTCACCGCGGTGGAATTCGAGACGGAAGGCGCCCGTGGGGCGGTGTCGATTGCCGCCGAATTTGCTTCTCGCGGCTTCGACGTCACCTCCGAAGCACCCATCCGCGCACTACTGATGGAGACCGCACCGGATCGCCACACTCTTGTCATCGTCGTGCACCACATCGCCGCTGACGGATGGTCCGTCGCGCCCTTGATGAGGGACGTGCTCACCGCTTACATTGCGCGATGCGCCGGGCATGCTCCGCACTTCACACCCCTCGACGTGCACTACGCCGACTTCGCCCTGTGGCAACGCCAGGCTCTCGGCGGCGCGGACGACCCCGATAGTGTGCTCGGCGCACAGGCGTCGTACTGGCGGGAAACCTTGCGCGGGGCACCCGAGTTGATCGATCTCCCCGTCGATCGGCCGCGCCCGCTCACTCAATCGCTGGCTGGTGCGCACGTCACCGTCGCGCTGCCGTCGCACATTCGCACCGCAGTGGAAGCCCTTGCCGGATCTAACGCAGCGACACCGTTCATGGTGTTGCACGCGGCATACGCCGTGCTGCTGTCTCGCGTGAGTCGCAGCAGCGACGTCGTGATCGGCTCGCCGGTCGCCGGACGTGGCCACCGAGTTCTCGACGATCTGGTCGGAATGTTCGTCAACACCGTCGGACTGCGCACGATTGTCGATCCCGCTGCGACCTTCGTCGACGTACTACGCACTGTTCGCGCCGTTGACCTGGATGCATTTGCCCACACGGACATTCCTTTCGAACAGGTTGTGGAGGTTGTTGCGCCGACGCGTACAACCGACCGCCATCCGTTGTTCCAGACGATGTTCTCCTTCCACGCCGCTCATCAGGTGGCGTGGAAACTGCCCGGACTGAGCGTCCGCGCGGAGGAGATCACGCCCGACGTCGCGAAGTTCGATCTGCAATTCACGGTCGTGGAACAGACAGACGCAGAGGGCGCCGGATACACCGCGTCCCTGACCTATGCAACGGATCTGCTCGACGCAGATACCGCTGCGTCGTTTGCAACGATGTTGGAGACGCTTGTCGCCGAGGTGACTGCCGATCCGACCGTCGTAGTCGGCGACGTGGACCTCCTCGGACCGAATGAGTCCAGTGCTGTGCGCGGTGACGTAGCAGGCGACCCCGCGACGTTGCCGCAGCTTCTCGCCCGAGCTGCGTCCGATCCGTTGGCTTTGGCATTGATCGATGCGGCGGGATCCGACGCTCTGACGTACGGCGAACTCGATCGCCGGTCCGACGCTCTGTGCCGCGTGCTGGTAGCGAGTGGCGCTGCCCCGGAAACGATTGTCGCGATTGCACTTCCGCGCTCCGTCGACTACGTGATCGCAGTGTGGGCTGTAGCCAAGACCGGCGCGGCGTTCCTGCCGGTAGATCCGGCGTATCCGGCCGAACGCATCGAACACATGCTTCGCGACAGCGCGGCCGTTCTCGGACTGACAGCCGGCAGTTATGTCGCCGACCTGCCGGACACATCGCGGTGGGTCACACTCGAGTCGCTCGAACTTACCGTCGGCGGCGCAGACGTGCGTCCGGTGTCGGTCGAGCTCGATCACCCGGCCTACCTGATCTACACGTCCGGTTCCACCGGAAAACCGAAGGGCGTGTTGGTCACCCACGCGGGACTGTCAGCTTTTGCGGAGGAACAACGCGAGCGATTCGGCGTGAGCGCTGATTCCCGCACCCTGAGTTTTGCGTCTCCCAGCTTCGACGCGTCGATTCTCGAACTGCTGCTTGCCGTCGGCGCAGGCGCAACCATGGTGATTGCACCCTCGACGGTGTACGGCGGCGCCGAACTGCGAGATGTGATGCAGCGCTGCGCCGTCACGCACGCGTTTGTCACCCCCGCGGCCCTGGCGACGGTTGATCCCAGCGGACTCGATCAGCTCGACGTAGTGATCGTCGGCGGCGATACGTGCTCAGCCGAGCTCGTATCCCAGTGGGCCCCACGGCGACGGATGTTCAACGCCTACGGTCCGACCGAGGCCACGGTCGCGGTCACGATCAGCGACGAGTTGAGCGTCGGGGATCCGGTGTCGATCGGTGGCCCGATCCGGGGCGTCGCCGCGCGTGTTCTCGATTCGCGCCTGCACTCGGTACCCGGGCGACTCGTCGGGGAGTTGTACGTCAACGGGGCCGGACTTGCGCGGGGGTATCTCGGTAGTCCCGCGTTGACGGCAACACGGTTTGTTGCCGACCCGCACGGCCAGGCAGGTGCGCGGATGTACCGCACCGGCGATCTGGTGCGCAGCGACCGCGGCGGTTCGTTGAACTACCTCGGACGTGGCGACCACCAGGTCAAGGTGCGTGGGTTCCGTATCGAGCTGGGAGAAATCGACACGGTCGTGGCGTCGGAACCGTCGGTCCGTGCAGCCGTCGCGGCCGTCGTGGGGGCCGGCAGCGATTCCAGGATCGTGGCGTACGTCGTCCCTGCCGTCGGCGGAAGTATCGATTCGGCAATGTTGCGCCGCCATGCCGCTCGCTTGTTGCCGACGCATATGGTGCCGTCCGCCTTCGTGACGATCGACTCGATCCCGACGTCGCCGGCAGGGAAGGTCGATCGCTCCGCGCTCCCGACCCCCACGTGGGACGACGACGGCGGCCGGAGGCCGGAGGGTTCCGCGGAGATCGCTCTGTGCGCGGCATTCGCCGACGTACTCGAACTCGACGTCGACATGGTCCATGCAGATTCGAGCTTCTTCGATCTCGGCGGAAACTCGCTGATGGCAACACGTCTGGTAGCTGCGATCGGGGTGAGGACCGGGAGCGCAGTTCCCGTGGGGTGGTTGTTCTCGGATCCGACGCCGGAGGCGCTGGCCCGCAAGCTTGCCGACGCAGACTCGTCCGAGCCGGATACATCAGCACTGTCCGAGCCGGATGCATCAGCACTGTCGGTTCTGCTGCCTATCCGAACCTCAGGGGAAGCCGAACCGCTGTTCTGCGTCCATCCCGCGATCGGCTTGGCCTGGTGCTACGGCGGGTTGGCTCAGTACGTCGATCCAGCCCGACCGTTGTACGGCCTGCAGTCGCCGATCCTCACGGACCCGGAATTCCGGGCAGAGATGATCGAAGATTTTGCGGCGAGATATGTCGCGGAGATCCGCCGAGTCCAGCCGCACGGTCCATATCACCTACTCGGATGGTCGATCGGGGGACTGATCGCGCACGCTGCTGCCGTGCAGCTGCAGGCATTGGGGGAGAGCGTTGCCGAACTGGTCCTGTTGGACAGTTTCGTGCTCGAGGATCCGTCAATGGACGGAGCGCAACCCACACTCGCGGAATTGGTCGCGGGGCTGGGGATAGCGGTCCCTGATGCGGTGGAGTTGACTCCCGCGGCTGCGGAAGTGTTACTCCGTCGCAGTATCGGGGATCATCCGTTGGCCTCCAGCAACACGATCGAGCGACTGTACGACGAGTACTGCGCCGGGGCGCACCTTGCACATCGGTATCGCCCCGGCAGATTCGTCGGTGATCTGCTGTTCTTCTCGGCACACACGGACACCTTCGACCCACTGCGCACTGCGTCGGCGTGGCGACCGTTCATAACCGGCGTGATCGTGGACCGTCCGGTCCCCACCTCACACGCGGACATGTTTACCGACGTCGGGCTGGCGGCGATCGGGCCCGCGGTGAAACTGGCCGTTGCGTCGGGTGGTGATCGAAGCACCGACGTCGACGCTGAACTCGATGCCTTGATCGACGAACAGGACATTCGGCGGTAGGTGCTCAGGCGCGCTTGCGGGTCTTGGTCTTCGACGCGTTGGATTTTGCCTCGTCGACGCTTCGTTGCAGTGCTGCCACCAGATCGACGACGTCGGCGTCCTCGCCGCCTTGTTCGACCTCGGCTGCGGGGATGACCTTCTTGCCGCCGCTCTCGATCATGTTCTCGAGCAGTTCGCGAAGCTGAAGCTGATAGTCGTCGGTGAATTCGGTCGGGTCGAAATCGCCCGCCATGCTGTCTACCAGTGTCTGCGCCATCTTGAGTTCCTTCGGCTTCGGCTTCTCTGCGCCGTCGAGCGAGGGGAACTCGGCAGCGCGAACCTCGTCCGGCCACAGCAGGGTCTGAATTACCAGGACGCCGTCCCTGGCGCGCAACGCCGCCAGACGCGTTTTCTGCCGGAGTGTGAAGTGGACAAGCGCAGTGCGATCGCTCTCCGTGAGCACCGTCGAGAGAAGGACGTATGCCTTCGGTGACGCGGAGTCCGGTTCGAGGAAGTAACTCTTCTCGAAAAGGATGGGGTCGATCTGCTCGTTCGCGACAAACTCGAGCACCGGAATTTCATGCTTTTCCGCAGCCGGCAGCTTCGTGAAATCCTCGTCGGTCAGGACAACGCGCGTCCCGTCTTCGGCGTCGTATGCTTTGTCGATATCGGCAAATTGCACAGTGTTTCCGCACTCCGAGCACACGCGGTTGTATTTGATCCGGCCGCCGTCCTTGGCGTGGACCTGGTGGAACTTGATGTCGTGATCTTCTGTTGCGGAGTACACCTTGACCGGAACATTGACCAGACCGAACGCTATCGAGCCTTTCCAAATCGATCGCATGGTTCCCATGATGGTCGCTGCAACGCAATTGCGCGAGAGAAAACAATGGGTGCGATGTCGAATTGTTGTTCGCGATCACCGCGTCGGCGGGTCAGGACGACGCGATACGCAGCACCAAGGCGGCAACGGCGAGGAGCCCGAGCATCGCCGGAGGCACGATGTTCTGGTCGCCCGATCGCAGGTGAGCGGCGACGGCGCCGATGAAATACAGGATCAGTCCGATGGCGGCGGCAATGCCGATCACGGGGACAACAAGCCCGACCAATAGGCCGACGATGCCGACGAGCTTGATGACGCCGAGTCCGGGAATCCATTCTTCGGGAACGCCCAATCCGGTCAGGGTGTCGACCAGTTTTTCTTCGCGGGTGATGTCGAGATAGGCAGATCCGGCGAGAGTGGCAGTCAGAATCACAGCAACAACGGCATAAAGAATGAACAAGGAAACTCCAGTGATCGGTGAGGCGATATGTAGTGACGCTATCAACGACCGTTACTTGGACCGCCGTTATTTCGACCTCAACGCTGAAAGCGGCGCGCCCATCAATGTTCGCCTCACCCGCCACGGTGAGGCGGCGAATAGTGACGTCATGACCTTCGCCGTCGCGACCGTATCGCGGCGATCCGATAGATAGGCCCGTTGCTGCTCGACGGGCAGCGCAAAGAACGTCGCGAAGAACGTCTCGACGTCACCAGGCTCGAGGGTAAGAAGTGCGCTCAGTCCTACCCGCCGCAGTGCTGCGACAGCTCGAGCCGATCGCGGCCACAGAGCGCGCTGAGGGTCGTCGCCGCGGGCAATCGCGGATGCAACAGCGTCTGCTTCGTTCAGGGCCGTGGCGACGCTGTACCCGGTGCCGGGATGCATCAGTCCGCCGCGTGCGCCGAATCGGAAGGGATCACCGCGCCGACGCGGTGGCGATTCCACAGCGAACCGGACACGTTCGACGGGGGCGTCTTCCGCAACGGTGACGCCGCGATTGCCGAGCCGAATGTGCAGTCGCCGTTTCAGCTCGCCGAGCGGTAGGGGCGGTCGACCTACAAGACACGTCTCCTCGAGGAGCGTCCGGTTGGCGTTGAGGGGGACGGCGTAGAGGAACGACGGCTCTGCGGTTTCCGCGGTGCCGTTGTCGCGTCGCCAATCCATGAACCAGGCTGCGTTGCCGTCGAGTGCGGGCTCCGTGGCGGCGCGATCGACCACGATTCCGAAGGCGGTTTGCTGAGCCATTCTGGGAGTTGGTGGTGTTCCACGGGCATCGACCACGACCTGTGCGCCGATACGGGTCCCGTCAGCGCAGATGAGGGAGTGGGTAGTCACATGAGTGACTCTCTCTGCTATGACCTGCGTAGATCCGGTCGACAGTATTGATTGCAGTATCGATGTATTCAATACGCAGTAAGTGCGATCGAGCGTTGTGGGTCGCTGCGCCCACGCCGACGGGCGACCGATACGACTGGAAATGGCCGCGTCCGGCAACCACGCCGGAAGCTCGTCGAGCCAGGCCGCATACGTTGCCGTCCACGCTCGCGTGGGGTGCGGATCGATCAGAATGACCGACAGATTGTGGGCGACGCATCTCGTCGCCAGCGCCCGCCCGGCCGGCCCGCCGCCCACGATGACGACGTCTGCGGCGGTTGTTCGGGTTGTCATCCCCCGAGGATTCCATCTACATCGCAGATCTCCCACTGTTAGCGGATTCACACGCCGCTGGTCGGAGATGGCCCCAGCTCACGGTAAAATTGGAAGTTCTTGTGTCTGCCGTCAGGACACGTTTGCCCGTAGTTGTCTTTAGTTCTGAGGAGTTCTGCTTGATTACCGCCACTGACCTCGAAGTTCGTGCCGGTGTCCGCACCCTTCTCACGGCGCCCGGTCCGTCCTTGCGAATTCAGCCCGGTGATCGCATCGGATTGGTCGGTCGTAACGGTGCAGGCAAGACCACCACACTGCGTCTCCTCGCCGGTGAGGGTGAGCCGTACGCGGGCAAGGTCGTCCGGACCGGCGACCTCGGATACCTGCCGCAGGACCCCAAAGAGGGCGACTTGAGCGTGCTCGCCAAGGATCGTGTCCTCTCTGCCCGTGGCCTCGACACGATGCTCCGTGACATGGAGAAGCAGCAGATTCTCATGGGCGAGGTTCTCGACCAGGAATCACAGGACAAGGCAGTCAAGAAGTACGGTCAGCTCGAAGACCGCTTCTCCTCCCTGGGCGGCTACGAAGCCGAGAGTGAAGCTGCGCGCATCACCAGCAGCCTCGGCCTCGAAGATCGCATCCTCGGCCAGCCGCTCAGCACGCTGTCCGGTGGTCAGCGTCGACGCGTCGAGTTGGCTCGAATTCTCTTTGCCGCGTCCGACGGTAGCGGGGCACGCTCGGACACGACTCTGCTCCTCGACGAGCCCACCAACCACCTCGACGCGGACTCCATCACGTGGCTGCGCGGATTCCTCCAGAACCACGAGGGTGGCCTTGTGGTCATCAGTCACGATGTGGATCTGCTCAACGACGTCGTCAACCGCGTGTGGTTCCTCGACGCCGTGCGCAGTGAAGCCGACATCTACAACATGAACTGGAAGAAGTACCTCGACGCCCGTGCAACCGACGAGCAGCGTCGGCGCCGCGAGCGCGCCAACGCCGAGAAGAAGGCCGGCGCTCTGCGCATCCAGGCAGCCAAGATGGGCGCCAAGGCAACCAAGGCTGTTGCCGCTCAGAACATGGCAAAGCGCGCAGACAAGTTGATGGCCAACCTCGATGCCGAGCGCGTGTCCGACAAGGTCGCGAAGATCCGGTTCCCCGAGCCCGCAGCATGTGGCAAGACGCCGCTCATGGGCAAGAACCTCACCAAGGTGTACGGCTCACTCGAAATCTTCACCGGCGTCGACCTGGCGATCGACCGCGGATCCCGCGTTGTCATCCTCGGACTCAACGGTGCAGGCAAGACGACCCTGCTGCGCATCCTCGCGAACGCCGAGAAAGCCGATGCCGGTGAGCTGATCGCGGGTCACGGACTCAAGATCGGTTACTTCGCGCAGGAGCACGACACCCTCGACGACAACGATTCGGTGTGGGAGAACATCCGTCACGCCGCTCCGGACACGGGGGAGCAGGAACTGCGTTCGCTCCTGGGTGCATTCATGTTCACGGGCCCGCAGCTCGAACAGCCGGCAGGCACGCTCTCCGGTGGTGAGAAGACCCGTCTGGCACTGGCCGGTCTGGTGTCGTCCGCTGCAAACGTCCTGCTGCTCGACGAGCCCACCAACAACCTCGACCCGATCTCCCGTGAGCAGGTCCTGGACGCGCTTCGCAGCTACACCGGCGCCGTTGTCCTGGTGACTCACGATCCGGGTGCGGCTGAGGCTCTCAACCCCGAGCGCGTCATCCTTCTGCCCGACGGCAACGAGGATCACTGGTCGCAGGAATACCTCGAGCTGATTCAGCTGGCGTAACCGCCTGTGCGCCTTTCTGGTAGCTCCCACTACCGAAAAGGCGCACAGGGGCGCAGTCCCTCAGTCCTGTCGACGCACCGATTCCTCGACCAGATCGAGGACCGCCGACAGATTGTTGCCGGCGTGGCCCGACGCGATTCGGGCCACCAGACCGTCCATCACCAGATCGAGATAGCCGATCAGTACGTCGGTGGGTACGTCGTCACGCAACCGCCCGGCAGATTTCTGGAAGGCCAGACGAGCGCTGGTCGCCTCGGTGAGTTCCGCCGACCGCTGTGACCATTTAGCACGGAAATCCGCATCGGTCCGCAGTCGCCGGGCAATTTCCAAGCGCGTGCCAAGCCAATCGAATTGGTCGGGCTGAGCGAGCATGTCGCGCATCACCTGCACAAGGCCCTCTTCGGCGACGACGTCGGCCATGCGGCTCGCGTCCTCGCTCGCCAACGCGAGGAAAAGTCCGTCCTTGTCCTTGAAGTGATGAAAGATCGCGCCTCGGGACAACCCGGTGACATCTTCCAGTCTTCTGACTGTGGCGCCGTCGTAGCCGTATTCCGCAAAGCAGCGGCGGGCACCGTCAAGGATCTGACTGCGCCGTGCCGCGAGATGGTCTTCACTGACCTTGGGCACGTTCTTGTCCTCGTCTCGCGCATCTCCACGATGCCGACTCTTTGTTCGGAGTTGGCACCACCCGTGAACCGATACCAAACGCACACGGCGGACTCAGCAAGGTCGCTGAGTCCGCCGTGCGGAAAAGGCAGGCTGGCGAACTAGCCTCGGATCATGTTGCGGAGCACGTACTGCAAGATGCCACCGTTGCGGTAGTAATCCGCTTCACCGGGGGTATCGATGCGTACGACTGCGTCGAACACGACCTTCTCGCCGTTCTCGCGCGTTGCCGTGACCTTCATGGTCTTCGGGGTGACGCCCTCGTTGAGCTTCTCGACGCCTTCGATGTCGAAGGTCTCGGTGCCGTCGAGCTTGAGCGACCCTGCGGACTCGCCGACCGGGAACTGCAGCGGGACAACGCCCATGCCGATGAGGTTGGAGCGGTGGATGCGCTCGAACGACTCGGTGATGACGGCCTTGACGCCGAGCAGGCTCGTGCCCTTGGCAGCCCAGTCACGCGAGGATCCGGAGCCGTACTCCTTGCCGCCCAGGACGACCAGCGGGATGCCGGCTGCCTGGTAGTTCTGCGACGCGTCGTAGATGAATGCCTGCGGTGCGCCTTCCTGCGTGAAGTCGCGCGTGTATCCACCCGAGACGTCATCAAGAAGCTGGTTACGCAGACGGATGTTCGCGAACGTTCCGCGAATCATGACCTCGTGGTTACCGCGACGCGATCCGAGCGAGTTGTAATCCGCACGCTCGACGCCATGGGAGTCGAGGTACTGCGCGGCGGGGGTGCCGACCTTGATCGGACCTGCCGGGCTGATGTGGTCGGTGGTGACCGAGTCGCCGAGCAGTGCGAGGACGCGAGCGCCCTTGATGTCCTTGACCGGAGCCGGATCCATCGTCATACCGTCGAAGTAGGGTGGCTTCCGCACGTAGGTGGAGTTCGCGTCCCACTCGAAGGTGTCGCCCTTCGGTGTTTCGAGGTTCTGCCAGCGGCTGTCGCCCGCAAAGATGGTTGCGTACGACTTGCGGAACATGTCCTGGTCGATCGAGGACTTGATCGTCTCTTCGATTTCCTGCGTGGACGGCCAGATGTCCTTGAGGTAGACGGGGTTTCCGTCGGTGTCGTTACCGAGCGAGTCGGTCTCGAAGTCGAAGTCCATGGTTCCGGCGAGGCCGTAGGCAATCACGAGCGGCGGGGAAGCCAAGTAGTTCATCTTGACGTCGGGGGAGATGCGACCCTCGAAGTTACGGTTACCCGAGAGCACCGCGGTGACCGAGAGATCGTTGTCGTTGATGGCCTTCGAGACTGCCTCGGGCAGCGGGCCGGTGTTACCGATGCACGTGGTGCAGCCGTAACCGCCGAGGTAGTAGCCGAGCTTCTCGAGGTACGGCCACAGGCCGGCCTTCTCGTAGTAGTCGGTGACGACCTGCGAACCGGGCGCCATGTTGGTCTTGACCCACGGCTTGGTGGCAAGGCCCTTTTCGACGGCGTTGCGTGCGAGCAGTGCAGCGCCGAGCATGACCGACGGGTTGGACGTGTTGGTGCAGGACGTGATGCCGGCAACAACCACGGCGCCGTGGTCCAGAACGAATTCACCGGCGTCGGACTTGACGACTACCGGCTTGCTCGGACGGCCATGCGCACCGTTCGCAGCCGAGAGAACGTCGACCGCTCCGTCGTCAGCGAAGGAGAGCACCGCGGGATCGGAAGCGGGGAAGGACTCTTCGACGGCCTCGTCGAGCTGCGTGTGCTCGGTCGGCTGGTTGTCTTCCACGTAGTTGTGGATGTCCTTGCGGAACGCAGGCTTGGAGTCCGACAACAGAATTCGGTCCTGCGGGCGCTTCGGGCCGGCGATCGAGGGAACAACGGTTCCCAGATCGAGCTCGATGTACTCGGAGAAGACGGGCTCCTGGTCCGGGTTGTGCCACAGGCCCTGTTCCTTGGCGTACGACTCGACGAGAGCGAGCTGCTCGTCGCTGCGGCCGGTGAGGCGCAGGTAGTCGATCGTTTCGCTGTCGATCGGGAAGATCGCTGCGGTGGAACCGAATTCGGGGCTCATGTTGCCAAGGGTTGCGCGGTTCGCGAGCGGAACCTCGGCGACACCCTTGCCGTAGAACTCGACGAACTTGCCGACGACGCCGTGCTTACGGAGCATCTCGGTGGCGGTGAGCACGACGTCGGTTGCGGTGACGCCTGGCTTGATCTCACCCGAGAGCTTGAAGCCGACAACGCGGGGGATGAGCATGGAGACGGGCTGACCGAGCATTGCTGCCTCGGCCTCGATGCCGCCGACGCCCCAGCCGAGCACGCCGAGGCCGTTGACCATCGTGGTGTGCGAGTCGGTGCCGACACAGGTGTCGGGGTATGCCTGTCCGTTACGGGACATGACGGTGGGTGCCAGGTACTCGATGTTGACCTGGTGAACGATTCCCATTCCCGGGGGGACGACCTTGAAGTCGTCGAATGCGCCCTGACCCCAACGGAGGAACTGGTAACGCTCGCCGTTGCGCTCGTATTCGAGGTCGACGTTGCGCTCGAGAGCGTCGGCCTGGCCGAAGACGTCGAGGATGACCGAGTGGTCGATGACCATGTCGGCGGGGGAGAGCGGGTTGACCTTGTTCGGGTCGCCACCGAGGGTGGTGACAGCCTCACGCATGGTGGCGAGGTCGACGATGCAAGGAACGCCGGTGAAGTCCTGCATGATCACGCGGGCAGGCGTGAACTGGATTTCGATGCTCGGCTCAGCTGAGGGATCCCAGCTTGCGATGGCGCGGATGTGATCCGCGGTGATGTTGGCACCGTCTTCGGTGCGGAGAAGGTTCTCGGCGAGAACCTTCAAGGAATAAGGCAATTTCTCGGTGCCGGGGACGGCCGAGAGGCGGAAGATCTCGTAAGAGTTCTCACCGACCTCGAGGGTTCCCTTTGCTCCGAACGAATCAATACTGGTGCTCACGTCTGCTCCACTCGTCTATGAGGGTCGCCACCGACGGGGCTGTGTCGGCAGCTGAAGCGAGGTACTTACAACTCGGCGTATCCGGTGACAGCTCACGCCAATCGCACAGTTCACGTGAGAACTGTCCGAACATCGGAGCTGAAGTGGACTCGGTCGAGGCGAGGTACCTCTCGGTCTGAAGTCTAACAGTACGCTTGTCCTGTGAGACTTCGGGGCAACTTGACCGAAACAATCTTCACGCAGTCTCAGGACCTGCGCAACGCAGGGTGGACTGGGTGAGCTGACCCACAACGGATTGCGCGGAGTGTCGAAGACTCGCGGGCTTCGCACTCAACCTCAAGTAGGGTGCATTCAGGCCCGTCGCGGTCAGACCGCCCGATAACGACCTCGGATTCATTCGCACACTCGCGTGTGAACGAGCACCGAACTGCACCCGGATGAGAGATGTCTGCTCCTACACATTTGGTCTTCACGCCCTTGCATGCGAGCGGTCCGCTGCACGCCGCACTACCTCTGCATGCCGCAGTCCCATCGGACGTCGATGTCGACGACGTGGTTGCCGACGTTGCGCAGAATGGGGTTTCCGCACCGGCTGCCGATGTCCCTGCACTGGTGAATGTCGTCGCCGACGCACGTGAGCGCGGGATCGATTTGAGCGTGATCGTCCTCGACGCCAATCCTTCCCGCGACACCGACCTCCGGGATCTGGCGACGACGGTCGGCGAATCCGAGGGCGGCACGGTCTTGGTGATGAGTCCGGACTGGATGGGCAGTTCCAGCGATTCGATCAGTCGAGTACAGCTCGAGACCGCGCAGGATCGCTCGTTCGGGGACAGTTCTGCTGCGATCGCCGATCGCTTTTCCCATGAGATTGTCCAACCGGGTCCGCCGTGGGCCTTGTACACGGTCCTGTTGGTGGCGATTGTGGCGATCGCGGCGGCAATTACTTTTGCCGTCAAATGGCGTCGGAGCCCCGAACCCGCGGTCACCGAGCAGGTGAGCGAACCTTCGGAACTGGCCGTCGGACACGCCGGATCTGCTTAGTCCAGCGCGCACGTTCCTGAATATCGACTAGCAGGTATTCACCAGCATTTGTGGTGAGTACGTGCTTTTTCGTCTGGATACAGCAATCCACCTGGTGAAATACACGATGTGTTATTTGGGGCTAAAGTTTCCAAAGTTCTCTCAAGTGTCGTACGGTACAACTGGCACTTTTTGGGGAAGAAGTGTCGCAGAAAGATGGCTGTTGTTCGACGGACTACGCGCGACGCCACCCGAAACCGGGCGGCGCCGAGCGTTGCCCCCGAACGGCGGGTTAGCGACAAGCGGTAGCTACTTCGCTGCATCTTGTTGGTGGCGCCACGTGGCGTCATAGCTTCCTGCGCATTCCCTCCCCGCACGGATCGGCGACCCAGCGGGCCCGTGGCGTACACGCGAGGGAGAGTTATTTGTGAGCCAAGTAACACGAGGCGGATTCGGCCGTCGTAAACCTTCCCGAGCGTCGTCCCGCCTGGCACAGCTGGTAATCGGTGCGGGCATCGTCACTGCCCTGGTTGTCGGAAACCCGGGTGTCGGAGCGTCGGTCCCGCCCCCTCCGCCCAATCCCAGTGACTCCGAAATCGCGTCCGCAGATTCGCAGGTTTCATCGAGCGTCAGCACGGTCAGCGCTCTCATCAACCAGGTTGCCGCGGCAAATGAGCAGTTGTCCGCACTCGACAACGAAGTTGCCGTCAAACGCGAAGACGTCAACAAGACACTCGTCGACCTGCAGAACGCTCGAGGCGCCGCCGATGCCGCAGCCCAAGCCGTCGGCATCACCAAACAAGCACTTCGGGACGCCGGCGCACAGATCGACGTAGCGCAGAGCGATTTCGACAAGTACGCCCGATCGAGTTACGTCCAAGGCACCAATACCGCGTCCATCTCGTCGTTCCTCGACGCCAAGGGCCCGGGCGACGTCCTCGATCGAGCGCAGGTCCTCAAACTTCTCTCGAACACCCAACGCGCCGTGCTCGACGGTTTGCAGCGCGCCCGGACCGAACAGGCGAACAAGGACTCGGCGACCAGGCAAGCCAAGCTCGACGCCGACGCGGCCGCCGAAATTGCCGCCAATCTTCAGGCACTTGCCGAGCAGGCAATCGCGATCGCCCGCAATGCACTCGACCAGCAGGTAGCCAAGAAGGCGTCCATCGAAGCGGAGCGCAATTCCGCGCAAGCTCAACTCGATGCGGCGCGCAACGCTGTTGCCGGTTTGCAGGGGCAGCGCCAGGCATACGCGACGTGGGACGAACAGCGAAAAGCCGAAGAAGCTCATCAGGCCGCACTCGAAGCGGCCGCCAAGCAAGCGGCTGAGGAAGCCGCCGCCAGGGCTGCCGCCGATCAGGCCGCCAAGGACCGTGCCGCTGCGTTGGCTGCTGCTCAGCGCCCTCACACTGCCGTCGAAGATCCGACGCCGACAGTCATCCCCGATGACGACGACGAGACGTCGACGGACACGAGCACCGATTCGGATTCCGACACTCCGGTGGTAACACCGAAGCCCACAACTCCGAAACCGGCAACTCCCAAGCCGACAGTGCCTTCGGTGTCCGGAAGCGCCGCAATCGAATCCGTCATCGACCGCGGTATGTCGCAGATCGGCATCCAGTACGCCTGGGGCGGCGGCGACGAGAACGGGCCGACCCGCGGTATTCGCGACGGCGGAGTCGCGGACAGCTACGGCGACTTCAACAAGATCGGGTTCGACTGCTCAGGTCTGATGATCTACGCGTTTGCCGGAATCGGTATCTCGTTGCCGCATTACACCGGCTACCAGTACACCGCGGGCAAGCAGGTTCCGTCGTCCGAGATGAAACGCGGCGACATGATCTTCTACGGTCCGAACGCGAGTCAGCATGTGGCGCTGTACCTCGGTGACGGGCAGATGCTCGAAGCACCGCAGTCCGGATCCAGTGTGAAAGTTTCCCCCGTTCGCTGGGGTGGAATGACACCGTACGCCGTGCGGCTGGTGTCCTGAACTCGCGAGAAGGCTGAACCCGTTCATGCTTCGATGCCCGGTTCGTTGCATGTGTTGACGTGGTGTTGCGGCATCACGAGCAACTACCTGGAATAGTTGGCGGGGAACACGTTACTGTCGGAACTTTTCTAGGTGAAAGCGATGGATTCTTGGTGACCTCACGTGAAGATTCGATCGGATCGGTCGACGTAGACAAGGCGAGTGGAAATTCCGACGGGGTAGCTCCGTCGCTCGCCACCGACGTCCAGACACTGGAACGAGCGATCTACGAGGTCAAACGAGTCATCGTCGGCCAGGATCGACTGGTCGAGCGGATACTCGTCGGGCTACTGGCCAAGGGACACGTCCTGCTCGAGGGTGTTCCCGGTGTCGCGAAGACGCTGGCCGTCGAAACCTTTGCGAAGGTGGTCGGCGGATCGTTCTCCCGTGTGCAGTTCACCCCCGACCTCGTACCCACCGACTTGATCGGTACGCGTATCTACCGACAGGGACGCGAAGAGTTCGACACCGAACTGGGACCAGTGGTCGCAAACTTCGTCCTGGCCGACGAGATCAACCGTGCACCGGCAAAGGTGCAGTCTGCGTTGCTCGAAGTCATGGCCGAGCGTCACGTCTCCATCGGTGGCAAGCGCTACCACATGCCGGACCCGTTCCTGGTCATGGCGACACAGAACCCGATCGAGAACGAGGGCGTGTATCCCCTCCCGGAAGCGCAGCGTGACCGCTTCCTGTTCAAGATCCTGGTCGATTACCCGACCGTCGAAGAAGAACGCGAAATCGTGTACCGGATGGGCGTCGCCGCGCCGGAACCCCACCAGATTCTCGGGCCCGAAGAGTTGGTTCGACTCCAGCGCGTCGCGAGCACCGTCTTTGTCCACCATGCGCTGGTCGATTACGTGGTTCGGGTCATCGCGGCCACCCGTACGCCGAGGGAATTCGGCCTCGACGACGTTGCCGGCTGGATCGCCTACGGTGCGTCGCCGCGTGCAACACTCGGCATCATTGCAGCCTCCCGAGCGCTCGCCCTCGTGCGTGGCCGCGATTACGTTGTCCCGCAGGACGTCGTCGAGGTCATCCCGGACGTGTTGCGCCACCGGCTCGTGTTGTCGTACGACGCACTCGCCGACGAGGTCACTCCGGACGCCGTCATCACGCGGGTCCTGCAGACGGTCGGTCTGCCTCAGATCGCCGCGCGCCCGGTGCCCACTGTCGCGGGACCACAACCGGTACCGGGACAGCCGGTAGGCCAGCCGATGCAGCAACCTCAGCAGGGCGCACCGCAGTTCAATCCCGCGGGAAACGGCGCGCAATTCATGAGCCCTGATCCGATGAGTCGCCCGCAGTGACGGAAAGTCACCTTCCCGGTCATGCCGGTGCACCGCCGTCGTTCGAGTCCGGTGAACTTCGTGACCCACGACTGACCGCTGCCTTGCGAACACTGGAGTTGACGGTCCGCCGCCGGCTCGACGGGGTGTTGCACGGTGATCATCTCGGGCTCATCCCCGGTCCCGGTTCCGAACCCGGCGAGGCTCGCGAGTATCAGCCCGGTGACGATGTGCGACAGATGGATTGGTCTGTCACCGCTCGTACGACGCACCCACATGTGCGGCAGTCGGTAGCCGATCGCGAACTCGAGACGTGGTTGGTGATCGACCTGTCCGCGAGCCTCGATTTCGGTACCGCAGGTTGTGAGAAGCGCGATTTGGTTGTGGCAGCCGCTGCTGCGGTGACCCACCTGACCAGTTCGGGCGGCAATCGCGTCGGCGCAATCATTTCCACCGGCGCGCAGATGACACGGATTCCGGCCAGGGGAGGCCGCGTCCACGCTCAGGCGATGCTTCGTAAGATCGCGACCACCCCCCATGCGCCGGACGGTGTACGCGGAGATCTGGTGGGCGCAATCGAGGCGCTACGACGCCCACAGCGTCGGCGCGGCTTGGCCGTCGTGATCAGTGACTTCCTGGGCCCGACGGATTGGGAACGTCCGTTGCGCGCCATTGCCGGTCGTCATGACGTGCTCGGGATCGAAGTGGTGGATCCGCGCGACCTCGAACTGCCCGATGTCGGTGACGTCGTGCTGCATGACCCGGAATCCGGTCGCACGCGCGAGTTCTCGACCACTCCGCAGTTGCGCGCGGATTTTGCGCGCGCGGCCGCTGAGCATCGCGTCGAGGTTCAGCAGGCATTGCGCCGGTGTGGGGCACCGCTCATGTCACTGCATACCGATCGTGACTGGATCGCCGACGTGGTTCGATTCATCTCGGCACGCCGACACAGCTTCGGTGTCGGCGCCGGAACTGGGGGCGTTCGTTCGTGAGTCTTTCTCAATTCACTGCGCCGTGGTGGCTGCTGTTCCTGGTCGTCATCGCCGCATTGGTAGCCGGTTACGTCTATGTGCAGAAGCAGCGTCAGAGACATACGTTGCGGTTCACCAACTTCGATCTCCTCGAGAAGGTGGCGCCGTCACGACCGGGCCGGTGGCGCCACGTTTCCGCCATTCTGATGGTGATCTCGTTGGTGTTCTTCACGGTAGCGTTGGCCGGTCCCACAGCGGACAAGAAGGTTCCGCGGAACCGGGCAACCGTCATCCTGGTGATCGACGTGTCGCTGTCGATGCAGGCCACCGATGTGGAACCGACACGTCTCGCGGCCGCTCAGGAGGCGGCCAAATCGTTTGCCGACGGTTTGACTCCTGGCATCAACCTGGGACTGGTCGCGTTTGCCGGAACTGCTTCGGTGTTGGTGTCTCCCACGACAAATCGCGACGCGACCAAAGTTGCCATCGACAATCTCAAGCTCAGCGAGCGGACCGCGACCGGCGAAGCGATCTTCACGTCGCTGCAGTCGATCGACACGTTGTCCGCCGTTCTCGGCGGGAGTGATCAGGCTCCGCCCGCACGGATCGTCTTGCTCTCCGACGGTAAGCAGACGGTCCCCGACAATTCGGATGACCCGCGCGGCGGATTCACCGCAGCACGTCAGGCCAAAGACAAAGGTGTTCCGATCTCGACGATTTCGTTCGGCACGACATACGGCCGTGTCGAAATCGAGGGTGATCGCATTCCGGTTCCTGTTGACGACGCGTCGCTGAAGGAAATCGCGAATCTGTCCGGGGGAAGTTTTTTCACCGCATCCAGCCTCGAAGAGTTGCGTGCGGTGTACGACACGCTGGAAGAGCAGATCGGATTCGAGACCACCCGCGGCGATGCAAGCAAGCCGTGGCTGATTCTCGGAGTTCTGTTTGCCACCGCAGGTTTGACCGTTGCCTTGGTCACTCGCCAAAGGCTGCCATGACCCTGCACCATTTTCGTTTGTCCGACTACTGCCGGAACTCGGCCCTGGAATTGATAGGTTGATCGCCATGTCTACCCCTTCCACCCCAGTGGTGTCAGAACGGACCGTCACCACTCCGCGCTCGGTTCTGGTTACCGGCGGTAACCGCGGTATCGGCCTGGCTGTCGCGCAGCGTTTGGCCGCAGACGGACACAAGGTCGCCGTCACACACCGCGGCAGCGGTGCACCCGAAGGCCTTTTCGGTGTTGTCTGCGACGTCACCGACTCCGAGTCGATCGACCGCGCGTTCAAAGAGGTCGAGGCACATCAGGGCCCCGTCGAGGTCATCGTCGCCAACGCCGGTGTCACCGACGACACCCTGATCATGCGCATGTCGGAAGATCAGTTCACCAGTGTTATCGACGCAAACCTGACGGGTACGTTCCGGGTTGCGAAGCGGGCGACACGATCGATGCTGCGAGCGCGTTTCGGACGCTTCATCTTCCTCGGATCGGTTGTGGGGCTTGCCGGTGGCCCCGGGCAGGTCAACTACGCGGCCTCCAAGGCGGGCATCGTCGGTATCGCCCGGTCCTTGACCCGTGAACTGGGCTCCCGTTCGATCACGGCGAACGTGGTCGCCCCCGGCTTCATCGAGACCGACATGACCGCAGCGCTGGGCGACGACGTGAAAGACAAGGCCACCGAACACATTCCGCTTCAGCGTACCGGCAAGCCGGAAGATGTTGCGGCAGTAGTGAGTTTCCTGGCCTCCGACGATTCGGCGTACGTGTCCGGCGCCGTCATTCCGGTTGACGGTGGACTGGGTATGGGGCACTAGTCCCCGCTTCCACACTTTCCTTTCACTTCGTACGTCTCACTTCAGGAGGACAACTCATGGGCGGCTTGCTCGAGGGTAAGACCATTCTCGTTACCGGCATCATCACCGATTCGTCCATCGCATTTCATGTGGCGAAGGTTGCGCAGGAGCAGGGCGCCAAGGTGCTGATCACGGGTTTTGATCGTCTGCGTCTGATCGACCGCATTGCTCAGCGCCTACCGCAGCCGGTGCCGCCGGCCATCTCCCTCGACGTCCAGAACCCGGAAGATCTGGCCACTTTGGCCGATCGTGTCCGCGAGTTGGCTCCGGAGGGCATCGACGGCGTTGTCCACTCCATCGGCTTTGCCCCGCGCTCGTGCCTGGGCAGCCCCTTCATGGACGCGCCGTGGAGTGACGTTGCTGTTGCACTCGAGGTGTCCGCCTACTCGTACAGTGCCCTCGCAAAGGCGCTGTTGCCGGTTCTGAACGACAAGGGTTCCATCGTCGGTATGGACTTCGATCCGTCGCGTGCGATGCCGTTCTACAACTGGATGGGTGTTTCCAAGGCGACTCTCGAGGCTGTGAACCGGTACGTCGCCAAAGAGGTCGGCGTTCGTGGCATCCGCTCCAATCTTGTTGCGTCGGGCCCGATCAAGACGCTCGCAGCCAAGGCAATTGCCGGCGACAGCACCGGCCCGGGTGCCGAGTTGGACAAGCTCAACACCGGCTGGGACAGTGCGGCGCCCATCGGCTGGGACGTCGAAGATCGTGAAACCGTTGCGAAGACGGTCTGCACCGTTCTCTCGGATTGGCTGCCGGGCACAACTGCGTCGATCATTTACGTCGACGGCGGTTTCCACGCCATGGTGGGTTAGTAGTTTGAATCCGGTTCGCCTTTGCCTGCTCGACGAGCTACGTCCAGGTGAAGGCGAACACGGGGGACATCGATGATGGAACCAGTCGGCGACGTGGCGGTCGGTGACTGGATCAAACCACGGTTGTCGGGTGCGCTGACGGCAGTTGTACCTTCGGGTTTCGACGCGTACGTGCGAGTTCTCCATCCGGTCGACGTCGTCGGCACTCACGTGGTCCGCTGGCGTGATGTTGCCGCCGTAACCGGTCGGCGGGTTCATCCGCTTGTGCAATGGTGGCGTTTGATCGACGCCACTGATTCCGTGAATCCGCGCAGCGAGCTCTGGGACGGCGGTGAGCCGGATATCGGTTCACTCGATCCGCCCGACAATCAGCGTCTTGTCGATCTTCTTGCAGGCCATACGAATTCACCGGACGATGCGTACTTCGCGGTGTGGGAGGGCAATGGCTTCTTTCATGCCGGAGCTACGGCGATCTACAGTGCCGGAAAGAAACAATCTCGCCCCGCACCCGTTGTTTCGATCGCCCGGGAACTGATCTCCGGACCGCGGCTGCGGCACCCCGGACGGGACTATGTTGTGCTGTCAGGATCCCTTCGTGAAGCGTCGACTATCCCCGACCTGATCGGTGCAAAGCCCTGGACGCCGTCAGCAAATCTCGTGTGGCCGCAGGACCATTCGTGGTGCATTGCCACAGAGGTCGATTTTGATTCGACTCTCGTGGGGTGCAGTCGGGCCGCCGCGAAAGAGATCCTGGCATGCCCTGACCTCGAATCGTTCCCGATCAACCCGAACGATTCGTTGCAGTACGACGCTGACTTGGTAAATACCTGAGACCTCCGGTATCTGATGGAGAGTCGCGTTCACTCTTGACGAGAGTGGCGTGCATCACGCACACTTCCCCAGGGAACCGGACATTCGGTCAGGACGTCGGTAGGTGGGATGGATACGGTCGAGTATCGCCGACGCCCGATACACAGGGGGTTGCGCAGAGATGAAACCGCTGAGCGCTCGTCGAACGGTCAGGTCCGCGATTGTTGCCGCGGCGGCCGTACTGCTACTTCCAGTGGTCGGCGCCGCAGCGGCGCCGGAATCCAGTCCAGGTACGGTGTACGAATCCCATGCCGTCGGCAGCGATGCGGTCGAGCGCGCGAGTTGTAACGAGGATTCTCAGCCGGAAACCGGATTGCAGGGCGATGTACCAGCTGAAGACCGTAACAGCGGACGCAGTCGAACGGGCTACAGCTGCAATATCTCTCGGTTGGGTGGGTACGAAGGCCGTGGCGGCGGAATCACCTCAACCAGTTTCGAGAACTGCGCGTATGTCGGCAGCTTCTTCCCCGGAAATCTCCTCGGGCCGGCGCAAGGTGTGCAGGTTATCGATGCCTCCGACCCGGCAAACCCGAAACTCACTGCAACGCTGACCGAACCTGCCATGCTCGCGGGAACGTGGGAGAGCCTCAAGGTCAACACGCAGCGAAAACTCTTGGTGGGAACGGGAGTTCCCCTGTTGACCGGTGTTGGCATGATGTCGGTATACGACATCTCCGATTGCGCTCATCCGAAACTGCTCAATCCGGGACCGGGAACGAATCTGGGGATGCTCCTTCCCATTACATCGCATGAGGGCGGGTTCTCCCCGGACGGCAACACCTACTGGTCTTCCGGTACCGCGCCCGGCATCGTGAGCGCTGTCGACCTCACCGATCCCTCCATCCCGAAGGTGGTGTGGCAGGACCTGATCGGTCTCTCGACCCACGGAATCGGCGTCAGTGACGACGGGAATCAGCTGTACCTGTCGAACAATATGGGCGGCATCCACGTACTCGACGTCAGTGCGGTGCAGCGACGCGATCCCAATCCTCAGGTTCGCCAGCTCTCTCAGCTTTCGTGGACCGACGGATGGGCGACGCAGCACAGTATTCCGGTGAACTACGACGGCGCACCGTATCTGTTCACCGTCGACGAGGGCGGTTCGGGCGGCGTCAAACTCATCGATGTCTCCGACGCAGCCCGACCGGAGATCGCCGCGTCGATCAAGCTCGAAATCAACCTTCCCGAGAATCAGGACTCCTCGCTCGCGTCAGCGTCCGGCGGTTCGGCCTTTGCTTACGAATCGCACTACTGCGCAGCGGACCGCCCGGACAATCCCACGGCTCTCGCGTGTGGGTGGATATCGTCCGGGATCAGGGTTTTTGATGTCCGCGACCCGTTCGACGTCCGGGAAATCGCTTACTACAACCCGCCGGCGAAGACGGGGGGCAATCTTGCGCTGACAAACTCACCGCATGCATTGGCGTCGATCTTGGGCGTTCCGATATTGAGCGCGCCCGCGATCGGCCAGTCGATTCTCAGTGGTCAATTCGACCCGAACCAAGCACTCAGCGCGCGAAGCGGGATGCTCACTCAAGGCGACATCTCCACGGACTGGTGCTTCTCGGCGCCGGAGTGGCGCGGCAGCAAGCTGTGGGTGACGTGCGCGGACAACGGGTTCATGGCGTTGCAACTGGATCCCGACGTCTACTCGCCACCGGCTGATCAGCACTCGACCGTCGGTTCATGACGACGACGCGGGTAGTGCGCGTCGCAGCGTTCGGTTGCCTTGCGGTGATGCTGGTTGTGCTCGGTGCGGCGCTGCGGCCGCTGATGTTCACGGAGCAGGCTGCGCCTGCAGAGATATTGAGCGACAACGAAATCGGGTTTGTTCACGATATGGTCGCGCACCACCAGCAGGCCCTGTTCATCGCCCAGCGACTGAACACGAATGTCGATCCAGCGGTGAGTAGGCTCGCGCAACAGATCGACGATTCGCAGCGGACCGAGATCGGGATGATGCTCGGTTGGCTGCGACTCGTGAACGTGACCCCGGGTAGTCGCACTCCGATGGAATGGATGCACACCGCGTCGAATTCGACGGACCTTGCTGCGCACCATGGCGTTGTGACATCAGAGGCAACTCGCGGTCAGGCGTCGATGCCGGGGATGGCAACCATGGCCGAACTCGACTCTCTCACCTCAGCTACGGGGGTTGATGCGGAAGTGTTGTTCCTGCAGTTGATGGAGCGTCATCACCGTGGCGGGATCGTCATGGCCCAGGCGGCCGACGAACTTCTAGCCGACGGTCCGGTCAAACAATCCGCCCGCGACATGATCAGCACCCAGAGTCAGGAATCCGGACTGATGGCCCTCATGCTCGCACAGCGAGGTGCTCAACCGGTCGGGTAGACGAGCCCTGGATACCACAATGAACAGCGTTCATTCTTCTGGTACGTTCAGCTCCGAGAGCGGCCGTCACCCGTACGTGCCGGTGCACAGTCGAAGGAGTTGCATCGATGCGAATCGGTATCAGTACACCGGTCGTGAGCGTCATCCCAGGCCGGACGGTGGATTGGGAACTGGACGCGGGGATCGAGGAAATCGCAGAGATTGCGCAGCATGCCGATCGGCGCGGCTTCCATTTCGTCACCTGTAGCGAACACATCGGTATGCCCTCCGACGTATGGTCGCCTCAGCTGCCCAATGGGCGCGGAACGCGCTATTGGGATCCTCTGGCAACCCTGTCGTATCTGGCGGGAAAGACCGAGCGCCTACGCCTAGTGACGAACATCCTTGTCCTCGGCTACCACCATCCCCTCGAGATCGCCAAGCGATACGGGACTCTGGACCGGATGAGCGGCGGGCGCGTGGTTCTGGGCTTGGGCGTAGGGACCGTCGAGGCGGAATTCAAGGCACTGGGTGTGCCATTCGAAGGACGAGGACCGCGCGCAGATGACGCGATGCGCGCGCTACGCGCATCGCTGTCACAGCTCGAACCGGAGTATCACGGCGAGTTCTACGATTTCGACGGATTGATCATCGATCCCCACGCGATCCAACCGCGCGTGCCGCTCTGGGTCGGTGGGCACAGCAAGCGCGCGTTGCGGCGGGCTGTGACGCTCGGCGACGGGTGGATGCCCGGCGCACCGGACATGGAGACCCTCCGAACAATGTTGGCAGGATTTCCGGAGCGTCCCGCGGGCTTCGAGGTTATCTGCGGTGCGGACTCTCTGGACCCAGCGGCGCACCCTGATCAGGTAGAAGAGACGCTTGCCGAGATGGACGAAGCAGGCGTCACAATGGTCCCGTTCCGCCCAGTTCATCGATCACTGGCGCACTATCTCGAACAACTCGATGCGATGGCTGCATTGGAGAACTTCACGCCGCTGTGATCCTGCGGGAGTTCTCGAAGAGAAAGCCCGCGGCGCTTCACCCGGTCGGGATGAGGCGGGAGAGTGCACCCGTGGTCAACGATGGGATCACGAATCACCTCCCGGACGAAGGGCGCCATATGTCGTATCGCGGGGCTACATGAGCGCAGTTCTGGGTCGCATACGTGCTCTGCTGCCGCGCGAGCGAATGACCCGAGCCGATGTGATCGCGGGTCTTCCCGGTGCGATCGGTAGCGTGCCTGACGGTATGGCCTCGGGTGTGCTCGCCGGAGTGAGTCCGCTGCACGGTCTTTATGCGAGCATGGCCGGCCGGGTATTCGGAGGATTGTCCACCAGTACCCGTCTGATGGTGGTCACCACCACGAGTGCCTCAGCACTGGCGGCGGGGTCGGCTCTGACGGATATCCCTGATGAGGACCGATCTGCGGCTCTGGTGATGCTTACCCTCGTCGCCGGTGGCGTGATGATCGTGGCCGCCGTCTTGCGGCTGGGGAGATACACGCGCTTCGTCTCACATTCCGTGATGACCGCATTTCTGCTCGGGGTTGCGGCCAACATCGCGTTCGGTCAGATCCCGGCGCTGTTGGGGGTAGACGCGGAAGGCGGGTTTGCGCTCGCGAAGGCAGTGAATGTGTTGACGCACCCGGGGGAGATCGACTGGCGGTCCGCGGTGGTGGGCGTCAGTGCCCTGATACTCATGTGGGCATTGGGACAGACCCGGTTGCGGTTGTACGCATCGTTAGTTGCGCTGCTCGTGCCGACCGTTCTTGTGGTGGCGTTGGGTTGGGATTCGGTGAGCCGCGTTTCCGACATCGCGACTATCCCCACTGGATTCCCGATCCCGGGTCTTCCCGATCTGACCGTGCTGAGCCCCGCCCTGCTCAGTGGCGCGCTGACGGTGGCGGTCATTGTGCTGGTCCAAGGCGCCGGAGTGGCCGAATCCGCCCCAAATCCGGACGGCTCACGCTCGTCCGCCAATCGAGACTTCACCGCGCAAGGTGTCGGCAACGTCGCTGCATCCTTGCTCCGCGGGATGCCAGTCGGAGGATCGGTGGGGCAGACTGCGCTCAATCGCACAGCGGGTGCCCGTACCCGTTGGGCAGCGATCTGGTCGGGCTTGTGGCTGGTTGTCCTGCTCGCAGCCTTCGCGGGACTGGTCGGGCAAGTGCCCATGCCAACCCTCGCAGCTGTCCTGATTGTGGCAGCTGCCGGGTCCCTGGATCCGGCCAAGCTGTCGGCCATCTGGAGCAGCGGATATACCTCCCGGGTCGTGTTCGGTACAACGCTGATGGCGACGCTGTTGCTGCCGGTCACAGCCGCGGTGGGAATCGGGGTCGCGCTCTCACTGATCCTGCAGCTGAACCAGGAAGCCATCGACCTCAAGGTGGTCCGCCTGCGGGTGGACGGCAACCAACTGGTCGAGGCGAGCGCACCGAAACAACTCTCCGACAACGAGATCGTGATACTCGACGTGTACGGCAGCCTGTTCTACGCGGGAGCGCGCACGCTTGCGGCGCATCTGCCGGATCCCGCCGGTGCGAGGTCGCCGGTGGTGATCCTGCGGCTGAGGGGGCGCACGACGGTGAGCGCAACGTTCTTCACCATCGTCGCGGATTATGCTCGTCGACTCGACGCGGTTGGCGGTCAGCTGCACCTCAGTGGGATCGACCCGCGCATTCGCGACTACTGGACCGACGAACTCCTCGCCGCGCATGGGGTGAGCATCGAGTTCCACCCTGCCACCGCAACTATCGGCGAATCGACCCTCGCCGCGTATGCCGAGGCGAGAGTTCGGACGCACGACGGCGACAATCCGCCACGCGAAACGCCTTGTTAGTTCTACTGCAGTTAGTTCGACTACAACAGTGCGTACCCGGGTTTTGTCTGCAGAACGGCATCGCGCAAGATTGAAGGCATGACTGCTGGTGTGAACGACAAGTTCGATGCTCTTCTCGTGTTGTCGTTCGGCGGTCCCGAAAAACCCGAGGACGTTCGACCCTTTCTCGAAAACGTCACGCGGGGAAGGGGAGTTCCACCTGAGCGTCTTGATGCGGTCGTTGAGCACTACATGCATTTCGGTGGAGTTTCACCGATCAATGCACTCAATCGAGATTTGATCGAGCGAGTCCGGGGTGAACTGGCAACGGCGGGGCTGGATCTTCCGATCTACTTCGGAAACCGCAACTGGCACCCCATGGTCGAGGACACTGTGGCACAGATGCGCGACGACGGTATCCGTAACGCGGCCGTCTTTGCCACGTCGGCGTGGGGCGGGTACTCGGGGTGCCGTCAATACCACGAGGACATCGTCCGTGCTCGTGAAGCGGTCGGTGACGGCGCACCGACATTGACCAAACTTCGTCAGTATTACGACCATCCCCTGGTCATCGGCGCGTTTGCCGACGGAATCCGGGCGGCGCGCGCGGCTCTGCCCGAGGCGACTCGCGACGACGCTCGGCTGGTGTTCACGGCGCATTCGGTACCGATCGCCGCCGACAGAAATGCCGGACCGCCCGAGCTGGGCGGCAACCTGTACAGCCGTCAGGTCGCTGAAGCCTCGCGCCTGGTTGCCGGCGCTGTGGGCGTCGATGATTTTGATCTTGTGTGGCAGTCACGATCCGGCCCGCCACAGGTGCCGTGGCTCGACCCTGACATCTGCGATCATCTGGATATGTTGTCCACCAAGGATGTTCGCGCGGTGATCGTATGTCCTGTCGGGTTTGTCTCCGACCACCTCGAAGTGGTGTGGGATCTCGACACCGAGGCCAGGGACAAAGCCGCAGAATTCGGAATGGATTTTGTGCGGGCGGCGACGCCGGGCCAGGACCCACGTTTTGCTCAATTGGTACCGACGCTCATTTCCGAACGTCTGGCCGGTGAGCCGCCGCTCCGCCTCGGGGTCGAGCCGTTGCTCGGCTCGACCACCAACGGCGTTTCCTGCGCGGTCAACTGTTGTGCCGCAGTGCAGCGACCTAAGCGCTGAGCGCTTCGAGCTATGCGTTGGGCTGCTTCAGCTTTCCGCACGGGCCTGGCACCGTCGACGTGCTTCGTGAGGTCAGCAGGGCGGCGACGATCGCCTGGTCTTCGGCACTCAGCGACGGATCGATGTAGTTGAGCGACGGCGCACCTAGTTCACGGACGCGTCCGGCAAGCGTTGCGACAAACGACACCTTCTCTTCGTCGCCCCGGTTTGCTTCGTGGATCTGGAGGACGGATACCGGAAACTTGCGCAGTGTGACCGGCAGGAAACGAGCGGCCAGAACATGGTCGACGTTGAATCCGGCCCACACTCCCTGGTTTGCTTCCACGCACTCGGCGTCGGAGTGCGCTGCACTCTCGCCGATGTACTTGCGCGGCGGGACCAACTTCTTGGGGGCAAGCTCGGACGCGCCCTGCTGCAGGACCGGATAGTCGCCGTCTGTGTACATCCACGGCTGGTTTGCCATCGTGATGAGTCGGCCGGCATCCAAATCGGGTAGGTACCGGGACTTGAGGAGGAAGGCCACGCTGTCGACCGAGATGCCCAACAGTTCGGCGGCCTTCTGACGACTCATGGCGAAGGTCGGCGTGTTCTTCGGGGCGATCTGGATCAGGTTGACCATGTGAACTCCTGTAGATGTTCAGTTGTTGCGGCGTGTCGGTACAGCTGACATGACTATTCGGCGATTATCAACCTCTAGCTCATTTTCGTGGCCTATGTGAGTGTGATGTCACCAACCGAGCTCTCGTAAACGGGGATCTCCGATGCCGAAGTGATGACCGATCTCGTGGATCACTGTGCGTCGTACCTGCTCGACAACCTCGTCTTCGGTGGAGCAGATCGAGCAGATCGATCGACGGTAGATGGTGATGCGGTCGGGAAGTACACCGGCGTAGGTCGTTGTTCGCTTCGTGAGCGGAATTCCTTGGTACAAACCGAGCAGTCCGGGTGGGCCACCTTCGAGTTGAACGGTCACCGCAACATTGGCCATTTCGCGACCGAGTTTGGGCGGCAAGGTGTCCAAGGCGCGTTTGACCATGTCCTCGAACTGGGCGTCGTCGACGTCGATCATCTGACTATTGTGCGGGAATCGCGCCCCTGGGGGTGTGTCCATCTGGAAACAGTGCAGCGTGCGGCTATGTTGGTGGAGTGGCCGATGATCTGTACCAGCGTTACGAATTCACGTTTATCGTTCCCTTGCTGACGCTCTCGCAGGAACAGATGCTCGCCAAGTCCCTGGGTGGACGGGTGGAGGAGCGAAAAGGTCTGCAGTTGTTGACTCTCACCGCGGAAGGCATGCGGGCGGCGACGACCGCGATCACTCTTGTCGACCAACTTGCCGGCTCCGGTGTGCGACCCGAGCGGACTCATCCGGATCTGGTGTCCCGGCAGGACATCGCAGATCGTGCTGGTGTCACGCGGCAAGCCGTCGGACAGTGGGTGCGCGGAGTTCGGCAAGCGTCGACGCCCTTCCCCGTTCCCTACAACTCGGTGGCGGGTGGCATCTGGTTCTGGGGAGATGTTCTGGCGTGGTTGCGTCGTCAGGGATACGGGCAGGACACAGGCTTGCGGTACCCGACGCTTGATGAGCACATTCGAATCGACCGGCATATTGCGATCAACCACAAAACTCCCTGACGTCAGCTCCAGCAAACTGTTTGCTTGATAGTAGCTGTTGAAACAAACCGACTGTAGGTATATGGTCCCCAAGTACCTAATTCAACCTATCGGTGCGTTGGTCGTGCTTGGGGGAGCCTGGTCTACGCCGTTGATACCCGACTATGCAAGCAGGGGAATTCATGGTTTCGACCCCCAGGGCGATGTCGTCAGCTGTGTCGCTGACGGTTGCCTCGAATAACGTGATGTCACCACCAGCAACGTCTAGGCAACGTGGCGGTTGGGTGAGCGGGCAGCGATTGCGCACTGTCGCTGTTGGCCTGTTTGCCCGAAACCAGCCAAGCGAGTCGCCGACGCCGAGGCGCACGGTGCTACTTCTTGTCACCTCGGACAACGGGCTGTCGCAGCGGGCGGCGCTGGTGTTACGCGAGGCCGGCCATCGAGTGCGGACGGCAGTGGTGTCGGACGCGGAGTCGGCGCTCGTGGCCACTGCACCTGACGACTTCGATCTCATCATCTGCCCGTATCTGAAAGTTTATATACCGGAAGAGATTTGGCGAAGATGGACGACGATCATCATCCATCCCGGACCGCCAGGGGATCGAGGTCCCTCTTCGCTGGACTGGGCGATCGCGGATGGCGAGAGCAGCTGGGGCGTCACCGCATTACAAGCTCGCGAGGAACTCGACGGTGGACCGGTGTGGGCGTGGCGAACCTTCGACCTGTGCGCCGGTGCCCCCAAATCTGCGGTCTACAACGATGCGGTTACCGCCGCAGCGGTGGAGTGCATCCAGGAAGTAGTCGACAAGTTCGGAACTCCGGATTTTGTGCCGCTTACCTCGGAATCGGTACCGCGGCCGGTAGCGTCCGCGACGACGCGGCCGGTCATGAAACAAGCAGATCGCGCATTCTCGTGGTCACAGGACGCACCGAGCATCATGCGCGCGATCAATGCGGCGGACGGTTTTCCCGGTGTGAACACCGAATTGGGACTCGACCGTGTATTTGTCTACGACGCACACCTCGACGCTCATGTCGACGCCGACCCCGGCACCATTCTCGAGTATCACCACGAGGCAATCCGTGTTGCCACCGGCGCCGGGACCGTCTGGATCGGCCAAGCGCGCCCTGAAGGTCCGGCAGGTTTCAAGCTCCCGGCGACAGCCGTGGTTCGCCCAGGCACCTTTGTTCCGCAGGTGCAAGACAGTCGCTACCCGGGTATCGACTACCACCGGGACGGCGACATCGGCTACCTCTCCTTCCGTTGCTACAACGGCGCGATGAGCACCGCGCAGTGCCGACGGTTAGCCGATCGTCTGCGCTGGGCCATCGAACTTGATACCAAGGTTTTGGTGTTGACCGGTGATTACAGCGGATTCAGCAACGGTATTCACCTCAATGTGATCGAGGCCGCCGCCGATCAGGCCGGTGAAGCGTGGTCGAACATCAAGGCCATCAACTCGGTCGCGAACCAGATCGTCAATTGCGTCGACCAGGTGATCGTTGCCGCCTTCACCGGAAATGCCGGCGCCGGCGGCGTCATGCTTCCACTCGGTGCCGACGTCGTCGCAGCCCGGGACGGTGTAGTTCTCAATCCGCACTACGCCACGATGGGTTTGTTCGGCTCGGAATTGCACACGTACACGCTTCCCGTCCGGGTTGGTGACTACCAGGCTCGGCGGCTGCTTTCGGAGTGTCAACCCATCAGCATCGGTCAGGCTCGACAGATCGGACTTGTTGATGCCATCGGGCCTCGCGATCCGATGCTTTTCGAGTCGTGGCTGAACAAGATCGCAACAGACCTTCTCGTCGGGGATCGGCGGAAAGCGATGCTCGAGAAGAAACGATCGCGGCTCGCACTCGATCCGGTCGCGCCGTACGAACAGCGGGAACTCGAGGAAATGAAGAGCGACATGTTCGGTGATCGCAACGGGTTCGCTGAGAAACGTCGAAAATTCGTTCGCAAGTTGTGATCGGTGACTGTCGCTGTCTAGTTTTCGCCCGCCGGGTGGTGTGAGGAGGCACTCGCCACCGCTGCTGTTCGGGCGGATCGCACCGCGGCCCACAGCGGCCGCAACAAGGATTCTCGGGCATGGACAGCGGAGATGCTGGGTGGTTGGTTGGTCGAATCATGCTCGGCCACAGTCAAAATAGCGGCAACCTGATCGGCGCTGTCGAGGACTCGCAGCGCCCGAGGTGCAAGGGAATCGGGGTAGCGGTGATGCGCCAGGTCGGAGAGTGCATCGGCAATTGCTGCCCGGGCATCGTCACCCGGCGTGCCGGTGGGGACGGTCTGAAGCGACAGCAGTGCCGCGGCGGCGTCGCGAACGGCCTCGCGCATCGAATATTCGGCTTCTCCGAGACCGACATACTCGGCCGGCCCCGTCACGGTCGGCACGGAGTACACCGTCCAGCGCAGAACGTCGGGACCTTCATGCACGGGAACAAGCCCGATTCCCGCAGATCCCGCAGCGCCGACCAGAACACCCTCACCGGCGCCCAACGCGGCTGCGGCGAAGCCCGTACCGGCAGGCAGCCCGCGCACATCACCCGGGGCAGGTAGCGCCAATCGTAAGTCGGTCGGAGAGATGTTCCCGGCGCGTCGCAGCACCCGGAGCAACATCGGCGCGCCACCGTCGGTGATGCCCGGCCAGTCGAGTCCGAGGGCCGACGCGGTATCCGCGTCGGCGGCACCGATCAAATGCATCGGCGCCCACGCCACGAGCGCATCGATGACGTCGTCCGGGGCGCTGTCGCCGGCGAGCCATGATGCTGCCCACACGGTGAGCGTTGCGCTGGGAGAACTCATGACAGAAGAGTTTAGTTCGGCGTGGCAACCTGTGCCCCTTGGGCGTTGTCACCTAGCGTTATCCGGCGTGAGCGGTGGAAACGGATACGGTGACATCTTCGCGGGCCATGCCCGCACCCAGAAACGTCAAGTGCCTCAGGTGGCGGCCGAGCGCGACCTCGTCGTCGAGGATGCGGCAACGGGATTCTGCGGCGCGGTCGTCGGATTCGAGCGCACGTACGACGGTGATTTTGTTCGGCTCGAGGACGGCCGCTCGCAGAAGCGACTGTTTGCGATGCGTGAGGCTGCATTCCTCATCGACGGCGCACCCGTGACGTTGGTGCGACCGGCACCGAAGGCGGCGTCGGCACAGTCGGCGAGGTCCGCGTCAGGCTCGACCCGGGTTGAAGGATTACGCGCTCGCACAGCACTTCCCAGCCGGATCTGGGTGGAGGGTGTCCACGACGCAGCCCTGGTGGAACGGGTGTGGGGACACGACCTGCGCGTCGAAGGTGTAGTTGTCGAACACCTCGAGGGCTTGGACAACCTGGGGGAGCGACTTGCGGAGTTCGGCCCAGGTCCCGGGCGACGAGTCGGTGTTCTTGTCGATCACCTGGTGACCGGCTCGAAGGAAACGCAACTGACGCAGGGCCTCGGCCCGAACGTGTTGGTGACGGGCCATCCGTACATCGACGTCTGGGAAGCGGTCCGGCCCAAGTCCGTCGGAATTGCTGCCTGGCCGAAGATTCCGCGCGGTGAGGACTGGAAGACGGGGATTTGCCGCGAACTCGGCTGGGGGACACCTCAGGAAGGGTGGCGACGTGTCTACAACGCGGTGGAGAGCTTCCGCGATCTGGAAGCTCCGCTGATCGGAGCCGTCGAACAGCTTGTCGATTTTGTCACCGAGCCGAACCTGACGTAGGCGCGGCGCAGATCACACTCTCTGGTTAGATGGTGTTGTGGCTGCACTTCTTTGGCTTGTCGGGGCACTTGTGCTCGCCGGCGCGGAAGCACTGGCAGGAGATTTCTTTCTGCTGATGCTCGCCGGTGGGGCGCTTGCTACTGCCGGTGTCAGTTCGGTCACCGATTTTCCCGTGTGGGTCGACGCCGTCATGTTCGGCGTGTTCTCGGGAGTGCTCATTCTCGGTGTTCGGCCTTTCCTGTTGCGACGCTTCGGGACTCCGCCGCCCACTCCGATGGGAATTCAAGCGCTCGAAGGTAAACGTGCCGTCGTTCTCGAAGAGGTCGGCGAGCATGCCGGTCAGGTCAAGCTGGACGGTCAGATATGGACGGCTCGCCCGCTCGACAGCGCTGACGTGTATCCGGCGGGGACAACGGTGACGGTGATGGAAATCAACGGGGCAACAGCAGTTGTCTGGAGGGGACCGTAAAAACATGGCAGCACTTATAGTTCTTGGTGTCTTGGTGCTTTTCGTGATCTTGGTGGTTGCGAAATCGGTAGCACTGGTACCGCAGGCAGAAGCCGCGGTCATCGAGCGACTCGGTCGGTACTCGAAAACAGTGTCGGGTCAGCTCACATTTCTGATCCCCTTCGCGGATCGGGTGCGAGCGAAGGTAGATCTGCGTGAACGCGTTGTGTCCTTCCCCCCGCAACCGGTGATCACGCAGGACAACCTGACGTTGTCCATCGACACCGTGGTGTATTTCCAGGTCACCAATCCGCAGGCTGCGGTGTACGAGATCAGCAACTACATTGCCGCGGTCGAGCAGTTGACCACTACGACTCTGCGTAACGTCGTCGGCGGTATGACGCTGGAAGAGACGCTGACCTCGCGTGACTCCATCAACGGTCAGTTGCGTGGTGTGCTCGACGAAGCAACCGGCCGCTGGGGCCTGCGGGTCGCACGCGTCGAACTCAAGAGCATCGATCCGCCGCCGTCGATTCAGGAGTCGATGGAAAAGCAGATGAAGGCCGACCGCGAGAAGCGCGCCATGATTCTCACGGCTGAGGGGCACCGCGAAGCTGCGATCAAGACGGCAGAGGGTGCGAAGCAGAGTCAGATCCTGTCAGCTGAAGGCAACAAGCAGGCCTCCGTTCTCAACGCCGAGGGCGAGCGTCAGTCGCAAATCCTTCGCGCGCAGGGTGATCGCGCTGCCAAGTATCTGCAGGCGCAAGGTGAAGCCAAGGCAATCGAGAAGGTCTTTGCCGCCATCAAGTCGGGTAAGCCGACGCCGGAACTGCTTGCATACCAGTACCTTCAGACGTTGCCTCAGATGGCGCAGGGTGACGCGAACAAAGTGTGGCTGGTGCCGAGCGATTTCGGCGACGCACTCAAGGGCTTCGCAAAAACACTGGGTGCACCAGGCGATGACGGCGTGTTCCGGTACGAACCGCCCGCGGCGGAAGAGAACCTGCCCAGCCCGGAGGACGATTCCGACGAGGTAGCCGAATGGTTCGAGACAAAGTCCGACCCGGCTATCGCCGAAGCTGTCCGCGCTGCGGAAATCGCGGCCCGGACACCGGTAGAGGATCCTGCGGCAGCGGTTCGCGCACAGCGCGAAAGCGCCCCGCAGTTCACCGACCCGGCGCTGCCGGCACCAGGTGAAAGCCAATGGTCCGGACAGTTCCAGCAGGAGCCGGAACCTGGAGAATTCCAGCAGAAATACCCGTATCAAGACCAACCGCCGGAGGGCGGACCGCGTCACTAATATTTGAATGAATTCGAAAAGCGCTGATCACTAGAACTACGTGATCAGCGCTTTTCCTGTTCCGCAGACAGCAATCGCCCAGAGAACGCTGGCGAAGGTTCCGATGATGAACTGTTCCGAGGCATGGGGTTCACGCAGTTCGGGATACCGGGCCAATCCCTTGACTGCCAACACGATTGCGATACCTTCCGGCCACCCAGCCAGAATGGACACTGCGACGGCGATGCGCTCGAGGACTCCGATGACGCGGCCACCGCGCAATGGACCAGCGTTGGGTGCGGGGCTGCCGTCCGGTTGCCGTCTCGCAACCTTGAACGTGGCCAAAACCACGGGAGCACCCGCGGTGGCCGAAGCCAGGACACACAGGACAAGTGTCGCTCCGAGCGCAAATCCCGTGACCGGTGTGGTCCGACTGGCGGCCAGCGCCGCAACCCCGAGGGCGGGTAGAGCCACGGTGGCAGATACCCATTCGGGAACCTGGACGTGGCCGCCGCTCAGTTTTGGCAGCGCAGCCGTGACCAGCGGTGCTGCGGCTGCAACTGCGAGCGCGATCAGTGCCAGAACAACCATGTAATGCGCCCCTGTCAGTGTGTGGTGCGAGCAGTGTAGGTCTGGGCTCGGACAAGTAGCCGCTGGGAGAGTCGTCGGCCGGCAAGTTCGGCTTGCCAGCCGGCGGTGAGCAGGCGTTTCGACATGGCCTGCTTGGTGATTCCGAGCCGCTCGGCGGCGGCGGCCTGGGTGAGGCCGTCGTCCATCAATGCGATAGCCGCACGTCCGTCAGGTGTTTGCCGAAGCACGATCGTGCCAAGCATGGTCAGGGCGCCGTCGATGTCCGCGGCAAGTTCGGCGAGGTCGCCGTCGGCTGGGGCCTGCTCGACGGAGATACGCGCGGGGGCTTTCTTGGCGCGTTCGACGGCGATGCGTGCCGCCTCGAATGCTGGTCCGCGCCCGGCGCGGGTCTGGGCGGGAAGTGGTTCTTCGACGGGGCCGATTCCGATTCCGACACTCCAGTATTCGCGCCGCAGTAGTTCGAGCGCCAGGTGCACCAGGAGTTGGGGATCGTCGGTGACTGCTTGAATTTCGTCGCCTGCTGTCCGCTCGAACCCTCGGACGAGGGGGGCGGACGCGAGATCGCGAAGGACTTTGTCGACGCGGTCGACATCACGGCGACTACCGCGTTGGTCGACTGTCAGTACGAACATTAGTCAACATTAAGAGGTTGACTTCTCTATGTCAATCTTTAGAAGTTGACTTCCCGCTATCAACCTCCAGGGTTTGACCCGTAAGGGCTTGGCCATCGGACGGTTGGTGCAGTTCCACGGACGTCTTGCGGGCGTCGAACAGCAATCCTCCGATGCCAATGGCAATGCAGATTCCTGACAGCACAAGCAGGCGAGGGTCGGCTTCGCCGGACAGGGCATCGCCGAGTACGACGATTCCGATCGTGCCGGGCAGAATTCCCACCACTGTGGCGATCACGTAGGGCACCAGGCGGATCGACGAAATGCCGCAGCAGTAGTTCACCACCGAAAACGGGACGAACGCGATTAAACGTAGCGACCCAACGGCCAGCCATCCGCGTTTCTCGATCCGCTCGTCCACTCGCCTGATTGTCGGACTCGATATCCGTTGCCAGACCACCTCTCGGCCGATGGCGCGGACGAGATACAGAGCCAGGATGGCACTGACCGTGGTTGCCCCAACCGTCAGGGCGATACCTGTCGCCGATCCGAACAGCACGCCGGCGCTGAGGGTGAAAACCGTCCGAGGAAAGGGCGCGACGGTAACCAGGGAATGAACAAGAAAGAACACGAGCGGAAACATCGGTCCGATGGAATCCGCCCACTCCCGGACCTGAGAAACCGACGGGTGCGGCGCAAGGAGTGCCGCCACGAAGAGTGCGAGCACCAGCAGGACAATCGCGATCAATCTTCGGTCCAGCAGGCGCCCCATCACAGGGCACAAGGTTACCGGTGCGCGTGAGGAATCCCGACGTATGCGGCCCAGTCGTCCGGAAACCGGGTGCCCCTACCAGCGTGATGTGATGAAAACCACTACCCTTCGGGTAGGGGTGACGTTGGAGGTCCCGCCCAGTGGTACCGACTCGCCGGTAACTCGTAAACGTGCTGAACAATCGCTAGGTAAGGATCATGGCTACACGCCAATCCGCGCCGTACCAGCCGGTAGGCAAGTTGTCGGGCGGCCTTAGCAGACCCCTTCGCCGCGAACGTGACGTGATCCTCACGATAAGCACGTCCGAAGGCGGGTTAGCATCACAGCCATAACGAGCAATTCGATGAACAGTTCCGATAACAGGTATAACGCTTACGCACAACGAGAGGCAGCGGACACAGTGTCATTAGCTTCAGAAGCCGAGGCTGTCGAGCAGGCATATGCGGAGTGGCAACGCTCCGTCGCCGGAGTGCTCGCCAAGTCCCGTCGAGTCGACGCCGCAGAACTAGGCCCCGAGCCGCAGAAACTGCTCGAAACCGTCACATACGACGGCGTCACTGTCGCACCGCTCTACAGCCCACGCGACGAGCGCCCCGAGCAGACCCTGCCCGGTAGCTTCCCGTACGTCCGCGGAGTCGACGCTCATCGCGACGTCAATGCAGGCTGGTTGGTTTCGGCTCAGTTCGGAACCGCTTCCGCCGCAGACACCAACCGGACCATCCTCGACGCACTCGAGAACGGTGTCAGTGCGATCTGGCTCAAAGCCGGACTCGGTGGCGTCTCCGTCGCCGATCTGAATTCGGCGCTCGAGGGCGTGCTCCTCGATCTCGCTCCGCTCACACTCGATGCCGGCGCCGACGCAAGCGCCGCCGCCCGCGCGATCCTGGCACTGCTCGATGCCCGCGCGGAAGCCGGTGACGGAGTCAGCGATCGCGCAAGCATCCGCATCAACCTCGGCACGGCACCGCTGACGAGTTCCTTCTCCGGCGCAGCCGACGTCGAGCTGACAGAAGCAGTCGAGCTAGCTGTCGCCGCTGACGCTCGCGCCGAATCGGTGCGGGCCATCACCGTCGACGGCACGGCATTCCACAATGCCGGCGCCGGTGACGCCGAGGAGCTCGGAGCGGCCGTCGCAGCCGGTCTCGAATACCTCCGCGCGCTTACCGCAGACGGCGATCTGACCATCGGTGCTGCGTTGGCGCAGTTGGCTTTCCGTTACTCGGCAACCGACGATCAGTTCCAGACCATCGCGAAGTTCCGTGCCGCACGTCTCGTGTGGGCCCGCATCGCTCAGGTCTGCGGCGCATCCGACTTCGGCGGCGCACCACAGCACGCTGTCACGTCCGCCGCGATGATGGCTCAGCGTGATCCCTGGGTGAACATGCTGCGCACCACCCTCGCCGCATTCGGCGCCGGTGTCGGTGGAGCAGACGCGGTGACGGTTCTTCCGTTCGACGTCGCCCTGGCCGACGGCACCCTCGGCGTCAGCAAGTCGTTCTCCTCACGCATCGCCCGCAACACACAGTTGCTGCTGCTCGAAGAGTCGCACCTGGGCCGCGTGCTCGATCCGTCGGCCGGCTCCTGGTATGTCGAAGACCTGACACAGCAGATCGCCGCGACTGCCTGGGAGTTCTTCCAGGAAATCGAAGCAGCCGGCGGATATCTGGCTGCACTCGAAGCGGGAATCGTCTCCGATCGCATCGCCGCTACCAAGGCCAAGCGCGACTCCGACATCGCACACCGCAAGACCACGGTCACCGGTGTCAACGAGTTCCCGAACCTCGGCGAAACACCGCTTTCCGCCGAAGCCGTCGAGCCCGGCCAGTCCGTCGCCCGGTACGCGGCTGCGTTCGAAGCGCTTCGTGACCGCTCGGACGCATTCCTCGCTGCCGGCGGCGCCCGCCCCACTGCGCTGCTCGCGCCGCTGGGCTCGGTTGCAGAACACAACGTTCGCACCACGTTTGCGTCGAACCTTCTCGCTTCGGGCGGTATCGACGCAGTCAACCCCGGCCCGCTCGAGGTAGGCGCAGAAGCCATCTCCGCTGCAGTCAAGGCATCCGGCGCCACCGTCGCCGTGCTGTGTGGCACGGACAAGCGTTACGGCGAGAGCGCCGCAGCGGCCGTCGCAGAATTGCGCGCTGCCGGTATCACCAAGGTGCTGCTGGCCGGCCCGGAAAAGGCCGTCGGCGATGCCGCGGGCGATTCGCGTCCGGACGGATTCCTCACAGCCCGCATCGACGCAGTATCGGCTCTGACCGAACTGCTCGACTTCATCGAGACGGGAAGCTCCAAGTGACGACACGAGAGGTCAAGCACGTGATCGGCAGTTTCGCCGAGGTCCCACTCGAGGACCCGCAGTCCCCGGCACCCACACCACCGTCGGTCGAGCAGACACAGGCCCTCATCGAAGAGGGTGCCACCGCCAACAACTACGCCGCCGAGCAGGTTGTCTGGTCCACCCCGGAAGGCATCGACGTCAAGCCGGTGTACACCGGTGCAGACCGCGCGGCCGCCGCCGAGTCCGGTTACCCGCTCGACAGCTTCCCGGGTGCTGCACCGTTCCTGCGTGGTCCGTACCCGACCATGTACGTGAACCAGCCGTGGACCATTCGCCAGTACGCCGGCTTCTCCACTGCCGCCGAATCGAATGCGTTCTACCGTCGTAACCTCGCGGCCGGTCAGAAGGGCCTGTCGGTCGCGTTCGACCTCGCGACCCACCGCGGCTACGACTCCGATCACCCCCGCGTTGCCGGTGACGTCGGAATGGCCGGTGTCGCAATCGATTCCATCCTCGACATGCGTCAACTCTTCGACGGAATCGACCTCTCACAGGTGTCGGTCTCGATGACGATGAACGGCGCTGTGCTGCCGATTCTCGCGCTGTACGTTGCTGCGGCAGGCGAGCAGGGTGTCACTCCCGACAAGCTGGCCGGAACGATCCAGAACGACATCCTCAAAGAGTTCATGGTTCGCAACACCTACATTTATCCGCCCAAGCCCTCGATGCGGATCATCTCGGACATCTTTGCGTACTCGAGTGCGGAAATGCCGAAGTACAACTCCATCTCCATCTCGGGTTACCACATCCAGGAAGCCGGAGCGACGGCCGATCTGGAACTGGCATACACCCTCGCTGACGGCGTCGAGTACATTCGCGCCGGCCTCGACGCCGGTATGGACATCGACAAGTTCGCACCGCGCCTGTCCTTCTTCTGGGCCATCGGCATGAACTTCTTCATGGAGGTCGCCAAGCTCCGCGCCGGACGCCTCCTGTGGGCCGAGCTTGTTGCCAAGTTCGATCCCAAGAGCGCGAAGTCGCTCTCGCTGCGTACCCACTCGCAGACCTCGGGCTGGTCGCTGACCGCGCAGGACGTCTTCAACAACGTTCCGCGTACCTGCGTCGAAGCCATGGCTGCCACCCAGGGACACACGCAGTCACTGCACACCAACGCACTCGACGAGGCCATCGCACTGCCGACGGACTTCTCCGCCCGCATCGCCCGCAACACCCAGCTGCTGCTGCAGCAGGAGTCCGGTACGGTTCGGCCCATCGATCCGTGGGGCGGCTCGTACTACGTCGAGTGGCTCACCAACGAGCTCGCCAACCGGGCACGTAAGCACATCGAAGAGGTCGAGGAAGCCGGCGGAATGGCTCAGGCCATCAACGAAGGCATCCCGAAGCTGCGCATCGAGGAAGCTGCTGCTCGCACGCAGGCGCGCATCGACTCCGGTCGGCAGCCGTTGGTCGGCGTCAACAAGTACGTTCCCGACGAGGTCGACACCATCGAAGTCCTCAAGGTCGAGAACTCCAAGGTGCGCAAGGAACAGCTCGAGAAGCTGGTTCGTCTTCGCGCGGAACGTGATCCGGAAGCCGTCGAGGCCGCACTCGCGAACCTCACCCGCGCCGCAGCATCCACCGAAGGCGGCATGGAGAACAATCTCCTCGCCCTCGCAGTTGTCGCCGCTCGCGCTATGGCTACCGTCGGCGAGATTTCCGACGCCCTCGAAAAGGTGTACGGCCGCCACCAGGCCGAGATCCGCACCATCAGTGGTGTGTACCGAGACGAGGCAGGATCGGTGAGCAACATCAGCAAAGCGATGGAACTGGTCGAGAAGTTCGCCGAGAACGAGGGGCGTCGTCCCCGCATCCTCGTTGCGAAGATGGGCCAGGACGGTCACGACCGTGGCCAGAAGGTCATCTCCACGGCCTTCGCGGACATCGGATTCGACGTTGACGTCGGACCGCTGTTCCAGACCCCCGAAGAGGTCGCCAATCAGGCGGCCGACAACGACGTCCACGTAGTCGGTGTGTCGTCGTTGGCAGCCGGTCACCTCACCTTGGTGCCGGCACTGCGGGAAGCGCTGGCTGCGGCCGGTCGCCCCGACATCATGATCGTGGTCGGCGGAGTCATCCCGCCCGGCGACTTCGACGAACTCTACGAAGCCGGCGCTGCTGCCATCTTCCCGCCCGGAACCGTCATCGCCGACGCTGCCAGCGGATTGCTGGAGAAGCTGGCCGTCCAACTGGGCCACGATCGCAGCTGAGAAGGGGTTGACTGAAGATGGCACAGCCCATCGACACGCCGACGCCGGCTGCTAGGCCATCTGTTGATTCCCTTGCCGAGGCCGTGCGCGCAAATCAGCGCGCCGGCCTCGCCCGGGCGATCACCCTCGTCGAATCCACACGCGACGATCATCGGGCGCTCGCGCAGCAACTACTGCTGAAGTTGCTGCCCGAAGCCGGGGGAGCGCACCGCATCGGCATCACCGGCGTTCCCGGCGTCGGCAAGTCGACGTTCATCGACGCGCTCGGCATGTACTTGCTGGGCAAGGGACATCGGGTTGCGGTGCTGGCGGTCGATCCGTCGTCCACCCGCACCGGCGGCTCGATTCTCGGCGACAAGACGCGCATGGCTCGGCTTACCGTCGAACCGAACGCGTACATCCGGCCATCACCGACGTCCGGCACGCTCGGTGGTGTTGCCAAGGCAACCCGCGAGACCATCGTGCTTCTCGAAGCTGCCGGTTTCGACGTCATCCTGGTGGAGACAGTGGGTGTCGGGCAGTCCGAAGTCACTGTTGCCAACATGGTGGACTGCTTCACGTTCCTGACCCTCGCTCGTACCGGAGATCAGTTGCAGGGCATCAAGAAGGGTGTTCTGGAACTCGCAGATCTGGTCGCGGTCAACAAGGCCGATGGCAAGCATGAGCGCGAGGCGCAGGGCGCTGCCCGCGAACTTGCGGGAGCACTTCGTCTGATCTACCCGCACGACGCTATCTGGAAGCCGCCCGTCATCACGATGAGCGGTCTCGAAGGTCTTGGCCTGGACGAGTTCTGGGGAACTGTCACCAAGCACCGTGAGGTGTTGACCGAGGCGGGTCAGTTCGAGGAGAAGCGTCGGAAGCAACAGGTCGACTGGACCTGGACGATGGTGAACGACCAACTGCTGCGCCGACTTTCGGCCAACGAGCACGTTCGCGCGATTCGTGCCGATGTCGAACGAAGCGTACGCGAAGGATCGTTGACTGCGGCGTTGGCTGCTCAACGGATTCTGGACGCATTCGACGGAAGCGACAAGTAGCACTAGAAGTCAGGCACGGTCGTTGCGGCTCCTCATTTTCGAGGAGGTGCAACGACCGTGCTGTTTCTGCAGGTGCGGTGCACAACAGAGTCCGTGAGACGACCGATGTCGAACGTCAGGAGCTGTAATGCATGTGCCTTCGCCAGTGCCTCGTCGCGATTGTGTGCGTCGAGTTTCTTGTACAGGGAACGCAATTGCGACTTGATCGTGTTGGCGGATACATGAAGTTGCCTGGACATCGAAACGGAGGTCATGCCGAGGGCCAGTAGTGCGAGGACCCGTTGTTCTCCACCGGTCAGGATGACAATGTGCACGGACTTCGGAAACGATTCCGGGGTAAAGACATTCGTAAATTTCTCGAGTGCCTTCGATCGCGTGGATGCGGCCGCTTCCAGCTTCTCGATATCTTCGGCGGCGATGGTCGAGAAGGGGCGCAACAGTCCGGTCTGGTCTGCGATAGCGCAGGCGTAGGACCACGCCTCGATTGCACGATGATGCTCACCGAGTTCCGAATGTGCAACTGCTTGAACCAGAAGGGATTCCATCTGTGCGCGCGGGCACGGCTCGCCATTCCACTGGTACTGACTGCACAGGATGATCGCCGATTTGTTCTGGCCCATACGCTGTCGGACGCGTGCGACCGACACCAGGGTCCACGGGCTGCTTCCAGGATCGGCGATGCCCTCTGCAAGTGACGCGGCCTGGTTTCCTTCGCCGAGGGCTAGAAGTAGATCGATCTCGGTGGACAGCATCAGTGGCTCGGCAATGGACGTCGGATTGCACTGCGAGGAGTGGGCAGCGACTGTTCTGCGCAGCAACGACAACGCTGAGAACGAGTCACTGGTGCTGAGGGCGAACTGACTGCGGGCGTAGACGGTGAACGCCCAGAATTCGTCCGCATAGAGTGCATCGTTCTCGGTGGGGTGCCCAAGTTCGGTCAGTGCCCGTTCGGCATCTTCGAAATCGAGTGAATCGAGGGACACCAAGGCGCCGGCCGTTAATCCGGCAACCTTGACCTGGGATTGCATCTTGATCTCGACGTTTCGATGTTGGTTTTCGAGATCCAACCATTGCCGTGCGCGGTGCAGTTCACCGACTACCGCCCAGTTCAGTGCCGCTGTGCCGGCGGCGCTTCGCGCGATGTAGTCGATGCGCTGCGATTTCCCGCTCCAGTAGGCCATTCGCGCTAGGCCTGTCGATTCGGCAAGTCGGCCGTTCAGTTGAAAGGTGATTGCCCATTGCGCTCGCATGGTGGAAAGTCGATCGCTGATGTCGTGCCGATCGGTCTCAGTGATGTAGCGGCTCAGTTCGATCAGACGCACGGTGACATCTGCAGCGCGATCGTATTCGCCGACGTGCATGAGCATCAGAGCCTGGATGCAACCGATGGTGAGAGCTGACACGGCATCGGCACTCGCCCCGAGTTCGCGTAACTCATCAGCCGAATCGGGGAGTGAGGTCCCGAAGGTCACCTGCTCGTCGGGATGTTGCAGGTACAGATTGCGTGCGGCCCGGAAGCTCGAGTGCTTGTCGGTGGACTCGGGCGGAATCTGCTGGAAGGCAGAGCGAACCAACTCGAGATTGTCCGCGATCATCGTCGCCCAGTGCTTGTCGAGAATGTCGACTGCAAGCGGCCAGTCCTGTGCCTCGACTGCATAATCGAGCGCAGACGCGTGTTGTCCGGCATCGAGTTGAGCGCGCGATAGGTATGACAGGCGAGCGGCCGGATCACTTCCCCCGGAGGGTTGGGACGTCAGGATGGATTGTCGGATCGCCGGTGCCAGTCTCCAGGTTTCCACGACCTCGGTGTCGACATACGAGAGAACCCCGGCAGCTTCGAGCGCAATGAGTCGATCGCGAATGTGCTGAGAGGATTCGCAAGATTCGAGCAAGTGCATGACGGTATCAACGGTGAGCTCACGGGCTGCTGCCGTAGCGACGACAAGATCGTAGTGTCCGACCAGGTGCGCCTCGGCCGCGATAGATTCCTGGGTGTAGTGCTGGATTACTCGTCGCAGGTTATGCCGGAGAAGGTGTTCGCGTCCGACCTGAGTTGGAAGGTTTTTGAGTACCGAAATCGAACGGCGTACCAAAACTGGCAACCCGCCGGTCATTGAGTAAATATGTTCGATTTCGCCGGGAACGATATGTGCACCGGAACCTTCGAGAACGCTCGTCGTATCCTCGAGCGTGTAGAGAAGGTCGTGCGCGCTGATCGATTCCTGATCGAGATCGAGCAAATGCGGTTCGGGGAACACGGTGCGCCCCGTCAAGGTCACAACGAGATTGACGCATCGGCAATACTTGACGAGGTCGGCGAGGCTTTCGTCCAACTTGCCATCCACTTTGTCCGGCCTGATCAATACAAGAATGACCGGGCGCGAGTTGTCGCGGAGCATCCGAACTATCGCGGTGAATGGGTCTTGCTCTTGCTCGATCACAGGATTCGGAAAGACAATTCCGGCGCTGACGAACCTTTGCAGCGCGTGTGCCCAGTATTCACGAGCCGTCATGGATGGAGCGGGCTCAGGGATCCAGACGGAAATGCGCTCAGTCGCGCGAATGGTGCGCAACCACGAGGCGACCAGGGTGGATTTCCCGTAACCGATCGGTGCGCGAATAATGGTCAGCGCGGCATATTTATCGAGTTTCGTGAATTGCGGCTGGTGCGAAATCGACTCGGGGTGGGCGCGCCAGTCAGGAATTGACGACCAATTGTGGCGGTCCTTACCGATCACCAGAGCGGACTCCTTATATCGGCAGCTTTCGCGCCATGTGAACGGTTTGTCGTTTACTACCGTTTGTTCACAAGGATCCTAGCCGGTGTTAATCGGGTGAACGAGGGATATTCCGACTTCGTCGTCTTTCTTCGTTGAATGCCGGTTCGTAGACGGGATCGCTCTTCGGCAGCTGAACTTATCGATTCTCGGGCGCGACCGTCGGCTCCGTGATTTCTTTCTCGACGGCCAGTTCGATACCGGCGAACTCGCCTTGGGCTTCGGCTGCGGTGAGCTTGGACCGCTGCCACGCGTAGACCAGCAACGCGGCCCAGGCGCCGATGATTGCGACGTATCCGAGCACCGTCACAGCGCCGGTGATGTCGAAGGACTTGAACAGTTTCTGCGTATTGGTCAGCACGATCACACCGCCGACGGCAGTGCCGAGCAAGGTGGCGGGAACTCTACTGACCAGCCAGGCGGCGGCTGGAGCTGCGATGATTCCGCCGAGTGCCAGGCCGGCGACAACCAGGAGATTACCGGCAGATTCGCGGCCAAGCCCGACGAGGAAGCCCAACGACGCTGCTGATGCGACCAGGAACTCCGACGCGCTGACCGAACCGATCACGGTGCGCGGAGCAGTTTTGCCACGCGAGAGCAGGGTGCTGGTGGTGATAGGGCCCCAACCGCCGCCCCCGGAGGCGTCGATGAATCCTCCGAACAGACCGAGCGGGGATAGGAACCGAGCAGTGTGCGGTGTACTGCGAGCATGGGCGGTCGCGGGTGGGCGGACCGAGAAACGCAGCGCGACATAGACACCGATCGCGAGGAGGATTGTCGCCGTAATGGGGACCGCTGCTTCGGTAGACAGGCCGGACAAAACCGTCGCACCGGCAAATGCGCCTATTGCACCCGGAACACCGAGCTTGGCGACCAACTTCCAGTCGATGTTCTGGAACTTCCAGTGCGACAGACCCGAAGCCAAGGTAGTTCCGACCTCGGCAAGGTGCACAGCGGCACTGGCCTGGGCAGGCCCGAGCCCGCCGATCATCAGCAGGGTGGTTGCGGTGACACCGAACGCCATTCCGAGTGCGCCGTCGACAAGTTGAGCGCCGGCACCGACAAGTGTGAACAACAGCAGGTTGAACATGAGAAGACAGACTCCGAGCGAAGAAGCGACAAAGTCAGGGGTGCAGGCAGCGAGAAATCGCCGCTCAGCAACACGCCTGATCGAAGCATGCGCTACGACGAGTGGGCCAGAACGCCATCAATCCGAGCGCGAATGCCGGCGAGGCATCGGAGCTGGATATCTGCACGGTGGGGTCCTTTTATCTCGTTTGTGGGTTCTGTTCCTAGCGAGCATAACCGTTGACAGCGAATTTCAACCCACGGCGCGAGCGAACCGTCCCACCCGTTGGACAAGTTCATCGAAGAACTTCACCGGATCCGTGCTGATGGCGATGTCCGCATTGGGGTCACGTTTCCAGTGTCCGACCCAGTCGGCGACGGTGGTTCCGATCAGAAGTGGGCTCTCGGTTTCGACATCCACGGTTGCCGGCCTCAGCGTGGCTATCGTCGGGTCCAAGGCAATCGCAGCGGCAAACGGGTCGTGCATGTGGGCGAGGAATCCCTGGTCGTACTCCCGATGAAACTCCATGTAGAACCGGATGGCGTCGGACAGGTGCCGGATGACGCTGTTGGACGCGGCGCTGCGGACGTCCGGTCCGTCGTCCGGGGAAATGATCTCGGCCGGGGTGCTCCCCGCCGCTTCGGCAAGCCGACGGACGTGTTCCGGGAACATCTCGATCGACTCGGTGACATTGAGTCCACAAATGATCGGACGCCGGTGCGCCGGGACACCGGAAAACGCGTCGAACACTTCCTTCGCTGCGTGTGGGTCGACGGAGACGTTCCATTCGGCGGTAGGCGTGGTGTTTCCCGGGTAGTTGAACGATCCGCCCATCACGACCAATCGATTCAGCAGACGTGGGAGGTCGGGCTCGATCCGGATCGCGAGGGCAAGGTTCGTCAGGGGACCGGTCACCAGACCTGTGATCTGACCGGGATATTCACGAACCAGGTCCACCCACAATTCGGTGGCGGTACGTACCGACAACTCTCGCCCGGAATCGGGGAGTACCGCATGACCGATACCTTGCGGTCCGTGGGTTTCCTCGGTGGTCCGTAGCGGGATCACCAGGGGCACGGTGGCGCCCAGGGCAACCTCGATGTCGGGGGCTCCGCACAGCTCGAGCCAATTGAGATTGTTTGCCGCGACCTGTTCCACAGGGACGTTTCCGGCGGTGCTCGCGATCCCGAGAATCTCGGCTTCGGGGCTGGCCAGCAGATACAGCAGGGCCAGCGAGTCGTCGATGCCCGTGTCGACGTCGACAATCAGCTTGTGACGGTTATTCATCGGTCGCAGCCACCGTGGTAGGCGCATTCAGGACAGGGAAGTTCACGGACCGCGCGATGAAGCATTTCGCGTGAGCGGGGCCGTGTAGAGCCTCAGCCTTGTCGACCATCGATGTGTCGGACACCAAAACCGTTGGATGCAAGGTTACTTCGATGAACTGGCCGTCACCATCCGCCTCCTCGATCATCGTGCCGACCGGCTGATCTGTGTAGTCGAGCACAACGACTCCGGCAGCGGCGGCCAGTCCGAGATACCAGAGCATGTGGCACTGAGCGAGCGATGCGACCAGCAGTTCTTCGGGGTTCCACCGCTCCGGGTCGCCACGAAAAGCGGGATCGGAACTGCCGAGGAGTTCGGGTTTGCCCGCGGCTGATACGGAATGGTCCCGCGAATAGGCTTGTGAACTGGATGTTCCGGTTCCCAGATCGCCTGTCCATTGCAGATCCAGGGTGTACGTATGCGACTTCACATGTCCATCTTGCCCTGTATGCGTCACTATCTCAGCGCGCCCACGCGGCAACGTCGTTGCCCCACTTCTGTGCTGGTCGCGGATAGTCGTCGAACTCGGCCAGCGCCGGCCGCGCGGTGGTGACTTCACCATGACTGACAACAACATCTGGCCCTGGCGCCTCGGGCGGCCCGGGTTGCAGGGTTCGGCCCGGAGCATCGAGCAGTCGGACCCCGGTCCGAGCTAGTGCCACGTCGACATCGCGACCGAGCCCGTCCTGTCTTCGCAAGGTCAGCGCGTCCACGACGGCGGCCGCGAGGAAGTATCCGGTTGCGTGGTCGAGCGCTTGGGCCGGGAGCGCACCAGGCTTGTCGCCACCTTCGAGGAACGAGATCCCCGAGGCGGCTTGCACGATGGAGTCGAATCCGCGTCGATCTGCCCACGGTCCGTCCCAGCCCCACGCACTGACCCGTCCGTGAATCAGGTGCGCGGGGAGTTCGTGCCCGATGAGTGCCTCGAGGGCGCCTGGCCGGTACCCGGTCACCAGCACGTCGGCGGTTTCGAGAAGTCCGCGGAAATGTGCGGAGCCTTCTGTGCTCTTCAGGTCGAGAAGTGCCGAACGCTTTCCGTGCCCCGTATCCAGGTGCTGCCATTCGATCTCCGGCATGCCTGGGGGATCCAGGCGCAGGACGTCGGCGCCGAGTAGAGCCAGCGCGCGTGTTGCGACAGGTCCGGCAATGACGCGGGTGAGGTCCAGAACACGCAATCGGGGCGAATGCGTGGGTGATCCTTCGGTGTCCCGGACTCGGATGGATACGAGCGGCGCCGACCGCGCTGTGGCGTACTGCTCGCTCAGACGCCATTCGTTCTCGGTACGGACACGGACAGCGATAGCCCCGGCGTCTGCGGCGCGCTGTTCGATCTCGATGGCGTCGATCGCGGATATCCGTTGCACTACATCGTCTTTGGTTGCGCTGGAACCCAGTTCGAGGATGGACAGTAGTCGGTCGCGGTGGTGCGGGTAGTTGCCGTGGGTGCGCACCCAGCCGTCGCGGGCGGCAAAGAAGCCCGAGTACGCCGAGAACGCGTCGACGGGTTGTCCGCCTATCCGCAGGAGTCGGTCACTGGAGAAGGACGCGGCGATGCGTTCGGGATCGAGTGTCCATGGCGTGCGATCAACCAGTGGCGAGCGGTCTATCGCCGACGCAAAAGCGGCCACTGATCCGGCGGCGAGGTCGAACACCGGTAGGTGCGCCGAGAGGTAACCCCCGGACTCGGGACAGGTGATCGAGGAGTGGACGTGCGCTCCGACATCGCGCTGGTACTCGTCCAGATAGAACCCGTAACCGTGCTCCATTCGATGCCTTTCGGGAGGTCAGCGACCGAGCAGGTCCCGGCACCGTTCGGCCAGCGTAGCGCGCAGCGGGGCGGCCCTCTCCGCCAACTGCTGTTGCTGCCGCACGTATTCGGCACGGCCAGCCGGTGTTTCGATGGCGATGGGGGAGTATCCGTAGTCGCGCAGATCGTAGGGACTGGCGCGCATGTCGAGTTCACGCGCCAGGAGTGCGTGCTCGAAGCAGGCCATCACCAGATCGGAATCGACGAGCGGCAGAAGTTTGAAGCTCCATTTGTAGAGATCCATCCCGGCGTGCAGGCATCCGGGCTGCTCGTAGTCGATCTGCGTGTCGCGAATCAGGTTGAGCGCATTCTTCGGAGCCGCGTCCGGAGTGAAGAAGCGGAACGCGTCGTAGTGAGTGCATTTGAGGGGCAAGGATTCCACTACGGCGTCGGTACCCGCGAATCCCAGTCGCAGGGGAACAGACTGATGGCGGATCGCTTCCTCGCCGCCCCGGTACACCATTGCCCACTCGTGCAAACCGAAGCAACCGAGCACAGCGGGGCGCGAAGAGGTCTGGTTCAACAGATTCCAGACGAATTCGACCGTGGGCAGTCGACGCTCGAGCACGGATCGATCGACGCTCGCGCAACCGGATTCGTCGACGCGATACCCCGAGAACTCTGCGTACTCGGATCCGGCCTCCAGCGCTACGCCGTATCCGGGGTGCCAGCGTCGAAGCTGCGCGGGCTTGAAGTTGTAGTACGTGAACAGGAAATCATGCACCGGGTGAGAAATACCGGCACTGCGACGCGCCCGGTGCGGCCCGACAAGCTGCTCCACTTTTTCGAAGTGCAGAGCTTGCCGAGCCGTCCACTCGCTATGTGCGAGCGCGAGTGTTTCCACCGAACGTGTCATGGATCAGTTGTTCCGTTGTCCCGGAACAGCATCGGTTCCGCGGTGAGTGCCGTCGCGGACGGTGCCGACGTACTCCTCGAGGAGGTCTTCCAATGCCACGATGCCGATGACAATGCCGTCGGCATCGGTGACGGCACCGAGGTGGGAGCTGGCGCGGCGCAGGCCTGCCAACGCTTCGGCGAGCGGCGTGCTGAGCGGAACGACGGGCAACGGACGGATATCCGACGTGGGTACGACGGTATCCGGCCCGGCAGCTTCGTCGAGAACCTCGTCGAGCACGTCCTTGAGGTGCACGTATCCGGCCAGAGTGCCGTCGGCAGCACGGACGGGGTAGCGCGAGTAGCCCGTTTCGATGACGGCCCGCTCGATGTCGCCCAGCGTGGTGCCGGTCGGGGTGAGCGGGATGGTCCGCACCTTGTCGAGAGTGATCAGAACTTCCGACACCGTGCGATCGGTCGATTCGAGGGCCTGCTTCAACCGGCGGTGTTCTTCGGCGTCGATAAGCCCTTCGGATCGGGATTCACCGATCATCGCGGACAACTCCACCGCCGAGACGGTGACATCGAGTTCGTCCTTCGGTTCGACTCGCAACAGACGCAGAATCCCGTTTGCGCAGATGTTGTAGAACGCGATGATCGGGCGCGCGATCTTGATGAACGCCAGGTGGATCGGCACGAGAAGCATCGCGGTCTTCTCCGGCCCTGCCAGCGCGATGTTCTTGGGCACCATCTCACCGAGCAGGATGTGCAGCACAACCACCAACGACAGTGCGATCGCAAACGAAATCGGATGCAGCAATCCGTCAGGCAGACCGGCCGCTTCCATCGGCACCTCGAGGAGATGCGCGATGGCGGGTTCGGCGACCTTACCGAGAAGGATCGAACAGATCGTGATGCCGAGCTGCGCCGCGGCGAGCATGAGCGACAGATTCTCGCCGGCCTTGATGACGGTGAGTGCCCGCTTCTTGCCCTGGGCGACCAACGCTTCGAGTCGGTCGCGGCGAGCAGAAATCAGCGCGAATTCCGCGCCGACGAAAAACGCGTTGCCTGCCAGCAGTACAACGGTGAGGAGAACGCCGAGAAGGTTATTCATCGTCGGACTCCTTTGTGCGCTCTGCTGCTGATTCGGGTTCGACATCACCGGGGACCGGAGTGATGGTCACGCGGTCGATTCGACGGCCGTCCATCGAGGTGACTCGCGCAATCCATTTGCCGCGGTGATCGCCGGACGCGTCGACGTCGGGCAATGCCACTTCGTCGCCCTCGTCGGGGATGCGTCCCAATTCGGTGAGCACCAAGCCGCCGAGGGTGTCGTAATCGCCTTCGGGTGCGGTGTACCCGGTAGCTGAGGTGACTTCGTCGATGCGCAGGAGCCCGGAGCAGGACCATCCGTCGCCGACGCGCTGGACGTCGAGTTCAGGTTCGTCGTGCTCGTCGCGCACGTCGCCCACGATTTCCTCGATGAGGTCTTCCATGGTGACGATGCCGGCGGTTCCGCCGTATTCGTCGACCACGAGTGCGACCTGCATGCCGTCCGAGCGGATGCGTTCCATGACGGCGTCACCGTCGAGGCTCGACGGGACAACCGGCACGCGCTGCGCGAGGCTGTCGACTCGCGTCGTGCGTCGGCGCTCGGCGGGAACCGTGAACGCGTGTTTGATGTGGACAACTCCGACGGTGTCGTCGAGGTCGCCGCGAACAACGGGGAACCGTGAGTAGCCGGTACGGGACGCCGTCACGATGAGATCGGCGACTGTATCCGACAACTCGAGTGATTCGATCTTCACACGCGGTGTCATGAGTTCTTCCGCTGTGCGGTCACCGAACTGCAACGACCGGTTGACCAGAAGCGCAGTGCCCGCGTCGATGGAACCACGCTGCGCCGACGTGCGCACCAGCGAGCCGAGCTCCTGCGGGGAACGTGCCGAGCGCAGTTCCTCGGCAGGCTCTATGCCCAGGCGCCTGACGATCCAGTTGGCGGTTCCGTTGAGACCGTTGATCGCCCACTTGAAGACCAGCGAGAAACCGGCTTGCAAACCGGCTGTGGCGCGGGCTGTCGGCATCGGCTTGGAAATCGCCAGGTTCTTGGGGACAAGCTCACCGAAAATCATCGAGAACGAGGTCGCGATAACCAGGGCGAGGATCAATGACGTTGTGGACGCTGCTGATTCGCTCAGCCCGACGGCCTTCGTGACCGGGGTGATGAACCGGGCGAGAACAGGCTCGGCCAGGTAACCGGTGATGAGTGTGGTGATCGTGATGCCGAGCTGCGCGCCGGACAACTGAAACGAGAGCGTCTTGTGTGCGTGCTGGACCTGACGCGAACGGAGGTCGCCGTCACGAGCAGCTTCGTCGACGGTGCTGCGCTCGAGCGCGGTAAGTGAGAATTCTGCCGCCACGAAGAGGGCGGTGCCTGCGGTCAGTGCGATGAAGCCGAGCAGGCTGAGAATGGTGAATGCGATGTCCATCGATCATCGCCACCCAAGTGGAGAGCGAAGTGCGCCGGGTTTGTCTCCCGGCTCGCTAGAGGAGCCCTCCGAACCAGCGGAATCAGATGATTCCTCGGATATGACGACGGGTGTTGCGCCGGGTAAGTGTGTGGGTGCCTCGGGCACCGGGTTCCTCTCGTCGGGCCGATGACTTCTCGGCTTTAGCGGGCTCGGTCGGGTTGCCGATTGGCACCCGACCGAGTTTCATTTGTTGTTTCCACGTTTGATGATACCGGCGAGTGCCCGGGCTTTGGGAGCCGAGCACCCGCCGTTCGTCACAATTACCGATTCACCAGCCGGCGGGAAGTGGCCGTCCCTCGGCAAATCCGGCTGCAGACTGAACACCGAGGACTGCCTTGTCGTGCAGTTCCTCGAGTGAGCGCGCCCCGGCATACGTGCAGGTACTGCGGACACCGGAACAGATCTGGTCGATCAGATCCTCGACGCCGGGACGCTCGGGATCAAGTCGCATGCGTGAACTCGAGATGCCTTCCTCGAACAAACCCTTGCGGGCGCGATCAAAAGCCGTCTCGGTGGCGGTGCGCGCAGCAACGGCGCGCTTGGACGCCATACCGAAGCTCTCCTTGTACGCGTTGCCGGCCTGATCGACCTTGAGATCGCCCGGCGACTCGTACGTGCCGGCGAACCACGAGCCGATCATGACGTTCGACGCTCCCGCAGCCAGAGCCAGCGCTACATCGCGCGGATGGCGCACTCCACCGTCAGCCCACACGTGTTTGCCCAATTCGCGTGCTGCCGCGGCGCATTCGGCAACAGCCGAGAACTGCGGTCGTCCGACGCCGGTCATCATGCGTGTTGTGCACATCGCGCCTGGTCCGACACCGACCTTGACGATGTCGGCGCCCGCGGCGATGAGATCACGGGTGCCCTGCGCGGAGACCACGTTTCCGGCCACCAGCGGCACACCGAGATCCAGAGCTTTGAGCGTGGTCAGTGCGTCGATCATGCGCTGCTGATGCCCGTGGGCGGTATCGACGACGATGACGTCGGCACCGGCGTCGACGAGCGCTTTGGCCTTGGCACCCACATCGCCGTTGACGCCGACCGCCGCGGCAACGCGCAGCGCGCCGTTGGCATCCACGGCGGGGTCGTAGATCCCGGCACGAATTGCGCCGGTACGAGTCAGGACTCCGGCGAGTGTGCCGTCGTCGTTGACGATGACGGCAAGCGGATCGTGCTTGGTTTCGAGTAGTTCGAACACCTCACGCGTTGTTGCGGTGACCGGTGCCGTGACGAAGTCGGTGATCGCGACGGTACGAAGGCGAGTGAACCTGTCGACGTCCGCGCAGGCAGCCTCGGTGACCACGCCGAGCGGCTTGCCGTCCTCGACGACGACAACCGCGCCGTGCGCCCGTTTGGGCAGCAAGGCCAACGCGTCGGAGACAGCGTCCTCGGGGCTCAGGGTCACCGGAGTGTCGGCGACGAGATGACGGCTCTTCACGAACGCCACCGTTTCGGCGACCGCTTCGGTGGGGATGTCCTGCGGGATGATGACCAACCCGCCGCGCCTGGCGACAGTTTCGGCCATTCGGCGACCGGCGACTGCGGTCATGTTGGCGACAACAACCGGAATGGTGGTTCCCGAGCCGTCGGCCGACGCCAGATCGACGTCGAACCGGGACGTCACGTCAGTCCGGTTGGGGACGAGGAAGACATCGTCGTAGGTCAGGTCGTATGGGGGGCGTTGCCCTTCGAGGAACTGCACGTTTCACGAGCTTACCGGCGACGGCGCAGTTACGCCGATTGTTTCGCGTCCTTGCGACCGCGAGAGCGCGATGGTGGTGACGATCATGACGGCCACCGCGCAACCGATGACGAGAATCCCGAGGCCCTCGACTCGTAGTCGCTCGTCGAGAACCGTCATACCGAGGAAGACTGCCGCGATCGGTTCGCCGATGGTCAAGGCCGGCAACGACGCAGACAACGGACCCACCTGGAACGCTCGTTGCTGCACATACACGCCGATAGCACCCGACGCGATGAGAGCCCAGGTCTGCCACGCGCTCACTACGCCGACAAAACCGTGCTCCAGAAGCTCGGTCACGTATTTCGTGAATGCGACGGCTATACCGAAGTAGATGCCCGCTGCGGCTCCGAGAAGCAGCGCGCGCCATCCGGCATCGAGTTTGGACAAGCCGCCGATGGTGGCAACGACGGCCACTCCGACCGTGATCGCCAGCGGCACCGCCCAGTCCGACCACGGAGCATTACTGTCGCCTTCGGTGGGATCACCGACCACCAGGAAGACGGCCAGGGCAATGGCAAGCATGACCGCAAACGTCCAAGCCGTTCGAGTGATCCGGATCCCCGAGAACTTTGCCGAAAGCGGCAGCGCAAACAACAAGGACGACACGATCAACGGCTGCACCACCAACACCGAACCGAGTGCCAGCGCGAGGGCCTGCATGACGTAACCGCCGCCGTCGCCGATCAGGCCGGCCCACCACCGGGGACTTCGGATCAACGACGCCACCAGCGCGCCGCCCTCAGGCACCGACGACGCGGCCCGCTGTTGAGCTACCGACGCGCACGCGAAGAGCAGTGCGGCAGCGAGTGCGCAGATGATCGAGATCAGTGGAAGATCGCCCATAGATCTCAGTGTGCGCGTTTGCCTCCGGCTTTTCCGGCAGACGGGCGACCCGAATTCGGTGTACCTGTTCCGCGGCGCGGCGTGAGCCCCTTGGACGCGAGGCGCTCCGAACGTGTGGGGACGGGAGTGCCGTCGGCGCGAATCTTCTTCACCGTCTTGGGATCGGTGACCCGGCGCGACGCAACAGCGCGCTTGTCACCGTCCTTCTTCATCCGGCCGCCGGCAGCTGTGCGGCCAGCAGTGTCGTGTTCCTGGCGCCCACGCTTGGCCGTGTGTGTGACCTCGACGGTCGTATCGGGAGCTGCGACGGGGATTCCCGTCGGTTCCATGGCTCCGGTGATGCGGGTGAGTTCCAGGTCGTCTGGACGGACCCGAACGCTGTGAACCTTCACGCCGGCCGCCTTGGTCAGCTTCTCGACCCCCGCGCGTTCCTCGTCGGTCACGATCGTCACGACAACACCCGATTCACCTGCGCGGGCCGTACGACCGGCGCGGTGCAGGTAATCCTTGGCCTCGGCGGGCGGATCGACATGGACAACCAGCGTCACGTCGTCGACATGGATGCCGCGGGCGGCGACGTCGGTAGCCACCAGGACCGGCGTCGTGCCGTCGGAGAACGACGCGAGGGTCTTGGTCCGGTTGTTCTGCGTCTTTCCGCCGTGCAGGGCTCCGGCGGACACGCCGATCAAATGCAGTTGCTGCGCAAGACGATCCACGCCGTGCTTCGTCTTGACGAACATGATGGTTCGTCCCGCACGCGAAGCGATATGTGCGACAACGGATCTCTTGTCCACCTGGTCCACGAACAGCAGGTGATGTTCCATGGTGGAGACCGTCGCAACCGGGGGAGCGGTGGCGTGCGATGCCGGGTTGCGCAGGTAGCCTGCGACCAAATCGTCGACCTTGCCGTCCAACGTTGCCGAAAAGAGAAGGCGTTGACCATCTTTCGGAGTCGTGTCGAGAATCTTGGCAACCTCGTCGATGAAGCCCATGTCTGCCATGTGGTCCGCTTCGTCGATCGTGGTGATCGCAACGTCGTCGAGGATCACCGACTTCTGCTCGAGTAGATCGAGCAACCGGCCAGGCGTGGCGATCAGCAGATCGACCCCGCGAGCCAGAATGTCGGCCTGACGCTTGATCGGGACGCCGCCCACCGCGCTCGCTACCCGCAAGCCGACCTCGGTGGCCGCGTCGTCGAGCGCTTTGTGAATCTGAATTGCCAGTTCGCGGGTGGGAGCGAGCACCAATCCGCGGGGGCGATTGCGTTTGCTTGCGCCGCCCTTGAGGCGGACCAGCATGGGAAGCCCGAAAGCCAAAGTCTTGCCGGAACCTGTCGCGCCACGCCCCAGAACGTCGCGGCCTGCCAGCACATCGGGAATCGTGGCAGCCTGGATGGGGAACGGAGCATCAATCCCGTGTCGGCGCAGTGCGTGCACCATCACAGCGGGGATTCCGAGGTCGATGAACGAGCGCCCTTCGGTTGATGTGGGCGAGTCGATCGTCGATTTCGGCATTTGTCCAGGCTACCGGGTATCGGTAGACGCAGGTGACCGCGTCTACCGATACCGGGTGTGAATCAGGCCTCGATTTCGCTACGGTCGCCGCTCCACAACGTGTGGAACTTGCCGGGCTTGTCGATGCGCTCGTAGGTGTGAGCGCCGAAGAAGTCACGCTGACCCTGAGTCAACGCAGCCGGGAGACGCTCCGCGCGCAGTCCGTCGTAGTACGACAGCGACGACGCGAATGCCGGCACTGGGATGCCGAGCATCGTCGCGGTGGCGACAACACGACGCCAGCTGTCGATTCCTGCTTCGATGGCTTCACGGAAGTACGGAGCGAGAATCAAGCTCGGCAGCGACGGATCAGCGTCGAACGCGTCCTTGATGCGGTTGAGGAACTGCGCGCGGATGATGCAACCACCGCGCCAGATCGTTGCCAGATCCGCAGGCTTGACGTCCCAGTTGTACTCGGCGCTACCGGCCGCGATCTGGTCGAAGCCCTGCGCATATGCCACGATCTTCGAGGCGTACAGCGCTGCCTGGATGTCCGCGGCGAACTGCTCGGCATCAGCAGGCTTGTCACCGAGCGAACCCGAAGCCAAGCCCTGAGCCTGAGCTGCGGCGCGCTGCGTGCGGCTACCGGAGAGCGCGCGAGCGAACACGGCCTCGGCGATACCGGTAACCGGTACTCCGAGATCCAGAGCGGACTTGACCGTCCAGCGGCCCGTGCCCTTCTGCTCGGCAGCGTCGACGATGACGTCGACCAGCGGCTTACCCGTCTCGGCGTCGACCTGACGCAGAACCTCGGCTGTGATCTCGATCAGGTACGACTCGAGCGTGCCCTTGTTCCACTCGGTGAAGACGTCGGCGACCTGGCCGGCGTCGTAACCCAGAGCGTCACGGAAGAGGTTGTACGCCTCGCCGATGAGCTGCATGTCGGCGTACTCGATGCCGTTGTGCACCATCTTGACGAAGTGACCGCTGCCGTCCGGACCGATGTGCGTGCAGCACGGGGTGCCGTCGACGTGAGCGGAGATGGATTCGAGGAGGGGGCCGAGAGCCTCGTAGGACTCCTTCGGACCGCCCGGCATGATCGAGGGACCGTTGAGCGCGCCTTCTTCGCCACCGGAGATACCAGCGCCGACGAAGTGGAGTCCACGCGCACGGATAGCGGCCTCACGGCGAATCGTGTCCGTGTACAGCGAGTTGCCGCCGTCGATGATGATGTCGCCCGGCTCCATCGCATTGGCGAGCTCTTCGATCACAGCGTCGGTCGGCGCGCCGGCCTTGACCATGATCAGCACGCGACGCGGCTTCTGCAGCGCGGCAACAAATCCCTCGACAGTCTCGGTGCGCACGAAGTCGCCCTCGGAACCATGGTCGGCGATCAACGCATCGGTCTTCGCGATGCTGCGGTTGTGCAAGGCAACGGTGTGACCGTGGCGGGCGAAATTGCGGGCAATATTCGAACCCATGACGGCCAGTCCGGTGACGCCGATCTGTGCCCGGGGTGATTCGGTGCTAGTGGTTGACATGCTTACAGCTTTCCCTCTCGGTCCGCGGCTGTGAAATCCTGCGCCTGGCGCAGCCGAAAAACTGTGCGGCCGCGACGCGCGTGAACATCAGACCGTGCATACAAAACACGGATGCAGATCACTTTATTGCAGTGACCTGCATCCGTCTCGATACAGCTTCCGGCGTGGCCGGAGTGTGATCAATATTCAGTTGGTGAGCCGCAGCTCAGCGAGTGTATTACCGCTGATCGCGCTTCGGTCCGTCGAAGCCGTCGTAGCTACGACGGTCGGTGCGGCTGCGGAATCCGCCGCCACTGGTCGAGCCTGCGCGGTCGCTGCTGTCGCGGTTGCCTTGGTATCCACCCGTCGAGCGGTTGCCCTGGTATCCGGTGGAGGGGCGGCTGTCGCGGTTGCCCTGGTATCCGCCGCGGCTTTCGCCGTCACGGTTGCCCTGGTATCCACCCGACGAGCGATTTCCCTGGTAGCCGGTGGAGGGGCGGCTGTCGCGGTCTCCGTACGAAGGGCGGCTGTCGCGGTTGCCCTGGTAGCCGCCGGAGGAGCGGTTGCCCTGGTAGCCGCCGCGGTCGCTGCTGTCGCGGTTGCCCTGGTATCCACCGGAAGAACGATCGCCCTGGTAGCCGCCTGAAGAGCGGTTGCCCTGGTAGCCGCCGCGGCTTTCGCCGTCACGGTTGCCCTGATATCCACCCGAGGAACGATCACCCTGGTAGCCGCCCGAGGAGCGGTTGCCCTGGTATCCGCCACGGTCGCTGCTGTCGCGGTTGCCCTGGTATCCACCCGACGAGCGATTTCCCTGGTAACCACCGGAAGAGCGGTTGCCCTGGTAGCCACCACCTTCACGGTTGCCCTGGTAACCGCGTGAACCACCGCGGTCGCCGAAGGAGCGCTCGCCACGAGAAGAGCTCTCGCGCAACGGTTCTCCGGTGGGCTTCTTGGCTCCGGTGATGCGAGCGAGCTCGGCGGAACCCGGGGTGACGGGAACGGCTGCGGCGTTGACGCCCGCCATTCCGGTCAGGCGCTTGAACTGACGCTTCTGGTTCGGCAGAACGATCGCAACGACAGTTCCCTTCTCACCGGCGCGAGCCGTACGGCCTGCGCGGTGAAGGTAATCCTTGTGATCGGCCGGGGGGTCGACATGAACGACGAGGTCAATGCCGTCGACGTGGATGCCGCGGGCTGCGACGTCGGTGGCAACAAGGACGGGAGTGCGGCCGTTCTTGAAACGCTCGAGGACGCGGGTGCGCTGGTTCTGTGCCTTGCCGCCGTGCAGGGACTCTGCGGCGATTCCGACTGCGCGGAGGCGATCGGTGATGCCTTCGCAACCGAGCTTGGTGCGGGCGAACATGATGGTTCGTCCGTCACGGGCGCCGATCTCAGCGAGAACAGAGTCCTTCTGCCCGCGATCGACGAGGAGTACGTAGTGCTCCATCGTGTCGACGCTCGCGCGGCCGTCTTCGGTGGAGTGGGTGACGTGGTTGGCCAGGAACTGACGAACCAGCGACTGGACCTCACGGTCGAGAGTTGCGGAGAACAGCAGACGCTGTCCGTCGGCCGGGGTCTCACCGAGGATCGAGCGAACCTCGGGCAGGAAGCCCATGTCCGCCATCTGATCGGCTTCGTCGAGTGCGGTGATTTCCACCGAGTCGAGGATGCAGGTGCCCTGGCGCAGGTGATCGCCCAGACGACCCGGCGTAGCCACGAGGACGTCGACGCCGCGGCGGAGCTGATCGACCTGCTTGGCGAACGGAGTACCACCGACGGCGGGACGGACCGTGAGTCCGAGAGCACCGGCGTAGGAGTTCAGGGAGTCGACCACCTGGAATGCAAGTTCACGGGTCGGGACCAGCACGAGTGCGCGAGGACGCTTCGCGGCCGGACGATCTTCGTGGCGTGACAGGCGGGTCAGCATCGGCAGACCGAAGGCCAGGGTCTTGCCCGATCCGGTCTGTGCGCGGCCCAGAACGTTGGTGCCGGCAAGCGCGTCCGGAATGGACTGAGCCTGGATGGGCGACGGGCTGGTGATGGAGTTGCGGGCCAGAGCGGCAACAAGCTGCTCGGGCAAGCCGATTTCGGCAAAAGTGATGGTGGGCTCAGCCGAAACTGCGTCGGTGGCAGCTTTGTCTTCAGCGGCGGGTGTTACTACGACATCTTCGGCGATGTTCTCAGAAGACGACATTTGGACAGCGTTGGTCACGCGGAAACCTCTCCGGACTACGGGCACGTCGCGGAGCGGAAGAAGCCATGCTTGAACACACGACACAGTTCGCAAAGGGACGAGCCAGGGCACATGTCACCTGGCAATCCGAACGCATACTGCGGGGAATTGGGCTGTGTGCCGTTAAATGTTGATGAACCACGATGGTGGCCGGGCTCTACTGTACGCCACTCGCTGCCGGGAAGTCAGGTAACCCCGCGTGTGACCTGCACTACTACAGCGTGTTCTGCTGGTCAAGACCTTAGTACGCGTTGAGAAGTAAGCGAAGTTCGGTGAGCCACGGCACGGCGACGGCAACGGTGGGGACGACCAGGATCGTGATCGCGGCAAGATAGGCACATACCGCAACACGGGGATCGGCAGCGTCTGTCGAGAGTCGCTGGACGCGGATCAACGTCGACGGACCACCGGCTGCCATGGCGCCACGCGGTGCGGTCGAACCTGCACACGCGACCAGTGCCCGGGCTAAGGGAGTCGGGCCCGTGACGCGAACCGCGGAATCGTCGGCCAGCAATTCGACCAGCAATTGGACGGATCCGAGAGCGGACTTGCTACGAACGAACCGGGGGAACGCATGGTTGACCGCGGTGAATGCTTCGAGAACCAGATCGTGACGCGCGCGCAGGTGTGAACGCTCGTGCGTGAGAATTGCCTTGACCTCGGCATGATCGAGGTTTTGCAACGTTCCTTGGCTCAGGACCACCCGCTGACGTATTCCGGGCAGGCAGTACGCGATGGGTTCTTCGACATCGAGAACGCGCAGGTCCGGGGTGCGCTCCACCGCTGCGGGCATGGCGCAGTCGTCGAGTAGATCGACGAGGATGCGGTGGCGTGCCCGTCGCCGCCGAGTTCGTACACCCACTTGCAGGATCGAAAAAATCAGTTTCGCGCCGATGAGCAAGGTGAGCGCAAATACCACGACGTACAGAATCCACAGTGGCAAACCAAGAGCGTCGATCTCAGCGGTCGGCGCAGTGGTCGGTCGTCCGTCAGGTCCTGGAACCAGGAGCTGACTGGCAATGGCCAAGCCCGAGCTGAAAGCTGACAACACCGCGGCAAGCGCGATGGCCTGCCACAGGACGAGAGCCGCACGCGGCGCCCGGTACGGCCACGTGGAGCGGCTCAGGAGTGCTGGTACCGGACCCGCTAGCAACAACGCGAGGATTCCGAAAACCAGTGCAGTGGTGGCGTTCATGACCTAGTCATCATGCACGAAGAAATCAGTTAGGCCTAGAAAATCTACGGCCGCACATCTTTTTTCGCGGATTCGCGCACCTCGAGAGCGGCAAGTGCTTCGCGCAGAGCGTCAGCCTCGTCGGCATTGACCTGGCCGACGAAGTGAACCAGGGCTGCGGCTCGACCGTCTGACTCCGGCGCTTGAGCCAGAGCGTCGACCATCAGGCTCGCGACCAACTCTTCACGCTTGTTCACCGGGAGGTAGCGATGTGCGCGATCGTCACGTTGCTGAATCACCAGGTGCTTCTTCGCGAGTCGTTGCAGGACGGTCATGACCGTCGTGTACGCCAGTTCGCGATGTGTTGCGAGTGCTTCATGTACCTGTCGCACAGTTTGGGGTTCGGTTGTAGACCACAAATGATCCATAACCGCGCGTTCGAGTTCACCTAGACCTGCCATTCTTCGATTCTACGGACTTCCACGACGAAATACGTACTACTGGTAGTAGTAAGGGCGGATCAATCAGTGTGGTATTGGACATAGTGAGCTGTAGGACAGATAACGTGGATGGAGACCGTGGCCACGTCAGAGCAGAGTCGATCAGTAGAAAGTAGTCGCGCGCAGATGAAGATCGACAGTTCCTCTGAGTCCACGCCTCTCTCGACCCGACTATCGGCGTACGGGGGTAAAGCCCGGGAGCTTGTTCGTTTCGGAATTCGGGATGCCCCGATGACGACGTCGATCGTGGTCATCACGTGGGTTCTGGGTGCGGCGACGGGAAGCCTTGTGCATGGGCCGTCGAGATCGCTGGCTCACCAGATTGCGGTCGGAATGGGTTCGCTGCAACACGGGCGACTATGGACACCACTGACATCTGCGCTGTGGGAGGGGAACCTTCTGCGGTACATCGGCGCGACCGTGCTGTTGCTCGTTGTCGCCGCACCCCTCGAACGACGCATGGGCACGGTGAAACTCGCGATCGCGGCGGTCACAACGCAGATACTGGGCGTGATCCTTGGGCTGGGGTGGGCGTCGCTGGCCAAGGTTGTCGACGCCAGCTGGGGGTTTCGCCTCCACTCGGGAGCCGCGGTGGGCGCAAGCGCCTGGGTCGTGGGGGCTCTGATGGTCGCCACCGCGAACATGGGAACGCTGTGGCGTCGACGCATCCGCGTGGGCGTTCTCGCTCTCACCATCACGCTCGCGTTGTTCAGTGGGCAACTTCAGGACGTCATCCGCCTCTTCGCCGGTGTGGTCGGGTTGGTGATCGGTGCGTGGATCGTCGGTAGGTCAGCGCGCGGTGACCGAATCGTCGGGACTCAGCGGGAAGGCCGCGTGCTGGTGGCCATAGTTGTCGCGGCGAGTGCGATCGGGCCGATGATCGCGGCACTCTCCCCGGAGGCAGTGGGACCCTTGGCTGTTCTCCGCGATCTGTTCCGCGGTGTTCCCTGGACAGTGGCCGAGGTCCGCGACCTGTGTGCCGAGTCGTCGACCGACCCGGATTGCCGACGCGGATTGTTGGAACTGCGCTTGTCCGGGATCGGGCCGACGTTGCTCTCGCTCATGCCCTCGATCTTCGTGCTCGTGCTCAGCGACGGTTTGCGGCGCGGCCGGCGCTTCGCCTGGATCGCCACGGTGTGCGCGCAGGTGATCCTTTTGATTCTCTCGATCGGGAACTTCGTCATCCGGTTCGTCGACGCCGCCGACAGCGAGAGCTTGTTCTACGGCATCGGTGACCCCAACGTGTATCGGACGTTGGTGCCGTTCCTTACCCCACTGTTCGTCCTGATCATGTTGATCCTCACGCGGCGATATTTCGACGTGTCTGCTCCGGCCGGAACCTATCGGAAACTGGCAGTGTCACTCTTAGCGCTACTCGCCGGTCTGATCGTGGTGTATGTGGGCGGCGGGATGGTTGCGCGCCACGGGTTCGACCGCGAACCGAGCGTCGCGTTACTTCTGGCTGATTTTCCGCAACGGTTGGTGCCGCCTGTCTATCTGCAACTGGTTGATCCGCGGCTTCTGCCCGTCGACATCGAAGCGACTCTGTTGTTCGAATGGACAGGAGTGGTGTTCTGGGTGGCCGCATCGATTCTCGTGTTCGTGACGTTCCGCAAACCCGTCGACGCACTTGATCCGCGGGACGCCGCGCGCGCCCGAGCGATGCTGATCGCCGGAACCGGAAGCCCGCTGTCGTGGATGACGACGTGGACGGGAAATACCTTCTGGTTTTCGTCGGACGGCTCGAGTTACGTTGCCTACCGCGTTATTTCCGGGGTGGCTCTTACTACCGGCGACCCGGTGGGGCCACCCGGTTACCTGCGAGACACCATCGGCGAGTTTGCAGAATTCGCCACGGAAAATGGCTGGATCCCGTGCTTCTACTCGGTCACCGACGACGTTCGAGCGATTACGGATTCGATGGGGTGGAGCGGCCTGCAGGTTGCCGAGGAAACGATTCTCGATCTGGGCGAGATCGCGTTCACCGGTAAACGATTCCAGGACATTCGAACGGCGTTGAACCGGGCGAAGAAGTCCGGCATCACGGCCGAATGGATCAACTATCCGCACGCCGCGATCGCCGTCAAGGATCAGATTGTCGCGATTTCCGAGGAATGGGTCGCAGACAAGGGAATGCCGGAAATGGGCTTCACGCTCGGCGGACTCAATGAAATCGACGACGACAACGTGCGATGCCTGATCGCGATCGACGAGGAACGCACGGTCCACGGTGTCACATCATGGCTGCCCGTGTACCGGGACGGCCGAATCGTGGGCTGGACTCTCGACTTCATGCGGCGCCGTTCCGAGGGTTTCAGGCCGACCATGGAGTTCCTGATCGCGTCGGCTGCCCTGAGTTTGGAATCCGAAGGAGTCGAATTCCTGAGTCTCTCGGGCGCCCCGCTGGCGAAGGTCGCGACGGATGACGGCTCGGATTCGGTTGAGCTGGAAGCGATGACATTGTCCGGCGTGATGGACAACGTGCTCGAATTCTTGGGGCGCACCCTCGAACCCGTGTACGGTTTCCGCTCGCTGCTGGCCTTCAAATCGAAGTTCCAGCCGCGATATGTGCCCATGCACATGGTGTTCGCCGATCCTGCCGCGCTGCCGAGTATCGGCAACGCAGTAGGGCGGGCGTACCTGCCTACCGTGTCGCTCGGTCAGGGAGTGAAGTTGGTGCGGACGATTATCGGTCGATGAGCGAATGCCGTCAGGAAGTCTGTGCGGCCGGCCCGCCGACGGTACCGAAAACATGTCGAGTTCCGATGGGCACGATCAGCGGGCGATCCGAGACCGGGTCGTCGATGACAGCGGCTTCGAGACCGAACACCTCGAGGAGCAGTTCCGCAGAGATGATGTCTTTCGGAACTCCCGAGGCGACGATGGCGCCGTCCCGCATCACGATCAAATGGTCGCTGTAGCGCACCGCAAGATTGAGATCGTGCAGGATCATGACCACAGTGCGGCCCATCTCCTCGTGCAATTGATCAACGAGGTCGAGAACCTCCATGGAGTGCGCAAGATCCAGGTAGGTCGTTGGCTCGTCGAGCAGAAGGATATCTGTGCCCTGTGCCAGCGCCATCGAGATCCACGCCCGCTGCCGCTGACCACCGGACAGCTGATCGACCGGACGATCTGCAAGATCTGATACCCCGGTCAACTCGAGCGCCTGAGCTACTTCGCCTTCGTCGTCTGCCGACCATTGACGGATCCACGACTGGTGGGGATGGCGGCCACGCGCAACCAGATCGGCGACGGTCAACCCTTCGGGAGCGACTGGAGTTTGCGGCAACATGCCAAGGACTCGTGCGACGTCCTTGGTCTTCATCGAGCTGATTGCCTTGCCGTCCAACACAACCGACCCACTCTTGGGCTTGAGTAGTCGTCCCAGAGCGCGCAAGAGCGTCGACTTACCGCAGCCGTTCGGTCCGATGACCGTCGTGATCACGCCGGTCGGGATTTCGAGATCAAGACCGTCGACGATGATGCGATCCCCGTAACCCAGGGTGAGATCCTTTGCGACGAGACGTGCGGGGGCGTCGACGGACTGGGACAACGTGGTCATGCTGTGACCTTCCGATTGTTACGAACCAAGAGGTAGAGCAGGAACGGTCCGCCGAGCGCTGATGTCACGATGCCGACCGGCAATTCGACGGGAAGAACCGTGCGGGCGATCACGTCACTGCCGACAACAAGCACAGCGCCGGTGAGCGCGGACGCGACGATCGGGGGGCCGGCAGATCGCACCAAGCGCATCGCTACCTGCGGAGCAGCCAGGGCGACAAAGCCGACAGGCCCGGCAGCGGCGGTGGCGATCGCAGCCAATGCGACGGACGAGAGCAGGAGCTTGGCCTGTGACGACTGAAGGCGCACGCCCAGTGACGTCGCGTTGTCCTCGCCCAATCGCAGTGCGCCCATGGTGAACGACGCGATCACGGCGTATCCACCGACAACTACCACCGCGACGGCAACCGGCCACATCTGGTTCCAGGTCGCTCCGTTCAGCGAGCCGTTCAGCCATACCTGCGCCCGGGACGCATCGTTGATATCGGCTGAAATCAGGAGCCACCCGGTAGTTGCCACTAACATCGCGTTAACGCCGATGCCGATCAGGATCAGACGGAATCCTTCGACGCCTTTGCGCCACGCCAGCGTGTAGATGACCACGGCGGTCAGTAGCCCGCCCGCCAGCGCTGCCAGCGGAATGCCGAGTGTCGCAAGCAGACCCACAAACGATCCGCCACCACCGAGAACGATCAGTGCGACAGCGGCCGCGCTGGAACCGGCGGTGATACCCAGGATGTCCGGACTCGCGAGTGAATTGCGGGCGATGGTCTGCGTGATCGCGCCCGCGATGCCGAGTGCCATACCGATGAACAGAGCTGTCAGCGACCGGGGCAAGCGGAGATCGAAGACGATGAGGTTCTGGGTTTTTGTGCCGCCACCGAACAGAACTGAAATCACGTCAGGGATGGAGATCGGGTAGTCGCCGCGTCCGACGCTCAGGCAGATCAGCACGAACAGTGCGGCAGTCAGTGCAACGCACACCGACACCGCCAGCGGGCGATACACCATCGAAAACGAACCGACACGAATCGCTTTGCGGGAGGGAACAGTTCGGGGGAGCGCACCAGGTTCACCCCGGAGAACCTTGCCTTGTGTGATGGTCACAGACTTGCCAACTTCCTGCGCCGTACGAGAGCGATGAAGAACGGCGCACCGAAGATCGCCAGAATGATTCCGACCTGAAGTTCACCCGGACGGACGACAACGCGTCCGATGATGTCGGCGGTGATCAACATGATCGCGCCGAGCAGACCCGCGTACGGGACGAGCCAGCGGTAATCAGGGCCGGTGATTGCCCGGGCAACGTGTGGCACGACGAGGCCGATGAAGGCGATAGGTCCGCAGGCAGCGGTGGCGGCGCCGGTCAGCAAGGTGATCGCGACAATGCCGAGAGTGCGACTGAAGACGATGTTGGTTCCGAGCGCTTTGGCTACGTCGTCGCCGAGACTGAGGACGTTGAGTCCTGGCGTGCTCGCGAGAGCAATGACGAGACCGACGACCAGGAAGGGAAGCACCTGCCATAACACGTCGAATCCGCGTCCGGACACCGAGCCGACCACCCAGAATCGGTACGCGTCGAGGCTTGCCTGGTCGAGGATGATCACCGCATTGGTCATGGCCTGGAGGAAGAACGCGACAGCGGCCCCGGCGAGAGCCAGGCTGAGCGGACTGGAACCTCCGTTGCCGATGGATGACAAGCCGAATACGACAACACTCGCGATGAACGAACCAGCGAATGCAAACCACATGTACTGACTCGGTGCGGTGAACCCGAACAGGTAGATCGACATGACAACCAAGAACGCAGCGCCGGCATTGAGGCCGAGGAGGCCGGCGTCGGCAAGGGGATTTCGGGTGTGCCCCTGAATGAGTGCACCGACGATTCCCAGCGCGATGCCGACAACCAAGCCCAGGATTGTTCGCGGCGCGCGCAGAGTTCGCACGATGATGTCGGTCTGCGACCCGTCGGAGTTGAAGATTGCATGGAAGATCTCGGCAAAAGTGAGCGGACGCGCTCCGACCGCGATGCTGGCAAGCATGACCAACACCAGAAGGACGGTCAGAACTGCAAGACCGATGAGACGACGCCTGCGGGTGGCTGATACCGAGTTGTCGCGCTCGAGTTCGGCGAACCCCTCGTCGCGAGCGGTGCTTTCGCGGACAACGTCGATTCCGGATCGGTTGATCGGGCGCAAGAGTGCGCGTCTGACGCCAATGGGCTGCTTGGTCTGTGCATCCCGGGTGATCAGGCCGACCCAACCTTTTCCGGACGTTCGTCCATTCGTGCCCTCACGGAATCCGAAGTTCCAGATGAGAAGCCCGATAGCGATGGCGATTGCTGTCCCGCCGAACACTGCGCGATCAGCTTCACCGCCGCCGTTGTCGTCCTGCAAGGACTGGACTATGTACCAGCCGATCACGAGAGGGAGCGCGATGATTGCGACGTCGAACAGTCCGGCAAGGATGCGCAATCGGACGGGCGCCGGTCCTCGGGGTACGACACGTCGTCCGTAGTTCTCGCTGGGCCCGCGCGGATGTTCGCTCCCGGGCGTGTCGGTCATGGTCACTGGTGGATCGAACTCCTGGTCTTGGCTCGCAGGGATTTCAGATCTTAGGTTACGGAACCCTATCCCCGGGAACCTCGCTCGGGTTGGTTTCCGGACCGAATATGCGTGCCGAGGCTCACAGATCTTTACTCTTGAATTATGGTGAGGCTAACCTATGTTGAGTGTGTAAGACCCCTACGGCCGATTGGAGTGCATGGTGACCATGACCCTCACCACCGAGCATGTGCAGATTCGTGACTTGGATTTCCGGACTGACGCATTCAGCCGCACCTGCACACGCTTACGGGGGCTCAACCCCGATTACCCGCGCGTGTATGCAGTTGCTGCCATGGCTGGTGAGGGCAAACGCCGATGGTGGAAACTGAGTGCCGGTCTGCACAGTGAACGAGTCGAACAGCTGTATTTGCGATCTCTCCAGGATCTCGACAATCCGGAGGCCGCGGCAATCCAGGTTGCGACGTCCTTGATCCACGCCGTTGTCGGCAGGGTAACCGCTTCCATCGTGGCGGAGGGCTCGGCGTGGGATCCCGGTCTCGAGAACCTCTGGATACATATGGACAGCGACAGTGGTATCGACTGGGCAGGCGTGGTTGACGAAACGCTGCGCGTGGCGCCGGGCGGTACCGAGTACGGCCGGGATGGCGTTGTCGGCATGCCCTGTGAGGAAGCGCTTTTCGTCTGGACCGCGCACAGGTGCCTTGGAGCCCTGCATGCAGTGCTCGCCGCTGTGTCTCGTTGCGCGCCGATAGATCCCTATCGATTCTGGGGTTTGGTCGGCGAAGCCATCCTGGGAGCAACTGCGTACGTCCCGATTCTCGCGGGTGGCGGCGAAACGGCAGCGCAGCGCCGAGGTCAGGGACTGCTCGACGCATTTGTCGGCGCCGGAGTGCCGGTGCGGTCTCGTCGGAAGATCGCAGCGCGCCCCCGTTGGAATCAATTTGACGAAACGCTTGCTTAATTAGGTAAACCTTGCCTATTATTGAGCAATGCAAAGCGGGGAGAACAACCCGCCGAGTTCAAGAAACTGCCGGACCGCGCCGGAGTCCTGAGGGCTGCAGAGACTCCCGGTCCTTCCCATGGCGGGTTCCGCATCGTCATGATGCGGAACCCGCCTGTTCGTCTTTACGGACCTGAATCGTCGCTCGAGTTACGGCTGGTGTAGGCAAGTAGTCAGCGGCCGCCGCACCGGCGCCACGGGAAACACAGATGGAGAAGGCATGTCCGACACAGCTGACATCGCAGACATGAAGAGCTTGCTGGGAACCGGTTTCGACGCCACCATCGGGCTGGAATACACCGACGTGACACCAGATCGAGTTCGCGCTCAGTGGACGGTCAAGCCGACGCTTCACCAGCCGGCCGGTATCCAGCACGGCGGCGTGTACTGCTCCGTAGTGGAATCATTGGCCAGCATCGGCGGCACGGTGTGGCTGGGGGAGCGCGGACACGTTGTCGGCGTCAACAACAACACCGATTTCCTGCGCGCGACACGCGAAGGGACGCTGACCGCGGAGGCCAACCCGATTCATCGCGGTCGTACATCCCAGTTGTGGGAGGTGCGCATCACCGATGAGCAAGGTCGACTGGTGTCCAAGGGGCAGGTACGCCTTGCGAACATCACGGACACCTCAGCGATCGGCAACTGACGACGGCGAGGTCCGAGGACAACAAAACGGCGGTGGAATCAGATTCCACCGCCGTTTTCCGTGTCAATCGAGAGGCTCAGCCGGCAGCCTGTTCCGGTTTGCCTTTTCCGCTCTCGACCGCCGCCTTGGATTTGTTGTGTTTCTCCAACTCGCCCATGGCATTTCGCGCGAACACCTGTTGCTCGGTCGACGCCATCTGAGCACGGCCACGGCCGAAGAACGTCACCGTCCACGACAGGATCGTGGACACACGTGAGCGGAAACCGACCAGATACAACAGGTGGATGGCCAACCACGCCACCCAGCCGATGAAACCGCTGATTTCGAGCTTGCCCACCTTTGCCACCGCGCTGAATCGCGAAATGGTGGCCATACTTCCCTTGTCGAAGTACTTGAACGGAACGCGAGTAGTGGGTGCCTGTCCGTCGATCTCGGCTTTGATCTGCTTGGCAGCGTACTTGCCGCCCTGCATCGCAACCTGTGCCAAGCCCGGCAATTTGTCCAGCGACATCATGTCGCCGACAACAAACACGTTGGGATGACCCGGCAGCGACAGATCCGGGTTGACCATGACCCGACCGGCGCGGTCTGTCTCGCCGCCGCTCTGCTCTGCCAGCTGCTTGCCGAGAGGGCTCGCCTGAACACCGGCCGACCACACTTTGCACTGCGACTCGATGCGGCGCAGTGTGCCGTCCTTCTCCTTGATGATCAGTCCGTCGTTGTCGACGTCAGTGACCATGGCATCCAACTGAATCTCGACTCCGAGGCCCTCGAGCGTTTCTGCGGCCTTGCGGCTCAGCTTGCCGCCGTAGACCGGAAGCACAGCGGGCGCACCGTCAAGGAGAACTACCCGAGCCTCACGGGGATCGATCTTCCGGAATGCGCCATCGAGGGTGCGACGCGACAATTCCGCGATCTGACCCGCGAGCTCAACACCCGTCGGGCCTGCGCCGACAACAACAAACGTGAGCAGGCGTGCGCGCTCGGCGGGATCGTCCGACAGTTCTGCCTGCTCGAACGCGCCGAGAATGCGACCGCGCAACTCGAGCGCGTCATCGATTGTTTTCATACCTGGCGCGAATTCGGCAAAGTGATCGTTTCCGAAGTACGACTGTCCGGCGCCCGCAGCGACGATCAAACTGTCGAACGGCGTCACGGTAACCCGTTCCAACAGCCGTGAAGTTACGGTCTTCTTCTCCAAGTCGATCGTCTCGACCTCACCGAGCAGTACCTGCGCATTTTTCTGCTTGCGGAGTACTAATCGGGTTGCCGGCGCGATATCGCCGACGGACAGAATTCCCGTGGCTACCTGGTAGAGAAGGGGTTGGAAAAGATGATGGGTGGTGCGCGCAATCATCGTGATTTCGGCATCGGCTTTTTTGAGAGCCTGTGTGCCGAACAATCCACCGAAGCCGGAACCGATCACCACGACGCGGTGGCGGTGCGATTCAACCGACTGGATGCTCATTCCGTGCTCCTCGAGTTGTAGACGACGGTTCTACGGTAGTCCCACCTACGCTGAGGTTCTCTGCGAGTCCGCAAGATGTCCGACTCTTCCGGAATCGATCAAGTGAAGTGTCCCCAGCGTCCTACTTGCCGCATCGGACAAGTAGGAACGGCTGGATGATCGCGCCGAGCGCGAGAGCGCCGGTTTACTGCCGAATCGACAGGATGAACAGGGCGATACAACCGCCTACGAAAACCAAGATCGACAACGCGACAGACGCGTACCCGACGCCCACACCAATTGCTGCCAAGTCCATGTGTTGACCCTCTCCTTTTAATGCCAAAAGTTGGCTCGCTCACATCACGGTACTGATGTGCCGTGGATTCGTCGGCATAACCCCGTCGTGGCGCGCCGGAGCGCACTGTGAATTACGGGTTCCGCCTACGGTCCGATTGGAAGCGCGGATCGCGACGGGCCAGCTATCGTATTGGTCGGTCAGTTATCGCTGATGGTTTGCCGTCGGCGTTGCCGAAAGTATGCAGTCCTCACAGATGTGCCGTGGCGGTCCGGTGTACCGAACGCATGATTCTTGTCGCGACGCGGTAAGCGCTTCGACTGTTCGGCCGAGGTGACGCCCCTCTTGGTCCACCGTTGGAACGGCATCCTGCCTGAAACAGAGTATCTACAAGGGTGATTCGCGATCATGAGAATCTGCCCGAACGTCCAATCGGCGTCCAGGGAATCCCCATTTACAGAATCGGACAATTACGACATAGGGAGAAATGAGGATTGGTTCGGTAATCGAACGAAACCCGCAGAGGGATTAGAAAAGATTGCTGAATTCGACCAAAATCAGCGTTTTGGGTCGGTTTGTTCGCTAGATGGATGCTAGCTTTGTCGCAAACAGGTCGATTGAGCGTGAATGAATGGATTCGGGAGGACACCCGTGGGTGGCGATGCTTTTCAGACTGTTCCGGTAGATCGACGGAAATTTGTGAAAACTGTGCTTGCAGCTTCTGCGGTCACAGTTCCGGTAGTGACGTCCATCAGCCTGGGTGGTGCCGCACCGGCATTTGCATCGGGAGACACACCGAACTTGTCGGGTCTGCCGAATCGTGGTCAGCAAGGACAGAACGGCCAAGGCGGTCAAGGCAGCCAGCCGGGTCAGGGCGACAGCGGATCCGGTCAGCCCGGCAGTTCCGGGTCTTCCGGATCTTCGGGTAGCTCTGGTTCTTCGGGGTCATCAGGTTCGTCAGGTAGTTCCGGATCTTCCGGCTCATCGGGATCCAGTTCGGGTAGCTCGGGATCGTCGGGGAGTTCCTCGGGTTCGGGCGGCACAACAACCACCACGGTGCCGACGGAACCCACCATCCCGGCGGGACCCACCAACCCCACCGAGCCAACAGCTCCGACTGACCCGACCGAACCTACAATCCCGACAGTACCCACAAATCCCACCGAGCCGACCTGATCCTTGTCGATTACGAGGGGCTACCCACACGATGAGTGAGTTCGATGCCGCGCTGCACCGCGCTCTGAAAAAAACTTCAGAGCGCGGGCACCGTGAAGGTGAAGGAGACACCGCCTCACGGGAATCCAGTGGATCTGACGATTGCAATTGCGACGTATGACGATTTCGATGGCGCGTATTTCACTATCCACTCGATATTGACTCACCATCGTGAAGTCCTCGATCGAGTCGAGTTCGTGTTGTTGGACAATTTCCCCGAGGGGTTGCCGGCACCGATGCTCGAATCCTTCGCGAAGTACGTGGACCGGTTCCGGTATATACCGTTCACCGAGGTACGTTCGACTGCCGTTCGGGATGTGCTGTTCCGCAAGGCAACTGGAAAGTACGTCTTAGTGCTCGATTCCCACGTGATCCTGTCTCCTGGGTCATTGGAGTCGCTGCTGGACTACTTCGACGCGCATCCGGAAACAGATGATCTGATCCAGGGCCCGATGCTGTCGCAGGACTCGTCACACATCGCGGCCACACACATGGAGCCGGTCTGGCGGCGAGGGATGTTCGGCGCCTGGGGTGTCGATCCGCGGGCGAAGGAAAACCCCGACGTTCCATTCGAGATCCCCATGCAAGGTTTGGGGTCGTTTGCGTGTCGACGTGAGGCGTGGCCCGGACTGAACTCGCACTTCACCGGGTTTGGTGGTGAAGAGGGCTATATTCACGAAAAATTCCGGATCAACGGCGGGAAAGTGGTGTGCTTGCCGTCATTCGGCTGGTTGCACCGATTCGAACGCCCGGCCGGGGTGCCGTATCGCATCAACTGGGACGACCGGATTCACAATTACCTCCTCGGTTGGCAGGAGATCGGTTGGGATGTCGAGTCGGTACACCGTCAGTTCTCCAAACATCTGGGTAACTCGTACCCGTGCATTCGTGAGCGCGCCGAGCGGAGCGTGCAGAAGCCCGAGCTGATCTTCGGTGGTCTGCTCGTCCTGAGTGACGATTGCCGCGTCGCGCCATGGCGGTCGTGCCTAGCCGAGGCCGAGTCGGTCGATGTTGCAGTGCACCGAGTCGTGCCAGCGGAAGACACCGAGGATCCGTGGCGACCGGCGAGTGCGTTTGTCGCAGGAATCGACAAGGCGATTCTGTTGGGCTGGAAGTCCGTGGTCTTCCTGTCGGAACACAACGTCATCGACGGTGCGCTGCCGTACAAACTTCGAAACGTCATGATCGATCTCGCCGAAGACGTCGATTGTGCAGTTATCAACGGGGCCGAAAATGACGTGTCCGGTGCGGTGTTGATCGTGCGCAGTAGTGCCTACGAGCGTTTGCGTGACCGGCTGTCCGACTGCATCACCCGCATGGGTGAGGATGAGTTCTCCTTGCCGGTTTGGCTCGTCTCTGAGGGGGCGAGCGCTGTAACGCTGAAACAGGATCTGGCACGCCGCCGGGCAACCTCCGGCGATGATTCGGTGGCCACCATGGGAGTGGCCCTGGTAAATCTCGATACGGACCGCGAAAGCTGGTCGCACTCGTGGCGGAAGTTCAATCGACTCGCGAACATCGCTGGGGTAGAGAGAATTTCGGCGTACGAGGACCGCGCGAACCCGGCAATCGGATTTGCGGTCTCCTGGCGTCGTGCCATCACACGGGCAGCAGAGAAAGAATGGGGTTCGGTTCTCGTCGCGGCCGACAATCTCGATCTGCTCGATGTGTCGTCGTCGATACTCGACTCAGCACGCACTGAACTCGACAATCTCGAGTGGGACGTGGTGCATCTCGGCCATGATCCGAAGTCACACGACGGAACCCTTTTTGGTGATTCTTCGTTGATTCGAGTCAGCGCGGAAAACCGTGGGGTGCATGCGGTACTTGTGAATTCTCGTGCGTACGAGACGCTACTTGTCGCCATTCCCGATCCTGAATCGCAATCCGCCGAGTTTGCGCAGTGGGCTGGTCGATATCGTTCCCTCGCTGAGTTTGTAGTGGATGCCGGCGCGTCAGGCATGCTGACCTGCCTGTCGTTGTCGCCAGGTATCGCCACCAACCGGACCTTGCTCCGTTCAGGCGCACTCGAATCCGAATACTCACGACGCTTCACACTCTGATTGCACAACACATCCACGGGAGGCTCCCTTGACCGAATTGCTCGTAGACACCCGGCCGCAGCGCGCAAACAGCGTGGAAAGCAATGATCTCGCCGACGGAGTTGTTCTCTACGACAGCTCCAGCGAGGTAGCACATCACCTCAATCCCGTTGCGACCTTGGTCTGGGAACTGTGCGACGGGCGGACTGTCGGCGACATAGTCGACGCTGTCGCCGAAGTCCTCGAAATCCCCACTGCTGAAGCGCAATCCGTGGTCGTTGAAACTTACGGACAGCTGAACACGTCACGGTTGTTGGTGTGAGGTCCTAGGTGACAGCTGGCGATGCGGAGAACATCCGTTCGCAGTACCTATGGGTCGACGCACACGTCACGGGCACCGCGGTTCCCGAAGTTCGCGTCGTCGAACACAAGATTGCCAGCCCGTGGTCTGCGAACCACCGGGTAGACGCGCACGTTGTGCCCAGCGAATCGGTGCCAGGGCGATGGGATGCGACCATCCGCTCCACAATCGATGCGACCCGTGAAAACCTGGTCGGACTCGACGGTCTGCAGGCCGCCGAGAGTATCTATCGCACCGTGCACCGCGATGTCATGACCGCGGCTCGCATCGACCAGTGGACGCGGTTGCACGCTGCTCTGGTGGATTGTGGCGGCGTGCGGGTGGCGATTGCCGGGCACTCGGGAGCAGGGAAGACCACGCTTTCGTTGGCGCTCGCCCTGCGGGGCGCACAGCTTCACGCGGACGAGGGCGTTTTCATCCGAGGTGAAGAAGCTGTCGGTCTGCCGCGCCGCGTCCACGTCAAGGCGGGCACGTTCGATGTATTGCCGGAGATCAGCAGCTGCGAGCTGCTGCATCTGCCGTATGAACCCCCGGTGTGGGCACTTGACCCGACATCATTGCCCACGCCACCCGACGTTGTGGCTGGGTTGCGGGGGATCGATGTGCTGTTGATCCTCGAGGGGTGGAGCGACACGACGCGTGTTGAGCCAGTGCCCACCGCCGTGGCTTTGCAATCGTTGGCCGAACAAACCGCACTGTGGTCCGACGATCACCGGCTGACGCTTCGTAACATCGCAGCGCTGTTGTCGAATACGGCGTGCTTCAGTTTGACCCGCCAGCACCTGGATTCCGGGATCGCGGCCGTCGAGGAATTGGTGGCGTCGTGCGTGACACGCAGTATCTGATCGCGATGCTCGACGCCGAGGACGGCGCTGAGGTCATCCGTTCATGTAGTGATGACGACTGGCCGCGTCTTATCGACGTTGCCGCGCGGCACAAGGCGCTACCGCTACTCGCCGCTGCCGCTGTCGACGCTGAGTTCGCCTCGATTCTGTCTCCGAGTTTTGCAACGATGCTGGCAACATCGACCGCCGACGTATCCAGCCCACAATTGACACTGAGCCTGGTGCATCATCGCAATACGCTGCGAATCGCCGATCTGGAATCTCAGCGGGCTGAACTTCAGGAGATGCTGCGCGACAAGGGGTTTCCCACTGTTGCACTCAAAGGCGCGGCGTTACTCGAACGCAACATCTGGCCCAATCCCGCGGCGCGGCGGATGATCGACATAGATCTGCTTGTCGTGGACCTTGCTCACGCGGTCCCCGCCAACGACGCGATCATCGACCACGGATACCGCATGGTGCGCTCCGACGAGGTGTCCGCAGATTCCATCGATCACGATGACCATCAGGAACCAGCGCTGCTTCGAGACGATCGACATGGTTCCGTCGAAATCCACGCACACCTTCTGCCGCGCTTTGCCCGACACGCGCTCACCCGAGAGCGTGCGGTGCAGAACATCGTGTCGTCGGCCGGCCCGAAACTCGCGCTTGACGATGTGGCCCTGCACGTTATCTCCCATGCCCGCCTTGCCGACCGGGCATTGGTACGCGCTGATCTAGCGCTGAACAGTATTTTCGACGTCGGATATCTACTTGCTCATGATCCGTCGATCGGCCACGCATTGGCGAGCCGCCCGATGGCGCGCGACGTTCGCCGGGCCGTGAACGTGCAGTTGGCAGCCGTGGAATCAGTCTTCGGCACAAGCGTTGTCGGCGTAACTGCGTCGGCACGGCTGTGGTGGCGATGGACGCTGTGGTTGGCGGATCACCCGCGCATGCACTCGCTCTACCGGGATCTGGTCATGGTTCCGCTGTTCCTCGATCGTGATCGACTCTCGATCAGGGCAGGACAGGAGCTGCGCGGAATTTCGCTGGCACGCGCCCGACTGACGTATTTCACCCGCCGCGCGCGGACCGCACTCGGTGACGCGCAGCGCACCTCCGCGCATGCTTAGGGAAGTTCTCTACTTTCTCAGCTTTCTCGTTGATCATGTACGGCAGCTCCGCTAGACAGATCTGCGTTCAGAAGGACTCGAAACCGACCGCCTTAGAGTTACCGGTGGGTGCGCCGGTAACGTACAGAGGACTGCCGCGCGATACCCCCGGTATGACACGAGCGCGGGTTCTGACTGTCGTCGCCACGGTTGTCCTGGCACTGTTCCTCGGCGGTGGGTTCGCTGCCGCCTCGCCAGGTGGACCGGACCCGTACTGGTGGATGGGTCCGCAGGTCCGGCCGTGGCTCGAGCCGATCTTCGTCGGTCTGGCCAACTGGTTCTTCAACCTGCCGCTGGTGCCGTACCTGTCGTAGCCGCCACGGCGCTCCCATCGCCACCTGATGCGTGCAGCAGCTTCGCATTCAGTGGCGGAACACTTCGTGTTGAACTACCCCGCTATGAGTTGAATGTCCGTTATCTTCCTCGGTAATGGTTGCAATCTCGTGGCTGCTCCGCCTCGCGTGCACGGAAGCTGTCACCACGAAAAGGAGTACATCCGTGAATGGTATCGAAACGCCCGCTCGTTGGTCCCGGACCACCTCGGTGCTTGGAGCCGGCGCACTTGCTGTCGCGATCACCCTCGGCAGTGCAGTTGGTACCGCGTCAGCAGATAGTCCGGTCACCGACTTCGGCAGCGTCTCGTTTTCGGTGACCAACACTGCCGACAACACCGTCTACGACATCAACGCCGTCCTCAACCTACCTGCGGGCACCCTCCCGATAGGGATGATGATCCCGCCGATCGGTGCGCGCGCCTCGGCCCCTCAAGCGGTCAACGACTCCTTTGGCGACTCCTTTGTGGGCACCTCGTTGGACTTCGTTCTGGGTTTCGTTCTGGCTGCGGGTAATTTCTCCTTAACGCCCAGCAACTTCGGATCACCTGGGAGTTCAGGGTGGTGAGCCAGTCCCGACTCACGAATGGGGCCGGTCACCCTTAAGAAGAGCCCCTCTCGACGTCAGCCGAGGATATGGAAGATCAGTCGACCACCGGCGCCTCGAGGTGTCGATGGTTCCGGTGTGCTCACGGAGACACCTGCCGTTGCGTTTAATTCGAATGTTGCGTATATTTCGTTTGGAAGTTCTTTTGTGTTCGCAGGAGGTAATGCCATGTCTGCTGGCGATCAGCCCAGTGTCATCGAGCAGGAACAGGCGCGTCAGGCGTTGCAGGTGCTGCGCGGTGTCGAACCCGACGTGGGGGAGACGCTCGATGTCAAGGTTGCGGGCACTGCGGAGTCGCTACATTTGCCACGTGCAGCATTCGAGTTGATCCGGGATGTGTTGGCGAATATGGCTGCCGGGCAGGGTGTCACGGTCGTCCCGGCGCATGCCGAGTTGACCACGCAGCAGGCCGCCGAGATGCTCAATGTCTCTCGCCCACATGTGATCAAGCTGCTCGACGAACGACAGATCGAGTATCGGTTGGTCGGGCGTCATCGCCGGATCCTCGCATCGTCGCTGATTGCCTATCGGCGGTCTCAGCTTGGCGCCGCGCGCAGTGCCGCCGACGAGTTGGCAGCTCACACGGAAGAGCTCGGGCTGTACTGACGTGACCTTCACCGTGTTGTACGACGCAAACGTGTTGTACCCCAATGTTCTACGAGATGTGTTGATACGGCTCGCGCAGACCGGGCTTGTTCATGCCCGTTGGACAGACCGCATTCTCGACGAAGCTTTCGGGAACTTGGCGCAGGACCGTCCGGACATCCCGATCGCGAAACTGGACAGGTTGCGTGAGTTGATGAATGTCGCGGTTCCGGACTGTCTGATCACTGGTTACGAAAAACTCATCCCCGCCCTGGCGCTGCCTGATGTCAATGATCGGCATGTGTTTGCCGCAGCGATCCGAGCGGGAGCCCAGGTCATTGTCACCGCGAATCTGCGGGACTTTCCGGAATCCGAACTCGCCCAATTCGGCGTCGAGGCCAAGCATCCGGACGAGTTCGTGATGGATTTGTTCCACCTCGACGGGGTGCGGGTTCATCAGGCGGTCAGTGCGACTGCAGCGGGATGGCGAAATCCTCCGGGGACGCCAGCGGATGTGTGCGACCGTCTTGTGGCAGCGGGTCTTCCGATTTCGGCAGCAGCGCTGCGGCGCTGAACAGAAGCTTCGGTTGCTACCTCCACGCTAGTGCTCAAGCCTTCGACGGTCGGCCTAGATTTGGCCTTGTTGTTTGCCGAAATTCGAACTGATTGGTTTGTTGTACAAGGCTAGACATGCAGTCATTTGCCTGCATATCATGTGTCCATGGCGTCATCTACCGACCTGGTTTTCAAAGCACTGGCTGATCCAACGCGCAGGTTCCTTCTCGACTGCCTGCGCGAAGACAATGGTCAGACGCTGGGGGAGTTATGTGAGCGCGTGACGATGACACGTCAGTCTGCAACCCAACACCTGGCCGTGCTCGAGGCGGCAAATCTGGTGAGCCACGTGCGCCATGGTCGAGAGAAGCGTCATTATCTCAATCCTGTTCCACTCGAGGAGATTCGCGAACGATGGATTGACACTTTCGAACACTCGCGACTTCAGGCGCTGAGTGCAATCAAACGACATGCGGAGGCAGAAATGACCGTCAAGCCCACCTACAAATACGTCACCTACATCGAGAGCACACCGGAAGCGGTGTGGCGAGCACTCACCGACGCTGACCTCACGGCGGCGTATTGGGGGCACCAGAACGTCTCCGACTGGAATGTCGGATCCTCGTGGGAGCACCGCCGCGCCGATGGTTCCGGTATCGCTGATGTCGTGGGCACTGTCATCGAAAGTGAAGCGCCGAGCCGGCTGGTTACATCATGGGCGTCTCCTGACAATCCCAGCGAGGACACTACCTCCCGGGTGACGTACACAATCGAACCGTACGGCTCGATTGTTCGCCTCACCGTCGTGCATGAAAACCTTGCCGACGAGGAAGCGCATAGCAGCATTTCCCGGGGCTGGCCGGCAGTTCTCTCCAACCTCAAGTCCCTGCTCGAGACGGGGCACGTTCTTCCTGACACACCGTGGGAGATGCCGGCCAACTGAAGGGTAGTCGGGCTGGTTCACAGGGAAGGGGAGGGCCTCGTGGACCGGGCGCCGGCAAGCCTGGGGGAGTGATTGAGGTAGTGTCGTGCAGCGCTCAGGGGGAGTGGCAGTCGGCCCAATTTCCGAGAAAACCTATGTGATAGTGCGGTTTTCGATCGGGGTTGGCTGATCGAACAGGACAGCTCGCTAAATAATTGGCGTCTTGTCGTTGATCTCTTTATTCCGATTGCCTAATATCGGACGGTGACGGAATCACGTAATTTCCCGAATATATGTAGTCAGCAAATTACCTAACAACGCAATAAAAATGAGCGCGCACCTCACCACACCACAAAGAAGTCGGGCACAAAGCACAGACAACAGGGTTCGACTTGTCACGATTTCGCATGTTTGACGAACCCTTGTGCGTAAACATCGGCTGCGATGGAATTGAGAAAGCTGGATCCGGGGGAGAGCGCGTCTAGCGGCGCGAATTATTCCGAACCGAGGAACGATTGTGGACAAGAATCGCGACAATCCGAGCCACCCGGCAGAGCCGTTTCCTGACGTCAGGTGGAGCCACGACAGGCCCATATTGCGTAAACCCGTCACTGTCTTCGTGTCGAGCAAGTTCGGATCGTGGCTCATTCGTACTGCAACACCGTTGGATCGGTGGATTTTGCAACGCAGCAAGAGTCGGTACACGATCCTCGGGCCGCTCGGATTGCCGCTTCTGCTGTTGACGACAGTCGGCCGAAAGACCGGGCAACCTCGCACAACTCCGCTGACATACGTCCGCGAAAACGGTCAACTGTTTGTCGTGGGAAGCAACTTCGGGCAGGACCATCACCCGGCCTGGTCGAACAACCTGCTGGTCAACAACCATGCCACTGTCACCATTGGCGGTGTGGATGTACCGGTGGAAGCGACACCTCTGTTAGGCGCGGAGAAAGAGTGCACCTTCGAAAGGTTCGTTGCAATCGGTGAGGCCTATGCGAGATATCGAGATCGTACGGACCGCGATCTGCGAATATTCTGTCTTGTTCCACGGTGAAAGAGCACAAGCACTGACTGACTAGCGCCCCAGTGCGGAGCACAGTGCGGCGTTCAGCTCTTGTGCCGGCACCATCGGAAGTGCGTGGTGTGTCGCCGAAGCGAGAATCAGAGTCTTCGCGTGGGGGAGCGATGCACGTATCAAAGCCGCAACTCGGCTGCTGTCATGAACTTTGCTTCGTCCCGCCAGGATGACCGTGGTGTCGACGGAAAACCCCGCCAACTTCTTCCTGCCGGGGCGCTTCGGCACAATCGTCTTCGATTTTGGAAAGTGTGCTGCCCCAAGAGTGAGGAGTGACATCCAGTCCTCATCCAGCGATGCACCACCGGTTTCCCATTCGATGAACGTCCGTTCCCTTTTTTCGTTCGGGCGCAAAAGAATTGGTAGTGCATGCACCAGGTATTGCATCCTCATGCCGGCAAAGCAGGAATTGGGGTCGATCAATATGAGCCGACTCACTCTGTCGGGATTGTGTAGCGCGTAGGCCAAGGCGATCATGGCTCCGTACGAGTGGCCGATGATGCTGGGGGAGTCGAGGTCAAGTCCGTCTATGACGCTCTTCAGCCAATCAAGCAGGTCATCGACAGCTTTCATCGGTTTGCCGTGGGCGGTGCTGCGTCCAACATCTCCCATCAGATCCACTGCATAGACTCTGTTATGCGCGCTGAGCGCAGTCACATTGTCAAACCACACGGTCGATGTTGCTCCACCTCCTGGTAAAAGAACGACCGGAGGGCCTGATTCAGGGCCGCATACATTGACATGAGTTGTGCCGTAATCGGATTCGATCTCAATAGTAGTTGTGTCGTCCGGCCAGGTGGACAGTACCGAATCGTAGGCAGCGTAGAAGGCCGCACCGCTATCGGTTGCCGCGAACTGATCGATCGATGATGCAGGCATTGAGAACTCCATCCTCATTTATCTCGATAGTCGAGATAATAGACAATGGAACTAATCGCGTCGAGCGGAGGAGTGGAAGTGACCGATACGAATAAGTCGACTACCAGCGGTCACGAGATGGTGCACCTACTGCGGGCGTTGGTCGTGCAGTTGGATCTGTTCGGTGCGAACTTCGCAGCGCAGCATCAACTTCACTCCACAGATGTGCGCGCGCTGATCAGCCTTCTTGACGCTGAACGCGCGGGACAACCAGCCACGCCGGGATGGCTGGGTCAGCAACTGGGTTTGAACTCCGCGTCGGTAACAGCATTGATCGACCGTATGGAACAACGCGGCCTGGTGGTTCGAGAACGAGACATGAGTGACCGTCGACGCGTGATCATCGATGTCACCGATAGCGCCAAGAATCTGGGGTGGTCGTTTTTCGGACCGCTGATCGGCCAGGCCACCGACGTCTTGGAATCCTTTTCGCCGACGCAATTGACGACGATAGGCGAGTTCTTGACGAAAATGAGTGCCGCGGTCGAGGTCACCCGAGGATCGCAGGCACCAGCCGATTAGACTGGCTCCCAGAGATTTTCAGAGTTCGGGCGCCAGGCGGTCATGTTGCCGTCGACGGTGATAAAACTGGTGTTCAGCCAGAATGTGGTATCGGGATTCCAGCCCGCAAGTACGGTGGCACCTGAGCGGGCGGACAGAGGAATCGTGATACCCGGAGTGGTGAGATACCCGATCATGCTCAGGTGAACTGCGTCGTAGTCGTTGACTACCTTGCTCCAATCCGGAATGAACCAGTCGTGATACTCGCCCGTGGTGTCGTACCAAACGGAACGACGCGATGCCGGTACAGCGAGGGGATAGGTGTCGACGAGGTGAGCCCAGTCCGCAGGACTCGAGATCTCGTACACCCGAGATGTTCTGTCGATGCTCACCGGCCACACGTGAGCGAAACTCCATCCCGGGCTGTCCTCAACGAGCATCAACTCGACGGCTCCGAGGACGTCCCGGGCGCGAGTGGTGTCGTAAGCCCCGTTCGCGGCTGGGATCGACCACCATTCACCGCCGATCTGCCTGTCAGGATCCGCTTTCAGATACTCGACGAACGTCGCTTCATAGTCCAGCGTGTGCGCTCGCCACTGCTCCAGTCCGTCCTCGAACTTCCGGATGTGCAGGGGCGTCACGTCTGGGTCATCGGTACGGTCGTACTTCTGAACCATTCGTTGGTTGACGAGGTCGACGGGCTCGGCCCACCACTGAGTGTGCGGTGACGCCAAGACTGCATGCGCGATGGGTCGGAGAAGCTCGACAACCTGGGGGACAACCAACACGATGTCCTCTTCGTCCGGCGGCTGCCAGTAGCGTGCAAAATCCACGGCATAGGCGAACCGGTCGAGAATTTCGATTTCGGACAGTGCGGCAACGGCTCCGAAGTCCACGTTAGCGAGGACATCAACAACGTCGCCGAGTGTGGAGTGCAGACCGTAACGCGACGCCAACTCGTGCGTGCTGCAGGCATTTCCGATATTTGCGCAGAAGAACCGACGACGAGGTGAGCCCAGCATCATCGAGACCGTATCCATGTACCAAAGCTAGTCGCCTGTAACCGCGTAGTCGTGCACTGAAGGTCCGGCGCGGCGTAGTTCGCAACACGGTTAACTTCTATCGCGGGGCGCACGCTCCGGGTGGTGCGACGTTTGTTTCGTATGGGCCGGGTGCCGCGATGGCTGCTTGAATTGGCGCCGTGCCGGCACTTGCTCAGGGCGCAGAGCCCAGAGCATCAACTCAGGAATGGGCTCGCGCGATATTCGAAGATCAACCGGCCGGCGATTCTGTCAGCGGGATTCTCCTGGACAGTCCGCTACAACATCCGTCGTTGCTGCGTCGACTCCAGGTCGAGATGTGGAAACGAGCGTGTCAGAACCGTCGTGCTCGATCTGCGTCTGATCCATGGGGGAAGGTCCTTCAGACGCTCAGATCCCCACTACTTGACATAATGTAGATTATCGGCAAATTACCGACCTGCGGATATGTGGCGGATGGCCTGAATAAACCCAATCTCTCGTGATGCCCGTCTGTGCCTATACGTACACGCATTCATCCCGTCGGTGTCCGCGCGCCCGCTGGCCGCGGCCCTGTGGAATCGGTCGCCGACTCAGATCTTCCGGCGCCGCCACGCCCCGTACCCACGGGCCCATGGCAACCAACGCCGTCTGGCCCAGACCTGGACATACTGACGGGTCTGGGCGGGATTCCGGTTCGTGGTCGGCAGTTGCCAGGGTCCGCGTCCCCCAGCTCAATACGTCACTGTGACATATTGAGCTTTTCTGGTGGGTGATCAGAAAGCTCTAAGAAATTCGATAACCGACTAAACTTGTCAGCATGCCCGAATGTCCGCTCACGAGTTCGCGAGGCCTACGTCCTCAGTGAACCCCATACGTGAAGTGGTCGAACGCTGGCTTGCTATGCCTGACCAGTTTGATCGATTTACCCGTTTGCTTCGTGGCAACGGATTCCTCGAGGCCACACGAATACTTATCGGCCTCATGGTCTTTTCCATGGGAGTCACCGTTGTGGGAAAACGACTGGGAACGGCATCCGATCAAGTAAGCAGCATTCCGCTTGACATGATGATCGGTGTACTCGCGCTGATAGGCGGATTGGCATACCCGGTATTCACGACTACCAGAAACCGTTCGCTTCAATTTGTCATCGCGAGCGATGTGTCGATCGCCATTATCGTGCTCACCGAAGCGGATCTTGATCAGCGACTTCTCGGATCACTGGTGTTCGGGCTGATGGGCACGTATATCGCTTTCTTCCACAACATGCGTGCTCACCTGGTTCACCTGCTGTTTTCGATCACAATCGTCGTCGCAGCATGCTGCGGTGTTTTCACCGAAGAACCGACGACATTCTTCGATACCTTTGGGCGAATTCTCTTTGCGGTGAGCGTCATCAGCGTTGTTCCGTTCCTGACGCAGATTGCATTGATCCTTCTGAGTAACGACGCCCAAGGGTCGGAGCTCGATCCCCTGACAGATCTTCTCAATCGCCGCGGTCTTGCTCGTCGTACAGCGGAGCTGATTCGATCCAAGTCCGGCATCGGCCAGTCACTATTGGTGGTTGTCATCGACATCGACAATTTCAAGCAATTCAACGACACTTTCGGACATGATGTCGGTGATCGCGTCATCATTCGAACGGCAAATCGATTGACCGCGTGGGCGCGAGCAGATGCGGCAATTGCCAGAGTCGGCGGTGACGAATTCATCGTGGTTCAGATCATGCCGCTCTCTGATGTCGGTGATCTGATCTCGCGAATCCACCCCGCAATGAATACACCAATTGTCGAACCACGATCGACTACAAGTATCGGGATCGCGATCCACAATGGCAGTTGGCTGGATTCGGACGCCGAGGAAGCCGGAATCGACGCGCTTCATCGTCTCGCCGATTCCGCGATGTACGAGAGCAAACGACTGGGCGGAAATCACGTCCACACAATCGTGATGACGTCGCCGTAGCCGTCAACCCTCGAACAACCTAGTCCTCGATGATATGAATCGCAGCTTCCTCCGCAGAGGCGGCCGCTCCATCAACACCGACGTCCTCGGCTACCAAGTTGCTTTCCTCGTCCTCGTATCGCCCTTCGTCCTCGGCAACAAGGCGTCCCGCACGGCGTGTGCCCACTTCACGGTCCGGTGGGAATTCCGCTTCGCGGACAGCGTCTTCCGCGTCACCTTGCTCGAATAACGGATCTCCCAGCTTGGCCGCAGGGTCGGGTTCTTCCTCGGCAAGACGCTCGTCGAGGGTCTCCCCCGTTTCCGAATCGCCGAGGGCATAGGGACGCTCAGGCGGCGAAATCCCTTCGTCGAGGATGTCGTCAACGCCTCGGTCGATCAGAGTGTCTTCTGGTTGCAGTTGGTCGTCTGGATCGAGGCTGTAGTTACCTTCGGCTGCTGCGCCGGTATCGTCCGCATCATTCATGACTTCACGATGCCACCGCGAGCGAGATTTGGCCACGGAACGCTCATGTCAGCAGTTACTCGGTGCCGGTCGGCCGGCAAATCGGTCTTGCAGATAGTCGACCGCGGCCGGCAGCCCGATGGCTCCCACGGTCAGGTGATCCAGATTGGGGCCCAACACGCTTTGGATGGTCGCGCCTGCTGCGCAGTATCGGGCCATGGTTGCCACGACGGAGTCGACCGGAATGAGATTGTCTGTGGCGCTGTGCCATTCGTATATCGGTGCCGTCGGAATTCCGGGATAGAGTTCCACGCTGTTGTCGTTCATGACGCTGATGGCGTCGGGGTTGTCCAGCATCGATGTCGACAGCGCTACGTCGAGGGCGCTTCGCCCGGCTCCGGTGATGAGGAGTTGGGTTGTGCAGGCGTTGGTCAAGTCTGTAGCCAGAGCATGTCCTAGACCGTTGAGTTGGCTGGTCAGTGGCAGTTCGGTCGGGTATTCGCGTTCGAGACCCAATGCGGCTGCAAATGCGAGACCGAATGCCGGGTGAGGATCGCGGCCTAGTGCGTTTGCCATCTTGGTGATGTTCATGGGTACACCGCCTTCGGCAACGCCGACGATGTTGATTTCAGGGGCATATGTCGGTGCAAGCGCTGCGGCCCACGCTGTTGCCATACCGCCGCCCGAGTATCCCGCGATTCCCACGGGACTGGATGTGAGCCCGAGTTCGGGCAACTTCTGCACAGCGCGGATTCCGTCGAGAGTGATCTGTCCGCCGAGGCGCGCAGCGCCGTACGCGCTGGTGGGACCCAGATGGTCAGGAAGCGCAACTGCCCAGCCGCGTTGAAGGGCGATGTTCAGTGCTATGGCTTCACGGTAGGTGCTCCTGGGGTCAGAGCTGTAGAGCGCTCGTGACGGTGCGCATTCAGTGCCCAGTGCGTTGACGATGTGTTGATACGACAACAGCGGGCCTTCTGGTGTGTGGTTGGGAGGGATTATGACGGTGGTGACCGCGACGATCGGATTGTTTGCCGAGTTCAGCGATCTGAAGTTCACCTGCCAGACTGCGGATCCTGGGAAGGTTAAGAGGTCAGGGGCTCGTCGGACGGAGATGGGTGTGCCGACGGGACCGGTTGCGGCTTCGGTTTGTGAGTAGAACGGATCTGGATCCAGAGAGGCCGGCGCAGCGGACGCTGTTATTGGTGTCGTGGAGAGCGCAAGCAATGTGAGCGCCGTCGCCAGCATCGGTCCAGCAAGCATCCGTCGAGTCCTGAATTTCAATTGTTTCCCCTCTACCTGTTTGTCGAGCAGGCACAAACTCCCCCGTAGGTGCCACTTTGCACCTTAGTGCGTAGTAGTACCCAGCGGCTACCAGTTTCATGCATCGTCCTAGATGAGATGCTCTCGCAACGCTGCCGCTATGTATGCGGACGGCACTGCGTCGATCATCTGGTTGTGTGCGCAGTCAACGGTGTCGGCTGCGATCGCACCGCCCACATATGCGCGCCACTCGTCGACACTATGACCGTTTTCACTAGATTGTCCGGCTATGAAAAATGCGATGTCGCCACCGAAATACGGCGGACGGTGAGCATTCACCAGTGCGACCGAGCGGGAATAGCCGTCGCTGATCCGGGCGAGGTGATCGGCCTCGATACCGGTGCCGGGCCCGAGTGTTCGCTCGAGGAGGTCGACAGCGTCGTCGAACGTCGCGACGTTTGTCTCCCCCGGCGGCAATCCGAGTCCTGCGACCAATTCGGCGACGGAGAGGTCGACAGGTTGATCGTTGTCCGCGGATGGGTAGCTGTCGAGGATCGCAACAGTGGAGACGTCCGCGTGTCGCTTCTCGAGTTCGTGGGCCACCGCGTGGGCGATGACGCCGCCAAGTGACCACCCGACCAGATGGATGGGCCCGCTGGGTGCAAGTGATTGGACGCGGTCTGCATAGTTCTGAGCGAGTTCGGTGAGGGTGCTGAAGCTGGGTCCTCCGCTCAGGGACGGCAGTTGGAGGCCGTAGAGAGGGCGATCTGGGTCCACATGCGCAGCGAATCCTGCGTATCCCCAAGCCAACCCGATGCCGGGATGGATGAAGAACAGCGGAGGTTTGGTGCCGCCTGCGCGCAGAGTGACAACCGGAGCGAGGAAGGCGGACGTGTCGGCGGGTTGATTCGCCTGGTCTGCGGCTCGGGCAACGCCTGCGGGTGTGGGGTCGAGGAAAAGTGCTTGCAGGCGGACGCGTCGGCCGATTCGTTCGTCGAGTTCGGCAGTGATCCTCGTTGCGACGATGGAGTTGCCGCCGAGGTCGAAGAAGTTGTCGTCGATACCGACGCGGTCGACGCCGAGGACGGATGCAAAGACCTCGGTCACAACTTCCTCGGTGTGGGTTGTGGGCGGTGCGTACGGCACGTTGCGGTTCTCGAAATCGGGTGTCGGGAGTGCGCGGCGATCGAGTTTGCCGACCGGCGTCATCGGGATCTTGTCGACGACGATGATTGCCGCGGGAACCATGTGTGCGGGAAGTCTGGACGAGAGATGATGCCGCAGTTCGGCTTCCGCGATGGTGTGTCCGTCGACGGGCTGAACGTACGCCGCGAGCATGGTGTCGCCGGACGGTGTTTCCTGGCCGAGGGTTGCGGCGAAGGACACGGACGGGTGTGACGTGAGAACGGAGTCGATCTCCCCCAGTTCGATGCGGAATCCGCGTACCTTGACTTGGAAGTCGCTTCGTCCCATGTATTCGAGGGCGTGATCGGCATTCCAGCGAACCAGATCGCCCGTGCGGTACATCCGTTGGCCTGGTTCGCCGTACGGGTCCGCGACAAAGCGGTCGGACGTAAGTCCGGGGCGGCGGTGGTAGCCACGCGCGAGACCTGGGCCGGTGACGTAGAGCTCACCGATGACGCCGACGGGGACGGGCCGCAGGTGAGTGTCGAGTACCAGTCCGGCAAAACCGATGGCGGGGCGACCGATGTTGATGTTCTTCCCCGGCCGCATGGGCGTGCTGACGGCGGCTTGGATGGTGGATTCGGTGGGTCCGTAACCGTTGAACATCCGCCGGTCGCGTCCCCAGGTGTCGACGAGTTCGGTGGGGCACGCTTCGCCGCCGACTGCGAGTACCTGCAGCTCCGGTAGTGCCGAGCTTTCGATCGAGCTCAGCGCGGTAGGCGTGATGAAAGCATGCGAGACGTGTTCGCCCGAGAAGATCTCGGCAAGTTCGGATCCGCCGAATACGGCCGGCGGGATGATGACGAGGCACGCGGCGCTGCCGAACGCCATCATCAGTTCGAAGACCGACGCGTCGAAGCTCGGGGATGCGAGGTGCGCGATGCGCGAGTTGGTCTGCACGTTGAAGCGTTGGTGCTCTTCGGCGTTGAGGTTGGACAGGCCGAGGTGTGTGACGATGACGCCCTTCGGTTTTCCGGTCGATCCGGAGGTGTAGATGAGATACGCGGGGTGCCCGAGGCGTAGAGGCATGGTGCGTTCGGCATCGGTGAATCGGGCGGGACTCCGAGATGTGAGTTCGCGGGCGGTCTGTTCGGAGTCGACGACTATCCAGTCGATGTTCGGGGGCAGCTTCGCGTGCTGTGCTGCGACGGTCAATCCGAGGACCGCCTGAGAATCGTCGAGCATGTGGGTAATGCGTTCGTGCGGGTAGTTCGGGTCGACGGGCAGGTAGGCGGCGCCGGTCTTGGCGACGGCCCAGATCGCGACGACTTCCGAGGCCGATCGTGGCAGCGCGAGTGCAACGTAATCTTCCGGACCGATTCCCCGGGCGCGGAGCACTCGTGCCAGTCGATTGGCTTCGGTGTCGAGTTCTCGGTAGGTCATGGTGCGTTCCTGGCTGGAGACTGCCGGCGCGTCGGGGTTCAGTGCGGCAGCGGTCTCGAGGATTTCGGGCCAGGTGCGCGGTCGGGTCGCGTCGGCGCCCAATGCGGGGACAAGTGATTCGGTCTCGTCGGCGCCGAGGATGTTGATGTCGGCGACGTGGATGTCGGTGCTGCCGACCACGGTGTCGAGGATCAGTTGGAGCCTCTGCGCCAACGCGTGAATGGTGTCGGGTTCGAAGAGGTCTACGGCGAAGATGAAGGCCGCGGACATTCCATCAGGTTGTCCGGCTGCGTCGAAGGATTCGTTGACGACCAGTTCGAGGTCTTCCTTTGCGGTCTTGGATTCTGTTCCGAGTGCTTCGACGGTGAGTCCGGGTAGTTCGAGCGCCACCGTCTCGTTGTTCTGCAGTTCGAGTGCGACTTGGAACAGTGGTGAGTACGACGTGGACCGGGTGGGATTGACAACGTCGACGAGTCGTTCGAATGGCAGATCCGAGTGATGGTAGGCGGCGAGATCGGTGTCGCGGATGCCGTCGAGGAGTTCGGTGAACGTCTGATCTTGATTCACGGGGGTGCGCAGGACCAGTGTGTTGACGAACATTCCGACGAGGTTCTCGAGCTCGTCTTTTCCTCGTCCGGCGATGGGTGTGCCGATGCTGACTTCGTCAGCTCCGGAGAGTTTTGCCAGGAGCACGGCAAGCGCGCCGTGTAGTGCCATGAACATCGTGACGCCTTGTTCACGAGTCAGCGCGGTGAGTGCACGGTGGGTGTCCGCGTTGATCTGGAAGTCGAAGCGGTCACCGTGGAAAGTCTGTTGGAGCGGCCGGGGGTGGTCGGCTGGTAGCGCGATGACGTCGTCGAGCCCGGCGAGTTGTGCGTCCCAGTACGCGATTTGGCTGCTGATGATCGATTCGGGATCGGATTCGGAGCCGAGGACGTGTTGCTGCCACAGTGTGAAGTCGACGTACTGGACCGGTAGCGGCTCCCAGGCCGGTGCGATGCCGGCTGTTCGGGACAGGTAGGCGGTCATGACGTCGCGTGCGAGTGGAGCCATGGATGCCCCGTCCGCGCAGATGTGGTGGACCACAACGAACAGGACGTGTTCGGCCTCGTCGGTTGTGGTGTCGACCGTGAACAGCGTGACGCGCAGCGGAAGTTCGTTGGCTACGTCGAACCCTTCCTGAGCGAGCTCGCTGATGCGACTGAAGAGATCGTCGGGTCCGACCGTTGCCGTAGCGACGGCGGGTAGGGCGTCGGCGACGTCGAGCACCTTCTGGAACGGTTCGCCGTTCGCGGTCGGGAAGACGGTTCGTAGGCTTTCGTGGCGTCCGACGACGTCGACGATCGCGGCTTTCATGGCATTTGTATCGAGGTCACCGGTCAATCGCACGGCAAACGGAATGTTGTACGCGGCTGAGCTGGTGTCGAATTGATTGAGGAACCACATCCGCTTCTGGGCAAGCGAGAGCGGAATGTTGCCGGTCCGTTCGAACGGAACGAGTGGGACGTGGATGCTGGTCGACGGCCCCTCTTCCCGCTGCGAGGAGATCAGTACTGCCAGCTGCGCGGTGGTGGGTGATTCGAAGATCGTCCGCACGCCGAGGTCGAGTTCGAGGGCGGTATTCAGCCTGGATACCACGCGGGTGGCGATCAGCGAGTTGCCGCCGAGGTCGAAGAAGTTGTCGTTGACGCCAACTTTGTCCAGGTCGAGGATGTCGGCGAACACTGCTGCGATCTGCCGTTCGAGTGGTGTCCGGGCCGCCAGGAATTCCGTGGACGGCGCGGTGAAGTCCGGAGCGGGTAGTGCGCTGCGGTCGATCTTTCCCACGGCGTTGCGTGGTAGTTCGTCGACGATGGTGATGCTGGTCGGCACCATGTGGGTGGGCAGACGTCCGGACAGGTGCGCGACGACGGCGGCGGGGCTGAGGTCGGATCCTTCGGAAACGGTGAGGTACGACGCGAGGACGGTCGCTCCCCCTGGTCCTTCGACGCCGAGGGTGACGGAGTTGGTGACACCGTCGATGGACGTTATCTGGGTGTCGATTTCGCCGAGTTCGATGCGGAAGCCGCGGACTTTGATCTGGAAGTCGCTGCGACCGACGTATTCGATGGTGTGGTCGGCGCGCCAGCGCACGATGTCGCCGGTGCGGTACATCCGCTCCCCTGGCTTGCCGTAGGGGTTGGCCACAAACCGTTCGCTGGTCAACCCGGTGCGCTGGTGGTAGCCGCGGGCGAGACCGACGCCAGCGATGTACAGCTCGCCGTGCGCGCCGACAGGTACGGGTTGGAGACGGCTGTCGAGGACGATTTCGCTGACGCCTCGGATGGGGCCGCCGATGGTGATGGGTGCGCCGACGGTCATGGGTTCGCTGATGTCGGCCATGACGGTGGTTTCGGTAGGTCCGTACGCGTTGGCGAGCTCACGTCCAGGGGCCCATTGCGTGACGAGGTGCGGTGGGCAGACCTCTCCCCCGACAACAACGTGCCGGAATTCGTCGAGTCCTTCGGCGTTGACGGTGGAAAGGGCGGCCGTGGTGATGAAGGCGTGTGTGACGTGTTCGGTTTTGATGAGCTCGGCAAGTTCGCTGCCGCCGTAGATATCGGTGGGCACCAGCACCATCGTGGCTCCCACGCCGAATGCCTGGAGGTATTCGAAGATCGCGCCGTCGAAGCTGGGCGTCGCGAAATGCAATGTGCGCGAAGTGTGGTCGGCATGGAAGCGTCGTTGTTGGTCGAGCGCGAAGCTGTCCAGGCCGGAATGGGTGACGACGACGCCTTTCGGTTTCCCGGTGGAACCCGAGGTGTAGACGATGTAGGCGGCGTTGTTCAGGTCGATTGCACCCAGTCGTTCGTCCTGGCTGATCGGGAGTGTGCAGGCGAGGGAGACGTCCCGGATGAAGGGTTCTTCGTCGAGGACGAGCCACGGCGCCGCGGGTGGGAGTGAGTCGACGGACTCGCTGACAGTGAGGCCGAGCAGGACTTTCGAATCGGTGAGCATGTGTTCGATGCGGTCGGCTGGGTAGTTGGGGTCGACGGGAACAAAAACTGCTCCGGTTTTGGTGACGGCCCATACCGCGAGTACCGATTCGATCGAGCGGGCAATACCGATCGCGACGGCGGTTTCGGGGCCGGCGCCGCGCTTGATGAGTTCGCGGGCCAACTGGTTGGATTTGCGGTCCAGTTCCAGGTAAGTAAGTGCGCGTTCGCCGGCCGAGAGTGCGATGTGTTCGGGGAACGTTGCGGCGGCGTCGGCAAATATCTCGGGGAGTGTTCGAGTGGATCGCCCGGGGGCGCCGAAGACGGGGACCAGGTCGCGGCTCTCGAATTCGGTGAGGATGTGCATCGAGGACAGTGGTTCGTCCGGCGTCGCCGCGATACGTTCGATCGCGATGAGTATGCGTTCGGCGATGATCTCGGTGTCACGCTCGGTGAACTGGCTGGGCTGGTATTCCATCTTGATGTGGAGGGCTCGATCTTCGGAGGCGACCACTGCCAGGGGGTAGTGGGCGGAGTCACGTCCGTCGATTCCCAGGACATGCATGCCGGCGATATCGGTACCGGCGGACAGTCCGGCGCGATCGACCGGGTAGGACTCGAAGACCGTCAAGGTATCGAAGGAGGCGGCAGGGCCCACCGCTGCGGATATGTCGGTGAGTCCGACGTAGTGGTGATCGAGCATGTCAGCTTGCTCGCCCTGGATGCGAACGCACAACTCGGACAGTGATTCTCGTGCGTTCAGTTGAACGCGTACGGGCACCGTGTTGATGAAGAGGCCCACCATGGACTCGACGCCCGACACTTCGGGTGGGCGCCCGGAGACGGTTCCACCGAATACGATGTCGTCGCGGCCGAGCAACTCCCCCAGCACAATTCCCCACGCGGCCTGAACGACCGTTGCCATGGTCAGTCCGTGCGAGCGGACAAAGGTGCGGAGAACATCGGTGCGTTCGGGCGAGAGACTGACCGAGCACACCTCACTTGTCTGCTCGGGGTCGTCGGTGGACGCGCCCAACAGCGTTGGTGTGTCGATCCCCTGCAGAGCGCCTCGCCAGGCTTCGAGCGATGTGTTGCTGTTGCGGGTGGTCAGCCAGGCGAGATAGTCACGGTAGTGCGGTGCGCGGGGCAGGATCTCGGGGTCACCGTCGGTGGCGTACAGCGTGAGCAGGTCGCGCAGCACGAGGGGCGTCGACCATCCGTCGAGCAGGATGTGGTGGTTGGTGATGACAAGTCGGGCCGAGTCGTCACTGATGCGGACGAGCATGAACCTGATCAGCGGCGCTGTTTCCATATCGAAACGCTGCGAGCGGTCGGCCTCGAGGAGGCGTGTCCACTCCGCTTCGATCTCGGAAGGCCGGAGATGTGACAGGTCCGCATCCGTCCAGTCCGCCGTCACGTCGGATCGAATGATCTGCAACGCGCGCCCGCCGGGCGCTGCGATGAATCCGGCTCGCAGGCTGGGATGACGGTCGAGCAATGCCGCTGCGGCGCGTTGCATCCGCGCGTGATCGATGCGGCCGCCGAGTTCGAGAGTCAACTGCACCATGTACGGATCGATACCGGTGTCGTCGAACTGTGCGTGGAAAAGCAGCCCAGATTGCAGCGGTGAGAGGGACCAGACGTCCGTCAGGTCGGGGAATCGTGTGGTCAGGTGTTCGATCGCAGGCTGATCGAGAGTGACGAGGTCGACGTCCGACGGGGTGAGTTGCCGGATGTGCGTCTGCTCGACGTAGTTGCTGAGCGCGGTCAGGGCGCGGGTCCACAGTTCAGCTAGCTCCGACGCGTCGGTAGCGGTGAGGATTCCTCCCGGGAACGCCCAGGTGCTGCGCAGGACCAGGCCGTTGCTGCTGTCCGTGGCCACGGTGTTGATGTCGAGCACCGACGCGGCCGGGAGTTGTCCGTTGTGTGGTTCGTCGAGGGTTACTCCCGGCACTGGCAACCACGGAACTTCCTCGCTGCCGGTCTCAGTACCACCGAGTCGTCCGAGGTAGTTGAACGAGATCTGCGGCGCCGGGAGTTCATGCAGTGATCGGGCGTCGTCGAGGTATTTGGCCATTCCGAACCCGATGCCGTTGTCCGGTACGGCGAGCAGCGTTTCCTTCACCGATTTCACTGCCGACGCGATGGCGTCGCCGCCGGAGAGAGCGTCGATGACGGAGATGCCGGCGAGGTCGAGTCGTACCGGGAAGATGGTGGTGAACCAGCCGACGGTTCGGGACAGGTCGGCTCCCGGTACAGCGGCTTCCTCACGTCCGTGGCCTTCGAGATTGATCAGGACATCGGTGCCGCGCTTGCCGTGCGAGTGACGCCACCCGGTCACGGCCAGTGCCAGTGCTGCGAGCAGGCCGTCGTTCACCGAGCCGCCGAACAGGTGCGGAACGGCGGTGAGAATGTTGTCGGTGACCGCGGAGTCGATGTCGACGGTGATCTTTTCCACGGTCGAACCGAGGTCGACGGTCGGGTCGAGTGCCCGGTTTCCCAGCAGTGCGTCGCGGCCGGCGGTGGCTTCCCAGCGCGTGAGTTCTGCGCGGCGCGCGGGTGCCTGTTCGGCGAGGCCGGTTGCCCACCGGCGCATCGACGTCCCATCTGCGGGCAGCGCGACCGGAGTGCGGGCTTCGGCGGCGGCATATGCGGTCGCAAGATCGGGGACGAGTAGACGCCACGACACACCGTCGACGGCAAGGTGGTGAATCACCAGGAGTAGCCGTCCACGGGCGCTGGCTCCGACAGGATCGAGCCACACCGCTGCGATCATCTTTCCGTTCTCGGGATCAAGGCGACTCGACGCGTATGCCATGGCTTCTTCGGCGGTGCGGCGGAACTGCGGCCCCTGATCTGCACTGATCTCCAGGCGGTGCAGTACATCAGATGCGCGCACCGTTCCGGGTTCGGTGACGATCAGGCTGCGTGTGCCGGTGTCGAGGCGGCTTCGCAGCACATCGTGATGGTCGAGCAGGGATTGCAGGGCGTCATCGAGTGCACGGGCAATGGTGTGACGAGGCAGAGAGAGCAGCGCGCTCTGGCTGTAGCTGCGGATCAGTTCGAGATCACCACCACTGCGCTCGAGGAGCCATGTCATGATCGGGGTAAGCGGCATTGTTCCGACTGCGCCGCCGGGTAGTTCCTCCAGTGCGGGTGCGGTTTCGACGGGTTCGCTGCGGACCACCTGCGCGAGTCCGGCCACGGTTTTTGCCTCGAACACGTCGCGCGGAGTGAAGGCCAGTCCGGCGTCCTTGGCCCGCGAGACCAATTGGATCGACATGATCGAATCGCCGCCGAGGCCGAAGAAGGAATCGTCGATGCCGACCGATGGTAGGCCGAGAACGTCGGCGAACAGATCGGCGAGCATGGATTCTGTTGTGGTGGAAGGGCTTCGATTAGACGTCGGCCCCAGAGTGAGCACGGTGAAATCGGGAGCCGGGAGATGTCCCCGATCAAGTTTCCCGTTGACGGTCAGCGGAAGCTCGTCCAGGACCACTATCACCGTCGGCACCATGTACGACGCCAATTCGGCGGACACGGAGACGGTCACTGCCTCGGAATCGATGCTCGCTCCAGCTTCGGGCACAACGTATCCGACGATTCTCGAGCTGCCACTTTCGCTGCGCACGATGGCAACGGATTGCGCGACGCCGGGGCAGCGGAGCATGGCGGCTTCGATCTCACCGAGTTCGATGCGGAAACCACGCACCTTCACCTGGAAATCGCTGCGTCCCACATACTCCAGCTGCCCCGCGTCGTTCCACTTCGCAAGGTCCCCACTTCGATACATTCGATCCCCCGAGCCACCGAAAGGGTCGGGTAGGAACCGCGTAGAGGTCAATGCGGGCTTGCCGAGATACCCGCGGGTGATCTGGTCACCGGATACATACATTTCTCCGACGACGCCGGGCGGTACCAGGCGTAGTCGCTGGTCCAGGACGTAGACGTTCATTCCCGGTAGTCCGCGGCCGATGATGCTGGCGGAGCCGCGATGCGCGTCGTCGCGGGTCAAGGCGATGCGACTGACATGGACGGTGGTCTCGGTGATGCCGTACATGTTGATCAGTGCAGGTGTTGTGGGTCTGCGGTCGAACCACTTTCGTAGTTGACCGAGGTCGAGTGCTTCTCCACCGAAAATGACGTAGCGCAGCGCGAGGTCTGGTTCGCCCGGTGCTGGGTGATGACCGCGGTCGGCTTCTGCGAGTTGGTAGAACGCGGTGGGTGTCTGGTTGAGGACGGTGACACCTTCGCGGCGCAACAACTCGTCGAACATGTCCGGTGAGCGGGTTGTGTAGTAGTCGACCACAACGAGGCGGCCACCGTGCAGGAGCGGGCCCCACAGTTCCCAGACGGAGAAGTCGAAGGCGTAGGAGTGGAACATCGTCCACACGTCGGTGTGGTCGAAGCCGAATGTCGGGGACGCGTTGTCCATGAGGGTGAGGACGTTGCGGTGTGAGACGAGCACGCCCTTGGGCTGTCCGGTCGATCCGGAGGTGTAGATGATGTAGGCGATCGAGTCGCCGCGCAGTGGAGCCAGGCGGTCCGCGTCGGTGATCCGGGACGGCGCAAGATGCTCGAGACGCAGGTCTGTTTCCGGTGTCCCGAGTTCGATCACCGGGAGGCTGTAACCGTCCGTGAGGCCGTCGGGCAACATCCGCCGGAACTCGTCGGACGTGATCAGGGCACCGGGTTGTGCGTCGGCGACGAGGAATCGGATGCGCTCTTCCGGGTAGGTGACGTCGATGGGCAGGTACGCGCCACCCGCTTTGATCACGGCAAGAAGCGCGACCACCAGTTCGGTGGTGCGGGGCAGTGCGACGCCGACGACGGATTCCGGTCCTATCCCCTGGGCGATCAGCAGCCTGGCGAGTCGATTCGCGCGGCCGTCGAGTTCGGCATAAGTGAGTGACGTGGTGCCGTCACCAACCGCAGTGGCGTTGGGATGCGCCGCGACGCTCGCGTAGAAGCGATCTGCGATGGTGTCGTCTGCGGTGAGCGACGCATATCCTGCGGTGTTCCATTCGGTCAGCGCTGTGCGGCGCTCGGTGTCGTCGAGGATGTCGAGGTCGCCGAGCCTTGTTGTCGGCTCCTGTGCGGCGGCGGTGAGCAGTTCGACAAGCCGGCGAGCATAGGTTTCCATGAGATCGGCGTCGAAAAGATCTGTGGCATAGATGAACTCGGCATCGATGCCGTCAGGAGCGCCGTGTTCCCCGTACCGTTCCGTGACCGAGAGTTGCAGATCGAATTTGGCGACAGGGAGTTCGATGTCCACTCCGGACACACTCAGTCCGGGAAGTTCGAGTGTCGGCACCACGTTGTTGCGGAATTCGAGGAGGATCTGGAACAGCGGAGTGTGCGATGTGGAGCGCTCGGGGTCCAGTGTGTCGACCAGACGCTCGAACGGTAGGTCGCCGTGCTGGAACGCACCGAGGTCGATCTCGCGCACCTGATCGAGCAGGTCGGCGAAGGTGGAGTCGAGTGAGAGCGGTGTGCGCAGGACCAGGGTGTTCACGAACATGCCGATGAGGTGATCGAGTTCGGCTTCACCGCGTCCGGCGATGGGTGTTCCGATCACGATGTCGCTCTGGCCGGATAGTCGGGCAGCAAGTGCCGCGTAAGCGCTGTGCAGGACCATGAACATGGTGACGCCGCGCTGGCGGGCTACATCGGCGAGGAGTCGGTGGGTGCTCGCCGGAATCTCGAACGCCGCCACGGCGCCTTGCATCGACTGCTTCGCTGGACGGGGATGCGAGGTGGGCAGATTGATGGGGTCGGGCAGATCCGCCAGTTGGTGTGTCCAGTAGTCGAGTTGACGGGAGATCTCCGAGTCCGCGTCCTCCTCCGAACCGAGGTTCGCCTGCTGCCACAGCGTGAAGTCCGCGTACTGGACGGGTAGTTCGGCCCAGGTCGGCGCGCTGCCGGTGCTACGTGCGGCGTAGGCGGTGGCAACATCGAGCGCGAGGGGGCTCATGGAGAACCCGTCGGCGATGATGTGGTGAGCCACGACCACAAGAACGTGGCGATCCGGGGCGATCTCGAGCAGTGTGCTGCGAATCGGGACAGCGCGTGAGACGTCGAAGCCTGCTGATCCGAATTCGAGGATGCGGTTGATCAGATCCTGCTCGGCGACGGGTTCCGGTTCCAGATTCAGTGGGACGTCATCGACGGGGACGATGCGTTGCGTCGGTGTTCCGGCGGTGGCGGGGAACATCGTCCGCAAGCTTTCGTGGCGGTCAAGGACGTCGTCGAAAGCGCGGGTCAGCGCGTCGTGGTCGAGTTCTCCGGTCAGGGTGACGGCAAGTGGGATGTTGTATGCCGGTGAGCTGATGTCGAATTGGTTGAGGAACCACATGCGCTTCTGCGCGACGGATACCGGGATGGGTTCGGGGCGCTCGATCGGGGTGAGTGGCACTCGCGCGGTGAGGTCGCGGCCGGCGTTCTGGGCGGCGTGTGCCAGTGCCCGTACCGTCGGGGCGTCGAACAGGGTCCGAACGCCGATGTCGCAGCCCAGCGCGGCGTTCACCCGTGCGACGACGCGAGTCGCGGTGAGCGAGTTTCCGCCGGCGTCGAAGAAGTGTGTGTCGAGGCCGATCGGTCCCGATTCGAGGACTTCGTCGAATGCTGCGGCGACCAGTCTTTCGAACTCGGTGGTCGGGGCCGTGAATTCTCCGCCCGCGGTGTCGAACTGCGGTTCCGGTAGGGCCGCCCGGTCGACTTTTCCGGTGCCGGTCAGTGGGATGTCGTGCAGGATGACAACACTGGCGGGGACCATATGAGCGGGCAGGTGCTCACGTGCGTGTGCGAGGACGTCTGCGACGGTCACCGCAGCATCGCTGTCGATCAGGACGTACGACGCGAGTGCCTGTTGATCGGCCGGTCCGTGAACGGCGAGGGTGACGGCAAATTCGACTCCCGGCAGTGCGGCGAGGGCGGTGTCGATCTCTCCGAGTTCGATGCGGAAGCCGCGGATCTTGACCTGGAAGTCGCTGCGGCCGAGGTATTCGACGGTACGGTCGGCGCGCCAGCGTACGACGTCGCCGGTGCGGTACATCCGCTCCCCTGGTTCCCCGTAGGGGTCGGCGACAAAGCGCTCGCCGGTCAGCCCGGCACGCTGGTGATAGCCGCGCGCCAGTCCGGCGCCGGCGATGTACAACTCACCGGGCACTCCAACGGACACCGGTTGGAGGCGTCGGTCGAGGACCAGTTCGCGCACGCCTCGGATCGGTCCGCCCAGGACGACGGTGCCGTCGGCCGGTATGGGGTCGCTGATGTTGGCGCCGATGGTGGTTTCGGTGGGCCCGTACAGGTTGTGGAAGGAGCGCCCAGGTGCCCAGGTGTGTAGCAGTTCCGGTGGGCACGCTTCACCGCCGACGATCACGCACGTCAACGCGTCGATGCCGCTCGGATCCACTGAGGTGAGCATGGCCGGGGTGATGAATCCGTGGGTGACCGCCTCATCGCGCAGGACTGCGGCGAGTTCCTCGCCGCCGTACACGGTGGTCGGCGCGATCACCATGGTGGCACCGTTGGGGAACGCGAGGAGGTATTCGAGAACGGAGGCGTCGAAACTGGGCGAGGACAATGCCAAGGTGCGGGACTGCTCGTCTATCCCGAAACGCTCACGTTCCTCGTCGGCGAAGTTCTCGAGGCCGGAGTGCGTGACAAGTACGCCTTTGGGTTGTCCGGTCGATCCCGAGGTGTAGATGACGTACGCCGCGTTGTCCAAGCGCGTGGGGGTAACACTGCGGCCCGATGCCAAGGTGGCCAGACGCGCTTGCGTTTCGGGTGAATCCAGTTCGATCCATCCGATAGCGGCGGGTAGGTCACCGGAGTGCTCGGTGGTGGTGATCCCGATGTGTGCGGCGGAGTCGGCGAGCATGAACTCGATTCGCTCACGTGGATAGCGCGGATCAACCGGAACAAAGGCGGCGCCGGCCTTCGTGATCGCCCACATCGCGACGACGGATTCGACGGACCTGCTGACGCCGATCGCGATCCGATCCTCAGCCGCGACACCATCGGCGATGAGCATCCGGGCAAGGCGATCGGATGCGTCGTCCAGTTCGCAGTAGGTGACCTGGCGCGTGCCGGCGGTCAGTGCGATCCGATCCGGGAAACGGGCTGCGGCGTCGGTGAACAGTTCGGCAAGAGTGCGATTCGACCCGCCCGGCGTCCCGTACGCCGGAACCAGTTCGCGCATTTCCGGCTCGGGCATCAGGGACAGGTGAGCCAGCGGCAAGTCGGGATGCGCGGCAATGAGTTCGAGGGTCCGCATCAACCGGTCGGCTACCGCGTCGACGTCCCGATCGGCGAGTGCACCCGGGAAGTACTCGAACTTGAGCTTGAACATGCCGCCGTCGGTGGACGCGATGACGGCCAACGGGTAGTGCGCGGCGTCCTGCGCGTCATGCACGTCGAGTACGTGCATTCCGGCGATGTCTATTCCGGCGGACAACCCGGTGCGATCGACCGGGTACGACTCGAAGACGGTCAATGTGTCGAACGTGGCTGCGCTGCCCACTGCGGCCGAGATGTCCGGTAGACCGACATGATGGTGGTCGAGCAGCGCAGTTTGCTCACTCTGCACGCGAATGCACAACTCGGCCAGGGACTCTCGTGCGTCGAGTCGCACCCGGATGGGAACGGTGTTGATGAACAACCCCATCATCGATTCGATACCGTGCACCTCGTGTGGACGCCCGGACACCGTGCCGCCGAAGATCACGTCGTCGCGGCCGAGCAACTCGCTCAACACGAGTCCCCAGCCCACCTGGATCAGTGATGCCATGGTCAGTCCGCGAGATCGAAGGAATCCGCGCAGGGCTTCGGTTCGGGCGACATCGAGTTCGAGGAACCTGTCACGCGATGTGGTGGTCAGTTCTTCGGCCGTGCGGGCGTGAGTGACCAAGGTCGGTTCGTCCATCCCGGCCAGGGCATGCGACCAGGCTGTCAAAGCCGACTCGGTGTCGCGGTGTGAGAGCCATTCGAGATAGTCACGGTACGGATGGACGCGTGAGAGGGCACTTTGGTCGGAGTCCGTCGCGTACAGCGTCAGCAGATCCCGCAGCAGCAACGGCATGGACCAGCCGTCGAGGAGGATGTGATGGTTGGTCAGAATGAGTCGGTAGGTTGTCTCCCCCGTACGCAGGAGCAGGAAACGCAGTAACGGCGCGGTGGCCATGTCGAACCCGCGGACGCGATCTGCTCGGAGCAGTTCGTAGAATTCCGTGTCCTGCTCGCTGGGCGGCAGCGGGGAGATGTCGATCTCGGTCCACGGCACAACCGCATTCGCGTGGACGATCTGCACGGAGTTGCCGGCCTCGTCGGTGACAAACGAGGTGCGGAGGTTGTCGTGTCGATCGAGCAGTGCCTGCGCGGAGCGATGGAGACGCGCAGGTTCGACGCTCTCGAGGTCGAGGGTCAACTGCACGGTGTACGCGTCGACGGTGTGTTCGGCGTACCGCGCGTGGAAGAGCAACCCGGCTTGCAGGGGTGAGAGTGACCAGATGTCGGCCAGATCGGGGATCTGCTCCTCGAAGCGGTCGATAGCGCTCTGATCGAGTTCCACCAGCGGGAGATCCGACGGGGTGAACCCGCCGCGTTCGGAATTCTCGGCGTGGGCGGCCAGTGCGGTGAGCGCCGATACCCACAAGTCCGCGATCTCCCGGACATCGCCGTCTGACAGAACGCCGGACGGGTACGCCCACGTAGCCGACAACTGTGGTCGCCCGTCGATGTCGGTGGCGACGGCATTGACGTCCAGGACGGCCGCGAGCGGCATGTCGGATCCCCGCGCGGATGCTTCCAGATCGACGTCCGATGCCAACGCCCAGTCGCCGTCGTGAGAAGATTCGGAGCCGCCGAATCGGCCCAGGTAGTTGAAGGAAATCTGAGGCGAGTCCGGTCCCGACAGTTGTTGCTGCCCGACATCGTCGAGATAGCGGAGCAGTCCGTATCCGATGCCGCTGTCGGGAATTGTGTGAAGCAGTTCCTTGACCGATTTGAGAAGCGGTCCGGCATTTTCCTGCCCGGACAGCAGTGCGGCGGTATCGACTGCCGATAGATCCACCCGCACCGGGAACACGGTCGTGAACCAGCCGAGCGTGTGCAGAACATCGGCACCGGGGACGACGTGCGCCTCGCGACCGTGTCCCTCCAACGAGACCAGCACGTCGTCGGCCCGAACTCCGCGAGACGATCGCCACTGCGTCACCGCCAGCGCCAGCGCAGCGAGCAGTCCGTCGTTGACCGAGCCCGAATACAGCGCGGGCAAGGCGGTCAGCACGGTCTCGGACACGTCCACCGGAACCTCGACGGCTACGCGCGCCAACGCCCGGCCGGTATCGAGGTGCGGGTCCAGCGGCCGCGAACCGATTTGCGGGTCCGCTCCGGCCAGCATGGAACGCCACAGGTCTATCTCGCTGCGACGGGTCGGGGCGATCTCCGCGAGAGCGGTTGCCCACCGCCGCAGGGACGTCTCACCGGGGGTCGACGTCGAGGCGGGGGTGAGTCCGGCGTCGAGTTGATGGAAGGCTGCCGCGAGTTCGGGTACCAGTACCCGCCAGGAGACACCGTCCACTGCAAGATGGTGAATGACCAGGAGCAAGCGTCCGGCGCCGGTGGGGCCGGACAACCAGGTGACCTTGATCATCGACGCGTTTCGTGGATCCAACGCGTCGCGGGCGTCGTCGAGGGCGGTGACGATCGCCTCGTCGAACTCCGACGTTCCCGGTTCGGCGTCCACCTGAACGCGTCGGCACACGTGGGCCGCGTCGATGCTCCCGATCTCGCCGACGACCAGCGCCCGGTGCGGTTGCAATTCGAGTCGAGCGCGCAGCGTTCCGTAGCGGTCGAGAACGACTTGTACTGCGGCAGTGAGCTGTTCGATGCCATGCAGAGCAGTGGGGGCGTTGAGCAGAGTGGACTGCGAGAACGAGTCCAGTCCTGCCGTGTTCTCGGCAAATCGATCGAGCCACCAGTGCGCAACCGGCAGGAGCGGCATCGAACCCACTCCCCCTCCCGGCAGTTCCTCCAGCACGAGCGGTGCGCCGTCTTCGGCGAGCTCGATCACTGCCGCAAGTGCGGCGACGGTCTTGGCTTCGAACACCTCACGCGGCGAGAACACGATGCCGCTCGTGCGAGCGCGAGCCACCAGTTGGATCGACATGATCGAATCGCCGCCGAGTGAGAAGAACGAATCGTCCACGCCTACCGAATCCAGCCCGAGAACGTCGGCGAACAATGCGGCGAGAGCCGTCTCGAGTTCGGTTTCCGCTGCTCGCGAATGCGTGCGGGCGGCAGCGAAGTCCGGGACCGGGAGTGCGCGGCGATCAAGCTTTCCGTTGGACGTGCGCGGCAATTCGTCCAGGACGACAACCGTCGACGGCACCATGTGCGGGGCCAGTTGGGTGCTGACCACCGCGATGACGTCATCCGGACTCAGAAGCGAGACGTCGGTATCCGAGGCAACGACATATCCGACGATCCGTGCCGGTCCGCCGTCACGCTCGACCGTGGTCGCGACAGCTTGAGCCACACCAGGGCACCCTGTGAGTGCCGTTTCGATCTCGCCGAGTTCGATGCGGAAGCCGCGGATCTTGACCTGGAAGTCGCTGCGACCGAGGTACTCGAGTTCGCCCTCACCGTTCCAGCGGACCAGGTCACCGGTCCGGTACATCCGGCTGCCTGGAGCTCCGGCGGGATCGGCGACAAAGCGTTCGGCTGTGACGGCGGTTCGGTTCCGGTACCCGCGGGCCACACCGTCGCCGTTGACGTACAGTTCGCCGGCCACACCGATCGGCACGGGGTGTAGTCGCGCGTCGAGGACGGATGCGGTGATCCCGAGCGACGGCCGTCCGATACTGACGCGCCGCGACGGCGTCAGCGGTTCGGTGATACTCGCGACGACGGTCGATTCGGTCGGCCCGTACGCGTTGATCATGATCCGCCCCGGGCGCGCCCAGGCCGCTACCAGTTCGGGCGGGCAGACGTCGCCGCCGGTCCCGACAGCCTCGAGTTCGCCCAGGACGCTTCCGTCGACGGTTGCCAGCGCGGCGGGTGTGATGAAGGCGTGAGTGACGTGCTCGTCGCGCAGCAGAGCCGTGAGTTCGTCGCCGCCCAGGATCGAGGGCGGTGCGATCACCATCGTTGCGCCCGCGGACACCGCGAGCAGCAGTTCGAGGATCGAGGCGTCGAAGCTGGGCGAGCTGAAATGCAGAGTCCGTGAGTGTGTATCGACCCCGAATGTGATGCGTTCCTGCTCGGCGAGTGCTGCCAGGCCCCGGTGGGTGACCATGACGCCCTTGGGCAGTCCGGTCGAGCCGGACGTGTAGATGACGTAGGCAACGTGGTCGAGGGATCGGGGCGCGCGGAGTTCGGAATCGCGGATCGGTTCGTCCGATGCGGCAGCGCATTCTGCGCGGACCTCCATCGTGTCGAGAACAACCGTGCTCACGTCCTCCGGAATGGTGTGTGTGTCGGTCGTGGTGGTCACGACTACACACGCGCCGGAATCGGTGATCATGTGCTTGATCCGGTCTGCCGGATACGACGGGTCGACGGGAACAAACGCTGCACCGGTTCGAGCGACCGCCCAGATCGCGAGCACGGACGTCGCCGATCGCGGCAAGGCAAGTGCCACGACGCTCTCCGGTCCTGCTCCGTGCGAGATCAGCACTCGTGCAAGTTGATTGGCGTGCCGATCTGCAGCTTCGTAGGCGATCTCGATTCCCTCGAAGGCCAGCGCGATCGAATCGCTACGGTAGTTCGCCGAGATCAAGTCCGGCAGAAGCGCAGGTTCGGGAAGTGCTCGCGTGTCGGCGGCGCGCACCTCGGCGCTACCGAGCAAGTCGATGTCGCCAACGGGCGCATGTGGATCCCGGGTGACCGCGTCGGTGATTCGGAGCAGGTACTCGGAAAAGCGCTCGATGGTGGCGCTGTCGAACAATGCGCTCGCGTAGGTGAATCCGCCCTCGATCCCCGCCGGTTCGCCGTGCTCGTCGAACTTCTCGGCGAGCGTCAACTGGAGATCGAAGTTGGACACCACTGTTTCGAGGTCGAGAATGTCCACGTCCAGGCCGTCGAGAGTCAATGCCGGCCGCTCGGTGTTCTTGAACTCGAGCATCGCCTGGAACAGTGGAGAGTGCGACGTGGACCGCTGCGGCGACAGGGCATCCACGACGCGCTCGAACGGAATGTCCGCGTTGTCGAAGGCGTCCAGGTCGACACTGCGGACCTGCTCGAGAGCGTCGGCAAAGGAACGAGCGGGGTCGAACCCGGTGCGCAGGACCAGTGTTCCCACGAACATGCCGACCATCGGGTCGAGCAGCGCGTTACCTCGGCCGGCAATCGGTGAACCGATCGCGATGTCATCCATCCCGGACAGTCGTCCCAGCAGCAACGCATATGCCGCGTGCATCGCCATGAAGAGGCTGCTGCGAGAATTCTGCGCGGTGGCAAGCAACCGTCGATGCACGTCCGCGTCGATCTCGAACCGTACAACGGCGCCGGACAGATCCTGAACGCGCGGACGGGGTCGATCCGTCGGTAGTTGCAGTACTTCGGGGAGCCCTTCGAGTCGGTGTGTCCAGTAGTCGAGTTGGCGGGACAGTTCGCTTCCACTCTCGGTGACGTCGCCGAGAACGCTCTGCTGCCACAACGCAACATCTGCGTACTGGATCGGCAGCGGTGCCCAATTCGGTATGAAGCCGCGAGTGCGCGCGGAATACGCGGTCATCACGTCGATTGCCAGCGGCGCCATCGAGAAACCGTCCGCGCAGATGTGGTGCACCACCACGACGAGGACATGTTCGTCAGTCGATACCCCGATCAGTTCCGCTCGGATCGGCGGTGCGGCCGTGACGTCGAATCCTGCCGTGGCCACCTCGTTGATCCGGCTGCGGAGTTCTTCCGGCGCGCAGCGGTGCAGTGGCAGCGACGGCAACGCATCAGCTGCCGGAACGACGACCTGAGCGGGAACACCGTCCACCATCGGGAACGACGTGCGCAGCGATTCGTGCCGCTCGAGTACGTCGCCGAGCGCATTCTGCAGGGCACCGTGATCGAGGTCGCCGCGCATCCGGATCGCGATGGCCACGTTGTACGCCGACGAGCTGATGTCGAACTGGTTGACGAACCACATTCGCTTCTGGGCCAGCGACAACGGGATTCGGTCCGGACGCGCCTGCGGTTCCAGTGGAAGCGTTGTCGCTGCGCGCGCCGCGCTCTCGCAGTTCGTTGCCAAGCCTTCGACTGTCGGCTCGTCGAAGATACTGCGAATTGACAGGCTCACCCCCAGCGCGTCGTTGATACGGGCAATCGCGCGGGCCGCGATGAGGCTGTTGCCGCCGATGTCGAAGAAGTTGTCGTCGACGCTGATCTCGTCGGTACCGAGAAGATCAGCGAGGATGTCTGCGATGGTCTGCTCGAGCGGCGTCCGTGGTGCGACATATGCACGCGTGCTCGTAAAGGTGGGATCCGGCAACGCCGTTCGATCGAGTTTTCCGGTGGAACCGAGCGGAAAAGCATCCATCGTGATGATCGACGACGGCACCATGTACGCCGGAAGTTCGTCCCGAAGCACCTGCCGAATCCGATCCGCGTCGAGCGCAGCCCCTTTGTCGCCGATCGCGTATCCGACAAGAGAATCGCCGAGCGCGTCGTCGTGATGAACACGGGCCGCTGCCTGCGCTACCCCCGGGGTGCGTAGTATCGCCGATTCGACCTCGGGCAACTCGATCCGCAGACCACGAATCTTGACCTGGAAATCTTTTCGGCCGATGTAGTCGAGTTGACCGTCCACCCGCCACCGCACGATGTCGCCTGTGCGATACATGCGGGCGGCCCCGGTTCGGCTGTACGGATCGGCTACAAAGCGGTCTGCGGTGAGCTCGCTCCTGCCGAAATATCCGCGCGCCAACTGGACGCCGGCGAGGTACAACTCGCCGTGAACGCCGACCGGAACCGGGTGCAGGCGCGAGTCGAGCACGTAGACCTGGGTGTTCCAGACCGGTGCCCCGATCGGAACCGACGTTCCCGGGCCGGGCAGGTATTCGGACGCGGTGACGTCCACAGCTGCTTCTGTGGGGCCGTACAGATTGTGCAGGGCGCCGTCACTCACGCGGGTCAGGGCCATCGCCGTGGCCGGAGGCAGTGCTTCGCCGCTACTGAACACGTGGCGCAGAGTTGCGCAGTCGCCGCGCGATGCGACGGCAACAAACTCGGCGAGCATGGACGGAACGAAGTGGGCCACGGTGACCCGCGATTCGGCGATCAACGTCGAGAGATAGGTCGGGTCGCGGTGACCGTCCGGCGCCGCGATCACCAACTCCGCACCGGTCTGCAGGGGCCAGAACAGTTCCCAGACCGAGACGTCGAAGGTGATCGGCGTTTTCTGCACCACGACATCCGACGGTTCGAGTGGGTAGGCGCCTTGCATCCACTTTAGCCGGTTGACTATCGAACGATGCGATACGGCAACACCTTTCGGGCGACCGGTGGAGCCGGATGTGAAGAGGACGTAAGCGATGTTGTCCGGGTGGAGCGGAGCAATCCGGTCGGCGTCGGTAACCGGAGGGGTCGGCGAAGCCTCGAGGTCGACATCGAGGACGTCGATGTCCGTCGGGAGGTGCCCGTGATGTCCACTGCTGCCGAGGACACACACCGGTGATGCCACGGACAACACGTACCGGATTCGCTCCTCCGGATGGTCCGGATCTACCGGGACGTATGCGCCGCCGCTGCGGATCACCGCATGGATCGCCACCAACAGTTCCAGCGAGCGCGGGATCGCCACCGCGACGCGCTGATCAGGCCCGACGCCGCGGGCGATCAACGTCCGAGCCAGTGCGTTCACCTGGTTGTCGAACTGTTCGTAGGTCAGAGCGGCGTCACCGAAGCGCAGAGCGACGGCTTCGGGAGTTCGCTCGGCCTGGGCGCGTGTCAGATCGTCCAGGGTCAGTGCCTCGAGCGGTCGCGACGTCGCGTTCCACCGCTCGAGGACCAACGTGCGCTCGCCTACTGCGCACAGGTCGATGTCTCCGACGACGGAATCCGGCTTCTGAGTCGCTGTGTCGAGAAGAGAGACAAACCGATCTGCCAATCCGGACATGGTGTCGGAGTCGAACAGATCACTTGCGTAGTTCAATCTCCCCTCCAGGTGATCACCACGCTCGGTGACAACGACCTGGAGATCGAATTTTGCAGCGCCGGTGTCTAATTCGTCCACCGAGACGGTCAGGGACGGCAGAGCGACCTCGGTGGGCGTTGCACCCTCCATGACAAGCATGACCTGGAACAGCGGCGAGTCACCGCTCAGAGCGTCCACCAGCACGTCGTAGGGAACGTCACTGTGCCGCAGTGCTGCCACATCGGTGGCGCGCGTGCGGGATACGACGGTTTCGAAACTCGCGGCCGCGTCGATGACGGTGCGCAGGGCCAACGTGTTGACGAACATGCCGACGACGTCGTCGAGCGCACGCTCACTTCGCCCGGCTACGGGTGTGCCGATGACGATGTCGTTCCCGCCGCACTCCCGAGCGAGGAGGACCGCCAACGCTGCATGCACCACCATGAACACGCTGGCATCGTGCTCGGCAGCGATGGCCGCAACACGGCGATAGGTCGGTGCATCGATCGTGAAGTTCACGTCGTGGGCGCGCAGGAATCCACGCGCCGGGCGCGGATGATCCATCGGAAGTTCCGGAAGGTCGTCGCGGGCAGCGAGTTCCCCGCGCCAGAAATTCAACTGCGAGCCGAGTATCGAATCGGGTGTTGCCGCATCACCGACCACACGGCGTTGCCACTCGCTGAAATCGCCGTACTGCACCTCGAGCGGCAACCACGCCGGAACCCGTCCGGACTCCCGGGCCGAGTACGCCACCATGACGTCGCGGGCCAACGGTGTCATCGACAGACCGTCGGCGGCGATGTGGTGCACCACCAGGACCAGCACGTGGTCGTGTTCGGAGGCTTCGAGCAACACTGCACGCACCGGGGGCGCCGACGTGACGTCGAACCCCAGCCGCGCCAGCTCTTCGGCTCGGGCACGCATCGCGTCGGCGGAAGTCGTCTCGACTGTCAGTTCCGGATTCACATCGGCGACGTCGAGCACCTTCTGCACCGGACCCCACGCGGTGGCCGGGAACACCGTGCGTAGGGACTCGTGGCGGATCAGGACATCCCGCAGGGCTGTCGACAATGCCGCCACGTTCAGGGGGCCCGTCAAGTGGACGGCGATCGGAATGTTGTACGCCGGCGACGCCGGGTCGAGTTGGTTGATCAGCCACATGCGTTGCTGCGCCAGTGATGCCGGAATCGGTTCGGGACGCTCGATCCTCGTCAACGGCGGGAGGAGAGTCTCACGTGAATCCGAGGAATCCGCGCGCGCAGCCAATCCGGACACGGTCGGCGCCTCGAACAGATCGAGCACGCTCAGGGACGTGCCGAGCGCGCCGTTCACCCGCGCCACCACCCGCGTGGCAATCAGCGAGTCGCCGCCGAGGTCGAAGAAGCTGTCATTCGTGCCGGCGCGGGCGATGCCGAGAAGATCGCAGTACACAGCCGAGACGCGCTTTTCGGTAGAGCTTTCCGGTGCGCGGTACTCGCCGATCCCCGACGCCTCGTCGATTGCCGGCAAGGCGTTGCGGTCGATCTTCCCGGCGGGTGTCAGGGGAATCGCGTCCAGCACCACGATGCGTGAGGGCACCATGTGCGGTGCCAGCGATGCCGCAGCATGCGCCGTCACCTCCGGCACCTCGATACGCATCCCCGGCGCTGCCGTGACGTACGACGCCAGCATCGTCTGTCCGCTGCTGCCGCTCACCCCGACAGTCACCACGTCGTCGAGGCTCGAATGCTGACGCAGCACTTCGTCGATCTCACCGAGTTCGATCCGGAATCCGCGGACTTTGATCTGGAAGTCACTGCGGCCGAGGTATTCCAACTCACCGTCGGCAGTCCAACGAACCAGATCACCCGTCCTGTACATCCGCTCGCCGGCTTCCCCGTTCGGGGCAGCGACAAAACGCTGAGCCGTCGTGGCGCCCTGTCCGTGGTAGCCGCGGGCCAGGCCGACACCACTGACGTACAACTCGCCGGCCACCCCGATCGGCACGGGGTGCAACCGTGCGTCGAGCACCATCGCCGACGCTCCCCGCACGGGTTGACCGATCGTGACCGGAACGTCGCTGCGCAGCGGACCGGCCATGGTGGCGACAACAGTCGTCTCGGTCGGTCCGTACGCGTTGAACATCAACCGGTGCCCGGACCATTGCTCGACAAGCGACGACGAGCACGCGTCACCGCCCGTGGCGATCACACGCAGCAGGGGCAAGTGGTCCGGATCAACAGTCGCGAGGGCAGCCGGGGTGATGAATGCGTGCGTCACTTTGCCCGCGCGCAGGACCTCCGCCAGTTCTTCACCGCCGTAGACCGTGGGTGGTGCGATCACCATCGTCGCCGCGGCTCCGAACGCAAGCAGGAGTTCGAGAACGGACGCGTCGAAACTGGGGGAAGAAAAGTGCAGGGTCCGTGCGTCGGGGCTGGTACCGAAACGGATTCGTAGTTCCTCGGCAAAACTGCTCACACCGCGATGCGTGACCACAACGCCCTTGGGCACGCCGGTCGAACCCGAGGTGTAGATCAGATAGGCGGGATCGTCGAGTCGCAGCGGCCTCAGCAAATCTGCGTCGGTGATAGCTGCGCTCGAACGGTGCTCCTCCAGGTCACCGAGCACCAGCCAGCCGACAGTGTCCCCCAATCCGCCCCGGACATCACTGGTGCAGATCCCGAGCGTCGCCCCGGAGTCGGTCAGCATGTGCGTGATCCGGTCGGACGGATAGTGCGGGTCGACGGGAAGGAATGCGCCACCGGCCTTCGCCACAGCCCAGGTGGCGATCACCGATTCTCGTGAACGTGCCAGTGCGAGCGCAACATACGTCCCCGGGCCGACTCCGCGCGCAATCAACTCTCGCGCCAGCGCATTCGACTGGGCGTCGAGGTCTCGGTACGTCAGTGCCTGATCGCCCACGACTACCGCGTCGGCGTCCGGATTCACTTGTGCGGCGGTGCACAGAATGTGCGCGAGAGTGCGAGGGGACGCCGCTGCGGGACCGGGAACTGCGCGGAGCGATTCCCCTTCGGCCTCGTCGAGTATCGGAAGATCACCCACTGCCATGCCGGGAGATTCCAGCGCCCGGCCCAATGCCCGTAGCACTCGCGTGAGCACCTGGTGCGCGGAGCGCTCGTCGAGCACATCCTGGTCGTAGGCGGCGTCCAACGTCAACGTTCCCGCGTCGTCGACCACACCGATGGAAAGGTCTGCGCCCTCGATTGTGCGGTTGGTAGGACCGTCGGTCAGGACGACATGCAGTCCGGCGGTGTCCACTACGCCCTGGCTGTAGTCGCGGACCGTAACATCATGGTCTGCAACATCATTCAATACATCGGCGCACGAATGCGCTTGATCGACTGCGCTGCGGAGCGGCACTACGGGTGCGCCCGGCGCAAATCGAGCACCGATCACGATGTCGTCGGTGTTTGTCAGCCGAGACAGCACGATGGCCAGGGCGCCGTGAACCAGACTGAACACGTCTGTGCCCGCTGCCCGCATGCGCTGGTGCAACTCGGGTGCGATCGGGGTGCGCAGAGTTCCGATCTCCTCGCGGTGATCCGAGGTGCGTGGACGATCAAGCACCACCGACGCGCCTTCGGGGGCGTCCGTCATCTCCCTGGCCCAGAACTGCTCGAGCTCACGGGCCCGCGCGCGCTCCCTACCGATCTCAGCCGTCCTGCGATGAACGTGATCCAGCGGTGTGCCGGGACCAACCGCGATCAACTCACGAATCAACTCCGCAAAATCTGCGTGGTGCTCTTCGAGTTCGGTGCGCTCGTAACGATCCGGATTGGCGCGGAACTCGATCAGCGTCTTGACGGGACTACCGCTCTGATAGATGTTGACCAGCAGGTCTTCCACCGGACCCGACGTCACGATGTGGTACTCACCGACCATCGGGCCCAAGGTGATTTCCTGACGGAAGAGCATCACGTTCATCATCGGCCCGGACAGTCGCTGATCCTCCATCGACAGTCCGGCATCCCGGCGAATGTCTTCGAGGCTGCACCGCTGATGCCGAAGCGCGCCGAGTAGCTCGAGCTGCACTCGCCCCACCAAATCATCGACAGTGTCACCCGGGAGCACCTCGATATGCAGCGGAGCCACGTTGACCAACATGCCGCCCGAGCGCTGCAACGGCGCTGTGGTGCGAGCCGAGACCGGCAAATTGATCAACACGTCCCGATAACCGGTACGACGCGATAGGTAGCAGGCCAACGCCGAAATCAGCACAGCAGCCGGCGTTGCACCCGAACGTGCACTCCACTCGTCCAGAGCTGCGACGGACGTTTCCGACAGCGAATCCGTCACAATCCGAGAATGCGCGCGAGGTGGTGCTTCCCGGCCCGCGAGTGTCGATCCGTGATCCACGCCTGCGATGCGCTCGGCCCAGTACTGCCGATCAGCATCGAATCGACTCGACGCCCGATACGCCTGGTCCAACTCCGACAGCTTCACCACATCGAGCGCCTTGTTGGGCGCGGGCTCACGCCCCTCGAGTTCCGAGGTGTAGAGCGCCGCTATGCGGTTGACGATGGTCATGCCGCTGTATCCGTCGAGCGCTACGTGGTGAATTCGCGTGTACCACAGGTAATCTCGATCCCCCGTTTGCAGGATCGTCATTTCGACCAGACGGTCTCGCGTCAAATCGAGCGGTGTTGCGTGATCGTTGTCCATCCACTCCGCAGCAGCTTCGCGCGGATCGTCACATTCTCGAAAGTCGAAGTAGTCGATCTCCGCGCCGATTGTGGGGTCGACGATCTGGCACGGCTCGCCATCCGGGTACATCAACCGCAGGAACGGTGATTCGAACTCGTGCGCCGCCGCCACCGCAGACCGCGACAACAAGTCGATGTCCAGGTCGCCGTGTATCTCGATGTACTGCGCGATGAAATACGGAACCGCCGGGTGTAACTGCTGCGCAAACCACATGCTCCGCTGCACCGCGGACAACGGAAACGCCCCGGCAGGCAGAGTTCGCGACTGCTCATCCCGATTGTCGGTACCCATCACAACCACCCCCGCATGCTTCGCCGGGAGTGGCGATCGAAAGGTGTGGTTCGGGGATTGAAGAAGTACATCGCACCGCCTCGATATCGAGAGTGGAAACCATGAACGACCCTGTTCGAGCCACCGCACATCGCGTCGATCGCGATTAATGGGTCGGCTCGGAGTTCGAACCTCCCCGAAGGTCCGAACTGAAGGATTGAAGTTGTGTCGCCTCGTGCGCCCACCGCATATTCACGGCGGCGCGCACACAGCTACAAAGTGATTGCCCAGACGGGGAGGATCGAAACACCTCGTCGATCGAAAGAAATTACGCGTTCATCGAAAACGTTCGGCCTCGCGTGCGAGCACCGTCAGCTGCTCACACAAGGCGAGTAGCTCGGTAGTATCGGCGCCCTCAGCGACAGCAGTGGCAACGTCTTCAGCAGCGCAACGAACTTCGAACATTCGGTCCACCAACTCGACGGCCTCGGTGGCCGTCAGGATGACCGCGTCCGCGGGAACGCTGGTGCCCTTCACCGCATTACGCTGCTCGTACGCACGCTGGCGGCACGACTGGCAGCAGTACCGGCGGCGACGGCCGACGCCGACTGCCGCTACGCCACGACCGCACCACGCGCAAGGACTACCGGCGCTTCTGGGGCGCGTGCTCGAGGTCATGAGATGACACTTTACTCGAGATTCAGACGCCCTCGATGTCCGCTCGGATGCGAGCGCGCGGGACCCGGTAAGATGGGGAGGTTGCGTCTTCTCGCCACACGGGAACCAATCCGGTGCTCGTGGCGTTGTAGATGAGTGTGAGCGTCTACTCCCCAACACCGGGCGCCCACCAGCGGTGACGAACGAAGAGAGGACACCACCATGGCAGATCGCGTACTTCGAGGTAGCCGACTCGGAGCTGTGAGCTACGAGACCGACCGTGACCATGACCTCGCCCCCCGTCGTATGGCGAAGTACAAGTGCGACAACGGTGAGATCTTTGACATCCCGTTCGCCGACGACGCCGAGATCCCCGGTACGTGGATGTGCCGCAACGGCCTCGAGGGTTCCCTTATGGAGGGCACTGCGCCCGAAGCCAAGAAGGTCAAGCCGCCGCGTACCCACTGGGACATGCTGCTCGAGCGTCGTTCCGTCGAAGAACTCGAAGAACTTCTGAAAGAGCGTCTCGATCTCCTGAAGGCCAAGCGCCGCGGAGCGTGATGCACTAGCACTACAGTTTGCACGTCGAAGACCGTCCGGCCAGGTGCCGGGCGGTCTTTCTCGTTGCATCCGATGCCGATGTGGTCCTTGTGTTGCAGTCATTGTCCACGAACCCTTCTTCGACGCCGATGTCATCCGAAAGCGTTCCCGCTCAGCAGTTTTCATCGATCAGACAAGCGCCGTGCCGGTAGCCTTCCTCGCACTGTTCGGCAGGGAAAGCCATCGGCACGGATATCTGTACCAGTGTTTGCTGTATCCCCTGACGGCTCGGCTGCCAAACGTCACGGATGGAGTACGGCCGGTATGCGAGTGAGCACAGTTTCTGCTCAGTGAGCACAGGCTCCAGCGCCCAGAAAACCATGCTCACTCGAGGAAAAGGGGCCCAGCTTCCTTCGGCGATTGCGCCTACGCGGTCCAGCGACGCATCGCCACGTATCCCGCCGCCCCCACCACGATCAACCCGACGCCCAGAGCGACCGTCGTCGAATCCGTCACCAGTCCCGCCATGCCGGTGACTGCTACGAAAACTGGCACGAAATCGAACAGTCGAGCAATCGATTCCGGCGGCTCGACCGGAAACCCGAGTGCTTGGCCGGCCTTGCTCCGGGCGTAGCTCGGATACCACTCGGTGAACGAGATAGCGAAGAACGTGCCCGCCAACTGCAGAATCCAACCGGTCCAGAAATTGCCGCTGTCGCCCAGCACTGCGTCACCGATCAGTCCGACAATCGCAGACCAGGTGAAGGCCAGCGCCCAGACCGCGGTGATCACGTAATTGATCCGCAAGAAAAGCGAAGTGGTCCAGTACTCCTCCGGAGTGGATTCCTTTGCATATTGCATGGTGAACGGATTGCGCAGCAGTATCGATCCGAAAGCGAAGACAACAAGCGCGATATTGGTGAGCTCACCGCCCCACAATTCGAACCATTCGATCGTATTTGCCGATGCGAACAGTCCAATTCCTGCGAGTATGCCGAAGAAGAGGACATCGAACAGTTCCAGCAGTTTCAGAGTGCCGCCCCGCCGATGATTTGCGGCCAGTATCAGCAGAGATAGTCCGAGCGCCGCTGCAGCGGATTCCTCGAATCGTCCTGGTCCGGACAATAGTGAGAGCAGAATCCACGGGGACAATCCCGCAAGTGGAGACCGTAGAACAGCATCGACAACGCTCGTCTTACGGCTGACACTCTGATCTTCAATCATGGGAAACGCCCTTTGCTCGACTAGGTGTCAAGGCGAATACCCGATAATGAAGGAGGTGAAGCCCTTGTGCCCCTAACGGCGCTTTTTACGCCCCGAATCGCACGGCCCGGAGTACTTGTCCAGTCCGACGCCCTTGTTCGCTTTCTTGCTGCGTCCGGTCGGGCCTGATTTGGGGCGCTGTACCCACTGACCGTCGGCGTCCAGACCGGGCATGCGTTCACTGAGAGTTCGGCTGTAGCGCGTCTCCCCGTCGACGGTCAGCACACCGTCCTGCACATCGATGTGCGCGACGGTCGCCCAGAACGAGTTCTTGCCGTTGCCGACGTACACGAGGATCTCGTCGGCGTCCGAACCAGGGAGTCCGTCCTTACCGGCTTTGCCGTACCGAATGGCGACGCGAGGATTGCCGAACGAATCGATTGCACCGGCCCCGTTGTCCACGCTCTGATAAACGTTGACCAGCAGATCGCCGTTCTCGTGGGGCAGCACACGAACCTGCTCGACGGCCGGCTTCTTCCCCTTGCCCGGTCCGGCGCTGTCTCCGTAGTGGTAGATGTGCGGCCAGGTTTCGAGTCCACCTCGATGGTTCGGCTCACCGCTGATCACGACGTAGTCGTTGGTCTCTTCGTTACGGCAGAAGAAGTAGACGTCGAGGTCTCCTTCGCCGTACTTCTTGACCTTGCCGTTCTTGTCGTACGTCGCCCCGCGCCCGTCCCATTCCAGGCCGACAGTCAACACCCAACTGGGATCGCCTTGGCTCTTACGCAGGTCGATGCGCGCTGTCTTGTCCTGTGAATCCTTGGTGAGGCTGACGGAGACTTTCTCGAAGCTGATGGTGGGGGCGGGAGCGGCTACGGGTGCTTCAGGAGCCGCAACAGTTGCGGGCTCGTCGTCATCGACGTCGATACCGTGTTCAGCGGCAAAGGCCGCCAGTCCGGCGCTGTATCCCTGTCCGACGGCGTCGAGTCGCCAACCCGCGCCGCGGCGATACAAGGCGACCAACTGCAGCACCGTTTCGGTAGTCAAACCTGTTGGCACAAAAGACAACTGCTGCGACGATCCACGGGCGTCGACGCGGAGGGAAGTGACATCCGAGAAGTTCTTTCCCTGCGCTTCAGTGCTGCCGGTCATCAACACGCGGTGAACGTCAGCAGGCAGAGCGGCGAGGTCGATGGTGATCGTCTCGTCCGAAACGAGTGCAACGCCGGGGCCTTTCGGGTTGTTGAAGAAAACGAAGTCGTCGTCGGTTCGGACTTTCCCGTCGGCGCCGAGCAGAACTGCCGCGATATCCACCACACCGCGAACGCTTCCGGTGTCGAGCGCGATGGTGTAGCTCGCGTCCACCAGATCGGTTTTCGAGCCCTTGGTTACGTCAGTCATTGCTCTCTCCTGTTTCGGGAAGGGAGGGTTCACGTCGTCGGGAAATTACTGCTATCACTATTGAGCCCGCAGCGAGGAGGCACAGGACGACCTCGGGCGCGGGGCCAAGCTTCGTTGCAAGGGTGGTGTCGGTCGACAGCGGCACATCCGCAACCAGATACTCGGGTACGAACAAGTCGGTTTCCGACGTGACGGAACCGTCCGGCGAGATGATGGCGCTGACACCGCTGGTAGCTGCGACGACCACGGCTCGGCCGTGTTCGACGGCACGAACTCGCGACATCGCCAACTGTTGGTACGTCATCTCCGTATCGCCGAAAGTGGCGTTGTTGGTCGGTACGGCAAGAAGTTGCGCTCCGTTGCGCACTGATTCCTGGAATGCCCGGTCGAATGCCACTTCGTAGCAGGTGGCGATGCCGATGGGCACACCCGCGGCGTGGACAACGCCATTGCCGTCGCCGGGTACGAAGTTGCCGGCGCGGTCGGCGTACTCGGAGAACTTCCGGAAGAAATCGCGATACGGCAGGTACTCGCCGAACGGTTGGATGATCTTCTTGTCGTGCTGTTCCTGCGGACCCTTGTTTCCGTCCCAGACGATCACGGAGTTCGTGGTGGTCCGGTCGGCCTTGACCAGCACGGTACCGACCAGGATCGGCGCACCGATCGATACGGAAGCGCGAGTGATGTCGGCTGCTGCGTCCACGTTGCGCAGCGGATCGATGTCGGAGGCGTTTTCCGGCCAGATGACAATGTCGGGTTGTTTGACGCGTCCGGCGTCGACCTCGTCCGCCAGCCTCAGAGTTTCGGCAACATGGTTGTCGAGCACCTGCTTGCGTTGGGAATTGAAGTCCAACCCCAACCGCGGGACGCTTCCCTGAATTGCCGCGACGGTGATCGTCTTCTCGCCGGAGTCCATGGTTGCGAGGAACGGCGCCACGACAACAGCCAGCAGAACAGGTACGACGGATGCGGCAACCGCTCCGACAAATCCCCTGTCCCAGCGTTTGCCTGCAACGGCAATAGCTACGGCAGCCAAACCGGTGCCGGTCAGGGCCACCCCGAAACTGAGCAGCGGCGCTCCGCCGAGGCTGGCCAGCGGAAGCAGTAAACCTTCGGACTGGCCGAAAGCAAGCCTGCCCCAAGGGAATCCGCCAAACGGAACACTGGAGCGCAGCCATTCGGTCAATGACCAGATTGCGGCAATCCAGAGCGGAGCCCACGGTAACCGAGACACCAAAACTGCCAGGAGCCCGAACAATCCGATGAACAGTGACTCCACGGCGGCAAGGGCGATCCACGGCATTGCGCCGACAAATACCCCGATCCACGGGAGTAGTGGAATCAGGAAGCCGAGACCTGCCAGGTAGCCGTATCCGAATCCAGCTCGCAGCCGCAGTCCCCCGCGGCCGAAGTTCGTCAGCACACACGTGAGGAGTGCAATGCCCACCGGTGCGAGAAACCACAGAGGCCGCGGCGGAAACCCCACAAAGATCAGATATCCACCCGCTGCCGAGTACAGCGACCGCAACCACACCGAACGGGTCAGAATCTCGGTTATCCGAGACCGCTGCCCGGCGGGTGACTCAACGCTCATAAACGACGCGTCCACGATGCACCGATCGAACACACACCGGTGCCTGCGCGTCGGCGTCGAGACTCGGTAGCGCCGGGACACGCGAGCGCGGATCGGTCGACCATCGCTGGACCGAGTCGGCCGGCGCGCTTACCTCGAGGTCTCCCGCTTCCCAGATGACATACGACGCCGGCGCACCCGGGTTGAGTGTTCCGGCCGCGCCGTCGCGGACTCCACCGGCGCGCCAGGCGCCGCGGGTTGCGGCCGAGAAGGCCGCTCGAGGTGAGATGCCGCTTCCGTCGGTGCGGTGATGCACTGCGGCGCGGAGCATCGCCCACGGTTCCACCGGAGTGACCGGTGCGTCGGAACTGAATGCGAGGGATACGCCCTTGGATGCGGCCGGGGCAAACGGGTTGAGTGCAACGGCACGTTCGCCGCCCAGTCGCGTCGCGTACAGGCCGTCGGTGCCGCCCCACAATTCGTCGAAGACCGGCTGGACGCTGGCAATGACGCCGAGCGCGGCAAAGGTTTCGGCGTCGGCGACAGACATCATTTCGGCGTGCTCGAGACGGTGACCCAGTGCGGCGACCTTGGGTCCGCCGAGTTCGTCGGCAACCTGCTGAAATGCCGTCGCAGCGGCCGAGACGGCGGCATCACCGATTGCATGGAACCCGGCTTGAATTCCGGCGAGGGTGCATGCCCGTACGTGCGCCGCGATGGCGTCGACGCCCAAGTAGGCGTTTCCGGTCGAATCCGGTTGATCTGCATAGGGTTCGGCGAGCCACGCAGTGTGCGATCCCAGCGAACCGTCGATGAAGAGGTCACCGCCGAGTCCGTGCGCGCCGGTCTTGTCGAGGAGCGCTCGAGCGTCCTCCGCGGTACTGACGTGCTCACCCCAGTATCCGCGGACCTCGACGCCGTGATCGTGGGCGAGGAGTTCCTGGAAATCGGTGAGGCCGGAGATATCCGGGCCACCGCACTCGTGCACGGCAATGATTCCGCGTGAGGCGCAGAGATCGAGAGCGGCGGTGCGGGCGGCGGCGCGCTGATCTGCCGTGAGGAGGTTGCGTGCGGCGGCGCGGGCGAGATGGTGGGCTTCGAAAGTCAGCGGGCCGTCGGCGGAGTAACCGGCCTCGTTTGCCAGTCCATCGATCCCGTCCCGCAGCGTGCTCGAGCACACTGCCGAGTGCACGTCGATCCTGGAGAGGTACACCTTGCGCCCTGGCGCTGCGGCATCAAGGTCAGCCGTCGAGGGCGCAGTCTGATCGGCCCACTCGGTGTCGTCCCAACCGTGCCCCCAGATGACGGCGTCGGGATTGGCGTCGGCGAATGCCGTTACACGCAAAAGGCATTCGTCGAGCGACTGTGCACCGACAAGATCAAGTCCGACTATGGACAATCCGAGCGCAGTGATGTGGACGTGGGTATCGACAAAACCGGGAGTGACAAACGCACCGTCCAGATCTTCGATCTCGGCGCCGGGATGCAATGCGCGTCCGGCGCGTTCGTCACCTACCCAGACGACGGTGCCGTCGGTGATGGCGAGCGAAGTCGCGTCAGGTGCAAAGGAACTGTAGATCCGGCCGTTGACCAGCAATCGAGTAGTCACGAGCGCCAAGTCTGCCTGTTAGTACTGCGGCCCCCGCGAACGGGTGGGTGTATCCGTGTCGAGAATCTCACCCTCGAGGACAAGTTCCTTGCCGTTGCTGGCCACATATTCGGTGGTCGCGGTAGGTGTTTCGACGATGATCTCGCCGTCGATGACCTCACCGTTTCCACGCATCCGAGCTGCGTATCCGACGGTGCCTGCAAAGGCGTCACCGCCCGCTGCGAACGCTGCTGCCCGCCGGCCTGCCAGGAGGACAGCAAGAGGACGCAGTGCCCAACGGGTCGGGGGAATCAGTAGGAGCAGACCCAGGACCGATGTGACAAGACCGGGAACGAACATCAACGCGGAACCAGTAGCAACGAGCGCGCCGTCTGCCACGGCGAGTGACGGTGAACCTTCACCTCGCGTTGCCTTGCGGAATCCGTCCATGACTTTTCGCCACTGCGAACGCATGAGCACCATCCCGACCAGTGAACCGGCCAGGAACAGCAGAATTGTCCAGGCAATGCCGATGGCGTTGCCCACGATGACAAGTGCGGCGATCTCGACGATCACGTAAAGCAGGAACATGGCGGCGATCATGACGTCCCCTTTCAGACGGTCTACCACTACAACGCACGACGGTTCGGTTTTTCTCCCGAGCGCCCGACATTGCCTGTGTAGTGAGTCACTTCCCACCGCGCCGGGTGTGCGCGACGTTAACTAACGCTCCGCTAACGATCTAACCCTAAAGTTGACCTTTAGACTCTGCGTGTGGTCAAGTCGTTTCACCCGCTTTCCAGCGGACCTAGTGAACGTGAAGGAGCCCGACATGAGCCGACTCCCCGGCAACAGACTTTCCCGGCGTCTACCCGCTGCGCTGGCCGGCGCTGCCGCCGTCGTAGCCCTGACTGCAGGGTCTGCCCTGGTCGGAGCCGGTTCTGCGGCGGCAGATCCGCAGGCACCTGCCGAGTTCACAGTGCCGATCGAGATCAATGTGCCCACCGACCTCGCGGCACTGATCGATCAAGCCGGCGCAATCTCGCCCGAGGCCACCGCTGCGTTGAATCAATTGATCGGCACGGCGGCAGCTGACCAGATCGCTGAGACATTGGGTGTTAATCTCGGCTTCACGACACCGGCGCCGTTCATGTATCCCGCACCGACGGTTGGTTGTGGGCTCGACGGACAGATGGCGACGGTGACTCTCGCTACCGCGCAGTCCGGGCCTAACTTCCCGTTGCCTCCGTGGGTGGAGGACAACCAACTTCGATTCCAGGCACTTCCCGCGTACATCGGGATTCCGAAAACGTCCGAGTTGAGTGTCGCGTGGATCAACACCAGCACATTCAAGGGCGGAATTGTTCCTCTGGACGAGACCCTCCCGGTCGTGGACACTCCCCTGTTGTCGAAGGTCGTCGACACCGGTGACGGCAAGGTCCTGGCCGCGATATTCGGCAAGGTCGACTACACCGACGGAAAGTCCTGCATCGTGCTTCCGACGGTCGGCTCCTTCGACGCCTGAGTTCGTGTCGGCCTACGAGCCCGGAGTCACCAGCCCGGTCTCGTAGGCCAGCACGACAGCTTGCACGCGGTCGCGAAGATCCAGCTTGGTGAGGATGCGTCCCACATGAGACTTGATCGTCGACTCCGATAAGTACAGTTCCTGGGCAATCTCCGTATTGGATCGCCCCGCCGCGATATGGCTGAGCACTTCCCGTTCACGTTCGGTCAACACGTCCAGAACGATCGGATCTCGCCGTGGCGCCGGACCGTCGACGATGAAGCGAGACAACAATCTTCGCGTCACCTTGGGTGACACAACAGCATCGCCGGCCGCAACACTGCGGATTGCGGACACGAGGTCCTCGGGTGGAGTGTCCTTGAGCAGGAACCCACTGGCACCTGCCCGCAACGCACCGAGTGCATGTTCATCGAGATCGAACGTCGTCATCACAAGAACACGCGATTCGATCCCCGACGCCAGAATCTGCTCGGTTGCACTGACGCCGTCGACAATCGGCATTCGGACGTCCATCAGCACGACATCCGGCTTCAGTGCGATCGCCGAGGCAAGCGCAGCCGCTCCGTCCCCGGCTTCACCGACCACTGAAATATCTTCGTGTGCCGCGAGGACCATATTGAGCCCCATACGCATGAGTTCCTGGTCATCGACAATCAGCACGGAGATAGGCACCGCGTAAACCTATCGGGCCGACCGGGCTGATGCGACTCAGCCTTTCGGATGGGCCGGCAGATGTCGAGTGGCGTCGTAGGGCTCGAAGTAGGATTCGCCCACGACGAACATCCCCTTCTGCGGCAGCCAGAAATCTCCGAGACGTGCCTGCACAGGTAGCGGACCTGGCGGTCCGATATCGACCCCGTCGAAACTCGCTCGACTCCGGTCGACGGTCCACAACATCCGAGGATTCGCTCGGAACCATTGACCGTTCGAGGTGGTCCCGGTCAGTTTCACCCGGCCGACACCCAGCGCAGGTCCAGCGGCCCGTCCCATCGCGGACATCACGCCATCGCTGCGCCACATCGCGCCAGGCATCAGCTTGCCCATGCCCGTCATCACGGCGGTCGCCGCTGATCGGCCCACGTCGAGTTCCCACACGAGTGTCTCGTCCACCCTGACCGTGAAGGCGGACGGGCCCGTCCACGTCACCTTGATGTCCGCTGTTCGCGCGTCGGCGAGATCCGAGCCGAAGTATCGGGCGCAACTGTTCTCGGGCGAGTTGCTGCTGTAAATGATCCAACGTCCGTCGGGGTCTCGATGCCACACCGAGTCGTACCCGGCACCGACCGAGCTGGCGGGAAAGTGCCGCATCGCCAAGTAGTGGCCACTAGCGAATGGTTGTCCCATCACCCCGTAGCCGGCGAATCGTTCTTGTCCGTCACCCGGGGGAACCTCTCTGGTGCGTTCAGCAATTGATCGTGGATTGTCAGTCATCATCTGTCCTCTCCGAATCCGTCCCCGTTCGACGGTTACCCCGTTTCAACATCGGCACCAGCGCGTTGCAAAGTCGCCAGTGCAACATTCGTCGGGATTCTGGAATGCTGGATGTACAGCAACCACACAACGGGGAGGCTGACATGAGGTTTTACGAGGATCACATCGTTCCGCGACTGGTGAACGCAACCTGCGGGATGTCGCTGACCGAACCCTCGCGCAAGCGAGTCTGCGCCGACCTGCACGGTCGCGTTGTCGAGATCGGGTTCGGATCCGGTCTCAACGTCCCGTTCTACCCAGACTCCATCGATTCGGTCAGCGCCGTCGAACCCGCCGACCTCGGCTGGAAACTAGCGGGCACACGGCTCGCGGCGTCACCCGTGCCCGTCGAGCGCTCCGGACTCGACGGGCAGTCACTTCCCTTCCCCGACAACACCTTCGACGCCGCACTCTCCACGTGGACGATGTGCACTATCCCCGACGCGGGCGCCGCGCTGCGCGAGGTGCGACGGGTTCTCAAGCCCGGCGGAACCCTGCATTTCGTTGAACACGGTCTTGCCCCGGACGAGAAAGTGCGACGCTGGCAGCACCGCTTCGAACCGATCCAGAAAGCAGTCGCAGGCGGCTGCCATCTCACGCGCAAGATCCCGACGCTCGTGCAAACCGCGGGCTTCGAGATCCACGCCCTCGACACCTTCTATCAGAAGGGTGTACCAAAAATCATGGGCGCGCTGTCCCTCGGCGTTGCCAGGCCCGTAGGTTGACTGACTCCGGGCACCAGGACTTGTGCGGCGCTACCTGTTGCGTCGCCGAGTGATCCGAAGCTCGCTACGGCTTCGCGCCGGGCGCGAGCGAATTGCGGATCAGCCGCGGGCACGTTGACCGATGGCCGCTTCGGAGACGATATGGACGATTCGACTTGCCCGTGTTGCGTCTCGAGCGGCACTGACGATCCACCACAGCATCTGTTTACGGGCGCTGGGCGGAAAACCGTCCCAGTTGCTTCGAGCTCGCGGGTCTCGATCCAGCGCCGCCGTCAAGTCAGACGGTTCCTCGAGGTCTTCTACTTGGTCGGAAATCGTCCACCAGCCGTTGGCTTTCGCGGCAGCAATGGCGTGGCGCCCAGCGTCGGTCATGAGACCGCGCGCCTCCATATCGGCTGCGCGTTCGCGGTTGAGCCGGGTCCAAGAACTCTTGGGTCTGCGTGGCGTGAACAGTTGCAAGCCGCGCTCTTCGTCGAGGATGGTGTTGGTGGAGTCGATCCAACCAAAGCAGATGGCTTCCTCGACGGCCTCGGGGTACGGGCAGCGTTGACGGCCGGCGGTGTTGCGCCAGGAGCACAACCACACACCTCGGGCTGATTTGTGGTTGTGCGTCAGCCAAGTTCGCCACTGTTCCCGAGTCTCGGCATGGATGATCGGGTAGTCGAATTTCCACGTTGGGGGGTGGGCGGAGACCGGTGGCGGCGATTCCGAAGTGGTCATTTATTCTCCTAGTTCAGAGCGAAGCGGACACGTATCTCGATAGACGAGGGACCGGCATGGTGGCGAGATTCTGAGGTGAATGGCGAGCTGCCTTACGGTGTCGGCGAGCTCGGCTGGTTCGATGACTGTCACTGGAGCGGTGAGCGCAATGCGAGCAACCGTCATGGCGAGCCGGCCGAGATCTTCACCGCGGATCTCGACCACACTGAAGTTCGGCCCCAACTCGATTGGTGTGTGGTCAATCCATCGGAGCACACCAATCGAGTTCGGAGAACGTGGCTTCGATGACGAGTTTCGCATCGAGGTGACGGGGCGACGAGCCGAGTGAGCTCGCGACGAAGCCAGCCGCATCACCACCCGGAATCTCGCGTGGTGTGAAATGACTGCCCGCCAGCTGGGGCTCCCAGAGTCGGTCCAGCCGAAAAGTTCGCCAGTCACCACGATGTTGGTCCCATGCCAGGAGGTACCAACGTCGTCCTGCCGTGACAAGTTGGTGCGGCTCGACCAACCGTCTGCTGCTCTCGCCATCACCTCGCCGATAGTCGAAACGCACATGCTCATGGTCGCGACATGCCGCGGCGAGCACACTGAGTGCTTCGGGATCAACGATGTCGTTGTCGTCCACCCGCCGCATCGAAATGACGCTCGAATGTAGCGCCGACACACGTCGGCGCAGGCGATGAGGCAGGAGTGTTTCGATTTTCGTCAGCGCGCGCAGCGACGTTTCTTCGATGCCGTCGATGGCTGCCTCAGCGGCGTAGCGTAGCCCGACGGCTACCGCGACGGCCTCGTCATCGTCGAGAACCAGGGGCGGCACGTGTGCTCCTGTTGCAAGTCGGTAGCCCCCATATTTTCCCGACGTGGAATCGACCGGATAGCCGAGGTCGCGGAGGCGATCAACGTCGCGGCGCACCGTTCGCTCCGTGACCTCGAGTCGTGCGGAGAGCTCGGCGCTGCGCCAGAAACGATGAGTCTGCAGGAGCGACAGCAGCTGCAGCGCTCTACCTGTTGGATCGTTCCGCATTTCTTCAGTGTGCCAACAATCGAGGACACGATGTGTCCGCAATGTTCCCTATCGTCTGGGCAACCGGTCATTCCACACACACGATCGGTAATCAACCCAAAGGAGAATCCGTGAATCCATCCGACTTCCCCAAGCCCGTCCTTATCCCAGTCAACGGCGTGGAACTCGAAGTCTTCGAAGCAGGGCGACACAATGCCGGGAAACCCATCGTGCTGTGTCACGGATGGCCAGAGCACGCCTATTCTTGGCGATACCAGGCGCCCGCCCTTGTCGAGGCGGGCTACCACGTCATCGTCCCGAACCAGCGCGGCTACGGCAATTCATCACGTCCGACCGAAGTGACGGACTATGACATTGAACATTTGGCGGGTGATCTCATCGCACTTCTCGATCACTACGGCTACGAAGATGTCACCTTTGTCGGTCACGATTGGGGCGCCTTTGTCGTGTGGGGCCTGACCCTGTTGCACCCGGACCGGGTAAACAAAGTGATCAACCTGAGCTTGCCCTACCAGGATCGCGGAGAGCAGCCCTGGATTGAGTTCATGGAAGCCGTGCTTGGCGGTGACTTCTACTTCGTCCACTTCAATCGACAGCCGGGCGTCGCGGACGCCGTGTTCGAAGACAACACCTTCCGGTTCCTCCGCAACATGTACCGGAAGAACGAACCCCTCAGGGAGCCTCAGCCGGGTATGGCGCTGATCGATCTCGCCAGAGCAGAGACGCCGCTCGGTGAGCCTCTGATGAGCGATAGCGAATTGGCCGTTTTCGTCTCCGCCTTCGAATCGACAGGATTCACGGGCAGTATCAATTGGTACCGAAACTTGGACCGCAACTGGCATGTGTTGGCGGACGTGAACCCCATCATTCAACAGCCCACACTCATGATCTACGGCGACCGCGACGCCATCGCGAAGTCTGAAAAACTGACAGAGTTCGTGCCCAACGTAGAAGTAGTCAATCTTGACTGCGGTCATTGGATCCAGCAAGAAAGGCCCAAGGAAACTAACCAAGCAATCTTGAACTGGCTGGAACGGCAGGATGCAACATAGCTTCAACGCTAGGTGGCGCCTCAGGAAATATGTCAATCTCATTCAGATCCGGTAAGGCGGCTTGATCTGGACCCCTTGGTGCATGGATCAGGCGGATTGCTGAGCTCGGCCATGCGCGAGTCGGTTTCGATGATGTTGCCGCCGAACGGGAGCCGATCGACGATCGCCCGCGCACAGTCACGGTCGCCGAACTGCCCTCGCGCCAGGGCGTGACGTGATCGACACGAAATTCATCGATCGTCGCGCGGGATTCCCCGAGGATCGACGTTGTTCTGACGTCGGCTTGCCGTTGTTCGGTCGAGCCGTGTTGATCCGCCATCCCACCGCGCCGCAGCGCTCGGACCACAGATTCGAATACTTTCCATCTCTTGCGATCAAGTCTTCGTGAGAACCAAGCTCTTCCATCCTCGCCGCTGGTTAGTCGCGGCACTGGACTTTGATATGTTCGCGGACAACGACTTTCAGCGCCAAGTCCAATTCGGAACGTTTTCGGAAGATATGGACCTCGCCGTCATCGCAGCGCACGGGACACTGGACAATGAGGCCGCAGAAATCGACTGGGCCGATCCCACTGTCGTTCTGCGCGAAAGTGAGAGTGGCACAGTCACTGTCGCGGACATTGTTACCGAACTGGCCAAGTGGGACAGATCGGCATGGGCGTGGTTGGCAGCAGAACGCGTCACACTGAGCGGCCACTATCTGCGTGCCAAACATCCAGAACTTGTCCGCGAGTACCCGCATCACTGAGGAAGCAGATCAACCGTCTGTCGAGGATGACTGACTTGTTATAGAGCGGACTACCTCCACTGTGACTGGAGGAGGTGCCACATTCGAAACGTGCAGTATTCCCGGTCTTCGTAAGAATCTGCGAAACTCCACGGATGGCACTCATCGGGCGCGAAGCAGCAGCACTGCTCAACGACGCCCGAATCGAACTCGGCCCCGGATTAACCGAATCTGAATTCGACTCTGTCCACGAACGCTTCGGATTTCACTTCAATCCGGATCACCGTAGCCTGCTCGCCACTGCCTTACCGCTCGGTGACCGCTGGCCGGACTGGCGAAACGGCGACGACCTCGAGCTGGAGACATGGCTAGATAGTGTTGCCGAAGGATTCATATGGGATGCACTGCATCAGAGTCCGCCGTTCTGGCCGCCATCGTGGGGCACATTGCCCTCCTCAACCGAGGACATAGCCACAACGGTGCGCCGAGAACTCAGGGGGTGGCCGCGCCTCATTCCGATCTACGCGCACCGCTTCACCCCCGCCGCGCCCTCACCGTCAGAATCACCGGTGTTCTCCGTGTGGCAGACCGACATCATCTACTACGGGGCCAACCTACTCGAATACCTCACCAACGAGTTGCTGTCCGGACAGGGCCGAAAGGCACTCTCCCCCCGAACTATCAGCGTCCCGTACTGGTCGCGGTTCGTCGAGTCAGCAAACAGCGCAGAATCAGTCTGACCAACATCGACGCGCAAAACCGTCTATCGAGTGTGCCGTTAACCCGACTCGGTTCCCGTTCAGTCAGATACAACATTGATGCATCTGTATCGAATAGCGGCACCTCGACGGGGTGCCGAGAGGCGCAAGACGGCCACCGACTCTTTGGAAGCCACTCGATATCTCCGGGTGTCGGCGGGCTTCGTCGTGTACCAGTCAGAGAGAACCCGATGGCGCTGTACGCCGACGAGTTCGCAAGGGATTGCTTTCGACAACGCTATTCGCCATTCCCACGGCAACGGAAGAACCAGATCCAGCGACCTGCGATCATCAGTCATTACTTCCAGGCTGAACTGATCAGTGACGACTTAAGAGGTCGATTGGCGGTGTGCAGTATTCGAAACGTGAAACATTCCTCCTGACACCATGCGGACACCGAACCGTACCGGGATTGTCGCACTGACGTGAGCCCGTTTGATAGCGGTCGGTCGGTACGCTCGTGGACATGGGACTGGGGTTTTTACTGCTGTTTGCCATGTTCGGCCCGTTGCCGTTGCTCTGGTGGGCGGCGGTCCGGGCGAAGAGCCGCGGCCTTGGGGGGTCGTTCGTCGGGCCGTTTCAGGAGATGTTCGATCCCGGTGCGGCGCGAGCACAGATCGTCATCGAGCAGATCGCGGAACTGCCTGACCCTGCGGGCTCCGGCGACCCGGATAACGACGACGATGTGCCGTACACAGTCGCCTATAAGGGCGTTCGGCTCCACATCAACCCTGATAGGGGTCGACAGTGCGGAGGCGACGGGACCACCAAGTGAGCTGAGTGAGCACCAGCCTGGCCAACCCCGGCAACGCCGACCCTGACGCGGTCGCGTTCCTCAAGGACCTTCGCGATCTCCATCCTGGGTGTGCCAATCCAGATCACCTGACGAATGATACGAGCTTTCGCTGGGTCAATTCGCTTGGGCTGCCCGCCGATACGACCACGAGCGCGAGCCGGCGCCAAACCTGCGCCGTGCGCGCCCGGATCAGCGTCCTCTCGAATTGTGCTAAGGCGCCCAAGATTTGGAAGATGAGCATTCCGCCGGCCGATGACGTGTCAGTCGACTCCGTCAACGAGCGGAAAGCCGCGCCGCGCCGCTGCAAGTCCTCGACAGTTTCGCCCAGATGCTTGAGTGACCGACCTAGCCTGTCCAGTCGCCAGACGACGAGGGTGTCACCGGCCCGAAGGTGACTGAGTAGATCGAGCAGGACCGGGCGATCGTCCTTGGCGCCACTCGCCGCTTCTTCCCACCCTCGATCACATCGAATGGCCGCCAGAGCGTCACTCTGCAAATCGAGGACGTGATCGGTCCCGGAAACCCCTATTTACCTGTGACTCCCGAAATTATTTGGCACGTTTTTTACCGAATTATTTGGCACGCGGCTTGATCGTCAGGTGATTCGAGGTGGACGTTGCCACCCGATCGGTATCGTCGCGGTATGACTCGTTCCGACGTTTCCTGGCAGAGCCGAGCGATGGCGTGGCCGCTGGTCGTGGGAACTGTATTCGGAAGTTACTTCGCGCTTCTCTTCGCAGATTCCAGTGATGTCAGTAGTGTTCTCACCGCGATCTGCCTGGGGTCGCTGTGCTCGCTGCCTGCCGGCGGGCTGTTGGGAATGGCAGCAATCCTGACGGGGAAGGGCGTCCTCGCGGTCGGCGAGCGACACGTCCGCGCCGCGGCACCGACAACGTGGCGACTCGCATTCCCAACGTCGACGGCTGTGGTGGTCGCGATGATCGTCACTGCTGCGCTCTCCGTCGCAGGAGCCGATGGGTGGAGTATCGCCTGGCCTGCGTTGACAATCTCAGCCATTTCCTTCGGCGCAGCATCCGTGTACTACCCCGCGGTCACACATGAGGACCTCGCTCACGATGACGTTGCATCAGCTGAAAAATAGGATTCGGCACATAGCCGAATTCCCTACCGTATCAGCCATTAGCACTCCCCTGGTGTGGCGTTCGGGATATGAGTTCAATGCCAGTAGTTGCCCATAGTGTGAGCTATGCGGCGATTGCGCATGGTGTCCTCGGTGAGCCCGGTGCCAGCGCGCTCACCGGTGCCGTTAGCAGATCCGTTGCCGGCCCCGGAACGATTCCCGACGATTTCCATCCGACGTCGGCAGTGGTGTGCGAATTCAGCGGGTACACCGACGATTGCGGCTGCGCACTGTGCGCCAGACCAGCGGGCTCGGCAACTTCGTCGCGGTAGTCGAGCAACTTAGTCGCCCTTCGACCAAATGACCGTGGTTCGGCGAATGCCCTACCGACGGCACAATTCCCACTCCCGTCACGTGGCTGGTCGACGACGCAGGAAACGCAGTAAGGGCCGCTTTTCCCGTTGACGGACGTGCGGAATCCCGCGGCCCGACGCCTACGTGGCAATCACGAATCTGACGGTGCCGGACGAACAAGCGCACAATCTGCCCCGAGAATTGTGAAGCCACAGCCACGGCACGCCACGTTTTGGCCTGTTTAACCGGATCGCTCTCAGATCATTTCTACGGGTTTGGGTGTTCGTTTTGACCATCGACAAACTGGATAGTTTCTCCTGCCGGACACCCGAAATGCCCTGAGCAGCAGTAGAAACCCTGGGATAATCGGAACATGAGCTACAGCCACGGCAACTTAACCAACCCACTAAATAGCGGATGCGTCGCATGAGCGGCATTATTCTATCGTGACAGTCATGAAACCAGCGCCGCTCCCTCCGCGCCCGCTCCGAATCAGCCTGTCCGTCGTCGCATGGTTCAACCTGCTCTCCGCCCTTCTCGGAATGGCTGGACTAACCATTGGTGGCGGGTTCGGCCTCCCTCCGGAATGGATCCAAGGAACCATCTTCACTTCCTACTTCTGGCCAGGCATCATCCTCGGCGTGATCGTCGGCGGAAGCCAGGCAACCACGCTCGTTGCTCAGTACGGCAGGTTCGCACTGGCGTGGGGTCTACACGCCGCGGCCGGCCTAATCATGATGATCTGGGTCTTCGCCGAAATCGCCATCATCCTCGTCTGGTCGCCGCTGCACGGCATCTACTTCGCCACCGGCATCATTCAGACAACCCTCGCCGTGCTTGCTCTAGGTGCCTGGCCGCGCCCCTTCCTCCAACAATCCTCAAAGCAACCAACACCCTCTTCCTGACCGCACCGCAGGACATAATCTTCATAAATTCGTCAACACAACGTTCAGTTGCGTCCCCGCGCTGGGATACCTCGGACTTACTGTTGATCGGTTCCCACGCCATGTTCGATCACTCGCCGGGAAGTGAAGTCAGTTCTCGAGCCTCAGGTCGTCGTCGATCAAGTTCTCAGTAGCTGCTGCACGCGCTTGCACCGGCGCCGGTGAGGAGAAGTGCCGAGACGATGCCAAATGCGGTTCGGGTGGTGAACATCTGAGGTCAACGATCCATTCGTGGGAAGAAGAAGGACAGGAGGGTGCCGGCCAGCAGTAGGCCGGAGCAGACGAAGAGGGCTTGGGAGTATCCGGAAACCAGTGCTTCGGTCGGCGCGCTGTCCGAGCGTGCCGTCGAGGACGCGGCGACGCTCACGAGAACGGCTAGTCCGAGTGAACCGCCGATCTGACGCGACGTGCTCAGCAGCCCGGATGCCATGCCGACTTCTTCGGGAGGAGCGTCGGCGGTGGCGACGTTGCTGAGCGGCATGAACGACAGGCCGATGCCGATGCTCGCCAGAAGCGAAGGCACCAGGATGACAGCCCAGAAGGGACTGTCGAGGTTCATGGTCGAGAAGATGAAAGTCCCGATTGCTGCGACCGCTGTTCCGACTACGAGTAGCGGCCGAACTCCGTAGCGTGGAAGGAGTTTGGTGGATGCGAGGATGCCTATGACCAGGCCGAAACAGAAGGGCAGGAACGCCAGACCGGTGGTGGTCGGCGAATAGCCCAGTCCGCGTTGCAGGAATAGCGAGACGAAGAAGAACGCGCTGAACTGTGCCGCGCACACCAGGCACATGATGGCGTTGGCCAGTCCGATTCGGGGTCGAAGGAGGGTGGACAGTCGTACCAGTGGTGTGGCGCAGCGGCTTTCGACCGCGACGAAGGCGGTCAGCATGACGATCGTGAGCGCGAATCCACCCAGCACGTAACCCGAAGTCCAGGAATGTGATTCAGTGGCGATGACGGTGCCGACAAGGGCGGTGATTCCGGCCGTCGCCAAGATGGCGCCGGGGAGATCTAGGGAGCCGCCTCTAGCGGCTTGGCCGGCAGGCAAGCCGCGGGTACCGGCAACTGCGGCGATCAGGGCCACCGGTGCGCCGGCGAACATCACCCATCGCCAACTGAGTCCTTCGGTCAAAATGCCGCTCAGTACTACACCGAGTGCACCGCCCAGTGCTGATGACATTGCGCCGATGCCGAATGCCTTGGCCCTGGCGCGTCCGGTGGGAAAGGCCTGGCTGAGGGCGGCGAGCCCGGCCGGCGCGATCATCGCAGCGCCGACGCCTTGAAGTGCCCGAGCGCCGACAAGCATCTCGGCGGACACCGAGAAGGTGCCGACGATGCTGACGAGGGCGAACAGCAGAAGTCCGGCGACCAGAACCCGGCGAGTGCCCATCACATCGCACAGTCGGCCGCCGAGAAGCAGCAATCCGCCGAAGGCGAGGGCGTACGCGTTGACGACCCAGGACAGCCCGGCGTCGGAGAAGTTCAGTGATTCCTGGATGTCGGGTAGCGCGACGTTGATGACCGACATGTCGAAGGCGACCAGGAACTGTGCTGCCGCGGCGGCTGTGAGGATCAGGGCAGGCGCGGCTACCGCCCGTGTTGATGTTGTCATTGCAGGCACCTCATTTGTATACATGTTCTCATAAGTAGTTAGGTTTACCTTGCTGACGACCGAGATGCAAGGGGTTCCCCGGGCGAGAGCGCCGTAGCAGGGGCGCGCACAATCGATGCATGGCCGAAAAGATGGAACCGAGATCGCCGCGGCTCGGACGTCCCCCGACGATCACGTCGGAGCAGATAGTCGAAGAGGCGAAACGGCAACTTCAGTCCGGCGGCGCCGACGCACTGAGCATGCGAGCGTTGGCGAAGTCGCTCGGCACCACACCGATGGCGCTGTACCGACACGTGGGCGACAAGGAACAGCTGATCAGCGCGGTTCTCGATGCGTACTCACAAGACCTCGGTTCGCTGGTCCTGCCACAGGATCAGGTCGAGCGGATTCGCTTGATCTTCACCGCGATCTTCGAAACGCTGGCATCGGAGCGCTGGATCATCGAGTTGCTTCAGCGCGGTGGGCGCGGCGGTAGCGGCGCCGTCGTCCTGGTCGATCGAGCCATGGCCGCGTGTGTCGAACTGGGCATGTCTCCACGCCGCGCACTGTTGGTCTACCGAGCGCTGTGGAACTACACGCTCGGCGCACTGCTCAACATCTATGACGACAGCGCGCGACCCGAAGGCAGCGTGTCACCTCTTGCGATCAAGATCCGAGAAATCGGGCCCGCGGAACTACCCGTACTCAACGAGGTGCTCGAAGACTGGCCGGCCGGGACGACGACCGATGGTTATCTCGAAGGCCTCGACATACTGATCGACGGATACCTGCGTAGCCCGGCCTAACGGCACTGACACCAGGCCATGCCTCAACAGCGACAACGTGCCAGGTAGTCAACACGCCGAGCCTCGCGCCGAGAGGCGGTGTGGCCGCCACCCGGATGCAACTTCATCTCCCATAGCCAACCGATTAACGCAGCATCTCGACGCATTGTTCGCCATTAGGAGAAATCGGCAACCTGCCTATCTGAGTTGTCCAGGATCAGCTGTTTTGAGGGGTGGCCGGATACACAGGCAGCCACATCGCATCCTGAACGGCCTGCACCAAGTCGTCGTGGGTCACGGTGGCGACGCCGTCATCGGCTGCTGCCTTCGCGACCGCCACAGCCACCGTCGCGGACGAGGCACGAAGGTTTTCGACGTCGGGGAGGAGGGACGCTCCCCGCTCCGAGACATCCACCTGACCGGCGACCGCGACCGCACCTGCAAGGAGCATGCCATCGGTTACGTGACGAGAACCGGACACGATCGTGCCAAGGCCTAGGCCTGGATAGAGCAGAGCGTTATTGCATTGACCGATCCGATAAGTGACGCCGTTGTATTCGACCGGTTCGATCGGTATCCCGGTCGCCATCAACGCCTGCCCTTTGGACCACAAGATGGCGTCCTGGGGCATGACCTCTATACGACTGGTCGGGTTCGAGAGCGGCAGCAAGATGGGGCGTTCAACCCCGCCACTGAGCGCTTCTACGACGTCCTGCGTGAAAGCTCCGTGCGCGGTCGAAGTACCGATCAGGATGGTGGGTTTGACGTGCTGGACCACCGTCAGAAGGTCGATAGGGCGCCCGCCCCAATCGGCGACTTCGTGTGCTGGCCGGGCATAGGCTTGCTGGTAGTCGGGCAGGTCCTGCATATCGTCGGTGACCAAGCCGTCGCGGTCGATAAGCCACACTCGAGCGCGGGCCTCGTCATCGCTGAGCCCGGTGCGGCTCATCGCGGCGGAGATCTGGTCGGCCATGCCCGTGCCGGCGGTGCCAGCGCCAAAGATGACAAGTCGTTGATCCGCGAACGTCTGTTTGGTGACCTTCAGCCCCGAGATGACCGCCGCCATGACGATGGCGCCGGTTCCCTGAAGATCGTCGTTGAAAATGCGGTACTTGTCGGCGTGGTCTACGAGGATACGGCGGGCATTGGAGGGGCCGAAGTCCTCAAAATGCAGCAGTGCCTTCGGGAAGAGCTTCTCCACTGTCTCGAGGTAGGTTCCGATGAACTTGTCGTACTTCTCCCCCCGGACGCGATTGTGTCGGTTCCCAAGGTAGAACGGGTCGTTGAGGAGCGCTTCGTTGCTTGTCCCCACATCTAGATTCACCGCGATGACGCGATTGGGGTTGATGCCGGCTGCGGCGGTGTAGATCGCCAGTTTCCCCACGGCGATGTCGGTACCGTTGACGCCCCAGTCCCCAATCCCGAGGATCTCCTCAGCGTCGGAGCAGACGATCAGGTCCACATCCTCCGGACCCAATTCCAGTGTGGCGAAGGCAATTTCGATGTCGTCGACGTGATCGATCGACAGGTACACTGCACGCGACTGGCGGTAGTCTTGTGACCACTGCTCGATCGCGTCCCCGATGGTCGGGTCGTACACGACGGGCAGCAATTCCGAGAGGTGATCCGCAATCACGCGGTAGTACAAGACTTCGTTGCGCTCGTGGAGCGAATCGAGGTAGATGTACTTCGCGAGATCCGTTGACTGCTTTTGCAACTGTGCGTATGAGCGTCTCGCCTGCTGATCAAGGGTCTCGACCGCTGATGGCAACCGCCCTACCAGGCCAAGTGATGCACGCTCCTCTTGCGTGAATGCAGTTCCCCGGTTCACCGCATCGTCGCGAAGAATCTTCTTTGCTTCGTCCATGCTCTCCCCCATCCGCCGGGAGGACCGCCAGTGGACCCTTCAGGTGACAGTCCGGCGCCAATGACTGACCTCAATTGGAGTCAAATCTAACCCCGCAGTCGCTGCGCTGCCCACAGGTTGACTGAACTGTCCCGGCTGGCGTATCAGGGTTGCTCGCAGTGTGAACTGCTATCGACGGTGGTGCTCCCTTCACAAGAGACCGCCCTGGTGCCTCTCTCAGACCGCCACCGTTTAGTGACTCCACGGAGCAACGAAGCCATACAAACCAGCCTTGTATATGAGCATCGGCCAAAACTCTGACCACGCCGCATCCGAAATCACCCGAGACAAACTGCGGTTCTTCAGCATGTTCCGCAGGCTCAACCTCGTGACGGCAATCAATTGGTTTTCGCGCACCAGTCGAGTGGAGAGTGTGCGCAGATGGTTGCGTCGCCGATCGGCAACGCGCCCATAGATTTTCGCAACCTTGAACCGGGCCTTCGCCCGGTTTGCGGACCCCTCTCTCTTTTTTCGCCAGCGCTCGTTGCGCTTTCGCCATCCGGACGCGATCCTTCGCCTCGTGACGCGGGTTGTCGATCTTCTCCCACCGGCGCGCAAAAGGTCCACCACGAGCACCGGTGAGCTCCCTCAAAACGCTAGAATTAGCGTCGCGAAATCCTCTCGGGTTTACCCCGCCGACGGGAAACCCGATCACTCCAACGCCTGACCAATCAAGTCTTCGACCACAGGTGGGTGTGATGACCCGTCAATTGCTCCCACCGAGGCGCACTCTTTTCAGTGCGACGCCAACACCGGCATACAACCGGCGATTCTTGCGCACCGCCACAACGAAAGTCGAGATTCAAGGCGACTGATCGATTCGAACTACGTCTGACGCTCGTCCTTTTCATCAGTTGAATTCGGAACCGAGTCAGCCGCCTGCTCGCGCGTAGCCATACCTCCGTTCCCACCCTTGTCTGTCGGGCCCGGATGCCCAGCCTTCGGGGCGTCGTCGCCGTGATCTGTTTTCGCCATGTGATCTCCTCAATCTAAAATGCGTTCGAGCGTGACAAGATTGACGTGATGATTCGGTGAAGCGAGCCCGTTGGTGTGACTGACTCGTCAACTATGTGGTGACGAAGAACCCTCACTCTGAAGAGCTACACCGTTCGTCGCTCTGCGAATCCATCAGGAAGGAGACTTCTTTCCTAGGAGTAACTGGCTCAAGGATCGACTGCTCGGATCTAAAGGGCCGGATTTGATGCTCACCTTCTTACCGGCGGCGAGAGGCGCGGTGCGGTAAACGGGTTGACAATGCGCCCTGACCGTACGGGGGCGAGCGAAGCAATATTGCGGGCTGCGTCGTGTTCCCCATGAGCCGTCCGCGACCAGTGGGCGGCGGAATTTTGCACTGCGAGATCCGATTTGCTTTCTCGCTTTGTAGGTGACGAAGTCCCGCAGTTGGGCGTTTCCCACCAATCGAGTTGCCTAAGGTGTTTCTTTCCACGCCATACCCGATCCGTTCAGAGGTTTTCTGTCTCGATACGACGATCGGCGGGTTGTCTGAACAACTTTTCGAGAGTTGATGATTGGTGTCGGGGACGAACGGCTGTTCTTTCCTCCGCCGAGTTTTCGGTTTCTGCCGTGCTGAGTTCATGCCGACCTCCGGCAGCACCAGACGCGTGCAGACGTTGAGTTCACCGATCCGGTACCACGTTTCATGAATACCCCGCTGCTGCTCCGGGGAATGTGAGGCTCAATCGGGGAGCGTTACTTGGCAGACGCTGAGATCTCCGAATCCGGCCAGCTTTCCAATCAGCCTGATTTCAGAGCTTACATTCGGGCAACCACCCGTTTATTCTTTTCTTCCAGCAGGCCTCGTAGGTTCGATGCCTGCTGGAATTTACGGTGACGTTACTCCGATGCGCGCTCCACCAGTGCGTGTCCAGCTCTCGGTCGACAACCGGACTGAGGGGGCAAGAGCTACACACTCTCGCGTGACCACCACTGTGCTCCACCTACATTCGGGTGGAGGACCGTCTCGTGCATCGAATGCGAGCCGACGTGGACGAGAGAGGAGCAACCGGTGACTACAGACAGCTACGCCCACACACGTCATGTCGTGAGCATGTCCGGTGTGGAGAAGGTTTTCTCCACCGGCACCACAGCACTCGAGCGCCTCGACCTCGATATCGCGGCCGGGGAATTCGTGTCGTTGCTGGGCGCGTCCGGTTCCGGCAAGTCCACTGTCCTGCGACTGATCGCTGCTCTCGACACCGCAACTGCAGGTGACGTTTCGGTCTTCGGCACCGCGCCTGAGCAGGCTCGACGTAGTGGCCGAATTGCCTACGTATTTCAGGACGCAACGCTCTTGCCGTGGGCTACCGTGCACAAGAACGTCGCCTTACCCCTGAGCCTGGCCGGCCGCCCACGCAAGGAGATCAATGCAGCGGTTGACCGTGCCCTCGACGTCGTCGGCCTCGCGGACCGCAGGCGTGACCTGCCTCGCCACCTCTCGGGCGGTATGCGGATGCGTGTGTCGATTGCTCGCGCACTCACCCTCGATCCGAGCTTGCTGCTCATGGACGAACCTTTCGGAGCGCTCGACGAAATCACACGTCAAGACCTGCAAGCCGAAATCAAGAAGATCTGGCAGAACACCCCTGGTCTCACTGTCGTTTTCGTGACCCATAACGTCTTCGAGGCGGCGTTCCTGTCCACTCGGATCACTGTCCTCGGCTCCCGGCCCGGCCGCGTCGTCGCCGAATTCGACAATCCGGTTGGTGCGCTTCCTGCCGATCAGGTGCGCAGCGATTCCGAATACACCGCGAGCGTTTCCCGTATCTCTGCAGCGCTCGAGAACAATGCCGGACGGATAGCGATATGACCATCAGCATTGACATCGCGGACTCGATCGAACCCTCGCAGTCCGAACACGCGCGCCCCAGTCGACGTACATCGAGGCGTATCAACTGGGCTCCCATAGTGTTTCCGCTTCTGTTGGCTGTTTTGGTCATCACTCTCTGGCAGGTCGTATGCACGGTTCGCGAGATTCCCGAGTACCTCTTCCCCGCCCCGTCGGACGTACTTGACGCGGCGACAGAGAATGCCGGGTTGATCCTGTCCGCGTTCGTCATCACAGGAACCGAAGCTGTGGTTGCATTCGTGGTCAGTGCCGCAGTGGGGATTCTCGGTGCATTCCTGCTATCGAGTCACCGCATAATCGAACTCAGCGCCTACCCCTATGCGATTCTGCTGCAAACGATCCCGAGTATTGCGACGGCACCTCTGATCATCATCTGGTTTGGAGTCACCCAGACCTCGGTGGTTATCATTGCCACGATCATGGCGTTCGTACCCGTGCTGTCGAATACGCTCATCGGTTTACGTTCCGCAGACCGGCGGATGGTCGAGTTGTTCTCGCTACTCGATGCGTCGAAGTGGCAAACCCTGGTGAGGCTACGGATCCCCGCGTCCATGCCGTACATCGTCGGAGGCCTGCGCGTATCGAGCACTATGTCGGTCATCGGCGTCATCGTCGCCGAATACATTTCCGGAATCGGAAGCGGCCGAGCAGGCCTCGGTTTTCTGATCACCAAATCGGCCAGCCGATTCGAAACACCGCTACTTTTCGCGGCAGGCCTCGCGTGTGCCGCACTCGGAATCGTGTTCTTCCAAATCGTCCAATGGTTCGGCCGACTCCTCCTTTCGTCATGGCACGAATCGGAAATGTCCTCCGCCTCCTGACCGGCCTCTTTCATTGCCGGTCTACATCCGTCACCCACTGCTCCGAAAGAACTCTCATGAAGCGCACACGTCTGCTCGCTCCGCTCGTACTCGTAACAGCACTCACGCTGTCCGCCTGCTCCAACGCCGTTGGTACCGCCGATAACTCCGAAACTGACGTCACCATCGCCCTCGACTGGCTCGCCCAACCCACTAATGCCGGCGCGTACATCGCCCTCGAAAACGGCTACTACGACGACGTGGGTCTGAACGTCACCGTGCAACCCGGTGGCACCGAGGCGTCGAGCGTCAAGATCGTCGCCGGTGGCGGCGCGCACTTCGGCCTCGAATACGGCGGCCCGCTCCTGCAGGCGAGGGAGAAGGGGATCGACGTCGTCGCTCTGGCGCCGACCCTGCAAAAGAGTCCTGCTGTGTACGTGTACCACGCCGGAGCAGACATCAAGACCCTCGCGGACCTCAACGGGCGTACCGTCTACACCCAGCCGTCCTCGGGTGACTGGGAACTCACCGTCAAGGAATTCGATCTCGACAAGGTGAGCCCGGTGCAGTTCCAGGGCAGCTACGCGCCGTTCGCAGCCGATACGGATGCTGTTGCGCAGGGCTACGCAACATCGACGCCGGCAACCCTCGCAGCGCAGGGCATCACGGTGGGAACGATTCCGAGGATATCCGAAAATGATTACGGCAGTGTTCTTTTCACTACACGGAAACTGATCGACGACAATCCGGAACTGGTAGAGAAGTTCGTCGCTGCCACAGTTAAGGGCTGGGACTTCATTCGGGACGAGCCGCAGAAGGCCGCCGACATCCTCTCCGCCTACATCGAGGACAGCTCGATTGAGGACATCGTCGCCGAATTCACAGCACAGGTTCCGTACATCTGGAGCGGCGACGCCGACACGCACCAGTTCGGTTGGCAGACCCAGGAACGCTGGGACGCGATCTACGAGCTGCAGTTGAGGCAAGGAACGGTCACCGACCGTAGCGCCCTCGACGGCGCATGGACCACCGATTTCCTGCCCGCGTCATGAGCAAACGCATCCGCCTCAACGCGGTTACCGTCAATGGACCCACCGTCTCGCCCGGGCTCTGGGCACACCCCGACGACCATGCGCACGAATTCACCAGCCTCGATTACTGGGTTCGATTGGCCCGAACCCTCGAACGCGGCCGGTTCGACGCCGTGTTCTTCGCCGACATGCTCGGCCTCTACGACGTGTACCACGGGAACCCGGCGCCGGCGCTCACCGGGGCGATCCAGGTACCGATCCACGACCCCACCTATCTGGTGCCGGCGATGGCAGAAGTGACCGAGCACCTCGGGTTTGCAGTCACGGTATCGACGACGTACGAGAACCCGTACACCGTTGCCCGAACCCTTTCGACGCTCGATCTTCTCACCGAGGGTCGCGTCGGATGGAACATCGTGACCTCGAATCTCGACAGTGCGGCCCGACTGCACGGGCATTCCACACAGGTCGACGTCGAAGTTCGGTACGCCCGAGGCGAAGAGTTTCTCGACGTCGCATACGAACTGTGGGAACGCAGTTGGGAAGATCACGCGGTTGTCATCGACAAGGCCGCTGGTGTGTACACCGACCCCGCACTCGTGCAGGGAATCGAGCACCGCGGCACATGGTTTTCAGTGCCGGGTGTACATACCGTCGATCCGACGCCCCAACGCACTCCGCTTCTCTTTCAGGCCGGAAGCTCTGAGCGGGGGCGACAATTCGCCGCAGCGCACGCCGAAGCTGTCTTCCTGAATACACCGACCATGCAGGCCACCAAATTCATCGTCGACGACGTCCGTCAGCGGGCTGAAAAACTGGGCCGCGATCCCGACTCGGTGTTGTTCTTCCCCAAGATCACACCGATCGTCGGCGCCGATACAGCTGACGCGCACCGTCGTTTTCGGGACTTTCTGCGCTTCTCCAGCACCGACGGCATCTTCACGTTACTCGGAGCATGGACCGGCATCGATTTCGCCGAAGCCGGCGAGGACAAACTACTGGGAATTGCGTCCAAGTCCGATACGCGCGGTCTCGTCGAATCACTAAGGCGTCAGAAGCCTGGTGGCGATTGGTCCAGTGACGAACTCGCCCAGGTTTTCGCATTCGGCACCAGTGCGCTGACAATCGGTGGACCTGAAGAGGTTGCCGACGAACTCGAAGAATTCATCGATTTCACCGGCGCCGACGGATTCAATGTGGCATCGGTCGTCCAACCCGGGACCATCGACGACTTCGTCGACCACGTCGTTCCCGAATTGCAGAAGCGAGGCAGAGTGCAGACCGAATACGCCGCTGGAACCCTGCGTGAGAAGCTCACCGGCCGGGGTCCGGGCCTACCCGACAACCACCCGGGGCGCCGGGCGAGTTCAGCAGTGAGGACACCATGACCAAACCGTTTATTCTCACCTACGTCGAGCAGGCCGGCCCGGCCGCCGACAGCGGTTTGTGGAACCACCCGGACTTCGAGCCGGAACTGTTCAAGAAGCCCAGCTATTGGAACGCCCTGGCACGACAACTCCAAGACGCCGGCTTCGCAGCACTGTTTATCGCCGACATGCCTTCGATCGGCTCGGACATACCCTCCCAACACGAACATCAGTTGCGTCAGGGGTTCGGGCCACGTATCGACCCGACCTACCTGATTCCGGGAATGTCGCGGGCAGCAGAGCGACTCGGGTTCGTCGTCACCTCCTCGATCACGTATGACCACCCCTATCGGCTGGCCCGAAAGTTTGCAACGCTCGATCACCTCACCGGCGGCCGTGTGGGCTGGAACATGGTGACCACCAACGCCCGTCAGGCAGCGCTCAACCACGGACTCGCAGACCTACTCGAACATGACGATCGCTACGACCGAGGTGACGAGTTCCTCGCCGTCGCCTACGCATTGTGGAATGACAGCTGGGATGACGACGCCGTGCGCCGTGATGCGGCCAGTGGCGTGTACATCGATTCCGACAAGGTCCGACCGGTCGACCACCGCGGCCCTCGATTCTCGGTTCAGGGGATTCCCGTATTCGCACCGTCTCCGCAACGTACACCGGTGCTGTTCCAAGCCGGATCCAGTGAGAGGGGCCGCGAGTTCGCGGCAACTCACGCCGAGGTCGTATACCTCAACGCCGCAAGCGCAGAGGAAACCTCGTTCCTTGTGTCGGACATACGCAATCGCGCCGAGAAGCACGGGCGCGACCCCCAATCCCTGCGCTTCCTCCCTCGCATCATTCCGGTGGTGGGCCCAACCCGCGCCGATGCGGAACGCAAATACGAGGACTTCGTCGATCACCACGACGAAGGGAGCGCCGGGTTCGTGCTGAAACAATGGGCAGGCATCGACGTGGATGCGCTGCCGAATACCGGCGAGATCAATCTCGACGACCTGCCTGTCAAGGGACAGACATCCCAGCACACAGCGGACTACCTGCGCCGACTGAGCCGGTCCGGGCGCCGCTTCACCAAACGAGACCTGTTACGCGCCTATGCATTCGGCGGAGAAGGAAACGTGCAGTTGGGAACTGGTGCCGAGATCGCCGACCAGCTCGAACGGTTCCGAGACGAGACTGGAGTCGACGGATTCAACGTCGCATACATGCTGCGCCAGCACAGCCTGGACGATTTCGTGCAGTACGTCGTGCCAGAGTTACGCGCACGCGGACTACTCGTAATCCCCGCCACCGACCATTCAATTGCGAGGACGCTACGCGAGAAACTGACCGGCACCGGCCCCCAGCTGCCGATCGACCACCCAGGCCGCCGCGCCCACAACCTAGCGGGACAAACAGCGTGAGCGTCAACGAACTACCCGCACTCGTCAACGAACTACCCGCACTCGTCGACGCCGAATGGCTTGCGTCAACACTGCCGGAAGGCGACATCATCACAATCGACACCACTGTGCTGAGCGTCGCCCGTAGCGGCGGTGGCGTCGAATGGCGCAGCGGCCGAGAAAGCTTCGAACACGAGCATATCCCGGGATCAAGATTCGCAGACCTGCTCGAAGCGTTCTCCTCCCCTGACGCGCAGTTGGTGTTCACCCGCCCGGATTCCCACGGATTCCAGACTGCAGCACGCGCACTCGGAATCGGCCCGGACTCCCGAGTAGTACTGTACGACAATGCCATCAATGCGTTCTCTGCACGCCTGTGGTGGTTGTTCCGCTCATTCGGCCACGACCGAGTCGCAGTGCTCGACGGCGGCCTACAGGCGTGGAAGGCGGCCGGCCACGCCCTGGAATCAGGGCTCGCAGCGCCGGTCGACGCCGGGATCTTTGTCGCAGAGCCACGCGACGGGTTCTTCGTCGAGCGCGCCGATGTCCTGGCCGTCGTCAACGGAGAACTACGCGGAACGCTCGTATGCGCCCTCCCGCCGGAAAACCCTGAGGTAGACAGCGGTTTTCGTGGCCGTCCTGGTCGCATACCGGGATCTGTCTCGGTGCCCGCCGCCGACATGCTCTCCCCTCAGACCGGAACTCTTGCACTGACAACACAATTCGACGAACTAGCCGACCAGGACGAGCCGGTGATCACCTATTGCGGTGGCGGGATCTCGGCGAGCCTGGACGCCTTCGCCCTCACTTTGCTCGGGTACCGCAACGTGAGGGTGTACGACGGGTCGCTCAACGAATGGGTGCTCGACGTGAACGCCCCACTCGTTGTCGGCCTCTGACGACGGGTACACCCGCCAGCGCCGTGTTGAATCCGAATACATCTGAGACGGGAAGAATACACAGGGCGCCATCGCCGGGTTGTATCCGCAGGGCGACCGAGTCGGCGTAGGCGTGCCTCACCAAATTCGGTTTCAGCCTGCCCCGAATGCTCTCCGGTGCCACTGAAAATGCGGCAGCGGGCGACGCGATCCTCTCCCTGGTCTGATTTCTGGCCAGACCGGAGCACTCAACCTGGTCTCCTACTCACTGGCATTTGCACTCGGCACCGCCGGCATGGCCACACATCCTGATCCGCTTCGTCACTGTCCCAGATGCCGGCACAGCCCGAATTCGATCGGCTGGACAGTCGGACTGTGCAGCATGTTCTACCTGATTGTCATCGTGATGGGATTCGGGGCCGCAGCGATACTCGGGCCCGACGGCACCGAACGAGTCGGCACCGGCGGAAACCTCGCAGCACCGACGCCCGACCCGTCATAGAGGCATCCGTCCCTGAATGGAACCGCCGCGCATGATCGCGTCTTTCCGCTGAGAAAGACCGTCGCACGGCGATTTAACCGGGGTTCGAAGTTACTATCCCAAGAACGGAGCGACTGCCCCTTGGTAGGAATCCGATAGCCCGAACCGCCCATCCGTACCACGTCGGTTCAACCTTGATCGGCAGTCAAAGCTCGAACCGCGAACACCGAAATCACGCCCGTCAACACGATATAGAGGCTGATTGCCCACGAGCCATCGAAGATCGACAACAGCTCAAGGTAGATGATCGGCACGAATGCAGATCCGAGAACCGTTCCGATGCCCAATGCCAAAGACATACCTGTGTAGCGAATCGATACAGTGAACGCCTCCGCGTACAAGACGCCTAAAGTTCCGTATGAAGCACAGAACCCGACCGTGGCCAGCAAATAACCGGTCACCGTCAATAGAACACTTCCACTGTCGATCAGCCAGAACATGGGGAAGGCGATCACGATGGTTAGCACGATCCCAGTCATGAACACAGCCCTACGTCCGAACCGATCGGACAACACACCGGCTACTGGAATCCCGAAGAAAGCCACGACCGAGCAGGCGACAGCGACCAGGAGCATCGTGTTGCGGGAGAGCCCGATGTATGTGGTGCCGTAGGTGATACTGAATGTGAACAGCGCGTAGAAAATCGCACCCACATTGGCAAAACACAGCGCGGCAAGCAGAACCGGCTTCCAATGGTTCCGAAGCGTCTCAACGATGGGCATGTCGACTCGTGTGCCCGACTCTCGAAGCGTTTTGAAGGCTGGGGTTTCTGAGATCTTGAGTCGAATAACAAGCCCTACGATAACCAGTGTGGCGCTGAGCAGGAACGGAATTCGCCAACCCCAACTCGCAAAGTCATCATCGGGCAGTTGCCCGAGCGCCAGAAAGGTTAGCGTCGACAGGGTCAAACCGAGTGCGAGACCTGACTGTGGAGCACTACCGAACAGTCCTCGTTTCTTCTCAGGTGAGTGCTCGACGACCATCAAGACAGCACCACCCCACTCCCCGCCCAGCGCAAATCCCTGAACGAACCTCAAGACCATGAGCAGAATCGGTGCTGCAACACCGATTGCCTCATAGGTGGGCAATAGTCCGATCGCAAACGTCGCCCCACCCATCGCAATAAGTGAGATGACGAGCATTGATTTGCGTCCGATCTTGTCCCCGAAATGCCCGAACACGACAGAACCGAGGGGCCTACCGAAGTAGCCGACTGCGATACCACCGAACGCTAGAACGGTGCCGACAACTGGATCGTAGGTAGGGAAGAAAAGAGCATTCAGAACCAGCGCCGCAGCGGTCGAATAGGCAAAGAAGTCGAACCACTCGATCGTCGTACCGATCAAGCTAGACGCGACAATCGCGCGCATACGACTTGGCTGAGAGTTCGTCTCGGTCTGTTGATCTTTCCCGACTGATGAAGGGACTTGCTCGGACAACGGTGTCGCATCCATGTAATTACTTCCTGGCAAGGGGCAGGGGTACAGCCATCTGGGTCTATTTACCCTGATGAGTCGCGATGAAGACCACCCGCCGTGTGGTAATGGTCACTTTACGGTCGGCAACCACCCCTTGGAACGGGCGATTCGCACGTCAATTGCTACAGAAAATGGGTAGATCTCACACTGCCCCGTATGGTCATCAGAACGCGTCCACGCTCGGGAGTCCGGCTGGTGGACAGGATGTTCCAGCGTCATTCATGCTCATATCAATGGGCGGAGAAACTGCGCGCGAGGATATTGGCGTCGACGATGAAGCCGAGATGCGAATTCGAATATCCTTCGCGTAGAGCACTTTTGGAGAACGGTCTTTACATCCGCTATCCGAAAGGAATCATGCGATTGCCCTCGAATTGTTCTCGTCACGAACTCGCACAGCGTGTTTCCTTCCGCGCTGCGCATTCGAAGGCACCCGTTGCTATGTCGAGTTGACTCGGCCGTTCATCACCGCTCGGCAACGCCAACGTCTGCCACTGCTGTCGTCAAGTCGGACTAACGGAGATGATCAACACTTCGAACTTGCATCCTGCAAAGAAGGTTCGTCAAACCTTGAACGTTGGGGTGTGCGGTCGAAGCAGGCACGGCGAGGGCCTCAGGCCGTTATGCCGTGACCATCACCGTCTGTGGGCACAGCCCGAAGGCTGCGGCGACGTACTTTTCGAGAAACTCGATCTGAGTGGAGCGGACCGAGAGCAGTCAGAGTTGCTACGGTCTTGCAACGAATCGGAGTCTGCGAAGTATCTTGAATCAGGTTGTACAACAACATCTTCAAGCGCCAGAATGCGTTCCCGATGGACCATTGCACGTTCGGATGAACGCTGCGGATCGGACTTGCCTCCACCAAAGGAGAGCCAAGCAATGCGCCGACCAAACTTCGACTGACCGATGGGGTGTACTCGGCACGACACCCCATCGGTGATCAGCGACGGAAGGTCGAGGAATGGCAGGGCCAATCTATAGGAGTCCCGACAAGTATTCGGTGTACACACCCGTCGCGCCCGAAGGAAACCCGTTCAGGAGCTCCTACAACTCATTCGATGCTCCCTTGTACCCGCATATTAGTGATCTGAGGACATCGAGGACGACACTAAGCGCGGGCTGCGGTCAGTGCGGTTGCTACGCGAGATGGGCTGGGATGCCCGATATGCAGGGCCATCCATTGCGAGGCGTCCGTGAGTACATCGAGGTCGATACCTGTACGGATGCCAAGACCGTGGAGCATCCACACCAACTCTTCGGTGGCGAGGTTGCCCGTCGCCCCGCGAGCATACGGGCACCTACCTAAACCCCCTGCTGCAGTGTCGAATTCAGTGACCCCCAACCTCAATGCCGCATAGACATTGGTGAGCGCTTGGCCGTAGGTGTCGTGGAAATGCCCCGCAATCGAGTCGACTGGAACACCCTTCTCCAAGACTGCGTCGAGCACCGCACGGACATGCCCTGGGGTGGCGACACCGATCGTGTCGCCGAGCGAGATCGACGAGCATCCCATGGCCATCAGTTCCGCGGCGATATCGGCGACGCGGCGAGGATCGACCTTCCCCTCCCATGGGTCCCCGAAGCACATCGAGATGTATCCGCGGGTGCCGACGCCGGCACACTGCGCACCTGCGATTACCCGGTGCGCATTGTCGAGCGTGCCGAGGATAGTGGTGTTCAGGTTCTTGCGGGCGAAAGTCTCGGTGGCGCTGACGAATACGGCGACCTCTTTAGCACCTGAGGCGAGCGCACGTTCGAGCCCGCGCACATTCGGGGTCAGTACGACCTGACGGACAGTGTCCGGTAAGTCGAGTTCCGCCATGAGTTCTTCCGCATCGGCGAGTTGTGGGATCCATTTCGGGGAAACGAAACTCGTCACCTCGAGCGATCGGACACCGGCAACGACCAGGCGACGGCAGAACTCGGCCTTGACCTCGGTAGGGACGGTGGCCGATTCGGCTTGTAGTCCGTCACGGGGTCCGACTTCATACACTCGGACGGCGCTGGGCAGTGTGGGGTCGGTGAATTCGTGGGGCGCCGGCCGCCACACCGTATCGCCATCGGCTGACGAGGTAGTCATGTCAGTGCCCGGATCGGAGATCGGCGAGGACTTTTTCGGCGTGTTCGACGCGAATGCTCTTGTCGTTGATGAGCCTCTTGACCACGAGATCGATTTCGTCGCTGGTGGCGCCAGCGGACGCGGCGATGGTGCGAGCGTGCAGGCTCATGTGACCGCGTTGGATTCCCTCCGCTGCCAACGCGCGGCAGGCACCTAGATTCTGTGCGAGTCCGACGGCGACGATCACGTCTGCCAGCTCCGAGGCGGTGGAGACGCCGAGCATCTTCACCGCGGCTTGCGCGACGGGATGGACCTTGGTGGCGCCTCCGACCAACCCGACGGCCATCGGCACTTCGAGAGTGCCCGCGAGATGGCCGTCCGCAGTCTTCTCGAAGTGCGAGAGTGCCGTGTAGCGGCCGTCGGCGGAGATGGCATGCGAGTGGCACCCTGCCTCGACGGCTCGGGTGTCGTTACCGGTGGCCAACACGGCGGCCGTGATGCCGTTCATGATCCCTTTGTTGTGGGTCGCGGCCCGGTAGGAGTCAGCCTCGGCGAAGGCAGAGGCGTGCACGATATCATCGACTACTTCGTCGCCGCCGAGCAATTCCTTGTCGAAGATTGCTCGTACCCGGGCGATGCGGAGATCCGCCTTGTTAGTCAGGATCCGCAACAACGTGCGACCTCCGGAAATCTCGGCCAGCCGCGGAGCGATTGCCTCGGCCATGGTGTTAACGGCGTTGGCGCCCATGGCATCTCGCACATCGACATGGATGTGCACCACGACGTGCACCCCGGTGCGGGTCGGCACCAGTCGCACGGTGAGTTCACGGGCGCCGCCACCGAACCGCACCAGCATCGGGTCTTGGGCATTGGCCAGTTCAATGATCTCCGCACCGGCTTCGAGCACCCGAAGCCGGGAGGCTTCAGGGTCGGGGCAGTTCAGGATTTGGATCTGAGCCTGCATGACCGGATCAGTGCTCGACGTGTGAAATCCACCGTGTACTCGCGCCATTCGGGCGGCGTTGCTGGCGGCCGCAACCACCGACGGCTCCTCGGTAGCCATCGGCACGAGGTAGTCACGCCCGTTGACAGTGAAGTTCGTGGCAATACCCACCGGGATCCCCATGACACCGACGACGTTCTCGATCATGTGATCGGCCTGCTCGACACCGAGCCCCTGTTCGGGATCGAAGACGGCAACGTCGAGGTCGGACAGACCTGTCCGCTCGGCGACAACCTTGCGGCGCTCCTGCGCGCTCGAGTCCTTCAAGCCGGGGATGCGACTGTTGACGGGCACTGGCGTTCCTCCACGTACTCGCGGGCGCTCGGACGTAGTCTGTTCCGAAGTCAACCCTGTTATGTGCTTCGCTTCACACAGTAGGACGGTTCTTGGCGTGCAGGTATGTATCGAAAACCCATAGATTCACTGACTTGATGGGTGATCATCACTGCCTACGTAGCTCGTCGAGACGGACCGCCGCAGAAATCCGAAACAGGTGCTCGTCGCTTCGCCAGTCGTCGCCGAGGAGCGACTTCAATCGATCAAGACGCTGCAGAATTGTGTTGGTGTGGTAGTTGAGCGCCCTCGCGGTCTTGGTGGGGCTAGCTTCGTTGCGCACGAATGCCCGCAGGGTCGAGAGCAGGTCGGAGCCCTTGCGCGAATCGTAGTCACGGACAGGGCCGATCGTCTCGTCGATGAACGCATTCAAGGTCCGTGCATCTGTGTCGAATAACAGCGCGTACGGCAAATACGCATTGCTACTGACCGCAGCGTCTGTCGTCCCGAGTGCCGCAAGCAGACGCGCGGTGCGAAGCCCGGATTCGAAGCGGGCAGGAAGGGACTCCGGGGTTGACGCGGTCGGTGTCGTGATCGCCAGCACCGGACTGTGCAGCGTATCTCGTAGGTAATTACGCAGGTCCGCGGCGATCCCGGACGGAGAGGTGGCGGTAAGGATGACCACGACCATCCCGGCATGTTCACCGACCAGACCGTGATCGCCGACGAACCCTGTTGCGGCACGGGCGGCGGCGCCGCGGTCGTCGGCGGGGACGGAGAGAAGTACGACCGAGTCGAGCGCGCCGAGAGTGACGTTCTGTGCACGCACACGCCGATCCAGGTCGCGGCGCCGCTCCGGTGTGGGGTCGAGAAGGTCGGCGACCAACTCCACGCGGGCACGCAGATCTGCGTCGGCAACGGCATTCTGCTGCAGCACCAACAGTGCTCCCACTTGGGCGGCACGTTCGATAGTTCGTTCGTCGACCGGCCCGAGATCGGATTCACCGCCGCTGATCAGTACCGCGCCGAAATACAGTTTGCCTGCGGTGATAGCAGCGACGATCGGTGTGCTGGTGTCGTCGACGCGAACGCAATGCCCGGTTGTACGACTGGTCATGACAGCGTCGAGAACCTTCGACGGCAAAGAATGTCTCGACGGCAAGGACAGTGAATCCTGGGTCGAGGTCGAGGTCGACACCGAGGCCGCGACCGGGTGCAGATCTCGATCGACGATCGTGACCGTGCGACCGAGCGCAGTGGACAGAGTGCCCGAAACCTGCTCGAACCCGCCGCCCACCAGAAGTACGTCGATGAGTTCCTGGTGCACGACATTGGACCGATCCCGCACTTCCAGGTACTCGGTAAGCCGGTCCAATGCCGTGCGGGCCTCGTCTTCGGAACGGCGGATCCGTTCGAGCGTGTTCGCGGTCTGCAGTATCACCGACGCATGATCTGCGAGTGCGGACAACATGGCAATCTCCTCCGGCGTGAAGGTGTGCTCAGTTCTGGTGGCGGCGAACAGCACTCCCAGAACCCGCCCTTCGGTCAGCATGGGCACCCCGAGGATGGACACGATTCCCTCGGCCGAGACCGCGTCGTCGATGCGCGTTTCGTGTTCCCCCTCGACCCACTCCTGGTAGTTGTGAACCCATTGCGCTGAACGGGAATTCGCGACCTGGCTGGCCAATCCCATACCGGGCGGAACGCGCAGATGTTGAAACTGCGCCGTCACCGAGCCGACTGTCTTGCGTACGTTCAGCTCTCGGGTCGCCGGATCGAATTCCGACAGGTAGGTGACATCGGTGCCCATCATCTCGTGGGCGCGGCTCACCAACCGCTCGAGGAGCGCGTCGATATCACGGAGTTCGGCGAGTTCACGCGCGCTCGAGAACAACACTCCGAGTTCACGTTCTCGCCGTTGTAGGCGAGTGAGCTCCCCTTGATGGTGGCGTGCTTTCTCGGCGAATGCTGCCCGCTCCGGCGCGTGAACGCGGAACCGCTCGAACAACGCACCGACCTCGGGCGAATCGATGGCGAGGTTGCCGACTACGACATCGATCAGGATCCCCAGTGCAGGGGGCTTGGTCCGAGAATCCATCACCAGTGTTTCTCCCAATCGACACAGAACCGCGATGCAATCGAGGTCCCGCCGGTAATGCAGCGGCATCCGTCCAGGTTCCCCGGAGGCCGATGCTGCGTCCAACACGTGACGTAGCCACGGTTTCCTGAAGATAGCGGATATTGCAAATATTCACCCACTGTGTCATTGCCCCACTTATTGCATCAGTTTGTGGGTTGAACCCCCATCGACTAGCTGCCGGCTTGATCCTACTGTGATGGGTAACACACAGCTATCGGCCCTCTTCTGTCGAGGCGAAAGCGACCCGGGCCCATCCACATCCACACCTCATCTTTTCCAATGCACGAGGAGTAGCAATGCAGATACATGTCGGTATCGACGTCGGTGGAACGTTCACCGATGCGGTTGCCATCGCCGACGGTCGGACGGTTCGGGGTAAGGCCTTTTCTACCCGCGATGTCACCACCGGAATTTTGAACGCGCTCGCCGTCCTACGCGAGCGTCTGGGTCTTTCCGAATCGGACTTCTTCGCGCAGATCACCCGGTTCGCGCTGGGCAATACCATCGTCACCAACGCGGTCGACGAGTACAAATTCGCCCCGGTCGGTTTGCTGACCACAGCCGGATTTCGTGACACTCTCCGGATCAGCCGCTCAGCTCGTGGCAGTGAACGCGATCCCCACGAACTGCACCCACGCGCCGATATCCTCCCGCGATCGAACATCTACGAGATCGATGAGAGAGTGGACTCTCAAGGCGTCGTCGTCGCACCGATCAAGGAAGAAGACATCGCAGCAGCAGTCGAGGAACTGTTGGCCGCCGGCGTCGAAGCGATCGCGGTGTGTTTCCTGTGGTCATTCCGCAACCCCCTTCACGAGCAGGCCGTCGGAAGCTACCTGGACAAGCACCATCCAGATCTTCCGTACTCGACATCGAGTGATCTAACCCCTGTGTACCGCGAGTACGAGCGCATGATTACCACCACGCTCGACGCCGCAGTCAAACCCATTGTCAGTTCGCACTTCGGGCATCTTGCAGCGGATCTCAAGGCGCGAGGACTCCAGTGCCGAGTGCAGATCATGCAGGTCCACGGTGGTTTCCTCTCTGTCGAAGAAACCAACAAAGCTCCCATCGCCATGTTCAACAGTGGTCCCGTCGGCGGTGTGACCGGGGCGCGGTTGCTCGGCTCACAACTGGGCCGCGACAAGATCCTCACAGCCGACATGGGCGGTACCAGCCTCGACGCGGCAGCCATCGTCGACGGCAAGTTCCGGGTCTCACCTCGGGCGCAGGTCGGCGAGTGGCCCACCAGCCTGACAGCTGTCGATATCGAATCGATCGGCGCAGGTGGCGGCTCTATTGCCTGGGTCGACGAACGAGCGCTGTTACGAGTGGGTCCGCACAGCGCAGGATCGACTCCCGGGCCCGCGTGCTACGGACTCGGCGGCCTCAAACCCACCGTCACCGACGCGACGCTGACGATGGGGCTGCTCAACCCGGACTATTACCTGGGCGGCACCGTCGAACTCGACACCGCAAAGGCGAGCGCCGCGATCGATGCGGAGGTCGGCGAGCCGCTGCACCTGACCACAGAACAAGCGGCCCACGGCATCTACCGCCTGACCGTCTCGCAGATGGCGAACGCGTTGCGCAAGATCACAGTCAACCGCGGCCACGATCCTCGAGATTTCTCCCTGGTGGCGTTCGGCGGCGCCTGCGGTCTCTTCGCAGCGGCCATCGCAGCCGAAGCGGGCGTTCACGAGGTCATCGTTCCGCGCAATGCTGCGGTCTTCTCCGCCTACGGACTCATGCACGCCGACAGCGTCTACTCGATCGTGCAGACCACACCGTGGGACTTCGGTATGCCCGCCACCCAACTCGAAGGCGCATTTGCAGCTCTCGAAGAACGCGCACAGGCCTGGTTCGAAACCGAAGGTATCGCCGCGGATCGCCGCGAACTGTACCGCGAAGCCGACATGAAGTTCGCGGGCCAGATCTTCGAGGTCACCACCAAACTGCCCGCCGAAGCCTTCACCGAGAGCGACAAGGACGTCCTGCGCCAGCGGTTCATCGAGGACTACGAAGCCGAATTCGGGCTGGGCACCGCGTGGGCGGAAGCAGAAGTCGTCCTGATGAATGCTCGCGTCCGAGCAGTTGGCGTCAGCGAAGTCCTCGACGTACAGGCGAGCAAGAACGAAGGCGTGCACAGCGCGTATTCACGCGAGATCGTCGACCCCATGACCGGTGAACGGATCACCGTCGACGTGCACCGCAACGCCACGGCACTGACCGAACCATTCCACGGTCCCTGCATTCTCGAGGAACCCGACACCACCATCTTCATCCCGCAAGGCGCAGTCGTGGAAAACGGCGCCGACCACCTGTTGATCCGCCTGGCTTCGAACTGACGAGGAAGAGTTCACCTGACATGACTACGACACATGACGCAAACACGTCACTGCCCACGTACGACCCCGTCACGCTCGAAGTGATTCGCATGCGACTCGACTCCATTGTCGAGGAGATGGGCATCGCGATGATCCGCTCGAGCGGATCACCTGTGATCACCGAAGCAGGCGACTTCAACACCGCACTGTTCACCCCGGACGGCCGCATCTACAGCTACTCCGACTACGTCCAGTTCCACATCGGCTCAGGCGGCGTAGCAGTCCGCAACCTGGTCGCCACCATCGGCGATGAGCAACTGCAGCCGGGCGACGCCTTCATCTGCAACGACCCCCACACCTCCGGATCCAGCCATCCGCCGGACACCACCGTCATCTCCCCCGTGTTCTACAAGGGCCAGTTGATCGCCTGGGCGCAGTCACAAGCACACCTCGTCGACGTCGGCGGTATGACACCGGGCGGATTCGCACCCGCCGCACTGGACTGTTACAGCGAAGCGGTCCGCATTCCACCAGGAGTCAAGGTCTTCGAGGCCGGCACTCCGGTCGAGTCCACCAAGCGGCTACTTCTGAACAACGTGCGTGTGCCGGTCCTGTACTGGAATGACGTCCGAAGCCTGGTAGCGAGCAACAACACCGGCATTCAACGGATGCTCGAGGCCATCGACGAGTTCGGCCTCGACACCTTCCACGAGTACTCCGAACTCAGCTTCCAGCTCTCCGAACAGGTGATGCGCGAGCGCATCGCCAAGCTGCCCGACGGACGGTGGGAAGCGGAAGAGTGGACCGAGCACAATGGCCACGACAACGACCTGTACCGCGTGCACTGCGTCATGACCAAGTCCGGTGACCAGGTCACGTTCGACTTCACCGATTCCAGCGACCAAACCGGCGGCTTCGTCAACTGCTCTTACGGAGCACTGCTCGGCAGCGTCGCCAGCGCGATCGTCCCGATCCTGGCGTGGAACGTTCCCTTCAACGAAGGTGTCGTCGCCGCATTCGAGGTCAAGACCCGACGGGGCAGTATCGTTGACCCGGTTCCTCCCGCCCCCATCAGCAACGGCCACCTCACCACCGGAGCTCGTGTCAGCCGTGTGGTGACGAAACTGCTCAACGAGAGCTGCCGCCTCAGCGAGGACGAGATCATCCGCAATCGCACCCAGGGTGTGTGGGCAGACTCCTGGACCGGAGGCATCTCGTCAGGTAACACCGACGACGGCAACTACACCGTGCTGTTCAACATGGACGGCGGCGCCGTGGGCGCCGGTGCCCAACCAGAATCGGACGGCCTGGACTGCGCCGGCATGATGACCCAGGTCAACAACATGCTCCCCGACGTGGAGATGAACGAAATGCTCTACCCGGTGCACTACCTCTGGAAGAGACTGTCTCTGCCCAGTGGCGGACACGGCCGCACCCGCGGCGGCCTCGGAGCCGAGTTCGCGTGGACGCTTCGCGGAGCCGAAGAGGTTGTGCAAACAGTGTTTTCGCCGACCGCCCAGGTACCCGCCGACGGATTCGGAGGCGGACTTCCCGGAGGTGGTAGCGGACACGAAATCTGGCGCGGCACCAACGCCAACTCGCTCATCGACGAGGGCGTAGTCCCTACAGAGACCAACCTCGTCTCCGACGAACGCCAACTCCTCGACATCAACCACACTGGTCTGACAGTCCATCAGAGCGACGTGTTCGTGCAGTGGTGCGCCGGCGGCGGCGGATACGGCGATCCACTCCTCCGTTCGGCCACTACCGTGGCGCAGGACGTACGCGATCGTTACATCACGGCCGCCGCTGCACACGACGTTTACGGTGTGGGCCTCAATGTAGATGGCAATGTTGACGACACCGCAACGATCGAACTCCGCAGTCAGATGCGCGCTGCACGGATCGGCACCACGCCGACACGAAGCGTCCGCGACGATCTGATCTCCGGCCCCGTCTCGCCCACACGCAACGGAAGCTTTTGGGAATGTCCGTCGTGTACCGGTAACCTCGGATCGGCTGACTCCTGGCGAGATGGCTGCCACGCTCGAACTTCTGTGGCCGCCGAATCCATGGAAGCCCTCGGAGTACGTATCCGGCACCGCAACAACGAGATCGGCACTGTGAACCTCGAAGAGCTCTACTGCCCGGACTGCGGCACCCAACTCGACGCCCGGATCAAGGTCGAAGGCGTCACCCTGTCGAAGATCGGAGCATAGCAATGAGCACACCCGAGACCCTACTGGCTGGCGAAGTAGGAAACGGTGCGCTTTCAGGTGTGGTGGTCCTTGATGTCTCCAGAGTAGTTGCAGGACCGTACTGTTCGCAGATATTGGCGGACTTAGGAGCGACTGTTATCAAGGTCGAGAACCCGCGCGACCCTGATTACACGCGCACCTTCCCACCGTTCCTGAAACACGAGGACGAGGAACTCAGCGCCTTCTACGCGCAATACAACCGAGGCAAGCTCGGGATCACCGTCGACTTCGCTGTACCCGAGGGCAAGCAGGTCCTCAAAGATCTCGTGGCCAAAGCCGATATCCTCGTGGAAAACTTCCGACCCGGAACCATGGAAAAGCTCGGCCTCGGGTACTCCGTCTTGCAAGCGATCAACCCACGACTGGTGTACACCGCAATCTCCGGCTACGGACAAACCGGCCCCCTCAGCCGCCGCCCCGCATACGACAACACCGCCCAAGCCGCTGGCGGGTTGTGGTCGATGAACGGTGAATCCGATCGTCCTGCACTGCGGGTCGGCACCATCATCGGCGACCTGTCGGCGACCATGTTCGGTGTCATCGGAACACTCGCTGCACTGCGGCACGCCGAACAGCACGGAGTGGGGCAGTTGGTGGATGTCGCACAGGTCGACAGTGTGGTGGCAATGACCGAAACAGCGGTCGTCAACTACACCGTCGACGGGGAGATCGCAGGTCGTCTCGGCAATGAGCATCCGTTCGTTCGTCCGTACGAGTTGTTCCCCTGCAAGGACGGCGATGTGTTTTTCGGCGGATACACTGACAAGTTCTGGGCGATCACCTGCGAAATGTTCAACGAACCCGAAGCTGCGACTGATCCCGAAATCGACACCATGGTCAAACGTTTCGACCGCGACACCTACGAGCGTCGCGTCCGCCCGCTCCTACACAAATGGTTCGCCGATCGGACACGAAGCGAGCTTGAGGATATGGCAGGCGAGAGGGTACCAATGACGGCGATCAAGACGATCGACGAGGTCGTCACCGACGAGCAGACTGCTGCGCGAGAAATGATCGTCGATGTGAACTACGACAAGTTCGGACACCTTCGGATGTTCGGGCAACCGATCAAACTCGGCGTCACACCGGCAACCCCCGCTCGTCGTGCCAATCTCGTCGGCGAACACACCGATCCGGTCCTTCAAGCACTCGCCGGCTACAGTCCCGAGCACATCGAGAAACTCCGATCAGTAGGAGCACTCTGATGTCGATCACGTATGAAAAACATGGACCCACAGCACTTGTCACGATCAACCGCCCGGACAAGCTCAACGCATTGACATTGACGATGTACGACGAACTGGCCGAAGCGTTCGAGTCAGCCAGGTGTGACGACTCCGTCGCCACGGTGGTTCTCACCGGCGCCGGCGATCGGGCCTTCTGCGTCGGTGCCGACCTCTCAGAATCGATCCCCGCCCTGGCAGAGGGCTATTTCGACATCTCGCATTGGGACGGCGCGCATCAGAAGCACACCCGGTTGTTCAAACCGGTGATCTGTGCGATCAATGGACTCGCGCTCGGTGGTGGGTTCGAGATCATGCTCTCGACAGACCTACGGGTGTCTTCTCGCACTGCACAGTTCGCATTGCCCGAAGTTGGGATCGGCGTTGTACCCGCCGGCGGCACCCTCGCACGGTTGACCAGGCAAATCGGATACGCACACGCTATGGAACTGCTTCTACTCGGCGACCGTGTCGATGCTGGCACGGCGTACCGCATGGGTCTGGTGAACCTGGTAGTCGAGCCCAACGATGTTCTCGATGCCGCGATGCGGTGGGCGGACCGTCTCGCGACACTGTCCGGCAACGCACTCGATGTAGTCAAACGCTCCGTACTCCAGCTCGGCGACATGCCACTCGAAGCGGCATTTCATGCCGAAGCACTGTACGGGCAGCAAGCATTCGATTCCGCCGACGCCCGCGCCGGCCTAGCGGCCTTCGCCAACCGCGAATCCCCACGCTTCCCCAGCCGCGGACGCTGATCGCATATACGCCCAGCGCTCGACTCTCCGCTTGCTGACCGGGACTTCAGCAAGCGGAGAGTCGTCCAGTGTGCCTTCCGCTTCCGAGCCTCCACCTACAAACGGACGGTACGCACAACCCGCACCGGAACATGGATGTCAGATTCACATTCGCGCCCCCATCGGAGCTCCAAGAGGTACTCCTGACCGCGATCGCCCGCATCTCTCGCGACACCCTCCATTTCCATAGAATGCGGGAGTTCGACCCGGGGCGTGTGGCGTATCGACATCCGACCAGATGTGTTCCTGGTTCCAGTGTTTGAGTGAACTGAGTCCGATGCGTGAGTAGTGAGTTCTAACGGTCGACACGGCGGAGTGCGATGACGTTGTCGGTAACGGTGGCCGTCTGCCCGTTAGGCCCTGATGCGGTTCGCTGTGCTGCTTCGACGCGCATCGGCTGCCAGTGATTGTTGTCGAGGTTGAGCTTTGCCAGGGTGTCTTGTGGTGTCGGGAACCGAGTGTCTGAGTCTTGGTTCCACGACCAGGGGGCCGTCGAGGCATGATCGACGATCAGAAGCACACCCTGCAGTGCGACGGTCACTGCTGCTCTGGCGAGGACCTGTTCTCTGGGGATGCCAATCGGGGTGTGGAAGTACTGTGCGGACACCAGATCGAACGATCCGTCCGGAAAGGACTGTGAAGCATCGTATTTCTCGAAGGTCACGTTGGCCGTGAGGCCACGTTCGGCAGCTTGGGCGCGCGCACGTTCGAGAACAGTGGCGGAAACGTCGATGGCCGTGACCGTCCACCCTCTGCCTGCGAGCCAGAGTGCGTCCCCGCCTTCGCCGCAGCCGATATCGAGTACCGATCCAGGAGTCAGGTCGGCGGTGATATCGGCGAGGGCGGCATTGGGTAAACCCGTCCACGGTCGAATATTCTTCTGGTAGTGCGGTTCCCAAAACGACTCGGACGCATCTGCGGAGTGTGGGGCGGTAGCGCTATCTACATGCTTGGTCACTGTCATGCCTTCGGTTCGGTGAACAATCCGTGTCGTCGTTCGCCGAGGACTCGTTCGCACACTTCCGCTTCCGCCGCGGCGGAAAATGCAGCAGGTGCTGTGGGGGCAGTCTGGTTGGAGGATGAGTTGGCGGCAGCGGCACCACGATCGCCGACGCCGCGACGCACGTCCTCGTCGAGGAGGTTGGCATTGATCGCCGCCGCTGCGGTGAATCCTGCCGCTGCCGAATTGACAACTCCGGCATACATATCGGTGACATTTCCGGCCACCCAGACGCCGGGCACCTCCGTAGCTCCGCTCGAATCCGCGTCGAATACGGCACCGAGGAGCGCCTCACCCGCTCTCTGTTCTCTTGGTTTGAGCCCAAGTGACTCGAGCACCTTGCAGTGCGCGAAGAACAATGGCGCAACCACCAATGCCTGGAGGGTGCGCGAGTCGCCCGAGCCCAACCGCACACCCGACATGCGATCGTTGTCGACGAGTACGTCGGTTACGTGGCCGTCGACAACCGAGACTCCGCGGGCGGCGAGCGCTTCCCACTGCGGCTCGGTTGGCTCCGGAGCTGTGTGCAGAAACAAAGTGACGTCTTCGCTGAACTGGCGGAACATCAGTGCCTGGTGCACGGCGCCTGGCCCAGTGCCGAGGACCCCGATGGCCTGGTCTCGCACTTCCCATCCGTGGCAGTACGGGCAGTGCAGCACTTCACGGCCCCACCGCTCACGCAGACCAGCGATGTCGGGCAGCGTGTCGGCGAGTCCGGTTGCGACCAGAAGCTTCCGGGCGCTCACCTTCTGCCCATCGGCCAAATCAACGGTGAAGGCAATATCGGTCCGCTCGGCGGCAACAGCACTTCCGGAGATCACCGTACCGCCGTAAGACGTCAGTTCATCTCTACCGACAGCGGTCAACTCTGTCGCCGAGATGCCGTCCCGAGTCAGGAAATTGTGCACTCCCGCAGCAGGCGCGTTGCGGGGGCGTCCGGTATCGACGACGATCACCGAGCGGCGAGAACGCGCCAGTGTGACCGCTGCACTCAGCCCGGCTGCACCGCCACCGATCACTGCAACATCCCAGGTACGGGATCGATTATTCATTTCTTGTCCGTTCATTGTGAGTACCTCCACGATGAATATGAACTGCCCGGATCCTTGATGACAACTTCCCTTGCCGATCTGTCAAGATGTAGGCATGAACTCCGACCTGAGCACCTACTTGGAGCAGACCATCAGCGCGGTCGGACCCCGGCTACGTGTCCTTCGCAAGCAACGCGAAACCACTCTCTCCGACCTCTCCGCAGCCACCGGGATCTCAGAGAGCACCCTCTCTCGGCTGGAGTCTGGACATCGTCAACCGACACTTGAACATTTACTCGCTCTGGCAAGGACGTACCGGATGCAGGTAGACGAACTGATCGGCGGCCCGTTGACAGGCGATCCGCGGGTTCATCTGCAGCCGGTGACCCGATACGGGATGACATGGCTACCGCTCACTCGCCGCGCTGGAGGAGTACAGGCCCACAAGCTCATCATTCCGGCGGCGCGGTTCGGTGATACACCTACCCTCGCGTCGCACGAAGGGTACGAATGGCTGTACATACTCAACGGGCGGGTACGACTTGTTCTCGGAGACCAGGATCTGGTCCTCACCCCGGGCGAAGCAGCAGAGTTCGATACCCATGTCCCGCACTGGTTTTCGACCGCAGATGACGCATCTGCTGAGCTGATCATCCTCTTCGGCCAGCAAGGTGAGCGCGCACATCTTCGTGCCCGGTCAGAGCAATGACGACTATATCGAGGGCCAGGTGCCGCTGCCCTTAGGTCGGGTTCGCCCATCAATACCGCTCCCTGGGTAACAACGAACGCCGCTTCGCCGTCGACGGACACTAGATACGCCTCGACAGGGTTGGGCACCTTCACCGTCACCGGTTCCCTCGGATCACTCCACCTATTCTGATTCGGCAGCTGACCAATCTGTCTGCGCCTCCATACTGACGATGTGGCCTTACACCTGACAAGGATGGAAGGCCCCATCGATGCGTTGATCTGTTGAGACCAAGATCGAATCTGGGACTGTCTCACTGATCACTGCACCAGAACCGAACGAATCTGGGACGAGTCAGCTCGGCGGGCGGCTACCGAGTGCTGCTCCGGTCATTCGCTTCTTTCATCGAGAGCTGCGTCGACGAGATCCGCAGCGACCTTCAATCCGAGACCCCGATGTTGTTCACGCAACGCCTTGATCGCCGAGATCCGGTCCGTTGTCGATTCGATCGCCGACTCCACATCCAAGAACGGAACATCCTCGGGTGCAACAAACGTGTGATCAGGCTTGGTTCCTCGGGCCAAACGCTTGCGCCACATAGCGACGGCATTAACCGCGAAGGAAACGATGCCTCCCACTACGACTACGACGACAACCCAGTTCCACACTGAGGGGTGTTCGGCAGCCTGACCCACGCGGGAAGGAAGAACAGAGAGGGAGAATCCGATTGTGGCGACCGTAGCTGCCCATCGCTGAACGACCTCACTGTCGAGCAACCGTACGAACTTCGACACTTCATCCCCCTTGGTCATCCCCGCACAACATCAACGAAGTGTCTCAACACTAAGTGGCTCAGGAAGAAACGATTAATGGACGCAGTGGCTTCGAAAGGAACACCGGTCAATTCCCGGACTCCAGGTTCAGCAGTCAGACAGGGGAACGACTCGGTGATCACGCTTTCGCCGAGCGTGCAGTCGTCTTCTGGAAACTGACAACATTCCTTGGGGATATTTCAGCAGATCTGTGCGATTTAGTGTCCGACAAAGATGTGTCGACGGGTAGACCGGATCGACCGATCGCGACGAACTCTAGCCGTGTCGGCTGTCGAGGACACGCCCCTGTCGCCGCGAGAGAATCTCCGCCGCCGCGACACTTCGTACCAAAGCATCTGCGGACGCACGTGATCGATCCATGCCAATTCTTCTGTCCTGCAACGAAAATCTGGTCGGTCGGTCGACTAAATTTGAACCTCGAAACAGTCGATTCCGCGTCATTTTTCACCCTCAACGGGCATATTTAGGGCCATTGAAGACCGTCATCGCTATGACATACATCACATTTCAGGTTAATTCTGTAACGCTTTGCGGGCCCGAATAACGGCGATCGACCTGCAATAACACCTTCTGATGCACATACGTTGCACAAACAGGCACCGACACGCCTACCCGTGACCAATCCGTGATAGTCCCCTACCTTGGAGTGAGCCCAAGCAACCGGGCATTACCGGATCGCCACCGCCAGCCCCACCCCGTGATTCGGATTCGACAACATCCCTTTGTGGTGGGAGCTGAGACGGTCACCGTCCTCCGCTGGCGGAAATTGAAAGGAATTCATTTACATGAAGAACAACACTGTTACTCGCGTCCTTGCTTCCGTCGCTACCGCCGGCGCACTCACTGCCGGAGTCTTCGGCCTGAGCACCGGCACCGCATCTGCTGCGGGCCACGACTGGTCGGGCGTCGCAGAATGCGAATCGTCGGGCAACTGGGGCGCGAACACCGGCAATGGTTACTACGGCGGACTCCAGTTCAGTCAGAGCACGTGGCAGGCCTACGGCGGCTCGGGCAGTGCACACACCGCCAGCCAGGCAGAACAGGAACGTGTCGCGGAAAACGTCCTCGCAGGTCAGGGTGCCGGCGCATGGCCGGTGTGCGGACAGTACCTGCGCTGATCCCCACCCCTTACGTATTGCGTCGCTGCCCGGTGACCGTCGAATCCGACGGTCACCGGGCAGTTTCGTTCTACCGACATCTCGTCTCGGGAGAGTCGCAAGTGATATTCAGCGTCGTGGTGCGTCGACACTGTCCGATTGCCGACGGGCCACCGACTGCGTCGACGGAGATATTCAACGCACGCTAGAATAACTTAGCGTGCGCTAGATAGGGTGGCCGTGACTGGATAAGATTCATGGCCGACCCCAGGTAAGGATGTGCCGATCAGTCGGCCCGAACTTTAAACGGGGGTTCGGTTTGCCGTCCGTACCACCTTGTTCGAGTTACCTTCCGCTACAACGCAATCACCCGGCCCAGGCCGGGTTTCAGCAACACCCTACGTGTCAACACCGAGACTGAGGCAGATACCCGATGCAACGCAAGCACTACGAAGCCGATCATGAGGACTACCGCGCAACCGTCCGCGAATTCCTGGCCCGTGAGATCGAACCTCACTACGCGAAGTGGGAAGAGGATCGGCTCATCGACCGCAGTGCGTGGCTCGCCGCCGGCGCGTCCGGCATCCTCGGCCTCAGTGTTCCCGAAGAGTACGGCGGTGCGGGCGTCACCGACTATCGGTTCCGGAATGTTGTTTTCGAGGAGATCGCCCGCACGGCCACTACATCGTTCGGCTCCGGGTTGAGCGTGCACGACGACATCGTCATCCCGTACGTCCTGCATCTGGGCACGGAAGAGCAGAAGGCCCGCTGGCTGCCCCGGATGGCAAGTGGTGAGGTGATCGGCGCAATCGCGATGACCGAACCCGGCGCTGGGTCGGATCTGCAAGGAGTTCGGACTTCTGCGGTACGGGACGGCGACGAGTGGGTGATCAACGGCCAGAAGACGTTCATTACCAATGGGATCCACTCCGATTTTGTGATCGTCGTGTGCCGGACCGACCCCGAGGCGGGGTCGAGGGGCTTCTCTCTGATTGCCGTTGAACGTGACACTCCCGGATTCATCCGCGGGCGCAAGCTCCACAAGGTCGGACTGGCTGCTCAGGACACTGCAGAACTGGTCTTCGAGAACGTGCGCGTTCGCACCGACAACCTGCTCGGTACCGAAGGAAAGGGATTCCTTCATCTGATGGAGAACCTGCCGCTCGAGCGGATCTCCATTGCAGTGTCTGCAATCGTGGCTGCCCGCGCTGCCTACGAGTGGACCAAGAACTACGTGTTCGAGCGAAAGGCATTCGGAAAGCCGATCGGGGATCTGCAGAACACCCGGTTTGCCCTTGCGGAGATGCGCACGGAGATCGAGGTCACCGAATCGCACATCGACCGTGCCGTTCTCGCACTGAATGCCGGTGAGCTCACGGCAGTGGATGCGTCGATGAGCAAGTGGTGGGCGACCGAACTTCAGAAGCGTGTTGTCGACCGCTGCGTGCAGTTGCATGGTGGGTACGGGTACATGATGGAGTACCCGATCGGCCGCGCCTACGTCGACTCCAGGATCCAGACCATCTACGGCGGCACTACCGAGATCATGAAGGAAATCATCGGCCGGGACATCGCCGCAGAGTTTCGGTGACACCTTGTCCCGCAACGAGATCGACTAATGCGCACGACGCTCACGTGACCACGGATCGATCCTCACGGTGAATCCACACCGTGAGGATCGATGCGCGAGGGCTATGTGGAGGCAACATCGAGGCCGAGCGCCCCGATGCACATCTGATCGAGGGTATCGAGCAAGATCTCCTCATCTGCTTCGTCGCCCTGAACGAGCCACAAATACAGCGTGTGGTCGACCATCGCGGACATGGCGCGGGCAGCCATCACCGGATCGAGTGACTCACGAACGTGGCCTTGGTCCTGCCAACGAGCGATTGCGCGGGATGTTCGCTCGATCAGTTGTCGACGATGCTCGTGCCGAAGTGCGCGAAATTCGGAATTGAAGGTCGCGACCTGCTCGACGATGGCCATCAACTTCGCGTTTCTGCGATATGCCTGGTAGTACAACCGGTTGGTTGCGATGAGCCTGGCGGCCGGCGACAGGTCGGAGTCGAGAGGTTCACGGCGGTGTACGTCCTCGAAGAGCCGGATGCTCAACTCCCGGAACACATCGTCTTTCGACTCGAAGTACCGGTAGAACGTCCCGTAGGAGACGGAGGCTTCCTGGACTATCTGCTCGACTCGGGTGTCGAGAAACCCGACCTCCTCGAAGACCTTGCGCGCTGCATCGAGCAAACCGTCGCGCGTCTTTCGACCCCGCGCGGTCAGGGTGTCAGCGGGTGGCGGTACGGAAGGTGTACTGGCAGATGACTTGCTCACCCTCGTGAGTGTCCAATAAACTGACATGACTGTCAAGTCATGTTGCCTCGGTGGACACACCCGCTCGACCCCTCCAGCGTAGACACGTAGCGCTGGAGGGGTCGAGCCTGGTCCGGGATCAGGTCTGCGACGGGCGGAGCACGTGGCGGGGGTTCGCCACCCGCAATCGAGCGAGCACGGCAGTCGAGATCAACTGGCGGACGGCCGTATCCGCGTACGAGACGGCGCCGGTACGAATTCGATCGGCAAGATCTGCTTCCGATGTGCAATCGAGTGCTGCAAGCAATTCCGTCACCTCGCCTGTGCGATCTCCGGCACTGAGCTCCCGTCCCGCTATCCCCAGCAGATTGACGCAGATGCGGAGCAGGTACCGCTCCCGTTCATGCGCCCCGTCAAGCACTGGGGCGACATCATCGCGAAGAGTGCCGGTGACCAGTTCGAGGATCTCCGACATGCTCGGACGGTCGTGCACCGACGGCGCCGTGTCGTCCGGTAGCGACTCGATGTTGTCGAGCAGACCGAGAATCAGGAGCAGGTCGTACTCCGACTCACACACTCGCCGCCCGATCGCGGCCAGTTCGATCGAGTTCTCGGCGCCGCTCAGATGCCGCTGCGACTGAAACTGACTCAGCACCAACCACCGCAGCGTGCCGTACGCCTCCCACCAGTGCAGTTCAGCTTCGGACGGCCGGATTCCCGCGGCGCGTTCATAACCGTCGAGCAACTGTTCGCGCGTACCGATGCCCGCAACCGGCGGCTCCGCTCCGAACCGCCACGCACGCACGCAGAGCCAGCCGAGGTCTTCGATCGGATCACCCAGATGGGCGAGTTCCCAGTCCAGCACGCCGCGGATTCCCCCGCCGTCGACAAGCAGGTTCCCGAGTCGAAAGTCGCCGTGTACCAGAGCATTCGGGCGCCTGGCAGGCCTATTCTCCCGAAGCCAGCGCAGTCCGACCTCAACGGCTGGGCGAGGTTGTTCCAAATCCCGGTACACGGCCTCGATCGCGTCCAGCGGGTCGCCGGCGTCGAGCATCCCGAGAGTGCCGGTGTCCGCACGGTGAATTTGTCCGAGCACGTAACCCATGGCGTCGGCGAGATGAGACCGCACCTCGTCGAACTCGGAATCCCGCTGCAATTTCCGCGGGATCGACTCACCGACGATCATGTCCATCACCAGATACGGAGCATCGATGCCCGGTGCCGTGTCCCCTGATGCGAGGACGGTGGGAACCGGAACCCCGACTGCGGAGGCCGCCCGCAGGCATGCCACCTCTGCCCGCATCCGGTCTGCGTCGCCGTGCCCGGGTGGGTCCCGGCGCAGCACAACGTACTGCGATTGACCATCTACGCCCCGAACGTCGACCGCCCAGATCTGACGGCTCGCACCGCCGGTCAACTGTCGGGGTTCCCCGACAGTGATCTCGTCGCCGAAGGAGTCGCTCAGTGCGACGCGGATTCCGTCACCAAGGCTGCTGGCGGCATGAGTCACAGCCATGGCGCTGCGCCTGGATCGCGCAGCAGTCGACGTGCGGTCGACATGCGGTGCACCTCGTCCGGACCGTCGTAGACGCGCGCGTAACGTGCTTGTCGGTACATCCGTTCGAGCGGTGTGTCGGAGGTCAGTCCGAGTGCGCCATGCACCTGGATCGCGCGATCGACGACGTCGTGCAGCATCCGAGCACCCCAGAACTTCACCAGACCGATCTGGATGCGAGCATCCTCGCCGGCATCCATCACACGGGCCGCGTCGAGGGTCATCAGGCGGGCTGCGTGTATCTGCGCTGCGGATTCCGCGATGTACCGGTGAATTTCGCCCTTCTCGGCGAGCAGTGACCCGTGTACGTAGCGGGTGTTCGCGCGCTCACACATCAATTCGAATGCACGCTGCGCCTGGCCGAGCCAGCGCATGCAGTGGAAGATCCGGCCGGGGCCCAGTCGGTCCTGAGCGACGACAAACCCCTTACCCCGTTCGCCGAGGAGGTTGGCCGACGGAACGCGGACATCGGTGAGACGAACCTCGTAGTGATCGCTGGGATCGTGCCCCATGGTCGGTATCGAGCGGACGATCTCGAATCCTGGCGTGTCGGTCGGCACGATGATCGCGCTGATCCGGGAATGCCGCGGCGTCGAATCCGGCTCGGTTCGAGCGAATACCGAGCAGTACCCCGCATCTGCCACCCCGGTGGTGAACCACTTGTGCCCGTTGATGACCCACGTGTCGCCGTCGAGTTCCGCGTGGGTCTCGATCAGCGTGGGATCGGAGCCAGCAGTGTCCGGTTCGGTCAAACCGACCGACGGCAGGAACTCCCCCGCGACGATCGGCGGGATCCATCGCTGCTTCTGTTCTTCGGTTCCATGCTTGTGCAGCATCAGAGTGTCCTGCATCGACACCGAGCCGACTGCCAGCTGGCCGAATTCGGATCTGCCGATGACTTCGTTGAGGAACACGAAGTCGAGGAAGGGAACTCCCCCACCGCCGACGTCTGCCGGGTGCCCGAGCGCCCACAGGCCCAGTTCCTTTGCGCGCGAGCGCAGTTGCCCGAGTGTTTTGTGTGCAACCTCGTCCTCTTTCGCGAGGACGGGTTCTGCGGGGATCACCTCGTCGTCGATGAATGCGCGCAACCGAGTGCGCAGTTCGGCGATATCGCCTTCGGGTTGGTTCACAGTCATGGGTGCCTCCTTGTGGCAGCAGCGAGTTGCAGGGGCCGGGTGGCGGCCGAGTCGACGTACTCGTCGATCCGAGAGATCCGCCCATTCTCGACGCGGACGAACAGACTGGCCGGCACCTCGAGGGGGCCGTGTCCGGGGAGGGCGCCGCGTACGACGTGCTGTTGCGCGAATCCGTCTGGCAGTACGTAGCGTCGGACGTCCTCGTAGCGAAAGTCTGCGAGAGTGCGGGAGAGCCACCGCAACGTACGGAGGTTCTCCTCGACGGTCTGCTCCTGTCCGTCGTCGTTGTGCCAGATGCGCGCGTCCGGCGCATACAGTTCGGTGAGTGTCGCTTCATCGCCACCGGAGACTGCGGCGAAGAACCGATCTGCGAAGTCTTTCATGCGAAAATGATTCTCCTCGAGGCAGTTACAACACACAAGCCATAACCGGGACGGAGAAATCCGTACGGTCTCCCACCTCGCCCGCCCTGAGTGAGGTGTTGACAGATGACTTACTCATGGACAAACTATCCAAGAACATGACATGACTGTCAAGTCACTTTATGGTCCCGCTCTCACCGATTCACCCCAGAAAGGCCCGCAATGACCGTCACCAATCCGAAGTTCGAATTCCGCGGAATCAACCATCTCGCGCTTGTGTGCTCGGACATGCAGCGCACCGTCGACTTCTACTCGGGAACTCTGGGCATGCCGCTGGTCAAGACGCTCGATCTTCCCGGCAACCTCGGACAGCATTTCTTCTTCGATTGTGGAAACGGCGACACGCTGGCGTTCTTCTGGCTGGCGGATGCACCCGACGCAGTTCCCGGAATCTCCGCCCCCGCCGGACTGCCTGACCGGGATGAGCTCGTCAGCGCTGTCGGGTCGATGAATCACGTCGCGTTTGCCGTCCCACCGGAGAAGTTCGACGAGTACCGCAAGCGGCTCAAGGCTGACGGCGTGCCACTGAGCATCACGCTCAACCACGACGACAGCCCGGAGGGTGCGTCGCGAGAGATCCATGAAGGCACCTTCGTCCGGTCATTCTATTTCCAGGACCCCGATGGTGTACTTCTCGAATTCGCTTGCTGGACCAAGGAATTCACCGAATCTGACGTCGCACACACGCCGAAGACTGCCGCAGACCGCAACGTTCCCAGCGCTTCCTGATCATCCCGAAAGGATCCACTCATGCCCCGCCTTCGTGAAATCCCCCGCGCCGAGGTCACCGACGAGAAGATCCTCTTCTTCTACGACCGCCTGTTCGGCGCCGACAAAGACCCCGCGGTCGATCACGGCACCATCCACGCCACCCCAGGCGACTGGTGGACCGTCTTCGCCCAATCCCCCGACGTCTTCCGCCACGCGGTACGAGGATTCGCCCTGTATCGCAACGCAGACCTCGACCCGCTCCTGCGCGAACTAGGTCAGGCCCGCGCCGGATACGCACGGGGCAGCCAGTTCGTCTTCTCTCAGCACTGCAAGCAGATGCGCTCACTCGGCATGACCGAGGAGAAAATCGCGGCCCTACCCCACTGGCAGATCAGCGACCTGTTCACCGACATCGAACGCGCCGTCCTCGCCTACACCGACGGACTCGTCTACGACGGCGGCCGCGTACCCGACGAGGTCTTTGCCGTCCTCAAGGCGCACCTGTCCGACAAGCAAATCATGGAACTGACGTACATCACCTGCATGTACGACATGCACGCCACCATCTGCCGGGCTCTGAAACTCGAATTCGACGACCGCCCCGAACTCATCGAAGAAGTCCGAATACCCGAGGGCGTCGTAGTCGCCGACCTCTCTGCCGACCTTGCCGGAGAATGACCCGCTAGTCTTCATCAAGGACATCTACTAGGTAAGGACTGAACATGGAACTTGTTGCCATCCTGGAACTTTCATTCAAGCCGGATTCCCTCGACTCCGCACGTACGGTGATGACGCGAGTGCTCGAGGAAACGCGAGCATTCCCCGGTTGCATTTCCGTGAAGACAGTCGTCGACAGCAAGAATCCCACCACGTGGCGATTTATCGAAACCTGGGAATCGGCCGATCATGACGCCGAGTACCGCAAGTTCCGCGCCGGCGAGGGAGCGATCACTGATCTCGGCCCGCTGCTCGCAGGTGCACCGTCATTGACGACGGGAACCGTCGACCCGCAGGTGTGATCGAAACTCGGGCTCAGATTGCCGGACGACGAGGGTCTCCGGTCGTGAAATCACGACCGGAGACCCTCGTCGTCGTGCGGCGACCCGTTAGCAATCATGACGGTCCCCCTGATTTGATGTAGCTGAAGCCGGTACGACCAGGGAGCGCATCACGTGCAGTTGAGCAAGGGACAGAATGCCCCACTCGATCAGGCCGACGTCACTGTGCGCTGCACATGGCACCAAAGACCAGCGATCGACGCCGACCTATCAGCACTCCTGCTCACCCCCGACGGGAAGGTGCGTGGTGACTTCGATTTCGTGTTCTACAACCAGGCCGAGTCGCGAGACGATTCCACCCACTACGCCGGAAAACGAAGTGCGGGAACTTCCGTCGAGGATTGCATCACCGTGGACCTGCACCGCCTCGATCCGGAGATCGAGCGCATCGCGATCGTCCTCAGTCTCGATGCGGCGGCGCCGGCAACCCTCGCCGACATCGGACAGGCCGACATCGCCGTCTACGACGCAGTCGGCAGCGCACTGGCCGCTTTCACCATCGACGACTGGAGCAGCGAAACCGCCGCTGTCACCGTCGAAATCTATCGCCGTGACCACCACTGGAAGGTCCGCGCGGTCGGTCAGGGCTATCACGACGGGCTCGCCGGTTTGGCCCGCGATTTCGGTGTCACCGTCGACGACAACATCGACGCCCAAACATCGCAGCCCGCTGCCGCACCGGTAGTCAACGGCCCGCCGCCCCTCAACTGGTCCAACCCACCGGTCCCTGCCGGATACGAACTGTAGGAGCCGATCATGGGTTTCAGATTCCGCAAAAGCATCCAGATCGTCCCCGGTGTCCGCGTCAATGTCAGTCGCAGCGGCATCGGCTACTCCGCAGGCGTCAAGGGCGCTCGAATCACCAAGCACGCCAACGGCCGCGTCAGCCGCACCCTGTCGGCGCCAGGTACTGGGCTCTCGCATCAATCGACGGTCGGCGGCAACAGATCTCGATCGACAAGTACGTCGACCGCACCCCGCCGCCGAACCCCTACTGCCGCGGCAGCTCCGGTTCCCCAGCTCCCACCCGTACCGCCCCTACCACCGATGCCGCCTCCGCATGCACCGGCCTGGGAGCGCGAACTGTTCCAGATCCTGCACTCTCGGACACCAGCCGACTACGTCGGCGTTGCCCAACGCCACAAGCACGTAGCCCCGAACATACGGATCCTCGCCGCAGCATTGGAAGGGTTGCTGCACTTCGAATTCGCCGACACCAACCTTGCCGCCGCCCAACGAGCGCGTTCGCTACTCGGGTGGGTCGTCGCCCAACATGTCGATCTGTCCGCGGATCCGTTCGTGCAGCGATACCTCGCCGAACGCAGGTGGCCGGTACAGATCGTCCACGGCGTCACAGCTGCCCTGCGCATCAGTGACGACGTACTTATCCTCGCCGCCGCCGAACTGCACCAAAGCGCCGGCGACCTCCCCGCCGCGATCTGGACCGTCGAATACGCGACCCCCACAGCCCACGCAGCACTTTCGTTGGCGGACCTCTACAGTTCCGCCGACCGGCACCAGGACGTCGTCGATCTGACCAACGGCGTCACCAACGAAGACGACGCCACCGCACTGCTGTTCGCGCTGCGCGGGCGAGCATTCGCACAACTCGGATACAACGAGGCCGCACGCGAAAGCTTCAAGGAAGCACTGCGGGTGCGCTCCCGCGCTTCCGAAGTACGGCATCGTGCGCTGCTCGAACGAGCGCAAGTCGACCTCTCCCAGAACCGGAAAGCCGCCGCGCGCAAAAACATCGAGAAAGTTCTCGCCGAAGACCCCACCTACCCGGGCCTGCAGGAAGCGCTCGCAGCGCTGCCCTAGCCGGATGGACTGATACGGGGTGGGGGGGGGGGGGGGGGGGGGGGGGCCCCCCCCCCCCCCCACCCAGACATCTACGACATAGACGAGAACTTCATGTCAGCTGCGCGCCTGAACAGCAGTACCAGCCGACTGCAAGTCGGCCCATTCGCCGTCATCGATACCGGCCAGTGCGGCGAGAACTTCGCGGGTATGTTCGCCCAAACCCGGCCCGGGCTCGGGAGGTGCAGTCTGTGACCGGGAGAACTTGGGTACAACGCCTGCGGCGGGAACTGCAACACCGAACTGGTTGACGAGACGGACTACCATCTCTCGCGCGGCATAGTGCGGATCGGCGAGCATGTCCGGGGCCGTGTAGATCCGGCCGGCCGGAACTCCGCTGTCTTCCATGGTCTTCAACAACACATCGCCGCTCATCGTCGATGTCCAAGCACCGATGATGGCGTCGATCTCGGCCATGTTCTCGCCTCGCGGCCCGTGTTCCGCGAACTTCGGATCATCGGCCAACTCGGCGCGGTCCATTGCAGTGCAAAGCCTGCGGAAAACGGTGTCGGCATTGGCGGCAATGATCACCTCGGCTCCGTCCGACGTGGGATACACATTCGACGGTGCAACGCGCGGCAGAACCGATCCGGTGCGTCCACGGGTGATGCCACCGATTTCATGGTCAGCCATTGTCGATTCCATCAGGGCAGCCACTGCCTCGTAGATCGCTACGTCCACTTCCTGACCTCGGCCACTGACCGAGCGCTCGTGGACTGCGGCAAGGGTCCCGATCACCGCGAACAGTGCCGCCAACGAGTCGCCGAGGCTAATGCCCACGCGGGTCGGGGGTAGACCGGGATTGCCCGTCGTATGGCGGATTCCACCCATCGCTTCACCGACGCTGCCGAAACCGGCGTCCGTCGAGCGTGGCCCGTTCTGACCGAACCCCGAGACGTGAACAAGGATGATGCGTGAGTTGATTTCCGCGAGTGACTGGTAGTCCATCCCCCACTTCGCAAGCGTGCCCGGCCTGAAGTTCTCGAGTACGATGTCGGCCTCGGCGACCAGTTTGCGTACCAACTCGCGACCGTCGGGCTGACGGAGGTCGATTGCAACCGACTTCTTGTTCCGCGCAATCGAAGGCCACCACAGGCTTTCGCCTTCCATCGTGACACCCCACCGCCGCATCGAGTCGCCGGACCCGGGCGCTTCGATCTTGAGTACCTCAGCCCCGTAGTCCCCCATGAGTTGCCCGGCAAAGGGACCGGCGATGAAGTTTCCCAGTTCGAGCACGCGCAGGCCGCTGAGCGGCCCGGAAGTTGTAGTCATGGCAAAATTGTACACAATCTGCGACATTCAATCGATAATCTGCCCGGAACTCACCACTCCTGCATACAAAAATCGTATTGTCGACGGGATAGGCTTTGCTGTGCATCAATCCCACATACAACGAAGAGGCACCGTGGCAACCACACCGCAGGCACCGGGTCAGGCCGCCTACTCTCAAATTCGCCAGGCGATCGTCGAAGGACGCTACAAGCCCGGCCAGCGGCTGATCGAACAGCGGATCGCCGAGCAGTTCTCGCTGTCCCGCACACCTGTCCGCGAGGCACTTCGCAGACTCGAAGCCGAAGGGCTTGTGCTCAGCGAGCCAAACCGGGGAGCCATCGTGCGAACCCTGTCGATGGAAGATGTGTCTGACTTGTACGGACTTCGCGCCCGCCTCGAGGCGTACGCCGCTGAATTGGCGGCCGAGCGCATCGACCCTGCCACGCAGAAGATTCTCGACGCGGGCATCGACGATTTTGCACTCGCACTGACACTCACTTCGGTCGACGCCGTTGAACGGGTTCGGGCGGTGGATACGGCAAACAGCCAAATCCACCGGGCCATCATGGCCGCGGCAAAGCATGAGCGGCTAAGCCGCCTGCTTGAACGAACCACTGACGTTCCGTTGGTCTTCCAGGCGTTCCGCCAATACGATCGCGCCCAGACCGAGCGGTCACATTTGTTCCATCAGCTCATACGCGACGCGATTGTCGCCGGCGATGGCCCCCGGGCGTCCGCCTTGATGCACGAACACGTCCTCCAGGGGCGCGACGTACTTCTCGCCCACCTCGCAGCAACCAGTAGTGACGAGGTGGACGAGCTGTTCGGCGTCTCAGCCTGGGAAACCGCCGGCCCGGGCGAGCTGGCCGGGAACCTGAGCGCCGAGTACCCCGCCGAGCCAGTCTGACGCCTCGATCAACTCGGGCAGCAGAGCGCCCGTGGCAATACCACTGCGATCGAGGAGATAAACCAGATCCTCGGTCGCAATGTTGCCGGTGGCGTCCGGCGCGAAGGGGCATCCGCCAATCCCGCCGATCGAGGAATCCAGCACCGTCACCCCCGAGTCGATAGCTGCGACAGCGTTGGCATATCCGGTGTTGCGAGTGTTGTGAAAATGGGCGCGCAACCGAATTCCCGGCGCGATCGCCGCGGTCCCTGAAAACAGTCGGGCGACTTGGGCGGGTACACCCACCCCGATCGTGTCGGCCAACGCGATCTCGTCCACTCCCAACTCAGCTATCTGCTCGACCAGGGCAAGAACTGCAGATTCGGAAACTTCACCCTCGAACGGACAACCGAATGCGGTTGCGATGGTGACCGATATCCCGACACCAGCGACGCGGGCATCGTCGACAAGATCGCGCACAATATGCACCGAGTCCGCGACCGACATTCGCTGATTGCGCTCGCTGAAAGTCTCCGACGCCACGACGACGCAGTTCACCTCGTTCACGCCCGCGGCCACGGCACGATCGAAGCCCCGGCGATTGAGTACGAGGCCGCTGTACGAGACATCGGCACGACGCGGCACCCCTGCCATGACAGCCTCCGCGTCGGCCATCTGCGGTACAGCAGCCGGATGCACAAAGCTGGTGGCCTCGATGCGCCGCAGACCGGAAGCGATGGCGCGCTCGATCAGCGCAATCTTGTCCGCAGTCGAAACGTGCACCGCCTCGTTCTGCAGCCCGTCGCGCGGGCTCACCTCCACGATCTCCACGGCAAATCCCTTTCGTCTGAACACTGCTCGGCAAAATCTGCACCGACCACGATTATTGTATACAAACAAGTGTGCACGACCGCGAGGTAATGGATCGGGACCTGACCGGAACCTCACCCACAAGCAATCCGTCGTGGCTGACAGTCGCGGCAATGCACTTGCTCGGCTATGTCTTTTCAAGTGTCGGACCACGGGAATCATCGCTCAAGTCGCCCCTCGCTCAACTTGTCGACTATCGGACATCTTGTTTCGACCGCATGGTGCACATACTTGTGATCTGTGGCACTCTTGAGTTAGATTGTGTGCAATTACTGGCCGCTTGGCCTCGTTTCGACTGGAGCCCCACATGCTGTACAGCGATCTTCTACGGCGGAACGCCGCTCGCTTTCCCCACAAGACTGCACTCGCGATGGATGACGGATCCGATAGCCGGACCTATGGCGAGCTCCACCAGCGCGCCCTGCGCCTGGCGAACGGTTTGAGCGGCCTCGCAGCCCCTGGCGATCGAGTTGCGCTGCTGTCCGAAAACAATCTCGAGTACATCGAGGCCTACTACGGCGTCCCGACTGCAGGCATGGTCCTGACTCTGCTCAACTACCGCCTGCACCCAAAAGAGTGGGTCTGGATCCTCAACGACTCCGGGGCCCGAGTGCTGATGGTGGAGTCGAAGTATCTCGAGGTAATTGCCGACTATCGATCCGAGCTCACGAGCGTCGAGCACATTATCGTGATCGGCGAGCCCGCCACAGGCTTCACGGCCTACGAGAACGTCCTCCGGTCCGCGTCGACCATTGCCCCGCAATTGCAGATCAGCGAAGACGATGATGCGTGGATCCTGTACACAAGCGGGACAACGGGTAAGCCCAAGGGGGCCCGGCTGAGCCATCGCAACCTCAACACCGCGTTGATCCAGTCGGCGATCGAATACGACCCGAAGCCCGAAACCTGCTTCCTCAACGCCATGCCCCTGTGCCACATCGCGGGCTACCTGACCCCGCTGCACCAGTTCCGTGGCGGCTCGGTAGTGATGATGTCGGGCTGGGACCCGGAGCGATGGATGCAGTTGGTGCAGGACAACCGCGTCACCAGTGGCGGATTCGCTCCGACCATGATGCAAATGCTGCTCACACACCCGAAGATCAACGACTACGACCTGAGCAGCCTGGAGTGGATGGGGTACGGGGCGTCGAAAATCCCGGCAGATGTGTTGCGCCAGACCATCGACCGGTTCGGGCCCGTCGTCTACGCCGGCATGGGCATGACAGAACTCGGCGGCAATATGCTCACGCTCGACAAGGCTGCACACATCAGGGCGGCACACGGGGAAGAGCACCTGCTCGATGCCGTCGGCAAGCCGATGTCCCTGGTAGATGTACGCGTCGTCGATCCGCTCGGAAACGACTGCCCCACAGGCACGATCGGTGAGATCGTCGTCAAGGGCGACCAGGTAACCAAGGGCTACTTCGGTAATCCCGAGGCGAACGCGCAGACATTCGAGGGCGGCTGGTTCCACACCGGCGACCTCGCCCGTCAGGACGACGAGGGGTTCCTCTACATCGTCGATCGAGCCAAGGACATGATCATCTCCGGCGGTGAGAACGTGTACTCGAGCGAGGTCGAGAACGCGATCTATACAAACCCCGATGTGCTCGGGGCCGCAGTCATCGGAACTCCCGACGACAAGTGGGGCGAAGTTGTCACTGCCGTCGTTGTCCGCAAGCCCGGCACCACGCTGACCGAGGACGATGTAGTCAGCAGCTGCCGCTCGCAACTCGCCGCCTTCAAGCAGCCCCGCAAGGTCATCTTCATCGACGAAATGCCGCAAACCGTCAGCGGCAAGATCCGCAAGAACGTCCTGCGCGATCAGTTCGCATCCAACTGACGCCAACACGCCAGCAGTACAACAACTCCCGCAGTACACGAACCGAGGAGCACCCGATGTCTTTCACAGTTGTCACCACCGGACTGAAATTTCCGGAGGGCCCGGTTGCACTGCCGAACGGCGACGCACTAGTCGTCGAGATTCACCGCGGAACACTCACACGAGTAACCCCGGACGGCACCAACACTGTGGTCGCCGAGGTCGGCGGCGGCCCCAACGGCACCGCTATCGGCCCAGACGGCCGCGCATACATCGCCAACTGCGGAGGGATGATCGCCACGGAGGCGTATGGTTACGTCTTCGCGGGCGGCACCCCCGAGAACTACACCGGCGGCAGCATTCAAGCTGTCGATCTCGAAACCGGCGAGATCGAGACCCTGTACACCGAGTGCGACGGCATCCCGCTCCGTGGTCCCAACGACATCGTCTTCGACGCGCACGGTGGCTTCTACTTCACGGACCACGGCAAGAGCAACGACCGAGGCAACGATCACGGCCGCCTCTTCTACGGCACGAGCGACGGTTCGTCGATCCGCCTCGTTGCTTCAGAAATGCATGGCCCCAACGGAATCGGCCTCTCCCCCGACGGCACACGCCTCTACGTCAGTGAGACGTTCACCGCGCGGGTCTGGTGGTGGGACGTTACCGCTCCCGGCGAGATCGTCGGTGGCCGTACGCTCGCCGGCTCCGGCGGGGGCAACTTCCTCTGGGGATCACCCGACTTCCGTTACTTCGACTCACTGGGCGTCGAAGCCAACGGCAACATTTGCGTCGCATCGCTGGCTACGCCCGGCATTTGTGTGATCAGTCCGGACGGCGAGTTGATCGAGTTCCTCAGCATCGACACCGACGGCGACCCAGGCATCACCAACATCTGCTGGGGCGGTGACGACATGCGCACAGCATTCGTGACCGCGTCGAGTACCGGAAAACTGCTCCGATTCGACTGGCCCCGAGCTGGTCTGGTTCTCAACAACCAGGCTTCACTGGTCTGACGGTCGCACCGTCACCACCAATCGCGGCGGCGACGAGGCGTGGAGATGTCGTCGAATGCGGCGGCGTCTCCGATCCGCCAACGCCGCAGATCAGCCGAGATTCGAGATGCCGCGTTGCGCCGTTCCCGCTGGAGATCATTTCGGCGGCCGGCACTGTCGTAGCAGAGTGAACAGGAGCAGATCCGGATTCCGGTGTATGCGAATGTCCAATAGCAAGTGCCCGGCGACCGCGGCGACCAATCGGATGAAGGGGTAGGCGGCAGATCGCAGATTCCATCGCGGTGATCGTGGGCGGGTTCGACACCCAACTCACGGCGAGTGATGCGAACCCACAGCGGTGCGTGTGAATCAGTTCGGGACAAGGCAGCGCCTTTCACGTTCGTGCGCCCCGACCGCTACCCCCGGATGAGGACGGATCGGGGCGACGGTTGGTGCTCCGCGCCCACCGCCCGCCGTACCATGCACGCTCGCCTGAATTGAGTCATGTCACCGATCTTGTCATAGCCCCCCGACAGCCGCGGTCTCAGTAGAACTCGGTGTGCAGGACCTCGATGTGTGCCCGAACCACGGAAGACCTGCGGTCGAATATGACCGCAGGTCTTTGGCGTCGTCGGGATTGTCTAGTTCGTATGGGATGGAAGTCGGTGCGGGCAATTCGCCTGGGTCCGCTGCGAGGAGAGCCGCGTCGAATTCGGGTTCCGCCCTACACTTCGGCGGGCACGTTTGCCGGCAGGTCACACGACGCGGTGCCATCGTCGTGAAGGACACACACGGGGCAGTCTTCCTGCTCTGCCCCGAGCGAGAGGTCCGCAGCCTGCACCATCTCGGCGAAGAGATCCGCTCGCTCCGACAGTGACACCCGTGGGTCCCGTGCCGGGCGCAAGCCGAGCGCGATCATCGTCTCGAGTTGCCGGTAGCCGGCCGTGGTCGGGTCCACGATGGGGACACTCGAGCGGGCAGCGAGGATTTCGGCGACCGGGCTCATGCAGTTGCAGCCCAGGATGACCGACTTAGCGCCGTCCTTCACCGCAAGCTCGATTTCGGCAAGGATGCGCTCGATCATGTGCTCGCGCCCGGCCTTCATCTGGGTGAGGAAGTTGTCTTCCTCGGCCAGAGTGCTCTGCTCGGCGTGTGTCGAGACGTAACGTACCGAGATGCACTGCCGCCCAATGGGATTATCACGAAGGAGGCGATCGTAAACGAAGTCCATCGTTTCCGGCCAGATCGTGACGATGCTGAACTTTTCGCCGAGCGCCGCTGCTGCCAGGAGACTGGCCTCGCCGCTGCCGACCACCGGAATATCGGTGGTCGCGCGTACTGCAGCCAGACCGTAGTCCGGTACGCCGCCGATCAGCACGCCGTCGTACCCGTTGCGAGCGGCCCGCATCGCGGCCTCCCCGTAGGCGACATCGGAGAGCAGTAGGTCTGCTGCGTCAACGGGGGTTACCCGGATTTCCGTCTGCACCAAGTCGACGGCGTAGCCGGGCGCGATCAGATGCTCGGGGACCGGACTCGACTGCTGACTGGTCTTCAACTCCACGTAGGCAATCCGCTTGGTCAACTGACGCTCCTTGATTCATGGGTGATGTGAGGCACTACCGGCGACTCGTGTGACGAGGCTATCAGAAAGCATTTCTACTGTGAAGAATAGACTCCGATATTCCAGAACAGCGAAAAAGATTGCGTAACAGACAGATACAACAAAGCCCGGGCAGTGCGAAAATCGCACTGCCCGGGTTTCAACAGCGTCTAGACGCTCCGATAGAGGTCACCGTGCTGAACGCGCATAACCTTCTTGTCCAGCTTGCCGACACTGGTCCGTGGGAGTTGGTCGACGTACAGGATCGTGTCGGGAAGTTGCCACTTGGCGAATGCGCCTTCGAGCAGCGCGTGGACCTCGCCCAGCGCGACGTCCTCACCGTCGGTGGTCACCATGATGACGACTGGACGTTCCTGCCATTTCGGATGCTCGACACCGATCACTGCGGCCTCGGCGACCCGGGGGTGGGCAATGATTGCGTTTTCCATATCGATCGACGAAATCCATTCGCCGCCACTCTTGATGACATCTTTGAGCCGGTCCGCTAGCTTGAGGTAGCCGTTTTCATCGATAGTCCCGATGTCGCCGCTTCGCCAATAACCGTCCAGGAATCGGTCGGCGTCGTCATCAAGCTTGTGGTATCGCGCGGTGATCCACGGTCCCCGCAGCAGGACCTCGCCCTGACTGTTGCCGTCGTGCGGCAAGTCGTTGTCTTCGGGATCGACGATTCGCACATCGACACCCCCCGCGGGAAGACCCTGATAGCGCTTGATGTTCCACCATTCGTCTTCCGTGACCTTGCCCTGCAAGGTGACCTTACGGCCGTAGTTCACGAAAGCCATCGGGGCAGTCTCGGTAGCCCCGTATGCATGAATAAAGTCGGCACCGGTCAAGTCGTAGAACCCGCGCATGAGTGTGAGCGCCGGCTCGGTAGCGCCGGACAGCAGACGGGTCCGGCTGAAGTCCGGTTTGACATCAAGCGTCTTGATGTAGTCGAGCATCGGCTGGAAGATCGCCGGCGCACCGTTCGCGACGGTCACACCTTCGGCGATCATCACGTCCGCCAGCATGTCTGTGTCCCCTGCCGAATAGCGTCCGGGGAGAACAATTTTGGCTGCGACGTAGACGGCGGACTGCGGCAGACCCCAGGACTGGCTGTGGAACATCGGCGTGATCAGCATGACCGCGTCAGCGGCGCTCATCCCGTAGGACGAGGCCTGCGTCAGAGTGTGTAGGTAGATCGCTCGATGCGAGTAGTAGACGCCCTTTGGCCGACCGGTGGTCCCGGTCGTGTAGCAGGCGCTGTAGGCGGAGCTCTCGTCGATCATCGGCCAGTCGATCTCCGGCGACGCAGTCGCTACCAGGTCTTCGAAATGGCGCACATTCGTCAACGTGGTGACAACCTCTGCGAGAGGCTTGTCGGACATCACCACCCAGGTAATCTCCGGCGCGAACGGTGCCACCGACTCCGCGACGCTCAGCAGACTCTCGTCAACCAGGACGACGGACGCGCCGCCGTGCGTCGCGACGTAACCCACATCTTCGGGAGCCAGGCGCAGGTTCATCTGCAGCATCACCGCTCCGGTGCCGGGAATGGCCCAGTAAAGCTCGAAGTGCCGCTTGGTGTTCCAGTCCAGGATCCCCACCACATCGCCGGGTGCTACACCGAGATTGGTCAGGGCGTTCGCAATCCGCTTGATACGCGCATAGGCGTCGGCGTATGTGTAGCGATCCCATCCGCCGTCGCCGGTGCGGTAGACGATCTCCCGCTCAGGATAGTTACGTGCCGAGTGGCGGATCAGCGTAGTCGTGTTGAGCTGATACGAGTCGTCATTCGTCGACGGGTGTCCCTTGACAATTGTGGTCATTATTCACTCCTCGGGTCCAGTGCTAGTGCGGGCGACCTAGGAGGGTCCGGATGCTGACTCCATGCGCGAACTGCATCCCGGGTTGTCGTGAGCCCTGAACGTGCCGCCTGGACTTGATATTTGGTGAGGCTTAACGCCCATCAGTTGCATTATTCTGCAATGCAGAAGCTCTCTCTGCACCTAGAATTGCATAGGCCAAGTGCGTTAGTCAAGGAATGAGCCCGAAACCTGAAGCAGCTACGACACTCTCGACCATCTCGTCAGGTGGCGAGCGAATGCGTCATCGAGCACCGGTAGATCTTGCATCAACCATGGCCAGTGCAAGATCGGCGTACTCCCTCGCGATTTCGACCGGCGACGGGCTGATCCCCGGTTGGTACCAATCCGCAACGGCAACGCACATCGTGACGATCGCTGTGGCGGTTGACGTCGCCGGGACAGTTCCGGCTCGCCCCGCATCACGGCACGCCTCCACGGCCGACTGGACGATCTCCCGAACTTGCCGTCGTAACTGCAGATGCATCAACCTGCCAGGCTCGTCGAGCGAACGGAGTTCTGTGGACGCGAGCACGGCCGAGGCCTGTCGGTGGGTGTGGAACAGGATTACGCACTCGACAAGATTGGCCACACGCTGATCAGGCGATTCTGCTTCGGCATCTGCAGCCACGCATCGGCTTATGAGCTCTGCCATCGCGCTCTGCAGCAGTTCGGTGAGCAGAGCGTCCTTGCTTTCCACGTGGTAGTAGACGCCAGCCATCGACAATCCACACCGGTCGGCAATCATCCTGACTGTCGCAGCGTGGTAGCCCACTTCCACAAAGACATCCAGCGCCGCCCGAAAGACCGGGGTGAGGTCCAACCGTTCAAAGTCTCGCCAGTCCTCGAACCGCGGTCCGATGGGCTCAGGTGGACGCAGATCAAGCTCTACCCCGAGTGCCTTCGCGAGTGCCTCGAGGCGCTCCGCACCCGGCAGGCTCTTCCCGTTCTCGAACTCGCTCAGCGAGGACGCACTCATGCCTATTTGTTGAGCTAGCTGACGGAGCCCGACCTTGCGCTCGATTCTCGCCGCGCGCATCCTGGCTCCGAGCCCGTCTCCAACGATTCGTCCCGCCTGCACCATGAGTACCACGCTATCCCGCCGACACTCGACCACCTGGTTGGACGGCCGTTATGGCGGACGACGATCTGTCATGACATGGAGATAGAACCACTGTCGCACGCATCCGTCAGCTGACGTTCGAAATTTAGCGATCGGTAGATCTTGACGAACCGAACAGCTGGTAATACGGTCCTCCTGGGACGCATAAGCGATGTACGTCACAGTCCCCCTTCCCCTGTTCGTAAGTTCGACGCCTTCCGTGGCGTCCAGTCAGGAGCACCGCAATGAGCGACATCCTCGAGTTCGCAGACCGGTTCTTCAACGCCGTCGAGGGTGGTGACATCGACGCGGTGGCCGGCTTCTATCGCGACGACGTGACCGTCTGGCACAACTTCGACAACCTCGACCAATCCCGGGACGACAACCTCGCAACCCTCGCCGGAATCTCCGGCCGCTACGACGCTTTTGCCTATGTGGACGTCCGCCACACCGCCGTCGAAGACGGATTTCTCCGCCAACACGTCATCAAAGCGACTGTCGGCAAGAAGACCGTCAATGTCCCCGCGGTCCTACGCGTGTACGTCGAGGGCGGGCAGATCCACCGCATCGAGGAGTACTTCGACCGTGGCCAGCTTGACGTCGTCTTCAGCTGATGCGAACCGCGACAAGGCCTTCGAAGGAATATCACGCAACCATTGATCACGATCGGCCATCTGTTCGTCATCTAGCGATCGATAGATCTTGACGAACCGAACACTTGGGAATACTGTCGAATCGAGGCAGCGGCGCGATGCGCGTCACAAAGCAAAGAGAGTGTGAAATGACAAATACAGAATTTGAACTCGGCGGCGTATGTCACTTGGCGCTGGTGTGCCAGGACATGGAGCGCACCGTCGACTTTTACACCAACGTCCTGGGCATGAAGCTGTCCATGACGCTCTCCCTGCCTGGTGGTGGCCAGCACTTCTTCTTCGACATGGGCGGCGGCCAGTTCATCGCGTTCTTCTGGTTCGCCGATGCCGCCCCCCACGCTCCCGGCATCGCGGCGCCCGCGGCCATTCCCGGCATCGGCAAGGAAATCGCGTCGGCGCACGGCTCGATGAATCACGTCTCGTTCAAGATCCCGCTCGACAAGTTCGACGAGTACAAGGCCAAGCTCGAAGCAAAGGGCGTCCAGACCGGACCGATGCTCAACCACGACATGTCCGAGCGTGGGATCAGTTTCGGAGAGAGCGACTCGACCTTCGTGCGGTCGATCTATTTCTTCGACCCGGACGGGATCTTGCTCGAATTCGCGGCCTGGACTCGCGAATTGCGCGAGGACGACGTCAAGCACGCGCCCCGGACCGCCGACGGCGGCCTCGGCGCCCCGGCTGGCGCCGCCAAATGAGCGAGATGCTCGATCTCGCCGAGAAGATGTTCGGAGCCCTGGTTCTCGGCAATGTCGCCGTCCTCGACAAGATCTATCACACGGACGTGAAAATCTGGCACAACTGGGACAACGCCGAGCAGTCCCGTGAGGACAATCTGCGCATCCTCTCCGGCATTCCCACGCGCTACGACGAGTTCCACTATGACAACCCGCGCTGCACTGTCCTCGAGGACGGCTTCCTGCGTCAACACGTCATCCGGGCGACTATCGGGGACAAGACCGTCAACGTCCCCACGATCTTCCGGGTATTTGTCGACAGCGGAAAGGTTCGCCGTATCGAGGAGTATTTGGACGCAGGCCAACTCCGCAAGGTCTTTGCCTGAATAGAACGTGATCACACGAAACAGCCCCGCCGATCCAATCCCCTCGGCGGGGCTGTTTGGTGTCCTGTCTTGCTGCGCAGGAAGATTCATTCGGTACCGAGATCACAAAAGACCGCTGCAACCCCTCCAGCTCCCCATTTTTCTCTCAGAAAGAACTTACTTCTGCTAAGTTCGACGTGATGTGAGTCTCCCTTGGGGTTCGTCGGGGCCGACGGCATCCAATTCCCAGCCTCAGCGTGAACGCGCAGTCAGATCTGTAGACACACCCTCCGAAGGATGGCAATGAAGCGAATAACTTATCGGCGGACGCTTACCGCCTTGGCCCTCATTTCGACTTGCGGGCTCCTAGCCGCCGGATGCGCGTCCTCCGCCGGCTCATCGGATGGCACTGGCGCGCCAAAGCTCGTGAGGGCTGGGGTGATTGGCGAGCAGTCGGATCAGGGACGCGCTATGGAAAGTGCGACTTTGACTTATGCATCGCATTCGCTGACCAATACCCTTGACCCGATCAAGGGCAGGACGTCTGCCTGGCTCGGAGGTACGGAAATGGCTGCCATTTACGACGTCCTGGTGCGATGGGATCCAGAATCCGCAGAAATTGTGCCTCAGCTAGCCGAGTCGATCACAGAGGCTCCCGATCGACTCTCCTGGACCGTCAGACTTCGTGACGGGGTCACGTTCAGCAATGGCGACACTCTGGACGCGTCGGCCGTTATTGCCAGCACCAATCGTATGACCGAGGGCAATGCCACGAACAGCGATCAGTTCCGGGCGAACGTGCGGTCTGTCGAGGCGACCGACCCCAGTACCGTGACGTATAACCTGAAGAATCCGTGGAGTGACTTCCCGACCCTCCTGACCTCAGGTTTTGGCATGATTACCCACTCCGACTCGTTCAGAGACGGGAAATTTGTCGAACCGATCGGAGCTGGCCCATTCACTGTTGAGTCCGTCAATCCCGGATTTGAACTCGTTCTTGCGCCACGCGAAGACTATTGGGGCGGGAAGCCGCGAATTGGCGAACTCAAGTTTGTAGACCTTCAAGGCGAGCAGCCGATGGTCGACGCGCTCAAGGCTGGTGAGGTGCAGATGGCGTATCTGAGGGGAGGCGAGGCCATCGACACGATGCGGGCCGATTTCCCCGGTTACTACGAGCCGGTAAGCATGGTCGACAACGGACTTCTCAATATCAGGGAAGGTCGTGCGGCGCACGATATCCGGGTCCGACAGGCAATTGCGAAAGCGATCGACCCCACCGTGATCAATGAACGGTCCAGGAAGGGCCTGAACTCGCCGGGACTCGAGATGTTCCAGGAGTGGTCCACTATGCATGGGTCGATCCCGGGTCCTACTCCGGACATCGAGGCCGCTCGCAAGCTCGTCGATGAGGCAAAAGCAGACGGATACGATGGAAAACTGACGTTCGCCGCGCTGTCAGATCCAGCATCGACCGACCTGGCGTTGGCGATGCAGTCGCTGCTCCAAAATGTCGGCTTCGAAGTCGAAATCCAGCCCAATGCAACAAAGAACGACATCGCCAAAGTTTTTTATGTCACCCATGACTTCGACGTGAGCGTCGCCGGCACAGCGGTGCCCGACTCCGCCCCGCTCCTGCGCCTTCAAGGCCTGCTCACGACTGGATCCAGTCAAAACGTCAGTGGCTACAGCAATCCCACTATGGATGAAGTGATCTTTCAGATTCAAACTGCCGGCACAGAAGACGAGCGCCGGGCTGGATTCGAGAAGATGCAGACGATCCTCAACGAGGATGTGCCGATCCTGCCTTTGGGTTCGGGCGCAAACTTCATTACCTGGGCACCTAACGTCCACGACGCAAAGTCGGGCATGGATGGATTGACGCTCTTCGACAAGGTCTGGATCTCGGACTAGGCCGTAACCTTTCGCGGGCCCTGTCACCTTTGCCGAAAAGCAAAGTGGCAGGGCCGGGTTGGTTCTGATCACAAGAAATAGCCCCGCCGATCGATTGGATCGGCGGGGCTGCACTCCTTGGTCTACCCTGCTGCGCAGGAAGATTCGCTCCGTGCAGAGATCACAGGAAGAACGCTGCAACCTCGTCTACTGCTTGGGCCAGGGCGGCGGCGATCTCTTCACGGGTCACGTCGGACATCCGGCTCTTGGGCGTGGACACGTTCAACGTGTAGCGCGCCCCGCCGTACTCGCCGAGCGAGACCGACACCGACGTAACTTCATCCTCGGACTCTTCGTTGCTAGTGGCAAACCCGACCCGGCGGACCTCCGCGAGCTGGCGCAGAAGCGCCGACCGCTTGGTAATCGAGTGTGACGTAAGGCCCTTCAGCTTCTCATCGGGGTACAGCTCGCGTACCGCACGGTCATCGAGCGTAGCGAGCAGCGCCTTACCGGACGATGTGCAGTGCGCCGGCATGGTCATCCCCATGCGGGACCCCACGCGCACCGCTCGTGCACTCTCGACCGAGTCCACAAAGGTCACCGTGTTCCCGTCGAGGCGAGCCAGATGAACCGTCTCACCCAGGCTGGCCGAAAGCCGTTCGAGCACTGGATGTACACGGGCCCTGACGTCTGTTTGGCGCAGGACCGCGAACGCGATCGTCGTCAGGGCGGGGCCCGGTTCGTAAGCCCGTGAACCCTCGACCTGACGGACGAATCCGCGGTACTGAAGCATCGCCAGCAGTCGGTGCGCGGTCGACGAGGCAACCGAAAGGTACTCGCTCACCTCGGTCAGCCGGATACTGCGACGCTCGCCCAGCAGCAGCAGGATTCGCAGGGCGTTGTCGACAGACTCGATCGGGTACTGCGGTCGGTTCGCAGTTGTATCTTCCTTTGCGGTCACGCAGGTAGCGTAACGGCAGGAGCGCGCAGAACATTCTTGGTGACCTTGCCGGACGCGTTTCGCGGCAGGATATCGACCAGCACGAGGCTGGTCGGAAGCTTGTAGCGTGCCAACCTCTCCCCTGCCCAGGTACGCAGCGACTCGATGGTCAACTCCGCCGCACCCGGTTTCAGTGCGACCACCGCGACCGGGGTCTCGCCCCATGTTTCGTGAGCCTGGCCGATCACTGCAACCTCGGCGATGCCGGGGTGGCCGGCCAGTGCATTCTCTACCTCGGCGCAATATATGTTCTCGCCGCCGGAGATGATCATGTCCTTCGCACGATCTACGACGTAGATGAAGCCCTCGGCGTCCTTGCGTACCAGGTCACCGGAGTGAAACCAGCCTCCGGCGAAGGCCTGCGCCGTTGCCTCCGGGTTGTTCCAGTACTCGGTCATCAGTCCCGGCCCACGGTAGACGATCTCGCCGACCTCACCGGGTTGCACATCCACCATGTTTTCGTCGACTATGCGTGCCCAGACACCGGGTACCGGGCGTCCGACGGAACCCAACTTACGGCGAGAATCCTTGGCCTCGAGCACACATGTCACTGGGGACATCTCGGTCTGCCCGAACAGCGCAATGCTCGACGCACCGGGAAGCACCTCGCTCATCTTGCGAAGCAGCGAATCGGTGGCAGGCGCTGCGCCCCAGGAACTGACGCGAAGCCGAGACAGATCGCGCGGCGACCGCTCCTGCTCGTCGCAGACCGCCTGCCACTGAGTCGGTACGAGGAATGTCGAAGTGACCTGCTCGCATTCGGCGACGTCGAGGAGTGCCCCGGCGTTGAACGAGACGCTCGGAAGGACAACCATGGTGGCGCCCATCAGGATTGCCGGCGCCACCAGGCCAAGAGTCCCGATGTGGAACAGCGGTGCGGCGCACAGGCTTACCTCGTCGTACATCTCGAACCGGAACGCCATCACGTTCGTGGCCGACTGCGCAGCCAAGTTGCGATGCGTCAGCACGGCGCCCTTGGGCCGTCCGGTGGTTCCCGACGTGTACATGATCAGCGCTGGTTCACACTCGTCGGTCGCCGCGACCAGTCCGCCCGAACCGGAATGTGCGAGGAGAACGTCGTACGCCGATGCGCCGTCAGAGCCCTCGCTGCCGACCTGGAAGACCTGAACCGGACCCGCGGCCTGCGCGGCCGCAGCGATCCCGGTGGCGCTCGCCTGCTCGTCCACGAAAAGAACGACGGCCCCGCTGTTGTCGAGCGTAAACGCCACCTCGCCGACGCTCAGCCGGAAGTTGATCGGCACGGCGATAGCGCCGATCCGGTTGGCGGCGATCATGATCTCGATGTACTCGGCCTGGTTGCCCATCAGCAACGCGACGCGGTCCCCGTGCGCCACGCCGCGCTCGGCGAGGGCGGCGGAGACGGAATCCACTCGCTGCTGAAGATCTGCCCAGGTAATCCGGCGGTCGCCGAAGACGACGGCCGTCTGTTCACCGCGCTCAAATGCATGCCGCGCGACCTGACTGACCCAGTGCTGCTCGCGGGCACGCGTCAGGTCATCCATGTCCACGGTCGTATTCACCACTGCGCCTTGGGGAAACGGTCCGCAATCCACTCGCACATCACCTCGGCAACGGCGGCGCGGGCCCCGGGCTCCTGGAAATAGTGATCACCGGGCAGGTCCTTGCGCGACTTGTCCTCGCTCGCGAGGGCATTGAACAGCGCGTCCGCGTCGCTGGGGAACACACCCGAGTCCCCGTCAGGGTTGATGACAAGCGAAGGCACCGTGATTTTCTCCATGTGCATTTCCGCACGGCACTGCGATTCTTCGAGACTCCACATGTGTAGCCAATTCCGCAGCGTGCTCCCGGCACCGATGCCGCGGTCCTCGCGGTTGGCCACCGAAGTCGGGCCGCGGTAGCACTCGCCTGCCGGCCGACTGCTGGGCTCGAGCGTCGCGTCCACCATCCGGGGGTCAGCCCACGTACGCGGGACTCCGAAGTGCCGGTCGTTGTAACCCGCGGCGGTAATCCGGGCCAGCTCTTCCTGCGCCCATGCGGTGATCCGGTGGTTGCGGGCAACCTGCGCAGCGCGGTACCGCTCGATGAACTCCGCGGAGTACGGCGGACCGTTCTCGGGGTTGAACAGATCAAGTTCGGGGTCGGTCAGAGTCGGGTCGTTTTCGTCGACGACTGCTGCGTCCAGCCACGCGGTCAGCACGTCGGGCCGACCGCCGTGCGCGGCGAGGGAGATGTAGGCAGCTCCGGGGATGAGGTCGTTGATTCCCTCTGCGGGTTCCATGTCGCGGGCGGGACGGATGCACGGCGAGGTCGCTTGCGCCTGGTAGGCCGCCATCAACGAGCCGCCTCCGGAATTGCCGAGCAGGATAACCTGATCCACACCTGCGTGCTCCTCGAGCCAGCGCACGCCTACCCCGATGTCGACCAAAGCCTGGTCGAGATTGAACAGTTCCTCGTAACCGCGGTAGCGAGTATTCCAACCCAGGAATCCAATACCTCGCGCAGCCATGAACTCGGCGATGTAGTGCTCCGAGAAATCGATCTGGTAATGCGTAGCGATCATTGCGATGCGCGGCTTCTTACCGGCCGGCGTGTAATAAATGCCCTGACACGGGTAGCCGCCGGCACCCGCGCGCTTAGCGCCTGGTGACTCGCTGCTGACAAATTCCTTGTGGACGGTCGGGCTGGTGGTGCCGGTCATGGTTAGACAACCTCGTATTCGTTGAGACTTGCGTATTTCTTCAGGTGCGTGAACATCAACTCGACCCGCTCGAGAACGATGGGATCCGTCAATCTGCCTTGCTCGTCAAAGTGATTGGGGGCAAAGCTGAGGAGAATCTCCGGCCCGGGCAACACTGGGGACCGCGAGAAGACGAAGGTGTGACGCAATTCGAACTGGCTGCGCGCTGTGCCGAGGCGGCCAGGCGTCGCGCCCATCAGCGCCACCGGCTTACGCTCGAGCACCGAGCGTCCGAGTGGAAGTGAGAGCCAGTCGAGTGCGTTCTTCAGAACACCAGGGATGCCGCCGTTGTATTCGGGTGTCGCGATGAGCAGGGCATCAGCGGCTTCGACCTCGGCGCGCAGCGCATGGACGCTGTTCGCCTCGTTACCGAAATCGTCTTCGTTGAGCATCGGGATCTCGCCCAGCAGCTTCGTGATCCGCACCTCGACGTCGTCCGGCGCCATTGCCGCCGTCGCCTCGAGAAGTTTGCGATTCCACGAGTCTGCGCGGAGACTGCCTGCAATCGCGCAGATTACAAATTTTCCGTCTTTCATCATGCAGCTCCCAGATAGGCCGCGACGACAGCGTCGTCGCGGATAACGTCGGCGGGCTTGCCGAGGGCGATTCGTTGACCGAAGTTGAGAACACAGACGCGGTTCGAGATGCCCATGACCATCTTCATGTCGTGCTCGACGAGCAAAATGGCAACGCCGAGATCTCGGTTCACCTGCACAATGGTTTCCGTCATCTCGGCGGACTCGTCGTGATTCATGCCGGCGACGGGCTCGTCGAGCATGATCAGCCGCGGTTCCATCGCAAGTGCTCGCGCCAACTCGATGCGCTTCTGCGTGCCGTGCGGTAGTGATCCGACAGGGGTGTCTGCCAGGTGCTCGATGTTCATCAGCGCAGCGACCTCGCGAACCTTTTCCACCGCGGCCTTCTCCTCCCGCGCTGCGCGGCCCAGCCACAGCATGTTCTCCAAGGCTCCCGCGCGCATCGCGTTGTGCCGCGAAAGCAAGAGGTTGTCCAGCACCGTCATCGCGGGAAAGACCTCCACGTTCTGGAAGGTCCGGGCGATGCCCTTTTTCGCGATCTTGTGCGCCTGCAAGCCCAGGATTTCGGCTCCCGCGAAGCGCACGGAACCGGACTGTGGTGCGTAGACACCGGAGATGCAGTTGAACAGCGAGGACTTGCCCGCACCGTTCGGGCCGATGACGGAGAACAGTTCGCCCTCGGCGATCGAAAAGCTCACGCCGTCAATGGCTTTTACCCCGGCGAAGCTCAGGGACAGATCGTTGATCTCCAACAGATCGGCACGCGGATCAGACATGCTGGATCACCCCTTCGGTATCGATTCCCGTGGCCTGTGCCGGCCGCTCAGCTGCGCCCACTGCCGAAGCACCCAGGTACAGCTCTGCGATTTCTGCGTCGCCGCGCAGGTCCTCCGCCTTGCCCTCCTTGACGACGCGGCCACCTTCGAGGACATATCCGTACTGCGCAATTGCCATCGCCATTGCCGCGTTCTGTTCCACCAACAGGATGGAGGTCCCTTCCTTGTTGATGTCGACGATCACGTCTCGGACATCAGCAACGATTTTCGGTGCCAGGCCGAGGCTCGGCTCGTCGAGCAGAAGCACCTTCGGCTGGGACATCATCGCCCGACCGATCGCGAGCATCTGCTGCTCTCCGCCCGAGAGGTATCCGGCTTTGCGCTGCATCAGGTCACCCAGACGCGGGAAGTGGTGCAGCACCCGCTCACGCGCTTCGAGTTCCTGGGCCTTGCGATAGCGACGGACGAAAGCGCCGCTCGCGAGATTCTCGGCAACGGTGAGTCCAGGGAACACCTGTCGACCCTCGAGGGCCTGCGCGAGGCCGAGTTTCACGCGCTTCGACGAGCGCTCGTTGGTGACGTCGTTGCCCAGCAGTTCGACCCTGCCCGAGGCAACGGTGCCGCCGTGCACGCCGAGCAGACCCGACACCGCCCGCATCAACGTCGACTTGCCCGCACCGTTCGGCCCGAGGAGGCTGACGATCTGGCCTTGGGGAACCGTCAGGCTCACATCCTCGAGGGCCAGCGAGGCTGCGCCGTAGCGGACACTGAGGCTGTCGATGACCAGCGAGTTCATTTGCTACCTCCGGAGATTCGGGCTCGGATCCAGTCGATGGGCCGCTTGAAGAGCGCGAGCAATCCTTTGGGCTCGAAGATGAGGACCAGCACGATCACAAGGCCGTACAAGAACTGTGAGAGCAGAGGCGCGGTAACGCCGCCGTCGGCGCTCGCGTCCTTCGAGACAAACGGAAGGTACGGCGACAGCACATTCACCATCTCAGGCATCGCCTTGATGAAGAATGCGCCGAGGATCGCGCCTGCGACCGTGCCCATACCACCGATGACAACCATCGCGATGAAGTCGACGGAGACCATCATCGTCCACTGGCTCGGCGTGAAGTAGCCCATGTAGGACACGAGCAGCGCACCGGAGACACCGGCGAACGCCGAAGAGATGACAAAGGCCACGACCTTGGTTCTGGTCACAGGTATGCCGGCAACGCCCGCCGCGATGTCCCGGTCACGGACCGCCATGAAGGCGCGACCTAGGCGCGAACGCTTGAGGTTCCACGTCAGCACAGTGACGATGAGCAGCACTGCCAGGGCGAAATACCACCACGCCTGGAACGAGGTCAGGATCTCCTCGCCTCCCGACGACCAGTAGCCGTCCAGCAGGTCTTGCCCGTTGATCTCCACCGCAGGGGCCGTCCGACCATTGACTCCGCCGCTCAGGCTGGTCCAGGTTTCCCAGACATAGGTGCCGATGAAAATCAGGGCCAACGTCGCAACCGCCAGGTAGAGCCCGCGGATTCGGACTGCCGCCGGAGCGACCACCCCACCGGCGAGTCCGGCAACTACAGCGGCTGCGGGCAACCACACCCAGACTGGGAGTCCCTCGTCGACTCCGAGCCAGGCCGAGGTGTAAGCGCCGATCGCCATGAATACCGCGTGGCCCATCGAGATCTGACCGGCAAATCCGGTGATGACCTGCATGCCGAGTGCGCCGACCGCCGCGATCAGCGCAAAGATTCCCACGCCCATCCAGAGATCGGACTGCACCACCCACGGCACAACGAGCATCGCCACGACCCACACGGCAACCCACACCCGCGTGCTTCGCTTCTTGGTCCGCACGACTTCGGCGGGAACACCTGCGGTGTCGTCGTCGATGGGTGCGGGTTCGAGAGTTGTTGTCATCGGTCAGACCCTTTCAATGCTTTTACTGCCGAAGAGTCCGTAGGGCCGGACCACGAGCACGGCAAACATGACGATGTAGGGCAAGACCTCATGGAGTCGGCCGCCCCCGATGTCCGACAGGTAGTAAGAACCCATCACCTGAATCAGTCCGACGATCAGGCCGCCGACAATCGCACCGACCAGCGAGTCCATTCCGCCGATCACGATCGCGGGAATAGCAAGCAGCGCAACGATACCCAATGCCGGAGACACAACCCGAGGGAACGACGCCAAGAAGACACCGGCCACCACGGCAAGGAACGCCGCAAGTCCCCACGAGAGTGCGAACATCCGTCGCACATCGATTCCCTGCGCCAGTGCCGCTTCCTGGTGACTGGCGGTCGCACGAAGCGCCAGACCGTACGGTGTCTTCTGGAAAAAATAGGCCAGCCCCGCGAGAACCACCACGGAGGTGCCGATTGTCGCAATGCCACTCCACGGCAGCACTACCGAGCCGACAGTCACCGTGCCTGAACCGACAGGACCGGCCGAGCCATGTGTGCCGACGCCCCAGATCATCAAGATCGCCTGGTGAAGCATGATCGAGATACCCAGCGTCGCGAGAACGACGGTGGTAACAGATTTTCCGACCATGCGGCGCAAGAAGACCGCCTCGATCAGGACCGCGAGAACCACCATGATGACGACGGCGAAGAGGAACGCCAGCCCCCAGGGCATGAAGGCCATCAAGGCCAGCACCGTGTAGGCGCCTAGCGCCACGATCTCTCCGTGGGCAAAGTTGAATGTGTGTGAGCCCTTGTACATGATCACGAACCCGAGGGCGATCAGTCCGTAGACCATTCCTAGGGCTATCCCCTGGAAGCCGAGCTGCAAGAAGAGCGCCATAGCCCCTTCTACTCCTTTAGTCGAACAGTATTTGTCCTGTTGCGCCGCCAAGGCGCCCGCCGCCGTCCTGTGACGGGCGCCGAAGTGCGTCGATCAGAAACCGTTTGCCTCGCCCCAGGCGCGAGCCTGATCGGTCTCGGCCCAGTCAGTGGTGGGGATCAGCAGACCCTCGGCATTTACGGTGTTCATCCGGCTCTGGTAGCTGACGATCGAGTCGCCGGTACCGAGGTTGACTGTCGGCAGGATGCCACCGAAGTCGATGTCGAGATCCTGCATCGCGGCCAGAACACCTTCACGGGTGAGATCCTTGTTCGCGCAGGCCTTTTCCAGCACCGCCGCGGTGGCAGTGCCGCTCAACCAACCGGCAACCTGGAAGTTGCTCGGCTTCTCGTTCGGCGCGTACTGCGCCAGAGCGGCATTCATGTCCTTGATGCCCTGAACGTCATCGTTCAGCGCTCCGTAGCTCGCCGAAACGTAGAAGTTGTCGGTCAACCCGGCCAGCGGCTTTGCCAGCGCGGCGTTCCAGGCGCCCGAGTAACCGATCCACTGCGGCGAATAACCGAGCTGGGCGGACTGTCCCACCAGCCCCGCGGTCTGGGCCATGGTGTTGGCCAGGATCACGACCGTGGCGCCGGAGTTCTTCAACTCGGTGGCCTGAGCGGTGAAGTCGTTGTCAGCGGGGCTGTACGTCGGGCTGGCGACGACCTCGACGCCGGGGATCTGTTCCGCGGCAAACTTGACGGAGTCTGCGTATCCCGTGCCGTACTCGTCCGCCGGTGCGACGACGGCGACCTTGAGCGGGTTGGTAGCGCTTGCACCCGCCTTCTGCGCGGCCCAGACCAGGCCGTTGATCAGCTCGACCTCGAAGGGCGGGGTGTAGATCGCGACATCCTCGAGCTTGAGTGCTGCTGTGTTGAGCGATGCCGAGAAGGTCGGCAGGTCATCTTTCGCGATGCTGTCCTTGACCGCCATCAGCGAGGACGTGCCGATCAGCTGCGGGATCATCACAACCTTGTTCGCGATGGCGCGATACTGCTGGGTGGTGACCTGAGGGTCGTATTTGGTGTCCATCTTGTGCAGGACGAGTTGACGCCCGCAGATCCCGCCCGCGGCGTTGACCTGGTCCAGCTTGATTTCCAAGCCGATCGAACCCGAGGTTGCGGGCTGGGCAAGTGGCCCGGAGTAGTCGGTGAGGATCGCAAGATTGATCTCGCTGTCGCTGACGCCCTTTCCGGTCTTGACCCCATCCGCACTTGCGGAGTCTCCACTGGCCGACCCGCCGCAAGCAGTCAACGTGAGCATCGTGGCGATTGCGAGGGCTGGAGCAGCTTTCCTCAACATCTTCAGTACGTCCCTTCGGGGTTGTGACCTGACCCACATTGAAACTGTGGTCCTGAGCATTGAACAGGCATACATGGCGCCAAGTCAAGGGCAATCTATCGATCGCTAAGCTTAGAACGTAAATCATTTAAGCAGCAGAAATAGAGCTCAATTTCTCTGTGCAGAGACTACTTCTGCCGAACAAGCAGATGAGGCACTCAGAATCCACGCGGCTGGATCAACGCCGAAGCCGAGCCGGTTCCGGCTACCCAGTCCGTGACACAGGCCATTTGCCGACCAGGATCAAAACAGGGTGCGCCAAGATCCAGCCCTGGCGGAATTGTACACAATCTTTCCCTATTGTTCGATATACCGCGCAATATGGCGCACTTCTGCATACAAAGACTGTCGCTGCCTCAATGCGAGTAACAGCCTTGATCGAGGCTGCCCCTACATCGACGCCCCTCTGGCCAGTCGGTCGATACACAGTCAACTGCTGCCCGAATTCGAAACGCGCACCTCCCGGAGAGTGTTCCACTCACGCTCGCCCGCGATCAGGTGAAGTCGGAAGCCTCCGATCACTCCCTCCGAAACCGGTTGTCATCGAGCATGATCGATGCCGCCACCCGCCAACGAGCGAGGCAGGCGACCTCCTTCCCATTCAGGGCCACGGATCGGAGCGCCGAATCGGGACTATCAACTTCCGGAGTTGAACTGATCTGCCGGATCTACGGCTATTGACTGTCCAGCCTCTTGTGACTTTGATATCGAGATTAGAAATAGACTTCACTGCAACATATTTCGATATCGCGTACCCCTCGAGAATTCAGTCGACAATTCGACGAACACAACCCAAGCTCGAAGCCAGGGCGGCGCGACTGGTCTGTTGCCGAACCACGACGACTCTGAGCGTGACGGCCCTACGTCGATGTCGGGGCAATAGGGGCTTTCGTGAGCATTCAGCCCATCCAAAGAAGCCCCCACCAGTGTGAACACCGGCGAGGGATCTTGGCGATTCTATTCGAGTCGGGACACCTCGTGGCGCCACGAGGCACCCAGATTGAGACTGGAGCCCAGGTTCGGCAGGTCGGCCAGGTCCTGCGCGCTGATCGGTTTCAACGTGCCGCCCGCCGAGACGATGGACAACGACAGTGACGCGATCGTGTCGACGGAGATTGCGCGAAGAACCGCCTCCTGCACCGAGGTGCCGGTGGACGTGAGTCCGTGTCCGCGCATGAGGACCACTGGCCGCTCGCCCAGGGAATCAGCGACATCGTCGCCAAGCGCAGAGTTGTGAATCAAAGCGGCCCTGGGGAATACAGGCACTCCCCCATGTGCCAGCACGGCCCCCGGGATGTCATAGGCGCCGACAATGGGCAGGATTGTCAGCCCGGCGAGATCGGCCGCCACTACGTTGGCGGGGTGCGCGTGCACCACCGACATGACATCGGGGCGACGCATGAGAACCCGGCTGTGAAGAGGCAGCTCGTACGGCACGGTATAGCCGTCGAGTTCGCCGGGAGCGCCTGGCTCACCGGTCAATTCGACCAACCGAATATCTTGTGGCGTCGTGTGCGCCAGCCCGCGCTCTTGGGCGCCGCGGCACCGAACCAGCAGCCTGGTCTCGTCGATCCGGTAGCTGATGTGCCCGAGAATGCCGGGCGCCAGTTGACGAGCCGCCAAAACTCGGCAGCCCTCCGCCACCAGATGCCGTAGTTCATCCAATTCCCCGGACATCATCGCTTCACCGCCGGAGTCGAAAGCTGCGCGTGCACCGCATCGGCGGGTCCGCCGGCAGCGATAGTCCGCCGCAGCTGGACCGACGCCTTGGGCCAGTTGACGGTAAAACCGCCGCTTGCCCGGCCCTCGGAGTCCTGCCAGATCGCTGCCAAACGCAGCGGGTCGGACTGTTCCACCACTAGCGGGTCTGCCGCAACGTCACGGGTTCCGAACAACTGAATCTTCCAGTCGTACTGATCGCTCCACACATAGGCCACCGGGTCGTGCGCGAGCAGATCATCCGCGTGAACAATGTTGTGGGCCACCGTGTTTGCTTGCTCGACAGCGTTGGTCCAGTGTTCGACCCGCGCCGACGTGCCGAGCCGCGGTTGGTACCACTTCGAAATGTCACCGACAGCGTGGATGTTCGCAAAGTCGGGAGTGCGGCCGTATTCGTCACACACGACACCGTCGTCGAGCGTCAGGCCTGACGACTCCAACCACCCGAGTTCCAGAACCGCACCAATTCCCACCACGACAGCGTCGACGGGAAATTCTGAGCCGTCGGAAAGCGTCGCGCGCAGACTGTCGTCTACGCAGTCGAGTGCGCTGACGGTGGTGCCGAATTTGGCCTCCACACCATGCACCCGATGCAGGTCCGACAGTCGTTCTCCCAGTTCAGTGCCGACAATACGGGCCATCGGGACAGGGGCGGGATCGACAATCGTGACGTCGATGCCCTGCTTGCGCGCGAGTGACGCGACTTCCGCACCGATGAACCCGGCACCGACGACGAGGAGACGGCTCGCGCCGTGCAGACTCTCGCGCAGCGCACGAGCGTCGGCAAGAGTGCGAAGTACATGGATACCAGGGCCGCTCCACGGCGAGGGCCGAGCCGCGGCGCCGGTAGCGATGACCAGCTCGTCGTAGTCGAGAACTGTGCCGTCGGCGAGTGCCAGCTGGTTGGCCTGCGCCCGCACTTCGATTGCAACAGCGCCTAACCTGAGCTCGATGTCGAGCTCTCGTGCCTCCGCCGCGGTGAGCAGTGGCACGTGCGCGTCGCCGTCGAGCGGAACCTTCGACAGCGGCGGCTTGTCGTACGGCAAGTGCGGCTCGGCCTCCACGACTGTTACCGCCCCGGCGTAGCCCTCATTGCGCAACGCCCGGGCCGTACGGATACCGCCGACCGAGCCGCCGACGACAAGAACCCCGCCGCTCACTCTTCCTCCAGCCAGAGGGCGTTGGCGGGGCAGCTCTTCGCTGCGGTCTCGACGCGCTGGCGGTCGGACTCGTCCACTCGGGTTTTGAGCAGCACCACGAGGCCGTCGTCGTCCATGTCGTAGACGTCGTCCGCCGCGACCACGCAGTTTGCATAGCCCTGGCACAGTTCGAGGTTCGCTTTGAGGATTGCCATTTCCAAGTTCTTCTTTCGGTAGGTCGCGCGGTGCGACTCTTAAACTTTGATGCCCATGCCGCCATCCGAGTGGACGACGCGGCCGGAAATGCCGCGTGATCGGTCGGAGGCGAGGAAGACGTAGCTCCACGCGTGGTCGATGCCGGAGAGTGCGACTCCCAACGGGTTACGGCCGGCGAGTTCCTTCGCGCGGTCCGGACCGTCGAGTCGGTTCTCGGTCAGTCCCAGCGTCGTAAGCCCGCTCAGATCGGTCCCCAGGGTGCCGCCAGGGGCCACGCCGTTGACCCGGATGTCCGGTGCCAACTCGTACGCGAGGGTGGTGACCAATCCTCGTACGGCGAATTTGGAAGCGACATACAGGGTTCCGCCGCGGCCTGGGTAGTAGGCCGACGTCGACTCTGTGAGCACGATCGACCCACCCGACTCACGCAGCGCCGGCGTCGCGGCCTTGACGCTGTGCAGGTGCGACTTGACGTTGATTGCGAACATCTCGTCGAACGCCTGATCCAGCATGTCGGCGTCGATGCTCTCGAGCTTGCGGTAGAAGTCGAAGACGCCGACGCAGTTCACCAGAATATCCAGGCCGCCAAAGCGATCCACGACGGCAGCGACCGCAGCCTCATTCGCGGCAGCCTTGGTGGCGTCGCCCTGCACAACTTCGACCTCGGGGTGCTCGGCCGCAAGTGCCTCACACTTGGCAGTGTCGAGTTCGAGGACGCCGACCTTGGCGCCCTCGGAGAGGAAGGCGTCGACCACACCGCGCCCGATGCCGGAGCCCGCCCCGACGACAAGCGCACGCTTACCGTCGAGCCAGCCGGTCACGAGGCGTCCTCGGTGCCGAGGAGCGACTGGAACGGTTTCCCGACCATCGCAGACAGCGTGGTTTCGTTCTGCCACGTCAGCGCTTCGAGCTCGAGAGCGTCGAGAGTGATCCACTGGCCGGACTTCGGCGATTCGATGAGCAGCCGAACGCCGTTGCGGGTGTGGACCTTCGAAATTCGCATGTCGGCGAACTCATTCGCGACGACGATGGTCTCACCGTCGCGCTGGTCCTGCAGCACGCCGAGCCGGGAACTCGCCCGGGCTGCCGCTGCGGCGTCCTCGGCTTCACCCTCCCAGGCGAGCTTCACAGGAAGACCGCCAAGTTCTGCATGCGCAGCACGGACTCGTCGGCGGCGATGTGTCGACGGGCCAGGCGCCAGACGTCCTCCTCGAGACGCAGCAGGTCGACGCGACCAACCGAGAGCAGCGAGGGCTCCAGCACGTCACCGCGGCTGCGGAACAAGAGGACTGCCGACTCGACGACGAGTTCGTTCTCGTTCTCCGTCGCGAAGGTGCGGACGTTGGACAAGTGGTGACGCAGTCGTGAGGGCGGATCCTCTGCCCACGCGTGGCCCGTGTCGAAACGCGCGACGCGACGGCTCAACGAGTACTTGTCCTCGTCGAAGTGCGCCATGTCCTTGGCAGTGTCATAGCCGGTTCCCAGCGCCGTGGTGACGCGGATCGGCATGAAGTAATGGATGTCCTCGGCGAGGGTATCGAGCCAGGCGTCGTAGTCCTGTCGATCGAGAATGTAGGTCTCCTCCACGAGCCAGCGATTCGCGGTCAGGTGCCGCGGATCGTCGAATGCCAGTGAGGAGCCAACGGCGGTGGTCTTCGACGCGGCCTGACCCAGCGGGGAGCTGGCGGAGTCGATGGGGATGTAGGTGCTCATGAGTTATACCTCCGCCTTCTCGCTGCTGCACTGCGCTGCCGTTTCACTGCTGCACTCACCATCGACATTGGGAGCACCGACGTGAATGTTCTCCGTCACCGGCGCCGGCTTCTCCAGATAGTCGGCCCACTCGTTGAGAAGGTGCCGCTGGTTGTATTCGCCGTAGCCGACGTGCGCCACGCCGGGACCGCAGAACTCGTCCTCCGTCAATGGCTGCACTACCGGGCTGTCGTCGTGCAGCATGCCCATGCGGCCGTTGAGCAGCAGGCGGCGAGCCATCGACCCACCGGCAGTGTTGGTCAGAGAAACCCAGTTCTCGACGTCATCCTGCTCGAACATGCCGCTGGAGCCGAAGCACATCAGGTAGGCCTTGTAGGACAGCTTCTTGAACTCCTCCGGGGCTTCCTTGTCTACGACGAACCAGGACAGGACCTCGGTCTCGTCGGCGCTGATCGGCTGCCACTGCCGGATGGAGATGAAGGGCAGGACGTCGTCGCCTTCAGCGACCTTCGGCCAGTTGTGAACCAGGCTGATATTCGGGAAGACCGAAGCGGCCGAGATCATGAAGCCGTCGCGTCCGATGACGTCGACCTGCTCCTGGGACCACTGCTCCTTCATCCGCTCGACCATTTCGTCGGGGTAGCCCACGTAGTTCATCTTCTCTTCGAAGGTTCCCGGGGGCAGCTTGTACGTGGTGCCGCCGCCTTTGCCCGCCCAGTATGTGTTGCCGTCCTTACGCTTTTCCGCCTTCGGCTCGCGAAACAGGCCGATCTCGACGACGCTCGTGTGGGTCTGCGGCGTGTGGTACATGTCGCCGGCGAAGTTCTCGGCGCCGATCTTCCAGTTGGCCTTGACTCGCCAGCGCTGGGGTCCGCGAACCTCGACGCCGCTCGCGCTCTGCTTGGTGTAGTAGTCGAGGTAGAACTTGAAGTCGCCGAGGAAGTCCTCCAGCGGCTCGGCGTCCGGGTCCATCGACACGAAGATCAGCCCGTTGTAGATGCCCAGACTGGGCGCCGGCAGCAGTCGCTGTCCCTTACGCGCGAAGCCCTCCTCGCCGCCGTATGCCTCTTTGTGGAACGGCATACCGACGATGCGGCCGTCGTTCTTGTACGACCAGCCGTGGTAGGGGCAACGGAAGTGCGAGGCATTGCCCTGCTCGGCGCGGCACACCTGCATACCGCGGTGCAGGCACATGTTGAACATCGCGTGGATCTCGCCGGACTGGTCACGGCTGACGATGAACGAATTCTCCATGACGCGGCGCACAACGTAGTCGCCAACCTGCGGCAATTCCGACTCGTGCGCAACAAACATCCATGCGCGGCTGAACAGCCGCTCCTTCTCAGCCTCGAAAACCTCTGCGTCGTTGTAGATGTGCGCAGGGAGCATGCCTCGTCGGACGTTCGCTATAACGCCATCCGCGTCGCGCATGAGAAGCCTCATTTCGATAGTTTTTCTGATGTACAGAAAGTTATTCTGCTTTCAGGAAGGGGCGATGTCAACCGTCGATTCACCGCACGGTTCGTTCAGCTTCGCGGACTCGAATCTCCGCAGAGAAGAATTATGGTCTGTTCACCAGAGGTATTGTGGCGTTCAAGCAGCACAAATGGACCGGTCAGGCCGGTTGAATGCGAAACCCGTCGCGTCACGTTCTGCAGGTGAGCCTGGACAACTTCAGCCGTGTCGGAAGTCGGAAACCGCGCCTGCCCGGTCGGTCAATCCTGGATCGCGAGGGGAAGCTCGGCGTACACACGCCAGCTGCCGTCCGGGCGTCGACCGGTCTCGAGAGTTCCCTGCAGAACTGCGACGCGCTCACGCATTCCGACCAAGCCGTTGCCGGAACCACCTGTGAAAGCAGACGTCGCCGTCCCCTTGTCGATGACTTCCACCAGGACTGCGGTGTCGGTGCGGCGCACGGTAACTCGCGCTTTCGGACTGTCGCCGCCGTGACGCAGCACGTTGGTCAGTGACTCCTGAACGATCCGGTGAATACCCAAACTCACGGACGGCGTGATGTCGTCGAGTTCGCCCGTCAACTCCAGTCGTACGTTCAAACCCGTCGCACGCATCATCTCCACAACCTTCGCGATGCCCGCAGAACCATGTTGTGGCATCGCGTCGTTGTTGACTTCGGTGCGCAACAGCGAGACCGTGCGTCGTAGTTCTGCCAGCGCGTCTCGCCCTGTGCTCGAGATGTTGCCAAGCGCTTTCTTCGCTAGCGCCGGATTCGTGTCGACGGCATAGCTCGCCCCGTCGGCTTGGACGATCATCACGCTCACCGCGTGGGCAACGACGTCGTGCAATTCGCGCGCGATGCGTGTTCGCTCCGCGGCAACGGCTTCCTCGGCCCGGCGGTCGCGGTCGTATTCGGCCACCTCCAGTCGTGCCGCCACTTCTTCGTCATACGCGCGTCTGGCACTGACAAATTCGGCGCTGATCCAAGCCAGGGCAAACAGCATTGCGGTAACGATGAGATCCAGGACGATGTCTGTTCGCACCACAAGCATCGCCAGAGTCGAGTCGATGAGGAGAAAGCCGAGGTAAATCGCGGCGGTGCGCCGGTCCACGTACACGACCAGCGTGTAGAGAGCTACGCCTAACGCCAGCAACCCGGGATGTTCGACTGATGCATTCCCACTCATCCACATGAGAAAAGTACTGGTGAACGACATCAGGAGGATCGCCACCGCAGACACTCGCGGGTACTTACGACGCCAGAGGACGGGAAGGCAGATCAGGAATCCGAGCGCCAGCTGTTGCCAATGTTCCTCGCGCTCAGAGCCTATGTACGAGACGATCTCCAGGGCAAAGAACAGCAACGCCAACGCGCCGTCGGCGATCATCGGCTTGCCTCGCAGCCACAGGCTGAACCTCCTCATGCGATCAAGACTCCCACACCGTCACCGCATCACCGCTCACTCTGTGAGAGAGTCACCGCCGTGGATATTGCGGACTGGGGCCTGCTCATGACGGCGGCGACGGCGGCCGGATGGGTTGATGCCGTTGTCGGCGGCGGCGGGCTGATTCTGCTGCCGGCACTGTTCCTGGTTGCACCCCAGTTGACGCCGCAGGCCGCATTGGCTACCAACAAGCTCACCGCGTTCACCGGGACCAGCGCTGCGGTGTGGACGTTCTCACGCCGGATTCCGATGCAATGGCGACAGTTGATCCCGGCGGCGATCTTGGCCGCGATTACTGCAGCGTGTGGCGCGGCGGCAGTGTCGTTGATCGACAAAAAGTACTTCATTCCGATCGTGATGGTTGTCCTGGTGGCCGTCGCCGTGTTCGTCACGATGCGTCCGAGCCTGGGTACGACGCTCGCCACGCACCGCCCGACTCAACGCAAGTCGGCTCTGGTGATCTTGCTGTCGGCGGGACTCATCGGGCTTTACGACGGTTTACTCGGCCCAGGCACAGGCACGTTCCTGATCATCAGCTTCGCGACGTTCCTCGGAACGGAGTTCGTCCGCAGCGCGGCGATGGCCAAGGTCATCAATCTCGGTTCCAACTTCGGCGCGTTGACGTACTTTGCCGTCACCGGCCACGTGTGGTGGAGCTTGGGATTGGCGATGGCCGTGTGCAATGTTCTCGGCGCGGTCGTCGGTTCGCGTATGGCGCTGAGTAAAGGCTCCGGTTTTGTCCGGATCACACTGCTGGTTGTTGTGATTGCCATGGTGATTCGCCTGGGGTGGCAGCAGTTCGGCTAGCGTCATGACGGTGACCGTCACCCGAGATGTCGATGCAGATTTCCTCGCCCTCCCTCTGAAGGCAGTAGCGGACGCCGCGCTGTCCGCAGCGCGCGCCGCCGGAGCCGAGCATGCGGATGTACGTGTACACCGGTTGCTCACTCAGTCGATCCGGTTGCGCGACGGCAAAGTTCAATCGGTTTCGGACAGCGACGAAGTGGGTGTGGCTGTCCGCGTGATCGTCGACGGAACCTGGGGATTTGCCTCCCACGCCGAGGTGTCACCCGCTGTTGCGTCGTCGTTGGCACGACAAGCCGTCGAGGTGGCGAGGGCGTTGCGATCACTCAATCGCGATCCGGTGACTCTTGCCGACGAACCGATCTACGCCGACGCCACGTGGGTGTCTCCGTACGAGATAGATCCGTTCACCACTCCGACGTCCGACAAGGTCGATCTTCTCCTGGACTACTCGGGCCGACTTCAGGCGTCCGACGGCGTCGACCACGTCACCGCTGGGGTTCTCCAGGTCAAGGAGCAGACGTTCTACGCCGATATGGCGGGCTCGTCGATTACCCAGCAACGGGTGCGACTGCATCCCGAAATCGAGGCAACAGCCGTCGACAAATCAGCGGGCAGCTTCGAGTCGATGCGTACTTTGGCGCCGCCGGTCGCGCGGGGTTGGGAGTATCTCGGCACCGGTAGCACGTGGGACTGGGCTGAGGAGCTGGCGCAGATCCCGCAGTGGCTCACCGAGAAGGTCAAGGCGCCGTCGGTCACACCTGGCCCGACAGACCTCGTGATCGACCCGACCAACCTGTGGCTCACCATTCACGAATCCATCGGGCACGCAACCGAATACGATCGGGCAATCGGATACGAAGCCGCCTATGCCGGCACCTCCTTCGCGACCCCCGACAAGCTCGGCACACTGAAGTACGGCACCGACATCATGCACGTCACGGCCGACCGCAACGTCGCACACGGACTGGCCAGCGTCGGCTATGACGACGACGGCGTCGCCGCCCAGCGCTGGGACTTGGTCGCAGACGGCACGCTGGTCGGATATCAACTCGACCGCGCGTTTGCACCTCGCCTGGGCCTGGAGCGCTCCAACGGGTGCTCGTACGCCGATTCGCCGCACCACGTTCCCATCCAGCGCATGGCCAACGTTTCCCTCGCCGCCGATCCGGAGACCGACACGTCGACGGCCGACTTGATCTCGAGAGTCGAAGACGGCATCTACATCGTCGGAGACAAGTCGTGGTCAATCGACATGCAGCGCTACAACTTCCAGTTCACGGGTCAGCGGTTCTTCAAAATCCGGGACGGCAAACTCGACGGCCAGGTCCGCGAAGTCGCTTACCAGGCCACCACCACCGACTTCTGGGGCTCGATGGAAGCTGTAGGCGGAGCGTCGACGTGGAAACTCGGCGGCGCATTCAATTGCGGCAAGGCGCAACCCGGGCAGGTCGCCGCTGTCAGTCACGGATGCCCGTCCGCTTTGTTCCGCGGCGTCAACATCCTCAACACCCGTTCGGAGGCCCAGCAGTGATCACGGCGCAGCAGGTAGTGGACCGCGCGCTGGCCGCGCGAACCGTCGACGAGTCGATCGTCATCGTCACCGACGCCAGCGAAGCGTCGTTGCGGTGGGCCAACAACTCCATGACCACGAACGGTGTCTCACTGTCTCGGACCTGGACCGTCATCTCGATCGTTCGGGACGGTGACACCGCCCGTGTCGGGACAGTGAGTTCCAGCAGTGTCGATCCCGCGCAGATCCAGACTGTCGTAAAGGCAAGCGAGGACGCCGCCCGAAGTGCAACACCCGCCGACGACGCCTCCGACCTTGTACCGGCAGGTCCAGCAGATTCTGAATGGGAATCCGGCCCTGCACTGACCGACATCGCTGTCTTCAGCCGCCTTGCTGCCGACCTCTCCGCCGGCTTCGACGGACAGGATCAACTGTTCGGCTTTGCGCATCATCAACTGCACACCACGTGGCTCGGAACCTCTACCGGCCTTCGCCGCCGCACCGTTCAGCCCACCGGCTCAGTCGAGATCAACGGCAAACGCGGCGACGCCAGCGCCTGGGTCGGATCCGGGACGGTCGACTTCAGCGACATCTCCATACCCAATCTTTTGTCCCAGTTGACTACTCGTCTCGACTGGGCAAAAAACTCGGTCGCGTTGCCGGCTGGACGGTACGAAACAATTCTTCCGCCGTCCGCGGTTGCAGACCTCATGATCTACCTGATGTGGACCATGGAAGGCCGCGGAGCCGAGGAAGGCCACACCGCACTGTCGAGGACAGGTGGCACGCGAATCGGGGAAACCCTCGGAACACTGGGATTGACTCTGACCTCGGACCCGGACGCCGACGGCTTGAAATCCGCGCCGTTCGTGGTGACCACGTCGTCGAGTGAATCCGTCTCGCTCTTCGACAACGGTATGGACATCGATCGTGTCGACTGGATCAAAGACGGCACGATCTCAGCCCTCGCGTATCCGCGTCATGCTGCCCGCGAATTCGACCGACCGGTTGCCGTGCCAGGTGACAACCTGATCCTCACCGGCGGCGATGACACCGGCATCGAGGACATGATCGCGAAAACCGAACGCGGTCTCCTCCTCACCACACTCTGGTACATCCGCGAGGTAGATCCGACAACGCTGCTGCTCACCGGGTTGACCCGCGACGGTGTGTACCTCATCGAGAACGGCACGATCGTCGGCGCGGTCAACAATTTCCGCTTCAACGAAAGCCCGCTGGACCTCCTTCGCCGTGTCACCGAAGCCGGACGCACCGAGATCACGCTCCCTCGCGAATGGAAAGACTGGTTCACCCGCACCGCCATGCCACCGCTGCGCATTCCCGATTTCCACATGTCGTCGGTCAGCGCGGCGCAATAGAAACGTTTCCCGCCAACCCACTCTGGGTAGGCCGTCGATAGGACTACACGAAGAAGTTTTGCAATGGAGAAGTACAAGATCACCCTCCCGGAAGGCACCTCGACAGTTGGGGAATTCGAATCCGACCGGGACGCTATTGCCCACGCAGTGAAGTTGAATCACGGTTGCAGCGACAGTGTTTCGGTATCGAGGATCGACAACACCGGAAAACTGATACCGACCATGCTGCATTGCGATTCCTCCCCTCAGGCAGAGAATCATCGAAGGTCATCGAATTCCGCGCAGCACGCGTGAGATTGCCTGATACTGGGTGCCGAGACGCCGGTTACAGATGCACGGCTGTGCCCTTGCCGATAGTGGTGCAGAGTGTGTCGAGGTCGGCGGGCTGTGCTACCCGCCGACTCGAATTACTCCAGTGATCGTCCCTTGAAGGTAGTCAGCACTCGAATTGATCAGCGCGGACATCTGCAAGGTGTCGTTGACGATGGTCCCGGGCAGATCGCGCGACGCAAGCACCTCCCCGGTGTTCGGATCGATCACCGTGAACGCAAAGCCGTCGAGCGGGGTGGTGCTGTCGGATGAAAGCGGAAGCCCTTGACGAACGACGGTGTACAAATTTCCGTCGGCAGTCGACAGATGCGGCACGGCAGAACTACGAGCGTCGTTGTCCCACACTGTGTGGCATCCGGTTCCAGCATTATCGACATCGACTCGCGTCATGCCGCCGACAAACGGTGCACTCGCGGGTACCGCGGGCCCGGCGCCTTCGGGCACCGTCGGGTAGGGATAGCCGTAAGTGCCGGCCACGAACACCGAGTTGCCGATACCAATCGGCGAGTTCTCGCTGCCTGGCCCTGCGGTACTGAGAACCTTTTGACTGCAGACCATTTCACCGGTCGCAGCTCGGTAGACCAAGAGATGCACCTGAGTGTCGGCATTGTCGACGATCGTCACGTAGTCGTCTCCGTTTGGGCCGAAATAGGTTGGCGTGGAACCGGTTCCCCAGCTGAGTTGACCTGGCTTGCGGGCACTGCCACGGTCGTACGGTGCACGCCAATCTATTGTCGGGGTGCCGTCCTGCGCGGCGCTGAGCTGGTACAGCGCGTGAGTAGTCGCGACGGCGGTGCCGAACGCCGAGGTGGAGATGCTGTTCTGCACTTCCTCGCCGGCCGGCAATTGCAGTATGCGGGCGACTCCTCCCCCGTCGACGCTACCGACGCGACCGGCACCAGTTGCAAACCACACGTTGCCGTGCCAGTCCGGTGCGAGGCCGGTGACATTGTCGCCGTCGGGAATTGACGAGGTCAGATCAACTGATTGGTCGACGAAGAGTCGCCAACCGCCGTTTGGCTTCTGTTCGTGCTGCACCCGCACCAGCGTGCGATTACCATCCACCGCAACAAGCCGGTTGTCGTTGTCCAGGTACGCATAGACACCGCCGAGCAGGCTGCCTTTCGCAAGTTCAAGTTGCGCAACGGAAGCAGCAGGTGAGAATGATCCGACTGACGATGATCCGACTGACGAACCCGCCGATCCGGTGCCGAGCGCCGACGTGTCTATCAGGTGCACCGTCGGAGTCTGGCCGAGGATGCTGGTACACAGCGCAAGAACCAATCCATCGGATCCCTCGAGCAGTGTCGGGCATGCTGCAGCCAAGGGAAGCGGATCAACGGCTAATTTTCCGGTGCCCGGACCGCTGAGCGGTGTCGCATCGGAGGAACCGGCGTCACCGTGCATCGTCGAGGTACCCGCGGGTCCGAGGAACGGGTTGGGAGCGGCGAGTGGACCCCAGGATGTGGGCTGAGCGGATGCGTTGCCACCGCCTGCTGCAATCAGTACCGCGGTCAGAGCTGTCAGAACCAGTCGGCCCCTCGTCCCGCTCGGCACCTTCTGCATCGCATCTCCATTCCCCGTGGGAGTGTTTTTCGCGGACGACAGACAGAGACCCGCGCTATGTGCGGTTCGAGTCGACCACACATTTGTTTGCGGCCAGGCCTATTCCCGAAAAATTGCGACAATTACCCCAAAAGGGTGACGTTACGCATATCCGCCCCAACTGGGGGCTTGAGCGATCAGCGATTTCGAGGTCAACGGCCGTGGTTCGCTGCCGTCTGGGTTCATGACCCAGATACCCACCAGGGTGCGAGGTTCAGCTACCCCGTGCGTGTAGACGATTTTCGAGCCGTCTGGCGAATACACGGCTCCGACATCATGTTCCGTCGTAAGTGCGCGAATGTCCTTACCGTCGGCTGTCATCACATATGTCTCGGATTGGTTCTTCCCGCCACGGTTGCTCGAGAAGACGATGGTCGACCCATCCGGCGAATAGGCGGGATCGGAGTTCCAGTACTGGTCACGCAGCACCGGGAACCATCCGGTGCCGTCAGCCGAAAACCCTGCAATGTAGCCGTTTTCGTTGAAGATGATCTTCGTTCCGTCCGGGGAGAACGAAGGAAAAGACCTACTCGGGATGCTGCGATCGTCGTTCACCTCCGGTGAGAGTTGTTGCCGATCGGAACCGTCAGCATTGATCAGGCAAATCCCGCCGACGCAGCCGAATACGATTTTCGAACCATCCGGCGAGAAATTGGGGGAACCGCCGCGGTCGGTCACGGTCGTCTGCTCGGTTCCGTCGACGTTCATCACAGCGATCCCCGATCCTCGGGTGAATGCAATCTTGCTGCCATCCGGAGCCACAGCAGGGTCGGACGCGTATTCAGAGTAGTTGTCGTCAGTGATGGTGGTGGTGAGCTGGCGAAGGCCGCTCCCGTCCGGCTTCATCGTGTAAATCGAACCGTCGCCATCTGCAAAGGCAATGATTTCTGTCGCCACGTCATGTTCGGGTTCAGGGCTGCTACAAGCCGCGACGAAGAACATGGTAAGAGCCGCAACAACGAGGACTCTTGATTTGCTCGATCGAAGCCACCCGTAATTTCTGCGAACTCTCATCATCGACCTCAGCTCCCTAACCTTGAGGACCAGGAACCTGGTCCACTATTACTGCGAGTGTGCCAGGGCCGACGGGCCGTCAAGTCCCAGACCGCAATGACAACCCGACGATTTCTTGCCGCAGTCACGACGCGCGCAGGGCCAACTGCTCTAATCAACCAATGACGATCACGGGATTGATAGAGGTCGAGCACCACACGTTTCTCATCTCGGCGGCCGACGCCGATCCCACCGACACCTACACCACCGGCCAGGTTTTCGACGCCGGCAACCACCTCATCTCCGTTCACACCGGAATCGCCTACGGTCCCGTCAATGTCACACTTGAACTGTTGTCCGGTGAAGACCACATTTTCGAAAACGGTGGACCTTATATCGATCTCGACGCATGGGACAACATCGAAGAAGTCACCGTCGTGTGCCGCGAACCCATGCTTTTCATCACCTTGGCAAACGAGATCGTCGAAGAATTCGGGAAGCTCACCTCCCACCGAGGTGCTCGGCACTTCCGCATCGCCACCCGTGGACGAGCATCGCACTGGGACCTCGACGTCGACACCCCCACCGAGGACTACCTCATCCAGACCTGGCCCACAGGCGGACCTTCGATGATCCGCGAGATCAAAGCCACCGATGGCGTCTGGAAAGAATGAGCGCATGCAGATTCGATCGCGGTTCGGCTTGCGCGAACTGAGACCGCTCTATGTTGTTCCGTCGCTGTACACGTCGGACCTCAAACGCAGCACCCAGACCGCTCGCCCTACCGGCGATCAGTTCGGAATCGAGCTGCTACTTCTCTCGGCTCTGGGAGAGGCGTATAACCCCCATAGCAGGTCGTGACGTCGCCGAGTTCGCTCGCCGATTATGCACACGCGCGGATGATCCCGCCTGCGCGAGCACAATTGCCACGCGGCGATCGACCGGGTGATCTGTACTTTCGAATCGCGCCGGAAAGCTGTATCCAACGGTGACGGCCTGGATGCTGGACCCGGCGCTGCGCCGGTGTCGGTGCCGACAAATACGTCGATGCCGTCACCGTCGCCGCCGTTTGTGCCGGCAAGGTATCCCGCAGTCGACCGGATAGACGGTGTGGGGAATACGCGGGTGGGCATCGCTATCGTCTGGATTGAGGGCCGACAACGAGGTCAACGAGCTTCTCGATATCAAACGCCTGTTCACTGTGTTGCGAAACTGCTGCAAGGCGAATTGGGGATACCAAGGCTGCAAGGACAGTGTCCGCCACCAGCGAGTTCCACCTACGCGAGATGGCCCCGGCTACCTATCTACTGACCTATACACCCCAGCAAGACACCAAGCTCACCCGCAGGGCAACTATTTGGCAACGGCGCGAACGTGATTGGACGGTCCTCTATCACCAAGGAACTCTCGTCTCCGACCCAACACTGAACGTGGTGATTCATCACCCTCAGGTGGATCAATAGCTAGGCTCACGTTATGACACGACAAGTAAGTGCATGGGGTGGCGCGCTCTGGCTGAGTCCGCAACATCGCGAGGCAGCACTCGACGCAGCTCGCGAACTCGACGAGTTGGGTTACACGCGGTTGTGGACGTCAGGCGGTTTCGGAGAAGGCCTGCCTGCCGTGTACGGCGAAGTGCTTTCTGCGACAACGCGAATCGGTGTCGCCAGCGGCATTGCCAGCATCTGGCATGCTGACCCCACCGAAACCGCCCAAGCCGTCAGCAACCTCGAGCGCGACTACCCTGGCCGCTTTCTCCTGGGAGTAGGAACCAGCCACGCACCGATCGTCGATGCGAAGGCGCAGCACACCTACACCAAGCCTTACACGCACATGGTCCAGTACCTGGACGCTTTGGACGCCGCACCGGAGCCGGTCCCCGCCAGTCGCCGAGTCCTGGCAGCCCTCGGCCCTCGCATGCTGAAGCTGTCGGCTGCCAGATCTGCCGGAGCACACCCGTACTTCGTGCCGCCAGAACACACAGCCCTTGCCCGCGAGATTCTCGGAGCCGAGCCACTGCTCGCACCTGAAGTTGCCGTGGTCCTCGAAGAAGACGAAACCGTTGCGCGCGGGATCGCCCGCGAATACATGCGCGGCTACCTGTCGTTGCCGAACTACTCGGACAACCTCCGCCGTCTGGGGTACACCGACAAGGATTTGTTGGACGGAGGTAGCGACGCTCTGATGGACACGCTGATTCCGTGGGGTGACCTCGATCGTGTCTGTGCCGGCATCGAAGCGCACTACGAAGCGGGCGCCGACGAAGTAGCAATCCAAGTGCTCACTGCAGACCCGACTTCCTTCCCAGCGGCAGAATATCGGGATCTTGCCACGGCATTGATCGCCTGACAGGCACCTAGAACACTTGCACGAACGTGTACCAATCACCGTCGAGTTCCTGGTAGCCGATGTCGCCGTCATGTCTGGGAACGCCGAGGTACGGCGCCCCGCCCGGCAGGTACGCCAGACCGATCGAATTGATCAGCCCGCCTTCGATGAAGAACAGACACCCGTGCTCAACTGACTCGATCCGCCTGACCTGATACACACCTATTCGACGGTCAGTCGCCGACGTCGAGCATTCCTGGGCCTCGGCAGCCAGTGAGTCCTTCGACGCCATGAACGCAATTCGCGACGGCACCGACAGCGCTACAAGTGCACATGTGAGGAGAACGAGCGCCGGCGCAATCAAACTCCAGCGCAAGGCTCGAAATTTGAACCACCCAATCAGGCTGAGTATCAACCACACTGCACCCAGGGCAGCGAGCACGGCCATGGCGAGCGCGAAGTACACATACGAAGCGAGTGGCACGGCACTCCACAGGGCAACACCACAAGCGCCGGCAACGAGCAGCGCTGTGATCCCGACGAGCACAGTCCACCAAGCCTCAGGTCCCACCTCTTCGCTCATCTGGCGACTCTGGCATACGACGATGCGCACGGTGCCGAAACAGGACACACCACTCGAGTGCCAGCGGTGTAAAAAGCAATTCCTCGTCACTAACGTGGAACTCGGAGCGATCACGGCTCGCTCCCCCAGCAGACGCAAAAGGAGGACCACGTGAGCACCATCGAAAGTCGACCCCACGCCACCCAACGACTGTCTGTCACCGACATAGACCCCGAGGCGTACAAAGGCATGCTGGCCATCGAGAAATATGTCCACGCCGGCGACCTCGAATCGAAAACACTCCATCTCCTGAAAATCCGTGCCTCGCAGATCAACGGTTGCGCCTACTGTCTGGACATGCACACAACCGAATCCCGAAAAGACGGCGAGGATCAACGCCGGCTGGACGTATTAGCGGCCTGGAGAGAAGCGTCGTCGTGGTTCAGCGAGGCCGAGCAGGCCGTGTTGGAATTGACGGAAGAAGTGACGCTCATCGGGAAAGGCGGCGTTTCGGATGCAGTCTGGGCGCGAGTGAAGGCGTCATACTCCGAGAATCAGATCATTCGCCTGTTGATGGCAATCTCAGCGATCAACACTTGGAATCGGCTCGCCATCTCAACCCATCAGGAGCTCACCCCGCTTTAACACTATGCGGACAAGGAATAGAACGGGACTGCATTCCGGGATGCAGATAATTTGATGAATAAATAGATTTCGTATTCAATCAGAGTCGAATACATGGCCGCCGCTGCACGTTCCGCAAACGACAGTTGGTGCTGCGTACGCACCCTAATAGGGCGTACGCAGCACCTGTCGTCACTTACATTATTCCACGGTCTCCGGCGAGTCCGATGAGAATGAATCCACGAATGCGATCAACTTTTGCAGCACTGCCGAGATATCGAAATCTTCCAAGCTACCCATTTCAATCTTCCCTTCCGTGGTGAGGTTGAATCGATCCTTACAACACCGAATGTAGATCATGTTTTGTCATCGCGCACAGCATCTCCACCAAAGAGTCGAAAATACGACAATCAGCAAGACATGGGTTAATTTCGCGTATACAGCCTGCTCAACCGACTGTAATGCGCATATTAATCCCACCTGAAATGCTGGTGAAAAAATTCAAGCTAATCTTCGGAAAAGTTATCGGAACCCGCGTGGCGAAATATTTTGCACACCAACACGCGATGGCATGCTGCGCATCGCCACTCTCTCCGGAATATCCGATACCGTGAAGGGAGCCGCATTGCCGAAGGGAGCGAGATTGGTAATCCACGTAGGCACTTCTAGTTTCGACGCGCGCGAAGCCCTCCCTACCTCGATCCAATCGCCCAGATCACCAGCGCTACTGCCATGACGATCTGGCGAGCAGATGAAACTCTTCGGGCGTCGATCGTCATCGACGGCAAGGTCTTGCGAGCCGTCTTGTTCGACATGGACGGTGTGGTCACCGACACCGCGAAAGTTCATCTCGCGGCCTGGCGGCGACTTTTCCACTACCTGACCGAGCGAGGCGAGGTCGGCGATGTGGAACTCAGCGACAACGACTACCGGCGATATATCGACGGCAAAGCACGAGCTCAAGGCCTGCAGTCGTACCTCACGTCGCGCGATGTGGTTCTCCCGCTGGGAAATTCGGAGGGCTCCCCGAATGCGGTTACCATCACCGACCTTCTCGGGCGCAAGAATACGTACTTCCTCGAAGAGCTTGGTCGACACCGTGTCGAAGTGATTGTTCCCACGGTCCGGTGGATTCAGCAGTTGCGCTCGGCCGGCGTCCACACAGCGATTGTCTCGGCAAGCAGAAACGCGAAGTTCGTACTCGACAGCGCCCACTTGGCAAACCTCTTCGATATCCGCTGTGATGGCATCGACGCCGCAAAGCGCGGCCTTGCAGGGAAACCGAACCCCGACACCTATCTGGAAGCTGCAGCGCGCCTGTCAGTCCCGCCATCTGAGTGTGTTGTCATCGAGGACGCGACCGCCGGAATCCGCGCTGCCAATTCCGGCGGCTTCGGCCTCAGTATCGGACTGGGCCCGGCGGAGAACGTTGCAGACCTGATCGGCAGCGGAGCCTACTTCGTGGTGTCCGACGTAAGCGAAATCGATTACCACTTCGTCACCTCTGCCTCGGCAGAGGGCGACAACGACGATGCTGCGTGCGAACTGTGTACCGACGGCGCCGACCCGTCCTGGTCCCTCGAATACCGCGGCCTCAGCCCCGACACCGCTGGGCTGCGGGAAACACTGTTGACACAGGGGAACGGCTATTTCGCCACCCGCGGAGCGCTCCCGGAATCACATGACGACGGCGTGCACTACCCCGGCACATACATCGCCGGGTGCTACAACAGATTGACTTCGGAGGCAGCGGGTAGGTCTCGCGACGACGAAAGTGCCGTCAATATTCCGGATTGGACGGTATTCACCGTGGCCGGACCCGATGGTCAGTGGCTTGGGAGCGGGTCCCATCTGATCGATCATCACCATGAAGAATTCGATCTACGCTGCGGGACGGTTCGGCGTGAGACGACTTTCCGCGACATCACCGGCCGAGTCACCAGAATTCGTCAACAACGATTCGTATCGATGGACGATCCCCACCTCGCAGCAATCTGCACGACGATCATCCCCGAAAACTGGGACGGCACTGTCCATGTGCGCTCAGGAATCAATGCAGCCGTGTCCAACAACAACGTCCCGGACTATTCCTTACTGGCGAATCACCACCTCACCGTCATTTCCGCAGAAGCGGTTGATCACGAACGTGTTTCGACGACAGTCGAAACGTCGACCTCACATATCCGTGTGTCGCAGTGTGAACGGTTGAGAGTCCGGTTCGATGACGGGTCGACGCCGCAACACACACGGCGCGTGGACGTCAGCGAAAATTCCGTCGCACAGTTGGTCACATACACGGCAACATCGGGTCAGCCCGTAGTTTTCGAAAAAACCATGTCGCTCTTCACATCTCGTGACCACGCAATAGCGGAACCCGACCATGCTGCACGGGAACACGCAATCGATGCGGCCGACCATCGCGAATTGTTCCGCCGGCATTGCATCGCGTGGGAGCTTCTGTGGCACAAATTTGCCGTCACTCTGGGCTCCGATGTCACAACATCTTTGGCCGCCAACGTCCAGCTCGTTCACGCACTGCAGACCCTGTCCGCGCACACTATCGATCTCGACGTGGGCGTTCCGGCGCGAGGACTACACGGCGAGGCCTATCGCGGGCACGTGTTCTGGGACGAATTGTTTGTCACGCCAATCCTTACTCTGCGCCTACCCGAATTGACACGATCATTGCTGCTGTATCGAAGTCGCCGACTTCGACAGGCAAAGAGCAATGCCGGAAAGACAGGACACGATGGCGCACTGTTCCCCTGGCAGAGCGGTAGCGATGGGCGCGAGGAAACGCCGACTGCACTGTTCAATCCGCGATCCAAGCGCTGGATGCCCGACAATTCCCGACGTCAGCATCACGTGAACCTCGCCGTCGCATACAACGTGTGGCACTACTGGCAAACAACCACCGACCTCGAATTTCTCAGGAATCACGCGGTCGAACTTCTAGTCGAAAATGCGCGCTTTTGGATCAGCCGGGCTGACTACGACGCCACCGATGACCGATACGACGTCCGGGGCATCATGGGCCCGGACGAATTTCATGACGGCTATCCAGGTCGCCCTGGCGAAGGCATCGACAACAATACGTACGTCAACATCATGACGGAGTGGTCACTGATGCGAGCGCTCGACGCCGTCGAGATTCTCGGCCGCACAAGCCGATCCATCACCGAAGACCTCGAGGTCACAGAATGCGAGTTGGCGGCCTGGGACAAAATGAGTCGTCGTCTGCGCCTCACCTTCCTTCCGAATGGCCTGCTCGCGCAATTCGAGGGTTTCGATACCCTCAAAGAACTGGATTGGGCAGACTACCGATCCCGGTACCTCGATATCGGTCGGCTCGATCTCATTCTCGAAGCTGAAGGCGACTCGACCGTCCACTACAAGGCATCCAAGCAAGCAGACTTACTCATGCTGCTGTATGTATTTTCCGCGGAGGAACTGACCGATCTGATCGCACGGTTGGGTTACCACTTCGATCCGTCGTCGATTCCGTCCATGATCGATTACTATCTGTCCCGCACCACGCACGGATCGACTCTCAGCCGAATCGCGCACACCTGGGTGCTCGTCCGCGGTAATCGTTCGCAATCATGGGACATGCTTCGCAGCGCGCTCGCGTCGGATCTCTCGGACTCCCAGCATGGCCGTACGCGAGAGGGCATTCACCTCGCTGCGATGGCGGGCGCGATCGATATACTCGAACGCTGTTATACCGGCCTCGACTTCCGCGACGATGTTGTGTGGTTGCATCCGCAATTGCCGATCGAACTGAGCGAACTTGCCTTCACGATCTACTACCGTGGCCATCGATTGCAGATCCAGTGCACACATTCTTCAGTGACCGTATCGTCGGAGACGAAAGATGCTGCACCGATCAAACTTTCGATCGACGGCAGCAGTCACATAGTATTACCAGGATCGTCCGTAACCGTTTCCGCCCAGTAACTGGAGATCCAACATGCCTCACACCAACCCGGACGATCCAAATTCCGCGTCGACGGGATACAACAACTCATCCTCTACCGCCGGCCAAGTCGCCCAGAACAGCATCTTCGAGCGTATTGCCCGAGCAGGCTTCGTCGGGAGCGGCATCGTTCACCTGATCATCGGCTACATCGCCATCCGCCTCGCTCTCGGGGGCGGCGGCGGAACCGCAGACCAGTCCGGGGCGATGACAGAACTGGCGAACAAGCCGGGTGGCGGCTTGGCGCTCTGGATCGGCGTCGTCGTATTTGCAGCTATGGGCCTGTGGCGGGTGGTTGAAGGTGTACTCGGCAGTTCGTCCAGGCCCGATGCCAATAAGAAATTGTCGCGGATATTCGATCGAATCAAGGCGTTCTCCCTGGCCGCGGTCTACTTTGCATTTGCGTTCACCGCGTGGGGTTTTGCACGCGGAATCGGCAAATCCAGCAGCAGCCAGAGCACCGGGATCACCGCGCGTCTGATGCAATCCGGTGTCGGCTCGGTCGCACTCGTTGTCGGCGCTCTCGTCATTGTCGCGATCGGCGGTTACCACGTGTACAAGGGAGCCAGCCAGAACTTCCTCGACGACCTCGATGGGCCCACCAGTGATCTGGTTCGACGCCTCGGCACGGTTGGGTATATCGCCAAGGGATTGGCCATTGCGGCAGTGGGTGTGCTTGTGATCGTTGCGGTGATCCAATCGGCCCCCGATAAGTCCTCCGGCCTCGACGGTGCCCTGAAAACCCTCGGCGCCCAACCTTACGGAGTCGCACTCCTGGTGGCCGCGGGACTTGGCATCATCACCTACGGTCTCTACTCCTTCGCTATGGCCCGATCGGCCAAGATGTGATCAACCCACGTTGATGACACCGTCATACCTGCGTTCTGCGTAGAGCGCTTTGATCGTGTCAGCATACTTACTCGCGATCGGTGTGCGCCGCAACTTCATCGTCGGCGTCAGTTCATCACCGCCTGGAACCCACGCCGATGGAATAATCGAAAAGCGTTTCACCTGTTCAACTCTGGATAGTTTTGCGTTTCCAGCCCTGACTGCCAGTGTTGCCTCTTCCACGATCTTCGGGTGTGCTGCCAAATCCGCGAGTTGCGCTCCGGGCACCCCTAGGGCCTCTGCTCGCAGATCAGTGACGTCCGGATCCAGCGTCACCAGCGCGGTGACGTAGCTCTGGTTGTTACCGATCGCGACAACTTGGGCGATCAACGACGAGGATGCCTTGACAGCATTCTCGATATTGTTGGGCGCCAAGTTCTTTCCCGACGAATTGACGATGAGTTCTTTCTTGCGGTCGACGATGGTCAGGTTGCCGTTGTCATCGCACTTTCCGATATCGCCAGTCGCCATCCAGCCGTCCGAATCGATTGTTTCAGCGGTCTTCTCGGGCTGATTGCGGTATCCGCGCATCACGATCGGTCCTCGTACCAGAACTTCACCGTCAGCTGCGAGTCTGATTTCTACGCCCGTGACGGGTTTACCCACTGTCCCGATCTTCAGATTGTCGGCCGTGGTCATCGCACCGAGGCCGATAGTTTCCGACATCCCCCAGATCTCGAGCAACGGGATACCCAAGCCGGTGAAGTACTCGAGGATCTCGACAGGAATAGCCGCTGCGCCTGTGAAAGCCAACCTGAGCTGATCGAACCCCAACGCGGTCCGCACCTTCGAAAACACCAAGGTGTCGGTGACCCGGTATTGCAGTTGCAACGCCCGCCCCCGTGGTGTCCCGTTCAGAGTCGCTCTCGCCGCTCGCGCACCCACAGCGAAAGACCACGCCGCCAACTTAGACGTGATCGGGTCTGTTTCCGCTGCCAGCTTTGCCTCAATTCCGGCCTTGATCTTCATCCAGACCCGTGGGACACCGACGAACATGGTCGGCCGGACATCGGACAGCGCGGACATCAAGTCGCGCAGATCTCCGACCGCCGTGATTTGCACACCAAAGATCTGGTTGGCGCCGTGCGTGGAAATCCGATCCGCAATGTGCGCCGACGGCAGGTACGAGATCGCCCGGTCCTCGAATCCGAGGTCGAAGCCGGCTATCGCCCTGGCGGCAGCGATTGCGTTGCGCTGCGTGACCTCCACACCTTTAGGGGGACCGGTGGTGCCCGAGGTGTAGACAAGGGTCACCAAATCGTCCGGTCTCACCGCTCGCCACGACGCCTCGAAATCGAAGTTCGCGGCTGGATTCGATTCGATCTCGGCCAACTCGAGTGCTCCATCCGCCGGGCCGTCCACGGTGACGATGTGCTCGAATGTCACGCGAGATGCTGCGATCGGCGCCAGGAACACCTGCTCCGTGACGACCACCTTGTTGCCCGCATCGGTAAACAGAAATTGGAGTTGTTCTGGCGCGCTGGTGTTGTACACCGAAAACGGAATAGCTCCTAGATGCGTGATTGCAGTATCAACGAGATTGAATTCCGGCCGGTTGGTGAGCATGAGCCCGACGGTGTCGCCGCGCCGAACGCCTAGTTCGGCCAGTCCACTGGCGATGGCCTCGACACGCCGCGCGTATTCACGCCAGGTCACCTCCTGATGTCCGCCAGGAGTCCGCAACGCGACTTTGTCGGGGTGCATCCGCGCGGTGTGCTGGAACGCCTCTACTGCGGTACGCACTTCGTTTCCCGACGGATGGACAAGAACTATGTCATCGGTGCCATCGATCATCACTTCTCCTGCCGACATCGAAATCGATTGCCGAAGTCGAGGATTCAGAACAGTCTGCGCATGATCTTCACGGAACGCGCGGAATACGGAGGATAGACGAACTTCAGATCAGGCTTGAATGGCTTGACCAGCACAGACTTACGATGACTGAACGCTTCAAAGCCCCACTTTCCGTGGTAGGCGCCCATCCCGCTGTCACCGACACCACCGAACGGCAATTGCGGCACCATCGCGTGCACGGTCACATGATTCACCACTGCCCCACCAGAACTGATCGCATTGACCAGCTTCGTCGCCACGGTTCGCGAACTCGTGAAGTAATACGCAGCAAGTGGTTTGGGTCGCGCGTTGACGAACGTGATCGCCTCGTCGATCGAATCCACGGCGAGCACAGGAAGAATCGGCCCGAAGATCTCCTCCTGCATCACTGCGTCGTCAGGATCGGGGTCGATGATCACCGTCGGTTCTATCGTGAGGGCATCACGATCCGATCCACCCCCGAACACGATCCGCCCGGAAGTGTCGGCCAGGCTTGCAGCGAGCCTGTCGAACTGCCGCTCGTTGACGATCTGCAATCCCTGGCCGTGCTGATCGGCGCGAAACTGCGTGAGAGTGTCGATGATGCGATGCACCAATTGTTCGTGGATCGACCGTTCCGCGAGCACATAGTCGGGCGCAAGGCATGTCTGTCCCGAGTTGAACAACTTCGCCCACGCAACGCGTCTGGCTACGACATCCATTTCGGCGTCGGCAGCGACGACGACCGGGCTCTTGCCACCAAGTTCGAGCAGTACCGGCGTCAAGTCCGGCGCCGCTCTTGCCAGGATCTTGCGCCCGATCTCGGTACCGCCCGTGAACAACACCTTGTCAGGGCCTTGGGACAACAGTTCCTGCGTCACCTGTGCATCGCCTTCGACAACCACAACGGCCTCTGGATCGACGTACCGCGGCAGCCAATGAGCCAGCAGTGCGGACGTCGCAGGAGCCCCTTCCGACGGTTTGACGATGACTACGTTGCCCGCAGCAAGTGCTGCAACAAGTGGGACGAGAGTGAGATAGACGGGATAGTTCCAGGCTCCGATCACGAGCACAACACCGCGCGGCTCGTACTGGACCCAGCCGACTGCCGGCAGTTGGTTCAGCGGGAGCGGTTGTGGTCGCCGACGCATCCACCAGCGCAGACGTTTTCGCGCATAGGTCGCCTCTGCCTTGACGAGTGCGACGTCAGCGAGCCACGCCTCCATCTCACTGCGTCCGAGATCTGCCGCAAGAGCCGCCGCTATCTCCAGCTCGCGTTCGTCGAGAAATCGTTCGATTCCCTCGATCTGGCCTTTGCGCCAGTCTGCTTTACGGGTCCGGCCACCTGCATACACTTCCCGAAGCTGAGCCGCGATAGGCGCGACATCAGATTCTGCGGACGAACCCTTGGAATGTGATTGATTGGTGAGTGTCATGGGAAACTCCGTCAGATCGAAGATCTGGACATGCCGATGAGGGAGAGCACCCATTGTGATGGTGCGTCTGTGCTGGTGCGTCGCACACACCGACATGTCCAGCGTATCGACCCGAGCCACACCATTCGATGGCTAGGAATGGATCTCCACATTCGCTACACTGCGGCACGTTAGCCGTCAGCTCGATTGATCAGTTCATCCAATCATGTAGTCCACAAACACTATTCATCGAATAGACACCCGACTATGTTTCGGAAATCGCGATTCCGACAGTTCCGGTCTTGCCGCGACGGAGGAGACTGCCCTTCATGGTGAGCCAGCCGATGATTCCGTAGCGACGAGCAATCGCATCGCGGGCATGATCGGTTCCATGCCCGTCGAGGATTTCTGCCTTCGCGGCGACCGGGTCACCCTTGGGGTTTCCGCGAGCATCGCACACTGCAACGGTCACGGACGGGTTCCGCCTGATCCGCTTCACCTTGTAGGAATCGGTCACCGTCCACACCAGCAACCGCTCACCGTCGAGGGCAGCCCATAGCGGCGTTGCGACGGGTGTGCCGTCTTTACGGAATGTGGTGAGCAGGACGTACTTGGATTCTGTCACTCGCTTGAAGTCTGGGGTCACCTGTCGAGGATAGGTGCGAATCGTGGTTATCACGCGGCCGGCATTTCAGACACCGTTCCGCGATCAATCAATATGTCCGGATTGCCGCACTTTAGGGGCTGCAAGCTACGCATGATCCCCAACCAAATTCTCACTCGAGCTATTCTGTCGTTACCTATGTCTTCGAGGTATCGGGAGTTGAGCTTTTCATCATGCAGCGTCGAAGTTTCTTGAAGGCGGCCGGTGTTGGCGCAGCGGTTGCCGCCACGACAACGGTGACGTCCACTGCCGTGAGCCACGCGACGCCGCGGCACACCCTCCCGATGGGCATGGACCACTACCGCAACCTCGTTCCCGAACTATTTGACCCCTCACCAGTCCCCCAGCAGCATTCGGAAGCCATTGTCATCGGCTCCGGATTCGGTGCCAGTGCCACCGCGCTTCGACTCGCGCAGAGCGGGACTCAGGTCACGGTATTGGAACGGGGACTTCGATGGCCTCATGATCCGTATCGCGAAATCCATACCTCGGACCTGCTCGCTGACGGCCGAGGCGTGTTTCGCCGGACGTCGTTCATCAACCTCACCGGGATTCCAGTTGCGTGCGATTACTTCAGTGGAGTTCTCGACGCCACCGATTACGAAAACATGTCGGTATGGCGCGGAGCCGCAGTCGGCGGCGGGTCCGTCATCTTCACCGGCGTGATGATCGCACCCGAACGTAGATTCTTCGACGCCGTGTTCGGCAACTCGTTGAACTACGACGAGATGTCCGCTGCCTGGTACCCCAAGGTCCGCCAGATGTTGCGCCTGAGCCCGCTGCCCGAGGATCTCTACCGAACGGCGAACTTCGGGCATTCGCGTCGGTGGGATCAGGATGCCCGCCGTGCCGGCTTCGATCCGCATCGCATCGACGGCATCTGGAACTGGGACGTCGTTCGCTCCGAACTGAGCGGCGGCTCCCGCCCGTCCGCAACCGTCGGCGACACCAACATGGGCAATTCCAACGGAGCAAAATTCGATCTCACTCAGAACTACATTCCTGCCGCTGAAGCCACGGGCAAGACCACGGTGTGCTTCGGGCATCAGGTGTTGAGCATCGGCCGCGAGAAGGACGGACGATACGTTGTCGACGTCGAATCGAGTGATCCTACCGGCGCCGTGCTGACCAGGCGCACCATTACGTGCGATCGTCTTTTTCTCGGCGCTGGGTCGATCGGAACGTCCGAACTGCTTGTCCGCGCTCAGGCGACCGGCGCCCTGCCGAAGCTCAACGAACACATCGGTAAAGGGTGGGGCACCAACGGCGACGGCGCGATGGTGCGATCCTTCGGGTTCAGCGACGGCTCAGCGCAGGCAGCACCTTCCGCATCGCGCATCGTCGACGAAACGGGACTGCCTCTGTCTCTCGAGAACTGGCATGCGGCAGGAGTTCCGGTGAACATCGGCATGCTTGCCAGCCTGGGTATGACCCTCGATCCGCAGCGCGCCGATTTCAGCTTCGACGCGCGCGCAGACCGTGTTGTTCTCAACTGGCCGCAAAATGGCAGCGCGGCCACGATCGAGGCCTTGCGAGCTGTGCAGAACAAAATGGCCTTTGCAGGTTCGACGCTGCCGTCGGCATTGCCGTTTTCGCAGGACGTCAACTGCTCGTTCACCGCGCATCCACTCGGCGGCGCAGTCTTGGGCAAAGCCACCGACGGTTACGGCCGGGTCAAGGGGTACGACGGTCTGTACGTCATGGACGGAGCGGCGATCCCCGGAAGCACAGGCACGGTCAATCCGTCGTTGACCATCACAGCTCTGGCCGAGCGAAACATCGCGGAGATCATCAACTCGAAGCGCTGAGGCGATCTATGTGCTGAAGGGATGGTCCCGGACCCCGATCAGCACACGGCAATCAGGTGAGATCAGCCAGAAATTGTTGTCAGCCTGGATTTCGAACAGCCCTTCATCGAGGCGGACCAGAGTCCGCGGGTCCCATTGCGCGAGGGACAGCCGAATTGTGGTGTCGACGTCGGAAGTCAGCGCATGGATACGCGCAAACGCCTGACGGACCCGCACCGTCAGATGCACCGATGCCGGGTCGAAGGTGTTGGCAAAGTCCTCCGCCAACACCGGCGGACCGATTTCCGGGCGTGGCACTCCCGGACCGCCATGACTACGACCCGAGAAACGCGACTTGACCCCGCTCTTGACCTGCTCCCACGTCCGCTCACGGTGGATCGTCGAATATCCCGTAATCGTGCCTCGATCGGGCGAGAGCACGACGTCGAAACCGTTGCGCGAGAGCCGCAGGTAACCGCCACTCGACGGTCTGCGGGCAGACTTCAGCAGGAAATCCTCGAGCATGTTGCGCAGTTGAAACTCCGCTGCCCGCTCGTCTCCGCCGTGGTGGTAGCGAAAGCTGTCCGTGGCGCGCACCGTAACCCGCACGTCGTGGACATCCTCGACCGAGATGTCGCCGACCGGCAAGTCTCGAGACATGCGGATGTGTTTGGCCGTGCCGTGTGGAACACCGACCGATTCAGGCGCGCCAGACTGCTCGGCCCGCAGAAATCCGTCACACTCGTCCGCGCGGCACCAACCGTCGACGTACTCGGTCTGGTTAGTGCAGCGGACGCCGTCCCGTCGGAAACGTGTGCAAACTGACATTCCGCCATTATGGGTCGAAGGACCGACAAACTCGGGTAACTACTCCCCTTCGAGCTCACCTTCAGTTTCGAGATACACCTGACGCAAACCGTCGAGCGTCTTCTGCTCCGGGTGCTCCCACATCTTGCGCTCAGCAGCTTCGAGAAGTCGTTCGGCGATACCGTGCAATGCCCACGGATTGGACTGCGTCATGAACTTCTGGTTCTGCTCGTCCAGGACGTAGGTTTCGGCCAGCTTCTCGTACATCCAGTCCGCAACAACATTGGTGGTGGCGTCGTATCCGAAGAGGTAGTCGACGGTGGCTGCCATTTCGAACGCACCCTTGTAGCCGTGACGGCGCATCGCGTCGAGCCACCGCGGATTGACAACGCGAGCGCGGAACACGCGCGCCGTTTCCTCCGAAAGTGTCCGTGTGCGAACCGATTCCGGGCGAGTGCTGTCGCCGATGTATGCCTCGGGCGACTTTCCGGTCAGCGCACGCACGGTTGCGACCATGCCGCCGTGGTACTGGAAATAGTCGTCGGAATCCGCGATGTCATGCTCACGCGTGTCAGTGTTCTTGGCCGCCACGTTGATTCGACGGTACGCGCTGCGCATGTCGTCGGCGGCGGGGATCCCGTCGAGGCCGCGGCCGTACGCAAAGCCGCCCCACGTGGTGTACACATCGGCCAGGTCGTCGTCGCCGCGCCACGTCTTGGAGTCGATGAGTTGCAGCAGACCAGCGCCGTAGGTTCCGGGCTTGGAGCCGAAAATACGCGTGGTTGCACGTCGCGCGTCTCCGTGTTCGGCGAGGTCTGCCTGGGCGTGGGCGCGGATGTAGTTCTGCTCATCCGTTTCGTCCAGCGCTGCGACCAACTGGACAGCGTCGTCGAGGAGCGCCAGGACGTGCGGGAACGCGTCGCGGAAGAAGCCGGAGATGCGGACTGTGACATCGATACGCGGGCGGCCGAGTTCTTCGAGGTCGATGACCTCGAGGTTGACGACGCGTCGGCTGGCTTCGTCCCAGACGGGGCGAACACCGAGGAGTGCAAACACTTCTGCGATGTCGTCGCCTGAGGTACGCATGGCGGCGGTACCCCACACGGACAGCCCCACCGAGCGCGGGTACTCGCCGTGATCGGCCAGGTAGCGCGCGGCGAGAGACTCCGCCATTGCCTGGCCGGTCTCCCACGCCAATCGCGAGGGAACTGCTTTGGGATCGACCGAGTAGAAGTTGCGACCAGTGGGGAGCACGTTGATCAATCCGCGCAGCGGTGAGCCACTCGGACCGGCCGCGATGAAACCGCCGTCGAGCGCGTGCAGGACCTGCTTGATCTCGTTGTTCGTCTGTCGCAGGCGCGGAACCACTTCAGTGGCGGCGAACTGAAGGATCTTCACGACGGTGAGGTCGTCGCTGAGTTCTTCTGCCGCAGCAGGATTCCACGCGGCTTCCGACATCGCGCGAACCAGAGCGTGCGCCTTTTCTTCGATGTCGTCGACGCGATTACGTGATTCGTCGCCGTCTTCGCTGAGTCCGAGAGCCTCGCGCAGACCTGGGACGCTCTGCTCGCCGCCCCACATCTGGCGTGCCCGCAGCATCGCGAGGACCAGTTCGATCTCGGCGTCGCCCTCGGGTGCGCGGCCGAGAATGTGCAGACCGTCGCGGATCTGGACGTCCTTGATCTCGCACAGCCAGCCGTCCACGTGCAGGAGCATGTCGTCGAACACGTCTTCTTCGGGACGTTCGGCAAGTCCGAGGTCGTGGTCCATCTTGGCGGCCCGCATCAGGGTCCAGATCTGCTGGCGGATGGCCGGGAGCTTGGACGGGTCCAGCGCGGAGATGTTGGAGTGCTCGTCGAGTAGTTGTTCGAGGCGGGAAATGTCGCCGTAGCTTTCGGCGCGGGCCATCGGTGGGATCAGGTGATCGACGAGCGTCGCGTGCGCCCGACGCTTTGCCTGGGTTCCCTCACCCGGGTCGTTGACCAGGAACGGGTAGATAAGGGGCAGGTCACCGAGAGCGGCGTCGGTGCCGCAGTTGCTGGACATGCCGAGCGTCTTGCCTGGCAGCCATTCGAGGTTTCCGTGCTTGCCCAGGTGAACAACCGCGTCGGCACCAAATCCGCCGTTATCCGGGGTTGCAGCGATCCAGCGGTACGCGGCGAGGTAGTGGTGGCTCGGTGGCAGATCAGGATCGTGGTAGATCGCGACAGGCTTTTCACCGAATCCCCGCGGCGGCTGGACCATGAGCACGATGTTGTTGAATCGCAGTGCCGCAATGACGATTTCGCCGTCCGGGTCCTGCGAGCGATCGACGTACAGCTCGCCGGGCGCTTCGCCCCAGTGCTCCTCGACACCACTGCGCAGATCTTCAGGCAGGGTGGCGAACCACTCGCGGTATCGCGCCGCCGAAATGCGGATCGGGTTGCCCTCGAGATGCTCGGCCGTGAGCCAGTCGGGATCCTGCCCGCCTGCGGCGATCAACGCGTGAATCAGCGCGTCGCCATCCTTGGCGGCCAACCCGGGAACCGAGTCCGGTCCGTCGGTGGGTCCGAGATCGTAACCAGCGCTACGCATTTCGGTGAGCAGGTCGATTGCGCTGGCAGGTGTATCGAGGCCAACGGCATTGCCGATGCGAGCGTGCTTGGTGGGGTAGGCCGACAGCATCAAGGCAACACGGCGCTCCGGCGTCGGAATATGACGCAACTTGCCGTGACGCACCGCGATGCCGGCCACGCGGGCTGCGCGCTCCGGATCAGGCATGTACGTGGACAGTCCGTCGGAATCGATTTCCTTGAACGAGAACGGCACCGTGATGATGCGTCCGTCGAATTCGGGGACCGCAACCTGCGTCGCGACATCGAGCGGCGACAATCCGTCGTCGTTGGCATCCCAGGTGGCGCGGCTGCTGGTCAGGCACAGTCCCTGCAAGATCGGAACGTCCAATGCGGCGAGTGCTGCCACGTCCCACGCTTCGTCGTCGCCGCCCGCGGATGCGGTGGCCGGCTTGGTTCCGCCGGCCGCGAGAACCGTCACGACCATGGCGTCGGCCCGGCGAAGTGTGGTCAGCAATTCGGCTTCGGCGCTGCGCAGCGAGGCGCAGTAGATCGGGAGCGCGGTGCCGCCGGCATCGGCAATCGCGTCGCAGAGCGCCTGGACGTAGCGGGTATTCCCGGCGAGGTGCTGGGCGCGGTAGTAGAGAACCGCGATGACGGGACCACTGTTGTCGCTGATGTCGGGGGCAAATTCAGCGATTCCCCACGACGGCAGCCGCGTCGGGGCCTCGAAGCCGTGACCGGTGAGCAGCACTGTGTCGGACAGGAAGTGGTGCAGCTGCGCCAGGTTGTCTGCGCCGCCCTCGGCCAGGTAATTGTGCGCTTCAGCCGCAACGCCCGGGGAGACAGTCGAGCACTCCATGAGGTCGGCATCAGGCGCGTGTTCGCCGCCGAGCACCACGACGGGCAGGCCACTGGCCAGGACCATGTCCAGACCGTCTTCCCAGCTCCGACGGCTGCCGAGGATGCGCACGATCACAAGATCGACGCCGTCGAGCAAGCCGGGTAGATCCTCGGAAACCAGCAGCCTGGAGGGGTTTGCCCAGCGATACGAAACGCCGTCTCCGTTGTCCTGGCTTGCGCGAGCGCTCAGCAGATCGGTGTCGGACGTCGAGAGCAGAAGAATCACAGGTGAAACCTTCCTGGGGTTTCGCGCCCCGTGAAAAAGATCTTTCATGGACAGCAGTTGAGGGTCTGACTCGTGTTTACGAACGGAAACACTTCCGCTTGTACACACTCACAGTGGCGCGACCGCACCGGAATCTCACCGGTTTCCTCACCTGCTGTCACTGGTTGACCGTGATGCTACCGGTCGCGGGTCCGTGCTCTGCACGGTCGTACCCTTGAACCATGTCCACAGACCGTTCTCAGCCAGACGCGTGCCCTGGAGCGCTGCAGGTCCACCAGGCCGCAGACGGCCCGTTGGCGCGCGTGCGCCTACCCGGCGGCGCTTTGGCTCCACACCAATTGCAAACGCTGGCCGAGGCTGCCCGCGACGTGGGCAACGGTCAGATGGAACTCACCTCACGTGGGAATATTCAGCTCCGAGCCGTCAAGGACCCCCGCGTATTCGCCGACCGGATCGCGTCCGCTGGTTTGCTCCCCTCGGCAACGCATGAGCGGGTTCGCAACATTCTGGCGTCGCCGCTGTCCGGCCGAATCGGGGGTGTCGCCGATGTGCGTGAGCTGGTTCGCACTCTTGACGCGGCGGTGCAGTCGGACCCCGCGTTGGCGCAGCTACCAGGACGAACACTGTTCACACTCGACGACGGCCGCGGCGACATCAGCGGTCTGCACGGCGATTTCGGACTGCACGCCCACAGCGAATCCGAGCACTCACTCGTCCTCGCGGGGCATCGCACGAACCACCTTGTCCATGTCGACGACGCTGTGCCGTTGCTCCTCGAGGCCGCGCACGCGTTCCTGAATCTTCGGGACAAGCACTGGCGACTGGCCGAAGTGCCAGACGGAATCGCTCGAACGATCGATCATCTGGGCCTTTCAGCGGAATTTGCCGGTGCCGTCGACCTCGCCCCGGATGCGGGGCCGTCGATCGGATGGCTCGAACAACGCGACGGAACCGTCGCATTAGGCGGCGGACTCCGCTTCGGACTCCTGGATGCACGACTCGCCGAATTCCTCGCCGCCATCGAAAAACCCGTGGTCGTGACGCCGTGGCGCTCGATCATGATCTTCGATCTCGACGAAGGCGCAGCCGAGCAGGTGGTGCGAGTTCTCGCTCCGATGGGCTTGATCTTCGACGAGAATTCGCCGTGGCTCGACGTCACAGCCTGCACCGGAAGCCCTGGATGCGAGAAGTCGCTCGCCGATGTCCGGGCGGACGCCATCGAAGCCGTCGAGCAGGGCTCACTACCGATCGAAGGCCGGCAGCACTGGGCGGGCTGTGACCGTTCCTGCGGGCGCCCCCGCGCGAAAGTAGCCGACGTGATTGCGACGACCGACGGTTACCGGGTGAATCAGACCGATCAGTGATACCTCTATCCTGTGCCCCATGATCGAGTACATCCGTGACGGCGCAGAAATTTATCGCCAGTCCTTTGCCACAATTCGGGCCGAAGCCGACCTGAGCCGTTTTCCGGCGGATGTCTCGCAAGCTGTTGTGCGGATGATCCATGCGAGTGGTCAGGTCGACCTGGTCGACGACATCGCGTTCACACCCAACGTCGTCACCGTCGCGAGGGCTGCCCTGCGAGCGGGTGCGCCGATCTTCTGTGATGCGAACATGGTCGCCGCCGGCATTACCCGTAAGCGTCTGCCCGCCGACAACGACGTGATCTGCACACTGCGCGATCCGCAGGTTCCCTTGCTGGCGAACACAATCGACAACACACGCTCTGCGGCGGCTATCGAACTGTGGGGCCCGAAACTCGAAGGCGCCGTGGTCGCGATCGGCAATGCGCCGACCGCGCTGTTCCATCTCCTCAACCTGATCGAGGCGGGCGGACCGCGGCCTGCTGCTATCGTCGGCGGACCCGTGGGATTCATCGGATCCGCAGAATCCAAAGAAGCGCTGATCGGACACCCCAGCGGCATAGACCATTTGATACTGAGAGGCCGACGCGGCGGCAGTGCCGTCACCGCGGCTGTCGTCAATGCGATTGCGAGCGAACAAGAATGAGCGAAGGCAAGTTGTGGGGAGTCGGCATCGGACCCGGCGATCCGGAGTTGGTGACCGTCAAAGCTGCCCGAGTGATCGGCGAGGCCGACGTCATCGCATTCCATTCCGCGCGGCACGGTAAGAGCATTTCCCGCGGGGTTGCTGCTCCGTACATGCGCGAGGGCCAGATCGAGGAACACCTCGTGTATCCCGTCACGACCGAAACCATCGACCATCCGGGTGGGTACCAGGGTGCGATGGACGAATTCTACGAAGCCGCAGCCGAAAGGTTGGCCGTCCACTTGACCGCCGGACGCACTGTGGCACTACTCGCCGCGGGCGACCCGCTGTTCTACAGCTCGTACATGCACATGCACAAACGCCTGGCGGATCGTTTCGAGGCCGAGGTCATCCCCGGTGTCACCTCCGTCAGTGCCGCGTCGGCCGCACTCGGAAAACCCCTGGTAGAAGGTGACGAAATCCTCACCATCCTGCCCGGGACCTTGCCGCAAGCGGAGCTCACGCGACGCTTGAAGGAAACAGACGCCGCAGCGATCCTCAAGTTGGGCCGCACCTTCCCACCGGTTCTGCGCTCACTCGAGGACGCCGGCCGACTCGGCGAAGCGCACTATGTCGAGCGAGCCAGCACACCTCGCCAGCGCGTCGACGCTGCCGCCGACGTCGATCCAGCGGGCGTGCCGTACTTCTCCATCGCCATAGTTCCCAGCCCGTCGAACAATGCAGCGACGCGCGAAAACACCGCAGGTGAAGTGGTTGTCGTCGGCCTCGGACCCGGCGACACCGCATGGACCACACCTGAAGTGGCGCATGAACTTTCACTGGCCACAGACCTTGTGGGATACGGCCCGTACGTCGACCGCGTGCCAACCCGCCCCGGACAGCGCCGCCATTCCAGCGACAATCGCGTCGAATCGGAGCGGGCAGCGATGGCCCTCGACCTCGCCAAGAACGGCGCCCGCGTGGCCGTCGTCTCGTCCGGCGATCCCGGTGTATTTGCCATGGCTGCAGCGGTACTCGAGGTGGCAGCCGAAGATCAGTGGAGCGGCGTTCCCGTCCGAATCCTGCCCGGCATGACAGCGGCAAATGCCGTGGCCAGTCGCGTCGGAGCCCCCCTGGGTCATGATTACGCCGTGCTCTCCCTCTCGGATCGGCTCAAGCCCTGGGAAGTGGTGTCGCGTCGCATCTCAGCGGTCGCCGCGGCAGATATGGCTTTTGCCGTCTACAACCCGGCGTCGAAATCCCGAACGTGGCAGGTCCAGGCCATGAAGGATTTGGTACTCGAGCACCGCTCCCCCGAAACTCCGGTCATCATCGGCCGAGATGTTGCCGGTGCGGAGGAATCGGTGCGCATCGTCACGCTCGGCGATCTCGAACCGTCCGAGATCGATATGCGCACGTTGCTGATCGTCGGATCGTCCATGACAAAGGTTGTGGATACCGGTTCCGGCCGACAGGTGTTCACGCCGCGTCGCTACCCCTAACATGATTGTGAAGGATTTTGTTCGCTCAGCGAACAGAATCCTTCACAATCACTGCGCGGATGTAGCGCCGGGTCACCCATCCCTGCACCAGACGCCCAATCGGAGCACCCAAGCGCACCCACCAAGTACCGGGCTTGGAGAATGCCGTGATCTCGAGGCGAACCTGATTGCCGAGTTCGTCGAAATGGACAATGAACGACTCTTCGCCGCACTCGGGATGACCACGGCGCGTGCCGTACGCAAATCCGGCCCGGTTCGGCTCGTCGACCACGTAAACAACGCGGACGGGCACCAATATCGGTCCGAAACCGAAAGTTGCGTCTTCGCCGGTCCTGGCGGTGTCACCGGCAGCTTTCACCGTCAATCCAGCGCCGCGATGCATCCCCCACGTCATGACAGTATTGGCCGCTGCCTCGAAATCGGCGCGGGTAGTACCGACCACCGCACGCTCGCGCACGTGGTGATAGCCAACGGGCAGTAGGCCACCTGTTGCTCCGATTTCGGAGTAGGTCAGCGGTTCCTGGTCCACGTCAGCAGTGTGGCACAGCTAGGCGGCAGCGGGTTCCCATCGCGCCTTCACGAGTCGGTCGATGTCACCAACGGCCGGCCCGGACACGATTCCCGGTAGGAGCAACTGCCACATCTCATCGACACGTTCGGTGAGATCAGTGCGCCGGGTGATCACGTTGGACACCAGTTGAACTCCGGTGAACGCAGCCGGAATGAATCGCCCCAAAGCGGCGACGTCCACCGACGGCTTGATCTGACCGCTGTCCTTCGCTTGCTGCACGAGTTCGGTGCATGCATTGATCCAGTCTGCGTACGGCTCGACGGGACCTTCGAATGTGCTCAGTTCCAAGGTCAATCGGATTCCGGCTCGGACGATGGGCTCCTCGACGATCTGCCGTGCCATCTCATGGGTGAGCATGACCGTTTTTTCGAGCGGAGTCGCCGACGTTGCGGATATCGCCTCGACCGACTCGATGGACATGCGGTGCTGTTCTGCGATGACAAACTGTGCCAGTTCGTCTTTCGATGCAAAGTGGAAGTACAGGGCGCCCTTCGTGGTGCCGGCGCCCTCCACGATGTCACTCATGCTTGTGCTGCCGTACCCGGTCTTTTCGAATTGTGCTGCCGCGCCGGCGACGATCTGCTGCCGCGTCAGCTCGGCGCGTGCTTGCTTGACCACGAGAACTCCTCTCTCACTCGAGGGTCCCCCGCAAACCCTCTTCCGGTTTGCACCCCAATCGGGCTATACCCAGAATGATCTCAACTCCCCCAACTAACCAGCAGTGAATTGTCAGAAAATATTTCGCAAATACATAACTCCAGGTGAGGGATGAATCACAGGTGAGATTCGATTCGTCCGGAGGCGCTTTCGTCGACCCGGGCACGGTCGACAAGCTCGCCGACCAGGGCGGTCAATTCCATCATCTGATGTGTAATCTCGTCTCGCAGTAGTGCTGTCTCGGCTTCCGACACAGTTCCGGAGGCGGTGTCGATCGACATCAACAGTTCGATATTCGTTCGCAATGCCGTCAGGGGTGCCAGCAAATCCTGTCCGGCATCAGTGATCAATCTACGCTGACGCGCCCGTGATTCCGACAGGGTGCCCAGCATTCGGTTGAAACTGACAGTCAGCGAGGCCAACTCGTCGTCGCCCGTGACCGGGATCGGTGTGAGATCGTCCGTTGCGGCAACACGTTGTGTCGCCGCGGTCAATCGTGCGATCGGCCGTAATCCTGTGCGCGCCACAGCATCTCCTGCGGCATAGGCCAACGCGATACCCGCGGCACCGAGCGCAGCCAGCACTACCGCAAGTCGCTTCAAGACGGAATTTGTCGGCCCGAGCGATTGCGCGACGATCAAAGTCTGACCCGCGACCGACGGCGTAACCAACACCCGATACGAATCCAAGGTCGCAATGGTGGACCCGGAAGCTTTGTGGGCCAGGGATTTGATTGCCTCACCGCTGGTACTGAATGGTGGCAATCCCGGTGTTGCCGTCACCAATGCTCCATCGGTCGTCACCAATCCGACAGCTTGGATCACTGCGGTATCGGCGCCGGCTGTCAGTCCCAAAACCGGTGTGACACCACCGAAGTTGACGGTATCGGCAATTGCGTCGGCTGTTCGCTCCAACTGACGATCGACGTTGCCTTGAAGGTAGGCGTTGAATACGAAATACACCGAAGCAGCAGACGCGATCACAGCAATCGCCACCAAGCCTGCAGTGAGTACTTTCACGCGGGCGTGGAGAGTCCGGACACGAATTGTCGAACGCTTCCGACGCCCGAGTGCGGGGACGGACACCCTCATAGGCACCCTCGGCGTGTTGGACCCGTTCCTGACATAGGTCCAGTATGTTCCGCGAACCTTAGACGAACCTGAACCGCGTGCCCCCGAACTTTCACGTTACTGTCGATTCGAGCCACGCTGCGGCGGCAGAAGGCGAGTTGAAGCTTTCCACGCCCTCCGGTGCCGGTGAGCGCTCCACCACGATCACCGGCAAGCCCAGTTGCCGAGCGGCAACAATCTTGGCGTACGTCTGGTCACCCCCGCTGCTCTTGGTCACTACAACGTCGATACCGCGGCGGCGCATGAGTTCGCGCTCCGATTCGACGTCGAACGGCCCGCGCGCCAGGATCAGTTCGTGGGGCGCTGGCATGGCGCCCGTCGGCGGATCAATGGACCGCACGAGAAAACTCACGCCACTGACCTCGGCAAACGCAGAAACTCCTTGCCTACCAATGGTCAAGAACGCTCTAGTGCCCAACACAGGGACCAATTCCGCAGCATGGCTGAGATCGCGAGCCGGAAACCATCGGTCCTGTGGGTGCTGCGCCCACGACGGCCGCTGGCAGACAGCAAACGGAATCTCGCAGGTGCGAGCCGCCAGATGAGCATTAGCCGTGATACGTGACGCAAAGGGGTGCGTCGCGTCGAGCAACGCCCGAATATCGTTTTCCGCTAACCACCCCGCGAGGCCTTCGGCGCCACCGAAGCCCCCGACGCGAACCTCGCCTTCAGGCCAGCGCGGGTCGCGGACTCGGCCGGCGAGCGACGTGACTACCTCGAGGTCCACCGAATCCGCGAGGCGGGCGGCAATCTCGCGTCCCTCGCCGGTTCCTCCGAGCACAAGAACGCGGGGGCGGGCGTTGTGCACGGTCAGTGTGTGACCCGCTCACGTGCGGCCGAGTACAGGTAACTATCCGGGAACCCCTCGGCCGTGAGCACGCGTCCGACGATGACTACGGCAGTCTTGGTGATGCCGGCCTCGTGAACCTGACGCACTATCGAACTCAACGTTCCACGCACCACGATCTCGTCGGGGCGCGACGCAAATGCGACCACCGCGACCGGGCAGTCGATCCCGTAGTTCTCGGCAAGCTCGTCGGCGATCTGCTCGATGCGATGCGCGCCGAGATGAATCACCATGGTCGAACCACTGCGTCCGAGTGACCGGAGATCCTCACCTTCGGGCATCGCTGTCGACAGCGTCGACACTCGGGTCAGCACGATGGTCTGCGATACGCCCGGAACCGTCAATTCACGGCCCAGTGCGGCCGCTGCCGCGGTAAACGCCGGAACACCCGGCACCATGTCGTATCGGACTCCGGCTGCGTCCAGCCGTCGCGCCTGCTCGGCTACCGCACTGAAGATCGACGGGTCACCGGAATGTAACCGTGCTACGTCGTGTCCCGCCGAATCCGCTGCGACGAGCAACGCGGTGATTTCGTCGAGGCTCAATCGAGCGGTATCGACCACCTGCGCGCCGGCCGGGCAGTATTCGAGCAGTTCCGCGGGGACGAGGCTGCCCGCGTACAAGCACACCGAACTTGCTGAGATGATGCGCTGCGCGCGCACTGTGATCAAGTCGGCAGCACCGGGACCAGCACCGATGAAATGAACGGTCATTGAGCGTCTTCCTCTGTGTGATCGGCATCTGCACCGGCAGTTGCCTCTATTTTTGTGACCGACCACTGCACGACGGGCAGTTGGGGTCGCCACACGTTGAATGTTCCCAAGGGCTCGGCCCGCTGGATCTGCAACCGACGCAGCGTGCCGCCGAATCGGGTGAACCACTCCAGGAGCAACGCTTCCGATTCTGCGGTAACGGCGTTGGCCACCAGTCTGCCGCCGGCCTCGAGGTGGTCCCAGCAGGCGTCGAGCATTCCGGGTTGCGTCACACCCCCGCCGACAAAGATGGCATCGGGTGTGCGAGTCACCTCGGCAAACGATTCGGGCGCGCGCCCGAGGACATCGAGGCTCGGCACACCCAAGGCCCGCGCATTACCCTCGATTTGGGAGATCCGCGATGCCGCCTGCTCGAATGACGTTGCGGTGCAACGTGGGTGGGTGCGCATCCATTCGATCGCGACAGTGCCAGACCCGCCGCCGACATCCCACAAGTATTCACCGGGAGCCGGGGCCAGCGCACAGATCGTCAGCGCGCGGATCTCCTGCTTCGTCATCTGACCGTCACCGCTGTATGCCGCGTCGGGCAATCCGGGCACGCGCGTCAGACGGTGCGGTGCGCCCGACACAACACATTCCACGGCAAGAACATTCAACGGGTCGACATCTGCGGCATCGACATCCCACTCGTCCGCCTGGGCAACGGTGCGTGATTCGTGCGCTCCACCCAACTGTCCGAGGACAGTGATCGTGGACCGACCGAAACCGGTGGAGGTCAGTATTTCTGCCACCTCGCCGGGTGTGGCCCTGCCGTTGCTCAGCACCAACAACCGCGCACCGTCGGTGACGGACGGCAAGACGGTGGTGGCGTCGCGGTTGACCAGGCTCACCAACTCCGCATCGGCCGACGCCCATCCCATGCGAGCACTCGCCAGAGCAATCGACGACGGGTGCGAGATCACCCGAAGTTTGTCAGCACCCAGCACACGCACGAGTGTGGCGCCGATCCCGTGGAACATCGGATCGCCGCTGGCCAGCACGCAGATACGGCGGCCCGCGTGAGCGTCGAACAGTCCGGGGAGCGCGGAGAGCATCGGTGTGGGCCAGGCGATCCGATCGGCCGAGGAGCCGTCTACCGATGGGATCAGGTCCAGTTGACGCGAGGAACCCATCAACACCTGAGCGCCGAGCACAGCGCTCTTCGCCGAGTCCGACAAGCCCTCCCAACCGTCAGCGCCGAGACCGACGACAACAACGGGTTCGTCGGCGGTCATCGCGGCATCCGCCGCCAGATCGATTGTGGGAGAAGTCGCATCATGAAGAAAACTGGTTGGAGGATTCGCGGAACCCACACCCGCGTTGCGCCGGACTGCAATCCCCGAACTACCGCGTCGGCGACCTGCGCCGGTGTGCTCGACATCGGCGCCGGCTTCATGCCCTCGGTCATCGAGCCGATCACAAAACCAGGCCGGACAAGCAGTAGTTGAATTCCGCTGCCGTGCAACGCATCTCCGAGGCCGCTGGCAAAGCCGTCCAGGCCGGCCTTTGCAGAACCGTAGACGTAATTTGCGCGGCGCACCCGGACACCGGCCACGGACGAGAAGACAGCGATCTTGCCGCGGCCTTGTCGTTTCATCAAGTCCGCGAGAAGAGTCAGGATGCTGACCTGCGCCACGTAATCGGTGTGAACAATTGCAACGGCATGAGCGGCGTCGGTTTCCGCGCGGGCCTGATCACCCAGGATTCCGAACGCCAGCACCGCGACGTCGATCCGGCCGTGCGCTCGGGCAACCTGTGCGAGGAAGTCTGCATGAGTGTCGGTTGCATCGGCATCGAATTCGACGGCTGTCACGGCTAGGGCGCCCGCGTTCGTCAGCATCGTGCGTTGCTGTTCGAGGTCGTTGCTGCGCCGCGCCGCCAGCACGATTCTTCTGCCGGGGGCCAACCGGACGGCAATCTCCAGACCGATTTCGCTTCGCCCTCCCAGCAGGAGGACCGTCTCGGCATCTTCAGTGTTCGCACCCGCAGTCACTGCACCAGTGTCCTCGATTACCGTCGTGGCATGACCATCACCCCCTCCGCACCCGCCGCGCTCTCCGACGACGGTCTGGCGTTCGTGCGCGAATACCATCTCGCCACCCTGACAACTCTGCGCCCGAACGGCACACCGCACGTCGTGGCCGTGGGATTCACGTGGGATCAGGAAGCAGGAAAAGCACGTGTCATCACCAGCGGCGGATCACAGAAAGCCGTCAACGCCGCCCGGGGTGGTTACGGCGCCGTCAGTTCTGTCGACGGTGGACGCTGGCTCACCCTCGAAGGTCCGGCGCGCGTGCTCGACGACCCTGAATCCGTGGCCGACGCCGTTCAGCGCTACGCCGAGCGGTACCGCCAGCCACGGATCAATCCGGCGCGGGTGGTCATCGAAATCGACGTCACCCGCATTCTGGGAACGGCCGCATTCAAACCCGCGGCCGAAGAGCTGACCAGCTAGAGGATGGTCAAACCGTGCGGACGGTTGTTGAACGACTCGCAACCGTCCGCGGTGACAACAACGATGTCCTCGATCCGGGCACCCCAGTTGCCCCGGAAATAGATTCCCGGTTCGATGCTGAAAGCCATACCCTCGGCCAGTTCGATGCTGTTGCCCTCCACGATGTACGGCTCTTCGTGGACCGACAAGCCGATCCCGTGGCCTGTGCGGTGAACGAACACGTCGGCCAACCCTTGTGCAGCGAGCACGTCGCGCGCAGCGGCATCCACGAATTCCGCCGACACGCCGGGGCGAACAGAGTCCACAGCCGCCTGCTGAGCCGCTTCGAGCACGGCAAACTGGGCAGCAACCTCGATTGACGGCTTCCCCATGCTGTACGTGCGAGTGGAATCGGAGTTGTATCCGGGCTCCACCGGCCCGCCGATGTCGATCACCACAATGTCGCCGCTCTCGATCACCCGATCGGATACCTCGTGATGCGGATCGGCGCCGTGCGGACCCGACCCCACGATGACAAATGCCGCCTCGGTGTGACCTTCCTCGAGAATCGCTGCTGAAATCGCCTCGCCGACTTCGGCTTCCGTCCATCCCACAACGAGAAACTCGGCCATCCGTGCATGCACACGGTCGATGGCCTGACCGGCGCGACGGAGCGCGTCGACCTCCGCGGCGTCCTTGACCATCCGCAGCTCACGCAGCACGCCCGTAGCCAGAATCGGCAACGAACCCACGGCGTCGGCCAACGGAATCAAATGCAGCGCAGGCATCGCATCCGTGACCGCGACCTTCGCGCCCGTCGGCAATTGACCAGCGACAATGGCATACGGATCAACACCGTCCACCCAGTCCAGCACGTCGAGGCCAAGATCCCCGACCGCCGATTCCTTCAACGACGCCAGTTCCAGCCGAGGAAGCACCACCGACGCCCTTGCTCCGTCGGCAGCGATCACCAGGGCCGTCAACCGTTCGAACGAATCCGCTCGGGAGCCCGTCAGATAGCGCAAATCCGGCCCCGGCGTGACCACAAGACCGTCCAGACCAGCCGCGCTCGCCAACTCCGCGGCGCGGGCAATACGAGATTCGTAGACGGCTGAGGGGAAACGTGAACCATATTCGGCGGGAGAGGTCATGGCTTCCAGATTAGTGCCGACTGGCAGGATGGTGACCATGAGTGGGCCTTTGCTTCTCCTTGACGGTGCCAGCCTGTGGTTTCGTGCGTTCCACGCACTGCCCGAGTCCTTTGTCGGCGATGACGGCAGACCCGTCAACGCAGTCCGCGGATTCACCGACATGGTCGCGTCGCTGATCACCAAGCACCAACCGAGTCGCCTCGCCGTCTGCCTGGATCTGGATTGGCGACCGCAGTTCCGCGTCGACGCCATCCCCACCTACAAGGCTCACCGCGTTGCCGAGGGATCCGACGGCTCGTCCGAGGAAGTGCCGGACACCCTCACCCCGCAGGTCGACATGATCATGGATGTTCTTGCGGCAGCGGGAATCGCCACCGCCGGCGCGGTCGGTCTCGAAGCCGACGACGTCCTGGGCACGCTTGCCGCCACCGAGCGTGACGATCTCACCGTCGTCGTAAGCGGAGATCGCGACCTGTTGCAGGTTGTCACCGACGACTACGTTCCCGTTCGCGTCCTGTACGTCGGCCGCGGCTTGGCTAAAGCCGAACTTTTCGGGCCGGCCGAGGTAGCCGAGAAATACGGTGTGCCCGCCGACCGCGCCGGCGACGCCTACGCGGAACTGGCTGCGCTGCGCGGAGATTCGTCCGACGGACTTCCTGGCATCAAGGGGGTCGGCGAAAAGACCGCGTCGACGCTCATGCTCAGGTATGGATCGCTCGCCGGAATCCGCGCGGCTGCCGAAGATCCGGAATCCGATATGGCGAAAGGGTTGCGAGCGAAACTGACTTCGCCCGAAGCGAAGGCGTACCTCGACGCCGCGTTACCCGTTGTGCGTGTCGTGCGTGACGCGGATGTGCAGTTCTCGAGGTCCGACGTACTTCCCGACGCACCGGTCGATCAAGCCCGCTTCGACGAACTGGCTGAAACCTTGAGAATCGAGCGTTCGGCCGGCCGTCTTGCCGCGGCACTCAAAGCTGCGGCAAGCCGACCGGCTGACAACTGACAACTCAGCTGGGGCGCGAGACTTCGTAGGTTCCGGTGTCGTCGACAAACGTCAGCGTCACCGACTTCTTCTCACCCGAGACGGAGAGGGTGCACGTGAACTTTGCACCGGACTTGATTTCCTGACCCGACGGGCAGGAAACGTCGCTGACGTTCTTGGCGCCGTACGACTCGGTGACGATTTTCTCGACACCCTTGGCCGCAGCATTTGCGTCCAGCGTGTCCTTCGACGTGAATACGAAGAGGCCGATGACGACGGCTGCCAGAACGACCAGTACACCGATCGCACCGAAGATCAGCGGCTTCTTGGACTTTGCACCTTGCGGCGGTCCCTGATTCCACTGAACCGGCGCGCCGGGCTGACCACCGGGCTGCGCGCCCCACGCCTGTTGCGGTTGCTGGGCCGTTGGCTGCCCCCAGACCTGAGTCTGGTCGCCGCCTGGCTGTTGACCCCACTGCTGCTGACCCGGCTGACCGGGCTGCTGAGGCTGACCCCACGGCTGCTGACCGTATCCGGGCTGACCGGGCTGACCGGGCTGCCCCTGTGGCTGGCCTGGCTGGCCGTATCCGGGTTGCCCGTACGCGGGCTGGCCTTGGGGCTGGCCGTATCCGGGTTGCCCGTACGCGGGCTGGCCCTGTGGCTGACCGTAACCCGGCTGACCCTGGGGCTGACCCGGCTGCCCGTATCCAGGCTGTCCCCACGGCTGCTGCGGTGGTTGTTCACCCTGGCCCCACTGCCCATTCGGATCATTCGGTCCGTAAGGCCCGCTCATCTTCGCCTCCACTCGAAACACCAGTCTTCAGTTACCGCGTACGTCACGCATGCCAGATGCCGCGTGCACACGCAACTCCTGGGAATCCAACCACACAGTCCGCGCTCAAGCTGCGTCGAGAGCGACCACTCCGCGACGAATCGACCCCACAGCCTTCGCCGCGACCTTCGCGACGACGGGATCCGTAGCCGTCAGCCGCACCTGATCGAGGAGATCGATTACCTGTCGGCACCAGCGGACAAAATCGCCCGCCGACAATGCGCGCCCCTGCACACCGGCAGCCAACAACGCTTCGACCAGCGAATTGTCGCTCGCCCAGTGATAGACCGCCGTGACAAAACCCAGATCAGGCTCACGCGTCGGCGGCAATTTGTGGCGAATTTCGTCCGCTCGCAATTCGCTCCACAGGCGCTGAGTGTCCGTGAGCGCATGACGGATTGCCTGCGTCGGCACTCGACTCGTCGTGTCGCCGTCCCTACGCGATTCGTACACAACCGAGGACACGACCGCCGCAAGCTCGGGCGGAGTCAGACCCTGCCACGCACCGGTACGTAGGCACTCGGCCACCAGCAAGTCGCTCTCGCTGTAGATCCGGCTCAGACGTTGCCCGGCTTCTGTCACTTGGGGCACGGACTCGGCGCTCATGTAACCGCGCTCCTTGAGCAACGACACGATGCGGTCGAACGTACGCGCCAAGGAATTGGTGGTGGCTGCCGCTTTTTGTCGCAGTGCCTGTGTTTCCCGAGCCAGTCGGTTGTACTTCTCCCCGATACGACCGAGATGGTCACGATCGGGCCAACTGTGGCACGGGTGCGACCGAATCGCGCGACGCAACGACGCCACCTCGGCGTCCTCGGACGCGCCGCCCTTGTGCCGCTTCTTCCGGCGCGGCGCGGTGAATCCGGTGCTGCGCAACGCCGACGCCAGATCGCGCCGCGACCGTCCGGTGTGGTGATCGACGAACTTCGGCAACCGCATCACACCGAGCGTTTCGGCAGCTTCGGGGAAATCCGCGGCGGACAGTTTGCCGGCCCACTGATCTTCGGCGAGAACCAACGGCCGTGGATCCTTCGGATCGTTGTCCGGCACAAGCACAACGGCGGTACCCGAATGCCGTCCGATCGGAATCGCGATGACGTCACCGCGTCGCAGCGTCCGCAGCGACGCGACGGCCTGATCGCGGCGATCCTCACGACTTTCTCGTTCGAGTTTGCGTTCCCGATCGCTCAGTCGATCACGCAACGACGCGTACTCGTAGTACTCACCGTCTGGACCACCGAGCTTGTCCTGCAACGCTTTCAGCGCGGTCTCGTTGCGTTCGATGCTCCGCACCACGCCTACCACGGAGCGGTCCGCCTGGAATTGGGCGAACGAGCGCTCGAGCAGCGTGCGGGATTCCTTGACGCCCATGCGATCCACCAGATTGATCGACATGTTGTATGACGGCCGAAAAGAGCTGCGCAGCGGGAATGTTCGGGTGGACGCCAAGCCGGCGACGTCGGTCGGTTCGACACCTGGCTGCCACAGGACGACTGCATGCCCCTCGATATCGATGCCGCGTCGGCCAGCTCTACCGGTGAGCTGTGTGTACTCACCCGGCGTCAGCTCGGCGTGAGTTTCGCCGTTGTACTTGACCAGCCGTTCGAGAACCACGGTGCGGGCCGGCATGTTGATGCCCAGTGCCAGAGTTTCAGTGGCGAATACAGCGCGGACGAGGCCCTTGACGAACAACTCCTCGACCGTCTGCCGGAAAGCGGGCAGCATCCCGGCGTGGTGGGCTGCCAGACCGCGCTGCAACGCCTTACGCCACTCCCAGTAACCGAGCACCTCCAAGTCCTCTTTGGGGAGGCCACCGATGTGTTTGTCGATGATCGTGTCGATCTCGCGCACCTGTTCGGGAGTCGTCAGATCCAGCCTCGAGCGAACGCACTGAGTCAGCGCGGCATCGCACCCGGCGCGCGAGAAGATGAAGGTGATTGCCGGCAGCAAACCTTCCTTGTCCAGTTGTGCGATCACGTCAGGCCTGGGAAGTGGCCGGAAATCGTTGGCACTCTGGTAGCGACTACGGCCACGACCGCGCGGCTGCCAGCTTTCCACCCGGTCGAGGGCCTGACGTTGTTTGACATGCCGAACCAGATCCTGGTTGACAACAAACTTCGAGGGTCCGGCCGAAGGATTGCTACGGCTGTCGAAGAGATCGAAGATCCGGCGCCCCACCATGATGTGCTGCCACAACGGAATCGGCCGCGTCTCGTCGACCACAACGGTGGTGTCGCCGCGGACAGTCTCCATCCAGGCGCCGAATTCCTCGGCATTGCTCACGGTGGCGGACAAACTCACCAACCGCACGTCCTCGGACAGGTGCAGGATCACTTCTTCCCACACTGCGCCGCGGAAACGGTCGGCCAGGTAGTGAACCTCGTCCATGACAACGTGTGACAGACCGCGCAACGCCTCCGAATTGGCGTACAGCATGTTGCGAAGCACCTCGGTGGTCATGACAACAACAGGAGCGTCCGAGTTGATGCTGGTGTCTCCGGTGAGCAAACCGACCTCACTGGGGCCGTATCGCTCGCTCAGTTCGGCGTACTTCTGATTGCTCAATGCTTTGATGGGCGTGGTGTAGAAGCACTTTCGCCCAGCAGCCAACGCCAGGTGGACGGCGAATTCGCCGACCACAGTCTTTCCCGCACCTGTCGGCGCGCACACCAGCACACCGTGACCCTCTTCGAGGGCGCGGCAGGCGTTGATCTGGAACGGATCGAGGTCGAACTTCAGCCCCGAAGCAAATTTGCTGAGCTCAACATCAGAACTCGTTTCACTACTACTCATAACCACCTCGTCAGCGTGTCACACGCCGGCGACACGGGAACCCCAGCACCCTGGAGACACGCCTCACAAGGTACCGGGGAACGCCTCACAGGGTGTCGGTAAAGTCCTGGCCCGACGTGTTGCCGGCAGTACCGGAACCGGCTTCGGTCGCAGCAGTTGCCTTCGCCTTCGACTTCCGGCCGAACAATCCGCGTGACTCCGCCTTCGGCTTCGCGGGTTCGTCCAAAGCTTCGTTCAAGTCGGTCGGCGCCGAGATCGACGACGCTTCCTCGTCCGACAGCGCGCCCCAGTCTTCGCCGGACTTCCTGGCCTTGCGCTTGTCGTTGATGCGCGCAATCTGCACTGCGAACTCGAACAGCAGAGTGAGCGAGAGCGCAAGCGCGAGCATCGAGAACGGGTCCGAACCCGGAGTTGCGATGGCCGCGAACACGAACAAGCCGAAGATCAAGCCGCGACGCCACGCCTTGAGCCGCTCGTAGGTAAGGATTCCCGCAAAGTTCAGTACGACGACCAGTAGCGGAATCTCGAAACTGACGCCGAAAATCAGCAGCAGGTTGATGATGAATCCGAAGTACTCGGAACCACTGAGCGCGGTGATCTGAACGTTGTCACCGATGGTGAGAAGGAAGTGCAAAGCCTTCGACACGACCAGGTACGCAAGAACGGCACCGAGGATGAAGAGGCCGGCACCGGCGGTGACAAACGCCACGGCGTAGCGGCGTTCCTTCGAATACAGGCCCGGAGTGATGAATGCCCACAACTGGTACAACCAGATCGGACTGGCAAGCACGATTCCCGCGGTGAGGGCCACCTTGAATCGCAGCATGAACTGCTCGAACGGACCGGTTGCGAGCAAACGACACGCATCGTCGACGCTGAGGTTTGCGCGGCTTTCGACCGGAAGCTCACAGTACGGTCCGCGCAGTAGGTCGCCGAGGCTTTCGATCCCGAAAATCGACGCGGAGTACCAGAAGAATCCGAAGGCGGTGGTAATGATGACACCGAGGAACGCGAACAGCAGTCGAGTTCGTAATTCGTACAGGTGGTCGATCAACGACATGGTGCCGTCGGGGTTGACCTTCCGCTGGCGGTTACGCGGGTCTAACGGAATTCGCACTGGTACATCCTGCTCTTGGCAAACTGGTTTTGGTCAGCACACAACCGGGGTGAATACAGATTTCACCCCGGTTGGACAGCGGCATGTAGCTAGAGCGGCTTGACTTCGGTCGGCTGCGCGATCGGAGCAGCAGCGCCGGTAGCGGTCACCTGTGCGGTCGGCAGCTGAGCCGGGGCCTGAGCAACGACGGGCGCAGCAGGAGCCGCGTCGTCATTCTGCATTTCCTTGACTTCACTCTTGAAGATGCGCAGTGAACGGCCGAGTCCTCGAGCTGCGTCGGGCAGTTTCTTCGACCCGAACAGAATGACAACGACAACAGCAACAATCAGCCAATGCATCGGCTGCATTGCACCCATAATGACCTCCCATGATCAGATTCCTCGATGCTACCGGACACAACCGGCGTAAGGAGGCTTCCAAGTCCTTACTTCAGCTACCGTTTACCTGTTTGTTTCATGCGCGGTTGCTGTGAAGCCCGCTCACGATCCGATCGTGTCGTAAGCGTCCAACGCCGTCACCGCCCGATTATGCACTTCGGCAACCAGTTCCGGCGGTGCAAGCACCCGAACACCCTCGCCGAACCCGAGAACCAACCGTGCCATCCACTCGAGTGTCCCGAAACTCATTGTTGCCTCGACGGAACCGTCGTCGTTCACCTTCTGGACGTCCATCGGGTAGTAATCGAGCATCCAGACACAGTTCTGAGCTACGAACAATCGGGCTTCGGGCAGTGATCCGTCGCCACTGAACAATTCCAGACTGGAATCCTCGTCGAGCGCGTGCGGTGGCGGAGTGGACGGCTCGTCGAGTTCGATTGCCGCATCGATCCGATCGAATCGGAACAACCGCACACCCTCGGCCTGGCGGCACCAGCCCTGGAGATAGCTGAAATTGTCGACCAACACGATTCGCACTGGATCGACCACCCGCTCGGACACCGCGTCCCGCGAAGCCGAGTAGTAGGTCAGCTTCAGTGCGCGCCGATCAGCCAGCGCCGACCGGACCGTCGCCGTTACCGGATCTTCGGCGACGTCGTCTTCCGGTTCGGCCTCATGCCCGTTACCCGTGGCGCGCGCTGCCGCAGAGCCAGCCGCCGCTTCGATCTTGGCAATTGCTCGTTGCGCCGCGGACGGATCGACCATGCCCGGCATCTCCACCAGCGAGCGCAACGCGATGAGCAACGCGGTCGCTTCGGTCGACGTCAACCGAAGGGGGCGGTCGATACCGGCGGAGAACGTGACGTCGATGCTCTCCTCGGAAAATGACAGATCGATCAGATCGCCCGGGCCGTACCCGGGCAGCCCGCACACCCACAACTGATTGAGATCGTTCATCAACTGCGTTGTGCTGACACCGAGTTCGGCGGCAGCCTCCGCGGCGCTCATTCCAGGATTCGCGATGAAAAACGGAACAAGATTCAGCAATCGAGCAAGCCTCGACGACAGGCGATTGTTCATCAGTGAATTTCCTTCTGCTCGGCAATCTCCGAGCGTGCCGCAGCACCTTGAAGTTTGGTGATCACGTCAGCCCGCAGGTCCGGCGGATCAAGCACCAACGCATCTGCCCCGTGTCCGGCGATCAATCTGGCAGTCCACTCCCACGATCGAACCGGGATCGACAGAACGCTTCCCTCGCGTTCGGTCAGCGTCCGATCCGTCATCGACGACGCCAACCTGCGCAGCTCGTGTGCGCGGTTCGCCGCCACCCAGACAGTCGCGGTACCGGTCACGACACCGGATCCGGTTACTCGGTCCACAACCTCGCGAAGATCAAGACCCTCCGGTTTGTGCACCGCGCCGATTGGGCCGAATTCGCGAACATCGTCACCGATGCGGGACAGGCGGAACGTGCGGATAGCTTCCCGATCGACATCATGACCGACCAGATACCACTTGCCGTTATGCGTGACCACGCCCCACGGCTCCACTGTCCGCTCGATGAACGGTTCGTTGAGCGCAGCGCGATGCTGGAAATGAACGGCCCGGCCCGCGTCGACTGCGGCGAGCAGCTTCCCGAGAGCCGGTTCGGAACCACGTGAGCGAGCCGGAATCGCGGTAATCGGCGCGGCGGAAACATCCCCGTCGACCTGCACACCGGCAGCACGCAGTTTGAGCAAGGCACTCTGTGCGGCGGAAATCAGCTCGGGCGATTCCCACAGCTGCACGGCAACGGCAACGGCCGCCGACTCTTCGCTGGTCAAGTCGACATCAGGAAGCTCATACGCATTGCGATTGATCCGATATCCCTCGACCGTCGAAAACCGCCCAGCCGGTCCCGTCTCCAACGGAACTCCGAGGTCACGAAGCTCGTTCTTGTCCCGCTCGAACATCCGAGAGAACGCCTCGTAGTTGGCGGAATCGCTGTAACCGGCTACTGAATCACGGATTTTCTCCGCAGTGAGGAACTGCCTGGTGGAGAGCAATGCAATCACCAAGTTCATCAACCGCTCGATTTTCGATGTCGCCACGCCGAAATCCTAGTGGCTCTGCGGTTGCCGACACGTCAGCGCACTACATCGACGCGATGAGTCGCTCAACTCTCTCGTCGACCGAACGGAATGGGTCCTTGCACAGGACTGTTCGCTGAGCTTGATCGTTGAGCTTGAGATGCACCCAGTCGACGGTGAAGTCACGCCCCGCGGCCTGCGCTGCAGTGATGAAATCGCCGCGAAGTTTCGCGCGTGTCGTCTGCGGTGGGTTGTCGACGGCGTCGTCGATCGTTTCGTCCTCCGTGACGCGCTTGACCAAGCCCTTCTTCTGCAACACGTCGAACACTCCGCGCCCACGCTTGATGTCGTGATACGCAAGATCGAGCTGCGCGATCTTCGGGTCCGACAGATCAAATCCGTGACGATCCTGGTAGCGCTGGAACAACTTACGCTTGATCACCCAGTCGATCTCGGTGTCGACCTTCGCAAAATCCTGGGCTTCGACGGCGTCGAGCATGCGGCCCCACAAATCGACAACTTGCTCTACCTGCGGATCCGGTTCGCGATTGCGCAGGTGCTCCACAGCCTTCGAGTGATACTCACGCTGGATGTCGAGAGCACTGGCCTGGCGGCCGCCGGCCAACCGGACCGGACGCTTTCCGGTGACGTCGTGGCTGACCTCTCGGATGGCACGAATCGGATTGTCGAGGGCGAAGTCGCGGAAGGAGACTCCAGCCTCGATCATCTCGAGCACCAAGGCGGCCGAGCCGACCTTCAGCATGGTGCTGGTCTCGGCCATGTTGGAGTCGCCCACGATGACGTGCAGGCGACGGTACTTCTCGGCGTCGGCATGAGGTTCGTCGCGGGTGTTGATAATCGGACGCGAACGTGTGGTGGCCGACGAAACGCCTTCCCAGATGTGCTCGGCACGCTGGGAAAGGCAGAACGTGGCTGCCTTCGGCGTCTGCAGAACCTTCCCGGCTCCGCAGATCAATTGACGCGTCACGAGGAACGGCAACAGCACGTCGGAGATGCGGGAGAACTCGCCAGCTCGCGCGACCAGGAAGTTCTCGTGGCAACCGTACGAGTTTCCGGCGGAGTCGGTGTTGTTCTTGAAGAGGTAGATGTCGCCACCGATTCCCTCTTCTGCCAACCGCTCTTCCGCATCGATGAGCAGTTCCTCGAGAACTCGCTCACCGGCCCGGTCGTGGTTGACCAGTTGGATGAGGCTGTCGCACTCGGCGGTTGCGTACTCCGGATGAGAACCAACATCCAAGTACAGGCGCGCTCCGTTGCGGAGGAAGACGTTGGAACTACGACCCCACGACACGACACGACGGAAGAGGTAACGAGCAACCTCGTCGGGGCTCAGTCGCCTGTGCCCGTGAAAGGTGCAGGTAACGCCGAATTCCGTCTCGATACCCATGATTCGTCTCTGCACACTTCGACAGTACAACCAGAATGCCCGCTTCACCCGTGTTGACGAACTCCCGTGGCGTCACGACTCGACAACATCTCGAGTCGGCATAGTGTGGCGGGGTGAGCTACCTGCACCGAAAACTTGTCCGAACCGACGTCAAATGGATGGAAAGCACTGGCGCACTGAAGCCTTCCACGCTCGATTCCGTGATGCGGCGGCTCTCGCGAGCAGCCAACCACGGGTTCCTGTGGATGGCTATCGCCGGTGTCCTCGCGCTGATCGGCGGACAACCGCGCCGCGCGGCTGCCCGCGGAATGCTCGCATTGGCCGGATCGAGCGCACTGGCAAACGGTGTGTTGAAACCGCTTTTTCCCCGTCGGCGCCCACCCGTTCGCGCGTGGATCAACCCGAAGCGCGGAGTCGAGTTCCCGACGTCCTCGTCTTTCCCGTCGGGTCATAGCGCCTCCGCAGCCGCATTCACTACCGCGGTAGCAATGGAATCTCCGACAACCGGCGCAGTACTCGCTCCATTGGCCGCGGCCGTCGCCTATTCACGCGTGCACAACGGGGTCCACTGGCCTTCGGACGTGTTCGCCGGAATAGCCGTCGGAGGTGCCGTGGCAGCGGGAACGCGCAGGTGGTGGGCAGTACGCGACGAAGAACCCGCGGATCTTGGTCCCGAGTGTGTGGTACCTGCGCTGCCTGGAGGCGACGGACTGGTTGTCTTCACCAATCCCGGATCCGGCAGCGAAGACGACGGCATCGTGGATGCGATCCGGGAAGCCCTGCCCGCAGCAGTCATTATCGAATTCAACCCGGACATAGATTTCGACAAGCAGATCGAAGCGAAGCTTCGTGAGTCGAAACCGCGAGCGGTAGGTGTGTGCGGCGGCGACGGCACCGTCGTCACGGTCGCGGACGCGGCAACACGACACAATCTTCCGCTCGCAGTTTTCCCAGGTGGAACCCTCAACCACTTTGCCCGCGACGTCGGTGTCGCGGACGTTGCTGAAACGGTGACGGCGGTCGAGTCCGGACAAGCAGCGTTTGTCGATCATGCCGTGGTGACAACCGATACCGGGGTTACCGCTCGTTTTCTCAACACAGCCAGTCTGGGCGGCTATCCGGATGCGGTACGGCTACGTGAGAAGTGGGAACCGCGATTCGGCAAGTGGCCGGCGGCCGCCGCGGCGATGATCCGCGTGCTAGCCGCCGCAGAGCCGATGAGTGTCACAATCGACGGCACCAAGGCCAGTATCTGGATGCTCTTCGTCGGAAACGGCCGGTACTCCCCCGGCGACCAGGTCCCGATGTCGCGGCCCGAACTCAACCGTGGGCTGCTCGACGTCCGATACTTGCGAGCCGACCGGAAATTCTCCCGCGCCCGGTTGCTGTTTGCCGCTGCCACAGGAACATTGGGCAGCTCACCGGTCTACATCCACGCCCTGGCGCCGGCGCTCTCGGTTCAGGTGAATGCCGAGTCTGTAGCGATTGCCACCGACGGTGAAGTTGTGGCAGACGCGCGCCGGTTCGATTTCAGTACCGAACCGGCCGCGGTTGCCGTCTACAGAATCTCGAAGGACTGAAAAACAGTTGCTATTGGGGTGCGTCGCCGTTTGACGGCGGCGCATCCTCAGTCTTCTCAGCCTTACTCTGGGGCTCTGCTGCCGATGGCAGCATGGCTTCGAGTGCTGCTCCCGAGATTCGCTTGAACGCACGGCGCGGACGGTTGTTGTCGAGAACTGCAACTTCCAGTGCCTCGACAGTCAGCACCCGGGGCTCGGCCTCGGTTGTTCCGACGGGCGCCGGCCCACCCTTCTGCAATGCTCCAACTGCGATACGTATAGCGGACTCCAGATCGAGGTCTCGCTGATACGACTCGCGCATCGCGGTAACGATTGGCTCTGTGGTGCCGCCCATGACCACAAATTCCTGCTCGTCGGCAATCGAACCGTCGTACGTGATCCGATACAGCTGAGCCGGCGTGTTGCTACCGAAGCGGCCGATTTCCGCAACGCAGATCTCGACCTCGTACGGTTTGGGTTGCTCGGTGAAAATTGTGCCCAGAGTCTGGGCGTACGCATTGGCGAGCGAACGGCCTGTGACGTCACGACGGTCGTACGAGTACCCACGCATGTCCGCGTGCACAATGCCCGCACGACGGAGATTTTCGAATTCGTTGTACTTGCCGACGGCCGCAAAACCGAGACGGTCGTACAACTCACTGACCTTGTGCAACGCCGTCGACGGATTCTCCGCGACAAACACCACACCGTCGCGATACGTCAGTACGACGACGCTTCGTCCACGGGCAATTCCTTTGCGCGCCAATTCCGAACGATCGCGCATGATCTGTTCGGCTGATGCGTAATACGGCATCGTCATAGCGCAGAACCCCCTTCCGGATTACCGAGTGCCGTACGCGCCGCAACAATGTCCCTGGCGATTTCGGCCGCCCGCTCCGTGGACAGTTCCACGGCTCCTGCTGCGGTGATCGTGACTGCGGTCGGATAAATGCCCCGCGTGACGTCTGGTCCACCCGTCGCCGAATCGTCGTCGGCGGCGTCGTACAGAGCCTCTACCGCCAAGCGAAGCGCAGTGGCCTCGTCGATGCCCGGTGAATACAACTTCTTGAGCGCCGACTTCGCGAACAATGATCCCGATCCGACAGCGTGATAGCCGGCACGTTCCTCGTACCGCCCACCCACCACGTCGTACGAGACGATGCGACCCGCCGTCGTAGGGTCGACGGCGTCCACGTCGTAGCCGACCAGCAGCGGTACAACTGCGAGTCCCTGCATTGCGGCGCCGAGATTGCCACGCACCATCGACGACAGACGATTTGCCTTGCCGTCGAACGTGAGTGAAACGCCTTCGATCTTCTCGTAATGCTCGAGTTCAACCGCGAACAGGCGCACCAGTTCGATCGCGATGCCGGCGGTCCCGGCAATCCCCGCAGCCGAGTAGTCGTCCGTGATGTACACCTTCTGCACGTCACGGCTGGCGATGAGGTTGCCCATGGTCGCCCGGCGATCGCCGGCAAGCAACACGCCACCGGCGTAACTGATCGCGACGATGGTGGTCCCGTGCGGAGCAACATCACCCCCGCCCATGGTTACACCTCCCCTGTCAGCGAATCGGTTCTGCGGAAGATGCTCCGGTGCGTGCACTCGAAGGTATTCCGAGAATGACGACAGATTGGAGCCGAAGCTCAACCGTGTGTCCCCGTCGGTTATCCGGGGCGCGCGATCCACCGTCACTGGCCGCCCTTCTGCACGTAAGCGCGGACGAAGTCCTCGGCGTTCTCTTCCAACACGTCGTCGATTTCGTCGAGTAGGTCGTCGGTTTCTGCAGCGAGCTTCTCGCGACGTTCCTGGCCGGCACTACCGTCGCCACCAGTGGTGTCGTCGTCTTCGCCGCCACCGGCACGCTGCGTCTGTTCTTGAGCCATCGCCGTCGACCTCCTTGTGTGAAGGGAGCTCTCACGAGCATCCTGTTCTGCCCAGCAGTCTCGGTTACTGATCCGCTCGGACCTTTACCCTACCGAGCGACACCGTCACGCGCCGGGAGACTCGGCCGCGATTAGGCACCAAAATCAATGTGTCAGCTGATCCACCAACTCCGCAGCGCTGTCGACGGAGTCGAGCAGAGCACCCACATGAGCCTTACTGCCGCGCAGTGGTTCCAGGGTCGGTATCCGGATCAGCGATTCACCCCCGAGGTCGAATATCACCGAATCCCAGCTGGCAGCAGCGATATCGCCACCGAATCGACGGAGGCATTCACCACGGAAATACGCACGCGTATCGGTGGGCGGATTGGACACCGCGTCGAGCACCTGTTGCTCGGTGACCAGTCGTTCCATCGATCCGCGGGCAACCAATCGGTTGTACAAACCCTTGTCCAAACGGACATCGGAATACTGCAAATCGACCAAATGCAGGCGCGGAGCCGACCACGCGAGACCTTCGCGGTTGCGGAAACCTTCGAGCAGGCGCAGCTTTGCCGGCCAGTCCAGGATGTGTGCGCAGTCCATCGGATCGCGTTCGAGAAGATCGAGAACCATGGCCCACTTGGACACGATGTCGTCGGCGCGCGCATCCCGATCAGTTTCCCGATCGAGGAACTTGGCGACGCGTTCGAGGTAAATACGTTGCAGCGCAAGCCCAGTCAACTCGCGCCCGTCGGACAAGGCGACGGTCTTGCGCAGGGTCGGATCATGGCTGATGTGGTGAACCGCGGTGACGGGGCGCGCCAACTGCAGATCCGTCAGATCGACGCCCGCTTCGATCAGATCGAGAACCAGCGCCGTGGTCCCCACCTTGAGGTACGTGGACATCTCCGCAAGGTTCGCGTCACCGATAATGACGTGCAGACGGCGGTACTTGTCCGCGTCGGCGTGCGGTTCGTCGCGGGTGTTGATGATTCCGCGTTTGAGAGTCGTCTCCAGCCCGACCTCGACCTCGATGTAATCGGCTCGCTGCGACAGCTGGAAACCTGCCTCGTCCCCGGACTGGCCGATGCCCACGCGACCGGAACCGCAAATGACCTGGCGTGACGCGAAGAAGGGCGTCAAACCGGCAACGATGTCCGTGAACGGGGTCGCCCGGGAGCACAGGTAGTTCTCGTGGGTGCCGTACGAGGCCCCCTTGCCGTCGACGTTGTTCTTGTACAACTGCAGGCGCGGCGCGCCGGGAACACTCGAGGCGTGGCGAGCAGCTGCTTCCATGACCCGCTCACCGGCCTTGTCCCAGATCACCGCGTCGAGTGGATCGGCCACTTCAGGTGCCGAATACTCGGGATGTGCGTGATCGACGTACAAGCGGGCACCGTTGGTGAGAATCATGTTTGCCGCACCGATTTCGTCGGCGTCGATCACCGGAGCCGGCCCGCTGAGTCGCCCCAGGTCGAATCCGCGGGCGTCACGCAGGGGCGATTCCACCTCATAGTCCCAGCGTGTACGCCTCGCTCGGGGTACACCCGCGGCGGCGGCGTACGCCAGTACCGCCTGGGTTGATGTGAGTATCGGATTCGCCGAAGGCTCACTGGGTGAAGATATTCCGTACTCGACCTCGACACCGATAATCCGCTGCATACGTTCGAGACTATGCGATCGAGCGTCAGTACTTGCAGTGGTGGCACAGTAGGAGGAATGCAGCATCCACCTGACACCGACACAAAACGATCAGATGAGGTTGTTGCGGTGTACGACCAGTTCGGTAAACCGATCGGCCAGGCGCCTCGCAGCCTTGTCTATCGAGACGGACTCTGGCACGCCAGTTCAGGAGTTCTCGTGCGCTCCACGGACGGCGAGCGCGTGTACGTTCATCGCCGAACTACAAGCAAAGCGGTCTTCGGTGGCCATCACGACTGCATCGCCGGCGGCGTCGTCGACCCCGGTGAATCACCACTCGACACGGCTGTGCGTGAAGTCGGTGAAGAACTCGGAATCTTCGGCACCGAGGACACTCCGTTGGCGCTGACGGAAATCGCCAGAATCTCCTGGGACGGAGAATGGGGCGGTCACGCATTGCGATGTCATTTGTTTGCCTTCGAGCTCCGCTACGACGGTCCCGTCATCCATCAACCGAGCGAAATTTCCGACGGAGGGTGGTGGACCCTGGCTGAGCTCGACGCGCATCTGAAGGACCCGTCGTGGCCCTTCGTGCCCGATACCCGGGTGTTGTTGGCCGACTACCGATGGAGCCAACTCAGCAGCGAATGATCGGGACAGGTTCAGGTTGGGCGTGCGTATCGGCACACAACCAGCGCTGAGATGTCGCATCTGGCCATTTTCGACGGGGTTGTGTGCAGTCAGGATCGAGTTGGCATGCGCTCGAATACAGATCGGGCCGGCACTCTTGCGAGTGCCGGCCCGATTCTGCTGCGGCGTCCTACAGGTACTGGCCCGTGTTGGACTCGGTGTCGATAGCGCGGCTGGCACTGGCGTTCTTGCCGGTGACAAGGGTGCGAATGTAGACGATCCGCTCACCCTTCTTACCCGAAATACGGGCCCAGTCATCAGGATTGGTGGTGTTCGGCAGGTCTTCGTTCTCGGCGAACTCGTCGACGATCGAATCGAAGAGATGCTGAACCCGCAATCCCGGTGCACCGGTATCGAGTACCGATTTGATGGCGTACTTCTTCGCCCGGTCGACGATGTTCTGGATCATGGCACCGGAGTTGAAGTCCTTGAAGAACAGGACTTCCTTGTCACCGTTTGCGTAGGTGACTTCGAGGAAACGGTTCTCCTCGCTCTCCGCGTACATGCGATCCACAACGCGAACGATCATCGCCTTGAGGCATGCTGCGCGATCGCCACCGAACTCGGCGAGGTCGTCGGCATTGATCGGCAGACCGTCGACCAGGTACTTCGAGAAGATGTCCTGCGCGGATTCGGCGTCGGGACGCTCGATCTTGATCTTCACGTCCAGACGACCCGGCCGCAGAATGGCAGGGTCGATCATGTCCTCGCGGTTGGACGCACCAATCACAATGACGTTCTCTAGGCCTTCCACACCGTCGATCTCACTGAGCAACTGCGGAACCACTGTCGTTTCCACATCCGAGGAGACTCCTGAACCGCGGGTACGGAAAATGGAGTCCATCTCGTCGAAGAACACGATGACCGGGGTGCCTTCGGACGCCTTTTCGCGGGCCCGCTGGAAAATCATCCGAATGTGGCGTTCGGTTTCGCCGACGAACTTGTTCAGAAGCTCGGGGCCCTTGATGTTGAGGAAGTAGGACTTTGCGTCCTTGCTGTCCTGCCCACGGGCTTCGGCGATCTTCTTCGCCAACGAATTGGCGACTGCCTTCGCGATCAGGGTCTTACCGCAACCGGGCGGACCGTAAAGCAGTACGCCCTTCGGTGGACGCAGTGAGTACTCGTGGAACAGGTCCTTGTGCAGGAAGGGCAGTTCGACGGCGTCCCGGATCTGTTCGATCTGCCGACCGAGGCCACCGATGTCGTCGTAATGCACGTCCGGCACCTCTTCGAGGACCAAATCTTCGACCTCGGCCTTGGGAATACGCTCGAACGCATAACCGGCTTTGGCGTCGACCAGCAGGGAGTCGCCCGGGCGCAGCTTCCTGGTCGGGGAATCGGCGTCATAGGCGATGATGTCGGCCTGGGGATCGGCGAACACCGCTGCCAGGGGCGCAGCAAGCCACACGATTCGCTCTTCGTCGGCGTGCCCGACTACCAGCGCCCGCAAGCCGTCGTCGAGTACCTCACGCAGAGTGCTGATTTCGCCGACCTGCTCGTAACCACCGGCTTCCACGATGGTGAGGGCCTCGTTGAGCCGCACGGTCTGACCCTGAGTGAGCGTGTCGGTGTCGATATTCGGTGAACACGTTAGACGCATTTTGCGGCCGGACGTGAAAACGTCCACCGTTTTGTCTTCGTGAACTGCGAGCAGCACGCCGTAGCCACTCGGCGGCTGACCGAGTCTGTCGACCTCTTCGCGTAAAGCGATCAGTTGTTGACGGGCCTCCTTGAGAGTGTCCATCAACTTGCCGTTTCGGATGGCGAGCGAGTCAAGTTTCGACTCCAATTCCCGCACCTGCTCCGGCGACTGTGCGAGTTGACGCCGCAGAACCTGCAATTCCACTCGTAACGCGTGAAGCTCTTCTGCTGCCGCAACCGAATCCGGGTTCTCTGTCGAGCTCATATGCGTCTCCTCCCAGTGCGATAGATCAACGCTACCGGCATCGCGGCCCAAGTGTCGCCAGACACGGTGCGCGAGTTCGATTTCACAGCCGCGACTGCCACACCGAGACCGCTCCTGAACCAAAAGTAAGCCATGTTAGCCTTGCCTACAATGCCGAGACAGTGCCTGTCTCCCCCAACGAAAGGTCACGCTGTGATCATCCGCAAGACACTCGTCAGCGCCTGTGCCGTCGCCGCTGTCCTCGCTCTCGGAGCCTGCAGCTCGGACGACAGCTCCGACTCGTCGGCCACGTCCACCTCTGTTGCTGCAACGTCGAGCGCTTCTGCCGCCTCGAGTGCAACGACGTCCGCGGCCGCGGCCGCAGCAGCTCCGACGGCAGACGAGCTGAATGCACAGCTGGTTGCGCTTATCGATCCGGCCAAGCCGATCGCCGAGAAGACCGCCCTTGTGGTCGACGGAACGAACCGTCAGGCCAACATCGAGACCATGGGTACCGCTCTGGGTGGCAACCCGGCGTACAAGATCACCTTCACCGTCGAGAACGTCAAGGTCGACGGCGAGACGGCCACCGCCGACGTTGCAGTGGTGAGCCCGCACGGCGCGATGCCTGCCGCTCCGTGGACGTGGGAGCTCGAAGACGGCACCTGGAAGCTGTCCGACACCTCCGCATGCGTGCTCCTGGAAATGGGCCGCGCTTCCTGCGCTGGATAATTTCTCCGCAAACAAAACGAGCGGCGATCCGATTTTTTCGGATCGCCGCTCGTTTTGTTTGGAGGCAGTGGCTACTTGGCGGCAGTGTTCGAGCCCTTGCCGGCGCGGCGCTGAGGCTTCGGGGTCACAGTGCCCTCGGCCAGACGACGCGCACTGATCAGGAACGCGGTGTGCCCCTGCATGCGGTGCTCGGGACGAACGGCCAATCCGACGACGTGCCAGCCGCGGACGATGGATTCCCACGAGCGCGGCTCGGTCCAGCATTCCTGCTCACGCATCGCCTCGACCACCTTGGACAGCTGCGTCACCGTCGCGACGTACACGATCAGAACGCCGCCGGGAACCAATGCCCTCGACACGGCGGGCAGAACATCCCACGGCGCGAGCATGTCGAGAACCACCCGGTCGACCTTGCCGCCGTGCGCTTCCGGATCGAACTCCGCGAGATCCGCGATCGTCAGTTCCCAGTTCGGCGGACGCTCACCGAAGAACGTCTCGACGTTGCGAACCGCGTGTTCGGCATGATCGTCGCGCACCTCGTACGAGATGACCTTGCCTTCGGGTCCGACCGCACGAAGCAGTGAACACGTCAACGCGCCGGAACCGGCGCCTGCCTCGAGTACCCGGGCACCCGGAAACACGTCGCCCTCGTGGACGATCTGCGCCGCGTCCTTGGGGTAGATAACCTGCGCGCCGCGTGGCATCGACAGCACGTAGTCGACGAGCAGTGGACGCAAGGCGAGGTAGGGCGTCCCGTTGACGGACTTGACGACGCTGCCCTCGTCCGCGCCGATGAGGTCGTTGTGCACGATCCCACCCTTGTGGGTGTGGTACTCGCGGTTGGCCTCGAGCACGATCGTGTAGTGCCGTCCCTTGCCGTCGGTCAGCTGGACGCGGTCGCCGACACGGAACGGCCCGGAGGGGCGCTTACCGGGTGCTGTTTCCTCGACCTCGGCTACTGCCTGGCCGTCTGCTACAGCTACTACAGCGTCGAGTTCCGGTTCGGTGACAGCAGACTGCGCAACCTCATCCAACTCGGTCGTGATTTCTTCGGGTTGCGTATCGTTCACCATGCGTGAGTAATCCCTGTTCGTTTTGCTCCGGCGTCCTCGCCACCGGCCCCGACGGAGTTGTCGGGCCAAGCGTCTAGCCTGCCAGGTGTGAGCTCTGTAGAACTGCCAGCCCCCTCGTTAGCGGGTGGAACATCACACGATCGCCCGCGTAGTCGGCCGGCGCTGTCGCCTTCTCGTGCGGGTGACTACAAACAGTGCCCGCTGCTCTATCGGTTCAGAGCCATCGATCGAATCCCGGAAACACCAACAAGAGCACAGGTCAGAGGCACTGTTGTCCATGCTGCCCTGGAAGCGTTGTTTGCGCTACCCACCGGTCAACGGGTTCCGGATCGAGCTGCGGAGTTGGTTCGCCCCGCTTGGGAGCGGGTGAGCGCCGACTCCCCCGACACGGCCGAGTTGATTACCGACAAGGACCTCGACGGTTTTCTCTCCGAAGTGAGCAAGCTCGTTCAGACGTATTACACCCTCGAGGATCCGACGCGGTTCGACGCACAAGCCTGCGAGGTGTACGTCGAGACCGAACTCGAGAACGGCGTTCGACTTCGCGGATTTGTCGATCGCATCGACGTCGCCCCCACCGGCGAAGTGCGCGTCGTCGATTACAAGACCGGCAAGGCCCCGCGAGAATTCACGGAGTCCAAAGCGCTGTTCCAGATGAAGTTCTACGCACTGGTCCTACTGCGAACTCGCAAGATCGTGCCCGCTCAACTCAAGCTGATCTACCTGGCGTCGGGATCGATCCTCACATACACCCCCGATCACGACGAACTGGTGCGTTTCGAGCGGACATTGTCCGCTATCTGGAAGGCAATCCTGGCGGCAGGTGCAACGGGAGACTTCCGACCCAAGCCTGGCAAACTGTGCGACTGGTGCGATCACAAGGCCCTCTGCCCCTCGTTCGGCGGCACACCGCCGCCGTATCCTGGGTGGCCGGACTTGCGGGACGCAGAAGTTGTTGCGGCAAAGGAGAATACGTAATGGCAGACACTTCGTACTACCAGTTCTTGGGCACTACCGCGGAAGGCCACGAACGCTTCGCGACTACGCAGGCAACGGTCAGTATCTGGGGTCCGACGCTCCAACACGGCGCTCCCCCGTCGGCACTGTTGGTGCGTGCACTCGAGCGCTGTGGCGCCCGCGAGGGAACTCGTCTGACTCGGGTGGTCGTGGAGATTCTCGGGCCGATCCCGATCGCGGACATCGAGGTTCGCTCGTGGATCGAACGACCCGGTCGCAGAATCGAATTGATCGTCGCCGAATTGTGGGCAACCGCGCCCGACGGATCGTCACGGGCCGTGGCACGTGGTACGGCGTGGCGCATGGAAACCGCAGACACCACCGACGTTCTCCACGTGGTCGATCCACCGCTGGAACCGCGCGAAACCGGCACGCCGGGTGTACTGGGTGGCATGTGGAACATCGGCTATCTCGAGACGCTCGATTGGTCGTGGATTGCCGAAATTGGTTGCGAGGGAACAGGAAAGGTGTGGGCACGGCCGAAGCCCGTATTGGTCGAGGGTGAAGAGATGACAGCCCTGGAGAGGCTGTTTGCGATTGCCGACATCTCCAATGGCGTCGGAGCGAAACTCGACCCCGCGCACTGGACGTTCCTGAACACCGATCTGACGGTGCACATCTTCCGGGTTCCCGAGGGCGAATGGGTCGGGGTTTCCGCGGAAACCACCACCGGACCCGATGGCGTCGGAATGTGCGCCGGAGTGCTCTACGACGAGCAGGGTGCAGTCGGGCGCATCGCCCAGACCTTGCAGATTCGCGCCCGCTCCTGATTGCCGCAAGCGAGACAGCAGCGCGTCGACTATCTACGCCGGTCGACTTCGACGGCCACACAAATTAGGGGACCGACGACGCCGGCAAAACGCCAACTGCAACATCGACACTTACACATCGATCATACATGTAAACATTGCGATGTGGTAACCAACTGGTCAGTAACCTCTGACGCCGGTCACTCCGTTCGGGAGCGATAGCGCAAAGTTAAGCGGGCGCAGTGGCAGCAAGACGTGCGAGCGAGTATTCAGTGACGGTGATCAATGCCTGCACCGCGGACGCGCGGTCGCGGGCATCAATCTCGATCATGGGGATTTGGTCGGATAACGCCAGCGCCTGACGAAGATCGTGTGCCGAGTGAATCGGGGCTCCGTCGAAACGGTTGACTGCCACGATGAACGGCAAGCCGCGGGCTTCGAAGAAGTCGACAGCAGCAAAGCTGTCTTCGAGACGACGCGTGTCGATGAGGATGACTGCTCCGATAGCGCCGGTGATCAGGTCGTCCCACATGAACCAGAATCGCCGCTGGCCCGGTGTGCCGAACAGATAGAGAACCAGGTCGTCGGCCAGCGTAATGCGGCCGAAATCCATTGCGACTGTTGTGGTGTCCTTGTTCGGTGTCGCGCCGAGGTGGTCGATGCCGTCACTGGCGTCGGTCACCATCGCTTCCGTGCGCAGGGGGACGATTTCGGAGACCGTCCCGACAAGCGTGGTCTTTCCGACGCCGAATCCTCCGGCAACTACTATTTTTGTCGATGTGACGCGAGATGGCGCGTCAGAGTGCCCGAAGTCCACGGAGGGTCCTTTCGATCAGGTCGAGGCGTTCGACCGCAGTCGCATCGCTTCGCAGAGTGGCTTGCACTTCCAATGCCCCGGCAACAACAAGATCTGCGACCAGGACCCGAGCCACCCCGATCGGAACCCCGAGGTATGCCCCGATTTCCGCGATCGAGATTCGCTGCCCGCAGAGAGCGACAATCGACGCGCGAATGTCCTCGGGTGCAAGGCTTTTTGCGATGGCATCCTCTACCGTTGCGACGATCGCTTCGAGCGGAAGGTCGATGGACGGCTTCGTCCTGCCTTCGGTGAGTGCGTACGGTCGAACGAGACTCGGTTCAGGATCAACGTGCTCGGAGTGATGATGTGGCATCGAGTTCACATATCCCGACCTGATCTGGGAGCGATGTCCATGGTTGTTCCGACGCGATCGACCAGGGTTGCCATTTCGTAACCGATCTGACCGATATCGCATCCCGCAACGGCAAGTGCAGCGAGGTATGCCCCGCTACCGACGCCCATGAGGAGGAGGTACCCGTTCTCCATCTCGACCACCGATTGCAGAACGGCACCGCCGTCGAACAACCGTGATGCACCGGCGGAGAGGCTGGCAAGTCCCGAAGTCACAGCGGCCAATTGATCAGCTCGATCGAGCGGAAGGTGGGTGCTCGCAGCACTCAACAATCCGTCGGCCGAGACGATGATCGCGTGGCTCACTCCCGGCACGTCTCGGGCGAAACCCGACACCAACCAGTCGAGTGCGCGAGGAGTTTCTGGGGCTCCGACAGTACTCACTGTTCTCCTTCGTCTTCCTGCACATGCGTGGTCGAGTGCAGGGATGTGGTGTTCTCACTGTTAGCGTGCCGCCGTCCGCGGCTGACGCCGGATTGGTAGTCGCTCCATCCCCGTCTGATGTTCTCCGGCTCGGTGCTCTTACGGTGGGATCCGGAACGGAAAGTGGCAGTAGTGGTTCCAACCGTTCCGGGAACCAACCGCGCACCGCGGTCCCTCATCGGGAGACCCGAATCGGAGATCCTGGTGACGGGCATGTCCGTTGACGCGCGGGCAGCAACCCAACCCTCGTCTGCTTCGGTTGTCCAGATGATTCCGCTTGCGGCACTGGAGTTGTCGTCTGTGGGATCGACCAGCCACTCGGACACCATCCGGGCAAAGATCGGGGATGCAATCGGTGGAGTCTCGGAGGTAGCGTCGGGAGCATCCGCGCCGAATACACCCACACGCGGCGGTGTCGAATCGCGCGGGCGGGAGGAGAAGAACGCCGCCGTGTTAGTCGGATTGGGGGCGCCGAACAGGTGCCTCGGCGCAGGTTCTCGGGCGGCGGACACGCTGGTATCCGGTTGAGTGGCAGTAGTTTCCGGGTCGGCTGGCGTTGTAGCTGCCGGTTCGGTGGCGAGGGTGCTACCAATGCCCGGTACCCCACTGTTCCCCGGAGTGCGGCGAGGAAGCGTATTCCCCGCGGGAAGCGCACTGGCGTGCGGCTGTGAAACGACTGCAGCGGGAGCGCCTGAAACAGGTGGCGGCAAGGTGACCGCACTGATGTTTCGAGGTTGACTGTTTCGAGGTTGGCGCTGCGGCAGCCCGCTCGCTGATACTGCCGGTACATCGGCCGCCGGACTTTCGGGGCGATCGACACTCACCTGAGAAGCTGTACGGACCGGAGCAACACGCGGCGCCATCGGCGTTCGAACCACATTGTCGCGTGGTGCGTCGAGCAGTGCCACCGGCAAGTGAACCATGGCGGTAATGCCACTGTGTTCGGATGTGCTGCCCGACGGGCGTAGACGCACTGAAATATTGTATCGACGGCTGATACGACTGATGACAAAAAGTCCCATGTGGCGGGCGGTATCTGGGCTCATCTCGCCTCCCGAAGACAGGCGCCTATTGGCATCGAGTAGTTCGGCCGACGACATTCCGATACCGAGATCGGCAATCTCCACGAGCACGGAACCGTCGTTCGTGCGTGCGGCGTCGATCGTCACCGTTGTTTCGGGCGGCGAGTAGCGCAGAGCATTATCGAGGAGTTCGGTGATGAGGTGCACGACATCTGCACTGGCCTGGCCACTGACAACAGCAGACAGAATCTGTCCGAGTTCGACACGCAGATAGTCTTCGACTCCGGAAACCGAAGCGCGTAGAGCGTCGGCAAGAGCGATCGGTGCGGTTCGTACGCGTCGCCCTTCGGTGCCGGACAGGATCAGGAGATTGTCGCTGTTGCGTCGCATTCGGGCGGCAATGTGGTCGAGACGAAAGAGATTCTCGAGGCGATTCGGATCGTCTTCGTCTTGTTCAAGTTGCTCGATGAGACCGAGTTGCTGTTCGACGAGGGACTTGTTGCGTCGGGAGAGCGTTTCGAACATGTCGTTGACCTGGCGACGGAGTGTTGCCTGCTCGCCGGCCAAAGTGATGGCCTGCCCGTGCATGTCGTCTACAGCGCGTGCGAGTTGCCCGATTTCCTCGTGGGTGTGAACAGGTACTCGAGGTACTTCGAGGTCGCTTACCTTCTCGCCGGCGCGGATTCTCTCGATCGCCTCGGGTAGTCCCCGTCGCGCTGCGTGGAGAGCGGCGAATCGCAGGCGTCGGATGGGTTCGACCAGCGAGCGGCTGATGATCAGCGCGAGAACAAGGGCTGCGAGGACAGCGCCGAGAACGAGCGCGGTGTCTCGAAGGGCGGCGGATCGGGCTGAGTTGGCTTCGGTGCCCACTGTCGCGGCGAACTTGCTTGATGCCGCGTTGGCCAACGTGTCGTAATGATCACGACTTGTCTGCAGCCCGACGTCGATCTGGCTGCTCAGCGGGGACGTCGATGCTGTGGCACCGATTTCGTCGACGCGCCCCTGTGCGGACGCGCGAAGTGCGTTCACAGCGGCGACGGTATTCAGAGAGCTCTCCGAATCATCGCGCGGGAGCACTACACCGCGCAGGGCCGCGAGTTCTGCGCCCGCAACGCCAACCAAAGCGGTTCGAGCTTGCTGATCGAGGCGCCCGGAACCGAACAGAATGCGCTGGTCGGCGAATGCTCGACGAGCTGACCACAAGGCAGAGAACTCGCCTCCGCTCTGACGCATGACCGGCTGCGGGGAATCGCGCATGATGTCGGCGAATATGGTCCAGATGTCGATGGATGCTTCGTTGACGCGGGTGACCAGTCGAGCGGGTGCGACTGCGCCGGCGGAAACTTCGTCGATGATCGACTGGCTGTTCTCCAGAGCGCGGGTGACCTGGTCACCGATTGCCCCGTCGGTGTGGAACATTCGACCGGCCGCGGCGAACTCTGCCATGGCCGCTGTCGTTGCAGCCGTGGCGGTCTCGAGTTCGGTGCCGGAGGAGGAAGCGACTGCAAGGTCGTCGAGCGCCTCTTCGAGCCGGAGAGCCGCGGGGGAAGCAAGCACGCGTTCCGAGGACGACGTCAGTTTTGCAGCAGTGGAAAGCTCGCCCTGGATCCGAAGTGCGCCGAGCAGGATGGCAACGAGCATCGGAACTGCAAAGACGGCGACAACCTTCCAACCTAGGCGCCATTCGCCGATCGACCACCACGAGGTTGTGTGTGCATCGTGTTTCATGCGGACCAATGCCTCTTCGCGTCTGCTATTAAAGTCTGTCAACCCCCCGATCAGGGAATCGCCCGAGCTCCTTCGACTACGTGCAATCGAAGGAAAGCGATTGAACGGTAACAGAATGATCTTTATCGCATTGCGCCGATAGTCCCTATTGTCCAGATTTTTTGTCTGCTATGTAGGTTTTATGTCCATTTTCAAGGCACGACGATAGGGATCAGCGGGCGACGCCGACATTGAGATTGAAATCAACCTCATGTCAGCACCGCCCGACTAAAGATGGATGAGGGCAGAAAAGTCACATCCGAAAATCTGTTCGGCGAGGCCCTGACCTGAATCCTTCGGTTCAGTCTCTCACTGCAAATTCCCGCGCTTCCGATGCCAATTCATCGGCCGCGGAATCCATATGTGCGGTCACAGGATCCGGAGCGGTCAAGACTGCCACAATCGGAATAGCCAGTGCCAAGAGACCGAGCACGAAGACGGGAAACAGAAACGAGAACACCTCGAGACCCTCGGGAGTAGTTGCCGACGGATCGTGAACAACTTCTACAGCGGCCATTCCCGTGTAGTGCATGCTGACTACTGCAACGCCCATGATCACGCCGGCGAATAAACGCAGCACCGTGGATTCCACAATCATCGTGAACCACAACGCAACGGTGCCGGCAACGACGGCAATCAGGAGCGAGAGTGCGACAAAGTACACGTCGTAGTGGATCTCGCCCTGAAAGCGCAAGGCGCGCATACCTGTGTAGTGCATGACATTGACCGCGACGCCCATGACGAGGCCACCGGCGAGGAGTCGACTCAACCGGAACTCGGTGCCGATGATCACCAATCCGACGAAAACCGCGGTCACGGAAATCAGTGCCGAGACCACTGTCCACATCAGGCTGTATCGAATGGGGCTTCCCGGCACGGAGAACCCGAGCATCGCGATGAAGTGCATCAACCATATGGCGACACCACCAATCGACAGTGCAGCCATGAACAACCAGCGCATCCGCGATTCGCGGGTCGTGGCATTCATGGAATGACGCGTGCACGCCAAGCCGATAACCGATCCGGCGACGGAAACAACGAAGGCGAGTGCGAGCAGCCAGATTCCCATCGAGAAGTGGTGCATTTCATCCGACATGCCAGATCCTTAGGATTGTTGTTGACACTTTCAATTGATGCACTCTCTCACAGAGATTTCAGGTGGCAGCAGTACCACTACCAGACGAGGCGCAGCGTGCAGGACAATCACGATGTGCTGATTCGATAAACGATTTTCGAAGAAACGAGCAATACCGATGCCGCTTCGTAACGACTTCGAGCCCACGCGGACAAATTGCGGCGAATTCGCCCGCTACTCGTGGACTCAATGCTCGAATGCTTCAGTGTGATTAGCACCACATTCTGTTGTGGCTATCGAATTCCAATTTCTGCAGGTATATCGAATCGTCCGAAGGCTATTACTCACGCCCGATTCTGCTCAACTGAAACGAAGAGCAACGACCATTTGTGATAACGACCGCCGCCATGATGGTGCGGCTAATTCAAACGACGGAAGAGAATTGGGGATGACCACGATAGAGACTGCGTCCACACGCCCACCACATCTATCGGGCGCTCGAACATGACATTGGCCAATTCGATCCTTGCTTCTCAACCCTTCCATCAGGATCTTGAATTGCGTTCAGCCCCATAGCGATTCGACGCCGATCATTGGTCCGGTTGGTCACATCCGGCACTGGGTGGCCGTGACTACAGACCGGATGGCCGTTAGACAGCCACCGATCGACCCGGCAACACGTCAAGTCTCGAACAGTGGGCGATGCAGACTCTCGGCGACCTCCGGATTCGAGTGGCGTTACCGCCTGCTCCACATCGCAAGCCTAGGATTGCGGGTCGAGTCGGATACGCCCAATGGCGACAAGACCCGTCGCCCGGCCGCGCGACGCGACAACGCACTGCATGCTTGTTGTAAGACCATTCTCGTAGACAAGATGGACGCTCTCAGTTTGCTGCGTTGAATGACCTGACACACACAGGCGCTACAGACGAGGGCGGTATGCGTCCAGGCGATACAGATTCGCGCCCGTTCCCGATGTTCCGGAACGGGCGCGAATACACGAGAACTAACTGATCAGAACGCGCGTACCGAACGAATGTTGGACGCAAGAATGGCCCGGGCGCCAAGTTCAGCGAGAGCATCCATTACCTGGTTGTGTCCCTTGATGGGAACCATGGCGCGCACGGCGACCCATTCCGGATCGGCCAGCGGAGACAGAGTCGGAGATTCCATGCCCGGCGTCATCTTGATTGCTTCGTCGAGAATGCCGCGCGGGCAGTCGTAGTCGATCATCAGGTTCTGCTGAGCGAACACGATTCCGCGAACACGCTCGATCAACTGGTTACGGGCCGCGTCGTCCTGCGGGGCGCCGGTGCGCTCGATCAGGACACCTTCCGAGTCGCACAGAGAATCGCCGAAGGCAACAAGGTTGTGCTGACGCAGAGTGCGGCCGGAACCGACCACGTCGGCGATGGCGTCGGCGACACCGAGCTGGATCGAGATCTCCACGGCGCCGTCGAGGCGGATAACGGAAGCGTCGATGCCGCGAGCGGCGAGGTCACTGCGAACCAGGTTCGGGTACGACGTCGCAATACGGAGGCCGGCAAGATCTTCGACGGTCCAGTCCTTGCCGGCAGGTGCGGCGTAACGGAAGGACGAGCGGCCGAAACCGAGCGCCAAACGCTCCGAAACCGGTGCACCGGAATCTCCGGCGAGGTCACGACCGGTGATGCCCAGATCGAGTTCACCCGATCCGACGTAGATGGCAATGTCCTTGGGGCGCAGGAAGAAGAACTCGACCTGGTTGGAGGGGTCCAGAACAGTCAGGTCGCGGGAATCGGTGCGACGACGGTAGCCCGCTTCGCTGAGGATTTCGGCGGCGGACTCGGACAGCGAACCCTTGTTGGGAACTGCGACGCGCAACATCAGTGAACGTCCTTTCGGAAGGTGTGGTCAGACGTGGGAAAAGGGAACCGGAATTGTCGGGTCAGATCCTCTTCACAGATGTCGGTACACGTCTTCGAGGGTCAGCCCGCGGCCGACCATCAACACCTGAGTCCAGTACAAGAGCTGAGAAATTTCTTCGGCTAGCTGCTCATCGCTCTGGTACTCCGCAGCGATCCACACTTCACCGGCTTCCTCGATGACCTTTTTGCCCTGTGCGTGAACACCGGCATCGAGGGCGGCGACGGTGCCGGACCCCTCGGGACGGGTGGCAGCACGCTCGGTCAACTCGGCGAACAAGGATTCGAAGGTCTTCACAGGTAGCTATTCTTTCACGAGTGCGGAACGGATTTTCACAGGCCTACAGGCTGGCCCGTCACAAGCCCTGATCGAGAGCGCGTGTGCTGACGAACCGGCGAGTGTGGCCGGTGATCGGGTCCGGGTATTCCAGTGCCCGGGCGAGGAGTCGCAACGGTGTTGAGAAGTCACCGGGTATCGCCGGACGGTAGTTCGGGTAGTAGTTGTCACCGAGGATGGGAATGCCCATCGAGTTCAGATGCAGTCGTAGTTGGTGGGTGCGCCCGGTTTTCGGGAACAGCCGGTATCGACCGAGCGTGCTACCAGCAGAATCAGTGAGTAGCTCGACCAACTCGACTCGGGTTTCACTGTTCGGTTCGCCCTCGACTTCGGTGGCGGTCATCTCCCCGTGCACCTTGTTGATCCGGCTACGGACGATGCGTGGAAACGTCAATTCGGGATCGAATCCCGCGATGGCTTCGTACTCCTTGACGATCTTCTGCTCCGCGAAGAGTTCCTGATAAGGCCGTCGCAGGTCCGGAGTCACGGTGAACACGATGACACCGGCGGTCATGCGGTCCAGTCGATGTACCGGCGCCAGATCAGGGAGATGAAGGTCACGACGTAGACGGACGACCGCGCTTTCGACGATGTGCGCGCCGCGCGGGATGGTCGCGAGGAAGTGCGGTTTGTCGATGACCAGGATCTGCTCGTCGCGGTACAGGATCTCGATCTCGTGCGGGACCGGGATTTCGGGTGGTGGTTCGCGGTAGAAGTAGACGAAGCGGGTGGGCTGATACGGAGTCTCGCTCGAAATGATCCGCCCGTGCTCGTCGACGACGTCACCAGCAGCGACAAGGGCGTTCCACAGCTCATGCTCGCCGGGAAACTCACCGACTAGAAACTCGAGGACGGTACCTGCGTCGGACTCCCGGGGCATCCGCAACCGATCCGGCCCGAGCCCGTCTCGGATCGGCAGCGGAGCCTTTGGCACGTCTCTAGACCTGTTCGAGATCGGGTGAGCAACTCTCGCACAGCAATTCGAGGGTGCGTCCGTCGCCGTCGATTCTGTTGCGGAAGCGTGGCGTCGGCGTTCCACAGTCGACACACACACCGAGAACCTTTGCCTCGGGCGAGAATTCGATGTTCATCCGCTTGTCGAAGACGTACAACGATCCGTCCCACAGGCCCTTGTCGCCGAACGTCTCGCCGTAACGCACGATCCCGCCGTCGAGTTGGTACACCTCACCGAAACCGCGTGAGCGCATCAACGACGACAACACTTCGCAGCGCACTCCCCCAGTGCAATAGGTGACCACTGCCTTGTCCTTGAGGTGGTCGTACTTGCCGCTGTCGAGTTCGCTGACAAAATCCCGTGTTGTTGTCACGTCCGGAACAACGGCGTCGCGGAAGCGTCCGATTTCGGCCTCGAAGGCATTACGGCCGTCGAAGAAGACAACGTCGTCACCGCGGTTGTCGACCAGTTCGTGCAGTTCCTTCGGCGCCAGGTGGACGCCGCCGCCCACCACACCTTTGGCATCGACCTCGAGTTCGTCGGGCGCACCGAAAGTCACGATCTCGCTGCGCACCTTGACGGACAGGCGCGGGAAATCGTTGCCGAGTCCGTCCGACCACTTGATGTCGGCCATGCGGAACGGTTCGTACCCGCGGGTGCCACGCACATATCGCTTGACGTCCTCGATATCGCCGCCCACCGTCGCGTTGATTCCGTGCTGCGAGATCAGGATTCGGCCGGTCAGATTGTTCGACTCGGCGAGGCTGTGCTGCCACAACCTGATCGCTTCGGGATCGGCCAACGGCGTGAACTGGTAGAACAGAACAATTTTCGGAATGGACACTTTTGCTACACCAGCCTAACGTGCCGCACGCGCATGAACGTCGTGGAGATCATGAACCGACAAGTCCGTCAACGACTCCCGGAAGATACGTCCCGGCCCCGCCGGAACAGCGACTTCACAGGGAACAACAAGCACGCCGCAGCCCGCAGCGGTGGCCGCAGCCGTGCCTGTCGGCGAATCCTCGATCGCCAGACACTGTGACGGTTCCAAACCGAGAAGCGCAGCACCCCTCAGATACGGATCCGCGGCAGGCTTGCCGTTGGCTACCTCGTCGCCGCAGACGCTGTGGTCGAAGAACTCTCGTCCGAGCATCCCGAGTGCGCGATCGACCAGTACCCGCTCGGTATTGGTGACCAGAGCCGAGAGAAGTCCCCCGTCGCGAACAATCGCCAGTGCATCCTGCGCGCCGGGACGCCAGGTCACACCGTCCTCGAACAGATCGCCGACGCGGGCGTACATCCAGTCCTTGGCCTCGGCGACTGCCTCCGGGTGCTGCTCGAGCCCCAGCGAATCGAACACCGTTGCCAGGGCAAACGGGCTCGACGCGCCGATGACGGCAACGCGCGTCGCCTCCGTCATCGGCCCGCCCAGGCGTAGCGACAGCTCACGCAGCGCAACGTCCCACAACTTCTCCGAATCGAGCAAGGTGCCGTCCATGTCCCACAGGACACCACCCAGCGTCGTCTCGGATACCTCGGTCAACAACTCAGACATTGAAGTACTTGGCTTCCGGGTGGTGCAGGACAAATGCGTCGGTGGACTGTTCCGGATGCAACTGCAGTTCCTCCGAGAGGTGGACGCCGATGCGCTCCGGCTCGAGCAACGCGACCAACTTGGCGCGGTCCTCGAGATCCGGGCAGGCCCCGTATCCGAAGGAGTAACGCGCGCCGCGGTATTCGAGGTCGAAGTAGCCGGACACGTCGGTGGGATCCTGCTCGGCAACCGAATGGCCGCCAGGCAGAACCAGTTCTTCACGAACCCGGCGATGCCAGTACTCGGCAAGCGATTCCGTCAGCTGAACTCCGATGCCGTGAACTTCGAGGTAGTCACGGTACGAATTCGACGCGAACAGCTCGTTCGCGAAGTCCGCGATCGGCTGCCCCATCGTGACCAACTGGAACGGGAGAACGTCGACCTGGCCGGTCGCTTCTGCTTCCTTACGCGAGCGCACGAAGTCCGCGATGCACAGGAAACGGTCCCGGTGCTGACGCGGGTACGTGAACCGGAATCGTTCCGGCGCATCTGGTTTCGGCTCGGTGAGCACGATGACGTCATCACCCTCGGACACCGCCGGGAAGTAGCCGTAGACCACGGCGGCGTGCGCGAGAATGCCCTCGGCCGTCAACCGGTCCAGCCAGTACCGCAGTCGCGGCTTGCCTTCGGTTTCGACCAACTCTTCGTACGTCGGACCGTCGCCCTTACGCTGACCACGAAGTCCCCACTGCCCCAGGAACAGTGCGCGCTCGTCGAGCAGACCGGCGTACTCGGACAGTGCCACGCCCTTGACGATGCGGCTGCCCCAGAACGGCGGGGCCGGAACAGGGATGTCGACTGCAACATCGGACCGTTCCGGCAGAACAACGGGAGCTGCTTCGGCCTTACGCTTTTCGGCGATCCGCTTGGAACGCTCATGACGAGCCTTCCGCTCGGCAACCTTCTCGCGCGCGGCGATCGCCTCAGGGCTGTCCGGCGCGGGTCCGCCGCCACGCTTTTCGGTCATGATCTGATCCATCAGATTCAGACCCTCGAAAGCGTCGCGTGCGTAACTCACGGTTCCGTCGTACACCTCTTGAAGGTCGTTCTCGACGTACGAACGCGTCAGCGCGGCACCGCCCAGCAACACCGGGAACTGTTCCGAGACACCGCGAGAGTTCAGTTCCTTGAGGTTGTCCTTCATGACCACTGTCGACTTCACGAGCAGTCCGGACATGCCGATGACATCGGCCTTGTGCTCGATCGCAGCATCGAGAATGGTCGCGATGGGCTGCTTGATGCCGAGGTTCACGACGTCGTAACCGTTGTTACTCAAGATGATGTCGACAAGGTTCTTGCCGATATCGTGGACGTCGCCCTTGACCGTCGCAATGACGAGGCGACCCTTGCCGTCGTCGTCCGTCGCTTCCATGTGGGGCTCGAGGAACGCAACTGCCGCCTTCATGACCTCGGCGGACTGCAGAACGAACGGCAACTGCATCTGTCCGGAACCGAACAGTTCACCGACGGTCTTCATGCCCGAAAGCAGTGTCTCGTTGATGATTTCGATCGGGGACTTGACCGTCATCGCTTCGGTGAGATCGTCGTCGAGGCCATTGCGCTCGCCGTCGACGATGCGACGCTCGAGGCGATCGAACAATGGCAGACCGGCAAGTTCCTGAGCGCGTGACTCACGGGCAGACGCTGCCGAGACACCCTCGAACAGTTCCATCAACTTCTGCAGGGGGTCGTACCCTTCGCTGCGACGGTCGTAGACCAGGTCGAGTGCGGTCACACGCTGTTCTTCCGGGATCCGTGCCATCGGCAGGATCTTGGAGGCGTGCACGATCGCGGTGTCGAGGCCGGCCTCGGTGCATTCGTGCAGGAACACCGAGTTGAGCACCTGCCGGGCGGCGGGGTTCAAGCCGAAGGAAATGTTGGAAATACCCAGTGTGAAGTGCAGTTCCGGGTACGCGGCCTTGAGCTGACGGATCGCTTCGATGGTCTCGATGCCGTCGCGGCGCACTTCTTCCTGACCGGTGGAGATCGGGAAGGTGAGAGCGTCGACGATGATGTCGGACTCTGCGAGACCCCAGTTGCCTGTGATGTCCTCGATCAGGCGCTTGGCGATCGCGACCTTGGTCTCGGCCGTACGCGCCTGGCCCTCCTCGTCGATGGTCAACGCGACAACGGCTGCGCCGTGCTCCTTGACCAGCGTCATGATCTTGTGGAAACGAGACTCGGGACCGGCGCCGTCCTCGTAGTTGACGGAGTTGACGGCACAACGTCCACCGAGGTGCTCGAGTCCGGCCTGCAGAACCGCAGGTTCGGTGGAGTCGAGCATGATCGGCAGCGTCGACGCCGTTGCCAACCGGCTGGCGAGTGCGGACATGTCGGCAGCGCCGTCGCGGCCCACGTAGTCGACGTTGAGGTCGAGCATGTGCGCGCCGTCGCGAGTCTGATCCTTCGCGATGTCCAGGCACTTCTGGTAATCCTCGGACAGCATTGCTTCACGGAAAGCCTTGGAGCCGTTGGAGTTCGTGCGCTCACCGATCATCAGGATGCTGGCGTCCTGTTCGAACGGGACAGCCGAGTACAACGACGACGTGCTGGCCTCGTGAATCGGGGTGCGCTGCGCCTTCTCCACGAGGCGAACCGCGTCGGCGACTGCCCTGATGTGGTCTGGGGTGGTTCCGCAGCAGCCACCAACCATGCCGAGACCGAATTCGGAGACGAATCCGCTGAGGGCTTCGGCCAATTCGTCTGCGGTCAGCGGGTACTCGGCACCATTGGGGCCGAGCTGCGGCAAGCCGGCGTTCGGCATGACGGAGACCGGCAGCGTCGAGTACTTGGACAGATGGCGAAGGTGCTCGCTCATCTCTGCCGGACCGGTTGCGCAGTTGAGTCCGATCATGTCGATGCCGAGCGGCTCGAGTGCCGTCAACGCGGCACCGATCTCGCTGCCGAGGAGCATGGTTCCGGTGGTCTCGACCGTCACGTGCGTGATGATCGGAATCCGCAAGCCCAACTGTTCCATCGCCCGCTGACTGCCGAGAATCGCAGCCTTGACCTGAAGGAGGTCCTGGCAGGTCTCGACGAGGATGGCATCGGCGCCGCCTTCGATCATGCCGAGGGCGGATTCGGTGTACGCGTCACGCAGGATGGCAAACGGGGCGTGGCCCAGGCTGGGCAGCTTGGTTCCCGGGCCCATCGAGCCGAGAACAAAGCGGGCCATACCGTCGCGGCCTGGCCCCATCTCGTCAGCTACCTCACGAGCGAGGGCAGTGCCCTTCTCGGAAAGCTCACGGATTCGATGCGAGATGTCGTAGTCGGCGAGGTTGGGCAGGTTGCACCCGAAAGTGTTGGTCTCGACAGCATCGGCACCGGCGGCAAAGTACGCGCGGTGGATGTCTTTGAGCACGTCGGGGCGGGTGTCGTTGAGGATCTCATTGCACCCCTCGAGTCCGAGGAAATCATCTAGTGTGAGGTCCGCGGCCTGCAACATGGTGCCCATCGCTCCGTCGCCGATTACAACGCGCTGATTCAACGCATCAAGCAGGGCAGAGTTAAATGGGGCAGACATGCCGTCCAGAGTAGTGGGCGCTCTCCGATGCTCTGGCCGTAGGCTGGGTGGGTGAGTCCAAGTGAGTTCCCCGTCACTCCCGACGGCCCGGTCGATTTCGATGATTCCGCGGCCTTCGAGAGCCCTGATCGCCCCCAAGGCGATATCCCCGTGCTCCGCGATCCCATTCTCGTGGCAGCCTTCGAAGGCTGGAACGACGCAGGTGACGCCGCCAGCGGCGCCGTCGAGCACCTCGAACTGATCTGGGATGCCCAACCGCTCGCGGAACTCGATTCGGAGGACTACTACGACTATCAGGTCAACCGCCCGACCGTACGGCAGGTCGACGGCGTCACCCGAGAAATCGTGTGGCCTGCCACACGTTTGTCCGTCTGCTCACCGCCTGGCAGCGAGAGCGACATCGTTCTGCTTCACGGTATCGAGCCGAACATGCGTTGGCGCAGCTTCTGCGAGGATCTCCTCGAGCTGATCGACCAACTGAACGTCAAGACGGTGGTCATCCTCGGAGCACTTCTCGCGGACACACCGCACACCCGTCCGGTACCGGTGACCGGAACCGCATACAGCAGCGAATCCGCAGCTCGATTCAACCTCGAGCAGACTCGCTACGAAGGCCCCACCGGTATCACCGGAGTTCTTCAGGACGAGTGCGTCCGGGCCGGCGTACCAGCCATCTCGTTCTGGGCAGCGGTGCCGCACTACGTGTCTCAGCCGCCCAACCCCAAAGCCACGGTGGCACTGCTGCAGCGCGTCGAAGACGTTCTCGACATCGAGGTTCCCCTGGGCGAACTCCCCTCTCAATCCGAGGACTGGGAAGAAGCGGTCAACGAAATGACTGCAGACGACGAGGAGATCGGCGAATACGTACGTACCTTGGAAGAGCGCGGAGACGCTGAGACAGACATCACAGAAGCAATCGCCAAGATCGACGGCGATGCGATCGCTGCCGAATTCGAGCGTTACCTGCGGCGGCGAGGCCCCGGTAGCTTCGGGCTGTGAGCAACACTTCTCCCGACGAAAACACGCACAACCCCAGACCGCTTCGCCTTCGCCTCCAGTTGATCGCGCTGTACGCCGGCGGGTTTCTCGGCCCGTTCGGCGGCGGCGTGGTGGCGTCCGTTCTCCCCGAGATCGGCGACGACCTGGGGGTCGGGGCGTCCGCGGCCGCGTCGTCGCTCACTGCGTACCTTCTGCCTTTTGCGGCATTGATGTTGGTGTCGGGAACTCTCGGCTCCCGGTGGGGCAAAGTGCGCACCGTCCGCATCGCGTATGGCGTGTACGTGGCCGCGTCGTTGGCATGTTTCCTGGCTCCGACGCTGGACATCTTCCTTGCAGCTCGGGTCCTGCAAGGTAGCGCCAATGCCTTCACAACTCCCCTCTTGCTTGCATCATTGGCAGCAGCGACGCCACAGGCCCGACTCGGCCGCGCGCTGGGCGCCTTCGGTGCGTTTCAGGCCGCCGGCCAGTCGTCCGCTCCCCTGATCGGCGGCCTCGCAGCCGAATTCGATTGGCGCCTCGCATTTCTCGTCATCGCGGTTGTAGCTGGAGTTCTGGGCGCCGTCGGGTTACCCAAAACCACGGCGCCTCCGTCTGCCGCGCCCGCCAGACTCCGTGACGCACTGCGTCCGGAAGTGCTGCGGATCGGCGTTGCCGCCCTCCTCGGTTGGGGCGCACTCGGCGGTCTGAGCTTCCTCCTGGCATTCCGGTTCGAGGACGAGTTCGGTCTCTCGCCCACAGCCCGCGGTCTGATGCTGACGCTGTTCGGTTTGGCCGGCATTATCGCCGCCCGACGAGCGGGAATCCTGATCGACCGTATCGGCGCCCGGAAGGCAGTGACCATCGGCGCAATCAGCGGCGCCGTACTCGTTGCAGTCGTAGGACTCGCGTCCGCTATCCCGGCGATTGCGATCGCCTGGTTTATTGCCGGTGTGTCCAGCCAGTTCGTACTCGTCGGCGTCAACGCGGCGGTGCTCGGCTCGCAGGGTCCGAATCGCGGCGGTGCGGTATCCGTCGTCCAGGCAATGCGCTTCGGCGGCGCGGCACTCGCTCCCCTCGCTCTCACTCCGATCTACGACGCCTCGTCCATCGCAAGTTTCCTGATACCCGCCGCTCTACTTGCTGTTGTGGCTCCGCTGATCATGCCTCGGCAGAAACCGTCGAATACCGCGGAGGCTTAGCCCCCTCCGTCGATGATTTTCTGATCCTTTGGGTTGCTGAAGTGCGGCGACTTGGTGAATTGAGGTCGTTGGTTCGGATAGAACTGACGACAAATATTCGGAAAATTTGGTGTTTCCGTCAGCGACAGATATTGATACAATGGAACAATGAGCGAATCCGAGTCGGAACCCGAGCGCCCCATCGACATTTTTCGGCGATCCGTCGCGATCATCGAAGAAAATCTGCCCGCCACCTGGTCACTGTCGACGCAACGCTCCCCCGATCTGTCCGAAGCACCCATTCGCCTCGACCTGCGCTCCCCTGACGGGTCGGTCGCGAAGTTCGGCGTCTACGCCGCACATGGAGTTCTCAGCAGCGACGTTCCCGGTATCGCCGACCGCTTCCCCACCGGGCAAACCGGGTTCGTCTGCGCCAAATATCTATCCGAACCGGTGCGCCGCCAACTCGACGCCCATGCACTCTCCTACGCCGATGCGACGGGCAACGTCTCACTCACCGCCGATCGCCCTGCCGTCTGGGTGCGAGGCAGGGGCGCCGACGCCGATCCGTGGCGCGGCCCCGGCCGGCCGTCGGGCCAACTGGCCGGCGATCCGTCGGCGCGGGTCGTGCGGGCGCTCGCAGATTTTGCTCCACCCCTGGCGATCACCGCTCTGGTCCGTTTGGCCGGGGCATCAACGGGCGCAACGTATCGAGTAGTGCAAACCCTCGCGGATCGGGAATTGGTGACCAGACTCCCCCGCGGCGGCATCGCCGACGCCAACTGGCAGAAAATGCTCCGGGAGTGGGCACAGGAATCCATCGCCAAAGCACCCACACCGCACGGCTTTCACGCTCCAGACGGACTTGAAGCGCTCTTCGATCAGCTCCGCCAACTCAGCGGACACATCTATGCGGCAACGGCATCCGTCGCTGCCGCGCCGTTCGCCCGGTATGCGCCCACTCAGCGGGCTCATTTCCACGCCGACAACGTCGACCAATTTGCCGACGCGTTGGGCCTACGGCGCGTCGAGACCGGTGCCGATGTGTGGGTCACCGCTCCCCTGTCGCCGTCGGTGTTCGACCGAATTCTCACCCGCGACGGCATCCGGATCGTGTCTCCGAGTCAGGCCTACGCCGATCTTCTCGTCGGTCCGGATGCCGACGAAGCAGCGGCCGATCACCTGATGGGCTGGATGATCGAGAACGAATCGCAGTGGCGACGCGCCGCCTCCCCAGCCAAGGATCGACCGTAGGGAAATTCGGACGACACTCTCGCCTACGCTGTCATGGTGAATGAAACGCATATCGCGGGCGTAGCGACGGCGTACGCGGATACCCATCGACTGAAATTGTTTTCGTTCACGGTCGCCGAGAAGCGCGCCGAGTACCTGTGGGTACTTCGCGCATTCGACCACGCCCGCGCCAATTACACAGTCCTGCTCCATGCGGGGACGGTCGCTCAGATCCTCGAGAAGATCGGTGGCTCGGATCCCGCCGCTCAGCTGTCGTCGACCGAGATTGCGCCGCTGCTGGACCAGTTGCACGTGTGGGAAATTCTCGAACGCAGCTACGACGGCACACGCGCCGCGTCGTTGGCCGAGTATCGGAACCGCCATTTTGTGTACCAGTTCGGCCAGGCCGGGTATCAGGTGTACCGGTCCGTCGAGGACGTTCTTGCCGCCAGGCTCGACAATTCGTCCCTCTCACGACTGGCGTTGGCGGACCTTCTGGCCGACATGTCGGAACTGGCCGAAGCGAATCGAACGGCAGACGGCGACCTCATCTTCCGCAAACTCAAACGCCTCGACTCGACACTGTCCGACATGGCCGATCGTGCCGCGCACTTCTATCTCACGCTCGGCGATCTGGTTCGGACGACGGAAGTCACGCCGCAGGCATTCCTGAACCACAAGGACGCCCTGCTGACGCACATGCGCGAATTCAGCTCCGACCTCGCGCGGTACGCCCCGAAACTCAAGGAAGCCATCGAGCACGTCGAATCGACGGGGGTCGACCGGATGATCCGGCTCGCTGCCGCCAGCGACGAGCGAGTGTTCGTTCCGATCGCCGAACGCGAAGATGACTGGATGGCCCGCTGGCGCGGTTTGACCGCGTGGTTCGTCTCCGCCGAGACCGGGATCAGCGAGTCCGAGCGACTGCGCGAAGGCACCATGAGCGCGATTGCCGCAGTGCTTGCTCTGTTGCGCCGCGTCACGGAAACCCGTCGAGGCGGGGTCAGCCGCGAAAGTCAGCTGCGCCATCTCGCCGGGTGGTTTGCCGCCACCCCGTCCGAAGACGCGGCTCATGCACTGTTCCAGGCCGTGTTCGACCTCGGTCGCCCGCGCCACCTGTCGATGGTCCACCCGGACGCCGACATCATCTCGCACCACCGATCCTGGTGGGAGGCACCGCCCGTCGAGATCGCCCGCACCCTGGCGGAAACAGGGCGCCCACCGTCGCCCGGCCTGCCCAGCAAGGTCGCCCGTAACGACGGCAGCATCCGGCGACTACGTGAAGAACAGCTCGCGGCGCAGCGAACCCGCAGTGCCGCAGCACAATCCCTGGCCACCAACGGTGTGTATCAACGTGAGCTCAACGAGCAGGAGACCGAAGTTTTGCTGAGTTTGCTCAATGCCGCACTCACGGCCCGCGTGCCGGTGGTCGGCCGCGTCAAGAGTTCCACCGGTAGCGAGAACGGGGTGAAATTGACGCTGAGCCCGTCGGACGGTTCCACCACCATCACCACCGCGCGTGGCCGGATGCACCTCGACGGCATCGAGGTCAGCGTTCGATGAGAGCTCGCGAGATCACTCCCCTTGCGCTCGATTCGTATCAACGCGCGGCAAGGGTCATCCTGTCGAATCACCTGGTCACCACGTCGTATCCGGATCGGGCGGCGTTGCCACTGCTGCGCCGGTGGGCGACCGAACTGCGAGATGATCTCCTCGACCTCTTCGGTTACCGCCTCGAGGTCACCGAGACAACGGCTCGGTTGTTCACGGTCTCCGATCGCCTCAACCCGTCGGCACCCGCCCAGACGGCAACCGAGCGCACGTTCGACCGCACCCGGTACTCGTATTTGGCTCTGTGCCTCGCGGCATTGGGCCGCGCCGGCAACCAGATCACGTTGTCGGAGTTGGCAGATCACGTGGCCGCCGACGCCGCGCAGGTGGACGGCGTCGAACTGTCTACCGATCGCGGTGCCGATCGCGACGCGTTTGTCGACGCCGTCGGCTGGCTCGGTGTGCGCGGCGCCATCGCACTCGCCGACGGTGACGCCAACGGCTGGGCATCCAATCCCGAAGCGGGAGAAGCGCTCTACGACATCGACCGATCCGTCGTCGTGGCACTGTTCCGCCCGCCGCGCGCGCTGCAGCACCTGCATTCCATTCGCGGACTCCTCGCTGCCGAAACATCCCAGGCGGCTGAGGAAGACGGGGTTCCCGTGGACGCCAAGGCAATCGGGCGGCGAGTGCGTCGGGCTCTCGTCGAACGCCCAGTGGTGTTGGCCGGTGAACTCGATCAGCATGAACTGATCGCGTTGGCCCAACCCAAGACCGCGTCCGACGTCGAAATGTTGACCGGACTGGTGGCCGAGCGCCGGGCCGAGGGAATCGCGATGATCGACCCCACCGGGCGCCTGTCTGACGTGCGTTTTCCCAGCACCGGCACGATCGCCCAGGTCGCACTGCTGCTGGCCGGCGAAATCGCCGACCGGATACTCGACGTCGACGCGCCGGAACTGCCGAAACTCCCGCTTCCTCCCGAGTCCGACGACCACCTCATCGAGCAACTCGATGCGGCGATCCCCGAGGCCGGAATCTTCGAGGATCTTGCCGACGAGGATGCCGAGCCGGTCGAACCTGCTGCGGAGCCTGCCGATCCCGAGGAACCGGCGACATATCCCCTGATCGACGACACGTGGCTGGCGGACAAGATCACCGAATTGGTGGATCAGTTCGGCCGAACGTTTGCGGCGCAGTGGCAGGCAGACCACAACGGACTGCGTAAACAGTCACTCGGCCTGCTGCAGCGACTGCGCCTGACGCACGCGGTACCCGGCGGAGTGCTCGTTCTGCCCGTACTCGCGCGCTACCGCGACGTTGTGGTCAATGTCCGCGAACGCGATCCCCTCATCGACTTTGCGGTCGACAACTCCGCACCCGAGCCCAGTTCCGAATTTTCCGGCAGCACAGAAGAACCAGAGGTAGAAAACGCATGAACAGCGCCCGTTTCCGACCTACCCGGGCCGGCATCATCAACCTCTGGGATTACCGCGACCAGGAATTCTCTTTCGCCGACGGCCGCCTGGTCCTGCGCGGACCCAACGGATCCGGCAAGACCAAGGCACTCGAGGTGCTGTTCCCGTTTGTCTTCGACGGCCGCATCGAACCGCGTCGCCTCAATCCGTTTGCCGGCGAAGAACGCACCATGAAGTCGAACCTGCTCTATCGCGGGCAGGACACCGCACACTCCTATGTGTGGATGGAGTTCTGCCGCGGCTCACTCGACGACCCCGAAGCCGTCACCGTCGGCATCGGCATGCGTGCGAGCCGAACCAACGACAAGGTCACACGCTGGTACTTCGTCGCCGACGGCCGAGTTGGTGTCGACTTCTCGCTGATCGGCGCCGACGATCGCCCGCTGACAAAGAAGCAGTTGGCCGAGCAACTGGGCAGTGACGCGATCACGGACCGTCCCCTCGACTACCGCACCGCCATCGACGCGCGCATGTTCGGCCTCGGCGTGCAGCGTTACGACCAGCTGATCAACCTGATCCTGACGCTGCGCCGTCCGCAGTTAGCGAAGAACCTTGACCCCAAGGGTCTTTCGCAGGCACTCACCGACGGGCTGCGCCCCCTCGACGATCAACTGGTGCTCGAAGCTGCCCGCTCGTTCAGCGACATGGAAGAAGTGGGCCGCGCGCTCGAGGGGCTGGCCGCTGCCGACGGCGCGGCCCAGACTTTCATCGGCGTCTACACCAAGTATCTGCGCCAGCAGTCGCGGGGCGAGATCGAACAGGTCGGGGCCCGTCTGGCCGCGGTCACCAAAGGTGTTGCCGCCATGGACGAATCGGCTGTTGCCCAGCTGCGGAGCCGAGAAGCGCGCACAGCAGCCGAAGAACGGTTCAATGCCGCCGAACAGGCACTCGATCACGCCCGCGCCAATGTCGAAGCGCTGCAACGCTCGAGCGCGTACGAAGGCAAGCAGCAGCTCGACGACCTCGCGCAGGCCGTCGCAACGCTGAAACTGTCCACCGAGCAGCAGGCCGACAAGTCCCGCAAGGCGCAGGCAACATTGGCGCAGCGCGGCGACGAAGCCGAAAAGGCCACCGCATCGGTACGCCGCGGTGCCGAAGCACTCTCGCGGGCCGAGGACGAACTGCGCGTCGCCGCCGAAGACGCCGGTATCGTCTGGACACCGCTGCCGGACGGTTCCCGCAGCGATCAGATCACCGCTGCCGTGCGTGGCCACGCCGAAGAGCGCGACGGAGACGTTCGTGCTGTGCGCGCCGCCCTCGCCACCGTGGAGAAAGCCACCACTGAGCGGACCCGCGCCGAGAATTCGTCGCGTCGTGGCCAAGAACTGCTGGAATCAGCCAAAGCTGCGGTCCTCGAGGGCGAAGCCGCCGTCGAATTGGCTCGCAGTGAATGTGCGACCGGCCTTCGCTCGTGGTGGACCGGGCATTCGGAGCGCTACGCCGCTGCCGGCGCCGATACCTCACTGTTCGATGCACTGGACGGTGCACTGTCGGCAGTCGGTGACGAAGACGCCCCGACGCTGGCTGCCGTACTCGCCGAACACACCGAGGCCGGAATCGAAGCGTTGCGGGAGCGTCGACGCAGTGCGGAAGCGGAAATCTCAGCCGCCCGCGCCTCCGTCACCGCACTGAAAGCCGAACGCAAGGCCGTCTCGGCCGAGCACGACGATGCTCCGCCCGCATTCCACGCCCGCACCGACAGCCGCAAGGACCTGCCAGGTGCGCCCTTCTGGAGCCTTGTTCGGTTCGCCGAGTCTGTCGAACCCGACGTGGCCACGGGAATCGAATCCGCACTACAAGCGGCAAACATGTTGGACGGCTGGGTAGTGCCAGGCGAGCAACTGCCCGAATTCGTCAGCGAGCAATTCCTCACAGCACTCCCGACAAAGCAGCGGCCCAAGGGACGCACCCTCGCCGATGTCCTCGAGGTCGAGGGCAACTCCGACGTCCCCGACGCACAGGTCAGGGGAATTCTCGCCTCGATCAGCCTGGTCGAAAACGCGGACACCACCACCGCCGCAGTTGCTATCGGCGTCGACGGCCGATTCTGGCAGGGTGTTGTCCACGGACGGCACGTCAAGACCGATGCCGAGTACATCGGTACAACGGCCCGCGCGCGTCGTCGCGCTGCCCGGATCGCCGAAATCGACGTTGCCCTCGACGAACTTGCCACGGCAATCGACACCGGCACAGCACTCGTGGCGCACACAAACGAGCAGTTGGCTCAACTTGCCGCGGCCGCAAAGGAACTCCCCAAGACCGGCTCGATTCTGCGCGCGCTCAAAGCCGTCGCCGAATCGGCGGGCGCTCTGCGCACACGGTCCGAAGCAACAGACAGCGCGCAGCGTGAACTCGATGCGGCGATAGCGGATCTCGCGGCCAAGGAAAAGCAGTTGCGCTCGACGGCGTCGACGCATCGCACCCCGCACGCCGGCCGGGAACTCGACTCGTTGGCGGCGGCGATCCGTCACTTCGAGAAGCAAGGCGACGTCGCCCTGCGATGCCGACGCGAGTACGCCAAAGAAGTGGAACTCGAACGCGAATCGATCGACCGCCTCGACGAGTCACGCACCAACGCCGAGGAATTTGCCGAAGAAGCGGCCATCGCGGAGGAGAGTCTGCTCCAGCAGGTCCAACGCCTGGAAACCCTGCGCGACACCCTCGGCGCGAGTGCCGAGCAAATCGATCTCGACCTCGCCAAGGCGCGCGCAAAGATCGAGGAATGCAAAGTCGACCAACGCGCCGCCCGTAAGGCCTACGACGCGGCCGTGCTTCACATCGGCACCGCCGAAGGCGCCTACAACACCGCCGTCGAGACCTTGCGGCACACCCTCACCGAAACGCGTAGCGACGCAGAGCAACTCGCGCCGTACGCGCGACCCGATCTGCTCGAGCTGCTCGGCATCACCGAACCGCTGAGTTGGCCTGCCAGTTCCGCGGCGTGGATGAGCCCCGATCAACTCGTCTACCGGATCCAGAACGAGGACCGCACCGACGACGCCCCGCACCCTCCGGTACTGCCCGAAGACGTGGACAAGCTGTACCGGGCACTCGACGCGGCAACCTCGACGGTTCGCGTCACGGACGGCGCCCGCAAGGCGACCCGCACTGCCCTGACGTCCGCGCTGCAGGAATTCGACGCCCAACTTGCTGCCGCCGGCCAGGATTACCGCCTGCAGTGGGACGCACCAGACGGGCTCACCGTCGTCCGCGTGCAGGACGAGCAGGGACACTCTTCGATCGGCGAGTTCGCAACCCGCATCCACGAAGCACGCGGAGATCAGGAGCAACTGCTCACCGAATCCGAGCGTCGCATTCTCGAAGATGCACTGCTCACCGGTCTGGCCCAACAGATCCACGAGCGTACCGTCGACGCCCGCGAACTCATCGCGCAAATGGGCACCGAGATGCGCGAGCGGCACATGTCGTCCGGCAACACCATCGGCGTCCACTGGGTTCTGGCCGACAACCTCGACGACAGCTCCCGCGCCATCTCCAAACTGCTCGATCGAGACGCGTCGGCGCTGGGCGTGGACGAGTTGGCGACACTGCGCGCACATTTTGCGACGCAGATTCGCACTGCCCGGGCGGCGCATCCCGAGCGGTCGTACCCGGAGATCCTGTCGTCGGCACTCGACTACCGGCAGTGGCGGTTCTTCTCCTTCACCCTCATCAGCGGCGAAGGCAAAGAAGATCGACTCACCGTCGCTCGGCACAGCGCGCTGTCCGGCGGCGAGCAGTCGGTGTCGCTGCATCTGCCACTCTTCGCGGCAGCGCACGTCATGCTCGATTCGGCCGATCCGCATGCGCCGCGGCTACTTGCACTCGACGAGGCATTTGCCGGCGTCGACGACAACGGTCGAAGCGAGTTGTTGGGATTGAGCGTCCAGTTCGATCTCGACCTCTTCATGACGGGATACGACCTCTGGATCACGTATGCCGACGTCCCCGGGTGCGCACACTACGACCTGGCTCACTCGACGGCCGAGCAAGCCGTCAGTGCCGCGCTGCTGGTGTGGTCGAACGGTGAACTGCTCGCCGAACACGACGGAACGGACTTGGCCAGAGCGCTCGGATCTCCGCTGCGCCGTAGGGTACCCACCCCGGCCGAGGGTGCGCTCGACTACGCCTAGCACTGTGCGCCTCGAGGTCGATGGAATGGGAAGCGCCCGGGTTGGGTACCACCGCACCACCCGCGCTTTTCATCCATGGGCCGAAACTTGCGAGCGGAGACGACATGAAGAAAGCCATCGCGACAATCATGATCGCGGGCGCAGCGTCGATGATGTGCGCCTGCGGAAACGACGACGGTGACCAGAACCAGGGCAACGGTCACGCCACCGGTCAAGAAACCATGCGAATGCCCGCCGATACCGCTACGGGCGATATGAGCACTGTTGATCAGGGAAAACTGACTGCATTTGTTGTCGCATTTCGCACCCGCTACCCGGATCTTTCACAGGATCGAGACGATGAGGACATCAAAGAGATCGTCCTCGACACGTGCGACGACATCGCCGATGGTGCCTCGGAGCAACAAGTCAGCGACGAAATCCGCGATCAGGCCGAACACAACGGCGTTATCCCGACCCAAGCCCAGGTCGACGAGATCTACGACATGGTGACGCCGGCGTGCCCGTGAAAGCACTGTGCGCCTTTGTTAACCGCCCGCGGTTGACAAAGGCGCACAGCTAATACATCAGCGCAGCGAAATCCCCAACAGGGCGTCGACGGCATCGGCGAACTCGCCCGGTGCCTGTGCGTCGGATCCGCCACCTTCGAGTGCACGACGCGCCCAACCGTCGAGGGCGTCAAGAGCCTTCGGGGTGTCGAGGTCGTCGGCGAGATGCTGACGCAACCGTGCAACTGTGTCGGTGACGGACGCAGCGGAACTCAGGGCCGCGGCAGCACGCCACACCTTGAGACGATCCTGCGCATCCTCGAGGACCTGTTCGGTCCACGCCCGGTCCTGACGGTAATGGCCGGACAGCAGTCCAAGACGGATCGCTGCGGGGTCGACCCCTTCGCCACGAAGCTTCGAGACGAACACGAGGTTGCCGCGACTCTTCGACATCTTCTCGCCGTCCAGACCGATCATGCCGGTGTGAACGTAGTGACGCGCGAAACGACGGTCACCCGTGGCACATTCGGCGTGCGCTGCCGAGAACTCGTGGTGCGGGAAGATGAGGTCGCTGCCGCCGCCCTGGAGGTCGAAACCCGAGCCGATGCGGTTGAGTGCGATAGCCGCGCACTCGATGTGCCACCCGGGGCGGCCCGGTCCGAACGGTGACGGCCAGGACGGCTCACCCGGGCGCACAGCCCGCCACACCAGTGCGTCGAGCGGATTGCGCTTGCCGGCGCGATCCGGATCGCCGCCGCGCTCGGCGAAGAACTTCTCCATGGTCTCGCGGTCGTAGCCGGACTCGTAACCGAACTGTTCGGTGGCGTCGGCCCGGAAGTAGACGTCGGGGAACTCGGCGTCGTCGACGATGTAGGCCGCGCCGGATGCGACGAACTTCTCGACGAGTTCGACAACTTCGTTGATCGATTCGACAGCGCCGATGTAGTCCTTGGGAGGAAGCACGCGCAGCGCCTCCATGTCTTCCCGGAAGAGCGCCGTCTCGCGCATTCCGAGAACAACCCAGTCTTCACCGTCGCGGTTGGCGCGTTCGAAGAGCGGGTCGTCCACGTCGGTCACGTTCTGGACGTAGTGAACGTCGTGTCCGGCGTCGCGCCAGATACGGTTCACGAGGTCGAAGGTGAGGTACGTGGCGGCGTGCCCGAGGTGGGTCGCGTCGTACGGTGTGATGCCACAGACGTACATCGTGGCGGTCTCCCCGGGGGTGACTGGACGAACCTGACGGTCGGCCGTGTCGTACAGCCGCAACGGCGGCCCCTGACCGGGTACGGACGGGAGTGCGGTATCGGACCAAGACTGCATACTGGCGAGCCTAGTGGAGACTGGTCGAGGGCTCGGAAGGTGCTGGCTGATCCGGTGTCGGTTCCGGCGTGGACGCCAGCTTGCTCGGCCACCAGATCTTCTGCCCGATGTCGTACGTCAACGCCGGGACCAGCAGTGATCGGACAATCAACGCGTCGAGCAGCACACCGAACGCAACGATGAAGGCAATCTGCGCGAGGAACAACAGCGGAATCACAGCCAACGCCGAGAAGGTTGCTGCCAGAACAACTCCGGCTGAGGTGATGACGCCGCCGGTGACGGTCAGTCCCCGGAGCGCGCCTGCCCGTGTACCGATCTTCTGTGCCTCCTCCCGAACCCGGGTCATCAGGAAGATGTTGTAATCGATCCCGAGTGCGACGAGGAACACGAACGCGAACAACGGCACCACCGGATCTGCGCCGGGGAATCCGAAGACATGCTCGAATACGAGCGACGAAATACCCAGTGTCGCAGCAAAAGAGAGCACTACGGTGCCCATGAGCAGCAGCGGCGCAAGGAGTGATCGAAGCAACAGCGCGAGGATCGCGAAGACCACGAGCACTACCACCGGGATGATCAGCGTGCGGTCGCGCGTCGACGTGGTCTTGGTGTCGAGATCCGTAGCGGTGACACCACCGACCAAGGCGTTGGCCCCCTCGACGGAGTGGACTGAATCACGTAGTCGCACAATCGTGTTTTCGGCCTCGATCGAATCAGCGGCATCGGTCAGCGTCGCCTCGAGCGAGACACGGCCGTCGACGACAAGCGGCACTCCCCCGTTCTGAACAACAGTGACGTCACTGACGCCGTCGACTCGGCTTGCCGCGACAACGGCATCCATCTGGTCTGCATCAGCGATCACAATCGCCGGGGAACCTGATCCGGCGTCGAAATGCTCGCCGAGAATCTCCTGACCCGCAACCGAGTCGACCTCGAGCAGAAAGACGTCAGACGACGCCACTCCGCTGGCCTTGAACTGCGGCATCATCAGCGCGAAGATCACCAGCACCAGCGTCGACGCCACCCAGAAACGACGCGGATGCCGCCCGATGCGAGCGGCAAGTCCGGCCCAGAAACGGTGATCGTCTGCCTCGTCGTGGTGGGCGACGTCGGCGTCGAATTTCGGCTTGGTCGGCCAGTACGCGGTACGGCCGAACAATACGAGAATGGCAGGCAGGAACGTCATCGATGCGAGGAACGATGCGGCGATACCGATGGCCGCGACGGGTCCCAATCCGCGGTTCGAGTTCAGATCCGACAACAGCAGGCACAGAACGCCCGCGATCACGGTACCGGCTGACGCTGCGACGGGTTCCAGCGTGGCACGCCACGCCACCCGCATCGCCGAGTATTTGTCCTGCTCGATGCGCAGTTCCTCGCGATAGCGTGAGACCAGAAGCAGCGCATAGTCTGTCGCGGCGCCGAACACCAGGATGAACAAAATGCCCTGGCTCTGACCGTTCAACGCGATGACGTCGGCGTCGGCCAGCGCGTACACCAACAGACTCGACAAGCCGAGCGCAAAGACCGCCGAGAGAATAACCACGAACGGCAGGATGGGACTGCGATACACCACGATCAAGATCAGAATCACCACTGATCCGGCCACCAGCAACAAGAGACCGTCGATGCCCGCAAAAGCGGCGGACAAGTCGGCGACCTGACCGGCCGGACCGGTCACCAGGACGGTCATTCCCTCCGGCGCGGATTCGAGCGCGGCACGCAGTTCCTTCACCGAGGTCTTGACCTCGACTGTGCTGTCGATCGGGAGGAACAGCTGCAACGCCTGACCGTCCGCCGACGGAATCGCGGGCGAGCTCGCGTCACCGAATCCTTCGGTTCCGACAAACTCTGCGACCGTGTCCGTCAGGAAGGCACTGTCGCCGCCCTGCAGCCCACCCGAACGTTCTGCGACGATGATCGCCGGAACAAATCGTGTGTCGGTGAAACCTTCCTGGAGCTTGCCGACCTCGGTCGCTTCCGCCGATGCGGGCAGGAAGGACGTGTTGTCGTTCTGCTGCACTGTGCTCAGTTTTCCGGCAAACGGTCCACCGAAGCCGCCGATAGCCAACCAGCCGATTACCAGCAGAGCTGGCACAATCCATCTCAGGCGACGACGCGTACTCGTGGGTGTGCTCACGGTTTCTCCAGAGTTCGGTTTGGCTGATGCGTGATGGTCCCCTATTTTGTTCAGCAAGCTGAACAATTGCAAACGGAAGGCAGGAGCGTGACCGAGGATGGGCTCGAAAACTGGCCGACAGGCCGCTTGCTGTCGACTGCGGCGCGCCTCGTCGAACACTCGTGGGAGCAGGTCCTACGCAGCCAGGACATGACGCACGCCGGACTTATCGTCTTACATTCCATCGCCATGTCCCCCGCGTCGCAGCGAGACATCGCCAAGAAGGCTCGGGTAACCGACCAGACCATGAGTCGGACCGTCGATCGCCTCGAGCGTGCCGGCTACGTCACCCGGGATACCGATCCGCGCGACGAACGACGACGCCTCATAGCCATCACGGCGTCCGGGCAAGCGACCTATGAACGCCTACTCGAACTCGAAAAGGACGAAGCCGCTCTGGCCTTCGGCGCCGGAGATGTGTCGGCATTGCGCGAACAGCTACTACGGCTGGTTCGGTCACCGGAACTCAATCCCAAGTACAACGAAAACTAGTACAACGAAAACTAGAAAGCCGGCCACGGGATCGTTCGATGCCCGTTCGGCACAGGCATGACTGCTGACAACGTCAGCTCACGCGCCCGCTGCGCCAGCGCCGCAATTTCGTCGTCGGTAACCAGTTCCGACAGTTCATCACCGAAACTGCCGTCGACAGTTGCCGCAAATTCCGCGACATCCGCGATCAAGGGCCCGGGAACTTGTTGGCCTGCCCATCCCCACAGGACAGTGCGTAGTTTGTTGTCCGTGTGCATGCAGATTCCGTGATCCACGCCGTAGACGGAGCCGTCGATCCCTTCGAGTGCATGACCACCCTTGCGATCCGCGTTGTTGATGAGGACATCGAGCACTGCCATCCGCTGAAGCCGCGGATCATCGGCGTGAATGAGCGAAACCGGTTCCCCCGCAGAATCGAACGCCTGAAGAACCTCGAACCATCCTGACGGGACATTGTCCGGGCTGCAGAGATCGACGATGTCCGGCGTACCGAGCACGTCAGCGTGGCGGTCGACGGTGTCGATCCATTTCTGCACCATTCCTGGCCCAAAAGGTCCGTCGCGCAACACTGTTCGCGGGATGACACCCCACCCCAGCGCCTCCGACACCCGATACGACGCCACTTCGCGCCCCGCCAAGGTGCCGTCCGGGAAGTCCCACAACGGGCGCTCGCCGCGCACCGGCTTGTAGACGACCCGCATCGACTCGTCGCCGAGAACAGCGTCGCAGACCAAAGTTGCGTTGCTGGCAGTGGTGATCTGACCGATCACCGTCAGCTCACCTTCGAGCTGGACATCAGGGCCAGGCGAGCTCGACACCGCTCAGTCCTCGTCGGTGTCGGCGTCGTCGATCGCGAACCCGAACGAATCACCGCGGCGATATCCGTTGGTCCGGACACAGATATGTCCGTCCGGAGCGAGGGGTTCGCCGCACAGCGGACATGGCGCACGGCCGGCGGCAATCACTCGCTCGGATCGCAGTGAGAATTCGCGCGCCTGCTCCGGAGTCAAGAACACGCGGACCGCGTCGGGTCCGTCGTCCGAATCGTCGAGCACGACCGACTCGTCGAACTCGGTTTCGCTCACTGCAAGAAGTTCCACCACAACGGCGCCGGCATCTGCATCCCAGCCCAAACCCATCGTCCCGACCCGGAATTCGGCATCCAACGGAGTAACAAGCGGACTGAGGTCGGTGATATCACCGGCTTCCGGCGGAACCTCGGTGCCGAAACGGCGATGTACCTCTTCGAGGAGTAGACCCATCCGGTCTGCCAGTACCTGAACCTGCTGCTTTTCGAGCAGCACGCTCACTACTCGCGCCTCGTGCACGGCTTGGAGATAAAAAGACCTGTCACCGGGTTCTCCCACGGTCCCTGCGACAAATCGGTCAGGGGTGCGAAATACGTGAATCGCGCGCGACATTGCACCTCCTCGAATTCGAGCGGAACTTCCCTGGGTACCCATTATCCGTCACGATCACACTCCGACCTCGCCGCCAGGCACGGATTCCTGTTCGGGAGCGGAGCCATTGGTCGACGCCTTGGCCTGACCGATCGCCGCCAGCGCATCTCCGGTGTCGTTGACCCGCAGCACGAAGGGCGAGGTCGCGGAATATCGGATCACACTCATCGACGCCGGTTCGGCAACGATGCGCTGGAACGAATCGAGATGCATCGCGTACGCGTCCGCCAGTACGGATTTGATGACGTCGCCGTGTGTACAGGCAATCCACACGACGTCTTTGCCGTGCTCCTCGGCAAGCCTTCTGTCGTGTTCACGAATCGCGGCAACGGCCCGCGCTTGCACTTGCGCCAGCCCTTCACCATCGGGGAAGACGGCACCCGACGCGTGCCGCTGCACAACTTTCCACAGCGGTTCCTCGAGCAAATCCTTGAGGGGGCGGCCCGTCCACTGCCCGTAGTCCACCTCGACGAGGCGTTCCTCGACAACGGGAGTCAATCCACGGTCCGCAGCGATGGGACCCACCGTCTGCTCACATCGCAGCAGCGGAGACCGCACGATCTCGGCAATGTCGAGACCCACCAACCTGTCTACGACGGCCGCTGCCTGTTTCCGGCCGTGATCGTCGAGTTCGACGCCCGGCGTGCGACCGGCAAGTGTGTGGGCCGTGTTGGACGTCGACCGCCCGTGCCGCAGAAGGACAACTGTCATGCCATAACCCTAATGGGGCGGCGCAGAGCGCGGCGGGCGGTCGACGTCGAAACCGGCGTTATGTCGCGGACACAACCCCTGTGGCCAGCAACGCAAGGACGACTACGCCGAGAGCGATTCTGTAGCCGACAAACCAGTACATCGAGTGATTGACCACAAACTTGAGCAACCACGCGATGGCCGCATAGCCGACCGCAAACGCGATCACCGTCGCGACGAACAGCTGGGGGCCACTGGCGTTCAGTCCCTCACCCGCAGGTTCGAAGGCATCGGGAAGGCTGAACAGTCCCGACGCCAGCACCGCCGGGATCGCCAGCAGGAACGAATAGCGTGCGGCGGCCTCACGTGTCAGTCCGAGAAACAGACCGGCGCTGATGGTTCCACCAGAACGCGACACTCCGGGGATGAGGGCGAGCGCCTGCGCCGAACCCATGATGATGCCGTCACGCGCTGTGAGGGACTCGATGGGTCGGGACTTACGTCCGTAGTACTCGGCGGCGGCGATCACGAGCGCAAACACGATCAGCATTGTGGCGATCAGCCACAGATTTCGTGCGCCGGTACGGATTTGGTCCTTGAACAGGAACCCGAGAATACCGACGGGCAGCGTGCCGATGATGACGTACCAGCCCATCCGGTAGTCGAGGTCGCCGCGATGCTCGGCGTGGAACAACCCTCGGAACCACGCGGTGATGATCCTCACGATATCGCGCGCAAAATAGATCAGGACCGCGAGTTCGGTGCCGAGCTGAGTCACCGCGGTGAAGGACGCACCGGCATCACTTCCGAAGAAGATCTCCGAGACGATGCGCAGATGCCCCGACGACGAGACGGGAAGAAATTCGGTCAATCCCTGCACGAGCCCCAGGACCATGGCCTGTAGCCATGTCATCGCCTCACCCATCAGAGAACCGCCCGGACTGATGCGAACTGCACTGATTCGAATGGGATTACTACACAACAGTTTCGTGGGGCGAGTTCACTTTTCACTGGCGTCACGCTACCGGTGCACCGCCAGACGTGCCGCGCCCGGCACGCTGATGCCCGAATCCCCCGAGTTCGGTCGGGTGACCACTAGTCTGCACGTGGTGAGAACTCCCGGGTGCGACGTACGCTCCCGGGTCGGGCGTGAGATGGACGGCATTGATGAAACACAGATCAGTCGGAACGAGCGGACTTCGGGTGTCGCGACTTGGACTCGGCACGCTCACCTGGGGACGCGACACCGACGGGGACGAGGCCGCCGCACAACTTCTGGCATTTGCGGAAGCCGGCGGAACCCTGGTGGACAGCTCCCCCGCGTACGGTGACGGCGCGGCTCAACGACTCCTCTCCGAACTTCTCGACGACGTCGTCCCCCGCGACGAACTGATCGTCAGCTCGAGCGCGGGGATCCATCCCAACCCGATCGGCACGGATCGCGTCGACTGCTCGCGGCGAGGCCTGCTCCGCCAATTGGACGCCACACTGCGCGAACTCGGCACCGACTACCTCGACATGTGGCAAGTCGCGACTTGGGATCCGCTGACCCCGGTCGACGAGGTCGCTGCAACTCTCGACTACGCGGTCTCGAGCGGCAAAGTGCGCTATGTCGGCGTGCGCGGCTACCTCGGGTGGCAGTTGGCTACGGCCGTCGGCGCCTGTGGCACAACATCTCTCACCGCCACTCAGGCGGAGTACTCCCTTTTGGCGCGAGGCGTCGAAGAGGAATTGTTTGCTGCCGCATCACACCACGGCGTCGGAGTCTTTGCCGCTGTCCCCCTCGCCGGCGGTGTCCTCACCGGTAAATACCGCGGCGGGATTCCCGTCGATTCCCGCGGCGCCGACGACGCTCATTCCCACCACGTGCAGAGCTACCTCACGGATTCGTCGGTCCGGGTTGTCGACGCCGTCGTTACAGCCGCCGACGGTCTGGGTACCTCACCGTTGGCTGTTGCTCTCGCCTGGGCTCGCGATCGCCCCGGAGTTGCCAGCGCCGTCGTCGGTACTCGGGATCTCGCGCAATTGACGGGTGTACTGGTAGCCGAGGAGTTGGAGTTGCCTGCGGCGATCGCTGCTGCACTCGACGACGTGAGCGCGTAACTTGCGGTCTCACTCGACGAAATACCCGAATTACCCATTTAGCGAGGGCAGGCTAACCTAGTAGATAACACGTTCCTTAGCTAGAGGAGAACCTATGACCACGCTTGACGTAGACCACAGTCCCGCCGACGCGTCGGCCTTCTCCGAACGCATCAAGGCGGAGACCGATGCAGCGCACCGCGAAACCGAGCAGTCACGGTTTGTCGGCGCTCTCCTCGGCGGCGAACTGACCACCGCCGGATACGCGGCGCTACTGGGACAGACGTACCTGGTCTACACAAGCCTCGAAGAAGCCGGCCGTGCACACGCGGACAACGCGCTGGTCAACCCGTTCCTCTCCGACGATCTTCTCCGCGTCGCGGCGCTCGAAGCCGATCTCGAGTTCCTGAGCGGACCGAACTGGCGTGAGAGCCTGGAGGCCCTGCCGGCAACGCAGCGTTACGTGGCGCGTTTGCAGGAAGTTGCCTTCGACTCGCCGGCCGACTTCGTCGCGCACCACTACCTCCGGTACATGGGCGACCTGTCCGGCGGCCAGATCATCCGCCGCATGCTCGAGCGTGCGTACGGTTTCGAGACCGACGGCCTGCGTTTCTACATCTTCGACGGCATCCCCAAGCCCAAGCCGTTCAAGGACACGTACCGCGCAAATCTCGACGCGCTCTCGATTTCTCCCGAAGACCAGCAGAAGTTCATCGACGAGGTCAACCTGGCCTACCGCCTCAACGGTGATCTGTTTGCCGACCTCGAGGGCAACATCGAGAGCTACCTCGTCAAATGAGCAAGCGGTGGGCCGCTGCCGCACTGGTTGCGGTTGCCGGTTTCGGATTGGTCGCATGTGGGTCGGCGGAAAACGACGGGGACGGCTCGACGCAGGCCCGCACGGCGGTACTCGAGGATTCCAGCCCCACACCGGTAAGTGAAAATCCGGTCGCCGCGTTGCCCACCACAGTCACCGGCTTCGACGGCGTCCCCGTCACGATCACGGACAACAGTCGAATCATCGCTGCCGACAGGTACGGAACCTTTGCCGCAACCACGGTCGCACTCGGACTCGGGGACAACCTGGTCGGGCGTGACACGTCCGCCAAGTTCCCGGCTGTCGAAGACGTACCGGTAGTGACCGTAGGTGGTTCGTCGCTCAGCGCCGAAGCGATCCTCGATCTCAACCCGACCGTCGTTCTCACCGATACCAGCATCGGCCCACAGAGTGTGCAGGACCAACTGCGGGCAGCCGGGATTCCGGTCGTCTTCTTCGATCCCACCCGCACCCTCGAAGGTGTCCCGGCACAAATCCAGGCAGTCGCCGACGCCCTCGGTGTACCGGAACAGGGCAAGGCCTTGGTCAACCGGACCGAAGGCGAAATCGCCGCTGCGCGCGACCTGGTCCCCGATGACAGAGATCCCCTGAAGATCGCGTTCCTCTACCTCCGCGGATCGGCGATCACCATGATCGGCGGTGACGGATCCGGAGCCGATTCACTCATCGAAGCACTCGGCGCCGTCGACGCCGGAACAGCGTCGGGCATCACGCAGAAATTTGCTCCCATCACCAGCGAAGCACTCATCGCGGCAGCGCCCGACGCGTTCTTGATGATGACCGACGGTCTCGCGTCCATCGGCGGGATCGACGGTCTCGAGAAGATCCCGGGCATCGCCCAGACCCCGGCCGGAAAGAACCAGCGGGTCGTCGACATGGAAGACGGCGTGCTGCTCAGCTTCGGCCCCAACACCGGGCGAGTGATGCAATCGCTCGCCGAAGCAATCTACGGACCCGCTGATTCGTGAGTACAGAAACAGATAAAGCAGTCGAGAAATCGGCACCACGACCGACATCGCGCTCACGGGTGAGCGGGGTGTTGATCGGGCTCACAGTCGCTTTGGTTATCGTCGCCGTGCTCTCCGCGTGTATCGGTCAGGTGCCGACCTCGCCGCTCGAGGTACTCGGCAGCATCATGCACCGCATCGGTCTGGACATCGGCCCGATGCCCGCCCACCCCAGCGGTGAAGTCACGCTCTGGGAAGTGCGCTTCCCTCGCGTCGTTCTGGCTATTTGCGTCGGCGCAGCTCTCGGATGTTCCGGCGCCCTGCTTCAAGGCGTCTTTGCCAATCCATTGGCCGAGCCGGGTGTGATCGGCGTGTCCTCCGGCGCAGCGGTAGGCGCCAGCGCGGTCATCGTGGTCGGCGGCAATTTCGTCGCAGGCTGGGCCATTGCAGCCGCAGCGTTTGTCTGCGGACTCCTGACCACGGCAATCGTCTACCTGTTCGCGCGCCACGAAGGCCGGACCGAAGTGGTCACCCTGGTCCTGACCGGTGTGGCGGTCAACGCGTTTGCCGGCGGACTCATCGCCTTCTTCACCTTCATCGCCAGCCCGTCGGCACGCGATCAGATCGTGTTCTGGCAACTAGGCAGCCTCAACGGCGCCACGTGGAATTCGGTCTTGGTGGTCGCACCGATGACCGTTGTCGGAATCGCCGCGACTATGGCGATCGCATCGCGTCTCGATCTCCTCGCCCTCGGCGAACATGCCGCCAGGCACCTGGGCGTCAACGTCGAACGGCTGCGGCAGCTGGCGGTCTTGATCGTCGCCCTACTGGTGTCGGCGAGCGTTGCCTTCACCGGCATCATCCTGTTTGTCGGACTGGTTGTCCCCCACCTCATGCGCATCGTCGTCGGTCCAGGTCACCGCGCGCTCATCCCGGCAAGCGCACTGACCGGCGCGTTGGTTCTCCTACTTGCCGACCTCGGATCCCGGTCCCTGATCGACAACGCCGACCTTCCGCTCGGTATGCTCACGGCACTGGTCGGCGGACCCTTCTTCTTCTGGCTCCTCCGACGCACCCGTTCACAGCAAGGTGGGTGGGCATGAGCAGCATCGCCCGGAACTGGCGCGAACTGTTCGGACGAACGTCACCCGAACCGTCGAGTCCGCAGAGCGGTGACATCACGCTGCAAGCGCGGGACATCACCGTCGAGCGCGGTGGCAGGAACATCCTCGAAGGCGTCAGCGTCGACGTTCGCGCCGGCGAGGTAGTTGTTCTCGTGGGCCCGAACGGCGCAGGCAAGTCGACGCTCCTCGCGGCACTGTCGGGCGATCAGCCCGTCGTCGCCGGCCGCGTCGACGTCGATGGAACCGACCTGAATCACTGGACACCCTTGGACATGGCCAGGCGACGCGCCGTACTCCCCCAGAAACACACCATCGGCTTCTCGTTCACCGCTGCGCAGGTTGTCACGATGGGCAGGGCGCCGTGGGCCGGCACCGCCCGCGAGGAACGCGACGGCGACGCCATCGCGGCGGCAATGAAAACCTGTGACGTCGAAGCGTTTGCCCATCGGCCGTTTGCGGCGCTGTCCGGCGGCGAACAGGCGAGGGTTGCACTCGCCCGCGTTCTGGCGCAGGAAACGTCGACGGTTCTGCTCGACGAGCCCACGGCCGCACTTGATCTCGGGCATCAGGAAGCCGTCATGTCCGTTGCACGCAGCCGCGCGGCCGACGGTGACGCCGTCGTTGTCGTTCTCCACGATCTGGCGTTGGCCGCCGCCTACGCGGACCGGATAGTCGTCCTCGAGAACGGCCGCATTGCCGCCGACGGTCCACCTGCATCGGTTCTACGTGAGGATCTGCTCACCCGCGTCTACGGCTATCCCGTGGAGGTGTTCGCCCACCCACGGAGCGGCGCGACGCTGGTGATCCCGCGGCGCGATTCCCGCAGCACGCAGCATCAGTAAGCCGGCGTCAACGAACGGAATCGATGATCGAACCGAGCCGATCGAGCACTCCGCGCAACGTGGTCACACCGGAACCACGAGTCGGAGAATGTGACGAATCCGACTCAGCGGAATGTACTGCGTCTCGCACCACAGCAGAAATGCTGCGTTCATCGGTCAGATCGATATCGGTCACCGAACGATTGGCCGTGGCAATCACGTCGTCAGAACTCGGCACGGTGCGCTCGCAATAATCGCGATACACCTCGACGTACAGCACACTCTTGCGGACACGAAACGCGAAAGTTCGCCCCTCCGACCTGCCGAAACCGTGGGCATAGGGTCCTACCGAAATATCTTCGATCTCGAAATCGCCGAAAGATCCGCCAGGTCGTTCCGCAGCGGATTCGGTGGGTTCGACAGGAATCACAGTGATCTCCTCGAGGATTACCGCGTGGGCGGAAATCCGTATTTGTACGGTATCGCGTGCGAACAGCAGACGGAATGACCGTTGCACTTCGATGCAATGAAAACCGATTCGCAGCGATCAGGGATGATCGAGTGCAGGCGCGTTCCGCTGAAACACCGTCTCGAGTAGAAAACGAGGATTCAACACCATGACTCGCATTGGGCTCCGCACCACCACAGCAGCGATGGGGGCGGCGTTGATGCTGGTGACAGGATGTTCTTCCGAAAGCGACGGCACCAAGCTCCAGACAATTGATCCGGCCACCGCCGTCGTATCGCCTGCCACGACAAGTTCTCTGGACGGCGTCGTTCATCCGTATTCGGGTCGGATCGATTCCATCACATTTGATCCGGTTACGCGCAACGTACTTCTCGTATCGCAGGATCCGCCCGCCGTTCGGATCGTCGCGGCCGACGAGGTCGAGTCCGCAGGCCCGGCTGCGGCCGGTCGCGACATCAGCATCGACGGCAACATCCGAGACGTGTCGATCGCGTCCGACGGAAACGCACTGCTGTCCATGGACAACCAGGTTGTGAAGCTGAATCTGACGTCCGGCGAACAGACGTCCTTCGCCTCCCCCGACCCGGCCAACTCCGCTGTCGAGTTGCCCGACGGCCGCATCGCGATCGGAACCGAGCGAGGCACAGTTCACGTTGTCGATCCGAGTTCTGATAAGTCACAAACTATTTCAGGCCTTGCATCGGTCGACGAACTTGCCGTCACCGGCGACAACCTGAGCGCCCTCGATCATCGTCAGACCTCACTGACGGACATCAACCTCGACGAAGACCGACTCGGCGCAGCCCTGCGCGCCGGAGAAGGTGCGACGCACCTCGTGACCGACCATTTCGGTCGCATTCTCGTCACCGACACCACCGGCGACGAACTGCTGGTCTTCACCGCCGATTCTCTCATCCTGCGCCAGCGATTCCCGGTCGGCGATTCGCCGTACGCAGTGGCATACGACGAGACCGCCGATCGTGTGTGGGTGACCTTGACCGGGACCAACGAAGTTGTCGGACTCGACCTCTCGTCGGGCATCCCGGTCGAAACGAACCGATTCAACACCGTTCGTCAGCCCAACTCTCTCGCGGTCGATTCGAGCACCGGAACCCTCGTCGTCGGTTCCGCAACCGGGGACGGCGTGCAGGTCATCCCCGCTCGGAACGGCTGACGATGCAGCGGCACAACGGTGGATCGCCACATCTGCGACGCACTCCGTCACCACAGTGGGACATGTCCGACGATGTGTTCGACTATCTGCCGCTGCAACTACCGCCCCACGTCTCACGAGTGACGGCATCTATGCGCCTGGCAATTTCTGCGGAGTTCGGCGGTTGGGAACTCTCGCAGGTGCGGCTCTACCCCGACGGCAGTCGCCGGGTACTCCTGCGGCGCAAGAAGACACCATTGCACGTGGACAACCCGGACGGCATTGCTCACTGAGCCGCCCGTTTCATCGAAGATCTCACCAGACAAGCAGGAGAATCGTGTACCAACTGCTCTTGAGCCTGATGTTTCGGCTACCCCCGGAGCGCATCCACCACCTGGCCTTCACCGCGATGAAACTGGTGACTCGGTTTGCACCGATCCGGTGGCTCGTGGCGAAGGTTCTTGTTCTCGACGATCCGGTACTACGTAGTCAGGCATTCGGACTGACATTTCCCGCCCCACTCGGTTTGGCCGCGGGCTTCGACAAGGATGCAACCGGCGTCGACGCCTGGGGTCCGCTCGGTTTCGGATTCGCTGAAATCGGCACCGTCACCGCGCAGGCTCAGCCCGGCAATCCGCAGCCACGACTGTTCCGACTGCCTGCCGACCGTGCACTGATCAACCGGATGGGATTCAACAATCACGGCGCCGGACATGCCGCGAACTTCCTCCGTCAGCGCCGAGTCACCGTGCCGATCGGCGCGAACATCGGCAAGACCAAGATCGTCGACGCCGCGGACGCGCCCGCCGATTACACCGCCAGCGCCCAATTGCTCGGGCCGCTCGCCGATTTCATGGTCGTCAATGTCAGCTCCCCGAACACCCCCGGGTTGCGTGACCTGCAAGCCGTCGAGTCGCTGCGCCCGCTCCTGCAGGCCGTGCTCGATACGGTCCATATCCCGGTGCTGGTGAAGATTGCGCCTGATCTGTCCGACGAGGACGTCGACGCCGTCGCAGACCTGGCTATCGAACTCGGGTTGGCCGGCATCGTGGCCACGAACACCACAATTCGCCGTGACGGTTTGAAAACCCCGGACGCGGAGGTAGCCGCGATCGGCGCCGGTGGACTCTCGGGCGCTCCCGTCGCGGACCGTTCACTCGAGGTACTTCGCCGGCTGTACGCGCGGGTTGGCGACAAGCTCACCATCATCTCTGTCGGCGGTATCGAAACAGCTGACCAGGCGTGGGAGCGGATTCTTGCGGGTGCAACCCTGGTGCAGGGCTACACCGGCTTCATCTACGGCGGCCCGTTCTGGGCGCGCAGCATTCACAAGGGAATCGCGAAGCGTGTTCGCGCGGCTGGTTTCTCGTCGATCAGCCAGGCCGTCGGGGCGGAAAACCCCCGCTGAACGCTGTGCGCCTTTGTTAACCGCGGGCGGTTAACAAAGGCGCACAGTGCGTTATGCGACCTCGAACGTCCCGGTCAGCGTTGCACGCGCAATTGCGTGTTGGAACACGTTGAACCCGAGGAATGCCGGCGAGGAATCAGCCGTGACTCCGTCGAGCTTGTCCACGTCGAGCGCGTGTACCGCGACGATGTAGCGATGCGGGCCGTGCCCGGGAGGCGGGCCTGCACCGATGAAACCGAATCCGCCGCCGTCGTGGCGCAGAGTCACGGTTCCCGCGGGAAGGTCAGTGTTGTCCGCACTGCCGATACCGGCAGGCAGTTCGGTGACCGAAGCGGGAATGTTCGCTACGGCCCAATGCCAGAATCCCGACGCCGTCGGAGCATCCGGATCGAACACGGTGACCACAAAGCTCTTCGTCTCAGCGGGGAAACCCGACCAGGAGAGCTGCGGCGAGATGTCCTGCCCACCGGGGACGCCGAAAGCGCCACTCGCCTGCGCAAGTTTCAGCGGCTCACCGGCCGTGATGTCTTCACTGGTCAGCTCGAAGCTCGGGAGCTTCGGCAATGGTTCGTACGGATCGTAAGCCATGCGAATCCTCTCTGTTTCTTGTACTCGGTGACTGTCCACGCGTTCAGGAATTGCGGAGAAAATGTTCCAGCACGCGTGTTCCGAACAGTAGTGCGTCCACCGGCACCCGCTCGTCGACGCCGTGGAACAGCGCGGTGAAATCGAGTTCCGGCGGCAACTGCAGCGGCGCAAACCCGAAGCACCGAATCCCGAGCTTCGCGAAGGCCTTTGCGTCGGTGCCCGCGGAGAGCATGTACGGCACAGTGCGCGCGCCTGCGTCATGGGCCAGGATTGCGTCGTTCATCGCGTCGACAAGATGACCGTCGAACGTTGTCTCGTACGAGTCGAGTTTCGTGATCCACTCTCGGGTGACGTCGGGTCCGATCAGGGCGTCGACGGTGCGCTCGAACTCGGCTTGACGGCCGGGAAGCACACGGCAGTCGAAGACAGCCTCGGCTGTCTGAGGAATGACATTCGCCTTGTAACCGGCTTTGAGCATGGTCGGATTGGCGGTGTCGCGGAACGTTGCACCGATGATGTTGGAGATGCTCCCCAGCTTCGCGAGTGTCCCGTCGATGTCCGGTGACGTCGGGTCGAAGTCGAGCCCTGTTTCCTCGCCGACCGCGGTCAGGAACTCCGCGACCGAATCGGAGATCACGATCGGGAATTCATGCGCGCTCAGGCGGGCCACCGCACCGGCCAACGTTGCCACTGCGTTGTCGTCGTGCAGGAAGGAGCCGTGTCCGGCTCGGCCTTTTGCGGTGAGCCGCATCCAGCCAAGTCCCTTTTCCGCGGTCTCCACGACATACAGCCGACGGTCGGTTCCGTCCGGACGCGGAACGGTCAGCGAGAATCCGCCCACTTCACCGACTGCTTCGGTGACGCCCTCGAACAGATCCGGACGGTGCTCCACAAGCCACTGGCAGCCGTACTTGCCGCCTGCCTCTTCATCGGCGACGAAGGCAAACACAAGATCACGCGGCGGCACTGTTCCCTCTGCCTTGAACTGCCGCGCCAGGGCCAGGATCATCCCGACCATGTCCTTCATGTCGACGGCGCCACGTCCCCAGATGTAACCGTCCTGCACGGTGCCGGAGAAGGGGTGAACACTCCAGTCGGCGGGCTCGGCCGGGACGACGTCCAAGTGCCCGTGCAGCATGAGAGCCCCACGGCCGGACTCGGCGCCTTTCAACCGGGCAAACACATTGCCGCGTCCGGGCGCGCCGGATTCGACGTACTCGGTCTCGTATCCCACTTCCTGAAGTTGGGCGGCGACCCATTCCGCGCACGCCCGTTCACCCTTGGTTGTTTCGAGTTCTCCCGTATTGGATGTGTCGAACCGGATCAGTGAGCTGACAAGTTCGACAACTTCGCTTTCAGCGCGAGAAGGACCTGAGTTATTCGGCGATAAGGACATGTCACTTTCCTACCACCGAAACACCCGCCGCGGCGGCATGGACGTGGTCCGACCTGGCGATTTGGGCAACCTCACCGAATCGGATACTCTTTCCCAGCACCGAGAAATCGGGGCCGAGTCCGAGTGGCGGAATGGCAGACGCGCTAGCTTGAGGTGCTAGTGTCCTATTAACGGACGTGGGGGTTCAAGTCCCCCCTCGGACACTCGAATAAACAACCAATGACTCCAGCTGATGAAGCTGGGGTCATTTTTTGTTCACTATGTACCGAATGCCGGAAATCCGGACATTCCGTGTGCTTGACTCGTTTATGCGCAAATCACTGCTGGTCGCAGCGTTGCTCGGTACGTCCGTGATTGTCACGGCAATGCCGGCGGGAGCCGCTACGCAGACCTGGGACGGTGACTACTCGGTCAAGCGGTTCGCAGCCTCGAAAACGGGCACCAGTCTCGCGGCGAGTCAGTGGGAACCGGACTTCTCTGATATCTACACTTTCGAAACCGATTGCTCCACCGAACCCTGTGTCGCCACCGTGATCGCCGGGCCGGCGCCGGCTAATCCGACTTTGCCTCAGCCTGCGCAATACACGTGGGACGGCACCAGTTGGGTTCATCCGTACGACTGGGAATGGGACTGCTATCAGGGTGAGGGTGTACCCAAAGTGATGGCGCCGGCTCATTCCTTGGCCTATTACACGCCACAGCCAGACGGCACCCTGGTCGGTTCGTGGCGCACCGACATCTACGGCGGCCCCTGCGACGGTTCGGTGATCATGGACGTCGCGGCCTACCCCGTCGCTCCGAATCCGGGACCATTCGGCAGCGGCAGCTGACACGTCTGAACAGGACAAACGTCCACACCGCCGACGCGATTTGGGAGAGCGGGACAGCATCGGATACTCTTTCCCAGCACCGAGAAATCGGGGCCGAGTCCGAGTGGCGGAATGGCAGACGCGCTAGCTTGAGGTGCTAGTGTCCTATTAACGGACGTGGGGGTTCAAGTCCCCCCTCGGACACTCTGTGTTGAGACAGACAGGAAAAGCTCCGGTTCATTGAACCGGAGCTTTTCTCGTAAAAGGCCAAGTTCCCACACCGGGAACAGACCGCGCGAGCGGCGATCGAGATGGAACAGAAGTTCACGTGGATACAGACACACGGCAGTTCGACGTAACGGATACAGAATCTGCGGGAGCAGAACTGGCCGGACTCGACCCCGCAGAACTCGAAATCTGCTTGAAGGTTCTGCGCGAAGCAGCCGAACTCGAAGACGAGCATCCCGACTCGATCATCATGCAGCGTGCCGTCGGCCACCTGTTCAAACGACTCAAGAAGAAGCGTCGCCTCGCCTCGCGTGCGGCGGTCAACGACGCCGACCGCAGTGTCGTCGCCGCAACGGCGACGGGATCACCGGATCGAATCGACGACGAAACCGCCGGCATACCCATCACGTCCAACACTGCCGGGGCAATCGCGGGCACCCTTATCAAGGCGCGTCCCTGCTACATCTGCAAGCAGCGCTACACCCAGGTCGACGCGTTCTATCACCAGTTGTGCCCGGACTGCGCCGCAACTTCCCGCGCCAAGCGTGACGCCAGCACAGACCTGACCGGACGCCGCGCACTCTTGACCGGTGGCCGCGCCAAGATCGGCATGTACATCGCGCTTCGCCTCCTGCGCGACGGCGCCCACCTGACGATCACCACGCGATTCCCCAACGACGCGATCCGGCGCTTCAAAGCGATGGAAGACAGCGCCGACTGGATTCATCGCCTTCGCATCGTCGGCATCGACCTCCGCGACCCTGCGCAGGTAGTCGCCCTTGCCGATTCCGTTGCAGCACAAGGCCCTCTCGACATCCTGATCAACAACGCCGCCCAGACCGTGCGCCGCTCCCCCGGCGCGTACGGCGCTCTGGTCGACGCCGAATCCGGCGCACTGCCGGCGGGCGAACTCCCCGATGTCGTGACCTTCGGCAAAACCAGCGACGCGCATCCCGCAGCGCTCGCAGGCTCACTGTCCGACGTCGCAGCCATCACGTCCGGAAATCTCTCCGCCGACGCAGTCAGCTCGCTCGCGCTGGTCGCGAAATCCGCGTCACCCGATCGCATCGAGCAGGGCATCGCCATTGATGCCGGCGGACTCCTCCCCGACCTCGCACACACCAACAGCTGGGTTCAGACCGTCGAGGAAGTTGATCCGATCGAGCTTCTCGAAGTGCAACTCTGCAATTCGGTTGCTCCGTTCATTCTGGTCTCGCGCCTGCGCCCGTCGATGGCGGCAGCAGCAGCGCGTCGTAAGTACGTCGTGAACGTCTCCGCGATGGAAGGCCAGTTCAGCCGCGCGTACAAGGGTCCTGGTCACCCGCACACCAACATGGCGAAAGCAGCACTGAACATGCTCACTCGCACCAGCTCCAAGGAAATGCTCGAGGACGGCATCCTCATGACTGCCGTCGACACCGGGTGGATCACCGACGAGCGCCCCCACTTCACCAAGATGCGCCTCGCCGACGAGGGTTTCCACGCTCCGCTCGACCTTGTCGACGGCGCCGCCCGCGTCTACGACCCCATCGTTCAGGGCGAACTGGGCGTCGACATCCATGGCTGCTTCCTCAAGGACTACAAGCCCTCACCCTGGTGAGAGAGGTGACCGCACACACCTCACCGTCTCGATGTGGCGATCTCGACACCCCGTATACGCCGTGTCGAGTACCGCATTTGAGGTAGCGCTCGGCAATACCGCGCGATAATGGACCCCGACACTGCCCACTGCCTCGGAGGAACCATGACGATTGCCGTCGTACACAAGGACAGCCCGGAGGGCCGCGCGGCAATTGTCCACGGAGCACGAGAATCCGTGAATCGGCGCGAGCAACTTGTTGTCCTGCACGTACTCGACGACGTCAATGTCCCGGACACCGACGAAGACAGCGCGGCTTTACGCGGCGAGATCCAGTCTGCGCTGGACGCCGGCGGATTCGCTCAAACACCGTGGGAGCTCCGCACCACCGAACACGACGGCGATCCAGTGACCGCGCTGGTCGAGTTGGTCGATGCCGTCGAAGCCGATCTGTTGATCGTGGGAACGCGTCGTATGTCCCCGATCGGCAAGTTCCTACTCGAGCGCCCGCTGCAGCGGCTACTGCTCGAAGTCGAGGTCCCGATCCTCGTCGTGAAGGAACCTCTACCTGCGGAGTGAGCTCACTCACACGCATTCGGGTCCCGCATTTGTAGGCTGACTACATGACCGGACCCGTGAGTGACCGCAATATCGACAGTCGACCCGAGCGCGAACTCGACATCATCGTCTACGGAGCTACCGGCTTCGTCGGCAAACTCCTTGCCGAATACCTCGTTCAGCATGCACCCGCCGGAACGAAGATCGGCCTCGGCGGGCGTTCCCTCGAGAAGCTGACCGCCGTGCGGGCCGGATTGGGTGCTGCGGCAGCCGAACTCCCCCTCGTTGTCGCCGACGCCGATGATTCGACCGCCTTGAAGGCGGTTGCCGAACGGACGCGCGTCGTAGCTACGACGGTCGGTCCGTATGCCAAGTACGGCCATCAGTTGGTTCACGAATGCGCCGCCGCGGGAACCCATTACGTCGACCTCACCGGTGAGGTTCTCTTCCACCGCGAGAGCATCGACGCCAATCACGAACTTGCCGTGTCGACAGGTGCCCGCATCGTCCATTCGTGCGGCTTCGATTCCGTCCCTTCCGATCTTGGGGTCCATGTTCTTCACAAGCTGATCGAAGCGGACGGCGCCGGGGAGTTGACGGACACCACGCTGGTGGTCACGTCACTGCGCGGCGGCGTCAGCGGCGGGACCATCGATTCACTCCGCACGCAGATCGACGTGTCGAAACACGACGCACGGTTGCGGAAACTCGCGGCCTCGCCGTACTCGCTGAGCCCCGATCGCGCCAGTGAACCCGATCTGGGAAAGCAGAGTGACGCCACGGTGGTCGACGGCCGAAAGATCGATCCGTCGCTGCACGGCTGGAAGGCGCCCTTCTTCATGGCGTCCTATAACACCCGAGTCGTGCGTCGCAGCAATGCCCTTCGCGAGTGGGCCTACGGCCGAAAGTTCAAGTACTCCGAAGTGATGAACGTCGGTTCGTCGGTGGTCTCACCGGTGATCGCCGGCGGCGTTGCCGTGGGACTTGGCGCCTTGATCGCGGGCCTCGCACTGCCGCCGACGCGTTTCCTCCTCGACAAGGTTCTGCCGTCCCCGGGCGAGGGGCCAAGCGAGGACACTCAGAGCAAAGGCCACTTCACCCTTGACGTATTCACGGTGACCACAACGGGCGCGCGCTACACCTCGCGTGTCCGGGCCAAAGGCGACCCGGGATATAGTGCTACCGCAGTGATGCTCGGCGAATCAGCGCTGAGTCTTGCTGTCAGCAACGCAGAATTGCCCGATAACGCAGCATTACCCAACGCTGCAGGCGTCCTCACCCCGGCCACAGCCTTGGGGGATGTCCTGGTCGAACGTCTGCGTCGTAGCGGTTTCGAGATCTCCGCAGGCCGGTTGTGATGTATCCATCGAGGCTCTGTCCACCTGCGGGATACTCACGAGTAACATTGATTGTGGTTCATGGCACCCGTCGTGGTGCTCCGATTTCGGAAAAGTGAGGCTATTCATGACTGAGCGCGTTCAGGTCGGCAGTCTGCAGGTTGCCAAGGTTCTCTACGACTTCGTGGTCGAGGAGGCTCTGCCAGGCACCGGTGTAGATGCCGAGACCTTCTGGGCCGGCGCTGACAAGGTCATCACCGAGCTCGCGCCGAAGAACCGCGCCCTGCTTGCCAAGCGCGACGATCTGCAGGCGCAGATCGATCAGTGGCATCGCAACCAGGCCGGCGCTCCCATCGACGCCGCCGCATACAAGGCGTTCCTGCAGGAAATCGGATATCTCCTGCCCACCCCCGCCGAGTTCTCCGTGACGACCACCAACGTCGACACCGAGATCACCTCAACCGCGGGCCCGCAGTTGGTCGTCCCGATCCTCAATGCCCGCTTCGCGCTCAACGCCTCCAATGCTCGCTGGGGTTCGTTGTACGACGCGCTCTACGGCACCAACGCCATCTCCGAGGAGAACGGCGCCGAGAAGGGTTCGGGCTACAACAAGGTCCGCGGCGACAAGGTCATCGCGTGGGCTCGTGAGTTCCTCGACGCGGCAGCACCTCTCGCGTCGGGATCGCACGCCGATAGCGTGAAGTACGCGATCGGACCGGTCGAGCGGAGCGAGGGGGAATCTCACGGCACTGACGTCAAGGTCACCCTCGCGGACGGCACTGTCACCACGCTCGCCCAGCCGGAGAAGTTTGTCGGCTACCTCGGCGAGAAGGACGCGCCCACCAGCATTCTGCTGCGCAACAACGGACTGCACGCCGAGATCCAGATCGACGCGTCCTCCCCGATCGGCAGCACCGACGCGGCCGGCGTCAAGGACGTCGTTCTCGAATCCGCGGTCACCACGATCATGGACTTCGAGGATTCGGTCGCCGCTGTCGACGCCGACGACAAGGTCGTCGGTTACCGCAACTGGTTGGGCCTGAACCGCGGCGACCTGTCCGAGGAGATCAAGAAGGGCGCCAAGTCCTTCACCCGCACGCTCAACGGCGACCGTAAGTACACGGCCGTCGACGGCCGCGAACTCAGCCTGCACGGTCGTTCACTCCTGTTCGTCCGCAACGTCGGTCACCTCATGACCAACCCGGCGATCCTCGACGCCGACGGCAACGAGGTTCCCGAGGGCATTCTCGACGCGTTGATCACCAGCGCCTGTGCTGTCCACGGCTTGTCGATCAGCGACGCCTACGGCCCACTGGACAACAGCCGCACCGGTTCGATCTACATCGTCAAGCCCAAGCAGCACGGTCCCGAGGAAGTTGCCTTCACCACCGAACTGTTCGGCCGTGTCGAGCAGGTCCTCGGTCTTCCGGCGAACACGCTCAAGGTCGGCATCATGGACGAGGAGCGTCGTACGACGGTCAACCTTGCAGCCTGCATCAAGGAAGCCGTCGACCGCGTTGTCTTCATCAACACCGGGTTCCTCGACCGCACCGGCGACGAGATCCACACCTCCATGGAAGCCGGCGCGATGGTGCGCAAGGCCGAGATGAAGAAGCAGAAGTGGATCGGCGCGTACGAGGACTGGAACGTCGACACCGGCCTGGCCTGCGGTCTGCAGGGCAAGGCTCAGATCGGCAAGGGCATGTGGGCCATGACCGAACTGATGGCGGACATGCTCGAGCAGAAGATCGGCCACCCCAAGGCCGGCGCCAACACCGCCTGGGTGCCTTCGCCCACCGGCGCCACCCTGCACGCGACGCACTACCACCGCGTCGACGTGTTCGCGGTTCAGGACGGTCTGAAGGGTAAGCCGCGCGCGAGCGTCGACGACATCCTGACCATTCCGCTCGCCCCCAGCACCGACTGGACGGACGCGGAGAAGAAGGAAGAACTCGACAACAACTGCCAGTCCATCCTCGGCTACGTCGTCCGGTGGATCGACGCGGGCGTCGGCTGCTCCAAGGTTCCCGACATCCACGATGTCGCCCTCATGGAGGACCGCGCAACGCTACGCATCTCGAGCCAGCTGCTCGCCAACTGGCTGCGTCACGGCATCGTCAGCGAGACCGATGTCGTGAGCGCACTCGAGCGCATGGCACCGGTTGTCGACCGCCAGAACGAGGGCGACGCGGAATACCGGAACATGGCACCTGATTTCGATTCCAACATCGCCTTCCAGGCCGCGAAGGAACTGATCCTCGAAGGTGCGAAGCAGCCCAGCGGATACACGGAGCCGATCCTGCATCGCCGCCGCCGCGAGTACAAGGCCGCCAACGCCTGATTTCACCTCGCTCAACTCGAACAGCCTCGACGCCGCTCCCGGTGTCGAGGCTGTTCGCGTTGGCCCCGAAGATTCGTCACTAGACTGGCTCTCGGCAGAGATCGTCGAGTGAGCAAGGTAGGGCAGCGTACGTGGGCGAACATCGCGGCGGGTCAGGCGCCAGAGGTATCAGTAAGGGGCCGATCCTTATTGTCGTGGCGGTCGTCCTGATCGTGGCCGGATTCTTCGGGTGGAAGGCCCTCGGTAATCGCATCGACGATCAAGGTCAGCAAGCAGCGGGGACGTGCGTCGAGGGCAACCGGACGCTCGACATCACGGTTGATCCGTCGATTGCCCCGCAGGTCGAGCAGTTGGCCAAGCGATTCACCGACACTTCACCGGTGATCCGAGATCATTGCATCACCACTGCAATCAATGCGGTTCCATCGCCATTAATCGCAAATGCCCTGGCAGCAGGCGCCGAATGGGATTCCGCCGCGCTCGGACCGCGCCCAAATCTGTGGATTCCGACCAGTTCTTTCGAACTCGCCCCACTGTCCGGTAAAGCCGTGATCAACGGAGAGCCACGGTCCATCGCGAACTCGCCGGTTGTGCTGGCGGTTGCGCCGGAGACAGCAACTTCGCTGGAGTCCGCGAACGCGGGATGGCAGTCCCTCGGTGACACAACACTCGCACTTCCGGTTGGCAGCCCGCAGACCGTCATGGCAACGCAGGCAATTGCCGCGGCCGTGGCCGGCGCGGGTTCCGGACCGGTCACCCTCGAACAGGCTCAGTCCAGCCAAGTGACATCGGCATTGAGCGCTCTGGCGTCACAGTTTCAATCCCTCCCGACGCCGCCCGCCACCACCGCCGACGCACTAGCCGCCCTCACCAGCGGCGCCCCTGCCACTGTCACGGCCGTCCCGGCCATCGAACAGTCGATCGCCCAGTCGGCCAACGCTGACATGACGGCATATTCCCCGAGCGGCGCAACTCCGCTCGCGGACTATCCGGCGGTGATCGTCGCGGGCGGCGGAATCGACGAAACCGCCGCACGCGCCGCCGCACAGTTCTCCGAGTTCATGCGCGATACGGAGCAGTCCCAGATCTTCGTCGACGCCGGATTCCGCGTCGAGGGTAAGAGTGTCCCAGATCTGGGTGCACTCGAACCCGCGCAGATCACCTCAACCCTGACGCCCGCATCGGCGGAAACTGCCACTGCTCTGAACGCTGTTGTCGCCAACCCTGTTTCCGTTCGCAGCGCAACCATCCTGCTGGATACCTCGACGTCGATGAGCGCCAACTTGTCCGCAGCCGGTGCGGCGATCGAGTCTCAGTTGGTCCGCAGCCCGGACGCCTCCGATGTCGCGGTGCACGCGTTCCCCGGATCCGACGCCGCGGCAGCGGAGCGTGTAATCGTTCCCGGCGCACCCCTCAATGCTGATCAACGAACCAAACTCACCGCCGCTATGAGCAGTCTCAGCGCTGAAGGAAAATCATCGAAATACCCCGCGCTGGCCGCAGCGTACAAAGACGCGGCAACCGGATACGACGCCGATCGAACCAACTCCGTTCTGCTGGTCACCTCTGCTGCCACCGACGAGTCGACGATGACACGCGCCGAACTCCTCAGCGCCATCGCGTCGGCAACTGATCCAGCTCGCCCGGTGCGGGTCGACATTCTGGTTATCGGTTCCGGTGGCGATGCCGCCACGCTGCAAGATGTCTCCGACAGAACTGGTGGAACATTGATTCGCGTGAACCCGGATGACTCCGCCGCGATGTCGGCTGCAGTCGCGGAACTGCTGTCCTGATGGCGCGGATCGCAGTATTTGCCGTTGTTCTCGCGCTTCTCACCTGGTTTCTGCACCGCAGGGTGGTCCGAGCAACCGGCATGCCGACGCGGTGGGCCCGCATCACCGACACCGCATTGGTCCTGTTGGCCGTTCTGACGCTCATCGGCATGGGCAGCGGCGAGGTCTTCGCCACGTCGTGGGCCCGCCCGGTCGGGTTTCTCGGGTGGGTCTGGTTGGCTTCGTGGTTGTATCTGATTCCGGGGCTGCTGATCATCGGAGTGTGCGCCGGGGTCAATCGTCTGGTGCGTAGACGCCGTGAGGAACCTGAGGTGGATCCGGCGAAGCGTCGTACTTTGCAGTTGGCAACCGCTGCAGTCACGGTTGCGGCGTTGGGCACTGCCGCATACGGGGTGTACGAGGCGTCGAACCCGAAGGTCTCCCGGATTCGGGTGCCGTTGGCCCGCCTGCCCGAAGGCTTCAACGGCTACCGGATTGCCTTGATCACCGACTTGCATGTGGGCCCGGCCCGCGGAGTCGACTTCACCCGCAAGGTGGTCGAGATCGTGAACTCGCAGAATGTCGATCTGATTGCGATCGGCGGTGACCTCGTGGACGGCACAGTCGCGAAGGTTGCTCCCGATCTTGGGCCGCTCGCCGATCTTCATGCGCCGGACGGGATCTTCGGGGTCAGTGGCAATCACGAGTTCTACGCCGACGACGGCGGCAAGTGGCTCGACGTGTGGGAAACCTTGGGGATCACCACGCTTCGTAACAGCCGAGCGTCGATCGAGCGTGGCGGCGACACCATCGACATCGTGGGTATCCACGACTATACGTCACCGGCCCCGTACGAGCCGGATCTGACAGCAGCACTGAACGGGCACGATCCGAACACGTTTGCGTTGCTGCTCGCCCACGAACCCCGCCAAGCGCTCGAAGCGTCGGAGATGGGCATCGATCTGCAACTGTCCGGGCACACGCACGGCGGACAGATGTGGCCGCTGCGCTATCTCGTCCCGCTGCAACAACCTTCGGTGCAGGGCCTGGACACGATCGGCAATACCGTTCTGTACACAACGCGCGGCGCCGGAGCGTGGGGTCCGCCGGTGCGCGTCGGCGCGCCGCCGGAGATCACCGTCCTCGAACTCGTTCGCGAGAACTGATGGTCTCCGGCGGGCACACGCCTTAGTTGCCTGCGAACGCTTCGATCGGCGGGCACGAGCAGATCAGGTTGCGGTCGCCGTGTGCACCGTCGATACGACGCACGGACGGCCACACCTTGGGACGAGCCTTACCGCGCGGGAACACTGCGATCTCACGCGAGTACGGGTGATCCCACTGCGCCGCGATGCTTCCGGCAGTGTGGGGAGCGCCGCGAAGCGGGTTGTCCTCCACAGTCCACTCACCGGCTCCCACGCGATCGATCTCGCCGCGAATGGCGATCATCGCGTCGCAGAACTCGTCGATTTCCTCGAGGTTTTCACTCTCGGTCGGCTCGACCATCAAGGTGCCGACCACGGGGAAGCTCATGGTCGGAGCGTGGAAACCGTAGTCGGCGAGACGCTTTGCGACGTCGTCGACGGTCACGCCGGTGTCCTTGGTCAGACCGCGCAGGTCGAGGATGCACTCGTGCGCGACCATGCCGTTCTCGCCGGTGTAGAGAACCGGGAAGTACTCGTCGAGTCGACGCGCGATGTAGTTTGCCGACGCGATGGCGGTCAGGCTGGCGCGGCGCAGGCCCTGAGCACCCATCATCCGGATGTAGGTCCAGGTGATGGGCAGGATGGACGCACTGCCGTACGGTGCTGCCGAGATCGTGCCTCTACCACCGAGTTCGGGGGCCATCGGGTGTCCGGGCAAAAATGGCGTCAAGTGTGAGCGAACACCGATCGGGCCGACGCCAGGTCCCCCGCCGCCGTGAGGGATGCAGAAGGTCTTGTGCAGGTTCAGGTGGCTGACGTCGCCACCGAATCGGCCCGGACGAGCAAGGCCGACAAGCGCGTTGAGGTTGGCGCCGTCGACGTACACCTGGCCGCCGGCGTCGTGTACTGCTGCGCAAATGTCGGAGATCTCGTGCTCGTAGACACCGTGGGTGGACGGGTAGGTGATCATGATCGCGGCGAGACGCTCGGCGTGATCGGCGATCTTCGCGCGCAGATCGTCGACGTCGACGTCACCGTTGGGGCGGCACGCAACAACCTCGACGCGCATCCCGGCCATGACGGCCGAAGCCGCGTTGGTGCCGTGAGCACTCGACGGGATGAGGCACGTGTCGCGGTGATCGTCGCCGCGGCTGAGGTGGTAGTTACGGATCGCGAGCAGGCCCGCGTACTCCCCCTGGCTTCCGGCGTTGGGCTGGAGGCTGACGTTGTCGTAGCCGGTGACCGCGACCAGCCAGTCCTCCAGGTCCTTGATGATCTTGAGCAATCCGGGTGCGTCGGACGTCGGCGCAAACGGGTGGATTGCGTTGAACGCGGGCCACGTGATGGATTCCATCTCGGCCGTCGCGTTGAGCTTCATGGTGCACGAGCCGAGCGGGATCATGCTGCGATCGAGCGCAATGTCCTTGTCGGACAGCGCGCGCAGGTAGCGAAGCATCGCTGTTTCCGTACGGTAACGGGTGAAGGCTTCGTGCTGCAGGTAGTCGGAGGTGCGCTCCTGAACAGCCGGAACTGAATTGCCTTCGGCCTCGATCGCGACAACTGCGTCATCGATACCGAACGCGTCGAGCACCGCGAGAACGTGGTCGGCGGTGGTGGCCTCGTCGCAGGAGATACCGACATGATCGGCATCGACCAGACGCAGGTTGATTCCGGATTCCTTTGCGGCAGCGACAACGTCGGCCGCCTTGCCCGGAACCTGAGCCAGCACGGTGTCGAAGAACGAATCGTGGACAACGGTCACGCCGCCCTCACGCAAACCGTTTGCCAACGCGTGCGCCCGGGCAGCGACGCGCAAGGCAATCGCCTTGAGTCCCTCGGCGCCGTGGTAGCTCGCATACATCGCGGCCAGGATGGCGAGGAGCACCTGAGCGGTGCAGATGTTGGACGTCGCCTTCTCACGGCGAATGTGCTGCTCACGCGTCTGCAGCGCCAGGCGATACGCCTTGTCTCCGTCCGCGTCGATGGACACGCCGACCAAACGGCCGGGCAGCTGACGCGCGAGCTTGGAGTGCACCGCCAGGTAACCGGCGTGCGGTCCGCCGTAACCCATGGGAACACCGAAGCGCTGGGTGGTGCCGAAGCACGCGTCCGCACCGAGCTCACCGGGCGCGGTGATGAGCGTCATCGCAAGTAGGTCGGCGCCGACGGCCACCAGTGCGCCACGCTCGTGAGCTTCCGCGATGATCGAGGTGTAGTCGACAACGCGTCCCGAAGCGCCTGGGATCTGGGCGATGACGCCGAAGAAATCACCCTCGGGCAGTCCGGCAGTGAGGTCAGCGGAGACGATCTCGATGCCGAGCGGCTCGGCGCGCGTCTCGATGACAGCAAGGGTCTGCGGGTACAGGTCCGCGTCGACGACACAGCGTGGGGACTTGCTGCGGTTCGCGCGGCGCAGGAGCGTCATGGCTTCGGCAGCGGCGGTGGCCTCGTCGAGCATGGACGAGTTGGCGAGCTCCATGCCGGAAAGATCGGCGACCATGGTCTGGAAGTTGAGGAGGGCTTCGAGGCGGCCCTGGCTGATCTCGGGCTGGTAAGGCGTGTACGCGGTGTACCAGGCCGGGTTCTCGATGATGTTGCGCAACAACACCGGCGGCGTCAGCGTGTCGAAGTATCCGAGGCCGATCATCGACGTCGCGACAGTGTTCTGGGCAGCGAGGGCGGACAGTTCCGCGAGCGCTTCGTGCTCTCCGACCGGCAACGGCAATGCGTCGAGTCCGGCAGCGATTCCGCCGGGTGCGGCGTCGAGAATGACCGACGGAACGGCCTTGGTGGCGAGATCGTCGAGGGAGTCGACCCCGATGAGTTCGAGGATGCGCGCGAGTTCCGCGGCGTTCGGACCGACATGGCGGTCGGCAAAATTACGGCTTGCAGCGTCGATCACGACAACTCCCAGGCAGATCGGAGGATCAGGACACACACCGACTGTGGTGTGTTCCTCCCCCTCTGTCGCCTGCTCGACAACGAGCGCCTGAGAGATTCGGTAGTGATCCACCATGCCGGCGGAACCACAGCCTTTCCCCGTCGGCGGGTGGGTTATCCCACCGCTTTCCAGAGGCGTCGGAGCCCGTACGGTCCTTGGTGCCTGAGAGATTGACGGGGAGGTATTGCTCCTTCGGCGCCCTGATAACGCTCACGACAAGTCCGCAAATCGAAGACTGGTGTGTGAAGCACTACCCGAGGCTCTCCCGTACGCCGGCGACGCGTGGACCAGTCTAGTTGACCGGCCGACCTTCCGTCGCCACCACATCGACCGAGCGGGTGTGACGCCCGGAACACTATCCGGTCTTGCGGCTCACACGATTCTTGCGGCGCGACGCCAATTCGTCTTCGGGATTCGGATCACTTTCGCCGCCGTCCGCACGCTCGGCCGGGAAGTCGGCGATGGTTCCGGTGAGTTCACGCATCGCGCCGCTGACGGCGATACCGAATACTCCCTGCCCACCTTGGAGCAGGTCTACGACCTCTTCGGGGGACGTGCACTCGTAGACGGTGGTCCCGTCGGAGAACAGAGTGATGTTGGCGAGATCGCGAACGCCGCGGTGACGCAGGTGATCGACGGCCACCCGGATGTTCTGCAAAGAGATTCCGGTGTCGAGCAATCGCTTGACGATCTTGAGAACCAGAATGTCCTTGAACGAGTACAAACGCTGGCTGCCGGAGCCGGCCGCGCCACGGATGGACGGGACGACCAGTGCGGTCCGTGCCCAGTAATCGAGCTGACGGTAGGTGATGCCGGCGATCTGGCAGGCAATGGGAACGCGGTAGCCGACAAGATCGTCAGGAATGGAGTCGTCCGGGAACAATCCCGGCTGCAACTCTTCCGACATGGGTTGGGCAGCCGGATCTGCAGTCAGTTCAGCGACGCCGGAATTCTCCGCCTTGCCTACGTTCGACTGTTCTTCCACTGCCGTCTCCTTCTCGATACGCCATCGTGTCATCACGCTGTGCTATGCGGCAGAGTCTGATACCCGAACAGAAACGGGTACCCGCGTCAGCCGATCTCGAACCACCGAACATTTCGAAGCAGTGAATCCGAGGCACGTAATTCCACGAGTGGACTTACCTAGAGTACGCCCCGACAGAGCACCAAGACCAGACTCTATTTCAAGGCTCAACGATCTTCACCGCTCGCAACGGTAAGACCCCGGCGCGATTTTGGTCAACGCAACACGCCGAACGAGACTAAACCTCTACTTGAGAGTTGAAGCCTCAAGCCAGTCTCGGAAACTTTCGGCTAACCGTCAGTTGCCTTGAAATCATCCGGCGAGATCGTGTCCAGGAATTCCTTGAATTTCTCCACCTCGTCTTCACGCTCGTCAGGAATGACCAATCCCGCCTCGGCAAGGACTGATTCCGAGGCAAAGATCGGGACCCCGATCCGAAGTGCCAACGCGATGGAATCCGACGGACGAGCGGAGACCGTAGTTTGCTCGTCGAAAACCAGGTCGGCATAGAACGTGCCTTCTTGCAGATCCACGATGCGGACTTCCTGCAGACTGCGGCCGAAGGATTCGATCAGTATTTTGATCAGGTCGTGTGTGAGCGGCCTCGCCGGCTCGACTCCCTGTTGCTCCAGAACGATCGCCGTGGCTTCCGTCTGCCCGATCCAGATCGGAAGGTACCGATCACCATCTGACTCGCGGAGCAACAAAACCGGCTGATTCTGGGGCTGCTCGACACGAACTCCGATCACACGCATTTCGCCCATCGAGCTTGCCTCCAACCTGAAATGACCCTGGTGGCCGAATTCACGACCGTACTGAGATTCTATTCGCGTGGAACGAGATGATCGAGAACTCAGCGATCAAGACTTCCGCGGACTGCTGATTTGACCAGGCATGTATGCAATGTCAACGACAATGCTGCCAGTTCTCGAACCATTTCCTCGGCTCGATCACGGGCACCCGCATCACGTCCCTTGGCTACCGGTCCGGCGATCTGGGTAACCAACCCGGCTTCACGATCCGCAGCCAACTTGAACGCACGTAGATGTCGTACTTCCAAACCGTATTCCGCCATCGCCTTGGCTGTCCGGGCCAACGTCACTGCGTCTTCGTCGAAGAATCCGGCAGCGCCTGGCACGATCAGGCCGGTGCGAATGAGGTCGGTCAGGAATCGATCGTCGATGTCCGCGCGAGCGAGAAGATCCGCCCGACCCACTCGGACTTCTCGATCCACCCGGAATACCTCGGGCGATACTTCTCCCGGAGCGATCGACAGGACGCGCGGACGTCGCGGCGCAGAGTTGTCTGCGCTGACCGTCGCGGCACCACTGTCGATCGCCTCGAGTTGTTCCTTGATGACTTTCAGCGGCAGGTACTGATCACGTTGAGCGGTCAGTACGTAGCGAAGACGCTCGCAGTCCTCGATGGAGAACCTGCGGTATCCCGACGGCGTCCGTTGTGGGCTGATCAAGCCTTCGGACTCGAGGAAACGAATCTTCGAAATCGTCACGTCGGGAAAATCTGGACGCAACCGATCCAGCACGGAGCCGATAGACATCCCCGGCTGGCTCTGCTGCCGCAATGCCGTCATTAGCTACCAGCACCTGCTGACGCCTCGCCCACCTGCGAACCGCCGGAACGCGGGCCGGTGAGGAAAACCAGACGGAACTTACCGATCTGCACCTCGTCGCCGTTGGCCAGCACTGCCGAATCGACAGGCTCACGGTTGACGTACGTGCCGTTGAGGCTTCCGACGTCGACGACGTGGAATTCGGCTTCTTCCTGACGGAACTCGGCGTGGCGGCGGCTGACCGTCACATCGTCGAGGAAGATGTCACTGTCCGGGTGGCGACCTGCCGACGTGGTCGGCTGATCCAGCAAGAAACGCGATCCCGCGTTCGGTCCTCGTTTGACGACGAGCAGAGCCGCGCCGGCAGGTAGACCTTCGACACCTGAAACCGGCTGCTCGGCGGCCGGTGCTGCTGAGGAGTTGTCGAGCTCGTTGAGGAAATCTGCACGGAATACCGATGTGGTCTCCGCCGGCGTCTCCCCGTAGCCCGCGTCGTTACCGTTCTCGCTCACTGTTTCTCCTCCTCGATCAATCGTCCAGATCAGAAATCACTGGACTACGCAGTGCACTTTTTTCTCGAGCATCTTTCACAGTCACTTACAGATACGACCTGCACCCCGACTTGGCACATGCGTACCCCACGACCGTACCCTGCGCGCACCCTTGTGTGCAGCGAGACTGGCCGCGACACAACGGGTCGGCAGTCAAGCCCTAGCTGGACGTCAGTGCGGTGTATCCCGCAGCATCCAAGGTCTCCGAAATCGCACTGTCCAAAGTGGCTTCGTCGGCAACCTCGAGATCGACGAGCCAACCGTTGTTGTACGGATCGGTGTTCACGAGTTCGGGAGCACCGTCCAATTCGCTGTTAGCCGCAATAACTTTCGCGGTGAACGGCGCAAAGATGTCGGATACGCTCTTGGTCGATTCGACCTCACCGAGCGATTCGCCAGCGGTGACGTCTTCTCCCGCGGCGGGGAGCTGAACGAACACCACATCTCCGAGCTGTGACTGAGCGAAGTCGGTAATGCCCACTCGAACAGATGTCGGGCCGGTTCGCTTCACCCACTCGTGCTCCGCGGTGTAACGCAGATCGGTAGGTGTATCGAGCTCACTCACAGTGGCTTCCTTTCACATGCCGTCCGAAAGTTCCGGACGCAAAAATTCAATTTCCGGGTTGAGCGTATTGGCGCGGATTCAATTGTCGCAAGGCGGAGATCGTGACCTGCTGTGATTGCTCGACGGTGGAACTTCCGCCGCCCCGTGACACGTTGTCGAACACTCCGCCCGGAATGTTCAATGCCGCTGCCAAAGTCGGCGGATCGCCGATCGCGCTCACAGTGTACGGCGCTGCGATCTTGGTTCCGTCCACTTCGATGTCACCGCCGCGGCCACCGACCCACGAGTTCACGCCGATCCGGATCGGTTCGCCTGTGGCTCCGGCAATCTGAATAGCCTCGGCTCCGGCGGCACGTAGTTCCTGGATCAGATCGAGAATCACCTCGGGCCCGACACCGCCCGTCGGATCGGTCAACGTCATGGTGACGCCAGGACCGCTCGCCGGCGCTGTCCCCACCTGGATGGAGAGGGCATTCAAACGGGCCTGCGCTTCACCGAGAGCCGCGTCGGTGCTTCCGCTGCGCCGCAATGTCGCCAGAGAATCCTCGAGCTCCGAGACTTCCTGTCGCAGCGCGGCTTCGCGCCGATTCAGGTTGTCGAGAACCACAAGGAGATCGGCGGGGCGCGCAGAATCGAGCGAGTCCCCCGCAACCGTGCTGCGCACCTGAGTTGCGATTGCCACTCCCAGAACACCGAGCAGAACTGTCGCAAGAATTGCGAACACCACGTTGCTTCGGTGCTTGTTCACCGGTCGCAACTCGTGTCGTCCCTCGTCGTGCTTCCTGACCGCGTCAGCCATGTCTCACGCTCCGAACAGCCGGCGACGCAGTGCCGCTGCATTGCCGAAGATTCGAATCCCCAGGACCACTACGATGGCCGTCGAGAGTTGCGTGCCGACTCCGAGCTGATCACCCAGCCAGACGATCAGCGAGGCGACAAGAACGTTGAAGACAAACGAGACGACAAATACCTTGGCGTCGAAGATCTCGTCCAAGTACGCCCGCAAGCCACCGAATACCGCATCGAGTGCGGCTACAACGGCAATCGGAAGATACGGCGCGAATGCGTCGGGCACCTGTGGGCTGAAGACAACACCCAGGACGATGCCGATCACCAACGCGGCGAGTCCGTACAGGGCGGAACCGGCCTTCATCGAACTCGCTCCATCTATCTAGGTCCTATCGGTTCAGTCGCAACGCGCACCGGGCGCGTTGCGGCGGGCGGAAGGCTCATCGAATTATCCTCGGCCACAGCAAAACCGACGCCGTACAGCTGCGCGATGCTGGACATCCGCAGGTAGGCATCGCTCACGACAAATTCTCGCTGCAACGCACGAGAGTCACCGATCGCCTCGACGACGTACGGCGAGAAGACGGGCTGATTGTCGACCAGCATCGCGCCGCCGGCCTGACGGATCGTCACCGTCGGGCCGATGCGCACGCCGCCCACGGCAACGGCCTCGGCGCCGCCGGCCCACAGTGCGTTGACCACACTCTGTATATCTCGATCGAGTACGACGCTCTTTCCCCCGACGCTGCGTTGCGATGCGTCGGAAAGATTGGGGCGTCCAGCCGGGTCGGTGAGGGTGACGGTGATGCCTTCGCCGTGTACGGCTTCGGCGCCCGCTTCGGATTCGACGCCGCGCAGTTCCCCGAGAATTTTGTTGCCTTCGGTGTCTCCGGCCAATGCGGTGGCTCGGGCGGCGTCGACCTGCTCGGCGAGGGAGTGCCGAGTCGCGTCCAGATCGTCGATCTGATCCTCGGTCGCACGTACCTTCGCAACGAGATCGGAACGGAGATCTTCGGTGCCGGACACCTGCCCAGCTGCCGAGACCGCTGAGACTGTCAGGACAAAACCGAGCAGGAGTCCGCCCAGAGCCAGCCACGGCCCGGTTCGGGGCATGGAGTTCTTGCTGTGTTCATGTTCTCGTTCGAGTGCTGCAGCCTCGTATCCGGGATCGAGGTGTTCGGTCATCAGCGACCGGAGCAGTGACGGCACCGGGTTGCGGCGCACGTCCTCCCCCGTCCTTTTCATCGGGGTACAACCTCGTAGGTCCGCGCGATCCGGGCAGCTTTGAGCACGTAGATCACGGCGGTCCACACGTACAGAACTGTTCCCCAGATCAGGAAGGCAAAACCGAAAGCGTGAGTGAATCCGGCGATCGGCCAATCTCCGTGGCCGGCCAGTATCAGCGGCAACGCAAACATCAGCAGGAATGTCGCGGCTTTGCCGAGATAGATGACCTCGGGCGGCGGGAGGCCGCGTCTGCGGTAGATCGGAAGAGTGAGAGCAAGGATCAAGTCCCGGCCGATCAGGATCGCTGCGACCCACCAGGGGATGAAGTCGCGGGCCACAAACGTCACGAGCGTCGTCACGACGTACAAGCGGTCGACCAATGGATCGAGAACAGCGCCCAATTTCGAGCTCTGATCGAGAATCCGCGCCAGTTTGCCGTCGAGCCAGTCCGTGAATCCGGTGAGCATCAGCAGCGCCAGCGCCCACCCGTCAGAATGTGTCACCAAGAGCAGGTAAGCGAACACCGGGAGCAGCAGCAGGCGAGCCATGCTGAGAATGTTGGGAACCGTCAGAACTCGATCTGTCACGACAAGTTCCTGTTCACCTGATGTCACTGCACACACCTCGTATTGTTCCGCACTCCGCATCGAACTGCCCGCCGTTGCGGCGCCGTGGTGCCAGCTTTCCACAGCACTTGCGACATTTTGCTCATGGCCGCCCCTCGTGCGTGCCCAGGGTCGCTCGCGCCGTGCGGGTGTTGTTACCGCCAGGCGAAGACGGGTTGTTCGAGGTTGTCGATCCGGGTGTGCCGCCCACTGAGAACTTCCCGGAGTTGGTAGACGACGGCACCGGTCGGAGCATGCACGAGGCTGGTTCGAAACGGCCACTGCACCACAGGATTCGGAGACTCCTCGATCGACACGAAACGCGGGTCCACATCGAGTTCGGCTGATGTGACCGCGTACAACGACGCAACCTCGTCCGGGTTGGGTACCAATTTTTCGATCTCGGCGCCCGACCACACGACAAACGGGCGGATCACGAAGCCTGAGCGTGTGACGTAATCGTCGAGGCGGCCGATGATGTCGGACGTCGCGGCGGTCAGCCCCAGTTCTTCGGAGAGTTCGCGCAGGGCGCCTTCTTCGGGTGTTTCACCGGCGTCGACGCTCCCGCCTGGCAGGGCGAATTGACCGGGGTGCGCGCGCATTTTGCTCGGCCGCTTGGTCAGCGGGAACACCGATGTGCCGTCGGCATCTCGCATCAGGGCAAAGACCACAGATGCCAACCTGCGCCCGTCGAGGTCGACAGACCGCGGTTCGAAGGTCGAAAAGGCTGATTCGACATGGGCCCGATCCAGTAAATCCGCGTTCACCATTTCTCGACAGTAGCGCGGCCCCGGCAAGATTCAGACACAGGCCAGTTTCCAATTGAGCGTTTTGCGAGAATACCTGCGGAAAACCCTGTCATGCTGACGTAGTGAAGGCATGGTTCGAGCACACAGTCGTCGACACCGGACGGCTGCCGTTGTTCTTCCTGCTGGTCGCGTTTTTACTTACCTTTCTGTTCATCAGATTCAGTGTGCGCATGATCCGCGCCGAAGTGTCGTGGTGGCCGGGCAATGTCACGCCGGGCGGTATGCATATCCATCACATGGTGTTCGGGCTGATGATGATGCTCGTCTCGGGGTTCACCTTTATCGCATTGGCGGATTTCCACACCCCGGTCGCCAATTGTGTGCTCGCGTCGGTGTTCGGAATCGGTAGCGCCTTGGTTCTCGACGAATATGCGCTGGTTCTGCATTTGCGTGATGTCTATTGGGCCGAAGAAGGTCGGTCGTCGATAGATGCGGTCTTCGTGGCGATCGCCATTTCCTTTCTTTTCTTGTTCGGCGTCCATCCGATCGGGTTTGCCGGCGAGTTCGACCCGTACGAGGAAGATCGCAGTATCGCAACCCTCATTGCAATTGTTGTCGCGCTGATACTCCAATTGGCGCTCGCGATGATCACACTTCTCAAAGGCAAGTTGTGGACCGGTTTGATCGGATTGTTTTTCCCGCCGCTCCTCATCGTCGGCGCAATCCGGCTGAGCCGACCGGGCGCGCCGTGGGCCAGATCCCGGTATCGCGACAAGCCGGCGAAGATGTCCCGCGCGGTCGCTCGCGAGCAACGCGTCAGGGAACCACTGATCAAAGCCAAAATTCGATTCCAGGAAAGCGTCTCGGGGAGTTTCGGGGTACCGGAAGCCATCCCTTCAGCAGCAACTGAACCGACCACGGTGTCGACACCAGAGCCCCCGGCTACGACTCCGAAGTGGCGGCTATCCGACGCACTGCGGTGGCGTCGTACCCGCAGACGGCTTCGCACCGTCCCCGTGTGGCGGTTACCCGTTCTGCTTGTCGTCGCGGCATTCTTCTTGGCCGACACGCTTATCGATCTCGACAGTTCGGTGTTCGACGGCTTCGGTTCTGATTCGCTCGAATACGCCGTGGATCCGGGAGCTACAGCAACTCTGCTGAGCGTGATTGCCGGTGGAATGATCACCCTCACCGGTCTGGTGTTCACTGCGATCACACTGGCCATGCAATTCGGCGCTTCGCAGATATCGGTGCGAGTGGTGCCGATGCTGGCTCAGCAGCGAGTCATGCGATGGTCCATCGGGATGTTTCTCGCGACATTTGTCTACTCGATCATCGTTGCCCTCGATCTTGCTCTCAACACCCAACATTCAGCTCCCCAGATATCCACGTACACGGCGCTGTTTCTTGCGATCATCAGCGCCATTCTGTTTATTGCACTGGTGTCCCGAGTTGGCTCGATTCTCAATTCCAGTCGCCTTCTGCGGTGGATCGCAGCCGAAGGACGAAGCGCAATCGTTCGCTCGTACCCGCATTACGACGAGTCGACGCAGGACGCAACTGCTGCACCCGTAGTCGCCAATCCCGCACTGGCCGACGACGACTCCGCAGACCTCTTGATCGTCCGACTGCGACACCTCTCCCCCAACGGGCGCATACTGCTGGCGATCAACCTGCCGCGACTGGAGCGGTTGGCATCGAAGTGGGGGGTCAGCATCGCAGTCGTGCCCGGCATCGGAGAATTTGTCGCCCAGAACGCGCCGCTGTTCGAAGTCCGTGGCACCTCGATGGCGATCCGTCCGGATTCTCTGATGTCGTGCCTGGTTTTCGGTGACACTCACGGTCCCGTAGTCGGTCCGGCCGCGGCAATCCAATCCATTGTCGATATTGCGCTCAAGGCACTGTCGCCGGCTATCAACGATCCTGGCCGCGCGGTCCAAGCTCTCGACCACATCGAGGATCTGCTCGTTCTGCTGGCACCGCGGGTGCATGCCGACTCCGCGACGTCCACGTTGACCCGAATCCGCGGGCAGCAGAGAACCTGGACGGACTACGTGTCCATCGCGACCGACGAAATTCGGCACTTCAGTACCAATTCCGCTCAGGTGCAGCGCCGCTTGCGCGCCGTGTTCACGACCTTGCTGGCAGCGTGCCCGGTGGATCAGCACGCTCCGCTCCTCGAACGCCTCGACGCCATGGACGCCGAACTGACCCGCGAGTGGACCGGCGAACTGGACATACGCCTGGCCGGTGTCGCCGATCCTCAGGGTCTCGGATCCGAGGCAGGTGCAAGCGGCCGTGTCCATCCCCTGATCGTCGGACGACCAGGAGCAAAGTAATTCAGAGCGCCGAGTTGAACGCCTGAACCTTCAGATCCCGAGCCAGGTTGTCGCGCTTCTCGAGCACCAACCGCCGCAACGACGCCGGCGCATCGGCATTGGCGTCGAGCCACCGATCGACCGCAATCAGATCCCCGGACGCCGGGAACAAGCCATTCACCAGGCGCCGCGCAATCTCGATGCTGCGCCCTGACCACCACGTGCGCAACGAGGCAAAATAGTCCGCCGCGTAGCCCTCGATCAGGGACGCGTCGACGCCGGCTTTGAAGCCGCCGATCATGGCATCGAGATGATCGTTCGACAGTGTGAAGTCTGTGGTTGCGGCCTGCCAGACGCGTTGCTTGGTCGCTGCGGTGGGCAACGACGCGAGTGCGCGAGCGTGGGCGATCCGGCCGGCCGATGTCCCGTCGCTGCGCAACTCGTGGTCGAGGTCACTCGGTTCGGCAAAGCCTGTGGCAGCCAGGGCAATCCACATCGACCACCGAAGATCGGGGTCGAGAGCGAGCCCGATCGGGCCGGGGCTCTCGCCGAGCAGGATGGCACGCAACGCGTCAGCCCGCGAATCGTCGAGCGCCGCCGCGGCGGCACAGGCTCGGGCCCACGCCAACTGACGGCCCGATTCCGGTTCGCTCTCGAACATCGCCTTCCATGCCGTCGCCAACCACCCAGCCGCCGCGCTGGAGCGCAGCTCGCGCGGAACATAGTGCGCGATTGCGAACTGCGCGTCAGCAGTGATCGAACTGAGAATCGCCAGGTCCGGTTCTGAAGGGCCACTTTGTTCGGCCACCGCGAGGTACCGGAATACCGGCAGCTCACCGTCACGTACGGAGTTCCACAGCGAGGACAGAATCAATCCACGCGCGAGTGGATCGACAACACGCTCGAGCGACGATTCGACGGTGGCGAGCGACGCGGCGTCGAGCCGAATCTTTGCGTATGTCAGGTCGTCGTCGTTGAGCAGAATCAGTGGTCCCGCGGGAACGTCGATCGGTGTGCGCTCCGCCGAAATGTCGACCTCGACGCGTGCCGTGCGAACCAGGTCGCCGGTATCGCCGTAGTTGTAGACCCCGACTGCCAGACGATGCGGTCGTGGATCGGTTTGCACCAATTCCCCGCCCTCGAACGTCAACGTCGACACTCCCGTTGTCTCGAGCCAGGCACGTGACCAATCGCGCATGTCTCGCCCGGACGTCGCGCTCAGCGCGTCGAGGAAATCGACTAACCGAGTGTTACCGAAAGCGTTCGCCCGGAAGTACTTCCGTGACGCCTCGAAAAACGCGTCACGCCCGACAAAGGCCACCAGTTGTTTGAGGACACTCGCACCTTTGGCGTAGGTAATGCCGTCGAAGTTCAGCTTCGCAGCTTCCAGATCGACGATGTCGGCGACGATCGGATGCGTGGTCGGCAACTGATCCTGCACGTACGCCCAGGCTTTTCGCTTGATCGCAAACGCCACCCAGGCGTCGGTGAACCGCGTTGCCTCGACGCTGACAAGCGATCCCATGAAATCGGCGAACGATTCCTTGAGCCACAGATCGTCCCACCACACCATGGTCACGAGGTCGCCGAACCACATGTGTGCCATCTCGTGCAGGATCGTGTTCGCGCGGCGTTGGTACTGCTCGGCAGTGGCTTTGCCGCGAAACACGTAGGACTCGGTGAAGGTGACGAGGCCCGGATTCTCCATTGCGCCGAGGTTGTATTCGGGAACGAAGATCTGGTCGTACTTGCCGAACGGATACGGGTAGTCGAAGGCATCGGCATAAAAGTCGAGACCTTGCCGAGTCACCTCGAACACGTCGTCGGCATCGAGGTACTGGGCCAGCGACGCTCGGCACAGAACACCCAGTTCGACGGTGAGGTCGCCGCGACTCCACCCCGAGCTCACTCGATGGTACGGACCGGCCGCCACTGCCGTGATGTACGTCGAAATAGGCAGTGTCGGAGCAAAAGTGACGGTCTTGCTGCCGGTGGAATTCGAATCTGTCTGCACGGGAACCTGATTCGACAGCACTTCCCAGGACTGCGGTGCCGTGACCACAAAAGTGAATGGCGCCTTCATGTCCGGCTGCTCGAAGCACGCAAACACCCGACGCGCATCCGCTGGTTCGTATTGTGTGTAGAGGTACGCCTGCCCGTCGGCGTCGTCGACAAATCTGTGCAGACCCTCTCCGGAGCGGCTGTACTCCGCGAGCGCAACAACCTGCACGACGTTCACATCCGACAGCCCGTTCAGCGCGATCCGCGCACCGTCGTACTCGACAGCGACACGACGGCCGTTCACCTCCACCGATTCGACCGCCCTACCGATGAAATCGAGCCACGTCGAATCCACGGTCGACGTCATCTCGATCGTGGTGACGGTCTTGAACGTCGCCACAGCAGGGTCGACCGCCGAGCGGAGGTCCAACTCCACTCGATAACCGGTGACCGATACCGCGGACGATCGGAGAGTGACTTCAGTTCGGTTCAGGTTTGCTGTGCTCACCCGTCTGATCCTGCCAGGCCGGGCGAACATCAGGTCTCCTATCCGGTGAAAGCTCCCTGCCACACGGTGTCGAACGGCGTGTGCGCCGAGACCCGGGCCTCGATACCCGCGGTGACAAACTTCTTTGCCAGTGCCACAGCTTCTCCCACGTCAGCGCCCTTTGCGAGTTCTGCAGTCACCGCAGCCGCAAGGGTGCAACCGGCACCGGAGACGCGCTCCTGGCCAACCTTGGGAGCAGAAAGTACCGTCACGTCGGTTCCGTCGAACAGCACGTCGACGGCGTCGTCGCCGGCCAGTTCCACGCCGCCCTTGGCCAGAACGTACTTCGGTCCGAGATCGTGGATACGACGCGCTGCTTCGATCAGTTCGTCGACGCTCGAGATCGCGTCCATTCCGGCCAAGGTGCGCGCCTCGAAGAGATTCGGGGTGACAACCGTTGCGAGGGGCAGGATCGAATCACGAAGTGCCGTATCGGTATCGAGTGCCGCTCCGGGCTCCTGACCCTTGCAGATCAGAACCGGATCGAGAACCACGTGCCGCCACGACTGACGACGCAGCCCCTCCGCAACAACCTCGATGGTCGCGGGAGTTCCCAGCATGCCGATCTTCACGACGTCGAGATCGTGCGCCGACGTTGCTGCCTCGATCTGGTCTGCGATCACCTCGGGCGCGATGGGGACAAAGCGGTGGCCCCAGTTGTTCTTCGGGTCGAAGGACACGATGCACGTCGTGGTGGCGATTCCGTAGACACCGCGGGCCTGGAAGGTCTTGAGGTCGACCTGTAAGCCGGCACCACCGGTGGATTCGGATCCAGCGATGACATAGGCGAGGTCAACCACGGTACAAACTCCTTTTGAGGCTTCGACACCATCCACGGATACCCGCGAACGCCGGAGGTCGAAGTTTATCAACGTTGACCCCGGCGCTTCTCCGCGACTACGTGTCCTGGTTACTCACCCGCTCCACCGGAGGGTACGAATAGGTTTCGTCGAGGATCGCCTCCCCTGGCATATAGAGCCGAAGCACCAGCCTGAATGCTGCATCGGGCGACGGCAGCCAGTTTGCTCGCGCGGTGGCGTCGGTCGGCGCGTCCTTCGAGATGGTGATCCGGAGAGACCCATCGGTTTCGTAGCGGATTCCGGCGGTGCGGTCGCCGATCGAGTACCGGTCTATCGGGTTGGCAACCAGGTAGTAGCGCGGAATGTCGTAGAGCGTGATCGACCAGAATGCGCCGACGGGCGGTTTCTCCGGGAAGTTGATGAGATAGGTGTTCTCGCCGATCAGAGGCGCTCCGGTCACGTCGGTGAAGGCTTGTGCATACACCGCTTCGTAGGCGTGATTTCCCCACAGCCCCAGGCGGCACGCAATCGCCCTTTCGACAATGCGCACCTTCTCGTCCAGGATCTTCCACCGGTCGTCGTCGATCGTTCCGAGGCCGAGGTTGTAGAGGTTGTAGTCGAACAGATGCAGGCCCACTGTCCATCCGTTGAAGACCGGTGCCTGGCCGTGTTTGGTGGCGTCCTCGAGCTCGGCGACGCCGTCCGCATACCAGGCGCGCAGGTCATCGCTATCGACATCCGGAGACCACAAACCGGAAAACTGCTCGATCAGGGCAGATTCCGCGATCGGAGCGGGGAATGCCTGTGACCAGCGGTGTGCCTGCTGCCAGAAGAGCAGTTCGTCGGTAAGGTTCGCGTCCACCACGGGTAGACCGTTCACTGTCGCGGCCGGGTCGAGTGACTCGAGTATCAGCAAATCCTGCAGCTTCGTCACGGCGGGAATGTCGCCTGGGCCGGTGCAGGCAAATCGGCCGACTATCGACACAATGTCGGTTGAGGCCTGGACCACCGGATGTTCCGATTCTCCGGTCCAGCCCGGTGGGACGATCAGAAAACTGCCGGCTTCATTGCCCGTAGCCCGCGTGCCGACATACGCGATGTTGTTCGTCCAGGCGTCGACAAATTGGAGTACGTAATAGCGATCCCCGGTTGCGGGCACGTCCAATCGCAGTGGTCCACCCGAAAGGTCAAGCTGCGCCATCGAATAGACGGTGTCGTTGTTGATCGTGACAAACGTGTCCTCTGGCCCTGCAAGTTTGCGGGCATGCGAGAAACTGTTGAACGGTGTTGCAGGATTGGAGCCGACGCCGGTCGTGACATAACGCTCCACCTGTCGGAGGTTCTCCACCAGCGGGTAGTAATAGAAATACGCAGCGGCCGCGGTCCCTGTCAGTGCACTCACACTCGTGTCCTTCAATCGGGCACTGTTACCAGTGCGGCGAAGACGCTAGTGCGGCCAACGATATCGATAATCGCGACAATGCGTAGAACTACGACAAATCGGGAATCCGTGTCGCCCAGGCGATGTCGTTGTCCTCGTAACCCAGCGGCGGACCCACAAACTCTCCCCCGCACGTGATCAACGCCAGCGTCTCCGGTCCGTCCATCCGGTTCAGGCGCTCGACCGGTAGTTCCCCGTCCTTGCGGTACTCGTCAACCGCATCGATCCGATAGGTCCACTCGTGGCCATCCTCCCCGGTCAACGTCACAACCGACCCCGGAGTCAACGACGAGAATTTCTTTCCGAAACCGTCACCGGCGTACACGTCATTGATGTGGCCGGTGATCACAACAGTTCCCGTACCCGAACCCGGAAATGCGGAGTCCGCCCACCAGCCGACCTTGCTCACATCCTCCGGAGGAATCAGCGAACCACCCGACGTTGTCTTGATCGCAAGAACCACGGCGGCCTCGCCGCCGATGCGCAACTGCGTCGGTGTTGCCGGATTGTCGACTGCCGCCTCCAACGCAGGTGGCAAATCCTCCTGCCCGGTCGCCAGAACCCGAACCGGTTGGTCACTGTCGTCCGAACACCCACTGACACACAACAACACCGTCAGCGCCGCTGCGCCGCACAGACGCCGAAGCGTCTGGCGAGACGATTGCGTCACCGCGAGATCGGCCCGGACGGAACCTGGGAAATCGGAACTCGATTGCCTACATCGCGTCCGGGCAGTTCACCGTTCTGGTTGCCACCGTTGTTTCCGCCATTTTCGCCACCACCGCCGCCGTTTCCACCACCCTGGTTGCCGCCATTCCCGCCGTCGTCTGGGCAGTCGGTCCCCGGATCGGTTGTATCGCCCGTCAGCACGATCTTGACCGCGGAAAGGTCGACGGATTGATTCTGCGCCACGAGGTTCGGAGTCGACGCATCAAAGGCGAGGGTTGCTCGGACCGGAATCACTCGTCCGTTGTCCGCATGCGTGACTTTCGTTCCGGACATCCCCAGATCCTGGGTCAGTGTCATACGTGAGCGGAGTTCTGGGTCGCCGGTGAGTCCCGCGCCGTCGATCCGCAAGGTGCCGCTGACCGGGCTGCCATGCGCGCGGATGGTTACCGAGGCTCGAAACTCGAGAGTGTCGCCTGGGACAGCGCGCCAGGACTCGATGGAATTGATCTTCGTGCCGGGTGTGCCGGTCGAGACGTCGTACCAGCCGTCGACGACGGCCGGATCGAGCGACATGGAGTTGTCATTGATCTCGGGAACGCACGTCTGCGTCAAAACGGGCGCGGCGCCGGCTACTCCCGGCAGCGCCGTAGTGATCAGGGCTGCGGTGGCAAAGATCGCTGCGCACGCACCTGCGGTACCAAAAGTTCTCATTCCCGCTACCCTCATCTACGGTCTGACAATCTGGTCAATTCAGTCAAAATACCAGTACAATCGCATATATCGGCACGATCGGACTGACAAAATATTCTTGTGGTGCCATCGGGCAATTATTCCGCAGCCGATCCCGACATCGGGTACATCGTTTCGGCGCGATTCAAAAGTTACAGTTCACCCGAGTAACCCCCGCGCGGCAATTGTGCTCACGCAGGCCTGATCATCCGCGCGTGTGCATAATCGGCGAGCGGCAGCGGAATGATTGCGGTGTGCAGTGCCACGTGAAGTGTTTGGCGCAACTCGCAAATGTCAAACCTGAGACATGCCACCTAGAGCACAAACGCCGTGATCCGACATGCGCACCGTGTCGAATAGGCCCAGCAGACAACCGAAATGGTCGCTCGAGGCGGTGGCTGAATATCTCGGCGCGGACGGCGAGTTACTGCGCGAGCAAGGAACCCTGGTTGTTGCCGGCGTCTGTCAGGACTCCCGTCAGGTTCGCCCTGGCGATATTTACGCGGCGCTGCCAGGCACCGAACACCATGGTGGCGAGTTCGTCGCCGAAGCAGCGCAGCGGGGTGCCGTCGCTGTGGTCAGCGATCGACCCACTGAAATATTGCCGGCGTTTGTGGTGAAGAACCCCCGAAAGATCCTCGGCCCTTTGGCCGCTTGGATATACGGCGATCCCTCCACATCGCTCGACGTATACGGCGTTACCGGCACCAACGGCAAGACCAGCACTACATTCATGCTCGAAGCCGGTCTAGCCGCGGCCGGACTGCGCACCGGCATCATCAGCGGAATCTGCGTTCGGGGACCAGACGGCGTATCGGAAGCGGAGCGAACGACACCTGAAGCGTGCACGTTGCAACGTACGTTGTCCGCTTTCGTCGACAACCGCGTCGACGCTGTCGCTATGGAAGCGTCGAGTCATGGTCTTGCACTACACCGAGTCAATGGGACGTTCTTTCGCGTCGCTGCCTTCACGAACCTTTCGCGTGACCATCTGGATTTCCACAAAACTATGGCGTCGTACTTCGACTCGAAGGCGCAGCTTTTCTTACCCGAACGTTGCGCCCGCGCGGCGATCAGTGTCGACGATCAGTACGGCAAAGCCCTCGCTGAACGCGTCACTGTTCCTCGTTTGACCTTCTCATCGCTTGGTGCCAGCGCCGATGTCACCGCCACTGACATCGAGGCCGATCAAACGGGAACATCTTTTGTTGCACGCCATGGGAGTTGGGAGAGGAAAATCCGGCTGCGCCTGCTGGGGTGTCACCAAGTTGACAACGCATTGGCGGCAATTGCCGCTCTTCGCATCGGAGGAGTCGATATCGCGGCGGCGCTCGACGGTATCGAAAATCTCGACACCGTCCCCGGGAGATTGGAAAATGTGGAAATAGGACAGAATTTCCTGGCATTCGTCGACTACGTACACAACGCAGGTGCGCAACTCCGCTTGTTTCCGTACCTGCGCTCGTTGTCGAAGGGAAAGATCATTGTCGTCATCGGCGCCACTGGGGGCCGGGACCCCGGCAAACGCGAGCCTCTGGGTCGTACTGCCGGCAGTCATGCCGACGTCGTTGTCGTCACCGACGAAGGTCCGTACCACGATGACGCAACAGCCCTCAGAAATGACGTGGCCGCGGGGGCGCGACTCGCGAATCATGCAGAGGTGCTTATCATCCCGAATCGGAGTGACGCTATACGGACCGCCGTATGCTTGGCAAAAGCAGGCGATATCGTTGTCGTTGCGGGGCGTGGGAACGACCACGTGATGAACTACGACGGTACGGAGATAGTGTTCGACGATCGCCAAGTACTCGAGCGCGCACTCGTCAAGTATGCAAAATAGTTGTCAGCGCACTGTCGTCCATTCACCCTTCGGATCGGTCAGAACAAGAAGGAAAACGACGCCGCACCGTACGCTACGGCCAACCCTACGAGAATCCATCCGACATACGATCTGATGGACAGCCTGCGAGTGCGATGCCATCGCGGCGACGCTCGTAAGAATGCCCCTACGGCGCCCACCAAGAGCGTCACGCTCGGCAAGAACACCAAAAGGCGTCGATCCTTACGCGAGCAGACCAGCACGTCGGTGTCGAAACACTCGCCCCGCCGAGAACCCAACACCACAAGTGCCACTATCATCACAATCACAACCAGGACGATCGAGACTGCGTAAGTGATTGTCCTCCTGCCGATTTCCCGCTCGGCCCCTGCGGCAAGACCGGGTTGTTCAGTCATCGAGGAAACCCTCCGCTGTATTTCACGCCGACCCATTCAGTATCGCAGTAGCGTTTCGCTCACGCTCGGCGCCCAGAGGCATTCGTGGGCCAATCGACCGCGCCGTCGTGATGATTGATCTGTAACCAGTCATACCTCCCGCCATACTCGCCTTGTCCTGATTTCAAATCGACTCTTGTCATCCAGTCTAAATGTAGCTTATCTACATCAGTGGATGCAGATAATTGACCGTTTGGAGTATAGGATTGCTTCAGTTAAACGGCCGCGTCACCACAACGCACAACCTCGAGGAGTCACCGATGCTCTTGCGTCTGCCAGGTGTTTACCCTCCACAGGAAGATACGTGGCTGCTGGCCGACGCACTGGCTGCAGAGAGACTAGGACGGGACTCTCGGGTACTGGATCTCTGCACCGGGACGGGGGCGCTGAGCTTGCGCGCCGCTGCAATCGGAGCCAGACATGTCACCGCCGTCGACATATCTCGTCGCGCAGTCGTCACCACCCAGTTGAATGCCATCCTGCATCGGCATTCGATTCGAGTGATTCAAGGCGATCTGACTACACCCGTTCAAGACCAACGTTTCGACGTAGTCATTTCCAACCCCCCGTACGTTCCTGCGCACGACGACGTCCTACCCACTCGCGGCGTGGAGCGGGCGTGGGACGCGGGCGTAGACGGGCGGGTGCTTCTGGATCGGATATGTACACACGCACCCCGAGTGCTTGCCGAGTCAGGTGTTCTCTTGATCGCGCAGTCTGTGCTCAGCGGGATTGAGAAAACTCAGTCCATGCTGGAAGAACAGGGATTATCTGTGGAAGTCGTGGCTCGCGCGGAGATCCCTTTCGGGCGCGTACTCTCCGCGCGGGCGGCACTGTTCGAGGCCCGCGGCCTCATCGCTCCGGGCCAGCGCACCGAAGAGATCGTTGTCCTTCGGGCCGCGAAACCAAGTCTCGACAAGGAGGTCATGTGAATTCCATGTCCGATACCGAACGCGACATGAGCTCGGTCACCGTCACCGTGTGCCCGGACGGACCGATACTTGTTCGTGGTCCTGCAACCCTGATCGATGGCGCGGGCAATCCGATCGAACGAAAACGGGCAACGGTCGCGCTGTGCCGATGCGGTGGTACGAGTATCTCTCCGTTCTGCGACGGCACACACAAGAAAAGGAAGTCCATCCCTCGTGACCAGCGCTGAATGTGGACGTGATGTGGCAAAGCCATGTGAGCCCTCGGCGCGGCCTAGTCGACCAGAGGACGTGAGGTTCGAGAGTTGTAGCGAGCCATCATGATTCGCGGTGGGCCTGCAGAGGAAACCGGAACCAACTCGCCGGTCAGACTCGAACTCCAGTTTGTTCGCTCAACTGTGCAACCCTCGCCGCCAGAATTGAATTCTCGGCCTCGAGCGACAGTATTAACCGGATGCCGACCAAGTTGACACCGTCGTCGATCAGCGCAGTGATACGGGCCAGCGTCTCCAGGTCCGATTCGCTGTATCGGCGGGTTCCGCCTCCGGTGCGGGTCGGTGTCAACAACCCTCGTCGCTCATACAATCTCAACGTTTGCGGCCCGACTCCGGAAAGTTCGGCCATCACCGAGATTCCGTAAACGCCTCGAAGCGCGCGCGCCTGGGTCTCTGACGTCACGGTATACCTCCTAGGCGTCTTCATTGACCGTGCAACCTTAACATTCTCTGCATTTCAATCTAACGTCGCCAGCACAGATTTCATGAGTCCAGCAGTGTGCAATGCGAGCGCGCATTTGTCCCGTCAATTTTCCACCTCAGCTGTTGCCAATTATCTGCAGCTGCTGGTATAGATTTTGAGGGAAGGCGATGGGCTCAACCGTCGAATGAACAGACAGATCTGAATGAACAGGCAGATCTAGTGTCACATCTGCAGAACGACGCCTCAGGCAGTGTTAACCACGCAACTCCAGGAGGCCCTATGACCAATCACGAGGGAAACCGGACCAAGGCTTATCCGACAGTGTCGAGAGAGCCTGCGTTGATCGGGTTTCGAAACACGGACACCAACTCCAAACCGACCTGCCTGACACTGTAACGTGGTCCGAAGATGGGCGGTGCGATAAGCGCAGTGCTACAAGCAAACTGAACAGCACTAGTTATTTTGCTGTCCAGTCCAGAGAAGTGTCGTCCAGATCCTGAAGTTTCTGCTTGATTTCCTGCATGCTCGGCGCGTGACCGCACATTTCCTCGCGGCACCATTTACCTCTGTGAACATTCGTGTACGGACACGTCCCAAATGGCGTGACACAAGACGCCGCAACACGAGACTCTGTCGATAGACACAGCGCCGAGAATGCTCGGGGACCACCCATCAGTCGCACGAATATCCTTGTAACTTATTGCGACGGAAAGGGATACATAGGTTGCATGCTCAGCAAACGACCGGAACACCCACGACTGTGCAGCACATGTTGGAGACACCATGACGACCGACAAAGATATCGCTACCGAGACAGTTGATCTACCCAGGTGGCGGGATCGAAAACGGTATTGGTGGCCCGTGGCCTTGTTGATCCCACTGAGCCCATTCCTGTCCTGGTTGCTCGTCGATCGTCTGAGCTTGGGATTGTTCTGGGCGACCGGGGCATGGATTCTGGTACTGATCATTCCGATCATCGACTTGATTTCAGGTAGAGACGGCCAGAGCCCGCCGGATCATGCAATTCCGCCGCTGCAAAAGGATCGCTATTATCGTTGGTGCACCTACCTTTTCGTGCCACTACAGTATGCCGGGTTGATGTTTGCGTGCTGGTGCTGGGTGAACGCCCCCATGGCGATGGGTGAGAAGATCGCCCTCTCCATGACAGTCGGAGTCGTAGCCGGCGTAGGAATCAATGCCGCACACGAGCTCGGACACAAAAGCGAAGCCGTCGAGCGATGGTTGGCAAAAATTGTTCTCGCACAATCGTTCTACGGGCATTTCTTCGTCGAACACAATCACGGGCACCATGTCCGAGTGGCAACACCTGACGATCCAGCCAGCGCTCGGTTCGGCGAATCATTCTGGATGTTTTTGTCACGCAGTGTAATCGGCGGATTGAAATCGAGTTGGGCGATCGAAACAGCGCGTGCGCGCCGACGCGGAAAACTCAGCTGGGGTGCGCAGAACAGCATCGTTCAGACATGGGTGATGAGCATCGTCTTATTCGGTGGACTGATCGCAGTGTTCGGCTGGCAGATCGCCCCTTGGCTAGCACTCCAAGCAATCGCCGGGATCTCATTTTTGGAGGCGGCAAATTACATCGAACACTACGGACTGCTACGCAAGCGCAGATCCGACGGCAGTTTTACGAAAGTCCGACCGGAGGACAGTTGGAACAGTGATCACATCGTCAGCAATGTGTTCCTTTATCAACTTCAACGTCACAGCGATCATCACGCCAACCCACGCCTGAGATACCAATCATTGCGAAGTAGCCCGGCGGCACCGCAACTGCCGGCGGGATACGCGGTAATGATCGTCTGCGCTTGGATACCCCCGTTGTGGAGGTGGCTCATGGATCGCCGTGTTCTCGCCTACTACGACGGTGATCTCACCCTCGTCAACACGAAAGCGACTTCACGATGAACGCGCACACCGGTGAGGAAAGGCAGGGCTCCACTCCCCCTGCAGGAACGACGGACCGCAGTAAAATACCGCCCGCCCCGGAGATCATCGCAGCGGTGGAATTCCTCCGCACGCAACCTGACGCAGCAAGCATCCGGCGCCGATATCTTGAACTGATAACACCAGGCAACGAGCGTGACGGCACCACCATCGACTACACCGCCGCTGAGCGCTACCTCCTCGCGACCGCTGCACGATACAAACGACAAGTACGCCTCGGTTCCCGCGCAGAGCAGGGTTCCGGAGAGCAAGGTTTCACGAAGCAGGACGACACCGACGGAAGATGATTCACAGCATTTCAACCGTCGAGATCCGGGAAGCGTCGAGCCGCAAAAAGCTTCTGACGACGGGAAAGTAGGATCTAGTACCGTTCGATGCAGGTAGGACTTAACAGCAGACCCCGAGGTGCACAAACGATGTCTTGGCCAGACAATGCCCTGACAGAACCCGCAGCTGTTTTTGCGGCGTTGGCCCAGATTCTTTACTCCGCGACAGACGATGCCGACGTGTACAACGCGATCTGTTCCGCCGCGGTCGACTTGATTCCCGGTTGTGATCATGCCAGTTTGATGCTGCGCCGTGGGAACACCACCGTCACCGTCGCTGCGAGTGATGAGATGGCCGCTTTTGCAGATGATTTGGAGCGCGCCACCGGAGAAGGTCCGTGCCTTGACGCTCTCGAAACCGAAACACCACAGCTCGAGTCGGATCTGCGCACTCCGAACCAGTGGCCTGAATTTGCGCGGCAAGCTCTCTCGAAGACTCCGATCCGTGGAAGCATGGGGTTCCGCCTACTCGTCGACCGACGCAAAATCGGTGCTCTCAACCTCTTCTCCGATACACCGGGAGCGTTCACGGAGGACATAGCCGACGTGGCTATTGTTCTCGTCTCCTTCGCGTCTGTGGCAGTCACTGCGTTGTCGCGAGGAGAGGATGCCGAATCGCTGCGGCGAGGTCTGACCGGTAGCCGTGAGATCGGCCAGGCCGTCGGTTTGCTGATGGGATTACACGGGGTATCGAGCGACGCAGCATTCGAGATTCTGCAGAAGACTTCGCAGAACATGAATGTCAAGGTCGCAGACCTCGCTCGCGACGTCATCGTCCGGCATCGATCTACTCTCGACTGACCGGCTCGCTGTCTCCTGAGAAAGTTGGCGCGAGACGGTTGCCTTGCAGCCGGCAGCATCATGTCTGGCCCGCTGGGATAGGATCTGTTTCAGTTCTTCGTCAAGCATCGGCAACGGACGTTTAATTCCCATGCCGTGCTGCCCTGCAACGGCCACCTCGAACAGGTAGGTCAATCATTCCCCTTACGTCGAAGCACTCGGAAACATATAACGACGCATTGATCGCACTGGCCGCTGCAACCCAGCGTCCGGCCAATGTTGTCAACCTCGCCGGCGATTACGCCATCCGTGTCGATCTCGAGTACAGCCGCTACGTACTGGCCACCAACACTGCCGAGGGTCTGTCGGACGAAACCTATCCCGCCGGCTCGTGGTTGGTTCGTATCTTCCAATCTCAAATCGGCGGCCTCCCAGACGAACTACTCGCCGACGCCACCGATGAATGGCTTATCGACGCATTCGATTCCGTTCTCAGGCGCCTCGAAGCCGACGGAAAGAAGATCTTCGCGGACGCGGACTTCGGAGACGTCAGCCTCCTGAAGCCGGCAACACACGTGATATCGGTGCACTCACAGATCACCCCGGCCCCTCGGCTGCGTTGCACGACTGAGGGATCTGCTCTGCAGGAATAAGTCTCACTCGATCGAATACGAACCAGATCGAAACTGTGTCGCTACAGCCGTTGCTCCGAACCACGCGCTTTGCCGCATTCCAGCAATGTGGATGTCAGCCGAGCGCTTCCCCCACCAAGAACGCGACCTTCTGCCGTTCCACATCCACGTCGAAGTCGGCGTCGCGGGCGGCGATGCGCGCGATCAGCTCCGTCACCGCAGCGTGGATCGTCTGTCGCAAGAATCCGCGTGGGTCGGAATCTCCCAGGACGTCGGCACTGTTCATCTGGATCTGCGCAGTGATCGTGCGCCGCGCCAGAAAAACACGCGGGGACCGGACACCGGTCGGATCAGTCACCGTCGTGATGTCGCCACCGACGATGACAAACAGGTCGAAGTCGTACTGGAACTCCACGTTCCGCAGCTGCCACTTGATCCGACTCAACTCTTCGAAGTAGGTCAGCGGTATCGACGGGCCGCCGAACACCGATCTGAACCTGAGCCGATGCGTCATCCGGCCACACCGATCGAAGGCTCACTCACGGTTCGCTCCGACGGGGCGCGGGTCGACAGCACCGTCCGGCGTGGCGACCTCCCAGTACAGGTTGGATGGCCCGACCAAGATGAGTGGGTCGACCCACTCGGCAACGACCTCGACGATGACGTCCTCGAGTTCCTCTCGTGACCAAATCCGCGGCCGGACCGGAACCGCAGGCTCCCAGCCGTCCTCACCCCAGATTACGCCGAACAGTTCCCGCTCATCACCGAGCTGCCTATCCAACGTGAACGCATCAGGGCCGTCGAATCGCGCCCAGACATCGAACGTGCCGTGCGCGTCCTGGTCGACGAATACCTCGATGATCACGCCGTCAATGCGGGCAGACGCTGTGTTGCGTATCGTTTCGAGCCGAGCGGCCACTACCGGCGACGCGGTGTCGAGGACGGCTCTCAGTGCGGCGCGGTACTCAGTTGCTTCCACGGACTCAGCATATCCGTGCCGTTCCCGGAGCAGTTCACCCTCGGAGCAACAGCATGCCCCTACAGCAGGAGAACACTAAATCTATTGATCGGCAACGGATCTCGCGAGATCGTGTCAAGATGTCCGATCACGGTCCCTCTCCACAATCCAGGCTGCAACCTGCGCCCGCGAGGTGAACCCCAGTTTTGTCAGTATGTGCTCCACATGCCCCTGGGCGGTGCGCGGTGAGATCACCAGCCGATCGGCGATGGCCTGGTTGGTCAGACCTTGGGCGATGAGATCGGCGACTTGGCGTTCCCGCTTGGTCAGTCGCGTCGAGGCGTCCATGCCGGATCCGGCTGCGTCGGAGAGCCGTTCGTGGAGGGCGTAGGAAATTGCAGCTTCGAGTCCGAAGCCTTGCCCCTTTCGGAAAGCCGCCGCGAATGCTTTGTCTCCGAGCTTCTGACGCGCCTTCTGATCGCATTCCTGGTGATAGACAAGTAAGTTGGAATGAATAATCGCGGTGCTGCCCATTGCGTGCGCCAACCCATCCGCCGCTCCCATCAACACTGCGGCTCTGGTGGCGTCGCGCCGCCCGCACTCGATCCAGGCCATCGTCTCGAGGCAAGCTGCTGCGACGCGTGGGTGGTGTACCAGGCGGGCCAACTTCAGCGATTGCTCGAGTAGCCGCATCGCACGATCGGTATCGCCTTTTCGCCACACGGCGATGCCGAGGGCCCACAACGAGAGCGACCGATACATCTTCTCGCCATAGTGGTCCGTGATCGAGAGGACACGCTCGAGACATTCGATTGCCCTGTCCATCTGGCCGCTCAATCCATAGGCCAACCCCAACGAATACAACGCACCTACCTCGAGCGTCCGATCGCCGTGACGGCTGAATCCGGCGGCGGCGGCTTCGAGAAGCGAGGAAGCGCGCCTGGGGTCACCACTGTAAAGAGCATGCATTCCGTCGGCGAAGTCAACGAGTGGGCGCATCATCGGGTCACGCGTGTGAGCGGTGAGACTCCGTGCCTCCTCGACGCGGCCCGCCCCGGCCCTGAGGTCACCTTGAATACTCGCCATCAGCGTGGCGAAGTAAAGACCCTTGGCCCAGTCGAGGGTGAATTGGCCGCTCTGACGGGCAAGCAAGTGGTCGATCCAGTGCCGGCACTCGTTGTACAGGCCTTGGGAGCTCCAGAAGAAGGACAACGCGACAGCGGTTCGCAGGCCGGCGACGGGATCGTCGACGACGCTGAATTCGAGGGCTTCCCGCAGGTTCGGTTGCTCGCGCTTCAGACGCGCGATCCAGTCGAGTTGGCGGTCGCTGACCCACTCGGCCTCCGCGTCGAGCGCCAACCGTTCGTACCAGTCCCGGTGCCGGCGGCGCAGTTCCGTTAGATCGCCGGACTGCTCGAGCTTCTCGTAGCCGTACTCGCGCAACGTCTCGAGCATCCGGAACCGCACCACCGACCCATGTTCCTCGCGAATCAGAATCGACTTATCGACCAATGACGTCAACGTGTCGAGAAGCGCGCCCGGATACTGGTCCGCGCTGCACACCTGCTCCGCAGCATCGAGTTCGAAACTACCCGCGAATACCGCCAACCGACCCCACACCAGTTGCTCACTGGCAGTACATAACTCGAAGCTCCAGTCGATACAGAGCCGCAACGTCTGCTGCCGCGACGGGGCGCCCCGGATACCTCGAGTCAGCAGCGCGTATCGATCAGTCAATCGCTCGAGAATCTGCTCGAGCGACATCGCCCGCAATCGCGCCGCCGCCAGCTCGATCGGCAACGGCAGCCCGTCGAGCCTGCGGCAGATCCCGGCCACCGTCTCCGCGTTCTCCTCGGTGAGCACAAATCCCGGAACTGCCGACGCGGCGCGCTCGCCGAACAACGACACTGCATCGTATTTAGACAATCCCCGGAGCGACGGCTTCCGCTCGGGCTCAGGGACGCCAAGCGGCGGAACCCGCAGCACCGCCTCCCCACCGATGTCGAGGGGTTCGCGGCTGGTAGCCAGAATCCGTAGCGACGGACAGACGCGCACCAGGGTCGCGGCCAATTCAGCGACGGCATCGACCAGCTGTTCACAGTTATCCAGAACCAGCAGCAATTCCCGCGGTTCGAGAAACTCGATCAGCATCTCCGGTACCGGTCTCGCCGACTGGCCCCGCAGTCCCAGCACACCAGCCACTGTTTCGATCAGCAACGACTCGTCACGCAGCTCGCCCAACTCGACGAGCCGGACGCCATCGTCAAATTCGCTGTGCATCCCCGCCGCGAGCCGCATCGCCAGCCGCGTCTTTCCGACCCCGCCGATCCCGGTCAACGTCACCAACGGGCCAGCGGCGAGCAGGTTCTTCGCTTCGGTCAGCTCGCGTCGGCGGCCCACAAAGCTGGTCAGTTCCAGCGGAAGCTCCCCCGTCGTGCTCGGAGTAAAGGCACCTGAACGTCGCAGTCGACCTTCAGGGCCAGGTCGCCAGCCGCCGCCCGGTTCGCCGGGTTCGCCGGGTTCGGCACGTAGGGACATCTCGTCGACCGGGAAATCGTAGTGCCGTTGCATTTGCCGCAGTTGCTCGCCGAACTCCGCGGCAGTGACTGGGCGCGCGCCGGGCGTCCGCGACATCGCGCGAGAGATTACTTCGGCCACGTCGTCGGGGATCCCATGGTCACGCAAGTCGGGTACCGCTTGCTTGGTGATCCGCAGAAACTGCGCGACAACTTGCTCACCGCTACGACGCTCGAACGGGGCGTGACCGGTGAGAGCGCTGAACAGGACAGCGCCAAGACCGTAAATATCGGCCGCTGGACTCGACGGATCTCCCCCCAGCACCTCCGGCGCCGTATATGCCGGCGACCCGGTGACGACCCCGGTGGCAGTCTCGAAACCACCGGTGATATGCGCGATACCGAAGTCGGCCAACTCCGGTTCGCCGTACTCGGTGAGCAGGATGTTGGCGGGTTTGATGTCGCGGTGCAGGATGCCGAGCCTGTGCGCCGACTCCACCGCGCCCGCCATCTTCACCCCCAGGCGGAACGCCTGATCCAACGGCAGCGGACCGTCGCGTCGAATCCGAGCATCGAGGGAATCCCGCGGGTGATACGGCATCACGATGAACGGACAGCCACTGTCGGTGGCGCCGACCTGCAAAATGTTGACGATGTTCGGGTGTCCGGTCAACCGGCCCATCGCTTGCTGTTCCCGGAAGAAGCGAGACCTGTTCTCCTCGTCGAGATCAACCGTGAGCACCTTCACCGCAACCGGGCGATCCAAATCTGCCTGCATGCAGCGGTAGACGACGCCGAATCCGCCGCGGCCGATCTCCTGGACATCGTCGAAGCCGGCACTTCCCAGTTCCACGGCCGACGGCGGCGGGTAACGCTGAGTGCCGAGCGAATCACCTTCACCCATCGGACGGCCTACTCACTCCGTCGGCACCTAACTCCTGGCCACTGGTCCCGACGGCACGACCAGCGCCCTTCAACCCTATCCCTCACCAGTCGTAGAGGATCGTCATCACTGCCGCAATCTGATTCAATGGAAAGATGTGCAGGTGGCTGGCATATTCAGGTGAACCGATCCTTGCGCATGACCTCTTGTTCCGGCCGAAGCACTCGCTAATCGACCAGAGCCTGCATTCCCGTCTCGGTGCGACGACAACCAATGGCGACGGCTTCGGAATCGGTTGGTACGGAGAGGGCAGCGAGCCTGCCCTGTTCAAGAGCATTGAACCCGCGTGGAACGACTCGAACCTCCGCGAGGTCACCAGCCAATTGCGCACTCCGTTGCTCTTCGCTCACGTCCGCGCATCAACCGGTACTCCGGTGCAGCGCAGCAACTGTCACCCATTTCGGCACGGGAATTGGATGTGGATGCACAACGGTTCCCTGCACGGGTTTCATGAGATCAAACGCGAATTGGTGACCGCCATCGATCCATCGCTCTTCCCCGACTTGGAGGGCTCCACGGACTCGGAAACTCTGTTCTTTCTCGCGCTCACCTTCGGCTTGACCGATGATCCGTTCGACGGGGTTGCCAGAGCGGTCGGGTTTGTCGAGCAGACAGCCCGCGCCCACGGAATCGACAATCCAGTACAGATGACGGTCGCTACGACGGACGGAACATCAACCTGGATCTTCCGCTATTCGACTGAAAGACAATCAAGGTCGCTCTTCTTCTCCACCGAGATCTCCACGCTGCGGAAACTCCATCCCGAAGTGGAAGCATTGCACCACCTTGGTGAAGAAGCACGAATCGTCGTTTCCGAACCACTTCGCGACCTTCCGGGAGCCTGGAACGAGGTGCCGGAATCGGCTGCGGGTGTCGTTCAAGCGGGACGGGACGAAATGCGGGAGTTCGAGCCAATCCCTACGTGAGTGCCGGTTCGACATCGACATCCACTCAGACAAACAAAAAATGCGGCTCCGGATTTCTCCGGAACCGCATTTTTGTTCTTCGGTCGGGCTGACAGGATTTGAACCTGCGACCACTTGACCCCCAGTCAAGTGCGCTACCAAGCTGCGCCACAGCCCGTCCGCGCCCTTGTTTCGGGCGCTTGGAAAGATTACATCAGAGACGGGCTGAAGTACCAATCGGCTGGTCAGAGCCTTTTTAGTACTGTTTGGACGCAGAAACTAGCGGCTCTTACGGTCCCGCTTCTCGCGCACTCGCACGGAAACGCGGATCGGGCTGCCGTCGAAGTTGAACTCTTCACGCAGACGCCGCTCGATGAACCGGCGGTAACCGGCCTCGAGGAAGCCTGTGGTGAAGAGAACGAAGGTCGGCGGGCGTGTGCTTGCCTGCGTCGCGAACATGATGCGAGGCAGGCGACCACCACGCATCGGCGGCGGAGTTGCTGCCACAACTTCCTTGAGCCAGGTGTTCAGGCGACCCGTGGGGATGCGCTTGTCCCAAGACTCGAGAGCCGTGTCGAGCGCAGGGACGAGCTTCGCCACGGCGCGACCGGTGTGGGCGGAGATGTTGACTCGCTGAGCCCATGGAACGCGGACCAAATCGCGGTCCACTTCCTTGTCCAGCATGAGTCGACGGTCCTCGTCCACGAGGTCCCACTTGTTGAATGCGATCACCAGAGCGCGACCCGTGTCGGCCACCATGCTCAGAACACGCAGGTCCTGCTCGGTGATCGGCTCGTGTGCGTCGATGAGCAGGATCGCGACCTCAGCGGCCTCGATCGCGCTCTTCGTGCGCAACGACGCATAGAACTCGGCGCCGCTGGCATGGCTGACGCGCTTGCGCAGACCAGCCGTGTCGACGAAACGCCAAGGGCGCCCACCGAGTTCGACGATCGAGTCGACCGGGTCGACGGTGGTGCCGGCAACGTTGTGTACGACGGACCGCTCGTCGCCGGACAGCTTGTTGAGCAAGCTGGACTTTCCGACGTTCGGCTTTCCGACCAGAGCAACACGACGCGGGCCGCCGCCGGGGATGCCTTCACGCGGGGTTTCCGGAAGCTTCTCCAGAACCTCGTCGAGCAGGTCGCCGGTACCGCGGCCGTGCGTCGCACTCACGGAGTACGGCTGACCGAGGCCCAAGGACCACAGTGCGGCGACCTCGGACTCGGTGCGTCCGTCGTCCACCTTGTTGGCAACGAGGATGACCGGAGTCTTGGAACGACGCAGCACGCGAGCGACCGCTTCGTCGGTCGCGGTGGCGCCGACAACAGCGTCGACGACCAGGAGAATGGCGTCAGCCGTTCCCATGGCCAACTCGGCCTGACGAGCAACGGCCTGCTGAAGGCCCTTTGCGTCGGGCTCCCATCCGCCGGTGTCCTGGACGAGGAAGCGTCGGCCGGCCCAGTTCGCCTCGTACGAGACACGGTCACGGGTAACGCCGGGGATGTCCTCGACTACCGCTTCACGGCGGCCGATGATGCGGTTCACGAGCGTCGACTTGCCGACGTTCGGTCGACCGACAACAGCCAAGGTCGGGACGGCAATGTGCGCTTCGCCTTCGCCGTCCGCTTCGAGATCGGCGTAGTCCCACTCCGATTCCTCGGACCAGGTTCCGTCGCCGGCAAATTCGGTTACCAGATCGTCGCTCACTGCACTGCTCCAGTTCTGTCGCTGACCACCAACAGCAGCTTGGCGATCACATCTTCAATGCCCAATTCGCTCGTATCCACCAGGATGGAATCCTCGGCAGGGCGCAACGGCGACACTGCCCGAGTCGAATCGAGATGGTCACGGCGCTGCACATCAGCCAGCACCGCTTCGTAATTGTCTTCGCGGCCTTGGCCGACGTTCTGCGTATTGCGCCGTGCCGCACGGGTTTCCGCCGATGCGGTCAAGAAGATCTTGACGTCCGCATCAGGGAGTACGACGGTTCCGATATCGCGTCCTTCGACGACGATCCGCTCTGCGCCCGCCGCCAGCTCACGCTGTGTCGCAACGAGCAGGTCCCGAACCTCGGGCACGGCGGACACAGCGGAGACAGCCTTGGTCACCGCGTCGCCGCGGATCTCTTCGCCGACGTCGTCGCCGTCGAGCAGAACCTGCTCGCTGACGGGATCGGTGCCGATGGACCAGGGCAACGCCGCAACCGCAGCGGTGATCGCCGCAGCGTCAGTCAGATCGATTCCCTGACGCAGCACGTGCAGGGTCGCGATCCGGTAGATAGCTCCGGTGTCGAGGTAGCGGGCGCCCAAACGCTGCGCCAACGCACGGGAGACGCTGGACTTGCCGGTTCCGGACGGTCCGTCCATCGCGACCACCAGCGGCATGGACGAATCGGTCACAGGCCGACCGCCTCGTACAGTCCACCGACCTCGCTACGACCGAGTACGCGCTGCGTTCCCGGACGCTGATCGCCGAGCGCGACAACGCCGACGTTGGTGCGAACCAGACGGACAACGGGGTGACCGACCGCATCGAGGAGGCGACGCACGATGTGCTTGCGGCCTTCGTGCAGAACGAGCTTGACGAGCGTCTTGCCCTCGTTGATCTCGAGCACGGTGAATGCGTCCACCTTGGCCGGACCGTCGTCGAGGGTGACACCGTCACGCAACTGCTTGCCGGTGCTGCGCTCGACAACGCCGTGAACGGTGGCGAGGTACGTCTTCGGAACCTCGAACGACGGGTGCATCAGGCGGTGAGCGAGATCGCCGTCGTTGGTGAAGAGGAGTAAGCCCTCGGTGTCGGCGTCGAGACGGCCGACGTGGAACAGTCGCTGACCGGACTGAACGCGCTCGGAGACGATGTCGCCGACACACGGGCGACCGAGGTCGTCAGACATCGTGCACTGCCATCCACGCGGCTTGTTCATTGCCAAGTAGACGAGGTCCTTCTGCACGACAACACGAACGCCGTCGACGCGGACTACTGCGTTCTCGGGATCAACACGCAGACCCTGCTCCACCACGATGCGGCCGTCGACCTCGACGCGACCCTGGTCGATCAGTTCTTCTGCTGCACGACGTGATGCGACGCCGGCCTGAGCCAGCACCTTCTGCAAGCGGACGCCGTCGCCCTTCGGCGGGCCGTCGTGCTTGGTGACCTCGGCGTGCTGATGACGCGCCGGCTTGGCGTTGGACACCAACGGGTTCTGGGAGACGACGCGCTGCGGCTTCTCCGTCTTCGGCTTGCCACGCTTGTTGGTTGCCGCCGGTGTCGGGGCTGCCGGGCGCTTGCGCGGAGGTCCGTCGAACTTGGATCCACGAGGAGCGTTTGCCCAGGCAGTGCCGCGAGGAGCCTCGGGGCGTGCGCCGCGCTGATCGTCGCTGCGACGGTCAGCGCCACCGCGCGGTGCGCGACGGGCATCAACGTGAGGGGTACGACGGTCATCGCTGCGGGGGCCGCGACGATCGTCATTGCGCGGGTCGCGGCGGTCGTCATTGCGCGGGCCGCGCCGGTCATCGTTGTAGCCACCACGACGGTCGTCGGTGCGTGCCGGACGACGGTCGTCGTTGTAACCACCACGACGGTCGTCGGTCCGTGCGGGACGACGATCATCACTGCGCGGGGGGCGCCGATCATCACTGCGCGGAGGGCGACGATCATCACTGCGCGGGGGGCGCCGATCATCGTTGAATCCACTACGACGGTCATCCGTGCGGGGGCGGTCGGATCCGGCATTGCGGTCGTATCCGGAAGTACTGCGGGAAGTGTTGCTGCGTCCACCACGGGGGGCTTCGCTGCGTGCGCCACGGGGGGCGTCACTGCGTCCACCACGGGGGCTGTCGCTACGACCACCGCGGGGGGCATCGCTGCGTGCGCCGCGGGTGTCGCGGGAGTTGTTACGGTCCGGTGTGCCATCTCGGCGAGCGGGATTGTTCACTTTTTTCCTGTCAGTTTTCAGCTGTTTCCCGACTGTGGTCGGGTCTATTCTTTCTGCTGACGACGGCGGGTTTTCCCCGTCAGTCGTCGTCGACTTCGGTGTCCACCACGTCGGTGGGCACGTCGGCCTTGTTCATTCTCGCAAATCGCGGATCGGATTCGAGGCTTTCGCTGATGTCGTCGATCAGGTCGACATCAGGCAAAAGCGGTGCCAACTCCGGGAGATCGCTCAGCGAGCTCAGTCCGAGCCGTTCGAGGAACAGTTCGGTTGTGGAGTACCGTGTCGCGTTGGTGTCCGGGTCTGGCCCGGCTTCCGCGATCAGTCCGCGGGCGAGGAGTGTGCGTACCACCCCGTCCACGTTGACGCCTCGTACTGCACTGATCCGCGCACGAGTCAACGGTCCACGGTATGCGACTATCGCCAAAGTTTCCAATGCTGCGCGGGTCAGTTTGGTACGTGCGCCGTCCAGCAACAGCCGTTCGACGTAGGGGGCGAATTCTTGCCGCGTGTAGAAACGCCATCCGTCGCCTGCGTATCGCAGGTCTATGCCGCTGCCACGGGCGGTAAGTGCAGCCGACATCAGTTGCAGTCGCTGCTCGACGCGAGCTGGATCGGTACCGGTCACGGAGGCAAGTTGCGCCACCTCCGCCGGTGAATCGACTACGAGCAGCAGCGACTCGAGCACAGCGTCGAGTTGAGTGTCGTCCAGCTCGAAAGCGAGAGCCGAATCACCCTCACCAGAGTCTTCTACCTGCACAGATTCCGTCGCGGCGGGATCGAGACTCATCGGTAGTCCTCCTCGGTGACGGGGGTTGATTCCTCGCCGGTCCAGGTAATGAGCAGTCGCCCGAGCGGCTCGGGTTGGTCAAAGACAATGGTGCGCCGACGGTACAGCTCGAGCAGCGCCAGGAAGCGGGCGACAATCGGGGCGGCGTCGTCGCAGTCCTCGATCAGGTCCGGAAACGGTACCCACTCCCCTGTGCCGCGGGCACGCAGAAGTTCGAGGATGAACTCCGCTTGTTCGGGGATCGAGATATTGGACACATGCAGGTGATCGAGGCTGACTGTGGGAACCGGCCGGGGTGCGAAAACGGCTGCGGCGATCTCGGCGAACTTGTGCGAATCCACTCCGAGCAGCACTTCGGGAAGGAGATCGGCGAACTGGTCCTCGACGGCAACGGAGCGGGGGTATCGCCGCAATGCTGCTTCCTCGAGTTCACCGAACAGCGTCGCAACTTGCTTGTAGGCGCGGTACTGAAGGAGCCTGGCAAAAAGAAGGTCGCGGGCTTCGAGCAGAGCAAGATCCTCGGCGTCCTCGACTTCGCCTGCCGGCAGGAGCCTGGCGGCTTTCAGATCGAGAAGTGTCGCGGCGACAACAAGAAACTCCGTCGTCTGATCGAGCCCCATCGCACTGCCGAGTTGCCGGGTGTACGCGATGAAATCGTCGGTGACGGTGTGCAGCGCTATCTCGGTGACGTCGAGTTGGCGTTGATTGATCAGGGAAAGCAGCAGATCGAACGGCCCTTCGAAGTTTCGAAGTGTTACGCGGAACTCTGCAACTGCTGGGGATGAATCTTCTTGCGGTGGAATCAGTTTCACTAACGACCAGACCGGTGGATTACTTCGCGGGCCAGCGCCCGATACGCTTCGGCTCCGGCAGATTTGGGTGCCCAGGTGGTGATCGGCTCGCCGGCCACGCTGGTTTCGGGGAAACGCACGGTGCGGTTGATCACGGTGTCGTAGACAACGTCGCCGAACACCTCGACGACGCGCGCCATCACCTCACGGGCGTGGAGTGTGCGCGAGTCGAACATCGTGACGACGATACCGGCCAACTCGAGTTTGGAATTGAGCCGGTCGTGAACCTTTTCGACGGTGTCGTTGAGCAGCGCCAGACCGCGCAGGCTGAAGTACTCGCATTCCATCGGAATGATCACCGAATCAGCGCAGGCCAAGGCATTGACCGTCAGCAGACCGAGCGACGGCTGGCAGTCGATCAGGACGTAGTCGTATCGATCCAGAACAGGATGCAAAACGCGACCCAGTGTCTGTTCACGTCCCACTTCGGTAACCAGCTGAATCTCGGCCGCCGACAGATCGATATTGCTCGGCAGCAGATCCAGTCCGTCGATCCGGGTGCGCATCAGCACGTCGTCGATGGACACACGCGGTTCGACGAGCAGGTTGTGAACCGTCAGTTCCAGATCGTGGTGCTGCACACCCAACCCTGCGGACAGTGCGCCCTGCGGGTCCAGATCGACCAACAGCACGCGGCGGCCGTACTCCGCCAACGCCGCCCCCAGATTGATCGTGGACGTCGTCTTGCCGACGCCACCCTTCTGGTTACACATCGCGATGATCATCGCGGGACCGTGGTGCGGCAACGGGGTCGGCATCGGGACTTCTCGTACCGGCCTACCGGTCGGTCCGAGTTCTTCGACTGACGCAGTGTCCGACGAGGTCGGTAGGTCGAATATCGCCTCGGAATCGGCGGCAGGGGCAGGTTCGGTAGAGGGGTCGAGGTACTGGGTTGTGACATACGGCGGCGCTGACTCCGCCGCTGCTCGCTGCGATGTCGACACGGTCCGATGCTCCCCTGTTCTTTCGACGGTTGCTCTCGGCGCCGGCAACCCGTGGAATACCCGGCAATACCGAATTCCGACAGGCCGAATACTCACAAGAGTCGCTCGCGCGCCTTGAACGCTACCGCTTATTTCTCCGATTTCTCACGCAACACGCATTACACGCAGACGGCTAGCGCGCCCGGGGGTGTGCTTGCGCCCACACTTCACGTAGCGCTGTGACGGTGACCAAGGTGTAGATCTGGGTTGTGGTGACCGACGCGTGGCCCAGAAGTTCCTGCACAACACGAACGTCGGCACCGCCGTCCAGTAGGTGTGTGGCAAAGGAATGTCGCAGCGTGTGGGGCGAAACGTCAGCCGTGATTCCTGCGGCAGCCGCCGAGTCCTGAAGGATCTGCCAGGCACTTTGCCGGGACAACCGTCCACCTCGCGCGTTGAGGAACAGGGCAGGCAAGCCCCTGGTAGCCAGCGCGGGCCGGCCACGCACAAGATAAGCGTCGACGGCCTCGATCGCGGGCCGACCGATGGGCACCACGCGTTGCTTCCCACCCTTGCCGTGGAGCACAACGGATCGAGAGTGGGTGTCGATGTCGTCGACATCGAGGTCGATGGCTTCCGAGATACGAGCTCCGGTGGAGTAAAGCAGTTCCAGGAGTGCGCGATCCCTCAGATCCCGGGGACCGTCTCCGGCAGCGCCACCACCGGACGCTTCCAATAGTGCAATGATCTGGTCGAGCGGGAGCGCTTTGGGGAGTTTGCGTCCGGGGGTCGGCGGTTTGACTGCCCGGGCCACGTCGACCGTTGTGAGTCCTTCGGCGGTCGAGAACTTGTGGAAACCGCGTACAGCGATCAGGGTGCGCGCGGCAGAACTCGGCGCCAACGCGACAATTCCGGCGTCCTTGTCCCCCAGCCGCAAATTCGTCACGAATTCCGTGATGTCGTTTTCAGCAACTCGAGAGACATTGTCGATGCCCCTGGCATTGAGGAATTCGACGTAGCGATACAGATCCCGGCGGTACGAGAGAAGAGTATTGCGAGCGGATCCCCGCTCGACCGCTAGGTGGTCCAGAAATGAATCCACCTGTCTGGCAAGCATTTCAGGCCCTGGACTTGCGTTCTCCGAAGGCGGTCGGACGGTCCGGCCACGGAGCGTCGGCTGGTCGCAACTCTGTGCCGACAGCGCGTGCTGCCGCCAGCGCCATGATGCCGGACACCGCGGTGGCGTTCACCAGATCGCCGCGCAAGGCCATGTAGACGGCCTGCGCCAACGGCACCCGCGCAATCTGCAGGTCCGCCTCTTCGTGTTCGGGATCTTCCCGGTCCACGTCGTGCAACCCCTCGGCGAGGAAAATTCGCACAGCTTCGTCGGTGAACCCCGGCGAGAGCGCAACGTCGACAAGCACGGACCAACGATCCGCGCCGAGTCCGGTTTCTTCGCCCAACTCGCGCGCAGCAGCGTCCAACGGGCTCTCGCCAAGTGCGTCGAGAAGACCGGCCGGGATCTCCCACAGCCGATGACCGAGCGGATGCCGGTACTGATGAATCAGAACAAGATTGTCGTCGGCGTCGATCGCCACCACCGCAACAGCGCCGTGGTGTTCGACGACCTCCCGGTCGGCGCGCTGACCTCCTGGCATCACCACGGAGTCCTTACGCAGCGCGATGATCGCGCCGGTGTAGATCGTGGTGGAGTCGAGGGTGTCGAATTCGTGCCGACCGGGGTCGCTCATGTGATTGCTAGACCTTTTCCGAGGATTCGGTGACGGCGTCGAGTTCGGTCTCGGTTGCTGCGGTGTCAATGGTCTTCTCGGCGTGAACGTCAACGGGCAGACGCTCTTCGAGCTTGTACTTCAACGCCGCATCGATGAACGCCGAGAACAGCGGGTGCGGACGCGTCGGGCGGCTCTTGAGTTCCGGGTGTGCCTGCGTTGCAACGAAGAACGGGTGCTGCTCGCGCGGGTACTCGACGAACTCGACGAGATGGCCGTCGGGCGACGTACCGCTGAACTGCAAGCCGGACTTGGCAATCCGCTCACGGTAGGTGTTGTTGACCTCGAAGCGGTGACGGTGACGCTCGGACACATTTTCGGTTCCGTAAGCCTGCGCCGCAACCGAACCCTTGGTCAGCACTGCCGGGTACGCACCCAGACGCATCGTGCCACCGAGGTCGGCCTCGCCGGCGATCACGTCTTCCTGATCGGCCATCGTGGAGATGACGGGGTACTTGGTGTCCGGTTCGAATTCGGCCGAGTTGGCATCCGTCAAACCGACGCTGCGTGCCGCTTCGATGACAACGCACTGCAGACCCAGGCAGATACCGAGCAGCGGGAGTTTGCGTGCGCGGGAGTACCGGATCGCGCCGAGTTTGCCTTCGATACCGCGGATGCCGAAGCCGCCGGGGATCAGAATGGCGTCGACGTCGCCGAGGGCGGCCTGGGCGCCTGCTTCGGTCTCGCACTCGTCGGAAGCGACCCACGAGATCTCGACCTTGGAACGGTTGGCAAAGCCACCGGCACGCAGCGCCTCGGTCACCGACAGGTACGCGTCCGGCAGGTCGACGTACTTGCCGACCAACGCAACTCGGACCGTCTCACGCGGCTGGTGAACCCGATCGAGCAGATCGCCCCACACAGTCCAGTCGACGTCACGGAAGGGCAGACCCAACTGACGCACGACGTACGCGTCGAGGCCCTCGCGGTGCAGAACCTTCGGGATGTCGTAAATCGACGGCGCGTCGGGAGTGGAGATGCAGGCGTCGACGTCGACGTCGCACATCAGGGCGATCTTGTTCTTGAGGCCCTGCGGGACGTCACGATCGCAACGAAGGATGAGCGCGTCGGGCTGAATGCCGATGCTGCGCAACGACGCAACCGAGTGCTGCGTCGGCTTGGTCTTGAGTTCTCCGGACGGGCCGAGGAACGGCACAAGGGAGACGTGCAGGAAGAACACGTTGTCGCGGCCGACGTCGTGGCGGACCTGACGGGCGGCTTCGAGGAACGGCTGCGATTCGATGTCGCCGACAGTTCCACCGATTTCGGTGATGACGACGTCGGGGCGCACGCCCTGCAGATCCGGGCCGCTCATCTCGAGGATGCGTCGCTTGATTTCGTCGGTGATGTGCGGGATGACCTGAACGGTGTCGCCCAGGTACTCGCCGCGTCGCTCCTTGGCGATAACCGTCGAATACACCTGGCCGGTGGTGACATTGGCCTGACCCGAGAGATCGCGATCGAGGAAGCGTTCGTAGTGTCCGACGTCGAGGTCGGTCTCCGCGCCGTCTTCGGTGACAAACACTTCACCGTGCTGGAACGGATTCATGGTGCCCGGATCCACATTGAGATAGGGATCGAGTTTCTGCATGGTCACGCGCATGCCCCGCGCGGTGAGCAACTGTCCCAAACTGGAGGCGGTCAAACCTTTACCGAGCGAAGAAGCAACACCTCCGCTGACGAAGATGTGCTTGGTGGCGGTACGCGTGGTGTTGCGTGACTGTGGCAAAAGGGGCTCCCGTGACGACTGTGCAGGGCTTGGTCTGTTGAAGCAATGCTGGGGCCTGCCGACCCACGGGATTTCACGGTAACACCTATGGGGCCCCGACGCCTACTACGCGCCGAGTTTCGCCCCACGATGTGACCGGGGTATCAACTCGCGGGTGCACCGACGGTGATCGCCGCGGCTCCCGGGCCGGTTCCGTACCGCCCTGCTCCGCCGTTCAACTGCTCTTGCAAAGCCAGCGAGGTAGTGATCTTCCCGGCTTCACGATCAACGTTGTCGATGGTCGTCAGACCCGCTGAGAGCGCCGCATCGGCCCGTACAACCGCAATCGGACCATTGCCATCGGCCGAGCCCGGTCGACCCGCCAGGACCGTTCCTGCGCCGCGTCCGTCCAGCGCACCGGCAAAGCGGGCGATCACGGCGCCGCGATTACCGGAGGCCCCGTCGTCCGATGCGTTGTCGCCCGTGAGGACCACCGCGAGCTGAGCCGGCTTGACGACGCCGTCGTACGTGACGAAACCTGCGCTGCGCAACGTGTCGAGAGCCAGATTCAACTCGTCCGGCGTGCTCTGCGGCTCACTGGTCGATCCGTTGAGCAAGAGGACTGATCCGAGCAGATCACCGGCGAGGCTTCCCTGGTCGACCGCTCCAGTCTTGAGAGTGATGCCCGCGGGGATCACGTTGTTCACGACCGTCCGCAGACGGTCACCGCCGCTGGCGTCGACAAACGAATCCGTCAACGACACGCGACCGGTCACCGCGCCGCCCGATGCCGCGATCAACCGCGTGACACCGTCCAGATCGCTCGGATCAGCGTCGGGTGCGGTCACCAGCACAACGGTCCGACCGGCGAGAGAATCACGTACGACGCGTCCGCCCACTGCCGAGTCGAAACCGTCGGCGGAGTTGAGTTGCTCTTCGAGATGATTGTTCTGTTCGTTAAGATTTTCGATCTCGTTCTGCAGATCAGCCTTGTCGTCGCGCAGGCCGGAGAGCAGCCCACTCGACAACATTCCGGATCCCAGAACAACGCCGATGGCGAGTGCCAAGAAAATAGCCGCAATCGAAATTGCGTGTTGACGCATAGAAATCACTTGAAGAGCCCCTGAACCCACAGCGCAAAGCTGTTCCATGTTGCGATTGCCCAGTCGAGAACTTCACTACCGGCATTGGATACGACCAGCGCGACGATCACCGCAACCAGTGCGGCGAGCACCAGAAGAGCAATAGCTCCCCCGGATACCCGACTGCGATACAGCGTTGCGACGGCTTTGGCGTCGACAAGTTTCGGACCGACCTTGAGTCTGGTCATGAACGCCGACGGATTGCTTTCGCGGCGAGCACGATCGAAGAATTCGTCGAGCGAGACGACGTTACCGACCGTCACGATCAGCGACGCGCCATGATGGTCCGCAAGCAACAAAGCCAGATCCGTCGGTGACCCCGTTGCCGGGAACGTCATCGCTCCGATGCCGAGATCCTGGATACGCGAAAGGCCGGCAGCATGACCGTCCTGGTCTGCAGGCAGAACCACCTCGGCGCCGGACTTCAGAGTGGCGCTGGTGATTTCTTCCGGGTCGCCCACGATGAGGTCGGGGCGGTAGCCGGCTTTGCTCAGTACATCGGCGCCCGCACCGACGCCGATCATGATCGGCGAGTACTCCTTGATGAACGGCTTGAGGTTCTTGAGATCCGCCTCGTGATCGGGCCCGTCGGACACCACCACGACATGGCGGTCCTTGAGATTGATGTCGACGTCTGGCACGCCGATACCGTCGATGAGGAGCGGACTCTCGGTTCGGATGAACTCGATTGTGTTGCCGGAGAACGCTTCGAGGTGGTCGACGAGCCCGGTTTTTGCCTCGATCATCCGGTCGGAGATCTCGGCCTCGGACTGTTCCTCACCCTTGAGGAGGCTCTTTGTTCCGTTGAAGACCTCGCCTTCGTGCAGGCGAATCTTGCTGCCGTCCTTGATCGACTTGAATACCTCGCCGTCCGGCGCGTCGATCAGGACGATGCCGTTGGCGACGATCACCTCCGGGCCGAGGTTCGGGTATCTACCGGAGATGGACGGCGATGCGTTGACAACCGCGAGCACTCCGGCTTTCACCAGAGCGTCGGCTGTTCGCCTGTCGATGTCGAGTTCGTCCAGGACGACGATATCCCCGGGACCGACACGGCGTAAAAGCTTGGCCGTATTCCGATCGACCCTGGCGATGCCGCTGATCCCTGGCAACGACGTGGTGTTACGGGAGAGCAATGCGGGCATCTTCATGGCTTCGATGATGAACCCGAACCTGCCGCTATCGGTGGAGGCGCGCCGAACCAACTACCACATCAACCACAACTGCACCACGTATTGTTCAATCTGTGACGCGTGCCGCATTGGCTATTTCCAACAGTTCCTCGGCGTGCGCACGACCCGTTTCAGTATCGTCCAAACCGGCCAACATCCGGGCCAGTTCCACGACTCGATCGCTGTCCGAGAGTGTCCGAACACCACTGCTGACGACGCCGCCCTTGTCGTCGACTTTGTCGACTACGAGATGGGTATCAGCGAATGCCGCCACTTGCGGAAGGTGCGTCACCACAATCACCTGATGTGTCCGAGCAAGTTTGGCCAATCGGCGACCGATCTCGACGGCCGCACGACCACCGACTCCGGCGTCCACTTCGTCGAACACCATCGTCGCGCCCGTGTCGCTACCGGCAAGAACAACTTCCAAGGCGAGCATCACGCGTGAGAGTTCACCGCCCGACGCGCTTTTACTGATCGGCAACGACGGAGCGCCGCTGTGCGCCGACAACCGGAACTCCACCTCGTCTACGCCACCGGAGCCGGCATGCAGTTCCGCTCCCCCGACGTTCAGCGGAGCCGAATCCTGAGGACCGGCGACCTGCTGCCGGACGCTGACTTCCAAACCGGCCCGGCCCATCGCCAGTCCGGCGAGTTCCGCGCTGACGGCTTTCGACAGTTTTGCTGCCGCCTTCACTCGCGCCGCGCTGAGTTTGGTGGCTGCATCTGCCGTCAGTGCAGCGGATTCCTCGACCTGTTTGCTCAACAATCCGAGAGCATCCGACGATACGTCGAGTTTGGACAGTCGAGTACGAGCAGTGTCGGCCCATTCCAGAACTCCGTCGACGTCAGCGGCATACTTCCGCGTCAGCGTCTTCAGTTCGGATTGACGTGACAGCAGGGTGTTCAGAGCACCCGGATCAGACGGTAATGCAGCGAGGTAGGTATTGAGATCGCCGGCTACATCGGTGACAACCGCGATGGCATCGGCCAGCCGCGCACCCAATCCGTCCAAATCGGAATCGACGACGGACTCGATCCGCGCCCTGGCCTCCGACATCAGATCCAGTGCGGGCGAGACTCCGACATCAGCACTGGCCATGTCGTCGCTACCGGCGAGTGCCGCATGCGCTTCCTCGGCTGCCGAGCGCAGCGAATCCAGATCACTGAGACGCCGAACCTCTGCCACGATGGTGGCGTCCTCGCCCGGTTCCGGTGCAACACCGTCGATTTCGTTGAGCGCGAAGGTCAGCTGATCTGCTTCCTGCGCCAGTTCGCGGGCCTTGGATGTGCGTTCGATCAGTTCCGAACGAGCGTCGAGCCATTCACGGCGATGCTTCCGGTAGCGCGTCAGGAGCGTTCCGATTGTCTTGTCGCCGAAGCGATCCAGAGCATTACGCTGCTGGTCGGGACGAAGCAGTCGGAGCTGATCGTTCTGACCGTGCACCGTCAACAACGGGTCGGTGAACTCCGAGAGCACACCGGCCGGAACGCTGCGACCACCGAGATGCGCTCGCGATCGTCCGTCGCTACCGACGGTCCGGACCGCGATGATGCTGCCGTCCTCGTCACGCTCGGCTCCGGACGACTCGAGGATCCGTGCGATCTCTCGTTCCGACGCCGGCGACAAGTCCGTGACGAACCTGCCCTCGACAACTGCGCGGGAGGCGCCCAGACGCACCCGCCCGGCATCGGCTCGCGCACCACTGAGCAAGTGCAGGCTGGTGACAACCATCGTCTTACCCGCACCGGTCTCACCGGTCAGGACGGTCAATCCCTCGTGGAATTGCGCTGACGCCTCGGAGATCACACCCAGGCTGTCGATTCGGATCTCTGCGAGCACGTTTTAAGGCTTCCTTCCCCGCCAACCGGTCACCGGCAATTCAAACTTTCGCACCATCCGATCGGCAAACGGCGCCGAATCCAGTCGTACCCACTTGACCGGAGTCGCACCCCGAACAATCTCGACGCGTCCGCCCGCAGGCAGTTCCAGCGTGCGGCGACCGTCGCAGAACACCAACCCGTCGTGACTGCCGGCAACGGTCTCCACCGCAATCAGAGACTCCGGACTGGTGACGAGTGGACGCGCGAACAGTGCGTGAGCGTTGCTCGGAACCACAAGTAGCGCTTCGAGTTCCGGCCACACCACCGGACCACCGGCAGAAAACGCATAGGCCGTCGATCCCGTCGGCGTGGACACCAGCACACCGTCGCAGCCGAATGCCGACACCGGCCGCCCGTCAACTTCGAGAACCACTTCGAGAACACCCAGACGCGAGCGGTTTTCGATACTCGCCTCGTTGAGAGCCCACCCGCGATCGATGATCTCGTCATCGACGCGAATCACGACGTCCAACGTCATGCGGTGTTCCACGCGGTATTCCTTGCGGACTACCTGCGCGAGAGCCTCTTCGAGATGCTCGGCCTCGGTCTCCGCCAGGAACCCGATGCGTCCGAGGTTGATTCCGAGAACCGGAATCGACGCTTCCTGAGCTAACTCAGCGGCACGGAGAAAGGTGCCGTCGCCGCCGAGAACCAGAACCATCTCGCAGCCGACTGCCGCTTCGGGACCTGGGTGAACAACTGTCACATCAAGATCCGGCGCCGAGAATCCCTCAGGCGCAGTCATTGCCTCGATACGCGAGCTGTCAGCTTCGTCGACCAGCACCCGCAGGCCAATGCCCGCGCTCTCGAAGATCTTTCCGACGCGTCTGGCAGTTTCGGCGATATCACGGCGACCCGGGTGTGCCACCAGGAGAATTTCGCGTGACTCACCCCCGGCAGTTGCATTCACTGCGGACCTTCCTCTACAGCTCTGCGGATAAGATCCTCGACCGACGGCGCATCGTCAGCCGGCTCCTGCGGCTCGGTTTCCTTCTTGAGCCACAGGAAGTACTCGACGTTTCCGGACGGGCCGGGCAGCGGACTCGCAACAACACCGGCGGTACGCAGGCCCACCTTGGCGGCAGCTTCGGACACTTCGAGGACAGCGGAAATCCGAAGCTCAGGGTCACGAACAACCCCACCTGCCCCGACTCGATCCTTGCCGACCTCGAACTGCGGCTTCACCATCGGAACAAGATCGGCGCCGTCTGCGGTGCACGCGACAAATGCCGGGAGTACAAGTTTGAGAGAGATGAACGAGAGGTCGGCAACAACCATGTCGACGGTCCCGCCGATGGTTTCGGCGTCGATGGCGCGGACATTGGTGCGGTCGATGACGTGAACCCGCTCGTCCGACTGCAGTCGCCACACCAATTGGCCGTATCCGACGTCGACGGCAACCACTTCTTTGGCACCGCGGGTCAACAGAACGTCGGTAAATCCACCGGTCGAGGCACCGGCGTCCAGACAGCGACGCCCCTCGACGCTCAGCCCTGATTCGCCGAAAGTATCAAGAGCGCCAATCAGTTTGTGTGCTCCGCGGGAGGCCCAAGAGACTTCCTGCTCGACCTCGACCACGCGCAGCGGTGTTCCGGCTTCGATGGCCGTAGCTGGTTTGGTGGCAACGGCGCCCGAGATGAGGACCCGGCCGGCCGAGATCAACTCTTGTGCGTGATCGCGTGAACGTGCCAATCCACGACGAACGAGTTCAGCGTCGACGCGTGCTCTACGTGCCATGTCAGACCCTGTCCACAGACGCCAGTGCTTGGACCAGCACCTCGTGTGCTTGTTCCAGTAATTGCGCCTTGTGTGGAATCACGCCTGCTCCGTGCTGATCGTTCGGATCCTGATCGAGTTGCCCGAGACTCACGAGCAAAGCGTCGACGTCGGACCGAATACGCTCCGGGTCCACACCTCGCGACGGCCCAGGCACACCAGTGCCAGGGCTCGTGTTTTTATTGTTCGATATCGGGGTGCTCATCGCGCACAACGCTAGTGCATGACCATTGGTTGCGCACACATCCCCACCCCGCGAGTCGAACACTCTTGCGAGAATTTACGCCAACCACGAATCTACGACGCGTTGCACATCGGCGTCCGATGCCTCGACGGTTTCGAATGCCGGATGTTCCCATGCCACGGGAGCGAGTGCGCGCAGCAGCGACGTCTCGTCCCCCACCATGGGTCCGTCCACGACCAGTGCCGTCCCGGACGCGGAGATGGTCCACTTCGAGTCGGTGCCGACCTTCGACAATGCGGCAGGCTGGTTCAGTGCGTCCAGGGTTGCAGCAATGTAGGTGGGGTGCTGTTCGAGTGGAGCGCGCAGAACATCAGTGGGCGTGCTGACACCGGTCAGAACAAGCAGTGAATCAATCGAAACAGCATGCGCGCCTTCAATATCCGTATCGAGGCGATCGCCGACGACCAACGGTTTAGTGCAACCGCTGCGGAGCAATGCATCGTTCATGAGCGGGGCCGCGGGCTTGCCGGCCACCAATGGTTCTACCTTGGTCGCTGCGCGCAGCGCCGCGACCATCGAACCGTTTCCGAGCACCAAACCACGCTCGGAAGGCAGCGTGGTGTCGAGATTGGCCGCCACCCACAGTGCGCCTGCGCGAATAGCGAGGCACGCCTCGGCGAGGATCGACCAATCGGTTGCGGTCGAATGCCCCTGTACGACGGCAACTGGAGATTCGGCGAACTCACGAACCGGACGCAGTCCGACCCGAGTCACCTCGTCGGCAAGCGCTTCGGTGCCGACAACAAGGACCGCAGACCCGGGAGCGACCCGTTCGGCAAGCAAACGGGCAGCCGTCTGTGAACTTGTCACAACCCGGTCGTCGACAGAATCGAAGCCGAGTTCGGTCAGATGCGCAGACACGTCCGACGGCGACCGGCTCGCGTTGTTGGTCACGTAGTAGAGCGCTTGCGATCCCTGGCCCAGAGCACTCTGGGTACCAGGAATCGCGTGAGCGCCCGCGTAGAGCGTCCCGTCGAGATCGAGCAGAAGTACGTCGTACTGGCTGCGAAGAACCGTCACAGATCTTCTCCGGACAGCTCCGCCACCCGCTCTTCTGCATCCGTATCGCCCTCGAGATCTGCTGCTGCAGCATTGAGGAACCACTTCAGACCGTCTTCGACGCGGCCGGCCGCAACAAGTGCGTCGGCGTAGGCGTAGAACAGCCTGGCAGCAGACGCACCGGTGCGCTTTGCATCAAGATCGGCAGTCTGCAAGGTGACAACGGCCTGATCGAACTGGCCGAGATCCATCCGGGCGCCTGCTACGACCATCCGAAGCTCCGACGCTTCATCACCCGACAGCAGTTTGGCTTCGTCACTACGACCGAGTTCGATCGCCCGCTCGGGGCGACCCAATCCGCGTTCGCAGTCAGCCATCACTGCAATAAGTCCAGGACCGCCGGCCATACGACGAGCTGCACGCAGCTCGGACAATGCTTCAGCCCATTCACCGGCGTGATACGCAGTGATTCCGGCAGCTTCACGAACAACCGCGATTCGGCCGGCGCGCTGACGGGCAGCACGGGCATGGAGCAGTGCAAGTTCCGGATCTTCGTCGACCAACTTGCCGGCCATGACGAGGTGACGCGCAACTGTGTTGGCGTTGTCCTTGTCCAAGCTCAGCAGATCACGACGAACAGCCGGATCAAGTTCGGTCGGTTCTACGTTGTCTGGTAGATCGGGTTCGTCAGGGCGTGCTGCCTGACGCTGATTGCGGTCACCGTCGCGTCCACGAGGGGTAAATCCACCCTCGCCGCCACGACGCGATCCGCCGCTTCTGTCTCCGCCGCTGCGGCGGTCGCCGCCACCGCTGCTTCGGGGACCACGCCCGTCGTTGTCACGACGGGGGCCACCTGAACGAGGCGCTCCTCCCCCACGGAAGGACCGACGCTCGTCGCCATTCTCCGACACAGTCTTTCCTTTCATACAACGCACGAAAGGGGACCCAGTATGTTGGGTCCCCTTTCGGTTAACGGGTGTTCGGCGGTGTCCTACTCTCCCACACCCTGTCGAGTGCAGTACCATCGGCGCTGAAGGGCTTAGCTTCCGGGTTCGGAATGGGACCGGGCGTTTCCCCTTCGCTATGACCGCCGTAACTCTATGAAACTGTCACAGTAACTAACCGTGAACCAGATCCTCCACACATCCACCGACAAGTGTCGGTGAATGATGGGGAATCGAATTCAAGGTATCTGTGTGTTGTTTCAGATACCGCACAGTGGACGCGTAGCTTCTTTGTGGTAAGTCCTCGGCCTATTAGTACCAGTCACCTGCATACATTACTGTACTTCCAGTTCTGGCCTATCAACCCGGTGGTCTGCCGGGGGCCTTACCCCCTCGAGGGGGTGAGAAACCTCATCTTGGAACAGGCTTCCCGCTTAGATGCTTTCAGCGGTTATCCCTTCCGAACGTAGCTAACCAGCGGTGCTCCTGGCGGAACAACTGGCACACCAGAGGTTCGTCCGTCCCGGTCCTCTCGTACTAGGGACAGCCTTCCTCAAGTTTCTTACGCGCGCGGCGGATAGAGACCGAACTGTCTCACGACGTTCTAAACCCAGCTCGCGTGCCGCTTTAATGGGCGAACAGCCCAACCCTTGGGACCTACTCCAGCCCCAGGATGCGACGAGCCGACATCGAGGTGCCAAACCATCCCGTCGATATGGACTCTTGGGGAAGATCAGCCTGTTATCCCCGGGGTACCTTTTATCCGTTGAGCGACACCGCTTCCACTTGCCGGTGCCGGATCACTAGTCCCGACTTTCGTCCCTGCTCGACCTGTCAGTCTCACAGTCAAGCTCCCTTGTGCACTTGCACTCGACACCTGATTGCCAACCAGGCTGAGGGAACCTTTGGGCGCCTCCGTTACATTTTGGGAGGCAACCGCCCCAGTTAAACTACCCACCAGGCACTGTCCCTGAACCAGATCATGGTCCGAGGTTAGAGGTCCAATTCGATCAGAGTGGTATTTCAACAACGACTCCACGATAACTGGCGTCACCGTTTCACAGTCTCCCACCTATCCTACACAAACCGAACCGAACACCAATACCAAGCTGTAGTGAAGGTCCCGGGGTCTTTTCGTCCTGCCGCGCGTAACGAGCATCTTTACTCGTAATGCAATTTCGCCGAGTCTACGGTTGAGACAGCTGAGAAGTCGTTACGCCATTCGTGCAGGTCGGAACTTACCCGACAAGGAATTTCGCTACCTTAGGATGGTTATAGTTACCACCGCCGTTTACTGGGGCTTAAATTCTCAGCTTCGCTCCGAAGAACTAACCGGTCCTCTTAACCTTCCAGCACCGGGCAGGCGTCAGTCCGTATACATCGTCTTACGACTTCGCACGGACCTGTGTTTTTAGTAAACAGTCGCTTCTCACTGGTCTCTGCGGCCCCACCCAGCTCAGACAGTAAATGTCGTCACCAGACAGGGCCCCCCTTCTCCCGAAGTTACGGGGGCATTTTGCCGAGTTCCTTAACCATAGTTATCTCGATCGCCTTAGTATTCTCTACCTGACCACCTGTGTCGGTTTGGGGTACGGGCCGTGTGAAAGCTCGCTAGAGGCTTTTCTCGGCAGCATAGGATCACTGAATTCGCCTCAATCGGCTACGCATCACGTCTCAGGCTTATATGCGACCCGGATTTGCCTAGGTCACGCCCTACACGCTTACACCGGTATTACCACTGACCGGCCCAGCTACCTTCCTGCGTCACCCCATCGCTTGGCTACTACCAGATCAGGTCCCGTGCATCCACCAACTCGAGACCCGAAGGTCTTCTCGTGGCTTCAGGACGGTTAGTATCACTGATTCACCATGGGCGCGTTCACACGGGTACGGGAATATCAACCCGTTGTCCATCGGCTACGCCTGTCGGCCTCGTCTTAGGTCCCGACTCACCCTGGGCGGATTAACCTGGCCCAGGAACCCTTGGTCATTCGGCGGACGAGTTTCTCACTCGTCTTTCGCTACTCATGCCTGCATTCTCACTCGTGTGGCCTCCACGGCTAGGTCACCCTGCCGCTTCCATGGCCACACGACGCTCCCCTACCCATCCACACACCTGCCAGAAAATCCTTGGATCAACTGGGGGCTATTGCGTGAATGCCGCAGCTTCGGTGGTGTACTTGAGCCCCGCTACATTGTCGGCGCAGGATCACTTGACCAGTGAGCTATTACGCACTCTTTCAAGGGTGGCTGCTTCTAAGCCAACCTCCTGGTTGTCTTCGCGACCCCACATCCTTTTCCACTTAGTACACGCTTAGGGACCTTAGCTGGCGATCTGGGCTGTTTCCCTCTCGACTACGAACCTTATCGCCCGCAGTCTCACTGCCGCGCTCTCACTCACCGGCATTCGGAGTTTGGCTGATTTCGGTAAGCTTGTGGGCCCCCTAGACCATCCAGTAGCTCTACCTCCGGTGAGAAACACGCGACGCTGCACCTAAATGCATTTCGGGGAGAACCAGCTATCACGGAGTTTGATTGGCCTTTCACCCCTACCCACAACTCATCCCCTCAGTTTTCAACCTAAGTGGGTTCGGTCCTCCACGACGTCTTACCGTCGCTTCAACCTGGCCATGGGTAGATCACTCCGCTTCGGGTCTAGAGCATGCCACTATGATCGCCCTATTCGGACTCGCTTTCGCTACGGCTACCCCACACGGGTTAACCTCGCGACATGCCACTAACTCGCAGGCTCATTCTTCAAAAGGCACGCCATCACCCCCCACACCGAAGTGTGCAAAGGCTCTGACGGATTGTAAGCGCACGGTTTCAGGTACTA
>NZ_CP079698.1:1135000-4885000 GCF_019334125.1 Rhodococcus globerulus
GACAAAAAGAGTCAAATCACTAGCAAAAAAACTCAACTAGCAAAAAATATGTCGGCAACCATTCAGACGGAAGAATGAACAATCACCGACGAAAAATACTCACACCCCGAACATCAGAACCGAAACCCGAAGGCCCGGAACATCATTCGACATGTGAAGTACCAAATAATTTGGCACTGACATTCATCGACACACTGTTGAGTTCTCAAAGAACACGTGCACACCTTCGCATCAACCAGTGTCGAATGCTCCGGGGCAAGGGTTACAATCTTAGCTTATGCACCACCGGGAAGCAAGTTCCCGATGCAAGTGCTTGTCTCCGACTTCGTCCTACCGCGTGTCCCCGGCCTCTCGGTCGGGGTTGGTGTCCGTGTCGCTCTGACTTGGATAAAGTTACGCGACGGAAAACGGAGCGTCAAACTCCCAGGTCGCGGATGATCATTGTGTTAAATCCGCTGGTAGCTCGCTTGCAGGCGAGCCACCAGCGGGCTCAGGAGTCACTTTAGGCAACTGTGACCCCACACACGTCAGTTCGCCAGTACTTTCACGCCGGCAAAGTTGCGCTTTCCGCGTCGTACAACCAACCAGCTGCCGTGTAGGAGATCCGTGACGGCCGGCTCCCAGTCCTCAGCTGACACCTTCTGGTTGTTCACCGATGCGCCACCCTCCTTCACAGCGCGCCGAGCAGCGCCCTTGCTTTCGCATAATCCGCTGGCGACAAGAAGGTCGACGATCGTCCGCGGCTCCCCCGGTGCCAGTTCACTGACCGAGGCTTCCTTCAACGCAGCGGCCAGAGTGGATTCGTCGAGCTCCGTCAGCTCAGCTTTTCCGAACAGTGCCTGGCTGGCCAACTCCACTGACCGTGTGTTGTGCTCGCCGTGAACCAATGTCGTCATCTCCGCCGCAAGACGCTTCTGTGCCTCTCGAGCATGCGGGCGTTCTGCGGTAGCAGTCTCGAGTTCTGCCAATTCCTCTGCACTCAGGAACGTGAACCAACGCAAGTACTTGATGACATCGGCGTCGCCGGTGTTCACGAAGTACTGGTACCAGGCGTACGGGCTGGTCATTTCCGGATCGAGCCACAGGCTGCCGCCGCCGGTCGACTTACCGAACTTCTTTCCGTCAGCCGAGGTCACCAGCGGGACGGTCATCGCATGGACACTTTCGCCATCCACGCGACGGTTGAGTTCGACGCCGGCGATGATGTTGCCCCACTGATCCGAGCCACCCACCTGCAAGGTGCAGCCAAGATCGCGTCGGAGGTGCAGGTAGTCGTTTGCCTGGAGCAGCATGTAGCTGAACTCGGTGTACGACATTCCGTCGGATTCGAGACGACGCTTGACGGTGTCACGCGCGAGCATGACATTCACCGAGAAGTGTTTGCCTACGTCGCGCAAGAAGTCGATGGCCGACATATTGCCGGTCCAGTTCATGTTGTTCTCGATGACGGCGCTGGTCGGAGAATCGTCGAAGTCCACAAATCGTTCGAGTTGGCCGCGGATTCGTCCGGCCCAGTCAGCGACGGTATCGGCCGAGTTCATCGTGCGTTCCCCGACGTCGCGGGGGTCGCCGATCAGACCGGTTGCGCCACCGGCAAGAACGATCGGGCGGTTACCGGCACGCTGAAAACGCTTGAGCGCAAGAAGAGGAACCAAATGTCCGGCGTGCAGGCTCGGCCCTGTGGGGTCGAACCCCGCATAGAGCGTGACCGGTCCGGCCTCGAGATCCTTACGCAGAGCGTCGAGATCAGTTGATTGGGCGATGAGCCCACGCCAGGTCAGTTCGTCGAGAATATTCTCAGTCACGGGCTCGATCATCCCACCCTCACGAAAGGGCGGGCGCTCGCGGGCTTCGACGGTAGGCCGACACCGCCGGCGAATCAGGAATCCACAGCCGCCACGGGATCTCCGCTGCCGAGCTGACACCGACCCGGGGCCCCGCTACCCAGTTGTCCGACTCGCTCAGGTCCAGTCGAATTCGTGAATCCCGATCGAAGACATCAGCCCCGTTGTCCGCCAACGTAATTCCTGCTGCGGACCCGAGATTTCCCGGTCCGCGCGCCCAATCGCGGGGCGGACGATCCGGTGAACGACGGCCGGAGACAACATCGTGGCCGGCTTCGACCTCTGCTGCGCGGAGGAGTACTCCACCGGCCACTCCGGCCGGACCGTACGAGATGTTCATGCAGAAATGCATCCCGTAGCTGCGGTACACGTACAGCAAACCTGCGCGCTCGAACATCACCCGATTACGCGGCGTCCGCCCCCGATAGGAATGTGCTGCCGGGTCCGGCCACGGTCCGTCCTTCTCCCCGCCGTATGCCTCCACTTCGACGATCCGAAAGCTGACGTCGTCTACTGACAGTGTCGAACCGAGAATGATCAGTCCCGCCTCCAGCGGAGAAGTCACGCTCGCCAACTGCTTGATGCTCACCATTCGATTGTGCCTTTCCCCTTGACGCTGGGGCGCGTCCGGTTTCACAATTCAACATGTGATGAATTAACGGAATCGAGGTTCACCGTGACCACAGCACCTGCCATCGACATCCGAGGACTCACCGTCATCCGTGGAAAGCAGGAGGTTCTCCACTCCATTGATCTGCAAGTATCCGCCGGATCCGTCACCGGACTACTAGGCCCGTCTGGTTGCGGCAAGACAACACTGATGCGAGCGATAGTCGGAACTCAGATCGTCAAGAGCGGCGACGTACGAGTTCTCGGTGATCAAGCCGGAACACCGGCACTGCGTCGACGCGTCGGCTACGTCACCCAATCCCCCAGCGTCTACGGCGACCTGACTGTCACCCGCAACGTCCAGTACTTCGGATCGCTGTACGGAAAGTCCGGTGCCGATGTTCGGACCGCAATCGACGCGGTCGGGCTCACTCGCTACGCGGACCAGATCAGCGCAGACCTGTCCGGCGGACAGATCGGACGCGTGTCACTGGCCTGTGCTTTGGTTGCCGATCCCGATCTGCTGGTTCTCGACGAGCCGACCGTCGGACTCGACCCCGTCCTTCGAGTTGAACTCTGGGAGAGATTCGCTGAACTTGCCAAGGGCGGAACTACCCTGTTGATCTCCAGTCACGTCATGGACGAAGCAGATCATTGCGCCGAACTGATACTGATGCGCGACGGCTTCCTCCTTGCGCAACTCACGCCCGACGAACTTCGCGCGAAGACCAGGTGCGAACGCCTCGAAGACGCGTTCCTGGAACTCATCCGTACCTCGCCGGTGGGAGGCGAAATATCATGAGTGTCACCATCTTCGGAGCAACGACAGTTCGCATTCTCATGCAACTGCGTCAGGACCGCCGCACAGTTGCCATGATCTTGTTGGTTCCGTCGCTGTTGATGATCCTGCTCTACTTCCTCTACGTCGACGTCCCGACAGCGCCAGGCGCAGTACCGCTGTTTCAACGGGTCGCCATCACTATGCTCGGGATCTTGCCTTTTGTCGTGATGTTCCTGGTCACTTCCATAGCAATGCAGCGTGAGCGCAGTTCCGGAACCCTCGAGCGACTACTCACCACCCCGATGGGCAAACTTGACCTTCTCGCTGGATATGCCGCGGCGTTTTCGTTGTCGGCTGCGGCCCAGGCGGCCCTCGCGTGTGCCGTTGCCTTCGGGTTTCTGGGTCTCACTATCGCCGGAAGCCTCGGCTGGGTGATAGTCATCGCCGTACTGGGCGCAATCCTCGGAGTGGCGCTCGGTCTGTTGGCCAGCGCTTTCGCAAAGACCGAGTTCCAAGCCGTTCAGTTCATGCCGGTGGTCGTGGTTCCACAGCTGTTCCTCTGCGGACTCCTGGTTCCGCGCGACCAGCTACCGACTTGGCTCGAATGGATCAGCAACGTCCTACCTCTGAGTTACGCCGTCGACGCACTTCAGCAGGTATCGATACACGCCGATGCCACCGGCCAAATGTGGCGCGACCTCGCGGTGATGGCTCTCTTTGCCGCGGCCGCTCTCACACTAGCCGCTGCAACGCTGGACCGCCGAACCCCATGAGCAGCAACAACATACCGTTGCGGCCGGGGCGGCGGCCGGGAAAGTCCGAGACCCGGACGCAGATCCTCGCGAGCGCCAGACGCGCATTCTCACAAAACGGATTTGCACGAACCACGGTCCGCGCCATCGCAACCGAAGCCCAAGTCGATCCGGCCCTGATACATCACTACTTCGGCAGCAAGGAGCAACTGTTCACCGCCGCAATCGCCCTACCGCTGGATCCGAAGAAGGTTCTGGCCCCGGTTCATTCGTCGACAAGCGACCAACTGGGTACGAGCCTGTTGACTGCCGTCCTCGGCGTGTGGGAATCGGAGCATCAGGCCGCCATTCTCGCCGCATTTCGCTCGGCCATTTCCGGCGAGGGAACCCGACTGATTCAGAGCTTCCTTCTGAACATCGTCCTGCGGGACATCATCCCGCGGGTGGATTCACCGGCCGGGACAGGAATTATTCGAGCCGAATTGGTGGCGTCGCAGATCGCTGGACTCCTGGTCACTCGCTACATTCTCGAGCTTGAACCGCTGAAATCGCTGAGCGTCGACGCGTTGGTACCGCTGGTAGCTCCGAACCTCCAGCGGTACCTTACCGGCGAACTACCGATCTAACCTTCTGCCTTCGCGAGCAACTTCTCGTGCTCGTCGTCTGCAACATCGCGCGCTTCGTCGATCAGCAATACCGGGATACCGTTTTCGATCGGGTATGCGCGTCGCAGACGAGGGTTGTAGAGCAGCTCGTCCCCGACCAACAGCAGTGGACCCTTGTCTTGCGGGCAGGCCAAAATGCTGAGCAACGTCGAATCAATAGCCACGTTTATCCTCTCGAACCGAACACGAACCGATCAGGTTCAGGCTACCTGCTGAGCCGATACTCACCGCGAACCCGTACCCATCCTGGTTGGCATCAATTGCGCCGCAACTGCCTTGGTCAGCCGCTTGTACGACTGGGTTTCGGAGTCGAGATACCAGGTCCGCGGTCCCGGAGCCGGAAGCCCGGCCGCTGCGAGCACGGCGGGATTGGGCCGGAACGACGATCCAACGGCGATCTCGTCGACCACGTGCACGATGTCAGGACGCGCATCGAAGTCGAGGTGATCCAACGTCTCGGCGAGTTCTGCGGCACGGAAATTGCGGCCGGGCAAACAGGTCACCGCGGCGACAGCCAACTGGAACGGTGCCTCACCTACCGCGTACGCCACCGCAAGGTCCACCCGCGAGACACTCGACAGTGCGTCGACGATCGGAGCGGTGAAGACGGGTCCACGCACAGTCGAGATCACCGTGTTCTTGTGGTCGACCAGCCAGTAGTCGCCGTCGGAATCACGGCGGAACAGGTTTTCAGTGGGTATCCAGGAATCTCCGGCCTCGAAGAGTCCGCGCATGGCACCACCGGACAGATCGGCATTGAATCCTGCACGACCCAGCAACAACCCGACCTCGTCGTCGGCGCACTCGCGGACAAACCCGTCCTCGTTCTCGAGGATCCGGCCGCTGAGCGGGTCGTATGCCGCAAGTCGCACCCGCGCACTACCGGGCAACGGACGCCCTTTGCACCCGATCTTCGATCCGGCCACATTCGCGAGGATCACGTCACCTTCGGTTGAGGCGTAGAACTCGAGGATCTGAGCAGGATCGAACGCCTCGGTGGTGCGCTTCCACAGCCCCGGCGGCATTCCGGATCCGATGAACAACCGAACGGGATGAGTACCGTCGAGCAGGAGAAGATCCTCGTCGAGAATCTGGCGCATCATCGACCACGTGTAGCTCACCACGGTGACGCCGTAGCGATGGATCTCCTCGACAAATCGAGCCGGGTCCAGCCCCCTCGACAGCGCGATCCGGCTGCCACCTGCCATTGCGCCGCCGATTGTCGCCAGCAAACTTGACGAATGATGGAGCGGCGCAAGGCAATACACGGTATCGCCCCGGTCGAGGTCGGCAGCCGAGGCCGTACCGAATGCCGACAACGCCCACCGGTAGTTGGTAATCTGCTTGGCTTCGAGTCGGCCACCGGATTCCGCGAAGATGATGAAGGCAAGTTCGCGCGCAATCCCCGGATCAGGCCTGTACCAACCCGGCAGACTGACCGTCGTCGGGTCGATCTGCTCGAGATCGATGACGTCGTGCGCGGAATCCACGCTCAACCCACGCGCGTCACCGCCGCCGAGTACCAGTACCGGACGCCCAGCTGCGAGCACTTCCTGAACGTTTTCCGGATCGGTGATAATCCGATCGACATTTCCGAGTTTCACCGCCGTCGCAATGTCGCCGCCCGGTGGGAGCATGACTGCAACAGCTCCGAGTCGCGACAGCGCGGCGATAGCAGCGAGTGCACTCGGCCGGGTCTCCATGAGAATGCCGACGTGCGCTGCCGGGCGCACTCCAACCGAAATCAAACCGCGAACAACGTTGTCGATGCGGATGTTGACGGCTTCGTAGGTATGGACCCGGTTGTCGAAGAGGAAGCACTCCCCTGCCGGAGCCTTACGGCGCTGCTCGGCCAAGAGCGCACTGAGCGAAATCTTGGTGTGCGGCTGAATCTGATTGAGCCTGGCCAACCTGGGCAGAGCCCGAGCAGCCTCGCCGGACAATTCGAAAGTCCCGCGCAATGCTCCGCTGGCCAGATCGCTGATGCCCTTGGTCACGCCGACGCCGACCTCGGCTACCGAGGCCACGGTGTGAATGATCCGATTGCTCATCGACACCCCGGTCTCGTCCTCGGGGTACGGGCCCTGCGGCATGCGCTCGACGCGTGCCGGCCGTGTTCCGCCCTGCTCGATCCACTGCACGAACTCGCCTGTTGTCGGCCACGTGTGATTTGCGGCGACGGAACCAACGACCAGGCCGAAATGACCAGCGCGCAAGGTTGATTCGTAGACGTCAGCTCGCGGCGCTGCCTGCGTGATCCCGCGGACCGCTTGGGGCTGCCCGATGTCGTCGACCTCGCCGACAAATGCCAGAACGGGACAGGTGATCGACGCAAGCGTCACCGCTTGATCCTTGATGACAAACCCGCCGGACATCATCCGGTTGTGCACGACAAACTGCTTGAGCAGTTCGGCAACAGCGGGCCCGGACCAGCCGACCCATCCCTCCGTCGCCAGGAAGCGTCGTTGCTGTTCGCGCGGCAGGAGTGCCTCACGATCGTGAAGTTGCAGTAGGAAGTCGACACGCGACTTGAGCGTCTTGACGGGATCGAGCAATTGGAAGCCTGTCCGGGCCATCCACCCCGTGACCGCCAGCCTGTTGAAGACGTGATCCGCGAGGAAGTCTGCTCCCCACGTGGCTATCCCGGCCGGAATACCGAATGGGAGCGCCGCAAGTGTGTCGACGGGACTTCCGAAAGTGATGAGACTGGCGATGTTTCGGCTCTGCCGATATGCCGCAGCTTGGTAGGCGAACATTCCGCCCTGCGAATACCCGGACAGATGAACGTCTTTGCCGGTATGCCGATGAACGTGATCGACGATCTCACTGAGCGCGATGATGTGGTCTGCAAGATTACGGCCCCAGCCACCATCCTGTGCGTCAGGTTCACCGAAGTCGACCACCCACGGATCAAGTCCCATCTCGTGCAGGATGCCGACTGCCCCCTGATCGCGCGTCACGTCGTACACACCGGCCGACATCATCATCGGCGGGACCAATACGATCGGCGGACCGGTCTCCCCTGGATCGGTGTCGGGAAAATACCGCCGCAGACGGTACATCGGCGCACGTTCGACGCTCTCGAACGGCGAGGTTGTCAGATCCGTCTCGAGTCCACCCAGACGAACAACCTCCAGGCCGTTCTGCGCTGTCGCGACCACCCGCCGAAGCGGACCCAGCACCGACTTGGAATTCAATCCCACCATTTCACTCCCAAGTAACTCGCGTCAAAAACTCTGTCGCATTCGTGTCGAGCTAAACAAGCCTACTGCCCCCGAGAACACGTACGCGGCCAGTGAGGAAAAATCCTCTCTGACCGCGTACGACAACACCGACAACCGATGACTGATTTAGAGGGGCCACTCTCGCAGCGACTGAGCCAGCGTGCGTACGCCGTTCAGTTGCTCGGCCACCCGGACACCTGCGGTTCCGCCACGTGCGTTGCGTGAGGCGATGGAGCCCTCGACGGTCAGCACTTCCCGAACAGCAGGCGTCAACGACGCGTCGACTCCGGCCAGTTCCTCGTCGGTCAGATCCTCGAGTCCAACGCCGCGAGCCTCGGCGACACGCACACACGCGCCCGCGGCCTCATGTGCGACACGGAACGGAACGCCCTGACGAACCATCCATTCCGCGATGTCGGTGGCCAGTGTGAAGCCGGCCGGAGCCAACTCCGCCATGCGCTCGGTGTGGAACTCGAGGGTCTGCACCAGGCCGGTGATGGCCGGGAGCAACATTTCGAGTTGCGCAACCGAATCGAAGACCGGTTCCTTGTCCTCTTGCAGATCGCGGTTGTACGCCAAGGGCTGCGCCTTGAGCGTCGCCAACAATCCCGTGAGGTTGCCGATCAGACGACCCGACTTACCGCGCGTGAGCTCGGAAACATCCGGGTTCTTTTTCTGCGGCATGATCGACGATCCGGTCGACCACGCGTCGGCGAGCGTGATGTAGCCGAATTCCGGTGTACTCCAGATGATGACCTCTTCGGCCATCCTCGACAGGTCGACGCCGATCATCGCCAACACGAACGCAGCCTCGGCAGCGAAGTCGCGCGACGCCGTGGCATCGATCGAGTTCTCCGCCGAGCTGTCGAACTTCAGTTCTGCCGCAATGGCTTCGGGGTCGAGCCCGAGCGAGGAACCGGCGAGCGCGCCGGAACCGTACGGGGACACCGCAGCTCGCACGTCGAAGTCACGCAGACGCGCAACGTCACGCAACAACGGATGTGCATGTGCCAGGAGGTGATGCGCGAGCAACACGGGCTGAGCGGCCTGCAGGTGCGTCTTACCCGGCATGACTGCGTCCGGATGTGCAGCTGCCTGAGTGGCAAGAGCGTCGACGACGTCGAGCACTCCGTCCGCAACGCGGCGCACCGCATCACGGAGCCACATACGGAACAGCGTCGCCACCTGGTCGTTGCGCGAACGGCCGGCACGCAGACGCCCACCGACCTCGGGACCGACTCGTTCGATCAAGCCGCGCTCGAGTGCGCCGTGCACGTCCTCGTCGGACTCGCTGGGCCCGAAGACACCACTTGCGACGTCAGCGGCGAGGCGCTCCAAACCGTCGAGCATGGTGGCAAGGTCGGCTTCGCTGAGGAGACCGGCCTTGTTCAGCACGCGAGCATGAGCCTGCGACGCCCGCACGTCGTACGGAGCCAGAACCCAGTCGAAGTGAGTCGACTTACTCAGGGCCGCCATGGCGGCGGCCGGTCCGGATTCGAACCGCCCGCCCCACAACGCGCCTTCATTAGTGCCGTGTTTTTGGGCGTCTCCGACACCGTGCGCAGTCATTCTTTACAGACCCAGATCGCGCTTCGCGGCGACCTTCGACGACAGACCGTGGATCTCGACGAAGCCCTTCGATGCGGACTGGTCGAAGCTGTCGCCCTCGTCGTACGTTGCGAGGTTGAAGTCGTACAGCGACTCGGGGCTACGACGGCCGTTGACCGTGATGGCTCCACCGTGCAGGAAGAGACGGATGTCGCCGGTGACGCGTTCCTGCGTCTTCTCCACAAACGTGTCGAGAGCATCCTTGAGCGGGGAGAACCACAGGCCGTCGTAGACCAGCTCGGACCAACGCTGCTCCATCTGACGCTTGTAGCGACCGAGTTCGCGTTCGAGGGTGACGTGCTCGAGTTCCTGGTGAGCGGTGATGAGCACCATCGCACCGGGAGCTTCGTAGATCTCGCGGCTCTTGATGCCCACGAGGCGGTCCTCGACGACGTCGAGACGGCCGACTCCCTGAGCGCCGGCGCGGCGGTTCAGTTCCTGGATGGCTTCGAGGACGGAGACCGGACGGCCGTCGATGGCAACCGGGCGACCCTTGTCGAAGCTGATGATCAGCTCGTCGGGTGCGTTCCAGTTGGCCGTCGGATCCTCGGTGTAGTCGTAGACGTCCTTGGTGGGCGCGTTCCACAGATCCTCGAGGAATCCGGTTTCGACGGCGCGGCCCCAGACGTTCTGGTCGATCGAGAACGGCGACTTCTTGGACACGTTGATCGGGATGTTGTTCTCTTCCGCGAAGGCGATTGCCTTTTCGCGGGTCCACGCGTAGTCACGAACCGGTGCGATGACCGAGAGGTCGGGCGCGAGGGCGCCGAAGCCGACCTCGAAGCGAACCTGGTCGTTGCCCTTGCCGGTGCAACCGTGCGAGACGATGGTTCCGCCGTGCGAGCGTGCGGCTTCGACGATGTGCTTGACGATCAGCGGACGGCTGATCGCGGACACGAGCGGGTAGCGATCCATGTACAGGGCGTTGGCCTGGATGGTGGGCAGGCAGTACTCGTCCGCGAACTCGTCACGAGCGTCGACGACAACGGATTCGACTGCGCCGCAGTCGAGTGCGCGCTGGCGCACGACCTCCATGTCCTCGCCGCCCTGTCCCAGATCGATGGCGACGGCGACAACTTCAGCGCCCGTCTCCTTACCGATCCAACTGATGGCAACAGAGGTGTCCAGCCCGCCTGAGTAGGCGAGTACGACGCGATCGGCCATGGTGTGTGTGCTCCTTCGGTTGAAAATCTTCTATCAAGAATAAGGGGTCAGGCGAGGGATTCGATCATGGCGCTGAGTTCCGCTCCGGAAAGCGGTTCCCGGGCCATCACGAAGATGGTGTCATCCCCCGCGATAGTCCCCACGATATCGGTCAGCGAGGCACGATCAAGTGCACTCGCCAGGTAGTGCGCAGCCCCCGGTGGTGTCCGGAGTACCGCCATGTTTCCGCTGGAGTCCGTGGACACCAACAGCTCTCCGAGCAGTCGCGACAGACGATCAGTACCACCTGACACACCGCGTACGGGGTTACCGTCCTCGGGCACCACATACACACCAGCGCCGCCGTCCGCTGCCCGGAGTTTCACCGCTCCCAGCTCTTCGAGGTCACGCGAGAGCGTTGCTTGTGTCGCCTCGATGCCTTCTTCTCCCAGCAGCGACGCAAGTTCCGTCTGACTGCGAACCGGGTGCGCCGCCAGCAGCGCGATGATGCGCGACTGGCGACCGGCCCGAGTAGGAGCGATGCTCACGCCGCGCCTGCGGTTCTCTGCTCGAGCAGCCAGACCAAAAGGGCCTTCTGCGCATGCAAGCGGTTCTCGGCCTCGTCCCACACAACACTCTGTGGGCCGTCGAGCACCTCGTCGGTGACCTCTTCCCCTCGATGTGCGGGAAGGCAGTGCAGGACAACGGCCTTGGGGTCGGCGAGTGCCAGCAGGTCGGCATTGATCTGGTACGGACGGAAGGGACCGACCCGGTCGAGACCGTCGTTTTCCTGACCCATCGACGTCCACGCGTCGGTGACGAGTGCATCTGCACCAGCGGCAGCTTTCTGCGGATCCCGGGTAACCGTGATCGTGGCGCCGGTTTCCTCGGCCCGCTTACGTGCCGCGTCGAGAATCCACTGTGCCGGTTCGAAGCCCTCCGGACCGCAGATCGTGACGTTGATGCCGGCCGTGACGCCGCCGAGCATCAGCGAGTGCGCCATGTTGTTTGCACCGTCACCGAGGTAGGTGAGGTTCAGACCCTTCAAATCACCCTTGTGCTCGGCCAGCGTCTGCAGATCCGCAAGGACCTGACACGGATGGAACTCGTCGGAGAGTGCGTTGACGATGGGAATCGTTGCGCCCGTTGCCATCTGCTCCAAGCGCTTCTGGCCGAACGTGCGCCACACCACGGCTTCGACGTAACGGGAGAGGACGCGTCCCGTGTCGGCCAATGTCTCCTCGCGGCCGAGCTGCGTGCTCCGACCGTCGACGACAACGGCGTGGCCGCCCATCTGTGCGATGCCCATCTCGAAGGAGAACCTCGTGCGGGTCGAGTTCTTCTCGAAGATCACTCCGACGCCGCGCGGCCCCTCGAGTGGGCGACGCGAAAACGGATTCTTCTTGAGCTCGGCAGCCAGGGCAAGGACCTCGGCCTGCTGCGCAGGAGTCAGATCGTCGTCCCTGAGAAAGTGTTTCACCATGGTAGTCACTTCTCCCCCGGCTGATCAGCCGATAATGCGTGATCGAAAATGGCAGGTAGTGCCGCCACAAACGCCTCGGCCTGCTCGTCGGTGAGGATCAGCGGCGGTGCCAACCGGATGACTCCGGGATTCGCTGCATTCACAAGATACCCGGCTTCACGTGCTGCATTTTCCACTGCGGGCGCAACGTCCTGCGTCAGCACCACACCGAGCAGAAGTCCGGAACCGCGGACGTAGTCGACCAGCGGATGGCCCAGTTCTTCGATGCCTGCGGTGATGGACTTGCCCAGGCTGTCTGCGCGCGAGATCAGGTCTTCGTCCGCAACGGTCTTCAGCACGGCAAGTGCCGCCGCAGCGCACACCGGGTTGCCACCGAACGTCGTCCCGTGTTTTCCGGGACCGAACAGCTCTGCCGCAGCGCCGGTCGCAATGCAGGCGCCGATCGGCATTCCGCCGCCGAGCCCCTTCGCGAGAGTGATGACGTCCGGAACGATGCCGACAGCCTGATGAGCGTAGAACCAGCCGGTCCGGCCGATACCGGTCTGCACCTCGTCCAGTACCAGCAGAGTGCCCCGCTCCGCCGTGATCCGGCGAGCTTCGACCAGGTATCCCTCCGGCGGCACGACAACGCCGCTTTCACCCATGATCGGTTCGAGGAACACTGCTGCGGTATCGGAATCGACAGCCCGGTCGAGAGCCTCGATATCGCCGTAGGGAACGAATTCGACGCCGGCAGGCATCGGTTCGAACGGCGCCCGCTTGGCCGGCTGACCGGTCAGTGCCAAGGCACCCATCGTCCGGCCATGGAAGGAGTTCTCGGCGGAGATGATCTTCTTGCGTCCCGTGGCGCGGGCGAGCTTGAAGGCGGCTTCGTTGGCCTCGGTACCCGAGTTGCAGAAAAACGCCCGACCGGACACATTGCCCAGATGTCCGAGCAACTGCTCTGCCAATTCGATGACAGGCTCGCTCGCATACAGGTTGGAGACGTGCCCGAGGGTCGACAGCTGATCCGTCACAGCCTCGATGATTGCGGGATGCGCATGACCGAGAATGTTGACGGCAATGCCGGCGAGGAAATCGACGTACTGCTTACCTTCGGCATCGGTGAGAACGGCGCCTTCGCCGCGTACGAGAGCTACCCGAGGTACACCGTAGTTGTTCATCAGCGAAGCGGACCACCGCTGCTGCAATTCGATCGTGCTCATGAGTTGGCTCCCTGCTCGGTGATGTCGGCTCCGGGCACAACCATCGTGCCGATGCCCTCACCTGTGAAAAGTTCGAGTAGAACGGAATGCGCAAGCCGTCCGTCGATCACGTGCGCCGACGGAACTCCGCCTCGCACAGCGCGCAGGCAGGCCTCCATCTTCGGCACCATGCCCGCGTCGAGACTCGGCAGAAGCTGTGCCAATGCGTCGGTGTCGATTTCGCTCGCGAGCGAGGAGCGGTCCGGCCAATCCGTGTACAGCCCTTCGACATCGGTCAGAACAACCAGCTTCTCCGCACCGATCGCTTCGGCCAAGGCCGCTGCAGCCGTATCCGCATTGATGTTGTGAACAACGCCGTCCACGTCGGGAGCGATTGTCGACACCACCGGAATGCGTCCTGCCGCAATGAGATCAAGCACCGCGTCGGGGTTGACCGTGGTGACGTCGCCAACCAGGCCGATATCGGTCTGCTCGCCTTCCACTGCAACGGTACGACGCGTCGCTGTGAACAGGTGGGCGTCTTCGCCGGAAATTCCGACAGCGTACGGTCCGTGCGCGTTGATCAGTCCGACGAGCTCACGGCCCACCTGACCGAAGAGCACCATACGGACGACGTCCATGACTTCCGGTGTCGTGACCCGGAATCCACCACGAAACTCGCCCTTCATGCCCAGGCGGGCCAGCATGGCATTGATTTGCGGTCCACCGCCGTGAACCACAACGGGGTGAATGCCGACGGTACGCAGAAACGCCATGTCCGCGGCAAACGCCGTCTTGAGTTCGTCGTCGACCATCGCATTGCCGCCGTATTTGACGACAACGATCTTGTCGCGGAAACGCTGTAGCCACGGCAACGCTCCGGCCAGGACGTGTGCCTTCTGATGTTCGCTGATCGAACTCAACAGATCGGTCATGAGGAGTACGCCGAGTTCTCTTCGACGTACGCGTGCGACAGGTCCGTCGTGCGAATCGTCACGGACTCGTCGCCGATCCCGAGGTTGATATCGAGTTCGATGTCGATGCCACTGAGATCGACATCGCGCGCGCCCGGCGCACCGACGCCGTCAATGCAGACGGGACTTCCGTTGAAGGACACGCTGATTCGATCGGGATCGAGTTCGATGGGCGCGATACCGACGGCAGCAAGGACGCGTCCCCAGTTGGGATCGGAACCGAACAGCGCGGTCTTGACCAGGCTGTCACGCGCGATGGTCCGAGCACCGATCAGCGCGTCGGACTCGGAGGCCGCACCGCGAACCGTCACCTTCACACGCTTGGTGACACCCTCGGCGTCGGCCATCATCTGATCGGCGAGGTCGTCGCATACTGCCAACACTGCAGCGTTCAATTCGTCCTGGCTGGGGGCAACACCACTGGCACCGGACGCGAGCAACAGCACGGTGTCGTTGGTCGACGTGGCACCGTCGACATCGAGGCGATCGAAACTCAGGTGGGTTGCGGCGCGCAACGCGGTGTCGAGCTGCTCAGCGGTCGCAACGGCATCGGTCGTGACGACACACAGCATCGTCGCCAATGCGGGCGCGAGCATGCCTGCACCCTTTGCCATGCCGCCGACATTCCACTTGTTTGCGTGGTGCAGCGACGCCTGCTTCGGCACGGTGTCGGTGGTCATTATCGCGTACGCCGCGTCCGTACCACCGGAAATACCGCCCGCAAGTTCGTGCACTACTTCGGTGACACCGGGAAGCAGCTTGTCCATCGGCAGCCGGTCACCGATAAGTCCGGTGGAACACACGGCAACCTCGATCGCGCCCGTCTCGGTGCCCCAGTTGCTCAGCGCCGACGCCACTTCCTCGGCGGTCTTGTGCGCGTCCTGAAATCCACCGGCACCGGTGCATGCATTGGCACCGCCGGAGTTGAGCACAACTGCGCGCAGCTTGCCCGTCGTGAGCACCTGCTGCGACCACAAAACCGGCGCAGCCTTCACCTTGTTGAGGGTGAACACGCCCGCGGCCGCAAGATCAGGTCCTTCGTTCAGCACCAGCGCGAGGTCGGACTTGCCACTCTTCTTGATACCGGCGGCAATTCCGGCGCCGCGGAATCCGGCAGGTGCCGTCACACCCTGAGTGCGCAGCAGGCGGCCCCCGGCGACGTGCTTGACGTCGGATTCGGTTGCGCCGTCGATCTGCTGCGGATTGTCGGTGCTCACGGAGCTACTCCCACGGTAGAGAGACCTGCGGTCTCGGGTAGACCAAGGGCAAGGTTCATCGATTGCACTGCGCCACCGGCCGTGCCCTTGGTGAGATTGTCGATTGCTGAAATCACAACGAGCTGACCGGCGTCGCTGTCAACGGCGATACCGATCTGTACTGCGTTGGACCCGATCACTGCGCCGGTCTGCGGGAAGACACCGGCAGGCAGCACATGGATGAACGGCTCGTCCTTGTAGGCGTTTTCGTATACTTCCCGCGCCTGCGCTTCGGTCGCCGTGGTGGCGGCAGTGCAGGTTGCGAGTATGCCGCGCGGCATGGGAGCGAGGACGGGCGTGAACGACACGCTGATGTCCTGTCCGCCTGCAGCTTTCAGATTCTGGATGATCTCGGGAGTGTGGCGATGCACGCCGCCGACACCGTATGCACGGGCCGAACCCATCACCTCGGAGCCGAGCAAATCAGCCTTGGGAGCCCGGCCGGCGCCCGAAGTGCCGCTCACGGCAACAACATTGACGTGCGAGCCGACAATTCCGGCCGCAACCGCGGGTGCCAAGGCAAGACTTGCGGCCGTCGGGTAGCAACCCGGTACGGCGATACGCGTTGCGCCCATCAACTTCTCACGGTTGCCGGGTAATTCGGGAAGACCGTACGGCCACGTTCCGGCATGCGGGCTCTTGTAGAACTTTTCCCACAACGCGCCGTCCTGAAGCCGGAAGTCCGCGCCGCAGTCGATGATGACCGTCGACTCGGGCAGCGCCTTGGCATACTGCGCGGAGTTTCCGTGCGGAAGGCCCAGGAACACCACGTCATGCCCGGCCAGGATGTCAACCGTGGTCTCTTCCAGAACCCGAGCCGACAGCGGAAGAAGGTGGGGGTGATGCTCGCCGAGCGTCGAACCCGCGTTTCCACCGGCAGTCAGCGAACCGATCACCAGGCTGCCGTCGGCGTACGAGGGGTGTCCGAGAAGCAGACGCAGAACCTCACCACCGGCATACCCACTGGCACCGGCGACGGCGACTCTGATCGGCTTGCGTATCTCCTCAGTCATACACATCATTATGCATCATCGTGCAAGGGAATGCATAATTACTTATCCCGGTTGTTATTTACCCATCGAGCGCCGAATCTCCTCCAGTTTGGCCTTCGCAGCCTTCTGACGCTCGTCCCACTGCTCGTCGACGGTCTTGCCCGCCGGACTTTCGTGCGCCAACTCCGCCGAACCGATCGACGTACCGAATCGTCCTTCGATCTTCTCCCGCACACGATCGAAGGTAGGAACTCCCGCTTCGGTGTAATCCGACTGGGTGTAATCGGCTTCAGGGATTATTGCGCCGCTCACGGCCACCACCGGGACATCGATGATCTCGTCAACTTCCACTACGGTGTCGGGAAGTTCCACCACCTCGGCGTCGGCGGCCGTTGAATCGGCTATTGCTCGACTCTGGTCGATACTCGCAGCAGCCGCATCAACGACGGAGAGGAGGACCGACAAACTGGGGCGACGTTCCGCGACCGCACGAATAACAGCCAGAAAATCCTTGTCGTCGAGTGCGTGTGCAGCTTCGACCACATCGTGCACAGAACCATCGTGTACAGAACCACCGTGCTCGGTCATCGTCAGTCCCTTCTCGAAAACGCCGACGGACAACCTCGATCCTTCCACGGCGGCCGCCAGGAGCGTCAGCGTGACGCGAGATACGCGGTAAACGCCTCCTGGCTCGAATACGAGGGAACGTAACCGAACTGCTCCTTGAGTCGCCGATTGTCGAGAACCGGCCGGAACTGGAGAAAACCGACCCGTTCCGGACCGTGCTCCGTGACACCGAGACGCCGTCCGACGCGCAGAACGCCGCGCAACAACCACGCCGGCAGTGTCAGAGTTCCCTTTCCCATCTGTGCTGCCAGATCGTCGACCGTCAACGCTCCGTCACCGGCAACGTTGAAAATGCCGACCTGATCGCCCGTCACCGCTTCGGCAAAGGCCCCCGCCACGTCCGTGTGCCAGACAAATACGAATGGACTGTCACTACCGGCGACCTTGAGAAGTCGAGGGCGGTCGAACAGTGCGGTGATCTGGTTGTTCACCGTCTCCCCGAGGATCGTGCCGATACGGAAGATCACCTGCTCGAGTTCCGGGTGCACGATTCGATATTCGGCCAGCATTTCCTCGACGAGTCGCTTGTGGCGGCTGTAGGTGAATGCGTCGTTGCCCCTGACCGCGACATCCTCGGTGATCCACGGCGGATTATCGGCGTGATAGCCGTAGGCCGCACCGGACGACGACACAACCACTCGTCGCACGCCGAATTCGACGCAGGCAGCAAGCACATTCCGCGTCCCGTCGACGTCGACGCGATACTCCTGTTCCGCGGTGGTGTGCTTGCCCGGATTGACGATGGACGCAAGGTGAACCACGACGTCCGGCCGGTGCTCGGCAAACACTTCGGCCAACTCCGTAGCGTTGCGGACGTCCGCGTGCACTCGGCGCACGTGGTCTGCGGCCACCTCGGGCACAGATAGATCCGCGCTGACGACTGTGACGCCTTGCGCCGTCAATGCGTCGACGACTGCAGTACCGAGGAAGCCGTTTCCACCTGTAATCAGTGCAGTGGTCACGCTGCTACCTCCGTTCGGATTCGCCGTTTCGACCACAGAGTTGCGAGCGCCAATCCTGCGATGATGTCCCAGATCCCCCACCAGCCGGCAACAATTGCCATGCCGCCGAGGCCGTCGAAGAAGGTGAACACCAACCCAAGCCCGAGTCCTGCGTTGCGGATACCGACTTCGAACGAGACTGCGCGACGGCTGTATTCGTTCAACCCTGTCGCGACACCGCACACGTATCCCAGGCCGAGCGCAACAGCATCGTGCAGGAACACCGCGATCAGCACCACACCGATGTAGTCGACGAAGTACGACGCGTTGCCCGCCACTCCTGCCACGATGAAAATCAGCAGTGCGATCAGTGCGCCGTTCTTCACCCAGGGTTGGGCCTTCGCGGCCAGTTCCGGAAACTTCCGGGCAGCCCAGATTCCGATGACAAACGGCACCCCGATGATCAGCGCGATCTGCACGACCATCTCGAGGGCGTTCAGGTTCACCGACGCCAGCAGCGCGTCGGTCTCCGGGCGTCTGCTCCCCCAGAAGGCAAAGTTGAGCGGCATCAGGAAGATCGCGAGCACGTTCGACACAGCCGTCATCGACACCGACAGTGCGACGTCGCCGCCGGCGCGGTGGGTCAGGACGTTCGAGATGTTGCCTGGTGGGCAGCACGCCACCAATATCATGCCGAGCGCAACCGACGGAGCCGGCGAAAGAACCAGTGTCAGAACAAATGTCACGGCGGGTAGCAGTACGAATTGCGCGGCGATGCCCACCGCCATCGCCTTGGGTTTGGTCAACGCACGACGGAAGTCGTCGACCGACGTGTCGAGTGCGATCCCGAGCATGATCGCGGCCAGAACCACGTTGAGAATCATCAAGGACCCAGGATTGAAGTTGAGAACCACCTCGTCGATCGGCATCACTGCCCGCCTTCCGTCAATGCTGTGTCGAGCAGACCTATATGACGCTTGATCGCCGCGCGGTAGGCATCCTTGTTCACGTAATAGGCCATCCGGCCCAACGTCAGATATCGATATCCCCCGGACAAATCGGGCGGCGGACCAGCTGCGGCCGCGTCGAATTCTCGGGCTGCCGCGGGAGCGTCGGTTCGCGCTTTGATCAGCTTCGCGACCATCTCGGCCTGCTCGAAGCGGCCCTGCCACCCCAGGCCCGATGCTTCGACCATCCCGAGAACAAACAGATTCTCGTGACGTCGGCTTGCGACGTTGAGAAACAGATCCGGTGCTGCCCCTGCCCAATCCAGATGCTTGCGGGCAATGAACGGGTAGTCGAGGTGGTAGCCGGTCGCACACATCACGAGGTCGTAATCCGACACCGATCCGTCGACAAAATGGACACTGTCCCCGTCGAACCCGTCAATGTCAGCGCGAACCTGCACGTCGCCGTGTCCCACGTGATGCAAGATCAGCGAGTTCACCACCGGATGAGACTCGTAGATCTTGTAGTCGGGCGCCGGAAACCCGAAGTGCACCGGATCGCCTGTGAACTGTTTGAGTACCAGCGTGTCGAGTCGTTGTTTGATCCACGGCGGCAACGGCTTTCCCTGGTTCAGCGTGTCCGACGGACGCCCGAACAGGTACTTCGGTACAAAGTAGTATCCGCGCCGGACACTCAGATCCACGGAATCTGCGTAGTGAACCGCATCGACGGCGATATCGCACCCACTGTTTCCCGCCCCGATGATCAGTACCCTCTTGCCGCGGAAAACCTCTGCGCTCCGATATTCGCTCGTATGCAGGAGTTCTCCGCTGAACTGCCCGCGAAACGTGGGCATATTCGGCTTGGACAACGTTCCGTTGGCGATGATCACGCCCCGATACTTCGCGGACGTGATCTCCCCGTCTCGCCCGCGGGAAGTCACCTGCCACAGCGAGTCCGTCGGCGTGACCTCGACGACGGTGGTTCCGAAGCTGAAGTGTTTTCGGAGGTCGTGGACATCGGCATAGTCGCGGAAATACTCCGCGAGTTCCACATGGCTGGGATAGTCGGCCACCGAATCCGCCATCGGAAATTCCGTGAACGCAGTAGTGCTTTTCGACGAGATGAGGTGGGCCGATTCGTACACGGTGCTGTGCGGGTTGTCGATGTCCCAGAGACCACCGACATCATCGTGGCTCTCGAAACCGTCGAACTCGATACCGGCCCGATCAAGGTTACGAGCCCCGGCCAAACCCGACGGTCCCGCACCGATCACCGCGTACTTGTTCTCTGTGCTCATCCGTTGTTTCCGTCCACCCGGCCTGCTCGACGCAGATTCTTCCTGTCGCTCGAGAGTGGCAGATAGTCCGAAATTAACGCCGATATGCCGGATAATGACGGAATGAGTGCTGATTATGCCGACAAAGGTCTGTTTATCGATGAAATCGACTTGAGGATAATCAATGCGCTTCAACTCGCCCCGCGCTCCACATGGCTCTCACTGGCCGGGCCACTCGAACTGGATGCTGCGACAATCGCCCGACGGTGGAACCGGCTCTCCGACTCCGCGTTGGCCTGGGTAACAGTTACCCCTGGACCTCGCGTCCTCGACGCTATCGTGACAGCTGCAGTCGAAATCGACTGCGCACCGGCACAACTCGATGCCGTCGCCGATCGCCTGACGACGTTGGCCCACGCGGTGACCATCGAAATCTCTACGGGCAGAGCCGATCTCCTGGTCACTGCCGGAACACCGGATCTGGCATCGATGTCGCAATTCATCTCCCAGCAGATCGCCACGATCGACGGCGTGCAAGGCTTGCGAACGTCGATCATCACGCGCTGGTTCACCGAGGGCGGCCGGTGGCGACTCAACGCACTTGCCCCATCCGAGCGCGGCATCCTTGCTGCCGGCGAATCGCGTGGGCGACGCTCACCTTCGCGAGTAGCCGCCGTGTCGGAACAAGACCGCACACTTCTGACCACGCTCGCTCACGACGGGCGCACCCCGATGCGGGAACTTGCCGATTCGATCGGCATCAGCCCCGCCGCCTGCAAACGGCAAATCGACCGTCTGACCTCATCAGGTTTGGTGGCATTGCGGTGCGAATTCGCCCGGCCCGTCGCGGGACTACCGATACTCGCAACCCTGTGGTGCCGTGTCGACGCCGAGCATCTGGACATGGTTGGTCGGCTCCTGAGCCGAGCACCCGAGGTGCGGAATTGTTTTGCCGTCGTGGGTAGCGAGAATCTGGTGGTGCAATTGTGGCTGCATTCGCCCGCAGAACTCGACGCCTTCGAGATCCGAATACGCAGGGAGTGCCCCGAATTGCATATCGGGGAACGCTCGATCGTCCTCTACCTCCGCAAACTGCTCGGTCACGTACTCGACCAGCAGGGTCGCCGGACGGGCACCATCGCGCCGGATGTCTGGCTTCCCCGAGAAGCCTGAACATTCTCGAATCCGACTGAACGAGAAAGGGACCCGAGGCGCTGTGGCCTCGGGTCCCTTGACAACTCGTGCTGCTAGCCGCGCATCTGCGCGCCTACAGCCTTGGACGCTGCCTCTACTGCTGCGTCACGCGCGGCACTGGCCTCGTCCTCGGTCAGGGTGCGATCCACGCCGCGGAAGCGAAGTGCAAACGCCAGCGACTTGCGGCCCTCACCAACTTGCTCGCCCTCGAACACGTCGAAAAGACGAATGTCTTCGAGAAGCTCGCCGCCGCCGACGCGTAGAGCTTCCTGAACCTCGGCGGCCGGAACGTTGCGGTCGACAACGACGGCCACGTCCTGCAGAACAGCCGGGAACGGCGACACACGCGGAGCGGGCAGGTTCTCGACCAACGGCAGCGCGTCCAGATCGATTTCCAGTGCGCAGGTGCGAGCGGGCAGTCCAGCACGCTCGAGAACAGCCGGATGCAATTCGCCGGCATGCCCGACAACGTTGCCGTCGACAAGAACCTCGGCGCAACGACCCGGATGCCACGGCAGATACTGCGCCGCACGCAGTTCAACCTCGACGCCGGCTGCCGCTGCGATGACGCGCACTGCAGCAAACGCGTCCGATGCCTCTGCCGCACGGCCGGGGCCCCACGGGCCGTTGAGCTCACGCAAACCACTGAGCACAGCGGCGACGTGTACCGGCTGCTCGGGCAGTGACGCAATCAGGTTTGCGATCTGATCGTCCGTCGGGCGACGGTCGACCGGCAATGCGTCGACAGGCTTGGTGTCAGGCCCCGGAAGCACAACCTGGGCAATGCCGTACAGCGCAAGATCCCGCTGGCCACGAGAAGTGTTGCGAGCCAATACCTCCAACAAGCCGGGCAGGAGCGTCGTAGCAAGTTCGGGGCGATCCGCCTCGAGCGGGTTGAGCACCTTGCTGGTATTGCGACGCGGATCGTCGCTGCCGAGTCCCCAGACATCGAAGATGTTGGTGGGCAGGAACACCGGCGGCAGAACCTCGACGAATCCGGCATGTGCAATCGCCTTGGACACCGTGCGCTTGCGACGCTGCTTCGGCGTCAATCCACGTCCGGCAGGTGCAGCCGGGAGAACCGACGGAATCTGCTCGAGTCCTTCGAGACGCAAGACCTCTTCGACCAGATCAGCAGGCTGAACCAGGTCCGGTCGCCACGACGGCGGGGTTGCGACCAACTGGCCGTGCCCTTCGTCGCTGACTCCGACCTCGACAGTGCAACCGACCTGGGTGAGACGACGCGCAGCCGTGCCGTTGGGGTAGCTGACGCCGGCAACGCGATCGGGAAGGTCGATGTCCATCCGAATCGCTTCACGCGGCGCAACCGCACCGACATCGGTGAGGACGGGTTCGATACGGCCACCGGCGATCTCGACGAGCAGTGCTGCTGCGCGGTCGACTGCGGCAACCGGGATCGCCGGGTCCACAACGCGCTCGAAACGCTTGCTGGCCTCGCTGGACAGCTTGTGCCGACGCGCAGTCTTGAAGACTGCAAGCGGATCCCAGGTAGCTGCCTCGAGCAAGATGTCCGTGGTTTCGGACCCGACCTCGGTAGTCGCGCCGCCCATGACTGCAGCCAACGAGATGACGCCGGAATCGTCGACGATCACCACATCCTCGGGATCGAGGGTGCGCTCGACCTCGTCGAGTGTGGTGAGCTTCTCGCCGGCTTTCGCGCGGCGAATCACCAGGTCGCCCTTCACTGCGTTTGCATCGAATGCGTGCAGCGGCTGACCCAGTTCGAGCATCACGTAGTTGGTGACGTCCACAGCAGGAGAGATCGGGCGAACACCCGAGAGCAGCAAGCGTCGCTGCATCCACCACGGGCTGACCGCCTTGGGATCGATGCCGGTGACCTTACGCATCACGAAGCGCGTCGCCTTGGACTCCGGTTCGAGCTGTACCGGCCACGCCTGCCCCTCAGCGGGGTGGGCGGGAACCGAAGCAGGATCGGCAAATTCGAGATCGAAGCCGCACGCGAGTTCACGGGTAAGGCCGCGTACCGAGAAGCAGTAGCCACGGTCAGGGGTGATGTTCAGTTCGATGATCGTGTCACCGAGCCCGAGCAACTCGTTGCCGTCTGCGCCGGGCTCAGCAGTGCCGGGTTCGAGCACGAGGATGCCCGAGTGATCCTTGCCGATTCCGAGTTCCGCGACAGAGCAGATCATTCCGTCGGAGATCTTGCCGTACGTCTCACGAGACGCGATGGCAAAGCCGCCGGGTAGGACAGCGCCGGGCAACGCAACAACGACGAGGTCACCCTCGGCAAAATTGCGGGCACCACAGACGATGCCGCGCGGCTCTGCTTCGCCGACCTCGACCTGGCAGAAACGGATCGGCTTCTTGAACTCGGTGAGTTCGGTGATCTCGAGGACCTTGCCGACCACCAGGGGGCCGTCGATTGCCTCGAGTGTGTCGAGTTCCTCGACTTCGAGTCCTACCCGGACGAACCCAGCGTCCAACTCTTCGGGAGTGACTTCCCACTCCGGAGTTGCCCGCTGCAGGATCTCGGTCAGCCAGGATTGCGCTACTCGCACGTCAGCTCAGCTCTCTCGTTTTCTCGATAAGTCTGTTGGTCGAAAAGGTCCGGATACCGGACCGGTCAGCCGGCAACGCCGAATGGCAGCGTGAAACGCACGTCGCCTTCGACGATGTCACGCATGTCCGGGATGCCGTTGCGGAACTGCAGAGTCCGCTCGAGGCCCATACCGAACGCAAATCCCGAGTACTCGTCCGGATCAATTCCACTGGCACGCAGCACGTTCGGGTTGACCATGCCGCAGCCGCCCCATTCGACCCACCCTGCGCCACCCTTCTTGTTCGCGAACCACACGTCGACCTCAGCCGACGGTTCCGTGAACGGGAAGTAGTTGGGGCGCATACGCGTCCGAGTCTCGGGACCGAACAATGCACGTGCGAATGCGTCCAGAGTTCCGCGAAGATTGGCCATCGTCAGACCCTTGTCGACAGCAAGACCCTCGACCTGCGAGAACACCGGCGTGTGCGTCGCATCGAGTTCGTCGGTACGGAAGGTGCGACCGGGGCAGACGACGTAGATCGGAACCTCACGCGTGAGCATCGTGCGCACCTGCACCGGCGAGGTGTGCGTACGCAGCACCTGACGCGAGTTCTCCGGCGCCAGATGGAACGTGTCCTGCATGGTCCGCGCGGGATGATCCGGCAGGAAGTTCAGAGCGTCGAAGTTGAAGTGCTCGGTCTCGACCTCCGGTCCCTCGGCGACCTCCCAGCCCATCGCGACAAACACGTCGGCGACCTGCTCGGAGATCAAGCTGATGGGATGACGGGCACCCACTGGATAACGATCGGATGGCAGCGTGACGTCGATTGCCTCGGCGACCAGCACCGCGGCGTCTCGTTCGGCAAGGAGAACCTCGCGACGCGCGTCGTACGCAGAGCTGATGCGCGTACGGAAGATGTTGACACGCTTGCCCGCTTCGGCCTTTTCCTTACCGGGAAGGCTGCCGAGACCACGGCGAGCGAGGGCGATCGGGGACTTGTCCCCCATGTGCTCAACCTTGACCTGAGCCAGTGCATCCAGGTCCGCTGCTTCCGCGAGCGCCTTCTCTGCGTTCTCCGCGGCCGCGGTCAGCGACTCTTCGGTGAGCGCACTCGCATCGACGTCCGGCGGGGTCGCGCCCTCATTTTTGGCCACGGCTGTGACACTCCTGTCGCTTCTCGGTTTGCTTCTCTACTGCGGTCGAGCATTGTGTCGAGCATTGTTACGCTCTTGCATTCTCTCAGGCTTCCGCAAATGGAATTCCGAGAGGTCACTTCCGTCTTGTTCGTCAGCCCTGATCGGTGTCGCGATTTTGCACCCGCGCACTCGCATAGAGGCAGATGGCGGCTGCAGTCGCCAGATTAAGGCTCTCGGCGCGCCCGTGGATCGGAATACGGACACGGTAATCAGCGCGGGCCGCTATGGCCGGATCAAGACCGTGCGCTTCGTTTCCGAACAGCCAGGCCGTCGGCTTGCTCAACAACTCGTCCGCGTTGTCGAGGTCGATCTCTCCGTCGGCAGCAGTCGCCAGGATCTGAATACCGGCGGCGCGGATCTGTTCGATCACCGAATCGGTATCGCGTTCACGAACAACCGGTAGGTGGAACAGGCTGCCCGCCGACGATCGAACCACTTTGCCGTTGTGCGGGTCCACGCTGTCTCCGGCCAGGATCGCGGCATCAGCGCCAACTGCGTCGGCAATCCGAATTACCGTGCCCGCGTTGCCCGGTTCGTTGACCTCGACCGGAACGGCAAGGAGCTTGGTATCGGGGCGGATCGCGTCCGACAGAGGAACATCGAGGAGATCACACACGGCAACCAGGCCGGGCGGAGTCACGGTGTCGCTCAGTGCCTTAGCTGCGCGGTCGGTGACGAGAGCAGCGCGAACTCCGGAGCTCAACGCCAGATCGATGACGTGTTGATACCGATCGGCAGCGGCCTCTGTGTAGAAGAGATCACGGACCACGGTGGCGGTTGAGCCGTTGGCCTTCAAGACTTCTGTGACGGAGTTTTCGCCCTCGACCAGGAATCGTCCTGCTTTACGTCGTTCTGCTGTGCGCAGGAGCTTGACAGCAGAAACGACCCGCGGAGTCCGCTCGGTGAGCGGATCCACGGGCCGTTGCTGTGATGCGTCGATCAGGCTGCTTCTCCGGCAGGCGCATTCACGTCAGCCGGCAGAGCGGCCTTCGCGAGTGCAACGAGGCCGGCAAAGGCCTCTGCATCGGAGACGGCGAGCTCGGCGAGGATCTTGCGGTCGACGTCGACCTCAGCCAGGCGCAGGCCCTGGATCAGGCGGTTGTACGTGATGTCGTTGGCCCGAGCTGCAGCGTTGATACGCGTGATCCACAGCTTCCGGAACTCACCCTTGCGTGCACGACGGTCGCGGTATGCGTAAACCATCGAGTGGAGCTGCTGCTCCTTGGCCTTGGTGTACAGACGCGAACGCTGTCCACGGTAGCCGCTGGATGCAGCAAGAATTGAACGACGCTTCTTCTGGGCGTTGACCGCCCTCTTTACGCGTGCCACGTGAAAATCCTGTCAATCTAGGGGCTGAGATTCGGCCCCGGGTGGTCAGTAAGGGGGACGACTCAGATGCCGAGCATGCGCTTGATGCGCGGTGCGTCATCAGGGCTGACGACAGCGACACCGTCGAGACGACGGGTGACCTTGCTGGCCTTGTGCTCGAGAAGGTGGCGACGGCCGGCCTTCTGGCGCAGGAGCTTGCCGGAACCGGAAACCTTGAATCGCTTCGAGGCGCCGCTGTGGGTCTTCATCTTGGGCATGGAGTCCTCAGTTCTTTGTTACGTGATGGTGCTTGGGGAATCGACTAGCTGGTCGGAGCTTCGGGAGCCGCTTCTTCGGCTGCCGGGGCTGCCGGGGCTGCCGGGGCTGCCGGAGCTTCGGGAGCCGGCTTCGGAGCCGCCTGAGCGACGGGCGCCTGAGCGCTTTCCTGAGCCTTGACGCGGGTCTTGGCACCCTTGTGCGGCGCCAGAACCATCGTCATGTTGCGACCGTCCTGCTTGGCCGAGGTCTCGACGAAACCGAGGTCTGCGACGTCTGCTCCCAGACGCTGCAGAAGGCGGTAGCCGAGTTCGGGGCGTGACTGCTCACGACCGCGGAACATGATCGTGACCTTGACCTTGGAACCAGCTTCGAGGAAGCGAACAACGTTGCGCTTCTTGGTCTCGTAGTCGTGGGCGTCGATCTTGGGGCGAAGCTTCTGCTCCTTGATGACCGTAAGAGTCTGGTTCTTGCGAGACTCACGGGCTTTCTGTGCAGCTTCGTACTTGAACTTGCCGTAGTCCATGATCTTGCAGACCGGCGGACGGGCATCAGGAGCTACCTCGACAAGGTCGAGGTCGGCTTCCAGAGCCAAGCGGAGTGCATCTTCAACACGCACGATGCCTACCTGTTCACCGCCAGGTCCGACCAAACGGACCTCGGGAACGCGGATTCGATCGTTGATGCGGGTCTCAGTGCTGATGGGGCCTCCTAGGTTGAACGGTGCGGTCTTGTGACCGCACGCAGCTAGTTCTACCCAAACCCCAACAAAAAACCCCGCGGTGATATTTCTCCGCGGGGCCCGATGTCGACCGATCAGATCAAACCCAGCTCACGCCAGGAACAATCTCCTCGACTAAACGAGGAACCTGATGAAGAATAGATTCTTCGTCAGGTGACCGGAACCACTGAACTGCAGTTTCACCTGCCGCGCAGAGGTGGGAGTCGGGCTCCACTTGCTGCCCCCGAACATGTCGGAGGCGGTCGTTGGGACAAGAGTATCAGGCCGGCGGCGATGAATCTAATCGTGCCTGCACAAGACAAGGGCAGATTGAACTGCTCCGGACCGTGATGGAATCCTTGCAGACATGAGTGAGAACTTCGAAGCAGATCAGAACACCGACGCGAACCCTGATGTCCGCGAACTCTCCGAGGTTCCCGCAGTCGAGGTCATCAGCCGCGCCGCCGTGATGCTGATGAGCTCCGCAGCAGAGAAGCTCGGACTGTCCGACGCCGACCCGTCGGCCAGCCCCTACCTGGACCTGGACGAAGCGCGCCGGGTCATCACCGCGCTCGCCGGACTGGTCACCGCATCCGTCGAATACCTCGGCCCCCACGCGGGTCCCATTCGCGAAGGCCTGCAGGCCCTCCAGCGTGCGTTCCGCGAAGCGTCGTCGCACCCCGACGAGCCGGGCAAGGGCCCGGGCGAGAAGTTCACCGGACCGGTCTACTGAGTCACGAACGGCGACCACGCACATGGCAACCGCGAACAAAACGCAGCCGACTCCAGACGACGTCGGTGCCTTTGTCGATCGAATTGCCGACCCTGTCAAACGCGCCGACAGTGCGGAACTGATTTCCGTACTGTCGGCTGCGACCGGCGAACCGCCGGTGATGTGGGGAACCAGCATCATCGGATTCGGTGCCCGCCACTATCGCTATGCAAGCGGACACGAAGGTGACACCGCACTGATCGGGTTCTCACCTCGAGCGACCGCACTGACTCTCTATTTGTCACTGGACTTCGACGAGCACGCCTCGACGCTCGGCCGCCTGGGCAAGCACAAGATCGGCAAAGGCTGCCTCTATGTCAAACGGCTCAGTGACATCGATCGCTCAGTCTTGGAAGAACTTGTCACGGAATCCGTTGCGGCGGCCCTGAACATGAACTCCTGAGCCGTCAATTCGCGTCAGCTGCCGAGCGAGCCGTCGGCGGCGGCTCTCCGAACAGCGCAGTCTCTCGAGGAACAAAAAGCTCCTTGGTCAGCGTCGCTTTCTGGATCCGATCGAGACGGAACCACCGAACCGCGTCCCTCGTTCGGCACCAACCGATCACGAACCACCGATCTCGGGCGTGAGCCAGCAGATGTGGCTCGACCGCACGCGTCGATTCGGCACCGTCTCCGTCGATGTACCGCAACGACACAACACACTTACGTTCCAAGGCCTGCTCGATCGCGCGCCGGTTCACTCCTGACTCGTCATCGGATTCTTCGTCATGCCGAACCCAGACGCGCCCGCTGAGTTCCTCAACTCTGGCCCGACTGTCGGCATCCATGACGTCGAGTAGTTTGGCCAGGGCTGCCCGTCCGTCGTCCGCGAACGGAGCGTCTCCGACAGCAGTCAAGGCCAGGGCGATCGACACTGCCTGCGGGACAGTGAAATTCACCGGAGGTAGCGTCGCGCGCCCAATCAGACGGTAACCGCCGCCAGGTCCGCAGCGACCTTCGATCGCGGATCCCGACTCCGTCAATGTCTCGATGTCACGCTTGACTGTGCGCGGCGTGACACCGAATTGCGCCGCCAACTGCGCCGCATTTGACCCGCGATCGCCACGACGACGCAACTCCTCGAGGAGTGCGTGCAATCTGGCCGCTCGATTCACGTTTCCGATCGTCCCAGATTTCGATACCAAACGGTGACAAAATCGGTGACACGCAGTTGTCACCGATAGCCCGCCACTATGGGCTCATGAAAACTCACATCGTTCTGGTTCCAGGATTCTGGCTCGGCGCATGGGCGTGGGACGCGGTACTCCCCCACCTTCAACGCCCTGACACCCACGTAACCGCACTAACACTTCCGGGACTCGAGTCGGTGGACTCGCCCCGGAACACCGTGACTCTCGATTCCCACGTCAGCGCAATCGTCGACGCCGTCTCGAGGTCGGACGAACGCACGATCCTGGTCGTGCACAGCGGCGCCGGAGCGTCCGGGTACGCCGCGACCGATCGCGTACCCGACCAGATTGCGCGCATCGTCTACGTCGACAGCGGTCCGATGCCGGATGGCACCGCTCTTCGACCCGATCTCGCCGAGGATGCGATCGAGGTTCCACTACCGCCTTGGGCCGAACTGGAAGCAGACGGGAGCAGCATCGAGGGACTCGACGACGACGCCTTGACGGCATTTCGTGATCGCGCTGTCCCCGAACCTGCGGGCGCAGCTCGAGATCAGATCGTCCTGACCGATCCGAGACGCTATTCGGTTCCCACCACTGTGGTGTGCAGCAGCTATCCCTCCGACGTCATCAAACAGATGGCTGATGGTGGATTTCCCATTGCCGTCGAACTCGCGAAGTTGCCGGTGACGTACGTCGATCTTCCGACCGGACACTGGCCGATGTGGTCACGCCCGAAGGAGTTGGCCGAAACCATTCTCGACGCAGCAGACGCATAGCGTCACGACGCAGCAGTGATGCCGGGACGACAAACCGTCCCGGCATCACTGCGATCGCGCCTATCTCACCCTGTCAGGCCACCGATGCGGACTTCTTCCGCGGCGCAGCCTTCTTGGGGGCCGTAGCCTTCGCGGCGCGCTTCTTCGCCACAGTCTTCTTCTTCACGGGAGCCTGTTGCGCATGGAGTACCTCGCTGAGGAACTTGCCGGTGTAGCTCTCGGGCACGGCAGCAATTTCTTCCGGAGTTCCTTCTGCCACAACGGTTCCGCCGCCGGATCCACCTTCGGGACCCATGTCGACAACCCAGTCCGATGTCTTGATGACATCGAGGTTGTGCTCGATCACGATGACACTGTTGCCCTTGTCGACCAATCCGTTGATGACGATCAGCAACTTGCGAATGTCTTCGAAATGCAGGCCGGTTGTCGGCTCGTCGAGGATGTAGACGGTACGTCCGGTGGAACGTTTCTGAAGCTCGGCGGCAAGCTTGACGCGCTGCGCCTCGCCGCCGGACAGCGTCGGTGCCGGCTGTCCCAGTCGCACGTAACCGAGACCGACGTCCACCAGAGTCTTCAGGTACCGGTGAATCGAGGTGACCGGCTGGAAGAACTCCGCTGCCTCCTCGATGGGCATGTCCAGAACCTCGGCGATGGACTTGCCCTTGTAGTGAACCTCGAGTGTCTCGCGGTTGTACCGAGCTCCGTGGCAGACCTCGCACGGTACGTACACGTCGGGCAGGAAGTTCATCTCGATCTTGAGTGTTCCGTCACCCGAGCACGCCTCGCAGCGACCGCCCTTGACGTTGAACGAGAAGCGCCCCGGCTGATAGCCGCGCACCTTGGCTTCGGTTGTGGCAGCGAACAGCGTACGAATCTTGTCGAACACACCGGTGTACGTGGCCGCGTTGGACCGCGGGGTACGGCCGATCGGCGACTGATCAACCTGAACCAACTTGTCGAGTTGGTCAAGTCCGTTGATTCGGGTGTGGCGGCCAGGCACCTGACGCGCGCCGTTGAGCTTGTTGGCCATGACGGTGGCCAGGATGTCGTTCACCAATGTCGACTTGCCCGAACCGGAAACGCCGGTAACCGCGGTGAGAACACCCAACGGGAAGCTCACGTCGATGCCGTCGAGGTTGTGCTCACGCGCACCGACAACGGTGACCTGACGCTTACGATCGACGGGGCGACGGATCTCCGGGACCTCGATGAACTTTCGCCCGGACAGATAAGCGCCGGTAATCGACTCGTCGCAGGTGAGCAGCTCTTCGTAAGGCCCGCTGTGGACTACCTGGCCGCCGTGCTCTCCGGCGTACGGACCGATGTCGACCACCCAGTCGGAGGTACGAATCGTGTCTTCGTCGTGCTCGACCACAATCAGGGTATTGCCGAGATCGCGAAGCCTGGTCAGCGTTTCGATCAGTCGACGGTTGTCTCGCTGGTGCAAACCGATGGACGGCTCGTCCAGCACGTAGAGCACACCGACAAGACCCGAACCGATCTGCGTTGCCAGCCGGATTCGCTGGGCCTCGCCGCCGGACAGGGTGCCCGCGGCACGCGACAGTGAGAGATATTCGAGTCCGACGTCGAGGAGGAATCCGAGGCGGGCCTGAACTTCCTTGAGCACCTGTCCCGCGATGGCTTCTTCGCGTGAACCGAGTGTGAGGCTGTTCAGGAAATCGGCGCAGTCGGAGATCGAGAGTTCACAGACCTCCGCAATGGACTTGCTGCCGAAATCTCCGGCAGCAATAGTGACCGAGAGGATTTCCGGACGCAGTCGCGCACCGCCACATGCGGGACACGGGGTGTCACGCATGTAGCCGTCGTAACGTTCCTTCATCTGATCGGATTCAGTCTGCTCGAGCCTGCGATGCAGAAAGGGCATGACGCCCTCGAACTCCGCGTAGTAAGAACGGGTACGGCCGTACCGGTTCTTGTACCGGACGTGGACCTGCTCCTCACTACCTTCGAGAATTGCCTTGCGCGCCTTGGCCGGAAGCTTGTTCCACGGCGTTTTCATATCGAAGCCGAGGATGTCGCCGAGACCGGACAGCAAGCGCCCGAAGTACTCGGAACTCTGCCCCATCGACCACGGCGCGATGGCTCCGTCCTCGAGGCTCAACTCCGCATCGGGAACAACAAGTTCGGGGTCTACCTCTTTGCGAATACCCAGACCCGTGCACTCCGGGCAGGCTCCGTACGGCGAATTGAACGAGAACGAACGCGGCTCGAGATCGTCGATCGCGAGTGGATGGGCGTTGGGGCACGCCAGCTTTTCGGAGAATCGCCGCTCCCGGTCAGGCGCGTTTTCTTCACGGTCAACAAAGTCGAGAACAACAATGCCCTCGGCAAGGCGGAGAGCGGTCTCGATCGAATCCGTGAGTCGCTGCTTGGAGCTTGCCTTCACCTGAAGACGATCGACGACAACTTCGATGTCGTGCTTTTCCTGCTTCTTCAGCTTCGGCGGATCGGTCAAGGGGTAGACGACACCATCAACCCGTACACGTGAGTAACCCTGCGTATTGAGCTGTTCGAAAAGGTCGACGAACTCACCCTTGCGGGTGCGCACCACCGGAGCGAGGACCTGGAACTTGATGCCCTCCTCCATGTCGAGGACCTGATCGACAATCTGTTGAGGGGTCTGGCGTGCGATCTTCTCCCCACACACCGGGCAGTGAGCGGAACCTGCGCGGGCATAGAGAAGACGAAGATAGTCGTAGACCTCGGTAATGGTTCCGACGGTTGACCGGGGGTTCCGGTTGGTCGACTTCTGATCGATCGACACCGCAGGCGACAAGCCTTCGATGAAATCGACATCTGGTTTGTCCATCTGGCCCAGGAACTGACGCGCGTACGCCGAGAGTGACTCGACATACCGGCGCTGTCCTTCGGCGAAGATCGTGTCGAACGCAAGGCTGGATTTACCCGAACCCGACAAACCCGTGAAGACGATCATGCTGTCTCGCGGGAGATCCAGGTCGACTCCTCGCAGATTGTGCTCTCGCGCACCCCGCACGATCAGGCGATCCGACACACCAATTCCCTTCATCGTCATTCATCTGGGGCTGTCCACCAGCGACATCACCGACATCACGAGCACTCAAACGCAGCGAGTCCTCGAACGACGCCATGGTAGGCCGAGCCACCGACAAGTTTTGACTACAAGCACGAACCCAGCGTTCTACCAGCCCCTATTCGAAGGTAGCCTGCGAATCATGACGAATCAGCCCATCGTGATCGACAACTCCTATACCGGTCAGCTCTCCCCCGATTCTGCGCCTCAACGACGCACCATCGACAGTGCAACCATCACGAAGATGTCAGTCGGCCCCATGGACAACAACACCTACCTCGTGGTCTGTTCCGCAACCGGGAAATCACTCCTGATCGACGCGGCCAACGAAGCAGAGAAAATCGTTGCGCTGATCGAGCAGGAAGCTCCGGTGTTCGACTCCATCGTCACCACACACCAGCACGGCGACCACTGGCTGGCACTGAAAGACGTCCACGCTGCCACCAACGTGCCAACCGCTGCGCACCCCCTCGATGCCGAAGCACTTCCCGTGACCCCGGACGTTCTGCTCGAGGACGGCGACAGCGTCACGGTCGGCAACCTGAGCTTGGATGTCATCCACCTGTCCGGCCACACCCCCGGCTCCATCGCACTCGTGCTCACCGAACCGTCCGGCCAGGTTCACATCTTCACCGGTGACTCGCTCTTTCCAGGCGGAGTGGGTAAGACCGCTGATCCCGAGAAATTCACCTCACTGCTCAGCGATGTCGAGACCAAGCTCTTCGGACGCTACGACGACTCCGCCATCGTCTACCCCGGCCACGGCAAGGACACGACACTCGGCGCCGAGCGTCCGCACTTGCAGGAGTGGCGCGAACGCGGTTGGTGACCCTTGCACCGCACATCCCCAGCGCTGCCCCGCCGCGCGCGTTGGGGATGACCGCCCGTCGACGGACGTGATCAGTCCGGGAAGTCGCTCAGCAGCCGACTCAGACGGAATGGACTTCGACTCCAAGTTGTCGACAATCGGACTAGCTCCTCAGCCACGCAGCTTACTGGGCCGCAACCTACCCAGGGTCCGTCACTCACGGCCGCGATAGCTGGAACGGGGAGCTAGGACAGCTCCTCGGCTTCTTTAGCTGAGCGGTATCATCATCGCGAACCGTCACTTCCAAGGAGCCCACATGACCGCACCGCTCCACAGTCGGCAACTGCGGTCCGTGTCGACCGCGAAGCGCACTGAGCGGGAGTCGGTGCGCCGCCGCCACGGAGCATCCGAGGTCAAAATCTTCGGGTCGGTAGCCAGTGCCGTTGCCGGGGAAGAGCTTTCGGAGTTACTCGCCACACATGTCGGCGTCGTGGCGCGAGAAGTATCCAAGGAAGCAGTGCCGGAAACTGCCCACGCCGATTTGGTCGACGTGTGAGCAGAATTCTGGCTCCGGGCGAAACCTGCTGGCGCATCGAGCCGGCAGATAATCTTGCCTGCATTATCGATGCCGCTGACTACTTTCATCATGCGAAGTCCGCGATGCTGCAAGCTGAAAAACGAATCATGTTGATCGGCTGGGACTTCGACACGCGCATCAAACTCGAGCCGCGCGAGAAGACGCTCGACGGCCCCAATCGGCTGGGCAGGTTCCTACGCTGGCTTGTCCGCGAAAAACCCGACCTCGAAATCCTCGTACTCAAATGGAACGTAGGGGCCTTCACCGCAATCGGACGCGGCATGACTCCAGTCTTCGTGTCGAACTGGTTGACCGACGAGCGCCTTCGGTTCGAAATCGACGGCGCCCACCCAGTGGGCGCCGCGCACCATCAGAAAATCATCGTCATCGACGATGCTTTGGCGTTCTGCGGTGGCATCGACATGACGGTGGACCGCTGGGACACCTCGGATCACGTCGACCGCAACGACTACCGAATCACACCGAGCGGAAGGCGTTACGGCCCTTGGCATGACGCGACCACAGCGGTCGACGGCGATGCGGCCGCGGCCATCGGCGAATTGGCGCGGGCACGCTGGAAATCCGCAACCGGCGAGGATCTGAGACCGGTCAAGAGCACGGCAACACCGTGGCCCGTCAATCTGGCGCCCACGTTGCGGGTTGTCGACGTAGCCATCGCCAGAACTCTGCCGGAACTCGACGAACGCACTGAAGTACGCGAGATCGAGGCGCTTTATCTCGCGGCCATCGCCGGTGCCGAACACACGCTGTACATCGAAAGCCAGTACCTCGCCTCACGCACTCTGGCCGAGGCGATCGCTGCACGCCTGCGTGAGGCCGACGGACCGGAGATCGTTCTGGTCATTCCGCGCAATGCCGACGGGTGGCTGGAACAAAAGGCGATGGACGGGGCACGCCACGACCTGTTGCATCTGTTGTGGACCGCCGACGTCCATGACCGGTTCGGTGCGTTCTATCCCGTGACCTCTTCTGGTGCACCAATTTACGTGCACGCAAAGATCCTGGTGATGGATGATCGACTCCTGCGAATCGGGTCATCGAACCTCAACAACCGTTCGATGGGCTTCGACACCGAGTGTGACATCGCCGTCGAATCCGACGACGACTCAGATGTCGAGTTGCGGGCCTCGATCGTCGGACTGCGGCGCCGACTGCTCAGCGAGCACCTCGACGTCACCGAGAATGAGATCGACGACGCGTTGCGCGAGCACTCACTGTTGACGACGGTTCGCACACTTGCGTCCTCCGACGCCCGCAGTCTGCGTGAATTCGACCGAAATACAGTCGACAGCGAAGACCACGTGCTCGCTGAAAATGCACTGATGGATCCGGAACGTACGCCACCGAGGCTGAGCGACCGAATCGACGGGATACGCCGTCTCCTCGACAGACGCTGAGACTCGAACCGCTCCACGACCTGTCGATCGGAGAAGTAACAATGGAAGTCGTCACGACATATTCGACATCCCTGACGTTGGAGGTCGCCATGCAGTCGTCGTGTGCGGAACACACGGCAACGGCGCGGGGCCGAGGGGTTCGCCGCGCTGGACGCGCTGGCAGCGCGAACCTGATCTCAACCTGCTCGCAGTAGGCGACTCGATTGATCGCTCCAATCGCTGATCAATGTCGGCCGCGGCGCTTTTCATCTATCCCGGCGCAGATCGATGCGCAGGTCGTGGGGGCGAACATTCCGCCTTGCAACGGCACCATCCCCGTTTCGTGACTAAACCTACCGATCCCCCCTTTTTCGACGAAATCCGGAAGCGTTAGTTATCAATCAGCCAGTTCGTTCCGGAACTGAAAATATTTTGTCGATCTTCCAAACTTTCACTTTGAACTCACCGCCGATCCGAAGACATTCGATATTCAGTGATAGAAAGGAGGATTTTCCTCGGGATCATGAATTACCGCGTCGAGCCGAGAATCCGCGATGATAAGTTCGATCGCTTCTGCGGGGCCGGCGATCATTGCGAACTCACCGAACCGTCGGGCCAGGTTCACGTTTTCACCGGCGACTCGCTCTTCCCAGGCGGAGTGGGTAAGACCGCTGATCCCGAGAAATTCACCTCACTGCTCAGCGATGTCGAGACCAAGCTCTTCGGACGCTACGACGACTCCGCCATCGTCTACCCCGGCCACGGCAAGGACACGACACTCGGCGCCGAGCGTCCGCACTTGCAGGAGTGGCGCGAACGCGGTTGGTGACTTGGAGATGGGGGCGCCCGCTCCAGTATCGAATACCGGAGCGGGCGTCGTCGAAGATTCGATTTCGAAGAAACTGTGACTAGCTCGACACTCCGAATCGCTTCTCGATCCAGGCTGCTGTCAGATCGGCAAGCTCGTCACGGGCACCGGGGGTGAGGAAGTAGTGATCCGCCTCCAACGCGTGAAACTCCTTGTCCTGCGCGCCAATCAACCCGTGGATCGCGTCAGCATCACTGGGGAACACACCCGTATCCTGCAAACCGTTGACCACAAGTGCGGGAACGGTGATGTTGGGCAGATGCGCGACCGCCCGCGTCTGCGAGTCCTCGAGACTCCATAGCGAAAGCCACGTCCGCAAGGTGCAGGCCGAGGCAATTCCGAAGACCGACCGGTTGGCGCGCTCCGGGACTCCGGCGTAGCAGAGGTTCGCCTTGCGATTGGTGGGTTCGAGGGTCGGATCGACCATCCGCGGATCAGCCCAGGTCCGGAACACCGAAAACGGCCGGTCGTGGTAGCCCGCGGCCGTGAGTCGCTCGAATTCCTCCTTCACCCATCTGGTGATGCGATGGTTTCTGGCAACCTGCGCGGCCCGGTAGCGCTCGACGAACTCGACACTGTAAGCAGGCCCGTTAGCCGGATCGAACAAGTCGAGGGATGAATCGGTTGCCAGAGGATCGCTCTCATCAGTGACCGAACCGTCCATCCATGAAGTGAGAACGTCAGGCCGACCCAGGTGAGCTGCGGTCGAGATGTACGCATCGCCGGCCGGCAGGTTTTCGACACCTGCCGCCAGGGACATTCCGGGTAACGGTGTGATACTCGGTGCCACCGCCTGAGACTGGTAAGCCGCCATGAGCGAACCACCGCCCGAGTTGCCAAGCAGGATGACGTTCTCCACACCGGCTTCCTCGCGGAGCCAACGAACGCCAACTCCGATATCACTGAGTGCGTAATCCAGGATGAATCTCGCCTCGTCGCCGCGGAACCGGGTATTCCAGCCGAGGAAGCCGACCCCCCGTTCCGCAAGATAATCCGCCATGTAATGCTCGGAAAAGTCGATCTGGTAGTGCGTCGCGATGACCGCCGTCTTCGGGCGCGTTCCGGCCCGCCGGTGGTAGAGACCCTGACACGGGTGTCCACCCGCGCCCATCCGGGGAAGGTTAAGACTCGGCAGTCCGACAAAGGTGCGTTCGATGGCCACTACGACTCCTTGTTTATAAATCTGGGTTCAGATTTAGTATCACGGCGCCGAGCCATAAGTCCATACCTCTCACTCGCGCCAATACACGGCACGGAACCAGATCTCGGTCAACGTGGCGATGCATGCCTCGTCATCTACGCCCGCGGCGCCCCCGTTAGCCAGCTTCTCGTAACTGAACATGTTCAACATCCCCACAATCGCCGTGGCGGTGAGACGTGGATCGACGCCAGGGCAGTATCCCCGTTCCTGCGCGATGACGACTTCCTCGGCAATACCGGAAATAGCTTCGTCACAGAGCTCGTCCCAGACCCGAGCGAAGTCGTCGTTGACCATGGCGAGCTGAAAGACCCCCACCATCTCCGCAAGTCGCTCTCGGTATGTCTCCCAGTGGGCCCTGGCTGAAGCCTCTACACGCTGCCTCGGTTCGCGGCCGACCAGCTTCCGATTGGCCTGCGCACGCACACGCGCATCCACCTGGAACTGACGTGCCCAACTCTCGAGCAACGCCTCCTTGGATTCGTAGTAGTTGTAGAACGAGGCCGGCGATCTTCCGGCTTCCGCGAGAATGTCAGCCACGCGCATCTTGAGGAAGCCTTTCTTCGCGATCACCTTTCGTGCAGCCGCATCGATCGCTTCCAACGTCTCGCGGCCACGCTTTGTCGGTCGCGCCTTCTCAGGACCAGTCATGTGCGCACCCTTTCACGGCAGCCTTGGATCTCCAGCCGTCTTTCTACACCAGAAGCACGTTAAGGCTGCGCCCACTGCTCACTGCACGACCATTGTCCGCATATGAATCTGATGTTAGAATCATATTTTCACTCTGGAAGGGATGCCCATGAACTCGCCCCGTTTCGAAGTCCGCGGCTTCAACCATGTCGCGCTCGTCTGCTCGGATATGGAAAGGACGGTGGACTTCTACACCAACATCCTCGGCTTTCCGCTCGTAAAGACCGTCGATCTTCCCGACGGCATCGGACAACATTTCTTCTTCGACGTCGGCAACGGGAACTCACTAGCGTTCTTCTGGTTCACCGACGCTCCCGACGGCGTGCCAGGCATTTCCGCGCCGGTCGAGAAGCCCGGCTTCGGCGAATGGACGAGCGCTGTGAGTTCGCTCAATCACATCGCGTTCGATGTCCCACCGGAGAAGTTCCAGGACTATCGCCAGAAGCTGAAGGAATCAGGTGTCCGGGTGGGCCCTCTCGTGAATCACGACGACAGCCCTTCCCAGATCGCGACCGAGATGCACGACGGCGTGTACGTCCGCTCGTTCTACTTCCAGGACCCCGACGGCATACTCCTCGAGTTCGCATGCTGGATGCGTGCCTTCGGTCCGCTCGACGTCTCACACACTCCGCGAACTGGAGCGGACCGCCGTAAGCCCGTATCCGTCAACGACTAGAGCCAGCACTGACTGAATACCGGAAGGACGGGCCGTGGCGCCGCGTACCCTGTTCGACAAGCTCTGGGACGAGCACGTTGTGGTTCGCGGCGAAACCGGCCCCGACCTGCTCTACGTCGACCTGCACTTGCTTCACGAAATGACGTCTCCACAAGCCTTCGAGGGACTCCGGGCCGCGGGCCGTCCAGTCCGTCGGCCGGATCTGACCATGGCGACGGAGGACCACAACGTACCTACCACCGGAGCTGGGTCTCCCATCTCGGATCCGATGAGCCGACTGCAATTGGAGTTGGTTCGCCGCAACTGCGCGGCCTTCGGTGTGCCACACAACCCCATGGACTCAGCCGGCAACGGCATCGTTCACGTCATCGGACCCGAGCAGGGCTTGACGCAGCCCGGCCTGACAATAGTGTGCGGCGATTCGCACACCTCCACCCACGGAGCGTTCGGCGCACTTGCATTCGGGATCGGAACGAGTCAGGTCGAGCACGTCATGGCGACACAAACACTCCGCATGGAGAAGCCGAATTCGATGCAGGTATGCGTCGACGGCCATCTCGACACCAGCGTGAGCGCAAAAGACCTCGCCCTGTACGTCGTTCGCACTCTAGGTCCCAACGGCGGCGCCGGAAGCGTCATCGAATACCGCGGAAGCGCGATTCGTTCGCTCAGCATGGAACAGCGAATGACCTTGTGCAACATGACTATCGAATGCGGCGCACGCGGCGGCCTGGTTGCCCCCGACGGCGTGACCTTTGCTTATCTGCGCGGCCGCAAGCACGCTCCGACAGGCGCTTTGTGGAACCAGGTGCTCACCTACTGGCAAACCTTGCAGACGGACGACGGCGCCCTCTTCGACTACACGCACGAATTGTCCGCCTCCGACGTCTCCCCCACGGTCACCTGGGGCACCATCCCCAGTCACTCGGTCTCGCTGGACGGCTTTGTCCCATCCCCCGACGACTACAGCGATCCCGCCGAGCGCGAAGCGGCGACACGCGCCCTTGCCTACATGGCCCTCGAGCCAGGAACGCCTATGCGCGACATAACAATTGACACTGTTTTCATCGGATCGTGTACCAACGGTCGGCTCGAAGACTTACGTGCGGCAGCCCAGGTTCTCACAGGCCGCACCGTTGCTCCCGGCGTCCGGGCCCTCGTCGTTCCCGGTTCACGAGCCGTTGCGGCGGCGGCCGAGGCTGAGGGCCTCGACCGGATCTTCACTCAGGCCGGATTTGCGTGGCGTTCCGCCGGGTGTTCGATGTGCACTGCCATGAACCCGGATGCACTTGGTCCCGGACAACGTTCGGCATCGACGACCAATCGGAATTTCGAGGGTCGCCAAGGCCCTGGGGCGCGGACTCACCTGGTATCGCCTGCAGTAGCGGCGATGACGGCAGTGCGCGGCCGGCTCAGCGGTCCTGGGGACCACTGAGCCGGCCGGTTTAACCACCGAGCCGGTCGCAACACTCGGCTCCGTCTGCCTATCGAACCCCGAATCCGGCTTCACGGGTTCGGACCAGTGCCGTCAGTGTCGCATTGACCGGCGCAAGCCGCCCCACCTTTGCGGCTTCTCGGGGAACAGCGCCGTTGATCGATCCGATCTCACTGACCCGCCCGGCTTCGTGATCGAGTAGCGCCGACGGTTTTGCTGCGGGCATCGCCGCACCGAAATCCCGTACGAAAGCGACCGGGTCTGCCACATCGATCGCGATATCGCGGGCCCTGGCTATCTCCCAGGTCTCCGTCGCGGCGGCCCGGCTGACCGGACCCATGTGCTCGTGATCGAGCACATCGCCCACGGTGAGACCGGTGAGCGCACACGGCGCACTGTATGCGACATTGCAGATCAGCTTCTCCCACTGCATCGCTGCGATGTCGGCCACAGCCAGCGCGTCGAATCCCGCTGTCCGCCACGCACCGGCAACCCTGTCGACGGCCTCGAACGAGAGATCTTCGTAAGCACCGAATCGCATCGCCCTCATCGCGTTGTGATTCACCCGGCCAGGAGCGATCAGCGACGCGCCGAAACCGCTTGCAATGCCCACAGCCAGTCGGTCTGCGCCGATGTGCCGAGCGACCTCGTCCGCCGATCCCAATCCGTTCTGAATCGTGAGCACCACGGTGTCGTCACCGATCAACATCCCGAGGGAGGCGGCGGCGCCGGCGACGTCGGCGGCCTTGACAGCGAGTACGACGAGATCAACCGACTCGTTCGGGATCGTCAGGAAAGCGCGCACAGGCACCACACGTTCCCCGTCCGGACCTGAAATTCGCAGACCCGAGGTTGAGATGGCCTGAACGTGATCTCCCCAGCGGTCCACCACCAGCACGTCGTGGCCGGCCCCAGACAAGCGGCCTGCGTACACGGAACCCATTGCGCCGCAACCTACTACTGCAATCTTCAGAGATTGGTTCATGTCACCAACTCCACGATTCTCTCGGCCAGACCCGACTTCGCCTCCAACCCGAACCCGGGGTTGTCCGCGGGTCGAATCAGTCCGTCGGCCAGGACACAATCGTCGCTGTAACCGCCGAACGGTTGGAAGACACCCGGATACGCTTCGCAACCGCCCAAACCCAACCCGACGACGATATGCAGATTCATCAGGTGCCCACCGTGGGGCATTGCGGCCGTTCGATCGAAGCCCCGGTGTTCCATCAGCGCAATCATTTCCGCGTACTCGGTCAGGCCGTAACTCAGTCCCGCATCCATCTGGAGGATGTCGCGATCCGGTCGTAGACCACCGAATCGGAGGAGGTTACCGACGTCTTGTGTGGAAAAAAGGTTCTCGCCAGTCGCGATCACGCCGTCGTAGACCTCGCACAGATCGCTGCACAGGGCGTAATCGAGCGGATCGACCGCCTCCTCGTACCAGCGCAGACCATAGGGGGCGAGCGCCTCGGCGTATTTCAAGGCTTGGTCACGGTCGAAACGACCGTTTGCATCGACCGCCAGATGTCGTCCGCTCCCGGTGACCTCGATGGCAGCATCGATCCGGCGCAGATCCTCGCCGAGTTCGACCCCACCGATCTTGATCTTGACGGCCGAGTATCCGGCAGCCCGGTAACCGGCGATCTCAGCTCGCAATCTCCCCAGGTCGTCGATGTCCTGGTAGTAACCTCCGGCGGCGTAGACCGGCGCACCCGAAGCCAGCGGCGTCCGGCCGTATGCTCGCGCGATCGTCTGGTAAACCGGTTCATCGTGGTACTTGGCGAGCACGTCCCACACCGCCAGTTCGATCGCACTCGCCGCCGCCGCGCGGTCTCCGTGACCTCCTGGCTTCTCGTCTGTGCGGGCGACCTTCAGAACCCGAGCAGGATCCAGCAACCCGGTGGTCGGCGACAGCAGAGTGTCCGGGTCTGCCTCGAGGACCCGCGGAATCATCCGTTCGCGCAGAATACCGCCCTGCGAGTGCCTCCCGATCGAGTTGAAGGCAACACCCACCAACGGACGCCCGTTCCGAATTATGTCGGTGACAACGGCGACAAGGGACACCTTGTGCCGATCGAAGCTGACAACCGCGTTCGAGATGGCGCCGACCAGCGGCACATCAAGCTCGCGGATCTCGGTGATCCTCAATTTTCCTCCATAGCTGTTCTGAGCTAGCTGTTCTCAACGACGCCGCTGCATCGACACGTTGAAGTCGAATCGATCGCCCGGGTGTATCGACACCGTCACCTGGGCTACCGCCCCCGAGCTCTCTACATATCTGCGGGTGATTTCGAGGCAGGGCGAACCCGCCTCGGCACGCAATAGATCGGCAAGGTCGTTCGGCAAGGCGCACGCACGGATTCGCTGCTCGACGCGATCGGTCAGGCGCCCGGTACACCGCTCGACGATCTCGTTGATGAGACCGTCCGGGCGTTCGAGGCGGTCTCCGACGGTAGCGGCGACGTCAGGATCGAGGTACACGTCCGTGTGGCACACCGGGCTCTCTTCACCGAGATCACCGAGGCGCAACATCCGGATGCGCGCCCACCGATCACCGGCATGGCCGCCGATCTGCTCAGCCAACAGCTGATCGGCAACCACGCCGTCTCGAGTCAGCACCAGCCGTCGAGTCTCGACCGAGTACTGCAGCAAATCGTTCATGTTCGTGACGGTGCGCGAATATCCGCCGGTGGGCTGGATGGATTCCACCGTTGTCCCGATCTTGCGTCGCCGCGACACCATGCCCAAGCTCTCCAGGGAACCCAACGCCGAACGGACCGTGGCTCGGGACACTGCGTAGCTGTCGGCGAGGCTTATCTCCGTCGGCAGCTTCGAGCCCACCGGATACGACCCGTCCTCGATCCGTCGGGCGAGTGAACGCGCTACCTCCTCATACCGAGCTACCACTTATCTTTTCCTCCCGGTCGTGGGGATTCATGCGATCCCCCGCTCATGTTGCGCCCAATAGGGCCTGCGCAGCTCACGTTTGAGAAGCTTGCCACTGGGGTTTCGCGGTAGTTCGGCCACGATGTCAACCGACGTGGGGCACTTGTAGTGCGCCAGATGCTGCCGGCAGTAGGAGATCACGTCGCTCACATCCAGGCCCTCGCGGGTGGGCACAATCACGGCTTTCACCGTCTCACCCCAACGCTCGTGCGGCACTGCGATCACGGCGGCGTCGCGCACAGCGGGATGCGCCATGAGCACGTTCTCCACTTCCACCGGATACACGTTCTCCCCGCCGGAGACAATCATGTCCTTGACCCGGTCGCAGAGAAACAGATACCCGTCTTCGTCGAGGTAGCCCGCGTCTCCAGTCCGGAACCAACCGTCGCCACTGAGCACTGCGGCTAGTTCATCCGGCTGGTTGTGGTATCCCGTCAACAGCATCTCGCTGCGTGTCCACACCTCGCCGGTCGCACCCACCGATACCCGTTCCCCCGTGACAGGGTCGAAGACACCCATTTCGACGCCGCGCACAGGCCGACCGGCCGACGCGAGCAGCAGGCCGCCGCCGCGATGATCCTCTGCATCGAGAATCGTTATCGGACCGCAAGTTTCGGTCATTCCATAGGCTTGCATGAGGTCACAGCCGAAGACGTCCTGCGCAACCGAGGCAACGGTGGGCGACATCGGCGAACCGCCATAGATCAGGGTCCGCAACTCCGGGTACGTCGAGCGGCGCGCACTCTCGTGCTCGACCAACATCTGCACCACGGCGGGCACTGTCAAAGCGTGGTTGACAGCGCCCCCGGCCAGGACGGGCAGCACCAACTCCGGACGGACGTCGAGAACGTGGTGCGAACCGGCGCCAAGCCCGAGACAGTAGAAGATCCAACCGGTGCCGGAAATATGGAAGTTCGGCGCCGGAACCATGACAACGTCTCCCGGGTGGATCTGCCAGGGTGGGTTGGACGCAAGATTGGCAGCGATCGCCCGGTTGGACAGCTGCACACCCTTGGGCCGACCGGATGTTCCCGACGTATAAACCATGAGCGCGATATCGTCCGGGCCGGCGGCGGGTGTCACAGGCTCCTCGGAAAACTGCGCCAGCCAATTCTCGAAATCCTGTGGCTGTGCATCCGGGACGAGTAGGCGGGTACGGCCGTCCTCCGGTACCGGATATCCGAACTGCGGCATAAATTCTGCCTCGACCACGATCGCATCCAGGTTCGCATCCGCGACTATCTCTTGCATCTCCCGGCGGCTCAGCCGCCAATTAAGTGGCGTAGCAGTGGCTTTCACCAAGGAAGCTGCAGCAAGCACCACTCCCCACGACACTGCACTCTTTCCCGCAAAACCGACGCCACGGATGGTGGCACTATCAGGCACCAAAACAGCGAAGCCGTTGGCGAGCCGACTGCTGTGCCGATACCACTCGCCAAAGGTATGTGCGGCAACACCTTCGACGGCAATACCAGGTGAATCGGGCCTTTCCTGTGACCAGTACTCGAGCATTCGTCCGATTGAATAATGATGATCCATGTTCTCCTCGTCCTCTTGTACGCGAAGCTGAAGGGCCGTTCAGGCGGAACCGGCTACCAGGCGCTCGCGCAGTTCGACTTTGCGCACCTTGCCCAGAGCATTGCGCGGCAGCTCTGTGATGTGTTGGATCGAGGACGGACACTTGAACCCCGCCAGCCGTTCTCGGCAATGGCTGTCCAGTTCGCCGACATCCGGGACGACACCCGCTGCGCACACGACGAACGCCACCGGGGTCTCACCCCACTTCGGATGCGGCCGTGCAACGACTGCGACGTCGACAACTGCCGGGTGGTCGAGCAGTGCCCGCTCGATTTCGGCGGGGTACACGTTCTCGCCGCCGCTGATGATCATGTCTTTCGAACGTCCGACGATCCGGAGGAAGTTGTCCTCGTCGAGCACTGCCATGTCGCCCGTCCGGTACCAGCCGTCACTGGTGAAGGCTGCTTCGGTCTCGACGGGATTTCGCCAGTACTCGCGGATGACATTCTCGCTACGAACCCACAACTCGCCGGGTGCGCCCGTCGGTTGCGCGTTCCCGGCGGGATCGACGATCCGCGCCTCCCATCCCTGCGAGATCTGGCCCGCGGTAGCGAGCCGAGCGCTCCCCGGGACATGATCCTCCGGTCGCAGGACCGACAGGAAACCCTGGAGTTCGGTGCTGCCGTAGATTTGTCGGAACCGTCGGCAGATCACACGAAGCGCCCTCTCGAGCAGCTCCGATTCGATCGGGGCAGCGCCGTACTGCACTTCGAGCAGGCTCGACAGATCTGCGTCCTGTGTGGTCCGCTCCATCGTGTCAACGAGCATCTCGACGATAGTCGGGGCGGCGGTGAAGAAGTTGATCCGCTCGCGCCCGATCACGTCGATGACGCGGTCGATGTCGACACCGTCGTGAATGAAGAGCGTTCCTCCGGTGAGGAAGCACTGCATCGCCTGGGCGAACCCTGCGAGGTGGAACAGCGGCATCATCACCAGGTGGCGACTGCCTCGCTGCTGGTCGCCGATGTCGATCGCGAACCCCGCGAGCCCCCGGATGAGGGCGCCGTGATCGAGCGGGATGATCTTGGGCAGACCGGTGGTTCCACTACTGTGCATGAGGAACGCCGCCTGATCGGCACGCAACCGATCCCGTGGATACGGCGCCGGTGGTTCGCCGCAGCAATCCGCTCCCGTCCAGCCCTCACTCTTCGCTCCTGAAACCACACGGACGAGATCGTCTCGGTTCTCCATGACGGACTGATAGGCCTGGTCGACGAAAATACCTGCGGGCGTGGCAGTATCGAGCAAACGATCGATTTCGTGCGCAGTCATTCGCCAGTTCACGAGCAACGGCAGCGCTCCGAGTCTCATGAGACCCAATGTCTGAACCAGAAATTCGGCGCTGTTGCGTGCGATCACCGCCACAACGTCGTCCGGCCGAATGCCGCGTGCCCACCACTGCGCAGCAGTGCGCTCGACGCGGGCTCGAAACTGTCGGTAGGTCAACTGCTCCCGATCGTCGCTCACGGCCAGCGCGTCCGGATCGGATGTGGCACGCCAGTCAAGGACATGCAGCCAGGTGTACATCAGACGGTCTCCTTCTCCTGGTGTGGTTCGGGCGTCGGGTCAGGCTCAGGCGGCGGCGCGAGTTCTTGCTTCGGCCCGGGTCTGGAGCCCGCGCGGTGCGTCGGTCCGAGCAGCCATCCGAGAACTCGATCGAGCCCACCGCGGGCAAACATGATCACGAGAATCAGTAGACCGCAGTAGACAAAAACGCTCATGACGTTTGCGTCGATGCCGCCTTGTCCTACTGGCACGAGAAAGGGAATGTTGCCGGCGAACTGCCCGAGCACCCGCGGCAGTGCGGTGACGAACACCGCGCCGGCAATGGCGCCGCGCAGGCTGCCGAGACCACCGATGATGATGATGACCAGGTAATCGGTCGACAGCAGGAACCCGAACGCCTGTGGAGTGATGAACTGAATCGTCACTGCAAGAAGGACACCCGCAATACCGGCGTATACGGAGGCGACGAAGAATGCCGCAGCCTTGTTCCGGCCTACGTTGACACCCATCGCCGAGGCCGCCACTTCGCTCTCACGCACCATGGACAGAGCCAGGCCGGGCCTGGCCTGAACAATTCTGCGAGCCGCAATGTACGCAACTGCTACGAGTGCGATTCCGAGCAACCACAGTTTCTCCACCGCGCCGAAGGGCACACCGAGCACATTCCACGGTTCGCTGTCACCGAAATTCACGCCGAGGATCTCGAATTCCGGGACAGCTCTGCCGATGTAGCCACCGCTCAATTGTTCGACCTCGTTGAGAAAGTGAACCCAGATGAACACAAGCCCGATGGTGACGACCGCCAGATAGAGTCCGGTTACCCGACTCGACAACGGGCTGAGCAGCAGGCCCCCGATCCCCGCGGTGAGCACTGCCCCGACGGCTGCGACCGCAGGCGGCAAACCCAGGCCCCAGACATTGTCACCGGGTGGGCTCGCCAATGTGACGTACCCGTAGGCGCCGATACCGACGAAGACCGCATGCGCCAACGAAATCTGCCCCGCCACGCCCACGAGCATCGCCAAACCCATCGCAGCGATCGCTGCCGCCATCGCCAAACCGCCTAGTTGCAACCAGAACTCGCCGACGAAGTACGGCGCGATGACCAGTGCGACCACAAGACCCACCACGAGGAAACGTCCTCTAGACACGGGCCACCTGCTTTGTGCTGAACAGCCCCTCGGAACGCACCAGCAGGACGACCAGCAGAAGAATCCAGGCGCTGATACCCGAAAGGTTGTGCGCCCACCCGCCCAAAGAACTCTCGTAGGTTGCCGCAAACGCCTCCGTCAGGCCGAGCATCAATCCGCCGACCAGCGCGCCGGTGACCGATCCCAGACCGCCGATAACGGCAGCCGGGAAAGCGCGAAATGCTGTGTCCGCCAAGGACGGTGCAACACCTGCAGCCGGGAAGGACGCAAGGAACAACCCTGCGAGAACGGCCAGTGCACCACCAATCGCCCAGCTCGTCCACGAGACACGCGACAAACGCACGCCCATCAACTTGGCAACCTCCGCATCCTGGTTGCTCACCCGCATTGCCAGCCCCCAGTTGGTAAAGCGGAACAAGAGCAGAAACACCGCGATCGCAGCTACCGCAACGCCGAGCGCAATGAGCCGGGACGCAGGCATCGTAATCATCCCGAACTCGACGATGCGATCCCCGACCGGATCATTCAGTGGCCACGTTTCCGCTCCGAGACGACGGCTGACTTCGGTGACGATCAGCAAATTCACGCCGAGAGTAAGAATCGTCAGAGTTACGTGGTCCTGTGTTCGTGATTGACGAATGAAAACGACGTCGGTGACGATCGCGACCAGCGCTCCCACCGCCAACCCGGCTAGGACACCGACCAGATATCCATGCGATTCGCTGACGAGTGCCGCCACGAAAACGCCGGAGAGCAGGAACCCGCCGTGGGCGAAATTGAGGATCCCGGTGGCTCGGTAGATGACCACGAATCCTAGGGCCATCACGGCATACAGCGCGCCGAGTGAGACCCCACCGGCCAAGGCATTCAAGAAACTATCCACGAGAAGTCCTCTCGACTTCGAACGGCGCCTCACTACCGAGGTATGCGGCGATGACAGCGGGATCTCGTTGCACCACTTCAGGTGCGGCGTCGGCAATTACCCTGCCGGACTGCAATACGGTGATGTGGTCGGAGAGACCGAGAACCAAGTCCATGTCGTGCTCGACGAGAAGCACGGTCAGATCGAAGCGATCGCGGCATTCCAGTATCTGCTCACCCAGGGCCCACGATTCGGCATCGTTCATTCCGGCAACAGGCTCGTCGAGTAACAGCAGCGACGGCTGCGCACACAAAGCGCGGGCGATCTCCACCTTCTTTCGGATGCCGTAAGGCAACGGACCCACGGACTGGTCGAGGTACTTCTCGATTCCCAGCGCCTCCGCCATCGTGCGAACGACTTCGTCGTCCTCAGTCCTCTCACGACGCGCTGACGGGAGAGCAAGCGCAGCGGCGAACATCCCAGTGCGCGTGCGGTGGTGGCGACCGACACGAAGTGTGTCCGCCACTGTCAGATGCGGCGGGAGCACCAGATTCTGGAACGTACGGGCAATTCCGTGGGTGATGATCTGGTGCTGTGGCACTGTATCTAGCCGCACGTCACCGAAACGAACCATGCCCGACGCCAGGGGATACAGCGCAGTGAGTGCGTTGAAACACGTCGATTTCCCGGCCCCGTTCGGCCCGATCAACGAATGAATCGTGCCCCGCCGGATGGCAAACGAGACATCATCGAGTGCAAGAACGCCGCCGAACCGAACCGTGAGTCCCTCGGCCGTGAGAAGGTTTCCGTCTACTTCACTCATCACCCCGGCCCCCTGCCTTGGTCAGCACGGCGGAACCGTGGGCGGTGGTCTTACCCAGTGTGAGCTCGAGGAGCATGTCGGAATCGATCAGGTCTGCGGCCGGCCCCTGCGCGGCCATGGTACCGCCGTTGAGGACGTACGCATGGTGCGCGACGGAGAGTGCAAGCCTCGTATTCTGTTCAACCAGTAGGACACTCGTCCCGTCCGCATTCACCTGTGTAATCGTGTCCATGATCTGCCGAGCGACGAGAGGAGCCAGACCCAACGACGGCTCATCCATCAGTAATACCTTCGGCTCACTCATCAGCGCCCGTCCGATTGCGAGCATCTGCTGCTCTCCACCGGACAGCAGGCCGGCGGTTTGGCCGGCCCTCTCTACGAGGATCGGAAACAGTTCGCGGACCCGGCGCAGGCTGGCCGCCACGCGGGACCGCGAACGCACCGACAACGCGCCGGCCATGAGGTTCTCCTGGACCGTCAGCTGCGCGAAGATTCGACGCCCTTCAGGCACCTGAACGATGCCGTGTCGAACGATCTTGTCTGCATTGCTCCGATCGAGGTCCAGACCCTCGCCGCGCACCGTCCCGGCGACCACCTGTCCGCCTTGGGCACCGAGAATTCCCGAGAGTGCCCGCAGGAGTGTCGTTTTACCCGCACCGTTATTCCCGATCAGCGCAACGATCTGTCCCTCGTCGACGCGCAGGTTCACGTCGTGGAATACCTTCGCAGAACCGTAACTCACTGCAAGGGAATCGACTTCGATCATCGTGGCCCTCCTCGTCCTACACTCACTTGGTGTAGCTCTTGTCGGCGGCGTACTTCACTGCAGCGGCGCTGGCGGTGGGAGTCTGCGCAATCACGGTTCCACCCTTGGCATTCGGATCCGGCACGAGAATGAACGACTCCAGCGACGGCGCCGTTCCTGGGTTGGAGAAATCGAGGTCGACAGCGAGACCGTCGGTGTCGATTACTCCCACTTTGCTCATGGCTGTGGTGATGCCCTGCGGAGTCAGATCCTTGTCCTCACACGCCTGGTTCAGGCCCTTTTCGAGCAGTTGCGCCATCAGATACCCGGCGGCAGCAGGTGCGGTTGCCGCGCGGTCGCCGTACTTGGCCTCCCAGGCGGCGAGAAGTTCCTGGACCGGCGCCGCATCAGAACTGAACGGTGCACTGTTCGAGGTCAGGACAACGTGATCGACAAGCGCATCACGGGCCGGCCCCGCCAGGTCGCCACTTGACAGCAAGTTGGTGGCTTGAATCACGACGTCGTATCCGCCGGCCTTCGCGACAGCAGCAGCCGAAACGGTTTGTGCGCTCGCGGTGCCCATGACTATCGCCTTGGCACCCGCCTGGCGCAAAGTGTTGACCTGCGCGGTCGCGTCGGTAGCCGTGCTGTCGATCTTTGTGTTCTCCACCTTCAGACCGAACTGTTGCGCTGCACCGGCCACCCCGTTTGTCACCGCTACACCGATGCCGTTGGGATACGCGATGACACCGATCGTGTCGCCCTCCTTGAGGATCCCTTTCTCCACGAGGTAGGCAACACCGTTGACAGCTTCGACGTCGTACGGCGCCCCCGGCATGAAGGCCTGCGGCACGGTCAGGAGCACCGGATCGTACGAACCTGCCAATACGGCGAGTCCGTCCTGAGCGAGCTTGGGCCCGAGCGTCACCGCGTCAGTTCCCGGCGACAGATTGACAATTCCCGCGATATCCGTCCGCAGCGACGTGTACTGCGTCATCGTCTCCTGCGAGTTGTACTTGTTGTCACGCGATTCGATCCGCAATTCACGATCGCAGACTCCACCGCCGGCATTGACCTTGTCGAACCACAGTTGGATGCCTGCAACCCCGTCCTGGCCAAGACCGCCGATCGGTCCACTGAGAGGGACCAGCGCACCGAGGGTGATGGCATCGGACGTCACGCCGACGCCTGCCTTCACGCCGCCCGATTCTCCCGAGTCGGCATTGTCGGTCGCCTTCGAGGAGCAGCCGGCGATGGCAAGTGCGATCACTAGCGTCGGACCGAGGACCTTGAGCTTGTTCTTCATTCGTTCTCCAGGACAGTTGGTGGACGGGATGAAACAGGGCAAGCGGTTGTGGCACACCGACAATCCGAGCCGGCAGCCAGGACGCAGTCATTTCGCGTCAGATATAAATCTAAGTTCAGGTTTAGATATAAGCGTGAGCCAGTTCACAAGTCAAGGTGCGTACCAAATAATTTTCGGTCTGAATTGAAATATGCAGCTCAAAGCCAAATTTGCGATCCACATTCGTCAGCTATAGGTACGTACCAATAGATTTCAGCGGAGCTATGTCACGTCATCGGTTGCGTGCATGTCGAACCCACCCGTGCCAGACTCCGAAGTAGGCCCGATTACCGATCGAGTGCGGAGGACGTCAAATGACAACATCCAACACGCCGGCGGATTGGCCAGCACTGCGTGTGAACGACTGGACCGACACGCGCGACACCCTGCACATGTGGGTGCAGATCGTGGGAAAGATCCGACTCGCATGTTCACCACTGGTCAACCACTGGTGGCAGGTCACGCTCTATGTCACTCCGCGAGGGTTGACCACATCGTCCATCCCCTACGGCGACCGCATTTTCGATATCGAGTTCGATTTCTGCGAACACCAGCTACGCATCCGCGATAGCTCCGGGGCGTCACACGAGATTCCACTCGAACCTCAATCGGTATCGACGTTCTATGCACGCACGATGGAAGCACTACGCGCCCTGGGCATTTCAGTGGAAATTCAGCCAACACCGAATGAAGTCGAGCCGGCGCTTCCGTTTGCCGACGATCACGTCCACTGCTCCTACGACGCCGAAGCCGTCCACTTGTTCTGGCGCCAACTCGTTCAGGCCGACCGCGTCATCGCGTCGTTCCGTGCGGGATTCATCGGAAAGGTATCTCCGGTCCATTTCTTCTGGGGCGCAATGGACCTCGCCTGTACACGATTCTCCGGACGCACTGCGCCACCACATCCAGGGGGAGCCCCCAACTGTGGCGACTGGGTGATGGTGGAAGGTTACTCTCACGAATTGAGCAGCTGCGGCTTCTGGCCCGGCGGCGGCGAGGAAGGCGCGTTCTACTCGTACTCGTACCCCGCACCTGCTGCGTTCGAGGGTTATCGCGTCGAACCGTCGGCAGCGTTCTACAGCAACGATTTCGGTCAGTTTCTTCTGCCGTACGAAGCAGTCCGGACGGCCACCGACCCGGACGCGACACTGCTTGCGTTTCTACAGACCACCTACGCTGCTGCCGCCGATTCGGGGCGCTGGGACAGAGCCTCGTTGGAGAGCGACCCCCATCGCTGGGGATCGCGGCGATAACTATCGCGCTACGGTCCACCGCGACAGCGCTGCCGGCCAACCCTCTTCTCCCTCTCGAGAAGTAGAACTCCCTGCCCACGCTACGTAACCGTCGGGCCGGACCAGTAGCGCCGGTCCGTCGTCCATGCGTTGCGCTTCGACGAGTAGATCTGGTCCCGGTTTCTGCATCGTCGAGGTGTTCGCGCGCTCACGGATGAGAGCAAAACCCGGCAGGCGCTGCAGTTCCGTGAGTCGCCCTTCGTGTAGCGGCACTTCCGTCGCACGAGTCCCGACCAGATCACTCTGTCCGTCCGGCGGGGGATAACGTAGCTCAGTGCCTGCAAAACTGCCGGCGACGAGGTCACGCACCTTCGGGATCGACAGAATATGCGCAGCAAGGCGATCGCGCATGAACCTGACTGGGCGCGGATGCAAGGTGACGGCGCGCATCATCAGCCCCGACCGCCGAACCACTTGCTTCCCGATCGGGTGCCGCTCGCGGTGATAGGTATCCAGGATCGAATCGTCGGCACCCGCCAATACAGCGCCGAGTTTCCAGGCCAGGTTCACACCATCTTGAATTCCGGTGTTCATTCCTTGTGCGCCCATCGGCGAGTGCACGTGCGCTGCGTCGCCCACCAGAAACACCCTGCCGCTGCGATAGTCGCGAACCTGACGCTCGTCGCAATGGAAACGCGAATGCCAGCCAACGTCGACGACGCCCACATCGCGTCCCATGGCCCGGTTCAGCGCACCCACGATCTCGGCCTCGCCCACCGGATCGCTATCGGGAACCTGACGCTGTCGATCCCAGGTCATCGAGCGATACCACGCACCGTCGCTCTCCTCCTTCCCGTAGGGCGCGAGGAATCCGAACTCACGTGGAGTGTCCCCCAGCGTGAGGCCACCGTCGTGCGGTCCGGCGGTCAGTTTCACGTCAGCCAACACCACTGACGACAGCACGGATTTCCCGGGGAAATCCATCCCGACCAGACCGCGAACCGTACTGTGGGCGCCGTCCGCCCCAACGACGTATTCGGCGCGCCACGTCATCGTGGACGAAGGGTTGTCATCGTCTTTGGCACGAGCAGTGAGGGTGACTCCGGCGTCGTCCTGAACGAGATCGACAAGCGCGATACCACGGTGAATGTCTGCTCCCTGGTCCTTGGCATAGAGTTCGAGGGCTTGGTCGACGTTGGTCTGCGGGGTAATCATGGCGAACCGGTAGCGAGATCTCAGGTGGGTGAGGTCCAGCTTTGCACCCTTGAAAAGGTTGATCCCCGGGGTGGTCGTGCTGGTCGCAAGTAGCTGGTCGGCGAGTCCACGCGCGTCGAGCAACTCCAGTGTTCGCGCCATCGTTGCAAACGCCCGGCTGGACGGGTTGATCGTCGGCCACTTCTCCACTACAGCCACCGAGCGCCCCAGCCGCGCAAGATCACCAGCCACGGTCATACCTGCTGGGCCACCACCGACCACCACTACGTCGACGTTGCGATCCATCGTCAAACCTCCCACGCCGTCGTCCCAAGGTGTGTCGCAGCCGAGTTTCGGTTAATTCTTCGCTGATGGACGCGGTTTTTGCAGTCTTCCCACAGCGGCCGGCAAAACGTAACCTGTCCCAGGTTTCGTTCTGATCGCTAGTGTGGAAAGGACCTACATCGGGAGGCTTGGAACATGCTGGTACGTCGAATTGCTCGTCCACTACTTTCCACCATTTTCATTGCCGGGGGGATCGATGCGCTCCGCAATCCTGCGCAACGCGCGGCAAAAGCAACTCCGCTGATCGACAAATCAGTGGAAACACTCCCCGGCGCGGTGACACAAAAAATGCCCGCAGACCCAGAGACTTTGATCAAGCTCAACGCAGTAATCCAGATCGGTGGTGGAGCATTGCTGGCAACCGGAAAGGCTCCACGCATCGCGTCGTTGGCACTGGCGGGAAGCCTGATCCCCACCACAATTGCAGGCCATGATTTCTGGAACGAGTCGGACCCCACGCTTCGTGCGATGCAACGCACCAACTTCATCAAGAACGTCAGTCTGCTCGGCGGCCTGATGATCGCCGCCGTCGACACCGAGGGCAAACCGTCACTCAGCTGGCGCGGTCGCCGCGCCGCCAGGAAGGCGCAGGCCTCGATCGCGGCGACGCTGCCCTTGGCAGCCGCGAACCACGACGAGCACACCGGGGAACGCCTCGAGCACGCCCTCGCCGTTGCTTCGGAGCGTGGGACCGAGCTAGCCGAAGCTGCGAAGGTTCACGGTGCCGAATTGCTCGAGATCGCAAAGGAACGAGGCCCCGAGATTCTCGAGGTTGCCCAGAAGCGCGGGGCGGAACTGGCAGAAACGGCCCGCGAGCGTGGGTCCGAACTGGCGGAGTTAGCCGGCAAGCGCAGCGCCGAGTTTGCAGAACTTGCGCTCGAAAAAAGCAACGAATGGGCCGAGACTGCATCCGAGCAGTCCGAGGTCCTCGGCAAGCGAGCTCGCAAACGCGCCGAAATCGCCCTGGCGAAGGCCCGCGAGAAGCGCGACGAATTGACGCACTGACACAATCACACGTCCGGTCAGGCCACCCTCGGGTGGCCTGACCTCGTTGGATACACCCCATTCACCTAAGCGAACTAGACTGTCTTGGCACTTTTGCGGTGCTCGAACTTCTTTCACCAAGCCTAGGAGAACCCTTGCCCGACGCGGACCCGTCACACACCGAGCAACAGCTCGAGCAGCAGTACGTGACGATGCTGTATTCCCGTCTCGACGAGCTCCGGAAGCATGCCAAATCGCGCCTGAGCACCGTCTTGCTGGAAAGCGGTGGAACCCCGCAGGCACGCAGTGAACGCGAATCGTTCAACGCGATGTACACCGAGGATCTAGCCAAGTACGACGCAGCCGAAAATGGACTGTGCTTCGGCAGAATCGATTTCGACGACGAACATCGCTACGTCGGCCGCCTGGGAATTCTCGACACCGAGAACGACTACGAGACGCTCCTCCTCGACTGGCGCGCCCCGATGGCCCGCCCGTTCTACCTCGCGACACCAGCGGCGCCTGAGGGCGTGAAGCGTCGACGCCACATCCGTAGCCGTAGCCGCGCGGTCACCGGAATCAACGACGAATACCTCGACCTCGACGCAGCTCGCGCTGCCGGCGTTGTCACCGAAGCCGGTGGCGTAGCCGGCGAGAGCGCGCTACTCGACGCATTGAACGCCGCCCGCACGGGCCAGATGAACGACATCGTCGAAACCATCCAGACCGAGCAGGATTCGATCATCCGATCCGAACACAAGAGTGTGCTCGTGGTTCAGGGTGGCCCCGGTACCGGCAAAACCGCTGTGGCGCTCCACCGTGCGGCGTTCCTGCTCTACACCTATCGCCAGCAATTGGCGAAGGCCGGAGTACTCATCATCGGCCCTAACGCAACGTTCCTCGACTACATCAGTCAGGTGCTCCCGTCACTTGGTGAAACCGGCGTTCTACTCTCCACCATCGGCGACCTGTATCCCGGAGTGCGCGCAACACGAATCGATTCGCTTGCGGCCGGTGAGATCAAGGGTTCACTCGACATCCTCGAAGTACTCAAGAACGCTGTCCGTGATCGCCAGGAAGTACCGTCATCGCCGATTGTTCTCCGATTCGACACCTACGACCTGAAGCTGGATCGAAAGACAGTCACCAAGGCCCGTGGCCGTGCCCGCTCGTCCCGCCGGCCGCACAACTTGGCCAGGCCGATCTTCGTATCAGCGGTCATCGAAGCGCTGGCTCTACAGATGGCCGAGATCATCGGCGGAAATCTGGTGGACGGCGGTTCGCTCCTGAGTCGAGACGACATCGCCGACATCCGTGACGAAATGCGCGAAGACGCCGACATCATGTCCGCAATCGGCTCACTATGGCCCGAGTTGTCGCCGCAACAGATTCTCGCCGAACTCTGGACGTCACCGAGACGACTGGAAAAAGCCGCTCCACAATTCGACGACAACCAGCGCTCGGAATTGTTGCAGAGCGTCGGCCCCGGATTCAGTGCCGCGGACGCGCCGCTACTCGACGAGCTGGCCGAAATTCTCGGCGTTGACGACGCCGCTGAACGCGAACGGGCACAACGACAATGGCGCGCTCAGATTGCCGACGCACAGGGCGCTCTCGATATTCTGACAGGGTCGGCGCCACAGGATCTCGAAGACGAGATGGACCCCGAAATCCTGATGGCCTACGACCTGATCGACGCCAGTCAACTCGCGCAGCGTCACGATTTGGGCCAGCATCAGACCACTGCCGAGCGCGCCGCGGGTGATCGAACCTGGACGTACGGTCACGTAATCGTCGACGAGGCTCAGGAGTTGTCGGCCATGGCGTGGCGAATGTTGATGCGCCGCATACCGAATCGCTGGATGACGTTGGTGGGCGACACTGCGCAGACGGGTGATCCCGCCGGCACGTCGTCATGGCAGACAATCCTCGAACCATACGTCGCAAAGCGGTGGAAGCTCACGCAGCTGACCGTGAACTACCGAACCCCGTCGGAAATCATGGATGTGGCACACCGGGTGCTCGAGGAAATCGATCCCACGCAAGCAGTACCCCGGTCGGTCAGAGATAGCGGTTTTGCACCGTGGTCACTGAAAACCACAGCGGAGAATCTCCAGGAAACGGTGCGTCGCTGCATCGAGCACGAGTCTCACGCAGGCTTGACTGCGGTGATCGCCGGGCACGAGACGGTGAAGAACCTGTCCGGCCTCGCCGGCGACTCTGTCAGCGTGCTCTCCGTCAAGGACGTCAAGGGCCTGGAATTCGACACCGTTTTCATCGTCGAACCCTCGGATATCCTCGAGGAATCGCCGCGTGGCATGAATGACCTGTACGTCGCACTGACCCGAGCAACACAGCGGCTCGGCATCATTCACGTCGAATCGCTTCCGGCTGTGCTCGACAACATCGCCGAAGCTGCATTCACACCCGTGATGTGATGCGACCGAGTAGGTTCTCTCGTGCCACTTCTACTGAAGGAAATCTTCTCGTGACCGCTCCGATCGCCGCACGCATGCCGCAGTGGCTACTCCGTCGCCGCCCACAGGTCGTCGGAGCTGCGCTGATCGGCCTGTGCGCCGGGACGCTGATCGGATGCGCTCAGGCCGAGTCTTCGCCGTCGGATACCGCCGACGGCGCCGCACCTGCCACTGCCACGGCCGACTCACCCGAGCTTCAGGCACTCGAACGGTTCCGGGACGCGATCACGGCAGACGGCGTCACCACACCGCTTACCGACGACACCCTGCAAGCACTCGGGGACGGAATCTGCCGCCAGTTGGCGGTGGGCACGGATCGAACGATGATCATCGAGAATTTGCGCAGCGTGACGCACAACGGCGCCACCAGCCGACCTGGCCAACTCCAAGACGTGGAGAGCACCGAAAACAGTTCGGCCGCATCGCCGATCAGTGCCGATCCCTATCGATTGGGAACCGTGATCGTCGACGCGGCCGAGACCGAGTACTGCTGAGAACTTTCAGCGAACGGTATGAACGATCAGGACGTCGGATGTTGCCTTTCGTGCAGCATCCGACGGTACCGATCCGAGTAGACGCCCGGTCAGTGTGTTGAGTCCACGGTTACCGATGACCAACAGATCACCCTCGACCTCGTCGAGCAAGGCGAGCAACGACTCGACGGGCGCTCCGACGATTGCCCGTTCCACGACCTTCTCCGCGCCGGCAGCATGTGCGCGCTCCCGAGCCGTTCGGAGGATTTCGTAGGTAGGTGTCGAACCTGTGACCTGGTATGCCTCGTCGCCGAGTACATCTGCCGCAGCGCTGACGTCCTTGGGGTCTGCCGGGTAGTACGCGCACGCGATAATCAATTGCGCACTGGCATCGGCTGCAATGCTTGCGGCCCGGTCGACTGCTTTCAGTGACGACTCGGAGCCATCGGTTCCTACGACAACGGTCCGGTAGGCACTCATTCATCCTCCATGGTTACGAGATAGTCAGCGGTTACGGGAAAGTCAGCGCTGCTGACATTAGCGGGCAGAGCGCAGCGATAGTGCCAATTGCCATACACGCCACAAGACCGCAGTGAATGTGATCTGCAGTCACATCAAAAAAATTACACTGAATTCCGGATCAGCGCAGGTTTCCGAATCGCGGACCGAAAAGCGCTGCGGGAAACACGTCCTGTTCAGTCAGTGCAGCACGCCACGGCGCTGCCAGTTCGAGAAGCCTGTCTGCTCCGGATTCGCCCAAGGCGTCCCACGGCGCCAAAGCCAGATCGTCCGTCAAGTCCTCCACGACGTCGCGCAGTTCCTGCCCGTCCTCGGTCAGTGCTCCCGACTTACGATCGAGCAACTCTCGATCCTGAAGATCCTGGACACCTTGCGCCCACTGCTCGGCAGACCACCCGCGACGACTCTGAGCAAACTTCTGCTGGAATCCGATACCCGTGGCGGTGTGGGTGATCAAGGCTTCCAACCCGTTCAGTCCGGCAGTCTGCAGTGCGGCGATGTGTCCGTCACCGCGGTACTCCCGCAGCAAAGTCAGTGCGTGCCAGAACGCGAGGTGCGGCACGGTCGGCCACTCGACGGAAGCCCAACCGGCGTACAGCGGACGCCCCTCGACGCCGGGGATGTTCCGCGCTGCAATGGAAATCAACTCGGCAGCTTCAGCCATGTCCTGTGACGACGTCACCTCTTCGCCGAGGAGACGAACGTACGCGGCGTCGATGGCGCGGTAGCGCGCAGCAACAATCTCCGACGGTTTCGCGAGGTCCCACGCGCGCGGAATCACGCTGGCGACCAACTCCGGATTGAAGTTGTAGAACGCCGACGTCACGACGGTGGCGGGTGGAGTACCCAAGGGCGCAGCGCGACCCGCGAAGTACACCATCCGGCCCGGCTCGAGCCCAAGCGCAACCAATTCCTTTTCCGTCTCCGGAACGAAGTAAGCCAACGAATGGAGAAGTTCGAGAGTACGGCCGGTCTTGCCGGCAGTCTGTGCATCCATATGTGAACCGTAGCGGGCGTTCCCGATTCACACACATCCCACCGAACTACTTCAAACCGGCCGCGTCCATGCCTCGAAGCTCCTTCTTGAGATCCGAGATTTCGTCACGCAAACGACCGGCCAACTCGAACTGCAAGTCCCGGGCGGCATTCATCATCTGATCTGTGAGTTCCTTGACCAGGTCTGCCAATTCGGCCCGGGGCATCGATTTGGTGTCGCGGCCTTCGTACACCCCTGCACTGACCGCGCGGCCTGCTTCGCCCTGCGCTCGACGGCCACGCGTCGCGTTACGTCCGGAACCACCGATGTCGACGGACGCAGCAGTGTCCTCGGCCTCCTCGTAGACCTGATCGAGGATGTCGGCGATCTTCTTGCGGAGAGGCTGGGGATCAACCCCCATCTTCTTGTTGTATTCGACCTGCTTCTCACGGCGACGCTCGGTCTCTTCGATTGCCTGGGCCATGGACGCAGTGATCTTGTCCGCGTACATGTGAACCTGGCCGGACACGTTACGAGCAGCGCGGCCGATGGTCTGGATAAGGCTGGTGGAACTCCGCAGGAAGCCCTCCTTGTCGGCATCGAGAATCGCAACCAGCGACACCTCGGGAAGGTCGAGGCCCTCACGCAGAAGGTTGATACCGACCAGGACGTCGTACTCCCCCAGTCGCAACTGCCGCAGCAGTTCGACGCGACGTAACGTGTCGATGTCGGAGTGCAGATAGCGAACCCGAATTCCGAGTTCGAGCAGATAATCGGTGAGATCTTCCGACATCTTCTTGGTCAATGTCGTGACAAGGACTCGCTCGTCCTTTGCCGCGCGTTCCCGGATCTCGTGAACCAGGTCGTCGATCTGCCCCTTGGTCGGCTTGACGATCACCTCGGGATCGACGAGACCTGTCGGACGAATCACCTGCTCGACGAACTCACCGCCGGCTTGCCCCAACTCGTACTTGCCTGGCGTTGCCGACAGGTAGACGGTCTGACCGATGCGCTGACTGAATTCTTCCCACGTCAGCGGCCGGTTATCCGTCGCCGACGGCAGGCGGAAACCGAACTCCACCAGGTTGCGCTTACGCGACATGTCACCCTCGTACATGGCGCCGATCTGTGGAACGGTCACATGCGACTCGTCGATGACCAGGAGGAAATCCTCGGGGAAGTAGTCGATTAGCGTAGCCGGCGCGGTGCCAGGTCCACGGCCGTCGATGTGCCGTGAATAGTTCTCGATTCCGGAGCAGAATCCGACCTGTTTGATCATCTCCAAGTCGTACTGCGTTCGCATCCGTAGCCGCTGCGCCTCGAGCAGTTTGCCCTTGCCCTCCAACTCTTCGAGTCGTTGTTCGAGTTCTGCCTCGATGTCCTTGACCGCACGCTCGAGACGCTCGGGCCCGGCAACATAGTGGGTCGCGGGGAATATCCGAACCGTATCCACTTTCCGGACGATGTCGCCGGTGAGCGGATGAAGGTAGTACAGCGCCTCGATCTCGTCGCCGAAGAACTCGATCCGAACCGCCAACTCCTCGTACGACGGGATGATTTCAACCGTGTCACCCCGGACGCGGAACGAACCACGGGTGAACGCAACATCGTTGCGGTTGTACTGCACGTCGACCAGGAGGCGCAGAAACGCATCACGCGGAACCTCGACGCCCACTTCGAGCGAGATGGAGCGATCGAGGTAAGACTGCGGTGTACCGAGACCGTAGATGCACGACACGGACGCGACCACAACAACGTCCCGTCGCGAGAGCAGGCTCGACGTCGCGGAGTGACGCAGGCGTTCGACGTCGTCGTTGACCGACGAGTCTTTCTCGATATACGTGTCCGTCTGAGCGATATATGCCTCAGGCTGGTAGTAGTCGTAATACGAGACGAAGTATTCAACCGAGTTGTTCGGCAACATCTCGCGAAGCTCGTTGGCCAACTGAGCAGCCAAGGTCTTGTTCGGTGCCATCACCAGCGTCGGCCGCTGCACGCGCTCGATCAGCCAGGCGGTCGTCGCAGATTTGCCGGTGCCGGTGGCACCAAGTAGGACTATGTCCTTCTCGCCCTCGTTGAGCCGTTTCTCGAGCTCGGCAATGGCAGCGGGCTGATCGCCGGCAGGCTCGTATTCACTGACGACCTCGAAGCGGCCGTCAGAGCGCTCGATGTCGCTGACCGGACGAAACTCGGAATGTGCGACGACTGGATGTTCGGAAGCAAACGCCATGAAACCAGGGTATGCGCACCCACCGACATCATGCGTGGGCACAAGCTCGTCGCAGCGGTAGGTTCATGCAACATGAGCGAAGCACGTATTCACATTCACCCGCCCAAAGTCGAAACTTTCGACCTCGAGGCCCGAACCAACATCGACCCCAAGGGCTTCGTTCGCCAGGTCGAAACCTACCGCGAAGAGCCATGGGGCCTGTACATGGGCCGACACGCAGACCATCCACAATTCCACTACCTGGAGTCGTGGATACTTCCCGACATCGGAATCCGAGCGTCGATCTTCCACTTCACGCCGGGGCACGAACGGGACCAGGATCACTACATCGACATCGGCACATTCACGCGTGGTGAGCACGCATGGAGATCCGAAGACCACTATCTCGATCTGATTGTGCAGACCGGCCGCAGCACCGAACTACTCGACGTCGACGAACTCCTGGAAGCGCACGCATCCGGAATACTCGACGCCCAGACGTCCGAACAGGCCATGCTGATCGCTGCCCGCACCATCGACGGCATTGCCGCCCACGGTCACGATCTCGGCGCGTGGCTGTCGTCGTTGGGCATGCCGATCACCTGGCGGTAGGCGTCAGGCCGTCCAACCCGACTTGTCTGCCCATTCCCACGCACGGTGGAACGCCGCGTCGAACCAGGGTGTCTTGACCGCGAGGTACGCATCCATCGCCTTGTCGTAATCATCTATTCCGGACGCGTGCTCCGCGGCCCGGACCTTCAACGCGGCATACTCCGCACGGGCGTCGTCATCCGCCCGCAGCCAGTCACGGAACAACACGGCAAATTGCTGGCCCGGCCAACCGTCGACACGAATATGGATGTTCACCGGCCGACCCGGATCTGCGCTGGCATGAATCCGCTTCGCCCACACGCTCGGATCGGTTTCACCCCCGACATAGGCAGGTTTCGGATCGTCCGCGACGATGTTCTCGAGACGCGGAAAACCACCAGTTGCAAGGTCAGCGGCCAAGTCGTCCGCAATCCCGATGTGTTCGACGGTGATCTGAAGATCGATCACGTCCTTCGCGTCGAGTCCCGGTACGGCAGTGGAACCGATGTGATCGATACGCGTGGCTCGATCACCACACAGCAGCGCCAACCGGTTGATCAGGCGAGTTGCTTGCACCGGCCACTGCGGATCCGCGGGGCTCAGCTCAGGAAGTACACGAACCGCTGTTCCGGTGCGCAGATTCTCCTCGAACGGTGCGATTCGATTGGCCCACAGTTCACGGACGACAGCGTCCAGGGCGCCTGGATCACCGCTGTTGTCGAGCCAGACGTCCGCAACGGCGCGGCGCTGATCGTCGGTCGCCTGCGCCGCGATTCGCGCCCTGGCATCGCTCTCGGGCATCCCACGTGACTCGACCAACCGCCGGACACGTTCTTCGGCGTCGACGTACACGATGACAACCATATTGAACGCCGGAGCCATTCCAGCTTCGACAAGCAGTGGAATGTCCTGCACCAGAACAGAATTCGCTGGCGCAGCGTCAATGGCTTCGGCCGTACGATGGCCGATCAACGGATGCAGGATCGAATTGAGAGTGCCGCGGGAAGCGTCGTCGGCAAACGCCAACGCCGCAAGCGCGGGTCGATCGAGGGTGCCGTCCGGCGCGATGATGCCGTCACCGAACGCCTGCGCCAACGCAGCCAACCCCGGAGTACCGGGTTCTACGACCTCTCGGGCGATCAGATCGGCATCAACGATCACTGCTCCCAGTTCGGTGAGGATTTTCGACACAGTCGACTTGCCGGCTCCGATGCCTCCAGTGAGGCCAACTCTCAACACAACGGACAGTCTCTCACCTATGCTGACCGCACGAGATTCGAGTCCTGAAATTGAACACGCCACACAACTCCAGACGCAAATACCACAATAAAGGCAATCCGTGTGGTTAAGTTCTAGCGAACGCCCTGCACCTTCTCGAGAAAGTGGACGCCATGCGAGCAGATCGTGACCATCTTGGTCAGCATCGCCTCGGAATGCCGAACGGCGTGCACTGTATCGAATTTCCCGAGGTTGCCTTTGCATTGGCCGAACATCGGCGAACGTGGTTCACCGTCCTCGTGAGCCAGGGCCGTCACAGCTTCGCGTCGATGCGCAAGCGCACAGCCGAAGCCACCGCGACGTATTGGGTCCCGGCTCCGGCCACCACCGCTTGACCTAGCAGCACCGCAGCTTTCACCCGACAGCCACCAGTCGCCAGACTGGTGGCTGTCGCATTTCCTCCCAGGCGACAACCGGTGTGAGGCGAATACTTGTGCCACACAACAAAAGAACCCCGCTCCTGCTTGCGCAGGCGCGGGGTTCTTTCACAGATCTCGCTTGATCAGATCAAGCAGTAATCCTTATGCGTTGCCCGACAGCTTCTCGCGAAGTGCGGCGAGCTGTGCATCGCTTGCAAGCGATCCACCAGCGGACTCTGCCGGAGCGGAGCCTGCAGAGGCCGGAGCCTCTTCGTCGTCTGCAGAAGCCGTCTCCGAGGAGTAGCCGGCAGCAGCGGTGGCAGCTTCAGCGGCCTCGTCTGCAGCGGTCTTCTCCATCTGAACGGTGTGCATCTTGTGACGACGCTCAGCCTCGGCGTAGCGGTTCTCCCACTCTTCGCGCTGCTTGTCGAAGCCCTCGAGCCATTCGTTGGTCTCGGGATCGAAGCCCTCGGGGAAGATGTAGTTGCCCTGCTCGTCGTACGAGTCGGCCATGCCGTACTTGGACGGATCGAACTCGGCGTTGTAATCCTCGTTGGCCTGCTTCAGCGACAGCGAGATACGACGACGCTCGAGGTCGATGTCGATGACCTTGACGAGTGCATCGTCGCCGACGCCGACAACCTGGTCCGGAACCTCGACGTGGCGCTCAGCCAGCTCCGAGATGTGAACGAGGCCTTCGATTCCCTCTTCGACGCGCACGAATGCACCGAACGGAACCAGCTTCGTGACCTTGCCGGGCACGATCTGGCCGATGGCGTGCGTGCGGGCGAACTGACGCCACGGATCTTCCTGCGTTGCCTTGAGCGACAGGGAGACGCGCTCGCGGTCCAGGTCGACGTCGAGAACCTCGACGGTGACCTCGGTGCCGACCTCGACAACCTCGGACGGGTGATCGATGTGCTTCCAAGACAGCTCGGAAACGTGAACCAGACCGTCTACGCCGCCCAGGTCCACGAATGCACCGAAGTTGACGATGGAGGACACGACGCCCTTGCGGACCTGGCCCTTCTGGAGCTGGTGCAGGAATTCGCTGCGAACCTCGGACTGAGTCTGCTCGAGCCATGCACGGCGCGACAGGACCACGTTGTTGCGGTTCTTGTCGAGCTCGATGATCTTGGCCTCGATCTCCTTGCCGACGTACGGCTGGAGGTCGCGGACACGACGCATTTCGACGAGCGAGGCGGGGAGGAAGCCACGAAGGCCGATGTCAAGGATGAGGCCGCCCTTGACGACCTCGATGACGGTGCCCTTGACGGCCTCGTCCTTCTCCTTGAGCTCCTCGATGGTGCCCCAGGCACGCTCGTACTGAGCACGCTTCTTCGACAGGATCAGTCGACCTTCTTTGTCCTCCTTGGTGAGGACGAGAGCCTCGACCGCATCTCCCACGGAGACGACCTCGTTGGGGTCGACGTCGTGCTTGATGGAGAGCTCACGAGAAGGGATGACACCTTCGGTCTTGTAACCGATGTCGAGCAGAACCTCGTCGCGGTCGACCTTGACGATGGTGCCTTCGACGATGTCGCCATCGTTGAAGTACTTGATCGTTGCGTCGATGGCGGCGAGGAAGTCCTCGGCAGAGCCAATGTCGTTAATGGCAACCTGCGGCGAGGTGACGGTTGTGGAGGGCATATGTTGAATTGCTCCGGACGAGTTGTGGTCGGTTGATGGATTTTGTCGGACGAGATGCAACATTGAGGTACCGGAATGCAGTACCCAGTTGCACAGAAACTAACAACCGGAAACCGAAACACATTCCGCACCCGAACGGCGCACCGCAAGATCTCTCGTTCACGCCGATCCAAGGCCTCGGTAAAGGCCTAGTACAGATATTCGACTGAATGACAGACACTCGCGTGGGTAAGACTACGCGTCGGCGGTGCGAGCGGGCAAACCCGGGTACCCTGTCGCCGCTGGTAGCGCTCTAGTCTGTTCGACATGTCTGACGATCGCCACGCTGCCGCCAATTCCATTCTCGGGACCAGCGGAGTCGGCAGGGCCCGGGTCGACTCCGATGCGAGCGACCGCGCCAGCCGCGCGTGGTGGGACGCAGACGCCGAGGACTACCACCGTACTCATGGCGAGTTTCTGGGCGTGAACAGCGCAGACGGTGAATTCGTCTGGTGCCCCGAGGGTCTACACGAAGGCGATCACCACCTGTTGGGCGACATCGTCGACAAGGACATCCTCGAAGTGGGATGCGGCTCCGCACCCTGCGCCCGGTGGCTGGCCGGTCACGGCGCCCGCGCCGTCGGACTCGACATTTCGATGGGCATGCTCTCGCGCGGAGTCGACGCTATGACTGCCGGCGGACCACGCGTACCGCTGATCCAGGCGAGCGCCGAATTGCTGCCGTTTGCCGACGCGAGCTTCGACATCGTCTGCTCCGCTTTCGGAGCCGTTCCGTTCGTGGCCGATTCGCAGCAAGTGATGAACGAAGTAGCGCGAGTTCTACGGCCGGGCGGCAAGTGGGTGTTTGCGGTCAACCATCCGATTCGCTGGATCTTCCCCGACGACCCTGGACCCAAGGGACTGACTGCGACACTCCCCTACTTCGACCGAACGCCCTACGTCGAGGTCGACGACAACGGCGTGCCCACCTACGTCGAGCACCACCGCACGATCGGCGACCGCGTCCGCGAATTGGTGGCGGCCGGCCTGCAGGTTCACGACATCATCGAACCGGAGTGGCCGGAGTGGCTGGACCGCGAGTGGGGACAGTGGAGTCCCCTACGCGGCCAGCTCTTTCCGGGCACCGCGATATTCAGCGCCGTCAAACCCTGAGAGCTACAGCAGATTCGACAGGAATGCCTTGGTGCGATCCTGCTGCGGGTTGGCCAGAAGTTGTCGCGGCTCACCGGATTCGACGACAACTCCGCCGTCCATGAACACCAGCTGATCGGCAACCTCACGGGCGAAGCCCATCTCGTGAGTGACGACGACCATCGTCATTCCGTCTTTGGCGAGTTGTTTCATGACTGTCAGAACTTCACCGACGAGTTCCGGATCGAGAGCCGACGTCGGCTCGTCGAAGAGCATCAGTTTCGGGTCCATCGCGAGTGCCCGCGCAATGGCTACGCGCTGTTGCTGTCCACCGGACAACTGGGCGGGGTATGCGTTTGCCTTGGCGCTCAAACCAACCTGATCGAGCAGATCCTTTGCCCGCTCGATCGCCTTCTTCTTGCTCACGCGCTTCACCTGGGTGGGCGCTTCGATGATGTTCTCCAGCGCTGTTCGGTGCGGGAACAGGTTGAAGTGCTGGAACACCATGCCGATGTCCTGACGTTGCTTCGCCGCCGCCCGTGGGTGCAGTTCGTAAAGCTTGCCGTTCTTCTCCGAGTAACCGACAAGGTCGCCGTCGACATACAGGCGTCCGGCATTGACCTGTTCGAGGTGGTTGATGCAGCGCAAGAAAGTCGACTTGCCCGACCCGGACGGACCGACCAGGCAGAGCACCTGCCCACGATCGATTTCGAGTGACACGCCTTTGAGAACCTGGAGTGCGCCGAAGTTCTTGCACACTCGATCTGCCTTGACCATCGGTGTCATTTGCGTTCTCCTCCGGGAGTGTCCGGGAGTGTCTCCACTACCGTCGCGTTGCCTTGTGCATCGGCAAGCGCCTGAAGCTGGCGTGTGGTCAGTGCTCGCGTGGCACCCTTCGAGTAGTACCGCTCGACGTAGAACTGGCCGATCATCAGCAGGCTGGTGATCGCGAGGTACCAGGTTGCCGCAACCATGAGCAGTGGAATCGGCTCGAAGTTTGCACCCGAAATATCTCTGGCACGACCGTACAACTCCAAGCTGTACGGAACTGCGGACACCAGCGACGTCGTCTTGAGCATGCTGATCAACTCGTTGCCCGTCGGCGGGATAATCACGCGCATTGCCTGTGGGAGAACCGTTCGGCGCATGGTCTGGCTCCACGTCATGCCCAACGCGATGGATGCTTCGGTCTGTCCCTCGTTGACCGAACTCACTCCGGCTCGGACGATTTCCGCCATGTAGGCAGCTTCGTTCAATGCCAACCCGATGACGGCAAAAAGGAACGCCGCCTGGATTCCCTGTAGATCGATGTGCACGAACTGATGCACAAACGGGATACCGAGATCGAGGCTCTTGTAGATCGACGGAAACAGCCCCCAGAACACCAATTGGACGTACACGGGCGTGCCACGAAAAATCCAGAGATACCCCCAAGCGGCTGTCCTGAGGACAGGGTTGGGTGACAACCTCATCACAGCCAAAATCACGCCCAGGACTATCGCGATCACCATCGACAGCACTGTCAGTTGGATGGTCTTCCACGCGGCCGCGCTGATTCGCGAGTCGAACAGATACCGACCGTAGGTTCCCCATCCGAACGCGTCGTTGGTCGCCGCCCCGTAGACGAACAGTCCGAACAACACCACTACGACGATCGCAGCTATCCAGCGACCAGGTCTGCGCAGTGGGATCGCCTTGATCGGCGCCGGATCGCCACTCTCGGTTGTTGTCATGTTCATCAGCTCTCCGCGCCGTTGATCTTGGATACTTCGATGACGCCGGCCTCGACGCTCCACGTCTGAGCGATCTGTTGATAGACGCCGTTGTCGATCAGGTACTGCATGGCCTGCTGAAGTGCGGGACCCAGCTCCGAGCCCTTGACGATCGGCCAACCGTACGGTGCCGAATCGAAGGGCTCACCCGCCGCTTCCATTCGGCCCTTGCTGCGCTTGATCGCGTAGCCGGTGACCGGCGAGTCCGCGGACAGTGCGTCGACTCGGCCGAGGATGAGCGCATTCGCCGCGTCGTCCTGGCTGTCGTACTTGACCTTCTCGATCGGCGGCTTGCCTGCGGCAACACATGCCTCGCTCTTCGCAGGCACTTCGTCGATGTCCTCGGTCGTCGTGGTTTGCACCGCGACCCGCAGCCCACACGCATTGTTCGGATCGACAGGATTGTCCGGGCGCTGCGCCCATTGAATGCCTGCGCTGTAGTAGGTCACGAAGTCGACCGTCTTCTCGCGCTCCTTGGAATCGGTGAACGACGACATTCCCATGTCGTAGCTCCCCGATTGGATTGCGGGAATGATCTTGTCGAAGTCCGCTTGGTTGAAGACCGCCTCGACTCCGAGCACTGCCGCAACAGCTTTCATCAAGTCGACGTCGAATCCGACGATGTTGCCGTCCGCGTCCTTGAATTCGTTGGGCGCGTAGGGAATGTTCACCCCGATCTGGAGCTTGCCGGTTTCAGCGACCTTCAGTGGCAACAGCGCCGCAATCTCAGGCACCTTCTGCACCGTGAGTGGAGGACCTTCCGGCACAAGACCTTCGTCGTTGACCACACATCCCCCGCAGAGCGCGACAATCACGCCGACCAACAGGAGCCGAACGAGATGTATGCGTACTCCCCCGCGACGAAACACTCTTGCTCGCGCGTTTTCACCGACCACGACTCTGCTCTCCACTCGTCGATCGCCGCATCGAGCAACGCTCATTCGAAATTCAGTAGAACGGTAGGGTACGGCAGGACTTCCTCGACTAACGATTCCGAACTCCTTCCCCACCCGTGCGATACAAGAATCAGCGACGAAGTGTATGCGCGTACACCACTTCGGCGAATTCGCTGGTGGACGCAAGGCCGCCAAGGTCAGCGGTCGCGATTCCCGAGGAAATAGTGGCGTTCACCGCATTTCTGATTCGACGCGCCGCAGCCGACAACACAGGTTCGCGACGGACATCTGCCAGCCAGTCCAGCATCATCGCACTCGAGAGAAACATGGCTGTGGGGTTGGCTCGGTTCTTGCCCGCTATGTCCGGCGCCGCTCCGTGCGCAGCCTGCGCCATGACTCGAGTGTCCGAGACATTGATCGACGGCGCTGTCCCGAGCGAGCCGGCCAACTCTCCTGCCAGGTCTGACAGGATGTCGCCGAACATGTTCTCGGTGACTACGACATCGAAATCTCCACCTCGCCGAACCAGAAGTGCGGCCATGGCATCGACATGTTCATCGTCGACAACGACATGAGGGAAATCGGCGGCCACAGTGCGGCAGGCATCGCGGAAAAGCCCGGTGGTGAGGGTGAGGACATTCGCTTTGTGGACGATGGTGACGTGATTGCGTCGACGCGTCGCCAGAGCGAACGCCGTTCGGGCTATTCGCTCGCACGCTGCGCGGGTGAAAACGCCAACCGAGAGTGCGAGGTCCGGCGTCGGCATGAATTCACCGCTACCGACAGCCATGTTGCGGTCTGCGTACAGCCCCTCGGTGTTCTCGCGGACGATCACCAAGTCCATGCCCGGAACGGTCGCCTTCACTCCGCTCAGAACAGCGGCCGGACGGATGTTCGCAAAGAGTTCGAACTTCTTTCGGATCACACCGCCGGGCGTCAGCTGTCCACGAAACTCGCTCGGGTACGACGCGCTGTCATGTGGTCCGAGGATCCATCCGGGTAGCTGCTCGAGTGCGGTGAGTGTCTCGTCGGGAATGGGTGTCCCGTGACTGTCGATGGCTTCGAAGCCGAGCGGCAGTTCCACCCACTCCACTGGTTGGGCGTGAACCGAGGACATTGCGCCGTCCACGATCTCCCGAGTGGCCGGGACGATATCCTGACCGATTCCGTCGCCGCGCATGAGTCCCAGCCGCAGGCCCGATGATCCGATTGCACTCGTACCTGTCATCGGGCAATCATTACCCATCATGGTCCAGTCGGTGGAGTTGTTACTCGGCGAGTCGAGTGAGTCGGCGATACGCGGTCAGTGGTCTGCGCTCGCTGACGCAGGTCTACCGAGTCAGGGAAAAATGGTGCGCGAGAGCAATCGACCGCACATCACGTTGTTTGTCGCGCGCGCGATTCCGCCTGAGGTCGACGAGGTCCTGACCAGACGGTTCTCGCTACCACCCTTCGAAATCAGATTGGGTGGTTACATCGTGTTCGGCGGCAGGCAGTTCGTATTGGCACGTTCTGTCATCCCGTCGAGAGCTCTCCTGCGACTTCACCGTGATGTCTTCGACGCCGCAGCCGGGTCAAGTGGTATCCCCGGGCACATCGAACCGGGTACGTGGACGCCACATGTGACGTTGGCTCGGCGGATCGAGCCGGATCAACTGGGCGGTGCGATCTCCCTACTGAGCAAGGACGTGATCGCCGGCGATTGCGGTCCGATCAGACGGTGGGACGGCGAACAGAAATTGGAGTGGTCACTGACTCCGCCGGCGTGAGCGATCGAGTTGCCCGCCTGGTAACCAGGATTCCGGCGATCACGATCAACGCTCCGAGTGGTTGATTCCAGCCGATGCTCTCGCCGAGCACGATCGCGCCGAGCGCAACGCCGACGACTGGGCTGAGATAGGTGACCGTCGAGGCCGCTGTCGGACCCCACCCCTGCACGACGTTGGTGTTCCAGATAAATGCCAATCCTGTTCCGAATGCGCCGAGAGCGATCATCGACCCGATGATTGCCGGTGTCAGGTGCATCGGTGTGTTCGCGATGACCGGCGACGCGAGCACCATGAACAATGCCCCGATGCTGATCTGCAGCAACGCGATGGTGCGGGTATCAACACCGAGCGGAAGGACGAAGCGACGGAGGTAGACAAACGAGACGCCATACGACGCGGTAGCTCCAAGACAGGCGATCTGCGCGCTGACGCTTCCACCAACTCCGATGTTCCACGGGGACAGCACAATCAGAACACCGAAGAACCCGAGCATGAGGCCTGTGGCTTTGAATCTGGTCAAGCTCTCCCCGGGCAGGAATGCGAGGGACGCCGCCATCGTCATGAGCGGTGTCGTGGCGTTGTAGATGCTGGCGAGCCCCGACGACATGCTCTGCTCGGCCCAACTGAACAACAGCCACGGAGCTACACATTGCATCGCCGCCAGAAAGGACATGTGCTTCCAGATTCGACGATCCTGCGGCAATCCGATCCGATTGATCGCCGAAACGATCACCAACGCCAGTGCACCGAAAACCAAGCGCCACAGGACAACTTGGGTGAAGGACAATCCTTCGAGGCCGATCTTCATGAAGAGGAAGCTTGCGCCCCACACCATCGACGCGGCGACGTACTGGAAGAGCAGGCTCGCCCTCACAAGGTGAATTCGCCGTGGGGGCTCACGTCGCGGCGAGTGTCGGGAGTGCGCCCGGTCAGAGCCAGGACGTTGAGGGTGACGAGGACGATCAGACTGACGATGATGATTGCCATGTACAAAGCTTGACGCAGTAGTACATGCAGCAATAGTGGCAGAAATGCCATACTTGAACGATTTTCTGCCACGACGTCATTTTTCTGTCAGACTCGACACATGCTCGAAAAAGTGGTGGTCCCACTGATGTCGATGACGGAGGCTTTCGAACTCGGGGTGGCCTGCGAGGTGTTCGGATTCGATCGCTCGGACGAGAACTTGCCGACGTACGATTTCTCGTTGGTCGCGGCAGTTCCAGGACCGATCCGAACCCGGTTCGGATACGGCATCGACGTTCCGTACAACCTGGACGCTCTCGACGACGCGGATCTGATCATCGTGTCGGCCGGCGGGACCTACGCCGCAGACGACGACTACATGTGCGCCCCGCGCCCCGATTCGAGCGCCGATCCGCTCCTTCTCAAACTCCAGGACGCGGTGAGCCGCGGCGCGAAGGTGGCAAGTCTGTGTACCGGCGCCTTCATATTGGGAGCGGCAGGCTTACTCGACGGAAAGCGGTGCACCACCCATTGGCGCCACGCCAAGCGATTGGCCGACGCCTATCCGGACGCCAAGGTCGATCCAGACGTGTTGTACGTCGACGAGGATCCTGTTTTCACGAGTGCCGGAACAGCTGCGGGCATCGACCTGTGTCTGCATATCGTCCGGAAAGAACAGGGCAGTCGCGTCGCGAACGGGATCGCCAGACGCATGGTTGTTCCGCCACACCGCGATGGCGGACAAGCTCAGTACGTCGCCAGTCCCCTTGCCACAGTTCCCGATACAACGCTGAGTCCGTTACTCGACTGGATGACGGCACACCTTGCCGAGAACCTCACGGTGACGCGGGTGGCTGCGCGCGCCAACATGTCGCCTCGAACCTTCGCCCGCCGTTTCCAATCTGAAACAGGCGCAACCCCGGCTCGCTGGCTCAGCGATCAACGCGTCCTCGCGGCGCAGCAATTACTCGAAAACAGTGATCTACCTGTCGACGTCATAGCCGAACGGGTGGGTTTCGGCGGTGGCGCGGTCCTTCGCCAGCACTTTCTCCGATTGCGGTGCACGACACCACAGGCTTACCGGCGAACATTCCGGGCTGTCACACAGCCCGAATCCCCGTAGGCGTGATTTTCCCCACAATCCGCGAGCAGAGTTACCCTGTAGATACTCGCCGAGAAGTGACGTGTGCATGTTCAAGCGACCGCGCTGCGGTCCGCTCGAGGCTTTCTCGGTGACGTTTACACACCGAAAGCAATTGCACCGGATCGAAGTAACTGATGATCGAGAATCATCCACCGCCGACGCAGCTCGGCGAAGTAACACAGCACGACGGACCGACACGGGCTGACCTGGTCACCGCGGAACTGACGGTGGCCGGATTCGCAGATGCCCGCGAGATCGGCCGCGGCGGATTCGGTGTGGTATTCCGTTGTTCCCAGCCCGCTCTGGACCGCGTCGTGGCCGTCAAGGTGTTGACCGGCGAATTCGACAGCGAGAATCTCGCCCGATTCCTTCGTGAACAGCGTGCGATGGGCCGATTGACCGGGCACCCGAATATTCTCAATGTCCTGTCGGTGGGCGCGACCAGCAGCGGTCGGCCGTACATTGTGATGCCGTACCACCTTCAAGGTTCGATGGCAGCGTGGATCCACGCCCATGGCCGGTTCGAATGCGAGGCGGCATGTCGCCTGGGAATCAAGGTCGCGGGCGCGTTGGAAACTGCGCACCGCGCGGGGATCCTCCATCGGGACGTGAAGCCGGCCAACGTGCTTCTGAGCGACTACGGCGAACCTGAACTTGCCGATTTCGGCATTGCTCACGTGAACGGCTATCGCAACGACCGGCCGCGGGTACACGTGGTCGACGCCTTCGAAACCGCCAAGGGCATCGTCACCGGTTCGCCGGCGTTCACGGCTCCGGAGATCCTGCGCGGAGATCAGTCGGATGCCGCTGCTGACATTTACAGCCTCGGCGCGACCTTGCTCGCAGCCATTTCCGGCAGACAGGTTCCGGACGTCGCCACCGAACCCGACCTCCCCCACGACTTACGTGTAGTCCTCGAACACGCGATGGCCGTGTATCCCGGTGACAGACCCACATCTGCCGCAGAATTCGGCGAGGAACTCAGGCAAACTCAACGCCGTCGCGGATGGTCATTGGACGAGATGGCATTGAATCCCGAACTCGGTGACCCGAATTCGAACAGCTCGAAGCCTCGCACCACCTTTTCGCCACCACGTGGAACCGGCCCCGTGTCCGGAAACGCCTCGACGCGTGGCCGAGACGACATGGGGAACCTACCGCTCGATCTGACCAGTTTCGTCGGGCGTCGCCGCGAGTTGACCGAAACGAAGAAGGCGCTGGCCGCCAACAGGCTGGTGACACTGGCCGGGGTCGGCGGTGTCGGTAAAACCAGACTTGCGCTGCAAGTTGCGAGAAGTTGCCGGCAAGCATTTCCCGACGGAGTCTGGTTGGTCGAACTGGGCGAGATCCGAGACGAGCCCCTGGTGGCCGAAACAGTGACCGCCTCCCTCGGGCTACGGAACCTCTCCGCCCGACCGGTACAGCAGACGTTGGTCGAGCACCTGCGTCCACATCGAACGTTGTTGGTGCTCGACAATTGTGAGCAGATGCTCGATGCCATTGCTGCACTGGCACAAGCGTTATTGCAGACCTGCCCGGAGCTGCGAATCCTGGCCACGAGCCGCGAACCACTCGGCATCGGCGGGGAGAGCGTGCTCCGACTGTCACCACTGACCGTCCCGGATCACGATCAAACACCCTCCCTGCAGGGATTGTCGGGATACGACGCGGTGACGTTGTTCATCGAACGTGCATGCGCTGTGCTTCCGACCTTCGCGATCACCGAGGACAACAGGGCCTCGGTGACGCAGATCTGCCATCAACTCGACGGGCTTCCACTTCCCATCGAGTTGGCGGCGGCCCGATTGCGTTCGATGTCCACCACTCAGATTCTCGAGCATCTCACTGACAGGTACCGGCTTCTGACCGGAGGCAACCGCACGGCTCCGACGCGCCAGCAAACCCTTCAGTTGTGCATGGACTGGAGTTACGAATTATGCACCCCGCTCGAACAGAAGCTGTGGGCTCGGCTGTCCGTGTTCACCGGCGGCTTCGAGTTGGATGCTGTGGAGGGAATCTGCGCTGACGAGTTGACATCGGCCGATGTGCTGGACGTGCTTGTATCGCTGATCGACAAGTCGATCCTCATTCGAGAGGAGCCGACGTCCGTGGTTCGGTATCGATTCCTCGAGACCCTGCGAGAGTACGGCGCGGAGAAATTGAAAGAATCCGGCGAAGCCGGACAATTACAACGTCGACATCGAGAGTGGTTCGAGCAGTTGGCATTACGGGCAGCAGCCGAGTGGATCGGACCCAATCAACTGGACTGGATCGATCGGTTGGGGCGGGAACAGCCGAATCTGCACGAGGCCATGGAGCTGTGCATCTCGGAATCAGGCGTAGACCATACGGAGGCTGGGCTTCGGATGGCCGTGGCAATTTTTCCGTTCTGGTTCTCCCGAGGGCTGTTCAGCGAAGCTCGACACTGGTTCGACCGAATCCTTGCCTGCGACTCCGAGACACCGACGGTCGCCCGATTGGAAGCGCTCTACGCTGACTGTCGGCTTGCATCCATCCAAGGCGACACCGAGGCGGGCGCTGCTCTTGCCGAGGAAGCGCGCGCGAGCGCGGAGTCACTGGGAAGTCCGGACGCGGATGCGCTCGCGTCGTACGCCTGCGGTGTTCTTGCCCTCTTCAGCGGCAACCCGAAGCAGGCAGTCACGGACATCTCACATGCATTCGAAGTGTTCCGCCCCGAGGACAACCTGCTGAGACATGTCTGGGCACTGAACCATCTCGGCCTGGCCTACCACCAAATTGGCGACACCAGCCGGGCCATCGCGTGCTACGAGGAGTCGCTCTCGATCACCGAACCGCTGGGCGAGATCGTGTACCGGGGACGTTCGTGCTGGAATCTCGGGCTCGCATTGTGGTCCGACGGTAACCAAGCGCGAGCGAAATCGCAGCTGAAGAAGGGGCTGACGCTGGCTCGGCTCGTGGACGATCCGTTCGGTTCGGCATGGTGCATGGAAGTGCTGGCATGGATCGCGGCAGACGCGAAGCGCTACGGACATGCCGCTGCGCTGATGGGCGCAGTGCAGACGTTATTGGACGAGATCGATACTCCGGCGATCCGTGTTCTCGGCATGACTGCCAATCACGAGGAGTGCGCACGAGTGTCAAAACTCCAGCTCGGTGCTCGAAAATTCGACACCGAGTTCAAGAAGGGCGCAAAGCTGAAGATCTCGGAGGCCACGGCGTTGGCGCTCGACGAGAATCCACCGGTCACTGTTCCGTCGAACCAAATCGGACCGAGCCTGACCAAACGCGAGTCGGAAGTCGCCGACCTCGTTGCCCAAGGGCTGACGAACAAAGCGATCGCCGCGAAACTGGTGATTTCGATTCGCACTGCTCAGGGACACGTCGAACATATTCTGACCAAGCTCGGGTTCAGCTCGCGTGCTCAGATCGCCGGATGGGTTGTCGAACAGGCACGAAACGTCACGTGAGGCTGAAGTGGGGAAACCGATCGCCCGGCTCCTTGCACCGAAACGCTACTCGCGACTGCTTGTCAGGCATCGCGTGCCGGACAGAATCGATCAGCGTGTACAACCACGGACCTTCATCCAACTCGACAATCGCGATGATCGGAATCCGCGCAGATGCTGACCCGCAATTCTCTCCTTGCACATATCGCCAGGAGACGATGGTGCCTGTGCCGCAGCACGGAACCGAGTGGAGAAACCGACAGCCACATTCAGGGCAGGACTGCGTCAGTGGTGCGGACAACCTTCCGCACCCATCGCAGTGCAGAATTGTCAGGCATCGAATATCTGTAGTTCGACTGTCCATCACTCTCTGCACCTCGCGACGTTGTGGGGCGTTAGATCAGTACCGGCGTGCGGCGTGGAAAGGCATCGAGTCGACCGGCGCGTACGTGACCGACTGTCCGGACGTCGGCGCGTGCACTACCGTGCCGTTGCCGGCGTAGATGCCAACGTGGTCGCCGCCGTAGTAGAGCACCAGGTCACCCGGCTGCAGGTCTCCTCGAGATACGGGGACACCACCGGCTTCCTGTGCGTAGGTCGTCCGGGGAATGGACACTCCGGCCTGCGCGTATGCCCACTGAACCAATCCGGAGCAGTCGAACGAGCTAGGTCCGGTCGCGCCCCACACGTACGGTGCCCCGACCTTCGACTCCGCCGCGCTCACCGCCTGCGATCCGGCTGACGAGTAGAACGCAACCTGCTGAACGTGCGTCGACTGAGACGGAGCCGCCAGCGGTTGAGCACTCGCACCGGCGGTAGTCGAGGCAAAGGCTCCTGCGGTGAGTGCACCGATAATGATGGCGCTTCGAAGAATGCGGGTCAGAGCGGCGTTGGTTCGAGAGGTTGTGCGTACAGCCATGAGCTTGTGGATTTCCCTTCAGGATGTCCCGCAGCCCGATCGGGTTGCGGCGATGCCCACAACTCTGTCGGCGGTTCGCGCTCCTGCCTTCCGCTGAACTGCCCATGGCATACCTGTTTCGGTTTTCCGCCCGGAACCACGTAATTTATGTGCCGCGCGTCACCCGGTGCCACAAATTTGGCGCAGATCTTCAGACCTACGAGTTCGTTCAACCCCAGGAAAATATGCATTTATGCTGGTAGATGCACTAACAAGGCTCTTCAGATAGGCGCACGTAGGTACCTGACCGGGTACTTCGGCCCCGTCCACGCGGCCTCGTACGCAATCCGGTCGGCGCTGCAGGGAAGAATTGGCGATTCCTCGGCGTTGCACACACCAACAGCTGCTGCTTCACAGCGCACCGAACTATGGAAAGGACCCTCGTGGCCACCCAGACCCTCACCCAGGCAAACTTCGACGAAACCATCAACGGCAGCGATGTCGTGCTCGTGGACTTCTGGGCTTCGTGGTGCGGCCCGTGCCGCCAGTTCGCTCCCACTTTCGAGGCTTCCGCGGACAAGCACTCCGACGTTGTCCATGCGAAGGTCGACACCGAGGCCGAGCAGGGTATCGCCGCAGCGGCGAACATCCGCTCCATCCCGACGATCATGGCTTTCCGTGAAGGTGTCCTCGTGTTCAACCAGGCCGGCGCTCTGCCCGCCCCCGCGCTCGAGGATCTGATCACTCAGGTCAAGGCGCTCGACATGGACGAGGTTCGCAAGCAGATCGCAGAGCAGTCGGCTTCCGCCGAGTAACTCGCACAACAAAAAGTGGCGCAGGGAAATCGAATTCGATTGCCCTGCGCCACTTTTCATTGCAGACCTCAGTGAGCGGCACTGTCCCAACTGCGGCCGGTGCCGACCGACACATCAAGCGGAACGGACAGCTCGATAGCGGTGGACATCTTGTCCTTGACCAATGCTGTGACCTGCTCGAGCTCGGAAGCCACGACCTCGAGTACCAACTCGTCGTGAACCTGCAACAGCATCCGCGACTCGAGTCCCGCATCGGCAAGTGCCTTCTGGACGTTGATCATCGCGACCTTGATGATGTCGGCTGCCGTGCCCTGAATGGGCGCATTGAGCGCGGCGCGCTCGGCGACCTCGCGACGCTGACGGTTGTCGCTGTTGAGATCGGGCAGGTAGCGACGACGGCCGTAGAGCGTCGAGGTGTAGCCGTCCTTTCGAGCCTGCTCGACCACTGCGTGGAGGTAGTCACGTACTCCGCCGAATCGCGCGAAGTAGGCATCCATCTGCTGCTTTGCCTCTTCGGTCGAAATCTTGAGTTGTGACGCCAAACCGTATGCACTGAGTCCGTAGGCAAGTCCGTACGACATCGCCTTGACCCGACGACGCAATTCCGGGGTGACCTCCTCGATCGGCACACCGAATGCGCGCGAACCGACAAAGCTGTGCAGGTCCTCACCGGTGTTGAATGCCTCGATGAGTCCTTCGTCGCCCGACACGTGGGCCATGATCCGCATTTCGATCTGGCTGTAGTCGGCGGTCAGCAGAACGTCGAAGCCGTTGCCGACCACAAAACCGTCGCGGATCTCGCGTCCCGCTTGGTTGCGCACGGGAATGTTCTGCAGGTTGGGATCGGTGGAAGAAAGGCGTCCGGTTGCGGCGACGGTCTGGTTGAACGTGGTGTGGATCCGCCCGTCCTCGGCGACCGACTTGAGCAGCCCGTCCACGGTGACCTTCATGCGTGTTGCGTCGCGGTGCGCGAGAAGGTGCTCGAGGAACGGGTGCCCCGTCTTGTCGAACAGGCCCTGCAACGCCTCGGCGTCTGTGGTGTACCCGGTCTTGGTCTTCTTGGTCTTGGGCATGTCGAGATCCTCGAACAGCACAACTTGCAGCTGCTTCGGGGAGCCGAGATTGATCTGCTTGTCGATCACTGCATACGCCGAGTTGGCGGCGTCGGAGACTTCGGAGGCGAACCGGCTCTGGAGATCGTGCAGATGCGCGGTGTCGACCGCGATACCGGTTGCCTCGATCTGAGCGAGTTCGATTGTCAACGGCAACTCCATGTCCGAGAGCAGTGACGTCGACTCGATCGACTCGAGTTCATTGTCGAGCGCCTGTGCAAGGTCGAGCACGGCCTGGGCGCTGAGCATCGCCGTTTCCGCCGCTTCGGCGTCGAGCTGATCAGTGTCATCGAGCAGCGAAAGCTGTTCCTGCCCCGACGATTCGGCACGCAGTTCACGCTTGAGGTAACGGAGCGAGAGGTCGTCGAGATTGAAGGAACGCTGACCCGGACGCACCAAATAGGCCGCGAGCGCGGTGTCGCTGGTCAATCCACCCAAGGTCCACCCGCGTCCACGCAAGGCGTGAATTGCCCACTTGGCCTCGTGCACAGCCTTGGGCGCAGACACATCGGCGAGCCAATCACCCAGCGCTGCTTCGTCTTCCGCAGTAGCCGAGGTGGTGGAGATGTAGGCACACTCGCCGTCAGATGCAGCGATGGCAAGCGCTGTGACGTCTCCAGCGAACGTGCTGCGCGTTCCGAGGACGGTGACTCCGTGGCGGGATCCGGTACGCGCGTGTGCGTCCAGCCACTCCGCCACCGCACCCGGCGCAAGTGCGTCGCCGCTGACCTCGAAACCCTCTTCTGCTTCGGGCTCGGAAGATGACAGGGTCGCAAACAGGCGATCTCGGAGAACCTTGAACTCGAGGTCGTCGAACAACGCATGGATCTTCTCGCGATCCCACGGAGCCAGAACCAACTGCTCCGGTGTGTACGGCAGCGGCACGTCGCGGATCATCTCGGTGAGCTGACGGTTCAGCAACACGTTGGCGAGGTTCTCCCGCAACGAATCGCCCACCTTGCCCCGGACCTTGTCGACGTTGTCGACCAAACCCTGAAGGTCTCCGTATTCGCGAATCCACTTGGTAGCGGTCTTCTCCCCTACTCCAGGAATGCCGGGAAGATTGTCACTCGGGTCGCCGCGCAGCGCCGCGAAATCGGGGTACTGAGCCGGTGACAGGTTGTACTTCTCCTCGACCGCGTCCGGCGTGAACCTGGTGAGCTCCGACACGCCCTTCTTCGGATACAGCACCGTCACGTTCTCCGTGACCAATTGAAGCGAATCGCGGTCGCCCGTGACAACGAGTACGCGGTACCCGAGCGCTTCGGCTTGCGTCGTCAACGTGGCGATGACGTCGTCGGCTTCGAAGCCGTCCTCGGCCATGACCGGAATCCCCATGGCGCCGAGGACGTCCTTGGTGATGTCGATTTGCCCCTTGAACTCGTCCGGAGCCTTGGCTCGTTGCGCCTTGTATTCCGGAAACAACTCGGCGCGGAACGTCTGACGGGAGACGTCGAAGGCAGCTGCCAAGTGGGTGGGCTGTTCGTCACGGAGCAGATTGATCAGCATCGACGTGAAGCCGTACACCGCATTGGTGGTTTGACCACTCTGTGTCTTGAAGTTTTCCGCGGGCAACGCGTAGAAGGCACGAAATGCCAGAGAATGCCCGTCGAGAAGCATCAAAAGTGGACGATCGTCTGCCTTGCCGGATGTACCGGTAGCGGCGGTGGACGTGCTGGACCGAGTCGTGGTTGCGGGGCTCACGGTTCATCAGTCTAGGGATTCGGACCGACACACATGCCGCCCACGGTCCTTTACGCAGGAACCAGCCCGAAATCAGGTCAATCGCCCCTGCGCGCGGCTTCGATACGGAACCGAAACATGCCGGAAATCGCAGAACCCCGTCTGAAGCGAACAGAGCCGTTAGAGTCCGGAAATCGCAGCAACGGGCTGACACCTCGCTGACTGCGCGGCAACCTTGTCCCGACCCGCTCGGAGGACGTACGTGGCCCCACCCGTAGTGAAACGGCATACCCTCGCCACATTGAGCCGAATCCTGGCCTTTGCCCTGCTCGTGATAGTTGCTGTACTCACATTCGCCGCAACCGCGTCGGCGCAGGAACCGACCGATACCCCCGAATCTCCGACCGTATCCACCGCACCGGCAGTGCCGGCCAATGCCGTTCCCGTCAGTGGCAATCTCAACAACGGTGGAACGCGACTCGAAGGAGTGACCGTTCGCGCTCTCGATTCGTCCGGCACCGAAGTCGCAACCGGCGTATCCGCCCAGAACGGCCGCTGGGAATTGGCGGTTGCGCCGGGTGTCTACACATTCGAAATTGTTGCCGACACCCTGCCGGACGGGGTGAGCGTGCAGGCCACCGTCGAACGCGAAGTGGTCGCCGGCCGCGCGAACACCGTGATCTTCTCGTTCGGCGAAGTGCGCACCGCCTCCAATGTGAGCTTCGGCGAAAAACTCATCAGAACTACCGTCGACGGTCTCCGCTTCGGACTCGTGATTGCCATCGCCGGTGTCGGATTGAGCCTGATCTACGGAACCACCGGGCTGACCAACTTCGCACACGGTGAGATGGTGACGCTGGGCGCCGTCGCCGCATGGGCATTCAACACCTCGGTCGGCATCCCCCTGATACCGGCGACGGTGCTCGCCATCCTCGTCGGCATCGGCATCGGCTTGCTCACCAACGGGATCGTGTGGAAACCCTTGCGTAAACGCAAGACCGGACTGATCGCGCAGTTGGTGGTCTCGATCGGTCTTGCCATCGCCTTGCGCTACCTGATTCTGATCTTCTTCTCCGATCGCGCCGAACCCTTCGACGACTACCAAGGTCAGGTCGAGAAGAACTGGGGACCGATCGCACTGACCGACGCCAATGCCGCTGTCATGGTGGTCAGCCTGATCGTGTTGGTCGGCGTGGCACTACTTCTGCAGAAGACGCGCATCGGCAAGGCGATGCGCGCCGTCTCCGACAACCGCGATCTCGCCGCGTCGTCCGGCATCAACGTCGAACGCGTGATCATGTTCGTCTGGGGACTGGGCGGCGGATTGGCCGCCCTCGGCGGCGTCTTGTTCGGCATCTCCGAACTCGGCGGCCGTGTCCAGTGGGAAATGGGCTTCAAACTCCTGCTCCTGATGTTCGCCGGTATCACTCTCGGCGGACTCGGCACCGCCTACGGCGCGCTTCTCGGGTGCGTCATAGTCGGTCTGCTGGTTCAGCTTTCGACGCTGATCATCAACCCCGACCTCAAATACATCGGCGGGCTTCTCGTCTTGATCGTGATCCTCGTGGTTCGCCCCCAGGGCATCCTCGGATCCAGACAACGGATCGGGTGAGTGGATATGGACATCATGGGAGCACTCCAGGTCTCCTTCGCCCAGTTCATCGGGCCGTCGGCGATCTTCTACGCATTGTTGGCCATCGGCCTCAACCTGCACTTCGGGTATGCCGGACTGCTGAACTTCGGCCAGATCGGCTTTGCCCTGCTCGGCGGTTACGGCGTCGGCATCATGACGGTGACGTACGACCAACCGCTATGGCTGGGAATCATCGTCGGACTGACCGCCGCCGGCCTTCTCGCGTTGGTCCTCGGCATACCGACTCTTCGCCTTCGCGCGGACTATCTCGCCATCGTCACCATTGCCGCTGCGGAAATCCTGCGACTGATCTTCCGGTCAACGGCATCGGACTCCGTCACCGGATCAACCAACGGACTCTTCAGCTTTGCCGAACCCTTCACCTCACTGAGCCCGTTCGATTCCGCAAAGCAGTACTCGTTCCTCGGCGTGAAGTTCTACGGCGACGACCTGTGGTCGATGGTCGTGGGATGGACCCTCGTGCTGATCCTCTGCGGGATCGTCTACCTGCTCAGCCACAGTCCATGGGGTCGTGTCCTCAAAGCAGTCCGCGAGGACGAGGACGCGGCACGGTCGCTGGGAAAGAACGTCTTCGTGTACAAGATGCAGGCGTTGGTCATCGGTGGCGTGATCGGCGGTATGGCCGGAGTCTTCAACGCTCTACAGACCAAATCCATCAACCCCGATTTCTACTCGACGGCTCAGACCTTCTTCGCGTTCGGAGCGTTGATTCTGGGCGGTGCCGCAACGGTATTCGGCCCGGTCGTGGGAGCGATGCTGTTCTGGTTCCTCCTCGCCATCCCCGACGCATTGCTCCGTCAGGCGATCTCGGGCGAGAACCCGCTCCTGTCTTTGACGGAACAGCAGGTCGGCGCGACGCGCTACGTACTACTGGGTTTGATGATCGCTCTCCTGATGGTGTTCCGGCCGCAGGGAATACTGGGTAACAAGCGGGAGGTGCAACTCAATGCTTGACGCCGAGACACGAGCACAGATCTTTGCCGACGTCCCCCACGTTCCGGGATCGGCCAAACCCGACCCGGTGTTGGTGGCCGACAAGGTGTCGCGGACGTTCGGTGGCCTCAAGGCCGTCGACGTCGACCATCTCGAAATCCAACGCGGATGTATCACCGGGCTGATCGGTCCTAACGGCGCCGGGAAAACCACGCTGTTCAACCTTCTCACCGGCTTCGATCGACCGGACACCGGAACATGGTCGATGGACGGTCAGTCCTTGGGACGCATGTATCCCCATCAGGTGGCGCGTAAAGGCGTGGTCCGCACGTTCCAGCTGACCAAGGCGCTGTCGAAACTGACGGTGCTCGACAATGTTCGGCTCGGAGCCACCGGGCAACGCGGCGAACGAATCTTCACGTCGCTGCTGCCCTGGACCTGGAAGGCACAGGAACGCGAGATCACCGAGCGCGCCCGCGAACTTCTCGGACGATTCAAGCTGGACACCAAAGCCGACGACCTTGCCGGTTCACTGTCGGGCGGGCAACGCAAACTCCTCGAAATGGCACGGGCACTGATGACGGAACCATCCGTCGTGATGCTCGACGAGCCCATGGCAGGCGTCAATCCCGCACTGACACAGAGCCTGCTCGGGCACATCAAATCGCTACGCGACGACGGTATGACGGTCGTCTTCGTCGAACACGACATGGACGTGATTCGTGACATCAGCGATTGGGTGGTCGTCATGGCTCAGGGCAGCGTCATCGCCGAGTCGACGCCGGACGAATTGTCGTCGAACACAGCAGTCGTCGACGCCTATCTGGGAAGTCATCACGATCAGGCCCTCGAATTCGACGACGAGGGCAACCCTGTGGGCGACACCGCCGTTCTCGCGGCCGCTCTGGCCGAGGCCGAAGTCGAGACGCTCGAAGCCGGCGGTGATCTGTCGGAGCCGGATCTGGGGAACCTACCGGTCGAGGTTGTCGAGGTGCTCGAATCCAGTCCGGAGGAATCGCGCGGAAGGCACGAGAAGCCATGAGCGAGAACGAAGCACGGTCACTCACCCCCGCTGAATTTGCCGCAACTCCCGAGGAACACGCACGCCTGTCGGCGGGTGCGCTGCTTCGCGCGGACAGCGTGGTGGCCGGTTACATTCCCGGCGTCAACATCCTCCGTGAATGCAACTTCTTCCTGAAGGAAGGCGAAATCGTCGGCATCATCGGGCCGAACGGCGCCGGCAAGTCGACGCTGCTCAAATCGCTGTTCGGGCTTATCCCCGTCCGCGAAGGCTCGGTCACTCTCCGGGAGGACAACATCACGTCCGCTCCCGCACACGTACTCGTCCAGAAGGGAGTCGGATACGTTCCCCAGACTCAGAACGTCTTCCAGTCCTTGACTATCGAAGAGAACCTCGAAATGGGAATCTATCTGCGTCCCAAGTCCTTCGCGGAGCGGTTCGCTTTTGTCAGTGACCTGTTCCCACTTCTGAGCGAACGCCGAAAGGTCAAGGCCGGCGCGCTCTCCGGCGGAGAACGTCAGATGGTCGCGATGGGCCGGGCCCTGATGATGGATCCGTCGGTGTTGCTCCTCGACGAACCGTCTGCCGGCTTGTCACCGATGTTCCAGGACGAAGTGTTCATCCGCTGCAAGAAGATCAATGCAGCCGGTGTTTCGGTGATCATGGTCGAGCAGAATGCGCGCCGGTGCCTGCAGATCTGCGATCGGGGGTACGTGCTGGATCAGGGCAAGAACGCGTACACCGATACGGGAGCCAACCTCATGAACGACCCCAAGGTGATCGAGTTGTACCTCGGAACGCTGGCCGGCAGCAAGGAGAAGTAACCACGACTGAAAAGGTGGGCCAGGGTCTTCGAGACCCTGGCCCACCTTCATGTGTTGATCTGCTATTTACCGACGACCACAAACCCTGCGGTGGTCAGTGTGTTCGTAGGTCCGAACACCAACTTGCCGTACGAACCGATGGACGGCTCGCCCGAGTCGTTGAAGTCGAGTTCACCGGTGATGCCGTCGTAGTCGATGTCGGTTCCCGCCTTCACGAGCGGTAGGCACTCCGCGTACGACGTGCACTTGGTGCCGCCCTCGGTGACGCTGTTGATGTTGGCGGCGATATCGACGCCTGCCGTCGACTTTGCCTGCTCCGCCGCGAGGGCCGAGATCACCACGGCGTCGTAAGACTCACCCGCGTAGTTGAAGTCGATCAAAGCGCTGTTGACAGCCTTCAGCCTATCCTGGAACGCGGCTCCCACATCCGTCAGCGGCGTAGTGCCCTGCATGGTGTCGAGCAGCGGCGTCGCAACGGCTTCACCGAGTGCGTTACCCATGTTGCCGTCGACGCCGTACAGCGCCATTCCGTCGGACGGTCCGATGCCCACCTCGTGCATGCGGGTGATGATCTTCGCTGATTCCTCGAAGCCCACCAACGCCACTGCGTCCGGATTGAAGTTCTTGATCTGATCGACCTCGGAGTTGAACGACTGCGCGTTGGGGTCGTAGATGATCTTCTCGACCTGATCCGACGGAACGCCGGAGTCGATCAGATTCTTCTGGATGTTGTCGGCGAGACCCGTGCCGTAGGGGTCGTTCATAGCCAGGATGGCTACGCGCTGTCCACCGTCGTCTGAAATGAGCTGTGCGACTGCTTGAGCCTGCAGTACGTCCGTGGGAGCGGTGCGGAAGTACATCCCCTTGTCGGGGTAGCAGACAAACTGGTCGGAGGTATTGGCCGGGGAGAACATGACAACGCCCGCACTTGCGATCTTGTCGATCACCTTCAATGACACGGACGACGACGCCGCACCGACAATCACCTGGGTGCCTGCCGCCAATTCGCGGTCAACCGTGGTGTTGGCCGTGTCCGTGGTCGTATCGCCGGAATCGCCGGGGATCAACTGGACTGGCTGTCCGAGTACACCTCCCGCTGCGTTGACGTCGTTGACGCCGAGTTGCGTACCGGCAACCATCGGCGGGCCCAGGAAGGACAGACTTCCCGTGTCCGGCAACAAGGTTCCGATGCGCAGAGGGTCGGTGGACGGTGTAGTGCCTGCCGTGGCCTGTTGCGGCGTGCAATCCGTCGAGACGGTTGTTGCCGCTGCTGAGCCGGACGTGGTGGTGCCCGATGACGAACTGTCGGAGTCGTCCGAGCTACAGCCTGCCAATGCCAATGCTGCAACGCCGAGAACTGCGGCAGTGCGCACAAGTGTTCGTCTAGCCATCCCACGCTCCTTAGATCAGCCGGTGCTCGCGTCAACCGAAACGACGCTCGCTGTGGGAAAAGACGCTAGACCTCGAAACCGTATCGCGATCCGACAAGAAAGCCCTGTGACCTGACTGTTACCTGATGGCCTCGACAATTTACACAACCGTGCCGAATGCGCGGTTTAATCGGCACCACCGAGCGCACCGGGCTCAGGCGTCAGGTTCACCGCCCAAGGTCTCGATCACGACCAGGGCGACGGCCTTCATCGTGGAGCGGCGGTCCATGGCAGCGCGCTGGATCCATTTGAACGCCTCTGGTTCGGTGAGTGCCTGGCGCACCATCAACACACTCTTCGCCCGCTCGATCAGCTTGCGCGCCTCCAAGCGGTCGGACAGATCCGCGACTTCCCGTTCCAGCGCAGTAACCTCACGAAACCTGCTGACGGCCAATTCAACGGCCGGCACAAGATCGGAAATCGAGAAAGGTTTGACCAGATATGCCATGGCGCCCGCGTCCCGCGCTCGCTCCACCAATTCACGCTGACTGAATGCTGTGAGAATGACCACAGGAGCAATTCGCTTCGCCGCAATCTCCGAAGCGGCATCAATACCGTCGCGCCTGGGCATTTTCACGTCCATGATCACAAGATCGGGCTTGAGTTCCTCCGCAAGTTCGACCGCAACCTGACCGTCGCCGGCCTCGCCGACAACGTCGTAGCCCTCTTCGCGGAGCATCTCGACCAGATCCATCCGGATCAACGCTTCGTCCTCGGCAACAACAACTCGACGTGATTTGCTCTGATTGCCTTGCAGCTCTAGCGAATTCATGGCCACCACCCTCCTCGATCGAACCGCCCCGACACGAGGCGCGAACATTTAGAGGGTACCGGTGTTTGACATTCGAATCGCATCTTCTAATGTAGTCATCGCAACAAGCCCTCGTATCCCAATTGGCAGAGGAAACGGATTCAAAACCCGTCCAGTGTGAGTTCGAGTCTCACCGAGGGCACCGAAAGGTGCGGGCTAGCGCGAATTTCAGTCTTATATTCCCAACGGGGTTCTAGGACCTCAGTTCGCAGTACATCGAGAAATTCGATTCAGTCCGCTAAAGCCTTGATCCGATCTTCATCATGTCGAGCAGCCGATGCATCAAGTTCATCGGGAAACAGTCGTCCGCATCGGTCAAATCTCAGCATTGCGCTCTTATGCCCAGCAATCCCTTGAACAACTGTGACTTTCGCACCTGACTTGATCGCCAACGTTGCCGCGCTATGACGTAGCTCATACGGAACTCGCCAGGTGTCAGTCAACCTCGGCCGCCCACTCGCCATGGCAAGACGAAATTCGCAAGCACACCTCTGCCCTCGATTACTGAAACCATACAGATACAGCCTTTTCTGAATACAGAAACATCTGTACTATTGAAAGGGTGAAGACCGCAATCCACGCCGATGCCCTGTCGAGGTTCGGTTACGCCCTATCGGATTCGACGCGCACCCAAATCTTGTTGAGCCTGCGCACTACTCCGGGTTACCCGTCCGAGATGGCGGAAAAGATCGGGGTGTCGCGCCAGATTCTGTCCAACCACTTGGCTTGTTTGCGCGGATGCGGCCTGGTCGTTGCTGTCCCGGAGGGCAGACGCAGCCGCTATGAGCTCGCCGACCCTCGCATCGGCAGAGCGCTCGACGACCTCGTGGGCTTGGTCCTGGCCGTCGACCCGGACTGCTGTCCAGCCTCCGAGACCGAAGACTGCTGCTGATGGAGACCCCGCTAGGCATGCCGTCCCGGACCTCAGCGATACTGCCGCCCCACCGAAAGGCTTTGCTGTCGCGGCGGATTCGGTGGTTTGTCGCGGCGACGATCACCTACAACGTGATCGAGGCGGCAATAGCTCTCACCGAGGGAACGCGTGTGTCGTCGACCGCGCTCATCGGGTTCGGACTGGACTCGGTGATCGAGGTGTCCTCTGCCGCCGCGGTTGCCTGGCAGTTCGCCGGCCGCAACCCCGAAGCGCGGGAGAAGGTCGCGCTACGGATCATCGCGTTCTCCTTCTTCGCTCTCGCTACCTACGTCACCGCCGACGCCGTCCGGGCCCTGACAGGATTCGGCGAAGCGCAGCACTCCCCGATCGGGATCGGTTTGGCTGCAGCCAGTCTCGCGATCATGCCGGTGCTGTCCTACGCGCAGCGCCGCGCCGGCCGTGAGCTCGGGTCACTCTCGGCGGTCGCCGACTCCAAGCAGACCCTGCTCTGCACCTACCTGTCTGCGGTCCTGCTTGTGGGGCTTCTTCTCAACAGCCTGTTCGGCTGGTCGTGGGCCGACCCTGTCGCCGCCCTTGTGATCGCCGTTCTCGCAGTCAAAGAAGGCCTCAACGCCTGGAAAGGCGACACCTGCTGCCCCACGCCGACAACAACCATGAAGGCAGCAGCAGGCCGCGACTGCTGCGACTGACCACACACCACAGATGAGGAAAGATCTGCAATGGCTGTGACCGCGCTCGTGTTCTACGCCCTGTTCGGCATCCTCGGTTTCGGCTGGCGCAGCGCGATGCAGTACCAACGGACCGGCTCGACCGGATTCCGCGGCGTCACCGGACGACTCGGCTCGCTGGAATGGATCGCCGGCACCGGATTCGTCGTCGCGATAGCCCTTGGCGTCGTTGCACCCGCACTGCAGCTCGCCGCAGTGCTGCACCCGATCGGTGTCCTCATCGCTCCCGCTGTCCAGACAATGGCGATCGTGCTCGCGCTGGCCGGAATCGTCGGCACGCTCTACGCACAGAACCAGATGGGTGAATCCTGGCGCATCGGCGTCGATCCCACCGAGACAACCGATCTCGTCCGCACCGGGGTCTTCGGCCTCGTCCGCAATCCCATCTTCACCGCCATGCTCGTCTTCGCTGCCGGCATCACGCTCCTCACACCGAACCCACTCGCGCTTATCGGCTTCGCGCTGCTGCTCGCCACGATAGAACTGCAAGTGCGTGTCGTCGAAGAGCCCTACCTCCGCGACCGCCACGGCGACACCTACCGCACCTACAGCCGCACTGTCGGCAGATTCGTACCCCGGGTCGGTCTCACCTGACGGACATCCACTACCAACATCCGGCACCAACGTCTCGGGCACCAACGCCACCGAAATTCGCAATCCGCGTACGCGTCATCCACGGAGCCGATAAGTTTCCCTCATGCGGCACCGATATCTCGTTACGTGCTGCGGAGCACTCTTGTCCGCCGCGACACTTACTGGTTGCCAAAGCCAATCCGAATCTCCGCAACCAGGTTCCGACTCCCATTCGCGGCCGACATATTCAACCGTCGAAGGTTCAGTTGCGCAGACTGGAACAATGAGGATCGGCAGCCCTCCACCAAATGCGCGACCCAGTCTCGTCGTTCCCGGAACTGAAACAAACGCACCGCTGCCCATCGCCGAGGTCACCGCCGTTGCCATCGAGCACCTTGACGACCGTTCGCGGGTGACGTATTACCTCAGCGGAACCGGCACAGTTACATGGAAAGTCGAGTATGTCAGCGAAGCGATTCGCGGCGGCGACAATCATGTCGTCGACGTGAACGGCTCATCAATCCTGCAGGTCGATATCATGGGAGTTACTGCGCTACAACAATTTCCACCGATAGAAACGTATGGCGGCACCATTTCGAGTGTCGAGACCGCACTGGTGAGCGGTGAGATCGTTCAGTCTTTTGTCGGCACTGCCGCAGGGCGCCCCGAATTCCAGGCAACCGGAACGGAATCGCCCGGTCAAATTGTTGTCGATGTCTTCTACGCGCCGGCCTGAGTAGCCGGCACTCCCCACTTTGCGGTGCTGAAGTCCATCAACTCGTTCGGGTAACGTTCGGCGCCCGAGTGCCTGAACACTGTTAGCGTGAAAATCGTCCGATTAGTCTGCTTTTCTCGATCGAGAGGACTCTCATGCCACACGCTGCGCACGAGAACATCACCGTAGATCCGACGCTGGCCAACCTGTACAAGGACCTCCACAGTCACCCGGAACTCGGCTTCCAAGAGCATCGCACCGCCGAAATAGTTGCCACGCGCCTGACCTCACTCGGTTTCGACGTCACTACCGGCATCGGAAAAACAGGAGTAGTCGGTGTCCTGAAGAACGGCCCCGGACCAACCGCACTCCTGCGAGCCGACATGGACGCACTTCCGGTCAAGGAAGACACCGGACTGGATTACGCCAGCACCGTCACCGCGACCGATCAGAACGGGAAAACCGTTCCGGTGGCTCATGCATGCGGCCACGACCTCCACACGACATGTCTGTTGGGCGCCGCCCAGATCCTCTCTACGGACACAGCCAGTTGGTCTGGCACCCTGCTACTCGTCTTCCAACCCGCCGAAGAACTCGGCGCCGGTTCCCAAGCCATGGTCGACGACGGATTGTTCGACAAGGTCCCCAAGCCCGACGTTGTTCTCGGGCAACACGTAGCTCCGTTGCCTGCCGGAAAGATCGCCGGCCACGCAGGCCCGTCGTATGCAGGTTCCGACTCGCTGCGCGTGCGACTCGTCGGCAAAGGTGCTCACGGATCCATGCCGGAGAACTCCGTCGACCCCGTGGTGATGGCAGCGGAAACCGTTCTGCGCCTGCAGACAATCGTCTCCCGCGAGGTACCGAGCACGGCGATCGCAGTGCTCACGGTCGGGTCGATCCACGCCGGCGACGCAGCCAATGTCATACCCGGCGAAGCCGAACTGCAGTTGAACATCCGCAGCTACGACTCTGCCGTCCGGGAGCGCATTCTGAGCAGCGTTGACCGCATCGTCAGAGGCGAAGCCGCAACGGCCGGCGCCCCGGAAGAACCCACTATCACCGAGATCGAACGCTTCCCCATCGTCGTGAATGATCCGGCTGCTCTGGGCAAAACCCTCGACGCGTTTGCCTCATGGTTGGGCGAGGACAATATTCTCGATCCGGGGGCAGGCGCCGGTAGCGAGGATGTCGGCATCCTCGCGACGAGTTCGGGCGCACAACTGTCGTACTGGCTGCTCGGCGGTACCGACCCGTCGCTGTTCACGACTGGCGACATGAGCGACCCTGCCCTCCGGACCGTGCCGTCGAACCACTCTCCGCATTACGCGCCGGTTATCGAACCGACACTGACCATCGGAGTTTCCGCACTGGTCACGGCAACGAGGACGTGGTTACCGCCTGCCTGATCGAACGGCTAACGCCGACGGCGTCCGGATTAGCGCACGCGGCGCCAAGCAGACCGAGCCTTGTCCCGCAGATTTCTCGAGCGGCTGACCCACGATCCCGATTCCCAGGTCTCGATTGCGCGAACGATTGCCCGCGAACCGATTCTGCCCGACCGCACACCGGTGATGGTCACGACCGGTGTGCGGTTGTTCGCCCACACCGATTTCAGGTCAGTGGGACCGATTCCCATGTCGAGTTCGTCGACGGCAAGTTCGTTGCTGTGCGCGACAAGCCATTCCATCATTTGATGTCCGGGTTGAGTCCGGGCACATTCAGGTCGGTAATGCGTGACCCATCCTTCGAGCCGACTACCGGTCCGAACGGAAACATCGTGGGCACACCACACCCCGTCGATGACCAACCCGACGATGACGAGGCGTCCGAGTTCTGCTTCTCTCCGGAGGAATCGGTACACAAACGCCTCGTTCGGGGGTGCCAGGAAGTTCACGCGGTCGCGCCCTGACGTTCCGATTGCAGCAACCGTGCACATGTCGGACCATCGCCGGTCTACATCGGCCGGAGTCGTCAACTGCTCGAATTCCAGTGAAGACCCGGATCGAGTGAGTGCCGCCCGATAGGAACGTAGCCGCTTCAACGAACGCGCGCTCCGAATATCCACGGGGACAGTACCTTCCGGCAAATCCACAGAGAGATTGGTATCCCGTACTCGCACAGCACAGTTCCATCGCGGATCGTCCAACAGTGCACTGACCGCAATGTCCGAACCGACAACAAGATCGGCGTGCAGCACCAATCCACGGGCAGCGACCGCCCGCCAGAGGACCCGAGCAGCATCGGCGTCGGCGGCAAGGATCTCGCCGACCACACCGCGCCCATGCCCGAGAAGGCGAACCACCTCGACAGTGAGCATGCGACGAACCGCAAAGGGTGCCAGCGCCACCATCTCCGCTCCCCGGTACACCGCGACCAGGAGGAATGAGCCTTTGCCGTCGGTGTCGTGAGCGCCGACTGCGTACAGGAACCGCGACGACATTCGAGTCCCGACACGGGCAGCCAAACGCTCCCAGTCCCCGCGAATCGCCTCGGGGTTGTCGTAGAAGCGCACAGTTTCGACACCAGCGCGATCCGCGTCGTCCACACACTCCGCCCGGGACACCTTCGTTACGACCATGACGCGAACTTACCATTACATTACCAAGTGTTCACCATGCCTAGCGCTTTCGGCCGATGCCGGACGGTTAAGCAGAGAATCGCCAGTACAGGAGGCATGACGAACCACCGGAAACAAAGAATGAACGATAACCAAAGAATTGCCTCTACCCCCATGGTGTCCTCACCGACCGAGAAAAACCGCACGCCACGTGAACATCGACATGAACACATTACAACGATCTGACCTGCAGTTATTCCGTCCGCGCCTCAAAAATGGCACGATAGTGGCAACCGCACGGGCACCAACGTTGGAGGCACCGATGGACAACGGCACAATCAACCTGACGTACGACGGTCGGGTGTCTCTGAACTTCCGGCTCGCCGTTCCACAATCGCCGGACAAAGTATGGAAGGTCATCACTCAACGCGAATTTCTCGACACGTGGTTTCCCGCCGACGTCGATTTCACACTGACTCCCGGCGCAGACCTACTGTTCAAAGTGACGCCGCAACAGGTCAAGCGATACGGCTTGCCCGCTGATCACAGCTCACACGGAACTGTCATCAGCGTCCATCCGCACCACATCTTCGAGTACCTGTGGGACGCAGACACATTGCACTGGGAATTGCACCCCGACGGCACCGGAGGGTGCTGGTTGACCCTCACACACACGATGGAGGACGAGGACTCCGCGTACGCGCATGCAGCGGGCTGGCATGCCGGCCTGGAAGTGGTTGCGGCACAACTCGACGGCCGTGAAGTCGACTGGTCGCCCTGGGATCGCGCCGACGAACTCGCATCGCAGTACCGCAAATCAGCCTGACTGTTCCCCCTTCCGGGGGCTGGGTCCTATTCCCCCTTACGCGGGAAGTGCCTGATGACGCCTTCCTGCACCACCGTTGCCATCAGCATGCCCTCGATCGAGAAGTATCGCCCGGTCGCCAATCCTCGTGAACCCGCGGCAACCGGTGACTCCGTCGCGTACAGAACCCAATCGTCGAACCGGAACGGCCGGTGAAACCAGATCGAATGATTCACGGTCGCCGCAACAATCCGATCGTGCCCCCACGACAATCCATGGGTGGTCAGGATGGAATCCAGCACGGTGGTGTCCGACGAGTACGCCAACACGGCGGCGTGGATCAGTGAGTCGTCCGGCAGCGCGCCGTCCGGTCGCATCCACACGCGGTTGTGAGTGAGTTTCTCCCCCGTGCCTTTCAAAATCCACGCCGGATCGTTGGCGTACCGCATGTCGATCGGTTTGAGTGCGCCCACAAAGTGCGGAAGCGTCGCCTCGTAGCCGGACAGTCGATCACCCAAGGGCGGCAACGACTCCGGTAGCGGAACGTCCGGGATTTCGACGGCATGCTCTAGCCCTGTGCCGGAATCCTGGAACGCTGCCAGCATCACGAACAGCTCGTTGTCGCCTTGATACGCGGTGACCTGACGGTTTGCGAACGCGCGCCCGTCGCGATGCCGCTCGACGCGATATTCGATGGGCGCCTTGACATCTCCGCCGCGAATGAAGTGGCCGTTGATCGCGTGGATCGGTCGATCACCGTCGACGGTACGGCCGGCGGCCATCAGCGCCTGAGACACCAATTGACCGCCGAACGTCCGCGAACTTACCTGCGCCGGGTGATGCCCGCGGAACGCGTCGTCTCCGATGGTTTCGAGATCGAGCAGACCGAGAAGAGTGCCGAGGTCTGTCGACGCGTCCGCGTCGCTCACGCTAGTGGAGTTCTTCGCCGATGCGATGAACGTGGATCAGGTTGGTGGAGCCCACGGTTCCCGGAGGTGAACCGGCGACGATGACAACAAGATCGCCCTTCGCGTAGCGCCCGAGCGACAGCAGTGCACTGTCCACCTGACGCACCATTTCGTCAGTGGTGGACACCGAGTCGACGAGGAACGTTTCGGTTCCCCAGGTGAGTGACAGCTGACTCCGCACCTCAGGCAACGGGGTGAAGGCCAGAAGCGGCAACGGCGTGTGCAGACGCGCCAACCTACGCACGGTGTCGCCGGACTGGGTGAAGGCAACCAGGGCCTTGGCGTCGAGGCGCTCTCCGATATCGCGCGCAGCGTAGGAGATCACGCCTCGCTTGGTGCGCGGCACGTGAGTCAGCGGAGGAACGCGTGTCGATTCGGTTTCGACTGCCTCGACGATGCGTGCCATCGTGCGGACGGTTTCCATGACGTACTTGCCAACCGATGTCTCGCCGGAAAGCATGACCGCGTCCGCGCCGTCGAGGACAGCGTTGGCAACGTCGGAAGCCTCAGCGCGGGTGGGGCGCGAGTTCTCGATCATCGACTCGAGCATCTGCGTTGCCACGATGACGGGCTTGGCGTTTTCGCGGGCGATCTGGATGGCACGCTTCTGCACGAGCGGAACCTGCTCGAGAGGCAACTCCACGCCGAGGTCGCCACGGGCAACCATGACGGCGTCGAATGCCAACACGATGGCTTCGAGATTGTCGATAGCTTCCGGCTTTTCGAGCTTCGCGATAACGGGAACGCGGCGACCGACTCGGTCCATGATGGCGTGAACCAGTTCGACGTCCGCAGGCGAACGAACGAACGACAGAGCGATGAAGTCGACACCCAACTTCAGGGCGAATTCCAGATCGGCAATATCTTTGCCCGACAGTGCCGGAACGGAGACATTCATACCGGGAAGCGAAAGGCCCTTGTTGTTGCTGACCGGTCCACCCTCGGTGACCGTGCAGACGACGTCGTTGCCTTCGACCGCCGTGACGACAAGACCGACCTTGCCATCGTCGACGAGCAGGCGATCGCCCGGCTTGGCGTCGCGTGCGAGTTCCTTGTACGTGGTTCCGACGCGGTCGTGAGTGCCCTCGACGTCGTCGACGGTGATACGAACCTCTTCACCGCTTTCCCAGACGGTCCGCTCGTCCTTGAATCGACCGAGCCGGATTTTTGGGCCTTGCAGGTCGGCGAGGACGCCGACGGCCTTGCCTGTCGCGTCTGACGCTGCGCGGACGCGGATGTAGTTCTCTTCGTGATCGGCGTGGTCGCCATGGCTGAAGTTGAGCCGGGCCACGTCCATGCCGCTCTCCACGAGCTCACGGATTCGGTCACCGGTAGCTGTTGCCGGTCCCAGGGTGCATACAATTTTTGTCCGTCGGTTCACGGCTCGAGCCTAGTCGCTCGCAGTGCGCACTTCTATCCGGCGCGTCCGACGTGCATCTTTTGTTCTTACTCGATTCAGTTTCGATTCCTAATAACGAGTGGCAACGCACCGGGATGTACGGGAGCCGGAAGCTGCGATGCCCCAGTCAGATACCGATCGGCCGCCCGCGCAACCGAGCGTCCTTCAGCAATGGCCCACACCACCAACGATGCGCCCCGGTGTGCGTCACCGCACACGAAGACGCCGGGGCACGAAGTCTGCCAGTCGCGCCCGCAGGCGATCACCCCTCGTGAATTCGGCTCGAGGCCGAAGCCGCGCAGCAAGCCGGTGCGCTCGACGCCTGTAAACCCGACGGCTAAGAACACAAGGTCACACGGCACGTCGAATACAGCCCCCACCGGTTCGGCAATCCGTCGGCCACTCTCGTCCCGAGACACACGGACGGGCGCGACGCGCACTGCCCGGACGTGACTTTCACCGCTGAATTCCTGAGCGGCTACCTCGAACTCACGCACTCCCCCCTCGGCGTCAGCGGGGGCGCTCCGCAGTAACAACGGCCAGAGTGGCCACGGGTCTGCGCCGTCGTCGCGTTCGAGTGGGGGTTGTTCGTGGTAATCCAATTCGACAATCGACGCGGCTCCCTGACGGTGAACGGTTCCGAGGCAGTCGGCACCGGTATCACCGCCGCCGATGATGACGACATTCTTGCCCGCTGCACTGATCCTGCTCGGCCCGTCACCAGCACATTCACGGTTGGCCGGCACGAGGTAGTCCATTGCCGGATGTATTCCTGCCAGATCACGACCGGGAACGTCGACGTCGCGCGCTCTCCCGGCCCCGATTGCCAGAACAACGGCGTCGTAGTTGGAGAGGAGCTCGCCCGCCGCGAGGTCGGTCCCCACATCACAATCCGTCACGAACTCGGTCCCCTCGGCGCGCATCTGTTCAATCCTGCGGTCGATGTGATGCTTCGAGATCTTGAAATCAGGGATGCCGTAACGCAGCAGCCCGCCGACGCGGTCATGCCGCTCGAACACCGTGACTCGGTGACCTACACGCGTCAGTTGTTGCGCTGCAGCGAGACCCGCTGGCCCTGATCCGACGATCGCCACCCGCGCATCGGAACGTACGGACGGGATCTGCGGGTGCACCAAACCCTCTTCCCACGCGGTGTCGGCAATCGCCGCTTCGATGCGTTTGATTGCCACGCTTCCACTGGTCAAGTGACTGGAAAGAGCAAGTACGCAGGCAGTTTCACACGGCGCCGGACACAGCCGTCCGGTGAACTCCGGAAAGTTGTTGGTCTCGTGCAATCGGTCCGCGGCAATGGACCAGTCGTCGCGCCGCACGAGGTCGTTCCAGTCCGGGATCAGATTCCCCAGTGGGCACCCCGACAGACCCGAATGGCAGTACGGGATTCCGCAATCCATGCAGCGCGATGCCTGCTCGGACACCTCGTGCTTGCGTTGATCGGTGGGAAGCTCGGCATAGACCTCACTCCAGTCAGCTGTTCGCTCCGGCACCGGGCGCATCGGCGTCGAAGCGCGCGCGATGCCGAGAAAACCTCGCGGATCAGGCACTGGCCGTCTCCGTCAGAATGTCGCCGGCCTCTGCTGCACCTGCCAGTTTTTGTTCCTCGATTACTCGCTCGTAGTCCACCGGCATCACCTTGGTGAATCGCCCCGACTCGCACGACCAGTGCGCAAGCAGACGAGCCCCGACGCAGGACCTCGTCCATTCGACGTGGGCGGCAATCATCATCTTCAACCACAGGAGATCATCGGGCGTCGGCTCTTGCAACGTAACCGACGTCAGGTTCACGTTGTTCGGATCCACGTCGAGAACAAATGCGATACCGCCGGACATCCCCGCTGCGAGATTTCGACCGGTTGCACCGAGGATCACTACCCGTCCGCCGGTCATATACTCACACGCGTGATCACCGGCCCCTTCGACAATTGCGTCGGCGCCGGAATTACGCACAGCACAGCGCTCCCCCACCCGGCCGCGCGCAAACAGTTCCCCTGCAGTGGCCCCGTACAGGAGCGTGTTGCCGGCAATCACCTGTTCTTCGGGGCGAAAGCCGACATCAGCGTCGGGACGGAGAGCTATCCGCCCTCCCGAAAGCCCCTTACCCACATAATCATTGGCGTCGCCGGTCAAGTCGAGAGTGATCCCCCTCGGTAGGAACGCACCGAGTGACTGACCGGCCGTTCCGTGCAGCCGCACGACAATGGTGTTGTCCGGCAACCCTGGTGCCCCGTATCTCCGGGTCACCTCGGCGCCGAGCGCTGTACCCACTGCCCTGTCCCCGGTGTGGACGTGGCAGTCGATCCGAACGAGTGTCGCATGGTGGAGTGTGTCGGCAGCGCGCTCGACAAGCATCCTGTTGAGATCACCGACGCCGGGCCGCGTCGCAGCTGCGACGCCGCGCCGTGTCACGACCGGAACCGACAGGAGCGGCGCCAAGTCCAGGCGGCGACTCTTCCGATTACCACTTTCGGTGCAGGGCACCAACATGTCGGCACGCCCCACTGCCTCGTCGAGGCTGTGAAAACCGATGTCGGCCAGAATCTCCCGCACACCGTCGGCGATGAACCGGAAGAAACTTGTGACGTACTCGGGGCGTCCGGTGAACCGTGCCCGTAACTCCGGATTCTGCGTCGCCACCCCGACCGGGCAGGTGTCGAGATGGCACACTCGCATCATGACGCAACCGGCGGCGATCAACGGCGCTGTCGAGAATCCGTATTCCTGCGCACCCAGTAACGCAGCCACGACAACATCACGGGCCGTGCGCATACCACCGTCGCATTGCAGGACAACTCTCTCCCGTAACCCATTGAGCACCAACGTCTGCTGAGTTTCCGCGAGCCCGAGCTCCCACGGCGTCCCGGCGTGCTCGATCGAGGTCAACGCGGCCGCACCGGTACCACCGTCGTGGCCGGAGATCAGCACCACGTCGGCATGCGCTTTGACCACGCCTGCTGCAACGGTTCCGACGCCGACAGCGCTGACAAGTTTGACGTGAATTCGGGCCTTGTTGTTGGCTTGGCGCAGATCGTAGATCAGTTGTGCGAGATCCTCGATCGAGTAGATGTCGTGATGCTGCGGCGGCGAGATGAGACCGACACCCGGCGTCGAATACCGCGTCCGGGCGATCCACGGATACACCTTGCTGCCCGGTAGTTGTCCACCTTCGCCCGGCTTGGCTCCCTGCGCCATCTTGATCTGAATATCGCTTGCACTGACCAGATAATCGCTGGTCACGCCGAACCTACCGCTGGCAACTTGTTTCACGGCGCTACGACGCGCACAGTCGTACAGGCGATCCGGATCCTCACCGCCCTCCCCCGAATTGGATCGTCCACCCATCGAATTCATCGCTATCGCCATCGTCTCGTGGGCTTCCGCGGACAACGAGCCGTAACTCATGGCGCCGGTGTTGAATCGGCGCAGAATCGCCTCGGCAGGTTCCACGTCGTCGATGCTGAGTGCAGGCCGATCTCCGGTTCGGAAGCCAAGGAGCCCTCGCAATGTTCCGCCCTGCGCGCCGCTGCGATCGACCTCGTCGCTGTACCGGCGGAACACGTCGGCGCGGCCCGACCGTGTGGCGTGCTGGAGGAAGAACACCGATTCCGGTGTGAACACGTGTATTTCACCGTCTCGGCGATAATGGTATTCGCCGCCGAAGTCGAGCTGACGTCGATGTGCATGCGCGGCCGCGTGGCGCACCACCACATCCTCGGCAAGCTCCGCGATACCTATGCCGCCGAGCTTGCTCGTGGTGCCGCAGAAGTACTCGTCGACAAGCCGCGCACTCAGGCCGAAGGCCTCGAATACCTGTGCACCGGTATAGGATTGGACAGTCGAGATTCCCATCTTCGACATCACCTTGAGCACGCCCTGATTGGCCGCATCCAGATAGCGCGTCGCCGCAGTACCTGAATCCACCCCGTCCAGGCCACATTCCGCAACCGACTCGAGGGCCAGATACGGTTGGACAGCAGCAGCGCCGTATCCGAGCAGCAATGCGCAATGGTGAATCTCCCGAGCGTCGCCGGTCTCGACGATCAACGAGACCTTACTGCGCCGACGCTTCCGAACGAGATGGTGATGAACTGCGCCAACTGCGAGCAACGACGGAATCGGCGCGTGGTCACGGTCCCACGTTCGATCGGAGATGACCAGGATGTGGCGCCCGGCGTCTACTGCCGCACTGGCTTCGTCACGTAGCTCGCCGAGCGCCGCTTCCAGACCTTCTGTGCCGGCGGCAATGTCGAACACACCGTGCAGTGTCGTCACACCAGCGCCGGATATGCGGACGATCTCCGCCAGTTCCGCTCCGGACACCACGGGCCTGTGCACCAGAGTTCGCCTACACGATGATTCGTTCGGGTCGAGGAGATTCTGTTCAGAGCCCAGAACCACCGACAACGTGGTGACAACTTCCTCTCGAATCGCATCCGACGGTGGATTGGTGACCTGTGCGAACAGTTGAACGAAGTAGTCGTACAGCAGCCTGGGACGCGCGGAGAGCACTGCCAGCGGCGTATCGGTTCCCATCGATCCCACCGGCTCGTGACCGGTGGCGGCCATCGGCGTCAGAACTACACTCAACTCTTCCTCGGTGTACCCGAAGACCTGCTGATGCTGCATCAGCACCGATGGGTCCCCACGTGCTCTGGGCGGATCAGGTGTGTTGCCAACCAGAGTGAGGTTCGCGTCGAGCCAACGCCGATAGGGCGCAGCACCTGCCAACTCGGCCTTGACCTCGTCGTCCGGAACAATACGCTGTTGCGACGTGTCCAACAGGAACATTCGACCGGGTTCGAGTCGACCCTTTGCTATCACGTCGGCCGACGGCACATCGAACACACCACTCTCGCTGGACAATACGACTCGACCCGCCCGGGTGCGCCACCAGCGCCCGGGCCGAAGCCCGTTGCGGTCGAGGACGGCTCCCACCACGGTTCCGTCACTGAACGTAACCGAGGCAGGTCCGTCCCATGCCTCCATCAGGCACGCATGAAATTGATAGAACGCACGTAGCTCGGCCGACATGGCCGAATCCTGTTCCCAGGCAGCGGGAATCATCATCGCCACAACGTGGGGCACACTGCGCCCGCCGAGGGACAACAGCTCGAGCACCTCGTCGAACGACGCAGAATCCGACACCCCGGACGTGCAGATCGGCATCAGCCCGTCGAGATTGCCGCCGAAGAGCTCGCTCCGAAGCTGCGGCTCGCGCGCGCGCATCCAATTTCTGTTTCCGACAATGGTATTGAACTCGCCATTGTGTGCAACAAATCTGAACGGTTGCGCCAACGTCCACGACGGAAAGGTGTTGGTCGAGAACCTGCTGTGCACGACGGCCAGTGCGCTACGCATCCGCTCGTCCTGCAGGTCCGGGTAGAACAGCGGCAACTGACACGGCGTCACCATCGCCTTGTACACCATCGTTCGCGCGGACAACGATGGAAAGTAGACGCCGGAACCCTCGTCCACAACATGTGGGGTGATCCGTTCGGCCTGCTTACGCAGCTCGAGGACACGGCGGTCCAAAGCGATACCGGCCGAGCCCCCACGTGTGTCCGCGACAAAGCACTGACTGATGAACGGCGCACATTCCGTTGCCGATATACCCAGGACTGCCGAATCGACGGGAACATCTCGCCAGCCGAGTACCGACAATCCCACTGAACGCGCGCACCGCTCGATGCGCTCGAACGCACGTCGCCGGGGCCGCGCGGCCCGGGGAAGGAAGCAGATACCGGCCGCAAACCTACTCTCACCACGCTCGTTTACATCCGGTAACACGAAGTCGGTGACAGCCCTCAGAAGTTCGACGGGTAGCTGAAGGAGAATTCCCGCTCCGTCACCGGTGGTGGAATCAGCTCCGATGGCACCGCGATGGGACAGCTTGCGCAGTGCGGACAAGCCGTCTTGCACGATCGAATGAGAGCGTCTGCCGTAGATGTCAGCGACAACGGCGACACCACACGAATCTGCTTCCTGATCGGGGTTGTACAGCCCCTGTGGACCAGGCATCTGAGAAAACAGCATGCGTGCCCTCCACCATGCGGGGCCGCCACACGAACCCGCAACCGGCAAGGGTCAGTTTACAACCGGTATGTGCAGGTTGCGATAGAAAAAACCGTGGCACCCCTGTATCGAGGTGCCACGGTGAAACGAGCGAGGGGATCAACTGCGGAGTGGTCGCCCGTACTTGTCCTTCACACTGCCGGTCAGCATCATAATGCCGTCGATCAACGGCCAGATACCACCGATTCCACACGTCAACCATGTCACCGCAATCTGTGCGATCGCAGTACCGGGCTGATTGAGATAGAACCGGCCTGCGCCGAATCCGCCGAGCAGAATGCCGAGCAGGCCGGCGGTCACCTTCGACTTGTCGGAGAACGGCTGCCCGGTGATCGGATCACGACCGAACGGCGCCGACGGATCGACAAAACCATAGGGCTGCGCATAAGGCTGCTGCTGCCCGTAACCGGGGTTCTGCGGCGGAGCGGTGTAACCCTGAACCGGTGGCGCTGCATACGGATTTGCGCTCTGGTCCGCTGGGACGCCGTACACCGGACCGTCCGCCGGAGGCGGATAGCTCTGTTGCTGATAAGGCTGCTGCTCGTAGCTCGGCGGCGTGTAGTTCGGCGGCGCGGGCTCCGAAATCGGATACGCAGCCGTGGGATCCGAACCAGCCGAGAAAGCTGTAGTGGGCTCCGACCCCGCCGGCGGCGGGTAAATCGGATGGCTCCCCCACCCTGGGCCGTTGCCCATTCCCGCATATGTGTCCCAGCCGGGGCCGGTGCCCGTCGTTTCGGTTGACGGAGTCTTCTCCGTGGGCGCCGAGGTTTCGCTCAAGGAAGCATCAGCGGTCGCCTCGTAATCGAAGGGCGAACCGAACTGCGGGGGAACCGCGGATTGAGAGCTCGAAGCGTCCCCGGACTCTGCGGGATCCGGATACTTGTTCAAGTCAGGCAACGTGTATTCCTTCGGGTCGACGACGGTCCGGCAAATCGTTGAGGCAAGTGATCTTTATACCTCGAACTGGGTGCGATGCGGACCAGTCATGGCTTGTCCGGCTTCTTCAGATCAACATCCTGCTTTGCGTCCACGCTGGTTGAATCGGCAACCTTTGCCGTCGCGATACCGTCATCCGAGTCGGTATCACTGTCGGTGGCCTCCGAAGCTGTGTTCTCGACAGGCGTGTTCTCGACAGGCGTGTTCTCGACGTAGTCCTTCGACTTCAGTTCGGAAGGATCTTCGCGACCCTTCTTGGCCAGCAGGAAGTACGCAACTGCCGCCACGAACACGATCACCGAGGTGAAGGAGTTGACGCGAATGCCTGCAAGTTCGTATGCCGGATCGTCGCGCATGAGTTCGACGAAGAACCGACCGGCGCAGTAACCCGCCACGTAGAGGGCGAACAGTCGTCCATGGCCGATCTTGAATCGGCGATCGACCACAACAAGCAGGACGACGATGAGGACGTTCCACACGGCCTCGTACAGGAAGGTGGGGTGCACGACCTTCTCTACGACGCCGGTCGATACACCGGACAACGCATCGGTCTGACCTGACGAGTTCACACGCTGGAAGATTTCCAAGCCCCATGGCAATGTCGTTTCGCGCCCGTACAACTCCTGGTTGAAGTAGTTGCCGAACCGACCTATCGCCTGCGCAAGCAGCACACCAGGCGCGATGGCGTCGCCCAGCGCCGCGACGGGGATCCCACGCCTGCGGCACCCGATCCACGCGCCGACACCGCCGAGGAAGACTGCGCCCCAGATTCCGAGGCCACCGTTCCACACTTTGAGTGCGTCGATCGGTGTGCCGCCTTCACCGAAATACTGCGGCCAGTCGGTGAGCACGTGGTACAGCCGGCCACCGATCAATCCGAACGGCACGGCCCAGACTGCGATATCGAGAACGGTGCCCTTCTCGCCGCCTCGCGCGACCCACCGCCGGTCGCCCCAGACGATGGCGACGATGATTCCGGCGATGATGCAGAGCGCGTAGGCGCGCAGTGCTACGGGCCCGATGTACCAGACACCTTGTGGAGGACTGGGAATGTAGGCCAGTAGTTCAACAGTTGACGTCACGACGCCACGTTAGCCGAGCGGACACCGTCGGCGAGTTCTTCGGTGAGGGCACGGACAGCTCCGAGTCCGTTTTCCACAGCCGAGACCAGCGCAGACCCGACGATCACTGCGTCGGCATAGCCGGCAATTTCTGCGGCCTGGGCGCCAGAGCGAACGCCAAGCCCGACACCGACCGGGATATCGGAATGCGCGCGGATCCGTGCGGTGAGTTCAGGTGCCATCGACGACACTGCGTCACGCGCTCCGGTGACACCCATCGTGGAGGCCGCGTATACGAACCCGCTACTTGCCTCGAGCGTCATAGCCAGTCGCTCTTCGGTGGACGAGGGTGCCACGAGGAAGATCCGATCGAGGTGGTGCTTCTCGGACGCTTCCATCCAGTCGGCGGCCTCGTCGGGAATGAGGTTGGGGGTAATCAGTCCGAGTCCGCCTGCGGCAGCGAGGTCGCGGGAGAACTTGTCGATCCCGTACTGCATGACCGGGTTCCAGTACGTCATGACTACGGCCTTGCCGCCGACCGAGCTGATCTGCTCGACGACGGTGAAGATGTCGCGCAAGCGGACGCCGTTGCTGAGGGCAGTTTCAGCGGCACGCTGAATGGTCGGTCCGTCCATCACAGGGTCGGAGTACGCGACCCCGACCTCGATGATGTCGCAGCCACCGTCGACCATCGTCTTGAAGACGTCGATGGATTCGGACACCGTTGGGTAGCCTGCTGGCAGGTATCCGACGAGCGCAGCTCGGTTTTCCGCCTTGCATGCCGCAAACGTGGATGCGAGGCGTGATGGTCGTTCGCTCACTTGTCCGAGCCTTCCGTGTTGTTCTGGTCTGCGGGCTGGTCTGCGTTGTCGAACAGACCGAACCAGCTCGCGGCAGTATCCATGTCCTTGTCGCCACGACCGGACAGGTTGACGACGATGATGGCGCCTTCGCCGAGCTCCTTGCCCAGGCGCAGCGCTCCGGCAACCGCGTGCGCGGATTCGATGGCCGGGATGATTCCTTCGCGCCGCGAGAGCAGAAGGAGCGCATCCATTGCCTCGGAGTCGGTGACGGGCTCGTAGGTAGCCCGACCGATGTCGTTGAGATACGCATGTTCCGGACCGACACCCGGATAGTCCAAACCTGCGGAGATGGAATGTGATTCGATGGTCTGACCGTCTTCGTCCTGCAGCAGGTACGAGTACGCACCCTGGAATGCGCCAGGCGTTCCGCCTGCGAATGTTGCTGCATGCCTACCGGTTTCAACGCCGTCGCCCGCTGCCTCGTAACCGACCAGTCGCACCGACAGATCGTCGATGAACGGGTGGAAAATACCGATGGCGTTGGAACCGCCACCGACGCAAGCCGTGACGGCGTCGGGAAGCCGACCGGTCAAGGCCTGAACCTGAGCGCGGGCCTCGAGACCGATGACCCGCTGGAAATCACGCACGAGGGTCGGGAACGGATGCGGACCGGCAGCGGTACCGAAGCAGTAGTAAGTGTCGTCGGCGTGGGAAACCCAATCGCGGAGAGCTTCGTTGATCGCATCCTTGAGTGTGCGCGAACCGGTTTCGACCGAGACGACCTCGGCGCCCAGCAGGCGCATCCGGGCGACGTTCAACGCCTGACGCTCGGTGTCGACCGCACCCATGTAGATGACACACTCGAGGCCGAGCAACGCGCAGGCGGTGGCCGAGGCGACGCCGTGCTGTCCCGCTCCGGTCTCGGCGATGATACGAGTCTTGCCCATTCGCTTGGCCAGAAGTACCTGACCGAGGACGTTGTTGATCTTGTGAGAACCGGTGTGGTTCAGATCTTCACGCTTGAGGATGATGCGAGCGCCGCCCGCGTATTCGCTCATACGCGTTGCTTCGAAAATCGGCGACGGGCGTCCGGTGTAATCGCGCTGCAGTCGGTCGAGTTCGTTCAGGAAAGCGTCGTCGCTGCGGGCCTTCTCGTATTCGGCGGTAACTTCCTCGATAACCGCCATGAGCGCCTCGGGCACATGACGTCCGCCGTAGACACCGAAGTGCCCTCCGGCATCCGGATCATGAGTGGTGCGCTCGGCAAGTCCGGCACTGGCCGGCGGCAGATTGCCGCCCTTGAAGACTGGTCCCTGAGTACGTGAAGTCACTCCCCCAGTCTGCCCCAAGCGTGTCGCCTGTCACCGCCCGGGTACGGGCAATTGCAACCGCTCGGGTGCGGGCAAACCCCTCCCGAGCGGTGATGCGATTCAGCGTGACGGTTTAGGGCAGGACGGATGCGCTCCGGCGTTGACCAGATCGGCAACCGCTTTACGCGGATCACCACTGGTCACGAGGCCTTCGCCCACCAGGACTGCGTCTGCGCCTGCGCCTGCGTACGCGAGCAGATCAGCAGTGCCACGAACGCCCGATTCGGCGATCTTGATGGTTTCGGTCGGAAGGCCAGGGGCGATCTGACCGAAGGTGTTCTTGTCGACCTCGAGGGTCTTGAGGTTGCGGGCGTTGACACCGATGACCTTGGCGCCGGCTTCGAGCGCGCGGTTGGCCTCTTCCTCGGTGTGAACCTCGACCAGCGCAGTCATCCCCAACGATTCGGTGCGATCGATCAACGAGGCAAGCGCCTGCTGCTCGAGTGCCGCGACGATCAGCAGAATGACATCGGCGCCATGGGCGCGTGCCTCGTGAATCTGGTACGGACCCACGATGAAGTCCTTGCGCAACACCGGAATAGTGACGGCCTTGCGGACGGCATCCAGGTCGGCGAGCGATCCGTGGAAACGACGTTCTTCGGTGAGAACGCTGATAATTCGAGCACCGCCCGCTTGGTAGGCGGCTGCCAATTCGGCGGGGTCGGCGATGTCTGCGAGCGCACCCTTGGACGGGCTTGCGCGCTTCACCTCGGCGATGACGCCGATGCTCGGTTCCAGAAGTGCCGCTACAGCATCGAGGGCGGGCGGTGCAGTGGCCGCGGCAGCCTTGACTGCAGCGAAGTCGAGTACGGCTTCGCGGGCGGCGACATCAGCGCGCACCCCGTCGAGAATCGAGTCGAGTACGGTCATCGTGGCCCGAATCCTTTCTGGGCAAGTGCCCGATGTGAGATACGTCATCGGGGTGGTGTCAGCCTAGTTGGGCGATTTTTTGCTACTCCGCCCGGGTACCCACGCGCGTGGGAGTTCGGACGTAATCGAGGTCACGATCGTGAATCCTTGCCCGGCTCATTGCCGTCCGCGTCAGGTTTCTCGCCTTCCGTATCGAGCGTCGGATCTTCCCCGGCGTCGAGCGCGTCCCACAGCATCCGTTGTGTCACAGGCTCGTCGGGCGCATCTTTGCTTCCCTGTCCGAGCTTGGCCGCTGCCTCCCGGCGAGCTGCAGGGTTGTCGTACTTCGACGAGAGACCGGCGCGCGCCTTGGGCTTTCGCATGAGCAGAACACCGGCAGCGAGAGCCGCAAGGGCCCCGGCGAGCGCGAGCAGCGCAGGCAACACCGATGCTTCGGCGGACACTTCTTCGAGGTGCGAGGACAGTTCGGCAAGATCTGCGGCGCGGTCGTCATCTGCTCCCGAAACCAACAGTTGGACAGCTGGAACTGCGACTCCGATGCCGACCAATCCCACCAACAGGCCGACAACTCGGAGCGCCCACCCACGGACCGCAAACGATGCCGCAACAGCAGCAAGAAGCGTGAGAGCGAGCGGCGTCATCGCCGCAGCCCACGTGCCACCGTCGAGATCCGTGGTGCGCGCCAAAGTCTTACCGTCACTGGAGGTTACTTGTACCCACGTCATCCGCGAGCTTCCCCACAGCGCAATGGCCGCGATCCCCAGCAGGAGCGTGGTCAGCATCGTGGTGCTGCGGCCCGAACGTGGTGTCGGCGAGTCCGCGCCGGTGCTCGAAGCTTGTTCGCTCACTTACCCTTCACCTCCGATGGTGCGCAACGTGTGTGCCGATGCGATCGCGCTGAGCACGGCCATCGCCTTGTTCCGCGCCTCGGTGTCCTCGTAGACCGGATCGGAGTCGGCGACCACACCTGCACCGGCTTGGACGTATCCGATGCCGTCCTTGATGAGTGCGGTGCGAATCGCGATCGCGGTGTCGGCATCACCGGCGAAGTCGAGGTACCCGACAATGCCGCCGTAGACCCCGCGGCGGGTGGGTTCGAGTTCTTCGATCAACTGCATCGCCCGGACCTTGGGAGCGCCCGAGAGCGTTCCGGCCGGGAAGCACGCCGTGACAGCGTCGAGCGCCTGCTTGCCCTCCGCGAGGTGCCCGGTCACGGTGGAGACCAGGTGCATCACGTGGCTGTATCGCTCGATGTGGCGGTAATCGTGCACCTTGACCGTGCCGGGTCGGCAGACACGACCGAGGTCGTTGCGTCCGAGGTCGACCAGCATCAGGTGCTCGGAGTTTTCCTTCTCGTCAGCGAGGAGGTCCTTCTCGAGGAGGATGTCGTCTTCCTCGGTTGCACCGCGCCACCGGGTTCCGGCGATCGGGTGAGTGGTTGCGACACCTTCCGAGACGGTAACCAGCGCTTCTGGGCTGGAGCCGACAATGGAGAATGCGGTCTCACCGTCACCGTTCGGGACGTTGAGCAGGTACATGTACGGACTGGGGTTCGAGGCCCGCAACATTCGGTACACGTCAATAGGTGCTGCGGTGCAGTCGATCTCGAATCGTTGGGAGAGCACGACCTGGAATGCCTCGCCCGCTTCGATATCGCCGATCAGCTTCTTCACATCGACGCCGAAACTCTCCGTCGTGCGCTGACGGCGGTAACTCGGGGTGACCTTGGCAAACGTGGAGACCGTCGACTTGGCTGGTGCCGCAAGTGCCCGCGTCATCGCGTCGAGACGCGCGACGGCGTCGTCGTACGCCTCCTCGACCCGTGCGTCGGTGCCGTCCCAGTTGACTGCGTTGGCGATCAACGTGATCGCACCCTCGTGATGGTCGACGGCGGCAATGTCTGCGGCCAGCAACATGACCATCTCGGGGATCTGCAGGTCGTCGACGGCCGAGTTGCCCACGTTTTCGAGCCGACGGACGGCGTCGTATCCGAGGAATCCGACCATCCCGCCGGTAAGAGGCGGCAGGTCGGGCAGACGTTCCGAGCGCAAAAGTTCGAGAGTGGCACCGAGTGCGTCGACAGGGTTGCCACCGGACGGTGCGCCGGCGGGGACGTTGCCGTACCAGGCGGCTTCACCGTCGATGACGGTCAGAGCGGCAGGACTGCCGACGCCGATGAAGGACCATCGTGACCACGACCGGCCGTTCTCCGCAGACTCGAGAAGGAAGGTCCCCGGACGGTTCCCGGCCAACTTCTCATAAGCCGAGAGCGGAGTTTCGGAGTCCGCCAGCACTTTTCGCGTCACCGGAACTACCCGATGCTCGGCGGCGAGGGCACGGAACTGCTCTCGCGTGGTGGTGGAATCGGACGCCGCATCGACGATCGCGGTGTCGGACGAGGGTGCGGACTTGGAGGTGGGCTCGCCGTGCATGACTCCATCATCCCAGGCTCACCTGCGCGGGCCTCGTTCGCGGGTAACCTCAGCCGAATGAAACCAGGTCAGCTTGCTCCCGATTTCACCCTGCCCGATCAGGACGGAACACCCCGTTCGCTGACCAGCCTGCTGGAGAAGGGGCCACTGGTGCTGTTCTTCTATCCGGCAGCCTCAACGCCGGTGTGCACCGCGGAAGCGTGCCACTTCCGCGACCTCGGCAAGGATTTTGCAGCGGTAGGAGCCGCTCGCGCGGGCATCAGCACCGACACCGTCGAAGCGCAGTCGACGTTTGCCACTACCCAGTCCTTCGACTATCCCCTGCTCGCCGACACCGACGGCACCGTTGCCGAGCAGTTCGGCGTCAAACGCGGACTGCTCGGCAAGTTGATGCCGGTCAAACGTTCAACGTTCGTGATCGACACGGATCGAACCGTATTGAAGGTCATCTCGAGCGAATTCCGCGCGAGCACACATGGCGATCAGGCACTCGAGTTTCTCCGGAGTCGCACCTGACCCGCTACGCGACCTGAATCGAGCGCTTTGCGAGTCCCATCCAGAAACCGTCGATGACCTGGGTGGGCACCTGCTCAGGATCGGACGACGCACCGAGAGTCACGAACAGCGGCGCGAAGTGCTCGATGGTCGGGTGTGCGTACGGCATACCGGGAGCCTGTGCTCGGAAATCGATGAGCGAATCGACGTCGCCGGCTGCGAACCGCTCCCCGGCCCACGTGTCGAATTCGGCAGACCAACCTGGAGCCTTTGCCTCCGGCGACGGGTCACGCAGAAATGGCAGGCCATGGGTTGTAAATCCGGATCCCACGATCAACACGCCCTGCTCGCGCAGTGGACGCAACCGTCGGCCGAGGTCTAGCAGACGTTCGGGGTCCAAAGTCGGCAGGGAGATCTGCAGCACGGGGATGTCCGCATCCGGGTACATCACCGTCAACGGAACATAGGCGCCGTGATCGAGGCCACGATTGGGTTGCTGGACGACCTGCTCGTTATCTGGCATCAACGCTGCCACCTGCGTGGCCAGGTCCGGCGCCCCCGGCGAGTTGTACCGAGCCCGGTAAAACCGTTCGGGGAATCCACCGAAGTCGTAGATCAGCGGGGTTCCCGTTGTGGTCGATCCGATGGTCAGCGGCGCGGATTCCCAATGTGCCGACACGATCAAGATTGCCGTCGGCCGTGGCAGGTCACCGGCCCACGCGCCTAGTTGCTTCACCCAGAGAGCGCTGTCCACCAACGGCGGGGCACCGTGGCTGAGATACAGCGCGGGCATTGTGGCGGCGGACATAGCGGCTCCTCATGAGTTCACCGAATGGTCTTAAGTTGAAGGTTCAACCTAATATAGAACTCAACACTTGAAACGCGCAACTATTCCCTGCCTGCACCCACTGGACACTCGTCTGCAACCCTGTAGTGGTAGAACACAGCGCTTCGAAGGGGTACAGACCGATGAGTGGATCGAACGGCCAGGCCGAGTCGCCGGTTCAGACCAAGTGGCTCACCACCGAGCAACAGCAGGCCTGGCGCACCCTCATCTCCTTGGTAACCCGCCTACCAGCGGCTCTCGACACCCAGCTCCAACGCGACTGCGCACTAACCCATTTCGAGTACTTCGTGCTGTCGGCGCTGTCAGAAGTACCCGACCACAAGCTGCAACTCTCTCTACTGGCACAGCAAGCCAATGCGTCGCTGTCGCGCCTCTCCCACGTCGTCACGAAGATGGAGAAGGCCGGCTTGGTCAAGCGTGAAGTGATCCGCGGTAGCCGAGGCTCCAACGCGGTACTCACCGATGCCGGAATGGCCAAGGTCATCGAGGCATCGCCCGGCCACGTTCGGTTGGTCCAAGCCTTGGTGTTCGAAGGCCTCGACGACAGCCAGGTCGCACAACTCTCCGCCCTGAGCACCGCCATGGTCGACCAACTCGACAGAGGAATTGCCGGCGGACTCGGGAAAGCCTGACGGGACCCCCACACCGCGCACAACTTCCCCGGCTCCCGTAGTGTCTGGACACATGTCTGGTAAGGCCAACTTCGAGTCCACCCGCCGGCGCCTGTCGGGACAACAGGCCGAAACTGTCGATCGTTTGACCAAGGCAGCTGTTGCCATCCTGCGTACGCATGGGTTTTCCGCCCTGACCATTCGCATGGTCGCGGGCGAAGCTGGGGTCGCGCCGGCAACCGCGTACACCTACTTCTCGTCCAAGAGTCACCTTGTCGCAGAACTGTTCTGGCGACGCCTCGACGCGCTCCCTCACGAGGCCGACGCAGAGCAGGACCGCGAGAGTCAGGTCTGTTCGGTCCTGCGCAGTGTCGCACTCCTGGTGTCCGATGAACCGGAACTCGCCGCCGCAGTCACCACCGCGATGATGGCCGACGACCCGGACGTCGAACATCTCCGCGCCCGGATCGGGAAGAACATTCGCGAACGCCTGGTCGAGGCATTGGGACCGGAACACGACGCCGACGTCCTCGAAGCCCTTGAAATCGCCTGGTCAGGCGCATTGGTGCGAGCTGGAATGGGATACGAGTCCTACTCGCAGATCGCGGATCGCCTCGAGATCACCGCAAGGCTGATCATGGCGGGCCACGACAACAGCTGAGCAGAACTCAGATCGGTGTCAGCTCACTCACCAACCACCGGTCATCGACGCGTTCGACGGTGACCTTCACGCGACTCGAACTCGACGCCGGAGCAGGCTGCGCAAAACTGGTGGTGATCTGATCGACGAACATCAGCAATTCGACGCGATCGAACATGGCACCGAGCAACCCGACATCCACAACCCGGGCGCTGGTACTGATTCCTTGCGCTTTCGATTGGGGCGCAACAGTTGTCGCAGCAAACGCGACGAATTCGTCCTTGAACGTTCCGGTGGCTGCGCCAGCCCCGGCCGCGAGGTCGCTGTCCACCATTTCACTGGTGTACGTAAGCAAGTCCTCCACCAATGCAGGTGCCGTTGCAATCGCATCCGCTCTCGCCGACTCGAGTGCATCGCCGTCGCGGCGAATCCACAGCAGGGCGCACGCGGCAATTGCGAGAACCGCAACCAGCACGACAGAGATCGCCCGCCTCACGGCACGAACTCCACACTCGACATCAGAATTTTCCCGTCGACGTCCTCGACACCGATGCGCAGTCGATATGTCCGCGACGTCGTGTCGCCCGCAGAATTGGCGACCTCCGCAGACGCCGCAATCAGTACTAATCCCGACGTCGCCGTCTCCGACGACAGTGCAGCAGCATCGATCCTTGCGTCGGAGTTGACAGATGCGGAACGTATCGCGTTGACGAACCCCGACTGATCGCCAACCAACTCCTCTGCGAACTCGCCCGTGCTGAGCGCTCGCAGTTGGGCCACATCCTCGTCCACGGTATCGACGTGAATGTCGACCAATGCCAGCGCTCCCGCCGACGCCCCGTCCACCAGTTCCTGCCGATGAGCGTCCCGGGCATTGTCGCCCCGCATCGACATAGCGCCGGTCACCACCACTGCTGCCAAACCTGCAATCACCACCGCGACAAGCACGCGTCCGCGCGTGGTTACATGCCGCGAAACATCCTCGGTTGTCAGGGATTCGGTGTCGTCAACAACTGCTGCCACGAATCCCCCTTACCGATATCGGTGTGCCCGTATGCAATCCCGTCCGGCCCGGTGTACAACTCGTCGGGAGCGTTGGTTCCCGACGGCACGTACGGTTCCGGGCTCCGGCACGTCACCGGGTCCGGCGCCCGCTTGCCCGGAACTTCCATACACGGAATGTTCCGCGAACCGCGCACGGCAAAAACCGAATCCGCCGGCACCTTGCAGAACAGATCGGGCGGAGTGTCCGGAACACTGGTCACCGTGGGGTCGCGGCGCTGATCCGCCGGTAGGTATCCGGTGGAGCAGGCCGCCGGGTCTTGAGCCTGCAGATGGAAATTGACGTTGGCGGCTCCGTCCGCCTGGCCGCGTTGTACAACGGTCTCCTGAGCCGCAACAAGCGGCGGCAGTATGACCAGTACCTGTTCGAGTGACGCGTTGTAGGTGAGCGCAACTTGCCCGGCACTGGTCAGGTTGGCCAGGAGAATCGGCAGGGTCGGACGCAGATCCTGGAACAAGAGCTCCGCCTCGGTGGCGAACCCTGGCCCGGTGTCGATGATGTTGCGAATAGTGCCGTCCGCGATTTCCAATTGCCCGCTCAGCCGGGCGACGCTCGACGCCCACAATCGGATTTGATCCCCCGTGACAACTTGGGTCTCGAGGAGCGGGGCGAGTTGTTGCACAAGAGTTGTCGCGGGAGTAGTGGCGTCGGACAACTGATCTACAAAGGACGCGGTCGAATCCAGCAGTCTCGCAAGATCTTCGCCGCCACCGGCAAACGCAGCTGCAGACTCGTCGATCACCGCGCGCAGTTTGTCCTGTGGGACGGAGGCGAGCAACGCCTGCGCTTGATCGAGAACGGGTCCGATCTCCTGAGATATCACCACAGACTCGGTGTCGATCACGTCGCCGTCGGCCAGAAACGGGCCGTCAGAGGTGGTCGGCTGCAGATCGACGTACTGCTCGCCTATCGCCGATACGCTGCGCACAGCCGCCACCAGCTCGGTACTGGGTACGGGAACTGAACTCTGCAAGGACAATTCGGCTTTCACGACGTCGGGGTGGAGCTGCACCGATCGGACTTGACCGATGGTGTCGCCTCGGTACGTCACATTCGCATTGCGGTACAGGCCACCGGCGTTGGGCAGTTCCAGCGTCACTGTGTATCGCCCGATACCCAGCATCGTGGGAACACGGAGGTACGCGATCGCGGCCACCGTCATACCGAGCACGGCAAGGATCGCAAAGATCACCAACTGCCGGCGAACAAGCTTGGTGAGGATCATCGTCCTCCCTCCCCTGCATTGCCCGTTGCATTCAGCGGCGCGGTCATCGGGTCGACCGGCCCGCCGCCTATTTGCGGAGCACCGAACGGGGTGCCGAAACCGAGTCCGGACTGTAATCGGTTGGTGGTCAGGTCGATCAGCGCCCACAGATTGGTGTAGTCGCCGCGCATCCCGTCATCGATGGTGGTCTGGGGGAACGGGAAGGTGCTCAGGTTTCCGAGATTGTTGATCAGATCCGGACCTGCCGCGACAACCTGCTGCAATGTCGGCTCGAGTGCCGCAAGATTTGCGCTCAGATCATCTCGCGTGCGGTTGACCAGGTCGGTGCCGACGTCTCCGAATCGGCCCACCGAATCGAGTGCGGTGGTCAGGGTAATGCGCTGATCTTCCAGTTCCGCCAAGGCTGGAGCCAGCACGTCGAGCGCCTTCCCCAGTACGTCGCGTTGGGCGTTGATTTCCCCCGCAAACACATCCAGGTTCTCCATCGTGGTCACCATGGCGATGCGTTGCCGGTCCAGGGTCTCGGTCAACGTGTCCATCTGCGCGAGTAAGTCACGTGCTGATACGGTGCGTCCGCCGAGTGCATTGTTCAGTTCGGTGGTGATGGTGTGAATTTGCGCGAGTCCGCCGCCGTTGAGCACTATGGACAGCGCTGTCAGAGTTTCCTCCGTAGTCGGGTACACGCCCGCCGACGCCAGAGGAATGAGCGAGCCCTCGGCGAGCGTCCCTTCCGGTTCGACACCGACCGGCGGTGCCAGGGCAACATGCTTGGAACCCAGCAGGCTGGTCTGTCCGATTTTCGCGGTGGAATTAGCCGGCAACACCACCGAACCATCCAGGGACACTGTCACTTTCGCGTGCCAATTGTCGGAGGCGATGGCACTGATAGTGCCGACGGTCACATCGTTCACCATTACCGGGGAGTTGGGACTGATCGACGTGACGTCCGGCATCTCGATGACCACGGAAAAACTGTCGGCGCCGCGCCCCGCAGCACCGGGCAACGGCACCGAATTCAGGCCGTTCCACCCGCAGCCGGACACGAGCACAACAACACCGACGCAACAGATTCTCCGGATCATCGTGTCCCCACCTCCGGCATCAGCAACTGACCCAGCCCTGCGGGAACACTCACGCTCGGCAGGGAGGGAGCCGGCTTCAGATCCGGTTCGCTGTACACCAACTGATCCGGCGCCGCACCAAGCGCACGGGTCGGATTGATGTTCAGATCCGGATAGTTCGCTCTGATGGTGTTCAGGTACGGTCCGAGGTACTCGGCACACAATTCCGCACCCTTCGCAGAGGTTTCGTTTGCCAGTCCCGCGATACCGCCGCAGATGAAGTCGATGGGATTGCCGATGTTCTGGAAGGCAGGCACCCCGACCATCGCGCCTTGGGCCGGGCGGTACACGTTGTAGTAATTGGACAAGGCCGTCGGCGCCAGATGCAGAAGCTTTTCGATCCCATCGCGTTTGTCCACCAGCACCTGGGAGACATCGGCCAATGTGTTCACCTGTTCGGTGAGCCCGCTGCGATTCTGTTCGACAAATCGGTGGACATCACCGATCGCCGCATCCAGATCAACCAGAGCTGGTGCCAATTGTGTCCGGCTGTCTGCCAACAGGCCTGTCACTGTTGCCAGACGTCCCTGAAAGCTCACTATCTGTTCGTTGCTTGCCGCCAACGCCGTGGTGAAAGTCTGCAGTCCCCGGATCGTTCCGAAAAGATCGCCACCTCCCTCGTTCAGAGTGCTCATGGCCGAAGACAGTTCCGTGATCGAACGTCCTAACGCCTCACCGTTCCCACTCAAAGCCGTGCCTGCGGCATCGAGGAATTCGGCCGCTGACCCGCGGGTGCCCTCGGACGGCCCCAATGCATCTGCCGCCCGGCCCAATTGCTCCTTGATCTGGTCCCATTCCACGGGCACCGCGGTTCGCTCGATTCCGATCTCCGCTCCCTCGGCCAACGCGTCTCCCCCGTCCTCCGTCAATGCCGGCGTCAGCTGGACGAACCTGGCCGAGACCAATGACTGAGCAACGATCACCGCGTGTGCGTCCGCTGCGACAGGGACGGATCGGGCGAGTTCGAGTTCGACCCGCATCTTGTCCCCCTGCGGACTTATCGAGGTGACCTTGCCGACGTCGACGCCCACAACACGGACGTCGTCGCCGACGTAGAGTCCCGTCGTCGACGCAAAATAGGCCGTCACCGAGTAGTACCGAAAGTGTTGTACGACAAAATATCCCGCCACCGCCACCGCGAGTACCCCGACCGCGGCGACAATACGTTTCGCGACCATCAGCGAACCTCCGGTATCGGTAGCGGCGCAGGCGGAAGCCCGACAATCGCGTTGATCAACGGTTGGGTGTACTGGGCGGGAAGAAGGTTCTGAATGTACGAGTAGTAGAACGGTCCGCTCGCGACGGTATCGCCGAGCGTCCCCACGTACGTTCCGAGTCCGTCGATGCCCTGGGCCAGGTTGTCCTTGTTCTTCTGGAGTATCCCGAGCACCGTGTCGAGCTTGTTCAGCACCGGGCCCAGTTGTGCTTCGTTGTCGTGTACCAACCCACTGAGTTGAGTGGAGACAGCCGAGATGTCGGTGATGACGTTGCCCAACGCATCCTGCCTGCGGACCAGTTCACCAAGGAGAGCATTGCCGTCGACAAGAAGCGCGTTGACCTGCGGTCCCCGGTCCGCGAGGAGACCGGCCACGTGATTCGCATCTGCGAGCAGAAGCTTCAGTGTCTCGTCGCGGCGGTTGATGCTGTCCGACAGGCGGGCTACCCCGTCGAGGGCGGGCCGCAAGGAAGGCGCGCTGTCCGTCATCACTGCACCAACCTCCTCCAACGACGCCGACAACTGGTCGAGGTTGATGTCCTCGACCGTGGTAGTGAGGTCGCCGAGTACGTCGGGCAACGAATACGCCGATCGGGTGCGTTCGAGTGGGATCTGTCCGCCGACGGGAATCCGTCCACTTCCATCCAGGTCGAGCGATAGCGCACGTTTACCGAGCAGGGACATAGTGGTGATCGCCGCCGACGTACTCTCACCGAGAGTGACGGAACCGTCGAGCGTGAAATCAACTCGAGCACGGCCTTTTTCGACAGCGATGCCATCGACGGTACCGATCTTCACCCCGGCCGCGTTTACCTCGTCACCGGCAGCCACACCACTCGCGTCGTTGAACACTGCGCTGTAGCTCACCCCGTTTTTCACGAACTGCAGATCCTGATACTGCAGAGACGCCAGCACCACCGACGCGGTCATCACCATCCCCACAACGCCTACTCGCACGGCCTGCTTCTGCGCCATCTCTCTCATCGTGGTGCGCACCTTCCGGTCGTCTGGTCGATCAGGTCGACCGTCATCGGTTTGCCGTCAGCCCCGTCGACTTTGAGCGCGATACCGCAGAGATAGAAGTTGAAGAAGGACCCGTAGGCACCAACTCGGATCAGTTGCCGATAGTTCGACGGCATCGACGCGAGGATTCGATCGAGCTCGCCTTGTTGCTCGACCAAAGGGTCCAAGCTCTGGTCGAGTTGCGACAGTGTGCCACTGATGTCGGGCCTGACCCCGGCCAGGAGATCTGCGAAAGTTTGTGCAGCGGTATCGATGCTCGTCACCGAAGCCCCGATCAGTTCCTTGTCCGACGCGAGTCCGCTGACCAGTTGTTGCAGATGGTCGAGTGTGTCGGTGAACTGTCCGCCTCGCCCACGTAATTCACTCAATACGCCGTCAAGATTGTTGATGACCCGGCCGATGAGCACATCACGGTCGGCAAGTGTGTTGGTGATCGATCCGGTATGTGCGAGCACCGACGCCACTGTCCCCGACTGCCCTTGAAATACCTCGAGCAGCGACAGGGACAGCGCGTTGACCTGGGTCGGGTCGAGCGCCTGGAACAACGGTTTGAAGCCACCGAGCAGCGCGTCGAGGTCCAGCGCCGGCGCAGTCCTGGTGGTGGGGATGATTGCACCTGCGGCCATAGGTTGCGCGGCGCCGGGACTGTCGAGCAATTCGAGATAGCGGTTGCCCACGAGGTCCTGATAGCGCACCGCCGCCCGGGTCTGCTCCGTCAGAGTCTCCACTGAATCAACGCTGAATTTCACGTGAGCAAGGTGGTCGTCACCGAATTCGACGGCGCTCACCGTTCCAACAGGCACCCCGGCGATCCGTACCTTGTCGCCGGATTTCAGCCCGGACACATTGACGAATTGGGCTGCGTAACTGTGCTCGTCGCCTCCTCGCATCTGCCCGAAGACCAGCACGAGCCCAGCATTGACCAGCAACATCACCGCCACGAAGATGCCGAATTTGATGCCGTAGCCGCGCCGCATCATCGAATCGCCGTTCCGAACAGGTAACTGAGCAGGTTCGGCATGTCGTTTATCGGCTGGCCGCCATTCCACTGACGTTCCGGTTCGAAAGGATTCACACCCGTGTCCGTCACCAGGTAGGGCGCGTTGACATTCGGATCGCGCAACGGAAGGCCCATGCACTGCGGTCCGCCGGTTGCCGCGACCTTCGGGAGATCGTCAGGATAGCGATACGGCTCGGTGCCTGCGATCAATCCGATCGACATCTTGATTCCCGGCTGCCCGTTGTACGCGCCGTCGCCGATTGCCTTGCTCTCCTCGAGGCCATGGAACATGCATGGAATCACCGGCGAGTACTCTTCAAGAAGTTCGGTGGTTGGGCGCATGAGCGACAGGACGGTGTCGACACCGTCGGTATTTGCCCCGAGGACATCTTCTCCGGTGCGCGCCAACCCGATGACGTTCAGTAGCAGCAGATCCAGATTCTCTTGCTCGTCGAGGACGGTGGTGCCGGTGACAGTGAGCGAGCCGAGGGTGTCCATCAGATCCAGCACAGCCGCCCGATATGTCCCGGACACTACCGGAAGGTCTGTGAGAACCTCGTCGAAAGCGGCACCGGCACTGTTGAATTCGGCCAGCGACGCGTCGGCCTTCCCGAGTGCGACGCCTAACCTCTCCCCGCGACCTTGCAACGCGGTGGAAATCGCCCCAAGCGTCTGATCGAGTTTTCCGGGATCAACTGTCCGCAGGACGGCCGTCAACTTCTCGAACACGGTATCGATTTCGACGGTCACGTGATTCGCGTCGATGGTGGCGCCAGCGGTCAATCGCTCGCCGCTCGGATCCGCAGGCGCCGACATACTGACGAACTTTGCGCCGAAGGCGGTGTTCGAGGTGATCGCGACATCGACGTTGGCGGGAATCGACTCGAGTGCATCGGGATCGAGAAGGATGGACAACGTCGCGGTGGAATCGTCGGCCGGCGCGATCGACTCGACGGACCCGACGGTGACACCGGCCATCTTCACTCGCGCACCCGGATCCATCACAAGGCCGGCCCGCTCGGCAACAATTGTTATCGGAACGCGGGTGGTGAACGACTGATTGAACGACGCGACCGCCAGCGCCACGACGGCAACAATCGCGCACGTCAAGCCTACTGCCGCAAGCTTGTATCCGTATCTCTCCACTCGCTCTCCCTATCCGGACAAGTTGAAGTTGCCGGAACCGCCGTACAGCGCCAGCGAGACCAGAAGGGTCACCGCCACAACACAAATCAGTGACAGACGGACGCCGCGCCCGACAGCTGTGCCCACCCCCGAGGGTCCGCCTACAGCGCTGTAGCCGTAGTACGTGTGAATCAGCATGACCAGCAACGCCATCACCAGTACCTGCACGAAGGACCAGGCGACGTCGACCGGATCGAGAAAGGTGGTGAAGTAGTGGTCGTAGAGCCCGGACGATTGACCGAACAGCACCACCGTGGTGAAACGTCCCGCGAGGAACGATCCGACGAGCGCCAACGAGTACAGCGGCAGAATGGCGAGCATCCCGGCCACGATGCGCGTACTCACCACGTACGGAACAGAACTGATCGCCATCGCTTCGAGTGCGTCGATTTCTTCACTGATGCGCATCGCACCGATCTGCGCCGTCGAGCCGGCGCCGATGGTTGCGGACAGCCCGATTCCCGCGATGACCGGCGCGGCGATGCGCACGTTGATGAACGCGGAGAAGAACCCGGTGAGTGCCTCGACACCGATGTTTCCGAGCGAACTGAAACCTTGAATCGCGATGGTTCCGCCTGATGCCAGCGTCAGGAACCCGACAACGGCGACGGTGCCGCCGATCAATGCCAACGCACCTGTTCCCATGCTGATCTCGGCGACCAGACGCAAGACTTCTTTCGGGTGTTTGCGCAGCGCCCAGGGAATGAAGGCAATAGCTCTGACGAAGAAAACCGCTTGCCGTCCGACATCGTCGACGGACCGCGACACACGTGCCATCCGCGCTCGGGTCGCCCCGAATTTTCCGAGTTCCGCCAGTGCCACGCCGCTCACCCCGCCGTCAGCCTGATGCCCACCGCGGTCACGATGGTATTGACCACGAAGAGCGCCATGAACGCGTAGACCACTGTCTCGTTGACAGCCTCGCCAACACCTTTCGGACCGCCACGGACGGACAGTCCCCGGTAACACGCAACCAGTCCGGCGAGCATGCCGAACAGTGCGGCCTTCACCATCGACAAGGCAACTTCGGGTAATCCGGTGAGCAACGTGATGCCGTCGACAAACGCACCGGGATTCACGCCTTGGAGGAACACCGAGAAGATGTAGCCGCCGGTGATGCCGATGACGCACACAAGTCCGTTGAGCAGCAACGCAACCACCGTCGACGCGACAACCCGGGGAATCACCAGCCGATTGATCGGATCGATCCCGAGCACTTCCATCGCGTCGATCTCCTCGCGAATGGTCCGCGAACCGAGATCTGCGGCAATGGCGGTGGCGCCGGCGCCCGCCACGATGAGGACAGTGACCACTGGCCCGACCTGGGTGACGGCGCCGAGTGCCGCCCCGGCTCCGCTGAGGTCGGCAGCACCGATCTCGCGCAGCAGTATGTTGAGAGTGAAGCTCACCAGAACCGTGAACGGCACTGCCACCAGAACCGTCGGTACCAGCGACACCCGCGCGATCATCCAACTCTGTTCGAGAAACTCCTGCACCTGAAAGCGTGTGCGTACCAGTCCCACCGCAACATCGGCACCCATTTTGTAGAACTGACCGAGTTGACGCATCGGCGCTGCCAGCGAGACCCGCCCGGTGTACACGGTTCAGTGCTCCACGGGACACGAGGCGTTGTTGCCGTAATCGACCCTGAATTCCTTGATCCCGTTGATCCACCCTGATGCCAACCGGCTGGGATCACCAAGTTTGCTGATGTCCGGCATGTGGTCGGCGATCTTGTTGAAAATCAGGTCGATCTCCATCCGGGCCAGGTTGGCGCCGACGCAGTAGTGTGGCCCGGTACCACCAAAAGCCAAGTGCGGATTGGGATCACGAAAAATGTCGAATACGTCCGGGTTCTCGAACGCAGATTCGTCGAAGTTCGCCGATCCATACAGGAGCACAACACGCTGCCCCTTCTTGATCGGAGTTCCGGCAATCTGAGTGTCCACCAACGCCGTACGTTGGAATGACGTCAGCGGCGACGCCCAGCGAATGATCTCGTCGGCCGCCGTGCGTGGACGCTCACGCTTGTACAGTTCCCATTGATCCGGGTACGCCAGGAACGCCATCATCCCGAGTGTTGTTGCATTGCGTGTTGTCTCGTTGCCCGCAACCGCCAACATGATGACGAAGAAGCCGAACTGTTCCGGCGTGAGAGCCTCACCGTCCACGTTCGCCTGGACCAATCGCGAAATGATGTCGTCGAGCGGTTCGTCGCGACGAGCCTCGGCAAGCTGATACGCGTACCCGAGTATCTGCGCCGACGCCATTCTGGACTCCCCGGCCATGGATTCGTCGTCGTATCCGGTCATCTGATTCGACCATTCGTAGAGCTGGCGTCGGGCCTCCTGCGGAACTCCGATGAGGTCCGAGATCGCCTGCATCGGTAGCTCACTGGCAACCTGCTGGACAAAATCACCGGTACCCGACGCCGCCGCGGCTTTCGCAATCTCTTCGGCTCTCTCTTCGAGCCCGGCTCGCATCGCTTCGACGGACCTGGGTGTGAACAATCGCGCCACCAACTTGCGCAACTGGGTATGTTCGGGCGCGTCCTTGTTGATCAGAACGTATTTACTGACTTCCAACTCTTCGGCGGTGATGTTGTCTTCATGGCGTGGGACGCACCCGTTGACGTTGTTGGAGAACTCCTCCGAACGCAGCGACACGTCACGCACGTCGGCGTGCCGCGACACTACCCAGGCGCCACCGTCGTGGAAACCGCCGGTTCCCGGTTCCTGCGCGTTCCACCACACCGGAGCGCAGCGGCGTAGTTCCGCGAACTCGGCAAGGGGAACGCGCTTGCCGTACATCTGGGGGTCGGTGACATCGAAGCCGTCGGGAAGGTTCAGCTCGGGCATTTCGGTTGCTCCTGTTACAGGCAAGGCGCCGCGCGCGCCGAGGCGGACTAATCGATGCGGTGAACCGGCTCCTGACCGAGGGCGTACTCCTTCGCCCAGCGGTAGTCGGGTTTTCCGCTTGGCGCTCGCACCACCTCGGACGCAATCCAGAACGCACGCGGAATCTTGTACCCGGCAAGCTGGCTCCGAGTGTGTTTCTCGATCGACTCGAAATCCGGAACAACACCATCGCGCACCCGGACCACGGCCGAGACTCGACTTCCCCAGCGTTCGTCCGGCAGCCCGATGACGGTGGCGTCGTAGATATCCGGATGGGCCTTGACGACGGCCTCGACCTCTTCGACGAATACTTTCTCGCCGCCGGTATTGACCACCATGTTGCCCCGGCCGAGCAGCGTGATGGAACCGTCGTCCTCGATCCGGGCGCGGTCTCCGGTGACCACTGCCCGTCCGCCGTCCACCGTTCGGAAGATTTCCGTCGACTTCACCGGATCCTTGTAGTAGCCGAGTGGGACGTTGCCGAGTTTTGCCAGCCACCCCTCGTCGCCGGAACCCGGTGGCAGAATCCGGTTGTCATCGTCGACTACCACCGTGAACCGGTTGGAACCCACCCTAGGTCCACCGTGCTGCTTCAACCCTTTGGCTGCGAATCCGATACCGCCGAAGCCTGTTTCGGAAGAGCCCACCGAGTCGGAGATCATCAGATTCGGGAACACCTCGAAGAAGGCGTCCTTCACCGAACCGGAGAACAGCGCCGCCCCGGACGCGAGAACCGCCAAGCTGGACGCATCTGGTTGTAGTTCGCGGTGCGCTTCCACCAAAGGCCGCCCCATTGCGTCACCGGTGATCACCATGACCTGTGGCCGGTATTCGGCAACAACTTTCCAGACGTGTGCCGCATCGAACCGTGGTTCGAAGATCACGGTGTTGCCCGAGAACAGTGCGTTGAACGTCGGCATCAAGGCCGACGTGTGGATGAGCGGTGGCAGCATGCACCATCGCATAGGTTCTGCAGCCGCTGCGCCGCCACGGGATTGTTGGTACTCGTCGGCAATCGGCTCACCGGTGTAGAAATCATAGCCTCCGGCCAGAACTCGCCAGATGTCCTCTTGACGCCACACCACGCCCTTGGGTCGTCCGGTGGTTCCGCCCGTGTAGAGAATGTACGGGTCGTCTCCGCTCCGCTCGTCGAACGCGTCACTACCGGTGCGTTCCGGAGATTGCGGCGACAGCGCGTTCTCGTACGCGACCGCGCCTGGCACGGGCGGTTCGGCACCCGATGCAAGCTCGTCCGGCACCACCACAGCGTGCTTCACCCGAGGCGTGGATTCCAGGGCCTCGGCGACGCGAGCGGAGTACCCCCGATGGAACACGAGTGCCTCGAGATCGGCGTTGTCGTAGAGGTACACCAACTCGTCGGTGGTGTACCGATAGTTCACGGTGATCGGAACGGCGCGAACCTTGAACGACGCGAGGACCGCAACCATCGTCTCGATCGAATTGTGCATCTGAATTCCGATATGGGTGCCGTGCCCGAAACCCAACGACAGGAAATGATGTGCCAGACGGTTGGCCCGCGAGTCGAGTTCGCGGTACGTCACTTCCTCCCCCGACACGATCAGCGCTCGTCGATCAGGCATCGCATCGACGGAATGCTCGAAAAGGTCTGCAAACGTGTAGGCCATGAACGATCCTTTTCAGGGTCAGCCACTCAAACCACGAAGAGAGGCAACGGAATTCCACGATCTTCGAAAGCAAATGCTGCGCCGCTGCTCACTTTGGTGATGGCGACCTCGACACATTCCGGCGCAGCCTCCGCCGTCGTATCGACCGTGATCAAAAGCCCGGCCTCGGAATCGTCGAGCACCCGGGCTGTGAAATGTGGATTCACGCCGCGTACCAGTGCCTGAAGCGGATCCAGATGCTCACCGTCGATCAGAGTGGGCCAGCCACCGTCGGCGTCAACCAGGCCGGTCCGCGAAATCAAGATCTCGAGACTCTCTCCATCCCAGCGAATTTCACGCTCGACATATTGCCTCGGATTGAGCAACGGATGTAGCTCCAGCACCACCGACAGGCCTTCCAGATCCGGCGGCAGACCCAATGCGTCGCGGATGCGCTGCGAAGCGACGCCTGCAATTCCGGTGAGTTGTTTGAGCGTAATTTCTCGGGCTTTGTCCGCACTACTGCGCCCGCGCACCGCGAGCAGAAACCCCAGCGCAAGTAGGTGGTGTTGCAGGCACACTTCCTGCGCGATACGAACCAGCGCTGACTGGGAGAAGTCGGAGAAACGCAGATCCGAGAGCAGCGGTCCCGAGTAGTCGGCCGCCCCGTCGTCGCTGCCGTCGATCGGACTCAACTCAACCGACACCGCAGCAGTCCGGCCGATCTGCTCGGTGTGGGCCGTCATGACCGGCGGGACATGCGACGGGTCGATTACGACTGTCCACGCACAGTGTGGGTGCCTGTCAGCAGGTTTGCGCGGCGGCCGATGGATCGGACGGATCTGCGCATGCGCATTGGTTGCTATCGCCGTCGCGTCGAACGTCGGGTCTTCGATGTCATGACACATGGTGGTGACAAACTCGTCCCCCAGCGGTTCGACGTCGGTCAGAGCGCCACAATGGTCGAGCCAGAACTCACCGTGTTGCGGGTCGTCGACGCGATAGCGGAAATCCATGAACTGCGGCGGGGCCCCGATGTCGAGTTGCAGTCCTTTGAAAATGGTCACGACGTCGTCACCCTCGTACCGCAGCGCCTTCTGCATCCGGCGGGTGTACCAAGGACTGGCGGATTCCCACTCCGCGATCGCAACCTCCGCCATGCCTTCGCGCCCGTACTCCACGATCAGGTGCGCCATCCCGGATCTGTCGATCAGCTGACCACAGAGCAGGAGTTCTGGCACCAACACAGCAAGGTCGCCGCGCGAGAGCGTCTCGAAGGACCCACCGACAGTCACCGGACTCACCACAGTGGAACCGGCGAGGTACCCGCGCGATACCAGCCTGGGAGTGGTTCGCCGGAGATCGATCGCTGAATGCGTGCCTGCATACCTTTGGACAGCGCGTTGTTCTGGATCATCTCCATGAACAGTGCCGAGACGTTTCCGAAGTCGAAGAAGTCACGCTGCCAGGACCATTGGAAATTTCCGCCGTACCGGAACCAACTACCGCCGATGCCGTAGACGGAGTAGTTACTGCCGTCGTCTCGTTTGGCGTCGGAGATCTGTTTCCACAGTCCGATGACGTTGCCACTGCGCTCGTCGATCACAAAGTCCTGATAGGGATACTCCCAGCCTTCGAGGCCGTTCATCTCGAGACCTAGCGCGACGGTGCGGATCTCTTCCCGACCGATCGCCATGAAATCCTGTTTGGGGCCGTAGTTCCAGCCGTAGGTCGCGTCCTCGGTGTACATGTCCGCCAACGGCTTCCAGTCGCCGGCGGCCTCGGCCTTCTTGTTCGCGTCAATCCAGCGTTGCACCATGTCGTCGAGCTCGGCGCGGTCGAATCCGGTCATGTGAACCTCTCCCTGGTCAGTCCTCGACAATTTTCAGTGCGCCTGTCGGGCAGTAACGCACTGCCATTTCCACCTCGTGTCGCTGCTCGTCCGGCAGCGGCTGATCGGACACTTCGACCTTGCCCCTTTTCGGAACCACAAAAACGTCCGGCGCTTCCAATTCGCATGCGGCGTGGCCCTGACACAGATCCAGGTCGACTTCGACACGCATGACTCACGCTCCCCTGCCAGTATCGGATCGACTGCCTGTACCGGTTCTCCGCCGATATCTGACCGAGCACGGCTGCTCCAATTGCACGACCATCTTGCTGTGATCGTTGCGATAGCTTTCCGACGGTTGGGTCATCTCGAATTCGTAGTCGCGCAGCAGAATCGAAAAGATCGCCTTGAGCTGCATTTGGGCAAACGCCGCGCCGACGCACCGATGCCTGCCCGCTCCGAACGGAATCCACGTCCATCGATTGACGATGTCTTCCTGACGTGGATCGATGTAGCGGCCAGGATCGAATTCGTCGGGATTCGGAAAGTCTTCGGGAATGCGATTGGAAATTGCCGGGGTGGCCGCCACCAGGTCACCTTCGCGAATCTCGAAACCACCCACCTCGAAGTCCCCCCGCGCCACCCGCAGCAAGATAATCAGCGGCGGATGCAGTCGCAGTGTTTCCTTCACCACGGCTTCGAGAATCGGGATCTGGCGCAGGGCATGAAAACTGATGTCGGCACCGTCTGCGTACAAACTGTCGAGTTCCTCGACGACGTCGGCCATGACGACGGGATGGCGTAGCAATTCGATCAACGACCACGCCGCCGTCCCGGATGTCGTGTGGTGACCGGCAAACATCATCGAAATGAAAATTCCGGTGATCTCGTCCGCACTGAAGCGCAGCTCACCGTTCTCGTCCTTGACCGAAACCAGGATGTCGAGCATGTCCCGGTCGTCCTTGCCATGGGGAGGATTCGCAATCCGCCCGTTCATGATCTCCTGAACCAGCGCAACCAAAGCCAGTCTCGCTTCGTCGCGTCGGCGAAAGCTCTCGATCGGCGCATACGGATCGACAAAGGCAAGCGCGTCGGTGCCCTGTTCCAGTTCGTGATAGAGCTTGGCAAAACTGTCGTCGAGTTCGTCGCGGAATTTCTTTCCGATCAGGCAGGCCGACGACGTGTAGATGGTCAACTCGGCGAAGAAATCGAGCAGATCAATCTCGCCCTCGTCGCCCCACTCTGCCACCAACGCTTCGACTTCCGTGCCGATTGTCGAAGCATGGCCTTTCATCTGCTCGCCGCGCAGTGCCGAGTTGTGCAGCATTTCCTTGCGCCGCTCAGGACTGGCGTCGAACACCACCCCCTCACCGAAGATCGGCTTCATGAACGGGTACGCAGCTTGCTGGTCGAGGTCCTCGTCAGTCGAACGGAAGAAGAATTCGTTTGCCTCGGCGCCGGACAGCAGGATCACCGTGCGATCGGCTAGTTGGAAGGCTCCCACGTCGCCGCACTCGTCGCGGACCCGGCGCATCAATGCGATCGGATCGGTACGCAGTTCTTCGAGATGACCGTGTTCGAGTTCGCCGCCGGACACCCGCGGGGGCTGCGGCAGCGTGCGCGGATTCTCCTGTACGCCGTGAGTCATGTCGTCTCCTGCGAAGTGTGAGTAGGACGAGGATTGAGTGGAGCTTCCGGCTGAACCTCCACCAGAACGAGGTGCGCACCTCGGGGAGCGGTCACGACGGCAACGATGGCGTTTGCGATATCGGACGGCCGCAGCATGTAGCCGTGTCGCGCGAAGCCCCACCTGGCCCACGATTCGCCGACGGGGCCGATGATCTCCGGCGTCGTGTCCATTCCCATCCCGGTCAACGTCGGTCCAGGCCTCACGATCGAGGCGCGAATGCCCGTGCCTTCGAGTTCCATTCGCATCTGACGCCCCATTGCTTCGAGACCGGCTTTCGACGCGTCGTAAGCACCCATGAGCGGACGTTGCCGGTCGGCGCAATCCGAACCGATCAGCACAAAATCACCCCGTTGCCGCTCCCTCATACCGGGCAGGATTCGGTGAGCGAGCCGTTGTGCACCGACAAGATGGACCTCGACCTGACGCAAGAACCGTTCGGGTTCCATTTGATCGGCGGCACCGAATTCGAGATCACCGGCACCCGATACGACGATTTCCACCGGCCCCATCGCTTTTTCGGCGGCAGTGACACACGCATCCACCGAACTGCCGTCAGTGACGTCGAGGAAATGTGCCATGGCTTCGCCGCCGTTGCTGCGGATCTTTTCGGCAATCGCCTCGCACTCGGCTTCCCGCCTCGCTCCGAGGACGACTGGGTGACCGAGTTCCGCCAGGGCATAGGCCGCCGCGGTGCCGATACCCGACGATGCGCCGCTGATCAAAGCGGTCCGCCGGGCCGGATTGGGTTCGAAACGAGGCATCAGCGCACCTGCACCTTCACCGGCAGGGCCGCGAAACCCCGCACATTTGTCGAATGGACTCTCTCGATACCCGCCTCGTCCACCTCGTAATCGCGCACGTGGCGGGCAAATTCGGCAAGAGCGATCTTCGCTTCGAGACGCGCCAGGTGAGCACCGAGGCAAAAGTGAACGCCCGCACCGAAACTCGCCAACTTGTTGCCAGAATTACGTCCGAGGCGAAACGCGTCTGCATCGTCGAAGACATCCGGATCTCGATTGGCCGAACCGATCAGGAGCAGCATCTTCTCCCCCGCCGGAACGGTAGTGCCGTAGTACTCGAGATCGACAGTGGTCGTGCGAGCCACGATCTGACTCGACGTGTCGTAGCGCAGCGTTTCGTCCACCCACTCCGCTGACAGATCCGGATCACGAAGAACCTCCGCAATCTCGTTGGGATTGTGCGAGCCCCAGTACAGGGCGTTTCCGAGAAGTTTGGTGGTGGTTTCGTTTCCGGCAACGACCATCAGAAACATGAAGCCCAGAATCTCGGCATCCGACAGTTTGTCTCCGTCGATTTCGGCATCGAGCAGCGCTGATGTCAAGTCGCCGGTTGGTGAACGACGACGCTCGGCGATCATGTCCTTGTAGTAGTTCATGAGGCTGATCGATGCTTCCACGGCCGCTGGCGGTACGTCGAGGACGCCGTCTTCGCGGTGCACCACCAGATCTGCTTTTCTCCGCAGTTCCGCGCGGTCCGGTTCGGGAACGCCCATCAACTCGGAGATCACGTCCATCGGCAATTTGCCGGCCACTTCGGATATCCAGTCGAATTCCCCGGTGGCAAGTGCCGGAGTCAGGTGCGCCGTGGTGAGCTCGAGTATCCGCGAGTCCAGTTCGGCAACACGGCGGGGTGTGAAACCGCGAGACACCAACTGCCGCAGACGCATATGCCGCGGATCGTCCATGGCAAGAAAGGACATCACGTAGTGCGCATGGGGCCCGTATGCTGCCGGGTCGAGCGAAACCCCGTTTGCACTCGAGAGTCGCTTGTTGTCCTTGAATGCACTCAGAACGTCCGAATACCGTGACAGCGCCCAGAATCCGACGTCGTCGTTGTGGTAGATCGGAGCTTCATTCCGCAATCGCGCGTAGGTCGGATACGGGTCTTCGTGAAAATGGTAGTCGTACGGATTGAACACCACCGGTTCGATCAATGCTTCGGTCATGGATGCTCCAAGATCAGTCGTGCGGAAGCCTCCAGGCGTCCGGCAATGTACTCGTAAGTCCCATATCCCATTCCGGCCCGCAAAAGTGCTCCGGCATACAGCATTTCAATTGCCTCGATCCGATGTGGATTAACTACCGGATCCATTGCCGCGACCAGCCTGCTGTGAATCTCGAATCCGATCCGGTCGCGAAGGTGCTCAACCTCAGGATCGGTTCCCAGCAATGCATTGGTCACGGCCGCCGACACCTGCGGTTCGTCGGCCAGCAGCAACGCAATGTTGCGCAGTACGGCCAACACTCGGGCGGTGGGGTCCGAACCGGTGCCGTCCGAGTTCGGGAACGCTCGCAACCGGCGCCAGAAGACCTCGGCAACAAGATGCTCCTTCGACGAGAAGTAGGTATAGGCGGTTGCTGCTCCCACCCCGGCCTCGGCAGCGACGGCGCGCACAGTCAAACCGGAATATTCATGCTCACGGAGCACGACAACGGCAGCTTCGGTGAGCTTGGAGACGGTGTCTGCCTGCTTACCGTTGAGGCGTCGGCGAGTCGATTCGTAACCATGACTGGACACATGTCTGGACGTTACTACAGGTACCTGTCCAGGGCAACGAATTCGAGATTTCAGTGTTCAGAAGCAAGTCATCCACGCCGGTCACAGCCGAAAATCGCACCTTAGAGGCCGATCTTCATGCCGGCGCCCGCATCAACCCGAAGCTGCTGACCAGTGACAAATCGCGACTCGTCCGACGACAAATACACGACCGCGTGCGAGATGTCCTCCGGTTCCACCCACGGCGTCGGCATCGCCTGCATGAAAGGAAACGTCACAGCGGCATCTTCCGCGGTCGGGTTTTCCAAATCCGGACGAAAGGTCCGATACATGGGCAAGCTCTGCAGCATGTTCGTGTTCACATTGGTCGGATGGATCGCATTGACCCGAATCGAACTCGGCCCCAGTGTCAATGCCAACGACATGGTGTACGTCTGAATCATCTTCTTGGCCAAGCCGTATCCGTCACCGCCAGGCCCTTGCAGCGCCTGTTGACCGTTGAATCCGGTCTGCGGAACCAGGCCGGCCACGGACCCGATAGCAATGATCGATCCGCCCTCCCCCAGGTATTCCAAACCCGCATGGACGGTGTTCACGACGCCGAGAAAGTTCACGTCGAACGCGTCGACGAAGCCGGAATTGGAGACATGCTTACCCAGCGGACAGATCCCGGCATTGGCAACAACCACATGTAACCCGCCGAGCGTTTCCACGCCCTCTGCCAGGGCTTCTTCGACGCCGGCCCGATCTCGAACGTCCACCCTCGCTGCGACAACGCGGCGCCCGGTTTCCTTGACCAGCCTCGCGGTCTCATCCAAATCGTCTCGAGTGGCCAGCGGGTACTCATTGGTTGCGATGTCGGCGCAGATGTCGAACGCTATGACGTCCGCACCTTCCTGAGCCAGACGCACCGCATGACTGCGCCCCTGGCCACGGGCGGCGCCCGTCACCAGGACAACTTTTCCAGCAACTCTGTTCATCGGCCTACTCCTGCACTCGGATCGACACACGAAGGGAACCGCCCAGGCCCACAGCAGGGCACCGGATCGGGGATATCTGGTGGAGAACCGTAGCGCCCGAACCGACTAACCAAGACAGTTTTCGAATTCTCGGTACCCAAATCGCTTATGCCCGAAACTCATTGCCATGGACGATTGTGTGAACTAGAGTCCAGACATATGTCCAGAAAGGAAGAGTTCACGCTATGAACCTTCGACCCACAGACAGTTCCGCCCTTCTTGTCGACGGCAAACTTGTTCCCGGTTCCGGCGGCACCTTCGACATCCTCAATCCCGCCACCGAGGAAGTACTCGGTCAAGCGGCCGAAGGCACCTCCGTCGACATGGACGCCGCAATCGCCGCGGCCCGACGCGCCTTCGACACCACCGATTGGTCTCGGAACCACACATTTCGCGCACACTGCCTTCGCCAACTCTGCGATGCTCTCGAGTCTCATATCGAAGAGCTACGCGACATCACGATCGCCGAGGTCGGGGCACCGCGAATGTTGACCAGCGGCCCCCAACTCGAAGGACCGATCGATGACCTCCGATATTGGGCACAACTGATCGAATCCTATTCGTGGCAACAGGATCTCGGGAATGCCTCGCCGATGGGAGTCCCCACCCACCGTCAGCTACTCAAGGAAGCCGTTGGGGTGGTCGGTGCCATCACTCCGTGGAATTTTCCACACCAGATCAACTTCGCCAAACTGGGTCCGGCGCTCGCCGCCGGCAACACCATTGTTCTCAAACCGGCACCGGACACACCGTGGTGTGCCGCGTTGGTAGGCAAGGTGATCGCCGAGGAGACCGACATCCCCGCCGGCGTCGTCAACATCATCACCTCCACGGACCACTCGCTCGGCACACAACTGTGCGCCGACCCCCGTGTCGACCTGATCTCCTTCACCGGATCCACCGCGACCGGGCGTGCGGTGATGTCTACCGCGTCGAGCACCCTGAAAAAGGTGTTCCTCGAACTTGGCGGAAAATCTGCCTTCATCGTCCTCGACGATGCCGACATCAAATCCGCCAGTTCCGTCGCGGCATTCTCGGTGTGCGTCCACGCCGGGCAGGGCTGCGCTTTGAGCACGCGACTATTGGTGCCGCGCAGCCGATACGACGAAGCGCTTGCCGCCGCCACCCGGACCATGGCCGGCATTCGTGCTGCCGATCCGTCGATACCGGGAACCATCTGCGGCCCGCTGAGCTCCGCACGCCAACGCGAACGCGTCGAAGGCTATCTGAAGCTGGCCCAGGACGAAGGGGGCACCGTGGTCACCGGCGGCGGCCGACCGGACGATCAACCGCTCGGATACTTCATCGAGCCCACTTTGATTGCGGGACTGGAAAACTCGTCACGGGTCGCCCAAGAAGAGATATTCGGTCCGGTACTGGTGATCATTCCGTTCGACGATGACGACGATGCCATCCGCATCGCCAACGACTCTCCGTACGGCCTGTCAGGTTCGGTGTGGGGCACCGATCCCGATCGCGTCAACCGCGTCGTCGCTGGTGTACGCACCGGAACTTTGAGCGTCAACGGTGGAGTGTGGTATTCCGCCGACGCCCCGTTCGGCGGCTACAAGCAATCCGGAATCGGCCGAGAGATGGGCCTCGCCGGTTTCGAGGAATACCTCGAGACAAAGCTCGTCGCATCCCCCGCATAAGCACCTCACACACATCCGTCACCTCGAAAGCAGGATCGACATGGGACGTACAGAACCTACAGAACGTACCGAACGTTTTAGGGGACGCACTGCAATCGTCACCGGCGCCGCTCAGGGAATCGGCGAGGCATACGCCCGCGCACTCGCAACCGAGGGTGCCAATGTTGTTGTCGCCGACCTCAATCACGAACTCGGCGAATCGGTGGCCAAACAGATCTCTGCCGACGGTGGCAGCGCGGTCTTCAAGGCGGTCGACGTTGCCGACGGCGCATCCACCCAGGCGCTCGCAGACTTCACGATCGAGCAATTCGGAAGCATCGAACACCTGGTCAACAATGCTGCCATCTACGGCGGAATGAAGATCGACTCACTACTCACAGTCGACTGGGAGTACTACCGGACGTTCATGAGCGTGAACATGGACGGCGCACTGCAGATGTGCCGAGCAGTAGTGCCCCACATGCGCGCCAACGGCGGTTCCATCGTGAACCAGTCCTCCACTGCCGCCTGGCTGTACTCCGGTTTCTACGGCCTTGCCAAGGTAGGGATCAACGGCCTGACTCAGCAATTGGCCACCGAACTCGGTTGGTCCAAGATCCGGATCAACGCGATTGCACCCGGACCGATCGACACCGAAGCCACCCGCACGGTCACACCAGGCAACATCGTCAAGGACATGGTCAAACGAATTCCACTGCAACGCATGGGAACACCGGAAGACCTGGCGGGCATGTGCCTGTTCCTCCTCTCCGACGAAGCGAGCTGGGTGACCGGCCAGATCTTCAACGTCGACGGCGGGCAGGTGTTCCGATCGTGACCGAGAATGCCGACAAGCCCACGCTCGGATACATCGGACTGGGCAATATGGGCGCGCCCATGGCGACCCGTCTCCTCGGTTGGCCGGCCGGGCTGGTGGTGTGCGACGCGCGAGCCGAAGCGCTCGAACCGTTCACTGCCGCGGGGGCTCGTGCAGCACAAACGCCGGCCGACGTCGCAACCACGGCAAGCGTCATCTCGGTAACCGTGCTCGACGACGCTCAAGTGCGTGATGTCGTCAACGGACCTGACGGCATCCTCAGCACTGCTCGGCCCGGGACCGTCATCGCCGTCCACTCGACCATCTCCGACACCACCGCGGTGGAGTTGGCCAGGATCTGCGACGAGCACAGTGTGACCTTGATCGACGCACCCGTCAGTGGCGGCGCCCCCGGTGCCACACAGGGCAAGCTCGCCGTGATGATCGGCGGGCCGATAGAGGCTTTCGAGAGGGTTCGCGAGCCGTTCGGATGTTGGGCAGAACTGGTGGTCCACGCCGGAGACATCGGCGCCGGAACCCGAATGAAGCTGGCGCGTAACCTTCTTCACTTCGTATCCTTCACCGCCGCTACCGAAGCATCGAGGTTGGCCGAAGCTGCCGGTCTCGATATTCGCACCCTGGGTAAGGTCGTACGCCACACCGATGCCATTACCGGTGGGGCCGGCGCCATCATGCTGCGGACCACCACCGAGTCCGTTGACGAGGGCGATCCTTGGTTCTCGATCCTCGGTCACGTCCGCAACCTGGGTGAGAAAGATCTGAGCCTGGCGCTCGATCTGGGTGACCGTCTCGGCGTCGACCTGCCCCTCGCGCACCTTGCACTGACCGGGCTCGGTACAGGACTCGGTGTGGGGGTAGGCGCCCCGCCGGAAAATACCGCATTCTCAGGACCATCCACGAAGGAGCAGTCATGACCGATCTGAACGGACACTCCATCTCCGAGGCCCGGACACGCGGTGTGTCGAAAATGAACGAGGTGTACGGCTGGAACTTGCCTGCCGACGTTCCGGGAGAGTTTTTTGCCGTCACAGCAGATCATCTGTTTGCCGATATCTGGACTCGGCCGGGGTTGTCGATGCGTGATCGACGGTTGCTCCTCCTTGGCGCGATTACCGCCCAGGGGCAAACCGACGTCGCAAAAATCCAGATCAATGCGGCGATCCTCAACGAGGAACTCACCGAGCAGCAAGTCGAAGAAGCTGCCATCTTCCTGTGTCACTACACCGGGTGGCCTTTGGCAACCGGACTCAACAATGCCTTGATCTCGGTCAAGTCCGACCGGCGTAAGGCTGCCCGAGCTGCCGAAAAGGCCGCAACCGAACCAACTCCCGCGAAGGACTGAAACGCGATGGCCCCAGCGAACTCCACCGGATCGGCGCACTCGATTCGGCCCGTAGCCGTAGACGATGTAGACACCTGGCATCTCGAAGCCGACGTTGTTGTCGCCGGATACGGAATTGCCGGAGTCAGCGCCGCCATCGAAGCGGCGCGGGTGGGTGCGGACGTGCTCGTTCTCGAACGCACCAGCGGGTGGGGCGGGGCCGCCGCGTTGGCGGGCGGGTTCATCTATCTCGGCGGCGGTACACCGCTGCAGAAGGCACTCGGTTTCGAAGACACCCCCGAGAACATGAAGACGTTCATGATGGCCGCTCTCGGCCCAGGTGCCGACGAGGAAAAGATCACCGACTACTGCAACGGCAGCGTCGAACACTACAACTGGCTGGTCGACAACGGAGTGCCGTTCAAGGAGAGTTTCTACGGCCAGCCGGGCTGGGAAACTCCGTTCGACGACGGTCTCATGTACTCCGGCGGCGAGAACGCCGCGCCTTTCAACGCTATCGCCACCCCGGCCCCGCGCGGGCACGTACCGCAGATGAGCGACAAACGCACCGGCGAGAAGGGCGGCGGGTTCATGCTGATGAAGCCACTCGTCGAGACGGCGGAGAAACTCGGCGTGCGGGCCGAGCACGACATGCGGGTGCAACGCCTTGTTGTCGACGGTGATCGAGTGGTCGGCATCATCGCCAAGCGCTACGGCAAGGAAGTGGCTGTGCGGGCTCGGACCGGTGTTGTTCTGGCAATGGGCAGTTTTGCCTACAACGAGTCGATGGTCGAGTCGTATGCGCCGCGTCTGATCGGGCGGCCAGGTGCGGCCATCGAGGAGCACGACGGCACTGCCATCCGGATGGCGCAAGCTCTGGGCGCCGACCTCGCGCACATGGATGCCACCGAGGTCGCGTTTTTCGGCGATCCTCAGCTGATGGTGCGCGGAATCCTGGTCAACGGCCGCGGGCAACGCTACGTCAACGAGGACACCTATCCTGGGCGCATCGGCCAGGAAACGTTGCTCCGCAACAACAATGAGGCCTACCTGATCATCGACGAAGCCGCGTACGACGAGGGCGCCGGCGCTGACAGTTCCACGCCGTTCTTCCGGTTCCGCCCCAAGTGGGTGGCCGAGACCGCCGCGGAACTCGAATCGGACATGGGTTTGCCCGAGGGCACCTTGCAGTCCACTGTCGAGGTGTACAACCGCCACGCCGAACGGGGCGAGGATCCGGTCTTCGGCAAGAAACCCGAATGGGTCAAGCCGATCGGCTCCCCGATTGCCGCCCTTGACCTTCGGGGCTTCACGGCAGGCTTCACCCTCGGCGGCCTGCGAACGTCGATCCAGTCGGAGGTACTGCACGTTTCGGGCGAACCGATCCCCGGATTGTTTGCTGCGGGCCGCTGCACTGCCGGAGTCTGTGCCGGCGGATACGCGTCGGGAACGTCGCTCGGCGACGGCAGTTTTTACGGTCGGCGCGCCGGGATCAGCGCAGCCAAGGGCTAGCGGGAGTACTCTCACCGACCGCGTCCCCGTCAACGAACCGAAAACGGACCTAAAGAGCCTCGCACCACATGATGCGCTGCGGAGCATTCGCCCTCGCCTCTGGACCGACAGTGAAACCACTCGACCGGCCCTCGACCGCGGTAGCGGCACCCGAAGATGGTCGAACCGGTATGCCGGCACCTCCAGTTCGCGCAGAATGGAAGTCGGCGTACTTATACGGACGAACCCCGGGAGCGGTGCAATGATCCGACGACGGCTCGGCCAAACATTGATGGTGATCACGCTCGCCTCTGCGGTCGTCTCGACCGCGCCCGCCCAGGCGCAGGTGCCGTTGCCAGTCACGGCGCCGGGCACAGTGACCGCGACAGATCCCCTGCCACGAACCTTCTGGATCCCCGGCGCCGTCAACGGATCAAAGCTCACCTATTGGTCCACGGGACCGCTGAACCGGCCCGCGTTGAGTACGGGCGCGCTCTTCCTCCCCGCCGGTGATCCACCCGAAGGCGGCTGGCCGGTGATCTCGTGGGCCCACGGCACCGTCGGTATTGCCGACAAGTGCGCTCCCACGGTGACCGGGACCGTCGGCAGTCCATACCTCACGAACTGGCTCTCGCAGGGCTACGCGATCGTCGCGACCGACTACGTGGGGCTCGGCACGCCGGGAATCCACCCCTACCTGGACGGACCGTCGGAGGCGCACAGCATGATCGACATGGTGCGTGCTGCGCGTGCGGTCGAACCGTCGCTCTCACCGCGGTGGGTGGCACTCGGACAGTCTCAGGGCGGGCAGTCCGCGATGGTCACGGCAGCGATCGCCACACGGTACGCACCCGAATTGGACTACCGGGGCGCGGTCGCGACCGGGGCGCCGTCGAATCTGGAGAACCTTGCACCACTCCTGGGGCCGGACTTTCCCCGATTGCCACTGACCGGCAGCACCGTATTCGTGTCATACATCCTGGCCGGACTACGGGCGGCGCGACCCGATCTCGACATCGATCGTTACTTGACACCGCGCGGCACCGATGCCCTGGCCCGAGCCGAAACCGACTGCTACCAGGAAATGGCATCGGACCTCGGCGACGTCACGATCGGCGATCTGGTGAACCGGCCCCTCGACGATCCCGCAGTGCTGGCCGCTGCTCGCAGCATGCTGGAAATCCCGGCGACCGGGTACGATCGGCCCGTCTTCCTCGGGCAGGGGCTGACGGACGAGATGGTGCCGGCGCCGCTCGCGTTGAAACTCGCCGCCGAACTCGCCGCCAACCGCCAGCCAGTCACATTCCGCACGTATCCGACGGGGCATATCGAGACGATGCGGGCTGCACTCCCCGAGAGCCTCTCCTTCGTCCGGAACCTATTCGAGCCGTAGATAAGTCGATGCTCAGCGCGGGGCCAGGTTCTTCAGCGCCAGAGCAAGAATGCGCTGCATGTCTTCGAACCGATAACTCGTCTCGGGCTGGCAGACTCGGACAACGACCAGGTAATTCGACATGGCCAGTCCGTGCAGCAGACGCCAGAGCATTGGACCGATGTCCCGAGCCTCGCCGGCGATCAGGGTGCCGCTCTGCTGCGCCTCGACGACACTACGCTCGACGAGTCCTTGCGGCGTGCGGTAATACGTCCGCGAGATCTGCACTATTACGGGGATGCCGAGGCAATCGTGTCTCGGTACGAGGCCCGTTTTCATCCGGACCAAAAGATCCATTTGCGTGATGACCGACCACAACTGACAAGCCACGTGATCGTGCAAAGTCATTGAAGTACGGATGTGAAAAGGAAGATTAGGGCCGAGTGCGTCTCGGCGGTGCCGACGACAGTGCCTCAGAATCGTTCGTTACTAACACACCCGACGATGAGACACTCCGAACCTGCGCCGGCCTTGCCGACTGTGAATCACAGCAGTAAGTGGCGTGATTTTCGCGGCGCTTCCCGTCCGTGCTCCACGTGAGGGTGCGATGGGCCTGGGTCAGCGAAGTCCTCGGCTCAGCACGCCCGAAATGAGTAGTTGCACGAGAATGGTGGCCTCGTATTGGGCGTCGCTTGCGGCACCGATGCAGAGGTTGCCGATGCCTTTGAGCACGTTGTACGCATCGACCGGCGGAGCAGAGTCAACGGACTCGAGTGCTGCCTCGAGGAGATCGCCACACACCGGTACGAGACGGTCAACGAAGTAGGTGTGCAGAGCGTCGGACCCGGCGCTGTCTCCGTGGAGTGCGCCAGCGAGCCCGTGTTTGGTGACAAGGAAATCGACGAACAAATCCACCCATGCCCGCAAGGCCGCCTCGGGCGCCGCGCTCTCCGCGAGTAGTCGCGGGCCGGCTTCTGCGCATGCCTCGACCTGGTGTCGGTACACCGCCACCACGAGCTCCGGACGGGTCGGAAAGTGACGGTAGATCGTCCCCACACCGACGCCGGCTTTCGCTGCGATCTCCCGCACCGGAGCGTCGACCCCGGACGTCACGAACACCGCCGCCGCTGCGTCAAGGAGTGCCTGCTGGCTTCGACGCGGACGGCCCACCTGCTGGGGCCGCGCAACGCGCGACTGGTCGCTCTCGGTGTCAGTCATGTGCCTGTCCTCACCATTCGATCGGGTGCACTTGCATTACGGAACACTGTTCCGTAACGTTACGGAACGTCACTCCGATAACCAGTATCGCAGAGCGCACCCGCAGCAAGGAACTTTCCATGACCTCATCAATGATCAACACACTGAACGGCATTGTCGGCGCCGGCACTCCGGTCGTCTCCGTTGCTCCCACCGAACTGTCCGCCCCCGACCGGCCGGTACCGCTGGAAGTTCGGGTGTCCGCCCCGGCGACCGGCGCGAACCTGCCGATCGTGGTGTTCTCCCACGGCAACGGGTGGAACCTCGACGGCTACGCTCCGCTCACCGCGTTCTGGGCCTCCCGCGGGTTCGTCGTGATCCAGCCCACCCACCTCGACTCGCGCCGGAACGGTTTCGGGTTCGACCACCCGGTGTTCCCGACCATCTGGACCGAGCGGATCACGGATCTCACCCGCATCCTCGACCAGCTCGACACCATCGAGGCCGCCGTCCCCGGGCTTGCCGGCCGCATCGACCGCAGCCGCGTCGCCGCCACCGGTCACTCCTGGGGCGGACAGACAGCGCAGTCACTCCTCGGCGCTCGGATCTTCGACGAAGCAGGCCAAGTCGGCGAGGACATGTCCGACAGCCGCGTCACCGCGGGCATCCTGTTCGCAGCAACCGGCGTCGGCGGCGACGACCTGCATCCGTTCGCGAAGGCGAACTTCCCATTCATGCGCCCCTCGTTCCAGGAACTGACCACGCCCACACTCGTCGTCGCCGGCGACCACGACCAGTCCAAGATGTCCAGCCGCGGCCCCGACTGGTTCACCGACGCCTACACACACAGCCCCGGCGCCACCGACCTCCTAACCTTTTACGGTGCCGAGCACTCGCTTGGCGGAATCGTCGGATACGAAGTCGCCGAAACCACGGACGAAAGTCCGGAACGGGTCGCCGTCATCCAGCGGATGAGCACCGCCTACCTTCGCAGCGCTCTCCGCGTCGATGAGACCAGCTGGCCCGCCGCCCGCGCCGCATTCACCGACAGCGCCGACCCGATCGGGCACGTCGACAGCAAGTGACAGGCCCAGTTAGGTCTCTCGTCGTGCACCAATGGTCGCTGGCAGAGGCCTGACTGCGGTACTTGGGAGCGGCACGTCGACAGCGACTACTGCCGGCGAGACTGGTGGTGGTCGTAATGAGATGAAGACGTTGCGCCGGATGCCGGGATGACTGCATTTTTCAGAAGACGACTGCGCGCTCGGTGGAAGCATCATCACTGAGTCGTTCCCTGACTGACTGCTGAACCTTGAGTCCGAGAATTGATCGGGTGTTCCCTAAGGTTGGTGGTGTCCAGAGTGGACGCTCTGGATGCCCAGCGCGGTGGGGTGTAGCTGATCGGGTTTTGTTGCTGTCGTAGCTCGATAGGACTGGCTGCCTCACCGTTCTGGACGCTCCGGTCGCTGATTGAGAGCTGATGCGAACGGTCGCTGTTTAGGGATCTGGTGACGGAGACGTCCACGGGCCCCACCTGCAACGACAGGAGCGAGTTGATGAATGATCACCTCACCGTGTGGATCGGGATCGATGTCGGGAAGGCCTCGCACCACGCATGCGCGATCGACGACACCGGAAAGGCCCTCTGGAGCCAGAAAGTGCGCAACGACCATACGCCGGCTGCTTCGACGCAGAAAGAATGACCGCAAATCGACTCCACAGATGACGGACGGAACACACATTACGATGGACGCCGTCACAGCCACGCTCCCAACAATATTGGCCCACACAGCATCTGCTCACAAGGCTCGAACACAGAAGCCGGCAAGCACGTCGACAGAATTGCTCAGGTCCATTCTGTGGCTCTCAGCCCTGACGGTCCGGACTACCTCGCACTACTCCAACTATAGTTGCTATAGTCAAACTTTAGTTGGAATGAGGAGGTGCCTGCCATGCAGCTGAACAGGCCGTTCGCCACGGTAACACCGACCCTGGACGGCGACGTGCTAGCTGTCTTGGCGAGCGCGGAGGTCACGTTCACGATCAGCCAGGTCCAGCGCATCCTCGCCACGGGGTCGGGCGAAGGCATCCGCAAGGTCCTCACCCGCCTCGTCGCGCAGGGTGTGGTGCGCCGCGATCAGGTAGGTAGGACCAACACCTACCGCCTCAACACCGAGCATCTCGCGGCCGAGCCCATTATGGCGCTTGCACAGCTGAACTCCACCTTCCTCAAGCGCCTCGAAAAGCACCTGGACGGGTGGCACAAGACGCTGCGATACGCCGCAGTGTTCGGATCGGCAGCGACCGGGCGCATGAAGCTCGACAGCGACATCGATCTGTTCCTGGTACGCGCCGCTGACGCCGGCAACGACGGGGACGATGCATGGGAGGAACAGGTAACCGAACTCGCCCGACTGGTCACGGCGTGGACCGGCAACGACGGCCGCGTCGTCGAGTACGCCGAAGACGAACTCCGTGCCGCGGCCGCCGCCGGCGAACCCCTGCTCCGTGACGTGGCGAAGCAGGGCCTGACCGTAGCGGGAACACGGAGCTGGTTCAACGCGCAACTGCTCCCCGCTGCGAGGAGATCCTGATGGCGGGACAACGCGACTGCGACTCCGTTGTCACCGCGGGGCGCATGTCCAAAGCGAACGAGTTCTTCGACGCGGCTGACTATCTCGGAGAGGAGATGCCCAACGCCGCCGGGGACTTGTACGTCGACGCGGCTATCGCCGCCTCGGACGTACTCTGCTGCGTGCGCCTCGGTGTGCACTCGAACACCGGCAACCACAGCGAGGCCATTGCCCTACTCAAACGTGCCGACAGTGGATCCGAACGGCATCTGAACACACTGCTGAACTTGAAGAACAAAGCGGCCTACACGCACCAGGACCTGACCTCTGCGGAGTTGAAGAAGATGAACCGCGCGGCGGAGCACCTGGTCGAGGCAGCCAAGCAGGCAATGGCCGCCCGGGGGTAGTCCGCCGACTCCCCGGGATCCAGCGCGCCTACCGTTGCGTGGTGCGCCGTCGTTTGTTCACAAAAAAATGCGCTTTGAGCCATCACAGCTGTACTACCCGATCATGCATCCCGATCCCTGCATTACCCGACTACCGCTTCCACGAGCGTGGGTCCAGGGACCGCATGTGCCCGGCGCAACGCCGCCCGCAACTCTCCCACCGAGTGCACCTGAGAGGACGGCACTCCGTAGCCACGAGCGGTCGCACACCAGTCCAGACTCGGATTGGTAAGCGAAGTCAGAGAGTTCGCCAAGTCGCCACTGGTGTGACCGAGGCGCTGCAGTTCGGTGTTAAGGATTCCGTACTTTTGGTTCGACACCAAGACGACGGTGATATCAGTACCTTCGAGGGCCATCGACCACAGTGCCTGAACCGTGTACTGGGCACTGCCATCGGACTGAATCGCGACGACGCGACGTCGTGGTGCCGCCAACGACGCACCAAAAGCTACAGGTAGTCCCTGTCCGATTGCACCACCGGTGTTGGTAAGAACACTGTGACGCGGCCCGTTCTGCGATGCTGCGAAAAAGCTGTGCCCGACAGTGCCACCTTCGATTGAAACAATGGCGTCCTCCGGCATCGTCTCAGCCGCCACAGAACCGATGGTCCATCCGTCCAGGCCCTGCTCATCCGAGAGCGCGGCAGTTTGGCCACCCACACTGACGGTGGCCGTCGAAGCGCCCACCGGGAGGCCGGACAATTCTTCGTCCAGCGCAACAAGTGCGGCGTACGAGTCCTCCTCGCCGGTCGACAACGTCAGTGTTGCAACGCCTTCAGCAAGAGCACTCGGATGTTCCCGGTACCCGAAAAACGCGACCGGCGACTTGGTACCGACCAACACCAGCGGGGCAGCGGTCGATAACGCCGCAACCACATCTTCGGGGAAGTACGGCAACCGGCCGAACTCAGGGCGGTCTCCAACCTCGATCAAGTCGCGCTGCCGTCGTTCCGGTGAATGCGCGGCCACCAGTTCGTCGACAGATCCGATCAAGTATTGTGCGGCAACGAGTTTCGAGCGCATCCCCGCCAATGAGAAACACCGGCCGCGCATCATTCGCTCGTAGGCTCGCAGCAACTGCCTCCACCGCGCTGCCCGCAGGACGTGACCGCGCGGTCTGGCAGGAAGTCACCGAGAGCGGGATTGCATCCTGAATCGTAAACAATCCCAACTGGGTGCATCGCCGTGTTCTCCAAACCTATTGCGCCACTATTCCTTTGAATCAACGGGACAGTGCCATCCAAGATCGGGTTCAAACCCTTGAACCATGCCTGCGCGACCGCAGCCGTGTCACAGGCAGTGACCAGTTTCGCGGCACGGCACGCGATACGAAGGCGTTCGACATCGGTGTCGTTGCCGATGGTTCGCGTGCCCTCCACCCACAGACGGACCGCCCGTGTTTCCTTGACCTTCCCGAGATCCGCGACAAGGCGAGCGCCGAGCATCTCGCGCAGTGCGGTCACCAGTTCCGCCCGCTTCATGCGGGCAGCAAGATTGTAGGCAGCGAGATCAGGACTCGGATGCGCCGTAGTCGTACAAATACAGCTCCCAATCACAGGGAAGATCACATCGAGAAACCCGCCATCAACACAAGCTCGTGTGGCATCGACCATGGCTCGAACTGGCCGACAAACTGTTGAGTGACCCGCTGTTCGACTCTGCCAAAACCACGTTCTTCCTGCGCAGAAGACTGAACCGAGATTTCTCGGCCTATTCGGTTGAGAACGGCATCTTCACTCCATGTCCCGCTGGATTCCGGCGAATTGAACCGCTCCAGAGAGGTTTGAACAGAGTCCCCAACTTGGCGTGATTCCGATCGGTCGCCGCGCCGGGATCAGGGCAGCCAAGGGATAGCGGGCACATTTTCACAACGTGGTTCTCATGCCGACCAGTGGGATTCGCACAGCGGCTTGGCAGGTTCGCGCCGCTATCGTCGGAGAAAGAAACCACACGAGATGGAGTCGACGATGAACATCACTGTGCCCGAGGGTAAAGATCCCATCGAATACGTGTGGGGTGACCTGGTTCCCGAGATCGGGCGCGCGGCGTCGAGACTCTCACGCGCGGTCACCACGAAGTCGACTCTCGGCCTACGCGAGTTCGAGGCCGCACGGTTGCGGATCGCGCAAATCAACGGCTGCATCGTGTGTATGGACTGGCGCACCGAACGCGACGGAGTAAAAGTTGAAGATACTTTTGGCGAATCCGTTGAAAACTGGGAAACCACTGACGCTTTCGATGACCGCACGCGCCTGGCCGCCGAATACGCGCAGCGGTACGCATTGGATCACCACGGACTCGACGACGCATTCTGGGAACGGATGAGCGCGCAGTACAGCCAAGCGGAGATCGTCGAACTCTCGATCAGCATCGGATCGTGGATCACGTCCGGTCGGCTCAATCACGTTCTCGGACTCGACACGGTCTGCGCACTGCCCGGTCAGTGAAGCTGGGACTCACGGCGTCGTTCCAGAAACAAGGTGTCACGCCACTGTCCACCCAGCTGGGCGATCCGTGAGCGGGTGCCGACAATGCGGAATCCGACGGCCTGATGCAGAGCAATGCTCGCTCGATTCTCAGGGAAGATGGACGACTGGATTGTCCAGATCTCGCTGGTGTCGGCGGCCTGAACTTGATGACGAAGGAGCAGTTTTCCGACGCCGCGGCCACGCGCCGCGCCGCCGACGTAGATGGAGTTCTCGGCAACACCCCGGTAGCAGTCGCGCGATGAGGTGGGACTGAGGGTCGCCCAGCCCACGACATGGCCGTCGATCTCGGCTACCCACCGATGATCGGGCAACCATTGCTCGTCCAGCTTCTGCACGGAAGGCACCGACGTGGTGAATGTTGCTGTACCGGTGTCGATTCCCTCGCGGTAGATCGATCGCACGCCGTCCCAGTCACTCTCGGCCATTCTGCGGAGCGTGACGTCCGTCGGCAAGGCCCCCAGTGTGTCGCGCACTTGCGCCCGCGGCGAGACGATCTTTGCCGCGTCCATGAGGTCGGAATACGCCGAACCCGCAACGCGGATCACGGAAGTCTCGCCTTGGACGTCGACATCGATGAAGCCCACGTTCGCGAGCGCCTCGAGATGGGTTCCGAGTGTCGACGGTTCGATGCCGGTTTCACCTGCAAGTGCCGCAATCTCGACTGGTCCGACTGCAGCGAGTTGCAACACTCGAAGCCTCGCGGGATCTCCCAGACAAGCAAACCGACGGGCAAGAACGTCAGTGTCTTCGACTGCGGCGACGCTGCGCGTTTCGGAACTCACCCGGTGATGATAACCGCGCTGACCAGCATCTAGGTTAGTCAGCTCTCGAACGATGCGAGAGAAGTGAGCAATAACTCACCGGCTCATCGGTACCTATCGCTGGGTACCGATCGCGTCGGCGATCATGGGCCAGGAGTTGTGCAGATCGTCCTGCCAGTAACCCCACGAGTGAGTGCCGGTCGGCCGGAAGTCGTACGTTGCCGGGATTCCCAAGGTATTGAGGCGATCCGCGAGACGCTGCGTGCACTGATTTGTCCCCGCCTCGATGACGCCGCCCACGATCACCTGATTAGCGAGGACGCCCGGATCTCCATTCACCATCGGCCCCGCCAAGGTCTCATGTGGGCCAGGTAAACCTGTTCCGTTGCTGATGTACAGGTCGATGCCACGCAACTTCTCCGCGTTGACAACCGGATCGTTGGCCACCCAGGCCGGGCTGCCGGGCGGACCCCACATGTTGTTGACGTCGCCGCCGCGGAAGCTGACCACGAAGGTCACATAGTCCTGACCCGGTTGGGTGCTCGTCTCAGCGCAACCGCTGAACGCTCCCACGGCGCGATACACCGACGGCGCCGCTTCGGCCAGACTCAGAACCGATGTGCCGGCCATGGATAGACCAGCGACGGCATTCTCCCCAGTCGTTCCGAGCGTTGCGTCGACGATCGGGGGAAGCTCCTCGGTCAGGAAGGTCGTCCATTTATTGAGTCCGAGAACGGGATCGGGTTGCTGCCAGTCCGTGTAGTAGCTGTATGCACCGCCGATGGGATTGACGACATTGACGTTCTTGTCACCGAAGAAATTGACGACGTCTGTCCGGGTCTGCCACGTCGCCGAATCTTCGCCGCCGCCGGCTCCATTCAGCAGATAGAGCGTCGGCCGCGGCGCGCTCGCATCTGCTGGGAGGATCACCTCGAGCGGTATCACTTTGTCCATCGCCGCCGAGCGGACGTACATCGTCAGTTGGCGGTCGTTGACCACTTCGATGCGATCGAGCGCGGACCCGTCTGCCGATGTCGGTGTGCCGGGGGGAAGAGATCGAGACTGATCGGCAGACGCCAGCGCTACTTCACCGAACAATCCCGTCGACGCAATGAGTGCGCCAACCAGTAGTGCCCGACTGTGTCTGATCCTTCTCATTGCCGCTCCTCGTGCTCGATTGCGGTGCCCGAAAACGGGATGGTCGCTCTTGTGTCATTCCCCCACAGTCCAATCCGAAAACATCACCCGATCAGTACCGTATGCACACGGGTTCAGGAATCAGCGGAAAGCGCGCGTGCCAGTGCCGGCCCGATGATGGTCATGGCCTGCGGTTCGATCATCTCGTTATGGGAGCAGTCGACAGGTATCTCGTCGATCCTCCCGGTCACGAGCGGCTTCCATTCCTGCGGTGACCGCTCCCGAGTATCACTGTCCCCATCACCTGTGGCCGGAAAGATCAGCAGGTTCCCGTCGTACACTTGCGGGACGAATTGATGACCGATCCGCTGCGAGTTCTCGTATCCCGCGGCAATCCGTTCGAGGTCTTTTCCGCGTATCCCGGTCTCGGTCCCGAGCGACTCGTCCAACAGTGCAGCGGCGTGTTCGAAAGTCATCTCACCTCCCGATTCGATCTCCAATCCGAGTCCGCGCAACAGATCTCGAACATCGAGTCCGCCCTGCGGTGCCACCTCACCGTTGTCGGGATAACTGTCCATGACAGCCAATGTGGCGACCTCACGACCCGACAATTGAAGTTCGACAGCCATGGCGTGTGCGATGACCCCGCCGAGCGACCAGCCGAGCAAATCGTACGGACCGTTGGGCGCGATGGCCTCGATCTCCTCTACATAGCGGTTCGCGAGTTGTTCGATCGACCGGTAGTCGCCGTCGTCGCTGATCGTCGGCAACTGTAACCCGTACACGGGCCGATCTGGCGGTAGGTACTGCACCAAACCCGCGTAACCCCAAGACAATCCGATTCCGGGATGCACGCAGAACAACGGCCTACCGCCCCCCTCGGCGCGTAGCGGAATCACCACGGCAAGAGCCTCTTCCAGGTCGCTGCTCGCTGTCGGGATATCGAGGCGCCTGGCGATCCCCGCCGGCGTGGGGTCGAGGAACATCCATTGAAGCGGAATCCTGCGATCCAATCGGGCATGCAGGGCGGTAACTATTCTGGTCGCGATGAGCGAATTGCCGCCCAAGTCGAAGAAACTGTCGGCGGTACCCACCCGATCTACTCCGAGAACCTCGACAAAAGCGTCCACGACGGCGTGTTCGGTTTTAGTGGTCGGTGCGTGATACTCGGCACCGATCGACCCGAATTCCGGTGCAGGCAAGGCTTTTCGATCGAGCTTACCCACCGGCGTCATCGGGATGCGATCGAGTACCACCACCGCAGACGGCACCATGTGCGACGGCAACCGCTCCGCGGTGAAGGCGCGTAGGTCTGCGGGCTCCACCTGGTGCCCGTCCACTGCTCGCACGTACGACGCGAGAACGGTGTCACCCGATGGAGCGGTATGACCGATGGTGGCGGCAAAGTCCACCGACGGATGACGCACGAGAACGGCATCGATTTCGCCGAGTTCGATACGGAACCCTCGAACCTTGACCTGGAAGTCGCTACGTCCGATGTACTCGAGCGTGTGGCCAACTCCATTTCCCGTCCCGCCGTTCGCCGACTCGCGCCACCGGACCACGTCTCCGGTTCGGTACATCCGGCGCCCCGGCTCACCGTACGGGCACGCGACAAACCGTTCCGAGGTGAGGACGGTTCGATTGTGGTAACCGCGCGCCATACCGGGTCCGATGATGTACAACTCGCCGTGAACACCCAACGGAACGGGCTGCAGTCGCTCGTCGAGGACAAGGAAGCCGAAACCTAGCGCAGGCGCCCCGATGTTCACCCCTTCTCCTGGCCGCATCGGTGCGCTGACGCTGGCCTGAACTGTAGTTTCCGTCGGTCCGTACCCGTTGTGCAGGCTACGACCTGGCGCCCATTGCGCAACTACATCTGGCGGGCAGGCCTCCCCAACCAAATCGAGGACGTGCAGCGACTCGAAGCCGTTGTCACCCAATGCCGCCAGCGCCGTAGGCGTGATGGTGGCATGGGTGACCTCCTCGTCGCGAAGCAGGTCGGCCAATTCACTGCCGCCGAACACTGCGGGCGGAACGATCACCACACGCGCCGACGCACTGAAGGCCATCATCAACTCGAACACAGACGCGTCGAAGCTCGGAGAAGCCAATTGCGATACCCGCGAATCATGAGTGACGTCGAATCGTTCCCGCGTTTCAGCGGTAAGGTTCGCCAACCCGCGATGAGTGACGTTGACACCCTTCGGCTTTCCGGTCGAACCCGAGGTGTAGATGAGATAGGCCGGATGTTCGAGATGCAGCGGGCACGTACGATCCCGATCGGTGACCTCGTCCGCCGATTCCGCGGCCACACGCTCCGCAAAATCCACGTCGTCAAGTACCAGCCAGGGAACCGTATCGGGTAGTCGACCTCGACTGCCCGCTACTGTGAGCCCGACCGAAGCACGGCAATCGGCGAGCATGTAGTCGATACGCTCGCGCGGGTATGCGGGATCGACAGGCACAAACGCCGCTCCTGCCTTTGTCACCGACCAGATCGACACGACGGATTCGATCGACCGCGGCATCCCCAATGCCACAAAGGTTTCCGGACCAACTCCACGCGCTCGCAGGACCCTGGCCACTCTGTTGGACCATTCGTCGAGTTCGCGATAACTGACGTGGCGACCTTCGTAGGTCAACGCCACCGAATCCGGGTCGAACGCCGCGGCGGTCGTGAGCAACTCGGGCCACAACTCAGGTTGCACTGCCGGCTCTCCGAGCGCCGGCACCATCATGCGACGATCCATCTCGCCCAGCAGCGGAATATCGCCGATCGGCAGGTCCGGGTTCTCGGTGACGGATTCCAGAATGCGTACGAACATGTCGGCAAACCCGGCAACGGTCTCCGTGTCGAAGAGGTCTGTGGCGAAGTCGACGGCACCGCTCATCCCCGTCGGCGCACCATCGTCGTCGAATTCCTCCGCCAGCAGGAATTCGAGGTCTACCTTGACTACGTCGAGCTCGGGGTCGAGTCCTCCGACTTCCAACTCCGGCAGTGTCAGCACCGGCCGATCGTTGTTCTGGAATTCGAGCGACACCGAGGCAATCGGTGCATACGCCGTCGACCTGCTCGGACCGATCGTGTCGACCACTCGCTCGAAGGGGACGTCTGCATGGGCAAAGGCACCGAGATCAACTTCACGGCAATGCGCTGCCAGCGCGCGGAACGAGTGCGCAGGTTCGACTTTCGTTCGCAGAGCCAGCGTGCCGACAAACATGCCGATCAGGTCGTCGAGAGCGCGATCCCCCCGGCCGGCGATGGGCGTTCCGATCACCACATCGTCAGTGCTGCCGAGACGCGCCAGCAGGATCGCGAGCGCAGCATGCACGGTCATGAACTCGGTGGACTGATGCCGACGCGACAGTTCCCGGATGCGGCGATGAAGGTCACGTCCAACAGTGAAGTGCACACGAGCGCCGTGGAAGGTCTGCTGCGCCGGCCGGTCACGATCGAGCGGCAGTTCGAGAAGATCCGGGGTACCGGCCAGCGCGTCGCGCCAGTAGGCAAGCTGCTCTCCGATCACCGACTCCGGGTCGTCATCATCACCGAGTACCTCTCGTTGCCACAACGCGTAATCTGCGTACTGCACCGGCAACGGCGCCCAGTCCGGCGCGGCGCCGCTGGTGCGCGCCTGATACGCCGTCATCACGTCCCGAACAAGCGGGGACATCGAGAAACCGTCGGCCGAAATATGATGTACCACAACGGCCAGAACGTGTTCGGTGTCGGTGAGCTCAAACAGGGCGACTCGCAACGGAATACGCGCGGTGACATCGAATCCCGCCGATACCAGACGGGCAAGCTCGTCATGCAGTTCGTGCTCGTCCGCAACGCGGTGAGGCAGCAGAGTCTCCACCGCATTCTCGGTCGGGAGTATCTGCTGGACGGGTGCAGCGCCGCGGATGGGAAACATCGTTCGCAGCGACTCGTGCCGGGCAACCAGATCGGACACCGCCGAATCAAGCGCGGCCACATCGAGTTTGCCACTCAACCGGACCACGATCGGAATGTTGTATGCGGGAGAACTGGTATCGAGCTGATTGACAAACCACATTCGCTGTTGAGCGAACGAGAGTGGAATGTCTCCCGGCCGGGTGCGGCCAGCAAGGGGTGCACGCCCGGATTCTGCGGTACCCAGTGGCTCAGTTGTACGCAGTTGCTCGATGCGCGAAGCCAGGCCGTCGACGGTCGACGCTTCGAAGAGATCCCGCACTCCGCTGTCAACACCGAGCACAGTCCGGAGCCTGGCTGTGACCCGAGTTGCACTGAGCGAATTGCCACCGAGTTCGAAGAAATCGTCGTCACCACCTACCCGTTCGAGGCCGAGTACATCGGCAAACACTTCCGCAACTGATTGCGCAACAAACCCCGTCGGCTCTCGGAAGGGCCTGGTCCGTGACAGGGCGTCGGGGATGGGCAAGGCTGAACGGTCGAGCTTGCCCACTGCTGTCAGCGGAATCCGCTCCAGCACTGTGATCGAGGAGGGAACCATGTGCGAGGGCAAGCTCGCGGACAACGCCCGCATGAGAACCTCGCCGTCGAGCGCACCTCCAGCGGTCGGTACGACGTACGACGCGAGCAGGGTGTCGCCAGCTGAGCCACGGTGAGCGATCGTGGCCGAAAATCCGACCTGGGGCTGCGCCATGAGGGCACCGTCGATTTCACCAGGTTCGATGCGGAAACCACGAACCTTGACCTGGAAGTCACTGCGACCCACGTATTCGATGCGCTTCTCCGGAGTCCAGCGCACGATGTCCCCGGTGCGGTACATGCGCGCTCCCGGATCGGCGGGATTGGCAACAAAACGTTCGGCGCTCAGCCCTGGTCGCCGGTGATATCCACGCGCCAATCCGGCCCCGGCCAGGTAGAGCTCGCCTGGCACGCCCACCGGCACCGGTTGCAGCCGAGCGTCGAGTACGAGTTCACTCACGCCACGGATAGGTCCACCGATGGTGATCCGGTCGCCAGGCACCATCGGTGCGCTGATGTTGGACATGATCGTCGTTTCGGTCGGCCCGTACGCGTTGTGCAACCGACGCCCTGGCGCCCAGCGAGTGACCAGGTCGGGCGGGCAGGCCTCACCGCCGACCACGAGGTCCGAAAGATGTTCGAGCCCAGCCGGATCGAGGGATGCCAGCGCCGCGGTGGTGATAAAAGCGTGGCTGACGTCCTGCTCGGCCAACAGACGGGCGAGTTCCTCACCGCCGTAGACGTCTGGTGGCGCAATGACCATCGTCGCGCCGGCGCCGAACGCCTGCAGATATTCGAACAGCGACCCGTCGAAACTCGGCGTCGAGAAGTGCAAGGTTCGAGATCGGGGGCCCGCTGAGAACCTGTCGATCTGATCACGGGCGAAGTTGTCGAGACCCCGGTGCGTGACCACCACACCTTTGGGCAGGCCGGTGGACCCTGAGGTGTACACGACGTACGCGGCGCTATCCATCCTGATCGGACGGATTCGGTCGGCATCTGTCACCGGCGCCCCGGAGTGTTCCTCGCATTCGCCCACGAAATCGGGGTGGTCGAGAACCAGCCAGCGCGCGGTTCCCGGGAGACGATCGTGATGATCGGCAGTGGTGACACCCAGGCTCACTCCCGAATCTGCGAGCATGTGGGAGATGCGCTCGTCCGGATAGTTCGGATCGATCGGCACAAACGCGGCGCCGGTTTTTGCCACCGCCACTATCGACAGCACCGAATCGAGAGAGCGCGAAATCCCCACCGCCACAGAGTTCTCCGGGCCAACGCCACGCGAGATCAGCAATCGGGCAACTCGATTCGAGCGTCGGTCCAACTCCTCGAAGCTCATGTCGCCGTCCTCCGACACGACGGCGAGCGCGTCCGGATCACGCGTGGCGGCGTCGTCGAAGATCTCTGGCAAAGTGCGAATCGAACCGCCACTGGAGCCACGGACCGGCACCAGTTCGCTGCGCTCGCTGTCGGTCAACAACGATACGGCGGCCAGAGGTAGGTCTGGGCGAACACACGCGTCGAGCACTTGATGCAGGCGCCGCGCCATGGATTCGACTGCATTCGGACCGAAAACGTCGGGAAGGTACTCGAATTTGAGGTGCAACTTGGTGTCGACCGACGCGACCAGACTCAGCGGATAGTGAGCGGCGTCCTTGGCCTCTACACCGGTGACTCTCATTCCGGCGATATCGGTGTCGGTCGACAATCCTTCGCGGTCAACCGGATACGACTCGAACACGGTCAACGTATCGAATCCGATCTCCGGACCACCGACGTCCTGGATCTCCGCGAGTCCGAGGTAGTGATGATCCAACAACGCTGCCTGCTCAACCTGAACCCGATCGAGCAATTCACCCAGCGTCTCGTCGGTGCGCAGACTGATCCGAACGGGAAGTGTGTTGATGAACAGTCCGATCATCGTTTCGATGCCACCCAATTCGGGCGGCCGGCCCGACACTGTGGCACCGAACAGCACGTCGTCACGACCGGTCAGCGTGGCAAGCACGATCCCCCACGACACCTGCACCAACGTGTTGATTGTCAGTCCGCGCGAACGCGCAACATCGCGCAGACGCGTAGTCCCCTTTTCACCGACATCGAACTCCCACTCCGCCGCCACGGTGGACAGCCGACGCGCCCGATCCACGGGAGCGAGGAGGGTTGGGCCGTCCACCCCGGAGAGAGCCCGGGCCCAGGCGTCTCGCGAGTCACCGTGATCGCGGCGACTCATCCAGTCGAGGTAGTCGCGGTACCCGCGGGTGCGTGGCAGTGCCGACGCGTCACTGTCGACGGCATACAACGTCAACAGTTCTTTGACCAGCAAGGGCATCGACCAGCCGTCGAGCAGGATGTGATGGTTGGTGATCACCAGCGTGTACGTACTCGCTGTGATCTTGATCAGTGTGAACCGGATCAGTGGCGGTTGTGTCATGTCGAAGGGCGTCGACCTGTCCTGCGCCAGAACCTGTTCGAGGTTCTGCTCGCCACCGGACGTGAGATCAACCTCGCGCCACGGAGGTGGCACTTGGCGCCCAACGACCTGCACGGCCTGTCCGTCCACGTCGTGCAGAAAAGCGGTGCGAAGGTTGGCATGCCTGTCGAGCAGCGTGGCGGCGGCACGGTGCAACCGATCGGAATCCACGTCGCCTACAAGGTCTAGCGCCACTTGCACCAGGTAGGCGTCGACAGATTCGTGGTTGTGGGCTGACTCGAGATCCTGGCCGGACTCGTCTGCCAGTTCGGCGTGGAAGAGGAGCCCCGATTGCAACGGCGAGAGTGGCCAGACGTCAGCCAGGTCCGCGCAACGCCTTTCGAGGTCTTCGATCGCATCCTGTCGAAGGTCGACAAGATCGAAGTCGGACGGGGTGAACCCACCACTCGATGCCGCGTACGCACCGAGCGCAGCAAGCGCTTCCAACCACAGCTGGGTAAGTTGTTGTGCGTCTTCGCTGGTGAGCACGCCGGGAGGATACGTCCAGGTAGAGCTCAGCACCGTACCGTCGTCGGTCTCGATAGCCATCGCATTGATATCGACGACAACAGCCAGCGGCAGGTCTGCCGTTGTCGCGTCGCGTAGTGCACCATCGTCAATCGGCGCCCAGCCCGCTGAACTGTCCATGCCGGCACTGCCTAGCCGTCCGTGGTAGTTGAAGCTGATCTGCGGATCGGGTAGCGGAGAAAGCTGACTGGCCGTTTCACTGTTCAGATATCGGAGCAACCCAAAACCGATGCCGCGCTCGGGAATTGCGCGAAGCTGTTCCTTCACCGTCTTGATCGCATTGCCCATGGACGGACCGCCGGCATACGCGTCGTCTAGATCCACGCCGTTCAGATCGAGACGAACCGGGAAGATCGTCGTGAACCATCCGATAGTGCGGGCAAGATCTGCACCGGGTACGACGTGCTCTTCGCGGCCGTGACCTTCGAGATTGAGCAATGCGTCCGCATGTGCGATACCGCGGTCACGACGCCACCGGATCAATGCCAGGCTCAGCGCAGTCAACAATCCGTCGGCAACACTGCCGTGAAATGCCTGCGGCACCGCCACGAGCAGGCTCTCGGTCAACGCAATGGGCACTCGCACCTCGATATCCGCGACGCTGGCTCCGGTGTCCCGCGGTGTCAGTGCCCGTGTACCCAGCGCTGGATCGGGACCTGTGAGTGTCTGTCGCCAGAAGTCGAGTTCACCAGCGCGGTGCGGATCGTGGGCGGCGTCGACCAGTGCATGCGACCACCGGCGCATCGACGTTCCCACCGGCGCTGGGGCCGGCTCGACACCGGCCTGAACCTGAGCACAAGCAAAGGCAAGGTCGGGGATCAATATTCGCCAGGACACGCCGTCCATCACCAGATGATGGACGGCAAACAACAAGCGGCCCTCTCGATCCGGACCGGCGTCGAGCCACACAATCTGCACCATGACACCCGACTCCGGGTCCAACCGCCCCACTGCCGCATCAAGTTCCCTCGCTGTATCCGTGGCCGTGGTTGCTTCAGGGGCGGTCGGAACCCGCCGAACCACCGCGGATGCCTTCACCGAACCTTGGCCCATCACCTCTAGTGAATAGCCGTGCTCGGTGTGGTGTAGCCGCGACCGCAAAACGTCGTGCCGGTCCAGGACTACCTGCACGGCCGTCGTCAGAGTGTCTTCATCCATGTTCCCCGGAACCGTGAAGAGTGCAGACTGCGAGTATCGGCGGAAATCGCCGCCACGCTCGAACATCCACGCCGCGATCGGGGTCAACGCGATCTCGCCGACACCGCCGCCTGGCAGTTCGTCCAGAACAACTTCGTCGCCACTCGTTCGCGCTGTCTGGGCCAGCGCCGCAACGGTTTTACGCTCGAACACGTCTCGCGGTGTGATCAGAACTCCGGCTGCTTTGGCACGGGTCACCAACTGGATCGACATGATGCTGTCGCCGCCCAAGGTGAAGAACGAATCGTCGACGCCTACTGTGCCTAGTCCCAGAACTTCGGCAAACAGGTCGACGAGAATGCGTTCGTTCTCGGAACCCGCAGCTCGACTCACCCGCACCTGTTGCCCGAAGTCTGGTTCCGGCAGAGCTTTTCGGTCGAGCTTCCCATTCCCGGTCAGGGGCAGTTGATCCAGGACCACGACAACCGACGGCACCATGTGAGATGCCAAACCCTCCGCGGCCTGATCGAGTAGCGCAACCGGGTCGATCACCGCGCCGGCTTCCGGCACAACGTAGCCCACCAACCGGTCACCGCGTGCCACCGCCGCAGCCTGCGTCACCCCAGCGCCGGCGAGCAATGCCGACTCGACCTCGCCGAGTTCGATCCGATAACCCTTCACCTGCACCTGTTGATCGTTGCGGCCGAGATACTCCAACTGGCCATGCGCATTCCATCGCGCCAGGTCGCCGGACCGGTACATACGCGCCCCAGGTGTGAAGGGGTCCGGCACAAATCGTGCCGACGTGAGTCCGAACCGACCGAGATAACCACGGGTGATCTGCGTGCCTGAGACGTACATCTCGCCGGCCACGCCCGGTGGCACCGGATGCAGCCGATCATCGAGCACGTAAACGCGGAGGCCGGGCAATGCCGGGCCGATCACCGATGCGGATACGTCGCGCACAAGGTCGTGATCCAGAGGTAGGTAGCTGACATGCACCGTCGTTTCCGTGATGCCGTACATGTTGACCAAAGTCGGGGCGGTGTCGCCGCGTCGCGAGTACCAGCGTTCCAACTGCGCGAAATCGAGGGCTTCCCCGCCGAAGATCACGTACCGCAACGACAAGTCGGGTTCGCCGGCCAGGCGGTCTGCCTGCGCCAGTTGATAGAAGGCCGTCGGGGTCTGATTGAGCACGGTGACGCGTTCGCGCTGCAGGAGTTCGAGGAACGCCTCCGGTGAGCGGGCAGTGAAGTAGTCGACCAACACCAGGCGGCCACCGTGGGCAAGGGCACCCCACATTTCCCAGACCGAGAAATCGAACGCGGCGGAATGGAACATCGTCCATACATCATTTTCGCCGAATTTGTACAGCGCCTGGGTGTTTGCCAGCAATGTGACCACGTTGCAGTGCGCTACCTGCACGCCCTTCGGCCGTCCGGTAGAGCCCGACGTATAGATCACATACGCCACCGAATCGGGATGCAACGGACGCAGGCGGTCGGCATCCGTGACCGGAAGAGGCGAAAACTGTTGCAGCGCAGTCACAGTATCGTCGCTGTCCACCACGATCATGGGGACAATCGAAGACTCCAATGCGCCGCAGTCTTCGATTGTGGTGAGAGCGCAGGCCGGCGCGGCATCACTCAACAGGAATTCCAGTCGCTGCGCCGGAGAAGCCACGTCCACCGGGAGGTAGCCCGCACCCGCTTTCACCACAGCTAGCAGTGCCACAACAAGATCGACAGATCGCGTCATAGCCACGGCTACCAGAGTTTCCGCGCCCACTCCCCGCGCCACCAACAGCCTCGCGAGTCGGTTCGCCCGCTCGTCGAGTTCGCGGTACGTCACCGCATTGCCGTCGCAGCTCACCGCAACCGCATCACCCGCCGACGCCACCGACTGATCGAACAGATCCACCAGTGACATCGGTCCGACATCAACGCCCCGGCGGTTCGGGTCCAGGAGCACACGCTCGCGTTCTGTCGGCAGCAGTATGTCGATATCACCTACCGCAACCGAGGGGTCCTCGGCCACGGTTGCGATCACACGCTCAAATCGCTCTGCCATACGTTGAATCGATTCCTGATCGAAAACGTCACTCGCATAGCGGAACCCGGCGCTGATCCCGGCCGGCGACCCGTGCTCGTCGACCCGCTCGATGAGACTGAGTTGCAAGTCGAATTTTGCCACGTCCAGATCCACGTCGAGTTCGCGGACAGTCAACTCAGGTAGTTCGAGTCGCAGGTGGCTGGCGTTCTGGAATTCGATGACCACCTGAAACAGAGGCGTATGCGACGTAGACCGTTCTGGTGCAAGCTCGTCCACCAGCCTCTCGAAGGGGATATCCGCATGCCCGAACGCCCCGAGATCCACTGATCGCACCACACTCAGCACGTCTGCAAAGGAAGATCCCGGCGATACCGGGGTTCGAAGCACCAGCGTATTGACGAACATCCCCACCACGTCGTCGAGCAATGCTTCACCCCGGCCTGCGACCGGCGTCCCCACCGCAACGTCACCCGAGCCAGACAACCGTGCCAACAGCGCTGCCAGCGCTGCGTGCATCACCATGAACAACGTCGAATTACTCTGATGCGCAATCTCGACCAGTTCACGATGCACGCTGAGAGGAATGTCGAACGGGATCACGGAACCTTCGGTGGACCGCTGAATCGGCCTCGGGCGATCCAAGGGCAACGGCAGGACCTCGGGGATCCCTTCCAACGCTGCGGTCCAGTATTCGAGCTGATCGGCGACCACCGACTCCGATTGTTGCTCCGTGCCCAGAACCTCCCGCTGCCATAGGCTGTAGTCGGCGTACTGCACGGACAACGGCGCCCACTGGGGCCTCTGGTCTTGCGCGCGAGCGGTGTACGCGAGCATGACATCCCGGGCAAGCGGTGTCATCGAGAATCCGTCAGCCGAGATGTGGTGAGCGACAATGGCAAGAACGTGCCGCTCGGGAGCCAGTCGCAGCAACTGCACTCGGATCGGAAGATCCGTGGTGACGTCGAATCCCGTGCCGATGAAGCCCTCGATCACATCGTGAAGTTCCTGATCGAGTGCGGGAATCGGACGAAGATCCGGCGCGACATCCGAGGATTCGAGTATCAGCTGACGCGGTCCGTCCGCCGAACCCGGGAACACTGTACGCAAGGACTCATGCCGGTCCAGCACATCGCCCAGCGCCGCACGCAGAGCCTCCACATCCAGTGCGCCGTCCAACTGCAGGACAACCGGGATGTTGTAAGCCGACGAGGACGTGTCGAACTGGTTGACGAACCACATCCGAGCCTGGGCAAGGGACAACGGGATTCGATCGGGCCTCGCCCGCGCCGCGAGTGCGGGTTGGGTGAGTTCGGTTCGTGCAGTCGACTCGAGCCTGGCAGCAAGCGCGGAAACCACTGGTGTGTCGAACAACCCGGCCACGCCCAATTCGGTGTTCAACGCACTGTTGATCCGTCCCACTGCTCGGGTAGCACTGAGCGAATCGCCGCCGAGTGCAAAGAAACTGTCGTCGGCGCCGACGCGATCAACGCCGATCACGTCGGCAAATGCCTGCGCAACCACTTCCTGTGCCAGTGTGCTCGGAGCTCTATACACCACTGCGGCAAATTCCGGTTCCGGCAGGGCTTTTCGGTCCAGCTTGCCGTTCCCGGTCACCGGTAGCGCCGCAAGCACCGTCACCACCGACGGCACCATGTACGCAGGTAGATCCTGTGCTGCCGCGTCGAGCACTTCTCGTTCGACCAGTGTTATACCCTGCGCGGCAACAACATAGGCAGCCAGGAAATCGCCGGCTTCGCCGCTTCGGAGAACCACCACCGCCTGCGCAACCCCCTCCTGGCGCGCCAATACTGCCTCGATCTCCCCCAATTCGATGCGCTGACCCCGCAACTTCACCTGAAAATCACTGCGCCCGACGTACTCCAACTCACCCAAAGCAGCAACATTCCCCCTCACTCCGCTCGACCCCGCAATACCACTCCGCACCCACCGCACCAGATCCCCGGTCCGATACAACCGCTCACCCGGTGCCCCGAACGGATCCGCCACAAACCGATCCGCCGTCAAATCAGCCCGCCCCTGATACCCCTGAGCCAACTGCACACCACCGAGATACAACTCACCCACAACACCCACCGGAACCGGACGCAAGCGCCCGTCCAGCACGCACACCGTGGTGTTCCACACCGGCGCACCGATGGGCACTACTGTCGTGTCGACATCGCTGACCTCGTGGGACGTCACGTCCACCGACGCCTCTGTCGGACCGTACAAGTTGTGCAATTCTGCATCACTGCACCTCAGCAGACGCGCCGCCGTCGATGCTGCCAGCGCCTCACCACTGGTAAACACCCGCCTCAGCGTGTCACAACCGCCGACATCTGCGCCGGCGAGAAACGCCTCCAACATCGACGGCACAAAATGCACCGTCGTCACCGACTCGTCGCGGATCACCCGGTCCAGATACACCGGATCACGATGCCCACCAGGTTCGGCGATCACCAGTCGAGCACCAACCTGCAACGGCCAGAACAACTCCCACACCGATACGTCGAACGTCGCCGGCGTCTTCTGTAGCACCACGTCACCGGCGTCCAATGGATACCGATCCTGCATCCACAGCAACCGATTCACCACACCCTCGTGTGGAACCACCACACCCTTCGGCCGGCCCGTCGATCCCGATGTGAACATCACATACGCCGGATGCTCCGGTCGCAGCGGCGAAATCCGCTCGCACTCGAGTACTGTGTCCGGCGAGAACTCCGATACGTCAACATGATCCAGCTCCACGACCGTCATGGCCCCGGGCAGCACAGCCCGCTCGGCAGCAGTGGAGAGCACCAGCACCGGATCGACCGCTCCCACCACATATGCGACGCGCTCCGCAGGTTGATCGGGGTCGATCGGGACGTACGCCCCGCCTGCCTTCCCCACGGCGTAGATTGCGACCAGCATCTCCAGCGACCGAGACACCGCAACACCCACCCGCGACTCCGGACCCACGCCTGCACCGATCAGCAGCCGCGCTAGTCGGTTCACGCGCGCATCGAACTCCGCGTACGTCAACACTGAGCCATCTATCACCACCGCACCAGCGTCCGGAGTGCGTGCCACCTGTGCGTCGAATAGATCCACCAAGGTCGCAGCGGGCACGCGATGCTCCGTCGCATTCCACTCATCCAGCACCAACTCCCGCTCACCGTCGGCAAAGATGTCGACTTCAGCGACCGGTGTTGAGTCGTCGAGAGCAATCGTTTCGAGAATCCTCGTCAACCGATCGGCGTACAGGTGGACTGTCGCGGAGCCGAAGATCGATGGTTGATAGCGCAGGCTCAGACGCAACCGGGGTTCGAGGATCGAGAGCACGGTCAGCGGGTAGTGCGTCGCGTCGCGAGCATCCAACCCCGTCACCCGCATACCGGCGATGTCCACGTCATCATCGAGCCCTGATGTGTCGACAGGGTACGACTCGAATACCGACAGCGTGTCGAACAGGTTGCCCACACCGACGCGGGCCTGAATCTCACCGAGCCCCACCTCGTGATGATCGAGAAGAGCGGCCTGCTCCTCCTGCATCCGAACCAGCAACTGTGCGCAGGTCTCGTCAGGATCAACCTGCATTCGCACGGGCAACGTGTTGATGAACAACCCCAGCATGTTTTCCACACCGGGCAGTTCCGGTGATCGCCCCGAGACAGTGGCGCCGAATACTATGTCATCACGAGAGAGTAAGCGGGACAGTAGAACACCCCACGCAGCCTGAATCACTGTGTTCATCGTGACCCCGCTGCGCTGGGCCGTGGCAGTCAGGGCATCGAGCACCGAAGCGGGCAGGTCGATGTCGACCTCGGCCGGCACAGCCCGGTGCCCGCCAGGCGCGGAAGGCGCCAGCATCGTCGGCTCGGTGACACCGCGCAGCGCACGTTCCCACGCCTGTGCTGACGCTTCGGAATCCCGATGTGCCAACCAGGTCAGATAATTGCGGTACGAAGCAGACTCCGGCAGATCCACCGGGGTTCCGTCGGCGGCGTACCGCGTCAGAAGCTCGCGCACCAGCAAGGGCATCGACCAACCGTCGAGGATGATGTGATGGTTTGTCACCGCAAGCACTGATCGATCGGGTGCAGTTCGCAGCAGAGTCAGACGCAGCAACGGAGGTGAGTCGAGATTGAACCGGGCACTGCGATCCGCGTCGAGGTAGCGTCGCAATTCCTCGTCGGCGGCCGATCCGTATCCGGTCAGATCCACCTCCTGCCACGGAATCTCCACGTCGTCGACAACCACTTGAGCGGCAGCACCGTCGCTTCCGTAGACGAACGCGGTACGCAGATTCGGGTGACGGGCCATCAAACCTGCTGCAGCGGAACGCAGGCGCCCCGCATCGACGGAACCTTCCAACTCGATGCACAGCTGTGCGGTATATACGTCCACGGTTTCTGCGGCCACCGCGGCGTGAAAGAGCAACCCCTCCTGCAGCGGCGAGAGCGACCACACGTCGCGCACTGTGGGGAATCGCTCCTCCCAAGATTCGATCTGCTGCTGGCTCACCGACACAAGTGGAACATCGGACGGGGTGAGCCCACCCGCTCCCGGCAGTGACGTGTAAGTAGCAAGGCCTTCGAGGCCACGACGCCACAGATCGGCAAACACCGCGACTTCGTCCTCGTTGATCACACCGGTCGGGTAGGTGAACGTCGCGGTCAGATGCGGACCGTCCGGACCGTCCTCGACGGCAGCGTTGATGTCGATCACGGACGCGACCGGCATGGTGTGGTTCTGCGTCCCACCGAGCTCTCTGCTGCCCGCGACCGGTAGCCAGTCTTGCGTTCCGTCGGAGGTGCTCACTCGTCCCAGATAGTTGAAACTGACTTGAGGAGAACCATATTGGCTAAGCGACGCTCCCTCGACACCGAGGTATCGCAGCATTCCGTAGCCGATGCCGTGATCCGGGATCGCACGCAACTGCTCCTTGACGGCTTTGACCGACTGCCCGGCGGCACGACCACCGGCCAGCGCATCGTCGACATCGATCCCGGCGAGACTCAGCCGCACCGGATACACGGTGGTGAACCATCCGACGGTGCGGGAAAGCTCCGCGCCGGGGACTGCATTTTCCTCGCGGCCGTGTCCCTCGAGTGTGATCAGCGCGTCTGCCGCAACAGTGCCCTGTTGACGCCGCCAACTGACGAGAGCCAGCGCCGCGGCAGCAAGCAACCCGTCGCCAACGCTTCCGTGAACAGCCGTCGGCAATGTGGTGAGCAGACTACGTGTAACGGCGGGCGGCACGTCGACGGTGACAGTGCCAACACTCGCGTCGACGTCGATAGTGGGATCGAGTGGACGCGACCCGATCAACGGATCGGGGCCGTCCAGGATGCTCGTCCACAGGTCGATTTCACTGCTGCGGTCGCGTTCGCGCAGGCCATGAGACCAGCGACGCATCGACGTACCCACGGGCGCGAGAGAAGGCGTTTCACCGGCCTGGACTTGTCCCACTGCCGACGCAAGATCCGCGACGAGGATGCGCCACGAGACGCCGTCTACCGCGAGGTGATGAATCACCACAAGGAGTCGGCCGTTGGCATTCGGGGCGTCGAACCAGACAATGCGCAGCAGGCCGCCGGTGGCCGGATCCAAAAGGTCGGCAGCGGCCTCGAGTTCCGCGGCGGCCAAGGCGGCAAAATTATCCCCGTCAACCGTGTCGACGAGCACCCGACTGATCACCGTGTCCGCCGTGATCGAACCTGGCGGCAGCACCTCCATGCCAGGTCTTGCCATATCCCGGTGTGCACTGTTGTCCACGATCAGACGCGCCCGAAGTATGTCGTGGTGGTCCAGCACTTCCTGGACTGCGAGAGCAAGAACGCTCTGCGTGAGGCCGGCGGGCGCTGCCAGCAGCAAGGCTTGAGAGAATCGGTCGAGTTGGCCGCCGCTGCGTTCGAGCATCCACGACGCGACCGGGGTAACGGGCAGGAAACCGACACCGCCACCGGGCAACTCGTCGAGGGCATCCGCGTCGTCACCGTCGAAACGCGCCGATTCGGCAAGCGCTGCAACGGTTCTGTGATCAAAAACGTCTCGGGGACTCAGGATCACACCGGCAGCCTTTGCGCGGGCTACCAATTGGATGGACATGATGCTGTCCCCGCCGAGCGCGAAGAAAGAATCGTGAACGCCCACCGATTCCAGTCCGAGTACCTCGCTGAACAGTCCGGCAAGCAACGCCTCGGTCTCGGTTCGCGGTGGTCGATCCGGTCTCGCCGCGGCCGAGAAGTCAGGCTCCGGCAACGCCGCGCGGTCAAGTTTCCCGTGAACCGTGAGGGGAAGAGATCCGAGTATCACCAGCGTCGCCGGGACCATGTACGACGCCAGTCGCCCAGCGGCGACGTCGAGAACTTCTTTCGAGTCGATTATCGCGCCAGGTTCGGGCACCACGTAACCGATCAACCGGTCGCCGCTGCCGTCACCGTTCCATACGTCGGTAACGGCCTGAGCCACGTCCTCGTGCGCAGTGAGCGCCGATTCGACTTCGCCGAGTTCGATGCGGAAACCACGAATCTTCACTTGTGAATCAGTGCGCCCGAGGTACTCCAATTGCCCATCTGACGACCACCGCACCCGATCGCCGGTGCGGTACATACGCGTTCCGCCCGGGCCGAAGGGGTCGGCGACAAAACGTTCGGCGCTCAGGCGGAACCGCTCGTGATAACCACGTGCAAGAGCCGGACCGGCAAGATACAACTCGCCGGCAACACCCACCGGTACCGGCTGAAGCCGCGTATCGAGAACAACTTCAGTGAAACCGCGCGTGGGAGCACCGATGGTGACCGGGTCCGAGGGCGCAAGGGGCGCACTGATACTCGATACTACTGTCGTCTCGGTCGGTCCGTAGGCGTTGAACATCCGCCGACCCGGCGCCCATCGTGCCACCAGTTCGGGCGGGCAAGCCTCCCCACCCGTCACCACGCATTCGAGCGAAGACAGACCTGCCGGTTCAACCGACGCCAGTGCCGCCGGAGTGACAAAACAATGCGTGACCCGCTCGGATTCGAGCAGTTCCGCCAAAGCGGTTCCGCCGTACACGGACGGCGGCGCAATCACCATCGTGGCGCCGGCACCGGTCGCCAACAACAATTCGAGGATCGATGCGTCAAAGCTGGGCGACGCAAAGTGCAGTGTCCGCGACTGCGTTGTGGTTCCGAATGTTTCGCGCTCCTGAACGGCAAAGCTGTGCAGACCGCGGTGTGTCGTAACGACGCCCTTGGGTGTGCCGGTCGACCCGGAGGTATAGATCAAGTACGCCGGATTATCGATCCGAATCGTCGATGTCCGCTCCTCATCGCTGATCCCCGACGACGGGTAGGACGACAGTCGTTCGTCGAAGCCCGGTTCATCCAGTACCAACCAGGGCACGACAGCGGGAAGGGTGGCGTGGTGCGCCGCCCCGGTCACGCCCCACACTGCGCTGGAGTCGGTGAGCATGTATTCGATCCGCGCAGAGGGATGATGTGGATCGACCGGAAGGAACGCGGCACCCGTCTTGGCCACAGCCCACAGCGCCAGAATGGACTCGACGGATCGCGACACGCATAGTGCAACTACGTTCTCGGGCCCGATACCGTACTCGATCAGCATGCGGGCCAATTGATTCGAGCGTTTGTCGAGTTCGTGGTACTTGACCTCACGCGTGTCATAGATCAGCGCAACAGCATTCGGATCGTGACCGGTTGCGGCTGCCAACAGATCCGGCACCGTGTGCGGGTCCACTCCCTCCTTACCTCGAACCGGGGTCAGGTCGTCACGTTCACCAGCGTCGAGGATATCGATATCTCCGACCCTTGCATATGGATCAGCGGTGACACTGACGAGGATTCGCTGCAGCCGCCGCGCAAACGTCAAGGCAGAATCACTGTCGAAAAGGTCTGTGGCATAACCGAACTTTGCATCCATGCCGCCTGGGTTACCGTCGGCGTCCACGCGTTCCGACACTGTCAATTGCAGATCGAAATTGGTGGTGTCGATCTCGACATCGACACTGCTCACCTGCAGATCGGGAAGTTCCAAGGTCGGACGCTCGATGTCCTGGAACTCCAGCATGACCTGGAAGAGCGGAGAATGCGCGGTCGACCGTGACGGATTCACCACTTCCACAACACGTTCGAAGGGAACTTCCGCGTGCGTGAATGCACCCAGATCAGCTTCCCGGACGGTGTGGAGCAATTCGGCGAATGTCGCGCCCGTGTCGATCGTGGTGCGCAGGACAAGCGTGTTGACGAACATGCCCACGACGTCGTCGAGCTCCCTCTCACCACGACCCGCGATCGGTGTGCCGACGGCGATATCGTCGGAATCAGTCAACCGCGCCAACATTGCCGCCAACACCGCGTGCACAACCATGAACACCGTGACGTTGTATTCCCGCGACAGCGCCACCACGCCCGCATGAACCTCGGGATCTATCGAAAACGGGACGTGTCCGCCGCGAAGCGAACGAACAGCGGGACGCGGACGGGCGGTGGGAATCTCCAACACCTCGGGCAGGTCAGAGAGCGTGTTGCTCCAATACGCCAGCTGCGTCGACATCAGCGACTGCTCATCGGATTCCGAACCCAGCCACTCGCGTTGCCACAACGTGTAGTCGGCGTACTGAACCTCGAGTGGTGCCCAGTCCGGTGCCGAACCCAGCACACGTGACGAATACGCGCCCATGACATCTCGGGCCAGCGGCGCCATCGAGAAACCGTCGGCAGCAATGTGGTGCACCACGACTGCCAGGACATGAGAAGCCGCCTTTCCTTCGAGCCGGAACAGAGCGGCACGCAGCGGGACCTGCTCTGTCACGTCGAAGCCTTCGGCCAGCACCTGCACGCACTTCTCGCGAAGCTCTGCGTCACCGGACACTGCGATGGGATCAAGGTCAGGCACTGCACTCGCGGTAGGCACGACCACTTGGTGTGGGCCGTCATCGGCGAGCGGGAAGATTGTGCGCACTGCCTCATGTCGTTCGACGACGTCACCAAAAGCTGCCTGCAGCGCACTGATATCGAGCGCGCCGTCCAACCTCAACGCAAACGCGACGTTGTACGCCGACGACGACGTGTCGAACTGATTGACAAACCACATCCGCTGTTGCGCCAGCGACAGTGGGACTTCCGCAGTACCACCCCGCGGCTTCAGCGGCGGTCTGGATTCCACACCGTCATTCGACTGCGCCAATGCCGCCAAATCCGCGACGGTCGGAGCGTCGAATACGTCCCGCACTCCTATCCTGTCCCCGACCACGGCATTGATCCTTGCGACCAACCTCGTGGCGATCAGCGAGTTCCCTCCGAGGTCGAAGAAATTGTCGTGCGTACCTACTTTCGCGACTCCGAGTAGATCCGCAAATACAGTGGCGACAATGTCCTCGATCGGATTGCGCGGTGCAAGATATCCGGCAGCACCGGCTTCGAAATCTGTTTCCGGCAGCGCTTTCCGATCCAGCTTTCCATTTGCCGTCACCGGCAACTCGTCCATCACCGCCAGCACTGACGGCACCATGAACCCCGGAAGCTCGGCGGCGGCCCGCTCCAAGATCACTCGCTCGTCAACTGTCGCCCCTGGCTGGGGAACCACAAACCCGGCGAGATAATCGCCCGCGACCCCCGACCGCAGTACCACTACCGCCTGCGCTACCCCGTCGCACCGGGCCAGCGTTGCCTCGACCTCTCCGAGTTCTACCCGCTGACCACGCAACTTCACCTGGAAATCACTACGCCCGACGTACTCCAACTCACCCAAAGCAGCAACATTCCCCCTCACTCCGCTCGACCCCGCAATACCACTCCGCACCCAACGCACCAGATCCCCAGTCCGATACAACCGCTCACCCGGTGCCCCGAACGGATCCGCCACAAACCGATCCGCCGTCAAATCAGCCCGCCCCAAATACCCCCGAGCCAACTGCACACCACCGAGATACAACTCGCCCACAACCCCCACCGGCACCGGATGCAAGCGCCCGTCCAGCACGTACACCGTGGTGTTCCACACCGGCGCACCGATGGGCACTACTGTCGTGTCGACATCGCTGACCTCGTGGGACGTCACATCCACCGACGCCTCCGTCGGACCGTACAAGTTGTGTAGCCCGGCACTGGGAATCAACTCACGCATCCGCCGCGCAGTCCCCGGCGGCAGCGCCTCACCCGATACAAACACTCGCCGGATACCTGAACACCGCGCCGCCGACGCCTCGGCAACAAACACCTCCAACATCGATGGCACAAAATGCACCACTGTCACCGACTGGTCGACAATCACGCCCGCAAGATATGCCGGATCACGATGCCCACCCGGTTCTGCGATGACCAACCGCGCACCAACCTGCAACGGCCACAGCAACTCCCACACCGAGACGTCGAACGTCGCCGGCGTTTTCTGTAGCACCACGTCACTGGCGTCCAAAGGGTAGCGATCCTGCATCCACAGCAGGCGGTTGACTACTCCCGCGTGCGGAACCACAACACCTTTCGGCCGACCCGTCGATCCCGACGTGAACATGACATACGCCGCATGTTCCGGCCGCAGTGGAGTCAGCCGGTCACAATCTGTCACCGGTGAACTCGAAAACTCACTCACATCAACATGATCCAACTCGACGACGAACACACTGGCGGGCAATACCGAACCTTCACCCGAAGTTGTCAGCACCACCACGGGATCCGCGGCGCCCACCACAAACCCCACCCGGTCCGGTGGCTGGCCCGGATCGATCGCGACATACGCCCCACCTGCTTCGAGCACGGCATACACCGATACCAACAACTCCACCGAACGAGAAATAGCGACACCCACTCGCGATTCCGGACCAACACCCACCGAAATCAGGAATCGGGCCAGCCGATTCACCCGCTCACCGAACTCCCGATACGACAGCACCGTTCCGTCGAACACAACAGCTGGCGCATTCGGTGTCCGCAAAACCTGCCCATCGAACAGATCAGCCAACGTCACCGACGGAATCGGTCGATCCGTCTCGTTCCACACCCCCACAACCACGTCGCGCTCACGCGAATCGACCACGTCTACATCACCGACAGGGGTGTTCGAATCCGCTACTACAGCGCTCAGAATTCGAACGAACTGCTCCCCGAAGCCTGCGACCGTGTCCCGATCGAAGATGTCCGACGCGTACGTGAACGACGCCGCAAAGCCTGCTGCCGACCCCATGTCGTCACGGCGTTCCGCAAGCGTCAACTGCAGATCGAATTTGGCGACGCCGGAATCGACCGGTACGACGTCCACTGTGAGGCCCGGGAGTTCCAGGTGGGGCGCGACCGTGTTCTGGAACTCCAGCAAGATCTGGAAGAGCGGTGATTGCGATGTCGAGCGTTCCGGCGCCAATGCTTCGACGACACTCTCGAAGGGCACCTCCGTGTGGCCGAACGCCGCCAAATCCACCTCACGGACGCCGGCCAGTACTTGTTCGAAGGTCGCGGCAGAATGTACGGCCGTCCGCAGCACCAGTGTGTTGACGAACATCCCGACCAGGTCGTCGAGTGCCTCCTCACCACGACCTCCTGTCGGTGTCCCGATTGCTATGTCTGCCGATGCGCTCAGCCGCGCCGACATCACCGCAAGCACAGCATGCATCACCATGAACACTGTGGCGTTGTGCCGGCGCGCAAGTTCGAGGACTTCACTGTGCAATTCCGCGGGAACCGAGAACTCGACGGTCTCACCGCGCAGCGATCGCTGCGCCGGCCGCGGCCGATCCAGCGGTAAGTCGATAGCGGCGGGGACGCCGGACAGCGTCGACTTCCAGTACCCCAATTGTGCGGACATGACGCTGCCCGGATCGTCGTCGAGGCCGAGAACACCCTGTTGCCACAGGCTGTAGTCCGCGTACTGCACCGGTAGTGGGAGCCAATTCGGATCCTGCTTCGCCGCTCGCGCCGCGTATGCCGCCGTGAGGTCGCGGGCGAGCGGTGCCAGTGACGCTCCGTCCGCCGAAATGTGGTGTACCACAAGAACCAGGACATGCTCATCGGGACTGATCCGAAACAACGCACTGCGAACGGGCACATCGGCACTCACGTCGAAACCCCGACCGGCAAGTTCGGAAATCCGCGCATCCAACGTGGAGCGCGTGACGGCGACAAGCGGAATCAACTCCGGGATCACCTGCGCCGGCGGAACAATAGCTTGAAGAGGACCGTCCACCGACGCCGGATACATGGTGCGGAGCGACTCGTGGCGGTTGATCACGTCTGTCATTGCGGCCCGGAGCGCATCTACATCCAACGTTCCTGCCAGCCGCACCACCATCGGAATGTTGTACGCGGCCGACGATACGTCGAACTGATTGACGAACCACATACGTTGTTGCGCAAGCGAAACAGCGACTCTGCTGGGACGAGGTTGCGCGTTCAGATTCGGACGGCCGGAGCGAGCGGCGGTCCGCGCACCGCGAATTTCCACCGCCAGCGCGTCAACGGTGGGAGCCTCGAACAGACTCCGTACACCAAGGTCGACCCCCTCGGCCGCGTTGACCCGAGCGATCAGCCTTGTTGCCACAAGGGAGTTTCCGCCGAGATCAAAGAAGCTGTCGCCCAGTCCAATCCGTTCAACCCCGAGGACATCGGAGAAGATCTGTGCAACAACCTGCTCCAGCGGGTCGAGCGGAGCACGGAACTCGCCGGCGCCGCGCAGAAATTGTGGCGCTGGCAACGCCGCACGATCAAGCTTCCCCACCGGCGTCATCGGCAACTCGTCGCGCAACACGATCGCCGCCGGCACCATATACGTGGGCAGATGTTCCCCCACGTATTCCGTCAGGTCGGCGGGCGACAGCACCTGCCCGTCGGCAGGCACAACATACGAGACGAGCACCGTATCGCCTGACGGCGCGGTTCGTGCCACGGTTACAGCAGTCCGCACCCGCGGATGAGCTAGCAGAAGAGTATCGATTTCACCCAGTTCGATGCGGAACCCGCGGACCTTCACCTGGAAGTCGCTGCGCCCGACGTATTCGAGCGTGCCGCCGCGGCGGCGCACCACATCTCCAGTCCGGTACATCCGGTCACCAGGATGGCCAAAGGGGCTGGCCACAAACCGTTCTGTGGTCAATGCCGGTTTTCCGTGATACCCGCGAGCGAGGGCCTCACCGGAAATATAGAGCTCACCGGCAACACCGTCCGGGACGGGATTCAACCTCGAATCGAGGACAACTTCGACGCACCCGCGAAGCGGGCCACCCAGTGTGATCGGTCCCGCCGGCGACATCGGCGTACTGATATTCGCCATGATTGTCGCCTCGGTCGGCCCGTAGGCATTGCACAACCTGCGACCAGGAGACCACCGCTGCACCAGCTCCGGCGGGCATGCCTCACCGCCGAACACAACATCCTGAAAGTCGGGAAGGCCGTCGGCGGGTGTTGATCCGAGTGCGGCGGTGGTGATGAATCCGTGGGTGACCCGTTCGGTTTTCAGGAAGCGGGCCAACTCCTCGCCGCCGTAGATCGTGCGCGGAGCGATCACCATTGTGGCTGCGGCCCCGAACGCCTGAAGATACTCGAAGATCGACGCGTCGAAGCTCGGGGTCGAGAAATGCAGCGTTCGAGAGTTCGGTGTAGCACCGAACCGTGAAAGTTGCTCAGCAGCAAAGCCGTCCAGTCCAGTGTGGGTGACCGACACGCCTTTCGGTCGCCCCGTGGAACCCGAGGTGTAGACCACGTACGCCGGATTCTCGCGGCGAAGTGGTCGCGCTCGCTCGGCGTCGGTGACTGCCGAAATCGGCATCGCCGCGCAATGACCGCGAAAGGTGTTGTCATCGAGAGTCATCCACGGAATCGAATTCGGCAATGACGATTGCTCAGCGGAAACTGTCAACCCCACGACAGCGCCGGAGTCCATCAGCATGTGTTGAATTCGTTCAGTCGGATACGTCGGATCCACGGGAACAAATGCCGCACCGGACTTTGCCACGGCGAGCATGGCCAGGATCGACTCCACCGAGCGTGTCATACCCAGCGCCACACGATCTTCCGATCCGATGCCGCGGGCAGCCAACACGCGCGCCAACTGGTTCGAACGTTCGTCGAGTTCTCGATAGGTTACCGAGGCGCCCTGATACGACAGCGCGATACCGTCGGGATGCGCCCGCGCCGCCGCATCGAACAACTCCGGCAGGGTGCGCTGCGAACGTCCCGGCGCGGCCTGGACCGGAAGGAGCGCTCCCCGTTCGTCCTCGGAGAGAATGCCTATGTCACCGACTACCGTCTCAGGGTCGGCGGTGACCGCCTCCAGAATTGTTCGGTATCGAATTCCGAGACGAGTCACAGTGTCGGCATCGAACAGATCGGTGGCAAACCCCAGCGTCACATTGATGCCGGACGGTGCGGCGTCGTCGCTGAACGTTTCTTCCGCAGATACCCGAAGGTCGAATCCGCCGATACCGTTGCCAGTCCCCTCCGCGGCAGTGCCGGTTTCGAGGCCGGTCTCGAGGCCGCGCTCGAGGCCGCTCTCGAACAACACTTGAACAACAGGCGAATACGCAGGGGATTCACTGACCTCCAGCTCCCCCACCAACCGATCAAACGGTATATCGGCGCGCTCGAACGCTTCCGCGTCGACCTCGACAACGTGGCCCAACAGTCGCGTGAAGGACTTGTCCGGTTCCACCTGGCTGCGCAACACGACGAAGTTCGATCCTGCCGACACCGGCGTCCCGACCGCCACATCGAGCGCACCGGACAGGCGGCTCGTCAAGAGCGCGAACCCAGCGTGCAGCACCTCGAACATTGTGGTGTTGTGTTCCTGAGCCAGCGCGATCAGGTGCTGATGTGTGTCAGCGCTGATCCGAACGTCAACCCGATCGCCGTTCAACGACTGCGCCGCGGGTCGAATTCGGTCGGACGGGAGACTCAGCAGTTCGGGCATCCCCGCGAGCTGGTTCTTCCAGTACTCGAGTTGCTCTGCTTCACGGCGCAGTTTGACACCGGTGCGGAAGGAGCGGTCGTGAATGGTCGCAAGCTGCACATCCGGAGCCGCCGCGATCAGTTCTTCCAGCAGTTCGACGAACTGCCCGTGATGCGTACGCAACACCGAATCCGCGTACCTGTTCGGATTCGCCCGGAAGTCGACGAACAGTTGATCCGCGCTCGGATACACGTTGACCAGGAGATCTTCCACTGGCCCCGAGGTGACGATGTGGTATTCACCCACCATCGCCCCGAGCTGAACTTCTTGTCGGAACATCATGACGTTGACCATCGGCCCGGCCAATGCGTCATCACTGCTCACACCATTTGTACTGACACCATTTGTACTGACACCGATGTCGCGGCGAATGTCTTCGAGGCTGCAGCGCTGATGCCTTAGTGCACCCATCAATTCACGCTGAACCCGGGACGCCAGTTCGGCGACGGTACCCCCTTCGTCGACCGAGATGGACAGCGGCGCAACATTGACCATCATTCCGCCGGACTCACGCAGTACCGCCGTCGTCCGGCCTGACATCGGAACTTGCACCAGGACAGTGCCTTTCGCAGTGAGACGTGCCAAAAAGCAGGCCAGCGCTCCGATGATCGTAGCCGCCTGACCTTCGGATTCCAGGAGTTCGGCAGACGATTCCCCTGACAGCACAGCGCTCTGGAGTTTGCTCGCAGCGACTGCCGGTTCGTGCCCGGCCGCCAAGGCTGAACCGGTACCGCCTGAGTTCCTCTCCGCCCAGTACTCGCGATCGGCGGCAAACCGATCCGACGACCGGTAGCGACTGTCGATGTCGTACAGCTTGCGTAGTGGCGCAGCGCGATTCGGATCCGGCTCACTCCCGGAGACTGCTGCCGAATATCGGTGCGCAATACGATTCATAAGCGTCATCGCACCAAATCCGTCGAGTGCGACATGATGAATTCGGCTGTACCACAAATAGTGCAGCTCACCCACGCAGAGCACCGAGGTCTCGACCAGTCGATCAATTCCGAGATCAAGAGTGGTCTGATAATCCCGCTGCATCCACTCGTGTGCAGCGACCATCGGATCGTCGTAGTCACGGAAATCGATGAGCTCGACCGGGATCTCCATCGAGTTGTCCACGTACTGCATCGGCTGGCCGTCGACCGCGAGCACTTTGAGCAAGGGCGACTGAAACTCCCGCGCGACCGTCCGGGTTTCCCTGCGCAGCAGGTCGACATCGAGAGCTCCCCGCAACTCGACGTAGTGCGCTATCGAAATCGGCACCTTCGGCTCGAGTTGCTGCGCAAACCAGGTCGCACGCTGCGCGGCGGAGAGAGGAAACAGCTCTACGTCCGAAACTCGAGTGGGCTGTTGCCTGACATCGAAGCGTTTCACAATAGTGCCACCCTGTTGGGTCTCCGCAGCCGCCGAATGCGTAGCCACGTCCGTATCCGAGCTCGCAAAATGCAAGAGGCGGAACCCGCCCCGTACTCAGACGTACCCAAAATCTGAAATCGCATGCACCGACCAGTTGGACTTAATTCCGATTGGTCTGAAATACCCGAAACATGTGAATGCGCTTCGTGTACTCGGTAATGTCGCAGTCCGGTATGTCACTTCCCCGAGGGGAGCACGACGCATGGACCTCACCACCATCAACGACGTAGTTCGGCGACCACCGGATCGCCCCGGTGCGATCTGGCGGGTCGGCGACGCGTGGCTTGCCGGTGGTACATGGCTGTTTTCAGCAGAACAGCCCGATCTGGATCGCCTTGTCGATCTGACAACGCTGGGCTGGACGCCGCTGGAAACACACGCGACCGGTCTCACCATCGGCGCAACCTGCACGATCCATGACCTGTATACGTTTGTAGCGCCGGGTGATTGGCCGGCGGCTCAACTCTGTCGTATCAGTTGTGAGTACTTCCTGTCCTCGTTCAAGGTCTGGAACAGCGCAACCGTGGGCGGGAACATCTGCATGTCGCTGCCCGCCGGCCCGATGATCACGCTGTGCGTCGCACTCGAGGCGACATACACGCTGTGGTCCACCGACGGCACCGAACGAATCGTCGACGCCGCCGATTTTGTGATCGGAGACCACCAGAACATCCTCGAACCGGGCGAGGTGCTTCGTAGCATCGACATTCCGATTCACGCGCTCACCAAACGTCACGCCCACCGCCGATTCAGTCTCACCCACCTCGGCCGTTCCACCATCTTCATGATCGCTACTCGGACACCGGGCACTACTGATCTCCTGCTCACCATCACCGCCGGAACAACCCGACCGATCCAACTGTCGTTTGCCACCATCCCGGACCGCGATTCGCTGCAGCACGTCATCAATGCCATTCCTGAAGCTGCCTGGTTCGACGACCCGAACGGCACCCCTGACCACCGCCTTCACCTCGCCCGGCATTACGCCGAGGAGCTGCGCCTGGAACTGAGCGAGGACCGGTTATGAGCTACGTGGTGAACGGCAAGATCTTCAGCGAGCAGCCATTCGCCGGGCAGTGTCTACGCACCTTCCTCCGGACACTCGGCCATCACGGCGTCAAGAAAGGATGTGACGGGGGCGATTGTGGAGCCTGCACCGTCTGGCTTGACGGCGCTCCGATCCACAGCTGCATCACCCCCGCCTTTCGAGCCGAAGGTCGGGATGTCACGACTATCGAAGGCCTCGGAACTCCGGAGAATCTGCACCCGATGCAGGCGCAGTTCCGCGACGCGCCCGGATTTCAGTGCGGCTTCTGCACCGCCGGCATGATCATGACGGCGGCAGCATTGACCGACGATCAGAAGGACGACCTGCCGCGCGCCCTGAAGGGAAACCTGTGCCGCTGCACCGGGTATCGAGCGATCGAGGACGCGGTCAACGGAGTCAGCGCGATCGAGGTTGCACTACCCGGGCAAGCAGTAGGGACAAGCGTCGGCGCACCCGCCGCTACCGATATCGTGACCGGCCGCGCCGAGTTCACGATGGATACAACGATCGATACACCGACGGGCAGGATGCTGCATCTGAAGGTGCTGCATTCACCGCACGCCCACGCACGAATCGTCTCGATCGACACTGCTGCTGCGCTCGCCGTTCCCGGAGTGCACCGCGTCTATACCTGGAAAGACGTGCCGCGCAAGCGTTTCACGACGGCTATCCATACCGACCACCTTGTGGATCCCGACGACACCTACATTCTCGACAACGTGGTGCGCTTCGTCGGGCAGCGGGTGGTAGCCGTACTTGCCGAATCCATTGCCGCAGCCGAAGAAGGTCGTCGCAAAGTTGTGGTCGAGTACGAGGTTCTCCCGGCTGTTTTCGATCCAGAGGAGGCGATGGCCGACGGCGCCCCGGCATTGCATGGATCGGACGACCCGTTTGTCCGCGACCCCGAGCACAACATCCTGCTCGAGATCCATGGGCATGTCGGCGACGTGGACGCCGGGTTCGCAGCGGCGGACGTGATCCACGAAGGCACATACTTCTCGCCCCGGGTCCAACATGCGCACCTCGAGACACACGGTTCCATCGCCTGGATGGAGGACGAACGCCTGCACGTGCGCACCAGCTCGCAGTCGCCGTCGATTGCCAAGGTCAAACTTTCGCACCTGTTCGATCTGCGGCCGGATCAGCTTCGCGTGTTCTGCAAACGGGTGGGCGGCGGATTCGGTGGAAAACAAGAGGTGATCACGGAAGATCTCGTTGCACTGGCAACACTGGACACGGGCCGACCCGTCAGCCTCGAGTTCACGCGCGAAGAGGAGTTCACCACCGCATCTCCGCGACATCCGATGAAATTGACTATCAAATTGGGCGCCACGGCGGACGGGACGCTGACCGCATTTCAGTACCGAAACATCTCCAACACCGGCGCCTACGGAAACCACGGCGGTGAAACGTTGTTCGCCGGCGGAGCTGCCGTCTCGCTGTACCGATGCGCAAACAAGAAGTTCGACGCGTATTCCGTCTACACGAACAACGTTCCGAGTGGAGCCCTGCGCGGTTACGGGATGACTCAGCCCGCATTTGCCGTGGAGTCCGCGATGACCGAACTCGCACTCGCGTTGAACATGGACCCGCTGGAACTGCGCCGACGCAACATCGTGCGGCCCGGCGATTCACTTGTGGCACTCGAGGACGGACCCGATGACGTCATCTTCACCGAAGACGGACTCGGCAAGTGCATCGACCTGGTGGACTCCGCTTTGGATCGCACGCCGGTCCCATCTCTCGGCGAGGAATGGCTCATAGGCACCGGCACAGCCAGCTCATTACACGAGACCGCCCCACCCACTGAGCACATCTCGGAGGCCTGGCTCACGCTCGGCGACGACTGCATGTACGAACTTGCCATCGGCACAGTCGAATTCGGCGAAGGAACGTCCACCGCTCACGTCCAGATCGCCGCGAATCAGTTGGGAACCACCCCGTCCCGCGTGCGAATCATCCAGTCGGACACCGACCGTACCGGTTTCGACACAGGGGCTTTTGCCAGCGCCGGCCTGTTTGTAGCCGGAAACGCTGTCTTGCGAGCATCGAATGCGTTGCGAGATCGCCTACTTGCCTTTGGCGCACACCACACTGGCGTTGCAGTCGATCAGTGCTCGATGGACGACGACAAGATCGTCTGCGCAAGTACACGATTGACTCTGCAGGAAGTTCTCGACGCCGCGAGGCAACGCGGGATCCGATTTACCGTGGCCCGCAAGGCCTACGGATCGCCGCGGAGCGTGGTGTCCAATACTCACGGCTTCCGCATCGCGGTGCACCGGATAACCGGCGAAATCCGGATACTCTCCAGCGTTCATGCGACCGACGCTGGTGTGATCATCAATCCCGCACAAGTTCGAGGGCAAATCGAAGGTGGCGTCGCGCAGGGAATCGGCTTTGCTCTCACCGAGAACTTTCATGTGGACGCAGCCGGCGCGATGATGAACCCGAACTTGCGAAACTATCGCATTCCCACGTATGCAGATGTTCCTCGCACCGAGGTGATATTGGTCGATTCGGCTGATTCCGTCGGCCCACTCCGCTCGAAAGGCATGGCGGAGTGCTGCATCAACCCGGTCGCCCCGGCCCTGGCGAATGCTGTGCATAACGCGACCGGCACCCGATTCCGGTCGCTTCCCCTCACTCCTGAACGGATCTACACGGGGTTGAACCGATGACCGCGGAAACATCCGCCGACAACATCGCCACAGTCATCATCGGTCAGCGGGTACACGCCGGAATGGCAGAGCAGTTCGAAGTCTGGCAAAAGGACCTCAACCGGGCTGCCGCGGGCTACGCCGGATTTCTGGGCACCGAAGTGTCCGCGCCGACGGCCATCCACCCGGAGTGGGTAATCGTGTATCGCTTCGACTCCATCGCTCATGTTCAGGCCTGGATCAACAGCGCGACACGTCAGGATTTCCTCGAGCGCGGCCGCCAATTCTTCGACGGACCCGGTACCCAACAGGTAGTGAGTGGCGGGATCAAACCACCCGATCCACTTCTCACCGTTGTCGTGTCACACCGAGTCAGTGATGACAACATCGAGGAATTCCTTGCCTGGCAAGACCGCCTGCGCGAGGTGGAAAGCACGTTCGAGGGATTCCGCGGCACCGAACTTTTCCGACCCGTCGACGGAGTCCAAGACGAATGGACCACTCTCTACCGCTTCGACAGCGCCGCCCATCTCGATACCTGGCTGACCTCCCCCGAACGTCAGGAACTCCTTGCCGAGGGGCGTAGGTTCCACGATTTCGAATTGCGCACCGTCGACAATTCATTCGGCAGTTGGTTTGCGTTCGACGAGAACGGCAACGAAGCCCCACCACCATCGGACACCAAGACTGCGATCGCGGTGTGGGTTGGCCTGTACCCGACTGTCGTCTTGCTGACCTTGGCATTGTCACCACTGAAAATGCCGCTCTGGCTTGGGTTGTTGGTGGGAAACCTTCTCTCGAGCTTCATCATGAGTTTCTTCACGATGCCTTATTACGTGAACCGTCTGCTGAGTCGCTGGTTGCGTCCGCCGGCCGATGTTCCCGCGGCGAAAATAAATGCTCAGGGTTTGGCGATCGTCGCAGCGGTGACAGTGTTCTGGGTTGTGGTGTTCTATCTCGTCACTACACAGATCTGGTCGCTGCCCTGATTGCACTGCACCACGCAGCAGCACTGAACGCAAAGCGGTCCCTCCCCATCATCAGCGGAATCCTACTTACCCGCTTTGGCCCTCACCACGAATATGCCGTGCGAACCCGTGCGTGTTTGCTTCAGGAGCTGCGCATGCGTGTGGGCTTCGCATCGTCTTTCCTGGTGATGCGAAGCTCTCACACGGTATTCAGTTCCGGCAGAGCCGGTTTCAGTCTCGATGCACTGGGCCTTGGCGGGTGGTGGACCGGCGGCGTCGTTGTTTCGGGTCGATCGCAGCTGGTGGGATGAACCAAGGTTTGTGATCGGTACCCATCTTGATTTCCCAGATCCCGCGGAACCCGCTGGTGCTGTGGATCAATCGGTGGTGGCTACGGCAGAGGAGGGTGAGGTTGTCCATCACCGTCAAGCCTCCGGTTGACCAGGGTTTTATATGGTGCGCGTCGCACCAAGCAGGTACGGCATCACAGTTCGGGAAGGCGCAGCCTTTGTCCCGGGCAATCAACGCAGTCCGCTGCTCGGGTGTGACGAGGCGTTTGTGCGGGGTCACATCCAACGGTGCCCCGTTGCCGTCCATCAACACGGTGGAGAGCATGCAGTCACAGGCGAGCATCCGGGTCAGGCTCACACTCAGTGGTCTCATCCAGGGCATGTAGCCGACGTCCAGATCTTCGACATCAAGCTCTGCGTCCCTGCTAGGTCGCGTAGCGGCGCATTCGCGATGCTCGGCAAGATCTTTCGCGGTGATGTGCACATTCACGTGCGGACGCTGACCACCGTCAACACCGGTCATGGCATTGTCGAGGTACCGGCGAATCAACTCCGTGAAGGCGTCGGCAGTGCGTTTGGCAGCCGACCGCTGATCCGGGGTTCCGTCCGCTGCTGGCTTCGGCATCGACAACCCCGAAAGTGCCGACAACAGCATTTCACCAGTGAGCGCGTCGAAATCACCCTTGATCGCGACCCGTCCGTTGAGCGTTGGCGAAATCCGCAAGACGTTGAGATCATCGTCTTCACCGGGTGGGGTCTCGTCGGATTCGAAAATCCGCTCCAGGACCGCAATCGCGTAGCGGAGTTTTATGGTGGTCGCTTCCACCCCGGATGCCGCAGCGAGCAGTGTTGCCATGCAGGACGGTAGAGCGTTCTCCGGCATACCTTTTGGTGGGGATTCACAGAACGCGACGATTATTGCCGCATGATCGAGCGAGAGATCACCGGCCTCGAACTGCGCAGCAACATCCGGGAAGGACCGCAGTGCGGCACCGAGAGCGGCGATTTTGTTACCGGCCGCATTCTGCAGCATCGTATTCGCCGCCAACCACCGACCAACACCCCGGTAACACAGCACCTGCTCGTCCGGACTAAGCGCCAACGCGTCGACAGCGGCAACCCGAATCGATTCCAACCGAAGAATTTCCGCAGACGCACTAACGGCAACGTCCCGAACCTCCGCCGGGCGCAATTGCCACAACCTGCCACGCACACCCGCAGCCGAACCCGCTACAACACCCCCCACCGAAACAAAATCGCTGACCGTAGTCATCAAGGCCTCCCCACCCGTGACCCAATTATACTCGAACAACCATTCGATTCAAGGGGCATTTCGGGCAGGCTTAAGGAGATCTACGCTCGAGAACTTCTGACATGCAACAGCATTCAACGTTCGACATACGCACTAGCGACCTCCTAGCGGCAACGCTCCGATCCCACTCGCATAGGGCGGCAATGTTCCGATCAGGCTAGGCGTAAGCGTCGTCGCAGACGGATCTGCACGTCCCAGAGAGAACTTCCGAACTTCGGCACTCGCTCCGCTACCGCTGATCAGCAAATCCGCCCCCGTTGTGGTGCTGGTAGTCGCAACGCTCACGCCGGAGAGCCCCTCGAACGGATCGAAGGACGCAATCTCCCGAAAGGCAACGTCGGTTGAGTGGTGGTCGGGGCTTTCCAGATACATCTCAGGTGATCCGTCGAGGCGTGATCCGCTCGAGAAGATTCGCACCGTTCCGTCTCCGCCGCTCATCCCGGCGACTATGGATTTCGCGCCGCCTTCCGCACCGGCCACCCAACCGGTCGACAGTGATACCCCACCTCGATAGCTCTGATCGAATGCCAAGAACTGCGAGGTCGCCACCGGCCCACCTGTGTGTCCTTCATGTTCGTCGGTCTTTCCGGCGGCTGCTGTCGGCTCGTACAGGTCATACCGGAACGTTTTCACCAACGGCTCGTCGCCGGGGCCGGGAGCAGTCACGATGCTCGCCCGGCCGGAATGCGCGTCGACCATTCCCGTGGCAATGGTGACTCCGCTGCTCGAACCCGGATATGGGATGAACGATCCGAATTCGGCCGGCGCCGACTTCTTGTCCGTCGGCAGTACGGTGGAGTAGATCTTGACCTGCGATTCCATACCCGGGCCGGAGGCCACGATAATGTTGTCCGCCAATGCATTTCCGTCGATATCGACGCCGGCGACGTTGACACCACCACGGAAACCCGCATCAAAAGGAGCAAACCGTGCCAGTTCGTCGGTGAACGGTGGCCCGTCGACCGCGTTGTACGCCACGACTTCCGGTGCCACTCCACCTCCGGTTCCAGCGATGAGGTCGAGCACCATGTCACCGTTGACGTCTGCCATCGCCACACTCGGAGTTCCCTCGAACGACGGGAACGGTGTCACGGTTGTGAGCAACGCGTCGCCGTTCGCGTCGAAGATCTGCACTGTTGCAGGCACGCCGGGCGAACCGGGCACCGCAACCGCATACGTCGACACTTCGGGAATCACGTTCACCGTCGCCATCAACCCGTTGTCCTCGTGATTGAGCCGATGGCAATGGATCACAAAAGTCCCCGTATATTCCGTGAATTTGGTTCGCAGCGTCACCGACGCCGGTACGAGCGCGTTCTCATTCTCGTCCGTCACAGGCGCAGGCACGTTGACGTTGTCGATCCCCCACTGCTGCACCCCGGTTGTGGTCCCGGCAACAGGATCCACAACCTCCATCACTTGAAAGTCATTGACGTGGATATGCATTGGATGCTCGTCATTGTTGAGGTTTGTGATTGTCCATTCCTCGACCGAGTTCAGCCGCGGCTGAATCAAGGGGATGTTCGGGAAAGTGTTGTCGGCGAACTCATATGTGAAGGCTTTCGGGTCACTGTTACTGGCCTTGTTGTTTCCGAATCCACCAGAGACAGTCAGGTTGCGGGTCACATCGGGATTCGCTGCTGCGGTATCCACGAAAGACGTATAGGCATCAAGTTTCTGACCGAACTCGAATGGTGTTGTCCTGCCTTCACCTTCGTCTGGCGTTGCTCGGATCAGCTGCTGGGTCGGGAAGGTGAAGAATCCGTCGGCGTAACTGATCACCGACGGGTCGACAGTGACGGTTCCGAGCTCAGCAGGAGGATTATCGGTGCCGTTGTTGGTGTAGAGAATGCCAGGATTGCTCACCGGTTGTGCACCGTCGAGCGGCGGCATTTCCAGCACCAGATCACCGGACTCCGGCATCGTGACCGCAATCGCGTATCGCGACGCCGGCGGAATCACGAGCCTGGTTCCGTCACCGTCCACCGGCGGCCTGACCTCGGAGAACGGGTTTCCGTCCTGACCCACTATCGCGAACCGCGGATGGTGGCCTGTCGCGGTTTCCGTCAACGTAACCGGCATGTATGCGAAGTCACTGATATTGGCGAGCACCCAGATTTCGGTCTGACCCGGCTTCAGTTTCAACGAAGGTTGGAACTGCCCGTTCACGGTGTACTGCACATCGCGTTGATTGTCCGGCAGCGACAGATCGGCCGGAACGTTCGTCGATTCGCCAACGAAACTCTGCAGATTTGCGGGGACAAACTGATTCTGCCCACGATGGTTGGCCGGTGACAAGGGCCCGCTGTACCAGTTGGTGAAATACTGTGAGCCCTCCGTGGTTTCCGAGAAATTCACCGGCGCGAGACTAGGGCGGTACGAGCCGTCGGCAAGTTCCTGACCCGTCGGCGGATCCAAAGTGCTGACAAATTGTGGCCACATTGCGTCATTGAGTTTTCGGCCCAGGCCTTTGCGGTCAAAAATGAAGTTGTACTGCAGTGCCATATCGCGAACTGGTATGTCATTGGCCGTCACTATTGGCAAATTCCCATCGGGGCGGCCGATTTCCAGCAGTCCCGCGAGTCCCATATATGTCTGTTGAGCAGTGAGCGTGTGACGGTGGCTGTGGTACCAGTACAAACCGTTGGGCATCGTTCCGGGAATCGCGTAGTCGTAAACATTCCCCTGCCCGGCGGGAATGTTGAGCAACACGTTGTCGGCATTACCGTCCGGACTGACGTGCACGCCATGAGTGTGCAGATTGAGCGGCGCAGACGTCAGCACCGGAGGATAGATCGGTACTTCACCACCCGCCGGAGTGAATGCGGGATCGTAGAAGTCCTCGATCGTGAGATCTTGCAAGTCGTTGTCGTAGTGGACAATCAAACGCTCGCCAGGATTCACCCGCAATGTCGGAGCCGGATACACATCGGTTCCGGAACTCGACCCATCAGACGCTGCGCCACGAATGACGTCGTATCCGAAGAGCAAGAAGTCCGACACTGTTCCCGACGCAGTATCAAGCGGCACCGATCCCTGGTGCGCAGACAATCGCACCTCGAGAACACCGTCCACGCTACTGAGTTTGATCGGTTCCCGGAAGTCGGCCGGCGCCCCGTCCGACCCGTAATTGGCGCCGGCACCAGATACCGGATCACCCGTTGCGCAGGCAGCCAAGGCCACCGTCAATGACACCACTACCAGGGCAACGAGCGACCTTCTGTACCGAGCGATCACTGGTTTCCCCGTTCCGTGGCGGCGTGAGATACGTCCGATCGACGCTTCGTAGCGTACCGAGGAAACCCCTAGTGAACAGGATATTCAGAACAAAGTGGTCATGTTGTTGTGTGCCTGTCGAGCGTGGTGTGAGCGGGGTACGCATGAACCAACGCTGAGGACAGCTTCGGAACCGCGTGCGTCAATGTGTGTTCGGCGCTGTGCGCAATCGCGTGGGCCTCCGCAAGACTCGCAGATGGATCGATATCGAGTTCGGCATCTGCGTGCAACCGATGACCGATCCACCGCATCTTCAAGCCGCGAACCCCGAGAACGCCGGGTTCCGCACGCAAAGCGGTTTCAGCGTCGTCCACCAACTCCGGTTCGACGCCGTCCATGAGACGTCGCAACACGTCACGAGCGGCGCTGCGGAGCACGGCAACTATGGCAGCGGTGATGACAAGTCCGATGATCGGGTCTGCAAGCGGGAATCCCAACGCAACTCCCCCGGCACCGAGCAGAACTGCCAATGACGTGAATCCGTCTGTCCGAGCGTGTAATCCGTCGGCGACCAGTGCGGCGGAACCGATCTGCCGACCGACCCTGATCCGGTACAACGCCACAAGTTCGTTGCCGACGAAGCCCACCAGACCTGCGGCAGCAACCCATCCCAGATGATCGATCTCGATCGGGTTGATGAGCCGCCTAACTGCCTCGACACCGGCAACCACCGCAGACAGCGCGATCATGGCCAGGACGAACAGTCCGGCCAAGTCCTCGGCACGGCCAAATCCGTAGGTATATCGACGCGTTGCCGCTCGTCGTCCAAGAGCAAAGGCAATCCACAGCGGGATCGCGGTAAGCGCATCCGAAAAGTTGTGAATGGTGTCCGCCAGCAGCGCCACCGACCCGGAGATCGCAACGATCGCCACTTGCACCGAAGCAGTGATTCCCAACGCCACCAAGCTGATCTTGACTGCCCGGATACCGATCCTGCTCGATTCGAGAGCGTCGTCGACGCTGTCGGCCGCATCATGACTGTGTGGCGCAAACACGTCACGCACGGCAGACCGGAAACCACCGCGAGGATGGCCGTGGCCGTGACCAACAGTGGGTTCGTGCGTCATGACGCCCCCTCCTCCTCATTTCCACGAGGCACGCGCTCAGGATGTATCTCACGGAGTTCTCCGGCGTTGCGGTGATGCCCCGGCAAGCCTGGACCGGCGTGCTCGGCATTGAAGACTGCGTCGGTAACCAGTTGGCGCACATGGTCGTTCTCGAGGCGGTAGAACACAGTGGTGCCTTCACGACGGGTTCGCACCAATCGAGCCATCCGTAGTTTTGCCAGGTGCTGCGACACTGACGGCGCGGGCTTTCCGACGCGCTCCGCCAGTTCGTTCACCGAGCACTCTCGATCGACCAACGCCCAGAGAATCTGCACACGCGTCGCGTCAGCGAGCATCCGAAACACCTCGACGACGAGGTCCACCTGATCGTCGGGAAGCTTCCGCCTACAAACCTGACTATCTGCGTTCATGCGTAGATAATAGATCAAGTATGTCTGAACACAACCCCTCGCATCCCAAGGTGTGCCAAGATTTTGTTATCGAAACCCCCACAGTCCTAACCAGGAGACGACGATGAGTACTGACGACTGGAACGCAGACATCATTGCCCAATTCCGAGAAAATCAAGGTCACGTGGGAGGCCCCTTCGAAGGCGCACCGATGGTGTTGGTCCACCATCGAGGCCGAAAGTCCGGACGTGAATTCGTCAGCCCGATGATGTACCTGGCCGATGAGGAAGACCCCGACACCATCTACGTCTTTGCGTCCAAAGCCGGCGCCCCCACCAATCCGGATTGGTACTACAACCTCACTGCAACGGACCACGCCGAAATCGAAGTCGGCACCGAAAAGTACTCGGTTGCTGTCAGCGACGTGACCGGCGACAAACGCGACAAGATCTTCAACGAGCAGGCCAAGCGGTATCCCGGTTTTGCAGAGTACGCAGAGAAGACGGCTGGAATCCGCACTATTCCCGTGATTGCTCTCCGACGCACGTAGCTAGCGACGCTGGCAGAGTGAGTACATGAACGCAACTGAATTCGACTGGAATCGTACGCTCCGCGAGCAGTGGGAATTTCATTGGAACCATCAGATCAAAACTCGACTCGACGGTCTCACCGACGACGAGTATTTCTGGTCCCCGGTGCCCAATGCCTGGAGCATCCGTCCTCGCGGCCAGTCGACGGCACCGATGCATGTCGGCGCTGGAGAGTTCGCGATCGACTTCGCCTTTCCCGAGCCGGTCCCACCGCCTTTCACGACAATCGCGTGGCGACTCGGCCACGTCATTGTCGGTGTGCTTGCCGCGCGGAATGCTTCACACTTCGGCGCTGCCGCCGCGTCGTACGAGACCTGGGAGTATGCCGGCACCGGGGCCGAGGCACTCGAGCAACTCCAGACGCAGCTCGATATCTGGCTCGCCGGAGTCCGGAGTCTCGGCGAGAGCGGCCTGCGGGAACTAGTCGGAGCGAAGGAGCCTTACCCCGAATTGGCGATGGCCGATCTGGTGCTGCACATCCACCGCGAGCTGATCCATCATCTGTCCGAGGTCGCCCTGCTGCGCGACCTCTACACCCACACCAGATCTGTTGATATCCAGGCAAACCCGTAGCAGCCCGGAGCGCGCACAAAACCGATCAGGAATCGAGAAGCGTTGGTTTCCGCACCGAAACTACCGTTACAGACATGAATTCACCACGTGATACCCAGTCCGCTCGCATATCAACGAGGAGCGCCAAGATGACCACCGCAGAGTCCGTGATCCTCGAAGTCCCCGATACCGCAGCCGCCCAATCCTTTTACGATGCTTTCGGCGTCGGAGACCGCGTGAGTGTACGAGCGTCGGAGACACCGACAACAGGGTTCCGCGGCCACACGCTTTCGCTTGTCGTGTCGCAGCCGAACATCGTCGACGCCTTCGTCGATGCGGCCCTCGAAGCCGGCGCCACAGTGTTGAAGCCCGTCAAGAAATCGTTCTGGGGATACGGCGGTGTTGTACAGGCACCCGACGGCGCAATCTGGAAAGTGGCAACGTCGTCGAAGAAGAACACCGGCCCAGCGACCCGGGAGATCGAAGATCTCGTGCTGTTGCTCGGCGTCGAGGACGTCAAGGCCAGTAAGCAGTTCTACGTCGATCACGGTCTCGAGGTGTCGAAAAGCTACGGACGCAAGTACGTCCAGTTCACAGCTCCCCCGAAAAAGCTCACGGTTGCGCTGTACGGCCGGAAGGCCCTGGCCAAGGATGCGGGCGTCGCCCCAGAAGGCAGCGGATCGAGTCGAATCATCATCACTGGTGACGGGGCGCCGTTCACCGATCCGGACGGCTTCACGTGGGAGACCGGACTCGCCTGAAAACACCATCAACGGCGTGGCTGCGCCCCTACCGACGCAGACTTCACATGCCGTCCGAGCAACACGTATCCCACCCAGGAACCCACGACCACTGTCGCGGCAACGCCCTGGACAATCGCTTCGATACTGACCGGATAGAAAACGCCGGCAATGTAGTGAGAGATGAACCCTGCGGACGGTAATTCGGAACTTCCCGCCATCCGACGGGCCCAGTTCTCGAGATGCGTGAGCGGGCAGTCATATCCGATCAGGACCGAACCTGCACCCCACGCGACTGCGACGAGGTGAAAAACAATTGTATGACGCCACTTCCACGCCACGAAACCACCGAAGACCACGTAGAGAATGAAGCTGAAGTGAACGAATACCGTCGCACTTTCGATGAGCCGGTACACCATCGTTGTCTCCGCTCGTGGCGCGGAAGTCCCGCAACAACCAGACTATTCCGATGTTAGTCCGCGGAGATGATCTCTACCCGGTGTATGCAGCGGTTGTTCGTGCGGCGGCGGCTCGCGCCTGCGCAGGATCGTCGCCGGAAGCAATCGCGGCGTCAGCCCACAATTCACTACTGGCTGCCATGAATGCCTTGGCTTCGTCACTTGCCGACCACTCCGGCGCCTCCAGTGGTGTGTTGGTTCCCTGTTCGACGTGTTGTGCCAATCCCAGCAATCCCATGTCCCAACCGACCCCTACGGCACCTGGCCCGTATTCACTCCAACGATCCGGGTCGACATCGGCGGTGTGATCGAAATCGAATAGCGTTTCCCCGCTGGAGGTTTCGATCAATTTGATCGTCACGTAGCTGACGTCACCGCCGTATTCCCAGGTGATCTTCAGTGTGTGCGGCGCGGTGCACGCCAGAATCTCACCACCGGCATTGCCGTCGAGTTGATAGCGACTACCGAGTCGGGCGTCGCCTGAAACAGGCATGAACCACTGTGGAATGCGATCCAAGTCGGCTATTGCCGACCACACCGTCGTGATCGGAGCCGCGAGTTCACGCGACATGTGGAGCGATCGCGTTTTCCCCTCGTCGCCACTGACCCCGCTCAGGTGCCGGGTTACCAATGACAAAGAGTCAACTGCTTCAGCGACCATGACGCTCCTTCATCAAGGCAAAAGTCAGCTCAAACGCTGCTGCAGGTGAACCGACACTTCTTCGCCTGCCGCGCTCTTACCGATCGCTTTGCACAGCGCTACCCGCAGTGGCAACCAATGCGGTCCGTCGCCTGAGGGCATCAAGGTCGCTTCGAAGGGGTGCTCACCGTCCAGCGTGCCGACAACCTTGACTGCTCGCCGGGTACCGAGCAGGTCCGCCGACCCCGGCACGGTCAGATACGTCGCAAACGCGCCGTCCTTCTCGATCGGAGAGGTAAACGAATAGTCGAGCGGTTGCGGAGTCTTCGTCGCGGCCATAATGCTCCCCTTCGGTGAAGTTTTCCTACTCTGCAGCGAGCAGAACGTCGGTATCGAAGCAGGTGTGTGTGCCGGTGTGGCACGCAGCGCCTTCCTGATCGACGATCAGAAGGACTGAATCGCCGTCACAGTCGAGGCGAACTTCGTGGACATACTGGGTGTGGCCCGACGTCTCCCCCTTGACCCAGTACTGCTGACGTGAACGCGAATAGTACGTTCCCTTACGGGTTTCCAAAGTGCGAGCGAGTGCTTCGTCGTCCATCCACGCGACCATCAACACATCGCCTGTGGACTTTTCCTGCGCGACTGCGCTGAACAGTCCGGCGTCATTTCGCTTCAGTTTTGCTGCAATCGCGGGGTCAAGACTCATAGGACGTTTATACCGTCCCACGGCCTCTCCTGCGGAATCCGCCTCCGGAAACTCAGTGGCGACAGCCGTAAAGTAGTTGTCAAAGTTCCGAATTCGTAGATTCGTTCGCCTGGTTAAGGAGAACTCGCGATGAAGAAGCATCATGACGGACCACACCCCGAGCACACCTTCCACCTCGAGAGTCCGGCAACAGGCATCGCCAATCCACGCCATGTCGTGGTGGGCATCGGCAGCGAACCGTCGAGCGTCGACGTGCTGGACTTTGCCCTCTCGCTGGCCACCGCGGAAGATGCATGACTTCATGTCGTTCACTGCATCGATGCCGAGGACCAACCCGTGGAAACCGATTCACCTCAGTTCGAGAAACGCCTCAATTCCGCGATGATCACTCAACGTGAACGCGCACTCTCTGCTTTGACATCTCACCCCGGCAACTGGACATACGACTGCAAGCACGATGACCCGGCAGATCTCATCGTGTCGACGGCGGAGAAGTACGACGCGTTCACCATCGTGATCGGGGCGCCGCGACGAGGTCCGATTTCCGCGATGAGTCAGTTGCTGCACAGTTCTGTCACCTCGCGCCTGGACCGCCAGAACAGATACCCGATTGTCATGGTTCCTGCCGGGGTGAAGTCGAGGACATGGACGCATAAGTCGACGTAACTATCGCCGGCAATACCGCACTGTCAGGTTCGCTTCCCTTCAGACCAACTGCTGCCGTCCGACGATTGCGCGGTCGTAACTTCTCGTATCGAACAGGGCGCGACCACATTCAATCTCCAACGAACCAGAGATATCCATGCCGACGGATTGCAGATTTCGCCGCAGTTTTCAGATCGGCGATCGATTGTTCTTCTTGCTCGTTCTTCGGAATCACCATTGACAATTAGTTCAACAGGAACTGCAATTGATAGCTGTTGAACATAGTATGGCAATATGTGTCAATCCCGTCCGATAATGAACATAATTCAGTTGGTCTGACCCACACCCCTGAGAGAGTCAACATTGGTTTGCTCTTGTGTTACTGCATTGTCGATGCACTTCTGAAAGTACGCGCGCATGCCATCGACTGCAGCGATGTGACTTTCCAATGCGTTGACCAATGAGTCTGGACTACCAAAAGCCTTTTCTTGAAATTTTCCTTGGAGAGCAAGACCGGAGTTCAGAGTACCGAAACCTCCAAACTGCTTGATGTGTTGGGCATCGTTTACTAACGATCGATACTCGGCGATCAGTACCTCACATGCAATCGCCAGCGGTTTTGCAACATTCGGGTCAACGCCGAAAACCTGATCCGAATTTGACACTGATCTCACACTCACTCTCAATAACTCGATTTTCGGTCAAGACAAAATCCCACCCCTTCAGGACAGCAGCGGAACGATTGTTTGCGCCGCCCGCTCTACTAGTGCGCATGGCGTTTCAGGCCGGTCGATACTGAACTTTGCACCCACACGAACCATCGCGGTTGACTGAGCTGTCGCGAAGGCTACGTTGCATGCCAAATCCCCGTCATCGCCCTGTTCCTGGTACACAAGAATGCTTCGTCCCGCGATTTCGTCTCGACGCAAATCTCGAATCGTGGAGTTTTTTTCCACAGCATCGAGTGAACGATCCGCTGACGTGAGTCCGAGATAGAACCACGAGCCCTCCCAGCTACACACGTTGAATCCATCGATGTGGGTGTTTAGGAGGTCCACACGCTGCGTGCCGGGATCAACACCCAAGTTCAAGAGCTCATCGTGACTCAGAACCGCGCACGGATCGAACATTCCGATCGAATCGACCGGGTAAGCCTCACCCTCGACCGTCGAGGAACATCCCCCAAGTAGAGCGACCACAGAAACCGACAGACAAGCGCCCCACGGCCTCACAGCACTCCCCCTTGTCCATTGGCTTCACCCAGTTGGACGCACGGGAGTACCGCACGGTTCCGCCCGACTACATCCATTGCGACAAGTCATGATCCCCAGCGCTACGAGGGCTGCTCCAACTCCCACGCCGCGAGTTGTGTGCGCGAGGTGAAACCGAGCTTTGTCAGAATGTGCTCGATATGCCGTTGCGTGGTCCGAACCGAGATTGCCAGGTTATCCGCGATGGCTTTGTTATCCAGGCCGACAGCGACGAGGTCGGCAACCTGTTGTTCGCGCGCACTCAATCCGGCCTCCTGGCCGGTAGCCGACGGATTCTCTTGCAGCGCAAAGGCTACGGACTCGTGAAAGTCCAGGGCGTGCCCTTGATTCCGGGCACTGCGAAAAGCCTGGCTGCCAAGCGCACGAAGCGTTTCCTGCTCGCATCGCTGCCGATAGTTTCCCAAGCTCGGAAACAGAACCGGAGAACTGTTCACCATGTCGACGATCGCCTCGGCGGCGCCCATCAAGACCACGGCGCGACGTTCGTCGTGTTCGGCGCCGGCAATCCATGCAAGCGCGTCCAAACACACCGTCGCTGTGAGCGGTTCCTCGACGCGTTCGGCGATACGCAATGCCTGTTTGACAAGGTCCGCTGCGTAAGCGAGATCTCCTTGACGCCAGACCGCGACGCCCATCGACCACAGCGAGTAGGACCGGTACACCGATTCGCCGGTGCGCTGCGTGATCGCAAGAACCTGCTCATGACAGGAGATCGACTGGTCCGTCTCACCATTGGCTTCGTACGCCATCCCGAGCGTGTTCAGAATCCACACCCGCAAGGCGAGATCATCGCCGGTGCCGACCAGGTCCAACGCCTTCCGGAGGTAGTCACACGCGCGCGCAGTGTCGCCGAGAAACAGTTCGAGGCAGCCTTGCGCTTGGATCACCCTAGCCTGCGAGGTCCACTCGTCGAGATGCTCGGACAAGTCCAGGTGATCGAACACATCCAGTTTTTGGGACAGCTCGACCGCTTCGGCAACACGCGCCGCCGCGACATCGAGCGCACCCTGGATTTCGGCGAGAACGCCACTGGCACATAGCGCTTTGATTCTGTCGACGGTCGGATGCTCGACATCGATGTCCAGGAGGTGGTCGAGCCAATAGCGCCCCTCGCTGAAAAGTCCACGCGAGAGCCAGAATGGGAAGAGTGCGCCGGCGATCTGCAGCCCGAGGCGGTCGTCATTGTGCGTCGACTCCGCGTAGTCCATCGCGTCGCGGAGATTTGATTGTTCTCTCCCCAATCGATCAATCCAGTCCTTCTGCCGGGCACTGATCCATTCGGTTTCCGCTTCCAGCACCATCTTTCGATACCAGTCGCGATGTTGCCGCCGCAACAAACCGTAGTCGCCGGATTCCTCTGCCTTCTCGCGGCCGTAGTCGTGGAGCGTATCGAGCATCCGGAAACGCACGACCGTTTCCGATTCTTCGCGGATCAGGATCGACTTGTCGACCAGCGAGGCCATTCCGTCGAGCAACTCGTCCGCACTGTGATCGCCGCAGCAAATGCTTTCCACTGCATCGAGTTCGAAGCCACCGGCAAAAACGGACAGCCGCGCCCACAACTGCTGTTCCCACCTGGTGCAGAGGTCGTAACTCCAGTCCATGCACAACCTCGAGGTCTGTTGACGGGACGGCGCATTACGACTACCGAGTGTGAGAAGCTTGAACCGGTCGGTCAACCGATCCAGGATCTGTTCGACGGACATCGAACGCAATCGGGCTGCAGCCAATTCGATGGGTAGGGGCAATCCGTCGAGTCGCTGACAAATCCTCGCAACCGTGACCTTGTTTCCCTCAGTCAGCTCGAATCCAGGCAATGCCGCCGCTGCCCGATCAGTGAACAGCGTGATCGCGTCGAATCTGGACAAACCGTGAATTGACGTTTCGCGGTCGGGGGCGGGCACGGACAACGGCGGCACCCGAAGGACAGTCTCGCCACCGATACCGAGCGGTTCACGACTGGTTGCGAGAATGCGAAGTTCCGGACACACACGCAGAAGAAACGTGACCAGATCGGCTACTGCATCAACCAGGTGTTCGCAGTTGTCCAGCAAAAGCAGAACGTTCCGATTGGCCAGAAAGTCAGCCAATACGTCGTCGAGAGGGCCGGTTCGGTCTCTGATCCCGAGCGAGGACGCAACAAGATCGGCAAGCAAAGACGCGTCCTGGAGTTCGCCCAGTTCGGCTACGGACACTCCGTCGTCAAATTTCTGTCGCAGATCCGCTGCGACTCTGACCGCCAGCCGAGTCTTTCCTACGCCACCGATACCCGTCAATGTGACCAGCCGAGATTCGAGAATCTTCGCTTTGGTTTCGGTCAACTCTCGCCGCCGACCGATGAAGCTGGTCAGTTCCAACGGCAAATTGCCGGAAGGGGGCGGAGAGGTGGTAGTCGCCGACGAGCCTGCGTATCTGACGAGGACATTCCCATCTGACGCTCCGGAGTTCTGCTGACTTTCCTCACCCGCTTCGGTTGCCAGCAGCGCCATATCGGTAACGGGAAAACCTTTAGCCGACTGGATCTTTCGAAGGTCTTCGCCGAATTCACGGGCAGAAGCAGTCCGCCGAAGTGGGTCGCCATTCATCGCGTGCTCGATCGCCGCGGACATCCCTTCCGGGATTCCCAGTTCACGGAGGTCGGGAATCGGCTCGGTCGTGATGCGCAAGAACTGCGCGATCAATTCCTCGCCGCTGCGACGTTGGAATGCCGCGTGCCCGGACACAGCGCAGAACAATGTTGCACCGAGACCGTAGATATCTCCCGCAACGCTGGGCGGCTCTCCGCTGAGAATTTCGGGTGCCGTGAACGCCGGCGATCCCGTCACGGTACCGGTGGACGTCTCGAATCCGCCCACGATGTGCGCGATACCGAAATCCGTGATCGCCGGCTCGCCATAGTCGGTGAACAGGATGTTCGCAGGTTTGACGTCCCGGTGGAGGATCCCGAGTCGATGAGCACTTTCGAGGGCGCCGGCAATTTTCACTCCGAGCCTAAGAGTCTCGTTCAGCGACAGCGGACCCGTCGAACGAATTCTTGTTTCCAGAGATCCTCTCGGGTGATACGGCATCACGATGTACGGGTGACCGCTTGCCGTGGTGCCGACGTGCAAAACGTTGACGATGTTCGGATGGCCGGTCAGCCTCCCCATCACGTGTTGTTCACGGACGAAGCGAGCATCGTTTTCCTGTTCAACGCTCGCGGTCAGGACCTTGACAGCAACGATGCGATCCAAGCGCGGCTGCGAACAGCAATAGACGACGCCGAAGCCTCCACGCCCGATCTCGCGAGCGTCCTCCAGCCCCGACATCTCCAGTTCGGAGACGACGTTCGACGTATCGTGCGCCGTGCTGAACGGATCAGCACGCTGCGTACCAAACGGATCGATTTCCGACATCAACCTTGCACCAACCAACCCTCCCCGAAGATTCGCTGGCACTGATCTCGAGAAGCCCAAAATCAGGATATCCCTTTTTACCGCAGCGCACCGTCGCCCTCGGCCAGGAAACAAGCTCAGGAGATCGAATAGGCCTCGAGAGGGAAGCGCTTCGCCTCGACAAATGCGTTGCGCGTCGATGTTGGCCGCAGGATAGCCGCCTCACCGTGCTGATTGAAGTAATAGCTTCGCGCGGTCTGGCAACTGCCGCCGTAGAAAACGGAGTCCGCCAGGTTTTCGGTCATTCGGTCGAGAAACTCGGTATTGGCGGCCTCGGTGACCTCGAAGGTGTCGGCTCCTCGCCGCTTCAATTCACCGAACAGTCGCTCGATGTGCTGCATCTGCGATTCGATAGTCGTGAAGTAGGACAGCCCGCTGTACGAATAGGGACTCGCGAGGGTGAGAAAGTTGGGGAAATGCGGAACCGACACTCCCTCATACGCCTGGAAACGGTTGTCACGCCACCACTTTCCGAGATTTCTGCCCTCTCGGCCGATAACCTCGATGGCCGGGAAGTTGACGTCCCACAGATTGAACCCAGTGGCCAGCACCAGAGTGTCGATCTCGGTCTTACGACCGTCAACAGTGACGATACCGTCGGCGGCAATGTGGTCGATCGACGTGGTCTCGAGGTGAACGTTTCGTTTGGTGAATGTACGGAAGTAGCTGTTGGAGAAGGTAGGTCGCTTGCATCCGAAATCGTAGTCGGGAGTGAGCTGCTTACGCAGCGCCGCGTCGCGGACCTGCGACCGCAGGAAGGCACGCGATGCTGCTGCGGCGCCCTTGTTGAGCAACTTCACCTGCTTGTAGTGCAAGACAGCGCTCACCATGATCATTTCCAGAATTCCGGAACTGACAGCTCGTGCGATCCGCTGGGTCAACGGAATTCGAGAGAAGAGCTTCTGGACGGCCGACGGAATGGGGACGTCGAGCTTGGGAACAACCCAGATTGGCGTGCGTTGGTACACGGTCAGATCCGCGGCTTGGCGCGCAACTTCGGGAATGAGTTGCACTGCAGTAGCGCCGGTTCCGATGATTGCCGTCTTCGTACCGGCAAGTTCGTACGAATCGTCCCACGCCGTGGTGTGAATGATCTTGCCCGCAAATTCGTCGATGCCGGAGATATCCGGCCGATGCGGCTGAGAGAGAAAGCCCGTCGCCGTCAGTAGATAGGTCGCGGTGATCTCAGGCTGCCCCTCCACGGACACCACCCAGTGTGCCTTGTCCTCGTCCCACCGCGCGCCGTTCACCACGGCGCCGAACGTCATATGGCGTCGTAGGTCGTACTTGTCCGCGACATGGTCGGCATACTTCTTCAACTCCGCACCTGGCGCAAAGAGCCTCGACCAGTGCGGATTGGGCTCGAACGAATACGAGTAGGTGACCGACGCGATGTCGACCGCCAATCCCGGATAGCGATTGACGTGCCACGTTCCACCCAGATCATCCTCGCGTTCGAGGATCGCCAGGTTGTTCAGGCCCAACCGCTTGAGTTGAATGGCTGCGCCCATTCCGCCAAAGCCCGCCCCGACCACTACTGCGTCGTACTGCACTGCCATCAGTTGAAATCCCCTCGTGAACCGCACATCAGAAACTGACACGTCATTCCGTTATGGAAAACGGTATCATCTTCAGCGTGACGAAGGCCATAACCCGAGCGGAGCGAAAAAAGGCGGAACTACGCCGCGAGATCATCGACGCATCGTTCGAGTGTTTTGCCCAACGGGGCTATCACGCCACCGGAATCGCTGATATTGCAACAACTCTCGGTATCGGCCACGGCACGTTCTACCGATACTTCGAGAACAAACGCGACATCATCGATCACGTCATCGACGATCTGATTGCCAAGATCATCGACGCACTGGCCACCGACAATGCGCCGGACGCAGCCAACACCTTGGACGAGTACCGAGCTCAGGTAGCCCGCATCGCGGATGTACTCCCCCGTATCTTTTTCGACGACCCACGGATCCCGCGGGTGCTGCTCTTCGAGACAACGGGGGTCGACGCCGACCTGACGGGCCGGATGCTCGACCTACTCGACCAGGCCGCGGCACTGACTGCCGGATATCTCCGTCACGGCGTCGAATGCGGATACCTTCGCGCCGACCTCGACATCGCGAATACAGCCCAGGCCGTCAACGGCATGATGCTGGCCAGCGGCATACAGGGACTGCGAGCCGAGTCGTCCGTGGACTGCACCGCCCTCAATCAGGCGATCACCCGGATGATGTTCGACGGAATCCGAGCAGAAAACACCTAGCGGACAACAATCCCTTCGGCGCGCATGGCATCCTTGACCTGCGGGATGCTCAGGTCACCGAAGTGGAAGACACTCGCCGCGAGGACTGCGTCGGCGCCTGCTTCGACGGCAGGCGCAAAATGTTCGACCAGACCGGCGCCGCCGCTGGCGATGACCGGAACGTGAACAGCGGCACGGACAGCGCGGATCATCAGGAGGTCGAAACCGGCCTTGGTGCCGTCGGCGTCCATTGAGTTGAGCAGGATCTCTCCGACGCCCAACTCTGCGCCGCGCTCGGCCCACTCGACCGCGTCGATGCCGGTTCCGCGCTTGCCACCGTGCGTCGTGACCTCCCAGCCGGACGGAGTATCCGGCTGGCCCTGCGGAACCGTCCTTGCGTCGACGGACAAGACGATGCACTGCGAACCGAAACGCTCACTCAATTCCTTGAGCAGTTCAGGACGTGCGATGGCTGCGGTGTTGACGCTGACCTTGTCGGCTCCGGCGCGCAGTAGGCGGTCGACGTCCTCGACCGTGCGTACACCGCCGCCCACCGTCAGCGGAATGAAAACCTGCTCGGCAGTACGACTTACGACGTCCAGCATCGTGCCACGATCAGACGTCGACGCGGTCACGTCCAGGAAGGTCAGCTCGTCGGCGCCTTGGGCGTCGTACGCTGCGGCCAGTTCGACCGGATCGCCCGCGTCGCGAAGGTTCTCGAAGTTGACACCCTTGACCACTCGTCCGGCATCGACGTCGAGGCACGGGATCACACGAACTGCGAGGGTCATGACGTTGGTCCTCCTGAGGACGAAGCGCGCGGATCACCGAGCGATGTAAGGATGTCGAGAATTTCACCGTGAACACCGGGAGCGGCAGCAAGTACCGAACCCGATTCTACGGTCCACGGGTTGCCGGCGAGGTCGGTGACCACCCCACCTGCCGCGCGCACAAGGGCAACGCCCGCCGCATTGTCCCACGCATTGTGCCCATAGACGATTGCGCCGCCTAAAATGCCTGCCGCGGTGAAGGCCAGATCAACTCCCGTGCTGCCGTGGATACGGATACGGGAAGACACCTTGCTGATTTCGGCCAGTACTTCCAGCCGATAGCTGCCGGGAATTCGTCCGCGACTCTTCACGTTGAGCGCACCCAGCGCAACGATCGACGACGCCAGATCAGTGGATTCCAAGGGTGGTACGGCACTGCCGTTCACCAGCAACGGGCCGCCTGCTTTTGCCGCGTAGGTATGTCCGATCAACGGCAACCAGGTCAACCCCAGGACCGGAACGCCGTCGTCGAGCAATGCCAGCAGAGTTCCGGCCTGCGGGAGCCCGGCCGAGTAGTTGAACGTGCCGTCGACGGGATCGAGAACCCAGACGAGCCCGGACTCGATGTCGGGCCCGCCAAATTCCTCGCCGTGCACTTCAATCCCGGTGCGATCGAACAACTCCGACGACAACCGCTTCTCGAGCGCGAGGTCCACCTCGGTGGCAAAATCGGCCCAACCCTTACGGACTGCGCTCGGCGAACCCACACCGGCAACAAACTGATCGTGAACGCCGTCAAGCAGCCCACCGGCAATCGCGAGGAGTTCGTCGAGGTCACGCGGCGGGTTCATCAAGCGAATCTAACCGGAAACTGCAGCAAGTGCTTCAGGAAGGGTGAAGCGGCCGGCGTACAGCGCCTTGCCGACAATCGCGCCTTCGACGCCCTGATCAACGAGGCTGGAGATGGCCAGCAGATCATCGATGGTTGAAACACCACCGGATGCAACAACGTGGGCGTCGGTCACGGCGCACACCTGGCTCAGAAGTTCGAGATTGGGACCGGTGAGGGTTCCGTCCTTGGATACGTCGGTGACGACGTAACGCGTGCAGCCGTCACGGTCCAGACGCGCGAGGGTTTCCCAGAGGTCTCCGCCGTCGGTGACCCAGCCGCGCCCGCGGGTACGGTACTGGCCGTCGACCAGACGCACATCGAGGCCGACGGCAATCTTGTCGCCGTACTTGGCCAATGCACGAGCACACCACTCGGGATCTTCGATGGCAGCGGTGCCGAGGTTGACGCGAGCACAGCCGGTGGCCAGTGCAGCTTCGAGGGAGGCGTCGTCACGGATTCCACCGGACAGTTCGACCTTGACCGTCAGGTCACCGATGACGCCTGCCAGCAGTTCGCTGTTGGATCCGCGCCCGAAGGCGGCGTCGAGGTCGACAAGATGTACCCATTCGGCACCGTCGTTCTGCCACGCAAGGGCGGCGTCGCGGGGCGACCCGTAACCGGTCTCACTTCCCGCCTCTCCTTGCACGAGGCGAACAGCTTCACCGTTGACAACATCCACAGCAGGCAAAAGGACCAGGCTCACGTGCGATAACCCTAGTCGGTCAGGACCTTGAACCGTGTGCCGGGTCTTGATCACCGTCGCCGAAGGCATTTCGCGTCATCCGCTTCGACACGACGCCCATCGCCGCGATGGCCGCGCCAACCCCGACGAGGCCGATCACGAGCCCTACGACCGGCGTCGGATCCACCAGAACGACGATCACCGTCGTGACTGCCAGAACAGCCACGGCTGCGCCGAGCGAGAACAGCGCAAGACGAGCCAACGAGAAGTTGTCTCCGCTGTACTTGCCGGAAGGTCCGGTCACAAACTCTGCACCCAGTTGCTCAGCAATTCAGCACCGGCATCGCCCGACTTCTCGGGGTGGAACTGCGTTGCGGACAGCGCACCGTTCTCGACGGCCGCGAGGAACTTTCCGCCGTGATCGGCCCACGTGAGTTTGGGAGCAGCGATGTGCTCGGACGGCGGCAGTTCCCAGTTCTGCACACCGTACGAGTGGACGAAGTAGAAACGGGTGTCCGCGTCGATGCCCTTGAACAGCGTGCTGGACTCGGGTGCTTCGACGGTGTTCCATCCCATGTGCGGCAACACATCGGCCTTCAAGCGCTCGACAGTGCCGGGCCATTCGCCGCAGCCTTCGGCTTCGACGCCGAATTCGACTCCGCGCTCGAACAGGATCTGCATACCGACACAGATGCCCAGAACCGGCCGTCCGCCCGCGAGGCGCTGACCGATGATCCGCTCACCCCGAACCTCACGCAGGCCCTCCATGCACGCAGCAAAAGCGCCGACGCCGGGAACGACCAGGCCGTCTGCGGCCAGCGCCACCTTGGGATCGCTGGTTACCTCCACCTGTGCGCCGGTGCGCGCCAATGCGCGGGTGGCCGAATGCAGGTTGCCGGAGCCGTAGTCGAGGACGGCAATCGTGGAAGCGCTCATGCCCCAACTCTATCGGGCACGTCTGACGCTACTGCGATCAGTGCTCGGGCCTCGCGACACCAAGTTTGTTGTACGCGTCCATACACAGAGCAACCACTTGCGTCCGGATGGCGGCGCGGTCCACTGCCGGCTCGGGCCACGGAACCTTCACGAGCTTTTCCGTCCCGTCGACATCGGCAACCCACTCGCCCGCAACCGAATCGAGTCCCACCATTCGCGCGCTGGTCGCGGTCGGCTCCGCGAAAGCCCGAACGATCATCAGATTGTCGCCCGTGTGATCCGCATTCATATGAGCGGTCACACCGGCGATAACCGTGTCGTCAAAGGTTGTCATAGCTCCGGATCTTAGAACCTGCCGTGTGGTTGTCCGGTTTCGGATCGCCCCGTCGGCCGATCGATGTGCCGGCCACAGCGAGTGCCGGGATCAACGCGACGACACTTGCCGAGACGATGAATACCCACGTGTATCCCGACACCGATGCCACAAATCCCAGCGCAATCGCGCCGATTCCAGTTCCGGCGTCGTATGCGATGTTCCAGATCGCGCTGGCCGATCCGATGCGTTTCGGACCTGCAGCCGAAAAAGCCATGACCAAGGATTCATTCTGCACAGCACCGAATCCGAACCCGAAAAGCACTGCAGCGCCGATCAACACCACATTCGCACCGTCGTCGACACTCAGGGCGAACAGGAGGAGACCGACTGTCGCCGACACCAAGGCCGGTGCGAGCATCTTGCCGCTACCGAATCGATCGGAGATCAATCCCGCTGAGTATCGACCCACCAGCATGGACCCACTGGCCGTCGCCAGCACCACGCCGGCGATCGCGGCACGATCCGAAATTGCGATGGGCAACAGCGAGGACAAGCCGCCGAACGACGCTGACACGCACGCAAGCGCGACCACGGGGACGATCACCGTGAACACACTCACTCGCGCAGACGTGCCGGTTGGCTGAGCGCGCAATTTCGGCAAGCGGGTGATGGCGATTACCGCGAGCGCCGGAACCACGGCGCCCAAAACGAAGACCGGTGTGGCCGACCATCTTGCCGCTATCGCCAAACCCAGTGGCAACCCTGCCATTTGAGAGGCTGCAATCGCGATGCCCTGGGCTCCGGTAGCTCGGCCCAGTATCCGCCTGGGCGCCAATTCCGCGACCAGTGCGCCGCCGGCGACCGTGAGCAAACCGAATCCGACACCGCGCACTGCCGACACCGACAACGCCGCAATCGAATCGGAAGACATCAACAGCACCAGCGACGGTGGCCCGAGCAACAGGCACCCCGCAGTGAGTACAGGACGATAGCCGCGAGTCCTCAACAAGCGCGGCACCAGCAACTGTGTCAGCACAGTAGCCGCCATGAAGACGCCCGTCACGGCCCCGGCCAAGGCGTCGGAGCCACCCGACTGCGCCACCACCAACGGAACAACCGGAAGCAGTAACGACCAGCCACCAAATGCAGCAGCAGCCATGACCAGGACACTGATCATCCCCGGGGTTCGGAGTAACCCCGGGGATGATGTGCGTTCGACCATCAGATGCGCAGCGCGCCGGCTACCGCTGCAAGAATTGCCAGTGCCAGAAGGATTCCCGACGCCAATTTGTTCACCTTGAACATCGAGTAGGCCCCGCCCACAGCGATTCCCGCGCCGATGAACAACAGATAGGTAAAGAGGACGCTCACAGAGTTCCCTTCGTCGAAGGCACGCCGCTCACGCGCGGATCCGGCTCGACGGCCTCACGCAGAGCGCGAGCAACAGCCTTGAACTCGGCCTCCGTGATGTGGTGCTGATCGCGTCCGTACAGAACCCGAACATGCAGGGCGATACGAGCATTGAGCGCGATCGACTCGAAAACGTGGCGGTTGATCACCGCGTGGTACGGAACGCCGGGGTACCCGCCGATGACGGAATGCACCATGTAATCCGGTTCCCCGGTATGCACGCAGTACGGACGGCCGGACACGTCGACGGACGCGTGCGCGAGGGTTTCGTCCATCGGGATGAAGGAATCACCGAATCGGCGAATACCCTTCTTGTCCCCCAATGCCTGACCCAACGCCTGACCGAGAACAATGGCGGTGTCCTCGACGGTATGGTGAGCGTCGATTTCGACGTCACCTTTCGCCTGAACACTCAAGTCGAAGCTGGCGTGCGTACCCAACGCGGTGAGCATGTGGTCGAAGAACGGAACGCCGGTGGAAACGTCGACAATGCCGGTCCCGTCCAGGTTCAATTCGACGACGATGCTGGATTCTCGCGTCGTTCGTTCGATCCGCGCAATGCGATCGCTCATGCCGTTTCTCCTGCGTTGATGAGTTCTGTACCGGCGATCTCGTCACTGGCTTTGATGAACGCGTCGTTCTCGGCTTCGAGTCCGACCGTCGCCCGCAGATATCCGGGGATGCCGATGTCGCGAATGAGGACACCTCGATCGAGGTAGGCCTGCCACGCCTGCGCACTGTCGGTGAATTGACCGAACAAGATGAAGTTCGCGTCACTGGGAATCACTCGGAAACCGGTGTCCGCCAATGCCTTCGATACCCGATCACGCTCGGCTGACAATGCGTGAACGCTGGCGAGGGTCTCGTCGGCGTGACGCAGCGCAGCGCGCGCGGCAGCCTGTGTGACCACCGAGAGGTGATACGGCAAGCGCACCAACAACAATGCATCGATGAACGCGGGGGCGGCAGCCAGATAGCCGAGTCGGCCACCGGCAAACGCAAACGCCTTGCTCATCGTGCGCGTGACCACGATCTTGGTGGGGAACTCGTGGATGAGCGTCATCGCGCTGGGGGCGGCGGAGAACTCGGCGTAAGCCTCGTCGACGATCACGATGCCCGGCGCCACCTCGAGGATGCGTCGCAGTTCCGCGATGCCGACACTGTGGCCGGTCGGGTTGTTGGGACTGGTCACGAACACGACATCCGGTCGACGTTCCGCGATCACGGTGACGGCAGCATCCACGTCCAATGCGAAGTCATCCCGACGGAAGACCTCGACCCACTCGGTATCGGTGCCGTCCGCGATGATCGGGTGCATCGAGTACGAGGGCACAAATCCCATCGCGCTGCGTCCAGGACCGGCAAAGGCCTGGAGTAGTTGCTGCAGGATTTCATTCGATCCGTTGGCCGCCCACAGGTTGTCGACGGTGACCGGTACACCCGTCTGCTTCGACAGATACGCAGCAAGATCCGTCCGCAGCGCCACAGCGTCGCGGTCGGGGTAACGGTGCAGTTCCTTGGCCGCTTCACGCACGGATTCGGCGACGTCATCGATGAGCGCCTGCGTCGGCGGATGCGGGTTCTCATTGGTGTTGAGCTGTACGGGAACCGTCAACTGCGGAGCGCCGTACGCGGACTTACCGCGCAGGTTCTCACGAATCGGGAGCGCGTCGACCGAAATCGACGCTCCGGGAGCGGCACTCATCGCAGAGCCTCGAACCGCAGACGCACAGCCTCACCGTGAGCCGGCAGGTCTTCCGCATTGGCCAGTGTGATGACATGTCCGGCAACATCTTTCAATGCCGATTCGGAGTAGTCGATCACGTGGATGCCGCGCAGGAAGGTCTGCACACTCAGTCCGGACGAGTGACGCGCACAGCCGGCCGTCGGCAGCACGTGGTTTGAGCCGGCGCAGTAGTCGCCGAGGCTGACCGGCGCCCACGGACCGACAAAAACCGCTCCGGCGCTGGTGACCTGAGCTGCGACACCGGTGGCGTCTTCGGTCTGGATCTCGAGGTGCTCGGCCGCGTAGGCGTTGACTACGCGGAGACCGGCTGCGACGTCCGAGACCAGAACGGTTCCGGACTGGCTTCCGGTGAGGGCGGTGGTGACGCGCTCGCGGTGCTTGGTGATCTCGAGTTGCGCGGCCAGAGCCTTGTCGACCGCGTCGGCCAATTCAACGCTGGTCGTGACAAGGACGCTGGCGGCCATCACGTCGTGCTCGGCCTGGCTGATGAGGTCGGCGGCAACGTGGACCGGGTCAGCGGTGTGGTCGGCGAGGATCGCGATCTCGGTGGGACCGGCTTCTGCGTCGATGCCGACCAGTCCGCGGCACAGACGCTTGGCCGCAGTGACGTAGATGTTGCCGGGACCGGTGATGAGGTCGACCGGGACAAGCTCGGTTCCATCGGTGTCGGTTCCGCCGTAGGTCAGGAGGGCGACGCCCTGCCCGCCGCCGACGGCCCACACCTCGTCGACGCCGAGCATGGCTGCTGCGGCAAGAATGGTGGGGTGCGGCAATCCGCCGAAGTCAGCTTGGGGCGGCGAAGCGACAACCAACGATCCGACGCCGGCGGTCTGAGCCGGGACGACGTTCATGACAACGCTCGACGGATACACGGCATTGCCGCCGGGAACATAGAGACCAACACGCTCGACCGGAACCCAACGCTCGGTGACCGTGCCACCCGGAACGACCTCGGTGACGGTGTCCTTGCGACGCTGATCGGCGTGCACCTTGCGAGTGCGCTCGATCGCAACCTCGAGGGCTTCCTTGACTGCCGGGTCGAGTTCACGAAGTGCGCGCTCGAGCTCAGCTGCGGGCACACGAACCGACCCGGGACGAACGCCGTCGAACTTCTCGCCGAACTCGAGAGCAGCTTCTGCGCCGCGATCGCGAACGGCCTCGACCATCGGGCGAACCTGATGCAGCACCGCATCCACATCCACTCCACCTCGCGGAAGCGCGGCACGAAGTTCGGCCGTGGATGGGGTACGACCACGCAGGTCGGTGCGGGCAAGCATGAGAGTTCCTCTCGTACGCAAACGGGGGACCTGTGTCTCGCGGAGAGAACACAGAACTGACGTCAATTATTCAGGATAGTCGCACCCTGTTAAGCACCGGTCCACCTGCGGCGCTCAGCGACCACCCGCCATCGCCGCCAGTGGCGGCGGTCACGGTCGATCGGCGTCGCGGGATTAGGCAAATTCCACATCCGACATTTCGAAGGTCGCTGTGTTTATAACAAACGCGTCACGCACCGCTAGGGTCGAAAGTCGTGACAGACAGTGACGTGGCCGTGGCCGCACCTCCCAACCCGCCGATTCCGCAGCGCGCCGCACGGCAGTCGCACGCAAGGATGGTGGCAATCGTTGCCTCCATTCTCGGAATCCTCGCGTGTGTTTCCATACCGTTCCTGCCTATCCAGCAGGACACGGCCGGCATCAACTGGCCACAGGCCGGTTCGACGACCAGCGTCGAATCCCCCCTCGTCTCGTACACACCGCAGCGGTTCGAGGCCTCCATTCCGTGCGCGTCGATAAACGAGCTGGCAGCAACGGGTGGAACCCTCGTATCTACCGCGCCCGCAAGCGCCGCCGATGCGCGTCGCTACGGGTTTGTCGCTACGGTGTCGCCCGCATCGGCAGACGCACCCGCACGCGTCGACGCGATCCTGCGGGACGAGGTTGTGTTCTCGGGACCGCTTGACGAACTCCCCGGCGGTTGCGCGCTGACGGTGCTCGCCGAGCCCACCCGGACGACGGTCTCCGTCACCGGGTCAGAGCCACGGATTCTCGATGGTGACCACCGGCCGCAAGTTGTCGGCGTGTTCAGCGACCTGAACACCGCTGCCGCCGGATTGGACGTCTCGATAGTCTCCGACTCCCGATTCACGTCGAGCCCGTCGACGATCAAAACGCTCGCCATGATTCTCGGTGCGCTGACCGCGATCATCTCGCTCGTCGCGTTGCACCGCCTCGACAATCTCGACGGCCGTCACAGCCGCAAATTTCTGCCGACGAGGTGGTGGAAATTCACCCGCGTCGACGGTGTTGTCATCGGAACATTGGTGCTGTGGCACTTCATCGGAGCCACGACAACTGACGACGGCTACCAGTTCACGATGGCCAGGGCAGCTGAGCAATCCGGGTACATGTCGAACTACTTCCGCTGGTTCGCCGTCCCGGAAACACCGTTCGGAACTCCCTACTACAACATCCTCGGACTACTCGCGCACATCAGTCCGGCAAGCCCGTGGGTCCGGCTACCGGCACTGGTGGCCGGCGTCGTCGCGTGGCTTGTCATCAGTCGTGAGGTCGCCCCGCGCCTCGGCGCAGCAATCCGCGGAAACCGTCTTGCTCTCTGGACCGGCGCGCTCGTTTTTCTCGCATTCTGGCTCCCGTTCAACAACGGATTGCGCCCCGAACCGATTGTTGCACTCGGCGTTCTCCTGACGTGGTGCTCGATCGAACGCGCCATCGCGACACGTCGACTCCTGCCGGTTGCCGTCGCAATTCTGATTGCCGGGTTCACGTTGACGGCAGGTCCGTCCGGGCTGATCTGCTTCGCCGCGCTGATCGCCGGCATCCGTCCCGTCATCGGCATCATCGTCGAACGCGCTCGGACCACCGGTTACCTCGCTGCCGTCGGACCGCTTCTTGCTGCAGGACTGTCGATTCTCATCCCCGCCTTCGGCGATCAGAGCCTGGCCGCCGTCATCGAAATGCAGCGCGTTCACTCGATCTCACCGAACGCCCCGTGGTTCGACGAATATCTGCGCTACCAGTACCTGCTGAACATCTCCGTCGACGGATCACTGACACGGCGCTTCGGCGTGTTTGTCATGTTCCTGTGCCTTGGAGTCTGCACCGCGATGATGCTCCGCAAAGGCGGCCGCATCCCCGGATTGGCCGCCGGCCCGCCGCGGCGAATTGTCGGTCTCACCATCGGCGCGCTGCCGCTGCTGATGTTCTCGCCCACCAAGTGGACTCACCACTTCGGGATCTTCGCGGGGCTGACAGCAATTCTCGCAATGATGACGGCAGTTGCGGTCGGAACCACCCTTCTGCGTTCCCCGCGCAATCGCGCGCTGTTCGCCGCAGGCGTGCTGTTCCTGCTCGCAGTGGCGTTCACCGGCAGCAACAGCTACTACTACGTCTCGAGCTACAGCGTTCCCTGGTGGGACAAACCCGTATCGATCAGTGGGCTCGGCGCGAGCACCGTTCTACTCGGGCTGACCGTGCTGATGCTCGGGGTCGCCGCGTGGTTCTTCTTCCGTGAGCCGTACACCGTCGGCAAGGAAATGTCGCCGCGTCAGGCTCGCCTGCTGGCCATCTCACCGCTGACCGTCGCGGCCGGTGCCATGGTTCTCTTCGAAGTTCTCTCGATGTCCAAGGGCGTGATCAGCCAGTACCCGGCCTATTCGGTGGGTCGCGCGAACGTCGACGCGGTGCTCGGACAACCCTGTGGACTAGCCAACGACGTCCTGCTCGAAACAGATCCGAACGCATCGATGCTGGCTCCGTTGTCCGGCGACATCGCAACCGCACTTTCAGCCGGCGGCGCCACCGGATTTGATCCGAACGGTGTTGCCGGCGACCTCAGCGCCGACGAGGAAGCGACCGCCACCGGTGGTGCCAACACTGTCGACAGCGACGAGACCACGGCCGGAAACTCCGCCGGAACCGGTGGTGGCGCTGGAGTGACCGGCGTCAACGGCAGTTCGGTCGCGTTGCCGTTCGGCCTCGATCCCGCCACAACTCCGGTGATGGGCAGCTACGGCCAAGCCGCACCGGGCACCCTGACCAGTGGGTGGTACCAACTTCCCGACCTCAGCGACAGCGGCACCCGCGGCGACATCATTTCCATCGCCGCAGCCGGACGCGTCCGATCCGTCGACACCGACGGCATCGTCACGTACGGGCAGAACGTCGAGGTCGAATACGGCACCGCGCGAGGTGCCGATGACGTCGAAATCGGTGGCCGAATCGCACCTCTCGACATCGGCCCGTCGCCGTCGTGGCGCAACCTTCGCGTTCCTCTCGACCAGATTCCTGTGGAAGCCAACACCATTCGTCTTGTTGTCAGCGATCTCGACAGCAAGGACGATCAATGGGTAGCGGTTACTCCGCCGCGTGTACCGCAAACACAGAAACTGCAGGACGTTGTCGGTTCCGACGCTCCCGTGATGTTGGATTGGGCTGTGGGTCTGGCCTTCCCGTGCCAACGGCCGTTCGATCATCGCGTCGGCGTTGCCGAGGTTCCCGAGTACCGCATCCTGCCCGATCACAGCGGCGCACTCGTGACCACAGCGTGGCAGGACCACTTCGGTGGTGGTCCGCTCGGGTGGATCGATCTCCTCGTCAGTGCGCAGACCATACCGTCGTATCTCGACAACGACTGGGATCGCGACTGGGGTTCGATCGAGAAATACACTCGACTGGATCCCGCGGCGGTACCCGCGGAACTCGACGAATCCCGCGTGCAACGTTCAGGTATGTGGACTCCCGGTCCGATGACGATTGAATTCTGATCCTGCAAAAGCCACCTTTCTGGACACCTGTATGACCTAACCTCCCATCATGGGAGTCACGTCACGGTCGATTGCCGCCGCCCTACTCGCCCTCGTGATCGGGGCGGCGGCATCGCCGGCGCAGGCATCGGAAACCCCGTCGGAGGAGTTCCTGTGGGGCGTTGCCACTTCCGGTTTTCAGTCGGAGGGTTCCTCCCCAGACAGCAACTGGTCGAGGTACTCCGCATCGGGTCGCACCCACGACGCCATCGGCGACTCGGTCGACTTTCGGCACCGCTTCACCGAGGACATCGACCGCGCGGCAGATCTGGGCGCGCGAGTGTTCCGCTTCGGCGTCGAATGGGCGCGGGTGCAACCCTCACCCGGAACGTGGAACGAGACCGAATTCGGATACTACGACGATGTCGTCGCGCATATCCTGGCCCGCGGAATGACGCCGATGATCACTCTCGATCACTGGGTATATCCGGGTTGGGTCGTCGATCAAGGTGGGTGGACAAACCCGAAAACCGAAGCCGACTGGCTGACCAACGCCGAGAAGGTGGTCACGCGATATTCGGGGGTCGGCGCATTGTGGATCACGATCAACGAACCGACGGTGTACGTGCAGCGTGAGTTGACGTACGGCGGAATCACTCTCCCCCAGGCACCCTCGATGTTCGACGCATTGGTTCGGGTGCACCGATCGATCTACGACCGCATCCACGTCCTCGACCCGGGCGCTCGTGTCAGCAGCAACTTCGCGTTCATTCCGGGTGTCTCGGAGGCAATCGACTCCGTGTTCACCGATCGGGTCAACGACAAGCTCGATTTCCTCGGTATCGACTACTACTACGGTGTGGCACTGGACAACCCGACCGCGGCCTACGCCGCGATCGACGAGTTCTACAACGTCACACCACAGCCCGAGGGTTTGTACGACGCACTGATGCGCTATTCGCGCAAGTACCCGGCACTCCCCCTCTACATCGTCGAGAACGGAATGCCCACGGACAACGGAAATCCTCGCCTCGACGGGTACACGCGCTCGATTCATCTGAGCGACCACGTCTATTGGATGGAACGCGCCCGCGAGGACGGCGCCGACGTTATCGGATACAACTACTGGTCCATCACCGACAACTACGAATGGGGTTCGTACCGGCCACGTTTCGGTCTGTACACCGTCGACGTCCTGACCGATCCCACCCTCACCCGTACCCCCACCGACGGCGTGGAGACGTACCGGAACATCATCGAAAACAACGGCGTCGGGCCGGAATACGTACCCGTGAAAGCGCCCGCATTCTGCTCGCTTGTCGATCCCCCACTCAGTTGCACCAACACCACGCGATAGGAACTCATGTCCACGTTCGGAAAGACCGTCGCCACTGCAGCCATCTCTGCAGCAATGATTTTTACCGGTGCTTCACTTGCCCAAGCCGCACCGGACTCACCCCGTGAGGCAGAAGCCCGGGCCTACATCGACGCGTTGGTCTCTCACGACGTCACCGACGTGCACTTCGCGCCGGACGCCACGCGCGTCGAAGCAGGCATCCAAACCGGGTTCTCGGGCCCTCAGTTGAGCGCCGACCTCGATCACGGTGTGCAGTACACCGTGATTCAGTCCGTGCGTGATCTTCGAATGACCGAAGAGGGGGACGTCGTGACCGCCGTCTATCTCCTCGACGCCGGCGTTGCCGACACACGCTTGATGACGGTCGAGATCCGGGAGACATTCGAGATTCGCGACGGCCTCATTCACGTCATCGTGGCAGATATCATGCCCGTATCGCTGTCCTGACTCAGTCCCTACCTCACTCTGTATCGCAGATAGACAACTCCGCTCCGAAACGCCTTCTGCTCCATCAGTTCGAGGTCGACATGAACGTCGGCAGACAATGCGCGCAGTCCGCTACCGACGATCACGGGGCAAAGGAACAGGTGAATCTCGTCGACCAGACCGGCGGCCAGCGCATGAGCTGCCAGTGTGGGACCACCGATCGAAATATCCTGCGTCGCCCTTGCTTTCATCGCCCGCACGGCTTCGGAGTCAAAGGTCCGCTCGATACGGGTTCGCTGAGTCGACGGCTCCGCCAGCGTCGTCGAGTACACAACTTTGTCCGCTCGGCGCCAGATCCGAGCGAAGTCTTCGGCAATCGGGTCGGGATCCGCCATCGTTTCCCACGCCGCCATGATCTCGTACATCCGGCGCCCGTACAGCTGCGTGCCCACGTCGCGTTCGAGGTTGTTGGCAAAGCCGTGTACCTCGGCGTCCGGCATTGCCCAGTCGAAGTTCCCCTCCTCGTCGGCGACATAGCCGTCGAGCGAGCAGATCGCCGAGTACTCGAGGTTCACCATCGGTCAAGGTGCAGAATGTTGTCGATCGGCTCGCGTGCCGCCGGTTTGAAGGTCTCTCCCGTGAAGTACGCGGTGGGTACCAGCGCGCCCTGGTGGAAGCCCGCCGGGATTCCCAGGATTTCTGCGACTTCGGCTTCGCGCGCAAGGTGCAGTGTTGTCCACGCCGTTCCCAATCCGCGGGCGCGCGCCGCCAATGCGTAACTCCACGCCGCGGGAAGTAACGATCCCCAGAGTCCCGCCTGATTACCGGCAGGCAAGGTCCGCTCCGCCTTGATGCACGGAATCATCAGCACCGGAACTTCACCCATGTGTTGGCCGAGCCACTCGGCACTACTTCCGACACGCGCTTGGACTGCAGCCCGATCCGGATCGTCACTGAACAACTGCGCCGGAGCCCCCTGCGACGCCAAATAGCTCTCCGTGACGTCTTTGTAAATGTCGCCGATCTGTCGACGCAGTTCGGGGTCGGTCACCACCACCCATTGCCATCCCTGGCGGTTCGATCCCGACGGAGCTTGCAACGCGATCTCCAGGCATTCCTTGATCAGATCCAGAGGAACGGGCCTTGTCAGGTCCAAGCGCTTTCGTACCGTGCGCGTTGTCGTCAACAATTCGTCGGGCGTCAGGTCCAGAACCGGAAATTCACTCATCAATCGATCATCGCATCGACGGGACGAGCGGCGCTGGAAATGTGGCTCAGTGTGGACTACTGCGCTGACACATCAGCCACGACGCGGTTGCGACCGTCCGACTTCGCCTCGTACATCGCTTTGTCTGCACGAGACAAAGCCTCCTTGATCTGTTCCTGCCCCGTCAGTTTCCCGTGCGCGCCCGACGCGAGTTGTGCAACACCGATACTGACCGTGATCGGAACGTCGTCGGAACGCACGGCGACCTCCCCCCGAATCGCTTCTGCAAGTCGGGTGAGCCCTGCTATATCGCCGCGCACCGCGATAGCAAACTCATCGCCACCTGTTCGAGCTACTGCCGCGTCCACCCCGACGACTCGTTCGAGTCTGCGCGAAAGCAACCGCAACACCGTGTCACCGCCGTCGTGACCGGACCCGTCGTTGACCGCCTTGAAGTTGTCGATGTCGAGCAGTAGCACGCCGGATCGACCAGGCCCACGCTCTTCCGCAATCTGCATCCACAATTCGAAGCCTCGCCGGTTGAGGAGTCCGGTCAACGGATCACGATTGGCATTCGCAAATTGAGTGCGGTACGACGTCAGCATGCCCGCCGAGAACGACCTGAGTAGGACAAGCGTCGCATTGACAGCGATCACCGACGTTGCCGCCCTCGCAAGAATTCCCGCAATATCGTGGTATCCCTGACGCCACGTGAGAACGGCAAAAACGGCGATCACACAACTCGTGAAGACCATGTGCACCACGGTCTCTGCCCACCGGACAAAATGCGCCACGTACACACTGATCACCGCAAACAGAGCTGTCCCGTACAGCGCCAATTCGTGATTGGCGAACGTCGCCAGTACTACGGTCACACCCAAATCTGCATAGAGAACGAAGTACGTGCTCGCCCGTGGAACGGAATGATGCCCCATATCCCGGTTCCACCAGATGATGCCGAATCGAATTCGACTGACCAGATACGCTGCCGGAAGAGTACTGACGAGGACCAGCACCGCAACAATTCTCCGGAACGCATTGTTCTGACCTTCATCGGAAAACGCAGCACACACCCCGACAAGAGCAAAAACGGGAACCAGCACGGCGATCCCGTAACGCATACGGGTTTCGGAAACCTCGATCTGATTACGAATCAACGAACGCGGCCCTGCGTCACCGCCAAAATTCATCACGCCGATCCCCCGCCTGGCAAATATTCAGACAACAAGAACGAATGTACCGTGCCGGAACGGTCGGTACCACTCCGAACCCACCAACACGTACAACTACACTTCTTCGGAGTCCCGTCACCATCACGGGCCGCATACCTTCCCAGCCGAAAGGCAAAAGTATGAGTTGGCACGTCTGGTTGGCATTCTTCGGCGCAAGCTGGGTGATCAGTCTGTCCCCCGGCGCCGGGGCAATCGCCTCGATGTCCTCCGGTCTGGCCGTCGGACTCCGTCGCGGCTACTGGAACATTCTCGGATTGCAACTGGGACTTCTCCTGCAGATCGGAATCGTCGCGGCCGGCGTCGGCGCGATCCTCGCCAACTCGACGGCGGCGTTCTCGATCATCAAATGGCTGGGCGTCGCCTACCTGGTGTATCTCGGAGTGCGGCAGTGGCGGTCCGCTCCCAGCGAGATAACCACCGACTCCGAAGCCGCGCGGCGCTCCGGTCCGATGATGATGGTGCGTGGGTTCCTGGTAAATGCCAGCAATCCCAAAGCCGTGGTGTTCATGCTCGCAGTTCTTCCGCAGTTCCTCGATCCGAACGCGCCACTGGTACCGCAGTACCTGATCATCGCGGCGACCATGTGCGCGGTCGATGTCGTCGTGATGACCGGATACACCGGACTTGCGGCTCGGGTCCTGCGGCTCATGCGGTCACCGAAACAGCAGAGAATCACCAACCGTGTTTTTGCCGGACTGTTCTTCGGGGCGGCAGGCTTCCTGTCGAGCATCGGCCGCGCCGCGGCCTGACTTACCGGTGGCAGCTCATAATCCGGCGATCAAATTGACTACCGACGCGACGATGACCGAGCCGAACAGATAAGACAGCAACGCGTGGCCGAGCGCCATTGCCCGCATGTCCGACGACTGCAAATTGGTGTCCGAGATCGCGAAGCTCATACCCACGGTATAGGCGACATAGGCAAAATCGCTGTACCGCGGCGGTTCTTCCTGATTGAAGTCGATCCCACCGTCCGGACCTGTGTAGTACAACCGGGCGTATCCCAGAGCGAACAGCGTGTGCACAGCTATCCACGAAATGACAACGCTGACAACCGCAACCGACGCGGCGACAACTTGGTATCGACGGCCGTCAGGTGAGGCAACAAGCAGGAGCGCGATACCGACCAGGCTGGCCACCGCTGCAGCGAGAACGAGAAGGTGTGCGACATTGCGTGCCGGTTCCTCACGAGTCGCGTGACTGGCCGTCGTCACAGCGTCGAACGGCCACACCAGGATCCACGTCCAGACCGTGAACACCAGCGCCGCCACATTCCAGCCGATCAGAAAGGAGAACCGCGGAAAGCCCACTATCCACATGACAATTCCCGCGACAATGCCGAGCACCAGTCCCGCGGTGACTCGCAGTGCGGGCCCGGCACCCAAGCCGCTCTGGTTTCCCGGAATCGGCAAATCCTGCAATGGCTCGTTCACCCGCTCAGTCAACCATCGACGCATCGAACGCGCCCGCGATCCGGCTCAGCGATACCAGTTGCGCCGCGATCGCGGCATGCCACTTGATCCTCGTTCACCGGGTTTCACCGCCAGCACTTGATGAATGGTCAGTCGATGCGCCTCCTCGAAGCCGAGAGCGCTGGCCGCAAGGTACAACAACCACGTACGGACCCGCGCGTCGCCGACCTCGGCAACAGCAGCGTCCCAGTTCTCCCGCAGATTCGCCACCCACGCACGCAGTGTCAGCGCATAGTGTTCGCGCAGCGCATCACTGTCCCGAGTCTCGAATCCTGAACGCTCCAGAGCGTCAACCGTTTTACTCAACGGAAGGATCTCACCGTCCGGGAAGATGTATCTGTCGATGAAACCAGGAGCGCCGACAACCTTGTCCGGCAACGACTTCACCGAAGCAATGGCGTGATTGAGAAAGCGTCCCTCCGGCTTCAGCAACCCGTGCAGGTGTGCCGCATAGACCGGCAGGTTCGCCAAACCCACGTGTTCCGACATACCGATGCTCGAAATAGCGTCGTACGGGCCGTCATCCACGTCGCGGTAATCCTGCACCCGAACCTCGATATGTTCGGTCAATCCCGCGTCCGCTACCCGAGCCTTGGCGTACTCCACCTGTTCGCGGCTGAGCGAAACACCGACAACGTCGACGCCGTAATTCTGCGCCGCATGCAGTGCCATCGATCCCCACCCACACCCGACGTCGAGCAGGCGCATTCCCGGCTTCAAATCCAGCTTCCGGCAGATCAGATCAAGTTTCTCTCGCTGCGCGTCCTCGAGTGACACAGTGCCGTCCGGCCAGTACCCGCACGAATAGACCATGCTCGGTCCGAGAAACAGCTCGTAGAAACGATTTCCGACGTCATAGTGGTGAGAGACAGTCGCCGAATCACGAGACTTGCTGTGGCGCTTTCCCCGTTTGGAGCGCATCTCGATCTCGGGCGGCGACGGCGGAAGCCCGACCGCGCCCAAGCCGACAAAAGTCACCACCGACCGGGCAATCGTGCGTGCCGACATCCCGGCCAGGCGATGCTCACCAATCCGCGAAACAAGATCCGGAACATCCAGCAGCGCAAAGATGTCTCCGTCGACGTCCAAGTCTCCGGAGACGTACGCCCGCGCCAAACCCAATTCGTTCGGCGAATAGAGAACCCTCCGCAGCGCGCGTCGGTTCCGGAAAAAGACCCGGGCCGCTGCGTCGGGAGGGCCGGCTTGGGAACCGTCCCAACAGCGCACCTGGATTGGGAGTTCGATCCCCACCAATTCCTCGAACAGTGTCAGAACCTTGGTTGCGGCACCAGTCACCCATTCGTCCCTTCCCCGAAACGACAGCCTCCGATACTCGAAATCTACGCCCGGGACAGCGAAATTTCGCGGCATATGTGAGGTTTTGATGCGACGCAAGCCGTTCGAATCAGGGTTCCACGAGTCCAGCCAGGAACTCCACCAGCAGTCGCGTCGTGACCTCGCGGGGCAAGGACTCGACGGCGGCGAGGACCGCAGCCATGTCGAGGGGCGAGTCGCCCGCGCCCTTCGGATCCAGCCCCGCCGACACGAGCGCTGCCGCAACAGCCTCACTCGGCAATGCGCGAACGTCGTCGACACTTACGTCACCGCGCTCGAACGCGCCGGCCAGCTCGGCCAGCGCGGGCGGCGGCCCGGCCGCGGGAAGGCCGCGAACATCGTCGGCCCCCAACAACAATGCCGTGGTCAGCTCGGTCAGCACACTGTCCGTGACGGGTGTGATCGTGAGATGTGTGGTTCGCGGCAATGCAGTGCCGTCGGGTTGCGTCGACGCAGGTTGCCCCTGGAGCACAAACCCTCGAACTCCGACGGCGGTGGCCCAGCGATGCGGATCGACCTGGCGGTCCGGCGGCACTCCCACATCCGCCGCTACTGCGAAGAGTGGGCCGACCGGCGTTCCGACGACGCGCAAACCGTCGATGCCGCCAATCGTGTCCACGAGCGAGGCAGTTGCCCGGTGAGCGCGCGCAACCAGGTCGGCGTAACCCGATTCGCCCAGCACTTGGGTGATGGACCAGGCTCCAGCCAGGGCGGCAACGGATTTCGACCCCATCAGTGTCGGATTGACCACGGGATATCCGGGCCACGCTGTAAGACCGAAGTACTGCTTACGGTGCAGATCTCGCCCCCGGTACAGAAGAACCGACGCACCTTTTGGCGAGTAGCCGTACTTGTGTACGTCGGCCGAGATACTGGTGACACCGGGAACCTGGAAGTCCCAGGCCGGCAGTTCACCCCACCAGGGCAGGGCAAACCCTCCGATGCAGGCATCGACGTGAAACGGAACCGACTGTGTGCGAGCAATTTCCGCGATCTCGACGATCGGGTCTAGAGCAGCAAACGGATAGCTCGGTGCCGACGCCACGATCAGCACCGTGTCGCTGCGCAGAGCCGATCCAATGTCGGCGGCGCGCACACGACCGGAATTGGGATCGACAGCGACGAGAATCAGTTCGAGTCCGAGTAGGTGCGCCGCCTTGTGGAAAGCAGCATGAGCGGTAGTAGGCAGGACTATCGATCCCTCTCCCGGCGGAAGTCCGCGCAGGTCGCGGGCGGCTTTGACGGCCAGCACACAGCTTTCGGTGCCACCGCTGGTGACGTTGCCGATAACATCGCCATCTCCGTGGAGGAATCCGCGGACAAACCCGACGAGTTCTCGTTCCATCACCGCGGTGGACGGAAACACCGTGGGATCAAGCCCGTTGACGGGTTGTACTAATTGCGCTGCGTCCGTGGCCAACTGATCAAGCGCGGCCAGTCCGCTGTCGTACACGTAAGACAGAACTCGCCCACCGTGGGTGGGGGCGTCCTGTTCACGCAGGCTGCGGAGTCTCTCCAGCACTTCCGCAGACCGTTGCTCGATCGAGGTATTACCAAGAAAAGAGTTGGTGTCACTGGCGGTCATCGTGCTCCTGTTCACTGCTGTATGCGCGTAAGACGACAAGGCTGATCGCGACCAGAGCGGCCGGGGCCAGAGAGAATCCGAGGGCGATGCCGGTGATTGCGGAGTCCGGCTGGTCAACCGTCTCCCCTGCCTGCGAGGACACAAAGCCTGTCGACGCCAGAAACAGCAGGAACACTGCTGGTCCGAGTGCAAGACCCGCGGTTTCTGCTGCCGTCCAGATCCCGCTGAGCGAGCCGCCTCGTTGGCGTCCGCCGATGCGGGCATCGTCTTCGATTACGTCGGGAAGCATGGCCAACGGAAATACCTGCATTCCGGCGTAGCCGACGCCCGCCAGTCCGACCGCACCGTAGATCCACGCTCCGGCGTCAACTGCAGCGAACGCCAAAAGCAGTGTGGCGACAACAAAGACCGTCGATGCGACAACATATCCGCGGAGCTTGCCGTGGCGATGGGAATAGCGGTACCACAGCGGCATGATGACCAGCGCCGGGCCGACCAACGCCGCGAACAGCCACGTGATGGCGTCTTCGTTCCCCATGACATACGTCGCGAGATACTGGGCACCGCCCAACATCACGGCCGTCGCGAGGGCTTGCAGGACAAACACGATCACGAGCAAACGGAACGATCGCGTACTGCGAACTGCGTCGAATCCGTCGCGATACTGCGAGAGCAATGAGCCCACCGGGGCATCGGCGCGTGTCACCGTGCGCCGCGCCGCGCCGAATACCGCCCAGAGCATTGCCCCGCACATCAACGCCGACACGCCCACGGCCATCACCAGATAGCCCGCAGCCCCACCTCCAGCAGCGTTGCGAAGCGCTGGTCCCCCGCCACCGATCACAAGAATTGCCAAGGCCAGTACCGCTATTCGGACGGACACCAATCGAGTTCGCTCGTGATAGTCGCCCGTCAGTTCTGTAGGCAGGGCGATGTACGGCACTTGGAACAGGCTGTAGGCGCTCGCTGCCAGCAGGAAAAACACCAGTACCCACACCGCGCCGACACCCGGGCCGGCTGACACCGGTGCAGCAAAGGTGAGTACGAAGAGCAACGGAAGGGCAAGCGAACCCGCCAACATCAGGGGTACGCGCGTGCCCGTTCGATGCGAACTTCGATCGCTGACCGTGCCGATCAGCGGATCGACAAGTACGTCCGCAATCTTGGGAACAATTACTACCAGCGACGCCAAACCAGCCGCGACGCCCAAGGTGTCGGTGAGGTAGTACGCCAGTACCAATCCTGGCAGGACGCCAAAACCACCCGTCCCGACACTTCCCGCGGCGTAGGCGGCAACAACCCCCCGCGACAACCGTCCGCCCGCGCGGCGTCCGCTGCCCTGTATGGGCTTTTCTGTGGTCACCAATCACACACTAGATGGCGACGTGCATCCTCAAGAGCAAAAGCCGGGAGACACGAATAACTCGGAAAACACCTCGAGGCACCTTCTGCCGAGACGCTTCGAGCCTCGCTTGGTCAGTCCTCGGCATCCCAGGTGGCTACGGCCCAGATAACAATGACATCGAGCGCGATGATCAGGATCGACCAGAGCGGATAATGCGGAAGCCACAGGAAGTTCGCGATGATCGAGAGCGCTGCAATCAGGATCGCAGCGATACGCGCCCACGTGGCAGCCATCATCATTCCGATGGCAATCGCGAGGCCAACGACGCCCAGGGCTATGTGAATCCAACCCCACGTCGTCACATCGAATTCGTAGACGTAGTTGACCCCGACAACAAAAAGGTCGTCGTTCGCGACAGCCGAAATCCCTTGAAGGAGGGAAATGATGCCGACAATGAAGAGAAGGGCTGCTGCTGCAAAATTTGTGCCGGTCGCGATGCCACTGCGCACCGGATGAGCGTGTGACGGTGACGATGTGTCGGTCATATTCTTGCCTCTCGCAGAAGGAGATGTCGACGATGAAAGTTAGCGATCGGTGGAATGCGCAGCGTTGCTCGAAGTCCGGCGGTACCACTGCCAGCCTGCGGTGATCAGGACAGCTCCGACCAGCGAGCCGATGATTCCACTGGGACGCAATGAAAGTCCGTCACCCGCAATCAGACTCACGAGCAAGCCGCCGACCAGCGATCCACCAATTCCCGCGATGAAAGCGAAGGGCCAGTCCAATCGTCGGGTGTTGCCACCGAGAATCAACTGGGCACCCGCTCCGATGACGGTTCCGAACAAGATCATTCCGATGATGAGCATGAGGCAAAGCCCTTTCAGCTAGGCGTACTCCGCGAACCGAACACGACGCTTTCGCGCAATCTTTCCCATATGTCCGTTTATCCGTCGGTGAATTGAGCAAAATCCGCTGACCGCCTTGCTTCAACCTGCACTGTTCTCTCGCGCACTTCTACTTCGCGCAGTTCTACTTCGAGGAAACGAGTAGCTGAAATGTATCCGGCCACTGGCGGTCGGACATCACCCACTGAGGGTGATATTTCGACTCCTTCCACGTGAAAACCGACCCGGGACTGGTGGTGTCCCGGGTCGGCTGTGGCGAGTTCGGCACAGATTACTGCGCGTCTGCTGAAGCCTTCCCTCTCGTCAGGGCAAGCGCCGACAGCGCGATGAGCGCACTGACGACCATTGCGATGGCCATAGGCAGGGCGGTGCCCTCCCCGCCGATCCCGACGAGCGGGGAAATCGCAGCAGCGAGCAGGAACTGCAGCGCACCAAGCACTGCCGATCCGGTACCGGCGGCCTGCCGCGCCTCACCGAGCGCCAAGGTTGTGGCGTTGGCGATGACAAGGCCGAGGCTGGCCATCGTGCACCACAACGCGATCAGAGTGATCCACAGAACGGGCCCGGCAAGCGCATTGATCAGCATGACTGTCGAAAACACCGCGAGCAAGGTGAGGCCGATCCGCAACGTCACCCGGTCACCTAGTCTCGCGACAACCCCGCCGTTGGCGACGCTGAAGATCACAAGGCCGACCGCGTTGACGGTGAAAACAACTGTGTACCAAGCAGTGGAGAGTCCGTGCACATTCTGCAGGACAAACGGTGACGCAGAGATGTACGCAAACATGACACCAAAAGCGAAGGCGTACGCGAGGGTGAACCCGACGTACCGGCGGTTCCGCAGAACGTTTCGAGCCTCACCCAGCATCGCGGCAGCGCCGCCGGTGGTGCGCAATTCCTTCGGGAGCGTTTCCGATACCAATGCAAGGACGCACACGAACATCAACGCGGACAGCACTGTCAGAACCCAGAACACGCCACGCCACCCGAAATTAGTGACAACAACACCGCCGAGTAGCGGCGCGATTACCGGTGCTACTGCGTTGATCACCACGAGCAGGCTGAACAATTTTGCCGCAGCGGCACCGCGGGCACGATCGGAGATCACTGCGCGGCCCAGGACAATTCCCGCCGCCCCGGCAAAGCCCTGCACAAAGCGCGCTGCGGCCAGAAGTTCGATACTCGGCGCCAGTGCGGCACCCGCACTGAAGACGGCGCAAGCCGCAGTCCCGATGAGAAGTAACGGCCGTCGACCGTACCGATCGGAGAGCGGGCCGAACACAAGCTGTCCAAGGGCAAGGCCGACCAGGAAGGTCGTGAGTGTCAGCTGTACGGCTGATGCACTGGTATCGAACTCCACCGACATCTCAGGGAATGCCGGCAGATACATGTCGATGGCCAGTGGTGCCACAGCCGCCAACAGAGCCAATGTTGCGATGATCTTGGCGGGTAGATGTGTCGCGTGTCCCGCGTCCGACACAGACACCGGGTCGGACTCCACCATGGCGTCTGCTTCCTGCACGTGCTGTTTCACATTGATCCTTCATCCAGTTTTACCCTACAGCTATATCTAGAAATAGATATAGATTTATATATAGCTTAACGTCTAGACTGGGTTCGTGTCCAACAAATCGGTTGCAACAGATGACGACGTCCAGCGCTTGGCACATACGGCGCGTTCGGTGGTGTGGGCATTGCGGCGCTTCGGCGAGAAGGAGGCAGGCTTGTCCCGACTCCCCCATTCCGAGATCGAAGTCCTCCGCGTAATCGAGGAACATCCCGGCAGTACGGTGTCGGAGATCGCGCGCGCCTTGAACTTGCAAAGCAGCAACGTCAGCACAACGGTTCGCCGACTGGTGGACCAAGGCCTACTCGAGAAGCGATCCGATCCCAGCGACGGACGCTCGTTCCGCCTGCATCAAACCCCAGTGGCCACCCACAACAACCAGAAGATCGACCAGATGTGGGCCGACGGCATTCGAAGCCTCTTGGCGGGAATGGATCCTGACGACGCGGCCAAACTTGTCGACGCGGCGCCACTCCTGGCCCGCCTGGGATCCATGCCGACGGACTGAACAACCGGTGCAGGCGGTCTGAACTTTCAATTGACTTGAAAGTTCAGGGAAGGCTAGCCTATGCTTCCTGTGCGCTAGTCCATCTTGCTCGGCGATCCACGAGAGCCACAAGAGCACTCCGGCGCCTCGACACCGAAAGGCTCTTCATGCGATACGCCCCCGTGCGATCCCTCCGCCGGTCTGCGCTCCTGAGTGGACTTGTCATCGCCGCCCTGGCAATCGGCGGTTGCAGTACCAGTAGCAGCGACACCACCGACACCAATACCGGCAACTTCGAGACCGTCACTATCGAGCATGCTCTCGGCAAGGCAGTCATCACCGAGAAGCCGGAGCGGATCGTCACGCTCGGCATGGGTTCCGCCGAGACAGTCATCGCGCTGGGTACCATTCCCGTCGGCGTCGAGAAATATTCATGGGGCAGTGACGAATCCGGCTACCTCCCCTGGGTTCACGAGGCAGTCACCGAACAAGGCGGTGAACTCCCCGAGCAGTTCACCGGCGGAGCCGATCTGAACATCGAAGCGATCATCGCTCTTGATCCCGATCTGATCCTCGCACCATGGTCCGGTATCACCCAGCAGCAGTTCGACTCCCTCAACGCCTTTGCACCCACCGTTGCGTACGAGGAAAGCCCGTGGACCATCACATGGGAAGAGCAGATCAACGTGATCGGAAAGGCCATGGGCGAAACCGGGAAAGCCACCGCCGAGATCGACAAGATCAAAGACCAGTTCGCGAAATCGTCTGCAGCACATCCCGATTACGCAGACGTAAGCTTCTCGTTCATCTACAACACCGGCCCAGGAACACTCGGCGTGTTCTTCGCCGAAGAGCAGCGTGTTGCCATGGTTCGCGGACTGGGCTTGCAGGTTGATCCCGTCGTGAACACGCTGACCGAGTCCGAAGGTACCGATTCTGCAGTGATCGGCCTCGAGAATGCCCACCTCCTGAACAATTCGGATCTGCTGTTCACCTTCTACTCCGATCCCGCGAACCGGGCCGAAATCGAAGCGCAGCCCGCCTATCAGCAGATTCCGGCCGTCGCACGAGGAACTATCATCGCCCCGACGGACCAGCCTTTTGTGACGGGATCATCGATGATCAATCCCTTGACCGTCCCGTGGTCACTCGAGCGCTACGCACCGATGATCGACGAGGCAGTCGCAAAACTGAACAAATAAATCCGGCGAGACCCGCAGGGCCCGTACCTTATTCAGGTGCGGGCCCTGCTCTATCTTGTCCTGCCTCGTCCCGAACTGGCCCGTCCCGAACTGCCCCGTCCCGTACTTCCTTGAATCGAGCCCATTCACTGCCCAGCATGCGATTGTCGATGATCCAGCCCATGTAGTCGCGCATGTTCAGCACACGAATGTAGGCGGGGCCGTTGGGGTTTGCATACTGGAGTGCCTCGGTCGCGAGCGTGCGCTGATTCTCGAGGTACTGGTGCTCGTTCTCGAGGAAGCCGCCCCACACGTCGGAATCCATGACGTAATAATGAGTTCGATCGCGAGGCTTACGAACGAGCTTCACAAATCCACGATCGATAAGCCGTCGAATGTAGTTGGAGACAGATCCACGACTGGTGTCGAGAGCAATGGCCAACTCCTCGGCACTGACTCCCGGAGATTCACTGATGAGCAGATAGCCGGCGATCCGGCCCTCGATGCGAGCACCACCGCCCGACTGCCAATACGTCGCAAACTGGTCGATGAACCACGCGGAAAAGTCCCCACCCCGCGCCGGGCTGACGTCGCCCATTTTTTGTTGCCTCCAGCTAGTCGAAGCGGCAAATACCCTCTGATTCTGCCAGTTCCATCGAACCTTCCCTAGCTCGGCGCAATTTCGAGACCGGGTGACGTCGCAATCAACTCGAGTTGCTCGATTACCAGCGGCGACACAGTGTGCGTCACCGTTCGCACAACAACAGTCTCGCCGGACGGATGCTGGACGGCCACCGAACTTGTGCCGGGGTTCTCGGTGCGACTGATCAACGTATCGTCGGGCAGGATTACGGCGTTCTCGAGCAAGCGGAATTCGTTCCGGGTAATCGAGATTTGCAGGTTCGCTGCCGCACCCGGCGCGCTCACGACAACGTCCCCACACAGGCCGCTGCCCGAGTCGTCTGGCACCAGCGAACCCAACGGACGGTCAAGCGTGACGCCGGTTGTTCCGAGCCACCGCCATCGCTCGTCAAGTACGGCGTTGAGCCTCGACACGTCGTCTTCGTCCACCCCACCCTCGTCCATCACCGTGAGAATGCCACAGAATGTCGCCGGCGGAATATCTTCTGTCACAGCAAAACCTGGCGCGAGAGCGACGTCGACCAACTCGTCCGTCGACAGGACTTGCGCGTCCGATCCGTCAAATCCGGTTACCGAGGCGAAGACGCGACTGACACCGGGGACGTAGACTACGACAAAGTCCTGAGCATATGGACTGGCAGCGTCTTTCGCCTCGTAGAAGTCGAGAACTGTTCCGTCGGCACGCACTTCACGCCGATCTACGGAACCTTCGACACACGACGGAATCGGTCCTGTCCATTCTCGAACATCCACCGAGACCGTTGCTCGCGCATCACCGCGGGCTATGTCACCAAGTGCAGTGGTCGAACCACCGAGGGTCAATTCCTCCGCCGATTCGGGCGACCGGGCCTCGCCGAAGTTGTGCACTGGCGGAAATATGAAGGCGAATCCCGGGTCTTCAAGTCTGGCGTCCACCGGTAGTGCCTCAGTCACCGCCCTACGCATCGCGTCTGCTTTCGACTTGGAGAACCACGGATAGTCAGGATCGTTGTACCCGGGGTCGTCACCCCCGATCGTGGCGACCAGAAAACTCTCCACCTCCCCGGCCGCTTCGACGGATTCACAACCGGGAATCGCAGCCGGGCCGTCGTCCTGCGTCAGGCGCGCCGCACCGGCGCCCAGCAGCACGACCACCGCGATAAACGCGGTGTCGCGCCACGTCCATCGTTGACGCCGATCCTTCGGCAGACGCTCCTCGGTTCCAGGCATTGTTCGATCATGACCGACAGTGTCCGGCGACCGGGCACCTGCCCTGCCTAGTCGGCGTAGCCACTGAGGTCGTAAACCGTTGCATTCCCGACGGTTGTGCCTTCGAAATTGGCTTCCACCCAGGCTTGGATTGCACTCGACGTACTGTCACCGCCGCCGCGGCCACCGCCCTGACCACCAGCGACGTAATAGTGGACATCGCCGTTCGTGACATAGGAGATGAACTGGTCCAACGTGGGTGCTGGGTCCGAACTCCAACCACCGGTCGCCATCACGGCAGTATTGCTCGCCAACTCGTACGTCGCGGCACTCTGCGACCCGTTGGTTGCTGCGGACCAGCGGGTGCCTGCGCCGATCAGCATGGCTGTCAGCTCGGAACTGTTGGCACCCGTACCGGCCGATGGGGTCGGCGCAATTGAGACGGCACCGGCCGGGCCGGCCGTGGGGATAGATCCACCGTGAGCTGTTGCTGCGGTGGCGATTGAGTACGAGGCTGAGCCTCCGATGCCGGCCAACGATCCGACGACCAGCCCCGCGATCACCAACTTCCGGAACCGATTCCTGGCGCCGAGGAGAATCAGTGCCGCGCCGACGACAGTCCCTGCCAGTACGATCCATTCGAGAGCCGGTAGCCAGTCGGAATTGCGATGCAGGAGAACCCAACTCCAGATTCCCGCAGCAAGCATCATTGATGCCAGGCCGAGTCGCCCGATCCACCGCGACCGTTCCAACCACAATGCGTATCCGCCGGCTGCGATCATTCCGGCAATCGCGGGAGCCAACGACACGGTGTAGTAGGGATGGATGGTGCCGGACATGTAGCTGAAGATCAGCCCCGTCACCAGGAACCAGCCGCCCCAGACGATCATCGACGCCCGCAACAGATCGGTTCTCGGGGCACGACCACGCGCTATCAGTCCGAGAACAAGTGCAATCAGCGCAGCGGGGATCAGCCACGAGATCTGAATTCCCATCTCACTTCCGAACAACCGATCGAGGCCCGTGCTCCCGCCGAAGCTCGAACCTGCAGCGCCGCCACTCATTCCGCCGCCACCGCCACCGGAATTCCCGAAGATCCGACCGAGCCCGTTGTACCCGAGGACAAGATCCATGACGCTGTTGTTGATCGAGCCCCCGATGTACGGCCTCGAATCTGCGGGCCAGAGCCACACGGCCAGCACCCACCACCCGGCCGCCAGGATCACCGCACCAACACCGATCGCAAGGTGCAGAACCCGGGCGCGCAACCTGGCCTGTCCGGCAACCAGATACGCCAGGCCGAACGCGGGCAGCACCATCAGGCCCTGCAGCATCTTGGTGAGGAATGCAAAGCCGAGAGCAATGCCGGTGAGAGCAATCCACATCGCGGCGCGTCGGCCCACCGACGTCTCGACTGCTCGAACCACCCAGTAACCCGCCAGTGTCATCAGGAGCACTAACAAGGCATCGGGATTGTCGAACTTGAACATGAGCGCAGCCGCGGGTGTTGCCGCGAGAACGGCGCCCGCAATGAGCCCCGCTGTCGGAGTCGCGAAGCGTTTCACTGCCGCGTAGACGAGCGCAACCGAACCAACTCCCATCAACGCCTGCGGCACAAGCAGACTCAGGCTCGAGAATCCGAAGATTCGTCCTGACAACCCCATTACCCACAGCGACGCGGGTGGTTTGTCGACGGTGATGAAGTTGGACGTGTCCAACGATCCGAAGAACCAAGCTTTCCAGTCCTGCGAACCTGCCTGAGCCGCTGCCGCATAGAAGGTGTTGGCATAACCACTTGCGCTCAGGTTCCACAGGTAGAGAACTGCGGTGCCTACGAGAAGCGCAGTCAAGGCCGATGCGGCGCCGCGGGTACCAATCCACGACTGTGACGGGTCGCCGTGATGGACAGGGGGCGCCGGCGGCCGCGTCGGCGCCGGATTCAGAACTGCGGTCATCATGAGTCCCTTCACAGGTGGTGATATTCACTACCTTCGCGCGCGGACCCGCGACGCCACTGCACAGTGGCTGCGAGATTCCTGTGAACTCGAGATGACCTAGGGTGATGCCGTGGACTCAACAGGCGCCAACATCGTGAAGATTCGACCCTATCGGCCCTCCGACGAGGATGCCGTCATCGAATTGTGGTCGCAGGCATCAAAACTCGCACACCCCTTTATCGACGGCGAGGGCGAAGGTGCACGTGAGGCGAAGATGCGCGACATCTACCTCGTGAAGGCAGACAACTGGGTTGCCGAAACCGACGAGCAGGTTGTGGGACTGCTCGGCCTACTGGGAGCAGAGATCGGCGGCCTGTTCGTGTCACCACAGGCTCAACGACTCGGAATCGGGCGGCTGCTCGTCGAGCATGCAACGACACTGCACGGAGCGGTGACGCTCGAGGTTTACGAACTCAACGGATCGGCACGACGCTTCTACGACATCATGGGTTTCGAGGAAACGGGACGCTACACCGATGCCGAGACCGACCACGTTCTGATCCAGCTTCGCCTGACGACCTGACGACCTGACGGCCGACACCACACATGCTCTCATGGCCGCCCCCGAACAGGCGGCGGCCATGAGAGTCACATATCCAGACCGAGATCCAGAACCGTCACAGAGTGCGTGAGGGCACCGACCGCCAGATAATCGACTCCGGTACCCGCGTACTCGGCGGCAACGTCGAGACTCAGACCGCCGGAAGATTCGAGCTTGGTCGTGGGCGACGCGGTGTTACGTCGCTGCACCGCGATCTGGGTCTGCCACAGCGGGAAGTTGTCCAGCAGAATTAGTTCGACATTTTCGGCAAGCACCAGATCAAGCTGCTCGAGGGTGTCTACCTCGACCTCGCACTCGATGTCTGGCGCAAGTTCACGCACAGCCCGCAGTGCTGCGACGACAGATCCGGCGGCAGCAACATGATTGTCCTTGATCAAAGCCGCGTCACCGAGACCCATGCGGTGATTGACTCCCCCACCGACCTGGACGGCGTACTTCTGCAGCGCGCGCAGACCGGGAAGGGTCTTGCGGCTGTCGCGGATCTTCGCATCGGTGCCGGCAACGGCATCAACCCAAGCCGCTGTAGCGGTGGCGATTCCGGACAGGTGGCACACCAAGTTGAGCATCGTCCGCTCCGCCGTGAGCAGTCCGCGGGTAGGCGCTTCAACGGTCAGCACCGATTGGCCGGGAACCACACGGGTGCCGTCGGCAACACGATCGACCACGTCGTAGTTGCCCGCGCCGATCACTTCGTCGAGGACAAGCAGTCCGACATCGATTCCCGCAACCGTCCCTTCGGCGCGCGAGACAACCGACGCCTTCGCGGTCGCGTCAGCGGGAACTGTCGCAACGGAGGTGACGTCTGGTCCATAGCGAAGATCTTCGTCCAAAGCGAGTCGAACCAGCGTCAGGACTTCGTCAAGCTCGAGGGGGGCCGGCAAGGTCTTCTGCGCGGTCATCGGTGGGCTCCTGTCAACAACATGTCGTGTATTTCCATCTCGCCATCGGCACCGCGCTTGATGCGGATGCTGCGACGCTGATCGGGATCGGTTTCCGGGTAATCGGTGCGGGTGTGGCACCCGCGGCTCTCGGTACGTGCAGCGGCGACCGCAACCAGTGCCGTCGCAGTCACCGTCAACGCGGCGTCCTCGAGTTCCTCGGCATTCACTGCAAGAGTGAGTTCCGCATTCGCAAGGCCGGTGCGTGCAGCTTCGAGGCCGGCGCCGTCTCGAACAACCGATGCGTGAGTAGTCATGATCGTCTGAACGGCCTCGCGGGGCAATATCGGCAGCGGTGCGCTGGCGACGTTGACAACCTCGGCGTGAACCTCACGTCGCTCCGCGGCGGCGATCCCGGCTCGCTCCCCAACGACCAATCCTTCGAGAAGACTATTGGATGCAAGGCGATTGGCACCGTGCAGACCGGTACGGGCAACTTCTCCCGCCGCATAGAGTCCCGGAACTCCGGTACGTCCGTGGACGTCCGTCGCGACACCACCACACGAGTAGTGGGCGGCGGGAGCAACCGGAATCAGCTGCGTCCGAGGATCTATGCCCGCCTCGAGGCACGAGGCCGTGATGTTCGGGAATCGCGTCGAGAACCCGTCGAGTTTTCGAGCGTCGAGGTACACATGATCGCTGCCCAGGTCACGCAGACGCGCGGCAATTGCCCGCGAGACGACGTCACGGGGCGCCAGATCACCAAGTGGGTGAACTCCTGCAGTCACCGAATCACCGTTGGTGTCAACAAGAATTGCACCCTCACCGCGTACGGCCTCACTGATCAGCGGCCGTCGACCGAGGCCGCCGGGAGTGAACAGAACCGTCGGGTGGAACTGCACGAATTCGAGGTCGGCGACCGACGCACCAGCTGCGAGCGCCAGCGCGATACCGTCAGCGGTTGCACCGGGCGGATTGGTACTGCACGAGTACAACTGGCCGAGACCACCCGTCGCCAACAGAACAGCAGGCGCATGGATCACGCCCAGGCCGTCCGGGGAGGACACGACAAGCCCGCACACACCGCGCCGATTGGTGACTACCTGCACGGCAGCGGCGCCGAACAGGACCGGGAGACCAGCGGCGTTGAGTGCCCGCTGCACTTCCGCGCCGGTGGCGTCTCCACCGGCGTGGATGATTCGCCTGGTGCTGTGGCCACCCTCGCGGGTACGGGACACTTCGCCGTCACGCCCACGATCGAACACTGCACCGAGCGCGGCCAGTGCCGCGACTGCCTCGTGCCCTGCTTCCACAACGGAGTACACCGCTGCTTCGTCGCACAGTCCGACACCGGCTTCGCAGGTATCGGCGACATGTGAATCCACCGAATCGGTACTCAAGTCGCCCACGACGGCAATCCCGCCCTGCGCATACTGCGTCGACGTATCGGTCGGACCGCCCTTGCTGACAGTGAGCACCTTCAACCCGCGCATCGACGCGACGCGCGCAGCTGTGAGCCCCGCAACGCCGCCGCCGACCACAACAAGATCGGCATGCGCCTCCCAGGCGTAGCGCCCGGCAGGGCTCGTCACTCGCCGCCGCCCGGATTACCGATCTCGATCATGCGCTGCACAGATTTCTGAGCACGCTTGGCCATCTCGAGGTCGACGTGAACCTCGTCCTTGCCTTCGAGGAGGCAACGAAGCAACGCGGCCGGAGTGATCATCTTCATGTACGGGCACGACGCGCGGTCATTCACCGCCTGGAAGTCGACATCCGGTGCGGCTTTACGCAACTGGTGCAGCATGCCGATTTCCGTGGCGACCAGAACCTGCTTGCTCTTCGTGACGCGGGCAGCGTCGAGCATGCCACCGGTGGAGAGGATCTTGACCTTGTCCGCCGGAACCGCACCTTCACCGGCCAAGTACAGAGCCGAAGTGGCACAACCGCATTCAGGGTGCACAAAAAGCTCGGCATCGGGGTGAGCCTTGGACTTCGCCGTCAACTCGTCACCGTTGATACCCGCGTGGACGTGGCATTCACCGGCCCAGATCTGCATGTTGGTGCGGCCTGTGACGCGCTTGACGTGGGCTCCGAGGAACTGGTCCGGGAGGAAGAGAACTTCCCGGTCGGGATCAATGGAGTTGACCACGTCGACTGCATTGGACGACGTGCAGCAGATGTCCGTCAGGCCCTTGACCTCGGCCGTGGTGTTGACATAGGACACGACGAGGGCGTTCGGGTTGTCCGCCTTCCACTCGCGAAGTTGCTCCGCGTTGATGGAATCAGCCAACGAGCAACCGGCGCGCTCGTCCGGAATCAGCACCGTCTTGGACGGCGACAGAATCTTGGCGGTCTCGGCCATGAAGTGGACGCCGCAGAACACGATCGTGTCTTCGGGGGCCTCCGCCGCGATACGCGAGAGGGCAAGAGAGTCACCGACGTGGTCGGCGACATCCTGAATAGCGGGAAGCTGGTAATTGTGCGCCAGAATCGTGGCACCGCGTTCGCGAGCCAGACGTTTGACCTCGGCAGCCCACTCGGGGGTCGCTTCGACTCCTGCGTAACCGCCGGGGCCGTCGTGAATCTGCGAGGTCGATCCCTCCCACAACGTCGTGGTCGTCATGGCGTTCTCCTTCACCGTGAACCCAGGCTCATCACCCAGTTCAAATCCGAACGGGCTGGCCCGGATTTCCGTTATCGAGGTTTTCGACTTAGGATCGAAAACGTGCCCAATAGTAACACCACCCACGAAGTGCTCACAGCGGTGTTCCAGGTTCGAGCCTTTCCCACTGACATCACCGCAGGTGACGGCGCTCACAGCACCGATGAACGTGAAGAACTTGCCGTCCTGCTGTGGCAGCGCGCGCTCGATCCACAGAAGGGCACATGGTCACTGCCCGGCGGCACCCTGCGTGACGACGAGGACCTCACCACGTCGGCTCGCAGACTCCTCGCCGACAAGGTCGATCTGCGTAAGGTCGCACATCTCGAACAACTGTCCGTTTTCAGCGATCCGCAGCGCGTTCCGGGTGGGCGCCGCATCGCGTCGACCTTCCTGGGACTGGTTCCCTTGAGCGCGGACCCTCAACTTCCGTCCGACACTGCGTGGCACCCCGTGTCGCAACTGCCGGAGATGTCTTTCGACCACGGCACTGTTGTTCGGCACGCCCGCAACCGACTGGCCGCCAAGCTCTCCTACACGAACATCGGCTTCGGCCTGGCTCCAGACGAGTTCGCGATGTCGACTCTGCGTGAAATCTATTGCGCTGCACTTGGATACCAGGTGGATGCAACCAATCTGCATCGAGTCCTTTGCCGACGCGGTGTGCTCACCGCCACCGGAAACACGGCGCCGTCCGGGAAATCAGGTGGCCGTCCGCCGGCGCTCTACCGCTTCACCGACTCCACTCTGCGCGTGACGGACGAGTTTGCGGCTCTACGACCGCCAAGCTGACTGCGAATATCACTGTCAGGCAACAGCATCGGCACTTTCCCGCGTATGCCAGACTGATGCGATAACGCCCGCTGGATCGACGATTCTATTGATCGTGCCGAAACGCACCGTCACCCGATCGAGGATACGATCTGCCTGCCAACGATCCGTCGGATCCGCGACAACCGCGAAGAACCGATGCGCCGGCTTGCCAGCCATGATCCGAACCAGTTCCGTAACGCTCCGAGCCGTCACTGCCACATTCCAGCCGGCAGCAAGGAACTCGGCGGCAACACGCGTTCCGTGATCGCGGCCGATATCGGTCACCAACACCACTCCCCGGTCGAGATCAACTGTGTGAGCACTCATTGCGGCATCTCCTTCGAGGAATCAATCACTGTGACTCCTATGTAAGCCCACAATCTTGTGCTGCCGTTGTGCTCATTCTGTGAGAACTCTGGGGATTCGGCCTAGGAAGGACGAATGATCGGTGGCATGGGGCTTTCGCTGACCAAGACCAAGGCCACGGCGTCGTGTTTCGCAGCGAGTTCGCAAAATACCCGTTGAGCGTCCTCGGCCTGGCTCGCGCGGTCCACCGTCACCAACCGGGAGCACGCGCCACCGATCCACGGGCAATCGCCGCAACCAACTGTGCGTGATCGCGCTCGTTCTGATCCGCGTACCGGCGTGCGAACTTCGCCAAAGCCACAACGGCTTTGTCCGACTGGCCGAGATATTCGGAGATCGCGCTCGCGTCACCGCTGCGGGCATGAGCACGAGCCAGCACTTCCCCACACGCACTTGCGAATTCGGCGAGGTACGGTCCGATGGTTGCGCCGTCGGGAATGACCTTCATGTCGCGGAATTGTCGAACGTAGAAATCCATGCCGCCAACACTGGTCCACCCGACGAACATGTCTGTCGCACTCTGAAGCATGCGTTGCCCCTGGACAACTCGCTCACCGGAGTTCGAGTATCTGCTCGGTTCGACGTATCCCTCGTACACCGAGCGCCCGGCTTGCTTGATCTGGAGGAAAAACGGATCGCCGGTCCGACGCTCTTCGAGAAGTGCAAGATAGACACGCATCCCGACGCTGCCGACACCCACCACTTGCCGCACCACGTCCGATGCCCGATATCGCGAGAGCAGACTCCAGATATGGTCCGGAACCGAAGTGCTGTAACCGGCCACGACCTCGGTGACAAGTTCGACCTGACTGTCGCCGACGTGCGTGCGGAACGGTGGCTCTTCACGGATACGTCGCCGACCGTCGACCAAATCCGTAAGTTTGCGTGACGCTCCCCGACTGGTTCGACGCTGAGCTTTGGTTTCGATCATTTTCCCGGCGCGCAGGGCAGTATCCGGGGTGAAGTAGCCCAGCAGACGGTCAACGTCGATGCGGTCGTACCAGATGTCGATTTCGGGGGTTGCAGCGTAGGACTGGATCTTGTCGCGGTAGGCCCTCATTGCTGCCACCGTCGCCGCTTCTGCACGGCCCTCGGAAACTCCGTTCTCACGGGCGAGGACAACGATGCTTGCGGCGAGTCTCTTGACGTCCCACTCGAACGGGCCTGGAAGGGTTTCGTCGAAGTCGCGGAGATCGAAGGACAAGTTGCGTTCCGGGGTGGCCCAGAGCCCGAAGTTCAGCACGTGGGCATCTCCACACAACTGCACCCCGATGCCGGTGCTCGGCGCCGATCCGAGATCGGCGGCCATGACCGCGGCCGCGCCCCGGAAGTACGTCCACGGAGATGCCGCCATTCGGCCATGCCGGATGGGCAGCAAGTCCTGCGCCCGAATCGTGTTCTGCGCCAGTATCGTTGCGAGCGAATCGTGACCCCGCTCGGCGTCGTTCCACAGCGCTAGTTGCGAGCGGGTCACAACCTTGCGAGCAGACCTACCACCCAGCAACACCTCAGGAGTGGTTACTGTGGCGCGCGGACGGGCGATGTCAGCTTCGAATACAGGCACGCGCTGAGTATGAACGACAACGGACAATTAGGCGTCTGCTAGACCAACCGTCAGGACAATTCCTGCGTCGCGGGCTCCGACAACACATCAGCCTCGACGTCCGCGTCGTCCGCATGGTCGGCAACCCCGAGGTCGTCGTACGGGCTCAGTGCCACAAGAACCAATGTCGTGATGCACGCCGCCAACGGCTGAACGATCAGCACAAGCAACGTGCCGATGCCGGGCGCCCGCGCGATGATCTCCCCCACCGCCGGATTGTCGACGGACGGAAATCGCAACTTCGCGATGCCGGTGCCCACTGCAGCCATCAGTGCAGTACCGAGCACTGAACCGACGATCAACCCGCCGAGCGCGTACGGCCCTCGGCTGAGTCTCGCGAGCCACGCGGCCACCCCGGTGAGAACACCGAGAATCAAGGCAAGCAGGAAAAAGATCGCGACCGCATCGAACTGATGAAGACTCTCCCCGGTCAGCGCAATTCCGCGGCCCTCGGCGACAACCAACAGATGCTCGGCCGGCGCCAGGAACGCCCACAGCACTCCGATCAGCGCGCTGACCGCTGCCGTTGAGCAACCGATGAGAAGGGCAGTGCGTAGTCGAGTCCGCCGAAGAGAAATCACACTGTGTGACGCTACCTTCCCCCGTCCATCAGTCGAGAACCTCTCGGAATCAGTGCCGGCGCCGCTACGCTGACCTGACGCACCATTTCATATCAATTGGCGCCCTGAGCGAGGAGCAATCGTGGTTGCACCGCACCAGCCGTGGTTACTTTCCTCACTGCAATCGCCCGGGCAGATCCTCGGCAATCTCGGGCCGAACTGGTTCGCGTCCGTCATGGGCACCGGAATTGTCGCGACGGCAGCAGCAACACTCCCCGTGCAAGTTCGGGGTCAGCAAGTGTTTGCACAGGTGATGTGGACACTCGCCACGATTTTGCTCGTGGTTCTCGTCGTCGCAGTGGTGGCGCATTGGGTACGCCATCCGACAGTGGCTCGCAGCCATGCACACAACCCGCAGATGGCGCATTTCTACGGCGCCGCACCGATGGCATTTCTGACAGTGGGAGCCGGAGCGCTATTGGTCGGAAAGTCTCTCATCGGGGAACGCGCTGCTGTCGGCCTCGACGCGGCACTGTGGACGATGGGAACCATCGGCGGACTATTTACCGCAATGACCATCCCTTATCTGATGTTCACTCAGCACAAGGTCGAAGCGGACGCGGCCTTCGGCGGGTGGCTGATGCCCGTCGTTCCGCCCATGGTCTCCGCCGCGACCGGCGCGCTGCTCATCCCCCATATGCCGCCCGGCACCGGACGCACGACGATGCTCTACGGCTGTTACGCCATGTTCGGCCTGTCGTTGTTCGCGTCGTTCATCATCATCACGATGGTGTGGAGTCGCCTCGCCCACTTCGGCACCTCCGGAACCGCTCGTGTGCCGACTCTGTGGATCGTCCTGGGTCCGTTGGGCCAGTCCATCACCGCGGTCGGCCTGCTCGGAGCGAATGCGCATCTTGCCGTTTCACCGCAGTTGGCATCCGGGATGGGAATCTTTTCGATCCTGTTCGGAGTTCCCGTGTGGGGATTCGCTGTGTTGTGGATCGGATTGGCCACAGCGCTGACAGTCCGGACCGCACGCCAGGGAATGCCATTTGCCCTGACGTGGTGGAGTTTGACTTTTCCGGTCGGCACTTTTGTTACTGGCACAACACAATTGGCGTTGCATACCGAATTGCCGGCCTTCCGATATGCCGCTGCCATCGCTTACGTCGGGCTATTGGGCACGTGGTGCCTGGTGGCAGTCCGGACTGCCCGCGGCAGCCTTCGCGGAAATCTGTTCCTGCCACCTCCGACGACTGGGGCGATCAAGGCACACAAATTCCCACCGGTGACAACGCCTCCGACGTGAGTTGCCACCTGCCGCGCGCTACCTGAGCTTTGCGTCGATCGAGTCGACCACCCCGTGACGTGAGCACTGTGCCCACCAACCGTCTGGGCTGATTTGCACGATCATGCGCCGACCGCAGTGCTCGCAGAACCGAGGTGGTTCGAGTCCGAGCGACGCAGCGGCCGGCGTCGGGTCTTCGACGCCCTCGACGAGTCGACGCCCGGTGTACGGGTTGTATCGCTCGTCCGTGACCGACTCGGTCACAGCGTGTCGTTCAGGGCTTTGATCGGCATCTGCAGATCGATGAGCAAATCGAGGTCACTTTCGGCTGGACGGCCGAGCGTCGTGAGGTAGTTACCGACGATGACGGCATTGATGCCGCCGAGGATTCCCTGCTTGGCACCAAGGTCGCCGAGCGTGATCTCACGCCCACCGGCGAAACGCAGGATGGTGCGCGGCAATGCGAGGCGGAATGCGGCGACGGACTTCAGCGCCTCGCTTGCGGGAAGGACCTCGAGGTCGCCGAACGGCGTACCCGGACGCGGATTGAGGAAGTTGAGCGGAACCTCGTCTGGCTCGAGTTCAGCGAGGTTCGCGGCAAATTCCGCTCGCTGCTCCAACGTCTCGCCCATTCCCAGAATTCCACCGCAGCACACTTCCATGCCCGCTTCGCGAACCATGCGCAACGTGTTCCACCGCTCGTCCCACGTGTGAGTGGTGACCACGTTCGGGAAATGCGATTTCGAGGTTTCCAGGTTGTGGTTGTACCGGTGCACTCCCATCGCGGCGAGTTGATCAACCTGCTCCTGCGTCAGCATGCCGAGCGAGCAGGCGATCTGAATGTCGACCTCATTGCGGATCGCTTCGATTCCGGCCGCGACCTGCGCCAGCAACTTCGCGTCCGGCCCACGGACGGCGGCAACGATACAGAATTCCGTGGCACCCGATTTGGCCGTCTGCTTGGCAGCCTCCACCAGGCTGGGAATATCGAGCCATGCCGCACGCACAGGAGATTGGAAAAGCCCGGACTGCGAGCAGAAATGGCAGTCCTCGGGACAACCGCCGGTCTTGAGGCTGATGATGCCTTCGACCTCGACTTCGGGCCCACACCATTTCATACGCACATCATGGGCGAGGGCCAGCAGGTCCTCCAGGCGTTCGTCGCCCAATCGAAGTACGTCGAGCACCTGGCTTTCGCTCAGGCCTTCGCCGCGTTCGAGGACCTGCTCGCGGGCGAGGTCGAGGATGTCGATCGAAGCGGGCGCCGTGCTTACCGAGGTCGGAGTCACCGGGAGTCTCCTTCAAGACTGGAAAATTGAACACCGTACAAGTTGAACGGTGTTCACGTTAGAGACGAGGTGGAATACTGTCAAAGGCAAGCTCCGATGAGGCCATCGGTTCGATCCACAGAAAACGAGGGGCAAACACGTGCAGTTGCGACGCGGAGACGTTCTGGACGGCGCTATGGCGATCCTCGACGAATTCGGCCTGGCCGACCTCACGATGCGCAGACTCGCCACGTCTCTCGGCGTTCAGCCCGGCGCCCTGTACTGGCATTTCCCGAACAAGCAGACTTTGCTCGGCGCGGTGGTCGACAAGATCCTCGAGGGCGTGGACACCCCGATCGACGCCGAGAGCTGGGAAGAATCCTATTCCGAACTGGCACACAGACTTAGGTCCGCTCTGCTGGCGCACCGCGACGGCGCCGAGTTGGTGAGCGCCACCTTCGCGTCACGGATGACGACAAGCGAGGTGCGCGAGAACTTCGTGACGGCCGGACTCACGTCAGGCCTGTCACGGGAACATGCCGAACTCGCAGCCTACGCAGTCCTGTACTACGTCCTCGGGCATACCGTCGACGAACAGTCTCGCGCCCAAATGGAAGAATTCGGCGCCCTGACCAGGGCTCCCATCTCCCCCGACGCCCCGGAGATCATCGGCGGCGGATCCGACGACGATCTCCTCGCCGGCGATCCCACCGTCCGCTTCCAGTTCGGCCTCGACCTGTTCATCGACGGAATACGCGCACGATTGACAAACCCGCACGCTGCGCTACGCAACTCCTGACAACCGCAGCAATGCGGTGACGCCCGCCGCGACGAACACCACCGCAACCAGTGGAGCTTTGAACCACGCAGCAATCGCGCCGGCGCTCACCCCGGCGACACGTGCGAGCCCACCATAATCGTTGCCGTCGAATAGCATCGACGTCAGCGCTACGGCAACCAGCAGACACACAATACTGCGATCGAGCGACGCAAGCGCCCCAGCGGACAGTGCAACCCGAGCCCGGAGCAGAACTCCACTGACCCTCAAGGCATAAGTGCCACAGGCAAATACGACGATCGCAACACTCACGCCCAGTGCGCTCATCGGGCGTTCTCCCGAAACGGGAGGACAGCAGCCATCCCCAACAAGGCCACAAGTGGGGCCATTCCCGATGGCAAGAAGGTCGAAGTGCCCACCGCTACAACCGCGCCGACGGACGCCGCAATCAACGTGAGTCTCTCCTTCAATGCCGGCAACACCAGCGCGAGAATCACGACCGGAAACGCGGCGTCCAGTCCGAGCGTCGCCGGATCACGGACCACCGAGCCGAGAATTCCGCCCGTCAACGCACCGAGCGGCCAGCAGATCGCGATTCCGATTCCGCACAGCCAGAAGGCCGCTCGCTTTCGCGCGAGAGTGGAGTGAGCGGTGGCAATCGCCACGGATTCGTCATTGACCAGATGCGCGCCCACTACTCGCCGCCAGCCTTGGCCGAGGAATGAGCCGACAGATAATCCGTAGGCAAAATTTCGTGAATTGATCAGCAACCCGGCAAGAACCGCCGCGACCGGACTTCCGCCGACGGCAATGATCCCGATGAACAGAAACTCCGACGATGCCCCGAGCACCAGGATCGCAAGCACAAGTAGTTGCCAGAGCGAGAATCCGGCAGACCCGGCAGTGACGCCGTAGGACACCCCCACCACGGCCACAGACGCGCAAATCAACGCGGCCACCCGGACAGTGTCACGATCAAGTGTTCGCCATAGAGAACGCATGTATTCTATGTTGAACGAACTGACACCGTTCGTCAAGGCGAACGAATGATCGGAGCATCGAACAATGGTGAGTGGGGACAGCACACCTCAGCAACTGGTTGCGCGTGCGCTCAAACGAGAGCGCACCCGAGCCGGACTGAGCATCTCCGAAGTCGCACGACGGGCCGACATCGCCAAATCGACACTCTCGCAACTCGAATCCGGCCTGGGAAACCCCAGCCTGGAAACGTTGTGGGCTCTCGGAAACGCGCTGGGTGTTCCATTCGCGCAACTCGTCGACTCCCCGTCGCACCCCGTCCAGTTGATTCGCGCCGGTGACGGCCCGGCCATTGGGTCTGCAAACGCGTCGTACATTGCGACGCTTCTGGCTCCCAGCCCACCGAATGCCCGGCGCGACCTCTACCGGATAGTCGCCGAGCCGGGCGAACCGCGCATATCCACGCCGCATGCACGCGGAACCACCGAACACGTTGTCATCGGTCATGGTCGAGCCGAAGTCGGACCGACCACTGACCCCGTCGAACTGGGTCCGGGTGACTACCTCTCCTACCCCGGCGACGAAGACCATATCTTCCGAGCGCTCGAACCCGGCACGACGGCAATCCTGGTGTCCGAACATATCTGAGTATCGTGCGATGACTTTTGCGGAAGTGGGCAGTCTATAAATCAAGGCAGTCCTTCTCGACTCGCCCGTACGGCTACCAGCAGGAGGAAGCATGTCCGGATCCAGCATCGGGAGCATTTTGCTCTCCAGCACCAACCCAGATCGGCTGCGCGACTGGTATGCGCAGGCATTTGCGCCGAAAGTCGACCGAACACCCGGAGAACCCGGCTACGACGTCCTCGACTTCAACGGTTTCTACGTGATGATCGACAAACGCGACGACATCGGCGACACCAACAAAGAACCCGGCCGAATGTTCCTCAATATCGAGACCGACGATGCGCGCGCAATTGCGAAGCGGATCGATGCACTCGACGGAGCCTGGTTCGCCCCGCTAGAAGACCGCGGCGGCAGTTGGTTTGCCACTGCGATCGATCCCGATGGCAACTACATCCAGATTATCGAGTTCAGCGAGGCAGCCCGAGCAGAGATGGAGTCGACCATGAGTGAGGACAAGAAATGAGCGCACTCGGAAGCACAAAGGCCATCAGCGGATTCTCTGTCGACGACATTGACGCGGCCAAGAAATTCTATGGCGAAACCCTTGGATTGAAGGTCACCGACGAGGAAATGGGAATTATCCGCCTGCACCTAGCAGGTGGGACCGAAATACTCGTCTATCCCAAGCCGAATCACGAACCCGCGTCGTACACGATCCTGAATTTCCTCGTGGACGATATCGACAGTACGGTCGACGAACTGACCGGCCACGGAGTGGAGTTCGTCAAATACGACGGATTCCCTCAGGAGGAAAACGGCATCATGCGAGGCAATGGACCCGATATCGCCTGGTTTACCGACCCGGCCGGCAACGTGATCTCCGTCCTGAAAGAATCCTGACCCGTCTCGGCGCCGAAAAACTACCCGCTGAACAGCTGCGACTGGCGCTGTTCAGCGGTGTCGGCGTTGGAACGTTCCGCCACAGATGCGGTGCGTTCGGACGCCAATTCCTCTGCAGTTTTTTCGATCTCGGCCGGCTCCGTCGCACTGGAGTCGGAGAACAAATTCGATTCGTACATTTGCCACCCTTGTGATTTTCACCCGCCGCGATTTTCACCCTATTGCCGTAGAAACGGCACCTATCCGGAACGGATGACTCAGCGGTTCATCCACCAGTCTTGCACGCCATCGCGTTACCGGAATAAACGGTATCCATGGTTGCGTCCAGAGGAGCGTGGAAAGTGATCGCAGAGCGGGCCAACCACGCACGAATCGTGGATGCCTTCGCGGATGTAGGCAATGCAGTGACCGCATCGCGTGACGCCGAGGCCGGCCCAAAGGTAGTCGCGCGCTAACCCGCCTTCGGGCAGATCAGCACCTGGACTTACGGTCGCGATCATGCCTCCGCCTGGCATATCGCCGAAGTGTGCCGGATTGCTCGAAGGTCAGGGCGAACGAAAGTCGCTGTCCACCAAGGACAGTCAAACCCCTTGCCCGCCGGCCAGCAGCGCCGGACTCACAGCGAACAAACCGCCGTACTGCACATACGCACATGGCGGTCATCAGTACTGCCCACGATCAGTGCTGCGTCAAAACCGGAAATCAGACACACATATAGCGAGAATCGTACTTCCATCCTCCTAAGGATTGCAATACTTGAAATGCTTAGGGTTCCGTGATTAGCTCACGATCAACGAAGAGTGGCGCACGTCACGACCCAATCGGTCAGTCGAGGCCCGTCTACTCACCCCCAAAAATCTCTCCTCACCACAGGAGGCACTCCTTGACACAGGCGGCCCGCTACACCAGCCCAGCGCAATTCACCCTCGCCGAGGGCTGGAATCTCACCCGGCTCACTCCCCCGAGCAGGCTGTTCGGCGCAAACGGACTCCGCACCGGACCGGACGGCCGCGTCTACGTGGCACAGGTGGCAGGCAGCCAGATCAGCGCGCTCGACATCAACACCGGCAACCTCGAGACCATCAGCGCCATGGGCAGCGACATCGTTGCGCCCGACGACGTCGCCTTCGATCCCACCGGTGACCTGTACATCACCGAGTACTACGACGGCCGGGTCAGCGTGCGCGAATCAAGCGGCAGCACGCGGCTTTTGCGCGACGACCTCCCCGGAGTCAACGGAATCACGTTCCACCAGGGGCGACTGTTCGTCAACGAGTGCCGCATCGGTGGCCGGTTGATGGAACTGAGCCTCGACGGCGGCGCGCCCCGGATACTTCTCGAAAACCTCCCGATGCCCAACGGCATGGAGGTCGGCCCCGACGGCAAGCTGTACTACCCGGTGCTCGGGACCAACGAAATCTGGCGCATCGACCCCGACGGCAACGGTGAACCCGAACGCGTCGCAGCAGATCTCGGCGTCCCGGACGCAGTCAAGTTCGACTCCGAGGGCTTCATCGTCTCCACCCAGGTGGCGTCGGGCGAAGTGCTGCGGATCAATCCCCGCAACGGCGATCGAACCGTACTGGCAAGCCTCAATCCCGGACTCGACAACCTCACCTTCGTAGGTGATCGACTGTTCGTATCGAGTTTCACCGGCCAGATCACGGAGATCCTCGATGGTGGCCGAACCCGCACCGCCTTGGCCGACGGTTTGACTTGGCCCCTGGATTTGACCGTTGGCCCGGACGGCACGTTGTACATCGCCGATGGCACCTTCTTGCTCGCACTCGAACCGAGCGGCGAACTCCGCACTCTCGGAATGCTTTTCAGCCCAGGATACCCCGGTTACATCCGCGGAATGACGGCCGTCGGCGACGGCGAATTCATCGTCGCGGGCAACGGAACCGTTTCGCGCTACAACGCCGTCAGCGCTGAAAGTGAGGTCCTCGCCGAAGGACTCGACCAACTCTACGGTGTCGCGGTCTCCGCGAACGGAACCATCGCGGTTGCCGACCTGGGAGCAGGTAAAGTTGTTGCCGTCGGGTCGAGCGGGCAGGTTGAAGAATTGGCCTCGGGACTGCACGACCCGATGGGCGTGGCCTTCACCGCGGACGGTACCTGCCTGGTCTCCGAAGCCGGCGCCGGACGAATCGTCGCGATCAACGGCTCCAGCGTCGACACGATCGTCGACGGACTCGAGAATCCGCAGGGAATTCTTGTTCGAGGCGGCGTGCTCTACATCGTCGATGTCGGAACAAAAGCCCTGATCAGCTTCGATCTGTCGACCAAGATTCAGCAGAAAGTTGCCGGCAATCTGCCGGTGGGCGCACCCGAGGGTGTCACCCCCAAGCCGCTGCTGGGACTAGCGCCGTTCTCCGGTCCTCAGGGCCCGTTCGCCGGCATCGCGGCCGGACCGGACGGAACAATCTACGTCTCCGCAGATGCAGAAGGCAGCGTCCTGGCACTACGCAAGGCAGTGTGAGCCCCGCGATGAGCAACAGCCAAGTTGGCGACAGCTTTGTCGGTCTGGACGGACGCATCGTGGTTGTCTCGGGCGCAGCAGGCGGCGGGATCGGCACGTCGGTAACGAGCATGCTTGCCCGCGCCGGAGCAACCGTGATCGCCGTGAGCCGTTCCAAGGAAAACCTCGACACCCACATCGCACCACTTATCGCGCAGGGTCTTTCGATCATCCCACTGGCGGCCGATGCGTCCACCGACGACGGTATTGCCATCGTGCGGGAGCAGATTCGACGCACCGACGGCAAACTGCACGGATTGGTCAACGTCGCCGGCGGCGCTGCCCCTGCAACCTGGATGCCCTCCACTCGCGTCACCCGAGCGGACTGGCGCGAATTGTTCACGGCAAATCTCGAAACGATGTTCTTCATGAGCCAGATGGTCGCGTCGGAATTGAAGGCCCAGAGCCGTCCCGGTTCCATCGTGTCGATCTCGTCGATCAGCGGAATGAACACCGCGCCTTTTCATATCGGTTACGGCAGTGCAAAAGCCGCCTTGGTCGCGGCAACCCGCACGATGGCCGTGGAACTCGCCGAAGTCGGTATTCGAGTGAACGCCATCGCTCCCGGCGTGACCGCCACCCCTGCGTCTTCCACCTACGTCGACGACGATCCCGAGCGTGATCGCCGCGCCATCACGATGGGTCGACGCGGCCGCCCCGAGGAGCAAGCCGGTGCAATTCTCTTCCTGCTGTCGGATCTCTCGACCTACATCACCGGACAGACATTGCTCGTGGACGGCGGACTGAATCTCAAGTGGACGCACATGGGCCCAGATCACACGTCACTTTTTCTCAAGGACGAATCGTTCCGCGCCGCGATAACGCACTGACACAGAACCGATGTGAAGAGGAGACACCATGACCGACACCGCCGAGAACATTCCGGAATCGACTGTAACCGAGTCACATTCCACACCACTCACCATCGGTGTGGAGGCATACATTTCGCAGACGTATGCCCGCGCCGAGGGCGACAAGCTGTGGTCGAAAGTGTGGCAGCAGGTCGGTCGGGTGGAGGAAATTCCCAAGGTCGGCGACTTTCTCACCTACGAAATTCTCGATGACTCGGTCATCATCGTGCGCTCGACCCCGGACACGATCAGTGCCTATCACAACGTCTGCTCCCACCGCGGTCGCCGACTCGTCGACACGCCGCCCGGTGCCCACGAAGCCCGCGGCCAGGCAAGGCAATTCATCTGCGGGTTTCACGGCTGGCGGTACGACCTCGACGGCAAGAACACCTTCGCCGCCGAACGTCAGGACTGGCCGTGTGGGTTGACCGAGGAATCAACGAAGCTGCGTGGTGTCACAGTGGACACCTGGGGTGGATGGATCTGGATCAACATGGATCCGGGCTGCGAACCTCTACGTGACTATCTCGAGCCCGCGGCTTCCCTTCTCGATCATTTCCACCTCGAGAACATGCGGTACCGCTGGCGCAAATGGCTTGTCTTCGACTGCAACTGGAAGGTTGCGCTCGAAGCGTTCATGGAGACCTACCATGTTCCGTACACCCACCCGGAGTTCATGAACTTCGGGAATTTTCTCGGTTGGTCCCGCGCCCAAGGTAAGCACAGCAACATCGGTTACGACGCACCGAAGGGCATGGAAGAAAACCAGGCAAAACTGCGCATCGGCAGCGGCGCGGACCCCCGTAAGTCGACCATCGAAATGCAGAACTTCACGTGGGAAAATGCAAACACCAATACAACTCGGACCCTCGTCGATGCGGCCCAGCGACTGATCGACGAACTCCCCGAGGGCACCCCATCGGATCAGGTTCTGCGTCACTGGCTGGATTCGGCCAGGCGCGACGACGAAGCGCGTGGCGTGATCTGGCCGACCGTCGACCCACAGGTTGTCGCCGCAAGTGGCACGGCGTGGCAGATCTTCCCGAACTTCCAGATCGGGCACGCCCTGAACAACATGCTCTGCTACAGCGCCCGGCCCTACGGCGACGATCCGAACAAGTGCATCTTCGAGGCCGCTGTCTACGAACTCTTCCCCGCAGGCGAGGAACCGGAAACCGAATGGGAGTTCACCCCGCCGGAGGATCCGGCCTGGCGAACCGTCCTGCCACAGGACTTCGTGAACATGGCTGCGGTCCAGAAAGGTATGAAGTCGCAAGGCTTTTCAGGGCCGAAACCCAACCCGTACCGCGAACGCAGCATCGTCAACCTCCACCACAACCTAGCCACGTACATGGGTACCGGTGCGCCGGTGGATCTCGCCTGACTCCTCACATCGTGTACTGACTTGCTCTGACGAAAGAAGATCCGATGACCGCACCGACCCAAGCTACGGCCATGGCGCCTTGCGCGCCCACACACACTCCCGAAGTCGACATCGACGCTCTCCGGGCGAAGTACCTCCTCGAACGCGACAAGCGTGTTCGTCCCGAAGGTCAGCAGCAGTACGTGGAGGCCGCCGACGAATTCGCGGGTTTCTACGAGAGCGATCCGCACCTGCCCGTCGAACCGCGCGAGCCCATCACCGACGACATCGAGGTCGTAGTCCTCGGCGGTGGATTCTGCGGCCTCATTGCCGCGCACCGCCTTCAGCAGGCGGGCGTCACAGACTTCAAGATCGTCGAACTCGGTGGCGACTTCGGCGGCGTCTGGTACTGGAACCGCTACCCGGGAATCCAGATCGACTCGGACGCCTACTGTTACCTCCCGCTGCTCGAGGAAACCGGCTACATGCCGAAGGAGCGGTTCTCGCACGGCGACGAGTGCTTCGAGCACGCTCAGCGCATCGGTAAGCACTTCGGGTTCTACGACAACGCGATCTTCCATACCTTGATCCGCTCGCTGGAATGGGACGAGGAGATCAATCGCTGGCAGATCCGTACCAATCGCGGCGACGAGATCCGTGCTCGTTTTGTCGTCATGGCACAGGGCCCATACAACCGGCCGAAGCTTCCGGGTATCCCCGGGATCACGGACTTCAAGGGACACACATTCCACACGGCTCGTTGGGATTACGACTACACCGGCGGCGACCTGCACGGCGGGCTGGACAAGATCGCCGACAAACGAATCGCCGTCATCGGCACCGGATCAAGTGGTATTCAGGCGATCCCGCACCTGGCAAAAGGCGCGAAGCACCTGACCGTCTTCCAGCGGACACCGTCGTACATCTTCGAGCGAGCCAACTACCCGACCGATCCTCAATGGGTGAACAGTCTAGAGCCAGGTTGGCGGGCAGCACGTCAGCGCAACTTCCACAATGCCGCCTTTGCCTTCTACTCCCCCGGCGAGCCGGATCTCATTTGCGACGGCTGGACCGAAGTGTCGCGCAACATGGCCGCGAAACTGACCGAAACCAACGGCTGGGCTGCGCTCGCCGATCCGGTGAAGTTCATGGAACTCAAGGAGATCGAGGACTACCGATCGATGGAGCGGCTCCGCCGACGGATCGAGGAGATCGTCGACGACTCGGACACTGCGGAACTACTGAAGCCGTACTACCGCAACATGTGCAAGCGTCCCGTCTTCAACGACGACTATCTCCCGACCTTCAATCGCCCGAACGTCACTCTGATCGATGTGTCGGAAACCAAAGGCGTGGAACGGATCACCGAGAAGGGCGTGATGGTCGACGGCGTCGAGCTCGAGTTCGACGCGATCGTGTTCGCGAGTGGGTTCGAGATCACCACCGCGCTCGACCGCCAGTTCGACATCGCGCCGTTTGCCGGTCGCGACGGAACCTCCCTCTACGACCACTGGGGCAAGGGATTCCGCACCCTGCACGGTGTCATGGCGCACGGCTTCCCCAACCACTTCGCCACCGGCTTCGTTCAAGGCGGAGTCACCGCATCGACAACGCTGATGTTCGAGCAGCAGGCCGACCATATCGCGTACATCATCAAAGAGGCCCAGGCGCGCGGAGCCACGCATGTCGAACCCACCGCGGCAGCCGAAGAAGGCTGGATCCAGACCATCCGGGCCCACTCGATCGACAACAGCACGTTCACGTCGGAATGCACCCCCGGCTATTACAACAGCGAAGGCGAGCCGAACGGGCGCTCATTCCTCGGCGACCCGTTCTGGGGCGGCTTCTACGAACTGGGCGAAATCCTTCAAACCTGGCGGGACACAGGCACATTGGAAGGCCTGAAACTCGATGTCTGACGCCCGCTTCGACGGTCGTGTTGCCGTCATTACCGGCGCCGGCAGAGGAATCGGACGTGAGTACGCACTACTACTCGCGTCCAAAGGGGCCAAAGTGGTCGTCAACGATCCCGGTGTCGGGATCAGCGGTGAGAATACAGATAGCGGAGTCGCCAGTGCGGTCGTCGCGGAGATCACTGCTGCCGGCGGCGATGCAGTCGCGAGCACTGCCTCCGTTGCAACCGCACCGGGCGGCCAGGCGATCGTCAACGCGGCCATCGAGCACTACGGACGTATCGACATCCTCATCCACAACGCCGGAAACAACCGCTACGCACCGCTGACGGAGATGACGTACGAGGATTTCGACGCAGTTCTCGACGTTCACCTCCGCGGCGCATTTCACGTACTGCGGCCGGCATTCCCGCTGATGTGCGACGCCGGATACGGCCGGATCGTGCTGACCTCGTCGATCGGCGGTCTGTACGGAAACAACCGCATCGCGAACTACGCGGCGTCCAAGGCCGGCATCATCGGACTGTCCAACGTGGCAGCAATCGAGGGTGCCGACCACGGCGTCTTGTCCAACGTCGTCATTCCCGCAGCAATCACGCGGTTGGCCGACGGGATCGACACGTCGTCGTACCCGCCCATGGGACCGGAACTCACGGCCCCGACGGCCGCCTGGCTGGCTCACGAATCCTGTTCCGTCACCGGCGAAATGCTGGTGACAATCGGCGGCCGCGTTGCTCGGGCATTCATCGCCGAAACCCCCGGGGTGTACCAACCGTCATGGTCGATCGAGGAGGTTGGAAGGCAGATCGACGCCATCCGCGACATCCGCGATCCGTGGATCCTGCCTGTCGTCCCGTCAGCTCACGTCGACCACATCACCAAGAGTTTTGCGATAGCCATGGAGGGCAACGCACATGTCAGTTAAGGTTTACGAACGCATTTTGCAGCTCTTCGAAGCCGAGGGCATCAACACGATTTTCGGAATCCCCGACCCGAACTTCGTGCACATGTTCCACCTCGCCGAGGAACGCGGATGGAATGTGGTTGCGCCGCACCATGAAGAGTCGGCCGGATTCATGGCTGAGGCCGTATCGCGCATGACCGGCAAGGCCGCGGTGTGTATCGGCACCCTTGGCCCCGGCGTCGCAAACCTGGCCGGCGCCATGATGTGCGCCAAAGTCGAGAACTCACCGGTGATCTTCCTCGGTGGCCAGCGCGCCCGCATCACCGAACAGCGCGTTCGACGTGGGCGCATTCAATTCGTCAAACAGGCAAACCTCTTCGAAGCATCCGTAAAATACAGTGCCAGTATCGAATACGCCGATCAGACGGACGAAATTATCCGCGAAGGACTGCGGAAGGCACTGTCCGGCACCCCTGGACCCGTGTACATCGAATACCCCTCCCACATCATCCAGGAAGAGCTGGACGTGCCAGACCCGTTGCCCCCCAATGCGTATCGCATGGTCGGCCAGACTGCGGGACCAGACTTCGTTGCCGAAGCGGTGAAATTGATCCAAGCGGCCCAGCAACCCATTCTGCTCATCGGGCACGGAGTCCACACCTCCCGCGCCGGCGAATCCGTCAAGGCACTCGCAGATGCCATGGCCTGCCCTGTCATTCAGACCTCAGGGGGCACCTCCTTCATCGAAGGACTCGAGAACCGCACCTTTCCATACGGCTTCTCCTCCGCCGCAGTCGACGCCGTGGTGAAATCCGACCTGTGCCTGGCAATCGGCACCGAACTCGGAGAGCCGGTCCACTACGGCCGGGGCCGGCACTGGATCGCAAACGAAGCGAACCGGAAATGGATCCTCGTCGAACAGGATCCGGAGGCGATCGGCGTCAACCGCAGCATCGACGTGCCCCTCGTCGGCGATCTCCGCGCGATTGTTCCCCAACTCTCCGACGCGCTGTGGGATGCACCGCGCACGGCGACCCCCGAGCTCGACGGCTGGATCACACAGGATGCGACGCAGCTGGCGGAACTTGCCGAAACCGCGCCGTCCGGTATGACTCCGGTGCATCCCGCTCGTCTGATTGTCGAGGCGACCAAGGATTTCCCGAGCGACGGCATCATGGTCCGAGACGGCGGCGCCACCACTATCTTCGGCTGGACGTACTCACAGGCAAAACCCCACGACGTGATGTGGAATCAGAACTTCGGCCACCTCGGCACCGGGCTCCCGTATGCCGTCGGCGCCGGTGTAGCTGACGGCGGCCAACGCCCCATCATGTTGATCACCGGCGACTCGTCGTTCCAATTCCATATCGCAGAACTGGAAACCGCTGCGCGACTCAACCTGCCGCTGGTCTGCGTAGTTGCCGTCGACTACGCGTGGGGACTCGAGGTGGGTGTCTACAAACGCACCTACGGCCAGGGATCACTCGAGACCGGTGTTCACTGGAGCACAGATACGCGGCTCGACAAGGTTGCCGAAGGCTTCGGCTGCTACGGGGAGTACGTCGACCGCGACGAGGATATCGCGCCGGCGATCAAGCGCGCCTACGCCAGCGGTAAGCCGGGCGTCATCCACGTTGCCGTCGACCCCAAGGCGAATTCCGAGGAAATGCCGAGCTACGACGAGTTCCGAACGTGGTACGCAGAAGGCACTCAGTGAACATTCCAGCTCGCATCATGCCCGGCTCGACGAGTACTCACGAACACTGCGAAAGGGACCAGAACAGTCATGCGTGAATATCTGAAGTTCTACATCGGCGGACAATGGGTCGATCCAGCGGAGTCCAGCACACTGGAGGTTGTCAATCCTGCGACCGAGAAGGTCTGCGGCACAGTAGCATCAGGATCACCGGCAGACGTCGACCGCGCCGTTGCAGCAGCACGCGACGCGTTCTCGAGTTGGTCTGCAACCAGCCGCGAGGAACGACTCACGATTCTGCGAAACATTCTCACCGAGTATCAGAACCGGATGGGCGACCTCGCTGCAGCTCTGACCGAGGAGATGGGCGCACCGAACGCGCTGGCCAACGGTTTCCAGGTGAACCTTGGTGCCGGTCATCTCACCACCGCGATCGATGCGCTCGAGAACTTCGTCTTCGAGGAGCAGCAGGGCGATTCACTGATCGTCAAAGAACCGATCGGAGTCTGCGGATTGATCACCCCGTGGAACTGGCCGATCAGCCTCATTGCCGTGAAAGTCTTCCCCGCACTGGCAACTGGTTGCACCATGGTGCTCAAACCTTCGGAGAAGTCGCCGTTCACCGGCCAGATCTTCACCGAAATCCTCGACGCTGCAGGAGTTCCCGCCGGCGTGTTCAACCTCGTCCAGGGCGACGGACCCACTGTCGGGGCAGCACTGTCCGCACACCCGGGCGTCGACATGATCTCGTTCACCGGCTCCACCCGCGCCGGCATCGACATCGCCACCAACGCCGCACCCGGCGTCAAGCGAGTCTCGCAGGAGCTCGGCGGCAAGAGCCCCAACATCATCCTCGACGACGGCGACTTCGCCGAGAACGTCGCCAAGGGTGTGGCAACCATGATGATGAACTCCGGACAGACGTGCAGCGCACCATCACGCATGCTTGTGCCCAATTCCCGGATGGCAGAAGCCATCAGCGCCGCGCAAGAGGCAGCATCACAGGTGACCGTGGGTGATCCGGGCGGCGATTCTGCAATCGGCCCCGTAGTGTCCGAGGCCCAGTTCGAGAAGATCCAGTCCCTGATCGACAAGGGGATCGGCGAAGGTGCGACGCTGGTTGCGGGCGGCCTCGGACGTCCGGACGACTTGCCGACGGGCTACTACGTCCGCCCCACCGTTTTTGCCGACGTCACCAACAACATGACCATCGCCCGCGAGGAAATCTTCGGACCGGTTCTCACGATTCTCGGCTACGACAACATCGACGACGCCATCGACATCGCAAACGACACCGAGTACGGCCTCGCCGGATTTGTTGCCGGCGCGGACCTCGAGCAAGCTCGCGCCGTCGCTCGACGGATCCGCGCCGGGTCCGTCGCCATCAATGACGGATTCGACTTCGCCGCACCGTTCGGCGGCTACAAGAAGAGCGGCAACGGACGTGAGTGGGGCGGGTTCGGTTTCCACGACTACCTGGAGATCAAGGGCATGCTCGGCTACACCGCTGACGCTTCCTGAAATAGCACGGGAGATGAGTTCTCTGTCGGGCAAAGTTGCTGTGGTCACGGGCGCCAGTCGCGGTATCGGGAAAGGAATCGCGCTGGCGCTCGCAGAGCAGGGCGCCGTCGTCTACGTCACGGGACGCACGGTTATTGACGTCAACGGCGCCCCGTCGCGCAGCACAACAGACCCGTCGTACCAACGACCACTGACGAACATGCGGAATCCGCATGTCCCCGACTGATCCAGGAGTAGCCATGACCACGCTTGACATCAGGAAACTCAGCAACAATCTCGGCGCGGAGGTTCTGGGCGTCGATACCGATCGGCTACTCCGCGATGACGGTCTCGCAGACGCGTGTATGACTGCACTCGAAAAACATGGCGTATTGCTGTTTCGCAAGATCAATGTCGACGATCGCACGCAAGTCGAGTTCTGCCGCAGACTCGGAACACTGATCAACTTCTCCCGCTTCCCACCGTACGACGCGGAAGAAGTGATGGAGATCAGCTTCGACCCCTCCAACCCCAATGCGGAATACCTTGCCAGTAATGACTTCTGGCACATCGACGGCCTACTCGACAAGATCGCACCGAAGGCGTCCGTGATGAGTGCCCGCGTCACGGCCGACCGCGGTGGTGAAACCGAATTCGCCAGTACCTACGCCGCATACGAGGCGCTATCAGACGACGAGAAGAAACTGTTCGCCGATCTGCGCGTAGTCCACACCTTCGCGGCAATTCAGCGGCTGACGTACCCAGATCCGACACCGACTCAATTGAAGGAATGGGCCTCGCGCCGTGAAGTGGAACATCCCTTGGTGTGGCAGCATGAATCGGGTCGGCAATCGCTCGTGTTCGGGGCGACAACATCGCACGTCGTCGGAATGAACTTCGACGAAAGTCGTGCGCTCCTGGACGATCTCGAAAAGCGCGCCACAACACAAGATCTGGTGTATCGGCACACATGGTCCGAAGGTGACCTGGTGATCTGGGACAACTCCGGCCTCGTCCACCGGGCCTGCGAGTTCGACCGGAGTGAGCCCCGCCGTATGCATCGCTCAACCCTGGTCGGCCACGAGATCATCAAGTGAGCAGTCGCACCGCGGTAGTCACTGGTGGGGCATCGGGAATCGGAGCAGCGATCAGCCGGCGACTCGTCTCTGACGGCGCGATGGTGGCGATCTTCGATATCGACGGCAGTGCCGCCGAGGCGTTGGCGTCATCTATCGAATTGTCAGGCGGCAAAGCCATCGGATTGACCGTCGACGTGACCGACCGCGCCGCGATCGACGCAGGATTGAACGAAGCGCGTACACGTCTAGGACGACCAGCCATCCTGGTGAACAGCGCCGGATTGAGCATCGACGGCCCCTTCCTCGAGATCACTGCCGAAACGTGGAACCGCTCACTCGCGATCAACCTGACCGGCACGTTCGACTGTTGCCAGGCTGTGCTGCCAGACATGATCGAAGAAGGCTGGGGCCGGATCGTCAACATCTCGTCGTCGAGCATTCACAGCGGTGCCCCCGGCTTGGCCGGCTACGTGGCCGCCAAATCGGGAGTTGTCGGCCTCACCAAAGTGCTGGCGCTCGAATTCGCCAAATTCGGAATCACCGTCAATACGGTTCCTCCCGGATTCATCGACACCCCGATGCTGCGCAACACAGTCGAGAAAGGATTCATCGACCTCGACCAACAGACAGCAAAAACACCCGTCGGCCGGATCGGCCAACCAGAGGATGTGGCGGCTGTCTGTGCGTTCCTCACCAGCGAGGAAGCCGGTTACGTCACCGGGCAGAGCATCGGTGTCAACGGTGGCCGGAACACCTGATCGAAAGCACGTTCGCTACCCGAGAGGATTTACAGCCGATGGCTCGAATTTCGCCTGCAACACCACAACAATGGACGCCCGAGATGAGGGAATTCTTCGACGGCTTCCGAACGACCGTTGCTGCCGATCCGCAACGGGCCGGCAAGGCTGGACTTAACTTGGTCGGGACCCTGGCCCGATATCCCGCATTGGCGATGCCATTCCTGTCCTTCAACGCGCACTTGCTTTCTGGGACTTCGCTTACCGACAGGCAACGGGAACTGCTTGTACTCCGCGTCGCGTCGGTTCGGCGATCCGATTACGAATGGGCCCAGCACGTCATCCTTGCCGAAACTGCCGGCATGACGAAAGACGAAATCCTTCGCGTCGCGGACGGCCCGGGTGCATCCGAGTGGTCATCACTGGAACGGTCCCTGCTCAGTGCTGTAGACGAACTGCTGGCGGACGGCATGGTAAGTGAGCTGACCTGGTCGGCGCTGGCCGAGGAGTTCAACACCGAGCAACTGATGGATATGGTGTTCACAGTTGGCTGCTACTCGATGCTCGCCATGGCACTGCGGTCATTCGACGTGAATCCTGAACCGGAGCTTGCTCCGTACCTCCCTGCCGTTCGGTAAATGGACACATGCGTGTTGGCTTCGCATCGTCTTAGCTCGTGATGCGAAGCTTGCACGCGGTGTTCAGTTTCCGGCGGAGCCGGATTCAGTCTCGGTGAACTGGACCTTGGCGGGTTGTGGAGCGTCGGCGTCGTTGTTTGGGGTCGATTGCGGATGGTGGGATGAACCAGGGTTTGTGATCGTCGCCCATCTTGATTTCCCAGATCCCGCGGAATCCGCTGGTGCTGTGAATCAACCGATGGTGGCTACGGCAGAGGAGGGTGAGGTTGTCCATCACCGTCAAACCGCCGACCGACCAGGGTTTTATATGGTGCGCGTCGCACCAAGCGGGTACGGCATCACAGTTGGGGAAGGCGCATCCTTTGTCCCGGGCGATCAGCGCGGTGCGTTGCTCGGGTGTGACGAGGCGTTTGTGCGGGGTCGCATCCAGCGGTGCCCCGTTGCCGTCCATCAACACTGTGGAGAGCATGCAATCGCAGGCGAGCATCCGGGTCAGGCTCACACTGAGCGGGCCCATCCACGGCATGTACCCGACATCAAGATCTTCGAAATCAGGCTCATCGCCATCGAAGGCACTGCCGTAGAACTCGCCATCACTGACGTCGGCATCTGCACAGTCTGATGCTGTTTCGCTGCGCGTGGTGGTGCATTCCCGATGCTCGGCAAGGTCTTTCGCGGTGATGTGCACATTCACGTGCGGACGCTGACCACCATCAACACCGGTGACGGCATTGTCGAGATAGCGGCGAATCAGTTCCGTGAACGCGTCGGCGGTGCGTTTGGCAGCCGACCGCTGATCCGGGGTTCCGTCCGCGGCCGGTTTCGGCATCGACAACCCCGAGAGGGCCGACAACAACATCTCACCGGTCAACGCGTCGAAATCACCCTTGATCGCCACGCGCCCGTTGAGCGTCGGCGAAATCCGCAACACATTGAGATCATCATCCTCACCGGGCGGGATCTCATCGGATTCGAAAATCCGCTCCAAAACCGCAATCGCATACCGCAGCTTGATAGTGGTCGCCTCCACCCCGGATGCCGCAGCCAACAGAGTCTTCATACAGGACGGTAACGCCCTGTCCGGCATTCCTTTTGGTGGAGATTCACAGAACGCGACGATCATTGCCGCATGATCGAGCGAGAGATCGCCGGCCTCGAATTGGGCAGTAATATCCGGGAACCCCCGCAGTGCGGCACCGAGGGCGGCGATCTTGTTACCGGCCGCGTTCTGCAGCATCGTGTTCGCCGCCAGCCACCGCCCCACACCGCGGTAACAGAGCACCTGCTCGTCCGGATTGAGCGCCAATTCGTCGACCGCGGCAACTCGAATCGCTTCCAGCCGAAGAATTTCCGCAGATACACAGACTGCAACGTCTCGAACCTCGGCCGGTCGCAATCGCCACAACCTGCCCCGCACACCCACAGCCGAACCCGCTACAACATCCCCCACCAAAGTTGAATCGCAAACCGTAGTCATCAAGGCCTCCCCACCCTGACCTAATTATACTCGAACATCTATTCGATTCAAGGGACATACCGGGCACAGTTCGTTCCCCCACGTTCTTGCAATGCGACGTCCACGAGTCACATGAGCCAGTCAGCGCCCCATCCACTGCGGGCGACGCTTTTCCGCAAATGCAGCCGGCCCCTCCTGTGCGTCGTCACTGTTGTAGCAGTGCTCGGATACGTGGCGTGCGGCCTTGAGTGCGGCCGAACGACCCATCTCCGTCGACAGCATCACAGTTTCTCTCGCCGCTTTGACGGAAAGAGGTGCACCGGAGAGTATTTCGGTTGCCAGGTCCAGAGCCGTCGCCATCAGATCCGCAGGCTCGGCAAGTCGGTTGACGAGACCGATCTCGTAAGCGCGCGTAGAAGATATCGGCTTACCCGTGAGCAGGATTTCCATCATGATGCGCTGCGGAATCATGTGAATCAGCGGCGACGCCCACGGCGAGCTTCTCCCCACCTTGACCTCCGTGACCGCAAATTTCGCGGTGGTGCTGGCGACACACAGGTCACAGGCCTGAGCAATCATCCAACCACCGGCGTAGGCAACGCCGTTGACCGCGGCAATGGTGGGTTTTGACAGTTCGACCGTGTCGTAGGGAAGTGCAAACATATCGCGCGGCGGTACCGCCATTGCGGTATTGACCATCTCTTTGAGATCGCCACCTGCACAAAATGTTTCGTCGCCGGAACCGGTGAGTATCGCTACCCGCAACGCTGGGTCGTATTCGAATCGGTTCCAGGCGTCGCGTAATCCCTCGCGCACGTCTCGATCGAGACAGTTTCGGGACTCCGGTCGGTTCAGCGTGATGACAGCAATGCCGTCGTCGCGCGCGTCGAACAACACGGCGTCATTCGAAAACACAGCATCACTCATCAGAATCCCCTCTGCCTGATTGCATGCGCTTCGCGCATCAACTCTTCGCGAAAATCCGGATGGGCAATATTGATCAAACGTCGCGCTCGTTCCGCGAGGTTCTGTCCTCGTAGCTCGGCTGCACCGAATTCGGTGACCACAACATCGATGTCACTACGCGCCGTCGTGACAGGCCCTGACAGGTGCGCGGTTATCCTGCTGACGGTTCCCCCCTTGGCCGTGGCGGGGAGAGCCATGATCGCGTGACCGCCCGGTGAACGCGAACCGGCCCGGACGAAGTCCACCTGACCACCCGTGCCACCGAGATACGCCGAACCGCTTTGCTCCGCATTGACTTGCCCTGTGAGATCAACTTCGAGTGCGGAATTGACTGTCACCAGTTTGTCGAGCTGAGCCAGAACTGCCGCGTCGTGTGTGTACGACGTCGCACACATGCGAATTGCCTGGTTACGGTGCGCGAACGCGTACAGTTCCTTGCTGCCGATGAGTGCGCCGGTGACGGACACTCCCGTGTCGATTCGTTTGCGTGCGTTGGTCACCGTGCCTGCTTCCACCAGATCAACGAGGCCGTCGCCCACCATTCCCGAATGAACACCCAGATCTTTCCGGTCTCGAATCAGCCGAAGCAACGCATCCGGCACGGCTCCGATCCCCACCTGGATGACCGCACCGTCCTCGATATACGCAGCGGCATGTTCGGCAATTGCATGATCGGTCGGTCCAATTGTTGCCGGCGCCAGTGTAACCGGAGGTCTGGATACTTCGATGGCGTAATCGATCTTCGCTGCCGGTAACAGTTCCCCGCAGGTGAACGGGACTTGATCGTTCACTTCCGCCACGACAACGCGCGCTTTCGCCACAGCCGCCTGAACGTAGTCACTGATCAATCCGAAGCTGTGATTGCCGTTCCCATCCGCAGCGCTTACTTGTACGAAGGCAACGTCGCACCCGATCAACCCGGCCTCGATCATCGGCGCAACTTGACTGACGTGGCACGGAATCACACTGAGCTTGTGCACTTTGGTCAACGATCGCAGCGTTCCGATCGCCCCCATACTGGAGAGCGAAAAGCTCTCACTTGCTTCGGCATTGAAGACTCCTGAGAAACTCGTTGCGACAAATGCCGATAGTCCGCCAATGTCTGCCCCTTGATCGATCAGAGCTTCGATCAACGTTGTCGGTTCGCCGCACGCCTGTCCGATGACAATACGGTCTCCCCGATTCAGGAACCGATTCAACTCCACGCTCGACCGACCTCATTCAGGACTTCCTCGGTGTGCTCACCGAGTCGAGGGGCCGGCCGGGCAATACGACCGGGCGTGCGCGAGAACCATGTCGGCGGACCAGGGAAACGCACTGAGCCGTAGGGAGTATCGACGTCTTCGAAAAAGTTGACGGCATCGAGGTGCTCGTTGTTCAACAACTCGTCCAGTGTCCTCACCGGAGCGGCCGGAATATCGTGAGATCGGAGCAGATCCAGCCATTCCTGCGTCGTGCGTTCGAGGAAGGTTTCACCCAGCAGCGCGTACACCGTGTCGATCTGACGGGCTCGTTGTTCGAGAGTCGCGAAATGTGCACCCGCCCAGGGTGGATCGACTGCGTCGACGAAAGCCGCCCATTGCTTGTCGTTGTACACCATGGCCGAGATCTCGCCGTCTTTGGTCCGGTACGGTTTCCGATTCGGTGCCACAGCACGGGGATACACCGCCGGACCCAGCGCCGGGGTGAACAGTGCCCCATTTGCATGTTCGACCAGCATGAAAGCTGCCATCGTCTCGAACATGGCAACCTCCACCTCTTGGCCTTCTCCAGTACGTTCGCGGTGAAAGAGGGCCATCGTGGTGGCGTACACGGCAGTGAGTCCCGCAACCTTGTCCGCGATAATGGTTCCGACATAACCACTCTCGCCGGTCAACTGTTCCTGCACGTGCGGTAAGCCGCATTCGGCCTGAATTGTGTCGTCGTAGGCCGTCAAATCGGCATCCGGCCCGCGACGCCCGTATCCGTAGCAGTTGGTGTAGACGATCGACGGATTGACGGCGGCCACGTCGTCGTAGCCAAAACCAAGTTTTGTGATTGCCGAGCCTCGCATGGAATGGATGAATACATCCGCATCGGCGATCAAGTCACGCAGTACACCTGCACCCTCATCGGTTCGCAGATCCAGTACCGCACTGCGCTTTCCACGATTCACGTTGACAAACACACCGCCCAATCCCGGTTCCGGACCCACCGAAATGTAGCGGGTGTTGTCGCCGGCGGGGCTTTCGATCTTGAGAACATCAGCCCCCATGTCGGCCATGATCTGCGTGCAGTAGGGACCCATCACCATCGCCGTGAGATCGACGATCCGAACCCCGGTCAACGGACCCGAGTGCTTCATCAGAATGAACCTCCACTTTTCTTCAGAACGATTCGACGCTATCAGGTGAATCTTTACAAGGATAGTGGTATTAGTGAGTGGTGAAGAAATCCAACGGGACCGCCGTCCTCGGCACGATAGCGACGGTGCTCGATGCGGCACTGGCGGCAAACCCGCAGGCCCCGGCCGTGGAAGCCGTATCTGGGATCTGGTCATATGCCGAACTCGACACACAGGCAAGGCGCTGCGCCGGAGCGCTGTGGTCACTGGGCGTGCGACCAGGCGATCGTGTCGCGGCATGCCTGCCCAACGATCTCGGCATCGTCGCGGCATTTCACGGCGCTCAGCGGATCGGTGCGATCTGGGTGGGAATCGGCGAAGCGCTGTCATCCAGTGAGCAGCAAGAATTACAAACTCTGTGCAAGCCGAGTGTTGTCCTGGCCGGACCGAACTGTCGGCTGGACCCTCTCGACTGCGTCAGCGAGGCTCAGTGGGCAGAATTGTGCGGGCGCGACGAGACCGCCCCTTCGGTCGAGTTGGATATCGACGCTCCCGCCGGAATCGCTTTCACCAGTGGCACTTCGGGTCAGCCCAAAGCTGTGGTGCACAGTCAACGAAACCTACTCCTCCCCGGCGCCGTCCTGTGCGCGACCAGAGGATGGGGGCCAGAACTACGCAAGGGCGACAGCTTCCCGCTGACCATCCTCAATCTCATGGTCTTGTCGACGCTACTTACGGCCCAGGCCGGCGGGTGCTCAGTCGTGATGAACCGGCGCGACGTCGACGGGGTTGCCGAATGGATCGCCTCGCGGCGTGTCACAGTGTGGAACGGCGCCCCCGCGCAACTGTACGACCTCGCGCGACGTCCCGACGTCAACCTCGGTTCACTCCAGGAGATCTGGTGCGGCGGCGGCGATACACCGGACGGGTTACGCCAAGCGTTCACCGACGCGCACGGCCTCGTCCCCCGCGTCACGTACGGCCTGACCGAAGCACCGACCGTCGTATCGATCGATCCTCCCGGGCGCGAATGGCACCCCGGGACCAGCGGGCAGGTACTGCCACAGTACGAGGTTGCAGCCTACAGCGAGGACGGAAGCCCGCTGCCTGCAGGAAAATTGGGCGAACTGCGCGTCAGAGCAGCGAGGTCAGGTCAATGGGCGGGCTCGTGGACGCCGATGCTCGGCCATTGGGAGCACGGCGGTGTCACTTCGACTGAACCCGGCCCTCTCGCGACTGGGGATATCGGAACTGTCGACGCCGACGGTTGGCTCACAGTCCTGGACCGCAAGAAATTGGTCATAATTCGCGGTGGTGCAAACGTCTACCCGCTCGAAGTGGAACGAGTCATCGCGACGCACCCCGATGTCGCGAAGGTCGCCGTGTACCCGGTACCCGACGACCGACTCGGTCAGCGGGTTGCCGCGATTGTCGAAAGTGTCGGACCTCCGATGGAGTTCGGCATCCTTGCCGACCTCTGCCGGAACGAGCTGTCGCCCTACAAGGTTCCGGAATTCTGGTCACAGGTCGACGCACTGCCGGTCAACGCCATGGGAAAAATCCAGCGGGCCGGACTCGCAGAACTCACCACTTCCGCCGTCAGGGCACCGCAGCGAGGTCTCCGGTGACAACACACCGCGATACCGCCGCACAGATGTTCGGCTTGGACGGCCGGGTAGCCATCGTGACGGGCGCTTCATCAGGCCTCGGCGCTGCCATAGCCGAGGCACTTGCCTCACTCGGCGCCCGAGTTGCCGTCGTCGCGCGCCGCCGCGACAAACTAGCCGAACTCGCCGAGCGGATCAACGGCACCGCCATCGAGTGCGATCTCTCCGAGGCCGGCCAGGTCGGCTCTGTTGTACCCGCCGTGGTCGAAAGCCTTGGGCCGCCCGAAATTCTGATCAACGCAGCGGGCAGCATGTTCACCTACGAACGAGCCGAATCCGAGCCACTCGATGCCGTCCGCAAGACCTTGGATCTGAATTTGATCGCTCCGTTCTTGTTGGCGCAGGCCACTTTCCCCCACATGCAGTCCATCGGCCGCGGCACTGTCGTCAACATCTCGTCCATCAGCGGCCGGGTGGGAATACCGGGCATCCCGCAGGCGTCATACGCCGCAAGTAAGGCCGGATTATCAGGACTCACCGCAGAACTCGCGATCCAGTGGGCGCGGCACTCGATCCGGGTGAACACAGTTGCTCCCGGATTCTTCCGGAGTGAAATCACTGATCAGCTGTACACCGATGACCGATCGGCGGAGTATCTGCGACGAAACACTCCACTTCCGCACGAAGGGACGCCGCACGATGTTGTCGGCTCTGTTCTCTGGCTCGCAAGTGACGCAGGAAGTTACGTCACAGGCCAGACCATAGTTGTCGATGGTGGTTGGACGGCACGCTGAGTGTTCGACACGGGTGCCGATCTCAGTTCGAGTTCGCTTTAATTTCGACATTGAAAATGCTATTCTCAGAATAGAGAGTTTCATACTCTGATTGCGATTTCTAACCGCAGGGCGAGAGGGCGAACATGTTGTTGGAGCTGACCCCGGACCAGGAATTCTTCCGGGACACCACAGCCCGGTTCCTGAACACACAGGTGCCCAGCTCAGCTGTGCGTCTTCTGCGCGACAACCCCATGGGCTTCGACTCCGAATACTGGCGGCGCGGCGCAGAACTCGGCTGGACCAGCCTCCTGGTGGACGAAAAGCACGGTGGGGGCACAATCAGCGATCGCGGACTCGTCGACCTCACACTTGTCGCGTACGAGTTCGGCCGCACCGCCGCGCCCGGCCCACTCACCCCGACCAACGTCGTTGCCGCACTTATCGACAACTACTCCAGCGAGACCACAGACCAAGTTCTTGCAGAACTACTCGCCGGAACTTCCACCGCAGCATGGTGTTTCACCCAGCCACAAGCGAACAGTCTCGTGAGCACTCCACCACTGGAGATTCGCGTCGATGGCAACGACGTAATTGTGTCCGGCACAAAACGCCCCGTCGAAGCTGCCCAGACCGCCGATGTCCTTCTCGTCACCGGCCAGAACGGCGACTCCGTCGCGCAAGTCCTGGTGCCCACCGATACTCCCGGTGTGCACGTAAAGCCGTTGCGATCAATCGATCTGACACGGCGCTACGCCGCGGTGACGTTCGACAACGTACGTCTCCCCCTGAGCGCCATGATCGGAGACACACGCGATGCGGCTCGTGACGTCGAGCGTTGTCGGCAACTCGCCATCGTGCTGGGCTGCGCCGAATCCGTCGGAGCGATGCAAGCGGCATTCGACCTCACCGTTGCGTGGGCATTCGACCGATACTCGTTCGGACGCCCCCTTGCGTCGTACCAAGAACTCAAACACCGCTTCGCAGACATGAAGACCTGGCTCGAAGCCAGCCACGGTCTCGCCGACGCGGCAGCAGCCGCAGTTGCTGCGGAAAGCCCGGACGCCGCTGAACTCACCAGCGCCGCACACGCATACATCGGCGATCGCGGCGGCGAGCTACTCCAGGATTGTGTGCAGATCCACGGCGGGATCGGCGTCACATTCGAGCACGATCTACACCTGTTCATGCGGCGGGCTGCAGCTAATCGCTCGAGCTACGGCACTCCCGCAGAGCACCGCCAATTGATCGCCGCCATCGCCGTACGTCAGGAGAGCATCCGTTGAGCACCCAGGCACCCCAGACCGTCGTCGACATGGAATCGGTCGAGCAGTTTCGCACTCGGGCACGCACCTGGATCCGAAACAACCTCGGCCCCAGCGACCCGAAGGCAAACATCGGTGTCATGCGCGCCGAAGGACCCGACGAGGACGAACTCACCGACGTCGCGGAGCAACGCGCACTTCAGCGACGACTGTTCGATGCGGGCCTTGCCGGGATCTGCTTCCCTCAGGAGTACGGCGGGCAAGGCCTCACTCATGCTCACCAGCGGGCATTGAACGAGGAACTCGCCGGTTACAAGTACGCCGAACGTCTACAGTCTCCGACCTTTGTGCCCTGCGCCGCAGTGCTTCTCGAATTCGGCACCGAGGAGCAGAAGCAACGCCACATCCCCGCCATCTTGAAGGGCGAAGAGATCTGGATGCAAATGCTCTCCGAGCCCAGTGGTGGCTCCGACGTCGCCGGCGCGGTCACCACCGCTGTTCGAGACGGCGAAGACTGGGTACTGAACGGATCGAAGATCTGGACTACCGGCGCCTGGTGGTCCGATTGGGCGCTCTGTCTTGCCAGAACCAACTGGGACGTGCCCAAGCATCGGGGGCTGAGCGTGTTCATGGTGCCGCTCGATCGCACCGGCATGGAAGTCAACCGCATCGAGTTGCTCAGTGGGTCGCGGGAATTCTGTCAAGAGTTCATGACCGACGTCAGGGTTCCGGACAGCGACCGCATCGGCGAAATCAACGACGGTTGGACCGTCGGCACACGCTGGATGTTCCACGAACGAATGCTGTCGAACTCGCCGTACGCGACCATGGCAGCCGGAAGCACGCAACGAGGAACGAAGATGCCGGAACTGCTTGCAGTCGCGCGCGATGCGGGTCGCTTGAACGACCCCGTCAGCCGTGACCTCATCGGTGAGGCCCGCATGCTGGAACTGGCCAACAACGCACTACAGCATCGGGTTGTCCAGGGCATCACCACCGGCGCAATGTCCGATCAGGCCGCGAGTATCGCCCGATTGATGGCAGGTCTGATGTCTACCCGTCTGGTGACGATCATCTACGAATTCACCGGGCCTGCCGGGGCAGCGTGGGACGACGACGACGGTACGGTCGGCGACTGCGCCACGGACTATCTCGGCCAACAGGTGTGGTGCATCGCCGGCGGGACCACCGAAATGGCCCGCAACGCCATCAGCGAGCGAGTCCTCGGTATGCCGCGTGAACGCACACACGAGCAGAACATCGCCTTCCGGGACATTCCGAAAAGCCGATCAACTTCCGGCAGCCACTAGTTTCCGGCGGTCAGGACATCAGCTTCTCGCGGTCAGGGACACGGTGCAGTTACGGTCGAACTTCTTTGCCAGATACAGCGCTTCGTCGGCGCAATCGATCATGCTGTTCACGTCCGCGTCACCGGACGGCGAACACGCCACACCGATACTGACAGTCGGGCCGAGTTCTCCGAGCGTTGTCCTCGATTGCTCCTGCTGTGCCACCCGAATTATTTCGGCTATTTGCGTTGCCTCGTCCAGATCCGTGTCGATCAACAGAACGACAAACTCCTCACCGCCCAGGCGCGCAAACAGCGCTGTGTCGTCGAGATGGCGCCGCACTTGATCCGCAAACGCAACAAGGACCGTGTCCCCGGTCCGATGGCCCAAGGTGTCGTTGACCTTCTTGAAGTGGTCCAGGTCCATCATCAGGACGCTGACCGGCAGGCCGGACTGAAGAGATCCGACGGCGCCGATGCTTTTTCGCATGAATTCGTCCCGGCGCAGCGCTCCAGTCAGGTCGTCGAGCATCACAGCTTCAGTCAGAGCAGCGAGAGCGCGTCGACGTTCATAGATCACGCAGGCAACCGCGAGGGGCGCAGTTGCCAACAGAGCCAATCCGATCCTTACGGAAACGCTGACCGCGGATTAACCTTCGACAGCTGTTCCCAAGTGCCCATCGGCTGTCAAGACCAACGTACATACGGTCGATATGGCGGTCATCAGTGACGTGACAAAGACATTGGTCAGCAGTGCGGCGGTGACAAGAGCAGGCATGGCAAACGCAATTGCACCGGCGCCGCCGATGACCCATTGGAGCAGAATGCACAACGCCAACAATGCGGCCGGAATCACGGACAGCCGAAGGATCCTGGACACGGCCTCAGGGTCTCGGTCCTCAGGTCGAAGCGACGGAAAAGTCAGTACCAGCGGAACAATCGTCATGTAGTTGACGAGGTTGCCCGAGAACCAGAGAATCCAGCCGTCCGGCCATGTGCCGCCGAAAAGTGCCACATTCGCAGCTCCTCCGACACATCCTGTCAGCGCCGCCGCGACCATGGTCGCGGATACGAAGTAACCCACCGAGCGGATACTCGAAAGCCTTCGATCTTCCGCGCAGACCCATCGAAATGCGTAGAACCCACCGACAACGCCGATGATGTTGCTTGCACCGAGCCACAAAGCTGATTCGACGGAACCGCCAGTGACCAGATCCGCGGAAATATAGGCGGTCGCCGCACAGAACCACGTCGGAACGGTTGCCGAACGGGGTGATCGAACAAGCAGACCGAGCAACAGTGCGTTTGCCGGCCAGAACACGGCGAGGGTACCGGGAAGCCGGCTGAAAGTCCCGATCAAGCACGCGACAAAAACGCAAAGACCGATAAGCAGGCTGTGGCGTAGCGCCGCAGCTGACGTCGAGTTTTCCACCGCATCCACCGCCCTACCTACCTAATCTTTGGATCAATTGTGAGAGGCGATCGGACATACAGCGGAAAACGTGCGCTGGAAACCGACGAATTGCGCTAATTATCCCTTTTAGAGCTGTCAAATCAAGGACATCCGTCAGTACATTCCGATCTGCGTAAATGTCAAGTATTGCCATCATTGATAGGATTGACGTACTGTGCGAAAAGACCTGTACGACAGCTACTGCGCAGTACAGTCCCGGCAGTTCGGCCCTGCTAACGGTGGACACCGCGATCTGCAGTGCATCACCCACGGATTTCAGGACGCGAACGCGCTCCGAACCGGTTGAGGAAGGAATTCATTTCTGATGTTTTCGGCAATAGTCATCGAGAAGAACGACACGGGACAAAGCGTCGCCTGCACCAGTCTCGACGAAGCTGAGCTACCCGACGGAAATGTCAGCATCGACGTGGACTATTCAACTCTCAATTACAAAGACGCTCTGGCCATTACCGGTTCGTCTCCAGTAGTGCGCAAGTTCCCGATGGTCCCCGGAATCGACCTCGCCGGAACAGTCACCGAGAGTTCACACGCAGACTGGGCAGCCGGCGATCGCGTCGTACTCAACGGTTGGGGCGTCGGCGAATCCCACTGGGGTGGACTCGCCCAGCGCGCGCGCCTGAACGGCGACTGGTTGATACCACTTCCCGCGGCATTCACCGCCCATGCCGCCATGGCTATCGGCACTGCGGGCTATGCCGCCAGCCTGTGCGTCGACGCTCTCGTCGACTTCGGTGTATCGCCCGACCAGGGCGAGATACTCGTGACCGGAGCATCCGGCGGAGTGGGCAGTGTCGCGATCGCCCTACTGGCAAAGGCAGGCTTCACCGTCGCTGCGTCGACCGGCAAGGTCGACGAAGCGGAATACCTCCAAAGCCTTGGCGCAACAACGGTAATCGACCGCGCCGAACTCTCCGGTGCCGGCAAGCCGATGCAGAAGGAACGCTGGGCGGGCGTCGTCGATTCGGTGGGCAGTCACACCCTCGCGAACGCGTGCGCGCAAACCCGGTACGGCGGTGCTGTCGCAGCCTGTGGCCTCGCTCAGGGGATGGATTTCCCTGGCTCGGTTGCGCCGTTCATTCTCCGCGGCGTGTCACTGCTCGGTGTCGACAGCGTGATGGCACCCAAGTCTCGTCGCCTGGCCACCTGGGATCGCCTGGCTCGTGATCTGGATGCCGAGGCACTGGAGTCAATCGCCCACGACATCGCACTGGGCGAATCGATCACTGCTGCAAGAAAACTCATGGACGGCACGGTGCGTGGACGCATCGTCGTCGACGTCAATCGATAGCCGGGAGCCAGAGACGATGAATACGAAGTTAACCGAACCGGAAACCGTCGAACTCGATCTGTCCGATGTAGACCACCGTGTAGGCCAACCTGTCGGCGGCGGGCAGCTGTGGGATCCGTGCAGCACCACCGACGTGCGGCGTTGGGTCATGGCGATGGACAACCCCAACCCGATCCACTGGGATGAGGAATTTGCCCGTGCCAGTAAGTTCGGCGGTCTGATCGCACCGCAGTCCATCGCAGTAGGTCTGGACTACGGGCACGGAGCTCAGCCGGCGTGCGTCGGACACATTCCGAACAGCCACTTGATCTTCGGCGGCGAGGAATGGTGGTTCTACGGAACGCCGGTGCGTCCCGGCGACACGTTGTTCCAAGAACGACGCTTCCACGATTACAAGGTTGCCGATACGAAGTTCGCCGGTCCCACGATGTTCTCGCGCGGCGACACGCTCCACACCAACCAGCACGGCTCCAAGGTTGCACTCGAACGGTCGACAGCCATCCGTTACCTGGCCGACGAGGCAACAAAGCGCGGCATGTACAACAACAATGTCGGGGCCGTCAAACGGTGGACCAACGCAGAACTCATCGAGGTCGAGAACCTGCGCCACGAATGGCTCATGTCCAACCGCATGGGTGTTTCACCGCGCTTCGACGAGGTCGAGATCGGCGACACACTGCAGCGACGCGTCATCGGCCCGCACAGCATCGCAAGCTTCACCACGGAGTACCGCGCATTCCTTTTCAACATCTGGGGCACCTTCCACTGGGTTGCACCCGAAGGCGTCGAAGATCCCTGGGTCTACCAGGATCCGGGCTGGGTGGAGGGCTTCGGTTACGACGAGGAAGGAGCCAAGATCGACCCGCGCAAGCGCGACGGCCTGTACGTCGGTCCGTCTCGCGGCCACATCGACAGCGACAAGGCCAGCGAAGTCGGGATGGCCCGGGCCTACGGTTACGGCGCGACGATGGGCGCCTGGTGCACCGACTTCCTCGCCAACTGGGCAGGTCACAACGGCATGGTCCGCCATACCAAGGCCGACTTCCGCACACCTGCATTCGAGGGCGACGTGACGTACTTCGACGCCGAGGTCGTTGGCAAGGAAGCTCAATCAGCCTGGGGCGTACCGCTTGTCCAGATCAAGCTGCGTCTGACCAATCAGGACGGCGACGTTCTGGTGTCCTGCACGGCCGAGGTCGAACTGCCGTTCTCCTGACTCTCCCTCGACATGAAAGAGGCAAGCCTTGACCACCGATGTGAATGCGGCACCAGCTGTTTCAATCGCGCACGGTGTACCACTGCTCGACGAACCAGGCCTCGGCGCACTGACTCTTCCCGGATTCCTCCGGGAAGTGACGCAGATGTACGGCGATCGCGAAGCTCTGGTCATGCGCTCCGACGACGGTGTCGTCCGCTGGTCCTACGCACAATTGTGGGAGCGCGCAATCGAAGTCGCCCAAGCTCTGCGGGGTGTCGGTCTGGGCAAGGACGGCCGGGTGGGCGTCTTGATGACCAACCGTCCGGAGTGGATCGCGTCGGTGTTCGGCACCGCCCTCGCCGGCGGTGTAGCGGTCACACTCAGCACGTTCTCAACAGCGGCGGAACTGGACTACCTGCTGGAGAATTCTGCAGTCTCGGTTCTGCTGTTCGAGCGCACCGTACTCGGTAAGGACCTTGCGGAGGTGCTGACCACGCTCGAACCACAGTTCGGCACTGCAGCTCCCGGCACAGTGCAGTCGCCGCGATTCCCTTTTCTTCGCCATCTGGCCATGGTCGGCGACGGAGAAGCAATCGGGGCGATCGACACGTGGGACACATTCCGCTCGCGAGGCGTCGACCAATCGAGGGGGTTGATCGAATCCATCGCGGCGGCTGTGCGCCCGAGTGATGCTGCTGTGCTGTTCTTCTCGTCAGGGACGACAAGCAAACCCAAAGGCATTCTCAGCGCACATCGTGGTGTCAGCATTCAGATGTGGCGATTTCGGCGCATGTATCGTTTCAACCCCGAGGACAACATCCGATGCTGGTCGGCCAACGGATTTTTCTGGTCAGGCAACTTTGCGATGGCGCTGGGCACGACCTTCGCGAGCGGTGGCTCATTGGTACTGCAATCGACGTTCGACGCAGCAGAGGCAATCGGGCTCATCGAGTCGGAACAAGTCAACTTTCCGTTTGCGTGGCCGCACCAATGGGCACAGTTCGAATCCGCACCCAACTGGACCGGCGCGGATTTGAGTAGCTTGTCGTACGTCGATTTCAACACACCGGTAGCCCGTCACCCCAGCGTCACGGCCACATGGTTCGAACCCGGCCATGCGTACGGAAACACCGAAACCTTCACCATTTCAACTTGTTTCCCGGCCAATACGCCGGACGACGTAACGGGCGGCAGCAGCGGTGAGCCGCTTCCCGGAACAACCGTCAAGGTTGTCGACGCGCTCACCGGCGATGTTCTCCCGATCGGCGAACGCGGCGAAATTTGTGTCAAGGGTCCGACACTGATGCTCGGGTATATCGGCACACCACTCAGCGAGACCGTCGACGCCGAAGGTTTCTTCCACACCGGCGACGGCGGATATCTCGACGATGTCGGCCGGCTGTTCTGGGAGGGCCGCCTCACCGACATCATCAAGACCGGTGGCGCAAACGTCTCACCGCTCGAAGTCGACGAGGCTCTGGTCAGCCATCCCGGCGTGAAGGTCACCCGCACTGTTGGTGTTCCGCACGAGACGCTTGGCGAGGTCGTCGTGTCCTGCATCGTTGCGCACGAGGGCACCGATCTGCATCAAGAAGAAATTCGCACTTTCCTGCGAGAACGCCTCGCCAGCTACAAGGTTCCGCGTCATGTGCTGTTTTTCGACGAGGACCAAATCGCTCTCACCGGCAGTGCAAAAATCAAATCCAGTGAAATTCGAGAGCGCGCTGCACAACTGTTGAAGGCGTGAAGGTGTACCGGCTGATCGATAGCTACCGGGTTGATCAGCCGGTACACCCAGCGAAATCTACGACTCCTGAAAATACCTCTGAGCCAACCGCGTTCGGTGCGCAGCCGGAGACCCGAACAGGGAACGATTGAGCGTCGCACGTTTGAGGTAGACGTGTATCCCGCTCTCCCACGTGTAGCCCATGCCGCCGTGGAGTTGCATTGCCTTCCCGGCAATATCAACTGCCGCAGAACACGCGTACGACTTCGCCATCGCGGCTGCGACGGAAGCGTCCGACGTGTCCTGGGTTAAAGCACGCACCGCCGCCGCGACCAGAGACCTGGCAATCGTCACCTGAACGAGCATGTCCGCACACGCATGTTTGACGGCCTGAAACGAACCGATCCGACGTCCGAACTGCTCACGCACTCCGACATAGTCGACGGTCGCCTCCAACATGGCCTCGCTCAGCCCGAGGCTGTCACACGCCACTGCAACCGCAGCCCGATCACACAGTCGGGTAAGAGCATTCGACGCATCATCGCGCACACGCCACACCGATTCCGGGCCGACGACCACGCACGAGGCTGTCACGGACCCGAAGTTGCGCGTGGCATCGAGAACTTCCTGCTCCGTCACAGTCAGTCCGGCAGCCCGCGGGTCGATGTTGACAACAACGAGGTTCCCGTCAGCCTCACGTGCAGGCACAAGGTAACTGTCCGCCGCGCTCGCATCGAGCACAAAGCTCGCGTGCCCGCTCAGTTGGTAACCATCTGCATTCTGGTCGATACGGAAGGTGCTCTCCCCCAACGTTTCACCACCGAGAACAACAATCGGAGCCGCGTATCCGGCGGCGGTATCGCACAACAGCCGATCTCGTTCCGGCCGCGATTCCAGCAGATTGAGCGCGCCGACGCCAAGTGCCGCAACAGTCGCGTATCGGGTGCGCGAAGCCGTACGACCGATTTCCTGCAGGACTAGCGCGACCTCCCCGAACGTTGCGTCGGCGCCGTCGAATTCCGCCTGCACCTCGAGACCAACTGCACCGGAGCGAGCAATCAGTCCCCAGTCCACCTCCCCGTTCACCGCCTCACTACCGGACTTTGCCAGAATCTCACGCACCATTGCGCGCAGTTCTGCGTGCACTTCGGCAAGTTCTGTAAGCGACGACGACATCAGTGGCCTCTCGGTTCGCGAGGGAGGCCGAGGCCGCGCTCGCCGATAATGGTGCGTTGGATTTCGCTGGTTCCACCGGGGATCGTCCATTCCCACGAGCCGATGAAGTCCAGAACCCACGCACCGGATTCCCACCCACTCGACAAAGGTTTGCGCAGCACGGTGTGCGCGGAAAGGCCCGCGATGTCGGCGCCGAAATCCGTCATCCGTTGCAGGAGTTCGCTGTAGTGCAACTTCACAATGGATGCATCCGCCGGACCAGGCCGGGGATTAGCGGCAAAGTCTGCGCACAGCGCGCGCAATCCCGTCAGTTCGATCTCGAGTGACGCCAGTTCATCTGCCACCAGAGCATCGCCGCGGTGACGCGAACACAACTCCACCAGCCACCGAAACCCGCTCGAGCCCAGGCGCTCTGCAAGCTCGAGCATAGTCATCCCACGTTCGGCGCCAAGCGTTTCCTGCGCAACCTGCCATCCCTCGTTGGGCCGGCCGACCAGTTGCGACGCCGGGATGACAACGTCGTCGAGAAATATCTCGCAGAAGTGCGACTCGCCGGTGGCCTGCCGGATCGGCCGGACCTCGATTCCCGGAGTTTTCATATCCATCAGAAAGTACGAAATGCCCTGCCGCTTCGGTGCGTTCGGGTCGGTTCGAGCCAGGAGAAGGCACCAGTCCGCGTACATCGCGCCACTCGCCCACAGCTTTTGTCCCTTGACGACGTAGGCATCCCCGTCCCGTCGCGCTGTCGTCTTCAGTGCCGCCATGTCCGATCCTGCTCCCGGTTCGGAGAAACCCTGACACCAGATTTCGCCGTCGAGGATCGCCGGTAGATGACGACGCCGCTGTTCGTCGGTCCCCGCCGCAAGCAGCGTCGACGCTGCATGATGGATCGAGACGAACGGCAGCACGAGGCGCGGCGCGTCATGGGCCGCAAGCTCTTGATACAGGACGATTTGCCGCGGGGTGGACATCCCGCCGCCCCACTCCTGCGGCCAGTGCGGCACCGCCAGACCAGCAGTGCGGAGTTCCTGCATCCATGCCTTCTGGAACCGAACGAACTCCTCGTCCGACGCTCCGGTCTGCTCGGCTCGCCAGTCTGTCGGCACATGGGCGCGGCACCAGTCCCGCACGTTCTCGCGAAATTCGTCGAGCGAGCCACCAGGAGCGAGCACGGTCATCGGGTCACGGCCGTCGATCGCATGGCGCCAAGACGCTGCCGATGCTCGGGAGAGGTCATGGTGGCAACCTCCGCAGCAAAACCGGCTTGCATGGGACCACCGAGTGCTTGGGACAGGTACATGTTGACGATGCGTTTGGTCCCCTGTAATGCCTCGCGCGGCTGCGCCGCCAATCGCACAGCAAGGCGTCTCGCCTCCCCAACCAAGTCCTCGGGCGCGCAGGTTCGACTGGCAAGCCCCAACTCGACTGCCGTAGCAGCGGAGATTCGATCACCCGTGTACAAGAACTCTCGCGATCTCATGATCGGGGTGAGTAGCGGCCAGAAGGCAGCCCCGCCGTCGCCGGCAACCAGGCCGACGGCAACGTGCGGATCGGCAAGATAAGCGGTGTCCGACATCAGTACGACGTCACACAGGACAGCCACACTGCACCCGAGGCCTACCGCCGGACCGTTGACCGCGGCGATCACGGGAAGCGGAAATCTCAGCATCTCGTCGATGACTTCTGCACCCTCACGGATGCTTTCGTCCCGGGCAACCGGATCGTCGAGGAACGAACAGATCCAGTCCAGATCGCCACCAGCACTGAAGGCTTTGCCGGCCCCGGTCAGAATCACCACAGCCGCCTCACGATCCGCGGCCAACTGTCGCCACACGTTCGCCAGAGCCCAGTGCAGAGGTTTGTTCACGGCATTGCGTTCGGCCGGTCGATTGATCGTGACACGTCGAATCGGGCCGTCACACTCGACTGTTAGCTCTTCAGGAAGGTCGTAGGTCACAGTGTTGCCACTTCCCTTGCACCACCGATAGACGCTGCACCACCGATAGATGCTGTGTCACTGAATAGTCCGGTAAGGCCGCGACGGCCGATCCGCTGCGTCAATGCGCTACCCGTCGCCGACAAGCCGAGCGGTAGCCGCCGCAGTGGAAGGCTGTACCGCGAGAGCCACGACAGCGTGGTCTCGTCGCAGAAGCCACTCGCCCCGTGCAATTGATGTGCAACACGGAACACGATCTCGGCAGCTTCGATTGCGGCCAACCGCAGCGCAAGTGCGTCGTCGAGCGCCTCACTGCTATCGGTCTGGACGCTCCACAGTGCGTACTTCGCGAGCACCTCGAGGCCACTGCGCTGCACCTGTGCATCGGTGAGTTGGAACTGCACACTCTGCAGCTTCGCGAGCGGTTGCCCGAACTGCTCGCGCAGCAACACATGTGCGCGGGTCAGGTCCATCGCCCGATCGAGCATCCCGAGTAGCGTCCAACAGGGCAACAGCAACGCCAGCGCCACATCCTTCGCTCCGTTGTCGTCGACGAAGTTCGTGTCGAACTGCGCGACGAATGCCGTTGTGCGCGGCGAGTCCTGCGACGGGCGGACGACAACGGAGCTACGACGGCCGCCCAATGTCACTGCGGCCCAGCGTAGATCGATTCCGGATACCGGGCCGGCAGGGGCGCGATCGGCAACAACGATCAACCCGTCGACGGCAAGGTCAACCGGCCTCGCCAGCCGCTCAGCCACTGGATACGGCACAGCCCAGTAACCAGCACTGTGACACAGCGCGGCCGCCGCTTCGAGTTCATCCCTGTCACCGCGAGGATCGAGATCCCACGCGCCGAGGTCGGCCAACACCGGTGCCACAACACTGCCCCGACGCGCCGGATCCCGCTCGCCCCGCTGAATCAGTTGATCACCACCCGCAGACTCGAAGGCACGTAGGGCCGTTCGACCGTATTCGATTGCCTCGTTACTTAATTCAAGCTTCATGCGGCCGCCAGAAGTGACCGAGCAAGGAGAATTCGTTGCATCTCGATGCTTCCCGACGCCACTGTCGCGGCCTGCGAATAGCGCCAATGTTCCTCGACATCGCGGCAGAATCGTTGCGCGTCTGCGTTATCCACAACCACGCCCCCTGCAGTGTCCGACGAGTGTACGAAGGCCGCGAGTTCCGTCAGCACTTCGGCACTGTCCTGATCGAGTGTGGTCACAGCGATGCGGTATGCGGCGGCGTCGCCCGGGCGAACTGTTCCCTGGCTCTGCAACGCGACGACTTGATAGGCAAGCAGTCGAGCGCGCCGACAATGAGTCAGCATTCGCGCCCACCGGTTTCGCAATCCTTCCGGGACACTGTCCCAGCTGTCCCCGAGAACCGTTGCGGCGTCGTGCAACAGCCGTTCACAGCGCGCGTAGCGAGCGATGCCGACGCGCTCGAAGGCAAGCACTTCCTGAACCAGGCTCCAGCCTTCGTCCACCTGACCCAGCACGTTCTCTTCGGTAACCCGCACATCGTTGAAGAACACCTCGTTGAGGTGGTGCGGTCCGAGCATGGCGCGGATCGGCCTGACCTCGATATCCGGGTCGGACATCGGGACGAGAAATACCGTCAGGCCTTGCTGCCGGCGCTCACCGGTCGACGTCCGGGCAAGTAGGAAGCACCACTGCGCCATCGTGGCGTACGACGTCCAGATCTTCTGGCCGGAAATTAGCCAACCATCGCCGTCACGGCGTGCGGCAGTATGCAGCGAGGACAGATCGGAACCGGCTTCGGGCTCACTGAATCCTTGGCACCAGATGACGTCGCCTCGGGCAATCGGTGGGAGGTGCAGGCTCTGCTGCGTGCGCGTTCCGTGTCGCATGATGGTGGGCCCCACCCAGTTGACGCCCATGTATTGCGCGCCGCGCGGTTCGTGAAGCGCCCACATCTCCTCGCGAACCACCGTTTGCTCCCACACCGTGGCGCCGCGACCGCCGAACTCCTCGGGCCATGCCATGCACAGCAGTCCGCGGTCGGCAAGAATGCGGCAGAACCGCTGGGCCACATCAAGATCAGCCGGGTCATCTGTGAAGGCCCCGCGGAAATCCTCGGGAACGTGCTCCTTCACCAGCTGGCGCAGCTCACCTCGGAACGCCGTCGCGGCCTCACTCATCGTGAAGTCCATGGGAATTACATTAGTTCAATCCTAATAAGGATAGCAATACTTGGAGGTGCGAGATTCTCCGTCTAGGATTCACCCCATGAGCAAAAAGGTGCCCGTGTGAATACCGGCGGGCGCGGCCGCGTCCCGCAGCGCCGCATTGCAGAAACAGTTGCCGACGAACTTCGCGACCACATCCTCGCCGACGACAACTACCGACTCGCCACCCAGGAACAGCTGGTCAAAGACTTCGGTGTCAGCTACCCGTCCATCCGGGAAGCACTGCGCATACTCGAGACCGAGGGATTGGTGACGGTACGGCGCGGCAATGTCGGCGGCGCCGACGTGCATCGCCCCGACGAAGTTTCGGCCGCCTACCACCTTGGTCTCTCCCTTCAAGCCGCGCGAGTCACGTTGCGCGACCTCGCATCCGGCCTCCAGATGCTGGAACCCCTCTGCGCATCCGAATGTGCGAAGCGGGCGGACCGCAACCGCGTCGTAGTACCGGCACTGACCGCGTCCATCGACGCATCTGCGCGAAAGATCGGCGACGGCGTCGCCTTCACTCACGCGGCGCGCGAGTTTCACGATCTTGTCGTGTCCTTCACCCCGAATGCCACCATTCGCTATGCGGTGAGTAGCTATGTTGCCCTGTGGTCCGCGCAGGAAGAAGCCTGGGCGGAGGCACTCACCGTTCGTGGGGAGTATCCGTCAGAGGGCGAAGCGGAGGAAGCGGTTCGCACGCATCGCCGCATAGTCGAAGAAATCGCAGCCGGACGATCAGCCGAAGCGGAGCGCCTGGCGCGCGTTCACCTCGCGGCTACCCAGTCACTTGTTCTCGAGCGCTTCGGTGAGACCGTCGTCAATGCCTCGGTTGCCATGTCACGGCAAGCAATCCACTCCAACAGGCGATCGCGACTCACCTAGACAACTTGACCCAAGTTCGCTCGACGCAACGCGAGCGAACTCCCGCGACTCCAATGAACCGCTACCAGCAGGCAGCGATCCGAGCAGCGGAACACCGGTCACCGACACAAGATCGTCGCGGTTGCACTGCTCAGCCAGCCCTGGTTCGTCCGGCCACGACCCGATCACCAGACCGGAGCACCGAACATCCCTGTGTGCCAACGCTTCCACACTGAGCGCGCAGTGGTTGAGCGTTCCCAACCCGGCAGCGGCAACGAGGACGGCAGGCGCCCCCAGTTCCGCTGCGACATCGCGCACCGTGAAGTTGCCTGCACCCAGGCGAACCAGGACTCCGCCGGCACCTTCGATCAGCGTCAGGTCGTGAGCGGCATCCAACTCTCGCGCGCAGGCCAGTACCGCGCCCATCGTGAGCATCGGAAGGCCGCTGCGCCGAGCGGCGGTGTCGGGCGCCAACGGATCGGGATACCGCGCCAATTCGGCCAGCGTGACGCCGCCGCCGGTCAGACGATCGATCTCGGCCAGATCCCCGGGTTCACCGAGTCCGACGCCGGTCTGCGCCGGCTTGAGGACAGCAACCGAGCGCCCAGACTGCAGCGCCAACGACGCCAATGCCGCCGTCACCACGGTCTTTCCGACGTCCGTCGACGTCCCCGTCACCACGAGAATGCTCATACCGCGGCCTCCGCCAGGACATTTCCGAGAATCTGACCGATCTGGTCCATCTCGGCTCGCGACAGGGAAGCGCGAGCGGTGAGTCGCAGACGCGACGTTCCTTCGGGAACCGACGGCGGCCGGAAACAACCGACGTGCAACCCCTGCCGACGACACTCGGCGGCCGCGTCGTACGCCCGTTGCGGATCACCGAGAACAACTGACACGACGGCAGATTCAGGCGTTCCGACGCCGGTGATCGCGGCCAGCTCCGACGCACGATCCAATACGTCCTTCGCGCGCGACGGCTCCCGACGAAGAACCGTCAGCGCTGCCCGTGCCGCACCCACTGCTGCGGGCGCCAGCCCCGTGTCGAAGATGAACGTTCGTGCCGAATCGATCAAATGTGCGCGAACCTTACTGTGCCCCAAGACAACCCCACCCTGACTTGCGAGGGACTTGGACAACGTTGCAGTCACCACTACGTCCGGTTCACCGGCAAGACCGACTTCGTGCACCAGACCGCGCCCACCGCTCCCCCGGACACCGATACCGTGGGCCTCGTCGACCAGCAACAACGCGCCGTTTTCGCGGCAGATGCCGTGCAACGCGCGAAGCGGGGCCAGATCGCCGTCGGCGCTGAACACCGAATCGGTGACCACCAGGGCGCGCTCCTCGGTTCGTGACTCGAGCTGCGCCGCGACGAAGTCGATGTCGGAATGCGGAGCAACCACCACCCTCGCCCGCGAGAGACGACACGCGTCGACCAACGACGCATGCGAACCGGCGTCGGAAATGATCAACGACCCCGGCCCTGACAATGCCGTGACCGCACCGAGATTGGCGGTGTAGCCCGACGAGAAGACCAAGGCGGAATCGGACCCGACAAACTCTGCGAGCTCGAGTTCGAGTAATTCGTGTTCGGTCGTGGTTCCCGTCACGAGTCGCGAACCCGTGGCCCCGGCACCCCACTTCTCCAGTGCGGCCATGGCGCCGGCAATCACCTCGGGATGGCGCACCAATCCGAGGTAGTCATTGGACGCGAGGTCGATCAGCGGCGAGTCGGCAGTTCGCGGGCGCACATCACGGCGCAATCCGGCGGCGCGGCGTTCCGTTTCGACGGCAGTGAGCCAGTTCAACGAGGTAGTCACATTTCCGACCATACTTGAACGCCGTTCAAGCATGTCGCTATGGTGCAGGTGTGCACACACTCGGACAGGAATCAGCCACCGTCTCCGCGATCGACGCCGCGCACCTCTGGCATCCGTACGGAGCGTTTCCGGCAACAACCGAACCACTGGTCGTCGACAGCGCACATGGCGCCACCTTGACGTTGTCGGACGGCACCCAACTCGTCGACGGCATGAGTTCGTGGTGGGCTGCGATCCACGGCTACCGCAATCCGGTTCTCGACGCCGCCGCGGTATCCCAACTCGGCAAGATGAGTCACGTCATGTTCGGCGGACTCACCCATGAACCCGCGGCCACACTCGCAAAACTCCTCGTGGATATCACCCCGGCGGGGCTCGAGAAGGTCTTTCTCTCGGACTCCGGTTCCGTCGCCGTCGAAGTTGCCGTCAAGATGTGTCTGCAGTACTGGCGCAGTCTCGGAAAACCGTCGAAGAATCGCCTGATGACGTGGCGCGGTGGATACCACGGCGATACGTTCACCCCGATGAGCGTCTGTGACCCCGACGGCGGCATGCACTCCCTCTGGACCGACGTTCTCCGCGCTCAGGTTTTTGCGGACGCACCGCCAACCGAGTATCACCCCGAGTACGTCCGGCATCTCGACGGATTGCTCGCGGCGCATCAGCACGAACTGGCTGCGGTCATTGTCGAGCCTGTTGTTCAGGGCGCAGGCGGTATGCGATTCCACGACCCCGCCTACCTCGTCGACCTTCGAGCGCTCTGCGACAAGTACAACGTCCTTCTGGTCTTCGACGAAATCGCGACCGGTTTCGGCCGAACCGGTGAACTGTTTGCCGCCGATCACGTCGGCGTCAGCCCAGACGTCATGTGCGTCGGCAAAGCTCTGACCGGTGGATATTTGAGCCTGGCAGCCACTTTGTGCACCACCGACATGGCCGAGGCCATCACCGCAGGCGAGGGCGGCGGCCTGATGCACGGGCCGACGTTCATGGGCAATCCACTGGCCTGCGCAATCGCAGTCGCGTCCACCGAACTCCTGCTGGCGATGGACTGGCGACGCGACGTGACGAGACTGACCGAGGGACTCGATCGAGGACTCGCGGACGCACAGTCGATCCGAGGCGTGAAGGACATCCGAGTTCTCGGCGGTATCGGAGTTCTCGAACTCGACCGTCCGGTCGACATGCGCAGCGCCACCGATGCCGCGGTCAGATCAGGTGTGTGGCTGCGCCCGTTCCGCAACCTCGTGTACACGATGCCGCCGTATCTCTGCTCCGCCCACGAGGTGGAACAGATCACAGCCGCAATGCTCGAAGTCGCCCGCAGCCAGGCCTGACGAGGTTGCAGGGAAAGCGGTCCGACAGGAGGGTGTCCGACGTGGGCGATAGGGTTCGTTCATGGAGCAGTCGCCGACAGACAAACCTGCCAGCACACCGATCGCCGTGTGGCCGGGCAGCGCATATCCTCTGGGCGCGACGTACGACGGCGCAGGGACCAACTTCTCCCTGTTCTCCGAAGTTGCCGACGCCGTCGAACTCTGCCTGATCGCCAAGGACGGAACCGAAACCCGAATCCGGATGGACGAAGTGGACGGATACGTCTGGCACGCCTACCTGCCCTCGGTATCCCCCGGTCAGCGCTACGGTTACCGGGTGCACGGTCCGTACGATCCATCTGCCGGACTGCGCTGTGACCCCAGCAAATTGTTGCTCGACCCGTACGGCAAGGCCTTTGCCGGCGACTTCGACGGTGATCGTTCGCTGTTCTCCTACGACATCGATGCGGCCGACATGGCTGAAGCGAACGACGACAACACGATTCCTGACACCGGCGAACTCGAGGAAACTGCTGCCGAAGAACCTACCGGCGAAGAAACAGGCATCGACGAAACAGTTGCCGAAGCAACCCAGGCCGAAGAAACACCCGAAGACGACACCGTCGATACCGGCGACACCGCAATCGAAGACGACGAGTTGGTCGACGAACCCTCGACTATCTCTTTCCCGCAGCATGATTCGCTCGGTCACACGATGTCTACCGTAGTGATCAACCCATTCTTCGACTGGGCGTCGGACCGCTCACCCGGGCGCCCGTACCACGAAACCGTGATCTACGAGGCGCACGTCAAGGGCATGACCGCCGCGCATCCCGGAATTCCGGAGGAGCTGCGCGGAACCTATGCCGGACTGGCACATCCGGTGATCATCGACCACCTGACCAACCTCGGAGTCACCGCCATCGAACTGATGCCGGTGCACCAATTCATGCACGATCAGGTGCTGCTCGATCAGGGACTGCGAAACTACTGGGGTTACAACACCTTCGGCTTTCTCGCTCCACACACCGACTACTCCTCGGCCGCCAAACCCGATGCGGCCGTGGCGGAATTCAAGGCCATGGTGCGCAGCTTCCACCAGGCGGGTATCGAGGTGATCCTCGACGTGGTCTACAACCACACTGCCGAGGGAAACCACATGGGGCCGACCATCAGCTTCCGCGGAATCGACAACGCCGCCTACTACCGCCTGGTCGACGGCGACGAAGCGCACTACATGGACTACACCGGCACCGGAAACAGCCTCAATGCCCGTCATCCGCACACGTTGCAACTCATCATGGACTCGCTGCGTTACTGGGTCACCGAAATGCACGTCGACGGATTCCGTTTCGACCTCGCGTCCACACTGGCCCGCGAACTGCACGACGTCGACCGACTGTCCGCGTTCTTCGATCTGGTGCAACAAGATCCGGTTGTCAGTCAGGTCAAGCTGATTGCCGAGCCGTGGGACATCGGAGAAGGCGGCTACCAGGTCGGCAACTTCCCCGGACTGTGGACCGAATGGAACGGCAAATACCGCGACACGGTTCGTGACTACTGGCGCGGCGAACCGGCAACACTCGGCGAATTCGCGTCCAGGCTCACCGGATCGTCCGATCTGTACGAGGCCACCGGTCGGCGTCCCGGCGCCAGCATCAATTTTGTCATCGCTCACGACGGTTTCACTCTCCACGACCTCGTCTCGTACAACGAGAAGCACAACGAAGCCAACGGCGAGAACAACAATGACGGCGAATCACATAATCGGTCCTGGAACTGTGGCGTCGAAGGCCCCACCGACGACCCCGAGATCCTCGAACTCCGCGCACGCCAGAGTCGCAACATTCTTGCCACGCTGATGCTGAGTCAGGGCACCCCGATGCTCGCACACGGCGACGAAATGGGCCGAACTCAGCTGGGTAACAACAACGTCTACTGTCAGGACTCCGAACTGTCCTGGATGGACTGGTCACTGGCGGAGACCAACGCCGACCTCGTCGAGTTCACCAAACGCGCTATCGCGTTGCGCGCCAAGAACCCCGTGTTCCGGCGTCGACGGTTCTTCGAGGGTCGGCCCATCCGCAGTGGTGATCAGAGCCGTGACATCGCGTGGCTCACTCCCGCCGGCGAGGAAATGACACCGGCGGATTGGGACAGCGGTTTCGGTAAATCGTTAGCCGTGTTCCTCAACGGCGAAGCTATCCCCGAGCCGAACTACCGCGGCGAGCGCGTAGTGGGCGATTCATTCCTGTTGTGTTTCAACGCCCATTACGAAGACATGGAATTCTCCACTCCCAATGCCGACTATGCGGCGGAGTGGACGGTGGTACTCGACACCTCGATGCCCACCGGCGAAAGCGATGTGGTGATTGAAGCCGGAACGGTTCTGGGCGTCCGCGCTCGTGCATTGATGGTCCTTCGCAGAACGGCCTGAGGAGACAACGATGACGCCGATCACCAGCACGTACCGCCTGCAACTGCGACCAGACGCGTTCACGCTCCACGACGCGGCCGGTATCGTCGATTACCTTGACACTCTGGGAGTTTCACATCTCTACCTCTCCCCCGTCCTGACGGCGACGTCCGGATCGACCCACGGGTACGACGTCACCGACCCCACCACCGTCGCTGAGGGTCTCGGTGGCCGAGAGGCACTGGTGAAGCTGTCGGGCGTGTGCCGAGAACGCGGCATGGGACTGATCGTCGATTTGGTGCCCAATCACGTCGGAGTGGCCAAACCCCACGAAAATGCTTGGTGGTGGGATGTTCTCACGTACGGGCGGGCATCTACGTACGCAGACTTCTTCGACATCGACTGGGACAAGGACAACGGGGCGGACGGAAAGCTAGCTCTCCCGGTGTTGGGAAAGCCCGCTGATCTCGACTCCCTCACCGTCGATCACGCCACCGCGACACCGCTTCTCGCATTCTACGAACATCGGTTCCCCATCGCCCCGGGAACAGGCACGGGATCGGCTCAGGAAATCCACGCCCGTCAGTCGTACCGGCTTGTTCCGTGGGACGCCGGAATCATCACTTACCGGAGATTTTTTGCCGTCAACGAACTCGCGGCATTGCGCCAAGAAGATCCGCGGGTTTTCGAACTCTGCCACCGTGAACTGAAATCGTGGGTCGACGAGGGCCTGATCGACGGGGTTCGGATCGATCATCCCGACGGACTTGCCGATCCGGTGGAATACCTCGAACGCCTTCGATCGTTGCTGGGACCGGATCAGTGGATCGTGATCGAGAAGATTCTCGGGCACAGCGAACCACTCGATCCATTACTTCCCGTCGACGGCACCACCGGGTACGACGCTCTGAACCAACTGGGCGGAGTATTTGTCGATCCCAGCGGCGAGCACGAGCTTTCCGAACTGTCCGGCGCCTTGACCGGCAACGACGGCGACAGCACCTGGCTACATCACACAGAACGTCAGTTCAAACGTGAGACGGCGCGCGGTGAACTCGCCCCTGAAATCCGTCGCCTGGTGCGGGCTATTCGCAGCGAAACCGGAACCCGATGCAGCGACAAGGCGCTCAATGACGCAGTTGTGGTTGTCATCGCACGAATGCCGGTGTACCGCTCCGACTACAGCCCCCTTGCCGGTCTGACGGCTCGGATTGTCGGCGGAATCCACGAACTTGCTCCTGGCCACGAAGAAGCCTTCAACGCCCTGGCGCAGGCATTGTCCGGCGGCGGCGAGGCGGCGGTCCGCTTCCAGCAGGTGTGCGGCGCAGTGATGGCAAAATCCGTCGAGGACCGGTTGTTCTATCGGACTGCGCGATTGATCTCGCGGCAAGAAGTCGGGGGCAATCCGGCCGCGTTCTCCATTTCAGTTGCCGAGTTCCACCTCGCCAATTCCGATCGGGCTCGACTGTGGCCCGCAGCGATGACCTCCCTGTCCACCCACGACACCAAACGCGGCGAAGACGTTCGCGCCCGGATCAACGTCCTGTCGCAGATGCCGGAAGTGTGGTCGAGGCTGGTGCAAGACTGGGAAGAGGTGGAACCCAGCCCCGAACCGATGACAGGATTGTTCCTCTGGCAGAACATCGTCGGCGTGTGGCCGGTGGGTGAGGCTGCCCCCGACTTCCGCTCACGTCTGCACGCATACGCCGAGAAGGCAATTCGCGAGGCCGCGCTCGCGACCTCGTGGAATTCTCCGGATTCGTCATTCGAGACGGCAGTCCACACCTGGATCGACAACGTCATCGACGGCCCGGTCGCCGCATCGATCACACAACTTGTCTCCCGCATCGCCCGACATGCCTGGTCTGACTCGTTGGGACAGAAACTACTTCAGATCTGCGGACCGGGAATCCCGGACATCTACCAGGGCACCGAACTCTGGGAAGATTCGCTGGTGGACCCGGACAACCGTCGATTGATCGACTTCGATGTCCGTCGCGGGCTGATTGACAGCACCGAAACCTCCGTCGACGCGACCGGCGCAGCAAAACTCCATGTAGTTCGCACCGCGCTGACATTGCGACGCGAGTACCCCTCTTGGTTTGTCGGCGGCACCTATCTCCCGGTTCTGGCATCCGGTGAGAGCTCAGGGCACGTCGTCGGATTCTCGCGCGGTCCTCGAGGTGGGAAGGCCGCCGTCGTTGCACTAGCTACCCGGCATTCGATGGTCCTCGCAGATCACGGCTGGGGTGACACGGTGATCGGGCTACCGGAGGGCCGCTGGACCGACAATGCAACCGGCAACGTCATCGAGTCGTCTCGTGCCGGCGATATTTTCCGCGGCGGTCCTACTGCTCTACTGATTCGCGAGACCGAATCACCGTGAACCGGGCCTGCCCGTGTATTCCGGTGAGCGGGTTACGTGTCCTGCAACACACTTTCCCACGCTAACTTTCTTGGTACCAGCACTACAGGACCATCGAGAGGTTGCACACTATGTCCACAGGTCGCTACACCGGCAAGGTCGCATTCATCACGGGAGCCGCTCGCGGTCAGGGCCGCGCCGAAGCAGTTCGGCTCGCCGAGGAAGGCGCCGACATCATCGCCGTCGACGCGTGCGTCCAATTCGATTCCACCTCGTATACCGGAGCAACCGAAGACGACTTGGCCGAGACCGTCGAACTGGTCAAGGCACTCGACCGCCGAATCGTCGCCACCAAGACCGATGTCCGCGACTTCGACGCGCTCTCGGCCGCACTCGACTCCGGTATCGCCGAACTCGGCCGCCTCGACGTCGTAGTTGCCAATGCCGGAATCTGTTCCGCGAACATGTCCTGGGAGATCACGCCCGAGCAGTGGAAGGAAACGCTCGACGTCAACCTCACCGGCGTCTTCTACACCGCGAAAGCCGCAATCCCGCACCTGATCAAGCAGGGCACCGGCGGCTCGATCATCTTCACCAGTTCCGTGGCCGGCCTGCGCGGGCTTCCGTTTCTCGGCCACTACGTCGCCAGCAAACACGGCATCACCGGTCTCGCGAAGACCATGGCGTCGGAGTTGGGGCAGTACAACATTCGAGTCAACACCATCCACCCACACGGTGTGGCCACCGGGATGCAGATGACGGATATGCAACCCCTCATCGCGGAACACGCTCACACACTCGGACCGATCTTCATGCAGACCCTGCCCGATCCGGTCAGCCAGCCGGAAGACATCGCCGCAGCGGTCGCATTCCTGGGATCGGACGAAGCGCACCACATCACCGGAATTGCCATGCCGCTCGACCTGGGAACCTTGCTTCGCTGATCGAGTCACACCGAACAAAATCAATGAATGTGCAGCGGGTCTCGGGAATATCGTTCCACCGAGGCCCGTTGCGCCACACATGACCAAAACAGTGATAGCGCAGAAATACGGAAGCCCCGATGTTCTGAAGCTGATCGACGTGGAGGTTCCGCCGCCGGCGCGCGGAGAAGTACGCGTCGACGTCAAAGCAATCGGCGTCAATCCCTTCGACTACAAGCTCTACAGCGGTGCGTGGGGAACCGATCCGAGCAAACTGCCGATACATCTCGGTGGTGAGGCTGCCGGAGTTGTGTCAGCGATCGGCCCCGATGTCACGACAGTTGCCGTCGGCGACGAAGTGATCGTCAGCCCGGGAAGTGGCCTGTACTCCGAACAGGTTGTGGTTCCCTCGTCGTCCGTCACGCCAAAACCTTCTTCGATCAGTTGGGAGCAGGCGGCCGGACTCCTTCTCGTCGGCGGAACTGCAGTCGACGCCCTCGACACCATACGAGTCGGCTCCGGGGACACCGTCCTCATCCACGGCGCGTCCGGCGGCGTCGGCGCTATTGCGGTTCAGCTCGCCGCAGCACGCGGTGCCACCGTGATCGGCACTGCGGGAGCATCGAATCAGGACTACGTGCGCTCGCTCGGCGCCACGCCGGTGCTCTACGGCGACGGCCTCGAAGCCCGCGTTCGTGAACTCGCACCGAACGGTGTCGACGCCGCTTTCGACACCGCCGGAACTGACGAAGCCGTCGATACATCTTTGGCATTGGTCGCCGACAAGGGCCGTATCGTCACCATCGTCGCGTTCGGACGCGCGCAGACCGACGGCTTCGCGTCTGTCGGCGGAGGCAATCCGGCAAGTGCCGAAGCACGTTTGAAGGCTCGCTCCGAACTGGTCGAACAAGCCGGGTCCGGACACCTCACCGTGAAGATCGCCAAGACCTTCCCGCTCGCAGACGTCGCACTCGCTCACACCGAGTTGCAGAGTTCCCATCCCGCCGGGAAGTTCATCCTCATTCCCTGAGGTTGCCCGAGGTTCCCTAAGCCTGAGCGGCGAGTGGAACCAACAGGGTGGTGCCGAACGCGACGAGCACGGATTCGCCTTCGCGTTCGGCATGAACCTCGGCGGTGACGAATACCTGCTTGCGCCCGGTCTTGACCGAGCGTGCCGTGGCGACAAACGCAGTTCCGACCCCTGGACTCACGAAATTGACCGCGCAGTTGGACGCCGCCACTACGCCCACTTGCGTGAAAGCAGCAAATCCGCACGCGGTGTCGATAAGCCCCGCAACCAGTGCAGCGTGCAGATGTCCGGCGTACTGCCCAAGATCCTCACGCCACTCGAGTCGCAGACTCACGCGACCCGGTTCAGCCTCCGCGACCTCGAATCCGGCCCACCGGTTGAAAGCTGCCGACGCGTTGACCGCCCGCAACTGCTCGAGCATCTCGGAATTCTTCATGTAGACCAGTCTACATAGATTGTGGTGGATCGCCGGGGTGTTTAAGCTCCAACTCGTGGCGACTCCCCCGAAACACCGCGAAGCACTAGTTCGAGCAGCGGCCGATCTGTTTCGACGCCAGGGGTACGCGGCAACCGGGCTCAACGAGATCCTCAAGTCGAGCGGAGCCCCGAAAGGTTCGCTCTACCACTACTTCCCCGACGGCAAAGAGCAGATCGGCACGGAGGTCGTCCGCGTCGGCGGGCAGTTGGTGGCCAACACTCTCACCGAACTCGCCGACAACCACCCGGACGCCGGGTCGCTGCTGCGCGAGTACTCCCGGTTACTCGTCGGATGGGTGAGCGATTCAGACTTCCACGAAGGCTCACCGGTCACGACGGTGCTGTTGGAACTTGCCCCCGATTCAGAGAGCGTCACCGCCGCCGGACAGGCCGTCTACCGACAGTGGTCATCGATACTGAGTGACTCGTTGATTGCCTCGGGTGTCGCACACACTCGAGCGGAACGGCTTGCGGTACTGGCTGTATCGGCACTCGAGGGTTCACTGGTACGGGCCCGTGTCGAACAATCAGGGCAGCCGATTCTCGACTCCCTCGGCGAGGTGGCAGACCTGTTCGATGGCGCGATCGCCGCGGCGGACGTGCCCTGAGCGAAACACCGGAGACGAGCGCGCTATCGGTAGCTCATATCCGGCCGGCGTCGCCGTCACGCTGCTGCTTCGCGATTCGTCGCTGCTCCTCGGCGCGGGCACGGCACTGTCGGAGGAATTCCTCGTCCGCGGCCGGATCGGCAGCAACTGCCCGCCCGGGACGCTCGTATTCGCCGTACCCGGTAGATCCGACGTACCCCGCCGGTGCGTTATGTCCGCGCCCGACGATCAGCCACAGCACCGACCCGAGCGTCGGCAGGAAGATGATCACCAGAATCCAGACCACCTTGGGTAGGTGCTGGATGTACGCGTCGTCGCGAGTGATGGCGTCCACGATGCAGAAAATCCACAACAGCATCGTGATGAGTCCGAACAAGGCGTAAGGCACGCTGGATTTCCTCCCAGATTCGAAAAACTCCCGCCATGCTAGCTAAAACAGACCGATTAGTACATTAGGTTCGTCCGAATCGCGAATTCGAGCCACTCGCGGTAATCGTTGACATTCCAGCCTCCGATCGACCGCAGTTGCTGGTGCACGTGCGGCGAGACCAGGGCAGCGAGAACGCCCGACGCCTTGTCCACCGAAATGTCATTGCGCAACAGTCCGTGTTCGGAAAGACCTTCCGCGATCGACGTGGCATTGGCAAAGGACTGTTCCGAAGATTCCGCGGCCAGTCGACGCATATCGGCGTCGGCGCCCGACGACTGGACCGCCGTCATCATGAGTGGACCGGCCCGTTCGAGCAGACCGACGCTCTGTTCCACGATCTGCGCAACCAACCTCCGAACGTCGTCGGGATCAGAGTGGTCACGGCGCACGGGCGCACTGTCGTCGCCCGACTCCGCTTCGAGCGCATGACTGAATGCTGCCTCGAAGATCTCGAGCTTGCCCCCGGGAAATGCGGTGAAGACAGTGCGAGGGGCGACACCCGCGGCGTCGGCGATATCCTTGGCCGTCGCGCTGACGTAGCCCTTGTCGACAAAGAGCGCAGCTCCGGCATCTCGGATCAATTCACGCGTGCGCCGGGCTGCATCGCCGCGAACCTTCGACTGATAGTGCCGCTTCTCGATCACAGAAGAACTCTAGCGACCCTTTCCATCAGCTGCATTGAATGCAGTGCGGATGCAGATAAAATAATTGCAGGTCATGATCTATGTTTTCGGATGATCGATCCAACCGTCACTGCCCGGGAACACCAGAACTTCATGTCCGTCGTCATAGCGCACTAGATACGGCGGAGCGCCGTTCTCGCCGTGCACCTCGATCACCTCGGCCGACGTCTCGGGCTGACCCACCACTCGGCCCTGCACATGTAGACGATCACCTACCTGGGCATGCATGTGAATTCCTCCCTCGAGACGAGTACTCCGAATTCGGGTTCCCCACCGCGTCGTCGAATAACCCCGATGCGGCGCGGTGACAAAATCCACACCGGATTACGTGGCGTCAGCGAGGTAAACAGTGGTTCACTCTATGGTGAACGTACATTCACCTCGTCAAGGAAGGCACCCACCTTGGCTCTGCACTCGGCACCTGCCGCCCGCCGTTCCAGCGGACTCATCACCGGAATCCTCTGCCTCTCCGGAACTGTGGTCGCCCTACAGCAGACGATGGTCATTCCGCTCCTCCCCGATTTCCCGAAAATTCTCGGAATCAGTTCCGACGACGCTTCGTGGCTCGTCACGATCACGCTCCTGACGAGCGCGATCGCGACACCCATCGTCTCGCGCCTGGCCGACATGTTCGGAAAACGACGGATGATGCTGATTTCGATGGCGATGATCGTCCTCGGATCGCTGATCGCGGCTGCCGGCGGCACGTTTGTGACACTGCTCATCGGACGCGGATTGCAGGGATTTGCCATCTCGATGATTCCTGTCGGCATCAGCATCATGCGAGACGAGCTACCCAAGGACAAGGTCGCATCGGCCACGGCACTGATGAGCGCCACCCTCGGAATCGGCAGCGCGCTAGGCCTGCCGCTATCGGGATTGATCTTCGAACAGTTCGGATGGGAAGCGATATTCTGGCTTTCCGCTGCTGTCGGCGTGATGCTGATAGTCGCAGTGGCGCTTGTCATTCCCGAATCCAGCGTGCGCACCCGCGGAAAATTCGATTTCCTGGGCGCGGTCATGCTGTCCGTTGCCCTGGCAGCACTCCTCCTTGCCATCTCCAAGGGAGCGCGGTGGGGATGGACCAGCGAGCCGACAATCCTGATGTTCGTGCTCGGCTTCACCGTTCTGGCGCTGTGGTTCCCTTACGAGCTTCGCGTGACACAACCCATGGTCGACCTGCGGACCTCGGCCAAACGCCCGGTCTTGCTGACCAACCTCGCGTCAGTCATGGTCGGTTTCTCCATGTACGCCAACAATCTGTCGACGACGCAGCAACTGCAGATGCCGAAAATCTCCGGCTACGGCTTCGAACTCGGTGTAATGGCAGCCGGAATCTGCATGATCCCAGCGGGCCTCGCCATGGTCTTCTTCGCACCGGTATCCGCGAAAATCACCAAACGATTCGGAGCCAAGACAACGCTGATGGTCGGCGCAGTGGTGCTCGCCGGAGCGTATGTGGCCCGCGTCTTCCTCACCGGTTCTATTCCGCTGATCGTGATCAGTGCCGCCGTCGTCAGCATCGGCACGGCCATCGCCTACTCCGCGATGCCCATGCTGATCATGCGGTCGGTGCCCATCACGGAAACCGCGTCGGCGAACGGACTCAACTCGCTCCTGCGCTCCGTGGGCACTTCGATGTCGAGCGCCGTAGTTGCCGCGATGCTCACAGCATTGGTGATCCCGTCCGGTCCCGGCGCCGGACTGCCGTCGCTCGACGCGTTCAAGAACATCTTCTGGCTCGCTGCCCTTGCTGCCGTCGCCGCCCTGGCCGCAGCGGCCTTCATTCCGCGTTACGGCGCCAAGCCCGAATCGGCCGTGCGTCCCGTCACACCCGAAGGCTTCGAAATCCCCTCCACCGACAACGACATCGTCGTGGCAGGGCGTGTGATTCGTGCCGACAAGCGCCCGGTCAAGCAAGCCGTCGTCACCGTCATGGACATGGCCGGGTCGCCCGTGGACTGGAGTCGCGCCGACAACGAGGGAGTCTTCTCACTGGCATTGCCCGAACCGGGGCGCTATCTCGTGGTGACCAGTGCTGACGGATGGTCTCCGACGTCGCAGGTCATACGCTTCGATAATGCGGAATCAACACATACCGTGATGTTGGGCGAACGACTGACCATCTCCGGACAGGTCACCATTGCCGGCCTACTGACCTCCGGAACCGTGATCACGCTGACCAAACCGACTGGCGAATTTGTGGCCTCCACCCTCACCGACCACGCCGGACGGTACGGAATCGCGCTCCCCTCGTCTGGCCGGTACATCCTCACGGCACTCGCCGACGACGGAGCAGGCTCGCAAGCCAGACAGATTGCCGTGATCGCGCAATCGACGTCCGTCGACTTCGACGTGCCGTTGGAACAGGTCCCGGTACCGAGTCGCGTCTGAGTGCGCGGCACAGTCAAATCCGAGTGCGCGGCACAGTCAAATCTGAGTGCGCGGCACAACCGGGCAAAACCAGGCATGCTGATGCCGTGCACACATTCGAGGTCTGGGCGCCCACTCCGGAATCAGTACAGGTCGACGTCGACGGCGTAGTTCACGCGATGACACGGGATTCCGATGGTTGGTGGCGCGCCGCTGTCGATTGCACCGAGAATGCTCGCTACGGCTTTGTCGTCGAAGGGGCAACCCTTCCCGATCCGCGATCCCCGCGCCAACCCGACGGGGTTCACCAACGCTCACAACTGCATACCCTCGACCACGCTGCGTGGTCCGATAGCGCCTGGACAGGGCGTCAACTCGCAGGCTCGTCGGTCTACGAACTTCACATCGGAACCTTCACTCCCGAGGGGACATTCGACGCCGCGATCGAGCACCTCGATCACCTGGTGAATCTGGGAATCGGGTTCCTGGAGATCATGCCGGTGAACGGCTTCAACGGAACTCACAACTGGGGTTACGACGGCGTGCTCTGGTACACCGTCCACGAGGCGTACGGCGGCCCGGATGGGTTGCAGCGCTTGGTGAATGCAGCACATCAGCGCGGACTGGGCGTTCTCCTGGACGTGGTCTACAACCACCTCGGCCCGTCGGGCAACTATCTCGAACGCTTTGGCCCGTACCTCACCGACGGAGCCAACACATGGGGGCGCACCATCAATATCGGTGGTCCGCAGTCCGGTGAAGTACGCGAGTACATCATCGAGAACGCACTGCGCTGGATGCGTGAATTCCATATCGACGGCCTCCGCCTCGACGCCGTCCACGCGCTGGTCGATCACACCGGCACCCACATCCTCGAGGAACTTGCCGTCCGTACCGAAACGCTGTCCACCCATCTCGGCCGGCCGCTGACACTGATCGCCGAAAGCGACCTCAACGACGCCACCCTGATCACCGCGCGGGCGGCGGGAGGTTTCGGCCTCAGCGCACAGTGGGACGACGACATTCACCATGCAATCCACACGGCAGTCTCCGGTGAGCGTCAGGGCTATTACGCGGATTTCGGTTCACTGGAAACACTCGCGAACACGTTGCGCCTCGGTTTCTTTCACGCGGGCACGTACTCGTCATTCCGCGGACGGGTCCACGGCCGCCCCATCGACATCACGCATCAGCCGGCAAGTGCGCTGCTGGCCTACACGTGCACGCACGATCAAATCGGAAACCGTGCACTCGGAGACCGTCCGAGCGCCTACCTGACGCCAGGACAGCTGGCCGTCAAGGCCGCGCTCGTGTTGCTCTCCCCTTACACGCCGATGCTGTTCATGGGCGAAGAATGGGGTGCATCAACGCCTTTCCAGTTCTTCACCTCGCATCCGGAGCCCGAACTGGGCGAGGCCACCGCCAAGGGACGCAAAGCGGAGTTCGCGGCCCACGGTTGGAACACCGACGATATCCCGGATCCGCAAGACCCCCAGACCTTCCTGCGATCGAAACTGAACTGGGACGAACTTACCGAGCTGCCACACACTCGAATCCTGGCGTGCTACCGCGATCTGATTGCGTTGCGCGAGAGCCGAAGTGACCTCACCGACCCGTGGCTCGGGCACCTTCATGTCGACTACGACGAGGACAAGCGGTGGATAACGCTGCGCCGCGGCACCTTACAGATTGCCTGCAATCTTGGACCGGACGCGGCCCACGTCCCGGCCGGTGGAACCCCCATTCTCTGGTGGGATCGACCGACACAGGACGAGACCGCGTCCGCAACAGTGGTACCTGGATATTCGTTTGTCGTGCTGGAGAACTAACGCTTCGCGTTCTGCTGTTTCATGCGTTAACGCTTCGCGTTCTCTGGTGTACTCCGCAGCATCCGCAGAACCAGCGCCGCACAGATGAACAGTACGAGCGCTGTCGCACCGGTCGCCACATGCATACCGTCGACAAAGGCCGACTTCGCGGAATCGACCAGCACCGAGCCCGCGTCGCCAGGCAGGTGAGCGGCTTCCTGAATGGCGCCGCCGAGTGTGCCCTGCGCCGCATGCGCCTGATCCGCGTCGAGCATGGACGTGTCGATTCCCTTACGGAAAATCGCCATGACCACACTGCCGAGGATCGCGACACCGAGTGCAATACCCAGCTCGTACGCAGTTTCCGACACTGCCGAGGCTGCACCGGCTCGCTCCGGCTCAACAGAACTGACCACCAGGTCGGAGGTGAGCGTCAGTGCAACACCGACACCCGCGCCAACCAGTCCGAAGCCCGCAACGAATGCCAGTGGCCCGCTGTCGACACCGAGTGCCAGCAGCATCGCCGCGCCGATACCAGCGACAATGAGACCGGCACTGAGCACCTGCGTCACTGTCCAACGTCGAACCAGCCAGGCTGCGGCGACGGCAGTGAAAGCACTGAGCAACATGCCGGGCAGCATGAGCAGACCTGCGTCGAACGCACCGTTGCCGAGGACCAACTGCAGGTACTGCGAGCCGAAGAACAGCACACCGGCCAGCGCGAAGATCGAGAGGAGGTTCGTCAGAACCGCCGTGGTGAACGACGGGTTGGAGAACAGTTTCAGATCCAGCATCGGATCCTTCAGACTGCGCTGACGACGGACGAACGCAACACCCGCGGCAAGACCGAACGCGGCAATTCCCAGCATCGTCAGATCGATACCGTGCACCACGGATTCCTTGACCGCGTAAACCAGCGGAAGCATCGTGGCCATCGACAATGCGGCGCTGACCAGGTCGAATCGACCCGGGTTGGGATCCTTGGACTCCGGGATCAGAATCGGGCCGAGCGCGAGAAGTGCGATCATGACCGGAATGTTGATCAGGAACACCGAGCCCCACCAGAAATGCTCGAGCATCCACCCACCGATCAGTGGTCCGGCTGCCGTACCACCGCCGGCCATCGCGCCCCAGATGCCGATGGCTTCGGTGCGCTGGCGCGGGTTGACGAAAATGGTGCGGATCAGACCGAGCGTCGCGGGCATGAGCGTCGCACCGGAAATACCCTGCAGCACGCGGGCACCGATCAGCATCTCCGGACTTGTGGAAACGGCCGCGACGACCGAAGCCAGACCAAAGCCGAAAGCACCGATCAGCAACAGCTTTCGCCGTCCGATGCGGTCGCCGAGTGTACCCATCGTGATCAGGAGACCGGCAAGGATGAACGAATAGACGTCGATGATCCACAGCAACTGTGTGCTGCTCGGTTCGAGGTCCGCGCTGATGAACGGGAGCGCAAGATCGAGCACTGTGCCGTCCACCGCGATGAGCAACACGGCAAAGGCCAGGACCACCAGTCCTGCCCAGTCACGTTTTGTTGCCCGAACGTCCTCGGGATTGATTGCAGACGTGTGATCTGCCGACACTGACATGGCTCTTCTCGCAACTTTCCGTGAGTCGACTACGCATTCACTGAACAGAATTTCACTGAACCGTCCAGCCGGTACAGTGATGACAACACTAACAGTCAACCGTCTGGGCGGTAAAGTTATTTCCCGGTACAGTTTCATCACATGGCTGAAGGCACACGCGATCGCATTCTCGACGCACTGGAGAAGTTACTGCTGGTCAACGGGGTCGCACAGGTCACCCTCGAGGCAGTCGCAGCACAAGCAGGAGTGTCCAAGGGCGGGCTTCTCTACCACTTCCCGAGTAAGGAAGCTCTCCTCGCGGCCATGGTTCGCAGACTCGGCGAACGCTCCGATCAGCAACTTGCGGATGCTGTTGCCGGCGGAACCTCGGCAAGCGAGTTCTACCTCCAGATCCCGGAAGCGACCGAACACGAAGAACTATCACTTTTCCGATCGATCATCGCTGCACTACGCACTGTCGACGGACAGCACGACGAAATCCAGAAGGCCGTCACCGACGTGATGCGCAGCTGGGATCAGGGACTGCAAGCCGAGATCTCCGATCCCGTTCAAGCGGAAATCATCCGCCTCGTTGGCGATGGCCTCTACCTCGCCGCAATGCTCGGACTCCCCCAGCCCGATCCCGAACTCCATCGCCAGGTGGTCGAGCGTCTACTGCCCTGACCACCCGGCGCATGAAGTGTTATGTCAGATACCGATAAGCCGGGCTACCCGGCTCTAGTCGCTCGGACTGCATCGGCGCCCGCTCCATCCGTTCGAGCAACGACGCCAAACCGTCGGCCGAGCCCAGTTCGATACCGACCAAGGCAGCACCCGTCTCACGGTTGTTGCGCTTGACGTACTCGAACAACGCGATGTCGTCGTCCGGGCCGAGTACCTCGGACAGGAAACGACGCAACGCCCCCGGCTCCTGCGGGAAGTCCACCAGGAAGTAGTGCTTGAGACCCAGATGCACCAGCGAGCGCTCGAGGATCTCGCCGTAACGGGAAACGTCGTTGTTGCCGCCCGAGATCAAGCACACCACGGTGGAACCAGGTTCGAGCGTCAAATTCTGAAGGGCCGCAACGGAAAGCGCTCCCGCAGGTTCGGCGATGATGCCCTCGTTCTGGTAGATCTCGAGCATCGCCGTGCAGATGGCACCTTCGTCGATCTGGTTCACGACAAATGATCCGGTCCCGGGAATCGCGGACAACTGCTTGGCGACCAACGGCAACGACGCATGAGAGACCACGGCAGCGCCGAGCCTCGATACGACCTCGAACGGAACATCACCGATCCGCTTGACCGCCGCACCGTCCACAAACGGATCGACCACCGGCAGCGTCACAGGCGCACCGGCAACCAGAGCAGCTGTCATGGACGCCGCACCCGAAGGTTCGATACCCACGATCGACGTCTTCGGCGAACGCTCGTGCAGGTACGTGGCAATACCGGCGATGCACCCACCGCCACCAACCGGAACAACAATCGCGTCGAGGGGGGCGTCCAGTTGCTGCAGGATTTCGGCGGCAATAGTTCCCTGACCCGCAGCGGTACGCACATCGTCGAACGGCGGAACCATCGTGGCACCGGTCCTGGCGACATCCTCGGCCGCAGCTGCGGCAGCAGCGTCGTACGTTTCACCCACCATGAAGAGTTCGACAAAATCGCCGCCGTGAGCGCGGATTCGGTCACGCTTCTGCTTCGGAGTGTTGGCCGGAACGTAGATCCGTCCGCGGATCTGCATTGTGCGGCACGCGTACGCAACACCCTGTGCATGATTTCCGGCACTGGCCGTTACGGCACCGGCGGCTCGTTCCGCCTCCGTCAGCTGTGACATGAGGTTGTAGGCACCGCGGATCTTGTACGAGCGAACACCTTGCAGGTCCTCACGCTTGAGGTAAACCTTGGCACCGGTCAGCGCGGACAGACGCTCGCTGTACTGCAGAGGTGTAGCCGCAATAACGTTCTGAATTCGCTCGATGGCCGCGTCAATTTCCCGCGCATCGAGCGCGGGCAGAGTGGACTTGGTAGCTACGACATCGGGCGAGTTAGACACTCCGTCATTTTTGCACGTCCGAGCGCAAGGTTTCCATCGCGGTCACCTCCCCCTCATGCGCGCTGGGTGGCCGCGCGCGCTGAAACCGTCCCGTCCTCGTCAGCACGGAACAGTACGTCGTTGTAGTGACATCCCGAGGGCACCCATCGGAAGGTCTTCTCCTCGGAGAACTTGTAGTACAGAGCCCGCCGACCAGCGTCGCGACCGGTGGGCGGCGGGGTGCTGTGCATGACGTCGCCAAAATGAAGTGTGAGGTCGCCTGGCTCTGTTTCGAGCTTCGTCACCGGCAGGTTTCCTTCCTCTCCCCACTTGCGCCAATGGTTGGCGTAACGATGCGATCCCGCCAAGACCATGAGTTGACCATTCTCGGGATTTGCGTAGTCGAGCTGAATTCCGCCTTGGATGAGAGGACACAGAACCGGATGCCCACCGATACCGTCGTCGACGTGCCAGCCGAGGTCTCCGTCACCCTTGACCACGTTGGACGATTTGATGAAAACCATCGGCCCGTCCAGGCGGTCGTCACACACGCGAAAAGCTGGGTTTCCCAAGCGCGCCCACTCGGTCAGTCGAGGTTCGAAGCAAAGGTCCTGCAGCACTTGCGAATAGCGACCGAGGTAGTTGACGCGAGTAACCACTTCTTCGCCATCCGCATTGACGGACCACCACGAAAACGGATCCCCTGGGGTTGTCTTCGACCGCACGAATTCGACTTCGTCGCGCAGCGTCGAGATCTCCTCCGGCGTGTACACCCCTTTGACATGGAGGAACCCCGCCGTGGCGAGAAAATGGCGCATTTCGTCGCGATCACCGTCCGCCGGGAACCGTCGATGCAGATCGAGCGGAGTGCCGTCGCGATCGATCAACGTGTCCCAGACGGCTTCGGTGTAGATCGGTCGACCTGTTATCAATGCCCGCGTTGCCGGTTCCCATCGTTTCCAGCTCGCCACTGTGCCCCGCACAACCTTTGCCCGGCCGGTACGAACCGACCCACTGGCCGTCAGGAGTTCATGCAGAAATGCGGAGAACGTCGCCTCGTCGAGTTCGACGAGTGTCGCGGCATTCGCGTCACCTTCGACCGCTTCGATGCCGTCCGCCGTGGCGATCCACGTAAATGTCAGACCGTCTACGCGGAAGGCCAACGGGGGCACATCGGCCAAGTCGTCGACAACCAGCCTGCCGTTTTCTGCGTTCAGCGCTGGTAGCTCGACCGTATGGAACGTCTCACACGAATACCGCGGGAACGAATCCGCAATCGCTTCGACCCACGGAAGGCCGGTTCCCAGCTTGTCCGTACCCACAAGCACCCCTCTCGGCAGCATTTTCTTCGACCCGTGTTACTCTGCAACACGATTGTGTTATATAGTGACCTTAGGGTGGTTTCATGTCCTCCGTCAAGGAAATCCAGTCCGTCCATAACGCATGCCGCTTGTTCGAGGCAATCGCTCGCATGCAGCCCGTCGGAGTCAGCGACCTCGCTCGCGACATTGGGATCGACAAAAGTGCCGCGCACCGATTGGCGATCACGCTGCACTCCGCTCGGTGGCTCGAGCGCACCGAAGACGGCCGGTGGAGCATCTCGCCGGCGATACTCCCCACCTTCCGGGAGTCCGCAGCCACAACTCTTGTGACCGGTACACGCCCATTACTCGAGGCAGCTCGTGACCAATCCGGGGAAATGTCGATGCTCGTCGTGCCAGACGGCGATCGCCTGATGATCGTCGATTCCGCCGAAAGCCGACAGACTCTCAGAGCGTCCGTAACCGTGGGGACCGAGATGCCCGCGCGTACCAGTTCGGCGCTGCGCGCTATCGCCGCCCACCTACCCGCCGAAGAGGTAGAGCCGTGGCGGCGCATTGATCCCAGCCTGACCGACTCTGCCCTCGCGGCGGTCCGAGCGCGCGGCTGGGCACAGAACGACGGCGAGGGATTCGACGGCACACGAGCCGTCGGGGCTGCCTTGCGGCGCTCCGACGGCCTACCGGTTGCAGCGCTGGTGCTGTGCGCCCCGGCCAGCCGCTTTCAACCCGAGTTGATGCAGCAACACGGAGAATTGGTCGCGCGGCTTGCGGAATCCTGGCAAGCCGGACGCTGACCTACCCTCTCGGGTTGAACTGCGACGGACGCGGCACGTTCCGCAGATTCGACTTTGCCATCTGCACGGCCTCGCCGACGCCACCGTTCATCACCATCTTCGACATCGCGAGAGCGAAGCCCTTGACCTGACCACCGGTTATGTTGGGCGGCAACGACAATGCCAACGGATCCGTCACAAGATCGACCAACGCGGGACCGTCGTGATCGAGTGCCTCACGTAAACCTGATTCGATGTCAGCAGGATTCTCGATCCGTCGCGAGTAGATTCCGAGAGCGGCGGCGACGCCCGCATAGTCGACAGCGGGAACGTCGACTCCGAAATCAGGCAAGCCGTCCACCAGCATTTCGAGCTTGACCATACCGAGCGTGGAGTTGTTGAACACCACGATCTTGACCGGCAACTTGTACATCGCCACTGTCACCAACTCGCCCAACAGCATCGACAGACCGCCGTCACCGGAGACCGAAATAACCTGCCGGCCAGGACTCGCCCACTGCGCACCCATCGCGTGTGGCAACGCATTAGCCATGGAACCGTGCAGGGCCGACGACAGGAATCGCCGCGATCCGTTGGGGGTGAGATACCGCGCTGTCCACACGTTGCACATGCCGGTGTCCGCGGTGAAGATCGCATCCTCGGCGGCAAGATCGTCGAGAATCGATGCCGCGTACTCGGGGTGAATCGGGGTGCGCTGTTTCACCGGATCGGTGTACGCGCCGACAACTTTGGTCATCAATGTTCTGTGCACCTCGAGCATGTCGTCGAGGAACGCTCGATCCGACTTCCGCTCCACCTGGGGTATCAACGCTGCCAGTGTCGCAGCGACATCTCCGTGCACCGCAAGATCCAGGCTGGTTCGACGCCCCAATTTCTCTGCGGCAGAATCGATCTGAGCAGTACGAACGGTGTGCGGCAGAAACTGATCATACGGAAAGTCTGTGCCGATCAGCAGCAACAAGTCGGCCCCGTGCATACCGTCGTGCGCGGCACCGTACCCGAGCAGCCCGGTCATGCCCACGTCATACGGATTGTCGTACTGAATCCACTCCTTACCGCGGAGGGAGTGCCCGATCGGAGCGCCGACCGCCTCGGCCAGCGCGAGCACTTCGTCGCGGGCACCTCGCACGCCGGCTCCGGCAAAGATCGCCACCTTCCGCGACGCGTTGATCACATCTGCCAGGGCGCGCACGTCACCCGCGTCTGGCACCAGCGTCGGACGACGAGTTGCGACCAGCGTCGGCGGTTCACCCTCCACCGGGCAGTCCGCGATATCACCGGGGAGAACGATCACGGATACGCCGCTTCGGGCGACCGCGTGCGTGATTGCGGACTGAACAACACGCGGCGCCTGCGCCGCTGTGCTGATCAGCTCGGTATAGCTCGAACACTCGATGAAAATTCGCTCAGGATGGGTTTCCTGGAAATAACCCATACCGATCTGAGCACTCGGAATGTGCGACGCAATCGCCAGGACCGGCGCGCCCGAGCGATGTGCGTCGTAGAGCCCGTTGATCAGGTGCAGATTTCCCGGTCCACACGAGCCCGCACACACGGCCAACTCGCCGGTGATCTGGGCGTCGGCCGCAGCCGCGAACGCGGCCGCCTCCTCGTGACGAACATGAATCCAGTCGATACCACCCTTGGCAGAGCCACCGGTGCGCCGCACGGCGTCCACCACAGGATTGAGACTGTCTCCCACGATGCCGTAGATCCGGGAAACCCCGGCATCCACGAGCTGTTGAACCAACTGATCTGCAACAGATTTCGGACTCATCGGGCCTCCGTAGATCTACTTGGGTTCGAGCACGAACACCGGAATCTCTCGGTCGGTCTTCTTCTGATAGTTCGCGTAGTCGGGGAATGCCGCAACTGCGCGCTCCCACCAGATCGCCTTTTCGTCGCCCGTTACCTCACGCGCAACCATGTCGAAGACCTGCGTCGCATCGCGCAACGTGACATTCGGATTTGCCTTGACGTTGTAGTACCAGACGGGGTTCTTGGGCGCGCCTCCCAAGGACGCCACAACGGCGTACTTCCCGTCATGCTCGACACGCATCAACGGCGTCTTGCGCACCTTGCCAGACTTTGCGCCGATGGTCGTGAGGATGACAACGGCCATCCCGTTGAGTTCGTTCCCCTCGGTGCCACCGGAGCTCTCGATCTGCTCGACCTGATCTGCTGCCCACGTAGCGGGACTGGGTTCGTATTCACCTGTAATTGGCATGGGTACAAGTGAACACCGACTGTCTGACCTTGGCCACCGCAACACGCACACTGCACGGTGATCGATACAGTGATGCACCCATCAATAAAGTTCGCTTGCCCGAAACCAGCTATCTGGATACCCTTAAAGTCCAGAACGGACCACAGAGACGACAGAGACGGTAGGTGACCTCATGACAACCGCAGGTTTCGATACTCGCGTGTCACGTCGGAGCACCGACAACAGCGTCGACATCGCCGGCACACTGTGGCCGCTGTACAAACTCGAAGCGCTGGCAATCGGTCTGGTCGTCTTTGTTGCCACCCTCGCAATCACCACGTCCATGCAGCCGGCAGTCCTCATCGCCGCCGCCGCGACGGTGGTTACGTGGTGGGTTCGCAGAAATTTCTACTCCCGCAGCTAAGTCTCTCGCTTCGCTCTTTCAGGACATACACAAACGTCTCGTTCACTTGGCTTCCCAGGTGAACGAGACGTTTGTTGTATGAGGCCCTAAACCGCCAGGCAGCCAGGCCCGAGGAGCGCCTTGAGATCGCCCATCAGAGCTGACGACGGCTCTACCCGCAGAACGTCGTCGACCTTCCACATCGTGATCTCGTTGCTTCCGATCAAACGGACATGCACGTCCGACGTGCCCGGGTGGCGGGTCAGGATCTGCTTGAGCGCGCCCAACTTGTCCTTGGTGCACTGACGCAGCGGCAACGACACCGAGAGCGGTCGCGCCACGCCGATAGCCGAAAGATCCGGCACCGCAAGATCGTTGCCGATCAACGACATACGGTCATCTCGAATAGACACCCGCGCCTTCACCAGAACGATCGCATCCTCGGCGATGTCCATGCCGTACACGGCGTACGCCTGAGGGAAGAACAGCACCTCGATACCGCCGACCAGATCCTCGAGTTGCACGATGCACCAGGTGAGGCCGTTCTTGTTCACTCGGCGATCGACCGACGCAATAATGCCTCCCAATGTGACCTGCGCACCGTCTTGGACACCACCGTCGAGGATTGCGGCAATCGAGGTATCGGACTGCTGCTTGAGGATATGTTCGACGCCGTTGAGCGGGTGCCCGGAAACGTACAGCCCCAACATCTCTCGTTCGAGCGCAAGGCGGTGTTTGGTTTCCCATTCCTCTTCGGGAATGCGAACGTCGAACACCGACGCGATGGACTCGTCCACTTCGGACCCGCCGAACAGGTCGAACTGTCCGATGGCCTCCGCCTTCTTGGTGCTCATGACGGCATCGATAGCGTCGGCGTGCACCAACATCAAGCCCTTACGCGGATGTTCGAGAGAGTCGAATCCGCCTGCCTTGATGAGGGATTCAGTAACCTTCTTGTTGCACGCCATCGCATCGATCTTGCCGAGATAGTCGGAGAAGTCGGTGAACTTACCCTTCTCCGTGCGCGCTTTGATGATGGATGCCACGACATTTGCGCCCACATTGCGGACGGACCCCATACCGAAGCGGATGTCCTCCCCCACCGTCGCGAAGTCGACGCGCGACTCGTTGACGTCAGGCGGCAGCACCGTGATGCCCATCTTGCGGCAGTCGGCAAGATAGACAGCGGACTTGTCCTTGTCGTCGCCGACCGAGGTGAGTAGACCGGCCATGTACTCGGCCGGATAGTTCGCCTTGAGGTACGCGGTCCAGAACGAGACGAGACCGTAACCAGCTGAGTGCGACTTGTTGAATGCGTAGCCGGCGAACGGGAGAACGGTATCCCAGAGCGCCTTGATGGCGGCTTCGCTGAAGTTGTTGTCCAACATGCCCTGACGGAAACCGGCGTATGCCTTCTCGAGTTCGGACAGCTTCTTCTTACCCATGGCGCGGCGCAGCAAGTCGGCCTGCCCCAGGGTGTACCCGGCCACCTTCTGCGCCAGTTGCATGATCTGCTCCTGGTAGATGATCAGGCCGTACGTCTCCGAGAGGATCTCCGCGAGCGGTTCTTCCAGCTCGGGGTGAATGGGGCTGACTTCTTCGAGCGCGTTCTTACGCTTGGCGTACGAGATGTGGGCGTCCACACCCATCGGACCCGGCCGGTACAGTGCCAGTGCGGCCACGATGTCGCCGAAACCGGTGGGCTGCATCAGTTTCAGAAGCTCACGCATACCGCCACCGTCGAGCTGGAACACGCCGAGAGTGTCGCCGCGCGCCAGGAGTTCGTACGTAGCCGGGTCGTCCATCGGCAACGTGTCGAGGTCGATGTCGATACCGCGGTTGGCCTTGATGTTCTCGAGTGTGTCACCGATGACGGTGAGGTTTCGCAGACCAAGGAAGTCCATCTTGAGTAGACCGATGGCCTCACACGACGGGTAATCCCAGCCCGTGATGATCGCACCGTCCTGCGCGCGCTTCCACACCGGAATCGCATCCATCAACGGCTCGGACGACATGATCACGGCACAGGCGTGGACACCCGCGTTACGGATCAGACCCTCCAGACCCACCGCGGTCTTGTAGATCTTCGCGACGTCCGGGCTGGAGTCGATGAGCGAGCGAACCTCGGCAGCTTCCTTGTACCGCTCGTGCTTGGGATCGGTGATACCGGATACCGAGATGTCCTTGGCCATGATCGGCGGCGGCAATGCCTTGGTGATCTGGTCGGCAATAGCAAAACCGGGCTTACCGAACTGCACGCGAGCGGAGTCCTTGATGGCAGCCTTGGTCTTGATGGTTCCGAACGTGATGACCTGCGCGACGCGGTCATCGCCCCACTTCTCGGTGGCGTAACGCACCATCTCGCCGCGACGGCGATCGTCGAAGTCGATATCGATATCAGGCATCGACACGCGCTCGGGGTTGAGGAATCGCTCGAACAGCAGACCGTACGGAAGCGGGTCGATGTTGGTGATACCCATCGCGTACGCCACCAACGAACCTGCAGCGGATCCACGACCGGGTCCGACGTGGATGCCCACTTCTTTTGCATGGTTGATGAGGTCACCGACCACCAGAAAGTAGGCCGGGAAGCCCATCTCGTTGATGACGCCGATCTCGTAGTCGGCACGCGCGAGGTACTCCTCGGGCGGGCCGCTGGGGAAACGTCGATCCAAGCCGCGCATGACCTCGGCGCGCAGGAACGTCTGCTGCGTATGTCCTTCGGGTACCGGGAAGATCGGCATCCGGTCGTGGAACTTCCACACGTCCTCGTACGACTGGACGCGCTCACCGATTGTCACTGTGTTGTCGCAGGCTCCGGGAACTTCGCTGTCCCAGATAGCCCGCATCTCGGCCGCGGACTTGAGGTAGTAACCGTCGCCGTCGAACTTGAAGCGCGTGGGATCCGAGAGCGTCTTACCGGTCTGGATGCACAGCAGCGCCTCGTGGTTCTCGGCTGCGTCCTTGGTGACGTAGTGGCAGTCGTTGGTCGCGAGCGGCGGAATGCCGAGCTGCTGACCGATATTGAGCAAACCCTCACGCACCCGACGCTCGATCGAGAGACCGTGGTCCATCACCTCGAGGAAGAAATTGTCAGGGCCCCAGATTTCCTGCCACTTCGCTGCCGCTTCGAGGGCTTCACGATCATGCCCGAGTCGCAGGCGCGTCTGGATCTCACCGGACGGGCAACCCGTGGTGGCAATGATTCCCTCGGCATGCGAGGCGATGAGCTCCTCGTCCATACGGGGCCACTTGCCCAACTGGCCCTCGATGGACGCAAGCGAAGACAGTTTGAAGAGGTTGCGTAGGCCTGTCGCATTTTCCGCGACCATCGTCATGTGCGTATACGCGCCGCTACCGGAGACGTCGTCGGACTTCTGGCTGCGATCGCCCCACAACACACGCTTGGTGTTGAACCGGGATTCCGGCGCGATGTACGCCTCGATACCGATAATCGGCTTGATCCCGGCCTTGACCGCTTCGTTGTAGAACTGGCTGGCGCCGTACATGTTTCCGTGGTCGGTCATACCGACGGCGGTCATGCCGAGCCGAGTGGCCTCCTCGAACATGGCGCCGACCTTGGCCGCGCCGTCGAGCATCGAGTACTCGGTGTGATTGTGAAGATGAACGAACGAGTCAGCCACGTGCGCCTCTCTGATGTCTGGGAGCTTGGTCGAGTGTATGCCCCGCTACCGACAGAGTCGGCGGCCGATCGATGTGACCGGCAGGCGGCGCGACGATAGTTACGTGACCGGCTCCTGCTTGGACGACGTCGACCCCTGTGAACGCCGATTAGCGCGGACGATGTCTGTCGTGAAGATCACCAGTGCCAGCCAGATCAAGGCAAACCCGATCCACCGCGACGCGGGCATGTCCTCACGCATCACCGCGACGCCCCACAACATCTGCAGCGCCGGTGTCAGGTACTGCAACATGCCCATTGTGGAGAGTTTCACTCGCTGCGCGGCAACACCGAACAGCAACAGCGGCAATGCCGTCACGGGGCCGGCCGCCATGAGGAGCAGGCTTTGGCCGGTGCCGCCGGAGACAAAAGCACCGGCGCCGGTCAGACCGAGAAATACGAGATATCCCACCGCGAACGGAGCGGCGACGACGCCCTCAGCCGTCAAGCTGGTTCGTGGGTCGAGCGGAACCACCTTCTTGATCAGTCCGTACGTCGCAAAAGACCCCGCCAGGACGAGTGCCACGATCGGCGGTTTGCCGTAATCGATGGTGATCACCACCACCGCTGTTGCAGCCAGCGCCAGCGCCACGATCTGAGCGCGTCGAAGCCGCTCTCGGAAGATCACCACACCGAGCAGGACAGTCACCAACGGGTTGATGAAATATCCGAGCGCGGCTTCCACCACTCGCCCCGACGCCACCGCGTAGATGTAGGTTCCCCAGTTGACAGCGATTGCCGCCGAGGCTGCCGTCACCAGCAACCACGTACGCCCGCTGATGCCGCGAAGCGAGGCAAGTCGACCGAGAACCGCCAACACGATCAGCATCAGCACGAGTGTCCACACCACTCGATGAGCAAGAATTTCGAGCGGGTCGGCAAAATCGAGCAAACCGAAGAACGCGGGGAATGCGCCCCAGATCAGGAAGGCGCCGGCACCGAACGCGATGCCCGAACTCGAACCGGACCTGGTCACTTTCGACAGCGTGATCTCGCGTCCGTCATCGGTGCTCATGGAACTGGTCCGTCATCCGGTCCTACCCGAACCACGTCCACATACTCCGGCAGCAGCGGCCGAACCGCTGCGCGCCACGGAGTGCCGTCTTCCGGCAAGGCTTCGAGCGCTCGGATCGATGGAGTACCTGCCAATGTCGCAAGTTCCTGCGCAGTGCCGTGCACTACCGCGCCGATCGCACACGCGCACCCCTGCGACAACAGCCGACTCGACACTTCCGCGACGCGTTTCTGCCGTTCGTCGACCCCCGTCATGGCGGCGAGTCGCGTCGCCGCAGCTCCAGGTGCCCGTCGAATCGCGTCGTTGTTGTCCGGTACTGCAATCGCGACCATCGGAGTCTGAACCCGATCCAACGGCACTCGGAACAACACCTCGGACACCCGAACTCCCGGGGTGGCCGCGATAACGTCGTCGGCAGTCATCGGAGCGGCAAATGATGCGAGGGCCCACGCCGAGCCCTCGACCGCGTCGAGTGATTCTCGCGCACGGTCGAGATAATCGGATACCAGTTCACCACTGTCCGGGCCGAGCGAATCGGTTCCCACCGGCGGGGTGGGAACCGGATTCAGCAGGCCGGCTCCAACGACGAGCGCAACAACTGCGATTCCCGCCAGCGCGGAACCGACTGCTCGCGCGCTCATGCGGATCGAAGAACCTCTAGCGCATGTTCGAGGTCTTTCGGGTACTTGCTCTTGATCTCGACCCAGCGCCCGTCCGCCGGATGTGCAAACCCGAGTGACACTGCATGAAGCCACTGCCGCTCGAGTCCCAACCGCTCGGCGAGGCGGGGGTCCGCTCCGTACGTCAAGTCGCCACAGCACGGGTGGCGCAGCGCGGAGAAATGCACCCGAATCTGGTGTGTCCGCCCCGTTTCGAGGTGCACATCCAACAGACTTGCCGCCTGAAATGCCTCGATAGTGTCGTAATGCGTGACGCTTGCCTTACCGTCGGCGGTCACGGCAAAACGCCAGTCGTTCCCGTGGTGCCGCCCGATCGGAGCGTCGATCGTTCCGCTACTCGGGTCCGGGTGCCCCTGGACCAGCGCGTGGTACCTCTTGTCGATAGTGCGCTGCTTGAAGGCCCGCTTGAGTACGGTGTACGCCCGCTCGGACGTCGCAACGACCATGACACCGGACGTCCCGACATCAAGTCTGTGAACGATGCCTTGACGCTCGTGCGCGCCCGACGTCGAAATCCGGAAACCTGCAGCGGCCAGGCCGCCGATGACCGTCGGACCCGTCCACCCCACACTCGCGTGCGCGGCAACGCCGACCGGCTTGTCCACGGCAACAACGTCGTCGTCCGCGTAGAGAATTTCCATGCCCTCGACGGGAGTGGCTTCCACGGTCAGCGGACGCGGCGGCTCGGGCAGTACAACTTCGAGCCACGAACCCGCGGTCAACCGATCGGACTTCCCGACAGCTACACCGTCGAGCAGTACCGAACCTTCTTCTGCAAGGGTGGCCGAGACGGTTCGAGAGAGACCGAGTAGTCGTGCCAATCCGGCGTCGACACGCATCGCGTCGAGTCCGTCCGGTACCGGCATCGAACGCGATTCCCTCATTTGCTCTCCCCCGTGACCTTGTCACTGCCCGGGCACTCGCCCGTGTCCTTGTCACTGCCCGGGCCCTCGCCCGTGTCCTTGTCACTGCCCGGGCCCTCGCCCGTGTCCTTGTCACTGCCCGGGCCCTCGCCCGTGTCCTTGTCACTGCCCGGGCCCTCGCCCGTGTCCTTGTCACTGCGCAGGCGCTCGCCGTTGGGTTCGAACCCGAACAGCGTCAAGACGACCAACAGGATTGCACCGCACACGATCGCAGAATCAGCGATGTTGAACACAGGCCACCAACCGATGGACATGAAGTCGACGACGTGTCCGCGCATGAAACCCGGGGCGCGGAACAATCGGTCGATGAGGTTGCCGAGTGCGCCGCCGAGCACCAGACCCAGACCCAGCGCCCACCAGGGTGACCGCAGAGTGCGACCGATCTTGATCACTCCGATCACGACGCCGATTGCAACCAACGTGAGGATCCACGTCATCGACGTTGCCATCGAGAATGCGGCTCCGGGATTGCGGACCAACGTGAAAGTGACGACGTCGCCGATGATTTCGATCGGCTTGCCGGGCGTGATCGCCGCAACAGCCCAGATCTTGGTCAAGACGTCCGCGATCAGGATGACTGCCGCGATGGCGATCAGCATCGCCAACCGTTTTGGCCGTGTCGGTGATGCGGACTTCGACAAATCGGTAATCGGCTGATCCTCCGCGCTGAGATCTCGGTCTGGGTGGTCTGTACTCACGCCCACCATCATCCCCTATGTCTGCTGCTCTGCACGCACGCGCTCCCCGACCCGACCGGGCACTCCGGCGAAGCGGTTAGCCTGGAGCGCGTGCCACAGTTGTCTATCTCCGGCCGGCGCGTTCCGTATGTGTTCGCCGCCGCCCTTGCTCTCGTCACCGTTCTCACCTCATGCGGCGACGCCGAGCAGTCGCCTGATACGCCTTCGGCGACTCCAGCCGAGTTCACCGTCCCAGTCACCGCTGCGACCGTCGAGGTGCTCGATGCCGGAAGTGAGCCCAGGCAAAGCCTGCGGATGAACCTGCCGGCCGGAACCACTCAGGCAACAACCCTGGTGACGTCGACCGATGTGCGCCAGCAGATCGACCAGCAGCCGGTTCAGGACATTTCCTCGCCTGAAGTGACCATTCCGCTCAATGCCGTCGTGGCGACGGCCGCCACTCCCCAGAATCCGACAACCGTGGTTGATCTCACCCTGTCTGGCATGACTACGCCGGACGAGACGCTCCAAGCCGCCCTCGGTGGCGCCGAAGGGTCAGGAGCCGGGTTGACCTTTACAGAATCCGGTGCTGTCACGGCGCTGCGCTTACGCCCGTCGGCCGGGTCGGCAAATGCGGCCCGCGCGGCAATCGAACAGGCCTTCGGCCAAGCGGTATATCGTGCAGTTGCACTACCGACAGAGCCCGTCGGAGTCGGTGCCCGGTGGACGGTGAAGCAAGACGTCAGTAGCGAGATCCAACTCGATCAGACAACCACCGTCACCGTGACCGCGCGTGACGGCGACCGTCTCACCCTCGCCGTAGAACTGTCACAGACTCCGCAGAGCAACATCTGGAATCTCGCGGGCGGGGCGGGCACTCTCGACATCGATCAGTACGTCATGGCCGGGTCGGGAACCATGATCGTCGACCTGAATCTGCCGCTCCCCGTCAGCGGCGAACTTTCGGTCGGCGGCGACCAGGCTTACAGCGACCCGGACGGCACATCGGTCATCCGACAGAGCATTACCAACAACATTCGGTGGACATCGTGATGTCGCGTCGCGCTGTCGCCGGGCTCAGCGTGGTGACCGTTCTCCTCGTCGGCGGATGCGGAACCGAAACATCTTCTCCCACAGCATCGGATGCCTCCCCGGTACCCGATGTTGCCCTCGCTCCGTTCAGCACTGCGCCTGTCCCGACCGGCCTCACCGGCACTCCCCTGGACAAAGCAGCGCTGACGCAGACCGTACTCACACTCAGCGAGCTACCAGCTGGTTTCGACATCGTGCCGGATCCGGTCGAGGATCTGGGCCTCGCTCCCGCACCCGCTACATCGGAGTCCGACAAGTCCAGCACCAACCCCGCCGCTTGTGCCGGCGTGCTCGCACCGATCGCCACCCAGGTTCCGGGTTCCGTGGCCTCGATCTCGAAGATGTTCACCGGACCCGATTTCACGAGCATCGATCAGGACAGCGCCTCGTACGCCGACGGCGCCGCGGCCACAGCAGCATTCGAGAGTATGCAGGCCACGGTTGCCGGATGCAGCGAATTCTCGGGTACCGACGCCGACGGCATCGATATCACCTATCAAGTCGGCGCGGGACATCAGCCGACCGTCGGCGACGCGTCGTTCTCCTACCGAATCACGACGGCGAGTGAAGGATTCACACTTGTCGCCGATGTAGTCGTCGCGGCAGTGGGACCCAACCTGACTCAACTCTCCGCCACCGCGCCGACGCCCATCGCGCCCGAGGTTCTGGGATCGATGGCCAGCACGGCTGTGGAGCGTCTACACACTCCGTCCTCGTAATCACTTCAGCCGGAGACACTCTCGCGAGCCCCCCAGACTCCGTCCTACTGAATGGGAGTGCCGCGCTGACGCTTCTGTGATCCTCGTTACCTTCCGGACGACAACGACGTCGGACAGAAGGAGCAGGATGCCCGGACGGCTAGCTGGAAAAGTTGCCTTCATCACCGGCGCAGCGCGAGGCCAGGGACGCAGTCACGCGCTCCGGCTCGCCGAAGAAGGCGCCGACATCATCGCCCTCGATCTCGCAGACGGCATCGATACGGTCACTCGGTTCTACCCTCCCGCCACGCCGGACGACCTCGCCGAAACAGTTCGCGGAGTCGAGAAGATCGGCCGTCGCATCCACGCCGGGATTGCCGACGTACGCGACTTCGACTCGGTGCGCACGCTTCTCGACCGCGGAGTCGCGGAACTCGGCCGCGTCGACATCGTGGTCGCAAACGCCGGGATCTTCATCAGTGGCGAACCGGCACACCGGATTACCGAAGACGAGTGGGACGACGTACTCGACGTCAACCTCAAGGGCGTGTGGCACACCTGCAAAGCCGCAGTACCGCACCTGATCGAGCAGGGTGACGGAGGGTCGATCGTCATCACCAGCTCGACAGCCGGAATCAAAGGCACACGCAACGCCGGCGCCTACGCCGCCAGCAAGCATGCGGTCGTCGGCCTGATGCGAACGCTCGTCAGCGAACTCGGCGAACACGGCATCCGCGCGAACACCGTCCACCCGGGCGCAACCGATACCGACATGATCATGAACGATCGCTGCTTCAACCTCTTCCTGCCCGGCACCCGGAACCCGACCAAGGAACAGGTGGCACCGCTCTTCACGGGAACCAACGCCTTGCCTGTCCCCTGGGCCGATCCGATCGACGTCTCCAATGCGGTCCTGTTCCTGGCTTCTGACGAGGCGCGCTACGTCACTGGCACCGAACTGAAGGTCGACGCCGGCTTCACCACCCGCTGATTTCACGGAAAGTGTGTATATGACAACACAATTGGATTCCGCCGAACTCGACACGGTCGCAGTTGCGGCGACGGCAGAACAGTGGCTCTCCGATTTTGCCGACCTCCTCCGCTCCGGAGTGGGTGCTGAGATGGTTCTACACCCCGACGTGTGGTGGCGCGATCTGCTCGCCTTCTCCGGTGACCTACGCAGTCTCAACGGCAGCGCACCGATCGATGCCGTCATCGCGTCCGCATTGGAGCAACGCGTGCACGGCGAACACCTCGACCCGGTTGCCGCACCAGCATTGGTTCCGACACTGTCCGGATCCACGATCCAACTACTGTTCCGGTTCGACAGCGACCTCGGCCACGTACGGGGTGTTGCCAGGCTGATCCTCGACGACGGAACCTGGCGGGCCCGGAATCTCCTCACCGCACTGGATACCCTGGCAGGCCACAAACCGACCACCGGCGAGCATCGACCGGACGGCACGGGGGATCATCCGGAGTACTGGTCGGCACGGCGCAGCCGCGAAGTCGAGTGCCACGACGCCGATCCGGATGTTCTCGTAATCGGTGCCGGCCACTCGGGCCTGGCATTGGCCGCTCAACTCGGCGTGCTCGGAGTCAGGACTCTTCTGATCGACCGCGGTGATCGAGTCGGCGACAACTGGCGCGGGCGCTACGACTCACTGGTGCTACACGACGCAGTCTGGTCGAATCATCTTCCGCTCATGCCATTCCCATCGTCCTGGCCGGTTTTCACGCCCAAGGACAAGATGGGCGACTGGCTCGAAATATATTCACGTGCGATGGATCTGAACGTGTGGACGCGATCGGAGATTGTGGAATCCACATTCGATCCAGGCGAGCGGCGCTGGACCGTCGTCGTCGATCGTGACGGCACACGGCGCACACTTCGTCCGCACCACGTGGTTCTCGCGACAGGTCTCAGCGGTACCGAACCTGTCCTTCCAGAATTTGCGGGCGCCGAGGATTTTGCCGGCGAACTGCTGCATTCGAGCCGGTATCGCACCGAACCGGCACGCAAGGGAACCCGCACCGTGGTGATCGGAACCGGCAACAGCGGCCACGACATCGCGCAGGATCTCTACGAATCGGGTGCGCAGGTGACACTGATCCAGCGTGGGCCCACCCATGTGGTGAGCGGGCATACCCTGTCTGATCGAGGCCGGATGCGCTACGGCGAACACACTTCCACGGACGTGGCAGATCTGCTCGACGCGTCGTCGGCACGCCTCGATCCACAATTTCTTGAAGCTCTGAAGTACGGTTCCGCCGCAATGGCCGAGGACGACCGCGAGCTGCTCGACGCTCTCGCTGCCAAGGGATTCGCGCTCGCCGACGGAGTGGACGGCACCGGAGTGATGATGCTGTTCTTGACCCGCAACGGCGGTTACTACATCGACGTCGGCGCCTCCCCGCTTATCGCTGACGGCAGCATCGCATTGGTATCGGGTCCGACCGTCGAGCGACTCGTCCCGGACGGGCTGATCATGTCGGACGGCACCCACGTCCCGGCCGACACGATCGTGTGCGCCACCGGGTTCCGTGGCATTCTCGACACCGCACGACGCGTCCTCGGTGATGCCGTCGCCGACGCCTGCGGTCCGGTCTGGGATCTGGACGACGAGGGCGAGCTTCAGTCGGTGTGGCGGGCGTCCGGGCACGACCGGTTCTGGATCCACGGTGGGAACTTCATGCTGGTGCGTAACTACAGCAAGTACCTCGCGCTGCAGATCATGGCCGACCTGACGGGCGTCGAATTACCAACGCTGACCTGACGATCAGATGTCGCCCGGCCAGATGTCGAACGGCGTCCCCGCGGGGACGCCGTTCGAGGCGGAAACCACCCCAACTCTGCCCGGCCTGAGAACGGCTGCGCGCTAACCGCATACAGCCGCCTTCTCTGGGTATACACAGGCATGACGGTTCCTGTGACTGCACAATCACAACTGCAGGTGCTCGTGGTGACCACTCTCGTACTCAGTGCTGTATTCCTCGCCGTCGCCGGAATTCTCGAAGGTGATTTCGGTACGGCCGTCTGGGTTGCGGTGGTTCTGCCCCTGCTATTCGATTGGCGGATCACCGTGCGAGGCAAGCCCTCTGCGATCCGTCCCGACTCTCCCCGTTGGCAGGTGGCCAAGCTGGTCTATGTCCTCGCTCTCGGGGTGTCGGGTACGGCAATCCTGGCATTCGACGACCGCGCCTTCGCCCGCATCGCGGGTTTACTCCTGATTGTCACGACTTTGTGTTACTTCGCGGCGTTCTACGATGCGCGCAGGCTCAGGCCGCAGACTGCCTGATCACAGTTCCCTTTGACAACTTCCGTTCCGCAATGGACGGTAATGGGTAGCTGGATACGAACAATCAGGACACCGACCACCGTGAAATACCGTTGTGAGGAGCAGAAGTTCATGCCAGAGCCGCGAAGAGCCGAACATACCGATTACGTCGCCGCGAATCCCATTTTCTCCAGACCTGGAGAAGATTCGGTTGCCTCGAAATACACTCTCGAACCTGATGGCATGCTCCCCGAAACTGCCTATCAAATCGTCCACGACGAAACGATGTTGGACGGCAATGCCCGTTTGAATCTCGCGACGTTTGTCGGCACGTGGATGGACGACCACGCCACGCGCTTGTATTCAGAGTCGTTCGACAAGAACATGATCGACAAGGACGAGTACCCGCAGACGGCCGCGATCGAAACATACTGCTGGCGGATGCTCGCCGACCTGTGGAACGCACCGTCTCCGAAAGACGCGATCGGTACGTCGACCATCGGCTCGTCGGAAGCCTGCATGCTGGGCGGACTCGCTCTCAAGCGTCGCTGGCAGCACGCCAGGCGCGCTGCAGGCAAACCGGTGGACCGCCCGAACATGGTGATGAGTTCAGCCGTGCAGGTGTGCTGGGAAAAGTTCTGCAACTACTGGGACATCGAAGCGCGATACGTCCCCATCAGCGAAGAACATCGCACACTCGACGGGCACGATCTCGAGAAGTACGTCGACGAGAACACCATCGGTGTCGTCGCAATCATGGGTGTCACCTACACCGGCATGTACGAACCCGTCCTCGAGATATCCAACGCGCTCGACGCAATCCAGAAGAAGACCGGACTCGACATCCCGATCCACGTCGACGGAGCGTCCGGCGCCATGATCGCACCGTTCCTCCAACCGGAAATCGAATGGGACTTCCGGCTCCCCCGAGTTCATTCCATCAACACGTCGGCACACAAGTACGGCCTCGTGTATCCGGGGCTTGGCTGGGTGGTGTGGCGCTCGGAGGACCTGCTCCCCGAGGATCTGGTGTTCAAAGTCAGCTATCTCGGCGGCAGTATGCCGACCTTTGCACTCAACTTCTCGCGCCCCGGCGCCCAGGTGATCTTGCAGTTCTACATGTTCTTGCGGCTAGGCCACGACGGTTACCGTTCCATCCAGCAGTCCTCGCAGGACGTCGCAAAGTTCCTCGCCGAAGGAATCGGCAAGCTCGACGCCTTCGAACTCTGGAACGACGGCAGCGATATTCCGGTGTTCGCGTGGCGCCTGAAGGCCGGGCACACCGAGAATTGGACGCTGTACGACCTGTCGGATCGACTACGCGCCAAGGGCTGGCTGGTGCCGGCCTATCCCATGCCGGACAACCTCACCGACCTCACCGTGCAACGCATTGTCGTGCGTAACGGTCTGAGCATGGACTTGGCTGCCAACCTGTTGGGTGTCATCGAAGAGGAAACCGCGTTCCTCGACGAACTGTCCAGCCCGATGCCCAAGCCTCGTGTCACCGAGGGATTCCACCACTGAGCGAACCTGAGCAAACAAAAGCGGCCGCCGAACCCGTGAGAGTTCGGCGGCCGCTTTGTCAGCTAGCTGAAAATCAAGCAGCGCAAGCCGGGGTGGTCAGCTGAGCGAAGCTGACGATCTGGCAAGCGGTGGTCTTGGACAGTGCCCACTCGCCGTCCAGGTTCACGAAGACAGCGTTCATGCCGCCGGCAAGGGGCTGGCCGTTGATAACGATGGCGAGCGGTGCGGTAGCCGTGTCGCTGCCCGAATCGGTGACGGGGTCGACAACCTCGACCTGTGCGCCGGCAGCCTTGGCAGCCGCGGCGACCTGGTTGATCAGCTCGGGATCGGCGTCTGCGCCCTCGACGAACTTGACCTTCTCCGAGGACGGAACGCTCTCGTCGAGTGCCGTAGCGATCTTGGCGTTGAGCTCAGCAGCAGTCGGGAGCGCAACGTCAATCTCGACCGTGGTGGTCGTAGCCTTCGCGGAGGTGGTGGTCTTGGTGGGCTCGGCCTCTTCGGAACTGCAGGCAGTCATCGTCAGGGCCGCTGCAATCGCGACGGCTGCGACGGTCATGTTACGAAGCTTCAACTTCTCAGTCCTATCCATTCCGGTTTTCACAAACGAGCGTTGTCAGCACTGACGTGCATCGCTCGCGGTCCGCCACAACATTACCCAACGGTAAGCCGAAAAAGTCTAAGGGTGTCCTTAGAGAAGGCTGTCGAGTGCATCCGCCACCTGAAGCGACGCATCGTCGTCGGTGAAGGTTTTAGCGATTCCTGTTCCTGTGGAACGGGTTTCGAAGCGAACCGTCACGACACCATGACCGGCGCCCTGCACCCAACCATGTCCGAATTCGGGATGGCTCACATCCAGACCGGGATGCCAGTATCGTTCCGGAACCCGCGCAGGAATGGGACTCTCGTCGAGATCCTCCGCGAGAGTGTCCATCGGATATCCCGGCACATCCTGATCCAACTCCGGAAACAGCGATCCCTGACGCACTGTGGAGAGCCCGGCAAATCCCACCCCCACCAACCGGATCGGCCCCAATTCCACCGGATCGATCACCTGCTTCTGCGCGGTGGCAATCAGGATCGCCCGGTCGAGGGTGGCATATGGCAACGTCACCGACCTGGTCAGCACACTCATGTCGGATTTCTTCAGCTTGAGCACGACCGTGCGCGCCGCGCGGCCGTCCTTCTCCAACCGTGAGAACGCCGCCCCACCGCTGTTCTCCACCGCCGCACGCAACTGCCCCAACGTGACGATGTCGCTCGCGAACGTCGATTCCGCACTGATCTGCTTGGAGTCCGCGCGCTCGGCCACGGGACGATCGTCGATACCCTGCGCCAGACGATGCAAGCCAGGGCCTACCGTCGTACCGAGGATGGACGCGACCTCCGATATCGGAGTGCGCGCAAACCCCCCGATAGTCACGATCCCCAACCGTTTGAGCTTCTCCTCAGCCACCGGGCCGATTCCCCACAGCTTGCGAACCGGAAGGGAATCGAGGAGCTCGTGTTGCTGACCCGGCGGCACCACCGCCACACCGTTCGGCTTCGCCAGCCCCGACGCAATCTTGGCGACCTGTTTGCCCGCACCCGCGCCGATGGACGCAACCATCCCGGTCTCTGCCAGCACCAAAGCCCGCAGTTCTTCACAGAACGCCCGCACCTCGTCCGCACCGGCCCCTGCCAACTCGGCCGGTTCGCCAAACGCTTCGTCCACCGACAGCTGTTCGAGCACCGGCATGCGCAGACGCAACGCCTCGAACGCCCCTTTACTCAGTACCGAATACAGCGACATGCGCGGCGGTAGGACCACTGCCCCGCCGCCCACCAAGCGCCTTGCCTGATGCATTGGCATAGCGGACCGGGCACCGAAAGCGCGAGCCTCGTAACTTGCGCCGGCAACCACGCCCCTGCCACCGAGACCGCCCACCATGACGGGACGTCCGCGCAACGTCGGCCGGGTCAATTGCTCAGCGGAGGCGAAAAAGGCATCCATATCGAGATGAAGCACCCACCGGCGGCTTCGTGTGGGATCACCCTGGTTCATCGGCGGTAACAGTTCTCGATCTCGGCGAGCAATGGATTACTTCTGGACCTTCGGTTTGGCCTTCTTCGGTGGCTTCTTCTTGGGCAGTGGAAGCGCGTCGGCGGTTCGCTGAATGAATGCGTGCAGCCGATCCACGTCGTGAAACCGCTCCTCTGGAACCCGGTAATACTCCTTTGCGCCCGGGTACGGCGGCGCAAGGTCTGCGTCCGATCCGAACTCCGCACTGATCTCTGTCGGCTTGACGTACAGAACGTCACCGCAGATCAAGCCAACGACCTTCTCGTCGCAGTACAAGCCATACTCACCGAACATAGCCCGCGCACGGACATCGAGCGGCTCCAACTGCTCGAGAATGCGTGCCACGGTGTCCTTGCTCGCGCTCATGAGAGCAAACTACTCCGGTGCTCCGACATATTTCGGGGCACCGGAGTAGTTGTCAGCTACTAGACCTTCGTGATCGCGGCGCGAATACCGTCGCCGAGATCGACGGCACCGTCCCCGGCCTCGCCGATCGTGAACGACGTGGCCAGAACCTCACCGGCAATCAAGTCGCGATGACGATCTGCCCAGTCCTTGCGATCCTCGGGCACCTCGAGCACAACGTTGATGCGATCCGAGACATCGAGTCCCGCGGCGCGGCGCGCATCCTGCAATTGGCGGATCCGGTCCTTGGCCCACCCCTCGGCCTCGAGCTCTTCCGTCACGACGGAATCGAGCACGACAAGACCTGCACCATTGGGAAGCGCTGCAGTCGAATCAGGCTCGGCTGCAACCAGTTTCTGCGTGTATTCCTCGGGCAAGAGCTCGATGCCGGCGGCAACCACTACACCGTCCGCATTCTCGGTCCAGTCGCCGGCTTTGACGGCCTTGATGACGGTCTGAACAGACTTACCCAGACGCGGACCTGCAGCACGCGCGTTGACCGCGATCTCGAACCGACCGTGAACGTCGACGTCCTCGGTCAGGTCGACCTTCTTGACGTTGACCTCATCGGCGATCAGGCCGAGGAACGGACGCAGACGCTCGGCGTCCGGCGCTGCGACCGTAACCTCGGGCAGCGGCAGACGGACACGCAGGTTCTGCGCCTTACGCAAGCTCAACACTGTCGAGCACACCGTGCGCACGTCGTCCATGGCGGCAACGAGTTCCGGATCGCCAGGCAACTCGGACTCCGTCGGCCAATCGGCGAGATGTACCGAGCGTTCCCCGGTCAATCCACGCCAGATCACTTCGGACACCAACGGCAGCAAAGGCGCAGCCAGACGCGTCACAACCTCTAGCACAGTGTGCAGAGTGTCGATGGCATCACGATCTTCGTCCCAGAAGCGTGAACGCGACCGTCGCACATACCAATTGGTGAGTGCATCACAGAACAACCGGAGCTCGTCACAAGCTCCCGCGATGTCGTTCGCCTCGAGGGCATCGGTGATGACGTCCCTCGTGCCCGCCAGCTTCGCGAGGATGTACTTGTCGAGGATGTTCTCCGAATCCGTGCGCCACACACCACATTCCGGCGCATACAGCTGCAGGAAGCTCCAGGCATTCCACAGTGGAAGCAAAGCCTGACGCACACCTTCGCGGATGCCCTGCTCCGTCACGACCAGGTTGCCACCGCGCAGGATGGGCGAGGACATGAGGAACCAGCGCATGGCATCACTGCCGTCGCGGTCGAACACCTCCTTGACATCCGGGTAGTTACCCTTGGACTTACTCATCTTGAGCCCGTCGTCACCGAGAACGATGCCGTGTGCTGCAACGGTTTTGAAAGCGGGACGATCGAACAGAGCCGTCGCGAGAACGTGCAGGGTGTAGAACCAGCCACGGGTCTGACCGTTGTACTCGACGATGAAGTCACCCGGGTAGTGGCTCTCGAACCAGTCGCGGTTCTCGAAAGGGTAGTGCACCTGGGCGTACGGCATCGAACCGGACTCGAACCAGCAGTCCAGAACCTCGGGAACTCGACGCATCATCGACTTGCCGGTCGGGTCGTCCGGGTTCGGACGCACCAGATCGTCGATCATCGGACGGTGCAGGTCGGTCGGGCGCACACCGAAGTCTGCCTCCAACTGATCCAGGGAACCGTAGACGTCGGTACGCGGGTACTGCGGATCATCGGAGACCCACACCGGAATGGGGCTGCCCCAGTAGCGGTTTCGGCTGATGTTCCAGTCGCGAGCGCCTTCGAGCCACTTGCCGAACTGACCGTCGCGGATGTGCTCGGGAACCCAGGTGATGTCCTGGTTGAGTTCGACCATGCGGTCACGGAACTTGGTGACGGCCACGAACCACGACGGAACCGCCATGTAGATGAGCGGCTGACCACTGCGCCAGCTGTGCGGGTACGAGTGCTCGATCGTCTCGTGCCGCAACAGGTTTCCGGCAGCCTTGAGATCTTTGATGATAACGGGGTTGGCGTCGAACACCATCAGACCCTCGTACGGCGGCACCATCGACGTGAACTTTCCACCGGGGTCGAGCGGCTGAACGACCTCGATGCCGTTGGCGGTCGCAACATCCATATCCTCTTCACCGAAAGCCGGTGCGAGGTGGACGATTCCGGTACCCGAATCGGTGGTGACGTAATCGGCCGACAACACGACATGGGCGTTCGGGTGCCCGACGAAGAAGTCGAACGGCGGTGTGTACGACAGGCCGACCAGGTCGCTACCCTTGTGCCGCGAAACGACCTCGGGGTCGTCCCCCAACTCACGGGCGTAGTGAGCAACTCGAGCTTCGGCGAGCACGTAGCGCTTGCTGTCCTGACCGAGAACCTGGACATAGTCGATGTCGGGATGAACAGCCAAAGCGAGGTTGGACGGCAGCGTCCACGGCGTTGTGGTCCAGATGACGGCATTGGCACCATCGAGCGGTGAGCCCGACGCCACCAGCGGCATCTCGACGGTGACCGCCGGATCCTGACGCATCTTGTACGCGTCGTCGAGACGAGTTTCCTGGTTGGACAGCGGTGTCTGCTCGTACCAGCTGTACGGGAGAACGCGGAAGCCCTGGTAGATCAGGCCCTTCTCGTGCAGCTCCTTGAATGCCCACATGACCGACTCCATGAAGTCGAGGTCCAGGGTCTTGTAGTCGTTGTCGAAGTCGACCCAGCGAGCCTGCCGGGTGACGTACTCACGCCACTCGTCGGTGTACTTGAGCACCGACGCCTTGCAGTACTCGTTGAACTTCGCAAGTCCCATGACGTCGATCTCGGACTTGTCCTTGATGCCGAGTTGCTTCTCGGCCTCGAGCTCTGCGGGCAGGCCGTGGCAATCCCAACCGAACCGGCGCTCCACCTTGCGTCCGCGCATTGTCTGGAAGCGGGGCACCAAGTCCTTGACATACCCCGTCAAAAGGTGACCGTAGTGCGGCAAGCCGTTGGCAAACGGAGGGCCGTCGTAGAAGACGAACTCCTCGTTGCCGTCACGATTGTCGACCGATGCCCGGAACGTGTCGTCGTCGGCCCACTCTTTCAGAACCTTCTGTTCCAGGGCCGGAAATTTGACTCCGGTGTCGGCGGGGACGCCGTAATCGACTTTGGGATACCCGTTATTCGCCACTGCGATCTCCTCGTGCCTGTACTACTCGGCACGGGGACGATACGTGCGCATCTGCGTACGTACCGCGGTACCACCCCGCTTGCACCACGTGAATCCGGCAAAAAACTCTGCCAGGCCTTCCGTGTTGCCACTCTTCGCGAGCTGTGACGGGCTCACCCGTTCGGTTCTACTGAGTGCCTGACAGGCCCGAGCCTGGCTGAACACCGTTCTTCCGAAGGCTCCCCGGTGATTGCCGGTTCATCGCCTGTAATTCGTGAATAGCCTGTTCTTGACGAACAGTCTAATGCTCGCCGTTTTCGTTTGCCGACCCACCGTGGTTTCCCGGAAAATCCGTGTTGTCCGGTGTGTCGACGTCGGCGGTTGTATCCGGCTCGTCCAACGGCAGAACCGCCCTCTTACCGGTCAGCGCACTGACCAGCAGGAGGACGGCACCCGCCAAACAAATTGCAATACACGCCCACGCCCAGATAATCGACCCGGTGGTCAGCGCGATAATCAGGAAAGCAAATCCTGCCGCCGCGAGTCCTATCGTCACGACCAGCACGTGTCAACCTCTACCCGATGTCGGCGCTGACCTGGCGAGTATCCCTCGGTCAGCTGTTTCCCTTTGCGAACGACGGACTGCTGAAGGACTCCTGCCCACCGTCGACCGGAACCGCAGAACCACGCTGTTCGAGCTCTTCGAGCTGCGATTCCAGGTAGGACTTGAGGCGCACCCGGTATTCGCGCTCGAACGTCTTGAGCTGCTCGATGCGGCCCTCGAGGACGGATCGCTGCTGGTTGATGGTCGCCATGATCTCGGTGTGCTTCTTCTCGGCGTCTGCCTTGAGAGCATCGGCCTTCTCCTGAGCCTGGCGAAGCTGGGTCTCCGAGCGGGTCTGCGCATCGGTGAGCATTGCTTCCGACTTGTTGCGAGCGTCCGCGATCATGCCGTCAGCCTTGCTGCGAGCCTCGCTCATCAGCTGCTCGGAGTTGGTGCGGGCACTTCCGAGCAGCTGCTCGGACTCTGCCTTGGCATCGCCGGTGAGGCGATCTGCCATCTCCTGAGCCAGGCCGAGAACCTTGGCTGCCTGCATGTGGGTGTCGCCGCTCTGCGGAGCCTGTGCGGCAGCAGCCACGGGAACCGGTGCCACGACGGGAGCGGGCTTGGGAGCCTCGACCACGCGAGCCGGTTCTGGCTTGGGCTGGGCTACCGGGGCACCTGCATTGGCAGCCGGTGCCGGCGCCTTCTTTGCAGCAGCAAGTTCCTGATCCAGCTCGCTTACTCGCTGTTGCAGATCTGCATTTTCCTCGATGAGCTGCGAGAGCGCCTGCTCGACGAGATCAAGAAATGCGTCGACCTCGTCTTCGTTGTAGCCACGCTTGCCGATAGGCGGCTTGCTGAACGCAACGTTGTGCACGTCAGCTGGAGTCAGTTGCGGCATGGAAGGATCCCTTCACGCGTCATTTGGCGGTCAAGCAAGCATTCAGTTACAGCACGGTGTGCGTAGCAGCTAACCACTACGCGAGTTATGGGTTCCATTCTGGCACACCCCACTCAATTACCGGGCCGAGCCGACAACCGACATCAGGATGATGACGATGAAAAGCAAGACCATGATGGATAGATCCAAGCGAACCCCACCCAGGTTGATCGGGGGGATCAACCTACGGAGAAGCTTCACCGGCGGATCGGTGATCGTAAAAACGGTTTCGAGAATGATGGCGACCACTCCCGACGGACGCCAGTCTCTGGCGAACGAACGAACGAACTCGACAATCACTCTGCCGATCAGCAAAAGCCAAAACACAACCAGCACGAGGTAGATCACATCGAAAAGCGCGTTCACACCCTCACTCTGCCTGACTTCTGCGTCGCGTCCAAAACAGACACTCGCCATCCGAGGCCGGATTACGAGGCTGCGAACTCACCGAGCCGAGACCGTGAACACCCCTGCCATGCGACCCCTGCACAGGCCCCAGCGCAACAGAATGTCCAGCATTTCGGCTGTTCAAGGAGCTATCTACGATCGAGAGCATCATTTCTGACTGTAGAAGCCCGTCTCCGCGATACGACGACGCTCCTCGGCGGAAACATCGATGTCGGCCGGTGAGAGAAGAAACACTTTGGTGGCGACCTTGTCGAACGAGCCGCGCAGCGCAAATGCGAGACCGGCGGCGAAGTCGACCAGTCGCTTCGCGTCGGCGTTGCTCATGTCGACCAAATCCATGATGACCGGCGTGCCGTCGCGGAAGCGCTCGCCGATCGTGCGGGCCTCGGCGTAGCTCTGCGGACGCAGAGTCGTGATCTTGGCCAACGGGCCGCCGTCGTCGACTGCGGGCGCGCGGCGAACTTCAGGGCGCTCGGCGCGGGCGTCAACTGCAAGATTGCCCCGGCTGGTGGGACGAGGCGCCATCGACGGGCGGGGTGCACGCGAGGCAACGGTGTCCATTCTCGGACGTGATTCGTAGCGATCGAACTCGGCTTCTTCCTCATCCCGACGGCTGGGCGCGTAGCCAGCCTTCGAGAAAGCCGGCTCGGCAAACTCGCGGTCATCACGTTCGGCATAGCCGTCATGGCTACGGCGAGGTGCGCGACGAGCCTGATCGGGTTCTTCTACGTACTCGTCCTCGTAGTCGTCGAGGGGAACCATGCCGAAATATGCCTTGAACTTGTGCAGGTTGCTCATTGATCGACCTTCCTTGGCGCGGCGGATTGTCTCCGACTGCGGCCGGTCGCGGTGTGGACGGGTTGGGCGATCACCAGAGCGATCATTTCGAGATTACTGGTCGTGAGCCGAGCAGTGCGGTTCCGACACGCACGCAAGTCGATCCGTGGCGAACCGCAGCCTCGAGATCTCCGGTCATTCCGGCCGACAACTCGACCGCATGCGGATGCGACTCGAGGACGGTCCGATGGACCTCGTGCAGGCGAGCAAACTGCTCGTCGGCGTCCGAACCCAGCGGCGGAACGGCCATCAGCCCGGCCAGTTCCAGACCGTCGGCCGTCGCGATCCGCGCGGCGAGTGCCGGTAACTCGTCGAGCGCGATGCCGCCACGCGTCGGATCGGCGTCGAGGCTCACCTGAATCAGAACTCGCAACGGTGCAGCGCGATCACCGGCGGAGAGGGCATCGAGCGCGGCCCGATCGAGAGCGTCCGCGAGCCGCGCACTGTCGACCGAGTGAATCGCGTAGGCCCACTTCGCGACCGAACGTGCCTTGTTTCGCTGCAACTGACCGATCATGTGCCACCGAACAGGATCCGCCCCGTCGATTGCACCACCGGCGGCCGCTGCGGCGAATTCCGCAACCTTGGCTATCGCTTCCTGCTCGCGCGACTCACCGAACTCGCGGCAACCCAATTCATACAGAATTCGCGCATCCGACGCGGGGAAGAACTTGGTAACCGGGAGAAGCGTCACGGCAGAAGCCGGACGCCCTGCCGCGGCGCACGCCGCAGTGAGGCGGGACCGCACCGAATCGAGTGCCGCCGAGATCTCGGCCACGCGTCCAGAATTGTCGGCGTTCATGCAATCGGCCTAGTTGTCTTCCACAGCGACGATCGGATCCATCCAGATCACCGCAGCCTGACGCCCGGTGAGGGAATCGCGGCGGTGACTGAACAGTGCGCGGTCCTCGATCGTGCAACGAGGATCCTCGGCGACACCCGTAACACCGGCATCAAGGAGTTGTTTGCGGATTCCGGCCCGCAGATCCAGACCGGGAGTGCCCTTCGCGGTACGAGTTGCACTGCCAGGCAGATGCTTCTCGACGTCGGCACGCATCTCGGCAGGCACTTCGTACTGCCGGCCACTGGCTGCCGGACCGAGGAAGGCGCCGATCCGAGAGACGTCAGCGCCTTGGCGAACCATCTCGGCCAGAACCCGCGGCACGATTCCGAGGCGCGCACCGATCCGGCCGGCATGCACGGCGGCGATGACGCCGGCCTGCTCGTCGGACAGCAGCACCGGAACGCAGTCGGCACTGAGCGTGGCCAGTGCCAACCCGGGGACAGTAGTGACCAAGGCGTCGGTCACCTCGATGACCTCGTCCGTCGGCTCGGTAACGACGGTTACGTTGCGCGAGTGGATTTGTTCCATCCAGACAAGATGATTCGGCTCGACTCCGATTTCGCGTGCGAGGCGTCGACGGTTTGCGTCGACGGCTTCGGCGTTGTCGCCGACGTGATCACCGAGATTGAACGAGTCGTACGGCGCTTCCGAAACACCGCCAGCGCGACTGGTCACGACACGGCGGACTCGGAAATTGGCGGTCGAGTTCTCGGTACTCAAAATTTTGTGCTCACAAACGTCGAATGTTCACTGCTGCACGGGACATGATCCCGAGGCAGCTTCCGGACAGAGATAAGGGATCAATCAAGAACAGGGTACCCAGAAAATCTGGATACCCTGCTCTCGAAAGCGTGCGCGGCGCTCTACTCAGCGACGCATGAAGACGGGAACGTCGACGTCGTCATCGCCGTCGTCCTCCTGTGGCGCAACATGGCGCGGCGGAGCAATCGGCGGCAGCGAGCCCGAACCAATCGGCTCGCGCGCAACCGGAACCTGCTGCTCCACAGGCGGTTCCGCAGCTACCGGTGAACGTCCGACCTCGCCGGCGCGCCCTGCTCCGATAGCTCCTCGGCCGGGTGCCGCGGACTCGACGGGGCGACGCGCAGGCGCTCCCCCGTCGAAACCGGCAGCGATGACCGTCACACGAACTTCGTCTCCGAGTGAATCGTCGATCACCGTTCCGAAGATGATGTTGGCATCGATGTGCGCGGCTTCCTGCACGAGGGAAGCCGCTTCGTTGATCTCGAACAGACCAAGATCGCTGCCACCGGCGATCGACAGCAGAACGCCGCGGGCGCCTTCCATCGACGCCTCGAGAAGCGGTGAGTTGATAGCGGACTCAGCAGCTTTGATCGCCCGACCTTCGCCGCGCGAAGAGCCGATGCCCATGAGTGCACTACCGGCACCGGACATGACGCCCTTCACATCCGCGAAGTCGACGTTGATCAGTCCGGGAGTGGTGATCAGGTCGGTAATGCCCTGAACGCCGTTGAGCAGAACCTCGTCGGCGCTACGGAATGCGTCCATCAAACTGACAGCCGCGTCCCCGAGCTGAAGGAGCCGATCGTTGGGGATGACGATGAGCGTGTCACACGACTCACGCAACGCCTGGATGCCCGTGTCGGCCTGGCCACCACGACGCTTGCCTTCGAAGGAGAACGGCCGGGTTACGACACCAACGGTGAGGGCGCCCAACTTCCGGGCGATGCTGGCGACGACAGGGGCACCACCGGTTCCGGTTCCACCACCCTCACCGGCGGTCACGAACACCATGTCAGCGCCCTTGATGACCTCTTCGATTTCGTCCTTGTGATCCTCGGCGGCCTTGCGGCCGACCTCGGGATCTGCACCGGCGCCGAGGCCTCGGGTCAGTTCACGACCGACATCGAGTTTGACGTCGGCGTCGCTCATCAGGAGGGCTTGCGCGTCCGTGTTGACCGCGATGAACTCGACTCCCTTGAGTCCTTGTTCGATCATGCGGTTGACTGCGTTCACGCCGCCGCCGCCGATGCCGACGACCTTGATTACGGCGAGGTAGTTGTGCGGGGGCGTCATCGGCTCTCGCCTTCCGTGTCGTATTACGCGCTGTTGTCTATTGCTGGGTAAAGCAGGTACTGAGTAAAGCGGGTGAATCTCAACTCTCAACCTCAACCACAGGGTTAGAGTTATGTCAAGTATTCGATCTGAAACCAAACGCTATGCATCGACATCACGATCCGCCATTAGGCGCGCCGAAACTTCGGTAAGTATTTGACGTGAGTTCGCACATTCCGCGCCCGAACTAACGCACCGTCGGAAGGTCGGGACTCGACACGTCGTACGTCTGGCCCGGCTGCGTCAACAGCGGCAGCGTCACCGCGGCCTTGCGATCCGACTTCTCGACGCCACCCCAGTTGACGACACGCCCGTCGACCAACGTCATCGAGACATCCGAAATGGACCGGGCAGCAACCTCTCCCACCTGCATCCGTAACTCCGGCGGCAATGCCGCGAGCACCTCGAGCGCAGCCAAGGTCGGCGGGTCGTTCCATCCGGGTGTCGCCGTCACCAGTCGGGGCACGCCGGGCGGCGGAACGCCGATCTCGAAGTCGACGCCCTTCTCGTCCAGCAGATGGGTGCCTTCCGGCGAATCCACGAACACCAAGGGGACTCGCTCCGTTACCGTCACCCGAATGGTCGACGGATACATCCGCTGTACACGCGCGGATGCGACCTTCGGAATAGCCGCGACACGTGCCGCTGCCGAACCTGCATCGACGCGCATCAACGGCGTGCCGGCTGGGATTGCCAGCAATTCCAGGATCTGCTCCTCGGATACCGTCGACGCTCCCCTGACTTCGGTACCGCGAACCGAGAGAACTGGTGACAACCACGCTGTCAGAACGAGTCCGACAACAACAACGAGCGCCAGCGGCGCCATCACCACCGGCCGCTTGTACCAAGGCGATTTCGGTGTCGGCGGCGGCTTCGGCGCAGTAGCGCGGGTCGAGTATCGCGATTCTGTGCGGGTACTTCGCGCTCTGGCGCCTGCGGTACGCCGGGCCGCCGGATCACGACGACCGCGGCGGCTACGTGCGTCCGAACTCATCGCGTCTGCGTGCGCGAAGCCTGATGAGGAACTGCGCGCAACGCGTCGAGGATTTGTTTGCCCAACATGGTCACGTCACCGGCACCCATCGTGATGACGATGTCGCCGGGACCGGCCAGGCCGGCTACCTGACGCGGCGCGAGCGACAGATCAGGCTGGTAGTGAACGGGTTTCGTGACAGCCTGTGCAACCAATGCCCCACTGACACCGGGCAACGGTTCTTCACGCGCACCGTAGACGTCGAGAACGACTACCTCGTCTGCAAGGTCCAGCGCTGCCGCGAACTCGTCGGCAAACGTCGCCGTGCGTGAATACAGGTGCGGCTGGAAAACCACGATCACGCGACCGGCAGCAGAGTTCGCAACCGATGAAACATCTTGTGGTCGAACAAGATCCGCGGCTGCGCCGAGAACTGCTCGCACCTCGGTGGGATGGTGGGCGTAATCGTCGAACACACGCACACCGCGCTCACGACCCGTGAACTGGAACCGCCTGTGCACTCCCCCGAATCCGGCGAGCCCTTCGACGATCTCGTCGATCTCCGCACCGGCATCACGCGCAGCCAACAGCGCAGCCAGAGCGTTCAACGCCATGTGACGACCGGGAACAGCCATCCGAACCGTCCGCGCAGCCTTTTCCCCTGCCAGCTGGAACTGCAGGACTCCGCCGACGTCGTGCGCCCGGAAATCGAGCAGTCGCACACCCACCTCGACCCCGTCGACCGGCTCGAACGCCGCATCTCCCGCATCGGCACTGCCGTAGCCGATGACTCGAATATCGCCCCGGCCGGAAGCTACGATCCGCTTGGCCAGATCCGCCGACCCCGCGTCGTCGAGGCAGGCGATCAGGAGACCACCGGGAGCCAGTTTGCCCACAAAATCATCGAAGACCTGCACGTAGTTCTCGACGCTTCCGAAGTAGTCCAGGTGATCGGCTTCGATGTTGGTCACGACGATCACGTCGGGGTCGTACTGCAGCAGCGAGCCGTCACTCTCGTCGGCTTCCGCCACGAAGACGTCGCCGCTACCGTGATGCGCGTTGGTTCCGGCCTCGTTGAGTTCGCCCCCCACCGCAAACGACGGATCGAATCCGCAATGCTGCAGAGCGACTACCAACATCGACGTGGTCGACGTCTTGCCGTGGGTTCCCGAAACCAGGAACGTGCGGTTTCCCTCCATCAACGACGCGAGGACTGCCGGCCGGAGAATCACCGGGATCCCACGACGCGCTGCTTCGACCAGTTCCGGATTGTCCTTGGGAATGGCCGCGTGCGTGGTGACGACAACAGTGGGGCCGCCGGGAAGGAGATCCAACGCGTCGGCGTCATGGCCGATCCGGACCTGCGCTCCGCGTGCCCGCAAAGCCAACACGCCGCGACTTTCCTTGGCGTCGGATCCTGATACAAGTCCGCCGCGGGACAACAGAATTCGTGCGATGCCGGACATGCCGGCACCACCTATACCCACCATGTGTACTCGCTCGAGGTGGGCGGGCAGCGCGGTCATCGGTTTCCCCTATTTGTGTTGCGTACTGCGGTGCTGTTACGTGCTTCTGTGTTGCTTTTCCGGGCAGTGTCCAGAACGATCCGCGCGATCTCGGTCGCCGCGGTCCGGTGCCCGACACCGGCAGCCGCCGCGCTCATCGCCTGCAGTCGCGGCGAATCGGTGAGCAACGGCACCACGGTGTCGGCGACAAATGCCGGAGTCAGGTCGGCGTCGCTGACGATCACAGCACCACCTGCTGCGACGACTGGCTTTGCGTTCAACTCCTGCTCACCGTTTCCATGTGGCAACGGAACGTAGACGGCCGGCAGTCCGACGGAGGACACCTCAGCCACAGTCATCGCGCCGGAGCGACAGATTGCGGCGTCGGCCGCGGCATACGCAAGATCCATGCGCGAGAGATACGGCACGGCAACGTACGGCGCAGCCTCCGAGAACTGCGCGGCGTCGAGCGTGTTCTTGGGTCCGTGTGCGTGCAACACCGAGATTCCCGCGTCTGCCAATTCCCGGGCAGCGCCTGACACCGCGTCGTTGAGCGACTTGGCCCCCTGCGATCCGCCGAATACGAGCAGAACCGGACCATCGAGCGGAAGGCCGAAATATTCACGCGCCTGTGCCCGTAAACCGGCCCGGTCGAAGTTCGCGATGGATGCCCGCACCGGAATACCCACGATGTCCGCGTCGCTCGCGCCGCGATTCTTCACCCCGGACCCGGGGACTGCAGCCAGGACACGCGTTGCCAGCCGCGCACCGATCTTGTTCGCGATGCCGGCGCTGGCGTTGGCCTCGTGGATGACAATGGGAATGGTGCGACGGCGGCGCAAGACCCCACCGCGAGCGGCGAGGTACGCGGGCAGTGCCACATACCCACCAAAACCCACGATGACATCGGCGTCGACTGCGTCGAGCACCTCACGTGTCTTACGCACCGATGCTCGAATGCGTAGTGGGAGTTTCACCAGGTCCATCGTCGGCTTACGCGGCAACGGGACCGGCGGAATCAGTTCGAGTGTGTATCCCCTGGCGGGAACAAGTGTCGTCTCGAGCCCGCGGGCGGTTCCCAACGCGGTGACGATGGTGTCGGGTGCCAGCGCCTTCACGGCGTCCGCAACTGCCAGAGCAGGCTCGATATGACCAGCGGTTCCTCCACCTGCCACCACTACCGACAGAGCTGAATTAATGCCGCTCACCTACGAATTCCTCGCTCTCGAACTTCATGTGCATCGTGTGTCTTGCGCGTCGGCGCCTGCCGACGTCGTCCATTCTGCCCTGCTGGGGCCTTGCGGTTCGATTCTGCACTGCCGCGCGAGCGGCTCGATTCCGCGCTGCCGCGAGGCCGGCTCGGCCTGACCGACTGAAACGGCACCGGCATCGGTAGCCGCAGCAGCTTGGAAATCCTACCGTCCTGACCGGAGTGCAGGGCGGCGATCGCTTCAGGCTCGTGACGTGCGGCATTGGCGACGACGCCGAACATGAACAACGTGGTTGCCGTCGACGTTCCACCCGCCGACACCAGCGGCAGCTGCAGTCCCGTGACGGGCAGTAGCCCCACGACGTATCCGATGTTGATGAACGCCTGCCCGGTGATCCAGGTCGTCACCGTCGCGGTCAGGATTCGCAGGAACGGATCCGAGGACCGCGCCGCAATCCGTAGGCCGGTGTAGACGAACAGAGCAAACAGACCGATGACGGCAGCGCCGCCGACAAATCCGAGTTCCTCACCGATGATCGCGAAGATGAAGTCGTTGTGCGAGTTAGGCAGGTAACTCCACTTGGCCACGCTCTGGCCGAGTCCACGACCGAATATTCCACCGTCGGCCAGCGAGTACATAGCCTGACGAGCTTGGTAGCCGGTGCCCTGCGGATCTGCATCCGAATCGAAGAAGGCGCGCACTCGGTCTGAGCGGTAACCCGCCGTCAACGCGAGAATCGCCACCGACACCACGCCGGTTCCGAGAATCGCGAGGAATAGTTTGATCGGCAATCCGCCGTACCAGAGCAGCGCAAAAAGAATGATGATGAGCGAGACGGTTGTGCCGAGGTCGGGCTGCAGGATGATCAACACGAAGACCACCAGCGCTGCCGGAACCAACGGTACGAGAAGTTCTTTGATGGTCGTGATCTCGCCGCGGCGCGACGCCAACACGTGCGCTCCCCAGATCGCAAACGCAATCTTGGCCAACTCGGACGGCTGCACCGACAGCGGACCGATGACAAACCACCCGCGGGTGCCCTGCGCCTCGGTCCCGATACCCGGGATGAGAACCAGGACAAGCAGCACAACCGTGGTGACGAACACCGGGAACGACATCGCGCGCATCGAACGAATCGGCAACCGCAACGCGACGTAGAACAACACAAATCCCACAACGGCGAACATCGCCTGCTTCAAGAACATCGAGTACGCCGACTTGTTTTCGGCATAAGCCTCGACGCTCGACGCCGAGAGAACCATCACAAGTCCCAAGACCGTCAACATCACTGCGACGGTTACTACCAGATGAAATGACGCCAACGGCCGCGCAAGCCAGGCACCGATTCGGGTCTTGGGACCCTTGGTCATTCCGCGATCCCAGCCTTGTTCGCGCGTTCCGGCGGATCCGGCAGTGCACCGACCGCCGCGGCAAAACTGTCGCCGCGGTGGCCGTAACTGACGAACATGTCCAACGACGCCGCGGCGGGAGCTAGAACCACCGCGCTACCCGGCGACGCCAGCGCAGCGGCTTGACTCACCACCGCCGCCATCACGGCGTCCGCATCGGACCCGGATGGCAGCCGAATCACCTGCGTCGAAGAGCTGAGATTTTCACTCACGTCTGCATCGTCCCCCGTCATCACGCGGACGACGGGGACCTCGGGCGCGTGTCGCGTCAATGCCTGCTCGATGTCGCCCGCGTCGCGTCCGAGTAACACCGCGCCGGCAAGTCGGCTGCGGACCTCTGTCACCAACTCGTCGACACTGGCGCCTTTGAGTAGACCACCGGCCACCCACACGACTCGATCGTGAGCCAGGATCGACGGGCGAGCAGCATGCGGATTGGTTGCCTTGGAATCATCGACGTACAGCACCGACCCGACATCACCGACAACTGCGCCGCGGTGCGGTCCGACCTTGTGAGCCGTCAATCCGGCCCGCACAGAGTCAGGTTCGATTCCCACAGCCCGCGCGAGGGCCGCTGCGGCAAGCGCATCCATGACACCGGCGGGGCCAGGCGGATCGATGTCCGCGGCCTCGGCCAACTGCAGGCCGTCGCCAAATGCGTTGTCGACCAGATGGCCGTCCGACACACCCAACTCGCCGGACGCCGGAGCGCCCAACCGGAACCCCACCACGACGTCGGCCTCGGCGCCGGCACCGAGTTCTGCGGCAATCGCGTCGTCGAGTCCGACTACCGCGACCTTGCCACTGAGAGCCCGTGCCTTGGCCTCCGCATACGCGGCCATCCCGCCGTGCCAATCGAGATGATCCTCGGCCACGTTGAGGACAACACCGGCGTCCGGGCGCACCGACGGCGCCCAGTGCAACTGGAACGACGACAATTCGACGGCCAGGTAATCGACTCGCGGCGACGTGTCCGACAGCGCAGACAGCACTGGAAGTCCGATGTTGCCGCACGCCCGCCCTTCGAGACCCGCAGCGTCGAGGATGGACGCGAGCATCGATGTAGTTGTTGTCTTGCCGTTGGTTCCCGTGACCACCAACCACTTTCGCGGCGGACCGTAGAGACCACAGTGGTCGATGCGCCAGGACAGTTCGACGTCGCCCCAGATAGGAATCCCGTGTCCGGCGGCGGCCGCCAGAATCGGGGCGTCCGGCCGGAACCCGGGACTCGTGACGACCAGCGCGAACTGCGTGATCAAACCACGATCTTCCTCGATCGAACTGGTCGTGACGGTGGTGTCTGCACCGAGTTCGGCGCAACGATCGGCAAAATCCAAGGTGGAATCGGCGACGGTCACCGAAGCACCAAGTGCGACCAGAGGTTCGATGGTGGCCTGGCCGGATACCCGGCCACCAGCCACCAGAACGCGTTGTCCGCGTAGCCAACTCAGGTCGTTCACTCCAGCTTCGGTCACGGTCAGCCTCCGATAGCTGCGAGGAATTCGCTGTAGAAGAGTGCAAGCCCGATCGCCGACGCAATCGCGGCGAGCAGCCAGAATCTGATGATGACCGTGGTTTCCGCCCACCCGGCAAGTTCGAAGTGATGGTGGAACGGTGCCATTCGGAATACCCGTCGACGGCTGGACTTGAACACTGCTACCTGGATCACCACCGACGCAGCCTCAGCGACGAACAGTGCGCCGATGACAACCATCAAGAGTTCGGTGTTGGTGGTGATCGAGAGTCCGGCAAGCATGCCGCCGAGGGCCAGCGAACCGGTATCACCCATGAATATCTTTGCGGGAGCGGCGTTCCACCACAGGAATCCGATACACGCTCCGGCACCGGCAGCGCAGATCAAGGCCAGATCGAGCGGGTCACGCACGTCGTAGCAACCCTTGACCGGACTGGTTTCGCACGAGTTGCGGAACTGCCAGAACGTGATTATGACGTAGGCGCCGAGAACGAAGCTCATTGCGCCCGCCGCAAGTCCGTCGAGGCCGTCGGTGAGGTTGACGGCATTCGACCACGCACTGACCAGCAAGTAGCAGAACGCGATGAAGACGACCGAACCGAGCGACACCGTGGCGATGTCACGCACGTAGGACAGGTGGACGCTGCCCGGCGTGAGACCGTCGGCGCCGCGGAACTGCAACGCGAGGATTCCGAAGATCACGGCCGCGACAAACTGCCCCACCAGTTTTGCCGTCTTGTTCAGACCGAGATTGCGCTGCTTGCGGATCTTGATGAAGTCGTCGAGGAAGCCGACGCCGCCGAGCGCCGTTGTCAGACCGAGAACCAGCAACCCGGACGCGGTCGGGCCCTCCGCCCCGTCGATGCCCATTCCGATGAGATGCGTTCCGAAGTACCCCGCCCAGATTCCGGCAAGGATAGCGACGCCGCCCATTGTGGGTGTGCCGCGCTTCGCCTGGTGACTGGCCGGGCCTTCGGTGCGGATCTCCTGGCCGAATCCCTGTTTTGCAAACGCCTTGATCAGAATCGGCGTGAGCATGATCGAGACCGCGAGAGCGATGCCCGCGGCCAGCAGAATCTGGATCACTCCGACACCTGCTTCTGCGCCAGGACCGCCTCGGCGACCGTCCAGAGTCCGATCGACTGTGAAGCCTTGACCAGCACCAGATCACCTGGCTCCAGTTCCGCCTCGAGCACCTTCAAGGCCGCGGCAGCGTCCGGGACAACCATCGACTCGTCTCCCCATGAGCCCTCCATCACTGCGCCCTGGTGCATCGCGCGGGCCGGACGACCGGTGCCGACAACAATGAGCTTCGTGACGTCGAGCCGCACGGCCAATCGGCCGATCGCATCGTGCTCGACTACCGACTCGGGACCGAGTTCCGCCATCTCACCGAGCACAGCCCAGCTGCGACGGCCGAAATGACGGTCCGATCTGGCCATCGACACCAACGCCTTGAGCGCTGCGCGCATCGAGTCCGGATTGGCGTTGTAACTGTCGTTGATCACGGTGACGCCGTCGCTGCGGTCGCTGACGTCCATGCGCCGGGCCGACGCGGCCTTGGTGTCTTCGAGGATGCGGGCGATCTCGGCGACCTCCACGCCGTTCTCGAGTGCAACGGCGGCCGCGGCAAGCGCGTTGCCGACCTGATGTTCACCGTGAACCGCGAGACGGATTCGCGCAGAACCCTTCTCCGAGTTCAGGGTGAAACTCGCACGAGCCTGATCATCGACGGTCACGTCCGTCGCGCGCACGTGCGCACCTTCGGACTGACCAACCAACACCACCCGCGCTGCGGTCCGCGACGCCATGGCCGCGACCATACGATCATCGGCGTTGAGGATGGCGACTCCGCCATCGGCCGCCGACGGAAGTGCTTCGACCAGTTCACCTTTGGTGGCTGCGATCGCCTCACGGGAGCCGAACTCACCGAGGTGCGCCGTACCCACGTTCAGGACGACGCCGATCTTGGGCGGAGCGATCCGCGCCAACTCCGCGATGTGACCGAGGCCGCGGGCCGACATTTCCAATACCAGGAATTTGGTCTGCTCGTCGGCGCGAAGGGCGGTCCAGGGGTGACCCAATTCGTTGTTGAACGAACCGGGCGGAGCAACAACGTCGCCCGAACCACGCAATACCGCAGCAACAAGATCCTTGGTGGACGTCTTGCCGGCCGATCCGGTGATCCCGACAACAGTGAGACCGTTCTGCGCCGACAACGTATCGACTACCGCGCGCGCCAATAGCCCCAATGCGTTCAGCACTGCCGCACCGGAACCGTCTGCGTCGTGCTCGAGCGCCATGACCGAACTCGGACCGCTCGTTTGCGTCGGCGCCACCACGATGGCGGGTACTCCCACCGGCCGCGCGGCGAGCACAGCCACCGCGCCGGCCGCAACCGCTGCTTCGGCGTGCTCGTGACCGTCGACGCGGGCGCCTGGCAGCGCCAGGAACAGTCCACCCGGACCTACTCTGCGAGAATCGAATTCGACGGTCCCTGTCACCATTGCCGACGGATCGTCGACGTCGTGCAGAGTTCCTCCGACGATCTCGGCAATCCGAGAGAGCGTCATCGGGATCATTTCGTGCCTCCATGCGCTGTGTCGATCGCGATCCGGTCGATCGCGTCTCCCAGCACCTCGCGGTCGTCGAACGGGTGCTTGACCCCGTCGATTTCCTGACCTGTTTCGTGGCCCTTGCCGGCCACCAGTACTACGTCGCCGGGCTGTGCCCAACGAACGGCTTGTTCGATCGCTTCCGCTCGGTCCCCGACCTCGAGCACAACCCCACGCTCGGATTCCGGGACCGCGAGCGCCCCGGCCATCACTGCTGCGCGAATCGTGGCAGGTACTTCGGTCCGAGGGTTGTCGTCGGTGACGATCAGCAGATCGCTGCCTCTCGCGCCGGCCTCCCCCATCAAAGCGCGTTTACCCGCATCGCGATCACCGCCGGCACCGACAACAACCCCGACGCGTCCGGAAACCTGATTACGCAGCGTCGCGATGACAGCCTCGAGCGCGGCGGGCTTGTGCGCGTAGTCGACCACGGCGAGGAAATCTTGACCGCGGTCGATTCGCTGAACGCGACCAGGAACATCCACCGATCCCACCGCCGCCACCGCCGATTGCACGTCGATACCGGCTTTCGCGCTCACCGTCAGGGCCAGCGCGGCGTTTGCCACGTTGTATCGACCCGGCAGTCGCAAGGACACCGGCCATGACTGCTCATTCGGTCCGGAAAGGTCGAACAACTGGGAACCGTCGGCTGCAACCTCGACCGAACCGACCTTCCAGTCGGACTCGGCTTCCGTGGTCGCCACCGTTGTCACGTCGCCTGCGGACGCCACTTCTGCCATCCGACGTCCCCACCCGTCGTCGACGCAGATGACGGCGCTATCGGCGTGAACTGTGGACGCCGGATCGAACAAACGAGCCTTCGCCGCGAAGTACTCTTCGAAGTCTCGGTGAAAGTCCAGGTGATCCTGCGAAAGGTTGGTGAACGCTCCGATGTCGAATCGGATGCCGTCGACGCGTCCGAGGGAAAGCGCGTGACTCGACACTTCCATCACAACGGTATCGATACCCTGCTCTGCCATCACGGCAAACAAGGCATGGAGGTGTGGGGCCTCAGGCGTGGTGAGAGCGCTCGGAACCCGCCGTCCATGGATTCTGGTCTCGATGGTGCCGACCAGACCGGGGTTTCGTCCCGCACCGACCAACGCCGCTTCCAACAGGTAGGACGTTGTGGTCTTCCCCGACGTACCGGTGATGCCGATGACCTGCATCTTCTCCGACGGTCGGCTGTAAATCTCAGCCGAGATCTCGCCGAGGACATCCCGAGGCTTCGGGTGAACGAGAACCATCACCGGCCGGTCGACGCTCGGGTTCGACGCGCGCAACAACGCCAACCCGTCGTCGTCGGTCAAGATCGCGGCAGCTCCACTGGCCAATGCGTCACCGGCGAACTGCGCGCCGTGCGAGCGTGCGCCCGGCAGCGCGGCAAACAAATCACCGGCGACGATGTCCTGCGCACGCAGGTCGACACCCGATACGACGGTGGCGGCCTTCCCGGCACCCGACCATTCCGCGTGCAGCCAGTCGAGTCGGGCTCCGGACAACTCCGCCAAGGCCGTGATCGCCGTCTCAATCGGATTCGCCGGTCGTGCGTTCACCGCTACACCCGGCTCTGACGATTGCGAACGATTCGGCACTGTCACTCGACTCCTGGCGATTGTCGTTGGTCATGGCAGTCGCAGATTCGGACAACCGAAAACTGCGACGTATGAGATTACCGCGTGCAGGAACACCCCGAAGACCGCGTGGATCGTGATCCCTGACGAAACTGTGGATCGTGATCCGCTCGATCAGTCCGCCTGCAGCACCAACTTACGACCCGGATCCGGGGACATCGGCACACTGTCACGCTGCAGCATCCACGACGCGATGTTGTGGAACAACGGTGCGGCCGATTGTCCGCCGCCGCCGTCGACACCCCGCACGGGAGCATCCAACATGATTCCGATCACGAACCGCGGGTTGTCTGCCGGTGCGATGCCCGCAAACGTGATCCAGTAGTTGGAGTTGGAGTAGCACTTGCACGCCGGATCGATCTGCTGTGCGGTGCCGGTCTTGCCGCTGACCTGATAGCCCTCTACGCCCGCAGCCACACCCGTGCCGCGCTGATTTCCGGTGTCGTCCTGCGTGACCGATCGGAACATGTCCCGAACTGTCGCCGCTGTTTCCGGGCTCACCACCTCGATACCGTCAGGCTGCGGCGCTTCGGTTCGCTCCCCTGACGAGTTCTCGGTGGACTTGACGATGCGCGGCGGAATACGAACGCCGTCATTGGCAATCGCCTGGTACATGCCAGTCATCTGCAGCAAAGTCATGGACAAGCCCTGACCGATCGGCAAGTTGGCAAACGTGCCACCGGACCACTGGTCGCGGCTGGGGACCAAGCCGGCACTCTCGTCGGGAAGCCCGACCTCGGTGCGCTGTCCCAAACCGAACTTGTCGAGCATCTCGGCAAACCTATCCTCGCCGATCCGCTCGGCGAGCATGAGCGTTCCGACATTGGACGACTTCCCGAACACACCGGTAGAGGTGTACGGAACCACACCGTGATCCCACGCGTCCTTGACCGTCGCCCCCGACATCGTGATGCTTCCCGGAACCTGCAGAACCTCGTCCGGTGTGGTCAATCCGTCCTCGACGGCCGCCGCCGCGGTGATGATCTTGTTCACCGAACCAGGTTCGAACGGGCTCGTGACCGACAGATTGCCTGTCTCGACCGACCGCAGATTATTTTCCAGACCGATCCCAGGGTTGAACGTGTTGTCATTGGCCATTGCCAGAACCTGACCGGTCGCAACGTCCTGGACGACAACCGACGCGTTCTTCGCACCTGATTTGTCCTTCGCAATCTGCACCTGTTGCTGAACGAAGAACTGGAGGTCGGAATCGATGGTGAGCTGAACTCCGGAGCCGTTGACGGCAGGCTGCTTGTCGCGCCAACTGCCCGGAATCACAGCGCCGTCACTGCCGCGGTCGTAGGTCTGGGAACCGTCTATACCGGCAAGGGTCGAGTCCATCGAATCCTCGAGGCCGAGGAGGCCGTGCCCGTCCCACCCGGTTGCACCGACCATATTGGCCGCGAGTGAGCCGCCCGGATACTCGCGGATATCCTGGCGTTCGAGGCCGACCTCACGGAAGCTGTCCGAAATCTCCGCTGCAACAGCCGGATCGACGCTCCGCGCCAGATAGACAAACGTCTCCTCGCTGTTCAACTTCGCGAGAATGTCCTTTTCCGGGGCTGCATCACCCAGCTTCGCGTGGACTCCGGCCGCGATCTCGGCCAGCCGAGTCGACACTTCGGGTGCCTGCTGATCTGGTTCGACACCCGCTTCGATGCTCTTGGTCCGGGCTTCTTCCAGTTCTTTGCGAACGGCTTTCGGCTGGAACGTCAGCGCCTTCGCTTCCATCGTGAATGCGAGCGTCGTGCCGTTCCGATCCGTGATCGATCCTCGAACCGCCGGATCGATCTGAGTCGTCGTGCGCTGATTGGCCGACTCCGCAGCGAGGCTCGGAGCGTCGACGCCTTGAATCCACAACAGCTGCAGCGCTGCAACGGCAAGCGCCCCACACATCGTCCACCGACCTACACGCTGACGAAACGGGAAGGTCGCAGACTTCGATCCGCGAGGACCCCGAGAAGCCCGCTGCCCGGCAGGTTGACGACGTGGTTCTCGCCGAGGCGCGTCGTACTGGGGATCTCGTCGGCGCGCGTCGTAGTGTGGGTCCCGATTCACCGACGGTCCTCAGTCGGAGACGGCACCACCGTCGTGGTCGGGGACGGAGGAGCGGACGTGACGGGGATCAATTGCTCACTCTGAGCGAGGTTTTGCGGGTTGAGTGGAGCCGGCGCAGTCGTCCGCGCAGCCGGGGGCGCCGAAGGTGCGGTGGTTGCCACCCGGGGCGGCGACGCCACGACAGGTGCGTCGAGCGGCGGCAACGGTTCGGCACTCGCCGGCGCCGGTGTACCGACCACCTCGACGCTACCGTCCGGGTGGACAACAAGGCGGGCCGGATCCTTGGCCGGAACCATGCCGAGCGCGCTCGCCTGATTGGCAAGCTCCGGTGCGGAGTTACGCGACTGGAAATCGCGCTCGAGAGCAGCCTTCTGCTCCACCAAAGACTGATTGAACTCACGGGCATCGCTGAGTTGATACGAGTCCTCGGCGGACCGGGTCGTCAGGAGCAACGTCACGGCAAGTCCGATGGAGAACAGCCCGATGATGGAGACTACAAACGGAATTCGGGCCTTGAACTCGCCGCCTCGAGAGAGTGCGGTGCCACTGGCACCCACCCCGCTGTGCCCGAGTGCCCGAGCCGTTCGCTTTTCGTACGCACGCTGCGCCGCACCCGAACGGCGCTTACGTGAAGATTCGTCCCCGGTGGTGCTCTGCTTCGTCATGCCCGCCTCCTGGCAATGCGTTCAGCGGCACGCAAGCGCACCGGAGCTGCTCGTGGGTTCTCCTCGATTTCCTGCTCCGAAGCTCGCTCGGCACCCCGGGTGAGGATCTTGAACTCCGGACCCATACCGGGAAGCTCGACCGGAAGCCCCTCTGGGCTGGTCGACTTGGAGCGAGGGACCAACTCGGCCTTGACAACTCGATCCTCGAGCGACTGGTACGACATGAAGACAACTCGGCCACCAACTGCGAGGGCGTCCAATCCTGCCGGTACTGCGGCACGCAAGGAATCCAATTCGGCGTTTACCTCGATCCGCAGAGCTTGGAACGTGCGCTTTGCCGGATGCCCGCCGGTGCGACGGGTGGCCGCAGGGATGGTCCGATACAAGAGTTCGACCAGAGCGGCGCTGGTGGTGAACGGCTCCTTCTCGCGCTGCCGAAGTATCTCGGACGCAATCTTTCCCGCAAAACGCTCTTCGCCGTACGTACTCAGAATTCGGGCGAGATCGCCGTGGCTGTAGGTATTGAGAACCTCGGCCGCGGTGAGCCCGACGGTCTGGTCCATCCGCATGTCCAACGGTGCGTCTATCGAATACGCAAAACCACGATCAGCTTCGTCCAACTGCATCGAGGAAACACCGAGGTCGAAGAGAATCGCATGAACCGACTCCGTCGTCGGCAGGCCCGCCTGCTCGAGCGCATCTTCGATGCCGTCATAGGTGGTGTGCACGAACGTCGTTCGGTCGGCGAAGGGAGCAAGACGCTCCGACGCGATTGCCAGCGCATTGGTGTCGCGATCGAGACCGATGAGGTGCAGTCCCGGGTACTTTCCGAGAAAGAACTCGGAATGCCCACCCAGGCCGAGTGTCGCGTCGATCATGACAGCGCCGGCGCCGCCGTCACCGACCGCAGTGATAGCGGGACCGAGGAGGTCGTCTGCGCGGTGCAGAAGAACAGGAACGTGCGCGAAGCCGTCGGTGTCCGAGGGTTCGTTCACCTCGCGATCAACCATGTGTGCTCCGGCTCCTACTTTCATGATTCCGATGAAGAATGACTGCTCGAACGGGCGAATGCTCCGAGGTCCCTGCCCGAAGGAGAACCTGGCGCTGGGGAAGTGCGTCAGGGCCTTTCCGGGCAGAGGCCTCGTGGCATTCGCCACAAACTATCCGCCTAGACGATCTCGCTGAGAGATTCGCCAATTGCTTGGGAATAGTCCTCTTCGTTGTCTCCGAGATACCTCTCCCAGGCTTCGAGATCCCAGATTTCGAGGTAGTCGACAGACCCGGTCACTACGCATTCCTTGGAAAGGTTTGCGTAACGCCGATGATCAGCCGAGAGGGTGATTCGCCCCTGGGCATCGGCGTGCTGTTCATCCGTGCCGGCTGCCAGAGCGCGAACATACGCTCGTGCGGCCGGATCATTACGTGGAGCTGCCGCTGCTTTACGAGCCAGCTTGACGAACTCGTCCCGGGGATAGACAGCAAGGCTGTGATCCTGACTCTTGGTGATCATCAACCCTCCTGACAACTCTTCTCGGAACTTGGCCGGCAAGGTGAGCCGGCCTTTGTCGTCGAGCTTCGGCGTGAAGGTTCCGAGGAACACTCGACACCTCCTGCGAGCTTTCGCCGAAACCCTCCCGTTTGGGCGAAATACGGCTTCAAGCTCTCCGCCCGCACCCACAGTACCCCACTTTCCCCCACACACAAGGAGCTACCGGGCACTAACCGGGCTGATTTGCTGAGTATTAGCAGCTCAAAGCAGGTGGGGAAAGTTGGGGAATTTTCGTCAGCAGTGTCCCCACGCACATCACCGACGTGCTCCGCCCTACGTCACACAGGCCCACATTCGACCTATAAGTCCAGCTCAACGAGTACGGCGGATTGCCGCAGCCCCATGCGCCCATCTTTACGCCAGAACTACCCATAGCAGGGGAGGAAAGTGGAGGGGACCATGGTCCCCCGATAACGCGACAGACGGCCGGCAACCAGTGGTTGCCGACCGTCATGTTTTGTTATGAGTTATGTCGCTTGCGAGGGCGCACGCGCCACCCGCACAGGTGGAACAATTCAGGTGAAATTGACCACCGTGACTCTCCCGCCGAACTGGCCGACGGGATCATCAGCTTGCGTCAGAGCTAGTCCTGCTCGAACCGGCGACGGAATCGATCTTCCATTCGGGAAGAGAATCCCCCACCTGATCGTCGACCGCGTGAATGCCCTCGGCCGCCGCTCGACCCACCCGCGCCTGGAGGCCCGGACTGGTGTTCACCGGCCTGAGCGCCGTCCGCAGTTGGTGTCCCAGTCCGTCGACCGCCGCCCCACAAGAGCATGACGCCGGCGCCGAACATACACAGGAACCCGACCAAGCTGAGAATCGGAAATGAGCCCAGTTTGAGGACTTGAAGGCCTGCAATCAACAGGATCAAGCCCACAACAAAGAGCGCCGCAGCTTGAAAACGCCGTCTACTCGACGGCGCCCTCATACGGCCGCCCCTCACATTGGAGGCGAACTTGGGGTCTTCGGCATAGAGAGCGCTCTCGATCTGATCGAGCATGCGCTGCTCGTGCTCGGAGAGTGGCACGGTACCTCCCCCGGCACTGGAAGTTAGGCAACCACCCCACGGTGTGAGGTGGCGGGTAGTCAACGTGAACGACTACCTGCTTTTTATACTACGAGCAGTTTAGGTCGCGGACCACCAACTCTGGGTACGAGTTATGCCACAAGCGTACGTATTTGCCCGGCCGAACCGTAAATCAGGCCCCATCAGGCCACAGAACCTGCATTTTCTCTGAATTCGGCCATCTCAGACATCAAAAATTTCAGGATGCTCTCAGGTCGATTCGACGAGCCTGGCCGACAAAATCTTCGACCGCAGTCAGAAATCTGCCTACTTCGACAGAAAATCCATCGGCATCAGCGTCGCTGAGATCCACCTGCATGCCTGTTTCGACCGCCGCCCGGGTGTTCGACCAGCCGGCGAAGTAACTCGACCACGCACCGAAAGTGGGTGCGTCCGCGTCCAACCGGGTCCATGCGTTCCCGCTCTTCTTACGCCGTCCACTTCCCGTCGCACCCACAGCCAGAACTGCTCCAGCGCCGCGCAACGCTGCCAGATAGGCGCATCGAAAGCGTTCTGACGCGTCTCCTGCTCCGACGGACTCCGCCAACAATGAATCGGCCTTCCCCAACAGATTCCACGCGAGTCCGCCTGCGGACCCACTTCCGGAGAACGCGGCGGCGGACGATCGCGCCACTCGCCCCGGCATTTTCGCTGACTTCGGGAGCCGTGACAGCGCCGACCGCGAGGGGCACGCCAGTTCCGCCGGCAGCGCCCTTTCGGACTTCGGTGTTCTTTCGGACTTCGCTCGATCGGACATCCGGGGCACCTCCCGCGCCAAAGGGGATTGCATTCACAAGGATCGAAATCTGGTGCGGCGGGGATGCCCGCTTCCCTTCGGGCATCCCCACCTCGGGTGTCATTTCCAGATCACCCTTATCGAACATTCGTTCGACCTATTCAATATAACTGCACCCACCGACAAGTAGTCAAGAGAAGAGGTGAGACCAGTCGACCCGCAGATCGCCTGGACTCCGTACACGGTCGACCTCGACCGCGAGGAATTCGCGAATCGACTGCACGAGGCACTGTCCGTGTACGTCACCGCGATGGACTATCCGCGTGGCACCGAGTTCCACCGCGCGCCGATGTGGACGGAGCACTCGACCAGACCGGGATGGAAAGCCGTCGGCGCCTGTGCCGGACGAGAACCCACTGCGAACTCTGTTGCTCCGGAAAACTCTGTTGCTCCTGTAGACACTTCTGCTCCCCTGATCGGAATCGCCTACGGCTATCGCGGAAGTTCGGATCAGTGGTGGCACCAACAGGTATTGCACGGACTGCGTCGCAGCGGTCGGCCCCAGTCCGAGATCTCGGCCATTCTCGACGATTACTTCGAACTGACCGAACTCCACGTCCACCCCAGTGGCCAGGGACATCGCCTGGGTGAATCCCTGCTTCGGCATCTCTTGCGAGATCGGACGGAGCGCTCCGTCCTCCTGTCCACTCCCGAGGTGTACGACGAGGACAACCGCGCGTGGCGGTTGTATCGGCGACTGGGATTTCAGGACGTGCTCAGGCGATTCCGCTTTGCCGGAGACAGTCGACCGTTTGCCGTGCTCGGACGAGGATTGCCGCTGTGACCGCGATTCTCGACGCAATAGTTGTCGGTGCCGGGCACAACGCGCTGGTCTCGGCGGCCTACCTCGCACGCGAAGGCTGGTCGGTCCAGGTGCTCGAGAAAGACACCGTCGCCGGCGGGGCCGTCTCGACGATCGAACGATTTCCGGGACACAAAGTCGATCGTGGTTCGTCCGCGCACATCATGATTCGGCACACCGGAATCATCGAGGAACTCGGGCTTGCGGCCCACGGACTTCGGTACATCGATTGCGATCCCTGGGCGTACGCGCCACCTCCCGCAGGTTCGGATTGCCCGGGAATCGTGTTCCACCGCGACCTCGACGCCACCTGCCGATCCATCGAACAAGCATGTGGCACACGTGATGCCGACGCCTACCGCAGGTTCGTGAATATCTGGTCGGAGCGCAGCGCGCGGGTGATGCGCGCGTTTTCCGCCCCACCGACCGGACCCAATCTGCTGTCGTCGTTCTGGGGCCTCGATACCGGGAGCGGCGGGAGCGATCTCGCGCGCCAGTTCCTCGCGACCGGTGACGCGCTCCTGGACGAGTACTTCGACAGCGAACCACTCAAAGCCGCCCTCGCCTGGTTCGGAGCGCAATCAGGACCACCGATGTCGGAGCCGGGCACCGCGCCGATGGTTGGTTTTGCCGCGCTCATGCACGTTCTTCCGCCGGGGCGCGCCGTTGGTGGCAGTGGCGCACTCAGCGCCGCCCTCATCTCGAGGCTGAAGACGGACGGAGGCGTCGTCAGCCTCGGCGACGCCGTGACGTCGCTGACCCGCGACGGCGATCACTGGTCCGCGAGAACCGCCGGCGGACACCACGTTCGGGCTCGCACCGTCATCGCCGGCTGCCACATCTTGACGACGTTGGATCTACTGGGCAACGGAGGCTTCGACGCAGCCACACTGGATCGGTGGCGTCGGCGGATCCGCGTCGGTCCGGGAATCGGCATGGTCCTGCGATTGGCAACATCGGCGCTTCCGCGGTACCCGTCGGCGTCGATTGCCGAGAGCACGTCCGGCCTGCAACTTCTGGTGTCCGATCGCGCACACCTACGGACTGCTCACGGAGCAGCTCTCGGCGGCGAACTTCCCCCGCGCCCCGCGGTTCTCGGTATGAGTTTCAGTGGGATCGATCCGAGTATCGCTCCCCCGAACGAGCATCAAGTGACTTTGTGGTCACAGTGGCAGCCGTATCGACTGAGCGCAGATCGCGACTGGGCGTCGCTCGCGGAGTCCGAAGCCGATCGCGTGGTCGCCGAGATGGAGGCGTCGGCGCCCGGCTTCACCGACAGCATCCGCCACCGGCACATCCAGACTCCGCGCGACATCGAGTCCGAGATGGGGTTGATCGGCGGCAACGTCATGCACGTCGAGATGTCCCTCGATCAGATGATGATGTGGCGCCCACTGCCCGAGTTGTCAGCGCACCGCGTCCCCGGCGCAGAGGGCCTCTACCTCACCGGCGCGTCGACGCACCCCGGCGGTGGTGTGTCCGGAGCGAGTGGGCGCAGCGCTGCGCGCATTGCACTGTCCGAGCGGCGCGGCACGTCGTTGCTGCGCCGGATACGTCGAAGGACGTGATCCGCCAACGTGTTCCGCTGATTCTGGCGTTGGCAGCGATCGGCGCGCAGATCGTGTATCCGTTGGCGGACGGCAGCTCTCGCGATGCCGTGACGATCGCCGTGGTGGGTTTACTGGCCGCCGCGTCAATCAGCCACGCGGCGATCAACCGTGGCGTTGTGTGGACCGCCGCGCTGATCGCAGTCACCGCGGGGGTCGGGCTGGCGTCGGAGATAGTGGGTACCGCCACAGGAATGCCGTACGGCTGTTACGGGTACAGCGTCGACCGACTCGGTCCGGCGTTGTCCGGTGTGCCGCTGATCGTGCCGTTCGCCTGGACTGCCGGCTTCTATCCGATCTGGTGTGTGGCTACTCGCCTGGTTCAGCGATTCACGCCGGCCTCACGGCGAATCGGCCGAGTCGCGCTCACGGTCACAGGGCTGGTCGGCTGGGATCTGTATCTCGATCCACAGATGGTGGCCGACGATCAATGGGCATGGTGTGTCGACAACGCGGGACTTTCCGGCATCGCTCACATTCCCCTGACAAACTACGCGGGGTGGATCGCGATCGGTCTGATCATGGCATCGATCATGGAAGCGATAGCGAGTCGATACGAAAAACCGACGCTCTCCGACGCCGTTCCCTACGGGCTGTTTCTGTGGACGTGGCTCGGTTCAGCCCTCGCGCATGCCGTGTTCCTCAGTGCACCCGAGCTGCGCTACTCGGCCATGTACGGGTTTGTCGTGATGGGAATTCTCGGGGTCTGGCTTCTTGCCACCTTCGGCGTCGCGTTCGCCCGGTCTCGGACTTCCCACGCCGACACACCCCCTCGTAGCTGACTACCGATGCAGCGGCTGGCACGATGACGACTGTGCAACAGTCCACGGATGACACCACGCGGCCGCGACGTCGCAAGCAACTCCTTGCCACGACGGCTCTCGTACTGATGCTGGTGCCGCTGCTCGCCGGCTGCCTACGGGTCCAGGTCTCGATGGGTGTCTCGGCCGATGATCGCGTGTCAGGGCAGATCGTCGCGGCCGTGATTCCGGAGAACGAAGCCGATCCCGGGCCACAACTGGTACCGCCGACATCGCTCGCGGAGAACATCCGGGTTCAGGAATACACGAAGGACGGCTACGTCGGATCACAGGTGTTCTTCTGGGATCTCAGCTTCGGTGACGTCTCGCAACTGGCTGCCATGACGGACGAAGGCGCCGGTTCGTTCCAGCTCACCCTTCAGCGCAGTGGCGACACCGTCGCGTTGGACGGAAAGGCCGACCTCAAAGCCCTGCCCGCCCAGGGCTCCGACATCCAATTCAGCATCGCCTTCCCGGCACGCATCTCCACGACGAACGGCAACCGAGACGGCGATTCCCGGGTCTCGTGGACTCTGCCGGCCGGCGAGGTATCGACTGTGCGCGCAGAAGTGAACTACGCCGATCCGAGTACCCGCAGCTTTGCGGGATGGGCAGGCATCATGGCCGGCCTCACACTCGGTGTCGCGATTATCGTCGGTGCGATGGCCTGGATGGTGCGCAATCGCGCACCCGTCTCGCAGGCACCGAAGAGTCCACAATCGGCAAAGAGTGACACGCACTGAGCGGGAGTGCTAGACGCTCGCCTGCGAATCGGTCGACACATCCGACGTCAGCCCCAGACGTTCAAGAACCTCGCTCGTGGCCCGTGCGAAGTTCAACGTGATGAAGTGCAGGCACGGAGCGCCTTCAGCGATCAATCGCTCGCCCATTTCGGTAGCGAGGTCGATCCCGAGCTCACGCACCGCTGCCCGATTCTCCTGAGAACCCGAACCGGCGGCGGCGTCGAACCGGCGCTCGAGGGCGGGCGGCAACGACGATCCGGACAGTTCGAGCATGCGCCGCACCGACCGCAGTGAGGTGACCGGCATGATTTCGGGGATGATCGGCTTGGCGCCCTGCTCGGGGTCGAACGCGCTCACGCGATCACGCAGACGCAGGTAGTCGTCGACGTCGAAGAACATCTGCGTGATGGAGTACTCGGCTCCGGCGCGCAACTTCGAGACGAGGTACTTCGTGTCGTGGGCCAGGTCAGGTGCTCGGTAATGTCCTTCCGGGAACGACGCCACGCCGACGTGGAAGTCACCGAGATCGCGGACCATCCGGACAAGCTCTTCGGCGTACTCGACGCCATCGGGGTGTTTCTTCCATTCGCCGAGGGGGTCGCCAGGGGGGTCGCCGCGCAGAACGAGGATGTTGCTGATTCCGCGATCGGCATAGGCGCCGACCATGGATCGGAGTTCGTCGATGCTGTGGGACACCGCGGTGAGGTGTGCAACCGGCAGCAACGTGGTCTCTTCGGCCAATTCTCCTGTGACCCGAACGGTGCGGTCACGAGTCGAACCACCGGCGCCGTACGTCATGGAGACAAAAGCCGGACCGAGCCTCTCGAATGTGCGCACGGCACGCCACAGACGCGCCTCGGCTTCTGCGTCGCGCGGCGGTGAGAACTCGACCGAGAACGGAATCCGACTCCCTGTGGAAGATGTGATCCGATCGACGATCGATGGTGTTCGGCTGGCCCAGCCATCGCTGGAGCGTCCCCTGACTGCATCGAATGTCACGAGGTAAGCATATGTTTTGTCGACGCAGAACGGAGCATCGCGTCCGTGAATACGTCCCGGATGCCAGGATCGTGCAGTTCACGGCCCACACCGGACATCGGTAGGGACCCCACTAAGCTGGACTCTACGCTCACTGCCTGGCCCTGTTCGCCGGTATGAGAAGTTACCGACCTTGGAGGCCATCCTGTCTGCTCGAACCGACGCCGCCTATCCGTCCTCGCTCGAGTTGCCGGCTTTGTTCGAACAGAGCTTGCGTGACTTCTTTGCCTCCAGGCGCGAAGCGGTGGAAACCATCGGCGGCGGATACGAAACCGCCGTCGACACTCTCGAGAGCTTTGTTCTGCGCGGCGGCAAGCGCGTGCGACCGGCCTTTGCGTGGACGGGCTGGCTCGGCGCCGGCGGCGACCCTCGAAGCGACGACGCCGACAGCGTCATGCGCGCCTGCACGGCGCTCGAACTGGTCCAGGCATGCGCGCTGGTCCACGACGACATCATCGACGCCTCCACGACGCGTCGCGGATTTCCCACCGTGCACGTCGAGTTCGAGAACCTGCACCGAGCTGACAACTGGAACGGCGACGGCGCCCACTTCGGTGAGGCTGTCGCAATTCTGCTCGGCGATCTTGCGCTCGCATGGGCAGACGACATGATCCGCGAATCCGGAATCGGCGCCGACGCCGCCGCTCGGATCAGTCCCGTGTGGTCGGCGATGCGCACCGAAGTGCTTGGCGGTCAGTTCCTCGATATCAGCAACGAAGCTCGCGGCGACGAGAGCGTCGAGGCAGCTATGCGCGTCAACCGGTTCAAGACTGCGGCGTACACGATCGAGCGCCCCCTGCACCTCGGTGCTGCCCTTTTCGGAGCAGACGCGGCACTGATCGACGCGTACCGGAAGTTCGGCACCGACATCGGTATCGCATTCCAGCTCCGGGACGACCTGCTCGGCGTCTTCGGCGATCCGTCGGTGACCGGCAAGCCGTCCGGCGACGACCTCCGCACCGGTAAGCGGACAACACTGTTCGCTGCCGCACTTGCGCGCGCCGATGACACTGATCCTGCTGCGGCACAACAACTCCGATCCGGAATCGGCGCAGAACTGACCGACAACGACGTCGATACGCTACGCACCCTGATCACCGACCTCGGGGCAGTGGACGACGCGGAAGCACGCATCGCCACCCTGGTCGAATCTGCCGCGGCCGCACTGGAATCGAGCAGCGCCACCGCGGAGGCCAAGACACGGCTGCGCGAGATGGCCCTCGCAGCCACGTCGCGCACGTACTGACAGACTGTTCATGAGTGATCCGTCACTATTGGGCACCGAACCGGCTGTCACCGGCGCGCGCAAACGAGTCGACGGCAGGGTTCGGCCTCCCGAGCAACTAAACTGTCCCCTCGTAACCGACTATTCGCCAGCAATTCACCACGTACGCGCTACCGCATCCGAACATCTCGGGGGAGGAAACTGCACTCATGACGCCCTCTGCCGCAGCCACCACACCAGCGTGGCATCGAAGGGCCGCTGATTTCCTTCGCACTCCCGAAGGACACAGCGCGCTGCTCGGATTCCTGGGCGCCGCCATGATCATGTTCGGCGGATTCGGCGCAGGTAGCGTCCGGCGCGAGGACCCGTTGCTCGAGTCGATGCATCTGTCCTGGCTCCGATTCGGGCACGGGTCGATACTGTCGGCGGCGATCGTGTGGATCGGCGTGTTGTGCATGATCGGCGCGTGGGCGCGACTGGGTCGCTCGGCGCTGCGCGGTGACGTCGGTTTGCGCGGGCTGCGATTCATCGTGCCGCTGTGGACGTTCCCCCTGCTCTTTGCCGTTCCGATGTTCAGCCGTGACGCTTACTCCTACCTTGCGCAGGGCGCTCTGCTGCGTGACGGCTTCGACCCGTACGAAGTGGGGCCGGTGGTCAATCCCGGCATCCTGCTCGACAACGTCTCCAATGTCTGGACGACGACAACAACCCCGTACGGTCCGGTTCATCTCCTGCTCACTGATGCCATTGTTCGCCTGACCGGTGACAACGTCATCGCGGGCACGATGTTACTGCGCATCACCATGCTGCCCGGCCTGGCATTGATGGTGTGGGGTGTCCCCCACCTCGCGCGCAAACTCGGTGGGAACCCGGCGATCGCCTTGTGGCTCGCGGTCCTCAATCCACTCGTCCTGATCCATCTGATCGGCGGCGTGCACAACGAGATGCTGATGGTCGGCCTGATGGTCGCCGGCATCGCACTGGCCCTCGAACGCAAGCACATGTTCGGAATCGGTCTCATCGCCTTTGCCGTTGCCATCAAGGCCACTGCCGGGGTGGCGCTGCCGTTCATCGTCTGGATCTGGATGATTCACGAACGTGAAGACGCCGCAGCGCAGGGAACGGAAGCACCGAATCCGATCCGATCCTTTATCAAGACCGCCGGTAGCGGATTTGCGATGTTCGTTGTTGTCCTCGGTTCGACGTCGTTGATTGCCGGTGTCGGACTCGGCTGGACGACGGCGCTCTCCGGCTCCAACAAGATCATCAACTGGCTGTCGTTGCCGACCCTCGTCGCCGAACTGTCCACCGCCGCGACATCGTGGCTCACCGGCAATCACTTCGACGACATACTCCAGGTGACCCGGCTTGTCAGCGCAGTCGTGCTCATCGGAATCATCGCTTTTGTCTGGTGGCGATTCCGCACCACCGAACGCGACGCCGTGATGGGCATCGTGATTGTCATGGTTGCCATCGTGATTCTCTCCCCGGCGGCGCTCCCCTGGTACTACTCGTGGCCGTTGGCCGTAGCTGCCGGCTTTGCACTCTCCCCGACGACCCTGGCCATACTGGTGGGGCTGTCCAGCTGGCTCATGTTGATATTCCAGCCCGACGGATCGATCGGCATGTACTCGTTCCCGCACGTGGTATTGGCAACATTTGCCTCCGTCGTCGCGGCGATGACACTCCGGACGGAAGACCCACTGCGTCTACGGGGACATGCACCGGAGAAAGTCCCGGCAGAAGCGACGTCGACGGCACGATGAATTCGGTGCTCCGCACGGGGTGGGGTCAGTCGGCTATCGCATTCTCGACCACATTCTCGACCGCCGGGTGACCGTCCACCACCGCACGCGCCTGACGTTCGCCGTACCGGCTCCAGTCCGGTCGGCGAGCTACGTCAGGCCGGAAAAACCAATCAGACTCAGAAAGCCATTGCCTGTGCACGGCGGATAACCTCGCGGGCGAGGTGCCCATGCAGGGCGTCGACCGGGCGTCCGGGGAGGGACTCGTCAGACTGGAAAAGCCAGCGCAGCGACGCTACATCGCTGTATCCGCCATCGTGCAGAACTGCCAGCAAACCGGGAAGCCATTTCACGATCTGGCCGTCTTCGTCGAAGAATTCCTCGGGAACCCCGAGAACCCCGTTGCGCTTGACTGCGATGATCTTGCGATCGCGGAGCAACTGGTGCACCTTCGCGACCGGCAACCTGACGCTCTTCGCTACATCGGCCAACTGGAACAGGGATACCGAAGAATCCAGGACATCATCACAATAAGGAATCGCGCTCACCACGGAAGTTTATCGGGTCGGCTTGTCGCGCGGCACGTGGGTGGAACTTTCCGTCGGCAGCGCTGGCTACGATGGACGAGGCGGATGCGACCACAGATTATTACTGCACCACAGATTTTCACAACGGAGGTCAAGGGTTGATCGGCGAAATGCTCGAACGCCGCTATCGCGTGGATGCGCCCATCGCACGCGGCGGAATGTCGACTGTGTATCGAGGCCTCGATACGCGGTTGGATCGGCCTGTCGCTATCAAGGTCATGGATCCGCAGTTTGCCGCCGATCCCGCTTTTCTCACCCGCTTCGAGTTCGAGGCGCGCGCAGTCGCCCGCCTTAAACACCCTGCCTTGGTTGCCGTGTACGACCAGGGCAGCGATCGCGGTCATGCCTTCCTCGTCATGGAATTGGTCGACGGCGGCACCTTGCGCGAATTGCTGCGCGAGCGCGGCCCGATGCCGCCACACGCTGTCGCCGCCGTAGTCGGGCCGGTACTCGACGCGTTGGCAGTTGCACACCGGGCCGGCCTGGTGCACCGCGACGTCAAACCGGAGAACATCCTGATTTCCGACGCCGGTGAAGTGAAGATCGCCGATTTCGGTTTGGTGCGCGCCGCAGCTGCCGCGACAACAACGTCGAACAGCGTCATTCTCGGCACCGCCGCCTACCTCTCCCCGGAGCAGGTCACCTCCGGAGTGGCCGATCCGCGCAGCGACGTGTACTCCACCGGCGTTCTCATGTTCGAACTCCTCACCGGTACAACACCTTTCACCGGGGACACCTCTCTCTCGATCGCATACCAGAGAATTCACGACGACGTTCCGCCGCCAGGTTCACGAATCGCCGGCGTACCGGCGCAGTTCGACCGACTCGTCACGCAAGCCACCAATCGTGAACCTGCACATCGGTTTACCGATGCCGGTGAAATGGCAGCCGCCCTGCGCATCGTGTGCGAACAACTCGAACTGCCCGCGTATCGGGTGCCCGCGCCGCGGCGATCCGCGCAGCATCACAGTGCCGCTGCCGCACCGGCGCCGACACCCCGGCCGGCAACACCCCGTCCCGCGGCCCCCGGTTCGCCCGCCACCACCGTTATCGGTGGCGCCGGTGCACCAGTCGGCGCCGCCACCACGGCATTTGCGGCCGGAGCTGCGGCGCCGCCTACAACCGCGCTGGCGCCGCACGCACCACCGGACGGCATTCAGCACACCCGCGCGGTCACCGCACAAACCGTGCGTCCGCCCGTCGCCGAGACGGACGAGCACGAAGACGACTCTGCCGACATCGATCCACACGACCACTTTTCGCAAGCACGACGACGCTCTCGCCGGACCACTCTCGTCTGGCTTCTTGTCATCGCGTTGCTTGCGCTTGCGCTGGGGTTCGGCGGTTGGTGGATGGGCTCTGGCCGATTCACCGCGGTCCCCCAGATCGGTGGCCTGAACAAGGATGCGGCAGTCACGGCACTTCAGGATGCCGGACTGTCGCCAGAAGTGCGTGGAACGTACTCGGACACCGAGGTTCTCGACACCGTGACCGGAACCGATCCCGAAGCGGGCTCGCGGATTTCGCGCGGATCGAGTGTTGTCCTGTTCACCTCGCTCGGGCGCCCGACTGTGCCGCCGATACCAGCGGGCGGCGCCGTCGAAGCCACCCGAGATCAGCTCACTGCGCGCACCCTCGTTGCCGTCGACGGCGGTGAGACGTTCAGTTCCAAGATCCCCATCGGCGGTGTCGCCGCTCTTGACCCGGCTCCGGGAACCACCGTGCCTGTTGGCTCCTCGGTCAAAGTTGTCACGTCCAAAGGATCACCGCCCGTTGATGTTCCCGACGTAAAGGGCATGTCGGAGAACGCCGCCCGGGCTGCCCTCGACAAACTGGGCATCACCGTCAGCGAAACCCGATCTGCCTTCGACGACGGTGTCGACGGCGGAAAGGTCATCGGCACCGACCCCGCTGCGGGTTCGTCTGTGAACGCCGGAACGTCCGTTGCCCTTCTCGTGTCCAGCTCCGTGAAGGTCCCCAACCTGCTGGGACGTAGCGTCGCCTCCGCTCGCGAGGAACTGACCCGCCTCGGTCTCACCCTCACCGTTCGCCAACTGACCCAGAACGACAGCTCGCTGATCGTCAGTCAGAGCGATAAGAACGATCGTGTGGAGAAAGGCTCCAACGTCACCGTTGTTGCCATTCCCTGATCGCAGCAGTGCCTGATCGAACCAACAGCCTGACAACGTAAAACGCCCCCACCCGCGCACGGCGAATGAGGGCGTTCGATACAACAGCTAAGCGTCAGCCGCGCAGCATTTCTGCGACGAGGAACGCAAGCTCCAACGACTGCTGGGTGTTGAGGCGAGGATCGCAGGCCGTCTCGTAACGACCCGACAGGTCGCCGTCCGAAATATCCTGCGCACCACCGAGGCACTCGGTGACGTTCTCGCCGGTCAATTCGACGTGAATACCGCCCGGATGGGTACCGAGTCCGTTGTGGACCTCGAAGAATCCCTGAACCTCGTCGACGATGCGATCGAAGTGACGCGTCTTGTAACCGGTGGACGCCTCGTGCGTGTTGCCGTGCATGGGATCGCACTGCCAGATGACCTGATGGCCGGTGGCCTGGACCTTCTCGATGATCGCAGGAAGGAGGTCACGGACCTTGCCGTTGCCCATCCGCGAGATCAGCGTCAGGCGACCTGGCTTGTTTGTCGGGTCGAGACGCTCGACGTATTCGACGGCCATCTCCGGAGTGGTCGTGGGACCGATCTTCAGACCGATCGGGTTGGACACCAACTCGGCAAAGGCGATGTGCGCGCCGTCGAGCTGACGAGTACGGTCGCCGATCCACAAGAAGTGAGCCGACAGGTCGTAGAGCTTGGGGTGATCGCTGTCGTTGTCGAGACGCAGCATCGCACGCTCGTAGTCGAGGACCAAGGCTTCGTGGCTCGCGAAGATCTGCGCCTGGTGCAGGCTCGGATCGGTCACGCCGCAGGCGTTCATGAACTGCAGGCCACGATCGATTTCCGACGCGAGCTGCTCGTAGCGGGCTCCGGCCGGAGACGCTGCCACGAACTCGCGGTTCCAGTCGTGGACCTTGTGCAGGTCGGCCATTCCGGCGCCGGTGAGCGCCCGAACCAGGTTCATCGCGGCACTGGCATTTGCGTACGCCCGTACCAACCGCGACGGATCGTGGGCGCGGACAGCCTCGTCGGCGACAATCGAGTTGACCATGTCGCCGCGGTAGGACTTGAGGCCCAACGAGTCGATGTCGGCTGATCGAGGCTTGGCGTACTGACCCGCGATACGTGCCACCTTGACCACCGGCATGGAAGACCCGTACGTCAAGACGACAGCCATCTGCAGCAGCGTGCGGATATTGCCCTTGATGTGCGGCTCGGTGTTGTCGGCAAACGTCTCGGCGCAGTCGCCGCCCTGCAACAGGAAGGCTTCGCCGCGCGCTACCTGCGCAAGGCGATCCGACAATGCCTCGACTTCGCTGGCCACGGTGATCGGCGGCACGCTCTCGAGCACAGTGCGCATCGCAGCCGCCTGGTCAGCGGGCCATGAAGGCTGCTGCGCGGCGGGTTTCGCAAGGGCCTCGTCGAGCTGCTGACGCAGTCCGGCGGGCAGCGGCGGAAGTTCGGGCAAGCGGTCGATCGGCACGTCGACAGTCCAGTTCACTAGTACAGGATATTCGCTCACCTACCCGCGCGTCACACAGGCTCTCGTTAGCGCACGGTCTCGTCTAACCGAGTTCGGCGTCACAGCAGGTCAACGAAGTGACCGGACTCGGGCAATCGCGTCGAACTTCACCAGATTGTGTCGTGCGTCCGCCAAAGCGTCATGCGCGTCGGACGGTGCAGGCGGCAGAGCCGGGCTGCCGTTGTCCTCCCAGAACTGGCGCAACTCCCGCGTGTAGCGCGGCAACGACTGGGGCAGTTCGGTCATGTCGCCCCACAGCTGGCACAACGCGACGTGGTCGTACGCCGCGACCCATGCCCACAGTTCGGGAACCACCATCGGCCGCGGAACGAAGAACTTCAGGAGGTCGTCACGGATCTTGTCGCGCGACTTCCAGAGCGGAGACGACGGCGCAGGAAGCTTCGGCAGAACATTCTTGCGCACCCAACTGCCGGCCCGCGCCGGATCGAATTCCGTCGAGACGGCGTAGTACTCTCGGCCGTCCTCGCAGACGACGCCGATGGACACGAGGTCGATGGTTCGACCGTCTTCGATGAATTCACAGTCGTAGAAGTAGCGCACGGCTCAAAACTATGCCGCACCGCCGGTCCCGAGAGCTAATGCACGCCCGGCAGTTGTGGGAAATCTCTAACTGGCGCGCGTGTCCGGGACGTGCGGCCCATCAGTCTGCTCGGCATCGGGGTCGACAACGGCCGCAAGTGGAGCGGCAGCCTCGTCGGACTCCTCGAGCTGGTGGGTCTCGTCGGACGGGGACTCCTCCGCCTTGACCGGCTTCGGGTTCTTCAAACTCGCCGCATAGATGTCGACGTATTCCTGGCCGGACAGCTTCATCAGCTTGTACATGACCTCGTCGGTCACAGCCCGCTCCACGAAGCGGTTGCCGCCCATCCCCTCGAAACGCGAGAAGTCGATAGGTTCACCGACGATGACGGTGACCTTGGCCGGACGCCACATCCTCGAACCGATGGGGTTCATCTTGTCGGTGCCGACCATCGCTACGGGAATCACCTTGACACCGGATTCGAGTGCCAGGCGAGCCATTCCGGTCTTGCCCTTGTACAGACGACCATCCGGCGAGCGAGTGCCCTCGGGGTAGATACCGAGCAGCTTGCCGGCATCAAGGACCCGTAGACCGGCGTTGAGCGCGTCCTGGGCTGCGTCCGCACCGGTGCGATCGATGGGCACCTGGCCGACAGCCGTGAAGAACCACCGCTGGAACGCACCCTTGAGTCCGCTGCCCGTGAAGTACTCACTTTTTGCGAGGAACGTGATTCGACGGTTCGAGCGCAGCGGAAGATAGAACGAATCCAGAACTGCCTGATGGTTGCTGGCGAGAATCGCCGCACCGTCAGTGGGAATGTTCTCGTGCCCCTTGATCGTCGGACGCCCGAGCAGCAGGAGAATCGGCCCCAACAACACATACTTGAAGAGCCAATACCACACGGCGTCCCTCCCATTCACAACCCGAATTGCCTTGTGCACGACCTTACTGCGCGCCGGTTACCCTCGCTACACATGCCCCGACCGGCACCTCGTGATCACAAGTGCGACTCAACGCCTGGCAGGCGAAATGATGCCTGGAACCGCCGAACGCGCCAACGCCGCCGCCCCCACCATCCCCGCGGCCTCCCCCAACTGGGCAGTGCGAATCCGGGCCAGAGGTCGATATTTCGCACCCGTCAACAACGTTGCGTACTGCTCACGGGCGTCATCGAGAAACAGTGGAGCCGAACTCGCGACGCCGCCGGCGATCACCACGACATCCGGGTCGTAGGCGTCGGCGACCATCGCCAGGCCGACTGCCAGCCAATGCGTGAACTCAGCCATCGTCGCCAGCGCGAGTGGGTCACCGTCGTACGCGGCATTGGCGATTCGACGCCCGGTCAAGCTGCCCGGGTCGACGGCAACTTCTCGCGCCAGGACTGTTGACGCGGCCGGATCTTCGGCCAGAAGTTCAATTGCTGTGTCCACCAACGCAGTTCCGCTGCAGTACCGCTCCCAGCAGCCGCGCTTGCCACACGCGCACGGGCGGCCGTCCGGCACGACCTGGACGTGGCCGAACTCCGGCGCAACACCGTAACTACCCCGGTACAGCTCACCGCCGATCAGCAACGCGCCACCGATGCCCGTCCCGATCGCCACCGTGACGACGTTCCGGCCACCAGCCGCAGCACCGAACCGATACTCCGCGTACGCCGCCGCATTGGCATCGTGTTCCAGAACAACCGGCAACCCCAGCCGTACGCTCAGGTCCTTGCCGACCGGCGCGTTCACCCACGGCAGGTGCGGAGCAAAAAGCACGATCCCGTGATCCGAGGTGACGAACCCGGCTACCGCCAAACCCACTGCGGCCACATTGTGCCGACTGACCAGTTCACGCACCACCCGATCGAGCGCATCCTCGAGCGACCGCGCGGACTGGGGCGTCGGAGCCTGCATGGTATCGAGCACTTGCCCGTCGACGTCGACCACCGACGCTCGAATACTGGTGCCGCCCACATCTATTCCGACGGTCAGGATGTCGGCATTTGCACTGCGATTGGTGATCATCCGGTCCACACTCCACACTCGGTATGCGTTCTTGACGATTGTGCCCACCGATGGCACCGAAGTACCAGCGTTTACCGCTTGACAGTCACCGTAATCGGAACGAAAGCAGGCGATCGGGGCTTCGGCGACGAGGTACCGTCGGGCGTCGGCGCCCCACCCCCTGGACCACCGTCCGGCTTCCCGTCGGATGGGGCGCGCCCGCCGAGAAACTCGTCCAGCAGCTCACGCAGCAACGCCAGAAGTACGGCAGCATGCCCTGCCAGGATTGCCAGTAACTCGTGATGTTCACCGCGCATCAAGGCTGCAACAGCGCACACCGGGCACCAACTGCAGCCGCTGAATGCAGGCAATTCCTCCGAGGTCTCGAGATCCGCCGCTGCGTTCGTGCGCCCCTCCGCCATCTGCGCCACAATCGGCTCGATCCGGGAGAGGACGGAATCGGCCAACACCCGAAACTCGGCGAGAAGCTTGGTGTGATCGTCGTTCATACAGGCCACACCGTGGGATCCGGCGAGAATCGAATGATCAGATAGGCGCCGTCGAGTTCGGCACCGGTCACGACGCATCGCCGTAACACCGACGCAAGTCTCACTCTCCGTCGCACCCCGTCCGCTCCCACCAGCACATCGTCTTCTACCCGACCCAACGTCAGTGACGCCGGATCGACGAGCGGCAGATACATCCGCATCGCGTAGACCGACTCCAACCCCGTCCCCGATTCCAGCGTCACCGCTATCGGGTCGGGATGGCGGTGCGGCTGCGCAGCGGCCCCCTCGCCCAGCGCAACTGCAATGTCGCCCAGGGCCGCCAACCCTACCGGTTCGGTGCCGACATGTTCGACAACCGTGACGGCAATCCCATCGGCGGCCTCGCGAACTCCCGCGAGCACCGACATCTGGGCCGCGCGAACGTTGGACAACCAGCACATATCTTCATCTGCGTAACTCTGCGAAACGGGTTGCGGAACAACACTATTGACGATTATCCGAGCAACCGGCAGCACTGAGAGCGCAAGACCGGACAGTGTGCGCCGAGTCGCAAGCGCCGCCGATCCCTGCGCCGACGTCACGAGATGAATCTCCGTGTGCGAAGTGTCGGCGATACACGCTGCGATCTCGTCGACCGACGAGACAATGCGTTCGATTATCGACACCAACAGCATCAACCGCACGTCGGTAGCCGCCACCGCCGCAAGCCGCCTGTGACGCGGCCACAGCCGCTCGAGGTACTCGGACACCATCGCGGGCGCGCCGAGGATCCGCAACGCCTCCGGCGACGGCGGGCAATCCACGATCACGACGTCGTATTCGCCGCTCGATGCCATCCCGACGACCTCGGCAAGCGCCAGAATGTCCGCGATGCCAAGCGAACCCGTGAGTTCCTCGGGCTCCAAAGTCTGGAGCGACGATCCGTGTTCATGGGAACCCGCCGCATCGAGTAGCGCCGACACACCACGGAACTTGTCTTCGACAAGCGTCAGCGTATCGACCTGCCAGACATCCATCCGGTCGAACAATGGGGTCACTACACGCGGAACCGGAATCGCCAGCACATCCGCAAGCGAATGAAGCCGATCGATCGACATCAGCAGAACCTTGGAACCGGCAGTCGCCGCCGACAGCGCTGCGGCAGACGCCAGCGTCGTCGTTCCACTGCCACCGCTGCCGATGAAGAGTTGAAGACGGGCCCGCGCGGCGTTCAGCCCTCGACTCGCTTCTTCAGTTCCTTCAAAGCCGTGTCCGTGATGATCTTCTCGGCCTTGCGTTTGAACAACCCGATCATCGGGATAGTCAGATCGACCGTCAGCTCGTAGGTGACGGACGTACTGCCGCCCGGCTCGGAACGCAAAGTGTACGAACCGGATTGGGACTTCTGAATCTCCCCGCTCACCAGTTCCCAGCTCACCGACATTCCGTCGGGCGCCCACGTGTACGCCAGCTCGTACTTGTCCTTCACCATCCCGGCATCGAGGACGAACCGCACCCGGTTCGCGCGGCCGTTGCCGCCAACTTCCAGAACCTCGACGGACTTGGCCGCCGCAACCCACGCGGGGTACTCCTCGAAATCGGCGATCACGGCCATGACGGCGTCAGGCTGAGCGTCGATGCTGATCAACCCCTTGGTTTTCTCGGCCATCCGACTACTCTTCCTTCCCTCGAAACTTCATGGTCCCCGTAATTCTCCCCGAACACGGGCCTGAAAACTTCCTGCCACGTCACACAGATTCGGGCGCCACACCTGCCGGGCGCCCCGCTTCCAGTTCGCGCTTGAGTTCAAAGGACATGACCTTGCCGTCGACGCGCCGTGCGCGATTCATGGCGGCCAGGTCGAGATCAGCCAGGCCTGACGGCGACACACCCACTGGTTCCGCGTGCAGGAAGTAGTGAACGATGGCGCCGTCCATGACCGGTTCGAGCCACACCTCCATGGTGCCGACGAGACTGCCGGACACGCCCCACCGGAAGCCTGCGGGACCGCGGTCCTCGCGCACCTCGAGCTGGAGATCTCGCCACCACCGGCGCCACTGCGCACGCGAAGACAACAGTTCGGCGACACGCTCGGGCGGTGCCGCGATGAAAGTCTGGTCTGCGACCTGAATGCTGCTCACGACAGTTAGCTTCACATATCGCGTCGACGAGTGAGCGAACGGTGCCACACCACTGCGAAACGGACAGACTGTAAGCCGGGCCACAACTATGCCGGACGTGCGACTACAGTGAATAGCGTCAAACCCTACTCGTCAGTATTTCGCAGTGTCGGAGGTATTTTGTGCCTGAATACAGCGCACCCCAGACGTTCACGATTCCCGAGGATGCCTCTGCGGTCGACTCGGTGTTCACATTCGCGAAGACGAAGCCCGCGGCCGTCGTCTACAAGCGAAAGGTCGGCTCCGCATGGGTCGACGTCACTGCCGGCGAGTTCGCCGCCCAGGTAACCGCAGTTGCCAAGGGTCTGATCGCGATCGGCGTCAAGCAGGGTGATCGCGTCGGGCTGATGTCCGCGACTCGCTACGAGTGGCCACTGATCGACTACGCGATCTGGGCCGCAGGCGGCGTGACCGTTCCGATCTACGAAACATCCGCCGCTGAGCAGGTTCGCTGGATTCTCGAGGATTCCGAAGCCATCGACCTCGTTGTCGAGAACGACGTCCACGCAGCCACCGTCAAGGACGTCGCAGAAGCGTCGCCGTCGCTGCGCACCGTCTACCAGATCGAGGCCCCCGCAGGCGGACGCGGCGCCGTCGAGGAACTCTCTGCCCTGGGCGCCGACATTTCCGACGACGAGGTCCAGACGCGCGTCAACGCTCTGAAGGCCTCCGATCCCGCAACCCTGATCTACACCTCCGGCACTACGGGCCGCCCCAAGGGCTGCCAACTGACACACTCCAACCTCATTGCAGAGTCGAAGGGCATCCTCGACTCCAACCTCGGCGATCTGCTCAAGACGCCAGGCGTGCGCACGCTGATGTTCCTGCCCCTCGCTCACGTCCTGGCGCGCGCGGTCAGCATCGCCTCGTTCGACGCCGGCGCCACCCTCGGGCACACCAGCGACATTCCGAACCTCGTCCCCACCTTCGGCGAATTCAAGCCCGACTTCATCCTGTCGGTACCGCGAGTGTTCGAGAAGGTCTACAACAGCGCCCGCGCAAAGGCCCACGGCGAGGGCAAGGGCAAAATCTTCGACGCGGCCGCGGAGACCGCTGTCGCGTGGAGCGAGGCCAAGGACAAGGGTGGCGCCGGTATCGTCCTCAAGGCCAAGCACGCGTTGTTCGACAAACTCGTCTACTCCAAGCTGCGGGCAGCCCTCGGCGGACAGTGCCAGCTCGCCATTTCCGGTGGCGCCCCGCTCGGCGCGCGGCTCGGCCACTTCTTCCGCGGCATCGGAGTCACGATTTACGAGGGTTACGGCCTCACCGAAACCACCGCCGCATTTGCCGTCAACACCATCGGCTCCCAGAAGGTCGGAACCGTCGGAAAACCGTTGGCCGGCAACTCTGTTCGCATCGCCGACGACGGTGAGATCCTACTCTCCGGACCCGTGGTCTTCACCGGATACTGGCGCAACGAGAAGGCAACCGCCGAATCGATCGAGAACGGCTGGTTCCACACCGGCGACCTCGGAACCGTCGACGCGGACGGGTTCATCACGATCACCGGGCGCAAGAAGGAAATCATTGTCACGGCAGGCGGAAAGAACGTCTCCCCTGCCCAGCTCGAGGACGCATTGCGCGCACATCCGCTCATCAGCCAGGCAATCGTCGTGGGCGATCAGAAGCCGTTCATCGGCGCACTGATCACCATCGACGCCGAAGCTTTGCCCGCCTGGAACGAGCGCAACAACAAGGCAGCCGGCACCACCGCGGCTGATCTGGTCAGCGACGGCGAACTTGTCGGCGATATCCAGGACGCGATCGACGAGGCCAACAAGCTGGTCTCCCATGCCGAGGCAATCAAGAAGTTCAAGATCCTGCCGGTCGACTTCTCCGAGGACACAGGCGAACTCACCCCGACGATGAAGCTCAAGCGCAACGTCGTCCACGCCAGCTTTGCCGCGGAGATCGAGATGATCTACGCGAAGTAACACCGCGCACACCTGTGGCCGCCATACCTTGGAAAAGGTATGGCGGCCACAGTGCTTGATGCTCGGGGCTCAGCCGAGCAGCGCCTGCAACTTCGACGCGAGCGTGTCCCACTTCCAATCGGTCGCCACCCAGTCGCGACCGGCGGCGCCCATTGCGGCAGCTCGATCACGGTCGGACAGGATCTCGATCACCGAGGCGGCAACGTCGTCAACCGACGTACCGTCGACCACTAGCCCGGTCTTGTTCTGCTGCACCGTTTCCGGGGCACCGCCACTGCGACCCGCGATCACGGGAACACCCGTTGCCGACGCCTCGAGGTACACGATCCCGAGACCTTCGACGTCGAGTCCTGCACCGCGGGTGCGGCACGGCATCGCAAAAACATCGGCGATGGTGTGATGGGCAGCCAATTCCGCCGCCGGGACGGTGCCCGTGAACACGACGTGATCGTCCATCCCCGTCTTGTGGGCGAGCTCACGCAGTTTCTCGTCGTACGGCCCACCCCCGACGATGACAAGTACAGCGCCGTCGATGCTCGCACGGATAGTCGGCAGTGCCTTGATCAGCATGTCCTGTCCCTTGCGCGGCACCAGCCGTGACAGGCAGAGAATTGTCGGGCGCTCCCCCAGCCCGTACCGTGCCCGCAATTCTGCGCGAGCAGCCGAATCAGGATGGAAGACAGACGTATCCACTCCCGACGGCAGATGCTCCAGCGCAGCCTGCGGCCCGAAAGCCGCCGCGAACCGGCTTCGGGTGTATTTGCTGACGAAGGTAACCGTATCCGTGTTTTCACCGATTGTCCGCAACGACTGCCGCGCACCGGGAATCATCGACCAACCCACTTCGTGACCGTGAGTACTCGCGATCACCCGCGACGCACCTGCCCGGCGGACCACCGGCGCCAACAACGCAAGGGGCGCCGCCGCGCCGAACCACACGGACTCGCAGTCATGCTTCTTGACCAGTTTCGCGGCCCGTCTGGCGACAAACGGAGTCGGAAGCATCAATGTCGTGGGATGCCTCACGACCTCGAAAGGTTGAGCGGCATCGAACTTCTTGTGCGAATCACCGCGCCACCGCGGCGCATAGACAACCAACTTGTCGGCCGGAAGATGCTTCGCGAACGTATGTAGATACGACTGGATTCCGCCCGGTCGGGGCGGAAAATCATTGGTCACCAAAAGGGTCCGGCGCATTCGTCCACCGTAAAGCACGAGCCGATCAACCCACGCTGCGGTGCAGCCAATCAACGCAGTGTGCGGTGCAGCCAATCCACCCAGCCGTCGCGCAGGTCGTCGATACTCACACCAAGTACCTCGACGATGCGCCGGTTGATCTCCTCCGGTGTCGACGGCCCCACAGCCAAGGCGCGGAATAGTTCCGTCAGCTCGGACTCGCCGAAACGATCCGCAATATAAGCATTTATCGACCACGCCGATTCGTACGCAAGGGAACTCACCACCGGCACGCCCCCGAACTGTGAATCCTCGGGAAACTCCGACGGCACGTCACCGGACCGAACAGCGGCCGCAAGTGTCGGCGCAATCTCCCGCGCCGCCCGCCCGGAGCCACGGTTGCCGGCATACTCCGCGTACCCTTCGAGCACCCACATGGGCGACCCGTCCCGGGTCTGGGATCGCGCCGCGATATGCATCATCTCGTGGCGAAGCACCGCCTGCCGCGTCGTCGAAGTCAAGCGTGATGCGGCGGCCGGCGAGAATATGATGCGCTGCCCACTCACGTCACTGGCACCGTCGCGCACCGTATCCGCCACCGACACAGCCGCTATGGACGATCCGTCGTGCTGCGAACCGACCATCGCCGTGAATTCCTCGGGCGAACCGGCGACCATCACGACTGCCCGCTCGGACCAACCGTCGCCCCACAACTGCGTCGTATTCTTCACAGCGCCGTCGAGGTCGGCGGCCAACGCGTCAACGAATGCCTGCTGGCCCGGGTGCCCGACGACTATCGAATCCTCGGCCGCGTTGGTCGAAACCGCGAGTGGGCCGAAATCCCATGGACCGTGCCACGAGTCGACGCTCAACTGCGAACCGGTCGAGCCGCTGCCCAGCACGTCGACAATCGAACCGTCAGCGAATACGAACCACGAACCGTCACGTTCCGCAAAAGTCATCAAGACAGTCTTACGCGTCGGCGCCGCATCCACACCGTCGAGTGTATAACGCAGGTTCACCTGAGCGCCCCACAATGTGACGCCGTCGGGCGACCCCGTTCGGGCAGCCTCGACAAGTGTTCCCGGCGAAACCTCGTACGCCCAATCCGAAAAACTCAGTGCACCGGCAGCCGTGGCGCGCCGAATCTCTGCGTCGAGCAACCCCGGGGCGGCGGCAGCATCTACGAACTGCGCCAGCGATGTCGGATCGTCGGACATCTGAGCGCGTGCCCACGAATCGAGGAGCGCTTGAACCTCGCTGACACGCGCAACATCCGCTTCCGCAGCGGACTGCTGGGACGAGCCCGGAGCGTCAGTCAGGACAACGGTGAGTCCGAGGATCACCACAACGGCACACCCGAGCGCAATGAGAGCTGGGTACTCCCAGCGGCGCTTACGGTTCGTCCCGGCTGCGGGGGACGTCATGGGGTCACTCGACACGATGCCGAGTGTAGGAGACGGAGGGGACCCCCAGTCGCAGCGGCCGAGCCACTTGTGACGATGCGCTGGTCAGTAACGGCGAGCAGTCGAGAACTGCATCCCTGCCATCGACTCGACCTTCACCGGTACGCCGAACGTCGACGCGTGGAGGATATTGCCATCGCCTGCGTAGATACCGACATGCGAGTTGTCGCTGTAGAACGTGACGATGTCGCCCGGCTGCAACTGGTCACGGGATATCGGCGTACCACCCGCTGCCTGCGCCTGGCTGGACCGCGGCAGTGTTTTACCGATTTGTTTGTACGACCACACGACGAGCCCGGAGCAATCGAACTCGTTGGGCCCGGTAGCTCCCCAGACGTACGGGTCGCCGATGCGGGTCAAACCAGCCTGTAGTGCCGCGGTGCCCGACCCTGGAGTCAGATTAGCCAGTATTTTGCTGGCGTCGACGCCCTCTGGAAATGTCGACCCACTCAATTGCACGCGTTCGGCTTCGGTCAGATCGTCGAACGCCTTGGTCACCTCGGCAACCTGAGCCTGAAGTTCGCTCTGCTTGCGCTGCAGATCGTCGCTCAGCGCCTTCGCCTGATCAGCCGCAACCCGTGCAGCATCCGCGGATTGTTGCGACGAGTCCGCTGCTTGGCGAGCGTCGAGCGTCGCTTCGTTGAACTGGCGGACCTGCACCGCCGCGTCGTTGGAGATGACATCGAGTGCAGACATCTGATCGAGCAGCTGCTGCGGTGAATCGCTGACCATCAAGGCAAAGAGCCGATTGGTCCGCGCGCCCTGATAATTGGCCGTAGCAATTCGATTCACAGCCGGCGCAACCTCGGCGACCTTGGCCTTTGCCACGTCGTAGCGTCCCTGATCCTCGACAAGTCGAGCTTCAGCGTCGAGCTGCACGGACGTCTTTGCATCGAGATCGATCTGCGCGTTGTGCAAAGCCTCGTTGGTCTGCTCGGACACTCGGGCGAGTTCGCCGAGCTTCTCGAGCGCCTCGGTGGGATTCGTGATCACCGGGTCGGCGGCCGCCGGCATCGATGGCAACGCGACAAGCCCAACTGCCAATACGCCTGTTGTGAGCGCGATGCGGACCCGGCTGTACTTTCTCGATGAAAACGATCTAGATGAAACCACGGAACGCGACTCTCCGTCTCAGTTTTTGTGATGCCTGCCGATGCCCGTCAGGATCTGTTAGCTGGATGTCAACTACCCACACTACCTGCCGGCGGCACCTAATGTCTCGATAAGGTTACGGAATGGCATACGTTTGTGTCTACTCGTCGGTAGGTGTAACGGGAGCGAAGCGAGTGTGAACCCCTCGGAACGCCCGGAACTCACCCGGATAAACAGATGTGGGCCTCGAATCAGTTGATTCGAGGCCCACATCTGCACAGAGTGGAACTGCCCCTTTTCCAGTGGATCAGGTCGACCTTCACAGGTACCCGATCAGTGACACCGGATCAGAAGCGGCGAGCACCGTCGTACGGCATGGACGACACGGGTGCCAGCTTCACGGGCTGACCCGCGGTCGAAGCATGGATGACATTTCCGTTGCCCGCGTAGATACCCGAGTGCGATCCGCCGTAGAAGGAGATGACGTCGCCGACACGGAGATCGGACTGCGCAACTGCGACACCGGCTGCAGCCTGGTCGTAGCTCGTGCGGGGGATGTTGAGGCCGGCCTGCTTGTAAGCCCACTGGATCAGACCGGAGCAGTCGAACGCGTCCGGGCCTGCCGCGCCGTACACGTACGGGGCGCCCAGCTTGCTCTCTGCGGCGCGAACAGCCTGCTCACCAAGGGTGGAGATGGGAGCGGCGGGTGCAGCCTGTGCAATCGGCGCAAACGCGGGGTTGTCCGTGACACCGGGGATAACGGGAAGTTCGGGGATCGAGACGCCCGGGATGTCGAACGTACCGACACCGGGGATGGTGATGGGGTCTGCCGAGGCAGGCGCAGCGGTTGTAGCAAAGGCTCCGGCTGCAAGTGCGCCGGCGACAACCAGTGTTGCCGAACGCTTCAAACTTTGTGACGCCACTTAAGGGGTGCTCCATTTCTTCCATTCGTCCGCCGACCGAGTTAGCTGACGGGTTCGGGCTGGGAAGATCAGCCCTACCCGCGTGGTCCGTAGCGATGACGCTTGCTACGCCCCAGGCGGGATTCACCCCAGTGAAACTTGGGTTCCCGGTTCGGGTTCCTCGCGGAGATCCCGATTAGGCGGTTCCTGACGAAGCCGGTCCTTTGTGGCCCGGCAAGACTTCGTTAGGTCTCAGGAAGATTACGAAATGATCGCGGCGATGTCGACCGCATCGCCAATTTCGCGTGCGATTCATCCGAATTTCCGCGCAGTCGCGCTCGATACGCCAAAACGGTCACAGCGGGATAACGATACGTCCGGTTTCCGTAACGTCGTGAACCATTTCTCGTGAGTCGACCCGATTCGATCCGGCCCGGCAATCCGTGACTTACCCCAGATCAGCACCAGTTACGTACCGGTAGGCCCCTTTTCACCCGAGGTGGATTACGAGTCGGCACACGCCAGGCAACGCAGCCAGATCCACTCCACCCGAGTGCGACACCGAAGGCGCCGACACACCTCGAAAATCGCCCAACTGTGACGCTCGTCTCTTTTAGGTCACGGGCGACCAAATGCCGGGGTGCGTGCGATGCCCGTTAGTCCCGAATTCAACTTCTCTTGGTCCTTGCGCCGAAGCGACCGATTCCTGTCGGCCCCTCCCTCTACTGTCTTGCGCTGTGAGTCAAGCCGACGCTGTCAAGGCCGCCGTTGACGCCGATCCGGATATCGGCCGTCAACTGTCGTTCGACGAGCTGGACACTCCGCTCAGCGAGACGACGTTTGTAGTCGTCGACCTCGAGACCACCGGCGGAAGCGCGGACAACGATTCGATAACCGAGATCGGTGCCGTCAAGATTCGCGGTGGCCAGGTGCTCGGCGAGATGGCAACTCTGGTCGATCCCGGGCGGTCGATCCCGCCGTACATCGTCGAACTGACCGGCATCACCGATGCCATGCTGATCAACGCTCCGCGCATCGATCGCGTTCTACCCGCGTTCCTCGAGTTCGCGAAGGGTTCCGTACTCGTTGCCCACAACGCGCCCTTCGACATCGGATTCCTCAAGGCGGCAGCTTCCCGCACGGCCCGGCCTTGGCCACCGTTCCAGGTTCTCTGCACCGTCAAACTCGCCAGGCGTGTCCTGACCCGCGACGAAGCACCCTCGGTCAAGCTCTCTGCGCTCGCGCATCTGTTCCGCGTCTCCACCCAACCGACGCACCGAGCGCTCGACGACGCCAGAGCCACCGTCGACGTGCTCCACGGCCTGATAGATCGGGTCGGCAACCAAGGCGTACACAGTTACAGCGAGCTGATCGACTATCTCCCCAACATCTCGGCTCATCAACGCGCCAAACGCTCCTTCGCCGCAGACCTCCCCCGAAGGCCGGGCGTCTACCTCTTTCGCGGCCCGTCCGACGAAGCGCTGTACATAGGGACGGCAGTGGACCTGCGCCGCCGCGTCCGGGGCTACTTCACCGGTTCCGAGACGCGTGGGCGCATGAAGGAGATGGTGGCCCTTGCCACCCGGGTCGATCATGTGGAGTGTGCTCACGCCCTGGAGGCCGGAGTACGCGAACTCCGACTCCTCGTGGCACACACTCCGCCGTACAACCGCCGCTCCAAGTTTCCCAAACGCGGATGGTGGATCGTTCTCACAGACGAGGCCTTCCCCCGGCTATCCGTGGTGCGTAGCCCGACGCCGCACTCGATCGGACCGTTCACGTCCCGCGCGAGCGCGCAGGAGATTGCAGAGACCGTGTGCGAGTTCACCGGGCTGCGTACCTGCACCAAGCGGATACCTCTTGGCGCCGTGCACGGGCCTGCCTGCCCCGCACGCGAACTGGGCTCGTGCCCGGCAGCCCGAGATGACACCGCGGAGCGCTATGCGGTGTCAGTCGCCGACGTTCGGGAGTTCTTCGCCGGCGTGCACGACATGCCGCTTCAACGAATGAAAGCGCGCATCGAGCAACTCGCTGCCACCGCACTGTTCGAGAACGCGGCCAGACTGCGCGACCGAACTGCCGCAGTTGCAGTAGCAGTACGACGCACTCAAAAGCTCGCCGCCGTCGCCGCCATCGATCAGTTGGTACTGGCGCGCCCCGCGCCGGAAGGCGGCTGGGAATTAGCCGTGATCCGCGCCGGCAGGCTCGCCTCCGCCGGCCTTGCCCGAGCCGGGACTCACCCGATGCCCGTGGTCGACGCCCTCGTCGCATCGGCCGAAACCGCACTTCCCGACAACACACCGCTGCGCGGAGCGCCCCCGGAAGAACTGGCGCTCGTCGTCCGCTGGCTCGGATCGGACGGAATCAGGATCGTCTCCGCCACATCGGGCTACACCGAGCCGGCGTGCGGCGCGGGGCGGTGGGAAGACTGGTGCCACCTCGCCAAGGTTGGAAACGAATCCGAGCGTGCAGAGAACCATCGTGATGCCTGGAATGGGCGCGGCGACGCGAGGACATAAGCTCGACCACAGCACAGCACCGCGCAACCAGAGGAGCGACATGATCAATGCGATCGTCATGATTCACGCCGAATCGGCCCGAATCCCGGAGACTGCTCAGGCCGTCGCCGACATCCCCGGAGTCAGCGAGGTGTACTCCTGCGCAGGCGACGTCGACCTGATCGCGGTAGTCCGGGTCCGTGACCACGCCCAGATCGCAGAGGTCATCACCGGCCGGATCAACAAGGTTCCCGGAGTGACGCGAACCGCCACTCACATTGCGTTCCAGTCCTTCTCCAGCGCCGACGTCGAAGCTGGGTTCTCGCTCGGCGAATGACTCTCAGGCGCCTTCGGTCAGCGCGGTGGTGAGCGACGCCCACCTCCGCAGCAGTTCCGCAGCTGCGCCGCTGTCGATTGCGACAGCGGCCGAGGCCATTCCCGCGGCAATCGCACCTTCCAGGTCGTCACCGACTCCGTTGAAGGCCGCGATCGCCGCGCCCGCGTTGAGTAGCACCGCGTCCCGGACGGGGCCAGGCTGACCGGACAGCAGGGTGCGCGCGACCTGAGCGTTCACGTCCGCGTCGCCGCCTCGCAATTCGTCCAGTGGTACCCGAGCGATGCCCAGATCTCGCGGATCCAGTGTGACGGTTCGAACCGCTCCGTCGGCAACGATGTACACCGTCGACGTCGTGGATGTCGTCAGTTCGTCGAGTCCGTCGTCGCCGCGAACGACCAATGCCGAATTACCGCGCTGCGCAAGAACTCCCGCAACAACGGAGATCAGCTTCGGGAAGGCACACCCGATCAATCCGGCACGCGGTCGTGCTGGATTCGTCAAGGGACCGAGCACGTTGAAGGCCGTCGGGATGCCGATTTCCTTCCGTGGCACTGCCGCAAATCGCAGTGCCGGGTGAAATACGGGCGCAAAGCAGAAACCGATGCCGACCTCGTCTACGCACCGAGCCACGTCTTCCGGGCCCAGATTGATCCGAACACCGAGAGCCTCGAGCACATCGGCGCCGCCACTCTTCGACGATGCTGCCCGGTTGCCGTGCTTGACCACTCGAATTCCCGAGGCTGCCACCACAATCGAAGCCATGGTCGAGATGTTGACAGTGTTGGAGCGGTCGCCGCCGGTTCCGACGATGTCGACCACATCGGAATCGACCGGCACCGCCTTAGCGTGTTCGAGCATGGCGTCGGCAAGGCCCTGCAACTCTGCGGGTGTCTCGCCCTTCATCTTCAAACCGACACCAAAAGCGGCGATCTGCGCCGAACTTGCGTTGTCGGACATGATTTCGCTCATCGCCCAACGGGAATCGTCGCTCGACAAATCGGAACCATCGGTGAGCTGACCGAGAATCATCGGCCAGGACCGCACGACACCGCTCGAATCGGAGTTCACAGCGTTGGTTGCGTCGGTGCCGGCCATCTACTTCGGTCCCCTATGTTCAGTCGAAATGTTCAGTCGAATCAAATCGCGATGTATCTGACATACGTAGCGTAGTCAGTCACCGTGCGGCAGTCGCGAATCGGTCCGCTCACACTGATCGCCGGCCCTTGCCCGGGCCTGACTGCGCCGCATCCCCCGGCTGCAGCGCGTCCCATCCCGCGACGGACCCACCCAACCGTTGAGCCAAACCTGCCATCCGCGATCGCTCCTGCGAGCAGTGCAGCGCGTCCAGAAGCTGGACGCGTTCGAACACCACACGAACCACACCGTTGCCATCGCTCGACGCGCTATCCGCGGCTGTCACCGAGCGCCGATATCCGTCCTGAGCGACGATCGACTCGGCCTCTCCGAGTGACGCCTCCGGAAGGTCGAGATGGTGGCGCAGCACTGCCTCCGAATCCGGTCGCCAACGAGGCGGCGCGGAGGCCCCGCGCTCCAAAGCGGTCGAGCACGATTCCACGTCGTCGAAACCTTCGGCGACGATCTCGAGGTCGGCTCTCGACGGATCCAGCGGAGGCGAAACTTTTCTGCTGAAAATTCTCAGGTACCAACGTCTACTCTGGTGTGTAGCTGCCATCGCGTCAGCATATTCAAAGTGTCGCCACCTGCGCGTACGCCGACCGAAATCGCGAACTCGAGCCTTACGACGCGCCGATGACGGACCCGAGTGGCCGTCTCTTACGACGAAGCGTCATACTTCTGTCTGTGACGAGCGCAGTAGGGACTTCAGGATCGGCAATCACCCAACGCGTGCACTCGCTGAACCGGCCGAATATGGTCAGCGTTGGCACCATCGTGTGGTTGTCCAGTGAGCTCATGTTTTTCGCAGGGCTCTTCGCCATGTACTTCGTGGCACGGGCGCAGGCACCGGAGGGCAATTGGCCGCCGGAGCCTACCGAATTGAACCTTTATTTGGCTGTACCGGTGACGTTGGTGCTGATCGCATCCTCATTCACCTGCCAGATGGGCGTGTTCGCGGCCGAGCGGGGCGACGTCTTCGGACTTCGACGTTGGTACACCATCACTTTGGTCATGGGGGCGTTCTTCGTCGCCGGCCAGGGCTACGAGTACTACCACCTCGTGCATGAGGGCACCACAATCGCCAGCAGTGTCTACGGCTCGGTGTTCTACATGACCACCGGTTTCCACGGCATGCACGTCATCGGCGGTCTCATCGCCTTCGTTTTCTTGATCGCACGCACCCGAGTCAGCAAGTTCACGCCGGCTCAGGCAACCGCAGCGATCGTCGTTTCGTATTACTGGCACTTCGTTGACATCGTGTGGATCGCGCTGTTCGCAACGATTTATTTCATCCGTTAATCAGCTGAACGCCACAGGCAGCCCCTGACGTCCAGTCCGTCCCGACATACCAAAGGGATACAGATGAGTTCATCCCCCCCTCCCACATCCGATACAACAGCGACCGCCGCGAAGACGCGTCGCCAGCGGAAGATCCGCCGGCGTGTCACCGGAGCGCTCGTACTGATGATGGGATTGATCAGCGCAGGTTTCCTCGCCTCGGCACTGACACCCGCTCCGCAGGTCGCTACTGCAAGCGACGATTCAGCCGCGCTTATCCGTGAAGGCAAGCAGTTGTACGACACGTCGTGCATCACGTGCCACGGAGCCAACCTTCAGGGTGTCGCGGACCGCGGTCCCAGCCTGATCGGTGTCGGCGAGGCGGCAGTGTACTTCCAGGTTTCGACCGGTCGTATGCCTGCAGCACGCAACGAGGCACAGGCTCAGCGCAAGGACCCCAAGTTCGACGCTGCACAGACCGATGCCCTGGGTGCTTTCATCCAGGCCAACGGTGGCGGCCCGACGCTCATTCGTGACGAGAACGGCGAAATCGCTCAGTCCTCGCTTCGCGGTGGCGACATCGGCCGAGGCAGCGAACTGTTCCGCCTGAACTGCGCGTCTTGCCACAACTTCACCGGCCGCGGTGGCGCACTGTCCTCGGGCAAGTACGCACCGGTCCTGGACCCCGCCAACGAGCAGCAGATCTATGCCGCTATGGTCACCGGCCCCCAGAACATGCCGAAGTTCTCCGATCGTCAGCTCTCGATCGAGGAAAAGAAAGACATCATCGCCTACGTGAAGTCGTCCGGAGAGGCCAAGAACCCCGGTGGTTACGGTCTCGGCGGCATCGGTCCGGCCTCTGAAGGTCTCTTCATGTGGGCCGCCGGAATCGTCGCTGTCGTTGGTGCAGCATTGTGGATCGGAGCAAGGTCATGAGCGACGCTGGCCAGCAGGGCGGCGATACGCCAAAGAAGTACACGGATGAGGAACTCGAAGCGATGACTCGCGACGAGTTGGTCACCCTCGGCACCAATCTCGACGGCGTCGACGTTGTCTACCGTCGCGACCGCTGGGCCGTCGAAGGCACCAAGGCAGAGAAGCGCGCCGAGCGCAATGTTGCGTTCTGGTTCGGCCTCGCCGGCGTCTCGGCGATCGCATTCATCGCGATCTACTTGTTCTGGCCCTGGCAGTACGCCGGCGCCGGTGACGAGAACTACGGCAAGTACAGCCTGTACACACCGTTGATCGGTCTGACCATGGGTCTCGCGATCCTCGGTGTCGGAATCGGTGCGGTCCAGTTCACCAAGAAGTTCATCCCCGAAGAGGTGTCCATCCAGGACCGCCACGACGGTGGATCCGCTGAGGTTGACCGCCGGACGATCGTCGCCGAACTCAGTGACACGTTGGAGACGTCCACCTTCCCCCGCCGCAAGGCCATCAAGCGCAGCTTGATGTTCGGTGGTGGCGCACTCGGCGTCATGATGATCATGCCTCTCGGCGGCCTCATCAAGAACCCGTGGGCCAAGGGCGACGAGTCTCCGCTCTGGGTGTCCGGCTGGACCCCGAACTACCCCGGCGAGACCATCTACCTTCGTCGTGACACCGGACGCCCCGAGGACATCGTTCTCGTCCGCCCGGAGGACCTCGACGCCGGCTCCATGGAAACGGTCTTCCCGTTCCGTGAATCCGATCGTGGTGACGAGCACGCGTTGCTCGCTGCGCTGCGCGGTATCCGCAACTCGGTCATGCTCATCCGTCTGCGTACGGAAGACACCGAGCGGGTCACCAAGCGCAAGGGCCAGGAGAGCTTCAACTACGGCGATTACTTCGCCTACTCGAAGATCTGCACGCACCTTGGTTGCCCCACCTCGCTCTACGAACAGCAGAGCAACCGTATTCTCTGCCCCTGCCACCAGTCGCAGTTCGATGCACTGCAGTACGGCAAGCCGATTTTCGGTCCCGCTGCTCGCGCACTTCCGCAGTTGCCTATTACAGTGAACGAAGAGGGCTTCCTAGTCGCCGACGGTGACTTCATCGAAGCACTCGGCCCGGCATTTTGGGAGCGTCGACCGTGACCACAACCACCACAAAACCGACAAAGATCGCCGCTGCTGCAGCAGGTCAAGCGGAGGCGATGGACTCGCGCTACCACCTCGCAGCGGGTATGCGTCGTCAGATCAACAAGGTCTTCCCGACGCACTGGTCCTTCATGCTCGGCGAGATCGCGCTGTACAGCTTCCTGATCCTGCTCATCTCAGGTGTGTTCCTGACGCTGTTCTTCGATCCGTCGATGGCGCACGTCACCTACCAGGGCGCATACCAGCCTCTTCGTGGTGTGACGATGTCACGCGCATACGAGACCACCCTGAACATCTCGTTCGAGGTTCGCGGCGGTCTCTTCGTACGCCAGATTCACCACTGGGCCGCATTGATGTTCGCCGCGTCGATCATCGTGCACCTCGCACGTATCTTCTTCACCGGTGCGTTCCGACGCCCGCGTGAAGCTAACTGGGTCATCGGCTGCTTGCTGCTGGTCCTGGCGATGTTCGAAGGCTTCTTCGGTTACACCATTCCTGACGACCTGCTCTCCGGCACCGGCCTCCGCGCCGCGTTCGGTGGTATCACGATGAGTATCCCGGTGGTAGGCACCTGGATGCACTGGATGATCTTCGACGGTGACTTCCCCGGCGACCTCATCATCCCGCGTCTCTACGTCGCTCACGTGTTGCTCTTCCCTGGCATCATCCTCGCGCTGATCGCCGGCCACCTCGCGCTGGTCTGGTACCAGAAGCACACGCAGTTCCCCGGCCCCGGCCGTACCGAAGAGAACGTCGTCGGCGTTCGTATTCTTCCGGTCTTCGCCATGAAGGGTGGCGCATTCTTCGCCATCACGTTCGGCGTGCTTGCACTGCTCGGTGGTCTGTTCCAGATCAACCCCGTGTGGAACATCGGTCCGTACAACCCATCTCAGGTCTCCGCTGGTTCTCAGCCTGACATTTACATGATGTGGACGGACGGACTCGCACGACTGTGGCCCGCCTGGGAGATCTACCTGTTCGACCGGTACACGATCCCCGCAGTGTTTGCCGTCGCCCTGATCATGGGCCTCGTCTTCGCCATGCTGTTCGCGTACCCGTGGATCGAGAAGCGCCTCACCGGAGACGACGCTCACCACAACATCCTGCAGCGTCCCCGCGACGTTCCGGTTCGTACCGCAATCGGTGCAATGGCTATCGCGTTCTACGCGGTCCTGACGATCTCGTGCATCAACGACATCATCGCGTACCACCTGCATATCTCGTTGAACGCAATGACGTGGATCGGCCGCATCGGCATGATCGTGCTTCCGCCGCTCGCGTACTTCGTGACGTACCGCTTCTGCATCGGCTTGCAGCGCAGTGACCGTGCAGTGCTCGAGCACGGTATCGAAACCGGCATCATCAAGCGGATGCCGAACGGCCAGTACATCGAAATCCACCAGCCGCTCGGACCCGTCGACGATCACGGTCACCCGATCCCCCTCGAGTACCAGGGTGCAGCTGTTCCGAAGAAGATGAACAAGCTCGGCCTGGCCGGCAAGCCCGGCACCGGCAGCCTCACCAAGGCAGACCCGGTGGAGGAGAGCGCAGCTCTCGAAGCCGCACAGCATGCCGGTGAGCATGAGCAGCTTCAGATTCTGCTCGACTACCAGAACCGCATCCACGGCAATGGCAGTGGCAACGGCAAGGCCGACGATTCCACTGGAGAACTCCACTAGATCGTCAGCAGCAACACGAAAAAGACGCGGTCGCCGCAACACTCTCGAAAGAGAGGTTGCGGCGACCGTGTCTTTTTCGTGCGCTAGTGTCCGCGCGAGGCGCTCCAGGCAGCGCCGAGTGAGAATTGACTGGACACACCGTAATGACGCATGGCGTCGGCGACCCGACGCCTGCCCGTCCTAGGAGTCAATCCCAGGGCAATTGATGCGGATTCCATCGTCAAGCCTGAATTCATCAGTTTCAATATCGGATCCCACGGGTTCTCCCACGAATGACCGTGGTCAGCGACCGGTACTGCTTCCTCCCACACCCGGTGGTAGATCCAAGTCATGATGCCCGCCAGTGTCGGGGACTGGATGGACATCATGCTGCTCGGCCACGCTTCTCCCCAAGTGAAGGGGATTCCGACACTCGTGTGATCGAGTATCCAGAAGAAACTCGGTGGATTCGGGTGCATCCGAACTTGGGAGCCTGCGTTGATTTCATGCGTGATCTGATTGCGCCCCAACTCGGTGTTCGCGTCGACTGTGCTGACGATCAGACGGATGTCGTGGTTGGGACCACCGTTTTCCTCCCAGTACGAGCCCGGCTTCTTCTCGGCCAGCACCGTGTACAGAGGCACTGTGTCAGGCATACATGCGTACGACGCGACGGGCTTCGAACGTGAAGCCTGAATTTTGTACATGTCCGGGGCGGCAAACGGCCCGTGCATCACGTCGATGGGCAGACCGTGGACATCGGAGTCACCGTGCTCCCAGGCCTGCAACAACTTGGGAAGCGATTGGAGTATCCCTTGTGTTCTGGCAATACCGGACTCGAGGTCGTGCGCCACACCGGCCAGGATGTGCTGCGTGACATCGGCGACGGTGGCGTCGGGGCGCCGGTAGGTGATGACGCCGTCTGCGACAGAAAGGAATCCGAACTCTTCGAGCCGCGCCACTGTCTTTTCGGTCGTATCCATCGAACCGCCCGTCACTTCGGCAAGCTCGGCGACGCTCTCGATCCGACCACGTAAGGCGATGTCGAGGAATTCTGCCAGTTCGGTAGTTCGGTTCATGTCGGGGACCCTTCCTCGACCACCGTCTCGTAGTGCTCGACAACCGGGAAAGGGTCGTAGAAGTGATGGAGAAGCTCGCGCCACCGCTGGTAGCCGTCGGACTGCCGGAAGCCCACCGTGTGCGCTTCGAGGCTCTCCCACTCCACGAGCAGTAGGTACTGCTGCGGCGATTCCACGCAGTGCGAGAGATGCAGACGGATAAAGCCGGGCACCGCGGAGATGATGGACTTTGCTGTACCGAACGCCTTCTCGAATTCTTCGGACAGAGCCGGATCAACCTGGAGCAGTGCATGTTCGAGGATCATGTGTCGAGTGTCGCAGAGGACGACGCGATCTCTTGCGCTCCCCCGCCCCAACGCAAGAGGCGCCGAACCCCGCGAAGGGTTCGGCGCCTCTTTGTCGAGAGCGTTTGTGCTAGTGCTTCTCAGGTCCGACGTGGTACTCGAACACCAGACCGGCTGCGGTCGCGATGATGAGGACAACTCCAACCACGATCATCCAGGGCTGGAAGTACGCCAGTGACACCGCGGCAATGGCAGCCGAAGCAGCCAGCAGCATGGGCCAGAAGCTACCGGGGCTGAAGAAGCCCAACTCGCCTGAACCATCCGAGATTTCAGCGTCGTCGTAGTCCTCGGGACGAGTGTCCAGACGACGGGCGACAAAGCGGAAGTAGGTTCCGACGATGAGCGTCAGGCCCGCAGACAGAACGATGGCCGTGAGTCCGGCCCACTCGATTCCCGTACGGGACAGAGCGGTGAACACACCGTAGATGATCGCGACGAGGATGAAAAACAGCGTCAGGATCTCGAAGAGCTTGGCTTCGATCTTCATATCAGCACTTGTCCTTGTTCAGTGAGGAGGCTGGCCGGCTCAGTTGCCTGCGGTGGCGACTGTTGCCTGACGGTACTCGCGGTCGGTGTTGAACGGCGTGGTCGACGTAGCCACCGGCGACTGACCGATTGCCGACAATGCCTCAGCGGTGCTCAGACCGCCGTTGCCCTGATCGTCACCCTTGCGCAGTTCGATGTACTTGGCGAAGTCCTCGGGCGAAACCGCACGGACCTCGAAGTTCATCATCGCGTGGAACGTGCCGCACATTTCGGCGCAGCGCCCGACAAATGCGCCTTCCTTCTCGATCTCACTGATCTGGAAGATGTTGTCGGAGTGGTTTTCCTTGGGGTTCGGCATCACGTCGCGCTTGAACAGGAACTCGGGAACCCAGAACGCGTGAATCACGTCGGAGGAGGCCAGTTCGAACTGGATGCGCTTGCCGGTCGGAAGAACGAGAATCGGGATCTCGGAGCTGGTTCCGACGGTCTCGATCTTGTCGTAGTGCAGGTAGCTCAGATCCTGGACGCTGTTTCCGTGGATCGGGCCGGGAACCTCTTCGCCGTGGGCGTCGACAGTCGCGCCCTCGGCCTTGGCTGCCTCTTCGGCTTCGAGATCGATGCCGTTGTACTTGGCGGTACCGTCACCGAACTCGATGGAGCGGTAACCGAACTTCCAGTTCCACTGGAACGCAGTGACGTCGACGACGACGTCCGGGTTCTCCGTGCGCTCGAGAACATGGTTCTGGACGACAACGGTGAAGTAGAACAGAACCGCGATGATCACAAACGGAACTGCCGTGTAACCGAGTTCGAGCGGCACGTTGTATGCCGTCTGACGCGGGAACTCCGGTGAGTCCTTCTTCTTACGGTGGAAGATAACTGCCCAGAAGACCAGTCCCCACACCAGCACACCCATGAAGAGGGCGGCGACAACCGACCACGTCCACAGTTCTCGCATGCGCGTCGCTTCAGGAGTGATGCCCGAAGGCCACCCGAAACGAAGCACTTCATTGTCGATGGAGCAACCCGACAGCAGCAAGGCAGCAATGCCCAAAGATACTGCCAGCCCAGCTCGCCGAAGGATCCGACCTTGCGCCACGTTCACGCCTTCCTGATCGCCGCAAAATTCAACTAGGGCACCTCGAATGGAAGGCCCAATTACTACGCAGCGTAGACCAAAGGTGGGCGGTATCCATCCCCGGGTCCTTCACCGTGTCGCGTCGGACGTCACACAAATCTCTCAGGCGCAGCTCAGGAACAGGTCAGGCATCGTCAGCGACCTACATCACTGCGATTCGTTCGTCTGTGATCGGCGCAGAGACGGATCTGCGGCATACTTTCCAGGAAGAGTTCGTTGACCTCTCCCCGATGCTTACGTCCGGGAGCCTTCTGCAATAAAAAATTCTGAATCGAGGAACCGGACGCTGTGTGTGGACTGCTCGGGCTACTGACATCTGGCGGAACCAGCGACGACGCCGTCGCACAGGTCGACCAGGCACTGCACTGCCTGCGTCACCGCGGACCCGACGAACAGGGGACGTGGCACGACGACCATCTCGTGTTCGGTTTCAATCGGTTGTCGATCATCGACATCGCGCACTCGCATCAGCCGCTGCGCTGGGGCCCGCCGGAGAATCCGGAGCGTTATGCCCTGACGTTCAACGGTGAGATCTACAACTACCTCGAGATCCGCGCGGAGCTCGCGAAGGATCACGACGCGAAGTTCTTCACCGAAGGCGACTCCGAAGCCATCGTCGCCGCGTTCCACTACTGGGGCGAGGACGCGGTACGACGCCTTCGCGGAATGTTTGCATTCGCGATCTGGGATACCGATACGCGCGAGCTGTTCATCGCTCGCGACCCCTTCGGCATCAAGCCGCTGTTCATCGCGACGGGCACCGGTGGCACGGCGTTCGGCAGTGAGAAGAAGAGCCTGCTCGAGCTGACCGACCTGATCGGAATCGGCACCGAATTGGATCCGCGTGCGATCGAGCACTACACGGTCCTGCAGTACGTTCCGGAGCCGGAAACGCTGCACAAGGAGATTCGTCGGCTCGAATCCGGCAGTTTCGCGCGGGTGCGTCCGGGTGAGCAGCCGCAGATCACGCGATACTTCACGCCCAAGTTCCCGGCCAAGCCGTTTGCGCCGGGCACGGAGAAGGCTCGCTACCAGGAAATCGCCGAGGCGCTCGAGGACTCCGTCGCCAAGCACATGCGTGCCGACGTGACCGTCGGTTCGTTCCTGTCCGGCGGTATCGACTCCACCGCGATCGCCGCGCTGGCCATGCGCCACAACCCGAACCTCATAACCTTCACCACCGGTTTCGAGCGCGAGGGCTACTCGGAGGTCGACGTGGCGGCCGAGTCGGCCGCCGCGATCGGCGCGAAGCACATCGTGAAGGTGGTCTCCCCCGCCGAGTTCGCTGCCGCGATCCCCGAAATCGTCTGGTATCTCGACGACCCCGTCGCGGACCCCGCGTTGATCCCCCTGTGGTTCATCGCGAAGGAAGCGCGCAAGCACGTCAAGGTCGTACTGTCCGGCGAGGGCGCGGACGAACTGTTCGGCGGATACACGATCTACCGTGAACCGTTGTCGCTGAAGCCTTTCGAGTACCTCCCAAAGGGGTTGCGCCGGGCGGCCGGCAAGTTGTCCGAGCGAATCCCGGATGGCACGCGCGGCAAGAGCCTGCTCAACCGCGGTTCGCTGACCCTCGAAGAGCGGTACTACGGCAACGCGCGCAGCTTCAACGACGCCCAGTTGCGCGCCGTTCTGCGCGATTTCCGCCCGGAGTGGACGCATCAGGACGTCACAGCGCCGATCTACGCGCAGTCTCGCGATTGGGATCCGGTTGCCCGTATGCAGCACCTGGACCTGTTCACCTGGCTTCGCGGCGACATCCTCGTCAAAGCTGACAAGGTCACGATGGCGAACTCACTCGAACTGCGAGTGCCGTTCCTCGACAACGAGGTGTTCGACGTCGCGTCGCGGGTGCCGTTGGATCAGAAGATCACCAAGGACACCACGAAGTACGCGCTGCGTCAGGCCCTCGAAGGCATTGTGCCGCATCATGTTCTGCATCGCGCGAAGCTCGGATTCCCCGTACCGCTGCGCCACTGGCTGCGCGGAACCGAACTGTTCGACTGGGCACATCTGCAGATTGCCGAGTCCGGCACCGATCACATCTTCGACAAGGCAGCGGTCGTGAAGATGCTCAACGACCACCGCGACGGCGTTTCCGATCACAGCCGTCGTCTGTGGACCGTGCTGACCTTCATGGTGTGGCACGGAATCTTCGTGGAGAAGCGGATTGTTCCGCAGATCCAGGAACCGGTGTACCCGGTCAACATCTAGGGCCTTCGGCCCTGTGCGCCTTTCTGGTAGTTCGCACTACCAGAAAGGCGCACAGGGGGGCGTAGCCCCCTAGGGAAGAATCGTTGCGATCTCGTCTGCGGCGGCGCTGCCGTAGGCGTCGGTGAGACGCTTGAGCGCCTCGTCGCGATTGAAGACCCACTCCTGCGTTCCGACGGTCTCGAGGACCAGCACAGCCACGAGTGAACCCAACTGCGCGGCGCGCTCGAAGCTCAGACCCGCGCCGTGGGCAAGCAGGAAACCTGCACGGAAGGCGTCGCCGACACCAGTCGGATCAACCTTGCCGGTTTCGGGCACCACGTCGACGCGTACCCAATTGCCCTCGGCGTCAACGATTTCGACACCCTTCGAGCCGAGCGTCGTGACGCGGATACCCACCTGTGCGCGAATCTCCTCCTCGCTCAGGCCCGTCTTCTGCTGGAGGAGTCCCCACTCGTATTCGTTGGTGAAGAGATACTTGGCACCGTGGATGAGTGCCTTGGCTTCCTCTCCCGACAGGCGTGCAAGCTGCTGCGACGGATCGGCGGCAAACGGAATTCCGAGCTCGCGGCATTCGTCGGTGTGGCGGACCATGGCCTCGGGATCGTTTGCACCGATCAGAACCAGATCGAGGGCACCGGCCGTCTTGGCTACCGACGCGAGATCGATTTCACGGGCTTCGCTCATCGCTCCGGGGTAGAACGAGGCGATCTGGGCCATGTCCTCGTCCGTGGTGCACACAAAACGCGCAGTGTGCGCCTTGTCGGAGATCCGGACCGCGCTGCAATCGACGCCGTTGTCCTCGAGCCAGGTGCGGTACTCGGCGAAGTCGGCGCCCACCGCGCCGACCAGCAGCGGCGATCCACCGAGAACACCCATCGCGTACGCGATGTTTCCACCGACTCCACCGCGACGAATCACGAGGTCGTCCACCAGGAAGCTGAGCGAGATATGCGCAAGCTGGTCGGCGAGCAGCTGATCCGCGAAGCGGCCGGGGAAACGCATCAGATGGTCGGTGGCAATGGAACCGGTTACCGCAATAGTCACGGATCGAGGCCTTTCAGCGAAAGTGAGTGGACGTTGAATGAAGAATTCATACAACTGACGCGGAACCGATTACCGGTTCCGCGTCAGTTGTTATGTCTGAAATTGTGATCGACTCGACTCAGTTGAACGAGTCGCCGCAGGCGCATGAGCCCGTGGCGTTGGGGTTGTCGATCGAGAAGCCCTGCTGCTCGATGGTGTCGAGGAAGTCGATGGATGCACCTTCGACGTACGGGGCACTCATCCGGTCGACAACCAGGTTGACGCCGTTGAAGTTGACGGTGAGGTCGCCGTCGAGGCTCCGGTCGTCGAAGAACAGCTGGTACTTCAGTCCGGCACAGCCGCCCGGCTGCACTGCAATACGCAGTGCGAGGTCGTCGCGACCTTCCTGATCGAAGAGTGCCTTCGCCTTCGCGGACGCGGACTCGGTCATCGTGACGCCGTGGGTGGCGGTCTCGTTCTGCACAGTCATGGGCTCTCCCTAATGTTCATACCAACCCGTGAACGCTTCAACGGTACGCCTCTGCCGACTTATTCCCGCCAGTTCACTACCGTGTGCGATTCGTCTTCATCCTAACCTTTCCACGCCCGTCGGCAACGACGCCTCGGCAGCGTTCACCCGCGTCGCCAGATGCTCCACTCGCGCGCTGTCTCTTCGGCCAGTCCGCGCAGGTGGATCGATGCGTCGCGCATGGCGTCCTCGATCGATCCGGCGAAGTCGGTGACGGATTCCGCGCCGACTATCCCGAACCTCTCGTAGTCGGACGCCGAGAGTTCGACCTGACCGGCCAGAACAAGCGTCGGGACGCCGTACGACGCACTTGCGGCGGCGAGGGATGTGACCAGTTTTCCGCGCAGTGACTGGCTGTCGAATTTTCCTTCGCCGGTGATGACCAGGTCGGCGGACTCGAGAAGTTCCGCCTGACGTGTCCGCTCCGCCACCACTTCCGCACCGGAGCGGCGGTCACCGCCCAGAGCGAAGAGCGCGGCGCCGATTCCTCCGGCCGCGCCCGCACCGGGCAACTCCGCCACGGATCGGCCGGCTCCACTCCCCAGAGTCGACGCCCACTCCCGGTTCCGTTGTTCCAGGATCTCGACAGCACTTCCGTCTGCTCCTTTTTGCGGTCCGAATACCCCGGCCGCGCCGATCTCGCCCAATAGTGGGTTCTCGACGTCGGTGGCAGCGACCAGTTCGACGCCTCGGAGTGCGGCGCGGGCAGCCTGCACCCCGCCCAATGCGTCGACAAGCCCGCGTCCACCGTCTGTGCAACAACTCCCACCGAGGCCGATCACGATCTTCGTCGCACCCGCGTCCAGGGCTTCGACGATCAAGTCTCCGACACCACGGCTGTGCGCCGCGAGTGCACTCTCCCTGGTTGGCGGGCCGCCGAGTAGGGCAAGTCCACAGGCCTGAGCGGACTCGATGTATGCGGTGTCCGAGTCGAGGAGCCAACGTGCATCAACCGGAGTGGTCAGTGGGCCGGAGACATGCGCATTCCGGATCTCACCACCAGAAACTGCCAGTGCATCGACAAATCCGGGGCCACCGTCGGACTGTGGTGCGCAGATGATCTCGTCGCCGGATCGCGCCCGTCCCCAACCGTCGGAAATCGCGTGTGCGGCGGCGGTAGCAGTCAAGGTGTCACCGAAGGAGTCAGGAGCAACAATTACCCGCATGGGCGAAGTGTAGGGGCGGTCGGTGTCGCCGATGTTTCACAATCAGCAGAAATACCGAGGTCGGTTTCCCAGAGGACGCACTTATCCAATAGCCTGGAGGGGTGAAATTGCTACGCCGCGGTGACTCAGACAACTCCGACAAAAATGACGTCGAGGTCACTGAGGCGTCCTCAGCCTCTGACGAGGCGTCCACCGAGCAGGTGGGCAAGGGTCGCCCCACACCCAAGCGTCGCGACGCCGAAGCCAAGAAGCGCGGACCGGTCGCGCCCGCTCCGCTGACGTCCAAGGAAGCCCGCGCACGCCGAAAAGCGACACGCGGCTCCAAGGAGGAGCGCAAAGTCGAAGCTGCCGAGCGCCGTGCATCGTCGGCAGACCGTCGCGCGCGCATGCTCGCCGGTGAGGACAAGTACCTCCTCCCCCGCGACAAGGGACCCGTCCGCGCGTACGTTCGCGATTTCATCGACGCCCGCCGCAATCTCGTCGGCCTGTTCATGCCGCTGGCCCTCGTCCTGATCATGACGATGTTCGTGACGCCGCAGCTGCAGGCGATTGTCACGCTCGCCATGCTCGTGATGATGCTGTTCATGGTCGGTGAAGGCATCTGGCTCGGACGCATGATCAACAACCGCGTCGCGGAGCGCTTCCCCGAGAGCACCGACGGAGGGTTCAAGCTCGGCTGGTACGCGTTTGTCCGCGCGTCGCAGATCCGCAAACTTCGCGCACCGAAGCCTCGCGTGGGACCCGGCGACGCAATCTGAGCGTGTCGAACCCTGTCAGAACTCTGGTCCTCGGCGGCGCGCGGTCTGGTAAGTCCGCGCACGCCGAGGCTTTGTTTTCTCCCGGATCGCCGGTTCGCTACGTCGCCACAGCCCGGCGCGACCACACCGACACCGACTGGGAAAGCCGCATCGACCAGCACCGCGTCCGGCGACCGGCGCACTGGTCGACCGTCGAAACTGCGGCTGATGGCGATCTCGAGCGCACGCTCCGCAACGACAATTCGACGGATACCCTGGTCGATGATCTCGGTACCTGGCTGACCGGCGAGTTCGATCGACGCGGTGCCTGGGAGGCACCGCGCGGCACCATCACGCCCGCGGTCGATGCGCTGATCGAGAGTGTGCGCGACTACCGCGGATCACTGGTCCTGGTCAGCCCGGAAGTCGGCTTGGCAGTCATTCCGGAAACCCGATCGGGCCGGTTGTTCCGCGACGAAATCGGCTCGCTCAATGCCCGCGTCGCAGCGGTGTGCGATCGTGTTGTGCTGGTGGTCGCAGGACTACCACTCGTCTTGAAAGAGCCCTCAGCGTGAAATTTACTGTTGCACAACCGGAAGGCACGAAGTGAGCACCGAAGCGAACTCCACCAGTAGCGCGGCTGTCAGTAGCGCGGCTGTCAGTAACGCGGAGTTCGAGCCGGTTACTCCGCCGGATCGCGACGTTCGGGCTCTCGCCGATGCTCGCCAGCTCGACCTCACCAAGCCCGCCGGATCGCTTGGCCGACTGGAAGCACTGGCCGGCTGGGCTGCAGCCTGCCAAGGTGTTTGTCCCCCACATGCTTTCGCCCGTCCCCGCGTGGTCGTGTTCGCGGGCGACCACGGCATCGCCCGCAACGGCGTATCTGCCTATCCACCTGAAGTTACCGCGCAGATGGTTGCCAACTTCCTCGGCGGCGGCGCAGCGGTGAACGTACTCGCCGAGGTTGCCGGCGCAACCGTGCGCGTTGTCGACATCGCGGTGGAAGTGGATACCGATCCTGCGGTCTCGAACTACAAGGTGCGCCGTTCCTCCGGTTCGATCGATCGCGAAGACGCCCTCACCCATGAGGAAACTCTGCAGGCCATCGCAGCCGGCCGAGCTATTGCCGACGAGGAAATCGACGGGGGCGCAGACCTTCTCATTGCCGGCGACATGGGCATCGGCAACACGACGCCCGCCACGGTACTGATCGCGGCACTGACAGACACAGAGCCCGTCGCAGCAGTCGGCCGCGGCACCGGCATCGACGACGCAGGCTGGATCCGCAAGACCGCAGCCATCCGCGACGCACTGCGCCGCGCCCGGCCGCACGTCCGCGATACCGTCGCACTGCTACGAACGGTTTCCGGCGCAGATCTTGCCGCGATGGCCGGCTTCCTCGCCCAGGCAGCGTCGCGTCGCACTCCCGTCATCCTCGACGGCGTTGTCGTGACCGCTGCGGCCATGGCTGCGGACGAGTTGGCTTTCGGTGCCCGGGACTGGTGGGTGGCCGGACACCGCTCCACCGAACCAGCACACACCATTGCCTTGACGCGCATGGGATTGACCCCGATCGTCGAATTCGACATGCGACTCGGCGAAGGCTCCGGCGCGGTGACAGCGCTGCCGATCCTGCAGGGTGCGGTGGCCATCCTCGCGAAGATGGCTACGTTCAGCGAAGCGGGCGTGAGCACCGAGGGCAGCAAGCCCGCCGCCGAACCCGAGGCGGTCGAGCTCACCAAGACAGACACGGCGGACTGACCGTGGCCGGCGCGCTTTCCGGTGTGCCACTGGCATTTTCCTGGCTGACGATACTGCCGGTACGCGGTCCGTCCGACATCAACCGCACCGCTGGTCGGCGCGCAATCGCGGCCGCGCCCCTCACCGGGATCGCGCTCGGAGCCTTTGCCGTCGCAATTTTGTGGGGCGCGACCGGTATCGGTCTCAACCCCTATCTTGCGGGCCTACTGACAGTGGGCGCGATCGCACTGGGAACCCGCGGCATGCACGTCGACGGCCTCACCGACACCGTCGACGGCTTGGGGTGCTACGGCCCCCCTGAGCGAGCACGAGAGGTCATGCACAGTGGCGGCGCGGGGCCGTTCGGGGTGGCCGCGCTGTTCATATTCCTTGGGCTGCAAGCAGTATCGTTCGGCGTTTTGGCTGCAGCAGACTCTCCCACCCAGTGGGCAGGCGTGGTTGTCGCCGTCGCCGCGGGACGAGTTGCCGTCGTTTTTGCCTGCCGCCGAGGGATTCCCGCGTCGAGCACTACCGGATTCGGTGCGCTGGTTGCCGATTCGCAGCCGTGGTGGGCGGCTGCCGCCTGGACCGCTCCCCTGCTTGCCGCGTCGGTTCTGGTGACAGACCGATGGTGGCTCGGACCACTTGTCGCCGCCGTTGCGCTACTGATCAGCGTTGTCTGCGTGCGTCATTGCGTCCGCCGGTTCGGTGGCCTCAACGGTGATGTTCTCGGATTTGCACTGGAATTGACGGTCACGATCACTGCCGTCGGGCTAACTCTCGGAATCTGAACGATCGCTGCGCGCGACGAGATTACGGCGTTTCTTCTGCCGTCGTCTCGCCGCGCGAGCAATGAAGTCGTCTCGCCGCGCGAGCAATGAACTAGTGAAGCTTGGTCATCCAGCCGTGGGTGTCGGCAAACGTGCCACGCTGAATGCCGGTGAGGGTGTCGCGCAGCGCCATGGTGACCTCGCCGGGCTCACCGTCAGCGATGGTGAATTCACCCTCGGCGGACTTGACGCGACCGACCGGCGTGATGACTGCCGCTGTGCCGCAAGCGAATACCTCGGTAATCTCGCCGCTCTTGCACTTGGTGCGCCACTCGTCGGTGCTGATCTTGCGCTCTTCGACGGCAAAGCCCGAATCGGCTGCCAGTGTCAGCAGTGAGTTACGGGTGATACCGGGCAACAACGAACCTGAGAGCGACGGAGTGACAAGGCGAGCATCGGGGCCGGAACCGAAGACGAAGAACAGATTCATGCCTCCCATTTCCTCGACATACGTGCGCTCGATGGCGTCGAGCCACACCACCTGGTCGCAGCCTTCGTCAGCAGCCTGAGCCTGGGCCAGGAGTGAAGCTGCGTAGTTGCCTGCGAACTTGGCAGCGCCCGTTCCGCCGGGCGCTGCGCGCACGTATTCAGTGGACAGCCACACACTGACCGGCTTGACGCCACGCGGGAAGTACGCGCCGGCAGGTGATGCAATCAGCAGGTAGCGGTATTCCTTGGCGGGACGCACACCGAGGCCGGCTTCGGTCGAGAACATGAACGGACGCAGGTACAAGGCGTCTTCGCCGCCCGCTGCCGGAACCCACTCGATGTCGACGTCGACCAGCTCGGTGATGGAGTCCACGAACATCTCGGTCGGCAACTCGGGCATCGCGAGGCGACGGGCCGAAGCCCCGAACCGCTCGGCGTTGGCCTCGACGCGGAAGGAGCTGATGTCGCCGCTCGGCTGGCGGTAAGCCTTGAGCCCTTCGAAGATGGCCTGACCGTAGTGCAGGACCATCGCCGCAGGGTCGAGCTCGATGTTTCCATACGGCAACACCTGACCGTTATGCCAGCCCTTACCCTCGGCGTAATCGATGGAGACCATGTGATCGGTGAAGTACTTCCCGAAACCGGGCGCCGCCAAGATGTCGCGGCGCTCGGCGTCGGACTTCGGGGTCGAGCTCTGGACACGAACGAAATTGGCGGCACCAGTCATGGCGGCAATCCTATCGAACGCGCACAATCCCCTTACTTGGTGCTGGTCTCCACAAACGGCGGCGACACGACAACACACCGCAGCGCACGTCCGCGGACGTCGACCTCGATCTCGTCACCGGCCGCGATTCCCACACCGGAATCGAGGAGCGCCAACGCAATTCCGACCTTGAGCGTCGGCGAGAACGTTCCGGACGTGGTCTCCCCGACGGGTTCGCCGTCGCGCAGAACGCTCAGCCCCGCACGCAGCACACCACGATCGAGTGCCTTGATTCCCCACAACTTGCGCGCCGGGCCTGCCGCTTTCTCGTCGAGAAGGGTTTCCTTGCCCCAGAACGTGGGCTTCTTCCAGCCGACAGCCCAGCCGCAGCGAGCTTCGAGGGGTGAGATTTCGAGCGAAAGCTCATGCCCGTGCAACGGATAGCCCATCTCGGTGCGCAGGGTGTCGCGCGCGCCGAGTCCGGCGGCCTGCCCACCCTGAGCTTCGACAACCTCGAGAAGCGCGCGGAACAGCGGCTCACTGTCGGCCCAGTGCGGCAGAAGTTCGTAGCCGACCTCGCCCGTGTAGCCACTGCGGCACACGCGAACCGGAACACCATTCCACGTAGCGTCCTCGAACGCCATGTACTCGATGTCCGTAGGCAAGCCCAGCGCAGTCAGAACGTCAACCGACTTCGGACCCTGCACGGCCAACACGCCGTATTCACGATGCTGATCTTCGACGGTGATTCCGTCCGGCGCGAGCGCCACCATCGCGGCAACAACATCTGCCGTGTTTGCCGCATTCGGCACGAGGAAGATCTCCTCGTCACTGACGTAGTAGACGATCAAATCGTCGATAACTCCACCGGACTCGTTGCAGCACAACGTGTATTGCGCCTTGCCCGGACCGATCTTGCCCAAATCGTTGGTCAGCGCCGAGTTCACGAACTCCGCAGCACCGGTACCGCGCACCACGGCCTTGCCGAGGTGACTGACGTCGAACAGGCCGACATTCTCACGGACAGAAGTGTGTTCGGCTACTACGCCGGCGTACGACACCGGCATCTGCCAGCCACCGAACGGGGCAAACGTCGCACCCAGTTCGACGTGCACAGCGTGGATCGGACCCTGCAAGAGTTGTTCGTCGGTCATGGCCCACAACCTATCGGACTTCCGTCACCGAAACATGTTCGCCGCAGACACGCACCGGGGGCTCTGGGCCTACCATCAACTCAGGCGTCCGCCCGAACCGGACGCATCGCACACTCACCACGCAGGAGACATCTTGAGCACTCGCACAGCCCGATCATTGGGACCCGACCTGGTTCTCGCCGGAAAGCTCGGCAAGCGCGCCGACGTATTGGTGGTCGGTCTCACATCGGGTCCCGACGGCCCCGAACTCGCACTCAGCGAAGGCATCGTCGACGAGGATGTTCTGGCCGAAGTACTCGACAGCCTCATCGCCGTCGGCGCAACGGGCAAGCCGGAGCAGCTCACTCGAATCCCCGCGCCGAGCGATCTCCCCGTGGTCAGCGTTCTCGCCGTCGGCCTCGGTTCGGCTGAGAAGCTGGGCAGCGAGCAGATCCGTAAGTCGGCCGGCGCCGCTGCACGCGCACTATCGGGAATCGACACAGCAGCGACGACGCTGTCCGTCCTCGACCTCGCCGCCGCAGTCGAAGGCTTTGCGCTCGGCGCGTACACCTTCACCGAATTCAAGTCGTCGAAGTCCGCGCCCGGACCCGACGCGCAACCCCTCGCCCGCGTCGAACTTCTTGTCCCGTCGCCGCGCGCCAAGGAAACCAAAGCAACCCTGACTCGTTCGGCCGCTATCGCCGAGGCAGTCGCGACCGCACGCGAATTCGTCAACACTCCCCCCAGCCACCTCTACCCGGCGGAGTTCGCGGACCGCGCCAAGGCACTCGGCATCGAGGCCGGTCTGACGGTCCAGATTCTGGACGAGAAGGCACTCGCCAAGGGCGGCTACGGCGGAATCCTCGGCGTGGGCAAGGGATCGTCACGACAGCCTCGTCTCGTCCGGATGGAGTACGCGTCGAAGAAGCGCGGCGCGTCCAAGGTCGCGCTCGTCGGCAAGGGCATCACATTCGACACCGGCGGAATCTCCATCAAGCCGGCCGCAGGCATGGAGAACATGACCTCCGACATGGGCGGCGCAGCGGCCGTCATCGCGACCGTGGTTCTCGCCGCGAAGCTCGGCCTGCCCGTCAACGTCGTCGCCTACATCCCGATGGCGGAGAACATGCCGTCGGCCACCGCCCAGCGTCCCGGCGACGTGCTGACGCAGTACGGCGGAATCACCGTCGAGGTCATCAACACCGATGCGGAGGGCCGCTTGGTCCTCGCCGACGCCATGGTTCGCGCCGGCGAAGACAACCCCGACTACATGATCGACACTGCCACCTTGACCGGTGCGCAGATGGTCGCCCTCGGCAACCGCACCCCCGGTGTCATGGGAACCGACGAATTCCGCGACCGTGTTGCATCCATCTCGCAGAGCATCGGCGAGAACGCCTGGGCGATGCCGCTGCCGGAGGAACTGCGCGGCGATCTCGATTCCAAGGTTGCCGACATGGCGAACGTCACTCCGCATCGTTGGGGCGGAATGCTCGCGGCAGCTCACTACCTGAAGGAATTTGTTCCCGAGGGCGTGCAGTGGGCGCACATCGACGTTGCCGGCCCGGCCTACAACACCTCCGGCCCGTGGGGTTACACGGGTAAGGGCGGCACGGGTGTTCCGGTTCGCACGATGATCTCGGTCCTCGAGGACATTTCGGTCAACGGCTGACCTCTTCGCTGTGCGCCTTGATTAACCTCCCGCGGTTAATCAAGGCGCACAGCCGGTCAGCTCCCGTCCCGCAATTCCTGCGTGCGAGCACGTTTGCGTTCGATGCGCAGACGCTCGTCGTGATCGCGCATGCGCTGCGGATATCCCGTTTTACGGACGTCGTACACGGGAATTTTCAGATCCTGACCAAGTTTGCGGGCACCACGCTCACCACCTACCCGGCGACGCGTCCATTCCCCGGACTTGTCGACCAGGACGACAGTGACCTCGGTGACGGTTGTTTCCGGCTCCACGAAGGCCTCGACGCCTTCGTGCTCATGGGCCCAGTTGGCCAGATGCTCTGCGTCGCTCTGGGCTGCCAGTTGCCCTGCACTGGGTCGGCGTTTGAATCGATCGAACAACCCCACGCGTGGATCCCTCCTCGGTGCCGAGACCGCGGAAGAACCCCGGCCGTATGTCAAGTTTGCCAGCATTCAACTGCTGTCACCGGCACAAGACATACCGTTTGGTCCCATACGCGCGTTACACGCTCCACCTACTGACGAGTAGCGACACACCGAAACCCGGTGGCATCCCCCTCAGCGGACGCGCCCGGCGTATCAATGGAAAGATGAACGACGGTGACGCCGCGCCCGCGCGTCGACATCGGCACAAAATAGCTACAAGTAGCCGCACGTCGCGCGCAACTCGAGCACAATGCACTAACGACCACAAGTCGACAAAATAAAACAACCCGAACACAACTGTCGAGGAGTCAAAAGACATGGCCTTCTCCGTCCAGATGCCAGCCCTAGGTGAGAGCGTCACCGAAGGAACTGTCACACGGTGGCTCAAGCAGGAAGGAGACACGGTCGAAGTCGACGAACCCTTGCTCGAAGTCTCCACGGACAAGGTCGACACCGAGATTCCATCTCCGGTCGCCGGCGTCCTGACCAAGATTGTCGCGCAGGAAGACGACACCGTGGATATCGGTGGCGAGCTCGCTGTTATCGGCGAAGCTGGTGAAGCACCCGCAGAAGAAGCACCGGCGCCCGCCGCTGAAGAGCCGGCCGCAGAGGCCCCCGCAGCAGAAGCAGCTCCCGCACCGGCAGCTGAAGCACCGGCAGCCGCTCCCAGCAGCGGAGCCGAAGGCACCCCCGTGACGATGCCCGCCCTCGGCGAGTCTGTCACCGAAGGAACCGTCACCCGTTGGCTCAAGGCCGTGGGCGACGAAGTTGCCGTCGACGAACCGCTTCTCGAAGTTTCCACCGACAAGGTCGACACGGAGATCCCGTCGCCTGTTGCCGGAATTCTTCTCGAGATCAGCGCCAACGAGGACGACACCGTCGACATCGGTGGCCAGCTGGCCGTCATCGGATCCGGCGCTCCCGCAGCCGAAGCACCGGCCGCTCCCGCAGCACCGGCACCGGCGGCCCCCGCAGCACCGGCACCGGCAGCACCCGCCGCTCCGGCGCCCAAGGCCGAAGCACCGGCCGCTCCCGCACCCAAGGCCGAAGCACCGGCAGCTCCGGCTCCCGCCGCCGCACCGGCTGCCCCGGCAGCCCCCGCAGCATCGGGTGACAGCAGCCCGTACGTGACCCCGCTGGTCCGCAAGCTTGCCAACGACAACGGCGTCGACCTCGCCACTGTTACCGGCACCGGCGTCGGTGGACGCATCCGTAAGCAGGATGTTCTTGCCGCCGCAGAAGCCAAGAAGGCTCCGGCCGCTGCTGCGCCGGCAGCACCCGCCGCTGCTGCAGCTGCTCCGGCAGCGAAGGCAACTGCAGGTGTCCGCCCCGAGCTGGCCCATCTGCGCGGAACAACGCAGAAGGCCAATCGGATCCGCCAGATCACGGCCACCAAGACGCGTGAATCGCTGCAGACCACCGCGCAGCTCACGCAGACCTTCGAGGTGGATGTCACCAAGATCGTCGCGCTGCGTGCCCGTGCAAAGGCCGGCTTCATCGAGCGTGAAGGCGTCAACCTGACGTTCCTCCCGTTCTTCGCCAAGGCTGTTGTCGAGGCGTTGAAGTCGCATCCCAACATCAATGCCAGCTACGACGAGACGGCAAAGCAGATCACGTACTACGACTCCGAGCACCTCGGAATCGCAGTCGACACCGATCAGGGTCTGCTGTCCCCCGTCATCCACAACGCCGGTGACCTCGGCTTGGCCGGCTTGGCTCGCGCCATCGCGGACATCGCGAAGCGCGCACGTTCGGGCGGCCTGAAGCCGGACGAGCTGTCGGGTGGAACGTTCACGATCACCAACATCGGCAGCCAGGGCGCGCTGTTCGACACCCCGATCCTGGTCCCGCCGCAGGCAGCCATGCTCGGAACCGGCGCGATTGTGAAGCGTCCGATGGTGGTCACCGACGAAAACGGCAACGAGTCCATCGGCGTTCGTTCGATGATCTACTTGCCGCTGACCTACGACCACCGTCTGGTGGACGGCGCCGACGCCGGCCGATTCCTCACCACTGTCAAGCAGCGGTTGGAAGAAGCCTCGTTCGAAGCTGACCTGGGTCTGTAAGCAACTGTTGTTCCGGCCGGGGCGTCATCTCCATCAGGAGGTGGCGCCTCGGCTTTTTCAGTACGGTCGGAGAGAGAAACCCGCTGGATCGAAGGAGGCATTTTCCGAATGCGAGTAGTCGTCGCCGGTTCGTCCGGTCTGATCGGAACGGCCTTGGTGTCCTCGTTACGCTCGGACAACCACGATGTGGTGCGTCTGGTGCGTCGCCCGACCACCGGTCCCGACGAGTCCCGATGGGACCCCAATCGTGACCGCCTCGACACGTCAGTGCTGCACGGCGCTGATGCCGTCGTCAATCTCTGTGGCGTCGGGATCGGCGACAAACGGTGGTCCGGTTCCTACAAGCAGGAGATTCGTGACAGTCGCATCAGTGCGACAGACGTGTTGGCCGACGCCGTCGCGACGGCCAAGATTCCGGTTCTCGCCAATGCCAGCGCCGTCGGCTACTACGGCGATACCGGCGACCGCATCGTCGACGAGGATTCGGCCGCCGGCACCGATTTCCTCGCGACGACGTGTCGTGACTGGGAACTCGCCACCGAACCGGCCGGCAAAGGCGGCGCTCGGGTGGTGAACCTGCGGTCTGGTGTAGTCCTGTCGCCGCACGGCGGAATGCTCGGGCGTCTGCGTCGGATCTACTCACTCGGCCTCGGTGGACGGTTGGGCAACGGCCGCCAGTACTTTCCGTGGATCTCACTCGAAGACGAGTGCAACGCAATCAAATTCACTCTCACCAATCCCGCGCTCTCCGGTCCTGTCAATCTGACCGGACCGGCACCGGTGACCAATGCACAGTTCAACGACGCGATGTCGCGGATCATGCATCGGCCGGCGCCGTGGATCGTGCCGGGGTTCGCCCTCGAAGCGCTGATCGGCGAGTTCGCGAAAAGTGGCATCCTGGGCGGCCAACGGGCTATACCGTCGGTGCTCGAAAATGCGGGATTCACGTTCCGCCACAACACAATCGGCGAAGCACTGGCGGCCGCGCTGAATTGAGTTGGCAATCGGGCGTAATCTCTAGTGCCATGAGTAGCGCTGCCGGATCCGCACGATTGTCGCAACTGCCGATCGCCGTCGACAATCTCGGATTGATCGACTACACAGCAGCGTGGGATCGCCAACGCGAATTGGCTGCGGAGCGCGCAGACAACATCGGACAGGACACACTGCTCCTGCTCGAGCATCCTCCGGTGTACACGGCGGGACGACGTACCGAACCCGCGGACCGTCCCGTCGACGGCACCCCCGTCATCGATGTCGATCGCGGCGGAAAAATCACGTGGCACGGGCCTGGTCAACTGGTCGGGTACCCGATCGTGAAGCTCGCCGAACCGGTCGACGTCGTGCGGTATGTCCGACTCATCGAGGAAGCGCTGATCACGGTCTGCACCGACATGGGCCTGACGTGTGGCCGAATCGACGGCCGCTCAGGTGTGTGGTTACCCGCTGAACTGTCTGGCGGCCAGTGGAAGCCCGAACGCAAGGTTTCCGCCATCGGCGTGCGCGTCCAACGTGGCGTCGCACTGCACGGTTTTGCGCTGAACTGCAACTCGGTCCTGACCGGATTCGACAACATCATTCCGTGTGGCATTCGCGATGCCGGGGTGACGACGCTGTCGCAGGAACTCGGCCGAGACGTCACCGTCGCCGAGGTCACTCCGGCGGTCACCGAAGCGATCATCGCCGCCCTGGACGGAAACTTGCCCGTCACAGTGCGCGACATCGAACGTGTCACCTTCGAGAAAGCCTCACCTACCCCGACTTTTACTACCGTTCAGTACAGCTGACGGGCTCGCCCGAACCCTGTTGCAGTAATCACCGGGCGTAGGATCGTCCCCGTGACTATCGCCCCCGGTAATCCCCCCGTCGCTTCGCTCGCCCCACAAGGCCGTAAGCTGCTCCGCCTCGAGATCCGAAACGCGGAGACACCCATCGAACGCAAACCCAACTGGATCAAGACCCGAGCAAAAATGGGCCCCGAGTACTCGGAGCTCAAGGGCCTGGTCAAGCGCGAAGGTTTGCACACCGTCTGCGAAGAAGCAGGCTGCCCCAACATCTACGAATGCTGGGAAGACCGCGAAGCCACCTTCCTCATCGGCGGCGAGCAGTGCACCCGCCGCTGCGACTTCTGCCAGATCGACACCGGCAAGCCCGACGCCCTCGACCGCGACGAACCCCGTCGCGTCGCCGAAAGCGTTCAGGCCATGGGACTTCGGTACTCCACGATCACCGGCGTCGCCCGCGACGACCTCCCCGACGGCGGCGCCTGGCTCTACGCCGAAACCGTCCGCAAGATCCACGAACTCAACCCGGGCACCGGCGTCGAGAACCTGGTGCCGGACTTCAACGGCAAACCCGAACTGCTCGACGAGGTCTTCGCCTCCCGCCCCGAGGTACTCGCCCACAACCTCGAGACCGTCCCCCGCATCTTCAAGCGGATCCGCCCAGCTTTCCGGTACCAGCGCAGCCTCGACGTCATCACCGCCGCCCGCGAATACGGACTGGTCACCAAGTCCAACCTCATCCTCGGCATGGGCGAAACCCCCGAAGAGGTCACCGAAGCGATGGCCGATCTGCACGCTGCCGGTTGCGACATCCTCACCATCACCCAGTACCTGCGCCCCTCACCGCGGCACCACCCCGTCGAGCGGTGGGTCAAGCCCGAAGAGTTCGTCGAGCACTCCAAGGCTGCAGAAGAGATGGGCTTCGCCGGCGTCATGGCCGGGCCGCTCGTCCGCTCGTCGTACCGCGCCGGACGCCTGTACGCGCAGGCCATGGCCCATCACGGCCGCGAACTCCCCGAGGCACAGCGCCATCTCACCGAGGGCGGAGACGCTTCCCAGGAAGCCAGTTCACTCATGGCGCGCCTGGCCCGCTGATCCACTTTTTGCTGTGCGTCTTTATTAACCGCGGGCGGTTAGTAAAGGCGCACAGCAATGGACGTATCCTGGTCACATGGCGAACGGCAGCAAATCCGGTAAGGGCAAACCCACCAAAGAGGCAAAGGCTGCAGCGAAGGCTGCCCGCAAGCTGGCTTCCAAGGAACGCAGAACTCAGCTCTGGCAGGCATTCCAGATGCAGCGCAAGGACGACAAGCTCCTTCTGCCGCTGATGATCGGCACCCTGGTGGGTGCTGCTCTGGTCTTCTTCCTGGTCGGTCTCATCTGGGGCATCGAGTGGTTCCTGCTGCCGATCGGCCTCGTTCTCGGCATTCTCGGTGCCTTCATCATCTTCGGTCGCCGCGTGCAGAAATCGGTGTACAAGAAGGCTGAAGGCCAGGCCGGCGCAGCTGCCTGGGCGCTGGACAACATGCAGGGCGCGTGGCGCGTCACGAACGCCGTCGCCGGCACCACCCAACTCGACGCCGTTCACCGTGTTGTCGGACGGCCGGGCGTCATCCTCGTCGCCGAGGGTTCTCCGCAGCGCGTCAAGAGCCTCCTCGCTCAGGAGAAGAAGAAGACTGCCCGCCTCATCGGCGACACCCCGATCTACGACATCATCATCGGCAACGACGAGGGCCAGGTTCCGCTCTCGCAGTTGCAGCGTTACCTGAACAAGCTGCCGCGCAACATCGATACCAAGCGCATGGACAACATCGAGGGCCGCCTCGCAGCATTGAGCGCACGCGGCGGCGGAGCAGCCTTGCCGAAGGGCCCGATGCCCGGCGGCGCAAAGATGAAGGGTATGCAGCGCACGATTCGTCGCCGCTGATTCCGCGCATACAAAAATGACCCGAGTCCGTCATGGACTCGGATCATTTTTTGTTCGATCGAATTGTCAGCGCGAGCGAACCAGAAGCGTGCCCGTCGCTCGGTCCTGCATTCCGCGTCCGTCGATGTCGGTGATAGTTGCCGGGATGACAAACACAAGGAGCGCCTGGCGAGCGAGAGCTCGAACGAAGCCGACCCGGATGGGTCCTTCGATTCGCGCCACCTGCAGGCCCATGACAAATTGCCCGGGAGTGAAGTTGAACAGGGTTACCGTGAGCACGCCCACGATGAACCACACGATCAAGGTGATGGTCGACGTCTGGCCGTCGAAAAAATCTCCGGTGATCAGTGAGGCAACGCCGACCGCCATCACCCAGTCGATCATGAGCGCGCCGAGTCGTCGGCCGGAGCCGACAAGCGATCCCGGGCCGTCCTGCGGGAAGCCAAGATTCTCGCCGCGGTACGCCTGCTCACGTCCGTCGGCGTTCTTCGGCAAAGCTGCTTGCGGCCCCGAGAGCCAAGTTCCGGTGATACGTGCCATGCTGTCCAGGATAGGCGTCGTAGCACCGTAGTCCAGATTGCCGTGTTTTAACTGTGCAGCTGATCACACAGATTTCGGAAATCCCCAGGACAATACGACGTGTAACACTGCCGAAACAAAGGGTTGACGAGCGGGCAACACCAGATACCTACCGTCTGGCTCGACGGATTCAACCTTTCATAACAGTTGGCTGAAGCGACTTAAGGAGCACCAGCGTGGCATTCACCACGGCCGAAGAGGTCATAAAGTACATCGCGGACGAGAACATCGAGTACGTCGACATTCGCTTCAGCGACTTGCCTGGCGTACAGCAGCACTTCTCGATTCCCGCGTCTGCTTTCAACCAGGACGTGTTCGAAGACGGCCTTGCGTTCGACGGTTCGTCCGTCCGCGGGTTCCAGTCGATTCACGAATCCGACATGATGTTGCTCCCTGACGTCACCACGGCCCAGATCGACCCTTTCCGCAAGGCGAAGACCCTCAACATCAACTTCTTCGTCCACGATCCGTTCACCCGTGAGTCCTACAGCCGCGACCCGCGCAACGTTGCCCGCAAGGCCGAGGAGTACTTGGTCAGCACCGGCATCGCGGACACCGCATTCTTCGGCGCCGAGGCCGAGTTCTACATCTTCGACTCGGTTCGTTACGACTCCGGCATGAACTCCGCTTTCTACGAGCTGGATTCGGTTTCCGGTTCCTGGAACACCGGCGCTGAGACCAACGCCGACGGCTCCCCCAACCTCGGCTACAAGGTTCGCGCCAAGGGTGGCTATTTCCCCGTCGCTCCGTACGACCACTACGTGGACCTGCGCGACGAAATCTCCACCAACCTGACCAACGCGGGCTTCGAGCTCGAGCGCGGCCACCACGAGGTCGGCACCGGCGGACAGCAGGAGATCAACTACAAGTTCAACACGCTGCTTGCAGCTGCTGACGACCTGCAGCTCTTCAAGTACATCGTCAAGAACACCTGCTGGCAGCACGGCAAGTCCGCCACCTTCATGCCGAAGCCGCTCTTCGGTGACAACGGTTCGGGCATGCACGTCCACCAGTCCCTGTGGAAGGACGGCAAGCCCCTCTTCCACGACGAGTCCGGCTACGCAGGCCTCTCGGACATGGCTCGCCACTACATCGGCGGCATCCTGCACCACGCTCCGTCGCTGTTGGCCTTCACCAACCCGACCATCAACTCGTACCACCGTCTGGTGCCAGGCTACGAAGCTCCCATCAACCTCGTGTACAGCCAGCGCAACCGCTCGGCAGCTGTCCGTATCCCGATCACGGGCAACAACCCGAAGGCCAAGCGTCTCGAGTTCCGCGCACCCGACTCCTCGGGTAACCCGTACCTCAACTTCGCTGCACAGATGATGGCCGGCCTGGACGGCATCAAGAACAAGATCGAGCCGATGGCTCCGGTCGACAAGGACCTCTACGAGCTTCCCCCGGAGGAGGCTCGCAACATCCCGCAGGCTCCGACCAGCCTCGAGACGGTTATCAACCGCCTCGAAGCAGATCACGAGTACCTGACCGAGGGTGGCGTCTTCACCACCGACCTGATCGAGACCTGGATCTCGCTCAAGCGCGAGCAGGAAATCGCTCCCGTCAACCTGCGTCCGCACCCGTACGAGTTCGAGCTCTACTACGACGTGTGATCCCGGTGGAGTGGCTGACCTGCACAGCAGTTCACAGGTCTAGCCCTCCGTCCGCGGTACCTTTAGCCGAGTCCACCCGCTTTGCGATCCCAGCATCGATCGCAGAGCGGGTGGACTCGTCTGCGTCGGGCCACATGTGCCCGTAGACATGGAGGGTTGTCTTGGCGCTATCCGTCGGAGAACCCGAACGCGGGTAGCTCATCGCTGTCTAGGTCGTCGAAAGTCACCTCGTATGCCAACGCGGCACTCGCTTACGTGTCGGCGGCCAATGCCGGGCTCACGGTTCAGCATGGAACGTCTGGTCGCACTTTGATGTCCGATGCGACAAATAGGGCACTGAGCGCTGTGGGAGAGTCACTTACGCTCATGTGAACCGGCGCGACGTGGGCACAGATCCAAGGTTCGAACTAGTCACCCTGGCGGGGCTTGTCGCATCCGGCGTGCCGCATCTCACGCCTTTCTGGTCGCCGCAGTTCGGCGGCTGATTCTTCGAGGTCGGTGTGGCTGATTGCGCGGCCAATCCAGACCGCGGACAACGCACCTACGACGATCCAAACGGCGACAATTCCGACAATCCACCACATAGCTGGGAGTGTGCCATGGGTTGTCTGGCTCTGTCGGACTGTGGTCCAGTTTTGGTGGCGGGTTCACCCCCGGTTTCACCCGACCGGGGCGCACTGGATTGGAAGAGCCCACCGCACAGAATTTCTCACGCAGGGCAACTAGCGGGCAGGGCTGCATAGGTCTCGTTTCGATCACGGCCAAGTGGGTACATGACTCGCAGGCCGCGACGGCCGGGGCGAGCATGCGGCCTCGCAACCGCGCGGTTCAGGTTCTTGCCGGTTGAGCACACAGCCCACAGGAACCGATGTCGTTCGGGACTTCTTCCATGTCGGGGGATTTCGCTTCAATGAACGATGCCCCCACTCTCAGTCGCTGAGAGTGGGGGCCTTTGTCGTCATCCGCGTTGAGCACACAACGTGGGGACCCTCTTTCCGTGCTGAGCTGACCCCTCATGTCTTGCCTCGCATTCCTAACCGTAGGCCTGCGCACAGGTTCGTGCCAGGTTTCCGAACAAGACGATCGGGACAGATGGCAGCCGATTCGTATTTGCAGGCTGCCCAGAGTTGCTCACACGCAGCGACTGTTGGGAGGAATTCCTTAGGTCGCTTACCCCGACCGACTAACACCCCACAGACTTCGGGACCGACAGCACTTGCGACTCGCCCACCTTAGGTGCTGGACTTTCGCCCCCGTTTCGGGAGATGGTTAGCAATGCAACCGAACATAGCCACGGATACACAATGAACCTCTGGGTCGACAACTTACGGAAACCGCCAGATGGGTGGACGTGGGCAAAGACCAGTTCCGGAGCTATCGACGCACTCTGTTTCGGCATGGTGGAACGAGTCTCTCTTGATTACAACCTGGGCGGCGATGACACCACACGCTCGGTCATTCGCTGGATGCGCGAAAACAGTGTGTGGCCGAGGGAGATCCACGTGCATTGCATCAACCCTGTACGTGTCGAATTGCTTACCAGATTCATCGACCGGTATCGCAAGTAACTCCGCCCAGAATTGCTCGATGCCCCGCCCCCGATGAATCGGGAACGGGTTTGGTGCGACTGGGTTGAACTTCATCGATGCTGGCGGATTCGTCTACATACGAAAATTCAATTCGCATGAGCAAGAAGGCATTTGATATTTGGATCGCATACCGGGCGCTGCGGTAGCCCACCGCCAAGTTTGATCACTGCCAGGCGCGGAGCGCTCCTTCCGCATCAGCATGATTGATAGCGCGGCCTAACCAAACAGCAAGGAACGCGGCGGTTGCCGTCCAGCCCGTCAAAATTTCAACAATCAACATGTCGCGATTGTGACACATGACCAACATATGTAACTACAGGTCGAATAACGATGTAACGCGACTCACCGAGACGCACAAACTGATTCCTGATTTTGCGAGCGCAGGATCAGAAAAAGTAGGTACCTATGTAGGTAATTCTGCCCGCGCATGTCACGCCTTCCACTGACAGTGTCAAAACGTACCTACAACGTGACCGAAGGTGGCGGCAACGGATGAACCTCAGGGATCAACTGGACACGTGTCAGTTTCTACTGAACCGTGCCCAACTCGCAGGTGACGTCGACGCCATTCGGCGACTCTCAGAGCGTCGACTCGTGCTGGTTAAACAGCTAGCCAGCATGAGAGCCCACCTCCGCCTGGTGTAGGTACACCAAATTCTCGTAGCATCGGACGATGACCCCACTCGATGTCGGCATCATCGCCGTCGCTGTTCCTGCCCTGGGCATCACTGTGTGGGCTACCGCGATGTTTTTCCTCGGCCGAATTGTCCGGGCTCGCCGCAAGTCTGGACGCATTACCTATCGCGCCGAGACGCAGCCAAGCTAATGCCACAGTTCAAGTCTCATCACGTAGCCACCGGCACAGAAGACTCACGTATCCAGGGCCGTTGGCAAGCCTCCGCCCAAAAGGTCGAGAACGTTGGTCGCACCGCGAAGTGCATCGGCAACGCACGCCGCAGTTGACGCAAATACCTGCGGGTAGTCGATCTCCCCCAGCGCCGGATCGACCGGCCAGGCAAGCCTTTCCGAGCCAAGTGAGAATTCCGCGTTCACCCCGGCCTTGTTTCCGCGCGGATCTTGGCGATGCCAGGATCCTTCGAGATAGATCGCGACCAATCCGTGGAGCACGAAACCGTCGCGATCCACGAGTCGCTGGTAGCAGAGCCCAGTCGGAATGCCCTCGGATCGCAACAGTGCGGCCAGTAAGTGGGACTTTGCGTAACACAGCCCGACCCGCGCTTCGAGAACCTCCGTCGCGGTCAACGTCACTCTCGGATCCTGAACATCGTTGGAGTGCCCGACATTGTCTCGCACCCATTCGAATGCGACCTTGGAGAACGCACTCTCGGTGTCCGACTCCTGACGCAGCTGTTGCGCCAAGGATCGGATAGCCGGGTCGGCAACTTGGATGATCTCGTCGTGCCCCAGGTAGTTCTGCGGAGCTCCCGCCTCGAGCAAGAGTTTTTCAGTCGCCATATCCAGAACCCTAGTTACAGCCGCTCATATTCAGCAGCTCGGCCGGCAGATCGTTCTGCATGACGACCTCGTTTCCGTCCCAGACGAAAGTAGCGGTCGCCAAGCCGCTCGGATTTGCATTCGAGTCCATACCGCGCGGCCACCTGTACTGCACCGTTGCACTCTCGCTGGTGCCATCGACAACGGTGGTGAATCCGAACGCACATGACGTCGCAGTTCCGAGGTACTCACCTCGATGGAAAAACATCACGTGCTCCGGAGAACTGCCCGTGCCTCCCTTGGTTTCGACGACGGCGTAGCTCAGGTCGGCACACGGATCGAAGTTCGTGTCCCCCATGAAGATCCATTCGATACCGGGGATCCTGGAATCGGCAGGAACTTGCGCGACGGCATTCGTGATCGCAGTGTTCTGGGAAGCGTTACCGCACTGGAGCGTTGACGCCGTCGCGGGATCGACAGCATTGTCGCCACACAGCCAGGGCCAACCTGTCAGCTGCCGAAGATTCTGCGGCTCCGCACTGAAGGTCTCGTCTTCACCGAACATCGAGCCATCCCCAGACCCGCCTCCGTTGGCAGCGTCATACGTGTAGGAGGTGACCTTCATCGACGGCCGGGCGGTAGATCCGCCGTAAGGCGAGATGAATTTCCACACCTCGATCGGCCTATCGGTGTCGCCGGTGCAGCGGACCGCAGTGTCGTAACCCTCGCCGCTGTGCAGCTTCCACTCAACGGGGTTGCCTTCGTACAGCGAGACCGGCGGCGACATCACCGCGAGTGTCGAGTCCTCCCAGGACCAGACCTTGTACGCGGCGCTACCTCCGAGATCGGATGTGGCGATGACTACTTCAGCCCCCGGACGCCCGTCGATGTCCCACGCTCCGACAAATCCGCCTGTTCGTTGAATCGCCGGATCCGCGAGCATGGTGGACTCGGTCGCCGCCACCTGGGCTTCGGTGCCGGCCATCGTGAGAACCACTATCTGATCGTCGACTCGGCCGATCGAATCGTCTAGGCCGTCCCCATCGACGTCCGCCAGCGCCACATCGACGCAGCGCAACCTCCCCGCACAGACGTCGGGCACGGATGCTTCCGTCGACGTCGAGAATTCCGTGCTCTCCCCCACCTGCGCCGCACCGTCGATCGATTCCGATCCACACGACGTGAGTACTACTACCGCCGACGCACACACAGAAACAGCCAACTTGGTTCTCACATTGCCCCCTGATCCGATCACCGGAGATACCCGAGAATCATAAAAGTCCCGGTGAGGTAATCGGGGTTAAGCTGGCGAACGAATTTCGAGACGGCACCATCGAGATGATCGAGGATAGACCTATGAACACCTTCCAGAAGTCTGCGGCGGCCATCAACAAGGTGGTCTTGGCCGCGATGCGCGTGCCGCTTGTCGAAAAGCTCATCGGCGGTTCGACGGCCCAGATCACCTACACCGGACGCAAATCCGGAAAGACCTTCACTTTGCCTGTTTCCTACCGCCAGAAGAACGACGAACTGTTCATCCGAGTTGCACTTCCCCAGAAAAAGAACTGGTGGCGCAATTTCCTCAACGAGGGCGATCGGATGCGCGTCAAAATTCGGGGAATCGATCGCACCGGGCACGCAGTCAGCACCCGAGACGACAAGGGCAACGTATCCGTGAAGGTGACCCTCGACCCAGTCGGCTGATTACAACGACCCTACGGCGACAACGACGCCCACGTCGCCATAGGGAAACGAACCCTTGCCGATATGGCCAAGCTTGTTGAAAAATTTCGAAATCGGCACCATCACACCATATTTCGCTTTCACTTTGCTTTGAATCTCGTCGAAGTCGGGACCGGAGCTCACCAAGGTAGCGGTCCCAGCGGCAGGCACAGCACCGGGCGCCGGCTTCCCACGGTTGTTGCACGGCACAACGGTCACCCGTGGATTGTTGCGCAACCGTTTTGCCTTGCCGGATCTCGAGGACGTCCAGAATCCGATTCGTCCGTCAGACAGCGGCACAGCCCAGGTGGGCGTCGCAACGCCATCGCCGCTCTTCCTGAAGGTAGTTACCGAGATCGTTTTCTCTTCACCGAGGGACATCGATCGAGCGTATTCCTGTTCAGTCGAAGTGACCACAGAAACAATTCAGCTAGAGCGCTCGAACACCAGCGGCCAAGTCCGTTTCACCGACCGCTCGTCAGGGAATATCTATACACGTGAATGCGGAACTGATCGTTCTCCTGGTTGTTGTTGTCACCGCGCTCGGGTTCGACTTCACGAATGGTTTTCACGACACCGGAAATGCGATGGCCACCTCGATCGCTACCGGAGCGTTACGCCCCAAGGCAGCAGTGGCCCTATCCGCATCGCTCAACCTCGTCGGAGCTTTCCTCTCCGTCGAGGTGGCCGCAACGGTAGCCAAAGGTGTGGTGAACCTCGGAAATGTCGGTGGCCAAGCGCTCCTGACGATAGTGTTCGCGGGCCTTGTGGGCGGCATCATCTGGAACCTCGCCACCTGGCTGCTCGGTATCCCGTCGAGTTCCTCTCATGCACTGTTCGGCGGCTTGATCGGCGCAGCAGTTGCGTCGCTGGGCATGAATGGCGTCGCGTGGAGCGGCGTCCTGAGCAAAGTAGTTATTCCGGCAGCGCTGGCACCGCTCGTTGCCGGCTTGGTAGCAACAGCAGGCACATGGCTTGTCTACCGAATCACGTCGAATGTCCGCGAAAACACCAAGGAGCGAGGCTTCCGCTTGGGCCAAATCGGTTCAGCCTCACTGGTTTCTCTCGCTCACGGGACCAACGACGCTCAGAAGACCATGGGCGTCATCTTCTTGGCTCTGGTCGCACACGGCACCATCTCCGCCGACGCTCCGATGCCGTTCTGGGTCAAGTTGACCTGTGCGCTCGCGATTGCGGCGGGCACTTACCTGGGCGGGTGGCGGGTTATCCGCACACTCGGCAAGGGCCTTGTCGAGATTGCCGCACCTCAGGGAATGGCTGCCGAAGCGTCTTCCGCTGCAATAATTCTCACCTCCAGCCACCTCGGTCTCCCGCTGTCTACAACCCACGTGGCAACGGGTTCGATCCTCGGAACCGGACTCGGGCGCAAAGGCGCCGAAGTCCGCTGGAGCGTCGCACGACGGATGGGTATCGCGTGGTTGATCACGCTCCCCTCCGCTGCACTCGTGGGAGCCGCGTGCTGGGGCCTGGTAAATGTCGTCGGTGGACTGCCCGGAGTGCTCGTGGTCTTTGCGATTCTCATCGCAATGGCCGCCTGGATGTACATACGCTCCCGCAAGGAACCCATCGATCCCAGCAACGTCAACGCTGATTGGGACGGCGCTCTGGTTCCCGCCGAAGTTCCGGGACCCGACGTCAGCGTCCTCACCGAAACCATCGTCCCCACAGAAACCATCGTCCCCACTGAAACCCAAACCCTGCACCTACCGAACTGAAAGTCATCACATTGCCTGCACCGATCCCATCATTGGCACAGTCGATCCTCACGTGGCTACGCGTCGGTTATCCCGAAGGGATCCCACCGAAGGACCGAATCCCTCTCATGGCATTGCTTCGCCGCCGACTCACCGACGCGGAGGTTCGCGAAATCGCAATCGGTACTGCACTGGCCGAACTGATCGACGACAGCAGCGACCAGGTAATCAGAGGTGACGAGATCAGTGCCCAAATCTCTGATGTGACAAGCCAAAGCGCTTCCGACCAGGACATCGCACGCGTCGCAGCAGTCCTGGCGGCGGCGGGTTGGCCGCTCGCCGACCTCGACGCAGGCCGATGATCTCCTCTTGATCGACCCCTATGAACCAGTAGCGGCAAACCAACCGCTTCGGTATCAATGCAGTAACAGATCCGCAATTGATTGACTCCGCCCCCGGACAGTTCGCGAGAATGCAGTAACTCGGGGGCTCTGCCAGATTTCTCGAGCACACCACTAAAGGGGCGGGAGTGGCGCGAATGCGATTTTTCCAACGAGGGTTGACGGAACCGATTCGACAAGGCAAGTCCAGGACACGTCGTTGGTCCAGAACACGTCGTTGGTCCGGAACCGCGGCACTCGCCCTGACGCTTCCGTTGGCGATTGGACTTATCGGATCCTCGGTGGCCGCCGCAGCACCGGCACGAACCGCACAATCCGGTGGCTACGAAGAAGTTTTTGTCGACTCCTCGATGGGGCCCATCAAGGTTCAGATCCAGTGGGCATCTCGCGGCGGCAACGCTGCCCTGTACCTGCTCGACGGGCTCCGCGCTCGCAATGACCGCAATGCCTGGAGCTTCGAGACAAATGCATTCGACCAGTTCCGCGACAACAACATCACGTTGGTGATGCCGGTCGGTGGCCAGTCGAGTTTCTACTCCGACTGGTATTCGACCAGCAATCTCAACCGCCAACCAGTCACATACAAATGGGAAACATTTCTCACCCAGGAACTTCCTGCTTACCTCGATACTCGTGGCGTCTCGCGGACCAACAACGGTGTCCTCGGCCTGTCGATGGGCGGCAGCGCAGCACTGACCCTGGCCGCCTACCACCGCGACCAGTTCAAGTTCGCTGGATCATTCTCGGGATACCTCAATATCTCCGCGCCCGGTATGCGTGAAGCGATCCGGGTTGCGATGATCAGCGCCGGATCCTTCAACGTCGACGCAATGTGGGGCCCACCGTGGAACCCGGCGTGGTTGCGTAACGATCCCCTCGTTTTTGCACCGGAGCTCAGGGGCCTGTCGATGTATATCTCGGCGGCGAGTGGATTGCCGGGAGAATTCGACAAACCCCGACGACCAGTGGACTTCGTCAACACCGGTAGCGCAATCGGACTCGAAGCACTCGCCTTGCTCAACACCCGAGCATTCCAGGTACGCCTCAATACACTCGGCATTCCTGCCACGTACAGCTTCCCGTCCAACGGAACCCACTCGTGGCCGTACTGGGGTTCTGAGCTCTGGAAGGCACGCGGTCAGATCCTCGACACACTCAACGCCTGGTGAGCGGCTGCCTGTGACACAGACCCCGACTCACGGCACTCGATAGGTGTCTCCACACGTAGGATCCACCAGACGGCGCATGATGTCGTACGCCCGATCCGGATCGACGTATGGCGGAATCATCATCAACACAAGTTGCCGACCGTAGATGTCGTCGAGATACATCAAATCTACGGGTTGACCTGGATACGGACCTCGAACTTCGAGGCCGTCGACCTCGTCGATACGACGCTGCGCAGTGCTCACCGTGTTCCAGTCGAACGCAACCCGGGTAATCGGCCCTAGACGCAACGATAGTGCTGATATCAGATCGTGTAGCTCCGCTGTGACGTTGGTGGTCCATGGGAACCAAGCACCGTCGACATGCGACTTCACCGCGCCCTGACCCCGCAGTAGGAACCGTGGTGTTCGGGTAGGCGAAGGAAATGGTTGACCGGGGTGTCGCGGTTGCGTTTCCATCCCGAAGTCGATGGTGTTTGTGTGCGCCATGACGGACGCCCCTTAGATAAAACGTTCATGGGACCGTCAGGCATACGCCGGATCATGAGACCCATGTCATCCAGAGTACGCCGCCCGGGCTGTCCGAAATCTCCTGCCGCGATGGCGATCCAGCTCAACGTCCGGGAGCCCTCGAGATCCACCGCGAACCCGGAGCGGTGGTCAGCCGCCCAATTCGGCGATCATCTGACTCAATGACGCGGCAGCCAATGTCAATTCACCTTCGACCGGCGATTTTCCGCCGGACGGCAATCGCTCGCTGAGTTGCTCGCGCGTCACGATTGAGATTCCGTCGGATTGGAATCCTTCCTCGTGCGGTTCGTAGACTGCGATACCGCCGTCGACGGCCACCAGTTCCGCGTGCGGGTTGCTCCGGAGAAGAGCTCGCAGGTGTTCGACAGTCACAGTCAGATCGTTCATGCGCATCTCTTTCGCGTCGACAACACCACACCTGGGCATCCAGTAGGTACCCACTGACAGTGACTCGAAATCAGAGCCGAGAATTCCGGTTTCGCAACGCCGGTGACCGGGCACAGCGATCGAGTACAGCGCGAAGACGAATGGACGTGACGGCTATGAGCACGGAAAAGCAGTTATTCCTCGCGACACGTTTGGACGAGTTGATCAGAGACTTGGAAGCGGATGCACCAGCGCCTGCGCAAGGTCCCCCTGGCCATCCCGACGGGCTACTCGTCACAGCACAACGGCATCGGGCGGAGGTTGACACAGCTGACGCCAAGCACATCGACGAGATCATGAGCGCTCACCCGGAGATTGCCGCTGCGTGGTCGGACAGGTCGACGTAGGCCCGCGAACGCGACCGCCGACGGACGTGATCATGAAGGCACTGCCGGCAATACTGACGAGCGTCGTGGTTGTGTGTGTCGTGGCCGTGGGTGTTTATCTCGTTACCCAGAGATCGCCACATGGCGACACTTCGCGCCCACTCGCCGATACGTCAGCCATTATCGACGGGCAACCGACGACGTGCACCGAGTTGTTCGGCGCGACGTGCAGCTTCGACCTGCAAACCGAGTACAACCGGTGGGGCGAGGCGATCGATAGCTTCGTGAACTCCGGACTGCTTGGACCCTACGCCCGCAGTATCGGATTTGTCCCCGCCGCGAAGCTGAGCCTGCAGGCATGTGGCGTCAGCAACACCACGGGCCGAACCGTCCTCGATTTCAACGACCTGGCTCGGGTGGACCACCCCGATGCCAGCACGACCAACCTCTTCCCGTTCTGGAATGCGTCTCGTCAATTCGTATGTCCTGCAGCGCCTTAGCGACCCAGCGGCGCGAGTCGCCCGGGTCGCGACAGGAGCTTGCCAGGCGCTGCCACATACTGTTCCCATAGTCGCAGCATGCGGCACCTACTGGAAGCGGTCGACGGAGCAATGGCAACTGACATACCCAAACATGATCGACGCCAACGCCTCATGGGATCCGTGGCGCAGATCGTCATCGGCCTGCCGCTAGGCCTGATCGCTGCTGGAGCGCTCTGGCAAGCGCTGCCTTTTCAATCCGGGATCGTCATATTCGTGACCGCCGTCGTAATTACACTTGTGCTGCCGGCACTCGTCGCCGCCCGCTTTCGAACTTTGACACCCGGCGCTGTCGCATTCGCGGTATCGGCGACGCTACTCAACCTGCTGGTGGCACTCGTCGTTCTCGAGTTCTGACAAGATACCTCGCGCTCAAAATGATTGGGTCAGAGCGCGGCAAACAGATCGACGGTGTTTCCGTCCGGATCGAGTAGCACCGCATAGCGCTGCCCCCACACGGCGTCAAAGGGTTCCTTGTGCCCGGGAAAGTCTGTGGTGATCCGCTTGTAAGCTTCGTCGACGGCCGCGGGGGTGCCGAAATCGAAAGCCAGAGCCACGGGGTGTCGGCCCGCGACCGTCGCATATTCAGGGTCGAAACTCTTGATCGTCGACTCTGCATCCCACGCCAGTCGCAACCCGTTGCCGAAGGTGAACTCGACGTGTGGGGCATCGGACGGCGTTTCGGGGATGTCGAGGCCCAGACTGCGGTAGAACGCCAGGGAACGATCGAGATCGGTGGTGACAATTCCGACGAGGTCGAGACGGGGTGAAACCGACACTGTGTTCTCCTGTTTTCGGTTCGAAAAGTAGTCGACGAGTGTGTGACGATCAAGAGATGACTGCCACGGACGCTCGCACCACACACGGTAGTCGCAGTGCAGAATCCGGTCTTGAACAAAACGGCCACACATACACCGAACAACGCATCAGGGGCACGGACTTCTTCAGTTGCCTGTGGACAAGCACATCATCTGCAGCCGAATCGACGCCGACGACCACGGCATCCGAGGAACCCGTCGCAACGCACCGGATCATTCCGGATCTCTGCGCAGACTTCATCGTCGACAGCACCGGCAAAGCCTGGCTGGTCGGCCCGGCAACCGTCGCAGATCTCGTCACGACGGCACCTGGAGTGACCCGGTGGGGAGTTCGTATCAATCCCCCGGCGCTACGTTCGATACTCGGAACCGACGCCGAGATTGTGCAGGACACCAAAATCGATTTCGGCGACGTTCTCTCGTCACGCCAGGCCCGGATACTGGCCGACGCGCTGCGAAGCACACGCGTCGACGCAACACTCCTCGAAAACCTCTGGCCGAGTATCTGTCCCGATGATACGGCCCAGATCGGCTACGCAGCGTTGACCGCGTCGCCCGAAATACGGGTCCGCGAAGTGGCATCGGATCTCGGGGTTTCCGAGAGACATTTCCGCCGCACAATCGCTGCGTCGACTGGGCTCTCTCCGAAGACGATCCAGCGAGTCCAACGTATGCAGAACGTGCTGATGCTGGCCCGCGGCACGAACACATCCGCGCACATGTCACTGGCAAACCTTGCGGTGCACGCCGGATACGCCGATCAGGCCCATCTGTCTCGAGATGTTCAGGCACTGACCGGCGTCACTCCGACCCAGCTACTGCGCGAGCACCGCCGCTAACGCGAGTGCCGCACAGATCAGTCCAGTTCGTCGAACCGCGGAATCAGATACTCCGACACCCATTTTGCTTCTTCGGTGAGTGGCCACCCGGCGAGAATGAGGGCGGTCAGCCCGGTGCGCTGCCGAAGGGTACGCACCGAATCGGTGATCGAATCGGGGTCGCCGACGTAGTAGACCGCCGACGAACCGGTTCCGAAGATATCGAGCGGCGACCACGCGGTGATGCCGGCATAAAGCCCGTCACCGACATACAAGTCTTCAGGTTCAGGGAGCCGACCCGCGGCGATTGCATCGACCCACCCTTGGCGCTGCGAGTCGCGGGCGGTGAAGGTCTTGAGATCCTGCGCGCCGTGTGTGCGTCGACGCACCGCGTTGTCGAGAACCTCTGCAATCTGCTCGATGCCTGTCTTCTCGAACAGCGACCGGAATCGTTCGAGGGCTTCGTCTTTCGTAGGCCTGACGATCACGCCGGTCAAAGCACCGAAGTCTGTGAATTCGCGTCCAGCGGCGGTTGCCGCATCCCTTGCGGCCGAGAACTTCTCCTCGATGAAGGACGTTTCACGGAGCATCGCCAGGTACGTGTCGAGCACCTTGCCTGAATTTGCCAGGCCTGCAGGCGAATCCCCGGTTCCCCACAGCGGAACCTGGTGTCCCACCGGCGCGTCGATCCGCAACGGTGTGTTGGGGAAGTTCGACTCGGTGCCCTCGGCGTAGATGCGTCGGAAATCAGCCCAGTACTGCTCGCCCAGTTCGTACCGCTGATCGTGGTCGACGTTCATGTCGTACTTGGTCAGGATGTTCTCGCGGCCGTTGACCGAGTTGATCATCAACCTGCCACCACTGAAAGCGTCGAAGGTCAGCGCCTTTTCGGCCAGCAATCGTGCCGGCGTCATGTTCGCGTAAATCGCGACCAGGAACTTCATGCGACTGGTGTGGGCTGCGGCCCACGTCGCGGAAATGAACGGATCGTTCGGCCAGGTCGCTACCAGTGCACCTTCGAATCCGCCGTCGTCGATCGTCTTCGCAAGTTCGATCTGGCGCGCGCCGTCCACCGGGTATAACCCACCGGGGCTCCACGGGTAGTCTCCGTCGGCCTGGGTGAGATACCAGAAAGTCTTGACGCTCATCAGTTCTGCACTCCAGCCGGCAGTTCGAAGGATTCGACGCGGGCCCGCGCCCGAACGGTGTCGGCATCGACGGCATAGAGCGCGTCCAGATAGGCAACCGCAAACGATCCGGGGCCGGTGGAGTTCGCCTCGGCGATCTCGGACGCAACCGCAACGTGGGTGTGGGCTGCAACAAGTCCTTCCAGCGGCGTCTGTGCCACCGCAAGATACGCAGCAACAAGGCCACCCAGGGAGCATCCGGTGCTGGTGACACGGGGAAGTAGTGCGCTGCCGCCCGAAATCTTGACGCCGACCACGACGCCGTCACGATCACGTCCGACGACGTAATCAACTGGGCCCGAGGCAGATACCGCGTCCGTGTGCTTCAGCAGTGCAAGCGCCGCCGGAACAGCATCGATCGAATCCGATGCGCTGTCGACGCCGCGGGTATCGCCGCCGAGACCGGCGAGCGCGATGATCTCCGACGCGTTTCCGCGGATTGCGGTCGGATGGAACTGAAGAAGGTCCACGGCAATCTCACTGCGCCAGGGCAATCCGCCGACACCGACCGGGTCGAGAACCCACGGTGTGCCTGCGCTCTGTGCTGCTTCGGCTGCAACTCGGAAAGCCGCTGCGGTCGCGTCATCCGGAGTTCCGAGATTGACCAGAACTCCCCCGGCGATCGCCGCAAATCCGGCCGCCTCGTGGACATTGTCGATATGCGCATTGCTCGCGCCTGCCGCCAAGAGAACGTTGGTCAGGAAGTTGGCAGAGACGATATTGGTCAGTGATTGAACGAGCGGCACCTGCGCGCGAAGCGCTTCGAGCGCCGAGGCAACGGTGTCAGCAGAGACGTCAGACATGGATTTTCCTTCGAGAATGTGAGGTCGGTACGGGCCGGGCGATCAGGACTCGCGACATCGATCGCCTTCGGCGGGCTCGATTCCCGTGACCATCGGCAAAGTGGGGTCGGCGGTCCATTCTTCGAGAGAACCGTCGTACACCTTGATGGCGTCGTATCCGCTGATCACCAGTCCGAGCGCGCTCAGACACGCGGAAACGCCTCCGCCGCAATAGATGATGATCGGTGCGGCGCTCGCCGACAGTTCCCGCGCACGGACGGAGACATCCGTGGCAGGGAGCATCAATCCGTTGTCGTCCAGCAGGCTTTTGGCCGACAGATTCCGGCTTCCCGGGATGTGCCCACGACGCGAGTATCTCGTTTTCTCGGTTCCGGCAAATTGCTCAGGTGACAACGCACAAACAAGGGTGCCCGACGAGGTGCCTGCAGAGACCGCGGCGACATCGTCTCGATCCGCCCACAGGTCCAGATCGACAACGCCCCACGGCGCAACAGAGTGTGCAGGTGCTCCTTCATCCCCTGATTCGACGGGAAACCCGTGCCACGTCCAGGCCGCCAATCCGCCGTCGAGAACCCGCGCGTCGATTCCCGCATTACGCAGCACCCACCACAGCCGCGAGGCCCAGGTCATCGAGCCTTGGTCGTACAGGACGATTGTCGAGCCCACACCGATCCCGGCAGCGGCCAGGTCGAGGGACAATTGCTCGGCCGTGGGCTTCGTGAAGTGCAATGACGCATCGCGGTCGGAGAACGTTGTCATGAGATCTACGTGGCGAGATCCGGGAATATGCGCGTCGACCCAGCCTGCGTAGCCCGATTCGGGGCGATAATCACCGTCGAATCGTGCGGGCGGGAAATGCACCGTGACGTCGAGAACTACGACGTCGCTGCCAGTCAGCAGCTGCGCAAGCGCCTCACTGCCGATCAACGGCGTGACCGATGTCTGTGTCACCGAAGCACCTCTCCGTAGTAGAACCAAGCAAGTTGAACCAAGCAAGTTGAACCAAGCAAGTTGAACAAAGCGCGCTGAAACCAACGCCCACGAACCTAAGTGAGTACTAGCGTATACGCAAGTACTCATGCGTTGTCGGTGGCATAATCAAACGCGCTTCACTCACGGAGAAGGAACGGGGAAACATGGGCGTCGAGGAAACCACGACCAGCGCAGAATTACTGGTGCCCGAGGCGGCACTGGGACGTTCCGACCAGACTTCCCGCCAGTACCTTCGGTTGCGGGCCGACATCCTCGACGGAAAGTTTGCCCAGGGCGCCCCGCTGCACGAAACCCAATTGTGCGAAACGTACGGCGCCTCGCGCACACCTATCCGCGAAGCCCTCAATTGGCTTGCGCACGACGGACTTCTCGAGCGCGCCGCCCGCGGCTTCCGAGTGCGATCCGGAACGCCCGAAGACGTCATCGAAATCTACGCTGCGCGAGTGGCTTTGGAGTCCGAGGCCGCCGGGGCAGCTGCGTTGCGACACACCGAGTTGGACCTTGCGCGCCTCGAAGGTCTTCATGACCAGTGCTGCACAGCCACTGACGGCGCAGCGATTCGGGCCGGCAATTTCAAGTTCCATGAAGCACTCTGGCAGTCCGCACACAATGCGACGATCACGTCACTCCTGATCAGGTTGACCACCCAACTGCGGATCTACGACAGCGGACCGCCCTCCAACTACGGTGAACCCGATCTACTGAATTCCGAGCATCAAGACATCCTGACGGCAATACGAGGTCGCGACGAGAAGTCCGCCCGTGAACATATGCGGGCTCACCTCGAACGTAGTCGCGAGCAGCGCATCAAGATGTTTGCAGGTCGCTGACCGGAGAAACTACCGACACCACGACCGCCCGGTCCGTCCATCGGACGGACCGGGCGGTCTTTGCCATGTCTATCGCGCCACATAATTAGGCAAGTCAACCCTTAGTAAGGGTATGCTAGCTTAATTCCGGTTAGAAATTGTTTCAGTTTTCGATAACCATCACCACGCCAAGTCTTTTCGGAGAAACCATGCCCCCGAAGCACACCCCCTCCCCTCTTGCCGGTGCCCTGACGCGGCGCCAACTCATCCGCTCGATGGGCGTCGCAGCAGCAGCACTCGGCGCATTTGGTATTACCGCCTGCTCCTCTCGGGCACCGGTATCCGAGACGGCGTCGACCGGCGCCACAAGCGGTCCGTTCACCGTCGTGGATCAGTACCAGAACACGATCACCTTCGACACCCCGGTCGGCCGCATCGCGTCAGCGATCATTCCGGTTCCGTCGATGATTGCCGGCTCCGATCAGTCGATCTCGCGCAATGTCGGCGTCAACTCGAGTGCGATCTCGCTGGCCAAGAACGGCATGCTCGGGGTGATGTTCCCCGAATTCCTCAATACCCCAGTTGTTTCCGGACCCGACTTCGTTCCGAACGTCGAGCAGATCCTCTCACTCAACCCGGATGTCGTGATCCAGTGGGGCGACAAGGGCGACGACATCGTGGCGCCGCTGCGCAACGCGGGTCTCAAATTCATCCTCCTAAAGTACGGAACGCAGGAAGACCTCGAAGCCTGGATCAACATCTTCGGAGACCTCCTCGACAAGAAAGCCGAAGCGCAGGAAATCCTCGCGCGCATGGCAACCGACCGCAAGACCGTCGAATCCATTGCCGCTGCAAACACCGCCACGGCGCCGCGAGCGATGTACTTCTACAGCACCCCTGAAACCAAGGTCTCGGCCGACAACACGTACATGGACTTCTGGATCACCCTCGCCGGTGGCAAGAATGTTGCCAGGGGCGCCGGAAAGGGAACCAGCGTCGCCGTCACCAAGGAACAAATCCTCACGTGGGATCCCGAGGTCCTGGTTCTCGGAAACTTCGACGCAGCAATCCCGCAGGATATCTACGACGACCCCAACTGGGCATCCCTGAGCGCCGTGAAGAACAAGCGCGTCTACAAGGCGCCCATCGGCGGATTCTCGTGGGACCCGCCGTGCAACGAGTCGAACTTGATGTGGCTCTGGGTCGCTGAAATCTTCTATCCCGAAGCGAAACTCGATCTCGATCTGCGTAATCGTATTCGTCAGACGTACACCTCGTTGTACGCCTACGACGTTTCCGACGCCGAGATCGATCGCATCCTGCACCTCGAGTCCAACCAGGTGAGCGCCGGATATGACTCGTTCCGCGCTTGAGTCGGACGCGGTACCTTCCGGTAGCGAGAAAACTGCCGGAAGGCCCTCCCGGTACCGGGCTTTCACCGTTCCGCTGATCCTGACGTTCGGCATCCTCGCTATCGGTCTGGCAGCTCTGGCCATCGGCCGCTACACGATCCCCGTCAACGAGGTCGCCCGCATCCTCATCGATCGGGTCATCCCGCTCGAGCAGACGTGGACCGATGTCGAGTCGCAAGTTGTTCTCGGCGTACGATTCCCGCGACTTCTGCTCGGAATGCTTGTCGGTGGCGGTCTTGCACTGGGCGGTTCCGCACTGCAGGCCGTATTCCGCAACCCCTTGGTGAGCCCTCAGGTCCTTGGCGTCTCGTCCGGCGCATCCTTCGGCGGAGTCCTTGTCCTGATGCTCGGTCTCGGTTCAGCTTTCTTGGTCGGCGGTGCATTCATTTTCGGTATCGCCGCCCTGATCATGGTGATGGCGATCGGAAAGACCCGTTCCGGCAGTTCGATTCTCATGATCGTGCTCGGTGGCGTGGTGACCAGTGCGTTCTTCTCGGCGCTTGTCTCGTTGATCACGTACCTCGCCGATCCGTACAGCACGCTGCCGTCAATCGTGTTCTGGCTCATGGGTTCCCTGGCCACCGCAGACATGGGCAAGGTGGCAATCGCCGCTGTTCCCATCCTTCTCGGCAGCGCGGTCATCCTCGGGTTGCGCTGGCGGGTGAACATCCTTTCGCTCGGCGACGACGATGCCGCGTCACTCGGCGTGAAACCGCACCGCCTGCGCATGCTGCTGCTGGTCATGGTGGCGTTCATGACGGCCGGCGCAGTTGCGGTGTCCGGTGTAATCGGCTGGGTCGGTTTGGTTGTCCCGCATCTGGCCAGGCTGTGGGTCGGCCCGGATCACCGGATCTCGATGCCGACGACGTTTGTTCTCGGCGCCGCCTACCTGACCGTCATCGACACACTCTCGCGCACCATCAGTCCAGGCGAGATTCCACTGGGAATCCTGACGGCAATCATCGGTGCACCGGTCTTTGTTGTTCTCCTTCGCAATTCGAGCAGAAGGGCCTTCATCGATGCTTGAGCTCATCGACCTCGGGTTTCGGTATTCAGGACGGGACTGGGTTTTTCGCCACACGAATCTCACCATCGAGTCGGGCTCGATCACCTCGATCCTTGGCCCGAACGGCAAGGGCAAGACCACCTTGCTGCGCTGCATTGCCGGGCTGAATACCGCTCAGGAAGGCCGCGTTGTCCGCGACCCGAACATCGGTTACGTTCCGCAGGCTACCTCGTCGAGTTTTGCGTACTCGGTCTTCGACATGGTGCTGATGGGCCGAGCGAAAAAGGTGTCGACCTTCGGGGTTCCCCGCAAAGCCGATGTGGCCCAGACCCGTACGGTACTCGAGCGAGTCGGCATCGATCACCTCGCGACATCGAACTTCACCGAACTGTCCGGCGGACAACGGCAACTGGTCCTGATCGCGCGCGCACTCAACACCGACTGCACCTTCATGATCCTGGACGAACCCGTCTCGGCGCTCGACCTGCGAAACCAAGCGCACGTCCTCCAACTTCTGCGCGAACTCGCGTCAGAAGGCATGGGCATCCTACTGACCACCCACCATCCCGATCACCCACTTCATCTGGGCGGCGACGCCGTAGTGATGTTCAGTCCCGAAGAGATCGTCGTCGGTCCGGTAGCGACCCTCGTTACCGGTGAGACCCTCTCTCGGCTCTACGGCATCGATGTCGCCACCGACACGGTCCACGACCGCGGGAATCCGCGCACCGTGGTCTACACCCGCTACGACAATTTTGCGGCGGCCGGAAACGACCTTCGCCTCACAGAAAGCTCACTCACATGACCGCCGCGCTACACGCAACAACTCCGGTTCTGCACTTCGTGATGGGGTCCAACGCCGGCATGGCCGGCGGCACGTCGGACACGGATGTCGTCCGCAACGTAGACCTCTACGAACTCGACGCTCTGGACCTGACCTCTGTTTCCGGACTCATCGTCAACGGCAACTGCGATCAGATCTACTTGGAACGACGCAAGGACGTCCTCACGGACTTCGTCACCGCCGGCGGCCGGATCGCGATCATGGGGCATCCCCTGACGGATTTCCTTCCCGGCCTGGGACAGTGGCGCAAATTGCAGTACTCCGGCCCCAAGGATCTGGCAATCTCCGCCGGAAGCCCGCACCCCGTGTGGGCAGGTGTCGACCCGGCCGATCTCAGTTTCCGCAAGGAAGTCTCCGGTTTCTACGGGCGTGGCTACAGCCAGAAACTTCCGGACAACGCCATCGTCACCAATTACATCGGCCGCCACGGACTGCCGGTCGACTACGTCTACCCACTGGGCAAGGGCGAGGTGCTGGTGCACGGAGGAATCGATCTGGCTGTGTTCCAGTCCGATCCGAATACGTCGGCACGCGTCTACCCCCAGTTGCTGTCCTGGCTTGCCCAGCTCGACCGAACGGAAAACCGATGACCATACTCAACGAAACCGCCCTCGAAGCATTCAACCGCACCGACCGCGCTCCCCTGTCCACGCGCAATCTCGCTCTGGTGCACGGCGGCTCGCATTTTCATCTGCAGACCCTCGAGGATCCGGCCGTTGTCGCGCACCAGCCGGATTTCCATTACCTCGCTGATCTGCAGCCCGGCGATCTCGACGACGTCACGACGCTGATCCTGGCCGATCGTTTGCATCCCGAGCTTCTCCGCAAGCACGCCGCCCAGTTCCTCGCTGTCGCCGAACGCGGTGGCACCCTCGTCGTCCTCGGTGAGAACGCCGCACACACATGGCTACCCGGTGTGACCTGGAGCCCGCGTCCCACCAACTTCTGGTGGTGGCGAACCGGCGAGGACCCGTTGATCCGCACACGCAGCCACGATCACGAATCGTGGAAATATCTCACCACGAAGTCTGTGATCTGGCACCACCACGGCCTGCTTCACACCGACGCGGACGTTGTGCCACTGCTGATCTCGGAAGAACCCGACGCGGAGGGCAACCCCTGTGACGCCGGCATGATGCTGTTCGAGGACACCACCTCGACTCCCGGCCGCATCATCGCCACGACGCTGGACCCGACGTACCACCACGGCAACAACTTCATGCCGGGTTCGACGCGATTCCTCTACGCGCTACTGCGGTGGGTCGATCACACCTGACGGCACTACGTCGTAGACCTCGTCGGCCGGTTGCGCCATAACTCGATCAGTCATCTCCTGCTTGAGCACCACCAACCGGGCCTCTGCTTCGGCGCTTCGGCTGGGAGTGCGTGACAGCTCGATGAATTCGTCCACGACGAAGCCCTCACGCAGGATCAGCGTGACACTCTCATCACGGTAGTCGATCTGGAATACGTACAGTTCCAGCGTAATTCCCCGCTCGGGGCGGGCAAGGGAGCCGTCGACGGTGTATCGACCTTCGGTGACTGCGCGAGTGACCAGTTCGACAGTGTCCCGCACTCCAGGGCCACCGTGCGATGTCGTGACAACAAGCTCGCGCCGCTCGACGGGCTCATCCTGCCCCAGGACTCCGAGTGCACGTTCGAGCACTTTGTAGGCGTGGGCAACACCGCCGGGCGCCAAAGGTCCGTGGTAGCGCAGGGCGTCGGCGAAGGTGAAGTCCAAGGTCGTTCCCTGATCGATCACCGTGAGGCTGTTGGTCATGACAGAATCCTTGCAGAAAATCGGGCTCTCCGGCACCACTGCCGGAGAGCCCGAGTCAAGGACAGTGAAAGATCAGTAATCGTCCTCGGTGTAAATGATCATGCCGCGCAAGTTCTTTCCCGCGAGCATGTCGGCGTAGCCCTCGTTGATCTCCTCGAGCTTGTAGGTGTTGGTCACCAACTCGTCGAGTTTCAGTGCGCCGCTGCGGTAGTGATCGAGCAGCTTCGGAATCTGGGAACGCGGGCCGACACCGCCGAAGATGGCTCCCTGCAAGCGCTTCTGCAGCAGTGTCAGCTCGAACAGGCTGAGCGTCACCTGCGAATCGGCGTAGTGGCCCATGCCGACCACAACAACCTGACCGCCCTTACCCGTGGCGCTGAGGGCAGGTTGAATGATGTCGCCGTGGATCTCTCCGACAGTGATCACGGTGACGTCGGCCATCTTGCCCCACGTGAGTTCACCGATCGCGGGGATAGCTTCCTCGAGCGAAGCGAAGGTATGAGTTGCGCCGAATTCCTTGGCCTTCTGCCGCTTGAATTCAACCGGGTCGATCGCAACAACAAAGCGCGCGCCCGCAGACGCGGCACCCTGCACCGAGTTGATGCCGACACCGCCGACTCCGATAACCACGACCGTGTCACCGACCTTTGCGCCGCCGATAGCCGTCGCCGATCCCCAACCGGTCGCGACGCCACAGCCGAGCAGCGCTGCCTTGTCGAGTGGGATGTCCTTCTCGATCTTGATCACCGAGGACTCGTTGACCGTCACGTACGGAGAGAACGTGCCGAGCAGGCACATCTGAATGACGGGCTCACCATCGAGGGTGACTCGGTACGAATTATCCGAGATCGATTGTCCGGTAAGCAGACCCGCACCCTGGTCGCAGATATTCTGCAATCCCTTTGCGCATGACGGACAGCGTCCACACGCCGGAATGAACGCCAGTACGACGTGATCACCTTCGACGACGCTCGTAACGCCCGGTCCCACCTTGGTCACCACTCCGGCACCTTCGTGCCCGCCCACGGCAGGATAGAAGGGAAGCGGGCTTGCACCCGTCCGCAAGTGCTCGTCCGAATGGCACAGCCCCGATGCGGCAAGCCGAATCTGCACTTCTCCGGAAATCGGATCACCCAGATCGACCTCTTCGATTTCCCACGGCTGACCTGGCGCCTTGACTACTGCTGCCTTGACCTTCACCAGCACTCCTCGAAATTATTCGTGATGCACGGACGACGACGGACCGAATCGGGACTTGTGTTCCCGATCACACTCCACCTACGAGTGTGCCCGATGGGGGCAGAAAATATCGGCGCTCAGACGATCACCTTCAGACGCGACAATGCCGCCACCGAAAAACCAGTGACGGCATTGTCGAAAGCACGAGATCTTCGCTCAGACAGCGGTACCGATCGGGCCACGCGCTGCTTCGTACGCCGCACCGACGCGGTACAGACGCTCGTCCGCCATGGCCGGAGCCATGATCTGCAGACCGACAGGCAGATTGTCGTCCGCCGAGAGACCCGACGGCACCGACATGGCGCAATGGCCGGCCAGGTTGGTAGGCAGGGTGCAGAGGTCGGAGAGGTACATCGCGAGCGGATCGCCCACCTTCTCGCCCAACTTCCACGGCGTGAACGGACTGGTCGGCGAGACCAGAACATCGACCTGCTCGTACGCCTTGTCGAAATCGCGAGCGATCAGAGTGCGAACCTTCAGGGCTGAGCCGTAGTAGGCGTCGTAGTAACCCGAGGACAGTGCGTACGTGCCGATCATGATGCGGCGCTTGACCTCCGGACCGAAGCCGGCAGCGCGAGTGGCTGCCATGACCTGATCGGCGCTCATGTTGCCGTCGTCGACGCGCATGCCGTAACGCATCGCGTCGAAGCGCGCCAGGTTGGACGAGACCTCACTGGGCAGCACCAGGTAGTACGACGCGAGCGCGTACTCGAAGCTCGGGCACGAGACCTCGACAACCTCGGCGCCGAGAGCCTTCAGTTGCTCGACAGCCGCGTCGAAGGACGCGATGACTCCGGGCTGGTAGCTGTCGGAGTGCAGCTCCTTGACAACGCCGACCTTGACGCCGCGCAGGTCTCCGTTGGCACCTTCGCGAGCCGCGGCAACCACCGGACGCACGGGAGCGTCGATAGACGTGGAGTCGCGCGGATCGTGTCCGGCGATGACCTCGTGCAGCAGCGCGGTGTCGAGCACGGTGCGACCACACGGGCCACCCTGATCGAGCGACGACGCACACGCGACAAGACCGAAACGCGAGACGGTTCCGTACGTGGGCTTGGTGCCGACGGTTGCCGTGACTGCGGCCGGCTGGCGAATGGATCCACCGGTGTCGGTGCCGATGGCCAACGGTGCCTGACGGGACGCCAGCGCAGCTGCACTACCGCCGCCCGAGCCGCCGGGGATACGCGTGGTGTCCCACGGGTTACGCGTCGGGCCGTACGCCGAGTTCTCGGTGGAGGAACCCATCGCGAATTCGTCGAGGTTGGTCTTGCCGAGGATCGGAATGCCTGCGGCGCGAAGCTTGCTCGTCAGGGTCGCGTCGTACGGCGCCACCCATCCTTCGAGCATCTTCGACGCGCAGGTCGTCGGCATGTCCGTGGTGGTGAAGATGTCCTTGAGCGCAATCGGCACACCGGCGAGCGGCGATACGGGCTCGTTTCCGGCTGCCAGGGAGCTGTCGACGGCAGCAGCGGCTTCGAGCGCCTGATCGCCGGCGACGTGCAGGAAGGCGTGGTACTCGGAGTCGACTGCAGCGATGCGATCGAGGTGCGCCTGGGTGACCTCTACGGAGGACACCTCACGCGAATGGATCTTGTCTGCCAGAACCGAGGCGTCCAGCGTTGTCAGGTCGGCGGTCATTCGCCCTCTCCAAGGATCTGCGGAACGGCAAAGCGATCCTGTTCGACTGCGGGTGCACCGGACAACGCCTGATCCGGGGTCAACCCCGGCACGATGACGTCCGGTCGGGTGACGTTGGTGACGGCATTGGGGTTCGCCATGGGCGGAACGTCGTCGGCCGCAACCTCGGTGACCACCTTGACGTGGTTGAGAATCGAATCCAACTGACCGGCGAACTCGTCGAGTTCTGCGTCGGACAGTGCGAGTCTGGACAGCCGCGCGAGGTGCGCGACCTCGTCACGGGAGATGGCAGGCACCGCGGGGCCCCTTTCGGAAGAGGACGTATTCATTGCCGGTCCAGCCTAGTTGCTCGGCTCAGCACACTTGTAGTCGCGCCTCGCGTGTCCACCGCCACGTCCGGTTCGACCGAAGTGTTTCGGTCATGTCACAACCTCGTACAGCGGGCGTGACGGGGCCGCGGCGCCGACCATCGACACGGCGACAAGTGCAAAGATGACGTACAGCGCGAGTCACCACGACCCGGGCGACAACCGAAAGCGAAAGGACGAACGTGTCATACCTGCTCCGCGTCAGTCTGCCCGACCGTCCCGGTAGCCTCGGCGCACTCGCCGTCGCACTGGGTTCCGTCGGAGCCGACATTCTCTCCCTCGACGTCGTAGAGCGAGGCGACGGTTTTGCCATCGACGATCTTGTTGTCGACGTCGAACCGGGAGCGCTACCGGACACACTCATCACGGCAGCCGAGCATCTCCCCGGCGTATCGGTGGATTCCATCCGTCCGTACGCGGGAATCCTCGACACCCACCGTGAGCTCGAACTCATCGACTCAGTCGCCACCGCGAAGGACGATCGCCTCCAGGTACTCGTTGACGGCGCCCCGCGAGTGCTGCGAGTGGGTTGGTCCGTCATCGTCGACATCGGCCCGCAAGGGGCATATCGGGTGGTCGGCAGCTCGGGCGCACCCGAAACTCACGCCACCGAGGTCCCGTGGATGCCCCTCGAGAAGCCGGCAGTCCTCGACGGTGAAGCCGACTGGGTGCCCGAGGTGTGGCGCGACATGGACACCAGCCTCGCCGCCGCACCATTGGGTTCGGGCGGTCGAGTCCTGATGCTCGGACGCCCCGGCGGGCCGGAATTCCGGCCGTCGGAGATTGCCCGGCTGGGTTATCTCGCCGGGATCATCGCGACAGTTCTGAGCTGACAACGACAGTTCTGGGTTATTACAGTTCTGGGTTACTACAGCTCTGGGTTACCACTCAGGCCAGGTCGCGCACCAAGACGGTCAGCTCCATGCCCCGGATCGGTTCCCACGCCCGGTCCGGGTCAGGGACAAATCCGTTGCGATCGTAGATACGACGCGCATCGACCATCTCCGGTTGAGTCGACATGACCACCGAGTGATCGCCACGGTCGTACGCCTCGGCGATCACGGCGCGTACCAAAGCCGTACCCGCTCCCGATCCGCGAGCATCGGGTGAGACTGCGAGCATGCGGAATTCGAGTTCGCCGGCCTGCGCTACGTCCGCGAACGGCGTTCCCGGTTCTGCCACGGTGAGCGATCCCACAACGCGGTCAGCGAGAACCGCGACCAGCACTCGGCCGTCCTGCGCCCGAGTTGCCGTGTCGCGCAGACGCTCCGCGTACGGGGTTCCTTCGGCAACAAATCCGCCACCCACGTAAGCCTGCACAGTCAGCTCCCCTACGGTGTCGAACTCGTTGGGGAGGATTTCGCGAATCTCGATCATGGCGTCACTATTGCACCCTGCGTACCGAACTCGGAAATCGCAAAGCGAAGTAGTTATTCGTCCAATTCGGTGGGTGTTACCGCGTCCGGGCCACCTTCGAGCAACCGACGGAAGCCGTCCTCGTCGAGCACGGGCACGCCCAATTCGACCGCCTTGTCGTGCTTGGAACCCGGTGCTTCACCGACAACCACAAACGCCGTTTTCTTCGAAACGGAACCGGCTGCCTTACCGCCGCGCACGAGGATCGCTTCCTTCGCCTGATCGCGGGAGTACGTCTCGAGGGAACCGGTGACCACGATAGAGAGGCCCTCGAGGTTGCGCGGAATGGAATCGTCTCGCTCATCCTCCATTCGCACTCCAGCGGCCGCCCACTTGTCCACGATCTGCTGATGCCAGTCCACCGTGAACCACTCGACCACTGCGGCGGCAATCGTGGAACCGACGCCGTCTACAGCTGCCAACTGCTCCATCGACGCTTCCCGAATGCGTTGCAGCGAACCGAATTCCCCCGCCAACGCTCGCGCCGCCGTTGGACCGACATGCCGAATGGACAGTGCCACAAGCACTCTCCACAACGGCTTGTCCTTGGCCGAATCCAGGTTGGCCAGCAAGCGTTTTCCGTTTGCCGAGAGCGCTCCGGCGTTGGTCCGGAAGATCGGCACACCGATCAGAGTGTCGGCGTCGAGTGAGAAGAGATCACCTTCGTCGTCGATGGCCTTCGCTTCGAGAAGACCGGTCGCAGCCTCGTATCCGAGCACCTCGATGTCGAAGGCCCCGCGGCCGGCAACATGGAACACCCGCTCACGCAGCTGCGCCGGGCAGTGCTGCTGATTGGGGCAGCGCACGTCGACGTCGCCCTCTTTTGCGGGCGCCAGCAATGTGTCGCACTCGGGACAATGCGTCGGCATGACAAACTCGCGCTCGGTGCCGTCGCGGACGTCGGCCACCGGTCCGAGAACCTCGGGGATGACGTCGCCCGCCTTACGCAGCACCACGGTGTCACCGATCAACACACCCTTGCGCTTGACCTCACTGCCGTTGTGCAGCGTGGCCAACGACACAGTCGAACCGGCTACCGTTACCGGTTCCATGTACGCAAACGGCGTCACACGTCCGGTTCGTCCGACGCTGACGCGAATGTCGAGAAGCTTGGTCGTGACCTCCTCGGGCGGATACTTGTACGCAATCGCCCAACGCGGCGCTCGTGACGTGGTGCCGAGACGGCGATGCAACGACATTTCGTCGACCTTGACCACCAGGCCGTCGATCTCGTGCTCGACGTCGTGGCGATGTTCGCCCCAGTACTTCATCTTGTCCACGACGGCGTCCGCCCCGACAACACGTGACGTGTGCGTCGACACCGGCAGACCCCACGCGGCGAGCGCGACATAGGCGTCGTACTGCGACGCGGGCTCGAAGCCCTCCATGCGGCCGAAACCGTGACAGATCATGCCGAGCCGTCGACGCGCCGTCACCGCGGGATTCTTCTGGCGCAACGATCCGGCGGCAGAGTTTCGCGGGTTTGCGAAGGGCGCCTTGCCTTCTGCGACCAACGACGCGTTGAGTGCGGCAAAGTCCTCGAGGCGGAAGAACACCTCACCACGCACTTCGAGCACGCTGGGGATCGGGTACTCGTCCGTCGCGGTGAGGTATTCCGGGATGTCGTTGATGGTGAGCGCGTTGAGCGTGACCAATTCGCCCGTGCGGCCGTCTCCACGGGTGGCAGCCCGCACGAGCTTGCCGTTCTCATAGACGAGGTTGAGCGCAACGCCGTCGATCTTGACTTCACACAGGTAGTGCAGATCCGGCCCGGTTTCCTGCTCTACCTTGGCAATCCAGCCGCGCAGTTCGGACTCGTCGAAAACGTTGTCGAGGCTGAGCATGCGCTCGAGGTGATCGACCGAGGTGAAATCCGTAGCGAACCCGCCGCCCACCAACTGAGTCGGTGAGTCAGGAGTCCGCAAGTCCGGATACTGCTCTTCGAGGGCATTGAGCTGACCGAGCAGTGTGTCGAATGCGCCGTCCGAGATGGTCGGTGCATCACGAACGTAGTAGCGGAACTGATGCTGACGGACCTCCTCGGCCAGCTCCATCCACTGCTCACGCGCCTCGTTGGGCGCAGGCTGCACGGTTCCCTCGGTGGTTTCACTCACAAGACAAGAGAATATCGGTTCTCACCGACAGAAAAGCACCGCGAGTCAGAACGCCGACGGATCGTCCACCAAGGCCTTGCTGACGTCGGTGCACACCTTCAGCGCCGTGCGGGCGTAGTCGAGGCCGGCGCCGGCCAGACCGCATCGCGGGGTCACCGCCACCTGAGTCTGCAGCAGCTCCCGTGAGAACCCGAGACGGTCGATCAGCGTCACGGCAGGCATTGCGCATTCTTTCCACGTCAGCGGCTTCTCGGGCGCCGTGGAGGGAACCAGACCCAACGCCAGCTGCTTGCCGGCATCGAACAACTGGCCGATGCCGTCCAAGTCGCGCGAGGAGATCAGGGACAGGTCGAAGCTCACGGCACTCGCCTTGCTGCGTCGCAGCAGATCCCACGGGAGGTCCGCGCTGCAACTGTGCACGATGGTCGGCAATCCGCAGCCCTCGATGGCCGAGTCCAGAATCGCCAGGGCTTCCGGTTCTGGGAGCGCCGGAACACTTTCCATTCTCGTGCGTCCGGGCAAAGACCCGGCGAGCACAGCAGTCATCTGCGGTTCGTCGAGCTGAACGATCACGCGGGCACCCGTGCGGCGGGTCACCTCGGCGGCGTGGCGGGCCAACCCCTCGCCCAACGATTCGGCGATGTCACGCAGTGCTCCGCGATCCACGAGCACACGTGAACCGTTTGCGACCTCGATCTCGGCGCCGAGCGTCAGCGGTCCGGCAGCCTGCAGCTTGATCACGTGATCTCCGCCAACCAGCCGCGCTGCTTCCCAGGCTTCCTCGAGAGCGTCGAGATCCTGGTTCAGGAAGTCCTCCGCGCGCTTGGCGATGTTGCCGCGCCGGGGCACAACCCGGTACGAGCGCGTCGACGCGTCGAGGTTGATGTCGACGAGGACGGCACCGGTTCGGCCCACTGTGTCTGCGCCGAGACCGCGTGCCGGTAGTTCCACCAGGTGCGGAAACCCGCCGAGCTCACCGAGGATGGTGGCGGCACTTTCCCGGGCATCCGTGCCCGGCCAGGATCCGATTCCGGTGACCAGGCCACCGATGGAAACCTGCTGTGTCACAGTGTGTTCGGCTCGGATTCGGTTCCGGCGATAGTGCCGCTGCCGAGTACCTGATCGCCCAGTTCACTGTCGGGACGGTACAAAACCACTGCCTGCCCCTTCGCGACACCCGTCAGCGGTTCCCGCAAGGAAATCGTGATGCCGCCGCCTGAAGTGCCGTCGTCGACTGCCTCTGCCACTGCCTGCGCCAGTCCGCCGTGAGCCCGAACCTGCACCATGCACTCGACCGGGCCTTCGGGGGCCTGACCGGACGTCCAGATCGCACGCTGCGCCGCGATCGCCCACACATCGAGATTCTTGGCCGAACCGACTCGGACAGTGCCGGTTTCGGGTTCGATCGACGTGACGTACCGCGGGCGTCCGTCCACCGCCGGACCTTCGACGCCCAGTCCCTTACGCTGACCGATCGTGAAGCCGTGCACGCCGTCGTGTGCTGCCAGGACCTCACCGGAATCGGCGTCGACGACGCTTCCCGGGCGAACACCGATCCGGGCGCCGAGGAATGCTCGGGTGTCGCCGGTCGGGATGAAGCAGATGTCGTGGCTGTCCGGCTTGTTCGCGACGGCAAGTCCGCGCTCGGCGGCCTCTTCGCGGATCTGCTCCTTCGGTGTGTCGCCGATCGGGAACATAGCGCGCGAAAGCTGCGCTGCTGTCAGAACTCCCAGGACGTACGACTGATCCTTGTCGGAGTCGACTGCGCGGCGCAGAACGCCGTCTTCGAGGCGGGCGTAATGGCCCGTGGCAACGGCGTCGAATCCGAGCGCAACCGCGCGATCCGCGAGAGCGGTGAACTTGATCTTCTCGTTGCAGCGCAGGCACGGGTTAGGCGTCTCACCCGCGGCGTACGACGCCACAAAATCGTCGATCACGTCTTCTTTGAAGCGATCCGCAAAGTCCCAGACGTAGAAGGGGATTCCCAGAACGTCGGCGGCGCGCCTGGCATCGCCCGCGTCTTCCTTGGAACAGCATCCACGCGAACCCGTGCGCAAAGCGCCAGGTGCCGTCGACAACGCCAGATGAACTCCCACGACGTCATGGCCGGCGGCAACTGCGCGGGCGGCGGCAACGGCGGAGTCGACGCCTCCGCTCATGGCTGCGAGTACTCGCATCAGCGATCCCCTCCACGCGAACCGGCACCGGCAAGACCGGCGGCCCGAGCGCGCTCTACTACTTGTGGCAGCGCTGCGATGAGCGCATCCACATCGGTGACACTCGACGTATGTCCGAGTGAAAATCTCAAGGAGCCCCGCGCGGTCGACGGTTCTACGCCCATCGCGATCAGCACGTGGCTGGCCCGGGCAACACCTGCGGTGCACGCCGAACCGGTGGAGCATTCGATACCCGCAGCGTCGAGGAGCATCAGCAACGAGTCCCCTTCACAGCCGGGAAAAGTGAAGTGCGCGTTGCCGGGCAGACGGTCCGAACCGGTCGGGCCGTTGAGTACCGATTCGGGAAGAATCCGGAAAACACCCTCGATCAAACGATCGCGTAGTTCCGCCAATTCCCGTGCACTGGAATCGATGTGCGCGGTGTTCTCGCGCAGCGCCGCGGCCATGCCCACCACGCCCGCGGTATCCGGGGTTCCCGAACGAAGATCACGCTCGTGTCCGCCGCCGTGCAGGAGCGGCACACACGGAACCTGACGTCCCAGCAGCAGTGCGCCGACGCCGTGCGGGCCGCCGAACTTGTGTGCCGCGATACTCAGAGCAGAGAGCTTGCTCGCGGCAAAATCGACTGGCAACTGGGCAACGGCCTGGACCGCGTCACTGTGCATCGGGATTTCGAATTCCGCTGATATCTCGGCCAATTCGAGAATCGGCATGACGGTGCCGACCTCGTTGTTCGCCCACATGATCGTGACGAGTGCAACCTCGTCGGCGTGCACCGACAACTCGTCTCGCAGGGTCTGCGGGTCGACTACTCCGTTGGCGTCCACCGGCAACCAGGTGACCTTGGCACCCTCGTGCTTTTCGAGCCACTCCACGGTGTCGAGAACCGCGTGGTGCTCTACCGAGCTCGCCAGGATTCGGTTGCGCCTCGGGTCGGCGTCACGGCGGGCCCAGAAGATTCCCTTGACTGCGAGGTTGTCACTCTCGGTACCGCCGGACGTGAAGATGACCTCCGACGGCCGAGCGCCCAGGCAGGCCGCGATCGACTCGCGCGATTCCTCGACACGGCGGCGCGCAGCACGGCCGGAGCCGTGCAGCGAGGACGCATTGCCCACGGTTGTGAAGATATCGGTCATCGCCTCGATAGCAGCTGCCGTCATCGGTGTGGTGGCGGCATGATCGAGGTACACCGGAAATGCGGTGTCAACACGGTGTGCAGGCAGAGTCATGGCCTGACCAGGATAGCCCAGCACGACGGCTCGCTTCGCGCCGCTTACCCGGCTAAGCGAACATCCTCCGGCGCGGCGGTGATCCGCATCTCCAGATCGGACACCAGAGCAGTTGTGCCGCGTACTGCCCGCTCACACCGCTCCGCAAGCTCGCGCCGGCACTCCCCTGCCTCTTCGAGCGGCGCCAATCGGACCTCGACCTCCACACTTTTCTGACGCAGGATTCGCACGATGGATTGCCCGATCGTCTCGCTGCCGACAAAACACGGGCCAGTACACAGGGAGCCGTCGGCGTTGGCGTACCGGATCGCCATGGGCTGGACCGGGCACTGCGAATCGACCGCTGCCTGGAACATCGCCGGGCGGAATCCGCCGTACGCCCGCCCGCACCAGGTCGTTCCCTCCGGAAAGACCATGATGCGCACGCCTCGTTCCAGGCGCTCGCGCACAGCTGCGACGACTTCGGGCAGCTCACGCAGCCGAGCGCGATCGATCGGCACAACTCGCATCCGACGTGCCAGCGATCCAAGGACCGCCCACTCGAGCAGATCCGCCCGGGCGACGAAGTTCGCGGGCGCAACGGCACTCGCAACCAGTACGTCCGTCCAGGAAACGTGGCCGGCGACCACCATTACCCCGTCCGGTTCAGGCCTGCCCAATCGCTGATCGTCGACGCTCAGTTTCATGCCGAGGCAGCGGAGCAGCAGGCGTGAGTACGCACGCTGCAGATGGGCCCGCCAGGTTCGCGGCAGCAGCCAGCCCGCCGACAGTATCGGCGCAGTCAGCAACGCGCAGCCGACCATCACCGCTCGAATCCCTACCGTGATATTCGACACACGCGCCGGATCGGACGGCAGACACCCGTCGCCGCAGGGGCTCGACGGCACCCAGTACGGGGTCATCCCGCGAGCCCTTGCTGGGTAGACGCCGCCGATCGAAGCCGATCGAGGTACCTCTTGTTTGCCGAGTGCAAACCCTGCAGCGCAACAAAATCCGCGACGCCGAACGCGGGATCGTAGGCGGGTTCACCGCAGATCACGGCGCCCATGCGCAGATATCCGCGCAGCAGCGGTGGCATGGTCACGCGTGCGGGTGGTGCGATCTGATCCAGTGTGCGGCCGCCGAGAACGACAGGATTTCGGGGAACGGCCCGCCTCTCCAACGGACTGGCGTGCTTGTTCAACACAAAATCGCGGACGCCGCGCACATCCGCGCCGGGGACGGCACCGGGGTGCGGGGTGATCGGAACGGAGACGCACCCCATCACCCATTCGTGGCCGGTCAGTTCGAGGTACTGCAGAATCCCGGACCACATGAGTCCGAGTACCGATCCGTTGCGATGCGCCGGATCGACACATGCGCGGCCCATCTCGACCACTCGGCGCGCCGCCGGATCGATAGCCGAGATATCGAATTCCGTTGCGGTGTAATACCCACCTGCTCTGGCCGCGGCATCCGGGGTGAGCATGCGGTAGCACCCGACGTAATCGCCGGTGAGATCGTCGTAGACCAGGATGTGGTCACAGAAATCGTCGAACGCATCTGCGTCGAGCTCGAAAGGTGAAGCGGGAATCGAGAATCCGGGCTCGGAGACGAATACCCGGTATCGAAGGCGCTGCGCGGCCACTCGATGTTCACGGTCGGAGGAGACGATCAGGGAATATCTCGGCGCGGCGACCTCACGGCCGAGATTGTCACTCGCGGGGCGAAGGACTGACGTAATTGTCATGCGCCAGGTTTATCGACCGGACGCGACGGCGCGGCATCAGCAAAGTGACGCGCCGATGCAGGCCGGGTGAATAAAGCACTGTGCGCCCTTATCAACCGCTGGGGGTTGATAAGGGCGCACAGCAGGTGGTGCTTTTTAGCCCTTGTGAGCCTTCACAGCCTCGGTGAGCTGCGGTGCGACGTTGAACAGGTCGCCCACGATGCCGAAGTCGGCGATCTCGAAGATGGGTGCCTCTTCGTCCTTGTTGACCGCGACGATGGTCTTGGACGTCTGCATGCCGGCGCGGTGCTGGATGGCACCGGAAATGCCGAGTGCGATGTACAGCTGCGGGGAGACCGTCTTACCGGTCTGACCGACCTGGAACTGTCCGGGGTAGTAACCCGAGTCCACAGCCGCACGCGAAGCGCCGACTGCTGCGCCGAGGGAATCGGCGAGCTCTTCGACGACGGAGAACTTGTCGGCGCTGCCGACGCCACGTCCACCGGAAACCACAACGCTGGCTTCGGTGAGCTCGGGGCGGTCGCCACCGACGATCGGCTCACGCGAGGTGACCTTGACGGCACTCTCGTCCTGAGCCGGAACCTCGACAGCGATCTGCTCGCCGGCGCCGGCCTGCGGAGCTGCTTCGACTGCACCCGGGCGAACCGAGTAGACGGGGACGTCGCCGTTTGCCTTGGCCTCGACGGTGAACGCGCCACCGAAGATGGAGTGGACGCCGGTTCCGTCGGCCTTGATCTCGATGACGTCGGTCAGCAGACCGGAGCCCAGACGTGCGGCCAGACGACCGGCAACCTCTTTGCCCTCCGTGCCGGCTGCGGTGATGACCGCTGCGGGGCTGGTGGACTCGACGAGTGCGGCGAGAACGTCGACCTTGGGGGTGACGAGGTAGCCCTCGATGTCGTCGGACTCGGCGACGTAGATCTTCTCTGCGCCGGCTGCTGCCAGTGCGTCGGCGAGCTTGGCTGCGGTGCCGGCGGGGCCGGCGACAACTGCCGACGGCTCACCGAGTGCGCGTGCAGCGGTGATGAGTTCGGTGCTGACCTTCTTCAGCGCACCTTCTGCGTGCTCTACGAGCACAAGTACTTCTGCCATGACTTAACTCTCCCTGAGTTTTTCTGCTGGTTGCCTAGAAGGGCGCGATCAGATGACCTTGTTGCTGACGAGGTACGCGGCAATCTTGGTGCCACCGTCTCCCTCGTCTGCGATGCGCTCACCAGCGGTGCGGGGGGGCTTCGGAGTGGAGGAGGTCACGGTCGTGCCGGCGTTGGCAACACCCACGGTCTCCGGGTCGACACCGAGGTCGGCCAGTGTGTAGACGAGAACTTCCTTCTTCTTCGCGGCCATGATGCCCTTGAAGGAGGGGAAGCGCGGCTCGTTGATCTTCTCGGTGACCGAGACGATTGCGGGCAGCGAAGCCTCGAGGCCGAAAACGCCCTCGTCGGTCTCGCGCTCACCGGTGACGGTGCCGTCAGCGACGACGAGCTTGCGCAGCTGCGTGAGCTGCGGAATGCCCAGGTACTCGGCAATGATGGCCGGAACAGCGCCGACACGGCCGTCAGTGGCCTCGTTGCCGGCGATGATCAGGTCTGCAGGCTCTTCGTTCTCGAACGTGATCTGTCCGAGTGCGGCTGCGAGGGTCCACGCGGTCTGGATGGCGTCGGATCCGTGCAGCGCGGGGTCGTTGATGTGGACAGCCTTGTCGGCGCCCATCGACAGTGCCTTGCGGATAGCGTCGGTGGCGCGGTCGGGGCCTGCGGACAGCACCGTCACCTCACCGCCCTGAGCTTCCTTGATGAGGAGTGCTTCTTCGACGGAGCGCTCGTTGATCTCGTCGAGCACTGCGTCTGCGGCTTCACGGTCAAGCGTGTAGTCGCCGTCGGTCAGCTTGCGCTCGGACCATGTGTCGGGGACCTGCTTGATCAAAACAACGATATTCGTCATGGGTCTTCGTCGACCTCCTGTGTGTATTTCACCTGATAAATCGTCTGTGTTGCTACGCGCAGGCCGAGGGATTCCGCAAATGGATTTCTCGTCTCACGTCGGCTGTGCGTTAGATTACCTCACGTTAAGTTACCCGTCGGTAACTTAACGTGGAACCACCCTCACCATAACGGCACGGAGTGCAAATTATCGCTGTGATCTGGACCACGTGAACACGTTCTATCCGTTTGGCACTAATCTCCCAGAGGTGAGTGAAACAAGTGTCAGCAACCACGAGGACGCACCCCTGCCCCTGACGGGCGAACGAACTGTGCCGGGAATTCCCGAGGAGAACTACTGGTTCCGGCGCCACGAAGTTGTCTACCGCGCGTTGCTGGAACGCTGCACCGATCGCCGCGTGCTCGAAGCCGGTTCCGGAGAAGGCTACGGCGCCAACATGATTGCCGATGTCGCCACCAAGGTCACCGGTCTCGATTACGACATCTCCGCCGTCGAACACGTCCGCGCTCGTTACCCCCGCGTCGAGATGGTCCACGGCAATCTCGCCGAATTGCCACTCGAAGACAATTCGGTGGACGTAGTAGTGAACTTCCAGGTAATCGAGCACCTGTGGGACCAGGGACAATTCCTGCGCGAGTGCTTCCGAGTCTTGGCTCCTGGCGGCGAACTTCTCATCAGCACCCCCAATCGGATCACCTTCTCCCCGGGCCGGGACACACCGCTCAACCCGTTTCACACCCGCGAACTCAACGCAGACGAGATGACGGAACTCCTGGTAGACGCCGGATTCCGCGTCCAACTCATGACGGGTGTCCATCACGGCCCGCGACTGAAGGACCTCGACGCCAAACACGGCGGATCGTTCATCAATGCGCAGATCGACCGTGCCCTCGCCGGTGAGCCATGGCCGGCGGACCTGACCCGCGACGTCGAAGGCATCACCGTGGACGACTTCACGCTCGCCGTCCCCGACATCGACGCAAGCCTCGACCTCGTCGCAATTGCCGTGAAAGACGCCGCTGTCAAAGACCCCGCAGTGAAAGATCCTGCCGAGTGAGTAACGCAACACCCGTCCGAGAACCGGGGATGTTCGCCCTGGTCCTGCACTCGCACCTGCCGTGGCTCGCCAACCACGGGCGATGGCCCGTCGGCGAAGAATGGCTCTACCAGTCGTGGGCCGGGTCGTACCTCCCCCTCACCGCGGCGCTACGACGCCTCGCCGACGAAGGTCGATCCAACCTTCTGACGCTGGGAATCACGCCGGTACTCGCGGCACAGCTCGACGATCCACACTGCCTCGCCGGGATGCACCACTGGCTCGGCAATTGGCAGATCCGCGCGCACGAAGCGGCCGGGATGCCCGACGCGGCGCACCGTGAACTCGGCACGCGCGAGCACCGTGCGTCTGCCGCAGCATTGGAAGACTTCGAAACCCGTTGGCAGCACGGCGCTTCCCCGGTTTTCCGCGATCTCATCGACCGCGGCGCCTTCGAATTGCTCGGGGGCCCGCTGGCTCATCCGTTCCAGCCGCTTCTCGATCCTCGGCTGCGCGCGTTCTCCCTCCGCGAGGGCCTCGCCGACGCTCAGGCGCGGTGGAACCACACTCCCACCGGCATTTGGGGACCCGAATGCGGGTACACCCCCGGCATGGAACGTGGGTACGCCGAAGCCGGCGTCACACACTTCATGGTCGACGGCCCTGCCCTGCGCGGTGACACCACCCTCGGCCGCCCGGTCCGCGACTCCGATGTTGTGGCCTTCGGCCGCGACCTGCAGGTCAGCTACCGCGTCTGGTCTCCGAAATCCGGATATCCCGGCCACGGCGCGTACCGCGATTTCCACACGTACGACCACGAGACCGGCCTGAAACCGTCCCGGGTCACCGGCCGAACGGTCGACTCCGCTGACAAGGCTCCCTACGATCCGGACCTCGCAGCGGCCGCCGTCGACAAGCATGTCACCGACTTCGTCGAGGCCGTCCGTGCGCGACTGCGATCGGAATCCGCGCGCATCGGGCGCGACGCACTGGTGGTCGCGGCGTTCGACACCGAGCTGTTCGGGCACTGGTGGTACGAGGGTCCGCAGTGGCTCGAAAAGGTTCTGCGCGCCCTACCAGAGGCGGGCATCCGCGTCGGAACCCTAGGCGATGCGCAGGCCGCCGGATACGTGGGTAAGCCTGTGCAACTGGAGGATTCGTCGTGGGGATCTGGCAAGGACTGGCGAGTGTGGGCGGGCGATCAGGTCAGTGATCTCGTGCAACTCAACACCGAAGTTGTCGACACGGCACTGAATGCGGTGGACAAGTCTCGTGGGCACGACAATGTCCCCGGACGTCCGGAACTGCGAAACCGGGTAAACGATCAGGTGCTTCGGGAGACACTGATGACAGTGTCGAGCGATTGGGCGTTCATGGTGAGCAAGGATTCCGCAGCGGGGTATGCGCGCGAACGCGCACACAAGCACGCTCACGCAACCAGGGAGATCGCCGACGCCGTGGTCTCCGGCAGGGATGCGGTTGCCACCCGCCTCGCCGACGGCTGGAATCGCGCGGACGGCCTGTTCCCCGGCCTCGACGCACGGCGTCTGCCCCAGAGCGAACTGGCAAACGGGAGCATCTCGTGAAAATTCTCATCGTTTCGTGGGAATACCCCCCGGTTGTGGTCGGCGGACTGGGTCGGCACGTCCACCATCTCGCCACCGAACTGGCCGCGGCCGGGCACGAGGTGGTTGTTCTGTCGCGTCGTCCGTCCGGTACCGACGCGTCGACGCACCCGACGGTCACGCACATCTCCGAAGGCGTGCTAGTCGTCGCGGTTGCCGAGGACCCAGCACACTTCGTGTTCGGCGAGGACATGCTCGCCTGGACACTCGCGATGGGTCACGCGATGGTCAGAGCCGGAACGGCGCTGCACAAGCCCGGCGTCGGCGAAGGCTGGCAGCCTGACGTGGTTCACGCCCACGACTGGCTGGTCGCTCACCCCGCAATCGCCTTGGCCGAATTCTACGACGTGCCACTGGTTTCCACGCTCCACGCCACGGAAGCCGGCCGGCACAGCGGCTGGATCTCCGGACGCATCAACCGTCAGGTCCATTCCGTCGAATGGTGGCTGGCCAACGAATCCGACGCTCTCATAACATGTTCCGCGTCAATGCAGGACGAGGTTACCGAGCTCTACGGCCCTTCACTGCCGCCGCTCACGGTCATCCGCAACGGAATTGACCTGACCACGTGGAACTTTCGCGAACGTGCACCGAGGTCGGGGCCACCGAAACTACTCTTTGTCGGACGCCTCGAATACGAGAAAGGTGTCCAGGACGCTATTGCTGCGCTGCCGCGAATCCGTCGTAGCCATCCCGGCACCACACTCGCTGTCGCGGGCGAGGGCACTCAGTTCGGCTGGCTCGCCGAACAGGCGCGCACCCATCGCGTCGTGCGGTCGGTCAACTTTCTCGGCAACCTCGACCACTCCGAGCTTCTGAGTTGGCTGCACGGCGCCGACGCCATAGTTCTGCCGTCACGGTACGAACCGTTCGGCATCATCGCTCTCGAAGCCGCAGCAGCCGGTACACCGCTGATTACTTCTACTGCAGGTGGATTGGGCGAAGCCGTTGTCGACGGCGTAACCGGTATGTCCTTCCAACCCGGCGATGTTGCGGGACTGACGTCGGCCGTACGCGAAGTGCTCGACGACCCGGCGGGCGCTCAGGAACGCGCCGTCGCAGCGCGGGCACGCCTCACCTCGGACTTCGACTGGCATCAAGTGGCCGAGGAAACCGCGCACGTGTACGCGGGAGCCAAGCGTCGGGTGCGCCATCCCCTGGCCCGCCCGGTGATTCCGGAGCGCCCGCTACCCGGACGCTGACGTGAACCGCATCCGCGCGTCGCCGAGCAGATGGCCCGGCGGCAGGATGCGGCCACACAGCACCATCAGCAAGTCCTGTGCGGCGCCGTGCACTTCGGCGCCTGCGCCGAATTCCCAGTCCCGGTCGTCAGCGCGCAGACGCACGCCTTCGAGGTCTGCGCCGAAGTACTTCACGTTCTTGGGTGACAAGCCGCCCAGAACACGACTGAGGCGGTCCTCCGGTACGACGTAGTCGTCGCCGAGGGCAACGCGGATGTCCTGGCCGTGAATGACGTCGTGGGACAGCGCCCCGTCGAAGCCGCCACCGGGCGGCTTCCAGGGGTATGCGACGTGCTCGCGCAGGGAGCCAAGCAGCTGTTGCTCGGTCAGATCGCGTGCGTCCGCAAGCGCACGGCGGTTGGACATGCGGTTGAAGTTACCGCGCGATTTCACCATTTCGAGTACGAATCGCGAAGCGGGATAACGGTACGGCATGGTGATGTGCGCGACCACTTCACGCACACGCCACCCCTCACACAGCGAGGGCGTGTCCCATTGCGCAGTGGTGAGACCGTCCAGGAAGGTCACCAACTCGCGTCGGTGCTCCACAACCCAATCGGGTGTCTGTTCGCTCATGCCGCACTCCCCTCCCGAGCGTCACGCTCTACTTCTTGACAGATTTGTCCGCCTCGGCGGCTGCCTTCTTCCGCGCGATGTCTTCGAGGGCCGCGATGTACTCGGCACGGTCCGCTGCGCCCGCTTCCCAGTCGGCCTTACGGTTCTTGACGACCTTGGCCGGGGAACCGACGGCGATGCTGTAGTCCGGGATGTCCCCCTTGACTACGGCGTGCGCTCCGAGAACACAACCCCGACCGACGCGGGTGTTACGCAGGACGGTGACCTTCGCGGCAACCCAGGTGTCCGGACCGATGCGCACGGGGCCCTTCACGATGCCCTGATCCTTGATGGGGGTGTTGACGTCGTCCATGCGGTGGTCGAAGTCGCAGATATAGCACCAGTCGGCAACCAGCGTCGAGGCGCCGATTTCGATGTCGAGGTACGTGTTGACGACGTTGTCCTTGCCGAAGACCACTTTGTCTCCGATGCGCAAGGAGCCTTCGTGGCAGCGGATCGCGTTGCCGTCGCCGATGTGGACCCAGCGCCCGATTTCGAGGCGGGACAGATCGGGAGTCGAGTGGATTTCGACGTTCTTGCCGAGAAACACCATGCCGCGCAGAATCACGTGCGGATTGGCCATCTTGAACTTGGCAAGACGGTAGTACCGCACCAGGTACCAGGGGGTATATGCCTTGTTCGCCAGAACCCATTTGAGGGAATCGACGGTCAGGAACTTGGCCTGATCGCTGTCGTTTCGGCGTGATCCCCGCCACCGAGTGCGCAACGGTGCGCCCCACATGCTCGTCATGAGTATTCAGAGTACGGGCAGTCGACGCACCGACCCTCGGGGTGTGCCCCGTCACGTTGCCTACGGCGGGATAGTCTCTGGTCCGAACTACTTTCGCGAGCGGCAGGGAGATGTGAGATGCGGCGGGTCCTACGGTCGTCCGTGATGGTGATGGCGGCGATCGCTACGGTGATGGCTGCCGGCTGTGGAAGCGAGAGTTCCGTCGTCGACCGCTACGCAACTGCCGGTTGGCCGGCGATGCACGCCGACGCCCGAAACAGCGACACCAGCGAGGTCACGGGTTCCCGCGATCTCGAGTTCGCGTGGTCGCGTCCACTCGGCGGCCCCATTGCCGCGTATGCGTCCGTGGGAGCAAACGGCCAGAGTTTCGTGACGGCGCGCGCCGAGAACGGCTGCAACCTCTTCTCGTTTCAGCTCGACACCGGCCGCAAGGTGTGGTGCACCCGGATGAACGACGGCGTTGCCGCGTCGACGCCCATCGTGGACACCGCGACCAACGTCTACGTGGGTGAAAGCGGGGCGATGGCGTCGTACACCCGCAACGGCCAGTTGCGTTGGCGCACACTTGTTGTCGGCACTCCCCTGTCGGCGCAGTTCACGGGCGACGGCAATCTGCTGTTCATCACACAGCTCGGCCAGATCAACGTGCTCAATCCCCAGACCGGCGCCAAGGTTGTCTCGTCGTTCAATTTGATTCCGCCGCCGACGTTCGAGCAGCAGACTAACGCCGAACTCATTCCCGACAACCAGGGACTCGACGAGTGCTTCCTCGGCACGTCGGGCTGCCCGGTGGCAAACACCCCCGCAATCGATCTGGAAAGCGGCACGTTCTACTTCACGTTTTACGGGCCCAACTCCCAGGCCGCCGATCTGGTCGCCATGAAGTACACAGGCGGCGACAATCCCTCGATCACCCCGGAGTGGTCCACCGACGCACTGCCCGGCGGAACCGCGTCGAGCCCGGACCTGTCGAAGGACGGAAACACCGTCTACACCACCGACAACAACGGAACGCTGTGGGCGATCGATGCCGCAACCGGCGACCCGGTGTGGAGTTACGACATCGGCTTCAACTCCGCGGGGAGCCCTTCCACCTCCGACGACGGGTTGATCATCCCCGCCGGAGCTGCCGACGGTCACCTGCTTGCCGTCCAGGACAAGGGCGATCACGCCGAACTCGTCTGGGAGCGCAAGGATCTACTGCAGCTGGGTGTTCCGGCTCAAACTGCCGGGGACACCGGGTACACCGTCGTCCGCGAAGGCGACAACGGGCTGAGCCTGATCACGTTCGACACCCGATCCGGTGAAACCGTTGCTCAGAACACCCTGCCAGGCGCGGTCGGCTTCACCGTCGGCACCTCCGTCGGCCCGAACGGTGAAGTGTTGACGCCCAGCGCAATCGGTGAGCTGTTCGTCTTCAAGTGAGCTGTGCGACGACTCAGGGCTAGCGCGACGCCTCACAGATGAAAGCCGACGCCGAGCGTCCGATGCGCACGATCACCACACTCAGCGACACAGAACCCTTGAGTTTGAGCCGTGGACGCAGCACTGCCGGATCGACGTCGACACCACGAACCAGGATCTCGACGACGCCGCAGTCGCGCTTCGAGAGAGTCTGCTTCAACAGCTTTTCGGAGTACTTGATCTGTTCGAGAATCCGGAATCCGCGAACACCCTCGGGGACACTGTTTCCGGTGAGATACGCAATCCGTGGGTCCAGTTGCCACAGACCATGTCTGGCCGCGTAGTGGCGCACCAGGCCCGCGCGAACGACGGCGCCGTCCGGGTCGATGATCCACTCTCCCGGTTCCTGCTCGGGGATGGTGTCGTCCTCGGCGTCGGTCACCGACCACCCGGTGCCGTCGGACCGCAGTACCGATGCCCGACGGGTCACGCCCGCCTCGGTAAGTCCCGCCGACCACAGACAGGCCTCTTTGACACCGCCGTCGAGTGAGACGACCTCGACCTCGCCGTTCCAGCCGAGGTTGTCGAAATCGAGTCCGGGAGCACACTTCACGGCAATGTCGCGGCCGTCGTACGCATCGAGCAGATCCGGGAGCGGCGGCATCAATGCGGCCGGATCGTGTGTTCGTCGGCCACCCGAACGGCGTGCCGGGTCGGCAAGGATCACGGTGTCGCGCGTTGTCGGACGCAAAGCATCAGCCCGCAACAGCGCCGCCGACGGCACGTTGTGACGGGCCATCGCCAAACGGACGGCGTCGATGTCACTACCGATTACCCGATCCGCAACGCCGGTGAGGGCGTGCAGTTCCGCACCGATGGAACACGTCACGTCGTGCACCGTGCGCCCGACAAGTCGCTTCGCACGGTGATCTGCGACAGCCGCCGGGGTGGCCTGCTGCATCGCGTCGTCGGTGAACAACCAGCCCCCGCTGCCGGGGAGTTTTGCAGCCGCCTTTCGGCGCAGCAGAACCGTGTCGACAAGCGCGGGCATGTGGTCGCCGAAACGCGTACGCGCCCGGCCGATGTCGGCCAGACGCGTACGCGTGGACAGCTCGAACTGTTCCATCTCGGCCAATGCCGCTATGCCGGAATCACTTTCCAGATAGGCGATGTCAGCGAGGGTGAAGTCATAACCCAATGTTTCAGTTGCCTGGCTTTACGCCGGTGATCATGACGTTGTAGAAGAAGCCGCGCGGTACGACGTGGCGCAGAATCTTCTCGTCGACCCAACTGAGGGTCTTCCAACCACCGAAAGCGAAGCGCCCCCAGCCCCAACCGAGCTTTTCCTGCGGAACTGCGGCTTCGAAGGTGCGAACCGGCCACCCGAGCAGTGCTGCGGCAAATTCTTCGGTGGCGGCGTGAACCTGGTCGGCGCCGGCGGACTTCGCCATGTTCTCGAGGTCCGTCGGGTCGAACGTGTGAATGTCGACAACAGCTTCGAGAGCGGCGGCGCGTGAGGACTCGTCGAGCTCCTCCTGCGGACGACGCCAGTCGGCGAGGAACGGCAGCTTGGTCACCGTGGTCGTGGCTTCCCACGTCGCGCGGCCGAGCCAGCGAGCGTAGAAGTTACCGACGGTGGTCGGCTCCCCCGCGAAGACAAAGCGCCCACCGGGCTTGAGGACACGAAGAACCTCGCGCAGCGACTTCTCCACGTCGGGAATGTGGTGCAGCACAGCGTGTCCGACCACGAGGTCGAAGGTGTTGTCCTCGTAGGGAATGGTCTCGGCGTCGGCGACGCGTCCGTCGACGGGCAGACCGAGGTTTTCGGCGTTGCGCATCGCGACCTTGACCATGCCGGGCGAGAGGTCAGTGACCGAACCCGTCTTGGCAACCCCGCCCTGCATCAGGTTGAGGAGGAAAAAGCCGGTGCCACAACCCAGTTCCAGTGCCCGCTCGTACGGCAGCGGCTGATCACCGGCGACGGCGTCGAACCGGCCCCTGGCGTAGTCGATGCAGCGCTCGTCGTACGAGATGGACCACTTGTCGTCGTAGGTCTCGGCTTCCCAGTCGTGGTAGAGCACCTGAGCAAGCTTGGTGTCCTTGCGAGCGGCCTCGACCTCTTCGGCCGTGGCGTGCGGCCGCGGCGCGGGGTCCATTACTGCTTCCTCGGCAGCAGGCGGCGTGGCAATGTCGTCGTCAGTGGGGCTGGCAGTCATTCGGCTATCCTACTCGCTGGTAAGAGATGAACAAGTTCTAATTTAGGGAAGCCTACCGGCCTGTGAACTCGGCCTTGCCTGGACCGTTCTCGATGAACGACGCCATGCCGATCGACTGATCCTCGGTCGCAAACAGTCCTGCAAACAGATGCTGCTCGATCTTCAGGCCCGTTTCCAGGTCCGTGTTCAGGCCCTCGTCGATAGCAGCCTTCGCAGCCGCAATCGCACGCGATGCGCCGCCCACGAACTGCGACGCCCACTTCCGGGCAGCGGTGTACACGTCGTCCGGCGCAACAACCTCGTCGATCAAGCCCATTGCCAACGCCTCGTCAGCGCCGACAAAACGGCCGGTGAACACCAGATCCTTGGCCTTGGCCGGTCCGATGAGACGGGCCAATCGCTGGGTGCCGCCGCCGCCGGGGATGATGCCGAGCAAGATCTCCGGTACGCCGACCTTGGCATTGTCTCCCGCGATACGACGGTCCGCGGAGAGTGCAACTTCGAGTCCGCCGCCAAGGGCATAGCCGGTGATCGCTGCAACGGTCGGCTTCGGGATTGCGGCGACGGCGCCTATTCCGGCTTGGATTCCGGCCACCGCGTCACTGATCTGAGCGAAGTCCATCTCGGCCATTTCCTTGACGTCCGCACCGGCAGCAAAGACTTTCTCGCCGCCGTAGATAATGACGGCCTTCACTGCCGGATCGACTGCCGCCGCGCGTGCCGCGACCGCGAGTTCGTCCTGGACCTGACGGTTCAGAGCGTTCATCGGGGGGCGCGCGAGACGGATCGTGCCGATACCGTCGGAAACCTCGAGAGTTACAAATTCAGACATGCCCTGGAGATTACTTGGCGGGCCGGGCAGCCCAAGGATGCGGCCCGGGGATGTAGTAGTCATCCTGATTCGGGAAGTCGATCCGGAACGTCGTCTCGTCGCGGTAGAGCGTCGGGAGGATGATCGGAATCTCGGGTTCGGCCGCCAGGACGTCGGCAACGGAGTTGTACTTCGCCAACTCCGTCAGCTGAGTCCAGGTGGGCGGCAACAGGATACTGTCGCCGGCGCGCCAATGGTCCAGCGCGTCCTGCGGACTCTGCCAGCGAACCTCGGCTGCCTCGGAGGTAACTCCATCGGCCACCTGGCCCTCGGGTGAGGCGGCCACGAAGAAGCGAGTGTCGTATCGACGGGCCTCACCGATCGGGGTGATCCAGTTCGCCCACGGACGCAACAGATCCGTACGCAGAACCAGATTCTCCTGCTTCAGGAAATCGCTGAACGTGAGTTCGTGGTTCTCGAGAGCAACCCGCGACGCCGAGTAGCCGGACGTGTCTGCGACGACGGTATCCGCACTCGGCCCGGCGAGCAGGACACCGCATTCCTCGAACGTCTCGCGGACTGCTGCCAGCACGAGCGCCTTGGCCCGCGCGACATCGGTGCTGAAACGCTCCGCCCACCACTGAGCCGACGGGCCCGCCCACTCGACCTCGGCCGTGCCGTCGGATTTGTCGACGCCGCCGCCGGGGAACACGGTCATCCCGCCGGCAAACGCCATCCCCTTCACCCGCTGGAGCAGGAATATCTCGATGCCCGATGCCGCGTTTTCCGCGTCGCGCACCAGAATCACCGTCGATGCGTCCTTAGGTGTGGGGACAGCGTCCGCAAACTCGTTAGCCATGTTTCGGGAACCTACACCGTCACGGGTGCCCGGTGCGCTCCGGATGCTCGCGTACGACGCGCGAAGTACCGACCGTCGACCTGATCGAGGGTGATCGACTGACTGAACGCGTTGCTGAGGTTCTCGGCGGTGATGACGTCCTCGAGCAGCCCCTGCGCCACGACGCCACCTTCCTTGAGCAGGAGGGCATGAGTGAATCCCGGCGGGATCTCCTCGACGTGGTGGGTGATCAGGACAGTGGCGGGCGCGTCGGGATCGGCCGCGAGTACAGCGAGGCGGGCGACCAGTTCTTCGCGGCCACCAAGATCGAGGCCGGCTGCGGGTTCGTCGAGCAACAGCAGTTCAGGATCGGTCATCAGGGCACGCGCGATGAGCACTCGCTTACGTTCGCCCTCGGAAAGAGTCCCGTACGTGCGGTCCGCGAGATGTTCGGCGCCGAGGCTCTCGAGCATCTCGACGGCACGGGATGTGTCCATCGACTCGTACTCCTCGCGCCAGCGGCCGAGAACCGCATAGCCAGCCGAGACAACAAGGTCGCTGACCTTCTCGTCGGCGGGCACCCGGTTGGCCAGCGAGGACGACGACAGGCCGATGCGCGGCTTGAGTTCGTTGACGTCGACGCGGCCGAGCACCTCGCCGAGCAGATGCGCGGTACCGCTGGTGGGAAACACCTCGCCGGCCGCGATACGCAGCAGCGACGTCTTGCCCGCACCGTTCGGTCCGAGCACCACCCATCGCTCGTCGAGCTCCACCTTCCACGTCACCGGACCCACAAGAGTGGACCCGCCGCGGCGGATGAGAACGTTGTCGAAATCGATGAGCAGGTCAGGATCAGGTGTTGGCACCCGACCATCTTCCCGCACATTCTCCGGCCATCCACGGCAGGATCTACTTGCGTGTCGCCTCTAGATGAATCTCACACCCCACTTCCGGGTTCTCCGTTCCCACTCGGAGCGACCGTCGTCGACGGCGGAACCCAGTTTGCCGTCCATTCGCCGGACGCCACGGCGGTACAGATCTGCCTGATCAACAATGCCGGCCGAGAACAGCGTGTGAACCTCCGCCAACACACGTACGGAATCTGGCACGGAGTGATCAACGGCGTCGGGGCCGGGCAACGTTACGGCGTCCGCGCCGACGGACCGTGGAGTCCGCGGACAGGTCAGCGGTTCAATCCCCACAAACTTCTGATCGACCCGTGGGCGCGCCGCATCGAAGGTGACCTCGGCGACGCTGCAGCGCTGCGCGACTACCAACACGATCCGTTCGGCGAACCGTCGACGGTCGACTCGCTCGGCCACGTCCCCGTCTGCGTCGTGACGGCCGGCCTGACACCGCCGCACCATCGACTCGAGACACCGTGGGAGGAGACGGTGATCTACGAACTCCACGTCGGCGCCTTCACCGCCACTCATCCCGACGTACCGATCGCACACCGCGGAACATATCTCGGGCTTGCCGCCCCAGCCATCGTCGACTATCTCGTCGGCCTTGGCGTCACGGCCGTGGAACTGCTTCCCGTCCAAGCATTTCTGACCGAAGACAGCGTTCGGTCGCGCGGAATGCGCAATCACTGGGGCTATTCGACGGCGTCGTACTTCGCGCCGCACCCCGGATATGCGGCTACCCCGGGCAACGAGGTCTCCGAGTTCCGGTTCATGGTCGACGCGTTGCACAACGCCGGAATCGAAGTGATTCTCGACGTCGTCTACAACCACACTTGTGAGCAAGGCGTCGACGGAATCAGCGTCAGCTGGCGCGGATTGGATGCGCGCGGCTACTACCTCCTGAGCGAAAACGGCAGCGATATCGACCTGACCGGGTGCGGCAATACCGTCGACGCCTCCTCCCCTGTCTCGGTGCGCATGATTACCGACAGCCTGCGTTACTGGGCCGACGAGATGGGCGTCGACGGCTTCCGTTTCGACCTTGCCAGCGCGCTGGGACGACCACGCGGCGCGGCCTTCGATTCGCGAGCTGCCGTGCTCTCGGCGATCTCGTCCGACCCCGTCCTGACGCGTCGCAAATTGATCGCCGAACCGTGGGACGCCACCGGCGACGGCTATCAGGTGGGCAACTTCGGCTTGCAGTGGTCCGAGTGGAACGACAAGTACCGCAGCAGTATTCGACGCTTTTGGAACGGCGATTCCAGCGTCCGGGAAGTTGCGTCACGACTCGCAGGCTCGGAGGACGTTTTTGCCGGCAACGGTCGGCGGCCGTGGGCATCGATCAACTTCGTGACCGCCCACGACGGCTTCACCGCGGCTGATCTCGTGTCGTACAACACGAAACACAACGAGGCCAACGGTGAGGACAACCGTGACGGCGCCGACAACAACGATTCGTTCAACCACGGGATCGAAGGCCCCAGTTACGACAGCGACGTCATCGAAGCCCGACGGCGACACGTCCGGGCACTCCTGGCAACACTCGTCCTCTCCACCGGCACACCGATGCTGACCGCAGGCGACGAGTTCGGACGCAGCCTCGGCGGCAACAACAACGCGTATTGCGTTCCCACGCATGCAACGCCGGCACAGTCGTGGGCACTCGATTGGTCGAGTGCGGATCCCACCCTGATCAGTTTTGTCTCCCGAGCACTTGCACTGCGCAGATCGGCACCTGCCCTCCGGCAACCTGAGTTCTTCGAGGGGCGCCGACGCATCGACCATCCCGACCTCGTCTGGTTCGACTCCACCGGAACCGAATTCGACGACAGCGCCTGGTACGACGAGCGCAACCGAACAGTGCAAGCGTGGATAGACGGCGCCGACGTCCGCTCGCACACGCGTGCCGGGCGACCACTCGGCGACAGCAGCTGGCTACTGATCCTGCATTCCGGCGGACCGGCTCAGATCACGGTCGGAACCCCGGAATGGTTCGACGGTTCACTGGTGCCGGTGTTCGATTCGGCCACCGCCACCGGCGAACCCGGTTCGGCCGGCCCCGTCGCAGTAGGTTCCACGCTGACGGTGAGCGGTCCGACGGTCCTGGCCTTACGCGTCCCTGTCACTGCCGCTGTCATGGAGTCGGGAAGCACCTTGATCAGGAGCTGAATGGTGGGCCCGATACCCAAGGCGTACAGCACGGTTCCCACACCGACCGTGCCGCCGAGGGCCCACCCCACGGCAAGGACAACAACCTCGATGCTGGTCCGAACCAGGCGAACGGACAGCCCCGTGCGCGAGACAAATCCCGTCATCAGGCCGTCGCGTGGGCCGGGGCCCATGCCCGCTCCGATGTACAGGACACTGGCCAACCCGTTGAGAAGAACACCGGATACCAGCATGAGGATTCGAACTGGCATGGAATCAAAGTCCGGCAAAAAGGCCAATGAGGTATCCACTGAAATGGCGATGACAACAACATTGGCGACGGTTCCGAAACCCGGTCGTTGACGTAGCGGGATCCATAACAACAGCACAAGCGCACCGGTGATCGCGGTGATGACACCAAAACTCAACGAGAACCGCTCTGCCACACCCTGGTGGAAAACATCCCAGGGGTCCAAGCCGAGCCCGGCGGCGATCATCATCGCCATCGAAAAGCCGTACAGCCACAGGCCAAGGAACAGCGAGGCAAATCTACGTATGAGCACTCAGCCATCCTGCAGGCTCACTGGACACTTAACCCATAGCCAAGATGGCGATACTGGACTGGTCTAGCCGGGAACCGCAATCACCGTCATCGACCCGGGCGCCACTTCGGTGTATCCCGCATCCCTGACGGCGACGGCGTCGGAACTCAGCCGAGCCACAGCATCCGCCCATTGCGCCGGGTCCGCGTCACGAACCGAACACCGGAATCCGGTCTGAGCCCAGCGCCAGGCTTCCTCGTCGGACATGGCTGCCGCCAACAGCATTGACGCATGACCGACCTGTGCCGATGCTTTTCCCACGGTCATCTCGAGCGCGGGGTCAATCCACAGCACGGGCAGTCCAGGTATGGGCGGACCCGGGTTGTCGTGTTCGAGATCAGTGCCGCCGATCTGCATCTTCTTGATCCGCGGATCAAGTTCCCCGACAGGTCCGGGCACCAGAGCGCGGGCCTGGGCACCGCCGACCTCGACAGTGATTCCCGCGACATCCTGCGCCGCCAACCACTGCGCTCCCCGCGCGCGGCGCGACACCTTACGAATTCGCCCACTCACCCATGCCGTGAAGTTGCCTTGCCACGGGCCGGGTTCGCCGTCCTCGGCCAACCCGACTCGCTCGTCGAGACACAAAGCGACCGCCGCCGATGCGGCCGCTTCCAGGAGCGAACTGCGCAGGGGCGGATCAGCTTTCGGGATATGCAGGACGATCGGCATCGCCAAAACCTGGGCGGGGTCGGCCGGATCGGGTCGGCCACCGTAACCCGCAGCCAGCACGGCGTGCCGGGCGCGCCAGAGCGCGTCCGGGCCCAACATCACCGCGGCGCAGGGGTCGTCGATCATGGGATCGGCACGCGCCGAACGCCGCCGTCGATCGCGTCTGCTGCTTCGACCTCGTCGCGAGTCACACCGAGGATGAAGAGCACGGCGTCGAGGAACGGATGCGACAGCGCCGCGTCGGCAACCTCGCGCAGTGCCGGCTTCGCGTTGAACGCCACACCCAGGCCGGCAGCATTGAGCATGTCGATGTCGTTTGCGCCGTCACCGACGGCCACGGTCTGTTCCATGGGGACGCCGACCTGATCGGCGAACTTCCGGAGCGCGACCGCCTTGGCGGCGCGGTCGACAATTTCGCCGATCACTCGGCCGGTCAACTTGCCGTCGACGATTTCCAGGGTGTTGGCGTGAACGAAGTCCAGTTCGAGTTCGTGCGCCAATCCTTCGATGACCTGACGGAATCCGCCGGAGACAACGCCGCAATGGAAGCCGAGACGACGCAAGGTGCGGATGGTGGTGCGTGCACCTGGGGTCAGTTCGATGCTCGCAGCTACCTCGTCGATCACCGAGGCGTCCAGTCCCGCGAGGGTGGCCACCCGCTGATGAAGCGATTCGGTGAAGTCGATCTCGCCGCGCATCGCAGCTTCCGTGACAGCGCGAACCTCGTCTTCGACGCCGGCCTTGGCAGCGAGCATCTCGATGACTTCACCCTGAACGAGCGTCGAGTCGACGTCGAACACGATGAGACGCTTGGCGCGCCTTGCCAAACCGGCGCGCTCGACCGCGATGTCGACGTTCTCGAGTGCTGCGACTTCGGCAAGACCGGTGCGCAACTTCGCGTCTGCGTCGGCGCTGCCGGCGGAGCTGACACTGAGTTCCAGGCCTGTCACCGGGTAGTCGGCAACACCGCGAATGGAATCGATGTTGGCGCCCTGCTTGGCCAACTCGCGTGCCACTCCGCGCATCGCGCGAGCATTCACGGGACTGCCGAGAACGACAACGGCGTGGGTGGACACAGCGGGCCGACCGGGATCTGCGCCGATTTCGATGTCGACGTTCATGCCGACCGTCGCCATCGCCTGCTCGAGTTCTTCTTGCAGCGCCTCCGGATCGTTCGGGCATGCAACGAGGACGCCGAGCGTGAGCCGACCTCGGATGACCACCTGCTCGACGTCGAGCAGGCTCACATTGTGCCGCGACAGTGCGGCAAACAGTACCGAGGTGACACCGGGCCGGTCAGGCCCGGTCACGGTCACCAGAACAGTGGTGTCTGAGGCACCCACCGAGAACTCCGATCATTTCTTGGAAATCGTGTCGTGATCGACATGCGTCGACACCTATTGTGCCAATCGGCAATCGAACAAGCGAAAGGCCCCACCCGTTGTTCGGGCGGGGCCTTTGGCGTTGACCTACGTGTAGGTCGGGTTGCTCATTTAGTGAGAACTGCCTTCGAGGGCGTCGTTCTTACTGTTGTGGCCGGGGCCGACGTGCGCTTCTGCGCGCATCCGCTCAACCATGTGCGGGTAGTGCAGTTCGAATGCCGGACGCTCGCTGCGGATGCGCGGCAACTCGGTGAAGTTGTGACGCGGCGGCGGGCAACTGGTTGCCCATTCGAGCGAGTTTCCGTAACCCCACGGGTCGTCGACCGTGACAACTTCGCCGTAGCGGTAGCTCTTGAAGACGTTCCAGATGAACGGCAGCGTCGAGGCACCGAGTACGAAGGCAAAGATTGTCGAGACCGTGTTCAGCGACGTGAAGCCGTCGGACGGCAGGTAGTCGGCGTAGCGACGCGGCATGCCTTCGGCGCCGAGCCAGTGCTGCACGAGGAACGTGCCGTGGAAGCCGACGAACGTGGTCCAGAAGTGCCACTTGCCGAGGCGCTCGTCCATCATGCGGCCGGTCATCTTCGGGAACCAGAAGTAGATACCGGCGTAGGTGGCGAACACAACGGTGCCGAAGACCACGTAGTGGAAGTGGGCAACCACGAAGTAGCTGTCCGTGACGTGGAAGTCGAGCGGCGGGCTCGCGAGGATGACACCCGACAGACCACCGAAGAGGAAGGTGATCAGGAAGCCGATCGAGAAGAGCATCGGCGACTCGAAGGTCAATTGCCCCTTCCACATCGTTCCGATCCAGTTGAATATCTTCACGCCTGTCGGCACTGCGATCAAGAACGTCATGAACGAGAAGTACGGAAGCAGAACTGCGCCGGTTGCGTACATGTGGTGCGCCCACACGGCGATCGACAGAGCTGCAATGGCGAGCGTTGCATACACCAGACCGCTGTAGCCGAAGATCGGCTTACGGCTGAAGACCGGGAAGATCTCCGAGACGATGCCGAAGAACGGCAGCGCGATGATGTACACCTCGGGGTGACCGAAGAACCAGAACAGGTGCTGCCAGAGCAACACACCGCCTGTTGCCGGGTCGAAGATGTGACCACCCAGATGTCGGTCGACGAACAGGCCGAGCAGTGCAGCGGTCAGCAGCGGGAACGCCAGCAGGATGAGAATGCTGGTGATGAAGATGTTCCAGGTGAAGATCGGCATGCGGAACATGGTCATACCGGGTGCACGCAGGCAGATCACGGTGGTGATCATGTTGACGCCACCGAGGATGGTGCCGAGACCACCGACAGCGAGGCCCATGATCCAGAGGTCAGCGCCGACGCCCGGAGAATGCAGTGCATTCGTCAACGGGGTGTAGGCGGTCCAACCGAAGTCGGCTGCGCCACCGGGGGTCACGAATCCGGCCGTCGCGATGATCGCACCGAACAGGTACAGCCAGTAGCTGAACGCGTTCAGACGCGGGAACGCAACGTCGGGCGCGCCGATCTGCAGCGGAAGAATGTAGTTGGCGAAGCCGAAGACGATCGGCGTCGCGTACAGCAGCAGCATGATGGTGCCGTGCATGGTGAACAGCTGGTTGAACTGTTCGTTCGAGAGAAACTGCATGCCGGGCACAGCTAGCTCGGCACGCATCATCAGTGCCATGAGGCCACCGATGAGGAAGAAGGCGATGGAAGTCGCCAAGTACATGATTCCGAGCACCTTGGGGTCGGTGGTCGTGATCATCTTGAAAATGAATGAGCCCTTGGGTCCCTGCCGCGGCGGGTAAGGCCTGGCTGCAGCTATCGCGGGGACTGGCTGGGGCGCTACGGCAGTCACTGATCCTCCTGAATGTGCCTTTGGTCGCTCCGCAGACTCCTTCGACAGAGCCTTTGGTCGCGCCGCAGGGTCCATTTCCCGGCGTGCGGGAAACGGCTTCTGGCTTGCGCTCATCGAATCGTAGACCGTGACCGTGACGCCTCGCGACCCGGTCCTACTCAGCGTCGTACTCGAGGGACCGTTTTGGCTCCCACTAAACGATCGACCTGCGGTTTATGTTCCCGAAGTGACGAGTGTGATCTCGTGTTGCGGCGTGTCGCACCCTGATTTCGCATCGCCAGGGAGTCGAAGCCCGAACTGTCCCGTTGTTCGGTCCGGTTGTTAAGGTCTGGCTTGCCTAACCTAGTACAGGAGTACCCGTGAAACACTTTGCTCGCCGAACCGCGGCGATTTCCGTCGTTGCCGCCCTGGCGTTGATCGTCCCCGCATGTTCGAGTGACGAGCCGGACACCACCGCGACGTCGACCGAACCGGGGGCATTTCCCCGCACGATCGAACACTTCCGCGGTAGCACCGAGATTCCGTCGCAGCCCAAGCGAGTCGTTGCGCTCGACAACAGCTTCACCGACGCCACACTGCTCCTCGAGTCACCCCTCGTGGGATACGTCGACTACCGCGAGCCGGGATTGCCCGACTACCTCGGATCAACCCGCGACGAGTTCGCAGCCGACGCAATTTCCGTCGGAACAGTCGGCGCCGTAAGCCTCGAGAAGATCGCGGCGCTCCAGCCCGATCTGATCATCTCGGCCGAAGTCCGCGACGGCAAGAACTACGAACAACTCTCCGCAATCGCCCCGACCGTGTTCACCCAGACAACGGGACCGACGTGGAAGGCCAACATCCGACTCGTCGGTGAGGCCCTCGGCAAGGAAGATCTTGCCGAGCAGAAGATCGGCGAATACGAAGCGCGTGCGGCCGCCGTCGGAAGCGCCGTCAACAAGGCCGCGAACAACCCGGTCATCTCCGTCGTCCGCTTTGCCGGCGAACCGACAGCACGCCTGTACCGCACCACCTCGTTCAGCGGCATCGTCCTCGAGGACGCCGGCCTCGCCCGCCCGAGCAACCAGGGCCCCGATCCTGCCGACCCGGGCAATATCATGATGAAGATCAGTCCAGAGCTGATCAACGAGGCCGACGCCGACGTCATCTTCGTCAGCACGTGGCAAGATCCCGAGGGCAAGAGCGCCGAAGCCGCGAAGCCGTTCCTCACGAGTCCGCTGTGGCAAACTCTGCGTGGCCGTACCGTCGACGTCGACGATTCGGAGTGGATGTCTCCGGTCAGTATTCAGGGCGCGCACCTGATTCTGGACGACCTCGCGGACACGTTCGGAGTGGACAAGTCGAGCAGCTAACCTAAAGCGGCGCCCGCCCACACAGGAAGCCGTCGACTTGACCGTTCTCTCCCGCACCACTCTCCGCCGCGTCTCGATACTCGGCATCGCAGCCACACTCCTTGTATTGAGTGGTTGTTCGTCGGACACCTCCGACGACATCGCCAGCAGCATCGTGCGGACCACGACGTCAATCGCCGGAGCCGGTGTCATGGGGCTCGCGCGCGATACGGCGAGCGCGTGCCCCACCCCGACGGCGGCCGACGCCGGAGCCGGACCCACGGTGACGCGACAGGTCGCGCACACGGCAGGCACGGCCGAGGTTCCTTCGGATCCTGCGCGCATCGTTGTGCTCGACAGTGCGTCGATGGACGCGGTGTGTGCATTGGGATTGTGGGAACGTGTGGTGGGCGCCGCGACGGGCGTCGATTCACCTCAGCCGTCGTACCTCGGTTTCGGCATTTCGGAGATTCCGAGCGTCGGCCCGGTAAGCGCGCCCGATATCACTGCAATCAAGGCAGCAGCACCGGATCTGATTCTCGGATCGAGCCCGGCGTCGGCGGACCTGTACGGGCAACTGACCGGGATCGCCCCGACAGTGTTTGCCGGTTCCGACCCGGTCTACTGGAAGTCGCAGTTCGCTCTGGCCGGCCAGGCTCTCGGCCGATCCGCCGCAGCAGCAGCCGCTCTGGACGGTTACCAACGGGACGCTCGGGAACTGGGCGAGTCTCTCAATTCGGCGCAGACGCAGGCATCTGTGGTGCGGTTCGATTCGGACTCGCTGAACATCGAGGGCCCCGCCTCGTTCTCGGGTCAGATTCTGAGCGATGTCGGGGTGCGCCGGCCTCCGGCACAACGACTCACCGACACCGTGACCGCCGAGGTTCCCGCCGACGATCTCAGCGCCGCCGAAGGGGATCTGATCTACGTGCTGTTCGACGGTCCGAACGGACTGAAGTACGGAACCGAGGTGATGAAGAGCGACCAGTGGCACGATCTGGGAGCGCCCTCCGGGAACCGTGTCTTCGTCGCCGAGGACGAGATCTGGAACGGCAACGGTATGACTGCCGCGCGCGCGGTTCTCGACGACCTTCAGCACACCCTCAACGGATACGCGAGCTGACGCGATGCCGATCCCTGAGTTCATTGTCGAGTTGCGCGAAAAAATCGGTCACGCGCCACTGTGGCTGTCCGGAGTCAGTGTCGTCATCCGCGACGACGAGGGCCGCGTGCTCCTCACCCGCCGCGCCGACAACGGATTGTGGGCAGTGGTGTCCGGCGTTCTCGAGCCCGGCGAGGAACCCGCGTCGGCTGCCGTTCGCGAAGCCAAGGAAGAGACGGGCGTCGACGCGGAGTTGGTTCGCATCACGAGTGTTGATGTCACAGAACCCATTACGTACCCCAACGGGGATATCACGCAGTATCTCGACGTTTGTTTCCTGGCCCGCTGGACGGGCGGCGACGCGCATGTCGCGGACGACGAGAATCTCGAGGTTGCGTGGTTCGAGCCCGACAACCTGCCGTCGGATCTGACCGACACGTCGCGCCTGCGTCTGGAAAAAGCGTTGCAGGACAAGGCAGAAGCCTGGTTCTCGGCGAGCTAACCCTCCCCTACCGACAACAAAAGCCCGATTCCCGCGTGTGCAGGAATCGGGCTCAGTTGTCAGGGGCTAGAAATCCTGAGCGCGTCGCTCTAGAAGTCCCAGTCGTCGTCTTCGGTGTTGATGGCTTTGCCGATGACGTAGGAGCTGCCCGAGCCGGAGAAGAAGTCGTGATTCTCGTCGGCGTTGGGTGAAAGTGCCGACAGGATAGCCGGATTGACGTCCGTCTCGTCCTTCGGGAACAGGCCTTCGTAACCGAGATTGTTGAGCGCCTTGTTCGCGTTGTAACGCAGGAACTTCTTGACGTCCTCGGTCAGTCCGACCTCGTCGTAGAGATCCTGGGTGTACTCGACCTCGTTCTCGTACAGCTCGAAGAGAAGCTCGAACGTGTAGTTCTTGAGCTCTTCGCGCTCTGCCTCGGACAGCTGCTCGAGGCCCTTCTGGTACTTGTAGCCGATGTAGTACCCGTGCACGGCCTCGTCGCGGATGATGAGGCGGATGAGGTCGGCCGTGTTGGTGAGCTTGGCCCGCGAGGACCAGTACATCGGCAGGTAGAAGCCCGAGTAGAAGAGGAAGCTCTCGAGCAGGGTCGACGCGACCTTGCGCTTGAGCGGCGACTCACCGTTGTAGTAGTCGAGAACGATCTGAGCCTTGCGCTGCAGGTTCGGGTTTTCCTCCGACCAGCGGAAGGCGTCGTCGATGTCGGGCGTGGAGCACAGCGTCGAGAAGATGGAGCTGTAGCTCTTGGCGTGCACCGATTCCATGAAGGCGATGTTGGTGTACACCGCTTCTTCGTGTGGAGTGATGGCGTCGGGGATGAGGCTGACGGCGCCGACGGTTCCCTGAATGGTGTCGAGCAGCGTCAGACCCGTGAATACGCGCATCGTGAGCTGCTGCTCAGGCGCGGTCAGAGTCCCCCAGGACGGGATGTCGTTGGAGACCGGCACCTTTTCGGGCAGCCAGAAGTTACTGACGAGGCGGTCCCACACCTCGGCGTCCTTCTCGTCCTGGACGCGATTCCAGTTGATTGCGGAAACGCGACTGACCAGCTTGACCATGATTCCTACCTAGCGCGAGAGATACTGCCGAATGTTGGCTTGCCTGAACACTACCCGTTGTGTCCGACTCCAGACGCCAACACAACAAGATGTGTCGTACGCGCCCACCCGCCAACGCGAAAAATGTGATATCAATTAAATATCACTTACCGATGAGGAAGCGAGTCTCACATGACCAGCACGCCCACCGTGGCCGAGAAACCAACCGGAGTTGCCACCACCACAATCGCCGAACGCCCAGGTTGGGACCTGTCGGGCAGTTGGATGCTCCTCGGCGGATTGATTCTGTTCCTCGGCGGAATCGCCCTGGCTGTTGTCGGAGGGCTCCTCGGACTCATAGCGCTGATCCCGATCGGAGTGGTGCTGTTCCTCGCGTCACTCCCCGCACTGATCGGCCTGACACTGGTGCAGCCGAACCAGGCGCGTGTTCTGCAATTCCTGGGAAGTTCGTACAGCGGCACATTGCGCACCCCCGGACTGCGCTGGACAAACCCGCTGACCGTGCGTCGTTCCATCTCCACCCGCATCAGAAACCACGAGACCGGCCAGTCCAAGGTCAACGACGCCGACGGCAACCCCATCGAGATCTCGGCCGTTGTCGTCTGGCAGGTGGCCGACACCGCGCTCGCGTCATTTCAGGTGGACGACTACGAGGAGTTCGTCTCGGTTCAGACCGAGGCAGCTGTACGCCACATCGCCGGCAGTTACCCGTACGACGCCGAAGGCCGAGTCTCGTTGCGGGAGAACGCCGACATCATTACAACGACGCTGTCGGAGGAAGTTCACGCCCGCGTGCGGGCGGCAGGGGTCGAAGTGATCGAGACCCGCATCAACCGGCTTTCCTACGCACCGGAAATCGCCAGCGCGATGCTGCGCCGCCAACAGGCGGGCGCTGTCATCGCAGCCCGGACTCAGATCGTCGAAGGCGCAGTGTCGATGGTGGACATGGCACTCAAGCAGCTGGAGGAAAAGCACGTCGTCGAACTCGACGAGGAACGCAAGGCCACGATGATCAGTAACCTTCTGGTCGTGCTGTGCGGTGACCGCGACGCACAACCGGTGCTCAACACCGGTTCGCTCTACCAGTAAAGGGAAGGCCACATGGCCACGGATCCAGCTCCGAGATCAGAGCGGAAGAAGATCCTTCTTCGGTTGGACCCGGCGGTGCACGACGCTCTTGCCCGCTGGGCCGCCGACGACCTCCGAAGTACCAATGCCCAGATCGAATTCCTACTCCGACGGGCGCTCACCGAGCACGGCCGAATGCCGAAGAACGCCGGCAAGATGCATGGTCCCGGCCGGCCGCCGTCCTAACAGAGAAAATGCCCCCGTGCGCCTTTCCGGTAGTGGTTACTACCAAAAAGGCGCACGGGGGCGGAGCCCTTTACAGCATGCAGGAAACGCAGCCCTCGACCTCGGTGCCTTCGAGTGCGAGCTGACGCAGACGGATGTAGTAGAGCGTCTTGATGCCCTTACGCCATGCGTAGATCTGCGCCTTGTTGATGTCGCGGGTGGTGGCGGTGTCCTTGAAGAACAAGGTCAGGGACAGGCCCTGGTCGACGTGCTGCGTTGCGGCAGCGTAGGTGTCGACGATCTTCTCGTACCCGATCTCGTAGGCATCCTGGTAGTACTCCAGGTTGTCGTTGGTCAGGTAGGGCGCCGGGTAGTAGACGCGACCGATCTTGCCTTCCTTGCGGATCTCGATCTTCGATGCCACCGGGTGGATGGAACTGGTGGAGTAGTTGATGTACGAGATCGAACCGGTGGGCGGCACGGCCTGCAGGTTCTGGTTGTAGATGCCGTGCTTCTGCACCGACGCCTTCAGCTCACGCCAGTCGTCCTGCGTCGGAATGTGAAGGTCGGCGGCGGCGAACAGTCCACGAACCTTCTCCGTGGCCGGCTCCCACACCTGGTCGGTGTACTTGTCGAAGAATTCACCCGACGCGTACTTCGACTGCGGGAAGCCCTTGAAGTAGGAACCGCGTTCGATGGAGATCCGGTTCGATGCCCGCAGAGCGTGGAACAACACGGTGTAGAAGTAGATGTTCGTGAAGTCGATGCCTTCTTCGCTGCCGTAGAAGATTCGCTCACGAGCAAGGTAGCCGTGCAGGTTCATCTGGCCGAGGCCGATGGCGTGAGAGTCGTTGTTGCCCTGCTCGATCGACGGCACGGAGTAGATGTGCGTCTGATCCGACACCGCGGTCAAGCCGCGGATCGCGACCTCGATGGTCTTGGCGAAGTCGGGCGAGTCCATGGTCTTCGCGATGTTCAGCGAACCGAGGTTGCAGGAGATGTCCTTGCCGACGTGGCTGTAGGTCAGGTCCTCGTTGAACTCGGACGGCGTGGAGACCTGCAGGATCTCCGAGCACAGGTTCGAGTGCGTGATCTTGCCTTCGATGGGGTTGGCCTTGTTCACCGTGTCCTCGAACATGATGTACGGGTAGCCCGATTCGAACTGCAACTCTGCGACGGTCTGGAAGAATTCGCGAGCCTTGATCTTGGACTTGCGAATTCGCTTGTCGTCGACCATCTCGTAGTACTTCTCGGAGACGTTGATGTCGGAGAACGGAACGCCGTAGATGCGCTCGACGTCGTACGGCGAGAACAGGTACATGTCCTCGTTCTTCTTCGCCAGCTCGAACGTGATGTCCGGGATCACGATGCCGAGCGACAGCGTCTTGATGCGGATCTTCTCGTCGGCGTTTTCACGCTTGGTGTCGAGGAAGCGGTAGATGTCGGGGTGGTGTGCGTGCAGGTAGACGGCACCGGCACCCTGACGCGCTCCGAGCTGGTTTGCGTACGAGAACGAGTCCTCGAGGAGCTTCATGATCGGGATGACACCCGAGCTCTGGTTCTCGATCTTCTTGATCGGCGCACCGTGCTCACGAATGTTGGTGAGCAGCAACGCAACTCCGCCGCCACGCTTGGAGAGCTGCAGAGCCGAGTTGATGGAGCGCCCGATGGACTCCATGTTGTCTTCGATGCGCAGGAGGAAGCAGGAAACGGGCTCGCCGCGCTGCTTCTTGCCGGAGTTGAGGAACGTGGGGGTTGCGGGCTGGAAGCGACCGGCAATGATCTCGTCGACAAGTTCGACGGCCAGATCTTCGTTGCCGGCAGCCAACGTCAGGGCCACCATGCACACGCGGTCTTCGAAACGCTCGAGGTAGCGCTTTCCGTCGAACGTCTTGAGCGTGTAGGACGTGTAGTACTTGAACGCGCCCAGGAACGTCGGGAAGCGGAACTTCTTGGAGTACGCGTGATCGATCAGGAACTTCACGAACGTACGTGAGTACTGATCGAGAACCTCAGGCTCGTAGTAGTTTTCCTCGACGAGGTAGTCGAGCTTCTCGTCGAGATTGTGGAAGAACACCGTGTTCTGGTTGACGTGCTGCAGGAAGTACTGACGGGCCGCCGCGACATCCATCTCGAACTGGATCTCGCCGTTTGCGCCGTACAGGTTGAGCATGGCATTGAGTGCGTGGTAGTCGAGACCGTTGGTGGAATCACCGCCGCGTGCGTCACGTTCTACGCTTCCAGCCGCGATCGTGTCAGTGATGGTTGGCGCCACTGCCCGTTCTCCTTCTCTGCTTCGAGATGATTCCAGAACTCCCCCAAGCCTTCTCGTACCCGTTCGACGTCCTCGGCAGTGCCCATGAGTTCGAAGCGGTACAGAAAAGGAACGTGGCATTTCTGGGAAATGATGTTTCCTGCGTAACAAAAGGATTCACCGAAATTGGTGTTTCCTGCCGCGATCACTGCTCTGATCAACGACCTGTTGTGTGGATTGTTCAAAAAACGAATGACCGGCTTGGGCACATAGCTGGTGTCGCGGCCTGTCACTGTTGCCCCGCCGCCGTAAGTCGGCAGGATCAGTACATAGGGCTCGTCGACGAGAAATGAGCCGTCACGGTCATGGATGGGTATGCGTGTCGCAGGCAGTCCGAGACGTTGAACGAATCGGTGGGTGTTCTCCGACACGCTGGAGAAATAAACCAGCGAAGTCATCGGTTGTCACCATTTCCTCATGCGGTGCCCGGAACTTTCGACTATTCAACACTTTCAACTACAGGGCCGACAGCGTCGTCGGCCACCGACGCGGTCGCGCTTCAAGCAGCGACGGCCAGCGTCTTGATGCGATCGGGACGGAAACCCGACCAGTGATCTTCACCGGCAACCACGACGGGTGCCTGGAGGTATCCGAGCGCCATGACGTAGTCACGTGCCTCGGCATCCTCGGTGATGTCGATGATGTCGTATTCGAGACCGGCCTTGTCGAGGGCGCGGTAGGTGGCATTGCACTGAACGCAAGCGGGCTTGGTGTAGACGGTGATGCTCATGAGAGTCCCTCTTTCGCTTAGCCAACAAAGGCCGATGTAGTGATGTTCAGCACCGATTCGACCGATTGCCGGAGCTTCGCTCGAGGCGTTCCGCGTTGTGGTCTCTCAGTGCTCAAGACACTACACCTAGTGGCCGACAGAATCACATAACCGAAGATGTTGTGAGTCACATAGATGAAATTCCCAGGTCGACCCAGCTCAGCACCCATAACTCCGCGCCAATTCCACGCTGTGTCGGCGTGTCGGCGCTCACATGTGCGCCGCCTACTCGACCGGGTCTCGGAACACCCCGCAGCTCTACCATGAGCGACGTGGAATCAGCCCCGATCGACCTCCCCAGCGACGAAGCCCCACGCCACCTGGCATCTGTTCTCGAGGCAACGCAGATAACGCCAGGGATGCGCAGAATCACCTTCGGCGGCGCCGGCCTGGCCGACTTCGTATCAAGTGCCCTACCCGACGAACGGGTGCTTGTCCGGTTCCCACTCGAGCCCCCACACGCGCGTAGTTACACAGTGCGCCGCTGGAGCGCGGACACCGGCGAGCTCGATATCGACTTCGTTCTGCACGGACACGGCGGGGCGGCGCGCTGGGCCGAGACGGCTATCCCCGGCGACACTGTGCACCTGTCGAGCGCCAACGGATGGTTCCGCCCGCCCGAGAACATCGAGTGGCTGACGTTGCTCGCCGACCACGCCGCACTCCCCGCAGTCGGCCGAATTCTCGAGAGCCTGCCGGCCGGGATTTCCGTACAGCTGATCGCGCAGATTCCCGATCCGAGCGAGCAGCAGAGCTTCACGACCGCAGCCGACGCCGACATCCGATGGATCGGTGACGCCGACTCCCTTCTCACCGAGTTGGCCGCCGATCCCCTACCTCCCGGCACCGGATACGTCTGGTGCGCACTCGAGGCCGCAGCAGCGCGCAAGGTTCGCGCCTACCTGCGTCACACGCTGAAGATCCCCGCGACCGCCATGCACACCATGGGTTACTGGCGCGCCGACAAGGAGAACTGGGAACGTCGCTATGCTCTCGTCGCGGAGCGCATCGACGAGGCAATGGGCGCAGCAATGATGGCGGGCAAGGACTTCGAGTCCGTTCGTGATGCCGTCGACGCCGCCATGGAACGCGAAGGCCTGTAGCGCGGCCGACCCCGGCTGACATGAAACGAGGGTCACGCCTGTCCGGCGTGACCCTCGTTCGAGAACTGGTACAGATTATGCGTTGACGAGCGTCTTCGTGGCGTCGACCAGGTCTGCGACAACCTTGGACACCTGTGCGACAACCTCAGCGTTCTCGCGTGCGTGCGAGGTGCCGAACTTGTCGAACGTGCTGGCGACAGCAAGAGCGGAATCGCTGAGCACGTTGCCGCCGGCGATGCCGACAGCCTTGACCGTGTCGTCGTTGGCCCACTTCGCACCGTTGCCGCTGGGCGATGCGCTGATGACTGCAACCGGCTTGCCGGAGACAGCACCCGCGCCGTAGGGACGCGAGATCCAGTCGATGGCGTTCTTGAGGACAGCGGGGATGGTGCCGTTGTACTCGGGGGTGACGAGCAGGAAGGCGTCGGCATTGCCGGCTGCGGCACGCAGGGCGTCGACTGCGGGGATCGATGCACCTTCGACGTCGAGGTCTTCGTTGTAGAAGGGAACGTCGGCGAGGCCTTCGAAGATCGTCAGGGCAGCACCCTCCGGCGCAGCGGACACTGCAGTCTCGGCGAGCTGACGGTTGACGGATCCGGCGCGCAGGCTTCCGACGAGAACGAGAACATTGCTCTGTGACATTGGGTGATTCCTTCGAGATTGGTGCGGTGGGCGGCTCTGGTTGAAAGTTATACCCCCTAAACGGACCACGGTCCACTTATATTCCGCAGCCATGTAACCTCGACCGGGTGAGCGCAATCCCCCTACCCCAGATCGGCGCGCAACCGGCCGAGCGCGGCGACGCCGCACGTAACCGGGCACTTCTGCTCGACGCCGCAGCGCTGCTCGTGGCCGAACGCGGAGTCGACGCCGTCACCATGGACGCCGTCGCGTGCCGCGCAGGTGTGGGCAAGGGCACAGTCTTTCGCCGCTTCGGCAGTCGTGCTGGATTGATGCAAGCACTCCTGGACCACACCGAGCGAGAGTTGCAGCACGCCTTCATGTTCGGTCCGCCGCCACTGGGGCCTGGCGCGCCGCCGATAGACCGACTGGTCGCCTTCGGTCGCGCCCGCATCGCCATGGTCGAGGTCCAGGGCGACGTTCTCCGCGCTGCCGAGAACGCGCCGGAGTTTCGCTTCGGTGGCCCGGCCCGCTCGCTGAGCATCGCGCACGTGATCAGTCTGCTCCGCACGGCCGGCGTCGAGGGCGATCTGGAACTTCTCGCTTCGGCACTATTGGCGCCACTCGAAGCGTCGTTGGTCCTGTACCAGGTTCGCGACCTCGGGATGACGACGGAAAGACTCGCTGACGGTTGGGAAAATCTTGCCCGGCGCGTTACTCGATGTTGAAGACCTCGAACACATTCCAGCGCCTAGTCTGAGCCAATGCGCATCGCAGCCGCCGTCCTCGGCCTCCTCGCCATCGCAGCCGTCAGCGGCTGTTCCAGCAACTCGGAAACACCGGACTCGGTCGCCGATCCCGCAGGGCGGGTATTCATCTCCACCCAGGTGGACGGAACCCCGATTCCCGGCGGCGGCCCACTGTCCCTCGACTTCACGACGCCCGGCCTGGTGGCGGCGACTGCCGGCTGCAATACAGCGAGCGGCGCAGTCGAATTCACGGACGGCAAGATCACCACCGACACGATGGCCACCACCATGATGGCGTGTGAGCCCCCCGTCATGGAATCCGACGCTTGGGTGACAACGCTCCTCTCCGCGCAACCGTCCTGGACACTGTCCGGTGACACACTCACCCTCACCACCGACACGATCACCGTCACGCTTGCCGACAAGAAGGTCGTCGACCCGGACCGTCCTGTTCAGGGCACTGCCTGGACCGTGACGTCGCTCATCACTCCCGATGCCATCACGTCGAGCCTGGCACTCGAAACCTCAGCGCCGGAACTCACGATCGCCGCCGACGGATCGGTCACCGGCAGCACCGGATGCAACCGCATGATGGGGTCGGCAACGGTCACCGACACCACCATCACCTTCGCCCCGATGGGTACCACGAGGATGGCGTGCGAGCCAGAAGTTGCCGACATCGAACGGCACGTCCTGACAGTGCTCGACGGTGAGGTCACCGTCGCCGTCGACGCCGCAACCATGACGCTCCGCAAGCCCGACGGCAACGGCTTGATCCTGACAGCCCAGGCTTGATCGAACGAGTCCGACTCAGACGTTCTCGGCCAGCCAGCGCCCCAATTCGCGGGCGCTGGCATCGATTTGGGCCGGCCAGTCCAGAGCGGAATCGTCAGCCTGATCGCTCACATGCTTGACCAACCGGCACCGAGCACCGGCGGCCTGCGCCGCGTAAGCAACCGCAAAACCTTCCATGTCCACCAGATCGGCCCGCTGTGCGAGCGCATCCCGGACGGCCGCGTCGGAGACAAATGCGTCGCCGGTGGCCAGAACCGAATCGTCGCCGTCGACTAAGACCAGTCGATCCACAACCTCGTGGCCGAACGATCTGATCGCCGCACTGCTGATGTCGTGATTGATCACGACACCCGGCACGAACAGCCCGCCGTGATGCACGTGCAGCGCGCCTGCAGTGCCGATATTGACGACCAACGGCAACTCTCCGGGAAGAAACCGTGCCAGCGCCGACGCGACTGCCGTTGCCGCACTGACTTTTCCGATACCGGTGATCACCAACTCGAACTCCTGCGGAACGTACGCCGCCTCCGCCTTGGTTGCGCTGACCACCAGAACTTTCTTCGCACTCATGCGCGAGACGATACCGGTCGCTAAAGTTCCCTCATGGCCACATTGCGCGAGAGCATCATCGACGAACTGGGCGCGAAGCCGTCCATCGAGCCGGCGGCCGAAGTCCGCACCAGGGTTCAGTTCCTGAAGGACTATCTGCTGTCCACTCCTGCCAAGGGATACGTGCTGGGCATCAGCGGTGGGCAGGACAGCACACTGACCGGTGCGCTCGCTCAGCGCGCGGTGACAGAACTGCGTGAGGAGGGCCACGACGCCGAGTTCGTTGCCGTTCGATTGCCGTACGGCGAGCAGGCCGACGAGTCCGACGCGCAGATCGCGCTCGGTTTCATCAAGCCCGACCGCAGCCTGACCGTCAACGTCAAGCCCGGAGCCGACGCCACAGCCCGTGAAGCTTCCGAGGCCCTGGGCGACGGTGAACTGCGAGACTTCGTGCGCGGCAACATCAAAGCTCGGGAGCGCATGATGATCCAGTACGCCGTCGCCGGCCAATTGGGGTACATCGTGATCGGCACCGATCACGCTGCCGAGGCCATCACGGGATTCTTCACCAAGTTCGGCGACGGCGGAGTCGACATCACCCCGCTGACCGGCCTGAGCAAGAGGCAGGGCGCCGCACTGTTGCAGGAACTGGGCGCGCCCGAGAGCACGTGGCGCAAAGTGCCCACCGCAGACCTCGAAGACGACCGCCCCGCCCTCCCCGACGAGGTGGCGCTTGGCCTTACCTACGCGCAGATCGACGACTACCTCGAAGGCAAGGACGTCTCCACGGAGGTATCCGACAAACTCGAGAAGATGTACCTGAACACCCGTCACAAGCGGACCGTTCCGGTTACCCCGCTCGACACCTGGTGGCGCTAGCCGGCCAGGCCCCACCTACATGCACGCGGCGCCCACCCCCCGAAAGGAAGGTGGGCGCCGCGTGTGTGATTCGGGAAAATATCAGCTGGCCGACAGGCTGCCGAAGATGTCGCTCAGGCTGCCGAACGCGCCGGCAGGCTCGTCCTTCTTCGCGAAGTTCGTGGTGCAACCGTTGAACTTCACGGCGTCGACGTACGTGGTGGTGCCGATGTCCCCGCGTCCGACGCTTACGCCGTAGTGCTCAATCGTGGCGTCGGGGTTGCCTGCGATGATGTCGTCAAGATCGGACGGAACGTTCTTGGGCGCACCTTCGATGTCGCGGGTGCTGATCCACTTGCCGTCCTGGATATTGGTGTGCGTTCCGCCGGTGGCGGTGCCAACGGAGTCGTTTCCGTTTGCTACCCAGTACAGCGTCGCGAAACCGTTCTCGCCTTCCTTTGCGTTCGTTGTACCGGTCAGACGCAACTGGAACGAAGTCTGCGACGTGGCTGCCTTTTCCGCGAAACCGATCTCGTTCTTGGCCGCATCGGCGAGCGGGATCGAGCCTGCAGAGTGATACCACGCCGAACGGTTGTCAGGGGTGGCCTTGACGATCTCCAGCTTCAGCGAGCCGTCGTCATCGATGACGCTGGTATCCGAGTAGAAGGCAAGCTGGTTCTTCTCGTCGTCGAACGGAATGCCCCAGCCATTGGGGGTTGTCTCGGTCGACAGTGCCGAGCAGGTGAAGCCTGCGGCGGGGGCATCGGAAGAACCGAGTGAGCCGGTGGTCGCTCCGGCAAGTGCCGGAGCCGTCAGCGCTGCTGCGCCTACCAGAGCAAAAGCGAAACCGAGACGACGTGTGGAATTGCGGGACATGTAAGTACCTTTCACCATTCACGGGGGGAATTACGACAAAAGGTAACACATGAATTTGGTGAAAATTTCGTCCCGGAAATTCCTTTGTCATTCATGTGAATGACGCATCTACCAGGGTACCGAAAACGTTACATCCCCCAAAAGTATGAGTTCAGTCAGACAATTCCGACTAATCAGAACGACAATCAAATGTCAGTCGAACACCGAGGTAAAATGCGCTGACCAGCACAACGAAGCTGCATCGTAAATCGGATCAACACGTCATACCGGGCCCCTTAGGACATCCGATCTCATCATTTAGGTCGGTACCTGTCAGCGACAGTAAACCGTAAAAGAATTTTGAGGTTTATTTTGATCGACAGCTCTAGCCGCCCGCGAAAGGCGGCAAAATGTCTACCGCAGGCCCCGCGACGCGACCGGTATCACGCGTCAATTCCTCGCCGACGAGATACGCAGAAACGGACAAAACGCGCTTCATGTCGGGGCCGTATTTGTCAGACAGAACAGCAACAAGATCAGCGAGCGTGCTTGAATGCGGCAGCGCGAGTGTCTCGCTACGACACCCCGAAGCGTCTGCGGCTGCAGCGAAGTATCGAACCGACATCGATTCCGAATCAGCCACCGATTGCACCCATACTTCTCTCCGGCGGCACAAAGCCTTCTGCCGCAATCCCATGACCTGCCCACTTGTTCCACATTGCGCCCCGCCACAGATCAGCGATCTCATCGTCACCGCCGCCTGAACGCAGTGCTGCTCGCAGGTCCACTTCACGATCGCTGAACAGACATGACCGAATAGTTCCCTCGGCTGTCATACGTGTCCGATCGCAGTCGGCGCAAAAAGATCGAGTCACCGAAGCGATAATTCCCACCGTCGCCGGACCGCCGTCGATTTTCCATTCCTCGGCCGGCGCACTGGGGTCGTCACGCCCGATCGCGGTCAAATTGAATCGAGTGCCCAATACGGTGAGAAGTTCCTCGGCGGTCACCATGTTCTCTCGCGCCCACGTGTGATCGGCGTCGAGGGGCATCTGCTCGATGAATCGCAATTCCACGCCGGCGTCCACGCACCAGTGGAGAAGCTCCGCCGCCCCGCTCAACGTCTCACGCATAAGAACAGCGTTCACTTTCAGTGGAGCCAGACCTGCTCGCGCCGCAGCGTGAATTCCCGCTAACACCGACGGCAGTCTGTCGCGGCGCGTCAGTTCTGCAAAGTGCGCGCGATCCACTGAATCCAAAGAGACATTGACGCGGGTCAATCCGGCTGCCGCTAATTGCTGCGCGCGGTGTTCCAATCCGACGGCATTAGTAGTCATTGCCAAAGGAATTCCGGGAACACGCTCAGCACAGCCGGAGATAATCTTCTCGAGATCTTTGCGCATCAACGGTTCGCCGCCGGTAAAACGAACTTCTCGAATGCCGAGACGATCGACTCCGATACCTACAACGCGAACAATCTCTTCGGTGGACAACAGATCTTCAGCGGGAATGACCGGCAGGCCTTCCTCGGGCATGCAATATGTACAACGCAGTGAACACTTTTCGGTGATCGAGATTCGCAAGTCACGGGCAACGCGCCCGAACTTGTCGATCAATACGTCGGTGTCAGGCCGGCCCGTCATCGACGCGGGATTGCCACGGACAGAACTGCTCCGGACAGTGGGGATCCCCACCACCACCGGAGTCATCGCTGCACCAGGTTCCACATCACTCCAGTATGGCGCAGCGGGCAACGGGAAGTGTCACTCGTATCACTCGACCTGGAACCAGACCATCTAGAATCGGACCATGTCGAGGCTATCGCTGTGAGCGCACGTTCCGTCGAAGACCATCAAGAGCACGTATCCGGATTGCTGGCCGCGTTGCACACTTTGGCACCCACCGCCCTGCCCCTCACCGAGGCGCTGGGGTCGATAGTCTCGGCGGACGTCACCTCCCCTGTCGATCTGCCTCTGTTCCGCAATTCGCAAATGGACGGCTACGCCGTCGACGCCGAGTCTGTACGCAACACGCCCGTCACACTCGCTGTCCGAGGAGTTCTCGCAGCGGGTAGTGGCACTCCCCCGAAGCATCTCGCGGGCTCGGCATTTCGGATCATGACCGGCGCGCCCATGCCCGAAGGCGCAGACACCGTCATCCCAGTCGAAGACACCACCGGCGTCTCGAAGCACGCCGTCACGATCAACCGTGGACGCGCCGCCGGAGAGTTCGTCCGTGAACGCGGAAGCGACATCACGGCTGGCATGCTCCTGGTTCGAGAAGGCACTCGCCTGGAACCGCGGCACATCGCGGCACTCGCGGCCGTCGGCGCAGCAACTGTCATCACATACACACCGCCACGGGTCGCCGTCATCACTACTGGCGCCGAATTAAAAAGCGCAGGAACACAACTCAACCCCGGCGAGATCTACGACTCCAACGGGCCCGCCCTGGCGAGCTTGGCCCGCGCCAACGGGGCCGACGTCGTATCCATCGCCCGCAGCACCGACGATCCGGATGTGTTCCGCGAATTACTCTCGTACGCAACATCTGTCGCAGACCTTGTCTTCACCTCCGGCGGTGTGTCCATGGGCGACTTCGAGGTCGTGAAGGAAACGCTGCAACCCCTCGGTGCTGCGTTCGGTCACGTCGCGATGCAGCCGGGCGGTCCGCAGGGCTCAGCTGTGGTCAACGAGGTTCCGATACTGAGCTTCCCCGGAAACCCGGTGAGCACAATGGTGTCGTTCGAAGTGTTTGCACGCGAGAACATCAGACGCGCCGCCGGACTGCCACCCATCGCATCCGAACGTCGCCCCTTGACTGCCGCGCTGCGATCAATCCCCGGCAAGCGCCAGTTCCTCCGCGGACGACGCTCCGGCGAGGGCGTCGAACCGGTGTCCGGCACCGGCTCCCATCTTGTTGCCATGATGGCCTGGGCGGACGTGCTTCTCGACATTCCAGCCGACGTCACCGAACTTGATGCCGGAACACCGGTAAGCGTCATTCCGCTCTCTGCCTGGAACTGAAACGCTGGAACTGAAACGCTGCAACTGAAAAGGACGGTAAGGACTTTCAATGACCGAACTGACACACGTCGACGGCGAGGGCCGCGCCCGCATGGTCGACGTGAGCGCAAAAGCCGAGACGACGCGCATTGCGGTGGCCGCAGGTGAACTGGTCACCACTGCGGAGGTCATTCGCCTCGTCCGGGCCGACGGAATGCCCAAAGCCGATGTCCTCTCGACAGCAAGGATCGCCGGCATCGCGGGCGCAAAGAAGACGTCCGAGCTCATTCCGCTGTGTCATCAACTCGCGTTGTCGTCCGTCAAAGTGGAGTTCGGGTTCACCGAGACCTCGATCACCGTCGAAGCTACGGCCAAGACTCGCGGGCAGACGGGCGTCGAGATGGAGGCCCTGACGGCGGTTGCCGTGGCCGGGCTCACGTTGCACGACATGGTCAAGGCCATCGACCCCGCCGCCACCATGAACGGCGTCCGCCTGCTCACCAAAGACGGTGGCAAACACGGACATTGGACGCGCGAGAGCGGCCGGTTACCTGAATCTGGCACTGCCCCAGATACATTCGACACCACGCGCACCGCGGCCGTCCTTGTCGCGTCTACCGGTGGCGCCGCTGGGACCCGCCCCGACACAACCGGCCCGGTCATCGAACAATGGCTCCGGGATCGCGATTTCGAAGTGCGCGGCCCACTGGTCTACGCCGACGCCGACATCGCCGCGGGCATCGACGACGCCAGAACCGGTTCCCCAGCCCTGATCATCAGCACCGGCGGAACCGGCGCTTCTCCCACTGATGCCACGCCCGAAGCGACGCTTGCCGTTCTCACCCGCGAACTACCGGGAATCGCGGAAGCGATCCGCACAAAGGGGCTCGAAAAGACCCCACACGCCTCGCTCAGCCGCGGAGTGGCAGGACTCACAGAGCGCACTGTCATCGTCAATCTGCCCGGATCTCCGGGCGGCGTGAAGGACGGACTTGCCGTCCTCGACCCCATCATCGATCACTTGCTCGCGCAGGTTGCAGGCGGAGGAATGCACGATGACTGAACTGCTCGCACGAATTTCCGAACATCCGATTCAAGCCGCCACCGTCGACGCTGCCGTCGCCGGACCGAAGAACGGCGCTGTTGTCGTCTTCACCGGCACGGTGCGCAATCATGATGGTGGCCAAGCTGTTTCAGCCCTCGAGTACCAGGCACACCCCGACGCCGAACGGTTTCTGCGCACCTGCTGCGAGGAAGTGTCGGCTTCTACCGGCCTACCCGTCGCAGCGATTCACCGCGTCGGACATCTCGAGATCGGCGACCACGCTTTGGTTGCCGCGGTCGCTGCCCCACATCGCGCGGAAGCGTTTGCAGCGTGCGCCGAACTGGTGGAACGAATCAAGGCCGAAGTGCCGATCTGGAAGCGTCAGCGCTTCGCCAGTGGCGTTTCCGAGTGGGTCGGGTTGTAGAGAAGCCGCGCGGTCCAGGTAGACTCAGCATCACTAGGTGTCCGAAAGTGGGCACCCAGCGTCGAAAGAACGCAACTTCAGTTCGCGAAGAGTGCTTAACGCACCCGCACTTCTTACGGCGAAGAAGCCTGCCGACCGGCAGCGCCGCCACCACTGTGCTTGATTGTCAGATACGGCTATTTTGCCGTGTCGGCATCCGGGCACGCAAAGTGCCCCGAAAGGCTCTGAACACACTTGTCCGACACCTCGACTGTCACCACTACCGCTACCTTCGCTTCCCTCGGTGTACGTCCGCCGCTGGTCAAAGCACTCGAAGACGGCGGAATCACCTCCCCCTTCCCGATCCAGATCGACACCCTCCCCGACACTCTGTCGGGACGCGACGTCCTGGGCCGCGGAAAGACCGGCAGCGGTAAGACGCTTGCCTTCTCCATCCCCATGGTCTCGCGCCTCGCGGGTGAATTGGCCGGCGGCAAGCGTCGTCCGGGCCGCCCGCTCGGACTGGTTCTCGCGCCGACCCGCGAGCTAGCCACCCAGATCACCGCAACCCTCGAGCCGCTTGCCGCGGCCTACGACCTGCGCGTCACCACCATCTTCGGTGGCGTCTCGCAGCACCGTCAGGTCCAGGCACTCAAGGCCGGAGTCGACATCGTCGTCGCGTGCCCCGGTCGCCTCGAAGACCTCATGAAGCAGAAGTTCGTAAGCCTCGACGCCGTCGAGATCACGGTCCTCGACGAGGCCGACCACATGGCCGACCTCGGCTTCCTTCCCGTCGTCACCCGCATTCTCTCGTCCACTCCGGCCGACGGCCAGCGACTGCTGTTCTCCGCCACCCTGGACAACGGCGTCGACAAGCTCGTCAAGCGTTTCCTCAAGAACGAGGTCATGCATTCGGTAGACGAGGCCAACTCCCCCGTCGCCGCGATGACGCACCACGTGTTCGACGTCGACGGCGTCGAAGCGAAGAAGGCTCTGGTGGAGAAGCTGGCGTCCGGCACCGGCCGACGCATCCTCTTCATGCGCACCAAGCACCAGGCTCGTAAGTTGGCTCGCCAGCTCACCGAGTCGGGCATTCCGTCCGTCGACCTGCACGGCAACCTGTCGCAGGCTGCCCGCGATCGCAACCTTGCCGCGTTCTCCGCCGGCGAGGCTCGCGTTCTGGTTGCCACCGACGTTGCCGCTCGCGGCGTTCACGTCGACGACGTCGAGTTGGTTGTGCACGTCGATCCCCCGGCCGAGCACAAGGCGTACCTGCACCGCAGTGGCCGTACCGCTCGCGCCGGCAGCGCCGGTGACGTAGTTACCGTCGTCCTGCCCGAGCAGCGCAAGGATCTCGCGATCCTCATGCGCAAGGCAGCTATCAAGGTGACGCCCGTTCGATCGACTGCGAACTCCGAGCACGTCGTGAAGCTTGTCGGCGACATCGCACCGCATGTCACCCCCGCACCCAAGGCTCCGGTGGCACCGCAGGGCGGCGGCCGCGGATCTCGTCCGGCACGTTCCGGTCAGGGCGGTCAGGCTCGTAGCGGCCAGGCACGTTCCGGTCAGGGCGGCCAGGCTCGCAGCGGCCAGGGTGGTCAGTCTCGTGGCGCGCGGTCCGGCGGCGCAGGCCGGGCCCGCACCGGTGGACGTCCCGCAGCCCGCTAACCGCGAGCGGACAACTCAATAAGTTTCGAAATGGACAGCGTCGGCCAATGGCCGGCGCTGTTTCCATCCGAAACGCTCGAGATCCGGAACCTGTTGGAACTGAGTTACTTTCCCGATGCACAGCCAGGCAATGGGCCTCACCGGAGCCGGAATGTTCATCAGTTCGGTGAGGTATTCCTCGTCGTAGAACGACACCCACCCGATGCCGATGTCCTCGGCAACCGCGGCCAGCCACAGGTTTTGAATTGCGAGAACTGCAGAGAACAAGCCGGTGTCGTCGACCGTGTGACGGCCGAGAATGTTGGGGCCTCCGCGCGACGGGTCGTAGGTGACAACGATCCCGGTACCGCTTTCCGTGATCCCCTCGATCTTGATGGGGTCGAACGTCTCACGCCGATCGTCAGGCAGAGACTGAGCAAAATTGACCCTCGCCTCCGCGACGTGCGCGGCAAATGTCGAGAGCGTGTCCGGATTGCGGACCACCACAAAATCCCACGGCTGCGTGTTCCCGACGCTCGGCGCCCGATGTGCCGCGTCGAGGATGCGCATCAGCACATCGTCCGGAATAACCTCACCGGAAAACTCTGCCCGCACGTCGCGCCGGCGCCGGATCGCTTCGTACACAGATACAGCTGATTCACTCACGCTCCGACGGTATAGCGGTGCAATCCCAGCATCGCATCGGGGTGCAACTCGACTCCCTCGACGCGTATGCACTCACTCAACGTGTCCCGGACGACCGCACTGTCCATGCCGCTGCCGATCACGACCAACTGTGTAGTCCGCGGCTCGCCGGCCTTCCACCGTAATGGTGTGATTCGCACGTGATCACCCACTGTCTGTACTTCGAATTTGCCTGTGTAACCCCGGATATCGAAGTTCACGAACCCCTTGATCCGGTACACACCGGCCGGTTGGTTCTCGAGAAATTTTGTGACGGCGCGCGCATCGAGCGCCGTGTCGGACACAAAATCGACTGCCTCGTAGTGGGTGTGAATGTGGTCGTGATGATCGTCGCGCAGCAGTTCGTCGAGGCTCATCTGCTGACCAGGTAACGGCTGCGGCGCGGCCGCGAAATCGAACAGCAGAGCTGGGTCCACGCGAGAGTGAGTCGTGTCCACAATCGGCGCTCGGGGGTTGAGCCCACGAATCACCTCCGTGAAGACCTCGCGTTCCGCAGAGTCGACGCAGTCGATCTTGTTCACGACGAGTAGATCCGCTAACCCGACGTGCTGATCGAGCTCGGGATGGGTGCTACGTGTCAATCGGAAGTTGGCCCCGTCGACAACAACAACCAGGCCGCCGTACACGACCCGCGGATTCTCGCTGCCCAGCACCAACCTGATCATGTTGCGCGGCTCCGCCAGTCCGCTGGCTTCGATGACGATGACGTCGATCTCGGATTGGCTGTGCGCCAACTTGTCGAGCATCTCGTCCATGTCGGAGACATCGACCGCGCAGCACAGGCACCCGTTGCTCAGTGAGAGCGTCGAGTCGACCTGGCCGGCCACCATCATCGAATCGATGTTGACCGAACCGAAGTCGTTGACGATGACCCCGATGCGCACACCGTTGTTGTTGTGCAGAAGGTGATTGAGGAGCGTCGTCTTTCCCGAACCCAGAAATCCTGCGACGACGATCACGGGAATCTGTTTTTTCACCAAGAAATCCTAGGCACCACGCAATCCTAGCGGGCCGTCAGATTGTGCAGAGCGGCTGAATCTCCTTCTTGCCTTCGGTTGTCGGTGACGTCACGATCGTGCATGCGTTGTACCCGCGGCTCTCGGCAACTCGGCGTATCTCACTCCACCCCGCGGCATCGACTGCGGGTGAACGCGACAATACAAACCCGGACGTTCGAAGCGGGTCACCCACCAGTGCCCACGAGTAGTCGTCGGCAATGTAGGTGACGATGTAGTTGGGCGGCCCGTCCAGTCCGTCCTGAAAAGGTACGCCCGGGAAACTGACATGAAGTTGCGCTGCGGACTGCGTATCGGTAACCCGCGCATTACCGGCGATGCCGCTCTGGTCCCCAGCCCAGGTCGTGCACGTATTCTGCACGCTCACATTCGACGAGTCGAGCACCTCGTATCGCGCCCGGGTGTCCTTGGCGCACATCAGGTTGAACGGCTGAGGCACCGCTGCCAGCTGGTACCAGTCGCCGACGTAGCGTTCGACATCCAATTTTTCGACGGGTGCCAACGGCTGCCACAAGTCCGCTGACATCGGAGCTGCCTGCGCCGGCATGGCCGTCATCGCCATACCGACACCCGCTCCGACTGCCGCAATCGCACATCTCCCCGACCACTTCATGTCATTGCCTTCCGTTCGTTTGTTTTCTCGCCTGACATTCGGAGCGGATGGTCCCGCGGATTGGTCGTATGGAAAACTACTTTTGGTTTGTTATAGACCTCGATACCCAACCTTCTGTAGTCTTTGCTAATAAGTAACTGATAGCTGGAACGGAGCGTCAGACATGAACGTGGTCGATCTAGGGCTCGAACGGACGCGGTATGCCGTCATCGACGAAACCATCGAATTGCGGTGGCGCCGCGTCACCTCTATGCAGCACGACACCGTTGCCGTCGTCACCCCACGGGATCAGATCACGTTCGCAGATCTCGAAGTCCGCGCAGACGCACTCGCGCGTGAACTCGATATTCGCGGGCCGCACGGCCGCTGTCCGGTAGCTGTCGAACTCGACCCCACCGCCGAGGCCGTTGTCCGCATCCTTGCCACACTGATCTCCGGTCGGCCACTCGTCATGATCGACCCGCAGCTGCCGCCGGCCAGGCGCGAGCACATCCTGTCCACGTCGGGCGCGGTCTCCATCGCGACAATCCTCGAACACGCCGCTGCCACTCCGTTCCGTTTCGGCAACGCACTCGAGTCACTGAGCTCCGATCCAGCCATGATCGCATTCACTTCCGGCACCAGCGGCGCACCCAAGGGAGTGGTGCTCAGCCATTCGATGTGTCTGAACAAGGCAGACGAACTTGCCGCCGCCATCGATCTCCGACCGGACGATCACATCGGGAACCTTCTGCCCGTCAGCTTCGGCGCGGGTATCACCGCACTCATCATGGGTTTGATGAACGGTGTCACCGTGTATTGCTGGGACCCCCGCGTCGACGGCAGTTCCACCCTGGGCAGTTGGCTCCGGAGAAACTCGATCACCACAGCTCATTGCGCACCGTCGTTCCTGCGGGCGTGGACGCAGCAGAATCCCGCCGAACCGGGCGCAGATCCCCAGAGTTCCCTTCGCGTTGTCGTTACCTACGGCGAGGCTGTTCACGGCGACGACTACCAACGTCACCGTGATCGCGGGTTCGCGGACGTGACCTATGTCAACTGGATGGCAACCACGGAAACGGGGGTCGTCGCCTACAACGTCTTTCCTCCCGCAGCCACGTTCCCGGAGGGCATCGTCCCCGCCGGTCGAGCACGTGACGGGAAGGACGTCCGGATAGTCGATTCCGAGGGCAACCAGCTGCCCGACGGCGAGATCGGCGAAATCCATGTCATTTCCAGCGACTTGGCCGACGGTTATCACGGCGACCCGGAGCGGACAGCGCAACGATTCACACCGCTGGGCGACGGCATCAGCCTGTATCGCACCGGCGACCGCGGATGCATCGACAGCGACGGCGAACTGCAACTCAAAGGCCGACTCGACGATGCTGTGAAAATTCGTGGATACCTTGTCGAACCCACCGAAGTCGACGTCGCCATCCGCGCGGTGGCCGGCGTCGTCGATGCGGCCGTGATCGTTCGGACCGAGAACGACCACCCAGAGCTCTGCGCATACGTCGTGAGTGATTCACAGCGAATTGCTCTGTCTCCCGCGGAGATTCGACGCGCGGTATCTCTGAGCCTGCCCGGCTGGATGGTTCCCCGCCACATCGTGATGCTGGCCTCGATTCCCCGCAACGAACGCGGAAAGATCGATCGCAACGCACTGCCGACACCGGCGCCGGTCGCTACCTCCACCTCCACCGCCACGCCGACTCTCGAGACCATCACCGAATTTCGGGTGGCCATCATCTGGTCCAAGATCATCGGGATCGAATCACTCGACCGTGACGACGACTTCTTTGCCCTCGGCGCAGATTCACTCGCTGCCGCAGAAATGCTCGCCGCACTACGAGCCGCTGTACTGGTCACCGTCAGCGCCGCCCAGTTTGCCGGCGCCACCACCATCCGCGAACTCGCCGCGCTGGTCGACGCGATGCTGCGCAACAAGAAGCGTGACGAAGGCCGGGCATCTGTGCTTGTTCCCCTTGCCACGAGCGGTTCCCGAACTCCGCTCTTCCTGATCACCGGAGCCGGTGCGCCTGCACTGAGCTTTCTCGCGACGGTGCAGGCGATGTCCGGTGAACGACCTGTGTACGCGTTGCAAGCACACGGGATGGAATCTCGCGGGCTCCCCGATCGCACCGTTGCCAAGATGGCCGACCGATACATCCGTGAGATCAGGAAGGTCCGTCCGCACGGCCCGTATGTGCTCGGCGGCTACTCCCACGGCGGTTTTGTCACCCTCGAAATTGCGAATCGCCTCCACGCGGAAGGCGAGATCGTGGAACACGTTGTCATTCTGGACACTCGGTTGCGGGAGAACATGATCGGGCCGCGGCCTGACACCACTGAGCCGCCGGCTCCATCGGAATCCGGCGAGCCGGTGCTCAATGCCCGAGCCCGGACCTCGAAAACATCGGTTCTGGGTATCTGGCTCCGGTACCAAGTCGCGGGCATCATGCAGTTCGACCCGTCGATGCAGTGGTACCTCTTCTACCATCGCGGACTGGCGTCCCTGCGCAAGTACGCGCCAAGCCCGTATCGCGGTTCTGTTGTGGTCATCCGCGGCGACGACAACCGACAGGATGCACACGATTGGTCGGCCATCGCCACCGGCCAGATCACTTTCGAGGATGTAGCCGGATCGCACGAAGACATTCTGCGGGCCCCGTACGCCGTTGCTACGGGCGAGGCACTCGAGCGGGCATTGAGCTAACGGCCGAAAACGACAAAAAAAGAGCAGGTCAGACATTTTGTCTGACCTGCTCTTTTTGGTGGAGCTAAGGGGACTCGAACCCCTGACCCCCACACTGCCAGTGTGGTGCGCTACCAGCTGCGCCATAGCCCCGTATTCAGTTCGATCTTGCAGGCGGTTGTTCTGCTTGCCGCTTGCTTGAAGAAAGTTACACCACTTGCGCGGTGAGCAACAAATCGCCTGGTCAAGCTGGTGCGACCGCTCCGGGTTTCAGAGCGGCCGCACACTGCTTCAGGAGGTGAACTGCGAAACCCAGTCACTGTTCTTGGTGCTGACGATCTTGCCGTCGGCGATAACCGTCGGGGTGCCCGTTCCGCCGGCGGCGGAGAGCGCCTCACTCGCCGCAGCAGCATTGGCCGCAGCGGCCTCCACGTTCGCTCCAGAGGAGATGCACGTAGTCGCTGCATCCGATGCACCGGCTTCGCCGGCTATCCGAGCCAAATCGTCGTTGGTGTGATCACTCTTGCCGCCTTCAGACGGTTGGTTGTCCGGAGAGAAGAGTGTGGTGTGCAGATTCGAGTAGGCAATCGCGTCGCCGTCCTGCGCGACGCACAGCAATGCGGCGCCCGCGCGGGTGGAGTAATCACCGCTGCTCGATGCCCGGTTGAGGAAGTTGAGCATGTGATAGCGAACAGCGACGTCACCGGCGTCGATTGCCGCCGACACCGATTGGCCACTCAAGTGCTCGAGTGCAGCGCACGCCGGGCACAGCGGGTCTTCGAAGATGTCGAGAGTGGTACGTGCGTCCGGTTTTCCGATCAGCACGACGCCGTTGTCCTCCACGGTGACAACCACCTCGGAGTTCTGAACCGAGCCGTAGCCGTCGTTTTGCACCTTGTTCTTGCTCGACTGCCACAGGACACCGCCGATGACGAGGGCTGCGATCACCAGGACCGCGATTCCACCGATGACATAAGTGGACCGACTCGACACCGGTTCCGGTTTGTACTTGTTGTTCTTGGCGCTCACGCTGATGCAGTCCTTCGTGCGTCGAAACGATTTTACCGAGGGGTTACCTTCCCCGGGTATTCACCTTGCCATTGAAGACTGTGCTTCAACTGAGAATGCGGTACGTGATCCCTGTCCCAATGCGAGCGGTGACCGTGGGAAGAAACACAACCACAGGGCCAATGCCAGGAATCCGATGTCGCGCAGGATCTCGCTGAGGTAGTCCCACGCGTCGACGTCGGCAGCTCCACCTCCCCCGAAACAGCCGCAGTCGATGGACAATCCACGTGCCCAGACCGAGATGATCACGCTGATGAGCACAACCAGCATGAGAACCGACACTGCAGCCGACGCTCGTACGGCGAGGCCAACGAGCAGCAGTAATCCGAGAACGATCTCGACCAACGGCATCGCAATCGCCACGGGGCCGACCAGGCTCTCGGGCAACAATTGATACGCCCGGACGGCGATCTTCGTCTGAACGGGATCGAGGAATTTGATGCCACCCGAAATCAGCCACACGGCTGCCAAACCCAAGCGGGCCACAAGACTCACGATGCGAATAGCCACGAGCCGAGCCTACAGAGGGACTTCCGAACTGACTGTTTTCGCGGTCACAGCCTTCGCAGGCACCAGCAGCCAACCCACGCTCGCAATGATCACCACAGCTCCCATCGTCGCGAAGGCTGCCGAGTACGAGAAATGCTCAACCAGTAGTCCGGCGCAGATCGGCGCGACCACACCACCAACGTCGGACATCATCTGGAACACCGCCAGAACGGGACCACCGCGCGCCTTGGACCCGACGACGTCGGCAACCGCAGCCTGCTGCGACGGACTCATCAAACCGGAGCCCGCGCCCGTCACGGCAGCAATCAGGAAAAACGCCACCAAGTTGTGCGTGAATCCGATCGCCATCGTGCCGGCGCCGCAGACAACCAGCCCGGCAAGCACAAACGGTTTACGTCCGTACTTGTCCGAGAGCCGACCCGAGAAGGTCAGAACCAGCGCATTTCCGACCGCAAAAACTGCCAGCGCATATGCGGCCACCGAGTCTTCACGACCGAGAGCCTCAACGACAAAAAGCGGGACCATCGCGACACGGACGCCGAAAATGACACCACCGAATGCCAGATTCGAGCCCAGAGCAGCGCGATAGACCGGCGAACGTAGTCCCTCCGACAACGTCATCGGTGTGATTGACGCACCTTTGTCCGGCGACGCAAGATGTGAACCGCGCAGACTGAAGAAAACTACAGCGGCTGCGATGACCAGAGTTGCCGCATAGATGAGGAACGGCATCCGCAGGCCGAACTGCAGCAGCGCGCCGCCAAATATCGGACCGGTAATCGAGCCCATCAGGAAGCTCGTCGCATACAGACCGGATACGCGTCCCCGATGGTCGGGCGGCGACATCCGGATAAGCAAACCTAGCGCCGACACGGTGAACATGGTGGAACCGATACCACCGAGTGACCGGAACAACAGCAGCTGCCAGTACTCCTGCGCAAACGCGCACGCTCCGGTGGACAACGCGACGATCAACAGTCCCAGGATGTACACCGGGCGCTCGCCGAGTTTCTGCACCAAGGTGCCGCTCATCGGCGCAAACACCAAGCGCATGAATGCAAACGACGAAATGACGACTGTGGCGGCCGTAACCGATACATCGAAGCTGCGGGCGAATTGCGGTAGCGCCGGGGCAACGATGCCGAATCCGAGAGCGATGACGAAGCTGGCGGAAACCAGCACCCAGATTTCCTGTGGCAGCCTGGCTGCGCGAGTTTTCATGTCGCCCGGGATTCTAGCCGGGCGACACGAGTGGGCCGCGAGCTAGTTCGCGTTCAAGACACCTGACACCAAGTCCTTCGCTGCCGACTGAACCTGAGCCAGATGATCGGCGCCCTTCATCGACTCGGCATAAATCTTATACACGTCCTCGGTTCCCGACGGCCTGGCCGCAAACCACGCGTTCTCGGTAGTCACCTTCAATCCGCCGATCGCGGCGCCATTTCCGGGCGCTGCCGTCAGAGCCGCGGTGATCGGCTCCCCCGCCAGTTCCGTCGCGGTGACCTGCTCCGGTGACAGTTTTGCCAGTACCGCCTTCTGCGCGCGACTCGCGGGCGCGTCGATGCGGGCGTAGGCGGGGCTACCGAACTTCTCGGTCAACGCCGTGTAGTGCGCCGACGGCGTCTTGCCGGTCACCGCCGTGATCTCGGACGCGAGCAGCGCAAGAATGATGCCGTCCTTGTCCGTCGTCCACACCGAACCGTCGTGACGCAAGAAGGACGCTCCCGCGCTTTCCTCGCCGCCGAACCCGACCGAACCGTCGAGCAACCCGGGTACGAACCACTTGAAGCCGACGGGTACCTCCAGGAGTTCGCGTCCCAGTCCGTTCACAACGCGGTCGATCATCGACGAACTGACCAGGGTCTTCCCGACCTTCGTGCCTGCAGCCCACTGTGGGCGGTGAGCAAAGAGGTACTCGATGGCAACGGCCAGATAGTGATTGGGGTTCATCAAACCGCCGTCGGGGGTGACAATTCCGTGCCGATCGGAATCCGCGTCGTTGCCGGTGGCGATATCGTAGCGATCCCGAATACCGATCAACGACGCCATCGCGTCAGGCGAGGAGCAATCCATGCGGATCTTGCCGTCGGTGTCGAGCGTCATGAATCGCCACGTCGGATCGACCAGAGGATTGACGACCTCGAGGTCGAGGTGATGAGTCTCGGCGATGGCTCCCCAGTAGTCGACACTGGCGCCGCCGAGCGGATCTGCGCCGATGCGGATACCCGCGTCGCGAATCGCGTCGAGGTTGAGCACCGACGGCAGGTCGTCGACGTAGTAGCGCAGGAAGTCGTACCGCTCGACCCTGGCCAGCGCCTGTTCCGTCGTGACGCGCCGGACGCCGGCCAGTCCGTCGCGGAGCAGTTGGTTGGCACGGTCCGCGATGACCGACGTGGCATCGGTATCAGCTGGGCCGCCGTGGGGCGGGTTGTACTTGAACCCACCGTCACGGGGCGGATTGTGCGAAGGCGTCACGACAATTCCGTCGGCCTTGGCCTCGGGCGCGGTGGAGTTGTATCGCAGAATCGCGTGACTCACAGCGGGTGTGGGGGTATAGGCGTCGCGCGAATCAACCAGCACCACTACGTCATTGGCAACAAGAACTTCGAGCGCAGACAGCCAGGCCGGCTCGGACAACGCGTGCGTGTCGCGGCCGATGAACAACGGCCCGTCAATGCGCTGCGATGCGCGGTACTCCACGATCGCCTGCGTCGTTGCCAGGATATGCGCTTCGTTGAACGCGCCGTCCAGACTGGAACCCCGATGCCCCGACGTCCCGAACAGCACCTGCTGCATCGGATCCTCAGGATCAGGTGTCCGTGTGTAATACGCGGAAACCAAGTGCGGAACGTCGATCAAATCCTGTGGTTGCGCCACCTGTCCTGCTCGTTCGTGCGCCACGAATCCCCCTAAGCCCGGTGGTCGACTACGCAGCCGACACGACTGCCGCTCATTCTCTACCCTGTGATCTGAATTCCCAACCAGGCGACGCTCAGCCCAACGACAAGACTGGCGATGATGTACACCAGCGACATCGCCGTCTGACGCTTGTCCAGCATGCCTACATTTTCGGTCGCAAACGTCGAGTACGTGGACAAACCGCCGCAGAACCCGGTTGCAAGCAAGGCCGCCATAGCGGTGGAGAGTGTTGCGCCGGTAAACAATCCGAGGAGAAAGCAACCCAGGACGTTAGCCGCGAATGTTGCTGCCGGAAATCCCCGGTATGTCGGGACGTATTTCGCGAGCAGGTACCTACCGGTCGCTCCGGCGCCTCCGCCGATCGCTACGAGGAGAACGGTCATACGTTCGCCCCCTCACTACGACGCATCCAGCGCTCGCCAAGGGCTCTGCCCCACGCTGCGGCCAAGATCGCCGGAATCAAAGTGCCGAGAACGTACAGAATGGATCGCACCGGACTTTCGGTAACCGCGTGAACCGCAAACGACGAGAACGTCGTGAAGCCACCGCAGAATCCCGTGCCCAGGAAGATGTACCAGACCTTGTCGTGAATCAGCAGTGCCGCAAGCACTCCGAGGATCAGCGACCCCACGACATTGATCACGAGAGTAGTCCAGATATGGGGAAACCACTCACCCAACCCGTATCTCGTCAGCGCTCCGAGCGCACCACCGGCGGCCACCGCTCCGATAGCCGCCGGCAAGCCCAGTTCACTCATTCACGCTCCTCACTCGCTCGAGCCAGATCTACTACTGAGCCAGACCCACTCCTGAGCCAGACCTACTTCGGCGGCCGCGGAATGAAGTAGCTCGTCCGCTCCTGGTACTCACGATAACCGGGGCGGTGCGCCATGTGCTGCTCGAGAAGTCGCGCGCCGGTCGCAAACACGAGAAAATATGTCATCGCAATCGGTGAGAGTACCGTCAATACTCCTGGCCATACCGATGCCGCGACGAGGAATATGCCCCACCACACGCAGGCGTCACCGAAGTAATTGGGATGACGCGTCCACGCCCACAGTCCCTGATCCATGATGTGCCCGTAACTGCCGGGATCGGATTTGAACTCGGCCATCTGACGATCGGCGACCGCCTCGAACGTCACACCGAACAGCCACAACACGATTCCCAGGAGTACCAACAGGTTGAACCCACCTGACGACACCGCGGACACCTGAATCGGCAGCGACACAAACCACAGGGAGATACCTTGCGTCACATAGATTTTCCGTATCGCATACAGAGTTCGACTGCCGGACGCCTTTCCCAGCATCTGCTCGTACCGAGGATCCTCGCCCTTACCGCGCGAGCGCACAGCCATGTGCCACGCCAATCGCAGGCCCCAGATGCCGACCAACGCGAGCATCAGTAGACGGCGCCACAGATCGCCCGCACCGACTACTGCCGATACTGCGGCAATGACGACAAAGCCCACACCCCAGGACACGTCGACAACATTGTGCCGGCCGATACGTATACCGATCGACGCCGTAACCGCCATCGTGACGACAACCGCCAGAAAGCTCGCGAACAACATCGGACCGAGCGTCATCGAAGACATGACGGCCTCACCGAAAGAATCTGATCCACACCCATCCGCCCGTCACGAAATGCCATGCCACCGCCGACGAGGTAGAGACGCCACACCCGCGCGACCTCCATGCCGACCAGCTCGACGACACGATCGAAGTTGGACTCGAACGTCTCGATCCATGAGTCGACTGTGCGCACGTAGTGCACCCGAAGCGCTTGAACGTCAAGCACTTCCAGCCCACCCTCCTCGATCATCGCCACGGTGCGCCCAACTGGACGCATATACATGTCGGGCGCAATGAACGACTCGATGAATGGCCCACCACCCGGATGCGGCCCGGTCCGCGACATCTGCTGGATCAGCACGCGACCACCCTCGATCACATTGTCGTGCAGCGCTTTCACATACGTCGGGTAATTGTCCTCGCCGACATGCTCGCCCATTTCGATCGACGCGACGGCGTCGTAGGGTCCGTCCGGAATTTCACGGTAGTCCTGCAGTCGGATCTCGACCCGATCTTCGAGGCCGAGCGATCGGACCCTCGCGTCGACAAACGCCTTCTGCTCCGCCGAGATCGTCACTCCGACAACGTGGGCACCGTACTCGCGAGCTGCGTGGACGCTCAGCGAACCCCACCCGCAACCAACGTCGAGTAAGCGTTGCCCGCGCGCCCGATCGAGTCCGATCTTGCGGCATACCAGGTCCAGCTTGTCCTTCTGAGAGTCTTCGAGAGTGTATTCCGGTGCATCGGAAGTCCAGTACCCCGAGGAGTACGCCATGTTCTGGTCGAGGATCAGCGAATAGAAGTCGTTCGACAAGTCGTAGTGATGACCGATCGCCGCCCGATCCCTCGACATACTGTGCAAGCGACCCTTGACCCGCGCCTGCGACACGGGAGGTGGCAACCGGCGCCCGAACACCCCCAAGGATCTCGCGGCCTTAACCGCGGCGAGGATAACCGACGGTGACGGCGAGATCGACCCCAGCCCACGCTCGGCAGACACTTTCCACACATGCGTGAGTGCTTCGCCAAGATCGCCTTCGACGTCGAGTTCGCCCAGAACATACGCCTGCGCCGCACCCAACTCTCCGGGATTCCACAAGAGTCGTCGCAGCACGTTTGCGCTGTGAAGCGTCACTTTCGGCGCATCGACCGGCCCTGCTGTGCTGCCGTCCCACGCCGTCAGCCGAACCGGAAGTTCGCCGCCGACAAGCGGACTGAGGATTTCCGACAGACGACCAGCAACGCCGGTGCCTTGTATCGATCGATCTATCGTGGTGGTCATCGCGGGTTCCTCCGATCGAGAATCACTTGCTGCACATCGAGATATCCGGAACGGAAACCCGCCTCGGAATAGCAGAGATAGAAATGCCACATGCGGGTGAATACGTCATCGAATCCGAGCGCTGCGACTTCCTCCGCGCGGGCACTGAACCGCTCATCCCAGAGGCGGAGTGTTTGCGCGTAGTGATCACCCATCGACATGCGTTCACGCACACGAAGAGTGGTCATGCGTTCGGTGACGTCCTCGATCGCCCGTATGGAGGGCAGGAAGCCTCCCGGGAAGATGTACTTGTGCACCCATGTATAGGTGTTGCGGGTAGCCAACATCCGATCATGCGGCATCGTGATTGCTTGGATCGCGGCACGCCCACCGGGCGCCAACAGGGAGTCGATCTTCTGGAAGTAACTTCCCCAGTACTGGTGGCCGACCGCCTCGATCATCTCGACCGACACCACTGCGTCGTACTCCCCCTGCACCTGCCGGTAATCCAGAAGGTCGACCTGAACGCGATCCGCCAGTCCCGCAGCGCTTATCCGCTTGGCTGCCAGTTCCTGCTGTTCCACCGACAGCGTCACCGAACGCACCGTCGCACCACGCTGGGCTGCTCGGATCGCCAATTCCCCCCACCCAGTGCCGATTTCAAGCACTCGCGAACCAGGCCCGACGCCCGCACCGTCCAGCAACCGATCAATTTTGCGGTGCTGGGCGGCTGCGAACACGTCCCATGACTGGGAGTCCCCTACTGACAGGTCGTCGAACAAGGCACTGGAATAGGTCATCGTGTCGTCGAGGAATAGTTCGAACAACTCATTCGAGAGGTCGTAGTGCCGCGAGATGTTGGAGCGGGTGTTCTGCGTCGAATTGTGTTCACTGCGTGGCTGCTTGGGAATGTAGAGGCCACGCAACCGCTGCAGAAAGTCGGGAATCAGTGTCGCCACACGAGAGGCAAAAACTTCCAGGACTGCGGTGAGATCGGAGGCTTCCCAGTCACCCGCCATGTACGACTCACCGAATCCGATCAGACCACTGTCGCCCACCCGAGCAGCAAAGTCATCCGGGCGATGAATGACCATCAACGGCGAATCGGGTCCACCGCCGCCCGAGAAATCACCGTTCGGCATCTGAACGCACAGGGGCAAGCGCGCGACTGCCTTGTGGAACAGCGCCCGTGCAACCGGCGACGCCACCCGCACCTTGAGACCGCTGGGAACGGTGGCAACTCCTGGCCAGCGTTCGACCTCAGCGCTACGAGTCATTGTTGTCATCACGGTTGTCATCACACTGCCTCCTGCGGTTGATGTTGCGGCCGTAGAACTACCGGTAATCGTCTGGTCCACAACCTGATGCCTTGATATCGAATCTGCGCGGAGACCCTCAGTGGTGCAGTCGGAATCGCGAGAAAGCTCCGAATTATCACGCCCGCGGTGGCCGGAACACATCGACCACGTACCGTGGCGACAAAGGGTGCCTGATCCGGTCTGGCAAGCACTATCGACAGCTCCACCGATTCCTTGGGAAGCGGTAGCCTCATCCGGTACTCGCCGGAAACGTCATTGAACGGCGAGACGTAGAACTCCTTCGGCGTGCGTGCCGCACCATTGTCGTTGGTCTCGAGCAGGTAGCAGTGCCGCTCACCATAGGTGTTGTGAACTTCAGCCACCACACACCGCACGGCGCCATCGTCATTCAGGCACCAGAACACACTCAACGGGTTGAACACATAGCCGAGTACACGCGCATTCGCGAGCATGAGGATCCGGCCGCCGCCGAACTCGATTCCGTTGGCCCGCAAGAACGACTCGACGTTTACGCGAATCGATAGGGTGGGATCGCCGAGATGATCTGCAGCCGTGAACCTCGCCAAGGGACGCAATGCTTTCGGCAGATGCGGCGACTTGTCCACATCGACCAGCCAGCTGTAGCTTTTGTACTCGAATGTGTTGTGCAGCGGTTCTGTTCGCACGTGGCGAATACTCGTGTAGACGATGGACGGTGTAATCGGCCCGGTCACTGCCACCGACCTCCGACCCGCTCCGCGGCACGCAAACCCGACAATGCACCGTCCTCGTGGAAACCCCACCCGTGGTACGCGCCTGCAAAAGCAAGCACATCCGAGTCCAACTCGGAAAGCCGGCTTTGAGCTGCAACGGAAGTCGGCGTGTATTGCGGATGCTCGTAGGTCATCTGGTCGATGACGGAATCCGCGGCGATCATGTCCTTGCCACCGAGAGTCACGATGTACCGTCGACCGGTCTCCGGTAGACGCTGTAACCGGGTCATGTCGTAGCTGACGAGCACGTGATCTGGCCTCGCATCGCAATGCGGCAGGTAGTAGTTCCACGACGCCCGCGCATTCGAATTGTCGGGCAGCACAGTCTCGTCTGTGTGCAATTGGGTGTGATTGATCGAATACGGCATAGCCCCGAGAACCTCGTGCTCCGTGGCCGTAGGATCGGCGAGAATCTTCAGCGCTTGCTGCGGATGCGTCGCGATTACCACCGCGTCGTATGTCTCGAGCCGATCATCTCCCCCACGAATCTCGACTGAATCACCGTGCCGGTACACCGCGTGAACCGGCGTGTTCAGGCGAACGGCACTGATGCTCTGTGCCACAGCTTTCACGTACTCGACCGAACCACCGGTTACCGTCCGCCAGGTCGGCGAACCGGAGATAGTAAGCATGCCGTGGTGATCGAGGAACGCGAAGAGGTACCGCGCCGGATACTCGAGAGCGGCCGACGGGTCACACGACCACACCGCGGATACCAGCGGGGTCATGAAGTGCGCGGTGAAGTAGTCCGAGAATCTGCCGTTTCGCAGGAATACGCCGAGCGTCTGATCGGGTGTCGAGGCAGTCGAGGCAGTCGAGGCAGTCGACTCCTCGGGCTGCTCGAGCAGTGCACGCGCTCGTCGATGAAACCGCTTGACCTCCATCAACATCGACAGAAAGCTGCCGTTCACCAGTAGTCCAGGCGTTGGCAGGACCCCGCGCAGCCCCTGCCCGCCGGAATACTCGAGGCCACAGCCCTCGCAGCGGACCGACATGCTCATGTCCGATTCCTGTGTCACGACACCCAATTCGGCGAACAATCTCAACAGCGTCGGATAGGTGCGGTCGTTATGCACGATGAAGCCTGTATCGACGGCGAAGTTGCGACCTTCAGGATCGGTCACCGCATGTGTATCGGCGTGACCGCCGAGCCGCGAATCGGCTTCGTAGAGCGTGACGTCACTGTCCTTGCTCAGCACCCACGCCGCTGTAAGACCTGCGACACCGCTGCCGACGACAGCAACCTTGCGCTTGCCAGAACTCCGCTTCACCGAACTCCGTCCACCCGAATTCATCGTCGCTCTCCTGCCTTCGCTTCGTTTGTTTTCTCTGCGCTCTGCGAGACCACTGCTATTTCCGAGACCGCATCTACTGCCAGTCGATGCCACAGTGATAGCCGGCGCAGCATGAAGTGCCCGGCACCTTCGACGCCGATCCACTCGGCGTCGAGGCCGGATCTACGCGCTCGCTCGACCGCCGCTTGGGAAAGATCCGGGTCGGTCCAGCGATCCGCTGTACCGTGCACTACCCGCAGCAGGCAACCCTGTCGCAGCCCGATGCCCGTCCCTGCCGGCCACCATGGCGCCAGCGCGACGACTCCTACGACTGCCGCGTCACCCGACAGAGCAGCGGCTACCCGTCCACCCATCGAATGTCCGAGCAGAATGACCTGCGCGTCAGAGTTTTGTGCCTTGATCCGATCGAGTACCTGCCGCGCATCTGCAACCGGGCTCTGCTCCCGACCGTTCCACCCACGTGTGCGATACCTGACCGCCACGACATCGAATCCACGTTGCCGAATCGCAGCCGAGAACGGGCGCATCCGGAGGTTCGACAGATGCCAGAATCGCGAACGGCGGTGACTCGAAACCTTCCCACCAGGCAGAACCATCACTGTGAGGTGGCGATCGTCCCGATACTGCGTCCGATGCTGAAGCGTCATATAGGGCATTCGGCACCGAAAGCCTGGCGGATTGGGGCTTAGCGAGATTTCTTCGCTTGATCGGAACGTCCCCGCGGGGACGCTTTTCGAAATCTGTCGGTGCCTCGATCTACTGTCGAATGAACATTCGAACCGGGGGGGTTGGCATGGACACAGACAAGCTCGACAGAGATACCAACAGAGATACCGATCAGGTCATGGGCTTCGCGGCCAAGCGTGAAGCCGTCGACAACATCGGCGTGGAAATCTGCGCACTAGCTGGACAAATCGCCGCAGCGACCGCTCGATTCCTCACGCTGCTCGCCGATTTCGACGAACAACGAGGCTGGGCCGGTCCCGGCCTGCATTCATGCGCTCACTGGCTCTCCTGGAAATGTGGCATGAGCCTGCACACCGGACGCGAATACGTTCGTGTCGCCAAAGCACTCCGCCCTTTGCCCGCGATGCGGAAAGCGTTCGAACAAGGCAATTTGTCCTACTCGAAGGTTCGCGCACTTACCCGAGTCACAACTCCCTCAAACGAGAAGCAGATGGTTCGACTCGGCCGCGAAGCACCTGCCGCACAGATCGACCGTCTGACTGCCGGGTTACGCAAAGTCGCCGACAACGAATCCGGCAAAAGTAAAGCGCCTGAACGCTTTCAAGTCCGCTGGCATTGGGACCCCGACACGGGCGATTTTGTCATCAAAGGTCGCCTCGCTGCACAGGACGGCGCCCGTATCCTCGCCGCACTCACCTCGGCAGAACGTGAACGAACACAGACAGCAATGCCGTCACCCGACAACGAGCCCAAGATCGACAATGACGATGACGCCACCGCGTTATCGGACGAGCCGATCACTCAGCAGAACGCTGCGAAAAAACCACCCGGCGACATCGGACCGGCGCTCCTCGCGATGGCCGAAATAGCTGCCACAGCCCCGACAAACAACGCGAGCGGCGTCAGCAACTCGGCCGAAGTGGTGTTTTTCCACGAACACGACAACCTCCGGGTTCCTGGCGGACCTGCACTCCCCGACAACGATTCCGAGGAAGTCCTCTGTAACGCCCACCTGCGCCTGGCAAAGACCAAGAAGCAATGCGTGCTCAATCTAGGCCGAAAGACCCGCGTCACCAGTCACAAACAAATGTTGGCGTTGAATTACCGTGACGGAAGCTGCCGGACACCAGGATGCGGTCGAACCAGATTCCTACACGCTCATCACGTGCAATTCTGGGGCGGCGGCGGAGAAACCAACCTCGACAACCTGATCCTGCTGTGCGGGACCTGCCACCGAGCGCTACATCGTGGCCAGTTCACCATCACTGCTCTTGGCGATCAACAGTTCGAGTTCCGGACGCTCAACGGCGATGTCATCGATCCGGCCCCTCCGATCAGCGGCCTGGCCGATCAACTCCTGCGCGGCGACATCCCGGACAATGCGATCATTCCGAACTGGGGCGGCGACCCTCTGCACCTGGACCACGCAGTCAGTGTGCTCCTCGACGGTTGGGCAGCATAAAGGGTAGAGGCCCTCGAAAGTGGACAGTAAGTGTTATCGGGCCATTGTCGGGCATAAAAATGAGGCAGGCCCTACACCCGCTTCCGAGTGTCTGACCTGCCTCTTTGTGGAGCTGCCGGGAATTGAACCCGGGTCCTACGTTGAATCGCTAGGGCTTCTCCGTGTGCAGTTCGCTAAGTCTCTACTTGGATCTCCCAGTCTCGCGAACAAGCCAGGATGACGATCCCAGTCACTGTTTGATGTCCCATCCAACTCCGTGACCGAGCCGAACAGTAAAGCCCTCTAGCTGATGCCAGGATCCGGGTCGAGGGCAACCCCGGGCTGACAGACACGCTTCGCTACTTAGGCAGCGAGAGCGTAGTCGCGCTGATTGGAATCGGCGCTTATAGGTTTGCAGCGACGCTTACGGTGGTCTCTTGCCTGCACCGACACGCTTCCCCTAACTCAACACACGCAGTCGAAACCGTTCAGCCCCGTGTGTGCCCCGCGTCTTTCGTGGGGCTACCTACTATAACGCGCTGCCGCACGGAAGTCATACCAATTAAATCGAGCGTTCTGCTGTGCTGGTGATGTTGGTGATCATGCCCTCGAAAACGACGCCATGGAACGGCAGGATCGAGTACCAGTACAGTCGCCCAGCCAAGCCTCGCGGGAAAAATACAGCGCGCTGCTCCAGACGCGATCCACCACCTTGCCCTTCGGAGACGCGCTGCCCCTCCGAAACTCTCAGCTCCAACCACGCCCCACCGGGGACTTTCATTTCGGCCCGCAGTCGCAGCAACTTTCCTCTGTCGATTTCTTCGACCCGCCAGAAGTCCAGGGCTTCACCGGTATTGAGGTGACGCGGATCACGCCGACCCCGCCGCAACCCGACGCCGCCCACCGCTCGGTCCATCCATCCTCGAATTGCCCAGGCCAAAGGGAATGAGTACCAACCGTTCTCGCCGCCGATGGATTCGACCACCTTCCACAAGGTCTCCGGGTCCGCGGCACAATCACGTTCACGATGGTCGACGTACACCGTTTCACCGGCCCAATCCGGATCAGACGGTAGAGGATCCGACGGTGCACCGGCGATGGTCGCACCCGACCATGAAGTCTCGACCTCTCCGTTCTCGATCTTGCGCAGAGCCAGCCGTACCGCTTCGCGATACGTGGTGAGCCCGCTTTCGGGCGGCGGGATGAAACCGTCGATGTCGTGATCGTGCATAACGGCATCGTTCTGCAGTGACTCGATCAGCGGCCTTGCGAGCCCGTGTGGAATCGGCGTGACCAACCCCACCCAGAGACCGGCGAGCCTCGGGGTCAGGACCGGCAAAACGACAATGCGCCGACGCACCAACCCCGCAACATCGGCGTAGGCGTTCATCATCTCGCCGTACTGCATGATGTCGGGTCCGCCGATATCGAATGGGCGGTTGATCTCCGGGGTCGTGGCCGCTGCAGCCACCAGGTAATGGAGTACATCGCGCACGGCAATCGGCTGAATCTTGTTGTGCACCCATTTCGGTGTGGTCATCACCGGCAGGCGATTGGTCAGGTGGCGAACCATCTCGAAAGAGGCCGAACCTGAACCGATCACCACGCCGGCCTGGAACACGACTGTCGGAACGGCAGAGTCCAGCAGGATCCGGCCGACTTCCAGCCGAGACTTCAAATGCGTCGACAGTTCTGCGTTTGATGGATGCAGTCCGCCGAGGTAGACGATTCTGCGAACACCAGCGGCCGCAGCCGCTTCGGCCACATTCACCGCGCTGCGCTTGTCGACATCGGAAAACGAGCCACCACCGCCCATGGCGTGGACAAGGTAATAGACAACATCGATATCGTCGAAAGCGCCTGCAAGGGATGCCTTGTCACTCAGGTCAGCTTTAACTACCTCGACGGACTCGCGCCACGGCACATCGCGCAACTTCTCAGGACTGCGTACCAGCACCCGGACGTGATGCCCCGCTGTAACCAACCTGGGAGCCAGACGCCCGCCGATGTAGCCGGTAGCTCCTGTGATCAACACTCGCACCGTATCCATCACACCACGCTACGCAGAAAACCAACTGCTACGCAGAAATCGAACCTCGGAGCGCCAACGCCGCCTCCAGATCATCGGCCGTAAGCGCCATGTTGATTCCGGCTCCTGCCTTCGCGCCTGCTGCTGCGGCCATGATGACCTGCGCACCCGGATCGACAACGTTGCCTGCCGCGAAGACGCCGGACACGCTTGTGGCACCCATCATGTCGACGGTGACGAACTCACCCATCATCGTCGCCGCCGTCGCTGCGCCGAAAGACCGCAGAATCAAATCGTTCGGATCCATCGTGACTGCGCCTCCGACAAAGATGGCCGACCGCGCAACAGTTCTGCCGTCGGCCAGTTGCACTCCAACGAGACGATCATCCTCGAGTACTGGCGCTGCCACCTCGCCTTCGACGATCGAAATATTGAGCGCTGCAAGCTTTTCCCGGTCCTCGGCGCTGAGATTCTCGATCCGATGGAGGAACAGCACCACATCGTCCGACCATTGACGGATCATCGGGGCCTGATGCATCGCGAACTCGACACTCTTGGCAATGACACCCAACGGTTGATCACGCACGTCGTATCCATGGCAGTACGGGCAGTGCAGGACGTCGCGGCCCCACCGCTCACCGAAGGCACTGAGTTCATCCGGCAACCTGTCGGTCAATCCTGTCGCCACCAGGACTTTGCGCACCGAGATTCGAGCGCCGTCAGCAAGGGTGATCGCGAATCCACTCCCACGGGAGGCTTCATCTCGTTCGACCGCCACGACGGTCCCGTCATGGAACTCTCCACCGTATTTCCGGACTTCGTCGCGTCCGATGGCGAGGAGTTCGGCTGGATTCATCCTGTCGCGAGAGAGGAATCCGTTCATGTGATCTGCCGCTGCGTTGCGCGGAGCGCCGTTGTCGAAAACCACAACGGATCTGCGGGCTTGACCGAGGATGATCGCGGCGTTGAGTCCGGCAGCGCCGCCTCCTATCACTGCCACGTCGTAGGTGTCTGCTGCGTCGTAAGAGGTCTGTGTCATGAATTCAGGATTGCATCGCAACACCAACTTGACAAACATGATTGCTGATTTGGCAAAATGGAAGAATGACCGAATCATCGTTCGACGCCGTCCTCGCGGGAATCGGCCCGCGTCTGCGCACACTGCGCCAGCAATCCGATATGACGTTGACCGATCTCTCCGAGGCGACAGGCATCAACGTCAGCACGCTGTCGCGGCTCGAATCCGGAACTCGCCGAGCCAACTTGGAGTTGCTGCTGCCGATTGCGAAAGCGCACGGCGTCCCGCTCGACGACGTCGTCAACAGCAAGATCGCAGACCCCCGGGTGCGGGAAGAACCGCAAAAGGTCGGATCGATGACGATCATTCCGTTGACCAGCCAGCCGGGAAACCTCCAGGCCTACAAGATGATCCTCGCGCCCACCGAGGACATCCGCGAGCCGGGTACTCACGAAGGGTACGAGTGGCTGTACGTGCTGTCGGGCCGGGTCCGGCTACAGCTCGGTGATCGCGATTTTGTCATGGGCGCGGGTGAAGCCGCCGAGTTCGACACTCATATCCCCCACCGATTCAGCGCCGCAGACGGCCGCCCGGCCGAGGTGATCAGCCTGTTCGGCAAGCAAGGTGAACGAGTACACCTACGCGCTGCGCCGGCCGACCGCCGCGGCTGAGATCAGGCCGACTACTACCCGCGCATGCCCTTGATCCGACGCCCCAGCTCGCGGGTCACCTCACGCTCGGCGGTGCGCTTGGCCATGTCCTGACGCTTGTCGTAGTCCTGCTTACCCTTCGCGAGAGCAAGTTCGACCTTGACCTTGCCGTCGGAGAAGTACATCGACAACGGAACCAGCGTCTGGTTGCCCTCGCGGGTCTTGCCTACGAGGTGTTCGATCTCGCGCTTGTGCAGCAACAGCTTCCGGGTCCGACGCGGCGAGTGGTTGGTCCACGAGCCCTGCGTGTATTCCGGAATGTGCAGCGATCGAAGCCACACCTCACCGTTGTCGACGGTTGCGAACGCGTCCACGAGTGACGCCTTACCTTCGCGCAAACTCTTGACCTCGGTGCCCACGAGCGCGATTCCCGCTTCGTAGGTGTCGATGATCGTGTAGTTGTGACGCGCTTTGCGATTGGTCGCAATGACCTTGCGGCCCTTTTCCTTCACTGTCCGGGCCTCTCAGTCCGCTGTCTTACCCAATAATGCAAACAACTCTTGCTCTCAGCATAGAAGGCCGTGCAAACCAATTACTCGCGCACGTACAAACGAAGCGTGACATACGAGGTGATCGCTGCCATTCCCACGCCTGCGAGGACCAGGAACGGTGAGACGAACAGGATGTCGCTGTTCGAAATACGGGCGACGATGTTGGCTTCGTAGACGTCGGCCAGCACTCCGTCGATGAAAAGGTTCTTTGCTGTGAAGAGACCGGCGATCGCCAGAACCGCGCCGATCAAAGCGGCAACAATTGCCTCGAGCAAGAACGGAAGCTGTGTGTACCAGCGTGTTGCGCCCACCAGTCGCATGATGCTGACCTCGGTACGACGCGTGAATGCCGCGATCTGAACCATGTTGGCGATCAACAGAATAGCGGCGATGGCCTGCACGACGGCGATCGCAAAGGCTGCATTGCGGACACCGCCGAGGACGCTGAAGAGACGGTCGACGAGCTCGCGCTGATTGAGAACACTTTCCACGCCTGGCCGCGAACCGAACGTGTCGTTGATGACGCCGAATCGTTCCGGGTCGCTGAGCTTGACCTTGAACGACGCCGGGAAGCTGTCCGGGCTGACCAGTGCGGCCAACTCGGGTTGGTCCTTGAAGACTCGCTCGGTCGCGTCCTTCACCGCGTCGTCGCGATTGAGGAACTGAACCGCGACGACGGACGGTGTCTGCTCGAGTTCCTGCCGCAGAGTGCTGCAGATTTCCTGCTCGCAACCGGGGTCCGCGGCGGAAATGTCGTCGGTCAGGAAGATCTGGACCTCGACGCGCTCGAGGAAGATTTGCTGCGTCTTACCGGCCATCTGAACTACGAGGAGGCCACCGCCGAAGAGTCCAAGCGAAATGGCGGTCGTCAAGATCATGGCAATGGTCATCGTGATGTTGCGGCGCAGGCCGGTCAGGACCTCGCTGAAAATAAAACTGGCACGCATCGGGGAATCCGATTCCTTCTCGAATGATCGGCGGCTTCGCGGCTACCGGTGGGCGTTCGGACGAGTGGTGAGCAGTCGGCGTTTACCTGCCGACGCCGTACACACCCCGCGCTTCGTCTCTGCTGACCTTGCCGAGATCGAGTTCGATGACTCGTCGACGCATCGAGTCGACGATGTGGTGGTCGTGAGTGGCCATGACGACGGTGGTGCCGGTGCGGTTGATGCGCTCGAGCAGCAGCATGATGTCCTGGCTGGTCTCGGGATCGAGGTTGCCGGTTGGCTCGTCGGCGAGGAGGACCAGCGGCCGGTTCACGAAAGCGCGCGCGATGGCTACGCGCTGCTGCTCGCCACCGGACAGTTCGGTCGGAAGTCGATCGGCCTTGCCGGCGAGGCCGACCATGTCGAGGACCTCGGGAACGGTGCGCGCAATCACGTCGCGTGGCTTACCGATCACTTCCAACGCAAACGCGACATTCTCGGACACCGTCTTCTGCTGCAGCAGTCGGAAGTCCTGGAAAACGCAACCCATGGCCTGCCGCAGCTTCGGAACTCGACGGGCCGACAACTTGTTGACGTGGAAATCCGCGACCTCGATGTCACCGGACGTCGGCGACTCCATTTTCAGCAGCAGACGCATGAAGGTCGACTTGCCAGAGCCGGAGGGGCCGATGAGGAAGACGAACTCCCCCTTTTCCACCTCCACACTGACATTGTCGAGCGCCGGCCTGGTGGAGGCCTTGTAGGACTTCGACACGTTCTTCATGCTGATCACAACAAGCCAGTCTAGCCGTTATCGAACAGTGACCTTGGAGCAACGCGCGGCGAGTGCGCCCGTATTACCCGGCTCCACTGGTTGTCGCGGCTGTTGTGCTCGGAATTGTCGTGACTGTGCTGTTGGAATTGCCCGAGTTGGAATTTTCGTTGCCGGAGTTACCGACCGGAGGGCCTGGAGGCGGTGCTGTCGTCGTCACCGTCGTCGAAACACCGCTCTGAGCTGAACCGGGAGTTGCTGAACCGGGAACCACAGTCGTCGACGGCACCGATTCCGAGGACGGAGGCGTCGAAGATTCCGGGACAGCTGTTGTCGTTGTCGCCACCGGAGGCTGCGTGTACGGCTCCGTCACCGACGATCCTGCGGCCGGCGCGGGCGTGGCCACGGTTGGCTCCGCCGGGTTGAGATACGCGTTGGCGACGTAGGCGAGGATCCAGGCCACGACCAAGATGAATGTCGACGTCCGCATCCGGCCACCGAACAAGCGGGACGGCATCCAGTCGAGATGGATGAGCCGGTCGAGACCGCGCCGGGGTTCCTGCTCGGTCATTCGCTCGCCTCCTCGATGTCGCCCGTATGAAGTCCCGGCGTGACGGTGATTCCTTGTCGACGCAGTGCCGCGGCAACTCGCACACGCAGTGCCCGGCCGACTTGGAACTGTTTGCCGGGTAGCGTGCGCGCCACCATCCGAATGCTGACTTGATCCACTTCGAGGCTTTCGATGCCCATGACCGTCGGCTCGTCCAGGAGAAGCTTCTTGAGTCCACGGTCGGACATTGCATCGACGCCGACCTGACGCAAGACCTCGTTGACGCGGTTGAGATCGGCAGTGGCGGGAACCGGAACGTCGATGACCGCACGTGCCCAATCCTTGGACAGGTTGGTCGCTTTCACGATCTGACCATTGGGAACGGTGATCACTTCACCGTCGGCGTTCCGCATTCGCGTGACTCGCAACGTCACGTCCTCGATGACACCTTCGGCGTCGTCGGACGAGCCAGTGATCGCCAGACGCACGGTGTCGCCGAATCCGTACTGGCGTTCGGTGATGATGAAGAAGCCCGCCAGAATGTCCTGCACGACGCGCTGCGCACCAAAGCCCAGTGCCGCGCCGAGCACCGTTGCCGGTGCGACCAAACTGCCGATCGGCAGGTTCAGTTGGTCGAGAACCTTGAGTGTCGCGATCACGTAGATGAACGTGATGATCACCCATGTGATGACCTGCGCGACCGAGTGACGATGCTTGGTCGCCTCCGACCGCACCAGAGCGTCACCCAACTGATAGTTGGCGTCGATCTGGTCGGTGACCTTGTTGCCGCCCCAACTGACCAAACGGGCAAGGATCATCGCTCCGAGCACGGTCATGAGGACCGACAATCCAGGGTTCTGGAGCCAATCGAGCAGGTTCTGCCCAGGTCTGAGAAAAGTCATCGTGCCTTTCGGTTGCCGCTTATGCGGACTGGTTCTCGCTCATGCGCCAGCGAATGCCGGCCTCGAGGAAACCGTCGATGTCACCGTCGAGCACTGCGGACGGGTTGTTGACCTCGTACTCGGTGCGCAGGTCCTTGACCATCTGGTACGGGTGCAGGACGTACGAACGCATCTGGTTGCCCCAGGAGCTTCCGCTGTCGCCCTTGAGCGCATCCATCTCGGCTCGCTCTTCCAGACGCTTGACCGCCAGCAGCTTTGCCTGCAGGACGCGCATCGCCGACACCTTGTTCTGGAGCTGCGACTTCTCGTTCTGGCACGTCACGACGATGCCCGTCGGGATGTGTGTCAGGCGAACCGCGGAGTCCGTGGTGTTGACGGACTGACCACCCGGACCGGACGAACGGTAGACATCGACGCGGATGTCGTTCTCGTTGATCTCGATGTGGTCGGTAGTCTCGACGACCGGCAGAACCTCGACCTCGGCAAACGACGTCTGACGGCGGCCCTGGTTGTCGAACGGGCTGATCCGGACCAGGCGGTGCGTGCCCATTTCCACAGACAGCGTGCCGTAGGTGTACGGCCCCTTGATCGCGAACGTCGCGCTCTTGAGTCCCGCTTCTTCGGCGTACGACGTGTCGTAGACCTCGACGCCGTAGTCGTGCTTTTCCGCCCAACGGATGTACATACGCATGAGCATCTCGGCCCAGTCCGCTGCGTCGACGCCGCCTGCGCCGGAGCGGATGTTGATCAGCGCGTCACGCTCGTCGTACTCGCCGGACAGCATGGTCTTGACTTCCATCGCCGCGATGTCCTCGCGCAGGCTGGCACGTTCGGCGTCGGCGTCGGCAATCGCGTCAGGGCCTTCGTCCTCGGCCAATTCGTAGAGAATCGGCATCTCGTCGAGCCTCTCTCGCAGCGCCACGATTCGACGAAGCTCCGATTGGGCATGCGACAGCTGGCTGGTTACTTGCTGAGCGTGATCCTGGTCGTTCCACAAGCCGGGATCGGCAGCCTGATGTTCGAGCTCGTCGATGCGTCGACGCAGCTCTTCGACGTCCACGACCGACTCGCAGGTGCGAAGGGTGGTGTCGAGCGCGTTCAGGTCTGCAATTACGTCAGGATGCACGGTTCTCAAGGCTACCGGGTGCCAAACCCTGCAATAACCGCGACTCGAATCAGGACCCGAACCAGAAAGGTGTATCCATGACCGTCACCGACGAATATCTACAGAACAACGCCGCATACGCCGAGCAATTCTCCGGACCGCTCCCCCTGCCGCCGAGCAAACACGTTGCCGTTCTCGCCTGCATGGATGCCCGTCTGGACGTCTACCGTGCCCTCGGCATCAAGGAAGGCGAATCACACGTCATTCGCAACGCCGGCGGTGTGGTCACCGACGACGAGATCCGGTCGCTTGCCATCAGCCAGCGCCTCCTCGGCACCACCGAGATCATCCTCATCCACCACACGGACTGCGGAATGCTGACGTTCACGGACGACGATTTCAAGCGCTCCATCCAGGACGAGATCGGCGTCAAACCGTCCTGGTCGCCCGAATCGTTCCCCGACGTCGACGAAGACGTACGGCAATCGCTACGCCGAATCGAGAGCAGTCCGTTCATCACTGCAACGACCTCACTGCGCGGATTTGTCTTCGATGTGGCGACCGGAAAGCTGAACGAAGTTCTGCCCGCGTAGGTAGGCGCACAGATGGGCGCGTAGATGGGACAGGGCGGGCAAGACGGTAAGTTGTCTACCCGTGACCGACCTCGCTTCCGACCTTGTTCTGGCCCTGCGTCTCGCCGACGAGGCCGACGCGATCACTCGCGCCCGCTTCGGCGCTCTCGATCTGCGAGTGGACGACAAACCCGACCTCACCCCGGTCTCCGACGCCGACCTCGCCGTCGAACGCGCCGTGCGCGCGAGCTTGTCCGAGGCTCGACCGGGCGACTCGGTGCTGGGCGAAGAGTTCGGCGGCGACGCGGTATTCGAGGGACGGCAGTGGGTGGTCGATCCGATCGACGGCACCAAGAACTTCGTGCGCAACGTGCCGGTCTGGGCGACCCTGATCAGTTTGCTCGAGGACGGCGTACCCGTCGTCGGTGTCGTCAGCGCGCCCGCACTGAACCGCCGTTGGTGGGCGGCAACAGGTTTGGGCGCCTTCACCTCCTGCAACGGCGGCGACGCCCGACGCATCGAGGTGTCCGCCGTCGACCGCAGTGAATCCGCAAGCCTGAGTTTTTCGAGCTTGTCCGGCTGGAAGGACCGCGGAATCCGCGATCAGTTCATCGATCTCACGGATCACGTGTGGCGCGTACGCGGGTACGGAGACTTCTTCTCGTACTGCCTCGTCGCCGAAGGTGCAGTCGATATCGCTGCCGAACCCGAGGTTTCCCTGTGGGACCTCGCCGCTCTGGACGTGCTGATCCGCGAAGCCGGCGGAACCTTCACCGACTTGGCCGGCGGGAGTGGCCCGCACGGTGGCAGTGCCGTTGCCACCAACGGCTTGCTGCACGAAGATGTTCTTGCTCGCCTGAGGTAGCCGGCCAGGTAGCAGAACTCCCCACTCGCCGCAACGGCCTGAGGGAGGAGTCCCGGCAGGCCCGTCGGCAGGATTCGGCGCGGCATCCGGGCACGTTGACTTGGAGTAGTCGATCACGCACTACTTCAGGAGAATGATGAACCGGATTTCCCGGCGCTCGATACTGTTCGGTCTGGCTGCCGCGCCCCTCGGACTTGCGGTGGGCTGCGGCGCCGACTCCGCAGGCGCCTCGCGGCCTACGGCAGCAGCAGGGTCTTCACGTCCGTTACCGATTCCGCCGCTGGCTGCATCCACGGTCGACGACTCCGGCGTCCGCCATTTCACCCTCCGCGCCGGCGCCGGAACCACCGAGATAGTCGCGGGAAAGATCACTGACACTTGGGGTTTCAACGGCTCTATCCTCGGTCCGACGGTCCGAGCCCGACGCGGAGAATCTGTCGCATTCACGATCGACAACGCACTGGCAGAGCCCACGACCGTCCACTGGCACGGCATGCATCTACCCGCCAGGTTCGACGGCGGACCGCACCAGACCATCGAAGCCGGCGGGCGGTGGGAACCGGCGTGGACCATCGACCAAGCGGCGTCTACGCTCTGGTATCACCCACATCCGCATGGATCCACCGAGCGGCACGTACAGCGCGGACTCGCCGGACTGTTCCTGATCGACGACGCCGACACCGATACGCTGGACCTCCCGAAAACCTATGGAGTGGATGATATTCCACTGATCATCCAGGATCGCCGATTCACCGCGGACGGCAGTTTCGACGAGACCGACCCCACCGACGTCGGCTTGCTCGGCGACACGATCGTCGCCAACGGCATCGCCGATGCCTACCTCGACGTCACTACCGGCGTTGTGCGACTGCGCATCCTGAACGGCTCTTCCGGCCGTCTCTACAACCTGGGGTTCCCCGACGACCGCACGTTCGATCTGATTGCCACCGACGGTGGACTGCTCGAATCACCGATTGCGATCAAGCGGATTCAGCTCAGCCCCGGCGAACGAGCCGAGATCGTGGTTCGCGTCGACCCCGGTGCGACGACCACACTGGTGTCGTTCCCGATCGAGGACGGCGGTGGCGTGAGTTCCTCCGACGCCGAGAACTTCGGCATGAACGACCGCTTCGACATCATCGAGCTGCGAGGGGTTGCCAGCCGCGCGTCACGGTCGACTCTCCCGGCGCAGTTGGCCGTACTGCCGCGTCTCGATCCGTCGAAGGCAAGCGTTTCCCGAACCTTCGATCTGCAGTGGTACATGATCAACGGGCAACGAATGGACATGAACCGCATCGACTTCGAGGCCGAAGTCGGCGCCACCGAAGTGTGGACGATCACCAACAAGGACAACTGGCCACACAACTTCCACGTCCATGACGTGCAGTTCCAGATCCTCGACGTCGACGGTCGCACTCCCCCGCCGCACCTGCGCGGCCTCAAGGACACCGTTTACACGCCGCCGGGCAGCAGGATTCGCGTCGCACTGCAGTGGTCCGAGTACACCGATCCCACGTTCCCTTACATGTTCCACTGCCACCTGCTGATGCACGAGGATCAAGGGATGATGGGCCAATTCCTCGTCCTCGAACCGGGACAGAAGGCGGCTCCGATGCAGATGGACATGGGCACCGGTCATTGACGGTTCTGTAAGTGGTACACGGCGAGGCGAACCCGATTGTCGCAACCCGTCTTCGACATCAGGTTCGCCACGTGAGTCTTGACCGTGGTCACACCCAAATGCAACGCGTCCGCGATTTCCTGATTGCTCTTCCCTTCCGCAACCAGGGCGAGAACCTGCGATTCGCGCTCGGTCAGCGAAACCGCCTCTGTCACAGCAGTGCCCGCGGCGGCGCCGATCACCGCCCGATCCACGACGCGGCGGAGCAGTTCCGGGGAGAACACCATGTCGCCCTCGGCTGTCCGGCGAATGGCACCGAGCAACTCGGCGGGTTCGGTGTCCTTGACGAGAAACCCCGAAGCACCGGCAGCAAGCGCAGGATACAGATGATCGTCGTCGTCGAAGGTGGTGAGTACGAGAATGCGTGCGCGCTGCCCGGACTTGACGATCTGCCGCGTGGCACCGATCCCGTCGAGTCCGGGCATCCTCAAGTCCATCAGGATCACGTCGGGATCCAGTTCGGCGGCAAGCGCTACCGCCTCGACGCCGTTCGACGCCTCACCGGATACGGTCATGTCCTCGGCCGCAGTGCACAGCATCCGCAGACCTGCTCGCACCAGCCGCTGGTCGTCGACAACCAACACTGCGATCACGAGTCGCCACCCTTGACCGGCAGCGGATGGGCCAACAGCGGAATACTCACGTGCACCTCCCACCTTCCGTCACCGAGCGTACCTGCGGTCATCTCACCGCCGGCCAACTCTGCACGCTCCCGCATTCCGACGAGGCCGTGTCCGGCACCCTTCGCCGACCCCTCGACATTGTTGATCACCTTGACGTCGACCCGACCGGCGTTGCGACGAACAGATACCGAGACGGGCCCCTTCCTGTCTCCGTGCTTCATGATGTTGGTCAGCGACTCCTGAATTACCCGTAACAGCGTCAACCGGCCGATGGCGTCGAGGTCACCTGCGCCCGACTCGACGTGCGCCTTGACCTGGAAGCCGGCTGCACGCACACGATCGAGCGCAGCCTCGATCTCCGCGGCGACGGCGTCCGGTTCGACCAGAGCAACCTCGCCGAGCGAGGGATCGCGCAATGCGACGAGAAGACGGCGAATATCGGTCAGCGCATCCGACGCCGTCGCGCGCACGTCGGCGAGGACTTCCCGCACGGCCTCGTCCTGCGGTGCCAATACGTGTTGAGCGACTCCGATCCGCAGGACGATCGACGCCATGTGGTGTGCAACAAGGTCGTGCAGCTCACGGGCCAGAGCGCTTCGTTCCGCAGCTCGGGTGTGCGCGAGATTGTTCGCGGCCAATTCACGCTGCGAACGCAGATATAGTCCGAGCAGCAGCGGTAAGCCCACGTACGCAAGCACTTTCACGGCAGTGGTGACCGAGAAGAATGCTTCGTGAGATTCGAACCAGATCCCTGCCAGTACGGAACCGCACCATCCGATTACAGATACGGCAACCAGTTCCCGGCGCTCGGCCCGCATCGTGACATCGACAACGGCTACCGCTCCGAGATACGGCACGAGCTCGGACAGACCCCACGCGTCGGCGACGAACATCGGAACCGCAAGTGCCGAGATGACCAGCGAAGCAAGTACCGGCAACCGGCGACCAGCCACGAAGATGATCGCCGACAGCATCGAGACGATCCAATAGCTGACGGGGACCCGATACTCCCCGGGATACGTGCTGGCAATCAGTAAGCACGGAATCAATACCAGCGGCGAGTAGCGCACATACCGCTGAATCCGATCTGGCACCTCTGTCCGGTTCACCTGTCGAGCCTATGACGCTCGGGGTCGTGGCACCTCCTACTCAGGGAGGAGTAGACGTGACTCGCGTCATTTCGAGGGATGCTCGACATCCGACCTTACTCCTGAGTAAGATAAGGGAGTCCAACGCCCCGACACCGAGAAACCCCTGGTGATCATGACCAAGCAAGACAGTGTGGCCCCGAGCAAGAGCCATGCCACGGCGCACCCCCGCGACACGTCCGCAGTCGGCCTCAACCCCGTCAAGCGCGATGCGATGGGTACCGCCATGCGCGTGCTGACCAAGATCACCGGTTCTGAATTCGCAGAAAAGTTCAACCTGCGCCAGACCATCGACCGGGTTACCTACGAGGGCACCAAGACCGGCTTCAAGACTCTCGGCGCCGCTACGCGCGGTTTCAAGAAGGTGGCCGGCAACGACGCGCCCAAGCGACTGCCGGACAACCCCGCCAAAAACTCGGACTACTTCGACCTCACGCCCGACGACGACCAGAAGATGATCGTCGAAACCGTGCGCGACTTTGCATCGGAAATCCTGCGCACCGCAGCACACGATGCCGATGCGGCCGCCGCCGCTCCTGCCGATCTGACGAAGCGGGCGGCCGAACTCGGGATCACCTTGATCAACGTCCCCGAGGAACTCGACGGCGCCGCATCCGATCGCGGCGCGGTCACCAACTCGCTTGTCGCCGAGGCGCTCTCACACGGAGACATGGGGCTGGCACTGCCGATCCTCGCTCCCAGCGGCGTAGCTGTCGCCCTTACTCAGTGGGGCACCGACGCGCAGCAGAAGACGTATCTCCCCGCATTCACCGGTGAGCAGGTTCCCGGTGCCGCAGTGGTAGTCAACGAGCCTCGCGCGCTGTTCGATCCCTTCGCACTGCAGACCAAGGCCGTTCGCTCCCCCAGCGGATACCGCCTCAACGGCGTCAAGAGCCTGGTACCGGCCGCTGCAACGTCGGAACTTTTTGTCATCGCCGCGGAACTCGACGGCAAGCCGTCGTTCTTCATCGTCGAGTCGGACACCAAAGGCCTTGTCGTCGAAGCTGACCCCAGCATGGGACTGCGGGCCGCATCGCTCGGTCGCCTGATCCTCACCGATGTCTCGGTCCCCGAATCCGCACTTCTCGGCGACGGCGACGCCGATCAGCGCAAGGCCGAGTACGCCGACGCGATCCGCCTCGCTCGTCTCGGATGGGCATCGATGGCGGTTGGCACCAGCCAGGCCGTGCTGGACTACGTGATTCCGTACGTGAACGAGCGCGAAGCATTCGGCGAGCCGATCAGCCATCGGCAGGCAGTTGCGTTCATGGTGGCCAACATCGCCATCGAACTGGACGGAATGCGCCTGGTCACGCTGCGTGGCGCTTCGCGTGCCGAGCAGGGATTGTCCTTTGCTCGTGAATCGGCCCTCGCCCGGAAGTTGGCTTCCGAAAAGGGCATGCAGATCGGCCTCGACGGCGTGCAACTCCTCGGTGGGCACGGATTCACCAAGGAACACCCGGTCGAGCGCTGGTACCGCGACCTTCGAGCCATCGGCGTTGCCGAGGGCATTGTCCTCATCTGACGCCGCTGACTTTTCAGGAGAACCACGATGATCAATCTCGAACTTCCCAAGAAGCTCAAAGCATCCGCGAACCAGGCGCATCAGGTCGCAGCTCAGATCTTCCGACCCATCTCACGTAAATACGATCTAGCCGAACACGAGTACCCGGTCGAACTCGACACCATGGCCGCCATGGTCGAGGGTCTGTCCGACTCGGGTGGCGACATCGGCGGCGCTGCCGGCGGCCGAGCTGACTCCGGCAAGACCGGCAATGCCAACGGTGGCAACATGTCGGCACTGCTCAACTCCCTCGAAACCTCCTGGGGCGACGTGGGTCTCATGCTCTCGATCCCCTACCAAGGCCTCGGCAACGCCGCGATTGCAGCCGTATCCACCGACGAGCAACTCGAACGGTTCGGCAAGGTGTGGGCTTCGATGGCCATCACCGAGCCCAGCTTCGGATCCGACTCGGCTGCAGTCACCACAACAGCAGTTCTGGACGGCGACGAGTGGGTTCTCAACGGCGAGAAGATCTTTGTCACCGCCGGTGAGCGTTCCACCCACATCGTCGTCTGGGCATCGGTCGACAAATCCAAGGGCCGAGCCGCAATCAAGTCGTTTGTCGTGCCGCGCGACGCGCCGGGCCTGAGCGTCGCCCGCCTCGAGCACAAGCTGGGCATCAAAGCGTCCGACACCGCCGTACTCTTGCTCCAGGACTGCCGAATCCCCGCGGACAACATCCTCGGCAGCGCAGAGGTCAACGTGGAGAAGGGCTTTGCCGGCGTCATGCAGACGTTCGACAACACCCGCCCGATGGTCGCCGCCATGGCTATCGGCGTCGGCCGCGCCGCACTCGAAGAACTGCGCACTATCCTGACGGAAGCCGGCGTCGAGATCTCGTACGACACACCGGCCTACAACCAGCATGCCGCGGCGGCCGAGTTCCTTCGGATGGAAGCTGATTGGGAAGCCGCCTACCTGCTCGCATTGCGCGCAGCCTGGATGGCAGACAACAAGAAGCCGAACTCCCTCGAGGCGTCGATGTCCAAGGCCAAGGCGGGCCGCACGGGCACCGACATCACCCTCAAGGCAGTGGAACTCGCCGGAACGTACGGCTACTCCCAGCGTCCACTGCTGGAGAAGTGGGGTCGGGATTCGAAGATTCTCGACATTTTCGAGGGCACTCAGCAGATTCAGCAGCTGATCATTGCCCGTCGTCTCTTGGGAAAGACGTCTGCCGAACTGAAGTAAAAACACGGCACCGAGATCGTCGGTGAAAGCGTCCGGTTTCGATTAGGCTGAGATCCGGTCCTTTCACCGACGCTCGGAAGAGGTTTACCCATGCCCGGATTGGTCACCAAGATCACAGACACCATCGGCGCCGTGGGAGTCATGACACGAGCGGGACTGATTCCGTTTCCCCGCCTCGACAAGGGTCTGAAATCCATTGCAGCTGTGGACAAGTACGGACCATTTGCCGGTCCCGTCCACGCGCATGCCGAGAACGGCCTCGATGCGGTAGCCATCATCGACGAACGTGGACCCATCACGTACGCCGAACTGGAACGGCAGAGCAACGCACTGGTACGGGCCTGGCAGGCCGATGGCATCACATCCGATTCGGTGATGGGCGCTATGTGCCGAAACCATCGTGGCCTGGTTCTGACCATGCTCGCGGCAGCCAAGAACGGCACCAAACTTGTCCTCATGAACACGGGATTTGCGCGCCCTCAACTGGTCGACGTCGCGGCCCGTGAAAATGTCGCGGCCTTTGTCTACGACGACGAGTTCACCGAAGTCGCCGACGCCCTCCCTGCGGACACAAGGCGATACCGGGCGTGGGCAGAGCGCGAAAACACCACCATCCGCACACTCGACGACGTCATTGCGGGACGAGGAACCTCAGCAGTGCCGGCGCCGGAACGCAGTGGCGGGTTCGTACTTCTGACCAGCGGAACGACCGGAACCCCGAAAGGCGCGCCGCGCAGCCACACCTCGCCGTTGGCGTCAGCGCAGTTCCTCGACCGGGTACCACTGCGCCGCGGGCAGACAATGATGATGGCGGCGCCGGCCTTCCACGGCACCGGCGTCTCCCAGTTCGCGCTCGCCCTCGGCTTGGGACAAACCGTCGTGATGCACCGGAAATTCGATCCCGAGAACACGGTCAAGCTTGTGGCGCAACACAAGTGCGACAGCCTTGTCGTGGTTCCGACCATGCTGACCCGCATCATCGATCTCGGCCCCGAAGTGCTGTCGAAATACGACACCTCACAGCTGAAGATCATTTTCTCCGCAGGGTCGTCCCTCTCACCTGATCTCTGCAAACGAGTGACGGAGGCATTCGGTTACGTCCTCTACAACCTGTACGGCTCCACCGAAGTAGCGGTCGCCACTGTCGCCACACCCGAAGATCTCACCATCGCGCCGGGCACTGCCGGCCGGGCGCCCGTCACGTGCCACGTCGAACTGTTCGACGACAACAATCAGAAGATCAACTCCCCCCACACGATCGGACGAATCTTCGTCTCGAGCGGCCTCAGCTTCGAGGGCTACACCGACGGCCGCGACAAGGAGCGCATCAACGGACTCCTCTCCACCGGCGACGTCGGGCACTTCGACGCCAACGGCCTGCTGTTCGTCGACGGCCGCGACGACGACATGATCGTCTCGGGCGGTGAAAATGTATATCCCCTCGAAGTGGAGAACCTCCTAGCTGATCATGCGGACGTGCTGGAAGCTGCGGTGATCGGAGTGGAGGACGCGGATTTCGGGCATCGACTGCGCGCCTTCGTTGTGATCGCCCCCGGTGCAGACAAGAACGCCGAAGATCTGAAATCTCACGTCCGCACCAACTTGGCGCGCTACAAAGTGCCCCGTGAAGTCCTGTTCATCGACGAACTCCCCCGCAACGCAACCGGAAAGCTGTTGCGCCGCGTACTGATCGAAATGGACGTCGACAAGACTTAGGCCGACAGTGCACTGATCAGCTCAGCCTCGTCCACCCGCGTCGAGTGCCCGTCCCGGATGACAACCTCGCCGGCAACCAGAACGGTGTCGACGATCTGCCGGGTTCCGGTCGTGAGAATGGATGCACCCGGGTCGCGCACCGGCAGGCATCCGAAGTCCCTCTCGAACCGAATCATGGTGAGATCAGCAGAATCTCCGACAGACACACCGCCTGATCGCGGCGGCAAGCCGAGTGCACTGTTGGCGCCGCCGGTGGCGATATCGATCATGGCACCAAATCCGAGTAGGTCCGCACGCGCTCGGGTGGCCCGCTGCACGTAGGCACCGGTACGCAAGGTCTCGAGCATGTCCTGCGTGTCGTTGCTGGCGGCGCCGTCCACCCCCAGCCCCACTGCGAGGCCGGCTTCCAGGAAGCTCGGCACCGGTGCGACCCCGCTACCGAGTCGCATGTTGCTCACCGGGTTGTAGGAGACGCCAACTCCTCTCTCTGCCAGCACTTTCTGACCACGATCATCGAGTTCGACGCAGTGAACCGCGAGAACTCGATCCCACAGGAAATCGTTCGCGTCGAGAAAGTCGACCGCACCCATCCCCGTATGTTCGGTACACATCATATTGTCGGTCTGTGTCTCGAGCAGGTGTATCGATACGGTCAGTCCGCGCGCCTGAGCGAATTCACGCACCTGCGCCATTCCCTCCGGAGTCAGCGATCTCGGATTCGGCACTGCCACAGCCGCATCGATGCGCGATCCGGCAACGTCTCGCATGATCTGATCGGTGTGATCGAGGACGTCGCCCAATGGCTGCAAAAGCCGCGGATCGAAGCCCCACTTACGCGTCGGGTCCGATCGATCCCCCACCCCACGCCCCAGCAGGGCGCGAATCCCGGTGTCGTGCAATCCCCGGATGACAGCGTCGTGTACCTCGCTCGACGGGTGCGGCCACATGTGTTCCACCAATGTGGTGGTACCGCTCCGCAAGGCCTCAAGGCTGGCCGCAACTGTTGCGGTGTACGCCTTTTCCGGGGTGATCAGCACGGATTCCTCGGCAACGGCAAGCAGCCATTCGAGTAGTGGAGTTCCCTCCGCGATCCCCCGCATCAGCGACTGCTGAATGTGCGTGTGCGTGTTGACGAATCCGGGAATCAAGTAAGCGCCGGATCCGTCAACACTTCCGGCCTTCGGGTCACCGAGAGCCGACGTACCGCGCGACGCATCGATCGCGGTGACAATTCCGTCCGTCACCACGACGTCTCGACCTTCGAGCCATTGCCTGCCGCTGTAGACGGTGACGTCGGTGATGGTGATGCTGGCGGGTGCGGTATTCATCGTTTTCTCCGTGTCTTCGGTCGGCATCTTCGGTCGGCTCAGCGGGCGAAATTGGCATTCACGCGCTGGTAGAGATAATCCTCGGCGGTGATCGGCGGATACTTCCCGGCCGGACCTTCGATCATGATGTCGCGGTTTGCCTGCGCGAAGAAAGCCAGGCTGTATCTAGGGCCCCGGTAGTCGTTCAGGCCTGGGCTCTTGACGCGATGAAAGTTCGACGGCAGCACATCGTCGCTCCATCGCATCAACATGTCACCGATGTTGCAAGTGATCGCTTCCTCGGCAGGTTCCACCGACGTCCATTCCTGGGTCTCCATCTCCTTACCCGGGCACAACTGCAGCCCGCCCTGACCGTCGCGCTGAAAGAGCAAGGTCAGGCAGTCGAAATCGGTGTGCGCGCCCGCGCGCCACATTCCTGCGACATCGGCATCGGGAGCGAGCGGGAAGTAGTGCAGCAACCGGAGGGTGCTCTGGTAACTGGTCACCGACGGATCGTGGGCTTTCGCAAAGAAGTCCCGCTCGAATCCGAGTTTGTCTGCGAAACACGAGAGCAGGGCCATCGCGACGCCCCAGCACCGTGCCTCGAAATCGAGAATCGTTTCGCGGAAGCCCTCGAGTTCGTCGTCGGTGGGCCACAGGTCACCCATGTGGGGGCGGGTTACCTGGTAGGACTCCTTCTGATCGGGCGTCCCGATCGACGGCCGCACTTGCGACATGCTCTCCCAGCCGGAATTGAATCCCTTCTTGAGTGGATATCGGGCCTTGACCTCATCGGGTAGCGCAAAGAAGTTCTCCGTGGCAGCGAACGCCTTGCGAACCTCACCGATGTCGATTCCGTGGTTGACAACCTGGAAGAATCCGATATCGGTTGCAGCCGACCATAACTCGTCCGCTATCTCGCTGCGGCGGTTCTCGAAGTCGGAGAGATCGATCCGTCGCACTTCGCGGTCGGTTGTTTCGGTACCGAGGCCGCCCATACGGCTCTCACGGTTGAGTTCGGTCATCTCGTACGTCATGATTTTTCCAGTCTCCTGATCAGCGGATTCCGATGGACGGGTTGGTGAACTTGTTGGTGTAGATCTGTTCTGCGGTCAGTGAATCCGGAATCGCTGCACCGCCGGCCACCAGAACGGGCGTCAGGTCGGCGACGTTTCGGGTGACTCTGGCCATGTCATAGGTTCCTACCGAACCGTCAGCCTCGTTTGCAATCAAACCTTCGTCTTTCAACATCTGAGCACTGAAGGCAGCCTCGCCCTCGGTGTAGGGACTGAACGAAATATCCTGGGAGACAACGTCGACGATCGCGCTGTTGGCCGCGGCCGGATCGGTGATGTAGTCGGCGCTCGCTTGCTGGATGATCGGAACCAATTTGGTCAGGCAGGACGAGAGCGATTCTACTTTGTCGGCGCGGACCGACACATTGGACGCGTAGATGTCGAAGCCTGAATCCTTCAGCAGGTCAAAGGAAACCGGCTTGTCCCAGGCCGGCGTCTCGTTCTCGTACGTGTACGGTTCGGAATTCGCGAATCCCTGCTGCGCAATGGTCGGGTCGCCGACGAACCGCGACGGTGCGCCGTCGTAACTCGTGTCGAGCTGAGACTGCTTCAACAACCCCTTCGCAACCAGCCACTGCGGGAACAACTGTTCCTTGGACACCACGACGCTTGCATCGGTCTTGCCGATGTCGGCAACACTCTTCCAATCAGGGTGCGACGCAGGGTCCCACATCACGATTGCCGGACTGTACTTGAGTAGTGGAGTCACCGCCATGACGGGCTGACTCGCCGACGCGGCGATCACCTGATCGCCATGGATCAGACCCAGGGTGATCGAATCGTCCACGTACATCTGAGAACTGACGGACTGGAACCCGATCGCCGGGCCACCTGCCCGAAGTGTGAGATCGACGCCGGTATCCTTGCCACCCGCGACCAGAGTGCCACTGACCGACTTGTCGTCCGTGTCGACCGTATATCCCGGCCCGAGCATCTCGAACAGCGCGCCCATATCCGACTGCGGCTGCCATTGCAGCTGCACTACAACGTTTTCCGGGCACACGCCGGCTAGTGTCTGGCCCTCCGCAGCGGGCTCGAGCGCTTCCGACGCAACGGCCGTGTCGGCGTCACTCGAACTGCATGCACTCAACCCGAATGCAGCGAGCAATGCGAGGGCAATACTGGCGGTTCCCACGGTTGTACGTTTGGAATTCACGGGTTCTCCTCGAAATGAAGGGACTCTGACTGCAGTGACTCTGACTGGCATGCAGATTGGGGATGAGCAGAGTCTGTAGCACTTCGATTACATGCAGATGCCGCTTTGTTTCTCGCAGGTTAATCATTCGAGATAACCGATTCACCTGCAATGTCACAATCAATTAACACTGAGAAATCCGCCCGACATACATGCAATCCACACTCAATCCCATCAGAACGCAGATATTTTGCATGCATCACAAGATCCGGAGGCACGGATGAAACTCGCAAACACGATGCAAGACACCGACGCACGCAGACTGACCACGTCCATGCAGATGGCCTTCACCGATGTAGTGAAGAAATTCGACACCGGCACGGTGGCACTGGACGGCATCAATCTCGATGTGCGCCGTGGCGACTTCGTGGCCGTGGTCGGCCCGTCCGGCTGCGGCAAGTCGACACTATTGCGCATGGCAGCCGGCCTCGAGCGTCCTACCAGCGGATCCGTTGCCCTCGACACCGAATCGGTTGGCTTCATCTTCCAGGAGCCGACGCTGTTACCTTGGCGAACAGTGCAATCCAATGTCGAGTTGTCGGCCGAGTTGGGCGGCGTGTCCAAAGCCCTCCGTCGTGAACGCGCCGGCGAAGCCATCAACGCTGTCGGTCTACGAGACTTCTCGGGGCAATTGCCCAATGCACTGTCCGGCGGCATGAAGATGCGAGTGTCTCTCGCGCGGGCTCTGACCTTGGCTCCGGAGGTCATGCTCCTGGACGAGCCGTTCGGTGCTCTCGACGAAATGACGCGCCTCGACATGCAGGTCGAACTTCAACGGCTATACGCGGACAAGGGATTCACCGCTATGTTCATCACGCATTCCGTGTCCGAGGCGGTGTATCTCGCCAACAAGGTTGTCATCATGACCGCGCGACCTGGTCGCATCCATTCTGTCGTCGACATCGGCTTCGGTTACCCACGCAGCCCGGAACTGCGGTACGACGCCCGTTTCACCGAATACGTCGCCGAAATTTCGGCCAGTCTGCACGGGAGCCTCCGATGACCGAAGCACTTACACTTCGCCGCGAAGTAGTAAGCACCACAGCAACTTCCCTACCCACGCAGCACTGGAAGCCACGCCTGAAGAGGATCGGGAGCATGATCGCGTTTCCCCTTCTCTCGTTGGCCGGCGCCCTCGCACTCTGGTCGATAGTGAGCAACCTGGTCCTCTCACCCGAACGCCAGTTCATGCTGCCGCCCCCAAGTCGGGTGCTCACCCAGTCGCTACTCGACTGGAAACACCTCGGTCCGATGCTCGAAGCGCTGGCCGTCACCGCGCAGGTCGCGGCGGTGGGATTTGTCGTCGCCGTTGCAATCGGCGTCGGAACGGGTGTACTGATGAGTCAGGCCAAGTGGATCGAGCGGATCGTCTACCCGTATGCCGTTGTGCTTCAGGTCATTCCCATTCTCGCGATAGTCCCGTTGATCGGCCTGTGGTTCGGCTACGGCATGACTGCCCGCACCTTGGTGTGTGTACTGATCGCGGCGTTCCCCATCATCACCAACACCCACTTCGGTTTGCAGTCCGTGGACCGGGGACTGCATGAACTCTTCACCCTCGGACGCGCATCGCGCTGGGATCGGCTGGTAAAGCTCGAACTGCGAGCGGCGATGCCTGCCATTCTCACCGGCATCCGCACCGCGTCCGGACTTGTTGTGGTCGGTGCCATTATCGGCGACATGTTCTTCGCAAAAGGACAACCCGGCATCGGCACCCTTCTCGACGTCTACCGCAGCCGACTTCAGTCCGAGGATCTGATCGGCGCGATCGTCATTGCTTCACTGTTCGGTGTCCTGGTCTTCTCCGCTTTCGGATACCTCTCCCGCATTCTGGTCGGTAAGTGGCACACGTCCGGCCGCTGATCGACCTACTCCCCATCGAAACAAGGACCTACCGACATGAGCTTCGAGATTCCCACCATCGACATCAGCCCCTACGTCATGAGCCCATACGTCGCGAACTCGCCGGACGAGCGCCACGATGCTGCCCGCGCCGCCGTCGCTACCGACCTGGACCGGGCTTGCCGCGAAGTCGGCTTCATTCAGATTGTGGGACATGGAATTCCACGCGAATCGATCGACGGACTGGCCGGCGCGCTGGACGAGTTCTTCGCCCTGCCCCTGGACGTGAAGAAGACGTACGCCCGCTCGTCGTCCGAGAACCGTGGATACTCTCCGCCGAAGTCGGAGTCGTTGAGCATGAGCCTGGGTGTCGCGTCCGCGAATATGATGAACGATTTCTACGAAGCCGTCGTCGTCGGAACCGAGGCCGCCGACTACCCGGACCTCGACCTCCCCGAATCCAGTTACGCCGCCAACACCTGGCCGGATGCGGCACCTGGATTCAGACCTGCTGTCGATCAATACTTCTCCCACGCACAGACTTTGGCTGCAATCCTGATGCGCGCGTTCACCGATGCGCTGGGATTGGAGCAAGGATATTTCGACTCCATGCTCGACCACTCGATCAATGCGTTGAAAATGAACAATTACGCACTCCCCGAAAGCGAGATCGCGATGCCCGGGGAAATGACCGGTATGGGCGCTCACACCGACTTCGGGATTCTGACCATCCTCTGGGCAGATCAGGTGCCCGGCCTTCAGATCCTGGGCGCCGACAATCTCTGGCATGACGCCCAACCAGCGGACAACGCCCTGCTTATCAATCTCGGCGACGCGATGGCTCGCTGGACCAACGACCGCTGGCGGTCCACGATTCACCGCGTCGATCCGCCGATCGTCGACGGTCGGATCATCAGACGGCGTTCTGCCGCATTCTTTTTCGACGGAAACTACGACGCCGTCATCGAGGCGCTACCGGGAACATTGCAGCCCGGCGAGGTCGGGTATCCGCCGATCACGATTGCCGAGAACATCGCGGCCAAGGTCGCAGGATTGAAAGGTGGGATTGCCCCGGGTGGGGGCTTTCGAGAAGCCGAACGAGTACGCGCGGCCGGGTAATGTCAGCACTGTGCAAGGGGACCACGAAATCCATGACGAAGAAGAAATCATGACCACAACCGAACGTGCACCGCTGACCGAGTCGGTACACGAGACTCTGCGAGAGCTCATCTTCTCCGGCGAACTCGCCCCAGGCACGCCGCTCAGTGTCCCCGCACTCGCATCCAAGCTGAATGTCAGTAGAACGCCGGTTCGCGAGGCCGTTCAGCAATTGATCTACGAGGGCATCGCGGTACACACCCGCAACGCCGGTGCGAAGGTCGAATCGCTCGATGCGGACTCACTGCGCGCGGTGTTCGAGGTCCGCGAGGTCCTGGACGGCCTTGCGGCTTTCAGCGCTACAACCCGCGCCACTCACGACATCGTCTCCCAACTGAACAAGATGGTCGAGGAACAACGTGAATTGTTGGACACCGCACCGGATCGGCGTCGCGATTCCGCGTTGGACCTCGAGTTCCACAATCTGATTCGGGAAACAGCGGCCAACGACCCACTCCGTGACGCTCTGCACCGCCTGGATGGTCAATCTCATCTGTTTCGGACGGACATGTGGGGTTCGGATCTGAACCGGCGGCTCGCCGTGGCCGAGCATGCCCGGATCGTCTCGGCCATCGAGACCGGTGACGCTGTTGCTGCCCGCGCCGCCGCGAGCGCTCACGTCGCCGGACTACTCGTCCGTACGACGCGCTGCTGAACACCGACACACGCCAACACACACTGACAAAAAAGAACCGCCGCACTGGATTCCAGTGCGGCGGTTCTTTCTTTAGTAGCGGGGACAGGATTTGAACCTGCGACCTCTGGGTTATGAGCCCAGCGAGCTACCGAGCTGCTCCACCCCGCGATGCATGGATAAAACTACACGAGCCGGTGAACAGAATGCAAATCGCCTGCGCCAGAGTCACATCCGAGCCCAGAACCACGATTTCCAGTGACCGGCTTCACAATTTCCCCGTGACCATCAACACATAACAAACGTGTAACGGAGTCACCTCGAATCCGCATCGCTGGGATCTGACCTGGCGATTGTCCGAATTTTCCGGACCGATACCGAACAGTCAGCTCGTAAAACTGTGAAGTGAACCTTGAAAGCAACTCCCGTACGGTCGATCCCGGCCCGAATCAACCGGGCGAACGCCGACCCGCCGCTGCCTGACTCTGCCCCGCGGGATCGGAACCCCCGAAACCTTCGAGGGGCAGAGACACGGAGAGAGAAGCGCCCGGGACGAAAGCATCACCTCGACCCGCAGGCCCGCCGTTGTCAGCGAGCGCGGAGAGGATTTACCCCATGTCTTACACCAGCATCAGCAAGCGTGCAGTAGGCACATTGGCCGTAGCCGGCGCCCTCGTTGCAGTACCCCTCACGATCTCCACCGGCACCGCATCCGCAGCCACCCACAACTGGGACGGCGTCGCAGCCTGCGAGAGCGGCGGAAACTGGAACATCAACACCGGCAACGGCTACTACGGCGGACTTCAGTTCTCGCAGAGCACCTGGACCGCCAACGGCGGCTCCGGCTCCCCCGCAAACGCGTCGAAGGAAGAGCAGATCCGCGTCGCCGAGAACACCCTGCAGTCCCAGGGCCCGGGCGCATGGCCCAGCTGCGGCAGGCACCTGACCGTCGCATCCGAGGAGCAGGCTCCGGCGCCCGCACCGGTCGTCGAAGAAGCACCGGCCGTCGTCGAAGCACCCATCGCCGCAATCCAGATCCCGGCCGAGGTCAAGCCCGCAGCACAGCAGGCCTACGACTCCGCTCGCGCGCTTGCCGACCAGTACGGTTTCGGCGCGCAGTTCCAGCAGCTCGCCGACACCAACCCGCAGGTGCTCGCAGCACTGCGCTGATACCGGCGTACAAGCACAACCCACAACGCACAAGCACAAACGCGAAGGCCCACCATCCGATTTCGATGGTGGGCCTTCGCGTTCTGCTACGACAACCCTTACTTCGGCAGCGCCTGGTAGGCGTCAACTGCCTTCTGCAGACGATCCAACGCCGCACCGTATGCAGCGAAGTCACCGCTCTGCTGGGTAGCTCGCAGATTTACCAGCGCTGCATCGAGTTCCGCGACAACCGCCGCGGTGTCGGTCGGAGCCGGGGCCGGGGCGCCGGGCGTCGGATTGGTTTCCGTGCTCGTATCCGGAGTCGGCGCAGTCTCGGCCGTTCCGCCCGGAGCCGTTGCCACACCGGCAGCACCGCCGTTGTCGAAGATCTGACCGAGAGCCTCGGCCAGCGTCGACGCGTAGCCGACCCGAACACGACCGGACACACCCGGTTCCTGGTAACTGGCCAGGACGCGAGAGAGCTGCGGGAACGACGTACTGGCGTTACTGCGTTCGGTGTACATCGGCTCGACGTAGAGAATGCCGCCCTTTGCGATCGGCAACGCCAACTGGTTGCCGTATCGAATGGTGTTGGTTCTCTCGAGGATCGATTTCTCCGAACCCACTCGCGGATCCGAGATCATCGAGTTCTGAGACTGCGACGGACCCTGCGTCTGTTTGTCTGTCGGCAACTGCAGGACGGTGATCTTGCCGTAGTTCTTCGGATCCGAATCCACCGAAATGTGGGCCGAGAGGAACTCACGACGGAAGCCGACCATCGGGCTGATGAGGCGGAACGCCGGCTCACCGGTCTCCTGATCGCCGACCATCACGTAGAACGGCGGCTCGTTCTGGTTGGAACCTTCGACCGTCGGCTCGTTGGGTACCGACCAGAACGCGTTGTTGGTGAAGAACTCGGTCGGGTTGTCGACGTGGTACTTCGCCAACATCTCGCGCTGGACCTTGAACAGATCCTCCGGGTACCGGAAGTGCGCACGCAGGTCGTCGGAAATCGCGCTCTGCGGCTGGACGGTGTTCGGGAACACACCCTTCCACGCATTGAGGACGGGATCGTTGTCATCGACCTGGTACAGCGTGACCGTGCCGTCGTAAGCGTCGACGGTGGCCTTCACCGAGTTACGGATGTACGACACCTCCTTCTTCGGGAGGAGTCGGCCAGTGGTGGCGTCGACACTGTCGGCCACCAGGCCCTCGAGCGAACTGCGCTGCGCGTACGGGTAGTTCTCGAGCGTTGTGTACGCGTCGACGATCCAGACGATCTTGCCGTCGACAGCAGCCGGGTAGGCGTCGCCGTCCATTGTCAGCCACGGAGCAACCTGGCCGACGCGATCGCGCGGGTCACGGTTGTAGATGATCTTGGAATCGGAGCCGACCGCACCGGAGAACAGGATGTTGCGCTCGGTGTACTTGGCGGCAAACGCCAACCGATTGAACCAGTTTCCGATATCGACACCACCGGATCCGGTGTACGTGTACTTGGTCTGCTCGGTGTCGTACTCACGCGGTTCGGAGCCGCTCGCCCCACCGACGATCGCATAGTCCGCGGTGCCCTGAGCGATGACCTCGCCGTAGTAAACGCGTGGCTGATCGACCGGAATGACCTGCGTTCCTGCGGCCAACGACGCGATGTCGCTTACCGTGTAGATCGGGTAACCCGCGTTGTTGTTGGCTGCTTCCTTGGTCGGATCGAGGACCGGAGCGGTGATCCTGTTGGCCGGCGCTGCCACCAAGCCGTCGCCGTGTGTGTAGACGGTGTGCTTGTTGATCCAGTCCGTCTGGTTGCCCTGCAGGTTGTTGGGCGAGAGTTCACGCGCCGCAACGATGTAGTCCTGCATTTCGCCCGCGACCTCGTAGCGGTCGATGTCGAGCGACGGCGGGAATCCGTAGAAGTTCTGACGCTGCTGCTGCTGTGTGAACGTGGGCGAAAGAATGTTGGGATCCAGCAAGCGTGCGTTTGCAATGGTCGTGACGTCCGCCGGAACGTCGCGCGGAATTGCGGTGCCGTCACCCGAATACGGCTGATAGGTCACCTTGTCATCGGTGATGCCGTACGCCTGCCTGGTGGCGGCGATGTTCCGCTCGATGTATGCGCTTTCCTTGTCTGCGGCGTTCGGCTTGACCGAGAACTGTTCGACGATCATCGGCCACACGGCACCGACCAGAACCGACGACAGCACGAGCAGAGCGACAGCCATCGCCGGAATGCGGAGATCCCGCGTGAAGATGGCTGCGAAAAACGCCAGCGCACAGATCACTGCGATGGACAGCAGGATCAGCTTGGCCGGCAGCACCGCGTTGATGTCGGTGTAACCGGGGCCAGTGAACGTTGGCTCCTTACGATCGCTCGAGAGCAGCGAGTACCGGTCGAACCAGTACGCAACTGCCTTGAGCAGAACGAAAGTTCCTGCCAAGACTGCCAATTGGATGCGAGCAGCCGTGGTGAACGTTCCCGCGCGACCGGCGAGTTTGATGCCGCCGAAGATGTAGTGCGTGAGAAGGTTCGCTACGAACGCCAGGAGAACCGCGACAAACAGCCAGTTCAGCACGAAGCGGTAGAACGGCAGATCGAAGGTGTAGAAACCGACGTCGAGGTTGAACTGCGGATCGGAGATCCCGAACGAACCACCGTTGAAGAACAACTGGACCGTGACCCAGTTGGCCTGCGCGATCAACCCGGACAGCAGTCCGATTGCGATCGGGATGATCACACCGAACAGACGCAGACGCGACATGACGGTGGTGCGGTAGCGCGCGATCGGATCATTCGGACCGGACACCGGAACAAAAACAGGACGCGAGCGGTACGCGAGCATCATCGCCAACCACACGATGGCACCGACCACAACACCCACGACGAGGAAGAGCAGCGCGCGGGTCAGGAGAACCTTGGTGAAAACACCTCGGAAATTGACTTCGCCGAACCACAGCCAATCGGTGTACATGCCGATCAGTCGCGGACCGATCAGCAGGAGGACCGCAACAATTACGGCTACCCCCAACAGGATTCGACTGCGTCTGGACAGAGAGGGTAAACCTGCGGGGGGCCGCATGCCCACGTGCCACGCTCCAAGATTCGGCGACGCCGAGGCGCCGCAACCGAGTGCATCGATCAGTGCAGCCATGCCCGAGTGGACTTGGCCGTTTCGGACCACTCTACGTAACAACAGTCACGGCGTGACAACACGAGGTGCAAGGATGAACGGGTGAGTGAAGAAAATCCGAACAGGTCACCGAAGGCGCTAGCCCGGTGCGTTCATGAAGTTGTCGACCACATCGACGCCGAAGGCTGGGATCAGCCACCCAAGTTGTATGCCCTGGTACCCACCGAGCTGCTTGCCGCAGCCGAACCGGGCCTGCTCGACCAACTCGAGGACGGGGCCGAATACACCCCGATCGAACAGGAGCCACTCCCCGACGACATCATCGGCGGATCACGCGCACTCGACGAGTTCCTGGCCACGACCAATTGGCCCGACTCCGTCGAGGGTTGCATCCTCGTGCAGGAAATCGTGGTTCTGCCGCCCGCCGCGGAATCGGATCTCGACCATGCCGTCGAGCCGGTCTTGACCGACGAACACGCGGCTGACGAAATTGCCCGACTGACGGCCGACGCGCACCCGGACCGACGAGCGGCACGCCTGTTTGTCGGCGTCCTCCGCGACGGCCCGTCCCTGTCGCTGTTGCAGATGCGCCCGGACGAGGACGCAGATCCCTACGCCGAGCCGGCGCTTCTGACGTACGACGGTTTGGCTCCTCACATCGTTCATGCGTTGTACGCGACGCTGGACGAAGTCGAAGACGACTAGCAGAGGATTAGCAGCTGGGTGCTTCGCCGCCCGAGTTGAGGCTGTCGAGTGCGTCAACCGCGCCGGACAGGTTGTCGACCTTCACCAGTCGAAGCCCGTCCGGCGCGTTCTGTTTTGCCTCGTCGCAGTTCTGCGCAGGGACGAGGAACGTCGAAGCACCGGCGTCCGCGGCTGCGATGAGCTTGAAGCGGATTCCTCCGATGGGCCCCACGGTGCCGTCCGAATCGATGGTCCCGGTTCCCGCGACGAACTGACCTCCGTTGAGTTCACCTGGCGTCAGCTTGTCCAACAGCGCGAGGGTGAACATCAGGCCGGCTGACGGTCCACCGATGTCGGCAAGGTTGAACGTCACGTCGAACGGAACGTCGGGAACCTCTTCCGGCGTGATGCCGAGGTATCCGAGTTCGGGTTGGTTCGGCCGGGCTCCGACAGTCACGGGCACTGTCGTTTCGGCACCGCCGCGAATCACGGTGACCGGCACCTGCGTGCCCGGCGCTATCGCCGCAACGGTTTCTTGCACCGCACCGACGGTGTCGACGGGGGTATCACCGATCTTCACCAGCGTGTCACCTTCGACCAATGCACCACTGGCGGGACCGTCTGGAGTGACCTTCGTGACGGTCAACGCGACTGGCTTGCCCAGGAAGTTGAGTGCCGCGAGTTCCGCGCTGTTCTCGGACTGCTGGAAGTCAGCCGTGTTGGCCTGCTGAATTTCTTCCTTCGACTTACTCGGCGGATACACCTCGGCACGGGGAACCAATCCGTGCTCGCCGCTGGCCCAGAGACCAAAAGCCTCGAAGAGATTGAGGCCGTCACGAACGGAGACGGTGGTCATATTGAGGTTGCCGGTTGTCGGATCGAGTTCGGTGCCCTCGATGTCGACCACGGATTTCGTGACCTGCTTGCCGTCGACGGTGGTGTCGACTGTGCCCAGCGTGTTGAACGTCGGTCCCGGCCCGAGCGCGACGTACGGAACGGTGACGAGCGATCCGACGATGCCCAAGACGACGATGGGAGCTAGGGCGGCCAGGAGAGTCACGATCCGTCGATTCACCTTGTCCAGGGTAGAGCCATTGCCTCCGCTGTTCGCCATCAGCGTGACAGCGCGCATTACTCGAGGCCTCCAACCCTTGTACCGTTGAGGTATGAGCAACATGCCGTTCGGCTTCTCCAACTCCGACGACGATCCCGACCGTGACAAGAACGCGGCCGGTGGCAATCCGTTCGGGGGTGGTGACATGCCGTTCGGATTCGGTGCGGGCGGTGAAGGTTTCGACCCCGCACAACTCGGGCAGATGCTGACGCAATTCGGCCAGATGCTCAGTGGCATGGGTTCGTCGATGGGATCCGGCGGATCGGGTCCTGTCAATTACGACGTCGCGAAGAAACTCGCGCGCCAGCAGATCGGTTCTGTCACACCGATCACCGAGGGCAACGTCAAGGCCATCGCCGACGCGGCCCACCTTGCGGAACTGTGGCTGGACGCTGCAACGACGCTGCCCGCCGGCGCCACCAAGACCGTTGCGTGGACAGCTAACGACTGGCTCGACAACACCATCGACACCTGGAAGCGCCTGTGCGATCCGGTCGCCGAGAAGGTGTCGGGGATGTGGGCTCAGGGCCTGCCGCCCGAGGCCGCTCAGATGGCCGGCCCGATGATGGGAATGCTCACGCAGATGGGCGGACTCGCATTCGGTTCACAGCTCGGCCAAGCTCTCGGCCAGTTGTCCAAGGAAGTGTTGTCCTCCACTGATATCGGCCTCCCCCTTGGCCCGGCAGGGACCGCCGCTCTTCTTCCCGCGGCCGTTCAGTCGTTCAGTGACGGGCTGGAACAGCCCAATCAGGAAATCCTGGTGTTCCTCGCCGCACGTGAGGCTGCTCACCATCGCCTGTACAGCCATGTGCCGTGGTTGCGCCAGCGAGTGCTCTCCACCGTCGAGGAATATGCCCGCGGGATCACCATGGACTTCTCGGCGATGGAGGAGTTCGCCAAGGATCTCGACCCGTCGGCTCTGGCCGATCCCGCCAAGTTGGAAGCCCTGATGCAACAGGGCACCTTCGAACCGCAGACCACTCCGGAGCAGAAGGCCGCTCTCGAGCGCCTCGAAACACTGCTGGCTCTGGTCGAGGGCTGGGTGGAGACGGTAGTCACCGCCGGACTCGGTGAACGCCTGCCCGGTGTTGCCGCGATGAGCGAGACGCTTCGCCGTCGACGCGCCACCGGCGGACCGGCAGAGCAGACGTTCGCAACACTCGTCGGACTCGAACTGCGTCCGCGCAAGGTCCGCGAAGCCGCAACTCTGTGGCAGCGCTTGACTGCCGAAGCCGGAATGGAAGCCCGCGACGGTATCTGGTCGCACCCGGATCTGCTGCCTGATTCCAGCGACCTCGATGCCCCGACCTCGTTCATCGAACGTGTCACCGGTGGTGGCGAGTCCGGCAATTTCGACGATCCGATGGCTCAGCTCGAGGCTCTGCTGGCCAAGGAACGGGCCGCCGAAGAAGCCATGGACAAGACAAAAACAGACAAGCCGAAATCGGACAAGCCGGCTGACGACGGCCAGGACGACAAGTAAACCGAAAAGTTGCGATCCACGCCGAAGTGCAAGGTCAGCGCTTCGAAAGCCTGTGGATAACTACGATTTTCGCAATCCGGAGAGCTCAGCTCACTGGCACTATCGGTGAATGAGCACACCGAACACCACACGATCCGTGGGTCCCGAATGGGATCCACGGATCGTTGTTCTTCTGCGCCCGGACGGCCGGCTTCAACTCGGATGGCGCCCGGGGAAAGCTGTGATCCTGACTCCCCCTGACGGAATCGACGGCAGGGACCTGCAAGCCCTACTCCGCTTGATGGACGGACACACGAGTATCGCGACCATCATGTGGACTGCGACGGGGCGCGGTATCAGCGCCGCAGTGATGACCGAACTGCTCGCCGAACTCACCGCAAGCGGATACCTCCGGGCAAGTCGGGGCGAGCGCGCCGACACAGGATCGATTCGCGTCCACGGGCAAGGACCGCTGTCCGACTCCATAGCCCAGGCTCTGCGTCACGGCAGCTCTTCCGTCCATCGCTCACACGGCTACCGAAGCAGCCACGTCGTTGCCGGGTGGCGGAATGCACTTGTTGTCCTGACCGATGACGTGGTCACCGATCCTCGTCTATGTGCCGACCTCGTCCGGTACGGCATACCCCACCTTGCCGTTCACCTGCGCGACGGCTGCGGCGTTGTCGGGCCATTGGTGCTGCCCGGGCACTCGAGTTGTCTGCGATGCGCCGACATCACCCGGGCGGCCCATGATCCGGACTGGCTGCACCTGGCGGCGCAGTTGCTCGGTAGCGCCGGTTACGCCGATCCCGCGATGATTCATGCGACCACCGCGCTCGCTCTGTCCGAGATCGAGTCGGCGATCAGTGCGTCCGAAGCGACGGCGCCGGTCAGCTTGTTCTCTACCCTCGAGATCGATCTTGTCCCATATCGCATCACGACACGTCGCTGGCCTCGACAAACGTCGTGCAGTTGCCATTACCTCGCACCCGTGACGGGCGCCGGTGGCATCCGTCAGACATGATGGTGGGGTGTCCGACATCCCGCGCAAAAGCTCTGCCCGTACTGCCAAACTCGCAAGCATTCCGATTGGGATGGCCGGGCGGGCCGCAATGGGCTTCGGACGCAAGCTCGCCGGTGGTGACAAGGACCAGATCGACGCCCAGCTCAGCGCCAGGGCCGCGGAGCAGTTGTTCTCGGTTTTGGGTGAACTCAAGGGCGGCGCCATGAAGCTGGGCCAGGCGCTCAGCGTCATGGAAGCGGCCATTCCGGAGGAATTCGCGGAGCCGTATCGCGAGTCCCTGAACAAGCTCCAGGCCGCCGCGCCGCCGTTGCCCGTCAAGCAGGTCCACAAGATGTTGGATCAGCAACTGGGAACCAAGTGGCGTGATCGGTTCCAATCCTTCGACGACACCCCCACCGCATCGGCCAGCCTCGGGCAGGTCCATCGGGCCGTGTGGTCCGACGGACGCGACGTGGCCGTCAAGGTGCAGTACCCCGGCGCCGACGAAGCCCTGCGTGCCGACCTCAAAACTCTCGCTCGGTTTGCGGGACTGTTCGGATCGGTGATGCCCGGCGTCGACGTGCGTCCGGTCATCGAGGAGTTCACCGCGCGAACCGAGGAAGAACTCGACTACCGGATCGAAGCTGACAACCAGCGCGCATTCGCCGCGGAATTCGAGGGCGATCCCCAGTTCCTCATCCCGCGCGTTGTTGCCAGCGCACCGAAAGTTGTTGTCACCGAATGGATGACGGCAACGCCGTTGACCAGGATCATCGAGAGCGGAACGCCGAACCAGCGCAATGCAGCCGGTGCGCTGCTCGCCGAGTTCCACTTCGCATCACCGGCGCGCGTCGGCCTGCTGCATTGCGATCCGCACCCCGGGAATTTCATGTTGCTCGACGACGGCCGGTTGGGTGTCATCGATTTCGGTGCGGCGGCCCCGTTCCCGGGCGGGCTACCCACCGTCTTGGGAACAATGGTCAGACTGGCGGTCGACGAACGATTCGACGAACTGACGGAACTGTTGCGCGCCAACGGTTTTGTCATTCCAGGCCGCACCGTCACCGAACAGGAAATCGCCGACTACCTACGTCCGTTCACCGATCCGATTCAGACCGAGTCGTTTCACTTCACTCGAACCTGGCTTCAACGAGCCGCCGGAACTGCGACCGATTTCAACAGCGCGCAGTTCCGGACGGCCCGGGCACTCAACTTGCCGCCCGAGTACCTGATGATCTTCCGAGTCCTCCTCGGCTCGGTGGGCATCTGTGCCCAGTTGGACGCGTACGCCCCGTACATGGAGATCCTGACCCGGTGGCTGCCGGGATTTGCGGAGCCACAGGTGTAACAGGTGTAACCGGCTCCTCAGGCGCACACGAGTTGCTTACGTGGTCTGCCCCTCGGCCTCTTGGTTGCTATGACGGCACCGTGGTCGAGGATTTCTCCGCCCCACACTCCCCACGGCTCTTCGCGGTCGAGAGCTGCACCCAGGCAGAGGGAGCGGATGGGGCACTGCGCGCAGAGCGCCTTGGCTTTTTCGAGTTCTGCCGGGGACTCCGCGAACCACAGATCGGGATCGGATACGCGGCACGGCAGGTCGTGGCGGGTGGAAGCGATCTCGATGAATGTGACGGCTCGACATGTCTGGGTAGACAACTCGTCTCTCCTAGCTTGGATGCGACAGGCGTGTCGCAAAAAATGGGTTCGATGGGTGCGAACCACAACCGAGCGGGAAACCGGAAAGCACGGGATCCAACACAAAGGCCACGGTCCGCGTAATGCGGGGTCCGTGGCCGTAAGTGAACGGATGTGTCCTATCGAGGATTTTCTCGATGGCTTAGAGACACGGACCTGATTGCTGCTGGGTGCAGCTGGGCGGCGGCAACAGCGAACTGTTCACGCACGGGGTACGAAATCATGTTCGTCATTTTTGCCACCTCCATTTCTGATCGGTCCGGATAATTTTCAGCGCACGAGTCTCCCCGTAGCACTGGAAACCAGACTAGAGAATTCTCGGAAACTGCACAACCTATTTTTGACCTGCAGTTTTGCAAATAATGAGGACGTCTTCGCCGTAGTCCTCGAGTTTCTTCGGTCCGATTCCATTGATGGCCACCAGGCCCCGAGCGTCCTGTGGTCGTTGCTCGGCGATCGCAGTCAGCGTGTTGTCGCTGAACACGACGTAGGCAGGCACCTTTTTCTCGCGTGACTTGTCGAGACGCCACGCACGCAGGTTCTCGAGCAATTCGACGTCGATGTTGGACGGACAATTCTCGCATCGACCGAGCATCGTGGCCGACGTTCCCATGAGCGGTTTTCCGCAGACACGGCAACGCTGACGCTTCTTGCCAGACTGCGCGGGCGCGGCAATTCGTGAGGCCGGCGAGTCCTCGGGGATCAACCCGTTCAGGAACCGTGAGCGGCGTCGGGATTTCCGGCCGCCCTCGTTGCGCGCCAACGCCCAGGACAAGTGCAGATGCTCACGGGCGCGGGTGACACCGACATAGAGCAGTCGACGCTCTTCTTCGACCGCTGCCTCATCGGGGGCGGAGTTGGAATCGCCGAGCACGTGCTGGATGGGGAGGGTGCCGTCGTTGAGACCCACGAGGAAAACGGCGTCCCATTCGAGGCCCTTGGCGGCATGCAACGACGCCAACGTGACGCCCTGGACCGTCGGTGGGTGCCGCGCTTCGGCCCGCGCCGTCAACTCCTGCAAGAGACCGGGAAGCGTCAGTTCGGGATCGTGCACCAACTGCTCCTCGGTGAGCGCAACGAGCGCGGTCAGTGACGCCCAGCGCTCGCGCGCCTGCGTACCGGCTGGTTCCTCGTTGGTCAGTCCGAGTGGTGCCAGTACCGCCCGGACCAGCGAGAGAAGTCCTGAGCCGCTGTCTGCCCCTTCAGGAAGGTCGTCACGACCGCCGGCCTGCCGCAGCGCCGTCACCGCCTGACGAACCTCGGTACGAGTGAAGAAACCCTCGCCGCCGCGCACCTGGAACGGGATGCCGAGCTTGGTGAGTGCCTGCTCGTGCACTTCGGACTGCGCGTTGATCCGGTACAGGATCGCGATCTCCGCCGCCGGTGTGCCTGCGGCGATCAGACGTTTCACCGACCGGGCTATCGCGAGTGCCTCGGACGGTTCGTCGTTGAACTCCGCGAACTCGGGCTCGGGACCCGGCGCGCGTTGTCCGATGAGTTGCAATCGGGTACCGGCGATTCGCCCGGTGGCAGCGCCGATGACCCGGTTGGCCAGCGAGACGACCTCGGGTGTGGAGCGATAGTCACGTTCGAGCCGGACCACTGTTGCCTCGGGAAACTTCCGCGAGAAGTCGAGCAGGTAATTCGGTGTAGCTCCGGTGAACGAGTAGATGGTCTGGTTGGCGTCGCCGACCACCGTGAGATCGTCGCGGTCGCCGAGCCACGCGTCGAGAACCCGCTGCTGCAGCGGCGTGACGTCCTGATATTCGTCCACGACAAAACAGCGGTAGCGCTCACGGAACTCGTCGGCCACGGACGAGTGCTCCTCGAGGGCAGCAGCGGTGTGCAAGAGGAGATCGTCGAAATCGAGCAGCATGCCGTCCTGGCCGCGCGCCTTCAATTCCTCGTACGCCGCATAAACCTGCGCCACCTTTGCCGGATCGGCCGGTGCCTCCCGGCGGAACTTGGCAATGGTGCGCGGGTAATCCTCGGGCGCGATCAGCGACGCCTTGGACCACTCGATCTCACTCGCGAGGTCGCGCACGCTTTCGGTGCTGGTCGGCAAACCAACCCGGGCTGCGGCGCTGCTGACAACAGCGAACTTACGATCCAGCAGACGCCATTCGGTATCGCCGATCACCTGCGGCCAGAAGTACTTGAGTTGCCGCAGCGCAGCAGCGTGGAACGTGCGCGCCTGTACCTGGGGGCCGCTGCCACCAACACCCAATTCCCGCAGTCGGCCGCGCATTTCACCGGCTGCGCGCGCGGTGAACGTGACCGCCAGGACCTGCCCGGCCTGCACATGACCGTCGGCAACCAGGTGGGCGATTCGCCGGGTAATCGTGCGTGTCTTGCCTGTTCCGGCACCCGCGAGTACACATACCGGGCCGCGTGGAGCGAGCACGGCGGCTGATTGTTCCGGGTCCAGTCCGGTGTCCGCAGGCATGAGCACCATCATGGCAGGACGTACCGACAGCGCCGCCGCGTGCCCGAGCGTATGTGGGCAAGCGAACACGGCCGGTTACGGAACAACAACCGAACTCGTGGTGTTATATGCGCCGTGACTACTTCCGAAAAAGCTCCTGCCCTCACCATCTACTCGACCACGTGGTGCGGCTACTGCCGCCGCCTCAAGACCCAGCTCAACGCGTCGGGCATCGAGTACACCGAAATCGACATCGAGAACGATCCGTCGGCAGCCGAATTTGTCGGCAGCGTCAACGACGGCAATCACATCGTCCCGACGGTGAAGTACGCCGACGGAAGTGTCGCGACCAACCCGTCGCTCAATCAGGTGAAGCAGGCCCTCGGACTGTAGGGCTCTATTTGACCCAGCTCTCGAGCATTCCTCGCGCAATCGAGATGGAACCGGGTAGGAGCAACGGCGCGTCGGCGTCGGACGCCCAGTCCCCCAGTTCGAGAGCAGATCGCACCTCTTCCTTGGTGAACCACGCTCCCTCGGCGATCTCGCCGTCCGCGAACACCAGCGGATCGGCGGGGTCGCCGATCGCCGTGAATCCCAGCATCACCGAACGCGGGAACGGCCACGGCTGACTACCCAGATACCGGACGCTGTGGACGTCGACGCCCACTTCTTCCTTGATCTCGCGCACCACACACGTCTCGAGTGACTCCCCAGCTTCGACGAAGCCTGCCAGGATCGAGAATCGTCGCGGCGGCCACGTCGGCTGGCGAGCCAGCAGTACTCGATCTGCGCCGTCGTGCACCAGGCAGATCACTGCCGGGTCGGTGCGCGGGAACTCTTCGTGGCCGGTGGTCGTCGAAATGCGTGACCACCCGGACATCGTCGGCTCACTCGGAGCCCCGTCGATCGAGCTGAATCCGGCACTGTCGTGCCAGTTGAGAATGGCGATCGCGCCCGTCAGAAGACCTGCGTCCGCGTCGTCGAGCGTTCCGCCCAACATCCGCAGATCCGACAGTTCTCCGGCAAGGAGTGACACGCGCACAGCCCATACATGCTTGTTGTCACGAATTCCGAGAAACACTGCGCCGCGGACAGGTTCCGCACCCAGGTCGGTGGCCTCGCCGAACACCAACTGCCCGCCTGACACCTTCACCTGACCGCGCGAGTTGACTCGCAAGAGCGACGCGTCACTCCACCCCGCGGTCAGTGCGGCTGCGTCGGACCGTAATTCCTCGGCGCGGCCGACACTCGAGCGGGAAAGCAGAGGCGTTTCGGTCAGCTGGAAGTCGTTCACGCTGACGACATTACTGGGCGCCGAAATACCGGGTTCCAGCTATCAGCTGACAACGCGACGGATGTACAGCAGGCGATCGTCTGCCTCGACAGCGTCGACCTCCGGTGAACCGACCCGGACCAGTCGCCCGTCGCGAACAACGCCCAGCACGATGTCGGACAGGTGACGCGGTGATCCGCCGACCTCGTCACGTTCGACAGCACGCTCGGCGATCGCGAATCCAGCCTCGGGTGTCAGGAGATCTTCGATCATCTCGACGACGGTTGGCGTGGTGGTGGCGATGCCGAGGAGTCGGCCTGCGGTTTCCGACGAGAGGACCACGGAGTCCGCACCCGACTGACGCAGGAGATGCGCGTTGTCCGCCTCCCGGATAGCCGCGGCGATTCTTGCCTTCGGCGCAATCTCGCGGGCGGTGAGCGTCACGAGCACCGCTGTGTCGTCGCGGTTGGTCGCGACGATGATCGAATTTGCCCGTTGCGCCCCGGCGAGACGAAGAACGTCGGACTTGGTTGCCGAACCGAATACGGTCACCAGGCCCTTGGCCTCAGCGGCGTCCAGCACAGCCCGGTCCGTGTCCACGACCACGATCTCGGATGCGGAAACACCGTCACCGATCATGGCTTCAATTGCTGTGCGCCCCTTGGTGCCGTATCCGACGACGACGGTGTGATTACGCACTTGCTGCCTCCAACGCTGAATTTTGAACGCCTGACGCGAACTCTCGGTCAGAGCTGACAGTGTGGTTCCGACCAACACGATCAAGAAGAAGATACGAAGTGGCGTGATCAACAAAACGTTGACCAGACGAGCCGACGGGGTGAACGGCGTGATGTCGCCGTAGCCGGTGGTCGAGAGCGACACTGTGGCGTAGTAGATGCAGTCGAGAAGCGAGAGCTCGTTGTCCTGCGCGTCCCGATACCCCGCACGATCGATGTACACGATGAGCACTGCGGCTGCGAGCGCGCCGAGCGCAACCAGAACGCGCTTGTAGATAGCGCGGGCAGGACTGGTCTGCAGCTGCGGAATCCGCAGCACCCCGACAAGGGCAAAGTCAGGCTGGTCGGCCAATGATTCCGACCTGGAAAAACGCGCCCGGAGCTTTCCGGCCATACTTGCAACTCTCTCACTAGTAACTACGCAGACGCACCACAGTAGTGGCACGCACAGGCTCTGTAAGGCAGGGTAGGTCAATGTCTTCGAAAAGTTCGACATCCAGCCAGGCCGCCGCACTTCGACTTTCCGCTCTACTGCTCGGCGCGGGAACCATGCACTTTGTTGCGCCATCGTTCTTCGACAGCACCGTCCCCCGCCAACTCCCCGGCGAAGCCCGTACATACACCCAGGTATCCGGTGTCGCAGAATTGGCAATCGGGGCCGCTCTGGCCATTCCGAAAACTCGCCGATTGGGAGCCGGTCTGGCAGCAGCGCTGTTTGTTGCGGTGTTCCCCGCCAACATTCAGATGGCAGTGGACTGGTGCCGCAGCAACAAGACGTCCACTGCGCAGAAGGTCGGTTCGATCGCGCGCCTTCCAGTGCAAATCCCCTTGGTGACCGAAGCTCTCAAGGCGCGTCGTAACGCCGGCTAGCTCGAGCTGTCCTCGCGGGCTCCTGCCGTGCGGATGAGGTGCGCCAGCGCTTCACCGTCCGGCAGGTTCTCGGGCGAGATGGTGCGGCCGGTCCGCACGTAGTGGAATGCCGCGCGAACCTTGTGCAGTGGAAACTCTTCCTTCCGTCCCGACGCGCGGGCGCGCGCGGACATCAATTCGCCCCACGCCACGCGGTAGGCGGCCAACTGCATGACCACAGCATCTTCGTTGGCGGCGGACGGTTCAGCTCCGGTCTTCCAGTCGATGACCGTCCAGCCTCCGTCCGAGTCCGCGAACACCGCGTCGATTCGGCCGCGCAAAACCGTTCCGGCGATGGAGGTTTCGAACGGGACCTCCACCTCGACGGGACTGCGGTTAGCCCACGGAGAACGCAGGAACGCATCCTGCAGTTTGATCAGATCGGTTTCCGGGCCGGCTCCGGTATCGGCGGCGCCCGGCAATTCGTCGAGATCCAGCAACCGTGTTGCGCCGAAGCGTCGCTCGATCCACGCATGGAATGCCGTACCTCGCCTGGCCAGCGGGTTGGGCGGATACGGAAGAGGCCGACGCAATCGAGCCGCGAGTTCGTCGGGATCAGCTTTGAGGTCGACCAACTGTGTCACCGAAAGTTGTGCCGGGAGAATCACTTCGGCACGAGCATTGGCGCGGGCCTCTCGTTCTGCCAGGAGCACCGTCACATCCGACGCCCAATTCTCCGGGTCGTCTTCAGGGTCGTCTTCAGGGTCGACTTCAGCGTCGTCAGGGTTGGTTTCAGTGGGCTTCGCCAGCTCTGCCAGTACAGCGGCTGCGCCGGCCTCCACCGCGCCGCGCCGTGAACCGAGCGGATCCGGTGGCCACTGAGCAGTTCTCGGTGTGGATGCCAACGGATTCTCGGTGTCGGGTTCAGGGTCGGGCGCCCAGGTCTCGACAACGCCGATGTCCCCGGTTTCGGTAACCGTCTGGTGCAGTTCGGCCAGGAACTCCGACGGCCCTTTGGGTTCGGCTCCCGACTCGGCCCAGTGGTGCGCCGAAATGAACAGTGCCCGTTCGGTTCGCGTGAGAGCAACGTAGAACAGGCGCCTGTCCTCGTCGAGTCGGCGATCTCCGAGAGCCTGCTTGTGCGCGTCGATCGCGTTCTGCAGATCCTTGCGGTTGTAGACATTCTCGAGGTCGAGCACGGGAACACCGTCGGCCGAATCTGCGTCGACGGCACGGTCGCCGCGCAGCGAAGGCGGCAATTCTGCAAGCGCTCCCAGCCACGAACCGGACGCCGTCGAGGACGGGAACACACCGTCGCTGACGTGCGGAACGGCAACAACTTCCCATTCCAGTCCCTTCGCGGAGTGCACCGTCAGAATCTGGACCCGATCCGGCGCCACCTCCACTTCGCCGGGCGTCAGCCCTTTCTCGATCTGTTCGGCGGCTGCGAAGAACGACAACATCCCGGTGAGATTGGCGGTGGGACGCGTCGCGTAGTTGGCAACAACATCGGCAAAGGCGTCGAGGTGCTCACGACCTGCGGTACCAAGCACACCGAGTCGCGTCCGTGCACCGGCCTCGATTCCGATGCCGAGCACCCGCTCGACCTCTGCCACCAATTCTGTGAGCGGTTGTCCGATGCGTTCACGCAACGAGGCCAGCTCACCGGCCACGGCGCCGATTCGCGCATAGCCGAGCGCCGAATAGTTCTCGGCCGGACCAGGATCCGATATCGCATCGACCAGCCCCGCCTGCTCGGCCTGCTCACCGGGCAGTGAATCCTGCACGGCCTCGGCCAACGCAGCCGAATCGGTGACGGCACCCGCCGTACCGTAACCCGCAGAAATCGCAAGCTCCCGAGATCGCTTCGACAGTGCGGCAACGTCCTTGGCACCGATCTGCCAGCGCGCCCCCGTCAGCAGGCGCACCGCGGCGCTGCCCGCCAACGGATCGGCTACTACCCGCAGCATCGCAATGACGTCGGCAACTTCGGGGGTGTGCAGGAGTCCACCGAGGCCGACCACCTCGACCGGCAAGCCGGCTGCTCGCAGTGCTTCGGCCAGCGGCGCGGCGTCGGCATTGCGACGGATCAGCACCGCTGCGGTAGGCGGCGGTCGATCATCGGCGCGCGCAGCGTCGTACTGCTCGGCAATTTTCTGCGCCACCCACTCTCGTTCCTGCTCGACGTCAGGCAACAATGCGAGACGGACATCGCCGGCAACTGCCCCAGGCCGGGCTCGCAAGGTGCTGACGGCAACCCCGCGTCGACGAAGCGGCGCAGACGAGAGATTGGCAAGTTCGAGTGCCTCCGGCGGATTGCGCCAGCTTGTCAACAATTCGAGGGTCGGAGCCGGGTTTCCGTTCGCGAGTGGGAAATCCGTCGCAAAGCGTGGGAGGTTGGCTGCCGATGCGCCGCGCCACCCGTAGATGGACTGCATCGGATCGCCGACGGCTGTCAAAGCCAGGCGGGCGTCAGTGCCGCCGCCGAACAACGAGGACAGCAACACTCGCTGAGCGTGACCGGTGTCTTGATACTCGTCGAGGAGCACCACCCGGAAGCGACTCCGTTCTGCTTCTCCCACTTCGGGGTGCCCCGAAGCAACGCGCGCCGAGAGAGACATCTGACTACCGAAGTCGAGGGCTCCTTCCCACCGCAACGTCTCGGACAATCTCGCAACGAGCGGCAGGAGTTCGACACGCTTGTGCTGGACCTCGAGGTATCCGAGCAGTTCCTTGCTCGGTCCGCCGCGCTGCTTCGGCCCGGCAGGCAACGTGTGGATCAACGCGTCGAGTTCCGCGTGCGCACCGCGCAGTTGATCTGGGTCCACAAGGTGCTCGGACAGTTGACCGGCAAGTGCCAGAACGGTTTCGGTGATCGACCCCGGATTCTTGTCGGTATCGAGATCACCGTCCCAGCCGCTGACAACTCGGTGCGCGACCTGCCACAGTTCCGTCTCCGAGAGCAGAGTCGCCGACGGTTCGATAGGCAGAAGAAGCCCGTGTTCGGACAACAGCCGGCCCGCATACGCGTGATACGTGCTGACCTCGGGTTCGCCGGCCAGTATCCGCGCACGCACTCCCCCGGTGGGGTCGAGGGCGCGCAGAACATCGGAACCGGCAAGCCGGGCCAGGCGCTTGCGAATACGAGTAGTGAGCTGCTGCGCGGCTTTTCGGGTAAACGTCAGACCCAGCACGGCCTCGGGGTCGACAAATCCGTTGGCCACCAACCAGACGACGCGGGCAGCCATTGTTTCGGTCTTGCCGGCGCCGGCGCCGGCAACAACCAGCGTCGGGCCCAGCGGTGCGGCGATGACCTCTGCCTGTTCCGGCGTCGGCGGGTGCTGGCCGAGAGCGAGCGCAAGATCGACCGGGCTGATCTTGGGGCGCCGCGCCTTGGACGCCATCTAGGAACTCACCTGCCGTCCTTCGTCGTGGGCGGGGCAACTGGACCGCACCGGGCAGTGGCGGCATCCGTCGTTGACCCGGGCCAGATACTGCGGCCCCTGCGTTGCGGCAGCGGCATTGTGGATGACATCACGCCACATCTCGACGGCCTCGGCGGTCAGCGGCGGCTGAACACGCTGCGTCGCACCGTCTTTCTTGTTGGACTTCGCCACGAATACCAGCCGGGCCCCACCGGGTTGCGCCGCCGGTTCTCCCGCTATCGCGCCTTCCGCTGCCGCCACCTGATAGGCCGCCAACTGCGCATGGGACTGCGCCGCGTCGTTGCTGACCGGGTTTCGCGCAGTCTTCACGTCGATGACGACAGGACGCCCCTCGGTGTCGCGCTCGAGTCGATCGATGCGGCCGCGGAGCTTGACGGCCGGCTCCCCCTCCTCGCGCGGTTCGAGAATGCCCTCGACCGCGACCTCCACACCGACTTCGGTGAGTTCGCCGCGGGTGGAACTCATCCAGGCCGTGAACGTGGCCAGCATCTCGCGGGTGCGATTGAGTTCCCGGCGCGAGTACCACTGCGAACCCAAGTCGATGGATTCCCAGGCATTTTCGAGTGCCTTCTCGACCTGATCCGGTGGTATACGCCCGGCGAGTGCCTGAACGAGAGTGTGGACGAGCGTGCCCGCGATGGCATGGGTGTTGTCGCCATCGGAACCGCCATGACGTTCGAACACCCAACGCAGCGGACATGTTTCGAGCAACTCGATGGTGGACGGCGAGAGCGCCACCGGGCCGTCCTCCGGCTGCCACAACGGTTCGACAGTGCTGGGCGAGCTGGTGCCGTACCACTGATCGGGGTGCGCGCCGCGCACTCCCGCTGCGGCCAGACGCGCCAATTGACGAGCTGCACGCGCATGCTTCTCGGGATCGCCCGCGGCGAGGTCTGGATCGCAGACCACACTGCGCAATTGGGCGACCAACGCCGGCAAGGACAACACCCGGGTGTCACCGGGTTCGGGAGCGGGCACCGCCGGTTCACCTGCGCCGTCGTCATCGAATTGATCGCCGCGCAGAAGCTCGTCGACAAATCGTGACGGCACCAGATCGGTATCACCCGAGGCGGATTCGACGGCTGTCACCAACAACCGGCGGCGTGCGCGAGAACATGCCACCAGGAAGAGTCGACGCTCCTCGGCCAGCAGCGGCGCAGTTCTCGACAACCGCTCTTCGGCGGAATCGCTGCCGTCCGACACACCGTTGATCAAATCGATCAGCGCCTCCGTCCGAAGGAGCGAACCGCGTGCCCGCAAGCTGGGCCACAGCCCTTCCTGAACACCGGCCACCGCGACAACAGCCCACTCACGTCCGGCCGCTGCGTGCGCACTGACAACAGTGACCGCATCCGGCGCGATCACCGAGCGCGAGCGCGAATCGGTGGGGATCTCCTGACTGGTGAGGTAGTCGACAAAACCCGCGAGCTGCGAACGCGGCAAGCGGTCCACGTAAGTGGCTGCGGCATCGAACAGCGCAACTACTGCGTCGAGGTCGCGATCTGCCTGCGAGCCGATCGGACCGCCGCGCGCCGACGCGGCCGCCCAGCGGCGTTCGAGCCCGGTGGCCTGCCACGCCGCCCACAGAACTTCCTCGACGCCGAGTCCACGATCGAGCGGCACGCGGGCTTTGCGCAATACCGACAGCACTCGATTCAGCGCGGCAGATTCGACGTCGGTCAGCTTTGCGGTCAATCGCTTGGATTGCGCTCGGTCCTCGTCGATCAGGATGAGCCGCAACAGTTCTGCGGAATCGCGATCCTTCCCCGAAGCAAGTTCGATGCGGCGCAGACCGCGCCGCAACCGCCGCAGTGTCACCGGTTCGGCGCCGCCGACGGGGCCGGACATGAGCGCCAAGGCGTCGTCGCCGGTGAACCCGTCTCGCCCGAGCGCCCGAAGTAGCAGGAGAAGCCCGGACACTCCGTGTTGACGGGCAAGTGGGAGTTCGGTGGCTGCGGTGGTGACTGGGACGCCTGCCGCCAGCAAGGCACGTCGAAGCGGAGCCAAGGTTCGCGGAACCGAACGCACGATGACGGCCATGTCGGACCACGCAATGCCGTCGAGGAGGTGCGCGCGCCGCAAGGTGTCCGCGACCACTGCCGCTTCCTTGGCTGTGGTGCCCAAGACTCGCACCGACGCGTGAGCGGGATTGTCATCCGACAGGTCGGCGGGTACCGCAATCCGGTGAGCGAGGTTGCCGGGCAATCGTGCGGCGACCTTCGCCGCAATGGCCGCGACGTCGGCGTTGTTGCGGTACGTAGTGGGCAGGATGACTGCCCGCTCGTCGCCCTTGTCCGCCAGGTCTAGCAGGAAACGGGAATCAGCCCCGCGGAATCCGAACACGGACTGATCCGGGTCGCCGGCGATCACCGTCGTTGCCGTTCCGGTTCCGATCAGCCGAACCAATTGCGCGGCTTGCGGATCCAAGTGTTGAGCATCATCGACAAGGAGGTGACGGATGCGGGCGCGCTCGGATCGCAACAACTCGGGGTCCGTGGCAAACGCGGTGAGCGCAGCACCGATCAACTCGGCGGCATCAAGTGCCGGCGCCGTCGCCTCCGGGGCTTCGACTCCCACGGACGCGCGCAACAGAACTCCCTGCTCGTACACCTCGGCGAATCGTCCGGCAGCCACCCATTCCGGACGGCCTTTACGCTTGCCGAGCTTGATCAGATCTTCCGGTCCGAGGCCGCGTTCGTTGGCGCGCAACATCAGATCGCGCAGTTCGACGGCAAACCCGTTCATGCCCAGTGCCGGCCTCAGTCGCTCCGGCCAGTACCGCGCGCCGTCCTCGATGTCGCCGCGCAACATCTCACGCAACACCGCGTCCTGTTCGGCCCCGGTGATCAAACGCGGCGGAGCGTTGCCGTGCGCTGCTGCCTGCAACCGCAGCACCGCAAACGCGTAGGAGTGCACGGTGCGGACCAGCGGTTCCCGAGTTGCCTGCGGGCCACGCTCGCGTTCGAACCCGAACAGGCCCGCGGTGATCTGTTCGCGCACCGCTGTTGCCGCCCGACGCGACTGTGTGAGGACCAGAACGGATTCCGGGTCTTCGCCGCCGGAAATCTTGGCAACCGCCAGATCGACCAGTAGTGACGACTTGCCGGTTCCCGGACCGCCGAGCACCTGCCAGGGATTCCACTGCTCACCGCCGAAGGCCAGCATGAACGGATCGTCGGCGGGCTCCGCGAACAATTGCGCAGCGGCGGCGTCCCACTTCCGCGGAACGAGTGAGGGCGCGGCCCGGTGCACCAACCGCGCCCGCGGGATGGTGTTCTTGGTGCGCGCCGGCGGTGGCGCCACAATCGTCTCACTCACCCAGGCATTCCATCAGAGGGCACCGACACGGCACACATCGCCCGCGTCGGGCAAGATTGGCCTGTGCCCGCACTCCACACCTATCTGTACGGCCCGGCCGGTGCGCCGGAGATACTCTCGTTGCACGGTCTGACCGGCCACGGCCGACGGTGGCAGTCGATGGCCGAGAATCAGCTCCCCGACGCTCGCTGGATCGCTCCCGATCTGCGTGGTCACGGCCGCTCGACCTGGTCTCCCCCGTGGAATATCGAGGCGCATGTTGCCAGCCTGATCGATACCCTGGACGAGCATGCGTCCGGCCCGGTCCTGATCGTTGCCCACTCGTTCGGTGGCGCTCTGGCGCTGCATCTCGCGGCGACTGCGCCGGACCGCGTCCGCGGATTGGTATTGCTCGATCCTGCTATCGGACTCGATCCGGAGTTCATGGGCCGAGTGGCCGAACTCACCATCGGTTCACCGGATTACACGGATGCAGCCGAGGCGCGTTCGGAAAAGGTTCACGGCTCGTGGGGAGAAGTTCCCCCGGCGGTACTGGACGAGGAATTCGAAGAGCATCTGATCCACCTCGACAACGGACGCGTCAACTGGCGACTCTCCACTCCCGCCGTCGTCACAGCGTGGGGAGAACTCGCTCGGCCACCGGTACTGCCACCGAGTTCCATGCCGACGGTGATCGTCCAGGCCATGAAGGTGCAACCGCCGTACGTCACCGACGAGTTCCGCACGGCAATCACCGAGCACCTCGGCCCGAACCTCACCAGCGTCGAGTTCGACTGCGACCACATGGTGCCGCACGTGCGCGCCGACGAGGTTGCGGCCCTGATCCGCAAACTACTCTGAGACTCAGACAATGGCCGCCACCACGGACGAACAGATCGAAGAGGTCCGCCGACTCGTCGCGTCCATACCCGCCGGATGTGTCGCCACCTACGGCGATATTGCCGATGCTGTAGGGCTTTCCAGCCCACGCACGGTCGGGTGGATCATGCGTACCGACTCCTCGGATCTCCCCTGGCATCGGGTTCTGGGTGCATCCGGGAAACCCGCAGCGCACCTGGCGCATCGACAGATTGCGAAGCTGGAATTGGAGGGCGTGCCGATCAAGGACGGCCGGATCGACATGGCGCGCGCACGGCACACCTTCCCGTAAGGCAGCATGGACGCATGAACGCCCATCCGCCTACCTGTGCGCTGATACTTGCCGGCGGACGCGGCACCCGGATGGGTGGTGTCGACAAACCCGGACTTGTGGTGCACGGTCACCGTCTGCTCGACATTGCACTCGCTGCAACAGCACATTTAGGCACGACGGTGGTGGTCGGACCGCATCGCGACGACCTCGACACCGGGGTCGTGCAAACCCAGGAGTCGCCGATCGGCGGTGGGCCGGTGTCGGCACTCTGGGCAGGATTGAACGCCGTTGAACTACCCGACGACGCAGTAGTGGTCGTCCTGGCAGCCGATCTGCCACACGTCAGTCGCGGGGTCGTCGACTCCCTGATCGACTCAACGTCACACCTGGGCCCAGTGACGTGCGCGGTCGACGAGAACAACCGAACGCAATTTCTGTTGTCCGCCTGGGTATTCCATGAACTACGTGAGCGCATCGCGACACTTCGGGAGAGTGCCGGTCTCGACAATCAGCCGATGAAGAAGCTACTGACCCAAGGATTCTCGGCACTCCAGGTGAGTGGCACAGCCGATTGCGACACTCCCGAGGATCTCGAACGGGCACGGGAGCTACCTCGACTGACAATCGCGGGGGCCCGCGCCGCGGTTCTGGAGTCGCTCACACCACTGCGCCCCCGCCGAGCAGTGCTGGCCGAAAGCTTCGGCGCGACGCTCGCCGAACCTCTTGTTGCACAGGGTGATCTACCGCCATCTCCTGTCTCCGCGATGGACGGCTATGCCGTTGCAGGTGACGGCCCCTGGCGGATTCGCCGGGAAGTCCGCGTCGCCGGCGCCGACGCCACTCTCGAGTTGGCAGACGGTGAAGCAATCCGCATCGCGACGGGCGCACACCTTCCCACCGGCGCAAGCGCAGTAATCCGGGACGAACACGTGGTCGCCGACGGCACTCCCCCATTACTGACGCTGCTGCCGAACACACCGCAGCGCAACGACTCTCGGCCGCAGGGCGAAGACTGGACCGTCGGTTTCACCATCGCACCGGCAGGTACACCGGTGACACCGGTACTCGTCTCCGCGGCCACCAGCGGTGAAGTTGTCGAAGGCCTGGTTCGCGGCCCGGTGCGTGCGCGGGTCGTGACAACGGGCGACGAAATCCGACGAGACGGGCCACTGCGCGAAGGCCAGACACGCGATTCCATCGGCGGCATCCTCCCGCTTCTTCTCGGGCAATGCGGCGCGACATGCATCTCCGACACCCATTTACGCGATACCGCAGACGGTTTCGAGACCACTCTCGGTGCTGACGACGGCGCCGATCTCATCGTGATCGTCGGTGCGACGGGCGGCGGCGCTGCCGACGAAATGCGCTCTGCCCTGGACCGTCTCGGCGCCCACACCGTTGTCGGCAGGGTCGCGTCGCGTCCGGGCGGTTCACAGATCACGGCAGTCCTGCCCACCGGAAAGGTGGTGCTCGGCCTTCCCGGAAATCCTTATGCAGCAGTGACCACACTGTTGACAATGCTGCCCACCATTGTCAGTGCGCTCACCGGGCGAACTCCGTTGCCGCCGTTGCTCGGAGTGGTCGCGAATGCCTCCGAGGTCAGTTACGATGCCGTGCGACTACTTCCGGTCACGCAGACCGATGACGGCCGCTGGCACGCAGACCCTTCGGTTCGCACCTCACATCTGGCGGGCTTGATAGGCAAGGCAGCGTTTGCGCTTGTGCCCGCATCGGCACCCGACAACGTCGTGGCCGAACTCGTTCTGCTGGGATAAGGCTCACCATTCCTGGTACGACGTCGACGGCGCACTGGTCCCGAGCAGCCTCAGATCACCGCCACGCCGCGGCGAGCCGCCGAATACCGGTCGACCACAAGGTCCACGACACCGGGATCTACTCCGAGAGGTTCGGTGACGCCGTCAGCGCCTGCCGCACCAAGACGTTCGTGAAACAATCCGTGCGCAAGAAGATATGACGCGATGAACACGCGGCGCGCGCCGCGAACTCGGGCTGCTGCAACAACATCCGCCACCTTGGGTGTTCCGGTTGCGATATACCCGATATCGACTCGCGTGTCGGCCTGCTCCGCCAACATCAGGGCGGCGCGCTCGACATCGCGCAGGGCGCGCGAATCGGAAGATCCTGCTGCGGCAAGGACTATCGCGTCGCCGTTGCGCCAACCGGCATCGCGCAATCGACGCATCAGGACGGTGGCCAACGCGGGATCGGGACCGAGCGCAGGCGTGACCGTGACGCCCTGGTGCCCACTGACTTCCACTTCGCGTCGCACATCGGTGTGAACGTGATATCCCGACGCCAGGAACGCGGGCACGAGAACTGCCCGGCCGGGGATGTCGCGGAGAACCTCCGACGGCGACGGACCCAGGACGTCGACAAAGGCCACCCGAGTTGCACCTACCCGGGCACTGACCGCTTCGGCCAGTGCCGCAATCATTTCCACGCCCCGCGCACTTCGTGTGCCGTGCGCTACCAGGACCAGGACGTCGCTAGAGTTCTGCGTATTCGGTGGGATCGAGTGCAAGACGATAACCTCGCTTCACAACGGTTTGAACGGCTTTGGGAGCGCCGAGGCACGCGCGCAGGCGTGCGACGGCGGTTTCGACGGCGTGTGTGTCGTCGCCGCTCCCCGGAAGGGCGGCCAACAGTTCGGCACGAGAGACCACGTGCCCCGGCCTCGCTCCGAGAGATCGCATGAGAGACATACCGGCCGGCGACACTGCTCGGACTTCACCGTCTACGACAACGCAACCACCGCGGATACTGATTTCGTGGTCGCCGGCCTGAATACGGTTGGCACGCTGCGGAAGTTCGTCGACAATGTGTCGCGCCAAGGCTCCAAGGCGAGCCCTGGCCGGTGCTGTGGTCGGGACCTGCAATGCCTCCAGCGGCGCGGAGGTCACCGGCCCGACGCACACTGCCGTTACCGGTCCGCGCATGGCATCGAGAATGCTGTCGAGTCGCCCCGTCGTATCGGCCCGCATCAGGATCGACGCCACCGCCGGTGCACTCGTGAAGCTGACAGCATCAATTGCAGATGACGCGATGGCCTCGATCATCCGGTCGAGCAGAGTCGGATCTTCCGGAGGTTCCCAGCGGTAGACCGGCACTGCGATGACCTCGGCACCCACGTCCCGCAGCACCTGACAGAAATCGGGAATCGGTTCCCATTCCGTAGTGGCGCCGTGCAACTGGACGGCAATGACCTTTCCCGCAACCCCCTCCGCAAGCAGGTGTTCGAGTACTTCAGCCGACGATTCGGAGGCCGGAGACCATTCTTCGCGCAGGTCCGCTGCGCGAATCGCACCTTTGGCCTTGGGCCCGCGGGCCAGTAGACGTGCCGAAGTCAGTGCCGCGGAGAGATTCTCGGCCTCGCCCCACCCGTCCGCAGCTTCGAGCCAACCACGAAATCCGATACCGGTCGTGGCAACAACCACCTCGGGCGGACTCGCGATGATCTGCTGCGTCACCCGCTCCAATTCACGGTCGTCGGCGAGTGGGATGATGCGGATAGCCGGAGCGTGCACCACTTCCGCTCCCCGACGCGTCAGCAGCATCGCAAATTCATCGGCACGGCGCGATGCCGTGATCCCGACCGTGAACCCCGCTAGTGGCATGTTGTCATTCACGAGACGGATTCGACAGCCCGAATAGTGCTGTGCACCTGCACCACGCCGGCCCAGACCCTGATCTCGTACACCGGTAGCGACACCGATTCGTCGTCGAGTGCCCGGCCGTCGACCAGCGAGAACGCCTGCTTGAGCAACGGCGACACCACGATCGGCTCACCGTCACGGTCTCCGACCAGTCCGCGTGACATCACCGAGGCGCGTCCGTACGGATCGAAGTTGCCGACGGCACGCAAGGTGCCGTCCTCGAGGAGGAACAGCGCCACCTGCTCACCGCCGCGGAGCAGCACTGCTACCCCGCGTCCAGGGATGAGGTGACTCAGTGGGCACGCCGAAGTCCATTCCAGTCGTTCGGAATCCAGCTTGGCGATCTGCGCATCGATGACACTCATCGAAGTCCTCCTGTCGATCCGGCGACAACGCCGCACGGGTTCTTGTATTAGTTTGTACGGACCCCGTGTTACCCACGGGTTACGCAGCGATTACCGGCGCGTAGGGATGCTCGGCATTCCCATCAATACGGGAACCTTGCGCACTCCGGTCTCGTCGAACACGACCGTCGGGTCGGCTTCTTCCGGCGCATTGACAAACGACACGAACCGCGACAACTTCTCCGGATCACCGAGCACACCGGCCCATTCGTCCTGGTAGCCCTCGACATGCTTGGCCATCAGCGCCTCGAGTTCCTCGCCGATACCCAGGCTGTCCTCGCAAATCACCGACTTGAGGTGGTCGAGTCCGCCGTCCAGCGAGTCCACCCACGGTGCGGTGCGCTGAAGTCGATCAGCCGTGCGGATGTAGAACATGAGATAGCGGTCGATGTACTTGACCAGGGTGACGTCGTCGAGGCCACCAGCGAGCAACTGAGCATGCTTGGGTGACTGTCCGCCGTTGCCGCCCACATACAGATTCCAACCGTTCTCCGTCGCGATGACGCCGACGTCCTTGCCACGGGCTTCGGCGCATTCGCGGGCACATCCCGAGACGCCGAACTTGATCTTGTGCGGCGATCGCAGGCCGCGGTAGCGGTTCTCGAGGTCGACGGCCATTCCTACCGAGTCCTGGACGCCGTAGCGGCACCAGCTCGATCCGACGCAACTCTTGACCGTTCGCAGGGACTTGCCGTACGCCTGTCCCGACTCCATTCCCGCATCGACCAGGCGCTTCCAGATTGCCGGCAACTGCTCGACTCGAGCGCCGAACAAGTCGATGCGCTGGCCGCCGGTCACCTTGGTGTACAGACCGAAATCACGCGCCACCTCACCGATCACGATGAGCTGTTCTCCCGTAACCTCGCCGCCGGGCATGCGCGGTACGACCGAGTACGTACCGTTCTTCTGGATGTTGGCCAGGAAGTGGTCGTTGGTGTCCTGCAACGACGCCTGCTGACGGTGCAGGATGTGATCGGAATCCGTGGACGCCAGGATCGACGCGACGACGGGCTTGCAGATATCGCAACCGGAACCCTTGCCGTACTTGGCAATCAGAGCCGAGAAGGTTCGAGTCTGCGTCGACTGCACGATCTGGAACAACTCTGCGCGTGACTGCGCGAAGTGCTCGCAGAGCGCCTTCGACATCACGACGCCCGAATCGGCGAGCAACTGCTTGACAGTCGGAAGGCACCCGCCGCAGGTGGTTCCAGCGCTGGTGCACGCCTTTACCGACGCGATGTCGCACGCACCCGCCGCGATCGCGCCGCAGATGGCGCCCTTCGTCACGCCGTTGCACGAGCACACCTCGGCATCGTCAGGCAGCGAACCCGCACCCGGCTTCTCCCCCGCAGGCGAGATCAATGCCGCTGGGTCACCGGGCAGTTCGCGACCGACCAGCGGTCGCAGTGACGCGTACGCCGACGCGTCCCCCACAAGAATTCCGCCGAGCAGGATCTTCGCGTCGTCCGACACGACAAGCTTGGCGTACGTTCCCTTGGCTGCATCGCTGAGGACCACTTCGAGAGCACCGGGCGAGGTGGCCATCGCGTCACCGAAGCTGGCGACGTCGACACCCATGAGCTTGAGCTTGGTGGACATATCGGCACCCGGGAAATCTGCGGCGCCGCCGAGCAGACGGTCGGCCACGATCTCGGCTGTCGTGTAGCCGGGTGCGACCAGTCCGTAGCAACGGCCGTCAACCGCAGCACATTCGCCGACTGCGTAGATGTTCTCATCCGAGGTGACGCAGCCGAGGTCGGTCAGGATTCCGCCGCGCTCACCCACTGCGATGCCGGCGTCGCGAGCCAGCTGATCGCGCGGACGGACACCGGCCGAGAAGACCAGCAACGACGCGTCGATGGTGGAGCCGTCGGACAGTTCGACCACAATTCCGTTGTCGGTCTGCGAGATTCCCGCCGTTCCGACGCCCGTGTGGACGGTGAGCCCCAACTCGGTGACGAGGCGAGCGAGCAGAGCGCCGCCGCCCTCGTCGACCTGCATCGGCATCAGACGCGCATTGTGCTCGACGACGTGTGCCGTCATTCCCATGAGCGAGAGAGCATTTGCGGCCTCGAGTCCGAGAAGACCACCGCCGACCACTACGCCGACGGCGCCCTTGCCGGCTTTCTCCGCGGCAGCGCGGATGCCGTCCAGGTCGTCGAGCGTGCGGTAGACAAAGCATCCGTCGGCGTCGTGGCCCGGCACCGGCGGAACAAAGGGGTACGAACCCGTCGCCATCACCAGTGCGTCGTAGGAGAGCGTGTCGCCGGTCGTTGTCGTGACCGTTCGTGCGTCCTTGTCGATCGAGAGTCCGCCTTCCCCCACTCGAAGGTCGACCAGGCTGTCGCCGATGTAATCGTTGCCGGCCAGCGCCAATTCCTTGGGGTCCCAGGCTCCGACGTACGAGGACAGCCCGACTCGGTCGTACGCTGCGTACTGCTCGTCGCAGAGTACGGTCACCGACCAGGTGTTTGCCTCGTCGCGCGAACGGAGCGCCTCGACGAAGCGGTGTCCGACCATTCCGTGTCCGATGACAACAACCGACTTGCTCATGACGCGCCTACTTCCTGATGTAACGAGAGAGTTCTGGAGATTCTGCGAGCCGGGCGTTATGCCGTGACCGCAACCTTCGCGTCGTCGACGTCTGTAGTGAGCGTGGACGGCTTGCGCAGGAAGACGAACCAGGTCACTGCGATGCAGGCGATGTAGAAGGCGAGGAACACCCAGAACGCCATCGTCGCCGACTTCGCGGGGCTGGTGTACGACGCGCGCAGCACCAGGTTGATGCCGACACCGCCCAAACCGCCTACCGCACCGGCAAATCCGATGAGAGCACCGGAAATACTGCGCGACCACGTTGCCTTCTCCGCCCGATCCATGTGGTCGAAGCTCTGCGCCTTCGCCTCGAAGATCGCGGGGATCATCTTGTAGACCGATCCGTTGCCGATGCCCGAGAGCAGGAACAGTGCGATGAATCCGAGAACGAACGTCACCATGATCCCGGCACTTGCGACGCCTGCGGTGTTGTCGTCCATCGTTCCGGCCGTCACGAGGACCGATGCCGCGAAGGCCATGCCGACAAACGTCCACATCGTGATCTTTCCGCCGCCGATCCGGTCGGCGAGTTTGCCACCGAGGGGGCGAGCGATCGAACCGAGGAGAGGACCGATGAAGGCGATCTGGGCTGCATGCAGCGCCGCCGCAGCCGGAGTGGCACCGCCGGCGAGGAAGTTGATCTGCAGAACCTGACCGAAGGCGAAGCTGAATCCGATGAACGAACCGAACGTGCCGATGTACAGGAAGCTGATCACCCAGGACTCGGAGAACTTCAGCGCCGTGGCCATCGAGCGCAGGTCAGACTTCTGGTTACCCAGGTTGTCCATGAACAGTGCAGCGCCGACGGCAGCAGCCGCGATGAACACGAGGTAGATGGCGCACACGATCCACGGCGCACGGTTACCGACGGTGGCGATCACCAACAGGCCGATCAGCTGGATCATCGGAACACCGATGTTGCCGCCGCCCGCGTTGAGACCGAGCGCCCATCCCTTGAGCCGCTGCGGGTAGAAGGCATTGATGTTGGTCATCGACGACGCGAAGTTACCGCCGCCGATGCCTGCGGTAGCCGCCACCAACATGAACGTGGTGTACGACGCACCCGGGTTCATCATCAGGTACAGCGTGAGAAGTGTTGGTATGAAAAGGAACAGCGCACTCATGACGGTCCAGTTGCGACCGCCGAAACGCGCGGTGGCAACCGTGTACGGAATGCGGAGGATGGAACCCACCAAGGTGGGAACCGCGACGAGGAAGAACTTTCCGGCCGCGTCGATGCCGTAGATATCAGTGGGCATGAACAACACCATGACGGACCAGATCGACCAGATGGAGAAGCCGACGTGTTCGGCTACCACTGACCAGATCAGGTTTCGCTTCGCGATGTCCTTGCCGCCGGATTCCCAGGCGTCGACGTCCTCTGCATCCCAATGCTCGATGTAATGACTCACCAGGGCCTCCTGAATGTGTGGGAGACCTAAAGGTAGAAAACGGTTATTGCGCCGGTGCTGCGCGCGGTGACCGAGAAGTCAATTGATCCTCACCCGGTAACAGGACTTGATGTGAGGACTATCGGGCGTGCCAGGAGTCCTCGAGCATCCGCGGCTTGCAGGCCTGATATGCACCGACCAGCACTACGACGACGGCAACGACGAGCAGTCCGAAGGGTGCCGCATATCCATCCGTCGCATCGTGAAACACGCCGAACAGCAACGGCCCGAGGCACGCCACTGTGTAACCGATGCCCTGAGTGAAGCCGGACAACGCCGATGATCCGGCGTGCGAACGTGTGCGGAGGTTGATCAGCGTCAGCGCCATCGGGAACGTACTCGGACCAAGACCCAGAACGACAACCCAGACGATCGGTGCGGCCATCGGCGCGAAGTACAGGCCGGCAAAGCCGATCAGATAGCAAGCAGCACAGACGATCACCACGGGGAACGGATTAGCGATACGAGCGCAGAGCGTCGGCGCACCGAAAGCCGCGACCAGACCCATCACCGAGAAGACTCCGACCATGGTTCCACCGAAGGCATCACTGGCACCGGCGTCGGCGAGGATCGACGGAATCCAGGTGAACATCGAGTACGTGATCAGCGAGGTCATACCGAACATGCCGGCCATCCCCCACGCAACGGGTGAACGCCACACCTGACCGCGGCGACTCTCGTCGACTGCCGGTGCAACAACTGTCTCGGCTTCGGCTTTCCGCGAGCGTGCCAGGGTGATCAGCCACGGTACGGCCGCGGCAAAGCCGAATGCAGCCCACCATCCGATGGAGAACCGCCATCCGAAGGCGTCGGCCACGGGAACCGCGACAAATGCCGGAACGATGGTGCCGATCTGCACGGCGACGATGTAGACCGAACTCATGGTGGCAAGACGATCGGAGAAGTATCGCTTGACCAACGGCGGGATCACGACATTGCCGATACCCATGCCCGCCAACGCGAGAGCCGAAAGGGCCAGCAACGACCACGTCTGAGACATCATGGCGCGCAACAGCATTCCGACGGCAGCCATGATCATGGCCAGCAACGCGGTGCGTTCGAGGCCGAGGCGCTTGGCCAGGGCAGGCGTGAGCAGACCGAAGACGGCGAACATCGCCGTCGGCACCATCCCGAAGACACCGACCACCGAACCGGAGAAACCGAACTCGTCTTGGATCTGCGACGCAAGCGGAGAGAACGACGTCACCGCAAGTCGTAGTACGAGCGCAGACATCGCGATGGCAGCGAATACGAGCACACGGCCTTTGACGAGCGGGCGGCGTTCTGTTCTCTCCAGCTGAGCAGTCACCGAGAAATCATAGGATGACCGGACGAAATGACACAAGGGAGATAATCTAGCGTCACCACCGATCAGTTACCGGAAACCGAGGAACACCACGTGCAACCAGTTCGACGCGCCAGCCTCATCTCACAGGTCACCGAACAACTCCGCGACGAAATACGGAGCGGAACGTGGCCCGTCGGAACAAGGATTCCCACCGAACCCGAACTGACCGAACTGACCGGCACCGGGCGGAACACCGTGCGCGAGGCTGTGCAGGCACTCGTGCACGCGGGCATGCTCGAGCGCCGACAGGGCTCGGGAACCTACGTTGTGGCACTCACCGATCTCGGTGGCACCCTCGGCAACTACTTCGCCGGAGCGCACGAGCGCGACGTACTCGAACTGCGTCGAGCACTCGACATCACCGCTGCGACACTCGCCGCCGCCCGGCGCACCGATGACGACGTCGCCGAACTGACACGCCTACTCGCGGTACGGGCAGCAACCTGGGAGGGTCACGACACCACAGCAGCCGCCGTGGCCGACGCGGCACTGCACCGCGCGATTGTCGCGGCCAGTCACAATGCGGTGTACCTGGAGTTCTACGACTCCCTGCTGCCCGTCATCGAATCAACGATCCATCAGCACATCGACGCCACCGGCGAAGGATTCCACAGCCGGCATCAGAACCTCGTGACGGCGGTCATCGCGGGCGATACACGGGCCGCATCGGATGCAGCGCGTGATCTGTTCGAAGGCCTGGTCGCCGACTTCGGCTGACCACGCGAGCTAGAGAAGCAACCGGACGATATCGGAGGTTCGGGCCAGACCGGGAAACGCGTCCGCCGTCGACCGGGGATGCAGAACATGAACAGCCAATCGGAACATCACGGCTCGAAGCAGCATCTGCGGCCACTCCGGCAGATCCTCCCACCGGCCGACCAGAGCCTCGTCGGCGCCGCCCCACGAGATGGCGTCGACAACCGCGACAGCTGCGGCCCAGGCCGCCGGTCGCCAGTACGGCGTGATGTCGGTGATCCCGGGAGCCATGCTGCCCGAGAACAGAACGGTGCCGAACAGATCACCGTGCACCAATTGATCAGGACTCTGAACCGGTTTACGGAGAGTGGCCAGACCCGCGATCAGTTCGAGGCTCTTTCGCCCGTCGGGAGTCGGCGACTCGAGCTGCTCGACGCCCTTCGCAATTCTCAGCGGAACCGTTTCCCAGGCCGCGCGGTCAGCGGCAACAAACACGTCGACCTCCGCCCACGGTGGCACCGGGGGCTGCGCCAGGAATCGCGGACGCTCCAGCGACGCCGTAGCAGCGTGGAGCCTGCACGACATGGAAACAACCTCGTCGTGCCGCGGTTCAGGCGTTCCGACGATGAAAGTGTCGGCGCGCCAACCGGATACGACATACCTGCCGTCGGTGGATCGGACCGGACGGGCCAAACGCACCCCGTCGACTTCGAGATTCTCACGCACTTTTGCAGACCAGGCCGCGCGCGCATGATCCGCGACGGCAGAGAGGACGACGTCTCCACACAACCAACCGCCGTCCCAATCCGCACCGAGTGGGATGGGCTCGACTTCGCGGAGGCCGAAGGTGGAGCACACGTGCTGGGGAGGTTGGCCTGTGCTCACCACCCCAACGCTACCGGTGCGAACCCGCTACGGGGTGCAAGGCACGCCTAGTAGAGGGGCAGAGAAGTATCCACCTGTTTCGCCCACGCGACCGCGCCGCCCTGCACATGAACGGCATCCGCGAACCCGGCGCTCTTGAGGACGGCAAGCGCCTCAGCCGACCGGATACCGGTTTTGCAGTACAGAACTATCTGCTTGTTCTGCGGCAACGACGCCAACGCTTCACCCGAGACAATCCGGCCCTTCGGAATCAGAACCGCCCCCGGCAGGTGCATGATGTCCCACTCGACGGGTTCTCGCACGTCAACGAGCTGCAACTCGCGACCGCTCTCGATCAGCTGCGCGAGTTCCGGCGCCGTGATCGTCGACTGCGCCACTGCCGCGCTCGCCTCCTCGGACACCACACCGCAGAACTCGTCGTAATCGATCAGTTCCGTCACCGGCGCCCGCGACGGGTCACGTTGCAACCGAATTGTGCGGAATGTCATCGACAACGCGTCGTACATCATCAGGCGACCGAGCAACGGTTCGCCGATTCCCGTGATCAGTTTCACGGCCTCCGTGGCCATGATCGAACCCACAGTCGCCGGCAGGACACCGAGCACTCCACCCTCCGCACACGACGGCACCATGCCTGGCGGCGGAGCTTCGGGGTACAGGTCCCGATAGTTCAGGCCCACACCGCCCGGCGCGTCTTCCCAGAACACGGAGACCTGGCCTTCGAAGCGATAAATCGAACCCCACACGTACGGCTTACCGGCGATGACGGCGGCATCGTTGACGAGGTACCGCGTCGCGAAGTTGTCGGTGCCGTCGAGGATCAGGTCGTACTCGGAGAACAGTTCGACCGCGTTGGAGTTGTCCAGGCGGAACTCGTGCAAGCGCACGTCGACGTGGTCGTTGATCTCGAGGATCGACTCGCGCGCACTGACCGCCTTGGAGCGGCCGACGTCCGAGCGGCCGTGAATGACCTGCCGTTGCAAGTTCGACATGTCGACTTCGTCGAAATCGACGATGCCGATCGTTCCCACTCCCGCCGCAGCGAGGTAGAGCAATGCCGGCGAGCCGAGTCCGCCGGCACCGATGAACAGGACCTTCGCGTTCTTGAGCCGCTTCTGACCCGACATCCCGACGTTCGGAATGATCAGATGCCGGCTGTACCTCGCGACTTCTTCCCGGCTCAACTCAGCGGCAGGCTCCACCAGAGGTGGCAGGACGACGGGTGATGCGGACACGAACGAACTCCTGAATTATCTACTTACGCTCTCGGATACGGCCACGGATTGAAACGGCAGGTCAGTCCGTTCATCGGTACGACGCCGTCGGGATCGAGGACCGCGATGTCGTTATTGGCGGTTCCGAACGTCTGCTGCATCATGATCGGCGCCAAACCACCTTCGGTTTCGCACGGCTGATGTTGGGCGTATCCAATGGCATGGCCGACTTCGTGGTTGATCTGATACTGCCGGTACGAACCGATGTCACCCTGGAACGAGATTGCTCCGCGAACCCATCGCGGCTCGTTGAGCAGGACTCGATCCATACCCGGGTTGTAGCACGAGCCTTCGAGTTCGATCTCGTATCCACAGCCGTCGCGAATGGTCATCTGAGAAGTCAACGAGATGCGGAAATCGGGCGAACCGGAATCGATACGCCGGAATGCGACCTTCGGATCGTTGGTCCAGCTCTTGGGATTGGCCAGCGTCTGATCGATCATCCGGCCGTACGACTCGTCGCCGCCGAATCCGGTGGTGTCGACGCCGTCCTCGATTTCGACGGTGTACGTGAACTCACGCTCGGTGCCCTGCCCGACCTTGCCCGTAGTTCCGGGGACTATGTGCCACGTGCCACCACCGGTGACCGCAAACGGTCCCCCATCCGGAAGTGCTCCGGACGGTATCGATGCCGCGAACTCGCCGTCGGCAGCCGGCGGAGCCCCGATGACATCGGTCCCGTCGGTGCTGTGCGCGAGGTCGGCAGTAGCCGTCGTAGACGACGAGGAATCCGTGACGGGGTCCGCACGCAGAGCGTCGAAGATGACAAAAATCGTCAGAATTGCGAGCACGGGAATCGCGTACGCACGCCACCCGTACGTCGCAACGAACTTGCCGAGCCGACTCTGCTTACGGGCACTGCGATCCGGCCGTGGGGTGCGTGGGGTCTTGCCCACCTGCCTCTTCGTGGGATCCCACTGCGCTCGCAACGGCTGGTGCGACGCAATTCCTCGGTAGTCGCGCTCTCCGTACATCCGGTCCTCGGGCGCACGGCTCTCACCGTCTTGGTTGCCCCACGGCTCGCTCACTCCGCTGCGCATTCGAAGCTCGTCACGGTCAGGGTTCTGCGTAGTTCGTCCACGCATGCGCGGTCCCCCTGGGTCAGTCACGGCTCCAGAATCTCACATCCCGCAAGCGGCAGGCTCCGACCGCACGAAACCCGCAGGCAAGGGCGTGTCAGATGTGCCATCCACCACATCACGCCGCGCGAGGTTCCGCTTGCCGAGACGAAAAAACGCGAGCGCGCGACACACGGTATCGTTCATGCAGCTACGGCTGATGTGACGGAGGATACTGGCGAGTACGCATTCGCGACTCGACATATTCGTGCCGCGGCCGAATTTTACTTTTGCTCAGATTGGACAGCGACATGACAGAACTCGCGGATCGGACAGAATCCGATCGCGGTACATCGGCCGGTAAGCCGGCTGGAACCCGTCGCAGCACCCGCCTTCCGCGAGATGCACGCCGGCTCCAGCTCCTCGCCGCTGCCAGCGAGGTGTTCGTAGCCAACGGCTACCACTCTGCGGGTATGGACGAGATCGCCGAATGCGCAGGCGTGAGCAAGCCGGTCTTGTACCAGCATTTCCCAGGCAAACTCGAACTGTATGTAGCGGTTCTGCAGAGTTACGTCGACAGCCTTATCTCCGGTGTCCGCCAAGCCCTGCGCTCGACCACCGACAACAAACAGCGTGTGCGTGCCGCTGTTCAGGCATTCTTCGATTTTGTCGACAACGATTCACAGGGCTTCCGCCTCGTCTTCGAGTCCGACATCATGGGTGAGCCGCAGGTGCAGACGCGGGTCGAGCAAGCCACCGAAGCGTGCGTCGACGCAGTCTTCGACCTGGTCAGCCACGATTCCGGCCTCGACCCCTACCGGGCGCGCATCCTTGCCGTCGGCCTGGTCGGCGCCAGCCAGTTCACGGCTCGCTACTGGCTGGAAGCAGCTCGCCCGATCCCCAAGGAAGAAGCCATCGAAATCACGGTGACCCTGGCCTGGGGCGGTCTCTCGAGAGTGCCCTTGCAGTCCTGAAGACACAGCAGTCCTGATCTTTACGGCAGTCCTGTTTCTTACAGAAAAGGGCGGGCAGTCTCAGCTGAGACTGCCCGCCCTTTTTCTTAACTAACGCATCAGACGGTAGGCGCAAACCCAACCTTGCGAATATCGGACGGCCCGATTTCCACATATGCGACGCGGCTCGCCTGCACCAGGAACTTGCGGCCCTTGTCGTCGACGAGCGAAAGAACCGGCTCGCCGCCACCGAGGACGCCTGAGACCAATGCCTCAACCTCGTCCGGGGTCTGTTCGCTGTTGACGATGAGCTCACGCGGGCTGTCGATTACACCGATCTTGACCTCCACGGTCAACCTCCGAACTGTTCGTGAAATACATCAGCTGTCCTGGCCAGGCTAATGCAGCATCACTCCCACATGCTCGCTGCCGCGCTGTGCCGATAGCGAACAGGCTCAGACCAGTCCGAGCGTGGCCATGCGCTCGGCATGCTTTTCCTGCATACCGTCGAACAATGCGACCACACCGTTGAGATCACCGGAGGCGGAAATCACCAGGTCCGTGAGATCGTCGCGCTGCGCGAGAACAAACTGTGCCTGCGTGATCGCCTCACCGAGCAGCCGGCGTCCCCACAGCATGAGGCGGTCCTTGACCCGGCTGCTCGACTCCACGGCGGCCTTCACTTCGAGGACCACGAATTCGGAATGCCCGGTCTGGGAGAGAACGTCCTCGACGATCTCGGCCACGTCTTCCGGTAACGAATGACCGATTTCCCGATAGAAGTCGGCGGCAATTCCGTCGCCGACATAGGCCTTCACGAGGGATTCCATCCACGTCGACGGAGTCGTCGACGCGTGGTAGTTGTCCAGCGCGCGAACGAAAGGATCCATGACCGCAAAGATCTCGTGCCCACGTTCCGTCAGAGCCGCGCTCAACGTCTCGAAGTGCGCCATCTCCGCCGCCGCCATGCTGGCAAAAGCAACCTTTCCATGCAGGTCAGGAGCCATCTGCGCGTCCTCGGACAAGCGATAGAACGCTGATATCTCGCCGTACGCGAGTACCGCGAACAAATCGATCACGCCGGGATGGTCGGAAGGCACCCGGCCGGCGGTTCCAGTGTCAGTCGAAGCATCAAGATCGTGTGCGCCCATGCCTACGAACTCTAGTGCCACATCCCCGCTCGGTCCCCTCGATCACCCCATGTCGACAGGGGTGATCTAGGCCATGCTTTGCTGGGAATTGCCCGGTTACCGTTACAATGGTTTCGGGAGTCCGCTTAGTTTCCCCCGCCCGTTCATTCAGCGGGGATGATCTAGTACTCACGGACCCCACAGATAATGTGCGCGCACCTGCATCGAAGGTTGTTGCCCGCTTCGCCGAGATTTCACGGACGGCATCAGAACATCGGTCCGCGAAACCCCAGTGCTGAGGCGTAGGCAGAGCCGACGAACAAGAGGGCATCGACTTCGGCCGATTTACGGCCAGGCCCCTTACCTTGTGCGTGCGTACCGCAACGAGGAAAGGCTAGTCCCCTGAGCAAGATCACGATCGACCACGAAGACGAAGCAACAGAAAACACCGTGTCCGTCCAGCTCGACGACACCCATGTACCCCCGACGTTTGCCGAACTCGGCGTTCGCGACGAAATCGTCCGCGCGCTGAACGAAATCGGCATCGAACGCACTTTTGCCATCCAGGAACTCACACTTCCGTTGGCTCTCGCCGGCGACGACCTCATCGGCCAGGCCCGCACCGGAATGGGCAAGACCTTCGGTTTCGGCGTCCCGCTGCTGCACCGCATCGCCACTGCCTCCAATGGCACCGCTGCCCTCGACGGCACGCCTCGCGCCTTGATCATCGTCCCGACCCGCGAACTGTGCATCCAGGTTGCTCGCGACCTCGAGAACGCCAGCAAGTACCTCCGCGTCGGCGATCGCGGTCTCCAGGTTCTGCCCATCTACGGCGGCCGTCCCTACGAAGCTCAGATCGCGGCACTCCAGAAGGGCGTCGACGTTGTTGTCGGCACCCCGGGCCGCCTGCTCGACCTCGCGAACCAGTCGCACCTGATTCTCGGCAAGGTCGGCGTTCTCGTCCTCGACGAAGCCGACGAAATGCTCGACCTCGGCTTCCTGCCCGACATCGAACGCCTCATGGGCATGGTCCCCGACAAGCGTCAGACGATGCTGTTCTCCGCAACGATGCCGGGCCCGATCATCACCCTGGCGCGCACCTTCCTGACGCAGCCGACGCACATCCGTGCCGAGGAAGCCGAATCGTCCGCCGTGCACGATCGCACGAGCCAGCACATCTACCGTGCACACGCACTCGACAAGGCCGAGATGGTCGCCCGCGTGCTGCAGGCCGAAGGTCGCGGCGCAACCATGATCTTCACCCGCACCAAGCGCACCGCCCAGAAAGTCGCCGACGATCTCGCCGAGCGCGGCTTCTCCGTCGGTGCCGTCCACGGTGACCTCGGACAGATCGCCCGTGAAAAGGCCCTGAAGGGCTTCCGTAACGGCAAGGTCGACGTTCTTGTCGCCACCGACGTCGCTGCTCGCGGTATCGACATCGACGACGTCACCCACGTCATCAACTACCAGTGCCCCGAGGACGAGAAGACGTACGTCCACCGCATCGGCCGTACCGGCCGAGCAGGACGCACCGGTATCGCCGTCACGCTGGTCGACTGGGACGACATCCCTCGCTGGCAGCTCATCGACAAGGCACTGAGCCTCGGAATTCCCGACCCGGTCGAGACGTACTCGAGCTCGCCGCACCTGTACGAAGAGCTGTCCATCCCGGCCGACGCGAAGGGCACCGTCCGCAAGGCTGCGCCTGCGAAGGCACAAGCTGCGCCCGAAAAGGCGAACGCGGACACGAAGGCTGCTGCCGACACCGACGGAAGCGAAGAGAAGGCCGCTCCTCGTCGCAACCGGACCCGTCGCCGTACCCGGGCCGGCAGCGAATCAGCTGACGCAACTCAGACAACTGCACCCACGGCGGATGCTGCTGCACCCGCCGACGATGCTGCCACTTCAGCCGATTCCGACGCCGCATCCAAGCCGCGCCGTCGCCGTCGTCGTCGCCCGGCGCAGGCCGTTGCGGCAGCCGCAGCAGAGTAAGCTCCCCATGTGCTGGCACCTGAACGGCGTACTCGCTCTGATGTAATCGCGGCTCTCGGTATCGCGCTGGCCGTGATCGTGGCGGTGACCGTGGTGTGGTTGCGCAGTGATGCGCGCGGAACCACCTCGGTCACCGCTGACACGGCTCTCCCTCCGCTGACGACGTCCGCGGTTCTTCCGGACATTCTGCGCGAGGTGTGGGCGTTCCCGAGCGCGGACTCCACAGCTCCGATCGCCGTGGGCAACGCCGCAGTCACAGCGGACGGCTCCGACGTCGTCGGCCGTGACCCCGCCACCGGGGACGAAGTGTGGCGTTACTCGCGCAACTATCCACTGTGCGGAGCTATCGGTTCCTGGGATCGAGTCGTGGCGGTGTACCAGGACGACCGTGGGTGCTCACAAGTCACCTCGCTGGTAGCCGACACCGGAGCACGTAAAGACCAGCGCAACAGCGACGCCGATCCGGCGGTCACCTTGTCGGCCGACGGCACCTATGTCATCTCCCTCGGTGACACCCGCATGGAACTGTGGCGCTCGGACCTTGTGCGCACGCTCGAGTACGGCCGCGTCGACGCCCCGGTCAATCCCAACAAGCAACCGCACGCAGGTTGCGAATTACTCAGCGCCGCTTCAAGTTCCAGCCGCGTGTCCGTCCTCCAGCAATGCGAGGGCGACGCGTCGAACCGTCTGACGATCATGAATCCCGCCCCGAAGGATGCTCAGGAACCGCAGGAATACGGCACGGTCGTGCTTCCGGATTCCGAGGGTGCCCGCGTCGTCGCCGTGTCCGGTGAGAAGACCGCCGTCTACCTACCCGGCGCAAACGGAACCGTCTCTCGCCTCAGCATTTTCGACGGCGCCGGCACCGCACTGGTCGACTACCCCGTGAACGGCGTCGACTCTCAGCGCGCAACCCTCCGCACCGACAAGAACAGCATCACGTGGTGGACCGGCACCCAGACGATCAATCTTCGATCGAACGACTTGACCCCCACCTGGATCGTCGAGGGAACATCCGGCCCGGGCACGCTGGTCTCCGATCAGCTTCTTGTTCCCGTACCCAACGGAATTGCCGTGATCAACCCCACCGACGGCGCCGTCACCCGCATGATCGGCGTCGACCGCGGCGACGTCACGTCACCGATCGTCATCGCGAGCGCCGGCGACACCATTCTCGAACAGCGCGACGGCACCCTGGTTGCGCTGCGCTGACTTGCCTCAGACCGTCGGGTCCGGCACAAAGGTGACGATTTCGCTTCCCGCCCAATGTTTTACAAGGTTCGCCGCCAGATCGCGATAGGCGTCGGCCCCCTTGTTCTTCCGGCCGGCCAATACCGTCGCACCGGACGCCGACGCCTCGGCGAACTTTACCGTCCGCGGAATCGGCGGAGCGAGCACGGGCAGCGAGTAGCGGTCGCTCACATCTGCGAGAACGTCGCGGCTGTGTGTAGTCCGAGCGTCGTACAGCGTCGGCAATGCACCGAGCAGAACCAGGTCGGGGTTGGTGATCGCCTGCACTTCGCGCACCGTACGCAGAAGCTGCCCCACACCGCGATGCGCCAGCGTTTCGCATTGCAGCGGAACAAGAACCGACTGCGCGGCAGTCAATCCGTTGAGCGTCAACACACCCAACGAGGGCGGGCAGTCGATGATGACGACGTCGTAGTTCCCGAGCAGCGGCGACAGCGCACGCTTGAGCGCGAACTCTCGGCCCGGACGCATCAGCAGGAGCGCTTCCGCTCCCGCCAGATCGATGGTTGCCGGCAGAAGATCCATGCCGTCACCGGTAGACAGGATCGCATCGGCAGCGTCGAGATCACCGGCCAGGACTTCGTTGACCGAACGTTCGAGCCGATCGGGATTGTGCCCGAGCGAGAACGTCAGGCACCCCTGAGGATCAAGATCCACCACCAGTACACGTTGACCGAGAGCGGACAGAGCCGCACCGAGGGAGGCGACGGTCGTGGTCTTGGCCACGCCGCCCTTTTGATTTGCCACTGCGAGAACCGTCGTCACAGATAGATCCTTGCGCATTTCGAGCGAAGAGGCGAACGCTACACGCGGATGTCGTGTCACGAGTTGTCCTGCAATGATGGGCACATGGCCTCCTCGGTTCGCAGCACCGTCACGTCCAATCCCCGCGTCATTCTCTTGCGTCACGGCGAAACCGAATGGGCCCGCAGCGGTAAGCACACCAGTCGCACCGAAGTCCCGCTCACCGCGCTCGGCGAGATCCAGGCCACCGCCACCGGTAATCGCATTCGAGCACTCGGCCTCCGCAATCCCATGATCCTGACCAGCCCACGGCTGCGCGCCCAGCGCACGGGCGAGCTCGCAGGGCTGCCGGACGAGCAGACCTGGGATGCATTGTCCGAGTGGGATTACGGTGACTACGAGGGACTCACCACGCCTGAAATTCGCACAAGCGTCCCCGATTGGACGGTGTGGAGTCATCCCTGCCCGGGCGGCGAGCATGCCGACGAGATCGGCGCCCGCACGGACATGGTGCTCAGCCTGGTGACGTCTCAGCTGGCCGAACGGGACGTCATCCTGATCGGGCACGGGCATTTCTCCCGCGCTCTCATCGCGCGGTGGCTCGAACTGCCCGTCTCCGAGGGCCGACGATTTGCCCTCTCCCCCGGCGCCTACTCGGTGCTCGGGTACGAACACGGATCGACGCATCTCCTGCACCACAACGTGCCACCGCTCGTGGAAGGCTGAGTGCCATGATCCGACGCGCCACTCCCGCCGACGTCCAGCCGATCACCGACATGATCTACGAACTTGCCGATTATCAGAAGGCGCTCGACGAGTGCACCGTCAAACCCGCTCAGATCGGCGAAGCACTTTTCGGTGATGCGGCGTCCGCTTTTGCCCATGTCGCGGTCTCCGAGAGCGGAGATGTTGTCGGTATGGCGCTGTGGTTCCGCAATTTCTCGACCTGGGAAGGCGTCTACGGCATCTACCTCGAAGACTTGTACGTGAAGCCCTCCGAGCGCGGATCAGGCCACGGCAAAGCCTTGTTGGCTGCTCTCGCGAAGGAATGCACGGACAACAACTACTCACGCCTGTCGTGGTCGGTGCTCAACTGGAACACATCGTCCATCGGGTTCTACGAATCACTCGGCGCCGAGGCGAAAACCGAGTGGACCACCTACCGACTGACCGGCGACCACCTGGGTTCGTTGGCCGCGCAGGCTCGCTAGAGCGTCAGCTGTCGGTCTTGTCCCGACCCTCGGTCGTTTCGGTCTCCTCGGTCGCGATCTCGTCGGAGAATGATCCGTACTCCAGTGCCATCCACTTGGACGTGGGCGCGGAGAACAGGAAAACCAGCGTCACGAGAACAACCGCTCCGAGGACAACACCGAGAAATACCTGGTGCGAGTCGGTCAAAAGCGACCAGGCAACCGGCAGAAGCAGCAACTGCGCAACGACGGCAATCGCGCGTCCCCACCGCCGACCCGTCAGCAGCGCGATACCGGCAGCCAACACGGCACCACCGAGAATCGCCACCCACGCGGCAAACCCGTAACCGTTGGTCACGCTCTGGTCGTGCCCGGTCAGACCCCGAATTACGGCGACTACGGCAAAGCCGGCCGCAACCAGACCTTGCAGCGTCACGAGGGCACCCGCCCACCTGACTGTGTTGGGAAGGGTATTCGGACTGGCAGTATTCGGCACGAGACCAGCCTAGAACACGACACCGGATAGGCTCATGCCCCGTGCGCGCACTGCTGATCGTCAATCCCAATGCCACCTCGACCACCGCGGCCGGTCGTGATCTGTTGGCTCACGCTCTCGAGAGTCGGGTGCGACTGACCGTGACGCACACAACCCATCGTGGTCACGCCGCCGAACTCGCTCGGCAAGCGCACGAAGACGGTTTCGGTGTGGTGATCGTCCACGGCGGCGACGGCACCGTCAACGAAGTGGTCAACGGCCTCCTCGGATCGCCGCATCCGACATCGATGAAAGCCGTGCCCGTAGGACCCATTCCGACCGTCGCGGTTGTTCCCGGTGGATCCGCCAACGTGTTTGCCCGTTCACTGGGCATTGCACCCGATCCTGTCGATGCCACCAATCAACTGATCGATCTCTTGAGCGAGCGGACTCGTCGACGCATCGGACTTGCCCACGCAGACAACCGATGGTTCACGTTCAACGCCGGGATGGGCCTCGACGCCGATGTGTGCGAGGCCGTCGACGCCAGTCGTAAGAACGGTGATCCCGCGACGCCGAGTCGATACGTGCGCACCGCGATCGCCGCGTTCTTCCGAGCCAAGCGAGCCGAACCTGCACTGACGGTCCAGCTTCCGGGTCAGGATCCCATTCCGGGCGTCCACTATGCATTCGTGTCCAATTCCAGCCCGTGGACCTATCTCGAAGCGCGCCCCGTACACACCAATCCCGGAACGACTTTCGACTCGGGGCTCGGACTCTTCGCGATGACGAGCACCAAAGTCCTTCCCTCCCTGAAGGTTGTCCGGCAACTGTTGGCGAAGGGCGCAGAGCCGAAATCGAAAGTCCTCGTACGGACCGACGACGTCGCGGCCATCACCATCGAGTCGTCACGGCCGATCGGTTTTCAAATGGACGGAGATTTCATCGGACTTCGCAAATCGGTCGAATTTACCGCTGTACCGGACGCACTCGAGGTCTTCGCTCCACTGCCTGCGTGATCCACACAACTGTCTTGACCTGCAAAAACAGTGGAAAACCGTCATTGCGCTCGGGTAAAATGCCGATGACTACAAGGTTGCCAATCGGTACGTCCGATTTTAGTGAGTTGGCCCACGAACCTGTCCAAATCTATTGACATACCGCGAGTTCGTGAAAGCATTCACAAGTAACAGTGCGGAAACATTGATTACGCACACACAAACTCATTGGTACCAAACGGTGTATTCACACCCAGCTTAAGGAGCGAAAAAGATGGACTGGCGCCACAACGCAATCTGTCGCGACGAGGATCCCGAACTGTTCTTCCCGGTGGGAAACAGCGGACCGGCCCTCGCACAGATTGCTGATGCCAAGGTTGTCTGCAACCGCTGCCCCGTCACCGCCGAATGCTTGTCCTGGGCTCTCGAGTCCGGTCAGGATGCAGGCGTGTGGGGCGGAATGAGCGAAGACGAGCGTCGCGCACTCAAGCGTCGTAACGCACGCACTCGCGCACGCACTTCCGTCTAGGCAAGTACTCGAGTACTTCAGACGTCCGACGCGAACGCGAGTACAGCTCCTCCCGTTTTGCCGTCGAAGACGACAGCCCGGCACACCATGGTGCCGGGCTTTTTGTCTGCTCGAAATATCGCGATCGATGCGAATCAGTAACGCGCACTTCGCCTGCCGAGCGGCACACGGAGAACCGCATCGGTTCCGCCACCACTTCCCGGGTGCAATCCGAGTGAACCTCCGAGCTCTGCACCGAGCAGTGTCCGCACGATCTGCAAGCCCAGACGGTCGGATTTCTCGAGACTGAAACCCGCAGGCAAACCACGCCCGTTGTCGTGGATGATCACGTCCAGCCACCGCGCCGAACGCTCCGCGCTGAGAGTCACGGTGCCCGCGACGCCAGGATCGAACGCGTGCTCTATCGCGTTCTGTACCAACTCCGTCAGCACCATCACCAGCGGCGTCGCTCGCTCGGCGGAGAACACACCGAAACTACCCTCACGCCGGATCGTCACGGGCGCACCGACTCCCGCGACATCGGAGAGCATCGGAACCAACCGGTCGATCACCTCGTCGAGGTCGACCTCCTCGTCCACCGACATCGACAACGTGTCGTGCACCAACGCGATCGACGTAACGCGTCGTACCGATTCGGTCAAGGCCTGGCGTGCTTCGTCATTGCCGGTTCGCCGAGCCTGCAAGCGCAACAGCGCCGCGACGGTCTGCAAGTTGTTCTTCACACGATGGTGAATTTCGCGGATGGTCGCGTCCTTGCTGAGCAGGGCACGATCTCGCCGCTTCACCTCGGTGACGTCGCGGACGACAACAGCAGCCCCCACATGGCGTCCACCCGGTTTGAGGACCAACGCACGCAGCAACACCGTGGCACCACGCGCTTCGATCTCCATCCGTCGACCGGGCTTGTCCGCCAAAGTGTCTCGGATGTAGCCGGCAGCCTCTTGCGATTCGAACGGGTCGGTCACCAACATCCGCGTCACCGCGGCGAGATCCTGGCCCACCAGGTCCGCACTCAACCCCATGCGGTGATAGGCGGACAACGCATTCGGGCTCGCGTACACCACCCGCCCCTCGGTATCGAGCCGGATGAAACCGTCGCCCGCACGCGGACTCGAGTTGGTATCCGAACGCGATTCCCGAACCGGGAACGTGCCGTCGCTGATCATCTGACACAGGTCGGCAGCGCAATCCAGATACGCCACTTCCAACGGACTCTGCGCCCGCTGATGCGAGAGGTTGGTATCGCGACTCAGGGCGGCAATGACACGGCCGTCCAATCGCACCGGCAATGCCTCCCGGCGCGGCGGCATACCTTCGCGCCAGTCAGCGTCCTCCGTCCGCACCACCTGTCCCTCGACCAACGCACGCAGAACCTGCGGATGCTCGGACTCCGACACAAGGGTCCCCACAGCGTCTTCCGGGAATGCCGTCGACGCGGTGGTCGGGCGGCAATGCGCGACGCAGATCACGCTTCCGGACGGCGCGGACTGATCCGATTCGGCGGCCACCCACAGCAGGACGTCGGCGAAGGAGAGGTCGGCGAGGAGCTGCCACTCGCCCACCACCCGTTGCAGGTGATCGACGGCGGTGCCGGGTAGGTCGGTGTGTTCTGCCAGGAGGTCGCTGAGAGTGGACATTCGCGAACGCTTAGGAGATCACGGCGATCAAGTCGCCTTGCTGAATGACATCGCCGACCTTGACTCCCACGGTGGTGACGGTGCCCGCAACCTCCGCCAGCACCGGAATCTCCATCTTCATGGACTCCAGGATGACCAGCGTGTCGCCGTCCGCGACAACATCGCCCTCACTCACGACAACCTGGAACACCGTGGAAACCATTTCCGCGCGCACGTCTTCTGCCATCGTGAACCTCACTTCTGCCGAGAACCGGTAGGACTTCTGTCGCCGGGAGACCCGATCGACCTGCCAATGGAACCACACCGAGGTGGGCGTGAAAGAATGACGCGAAAGAAACAGAAGGGAGACCAATCATGGGTAAGCGCGGTCGTAAGAAGCGTAGCCGTAAGGGCAGTGCAGCTAACCATGGCAAGCGTCCAAACGCCTGACATGTAGTGCACCGACAACAAGGGGCGGGGAAGCAATCATTGCTTCCCCGCCCCTTGTTGTTGTTGACGTCTCAGACGCCCCCAGCCGGACTATTTGTCGGTTTCGGTAGTCGTCACGATGATCGTGCGTCGCAACTCGATGGTGAGCCTCTGACGGAGGCTCTCGGGCGCATGCTCGCGACCGCACTTGCGGCTGATCAAACTCTTGACCTTCTCCTCGATTCCGTACGCTGCGAGGCAGGAACCACAATCGTCGATGTGTCGCTGCAGACGCGCACGACTGGCATCGTCGCATTCACCGTCGAGCATCAACCACACGTCGGCAATGACCGCTGAGCAGTCGAGCCTTTCGAATTCGTCCTGCGTGCTCATCGGGTAACACCTTCCGCTTCGGCAGCTACGTCCTTCTCGCCCCGGTTGAACCCGCGGTCCTTCGCGACGTCGCCCAACAATCCGCGCAATTGCTTACGTCCGCGATGCAGCCGTGACATCACCGTTCCGATGGGCGTGCCCATGATCTCCGCGATTTCCTTGTACGGGAAACCCTCGACGTCCGCGTAGTACACCGCCATGCGGAACTCTTCCGGCAGCTCTTGCAGAGCGGCCTTGATGTCGTCGTCGGGAAGCGCGTCGAGCGCCTCGACCTCAGCGGAACGCAGCCCGGTCGACGTGTGCTCCGCCGTAGCAGCCAACTGCCAGTCGGTGATCTCGTCGGTCGGATACTGCGCCGGCTGACGCTGCTTCTTCCGATACGAGTTGATGTACGTGTTGGTGAGAATCCGGTACAGCCACGCCTTGAGATTGGTTCCGTCACGGAACGATCGGAAAGCCGTGTACGCCTTGATGTACGTCTCTTGAACCAGGTCCTCGGCATCCGAGGGATTACGCGTCATACGCAGCGCGGCACCGTAGAGCTGGTCGAGCAAAGGCAGCGCGTCCCGCTCGAAACGGGCAATCAACTCATCCGCAGTTTCGGGCGTTTCGGACGCAACGGCATCGGCAGGTTCGGTGACCTCCGACTGTTCGTCCTTGGGCCGGTCGTGTTCCAGCACTCTGATCCCTTCACTAGCCGTGGGGATCAAGGTTACCGCCATCGTCAGTTCCGACCTATGGGCCGGTCGTGGCTCGCACACAGCCAGCACGGTCGCTCCTTCACTTTTTCCGGATGGGATCAACCAGTACCAACACCACTGCCTCGGACTACATTCCCCGCGCTTCTGGACATAGGGTGTCGTCATGGCCGGAACTGCGACCCCTGCGACCAAACTCCTCGAGAAGTCGAAGACCGCCCATCAGGTTCACAGCTACGACCACGACCCGCGCGCGGAATCCTTCGGCGACGAGGCGGTCACCGCCCTGGCCGGGGCTGTCGGTGTCACGGCAGATCAGATATTCAAGACTCTGGTCATCAAGCTCGATACGGGGAAACTAGCCGTTGCCGTGCTCCCCGTCCCAAACAAACTCTCGCTGAAAGCCGCTGCCGCCGCGCTCGGCGCAAGCAAAGCCGTCATGGCCGACCGCGCCGACGCAGAGCGCTCGAGCGGCTATGTCTTCGGTGGCATCTCCCCGCTGGGGCAGCGCAAGAAACTGCCGACGGTGATCGATGCGTCAGCACTCGAGTGGGATCGCGTCCTGTGCAGCGCGGGCCGGCGCGGACTCGAAATCGAACTGGCACCTGGCGACCTTGTCGATCTGTGCGGCGCGACGACAGCGTCGATTACTGCCGGCTGACAATTACTCGAACAGAGCCGTGGGCCTAAAGTCCCGAACCCGCCTACACCTAAGGTCCCGTCGATAGCCAGTCGGCGGGACGTTTCCCGGAGAGATTCACCCCCGAAATCACCCTTTGCAACGCATCCGAAATATGTTCCTACGCAATGGATTAGCGCATTTCTGTGAAATGGCGCACGATCAGCAAATCGGACTTGACGGACATAGCGACCATCGAGTTACCTAGTAATTGAAGGATTGATCAACTACCCACCGCCATCGGCACACTCTTCGATTCGACCTGCCCGGCCTTGCTGTGCCGTGCGTCCATCCGAGCCTGTGCGCCGCCGCTTTCGGGACCGAAAGGCCATACTGTCGTGAACAATCAGCGCGGACGTACCAAGATCTACGCAGCAGCAGTAGCCGTCGCCAGTTTCACCGCATTCGCTGCTGCGGCTCCGGCAGCGGCAACAGATGACGACAACGGCGAGGCGACAACGGCGCAGACAACCGTCGAGTCACCCTCCACCACCGAGTCGGCAACGCCTTCCGAGTCCACGCCAGCAACAACTCCAGCAACGTCGTCGGCAACTTCGGAGACCACAACGGCAGCGACCACAACCCCCTCGGCAAGCACAACAACGCCGTCGGTTGCCGCAAAGTCGACCCCGACATGGACCACGCCGACAGACGGCATCGCCGCAGGTGGGCGCGAATATTCCGTCTCTCCCGGAACCGTGACGGTCTACTACCCCGACGGCCAGAGCGCTGCGATGGGCCAGCACATCAACCTGACGATCACGAACCCCGACACCGGCGAAACCATGCAACTGGGGACACACATCGACGGCAACGGGCAGTGGACCGAAAAGTTCATCGGCCAATCCCCCTGGGTGCTCGATATTTCCTCACACCCGAACTTCCCGGGGTGGGAAAACTTCGACATCACCTGGGTGCAGGTCGACGGCCAGAACTACCACTACGGCGAGCACGGTGAACCGCCGATGCCCTCCGATCCCAAGACACCCGAAACAACGACCAGCACAACAACACCCGTGACCACTACAACGGTGACGACAACCCCCGTCACAACAACACCCGTCACGACCACCACCGAAGTAACGACCACAGAACCGACCACCACCACGGTCACCACAGAACCGACCACCACCGAAGTAACGACGACGGAACCGACCACCACGACGTCTGCGCGAGTCACCACGTCCTCCGCAGTGTCGACACCGTCGGCAACGTCGATTCCCACAACCACCACTCGGGTGATCGTTCTTCCCCCGATTCTCGTGGGAATCCCGAAGATCGACGGTGGGACCCCGGCGCCCACGACGGGACCGTCGAAGGAACCGGTGTACGTGGTCACTACCCCCGAGGGGTACAAGGTCCACGGTTACGACGATCCGCAGGGCACATTTGTACCTCTGGCCTACGACGACGCTCTGGTGTTCCAGACCGGGGCAGGTGAGTCCACCGGACCGTCCGGTCTGCTGATCGCCGGAATCGGCGGCGCGGCATTGCTGGTCTCCGCCGCGGGTGCATTTGTTTTGCGCCGTAAGAATGCGCCGAACCAGCACTGATCGGTGTCGTGTCCTGATCCTGGCAATACTCTTTCTGCTACTGCCAGGGTGCGCGATCTCCGGACAAGCTCGCCTCGAGGCCGCGCACACATCGGCCGACACGATTCCTGCCGATTCTCTGCAATCGCAGTCGGTCCCGATGGCCCAGCCGACACGGTTGTCGATCGCCGATCTTGGGATCGACACGAAAGTGCTCCCGATGCCCGCAGGCGCCTGCCCCGTGCTCGATCCACCGACCCTGGCGGACGCGTATTGGGTCGGCTGTCGCAGCGAGCCTGGAACAGACAGTGACGGAACGGTTTTCGTGATCGGCCACGCCGGCGCCGGGACTGCGGCAGTGTTCGACACCCTGCCGGACATCGTGGCCGGCAGCCGGGTGCTGATCGAAACGGATTCCGGCACACTCGAGTACACGGTGCGTTCGACTGCGCTGTACGAGAAGTTCGGCGAAGCGCAGGAGTCGCCGGAACTGCGCCTTCGACAGCCTGGACGGCTCGTCCTGGTGACGTGCTACCTGGAGAACGGAACAACGCTGTCGTCGAAGAACTTTGTTGCCTACGCCGATATCACCGGCGCCCTGGCTCGATGAGGGATTCGACCACGCGGCGTAGTGGGAGTCGCTAGCCTCTGGGCCATGAACCTCACGTCTGTCCGACCACACCTGACAACGCTTGCAGTGGCCGCTGCGCTCGCGATCTCGCTCACCGCCTGCGCAAGTAGCGACAACACAACCAAAGAGGTCACCGTCGTCGGAACAGGTGAGGTTCGCGGGGCCCCTGACATTCTCAGTGCGGGCATCGGCGTCGAGGTTGTTGCGCCGGATGTGTCGGGAGCGGTATCCCAAGCGAACGAGAAGGCCCGGGCGATGATCGACGCGATGGTCGCCGCGGGTGCAGCTGCCGAAGACATTCAGACCAGTGATCTGTCCGTCCAGCCGCAGTACGACGGATCCGGTGGGCCTTTCGGCGGCGCAACAGTGACGGGTTACCGCGCGACCAACTCGGTGCGGATCGTCGTCCGGGATCTGAGTAAAGCGTCGGCCGTGCTCGACGCGGGGATCGCCGCCGGCGGTGATGCGGCACGCCTGAATACCGTCGCCTTCGACATCGACGACGATTCGGCGCTGCTCGCCGACGCTCGGACTCGGGCCTTCGAGGACGCACAGAACCGCGCGGAGCAATACGCCGATCTTTCCGGGACCTCGCTGTCGAACGTCATCACGATCACCGAAGCACCAGGCACCACCGGCGACCAGACAATGAGGGCGCCCGGTGGCGCGATGCTCGACATGGCCATTGCACCGGGAACCCAGCAGGTATCCTTCGAGGTCACCGTGACGTGGGCCTTGGAATGACGTGGCTTTGGAATGACGTGGCCTTGAATGACGGGCGCTCGACTAGAGCAGACTGATCTGCTCCCCTGCGCGGTCGACGTCCGGCTCGATCAATTCGCGCCCGTTGTTCTTGACGCTGTTGACGAGGGGCCTCACTCGGTCGATCTCGATCCCCGAGAACAGTTCGGGCACCGGTTCGAGCAGTGACGGGTTCGCGCCGTGATCGGGATCGAGCCAGGCGTCCCAACGATCACGGGGCAGGGCGAGTGGCATCCGGTCATGTACCTGTTCGAGGTGGCCGAGCGAGTCCACGGTGACGATCGAACAGCTCAGAACCGGATCGGCGTTCTCGATCCGTGGATCGCGCCACGCCGACCACACTCCGGCCATGAACAGCCTCGATCCGTCGCCGCGGTGCATGTAGTACGGGATCTTCGACGCTTTCTTGCCACCCTGCGGTTCGGTCTGCCACTCGTACCAACCATCCATCGGGACGAGACAGCGCTTGTATTTGAATGACGTTCGGAATGCCGGTTTCTCCGCCAGGGAATCGGCGCGCGCGTTGAACAGAACCGGGCCCTTGCCCAATTCTTTCGTCCACGAGGGCACCAACCCCCATCGCATCTGCCGAATCCGCTTGGCCGGATCGCTGTCGGGGTTCTCGCGATCGTGGCGCTCGACAACCGTCAGCACCGGCGTCGTCGGTGCCACGTTGAAATCCTCGGCGACGGCCGACGAGTGATCGGTCTCGTCGATCGCATCGAGTTCGACTGCCAGGCTCGCCGGGTCCGCTGTGGTCGCATACCTTCCGCACATGACACCCAGGGTGGCACGGTTTCGACCAATCTCCCACTGATGAGAGAAGATGGACCTCGTGAGTCTGAGTCTGTGGAGCGCCCCTCTAGCCCAAACGCCGGTCGACGCAGTGGTGACACTGCCCGGATCGAAGTCCATCACCAACCGAGCCCTGATCCTGGCAGCGTTGGCGGACGGTCCGTCCACCCTCACCGGCGCCCTCCGCAGCCGTGACGCAGACCTCATGATCGCGGCATTGCGTGACCTCGGGATCGGCATCGAGGAAGCGGGCGATCCCAGCACGCTCGCCGTCACACCCGGACCGCTGCGCGGCGCCGACGTCGACTGCGGGCTCGCCGGTACCGTCATGCGATTCCTCCCGCCCCTGGCTGCAACGGCTGACGGCGTCGTCCGTTTCGACGGCGACGAGCAGGCCCGGACGCGGCCACTCGGCACTATCCTCGAGGCTCTGCGAGGCCTGGGCGCGCAGATCGACGGCGACGCTCTGCCGTTCACCGTGACCGGAACCGGGTCGCTGCGCGGCGGAACCGTCACCATCGACGCATCCGGTTCGTCACAGTTCGTCTCAGGCCTGCTGCTCTCGGCCGCAGCGTTCGAGCAGGGCGTCACCGTGCATCACACCGGCAAGCCTGTTCCGTCGATGCCACACATCGACATGACCGTCGAGATGCTGCGCGAAGCCGGAGTGTCCGTCACGACTCCGGCCACGGGCGGCGACGCCGACACCTGGCGGGTCGACCCCGGACCGGTGCGCGCTATCGACTGGGTCATCGAACCCGATCTGTCGAATGCCACACCGTTCCTGGCAGCAGCGGCTGTCACCGGCGGTACCGTCAGCGTGCCGTTGTGGCCGTCGTCGACAACGCAGCCCGGCGACGCGATCCGCGATATTCTCGCCTCGATGGGAGCCGAGGTCACCCTCGCCGACGGCATCCTTACTGTGCGAGGTCCCGAAACGTTGCGCGGCATCGACATCGACCTGCACGACGTCGGTGAACTCACCCCGACGGTTGCGGCGCTCGCCGCGCTGGCAGAGGGAACGTCTCATCTCCGCGGTATCGCACACCTGCGGGGCCACGAGACGGATCGACTGGCGGCACTGGCGGACGAGATCAACAAGCTGGGCGGGTCCGTCACCGAAACCGATGACGGCCTGACCATTGTCCCCGCGAAACTGCATGGTGGGCAATGGCTCTCGTACGCAGACCATCGCATGGCCACGGCCGGCGCGATCATCGGCCTGGTCGTCGACGGCGTGGAGGTCGACGACGTCGCAACCACGGCCAAGACGCTGCCGGGCTTCGAGAACATGTGGACAGACATGCTGGCACCCTCCGCGCGAAAGGCAAGCTTCTGAGTCCGCGGCAGTACGACGAGTCCGACGTCCGGGTCCGCCCCGGTCGCGGATCACGCCCACGCACCAAGACCCGCCCTGAGCATCTCTCTGCCGAGTCGGGGATGGTGGTCTCGAAGGATCGTGGCCGGTGGGGTTGCGTCCTCGGCGGCGATCCCGACCGGCTGATCGTGACGATGCGCGCCCGTGAACTGGGCCGCACGCCCATCGTCGTCGGTGATCAGGTGGACATCGTCGGCGATCTGTCTGGCAAGACCGACACCCTCGCTCGCATCGTCCGGGTCTCCGAGCGTTCGACCGTGCTTCGACGCACCGCTGACGATACGGATCCGTTCGAGCGCATCGTGGTCGCCAACGCGCAGCAGTTACTGATCGTGGTTGCCTTGGCTGATCCGCCGCCGCGCACCGGATTTGTCGAGCGCGCCCTGGTCGCGGCATATGTGGGCGGTCTCACGCCGATCGTGTGCCTCACCAAGAGCGACCTCGAACCGCCGGAGGAGTTCGCCAGCACCTTCGCCGACCTCGACATCCAAGTGGTCGTGGCCGGTCGTGACGATCCGCTGGACGAACTCACTGCCATCCTGCACGACAAGTTGACGGCCCTGATCGGGCACTCGGGCGTCGGTAAGTCGACGTTGGTGAATCGCCTTGTCCCCGACGCCAATCGAGCCGTCGGCATCGTCTCGGGCGTCGGCAAGGGACGGCACACGTCGACGCAGTCTGTGGCACTCCCCCTCGCCGAGGGTGGTTGGGTGATCGATACGCCGGGCATCCGATCGTTCGGCTTGGCCCACATTTCACCGGAGAATGTTGTCGCCGCTTTCTCCGACCTCGCGGCACAGATCGAGGATTGCCCTCGTGGATGCACGCACCTCGGCCCGCCCGCGGACCCGGAGTGCAAGCTGGATCTTCTCGAAGGAAAATCGGCCCGTCGTGTGATTGCCGTGCGGCAACTCCTCGAGGCCATCAAATCCAACGACCAGTACTGACAAACGAGAAAAGCCCAGACACCGATTTCGGTGTCTGGGCTTCTTCGGTAGTTGATCAGCGCAAGCCGAGCAGGCTCCGCAGCTTTCCGCTCTTACGCTTTTGCGCTATGGCGCTCTTGAGTCCACGGCGACGGCCGGTGACCGGATCGACGCTCGAGGCGGCGTTGCCGTCGAACATCAACTCGGATGCCGTTTCCGGCGCATTGTCGACGGTGTCCTTGAGGTACTTGTTTGGCAGCGACAACTTGGCGATGGTGCGCCACGACTTGGCGTACTGCACCAGGAAAGGCCCTGTCGTGTAAGGCAAGTCGTACTTGTCGGTGAGCTCACGAACCTTGACCGCGATGGCCGGGTACCGGTTGCTCGGCAGGTCGGGGAACAGGTGATGCTCGATCTGGTAGCTGAGGTTGCCGGACATGAAGTCCATCAGCTTGCTGCCCTCGATGTTGGCGCTACCGAGCATCTGACGCAGGTACCACTGCGCCTGCGATTCGCCGTCGATGTCTGCCTTGGTGAACTTCTCGGCGCCGTCCGGGAAATGCCCGCAGAAGATGATGGCGTTGGTCCACAGATTGCGGATGATGTTGGCGGTGAAATTCGCACTGAGAGTGCTCTTCCATGCCGGTCCCGTGAGTGCCGGGTAGACGACGTAGTCCTTGACCAGTTGCTTGCCGACCTTCTCGCCGACCTCACGCAATTTACGACGCGTGTCGTCCATGTCTGCGCGACCCTTGGCCACCTTGCCGAGCTCGAGATGCTGCGCGGCGATGCCCCACTCGAAGAAGAGCGCAAGCAGGGTGTTGTACACGAGGTTGCCGGCGTTGAACGGCTTCCATCGCTGGTCGCGGGTGACGCGGAGCAGTCCGTATCCGACGTCGTCGTCCATGCCGAGGACGTTGGTGTACTTGTGGTGCAGGAAGTTGTGGGTCTGCTTCCAGTGCGCCGACGGGCCGGTGACGTCCCACTCCCACGAGCTCGAGTGGATTTCCGGATCGTTCATCCAGTCCCACTGCCCGTGCATGACGTTGTGGCCGAGTTCCATGTTCTCGATGATCTTCGCGACACCGAGAACGCCGGTGCCGAGCAGCCACGCCGGGCGCTTGCGGCTGGCGAACAGGATAGCGCGACCACTGACCTCGAGGGTCCGCTGAAGACGAATGACGTTACGGACGTAGCGTGCGTCTTTCTCGCCACGCGAATCCTCTATGTCGCGACGGATCGCATCGAGTTCACGACCGAGCGCTTCAACGTCGGCTTCGGTGAGATGCGCATATTCCTTGACGTCTGCAATCGCCATGCGGGCCTCCTACGGTGAGTTCTTGTCGAAAAGTTCATGCCGAACGGATTCAACACGACCTACTCTAGCGTAAGTTACGGCACCGTAGGTTAGCTTTTGCTCGATGTAATCTATATCACTTCTTGCGCTTCGGCAGGCGAGAACGCGCCTGCGACTTCAAAGCCGTCAACAGACCCAAGCGCTTGCCGGTCACCGAATCGGTACGCAGATCGTCGACCATCGCCATCGCAGCACCCTTGAGTCCCGGCTCCCGGAACCGCAGCTCCGAGGAAGTCTCCGGCGCATTGTCCGAGGTCGCGATCAACCACTTGTCCGGCAGGGCCAGCTTGTGAATGGTGCGAAGCGCAAGCAGATACTGCTTGAACAACGAACCTGTCGTGTACGGAAGATCGAACTTCTCGCACAGCGCACGCATCTTCACAGCAATCTCCGGATAGCGATTACTCGGCAGATCCGGGAAGACGTGATGCTCGATCTGGTAACTCAGGTTGCCGCTCATGAACCCCATGAGCTTTCCGGAATTGAAGTTGGCGCTACCGAGCATCTGACGCAGGTACCACTCGTGACGTGTTTCCTGCTCGAACTCTGCGACGGTGAACTTTTCCGCACCATCGGGAAAATGGCCGCAGAAGATGACCACGTACGCCCAGAGGTTACGAACGAGATTTGCCGTCGCATTAGCCGTCAGCGTCGATTTCCACGCGGGCCCGGTCAGCAAGGGGAACACCACAAAATCCTTGCCCACCTGCCGGACGATCTTGCGTGCAAAATCCTTGTTGGCCTGGGAGTTCAGCTGCCCCTTCGCGGCACCTTCCAACTCGGAAGCCGCAGTCAGGTCATGGAGAGCGATGCCCCACTCGAACGTCGCCGCAAGAATGACATTGGCAATCGGCTGCAGAAGGTTGATCGGCTTCCACGCCTCGTCCCGCGTCATCCGCAGGATCCCGAAGCCAAGATCCTCGTCCATCCCGACAACATTGGTGTACGTGTGATGCTGGTAGTTGTGGGCACGTTTCCAGTGCTCGGACGGGCCCGTCTGATCCCATTCCCACGAGCAGGAATGAATCTCCGGATCGTTCATCCAGTCCCACTGCCCGTGCATCACGTTATGCCCGAGTTCCATGTTCTCGATGATCTTCGAGATGCTCAGCAGCGCCGTGCCCGCCAACCAGGCGGGACGGTACTTGCTACCGAACAGGGCGATACGACCGCCGAGTTCCAAGGCGCGCTGGACGCGAATGACCCGACGGATATAGCGAGCATCCCGGATTCCACGAGAGTCTTCGACATCGAGTCGAATCTGGTCCAGTTCACGCCCGAGCGCTTCGACATCAGCTGCGGTGAGGTGCGAAAACTCTTTGATGTCGGTGATTGCCACCGTTGTCCTCCGTGTGCCTAGAAGCTATGCGTCCAGCGTACAGTCGCCCGCCGCGGCGGAAATGCATGTCTGGATGCGTTCACCCTCGACATGCTGCTTTCCCGAGCGTAGGTCGATTGCATGACCGGAAACGAGAGGTACAACACAAGTCTGGCAAATGCCCATTCGGCAACCGAAAGGCATCAGAGCGCCGGACTGTTCCCCGGCTTCGAGAAGTGTTGTCGCACCGTCCACCGTGACGGTCTTTCCCGATTTCTCGAACGTGACGGTGCCGCCGTCTGCGGACGCATCGATCCTCGACACCGCAAACCGCTCCATGTGCAGGCGGTCTTCGATCCCCTCGGCTTTCCACACGTCGTCGATCTCGTCGAGCAACGGCAGGGGTCCACAGGCCCAGGTGTGACGCTCACGCCAATCCGGGCACACCTGATCAAGTGAACTGAGCTTGAACTTTCCGTCGCGGCGCGTCAGCTGAATGTGGCTGACAAAATCCTCGTGCTCGGCATGTAGTGCCGTCAGCTCGTCCGCGAACATGACATCGGATTCCGTGGGAGCGGAGTGCACGTGCATGACGTCGGGCAACTGCCCTCGACGATTCATCGTGCGCAGCATGCCCATGACAGGCGTGATTCCGCTGCCGGCGGTGATGAACAGGACCTTCTCCGGCGGCGGGTCCGGCAACGCGAAGTTACCGGCCGGCGTGGCCAGACGGACGATCGTGCCGGACGGAACAGCTCCGCTGACCAGGTGGCTCGAAAGAAAACCCTCGGGCATCGCCTTCACCGCGATGGAGATCTTCTTGTTCTCCCAGTTGGGCGGCGACGTCAACGAGTACGACCGCCAATGCCATCGCCCGTCGATGTGCAAGCCGATACCGATGTACTGCCCCGGCTGGTAATTGAAGTCGAAACCCCAACCCGGCTTGATCACGATCGTCGCGGAATCCTGAGTTTCCGGTCGAACCTCGACGATCCGGCCACGCAGTTCGCGCGCCGACCACAACGGATTTGCCAGATGAAGGTAGTCGTCAGGCAAGAGAGGTGTGGTCAATCGCGCTGCGGCACCGCGCAGCAAATTGAGCTTCGACCGCGCTGCCGGAACTACCGACGCTGCCGGTGCCTCGATCCAGTCCTTCAGACCCATCAGACCTCCACCTCTCACCTGCAATGCTCACCCGCAATACCTATGCCTACGCTATCGTAGGTTATCAGGTTACGGTACCGTAGGTTACTTCATAGTAAGGACAGCGGGTGTCCGATTTCAGAGCAGGTCGAGCAGGAACGGCAACTCTTGCGCCGCGTACCACGCCAACTCGTGATCCTCCGCGTCACCGAGGATGAACTCGGCATCCGTGTCGCCGAGATCGGCAGCATCGACAATCGCCGCCGCCCGCTCGATATCGGGTTCGGCTTGCGCAAGATCAACATGAACGGACGCGACCTGCGCCATCGTGACCGGGCCGGCCACGCGGACCACCGCGTCATCGAGATCCGGACGCAACTTCGCGTCGTCGACATCCGCGGCAACCACCGCACGCCGGAACGTCACCGGTCCGTCAGCGCCGGCAATCAAGCGCAACGACGCCCGCGCCGCCTCACTCATCGCGACTTCCGCCAACTCGTCGTCGTCCCCGGCCGCATAGGCCTCACGCAGTGCCGGAGTGACGGCAAACGCAGTCCGACTCATCGCGTCGAACTCCTGATCGGCAACCAAACGCTGCAGAATTTCCACAGTTGCCGGTACGTACACCCTCATGAGACCACCTTCGTTGGACTGTCACGACGCGCGAGAAACACCTACCGACTGGCGTCGGTCAACTCCTCGAGAGACTCGAAGAGCAACGAACGCACCACGTCGACGTCCGACATCGCGTCACGGTCGGCATTCAAACCGTAGTAGACATTCCCGTCATACGACGTCAAGGCAATACTGAGTGTCTGATTCTTCAGCAATGGCGAGACCGGATACATCTCCTCCATCCGCGCGCCACCGATGTACAGCGGAAACTGCGGACCCGGCGCGTTGGTGATCATGAGGTTGAACATGCGCTGCGAGAGACTGCTCGCCGCGCGCGCACTCATCGCATGGAGTGTGGCGGGCGCGAACCCGGACATCTTCACCATGGTCTGAGCGGTCACCCGACGGCCCTGACGCGCGAAAGCTTCCGTTGCATGCGCGACGTGCGACAACCGGACGACAGCATTGGGCTCCCCCACCGGCAGGTCGATCAGGAACGACGACACATGGCCGGGCGCCTGCGGGTCTTCGACGTCCGGGTTGTCCGGCCCGTCGATGTACACGGACATCGGCACCAGCGCGCGGACAACGCTCGCCTCGGTAACCGGCTCCCCCCGCGACAACAGCCAGTTCCGCAATGCCCCGGCGACCACCGTGAGGATCACGTCGTTGATCTCGCACCCGTACTTCGCCCGAATCCGTCGGTAGTCGTCCAGCGGAGTCTTGGCGACGGACAATCGTCGACTCCGCGTGATCGGCGCGTTGAGCGGATTGCTCGGGGCGACCTGCGCGGCCGTACGCACCACTGCGGCAATCTTGCCGACAGCACTGACCGCCTCCGTCATCGACGTCGTCACGTCGCCCAGCGCCGCCCTCGCGCGAGCCACCCCTTCACCCGGACTCGTCACCAGATCAGCGAGCGCACCGATGAGCAGATTCAGATCACTGGGTGGTGGGGCAGGCATCCACAACTCTTCTGCGCCAGGCTGACGCTTCTCCTGCGGATCGAACAAGACCTGACTGATCTCGAGCGCGGTTTCACCGTCGACCAAAGCGGAATGCGATTTTGTGAAGATGGCAAACCTGTCGTCCGCCAGCCCCTCGACGAGGTACATCTCCCACAGCGGCCGGGTGTTGTCCAGCGGCCGGGAAATGAGGCGCGCGATCAGATCGTTCAACTGTTCGGCCGATCCCGGTTTCGGAAGGGCCGACCTACGCACGTGGTACGTGATGTCGAAATCTCGATCGTCGACCCACACCGGACGTGCCAGACCCAGAACAACTTCCCGGACCTTCTGCCGGTACCGCGGCACCAGACTGAGTCGCTCTTCGACAAGCCGCAGCAATTCGTTGTGATCGATCCCGGTGCCCGGCTGCCGGAAGATCCCCAACGAACCGACGTGCATCGGAGTGCTGCCGGCTTCGAGGAAGTAGAAGGCTGCGTCCTGAGTCGTCAATCTGTTCACCATGATTGATCACCCGCCGACACGTCGTCCAAACCAGCAGCAGCATCCACACCAGCCGCCCCGTCCACATCGAGCAGGATCGACAACTCCTCGATCGTGTCGGCCGCGTCGTAGTGATGGACACCCACCATGCCGACGTCGACGGCGCCTCGAACATTCACCTCGAGGTCGTCGACGAACACGCAGTCCCCCGGACGCAGACCCAACCGTGTTGCGGCCAGAAGGTAGATATCAGCATCCGGCTTTGCCATGCCGACGTCACCGGAGAGCACGACGTCGTCCACCAACACCCCGTCGCCGAGGTCACGGAGCCACTGCGCGTCCGCTCCACCCGGGTCGTTGCTCACGATTCCCGTCGCGATGCCCGCGCTACGAGCCCGCCGAACCACCGCGCTGAGACCGTCCAGGTCGGACCCCGGACCGAACAGCACGCCACCCACATCCAACAGAAGTCCCCGCACCAGAATTACATTAGGGTGCGGCCGTGATCTCTGCGACATCTGTAGGGGTTCGTGTCATACTTCTCACCATCGTTCGGGGGAGCGATGCAAAAAATATCCGGGGGATACATCATGACCATCGACCAACTCCACACACCACAACGCTTTCTCCAACCCGCGCCGCAGTGCGAACCGCCGGCGGATTCCCTGATGATCAGGCGACCGTCTGCCCGAACCGAACGAGTGCTGGGCCCGCACGCAGAACACCACACAGTGGAACATCAGGGCACAGTGGAACATCGGGGCAATCCAGCCTCACTGCCGAGCCCGTCGCACCCGGTGCCGATGTCTTCTGGAACACGTCGCTGCGCCTTGTCCTCGAAGTCCTCGACCAACGACGAAGTCCCGCACACCTCAAATCAGTACTGTCTCCAACGGTGATGGAACTTGTTCAGCGCCTTTCCATTTCGCATGATCCGACGCGCGGACTCGGCGCCGCTCGAACCCACCGCACACACGTGAACACCGCCTCGCCCCACGCGGCCGAAGTGTGCGCGACCTTTCGACGCGGCCCACGAACCTTTGCGATTGCCGCCAGGATCGAGAACACCGACAACAAAGGCTGGATGGTCACCGCACTACACGTGGTGTGAGCATCCAGCCTTTGTCGGGTGGAAAAGTCAGCGCCTGAGAATCAGCGCTTGCGCTTGGACTTGGGTGCGCGGTTGCCCTTTGCCTGCGTGCGAGCGGCTTCACGACGCTCACGACGCGACGCGGTGTCCCCCGCGTCGACAGCCGGATCGCGTGTGGCCTTTGCCTTCCCGTCCTCGTCCGGACCGGTGTACGTCAGCCTCGACGGGCCGTCGTCGTCAAGTCCCTTGGCGCGCAAGGCCGATGGAGCTGCCGTACCCGTGGAACCTGCCGCCGCTTGCTGCGTCGGCAGCGGCTTCGGTGCGGTCGCGTACGCCGCGGCAGCGGAACCGGCCGTGACCGAGATACCCGAAGAAGGTTGCGCAGGAGTGGCTTCGACCTGAAGGTTGAAGAGGAATCCGACGGACTCCTCCTTCAAGCCGTCGAGCATGCCGATGAACATGTCGTAGCCCTCGCGCTGGTACTCGACCAACGGGTCACGCTGCGCCATCGCGCGCAGGCCGATACCTTCCTTGAGGTAGTCCATCTCGTAGAGGTGTTCACGCCACTTGCGGTCGAGCACGGACAGGAATACCCGGCGCTCGAGTTCGCGCATTCCGTTCTCGCCGGCAATCGCGTCGATTTCGGCTTCACGCTTCTTGTACGCGGCATGTGCGTCGTCGAGCAGGGCGGTGCGCAGTTCCTCACGGGTGAGGTCGCTGGTGATCCCACCGTCCTCGCCCACGAGAGCCTTGTAGTCGATACCCACCGGGTAGAGGGTCTTGAGTGCCGTCCACAGCTGCTCGAGATCCCAGTCCTCGACATATCCTTCAGCAGTCGCGCCGTCGACGTACGCGGTGACCACGTCGGTGATCATCTGCTCGACCTGGCCCTCCATATCCTCACCTTCGAGGATCTGGCGGCGTTCCTTGTAGATCACGGTGCGCTGCTGATTCATGACCTCGTCGTACTTGAGGACGTTCTTGCGAATCTCGAAGTTCTGCTGCTCGACCTGAGTCTGCGCGCTCTTGATGGCCTTGGAGACCATCTTGGCTTCGATCGGAACGTCGTCCGGAAGATTGAGGCGCGTCATGATCGACTCGAGTGCGGAACCGTTGAATCGGCGCATGAGCTCGTCACCGAGCGAGAGGTAGAACCTGGATTCTCCCGGGTCGCCCTGGCGTCCGGAACGGCCGCGAAGCTGGTTGTCGATACGACGCGATTCATGGCGTTCGGTGCCAAGCACGTACAGGCCACCGGCATCGCGAACCTTCTCGGCGTCGGCCTTGACGTCTTCCTTGACGCGGTTCAGGACGTCGTCCCACGCGGCTTCGTACTCTTCCGGCGTGGTGACCGGGTCGAGGCCGTTCTTGCGCAGTGCGATGTCGGCGATGATGTCCGGGTTACCGCCCAGCACCACGTCGGTACCACGACCAGCCATGTTGGTGGCCACAGTCACCGCACCGGAACGACCGGCCTCGGCGATGATCGTCGCTTCCTTTTCGTGGAACTTGGCGTTGAGGACGTTGTGCGCCACTCCGCGCTTGGTGAACTGCTTGGACAGGTACTCCGAGCGTTCGACGCTGGTGGTACCGATCAGAACCGGCTGACCGTTCTCGTGACGCTCGACGACGTCGTCGACCACTGCGTCGAACTTGGCTTCCTCGGTCTTGTAGATGAGGTCGCCGTTGTCGACACGGATCATAGGGCGGTTGGTCGGGATCGGAATGACACCGAGGGTGTACGTCTGGTGCAGCTCCGCGGCCTCGGTCTCGGCGGTACCCGTCATGCCGGACAATTTTTCGTACAGACGGAAGTAGTTCTGCAGGGTGATCGTGGCGAGGGTCTGGTTCTCAGCCTTGATCTCGACCTTTTCCTTGGCCTCGATTGCCTGGTGCATGCCCTCGTTGTATCGACGGCCGACCAGCACGCGGCCGGTGAACTCGTCGACGATGATGACTTCACCGTCGCGGACGATGTAGTCCTTGTCCTTGGTGTAGAGCTCTTTGGCCTTGATGGCGTTGTTCAAGTAGCTCACCAGCGGCGAGTTCGCTGCCTCGTACAGGTTGTCGATGCCGAGCTGATCCTCGACGAGTTCGACGCCGGCCTCGTGGACACCGATGGTGCGCTTGCGGATGTCCACCTCGTAGTGGACGTCCTTCTTCAGGAGCGGCGCGATACGTGCGAACTCGCTGTACCACTTGCTGGAGCCGTCGGCCGGACCCGAGATGATCAGCGGCGTGCGGGCCTCGTCGATCAGGATGGAGTCGACCTCGTCCACGATGGCAAACGCATGTCCACGCTGGACCAGATCGTCCAGGGAGTGCGTCATGTTGTCACGCAGGTAGTCGAACCCGAACTCGTTGTTGGTGCCGTACGTGATGTCGGCTGCATACGCGACTCGACGCTCGGCCGGCGTCATACCCGAGAGGATCACGCTGGTTTCGAGTCCGAGCGAGCGGTGAACACGGCCCATCCACTCGGAGTCGCGCTTGGCGAGGTAGTCGTTGACCGTGACAACGTGAACACCGTCACCCGCGATGGCATTGAGATAGGCCGGCAACACACAGGTAAGGGTCTTGCCCTCACCGGTCTTCATCTCCGCGACATTGCCGAAGTGGAGTGCCGCGCCACCCATGATCTGCACGTGGAAGTGCTTCTGGTCGATGACTCGCCACGACGCTTCACGCGCGACGGAAAAGGCCTCGGGCAGCAACTCGTCCAGCGTCTCACCAGCGGCGTAACGCTCGCGGAACTCGTCGGTCTTGGCCTTGAGTTGATCGTCTGTCAGGCCTTCTACCTCGGGCGACAGTGATTCGACATGCTCAGCAATGTGCTTGAGGCGCTTGACCATGCGACCTTCACCAACACGGAGCAGCTTCGATAGCGACAGCGACGGCACAGTCTTGTTCGTCCTCAATCTTCGGCAACAAATGGGTGACACAGTAAAAATCCGGCCGGGGTCCGAAAACTCCGGCCGGATTCCATGGTAGGCGCTAACTCGAGGTTGCGAGGCAACCCACCTACAGATCGGTCACGTCAGGCGGATCAGGCCGTAGTCGAATGCGTGCCGACGGTAGACGACGGACGGCTTGTCGGACTCCTTGTCATGGAAGAGGAAGAAGTCGTGACCGACCAGTTCCATCTCGTAGAGAGCGTCGTCGATGTTCATCGGCTCGGCTGGGTGATCCTTGGTGCGGACCACGCGGCCCGGGCCGTCGTATTCGTCCGGTTCTTGACCGTTCAGCGAAATATCGGGCGTGGCACCGAGTGAGTCTGCGTCGACTAGCGAGGCGGTTGCCTCGGCGACGGACAGCGGTCGCTTGTCACCGTAATGGACCTTCTTGCGGTCCTTGGTTCGACGGAGGCGGCTCTCGAGTTTGTCGATCACCGATTCGAATGCGGCATAGAAGCTGTCTGCGGCGGCTTCTGCTCGCGCTACCGGTCCTTTGCCGCGGGCCGTGATCTCGACTCGCTGGCAGTTCTTGGACTGACGTCGATTGCGTTCGTGCTGAAGTTCCACGTCGAAGTGGAATATGGAGGGGTCGAAGTGTTCCAGTCGCGCCAGCTTGTCCGAAACATAAACTCGGAAGTGATCGGGTATCTCGACATTGCGTCCCTTGACGACGATGTCGGACTTCGGAACGGTGGTTTGCGTGGAACGCTCGGTCGTGGCGTCCTCGATGAAAAACGAGGCTTGCGAAGGGGTCGTCACTCGTACCTCCCAATTACGGCCCCGCTCAGTGTTTGAGCGGCGGCAAGTTCTTCAAGTACCGAGAGGGGATCCGCCCGGCATCAGGATTGAAGTACCACCTCCCACCTGTTTTCGGGTGTGCCGCCGACGCTAGTACGTAATCCGCGCGAGTGCCACTGTTAGCCCGAAATTCATTTACACACCGGCAACAACGAGCACGAGAGTTGTCCGGATTCCGATCCTCGCGAGCACCCGAATCGATTCTGCCGCAGTCGCTCCCGTCGTCAGCACGTCATCGAGGAGTACTACGTCGACGTCACGATCCACCAATCCGGCCCCCGCGCGTGTCACGACGATTTTCTCGGCAACGTTGGTGGCCCGAGCAGCGGCAGACAACCCGACGGAATCGCGGACGCCACGCGTCATGGCCAATGCCGAATGAACTTCGGCACGGCGCGGCGGCAAGACCTCACAGGCCGCATGAGCAATGCGGCGGACCGGATCCCCGCCGCGCGAACGAGCGGCGCGCGAACGGGACGGGGCCGGGATCAGGACCAAAGTCCGACGCGTCGGATGGTGGAGCTCACCCCACCGCGCCAGATGCGTCAACGCTTCGGCCACAGCGACTCCCAAAGGCGCCGCGAGGTCGCGTCGGCCGCGCTCCTTGATCTCGATCACACTGCGCCGTCTCGCGCCACTGTATGGACCGAGCGCCCACGCCGGCGCGCCGGGATCGACTCGAGGTGTGAGCCGGATCGGATGATCGCGAAGCATGGCGACGCAGTCCTCGCACCATTGCACACCGATCCGTCCGCATCCCCCACACTCACGCGGCAACACCAGATCGAGCGCTGCTCCGCCGATACTGCTCCATGTCCGAAAACCGCCGACCCCCATGACCGTCAGTGTGCATCCGCCCACCGACAGCAACCCCCGTGCACCACCGGGAAACTCAGCCGGGCAGTACCGGAATCGCCCTCTGCCCCGTCAATCCAGGCACCTCACGCCACAACCTGTCGCCCGCGGGATCGTTGTTGTTCAACTGGAAAACTGCTCGGGCATCGGCAACGTACTCGGTGGTGGGCGACGCGTCGACGGACACCACCGGCGCCGTGAGATTGCCCCGGGGCAACGAGTCCATTCGAGAACCGTCGATCGCGACCTGCACAACGGGTACATCGGAGTTGTTGCGTGCGATCACAATGGTGTCGCTGTTGCTCCAGTCGAGTGAGAGCGCTGTGCTGCCCAATCCCGGAGCCACAGCCCGCGGACTGGTCAACGCGAAAACGCCGCTGGGCAGGCGGACCACGGTCGCCAGGTACACCTTGCCGTCGATGATCATCGCCGCTCGAACTCCGTCGCGGGACAGGCGCAGCTCGGTAATGTTCGATCCCAGTGGGATCAAAGCGCCCACGTCCACGTTCATGACCGACGTCCGACCGGTAGTGGGCTCGCGAACCACGCGCACCACGGTGTTGCCGTTCACCGCCGCCCAGATCGTGTTGTTGTCGATTTCCCACGTCGGCCTGGTGATCACCGGGGCGTCGAGGACCGGGGCTGCACCTTCGGTGTATGGACCGAGTGTCAGCGAAAATCGTTTTGCAGGATCAGGATTCGCGGTATCCGCCACTGCGGCGACGGTCTTGCCGTCGCGAGAGAGCGCAACAGACGCAAGATTGCCTGCAGTTCCGGCAAATCCGGGCACGGGTGTGACCGCTTGTTCACCGACACTGACCAGTGAACCGTCGCGTAGGGCGTGCAACCCGACCGTCGCACCGGTCGTCGCCAGCGGATTCGTGGAGGCGACGTCGGCCGTTGTCCAGCCTTCCGGATGCGCTGCGTCCAAAGGCGCCCCGTCCACCAGCAAAACGTAGGGTCCGGCGATGTCGGCGCCGGCCAATGTCCAGATGATCTGGGCGGCAAACAAAGCGCGAGTTTCGGGGTCCATCGACTGACCGATCCGGAAATCGATGCGGATGCCCCCGAGACCGACTCCCACCTGACCGGATCGACCGTCGGCCTTCGTGATGGGCCCGATCACCGCGACGCCTGCGCCCAGTTCGTTGCGGACCGCCGACGCGAGCGCCTGCTTGGGCCCCTCGATCAGCAGGCCGACCAACTGCGATGTCATCTGGTCCTGGGAACCCGATATCCACCGCAGATCCGGAACCATGGTCTGTCCGCTGGGATCCGGAAAGTACAACGACTTCCGTTGGTACGCACCGAGGAACGCCGCGCGCTCCATGATCACACCCGAAGGAAGATCGCTGATCCGCCACTCGCCGTCGACCAGAGTCAGCGTCATCTTGGCTTCGTAACTGCCGTCCTCGGGAACGTAGATTCCCCCGGCTTCGAGACGCCCGACCTTGTTGACTCGAATCGTGTAGATCGCTTCCTGATCGGTCCGCGACTCCGAGAGCGTGTCGACCTTGTCGACGATGATGGCGCTTGCTGCGTCGTCCCATTTTGCGGACATCTCGGGAGTCAGGTACTGCCGTGCCGCGAGGTGCCGGTTCGCGGGTTCGGTGCTCGCTTTCACGAAGTCCCGCACCAACAAATCGGGCTCACGCCCCGAGGCCGGCGGAGCAACGGGAGTCCCCGGCGCCACAGTGGCAAGCGTCCCGATCGCCTGCGGCGACGACGAGGCAGGCAAGCTCGCGCACGCACCGGTCAACAGCAGCGCGCTCAGGCTCAGCGCCAAGAGACCACGGCGGTATCGCTGCATCACGAACGCTCACCCCCTTGCGAGCCGGTTCGTGATTCGGTCTCGTGCGGCGTCGGAATCGACGACGTGACCTCACCGACCTCTTCGGCGACGATGTCCGCGTTGGAGGGTGTGCGCACGAACTTGGCCGTCGTCGGCTTCAGCGGTAGCGGGCTGGACACCAGCTTCTTGCCGCGCACTCGCGGCAACGTCAGACGGAAGCACGCGCCGACACCGGGCTCACCCCAGGCTTCGAGTTTGCCGTCGTGCAGATTGGCGTCCTCGACGCTGATCGCCAAGCCGAGACCTGTGCCGCCGCTACGACGGACCCTCGACGGATCGGATCGCCAGAAGCGGTTGAACACAAGTTTCTCCTCGCCGGGACGCAGTCCGACACCACTGTCGCGAACGATGAAGGCCAGAGCGTCGTCGTCGGCTCGCAAGCGCAGCAGGATGGGTTTTCCTTCTCCGTGATCGATGGCGTTGGCGAGTAGGTTCCGCAGGACCCGTTCGACCCGCCGCGGATCGACGTCGGCGATCACCGGGTCGTCTGGCATGTCGACTATCAATTCGGTGCCGGATTCACGGGCGAGGTGGCGGACGGTGGACACTGCGGCCCGCGCACACATACGGACGTCGAGTTGCTCGGACGCAAGTTCCGCAACACCGGCGTCGTGCCGGGAAATCTCGAGCAGATCGGCCAGCAGACCTTCGAACCGGTCGAGTTCGGCAACAAGCAGTTCCGACGAGCGGCGGAGTATCGGATCGAGGCTCTCGCTGCCGTCGTGGATGAGGTCCGCGGCCATCCGCACTGTGGTGAGCGGGGTGCGCAGTTCGTGGCTGACATCCGATGTGAAGCGTTTCTGCAGATTGCCGAACTCCTCGAGCTGCGTGATCTGCTTCGAGAGACTCTCCGCCATTTCGTTGAAAGACATTGCGAGACGAGCCATGTCGTCCTCACCGCGAACCGGCATACGTTCCTTGAGTCGGCCGTCGGCGAAGCGCACCGCGATCCTCGACGCCGATCGGATCGGCAGCACTACCTGCCGCGCGACGAGCAGAGAAATCGCTGCCAACAGGACCAGTAGGACAGCGCCACCGATCAACAGGGTGCTGCGGACCAGCGACAGGCTGCGATCCTCACTGGCAAGTGGGAACACGAGATACAACTCGAGGCCGGAGATCGACGACGCCGTGGGACTGCCGATGATCAAGGCCGGGCCGGAATACCCTTCGGGATCCGAGACCGTTGCGAACTGGTAGGCGATCTGTCCGTTGTGAACGAACTCACGCAAGTTGTCGGGGATCTGATCAGCCGGCCCGGCAAACACCGGATCTCGGGGCCCGTCCTGCTCGACGATCAGTGCGGGATCGAAGGTGCCCGCAGAACCCGATGCTTGACCGCCCGCCTGATTGCGGCTCGTCAAACTTGACGCCGCACTCTCGAGTTGGTCTTTGAGGGCTGCACTGCCGTCGACGCCGGCCAACTGATCTTCGACGACGCCTCGGGCGCGATCCATCTCCTCCGTGGCGGCGGTGATCTTCGCTTCGAGCAGCCGGTCGGTGATCTGGCTCGTGAGCACAACACCGAGGATCACGATCACAATCAGCGACAACGACAACGTGGAGACGACAACCCGTAATTGCAGTGATCGTCGCCACATGTGGGCGAGGGTGTTACTCAGTGAGTGGCACCACCGGAGAAAAGGCGTCAGCCACCGATTGAGGCGGCGACGCCAACGGGAAACGCCACCGGTCACGGCGGTCCGGCCTTGTAGCCGACACCCCTCACCGTCAAAACCACTTCGGGATTCTCGGGATCGGTTTCGACCTTGGCGCGCAGACGCTGGACGTGGACGTTGACCAGGCGGGTGTCAGCGGCGTGACGGTAACCCCACACCTGTTCGAGGAGCACCTCACGGGTAAACACCTGTCGGGGCTTGCGCGCAAGAGCGACGAGGAGATCGAATTCGAGGGGTGTGAGCGAAATCTGCTCGCCGCCTCGGCTGACCTTGTGCGCCGGCACGTCGATCACGATGTCGGCAATACTCAGCAGCTCCGCCGGTTCTTCCTCGGTCCGGCGCAGGCGAGCGCGAACCCGAGCGACGAGTTCCTTGGGCTTGAACGGCTTCATGATGTAGTCGTCCGCGCCGGACTCGAGGCCGAGGACAACGTCCACGGTGTCGGTCTTCGCGGTCAACATCACGATGGGAACGCCGGAATCCGCACGCAGGACCCGACATACGTCGATGCCGTTCATGCCGGGCAGCATCAGATCGAGCAAGACAAGGTCGGGCCGAGTCTCGCGCACCGCAGCAAGTGCAAGAGTTCCGTCGCCTACCACGTAGGGATCAAAACCCTCACCCCGCAGCACGATCGTGAGCATCTCGGCGAGTGCCGTGTCGTCGTCGACAACCAGAATCCTTGGTTTCATATCCCTATCGTTGCATCTTCGAGTCGTAATTAAGACCGTTACGTGACTGTGCGGCGTGCCGCGTGTTCCCTCTACTGTGCCGGAAACTTCCGAATCGGGTGGCTATCGTGACGCATCACCCGAAATCGACCAGTTTGCGGGCAAGGTCCGACGGGTCCGTATCGGGACCAATGACCCACCACGGTGATACCCACTCGGCTGCCGCGAGCTGTGAGTACAGCTCGCCAGTTCGGACCTGGAGGTCTCCGTCGCGCTCGTAGGCGTCACGCTCGCGCGTCGAATCTTCCACCTCACGACTGCGCGCACGCTCGTTTGCCAGTGCGATCGGCACGTCGAGGTACATCTGCAAATCAGGCGCCGGGAGGCCGAGGCGACCCAGTTCCAGATCACCAACCCACGCCACCATCTCGCCGTCGACGCCCTGATGCATCCGCGCCGCGTTGTACGCCGCATTGGACGCGACGTACCGATCGAGCAGAACAATGTCGTTGGTACTCAACAACTCTGCGACCTTCTCTGCCGCTCCCGCGCGGTCGAGCGCAAACAGCACCGCCATCGCGTTCACGGACTGCGCCAGGTCTCCGTGCGCTCCCTTGAGGGCTTCGGCAGCAAGATCGGCATGGATCGATTGTCCGTAGCGGGGGAAATCGAGCGTGGCGACAGTGGTCCCCGAGCGCCGAAGCTCGTCCACCACTTTGCCGATCAACGTCCGTTTGCCGGCTCCGTCGAGCCCTTCCAACGCCACGAGTATTCCCACGGCTGACAAGCCTATCCCGCAGCCTGACAAGCCGATCCCCCGGTCCGTCGAGTCAGACCGGGGGACGGCGTTGTTACTTCAGGCCGGCACTGTTACTTCAGACCGGCACTGCTACATCAGTAGCGGTAGTGCTCGGGCTTGTACGGGCCCTCGACGTCGACGCCGATGTACTCTGCCTGCTCCTTGGTGAGCTTGGTCAGCGTGCCACCGAGGGCCTCGACGTGAATCTTGGCGACCTTCTCGTCGAGATGCTTCGGGAGACGGTAAACCTCGTTGTCGTACTCCTCCGGCTTGGTCCACAGTTCGATCTGCGCGATGACCTGGTTGGAGAAGCTGTTGCTCATCACGAACGACGGGTGGCCCGTCGCGTTGCCGAGGTTGAGCAGACGACCTTCGGACAGCACGATGATCGAATGACCGTCGGCGAAGGTGAACTCGTCGACCTGCGGCTTGATGTTGATCCGCGTGACATCACCGGACTTCTCGAGTCCGGCCATGTCGATCTCGTTGTCGAAGTGACCGATGTTGCCCAGGATGGCCTGGTGCTTCATGGCCTTCATGTGCTCGAACGTGATGATGTCCTTGTTGCCGGTGGACGTGATCACGATGTCGGCCCAGCCGATGGCCTGCTCGACGGTCTTGACCTCGAAGCCGTCCATCAATGCCTGGAGTGCGTTGATCGGGTCGACCTCGGTGACCGCGACGCGAGCGCCCTGGCCACGAAGCGCCTCGGCGCAGCCCTTGCCGACGTCGCCGTAACCGCAGACGAGTGCAGCCTTGCCGCCGATCAGGACGTCGGTGCCGCGGTTGATGCCGTCGAGCAGCGAGTGGCGTGTGCCGTACTTGTTGTCGAACTTGCTCTTGGTGACCGAGTCGTTGACATTGATCGCGGGGAACGTGAGTTCACCGGCAGCAGCGACCTGGTACAGGCGCAGAACGCCCGTTGTGGTCTCTTCGGTGACGCCCTGGACGGATTCGGCGATTGCCGACCACTTGCCCTTGTCGGCCTCGAGGGACTGACGCAGGAGAGCCAGGAAGACCTTGTACTCGTCGGAATCCTGATCGTCGTCCGTCGGCGGAACAACGCCGGCCTTCTCGAACTGCGCGCCCTTGAGGACGAGCATGGTGGCGTCGCCACCATCGTCGAGAATCATGTTGGCAGGCTCACCCGGCCACGTCAGCATCTGCTCGGCTGCCCACCAGTACTCCTCGAGGGTTTCGCCCTTCCACGCGAACACCGGAACGCCCTTGGGCTCTTCCGGGGTGCCGTGGGGACCGACGACGATAGCGGCGGCAGCATGATCCTGGGTGGAGAAGATGTTGCACGAAGCCCAACGAACCTCGGCGCCGAGCGCGGTCAGCGTCTCGATCAGAACTGCAGTCTGAATGGTCATGTGGAGCGAACCGGAAACGCGAGCGCCCTTGAGTGGCAAGACCTCTGCGTATTCACGGCGCAGCGCCATGAGGCCCGGCATCTCGTGCTCGGCCAGTCGGATTTCCTTGCGACCGAATTCGGCGAGCGAAAGATCTGCAACTTTGAAGTCGACACCGTTACGGTTGTCGGCCACGGGCGTTGTTGAAACTGAGGTCGTCATCGTCCCTCTCCTGGTTGACGTGCATACTCCACTCAAGGCTATCCGCTCGACCCACGCAGTAGGACATCACCGTGATTGCGGCGAACCTCACACCGTGCCGCGCGCACCTCGGGCAACATCGATGAACGGTCCGAGCAAGGCACCCAGATCCTCCGCCACCGACGCCCCGGACTCGGGCGGCATCGATATATAACTCAGGCCAAGCCTCGCAATTGCCCTGGCCAGGATGCCCGCATCAGCGGCCGACGCCTGAATCCACCCACGCTGAAAACTCTCCGACAACCGAATTGATGCCCGATCGATGATCACGGCGCTGTCCGTCGTGATCAAACGCAACAAATCGGGCTTCGCCTCCCCCGTCAGGAGCGAACGCACCAACGGGTCCATCGCGCTGGAGGCAAAGAACGCCCCGAACCCTGACATCAGGGCGTCGACGCTCCGACCCTCGTTTGCTGCAACGGCGTCGTCCACAGCGTCGACAAACCCGTCCGCGAGCCGCAGCGCGTACGCCTGCGCCAAGCCCTGCCGCGAACCGAACTCGTTGTAGAGCGTCTGCCGACTGACACCCGCATGCTTGGCCAGAACGGTCAGACTCACCTCGGACCAGTCCCGCTCGGTCAGCAACTCCCGCATCGAATCGAGCACCGCACCGCGCAGCAGCAGACGGGACGCCTCTTTCTGAGGCAAGCGGGTGGGCGTCGACATCATGATGACGACATTACCGCCGCTCCCGCCGACCCATTCAGGCCCGCTCGATCTCCACCATGAAGAAATCACTCTTCGCCGCGCCGCAGTCCGGGCAGCTCCAGTCGTCCGGAATGTCATCCCAGCGAGTACCTGGTTCGATACCGTCGTCTGGCCAGCCTTGCGCCTCGTCGTACTCGAATCCGCACTGCGCGCACTGATACAGCTTGTAGTCGTTCATCATTCACTCTCCTGCCCTTGCCGATACAGCTTCGAAGTCCACCTTTTCCCGGACACCACAGTCTGGGCAGCACCAGTCGTCGTGGACTGCATCCCATGGCGTGCCTGCCGGAAACCCTTCTCGCGGTGCGCCGTTCACTTCGTCGTAGACGTAGTCACACACGGGGCATTTGTAGGCACTCATGCACTCGCTCCGTACCGCGCGAGGATCTTCTCCCGCTTGCCCGGCTGGATATTGACCCGGGTAATATCGCCGCCATAGTGAGCAACGACCTTGGGGTCCATCACTTTTCGCCACAGCGGCGGCACGTAGGCCAGCATGATCATGCTGGCGTAACCACTCGGAAGATTGGGTGCGCCGTCCATGCTCCGGAGCGTTTGATAGCGACGGGTGGGGTTGGCGTGATGATCACTGTGCCGCTGCAGGTGGTACAGGAAAATGTTGGTGCAGATGTGGTCACTGTTCCAGCTGTGCTCCGGCGCGGCGCGCTCGTACCGGCCGCTGGCCAACTTCGTCCGCTTCAGTCCGTAGTGCTCGAGGTAGTTGACCGTCTCGAGCAGGCAGAATCCGAAGACGGCCTGCAATGCGAGGAACGGCAGAATCGACAGCCCGAACACGGCGGCGAGTACAGCGAACAGCACTACCGACATCAACCACGAATGCAGGACGTCGTTGCGAATTGTCCACGGCTTCTTTCCTAATCGATCGAGACGCGCCTTTTCGAGTTCCCACGACGATCGCAGGGATCCCCATACGCTGCGCGGCAGGAAAGCCCAGAAGCTCTCACCGAATCGCGACGACGCGGGATCTTCCGGAGTTGCCACCCGGACGTGATGACCACGGTTGTGCTCGATATAGAAGTGACCGTAGAAGGACTGCGCCAGAGTGATCTTGGACAACCACCGCTCGAGATCGTCCTTCTTGTGGCCGAGTTCGTGTGCCGTGTTGATTCCGATGCCCGCAACACACCCGACGGTGATCGCCACACCGATCTTCGACACCAATCCGAGCCCGCCGTCGATACCGAGCCACGAGAGGTCGGTAGCCGACCACAAGTAGCAAGCCATGACGAGGCTGACCAGCTGGAACGGAATGTAGACGTACGTGCAGTAGCGGTAGTACTTGTCGTTCTCGAGCCTCTCCATGACCTCGTCGGGCGGGTTCTCACCGTCCGGCCCGAAGAAGATATCGAGGACCGGCAACACCAGGTACACGAGTAGCGGCCCGATCCACCACCAGATCGGCGACACGACGCCCAAACCAATGTTGTTGAACAGGGCCACCATTCCCACCGCGATGAAAATCGCGACCGGAGGAACCAAGCCGAGCAGCCAGAGATGCCGCTTCTTGTCTCGCCACTCCCCCGATATCTGATCGGATTCTGCGCTCACGTGTGTCGACACTGCGTGCCTCCTCCATCCGGAACGACTCACGGCTGTGAGTCACTTCACTATGAGGTAGACAATACTGCCAACATTGTAAAAAAACTATACAAATCCTTAAATTTGTACACTCAGTCGATTTCGCCGCGCTCGCGCTTTCCGATCAACGAATGCCGACGGCTGTACGCAAAGTAGATGACCACGCCGAGCGCCATCCAGACGACGAACCTGATCCAGGTCTCCACCGACAGATTGAACATGAGCCACACGCAGGCCAACACCGCCAGAATCGGCACCCAAGGCACGAGAGGAACCCTGAATCCGCGGGGTAGATCCGGACGCGTGCGGCGCAACACCACCACTCCGATCGAGACGAGAACAAAAGCGAACAGCGTTCCGATGTTCACCATTTCCTCGAGCGTGCCGATCGGGAAGAATCCGGCCAATACGGCAACCACCACCCCGACGAGCACGGTGATCCGAACCGGAGTTCCGTGCTTACCCGTCGGCGCCAACCGCCGCGGCATCAAACCGTCGCGCGCCATCGCAAAAAGCACACGAGTCTGCCCCAGCATCAACACCATCACCACGGTTGTGAGTCCGGCGAGGGCACCGAACGAGATCACATTCTTTGCCCACGTGATGTCGTGGAACGCGAATGCCGTTGCCAGATTGGATGTGTCACCCTCGAGCACTGTGTAGTTCACCATTCCCGTGAGCACCAGCGTCACCGCCACGTACAGCACGGTGACGATGAGGAGTGAGCCGAGAATTCCCCGCGGCAGCGCCTTCTGCGGTTCCTTCGTTTCCTCCGCGGTGGTGGCAACGACGTCGAATCCGATGAACGCAAAGAACACCAGGCTCGCCGCTGCAAGGAGTCCGTACCATCCGAACGTGCTGCCGCCTGCGCCCGTGACGTAGGAGAACAACGACTGATGTATGCCCTCCCCGGTGCTGCCGGGCTGCGAGGGCGGAATGTACGGCGTGTAGTTGTCGGTGTCGATGTAGAACATGCCGACGATGATCACGAGCAGCACCACGGCGACCTTGATCGACGTGATCACCAGCGACACTCGCGACGACAGTTTGGTTCCGGTCACCAGCAACACCGTGATGACCGCGATGATCAGCACCGCGCCCCAGTCGAACGAGACCGGACCCAACTCGACGATCGGACTTCGTGAACCCATCACCTCACCGAGGTACAGGGACCATCCCTTTGCGACGACGGACGACGCCAACGCAAATTCGAGGATGAGGTCCCAGCCGATGATCCAGGCGACAAACTCGCCGAACGTCGCGTACGAGAAGGTGTATGCGCTACCGGCGACGGGAACCGTCGACGCGAATTCGGCGTAACAGAGTGCCGCCAGGCCGCAGGCAACAGCGGCGATGACAAACGCCAGCGACACCGACGGCCCGGCGACATTGCCTGCCGTCCGAGCCGTGAGTGTGAAGATTCCTGCACCGATGACCACCGCAACACCGAATACGGTGAGATCCCAGGAGTTCAGATCTTTTCGGAGTTTGGTCTCGGGTTCGTCGGTGTCCTTGATGGACTGCTCTATCGACTTGGTTCGGAACAATTTGGAACGACCGGATCCGGCCTCGTCCTTGATCGCCACTGCCGCCTCCTTAGAGATGGCATCAGCCTAAGCCTGTGCGAGAGGCTTTGTTCAGGGTTTGCGAGTGACCAGTTTGTCCAGATCCGGTTCGATGTAGATCACGCGTGCCGCCGGAACAGCAGCACGCACGCGCGCTTCGGCCTCGTCGATTGCGGTCGCGACATCCGAGATGGTCGAACCGAGCGGAACGGCAACCTTCGCCGCAACAAGAATCTCCTCGGGACCGAGGTACTGGGTCTTGCAGTGGATGACTCGTTCGATGCGGGTTCCGTCGACCAACGCGGCCAGGATGAGATCGGTTTCGACGCTGGTCGCGCCTTCCCCGATCAACAGGGATTGCATTTCGACGATCAGGACGATCGCGATGATGCCGAGGAGCACGCCGATGCACAGGGTGCCGATGCCGTCGAAAACCGGATTGCCGGTCACCATCGTCAGGCCGACGCCGCCCAGTGCCAGCACCAGTCCGATCAGTGCGCCGGTGTCCTCGAGGAGGACAACCGGCAGTTCAGGACTGCGCGACGTACGGATGAACGACCACCACGACGCGTTTCCCTTCAGCGGACGAGATTCCTTCATCGCGGTGTAAAAACTGAACCCTTCCAGGCACATGGCGATGACCAGGATGACAACGGCTACAAACGCCGAGTTGAGTTCCTCCGGATGCTGGATCTTGTGAATGCCCTCGTAGATCGCGAACAGTGAACCCAAAGTGAAGAGCACCAGCGCAACCACGAACGAGTAGAAGTACCGATTGCGCCCGTATCCGAACGGGTGCAGTTGGTCGGCTTCCTTCTCGGCCTTCTTCTGCCCGAGCAGCAGCAGTCCCTGATTGGACGTGTCGGCAACGGAGTGCACCGACTCGGCAAGCATCGACGACGACCCGGTGATCAGGAATCCCGCGAATTTGGCTACGGCAATTCCGGCATTAGCCCCCAATGCGGCCAGGATTGCTTTCTTTCCACCTTCTGCCGACACGGTTATCGGCCAACCGTGGCGCTGAAAACCTGTGCCTTTGTGCTTCGGGGAGAGATTGTCGCGATGGGTTCGTCAGCGGAAATCCAGGCTGCGCGGCCACGATCGAGTTCCAGTTCGCCAGTCCCACAGCGCACCGTGACCGAACCCTCGGTGCAGATCAGGATGCGCGGATCCCCAGCCGGAACGACGCTGTCCGTCAGGTCTGCACCCAATTCGATACGCGTGAGCCGAAATTCCGGAGCGGGCGTCGGATAGACGATGTCCGCGCTGCCCGCGTGCGGCGACGGGTCGAGAATCGTGATGTCGGATCCGTTGAAGTCGAGGACCCGAAGCAACTCGGGCACATCGACGTATTTGGGGGTAAGCCCGCCGCGTAGAACATTGTCGGAGTTCGCCATGATCTCGACAGCCAGTCCGTGCAGATAGGCATGCAGGTTTCCGGCGGCCAGGAAGATTCCCTGACCTGGTTCGAGGGTGACCCGGTTCAACAGCAACGCAGCCAGCACGCCGGCGTCACCCGGATACGATTCGCCGAGTTCGAGCGCGGTGCGGATCTCCGCGGCAAATTCCGCGTCTCGCGACGACGCGTAACCGATGCATCCCGCGAGGACGGCCGGCAACAATGTTCCGAGCGCGGTGGACGGCAAGGTTATCCACGTTGTGAACAACGCCCGCAGGCCGTCCGAATCCGGTTGTCCTTCAAGGAGACCGATGTACGGCTCCAGTTCGGGCACCGCCAGTGCGCGCAGCATCTTGACAGTCCTCGTCGGTTCGCGGAATCCCGCGAGCGCTTCGAACGTGCTCAGGGCGACGACCAGTTCCGGCTTGTGGCTGCCGTCCTTGTAATTGCGGACGGGTGCGTCAATCGGAACACCGAGGGCGTTTTCCCGGCGGAAGCCCTCTTCTGCCTGGCGGGCGCTCGGATGCGCTTGCAATGACAGCGGTTCCTCTGCTGCCAACAGCTTGAGCAGGAACGGCAAGCGTTCACCGAAGGCCTCGATGTTCTGCTCACCCAGTTGCCGCGCCGGGTCCCGGCCGAGCACGTCGAGTAACGACTCACTGCCATCGTCGGTGACGACGCGCGCAGGATCGCCCGGATGCGCGCCCAGCCACAATTCCGCCTCAGGATGTGCGGACGGCACGGGAAGCCCACGAAGTTCGGCAATAGCCGTACGTGACCCCCAGGCGTAGGACCGCAGAGCGCCCTCGAGTTCGTGCACTAGCGCGGCCCACCCGTCAACTGCACGTATGCGGACGCCATGTCCACTCTCGATGCCAAGACAAACACCTGTTCCACTTCCGATACCCCCGTATTGGCGCTGTCCTCGTCTGCTGCGATCACCAGATCCGCATCGGCCAGCGCATCCATGCGTCGCACAACCTCGCCGCGTCCCGCTTCCATGGCAAAAACGAATGCCCGAACCGGGTCGATCGGCAACGGGCCGTCGAGCTCCGGATCGTGGAAGAAGGGATCGTGAAAAACCGAATCGGGGGCCCTTGACGGCGGAGCGAAGAGGGCCCGTGCCGCTGCGATCACATCCGACAGTTCACCGGAGGCCGCGGAGCATCCCGATGCCAGAAGCGACGCGCTTGCATAGTCGGCAAGCGCAGTGGCGACCGCGCCGCTGCCGCACACGACCAGTCGGCGATCGCGCATTCTGGCAGCCAAGGATTTGGCTGGATTGTGAAACACCTCGTTGGACAACCCGTCGCTGATGGCTTCGGCGTCGACGGCGTCCGCGATCCGATCGAGGGACGACGGTCCGGCTTCACCCTTGTCGCGGTTCTCGATCGCGGCAACCACGGCAACGAAGACCGCGAGAAAGCGAATCATCGTGTGGCGCGGAGCAGTGAACACACGCGGCGGCAGGGTCATAGTGCGCCCGGCAGCCGCTGCCCTCATCGGTCCCTCTTCGGGAACCGCGACAACAACTTCTGCGCCGCGGCGCACCGCCCCGTCGACGGACTCCACCAGGCGCGGATCCCCCGCGTCGTCTCCCGCAACCACCACGACGTCGAGGGGGCCGACCCACGACGGCGTCCGGTCGAGCAGCACCAGCGGGCACGGCACAGCATTGCCGAGCAGGGCAACGGCGATCCGGGCGGCGTGTCTGGCACCGGCCGATCCCGCGATCAACACGATGCTTCGTGGGCGCAGCCCGGCCAACCGATCGAGCGAGCCTTCCGCGACCGCCGAAGCCGTCGAACGAATCTGTGCGCCCCCCATGGCTACCGAACGCAGTAACCCCTCGGAATCGGCAGCTGACAATGCGTCACTGTCGTCGAGGTCGAGGAGCGGTGTCGGCGCTGTCATCTCACCGCACCCCCTTCTCCGTAACAACTTCTCTCGCAACCAACATCGACCGCAGCACCGCGTGCGCGGATAGTCCCCCAACTATCCCAGGCGGCCGACGCGCCGACAAACCAATCGGGCAGAAAAATGAACTCAGCCTCGAACGATCGCCAGAATCTCGCCGACCAACGCGTCGACGTCGGCCTGCGTCGGAGCTTCGACGTTGAGTCGGAGCAACGGTTCGGTGTTGGATGCCCGCAGGTTGAACCACGCATTACCGGACAAGTTGACCGTGACACCGTCGAGGCGGTCGACGGATTCTGTGCGGTCCGCGAAGGCGGCGAGGACCGCAGCCGTTCGATCGGCCGCATCGGCAACGGTCGAGTTGATCTCGCCGGAAGCGCTGTACCGGGTGTACTCGGCCATCAGTTCAGACAGCGGCCGGTCCTGCTCACCGAGTGCGGCCAGCACGTGCAGAGCAGCCAGCATGCCGGAATCGGCACCCCAGAAATCGCGGAAGTAGTAGTGAGCGGAATGCTCGCCGCCGAAGACTGCGCCCGTTTCGGCCATCTGCTGCTTGATGAACGAATGGCCGACACGGGTGCGGATCGGAACGCCACCCAATTCGGTGACCAGTTCCGGCACGGCGTGCGAGGTGATGAGGTTGTAGATGATCGACGCGCCGGGCTCTTTTGCCAACTCGCGCTGGGCAACCAGTGCCGTCACGGCGGACGGGGACACCGGGTCACCCTTTTCGTCGACCACGAAGCAACGGTCCGCGTCACCGTCGAAGGCAAGACCGACATCTGCGCCCGTCTCACGGACGTACGCCTGCAGATCGACCAGGTTGGCCGGATCGAGCGGGTTCGCTTCGTGATTGGGGAACGAGCCGTCCAATTCGAAGTACAGCGGCAGCACGTCGAGCGGCATCGGGCCGAAGACGGCGGGCGCTGTGTGTCCGCCCATCCCGTTACCCGCATCGACGGCAACCTTCATCGCGCGCATCTCGGACAGGTCGACCAGCCCACGCAAGTAGCTTGCGTACTCGTCGAGCACATCGCGGCTGCTGACCGCGCCGGCCGGACCGTCGAACTCGGGAACTCCGGAGACGACCTCACCGGAGATGACAGCAAGACCGGTGTCCTGACCGACTGGCTTCGCACCCGCCCGGCACAACTTGATGCCGTTGTACTTCGCAGGGTTGTGGCTTGCCGTGAACATCGCACCGGGGCAGTTCAACAACCCGGAAGCAAAATAGAGCTCGTCGGTGGACGCCAGTCCGATGTGTACTACGTCGAGTCCCTGCGCGACGACACCCTCGGCGAACGCGGCCGACAGCGCGGGTGAGGACTCACGCATGTCGTGCCCGATCACCACAGTCGATGCAGCGCCCTCCTCGTCCCGAACCAAGCGGGCAAACGACGCGCCGACATCGCGGACAAAATCTTCGTCGATCTGCTCACCCACCACGCCACGGACGTCGTACGCCTTGATGATTGCAGCAACCGACTCGGCTGTTCGCCCCACTGAATTCATTCTCCTTGTGTGCGCATCCCGTCGGATCTTTCGACCGGGACACTGGAAGTTCGCAAGACGCTGGAAGTTCTGAGCAAGCCTAATGCTTCACGCGTGACTACGGGATGTCAGGCAAAAGCGGCCGGAAGTTCAGGCCGACGGATCCGGCAGAACACGCAGGTGACCGCGACGACCGGTGCGAACCGCGGGAGGCGCGACGGAACGGGCGTCGTCGCCTGCGGACACGCCGGTGTCCTCACGTCCCTTGGCGCGGTCGCCGAAACCTGCCTCACGGACAGCTTCGGCAAGAGCGGTCAAATCGTCTTCGTCCGGAGTGCTGGTCGAGAATCCACCCTCGTACCGGACCATTTCCCAGCCCTTCGGGACCGTGATACGCGACGCATGGTTGTCACACAGATCCCACGAGTGCGGTTCAGCGACGGTCGCGAGAGGACCGACTACCGCAGTGGAGTCCGAGTAGACATACGTCAACGTCGCGACGGCGGGGTTCTTGCACCCGGGGCGGCAGCAGCGACGCAGAGATCTCACAGGTACGGAGCCTAGCCCTCCCCGCGGCGGGAACCTACTCGGACACACCGACGGAGCGTCACTGTCGTAATCTCGACGCCATGTCACGCTCCCCCCGCAGACGGTCGATCACCACCCGTTCGATCGAACGGCACGGCCGCGGCCTGCGCGGACCTTTGTTGCCGCCGGAAGTTCCGGCACGGCGAACCCGAGCGGAGAAATTCGATCTCCTCGTGATGGAGGCGTTTGCTCCGGTCGACCTGGCATGGCACGACCGGCTGAAGAAACTCGACATCGCCGTAGACGAGGTTCCGAAGATTTTTGCCCGCGATCCGGATTCGGTGAACTGGCCACCGGAAGTTGTCGCGGACGGACCTGTCCCACTCTCACGTTTGATCCCCGCCGGCATCGATCGCCACGGCAAGACGACACGTGCGCGAATTGTGTTGTTCCGTCGACCGTTGGAGCAGCGTGCCAAGAATCCGGACGAACTCACGGATCTGGTTCACGACGTGCTGGTGCATCAAGTCAGTACGTTCCTCGGCGTCGATCCATCAGTGATCGATCCGACGTTCCCTGAAGAAGACTAGGCACCTGAAAAAGACTAGGCACCCGAAGAGGACTAAGTACTCTGCAGGCTAGGGCCGAAAGCCCATGTCCCTTAAGCAAATACCTCTGAAAGTCTGTGCACGACCTGCAATTCCCCGTTGCAGGTCAAGACTTTTCGCAGACCGTCCCGTCAGCCCCGACGCTGACCGAACCGATTCAGCAGCAGATCAGATGATCCCCCGCTTGAGACGTCGACGCTCGCGCTCCGACAACCCTCCCCAGATTCCGAACCGTTCGTCGTTGGCGAGTGCATAATCGAGGCACTCGTCACGAACCTCACAGCCGAGGCAAATTCGCTTGGCTTCCCGAGTAGATCCACCCTTTTCAGGGAAGAACGCCTCAGGATCGGTCTGCGCACAGAGTGCGCGTTCCTGCCATTGATCCTCGATGGTGTCGAACAGTTCCTCGAAGCCGGTCACCAGACTCAGCACAGGCCGAGCAGTCACCGCCTCGATATCACTGCAGGCACCTTCTGCTGCGCCTGCTTGGGAATCGGTCTGCGGTTCGTAGCTCACTGTCATTGCCAGAGCACTGATCTCGACATTTTCATTGGGCATCGTTCCGCCTCCTCACCTGTAATAGCGCAGAATTTCACTCCGTATTTCAACCCATTTCAACCCCACCCCGTTGACCACTCGAAACTACGTTCGAATGTGGTCCCGCTGCAGGCAAACTCGCCGACATCGGTGGAATGACACATTTGAGATTACACACGTCCAGCGTGTCGCGGTCAAGCTAATGAACAGGAATCCATTAGTATTCCGGCCCGAGTTTTACATCTGACACACCGCCCAGCGGACACGGCAAGCCGAGCACCGCCTAGTCTTTGTCAAGTGAACGTGACTGTATTGGTTGGCGGCGTCGGCGGAGCTCGTTTCCTCCAAGGAGTGCAACACGCACTCGGCATCTCCGGTGGTGAAACGCTCGAGAAATATCAAGGCCCACACCGGATCACAGCCGTGGTCAACGTCGGCGACGACGTCTGGATGCACGGGCTGCGTATCTGCCCCGACCTCGATACCTGCATGTACACCCTCGGCGGCGGCATCGACACCGAGCGCGGATGGGGCCACAAGGGCGAGAGTTGGAACGCAAAAGAAGAGCTCGCCGCGTACGGCGCAAAGCCGGACTGGTTCGGGCTCGGCGACCGCGATATCGCCACCCATCTGATCCGCAGCCAGATGCTCAGAACGGGCTATCCGCTCTCCGCAGTTACCGAAGCGTTGTGCAATCGTTGGAATCCCGGCGTTGACCTCATCCCCGTCAGTGACGACCGCAGCGAAACGCACGTCGTGATCACCGACCCGGAGGACGGCGAGCAGAAAGCGATCCATTTCCAGGAGTGGTGGGTACGTCACCGCGCACACGTCCCGACCCACAGCTTTGCTCACGTCGGTGCCGAACAGGCGAAGCCGGCCCCGGGAGTGCTCGAGGCGATCGAGAACGCGGACGTCGTCCTGATCGCTCCGTCCAACCCGGTTGTCAGTGTCGGCGCGATTCTGGCGGTGCCAGGCATTCGTGGTGCACTGCGCACCACCGCAGCCAAAGTGATCGGACTCTCCCCCGTGATCGGCGGAAAACCGTTGCGCGGAATGGCCGACGAGTGCCTCGACGTCATCGGCGTCGAGACGACATCCGAAGCAATCGGTCGCCATTACGGCGCCCGGTCGATCAACGGCATCCTCGACGGCTGGCTGATCGACGAGGGTGACACCGCCGACGTCGACGGTGTGGATGTGCGCGCCGTCCCACTGATCATGTCCTCGCCCGCGGCCACCGCCGAGATGGTGGCCACCGCATTCGATATCGCCGGAGTGTCGCTGTGACAACAAACACGACCGATCAGGCACCCGGCGATCACTCGCCCGGCGCAGCCATCGAAGTGATTCCCGTCCATGGTCTTCCGGAGTTCCGTCCGGGGGACGATTTGGCTGCTGCCCTCATCGAGGCAACACCGTGGATCCGCGACGGCGACGTCCTTGTCGTGACGAGCAAAGTGTTCTCGAAGGTCGAAGGCCGCATCGTCTCGTCCCCGACCGACCCCGACGAGCGCGATGCCGCGCGGCGTGTACTCGTCGATCAGGAAGCCGTACGCGTCGTAGCGCGTAAGGGCCGAACCCTCATCACGGAGAACAAGCTCGGAATCGTTCAGGCCGCATCCGGCATCGACGGCTCCAACGTCGACGGCGGCGAGTTGGCTTTGCTTCCCGTCGATCCCGACGCGAGTGCCGCCGCGCTGCGCGCTCGGTTCCTCGATGCCGCCGGTAAGTCCGTCGCCGTCGTGGTGACGGACACCATGGGCCGCGCGTGGCGCAACGGGCAGACCGACGCCGCGATCGGCGCCGCCGGAATCCCGGTGTTGCACGGTTACCTCGGAGCGCAGGACAGCCAGGGTAACGATCTGATCGTGACCGAGATCGCCGTTGCCGACGAAATCGCGGCTGCCGGCGATCTGGTCAAGGGCAAGCTCGGCGGAGTACCGGTTGCCGTCGTACGCGGCTTGCGATTCCAGGACAACGGTTCCACAGCGCAGGATCTCATCCGTCGCGGTGCCGACGATCTGTTCTGGCTCGGCACGGCCGAAGCCACGGCGATGGGCCGCGGCCAGTCGTTGCTTCTGCGCCGTTCGATTCGCGCGTTCAGCGAGGAACCTGTTGACGCCGACGCGATTCGGTTGTCCATCGCCGAGGCGTTGACCGCGCCGGCGCCGCACCACACCCGACCCGTTCGCTTTGTCTGGTTGCGCACCAACACTATTCGCAAGCAACTGTTGGAAGCACTACGCGAGAAGTGGCTCACCGATCTGCGCGCCGACGGACGCACCGAGGAATCCGCGCAGGCCCGCGTCGCGCGTGGCAACATCCTGTTCGACGCCCCTGAAGTTGTCATCCCGTTCTGCGTCCCCGACGGCGCGCACAGCTACCCGGACGAGCGCCGCACCGCTGCGGAGTCCACGATGTTCACCGTGGCGGCGGGAGCGGCGGTGCAGGGCTTGCTGGTTGCGCTCGCGACCCGTGAGATCGGGAGCTGCTGGATCGGTTCGACGATCTTTGCCGCCGACACGGTGCGCGAACATCTGGGCGTGCCCGCCGATTGGCAACCGCTCGGCGCCGTCGCTGTCGGTCACCCCCTCGAACCGCTCACTCCCCGTACGGCTCCCGCAGCCGGTGACGCATTGGTGGAGATGTAGGTGAGCGCAGAGACTCTGCACAGGTCCGCCAAAGGTGTTCTGGAACAATGGCCTACGCCGTCAGCGCACGACGAGTCCCTCCGTCACACCATGTTGGCTTTTCTCGACTCCGCACCAGACGGATGCCTTCGTCGTCATGTGCCGGGGCACATCACCGCGTCGTCGCTCGTTGTCGACGAAAGCCTGAATCACGTCCTGCTCACTCTGCATCCGCGTGTCGGGAAGTGGATTCAGCTCGGCGGACACTGCGAACCGACTGATGACACTGTGATCGATTCCGCCTTGCGGGAAGCTCGCGAGGAATCGGGAATTCACGATCTGCGCATCGACCCCGCACTTCTTTCCGCACACACGCACCCCATCACGTGTTCACTCGGCGTCCCGACCCGGCACCTCGACCTGAGGTTTCTTGTTGTGGCACCGGACAACTCACCGATCGTGCGCAGCGAGGAGTCGACGGACCTGCAGTGGTGGCCCGTCGATTCCCTCCCAGCCAATGCCGAACACGAGAGCGTCAACCACATGGTCTCGCTGGCGAGACTGCGCCTTCAGGTCTGAACCTTCAGGCTTGAAAAGCGGGGGCCAACTCGGGCCGCTTGGCGCTGACTCCGTCACCCGAGGAGACGCCCTTGACGCGCCGAGCCAGCCACGGCACCAGGAACTCTCGGGTCCATTGACGGTCTTCGCGCCTGGCCTCGATCTTCGACTGCGCCGGCACGGGACCGAGATCCGGCGCGGTGAGAGTGTGGTCCACACCGATGGCGTCGAGCACGTGAGCGGCCATGTTCTGATGCCCGGCAGGTGACATGTGCAGGCGGTCGAAGTCCCACATCCGCAGATCCTGATATTCGGCGAACCGCCAGAAGTCGACGATGGTCGCGCCGTGTCGATCAGCGACTTCGCGCACCAATTCGTTGTAAATGGCCATCCGGCCACGGAGTTTGCCGAAGAACGCCGACCATCCGGTGTCGTAGGCGGTGAACATCACTACGCGAGCACCGGATTCGGTGAGCGCGGCAATCGCGGTGTCGTAGCGAGCGACTACGGCATCGAGGTCCAGCTTGGGGCGCATCATGTCGTTGCCGCCGGCGTAGATCGTCACGAGGTCCGGCTTCAGCGCCAGCGCGGGCCCCAGCTGCTCGTCGACGATCGGACCGAGTAGTCGACCACGAATCGCCAGATTGGCGTATCGGAAATCCGGGTTGCCGATTGCCAACTGCTCCGCGACGCGTTCGGACCAACCTCGTAGTCCGTTGGGGAATCTGTCGTCTGTGTCGCCGACGCCCTCGGTGAACGAATCACCGAGGGCGACGTAGCGGCTCGGAAATGAAGTCATCCGGCCATTATTCCAGTTGCGAAGCTCAACAATCACACATCTGTGCTGAAACGCACGCCGCCGTCGGGCAGCGTCACACCCGGCCACACCCGAGCGCCGCGGAGCAATTCGCAGCGAGCGCCGATATCGGCACCGTCGCCGATCACCGCGTCGCGGACGAGTGCGCGGGGTCCCACCCGAACACCGAATCCGAGGATCGATCGCTCGACAACTGCCCCGGCTTCCACCACGGCGCCGTCGAACAGGATTGCGCCGTCGAGGCGGGCGCCTGCGCCCACTTCTGCGCCGCGTCCGACAACCGTGCCGCCGATCAACACAGCTCCGGGAGCCACACCGGCACCGGGATGCACCAGGGACTCGCCGCGCGGGCCCTCGAGTGCGGGTGACGGCGCGATACCGCGAACCAGGTCGGCTGAACCGCGCACGAAGTCCTCCGGAGTGCCCATGTCACGCCAGTACGACGTGTCGACGTGACCGAAGACGCGCTTGCCCTCGGCCAGCAGGTTCGGGAACACCTCGCGCTCGACCGACACCGGGCGACCCTCGGGGATCTGCTCGATGATCTCGCGCTTGAAGACGTAACAACCGGCGTTGATCTGATCGGTCGGCGGATCCTGGGTCTTCTCCAGGAACGCGGACACCCGACCGTCTTCGTCGGTGGGTACACAGCCGAACGCTCGCGGATCGCCGACTCGTACGAGGTGCAGCGTGACGTCCGCATCCGTTTTCGTGTGTGTGTCGAGGATCGCGTTCAGATCGGTGCCGCCGAGTACGTCGCCGTTGAACACCATGATGTTGTCGCCGCGAAGTTTCGGAAGAACGTTGCGGATACCACCGCCGGTGCCGAGCGGTTCGTTCTCGAACACGTAGTCGATCTCGAGGCCCATCTTCGATCCGTCACCGAAGTAGTCCTCGAACACCTCTGCCTTGAACGACGTACCGAGCACGACGTGCTTGATGCCCGCAGCTTCGATCCGCGCGAGCAGGTGCGTCAGGAACGGCAGACCGGCCGTCGGCAACATCGGCTTGGGAGCCGACAAGGTCAGGGGGCGCAGGCGAGTGCCCTTGCCGCCTACCAGGATTACCGCGTCGGTCGGAGTAGGTTCGGTCATCGTTGTTGTCCCCTGGGATTCGAAACTGAAGTGTCATCGGTCTGGTGATCTGTGCGAGCTCGCACTGCGGATGCGACGGCGATCTTGGAACGAAGCGCCAGGCCGCCGCGCAGTGCCAGACGCAGCGGGGCCTGCCACCAATGTGGATGGCGATCGGCTTGGAAACGGTAGGCACTGCGGTGGTGTGCCGGCAGCATCAACTCCGGATGACGCCCTGCCGCATGCCCTTTCGCGTGAGTTACCTCCGCAGAGGGCACAAACACGTTGAGCCAACCCGCTTTCCCGAGGCGATCACCGAAATCGACGTCCTCCATGTACATGAAGTAACGGGAGTCGAACCCGGAGATGGCGTCGAAGGCGGCGCGGCGAACGAGCAGGCACGAACCGGACAACCAGCCGACCGCGCGCTCGGTGAGCGCCTCGTTCTCCTGGCGGTAGCGAGTCGTCCACGGATTCTTCGGCCACACCGTGCCCAGAATTGCGTGTCCCGCACCGGAAGTGATGTCGGGAACCGATCGCGCCGACGGATACACGCTGCCGTCGGGTTCGAGGACCTTGGGCCCCAGCGCACCGGCCCTTGGCCACCGATTTGCCGCAGCCACCAATTTGTCGAGTGAACCGGGGCTCCATTGGACGTCCGGATTGGAAATCACGATGAATTCGACAGCCGGATCGATCTCCGCGACAGCCCGATTTATCGCGCCTCCGTACCCGATATTTCCACCGGTACGGAGCAGACGAACGTGTTCGTACTTGCTGTCGGCGGCCTCGGGAGTTCCGTCGGTCGACCCATTGTCGGCCATGATGACCTGGGGTTTTTCTGTCGTCGCCTCGGCGAGTGTGCTCAAAAAGTTCTCGAGATGCTCGCCGGGCGAGTACGTCACCGTTACCACGGCCAGCTTGGGACTCACGCCGGTCAGCCTAGCCGCCCGGAGCGCTCCATCTGAACTTTGCTCACGCGATTGCGTCGTGAAGCGCCTCACGCCACGGGCGCAACGGGCTCAGGCCCGCGGCCGCCCACGCGTCACCGGACAACACCGAGTACGCGGGGCGCGGCGCCGGGCGGACAAATGCGGCGCTGGTGCACGGGCGAACCCGATTCGGATCGGCACCGATCTCCTCGAACACCGCGCGCGCCAGATCGAACCAACTGGCCTGCCCGTCGTTGGTCGCGTGCAGTGTCGAAGTGCCCGTGAACGGACGTGACGCCAGTTCCAACAGACCGGCCGCCAGATCGACGCTGTACGTGGGCGAACCGATCTGATCGTCGACGACGTCGATAAAGTCCCGTTCACCTTCGAGGCGGCGCATCGTGCCGACAAAATCACCGGCCTCACCCGAGTAGACCCAGGCGGTGCGAACGATCACAGAATCAGCGCCGGACTTGCGCACGGCTTCCTCGCCCGCAAGCTTCGTGCGGCCGTAGACCGTCGACGGCCCTGTCGGCGCATCGACCTCGTACGGGCTGTGAGCGTCACCAGGAAAGACGTAGTCGGTGGAGACGTGGATCAATCGGGCACCCGCCCGCGCGCAGGCCGATGCCAGGTTGCTCGGCCCGGTCTCGTTCACTGCCGTGGCCGCCGCCTCATCCGACTCCGCTGCATCCACTGCCGTGTACGCGGCGCAGTTGATCACCACCGTCTCGGGTGAGAGAACATCGGACGTCAGCGCTTTGTCGACCGCACCACGATCGGTGATGTCCAACTGTGCTGAACCCAGAGCGACAACGCTTCGACCCGCCGAGAGCGCAAGCGATTCGATACGACTTCCAAGCTGGCCGCGCGCCCCTGTGAGCAGGATATTAGTCATACCCGTCAGTTTGGCACGCCGTCGCCAGGTACCCGACCTGACGTGAGTAGACCAGTAACCTGGATGGGTGTCACACCAGCAACCACAACGCCGCGTGCGTCCGCAGCCTGCGCCTAGTCGAGCAAAGACCAGCCCAGGCCGGATCGCCGTCGCCGTCGTGTCGGTCCTGGTGTTACTGGTTACCGGCTTTGCCTGGCGCGGAGTGGACTCACTGCGCAATTCCCTGGCCACCGCCAGCGGACTCGGCTTGGGCGGCGGCAAGGACGGCGCCATCGACATCCTCATGGTGGGAACCGACAGCCGAACGGATGCGCACGGAAATCCCCTGAGCCAAAACGAGCTGGATTCGCTACGGGCCGGTGAGGAAGTTGCGTCCAACACCGACACGATCATCTTGATCCGCGTTCCCAACGACGGCAGTTCCGCCACCGCGATCTCCATTCCCCGCGACGCGTACGTCAATGTTCCCGGCATCGGCATGTCGAAGATCAACGGAGCCTTCGGAGCAACCAAGGAGACCGAGCGTCTGCGGCTGGTCAACAACGGAGCAAGCGAATCGGAGTCGGACCGCAAATCCACTGAAGCGGGCCGCGAAGCACTCATCGAATCCGTCGCGAACCTGACCGGAATCACCGTCGACCACTACGCCGAGGTCGGCCTGCTCGGATTCGTTCTGCTCACCAATGCTGTGGGTGGCGTCGACGTATGCCTCAACGCGGCCGTGAACGAGCCTCTCTCCGGCGCCAATTTTCCGGCCGGCCAACAGACTCTCGACGGATCGAACGCCCTCAGCTTTGTCCGGCAACGTCACGATCTTCCCCGCGGCGACCTCGACCGCATCGTGCGTCAGCAAGTGTTCATGGCTTCCCTTGTCAGCCAGGTCCTCAGCGCGAAAACACTCAGCGATCCCGGCAAGCTCAGTTCGTTGACCAACGCCGTGTCACGCTCGGTGGTGATCGACGACGACTGGGACATCATCGAATTCGCGAAGCAACTGCAAAATTTGGCGGGCGGCAAGGTTCAGTTCGAAACCATCCCGGTGCTCGACATCAACGGTATGACCGACTACGGCGAGTCGATCGTCAAGGTCGATCCGAAAGAGGTGAAGAAGTACATCGCGAACCTCGTCGGCGCAGAGGTCGAGGAAGAAGAAACCACCTCGGCGGCGCCTACCGTCGATGCCTCGAAATTCACCGTCGACGTAGCTAACGCCAGCGATATCGGCGGACTCGCGAGCGGAGTCTCCGAAGCACTGAGCGCACTCGGCTACCGGGAAGGCGAAGTCGGAAACAACACCGGTGCAGACGTATCCGAGTCAACGGTCTTTGCGAAGTCCAAGGACGACGACGCAGCCCTTGCCGTCGCCGAGGTATTGGGCGGCTTGACCGTAAAAGCGGATTCGTCGTTGCCCTCGAACACCGTTCGAGTTGTTCTCGCCTCGGACTACTCCGGTCCCACGTCCGCCGATTCCGTGTCACCAACGGATTCCGGCTCGACTTCAGCTTCCGGGACACCGGACTCGGCGAGCACAACCGAGACCAGTCCGACTCCCGCTCCCGCCGGACCGCCGATCGACGCCGCATCCAGCGGACCCCGCTGTGTGAATTAATACTCTGCGTAAACTGAGCGGATGCCTTCATCTGCCGACAATCTGACCGACGCACTCCTCGGACCGATCCTCGCGGCCGACCCTGCCGGACCACGGGTCACGTACTACGACGATGCGAGCGGCGAGCGCATCGAGTTGTCGGCAAGCACCCTGATGAATTGGGCTGCCAAGACCGCAAACATGGTGCGCGACGAGTTTGCTCTCGAGCCGGGAGCAAAAGTTGCGGTGCTGCTGCCGGCCCACTGGCAGAGCGTTGCCGTCCTACTCGGTGTGTGGTGGGCCGGGTGCGAGGTTGTCCTCTCCCCCGAGTCCGACGCCGAACTTGCTTTCGTGACGGCGGATCGACTCGATGACGTCGCCGATGTCCCTGAGGTCGCGGCGCTGTCCCTCGACGCATTCGGCAAGGGCCTGAGCGACCTGCCGATCGGGGTTGCCGACTACGCGACGTCCATCCGAGTGCATGGCGATCAGTTCCGCGCCGCGGGCGCCGGAGCAGCCCTGGAAGGCCGATCGGTTGCGGAAACCGTGCGCGCGGCAACGGAATCCGCCGCCGCCCGCGAACTCACGTCGTCGGATCGTGTGATGTCCAGCGCGTCGTGGGATTCGGCTGAAGAACTGATCGACGGACTGCTGTCGGTGCTGGCCGCCGGCGCGTCGCTCGTGCAGGTAGCCCACCCGGACGCGGATGTTACCGCGCGCCGAGTGGGCACCGAGAAGGTCACGAAGCAGTTCTGACCGCACTCAACTCGACAGTGCGCTGACGGGTGAGACCATCCCGGCTCGGCGGGCAGGCAGGAGTGAGGCGATCACTCCGGCCACACCGCCGATCAAGGTGATGGCCACCAACTGCGCCCAGGGCACGGCGCCGAGCGACACGTCGCCAAGCCCGAAAACAGACGCCGTTCCCGCGACTCCGAACACCAGACCGAAGACAACACCGATCACCGACGCGACTCCTGCGACCAACAGCGCTTCCCAGATCAGCATCGCTCGAATTCCCTTCCTGGTCAGTCCGAGTGCGCGCAACAGTCCGGATTCGCGGCGCCGCTCGAGAACGGAGAGCGCCAGGGTGTTCCCGACGCCGATCAGCGCGATCAGGATGGCAACCGACAGCAGGCCCGCAACCACCATCAGCATGGTGTCGAGGATCGAATCGATCGCCGAACGCATCTCTGTCATACCTTGAACGTCGCTACCCGGCGCGATCTGCCGCGCGAGTTCGGTGATGCGGTCGGTGACGGCGAGCGCCTCTTCGTCGGTGGAGGTGCCCAGTCTGACCCAGTAACCGTCGATGGTCGGGGTGGACACCGCCGCTAGGTCTGCTCGATCCACCAGTGCAGGTTGCCCTTTCACACCCTCGATCACACTCACGGTGAATGGTCCACGATCTCCGCGCAGCGTGACGGTATCACCGGCACCAAGTCCGTAGTCGGTCAGGTCGGCTCGCGATAGCACGAGTTGGCCGGGAGCCGGAACTGAAATATCGGTACGCAGAACGTCTTTCACCTGCGCCGCGTCCACCCCGTACCCCTGCAGAGTCCCGTGCCCGTCGAGCATCAGATCTGCATTTACCAGGCCGCTGACGGCACGGACTCCTGCTATCGCGCCGATGTCGGTACCCAGAGCCTCCGGCAGTGACGCGGATCCGGAACTGCTCACCATGACATCGACCGGAAACTGGTTGTCCATCGCCACCGGCGCAGCGTCTTTCACCGTGGCGATACCCACCGCCATGGTGCTCGTCAATGCCACTCCGATCAGCAAAGCCAGTGCTGTCGCAGAGGTTCGACGCGGATTCCGGCCGGCGTTGCCCGCTGCGAGTTCGCCCACCGAGCCGATCATCCGCCCGAGGACACCACCGGCCGCTGTGATCAACGCAGGCACGATCCGCCCTGCCAGGGCCGCGATGCCGACAAACGAGAGCAAGCCACCGACTGTTGCCACCATCACCTGCTGCCCGATCACACCCATTACTGTCGCCGCGATACCGCCGAGTAGTGCAACGATGCCGAAGGCAACCCGAATCACCGAGGCTGCCACGTGTTCGGGCTTCGACTCCATCGGTACCAGGGCCGCCAAGGGCGACAACCGGGTTGCCGCACGGCCGGGTGCCGACGCTGCAACCATCGTCATCACGATGCCGACCACCAGTCCGACCAACAGGGTCACCGGTGTGACGGTCAGAGTCGACAGCGGTACCGGTACGTCCGCAGCAGTGGCCACCGCACCGATCGTGGCCGCCAATCCGATGCCCAGTCCCACTCCGAGGATCGATGCGATCACACCAACTGCGGCAGCCTCGGTCCGAATGCTGCGACGAACCTGTGTGGCGGTCGCACCCACACACCGCAGCAACGCGAGCTCCTGCGTTCGGGCCGCCAGCAGGACCGCAAACGTGTTGGCGATGACCAGTGCCGCAACCACTACCGCAACCGCGCCGAAGGCCAGCAGCACGGTGCTGAGAATGTCCGTGCCGCCGAGGTACTCGGCTGCCGCGGCGTCGGTGGCGGATTCCGCACTGACAACGGTCGAGTCCGCCGGCAGCGCGTGCGCCACCCGCTCCACAAGTTGGTCAGGCGTCACCGAACCGTCACCGACGATGCGGAACTCACGGGTGGCGGAGTCACCCGCCCACGTCGCAGCCTGCTCCGGTGTGGCAAACACTTTGGTGCCGCCGAGTCGTTGCGCCGACCCACTCAGATCGACAAACCCGACAACCCGAGCACTCGGATCTGCTGCGCTCTCCCCCGAATTCGCCGCAGTTACAATGATCTCGGCCCCGAGGGGAATCCCTGAATCAGCACTCACGAGAACCTGTCCCGGCGAGGTCGGCCACTCTCCTTGGGCGAGACTCTGCCAACGCAGCCGCGGGCTGTCGGAAACCGACAGCACATCGCCGTAAGACACACCTTGCTCCGCGGAGTCGACCCGGACGTATCCCGCGACGTCCTCGGCCACTGCCGACACACCCGGCACGCTGCGCAAGGCCCCGAGGTTCACATCCGGACCCGACGCAACCGCATCCGTCGTATTATATTGCGCAGCAAGCGATGTCCGCACGCTGGCGGTCACCGTCGAACTCAACGTCAACGTCGCGACGATGTACCCGACGGCGATCACCACGGCAAGGATCGACGCGACGTACCGGCCCGCATGTGCCCGGGCCTGAGCAAAAGCCAGTGCCCTCATCGGTAGACACCGATCGGTTGCGGGGCGTTGCTCGAGCCGGCGTTACCCAGATCGTCTGCCCCGAGTCCGCGCATCGCGGCCATCACCGAATCAACGGTGGGGCCGGAGATCTCCCCGGCCGTACGACCGTCCGCAATCAGCACCACTCGGTCGGCGTACGACGCCGCAACCGGATCATGAGTGACCATGACCACGGTCTGACCACTCTCCCGAACGGCGGTGCGGAGCAAACCGAGAACCTCGGTACCGGAACGTGAATCCAGATTACCGGTGGGCTCGTCGGCAAAAATTACGTCCGGTTGTGGCAACAATGCCCGCGCCACCGCAACGCGCTGCTGCTGCCCGCCGGACAGCTCGTGCGGAAGGTGGTCGAGTCGCTGGGACAGGCCGAGGGTTTTGACCACTTGGTCCATCCACGCCGGTTCGGGTTCACTGCCGGCCAACTTCATCGGAAGCACCATATTTGCGCGGGCCGTCAGCACCGGCAGCAAGTTGAAGGCCTGAAATACGAAACCGATTCGCTCGCGGCGCAATTCGGTGAGATCGGTGTCGCCGAGCTTGGTGATCTCCGTGTCTCCGAGGTAGACCTGCCCACCCGTCACCGTGTCGAGGCCGGCCAGGCAATGCATGAGCGTCGATTTTCCGGAGCCGGACGGACCCATGATCGCCGTGAACATTCCGCGGCCGAAATCCACGTCGATGCCGCCCAATGCGTGGACAGCGGTGTCGCCGGTGCCGTAGACCTTGGTGACACCGCGCGCCGTGATTGCAGGCGCGCTGTTCCTATGCTGATTCATGTCTACGACGCTATGGGAGCACCGGGGGCGGGCGCGTCGGAGCGCGGACCGATTTCGGGCTCGCCGGTATCCTCCTACAGGAGGACACCGGATCAGTCTTCAGCAGTACGAAGCCCTGCAGTACCAAGTTTACGTATCAGCACTCAACAGGTCAGCACGGCGCACCAGTCCGATCTGGAACGCGAAGACAACTGCCTGCACCCGATCGCGGGATTTGGTTTTCGAAAGAACCCGTCCCACATGAGTTTTCACGGTTGTCTCGGAAACATGGAACTTGGCCGCGATTTCCGAGTTCGACAGCCCGTACGCCATGGCCTCGAGAACTTCGATCTCCCGGGGGGTGAGATCGCCGGGTAACGCCGCCTCGGGGGCTGAGCCTTCGAGGAGTGGTCCGACATGCTGAAGCAGACGCCGCGTTGCCCGCGCCTCGATGACGGCGTCGCCGCGGTGCACCGTGCGAATGGCGTCGAGCAACTGCTCCGGCGGCACGTCCTTGAGCAGGAATCCGCTGGCACCTGCCCTGATGGCCGACATCACGTACTCGTCGTTGTCGAATGTGGTGAGCACCACAACCTTTGGGGCATCCGCCGTAGTCAGCAGCCGCCGCGTCGCTTCGATCCCGTCCATGTTCGGCATCTGGACGTCCATGAGCACGACATCCACCCGACGAGTTGCCAGCTGGTTCAGGCCTTGCTGCCCGTCGGACGCCTCGACCACCACTTCGAGGTCGGGTTGTGAGTCGATCACCATCCGGAAACCCGCTCGAACCAATTGCTGATCGTCGACAAGAGCCACTGCAATCGGAGTCACCGGATTGTCCATGGATGACACCCTAGGTCCTCTCGTACGGCAACACCGCATGCACGGCGTATCCGCCGCCTGCCTGGGGGCCGGCGGTAATCGTCCCGCCGTGCAGCCGCGCGCGTTCCGACATCCCGATCAAGCCTTGTCCACCGGGTGAGGATTCGACAAGCGCAGCACTACCACCGCGTCCGTCGTCGGCGATGCGAAGTACGAGTTCGGTATCGGTCCAGGTGATCTCGACGCCCGCGTGGGCGCCGGGTCCGGCGTGCTTGAGTACGTTGGTCAGCGATTCCTGCACGATGCGATACGCGGTCAGACCGGCACCGGCCGACAGATCGCGTGGTTCTCCGGCCACGGACGCGGTGACATCAAGTCCACTGCGGCGCAGGTCCTCCAGCAGAGCGTCGATATCGCCGGCGCCGGGAATCACCGCAAAATCTCGCGGCCGATCTTCGCGGAGCACCGAGAGAAGCGCACGCATGTCGGTCAAGGCCGCCCGCCCCGTCGACGCGATGGTTTCCAACGCCTGAACCGCTGCCTGCGGATCCTTGGCCGCGCTGTACCGACCGCCGTCCGCCTGGGCAATCACCACGGTGAGCGAGTGGGCAACGATGTCGTGCATCTCACGGGCGATTCGCGAACGCTCACTGATGGTGGCGATCTCGGCTTCCTGCGCTCGCTCGAGTTCGAGCAGTCGCGCGCGTTCGGTCAGACCTTCGAGTTGTTTGGTTCGCACACGCCGCAAGTCTCCGAATGCCCAGACCGCAAGCATGAAGATCATCAGGCCCACCGCTTGAAACACTTGCGCGGAGAACGAAATGCCGTCGTAGCCGAAGTATCGGAACTCCGCCGCGATCGACCCGAGTAAGGCGATCCCCAGTCCGGTGAAACTACTCCACCGCGCGCCGTATGCAGCGAGGGCGTACAGCGAGATCGGAACGGCTATCGCGCAGCCGAGCAGAGTGTTTCCGATGACAAGAACGTGCAGTACCGCGAAGCCGGCAATCAGCATGCCGGACAGCTCGGGGCGGGACCGTCGCCACGCCAACGGGACGCTCATGCCGAGCGAGACGATCACAGCCCAGACTCCGGCTGTGGCGGCGGTGACCAGGCTCAGCAAGGCGACCGCGCAAGCCAGGGTGATGTCGATGCCGCGCGCGTGTTCCGTAGTCCAGCGCACAAATCGTTCACTAGTCGGAAAACGGGCCATGCCGCCCACAGTAGCGCTACTCAGACGCGGTAACCGCCGTCTGCCAGCCCGGCTTCGATCTCGAACTTGTTTCGCACGCCCGGGTGGCGCAGTTCCTCGCGCAAGTACTTCGGCCCGAATGCCAGTCCGTGCCTGGCCCATTGGTCGGCATGAATCGCCTCGTGACGCAGCACTGCCCGAGTAATGTTCCGGCGGGTCAGATACACACCACCGAGAGTTGTTCCGCCGCGGGCAAATCCGCGCCGCATCCCGGAGGCGACAAAAATTCCGAACTCGTCGTCGAAGGTGATGCGCGCGCCCAGCACTCGGGCATAGAGCAACGCCACCTGCGTCACGAATGCGGCCTGCGCGCTGCCCCGACTAGCTCGGATCAGGGTCAGCGGCAGGCCGCGTCGTTCACGCATGAAAAATCTCAGCTACGCAGCTTCTCAGCCCAGCAGCTTTTCGCGCAGCGCCTTGTCCTTCTCGAGCACCATGGTCTCGAGGCTTTCCTGGAATACCACCATGGCTGCCTGCAGCGCGGGATCCGAGGCACCGAGGATGCGGGCGGCGAGCAGACCGGCGTTGCGGGCTCCACCGATCGACACCGTCGCGACCGGAACACCGGCAGGCATCTGGACGATGGACAGCAGCGAGTCCATACCGTCGAGATACTTCAGCGGAACCGGTACACCGATGACCGGCAACGGCGTTGCCGAGGCGACCATCCCGGGCAGGTGCGCCGCTCCGCCTGCGCCGGCGATGATGACCTTGATGCCGCGGCCGGCAGCGTCCTTCGCGTAGTCGAGCATCCGTTGCGGTGTGCGGTGTGCCGAGACCACACCGACCTCGAAGCGAATTCCGAACTCTGCGAGCGCTTCGGCTGCGGCTTCCATCGTCGGCCAATCGGAGTCGCTGCCCATGATCAGGCCGACCTGCGCGCCCATACTCTCACTCACCGTGTACATCCCATCCGTCGGTCCATACTGCATACGAAAGCCAGTGCGCTGCCCGCTCAGCCCGTTCCCGAACTGCGGCAACGTAATTCGGGTCGTCGATCGAGCCTGCCCCGCCCACGATGTTGACGTGGCCGATCTTGCGGTCCTTGCGCTCACCCTTGCCGTACAGGTGAATCTTGGCGTCGGGCATCCGGGCGAAGAGGTGGTGGACACGCTCGTCCATGCTCATCTCGGGAGCTTCGGGAGCACCGAGAACATTGGCCATCACCGTGACCGGAGCAATCGGCGACGTATCGCCGAGCGGGTAGTCGAGAACGGCGCGCAAGTGCTGCTCGAACTGCGACGTCCGGGCACCGTCCATGGTCCAGTGACCCGAGTTGTGCGGGCGCATCGCCAATTCGTTGACTACAAGACGGCCGTCGGTCGTCTCGAACAGTTCCATGGCCATCGCACCGACAACCCCGAGCTCCGACGCGATCCGCAACGCAAGCTGTTCCGCTTCTGCCGCAACGGCACCGGGCAGATCTGGAGCCGGCGCGATGACAACGGCGCACTGGCCGTGTCGCTGCACGGTCTCCACGACAGGCCACGACGCACCCTGACCGAACGGTGACCGCGCCACCATCGCCGACAGTTCGCGGCGCATCGACACCATTTCCTCGACGATCAGCGGAACACCCTTGTCCAACTGCTCGGTGACGATCGCCTCGGCTTCGTCGGAGTCGTCGGTGATCCACACACCACGGCCGTCGTATCCACCGCGCGTTGCCTTGATGACAACCGGCCAGCCGTGCTCGGCGCCGAAACGTACGACGTCCTCGGCCCACGTCACCTCGGCGTACGCGGGCACCGGTGCGCCCAGTTCTGCCAATTTACGACGCATCAGCAGTTTGTCCTGAGCGAAGATCAGTGCCTGCGGCGGCGGCTGCACGTTGACACCCTCGGCCACCAGCACCTCGAGATGTTCGGTCGGAACCTGCTCGTGATCGAATGTGAGCGCAGTGGATCCGACGGCGGCGCGGCGCAGCGCGTCCAAGTCGTCGTGGCTGCCGAGAACAACATCGGGGCTGACCTGTGCGGCCGGCTCACCGGCCGTTCCGGACAGCACCCGGAGCGTCTGGCCGAGGGCAACGGCTGCCTGGTGAGTCATGCGCGCGAGCTGTCCACCACCGATCATGGTGACGACAGGCATGGCCTTGTTCGCCGGTCGCGCGGTGGTCGGGCGGGGGGAGGACTGAACTGCGTCGTTATTGCCGGTCACGGCTATCTATGTTGTCATGCGCCGGATGTAGTCATGCGCCGGGGCGGGCGCTTCGTAGCGCCGACCCTGTCTGTGATTCTGCTGATGATTTCCGAACAAAACCATGACGGCGTGGTTTTCTTTCGTAAACTCATCTGTTGTGTCATTTGTCGACGGGGTAATCGCCCGCATACCCCAGCCGTTCCGAGACATTGCCCTGCGCCACAGCGAGCTGATCAAGTTCGCGATCGTCGGCGGAACCACCTTCCTGATCGACTCGGGCATCTTCTACACACTCAAGCTCTCGATCCTCGAATCCAAGCCGATCACCGCCAAGATCATCGCCGGCGTTATCGCGGTGATCGCGTCGTACATCCTCAATCGTGAGTGGTCGTTCAAGAATCGTGGCGGACGCGAACCTGCCCACGAGGCAGCGCTGTTCTTCTTCATCAGCGCGATCGGCGTGGTGATCAGCTTCATTCCGCTGTACATCTCGAGTTACGTCTTCAACCTGCGCGTTCCCGAAGTCAGCTTGACGACGGAGAATATCGCCGACTTCATCAGCGCCTATATCATCGGCAATCTCCTGCAGATGGTGTTCCGCTTCTGGTCCTTCCGTAAATTCGTGTTCCCGGAAGAGAATGCCGAGATCGTCAGCGATGACCACACCGAAGAAGAACTCGACCAAGCCTGACGCAGCGATATTCGCGCTTCACGTCACCGCGGTTCGCGCAGCGTGCCGACGTCGACCGGCTTTTCGGACGCCACCGGCAGGAACACCGCAAACAGTGCCGGCGTTCGACGTTGTAGCTCGAGCCGACCGCCGTCCGCTTCGATCAGCGCCCGCGCCAGCGCCAACCCGACGCCGGTGGAACCGGCCCCGGAGAAGCCTCGATCGAAAATGTGCGGAGCGAGATTGTTGTCGACCCCGCCGCCTTCGTCGGTCACCTCGATACAGACCATCGCTTCGCGCTTGGGAGCTCCGTCGATCAATCGAACGGATACCGTGCAGGTTCCGTCGCCGTGGGCAAAAGCATTGTCCACCAGAACGGACACGGCTTCGCGCAGGCGAGAGCCTGTTGTCGACGCTGTCACGCCGCGGTCGCCGGTCAAGCGGAGCGCTCGTCCGGCATCCTCGAACTGCGGCCGCCAATCCCCGCAGACGCCTTCGAGTTCGCTGACCACGGAGACTGTTGTGGCTGCGGAACCGCTGCTGCGCGAGGACCGCACCAACTCGTCGATTCCCTCCGTCAGCCGATCAACCTGGGCCATGGCTTCTTCAGCTTCGTGAACGACATCAGGGTCGCTGTGCACCGACAACTCGTCCAGACGCAGCCGCACTGCGGTGAGTCGGCTACGCAGTTGGTGCGAGACGTCCGCGACCAGCGCTCGCTCACGCTGCAGTCGGCCGGCAATCTCGACAGTCGCTGCATCGAGGACATCGGACACTCGGTCGAGTTCGGGAATGTCGTGGCGTCGTGGGTCCGGCCGGAAATCACCTTCTGCCAACCTCGCCGCCCGTTCGGCAACGTCCTGCAGTGGCCCGGCCAGTCGACGTGCCGTGACCACCGCGACGACGGCTCCGGTAGTGATCGCGACAAGGACCAATACTCCGACCGCCCCAACTGCCTGCTTCTGCTGCGTCCGCAATCTCTCCGACGGCACTTCGAGGCGCAGTGACCCGGACGATCCCATCGCCAACGACTCGACCAGCGGATTTTTCACTACCGCTTCGCCGATGTCGACGCGAGCGGCCCCGTCCGACGGGGTCGGGTACACGACAACAAGTCGAGCGTCGTTCGGGGTGAGCAATCGGAGTGCGTCGGTATTGAGGGCTCCGTCGACAACGCCGAGAGAACCTTCCTGGGCGATCACCTCGGTGGCCATGCGATCGAGTCGCACCCGCAAATCGTTGCGGCTCACGTCTTCGACCCACAACCAAGCCGTGTAGATGAGCGGAACACCCAGCAACAACGCGGTGAGGATGACGACCCCGAGAATCGACTGGAGAATGCGCCGACGCATCGAGCGAACTAGTCCGTGTTGATGCGGAAGCCGACGCCGCGCACAGTGGCAATTCGACGTTCGACCGCAGGGCCCTCGTCGCCGATCTTCCGGCGTAGCCAGGACATGTGCATGTCCAACGTCTTCGAGCCGCGCAACTCGACGTCCCCCCAGACCTCACGCAGGATCGCGTCGCGGGAGACGACTTCACCAGCGTGTTCGAGGAGCACCCGCAGAAGTTCGTATTCCTTGTTCGCCAAGGCGATCTCGGATCCGTTGACGAGGACACGCCGCGCGGCCGGTTCCAGGCGGATACCGCCGACCTCGACGATGCTGTCCTCACGACTGCCGTGTCGACGCAGGAGCGCGCGCACCCGGGCCATCAGTTCGGCCAACCGGAAGGGCTTGCCCACGTAATCGTCGGCGCCGGCGTCGAGACCGACGACAAAATCGACCTCGTCGGTACGGGCGGTCAGCATCAGCACGGCCAGAGTCGTCCGATGAGCGCGAATCTGTCGGCACACCTCGAGCCCGTCCATACCGGGCAGCCCCAAATCGAGGATCAGCAGATCGAAGTCACCTTCGAGCGCCTGCTGCAGTGCGGCGGGACCGGTCTGTTCCACTGTGACCGTGTACCCCTCCCGCCCCAATGCTCGGGCAAGTGGTGCGGCAATGGCCTCGTCGTCTTCGGCTAGCAATACGGCAGTCACAGGGACAGCGTACGGACAGCGAGCCTTTGCGCGGTGATTACCAAGCGTTTCCGTCATCTTCGCCCTGATCCTCGGGGCGGTTTCGCTCGTGCTGTTGCTGCGTGGAATCGAAAACCTGGTGATAGAGCAGCGAATGCACGTGCTCCACGTCCGGGATGTCGTCGAATTCGAGCGGATCGTCACTGGCCGACGCGATCACGAGCGTGCCGGTCTTGAGAAGCCGGTCGACCGGGCCGTGCCGGAACTGGACGTTGCTGATCCGGCCCATCGGGATGTCAATTCCGGTGTGGGTCAACACACCTTGCCGAATCAGGACCCGTCGATCGGTGACGATGAAATGCGTGAACTTCCAGACGGTGAACGGCGCCACCGATCGCCAGGCGACAACGCCGAACCAGGCGACGCCGATCACGATCGACAGCACGGTACGCGCTGTCCCGTCGACCTGCTTCTGTGTCACGCCGAGCAAAAACCCTGCCACGGCCGTCGCCAGGACAAACGTGAGCGCTGGAACCACCAGCATCTTCCAGTGTGGATGCCGATGCAGGATCAGTTCCTCGTCCTGGGCGAGCGCATCTTCCGGATATCCCATGACGGGAAGTGTGCCATCTACCTCGGACAGATTAAGGCTGGGCGAGCTTGCGCAATACGAACGGCGTGATGACGATAACGATGCCGTACAGCACCATCCAGACACCGACGACGATCCGGAAGACCTCGAGGGACAACTCAGGCTGCAGCAGCACAACCGCGCCGGCCACGATGCTGATGACACCGAGCACGATCGACAGGCCACGATCCGCAGTGCCACCGGACGCCGCGGCGATGATGTCGAGTACACCGCGGAACACCCACCAGGCACCGATCACCAGGGCGATCAGCACCACGGTCTGCAGCGGGCTGCGCAGGACGAGGAATCCGAGGAGCACTGCAAGCGCGCCCGAGATCGCGACGAGCGTGCGAGTGCCGCCGCTCGCGGTGACGTCGGCGAAGGAACGGATGATCTGCACGATGCCGAACGCGAACAGCTGGATGGCGATCACTACCGCGACGACAAACAGTGTGGCGTCCGGCCATACGAGAACCGCAATACCGAGGCCGAGCGTCAGGAGGCCGAGGAGCACAGTCATGCCGGTCAGAACGCGCCGGGCGCTTTCTGCCATTTCTGATTCGGTCGGAAGCACGATCGGTGTGGTCATGACCGAAAAATAGCACCCGAGCGGTCAAAAACGGACACGACTCGCTGTTTTTCTAGTCCGTGATCGGCGCCGCCCGCAGATGCGTGATGTCACCGGCGGCAACGGCAAACGTCTCGCCACCACTTCCCTCGATCTCGATGACCACGCGACCGGAGGTGTCGATGTCCGTCGCCGTGCCGAAAACTTCCTTGTCCCCCGGCAGGACAGCACGTACCCGTTTGCCGAGAGTTCCGCAGCGCTCGCGATATTCGGCTGCCAGCGCCCCGGTATCCCACCCGGAGTTCTCCCAGCCGCGGAACTGCCTCGCCAGTTCCCGTGCCAGTGCCCGCACCAACGTGTCCCGGTCAACGGTTTCCGCGTTTTCGAGAAGGAGCGAGGTGGCCGTCGGCACCGGCAGTTCCTCGGCGCCCAGACTCACGTTCAATCCGATTCCCACGACCACCGCGGGTTCCGGGGTGGTCCGCGCGACCTCGGCGAGAATGCCGGCCACTTTCTTGTCACCGATCAGAACGTCGTTGGGCCACTTCAGTTCTGCGGGCACCTCGGCCACCGTGCGCAATGCGTCGACGACGGCGATACCGGTGAGCAGCGGCAGCCAACCCATGTCGGCGAGGTTCAGTCCAGGCATCCCCAGCAGAACCGACATCGATATCTGTGCCTGCGCGGGGCTGACCCACGTGCGCGCGTGTCGCCCGCGCGCGCTTTCCTGATATTCGGCGATCAGCACATGACGATCGGCGCCCGGATCCGACGCGCGTGCCAAGAGGTCCGCGTTGGTCGACCCGGTGCTCTCGACGACGTCGAGCCGGTTCCAGAACGCACGTGCATCGCTACCGCCGTCGCTGCGCACGAGTGCGCGTCGCAGCGACGCTTGATCGAGGGGTGGTCGGTTCAGATCAGTCCACATAGTCCCAGCCTAAAGCGACGAGCAAAATGTACTGGTCAGTAGCTTAGGCGGGCGAAACCGCAACAATCGGACCTGCCTTCGAACCGACCCGAGGAGCCTCGTTAAGCTCACGACTCATGACCACTGTCCAAGAGCCCAACGCGCCGGAGGCGGCGACCGCACCCGATATCCATACGACCGCGGGAAAGCTCGCGGATCTGCGGATCCGGCAAGCGCAGGCGCAAGCACCGAGTGGCGAAGCCGCCATCGACAAAGTGCACGCCAAAGGCAAGCTGACCGCCCGTGAGCGCATCACCGCCCTTCTCGACGAGGGTTCCTTCGTCGAACTCGACGCCTTGGCCCGTCACCGCTCGGTGAACTTCGGCTTGGCCGAGAACCGTCCCGTCGGCGACGGCGTCGTCACCGGTTACGGCACCATCGACGGCCGCGACGTCTGCGTCTTCAGCCAGGACGCCACCGTCTTCGGTGGATCGCTCGGCGAAATCTACGGTGAGAAGATCGTCAAGGTCATGGACCTCGCGATCCGCACCGGCCGCCCGCTGGTCGGCATCAACGAAGGTGCAGGAGCCCGCATCCAGGAAGGCGTCGTCTCGCTCGGCCTGTACGGCGAGATCTTCCACCGCAACGTTCAGGCGTCCGGTGTCATCCCGCAGATCTCCCTGATCATGGGCCCCGCCGCCGGTGGCCACGTGTACTCCCCCGCGCTGACGGACTTCGTCGTGATGGTCGACGAGACATCGCAGATGTTCGTCACCGGCCCCGATGTCATCAAGACCGTCACCGGCGAAGACGTCACGATGGAAGACCTGGGCGGCGCACGCACCCACATGGTCAAGTCCGGTGTCGCGCACTACGTCGCGTCCGGCGAGCAGGATGCCCTCGACTACGTCAAGGACCTGCTGAGCTACCTGCCGTCCAACAACCAGGCAGCAGCACCGCGTGGCGAGATCACCGATCCGATCGTCGGTTCCATCGAGGAGAGCCTCACCGCCGAGGACATCGAACTCGACACCCTCATCCCGGATTCGGCGAACCAGCCGTACGACATGCACGAGGTCATCCGCCGCATCCTCGACGACGACGAGTTCCTCGAGGTCCAGGCTGAGCGCGCGATGAACATCATCGTCGGCTTCGGTCGCGTCGACGGTCGCAGCGTCGGTATCGTCGCCAACCAGCCGATGCAGTTCGCCGGTTGCCTCGACATCGACGCTTCCGAGAAGGCTGCGCGCTTCGTCCGCACCTGCGACGCGTTCAACGTCCCGATCATCACCCTCGTCGACGTTCCCGGCTTCCTCCCGGGTACCGAGCAGGAGTACAACGGCATCATCCGCCGCGGCGCGAAGTTGCTGTACGCGTACGGCGAGGCCACTGTGGGCAAGATCACCGTCATCACCCGCAAGGCATACGGCGGAGCGTACGACGTCATGGGCTCCAAGCACATGGGCGCCGACCTCAACCTGGCCTGGCCGACTGCACAGATCGCCGTCATGGGCGCATCGGGAGCCGTCGGATTCGTCTACCGCAAGCAGCTTCTCGAAGCCGCGAAGAACGGTGACGACGTCGACGCATTGCGCTTGAAGCTGCAGAACGAGTACGAGGACACCCTCGTCAACCCGTACGTAGCGGCCGAGCGTGGATACGTCGACGCTGTGATCCCGCCGTCGCACACCCGCGGTCAGATCGTTGCCGCTCTGCGTCTGCTCGAGCGCAAGTCCGTTTCCCTTCCGCCCAAGAAGCATGGGAACATTCCCCTATGAGCACAGTTACCGAGGACATCACGACGGAAGAGGTCACAGTTGTGGCGACTTCGTCCGTCAACGGTGCCGATGTCGACGGCGCCGTCGCTGACTCCGCGGTGACCGAAAAGGCCGAAACCCCGGTTTCGGATGCGTCGGTCATCAAGATCGTCAAGGGTTCGCCCACCGACGTCGAGATTGCCGCGCTGGTCAGCGTCCTTGCCGCTGCATCGGGTGGTTCGGCTCCGGCCGAGTCGCTCCCGACGGAAACATGGGGAGATCCGACGCAGTTCCATCGCACGCGTGCGCCGTTCTCGCCGTACTCGTACCTGAACCCGTTCGGACGGCGTACCTGAACCCGTTCGGGTAGCGCACCTGATCTAGCCTGCTTGTGTGACTCAACTAGTTCTGGCTTCGGCATCCCCGGCACGCCTCGCAGTTTTGCGGGCGGCCGGGGTTTTGCCTGTTGTACGTGTTTCCGGTGTCGACGAAGACAAGATCGCGGGTGAACTCGGACCGGGTGCGGCCCCGCAGAAGGTGGTCACGGTGCTGGCCGAGGCAAAGGCCGCGGAGATCGTTCCCGGCCTGGCGGCAGACGGTTTGACCGATGTTGTTGTCGTCGGCTGTGATTCGATGCTTCTGATCGATGGTGAACTGCACGGAAAACCTGGCAGTGTAGAAGTTGCGCGGCGTCGGTGGGCCGCGATGGCGGGCCGTAGTGCCACTCTGCTCACCGGTCATTGTGTGATGCGGGTGATCGAAGGCCAAATAGTGCGCGTCGCGTCCGATCACAGCGCCACGGTGGTGCATTTCGCGAATCCGTCCACCGAAGATCTCGAGGCCTATCTCGCCACGGGCGAACCCCTGCAGGTTGCAGGCGCTTTCACGCTGGACAGCCTTGGTGGATGGTTCGTCGAGAAGATCGAGGGCGACCCGTCGAGTGTGATCGGTATCGGATTACCTTTGGTGCGAACCCTTTTGGAGCGCGTAGGTGTCTCCGTCTCCGATCTGTGGCGCACTCAGAGCGTCTTCTGATCTTCCATCACCAGAATATTGACCTTCGGCAGCCCCAGCGATGCAAGTGCAATTGCCAGCGCGATGACGGAAATGATCGTCAGCACGCTGCGCTGGGCCTGCAGGAAGGCTTCTCCCGCCGCTGATCTGGTGGACGCATACGCTGCCGTGACGGCCACCTGAGCGGGGCCACTCGCTGCGACTGCGGAACCTTTCGAACTGCATTCCGGCGCCACCGTCATCGGCGAGCCGGATTCGAGTTGGCTTGTCGCACAATCGACAAAGGCCTTCTCGGCAATGTCGCGGATACCTTCGTTCACGCCGGCAGCCTCGAGCGTCGCGACGTAGTTCTCGCGCTCCCCTTGCACCGCGGCGGGCGCATTGCCGGCGACGAGCGAAAAGAACACGACTCCGATCAGCGCCAGCCCGATCGAGCTCCCCACCTGTTGCACGGTGGGCAGCAGGCCAGACACCGAACCTGCGTGTTGTGGCCGCACCGAAGCAAGAATGGCCGTCTGCAACGGCGCGACGAACAGACCGAGTCCGGCGCCGCCGATCAGCAGCGGCCCGGCCAGGGAAAGCCAGGACGGATCGGTCCCCACCTTTTCGAGAATCGTCGAGAGCGTCAGCAGTGATCCGGCAAAAACCACCATTCCCACAATGAGTACGCGGTTGCCGAGCAGCCGGTAGACCGCCGACGAGAGCACCGCCGCCACCCCCATTCCCACTGCCCATGGCAACGTCATGACGCCGGCACGAAGTGGGGAGAACCCGAACCCGAACTGCAGCGTCAGGCTGATCGTGAAGATCAATGACGTCAAAGTGCCGAAGAACACGAAGGCCAGGGCTGCGCCGACGGCAAATGCTCGGTCTCGAAAGAGTTCGAGGCGCAGAACGGGATCGCCGCCGTGTTTTCCCAATCGATATTCGTAGAGGACAAACGCCACTGCGATCGGAACCGACGCCGCGATCATCACGACGAGCGGGGTGGGCCACCCGCGGGCGCGACCCTCGGCCAGGGGGAAGATGAGCAAGAAGAGCGCTACGGACGACAGCAGCGCGCCCACCAGATCGAGCGAACGAACAGAATCCGCCTTGGCGTCGGCAAGATGGAAGTAGCCCACGATCAGTGCGGCGATGCCGATCGGGATATTGACGAAGAAAATCAGCCGCCAACCCCAGTCGAAGAGATTCCATTCGATCAGCAGTCCGCCGATCAGCGGGCCACTGACCGTCGCCAGACCGATAGTTGCTCCGTAGATCCCGAACACCCGTGGATGACGGGATTTCGGAAACAATCCCGAGATGATCGCAAACGTCTGCGCGGACATCGAGCCTGCCGCAAGACCCTGCAAACCACGACAGACAATGAGCATCGTGGCACTCTGCGCCAGTCCACAGAGCAGTGACGCGACCACGAACACCGACAATGCGGTCAGGAACACCGCACGACGCCCCCACAGGTCGCCCAGACGCGCTGCCGTGATGAGGGAACAGGCAAATGCCAGGACGTACACACTCACCATCAGCAGCTGCGCGGAGACACCGGCGCCCAGATCGACGGCGATGCTGGGCAATGCCACGTTCACGATCGTTGCATCGAGCAACTGCATGAATGCCGCGGCGAGGCTGGTCGCGAGGCCGAGCCACGGCGTCAGTGACGACGGGGTGGACGACCGATCACGGGTAGTGGGAAGCACCCGGCCACACTAGACGAGGTTGTTGCCACCCTGTCCATATGACGGCATTCTGGATACGTCACTATGGAGATGACCACAATGTCCGGTAGGTGTGGTTGTAATCATTATCGGTTTAGAACAGGGAAGAACAGACAATCCGTTCTCCCGAATGCGATAGTTCATCGTCTGTCCAGTTCCAGGACGGACCTTCTCTTACGACATGCGCAGGAGCCCTACTCGATGGATCTGAATTTGATCACCCATTGGCGTCCACAACCCGGAAGGGTGGTCGAATGGGGGGTCACGGATGCCTGCGCCGCGAGCGCTGCCGGAGCAGAGATCAATCGGGATCTACCTCCTACAACGATGCAGGACCGTCACTTCCGACGTGCGCGGATCGCTGCTGAGAACGGTGATCCCCAATCGCCGTGGATCGGCATCGCCTTCGATTTCGACGGCCCGCTCGACCGCGCGGCGATGACGCGTGCGCTGACGAAGTACGTCCGCCGGCACGACACTCTGCACAGTTGGTTCTCGTTCGACGCTGCGATGGCCGATCCGAGCGACCCGAACTTTCCGGTGCGACGCCATGTGGTGCCGCCGGAAACCATCGATCTCACATACCGAGAAGGCCAGGAGCTGAGCGACCCGGAGGACGTCCGCGCTCTGGTCGAGCAAAAGTTTGCCACCGAGACCAGCGGATTGGGTTGGCCCGCGTTTGTCTTCGGCGCGGTGGAGCACCTCTCGCCCCAATCACCCGGCTTCACACTCTTCCACGCGATCGATCATGCGCACACCGACATGTATTCGATGGTGCTGACGTACGCGGAGCTGCGCGCGTGCTACGCCGCCGAAACGACCGGAACCGACATCGAGCTTCCAGCTGCGGGTAGTTACGCCCAGCTGGGTCGAGCCGAGCAGGAACTCTCCGCGACCTTGACCATGGAATCTCCCGAGGTTCACGAGTGGCTCGGCTACCTCATGCGCAGCGGTGGGTCGTTCCCGGGATTTGCCTTGCCGCTCGGTGCCGAGGACACCCCGAAACCCGCGATCGGATCGCGGTTCGAATTGGCCGACGATATCGAATGCGAGAAATTCGGGGCCGTCTGCAAGGAGAACGGATCGAATTTCATCGGTGGAATTTTCACTGCGCTCGCTATTACCGAATTCGAATTGGCCGGCCGCGACAAGTTCATCGCGCTCTCGCCGGTCAGCACTCGATCAGAAGCCGACACGTTCTCCCAAGGTTGGTACGTCAATCTCATTCCGGTCGGAATCGACATCGGGGAGCAACAGACGTTCACGCAATTGGCCGAGATCGGCCAGCAGGCGTATCACCGGGGCAAGTCACTCCTGCACGTATCGGTGCAACAAGTGATCGACGTCGTGCTCGCCGCCATGGGTGAAGCGGGAGCGTCGACCGGAATTACGAAGACATTGACGCCGCCCCCCATCGTCTCCTACATCGACGGCCGCCGCACGCCTGGATCGGAAACCTACGTCGAGACCAATGCCACCGGCATTGTCGGCGGTAAGGAAACGCAGATCGCCTCCATGTGGATCAATCGGGTGCAGACCGGTACCTGGATGGCGATTTCCCATCCCGACACACCGACCGCGCACGAGTCGGTCACCCGTTTCGCGAAGCACCTGGCGAATGTCATCACAACTGTTGCCACCCAGGGTGATTACTCGATTTCACGCGCGTCGGGTGTCGCCTGATGCATGTGACATCGATCGACCGTTACGGCCTCGAACCCGGCGTCGTCACCGAATGGTCGCTGCAGCCGGCTGACGACGCTGTCACCGAATCCGCGATTCCGCCGTCCTACAATCAGCATTTCCACCTCGAGACGGCGCGCACCCATGGCGTCGGCCGAAGCGTCTGGATGGCAGCAGCTTTCGATCTCCCCGGCCAATTGAACCGTCCGGCACTGGATCTGGCTCTGCGACTGTTCATCAGTCGCCACGACACGTTGCACACCGGCTTCGAGGTCGGCGAGTTCGGTGCGGTTCGGATGGATCTGGACCATGCGACCGCAACTATCGTCACGTCGGAACCGATGACCACGGCCACCACTGCGGAACTGCGCAGCCATCTCAAGAAGCGGTTCACCGAGGTCTGCGATCCCTTGACGTTCCCCGCGTACACCTTCGCGACGGTGGAGCGCGCCGAGCACTACACAGTCCTGAGCGCATTCGACCACACATTGGTGGACGGCTATTCACTGGTCATCGCACTCGGTGAGCTCCGTCAGATCTACGAGGGCTTGAACGCGCTCCCCGCGCTCGACGACGCGAGTGCTGTTGCCGACGTGATGAGCCACCTGGGTGATCCGGGCAGCTTCGTGCGCTACTGCGAACTGGAAGCCGACGGGCTCGTTCCCATCGAGAACGATCCCCGCTTGCGAGAGTGGGAGCGGTTCTACGAAATCTGTGGCGGCACGTCGCCGAGTTTCCCCCTCGATCTCGGTGTGGAGGCCGGACATCCGGCGCCGCAAGGAGCGGACGTGCGGGTTCTCCTCGATGCCGAACGGACAGCGGAATTCGACTCGATCTGCACCGCGGCAGGTGGCAGTGTCTTCACCGGAGTTCTCACGGCGATGGGAATGACCACGGAATCAACTACCGGGAAATCCACACTGCCACTGCAGTTTCCGTTGCACATCCGTAAGGACCCCCGCTGGGCGGACGCAATCGGGTGGCTCACCACGAGCGCGCCGATCACTGTGCGGGTCACCCCGGACGGTGATTTCGGGGCGTCGCTGGCACATACGCACGCGTCGTTCCGGGTGGCACTGACACTCGAAGGTCTCACGATGGCACAAGTTCGTGATGCGTTGGGCGAGAAGATCCGTCGCACTCGCACTGATGTCTTCATGGTCTCGTACATCGACTACCGCAGGCTTCCAGGCACCGACGATCACGACGAACTCAACGCTCACCACATCAGCAACGTCACCGTGGCCGACGACGCACAGTTCTGGATTTCACGGACAAACCGCGGCTTGTCACTGCGATCGAGGTTCCCGGACACCGACGTAGCGAACGTCACGATGGTGAACTTCCTCACCGAACTGGACCGGATACTCCATGACATCTGCAAGCGCGGCGTGACGCCGATCGGAAGTCTGACCGAACAATTGAGGGATTCGGCGATCGGAGCAGGAACACCGCTGATCTAGCCCGACCTGGTTCGGGGCAGCGGGAGCGGGAGCCCTCGCACGCATTCGAGCGACTCCCACGCGGGGAGCGCCTAGAATCGTTGGAGTCCGTCTATCGACCCGATCGATTCGCCTTACAGGAGCCACCCGTGCCCGTTGCCCCCGATCCTTTACCCGCGTTTGCCGAGTTCAGTAATCCCGACCGGTTGGTCTCTACTGAATGGCTGTCGGCGAATATCGGTGCGCCGGGACTGAAGGTGGTCGAATCCGACGAGGACGTTCTGCTGTACGACATCGGGCACATCCCCGGTGCCGTCAAGATCGACTGGCACCTCGACCTCAACGATCGGGTCACCCGCGATTACATCGACGGCGAGGCCTTTGCCGACCTGATGAACCGCAAGGGCATCAGCCGCGACGACACCGTTGTCATCTACGGCGACAAGAGCAACTGGTGGGCGGCATACGCTCTGTGGGTGTTCACCCTGTTCGGACACGAGGACGTCCGTCTGCTCGACGGCGGCCGCGACGCGTGGATTGCGGAGAACCGCGACACCTCGTTCGACGTCCCGTTTGCCACGTCCACCGGTTACCCGGTGATCGCGCGTAACGACGCTCCCATCCGCGCCTTCAAGGACGACGTCCTCGCGCATCTCGGCGGCGGACCGCTGATCGACGTGCGGTCACCGCAGGAGTACACCGGCGAGCGCACCCACATGCCCGATTACCCGGAGGAAGGCGCGCTGCGCGGAGGTCACATCCCCAGCGCCCGGAGCATTCCGTGGGCCAAGGCCGCCGCCCCTGACAGCCGTTTCCGCACGCGCGCAGAACTCGACGAGATCTACGGTGACCTGTCGCGCGAAGACAAGATCGTTGCGTACTGCCGTATCGGTGAGCGCTCGAGCCACACGTGGTTTGTCCTCACACACCTCCTCGGGTACCCCGACGTCCGCAACTACGACGGTTCGTGGACCGAGTGGGGCAATGCCGTCCGCGTTCCGATCGCTGTCGGCGAAGAGCCCGGAGACGTTCCCGCCGGAGCATCGGCATGAGCGAACTACCTGAGCCACTGGCGGAGATAGTCGACGACTTCGCAGCCGTCGGCACCTCCGACAAGCTCACTCTTCTTCTCGAGTTCAGTCGCGAGTTGCCGCCGCTACCCGCCGAACTCGAACAAGACGCCATGGAACCAGTTCCGGAATGTCAGTCGCCGCTGTTCCTTTCGGTGGACGATGCCGATCGTGACAAGGTCCGGCTGTATTTCAGCGCGCCCGCAGAAGCCCCGACCACTCGTGGCTTTGCCTCCATCCTGGCGCAGGGCCTCGACGGTCAGAGCGCGGACGCGATTCTTGCGGTTCCCGACGATTTCTACTCGGCGCTCGGTCTCGCGGAAGCGGTCAGTCCCCTTCGTCTGCGCGGCATGTCCGCGATGCTCGCCCGTATCAAGCGTCGTTTGCGGGGCTGAGTACAAGAACATGGAATTCACCGAACTTGCCGACTACGCGATTCCCAGTGGATCGCTCGTCGAATGGCTTCCGTGCGCAACCGGTCAATGGACGCCTGATCCGCGCCCGGCGTCGTACATCCACGAGGCGCACCTGCAGCGCTCGTCCGCAGGCGCGGGCGGGCAGTCCTGGCTCGGAACGGCGTTCGAGATCCCCGGACCACTCGATCTCGAGGCTTTCCGAATTACCTTGCAGCAGTGGATCGATCGGCACGAAGTTCTTCGCTCGCACACGTCACTCGATACCGAGTCGGGTGAGATCATTCGGCACACGGTTCCCGTGAACGGAATCGACATCGGCGTTGTCGATCACGGATACAACTCGCCGAGCCAGGTCAACTTCGAGCACCTGCACCGCCTGTTCGACGAGTTTGCGTCACCGCACAGTTGGCCGTCGTACGTGTTCGCGACCCTCACACCTCGAACCGACGACGGCCCCTTCACAGTGTTCTTCGCGGCCGATCACTCGATCATCGACGGTTTTTCCATCGTCCTGATCGCACACGAGATCGCGTCGCTGTATCGCGAGAATCTGACAGGCCAGCCTGCCAACTTGTTCCCGGTCGGCAGCTACGTCGATTTCGGGGCACAGGAACGCCAGCAGATGGCCGATCAAGACGCCGAGGACGCCGCTCTCGACGTCTGGCGAGAGGCCATGGAAGACGGCGGACTCCCCCAGTTTCCACTGCCTATCGGCGACCGGGGTCCGGAGTCCCAGAACGGGCTGTCGACGTGGCTTCTCGACACCGATCAGTCGAAGGCGTTCAGCGCCAAGTGCGCCGCGAGCGGGGTCGGCTACTTCGCGGGACTGCTCGGCCGCCTTGCCGCCGTCGGGCATGACGTCGCCGGGGTCGATCATTTCCGGGTCGTGACGCCGATCCACACTCGCACCGCTCAGGAATGGGCCGGCGCGCTGGGGTGGTTCGTCGGTTTGTGTCCACTGGACATCCCGATTGATTCCGACCGCTCCTTCGACACTCTCGCCGAGCGGGCTGCCACATCGATGTCCATGCGCAAACCGGCGGCAGCGATACCGTTCGATCGCATCGGAGAGAAACTCGGAACTCCGATCCGGCCTCGATTTGTGGTGTCCTACATGGATGTTCGATTTGTCCCGGAAGCAGCACAGTGGCCGGAATGGAAGGCACGCGCGCTGCGCAGCAAGGCATACACCCATGACGTCTACCTCTGGATCAATCGAACACCACAGGGTCTCAATCTGGCTGTGCGCTATCCCAACAACGACACCGCAAACTCGTCGGTGCACAGGTATGTGGCGGCGTTCCGTCGAGCGATCGAAGAAACGGTCGTCGGCAACGAAGAGAAGAACCCGACAAACGACGCTCCCGGCTACTCGTCGGTAGCTTTGCAAACCGTTTCGTGAGCACGGCCCAGGTAGACCGATCCGGTTACAACCTGCATCGAAGCGATGAATACACTCCGAAGCGATGCCAGTAAAACTCCGACGGTGACTGCTCCGTCAGTGCACCGAGGAGACAGATAATGCGAACTACAGGAGGCTCAGTGCCCAGTCATGCCAGCGCGCACATTACGAAGGTGCTTGTCGCAAACCGCGGTGAGATCGCGGTGCGGGTCATTCGGGCAGCCAAGGACGCCGGCTACGGCAGCGTCGCTGTCTACGCCGAACCCGATGCCGACGCACAGTTCGTGAAGCTCGCAGACGAGGCGTTTGCCCTCGGTGGACAGACCTCCGCCGAGTCCTACCTCGTATTCGACAAGATTCTCGACGCAGCCCGTAAGTCCGGCGCCGACGCCATTCACCCGGGCTACGGCTTCCTCTCCGAGAACGCCGACTTCGCCCAGGCCGTCATCGACGCGAACCTCATCTGGATCGGTCCATCACCGCAGTCCATCCGCGACCTCGGCGACAAGGTCACCGCTCGTCACATCGCCGAGCGCGCCAAGGCTCCGATGGCAGCCGGCACCAAGGACCCCGTCAAGGGTGCCGACGAGGTCGTCGCGTTCGCCAAGGAATTCGGTGTACCGGTTGCCATCAAGGCAGCATTCGGCGGCGGTGGACGCGGCATGAAGGTCGCCCAGACCATCGAGGAAATCCCCGAGCTGTTCGAATCCGCTACCCGTGAGGCCATCGCCGCCTTCGGTCGCGGCGAGTGCTTCGTCGAGCAGTACCTCGACAAGGCGCGCCACGTCGAAGCTCAGGTCATCGCCGACCAGCACGGCAACGTTGTTGTTGCCGGTACCCGCGACTGCTCGCTGCAGCGTCGTTTCCAGAAGCTCGTCGAAGAGGCTCCGGCCCCCTTCCTGACGGACGACCAGCGCGCACGCATCCACGCGTCCGCCAAGGCGATCTGCAAGGAAGCCGGCTACTACGGTGCCGGAACGGTCGAGTACCTCGTTCAGGGCGACACCATCTCCTTCCTCGAGGTCAACACCCGCCTGCAGGTCGAGCACCCTGTCACGGAAGAGACCGCAGGCATCGACCTGGTGCGTCAGCAGTTCCTCATCGCCAACGGTGAAGAGCTCTCCATCAAGGAAGATCCCACCCCGCGTGGACACTCCTTCGAGTTCCGCATCAACGGCGAAGACGCCGGCCGCGGCTTCATGCCCGCCCCCGGCCCCGTTTCCGTCTACCGTGAGCCCTCGGGCCCCGGCGTCCGCGTCGATTCCGGTGTTGTTGCCGGCGACGTCATCGGCGGCCAGTTCGACTCCATGCTCGCCAAGCTCATCGTCACCGGCGCCAACCGCGAAGAAGCCCTCCAGCGTGCTTCTCGCGCTCTGGCCGAGTTCGAGATCGACGGCCTCGCGACCGTCCTCCCGTTCCACCGCCACATCGTCGAGAACCCGGCATTCGTCGGCAACGGCGAGAAGTTCGACATCTACACCAAGTGGATCGAAACCGACTGGGAAAACACCATCGAGCCGTACGCCGGTTCCGGTGCACCGGTCGACGACGAGGACGAGGCTCTGCCGCGTCAGAACGTTGTCGTCGAGGTCGGTGGACGTCGTGTCGAGGTTTCCCTCCCGGGTCAGTTCTCGCTCGGCAACGGCGGCGGCGCAGCATCCGGTGCCATCCGCAAGAAGCCGAAGGCACGCAAGCGCGGCGGCGCGGGCGGCGGCGCAGCATCCGGTGACGCCGTCACCGCTCCGATGCAGGGCACCGTCGTCAAGGTTGCCGTCACCGAGGGCCAGGAAGTTGCCGAAGGCGACCTCATCGCTGTCCTCGAGGCCATGAAGATGGAAAACCCCGTCAACGCGCACAAGGCCGGTATCGTCACCGGACTGTCCGTCGAGGCAGGCGCAGCCATCACGCAGGGCACGGTTCTGGCAGAACTTAAGTAACAGGCTTCGCGTGTGCGCCTTTCCGGTAGTTCCCACTACCGGAAAGGCGCACAGTCGTTTGAGTAGGCTGTCACTCATGGCTGATGTTCCCGACATTCGTATCGGCACTGCTGAACGTGAGCAGGCATTGACGGCGCTGACCGAGCATTTTGCAGCCGGTCGCCTCACTGTCTCGGAGTTCGACGAGCGCAGTGGAATCGTCACGGCTGCAACAACTCGCAGTGAACTCGCTCCGGTTTTCAAGGATCTTCCCGATCCCGTTCCATCTCCCGCCGCCACATCAGCTTCGGTTCCAGCGCGGAAGTTCGACCCCGACTGGTCCGGTCGCATCATGGCGGTCATCCCGATTCTTGCCCTCATCCTCTTCTTCGTCACCGGTACGTGGCTGTGGTTTCTTGCCATTCCACTGGCCGGCGCGCTGCTGTTCGGGACGGACAAAGAACGCAAGAAGAAACGTCGCGACGACAGGAATTCCTGAATTCATGGACCCGATAGAGATCAATGCGGGCGCGTGGTACCTGCGAGCGTTGCGCTCGGACGAACGCGTCGACGACCGACCGGCGCTTGCCGACGGAGGGATCAGCGACCCCGGTTACGTAGATCTCCGGACATCTCAGTGGGCCGAGAACACCGTCTACTCGTGGGCTGTGTGCCAACCGAATACCGGTGAACTTCTGGCGGAGGTTCTGCTGACGCCCCGCGGCGCCACTGCCGAACTCACCGGTTGGGCAAGATCCGGCCACGACGAGGCTCTTGCTACCGCAACTGACGCGGTTTCGCGTTTTGCCGAGGGCGCCCTCGAACTCACGGTGACGCGCGGATGACGTACAACCGGTACTGGCCACTCGCCATCGCTGTGGTGATCGCACTGATCATGTTGTTCTCCCCCGGATCCACCGTTCCGTCCGGGCCGGAGAACAGCGACAAGGTCACCCACACATTGATGTTCGTCGTTCTGGCGATGACGTCGTTGCACGCCAGAATCCCCTGGTGGCTCACGGCGCTGTGGCTGATCGCGTTTGCCGCGGTGTCCGAAGTCCTGCAGGGAGTCCTGCCGATTTCCCGTTCCGGTTCGGTGTGGGACGCGGCCGCCGATCTGGTCGGTATCGCGATCGGCATCGGGATCGTCGCCGCCGTCGGATACCGGCGACGCGCCCGCGCCGTCTAACCCGCGATCAGCCGATCAGGTTGCCGCGCAACCGAGTCTGAGTGTCCTGGTCGATCTTGAGCCCGTCGGTGAAATACGCCTCGATGGAACCGTGCACCGATTCCAGTTCGGCAAGCGATGCCTCCAGGTACTCGGGCCGCACCCCCAGAACGCCTTCGAGCAGCGTCGGGTCACCACCCGTGGCGGCAAATTTCTCGAAGAGCGGCGCGAACAGCGGTAGCAGGACCGTGTTCGTCAGCAGGTAGTCCTCGAACACCGCGTCCTTCGGCGCACCGAGGAAGAGCAACAGCGCCGCCGCGGCCCATCCCGTCCGGTCTTTACCCGTCGTGCAGTGAATGAGTGCCGGCGCGCTGGATGGCTCTGCGAGATCGAGGAACAACTGGCGGTACGACGCCACCGCGCTGGGCAGGGTCACAAAATCGCGGTAGCTGCCTTGGAAGTACTCGAGCGCCTGCCCGCTTCCCAGCAACTCTGACGCGGCCCGGGGATCGGCGATCATTTGTTGCATCTGGGCCGGGATAGCTCGATACTGCTTGTCCGCCAATACGTCCAGTCCGAGTTCCCGGATTCCGGCCGGGGTCCGGTCCGGTGCTGTTTCGCGCTCGGAGGCGGTTCGCAGGTCGTAGATCGTGGTGACGGCCAAGTCGGCCAGCGTCTGCTCGCCTTCTTTGCTGAGCGACGCTAGATCGGTGGAGCGGTACACCGCGCCGGTTCGCACCGAACCGCCGAATCGGGACTCCGGTCCCCCGATATCGCGCAGGTTCGCGAGCGAAGGAACAACGGAAGACAGCTTCGGATTGTCAGTCATACCTACGAACATAGGCGATGACACCCTCACGACTTATGACACTCGCGACAATTGCGACGTACGATCGCCCGTAATTGCTGCGCTACATTTCCGAAACATGTTCGGATAATGCTGTGGACATGCCTACAACGAATTCCAGCGGTCTCGATGCGTTCAACGCACTCGCAGACCAATCGGTGCGCAAGGCTCTGCTCGACTGTTGCCACTCCGACGCCTGGGCGAACTCGCTCGCGGCGGCACGGCCCTTCGCGAGCGTCGACGCTCTGCTGGACAGCGCGGATTCCGTGCTGCGCGACCTACCCGAATCCGAGATCGACAAAGCCCTCGCGGGGCACCCGCGTATCGGTGAGCGCACCGAGAACGCGTCGTCGAGTCGCGAACAGGCCGCGGTATCCACGGCCGGCGCCGACGTCCTCGAGCAGTTGCGCATCAAGAACGCCGAGTACGAGGACAAGTTCTCGCACGTCTACCTCGTCTGTGCAAGCGGTCGGTCGGCCACCGAACTCCTCGACATACTCCAGAAGCGACTGGAAAACGATCCGGAGTCCGAACGCCGCGTGCTACGAATCGAGTTGGCCGCTATCAATCGCATCAGACTCACCCGTCTGATCGACTCGTTGTCCGGAGATGATGCATGAGCAAGGTACTGAGTACACACGTCCTCGATGCGACAACCGGCAACCCGGCCGAAGGTGTCCACGTCCAGCTCTGCGGGCCGGACGGTTCGCCGATTTCTCAGGCCCACACCGATTCCGACGGCCGGGTCGCCGAACTTGCCCCAGACGGCCTGACTTCCGGCACCTACCGCCTGATCTTCGACACCGGAACATATTTCGAGTCGATCCAGCAGGAAAACTTCTACCCGGAAGTGACAGTGACCTTCCGGATCGACGACACGAGCCGTGGCTATCACGTCCCGCTGTTGCTGTCCCCCTTTGCCTATTCCACCTATCGCGGGAGCTGAGAACCACTGTGAACACCATCAACACCACCACCGCACCGCTCTCCGGGACCATCGAACTCACCGGGCACCAGTACGGCAAGGCCGAGAATCGTGTTGTCCGGATCTACCGCGACACGCCGCGCCACGAGATTCACGATGTCAACGTTTCCACCTGTCTGCGAGGCGATTTCGCCGATGCCTACCTCACCGGCGATCAGTCGAAGGTTCTTCCCACCGATACTCAGAAGCAGACCGCGTATGCCTACGCCAAGGAAAAGGGCCTGATCTCGATCGAGTCGTACGGCCTCGAACTCGCATCGCATTTTGTCGACGACATCGAACCGGTGACGGGCGCACGGATCGAGATCGAGGAGTACGCCTGGGAGCGCGCGGTGGTCGACGGCGCCGAGCACGATCACACCTGGATTCGCAAGGGTCAGGAAGTGCGAACCGCGTCGATCACGCACGACGACACCGGAACCTGGGTGATCGGCGGCCTGAAGGACCTGGTTCTGCTCAAGTCCACCGGCAGTGAGTTCTCCGGGTTCCTCCAGGATCCGTACACCGTCCTCGAACCGACGCAGGACCGCGTCATGGCCACCACTCTGGTGGCGCAGTGGCGATTCACCACCACAGACGTCGACTGGGAATCGGTGTACGTGGCCGTCAAGGCACAGATCGTGAAGCAATTCGCGACGGTGCACTCACTTGCGTTGCAGCAGACCTTGTTCCAGATCGGCAAGGCGATCCTCGAGGACTTCCCGATCATCGCGGAGGTGCGGCTGTCCGCGCCTAACAAGCACCATTTCGACTACGCGCTCGGCCGTTTCGGTATCGAGAACGACAACGAGGTGTTCCATGCCGCGGATCGCCCGTACGGCCTGATCCAGGCCGCCGTCAGCCGCTCGGACGCACCGGACGCCGGCCCATCGTGGACAACCTACGCCGGATGGCTTTCGTGACCGACTTCGTCATCAGGGGTGCCCACGTCGTCACCATGGACGGCGCCCGTACCGAATTCACCGACGGGTACGTAGCAGTTACCGGGAATACGATCACGGCCGTCGGCCAAGGGCCGGCTCCGGAGTTTCCCGGGGCACGTACTGTCGACGCCCCCGGTTGCCTCGTGACGCCGGGCCTGGTGAACACGCACCATCACCTGTACCAGTGGATCACTCGCGGCCTGGCTGCCGATTCGACGCTGTTCCAGTGGCTGACCACGCTGTACCCGATCTGGGCGGGGATCGACGCCGACGCAGTGCATACGGCCGCAACCGGTGGCCTCGCCGCGCTGGCGAAGACGGGATGCACCACCACCACCGATCATCACTACGTGGTCCCACGCGATGCCGGTGACGTGTTCGAAGCGGAAATCACGGCGGCAGCCCAGGTCGGCCTGCGATTCCATCCGACGCGGGGGTCGATGGACCTCGGGCAGAGTTCCGGCGGACTGCCGCCTGATCACGTCGTGGAGAAACTGGACGACATCCTCACCGGCACCGCGTCGGTCATCGACCGGTGGCACGACCCCAGCCCCGATTCGATGCTGCGGATCGCGGTGGCACCCTGCTCCCCGTTCTCGGTCACCGAGGCGTTGCTCCGTGAGTCCGCGGTTCTGGCCCGGGATTCCGGCGTCCGAATGCACACCCATTTGGCGGAGACGCTGGACGAGCAGGACTTCTGCGCAGAGCTGTTCGGCTGCACGCCGATGGAGTACATGGAGCGAGTCGGCTGGGTTGGCCCGGACGTGTGGTTCGCGCACGCCGTCCACCTCGACGATTCCGCGATCGAGACGATGGCGCGCACGGGAACCGCTGCGGCACACTGCCCTACGTCCAATGCGCGACTCGGCGCCGGGATCGCGCGCACCCGCGATTTGCTGGACGCCGGTGTCACCATCGGGCTCGGAGTCGACGGCGCGGCCAGCAACGAGGCGTGCAGTTTGGTCGAGGAGTCGCGCCACGCCCTCCTGTTCGCCCGCGCTCGCGGCGGCCCCCAGGCTTTGACGGTTCGCACCGCCCTGGAACTCGGGACCATCGGGGGTGCGAGGGTTCTCGGCCGTGAGCACGAGATCGGCTCCCTCGAAGTGGGAAAACTGGCCGACCTCGCGGTGTGGGATCTGAACACGCTCGCGCACACCGGCATCACCGACCCGGTCGCGGCGTTGGTGCTCGGCTCGACACCACCGTTGAAACTTCTGATGGTGAACGGTGCGGTTGTGGTCGCCGACGATCGGGTAACCACGATCGACGAGGACGTCGTCGCATCGGACGTTGCTCGCGCTCACCTCGACCTGGTGCGAAAGGCCGGGTGAGCCGACAGTGGATCTGCACACGGTCGATCAGGTTCTGGTGCCGGCCACTCGGACCGATCTGCCCGGTCCCTCGACCGGTGTCGGATTCATCGGAGGCGGCACTTGGCTGTATTCCGAACCTCAACCTCATCTGAGCACGCTTGTCGATCTGGCCGGCTTCGGCTGGGAGCCGCTCACAGTCACCGAACATGGCCTCGAGATTGCCGCGACCTGCACCATCGAGGAACTGTGCCGCTCCGAACTCGTGGCACAGTTCCGGGCTCAGCAGTTGTTTCGGGACTGCGCGGACGCGCTGCTTGCGTCGTGGAAAGTGTTGCGCCACGCCACCGTCGGCGGAAACATCGCTCTGTCGTTTCCCGCCGGCGCCATGACCACGATGGCCGTCACTCTCGACGGCGAATTGACCGTGTGGCGTCCGGGCAGCGGCGAATACCGTGTGGCCGTGAAAGATTTTGTGACCGGAAACGGCACCAACGCGCTGGGCGTCGGCGACATCATTCGGTGCATCACTCTCCCCACTCGGTCGCTGCTCGCCCGCACCGCATTACGCAAACTCGCTCAGACCTCACTCGGACGGTCTGCCGTTGTCGTAGCGGGCCGAAAAGACGTCGCTGGTTTCACACTCAGCATCACGGCGGCAACGCGGCGGCCCCACGTGCTGCGATTCGACGCCCACCCGAGCGCGTCCGAGTTGGCCGACGCCCTTCGCGTGATCCCAGCCGACTGTTATTTCACGGACGTCCACGGCAGCGCACCCTGGCGTGAGTCGATGACAGCACTACTGGCCGAAGAGGTCAGGGAGGAACTCACATGAAGTACTCCGTCGACGGGGTTGCCCGCGACGACGAACCACGTCCGGGACAGTGCTTGCGGACGTTCCTGCGCGAGCACGGCGTAATGTCCGTCAAGAAGGGGTGCGACGCCGGGGATTGTGGCGCGTGTTCGGTACTGCTGGACGGCACGCCCACGCATTCGTGCATCTTCCCGGCGCACCGCATCGACGGGCACGAGATTGTGACCGCAACCGGTCTCGGCACTGAAGACGATCTGCACCCGGTGCAGCAGGCGTTTGTCGACGCCGGCGGATTTCAATGCGGATTCTGCACCGCAGGCATGGTGGTGACGGCGTCGGCGCTGACACCCGCTCAGAAGGAGAACCTGCCGGCGTCGATGAAGGGAAACCTGTGCCGCTGCACGGGGTATCGCTCGATCCGCGACGCTCTGGCGGGCGCGAAGAACGTCGAGGACGCGGTTCGCTCTGTAGCTCAGGGCCGTTCCATTGCGGCCCCGGCTTCGAGTCGAATCGTCACCGGAACAGAACCCTTCACTCTGGATCTGGCCGAGGGCGACGTCCCTTCGGGCTTGGTGCATGCAGCGGTTCTCGGCAGCCCGCACCCCCATGCGTATGTCAAGGAGATCAACACTGACGCAGCACAGTCCGCGCCAGGTGTCGTTGCCGTTCTGACCTATCTCGACAGCCCGGATGTTCTCTTCTCCACAGCGCGCCATCAGAACCGCACCGACGATCCGGACGACACCCGCATCTTCGACCGCACCGTACGTTTCGTCGGTCAGCGAGTTGCCGCTGTCATTGCAGAGACACCGCGGGACGCACAGCGCGCGCTCGCGCTGATCGAGGTCGACTTCGAGGTTCGCGCAGCTGTCTTCGATCCGGAGCCCGCTCGCGCGCCCGGCGCGCCGCTTCTGCACGCGGACAAGGATATGTCCGCTCGTATCGCCGAGCCCACGCGCAATATCGTCGCCGCACTCCACGACGGAGTGGGCGACGTCGAGAAAGCCCTGAGTGCATCCGCTGCCGTTGTCGAAGGCACGTGGCAGACCGCTCGGGTTCAGCACGTTGCCATGGAGACGCACGCCGCGGTGGGATGGCTGGACTCCGGTGGCCGGCTTGTCATTCGCAGCAGCACGCAGGTGCCGTTCCTGGTTCGGGACGAGTTGGCACACATCTTCGGTCTCGCCCGCGAGGAAGTCCGCGTGTTCACCGCGCGAGTGGGTGGCGGTTTCGGCGGCAAGCAGGAAATGCTGACCGAGGATCTTGTTGCCCTTGCCATCCGGAAGACCGGCCGACCGGTGCAGTACGAGTTCAGTCGCAGCGATCAGTTCACGATGGCCCCGTCGCGGCATCCGATGCGGGTGTCGGTCCAGTTGGGCGCTGACGAGCATGGCCACCTGAATGCGCTGGCGATCGACGTCCTCTCCGACGCCGGCGCATACGGCAACCATTCGGTCGGAGTGATGTTCCACGGCTGCGCGGAATCTATTGCCGTCTACCGTTGCCCGAACAAACGCGTCGACGCCGAGGCCGTGTACACGAACAATGTGCCCTCTGGTGCGTTCCGCGGCTACGGCCTGGGGCAGATCATCTTTGCCGTCGAATCCGCGATGGATCAACTTGCTCGGAAACTCGGCGTCGACCCGTTCGAGTTCCGTCGACGCAACGTGGTGGTTCCGGGAGACGACTTCGTGGACTGGCACGTCGAGGACGGCGACCTCGAGTTCGGCAGTTACGGTCTCGATCAGTGTCTGGACCTGGTCGAGCGCGCGCTGTCGAGCGGACGAGGGCAGACGCCGCCAGACGGACCCCGGTGGAAAACGGGGCAGGGCATGGCCGTTGCGATGATCGCCACGATCCCGCCGCGCGGACACTTCGCCGACACCACGGTCACCCTCGAGGCCGACGGGCGCTATGTGGTCCGGATCGGTACCGCCGAATTCGGTAACGGGACAACAACAGTTCATCATCAGATTGCCGCCACCGAATTGCGAACCACCGTCGATCGCATCGTGATCGCTCAATCCGACACCGATATCGGTGGACACGACACCGGCGCCTTCGGTTCGGCCGGCACCGTTGTGGCGGGCAAGGCTCTCCAGATCGCGTGCGAACGCCTCCGTGATCGGATACTCGCACGAGCACAATCACTGTGCGTCGGTCCGGTCGAACTCACGACGGACGGTGTTACCACCACAACCGGCTCTGTCGGTTTCCCTGCACTCCTCGACGGCGGACCGCTCTCGGCCGACGGCCACCATGACGGCTCGCCGCGGTCGGTGGCGTTCAACGTCCACGGCTTTCGCGTCGCGGTGGATACAGCAACGGGCCGGGTCGTCATTCTGCAGTCGGTCCAGGCTGTCGACGCCGGCACGGTACTGAACCCCGCACAATTGCGTGGGCAGGTGGAAGGTGGTGTGGGACAGGCACTCGGCGCAGCGATGTTCGAGGAGATCGTCATCGAGGACGGGCATGTGGTGAATCCGCAATTGCGCAACTATCACGTTCCGCAGTTGGCGGATCTCCCGATCACGGAGGTTCTTTTTGCCGATACCTACGACAAGTTGGGACCATTCGGCGCCAAGTCCATGAGCGAAGCGCCGTTCAATCCCGTTGCCCCGGCACTGGCCAACGCTATCTTCGACGCGGTGGGTGTTCGGTGCCGCGCCACTCCGATGACACCGGATCGGATCTGGGCCGAGCTCACGCGGTAAGTGTGTGCAGTACCCGCTCGACGGCGTCCACCGCTGCGTCCAACTCACCGGTTGTCACGGTCAGCGGTGGACGGAACCGAATTCCGCGCTGCCCGCTCGGCAGAATGAGGACATGCTCGTCGTCGCGAAGCGCGGTCACCACCCGGTCGCGTAACTCGGTGGCGCTCAGGGTGATCGCGCACATGAGGCCACGTCCGCGGGGTTCGGTGACCTCGTCGAACCTTTCGCTTGTCGCGGTCAGTCGCTGAAGTAGGTGCGCGCCGGTGAATCGAACCCGGTCGATCAACCGGTCGCGTTCGATGACCTCGAGAATGCGCCGGGCACGCACCATGTCGGTGAGATTGCCGCCCCACGTCGAGTTGATCCGCGAGCTGATGTGAAAAACGTTGTCGTGCACCTCGTCGACACGGCCGCCTGCCATGATGCCGCAGACCTGAGTCTTCTTCCCGAAGGCCACGACATCCGGTGCCAACCCCAATTGTTGGTAGGCCCAAGGCGTTCCGGTTGATCCGCACCCGGTCTGCACTTCGTCGAGAACGAACAATGCGTCGTTCTCGCGGCACAATTCCTGCATCGCCTGGAGAAACTGGGGCCGGAAATGGTGGTCACCACCCTCACCCTGGATCGGTTCGGCGATGAAACAGGCGATGTCGTGCGGATTCTCGTGAAATGCCTGCCGGGCCTGTGCCAAGGTTTCCTGCTCGACAGCCTCGATGTCGCGGCCGTCCGCGACATAGGGCGAGGTGATCCGAGGCCAGTCGAACTTGGGAAACCGGGCAACCTTTTCCGGATCGGTGTTGGTGAGCGACATCGTATAGCCACTGCGCCCGTGGAAAGCCTCAGTCAGGTGCAAGACCTTGGTCCCGAGATCCGGTGAGCGCCCCTCACTTTCGTTCCGTCGGCTCTTCCAGTCGAACGCCACCTTCAGTGCATTCTCCACAGCAAGGGCGCCGCCGTCCACAAAGAACAGATGCGGTAACGCCGGATCGCCAAGTACCCGAACGAAGGCGTCGACAAATCGTGCCATCGGCACACTGTAGATGTCGGAATTACTCGGCTTGTTTGCTGCAACCATTGCCAATTCGCGCGAGAATGCCTCGTCGTCGGCAATGTCCGGATGGTTCATTCCGAGCGCCGACGACCCGAAGAACCCGAACATGTCCAGATAGTCGACACGGGTGCGGAGATCTTGTAGATACACACCGTGCGAGCGTTCGAGATCGAGAACCAGATCGAATCCGTCCGTGAGGATACTGGCAGACAGGACCTCGAACACCGGGAAATCCGCACTGCCGTCGAAGCCTTGCGTCGCGGTACTCATACGCAAAGATTAAGTCAAAATTATTGCCATGTCGATGATTAGATGGAAAAATTACTGCAGATCGGTCATTCGTCGTAAAATGTTTGAAGAATGACCGTGCTACGGGTGCTCACATTGGCCGCCGTTCGGATCTCCTGCAGCAACGCCTCCAACGCCCGGGGCGAGGCGACTCGAACAAGAAGTACGTAGCTTTCGGCCCCGGCTACCGAGTGACAGGACACCACTTGGGGCAAGTGCCGGAGCCTGGCCGGCGCATCGTCGGGTTGAGAAGGATCCAGAGGGGAGATCGCGACAAATGCCGACAGATTCTGACCCACAGCTTCCGGATCGATCTTTGCCGCGTACCCCCGGATCACGTTGCGCGATTCAAGCCGACGCACCCGCGACTGCACCGCCGAGATCGATAACCCCGCCTTGTCGGCAAGACTCGCCAAAGTGGCACGCCCGTCCACAACGAGCTCTCGAATCAACAACTTGTCCGTGTCGTCGACCGGAGGAATTCCGCCGTCATTCTGTTCGTCACCCACCCGCGAAGGTTAACGTAACCGGACATACACATGCTTGAAAAGTGGCAGTTACGTTCTCGGTTTGCCGCCGAACTGTCGCGGATGTACGGGAACGAGGTTCCAGCGTACAACACGCTGGTTGACGTGACACTGCAGGTCAATCGGGATTACACGGCCACCCGTCCGGGCTCGGAACGCTGGGGAACCCTGGGCCGGATCAGTGCGGAACGGCACGGTGCGATTCGGCTGGGCACTCTCGGCGAACTGCGCGACGTCGCGACGATCTTCGGCGCCCTCGGGATGTCGGCGGTCGGGTTCTACGATCTGCGGCTCACCGATCCCCCTGTTCCCGTGGTCTCTACCGCATTCCGTCCTACCGATCCGGGAGAACTCGCGCTGAACCCATTCCGCGTCTTCACTTCGGTTCTCACTACCGGAGACAAGCGCTTCTTCACGGCCGATCTTCAGCGCAGAATCGCCGCATATCTGGGTACGCGATCTCTCTTCTCCCCCGACCTGCTTCGCCTGGCCGCGGCGGCGCAGCGCGACAACGGGTTGCCGGAGCCGCAGGCGACACACTTCGTCGACGCCGCCACCCGCGCCTTCCGCCTCGGAACCGGGCCGATCGACGCGCCCTGGTATCGCGAACTTGCGCACATCTCCCCGGTGGCCGCGGACATCGCAGGCCAAAGGTCGACCCACCTCAACCATCTCACCCCGCGGGTACTCGACATCGACGATCTGTACCGCCGCATGACCGAACGCGGCATCACCATGATCGACCGGATTCAGGGTCCACCGCGATGGGGTGGACCACCACTCCTGCTGCGGCAGACCTCGTTTCGGGCGTTGGCCGAGAACCGCCCGTTCCGCGAGCCGGATGGTTCGGTGCACGATGTCCCCGTCCGCGTGCGCTTCGGTGAAGTCGAGGCCCGCGGCATAGCGCTGACTCGCACGGGCCGCGAGATCTACGACGCTCTGATCTCCTCCCCGGACACGGCGGTATGGGAAGACGCGTTTCCATCCACGGAGGACGGCCTTGCCGACGCCGACCTGGCGTATTTCACCTACCGACGTGACGGTTCGAGGATAATTCGCGAGCCCATCGTCTACGAAGACTTCCTGCCGGCGTCCGCCGCTGGGATCTTTGCGTCGAACCTCGATTCGCCCGGTGGATTCGTTTCCGATGCGGACAGCGCCGATTACGGGCAGGATCGACTCGAGGGTGCCATCGGACACCCCATCCTCGACCCTTTCGAGTTGTACCGCACGCAGCAGGACGCCTCCCGCGAAAGGACTCACCCGTGAACCTTCCCGATCCTTCCGCTCTCGCCGAGCGCGCCCACTCCGCGCTTGCTCGCTGCGGAGCCGAGTGGCCCACCGGCAACCTGACGGCTCGCACACCGATTACCGGAACCGAAATTCGCACTCTGGAAAAACATTCCGCTGACGATGTCAACGGCGCGGTTGCCGCAGCACACGACGCGTTCGGTGACTGGCGCACGGTTCCTGCGCCGATCCGCGGCGCCGTCGTGCGGCAACTCGGCCGACTCCTGAGCGAGCACAAAACGGATCTCGCGGAACTGGTCACGCTCGAGGCCGGCAAGATCTCGTCGGAAGCACTCGGCGAGGTCCAGGAAATGATTGACATCTGCGAATTCGCGGTTGGTCTCTCGCGCCAACTCTACGGGCGGACCATGCCTTCGGAACGGCCAGGACACAGACTGATGGAGACGTGGCATCCGATCGGTGTTGTCGGTGTCATCTCGGCCTTCAACTTCCCGGTCGCGGTGTGGTCGTGGAACACCGCGATCGCTCTGGTGTGCGGAGACACGGTGGTCTGGAAGCCGTCCGAGACCACACCTTTGACCGCGCTGGCCTGCCATACCCTCCTTCGCCGCGCCCTCGCCGATTGCGACGCCCCTCGAGGCGTCCATCAACTGGTGATCGGTGGACGCGACGTGGGTGCGGCACTGGTGGACAATCCGCAGGTCGCGCTGGTGAGTGCCACCGGGTCGGTACGCATGGGACGCGAGGTTGCGCCGCGAGTGGCGGCGAGGTTCGGACGAAGCCTCCTCGAACTGGGCGGAAACAACGGCGCCGTTGTCACCCCGTCCGCGGATCTTGATCTGGCAGTCCGCGGAATTGTCTTCTCAGCGGCCGGAACTGCGGGGCAGCGGTGTACATCGCTGCGCCGGTTGATCGTTCACGAATCGATAGCCGACGAGCTGGTCGCAAGAATCTCTGCCGCCTACGCACAACTACAGGTAGGCAACCCGTTCGACGACGGCGTCCTGGTCGGTCCGCTGATCAACGACGCCGCACTCGAGGCGATGCAGTCCGCGCTCACCGCCGCGCAGTCGAGCGGCGGCACCGTCGTCTGCGGCGGTGAGCGGGTCGGCGACACCGGTTGCTACGTGCGCCCGGCGCTGGTCCGGATGCCGAAACAAAGCGAGATCATGCACACCGAGACCTTTGCACCCATCCTCTACGTTGTCACCTACAACGAGTTCGACGATGCCATCGCACTCCACAATGCTGTGCCGCAGGGTCTTTCATCCTCGATCTTCACACTCGATCAGCGGGAAGCCGAACGGTTTCTCGCAGCCGACGGTTCCGACTGCGGTATTGCCAACGTCAACATCGGCACGTCGGGCGCAGAGATCGGCGGCGCGTTCGGCGGCGAGAAGGACACCGGCGGCGGACGCGAATCGGGTTCCGATGCGTGGAAGGCGTACATGCGCCGCGCAACCAACACGATCAACTACTCGGACCAACTACCGCTGGCTCAAGGCGTCGAGTTCGGCTGAGGGCATCTGCGGCAAATTCGGCGATCGCGGTGACCAATTCGGTGCGCGCGGACAATTGCGGAGCGTGATCGGTCTCGAGACTCACCACGTTGGCCCCAGGCACTCGCTGCTGCATTCCTCGCTGCGTCTCGATCGGAACTGTACGGTCCAAGGTGCATTCGACGTATAGGCGCGGAACCGTACCGAATCGCTCGGGGGTGATTGTCGGTGCCATCAGTCGTGCAGTTTCCTGTTGTGGCACAAGTTGGCGTGCCGCAGCGATCGCGTCGGCTACCGGGGCCTCGTGGAAGAACACCGCTGCACCGGCTTCGGGTGGGACCACACTCGAAAACCCGTCATCCGAGCTGACCACCCATCGCGAGATCCCGACGGGCGCCGGTAATTCCACTTCGTTGCACAGCATTCCGAAGTCCATACCCGACGGCAGCATCATCCCGGCGACATACACGATTCCCGCGACCGCAGCGGGAACTCGCTCGGCAACCTGCGACACCACGATGCCACCACCCGAGTGGCCTACCAGCACAGCCGGACCGTCCAGCGAATCGAGCACCGCTACAACGTGATCGGTCACGGCACCTAGGTCTACGACAGTGTCCCGATCGAGGACGCCGGCCCCGGGAAGGTCAACGACTACCGGGTTGAACCCCGCCGCTCGCAGTGGTTCCAGCATCGAATCCCAGACCCAGCCTCCGGCCCAGGCACCGTGGACCAGAACAAGATTCCCGGCAGTCACGACGTTGCCTCCAGCTGCGCTGCGACGCGAACCCGCTCGGCTTCGCGCCCGGCCGCGGTGTTGGACTTGCCCTGCCGCGATCCGGCCAGCTTGGCTTTGATGTGATCCCGGACAGAGACAGGTTCGTACGCCAGTCCGGACTCGTCGAAGAAACTCGGCAGCGTTTCGATCACGGCATCGACGTTTCCGTCGTGGAAAAACGCGGCGGAACGACGACGCTTGATCGTGCCGTTCACCACGGGAGGTGCCACGCGGTGCAGCGTCGACATCCAGCGGTCGTTGGTCAGCTGGGCCGTCAGATCGCCCAGATTGACCAGTAGCGCATCGTCTTCAGGCCACACGTCGTGCCACCGTTGGTCACTTCCGAGTACCTGGAGCCCCTCGACCTGATCGGCCCACAGGACGGTGACAAGCCCGAAGTCGGTGTGTTCGCCCATCCCCTTGAGCTCGCCGTCCAGCGTCACGGTTCCCTCGGGCAACGCGTAGTTGTTCATTCTCAGCACGTCGATCGAGTGATCGGTGATCGAGTCGAAGAACCCCGGTGTCAGCCCGAGTGCATCATCGAAGATAGTGGTCAGCGTGCGAGCTATCCGTGCTGCGTGTGTGTAGTACGACTCGATCCTGGCCCGGAATTTCTCGACGTCCGGCCACACGTTGATACCGTAATCCGCTTCGGAGAGATCAAGATCGGTGAACGACCGAGCTTCGATGCCGATGTTGAACGCCTCGAAAAAATCGTTCATCCGGGTCGCGGATTCCACGCCGAGACTCAGGCTCAGCGATTCACTCTTGGGTGGGCTGTACCCGCGGTTGGCTCCGGCAACGCGGTACTCGTTCTTCGCCTCCATCGGCAGTGCAAAGAAATCGTCCATCGCGCCGGCGAGACCTCCCGCCACTTCCGCAGGAATTCCATGACCCCGGATCTGGATGAATCCCACTCTGCTGCAGGCATCGTCGATCTCGGCGGCAACTCTGGCCTGCTCCTGCGGCGAACCGCCGAGAACGTACGGGGAGATGTCGATGACGGGGACTTCGAAGGACTCAGGCGGTAACTGTGACATGGGCGTCTCCTGTCGGTGTGACTGGGGATTGTGCGACTGCAGGTGATTCGGGAAGGCTCTCGCGCGAACTGCGGGCGAGTTCGCCGAGTCGGGTGTGGTTGAACAGCAAGTTGAGCGTGAAGGCGGACGCCGCGGCCAGGGTGATTCCACTACCCAGCAGGATCTGCGCAGACGACGGGAACCGCTCGAACATTCCTTCCGCGAACTCCGGAAGGAGACCGATTCCGACGGATACCGCGGCAATGGTCGTATTGATCGGATCGCTGAGATCGACCTTGCGGAGTGTGTTGATGCCGACGACGGCAACCGTGGAGAACAGGATGATGCCGACGCCGCCCACCACCGGATCAGGCAGTGCTGCAACAACTTCACCCATTCGGGGGATCAGTCCGAGAACGATGAGGATGGCGCCACTGGTAGCGGTGACGTATCGGCTGTACACGCGGGTAGTCGCGACGGCGCCGACATTCTGCGAGAACACGGTGTCGACAAAGGCGTTGAAGATACCGCCGAGCACTCCGGACAGACCGTCGGCCACCAGGCCACGCGCCAAATCAGCCTTCTTCAAGGGCTTTCCGGTGATCTCACTGACTGCCAACATGCTGGCGGTCGATTCTGCGAACACGACTGCCATCACGATGCTCATGGCCACCACTGCGGTGACCGGGAACTCAGGTGCTCCGAAATGGAAGGGCATGGGAATGCCGACCCACGCGGAACCGGATACACCACCGAGGTCGATCAAGCCCATCGGAATGGCGATCGCGGTACCGATGACCAGCGCGATCAGGACTCCCAGCTGAGTCCACATTCCGCGCCCGAGGCAGATGAAACCGACCGCGATCGTAACAACCGCGGCGGCCAGCGCGAGGTTCTTGGGATCTGCGAACGACGGTGCGGTGGGGTCGTTTCCGACGATCAGGCCACCGGCGACGCCGATCAGCGAGATACCGATCACGGTCAGGACCACTCCGGTGACGAGCGGCGGGAAGTAGCGGACGATCTTGGCAAACGGCACTGCCAGCGCGATTCCGACCACACCGCCGACCAGCATGGAGCCGTAGACCGCCTGCAATCCGTATTCCTGGGCGATGAGAATCATCGGTGTCAGGCCGGCGAATGTGGCGCCGCAGACGATCGGAAGTCGTACGCCCGCAACCTTCCCCACGCCCAGGCTCTGAATGATGGTGATGATGCCGGCAACAAGCAGATCGGCGCTGATCAGCAGTGCAACGGTGCTACGGTCCAGGCCCACGGCCGCACCGAACACCAGCGGTACCGTGATGCAGCCTGTGTACATGATCAGGACGTGCTGAAGAGCAAAAGCTGACTGGCGGGCAAAGGGCAACCGCTCGTCGACTGGATGGATGGCCATGCGCCGATCTCCGTCCGTAGCTGGGAGTGTTTTGTGTACTTCCCTATTGAGCACGTCGATAATTTCTTGCTGTGGTCAATTTTGTTTCGCGCATGTAATGAAATTCTCCGCTCGGATGCGCCGCCTCCGCACTGCTATGTTCAGCACATGGACGACGACCAAGTGGCGATCGCAACGGCAATCGGCATCGCAGTGCGCAACGCGCGCAAGGAAGCCGGATTGACCATGCGTGAGGTTGCACTGAAATCCGGTCTCTCACAGCCGTTTCTGAGTCAGACCGAAAACGGTCGCGCAGTGCCGAGTGTGATGAATCTGCACCGACTCGCACAATCGCTTGGTACTACCGCTCATGCGCTACTCGCCCAAGGTGAGCGCACGCCGTCGAGTCTGGTGCGGGCACACGAGGGCCGGAAGTTCGAACTCGCCCACGATTCCTCGATCCGGTTCTGTTCCACCGGGTCACACACCATGGAACCGAACGAAATCACGGCCGGGCCGCACAGCGAAGCCGGTGAACACACTGAACACGCCGGCGAGGAATTCATTCACGTTCTCGAGGGAACTGTCGATGTCGAAGTGGGCCTGGACGAACGGCATCGGCTGAATGTCGGGGACACATTGTTGTACGCGGCGACCATTCCCCACCGATGGTTCAACCGAACCGATCGAATTGCCCGGTTCCTGATCGTGAGTTCTCCCCCGTCCTTCTGACACACCGCATACCCTGAAGCGGTGACCATGTGGCCGGAACTTGCGCGCGAGATCGCCGATACCGTTCTGTTCCCCGTTGCCGACAGCGTTGACGCGGACGGTGAAATTCCGAGCAGTCATTTCGACGCCCTCGCCGCCGACGGGTTCTACGGCCTGGCCGCGCTCGGCGAGGAAGGACCTTCGGCGGCCGAACTTGTCGAGGTTGTCGAAACACTGTGCGGCGGTTGCCTCGCGACTGCATTCACCTGGATGCAGCATCACGGCGTCGTCGGCGCCTTGGCATCGACCACCAACACTGCACTGACTGAGCAGTACTGGGACGGCCTCGTCAGCGGAGAACTGCAGGGCGGTGTCGCCTACGCCGGCGCCATCCCGCGCCCTCCCCTGCTGTGGGCACGCCGGGTCGATCACGGATACGTCCTCGACGGGATAGCCCCCTTTGTCACCGGCTGGGGAATCGTCGACGTTCTTCTCGTGTCGGCGCGGGACGAATTCGACAATTCCATCGTCCACTCGGTGGTCAAGGCTACCGACGCGCCTGGCCTGTCCGTCGAGGAACTCCCCCTTATCGCTGCTCGCGGAAGCAACACCGTCCGAATAGCTTTCGACGGTTTTTCCATCCCCGATGCCCATGTCACTGCAGTTGTCGACGATCAGCAGTTCCAGAACACTCAACTGCCCGGCCTGTGGTTCAACGGAGCCATGGCGATGGGGGTCGCGCGGCGCGCAATGGCAGAGTTGGCGGATCTCGGAGTCGATACGGAACCGTTCCAAAGCCAAGCCGAACTGGCGCGTGAACACCTCGACAGCGCTGTGGCGGGCAACGCCGACATGTCTGCCGCCCGCGCCGTGGCCTCCGAACTCGCAGTCCGGGTTGCGGCGGCTTTCGTCACGGCTACCGGCTCGCGCTCGCTGGTGGGCAGCAACACGGCCGAGCGTCTGATGCGTGAAGCCACGTTCACACTGGTAGCCGCCACCCGCCCTGGAATCAAGACTGCTCTGGTCGAGCGACTGCGCGATTAGCCGAGTGCACCCCGCTGCCCTGGATTACGCTCGGTGCCATGAACAGTGTTATGAACAGTGTCACGAACAACGGTGCACCTGTACTCATTCCGGCCGGAACCAGCTTCATTTCCGACGATCTGACGTTCTATGCCGATCGTGAATCACGCACACTCGACGACGCGATCGCGGGCGCCGATCTTCTTGTGAGCTGCCCTCATTCGGGTTCAGCCATCCCGGAAGAGCTTGCCGAGTTTCTGGCACCCGAGTTCACGAGGCGCCTACAGTTCGATTTCACCGACATGTCGACCAGCGCGATCGTGCGTCGGTGGGCCGAGATCGATCCGCGCATCGTGTACGTCGAAAATCCTCATCCGCGCATGATCCGCGATCCAAACCGCGCCAAGCCCGAAAACCTGGAAGCTTCACTGCGCGAAGCATTTGCACGTGTTCACCAGGCCGGGGCGGGCAACAAGGTGGACCTCACGGGCGTAGACGCCGTCCGCCCGGTCACGTTCTCTTTCTACCCGTTGCTGCTGGAACCAACTGACGACGCCGGGTGGAAGCGTCTGGCCGACACGTTCACCGAGACAGCAGATCGCGGACTCGGCGTGTACGAGCGCACGCGTGATTCTCTGGTCGAGAAAATGGTGGAGAAGAGTTTCGAGGTGCGGCGATCGTTCACGACACTCTCGTTCCACGACACGATGAACCACACGACGCGACGCGACGGTGCGGTCAATGTACTTCGCCCCGAGGAGGATCGGCTGCCTGACGTCGTGGCCCTGTCCAATCGCGGTGATCACGACGGCAATCGACGTGGCGACAATCCCGTGACGATGGACCCCGAACTCATTCGAACTCTCGCGGCAGCACATCGCAAGGGATTTCAGGTCGACGATCCGGGCGCTGTCGCCCTCAATCAGCCGTATCTCGGCAGCTTCGAAATCATCACAGCGGGTGCGCGATTCGCCGAGCAGTCAGCACGCGCGGATGCTGCCGGCATCACACTCAGCGCCGTGCAGGCGGAGTTCAAACGCGAGTTCCTTCTCGGCGATGCCCTCGCCGCGCACATCATGGAACCCGGCGTCGACTGGCCGAGCTCTGATCCGGAGCGGGTGGACCAGCTCGCCCGCGCGTGCAAGGCGAGCTGGGACCACTACCGAGACAGCTAGCCGAGCACCACTCCGAATATCGCGCCGGCGGTAATCGTGGTCACGGCCAGGATTATCGTCGGCAGGAAGAACGAGTGGTCCACGAGCTTGGTACCGAGCTTCGTGCTGCCGGAGAGGTCGAAGTTCGCGGCCGCGATCTGCGAACCGTTTGTCGGCAACAGGTAGATACCGGCAAACGCTCCGGCCCACATACCGGTCAGCAGTCCGGGGGCGATTCCGGCCGCAAGCCCGATCGGCACGATGGTTCTGGTGGCGGTCGACTGGCTGGTGGTGAGCACACACACCAGGAAGACACCGAGCGCAAAGATCCACGGTGCGGCACTGACCAAGTCGCCGACGGTGCTGGTGATCAGCTCCAAGTGAGCGCTGATAAACGTGTCGGTGAGCCACGCGAGACCGAACAGCGCAATCGCCGAGACCATACCCGCACGGAACACCGTCGAGGTCGGAACGTCGGCCACATTGGGCTTGCACACGAGCAGGATGAGAGTGCCGACCAGGAACATCAGCATCTCGATGATCGGGGTCATTCCCAGCGGCGAGCCGTCGGCTGCCTCGGGTCGAATTCCCTTGAAGAGTCCGAAGATCACGATCGCCAGAACACCTGCGAGGAAGATCAGCGCTGCGTTGCGACCGGTCTTCGTCGAGACCAGTTCGGTGGTGGCCGCAGCGCCGGGGCCGGCTAGCTCTCCGGACTTCAGCTTTGCCTGCACGTCGGGATCGTCGGCCAGTTCCTTGCCGAGGCGATTCACAGCGAACGACGAGATGATGATGCCGATCACCGCTGCCGGGAAGGTGATCTTGATGATGTCGATGAGCTCGAAATCGTACGGCGACACATCGGTCAACGTCACCATCGCCGCCATGGCCGCCGATACCGGGCTACACGCCAGCGCAACACCGGTCGAGACGACGGACAGCGACAGCGGCCGTGACGGACGCACCCCGTTCTTGTACGACACGTCGTAAATCACGGGCAGCAGCGGATACAGAATGTTGGACGTTCCGGCGCCGACCGAGAAGAGGAACGACACCAACGGCGCAATCAACGTGATCTGTTTGGGCCTGGATTCGATCAGTTTTGCCGCGATGGTGACCATCCAGTCGATGCCACCAGCTGCCTGCATCATCGACGACGCCAGCACGACGGACAGCACGATCAGGAGGGCATCGACCGGCGGCGCTCCTACGTCCTCGCCGAACACGAACACAAGGACGGCGACGCCGGCACCGCCCCACAGACCGAGTGCAACACCACTCGATCGAGTGCCCATGACGATTGCCCCGAGCACCACTACGAGCTCGAGAGCAATAATTACAGCTTCCATCTGGCACTCGCCTTCTCGAAAAACAGCCAAACCGTCCTGATTAGAGAAAAATATAATGCCGCCGACGTCTTCAGCAGGTTTGAACACGCTGTCGGTGGGCAGGTGCACTATGGATACGTGACCGACGTCCTCGAAAAGTTCTCGCCCGCGACACGAGAATGGTTCGACGGTGCCTTCAGCGCCCCAACACCGGCTCAACTCGGCGCGTGGGAATCCATAGCAAGCGGCGCGCACACCCTCGTCGTTGCGCCTACCGGTTCCGGCAAGACGCTGTCCGCTTTTCTGTGGGCACTCGATCAGTTGGCTTCGCGGGACGAGGGTCACCGCACCACCAAGGTCCTGTACATCTCACCGCTCAAGGCACTCGGCGTGGATGTCGAACGCAACCTCCGCGCTCCGCTTGTCGGCATCACTCAAACCGCCAAACGCCTCGGTCTCACTCCGCCCGAGATCACGGTCGGCGTCCGCTCCGGTGACACCTCCCCCGCCGATCGACGCTCGTTGATCAAAAGGCCGCCGGACATCCTGATCACTACCCCGGAATCGCTGTTCCTGATGCTCACCTCCGCCGCCCGCGAGACGTTGGCCGGGGTCGACACCGTCATCGTCGACGAGGTCCACGCCGTAGCCGGGACCAAACGCGGCTCGCATCTCGCACTCTCGCTGGAGCGTCTCGACGCATTACTCGAGTCCCCCGCGCAGCGCATCGGTTTGTCCGCCACCGTCCGCCCCCACGAAGAAGTCGGGCGGTTCCTTTCCGGGTCCGCGCCCATCAGGATCGTCGCGCCGCCGGCCGCCAAGACCTTCGACCTCACCGTCCGCGTTCCCGTGGAGGACATGACCGAATTGGGCATCGCGACACCGGCAGACGGATCAGAATCTCCGACGCCCCAAGCGGGCTCCATCTGGCCGCACGTCGAAGAGCAGATAGTCGATCTTGTTCTCGAACACCGCTCATCCATAGTGTTCGCCAACTCCCGGCGCCTCGCCGAGCGTTTGACGGCTCGGCTCAACGAAATCCACGCCGAACGCACCGGTGTTGTGGTCGAAAAAATGCCGAAGCCGCCGTCACAAATCGGCACGCCCACCGAAGTCAATTTCGGTGCCGAACCACTGCTCGCGCGCGCCCACCACGGCTCGGTCAGCAAGGATCAGCGCGCCATCATCGAAGACGACCTGAAATCCGGGCGACTGCGGTGCGTCGTCGCGACAAGCAGCCTCGAACTCGGAATCGACATGGGCGCAGTTGATCTGGTTATCCAAGTCGAGGCGCCGCCATCGGTTGCGAGCGGACTCCAACGCGTCGGCCGGGCCGGACACCAGGTCGGCGAAATCTCCCGAGGCGTGGTGTTTCCGAAACATCGAACCGATCTCATTCACTGCGCCGTCACCGTCGAGCGCATGGTCGAAGGCAAGATCGAAGCGATGGCCGTTCCTGCCAATCCGCTCGACATTCTGGCCCAGCAGACGGTGGCCGCAACGGCACTCGAACCGATCGACGTCGACGACTGGTTCGACACTGTCCGCCGAAGTGGTTCGTTTGCAACACTTCCCCGCTCCGCGTACGAGTCCACCCTCGATCTGCTGGCCGGTCGGTACCCCTCGGACGAGTTTGCCGAACTGCGTCCACGCCTGGTGTGGGATCGCGAGGCCAACACACTCACCGGACGCCCGGGGGCTCAGCGTCTGGCTGTCACTTCGGGCGGCGCAATCCCCGACCGCGGCCTTTTCACTGTCTACATGGTCGGCGAAAAAGCCTCCCGAGTCGGCGAACTCGACGAGGAAATGGTCTACGAATCCCGAGTCGGCGACGTGTTCGCCCTGGGCGCGACCAGCTGGCGGATCGAGGAAATCACGTTCGACCGCGTTCTGGTCAGCCCCGCCTACGGACAACCGGGGCGCCTCCCGTTCTGGCACGGCGACGGTCTTGGGCGCCCAGCGGAACTCGGCCAGGCTCTCGGTCAGTTCGTCCGTGAAACTGCGCTCGGCAACGAGGCCGACGTGATCGAGCGCTGCCGCATCGGCGGCCTGGACCACAACGCCACCACCAACCTGATCCAACTGGTGGGCGAGCAGAAAAACGCGACCGGGCAGGTACCGTCGGATCGAACGTTGGTGGTCGAACGCTTCCGCGACGAACTCGGCGATTGGCGTCTGGTCCTGCACTCCCCGTACGGGCAACGGGTGCACGCTCCGTGGGCACTTGCCATCGGCGCACGGCTGCAGGAACGGTACGGCGTGGATTCCAGCCCCACTGCCTCCGACGACGGCATCATCATCCGTCTCCCCGATACCGAGAACGACCCTCCCGGCGCCGAACTCTTTGCGTTCGATGTCGAGGACATCGAAGATCTGGTCACCCAGGAGGTTGGCGGGTCTGCACTGTTTGCCTCACGGTTTCGTGAATGTGCCGCTCGCGCACTGCTTCTTCCCCGCCGAAATCCCGGCAAGCGTGCGCCGCTGTGGCAGCAGCGTCAACGCAGCGCCCAGCTCCTGGACGTGGCACGCAAGTTTCCCACGTTCCCCATCCTGCTCGAGACCGTGCGCGAATGTCTCCAGGACGTCTACGACCTGCCGGCGCTCATGGAATTACTCGGAAAGATCGCCAAACGCCAGATCCGCATCGTTGATGTCGAGACGGCGTCACCATCCCCGTTTGCCAGTGCGCTGCTGTTCAGCTACGTCGGCGCCTTCATGTACGAGGGTGACAGCCCGCTCGCCGAAAGACGGGCGGCAGCACTGTCTCTCGACTCCACACTGCTCGCCGAACTGTTGGGCCGCGTCGAATTGCGGGAACTGCTCGACGGCGGTGTCATCGAGCAAGCCGAGCGCGAGCTGCAACGACTGGTGCCGGAGCGCAAGGCAAAAGACCTCGAGGGTGTTGCTGATCTGCTGCGCATGCTCGGCCCACTCACGACGGCGGAGGTGACCGCGCGTTCCCTCGAAGATCCGCGATCGTGGCTCGACACCCTGGTGACGGACAAACGCGCCCTACATGTTTCGTTTGCCGGGCAACAATGGTGGACGGCAATCGAAGACTCCGCCCGCTTGCGCGACGGCCTCGGCGTACCCCTACCCATCGGCGTGCCCGCCGCATTCATCGAACCGGTGGATCAGCCGCTCGAGGACTTATTGAGCCGCTATGCGCGCACGCACGGACCTTTCACGCTCGCCGACGCGGCCGCCAGATTCGGCATCGGCGTATCGGTGGCTCGCGATGTTCTCGGCCGTCTTGCCTTGGAGAAGCGGGTACTCGAGGGTGAATTCCGCCCCGGATCGGCTGGGAGCGAATGGTGCGACGCCGAGGTTCTCCGGCGATTGCGTCGACGCTCACTCGCTGCTGCCCGGGCGGATGTGGAACCCGTCAGCACCGCCACTCTGGGCCGCTTCCTCCCCAGCTGGCAGCATGTCGGCGGCACTCTCCGCGGTATCGACGGCGTTGCCGCCGTCGTCGATCAGCTTGCCGGAGTTCCGATTCCGGCGTCGGCGCTCGAATCGCTGATCCTGCCGAGTCGAATCCCTGACTATTCACCGGCCATGCTCGACGAACTGACTTCGACCGGCGAAGTCCTGTGGTCTGGGTCCGGAGCCATCTCGGCCAAGGACGGTTGGGTTGTCCTGCACCCGGCGGATCTTGCCCCGGCGACTCTCAATCCACCTGCTGACACCGATGTCTCGGACTTGCAGCAGCAAGCCCTCGACGTCCTGACCGCTGGTGGCGCCTACTTCTTCCGTCAATTGGCCGAAGCACTCGACAATCCGGAAGACGGCGCGCTCACGACCGCACTGTGGGAATTGGTGTGGCTCGGACACATCGGCAACGACACCCTTGCTCCACTTCGTGCTCTGCTATCCGACACCACTCGAACCACAACCAGCCACCGCGCTCCGAGGCGTGTTCCGCGGGCCCGTCCGTATCGAGGAATGATGCGTCCGGCGGTGCCCGCGCGCACCGGACCGGCCACCGCCGCCGGACGCTGGTTTCTGCTACCTGCTGCCGAACCCGATCCAACGGTGCGGGCACACGCGACTGCGGACCTCCTGCTCGAACGCTACGGAGTTGTCACCCGCGGCAGCGTGGTGAGTGAGAACGTCCCCGGCGGATTTGCGTTGATCTACAAGGTGCTCAGTACTTTCGAGGACAACGGCCGGGCAAGACGGGGATACTTCGTCGACACTTTGGGCGGCGCGCAGTTCTCCACGCCTGCGGTCGTGGATCGTCTGCGCACGTTCGGGGAATCCATCGAGGGTCGCCATACCCCTTCTGCCACCGTCACCCTTGCTGCGTGCGACCCCGCCAATCCGTATGGAGCGGCGCTCCCATGGCCGGCATCGAACGCCGAAGAATCACCCGGACACCGACCCGGGCGGAAGGCCGGCGCGCTGGTCGTTCTCGTCGAGGGAGAACTGGTGCTCTATGTCGAACGTGGTGGTCGAACCATCCTGACGTTCACCGACGACCCCGGCGTACTCCGAACGGCAGCAACGTCTCTGGCCCAGATAGTGAAGAACCGATCAGTCGAGAAGATCGTCGTCGAGAAGGTGAACGGCGAAACCATCCACGGCAACAACTTTGCGCCGGTCTTGGTCGAAGCCGGTTTTGCCGCCACCCCACGCGGCTTCAGGCTGAGATCGTGAAGGGTGCTCACTGATGCCCGAAGGCGATACCGTCTGGCGGACGGCCAATGCACTTCGCACGGCACTGAACGGCAAGGTACTCACCACGTGCGACGTGCGTGTCCCGCGATATGCCACCGTCAATCTGACCGGCACACGAGTCGACTCCGTAGTCAGCCGAGGAAAGCACCTGTTGATCCGAGTCGGCGACGCCTCCGTCCACACCCATCTGAAGATGGAAGGCGCGTGGCAGATCTACGCACCAGGTGAGCGGTGGCATCGCCCCGCCCATCAGGCGCGCATTATCCTGGCGACCGAAGATGCTGTTGCCGTGGGGTTTTCGCTCGGCATCACCGAAATCCTCGATCGCAACCAGGAAGACTCCGTCGTCGAACATCTTGGGCCGGATCTCCTCGGCCCGGATTGGGACAGTGCTGTTGCGGAGGAAAATCTGCGCGGCGCGGGCTCCGAACCGATCGGCGTTGCGCTCCTCGATCAACGGGTCATGGCTGGACTCGGCAATGTGTATCGCAATGAAATCTGTTTTCTCCGTGGGCTTCATCCACGCACACCGACAGACCGGGTTCCGGATCTCGCGGCCGTAGTCGATCTGTCGCACCGCATTGTCGGTGCCAACAAATCACGTCACGTTCGGGTGACCACCGGCGATACTCGTCCCGGGAGGCAGACGTGGGTGTACGGCCGCCGCGGAAAGCCATGTCGGCGTTGCGGAACGCGAATCCGCGAGGAACTGCTCGGACCCGACCAGCTCACCGAACGACAGATATTCTTCTGCCCTTCCTGCCAACCGCTTACGCGCGATTAGCTTTTGTCAACAAACGGACGCAGTGCGCGACAAAGCGATCGCGGCTTACGTCGATTGTGCCGTCGAGGTATCCGATGAACAGGGTGAACAGTGCACCCACCAATCCCACCGCGGTCAGCTGCTTCTCCACCGGATCAGTGATTTCGGAGAGCTGTGCATAGACGAGGTCCACAAAAGCCGGCATCGATTCGATTCCGCGGCCTCCGAGCACCGGTTCGGAGAGCGGAGCGATCAACAGCACTCTACCCATCGCGGGATCGTCGACCATCAACTTCACGAACGTGTCAACCGCTGCGGTGGCAATCGCTTCGGATCCGGACTCTGTAGCTACTGCTGCCGCGAGTGCGGTTTGGGCGCGCTCCGAAACATATGAGTGGACCGACACCACGTACTGATCGCGATCGGTGAAGCTCTCGTAGAAGTACCGTTCCGTCAGTCCCGCAGCCTTACATACTGCCCGGACATTGACGGCAGGACCGTCCACTGCGCCCAGTAGTGTCACGCCGACATCGAACAGCGCTGCCTTCCGTGCTGCACGCCGTTCCTCGATACCCACTACCCTGCTCCGATTCCTTGACTACTGATGTTGTCGATCCTAATCTGACAACATGCGTAGTCAAAGTGATGACGTACCCACACCAACACCGCTTGGGCCCGATTCCTTGACCTGGAAGTATTTCGGCGATTGGCGAGGCATGCTTCAGGGCGTGTGGGCAGGTTCTATGCAGAACATGCATCCAGGACTCGGGGCCGGCGTCGAGGAGCATTCGCAGTTCTTCGACGAGCGCTGGGAACGCCTCTACCGATCGCTCTACCCCATCGCCGGAGTTGTCTTCGACGGCGACAGAGCCCAGGAAACCGCTGAACAGGTACGCGGCTACCACACCACGATCAAGGGCGTCGACAAGCTGGGTCGGCGCTACCACGCCCTCGACCCGGACACCTTCTACTGGGCACACGCGACCTTCTTCATGGGCACAATCGTGACGGCGGAGAACTTTTCCGGCGGCCTCACCGAAGCACAGAAACGGCAACTCTTCACCGAGCACATCCAGTGGTATCGCCTCTACGGCATGAGCATGCGGCCCGTCCCCGAAACGTGGGAGGCATTCCAAGAGTATTGGGATCACATGTGCCGCAACATTCTCGAGGACAACAAGGCCACGCGTGATGTGCTCGACCTCTCCGGCCTGGGCAAGCCGCCATTCATGACGTGGCTACCCGAGCCGATCTGGAGGCTCGCACGCATTCCCGTCGCACGAGGCTTTGTGTGGCTGACCGTCGGTATGTACGACCAGCCGGTTCGCGATCTTCTCGGATACTCGTGGAGCGCGCGCGAGACGAGGATTCACACAGCTGTCGGCAAGACCGTCAACGCGGTCTTCCACCTTGTCCCGTGGCGCTACCGTTATCAACCGCGCGCCCGCGCGGGCTGGGACCGAGCCACGGGCAGGACGGCGCCCGATGCGCCACTCGTTCACACACCGGCCCGCAACCTGCCTCCCGCAACGCGCCGTGACAGTCCGATGCACTACAGCCCAAATGCCTGATCTGCCATAATCAAGCGATGCCGCGGAGCCTACGTACCCTGCTCAATCGCCCGATTACCGCCCGCGGTCGCCACCTCGGGCAGGAGCGCATTGCCGCCCGGACCACCGCCTACGTGTACGGCAATATCTTGGCTCTGGCCGCTCTGATTCCGGTCACCCAATCTCAGGAATCGCTCGGCGTCGCCATCGTCATCGGCACGGCCCTGTCGACGTATATCGCGCATACTTTCGCCGAGGGCGTCGGCGAGAGTATTCGCAATGATCGAGAACTCACGACTGCGGAGAGAATCGAAGCTCTTCGTGATTCCGTGCCCATCCTGACCTCGGCCGTGGTTCCGATCGTCATTCTGGCAACCGCCTGGTTCAACCTTCTCGAGCCGCGGACCGCGCAATTGATTGCGGAATTTGTGTTGGTGCTCCGTATCGGTTCCACGAGTTACGTCATCAGCTATCTCCGCGGCGAAAAAGTCGGCACAGCAACTCATGTCGCGGCGTTCGGTCTCGCTGCGGTAGCGACGTTGATCGTCGCCATCAAAATCGTGCTGACTCACTGACTTCGCGCGTGCTTTATGAGAACGTCATCGCACTCATCCGACAATAGCTACTGCGCCCCCGCGATCCGATATACATAACGCAGACAATTCACTCTTCATGACGGATCCGGAGAACCTGCCGATATGAACGCCCCACAACCGCCAGATCCGTGGGATTCTCAACCACAGTGGGACTCCCAACCACAGCGGGATTCACAGCCACCGAAAGATCCACCGCCACCACAAACACCGGCGTGGGTGTGGGTTCTTCTCGGTGCCGGGGTAGCTGCGATCGTTGTGGTTGTTGGGCTTGTCTGGGTGCGGCCGATGCTCTTCGACGCAGAGACGAATCAATCCGCACGATCTTCGACTCAGCTCAACACAACGGCATCTACAACAACTACACCCACCACAGAATCTTCTCCCACCACAACGTCGGCAGCTGCTCGAACCACTACCTCCGCGCCGTCGTCCGGCACAGCTGTCCCAGCAAACGCAACGCGCTGCGGACCCGTGTTTTCCAACAACGAATTGCCGAACTCCGCGACCGGCAGCAAAGCCACGTCATGCGAGTTCGCCGAAGAAGTTCGGTATCAGTACGTCAGTCAAAGCAAACGAAATGCGACAGTGTCGATCAACGCTGTCAGCCCCGTCACCAATACTCGCTATTCGATGAGTTGCACCGGAAAGAAAGTTGTCACCTGCACTGGCGGTAACAACGCAATCGTCTACCTCTTTTAGTAGATACGGCTCTTTTAGTAGATGAGGCGGCGAATTCAGAATGGCGGTGGGTCGTCGCCATGGTCGACAGGTTTGTGGGGCACGCGCTTTCGGGGTGTGGAGATCGGGAACGTTTGCCGGCGTTTCCGATCCGCGTGTTGTGCTGTTCGGTGCTGAATCTTGACACGCCGGAGCTTCCGCTCACCTCGGATGCGGGCAGCTTTGTTCTCCAGTCGTGTTCGTCGCGGTTTGCCGCCTTCCGGTGGCGGCGGTTCCTGTTGGCTGGCGAGTAGTCCGGCAGCTCTGGTGCGGTAGCAATGGCCCGTCTGCGAGGTCAGGGTAATGCTGCGATCCGGGTTCGGGTCCAGTTGCCACTTGCCGGAGTGCTTGAGGCGGTGATGGTTGCGGCAGAACGCACTCAGATTCGACGCGACCGTCTTCCCACCGCTCGCAGGGTCCGCGTGGTTGAACGGGTCGTTGTGGTCGAGGTCGCAATTCCAGGCCGGGACATCGCAGTGCGGCCATTGGCAGCTTCCCGCGATGACCCGCAACCACCGATCGAGTGTCGCCCCGGGACGGTACACCGATGCCGACGCGGGCTCATATGTCGGTTCGGGATCTGCGGGTACGCGGACTTCTTTTATCGTGGCGTCTTTTGCGATGTCGCGGGCATGTTCGGCGCTGATCACTCCGTACCCGTCGAGGTGAGCGGGTTCGTCGCTGCCGGGAGTGTGGCTGCCGGCGAAGGTGGATTCGTGCATCACGACATGAACGAGTGGCCGGCGAATGATGACCATGCCGCTGCGATCTTGCGGGCAATCGGTGCGGTCGCAGTCGCACACCAACACCGTCGAACCACTCACCAAAGCGCCCAACGCATCCGCTCGGCGCTGCTCATACGTACGGGAATCACGGCGGCACACCGACATCGCCAACTCCCGCAACCGGCCGTCGAACGCCCGAGCCTGCTCCGCCGGGATACTGCCCAAGATGCGGGCCATCCCGTCCTCGGCGGCACTGACTCCGACAAACCTGTCGGCGAGGGCGCGGCGTCGTCGTTCCCGCATCCCTTCCGGATCGACGCGGGCTACGATCCGGTCGATCGCCGCCGTCAACCGCCGACCCGTCAAACCGATACCACCGTCCACGGGTGGAGCCAACACCTGCTCGAGCAACAAGCGTTCGACCTCGTCGATCAACCCGTCGCTGACATTCGCCGTCGCGGACTCGATCAACCCCACCCGGTAGAAGTCGAGTTCGCCGCGGGCCATCGCCGCCCGCGTGCGATGCAACCGCGTCTTCAAAGCAAAACCCAACCCGATGAGCTTCCCGGCAGCAGCGCGCCCCACCGTCAGGACCGCACCGACCTCGGATTCGGCCAACTCGTGCGCCGACGACGTCCACGTGCCACCCTCGACGTGCTCGGCGCTGCGGCGGGTGAAGAACTCCGCCACCACGGCCAGTTTTCGCTCGACCAACATCGCTTCACACGAATGCAACTGGGCCATCAAATCAACCAGGGCGCAATCAGTTTCGGTACCACTCAGCTGCGCCGAGATACCGAAACTTCCCACCCCCGGATCGAACATGCTTTCACCGTAATCGAATTCCTGTTCGAATTCGAGAGCTCCTCGAAATCAGTCGGAAAAGTCCGATAAGTGAAAAATGCCCCACGAACCGCACACAGTTAAAACAGCTACACGCGGTCCGCCACCTCGACTACCGGCTCGAGGATCTCCACCCGTGATTCCGGTGCCGCTGCCCTCAGTGCGTCCGCTGCTTCATCGTCGGGCTGAGCCTGTGATTCCACTTCGGCCTTCACCCGAGCGCGGTAGGTGTCAACCTCACGATCGACGGCCTCGGCATCCCAACCCAGCACTGGGGCAACAAGTTCCGCGACTTGCTGGGCGCAGTTGACGCCGCGGTGCGGGTACTCGATCGCAATGCGCGTGCGCCGCGCCAAGATGTCGTCCAGATGCAGTGCCCCTTCTGCGGCCGCGGCATACACTGCCTCAACCTGAAGGTAATCGGGCGCATCGGTGATGGGCTGCAACAACTCCGGAGTTGTGCGACCTAATTCCAACACTTCGGTGATCAAGGAACCGTACCGGTCGAGGAGATGCTTGACGCGGTACGGATGCAGACCGTACGTCTCACCCAACTGCATGGTCTGATTGACCAACGCAAAGTATCCGTCGGCGCCCACGAGCGGCACCTTCTCGGTGATCGACGACGCAACTCGCGCCGGAATGTCCTCGGACGCAACGTCAACCGCATCCTCCGCCATGACGCGGTACGTGGTGTACTTTCCGCCTGCAATGGCAACGAGGCCCGGAGCAACCCGGGCAACGGCATGCTCACGCGACAGTTTCGACGTCTCGTCGCTCTCGCCGGCCAGCAGCGGACGAAGGCCGGCGTACACACCGTCGATGTCGGCGTGCGTCAAAGGCGTCACGAGCACCGAGTTGACGTGTCCGAGAATGTAGTCGATATCGGCCTTGGTTGCGGCTGGGTGCGCGAGGTCGAGATTCCAATCCGTGTCCGTAGTTCCGATGATCCAGTGGTTGCCCCACGGAATCACGAACAGCACAGATTTTTCGGTGCGCAGGATGATCGCCGCTTCACTGACGATGCGGTCACGAGGAACGACGATGTGCACGCCCTTCGACGCCCGAACCCGGAACCTGCCACGCTGACGCGACAGTGCTTGGATCTCGTCGGTCCACACGCCCGTCGCGTTGATGACGACGTGTCCCTTGACCTCGGCGGTCCGTCCGTCTTCACAGTCACGAACACGGACACCCGACACTCGATCTGCTTCGCGTAGGAAGCCGACAACCTGCGTCGACGTCCGGACCACAGCGCCGTAATGCGCCGCCGTCCGCGCGACGGTCATGGTGTGACGGGCGTCGTCGACCACTGTGTCGTAGTACTGGATTCCGCCGGTCAGCGAACTGCGCTTGAGGCTCGGCGACATACGCAGTGCCCCGGCTCGCGTCAGGTGCTTCTGCGAGGGCACCGATTTGGCCCCGCCCATCCGGTCGTACAGGAAGATTCCGGCTGCCATGTACGGGCGTTCCCAGACGCGGTGAGCCAGCGGGAACAGAAACTTGAGCGGCTTGACCAGGTGCGGCGCCAGTGTCGTCAGAGAGAGCTCACGCTCGCGTAATGCCTCACGGACCAACCCGAATTCCAGCTGTTCCAGATAGCGCAGACCGCCGTGGAACATCTTCGATGATCGGGAAGACGTGCCAGACGCGTAGTCACGAGCCTCGACCAACGCGACTTTGAGTCCACGCGTTGCGGCGTCGAGCGCTGTGCCGACACCCACGACGCCGCCACCGACGACGATAACGTCGAACTGTTCACTCTGAAGCTGCTCCCAGGCAGCTTCTCGCTGCTGTGGGCCGAGAAACTGCACACCCTGCTGCTTACTCAACCCGTATCTCCTGTAAGTCGACGACGAATTCGCATCCAGGCTAGTAGCTTCATGCTCATACTGCGACAGCGCACGAACCAAGGAGACATGTGAACCAGTACATCGCCGCCATCGACCAAGGCACCACGTCGAGCCGATGCATGATCTTCGACCACGACGGTGCTGTTGTCAGCGTTGCCCAGAAGGAACACGAACAGATCTTCCCGCAAGCCGGCTGGGTCGAACACGATCCGGTGGCGCTGTGGATGAACACCCGCGAAGTGGTGGCAGGTGCACTTGCCAAAGCCGACCTCACCCGCGCGGACATCGCGGCCGTCGGAATCACGAATCAACGTGAGACAACGGTGGTCTGGGAGCGAAAGACCGGCAAACCTGTCTACAACGCCATTGTCTGGCAGGACACGCGCACCGATCAGCTGTGCCAGGAACTCGGTGGCGACGCCGGGCCGGAAAAGTACCGCGCCCAGACCGGGTTGCCGTTGTCGACGTATTTCTCGGGCCCGAAAATCCGGTGGATTCTCGACAACGTCGACGGGGCGCGCGCGAAGGCAGAAGCCGGCGAATTGTGCTTCGGCACCATCGACACGTGGATTTTGTGGCACCTCACCGAGGGGCAGCACGTGACAGATGTCACCAATGCGTCACGCACAATGCTGATGGATCTGGAGACTTTGCAGTGGGACGAGTCCATCTGCGCGGATTTCGGCATTCCGATGTCGATGCTTCCGGAAATCCGCAGTTCTTCCGAGATCTACGGCAAGGGTCGACCTCGGGGCAACCTGGCCGGCGTTCCGGTCGCGGGCATTCTCGGAGACCAGCAAGCAGCCACGTTCGGTCAGGCCTGTCTGTCGGTGGGTGAAGCAAAAAACACCTACGGCACCGGCAACTTCCTTCTCCTCAATACCGGTACCACTCCGGTCCACAGCAAGCACGGCCTCCTGACCACTCTCTGCTACAAACTGGGCGACGCCCCAGCGGTCTATGCCCTGGAAGGTTCTGTTGCCGTATCGGGATCACTGGTCCAGTGGCTGCGTGACAACCTCGGGATCATTCAGAATGCCAAGGACATCGAGGCCCTCGCTGCCACCGTCGACGACAACGGCGGCGCCTACATCGTCCCTGCCTTCTCCGGTCTCTTCGCGCCGCGCTGGCGTCCCGATGCTCGCGGAGTCATCGTCGGACTGACCCGCTTCGTGAACAAGGGTCATCTGGCCCGGGCAGCACTCGAAGCCACCGCGTATCAAACCCGTGAGGTCATCGACGCCATGCGCGCCGATTCCGGCGTCGAACTCTCCGCCCTCAAGGTCGACGGAGGCATGGTTGTCAACGAGACCCTGATGCAGTTCCAGTCCGACATTCTCGGAGTGCCGGTCATCCGTCCCGTTGTCAACGAGACGACCGCGTTGGGCGCTGCCTACGCTGCCGGTTTGGCCGTCGGCTACTGGTCCGATACCGACGACATCCGCCGCAATTGGGCCGTCGGCAAGACGTGGGAGCCCGACATGGAAGAGTCCGAGCGCGCCCGCCTGTACGCGGAGTGGAACAAGGCCGTCGAACGCACGTACAACTGGTCCGATTAGTCGGGTTCGGTGGGGCGCCGCACGCCCCACCGAAATCCGCTCCAACTGTTCACCTGCGCGCAATTACGAGTACAGCGTTCTCGTAATTCCGATACAGACACCGATGGTTTCGTAACAGGCGTCAAACTCCCCCGCCTTTTCGGAAGGTCCATCATGCGTGCTCGAGTCGGTATCGCCGTCGCGTTGACTGCCGTCGCTTCACTCGCCCTGTCCTCGTGCTCCACCGAATCCGAAGCCTCGTCTGCGGATTCGAATCAAATCATTTTTGCCACGCCTCCCGGCACCGATGACGTCAAAGAGCTCGCCATCATGACCGATGTCGCCGACATGGTGGGAACCGCGACCGGCAAAACCGTCAAACACGAGTCGCCGGCGGACTACCTCGGCGTCGTCGAGGCTGTTCGGAACGGATTTGTCGACATAGCCGTCCTCAGCCCCTTCTCGGCCGCCCTCGCATTCAAGACGGGAAGCGTCGAGCCCATCCTTGCCTGGAACGGGGCACCCGATCCAGCGTCGTACTGTCTGGCCAAGTCCGACAGCACAATTCAATCCGTCACCGACATCAAGGGACATCAGGTCGCCTTTGTCGATCCGGGATCGACCACTGGCTACTTCATGCCGAAGGCAATGATGGCCGAGGCAGGACTCGCCGACGGAACCGACTACAAGAGCACCTTTGCCGGCGGACACGACTCTGCGGTTCTCGCATTGATGAACGGGAACGTCGACGTTGCCTGCACCGCGCGCCAGCTCTATACGTCGTTCGTAGCCGGTGGCATGTTCACCGCCGACGACGTCCGGATCGTCGGCCAAAGCGCACCCATCCCGGTTGGTGTTTCCATTGTCGCCCGCAGCGGCCTCGATTCCGAGACTCGTGACGCGATCAAGGACAAGCTCCCGGCAATGCTCTCGGCGAATCCCGAAGCATCGAAGATCCTGGGCGTTGGCGGCACGTACACCGCCGATCCCGACTTCTCGGTGTACGAACCGTTGGTCACGATCGCGGAAGCTGCCGGAGTCGACCTGGACAACATCCGATGACAGCGCCGGTAATTCGCCCGCCGCGCTCGTCCATAGTTTCGCCGCCGGTGGTCGCTGGACGCAACATCCGAGTCACGTTCGGCGACAACATCGCCCTCGACGGCGTCGACCTCACCGTTCGCCCCGGTGAAGTAGTCGGTTTGCTCGGCCACTCGGGATCCGGCAAATCGACATTGATGAAGACACTGACCCGCCTCACCGACTTCACCGCCGACGAATTGACAGTTGCCGGCCGAGACGTCGCGCAGCAGAACGGTTCCGACTTACGTTCTCTGCGTTCGGATGTCGGCTACGTCTTTCAGCACTTCAATCTGGTGCCGCGACTGAGCGCCCTGACCAACGTCTTGACCGGCGGTCTGTACGACGCCGGTGCGGTCAACCTGATCGGCGGATTCGGACGCACCCAACGCGTCGAGGCTCTCGAACTATTGCGCCGAGTCGGATTGGAAGGCAAAGCATCTCAGCAGAGCCGGACACTCAGCGGCGGTGAGCAGCAACGGGTAGCGATCGCGCGCACTCTGATGCAACACCCGAAACTGATCCTCGCCGACGAACCCGTCGCCTCCCTCGATCCACGACTTGCCGGAACCATCCTCACCTTGCTGAGGGAGATTGCCCGCGAACGTCAGGTTCCGGTGATCGTCAGCCTTCACGTCGTCGGCCTCGCGAGAAAGTACACCGATCGCGTCATCGGCCTGCGGGACGGACGCATCGTATTCAACAGCCGTGCAGAAGAACTCAACGAAGAGGCGGTGAGCACGATCTATGGTGAACATGCAGACATCATCGAGCAGTAAGCGCGAACAGACGCAGGCTATGTCGAAGGAAGCCGAACGCCTCGCCAAACCGTGGCGTCTACCCTCCCCTCGCAGCGGGGTCGGTCTGATCGTCATTGCAGTGGTCCTCGCGTGGTCGTTTGCCGGCGCAGACGCCGACCCCGCGCGCCTGGTTTCCGGTGTACCCAACATGGTTGATTTTGTCTCGCGACTGTTCCCGCCGACTTTCGACAAGTTCGACGTCATCGTCACCCTGCTGATCGAAACGCTCCAGATGGCAATTGTCGGAACGCTGGTAGGCGCGGTTCTGTCACTGATCCTCAGTTTCGGTGCGGCATCGAACATCGCCCCGAAGTGGCTCTACGGCATATCCCGGGCGATCCTGAACGTCTTGCGCTCGATCCCCGAACTCATCTACGCCCTGATGTTCGTCTCCGCTGTGGGCCTCGGCCCGTTTGCCGGTGTGCTTGCCATCGTGGTCGGCTCCCTCGGCTCGATCAGCAAGATCTACGCCGAGGCGATGGAATCGGTCGATCAAGGTCCACTCGATGCCTTGAGTTCCGCGGGAGCCGACAAACGGCAGATCATCGCCTACGGAGTTCTGCCGCAAGCAGCACCCCTGCTTGTCAGCTACACCCTGCTCCTCTTCGAGGGAAATGTCCGCGGTGCAACAATTCTCGGTCTCGTCGGTGCCGGTGGTATCGGTTTGGAACTCACCACGGCCATGCGCATGTACGACTACGGGCACCTGAGCACCATCATTCTGAGCATCATCGTGCTCGTCACCGTCATCGACCGAATCAGCGCGATGATCCGCGCCCGACTGAGCTGAGAAAAACCATGACCAACGTACTCTCGTCCCCCGAACTGCTCGACCCGGTGAACCTGCGCGATCTTGCCGCGGTGCCAGTGGCAAGCGGATACATTCGCGAATCTGTCGCCTTCCGCAGCGACGACGTCTCACACCTGTCGACGGAATACGCCGATTCACTGTGGAACAGGGGAATCCGCACGGTGATCGATCTACGGTCCCCTGGCGAAGCGGCACACACCGGGCGCGGCCCACTCGCTGCTCACGCTATCGCCTATCACCACATTCCACTCGTCGCCGAGGTCGCCGCTCCCGCCGCCATGAATCAGGCGCTGCCACAGGTAACCACTCCCGATCACGTCGGCCAGTGGTATGCGGACCTTCTGGAATCCGCGGCACCTCAACTCGCGACAGGTCTGACCGTCCTCGCCCTGAGCCCCGGCGGAACCGTATTCCACTGCGCCGCAGGCAAGGACCGCACGGGGGTGTTTGCAGCGGCGCTGCTCAGTGCAGTCGGCGCGGACGCCGACGCCATCGCAGACGACTACGCCCGCACCTCGGCTGAGCTACCCCGCCTGCATGCGCGGGTCCAGATGATCATGGGCGGCTTCCTACCGTTCGACTTCGACGCCGGCAGCATGCCCAGTGGCGCCATGATGGGCGCCGAGCGTACCTCCATGACCGTCATGCAGCGCACACTCGTGCGGCGCCACGGGGACGTTCTGGCGCCGTTGCGTGCGGCCGGACTCAGCCAGGAAATGGTTGCGCTCTTGCGCACGAAAATGCTTGCAACACAGTGATACTCGAGAACGTGACAACACCGGAAACGCCGCGCGGACCCGGTCGCCCCCGCGATACCGCCGTCGAAGAAGCAGTCCTTACCGCAACCATCGAATTGTTGACGGAATTCCCCAGCGCTGACGAGGTGACGATCGCCGCCATCACCACTCGGTCCGGAATTTCGCGCGCCGCAATCTATCGACGATGGTCGAGCCGCGAGGAACTCCTGGCGGCAGCGCTCGACAGCGTCCGATCCGAGGTGAAGACAACCTTCACCGGCGATCTCCGCGTCGACCTTGCCAATTCCTTTGCGGTCGGCATGGTCGACGTGACCGGCGCGTCCGGTGACCTGGTTCGTAAACGCATCGTTCTCGGATTGCAGAACGACAAGGTCCGCGAAGCCAGCTGGCAGCAACACGTCTCACGGCGCCGCGTCCACCTGACGGAAGCAATGTCCGAAGCGCAGGCCGCAGGCACCTTGGACTCCTCGGTGGACACGGATGTCCTGATCGACCTGATCGTGGGAATGTCCTACTACCAGTTTGTCGTCCGCGGACCGTCCACGGCCGACGGGGCCGACGATCGGGTCCGTGCCGCAATCGAATTGCTGTGGCGCGGAGTTCAACCCCGAGACTGAGCGGAAGCATCACGGAAGGCGTCGCACAGTTTCCGTGCGGCGTCTTCCAGCACTGTTTCCGGATACGTCGCAAAACACAGTCGGGCCGATAGGCTCAGGTCTGCGTCGACGCCGAATGCGGCACCGGGCACAAAGGCAACACCATGCTCGACGGCAACATCGAGAACCGCCGCAGTGTCTACGGGTTCAAGGCTCTCCATCCAACAGAACATGCCGCCGCGCACGGGCGAGAATCGTGCGCTGTCGCCGAAGCCGGCCTCCAAGGCACTGACAAGAGTCTTCGCGCGGTTGCCGTAGGACGCCCGCAACTTGTCCAGATGCGCGTCGAACCACGCGGTGTCCGAGAACAAGTCGGCCGCAATCTGTTGAGTGAGCGACGACCCGCACAGATCTGCACCCTGTTTGATCAATTCGACCGCTTCGCACACGCGCCGGTCACCGTGCAGCCAGCCGACACGCAGGGCAGGAGCCAGCACCTTGGACGCACTGGACAGCCGAATAACCCTGTCCGACAATGCTGCGACCGGAAGCGGCGGCGGACCGTCGAAGTACAGTTCCCCGTACGGGTCGTCCTCGAGTATCCAGAAGCCGTACGTATCGGCAAGTTTCGCGAGGTGTGCGCGACGTTCGAGCGAAAGAACGGACCCGCGCGGATTGTGAAAGTTACTCACGGTATGAACAACTTTCGGGCGAAGTCCACCCGCAAGCTTCGCTTCGAGAACGTCGGTATCCATGCCGTCCGCGTCGACCGGGACGGCGGCCAGGCTTGCCTGCGCAGTCCGAAAGACCTGCAGTGCGCCGGTATACGCCGGATCTTCCACAACAACGGTGTCACCGGCGTCGAGCAATACCTGAGCCAGCAAACTCAGGCCCTGTTGGGAACCATGCGTGACCACCACGTCGGACGATTCGAGTGTGCGGCCGATCTTGACGGATTCGCGGGCCGCAATGACCTCACGAAGGTGTCGCAACCCCGAGGTCTCACCGTACTGAACGGACGACGCATCACCGAGAGCGTCGGCAGCTGCCTGTGAAATGCGCTCTCGCGGAATGAAATTCGGATCCGGCAAGCCGCCGGCCAAACTGATCACGTCAGGGCGAGCAGTCAGGGTGAGCAGGTCACGGATTGCAGAACTACGGAGCCCACCCATACGAGCAGACAGCGCGGCGTGTTTCATAGAAACTCCCAGGCACGCAAAAAGAAAGATCAGAGGAAAAACACCCTGAGCCGCCGAGGGGTCTACGGGGCGGGGAGAGCGCCGTGGTACCGATCCATGATTCGACCGGTACCACGACTATCCCACCATCACGCCAATATGTGAAATCCAATTCTCAGATTTCGGGAAACCACATTACGGAAAATCAGTCGAGGTCGTCGTGACGCATGAGCTGACGCGCCGCCTCGGTGATCGAACCGGTCAGCGACGGGTACACCGAGAACGTCTGGGCCAGGTCGTTGACGCTCAGGTTGTTCTGCACGGCCATCGCGAGCGGCAGGATCAACTCGGATCCATTGGGCGCGACCACAACTCCGCCGATCACGACACCCGTTGCGGGACGGCAGAAGATCTTCACGAAGCCACGACGCAGTCCGGACATCTTGGCGCGCGGGTTGGTGTTGAGCGGCAGCATGACGGTACGAGCCGGAACTTCACCGTTGTCGATTGCAGCCTGCGTCACACCCACCGTTGCGATCTCGGGACGTGTGAACACCGCCGACGCCACCGTCTTCAACTTGATGGGGCTCACGCCTTCACCGAGTGCGTGGTACATCGCGATGCGGCCCTGCATGGCGGCCACGGATGCGAGCGGGAGCAGGCCAGTGCAGTCACCGGCAGCGTAGATACCCGACACCGCGGTGCGGGAGACGCGGTCGACGCGCAGGTAGCCGCCCTTGTCGAGCTCGATGCCGACCTTGTCGAGACCGAGTCCGTCGGTATTCGGAACCGAGCCGACTGTCATGAGGGCATGGCTGCCCTCGACCGTGCGGCCGTCGGAAAGCTTGACGATGATCCCGTCCTCGGTGCGCTCGACGGCATCGGCGCGCGCGTGCTTGACCAGGATCACGCCGCGCTCGGCCAACGCGTCTTCGAGCACGAGGGCCGCGTCGGCATCCTCGCCCGGGAGCACTCGGTCACGGCTGGACACCAGCGTCACCTTGACGCCCATCTCGGTGTACGCGGACACGAACTCGGCACCGGTCACACCGGAACCGACAACAACGAGGTGCGAGGGCAGCTCTTCCAAGTCGTAGAGCTGACGCCACGTCATGATGCGCTCACCGTCCGGTTCCGCGCCCGGGATGATGCGGGGGCTGGCGCCGGTCGCAATAAGGACTACGTCGGCAGCGATGGTGCGCTCCTCACCGTCGGCGAGGGTCGCCCGCACCTGGTGTGTCGCCAATCCGAGTTCCTGGTCCGTCAGTTCTGCGGTGCCGGAGAGGACCTCGACACCAACCGTCTGCAGTCGAGCGCGAATGTCCGAGGACTGGGACAGCGCAAGTGCCTTCACACGGGCGTGAATCTTGGGGAGCGATACCGACGCCTGCTCGGGATCGAGCGTGATTCCCAAATCGGATGCGCGACGCATGTCGGTGCGGATGCCGGTCGAGGCGATGAACGTCTTCGACGGCACACAGTCGAACAGGACACACGCGCCGCCGACGCCGTCCGAATCGACCAGGGTGACGGTTGCGCCGTGCTGGGCAGCAACCAGCGCTGCCTCATATCCGGCAGGTCCGCCGCCGATGATCACGATCCGGGTCATGTGTCCTCCAAGTCGTCAGGCGACCGGCAGGGGTCTCCCGCCAGTCCATATACCTCATGTACAGCACGCGTTGGTCACGCTATTGCAGCGATCGAGGTCGCGCAGTGCTTGTACCAGATTACTAGCGTCCGGTGGTCCGCTTCGCGTCACCCTCACACCACCGTTTAGGCTTGCGCCCGTGTCGATTTATGCTGCGTACGGTTCCAACATGCACCCCGAGCAGATGCTGTTGCGCTGCCCACACTCCCCCATGTCGGGAACTGGATGGTTGCGTGGCTGGCGCCTGACCTTCAGCGGCGAAGACCTCGGCTGGGAAGGCGCTCTCGCCACTGTGGTGGAGGACCCGGATTCCAGCGTTTTCGTAGTCCTCTACGACGTACCGGAAGAGGACGAGGTGAGCCTCGACCGCTGGGAAGGCGCCGAACTCGGACTGCACCGCAAGATCCGGGTACGTGTCGACACCACGGACGGCGCTGTTCTGGCCTGGCTCTATGTCATGGACGCCTACGAAGGTGGTCTTCCGTCCGCTCGCTACATCGGTGTGATGGCCGACGCAGCCGAGATCGCGGGCGCTCCGGCCGACTACGTCCGGGAACTGCGGACGCGAAACAGCCGGAACGTGGGTCCCGGAAACGGTTTGACCGACTAATCCAGATTGACCGACTAGAGCAGCAGGAAATAGGCCAGCACCGCAAGCGCGATGATCGCCGCTACGGCGGCAACTGTGATCACGATGCGCGTGGAGCCGGACTTGCCGGTCTCGGTCTCCGCCACCGACGTAGGTTCCGCCTCCGCAGTAGCCACCTGTGCCCCTTCGGCCGACACGGCAACCTTCGGGACGTTGTCGAATACTTCGGTGACGTCATGTGACGGCGGCAGTCCGATCGGCACGATCTTGTGCGACGTCGACGTGAAACCGGCTGCAAGAATTGCTGCACCGAGCGCTGCCGACTGTTCCGGACCAGGTCCGAGTTCACAACGGACATTGAGCTTTTCGGCGACCCCAACGGCAATGGCCGTCATCGCCGCCTTGTCGCCCGCCATGTCACCGTCGCCGGTCACGACAACGGCGTCGAGGTTTTCCGGCATCCATCCGAAGGCGCCGAGCGCCGTTGCAATTCGTGAACTCGGAGAGCTGCCGTCGCCGGCGAATCCGAATGCGCGGCCCGCGGCAACACCCGAACGCACCAGGGTGACAGCGGCTCCGGTGTCGTCGACGTGATAGATCCCGATGAGCGTTCCGGCCAGCGCGGCGATTTCCGATTCGAACCACGCCGACACGGCTTCGGCGTCCGATACCAAGGTGACCCGTTCGAGGCCCGCGTAGACCAGTGAATCGCGCAGGATCGCCGCCGTCGAGGAATCCCAGCGTGACGGGTACGTCGCCACGATGTCGGGCGCTCCGCCGTCCTTACCCCCACGATCGGGCAGCGGCTCGCATTCCTGTAGCAGACAGCGGATGGACGTTGCCACCAAATCTTCAGCGCGATAACGGGTATCAGCTGTTCCGGCAACACCGCTCGGATCGCCGACGCGGGCGACAAAACCCGTCCAGCTTTCCGTGAACTCGCGGCCGCCGCCCAACTCCGACTCGCCGCCGAGCACGGTGGTGCCGTCCTTGCGCTGATTGAGAACCGTATCGCGAACGATTACCACCGGATCAGCCGAACCTGGATCGTTCGACGCGACCACTGCCGTCGACACCACTGTGCCGATTCGCACTCCCACACCTATGGACATGCCCGTACCTTCACTCGAACCTTACGAAAAACGGTGCCCCCGACGGGAACCGGAACTAACCGAGAACGAGGCTTGTGAGAACTTTCACGCCCACACCGAGCGCGCGCTCGTCGAGATCGAATGTGGGTTGATGGATATCGAGTTGTTCACCTTCGCCGGACCACACACCCAACCTGGCCATAGCGCCAGGGACGGTCTCGAGGTACCACGAAAAGTCTTCTCCACCACCGGATTGTGGTGTGTCTGCCAAGGCATCCTGCCCAACGCTGGCGATGGCGTCCTCGAACATACGCGTCGAGATCTCGTCATTGACGACCGGCGGGACACCGCGGCGGTAGTTCAGTTGGTAGCGGACACCTGTCGGTGCGAGCAGTCCGTGCACGATCTCCTCCACAAGAGGTTCGAGCAGTTCCCATGTTTCGTGATCGCCCGTTCGGACCGTGCCCGTCATCATGCCGGTCTGCGGGATCGCGTTAGGTGCTTGACCGGCGCTGACCGCGCCCCACACCATGACAGTGCCGGTGCGCGGATCGATACGGCGGCTGAGCATTCCGGGCAAACCGGTGACAACAGTTCCGAGCGCGTAGATGAGATCAGTTGTCAGGTGAGGCCGCGACGTATGGCCTCCCGGCGAATCCAGAACCACTTCGACGGTATCGGCTGCGGACGTGATCGCGCCGAGTCTCACACCGACCTGACCCGCTTCCAGGCGCGGATCACAATGCAGAGCAAAGATTCTCGAAACACCGTCGAGTGCACCGGCCGCGATGACGTCGAGCGCACCGCCCGGCATCACTTCTTCGGCAGGCTGGAAGATCAACCGAACTCCGACCGGAAGTTCCGGCAACGACGCCAAGGCCACGCCAACGCCCAACAGGATCGTGGTGTGCGCGTCGTGCCCACAAGCGTGGGAAACACCAGGGACCGTGGACGAGTACGTGGCACCCGTCGCCTCCTGCATCGGCAGTGCATCCATGTCGGCGCGCAGGGCAATGCGGGGTCCGTCCGGACCGATATCGCACGTCAACCCCGTGCCGCCGGGAAGCACCTTCGGTGAAAGTCCAGCTTCGATGAGCCGCGTCGCGACAAATTCCGTTGTCGCGTACTCATGGCGCGCCAATTCGGGGTTGGCGTGAATGTGCCGTCGCCACGCGACCAGATCGTCGGTATGCGCGTGAATCCAAGTATCGATTGCCGCGTTCACCGGCGATCTACTCCTTCCAACAGACGGGCGCGTTCCGAAGGATCGGACGCTACCCGGACAGCAGTGCGAGCCAAGGCTATTGCGCCGTCTACAACGGCGCGATCAGCAGATTCCGTGACACACGCAGCAGCGAACTCCGGCTGATGTGTCACTGCCCCAGCTGAATCCAAACCGATCACAGGATGAATTCCAGGAATCACGTTGGTGACATTACCCATGTCGGTACTTCCGAGCGGACGAGAACGCTCCCATTCAGGTGCCAACGGCACCCGGCCCAGGTCCAGGATCTGTTCGCGGTACACATCAGCGAGCCACGGATCAGGCGTCAATTCGGTGTAGGTCGGAGATACGGTGCGGATCTCGTGAGTGCAACCGGTGCCAAGAGCGCCGGCTGCAAAACAGGCATTCGACCGCTCCGACAGATTGGCCAACGACGCTGCGGTCTCCGCCCGCAAGTAATACAACAGCTCCGAACGCGCCGGCACGATGTTGGGGGCGGTTCCACCGTCACTGACGATGCCGTGAATCTGCTGACCGGGGAGCAGGTGCTGGCGCAACAACCCCACTGCCACCTGAGCCAGGGTTGCCGCGTCGGCGGCATTGAGTCCGAACTCCGGGGCGGCGGACGCGTGAGCCTCCCGTCCGTGGTAGCTGACGGCGATATCGGCCAAGGCCAGCGACGTCGCACCGATGATGTCGATCGGGCCAGGGTGAACCATCATCGCGGCGCCGACGCCGTCGAACGCCCCGCGCTCGAGCATCAGCACTTTGCCGCCACCGGTTTCCTCGGCCGGAGTTCCGATCACCCGAACAGTGATGCCGAGTTGGTCCGCCACAGACGCCAAGGCGATACCGGCACCTACCGCCGCCGCAGCGATGATGTTGTGCCCACAGGCGTGGCCGATGTCCGGAAGAGCGTCGTACTCGGCGCAGATCGCGATGACCAGCTCTCCGCTGCCGTACGTCGCATCGAACGCCGTGGGTAGATCGACCAGACCGCGAGTGATCGCGAAGCCGTGCTGCTCCAGCAGTTCGGACACCTTGGCGCTGCTGCGGAATTCCTCGAATGCAAGCTCCGGATCACCGTGAATCGAATGCGACAGCGCAATCAGATCGGTCTCCACAGACCTGACTACGCCGTCGACTTCATGATTCACCGAATCATTGTCTCACCCGAACGAGAAGTTGCTCTTGTCAGTCACCCGTCCAAGATCAACCAACAGGTCTCGATGAATCCCGGCCTTGATTCCGGCCAGGTTCGGTCCGTGTGTCGCGGTGAGCGCAGCGGCCTTGGCCACCGCGGTCGCGAGCACCGAATCACCCTCGACGGTTTCCTGGACAATTCCGGCAGACAGTGCGTCGGCGCCACCGAATCGGCGCCCGGTGGTCATTGCCTCCACGGCCGCTTGCTTGGGGAGTCTGCTGTTCAGCAGGGCCGACATGCCAACGGTGAACGGCATGTTCAGGCTCACCTCTGGCAGGCAGTAGAAACCGCGGTCGGCGCGCATGATCTGGAAGTCGTGCGACGTCGCGAGCATCGCGCCCGCTCCGAAGGCGTGGCCACCGATCGCCGCGACCGTCGCCATCGGGAATGTCAGCAAGCGGGTGTACAGCGTGTGTACCTTGTCGAGGTACCCGGGAAGACCGTCGATGTTGGCAAAGATCCACGTGGTGTCCAGGCCGTTCGTGTAGAACTTGCCCGTCGCCGTGGTGACCAGGGCAGCCGGCCCCTCGTGCGCTTCGACCTCGTCGAGTGCGCTGTGCACCGAGTCGATCCAATCAGGGGTGAAACGGTTCTCGTTGTCAGTTTCACCCTCGTTTCCGAGGTACAGGATGAATACGTCGCCGTCGCGTTCGAGATAAGGCATGAAGGGCAGCGTAATGGCCGGTAGGTCATCCGACGAACCGACCCGACTCGTCAGTAAGGTAACGCACATGGGAACGATCGCCGAAGCCGCCGCTGCCGCTCTGTCCGCCATGACCGGAAGCGCGCCGCCCTCCGTCGCCGTAGTCCTCGGTTCAGGGTGGACCGACGCTGCCGACCAGTTCGGTGAGCCCACCGCCGAGGTGTCGATGGCCGACCTACCTGGCTTCGCTCCGCCGTCGGCTCTCGGCCACGCCGGAAGGATCCGAACCGTCACCGTCGGCGATACCCAGGTTCTGTTGCTTCTCGGACGCACCCACGCGTACGAAGGCCATGAACTCAGCTCCGTGGTCCATCCCGTTCGCACCGCCATCGCAGCGGGCGCGGACACCGTGATCCTCACCAATGCCGCCGGCGGTATCCGCGAGGACTACGCCGTCGGTCAGCCGGTCCTGATCAGTGACCACCTCAACCTGACGGCCCGCTCGCCGTTGGTGGGCGCGGAATTCGTCGATCTCGTCGACGCCTACTCCCCCGAACTTCGAGCACTCGCTCGCTCCATCGACCCCGAACTCACCGAAGGCGTATACGCCGGGCTACCCGGGCCCCATTACGAAACGCCTGCCGAAATCCGGATGCTGCGCACCCTCGGCGCCGATCTCGTAGGCATGTCGACGGTCCACGAGACCATCGCGGCTCGCGCTCTGGGCGCACGGGTGTTGGGCATCTCGATGGTCACCAATCTTGCCGCGGGCATCACCGGCGCACCACTCGATCATCAGGAAGTACTCGCGGCAGGCAAGGCGTCCGCGACCCGAGTGGGAACGCTGCTGCGCCAACTGGTCCGCGAACTGTGATCCTGGCGGCGCAGGAGTGGATCAACTCCGATCCCGACCCGGCCACCAGGCGCGAACTCGCATCGCTCTCCGAACATGAACTGGCCGAACGTTTTTCCGCTCCACTGACATTCGGCACGGCGGGGTTGCGCGGACCGGTGCGAGGCGGCCCCAACGGGATGAACGTAGCTGTTGTCATCCGCACCACCGCCGGACTCGCAGCGTGGCTGAACGCGCACGGCCACAGCGGCTCTCACATCGTTGTCGGCCGCGACGCCCGCCATGGTTCCGAAGCATTTGCCACTGCCGGCGCCGAGGTTCTGGCCGCCGCCGGATTCGAGGTCACTCTTCTCCCCCACCCGCTACCGACACCGGTGCTCGCATTTGCCGTTCGGGCACTCGGCGCCAGCGCCGGAATCCAGATCACCGCGTCGCACAACCCCGCCGCGGACAACGGCTACAAGGTGTACCTCGACGGTGGATCCCAACTGGTCTCACCGGCGGATCGCGAGATCGAAAGCGCGATCGCGAAGGTCGGCGGCGCGTCGAGCATTGCCAGAACTCCGGTGACGCCGGTGGGCAACTCCGTGATCGAAAACTACGTACGACGCGTCGCAACGCTTCCACACGGGCAAGCCCGCAACATTCGCATCGCACTGACACCGCTACACGGCGTGGGCGGAGATACCGCACTGGCCGCGTTGCACGCTGCCGGTTTCACCGACGTCCACGTAGTCTCCGGGCAATTCGATCCCGATCCCGATTTCCCGACTGTCGCCTTTCCCAATCCGGAAGAGCCGGGCGCTGCCGATGCGCTCCTCGCGCTGGCCGACACCGTAAGCGCTGATCTCGCGATAGCTCTCGATCCGGACGCCGACCGCTGCGCCGTCGGCGTACGCGACGGCCACGGGTGGCGGATGCTCCGCGGAGACGAGACCGGCGTGTTGCTTGCCGACCACGTACTTTCCACGACTCCGCCGAATTCGCTGGTAGCGACCACCATCGTGTCGTCCACTCTGCTCTCGAAACTGGCTCCCACTCGCGGCGCCCGGTTCGCGTGCACCCTCACCGGGTTCAAATGGCTGACCCGAGCAGGCGACGGCCTTGTCTACGCCTACGAAGAGGCGATCGGCCACTGCGTCGACCCCGACGCCGTCCGAGACAAGGACGGAATCTCGGCCGCCGTCCTGGTCGCCGATCTGGTTGCCACTCTTGCCGACACCGGCCGAACCGTGCTGGATGTGCTCGACGACTACGCCCTCGAATTCGGCTACCACCACGGGGACCAAGTTTCCCGCAGAGTCGACGACGTTGCCGACATCGCCACGATCATGGACCGCGTTCGGAGCAATCCACCGCACGAAATCTGCGGCGAGGCAGTTGCTTTCGAAGATCTGGCTGCTTTCGAGGATCTGGGGACGGTCGATTCGCCACTGCGCACCGACGCGGTGGTCTTCACCGGCGCGACGACGCGCATCGTCGTCCGCCCGTCCGGCACCGAGCCCAAGCTCAAGTGTTATCTCGAGGTCGTGATTCCGGTAGCGAACCGCAGCGAACTCGCCGGCGCCCAGGCAGCAGCGAAGACCCGGACAAGACAACTCCGGGCCTTCGCAGAAAATTTGTAGGCTAGCGCGGTCCGAACTGCCGATCGCCCGCGTCGCCGAGGCCCGGCACGATGAAAGCGTTCTCGTCCAAGCCGTCGTCGATGCTCGCCAGAACCAGGCGAACCGGGTGGCCGGACTCCGCAAGCGCGTCGACACCACGCGGTGCCGCGACAACACACACCGCTGTCACGTCGGTTGCTCCGCGCGCAACGAGCAGGTCGATCGTGTGAACCATCGATCCACCGGTTGCCAGCATCGGATCGAGTACGAATACCGGGATTCCGGAGAGATCAGCCGGGAGCGATTCGAGGTACGGAACGGGCGCGTGGGTCTTCTCGTCGCGCGCCATTCCCACAAAGCCGACACCAGCCGACGGGATCAACGCACTGGCCTGCTCGACCATGCCCAGACCGGCGCGCAGCACCGGGACCAGCAACGGCGGCTTGGCCAGACGAATTCCCGTTGTCGCTGCCACCGGCGTGTCGACGGGGAACTCTTCGATCTCGGCGTCGCGCATTGCCTCGTACACGAGCATGTGCGTGAGCCGACGCAGAGCCGACCGGAATGTCGCATTGTCGCTGCGTGCATCACGCATTGTCGTCAGGAGTGCCGCTGCCAGCGGATGGTCGACTACGTGCGTTTGCATGACCATGAGGATAGTTCCTCGGGAACCGAGCGGCCCCGGGCGGCGTCCAAGAAAGGAGTAAGCGCAACGGGGGGAAGAGAAGTTGGACAATTTTCTAGCTCACACAGAAGACATCACAGACTTCGGTTCACGCTTGGCCGTCGTCGCCGACACCGTGGCCCGCGCCCAGGCCGACGCGGCCCGTCACGATCACACTGCGCTCGGCGCAGTCCTGGGATTGATTGCGGAGGACTTCGTCCGAGTCACCGGCGAAGCCCAACAGACTCACATCGACGATCTCGGCCGTCTTGCCACCGTTGTGTCCAGTGCCGCAGCCGCCACACACAGCGTCCGCGACCTGTACGTGGGCACAGACGAGTTGGTTCGCAGCACCATCGTCGAAGCGGCGCGGACATGATCCCCGTCGAGGTCCTTGCCCGGCCGATCATCGACCTGGTGGCAACCCTTGGTTCTGGCGTCACCGACTCGAACGGACCCGAAGTCGGACTCCGCATCGCGTCGGACGTACTGGAGATCGCCTACCAACTGGGTACCGCTGCACTGGGGGAACTGTCCGGCGGCGGAACATCCACCGCGGGCATGAGCGCCGCGACAACAATGACCGAACAGACCCAAGCGGCAACTCGAACACTCACCGATAAAGGCACCGACATCGCCGGAATTGTCGACGAGGCCACCATGACGGTGTCCGCCGGGATCAACGAACTGAACGGCATCTTGCAGTCGTTTCTCGGGATCGCTGCCAAAGCCGGTCCGGCCCTACTGACGCCGCCGGGCCAATTGATGCTCGTTGCAGCTGCATTCGACCATCTTGGGCAGGCAATATCCGTCGTCGAGAGAATGCGCGGCGATCTCTCCGGGTCCACCGACAAGATGTCCGCTCTGGTGCCGTCAGTCCCGCTGCCGGATCCCGCGCCCGGGGTCACCAACCCGGAATCGGGAACCGGTTCTGCTGCCAGTACCGGCAGTGCTGGTAGTACCGGCAGTGCGGCAGGATTGCAGATCGACCTGCCAGACGGTTCTGTTGCGACTGCCCCCAACGCCGAAGCCGCTGCAGCGGTGCGCAACGCACTCACCCAGCAAGGAGTGCCATACGAGTGGGGCGGCACCTCACCTGGAGTTGGCCTCGACTGCAGTGGTTTGACGCAATGGGCCTACGGACAAGCGGGCGTCGATATTCCGCGCCTTGCCCAGGAACAAGGCATCGGCAGCCCCGTCGATCAGTCCGAACTTCTGCCGGGCGACCTCGCAGTCTGGGACGGCCACGTTGCCATGGTGATCGGCAACGGCCAGATGGTCGAAGCTAAGTGTTGATACAGGTATCAATGCGAAAATTCCCCTACCAGCACACTTATACCGTACGTCTGGTTTGATCTGTGAATGAAACGAACCTTCGCGGCTTTGGCTATTCCGGCCGCTCTACTACTGACATCATGTTCAAGCTCGGACACAAAGTCTGCTGAACTTGCCTCATCCTCAACTGTCGCCGTCACGACAACCAGTAAGACCTCGACTCAAGCGCCCCTGGCGACACAAGCTCCGGCGTCTGCAACGACAGCGAAGGCGGCGGGAGCGATGCCCGCTCACTTCTGCAGTTTCACCCACTACTCAGGTGCGACCTACTACGTCCAATATCTATACGGTCAGTCAGGTAGCGCCAGCAATCTCGGAATCTGCGCGGCAGGGAAGCCGTTGACTCAGGAAGAATTTATCGATCTCGACCTAACACGCGAATGCGTTCTATCGGACGACCAATCCATCAAGCAGAAACAGGGAATCGTGTTCTACTACTCGGATGGAAGCGCTGCGGGAGTTGCCGCGATTCAGGACTTCTGTGGATAGCAAAAGGCTCGCCTGACGATATATCACGTCCGTCTGGTTTGATCTGGACATGAAGATGATCCTTACCGCGGCTGCGGCCCTTGGCTTCGCCATCGCCATCGGCGGCTGCTCGGAAGCGCCGAATAATGAGTTTGAAGCGCGGTCGGGAGATCAGGAATATGACCAAACGGTGGGGATGGCCAGCGACCTCAGAGCAGCAGGCGAGCCCTGCGTGGACTTCTCAATCAACGACGTTGCAACGTACGCCAGAGAGTCTGCAACTTGCACTCTCGATGGCCACGAAGTGATTCTGTCTATCTTTGAGTCCACTGAAGACCAGGCGGCGAACGTTCAGAACTTCGCAGATATAAACGAGCCGGTACGTATGGAGTACGGACTTCTTGTTGGATCCAAGTGGATGATCAACTGCGGCGACACGACCACGTCCGAGACCTGTGTGAATCTTCAGGCGAAGCTGGGTGGCGAGCTCGTCAAGCCGAATTACGGCTAATCGCAAGGCGGAATTTCTGATGCCCGCTTGGCCCACCGATCGGCCTGCGGCATTGCGCCGGCGCAGGGCGGCGTCCGCACAGTCTCATCACAGGCCTTGCAGTAGTGCGTCCGATGTCCACCGTTCTCGGCCGTTACGCAGCCGCAGACTTCCCAGCCGACGAGGCAGGTGTTGGCTTCGAACCTGTGCCCGTTAGGGCAGCGATCGGGTGCAGCTTCGACGGACATACCCAAGGTTTCGCACACACGTTCGAACTCTGCTATCGTCGGTCACGCGGGGTCCGGAGGGTAAGGGAAGACCAGCCGGCCCCCGCAAATCACGTAAGGCATCTGCCTGCCAGGCCACGTCGCCTGCCATACCTCGGGTGTATTCCGGACGGGCCACCACGCATCATGATCGGCGCGGGATTCCCGTAGTTCATCCAAAGTGCAGCCGAGTACCGCGCACGTATCGATCTCTTCGTAGGTGGCGTCCATACCGATTGGACGCGGCTTGCACTTCCCCTGGTTCCCTCAACGCAAAAATGGCCCCACCCTCGCGATGAGGATGGGGCCACTCGTATGTCAGTCTTTCGCCGGCGGCGGCGTGTAGATCGCCTCGGGCTTCTTCATGATGATGAGTTCGGCGTCGGGTGCGTCTTTCCATCGGTACGCCCACGAGCCGTCTGGGAGTAGGACGGTGCCGGGTTGACCCTCGTCTGGGTCGGGTTCGAATGCCATGGCGACGAGTATCTCAGGCAGGGTCGTGTGAACTGTGCCACGAACGGTTTACGGTTCAACCGCTTTGGGCGATATGGGTATTGGCTCCCCGGAATGTTCCCCCCGACCTTTCCGGTGGGCCACTTCGGCTTGCCGGGCTGGATACACAAACCCCCAGCCTGGCAAGCTTCAGATCGTTCCGATCTGACCGTCTGGTATCTATTGCTGATGAAACGAATCCTGCTCGCAATCGCGATCCCGGCCACCCTGCTGCTGGCGTCGTGCTCGGGCGATAAAGGGCCGGTGGCCGCCGCCCCGATAACGTCTACCACCCCACTCGCCACCTCATCGAAAGCGGACACCTCCACGGCGGCCGGACAAGCATCCGACGCTCGCTGCGCCCCGGCGACTGCAGAGCTGACATTCCTCGTCAGCTCAGGACTGTCGAAGGACGGTTTCGAGCTGACAAATGGAACTGTGATCACCGAGGGCGGATTGACGTTTTACGGGGCGACGACGGTAGACAGTGGCGGAAAGATGGAGAACAGGTCCGACGTGTGGGTCATCAAGGACAACCTTGTTTACTCCTCATCGGGTGGTGCCCGCAATACGACAATCTGGACCAAAGCAAGTGATGCACCGTTGAAGATTTCCGCGGGCGATGAGCGAGTCAAGGCCGTTGACCAGTGCGTCGTAAACATCACTACCGGCAAGAACTCTGCACCCACGACAGAAAGCCCCGCATCTGTAGCTGTGACCACTCCACCCGCTGTCATAATTCCCGAGTCGACCGTTCCAGTGGTTACGCCGCAAGCCCCGATCGGTTTCACGGGTGCGCCCAATGGTGCGCCCGCTCCCCTATCTGGCAAGACTGTCGCGTACTGCATGGACGGCCCTAGCTATCAGCCCGGCACGACCGCGTTCACGGACGGCACGACTGGCTGGACCCAAGAGTGCGCGAGCTAGTTCCTGAACGCACAAAACGCCCCGCACCCGAATCTCGGGGCGGGGCATTATGACGCTTTTTAGTTCGCGAGCAGATTGGAGATTAAATCGTCAGTTCCTCATATGCCGATCGAGTGCGCTTCAAGCACATGAGAACCGTGAACACCAAATGAAGACCGACCATTGCTAAAATTCCCGACCACCACCGGTTAATTCCGCCACCCCATGTATCGGAAACTGGTGCCTCGCCGGTCGCAGCCACAACGCTCACCAACGTTGTAATCAGACCAACCAAGACTGCATAGGTGACATTCGAAAATAGCTCATCGAGAAGGGTAGTAAGATGCCCTCCTCGCGTGACTCTTGGATCGTTTGCGACCTGCAATCTCAGCTGAAACACATAGATTACGAGAGCAAATAATAGGCCGGTGAGAATGGAGACGCCCGCGATTACCGCACTCACACCCTTGACATGAACATTAACAGCAACAAGGACTCCCCCTAATATTAAGGGGAGTCCATACATTACGAATATGTCAACTCTATTTAGGCGGTCACTCCCTGAATGACGAAGGGTGTGAAAATGATCAGAAACCGTTGCCGTAACATTCAGTTTCGTACTCATGAACTATCTCCCCATCTTCGACTAATCTCCTCGGTCGACCAGGTCCCAACCGACTGAGTATAATCCCAATCTACACCCAACCGTCCGAAAATGTCATCTGCCTCCTCCAAGCAGTATTTCAGAATCGCCGCTTCGCTCATAGCCACCTCTTTCGCGTCGGTTAGCTTATAACTTACCCCTGCGCTTTTTTCTTTACCCAGCACGAAGGACTTCGACACCCCGCCTGAGCCCACCCTAACGACTACTTCGTCTGGTTGTTCGTTATTCGGAAAGCCAAGTAAGGAGCCTTCGTCCAACTGCCTCGCCTTAAGCTTATTCCAAATCTCAGCCGGTAGATATTTACTGCCCTGGCGCGGGGAAAGCGAATGCTGCAGATCGCCAACAATTTTCGGATTGTTCTTGTCGGCGGCATCCGAGCTGTAATTATGAAGCGTCGCAGTCACCTTCTCCAGTTGTGCATTTTTTAGCCATAGATCGCCTTCAACCAAGGTTTCAGGCCTAAATGTAAATTGGTTATATTTCGCTTGGAACGCTGTTTTGAACAGGTCTACTAACCTTGAAGTTCCTCCGACGCCAGCAGCCTTTTCTGTAAACAAGAGCGCTGCGGTGCCTTTCTTGGGGACGACTAGAACTGCATGTGTCGTCACAGTATTGGCATGATCTTTTCCGTATGTCGAAGCAACTGTCCCAGTCTTGACGTCTCTAACCTCCCCCTCTTCGCCAAACCTTCCAGGGGCCGTAACAATGCAGATCGTTCGACCAAACGGCGTCAATTTTTCAATTTTGTTATATCGCTCGTGATCATCCTCTATTAAAGCGTCATCCTTAAGTGAATTCGCAAACGAATAGAAGAAGTGGAGTAGATCGTCGTTATCGGGGAGCTTGGCGACATCCAACCATTTGCTTCGGGTATTCCTCTTTTGGTACGACAGTCTCGTCACGGTCATGGTACGACGTGGCACTTTTGATCCTCTTCTTGGAGATGGTGCACTGACTCTATAAGACACCGAATCCTTGCAGTGACGTATCCGAGATTTTCGCCGTTGAACTTCCTAGTGTCAGTGCCGCAGTCGCCGGAGGGTTAAGGTAGGTCCAGTGCGAATGGCCTGGAGTCTTCAGTCATCTTGACTAGATTCGCCGCTGAAAAATCCCCGGCACCTAGGCCGGCTTCAACTGGGGGCAGCCGGGGTTGAGCCTTTCCCTGTACTAGGGCATCCGATCTCCAGTCTTCCCCTATAGGTTCACGACGATTGAGTCCCATCTGGACACCGGAAGTCGCAGCCAATGTCGAGATCAGGACTTTTGCCACTTATTTGCACAGAGTCCTAAATAGGCTCGAAAGCGATTCAGCCGTGGATCTGTGAGGACTGGCCACGAGGGGCAGTTCGGCGCCGGATAGAGGCTAATCCGTGTTTGTACTCAACGCAGACGATGCAAAGCAGACCCCAGCCTCGCGGAGGTTGGGGTCTGCTTGCTGAGCTCAAGCGCGTCAGATGCGGGGCATAGTGGCACTTTGGGTGAGTCAGGAGTAGCAAGCCCGCCAATCGTGGTCACTGTCAATTCGATCCTCAAGTCGCGACGCAACTTCAGCGCTGAGCGCGACGTGGAGTGGGTACTCAAGCAAACGGCCACTTCCGGACCCTGACGTTCCGGTGACGCGCAGTCCGTCTGCTATCGGATTAATGGATGGATCGTTGAGTGCCAGCTTTCCGAGGAGAGCGGCTATCAGAACTGATATGGGTGGCATCTGGTCGCCATCAGAACCATCGCCTAGAGGCGCCGAGCGAACAAGCCCGCTCTTGACTGCTGGCCGTATCTCGATTCCTGCAGCTTTGGCGTTCCGTGCCATCGTTTTAGTAAACGTCATCGTCACGCGGTCCCAGCAATTCAGGTTAGCCACACACACGAGGTCGAGACCTAACCGTGGCCCTGAGTCGACATCGGTATCAATCAGAATCTCTGAAATCTTGTCTTCAACTACTTTGGCGTCGGATTTCCAGGCATGCGCGTGCGCCAACACCCCATAGAAGACTGGCGGAACGACTTCGCTTCGGAGGGTCGAAGAGCGAACTTTCATTCCTCGCCGTAGTAGTCGAGCTGCTTCAGCTGCTTCTAAAAGTCCGGCACGGTCGAGCGTTCGTTTGGTGCTGAAGGCGGCAGCCACGCCGGACGCGAGCACGGTCGTCCGATCACGGAGGGCCTGAGGATAGGACGGATGGAAGACAACTATGTCGGTTTCTCGGGTCTTCCTCACATCTCCTTCTTCGAGCAAGAGGTATTTCCGATAACCGATTGAGTAGTTGGGTGGCAGCCATTGACCTAACACCCGCCCCCAGGCGGTTTCGGCGTGGTGCCCAACCTCCTGTGTCGCAGCAGTTCCGCGCTCTTCGAACTCTTGTCTACTCCGCTCATAGTCCCGTTCGATCTCGGTCGACACTTCTGCGAGCCATTCGAAATGCTCATGCGATCGTGGCTCTTCCGCGCGACCTGTACTCGTCATGCCACAGACTCTAGCCGCGCTGCATAAATAGACAATTCGGATTCTCAGCAAGCTCGATAATGTTGCCCCGCGCTCGGATCACCAGGCGGTTTGCATCCGCAAAGCGTTCAGTTCGATGCGTAGATGAGCAAGAGTGGGTCGGGTCGTTGGACCGGAAAATTCAGCCAAGGTTTCGGATTTAATCTGACCGGATATAAGACTGACGTGGCGGCAATACTCAAACGCGGGGTCCGTCACGCGTGGCCTGCCTACCGGCTGTCACTCGCCGGGGGTGAGCCTCGTTGAACTACGCACCGTTCCCCCAACTCGCCGTTGACCGGCTCGGTGCGTATGGCTCACCGGCGCGCCGCATTCACACGCTTGCGCCGGTGAGCTGCCCAACCGCTACGTCTGGGCGGGTGAATTCAGGGGTGAACCTTCCACCCAGGAGGGACCAACGTCCCCATTCCCGACAATCCCATGGCACACTTTCAGCTATGTGGTGGATTGTCGGAATTGTCGCGGCCTGGATCGTCGTAGGCACGTTTGCTGGCTTCTGGATCGGTCGTGCAATCAGCCACACCGACCTTGAGGAATCAGCCGCCGAACTGCGACGTGCAGAGAAGCATGAGAAGCAGCCCAATCGTTGCCACGAATAGCGCCGAACTAGTCAGGCCGCGACGTAGTGCGAGATAGTCAGATCATCAGCTACCGCACCTGCGCCAGTTCCGCACCGGAAGCCCGCTACACCAGCCGCAGTGACCGCCCCGTTGACCTGACTGATCAATGGGGTGGTCGAGCCGTTGGCGAACACCTTGATCGCGGTTCCTTGGCAGTCGAGAGCAAGCGTGTTGCCTGTCCACCCCACGCCGGCCAAAGTGACCGCCGTCCCCAGTACCGTGAAAGCGCCTGCAACGAACACCCCCAGCTCGACAATCAGATCGGCAGTGCCGGACCTTCGGGTGCGCACGACGTAGCCGCTGCTATCTGGCTGCCAGCGCATGACGATTCCTGCGAGAGCTGTCGTGGATGCTGGTTCGATGACCGCTGAAACTCGGCCGTCGGCGATCGACACCGGCAACGTTCCCAGCACCGCTGAGGCAGGGTTGGGGATGGACAACTTGTTCCCGGAGATCACGAATGATGGCCCCGCACTCGTCGCCCACACCATGCCAATGCCGCCGTGTGTCGCGTCGCTCGTGCGACCGGAGACCGTCCCGTCCGTACCTGTGAAGCTGTCGGAAGTGACCACCTCCAGAGTGGGCGCTGGATCGGGCGGAATAATCGGGATTGGCGGTGCAGATGCTGCCTGGGTGAGCAGATTTCGAGGCGGATCAGGAAGTGTGACCGTCCAGACCTCCGACCTCGATGGGGCCTTGAGGAACTGAGGGAAGATCCGCAGAGTCCCGTCGAGCCGGATCGACTCGGGATCAATTGATGCAGAGGTCATCGCATCGACATTGTCCGGGCCTGAGCGTGAAGCCAGCTCGTGCCGGTAGAAACGCTCACCGTCGCGTGAGGTGTACAGGTACACCGCCGTTGGAGGCCGGTTTTGATCCTCTTCGCCGACCAGTGAGGGATGGTTTCCGTGCCGTTCCGCCGCGATAATCACAATCCACCCGTCAGCGGTGTACGCGGCCTGTGGGACTCCCGACTGCCAGGTGGGTTCAGGCTGAAATAGGCGCTGCCGTTTGATCTTCCCGGTGTACTCATCAACCTTGCTGGCATATAAGGCCATGTACTCCGAGTCGTGCGCCGGGTTCATCCAGGTTGCGACGACGACCGGGCTGCCATCGGAAGCGACGACCAGCGCAGAGGATGCGGCAGTGTGTGCTCCCTGAGTGAGGACATCGGCACCGGGGCGGCGCGGGTAGATGACGGTGATGTTCTCGGGTGAGAACGGTCCGTCGATCGGAGTGCCGTCCATCTTCAGCCAGGTGTTGCCATCGTCGTAACACTTCACGAGGCCAATATCGCGACGTGGATACCCTGACTGTGCAGTCTCGGAATTGGATCGGAACTCGGGGCAGCAGTACATGACGCCGGGACCAAACGCGATGCCATGCCCGTAAGCGCCGATCGCGGATAGTGGATTGGGACCGCGACTGTCGAAGGCCTTGGTCGTTTCGTTCCACTTGTACAGGCGGGCAAGGTAGTTGTCGCCACGCAAGATCATCCAGATGTCGCCCGTGTAGGGGTTGCGGAAGAAGCGGCGGTACGAGGTCGCGGCACCACCGGTCAGTGCCGGGATGATCGACCGTGGGCTCAGTGTTTGTGGGGCATTCGACACACGCCCAGCCCACGACGCATTATGCGACTGACCATGTTGGATGACGTACCCATTGCGATCAACGCAGATCGAGCCATTACGGTGACCGAGCGAGTAGTCATGTTGTGACGCAGGCACGGACGTGATCTCCACCGCCTCGCCGGTGACTTTGCTTAGGCGGGCGGCCTGTGTGATCTCCGAGCCTCCCACCGTTACCGGCTGAATGACGTAGATGAAGTCCTTGTCCGACCAGATCGGCGTGAAGTTACCCGCCGACGCTGCGACTTTGATTCCGTCAAACGAGGTCTTCAGCTTCGAGATGGCCAACACCTTCGGGCTCACCATCAGGGCGTCAGAATCGACCAGATTCGGGATAACTGCCGGGGCATAAGTGCCGTCTCCGACCTCCCGGATACGGGACGTCACAGCTGCTGCCGTCTCGGTCTCAGAGACCACCAGTTCAGCAACTGCAGCATCATCCGCGATCGCGGGTGGAAGTTCCCACGACACAGTCGAGCCGTCTGTTAGGTGGACCGTGCCGTCAGGATCAATCGCCGCAATCCCGGCACCAGGAGCACCGGGAGCGCCCTTCGTGATCAGGACGCCGGAGACCGAAGCCCGGGAAACCACGGTCGACAGGTTGAGTGGCGGCATCAGTCCGGTCTCGGGATCGACGTCGACCATCGGCACAGGGCACGTCACGGTCGGCGCCCCGGCCCAGTCGCCGCGGAACTGGTATGTCCACGAGTTGTGCGGCTCGATATCCGGATCGTCCGTGCACACCAAGTAGGCGCGCATCATGCCAGTGGAGTCGAGATTCACGGCGTCCGCGCGCGTCGAAAGCGTCAGGGCAGGCGACACACTATTCACCACGACCTGACCGGCCGCCGGCGTGATCGTCACCTTTCCGGCCTGCGGTACTGACGTCGCCGTGCCATTCTCGGATGTGAGGATCAGTTTCTCGTTGGGCCAGATGACTTCTCGCCGGTCAACGCCGGTCGGAATGGAAGCAGTAATGGGAAGCTCCTAAGAACAAAATTTAGGTGACACGCAGATAGGTGTCAGCAACATTGATCGTTGTCGTGCCATTTGCGGCCGACACCATCAACGAAATGAGATCGCCCGATGCGACTGTGCCCGTAGTCGTCCCCGACACAGTGAACGTGCCTGAACTTCCCGTGCGCGTCAGAGCAGTACCCAACAAAGCACCGTTCTTGTATGCGGCAACAGTGACCGTTGTATTGAAAGCGTTCGTGCAATTCACCGACATGGCAATCGTTGCATCAACTCTGGCTTGACCAATACTCAGCGCGTTGAGTGACACACTCGATCCAGGGTATGCGGGGTCTGCCACCATGCCGGTGACCTGCTTCAACGTTCCCGAAGACGCAGTTGTTGTCGAACCGGACTTCAACATGCCTGCTGGCGTGTATGAAGTGACATCGGCGCTGGCCGTTCCCTCGTCGATCGCCCCGGCAATAACAGTCGTCGACGGAATTGTCACGCCGCTCACAGTTCCTGTATCGGCAACCTCGACGGTGCCGTACCCCTGAATCGCAACCGAGGCAGTGGCATCCATGACCGTGTCCACTTCGGCAATCACAACAGCAGAAATCTGCGTGACAGTAGCGGCCGACCCTCCATCAGAAATAGCCGCGTTCACCATCGCCGCCGGGCTGATCACCACCGAAGCTGTGGACTCACCCATCACCGGCGCATCGATGACATCACGAATGACAGTGACATCGGCTGTCGTATCAGAGGTCACGGACGATTCAATGGCAACGGACGCCAAAGCCATGCCGTTAACAATCGACCCATCCACGATTTCGACAGTGCGCCATGGAATCTCCGAGACAGCCGCAGTCGCAGTCATATCCGAGACGACTTCCGCGACGACGAACACCACCGGAATCGGCGCCGGCGGAAACGTCTCCACCGCGGCGTCGGGTCCAGGGAATCGCGCAATACCAACACCCGGCCCTGGGAAGCGGGCCACCCCGACGTCCGGGGCCGGGAAACTCACGACTACGCCGGGAGTGAGTACGGCGCGGTGTATTTCGGCGTCACCTTCGCCTCGCCCGCCGGGCTCACCGTCACATCAGTAGTGTCGATGACATCGAGCAGAGTGCTGCCAGACCAACGGCACATGTACGTGTACGAGCCTGCCGCGACAGGAAATACCATCTGCGAGCCGGTCACAACACCGAGTGCTGCACTCCCCCAAGTTGTCGCCTGACGGGCATACCCTCCGCCGGTTGCCTCGTTTGCCGTACCAGCTGCGCCGGGATGTCCCGTGTGCAGCGAATAGCTTGCACCCAGTGATGCCCAATGATTGGCCACACTATTCGCGGTGGCAACGATGGAAAGAGCCATGATCGTTCCTTACGTTTTGATTTGGTTTCGACGGCAACGCCCGATCTTCCAGGGGTAATCGTCAGTAGTGGATGTGTTGCCGTTCGGATACCGGACGGCAGTGGTGTACTCGGTGTTGTCGGCAATTAGATCGGCGACACCGGATTCGACCCGCCATGACGCGGTAGCACCCGAGATCGATGCAGGCCACACTTGCCCTGTTGCCCAGATGATTTCGATGACCGTCCCTGCGGGGATCGGCCCTTCATCGCGATCTCTGGAGAATATCCAGTCGTACCCTTTGGTGAGTTCGATGACTTCGAGGATTGGTTTCCAGCCCGCCATTACTCCCCCTTTTCGTAGAGTTCGCGCATGATATCCGCGGTCTCGGCGTCGACGTTTGCGGATGCGCTGGAGATGTCGCGACCGTGGTCAGCCAACGTCTCGAGGAGGTCAGCGGACGTGGTGTCGAGCTCTTTCGCGAGGGTATGGACTCGGATCGGCTTCGCTTCGTCGGCTTCGATGACTGTCAGCTCATCGACCTCGGCAGGAACTTCGTCAACCACCGGATCGGGCTCGACGATCTCATAGCCGCCAGCCGTCTGCAGAGCCCACACACACGCATCGTCAATGCTCACGCCATGCTGCAAAATGCACGACCCCGGCAACGGCTGCATCGAATGCGCCGCACCAGACTCCCTGCCCGGATACACCTCAATGCGAGGCCCACCCAATAGCGTGTGGCACACAATCAGATGCCCAGCAATCTGACCACTCGACGGATCACGCAACGGCGGATCAATCCTGAAAAGCCTTGCCGGGCCGGTGAACCAACTGCAATCCATGACCGGAGTTGCTGTCGCCATCATTCCTCCAGATATTCAATAATTACGATGCGCCCGTTCGCGCCGGGGCCACCTGCTGAGCCGATAGCGGTTTGATATCCACCGCCTCCGCCGCCTGACGGGTATCCGCCCGCTTTGCCTGTGGGGCTGGACAAGATTCCGCCGCCACCCCCGGAGCCTGTGGCAACGTAGGCACCCCAGGTGGAAACCCCTGTGGCATTGCGGCCCGCATTACCTGCCCCAGTAGACGGATTATTCCAACCCGACGCACCACCCGAAGCGCTACCGGAGCCTCCGCCGCCACCACCCGAAAGATGCTGGATCGGTGCAGAGTTCACAGACTCGCCGGGACTGCCTGAGGCCCCGCCTGCACCGCCGCGTGCAGCCAACGTGACCGCACCCGCGCCGCCGACAGTCGCACCGAAGATGCCTCCGCCCGTACCGCCAGCAAGAGTGGCAATCGTCCCCAGGCGCGTCTCCCCACCTGAACTGCCAGGATTGAAGGATCCGTTAGCGCTGCCCGCAGTCGCCCCGCCCGCCCCGCCCGAGCCGATGACAACCTCAATCGACGCAGGCAAGTCTCTCAACCTTTTCTCCACTAGAAACAAAACGCCACCACCGCCGCCACCTGGTCCAGGGATCCGACTGCCTGCGCTCGTGTGTGAGACCCCCGACCCGCCTCCACCGCCCGCACCGTGAATAACAACATCGAACATCGTTGTATCGGCATGCCATGTGTGGGTTCCGCTCGCCGTATATGTTGTCGCGAGAGGCCGTTTCATGCTCGACGCTCAATCATCCACACAATGCCTTGACCGCCATTGCCGCCCTTGGCTAGGCCCGAAGCAGAGTTCGCACCGCCACCGCCTCCACCGCCGCCACCGGGTACTGCGCCGTGTCCAGCATTGCCGCCACTGTTGACGTTCGCACCCCTACCGCCGCCACCGCCCGTGGTGAGCAGCGCGGATGGTTCATACCCATTCCAGTGCGCATTAGTGCCACCTGATGCCACACCGCCATCGCCACCACCTTGCCCGAGGTCGGCGCCACTGCCGAGACCACCACCGCCACCGCCGCCACCGCCGCCGCCACCGTGCATGTCGTACGGGGAAACGCTAGTGCCGCCAGCAGTTGGGTTGTAGGAGACATCGCTCGCCACGTAGTAGCCCGTTCCGCCCCGGCCTCCATGGATCATGCCTGATCCGCCAGCCCCACCTGAATACATGCCAGTGTTGTAAAGTCCGCCAACTCCACCGCCAGCGGTGATGTCCTTGATGACAGTATTGCCGCCACCAGTGCCAGGATTCTCGGTCACCTGACCGCCCTGGCCGCCTGCGCCGATCACAATCGAGATTGGAAGCGCATCGCCATTCGAGTCGAAAAGCAGGGAGCCTGGAATCGTGAAATGGTTTTCACCACCGCCGCCACCCGCACCTGCGCTGCTGGATGAGTTGGCGAGAAACCACTTACCCATAGCGCCGCCGCCACCAGCGCCCACCATCACTACCTCGACACGCACAGTGCCAGGAGATGCGTAATAGGTAGTGTTGCCAGTGAAAGTTCGTGCAGTGCCCCAAATAGTGGTCTGCTCAAACTCCGCCCGCAATTCCGTAATCTGCTGCGTGTGATCGTTGATGATCTCCAACTGCTGCGACAACGGAACACCATTCGTCTTAAACTTGTTCTGCGCATCCGTCCACGTGCCGCCGGCGCCGATGGCGCCGTTCGTCATCTCAGCTTTCGCTTGCGCTTCGGTCTGCAGCTGCCGTGCGCGGAAGAGTCCCCGCGCAAGGGACCCTTGTGGGGTGGAACCATCGGGAGCGGTCATCGACTACACCTCCCGACCAGAGTCCAAGAGCGCCTCTCGGCGGGCGTTCTGTTGAATTCGGAACAGCACAAGGATCCGGTACAGCAACGTCAAGATCAGGAGAATCACCACCACACTTCGGATCTCGGCCCGGAAACGGTAATCCCCGAACCACCACACCGAAATCAGCTGCGTACCAAGAAGTGCAATCGCTGCCGATGTGTACAGCAGCGCCCGACCGCCCTGCGTTGCCCGCCACGGAGAGCGTGTCACGTACAAGACCACGAAACACCACGCCAGGACCGTCATTGACGTCAGAAGAACCCGAGCCTCGGTCTCCGGATTGAACAACCCGACAATCACCAGTCCAGCCAACGTGGCCAGCACCATGATGAACTTCATGCGTGCCTCTTCTTTCTGCCCATGGCTATCTCGACGTCGTCACCGAATCCGTTGATCTGCACCATGAGACGGTGTTTGCGCCCCAGCTCCGCAATAAACGGATCGCGACTCTTCACTTCCTCGAGAACCTGCTCAGCCTCTTCCCTGCCTCGCTGCGCATCTCGCCTCTGCTTCCACCACCACGTCATCCGGTACCGCCCCTCTCGGCGAGACGCTTGATCTCGTCACCGATATGAAGTGCAGTGGTGGAATGGCCGATGAGATCAGAGTTCTGTTCGACCAGTTTCCCGGCCGTCGACTTCCACGCTTCGATCTCTTTGTTCTTGTCGTTGACGATCGCCTTGTGGATCCAGCGAGGAACGAGGGCGCCGAACATGACGAGGCAGAAGACGAGACCGACCAGAATCCAGGGGCTGGAGAGGTTTTCGGGGGCGAATCCCGCCGGCACGCGCTAGCTCTCGGATCGATGCTGGCCGACGTAGTCTTCGATCTCTTCGACCTGCTTCTCCGTCACTCCGTTGGGGGTGAGTTTGACGCCGACAACCGTAAAGACAGCGATGATGACCAGGACTCCCTGGCCGACCTGCGCCGGCAGTTGCACGCCGAGGCTAATCAACGTCCATACGATCGACACGAGCGCGCCCACCGCGGTGGTTGCCGTGTTCGCATACCGTTTCACTAGCGGCTGGTCGGCAACCTTGTCGAGCAGAATGTTTCCGAGAATGTCCAGATTCGGATTCGACATCACTTGCCCGCCTTCTTGTCGACGAAACCGGCAATACCGAGCTTGGCACCAATCGCACCGAGCGCGTCAACAACGGTGCGCCCGCCGAGCTGATCCCAACCCGAGTACTTCCCCAGCTCTGGCGAGCCTGTCAGCTGAGCATTGGTGTCCTGATCGAATGACATGTTGCCTCCTGGGGCAGGTGGGTTGGTGGGGTTTCCGCCGTTGAGAATTGCTTGCGCGTAGCCGATAACTACGTCGTACGGGAACCCCGCTCCGGGGTCCCAATGGTCTGAACCGCCGAACGCCTGCGAGCACTCGTTGTGTCCCGCAATACCCTTCACGCCGGCCTTCAAGTCGGCAGACGAACGACGAACGAGCGGAATGCCGTAATCCTTCGACCACTTCGCGACAACCTCCGCCGACTTACGCAGCGCCTTGTCATAGTCCCGTAGCCACACATCGCGGGTCTGCGCCGCCTGCCCGACAACCGAGATGTGCAGGCCGCCGATATTGGCGGCATTGGAGCCCGCAGCCCACGGCACATAGTTGTCGGAGTTGGATCGGACAGACGAGCCAAACTTGTCAGTCAGGACGTTGTACGAACCACCAGCAGCGGGGCTGAGCTGGTATGTCGCAACGTCCTTTGCGGTCGTATTGCCGCTGTTCTCGGTCGTATGGAAGATGATCCACTTGAGATTCGCCGTGTTTCGTGGACCGGAATCGTTGCCGGTAAGCAGGTCCAGGTCGGCCTTGTATTCGGCCATGCTTCCCTCCTTGGGGGTTTGTTCAAGTTGAGTACTACAGCCCCATGTGGGCTACGAGTCGGTCGGCGATTTCACGACCGACGTATGAGTCCGGTGCAACGTCCATGCCGAAGTTCGCGAGGAGTGCGACCACCTCGTCGACGTCGACGTCGAGTCGCTTCGACAATTCGTCGATCCGTAGATGTCCGGTCGGCGCTGACGGAGCAGCTACATCCTCGATGCCGAGTTTGTTCAGCACCACTCCGCGCAGCTCAGCGCGATCGGGCTGCGGGAGTTGCGCGACGATCTCCTCCCACGAGTTCCGCGGAGGATCGGGAGTATCCAACGGTACCCATGCGCCCTGGGCAGTCCACCTGTCCGCCACCGCGTTTGTCGGCGGCTGGTATTTCAGGGACGCTTTCGCGGACGGCCGGGCGCCAAGAATCCACATGCGAAACGACTGCAGTTCCCAGTACTCAGTTCCGAGCATCAACGGGGCTCCGACAACACCGGGCATCGCGGTGAACATCCACAGGAATGCCTGGCGAGGATTGCGAAGGTCGCAGTTCTCCCGCAGTGGGAGACCTTCGCCTTCCCATTTCGACCACTGGTTGAAGTTCTTTCCGCGGAACGTGCCGCCGGGATCCACAGCCGGGATCTCATCAACCGGAACATCTTCCAAACTCTCCACAATCACACTCCAAGCTGTTGCAGTGAACTGGCAAATGATTCGATGCGGTCCCAAGCCTGCTGAACCGGATCTTCCAGTGCGCGACTGTCGCCGATGGTCACTGTGCGGGCGACGGCTTGCTCCCGAGACCAGGACAATCCGACCTTGGATACGCGGTCGATATAGATGCGACCCGTCTTGTCGTTCTGCATCGTGAATCCCGCACGGTCTCCGATCCAGACATGGCCGTTCTCGCCGACTAAGAACGGTGCCGCGTCTCGAGCGCCGAACTCGATGGACTCGTACGAGCGCGTCGCAAATAAGCCGGCGCGGAGCACCATCAGTGACGAGATTGTGTAGGCCTTGCCGGCGCCGTCTTGGAAGAACTCGAAGTACCGTGTCCAACCCTGATTGTTGGCGCGCGCAGCGGATCTCGCGACCATCCAGGCGAGCACGGTTCCGATATAGAACGGTTTCAGGATGGTGTCAGCGACGCCACCCATTGGCGGCACACCTGGAATCATCGCGGTGAGGTCGCCGAGCATCTGGATTGTCGCCCCGATAGTCTCGTCAACGCCGGGCATCGAGCTACCGCCGGTGACGATCTGAATGCCCTTCGATCCGGTCTTGCGGAACCGGTACATGTCGAGGCCGGTTTCTTCGCCGTCACGCCAGACCGCAACCGGAAGCGACTTGTCGGTGCGCTTGTTGCCCGGTACGTAGTACGCGGCCGGGATCGTCGTGTCCGTCAACAGTTGCGTAGTGCTGTCAATGAAGTCGCCGATGAACTTCTCCGCAGTCATGCGAAGTCCGTCGAATCGGTTGCCGCCCTGCGAAGTGCCGGTAAAACGACCCGAACGATCCTCGAATGACACCACCACAGTCCCGTGACGCAGATTCGCGCCTGGCCACGGAGGAGGATCGCCATGCAAGTACCGACGCGTCACCATGGTGATCTCGCCGTCCTGCATCATCGTCTTCGCGATGTCGTGAAAGTTCTTGAACCTCGATGCCGCAATCCCCCACAGGGCACCAGAATTCATCGAGTCCATGAACTTGATCGGCTTGACGACTATCGACCAGGTCGACTGATCAAGGTTCGTGCGGTTCGCCGGATCCATCGGATCGTCCGGCATCGCCCATGACGAATTGCGTTCACGCTGACACTGAAGATCCAGAGTCGTGGATAGCACCCACGGAATAGGGCCAGGAAGGATGAACACGCGGGGGAATTGGAAGTGCTCGCCGAAGAAACTGTTACTCCAGACGGTGTACCACTTGACCCGCTCCTCATCGCTCAGGAACGTCGCGACAACAACTTGATCACCGTTGTCACGCTTGTCGAGTTCAACATAATCGAGCAGTCCCGCCCACCTGGAGTCTGCATACTCGACGGTGATGTTGACGTTCCGCTTTTCGCCGCGCTGTATGCGGCCCCACTCATCCCAGAGCCACTGCCCCACTGGATGATCGAGCGGATGTTCCAGCTGTCCGGGCCCCGTGTCCCCGTCAATGCGATCGAACGTTCCGCCGTACTCTGCCTGCACCAGATGCTGCAGGTTCATCTCCCCGTCCCACAACAGCGCTACCGGCGGGATTTGCCTCTCGTTCTGCTCGCGTAGCTCTTGAGCTCGAGTGGCGTCCCAGATCGCTTCACACTGCTCTTCGAGGGATAGGCCGTGATCGATCACAGTCACCGGCAATCACCTCCTTCTCACTGCATGCCAATGGGACGAGACCAGCGCCGCGGCTGAACAAGCTGAATCATTGCCCCGCCCGCCGGCGCGTTCGTCACCGAAACGTGCAGCATTTGCTTTTGCGTTTTCGGTGGGATGACGTACTCGAAATACCGCCCAGGAACCGGCATCCGACCTAGAAGGTTCGTATTCGCAGCATCGCGAACCATCAGCTTCATCGGATTGAGGTCGACCGTGAAACCGCCTTCGAGAGCGCCGATTGACGGCATCACGATCGAGCGGTTCGAATCGTCGCGGCCGGATAGCTTCGAGACACCCGGGCGGCGATTGTTCGGTGGACCCTCCCACGACACGTCCGGGAGAATCCAGTCGCCGCGGGTGCCGATCCACTTCTGTCGCATCGGCTGATCGGTCGGGTTCCACACCTCGATGTCCCCGGAGCCGGACGATCCCGTGGTGGACCACTTGGTGACGTAGTCATCCTCGTAGTAGTGCGGTTGACCCGCCCGCAGTGGAATGATCGGATTCGAATACTCCACTGCGAGCGGATCGGTCCCCGGATCGAAATCCGGCTGCTCGTACATCTGCACATCCAGGCGCCGGGTGGACCGTTCGGAAATCACTTCGATACACGCAAGTTTCGCGTCGTGATCCCACTGATCCACCCGGTAGTCGAACGCCTGCCGGAACCGGGAATCGATATCTTCCTGATCCCCGCCCGGCACATTCTCCGCGGAGACGTGGAACCCCAACGCGAGATCGCGCCAGTCGTTCCACATCCCCTTCATCGTCCCGCCGGATTCCGCGTTCGCGGCCACCCACGAAGTGCGGATCGGAGAGTCGAACAGGCCCTTGGCCTGATCTTGCCCCAGCCACACCCCTTCGGCGCCGGCATTCTCGCCATGGACAGGCCAGAAACTACCGTCCGTGCCGTGAATGTTGATTGTCATCGAACGCATTACGACCCAGGCCTTCCTGCGTGACGCATAATCTGACGGCCCTGTGCCTTTTGGGCACTACGAACCGCAGCCATGCCATCGGAGAATGTCGGATTGTTGATGTTGACCGAGTAGTCGTTTCCGCCACCGGCATTCGGATTGATGGCGAGCATGTCCAAGTTCGCGATCCGTGCAATGTTCGCGAACTCCGGCGCCGTGAACACCGGCTCAGGTGCGCCGGACTTGTTCAACGCCAACCCGCCGTGCGGGATCATGCCGCCCTGGTCGTACAGCTTGATCGGCAACGTCTTGAGCCAATCTTCAACCCAGTTGCCAACACCCGGTGTCACCGGAAGCTGCCCTGCAAGCTGCGCTTGCGTGGGCGACGGTGAGGTGAAGTTCGCCAACGGATTCTTGATCACATCCATCGCCGACTGCGGCGACACTGTCGAACCTTCGGCGGGCTTCTTGAATGACGGGATTGCAATATCCAGCCACCGAGAGTTGACCCCGAAGATCTCCAAAGCCGAATCGACCGCGATCCCAACGAGTTCCGACCCGTAATTCTTGAGCCGATCCTTCAGCGAGAAATCGCCGCTGGCGGATTCGTCGGACTTCTTGCGGACCTGCGCCAACGAATTCTGCGCGGAGTAGACGGAGATATCCGCCTTCTCCTTATCGATGGAAGTCGACTCGGGATCGTTGTACGTCTTATCTCGAGCCAACTGCGCATCGAGGAGTGCGATTTCGGCGTTACGCACCGAGATAGCGTCCTCGCCCATTTCGCCCGTCAGGATCGGCGCGGGATCGTTCGATATCGCTGCCGCAGCTCCCTTGCCGTCACGCTTGGCTTCGAGCTCGCGAACCTTGAGCTCAGCGCGCTGCACCTTCAGGTCTGCCTGGTCCTTATCGGCTTGCGACTTCTTGTCGTTCGTGTTGACCTTGTCGCGAGCTTCCTGCGCTTGTGTAACTGCCACGCGGGCAGATTCGAGCGCAAGCTGATCTTTTTCGGTCCACACCACGGGAGTCTCACCAGCGGCGAATGTGCCGGCAACGCCATCCCACCCGTCGATCAGTTCATTCGGCAGATGGAACTTGTATGGGAACTGGCTGTCCTGAGCTGTCGCTCGACCTCCACCAATGCCGGAAGTTCCATGCGCGCCACCGGATTCCGCGGGTTGCCCTGCGATCGTCGCGGCCATATGTTCCTGCGACACACCGACTTGGAACTGCGTCCCCGCAGGCCCGAGGCCGGAAACCAGACTCGCGAAAGCGTTCTTACCCACCAGGTCATACGTGGTGTAGAGGCGCTTCGTGGAACCGACAATCCCCATGACAATCTGCTGCAGCCAGCCGACGAAACCGGAGCAGTCGAACCCTGTCGGGCCTGTGCCGCCCCAGACATACTGGTTGCCTTCGACGCCGCGACCTGCCGACAGTGCAGCTTCGATGCCGTTGCGCCCACCTGCGGCGAAACGAGGCAGCTTATCCAGCCGCGCATCATCACGGTTGATCATCCCGAGCAGCCAGTCCCACTTTTCGGAGGAACGGCCGTTGATGATCCACTCGCCCTTGTCTACCCATGAGGTGGGAACGCCATCTCGCCCCACTCCAAGGATGCCGTCGACTCGATCAGTCCCCGGACCCGATGTAGGCAGTCGCGAGCCTGTCGAGTTTCGCGGCAGTCGCCCACCGTCGACGTACCCGTACATCCCGCCGAGCGTCGTCGGCATCGCCGGACCGCTAGGCGGCTGGACGATGTTCTGGATGATGTCGACAGCGATACTGCGGCCACGATTGGCTGCCAGGAACTGATCGATCGCAGCCTGCGCCTCTGCCGCACCAGTCAAGCTGATCTGAGTCGGCAGCTTTTCAGGGAACAGCTTGTACTGATTCGCAAGTGCAGTCGCCTGCTCGAGCGTGTACCCAGCCTCGATCCGCTGACGAATGAACTCGTCACGCACCTTTTGTCCGGCGGCCTCAACAGCAGCCTTCGCGTCATTGGCGCTCAACTTCTGATCTGTTGCATGCTGCATTGCTGCAGCACCCGCCGAATCGAACGCGCCGGCGACAGCCTGCATTTCACTGTGCAGACCAGCGCCCGCCGCGGTTGTGAGGTTGAGTTCACCCGATGCCGTGAATGCTGAAGCTCCCGCAGTCGACGCAGCCTGAGCGAACTGGCTCAACGCCAGTGTTACCTTCGCCTGCGATTCCTCTGCAGTCATCAGGTCACCACGCCAGCGGCCCATCGCACCCGTCAGTCCATCAACTCCTGACGCAGCTCCAACGGCGCCGGTATTAATGGCATCGAGCGCCGACTTGAACTGCCCTGCCGAAGACTGAGATTCCTGGAACTCCCTACGCATGTCGCCGAACTTTTCGACAGCGATAGCGCCATCGGGCCCGGTATTGCGCAGTGCCGTCGAGAATCTCCGCCACTGATCCTCCGTGCCAGTGACCGCCTTCGACATGTCCTTCTGGCTCAGGTTGAGCGATTCAATTGCCGCCTGAGCCTTCGCCGCCTGCTCGCTGGCATCCTCGAGGCCCATGGCGTCGCCGATTTGGTTACCCTCGCCGAAGCTAAACGATTCCTTGAAAAAGGCGGTGACATACTGCATCTTGCTTGGAAGTCGCTTCGCAGCGTCGTCGAGTTCGGTTTCCATCGCCTGGATCTGGCCCGAGACAATAGATTTCACACCACTGTCAACAGTGCCGTTCGACTCAGTGAATGCATCATTTAGCTGTGATCGGAAGTCGATCAGGGACTTCGCGTACTTCTGTGCGGAATCTCGATTTGCGTCAAGATTCCGACTGAGATTGCCCGAAGCCGACGCGAATGTGCCAATGACCGCCACTGCCGCCAATAGGCCAACAGCAAACAGGCCGCCCGGACCCAGCATCGTCGCAACACGCGAGACACCGTTCCGCATGCCGGCAAGCGCCGCGCCAGCTGCACCTTGAACGCCACCCGCGAACGTCGCCACGCCGGCGGCGGCATTTCTCATGCCACCGACGAACAGGCCATTCTGTGTCGCAGCTACACGCTGAGCAGCCGCGTACGCACCCAATGTCGAGGTGGATGTAACCGTCGCCGCAGAGCGTAGATTTGTCGCCGCCGCCGAAGCCAACTCCGCGACACGGGCCCTCAACGTCAGTGCCGTATTCGGAGCCTGCGCGCCGGTATTCGCCCAGAGGGCAGCAGTGTGCGCAACAAGCGCCCTCGTCAACGCCATCTGCGCAGCGATTTGCGCGGGCATCATGATCGCATTGGCGATACGTGCCGCGTGAAAGCCCGTTTCGACCGTCTTGGCAATCGCAACCGAGGCCGCAAAACCTCCGAGGGCCACAGTTGCCAGACCTGTGTGGTCGGCAAAGAATCCCATCACGGAGCCGAGAGCCTTGATGCCAGCGACCGCGACGGTGGCGGTATCGCCGCCAAGTCCGACGAGCGCGGTGAGCCCGCCGGCCGCAGCAGAGCCGATCGACTTCAGTGCGCCGGTAAGGGTATTTGCGCCAGACTCAACGGCGCCCATTGCGCCGGCAGCTTCACCGCCAGTACCCTTAACCGTATCCAAGAACGCCGTGAACTTTTCGCCATCCGGCGACTTGATTACTTCCCAAAGCTGCTGAGCGCCTTCGCGAATTCGGAACAGGACATCGACGGCCTTCGAATCCTCGAGTCCACCCCAGATCGGGTTCGTGTAGTCACCCTTGAATAGGATGTCCGTCACGCCGATGGCGGTCTCACGGATCTTGAACAGAACGTCGACAGCCTTGGAGTCCTCCGAAAGGCCGAATGGGTTGCCTGTGAAGTCGCCCTTCGCGAGGATCGACCAAACGCCCTTGACGCCGTCCGCCACCTCACGGGCCTTGACGCCGAACTTCTCCATATTGGAGGCAGGTCCGTCGATGGACTTGCCCGACGACATGAACGCCGCGCCCATTTCGGTCAGGCTGCCGGCAACTTTCGCCGCCCCAGCCTTCAGGCCTGGCGTCACTTTGTCTGTAAACGCCGTGATCTGGCCCAATCCAGCCTTCATCATCGGTACGAAGGGTTCGATTACCGCAGCACCGGCCCGGCCCAACGCAGCCTTCATGTTCGCGAACGAACCCCGAAGTGTCTTACCGGATTCGAGTGCGGCGCCGCCGATATTCTTCTGGATGACTTTGTTGAAGGTTTCGGCGTCGACTTTGCCCGACTTCACCATCTTCGACAGCGCCTCAGAGGAAACGCCGTACTCTTCCTGTAGCCACTGGAAGATCGGAATGCCGCGATCGGACAACTGATTCAGTGTGTCCGTGTAAGCCTTGCCGGACGTCTGAACCTTATTGAAGATTGAGCCCATCTCGCCGAGCGATGAGCCTGCGATCGTCGCGGCATCGCCAGTCAGGGACAGATATTTCGTGAGTTCCTGACCAGGCTTGATGCCCGCGGCGACAGCGGAGGCAGCGATACCCGCAGCGTCACCCATTCCGAAGGCTGTGCCCTTCACGGATGCCATGGCCGAATCCATGATGTTGGCGACGGCCTCGGTCGAGTGTCCGAGGCCGGCCAACTTGCCCTTCGCGTCATCGATTTGAATGACGCGTTCCATGCCCTTGTTCAGGGCCGTTCCGATCGTCAGTGCAGCCGCCGCACCGATGGCAGCGCCGCCAACCTTGAATGCAGACCCGATTCCCGAGGCCATACGAGAACCAAGACCTTGGCCGGCCTTGTCGCCCTGCTTTTCGATCTGCGGGACAACTTTGGCGACCGCCGCGGGAATGCCGTCCGTACGGGCCGCAATGGACACGTACATTGTGGCGAGTTCGATACCAGCAGCAGTCAAGACGCCACCTCCAAGGTGAGTGATTAGGTAGGCAGCCGCTCATCCATTCGGAGACGCGCACGCAATTGGTCGATCGGCAACGCCGTCGTCGACTTACGGTTTTCGCCAGAAGGCTTCACGCCAGGTCGTGGGAGTTGCTCAGGGCGTTTAGCTTTCGGATCGCCGCCACGCTGCCAGTTCCCGCCCTGAACTCCGTCGAAGATTCCGGCCAGCAATTGCGCGTGCAGATCCCAGTGATGATCCGGGTTCCTCAGTCGCGACAATGCGCCGTTCGGGTGGGGATGCTTGAGGCAGCACTTGAGGTCCCACCAAGAAAGATTGGCGGTGCCGAGAAAATCCAGTGATCGACCCATCGGAAGAAGATCTGCCTGAATTGCCTCGGCCTCCTCCTCCTCGTCCTCTAGGTATCCGAGGAGGCTGAGGATTCCCCCGGCGTCACCTTGGATGCCTCTTCCCATTTGTCCGAGATCTGATTCAGTGTCCCGTCCGCGAGCTTCTCGAGGATCGCGAAATCCTTTGCAGAAGTCACAAATCCAAGCAGCTTCAAGGTTGAGGTGCGCGTGGTGAGCGTTTCTTCCTCGCGTGCCTTCAGGAACCATTCACGGAAGGCTTCGCTGTCGTCTTTCGACATGTACTGGATCATGGGCACGCTGAAGATCAGCGGATTCTGACGCCCCTTGATCGGGACATTGAAGGTGACCTGAACTCGCGGATCATGTTCGGCAATGATGTCAATCATGGGCATAGCTGGACCGAGCCTTTCTATCGAATGGGAAAAATTGGGGGGACGGGCCCGTGGAAATCCCGCCCCGTGAAGGGCAGGCCCGGTCCAATGGTGAAAACACCTCACGGGGCGGGAGGATTGGTTCGACGCTTAGGCGCTGGTCGTGATTCCGTCGTCGATGAACTCCAGGACGTTGTCGCCTGTCGCACTCTCAAACGTCTCGATCTCGACCTCATACTCGATGGTGTCGGTATGCACGAGTACCGTGTCGCCGGCCATCGACAGCTGACCATCCGCGATGTAGTTGCGTCGGGTTGCGGCGCCGTCGACGGTGTCGATGCAGTACGACTTGTGCTTGTTCACCTTCTTGTTCTTCTTCACGGTGATCTGCGTGCCCTTCGAAGCCGTCGCCGGAGTAACCGTGACGTTTTCCTCGCCGTAGACCTCCTTGAGGACATCAGCGTTCAGGGACTCCATGAACTTGAACTTGTAGGTGATACCGAACTCGGTCTGCAGAATCTTGACCGTCGCGCCACCGAACGCCTTCTTCTTGGTCTTGTCACGCTGGTGAGACTCGGCGAATCCGCTCTCACCGATGTAGCCGAGGTCGACCCAGGCCGCGGGCAGAACGGTCGTCGCACCCGTGGGTGCTGTGGTGGTGAGCGGTGCAGCTCGGAGTGCGCCAGTCGCAGCAGGCTGCGCTGCGTAAATGTTTGCGGCAGAAGATGCCATGAGGTTGCCCCTTTCAGGCGGTGTGGACCGGGCCTGCGAAAGGGTGTTGCGAGGTTTAGTGGAGAACGCGCCCGCGGATATCGAACTGAAGCGTGAACTGGTACCGAGGCATTGACGTATCAGGATCAGGGAAGTCTTGTGGCGCCCCGACTGTTACGACCTGACGGATCCGCGGTTCGTCCGAATCTCGTTGCGCAGCTTTCATGATGGCGAAACACTTCTCGGTGAGCGATTCAGCTTCGGCTGCGACGTTGTCCCAGCATTGAAAGATCACCATCCTCGAGGACAGGACAATATTCCTGTCCCCACCCCCGGCGGATCGGACAGTGACGAATCGGCCCCCGCGAGGGATGGGTACGCGCGTCGAGACAGGCGTGCCGTCGCCGAGTCGGTCGAACAAGTACTGAACGACCAAGGCCTCTACGGGGTCGAAGGTGATGACCTCAACCACGAGCCGCGCCCGTCGCCAGCAGGAGCGTGTTGTTTTTGGCGTTGTCCCTCTTGGCCTTGGTCCCGGTTGCTGCGACAGTTTCACGCCAGCGCCCCTGAGGCTTCCTGGCGCCCTGCATGGAGCTCATCGAGTATCCAGCCGAAGCGCCGCCGACTGCGTTGAACACAGCCGCGGTGCGTCTAGTCAGATCGGCAACCACTTCGGGGGAACTGCGAAGCTCATAAAGAGCCTGCGGATTCCATTCGATGTCAACGTTTCCCATCGAGAAACTCCCCCATCCGCTGGAAGATCGAGGTGTCGATCTTCATCTGCCAATCGCCTAGCCGGTTGCGAACCATTTCCACTGGTAGTGAGATGACTCCAACGGGGATCGGGTCAGCGCGCAGTGCGCCCTCGTCCTGACTTGGAAGTCGTGCGAACAACTCGACGTCGATAGTTTTGGGCATCTTCGGCATCAGTTCTCCACCTTCTTCAATGCGATCGCGATACCCGGCATGAACCCGAACGGACCTTTCGTCCAATCGGAATCCTCGCCGTCGACTTCGAATTCATGGTCGTATCCCGTGACCACCACGCGATCGAGAGCACTGATCGTCACATCAGGCGGGGCAAGGACCACTAAGCCTTCAATGGCTATGTCGCGGTTCGGCTGGTTGGGTTCGGACATCCCGTAGTCAGACCGGGAGCCGTAGCCGTACACCTGCGTATCTACGGGATCAGACCACGACTTGATCGGATTGCGGTGCGCATCAAGTTCGTCCGACTGGTGAAATCGTCGGATACCGATCGATTGCGTGAGCGGTAGTGGCCGCATCAACACCACCCGATTCTGTACGCCGGAATTGAGTCCAGGCTGTACGCCCCGGGTGGAGTCATATCGATCGAGAATGCCCGAGACTTCCGCTTCGGAATCCCCAACTCTTCCCGATCGTCATCCGTCAACGTCAATGCGCCAGGCTCATCGCCGCCGAATGTCTGCGACTGCTGAAACGGACCCGCACCCTGCTGAACACTCCGGAACCCCTCGGGATTCTGAAGATGCCGAATCAGCATCCGGGCAACAACTTTCACCACCCGAATTGTCGGCAGCGCACCCGAATCGATACGGTCCTGAATGTTCGGATCGGCCCGGAGAATGTCATCCTCCGCATCGGCGATCTTCACCTTCAGCGTGTCCTCCGACGCTTCGGGAGGGGTGCCGATCCAGCGATCGAGAACATCTTGCGGAACTGTCCATGTCATCAGATCGGCACCTTCCGGGTATCAGTTTTCTGTTGCCGCTTTGGCGGATCGACCGCGACGCTTGGGCGTGGCCGGCACAGGATCGGGAGCCGGTTCCGCGACGAGATCAAGCCCCGGTCCCCCATCAGACTCAGATGAGGTCTCAGGTTCGAGCTCCGGATCGGCTTCCAGCTCAGTTACGGTTTCGGTTTCGGGCTCTGTTTCCAGGTCCGGCCCCGTTGCCGGCTCAGGCTCATGGTCCGGTTCGAGTTCCGGTTCGAGCTCCAGCTCAGGCTGGAAGTCCAAACTGTCCCAGGCGGCGGGATTGGTAATGCGCTTCGCCGCCCACCCGGGGACCTCGTCACCAGGGCCGAACGCGTGACCGACGCCCGACTCGTCCGCGACATGCACGAACGTGATCAGGCGAGCCATCACGCAACCTTGGCGGTGAGCAGCTTCTTCGCGTCCTGCAGGACCGGCTGGCCGACCGCATCAACGAAGGTGAACTGACGGAACGGAGGACCATCCTTGATGACCACGCCAACGATGCCGGGTGCCTCACTGAATGAGTACTCCGTCTTCGCGGAGTCGAGGAGTTCGAGCGCGGTGGCCGACAGTCCGTACGCCATGAAGCCGAGGTCGGCGGGATTCTCGGGCAGGAACGTCACGCGGTCATCCGCCATGACGCGAGTGTTCACGTCGTCGACGCTGAGCTGCGTGTCGTATGCCGCACGGAACGTCGGCAAGGATTCACCGGCCAATAGGTCGTTGAGCTCCGTAATGCTCACGCGGGTGCGCCCCTGGGTCGAGCCGTACACAGCGTCAATGATCTCCTTATTGCGCTGCAGGAGTCGCAACACCTTCCGTGAGGTCAACGCAGATCCCGGCGCCGCACCATTGGTATCGACCCACACGTCGGTCCAGGCTGCAATGTCAGTCAGCGGAGCCGAAGTGGCGAGGTTGCTCCACAAGGTCGCGGCGGTCACCGAGTGATTCGCAGGCAGACCGTAGTCAGCCTCACTCTCGAAGCCGTCATCCTTGATTGACAACTTGCCGTCAGTGAGGACATCGCCCCAGGCGAGTTCAACGCGGTTGAGGATCTCACGGGTGAGGTTCTCGCCATCGTTGTAGATCGCATTCGCCAGCGCAGCCTTGTTGGTGCCCTGGGTGCGCGCGAACTCGAGCTGCAAACGCTCATACTCACCAACGCCGATCGAAGACGACAAAGGTGCAAGCGGCACACGCTTCTCGGATCCGATATCGCGCTGCGACACATGGATTCGGCCATCGAAGGCGCGATACTTCGCCGTGCGATTCTTCTGCACAATCTCCGCGAAGTCGATGGTGTTCGACTCCTTGTAAACAGTCGGGAAGATCGTCGACAGCGTGTTGTCGCTCGGGGTGGGAACGCGACGAATCAGAGTGGTCAGCGCGTCCGGTTCGACCGGAGCGTCAAAGAAAATTGCCATCAGTTCAGCTCCTGTCAGGCCGTGTAGTTGATGAGAGGGAGAAGCGCCTTGGCTTCTGCGGTGAGGCCGTGACCGGCGGGCAGTCGCGATTCCTTCACGAAGCCATGAACGACGCCAGCGCCGCCAACCTTGGTCAGGCCCACAACGTTCAGGGAGCCGAACAGGTGGCAGGCGTTCGTGGCGCGACCATCGGTCGCATCCTTGTCGAACGGGCCATACAGACCAGTGGCGGTGACCTTCGCAACCACCGTGCCCGACGCAACATAACCCTTGGGGTAGTGCGTTCCGGCAGTGAACTTCGAAACGTCGAGCGTGATACTCGGATTGGCGCCGGGATCGGTGCCATGAGCGGACAGAAGCCACGACCGATTCTCCGACTGGTAATCGGTGGAACGAACAGCAGTGCTCGTCATCGTTGATCCCCTTTCAGGGGTGAGTTGTTAGTTCTTGGCGCCGAATCTGCGGTCGGCTTCGTCCGTTCCGGCAGCTCTGCCGGATGCCGGACGTTGATTGCCGGGATTACCCTGTTGCGGATTCGGCAGGGGGCCACGGAATGTAGCCAGTGCCGCATTTGCAGCGAGTGCCGTCTTGATTGCCTCGTTTACCGTGTCGGTAAAGTCCGCGGCGGACGGGTCGAGCTGGTCGAGCTGAGCCATGAACGATCTAGAGTCGATCAGCGCTACGGCGTTCGCCGAATGCTCGGGGGCGAGCCGGAAAACTGCGTTCTCCACCTTGGTGTCGCGAGTCTCACGCTGTGATGCAGTGAGATCGGTCGCGAGCTTTGCCGGATCGGGCGGGGTGTCGCCACCTTCGCCAGTGAAAGCCTTCTGGATCTGTTCCCACTTCTCGGCGCCTTCCCGGTTATCCTTCGCTCGCGTCTCCCATTTTCGGGAGTGGTCGAGCTTCTCCTTGACCTCGGCCGGCGTCATGCCCTCGAAAATCTTGGCCCAGTCGTCAACGGGCGGCGTCGGAGTGGGCGCGGGCTTCGGTGCCGGATTCGGCTCAGGGCTAGGCGCCGGATTCGGGGCCGGATTGGGATTCGGGTGACCTTCAGGATCACGTCGAGGATGGCGCCGTGCGGCACGATTCCCGAACTGGCCTAAAGGATCCAGGGCGGCAGGGGCAATGATCGTTCGATGGAACTGCATTTCTACTCCCGTGCGGGATACGTCAGCACCGTGCGGCGCTGGAGGAATTGGGGTGAATTAGACAATTTCGACAGCACAGTTGAAGGCAAGCACCGCATTCGCGCCGGTGTGAGCCTTCAACTTGTCGAGGTCGAGCTGGTCGAGAAACTCACTCGGCTTCTCAACCCCGTCGAAGACAATCGCGAACGGGGTCTCTGACGCTTCACCGAGGTACTTCGCGGGAAGCTCGAGGATCTGAATACGCACAGCAGGTCTCCTTAGCTTGAGCCGAGAATGGTTCGCATCTCAGCCAGAATTGCGTCAGTGCCCGTGGCATTCTTTGACGCTTGGATGTACGCCTCGTCGAAGCGTTCATAGTGCGAAGGTCGACTAAAAGACTTGCCCGGGCGCACTTCTTGAGCACCACACCGGCAGTTGTCGTGAGCCTGAAAACCAGCGGTCGACTTCAGGTAGACGGCGCCACGGGTGCACAGCATCGCGCAGAATGCGCAACACTTGCCGCCCGCGACCCGTTCATATTTGGCACCGCGTTCCGCCTTCGAATTATCGAAGATCGTTCGCCGATTGCTGTCCCAAATCGCTTTCTGGACGATGCCAGCCAACCGCGACAATGCATCCGATCCGCTGGCGCCCATCGCCCATTCAGCAGAAGTCAGCAGACGCTCACGAGCCGGAAGCGCGGAAGGCACCGCCCGATACGGCAGATTGGGTGCCGTTTCGTTGTACCAAGCGGCTCCCAAGCTTGAGGCGCCGGCAGCATACGGATCCGTGATGACCGGGATTGAACCCACCATCACTGAACGGAAATCTTCAGACGGGAGACCGAGGGCTGCATCCCAGACGTTGACTACCTCGCTGATAGCCAGCGTCGCGGAATCATCCAGGATCTCCTTGCGCTCAAGTAGCCCCGTTGGCATTGCGCCTACTTGCCAGCTCGATTGCCTGCTGATTAGTCACCTGAGATGCCTTCTCCCGCAACAGTGAGGGAAGCTCGGAAGCTAGGGCCAAGCGATTCTCTTCTTGCAGGCGCAGTTGATCCTGCTCCGAGAAGCCCATGTAGTCGTACGTCACCGGGGAGTCCTTGCGGAGGATTTCAGCTGCAACCAGCTTCTGGCCGGCGTCGGCAGTAGCCGCGCGCGTCGGAGTCGAGGCATCGCGCCACCGAACGCCGATCTTGCGGAACTCATCCGCATTGACTTTGCCGTCACGGGCGAGCAGCGACAGGTAGGCGACCTCGCGCCAGCCCTGGCCGAATGTGCCTTGGCGACGCTCGGCACGCTTCACCAGCCGATATTCTGCCTGCCTGATCGAGTCGGCCGACGCTGGATTGTCCGTGAAGAAACCGAGATATGTTGACGGAATGCCGGTCTCAGCGGAGAGCAGCTGTGAGTACATCTTGACTTGATCGCTGTACGGCGTCGGAGGTGCCGGCTTGAACTCGCCGATGGTCGGCATCTGGCCGTCCTCGGTGCGCGGGATGATGTTAAATCGTCCCATCGCGGCATTCCAGCCAGCCGCGGTCCTCTCGGCCTGCGTCGAATTCTCATTGACGCCGAACTGCTCCGGCTCAGCCCCAAGTGCGTAACGCGAAGGTGCCGTGTAAAACTCGCGGTTGATCTCCATGCCCAGCATCGTTCGAATCGCAGCGTCGGTGTAGTACATCACCGGACGCGTGATCTCTGAACGGCCTTCAAGGTCGGAAGCGCGGTCGCGATTCACCAACCGCGCCATGAACACCCGACCCGCATTGTGATCGTCACGCGAAACGACGTCGAGCTTCTTCGTGCGCTCATTCCGCTGGAAACAGATCGTTGAATTCGGCAGATACAGTGTTTCCATCTCGACCGCACCGTTTTCGCCGCGCGTCTGAGACAGTGCCGAATCGAGGCGCCGAGTTCGATAGTTCCGCAACGCCGTCGCAGAGGACGCAGACTCGACCGTGATGAGAACTTCCGGCTCACCATAATCCGTGTCGCCGCGGCCCACCGTGATGAAGTCAGTACCCGTGATCAACGCATCCAGGTGACCCCGGCCGGCCTCTACGCCAAGGCTATTCTCACGAAAGACGTCGTCGAGACCCATGAGATCCTGAACTGACGTCCACCCGAGTAGATCGAGACGTTCCTCGAGGACATCGACAGCAGTGCCCGGCCAGCCCATCGAAATCGCCAAATCCTTCAGACCTGGCGGCACCGCGATATCAAGCTGACGAGTGATCTGCTTGCCCTCGTAGAAGTCGTTCTTCAGCTTGTTTCGATTCGCAAATTTTCGAATCTGTCCACGCAACTGCCCGACGAGACGTTCTTCGTCCTCGGAGAGAGTTAACGTCCGCATTGCGAGAGCGGCAATCCCGCGCCCACCGAACATCTGGGAGAAAGTCTTCACAGGATCACCGCCTTTCTTGAAGTTCCCTTACGTGCCTTGCCGGAGTTCAAAACCATCCGCCGGCCAAGCCTGGCGCCGACCATGCACACCGCCAGATCCACAAGGTCGTTCGAATCACGCGTCTTCTTGCCAAGAGTGAATCCCCACGGATTCGGGCGCCGCTTCGCATGCTGAACATGCAGAGTCAGGCCAGAGTGCGCGTCATGCGTGAAGGGTCGAATCCCGATCTTGACCTTGTCGAAATCCGTCTCTTCATCGATCGCATGCACCGTTGCCATCGCCTCCTCGGTAAACGCCTGGTTTCGTTTCGCACCACCCGATTGAGAGAGACGCATATCGAACTTCACTGAATTGCCCTGTGCGCCAGGAGTAGCCCAAATCGCCACCTTGTTCCGGAAGTCGCGATGCCACACGTCGACCAACTCGCCCCAGTACAGCGATTCATCGCTGTCGTCGCGTGCGGGTGAAGGATCAACGCCGAACCAAGCGACCTTGTAACGATCGAAGGCCATCCGCACAGTCGCATCGACTTTCTCGCGCGGCGCCAACCAGCCCTTGCCACGTTCGCCATGCTCGCGCTGCCACATGCCCAGCGTGAACACATGACCATCCGAAATTCGGCACGCCACAAGGCCTGTCGCATCCTCCGACTTCGAACAGTCCAAGAACATCGCAATCTGCTCGCGATCAGCCACGACGATCGATGCATCGCCGAGCGCAGCCCAATGTTTCGGGCTCACCCAAGCATCTTCAGCAGCGGCCAACCCATTCAGGTAGTAGCGGATCGAATCCGCAACCGATGTGCGAGGGTCAATGATCTCGTCCGAAAGTCGCTCGAGGTCGGCCCATGGAGCATCTGAATACGATTGCTGTAGTGCCCGCATCCGGTCATCGGGATCGTTCAGGTTCGTTTTCGGGTCAGCCTCGATGGAGTCATAGAGGATGTCCTGCTTCAGACGACCGAACTTCCCGGAAACCTGCTTCTGCCAAGCGGTATAAGACTCTTCAGCAACCGATTCACTACCCGACTGATGAGCATTCGTGAACTCGACCAGCCGAGCCTGCAATGCCGCGGGCGACTTACCTACGTTGCGCCGAGCAACGCCCGCTATTTTGTGACCACCCGATGATTCGGTCATGTGATGCGACTCATTGAGCGCAATGAAGGTCGCTGCGTCGCCCTCCGAAGACTTCTCCGATGAAGTCAGTACTTCAAGCCGGCCACCGTCCTTCAGGATGGTGCGCGTCTCTCCGCAATCGATCTGGTAATACTCGCGAGCTTCTTGATTGAATAAGGCATTCGCGATTCGCAGCATGTCCTTCGACTGCGCTTCAGAGTTCGACGCGATCTGCACCAATGGAAGCAAATGCCGCTGCCCGACAAACTCGTTCGCATCCTCATCCCAAACGAGCTGAGAACGACCCACGAGCTCGATGTCGCACAACGCGCCGCCGAACGGATCCTTACCTGTCCCCTTCGCGCCACGCTTGACGCCCGAACGGAACAGCCACCGACCACGAGCATCGAAGGCATACCAGAGGATCAGAAACTTTTTCTGGCCAGGAGTGAACCGCCACGGCCTACCCGTGAGGTAGTCCGTCAACCCCGGCTCGTCGGTGCGCCCCTCAGCCCAGTCGATCAGCGCCGGCCCGAGAGACCAACGCACCAAGTGCATCTTCTCGTCACCGTCAGCCGGCCACGGCGCCGTAATCCAAGCACCGGACTTCGGATCGATCTGATACCCAGGGGGAAGCTCAGAGGTCTCGGTAGTCGTCAAGGCTTGTCACCTCGGCGGTCGACTGAACCACCTCAGGCTGCGTGTACCGAATCCGCAAACCGCGACGAAACTCGGAAGTCGTGCCGAGTACCTTCTCGCGGTTACGCAACTCCACAGCGGCAGAAGCAATCCCACAGAATGCGGCGTCAGCGACCAATGCGGTCGTGAGCGCAAACATCCAATCCGAGTCCGTCCACAGCTTGCAGTGCGGCATCGCCGATACGGTCTCCCACCACTTCTTGGTCAGGGAGAGCAGTTGCACGGACTCTTGACCATCACGCGTAACGATGGTTCGAGTTGACGGCAGGTCTGGGCGTTCACCCGTAAACGGCACGTCGGGGACATCAGTCCAATCGATGTCCGACTTGGCCCGGTTGCGCTTCTGACCTGCAGGAGCTGACTGGCGACCGGCAATAGCCATCAGAAAACCTCCTCGCATGCGCGCGTGACAATGGTTTGGGATTCGTACGTACAGGCACGCCCTATGCCGACCGTGGGCCCGTGGGGTGGAGGGAGGGGCATCCCCCCACCCTGTCGAGATGACAGAGGACGGAGCAGGCCTGCGGTGCAGTCAGAGCAGTCCAGGGTGGCGCTCAGCTGGTCGGAGGCGGCTGTTCTTCGCTCTTCCCACTTGCGCTTCACGTTGTGTTTCGACGTCGTGGCAGGGCCTGCAGAGTGATTCGCCGTTGGCGAGGGTGTCGGTACCTCCGGCGGCTGTGTTGATGATGTGGTTGGCTTCGATGTCGTGGGGGCGGGCTGTTGGGCTGCCCTGGTACCCGCATCGTCGGCATCGGTACCCGTCGCGGGTTTTGACCTGCCTGGCCCAGTGTCGGTGTGCGGCTGTGCTTGTGCGGCTGCGTCCTCCACGTTCCCATGCCATCAGTGGACCTGGCCTGCAGTAGCGAGGCTGTCGAGTCGACGGTTGAGGATGGAGGTGAGGAGTTTGGTTGCCGAAGCGTCTCCCCTTTGGCGTGCCTGCCTGAGTCGGGCTAGGTCGTCGGTGATCAGGTCTTCGAGAGTTGGCATGGTGACTTGCCCTTCGCTTCGGCATCCATCAGTTGGCCGGTCATGCGGCGCAGTGTTGATGGAAGTGGTTGAGCTACCTGATGTTGCGATCGACCTTGCTGTCCGCTCGGTGTGTGAAGTCTCGGCGAAGCCATGAGTCGCGCGGTATGCGGATGCGCACTGACACAGTGAGCAATGTCGACCAGTCATCGGGATCGCTGACGTAGTTGCCGTCTTCACCTCTGATGAACTGATCAGCCTTGAGCCACTGCCATTGATCTGCCGTACGGATTCGTCACAATCCAATGTGCGCAGCTACCGAGAACACCGGTGGCCTCCCGGCATTGGGGGTGCCGGAGCTGAAGTAGGGAGGGCATCCTTCGATTGCCTGTGTCGACCTCGGTCACTACTGGCACGATGTATCCACCATCGAAAGAAGTGAGCTGCACCGTGAATGACCGCAAGGGACTGAAGATCGCCAATGCGATTGCATCTGTGATCGCATTGCTTTTCCTGCTCGTGATGGCCACTGGGCTGGACTGGGGCGGAGCTGGTTTGATCTTCCTGTTGCTGTCATTCATGGTGACCATTGGTGTCATCACGTGGGTTGTGTTTGCCATTCGCGGGCTCGTGGCCAAGCCGACGCCGATACCGATCCACCGACCTGCTGCCGGACCATTCATGCCCGCGGGCTGGTATCCCGATCAGCAGAATCCGTCAGAGATGCGTTGGTTCAACGGCGTTGAGTGGACATCCGCCACCTTGCCGCGGCAGTAGTCGCGTTGCTCTCATCGCCACGTACGCCAAAGGCCGGCCACTATCCAGCGGATTAACGCGAGGCTAGGCATCAGAGGATCCAGAAATGGATGAGCGCCAGTGCGATACGGGCAAACTCAATTAGGTCACACATCGCTTGGGTCATTTGTCGACATTTGCGTCGTAACCTGCGGTCATGGGACAGTCCTCCATCTGGAGAGATTCGCTCTCCGTGTTAAAGATTGGTTCCAAATGACTGAATGGCTCGTACACGATGTGACCGATATCGAGAAGGCAATAGCGCTCGCGACCGAACACGCGGCGAATCATCTCGAACTGCAGGCTCCATGCAAGTGCCCTGTTATCAAGAACGGCCCCAGTGTGGCAGCACCGTATGGGCATTCCGTGGTTGTCTCTGTGTGATTGCGGCTAGTCGCCAACCGCGACATTTTGGACTCACTGGACGCCCTACCGCGCAGTTTGAAGTTTGTAGCCCCGCCGCGCCTCGATGGGCGAATCAGCGGGGCATCCCTGGGCGCTGGCGAGCTGCTCGCAGGGAGATTGTGGCCGGTACACGGAGCGCCAGGGATGCAGATGTGTGCGCAGTGGACGGCCACAAGCAAAACACCCCGCCCAACTGGACGAGGTGAGTGTCATGCGGAACCGGGATCCTGTCCCGGTCTTCATGGTTCAGTGTGCCATCAGGCACCGACAAGAATGTGCAGGTAAGGCAACAACACTCACAGGCGGACAAGACTGGAATCGAACCCTAGATACGAAGATGCGCCACACCTTGTCCGAAAGACACGTGTAGCGCAACTGCGACTTTACCAGGAATCAAACGACATTCAAGTTGTCCAACAATCACCGATGAGTACCAACGGACTCATTGCCAGTTGTGTGGCACGACCTTGACCCGTTCAGTCTTCCTGCGCCACTCCGACTCTTCCCACCACGTGTGCCGCTTATTCTCGGCGACGATTCGGATGTGATGATCGAGAGCCGGATTCGGTCGATACCATTCGCGGCCAGCGATTCGTGAGTGCTTGAACTCTCGGTGACGCTCAGTCTCAAGCTGGAGCGTTCCTACCTCCACTGCGAGGAGTTCGGTGTCCGGCGGATACGACGCGAGCCGCTGCTCAAGGTTGCTCGCAAACCCGATCTTGAAGTGAGCGCCCACCCGCAAGTAGTAGACGTAGTCCTGCCGGTTGCGCTTCTCCTCTGCAGCCGCTTTCCGCTCTTCAGCCTTCTGAGCCGCAAGCTCTTCCTGCATCCGAGAATTTGGGGTCGACATACCGCTCTCGCGCATCTCGTTGTCGATGATCGTCCAGACCAGAAGTGCGTGCATCCGGCAGTACTGGCCACCGGCGTCGACGATTGCGCGATCCGCATCGTGCTCGCACATCCCCCACATGCATTGCCGTGCTATGAAACTAGACTGCGTTGGACTCATCGGCGATAACACCTTCCAGTGGTGCGCAGTCGATGACCTTCGCGAGGTGAGTGAAGTACTCGAATCCCCAGTGATGGCCACACGCCAGGCAGTTGCATCCCATGTTGCTGACATTCAACGCTGGGGCTCTGACATTTTCTCCGAGCGCGTCCTTGCGGTATACCCATGCCTCACCGCACGTCGGGCAGGGAGCGTTGAGCGTGAAGTGGTCGCGGCCGCCGTCGAGAAGTGATTCAGCAGCTGTAACCCAGTCGTTGATCATCTCGGAAGCTCCGTCCAGGAAGTTGGTGTCTTGTGGTCGCCACGACGCTTTGTGGAACGCTTCGAGCCGGGACAGTGTGCCGCCGGTGGACGGCCACCATCCCTGGACTGTGCTGTCGACTTTGTTGATCCAGTCGACGCCGTCAACCCACAGCGGCGGCATCGACCGGGCGACTCCACCGAATGAAGTCCCTTGCTGCCCTCGGATGTTCTCGAGCATCTCCGCGTAGATGCTCGGCTTGGTAATGACCCTGGTGCGGCCGGCCGCTTTGTGAGTGCGAACTTTCGGTGCTGTCAGCGCGCTGATCGCATCGTCAAGATGCCTGAGCGCTAATGGTAGGTATTCGGTCTGTTCAACGCTCATCGTCGCCCCTCCGGTAGCCTGCATCGCTTGCTACATTCTACCATGCTGATCCTTCAATTGCATTGGTACACAACAGGTCTCAACAAATTCTGACAACGTAACGACACTGCATTGGTGTACGCCTCCCGGCATAAATCATCAGGCCACCACTCAACAGCCGGGCCGCAGTGTGCGGCCCGGCTGTTGAGTGGTCTGTCAGGACCCGAAGTTAATGGACCCGAATCCGCCTGTGCCGCCGGGTTCGGGTTCGACCTGAGGGTTCCCAACCGTGAACGGGGTTTCTGTCAACACGTAAGTGTTTGCACCGTTCTCGCATGTAAGGCAGAGCGGTGTGCAGCTCCTCTATTCCGGTGAACAGAGTTGAGCGTATCGACCGAAATAGCGGAGCTGCCAGAAAGTTCAGCGTGGCGTATAACGTCAGTCGTGAATCCCCTGCTTTACCAATCGCTCAAGGTCATCCCTCATCGATTGGTCGAAACGCTGGTTCGCGGCTCTCACGCGTTTGAGCGCCGACTTAACTTTGTCCTTGTCGAGGCTCATGATCCCAATTGCACCTGTGTCTCCGAAGAGGCCATTGAATTCAGCACACTCAGCCATAAACTCCGCATACCGCTTGTTGACGAGGTCTGACGCCGACAGCACCAAAACACCAGAATAACTCTTGAATAGCGGAGCGGTTTCACCGACACTTGCTAGTGCCTTGTCATAGTCACCGTTGGAGTGGTGGCGTTCCGCGTTCATCATGCTCGACACAATCGCCGAATTATTCTCGGCACAGGAAGTGAACATTCCCACGTACTCGTTCCGAAGAACGAGCGCGGCAGACCTATCCGCTTCGAGTCTCCACATGCGCTCCTTTGATTCCAATTCGCGCATGAATTGGCTTCTCTGAGCGTCGAGTTGCTCCACCAATTGCGCCCTTTGGGCCGCCAGATCACTCGAGGCTTTGCGTCGCTGTTCAGCTATCTGCTCTTCATGAATCCTACGTTCCGCGGCACGCTGTTCACGCTGCCCGTGGAACGCGATGTAGGCGGCAGCAATAAGCAGCGCACCGCTGATGACTCCAGCGAGCAGGGTCGCTTGCGGCTGGGTGAGATCCCAGTCGTTCTCGTAAAAGAGGCCGAAAATGATTAGCTCGAGCATGCGGACAGCATGCCATCTCCCTGAGCCATGCTGCCTCCGCGCACCGCCGTGAGCAGACTTCGTGAAGTTGGCGTTAGCCGACGACCCTAAGGTTTTGCTGCTTCTTGTGGTTCGTTTGGAGAGACGCCCTGCGCGAGCACGGCATTCGACGTCGCATTTTCGAGCTGCCCGAGATGGCGAATCACGATGTCTACAGCACCTACATAGTCCTCGCCAGCCTGTCTGGAGAACGAAACCCTGGAATCATGGACGACGTCATTTCTCATCGACTGTAAATCGAGCAAGAACGAAAGCGTCGCTTGCCCTTGTTCGTCAACGGCAAGCATGCGCTCGGCTTTCTTACGAGAGCTGATGCGCCGCGAATCGTCGCCAGGGAACATCGCTTCGTATTTCTCGTTGAGTGCACCCTCGACTTCAATCCACGAGAGCAATACAGCAGCACGCGGGTCTACATCAAGCAGCTTATTCATCACGTCCCAGCCAATTCCTCCGAATTGATGATCCGCAGGAACGCCTTCGATAACGGGCTGGCGTCCACGACTCTGACCATCAGCTCTAGGTTGACTTAGACCGCGGACATCACTGGCGGAAGCGCCTACCACTTCCTGCGCTTCTTCCTTGACCTGAGCGGCACGAGCGCCGAAATTGACCTCCCCAGAACCCGCCTTGAGACTCTCGATCTCGGGTATCCGGGCGATCAATTCTTTGACAACCTTCGCGACCTGACTACGCCCTACATAGAGCAAAATACCGATTACCAATGGCCACGCCAGTGACTCAACCAGAGAAGCAAAGAACTCGAATACGTTCACGGAGCGACTCTAGCCCCGACTAAGTTGAGTCCCGCCGGCGTGCCACGCCTACGCGGCGCCTGCCCGAACATCGGGTAGTCCGCATAGTCGGCGCATCTCGTCATACGGAATCGGTGTCACCCTTCACCGCCCGGAGTGAACAGGACGCGGATCGGCTTGTACCTGGCGAGTTGCTTGCCAGTGAGGTCGGCGGTCTCGTATCCACACCATCGTCCGCCGCGCTTCTGTGACACGTCATCGTGCTTGTCGATCACCACTGACAGTTCCGGTAGTGAGTCGAGGTCGTCGGGTGTCTCCACCGTGCGAGGCTTCGACCAACCCAGCTCAGCGAGCTTGTCCGCCAGCGCCGCTGCACCCAGATCATGATTCCCATCGACTGCCCGAATATCTGCGGCCAGTTCGTTTCGTTGCGCGTTCACAACTCCCCCTCGGAAGGCTCTTGGATGTGGCTCCGCGATTCGACTGCCTGCGCCCACTTGCGGTTTGGATATGACGATCGACAACCAGGTTCCCCACAGGTACAGGTCTCCCAGTTGCGCCAGTTGTGCTCGCTCATAATGTCCCCAATGCTGCGATTGTCGGACAGGGGCAACGTCGGTCGCACGCTTTGCAGTAGCCGCCATCCCTGGTGTGCAGTGCCCGGACCCGGGTGGCAGCCGCTTCCAACTCCACTACCCGCGCTGTCTGCCCCTGGGTGTGCTGCTCCACCACCAACGCCACATGCGCGGGATGGCCTCCCTTGGGGTGATCCCAAAGGTCGTCTCCACATGAGCAGCGCATGAATTGCGGGAGGTACGTGTGCGCTGCGAGCAGGTCGGTCAACACTTGGCCAGGCTCGGTCATGCCGCCACCCCCAACGCAGCCTTCACACGCCCACCGATCCAACGAGCAGCATCCACAGACACCGCATTACCAATCTGCTTCTTCACGTCCTTCGCGTTGCCCACGAACTCGTAGGAGTCCGGGAATCCCTGGCCGCGAGCGCATTCGCGGTTGTTGAGCATTCGGAACCTTGGTCCTTCTTCGGTCAGTGTGGCGATGCCGTGGTGGTTGCCGCCGGCGGTGATCGTTGCGAGCGGGTGTGTGTCGGCTCGGCGGGCTTTCGCGTTGCGCCGGTATGTCACCAGGTGCGGTACGTCGTACGTGGTGATCTGCTCGATCTGGTCTGCGACGTACAGCTTGCGGGTCACGAGTTTGCCGGGGTTCGGGTCGAGTATGTCCAGCGCGTTCATGCGTTTCGGCTCGCGGATGGCCAGGTCCACGTTGCCGGCGCGGGTGAACACAGCGAAGTACCGGACTCTGCGTTGCGCGGCCCCGACTTCTGCGGCGTCGAGCAATACGACCTGCTCTCGGTAACCGAGAGCCCGCATCCCATCGAGCCACCAGTTGTAGAGACTCCATGCCTGGAACTCGGGCACGTTCTCCACGATCACCGCGTCATACTGGTGGACTTCCGTGGCTGCGATCACCGCGAACGCTGTCGCACGATCCACCGAACCGGCATCCGTGCGAGCAAGTTCCACCTCGGCTGGTGGTTGCTTACGTCCACCAGAGCGGGCATGCCACACACACGACGGCGATGCCCACAGGATGTTTGTCTTCGGGAAGGTTCGCCAGTCCACCTCGGACAGGTTCGCGGTGATGTGCTCAGTGTCCGGGTGATTCTTCTCGTGCGTGGCAATCGCTGTTTCCCAGTGGTTCGCCGCAGTCACCACATAGAAGCCGGCCTGCGTCATGCCTTCTGAACTGCCACCGCCGCCGGAGAACAGGTCAGTCATTGTGGGTGTCATGAGTTCTCCCATTCGATTTCGAGCCAGAGGGTTCCTGGTTGGCCTTTGACGGCGGGGTGGATGAGCGGCATGAGTTTTTGCATGAGATCCGGGGTGTCGTCGGCAACGAGTCCGTGGTCTACGAGGCCGTCGCAGCAGGCTTTGAGTACGGGGACGAGGTTGTCTGCGTCCCGTTTGCGGTTGGCGGCCGGTTGGTAGTGGAGCGAGACGGTCGCGTGCGCTAGGCCAGTTGGGACGCTGGCGGACTTTGCGAGCAGTTTGGTATCGCTGCGCAGCCCTGCAGTGATTCGAGCCTTTGCGCGCCAATGAGTGCGATCATTCATCGAGAGCGGGGGCTTCGAAAACGGGAGCGTGAGGCGGGAATTCACGACTCCCCCGCGATCTCTACGAGGCCGAGTTGGTAGCGATCGCGGCGCCCGAGGTTGGCGGTGTGCTCACGCAGCGACTTCAGTTCGCTTACGGCTTCTTCGCGCCCCCAGTAAGGGCCGTGAACTGTGTCGGGAATTCCGCCGCCTTGGCCGGTCTCGAGGATCACGTAGTTGTCGCTCATGAGTTCTCCACCACGTCTCCACAATGGGAGCAGAGCCAGCCGAAACTGCTCATGCCGTTGATGTTCAGACCTCGGCGCCAGTAGGTGGACCGGTTGACAAACCGGCCACACACGCACTGCATCTGTGGGGCACGCCGCTTAGGTTGCAGTGCCTGGGCCGCCTCCGACGCAGCAAGCTCCTCAGGTGTTGCGATTCGCCAGCTCATGCCGCCACCTGCTGCCCGAGGTTGTAGCGGATGATCTCGGCGTTCCAGATGGGATCACATGTGGCGCAGATGCAGTCGGGGTGGTGGTTCATGCTGGCTCACCGCCTGGTCGGACAGTGTCGAGGTATTCGATGGCGTCGAGTTCGAGACGTAGCCAGTCGATGCGGTCGGAGCGGAAGCCTGACCAGTGCTCAATGCCGCCTGAGAGTTCCGCGACAACGACTGGAGCGGACGAGTAGCCGAGCGACTTCACGAAGGCGGTGGCCTTCTCGTCTTCGGTGATGTCGATTGCGGTGTAAGGGATCTTGAGCTTGTCGAGTTTCCGCTTCGTGGTGACGCAGGGCATGCAGCTCAGCTGGGTGTAGACAGTGACGTTCATGGGTGGTCCTGTTCTTGGGTATCGGTTCCCGGGCCTCAGCTCGTCACTGAGGCCCGGGCGATAGGTAGTCAGAGGATTGAGTGCGCGGAGCGGAACTCGCGCTCACGCGCCCTTCTTGGCGAGTGCCTCGCGGACGAGTTCCATCCCTCGCCTTGCTCGCTCGGGCGTCCCGGGATCGTGGTCACACAGAACCGTTCCGACATAGCCGCGGTCATTGCAGAGCGAGCAAGAGGAGATGCCCGCTGCGCGATCTTCTGCCCGCCGGCGTGCATCCTCGGATACGGCACGCTTCGCAGCCTCAGTCTGACCTCGATCCCACGCCTCACGGGCCACCCGGGCATCTCCACATGGTCGGCAAGGTGGCGGGGTTGGGTCGTTCAGATGCTTGGTGCAACGAGGTTGGGGTGCGGAGACTGGCGCGTGTGCGCCGTTCGCCCCTGCCCCATGCTCCCTGCTCCCTGCTACATAAAGAAGCGATTGAAGATCGTCACCAGGCGCAGACTTGTCCGCGAAAGATTGCACCGAGTCTGAACCAACCTCCGGCGTCGTGGCGTCTTTTTCACACGACCGCGAATCGGCAGGTGGGGCAGGTATTTTCGACTTCACGCGAGATGGCTCAAGCCGCTGATGCTCCGAAAGTTTCGGCAAGAACAGGTACGGATCGCTATCCACAGAGTACCTGTGGATAACTTTCGCAACTTCAAGTCGGTCAAGCATCTTTTCGATGTCAGAGACCGACAAATCACTCTCGTACGGGAAGATTTGACCCTGAATCACGCGGGCATCGCCTTGTGCCCGAGCGTGCTCGTCCGCGTGATTCCAGAGTCCGATGTACAGCATCCGCTCATCGCGGGTGAGCTGTCGGGCCAGCTTCCGGTCGATCCAAAATTCGGGCTTGATTGACCGGATGCGGGCCATGGGCTTACTCCATACTGGTCGATTCATTGGCGCTGGCGCCATTGGATACGGGGGATCTTTCTTGATTCTTGATTTGCCACTCGACGAGTCCGATGAAGTACGCGCGGCATGCGATTTCGCCGCAATACTCAGACCGTGGGTCGCATGCCTCGCAGAAGCATGCGGCAAGGCGCTCGCCGGTTTGTGCGAGGTGAAGTCGAGATATTTCTGCATGCATCTCGTCGGCGAGTTCGCGTGTGAACTGAATGTAGGGACCGTCATCGTCGACGGCGTTGACGATGACGAGAGCGCGCTCTTGGTTCTGCTTGATTCGAGTCCAAGCGCAACCGCAGAAGTACTTCCAGGTGTCCTTGACCTTCTTTGGCATGGACGCCTCGATGAGTTCTTCGAGGTCTGAATGATCAAGTCCGGCACCGTAGAACTGATCCACGGATTGCTTCCAGTCGCCGGGCAATTCTTCTGTGTGGCGATCGCCGCGCCAGTCTGTCCATCCCCAGCGATTCCACTCCGCTTCGAATGCTTCGTATCGCTGAGTGAGTAGCTCTCTGGATGCGCGGCGCTCGTTGGCGACTTGAGCCATTGCGGCCGACCATTTGACGGCTCGTTCGTCGACGTCCTGAACGATACTTTCAGATGGACTGGTCGAGGTCTTACCGCTGTTGCAATCAGCACAGGCTGCGACAAGGTTCGACGGGCTGTCATCGCCTCCGAGTGCGGTGGGAACAACATGGTCGAGAGTGATGCGAACATCTGGCGCTGTTGCGCCGCAGTATCGACATGCATGGTTGTCGCGTCGGAGAACCTCAAACCTGACGCGCTTCGAGACTGCCATTGTGCTTCCTCCTGATTGCGTGGGTCACTCATCATTACCTGTCACCCCCTTGGTTGATCGGCTCCAGGTGCCGTCGTCGGACAACAGGAGAGGCTCGAGGTCATGGACTAGGAGCACCGGCACCTCGTTCGGGCGTAGTTTCTTGTTCATCGACACAAGCCAGCCGTGAGCTTCGGAGTACTCACGGGCCGACTCGATGAACGTGTGACAGGGGCTGCATACGTCGAGTCCGTTGGCTGCCTGGTTCACCCACGCCAGGCTCGATCCGCCGGCACCACGGGGACGGCGGTGGTGGATCTGCACCGCCGCATCCCCGTGGCAGGCCTGACGTACTTCGCAGCGTCGACCGGAACGATCGTGGATCAGCTTCTTGACCGCATCTGGGAATCCGGTGTCACGCTGCCGCTTCCGGGTAGTCGGACTCTTCGCCCTGGGTCGCTGCATGGGCGTCCGCTTGAGTGGCGTTCTGCGCAGGCTCATTCGGTCACGCCCTCGATCGCAGTGAACGGTGCGAAGCCAGCCGGTTGTGAGCCGTCCTCGCAGATCCATCTAGTGGGGGTTCGGAACCACGTATCGCCTTCGCAGTCCTCGATCCGCGTCACATCTTTGGGTACGTCTTCGATCCGCTCCCACGGTCCGGCTTCGGCGGGGGCTTGAATCTCCACGTCACCAGTCATTGACGCGAGTGAACGCTTAAGCCTGGCCAGTACTTCCGGGTTTCGATCTAGGCGCTCACTGCTGCGCTTCGTCAGTTCCCGGTCGATGTACCACCGCGCCTTCTCCAAGTCCTCGAGCGCTGAGCCTTTGAGGTCGGCCCGCCAGATGTACTTGAACGCGTTGCCGAGGTTGAAGCACATGTGCTCGGTGATCTGGATGCACTCGATGCCCGAGGGGTGTTCGGTGTAGTGCGCCGGGTGGTTTACAGGATCGCTCATGCTGCTGACCTCAATCTCTGGACTGTGCGAGCGGTGACATCCAGCCGCTCGCCGATCTGCGCGGCCGACAAACCCTGCGCCTGCAAAATCTCGAATGCAGCCTGACGCTCCAACTTCGGCGCCACACCACTCCACTTGCCGTCGAGGATGCGCTGCACCAACACCACATCCGCCACAGGTTCCGCCCTGACTGCAGTCGGCTTCTCGAAGTAGTCGTCGATGTCGTCCCACATAAACGGGCTCAGATAGCCGCGGCGCTGTGCCCGCAGTTCAGCCCGAACGTCACCCCGCCGTATGTGCGAGATCCGTTCGTACGCTTCCGCAACCATCGCATGTGTCTGCCACTGCGTACGGACACCATCCCGCGCCCTGTGTAACGCCTTGTAGTGTGGGTAGTTGCATTCCTCGGCGATTGCCAGGACATCCCAGCCCATCACCGCGAGCGCCTCCATTCGCCGGCGAAGCCCATAGCTCAGGACGATCGCCTGATGATGTGACGGCCGTTGCGTGACAGTCATGATGGCTTCGGCAGTCGGCTTGAGGATGTAATCCGGGTCCAGGTTCATCAGGTTCCAGACAGGCCTCGCGGACAGTCCGGCTGCGCGCGCGATCATGTTGAGAGTCATGCCGGATTCGACAAGTGTGGCGACATGCCTTCGGACAGGTGCCGGTTCAACCTCTGTGGTGCGCGGCATTACTGCGAACCGAGATGCGGGAATGCCGATGTACGACGAACAGGTAGTCATGAGGCCACCGCCTTCTGTGCTTTCCGTGGCGTCCGCTCCTTCTGCTTCTCGCACTGCTTGCAGGCGCGCTTGCCATCGGTTGTGACACGGGTGTTCTCATGCGTGAACTCGTGATTACGTTTGCAGTGAGTCTTGGCGGCATTCCCAAGAGTGATCTTCGGCGGGACGATCGTCACTCCCCCTGCCTCTGCGATGACAGTCAATTCGGCGCGGTGCTGACGATCGGCACCGACCTCCCCGTTGAGGTAGACGCCCGCGCGGATGCCGTAAATCTCCTGCGAGGACACAGCTTCCGCTGCGCACTGCGCAATGACAGGGCACGTATTACAGATGCGGATCGGCTCAGTGCGGAGATGTGCCGCACTGGTCGGGAACCATGCGTCAGGATCCTTGGCGCGCGAGCATGGAGACTGCTCAGTCCACGGATCTCGGTTGATGAGGTTGAGCAGAGGTAGGTACGTGATGGTCACGCTGCATCACCCTCTGGCAGGGCAACATTCGACACCACGCGCGGCTGCACATCATCGAGACCGAGCTTGGACCACAAGTCATCCACGGTGAAGTTCGGGAACTCGGTGCGCTCCTGGAGTTGCAGGTTCACCGACCGCACTGCGGAGATGTAAGTCTTACCGCGCTCAGGCATTTCGATCACGCCGTCAACGTCATACGGCAATGACTTTTTCGTTTTTATCTTGTCGGCCTTGACCGGAGTCGGCTTACCGCGGGAGTCGACCACAGTTACCGCTTCGAGTCGCGCGGTCATTAACACGGGCCCGTCATGGGCAAGGATCGCCTGGATAAGATGCGCCCAGTACTTGTTGGCCTTGTTCCAGAGGTCCATCGTGATGATGCCTTCGGAATCGCCCTTGGCGCGGGTGTTCGCCCACTTCTGTGCACCGTCTCCGATGAGATCCCAGAGGCGTGTCATGGAATCGACAACGAGAAGGGTCGGCTTGTCTTCTGCCGGAAGTGATGCGATTTCTGCCAGGACTTCGAGGATTCCCTTGTATGAGCCGTCGTGTTCGACGATCTCGAAATCTGCGCCGGGGATGGCGCCGTACTGATCAGGGTCGGTTTCACCGATTGAAACCCATAGCGTTCGGCCGATCCGCTCCGAGGCTGACGCTTGCGCGCACGCCCACGACTTGCCTGACTTCTCAACGCCGGCAATGAGCAGGACCGGCCACGATGGCTTGGCGGTTGGCTTACGAGTAACGAGTGTCATTTGTGTCCTTTGGGGAGAAGTGGCGGCGGGTACCGTTTTTGGTTGGTCGCCAGGTGTGAATGACTTTGTGGGTGAAGGGGTTCACGAGTTCGGTGGCGTCCTGCATGAATGCTTCGATTTCGAACGTGGCCTTGGCTTCGTCTTCTTTGCATTCGGCGACGAAGTCGAGTCGCTGTTTGGCTCGTTCCCGAAGAAATTCGACGGCATCGACGGTGTCTCTGTCTGCGCTGATCGTCTTACCGACCGTGGCCGGATACAGGCGGTCGAGGTCATCGCCCAAGCTCGCCATTGGAGGCTTGCGAGGAATGACGTGTTCATGCCAGAAGGTGTGCGTGCGTCGGATGAGCTCTTGTTGCCGATCCTCTCGGGCGAACAGCTTGTGAAGCTGGAATTCTGTCGACCCGATATGCCAGACAGCGAGGTAGGCGAATGGTGAGCCGTACACAAGGCATTCGATGTCCTCCTGAATGAGATAGTCGGGAGGGATTCCGTTGTCCCAGTTGTGGCGCTTGAAGACGGTCGAAGACTTCAGTTGCAGTGGAACAGTCGGCCCTTGTGGAGTGATGACGAGCCGGTCGAAGGTCGCGTGTAGATGTGGATGCTCCACGGATCGAGCCATGAATCCGGGCAGTACTTCACCGATCTCGGGGTGATAATCCTGAACCCATTTCGTGATGACTGGCTCGACTCCGTGTCCGATCAGGGACAGCAGCGGGTCGAACGGTTTCGCCCGTCCGATTTTGCTGAGGTATACGGAGAGCTGCGTATCGTCGTATGACGATTCGCCGATGATGGCAGCGCCTTCGGACGCCCCAATGCTGTTGCGGCGCTCAGCTGACCATTCGTCAGTGTCGGGTTCGACATCGACGATTGTGTATGTCATGACGCCTCCGCGAAGTCGGCCTGCACATCTGCGAGCGCATGAGATTCGCAAAACACGAGATCCCATTCGCCGGTGTCGTCGTTAAATCTCAGGAAGTTGAAGTGGACGCGTTTGCGCAACTTGTCGACGTGAATATCGGTGGCCTGGTGCCCATTTCTGTGGAAGCTCATTTCTGCCAGTCCTCCAAGTCATCGCGTGGGTCGTATTCACAAAAGGGGTCAGGGTCGCCTGGGAGGCGCTCCTCGGAAAATGGGTTCACTCCCAGGTCAAGGTGCTGGTATCCACTCATAGGCCGATCGCCTCATCTCGTAGTCGGTCAACGTCGTGATCGTCGTCGCGGCAGTCGTACCAACCGGGTCGATCGCACGGGTCGGTGAGCGGGTCGTCGTCGAGGTAGCTCATCGTCGACTTCCGTTCTTGTAGTGGGAGACCCAGTAGGTGACCTGGAACTGCTCGCTGGATCGCTGGACGATTTCGAGGGTGGGGAGGCCGTCTTTCTCGGCGCGGGCGAAATCGCTCTGCCCGATCTGCTCCCAGACGCCCATGCCTGGCGGAGGGTTGGGGATCATGCCACGTTCCTCCTGGCTCGGTCGTCAGCGGTGCGCCATGCGCAGCACTCGGGGCATCGGCAGCGGTAGGACGCATAAGCGTTCCCATTGCCATGTGTGGCTTCGGGATGGAACGGGCGACCGAAGCGAGTGACTCGGCGAATGCGGAGCCTCGACTTACTGAGCAACGTGTTGTCAGATTTACTGCGAGGGAACGGCTTCGCTTCGATCTCCGCGATGATGGCGGCGAGTTTGGGGCGGTCGCTACAAACGGTGCAGATGGTCCCAGCGCCGTCGATGGCCGATCCTTTGCCGCCGAATCCGGCTGGTCGAAGTCCACGCATTTCGCCACACTCCGTGCATGGCGATGGAACTGGTGGCGCCTTCGGGACATGCTCCGCGCGTCGGTTCTGGACCTTCGGTACCGGACGTCGCGAAGGCCGGTGACGTTTCACCGACTCGGCCATGATCTGCTCACGGGTAGGTGAAAGCTCGATCGGTGGTAGCACTTTCGGCGCCATGATCAGGTCGTCGGAACGCATTTCTCGACGACACGGGCCGCAGTGACCGCATAGTCCATCAGTGCACGACCGGGTGGATAGGCTGGATGCGAGGCTCATGCTGCGACCCCGATTTCGTCGCTGTGCAAGTCGTCGGTAGTGCCATCGGAGTAATGGACGGTATAGAGCGCGCCAAGCTCCGACTTCTTCGCCTTCAACTGAAGCGCATATTCGCGCTGCCAATGGGTCAGTTCGTCGAGGTGGATGCTGGGGAACGTGCTGCCGCCCTTAAACGGCTCAATGCGGACAACTGCCAGTTTCGGGTGCGCGATAAGTGTGCTCATGCTGGCCACCCACCGAACTCGCGGAGGACGTACAGCACGCCGAGTGAAGTGAACGTGATTGCCGAGAGCGCGGAACCGGTGACAATCCCCCACCTGCCGGCAGCCCATGAGGGCGCCGGTTCGATCCTCGGTTCTCCGTCGATGCTCAGCTCACCGCGGTCGACACTGATGTCGTTTCGATCGACATCAGCCTCATCCGGCCACGACCAGTCCACAGCCAATGCCGTATCGAGGGCATCGAACTCGGGCAAATCCACGTCACCGAGCACCGCGAGCGGAATCGTCAACGGGCACTGTTTCTTGCTTGCGGCCACGTACTGCGGGGCCATTTGGGCATGCGTCATCACAAAATGTCCTGTCTAGGAAGAATGAAAGTTGAGTGGAACTAGGCCGCGGGGACGAACGGAATCAGCCGCGCGTCAGGGCTGACCATGAGTTCATCGCCGAACTGCTGGACACATCCCCCGCCGGCGAGTTCGCAATTCCAGTAACCGCCGTGCGCGTAGTCGATGGCTTCCGAGGCCGGGTTTACCGCGGGGATGATCTCGATTGTCTCGACCTCGAGCCCGTCGAAGGTGCGGATCATGACAGCCTCCCGTCAGCGAGAGTGACGACTGTCCACGCCACCGTGGTCCAGACCGCAAGGCCAATAATCAAGGCCCGCACCACGCCCCGAAGGCTGCGAAGACTCATGATGCACCGCCGAGTTTCGCCTGAACCTCTAGCACCCGCGCGATCTGGTCCATCAACGAGAACCCCGAGTCTCGATCGAAATAGACGTCATCGGTGCCATCGACACTGAGGGCGATCATGTTCAGAGACTTGTCGTAGCGAACCGAGACCGAAGGATCGTCATCACTCGCCGGAGCAAGAGCAACCGACTGCACCGGGAGTCGGAGAAGGTTCGTCGGGATGCTGGCCAAGTTGCTCACGCCGCCTCCCTCATCTGCTCAAGTTCCATCCGACGCTGCGAGGCCTTGCCGAACGTGCGTCGGCAGACTGCGATCTGAATGGCGTTCATTGGAGGGAACATTGCGGCCACCTTCTCAAGATGGGCCTGATCCTCAGCAGTCCAAGTCGAAGCGGTCATGCTGCATCACCAACAACAGCCGAACCCTGGGTCAGCTTCTTACGGAGGAACTCGACGCCAGATGGTCGAACGAATGTCGTAGCCGTTGGAACTGTTTCGCCGGTCTTCCGGTTTTTATAAGTTCCGGGCACGACCTTGAAGTGATGCTCGTAGCGTTGGTACGGCAGGTTGTTTCCCTGGATGATTCCCAGGCGCCGGAGGTCACGCATCATCACGTTGCGTCCCCATCCGATCACCTTTGAAGTGGCGAGCATGGAGTAGCAGCCGTTGGCGTCCATCAACTCATCAAAGAATTCAGCCTTCGGTTCAAGTTCGGCGATCTGCACATCCTTCGCGGCGATCATCGACTGAGCTTCGAGCACTGCTGCGGCGAGCAGTTCAGAACCGGTAAGTGCTGGCGCCATCGAGTAGGTGCCAGTTTTACGTAGGGCCGGCAGTACGGTGCCCGTAATCCAGCGACGGAAGGCTACAGCTTCCGGCTTGTCAGATCGGATGACAATCTCATAGAGGCCAGATTCGTTGACTGTTGTGATCGCTTGCGTGCCGCCAAGGGTGTCCACTCGGCGGACACCCTTCTGATCGTCGGCCAGTCGAGCTGCGACATTGCGAGAGTTGACGATTTCAAGAGCGTCGCAGATGTCGGCAAGCGCGAACTCGGGACTGTCCGAAGTTCCGAACGTCCGAAATGCGCGGTCGTTGTAGGTGAAGAGTTTGATGGATTTTGTTGCAGTAAGGTTTGTCATGACGGTCCTTTGGTAGGGGTTGTCGGAGACCGTCAGCTGGGTAATCAGCTGGCGGTCTTTTTCATGCCGCACGCGATCGAGCTCTCGGTCGCTGGACGATTTGCCGCGTAGTGCTGGATATCTCGGGCACAAAAAAGATGTCCAGTGGAACGTCGAGGGCCTCGCAAATTAGTTCAGCTGTTCGCGGGTTGTTAGTGGCTTGCGTGCGGCCACTGATCAGGTTGTCGACGGTGCCCGGTGCGCACTCCGCATATTTGGCGAGTCGACGGTTCGAAAATCCCTTGCGGTCCATGCGGTCGATCAGCGCGTCTCTTGCTACAAGTTGCATCCTCATGCCACTTGGCCACCTCCTTCGGTTGGAACGATGCCGACGTGTGTCCGTGTTTGCACTCATATCTTCACTCCCCGTTAGGCACTTTGTCAAGCATTACGCGTCAAAGTATTACCCAACGTTAGGCAGTTAGGCAAGAGGCAATTTTGACCGAACCTGCTGCAAGGGCCGCCAATGTGCCGACCAAAAAACTTGTTCTTAGGTACTACCTGCGCGTTTGTTCGAACGATAAGGTTGTGCAGTGCCTAAGATTTGCGAGTGGACAGAACACCTAACGACACGCGACGGTGGTTGTTGTGAGCGATGAACAGACGTTGGCCGGCTTGATCGCCGACCGCAAAGGGACACGGTCCTACGACAAGTTGTCGAAGGACTGCGGAGGGACGCCCACCTCCAAGCGTCTACACCAGCTCGCGAACGTGGCACCGAAGAACTTCCCAGACCCCGACACAATCCGAGGATTGGCGACAGGCCTAGGCGTCACAGTTACGGACATAGTCATGGCATCCGCTCGTTCGCTCGAACTTCCCGTCTACACGGGAAACGATCCGAACGCGCTATCCATCGGCGGGGCCGGCGCACTGCCGGAATCCGCCAAGGAAACCTTGACGACCGTAGCTCGCGAGTTCATCAAGCTCACATCCCAACCATCGGATGGAGTCGAAAATGAAAACACGAGCACGCAGGGCACGCCGAGCAATTCGGAAGCTGATGGAAAAGCTGGGTCTCGCGGAACCCCCATGATGAACCGTGCCGCAGCAGCTTTCGGGGAGCGAGCGCGAAACGTGATTCGAGAGGACAACGCACCAGCATCGACTTCGGAAGATCAAGCTGCAGAGGTTGACCAGGAGAACGGACTGAAAGAACTTCGCCAGGTGGAGTTCGACCTCGCTCGACGCACGGTAAAGGGTGGCTCGAAGGAAAAGCAGCGCCGTCGTAGCGAAGTGGCAACCGAAGATCTGTCACAGGGTGACGGACCGGAGTTCGGAGCATGACCCATTTTCCAACTGACGCTGATGGAATCGTCATCTTGGGCGGCGCAACATGCACTCACACATCGATTCGAGCCAAGCTGGCCAGGGCTGAAGAAAAGAATCAGGGGAATGTCCTATCTGTTCAGATTGAAACGTGGCACCCAAGCGAGTCTCGTGACTCAGTCGTACTGAGAGCTTCGGAAGGACTCCCATACGGCAAGGTGATGGTCGCCAACTCGGCCGCGCTGTTCGCTGCAGGCTTCGGCTTGAAGCTTGAAGTTGACAACGGTCAGGCACCCAACCATTACCACGTAGAATTCGGATCAGATATCTCGGACGCAGCGATTGATCGGTTCATCGAGTGCTTTGGCGAACCGGAGACCAATCCGGCGAAGGGCAAGAAATGAATACAATTCGGATCGATTTCAACGATCTCGCACGCGGCGGCAAAGTTGTCGCCTTGAAGTCCTGGGCTGATGGGCCCGTAGCACTTGGCGATCATGTCATCGCATTCGACGAGATAGAGGATTTGCGGTACTCCGCTGTCGTTGCCGAGGAAGACACGGAAACCGGAGAAATATACTTGGAACTGGGCGATGAACTCCCGTCGCCGGACCAAGTTCCTGCACCGACGCATCGGGTTGCCTCGACACTGCCACCGATCCAGTTCCCACCCAGCGCGAGCTTAAGCTACACGCAACGTGAGACCCTGGCTGCATTCAAGCGACAGCTGAGGCAAAACCCAGATTTGCAGCGAAGTATCGACGACGTGCGGCGTACGATCGTACCTGCGTTCACCACTGTGCACCATTTCCAGACCCGCATGCCCGAGGGTTATCTGTTGCGGTACGAACTGGATGCGATGCAGGATCTCCGACTTCGCGCAGCAAAGTACTTCCAGGCAGTCTCCAAGCCTGGGAGCACTCGGGCGTGGGACTTATTCAGACAGGAAGTCCAGGCCGATTTAATCGAACGCGTCGTCATCGCCTGCCTCCCGCACGACACAATCAATTCTGTGCTCGGCCAAATGGAGGAAAACACCGCGGTAGCCGTGGCGATGCCCGTCGAGAACTCGGAGGGCATCTGGACCGCTTCAACGGTGTCCGGAATCGCCAGGCAAGGTACTCAAGAGCCGACCGCCGAGCTGCTCACGCTCACGTCTGTTGGCCTCACCTTAGACTCCACTATCAGCGAATTTATGGAAGCATCCGGCGCCCTCGATGCCCTTGCCAAGGCGGAAGTCGCTACAGGCGGACCTCTTGAGCGAATCGCGTGGGGTCGAGTTCTACTTGTTGCGTAGATAAATCCGAATGACAGGTCTGTAGTTGTCGGGGACATGCCCCACAATGACGGGCATGACCAGATACCACCCCTGGCGGGTGCTCCGGGATTACTACCCAGGAATGAGCGTCACCTGCTCCAGAGAGCTGTTGGGAGATACCTTCGGCAGGTGGCATGAAGGCGGCCTCGAAATCTGCTCGACACTCAGTCAGGCAGAACGGAGGTGCACCCTCACTCACGAGATCGTGCACCTCGAACGAGGCCCGGTATCGGAAGATGCCCATTTCGCTCGGCGCGAGGAGAAGATCGTCGACTGCATCACCGCTCGGCGCCTGATCTCGCTTGAGCAACTCATCGACGCACTGGTCTGGAACCGCCACCGCATCAATGTCGACACCGCCGAGGAACTCTGGGTCGACGTCCCGACCCTCCTTAATCGGGTACAGAACCTCACCAAGGGTGAAAAGAAGTACATCAACGAAGAACTCTGCCGACGCCAGCCGTAAGCCATTCTAGGAAGGGAGCAGATATTCCGGGCGTGGAAGGTACTCGATGTCATCATGAGTGAAGTTCCGAGCTTTGACCGTCGACGGATTGATCGTGACCGTCATCAGGGCACGCACCGTGTCACGCTTTTCCGTAATGCTCATTAGGTCCCATTCGGTTTGAGCATTGGGGCCGGCCATCCTTGCCAGAAGCGGCGAACGGGCCGATGACCGGGCGAGTTCTTCAGCTGCAGCAATTTTCGCTTCCACGCTCCGCTCATACTTGGCGAGAGTGAACGGGCTTACTCCCGCCGCGTGGGCGTCCTCGATAAACCGATCCAACTCTTGTCGAAGGCGGATTGCGTCATCGAGCGCACTTCTGCCGTCACTGGATTTGCTGGCATTCATCGTGTGGAAGTTATCGGGGTTCATACACAGGCGGATGACGAGCCGCTCTACGAAGTCGTCGATCTTGTCGCAGCGGCGGCCGACGCACGCACTCTTCTCGCATAAGTAGCGCGGGGTCTTCACGCTCTTCGGGCCAAAGTAGCGAACGGGACTTCCGCAGACGCCGCATGTGGCAATGCCTGTGAGGAGATGCTTTGGCTCGCAGCCGCGGTGCACAGCTCTAGCGGGATCGGTCAGGATGGTGACGATGCGGCGATGCTCTTCCTCGGTGGCGATCGCTTCCCAGCTCCCCTTGCCTATTACGTTCTCCTGGTGCACCACGAGTCCGGCATAGGTTGGGCGGATGATCATGACGCGAACGCGCTGGGGTCGCCATTGACCCGCCGCGTTCTTCTGAGTGCTCGGTGCCGGGACGCCGCGCGCGGTGAAGTCTCGGCATATCGACCACAGGGATTCGCCATCAAGTGTCCGGTCGAAGATCTCGCGAACAATCGGCGCTTCAGCCTCGTCCGGGATCCAGCCCTCTGTGGCGCCGGTACGCATATTGATCACTCGCCGGTACCCATAGGGCAGCCGCCCGCCGTGGCGGCCATCCAGGGCAGCTGCACGCTTGGCACGTAGGACCCGGTCGCGCGTCTGCTCTGCTTCCTTCTCGGCCAGTAGGGCATCGAGTCCGGTTCCGAACCTGTCATCTCCGCGCGAGAGGTCATAGAGTCGGCCGGAATAGGACCACAGGACTCCCCGGATGGTGCAGAGGTCGCGAAGTTCGACGTACGCCCTGAGGTCACGCTGAGCACGAGACGCTTCCCAGGTCACGAGAACGTCACCCTTGGTGAGAACTTCGGCGAGTCGCCGGTATGCGGGACGCTCCTTCCCGGAATGTCGGGAAGCTCCTATATCGTTGTCTGTCAACACTTCTGCGACATCCCAACCCTCACGCTCACATATTGCGCGGCAGTCAGATTCCTGCTCTGATACGGACCTACCCTTGCCGGTCGCGTCGGATGAGACTCGGGTGTAGATAACGGCTCGCATGGGGGGAGTCTATCGATACCGTTATGAACTGTTGGTCGAAGCCGGAGACCCGGTCAGCGTCAGCCCCGTCCGAACATCCAACATCGGCATGGGATTTCACGGCTTCTACCGACCCACAGAGTGAAATGAGCACGAATATGCAGGACACACCGCGCCCACCGAGCGTCATCACCGCAGTGGCGGCAAATCGCCGCGGAACCATCGCCCTACGGGCCACCGAACAGGGCATTCCCATCGACATCCGTATCCATCACAGCGAATTACGCTATGGCGGTGCTCGCCTGGCCACCGAGATCATGGCCCTCTCTGCCCGGGCCGGCATGGAGGCCGGCGTCCGCCACCGCCTCGAATTGGAAGCCGATGGGGTTCCGGCCGACATCGTGAATGCCCTGGGACTCGCAACACGTGAGCAATTGGCCGACGCCCAAGCTGCCGAAGAGCACACCGACACAGCCCCCACTACCTGGATGCGATCGATATGAACGAAATGGACCGAATCATGGAGCGCGCCAAGAGTCAGTGCGGATTCATGCAGGATGCGGTCGGTGACGTCGACGCCATCCGGGCGACCGCCGCGAGCGCCGACGGCACGGTTGTCGCCTGTGTCGACGGAATGGGCGCGCTGGTCGAACTGACCATCACCGACGCCGTAACCACTATGGAACCGAAGGCCGTCGCGGCACTGACTATCGCCACCATCCACCAGGCAGTTCACCGCAGCAACGTCGAACGCGAACGTCTGATGAATCAACTGGGTCGCTCACTCGGCGAGGTGTGAGTAACCCGCGCTATGCGCAGGGCGCTCGGGTCGATAGGCTTCCGCCCATGGCTGGAGATATCGTCCCGATCGAAATCGGTCTCACAAGTGGAGACCTCGTTACGTTGTGGGCGCCACGGTGGCGTGAGGGCGACGACGAATGGGAGGCCTTCCTCGGCCACGAGGAAGATCTGTACGGCTTTGCCTCGGTCGCGGAACTCGCCGCCTTCATCCGCACCGATACCGACAACGATTTGGTCGACCACCCCGCCTGGAGTGTTGTTGCCGGTCTCTCCGCCGCGGAACTCGAACCGGAGGAGAACTTCACGTTCGATTTCGTCGGAGTACCGGAACTTGCTGCCGGGGACCCGGAACCGCTGGTTGTCTCCGAACTCGAAGACACCCTGAACATGGCCCGCAATATCGGCGAGGTCTGCGAACTCGATTCCGTGATCCGGTTCTTCAGCGGCCACCCGATCCTGGGTGCACTCGCGACGGGCGCGAGCGCCTTCGAGGGTCGTGAAGGACTCGAGATCTGGGACCAGGTCGGCGCAGCCATCGCCAAGGACTGGGACAAGGTTCTCGACGCGATCGACACCGTCGTGACATCGCCCAAGGTTGATGCCGCTGCCGTCGCAGTCGCCGAAGCCGAACTCCTCGCAGCCGCCGAGAACACCGTCGATGCGGACGACGTCGCCGAGGAAGGCGAGGACGAGGAATTCGACGAAGACGAACTCGACGAGGACGACGACGAGATCGAGACGTTCTGGGGCGAGGTCGGCGTCGATCCGGTCCGCATCATCACCTCCGGCGACACCTTCTACACCCTTCGTTGCTACATGGGTGACCAGGCAATCTTCCTCGGAAAGGACGGGTTGATCACCGTCTTCCGGTCCGAGCGCGCACTCGGCCGCTACCTTGCCGACAATCACGAGCACGATCTGTCACAGGTCAGCACGTACGGCGCGATCCAGAATGCCGCCGTCGACGGTTCACTCGACATCGAAGTCACCGACGAGAATGTCTACGTTCTGCCCGGCATCGCCGACGATCTTGCCCAGGGCCCGGACGCCGTGGACGTCGAACAACTCGAGCTTGCTGTCGAATTGTTCACCGATGCAGCCGATTTCGCGGACGACGACTCCACCGAGGAAGCGCTGTCCGCGTCGAACGAGCTCGGGTGGTACGTCTCGTACCTGCTCAATCCCGATCCGTCCCGGATGGCTCCCAGTGCGCCGTTCACCAAGGAATCCGAGGGGTGGCGCGAACTCGAGCGTGAGTTCGAGACACGCCTGCGTCCCGAGTAAACGGCGCCCGCCGATCAGTACTGCTACCCGACCAACACGGCATACCCGGGCTTGATGACGTCGTCGATGTACGCGAGACGCTGGTCGAACGGGATGAACGCAGACTTCATGGCGTTGATCGTGAATCGTTCGAGGTCGGTCCAGCCGTAACCGAATGTTTCGACGAGCGCCGCCATTTCGCGACTCATGCTGGTATCACCCATGAGCCGATTGTCGGTGTTGACGGTGACCCGGAACCGTAGGTCTGCCAACAGTCCGAACGGATGATCGGCCAGGGCAGCCACGGCGCCGGTCTGGACGTTCGAACTCGGGCACAACTCCAGCGGGATGCGCATGTCTCGAACGAAGTTCGCGAGCCTGCCCAGCTCGTGGCTACCGTCGACGGCAGTGACGTCGTCCACGATTCGCACACCGTGCCCCAACCTGTCGGCTCCACAAAATGCGATGGCTTCGTGAATCGACGGCAACCCGAACGCTTCACCGGCATGGATGGTGAAGTGCGCGTTAGCATCCCGCATGTACTCGAAGGCGTCCAGGTGGCGACTCGGCGGATTCCCGGCCTCGGCACCCGCGATGTCGAATCCGACGACACCGCGGTCACGGAATCGCACGGCAAGTTCGGCGATTTCGCGGGACCTGGCGGCATGGCGCATGGCGGTCAGCAAACAGCCGATCTGAATCTTGCGCCCCTGGGCCTGGGCCGCGGACTCCCCCGCCCGGAATCCTTCGAGTACGTGCTCGACTACCTCGTCGAGCGTCAGGCCCTGTTCGAGGTGCTGTTCGGGTGCAAACCGCACCTCCGCGTAAACCACGTTGTCGTCGGCCAGATCCTCGGCACATTCCTGTGCCACGCGCGAGAGTCCCTCGGCAGTCTGCATGACGGCCACGGTGTGCGCGAACGTCTCGAGGTACAGCTCGAGCGAACCGCTGTCAGCGGCGGTTCGAAACCACTGGGCGAGTTCGGCAGCAGTATGTGCCGGCAGATCCGTGTATCCGCAATTTTCTGCCAGTTCCAGGATTGTCTGCGGACGCAGACCACCGTCGAGGTGGTCGTGCAGTAGAACTTTGGGCGCGCTACGAATCGAGTTCAACACCGGTGCGTTCATGCAACATAAGCTAACGCGAGTCACCCACAATTCGCTCGATGAGCAGCGGTCGCGACACTGTGTCGGATTCGGACCCGATTGCCCAACTGCCGTCGAGACTCCGGCGTGCGGCATCGAATCGTTCGGGTGTGTCCGTGTGCAGTGTCAGTAGCTTCTGACCGGCACGGACCACGTCACCAGGCTTTGCATGCATCTGCACACCCGCACCGGCTTGTACTGCGTCGCCTTGGCGCTCGCGCCCCGCTCCGAGTTTCCACGCTGCGATACCGACGCCCATGGCATCCAGTCGAGTGAGGACACCGTCGCGGTCGGCAGTGACGACTTCGGTGTGTCGAGCCACGGGCAAGTCCGCATCCGGATCGCCGCCCTGCGCGTCGATCATTGCGCGCCACCGATCCATCGCACTTCCGTCGGCCAGCTTCTGCGCGGGATCGACATCGTCGATTCCGGCCGCCGACAACATTTCCCGAGCCAAGAGGAGGGTGAGCTCGACGACGTCGGCAGGTCCGCCGCCCGCCAGCACCTCGACGGATTCGCGCACCTCGAGTGCATTGCCAGCGGTCAAGCCGAGTGGCGTACCCATCTCGGTGATGAATGCCGTTGTGCGCACACCGGCGTCGTTGCCCAGTTCGACCATGGTGCGCGCCAACTCCCGCGCGTCACCGAGTTCCTTCATATACGCACCCGAACCGACCTTCACGTCCAGCACGAGAGCACCGGTTCCTTCGGCGATTTTCTTACTCATGATCGAACTCGCGATCAGGGGAATGGATTCCACCGATCCGGTCACGTCGCGAAGGGCATAGAGCTTCTTGTCCGCCGGCGCGAGGTTCGCGCCCGCAGCACAGATGACCGCACCGAGCTTCGGGTTCGCGAGGATCTCCACCATCTCGGCCGCGGTGAGGTCGGCACGCCAGCCCGGGATCGCCTCGAGCTTGTCGAGAGTTCCACCGGCATGGCCGAGTCCACGCCCCGACAGCTGCGGAACAGCAAGACCGCACGCGGCGACCAGAGGTACCAGCGGAAGTGTGATCTTGTCTCCCACACCACCGGTCGAATGCTTGTCGACTGTCGCCATCGGTAAGTCCGAAAAGTCCATGGTGCCGCCGGATTCGATCATCGCCCGCGTCCAGCGGCCGGTCTCCGAGCGCGTCATCCCGCGGAAGTAGATCGCCATCGCGAGGGCCGCCATCTGCTCGTCCGGCACAACTCCCGCGGTGAACGCCTGCACGATCCAATCGATCTCGGTGCCCGAGAGCTCCCGACCGTCACGTTTTGCTCTGATGATCGACACGGCGTCAAACATGGCGAAGTCCTTCCGCTTGTTCCGGCCCGAAAGCGTCCGGGAGTAATTCCGCGAGTGGGCGCGGCCCTTGTGAGGTGTCGACCAGAAGTTCTCCGCCACCGTGCTCGAGTAGGAGCTGTCGGCACCGTCCGCACGGCATCAGTATTGCGCCGTCCGCGTCGACGCACGAGAAGGCAATCAAGCGTCCTCCGCCGGTGTCCGCTAAGTTACTCACCAGTCCACATTCGGCACACAGACTCAAACCGTATGAGACATTTTCCACATTGCATCCTGAGACGATTCGACCATCGTCCACCAGTGCCGCGGCACCTACCGCATATCCGGAGTACGGGGCGTAGGCCCGACGCATCACCACTTGCGCGTTGTGGCGCAACAACTTCCAGTCGATTTCACCCATGGTTCACAATCCAATCACGCCAACTGAATGCATGCAGAAACGACACGATACGGCCGGTATGAAGATTGGAAAGGCAAACCTTACAAAGAGTTTGGTAGGTGTACGAATCCCGCATCTGATTAGTTCCCGGATTCACCAGGGTTTAGAGTCTGAGTCAAGTCGGTTCAGGATCCCGTCGAGCCCGGGCTGAGTACCTCGAAGCTCTCTGCAGGCTCGGCGCGTCCACCAATGACGTTGGAGGCACAGCACTCGATGAGTACTACGACTGAAGCCGCTCCTCAGAAGGAGCGCACGAGGTCGCTTTACCGGGGCGACCCCGGAATGTGGTCCTGGGTTCTACACCGGATCACAGGCGTCGCAACTTTCTTCTTCCTATTCGTACACGTTCTCGATACGGCTCTCGTGCGGGTTAACCCCGACACGTATGACGCTGTCATCGACACGTACAAAAACCCCGTCGTCGGTCTCATGGAGATCGGCCTCGTCGGTGTGGTCCTTTACCACGCCCTCAACGGCGTGCGCGTGATGCTCGTGGATTTCTGGTCGAAGGGCCCGAAGTACCAGCGCGTCATGCTCTGGACCATTCTGGCGATCTGGTTCCTGGTGATGATCCCGGGCGCCGGACGCATCCTCATCAACATGTTTGCGGAGCACTGACATGGCGACTACTCACGGACCCGAAGCCAAGAGCCTCGGTACCTCATACGACCGTCCTGCCAGCCTGGACAACCCGCGTTCGCCGCGGGCCAAGGCGCGGAACAACTTCGAGCTGTACGCATGGCTGTTCATGCGTTTCTCCGGCGTTGCCCTGATCGTCCTGGTCCTGGGCCACATGTTCATCATGCTGATGCTCGACGGTGGTGTTCACCGTCTGAACTTCGCATTCGTCGCAGGCCGCTGGTCCAGCCCGTTCTGGCAGATCTGGGATCTGACGATGCTCTGGCTGGCACAGTTGCACGGCGGTAACGGTCTGCGCACGGTCATCGCGGACTACTCCCGCAAGGACTCCACGCGCTTCTGGCTGACCACGATCCTCGTACTCTCGATGATCCTGATCATGGCCCTGGGCACGTACGTCATCTTCACCTTCGACCCCAATATCTCGGCGAGCTAGGGGAGCACAGACTTCATGCAGGAACATCGTTATGACGTGGTCATCGTCGGTGCCGGCGGCGCCGGCATGCGTGCGGCAATCGAGGCTGGCCCCCGCGCCCGCACGGCCGTACTGACCAAGCTCTACCCCACCCGCAGCCACACCGGCGCGGCCCAGGGCGGCATGTGCGCCGCACTGGCGAACGTGGAGGAAGACAACTGGGAGTGGCACACCTTCGACACCGTCAAGGGTGGCGACTACCTCGCCGACCAGGACGCCGTCGAGATCATGGCAAAAGAAGCCATCGATGCGGTGCTCGACCTCGAGAAGATGGGCCTGCCGTTCAACCGCACGCCCGAAGGCAAGATCGACCAGCGTCGCTTCGGTGGCCACACCCGCGATCACGGCAAGGCCCCGGTTCGCCGCGCGTGCTACGCCGCCGACCGCACCGGTCACATGATCCTGCAGACGCTCTACCAGAACTGCGTCAAGCACGACGTCGAGTTCTACAACGAGTTCTACGCACTCGACATCGCCATCACCGAGACCGAGGACGGCCCGGTTGCCACCGGCGTCATCGCCTACGAACTCTCGACCGGCGAACTGCACATCTTCCACGCCAAGTCGATCATCTTCGCGACCGGCGGCTCGGGACGCATGTACAAGACGACGTCCAACGCACACACCCTCACCGGTGACGGCATGGGCATCATCTTCCGCAAGGGACTTCCCCTCGAGGACATGGAGTTCCACCAGTTCCACCCGACAGGACTCGCCGGACTCGGCATCCTGATCTCGGAAGCTGTTCGTGGTGAAGGCGGCATTCTCCGTAATGCCGACGGTGAGCGCTTCATGGAGCGCTACGCCCCCACAATCAAGGACCTCGCGCCGCGTGACATCGTCGCCCGCTCGATGGTTCTCGAAGTCCTCGAAGGCCGCGGCGCCGGCCCCAACAAGGACTACGTCTACATCGACGTGACGCACATCCCCGAGGAAGTTCTCGACGAGAAGCTCCCCGACATCATGGAGTTCTCGCGCACCTACCTCGGCGTGGACCCCGTCAAGGAGCCCGTGCCCGTCTACCCGACGTGCCACTACGTCATGGGCGGTATCCCCACCAAGATCAACGGTGAGGTTCTGCGCAACAACGACGAGGTCGTCAAGGGCCTGTACGCTGCCGGCGAATGCGCCTGCGTCTCCGTGCACGGCGCAAACCGTCTCGGCACCAACTCGCTCCTCGACATCAACGTGTTCGGCCGTCGCGCCGGCATCGCTGCCGCCGAGTACGCGAACTCCACCGAGTTCGTCGACATGCCCGAAGCCCCGGCCACCATGGTCGAGGACTGGGTCGGCGTCATCCTGTCCGATCACGGCCACGAGCGCGTTGCGGACATCCGCTCCGAGCTCCAGCAGTCGATGGACAACAACGCATCCGTGTTCCGTACCGAAGAGCGCCTCACCCAGGCACTCAAGGACGTGCGTGCTCTCAAGGAGCGCTACAACCACATCACGGTTCAGGACAAGGGCAAGCGCTACAACAGCGACCTGCTCGAAGCCATCGAACTGGGCTTCCTGCTCGAAATGGCAGAGGTCACCGTCGTCGGTGCGCTCAACCGCAAGGAATCACGCGGCGGCCACGCTCGTGAGGACTTCCCGGATCGCAACGATGCCGAGTACATGAAGCACACGATGGCATACAAGGAGGGCGACGGCCTGCTCTCCGACATCCGTCTGGACTACAAGCCGGTGGTACAGACCCGCTACGAGCCGATGGAGCGTAAGTACTGATGTCTGCGCCTGCTGTAGAAGCACCAGCCCTCCCCCCGGTCCCCGAAGGCGCCGTCATGGTGACCCTCAAGATCGCGCGGATGAACCCGGAATCGGGCGACGGTCAGCACTGGGACAGCTTCCAGGTCCCAGCTCTGCCCACCGACCGCATGCTCAACCTGCTGCTGTACGTGAAGGGCTACCTCGACGGCACCCTCACGTTCCGTCGTAGCTGCGCACACGGTGTCTGCGGCTCCGACGCCATGCGCATCAACGGCGTCAACCGCCTGGCGTGCAAGATCCTGATGAAGGACATGCTCCCCAAGGACGGCAAGCCGGTCACCATCACCATCGAGCCCATTCGCGGCTTGCCGGTGGAGAAGGACCTCGTTGTCGACATGGAACCCTTCTTCGACGCGTTCCGCGCCGTGAAGCCGTTCCTCATCACCAGTGGCAACGAGCCCACCCGTGAGCGCATCCAGAGCCAGCACGACCGTGCTCGTTTCGACGACACCACCAAGTGCATCCTGTGCGCATGCTGCACCACGTCGTGCCCCGTGTACTGGAGCGACGGCAGCTACTTCGGTCCCGCTGCCATCGTGAACGCACACCGGTTCATCTTCGACAGCCGTGACGAGGCCGCTTCCGAGCGTCTCGACATCCTGAACGACAAGGACGGCGTGTGGCGCTGCCGCACGACGTTCAACTGCACCGACGCATGCCCGCGTGGCATCCAGGTGACAAAGGCGATTCAGGAAGTGAAGCGCGCGCTGCTGTTCGCTCGCTAGATCTTTCGAACAGAGAAATGCCCCTCCCGTCTTCGGGAGGGGCATTTTTTGTTGCCGGTTAAGCAACCTTCGGGTGATAGGTCAGAACTTGCACGCCGGATTCGTAGCGACGGTCCTCCACCAACTCGAGCACGATCTTGTCCTCCGATTCGGGGAACACCTTCCCGCCGGACCCGAGGATGACCGGGAAAACCATCAGGCGCAGCTCGTCGACCAGGCCGGCCAACAGCAATGCGTGAACGAGAGTCCGGCTTCCCGCTACGAGGATTTCGCCGTCGATCTGTTCCTTGAGCTTCGGCACGGACTCCTCGATGGGGCCCTCGAGCGCCGTCGAGTTGTTCCATTCGAGCGGCTCTGTCGAACTTGTGACGACGTACTTCGGCATCTCGTTCATCTTGTCGGCGAAGCCTTGGTCGTCTTCACGCTCAGGCCACGCGCCGGCAAAACTCTCGTAGGTCCGGCGACCGAGCAGGAGAACGTCCGCGGCGAGGGTTTCGTCGAGTTTGAACTTCATCTGGTCGCCTTCCTGATACGGAAAGACCCAGCCTGTGTGCGCGTAGCCCGGTTCACCGCCTGGCGCCTCCATGACCATGTCCAGGGACACGAACTCCGTCACCACAATCTTGCCCATACCGATCCCCTGCCCTTGACGTTATGCACCGATCGAAAACTGACCCTTCCACTGTGGCAGACGGCACGGCGATTCGGCGGTTACGCGCAATGCGCCTACCCTCGGATAACGATGATGTGGCGTCGAGCGTGTGCAGTGGTTGTTGTCGGAACAGTGATCTCCGGAATCGGAGGAATGTCTGGAATTGCAGGTACTGCACTCGCCCAACCGGTACCACCACCGACAACGTCGGCACCGTTCACCACGCCCAATACCGACAGTTGCCCGTTCACGAGCCTGCCGGCTCCCGCTGTGGACCTCTCGGAGGTTCCCGCGCCCGGAACAACCGTGCCCGCCCCCGTGCCGGTACCGGACGAACCGGTTGGCGGGGATCGACTCGGCGGTTGCGGGGTCGTCCTGCCGGCCGGCGCGCCGCCGCTGCCCGCAGATATCGCCGCCTCCGGCTGGGTGGTCGCCGACGCGGAAACCGGTGAAGTGCTCGCCGCTAAAGATCCGCACGGCCGGTACCGTCCCGCAAGCACCATCAAGATGCTTCTGGCGCTCGTCGCGCTCGACACGTTGAATCTCGATATCGTCGTCACCGCCACCGCGGAGGACGCAAATGCCGAAGGCAGCGCCGTCGGACTCGGCAAAGACGGCACCTACACCAACCGGCAGCTCATGCAGGGGCTGGTGATGGCGTCGGGCAACGACGCCGCCCACGCCCTGGCCCGTCAGCTCGGGGGTGACGACGCCGCCGTGAAGAAGATGAACGCCCTGGCCCTGGAACTCGGTGCACTCGACACCCGCACCGCGACGCCCTCCGGTCTGGACGGCCCGGGAATGAGCAGCTCCCCCTACGACCTTGCGGTGATATTCCATGCGGCACTGCAGAATCCGACGTTCGCCGAGTTGATCCACACCGAGACGGTTCAATTTCCGGGCTTCCCGAAGGACCCCACGATCCCCGACGATCAGGACCGGCCAGGCTTCACCCTCGCGAACGACAACCAACTGCTCTACAACTACGACGGAGCGTTGGGCGGCAAGACCGGCTTCACCGACGACGCCCGTCATACCTACGTCGGTGCGGCCGAGCGGAACGGCCGAACCTTACTGGTCACGTTGATGGGCGGCGAAGCACAACCTATCCGTCCGTGGGAGCAGGCAGCCCGCCTTCTCGACTACGGATTCGGCCTGTCCCCCACCATGACCGTCGGAACGCTGACCGACACCTCGACCGACCGCAGCCAACCGAAGGTCACCGCCGCCACGACGCCGGGGGGCACCCGCCGCAGTGTCCGCGGCCGGCACCTCCCCGGACGCCGGATTCAGCTCGACGGCACGCACCGCCGTCGCCGTCGGCGGGACCGTTGTCGTCATCGGTCTGATTCTCGGGGCGATCGTGCTGAGTCGTCGACGCCGTAACTGACCTGTGCCGTGATTACGGCGTGACGATCGCAAAATCGGGGTCAGGGCTGTCGAGGTAGCTGATCAGTTCGGTCACGCTCTGCGCATTTCCGCCTGTTTGGACGGTGCCGTCGGCGATCATCTCGTCCAGACCTTTGCCTCCCAGTAGCGCGGTGAGTAGATCGGGTCGTGTCAGAGTGAAGACGGCGTCGGGGTCGGGCACAGGCCCGTCGACGTCGAAATGCACCAGAACACCGTTCCGCAATTGACTGCGGTGCACGACGCCCTCATCGCTGATGTGCCAGTCGATCGTGATGTTTGCAGACCAGGCGCTGGGCCCGTCCACCCGGAGTGCGATCGCGTCGAAGGCCTGCTCGACGGTGAGCGCAGCCGAAATATCCGGCGATGCGGTGACGATCGGTGTCCCGACCGACCCGTTGCGGAGCTCGTACGCACCCATGAGGAAGAAGTTGCGCCAGGTGCCGTTTTCGGATCCGTACCCGAGCTGTTCGAGGGTGTCGGCCTGCAGCGCCTTGGCCTCGGCGTTGTCAGGCTCGGCGAAGATCAGGTAGTTCAATACCTGTGCAACCCAACGGAAATCACCGCCGGCGTAGGAATCGCGGGCCTTGCGCAGCGTTTCGTCGGCGCCGCCCATGAATTCGACATGCCGTTTCGCTGATTCGACGGGAGTGTGCTCCCACAGCTTGGCCGGGTTTCCGTCGAACCAACCCATGTAGCGCTGGTAGATCGCCTTGACGTTGTGACTGACCGAACCGTAGTAGCCGTGGGTATGCCAGGCCTTGGCCACTGCCGGCGGGAGTTCGATCTCCTCGGCAATCTCGATCCCGTTGGAACCCTTGTTGATCGCCCGCAGGGTCTGATCGTGCAGATACCCGTACAGGTCGCGCTGGATGGACAGGAACTCGGTGAGCCGCTCGGTTCCCCACGTCGGCCAATGATGCGAGGCGAACAGCACATCGGTGCCGCCGGCGTACCGATTGATCGATTCCGTCAGGTACTTCGCCCAGATGTGTGGGTCCCGGACGAGCGCACCTCGCAGGGTAAGCAGGTTGTGCAAGGTATGAGTGGCATTTTCAGCCATGCACAACGCTCGGCGGTCGGGAAAGAAGAAGTTCATCTCCGAGGGTGCCTCGGTACCTGGAGTGAGCTGAAACTCGATCCGAACCCCGTCCACCGTCGCGGTCTGACCGGTGTGGTCGATATCGACCGTCGGCGTGATGAGGGTCGGAGTTCCGGTCGAGGTGGTGGGACCGAGCCCGGCCCCTACTGCGCCCCGATCCCCCCGAGGCAGCGCTGCGCCGTACATGTATGCGGACCGGCGGGCCATGGCAGCTCCCGCGTACACGTTCTCGGCGACGGCATGCTCGACAAACCCCTTCGGTGCCAGGATGGGGCAACGGCCCGCGGCAACGTCCTCTTCGGTGGTGACACCTTTGACGCCGCCGAAATGATCGATATGGCAGTGGGAGTAAATCACTCCGGTCACCGGCCGATCGCCGCGGTGCTCGCGGTACAACGTCAACCCGGCGGCGGCGGTTTCGGCGGAGATCAACGGATCGATGACGATCACTCCGGTATCGCCTTCGATCAGAGTCATGTTCGACAGGTCGAGGCCACGGATCTGGTAGATGCCGTCGGTGACTTCGAATAGGCCCTGACGTGCGCACAACTTCGACTGACGCCACAGGCTGGGGTGGACCGTGGGTGGGCAGTCCTGCTCGAGGAACCCGAATGCGTCACTGTCCCACACCGCTTCCCCGTCCGCATCCGTCACAACCCCGGGGGACAACGACGCGATGAAGCCCCGCTCCACATCAGCAAGATCCTGACCGTCCCCGAACGGAAGGGTCCGCAATGCTTCCTTGTGCGCAGACTGCACACTCGCACTCGCATCTGCCTGAATGCTCATGAAAATCCCTTCCATCGTGCCATGTTCGGATCGGACTTACCGAGCAGCGTCTCATCTGCGGCGGTGGAGCGGCCTCACCCAGGAGGGGTGATTCACCCAGGGATCCACATGCAATTCACCCGTTGAGGATGAAAGTGGGCGCGTCCGTGCGGCATACAGTGTGGACAGATCACCTACGTCCGTATCGGCGAAGGAGCCGCCCGATGAGCCAGATTCCAGCTGGAAGACCAACGGCCCCAACGGTCAATGCCACGCGACTCTGGGCAGGTGGAGCTGCAACGGCACTGGTTGCGGCATTGACCGCAGTTGTCGGTTTGCTGATCGTGCGAGGACTTCTCGACACTCCGGTGATCACACCCGCGACAACCCTGGGGAACTCCCAAACAGGTTCCCTCGCCGTCGGTGCCGCCGTCGCAGCTCTCGTCGCCACCGCGCTTCTGCATGTTCTCATCGTCTCGACGCCACGCGCGTCGAACTTCTTCGGGTGGATCGGCATGCTCGCGACGATCGCCGCCACACTGTGGCCGTTCACCGTCGCGGCGACAACAGCCTCGAAAATCGGCAGTGCAGCAATATATTTCACGATCGGGATCGCGATTGTGTCGTTACTCACCGGTGTCGCAGCATCCGCACGGACATGACGGCCGAATCCCGCTCTCGCGCATGAAAGGTGAACAATGCGAATACTGATCCTCGGCGGTGACGGATTCTGCGGTTGGCCGAGCGCGCTTCATCTTTCGGCGCACGGACATCAGGTGACGATCGCCGACAGTCTCGTTCGGCGACGAATCGACGACGAACTCGGAGTGCAGTCACTCACTCCCATTTCCCCTCTGTCAGAGCGAGTTCGAGCATGGGCCGACGTGACGGGGCACCGCATCGACGTCGTCGAATTCGATCTCGCCCGCGATTACAAGGCGTTGACGGAGTTGCTGAATACATTCCGTCCGGAGGTGATCGTGCACTTCGCCGAGCAGCGGGCGGCACCGTATTCGATGAAATCACCGGACCTCAAGCGTTACACGGTCGACAACAATCTCAATGCGACTCACAACCTGCTGGCCGCGCTCGTGCACACGGGCATCGACGCTCATGTAGTCCATCTCGGAACGATGGGTGTGTACGGGTACGAGTCGGTACCGGTGGATCTACCCGAGGGGTATCTCACCGTGACCTACCCCGACCGGAACGGGAACTCGCATACCCGCGAAATCCTCTACCCCACTGCCCCCGGAAGCGTGTATCACCTGACCAAGTCGTTGGACCAGTTGGTGTTTCAGTTCTACGCGCGCAACGACGGCGTGCGCATCACCGATCTGCATCAGGGGATCGTGTGGGGTACTCAAACCGACGAGACGAATCTCGATCCACGACTGATCAACCGCTTCGACTACGACGGCGACTTCGGGACGGTGCTCAACCGCTTTCTGGTGCAGGCCGCAGTCGGCCATCCGCTCACCGTGCACGGGACAGGAGGGCAAACGCGAGCCTTCATCAATATCCGGGACACAGTGCGCTGCATACGATTGGCGGCCGAAACCGGGGACGCCGTCGACGGCCGGGTACGCGTGATGAACCAGGTGACCGAAACCCATAGGGTGGCTGACCTGGCGCACCTGGTTGCGCAGACGGTCGGCGCAGACATCAGTGAGGTGCCTAATCCGCGGGCCGAAGCAGACGAAAACCAACTCAGCGCTCGCAACGACACTTTGATCGGGCTGGGTCTCGAGCCGACCAGATTGGCCACGGGCTTACTGAAGGAGTCGGTCGAGATCGCCCAGAAATACACCGATCGCGTCGACGTGAGCCGAATTCCGTGCACCTCCTACTGGAACAGGAACCGGAGATCGGTGGCTACGGAGCAGGTCGAGTGAGCGGCGGAGGCGAGCCCGACGACGAGCGGCAAGCGCAACCTGCTGCTCCGGAATCCGGGTACTTCCGGGGTGAGCGCGGCCGGACCGTTCCACGTTCCGCGTGGTGGATCCTGGGTGTGGCATTGGCACTTCTGCTGGTCTTCGTGCTGGTACGGCCGCTGTGGTTCACCCGCGACGTGGACGATACGAGCCTGGACGTTCCGGCGGATCGTCACTACACAAAATCGTTGTCGGGCGCCGGCTACGAGGACGGCGTCTGGCTCACCGACGATTCCCCGTCGACGAGTTTTGCCGTCACCTTCCCCGCCGACTCGGCGCGCCGCGAGACTCGTCTCCGTTTGACCGGAACGACGCAGGTGGCCGAGGACAGCGTTGTCTTCTTGATCGTGAGAATGGATGGGCAGCAGGTCTACAAGAGTGAGGTGGCACGAGGGAACAACGGACTCGACGTGATTGTCGATGTCCCGGAAGGACTGTCGAGCGACGGTCAGGTCCGTGTTCAGGTCCAGATCGAGGGAACCTTGGACAACCGGACGTGTACCCCTGACCATTCGGCCGGAATGCAGGTACACCTCGATCCTGCGAGCGTGGTGGAGGCGGCCCTCACCGAGCGTGTACACACCGTGCGGGATGCGGTCGTCTCGTGGGATCGTCGCGTCACTATCGTGCTTGCCGATCAGAACGACGAGTGGCGTACGACGGCGGCGCAGATGGGAATCGCGTTGACCCGCGCCGGGTACGAGGTGACCTATTCGGATGCCGTTCCGAGTTCCGATGCGCAGAATGCGTTGCTCATCGGCCCGGCCGACAAGGTAACCGACCTCGGTTGGTCCACGTCCGGCGAGACCGATGCAAGCGACGGTATCGTGCTCGGAACAGTCGACGACTCCCCTGTCATCGGAGTGCTCGCGCCCGACGGCGATCTGATCTCGAGATTCCTCACCCTCCCCGAGGTAGCCACCGCCGATTCGGATCGGAGCGATCCACGGGCGCTCGACACTTCACCGGCTGTCGGCACCGAGGTCGGCGTGAATACGCTTGGCGCAGACACCTCCGCCACGACCATTGCCGACGCCCACCGATGGCGGATCGGCTACTCACTTGCCGACTTGCCCGGCGGCCGTCTGCCGCAATCGATTCGGGTAGCGATGGCGCTCCCTGCCTCGCCCGACGATCTCACCTGGATTCTCAACGTCCAGCTCAACGGGCAACTGGTCGACAGTCGCAGGCTCGACGGGCAAGCGACGCAGGCCGTCGTCTCTTTGCCCGCGGCGGCGCAACTGCTGGAGAACACCCTGACTCTGACCGTCCAACGCGACCGCGACCTCGGCGGCTGCGACGTGCGCGTGACCACCTATCCCATACAACTCCAGCCCACCTCGGCACTCCTTCTCGGTGACGATCTCGGGACGGGATTCACGGCGCTCCCGCGGGCGCTGGCCCCTGGGTTTGCCGTCTACTGGCCGGACTCCGCGAAAACAAGTGCAGTCGACCAACTCAATGCCGCCATTCCAACTCTGACGAAATTCATTCCGGCTCACTACGATCCGGAGTTCTTCTGGAATTCCGCTCCGGCGCCGGGCAGACCGTTCGTGCTGATCGGACAAAGCCCGGAAGTGAACCCGCCGGTACGGATCGAGGACGGCCGCATTCGCTCGGGATCCGCCGACCCCGCACTGGACATCACTGCGTTCGACGACGGAATGATCGTCGAAACGGCCACCAGCACAACAGGTGCCGGCGGCTTGGTCATCGAGTACGTCGGGAAGCCCGGGACCATACCCGTGCCGGACTTCGGCAGCGAATCCGCTCGAGTCGTCACGTCGCAGGGCAGTTTTGTGGTCAATACCGACGACGGCACCACCGCTCCCAACTCCCCCGCACGGGTGATCGCACCCCGATGACCGACGTCAAGCACGATCCACACGAGGCCGGAGCGGTCATCGACCACTTCCGGTCGGTCGACAGTGCGCCGGCGGACTATGCCGTCGATCGTCCGCCGAGCGGAACCAACGGATTCCTGGTCACGTTCGCAGGACTGTCGATCATCGCCATGTGCATCCGAACACTTCTGATTCATTCCGGTCTCGTCCACCTGCCACGAGACCTGGTCATCCTGTCAGACGGGCGAGGAACCGTTGTCTTCCCGCTGAGACTGTTTCTCGTGATGTTCTTCCTGACCTACGCCATCCATGCCTACTCGAATATCTGGCGCAGAGTCTTCATCGGAGTGTCCCTGCTGGGCAAGTACGCACTGTTCTGCATCGTCATCGATACTCTCGCGTGGCTACTCCACGAGGCCGGGATCATCTCGATCTCCGTGTTCGGAGCCCAGATGATCTCGGGGCTGATCGCACTGGGCATCTTCCCGCACACCATCCTGCGGCAAGCTCAACTACCACCCCAAGGCCCACTGCCCCTCGACCCGCGAATACCCCTGAGCGCCTTCCTCAAGCTGGCGGGTTGCCTGGTATTCGCGATCGCGGGTGCAGCGATCGCACTCAACGTCCTCTACGACCTCGTCGAAGTCCTGAAAAGCTGGGCGATACTCGGCGGTATCGGCGCGGGTGTGTTCCTGATGCAACAGCTCCTGGCAGTCTCGACTGCAGCGCTGGGCGTACGGGCACTGAAAAAGTCACGCCGCCATGAGTTCTCGCCGCCCGCAGCAATTCTCGTTCCCGCCCACAACGAGGCCCACGACATCGAGGACACCATCGTCGCCGTCGACGAGGCCGCCCAGACCTATCCCGGACAAATCCATCTCTACGTCGTCGACAATGCCTCCACCGACTCCACACACGATGTCGCCGAACGGATCATCCGCGAGTGCACCAACATCACCGGCACCGTGCTCGACTGCCCGACCCCGGGGAAAGCCATTGCACTGAACATGGGAATCGAGCACATCACGGAAGAGTTCGTCGTACGCATCGACGCCGACACGGTAATCGGGCCGCGCTGTCTCGAGACCGCGATGCGCCACTTCGCCAACCCGCACGTCGGCTGCGTCGGCGGGATACCGATGCCCCGCGAGGAAAGAACCTGGATCGACAAATGCCGATTGGTCGAGGTGTACATGCGCCACGGCTTCTTCCAGGTGTCCCTCGACGGCTACCAAGGCGTCATGGGCATTCCCGGCATGTTCGCCATCTACCGCCGGAGTCAACTGCTCGAAGTCGGCGGCATCGTGCAGGGAATGAACGGCGAAGACACCGACATCTGCATGCGACTGGCCGCCGCCGGCTATCACAGCGTGGCCGATCCGAGCGCCGTGTACTACAGCGAAACCCCCGCCTCTTACGCCCATTTACGTGAACAGCGAACACGATGGTTCCGCAGTATCTACCATCTCACCGCACGCAATCGCGCGATTCTGTTCGACCGACAAACGATGATCGGCACCTTCGTGCTTCCGTTCAACTTGGTCAACGCTGCCCGACGCGCGATGCTCGCGCCACTGCTCCTCTTCGCCACGATCGCCGGATTGGCGTTCCAATCGACGTTCACGACCCTGCAATGGCAGCCCATCGTGGCCACCTTGTTGGGGATGTCGATGATCATGACCGTCGTCGTCTGTTTGATCTGGCGTCCGAGTTCGGTGAAGTACATTCCCGCGTACCTCTGTTTCCGACTACTACGCAGCTACTTCACTCTGGCATCCACACTCAGCCTGATCTATCCACCGATGCACCCACATCTCCCCCGAACACTGCTACGCCAGAAGCGTGCCTAGCGATTCTTTCTGCGCACGAGCCCCGACAGTCCGAGACCCGCCAAAGCGCCCGTTCCGATCAATGCCGCTGCGCGTGACGGTGACACCCCTTCGCTGACGACAACCCGCGGCGCGATGATTGCCGGATCGGGCGGCGGAATGTAGGCCAGTGCCATGCTTTTCTTGGTCGTCGCAGCCCAGGCGGTGCAGAACAGCAGCATGCGCGAAGCGGTGAACACGAATACGAGCAAACCGATAATCGGCCCGAATGCGACGCCGGCCGGGCCGCTACTGACCGCCGAAAGATAGATCGCACCAACCTGTTTGAACACTTCGAATACGAGAGCCGCCATCAGTGCCGCACTGGCGGCGCTGCGTAGATTCACCGGTTCACGGGGCAATCGTGCGATCACCCACAGGAACACCGCCCAGGTTGCCAGAATCGACAGCACCGTCGACAAGACTCGCAGTCCGACGCCGACGCCGGTGATGTTCTCGAGGTTGAGCCACACGACAACCTGACGCGCTACCGGCCCACTGCTGAGCGCCGACATGCCGAGTGAAATAACCAAGGCTGCGCCCAGACCGAGCAGTGCCCCGATATCGCCGACTTTGGTTCTGACAAACCCTTTGGAGTCACGCTTGCTCTCCCACATCGCGGTGAGCGCGTCGCGGACATTGGCCATCCAGCCGAGACCCGCGTACGACGCGACCAGAAGGCCCACCGCACCAACACTGGCGCGAGAGTCGATTGCCGAGTCGATCAAGCTGTTGATGGTGTCACCGAGGCTGCCGGGGATGGATTTGGTGATCTCTTCCTGAATCGAAGTCAGGTATTCGGGGTGGCCGGCCAATACGAAACCGGCCACCGCGAACGCAACCATCATGATCGGAATCAAAGCGAGGACGCTGAAGTACGTGATCCCGGCGGCGTAGTAGTCGCCCTTCTGGTTCTGGAATCGCATACCCGCTCGAACAAGGTGATCGAGCCACGGCCGCGCTGCCCGCTGCTTGTCGAGAAAGCTCGGCTCCTCTACGACAACTGATTCAGCCACAGATGTCCCCCTATTTCTGTATCGACCTGTTTCGTGTCAGCCGTTCACTTGCGCCGTGCTCAGCCCTTGGGCGGCAGGAACCCGACCTTCTCGTACACGGTCGCAAGCGTGCGGGACGAGACCTCACGGGCCCGGTGCGCGCCGGCGGCAATGATGCGATCCAGTTCGGCCTCATCGGCAAGATAGCCGTCGACCTTGGCCTTGAGCGGAGTCACGAACTGCGCCAACACGTCCGCAGTATCAGTCTTGAGATCGCCGTACCCCTTGCCTTCGTAGCCCGCGACCAAAGTCTCGATCGGTACACCGGACAGGGCCGACTGAATGGTGAGCAGGTTGCTGACACCAGGCTTGGCCTGCGGGTCGAAGCGGATCTCACGCTCGTTGTCGGTGACAGCGGACTTGATCTTCTTGGCCGACACCTTGGGATCGTCGAGCAAATTGATCAGACCTGCGTCGCTCGCTGCCGACTTGCTCATCTTCGACGTCGGGTCCTGCAGGTCGTAGATCTTGGCGGTGCCCTTGATGATCTGGGGTTCAGGAACGACGAACGACTTGCCGTAGCGCGAGTTGAAGCGGTTCGCGAGGTCGCGGGCAAGCTCGAGGTGCTGACGCTGATCCTCACCGACCGGAACGCGCTGCGGGCGGTACAGCAAGATGTCGGCAGCCATCAGAACCGGATAGGTGAACAGCCCGACACTGGCGTTGTCACTGCCTTGCTTGGACGACTTGTCCTTGAACTGCGTCATGCGGCTGGCCTCGCCGAAACCGGTGATGCAATTCAGGACCCACGCAAGCTGAGCATGCTCGGGAACCTGGCTCTGGACGAAGATCGTTGCGCGGTCGGGGTCGATCCCGATTGCAAGTAGCTGCGCCACGGCAACCTTGGTGCGTCGACGCAGTTCCTTGGGGTCCTGCGTCACGGTGATGGCATGCAAGTCCGGGACGAAGTAGAAGGCGTCGAACTCGTCCTGCAGCCCCACCCACTGCTGCAATGCGCCCAGATAGTTACCGAGGTGGAAGGAATCCGACGTCGGCTGGATACCGGAAAGCACGCGAGGCTTTGCCGTGGGCTTCTGTTCTGCAGGGGTCGACATGCTTCCGATCTTTCCACGCGGGCGATTCAGGGAGTGTGTGTGGTCTGAGTGTGCGTGGTCTCCGGGTAGCGGAGCACCGTGAGTTCCGACGCAAAGGTTTCCTCGGAACCAGAGCCGAACTGGTACGCGGTACCGAACGTGGTGGGCGCCCATTCCTCGGCATAGAAATCCATCGACTCCCGGAACCACGGCAACTGATCAGGTTCGCCGGACAGCAACAGTTCGGCCTCTCGAACCAGAACGACAAACCCGGCGCCGAGGCCGAGTACGTCGTCGAGGTCACGCATGACGTCGTCGAAGGCGTCCTTGTTGCGACCGAAGTGTGACGGAAACTGAAATGCTGCCGCAAACTCGTCGAAGACCTGCGCGGTGGTCTGCATGTGCGATCCGCGAACCGTGCGGACAACAAGATCACGCATCCGGAGATCACGCGCCAACTCGTCCAGAAGTGCCGGTTCACCCGACACCGCCACCGACGAGACGCCGGAGTCCGGGTCGAGCCACCGATCGACACCGACAGTTTCGTGATCAGGCATCAGCGAACCTATCCATCAGCGAACTATCCATCACCGAACTATCCATCACCGAATCCTTGTGAAGGTCTCGTAGTGATCGAGGGTGTACCACGCGGAACCGTCGTTGCCGGTGACGATCCGCTCGGCATCACGGCCCTGGCCACTCTTCTTCGGATTGACGTCCCACTCCTGATAGACAACGCGGCCACCGCCGGCGCCGACTGCCGGCAACCTGCCCTCGCTGTTACGGAAGGTAACGCCGCCCTTGGTTCCCACCGCATTCGCGGAGTCCGGCCACCGTCCGGCGTCGATCTCGACCAACGTGGCGAGTACCCGCGCAGGCGCATCGCTGCTCACCGGCTTTTGGGCCGACGTCGACTGCGCCGCCTTGGTCGTCGCCCCGGGCTTGACCTGAGTTGATGTCGTCGCCGAACTCGACGTGGTCGAGGTAGCCGAGCCGGCCGTTGCCGAACTGTCGGAGTCTTGCGACGACAGCACCATCGCCAGCACAACCGCGACCACTGCAACGACGACGGTGCCTACGGCCTTGAGTGTCTTGGCGCTCGGCAACTTCGAGCCCTCGGGCATTCGGGTGCCTTACCGGTAGGAGACGGTGACGGGGGCGTGATCGGACCAACGCAGATCGTAGGATTCCGCGCGTTCGATCAACCCGGCCTTGGCGCGCTCGGCAAACGCTCGGGTTGCCACCTGGTAGTCGATGCGCCAACCGGAGTCGTTGTCGAATGCCTTACCGCGGTACGACCACCACGAGTACGGTCCCTCGACGCCCGGATGCAGTGCCCGGAACACGTCGACCCACGGGGACTCGTCTGCAAACAGGACGTCCATCCACTCACGCTCGCTGGGCAGGAAGCCGGAGGACTTCTTGTTTCCCTTCCAGTTCTTCAGGTCGGCTTCGTTGTGCGCGATGTTCCAGTCACCACTGACCACAACGTGTCGCCCGGCCGTCTCGGCTGCGGCAGCGGTGACCGCGAGGTGAGCCGCGAACGAACTCATGAACCGTTCTTTCGCCTCTTGCTTCGGGGTCAGCGCCTCCCCGGTCGGCAGGTAGAGACTTGCCACCGTGAGGTCGGCAAAATCCGCTTCGATGTAGCGTCCGGCGTCCTGAAATTCGTCGTCACCGAAACCGATACGGACGGCATCGGCTTCGACCCTGGACAGGACTGCGACGCCGTTGCGGCCTTTCGCCGACGGCTCGGCCGAAACGAGGAACCAGCCGTTCGACAGAGCGGGTTCGAGAGTCTCGTGCAACTGCTTGTCGGATGCTCGGGTTTCTTGAAGACAGATGAAATCCGCGTCGGTCTTCTCGAGCCATTCGGTCATACCCTTGCGGGCTGCGGCACGAATGCCGTTGACGTTCACCGACGTGATCGTGTGAGGCGCGAGAATATGAGAGTCAGCTGTTTGTGGCACGGCAAGCACCGTAGCCGATGATGCCGACGTGTTCTCAGTTCGCGGCTCTACGCTGCAGGATCACCGCAACCACCAGGACACCGAGCCCCGCGACGGCGAGGAGCGAACCGACGGCGGCGGGCGCTGTGTAACCGAAACCGGCGGCGATCACTACCCCACCGATCCAGGCTCCGAACGCGTTCGCGATGTTGAGGGCGGCGTGGTTGAGCGATGCGGCCAAGGTCTGGGCGTCCTCGGCAACGTCCATCAAGCGGGTCTGCAGCCCCGGAACCATGGACGCACCGGCCAGCCCGATGAGGAAGACGAAGAGCAACGCCGTATACGGGTTGCGAACGGCGAGAACAAAGATCGCGAGAATGATCGCCAGCGACGCCATCGATACGAACAGGCCCTTCATGAGCGCCCGGTCAGCGAGGTAGCCACCGACGAAGTTGCCGGCCACCATGCCCAGCCCGTAGAGCATGAGCGCCAGCGGAACAAACGACGCACCCAGACCGGACACGTCGGTCAACGTCGTGCTGATGTACGTGTACACGGCAAACATGCCGCCGAATCCGACCATGCCGACGATCAGAGTCATCCACACCTGGATGCGGCCCAGCGCCTTGAGTTCGGTGATCGGGTTGGTGATCGGCATAGCGTCGAGGCGCGGGATCCAGACGAGCAGCGACGCCACGGTGACGGCACCGATGACTGCGACCAGTGCGAATGCACTCCGCCATCCCACGGTCTGCCCGAGCCACGCGGCAGCCGGCACACCGACGACGTTGGCAACGGAAAGACCCATCATCACCATGGCAACGGCTTTGGCACGTTTACCCGGTTCAGCCAGATGCGCCGCAACGAGGGCGGCAACACCGAAGTAGGCACCGTGCGGCAACCCGGCGACAAACCGGGCGAGCATCAGCGTGGTGTACGACGGCGCGAACACCGACGCGGCATTGCCCACCGTGAACGCGATCATGAGCGCGATCAACAATGTGCGCCGCGGGATCCGAGCAGTCAGGGCCGCGATGAGCGGCGCACCGACCACAACGCCGAGCGCATAGGCGGAGATGACATGACCGGCGGTGGGCTCGGATACGCCCAGCCCGGTTGCCATCTCCGGCAGGAGACCCATCGCCACGAACTCGGTGGTGCCGATTCCGAATCCGCCGAGCGCCAACGCGAGCATCGCCGGGCCTCTGGCAGAGCGAACCCCGGATGTCGGGGCGTCAGGGCGGGAAAGGGTAGACGAAGTCACTGGTCAATTGTGGTCGCACCCTTGGTTGAACTTCCAAGTGAGAGCAGGTGAGTTCGCTCACGTGAGACCGCAGGCACAGAGCAGACACAAATGGGACGCCCGGAGTGCCCGGGCGTCCCATCTGAAAGTGAAGCTGTGGAACTTTTACTACTTGGCTGCCATCGACTTCTGCAGGTTCACGTCGAGCGCACCGAGGAATTCTTCGGTGGTCAGGTAACCCTGGTCGCCGCCGACCAGCATCGAGAGGTCCTTGGTCATCTGGCCGCTTTCGACGGTCTTGATGACAACGTCTTCGAGCTGCTGCGCGAAGCCGATGACCTCAGGGGTGTTGTCGAGCTTGCCACGGTGCTCGAGCCCACGGGTCCACGCGAAGATGGACGCGATCGGGTTGGTCGAGGTGGGCTTGCCCTGCTGGTGCTGACGGTAGTGACGCGTGACGGTGCCGTGAGCAGCCTCTGCCTCACAGGTCTTTCCGTCCGGTGTCAGGAGAACCGACGTCATGAGGCCGAGCGAGCCGAAGCCCTGAGCCACGGTGTCGGACTGAACGTCGCCGTCGTAGTTCTTGCATGCCCAGACGTAGCCGCCCTCCCACTTGAGTGCGGAAGCGACCATGTCGTCGATGAGGCGGTGCTCGTAGGTCAGACCTGCGGCATCGAACTCAGCCTTGAACTCGGTCTCGTAGACGTGCTGGAAGATGTCCTTGAAGGCACCGTCGTACGCCTTGAGAATGGTGTTCTTGGTGGACAGGTACACCGGGTAGTTCTGCTGCAGTCCGTAGGTGAGCGACGCGCGAGCGAAGTCACGGATGGACGTGGTGAAGTTGTACTGCCCCTGGACGACGCCGCCCTCTTCAGGGAAGTTGACCAGTTCGTGCTCGATCGGTGCGCTGCCGTCCTCAGGCGTGTAGGTGATCATCACCTTGCCGGGGCCGGGGACCTTGAAGTCTGTGGCGCGGTACTGGTCGCCGAATGCGTGACGGCCGATGATGATCGGCTTGGTCCAGCCCGGGACGAGTCGCGGAACGTTCGAGATGATGATCGGTGCGCGGAAGATCGTGCCGCCGAGAATGTTGCGGATCGTTCCGTTCGGGGAACGCCACATCTTCTTGAGACCGAATTCCTCGACACGAGCCTCGTCCGGCGTGATGGTGGCGCACTTGACGCCCACGCCGTGCTTCTGGATCGCGTGTGCGGCGTCGATGGTGACCTGGTCATCCGTCTCGTCGCGGTATTCGATACCGAGGTCGTAGTACTCGAGGTTCACATCGAGGTACGGGTGGATCAACTTGTCTTTGATGAACTGCCAGATAATGCGTGTCATCTCGTCGCCGTCGAGTTCGACGACGGTGCCCTCAACCTTTATTTTGGACATGGGTGCTTCGCGTCCTCCTAGGAAGTTTCCCCTGGTTACACGGTTGCGGTCACACTTTGTGAGTGAGTCCGCGAACGGTTCGATTATCAAACCTAGACTGTGTGGACTGATCCCGGGAGATGAGTCCCAAACAAGACAAGCGTACTGCTAACGCTGGGGGCCGCAACCGGCAGCCCCTCCTCCGAGTCACTACTCACCGGTAACTTTTGCCTGCTAGTGGGCACCGTCGCGTCGAATGGCGACTGGTGACGCCGCACACTTCGACCCGCGTCATCCTTCGGCTTCACTCCCGGTAGAATTCAGCTCGGTCATGAGTACCAGCGTCAAGCCCCGGCTCGCTGGACGGCAACCCTCCAACCGCGGTGGGGTGCCCCGGGTGATGACCAGGTCGCCTCGAGGCGAAACTGCGCAATTGCAGCTTCACCGGATTTCCAGGCGACAAGCGCGGGTCCGACAGGGACGGACCCCAGACCGGGCCGAGCCCCACGGAGGTTTTTCAGTATGTGTCGCACTTGTAGATAGACCCCAGCACGGGGCGGCGATCATTCGCCCCCGTCCGACAGCTATCCGTCAGACCACTGGAGTACACAAATCATGACCGACATCTCAGCTAACTGGTCCTTCGAGACCAAGCAGGTCCACGCCGGACAAACCGCAGACACCGCCACCAACGCGCGCGCACTGCCGATCTACCAGACCACCAGCTACGTCTTCGACAGCACCGACCACGCCGCCGCGCTGTTCGGCCTTGCTGAGCCGGGCAACATCTACACGCGCATCATGAATCCAACGCAGGACGCCGTCGAGCAGCGCATTGCTGCACTCGAAGGCGGTGTCGCGGCACTCCTCCTGTCCTCGGGTCAGGCCGCCGAAACCCTCGCGATCCTCAACATCGCGGAGGCCGGAGACCACATCGTCGCCAGCCCCTACCTGTACGGCGGCACCTACAACCTCCTGCACTACACGCTTCGCAAGCTCGGCATCGAAGTCACGTTCGTCGAGGATCCCGACAACCTCGACCACTGGCGCGAAGCCATCCGCCCCGACACCAAGGCCTTCTTCGGCGAAACCATCGCCAATCCCAAGAACCACATCCTCGACATCCCCGGGATCTCAGCGGTGGCTCATGAGAACGGCCTCCCCCTGATCGTCGACAACACCGTCGCGACGCCGTACTTGCTTCGCCCCCTCGAACACGGCGCCGACATCGTGCTGCACTCCGCCACCAAATATCTCGGCGGACACGGCACGGCCATCGCCGGCGTCATCGTCGACGGCGGCACTTTCGACTGGACGCAAGGCAGACACACCAACTTCACTACCCCCGATCCGAGCTACCACGGCGTCACGTTCGCCGACCTCGGCGCACCCGCCTACGCTCTCAAGGCGCGTGTACAACTCCTGCGCGACCTCGGCTCCGCCGTCGCACCGTTCAACGCGTTCCTCATCGCCCAGGGCATCGAAACCTTGAGCCTGCGCATCGAGCGCCACGTCTCCAACGCCCAGCAGGTGGCCGAATTTCTCGAAGGCCACACCGCCGTCGCGTCCGTCTCCTACGCCGGACTCCCCTCCTCACCGTGGTACGAACGCGGAAAGCAGCTGACCCCCAAGGGAACCGGCGCCATCGTCACCTTCGAACTGCCCGGCGGCATCGATGCCGGCAAGAAGTTTGTCAACGCCCTGACTCTGCACAGCCACGTCGCCAACATCGGTGACGTCCGCTCCCTCGTCATCCACCCCGCCTCCACTACTCACGCCCAGCTCACCCCCGAGGAACAACTCGCAGCCGGCGTCACCCCCGGTCTCGTTCGCCTCGCCGTCGGAATCGAAGGCATCGCCGACATCCTCGCCGACCTCGAAACCGGCCTCACCGCGGCGGCAACGTCTTGACCGTCAACGAAGCTCAGACAGCGGTCGCGGATATCCTGCCGCCGCCGGACGGCCGAGTCGGAACCGTCGACATCGGCTCGCTGCAACTCGAGAACGGCGCCGTGCTGCCGTCGGTATCGCTTGCGGTTCAACGGTGGGGCGAGCTGTCCCCGAACCGCGACAACGTCGTGCTCGTGGAACATGCCCTGACCGGGGACTCACACGTCACCGGCCCGGCGTCCGAAAATCAGCCGTCACCCGGTTGGTGGAACGGAATGGTCGGCCCGGGCGAACCTGTCGACACGGGCGAATGGTGTGTCATTGCGACCAATGTTCTGGGCGGTTGTCGTGGCACCACCGGCCCGAGTTCCCTTGCCGAGGACGGCAAACCGTGGGGTAGCCGGTTTCCGGGCATCTCCATTCGCGATCAGGTCGCAGCCGAGAAGAAGCTGATCGACCTGCTCGGCATCGATCGACTGGCTTCGGTAGTCGGCGGCTCCATGGGCGGTATGCGCACCCTCGAATGGGCTGTGTCGTACCCCGAGAATCTGAACTCCGCATTGGTACTGGCTACGGGTTCACGCGCGACAGCCGATCAAATCGGTACACAGACAACACAAATCGCCGCCATCATGTCCGACCCCGATTGGCAGGGCGGCAATTACCACGGAACCGGGCGCACACCCCGGGCCGGCCTCGGTATCGCGAGGCGCATTGCGCACCTCACCTACCGCGCCGAATCGGAACTCGACACACGTTTCGAGAACACCGCCCAGGGAAATGAAAACCCCTGGAACGGTGGACGATACGCGGTTCAAAGCTACCTGGAACATCAGGCAGACAAGCTCGTGTCGCGTTTTGATCCCAGCACCTACGTGCTGTTGACCGAGGCTATGAACCGTCACGACATCGGCCGCGGACGCGGTGGTGTCGCAGCGGCTTTGGCGTCCATCACCGTGCCGGTCGTTGTCGGCGGAGTCGATTCCGATCGTCTCTACCCGTTGCGACTGCAGGAAGAGATCGCCGCCGGAATCCCGACGTGCACCGGCCTCGAAATCCTGAATTCCAAGGACGGGCACGACGGGTTCCTCACCGAAGCCGACGCTGTAGCAAAACTGTTGCGCCGCACAATGGAATTGGCGCGCACGACGCGCTGAGCATTCAGCTTCCGGTCGGACTTCCGAGCGATCCGGTCGACGCCGTCTGCGCGCCGAGGGCTATCGAGTGATAGGCCCCGGCCGCGACGGCGGTATATCCGTCTCCGGTCGGGACACCGCCCAGTTGCCCGTTCTCGTTGTTACCCCAGGCAGTGATCGTGCCGTCGGCAGACAGCGCCACCGAATGGCGGAAGCCGCCGGCGATCGCGGTGAACCCGCCGCCGGTCGGAGTACCGGTGCGCTGCCCGTACTCGTTGCTGCCCCAGATCACGATGTGACCGTCGGCGGTCAACGCGAGCGAATGGTCCTCGCCGGCAGCGATCGCGGTGAACCCACCTTCGGTCGGTAGCCCGTCGCGCTGCCCTTCGGCACTCCCGCCCCACATGGTGATGTGACCGTCGGTCGTGAGCGCCAGCGAATGGAAGTTACCGGCGGCGATCGCGGTGAACCCGCCATCGGTCGGGACATCGGTCCGCTGACCGTACTCCTCGCTGCCCCAGTCCACGATTGTTCCTTCAGGAGTCAACGCCAACCCGTGGTACGTACCGGCAGCAATCCTGGTGAACCCACCACGTGCCGGGAGATCGTCCTGTTGCCCGAATTCGGAACTTCCCCACGCAGCAATGTGTCCGTCGGCAGTAAGCGCTACCGCGTGGTCCTCACCCGCCGCGATCGCGGTGAAACCACCACCGGTCGGAACTCCGTCACGCTCTCCCCACGCACTGTGTCCCCACGCGGTGATGTGGCCGTCGGTGGTCAACGCCACCGAATGATGGTCGCCGGCGGCAATCGCGGCGATGCTGCCCCGAGTCGGGACGCCGTCGCGCTGATTGTCGTCGGCCCCGCCCCACATGGTGACGCCGCCAGGACTCGTAACGGGAACACCTACCGGCGCGGCGGCGGCACCCGTTGCGGTGGCAAGTGCCAGCACTCCCACACCGACAGCAGCGACGAGCAGTCGAAAGTGCCTACCTGAGAGATTTTTTCGTCGCTTCATTGGGTTCCTTATTCGCAAGTGTCAGGTACTGCGGATCTACGGACAATGACTATCACGTCCGAGGAAGGAAATGTCCGGTTCTCCGTCAGAGCGGACTCGTCGCCTCCCGTCAATGTCGGGAGAACCACAACTGATCTGCGGTTTTTGGGGACGTATCCGGTGGCCCGCGGTCATCGATCACGGCTACCATCGGCGCTCGTGACTCAACCGTGCCCGGATCAGCTGCAGGCGACCTACCTTCCCGAGAACATGGCGTTCGGGTTCTGGGGTGTGCCGGATACAGCCGGGCATCTCGCGGAGTTGGGGCTCCCTACCGGCAGCGCCGCCGTCGCCCGAATGGCTGTACCCGTCGACAGCGTCATCACGCCCGTCGACGTCGATATTCGGACTGTCGAATTCGCCGACGTGGTAACGGCATTGCAGGTTGCGAACGTGGATCAACCAGGTATCGGAGAGTCGGTGCGCGCCTGGAAGCGGGTGATCGGGGGCGGCGAACACGGCACCATGCCACCAGCCGGGCACGCCGCTCTCTACCGCGGCGACACTGTCATCAGAAGTGCTGCCGCGGTGGTGCAGCGTTTCACCCACGCACAGACTCTGGTGGACGCACTCGATCATGCACGGGTTCAAGCGACTTTGCGCCCGTACCAGGTTCTTGGCGTGGAGTGGTTGACGTCGCTGACCGAGACGGGTGGCGGCATACTCGCCGACGAAATGGGTCTGGGTAAAACGCTTCAAGCCATTTCGATGATCGCGATCAGAGCCGCAGACGGCCCGCATCTTGTTGTCTGCCCGACGTCGGTGATCGGAAACTGGCGACGCGAGATCGAGCGGTTTGCGCCGCACCTGAGCCTTCACATTCATCACGGGTCCGGCCGCACACTGCCTGCGGAACTAGGTAAAGGCACCGTGGTACTCACCAGTTACAGCGTCTTACGTTCGGACACAGCCGAACTGGAGACGCCGCAGTGGGCGTCGGCCATCTTCGACGAAGCGCAGCAGATCAAGAATCCGTCGTCGCTGGCCGCCAAAGCTGCAATGCAACTGAATGCCACCGTCAAAGTTGCGATGACCGGCACGCCGGTCGAGAACCGTCTCGAAGAGTTGTGGAGTTTGTTCCACGTCGCCAATCCGGCTGTACTGGGAACTCGTGCACGCTTTCGGCAGCGTTTTGCCGTCCCGATCGAATCCGGCCGCTCGGCGTCCGCCGCATCGAGGTTGGCGACGATCATCGAGCCATACGTGCTGCGCCGAACCAAAGATGCTGTTGCCAAGGATCTTCCGCCGAAGCAGTTCTCGACCGTCGCATGCACCCTCACGTCGGAACAGGCGCGAATCTACCGGGCGGCGGTCGCGGACGCGTTCGATACCGGACTGGGCACCGGAATTGCCCGACGCGGCAACGTCCTTGCACTGCTCACCACTCTCAAGCAGGTATGCAACCACCCCGCTCAGGTCACCGGCGACAGCGAGGATCTCCGTGGCCGTTCCGGAAAGTTCGATCGCGCAACCGAAATGCTTGCAGAGATCGTCGACGACGGTGATCGGGCCCTGGTGTTCACGCAGTACCGCACAATGGGCGAACTACTGTCGAAACACCTCGCGGCCGAACTGGGCATCGCAGACGTTCCTTTTCTCCACGGCGGTCTCAACGTTGCCAGTCGCGACGCCATGGTCGATGCCTTCCAAACCGACGACACGTCCTCGCCCATTCTCATTCTGAGCCTGCGCGCGGCCGGGTTCGGACTCAATCTCACCCGCGCCAGTCACGTCGTTCACTACGACAGGTGGTGGAACCCTGCCGTCGAAGATCAGGCCACCGACCGCGCCCATCGAATCGGCCAGCAGCGCACCGTCAACGTCCACACCCTGGTCACCGGAGGAACCGTCGAAGATCACATCGCCGCCATGCACGAATCCAAAAGAGCTGTAGCCGAGTCGATTTCCGGAAACTCCGAAGGAGCCCTCGCAAACCTTCCCGACAGCGAACTACGTGAACTGCTCGAACTCGACGGCGCGGTGATCATCTGATGGCTACCGAATTCGGAGTGACCGCATGGGGCCGTGTGTGGTTGCGGACGGTTGAGCAAACGTCGACATCCGGACGAAACCCCGCCTTGCCCACCGCACGCACACTGGCCCGCAACGGTGGTGTCACCTTCACGGACATTTCTGCCGGTACGGTTTCCGCCCAGGTCACCGCCAAGGGTAAGACCTCGACTGTTGTTGTCACCGTACCGCTCTGGGACAAGACACAATCCGACACCGCGGCCCGCATGATTCGGGCGCTAGGCACCACGAACCGGTCCGTATCGACCGGAGAGCTACCGGACAGCGTCGTCGCGGATCTACAGGCGCGCGATATCACTGTGGCCGTGAATCTTTCCGAATGCACGGCCACGTGTGACTGTTCGAGTCGGCGCACGCCCTGCGTTCACCATCTTGCTGCGATCTACGCACTGGCGGGCCGGATCGACGAAGAACCTGCACTAGCCGTCACGCTTCGAACCAAACAGGCGAAAAGGCGGAACTCCGCCGCAAAGAAACCACAGGGAGAGTGGATTCCGTTGCGCGAGATAGACGTCGGGTCGTTCTACAACTGACTCAGTCCGTGCCCAGTGGACTGACTCAGTCCGTGCCGAGCGGATCGATGGTCAGAGCAAGCGAGACGATCAACGCACCCATGACGCCCATGGCCGCCGTGTCGAACTTCTTGCCGCGCACCGCGAGCAGTCCCACGCGATTCTGTGGGAAACACCAGCGGGCAGCTGCACCGATAATGACCGCCACCCCCAAGACCAGCGAACCGCGACGCCACCGGTCGGCCAGGACAAGAACAACCGCGGCTGCGATCACGGCGAGAACCGTGATCATCGGCAAATTCTTCTTCACGAGGCCAACCGGTGAGGTCATGTCGTCAGGCTCCGGCCAGAACTCGCTCGGAGCGCTCCACCACGTTGGTGATCAGGAACGCCCTGGTCAGCGGGCCCACTCCACCGGGATTGGGCGAGACGAAGCCCGCAACGTCGTTGACGTCGGCAGCAACGTCACCACGCAAACCGTCGTCGGTGCGGCTGACTCCGACGTCGAGCACAGCAGCGCCCGGCTTGACCATGTCGGCGGTGATGAGTCCGGGAACGCCGGCGGCAGCAACGACGATGTCTGCACGACGAACCTCGGCAGCCAGATCACGGGTACCGGTATGGCACAGCGTGACGGTGGCGTTTTCGCTACGACGCGTCAGCAACAGTCCGATAGGGCGGCCGACGGTGACACCGCGGCCGACAACAACGACGTGAGCGCCGGCGATCGGCACCTCGTAGCGGCGGAGCAGGTGCAGGATTCCGCGCGGCGTACACGGCAGCGGAGCTTCCTTGCCGAGAACCAGACGGCCGAGGTTCACCGGGTGCAAGCCGTCGGCATCCTTGTCGGGATCGATGCGCTCGAGCGCTGCGTTCTCGTCGAGGTGCTTGGGCAGCGGCAACTGCACGATGTATCCGGTGCACTCGGGATTGGCGTTGAGTTCGTCAATGGTGGCGTTGAGCTGCTCCTGTGTGATGTCGGCAGGCAGGTCACGGCGCAGGGAGTTGATGCCGACCTTGGCGCAGTCGTTGTGCTTGCCGCGCACGTACGCTGCGGATCCCGGGTCGTCACCAACGAGAATGGTGCCAAGTCCGGGCGTGATACCCGCTGCCTTCAGCGCGTTCACCCGCACCTTCAGGTCTTCGAAAATTTCGTCGCGGGTAGCTTTACCGTCCAGGATCGTTGCAGTCACGGCGACCATTGTTCCAGGTTAGGGTCGATGCGTGACAACGGCTCCGGAACTACGCGGTCCGAGGGTGGTTCTTGCACCCGTCGCCGCCGATCATCATGCCCGTCTGCGGGCCATCCATCTGCATCCCGATGTGGCCGAATGGTGGCAGAATCCAGCCGACGACTGGCCTGCCGCTCCGGAGCCCGGCACCATTCGCTACAGCATTTTCCACGACGGGAACCTGATCGGATTCATCCAGTGGTACGCCGACGACGACAACCCGGACTTCCGCCACGCCGGTCTCGATCTCTTTCTCGATCCGGCTGTCCACGGCCGCGGATTCGGTCGTGAGGCGATACGCGTTCTGTGTGCGCACCTGATCGACGATCTGAAGTTCCACCGATTGATCATCGATCCGGAAGTGGAGAACACGGCGGCAATCGCGTGTTATCGATCGGTCGGGTTCAGGGACGTCGGGGTGATGCGCGAGTACTCACGCGATCGTCACGGCGAGTGGAAGGACGGACTGCTCATGGATCTGCTGGCCCGAGAATTCATTCGCTGACCAACCGAAAGGGCATGCCACCATGTTGTTGGACAAGGTATTCACCGCCACACTGCGCAAAAGTGACGCGAAAGGTGGCTGGACATACGTGATCTGGCCGGAGTCCGCCGAATACTTCCGTACCCGCGGACTGGTCAAGGTGCGCGGAACAATCGACGGACATCCGTTTCAGAGTTCGTTCATGGCCTTGGGCGACGGCACTCACAAGCTCCCGGTCAAGGCCGACATCCGCACAGCCATCGGCAAAGACGTCGGTGACCTCGTGACGATTCGGCTGGAGGAACGCCTGGAGCGGTAACTCCCGCTGTTGACCGGTTGCATCTACAGGTCGACAACCAAACCGTGCGCCGACGCATACGCCACCGCCTGCATCAATTCGATCTTGGCGTTTGCCACGACTGCAGACGTCCACAGACCCGGATCGACGCGCGCGCCGCGCAGGTCCGCGCCGTCGAGTTTGAGTCCACCGGTACGAGCGCCCGACAGATCCGCCGACACCAGAATCGCATCACGCATATCCGTACGCACGAGATTCGCTTCGCGGAAGCGGCATGACGTGAAGTCGATCCTCCGCAGATCCGCGCCACCCAACGAGGTGAGCGAGAAGTCCACCTCGTCGAGCGTCAACGGCCGGATGCGACATCCGTCGAACGTCGATCCCATCAAAGTGCAGTTTCGGAAGGTGCTGTGCCACAGGCTGGTCCGCGCGAAGTTGCACGAACGGAACGCGCTACCGATGTGCTCCGACTCCCCCAGATCTGCGCCGGTGAAGTCACAATTGTCGAAGACCACCGATTCCGTCGTCATGCCAGTCAGGTCTGCGTCACGGAACACACAATTGGTGAACGTGCGCTGGCGCCACACCTTTCCCGGCAATCGTGCATCGGAATAGTCTTCGCCGACAACGTTGTCGGATTCTTCGAGGGGCATGACTTACATACTGCCCCGAACCACCGACAGCATCACACTCGGCTATTTGTCGCAGGCTATTCCGTCATTGTCACGGTCGAGCTTCGGCGCATATCCCGGTTCACCCCTGAGTATCGGTGCCGCGCCAGCAGCCCTTGCCTCGTCACAGTTGGCGTACTTCACGCCCGCATTCGGTACCTTGACCGGCGGCGGAATGTACGCGGGCTCAGTCGTCTTCGGCGGCGTATAGACGGGAGGCGGCGGAACGTACTGGGTCGTTGTGGTTACCTGCGGCACCAACGGGACTATGGCGAGTGTTGTCGTCGTAGTCGGAGCCACCGTCGTGGTGGTCGCCGGCGCGACGGTCGTGGTTGTGGGCTTGACTGTGGTCGTTGTCGTTGCCTGCGTAGTTGTCGCTGCCACTGTCGTCGAGGAAGTCGCCGCCGGGGTCTTCGACTCTTCGGAGCCTCCCGTCCCTGCCGCAATTCCGATTACCGCAACCCCGGCTGCGGCAACGCCCGCGATCCACGGCCACTTGCGCCGTTTCTGGTCGTCCGGTGCCGTGGGATCCTGCTGCGGCGAGCCGGGTGCTCCGAACACCTGCGTCGGGGCGTCGACAATTTTTGGGCGGGTTTGTGCCGTCCACTGCTGGCCGTCCCAGTAGCGGTCGATCGTCGGATCGAAGGGGTCGGGATTCCAACCGGCAGGAGTGTTCATTTTGTCCGTTCTGAGAAGAATGCGGCAATCAGATTCCCACAAACTTTGCAGTTTGGTAACTGAATGGGAAAAACCCCGACATCGCGGCCGCCAATGGCATGCGCGGTAGGGTTTTGTGGTGTTCCGAGTCATGTTCCACGAGCCCCGCATCCCACCCAATACCGGTAACGCGATCCGCATGGTCGCGGGAACCGGTTGTGAACTTCACCTGGTGGGCCCACTCGGGTTCGACCTGTCCGAACCGAAGCTCAAGCGAGCGGGGTTGGACTACCACGACTTGGCGACCGTGACTGTCCACGAGAACCTAACTGCAGCGTGGGAGGCCGTAACCCCGGCACGGGTGTTTGCCTTCACCGCACATGCAACCGTCCCGTATACCGATATCGCGTACGAACCCGGTGATGTTCTGCTCTTCGGTCCCGAACCGACGGGTTTGTCCGAAGAAGTCCTGGCTGACGAGCACATCACCGAGCGTCTGCGTATCCCGATGCTCCCCGGCCGACGCTCACTCAATCTCTCCAACGCAGCGGCGTTGGTCACCTATGAAGCGTGGCGTCAACACGGATTCAAGGGTGCTGTCTGAGCCTCAGCGCGAGTGAACAGCAGTGTTGGAACCGAGTGCGATGTCGAGGAAATCCCGCGCCGCGCCGCGCAATCCTCGCACCGGATCCCAGACTGCCTGCAATCTGCGGGGCATCCGCAGACCTTCGACGGTGACGGCAACCAATCGGCCGTCGGTGAGATCAGCGGCAACCGCCAAGGACGACAACACGGCCGGCGCGTTGCCCGCAACGACAGCGGCCTTGACGGCGGTGCACGAGGTCAGTTCCAGAAGTGGTGGCGCACAATCAGGTACCGCGTTTTCGAGGGTCATTCGAGTGCCGGATCCCGATTCCCGTTGAATGAGGGGCGTGCGGGCCAACTCCTCCACCGGAACGGGAGCGCCGTTGGCCCATTCGTGATTTGGCGGCACGACAACAACCAGATGGTCACGCGCCACTTCACAGGACGCGAGTGAGCTCGGCACGTCCGGGCCTTCGACAAAACCGATGTCGGCTCGGCCGGCCTGAACCTGCGCGGAGACGTCGGAAGAGTTGTGGAGACTGACCGAAGCTACGACGCTGGGGAACTTGTGGCGCATGGCTACCGTCCACCCCGGTACGAGGTACTCGGCGATGGTCATACTTGCCGCAACCGTGACAGCCGCGTCACGTTCGCCGCGCAGCGCAGCAACACCGGACGCCATCTCTTCTGCGGTAACGAGTATGTGACTAGCCCATTCGAGAATCAGCCCACCTTCAGCCGTCGGGCGAACACCGGTTGCGGCACGATCGAAGACTTTGATCCCGAGTTGGCGTTCAACCGATCGAACCCGGGCGCTGACCGCCTGTTGACTGAGTCCGTGCTCCCGACCGGCAGCGCCCATGCTTCCCAAGCGGCCCACGGACAGAAGGACGTCGAGGGCGCTGAGTTCCGGGACTCGCGGGGACAGCGACATGCGTTCAGATTAGACCCACAAGCGCCATTTGTGGGCATTCAACAACAGGCCATCTACCGTCGGCAAACCCGACACCGACACACTGGAATGCATGAGCACCGCTACCCCGTCTGCATTTGCCCACATCACCCCGAACTGGTTTGCGGCGGCGATGGGAACGGGAATCGTGTCGGTGGCAGCGGCGTCTCTCCAACACGAGGTCGCAGCACTACACGTGGTGGCGGATCTCTTCTGGTTCCTCGCCGCAGCCATCCTGATCGCTTTGATCGGCGCGTTTGCCGCGCATTGGATCACCCACCGCGATTTTGCACTCGCCTACCTCCGTAGCCCCGCAATGTTCCCGTTCTACGGCGCGGTGGCAATGGCCCTGGTGACAGTCGGGTCCGCGACCGGTGTCACCGGCGCGAACTATCTCGGCCACAGCGCGGCGGTGACAATCTCGATAACTCTCTGGGTGCTGGGCACAACCCTGGGCTTGTGCACTTATGTCGTCATGATGGTCCGTCTGGTCCGCGACGCCGGCATGGCGACGGCCATGCCGTTCTGGCTCATGCCCGTCGTACCGCCGATGGTTTCCGCGACGACAGGAGCGGCGGTGACAACACACCTGACTGAAGGTGCACTCCGCACGTCGGTTCTCGTGTTCTGTTACGTGATGTTCGCGCTGGCGCTCTCGGCCGCACTGATCATCGCCACAGCCGTCGCTCGGCAGTTCGCCGACAACCGTGCTCGCGGCGTCGACGCAATTCCGTTCAATGCCATTCCGTCACTGTGGATCCCGCTCGGCGTGATCGGCCAGTCGATCGGCGCCGCCAATCTCCTGGCCGACGCAGCACGCCACGCCGTCGCCGCAGACACCGCCGACGCCCTGCACACCTTCGGGCTTGTGTACGGCACCGTAGTCGGCGCACTCGGCGTGGTGGCGTTCATCGCCGTCACGACGGTCACGATCCGAGCCCTGCGAGGCGGGTTGTCGTTCTCGCTCGGCTGGTGGAGTTTCACCTTCCCGATCGGAGCCTGTGCCGTCGGCGCCAACGCTTTTGGTATCGCCACCGGTTCACAACTGATCCTCGCGGTTGCCGCTGCGCTGCTGCTTGCGCTCATCCCGATCTGGGCCACAGTGGCAGCGCGCACCGTGAACTCCATCCGTAGCGGAGCGTTGCCCGCGCCCGCTTAGACGGCGCCGGTTTCGACCTCGCGCCCGGACTGGTGCCACTCCATCGTTCCACCACGTACGGACACAGCGTTGATGCCGCGACCCTGGAGGTACTCGGCAACCTGGAGACTGCGGCCACCGACTGCGCAGATCACGTACACCGTCTCGGCATCGGGGATCTCGCCCATGCGTGAGACGAACTCGCTCATCGGGATCAGTACGGCACCGGGAACACGCACCTGGGCGAACTCGTCTGCCTCCCGCACATCGATCAACGGCTCACCTGCCGCCAGTGCCGCTTCCAGTGCAGTGATATCGACTTCCAACATTGTGCGCAGTCCTACTCTCGTGTCGGCGGTTCCCGGTTTCCTCGGTAACCTAGCTCTGCCGTAACGGTACGCGGGTGCCACCGGCAGCGGACGCGACGACCTGGCCGAACCACGAGTTCGATAAAGTGAACCCATGATTGCCGGGCGAAGCTGAACTGATCACGCGATGAATCGCCGCACCTTCCTCGTCTCGGCCGCTGCGCTGATCACCATCGGCGGAACTGTTGTCGCGTCAGCCGATTCCACCCGAATCCGTCCCCGGCGCGCCTTGGTCTACCGCGGGCCGGCATCATCACCCGGTTGTCCCGAGGCGGTTGGTCGGTTACTCGAATCCTCGTCCGATCCGTACGACGTGACGTTCTGCGGTCCGGACGAAGATGTTCCGTTGACGACAGCAGCGTTGGCGAGTGCATCGCTCTATGCACAACCCGGCGGCGGGGAACTGTCGGCGGCATGGGTCCACATGGAACAACACGCGGAGTCGATCCGCGAGTGGGTCCGAACCGGCGGACACTATCTCGGCTTCTGCCTTGGCGGCTACTTGGCCGGGGCCACACCGGGTTTCGGACTGCTGCCGGGAGACACCGCTCGGTATATCTCGTCCCGCAAGTCCGAGATCGACACAACAGGCAACACGATCGTGAACGTCACCTGGCGCGAGGAGGAACGCACGATGTTCTTCCAGGACGGCCCTATCTTCGTACTGCGCGACGACGCCCCGGTGGAGGTACTGGCCCGCTACCGCAACGGCAAGGTCGCAGCCGTGGTCAGCGACTTCGGCCTCGGACGCGTCGGCGTTGTCGGACCACACCCGGAAGCCGAGCGGTCCTGGTACACACGCGGTCTCACCAATCCGGACGGAATCCGATTCGACCTGGGCCACGATCTGATCGATACGGTCAGGCGTGGTGCGCCGGAGAAGTTGTGGACGCCCTCTCCGTAACAGCCCGCTTGCTTCGATTTGCCACCATCGTCACAAACGCTTCCAACGGTCCACGCCCGGTAGTCAACTTCACAAAAAGTCCGATGGCAAAAGCGGCCAGAACCTGCAGGATGTACCCCGTCCACGCGCCGTACGTGTCGTAGTTCGAATTGATGAACCAGATGTGAAGCACGTACAGCGTCAAGGTCATCGATCCGGCGGCAGCCAAGGGCACCATCACGACTTTGACCAACGTATCCAGTTTTGTCCCCGCCAGGTGGCCGAGAAACAGCATCGCCCCGATCACGGCCATTGACGACCCTATCGTCCCCAACAGGTCCAGCGGCGTACTGCTGTGCGGGCCGTCGACGGCAAGCCACCACCACGTCGAACCGAACACCGAACCGTCGGCGCCGTAGGCGATGATGTCGAGAATTTCCTCGCGCGACAATTCGCTGCCCGCCATGAGGTGTTCCAGTCCGCCGAGATGAAAGATCAAGACCTCGGACAGAATTCGCGTGCCGACTGCAAGTGCAGCGCCGAACACCAACAAGCAACCGGCCACGTTCGCAGATGTCAGCTTCAACCGGCCGATGACGATACCGGCACACATGTACGCAGTCCACGGAAGAGCCGGGAACTCCCCGTTCAACAGCAGTTCGACGGTCCATCCGAGTGGATTCTCGATAATGCCGACCAGCGTCGGGTTGTCCAAGCTCGGTGCGGGGAGCGATGTCCCGAAAAATTCGATGACGGCCGGCACGACAAGAGCGATCAGCAGGCCGAGTGCTGCAACTGCACGGGTAGGCAAGAAGACAAGCGGGATAGCGATCACGAAAAGGATCGCGTAGTACGGCAGGATCACCACGGCTAGTTCCGCGTGGGTGTATCCCATGATCAATCCGATGGCCCCGACCACCGCGGCACGCGCTGCCAGTGACGCTGCGGTGGCACCACGATCACCACGTTCCACCCGCGCGCGACCGGTCGTGAAGGCAATTCCCACACCGGCCAGGACTGCGAACAACGCAGACGATCGCCCTGCCGAAATGCCGTAGGACAGTGTCGGGGATCCGTCGTCGCTCACGGCGATCAGTGAGTGGACGGCCATCATGCCAAGCAGGGCAATACCGCGGGCGGCGTCGATCCCGAGAAGTCGCTGTTTTTCCACTACCGGGATCTGCTCCGTCGGCGCGAGCGGACTGGCTGTCATCGGGTCATCACCGCGTTGATCAAGCGGTACCCCAGGTCGGTGGCGAGGTGCTCGGGTGCCCGCAAACCGTCACCCTGATACCAGGATTCGTCGGCTTCAGGATGCGGCCCGACTACCCCGACCCGACCTTTGCCGTAGTCGATCTTCAAAGCCGCGATACTTCCGTTCTGATACCGCGCGAGAATCGCTGCCTCGGAATCGTAGTAATCCCGGTAATGCCGGTCGAGTGAGAAGTACGGTCCGTCCTGGAAGTACATTTCCTCGATCTGGCCGCTCCAATCCACCTCGAGTACAGCACCTTTTGTGTCGTGCACTTCGGCGTTCTGCAACGCGACGTACTGGTCTGCATCACCGGGAAACAGTTCGAACCCGGGGCTGCGGCCCGCGAGGTAACCACCGAGGCAGAATCCCAAGTACCGTCCACCGGATCGGACGAATTGCTGAATCGCCGGAACATGGCGGCGCAGGTGCGTGAACGCCCTGTCCAGGTCACCGCCGCCGGGTTGTGCGTATAGCGCCGCCGAATGGAGCGTGGAATCGTCGATCTGCAACTCCTCGTCCGGTCCGACAAAGCGCACGTCGAAGTTCCAGGCGCTCGACGACAACAGATCTGCGACGGCTTCCGGGCACCCCGGTAACGACGCGGGGCCGCGGTACACGAGTGCCCGCGGGTGCGGCCGCGTGCTGTAGGTCGTGCTTCGACGGGTCTTGTTCTGAGACAGCGATACCCATTTCATGCGGACACTCCTTGCGCGACGACGATGTCGGTGACAGCTTGGTCGGTGACAGCTTTCTCGAGGACAGCTTTCTCGAGGAGAACAGTCGAGTTGTCGTCGGCGCGAATCCCCTCAGCGGGAATTCCGCGCCAACTCGTCCGCGCCGGAAGCTCTTCGCCCTTCATGAGCAACGACAGCGGACTGAGTGAGGCTTCCTCGCCGACAACCGTGTCGTAGAGGATGATCGATCGTGTCCCGATGCTGGCGCCATCGCCGATGGTGATCGTGGACATCTTCATGACACGGTCCTCGAACAGGTGTGTCTGCAGCGACGACTCGGTTCCGATAGTGGCGTCGTCGCCGACGTGGACGAGATCGAATTCGGTGAGATAGGTGGTTCCGAACCACACTCGCTTGCCGATTGTCGTGCCGAACCAGCGCAGCACCATCGGCAGGAACGGGGTACCCACCAGCATCCCGACGCCAATCGGCACAGCAGCGCTTTCATAGAGCCCGGTCGCAAATTCGGACCGTCGGACGAACTTACTCCACAGCGGCTCAACCCGAGGTTCGTAGCGTCCCACGGTGTTTCGCTTCACCGCCGCGCAGAATCCGATCACCGCAAGGCTCGACGCCATCGCGACCAGCGGCGCAACGAGGGCCGGAACGGGAAGTGCTCGCCCGAATGCCAAGGAGGACAAGACCAACAGATAGAGGTAGAAGCTCACGCCGAGAACTGTGGGTGGCAAGGTGGCGCGAAAGAACTCGATCACGTAGCGGTCACGCACTACATCCTGCGGCGGCGTATAGATGAGCGCGTCGTCGTAATCTCCGCTGTCCTGACGGTTCGGCAGGTAGATAGCGGGCGAACCGAGCCACGACGTGCCTTCCGGAACACCGTTCACAGGCGGCACCGTCGCGACACCGATCAACGCATTGTCGCCGATCTCCATACCCGACGGGATAACCGCGGCATTACCGATGAAGGTGCGTTCGCCGATTCGAGTGGGCTGGAACATGATCCGGCCGTTTGCGAAGCTCGCACTTCCCACGCTGGCCATGTCGGCGATGAAGCTGTCCTTGCCGACGGTGAGCATGTCCGGGTCGATATGCGACACGGTGGAGACTTCTGCTCCGCGACCGATGTCCGCCCCGAGCAACCGCAACCACGGCGCGGTATACAGCGTTGCGTACAGCGAGTTCGTGAACAGCAAACTGAACTCGAGCAACTTGTCGACCATCCACTTGCGGATACCAAGACCCGAGCGGACAGGATGCATTCCCGCAGGTGCATTGCGAAGAACGAGTCGTTTGTTCACGGCAACAAAAACACAGACAGTGATCACGAAAATGGGTCCGGTAAACAACGTCGCCACCAGTCCCGCCAACACACCCCATGCCAGGAGGGCGCCCCAGACCAGTGCGATACCGGGAACCATCAGGGCGATGGCACCCACTTCGAGTGCCGTCAGACCGGCGAGTGCTGCGAGGATGTGACGCACTTTCCAACGGGCACGGACACTTTCGGCTCGCATCATAGTTTCGACCGCCGGATCCAAGAACTCGGTCGGTACTGCCGGCGATCCTGCCCACCTGGCCTCCTGCGGCACGATGTGCCCGGACGGAAGCAGCGACTGATCACCGAGTGCGGCGCGTACCCCGACGGTCGATCCAGGTTCGAGCACCACGTTTGCACCGACAAATGCACCCGATTCGATGACGATCTTCCCCACCGTCACCGAACCGGATTCGACGCGCCACGGCCGGATGGTCGCACCGTAACCGATCGATGCGCCGTCTCCGATCTCGACCAGTGTCGGCAACGATATCGAGGACGTCGCGATGGTAGTGCGATGCCCGACGCGCGCACCGAGAATGCGGAGATAGATCGACATCAACGGCGATCCGCTGACCACGGGCAAAGCACCGACCGCGAGGAGCAGGTCGAGTGTCCACAGCCGCAGATACGTCGGACCCCAGAGTTTGTATCGCCCAGGCTTGATTCCTGCGGCAAGTGGGCGCGCACTGATGACCGGAAGAAACCAGCGCACGCAGAGATACGTGAGCATGATGGCTGCCAACATCTCGAACAGAACCGGCACCGACACAAAACCGTCGTTCTTCGTGTAGACGTACGAGACGGGAAGCGTCGTGATCAGCAGGAACACATAGATCACTGCCAACTGGATGCCTCCGGCGCGAGCCACTTCCGTATCCGTGTGTTTGACAGCAACATTCGGGGCAATCGGATGCTGGGAGCCCACTGCTGCCAGCGCGTGCGTGATCGAGCGAACAGTGGGATGGCTGTACAGATCTCGGATCGAGGGAGTTGCGCCGATGCCACTTTCACGCAGGGCAGAGATAACCGTTGCTGCCAGCAGCGAATGGCCACCAAGATCTTCGAAGAAGTTTGCTTCGACCGACATCTCGTCTGCGGGTATGCCGAACGCCCGCGCCCAAATATCGCGAACCGCTACTTCCTGCTCGTTCCGGGGTTCGACTACCGGGCCTGTCGGAGCCGAGAAACGTCGCCGGGTCGGTTCCGGGAGCTTCGATCGATCTACTTTGCCGCTGGGCATCACGGGCAATGCGGGGATGAAGTCGACAAATGCGGGCGCCATGTACGCCGGAAGTCGTTGCGACACCGCCTTGGCGAGTTCCCCGACCAGGTACTCGTCCTCGATCGGGTCGACCAGCACCATGTACGCGCACAGTTCCGACGGCGTCTCGTTTTCCGATGCGGCGACCAGCGCCACCACGGCTTCCGACACCGACGGGTGTTCCAGGAGAACACTTTCGATCTCACCGAGATCAACTCGGTGACCACGAATCTTGACCTCGGCATCGGCGCGGCCCAGATATTCGATCTCACCGTCGGACGTCCAGCGTCCGAGATCGCCGGTCCGGTAGAGCTTCTGGCCCGCCGGCACGGAAAAGTGATCGATGAATTTGTCGGCGGTCAGGTCGGGGCGTCCGACATAACCACGCGCAACACCGCGTCCGCCGATGCAGATTTCGCCCACCTCACCGTGGGGTACCAGCCCGCGAGCTTCGTCGAGAATGACGACGGAGTACGTCGGGAGTGGGCGACCGATCGTCACCGTCCGACCTGGCAGGAGTTCACCCCACGTTGCGGTAACAGTTGCCTCGGTGGGCCCGTACGTGTTGAGGATCTTGCGCCCCGGACGCGCCCACCGTTCCACCAGCTCACGCGGGCACGCTTCACCGCCGACCAGCAGATTACGAATCTTGGGCAGATCGCGCGGGATCGTGGCGAGCAGAGTCGGTACGCAATACAGCGTCGTAATGGCGCGTTCTTCGAGGAAATCCGCCAACTCGCCGCCAAGTCGCCGACTGTCCGTCGGTCCGGCGACGATGGTTGCGCCGCGGGCCCAGGTGGGCCAGATTTCCTCGATCGAGAAGTCGAAGGAAATCGTCATACCCTGGTAGACACGATCATTCGGCCGAACATCGTAGACGTCGGGAACCACGTCGAGAAAGTTGCAGATACTCGACTGGGCAACTTCGACGCCTTTGGGTCGACCACTCGAACCAGACGTGTACAGGATGTAGCAGGCGGGGTCCGGGTCCGATTGCGGATCCAGGGTCGGCCGATGCTGTGGCTGGAAGTTCAACACCGCCACGTTCGTGTCGAGGGTAAGCCGCGCGACGTTGCATTCCTCGGCGTTCGGCTCCAACTCTGTCGAGGTCAGCACAAGCTGAACTCCGGCATCTTCGACCACGTACGCAACACGATCGGACGGTGCACCTGGATCGATCGGCACGAAGGTGCCGCCGGTTTTGAGCACGCCCAATAGGCTTACATAGGTATCTACCGAGCGGTTCAGGAAGATCGCTACACGTGAGCCGACCCCGATACCCTCACCGATCAACATGTGCGCCAACTGATTCGATCGATCTTCGAGTTGGCGGTAGGTGATCGCAAATCCATCGCACTCGAGCGCGATTGCGTCCGGAACGGAGTCCGCACTTGCTTCGAATACGTGATTCAGGCGGCGAGGCCGTGTAGGCCGAACCGTAGGCCGAGCGCCGTGCGTGGTCCCCAACCCGGACCAGGCGTCAGCCCACAGGCCCTTGTGTTCCGACATGATTTCCCTCCGCGGGATGAATCCCGCCCCTTCGCACCGTGTTCCGGCTTCCCCAGTCCGGAACCCGGCCCTGTACTTCACTTGCCTGTACTTCACTACTCAACTAGCTGATTGATTGCACGGATGGACGCTACGTCGTTCCTATTAAAAAAACCAGCGCGAAAATTGCTCGATTCCAGAGGTTTGGAATCCAAAAGTTCCGTATTTCTTTTCCGCACAAATCGACGCGCTATCAAGAAATACCCACTGCCAGCAGATTCACGGGTAACTCGCAGACAACTGCCAGAGGAAACGTCTCCTCCCATGCCCGATTTAGGACCATTTGCCGTCAATGTGACTTTCGTCCCATTTTTTGGGCGACACTCACTTCTGTATCAACTCCGGCCTGCCCATCGGACTGATATTCGCCGCCGGGTTGTCCTGCATTTTCGCTCAAAAGACCAGCTAAACCGCATTTCGGTCGAAGACCACTTACCCGCACACCACGATGCACCACACCACCGCGAACGGTCGAGCATCGCCGAAGGTCCCTAGCGGGAAGCCCGAAACCTCACCATGCGCGCGCTGCGACGAAAATTTCCCGACGGACGCCCACAGTTGCCTCGACGAGTCCATGGACACCGAAAAGATACTCGAACAACAAGGCAAAGAATGAGAAAGAAAGGATGAAACCGGGGGTGAATGACACCACGTCGACGCCAATCACCAAAAGGGTGATATCGGGGGTGAATTTCATCAACTAAATTGCCAAACATGCGCTGGATACGCTAATCGTTTGCGCTGTCAGCAGTAATCCCGAGACTTCGCCGTGACACGGAGGTCCATGCGCTGCATCCGGTCTGCCACGACGGTCACAGCGCCTTCTGCGTTTTGCACTCTCCCCCGGATGAGGAGCGCCGGCGCCGTATTGGCCAGCTTTCGGTACTTGGCCCACAACCCCACCGAACACACCACGTTGACCATCCCGGTTTCGTCTTCGAGGTTGATGAACGTAACACCCCCCGCGGTTGCCGGGCGTTGACGGTGTGTGACCGCTCCCCCGACCAACACTCGATCACCGTCCGCAACGTCGAGCAGCCCGGACGCCGGGACCACGCCAAGCGCGTCGAGTTGCGGGCGGAGGAACTGCGTCGGATAAGTGTCGGGAGATACTCCGGTAGCCCACACGTCGGCCGCCGCCAGTTCGACGTCGCTCATACCGGGCAAGGTGGGGGCAGTGACCGATGCCCCCATCCCGGGTAGTCGATCAGGGCGCTCCCCCGCTGCAGCGCCCGCAGCCCATAACGCTTCTCTTCGCGAAATTCCGAAACTACCGAGCGCACCGGCCGTCGCCAGCGATTCCGCTTGTGCCGTCGTGAGTTCCACTCTTCCGGTCAGATCGAGAAATGACGTGAACCGCCCGCCGAGAGTGCGCTGTTCTACGATCTTCTCGGCCAGTGCGTCACCGATACTGCGCACGTCGCCCAGCCCCAATCGCACTTCGAGCCCCGCCGCTTCGACGGTGGCATGCGCCAGACTGACGTTGGCGTCCGCACCGTGCACTCGCACCCCGTGCCTGCGGGCGTCGGCGACAAGCGATTGCGGTGAATAGAACCCCATCGGTTGAGCCCGGAGCAGTCCGGCGCAGAACGCTGCCGGATGATGCAGTTTGAACCACGACGAGTAGAAGACGAGTGCGGCAAAACTCTGCGAATGACTCTCCGGGAAACCGAAATTGGCAAAGGCGTACAACTTCTCGTAGATACGGTCGGCAACTGCGTCATCGATTCCGTGAAGGTCGCGCATTCCCTGATACAACCGCGCGCGCAGTTGTTCCATCTTCTCGGTGGAACGCTTCGACCCCATGGCTCGACGCAGTTGGTCTGCCTCGGACGGCGTGAATCCCGCGACGTCGACGGCCATCTGCATCAACTGTTCCTGAAACAACGGAACACCGAGTGTGCGCTTCAGGGACTTTTCGAGCGAGGGATGATCATAGGTGACAGGTTCGAGTTTGTTGCGCCGACGAATGTAGGGGTGCACCGACCCACCTTGGATCGGACCGGGCCGGATAAGGGCAACCTCGACGACCAGATCGTAGAAGTTCCGCGGTTTGAGACGCGGCAGCGTCGCCATCTGCGCACGCGATTCCACCTGGAACACTCCCACGGAATCTGCCCGCTGGAGCATCTCGTACACCGCAGTTTCCTGCAGATCCAACTGCGCCAGATCAACGGTGACGCCTTTGTGCTCGGCTACCAGATCCATCATGTAGTGCAGGGCCGAGAGCATTCCCAGGCCCAGGAGGTCGAATTTGACCAGACCTGCGGCAGCGCAGTCGTCTTTGTCCCACTGCAGGACACTGCGATTGGCCATGCGCGCCCACTCCACCGGGCAGACGTCGGCAATCGGGCGGTCGCAGATGACCATGCCGCCGGAGTGGATACCGAGGTGCCGGGGAAACCCCTCGATCTGTGCGGCCAGTTCCAGCACCGGGCGCGGTATATCCGTCTCGGCGTTCTTGTCGATGCCGCCCCACCGTCCGACCTGCTTACTCCACGCGTCTTGCTGTCCTTGCGAAAAGCCCAGTGCCCGAGCCATATCCCGCACCGACGATTTCCCTCGATAGGTGATGACGTTGGCCACCTGTGCGGCATACTCGCGGCCGTACTTGGTGTACACGTGCTGGATTGCCTCTTCGCGGCGGTCGGATTCGATGTCCACGTCGATGTCCGGCGGACCGTCGCGCTCGGGTGCGAGGAATCTCTCGAACAAGAGCTCGTTACGAACCGGGTCGACGTTGGTGATGCCGATGGCGTAGCACACCGCCGAGTTTGCCGCGGAACCTCGTCCCTGGCACAGGATGTCGTTGTTCTTGCAGAACGAAACTATGTCGTGGACAACGAGGAAATACCCGGGGAAGTCCAAGGACGTGATGACGGCCAGCTCATGTTCCAGCTGTCGATACGCCTTCTCCGCACCCTCGGGCGGCCCGTAACGATCCAACGCCCCCGCCATCGTGAGCTCACGCAACCACGACGCCTCGGTGCGGCCAGGCGGTACGTCGAACGGCGGCAGTTTGGGGGCGATGAGCCTCAGATCGAAAGCGCACTCACGGGCCAGTTCGGCAGCTCCGCTGACCGCCTCCGGGTAGAGCGAGAACAACGACGCCATTTCCTCACCCGAACGCAAGTGCGCCCCACCCGTCGGAGCCAACCATCCGGCGGCGTCGTCCAGACTCTGCCGGGAGCGAACCGCAGCCATCGCCATGGCCAACCGGCGACGCGGGGGCGCCGCAAAATGCGCCGCCGTGGTCGCCACGGTTCGCAATCCCTGTTCGGCGGCAAGCTGTGCCAGAACAGCATTGCGCTCGTCGTCCTCCGGCAACCCGTGATGGGTGAGCTCCACCGCCACCCGGTCGGCGCCGAAACGTTCGACCAGATCCCGCAAAGCCGCAGCGGCGCTGCTTTTCCCGCCGGCGGTGAGAGCTTGCCGCACATGACCTTTCCGGCACCCGGTCAGGATCTGCCAGTGCCCACCCGCAGCTTCGGTCAAGGTGTCGAAGTTGTACTGCAACTTCCCTTTCTCACCACCGGCCAGGTGAGCTGCCGCGATCTCACGGGAGAGCCGGCGATAGCCTTCCTGCCCGCGCGCGAGAACCAACAGGTGCGTCCCACCGGGATCGGCCGCCCCCACTCGCGGTGTGGAGTCCAAGGACAACTCCGCCCCGAACACCGTCCGCATTCCCCATTCTCGAGCAGCCTCGGCAAACCGCACCACTCCGTAGAAACCGTCGTGATCGGTGACGGCAATAGCTTCCAGGCCCAGTCGGACGGCTTCCTCCACCAACTCTTCCGGAGGTGAGGCGCCGTCGAGAAAACTGAACGCAGAATGGGCGTGAAGTTCGGCGTACGGCACGGTGCTGTTGCCGCGAGCGAGTTCACCGGCGGTGTACTCCCCACGCTTGCGTGACCATGCCGGGCTGTCGTTTCCGTCCCCGGGAAACAGATCTTCGTGCTCGACTCGGCCGGCGCGTCCCGACAGAACTCGTTCCATCTCGGACCACGTCGGCGGTCCATTACCCCAGCCCATACTTGCCTCACCGATTGCGAACAGTGCCTTTGCGAACAGTCGCGATGCTGGGAGGGAAGACGCATCGTGCATCGAACTTATGTTCGATGCCTCCAAGTTTGGCAGCTCACCCGCCATCCGTCAAACAAGAGCGGCAAGCAACCCCACACGATCCTCGGGCGCACGCTTGGGGCAACTGGTGCACTTGGCTTCGCCTGGCACCTCGTAGATCAGGCAACACGACGCACGCTGGGTGAACCGTCGTCGACCCGCCGGCACCGATGTCAACGGATTCTCCACTCGCGCGGCGTTCGCCCCCGCGTTCACATCCACAAAACGAGGCCGCGGAATGGGCGCGCCCGCACTACGGAGGGCATCGATCAATCCAGCAGCGCAGGCACTTCCGCGCTCACGGCGTACGCCTGCCGCATCGAGCGCGCGGTTGGCAATGGAATCGGTGGTGATCGCCCACAACGCCTTCGCGCGCACTCCGGACACCTCGGCCAGCACCTCGATGACAGGCGTCAATGCCTCGTGCATCGCCCGAGCCAACTCGTCAACACCGACAGTGATCGGGATGAGAGAAGCAGCAACAAATCCCCCGAGATAGCCGTCGTCACGCAGGAAAATCCGGGCCCCGGACAGCGACGGATCGGCGGCAAAACCGGTGACCAACCCCGTTCCGAGCGGGATGCCGGTCAACGTGGAACTGGCCGAATACCACCACAAAGTGCCGTTGACCCGGCTCTCGTCACTTCCCCACCGCTTTGCCGTATCCGCGACGCGCGCTGCCATCCAGTCCGGGTCCGTCATCACCTCGGCCGGGATGGTCGCCGGATAAGCGTCGAGGCTTTCGAAAAACGGAACCGCCGCCGCCATCCGCGCGTAGATCGCGCCTATCTCGTCATTCACGCCAGCCCCACAATCTCCATCCGCGGACGCACCCCGTGCTCCACGCGGGCCTTGATCCCGAATACCTCGGCCAGCAACGATTCTTCCAGCACCGCAGCGGTGGGCCCACACGCCCGCAAGTTTCCCGCCTCGAGCACCGCCAGTCGATCGCAATATTCGACGGCCAGGCGAAGATCATGCATCGTGACCACGACGGCCAACCCCTGCGACGCCAACTCCGTGAGCAGCTCCATCACGATCAGCTGATGCCGCAGGTCCAGATGATTGGTCGGCTCGTCCAACAACAGGATCTTCGGTTGCTGCGCCAGCGCCCGGGCAATGGATACGCGCTGACGCTCACCACCGGAGAGCGTCGCGACGTCCCTACCGGCCAGTGCCTCGAGACCGACCTGTTCAATGCACCGATCCACGATGTTGCCGTCTCGCTCCGTCGTGCGATCCAGCCAATTTCGGTGCGGCGTGCGTCCGAGAGCAACGGATTCACGCACCGAAAGCCCACCGGACACCGCCGGTTCCTGAACACTGGCCGAGACGGTTCGGGCAATCTCCCTGCGCGACAATGCCGTCGCGTCCACCCGATCGATCAGCACCGCACCACCGCTGGGAGTCAGCGCGTTGTAACAGCAACGCAGCGCAGTCGTCTTGCCACTGCCATTCGGGCCGACCAAGCCGAGAATCTCACCTGCGGAAGCCTGGAAACCTATGCCGTGCAACACCTCACGATTTCCGAGCCGGGCCCGCGTGTCGACGAGTTCGAGAATCACTGCTCCAACCTCCTGTACTGCCGGTAGAGCATCCAGACGAATATCGGCGCTCCCACCAAGGCAGTGATCACACCCACCGGGAGCTCTGTCGATTCCGACACCGAGCGTGCCACCGTGTCAGCAGCCACCATCGCCACTGCGCCCAGCAATGCGGCGGCGGGAAGCAGACGGATTGCTCTGGTACCCACCACAAATCCCGCAAGGTGCGGAATCAGCAATCCGATGAAACCGATGCCGCCTGCGACGCTCACCGCAGCGCCGGCCAGGACGGACACCGCAAGCAGTGACAACACGCGGAAGCGTCGCACGTTCATACCCAAGGCTGCGGCGCCGTCGTCGCCGGTCTGCAGGACGTCCATCCAACGCGCGCTGAGCAGCAACGCAACTCCGACGACAACAAGCGCGACGGTCGGGAAGATCAGCGTCGACCATCTCGAATCGCCGAATCCGCCTGCTATCCAGTGCATCACGGACGTCACGTGCCGATCGTCGGCCAGAACCAGAATGCAGAACGTGATGAGCGCCGAGAAGATCTGGGCCAGAGCAACTCCCACCAGGATGATCGCCGTGGGCTGAGGGTATCTGCCACCGATCACCAGGGCGAGGAACAGCGGGATCATCGCGCCGACAAAGGCCGCGACGGGAATCGTGAAAACGCCCAGGACACCGACACCGATACCCAGCACGGAAACCAGCACCACCATGAAACCCGCGCCGGACGACACACCGAGAAGGTACGGATCGGCCAACGGATTGCGGGTGACCGCCTGTGCCACCGCACCTGAGAGCGCCAACGACGCACCCACCACGGCAGCGGTGAGGGCGCGCGGCAGGCGGGAGTCGATCACTATCGACTCCCGCGCCGCCGTCCACCAGGTCTCGAAAGTCCCTGGCGCCAAGCGTGCTCCGACTATCGCCCACACGTCACCGACGGGAATGCGCACCGACCCGAACGACACCGCCAACCCCAGCATGGCTGCCAGGGCTACCAGCAGTCCGGCCAGCAGAGCGCCGTAACCGGAACGTGAAAGTGTCACTTCGCCGGGTCAGTGCCTGCAGTAGCAGCACCCGGATGGAAAGCGCTCGCAATGGTCTGTGCCGAGCGCACCAAACGGGAACTCTCGAAGAGATCGGCAAGAGGCACCACGACAAATCGGTTCTGCGCGACAGCCGGAGTGGTTGCCATCAACGGCTGGGACCGCAGGAAGTCGATCTTCTGATCCGCTGTCTTGTCTCCGTAGTCGATGACGACGATCGCCTGGGGCGCGCGCTCGGCAACAGCCTCCCAGCTTGCATCGATGTAGGGCTTGGCACCCTCGGAGAAGATGTTTGTCACGCCGGAGTACTCGGCAACCAGTTGCCCGACGCCGACGCCACCGATCGTGGTCGGAACATCCTCACCGCTGTCGTAGAAGAACGCGGATACCGGCGCGGCATCGCCGATCGACGCGCGGACTGCGTCAAGGCCAGAGCTGATCTGTTCGGCTACGGCGCGAGCGGAATCCTCGACACCCAAGACCCGGCCGAGTTGGGTGTAGTCGTTCTCGAGCAGTCCGATATCGGGGAAACCGGTGCCGCAGTATTCCGAGAAGAGGAAGGTATTGATCCCTTTCTCGGCAAACGCGTCGCGTGATCTTCCCTGCTTCTCGTTGAATGCGCTGGTCATTCCGCCGACAACGAAGTCGGGATCCACGTCCAGAATCTGCTCGGCGCTCGGGAAGGTATCGGACAGACTGGGGATCTTATTGAACTGTTCGGCGGTCTCCGCGGTGGGCGGGTTGTCGCTGTATGCCCGTCCGACAATGCGGTCACCCGCGCCGATCTCGATAAGTGCTTCGGTGACATGGCCGTTCAAGGACACAATTCTCTGCGGCGGCGAATCGAAGACCAGTTCACGGTCGCAATTGGTGATGCTGACCGGCTGAGCGAACGACTCCGTCGACGCAGAGTTTTCGGTTGCCTCACCTTTCGAACAACCGGCGGCCATCAACGCAGTCGCGATCAACACGACAACGGCGCGGGTGGGGGAAATCTTGAGTGACACGGGACCTCGCAAAAGGGCTCAGAGCCACGAATGAGAATCCTGGGAGAACACCCACCACGTATAGGGAATCCGCGGGCAGTGCTCTCGCTGGACTTCCGGTTCGTAGACCACGACGAATGGATGTCGCACACCACGCGGCGGGCATTCGGGCTCATTCGTTCTCGATGATTCGAGAACGAACCTACCGTTGCGGGTCAGCGCCGGAATTGGACCGGCTTCCCCCACACGCATGGCTTGCAAGTGCTTCCAGCAGTATGCCTGACACATCCGAACCGAATCGCAGGCGGCCTCGCCGCGTACATTCCGGACTCTCTCCAGAGCACGGTATTCCGCCACGGACCTCGAAAAAGGATTAGCATGCGGTACCACCGAAATTCGGAAACTCTGGACAGATCGGAATAGACGTGAAAAAGATTCTGAATTCCCTTTCCGAGGACGAATACGTGTTGATCCTCGAGACCAAAAAGGATCAGATTGCCGAACTCGACGAAGACGAACTGATCGCCCTGCACACGCGCATTCGTCGAGCCCGCAACAAGTACACAAAGTTGTACCGACGTGCGGGTTCGGCAAAAGTGGCCGAGAAGAAGGGACGCGGATCCGGTAAGTCGGCAAATGCGCGCAACGCCGGCAAAGCAGAAGTTTTCGAAGACGCGCTCAGCAGAGTGAGCCGCCGGCTGGCAGCGGTCTCGCGCCAGAGCGCCCGAGAGCTCAAGGACGAGCGGCTGGGTCGCGCTCGCAAGGACGCACCGTCCTTCAGCGACATCGACACGGGTAACGGAAAGGTCGCGTCCGCGGGCAAGGCTCGCGTCGACGAAACTCGTAGTTCTCCGGGCAAGAAGAAGTTCGAAGCGTCCAGTATCGCCGCCGGTGCACGGCGTCAGGCCAAGAAGGACAATCGCTGACTCCACGCACCAGGTATTAGCCGATGTTGCCGCTGAACGTGACTTACGTTCAGCGGCAACGGTGTGTCATGCCCAGAATCCCTCCCCGGATACAGAATCCCTCCCCCCGATACAGTCGGTACGGCCATGTCCGAAAATTTCACCGGAGTTGATCAATGACACGCTGGGCCCAAACCGTCGTTTCCCGAAAATGGTGGGTGCTCTCGCTCGCAGTTCTCATCGTGCTGATCAGTGGCGTGTGGGGTCTCGGAGTATTCGGAAAGCTCAGCCAAGGAGGGTTTGTCGACCCGGGTAGCGACTCCGCGAAGGTCGCAGCAATCGTCGAGGAAAACCTCGGACCGCAAACCGCGGACATCATTGCGATCTACACACCGACCGACGGCCGAAGTCTCGACGACATCGGCCCGGCGGTGACAGCCACCGTCGACGAATTCACGGCCAACGTCCCGACGGCCTCGGTGAAGTCGTATTGGACCGCCGACGCCGCGACCAAGGCAAATCTGGTCTCCAACGACGGAACGATGGGCGCGGTTGCCATCACCTTGGCACCGGATTCCGGAGTCACCTCCGCCACTTTTTCCGATCTGCTCCCCACGCTCGAAGTGGAAGGCGCGCAAGCACAATTCGCTGGAAACACGGTAGTCGGTGTCGCCTTCAACACCACGCTGGAGAAGGATCTTGTTGTCGCGGAGGCCATAGCCATCCCGATCACCCTCGTGTTGTTGGTCTTCATCTTCGGCGGTCTTGTCGCTGCAGCCGTACCGGTTTTTGTCGGAGTTCTGAGCGTGCTGAGCGCCTTGGCCGTACTGCGAGTTCTGACGTCGGTCACCGAGGTCAGTTCGTTCTCGATCAACGTGGCCTCACTGCTGGGGCTCGGCCTTGCCATCGACTACGGATTGTTTGTCGTCGGGCGATACCGCGAGGAACTGAACTCCGGTTCCGAACCGGGTGCCGCAGCCACCCGCACGGTCCTGACGGCCGGTCGTACCGTGATGTTCTCGGGGCTGCTGCTGATCTGCGCGTTCAGCGGCATGCTCGTGTTCCCCCAAGCTGTGATTCGTTCACTCGGGTTCGGCGCCATCGCCGCCGTGCTGAGCGCGGCAGTACTGTCGCTGACCGCGGTACCCGCCTTGCTTGCCATTCTGGGCCACCGCATCAACTCGTTGACGTGGCGCAAGGGCGCAGCCCAACGCGGAGAAGAACGTTCACGCAGGTTCTGGGGTCGCGTCGTCACGTGGGTGATGAAACGACCTGTTGCCGTATCGATCACGATTGTCACCCTGCTTCTCGTACTGGCGTCGCCGCTGCTGGGCGCGCGACTTGGCGAACTCTCGTACACCGCATTGCCCACCGACGACCCCGCTCGTACTGCAATGGACACGCTGGTCAACGAATTTCCCCAGACCGGGAACGGCGCAACACTGATCCTGCAGGCGGAGGGCGATACCGTACTCAACCCTGCCGAAGGCACGGCAATAGCCGAAGCCGCAAGCCAAGTCGAGGGCATCGCGCAGGCTACCGTCGTCGCGAGCACCAACTCGCTGATCGCAATCCAAGCGTTCTACAGCGAAGGATCCACGCCGCAGTCCCAAAGTGACGCTGTCACCGACCTACGCGAGATACCTGCGCCCGACGGCGCCGAATTATTGGTCGGCGGCGGGCAAGCCACCGTCGACGACGGCAACAACGCTGTCCTGCACTGGTTGCCGGTCATGATTCTGATCATGGTCGGTTCAACCCTGATTCTGCTGTTCCTCGCCTTCGGATCAATTGTGTTGCCCATCAAGGCTGTGCTGATGGCTGCCTTGAGCTTGGCAACCACCTTCGGCGTCCTCACCTTCGTCTTCCAGGAGGGCCACGGCGTCGAACTTCTCGGTGTCAGCCAGACACCGCTCGAAGCAACATTTGTTGTCCTGATCCTGGCCGTTGTCTTCGGACTGTCCACCGACTACGAGGTTTTCCTCATGTCGCGCATGGTCGAAGCGAAGAACGACGGCGCGACAACGGAAGAGGCCGTCAAGTTCGGCACCGAGCGAACGGGCCGCATCGTGACGGCCGCAGCACTGCTCCTCATCGTCGTGACGGGCGCTTTTGCCATGTCAGGTCTTGGAGTAATGAAGTTCCTCGGAGTCGGCATGATCGTGGCACTGATCGTCGACGCAACCATCATCCGCATGCTCCTCGTTCCGTCCCTGGTGAAGCTCATGGGCGAAGCAAACTGGTGGGCGCCGGCGTGGATGAAGAAAATCCACGCGAAGGTCGGCATCGGGCACTGACCCGCTCCTGGTTTTCCCCGATCGGGTAGTCATCCTCGAGGATGACTACCCGATTGCGTAAATGGATCTCTGGGGCGATGTTCTTCGGCGCCAGGGTCGTCAGACTTGAAGCATGACAATTTTCGAGTGGATTCTCACCGTCCCCGCCATCGCCGTCGGCGGGGCATTCCTGTTCTCAGGCATCGTCACGGCGGGACTGGACTTCGACGCCGACGACGGAATCCTGGTGAACTGATGTACGACTGCGACTGATCACGACTGCGACTAATTAAGAATCAGACCCGAACCCAGTTCGCGAACGGACGTGGCAACAACGGGCCGAACAGGTTTGGGATCCGCCCCACAGCTGGGTGGACGCGGAGCCAACTCCGACGTCTGCGTTTCCACTTCCCAACTCCGACCGTCGACGTGCTCGACGATGCACAGCTGACCACCCAGATCGTCCACAGTCAGATCGTCGATACCGCAGGGAATGTACTGCCGGACAGCAATTTCCGCGACCTGTCCCACCGAGTTCCACGGACTCCGGCCCCGCAACCCGGGAAGATGAACTTGACCGCGAACCGCTGACTCCACCGCCGCAAGGCTTTCCGCCCCGGACAGTCGGCCGTAGGTATAGCCACTGGGCAACAGGATCATCGACGGCGCAAACCGATGACCACCCGTATGCGAGCATTCCCATACATTCTCACCGAACGCCGGAACCAACTCCGCCGCAATCGGCCTGCCCAGAACTGCGCAACACTGATCACGTTTTCCGTGCGCGCACACCAGCACCACGGGTTCGTCGACCCTGACACCCAGTCCTGGGGCCGGCCCACTGAGCAGAGCGAAGTCGATGTCGAGAAGATCGAACGGCGAATCGATCTGCAGTCGTTCACACCACGAATCATCGGGATCGGAACGAGCAAGAAGCACCGTGTGACCGGCAGACAGTGCGCGACCGGCAGACAGTGTCTCGTTTCGACCGGGATGTCTGATGAACATCACACGCACGTCCGCAGCGTCCGCGCGTCGACTCAATTCGGTGGCAAGTTCCTCCCCGAGAGCCGTGCCGTCGAGAACATCCCGACCCCAGGCACCGACAAACTCGAGGCACACCCAACCACGCACAACGGCCGCCGTGCCTTCCAACGGTTCGTCGACGGCAGACAACGCTGAGCAGGTCTTGGCTTCGGTCACAAGTGCCATTGTGTCAGCCCTCGTCAGTGAAACTTCTTACCCTCCTCGAGTTGGCTGATGAACTTCTGTATCCGGCGGGTCCTGGTCTCCGGGCGCTTCGCTTCCAACAGGCGATAGAAGATCGCGAACCGATTAGTCGAATTCAACGTTTCGTAGAAGGCCTGCGCTTGGGGATTCAAGGCCAATGCGTCGAGGAAATCCTGCGGCACCTCGGCTTTCGCGGACCCTTCGTACGCGCGCTCCCACCTGCCGTCGGCTTTGGCTTTATCGATTGCAGCAATGCCCGCGGGTTCGAGCAATCCTTCACTCTCGAGTCTCGCGACAATCTCCACGTTGCGTTTCGACCACGGGCTACGCGTCGTGCGCGGCGAGAACTTCCGCAAGAAAAAGTTGTCGTCGACCTTCCTCGGCAGACTGTCGATCCACCCGAAACACAGGGCGACATCGAGCGCCTGGTCGTAGTCGATCGACGAATGGGGTGATGACTTCTTGGCCATCTTCAGCCACACCCCTGGACTCACGTCGTAGTTCTCGGATAACCACCGACGGAATTCCGCGCCGTCCGCAAAGTATTCGATATCGAGTTCCGGCGCCATCAGTACTCCTCTACCCGATTCCTACGGCCACCCGGCCACTGAGATGCAGATCGAAACGCGACACCGGTAGCTACCCATACTCTGACAAATCCCTGCGACAGATATCCGAGAGTTCCCAGTGCAAGCACCCATTTGCTGATGCTCACCGCTGTGGTGATCCGAACCGTCCTGTCGGTGATGTTGTCACGATGATCGAGCAGATACAGCCCGGCGATGTTCTCGACGTAGTCACCGGCAGCGGACAACACCGGCGCCGCGGCAAGCGCCCTGCGAACCGTCGGCGAGAGCGGGGTGCGCTCCCCCAACCGTCGGCCGGCGGCGCGCAATGCGACCGCGTAGATCGCCGGATGAACAAAGTCCGGGTAGTAGTGACTACGGAACCGCGCCGTCTCCTCGCCGTCCATCTTCGCCAGAACCTCGCGGTACCGACGTGCGGAGAATGCCGTCTGCACCTCCAGAACCCGCGGACCCACCGGCCCCAGAAGTCTGACGATATTCGCCTGGGAGAGAACAAATACCGCGGACCACACAGCCATGGATCGCTGATTCGAAGTTCTGAACATGTCAGCAATCTTGCCAGTTGTGTGCGGCTTCACGTCAGTGGCGGCGTCCGGGTGAATGACTTGGACAAAAATGGGCATTCCCTGACGATCAGAACTGATCGATCACAGGAGTCCTCATGCCCACTGCCGCCAAGCCGACGGTACTTTTCATCCACGGATTGTGGATGCATCCCAGCGCGTGGGACCCCTGGGCCCAGGCCTTCGCCGAACGCGGATACGGCACCATGTCGCCCGGTTGGCCTGGCGACGGCGCCACCGTCGGGGAATCCCGAGAACACCCCGAAAACATTGCGGGACACGGAATCGACGAGATCACCGAACACTATGCCAAGGTGATCGCCGACTTGGATGCTCCACCGATCGTGGTCGGACATTCCTTCGGCGGGCTTATCGCACAGAAACTTCTGGGTCGGAAATTAGCTTCCGCTGCAATAGCAATCGACCCCGCACAACCAAAAGGTGTCCTGAAACTTCCCCTCGTTCAGCTCCGTACCGTTCTCCCGGTCTTGTCGAATCCCGCCAACTATCGGAAGACCTACTCGCACACCAGAGATTCCTTTCACAAATCCTTTGCCAGTGCAATCACCAAGAGTGAATCAGACGCGCTCTACGAGCGATACGTAATTCCGGCACCCGGGCAACCACTCTTCGAGGCTGCGCTCGCCAACTTCAATCCCCACAGCCCCGCCCACGTCGACTTCAACGCCGAACGCGGCCCGCTGCTGATGATCGGTGGCGGACAAGATCGAACGGTCCCGAAAGCCAGCACCGACAGTTCGTTCAAGATGTATCACAAGGCGCCAACGGTCAACGAGTACAAGGTATTCGACGACCGTGGTCACTCACTCACCATCGATCACGGTTGGCGTGAAATTGCGGACTACAGCTTGGCATGGTTGAGCCGCAACACAGCAGGCACTCAGAACGGTGGTGGGTCGTTGCCGTAGTCGACGGGCTTGCTGGGCACGTGCTTTCGGGGCACATGCTTTCGGGGTGTGGAGAGTTGTGCCGTCCGGTGCTGAATCTTGACGCGACGATGCTTGCGTTCACTTCGGATGCGGGCAGCTTTGTTCTCGCGTCGTGTGCGTCGCGGTTTGCCGCCTTCCGGTGGCCGCGGTTCCTGTTGGCCGGCGAGTAGTCCGGCATCTCTGGTGCGGTAGCAATGGCCTGTCTGTGAGGTCAGGGTGATACTACGATCCGGATTCGGGGCGAGCAGCCACTTCCCGGAATGCTTGAGGCGGTGATGGTTACGGCAGAACGCACTCAGATTCGACGCGACCGTCTTGCCACCCTGTGCGGGGTCGGTGTGGTTGAACGGAACTGTGTGGTCGAGGTCGCAGTTCCAGGCCGGGACATCGCAGTGCGGCCATTGGCAGCTGCCTGCGATGACCCGCAGCCACGTGTCGAGTGCCGCGCCGGGGCGGTACACAGATGCGGACGCAGGCACAGGTGTTTCCGGTACTCGCACTTCCCGCACAGTGGCGTCTTTTGCGATGTCGCGGGCATGCTCGGCACTGATCACGCCGTACCCGTCGAGATGAGCGGGTTCATCCGACCCTGCGTGCAGTGCGGAATCGTGTATCACCACATGCACGAGTGGCCGGCGAATGATGACAACACCGCTACGGTCCTGCGGGCAATCACCGCGGTCACAGTCGCACACCAACACCGTCGAACCACTCACCAACGCGCCCAACTCATCCGCGCGCCGCTGCTCATACGTACGGGAATCACGGCGACACACCGACATCGCCAACTCCCGCAACCGGCCGTCGAACGCACGGGCCTGCTCCGCCGGGATGCTGCCCAAGATGCGAGCCATCCCGTCCTCGGCGGCGCTGACCCCCACGAACCGATCCGCCAGGGCGTGGCGTCGTCGTTCCCGCATCCCCTCCGGATCGACGCGGGCCACGATCCGGTCGATCGCCGCCGTCAACCGGCGACCCGTCAACCCGGTACCGCCGTCCACGGGTGGAGCCAACACCTGCTCGAGCAGCAAGCGTTCAACTTCGTCGATCAGCTCGTCACCGACATTCGCGGTCGCGGACTCGATCAAAGAGACCCGATAGAAGTCGAGTTCACCGCGGGCCATCGCCGCCCGCGTGCGATGCAGCCGCGTCTTCAACGCAAAACCCAAACCGATGAGCTTCCCCGCCGCAGCACGGCCCATCGTCAAGACCGCGCCGACCTCGGATTCCGCCAACTCGTGCGCCGACGACGTCCACGTGCCACCCTCGACATGCTCGGCGCTGCGGCGGGTGAAGAACTCCGCCACCACCGCCAGCTTCCGCTCGACCAACATCGCCTCACATGAATGCAAGTCACTCATAAGATCGATTAGGGCGCAATCAGTTTCGGTACCACTCAGCTGTACCGAGATACCGAAACTCCCCACCCCCGGATCGAACATTCCCCCACCCTAATCGAAATCCTGTTCGATTACGAGGGCTCCTGGAAATCAGTCGGAAAAGTCTGAATACTGACTGGAAACTTCAGGGCGGCTTAGCTTTTGACCTAGCTGCCAGCTTCAATCATCACTGCGGCGTCTTCGGCACCGAACTTCTCCTCGAGCGTCTCGGGTGAGTAGTCGAGGTCGATCTCGGCCACGTCACGTCCCCGCGCAGACTCGATTGCCGAGAGCCGTCGCTGAGCACGATCAGCCGCGTACTCGAGAAATTCCTGGTTGTCGAGACCGAAGGGCTGGACTTCGAACTGATCGTTGACCCAGTTGATGAGACCGAGAGCCATCGGCATCAACTCGCCCATGCGCGCCTGCACTACATCCCACAGGGCGTCGTCCGCAGCCACGTGTCGGCGGCACGTGAAGGTTCCCCACGCCATGTGGCGCCGCTCGTCGTCGCCGATCTTTTTGATCAACTGCTGCATCCCGGGCAGGATTCCCCTTGTGGCACATACCTTCTGCCAGGCGTAGTAACCCGTCAGCGCAAGGCTGCCTTCGATGACATGGTTGTAGGTGACGCTCGCCCGCACTTGGTTGACCGGGCTGGGGTCGGTCTGGAGAATCCGCAGCGACGCCGGCAACTCCTCGTAGAACAGTTGTCGGTAGTCCGGATTATCGGCGACGTAGGAATGCAGGTCGTCGGTGAGTCCGACCTCATCCATCCAGAGCCGGAAAACCTGTGTGTGCTTGGCTTCCTCGAAACAGAATTGGGTCAGGTACATCTCGTCGCTGAACCTGCCTTCAGCGGACATCGCCTGCATGAACGGTTGGATGTCCTCGGTCACTGCTTCTTCACCGGCGATGAACTGCGCGCACAGATACGTTGCGCTGCGCTGCTGCTCGCTGGTCAACTCTTGCCAGTCTCGAGCATCTTTCGAAAAATCGAGGTCTGCCGGGTTCCAAAATTTGGCATTTCCCTTGGTGAACAATCGGAGTGGAAAACAATCCCAGTTCAACCCTCCTGATCGGAGGGAACTGAATCCTTCTCGCCCCGGCGAGGTGACGGTCATGACATTCCTTCTTCCCGAAACGAAGACATATGTCCGAGGGGAATGCCCGCAGAACTCCGTCGTGAATCAGTTTTGCGGAATATTGCTCGACTCTGCCAGCGAAACACCCTTTGCCTGCATCGCGGCAAAGAGTTGTGCGTTCATCTCGGCGGCTTTGGAGGGCTGGTAGGACGCAAAATTGAACGGGTTGGCCAGGTTGTTCGTCTCCAGGGGATCGGCAATCAGGTCGTACAGTTCGTATTGGGGCGCAGCAGTTCCCGCCGGGTCGAAGTACATCGTGTACTTCCACTGACGATCGCGAATGCAACGAATATGGTTCGGCTGCGTGACGATGTTCTGGCCGTCGGGCGTCGCACAGTTCTGATCGTCGTACGTGAAGAGAATCGTGTCCTGAACGTGCACGCTGGGTGCGTCCGGATACGCCGCCGCATCGACGAGCACGGGGGTGAGATCGGTGCCGAGAAAGTTCCACGACGCACGATCCGGCACTTGCGCGAGGTTGGCCAGAGTGGGCATCACGTCGATCAACGACGCCAACGCGTCCGTCTGAACGGGCTGCGGGAACAACAACGGATTACTGATCACGAGTGGGACGCGCAGAGTTTCCTCGTACGCGTTGAACACCTTCTGCCGCAAGCCTCCGTGCGACATTCCCATCTCACCGTGATCGGACATGCGCACGATGACGGTGTCGTCGAGCAGCCCCGGAGTGGCTTCCAAGGCGTCGAGAACACTGCCGATGCGCTCATCCACGACCTTGTGCATGTAGGCGTAGAAGTTGATGTATCGCCTGGCCTGATCGGGTCCGAGCAATGGACCGAGTCCGGCGGCGAGCAACAATTCCGACTGCACCTGAGCACTCGGTTTGTAGTTGAAGGCAAGAATTTCGTTGTAGGTCGGTGGGAGTTCGATGCCCTGCTCGAAAGCTCCCGGCGCATCCGACCCGTAGTTGTCGCACGTACCACTCATCGCATCCCACGACTGGGGATATGCAAGGACGTCGTGCGGATTGACGAACGATACGATCAGCGCAAAAGGCTTGTCCCCTTTGGCATCCGGTCCGGTGAGAAATTCGACGGCTTCCTCGGCAGCGCGGCGGTCGTGATCGGCGCATCCGCCGCCGAAATGGTCAGGGTTTGTGTCCTGTCCGGCATCAGGTGGTGTCCACCCGCCGAAACCGAATGCGGCAACGTCGTCGCTGGACGGATCACCACCGGATGCTCCCTTGCTCAGATGCCATTTCCCCCGGTACTGGACGTTGTACCCGGCGGATGCCAGCATCTTCGCCATGTTCTGCTCCGACGTCTGCAACTGCGGTTCGGTGGGAGATACGGTGCCGCCCTCGGTCAGGGTTCTGGTCACACCGTGTTGCGCGGGATACAGCCCGGTAAAGAACGTGCTCCGACTGGGCGAACACATCGCCGTGTTGCAGACCGCTTGATCGAAAGTCAGTCCGTGACGCGCAATGCGTTGGCGATGAGGAAGATTCCGCTCCGCCCACCCTTGCGGCCAGTACATCGGCCGTCGTTCCTGATCGGTGATGATGACCACGATGTTGGGCTGAGCGGGAAACGAATCACTGGGCGCTGCCCGCGACGGTGTGACCGCGGCGCCCGCCGACCCGATATCCGTCATACCGGCAAGAGCCAAAGCGCCCATCCCGCCCAAGAACATCCGACGCGGCAATCCGTGACTGCACTGGGGGACGTTCGCGGGTTCTGGGCTCACGTGATGACGTCCTCTCACAGTGTGTCTGCTAGAGCATGTGTCTGCTAGAGCAGTGCGTCTGCACAGAGTTGACCGTCGGCGCGCTCTCTACACATCTGGACGCCCGGTTTACGAAATAAAAGGCACCACCGCGGCCTCGAAGTCACGGTAGCCGTCCCGATGAACGCTGTGACCGGTGCGAAATGACCTGACCTCACAACGCTTGACCGTGGCGCTTACCTCGCGAAGCCGATCGGAATCCACCATGCCGCCGAGGCCGCCGCGCAGGAACAAGGTGTCCGCCTCGATCAGCGGCAACGATTCCCACCACAGTTGATCGGGTTGACGGAACTGCGTCAGCGCCGACCCCGTCATCGACTTGTCGAAGGCCAGAGCCGCCCGCGGATGGCGCACCAAACTTGTTGTTGCGTGCCACAGTTCGGACATGCTCGGCAGCTTGCGGGAAAATACCTGCTCCGGATCGCCCGGTCGCAGTGGGAGCGGCGCTTCCTCGATGACCAGCTTGCGAACGCCGGTCGTTCGCCGCTGCGCGATCAACGACGCGGCGTGCCCGCCGAGCGAGTGCCCCACCAGGTCGACGTGATCGAGTTCCAAGTGATCACAGACGTCCATGATGTCCGCGGCAAATTCCTCGAACAGGTACGACGACGCCCGGGCACTGCGCCCGTGCCCACGAAGGTCCACCGAGACAACCCGTCGATCGCGGGACCGCAATGCTCTGGCGAACCGATCCCATGTGCCGCTGTCGCCGCCCATGCCGTGCACGAGGACGACAGGAGGCAGTTCGGCAGTCCCGGAACCGGCCCCCGAATCGCGGTAGCTGATCTCGATTCCACCGGCACTGCGCACGTTAGCGATACTCACGATGTTCCAGATTAGCCGTATTCACTCGTACACACCTTCCACCGACCACTCGCCACCCTCACAGATCATCAACAACGCGCGTGATTGTTCCAACAGCACCTGCGCCCGCGCCGCCGTTCGCACCGCGGCCGAATCCCACCATCGCTCGTCGACCGGCCACGGACCTGCCCATCCTTGCACCGCCCATTCCTTACTCCCCCACTTCAGCCTCGCCGGATGCGCGCTGAACACTCCGCGTTCCGTGACGTACACAGCTTTGCCCGACGCGTCTGTCAGCCACACCCGCGGATTGTCGACGTACACCGATCCCGGTGACGGCTGCGGTAGCAGCCCCGGCCACGGAGCCCCCGGATCATGCGCTGCTACCCGCTCATCACCCAAGGGCACCAATGTAATTCGCTCCGACGGCCCCCTCCCACCACTGAGGACACCCACCTGGACCGACTCGCCACCCAAGAGCCCCTGCACTCGCACCAACGCTCGCTTGGCCCGTTCGTCCTCATCACCCACTCCGCCCCAGAGGCCCAATTGCAAGGCGCCGGCATTGACCACCTCCACCGGTTCGAGGCGCAGCACGGTAATTCCTGCGGTTGGCTTGTCCTCACTGCGGCCGGTAAGCCACCCGTCGAGTTGCCACCGCACTCGATCAGCCGTTCCTTCCGGCGTCAGCGGCTCGGCGCAGCGCCACGTGCGAGAGAGGTTCTCGCCGTTTTCGGTGCTCGCCGATATCAGCAATCGCGTGCAGGCGACGCCGGCGCCGGACAACGTGCCATGCAGCAAAATCGCCAGGGCACGCCCGGCGAAGGCCGCGGCGTCCACACGTTCGATAGGCGGATCGTAATGCTGCTCCACCTCGAGATCCGGTGGCAACGCCCTGGCCGACGGTGGTCGTTCCGGTTCACCGCGCGCCGCCCGGTGCGCCAACACCGCATCGGTACCGAACCTCGACGCCACGTCGACGGCCGGCAAGTCCGCAAAGGCGCCGATGGTTCTGATCCCGAGCCTGCGCAGCAGATCCACCAGCTCACCGCGATGAGGTGCGGACAAACTCGGCTCGGCCGCCAACTCCGACATCGGCAGCGGAGCAAGAAACCGAGCGCCCTCGCCGAGCGGTACCAGCGCGGCTCGTCGTGCAGCTATCACCGCGGTCGACAACTGATCGGCCACCCCGATCTGGCATTCGACTCCCACGGCAGCAACCTGATCCACCAACCGTTCTGCCGCGGCCTCCTCGCTGCCGAAATAGCGACTGGCACCGCGTGAACTCAACACCAGCAGGCCAGGACGAAGCACCTCCACACCGGGCGCAGCCGCATCGACAGCCGCTGCAACCGGCTCGAACAATCGGGCATCCCGCTCCGGATCTGCCGCCGCCACATACAGTTCCGGGCACCGCGCCTGCGACTCGCGTCGGCGCAGCCCGCGACGCACTCCTTCCGATCTGGCCGTCGCACTGCACGCGATCACCCTGTTGCCTGACGTCACCGCAACCGGGTGAGTAGCCGGAAGGTCGGCTACAGCAGCAGCCGCCACTGCCGGCCAGTCCGGACACCAGAGCGCCAGAACCCTGCTCACAGTGCCACCACCTGAGCTGCGGCCACCACTTGCGCTGCGCCCACCTCGAGTGCAGGCTTCCATTCCACCCGTCCCGCTGCGCTGCAGATATCCAGACGGGTGGTGCGCGGCTGGAACGAGCGCCCTCGGGCACGCACGGCAAGGCTGAGCGATTCGAGCCGTCCCCGCCCCAGCGCGCGTCCGCACCCGAAACCGCCGTAACCGTTGACCTGCGCCTCCAGCCGCACCTCCACACCATCCCAATGACCATCCGTCACAACAAGAGTGGAACCTTTACTGCGGGCGCGGGCCACCACTGCCCGCGCCCGCGACGGGGGCACGGACGCACCCGCCAATCCCAGAATCACCAGATCCATACCGTCGAGCAGCACTGCGGCAACTTCGACCGGATCGGGCCCCGGATCCGGGACAAACGCAAGACGCTCCAACTGCGCACCCATCTCGTACGCGGCCAACACTCCCAACTGCGGCTTGCCGACAACGGCAACATTTCCACCAGACGCGGTCACCGAGGCCACCAACCCCACCAGCAACGACGCGGCCCCGGATACGGACACCACGGTTCCCCGCACCAACCCGCCCTGCGGCAGCAACTCTGCGATACCGGCCGGCACGGGCAGGATTCCCGCCTTGTCCGCCCGATCCCCGGTCACTCCTACTGCAGCCTCGACGGAAATCGACGACACAACCTGCCCGTCACCGCGAGCCGGGATGGAGGCCATCCGGCTGCGGAGTTCCGCCAACCGCTCCTGGCGGGACACGCCCGCCGCCTCGGCAACGCTCTCTACCACCGTCACTTCGTCATCCCCGTCCTGCGATACTTCCGGCAATCTTTTTCAAGCCGGCAAACCACGGGGAAGTCGGGGTCTGACACGCATCGAACAGACAACACAATCGAACATAGTTTCGATTCGTTTCCAGTAAAGCCTGCCCCTGAGGACCCGTCAAGCAGCGACAAAAGTCCGAAGTTCACACAAACCTCGAGGGTCACACCCGTATCAATCCTCTAACCTGGAGTGGTGACATCTCGAGAGCAGACAGGGAGGGGCATCGGCCCTGAATACCTGCTGGCAGGGCGGTACCGACTCCGATCCAAAATCGGCGGCGGCGGCATGGGCGCCGTCTGGCTGGCCCGCGATACCCTCCTCAGCCGTGATGTCGCGGTGAAACAGGTCACAACCACCGCCGGACTCGACAACGAGAGCGCCGAGGAGATCCGCGCTCGAACACTTCGTGAAGGCCGCAACGCCGCCAAACTCTCGCACCCGCATTCCATCGGCATGTACGACGTCGCTCTCGAAGCCGGCGAACCGTGGCTGGTCATGGAGTACTTCCCGTCCCGCAGCCTCGCGCAGGCCATGAACCTCGCCGACACTCTGCCGCCCCTCGAAGTTGCTCAGATCGGCGCTCAGATCGCCGCAGCACTCGCAGAGTCGCACGCTGCCGGAATTGTGCATCGAGACATCAAACCGGGCAACATTCTTATTGCCGATCGCGGCGACTCCCTGGGCATCGTCAAGATCAGCGACTTCGGAATCGCGCGCGCCAAGGGCGACGGATCGGACCGTCAAGACGAAGTCATCACCGGCACCCCCGCATACTTCGCCCCCGAAGTGGCCCGCGGCGACGATCCCACCGAAGCGAGCGACGTCTTCTCCCTCGGCTCGACCCTCTTCACGGTGATCGAAGGCCAACCACCCTTCGGAATCGACTCCGACGCAATTGCATTGCTGCACCGAGTCGCCAAAGCCGAGATCTACCGTCCCACCAAATCCGGACCGCTCACAGACGTGCTGCTCCAACTTCTCGAACCGGACCCGACGCGTCGGCCCACCATGGCCCAGGCCCGCGACGCACTCGCCGCGGTAGCAACCGGGGGCGGTTCCGTCGATCAGCTGATCGACATCCCCGTGTTCTCGTCCGACGGAGCGGTTCCGGCGTGGGCGCACCGCACCACCCAACTCCCCGACCCGCACCGACGCAATCGCCTGGTGGGCCCTACTGTCACCGGATTGCCTGCAGTGCAACAGAATACGCCACTCGGCTCTGTCCCCAGCCCGCTCGACCTGTTCTCGTGGCCCCCTCGAATACCCACCGGCCCCGCCGACGCGAGCACCCGGGACAAAGTGGTCGCCTGGGCGCCACTGGCCATGACCGCGATGGTGGCGATCATCATCGCGGCCATACTGATCGTGCTTGTACTGGTGTTCACGGTTTAAATATTCGCTACTTCAGCGCCGACGCAGCCGGCCTGATGTTGGCGTTGAGATGAAACAGGTTGTGCGGATCGTACTGTGCCTTGATCCTGGACAGGCGTGCATACTTGCCGGATCCGTACGAACTGCGAACCCGCTCTTCGTCGACGTCGGTCATGAAATTGACGTAGCCACCGGGATTGGTCGACAAGGGACGCAACGCTTCCCAGATATTGCGCACCCACGTTCGATCCAGATCCAGAGTCCCGGCATCCGTCGCCGTAGCCGTCATGTTGCACACGTAGTGCGGGGCACGGGAACCACCGAACGCCGTATCGTCGTCGCCGACGGCGGTGAACGCACCCTGCAGCGGAAAGATCGGGATGAACGACATCGGTGACGACTTCTTCACCGCATGTTCGGTCAGAACACCGATCACGTCATCGGAGAGATCCCCTAGGTCCAGAGCTTTCTCGTACGCGTACGCACCCCACGGTTCGGCATCGTCGAGCATCGACTGCAACCCCGTGTACGGGAGCGGCGTGACGAACTCGAACAGCGGCGGCAGCCCTTCCCTGATGGGCGCAATCACCTGCGCATGCTCCTCGGCGGAACCGAAACCTGCCACCAGCAAGGCACATCCGGGATGAAAGTGGAACTGCTCCGGTACAAACGCCGCGGGCGGCGCGGACAGGCTCGAAGCAATCAACGCACCCGTGTTGCGGGGCAGAGCCGGCACCACGTCGCGGCACAGACGCAGCGCATCCGGTCCGTCGTCCATCCCCCAGAAGAAGAACCCGAGATGCACTTCCGGCCCGATCGCGCTCAGCCGGTACTCGAACTCGGTCACCACACCGAAATTACCTCCCCCGCCTCGCAACGCCCAGAACAAATCGGGGTGGTTCTCTTCCGACGCGCGCACGACCTCACCGTCGGCAAGCACAACCTCCGCCGACGCCAGATTGTCGATCGACAATCCGAGCGTTCGCGTCAGCCACCCCATGCCGCCGCCGAGTGTCAGACCGCCCACTCCGGTATCGCTGATCACCCCACCTGTCACAGCCAGGCCGTGTTCCTGCGTCGCGGCGTCCAGGTTCGCCAACGTCGCCCCGCCACCTACGCGCGCCCTACGCGCCGACGGATCAACAGTGACGTTGTTCAGTGCACTGAGATCGATCATCAGACCGCCCTCACACACCGAGGCCCCACGATACGAATGCCCACCACCTCTGACAGACACCTCCAAGTCATGTTCTCTGGCATAACCCAGTGCCGCAGCCACATCCGACGGCGAAAGGCACCTGGCGATCCCAGCCGGGCGGTGATCGATCGAGCCGTTCCAGATGGCCCGCGCGTCGTCGTAGCCCGAATCTTCCGGGCCGAAAACCGGGCCGGTGACGGACGATCTCAACGGCGCAATATCAATGCTTGTCATGACGTACTCCTGACACCGGTGACGAGTAGATACTCCCAGTCCATACCCGGAGAATCCCCTCCGGCGCTGGAATCTCCTCCTGCGCTGTACTTGCGAGCCAAGTCGACGAGATCGCGGTCGAGGGCCTCCACCTTGGCGTCGTCGCCCGCAATATTGCGGTAGACGGCGATGGTCGGTCCGTAATTCTCCTTGAAGAAGTCGCGGAAGTCTTCCGGATTGCGGAACCTACTCACCTGCAGCGCTTCTCGACGCGCAGTCAGGTCGCGAACTCGGTCACCGAACAGCTCACGAACATGACTCTCCTCACCCCACAACGGCGGTGGCTGCGAACCAGGAGGTGGCGCAGGTGCATACGGTTTCATGGCTTTGAACATCTCGCCGATGAAACCTGTTGGTGTCCAGCTCAGTACAGCGATCCTGCCGCCTTCCTTGCACACTCGAACAAGCTCGTCCGCTGCCCGCTGATGATGCGGCGCAAACATCACACCGACGCACGAGAGCACCACGTCGAACTCGCCGTCTTCAAACGGTAGATCCTCGGCATCAGCCTCCCGCCACTCGAGTTCGACATCCGCGTCGGCTGCCATCTTCCTTCCCGCATCGAATAATTCGGGAGTCAAGTCCGTTGCCACCACCTGCGCGCCGAGTGCCGCCGCAGGAATAGCCACATTGCCGGAACCTGCCGCGATGTCGAGAACCCGATCACCGGCGCGCACGCCGCCTGCCGCCGCCACAACAGGCCCGAGTTCCGGGATGACCTCCGTTGCCACCGCAGGATAATTGCCCAACCCCCACATCACCCGGTGCTTGGATTTAAGGGCTCGGTCCAACTCCACTGCTTCAGTCATTATCGTTCTCCTCCATCAATTTTCGCAGTACCGATTTCCACTCTGACCTCGACGTTACGACCATCGAGTGTCACCGATCCAGTACTGGATCTGTACCAGCCCCACCCATCGGCCTACGATTGACAAGTGGGGTCGTCGTACCGCCAGTTCTGCCCCGTCGCCAAGGCGATGGAGCTACTCGACGAGCGCTGGACGCTCCTGGTCCTGCGCGAACTCATGATGGGAAGTACCCATTTCAACGACCTGCGACGCGGCCTTCCCCGCATGTCGCCGACGTTGCTGTCCAAACGTCTGCACCAACTCACTTCCGCCGGAATCACCTACCGAGACAACACCGACGGTGTCGTCACGTACCGCCTCACCGACGCCGGACGCGAACTCCGCCCCGTCGTCGAGGCACTGGGAATCTGGGGCACCCGCTGGATCGGCGAACTCGGCGACCAGGATCTCGATCCCAAACTCCTGCTGTGGGACATGCATCGACGGGTGGATCACTCCGCTGTGCCCAACGGAAAAACAGTGGTGCACTTCGTCTTTTCCGAAATCGATCGGCAGTCACGAAACTGGTGGCTGGTCATCAACTCCGACGAGGTCGACGTCTGTGACCTCGACCCGGGTTTCGAGGTCACCGTGTCCGTATCGGCCGGGCTCAGGCCGTTGACCGAGATCTGGCGCGGCGACCTGACGTGGTCCGACGCCATTCGATCAGGTGAGGTCACCATTTCCGGCCCGGAAGCCCTGCGTCGCAGTTTGCCTTCGTGGTTCGAACTGTCCACATTTGCATCCGTTCCCCGACCCGCTTAGCGCACGCCCCACCAGGCTCGTTCCGTCCTGTTACAGAGCTGTTGCAGACCGTGACACCGTCGACGAACAGTGACGACCTCCTGGTGACACTGACCGAGCAGTCTCTGCACTATGCCCAGCCACCGCGGAATCATCTGCCCCGTCGCACACCGAGCAGTCGCACTCGGGGCAGTCGCACTCGGGGCGCTCATGCTCAGCGCGTGTTCGTACACCGAGGCGGCCACACCCAAGAGCGATCACTACCTTGCCACTCAACCTGATTCAGGACCCTCAGGCGGCGAGATCGAGGACGGCCTCAGCGCGGCGGACACCCATATGCCCGCGCTGGCCCGCCTCGATTCCGCACTTCTCGCGGCGCTGCAGATGGCCGCAGCGGATGCGCGGTTATCCGGGGTGGACATGCATGTCACGTCGGGTTGGCGATCAGCCGCATACCAACAGCGACTGTTCGACGAAGCCGTAGCCAAGTACGGCAGCGTGGACGAAGCGTCCAAGTGGGTGCACCCCCCGAGTCTGTCCAAGCATGTCAGCGGACAGGCAGTAGACATCGGACCGACGGATGCCGACGACTGGCTTATCCAGCACGGCAGCGATTACGGCCTCTGCCAGACCTATGCAAACGAGATGTGGCATTTCGAACTGGCGACCACTCCTGGTGGGGAATGCCCGCCCCAACGCAACAACCCTTCGGATGAAAGAGCGGAAGGCTGACCATGACACGAGTCAAACCAGCGAGACTGTTTGCCGCACTGGCACTCTTGATCCTCGGAGTAATCGAATTCGAATTGGCGGTCAACACTGCCGGTGGCCAGATCGTCGATCAACAACTCATGGTGGGCGCGGCCACGTCTGAAGTCCTCGGCGTGTTCTCCACTGAGTTCATCGGCCTGCTCACCCCGATCCTGATAGTGGGAGGAGTGCTCGTGGTACTCATGATCACGTTGCGCAACAACCCGATTGCGCTGGCACTGCGCGTCGCCGTCGTGACCCTCGGCCCCATCACGACGGCCTGGGTTCTCAAACAGTCGCTGGATCGACCAGACCTGAACGGTCTTGTCATGCATAATTCCTTCCCCAGCGGGACTCTCACCGCCATCGCTGCTCTGGTCTGCGCGACAGTGCTCGTCACACCCGCCAGGTGGCGGGGCGTCGTCGCCGTCAACGGCGCACTGATCACCATCGGGACCGCGATCTCGGTAGTCGTGCTGCAATGGCACCGGCCGAGTGACGTACTGGGTGCACTACTCCTCGTCGGTTGCTACACCCTCGCCGTGTCGGCATTTCCGTTGAACACCACCACCGCACGGCACGCGGTACTGGCAAACTCCGGCAACGAACGGCTCTCGAAAGTGTGACACCTGTACCGTGGGCTGACCGAGATTGCTCCGACCCCGGAAGGCCCCTAATCATGGTGAATATCCTTTTCATCGAGGACGATCCAGCCGTGGCCGAGGCAATCACGTTGGGACTGAACCGACTCGGGCACAACGTCAGCCATCGCCCCGACGGCAACAGTGATTTCGACGACGTACTCACCACCACCGACCTCGTCCTACTCGATCTCGGACTCCCGGGTGCCGACGGTTACGAGATCTGTCGACGCATCCGCACGCGTAGTTCGATCCCGATCATCATTCTCACCGCTCGATCCGACGACATCGACACCGTTGCCGGCCTCGAGGCCGGCGCCGACGACTACGTCGTCAAACCGGCCAGTCCGCGTGTCCTCGACGCTCGCATCAAAGCCGTCGTGCGTCGGTCGGCGCCCGCAACGACGCGAACAGATGCAGTACCGGCGGCAGAGACATTCGGCGACTTGGAACTGGATCGATCGTCATTGCAGGTCCGCAAGGGCGGAACACTGCTGACCCTGACACCGACCGAGCTCCGCCTGATCCTGGCACTCACGGAGAATCCCGGACAGGTTCTCAGTCGTCGACAGTTGTTGTCCGCCGCCTGGGACCAGGAGTACCTGGGCGATTCCCGAATCGTCGACGCAGCGGTGCAGCGACTGCGTGGAAAGATCGAGGACGACCCAGCCGTACCGACAGTCATCGAAACCGTGCGCGGCTTCGGATATCGCTTCAACACCGGCTCAGGTCGATGAGACCGGCCTGGCTGCGCGTCGACGGCCTGCGGACCCGGCTCGTGCTGGTGTTCATCGCAATCGTCCTCATCATCGCCGGAGGAACAGCCGGCGCGGTATCGCTCATGGCGCGGTCGTGGATCTATTCCAATGCTCAGGACGTGGCAACGGCACAATTTCGCGACGAGCTACAGTCCCTCGACGGCATGCCGGTCGACGGGTTGACACCCGCCAACCTCTCACAGGTCTTCCCATCCGATCTGACCCTGATCACAGACGGTGAAGTAGTTCGCCAAGGATCCGTCGATCCCGCGACGATCCCGCCGAGCTTCGACAGCGGTTTGGACAGTTCGAAACTGATCCGCTTCGAGAGACTCGACTCCGAGCGCATCCTGCTGGGGATGTCCGTCAACGTCACGGACACGACCGCGGAGGACGGCTACGACAACCAGACACTTGTGAAAGCTGTCACCGTCCGGCCACTGGTGGGGGTACAGGACAAGTTCGACGACCTGCTCCGAGTCGTCGGTCTCACCCTCGCTGCCGGCGTGCTGGTCAGCGGTCTGCTCGGCTTCTGGATCGCGTCGACGCTGGTACGTCCGCTCAAGCGTCTCGACGCGGCCGCCGCCCGTGCCGCCGACGGCGATCTCAGCGTCCGCCTTCCGGAAAACGGAGTAGCCGAACTTGCCCAGGTGACAACAACATTCAACAACATGGTCGCGCGCAACGAAGCGGTGATCAAAGGTCTCGAAGAATCCGAAGAGCGGGCAAGACGGTTTGTCGCCGACGTCTCTCACGAGCTGCGAACGCCACTGGCCGCACTGGTGCCGGTCAGTGAAATACTTCGCGAAGAGATCCCCAACCTTCCGCCCGACGCCGGTGCCGCCGCACGCATCGTGAGCAGCGAGATCGGCAAACTCACTCGACTCGTCGAGGATCTGATCGAAATGTCTCGCCACGACTCACAACAGGCACGCCTCGTCCTCGACGACGTCGATCTCGTCGAACTGACCGAGCGCACACTGGCAAGCCGCGGCTGGACCGAAACCGTCGAGCTCAACGCGCCCGAAAGCATCAGCAGCAGAGTGGATTCGCGTCGGATCGACATCGTCGTCGCCAACCTCGTCGGCAACGCACTGCGGCACGGTTCACCCCCGGTACGCGTCGAACTCAGCGCCGAACCCGGTTACGCCGTCATCGCCGTCGTCGATCACGGACCGGGCATCTTGCCCCAGGACCGGCAGGCAATCTTTCGCCGGTTCTACAAGGTAGACACCGCACGAGGACGCAGCGAGGGCAGCGGGTTGGGACTCTCCCTCGCAGTCGAGAACATCCACTTGCACGGCGGCACCATCGGCGTCGACCAGGTGGACGGAGACACGGTCTTCACCGTTCGCCTCCCCACTGCCGGCCACGAGCAATGACCACATTTTGGGATTACAGTTTCAGCATGTGAAACAGCCGGAGTAGCGTCGGAGCCCTCAACCAAAGAAGAATTGGGAGGCTCACCATGACTGAGGCGTCACGGTTGGAAAAATCGGTAGTCACACCGCGGGCATGGACGATGCTTGCCCTCGGTGTTGCCGCCCAAGCCGCCGGAACCGTCTTCGTCAGCACTCCCGCCTTCCTGATCCCACTCCTGCATTCCGAGCACGGTCTCTCACTGGCGCAGGCCGGAACTCTGGCTGCGGCGCCCACTTTCGGTATGGTCCTCACGCTCGTGGCCTGGGGAGCGTTGGCCGACAGATTCGGTGAAAAGTGGGTCATCTCGATCGGACTTGCCTTGACCGCCGTTGCGGCCCTGGCTGCCACCACCACCGACAATTACGCGTTGCTCGGTATCGCGTTCCTGTTCGGCGGCATGTCGGCCGCCAGCACCAACGCCGCCAGCGGACGCGTGGTTGTCGGCTGGTTTCCGAAGGACCGCCGCGGATTGGCGATGGGCATCCGGCAGATGTCCCAACCCTTGGGCGTCACCATCGCTTCGGTCACCGTTCCGACGCTGGCTGCGCACTCGGGAATCGGTTCGGCGGTTGCTCTGTCCGTGATTCTCAACGGCGCACTCGCAGTGGTCTGCGCACTTGCCCTGGTAAATCCCCCGCGGCCTGCCACCACCGCACAGGCACCCGTCGCGGCCGCCAACCCCTACCGTTCGAACTCCTTCCTGTGGCGTATCCACCTGGCGTCAGCTCTCCTGGTGTTTCCGCAGTTCACACTGTCGACATTCGGACTGGTCTGGCTGATCAACGAACAACACTGGGAAGCCGCCCCGGCCGGCCTGCTCATCGGAGCGTCACAGTTCGTCGGGGCGCTGGGACGCATCGTCGTCGGGATGTGGAGTGACCGCGCCGGTAGCCGGGTCGGCCCGCTTCGCCTGGTGTCGATGTCTGCCGCCGTTGTCATGCTGGCCATGGCTGCCGCCGACGCCGCCCCGTGGGGAATCCCGGCGTTGGTGCTGCTGATCGCCACCACTGTCAGTGTCGCGGACAACGGCTTGGCGTTCACGTCCGTCGCCGAAGCGGCCGGGCCTACCTGGCAGGGAAAAGCGTTGGGCGCTCAGAACACCGGACAATTCATTGCCGCGTCCGCCGTGGGGCCGGTGGTCGGCGCACTCATCGGTGTGGTCGGGTATCCCATCGCGTTTGCGATAGTCGCCGCCTTCCCCGCCGCGGCAATCCCGTTGGTACCGAGCCACGATCGAGATATCAGCGTCTAGTCCAGCGCCTAATCCTGGGCCCGACTCGGTTGTACCGCAGGCCCCGTCAGATCACAATGTGGTTTGCAGGCAACCGAATCCGTTTCCGGCATCGGCGGCGCCGCCGGAGCGCGGATCAGTACGGCCGCGATAGCCGCACCGAGCAACAGCAGTCCCACACAGATGTACATCGCGATCGTGAATCCGTCGGAGAACAGCGCCGGATCCGCCAGAGCTTCGGTGTTGATCCCCGCGATTCCCGGCAACGCGGCAACAGCCAGGAGCTGACTGGTTCGGGCAACGGCGTTGTTCACACCCGACGCAATTCCCGACTGCTCCACCGGAACCGACCCCAACACGGCCGCGGTCAGCGGCGCGACCATCACCGACAAACCCAGTCCGAACACGAGAACTCCGGGTAGCACGTCGGTGAGGTACGACGCGTCGACCCCGATCCTCGTCATCAACACCAATCCCACTGCAGCCACTGCCGGCCCGGCGGTCATCGGCAACCGGGGTCCGTGAATTTGCGCGTACCTACCGGCGCGCGAGGAAAAGAGCAATAGCGCCACCGTGATCGGCACCGTAGCGACCCCCGCTGCCACCGGCGAATAGCCCGCGACCAGCTGCAACTGCAGCACCAGCAGGAAGAACACACCGCCCAGCGCCGCGTATACCGCCAGAGTCACCAGATTGGCGGCGACAAACATTCTCGACCGGAACAGCGACGGCGGCACCACCGCACTCGGCGACCGTCGCTCCACAACGACAAACAGGCACAACACGAGAGCGCCGACCACTCCCGCGACCAGGTTCATCTCGATCAACCCGTAGGTCAACGCACCGAGACCGACTACCGCACAGGCAGATCCGAGTACATCCAGACGTTCCGGAGGATGCGGGTCGCGACTCTCCGGAACGTGCCGCACACTCGCCCACACGACAAGAGCAGCCAACGGCAAGTTCAGGAAGAACACCGACCGCCACCCGGCGACCTCCACGAGCCAGCCACCGAACAGCGGACCTATCGCTCCCGCAACTCCCCCGAGTCCAGACCACAAACCGATGGCAGCGCCCCGATCCTCCTCACGCAACGACGCCGAGATGATGGCCAGACTGCCCGGCGTCAGCAGTGCCGCACCCACGCCTTGCAGGATTCGCGCCACCACCAAAAATGTGATGTCGGGAGCAATGCCGCACAGCAGCGACGCCACCGCGAACCACACCGTGCCCCACACGAACACCCGGCGCCTACCCCACCGGTCCCCCAGAGCGCCGCCGAGCAGAATCAACGACGCCAGAGCCAACGTGTACCCGCTGAGCGTCCACTGCAGGCCCGCTACCCCGGAACCCAACTCCTCGCCGATGTGCGGCAGCGCGATGTTGACCACCGTGCCGTCGAGAAGAGCCATGCTCGAACCGAGAACCGTGGCGGCAACAACCCAACGCCCACGACTCGACGCCAGCGCCAGTGGTTCCGTCATGTGGTCCATGGTGCGCGTTCGTGGACGCTCGCGGAAGAGTTCAGTCGATCTGGCGGCGATGAGCCCAGCGTGTCAGCGCATTGCGATTGGACTGCTGGGTCTTTCGCAGGACGTTGGACGCATGCGTCTCGACGGTTTTCACGGAGATCACCAGCTCCTCCGCAATCTCGCGGTAGGTGTACCCCCGCGCGAGCAACCGCAGGACCTCGAGTTCACGGGGAGTCAGTGAATCGAGTTCCGGATCGAGTTGTGGTTCCGGTGCCGCGGATCGACCGGTGAAGGAGTCGAGCACAAAACCCGCCAGCCTGGGCCCGAAGACGGCGTCGCCGCCTGCGACCCGGCGGACACCGTCGGCCAGTTCGGCACCCGAAATCGTCTTGGTGACGTAGCCCCGAGCACCCGCCCGGATTACCGCGATTACGTCCTCAGCCGCATCGGAAACGCTGAGTGCCAAGCACACCGGACCGGAATCTATCCCGCGCAGCACAGCCACCCCGCCGCCGTCCGGCATGTGTACGTCGAGCAGGACCACGTGGGGTTTCGTGGAGTTGATCCCGGCGATCGCCTCGGCCACCCCACCGGCCTCACCGACAATCTCCATGTCGTCTTCACGGGACAATTCGGCCCGAACCCCGGAGCGGAACACCCCGTGATCGTCGACAAGGAATACGCGATACGGGGGTGTGGGCAAAACTGTCACTGGGGCGCTTCCTCCGGGTTGTCGACAAGGTCGGCGGGCTCGTCCCACTGTAAGTCAGAGTCGGTGCTCGTCTTGCCCCCGAGCGGCATGTGTACCCGGATTTCCGTCCCCTTGCCGATGGTGGAGCGAACCACGACGCGGCCACCACGACGCTCGATCCGGCCGCGAATCGACTTGGCCAGACCTTGACGGTCCTCTGGTACCGCGTCGACGTCGAATCCGACACCGCGATCTCGAACGAAGATGCTCACCTGATCACCTTCCACCTCGGCAAACAGGTTGATCTCCTTCTCGCCGGAGTGCTTCGCTGCGTTGACCAGAGCCTCACGCGTAGCGCCGAGAAGTGCGGTGAACGCTTCCTTCGGCAGACCGTCCTCGCCGTCCAACTGCACGTCACCCACCGTCACCGGACGCACCGTCACACCGTGCTGATCCTCCACCTCACCCGCGATGATCTTGAGCCCTTCGGTCAGGCTCGTGTGGTCGATCTCGCCGCCACTGAACAGCCACTTCCGAAGCTCGCGCTCCTGCCCACGGGCAAGCCGCGCCACTTCCACCGGATTGTCGGACTGCTTCTGGATCAACGCCAACGTCTGCAACACCGAATCATGCAGGTGTGACGCGATCTCTTCACGCTCGTCGTTGCGAATTCGAGCGGCCCGCTCAGCCCCGAGCGCCCGCCACATCCGCAACCACAACGGAACCGTCAGCAAACCGGCGCCGATCAACGTCACGACGACGGCCAACAACGACGACCGCAACGCGTCGATGTCGACTTGCGCCAACACCACGACCGCCAGCCCCAGCACGATCATCGATGCGCCGCCGACCACGCGCGTCCACGTCAGGACGGTCGGCCGCGCCGGCAACCCGATGACGGTACGAGGGCCTTCGGAATCGAACTCCCGCCACACCAGTGCCGCACCGACCGCAACAACAAAAAACGGCGCCAGAACAGAACCCGCCGTGCCGCTGAACAACCACGACAACGCCGCCGCGCCGCCCAGACCGAGAACGGCCAGACCGTAAGCACGCTGTCGCTCTGCCGCGCTCGGCTTCTCGGTGTCGGTACCCGCCGACACGAAAACCCAGAGAATTCCGTACGCGACGATGCCCGCACCGGCCATCGCAGCCAGAATCGCAAACGCGACACGGACCTTCAGCGCGTCGATACCAAGGTGATCCGCGATACCGCCGGCAACACCACCCACAATTCGACCGCCGGAGCGCCGCTCCAACTTTCGTATCGGCAGCGGCGCACTCACGAGCGCGGGATCAGACACAGATTGCACATAGTCGATACTGGCACGAACCCTGCTCGAGCACATCAGGGTCCAACCCTGAAGTCAGGCCAGAAGCGCGCCAAAGATCAGGGTTCACCCCTGATGCGGCAACACCCCCGAACACACCACGATGGAGCCATGAGTAATCCGACCTTCCAGGAACAGATCAACGATCTGTGGCGGACCCGCCCCGTGCGTCTACCGGACCAGGGTCACGTTGCCGGCGTATGCGCAGGAATCGGATACCGATACGGTGTCGACCCGATCCTCGTGCGCGTTGCCTTTGTCATCTCCACCATCTTCGGCGGCTCGGGAATCTTGCTGTACGTCGTGGCCTGGCTGACTTTCCCGCGCGCAGACATCGGCCAAACCGCAGCGGCGCCGGGTCGTCGCCACCGCTCGGACAAGCACACCAAAACCATCGTCCTGGTGGTAGCCCTCGCTATCGCCGCGACTACGATCGGTCCGCTCGGCGCCGGCCAGGGCGGTTCGGGACTGATCGGCGTCATGCTGATGCTCGGCGGCCTGTGGCTGCTCTACCAACGCCAACCTGTCCCACCGGTGCTGCCACCTTCGTCCACTCAGCACATCGGCGCCGGAACGGTCTATCCCGGAACAGGATTCACCCCGGGACCATTCACCCCGGGATACTTCGCCCCGAACCAGCCGCCGACGTACACGCCGTACACCAAGCTTCCCGACAGCTACGTTCCCACGGATCCGGCCGCAGCAACTTCGTCATCGGAATCGGCACCAGCAGTTGATCTTTCGAAGAGCGAGCCCGCCATCACGCCGCCCGCGTGGGACCCGCTCGGCGTTGCTCCCTTCGCCTGGGATCTACCCGACCCCGTGACCAAGAACCCTCCCCTGCTACCGCTTCCGCCTCGCCGTCGACGCTCCCGCTGGACCCTGACCGTCCTGGGCCTGGCGATCATCGCCGCCACCGCAGTCGGTGCCGCAGGCGCAGCAACCGGCAACGACTGGTTCACCCCCGGCCGTGTCGGGGCAGTCGGACTTGCCGTGATCGCACTCGGATTGATCTTCGGGGCGTTCTTCCGCAAGGGATACGGGCTGCTGATCGTCACCGGACCGCTCGTCGGCTTCGTGATCCTCGCGTCGCTGGTTTACCCGCTCGAGTTCGACGCGTCAGGTGAGCAGAAGTGGACACCGGCCAGCGTGTCCGAGATTCAGTCCTCGTACTCCGGCGGCTTCGGCAGCTTCACACTGGATCTGAGCGAGGTCACCTTCACCGAGGACAAGACCATCGACGTCTCGGCGGCATTCGGCGAGTTCAAGGTATTGCTGCCGCCGACGGTCAAGGCACAGAACGACTGCACAGTCGTGATGGGTGACGGATCCCGTTGCCTCGACGGTGGAGTCCACGCCGGCGCAGCGGCCGGACCTGATGCCCCCACCGTGACGATCAACGCCAAAGCCACATTCGGAGCCTTGGAGGTACACCAGTAATGAGCGACTACGACGACATCGGCAACAGCACCGAAGAACACGAGGAAACCTCGAAATCCAAGCGTCCGTCCGCACTTCTGCTCATCGCGGGAATCGCGGCATTCCTGGTCAGCGGATGGGCACTACTCGGACCCTTCTCCCTTGCCCCGGCAGCAGACATTCAATTCCGGTGGCTGTTCGTGGGAGCAGCAGTCATCGCCGGCCTACTGCTGGTGATTCTGCCGAACCGCAAATAGCTCGAACCACAAATAACACTGTGCGCCTTCATCAACCGCGGTCGGTTGACGAAGGCGCACAGCAATCAGCTCACTCCCACTCGATCGTTCCCGGCGGCTTGCTCGTCACGTCGAGAACAACGCGGTTGACGTCCGGAACCTCATTGGTGATGCGCGTGGAAATGCGCTCGAGGGTCTCGTACGGCAAGCGCGTCCAGTCTGCGGTCATCGCGTCTTCACTCGAGACCGGACGCAAGACGATCGGGTGGCCGTAGGTCCGGCCGTCGCCCTGCACGCCCACGCTGCGCACGTCGGCGAGGAGGACAACCGGGCACTGCCAGATCGTTCCGTCGAGGCCTGCGGACGTGAGTTCTTCACGCGCAATGGAATCCGCCTGGCGGAGGATTTCGAGGCGGTCACGGGTGACCTCGCCGATGATGCGGATACCAAGGCCCGGTCCGGGGAACGGCTGGCGTCCGACGATCTCTTCCGGCAAGCCGAGTTCGCGGCCGACTGCGCGGACCTCGTCCTTGAACAACAGGCGCAGCGGTTCGACCAGCTTGAACTGCAGATCTTCCGGCAGGCCGCCGACGTTGTGGTGGCTCTTGATGTTTGCGGTGCCGGTGCCGCCACCGGACTCCACGACGTCCGGGTACAGGGTGCCCTGAACGAGGAAGTCGACAGTTGCGCCCTGAGAAGCGTTCTCGCCCAGGACATCGCTGACAGCGCCTTCGAAGCTGCGGATGAATTCGCGGCCGATGATCTTGCGCTTGGTTTCGGGATCGGTGACGCCGGCCAGTTCACCGATGAAGGTGTCGGCGGCGTCGACCGTGATCAGGCGAGCGCCCGTCGCGGCAACAAAGTCCTTCTCGACCTGGGTGCGCTCACCGGCACGCATCAGACCGTGATCGACGAACACACAGGTCAACCGGTCGCCGATAGCGCGCTGAACCAATGCAGCCGCAACAGCGGAGTCGACTCCACCGGACAGACCACAGATGGCGTGTCCGTCGCCGACCTGCTCACGCACCTGCTCGATGAGCGCGTCGGCGATGTTGGACGCCGTCCACGCTGCCGGAATACCGGCGATCTCGTGCAGGAAGCGGCTCAAAACCTGCTGTCCGTGCGGGGAATGCAGAACCTCGGGGTGGTACTGAACGCCGGCGAGCTTGCGGGCGCGATCCTCGAACGCTGCGACGGGAGCGCCGTCACTGGTCGCGGTGACCTCGAATCCCGAAGGCGCTTCGGTGACGGCGTCGCCGTGGCTCATCCACACCGGCTGCGTCGCGGGAAGTCCGTCGTGGAGCAGGCCACCGGACACCGAGATGTCGGTACGACCGTATTCACGGGTGCCGGTCTCGGCCACGGTGCCGCCGAGAGCTCCGGCCATCGCCTGGAATCCGTAGCAGATGCCGAACACCGGAATGTCGTGGTCGAACAGTGCCGGATCGAGCTTCGGAGCGCCGTCGGCATACACGCTGGACGGCCCGCCGGAGAGCACCACAGCCAAGGGCTTCTTGGCCACGATCTCCTCGACGGTCATGGTGTGCGGAATCACCTCCGAGTAGACCTTGGCCTCACGGACTCGACGTGCGATCAGCTGCGCGTACTGCGCACCGAAGTCGACGACAAGAACTGGTCTCTGCTGCTCGATATCTGCCACACGTGCAGTCTAATCGCCCCAGCTAGCGAACCTGCGCACCCCCGGACTCTGCGCAGCATACGAGAGTCCGGGGGCGACGAAGATCACCTCGCTACGCCACAGTGTTATGCCACTCCGGGCGCTGCCGTCTTCTTTCCGCCCGTGATCTTCACAATCGGAAGAACCAGTGCCGCCGGTGCCGACGCCGGTACCACCGGCGACTTGGGGGCGATCGGAGTCAACCGCTCGTAGCCACTGCCCTGAGCTGGACGAAGGTCTGCCTCCCCCTTGTTCGGCCAAAGCGACGCCGCACGCTCAGCCTGCGCCGCGATGGTCAGCGACGGGTTCACGCCGAGGTTCGCGGACACCGCGGCACCGTCGACGACGCTGAGCGTCGGATAGCCGAAGACGCGGTGATACGGATCGATCACGCCGCGGTCAGCGTCCTCGGCGATAGCGCAACCGCCGAGGAAGTGCGCTGTCAGCGGGACGTTGAAGATCTCGCCCCACGTGCCACCGGCAACGCCGTCGATCTTCTCGGCAACCCGACGCGTCGCGTCGTTGCCCTCGGGGATCCACGTCGGATTCGGCTGACCGTGGCCCTGCTTGCTGGTGACCTTGCGACGGCCGAACAGGCCTTTCTTCGTGTACGTGGTGATGGAGTTGTCGAGGTTCTGCATGACCAGGGCGATGATGGTTCGCTCGCTCCAGTCCTTGACCGTGAGCATGCGCAGCATCTGATACGGATTCTTCGCGACCACACCGAGGAACTTGACCCACCGTGGCTTGTCTCCACCGCCGTCGGTCATCAGAGTCTGCAGCAGGCCCATCGCATTGGAACCCTTGCCGTAGCGAACCGGCTCGATATGCGTGTCCTCGCTGGGGTGGAACGACGACGTGATCGCAACTCCGTGCGTGAGATCGAGATTGGGATCGACCTTGTATTTGCCTGCGCCGACAATGGATTCGGAGTTGGTGCGCGTGAGTTCGCCCAGTGTGCCGGACAGCTTTGGTAGCGCTCCGGTGTCCTTCATGTCGAACAACAAGTGCTGCGTTCCCCAGGTTCCGGCCGCGAGAATCACATGAGCGGCGGTGTACGTCCGACGGTTCTTGCGCGCGTATGCACCGGTGCGCTCGGTGAACACATCCCACGTGCCGTCATGGTGCTCGCGAAGTCCCGAGACGGTGGTCATGGGAATGATGTCGGCGCCCGCGGTCTCGGCCAAGCCGAGGTAGTTCTTGAGGAGCGTGTTCTTGGCGCCGTGGCGGCAGCCGGTCATGCACTCGCCACACTCGATGCACCCGGTGCGCTCGGGACCGACACCACCGAAGTACGGGTCGGCGGCTTTCTTGCCCGGCTCACCGAAGTACACCCCGACCGGCGTCTGAATGAAGGTGTCCCCGACGCCCATGTCGTCTGCGACCGACTTCATGATCTCGTCGGCCGGCGTCATGTGTGGGTTCCGCACAACACCGAGCATCTTCTGCGCCTGCTCGTAGTAGGGAGTGAGCTCGCTGCGCCAATCGGTGATGTGCGCCCACTGCTTGTCCTGGAAGAACGGCTCCGGCGGCTGGTAGAGCGTGTTCGCGTAGTTCAGCGAACCACCGCCCACTCCCGCGCCGGCCAGAATCAAGCAGTCGCGCAGCAGGTGAACCCGCTGAATACCGAAGCAACCCAGCTTGGGCGCCCACAAGAACTTCTTCAGATCCCAGCTCGTCTTCGCGAACTCTGCATCGGCGTACCGTCGGCCCGCTTCGATGACACCTACCTTGTAGCCCTTCTCCACAAGGCGAAGCGCGCTCACGCTTCCGCCGAATCCGGATCCGACAATCAGGACGTCGTAATCCGTCGCGCGTTGCTTGCCCATCAGGACACCTCCACCGTGAAAACGTAGTTACCCGTCAGTATGCACCCGAATGCTGTGACTGCCACCACAAGGGTGCCCTAAGCGTAACCATAAGTATCACCAACGCGCGAAAGTCCTGAACATAGACCTGTGGCCCTGACTTCCCATAGGAAGCCAGGGCCACAGATGCAGACAAATCAGGCGCGGACTGTCAGTCCGACCTTCTGGAACTCCTTGAGAGTGGAGTAGCCGGCCTTTGCCATGGAACGACGCAAACCGCCGACGAAGTTCAGCGAACCGTACGGATCGTCGGACGGCCCGGCCAGAACCTTGTCCAGCGAAGGCCGCTCGCCGTAGGAAACCGGAAGGAGCGCGCCACGAGGAACCGAAGGGTGCGCAGCAGCGGACGGCCAGTACCAACCGCCGCCTGCAGCTTCAGCCGACACAGCCAACGGCGTGCCGAGAACAGCAGCGTCCGCGCCGCACGCGATCGCCTTTGCCAGGTCACCAGACGTAGCGATGTCACCGTCGGCGATGACGTGGACGTAACGCCCACCCGTCTCGTCGAGGTAGTCGCGGCGAGCCGCAGCGGCATCGGCGATAGCGGTAGCCATCGGCACCCCGATACCCAGAACCTCACCCGTCGTGGTTGCACCCTCGGAAGATCCGTAGCCGACGATGACGCCCGCCGCACCGGTCCGCATCAAGTGCAGCGCCGTGCGGTGGTCACTCACACCACCGGCGATAACCGGAACGTCGAGCTCGGAGATGAACGTCTTGAGGTTGAGCGGCTCTTCCTCCGTGCGCACGACATGCTCGGCGGAGATGATCGTGCCGTGAACGACCAGCAGGTCGATTCCGGCCTTGACCAGTGCCGGCGTCAGGGCCCGCGCATTCTGCGGGCTGACGCGAACCGCCGTCGTGACCCCCGCGTCACGAACCTGTGCGACCGCTGCTGCCAGCAATTCCGCCTGCAACGGCGCCGCATGCAGTTCCTGCAGGTAGCGGATCGCGGCGTCGACGCCACCGTCGGTTTCGGCGATCTCGACAAGACGAGCCAGCTTGGCCTCGACATCGGCATGACGGCCCCACAGGCCCTCGCCGTTGATGACGCCGAGCCCGCCGCGCTTGCCCAATTCGATTGCGAACGTCGGCGAGACCAACGCGTCCGTCGGGTGAGCGAGGATGGGAATGTCGAACCTGTACGCGTCGATCTGCCACGTCGTCGACACCTCCTTCGACGAACGAGTCCGCCGGGAGGGAACGATGTTCACATCGTCCAGTTCGTAGGTACGACGGGCCGTACGACCCATTCCGATTTCAACGAGGTCGCGCACGCGCGCCCCTTTCTCGTGACTGGTGAACTAGCGAACTGAACTTAGCGGGCAGCGTAATTGGGCGCTTCGACCGTCATGGTGATGTCGTGCGGGTGGCTTTCCTTGAGTCCCGCAGCCGTGATCTGGACGAACTGAGCGTTCTGGAGATGCTCGATCGTCGCAGAGCCCGTGTAACCCATTGCCGCACGCAAACCGCCGGTGAGCTGATGCGTCACCTGCGAGAGTGGTCCGCGGAACGGAACACGACCCTCGATGCCTTCCGGAACCAACTTGTCCTCGGAGAGAACGTCGTCCTGGAAGTAGCGATCCTTGGAGTACGACTTGGCCTCACCGCGCGACTGCATCGCGCCCAGTGAGCCCATACCGCGATAGCTCTTGAACTGCTTGCCGCCCACCAGGATCAGTTCACCCGGCGATTCGGCCGTACCGGCAAGGAGCGAGCCGAGCATGGCCGTCGACGCACCGGCGGCAAGCGCCTTGGCGATGTCGCCGGAGAACTGCAGACCACCGTCGGCGATCACGGGAATGCCGAGAGGCTTGCATGCCGCGACCGCTTCGAGGATGGCCGTGACCTGGGGAGCACCGACGCCGGCAATGACACGGGTCGTGCAGATTGAACCGGGACCAACGCCGACCTTGACGGCATCGACGCCTGCGTTGACGAGTGCCAATGCACCCGAGCGCGTAGCGACGTTGCCACCGATGATCTGAACCCGCTCGCCCAATTCGTGCTTGAGCTTGACGATCATGTCGAGAACATTGGACGAATGCCCGTGTGCACTGTCCACCACCAGCACGTCCACACCGGCGTCGGTAAGCGCCATCGCACGCTGGAAGGCATCGTCGCCCGCACCGACCGCAGCACCGACGAGCAGACGACCGTCACGGTCCTTGGTGGCAAACGGATGCTGTTCGGTCTTGACGAAGTCCTTGACCGTGATCAGGCCCGTGAGCTTGCCGTTCCCGTCCACGATCGGAAGCTTCTCGATCTTGTGACGGCGAAGCAGACCAAGCGCGACGTCAGCGGTGACGCCCTCTTGCGCTGTGATCAACGGCATCTTGGTCATGATCTCGGCGACCGGACGATTCTGGTCGACCTCGAAACGCATGTCACGGTTCGTGACGATGCCGACCAACTGTCCGGCGTCGTCGGTGACCGGCAGACCCGAGATGCGGAAGCGAGCGCACTTCGCGTCGACCTCACCCATCGTGTCCGACGGCTTACACGTGACCGGATCGGTGACCATGCCGGCCTCCGAACGCTTGACGGTCTCGACCTGACCGGCCTGGACCTCCACGGACGAATTGCGGTGCAGAACGCCCATTCCGCCCGCGCGGGCCATGGCAATGGCCATCCGCGACTCGGTGACCGTGTCCATCGCCGAACTGACCAACGGGATTCGCAGACGGATATCGCGGGTCAGCTGACTCGACGTATCGACCTGGCTCGGAATGACATCGGACGCTGCAGGCAACAGCAGTACGTCGTCGTATGTCAGCCCGAGCATCGCGACCTTGTTGGGGTCGTCTCCTCCGGTGTGTACATGCCCTGCAGAACTAGTCATGCGGTCAGGACCCTCCATGGACCTAGATTCGCCTTTTCGGTAGCCGCTGTAACAGCTGCCTCGAAGCGGATTACGAAAGCTGGATATCGGATAGAAGGCACCTGCACAGAAAGATATTCCTGGCACCTTTTCCCGGCGTTGAACACCATGGTATCGGGCCGCACATTGGTCCGAACCATCCCACCCACGCTGCAAGTACGCGTAACGAGTGGCGCTGACCCCCCTGACCTGCGTACCGTGGTGCTGTGCGTGATCAACTGCCTCCCGGTCTGCCGCCAGATCCCTTTGCCGGCGACCCCGCTGACCCTTCCGCGGCACTCGATGCCATCGAGCCGGGTCAACCACTCGACCCCCAAGAACGGCAGGCAGTCGAGGAAGATCTCGCTGACCTCGCCGTATACGAGGCTCTCCTCGCTCATCGTGGCATCCGCGGCCTCGTGGTGTGCTGCGAGGACTGCCAACAGGACCACTACCACGACTGGGACATGTTGCGGGCAAACCTGCTTCAACTCCTCGTCGACGGCACGGTTCGGCCTCACGAACCCGCCTACGATCCCATGCCTGAGGCATATGTCACGTGGGACTACTGCCGTGGATACGCCGACGCATCCATGAACGAAGCGATGCACGGCGACGGATTCGACGCCTGACACACTGACAACAGTGGGCCGGCAAGCATTACGCTTGCCGGCCCACTGTTTTTGATTCCGTTGCTACTGAACTACGTTGCTACTGATTTACGTTGCTGCCTAACAGGTCTCGCGACGCTCAGGACGGCGTGTTCACATTCGGCGACGTTGTTGTCGTCCTCGACGAGGACGGGGTAGTTGTCGTCGGCAACGTTGTCGTTGTTGTCGTCGTCGGGTTCGCCGACGGACTCGGGACTGTTGACGACGGCGCAACTATCGCTGGGTTGGGCGTCGATGTCGTCGGATTGGTACCCGGCAACTCCAGATCCGAGGTCGGGCCAGGCAGAACGGGAATCGACGTCACCGGCGGGGGCTCGAGCGTTGTCAGCCCGTCAGTTGTGGTCAACGGCGGCGGCGCAGCCTGAGTAGTTGTTTCCTGAACCTGGGTCATCAACTTGCCCCAGCGTTCTACGAGATCCGTCTTCGCCTGCGAATCCTTCACAGCACCGGCACGCTGGGCAGCGTTGTCCAGAACCTTCTTCGCTTCGGGAATATCCCCGGCGGCCAACAACCGCTCAGCCTTCTCGAGCTCGGACGTGGTGTCGATCTTCGCGACTGTCGAATTAGCTTCTTCCGTGAAGACAACCTGCTTCACACCCCACAGTGCGTCGCCCGGTTCAGCCCCGTACGTGAGCATCGAGCCGCCACCGATCACCACCGCTGCGACAGCTGCCGCAGCGGCAACGGGGCGCAGTAGACGAAGACGTGAACGAGAACGTTCGCGATCGGCAATGCTGGGGGGCGCCGATTCGATCGCTGCGATCACATCGTCGAGAAGTGGGCCCTCCGGCATCGGGGTCGACACGACGTCATCGCGCCACTTCGACAGAATCAACGCCAGTTCGTACTGCTCAGTGCTATCGGTTGCTACCGGCCCACCATGGGAAATTGCCTCGATCAGCGCGTCGTCGCGCCGAACCGCAGCCAGATCCACCGGTGCACCGTCGTCGGCGAGACCGGCTGTGAGGTCATCGAGATCGGAAGAATCACGATTCTCGTCTCTAGCCATAGCTCTCACCCGCTTTCGTTACTACTTTTTTCAGTTTCGCGATCGCCCTGTGCTGGGCGACTCGTACAGCTCCGGCGGTACTCCCGACGGCGGCGGCCGTTTCTTCAGCCGACAGTCCGACAACCAACCGGAGAATCAAGATCTCTCGATGCTTCTCCGGCAAGGTGCCGAGCAGTTCCTGCATGTGCCGGCTGGATTCCGAATCGAGCGCTCGCTGCTCGGGTCCATCGTCAAGTGCAATTACATCCGGTACTTCGGCTACGGGCTCCGACTTGTTACGGGCGGAGCTTCGATGGGCGTCAGCAACCTTGTGTGCAGCAATGCCGTACACAAAAGCCATGAAGGGGCGTCCCTGATCTTGATAACGCGGCAACGCGGTCATCACGGCGAGACACACCTCCTGCGCGACATCGTCGGCCGACAAGTGGCCTCTCTCCGCCGCACCCACCCGACCACGGCAATAGCGCACCACCATGGGTCGAATGTTTTCCAAAACCAAAGCTAGAGCTGTACGGTCGCCCTGCGCTGCAGCGGCGACCGCGGAGTCCAACTCATCGCTCGTATTTGTCATCGTCAGCGAAAATCCTGGCGTTACAGTGGCACTTCCCGAGCGGGTGTGCTTCCACTAACAGCGGAACCCTCTAAGAGTAACCATCCAGACCGACTGGTCCGCGCAGGCCTGGCCCGCCGCGGCAATGTTTCGACGTGTACAACTCGTCGGCTACCGCGTGGCACACCTCACAGAGGCATATCGGTGGCGCACCTCACAGGGACAGTTCACGGAACACTCCCCCGCGTGCCGCAACCGCAGCGCCGAGTGCGGCCGAATTCGGTGTCGTGGGGCTCCCGCTCACACCCTCGATCAGCATCGACGACGCCCACGCCAACGGTAGTAATCCAGACGAACGACACTCATCGAACACTTCACCTGCAAGCATTGCCGCCTGCCCCGGATCGAAACCTGTGAGCGCAGCGCATCGCAAAAGGTCCGACTTGACCTTGTGCCTGAGCGAATCACCACCGGCGGCGAGTTCGACAGCGCGTTCAGCGTGTCGAAGCGCCGGCGTGAAATCACCGGAAGCGAGCGCAAGTTCAGCCGAGACCCACTCGAGCCTGATCACCTGACGCCACAACCGCGCCGACTCACCTTCCAGACGGTTGATCTGCTCCGCGCAGCGCTCGAGCAGGCGCCATCCCAGCGCCAGGCGGCCCTGACCGAGAGCGTCGGCTGCAAGGCCGGTCAACGCGTCACAAGCGGCAGCGACCAACTCGGGAGAGTCACCTCGTCCGGCGACAATGGCAAGAGCACGTCCGTCGTCGTACGACGCCTTCGCGTGCCAGCCCGTTTGCCGCAGGAATGACGCCCGCGTGCTTGCGGACAACGAGGCATACACACAGTCGCCATCTGCGGCCAGGCCGGCGGTGCGCCGATCCACGACGTTCAAGGCGGCACGCGCCTGCGCATACCGCCCCTGACCACCGAGTGCGACGGCGCTCAACCACCACTCCTCGATGGTTGCCGGAGCGGAAAGCGGCGCAAGTCCGGGCTCTGTCCCGAATGCCACGGACTGAAGAGTTGTCGACACGGTCAAATCATTGCAGTGCCCTCGACCACAGATCGCCGCGAGGGGACCGCAGGATGCAACACCCGTGATTCCGGAGCCATTCACCAAATGTTCAACTGAAATTGAAACTTTCATTTTCTTGAATTATTAACGAATGCATATCCATTAGGTTAACTGCGGGTTACCTAATGGACAAACGTCCAAAGTGCGAATTGGGAACTTAGTCCCAATTCAGTCATTCGAAGGTCGCGCTAGAACGCCGACAATCACAGACGGCCACGAGCGATTCCGCTTTGTCCATAATACGAATACTCCCCCTGATCTGCCACTTCAGACGAGGAATATCTGCAGAACTTTACACATCACTCCACACTGTCAACTATTCGGCAACGGATCACTTACACACGAGGTGGTCGAAATGTAAATATTTCTCTCGTTAAATCTTGCTTTGCGAGATATGCCGCTCACCACTCATCGAGGCTATTGACGCGATTTACTCAGCACCCTTACGGTTAGCAAGCGTGAACGATAGAAAGCCCGGATAATCTTCGGGCTACTTGGTCCGCTCGTTGATCACGACGAGCTTGCAGTAAGGAGTCAACATGCCTGCACCTAATCATCTTCCCGGGCCGAACGCAGACATCTGGGACTGGCAGATGCACGGACTGTGCCGCGGAGTCGACTCCTCGATGTTCTTTCACCCGGACGGCGAACGCGGACGAGCCCGAGCGCAACGCGAAACACGAGCCAAGGAAATGTGCCACCAGTGCCCGGTTCTCATTCAGTGCCGCTCTCACGCACTGACCGTCTCCGAGCCGTACGGCATCTGGGGCGGGATGTCGGAAACCGAACGCGAGCTGTATGCACGCCACCGCCGGAACGGCCGCCTGGCGTCGTAAATCCTCGTAGGTAGAACCAAGCCTCCTCCCCTTCGCTTGCACAGCACAGCACTGCACTGCACAACCTGCTTACCCCGCAGACCGAGACCAGAGAGCCCCCGACGACCTCGGGGGCTTTCTCGTGTCCCGAGGTCTTTTCGTGTCTCGAGGTCTTTTCGTGTCTCGACCCATCCACCTCACTGCTGACTCCGAATGCCTTGTACGGAACGTGCACACCGGCACTTCATCTACGGAAGGCAGACCCATGAACACCTCCACTCGAGTTCTGGCAGTCACGGCAGCAGCGTCATTCGCACTTGTCGGCATTGTCGGTTGTTCATCCGACAGCGATGATTCGTCGGATGCCACGTCCAGCGCTGCGACGACAACGTCGAGCATGTCGATGTCGACGACCAGTGCAATGGCAGACCCCGCATCGGATCTCGTCGGGGCAGGTTGCGCGGACTACGCAGCGGCAGTGCCGACCGGCGCCGGCTCGGTCAGCGGAATGGCGCAGGACCCGGTCGTGACAGCCGCGTCGAACAATCCGCTCCTCACCACACTGACCGCTGCTGTATCCGGTCAGCTCAATCCGGACGTCAATCTGGTCGACACCCTCAACGGTGGTGAGTTCACCGTCTTCGCTCCCGTCGACGCCGCCTTCGCGAAAATCGACCCGGCCACAATCGACAGCCTCAAGACCGACAGCGCAACACTGACGAAGATCCTCACCTATCACGTGGTTCCCGGTCAGATCGCTCCCGCCGATATCGACGGCACCCACACCACCGCCGAAGGTGGAACGGTCACCGTCACCGGATCGGGCGACGACATCAAGGTCAATGACGCAACCGTCCTCTGTGGTGGCGTCAAGACCGCAAATGCCACCGTCTACCTCATCGATTCGGTGTTGATGCCGCAGTAATCCCCCTTGCTGTGCGCCTTTGCCAACCGCGGCGGTTGACAAAGGCGCACAGCAGTAGCGGCGGGCCAACAGAAAAGAACCGGACATGCACGCTACGGTTGTAGTCGATGAAACAACACGAACCTTCGGGGCGGGATTACTCAGCTCGGGTGAGCCACGCGACGTGAGTGAACCGAACGAGGCCCCAGAGCACACCGACGCTTGTCCGACCGACAATTCTGCAGCGCGCACCGCCCGGATCACGGAATCCCGCGAACTCGCGCTGATCCTCGAGAATGTCGCTCGGGGCGATCAATCGGCATTCGCCGAGTTCTACGACCGGACCAGTTCACGCGTGCACGGGATGGTTCTCCGGGTCCTTCGCGATCCGGGTTTCTCCGAAGAAACTGTCCAAGAGGTGTATCTCCAGGCCTGGAAAACGGTGGACACCTTCGATCCGGTTCGCGGGTCGGCCTTATCGTGGCTACTCACTCTTGCTCACCGACGAGCCGTCGACCGGGTGCGGTCGGAACAGTCGAGTACGGATCGACAGGCCCTGTACGACACCACGAATTCGACTCCCGAATTCGACGTCGTCAGCGAAGAAGTCACTCGCAAAGACGAACATCGCGCCGTCACCGACTGTTTGGAATCGGTGACGGCGACCCAGCGAGAAGCTTTGACATTGGCGTACTACGGCGGGCGAACGTACCGAGAAGTAGCCGAAGACCTCGGCGTGGCGATACCCACGATAAAGTCACGAATCCGCGACGGACTACTCCGGCTACGCAGATGTCTGGGGGTGAACTGAGATGGACGAAGAGCTGATCGGCTGGGCACACCCCTACGCGATCGATGCCCTCGACCCCGATGAGCGTCGGGCTGTCGACGTTCTCCTGGAAGGCACTGACGCGGCCACCCGAGCGGAATTCGAATCTCAGGTCCGGCTCGCCGCCGAGACGATGGCTGCTCTGAGCATCGTCGACGCAGTCGAACCTCCGCCAGGGCTCCGCGCTCGCCTACTCGACACTATTGCCGAGACACCACAATCCCCGGAATTGGCTCCGCCGGTCTCCCTTGCCGGTCATCGCAAGCGTCGACGCCCATGGACCGTCGCACTAGCCGCTGCAGCGGCCGTGGTCATTGTGGCCGGGGGTATCGGAATCGGCGTCCAGATCACCGACAACACTCCGTCGCCGACCACCGTTTCCGAGATCATGGCCGCGCCCGACATGCACTCGACCACGCTGGACGTACCCGGCGGCGGCACCGCGACAACGGCGTTTTCGCCGTCCGAGGATGCCGCGGTGTTGACGATGAACGGTGTGACTCCCCCGAGTCAGGACCAGGTTTATCAGATGTGGCTGGTCTCGCCGGACGGTAGCACCATGACTCCGAAGGGCACCATGGCACCTGCCGATGTCAAGCCGACCACTCAGGTTGTACTCGACAATATCGGTCCCAACACCAAACTGGCCTTCACGATCGAGCCTCCCGGTGGATCGACTCAGCCAACAGGCGATCCGTTCGCCATCATCCCGCTGGTCTGAGCAGAAACCGAAAAAAGCGATCCCCCACCAACTTTCGGCGGGGGATCGCTTTTCGCGCGTGAAACCTAGTGGCTGTGACCGTGTCCGGTGTCAGCTACTTCTTCGGTCGGCTTCTCGACAACGGCGCTCTCGGTGGTCAGGATCATCCGAGCAACGGAAGCGGCGTTGACCACTGCCGAGCGGGTGACCTTGACGGGGTCGATGACGCCGTCGGCGAGCAGGTCGCCGTACGTCAGGGTCGCGGCGTTGAAGCCATGGCCCTTGGGGAGATCCGCAACCTTGCTGACAACGACGGAACCGTCGATGCCGGCGTTGGATGCGATCCAGAACAGCGGAGCGTTGAGTGCTGCGCGAACCACGGCGACGCCGGTAGCTTCGTCACCGGTGAAGCCGAGGTTGTCGGCGAGTTCGACGCCGGCCTGAACGAGTGCCGATCCACCGCCGGGGACGATGCCCTCGGCAACAGCAGCCTTGGCTGCGTTGACGGCATCTTCGACGCGGAACTTACGTTCCTTGAGATCGGTCTCGGTGGCTGCGCCGACCTTGATGACCGCAACTCCGCCGGAGAGCTTCGCCAGACGCTCTTCGAGCTTCTCGCGATCCCAGTCGGAATCGGTGTTCTCGATCTCGCGGCGAAGCTGCGCAACGCGGGTCGCGATGTCGTCTGCCGTTCCTGCGCCGTCGACGATGACGGTCTCGTCCTTGGTGACGACAACGCGGCGTGCGCTGCCGAGCAGGTCGAGTCCGGCTTCCTTGAGGGAGAGTCCGACGTCGGTGTTGATGACGGTGCCTGCGGTGACAACGGCAAGATCGTCGAGGAACGCCTTGCGACGGTCACCGAAGAACGGTGCCTTCACGGCGACAGCCTTGATCGTCTTGCGGATCGAGTTGACCACCAGAGTGGAGAGAACTTCACCCTCGACGTCCTCGGCGATGATCAAGAGCGGCTTGCCGGATTCGGCAACCTTCTCGAGCAGCGGCAGGAAGTCGGGCAGTGAGCTGATCTTCTCGCGGAAGAGCAGGATCAGCGCGTCTTCGTAGACGGCCTTCTGCGAATCGATGTCGGTGACGAAGTAGGGCGAGAGGTAGCCCTTGTCGAACTGAACACCTTCGGTGACAACGAGTTCGGTTGCAACGGTAGAGGATTCCTCGACCGTGACAACGCCGTCGGTGCCGACACGGGTGAGTGCTTCGCCGACCATTTCGCCGATTTCCTCGTCACGCGAGGAGACGGTGGCAACCTGAGCGATGGACTTCTTGCCCTCGACCGGAGTTGCTGCGGCGATGAGCGCCTCGACGACCTTGTCTGCGGCAGCGTTGATTCCGACGCCGAGTGCCATCGGGTTTGCGCCCGCGGCAATGTTCTTGAGTCCGCCGCGCACGATCGCCTGAGCGAGAACCGTAGCGGTGGTGGTGCCGTCGCCGGCAACATCGTTGGTCTTGGTGGCGACACTCTTGACGAGCTGTGCGCCGAGGTTCTCGAAGGGATCTTCGAGATCGATCTCACGGGCGATGCTCACACCGTCGTTAGTGACGGTGGGGCCGCCGAATGCCTTGGCGAGCACGACGTGGCGTCCACGCGGGCCCAAGGTCACCTTGACGGCGTCGGCGAGCTTGTCGACGCCTGCTTCGAGAGCACGCCGCGCGGTCTCGTTGAACGCAATTTGCTTGGACATCTGTTCTGTCAGCTCCTGAATCTTCGGGGCGTGAACGCATTCCGCCCCGGGATCCTGTGTGGACTCCGGGGCGGATCACGTGTGTCTTACTTGGAGACGACAGCCAGCACGTCGCGTGCCGACAGAATCAGGTACTCCTGGCCGGCGTACTTGATCTCGGTTCCGCCGTACTTGGAGTAGATGACCGTGTCACCCTCCTTGACGTCGACCGGGATGCGGTTGCCCTGCTCGTTGACGCGGCCTTCGCCGACTGCAACGACGGTGCCCTCCTGGGGCTTTTCCTTGGCTGTGTCAGGAATGACCAGGCCGGAAGCCGTCGTCGTTTCAGCCTCGTTGGCCTGGACGAGGATCTTGTCCTCGAGCGGCTTGATGTTGACGCTCGCCACGATGAGCCCTCCATGGGTATGTGCGCCCGAGGGTTGCTCGAGACGCGATTGGGTTTGACGTTTACGGCGCGTCACTGCAGTCCCGTCGTCGCGGGTGCCGGAACTCGATCAGCGCCAATTGGCACTCTATACGTGAGAGTGCCAACCCTCAAGGACTGGGCGGGCTTTTTTCTCTTCGTCCTCAGCGAAATCAGACCCACGTCCAATTTGTTCACCTATTGTTCATTCGTGACGAACATCAACCGCCGTAGTTTCCTGACCTTTGCCGGACTCGGCGCCGTGGGCGCCGTAGGTCTGAGCGCCAAGCCGTGGGGACTGCAATATGCCGGCGCCGCTCCCCTGCCCACGTCGGGCGCGGGCACCACACTCGACGCAGTCGCGACGCCGATCGGCAGCAGCGGCTACCGCAAACTCGGAGCCGGTCCTGGCTGGGCAAACATCGTGCGCGGCGAACTCGCGGAACCCAAGTCCGGCCGCGAAGACCGACGCACCGCATTGGCATCGATCGTGCAGTTGACCGACGTCCACATCCTCGACGCGCAGTCGCCGATGCGCTTCGAATACGTCCACCAGATCACCGGTTCCGCTTTCCGTCCGCAGGAAACGCTGACTGCGCACGGCCTGATTTCGCTTGTCCGAAGCGTCAATTCCATTGGATGCGGTCCGCACACGGCACGACCGTTCGACGCAGTCGTCACCACCGGCGACAACACGGACAACAAGGAACATGCCGAACTCGACTGGTTCCTGACCGCACTCAACGGCGGCACGATCGTTGCGAACACCGGTGCGAAGGACCGCTACGAAGGTGTCCAGAACTCCGGAGCAGATCTGTACTGGAACCCGGAATCGCCGATGCTCGACATGTACAAGAAGGCGGGCTTCCCCGAGATTCCCAATTTCTTCGGAGCCGCATTCACCCCTGTCTCGAGCCCGGGCCTGAACACTCCCTGGTACTGCGTGTTCGGCAACCACGACGATTCGGTGTCCGGCACCGTTCCCAGCGGCATCCCGCCGCTAGAGGCCATGTACACCGGGTCGCTCAAGTTCGAGGTTCCCGGCTCACCGGAACAGGCCAAGCAGATCGACATCGCCACCAAGTTCGATCCGAGCGCGATTCCCGGAATTCTGTCCGCCTTCACGACGCCCCCGCGCCAGGTCACCCCCGACCCGGCCCGTGCTCCCTTCACGCCGAAGCAGTTCATCGCAGCGCATCTCGATCCGGCGCACACGGGTCCGGGACCGGTCGGTCACGGATTTGCACCGGACGCCGATCACACCGGCATCGGTTACTACTCCTTCGAGATCGCTCCCGGCGTCGTCGGAATCAGCATGGACTCCACCAACCGCGCCGGCTTTGTCGACGGCTCCCTGGGCGCAGCGCAGTTCCGCTGGATCGAAGACACCCTTCGGGCCGGCAGCAGCACGTTCTTCGACGCTGCCGGGTCCAAGATCACACAGTCCCGCGACGACACCTACTTCGTGCTGTTCAGCCACCACACGAGCGACACGATGGACAATCTCATCCCCGACCCCGAGAACATCCTCGAGCCGCGCTTCCGCGGTTCGCAGCTTCTCGAACTGTTGCACCGCTTCCCCAACGTTCTTGCCTGGGTCAACGGCCACACACACGAGAACAAGATCACCCCGTGGCCCGGTGTCACGCCGGAACAGGGGTTCTGGGAGATCAACACCGCTTCGCACATCGACTTCCCGCAGCTCGGCCGGATCATCGAAATCGCGGACAACGGCGACGGCACCGTCTCGCTGCTCGCGACGCTCTTCGAAGCCGAGAGTCCGTACTCGGTCGATCACAGTGACAAATCGCCAGAGGGCCTGGCATCGCTGTACCGCGAACTGTCCTTCAACGACATTCACCGCGATCCCAAGCTGACCGGCGCCGGTGTCGATCAGAACGTCGAGCTGCTGGTTCCCGTCATTCGCTAGCGTCACCTGGCTTCGTCTGCCGTGTCCTGTGTTCCTTGGACCAGGACACGGCAGCAATAACAAAGCGGACGCCAAAGCCGATCAGCACCAGGTTGCAGACGATCTGAAGCGACACCAATGCCCTGGCCAGATCAGTTCTTGCGGCGATGTCCCCGAACCCGACGGTCGAGAACACGGACAGCGAGAAATAGAGCGCACCCATCCTCGACAACGGTTCGGTGAAACTTGTCGGGTCGGCCCCTGCGACAGCAAAATAGGTCATCGAGACGATCAGAAGATACGTCGGCACCACGACAGATGCCGCCTCGACGGCCTGCAACGCCGGCACATCCGAATTCAGGATTCGCTTGATCTGCCAGGCAGCGACACCCAGTACCGCGACACCGCCTGCGACCAACAGAGCAAATGCGCTGACGGTATGCGCGTCGGTCCACGGCAACAGGAAATACGCACAACCCAACGCGACGACGGTCAGCACCGGCCGCAGTATCGCCCCCGCGATCAATCGACGGCGTTGACGCGTATCCATCTGCCGGGATTCGACTTTTTTCCGCATAATTCAATATTCGGCAATCCCGCTGGTAAAACCACCGTTTCGGTACGAAAAGTTCTCCTCCTCACAGAAAACTGCCGAGCAATCGTGCCGATCGTTCTGTAACGTTCATGTAACGGCGACCGATATGCGGTCACAGAAACACCTGCGAGGGGGTGCAAGATGGGTTCATCACTGGGAATGTCGACGGGTTCGTCGGGCGTCTACTCCGCGCTCGTCGATACCGATTCCGCAGAAGCCACACCCGGTAGTTTGCCTGCCGAAACACGATTCGTCTCCGCCGATCAGGTCAACACCAACGTCGGAGACTTAGTGCGCGCGTCGATCAAGCTGATGACCACGCAGGTGTCCGATCGCGCCGCTGCCCCTCGATCCATCGGGGTCACATACTCGACCGACCAACAGCTCGCGAGCATCCGATCCTCGCTCGCGAAGTCGCCGAACCGCGTTCGGCTCATTCCCGAACCGGCCGCGGTGCACGCCTATCTCGCAGAAACAGGCAAGACTGCACGCTACGGCGCCACCGCGCAGATAGACCTCGGCGATAGCGGCCTGAGCGTGTCCGTGGTCGATCACAGCGGCGAGATCCTCATCTCCGAACGCACCGACGCTCTTGCCGGAGCCGGCATCGACGCAGCCCTCGTCGCGTTTGTCACCGACAAGTACCCTCATCCACTCGGCCGACACACCGACACCGAACTACTGATGTCGCGCTGCCACGTCGCGAAGGAACAACTCTCCACCACTCGCAGCGTCACGATCGACCTGCCACGTGGGCCCATCACGATCACCCGGGTCGAGTTCGAGGACATCATCGCCGCGGATGTCGAGCGCGCGCTCACGCTGATCCGCAGCGTCCTGAGCGCGGCACCACACACCGTCGAGGCCATTGTCCTCATCGGCGGCGGCGCGCATATCCCCACTGTGCGTACGGCAATCGCAGACGCCGCACGAGTCCCGACAGTCGAATTCGACGAGCCCGAAGCAGCCGCAGCCAAAGGTGCTGCACTACTTGCAGATTCCGCGACGTCGTTGCGTTACCCGTTGGCAGGCTCGGAAACTTCCGAGCGCATCCGTCCGGCCGCCAAAGCGTCGGGCGCGCTGATCGGCGCGCTAGTCGTCGGTGGACTCGTATTGGGTTATGCCGCCAAGGAAGTCGTCCCGACCGACAACACGCCGATTTCGCCGGCCGGCACCGGATCGACCACAACGCACACCACAACCGACGTCGTTCCGAGCACCGGTTCCACAGTCATCCCGTCACATGACCCCGTGCCCACGGTTGTCCACACAACAGTCCCGTACCGGGCACAGCCGTACGGAACGCAGCCGTACGGAACACAGCCGTACGAGACACATCAGTTCACGTTGTCGCCCGCGCCGCCGTCGGACACGTCCACACCGACGACAACCGTTCCGCCGACAACTCTTCCGCCGACAACCACGACCACCATCCCGGCCCGGCCGACACTTCCCGGCATCACGCTGCCGGATACACCGTCGTGGTGGCCGGAGAACCTGCCACAGATTCCGAGTGGGCCTTCGGAACTGGCTCCGGGCGAAGGCGGAAACGGTGGTTCCGGTTCCACCGAAACCACCGCCGAGACTCCCACAGAGTCCGCATCACCCGAGCCGACGACGGAGAACGCGGCGCCGACCCCCACCGCTCACCTGCCTGTACCGGTCGGCTGACCTAGCGCAGAACTTGGCTGATCGAGACGGACAATCCCGGATCGGTTGCAACACTCAATTCCGACGGCCCGGCTCCGGCACCGATCAGGTGCGCGGCCAGCGAAGCGATCATCACTCCGTTGTCGGTACACAACCTCGGCTTCGGGATACGCAGCGTGAGACCGGACTCGGCGCACCGCTGCTCGGCGAGGCTACGAATGCGAGAGTTCGCGGTTGCTCCTCCGCCGAGCACCACGGTGTCGACGCCGACATCCTTGGCGGCACGAACCGCCTTCATCGTCAGGACGTCGGCCACCGCCTCTTGGAACGACGCTGCGATATCCGGAATCGAAAAAGCTTCTTCCGCACGCTGTTTCGACTCCACATAGCGAGCAACGGACGTCTTGAGCCCGGAGAAGGAGAAGTCGTGACGCGAGTCGCGCGGGCCCGTCATGCCACGCGGGAACGGGATCGCGTTCGGATCACCTTCCTGCGCAGCCGCGTCCAAGGCCGGTCCACCGGGGAACCCGAGACCGAGAAGTCGCGCAACCTTGTCGAATGCTTCACCGGCAGCGTCGTCGACGGTTGTTCCGAGTTCGACGATCGGCTTTCCGAGATCCTCGACGTGCAGCAAATGCGTGTGCCCACCGGAGACCAGAAGGGCCACGCACGACGGCAACGGTCCGTGCTCGAGGGTGTCGACCGATACGTGGCCACCGAGGTGATTGACCGCATAGAACGGGATGTTCCACGCTGCCGCATAGGCTTTGGCTGCCGCCACACCCACCAACAGGGCGCCCGCCAGGCCGGGTCCGATCGTCACGGCCAGAGCGTCGGGCTTCTCGATACCGGCCGCCGCGAGAGCACGCCGCATGGTCGGGACGATTGCCTCGAGATGAGCGCGCGACGCAACCTCAGGCACCACTCCGCCGTACCGGGCGTGCTGATCCACACTCGACGCCACTTCGTCCGCCAACAAATCACAGGTTCCGTCACCGTTCCAACGAACGATGCCGACTCCTGTTTCGTCGCACGAGCTTTCGACACCCATGACGATCATGCTTGCTGCTCCTCATTCTTGCGAACACCTACGGCGGGCCGCCGCATCGTGAACGCATCTGCCCCGCTGGGCTGGTAGTACTTCTTTCGGGTTCCGACGATCTCGAATCCCTCACGCCGATACAGAGCGATTGCCGGTTCGTTGTCGGTGCGCACTTCCAGGAACACGTCTGCTCCCCGGTCGTCCGCGAGAGCCAAGAGCGCATCGAGCAAAGCCCCGCCGATACCGCGGCGCTGCGCACCCGGATCCGTTCCGATGGTGTGCACTTCGGCTTCGATGTTGGGCGGCGCGCCCAACAATGCAACTCCGGCGTACCCCAGAACACGACCGTCGGGCTCACGAGCCACGAAGTAGTGATTGTGCGAGCCGGCCAACTCGGAGACAAAAGCCTGAGCGGTCCACGGCCCGTCCCCCGCAAAGAGGGCACGTTCCAACTCGGCACACCGCTCGGCGTCGTCGACCGTCATCGACGTGATGGTGTAACTCATTTGCCGCGTTCCGCCAAGGTCTTGGCGTCCGGGCGGCGTAGATACAGCGGCTCGAGCGGTTCCGGAATCGAACCGGCCAGAATGTCTTGCGCTGCAACAGTGACCAAACCGGCTGGAGACGGCGTCTCCGCAGGCTCGACCCGGAGATCGAAAAGGTCTACGTGCGAAGCAGATCCGGCAACAATCGTCGACGGCGACGCGTCAACGTCGCCCGGCGAATTCACTGCGGGGCCTTCCACTCGAACGCCCTCATCGTAACGAGCCCAATAGATTTCACGTCGACGTGCATCGGTCACGACAAGCAGGTTGCCTGGCGTCTGCACTGCCGCGGCAATGGCGTCGAGGCTGCACACACCGTAGACCGGGACACTGAGCGCGTCACCGAACGCGGCGCCGGTCGCCATCCCCACCCGCAGGCCGGTGTACGGACCAGGTCCCACGCCCACCACCACGGCGCCCAGGTCTGCCGGCGTGATCGACGCCTCTGCGAGGCATTCGAGAACATGCGGGGTGAGCACCTCGGCATGTGCGCGGGGGTTCACTGTCACCCGAACGGCGAGCGTCGAAACCTCACCGAGAGGCGAGAGTGAGACAACTCCGGCGGTGACGGCCGGCGTGGAGGTATCAATCGCGAGAACAAGCACGATAACTCAGGGTACTCGCACGTGAAGAACTACTTTCAACGGTGGGAGCAGTGTCACGACGTCCATGCCCAACTGGCCGTCCGGACATCCGACTCGGGTTCACGGTGAAGCTGCACCCGCAAGTGACGCTCGACAAGGCGTTCCACGACGTCGCCGCCCCACTCCACCACGACCACCGCATCGGTGAGGTCGGTATCGAGGTCCAGGGCGTCGAGCTCGTCAAGAGCGTGCGGCCCGCTGTCGCCGAGGCGATACGCGTCGACGTGAATCATCCCGACGGGTGTTCCGCCGTGGGCGCGAATGCCGGGGCGATGCTCGCGCGCGATGACAAATGTCGGTGACGTCACGCGTCCCTGCACGCCGAGGCCCGCACCGATACCGCGGGTCAGTGCCGTTTTTCCGGCGCCGAGGGGACCGTCGAGAACCACGAGGTCACCGGCGACAAGTCCGGCCGCCAGCCTGCGACCGAATGCCTCCGTGTCTTCCGTCGTCTCCAGCGTGACGGTTCCTGATTCAGGGAGGGTTTCAGCCGACATCGGACCTCACTTGACTATGTGTACGTGAGACAAGACTCTCGATCGCATCCGTGACGATAGCCGGGAACTCCAGCTGGATCAGGTGACCGCCGCCGCGAATTCGCACCAGTTCGGACTCCGGCAACGCATCCGCCAACAGTTGCGAGCTGGCAAACGGAATCATCATGTCCTGATCGCCGCAGATCACGACAGCCGGAGTGTGCGCGAGGACGGGCAGAGACCCACTCTCGTCATGCAATTCGAGGGTCCGCAGAAAATTGACGATGGTGACAACCGACGTGCGATCGAGCATCCCGTCCGACAGCTCGTGCAGTCGAGGGCTCACGTCCGTGCCGTACGACGCGGCCCGCAGGATCGGTGTGATGAGCACACGCGCAGCGCCACGGGCATGCTGTACGACGCCCGGGGAGGTCCGCACAGCCAGACGGAAACCGTCGATGATCGGATTCTGCAGATTGCGAGTGAGTCCGGTTTCGGCGAGACCCGCTGCGGTGGTCGATACCAACCCGACACCGACAACTCGGCCACCGGCGAACCATTCCGGTCGCTGACCGGCAAGCGCGAGCACTGTCATGCCGCCCATCGAATGACCGACAAGCACAACCGGACCGATCGGCACCTTGGCTTCGATGACCGACGCCAGATCACGGCCGAGTTGCGAGACCGTACAACTCTTCGCGCGGGGCATGCCCGAATCACCGTGCCCGCGCTGGTCGTAGAACACCATCCGAACGTCGTCACCCCACCGCTCGGCAAGCTGACGACGCTGAAAATGCCAGGAAAACGCGCTCAGACAATATCCGTGCACAAAGACAACCGTCAGTGGAGCGTCGTCCGGCCCGACTTCGCAGACTGCCAGATCAACCCCGTCGTCGGTGCGTACAACGCTCGCGCGGTCCCGCGTCATCAGGTCGAAGTCTTCGTCTGCGTAGATCTCTCGACCTGGCCGAGTGGCCGTCTTCAACGCGTTGACGCCGGCCATGGAACCGAGTGCAATCGCACTGAGGAGCCCACCGAGGATGCTCATTCGTCCTGCAGTCTTCACGAGATACCCTCCCCGCCGATGTACGTACGTTCGGTTCGCCCGCGCAGGCCGGTCACGATCTCGTAGTGAATGGTGTCCAGCACTTCCGCCCAGGCTTGCGCGTTGGGTTCGCCCTGATCTCCGTTGCCGAAGAAGATGGCGGTGTCGCCCTCGCGCACACCGTCACCATCTGGTCCGAGATCGACCATCACCTGGTCCATGCAGATCCGTCCGACGGCTTGACGACGCTTACCGCCGAGTTGGACCTCGAAACGCCCGCTCAACGAGCGCGGAAGCCCGTCGGCATAGCCGACGGGGAGCAATGCCAGGGTGGTGTCGCGCGGCGCGGTCCAGAGGTGTCCGTAGGAAACCCCCTCACCTGCAGCCACCTTCTTCACCAGAATCACCTTCGCTCGCAACGTCATTGCCGGTCGGAGACCGAAATCGCCCATCTCTGGTACGGGCGACAACCCGTATATCGCAATTCCCGGCCGAACCATGTCAAATCGCAGGTCAGGACGGGTTACTGTCGCCGCCGAGTTGGAAAGGTGCACGACCTCGGGTTCGAATCCGTGAGCCCGGACGTCGGCAACTGCATCGATCAGACGTTGCTTCTGGTGGTCGATGACGTCGTGGTGCGGTTCGTCCGAATGCGCCAAATGCGAGAACACTCCGCGCAACCGGATCGTGCCCTCGTTTCGAGCCGCGACGAGGTCTGCCAGCATCTGCGGCCAGTCGGTCTGCGAGACGCCGTTGCGATTGAGTCCGGTGTCGACCTTCAGCGTCACCGTGGCAGTTCGTCCGAGATCCCGCGCGGCGGTCACCACCGCGGCCAGGTGCCGCGGAGACGACACCCCGATTTCCACGTCGGCGGAAATGGCGGCGGCAAAATCGGCGTCGACGCCATGCAGCCACGCCAGTACCGGAGCGGTGATCCCCGCTGCCCGCAGGACCAAGGCCTCGCCGATCGTGGTGACACCGAGTTCGCGGGCACCGGCGGAGAGTGCAGTGCGCGCAACAGCAACGGCACCGTGGTTGTACCCGTCAGCTTTGATGACTGCCATCAGTGCCGCGTCACCGGCGAACTCACGAAGAACCCGCACGTTGTGGGCGATGGCATCGAGGTCCACGACCGCCTCGGTCTGCGGACCTCCTGTTGCCGCGACGCTTGCCGACTCCCCTTCTTCTGGGTCTTTCGGGGCTCTTCCTTCGGCAAGCTTCATGGCGTCAATCCTGCCACTCTCGCGAATTCCGACATCAATTCGGGTTTGACATCACTCAATTCCGCGCGACGCTACGCAGCACCCTTACGGCGTCACGCACACTCCCGAGCAGCGGCGATGCCGAGATCGGCGCCCCGGCAACGTCGGCGTGGCCGCCTGCGGCCGCCAAGTTCGCGGCAAGAGAGTGTGTTCTGGCTCCCACGGCCGCAGCGTCGAGTGGTGCAAGCCCGGCAGCGAGCAGCGCCCCGATCACACCGGACAAAACGTCACCCGATCCGGCGGTCGACGCCCACGAGCCACCCGCATCATTGACCAACACCTGTCCGCCTCCATCAGCGATCACTGTCGCGTGACCCTTGAGGAGCACCGTCACACCGAGATCCGACGCCAAGGCGCGCGCGGCACCGACCCGATCAAGCCCCACCTGGGCGCCCGCCAATCGTGCGAACTCACCCGCGTGCGGAGTCAGAAGCGTCGGTGCGGTGCGTCGACGTGCCAGATCAAGATTCTCGGCCAGCAAGCTCAACCCGTCCGCATCGACCAGGACCGGGACATCCGTCGCGAGAACAGATGCAAGCAGCGCCGCCGCGTCGGCATCGGTTCCCATTCCAGGACCGACCACCCACGCCTGCACGCGCCCGGCGTCTTCGAAGGCCGCGCTTGCGATCACCTCGGGGAAACGTGAAAGCACCTCCGCCGCGCCGTGCCCCGCGTAACGCACCAGCCCCGACGTCGCCGTGACCGCTGCCCCCGTGCACAACACACCAGCCCCCGGATACTGCGCACTCCCCGCAATCACCCCAACAACGCCCTGCGAATACTTGTCGTCACTCGGGCCCGGAACCGGCCAGCGCGCACCCACTTCCGCCGGATCGAGGGAGCGGAACTCCGGCTCACCGAGATCCAGACCGATGTCGATCAGCTCCACCCGACCGCACCGCTGCGGTGCCAACACATGCACAGGTTTGAGCGCGCCGAATGTCACCGTCACCGCAGCTGTCACCGCAGGCCCGTCGACGCCCCCGGTGTTTGCGTCCACACCGCTGGGAAGATCCACCGCCACGATCGGGCAGCGGACCCGCTCCACCAGAGCGGCTGCCGCGCGGCGCAACGAACCGCGACCCGAAATTCCGACAATCCCGTCGACCACCAGATCCGGTGTACCGAGGTCGGGCTCGACACGCCCACCCGCTCGGCGGAAAGCCTCGAGGCCCCGCCGGTGCGCGCGCTCCGGGTCGAGCAGGACCGCACGCACAGCAACTCCGCGCTTACGTAAGAACGCTCCGGCCCAGAGCGCGTCACCGCCGTTGTCGCCACTGCCGACCAGCAGGGTCACCGACTTCGAAGCGAGTAATCCTGTGTACAAACGCAATTCGTCGGCAACAACCCGCGCCAGTCCGTACGCGGCCCGGCGCATCAACACACCGTCGGGCAACGACGCCAGCAACGGCGCCTCCGCTTCGCGAACCTGATCTGCCGTGTAGTACCCGCGCATGCCGGAACCCTTCGTTTGCAAGTCGCTACCCTCGGAACCATGAAATCACGTCTCGTCCCGATGTTCGCGGGCCTCGTTCTCACCGCCGGCCTCGTCGGGTGCAGTTCCAGCACGGATTCCACCCCTAGTGCGCCCGAAACCACGCTGAGTGGCCCCGTCGTCACCGTCACCGGGATGGCCTACTCCCCCGCATCCATCACCGTGAACGTGGGTGACACGGTCACCTGGGTGTTCGACGACGGGGGCATGGCCCACGACGTCAAAGGCATCGGCAGTGCCCGAAGCCTGCTCCGTAGCCCGCTCAAGAAGTCGGGCACCTACACGGCCACCTTCGACGAACCCGGAACCTACGACTACACCTGCACACCGCACCCCGACATGCGAGGCACTGTGATCGTTCAATAACTTTTCGGCAGCAGTGAGGCCCGCAACCGGAAGGTTGCGGGCCTCACTGATTTCACCGAAAGCTATTCGACGGTAACCGATTTCGCCAGGTTACGCGGCTTGTCGACGTCGTAGCCACGTGCCGCAGCCACCTCCGCGGCAAAGATCTGCAGCGGTACCGTGGACAGCAACGGCTGCAAGAGGGTCGGCGACGCCGGGATCTCGATCAGGTGATCGGCGTGCGCACGTACTGCGTCGTCACCTTCCTCGGCGATCACGATCGTCGTTGCACCACGCGCCTTGATCTCCTGAATGTTGGACACCAACTTCGAGTGCAACACCGCACGGCCCTTCGGCGACGGCATGACGATGATGACCGGCAGGCCCTCCTCGATCAACGCGATCGGCCCGTGCTTGAGCTCGCCCGCCGCAAAGCCCTCGGCATGCATGTACGCAAGCTCCTTGAGCTTGAGCGCACCCTCGAGCGCAACCGGGTACCCAACGTGACGCCCCAGGAACAGAACCGTGGAGGCATGCGCAAACGTGCGAGCCAGCTCACGGATCGGTTCCGCGTTCTCGATGACCTTGCTCACCAGAGCCGGCATCGCCTCGAGGTCCGCGTACTCACGGGCAACCTCGTCCGGGTACTTGGTGCCGCGCGCCTGCGCCAGGGCCAACCCGACAAGGTAATTTGCCGTCACCTGCGCCAGGAATGCCTTGGTGGACGCGACGGCGATTTCCGGTCCCGCCCGCGTGTAGAGAACAGCGTCCGCCTCACGGGGGATCTGCGCGCCGTTGGTGTTGCAGATCGCGAGAACCCGAGCCTTCTGATCCTTGGCATGCTTGACGGCTTCGAGCGTATCGGCGGTCTCGCCGGACTGCGAGATGGCAACAACCAGCGTCGAACGGTCCAGAACCGGATCCCGGTAACGGAATTCGCTCGCCAGCTCCACCTCGACCGGAAGCCGAGTCCAATGTTCGATCGCATACTTCGCCAACAAACCGGAGTGATACGCGCTGCCACAGGCCACGACAAAAACCTTGTCGACGTCGCGCAGTTCCTGGTCGGACAACCGCTGCTCGTCGAGAACGATCTTGCCGTTCTCGAAGTGCCCGAGAAGCGTATCCGCAACTGCGGTCGGCTGCTCCTCGATCTCCTTGAGCATGAAGTAGTCGTGACCGCCCTTTTCGGCAGCCGCAAGATCCCAGTCGATTTGGAACGGGCGCCCCTGCGCTTCGTTGCCGGAGAAATCGGAGATCCGGTAGCTGTTCGCGGTGATCACCACCGCCTGATCCTGACCGAGTTCCACCGCGTCGCGTGTGTGCTCGATGAACGCCGCCACATCGGAACCGAGGAACATCTCGCCCTCACCGACACCCACCACCAACGGCGTCGAACGACGCGCAGCGACAATCGTGTCCGCATGATCGGCGTGCGTGAACAGCAACGTGAACGCGCCTTCGAGACGACGGACAACCGACAACGCGCTCTCGACGAAATCACCCGCAGTCGGGCCCTCCGCGTACGCACGCGCCACCAGATGGACCGTTACCTCGGTATCGGTGTCACTGAGCAGTTCGATGCCGGCAGCCTCGAGCTCAGCACGCAGCGGAGCGAAGTTCTCGATGATGCCGTTGTGGACCACCGCAAGCTTCCCACTCGCGTCGCGATGCGGGTGGGCATTCCGATCGGTCGGTCGACCATGTGTAGCCCACCGGGTATGACCCATGCCCGTTGAGCCGACAAAGCTGTCCGCACCGATCTCTTCCAACTCAGCTTCGAGGTTGGCCAGCTTCCCGGCCTTACGCTCGATCTCAACGCCACCCACTCCGTCGAGAATCGCGATTCCCGAGGAGTCGTAGCCGCGATACTCCATTCGCCGCAAAGCCTCCACCACGACACCCAGAGCTGGGCGGTGGCCGACGTATCCCACGATTCCGCACATGGTGAATCAGGGTACTTGGACACCCGTGGCACGCGCATTCTGCGGTTGCCAGGGCACGCCGACGGCCACATCGGATAACGTCTTGATCCGTGGCACCGAAACTGAAGGCACTGACCCGTGAGCTGTCCAAGCGGGGACCGCACCGCGTTCTGCGCGGCAACCTCGCTCTGGCCGGTCAACCAGGAGTCGTCTACACCCCGGAAACGGGCTTCAATCTCCCCGCCGTCGCCTTCGGGCACGGCTGGATGGTCGGTGCGCACAAATACGAACAAACACTTCAGCATCTCGCTTCCTGGGGAATTGTCGCCGCAGCACCCGAAAGTGAGCGTGGCCCCGTCCCCTCGCACCTCGGATTGGCCGCAGACCTGCGCTCGACCCTCGACATCTGCGTCGGCGTCCGACTCGGTCCCGGGCAGATCAGCGTTCATCCTGACCACGTCGCATTTGCCGGACACGGGATGGGTGCCGGTGCCGCGGTCCTCGCAGCCGCACAACGTGGAAACGTCGCCGCCGTCGCCGCGCTCTTCCCCGCACCCACCGCCCCCAAAGCCGAGAACTACGCGTCCAAGATCACAGCCCCCGGGCTGATCCTCGCCGGCGAGGACGACGTCGACTCACTCACCAGCAACGCCCGCCCGCTCACCCGCGAATGGGGCGGACCCGTAATCGGGCGAACCGTCGACGACGCCCAGGATGCTGGTCTCATCGAAGGGCGTCGCCTTCTGGGAGCATTGGGCCTCGGCGGCTCCGAACGCAAAACACAGGCCACGACGCGTTGCCTGCTGACGGGATTCCTTCTATTCCACCTGACCGGCGACAAGCGCTACGAAGTATTTGCCGATCAGGACACCGAATTCCCGCACACCTCGCCCATGTTCGACGCGGATACTCAGTCCGACACCCACTCTCAGTCCGACGCTCGCCGGAGCCAGGCAGTTTCCCGGTAACCAGCACTCGAATCTCGTACCGGCTGGCCGGACTTCGCAGTGTCGCCAGGCATCGCAGTGTCGCCGGGCATCGACGCGGACGCTGATCGCAGAAACGCGCCCTGTTCGAAGGGTAAACGCCCGAACTCCTTCACACCGGTAGACAATTCGCCGAATTGTGCACACCGCTGTTGGTGGTCACGTTCGGCAGCAGATCGTCGCATGCGAAATTCGGCGAGTTGCGAATCCATGGCCGCATTGATGGCGTCGAACGGCGACAAACTCATATCGGCCCCGCCCCGGCTAATTCGGCTCCGGTCACAATCGGTTCGTTCAGCGACTCACGGTGTTCTGGCGGTGCAGGGTCTTCTGACGGCGCAGTGTCTACTGGAGTTGGATTCGGGGGTTGGTACGGCTGCGGCGCGGGCTCCGGCGCCTCGGACATTACGGGAGCGGCATCCGTCTCCACCGCGATTCTCGGCCAGCCGTGCTCGTCCAATTCCACAGTGACAGTGACGGACTCCCCTGACAGGTCACGAACTTCAAGACTGACCCCACGTCCGTCCGGCGCGAGCGAGAACCCCCAGGTATTTGCACCGACCGCCAACTCGAGTGCAGGTGCAACCCTGCCCCCCGACGGTTCGGCTGCTTGCGGCACGGATGTCTGCGCTGCGTCGGCCGGAACTGAAGAATGCCGCGTTTCGGTAGATTCACTCTCGACCGGAAACAGTTCGGAGACGATACCAGCGGCAACCCCGAAAGCGTCGGTCAGAGCCACCCGGGCCTGCTCGCAGGCGCGGTCGAACTCGTCGCGGGTATCCACGTACACAGGCCTGAAGATCTGATCGATCCAAGGTCTGACGAGATCTGCTGCTGCTCTACAAGTTTCGATCTGATCGACCGGCGCGGCATATCGTACTGCTCTGAATTGCTCATCCGACAACGGCGCAAACCACGTGGCAGCCTTGGCAACTGCGTCGACGCCCCCTTGCTGCGTGCTCACGTCCACCAGCTGATCGATGCGCTGCGCATCGATACCGCCGATCGTTTCTCGATTCAGCGACGCAACCTTGAAAGCCTTGTCCACCACAGCAGTTCGAACGATTCCTGCCAGCTCGTCGGCGACGGAAATCAGCAACGGCATGGCTTCGACATCGACTTCCGCTCTTCGCTGCTCGTCGCGCACTCGTCCGGCAACGTCGTCCACAGCCTCGACATTCCAGATCTCCGCGAGCGACTCGGACAGGACCGCGAAGTCCTGCGAATCGCGCGACGACGCTTCCGCCGCAAGGGACATCGTCGACACGTCAGCGTGCAGAGCCTGCAGATCGATTCCCGATTCGGCACGATACATCTCGTCGTAGCTACCCAGCGGTCGCATTTCGATACCGAGACGACTGGCCGCGTCGTGAAAACGCTCGAAGAAATCCAATCCGACACTACCGGCGTCGAGAATATCGTCCGGAATAGACAGCGAATTGCGTTGCGCAATAATCAATTCCGCAGCATCGGCAGCAGAGCTCGACGTAACCGCGTCGCGACTCGACATCAGAAACCTGACTTCGGATACTCGCGGCTGTGCATTCGTAATTGATCCGCCAACCCCAGATCGACATCCGCAATTGCTCGGGTCGAACTGCCGATACGCGCGCCGAGAGCCTCGACGAACTGGGCACGTTCCACCATCCGTAACCGGAACCCACCCAGCGCAGCAGCTAGCGTGTTGCCACACTCGACGTAATCCCGGCCTGCACACTCGCCCGAGAACTCGGCAAATTCCAACGTTCGTGCAGTGACACCCATCTGTTGCGCAAGCGCCGTTGTCCGACGCTCGAGCTCATCGGTAGCAGTGTGGTCGATATCCATGCGGAACTCCGTTTCGCCCGGCCGCACGAAAGATCCGGCGGTCCATGACTACTTGGACGCACGAACCCCGTGGGTCGTTCCCACGAGAATTCAGTTCCCCACAGGACGATCACGCTACATGCGGTTACACCGCTGCGACGGTTTCTGCCAGCTCGTCGGCAAGCTTGCGTGCCACACCAAGATCCGCAGCTTCGACCATGACTCGCACCAATTGTTCGGTACCGGAAGGTCGAAGCAGAACACGGCCGGCGTCACCGAGCACACGCTCGGCATCGGCGACCGCTGCCATTACCGAGGTCGCTGCGGCAACTGCTGCTTTGTCTTCCACCCTCACATTCACCAAGACCTGCGGAAGCGACGTCATCGTTGCGGCGAGCTGCGAGGACGACTTACCCGTCTGCGCCATCCTGGCCAGCAATCGAAGTCCGGTGAGCACGCCGTCTCCGGTTGTTCCGAATCCGGGGAACACCACGTGTCCGGACTGTTCGCCGCCCAAGCTGTATCCGCCGGTACGAAGTTCTTCCAACACATAGCGGTCACCGACCGCCGCTGTGACCACGTCGATACCCGCTGCCCGCATCGCAAGGTGCAAACCCAGGTTGCTCATGACGGTCGCCACGAGTGTGTTGTCGACCAATTCTCCGGATTCGTGCATCGCCACCGCCAGCACCGCCATGATCACGTCGCCGTCGATCACTGCCCCGGTCTCGTCGACGGCGAGGCAACGGTCGGCGTCACCGTCGTGGGCGAGACCAAGATCGGCGCCGTGCTCGACCACTGCTTTCTGCAGATTCTCCAGGTGAGTGGATCCACAACCGTCGTTGATGTTGAGGCCGTCCGGTTCGGCGCTGATCGCGATCACCGTCGCACCCGCAGCCCGATAGGCCGCCGGGCCGACCTCGGAGGCTGCCCCGTTTGCGCAGTCCACAACAACGGTCAGGCCGTCGAGCGGCTGCGTCAGAGCGGTGCCGAGATGCTGCAAGTAGAGCGCAGCGGCATCACCGACCGGGCGTACTCGCCCGATACCCGCGCCGGTCGGCAACTTCGGCGCCACACCACCGTCGATGGCGGCCTCGATTGCGGCCTCGACATCGTCGTCGAGTTTGTGTCCACCCGCGGCAAAGATCTTGATGCCGTTGTCCGGCATCGGATTGTGAGAGGCGGAGATCATCACGCCGAGACTCGCATCGAACAAACCAGTCAGATAGGCAACCGCTGGTGTCGGCAGAACGCCGACATCCAAGACGTCGATACCGGCCGAAGTCAGCCCCGCCGTGACAGCTGCCTGGAGCATTTCACCGCTCGCACGAGGATCGCGTCCGACGACCGCGGTCGGGCGGCGGGTGCCACCACTGGTTGATTCAGCTGCCAGAACATGCGCAGCCGCTATCGACAATCGCAGCGCAAGATCCGCCGTCAGATCACCATTGGCCAAGCCGCGCACACCGTCAGTTCCGAACAACCGCCCCATCGAACAACTCCCTGAATATCTTGTGCGAGTTCTGTGAAATATCTTTCCCGAAAAACACAAGAGCAGGCGTCCGGTAACGATGGACGCCTGCTCTCGAGTCGAACAGGTGCCGAAGCAGACCAGCCGGTCAACCTCGGCGAAGCATCAACGCTTCGAGTACTGCGATGCCTTACGAGCCTTCTTCAGTCCGTACTTCTTACGCTCGACTGCGCGAGCGTCACGGGTCAGGAAGCCGGCCTTCTTGAGTGCCGGACGATCATCGGGGGTGACCTCGATGAGCGCACGAGCGATAGCCAGACGCAACGCGCCTGCCTGACCGGACGGTCCGCCACCGTGCAGCAGTGCAACGATGTCGAAAGACTCGGGACGCTCAACCGTAACCAGCGGAGCCTTGATCAGCTGCTGGTGCACCTTGTTCGGGAAGTAATCCTCGATGGTGCGGCCGTTGAGCTTGAACTGGCCGGTGCCGGGGATCATGCGGACGCGGACGACCGCTTCCTTACGACGACCAACGGTCTGGATCGGGCGATCGATGACGATCGGTGCCAGCGTAGCCGCTGCAACCTCTTCGACGACCTCGACTGCTTCGGCGGCGAATTCTTCCACTGCCTCGATGTTTTCTTCGGTCACGTTCTGCTCTTCCGGCGATGTCACTGTGCGACCTGCTTGATCTCGAACGGCACCGGCTGCTGCGCGGTGTGGGGGTGATTCGGGCCCGCGTAGACCTTGAGCTTGCTGCTCATCGCGCGACCAAGCTTGGTCTTCGGGAGCATGCCGACGATGGCCTTCTCCACGAGGCGATCGGGGGTCCGGTCGAGGACCTCTCCGACGGTGCGGGACTTCAGGCCACCCGGGAATCCGGAGTGGTGGTAGACCTTCTTGCCAACGAGCTTGTTGCCGCTGATGGCAACCTTCTCGGCGTTGATGACGACGACGAAGTCGCCACCATCGATGTGCGGAGCGTAGGTGGGCTTGTGCTTACCGCGCAGCAGGGTCGCTGCCTGAACGGCAAGACGGCCCAGCACCACGTCGGTGGCGTCGATGACGTGCCACGTGTGGGTCACATCTCCGGCCTTCGGGGTGTACGTAGACACAGAACTTCCTCGTCTTAATTCATTCCACTGCTGACCATGTGCGTATCGCATAGACAATTCTCGGCGGCCAGTTGAGACCCGAGAACCGCTGGACCCTGCGCATCGAGTTCCGGGAATCGAACGTGCAGTCGAACACACGATCAAACATCCGGACATCAACATGCGGAGGCCTACGGCACGCCACCGATAGACGATACCGGTATCAACCGTCTCCGGTCAAAGAGAGTCCGGACTACCGTTGGCAGCATTCATACAAGAGCTTTCTACCCCGACGACCGATGCTCGTCGGGGTAGAAAACGGAAAGCCACATGCGACGTGAAGTCAGCGCCCGAAGCCGTTCGCGGCGGCGCGATCGGCGTCGCGCATCGAATCGGAACCACTCGCGGTTGCGTTGGCGATCTGAGCCAGCACGATGTTCAGCTCTTCCGACGCCTGCCCCCACCGACGCTGAGCGTCGTTCCAGGCTTCAGAACCCGCACCTTCCCATCCCGCCTGCAGGTTGTCGACAACAACCTTGATCTCGCCCTGCTTGTCGTTGATCGCCTGCGCCTGACGCTTCATTTCGTCAGACAACATGGCAAGTCCGCCGAAGTCGTACCTGATCATGTTCTCGCTCATAACCACTCCCGTTCCACTTTATGTCCGTATCGAATCTGATCTCTGTATGTCTGTCGCATCCGGGACGATCTCAGTCGACTCACCGAATGTTCTTGCGCGGAGCCTGATTCAGAGCACTCAGGACATGTTGACGGTCGCGCCGCGCAACGAACTCACGTTGTCGGATTCTGCGCTGTCGAACGTTCCGGCCGACTGCTTGATCTGCTCACAGATATCGCCCAGCGCCGTATCGAGCTTCATGGCAGCGTTGTTGTAGCGCACCATGATGTCGGCATATTCGGTGTGCGCACTGCCCTTCCACGAACCGCTCGACGCCTCCGCCTCGGATCGAACAGCATTCACCAGTCCTCTGATGTCGCCCAAATGGCCGTTGATGACATTCGCCGAACTGATCAATTCAGCGGTAGTTGCGGTAAAGCCCATGTTTCCCCCTGGTTGTGATGTGCATGCGCGGTGTCGGCGGTGGCTCACATCCGGCGGACCTTCACCGGCAACAAGTACCTGATGTGCGCTACACATACTTGGACGCCGCGCACTCGCCGACGGTTCCGGCGGTTCGAAAAGAAATTTCGCGCGGTCAATTCACGAACAACAGTGATTCGACGATCTGAACGCACTCCGGCTCGAACGCGTCCCATTCACCGACGAGGTACTGGCACCCGATACTCACCTGCCTGCCACGTTCGACAAATACCTGCCACCGAACTTCGGAATATCCATCCGGAAATTCCCTGTACAACAGAACCTTTCGTCCGTCCACGGCAACAGTGGACTCGAGGTTTCCGAAGCGGAGTGGATCCTCTATCGCCGAAAGCTGCTCACGCAGATCGATCTCGACCGCGTCGAACTCGACGCCTGCACGGAGCTCCTTCTCGACGATGACGATTTTGCGATCATTCCCAGACGCCGGAATCAAGTCCATCCGTCCTGCGGCCGATCCGCCGCGATCGGGCGCCCACCCCGCCGGCACGACAACGCTCACGTTGCCACCGGCGAGCGGGATTGTTGTCGTCGCCACGGCCGACGTAGTGGAAGGCACCAGCGTGCTCGGCTGGGCACTCCCCAGTGTGGTCGGTTGTGCGGTCGGCGGCACCACATCGGCAGACTCACCGTCAGTAGTTCGGGCTTCGACCGCAGTACCTTCGACCGCAGTGCCTTCGACGCCGGCTCGCCCGGTCGCGACCGCCACGCCCACCCCGAGCAGTCCGACAACAACGACTGACACTGCAAGCGCCGGCAACCATCGGCGCTGGCGGACACCCGAATCGGCTGGCGTGACCAGCCTTGACGGCGGCACCCACCGATCTCCGAATGCCGAGTTGTCCACAGCCCGACCCGCCGAATTTTCTGCTGTGACCGACTCCAGACGCACCCGCGGATCAACGATCGCTCGCACGATCCGACTCTCGTCGAGAACGCGCACGCTCGCATAGCCGTGAATGCTTCGCGACCCACGCTCCAAGGACGACGCAATCGAATGCGAATGTCGCCCGACAACTACTACGGAGTCCCGAACTGTCAGTTCCTCGAATTCACCGAATAGTTGCGGCAATTCCGACAGTGCTCTGCGCTGGGTGTTCATGAGCGTGACGTCTCCGTCGAAATCGCGCACACACGAAACGACAACGTCACCACCGCGGATCTCCACCACGATGCACCTCGCTCGCCAGCTCCCCCGGGTGGCGCGCGCAATCGCAATCGCGGTCGGGACCAGGACAACGTCGTACCCGACCTGGCGCGCAGCGTCGAGCAACCGTCCCTTTCGGGTATTTCCCCACTCGGTCGGATAGCTCAGGTACAGCACATCCGCATCTGCCAGACCGCAACCTTGCACGGTGTGCAAAATCAAGTGCACCAGTTCGAGATCGGTAGGCGCGATTCGTCCACCGATCTCCATGTAGTTGTCGTCGATGAAATCGAGCGGATTGACTGCAGGCAACGCGGCGGCCGGCGACGAATGCTGCTCGGTGTCGACTCTGCAACAGAATTCGCGTTGCCCGGTTGCCGACCACGCGTTGGACGAACCTATATGAACAGACACCGACAACGTGTGACCCGATGTCACAGCGGTGGCATCCACGGTAGCTGCACCAGCTGGGTCTGCGACCGAGACACGTACGTACCCCGCCCCTGCGGCATCTCGGAACCACGCACGGCGCCAACCAGATTCCCCTCGTCGCGGCTGCCACTCATCACGACGCCGGCAGGTGCCATGTCGCGGATCCGGGCAATCACCGGTTCGAACAGTGCGCGCCCTGCCCCGCCGGATCGTCGGGCGATCACCAGATGCAGCCCCACGTCCTTCGAGTGGGGAATGAACTCGAGCAATGCCGCCACCGGGTTGCCGGTGGATGTTGCCACCAGGTCGTAGTCGTCGATGATCACGTAGATTTCCGGTCCCGACCACCACGAGCGTTCTCGCAGTTGTTGTTGCGTCGTATCCGAATTCGGCATTCTTCCGCCGACGATCCGAGCAAGGTCCGCCATCAGTTCACCGAATGTCGCCGCTGAGGCCGAGTATCCACCGAGGTGATTGCCGTCGACCACACCCAACATCGAATGGCGATAGTCACCGATGATCAATTTCGCCTGCGCCGGTGTGTTCGACGCCATGATCCCTTCGGCTATGCCGCGGAGCAGCGACGTTTTCCCGCAGGCGGTATCGCCGAATATCAGGAGGTGCGGATGCTCCGCGAAGTCCATGTAGACAGGTTCGAGGTCGGTTTCACCCAGCCCGACAGGTACCCGCAGACACCGACCGTCACCCGCGCTTGCCTGCGGCCACCTGTCTCCGACGGACGCGAGAAGCTCTGCACGCGTATATGATTCAGGGAGCATCCGAACTGGTGGAGCGGGGCGAGACGTCGACATAGCCGCGATGCGCATCACCGAATCAGATACCGCGGCGCTCAGTTCTACGCTGCTGGAGATACCATCCATACGCGGAAGCCCGGTCAACAAGTGCAGGCCTTCACGAGTGATACCGCGCCCCGCATGACGTTCCGGAACCAGATTCGCTTTCTGGCGCCCCGCGTCGGAGTCTCCTGGGTCACCCAGGCGAAGTTCAATCCGCGTGCCGAGCTGATCCTTCAATGCCGGCCGAATATCTGCCCACCTCGGCGCGGTGACCATGACGTGAACCCCGAATGACAATCCCTGCGCCGCAAGGATACTGATCGGCCCTTCCAGAGATTCGAAGTCGGAACGAACGCTTGGCCACCCGTCGATCACCAGGAAGACATCGCCGAACCTGTCGCGTTCGAGGCCGGCGGCGACACCAACTCCGCGGGGATCGGCAGTGCGCAGTCGCCGGAATTCGACCATCGAGTCGATACCGAGTTCACGGAAGAGTCGCTCCCGTTGCTGCACTACCGTCGAAACCTCCGCCACTGTTCGCCGGACCCTGTCCTGGTCGAGACGATTTGCCACCGAACCGACGTGCGGAAGGTCCCGCAGTCCCAGCAAGGTTCCGCCGCCGAAATCGAGGCAATAGAACTGCACCTGCTCCGCGGTATGCGTCAGAGCAAACGCCATGATCAGGGTCCGCAGTGCCGTCGATTTCCCCGACTGCGGGCCGCCGACGATCGCTACATTTCCGGTCGACCCGTTGAGGTCGACGACAAGTGGGTCGCGCCGCTGGTCGAACGGCCTGTCGACAATTCCGAACGCTGCACTCAGATTCCCACGGGGCAGATTCGGATCACGCGACACGGCGCGCGGAAGAAGCTGATCGAGCGTCGGAGACTCGGAGAGCGGAGGAAGCCACACTTCGTGCGCGCGCGGACCGTACTCCTTGATCCTGTCGACGAGAACTCCCATGAGCGTTCGTGATTCGTCACCTGCCTCCCCCATATCTACGAAGTCCGGCTCCACCACATCCTCCGGGAGGTGATCACTGATCACCGTCGCGGCGGTGAACAACACCGGAGCGATACCGACGGATTGTTCCGTCGCAAGTCTCGTCGGCGCAATCCTCGCACCCTCGTAGGGTCCGGAGACGTACGCGCCTTGAAAGCGCACGATCTCGGCAGAATCCGCTTTCACATATCCGGCGCCTGGATTTCCGGGTAGATAGTATGCGTCGGGGACCCCCAACACGGTCCGAGACTCGTTGGCGGAGAATGTCTTCAAGCCGATTCGGTACGACAGATGACTGTCGAGCCCACGCAATTTCCCTTCGTCCAGACGTTGGCTGGCAAGCAGCAGGTGGATGTGCAGCGATCTGCCGAGCCGGCCTATTGCCACGAAGAGGTCAGCGAATTCCGGTTGTTGACTGAGCAATTCGGAGAACTCGTCCACTACGACGAACAGGGCAGGCAGCGGGTCGAGTGCGGCACCCGCCATCCGCGCTTTTTCGTAGTCCGACACATTTGCGAAGTTTCCCGCCGCTCGGAGGAGTTCTTGACGACGGTTCATTTCACCGGCAAGTGCGTCGCGCATTCGGTCCACCATGGCCAGTTCTTCGGCAAGGTTGGTGATGACGGCCGCAACGTGCGGTGCCTCTTCGAGACCGAGGAAGGTTGCCCCACCCTTGAAATCCACGAGGACAAGATTGAGGGCGTTCGGCGAGTGTGTCGCGATCAAACCGAGCACAAGCGTCCGAAGAAACTCCGATTTTCCCGAACCTGTTGCCCCGATACATAAACCGTGCGGCCCCATTCCGTTCTCAGCGGATTCCTTGAGGTCGAGTTCGACAGGTTGACCGTCGGCACCGACACCGATCGGCACCCGCAGTCGATCACGTCCCTGGCGAGGCAACCACGCATGCTCCGGGTTGAACCGCGCAGCGTTTCCGATGCCCAGCATCTGACTCCACGAGCGCGACGCCGTGTCGTCGTCCCCCGAATCGACAGCGTTCTGTGAAGCAGCACGGTACGGCGCCATCCGTCGGCCGAAGGTCTGGGCGGTAGTCGTGGAGACGGAATCAGGGCGCGCAAACTTCTCGACGCCGGCACTACTGACCGCGCCCACTTGATCGGGAGCGACCACCAGACGCAAACCACGACTGGCCGACAACGACGACGAGAAACCACACAGGTCCAGGATCGTCACCGAATCCAGACCCGCTCCCGTCAACAGACCCGAATCGCCTTCCAGCAATCCGCCGTCGACGACAACGACGACATGCGGCACACCTGACGATGCGGGCGCGTTACGCGAGAAGCGGCCTCGCATCGAAAGTTGCTCACCCAGAGCACCTTCCAACTCGAGATAGGAGCCGTACACCATCCGCGCCGCGCCCGCCCCGTCATATGCCTCCGGGTGCTGCGTGTGCGGCAACCACTTGACCCATTCCCATTCGACCTGAGTATCGGGGCCACGCACCACAGCGATCTGCAATATGTCAGGACCGTGAAAAGTACACAACTGCATCAACATCGCCCTGACCAACGACCGCGCCGCGTCCCGCTGACCTTCGAGCGCTATCGAGGCGAACCCCCGCAGCGATACCGCAGTCGGAAGATCCTCGACCACCGAATGGGAACGGACAAATCGTCGAAGCGACACGGATGCAACCGGTTCGAGGTCTTCAACCGGTCCGGTCTCCGGCGAGATCAGACGAGTCGCCAGTCTCTGACTGCCGAGACCGACACGCACGTGACAATAATCGGGGTCCGTTATCTGACGCTCCCACATGCGTGACGTGCCCGCCAGGGTCCACAGCAACGACGGCTGCGGACTACTCCATTCGAGTGCCCGACGTTGCGCCTGCCCGGTCTCGTCGACATCACGACGCAACTGATCGAGATAACGAAGATAGTCCTTACGGTCCTCGTTGACCTCGGCGGTCCGCGCGCCACCACTACGACCCCCACCGGCCAGCATCCCGAGCATCGAGACCATCATCATGATCGGAAACAACAGGGACATGGGATTTCGCGCCATTCCCGACGTGAACATCAACACGACCATGCCGATCATTGCCACCACCATCACCACCGGCAGCAATTTGGTCAGCAGATTGCCAGGAGTCGCACGAGGGATCTCGGGCGGCGCCTGCAACGTCACCTCGCCGCCTGGCGCCCGCGGCGCCTCACGCCGAGCCCGACGCAAAAATCTGACTGTACTCACTTCGCCCCCTACAGCGCTGCGATGTGTCCGACATCAACCGGACCGCCCCCACGGCACAAAGTCCACGCAACGAGAAGACACTAACCCATCGGGCCGACAAGACCTTCGAGCGCAACCGTTCCACTGGAGCAGTGGCGGCAGCAATTCCCAGTCCGGTGTCGTATGGTTCCGATAAAGAAGGGGGACGCGAACGGGGAATCGCGTCGAAGGGTGGGGTTCGACAGTGAACAGTGGGGTTGATTCATGAGCATGTCGACAACCGACACGGCGCCGGCGGCGCCAGGTGATCGTCGTAGCGCACCGTCGGCAGAGCTGTGCCGACTGACAGTTCTGTCGGCACATTCGCAGGTCGATCTCGCAGTGCCGCTGCGCATTCCGCTCGTACTGGTCATTCCCGGCATAGTCGACACTATTCGAAGCCACAGCGGCTCCAACGATTTCGACACCGTATCCGAACAATTCGAACCGACGGACTGGACACTGGCCAAGGTTGGCCGCGCACCGCTGTCGGGCACGCTCTCCCTTCACGAGCATGGAATCCGTGACGGAGAACTACTCGTTCTCGAAGCCGCGGACGCTGCCGCTCCACCGCCGTTGTTCGACGACATCATGTACACCGTCGCCGCCACCGACGCGCAGACCTACCGGCGGTGGACACCACTGGCCGCACGGATCACCGGCTCTGCGATCGCTGTCCTCGCATCGTTGCTCGGCTCCGCCGCGCTGATTGTCGGCGCAACCGGAATATCTGGTGCCACTTGCGCTTTCATCACGTCCCTTCTACTGACCATTGCGTCGATCGTGACGGCCCGCGTCTACCACGACAGTGGAAGCGCACTGGTCCTCGGTTGCGCCGGCGTTCCACTTGCATTCACGGCTGGTCTCCTTGCCGTGCCCGACGACCTAGAGGCGCCACACCTTCTCATGGGTTCCGTGCTCGTCGCATCGGTCGCTTTACTATGCCTGCGCCTCTGCGGCGTCGGATTAGCCACATTCACAGCGCTTTTCGGCATCTCGTTGGCCGCAACCGCAGCTACTGCGGCAGCAACGCTGCTGCCGCGCGTTTCGCTGGAAACGATCAGCGCAGTCGCCATCGCACTCGCGCTGATCACCCTCGCCTACTCGGCCCGGCTATCGATGATTCTTGCCAAGCTTCCGTTGCCGCCAGTGCCGGTACCGGCAAATCCCTTGGACGAAGCTCGTGATCTTGCCGCCGAACCCGACATGCCGAATTTCGACGAACTGACCGAGCGAACCGGACGCGCCCGCAGTTACCTGACCGGTTTGGTGGTCGCGACATCCGTGACGGCCATGACCGGTGCGCTGAGCGTGGCCGCGGTCCATACCGACGACGGAATCGTCTGGTCCGGCCTTGCCCTTGCCGGAGTCACCGCAGGCGTTCTGATGCTCCGCGGACGCACATTTGCCGGTACCGCCCAGGCGGTTCCCCTCATCGCGTGTGGGGCTGCCATCGTGCTAGTTGTTCTGGGCGCCCAGATCTGGTCACACAAAGACGACGCCGTCGTCGTATTTGCCCTCGCCATGGCCGTTCTCATCCTGGCACTCGTGCTCGGCATCCTCGCACCGAACCGGGTGTTCAGCCCGGTGATGCGACGGGTTGCAGAGTTGGTCGACTTGGCTGCAATCGCGCTGATCGTGCCTCTGATCTGTTGGGTGACCGATCTATTTTCGGTCATGCGCGGACTCTGAGCGTCGGACATACACGCATGAACCGTGGAATATCCTGGACTGCGAGACTTCTCGCCATCGCCGCACTCGCACTATGTGCGGGGCAAGGCGTAGCTGTCGGCGCGATGCCGCCACCCGTCGATCCGTCGATGCTTCCCGAAGACAGCCCCGCGGCGCCACCGCAAGCCACGCAACAACGCACTCTGTGCGTCCCGGCAGTGTCGGGCGGCGACGGTGCCAATGTCCCTCCTGCCCAGCTGGACTTGGCATTCGATACGGTCTGGCCGATCACGACCGGTGCAGGGCAGCGTGTCGCGGTTATCGATACCGGAGTCAGCCGTCATCCCCGACTTCCCAATCTGGAACCCGGTGGCGACTACGTGGGAGCTGCCGACGGAACGGAGGATTGCGACGCCCACGGTACCGTCGTCGCTGGGTTGATCGGCGCTCAACCTGTGACTGGGTCAGGCTTCTCCGGCGCCGCACCCGGCGCGACAATCATTACGATCCGACAGTCCAGTTCGGCGTACTCCCTTGCCGGCAGCCAAGGCGACCCGAACATCGCCGAGAACTCGTCGGGGTACGGAAATGTCGACACGATGGCCATGGCTGTCCGTCACGCCGCCGACATGGGAGCCACCGTCATCAACATCTCCGAAGTTGCGTGCAAGTCGGCAGCCGAGGGTATCAACGATCAACGCCTCGGTGCCGCAATCCAATACGCCGCGCTCGTCAAGGACATCGTTGTCGTGGCCGCGGCAGGAAATGTCGGATCCGGCGGCTGCAAGACCCAGAATCCCACTCCTAGCCCGCTGACACCCGATGCTGACCTGTGGAATTCGGTCAACACGCTCGCCAGCCCCGCCTGGTACGACGACTTCGTACTGACCGTCGGATCCGTCGATCCCAACGGGGCGGCAAGCTCGTTCAGCCTCGGTGGTCCCTGGGTCGATGTGGCCGCTCCCGGTACCGCAGTAGTGTCACTCCATCCCACCGAACCTGGGTTGACCAACGGAACGTACGGCCCGGACGGCTCCGTTCAAGCAATCAACGGGACAAGTTTTGCGGCGCCGTACGTCGCGGCAACCGCGGCGCTGGTTCGATCTCGATACCCGGATCTCACTGCTGCACAGGTAGTTCAGCGCATCGAGTCGACGGCGCACGCCCCGGCCGAGGGCTGGAACCCCTACGTCGGGCATGGGGTGGTCGATCCGTTGGCAGCCGTCACCGCGCTGCCGAGCGATGTCGAAACCTATCCGCTCGGTCACCACACCTCGACTCTGGCTGCGCTGCCCGTACCGCCGCCGCCGGACAACCGCGCGCGCGACGCGGCTCTCCTGGGCGTCGCGGCCGTAGGTTCGCTCGGTGTCCTCGCCCTGCTGTCATCGTTTCCGATACGTCGTGTGTTTGCGGAGCGAGGACACCGTTCACGTCGTCACTAAACAGCAGACAGCTGAGCATGGGGCAGATCCGCGTGCTCCGGGGGCAGATCTTCGGCCCGAGCGGAACGAACCTTGTCGATGACCATAACGCACAGCAAGCAGACAACGCCCCAGATCACAAACGTGATCAGATGCGACCCGACTGTGTCCGCGCCGAAGTACAGAATCGACCGTACCGATTCCACGGCAGCAGGCATTGGCAGGATGCCGTGGAGCACTCGGAATATCTCTGGTTCCATGTAGACCGACATCGCACCACCAGACGCCGGAACCCCGAGGAACATCAAGATTGCGACCGCCGGGATGACTGCGAGGAGCCCGAGTAGCCGTGCGAACACCGTCGTGAACAGCGCGGTACAGAAGATCGCGACGATTCCGGTTCCGAAGAGCTGCCAGAAGTGGCCGTCGATCGCTCCGACTACAGGTCCGGCAATTGTCCAGATCACGGCGGACATGAAGACCGACCACCCGGCTAGCACCGGGAGCAGAGTCCGCAACTTCATCACCGTGGGCGCAGCACTGCTCGCGACGACGATGATCATGAAGCCGGACATGATCCAGCCCATCGCAATGTACATACTGACCGTGCCGCTGGAATCGGAATCGGCAAGCGGCGCAAGATCCTGCGTGGTCAGCGGCACCTGCTGGCCCTGGGCAACCTGCGTGAAAACAGCTGCCACTGCTTGCTGCTGGCTCATGCCGGCAGCTTGGCTGGTGATCAGCGTCGCGGTCGGTGAATCGGCGGACGGCAGTACGTATGCTGCGACAACCGTGCGGTCCTGAACGAGGTCGCTGGCTTCGTCCACCGAATCGACTGCACGCAGATCGAACAATCCGCCCAAGTTCTGTTCAAGTCCCACAACGGCCTGCTCAGCTTGCTCGCTCGAGGCGGCAACCACAGCGACCGGCATGTCACGGGGCGCCGGCTGATACATCGCTCCGAGCATGACCGAAAGCATCAGCACAACCATGGCAAACGGGAAGAACGCGAGCGTGGCGTAGCGAACCTTGTTGCTGGTCGGACGTGGCCCAGCAGTCAGCGACGCCATGGACACCTCAGGCGCTCCACCGTCAGGACTGCGACGACGCTTGAGCGCGTCGACGCCCAAGGTCGCGAGAAGCGCAAGCGCTGCTCCGAGCGCCAAAACGATCAGGTGCGAGCCGAGACCGTCGCCGCCGAAGTACAGCACTGATCGAAGCGCCTCACCCGTTGCCGCAGTGGGCAGGAATCCGTGCAGCGTCGCGTAGATCGACGGCAGGGTGTAGACCGACATTCCCATGTTCGAGGCCGGGACGCCGAGCACCATGATGAACAGCATGCCGACCAGAACCGCCATCGGCCCGAATATCCGGGTAAGGAACAACTGCACGGAACCGACGGAAAAGACAGCGAGCCAGGAGATTCCGAGAACTGCCGCCGTATGGCCCTCGACTGCACCGAGAATCGGGCCGGTGACCAACCACACGAGCGCTGCGATCAGCGCAGACCATCCGGCAAGAAGTGGTACGACTCGGCGAAATCGCAGCAGCTCCGGCGAGTTGGACAGCGTGATACTCAGCGGCATGTAGCCCGCAAGCATCAGCGCTGTGGCCATGAACATCGCCGCCAGACCAGCGGTGTCGTGGGCAGGCAGCGGAGCCAGATCCTCGACCGTCACGTTGAGCCCCTGCTCCAGCACCTGTGGGGCGACAAGTCCGGTCACTGTCGAGACTTGAGCAGCACCGGCCGCACTCGCGGTGTAGACCGTTGCTGTGTCGCCGCCCGTAGCGGGCAACGACACGACGCCGGACACCTCACGGCCCAGGAGGAGTTGACGTGCCTCGTCCTCGCTACTGACTACTCGCACATCGACGGCCGACGGATCGGACGCCTCGAGCGCAGCAGCAAACTGATCGGCCTGTTGGATCGGCCCGGCCACCGCAATCGGCATGTTGTTCGGGGAAGGCGCGTGCATCGCGGCCAGATACCCCGTGATCATCATGCCGACCATCAGGAAGGGCAGCAGAATCATCGCGACATATCGGCCGATCTGCTCTTTTCGGGCTCGAGCAGCAGCAGCCTCGACTTCCGTGGGCTCGCCTGGCGGATGCTCGGTTTCCGGCGATGCGGTGGTGGTCATAGTCGAACTCCTAAATATCAAAAATTACGCTGCGCGTCTTAAAAAAATTACGCCGCATGACTTAAAATGGCAATCGGTAGAGTCGTGACGTTGATCCCACTTCCGCGGCGTCGCGCCGGAAGACCAGTCAGGGAACCAGCAAACGGAGGAAGCATGGGACAACACGGAGATCGGGTGCGGCAGTCATTGCTGGACTCGGCAGAGGAACTCTTTGCCACCCACGGCATCGACGCGGTGTCGAACCGTCACATCGCCGAACACGCAGGCAACGCCAATCACTCCGCCGTGGCCTATCACTTCGGCGGACGCGACGAACTCATCCGCGCTTTGTTGGAGCGTCACGCGACCGAGACCAAGCTGCGCCGCACACAACTCGTCGCCGTCCTGGGTGAGAACCCCGATCTCCGAGACTTGTTGAGCTGCCTCATCCTTCCGTGGACCGATCAGCTCGCATCGATGCCGCGGCCCAGCTGGCGGGCACGCCTGCTCCAACAATTGAGGTCAGTGCCATCCGGAATGGAACTCATCTCCATGATGTCGGACCCGCTGGAAGACGACCTCATCCAGCAAACGAGAGCCTTCCTCGCGAACGTGCCACCACCCGTACTGGCCGGCAGGGCCTGGATCATGGGTCGCATGGTCACGGACGTCTGCGCCCGGTACGAGTCACTGGTTCAGCAAGACTCGATCGACCCCGACTGGACGGGCTTGGCCTACTTCATCATCGACGCGGCCGTTGGCATACTTTCGGCCCCCGTCACCAGCGTCGGGGACTTTCTCAGCGCACGCACGAGCGCTAATTGACCGGCGCCGCCGGAAACGGGTCTGGCGTCATTCCGTCATGTGCAACAAGGGCATTCGATTTGTCGAGTGACGGTCCCGAAGCCAACAACTCCAACATTTGCCAAGGCGCGCGATCCGGAGGTCTCGAGAGTCCGAGCGCCTTCGCCGAATCTTCGTTCGGCACCCCGTATTTCACGCCGGTATCGGCAACATAGAACACGCTGTCGCGCCGAGTACTCTCCGTCTCGATCCCGGTCGCCTGAACAAATCCCCCCATACCCGGCGCGACGTAGGCAAAATCCAACCGATCCCCCGACCCGTCCGCCTGCGCCAGCGCAACCACCCTGGCGTCAGCGGCAATCGGCAGGTCGCTACCCACGAGCACACTCACGCTCGCGGAGCTACGCTGCGCTGCAACCGAGGCCGGATCCGGTTTCCAGACAAGACAACTGACCGGAGCTACGTCTTCGTTCACCACGGTCGGAGCCAGCGCCGGGAGTGCGGCCGTGGCAAGTTCGTTCACCGAGGGAATGCGATTGATCGCATCCGGCGTCACAGTGGCCATTCCCGAGTCACCTTGAGAGTCGGAGAAGTAGATCAGTTGCGCCACAGCTGAACTGACCTTCTGTATACCGTCCTCGAGAACGACGTAGTACATCATCTCGGAGCCCGTGGAGACTTGAACAACGGATCCGACTGTTTTGTCCGCCAACGGATACTGCGGCACTGTGCCAAGTCCACGAATCGTCGGAGCCTGCAACCGCGGAACCTCCGGGATCGCATTGAGCATGCCGACGCTGATCGGCCGCGGCTCGATTCCTTCAAGACCCAATGCCCGCGTGATCGCCGGATCACCGATGTCGACAGCAGCCCGTTTCCCGTCGTAGACGAGAAAATGATCAGCACCCGAACGCACGAGAAGCGCGTGATCGGAAGGCAAGTACGACGCGAGTTCCCGCAACTTCGGCTCGCCGACCAACACCGTAGAGGCCACGGACCGATTGCCGTCGGCGCCTACGGTGTCACACACCGCCCAAGGCGCATTTGTCGGATCTGCCGCCTCCGGTAGTGCCGACGGCCCACCTGGTATCCCGACCAGCGCTCCCCTAGGCTTGCCATCGATTTCGGATTCCTTCACGATCGAAGGCTTGTCAGGCGAACCGATGATCAACCTCGCAGATGCAAGGTTCAGAACCGGGTGAAATGTGCCCTCCATTGCGACAAACATTGCACCCGAGTCTTTTCCGACCACGATGGCTGCATCGGCAATCTTGTCCTGAGGCCGAAAAAGCGCAAGCACACCACACCCCGCAAGACCCAGCGACGCCAGCACGATACCGACGATCAAGGCCCGCGATTGCGATCGCATCGGGTCGTGCAGCATCCGCACATCCCGCCTGACCAGTGCATGTTCCATGCGCCGAACCAGGAAGCGGTATCCGTTGACCTGCCACCGAGTTGTAGGTGTAGCAGCCATATTTCCCCCCGTACCTGTCATCCCCTGAGATGACACAGTACAGTTCCCCCGGGGGTGGAACCGTGGACAGATCACGTTTGAAGTACTGGCCGTCGTCGCACAGGATCTCGGCGCGCGAGCTCGTCAGTGCACAGGCCGTGGGTATCAGCGCAGCGTGTCTCGCCCTGTTTGCCGGACTCGAATTGCGGTGGGCAATCGCGATCGCAGCCGCCGTCGCGGTGATCCTGCTGCTGCATATCGGCGGTCGATCGATCACGACGTGGATTCGGACCGCCGTTCGATTCATGCGACGGTGCCAGACCTCCAGCGGTACCATCGTGAGCTTCCAGACGCCCAGCGAGCAATCCATCGGCCTACGCGTCGACGGTTCGACGCTGGTGAGCGTCGTCGAGATCATGGCGCCGCACGACTACCTGACCCGAATCGGCCGAACGTCATTCGACGCGTCGCATGCCCTTCCCACTGCGGAACTCGCAGATTGCCTTCACCAACACGACATTTCGCTCACCGGGATCGACATCGTCAGCCACGGTTTTCGGGTGGCGTCCGGAACACCGGCAACCGAGGTGTACGACCGTCTGATCGGCCCGCTACCCGCTACGGCCACCAGAATCGTCTGGCTTGCACTACGATTCGACCGAATCGAAGGCTCGAATGCCGTCGACCGCCGCGGTGGTGGCGGCGACGGAGCGGCGCGGAGCATCGCCGTCGCAACAAGCCGAGTGGTGCGGGTTCTCGAAGCTGCCGGCGCACGGGCCCGCATCTTGACAGCACCCGAGATCTCCTCGTCGATCGCACAGGTCAGTCGCGGCGTGGAAGTCGCAGACGTGGCCGAAACATGGCGTTCCACACCACTTCCCGGTGTATCGAATCTCGGTTACGGAATCGAGCCGAAGGCAATTACCAAAGGCAGTCTCGCGCAGGTGTGGGCGGCCGCGACACTGGGCACCTCGGTCACCGTTCGGCTCCGGCCACGTCCCGAAACCGGACTGACGGCAGTGAGCGCCACCTGTCGATTCACGACTCGGCATCTCCCGAAAGCTGCCCCGGTCGCCGGGCTGGTATCCATGCGTGGCCGTCAACGCGATGCCCTGCTGACCAACGTGCCGACCGCGCTCACCTCGCTCGACGCCATCTCGCCTACCCGAACGATGGATGCTGCCGACCTGACCGCGCTCGAGCTCCCACTGGCGGGATGCGGACAACTCCTCGGATCCGACGATCGAGGCCAAGGCGTTGCTGCCCTCGTTGCGGGGACCGGCGTGAATACCGTCTTCGTGGCCGGGGAACTCTATCTCGCCCAACAATTGATCTTCCGTGCCGTCGCCACCGGAACCCGGGTTCTGATCCACACGGATCGGCCCGAGACCTGGACACCCTTGATCGACTCGATGGGTGTCCCCGATCGCCTCCGAGTTTCCGGCCACGGGCAAGGACCGGAAGGAACCTTCAATGCCGTTGTCTTCGACGGTGTTCGAGCTCTTCCCCCGCGCGCCGGTGTCACCGCGGTCTACGTGTACGGCGACCCGGCACAGTGGCCTGAGATCGAACCCGATCTCACGATCGTCCAGCCGAATGCCCTCGGCGATCGGATTGTCGTCGCGACCGACAAGTCGAGCGTCGAGCTCACGCTGGTGACCATCGCCGCCGAAACATCCTTCATCGGACGACCGCGGGCAGGGGCCGAGTTCCCGGTGTCACCGTAGCGGATTCACCCCGGATACGACTTCCGGCCGCGATGCTCGCGCAGTCCTCTTCCCCACCAGTCCAATTGACCGATCATCCGGTCGGCGGCATCGGTTGCGATAGCGTCCACAGTAGGATTTGGCGACCGGAATTGCTTGCGGGCCTGGTGAATACTCACGCTTTGACGCACGGACACCATGTGCAGTTCGGCAACAACCTGCCGCAATTGTTCCGTCGCTCGCAAACCTCCCGACACTCCCCCGTACGACACGAAACCGATCGGTTTCGCGCGCCATTCGTGTTTCACCGAATCGAGTGCCGTCTTCAGAGCAGCAGAATATCCATGGTTGTATTCGGGTGTGACCGCAACAACGGCGTCGGCGCGCTCGATGCGTCGACGCAATTCCTCGGCGGCCTCCGACGGCGAGAAATCGGTTGGAAGCATCAATTCGGCGAGGTCGATGACCGAGACAGACCAATTCGGTTGTTTCACGGCGCGCGCAACAAACCAATCGGCGACAGCCAAGCCGATTCGTCCCTCGCGCACGGAACCGACAATTACCTCGACGAACAGATCGGTCATGTCGTTGATGGTAACGGCGCGCCCGTCGCAGCAATCCCGGTGGTGATGAGGGCGGCAAGTTCCCGGTACGCCTGCGCGTCGTCCAGTCCGGTCGCCTTGTAGACGTCACGTTGCTGTATGCGCACCATCGTGCTCGAGGCTGCGTCAGCGACAAACGACGCGTGTACTTCGCGAAACACGCCGGCCTCCACGCCTCGAACAATCATCTCGCGTACCCGACTCGCAGCGATCGACGTGTTCTTCTCGTACACCTGACGCGCCGACGTGGACGCCGCGAGGTCCTCCATGAACTGGTGCGATGCGGCGCAAAGCTGATCGCCGACGGCCTCGAGGTACGCGCTCACTTGCTGCAACGGATCCGCGTGAGCTGCAACCGCGTCTTCGACGGCATCGGTCGCGGTACGAAAGAAATGGACCGTGACGGCGCGCACGAGATCGTCCTTGCCGGCTGCGACGGTGTACAGGGTGCTCTTGGAGCAATGCAGGCGCGCGGCGATCTCGTCGAGAGTGAGATGCGCGAATCCTTCGTCGAGAAAAAGCGCAACCAACTGATCGAATAGCTGCACTCTGCGTGCCGTCACTCTTGCCATACTGAAAACAGTACTGCAGTATCGTTGTCAGTACTACTACAGAAACAGGAGTCGACAGTGCCGGTCGAACGTCTGATGCCCAGCCAAGAAGCTCGCGATCTCATCGAACTGACCCGAGACGTGGCAGACAAGGTCCTCGCCCCCAAGGTCAACGAGTACGAGAAGGCCGAGAAGTACCCGGATGGAGTCTTCCCCGCTCTCGGACAAGCCGGGCTCCTGAGCTTGCCGTACCCCGAGGAGTTCGGCGGCGGCGATCAGCCGTACGAGGTCTACTTGCAAGTTCTCGAAGAGATCGCCTCACGGTGGGCTGCAGTTGCCGTCGCAGTGAGCGTTCACAGCCTCTCCTGCTTCCCACTCTTCACCTTCGGCACCGACGAACAGAAGAACAAGTGGCTGCCGGACATGCTGGGCGGCAACACCATCGGCGCCTACAGCCTCTCCGAATCCCAGGCGGGATCCGACGCAGCAGCGTTGTCCTGCAAGGCTGCACCCGTCGACGGTGGATACCGCATCAACGGCAGCAAAGCCTGGATCACGAACGGCGGCAAGGCAGACTTCTACAACCTCTTCGCCCGCACCAGCGACGACGGCTCACGCGGCATCTCCTGCCTCCTGGTGGACAAGGACACCGAGGGCCTCAGCTTCGGTAAGCCCGAGGAAAAGATGGGACTGCGCGCTGTTCCCACCGCCTCTGCGAACTACGACGACGCCTTCATCCCGGACGAGCGCCTCATCGGCCAGCGCGGTCAGGGACTTCCCATCGCATTCAGCGCCCTCGACTCCGGTCGGTTGGGAATTGCGGCCGTTGCCGTCGGCATCGCCCAGGGCGCACTCGACGACGCGGTTGCCTACGCCAAGGAACGCAAGGCTTTCGGCAAGCGGATCATCGACCATCAGGGCCTCGGCTTTGTGCTCGCCGACATGGCCGCAGCCGTCGACTCCGCTCGTGCCACGTACCTCGATGCGGCCCGTCGCCGCGACGCCGGAGTGCCGTACTCCCGCAACGCCAGCGTCGCCAAGCTCATTGCCACAGACGCCGCGATGAAGGTCACGACCGACGCCGTGCAGGTATTCGGCGGCTACGGGTACACCCAGGACTTCCCGGTCGAGCGGTACATGCGTGAAGCCAAAATCACTCAGATCTTCGAGGGCACCAACCAGATTCAGCGTCTGGTCATCGCGCGCCAATTGGCGGGATAGCCGGATACGACCATTGCCCTCCCACAATGGTGGGAGGGCAATGGTGGGAGGGCAATGGTGGGAGGGCAATGTCGATGAGCGCCTTCAGTCGCCGCAGCAACCGCCGGCCGACGGCAATTCGCGGGTCTCACGGGTAATCGCGTTGCGGGCCGCCAACTCCGAATAATCCGGGTAATCGACTCGCACCAACGACAAACCATGGGCCGGTGCCACCAGGATGGAACTCGACCGTGAGGATTCGTCGAGCAACCCGGCAAGCCAATCCGACGTACGACGCCCCTCACCGACGGACAGCACGGCGCCGACAAGACTCCGCACCATCGACCAACAAAACGCGTCGGCATTCACGTAGGCCGTGAACACCGTGCCCTCTTGTGTCCAGTCGAACCGCTGAAGTTCGCGTACGGTCGTCGCTCCTTCGCGGCGCTTGCAAAACGCGGCAAAGTCATGAAGTCCCAAGAGTCGCTGCGACGCTTCCTGCATCGCGGCCAGATCAAGAGCCTTCGGGTAGGAAACCATGTCACGCACACGAAGCGGTTCGACACCGAACATCGCGTTGGACACCCGGTACTCGTAATAGCGTCGCATCGCGGAGAAACGCGCGTCGAAATCGGCCGGGACGACGGAAATACTCTTGACTCGAACATCTTTCGGCAGGAACCGAGCGAGCCGCCGAACCAATCGCGACGGATCGTCCGGCAGGAGATCACCCGGCACGTCGACGTGCGCGACCTGACCACTCGCATGGACGCCGGCATCCGTCCGACCGGCGACGGTCAACTGAACGGGTTGCCGTAGAACAGTTCCCAGTTTGTCTTCGATCTCACCGCACACCGTGCGTAGATCGGTCTGCCTGGCCCAACCAGAGAAGTCGGTGCCGTCATAAGAGATATCGAGCCGCAATCGAACGAGCCCGCCGTCCCCGAGGGGGGCGGCGGGCTCGTTCGATTCAGCGTGTGCTGAAACCAAGGGAACTAGTCCTTCTTGGCCTCGGGGGCGTCGGCCGCAGTTGCGGTCTCGTCCTCGATAGCTTCGACAACTGCATCAGCGTTCTCGACCTCAGCCTCGGTCGCGTCAGCCTCTACGGCCTCGACGACGTTCTCTGCGGCGGGAGCATCCTGCGAAGCCTTGACGCGACGTGCGCGGTCAGCCTCGGAGGTGACGGTCTTTTCCTTGACGAGCTCGATGATTGCCATCGGCGCGTTGTCGCCCTTGCGGGGGATCGTCTTGATGATGCGGGTGTATCCACCGTTACGGTCCGCGTAGAACGGGCCGATCTCGGCGAACAGGGTGTGAACGACATCCTTGTTACGGATGACCTTCAGCACCTCACGACGGTGAGCCAGCGTGCCGGCCTTCGCGTGCGTGACGAGCTTCTCGGCGTACGGGCGCAGTGCCTTGGCCTTGGACTCGGTGGTGGTGATACGACCGTGCTCGAAGAGCGCGGTAGCCAGATTGGCGAAAATCGCCTTCTGGTGGGAAGCCGACCCGCCGAAGCGGGCACCCTTCTTGGGCTTGGGCATGATGATCTCCTAGTAAAGGACCTGAGCTGCTACAGCTGTTCGGTCTCGGCGTAGTCCTCGGTACCGTCGGCATCGCCGAAGGAACCGGCATCGGTGTCACTCCACGTTCCGGTGGCGGCGTCGTAGCCTGCAACGGTCGTGGGATCGAAGGATGCGGGGCTGTCCTTGAGGGACAGGCCGAGCGAATGCAGCTTGACCTTGACCTCGTCGATGGACTTCTGTCCGAAGTTGCGGATGTCGAGCAGATCGGACTCGGTACGGCCGACAAGCTCACCGACGGTGTGAACACCTTCGCGCTTGAGGCAGTTGTAGGAACGGACCGTGAGGTCCAGATCCTCGATGGGGAGTCCGAAGGAAGCGATGTGATCGGCCTCGGCGGGCGAGGGTCCGATCTCGATGCCTTCTGCTTCGACGTTCAGCTCACGGGCCAGGCCGAAGAGCTCAACCAGGGTCTTGCCCGCAGAAGCGAGCGCGTCCCGTGCGGTGATGGAGTTCTTCGTTTCCACGTCGAGAACGAGCCGATCGAAGTCGGTGCGCTGTTCGACGCGAGTGGCCTCCACCTTGTAGGTGACCTTGAGCACCGGCGAGTAGATCGAGTCGACCGGAATGCGGCCGATCTCTGCGCCGGACGCCTTGTTCTGGACGGCGGGGACATAGCCACGACCGCGCTCGACTACGAGCTCGATCTCCAGCTTGCCCTTGTCGTTCAGGGTGGCGATGTGCAGATCAGGGTTGTTCACGATGACGCCGGCCGGGGGCACGATGTCGCCTGCGGTAACAGCGCCGGGGCCCTGCTTGCGGACGTACATGGTGACCGGCTCGTCCTCTTCGGAGCTCACGACGAGGCCCTTGAGGTTCAGGATGATGTCAGTGACGTCTTCCTTCACTCCGGGGACCGTGGTGAACTCGTGGAGAACGCCGTCGATGCGGATGCTGGTGACAGCAGCGCCGGGGATCGACGAGAGCAGCGTGCGGCGCAGCGAATTGCCGAGCGTGTACCCGAAACCTGGCTCCAGGGGCTCGATGACGAACTTCGAGCGGTTATCAGCGATGACCTCTTCGGTCAACGTGGGTCGCTGAGAAATGAGCATGGTATTTCCTCCTGTACGGACGTCCACTATTTGACGCCCACGATGGGAAAGGGCCTGCGGCCCCGTGCGCCTTTCCGGTAGTCGGAACTACCGGAAAGGCGCACAGGGCGCGGAGCACCTTACTTCGAGTAGTACTCGACGATGAGCTGTTCCTGCAGAGCAATGTCGATCTGCGCACGCTCGGGAAGCTGGTGAACCAGGATCCGCAGACGCGAGCCGACAACCTGCAGCCACGCGGGAACCGGGCGATCGCCGACGGTCTCACGGGCAACCTGGAACGGAAGCGTTGCGAGCGACTTCTCCTTGACATCGATGATGTCGTACTGCGAGACGCGGTAGCTCGGGATGTCGACCTTCTTGTTGTTCACGAGAAGGTGACCGTGCGTGACCAGCTGACGTGCCTGGCGGCGCGTGCGAGCGAGGCCTGCGCGGTACACGACGTTGTCGAGACGCGACTCCAGGATGGTGAGCAGGTTCTCGCCGGTCTTACCGGGGCGGTTGTTCGCCTCCTTGTAGTACAGACGGAACTGCTTCTCCATGACGCCGTAGGTGAAGCGAGCCTTCTGCTTCTCCTGCAGCTGGAGCAGGTACTCGCTCTCCTTGATACGCGCGCGGCCGTGCTGTCCGGGCGGGTACGGGCGACGCTCGAATGCCTGGTCGCCTCCAACGAGGTCGACGCGCAGACGACGCGACTTGCGGGTGATGGGTCCGGTATAACGTGCCATGATTTTCTACCTATTCCTTCCCGCTTATACCCGACGCCGCTTGGGCGGACGGCAGCCGTTGTGCGGCTGGGGAGTTACATCGGAAATGGTGCCGACCTCGAGGCCTGCGGCCTGGAGCGAACGAATCGCGGTCTCGCGACCCGAACCCGGTCCCTTGACGAAGACGTCAACCTTCTTGACACCATGCTCCTGCGCCTTGCGGGCAGCGCTCTCAGCAGCAAGCTGAGCGGCGAAGGGAGTCGACTTACGCGAACCCTTGAAGCCGACGTGTCCCGAGGACGCCCAGGAAATGACATTTCCGGCGGGGTCCGTGATGGACACGATGGTGTTGTTGAAGGTGCTCTTGATGTGAGCGGCGCCGTGCGGGATGTTCTTCTTATCCCTGCGACGCGTCTTCTGGGTCTTCTTCGGACCGGTGCTACGTGACTTCGGGGGCATTACTTCGCCTTCTTCTTGCCGGCAATGGTGCGCTTCGGACCCTTACGGGTACGGGCGTTGGTCTTGGTGCGCTGACCACGCACGGGCAGACCACGACGGTGGCGCAGGCCCTGGTAGCAGCCGATCTCGATCTTGCGACGGATGTCGGCCTGAACCTCGCGGCGAAGGTCACCCTCAACCTTGAGCGACTCCTCGATGTACTCGCGGAGCTTTGCCAGGTCCTCGTCCGAGAGGTCCTTGCTCCGGAGGTCCGGGTTGACGCCGGTGGCGTCAAGGATTTCCTTGGAGCGGGTACGGCCGATGCCGTAGATGTATGTCAGTGCGATCTCCATGCGCTTTTCGCGAGGAAGATCAACACCAGAGAGACGTGCCATGTTGGCATTTCCTATCGGTGTGCGGAGGTCTGCTCCCAGCCCATCCCCTGTGCCTCTTGCCGAGTAACCACGTCCGAGAACGTGGCTGGTCTCATCAACTAACTCAGTGGGGCCCCGGCCTCCGTGCCGGGGGTGAACCATTGTCCGACCCTGTCGATCGGTAAACGATCGCGTGGGGTCTCGTCAACAATGGCTGGTACTGGAAGGTCTTCTTTGCTTGTTGCCAAGCAGATCTTCGAAAAGCTAGATCTAGCCCTGACGCTGCTTGTGACGCAGGTTCTCGCAGATCACCATGACCCGACCGTTACGGCGGATCACTTTGCACTTTTCGCAGATCTTCTTGACGCTCGGCTGAACCTTCACGTCTTCTGATCTCCTGTTTTGTCGCAGCCTGCCAAAGCGAACCCCGGCAGACGTACTTCTCCCTGACCCAGGTCAGATCCGGGAAGTTCGTTACTTGTAGCGGTAAACGATGCGTCCGCGCGACAAATCGTAGGGCGAGAGCTCTACGACAACGCGATCTTCCGGGAGGATGCGAATGTAGTGCTGACGCATCTTTCCGCTGATGTGGGCGAGGACCTTGTGGCCATTCTCGAGCTCAATGCGGAACATCGCATTGGGCAGCGGCTCGACTACTCGTCCTTCGACCTCGATGGCCCCGTCTTTCTTAGCCATATCCTCCGCGATCCGTTTGGTTTGGCATGCTTCGTGCATCGGCTTCCGTTACATTGGCACGCAATGGTTTCTTCATCGACATGATTTTTACATCGACTCGGTGCGTTGTTCCCCGTAGCGGCAGTCCTACACACACAAGCTGTCGACACGCATGGCGCACCGCCTAGCTATGTTACGCGAAGAGAACGACCAGGCCAAATGCGCCTCCCCTACGGCAGCGCATCTGGGCGGCAATCCATGCCTCCGCGGCCACCGAACCAGCAACCGAAAAAGTCCCGACCCCTTGCGGGACCGGGACTTCTCGAAGAGCGAATCACTCTTGCTGTCAACACTTGTCGAGCGTTGGAGCCGAAAACTACTCCGGTCGCAGCGTCAGAATTCGCGGGCCGTCCGCCGTGACAGCAACAGTGTGCTCCCAGTGAGCAGCACGCGAACCGTCGGTGGTCACCACAGTCCAGTCGTCATCGAGAATCACGGTATCCGTGGTCCCGAGCGTCAACATCGGCTCGATTGCCAGGCAAGATCCGATCACCAACTCGGGCCCCTTGCCCGGGGCACCTTCGTTGGCCAGGAACGGATCCATGTGCATCTCACGGCCGATACCGTGACCGCCGTAGCCGTCGACGATTCCGTATGAACGGCCGTGTAGCTTCTCGGCGGCCTGGGTGCCGAGCTCGATGGCGTGCGAAACGTCTGTCAGACGGTTGCCTGCGATCATCGCCGCAATGCCGGCTTCCATGGACAATCGAGTTGCTTCGCTCAGATCCTGATCGGCTGCACTTATCTCACCGACACCGAACGTCCACGCGGAGTCTCCGTGCCAACCCTCGAGGATCGCGCCGCAGTCGATGGACACCAGGTCACCCTCGGCCAGGACGTCCTGCGCCGACGGGATTCCGTGAACAACCCGGTCGTTGACCGAAGAACAGATCGAACCGGTGAAACCGTTGTAGCCGAGGAAGGACGGCACCGCACCCGCATCGCGGATGACAGATTCGGCGACCGCATCCAATTCCAGGGTGCTGACACCGGGCTTTGCCGCAGCGCGTACCGCCACCAACGCCGAACCCACGATTGCGCCGGCCGCAGCCATTGCGTCGAGTTCGCCCGCGGAGCGGAACGGAACAACCTTGCGTTTACGCCCGAAAACCATTACTTACCCAGCGCTGCCAGTGCGCGAGCGTTGACTTCTTCGACCTCGCCGATCGCGTCGACGGAAACGATGCTGTCCTTGTAGTAGTCGAACAGCGGCGACGTCTCGTCGCGGTAGACCCGGAGGCGGTTGCGAATCACGTCCTCGGTGTCGTCTGCACGGCCACGCGCGAGCATTCGCTCCACCACGATGTCTTCGTCGACGACGAAGGAAAGCACACCGTCGAGCTTCGTATCGAGATCCTTCAGGATGCCTTCGAGGGCTTCCGCCTGATCGACCGAGCGCGGGAATCCGTCGAGCAGGAATCCGTTGGCGGCGTCCGGCTCGGCAACGCGTGCCTTCACCATGTCATTGGTGATCGAGCTGGGAACAAGCTCACCGGCGTCGATGAACTTCTTCGCTTCCACGCCGAGCGGGGTGGACTGACCGATGTTGGCTCGGAAGAGGTCGCCCGTCGAGATATGGGGAACACCGAACTTCTCGGACAGGATCGCGGCCTGGGTGCCCTTGCCGGCACCGGGAGGACCAAGGAGGACAAGTCTCACTTGAGGAACCCTTCATAGTTGCGCTGCATTAGCTGACTCTCGATCTGCTTCACGGTGTCCAGACCGACGCTGACCATGATCAGCACCGCGGTGCCACCGAACGGCAGGTTCTGCGCGCCGCCGCCGTTCCCGATGTCGAGGAACAGATTGGGCAGAACAGCAATGGTGCCAAGGTAGATCGCACCCGGAAGGGTGATGCGACTCAGCACGTAGTTGAGATAGTCCGCGGTCGGCTGACCGGGACGGATACCTGGAATGAATCCACCGAACTTCTTCATCTCGTCGGCGCGCTCTTCTGGATTGAAGGTGATCGCGACGTAGAAGTACGTGAAGAACACGATAAGACCGAAGTAGATCAGGATGTACACCGGGTTGGCGGGATTGACCAAGTAGGTGTTGATGATTCGCTGCCACCAACTGGGGTCGACCGCAGTGCTTGCCGACGTGAGCTGCGCAATCAGGTTAGGCAGGTACAGCAGCGACGACGCGAAGATCACCGGGATGACACCGGCCTGGTTGACCTTGAGCGGCAGGTACGTCGACGAGCCGCCGTACATCTTGCGTCCCACCATGCGCTTGGCGTACTGGACGGGAATTCGACGCTGGCCCTGCTCGACGAAGACGACGCCGGCAATGATCAAGAGCGCTGCAAAGCAGACGAGTGCAAAGACGAGGCCACCACGGCTGTCCAGAATGGCCTTGCCTTCGGACGGGATACGCGAGGCGATACCGGCGAAGATGAGGAGCGACATGCCGTTACCGACGCCCCGTTCGGTGATGAGCTCACCGAACCACATGACGAGTGCGGCGCCGGCCGTCATGACCAGGACAAGAATGATCAAGCCGAAGATCGACTTGTCGGCGATGATGTCGTCACAGCCTTGCAGTAGCTGTCCCCTAGCTGCGAGCGCAACGATGCCCGTCGACTGAAGCACAGCCAAAGCGATGGAGAGATAGCGCGTGTACTGCGTCATCTTGGCCTGACCCGACTGGCCCTCCTTGCGAAGCTCCTCGAACTTCGGGATGACCACGGTCAGCAGCTGAACGATAATGCTGGCGGTGATGTACGGCATGATGCCGATCGCAAACACCGACAACTGGAGTAGCGCACCACCGGAGAACAAGTTGATCAGCGAGTAGATGCCCGCCGAGTCACCAGAGTTAGCTATGTCGATGCACTCACGCACTCTGGCGTAGTCGACACCAGGTGACGGAAGCACTGCGCCGACCCGGTAGAGGGCTACCAGGCCGAGGGTGAATAGGATCTTCCGCCTCAGGTCGGGTGTCCTGAGGGCCGAAACGAAGGCGGAAAGCAAAGATCCTCCTGGCACGACGGTTGGGGGCAGATCTTTTGACCTGCCGAACTTCAGAACTCTAACAGTCAATTTATGGGAACTAAACGAGCCGACCACGAAACTCGGGTAAGCCGAAGATACAACCAGTGTGCCTGACCCGGTCGACGGGGCCACACTTTCGGGACGAACAGCACAGACGCCGATGGCCGCAGCACAGCAAATGCTGCGCTGCGGCCATCGGACTAGCTACGCGTGATTACTCACAGCTCGGTGGCGGAACCACCGGCAGCAGCAATCTTTTCCTTGGCGGAACCGGTGAACTTGTCGACGGTCACCTGAACGGCAACAGTCAGTTCGCCGTCGCCCAGAACCTTGACGAGCTGGTTCTTGCGGACTGCGCCCTTGGCAACGAGATCCTCGACCGAGATTGCTCCACCTTCGGGGAACAGACGGGCGATGTCGCCGACATTGACGACCTGGTACTCGGTGCGGAAGGGGTTCTTGAAGCCCTTGAGCTTGGGCAGACGCATGTGAAGCGGCATCTGTCCACCCTCGAAGCCCACGCGCACGGTGTTACGTGCCTTGGTGCCCTTGGTACCGCGACCTGCGGTCTTACCACGCTTGCCGCCCTCGCCGCGTCCAACACGAATCTTGTTGGACTTGGATCCGGGAGCGGGGCGCAGGTGGTGCAGTTTGATGGTCATGGTTAGACCTCCTCAACTGTTACGAGGTGGCGCACCACGTTGATCAGACCGCGGTTCTGTGCGTTGTCCTCACGAACAACGGTCTGACGGATGCCCTTGAGACCGAGCGTGCGCAGAGAATCCTTCTGGTTCTGCTTGGTCCCGATGATGCTCTTGATCTGAGTGACCTTGAGATCTGCCATTACTTCACACTCCCAGCAGCCTGTGCGCGTGCGCGCAGCATGCCGGCGGGTGCAACCTCTTCGAGGGTGAGGCCGCGGCGAGCCGCAACTTCCTCGGGACGCTGCAGACCCTTGAGCGCGGCAACGGTCGCGTGCACGACGTTGATGGCGTTGTCGCTACCGAGCGACTTCGACAGGATGTCCGCGATACCAGCGCACTCCAGCACGGCACGCACCGCGCCACCGGCGATAACACCGGTACCGGGGCTTGCCGGGCGAAGCATGACGATGCCGGCAGCAGCCTCACCCTGAACGGGGTGAGTGATGGTGTTGCCGATCATCGGGACGCGGAAGAAGCTCTTGCGAGCCTCCTCGACACCCTTCTGGATGGCCGCGGGAACTTCCTTGGCCTTGCCGTAGCCGACGCCGACCAGTCCGTTGCCGTCTCCGACGATCACGAGAGCGGTGAAGCTGAAGCGACGACCACCCTTGACGACCTTGGAGACGCGGTTGATCGTGACAACGCGCTCGATGAACTGTGACTTCTCCGCAGCGTTTCCGCCACGGCCACCGTCGCGACGGTCACGGCCGCCACCACGGTTGTCCCCACGAGCGTTGCTGTTGTCGCCGCTGTTGGGGCCATTCTGTCCGGCGGGTCCGCTTCCGCCGTCACGCCTTTGACGTCCCGGCATCAGGCTGTCCTTCCGTTGAAAATGTTGGTCATCAGAACTTCAACCCGCCTTCGCGAGCTGCGTCTGCCAAGGCCGCGATGCGACCGTGGTAGCCGTGTCCGCCGTGGTCGAAGACCACTGCTTCCACGCCGGCAGCCTTTGCGCGCTCGGCGATCAGCTGACCGACCTTCGCGCTCGCAGCCTTCTTGTCGCCTTCGGCCACGCGCACGTCGGCTTCGATGGTCGACGCAGCAGCCAGAGTGTGGCCGGCCAGGTCGTCCACGAGCTGGACGTGGATGTGGCGTGAGGACCGGTTGACGACCAAGCGGGGACGCTCGGGCGTGCCGGAGACCTTCTTGCGGAGACGGAAGTGACGACGTGTCTTCGAGAGACGACGCTTCGTGGACGCATCCTTGCCGAGCGGAATCCGCTTGGCTTTCTGGTTTGCAGTCTGGCTCATATCACTTACCCGTCTTTCCGACCTTGCGGCGGATCTGCTCACCCTCGTAACGCACGCCCTTACCCTTGTACGGGTCCGGACGACGGAGACGACGGATGTTGGCCGAGATCTGCCCGACCTTCTGCTTGTCGATGCCTGACACCGAGAACCGGGTGGGCGACTCGACGACGAAGGTGATGCCTTCGGGAGCCTCGATCGGGACCGGGTGGCTGAAGCCGAGCGCGAACTCGAGGTCCTTGCCCTTCAGCGCCACGCGGTAACCGACACCGTGGATTTCCATCTTCTTGGTGTAACCCTCGGTGACACCGGTGATGATGTTCGCAACCAAGGTCCGCGACAGACCGTGCAGCGCACGGCTGCGACGCTCGTCGTCGGGGCGAGTGACGCTCAGGGAGCCGTCCTCAGCCTTGGCGATCTCGATGGGCTCGGCGATCGTCAGTGCCAGGGTGCCCTTGGGCCCCTTGACCGTGACGTCCTGGCCGGCGATCGTAACGTCGACGCCCGCGGGGACGTTGACCGGAATCTTTCCAATACGCGACATTGTGGTGGCCTCCCTCTACCAGACGTAGGCGAGGACTTCCCCGCCTACTCCTTGATTGGCCGCCTGGCGATCGGTGAGCAGACCGGACGACGTGGAGATGATCGCCACGCCGAGGCCTCCGAGGACCTTGGGCAGGTTGGTGGACTTCGCGTAAACCCGGAGACCGGGCTTGGAAACGCGACGCACGCCGGCGAGGCTACGCTCGCGGCTGGGGCCGTACTTCAGATCGACGACGAGGGTCTTGCCGACCTCGGCGTCTTCGGTACGGAAGTCGGAGATGTAGCCCTCGCGCTTGAGGATCTCGGCAATGTTCGCCTTGATCTTCGAGTGGGGAAGCTTCACCTCATCGTGGTACGCCGTGTTGGCGTTGCGCAGACGCGTCAAGAAGTCTGCGATGGGGTCAGTCATGGTCATAGGTCGACCTCGACACCTTTCTCGCTGTGGTTCCCATGCAACACCGGACGAGTCCGGTCGTGGGCCTCCAGCAATTCGGCTGGGCCGTCCGACTTATGTCAGACGGCGTAAGTTACCGCACCGAGCTGAACGCATGCGTCAGCCACGGCAACCGCTCTAGTGTAGGGAACTTTGGCCGTCCTGTCCAAACAGCGCGTCCCCATATCTGGGAAATACCCGATAAATGCCGAATGGGCGTGGATTCCCGAAGGAACCCACGCCCATTCACAAGCGTGAAGTGACAAGACCGAAAAGGTCTCAGATCACCAGGAGCTCTTGCGAACTCCGGGAAGCTCGCCGGCGTGTGCCATCTCGCGCAAGCAGATTCGGCACAGGCCGAACTTGCGGAACACAGCGTGCGGGCGACCGCAGCGCTGGCAGCGGGTGTAGGCGCGAACCGCGAACTTGGGCTTCTTGTTGGCCTTGTTGACCAATGCCTTCTTAGCCATGCGCTCAGTTCTCCTTGAACGGGAAGCCGAGGTGCTTGAGCAGTGCACGGCCTTCTTCGTTGTTGGTTGCGGTGGTCACGACGGTGATGTCCATACCGCGGGGGCGATCGATCTTGTCCACGTCGATCTCATGGAACATCGACTGCTCGTTGAGGCCGAACGTGTAGTTGCCGTTGCCGTCGAACTGGTTGCCCGAGAGACCGCGGAAGTCGCGGATACGGGGCAGCGCGACAGACACGAGGCGGTCCAGGAACTCCCACATACGGTCGCCACGGAGGGTGACGCGTGCGCCGATGGGCATGCCTTCGCGAAGCTTGAACTGCGCGATGGACTTACGTGCCTTACGGATCTCGGGCTTCTGGCCCGTGATGAGAGACAAGTCGTGGACAGCGCCGTTGATCAGCTTGGCGTCACGGGCAGCGTCGCCGACGCCCATGTTGACGACAACCTTGACAACACCGGGGATCTGCATGACGTTGGCGTAGTCGAACTCGCTGTTGAGCGCGTCCTTGATCTCAGCGCGGTAGCGTGCCTTGAGGCGCGGCTGGACCTTGTTTTCGGTGGAGGTCATGTCAGATGTCCTTCCCGTTCTTCCGGGAAACCCGAACGCGCTTGCCGGTCTCTTCATCGGTGCGGTAGCCCACGCGAGTGGGGTTTCCGTCCGAGTCGACGACTGCAACGTTGGATACGTGGATCGGAGCTTCCTGCGTGACGATGCCGCCGGAGGATGCTCCGCGCTCGTTCGCGGAAACCGCGGTGTGCTTCTTGATTCGGTTCACGCCTTCGACGAGGACCTTGTCGGTCGCGGGGAAAGCCTGAATGACCTTGCCCTTCGCGCCCTTGTCCTTACCGGCGATGACCAGAACGGTGTCACCCTTGTGCACCTTCATCACAGCACCTCCGGGGCGAGCGAAACGATCTTCATGAACTTCTTCTCGCGCAGCTCACGGCCGACGGGTCCGAAGATGCGGGTTCCACGGGGATCGCTGTCAGCCTTGATGAGCACTGCTGCGTTCTCGTCGAACTTGATGTAGGAACCGTCCGGACGACGGCGCTCCTTGGTCGTGCGAACGATGACGGCCTTGACGACCTCACCCTTCTTGATGTTTCCACCGGGGATTGCGTCCTTGACGGTGGCGACGATGACGTCACCGATCCCGGCGTAGCGACGTGACGAACCGCCGAGAACGCGGATGCAAAGGATTTCCTTGGCACCCGTGTTATCAGCGACGCGAACTCGCGACTCCTGCTGAATCACTTGATCTCCCTAGACCTGGAATTTCGTGCGCAACGGATTACCGACCCGGTGCGCGCGGTCATTGTTGCCACCTGCGTCGTGTCTGAGCTGCTGCCCCACCGAAGTTCATCGATGAAGGCGATCACTGCAAGCACCGGTCGAGCTGCGCACGTGAAGACACACCTCTGCCACAGGCAACCGTTCTATTGTAGGGAAGGGTTCACCGATTACCAAATCAGCGCACCTTGCCCACCATCTGCATTCCTGACCGAAAGCCGAATGGCCCACTCCCCCAACGGGAAGCGGGCCATTCGGTTGTGCTCGATCAGCTCGAGATCACGATCAGGCTTACTTGGCCTTTTCGAGGACCTCGACCAGACGCCAGTGCTTCGTCGCGGACAGCGGACGGGTTTCCATCAGCTGAACGCGGTCGCCGACGCCGGCAACGCCGTTCTCGTCATGCGCCTTCACCTTGGTCGTACGGCGGATGATCTTGCCGTAGAGCTTGTGCTTGACGCGGTCTTCGAGCTCGACCACGATCGTCTTTTCCATCTTGTCGGAAACTACGTATCCGACACGGACCTTACGGCTCGCGCGCTCTTCTGTGCTCACTGCTTTTTCCTCACTCATGCCGCGTCACCTGCATCCGGACCCACAGCGAGTCCGAGCTCACGCTCACGCAGGACGGTGTAGATGCGCGCGATCTCGTGACGAACGGTGCGCAGTCGTCGGTTGTTGTCCATCTGGCCTGTGGCCATCTGGAAACGAAGGTTGAAAAGTTCTTCCTTCGCTTCGCGGAGCCGGGTGACCAGCTCGTCTTCACTGAGCTCGCGGAGCTCTGCTGCTGGGGTTCCAGTAGCCATCAGAACTGCTCCTCTCTGGTCACGATCCGGCACTTGCACGGGAGCTTGTGCATCGCGCGGCGCAGGGCCTCACGAGCGATCTCCTCGTTGGGGTATGTCATCTCGAACAGAACGCGTCCGGGCTTGACGTTGGCAATCCACCACTCGGGCGAACCCTTACCGGAACCCATTCGGGTTTCGGCCGGCTTCTTCGTGAGGGGGCGATCCGGGAAGATGTTGATCCAGATCTTGCCGCCACGCTTGATGTGCCGAGTCATGGCGATACGAGCGGACTCGATCTGCCGGTTGGTGATGTAGGCAGGCTCGAGAGCCTGGATGCCGTAGTCACCGAATGTCACCTGGGTACCGCCCTTGGCGGCACCCGAACGGCTCGGGTGGTGCTGCTTGCGGTGCTTGACCCGCCTAGGGATCAACATGCGTCAGCCCTCCTGATTCTGATCAGTTGCGGGAGCATCGGCGGTTGCGGTCGCTGCGCGGCCGGCCTCGGTGCTAGTCGCGGTGGTGCCGGTTGCGCCGGAACGACGGGGACGGCTCGGACGCTCGCGGCGCGGGCGATCCCCGGCCGGAGCGGCGGCGGTGGCTGCGAGCTCACGCTTGCCGCCAACGATGTCGCCCTTGTAGATCCAGACCTTGACGCCGATGCGACCGAAGGTGGTCTTGGCCTCGTAGAGGCCGTAGTCGATGTCCGCACGAAGCGTGTGCAGCGGCACACGGCCTTCGCGGTAGAACTCCGACCGGGACATCTCGGCGCCGCCGAGACGACCGGAGCACTGAACGCGAATTCCCTTGACGTTCGGCTGACGCATGGCCGACTGAATGGCCTTGCGCATTGCACGACGGAAAGCAACGCGGTTCGAGAGCTGCTCGGCCACACCCTGTGCGACGAGCTGCGCTTCAGCTTCTGCGTTCTTGACCTCGAGGATGTTCAGCTGAACCTGCTTGCCGGTCAGCTTCTCGAGCTCGGAACGGATGCGATCGGCTTCGGCGCCGCGGCGGCCGATGACGATGCCCGGACGTGCCGTGTGGATGTCCACGCGAACACGGTCACGGGTGCGCTCGATCTCGACCTTCGCGATTCCCGCGCGCTCCATGCCGGTGGCGAGGAGCTTACGGATCGCGACGTCTTCCTTGACGTACTCCGCGTACTGCTTGTCTGCGTACCAGCGAGACTTCCAGTCGGTGGTGATGCCGAGACGGAAGCCGTGCGGGTTGATTTTCTGGCCCACTACTGAGCACTTCCCTTCCGGCGATTACGGGTCGATGTTCCGGACTTCGGCAGGCTCTCCACGATCACGGTGATGTGACTGGTGCGCTTGCGAATACGGAACGCACGTCCCTGTGCACGCGGCTGGAACCGCTTGAGGGTCGCGCCCTCGTCCACGAACGCCGTCGCAACGACAAGCGTGCTCGGGTCGAGGTCGAGGTTGTTCTCGGCGTTGGCTGCTGCGGAGGCGATCACCTTGGCGACCGGCTCGCTCGCTGCCTGCGGCGCGAACTTCAGAATGTTCAGGGCGTCTTCAACCGAGCGCCCGCGGACCAGGTCCACAACACGACGTGCCTTCATCGGTGTAACGCGCACGTGGCGCGCTACTGCCTTGGCAGTCGGGTTGGCGGTTTCGGTGTTGCTCATCGCCTCTTCGCCTTCCGATCATCCTTGATGTGACCCTTGAACGTACGGGTCGGTGCAAACTCTCCGAGCTTGTGTCCGACCATGGAGTCGGAAACGAACACGGGGACATGCTTACGGCCGTCGTGAACCGCAAACGTGTGGCCGATGAAGTCCGGGATGATGGTCGAACGACGGGACCAGGTCTTGATGACCTGCTTGGTTCCCTTTTCGTTCTGTACATCCACCTTCGCGAGGAGGTGGTCATCGACGAACGGGCCCTTCTTAAGGCTGCGTGGCATCCTTCACTCCCTCCTAGCGCTTGTTCTTGCCGGTACGGCGGCGACGAACAATCATCTTGTCGCTTGCCTTGTTCTTGCGGGTACGGCCTTCCGGCTTACCCCACGGGCTGACCGGGTGGCGACCACCGGAGGTCTTGCCCTCGCCGCCACCATGCGGGTGGTCGACCGGGTTCATCACGACACCACGAACGGTCGGGCGCTTGCCCTTCCAACGCATACGGCCGGCCTTGCCCCAGTTGATGTTCGACTGCTCGGCGTTGCCGACCTCGCCGACGGATGCGCGGCAGCGCACGTCGACGCGACGGATTTCACCGGACGGCATACGCAGCGTGGCGTAGGAGCCTTCCTTACCGAGGAGCTGGATGCTGGCACCTGCGGAACGGGCCATCTTGGCTCCGCCGCCGGGACGCAGTTCCACACCGTGGATGGTGGTACCTGTCGGGATGTTGCGCAGCGGCAGGTTGTTGCCCGGCTTGATGTCGGCGCCTGCACCGGACTCGATCGGTGAACCCTGCACCAGGCCCTTGGGGGCGATGATGTAGCGCTTCTCACCGTCTGCGTAATGCAGGAGTGCGATGTTTGCTGTGCGGTTGGGGTCGTACTCGATGTGAGCGACCTTGGCCGGGATTCCGTCCTTGTCGTTGCGACGGAAATCGATCAGTCGGTAGGCGCGCTTGTGCCCGCCGCCCTTGTGACGGGTGGTGATACGACCGTGTGCGTTACGGCCACCACGGCCGTGCAGCGGGCGAACCAGCGACTTCTCGGGGGTCGACCGAGTGATCTCGGCGAAGTCCGAGACGCTCGAGCCACGACGGCCCGGTGTTGTCGGCTTGTACTTACGGATTGCCATGAGTCTTCTCGTCCTCTATGTCTCGTCAAGTCCCGGCGCTTACGCGACCGGTCCTCCGAAGATCTCGATGGGCTTGCTGTCGGCGGCGAGAGTCACGAGAGCGCGCTTGGTGTTCTTGCGCTTTCCGTAACCGAACTTCGTCCGCTTACGCTTGCCCTGACGGTTGGCGGTGTTGACGCTGGTCACAGTGACACCGAAGACCTTCTCGACGGCAATCTTGATCTGCGTCTTGTTCGAGTCCGGGTGCACCAGGAAGGTGTAGGTGCCTTCCTCGATAAGTCCGTAGGACTTCTCGGAGATGACCGGTGCCAGCAGGATGTCGCGGGGGTCAGCGATGGTCGTCACTTGGCCTCCTCCTTGTTCTCTTCCTGGGCGGTCTCGGCGGGCCCGTGGATGAACGCGTTGAGCGCCTCGACGCTGAACACGACGTCATCCGCATTGAGCACGTCGTAGGTGTTGAGCTGGTCGGGTGCAATGGGATGCACGCCTTCCAGGTTCTGCACGCTCTTCCAAGCGGCTACATCCTGGCGACCCACGACGAGCAGCAGCTTCTTGCGATCCGAGATCTCGCCGAGGAACGCGATTGCGTTCTTGGTCGAAGGCGTCTGCCCTGCAACCAGTTCGGTGATGACGTGGATGCGCTCGTTGCGTGCGCGGTCAGAGAGGGCTCCGCGGAGAGCGGCTGCCTTCATCTTCTTGGGGGTGCGCTGGCTGTAGTCACGCGGCTGCGGGCCGTGAACGGTTCCGCCACCGACGAACTGAGGTGCGCGAGTCGAGCCCTGGCGTGCGCGGCCGGTGCCCTTCTGGCGGTACGGCTTCTTGCCACCGCCGCGGACTTCACCGCGGGTCTTGGTGGAGTGGGTTCCCTGACGAGCAGCGGCGAGCTGCGCGACGACAACCTGATGCAGAAGCGCGATGTTGGCCGGAGCGTCGAAGATCTCAGCGGGGAGATCGACGGTGCCGTTGGTCTTGCCGCCGGCGACCTTGACGTCCAGGGTCAACTTGGTCTCGGTGCTGGTCATGCTCGTGCACCACCCTTCACTGCACTCTTGACGATCACGAGGCCGCCCTTGCGGCCGGGGATCGCACCCTTGATCAGCAGCAGGCCGTTCTCGGCATCCACCTTGTGGACCGAGAGGTTCTGCGTCGTGATGCGGTCGCTACCCATGCGTCCGGACATGCGCATGCCCTTGAACACGCGGCCGGGAGTTGCACAGCCGCCGATGGAGCCGGGGCGACGGTGAACGGCCTGGGTACCGTGCGATGCACCCTGTCCCTTGAAGCCGTGACGCTTCATGGTTCCGGCGAATCCCTTACCCTTGCTGGTTCCGGTGACGTCGACGAATGCGCCGTCCTCGAAGACCTCAGCGGTGAGTTCCTGGCCGACCTCGTAGTCGGAGGCATCCGCAACGCGGAACTCGACGACGTGGCGACGCGGGGTCACACCAGCCTTGGCGAACTGACCGGAAACCGGCTTGTTCACCTTGCGCGGGTCGATTGCGCCGAACGCGAGCTGAACAGCCGTGTAGCCGTCACGCTCTTCGGTACGAATCTGGGTTACGACGTTCGGCCCAGCCTTGACGACGGTGACCGGGACAACCCGGTTGTTCTCGTCGAAGACCTGGGTCATGCCGAGCTTGGTGCCCAGGATTCCCTTGATCTTGGTATCAGTCATTGTTTTTGTCTCCGCCGTCACTGAATGTTCACGTCGACACTGGCCGGAAGGTCGATGCGCATGAGCGCGTCAACCGTCTTCGGCGTCGGGTCGAGAATGTCGATCAGCCGCTTGTGAGTACGCATCTCGAAGTGCTCGCGCGAGTCCTTGTACTTGTGCGGCGAGCGGATGACGCAATATACGTTCTTCTCGGTCGGCAACGGCACAGGTCCAACGACGCGGGCACCCGTACGGGTTACCGTCTCGACGATCTTGCGCGCTGACGCGTCGATCGCCTCGTGGTCGTAGGCCTTGAGCCTGATGCGGATCTTTTGTCCCGCCACGCTTAGTGTCCTTTTCTTGCCGCGTTTCGTAGCCCACCTGGTCAGGCTCGAGCTACCTCGTCTGCACAGTCCTTGCCTGGACGATGACACGACGAACACTTAAGCGATCGGGACGCATCCAGATCCGCTGCCGCTGTTCGTTTGTCATTGTTCTCCGGTACACGCGGTCGGGCGTGTCGCTCTCTCACTCATCCTGCGCCGATGATCTTTCGACCATCTGGCGCGTGATGTGTACCGGACGTGTTCGAAGTCGAACACAAAGTAGGTACTGCTTCCGTCTTGCTTTACATCTCGTCTTACTTGGCCACGATCATCGGCGGGTTACCCCAACACGCTGTTCGTGACGTCTTCACCCTTGACTGCTCTTGGCCGCAAGCGACCCAGTCCCAGACAAGGCAACCCGACTAGTATGCCGTAGGCGTCCGAATTACTCAACTCCGGGTGCTCACGTTCTGATCGTGATGTGGGCGACAACGATCTTACTCCCAAGTAAGATCGTGTCATGACTTCGAGTACGAGTACCGCGACTCCCACCTATCGCGCCTGGCAGAAGCTTCCGGACAACACCTTCGGTCAGGCAGTCTTCTCACTTGCCATGTCGGTGCGCGTTCCCTACTTCGCGTCCATTCTCCCCCGCGTCACAACCTTGGAACCAGGCCTGTGCGAGGTGCGCGCCCCGAAGTGGTGGGGCGTACACAACCATCTCGGCACTTTCCACGCGATAGCGGCCTGCAACCTCGCCGAGGTCGCAATGGGGATGTTGTGCGAAGCTACCGTTCCCGGCACCCACCGGTGGATTCCGAAATCGATGAACGTCGAGTACCTGGCCAAGGCCGAAACCAGCCTGCGCGCCGTGGCACAACTTTCACCCATGCCGGATTTCAGCGCCATCGCCGCCGGCACCGAGTTGGTCGTGCCGATCACGATCGTCGATCGCGCCGGCCAGGAAGTCGTCCGCGCCGAAATCACCACCTGGGTGACAAAGAAGTAACAACTAGTACGAATATATTTGGGCAACAGGACGATTCACGATCATCGACGTCGTCCACGACACCGAGAAGTGGCCTTCGCAGGAACGAATGTCCAGGGTTTCGAGTCGCCGGATTGGTGGAACACCTTCCCGAACGGCGATGATCGGTCGGGGTACCGGTGGCCGGCGCCAGCTGAACGCGTCGGTCACGGGTAGGCGTCGCCTCCGACAGCGCAGCAGCAGGAGGCACCGTGGCAGACTTCCAGCACTCGACCGGCACCGACGCGCACGGGGAGATCGCGCAGACCCACGACCGTAATCCCGGCGACGACCTGGAGAAATTCCGGCGCCAACTCGACGCCATCGACGCCACCCTGCTCGAGACCGTGCGTGAACGACTCCTGTTATGCCTGCAGATCGGCGAGTGGAAGCGGACCAGTCACGTTCCGATGATGCAGCCGTCTCGCGTACATGTCGTGCAGGAACGCGCGCGTCAATTCGCCCGCCAGCACAACCTGTCACCTGAGTTCTTCAGCTCCCTTTACGAGCTCCTGATCGCGGAAACATGCCGCCTCGAGGACCTGGTGATCGACGGGCCGGAAGCCAACGTGGAAAATGTGAGGGAATCAGTCGGCCCGAGATCAGGATTAACGAGATGAGTTCCCGCACGCTCCTCGTGGACAATTACGACTCGTTCACGTACAACCTTTTCACCCTCTTGACCAAGGTCAACGGCGTCGTGCCCACTGTGGTGACCAACGACGCCGAGTGGGAATCCCTCGATCTCGCCGAGTTCGACAACGTGGTGATCTCCCCCGGGCCGGGTCGACCGGATCGGGAACGGGATTTCGGGATCAGCCGCAGGTTCATCGACGAAGGTCCGCTCCCCCTACTCGGTGTGTGCCTCGGACATCAAGGACTGTGTCAGCTGTTCGGCGCAGATGTCGTACTCGCGCCGGCACCCATGCACGGGCGGATTTCTCTTGTCGACCACGACGGGTCCGGAGTATTTGCCGGCCTGCCCTCTCCGTTCCGTGCAGTCCGCTACCACTCACTGGCCGTCGAGAAACTTCCCGACGAGTTCGTTCGGACGGCATGGACGCCGGATGGCGTGATCATGGGAGTGCGGCATCGGACGAAGCCGATGTGGGGAGTTCAGTTCCATCCCGAGTCGATCAGCACCGAATTCGGAGTGGAACTGCTCACGAACTTCCGCGATCTGTCGGTCGGCCGAACTCTCGAGTCCGTGATGCGCCCGGATCCGACTCCCCGGGCACCAAGTTTGCGGCCGGCGTCGTCGTACCAGGTCGACAAGGTGCGGCTCGATTTTGCCGTGGATCCGTCCGCCGCATACGCCGCTCTCTTTGCCGACGGACCAAACCCGTACTGGCTCGATCGAGCAGCCACGTCGGAACCCGATGCGCGGTTCACGATCATGGGCGACTCTTCCGGTCCGTTGGCGGAGTTCATCACCTATGACGTAGACGCCGGAGTTCTCACCGTGACGCGAAAGGGGCTGCCTGACGAGCACATTCACGTCCCGTTTTTCGACTATCTCGACGGACAACTCGCGACGCGCTACATTCCCGCAGATCCGGAACTGGACTTCAACCTCGGATATGTCGGCTACCTCGGATACGAATTGAAGGCGCAGACCGGTGGTCACCGTGCTCACTCGTCCGAGGCGCCCGACGCGGCAATGGTTTTCGCGGATCGTGCGATTGTCATCGATCACACCGCCGGCCGAACCCATGTATTGCGACTACGTGAAACCCCGGTACGTGAAACACAGCAGGCAGACGATCGTGACGATTGGCTCGCGCATGCCGTCAACGTCCTTGCCGCAGTCGGCGCCGCTGACGAGGAGCGAATTCCGGTGCCCCTGATCAGCGAAACCGTTTGGGCACAAGCACGTTTGCGTCACGACCGGGCTCGGTACCTGTCGTTGATCGAGGACGCGCTCGAACAGATCCGCGTCGGTGAATCGTACGAGGTGTGCCTGACCAATATGGCCGCTGTCGACGGGGCAATCGATTCCCTGCGCACATTCGAGTATCTGCGCGCAATCAACCCCACTCCCTACAGCGCACTGCTCGATTTCACCGGAATTGCGGTCATCTCAGCGTCACCGGAACGATTCCTACGAGTCGATTCCAACGGCAAGGTGGAGAGCAAACCGATCAAAGGCACTCGCCCCCGTGGCGTCACTCGGGCGCGGGACGCGGCACTGCGGCAAGACCTCCTCGACAGTGAGAAGGACCGAGCAGAGAATCTGATGATCGTTGATCTCACCCGAAACGACCTGGCGAAAGTCTGCGTCCCGGGAAGCGTCCACGTGCCACGTTTATTCGGGATCGAATCGTATTCATCCGTTCACCAGATGGTCTCGACGGTGCGCGGAATGTTGCGCGGCGACTCGTCAGCGGTCGACTGCGTTCGAGCGGCGTTTCCCGGCGGATCGATGACGGGCGCACCCAAAGTGCGCACGATGGAAATCATCGACCGACTCGAATCAGGTCCTCGCGGAGTGTATTCCGGCTCGATCGGGTACTTTGCGCTCGGCGGCGCTGCCGATCTGTCGATCGTTATCCGCTCCCTGGTTTCGACGTCTTCCGGAGTGAGCTTCGGTATCGGCGGCGCTATCACCGCGCTGTCGGACGCGGAGGAGGAATTCGACGAGACAACCGTCAAGGCGTCGACGATGCTCCGCGCACTCGATGTAGCTCCGAGCCACCAGAAGGGCATAGGAAGGTAGCCCACGATGCCGGCGCAGGGTGATGTGATCGTAGTGGGTGGCGCCGGCGCGGTGGGATCCATGTTCGTCGATCTCCTGCGCGACGACGGCAGATCCGTGACGGTTCTGGACCGGACGCGCGGCAGCGATCTCGTCGGCGACATCTCCTGCCCCGACGGACCGGTACGGGGCGCACTCGCGCAGGCGGAACTGATTGTCCTGGCCGTAGCCGAGCAAACCGCACTCGCAGCATTGCCGACACTGACGCGTGCCGCACGCGCCGACACGCTGATCGTCGACACCTTGTCGGTCAAATCCCGCATTGCCGTTGCCGTCGAGGAATCCGGTCGCGCCGGTGAATTCCTCGGACTCAACCCGATGTTCCGGCCTTCCCTCGGCCCGCGTGGCCGTGCTGTCATCGCGGTTCCCTACGTCGACGGCCCCCGGTGTCGCGAATTCCTCGACGAGGTCAGATCATGGGGTGCGTCGACGCCTGTCATGGATCCGGACCGCCATGATCGGCTGGCCGCTGCCACCCAGGCCCTGACCCATGCTTCGGTGTTGGCTTTCGGTCTGGCGTTGACGGAACTCGACGTGGCACCGGAGCTCGCCCTCGATGTCGGACCGCCGCCCCATCGAACACTCTCCGCATTGCTTGCCCGAATCGTCACGGGCGAGCCCGAGGTGTACTGGGATGTTCAATCGGGCAATCCCTATGCCGCGACTGCGCGCAAAGCGTTGACTGCTGCGGCTGCCCGGTTGGAGGCGGCAACAGGAAATTTCGACGACTTTTCGGATCTCGTAGCGTCGGCGGCCGGTGCGCTGGGTAATCAGTCGGAGGAACTGAACGAGGTCGCCACGACGCTCTTCGAGGACCTCGGCTCCCACGAAGCCGAGCGCAACCGAGAGTAGGAGGGACCAATGCACAATCGAGTGGCACCACCTGCGCTTCCCGGCTTCGAAGCCGAGGATCCCGTCGAGAGCGCAATCGTGCGCCGACTTGCCGAGAACTGGCCTCGTCGCGCCGCCGTCAAGAAGCCCGAACCTGATCTGGACGATCTCTTCGACCACACAAAACTTGACTATCCGGACTCGTTGCTGCCGTTTGCCCAGCACCCTGTGTACATGGCACTCGCGCCGCAGCAGCAAGAACGGCTCCGCGCGTGGGCCTGGATTGCCTTCAACAAGAACGTCATGGATATCGAGCGGTGCGTGGTGAATCCCGGGTTCGAGCTACTCGCGGTGGACGCGTTCGATGTCGGGTTCGCCGATTCCGTCGCGGTCGCTGTCAATCAGGCCATGGTCGACGAGCAATACCACACGCTGATGCATCTGAACGCGAGTTCCTCGACCCGTCGCGGACGGGGATGGCCGCTGCCGACGAAGTCTCTCCCGGACGTTCTGACTGTGCGTGCTCGCGCGCAAGCACTGTCGGAATGCTCCGATGAGCGTTCCCACGCAGTGGTCGCACTGGCATATATGACCGTCGCCGAGATCTCGATCAGCTCGTACCTGGACGTGATCATCGACGGTGAGGACATTCAGCCGGTCAATCGTGCGACGGTCCGACTTCACAATCGCGACGAACTTTGTCATGCGTCGATCGCCGACGCTCTGGCCGTGTCGGTGTTCGACACTCTCGACTCGGATGAGCGTCGACGGTTCGTCGACGGCGCGGCTGACGCGATGGCAGCATTTGCCGGCAACGATTTCGGCGCGTGGCGGGCGATCATGGATACCGAGGGCATCGCCGGCGGTCACCGGATGATCGACGACGTCGAGCACTCTCCCGAATCCGGCTTACTCGTGCAGGACTTCAGTGGGATCAAAAAGTTGTACGACGCGCTCGGTGTCGACCGCCCTCTACCGTAGGGATCAGCTTCCTTCAGGCCTCGACCGGCATCTGACGGGCGGCGGGTCTGAAGAACAGTCGCTTCACGGACATTGCGTCGGTGTTCTTGTCGTACATGCGATATGCGGGCCACAGAACTGTGTGAAGTATCGAACTACGGAAAATCATGAAGCGAAGTCGACGGTTCATTGCGCCGTGGTGTTTCAGTGTTGCGATCGACGCTTTGTTGTAGGACAGAAACTCGATCGGACCGGTTTCCCCGCGGCGCCCGGACACTTCTGCTCGCATGGCAAGGTTCTGGACTATTTTCATGCCATTTCCGAGAAGGCAGTACGACAGATCGACGTCTTCGTGGAAATCCTTGCGATCACTGACCGATCCCTGCACGGACAGCCAAGCAGATTTTCTGATCGCCATATTCGACCCGGTCAGGGAAGGCGCATCTTTGAGGCCACCGAGATTTCCGAGATTGTCCTGCTTTGCAACTGCGTTGCGCTGCGCGGTTGCGAACGGCGATTCGTAGAACAACGAGAATCCGGTGACGGCATCGAATTCCCGATCCGTGAACAGATCATGTATTTCGCGAGCCCAGCCAGGTAGTACCCGGGTATCGGCATCCACTCTGCCGATCAATTCTCCCTGCACTGAATTGAATCCCAGATTTCGGGCAAAAACAACACCTTGCCGAGTTTCCACTAAATAGCGAATCTTCGGCGAGCGCCGTTCGAATTCTTTGATTATCTCAGCTGTTCCGTCGGTCGAGTTGTTGTCCACAACCACTATCTCGGAAATATCGTCGCCTTGTTCCAACAAGGATTCCAGGCATTCCGAAAGATATTCTTTTTCGTTGTACACCGGAACAACAACCGACAACTGGACGCCCATGGACGGCACGCTATCACCACGCACGATATTCGACCGATGCGGTCAGGTATCCGACACGGAGCAACCGAGTGTGCGATGGCACACAAATTAGTCCTGGCCCAACTGCGTGCTTGCTTGCCTTATCCAGGCAAAGCGACCGAATCACCCCGTCTGAGGCCAAAGTTGCACGTGTCACCTCCGGTAACATGCTCAGTGCGTTCGGAGATAGACAACCAAGGTTCCCGCAATCCGTGTGGGTCATCCGCGGCTGCGCCCTCCGGCCTCACCACAAGCCGGATCGGCACAACCAGGCCACCCAAGGTAGCCCCACCACATCCATGTAGACAGCGGAGAATTGATGCCCTTTCCCACGGACGCGGCTGTAGTCGTGGAGGACGTTCACAAGTCCTTCAAAGATGTCCACGCTCTGCGCGGTATCAACTTCCAGGCCCCCAAAGGATCGGTTCTCGGCATTCTCGGACCCAACGGTGCAGGCAAGACCACCACGGTCAAGGTGCTGTCGACCCTGATCCGTCCCGACAGCGGACGCGCGATGATCGCCGGATACGACGCGGTACGAAATGCCCCGGAAGTTCGTCGTTCGATCATGATGACGGGGCAGTTCGCGGCACTCGACAATGCACTGACCGGCCGCGAGAACATCGAACTGTTTGCACAGTTGATGGGCCTGGATCGTGCGTCGGCGAAGCAGCGGGCCGCTGACCTCCTGGAGGAGTTCGACCTGGTCGAGGCCGGCGCTCGCACGGTGGCCAACTACTCGGGCGGTATGCGTCGTCGCATCGACATCGCCTGCGGGCTCGTCGTTCGTCCCGAGGTCGTATTCCTCGACGAACCGACCACCGGATTGGATCCACGCAGCCGTCAGAGCGTGTGGAATCTCGTTCAAACGCTGAAGGAACAAGGCATCACGGTTCTGCTGACTACGCAGTACCTCGAGGAAGCCGACCTTCTCAGCGACAACATCATCGTGATCGACAAGGGCTCGGTTATCGCCGAGGGAACCGCAGATCAGCTCAAGGCCCGTACGGGAGCGAGCTTCTGCGAGATCGTTCCACTGTCCGCCGAGTTGCTCGGCCCCGCGGCCAACGCTCTGGGCAACCTACTTCCGCCGGACTTCCGTTTCGATATCGCCAAGGACAACGGAAAGATCGCAATCCCGGCACCGCGCGGTTCCGCGACGCTTGCCGAAGCATTGCGCCGCCTCGATCACGCAAGAATTCCTCTTGCCGACATCGCGCTGCGGCGCCCGTCACTCGACGATGTTTTCCTCTCGTTGACCGGACGCCCTCAGGCTGCCGAACCCGGCAAGGCCGGTGAGCCTGCATGACCACTACGACCAAGTACCAAACCCCGAACCTGACGCTGCAGAAGACCGGTCGCCGTGAGATCTCGGTTCCGGCTGCCACGCGAGTGGGACGTCACCGTCGCCCGAATCCGTCGGCGCTCATGCAGTGGTGGGTTCTCACGGGTCGCACGTTGCGGGCGATGGTTCGACGCTACGAGTTGGTTATCGCCGTCATCGCTCCACTGATCTTCACTGTGGGTTTCTACCTGCCGTTGAAGTTCGTGATGCAGCTCCAAGGCATCGACTACGCGCAGTTCCTGATGCCGATCATCGTGTTGCAGGCGATGGCCTTCACGTCGATTTCGGCCGCGCAGATGTCGGCAAAAGAGAAGATCACCGGATTCAGCTCGCGCATGCAGACCATGCCGGTGTACGGACCGGTCCCCTTGCTGTCCCGGATGAGCAGCGGATTCGTCCGTTCCGTGGTGTCGTTGACGGCCGCACTCGTCTACGGACATGCGATCGGTTTTCGATTCACCGAAGGGTTTGGCCAGGCAGCGCTCTTCTGCGGCTTGGCTTTGGTGTTCAGCACCTGCTTGTCACTGGGCGCCGACGCTATCGGCTCACTCTCGAAGAGCCCGCAGGCAACCAGCCAGGCCCTTACCCTTCCCCAGCTGATCCTGGGCATGCTCTCGTGTGGGTTCGCTCCTGAGACGGGCTTTCCCGAGTGGATCCGCCCCTTCGTGCGCAATCAGCCAGTCTCACAATTCTCCTTCGCGATGCGCGATCTCGCGCACGGCGGCGTCACGTCGCACACGATGTTCCCGGTTGTGATGTGGTCGTTGGGACTGCTGGTCGTCTGCGCTCCCCTTGCCTACTGGGCAAGTACAAGGCGGGCATGATGACAAGTACCGACAGGAGCAAACTCGACCAGAGCGAGCCACGACGCGGTCGCACGCTGAACTTTCCGGAACCCAACGCCGCGTTACCGGAAAACTCCGCGAAGGCTCTGTGGACTCACAGCCTGATTCAAGCTCGGCGGCTGCTCGTCAGTTGGGCGCGGGATCCATCCACCGCTATCCAAGCGTTGTTGTACCCGGCTCTGACGCTCATCATGTTCCGAGTTGTCCTCGGAAACTCGATCAGCGCGGCCACCGGTCAGCCGAGTATCTACGGAACTGTTCCGCTGATCATTCTGGTCGGCGCGATGTTCGGTTCCATTGCCAGTGCTGTCGGGCTACGGACCGAGAAGACCAGCGGACTACTCAGCCGCTTCTGGACGCTGCCGGCCCACCGTGCGTCGGGGTTGGTCGGGCGCATGATCGCCGAGGCCATCCGTGTCCTCGTGACGACGATCGTGATCATCGGAGTCGGTTTCATCGCGGGTTTCCGATTCAACCAAGGCCCAGTTGCCGCGATCGGAATGCTCCTTCTGCCGATTGTCTTCGGTATCGGATTTGCCGTGATGGTGACGGCTCTCGCTACAGTGTCGGACAATCTTCCACTCGTCGAGATCGTCTCCATCGTTTGCACACTGCTGATGTTCTTCAACAGTGGTTTTGTCCCCACAATGGCGTATCCCGTCTGGTTGCAACCGGTGATCGCGGCACAACCGATGTCGGTAGCAGTGGAAGCGATGCGAGGAATGTCGCTTGGTGGGCCAGTTCTCGAACCTGTGCTCAAAACATTTGCCTGGTCCTTCGGAATGATCGCAATATTCATATATCCGGCAATTCAGGGATACCGTCGGGCTGCATCGGACTAACGCCTGAATGAAAATCGATCTACCGAGTCGGGGGCGTCCCGTACCGTATCCGACGGTCGGGTCGACATATCCAATCGGGAAGCAAAGACCGCCGCTTTTCCGAGAACCGTTTCAACCGAGAGGTAAGAAGTCTTGACGCGAAACACGAAACCAGCCTGGCGTCGCGCCACACATGTCGGAGTTCTGGCAATCGCCTGCTCATTGTTCACCGCCGGTATTGCACAAGCCGCTCCCGACAACTCGGGCAATTCCGCATCCGACGTGGCCGCGAACGGTTCGTACGTCAAGTCCGTGCAGAAGATCAATGATCGGCAACTCGTCGTCAATGTCTACGCTGCGTCGATGGACAAGATGGTGCCCATTCAGGTCATCACCCCGGCCGATAATTCCGAACCACGTCCTATTCTCTACCTCTTGAACGGCGCAGGCGGTGGCGAAGACTCCGCGACCTGGCAGCGTCAGACCGACGTCGTCGACTTCTTCAGTGACAAGAACGTCAATGTCGCGACGCCGGTGGGCGGACGCCTCTCCTATTACACGGATTGGGAGCAGGACGACCCGAAGGCCGGACGCAACAAGTGGTCGACCTTCCTCGGCGAGGAACTGCCTCCACTCCTGAACAAGGAACTGGGCAGCAACGGCGAACAGGCACTGTCCGCGATCTCGATGTCCGGTACGTCTGTTCTGAACCTCGCCATCGAGCACCCCGGACTGTACAACTCGGTTGCCGCGTACAGTGGCTGCGCTCAGACCAGTGACCCGCTCGGCCAGCAGTTCGTCAGAATCACCACCGAATGGATCGGCGGAGTCGACGACGTCACCAACATGTGGGGTCCGCTCGACGGTCAGGGCTGGCGCGATCACGATCCGCTGGTCAACGCCGAAAAGCTCCGCGGAACTCCGATCTACATGAGCACCGGCAACGGTCTTCCCGGCTTCCCGAACGACACGAGCCTCAACCCTCGCATGAATGACGGACGCGCAAACCTGGAGAACCAGATCATCGTCGGCGGCGTCATCGAAGCTGCTACCAACCTGTGCACCTCCAACATGGCCAAGCGCCTGTACGAGCTGAACATTCCCGCCGTGGTCGACTTCCGCCCGACGGGCACCCACTCGTGGGGTTACTGGCAGGACGATCTCCACAAGTCGTGGCCGTTCATCGCCGGTTCGCTCGGAATCTGATTTGCCTCTGATTCACCTCGAAGGCCACCTGCTCGCGACACTCCCGTTGTGGAGTGTCCGAGCAGGTGGCCTTTGTCGTCAGATGCGGTTCCGCTTACCTGACCTGACAAAATCTCCTGATCATCCCCAGCAACACTTTCGAAGGCAACTCTTGTGAACACAGGCATTTCCCGACGTGGTTTCCTCGGCGCCGCAACGGCACTCGGAGTAGCCGGTGCCACTGCAGTTGGCGCTGCCGTACAACCTGCAGCAGCCACGCCGATTCGTTCGGCGTCTCGACACAGTCAATTGCCGGCTCCGAGCACAATTGACGCGACCGACCCTGCACTGCTCAGCGCTACCGAAGCCGCGAGTCTGCTCCAGGAAGGCATCCTTCATCCACGCGAGCTACTCGACGCGTGCTTGACACGCAGTCACGAGTACGACGGTGGAATCGGTTCATGGATCCGGATCTATCCGGAGGTCGCGTACGCTGCCGCCGAGAAGGCAGCGCAACGACTCTCGACCGCAGGGCGGACGAGCGATGGTGAAGCGCCACCACTGGTCTGTGGGTTGCCGATCGCTCTGAAAGATATGTTTGCGGTATCGGGATTACCGGTCACAGCCTCGAGTCGCGTCCTCGAAGGGAACATCGCCGCGGGTGACTCGACCGTATGGCGCCGCCTGAGTGACGCGGGCATGGTGTTGATGGGTCACGCGCACTGCGACGAGTTCGCCATCGGTGTGGCGACGGCACAAGTGGGCAACCCCTGGAATGCCGAGTACTCACCGGGTGGGTCGTCGGGCGGCAGTGCTGCCGTCCTGGCCGCCCGCTTCAGTCCCCTGGCAACTGGAACCGACACTGGCGGATCGCTCCGCTTGCCGGCAAGCGCAACGGGAATCACCTCTGTCAAGCCGACTTTCGGACGTTGCAGCACGTACGGAACGATCCCCCTCAACTGGACGCGTGACCATACCGGCCCTATGGCCCGAAGTGCGGCCGATGCGTCCTTGCTGCTCAGTTACATGGCCGGCGTCGACGTCAACGATCCAACTACGTCTGCCGGTCCCCCGGTTCCGGCTGACGGGTACCCTTTGGCAGCTCAGGGTGGACAGTCACCGCTCGCCGGCCGCCGATTCGGCATCCCCCGTAAAGGTGTCGACAAATTGCCGGCGTCGTTGGGCACACTGTTCGCCGCGTTCACGGACACCGTCGTCGCACTCGGGGGCACCCTAGTCGACGTGACGATGCCGACCTATCCGACAGGACTACTGACCGGAGATATGGCCGAGGCCGGCCATTATCACCAGCAGTTCTCCGACCGGATCGGACTGTACAAACCGGAGCGAGCACTCTTCGTCGGGCAGGCCCTTGCATCGATGGCGGTTCCAGTCGCCGACTACATGACGTTGGCGCACAACAGGCTTCGCTACCAACACGACTACAACCGCATGCTCTCCGAGCAGAATCTCGACGCCATTCTCGTACCAGGCGCCAGTGTGGACGGCAGTAAGCGTTCTGAGGTCGCGGGCATCGCACTGTTCGACGGAGTCACCGCCGACGTCGCCTGGGCCAACTACACAGGCGCTCCGGTTGTCACGACGCCGGCCGGAAGGTCGAAGGAGACCGGACTTCCGTTCGGAGTCCAACTCGGTGGTCGCATGTGGGACGAAGCCGGTCTCATTCAGATTGCGCTGGAACTCCAAGCTGCCCAGCCTTTTTGGCAGGAAGCGCCACCTCTGACCCAAAATGCCAGGCAGATACCGACGTCGGTTATTGCCCAACCTGGCCCGGGACCTGACCCGACAAACACGCAGAACGTCGGCTTCTCGTTCAGATTTGTGCCGACGTCCTCTTAACGCTCCGATCAACTCCTGAAGAACGCCGCCAATCGTGGACCGATCAGCTCGAGCTGATCGGTTTCCATCATCGAGTGATGCGAACTCTCGACTGTTGTCTCAGTCAAAGTTCCGTTGACATAGGGCTTCCAGGCCTCGGCAAGTTCGATTGTCGAACCGACTCCCACGGTGGCGCTGAGAAGTACAGCGTCACCGTCGAAGACGCTCGGCTCGTATCCGTCGATCATCGAGGCCGCTGAGATCGCAAAATCGTACAGAGACCCGAGTTGATCGTCGGAGAGGAACGACAGGGAATCGAGTGACCGACCGAGAGCGAGGATCTCTTCCCGACCCAACGCACTGAGATCCAGGGTGTCCCCGACGTCGACCCCCCATCCCGCGGCCAGTTCGGAGACGTTGTCCCGGGCCTGGTTCTCCCCGACTTCGGTAGTGCCGCGAGGATCGATCATTGCCAGCTTCACGTCGAACCCCTTCGAGCGCAATAGAACTGCACACGCGTGTCCGATGAACCCGCCGAGCGAGTAGCCGACGATGTGGAACGGGCCGCTCGGATTCACACTCAACATCTCGCGAACGTAGCGTTCGGCCAATGCGTCGACCGACGTGGGCAGAGACCACGGTTCCGCCATCACCGGTGCCTGCAGACCGTAGAGCGGCGTCTGCGCGTCGAGGTGAGGTACCAGGCCGGAGGCCTTCCATGCCAGCCCGCTCATCGGGTGGATGAAGAATACCGGTACGGACGATCCAGCTTCCCGGATCGGCAATAGAACATCGAGTGCCTGATTCGACGACGCCGCGCTGCCACAAAGCGTGTCTTCGATTCGAGCGGAGAGGGATTCAACTGTCGATGCACCGAACAGCGTGCGCACGGGGACGTCGGCACCAACAGATGCACTCAGTTCGGACGCCAACTTCATCGCGATGAGGGAGTTGCCACCCAACTCGAAGAAATCATCATCCAACCCCACCCGATCAACACCCAACACACCCACAAACGCCGACGCCACCACCAACTCCACCGACGACACCGGAGCCCGAAACACCCGAGCCTCGAACACCGGCTCCGGCAACAACGCCCGATCCAACTTCCCCGACGAATTAAGTGGGAACGCATCCAACACCACCACAGCAGCCGGAACCATATAACCCGGAACCCGCTCCCCCACAAACCCCCGCAACACCGACACATCCACAACCGACCCCACCGCCGGCACCACATACCCCACCAACTGATCACCCATCACCGACCCACGCACCACCACCGCAGCCGACAACACCGACCCATGCGACACCAACGCCGCCTCGATCTCCCCCAACTCGATCCGCTGACCACGAAACTTCACCTGAAAATCAGTACGACCGATGTACTCCAGATCCCCCTCAGACGACCACCTCACAAGGTCACCCGTCCGATACATCCGCTCCCCACCCACACCGAACGGCGACGCCACAAACCGATCCGCACTCAAATCCGGACGACCCACATACCCCCGAGCCAACTGCACACCCGACAAATACAACTCACCCGCAACACCCACCGCAACCGGCCGCAAACGCGAATCCAACACAAACACCCGGCAATTCCACTCCGGCACACCAATCGACACCACCGACCCCGACCCAGCACCCGTCACATCCGCAAACGTAAACGACACCGCAGCCTCAGTCGGACCATACAAATTATGCAACCGCGCCGACGACACCAACCCGAACTCACGCACCGCCTCCACCGGCAACGCCTCACCAATGACCAACACATCACGCAACGAACCCAACAACCCCGGATCCACCAACGACGAAAACGTCGACAACATCGTCGGAACAAAATCCGTCACCGACACACCCTGCTCGTCAATCACCGACGCCAAATACCCCGGATCCCGATGACCATCAGCCGACGCCAACACCAACACCGCACCCACCCGCAACGGCATGAAAAAACCCCACAACGACACATCGAACGTCGTCGCCGTCTTCTGCAAATACACATCCGCAGCCGACAAAACATACTCGCCCTGCATGAACTCGAGCTGATTCACAATCGCCGCATGCGACACCGCCACACCCTTCGGCCGACCCGTCGACCCCGACGTGAAAATCACATACGCCGTATTCGACGCCCGCAACGGCGAAAGACGATCCACATCAGAAACCCGCGCACCCGAAAAACCAGACACATCAACAACATCGACACACACAACCCGACGACCCGACGCCGTGAAACCATCACGCTCCGTCGACACCACACACACCGGATCAGCCGAATCCAACACATACTCATTACGCGAGGACGGAGCATCAGGATCCAACGGCACCCACGCCCCACCCGCACGCACAATCGCATACAACCCAACCAACAAATCCACAGACCGCCGAACAGCCAACCCCACCAACGACTCCGGCCCAACACCCAAACCGATCAAATAACGCGCAAACCTATTAACCCTCTCATCGAACTCCCCATACGAGAGCACCACATCCCCACACACCACCGCACGCGAACCCGAAGAAACCCCCACCACAGAATCAAAACCATCCAACAACAACCCACCCACAACCGGACGAGACGTGTCGTTGAAGTCTTCGATGATGTTCTGTATTTCCTTGGTGGACAACAGTTCCACGTCACCGACAGCAGTTCCCGGATTCGTGACCATCGCACGGAGAATGGTGGTCAGGCGCTCGGCTAGCCCGCCAACAGTAGCGGCGTCGAAAAGATCTGTGGCGTAGAGCCACGACATCACCATGCCGGCACCGACGCCGGCCTCGCCTTCAACCGGCGATGCCGTCAACTGAAGGTCGAATTTTGCGATATCGATTCCCGCATCGAACTCCGAGACTCGCAGGTCAGGCAACTCCAGAGCGTCACCTGCCATGTTCTGGAAGAACAACGCAACCTGGAACAACGGATGATGCGCCTGCGAACGGGCCGGATCGAGAACCTCCACCAAACGCTCGAAAGGCAAGTCCGCGTTGGCAAATGCACCCAAATCGTTTTCACGAACCTGATCGAGAAGATCGGCAAACGATACGTTCGACGTCACCGGCGTACGCAACACCAGCGTATTGACAAACATCCCGATCAGATCATCGAGCGCAGGTTCCCCCCGACCGGAAATCGGCGAACCGATAACCACGTCGTCAGTCGACGCCATCCGCGCAAGCAGCACCGCAAGGGCCGCATGCACAACCATGAACAGCGAAACACCACGATCCAACGCCAATTGCTCCAGAGCCCTGTGCAACTCACCGTCGATATCGAAACGATGCACCGCGCCACGCGTCGACGCAACCGCCGGGCGCTTCCGATCGAACGGCAGATCGATCTTCTCCGGCAACCCCGCGAGATTCTCACTCCAATAACGCAATTGCTCCGACATCAACGACGCCGGATCAGAATCGACCCCCAAAACCTCATGCTGCCACAACGCAAAATCTGCGTATTGCACCGCAAGCGGCGACCACGCCGGCGCGCCGCCCTGCGCCCGGGCAAGATAGGCCAATGCAACATCACGCACCAGAGGACCCACCGAAACACCGTCGGCAGAGATATGGTGAACCACCATTGCGAGAACGAATTCACTTGGGCTGGTACGGAACAGGCGAACCCGAAGTGGGACGGCAACGGAAACGTCGAACCCAACGGTCACCAGCGGCGCCAAAGCTGCAAGCAACTCCGACTCGTTGAGATCCCGAGGATCCAGATCGATATCTGCCGTGGATACTTCGAGAACGTCCTGATAGCCGATACCACCGAACTCCGGATACACAGTCCGCAGCACCTCGTGCCGAGCGACAACATCCTCAACAGCGCGCGCAAGCGCACTCACGTCCAGTTCACCGGACAGTCGCAAAACGATCGGAATATTGTTCACAGCAGATTCCGCGTCGAACCGACTCAGGAACCACATACGCTGTTGCGCAAGAGACAATGGCACACGATCAGGACGAACCATCGGCGCCAAGGCCACATGCCCGATCGTTTCCGTCTCGGCTTCGATGCGAGCGGCGAGCGCTTCGACGGTAGACGCTTCGAACAGAGTCTTCACCTGAACGCGGGTATCGAACGCTGCGCCCAGACGACCGGCCAGCTTGGCGGCGATCAGGGAGTTGCCACCCAATTCGAAGAAATCATCCGAAGCGCCGACCTGTTCGAGGCCGAGCAGATCGGCAATCGCGTCGGCCACAAGCTTCTGGGCAGGCGTGGATGGCGCTTGGTACGAGCGCGATTCGAATGTGGGCGCCGGCAATGCGTCGACGTCGAGCTTGCCGACCGGGGTCAGCGGAATATCTTCGAGCATCACCATTGCGGCCGGGACCATGTGCCGAGGCAGTGCGCCGCGTGCGTGGACTGTCAATGCCTCAGCGTCGAGCGTGTTTCCGGCCTTTACATACGACACCAATGCTGGTTCACCCGTCGGCCCACTCCGAGGAAGTGTCGCCACAAATTCGACGCCGGGCACCGAGGCGAGAACTGCGTCGATCTCACCGAGTTCGATGCGGAATCCGCGAATCTTGACCTGAGAGTCACCGCGGCCGAGGTATTCGAGACTGCGTTGGTCGTCGCCGGCCTTGATCCAGCGAACGGTGTCGCCGGTGCGGTACAGACGTTCGCCCGTGTCCGCGAACGGGTTTGCCACAAAACTTGCTGCGGTTGTCGCGGGAAGCTGGTTGTACCCACGGGCGAGATGTGTTCCGGAAACATACAATTCGCCGGCAGTGCCGGTCGCCACCGGCTGCAGGCGGGAGTCGAGAACGTAGAGTCCGACGCCGCGCACCGGGCCGCCGATCGTGACCGGACTGTCGACCGTCAGTTCGGCAATCGACACGACGACGGTGGTTTCGGTGGGGCCGTACGCGTTGAAGAATTTTCGTCCGGGCGCCCACTGAGTCACCAGTGCGGGCGAACATGCTTCGCCGCCCACGACAACAACGTCGAGCGTGTCGAAATCACCCTCCGCAGAGAGCGATCCCAGTGCAGCAGGAGTCATGAACGCGTGGGTAATCTTTTCTTCGGTGAGCAGTTCGGCGAGCTCGTCGCCGCCGTACACATCGGGGCGTGCGATCACCATCGTGGAACCGGTGCCGAATGCGAGGAGCAATTCCAGAACGGAGGCATCGAAGCTGGGCGATGCAAAGTGCAGGGTTCGGGATGCAGAAGTGAGACCGTAGCGCTCGATCTGCTCGGCACACAGGTTCGCAATGCCTCCATGCGTGACGACAACGCCCTTGGGTCGACCGGTCGAACCCGAGGTGTAGATCACGTAGGCGGGATGCTCCGCACGCAAAGTTCCGACACGTTCGGTGTACGACACCGGTTCGGCAGGAAGTTCGGCCGCCTTTGCCAGGAACTCGGCGTTGTCGAGTTCCCACCACTGAAGACTCGCCGGCAGTCCGTCGGCGACAGCGCCTACCGTCAAGCCGATCGAGACGCCGGAATCGACAAGCATGTGCAAGGCGCGGTCGGCCGGGTAGTTGGGATCAACCGGTACAAATGCGGCCCCGGTCTTCGCGACGGCCCACAGTGCGCACACCGACTCGACGGAGCGTGGGATGGAGATCGCTACCCGATCTTCCGGTCCCACTCCGTGAGCAATGAGGAGACGCGCCAGCTGCGACGACGCGGCATCCAGCTCGGCGTAGGTGACGGAACGACCGTCGAAGCGGATGGCGACGGCGCCTGGGTCGATATCGACGGCAGCCGCCAGTAGCTGCGGCAGCAAGGGCACTCGAACGCGGCGAGTACGGGTGGGACGGGGTTTGCGGCTTCCGCGTGTCTTTGCGGGGGTCAGATCGTCCGCGCTCATGCGATCACGTCCGATGATCGATCAGCATGTACGTCGGCCCCTTGCGCCATCAGACAACTCACCTTCGCGTAATACTTGTTTTCACGGTCATCTCGCCCGTTGCGGCTCCCCACAATGCATCGGCAACCGAGTGCCATTGTTACAGCCGCGGAGTTGCCGAGCGCCGCATACCGCGAGTGGATATGAGTTCCACCACTCGCGGTACGTGAGGTCACCACGAGCGCGGGCTGTGCTCCTCGAGGACGTGTTCGAGATCCGGCAGTTCGCTGCGATCGATGCTTGCAGCGTCATCCACCGACAGCACCGCGTGTGTCACCCACTCGTCGGCCAGCAGGTCGTCGAGCGATTCGATGTCACTACCTGCCACCACCCACGCAGCACCCGCCGATGCAGCGAGCAGAATCGCGGGCACCCGTCCGCTCGCGTCGATCGAGCCGGTCTGCAGCACTCGCGACTCGACATCAACCGCGTACTTCTCGCTCCAGGTCGACAGGGTTGCGGTGAGTTCCCCGTACGTCTGCTCCCAGGCTCCGTCTCCGAACACCTGGAATGCGGCGTCGTCCGCGGTGAGCGGGCGAATGCGGTCGGTGTAATTGATCGCACGCGCGGGTTGTGCGACCGCAGCGTCGAGTGTTTCCGGCGTGATCGTCACGACAGAGTCCGGAATCTCTCCGGCCTGCCCGACTGCAATCGCTGCCCCGGTCTTGACAATTGCCCAGCACGCCACTACTTCGCCTGCTCCCGATACGCCGGAGAGGCTCACGAAGTCTCCTGGACCGACGCCACCATCGATGAGCAGACGCGCAAGCTGCGAGGAACGTGAATCGACTGCGGCATAGTCGATTTCCTCGTCGCCGACCACAACGGCGGGAGCTTCGGGGTCAGCCTCGACTGTCGACGCCAGCAGTTGGGGCAGGAGGGCCGCGCTCGATCCACTCGGAGCGCTGGACTGAACTGCAGCGCCGAGAGCCTCGTCTTTCTCTGCTGCGGTGAGCAATTCGATGTCGCCGACCGGCCTCGATGGGTTGTCGGTGACCTGTTCGAGTACGCGAACAAACCGCTCCACGAACGATTCGACGGTTCCCTGGTCGAACAGATCAGTCGAGTAGATCCAGACGCCGGAGAGTCCGTATCCGTCCGCGGCGCTACTGAGCGTCAGTTGCATGTCGAACTTCGTGGTCGCCACAGGTGAATCGACTCCGCTGATCGTCAAGTCCGGCAGCGAGAACTCGGCTCCGCCAGCGGGTTCCAGCGACAAGATGATCTGGAAGAGTCCGTCGGCCGAGGCACCCAGCGCTTCGGCCACTTCTTCGAACGGGAGGTCGGACTTCCCGAAGGCCTCCAGATCCACGTCGCGCACGGCAACTACCAGATCGTCGAAACTTGCTGCAGTATCTACCTGAGTCCGCAAGGCGAGCGTGTTCACGAACATTCCGACCAGATCGTCGAGCGCACGCTCCCCTCGCCCACCTACGGCGGTACCGATCGCAAAGTCATTGGTTGCCCCGACGCGAGCAACCAATACGGCCAGTGCGGCGTGCAATGCCATGAAGGCAGTCGCATTCCGTTCGCGGGCGATCTCTACCAACCGGGCGTGGATCTGCTCACTCACGGTGAACTCGACGGCACCCGCTGCCGGTGACACCGCACTCGGACGTGGGCGATCCGTCGGAAGTCCGGCCATCGAGGGAAGCGAAGCAAGCTTGCCCCGCCAGTACTCGAGTTGAGCGGCAGCGACACTACCGACCTCGTCGGCCGTGCCCACGACGTCACGCTGCCACAGCGCGAAGTCCGCGTACTGCACGGTCAACGGACTCCATCCGGGAATGCTGCCTCTGGTCCGGGCTTCGTACGCGATCATCATGTCGCGCGCCAACGGCGCCATCGACTCACCGTCGGCGGCAATGTGGTGTGCAACAAGCGCAAAGACGTACTCGCCGGTCCCGCAGTGCAGAAGTTCCATCCGCACAGGTACTTCTGTGGAGACGTCGAAGCCCGTCGACATCACAGCGGCGACGCGCGAGTACAACTCGGATGCGTCCGCAACGGCAACGACGGCGCACTGCGGCGCCTCGTCGACGTCGAGAATCCGTTGTGTTGGTCCGTTGTCGTCTGCCGGATAGAACGTCCGGAGCGACTCGTGCCGATCGGTGACATCGCGCAGAGCTGCCCGCAATGCGTCGACGTCGAGGTCGCCGGTCAACCGCAGCGCCATCGGAATGTTGTACGTCCCTGCGGCCGTGTCCATCTGGTTGACAAGCCACATCCGCTGCTGCGCCAGTGACAGTGGCAACCGGTCCGGGCGTTCGGCGGCTTCGAGCGACTTTCGTCGACCCGACCCTACCGATGCCGCAATGGCAAGGGCCAGTGCTTCAACTGTCGTGGCGTCGAACAGCATCCGAACCGGAACGGTGGTATCGAGCGCCTGACCGAGACGGGCCGCGAGCCGCGTCGCGATTAGCGAGTTTCCGCCGAGTGCAAAGAAATCGTCGTCGAGTCCGACTCGGTCTACGCCGAGAAGATCGGCAAAAACAACTGCAACTGCCTTCTCGACAACGGTGAGCGGTTCGCGGTACTGCGCCGTGTCGAACACCGGGTCGGGCAGGCTCCGACGGTCGATCTTTCCGTTCGCGTTGAGCGGCACCGAGTCCAGGACGATGAACGCCGACGGAACCATGTACTCCGGTAGACGCTGCGCTACAGCGTCCCGCAGGATTTCCGGAACGATCACAGCGCCTGGGACGCCAACGACATAGGCAACCAACCGGTCGCCCACCGCCGAGTCAGCGTGGACTGTGACGACGGCGGTCCCGACGGAATCCACAGCGTTCAAGGCAGATTCGATCTCACCGAGCTCGATGCGTAAACCGCGGATCTTGACCTGGAAGTCCGTGCGCCCGATGTACTCGAGCTCACCGGCCGTGTTGCGGCGCACGAGGTCGCCGGTTCGATACATGCGCTCGCCGGCCGCCCCGAAGGGGTTGGCAACAAACCGTTCTGCCGTCAGGTCGTACCGGTTGCCGTAACCACGGCCGACTCCGATACCACCGACGTACAGCTCGCCGACAACTCCGGACGGAACGAGACCCAACCGTGAATCCAGCACATAGAGATCGATGTTCGGCACCGGTGAGCCGATCGGAACACCAAGCGTGTCCGCTGCCGTCGCCTGTTGGAACGACACCACATCCGACGCTTCGGTGGGACCGTAGCTGTTCACGATTCGAACTCCGCGCGAAAGCAGGTGCCCCAGACGGCTGACCTGTATCGGCTCTCCGCCGAGGAACACCACCTGGAGACTTGCCAGCATGTCGTCTTCGTCGGAATCGATCAGAGCGTCGAACGCACTGGGTGACATGTTTGCCGTCGTGACTCGCTCGTCTGCGATGACACGAAGGATCTCACTCGGGTCGAAGCCGGCGGGTGCGAGGTGCACACTTCCACCACTCGTCAGTGGTCCCCACACGTTCTTCTGCGTGAGGTCGAAACTCGGTGACGACGCCACTGCAACCCCGGCGCGTGCCGGCAGCGAAGAGTTATACCACGCAACGGTATTCGCTATACCTGCCATCGGAACGACGGTCGGCTTCGGTCGCCCGGTCGAACCGGACGTCGAAATGACGTAGCCGACTCGGGCATCCGCGCCGTCCTCACGCCAACGATCGACCCAAACCGGTGCGTCGGCAGCGACCACGGGCTCGTCACCGATCAGCACCACTGGGAGATCGAGGTCGGGCGTCTCGATCGCCACCACACACCGTGCCGCGATATCGGTGAGCAGTGCGCTCACCCGTTCTTCCGGAAGAGCAGGGTCGATCGGAAGATAGCCGGCACCGGCTTTCCACACAGCCACCATCGCTACGACCCACTGCCAGGACCTCGGCAGGATCAATCCGACAACGTCGTCCGGACGGACGCCGGCGACGACGAGTTGAGCGGCCGCGACCGAGGACAGTGCATCGAGGTCCCCGTAGGACAACTCGACATCACCGGCCACCACTGCGCACGCCGACGGATCGGTCTCGACGTACTGCGCGAACAACGTCATCGGTGACGCGTCGAGCCGGCCATCGTCACTGCCCCGTGACCAGCCGAGAATCTGTTCCTGCTCGGATGTTTCGATGATATCGATGTCGCCGACCACCTGCGCCGAGTCGACTACTGCAGCATTAAGAACGCGGAGGAATCGGTTCGCGAGGGATGCGATTGTCGACTCGTCGAACAGGTCGGTCGCGTATGTGAACTGGGCGGTCAGTCCTCCGTTGCCAGACGACTCGGACTCGATCAAGGTCAGTTGCAGATCGACCTTTGCCAGTAGGTCCGGCAACGCGAAGTCGGCAACGTCCAGATCCTGCAACTGCAGAACCGATCGCTGCAGGTTCTGGAACGCCAGACCGACCTGGAACAACGCATGCCTGGCCTGAGATCGCTCGGGGTTGAGAATCTCGACGAGCCGTTCGAAGGGGACGTCCGCGTGCGAGAACGCGCCGAGATCCGATTCCCGGACATGTCTGACCAAGTCTGCGAACGACGATTCGGGGTCGACCTCGGCGCGAAGCACCAGGGTATTGACGAACATACCGATCAGATCGTCGAGAGCACGTTCACCACGGCCGGCGGCCGGGGTACCGATCACGATGTCCGATGTCCCGGACAACCTCGCGAGCACGACCGCCAGGGCGCTGTGCACCACCATGAAGAGCGATGCATTGACCTCACGGGCCACTCGATCGAGACCCGCCCGGAGCTCGGCATCGATCGAGAAATCGTATCCCGCTCCGCGGTGCGATTCGATGCGCGGCCGCGGACGATCCGTCGGCAAATCCAACTGGTCCGGAATGCCGGCCAAGCGTTCCTGCCAGTACGTGACCTGCTCGGAGATAACCGATTCGGGATCGTCCTCGCTGCCGAGGATCTGCCGCTGCCACAACGCAAAGTCGGCGTACTGCACCGGCAATGGTTGCCACTGCGGCGACTGCCCTTGCGACCGTGCAACATACGCGGAGACGAAGTCGCGGATCAGCGGGCCCATCGAGAAGCCGTCACCGCTGATGTGATGGATCACAAAAACGAGGACGTACTCGGACTGGCTCAAATCGAACAATTGCGCTCGAACCGACGCCTCGTGGGTGACGTCGAATCCGGGAAGGATCACGCCTGCAACCCGATCGATGACAACGGATTCGTGAATACGAACCGGCGTCAGATCCGGAACCATCCGGTCCACATCCACCAACTGCTGATAGCCGACGCCGTCGATCTCGGGATACACCGTTCGCAAAATCTCATGACGTTCGAACACGTCCACCAGCGCAGCCTGCATCGCCGCAATGTCCAGCTCTCCGGTCAGCCTGATGGCCACCGGGATGTTGTCCACACCCGAGGACGCGTCGAACCGGTTGAGGAACCACATGCGTTGCTGCGCAATCGACAACGGAACACGATCCGGTCGTTCCTGCGCCACCAGCGGCGGGCGGGCGCCCTTACCGGATTGCGAGTCGATAAGCGAGGCAAAGGATTCCACACTGGACGCGTCGAACAGCAGGCGAACAGGAACCGTCGTGTCGAGCGCCTCGCCGAGTCGCGCAACGACCTGAGTCGCGATGAGCGAGTTGCCGCCGAGCGAGAAGAAATCATCGTCGAGGCCAACCTGCTCGATGCCGAGCAGGTCGGAGAAAATCCGCGCGACCGCAAGCTCCGCCACGCTCCGTGGCTCACGGAAGGCAGCGATCTGAGCAACAGGGTCGGGCAACTGCTTGCGATCCAGCTTGCCGGACGTGCCCAGCGGGAATGCCTCGAGCTCAACGTGCGCAGTCGGGACCATGTAGCCGGGCAGTCGTGCGGCCAGTGCTGTCTCGACCGATGCCCAGTCCACTACCGCGCCGGCGTGTCCCACAACGTAGGCAACCAATTGTTCGTTGCGCACTGCCACCGCAGCCGACGCAACGGACGGCTGATCGCGCAATGCTGCCTCGATCTCGCCCAGTTCGATCCGCAATCCGCGAAGTTTGACCTGGAAGTCGGTCCGCCCGATGTATTCGATCTCACCAACGCTGGAATCATCCCCCCTCGCTCCGCTCGACCGTTTCCACCGCGCCAGGTCACCCGTGCGATACAGCCGACTGCCGGAAGGTCCGTAAGGATCTGCGACAAAACGATCTGCCGTGAGGTCCGGCCGACCGACGTAGCCGCGCGCCAACTGGATTCCCGCCAGGTACAGCTCACCCGAGACACCCACCGGCACCGGGCGCAGACGCGAATCCAACACCAGGACACGAGTGTTCCAGACCGGCGATCCGATCGGGACGATCTCGGAATCCGATGGCGTGACCTCGTGGAATGTGACGTCGACTGCCGCTTCGGTAGGCCCGTACAGATTGTGCAGTCGAGCCTGCGGAAGGAGTGTGCACAGTTCCTGCGCAACCTGCGGCGGCAGCGCTTCGCCCGAGGCAAATACCCGACGCAGAGCATCCGCTCCGCGAACTGCGGGTTCTGCGACAAACAGTTCGAGCATCGAGGGCACGAAGTGGACAGTGGTGACGCCGTGTTCCGCGATAGCAGCTGCGAGGTATGCCGGTTCCCGGTGTCCGTCCACTGCAGCAACGATCAACCGAGCGCCAACCTGCAACGGCCAGAAGAACTCCCACACCGACACGTCGAACGTGAAAGGCGTCTTCTGCAACACCACGTCATCGCCGGTCAGCCCGTACTCGGCCTGCATCCACACCAGACGATTCACGATCGCCCGATGCGAAACCGCAACACCCTTCGGCTTACCGGTCGAACCGGAAGTAAAGATCACGTACGCCGTGTTGTCCGGCCGCAGCGGTGCCAGGCGATCGGCATCGGAGATCGCAGCATCCGAGTGAGCGGACAGGTCGATCGTGTCGACCTGAGCAACCGGGCAGACTGACGTCTCGAATTGGTCCAGCGAGGTCGTGAGGACACAGATCGGAGCCGCGGTCGAAAGAACGTACTCGTTACGTTCGGTCGGCTGATCCGGATCGATCGGAACGTACGCGCCGCCTGCCTTCACTATCGCGTACATCGCGACAAGTAGGTCGAGCGATCGTCGCACCGACAATCCCACCATGGCATCAGGACCGACACCGATCGAGATCAAATGGCGTGCAAGACGATTGATCCGGGCATCGAATTCCGCGTAGGTCAGCGTCGTAGCGTCGAACGTGAGTGCCGGCGCATCCGGTGTTGCCGACACCTGGGCGTCGAAGAGATCTACCAGGGCGGAATCGGGAACACGACGCTCGGTCGAGTTCCATTCGACGAGCACCCGCTGACGCTCGTCGGCACTCGATACGTCGATGTCGCCGATGACAGCAGAAGTATCATCCGCCAGGGCGCGCAGAATCGTGACGTAACGCTGCGCAAACAGTTCCACGGTTGCTGCGTCGAAAAGGTCTGTTGCATAGTTGAACTGCGCAAGAAGGCCGCCCTGTGGCGATTCACTCACCGTCAGCTGGAGATCGAACTTTGCGACGGGCGATTCGATGTCCACGGCGGACACCGCAACACCGTTCATCGCTGCCGACTCCGGACTCGAGCCGCCAATGTTCTGCATCGTCAGCATGACCTGGAACAGCGGGTTCCGGGCCTGCGACCGTTCGGGGTTGATGATCTCGACAAGGCTCTCGAACGGGACGTCCGCGTGATCGAATGCGCCGAGATCGGTTTCACGGGCGCGGTGGATCAGGTCGGCGACCGTCGACGCCGGATCGATATCGGTTCGCAGTACCAACGTGTTGACGAACATTCCGATGACGTTGTCGAGCACTTGCTCACCGCGTCCGGCAACGGGAGTGCCGATCACGATGTCGGTGGAACTCGACAGCTTTGCGAGCAGCAGCGCAAGCGCAGAATGCACAACCATGAACAGCGAGGCGTTCGATGCCTGGGCGACCGCGTTCAAGCGCTCCAGCAAATCCGCATCAACGGAGAAGTCGTGGTAGGCACCCTGATTAGTTGCAATTCGGGGCCGCGGACGATCCGTCGGCAACTCGAGTTGATCCGGGACACCGGCCAATTGTGTTCGCCAATAGTCGAACTGCCCGGAAATCACCGAGTCCGGATCGCTCTCGCTGCCCAGGACTTCGCGTTGCCACAATGCAAAATCGGCAAACTGCACCGGAAGTGGTTCCCACTGCGGCGCCGCTCCGGCCGATCGCGCACCGTATGCCGCGACGACGTCCCGAACCAACGGAAGCATCGAGAATCCGTCACCACTGATGTGATGGACGACAAATACGAGAACGAACTCGGAATCGGTGATCCGCAAGAGCGAAACTCGAATGGGCACTTCGGTGGTCACGTCGAACCCGGGCGCCACCACAGCGGCGACCTGAGCCACAACATCATCGGCATCCACGTCGATCGGCGCAAGATTGATCAGACGAGCGGGTTCGAGAACCTGCTGGTAACCGACGCCGTCGATCTCGGGGTAAATAGTTCGCAAGCTCTCGTGACGACGCACCAGATCGTCGAGAGCGTCCTGGAGCGCGTCGACATCGAGTGTCCCGGTCAGCCGAAGTGCGGCTGGGATGTTGTCGACATTCGATCCCGGTTCGAAGCGGTTCAGGAACCACATGCGTTGCTGCGCGAGCGAGAGCGGCACACGCTCCGACCGGACCTGCGCGGTGAGCGGAGGCCGCGCTGCCGTGGTGGTTCCCAAATCGATACGGGCAGCAAGTGCCCCGACGGTCGGTGCGTCGAACAGGGTCCGCACACCGACGGTGGTGTCGAGCCTCTGTCCCAGCCGCGCAACAACCTGAGTTGCCATGAGGGAGTTACCCCCCAGGGCAAAGAAATTGTCACCCAATCCCACCTTCTCGACTGCCAGAAGGTCCGAGAAGACCTGAGCCACAGCAATTTCGGCACCTGTGACCGGCGCCTGGAACTCGGCACTACGAGCCACTGGATCCGGCAACTGCGCACGGTCGAGCTTGCCCGAGGAGCCAAGTGGGAAGCTGTCGAGCACCACATGAGAGGCCGGAATCATGTATGCGGGCAACCGCTGCGACAACGCATCGGCGATGTCGTGCCAGTCGAGGCTGACGCCCGCTGCCGGCGTCAGATACGCCACCAACTGGTCGCTGCGAACCAGTACTACCGCCGCGGATACCGCGGGGTGATCGCGTAGAGCCGATTCGATTTCACCGAGTTCGATGCGCAGTCCGCGCAGCTTGACCTGAAAATCCGTTCGACCGATGTACTCAATCTCACCAAAACTGTTCCACCGCACCAGGTCACCCGTGCGATAAAGCCGCTGCCCGTTACCGGAGAACGGATCCGCGACAAACCGGTCGGCGCTCAGATCGGGCCGCGCCAGGTAGCCGCGTGCAAGCTGGACACCGGCGAGGTACAACTCCCCCGCAACTCCGACCGGAACCGGATGCAACCGCGAGTCGAGCACCAGCGCCCGGGTGTTCCACACCGGCGCACCGATCGGCACACTTGCGACGTCGGATTCGGTGACCTCGTGGTACGTCACGTCGACCGCGGCCTCGGTCGGACCGTACAGGTTATGCAAGCGCGCAGCGGGAAGAACTGTCCGCAGCGTTGACGCCACCTGTGGTGTCAACGCCTCACCGGAGGCGAACACTCGGGTCAAAGAAGTACACGCCGCCACCGAGGGTTCGCCGACAAACACGTCGAGCATCGACGGAACAAAGTGAGCGGTGGTGACGCCGTACTCCGAAATGGCGGACGCGAGGTAGGCGGGGTCGCGGTGTCCGTCCGGCTCGGCAACAGCCAACCGGGCACCAACCTGCAACGGCCAGAAGAACTCCCACACCGACACGTCGAACGTGAACGGCGTCTTCTGCAACACCACGTCATCACCGGCCAGTCCGTACTCGGCCTGCATCCACACCAGGCGATTCACGATCGCCCGATGCGATACCGCAACACCCTTCGGCTTACCGGTCGAACCGGACGTAAAGATCACGTACGCCGTGTTGTCCGGCCGCAGCGGCGCCAGCCGATCGGTATCGACAAGCGCTGCGTCCGAGAACTGGGAAGTATCCAGCGAATCCAACGAGACAACCGTGGTGCCCGCTGTGAAACCGTCACGATCGGTGGTCAGCACGCACACCGGTCCGGCCGTCCCCAGAACGTACTCGTTGCGATCGGCGGGCTGATCGGGATCGACCGGCAGATAGGCCCCGCCTGCTTCGATCACCGCGTACATCGCGACAACCAAGTCGATGGACCGCCTGATTGCCAAGCCCACCAAGGTGTCAGGTCCGACGCCCATCGTCACCAGCATCCGGGCGAGTCGATGCACACGCGCCGAGAAATCGCGATAGGTCAGCAGCTCGTCCTCGTAGACGAGTGCCGTGGCGTCCGGAGTCCGATGCGCTTGTTCGACAAACATGTCGACCAGTGTCTTCTCCGGCACCTCGTGGCCGGTCGCATTCCAGGTGCCGATCACCAATTCGCGCTCGTCGACGGTGAGCAGGTCGATGTCACCGACCACGATGGCCGGATCTTCCGCGACGACGCCGAGGAGCGCCGCCAACCGTGAGGCAACAGAATCGATGGTCGACGGATCGAAAAGATCTGTGGCGTAATCGATCATGATCGACAGCCCGCCGTGCTCGGCGTCTTCCCAGACGGTGAACTGGAGGTCGAACTTGGCCACCGCGGATTCGAGTTCGACGCCCGTGACCGTCAACCCGCCGATATCGGTAGCGCCGTGTTCACTCTGGCCGAGGTTCTGAAACGCCAGCATGACCTGGAAGAGCGGGTTGTGCGCCTGTGAGCGGGCGGGATCAAGGACCTCGACAAGGCGCTCGAACGGAACGTCCGTATGGCCGAAGGCATCAAGATCGGTCGCGCGAGCGGCTTTCAGCACGTCCACGAACGAACTCGCGGAGTCGATCTCGGTGCGCAGGACCAGAGTGTTGACGAACATTCCGATCACATCGTCGAGAGCGCGATCGCCACGACCTGCGACCGGCGTACCGATCGCGATATCCGATGTAGCGGACAACCGGGCAAGCAGGACGGCAATGGCACTGTGCAGCACCATGAAGACCGAAGCCTTGTGTTGCTGCGCCAACGATTCGAGCCGGACGAGCAAGTTCTTCTCGATCGAGAACTGGTGCGACGCACCACGGTTGGTTGCCACAGCAGGGCGCGGGCGATCTGTCGGAAGTTCGAGCAGTTCCGGCATCCCTGCCAACTGATGCGTCCAGTAGTCGATCTGCCGCGAAATCAACGATTCCGGGTCGCTCTCGTCACCGAGAACGGACCGCTGCCACAGCGTGAAGTCCGCGTACTGGACCCCCAAAGGAGCAAAATCGGGCGCTGAACCCTGCGATCGAGCTGCGTAGGCACTCACAACGTCGCGGACCATCGGCCCCATCGAGAAACCGTCGCCGCTGATGTGGTGAACCACAAAGACGAGGACGTATTCCGAGTCTGCGACGTGGAACAGGCGGGCCCGCAACGGAACCTGCGTCGTGACGTCGAAGCCCTCGGTGACAACAGCAGTGACACGGTCGATCAGGTCGGATTCCGTGACCACAACCGGGGTCAGGTCCAGCACGACGTCCGACGCGGCGAGAACCTGCTGGTATCCGACGCCGTCGATTTCGGGATAGACGGTGCGCAGGCTCTCATGGCGCTCGACCAGATCGGTGATCGCGGCGCGTAGCGCCTCGACGTCGAGGGCGCCGGTCAGCCGGAGTGCCACTGGAATGTGATCGACGGCCGACGCGGAATCGAACCGGTTGAGGAACCACATGCGCTGCTGCGCCAACGACAGCGGTATCTGTGCCGGACGCTCTCGAGCAACCAGCGGATCCCTGGTACCACTTCCGGCCGAATCTACTACCAGAGAGGCTAATTCGGATACGGTCGGAGCATCGAAGAAAGCTCGCATGTCGAGTTCCACGCCGAGTTCGGCGTTGGCGCGTGCCACGACCCGGGTTGCGAGGAGCGAGTTACCACCGAGGTCGAAGAATCCGTCGTCGATGCCGAGATCGTCGCGGCCGAGCAAGTCGGCAAAGATCGCGACCAACGTCTTCTCGACCGGGGTGCTCGGTGCGCGGTATTCGACAACCTGCGCTGTGAACTCGGGTGCCGGCAGAGCCTTGCGATCCAGCTTGCCGCTGGCGTTGAGCGGAAATGCCTCGAGTTCGACAAACAGCGACGGCACCATGTAGTCCGGCAGGCGCCCGCCCAATTCATCTGCAAGAGCGTCGGTGTCGAGTAAAAAACCTAGCGCGGGAACCACGTACGCCACGAGGTTGTCACCAAGAGTCGCGTCGGAATGGACGAGAACAGCCGCCTGCGCGATTGCAGCGTTGTCGAGAAGTGCGGATTCGATCTCGCCGAGTTCGATGCGCAGCCCGCGCAGTTTCACCTGAAAGTCGGTGCGGCCGATGTACTCGAGGAGTCGCTGAGCACCAAGCCCGCGCCAGCGAACGAGGTCGCCGGTCCGGTACATACGAGCACCGGCCTCGGTGGGATGCGCAACAAACCGATCGGCCGAGAGATCAGGACGGGCGACATAGCCGCGCGCCAATTGGACACCGGCAAGGTACAACTCGCCGGGGACTCCGGGAGGAACCGCCCGCAGGGCGTCGTCGAGCACCAGTAGTTCGGTGCCGGCTACCGCGCGTCCGATCGGAACGGCCACCTCGTCCTGCTCGCCGGTGGCGTAGTAGGTGACGTCGACGGCAGCTTCGGTCGGACCGTAAAGATTGTGCAGCGCAGCCGAACTGACGTCGCGCAGACGCGCCGCCGTCTGCGCCGGAAGCGCTTCACCGGATGCAAAAACGTAACGGAGAGTGGTGATCTCGGAAACCGTGGGTTCGGCGACAAAAACGGCCAGCATCGACGGCACGAAGTGAACGACCGTGACGCCGTACTCGATCATGGTGCGGGCGACATACGCGGGATCACGATGTCCGTCCGGCTCCGCGATGACAAGCGATGCACCGATCTGCAACGGCCAGAAGAACTCCCACACCGACACGTCGAACGTGAAGGGCGTCTTCTGAAAGACGACATCCGCGGCGGTGAAGGCGTACTCGTCCTGGCGCCACACGAGGTTGGCGACGATGGCACCGTGGGCAACCCCGACGCCCTTGGGACGCCCGGTGGAGCCGGAGGTGAAGATGACGTACGCGAGATTGTCCGGGCGCAGCGGTGAGCGCCGGTCGGTATCGGCGAGCGGCTCGGCGGAATGCACCGACACATCGGTCGTATCCATCTCGAGGACGGAAACACCACCCGGGAGTGTCAGCTCGTCAGTGGACACCGTCAGCACCAGGACCGGCGCCGCGACATCGAGGACGTAGGCCACGCGTTCGGCTGGATGATCGGGATCGAGTGGCACATACGCGCCGCCCGCCTTCACGATCGCGTACATCGCCACCAGCAGGTCCACGGACCGCCGGATACCGAGACCGACCAGTGTGTCCGGCCCGACCCCACGTCGGACCAGTTCGCGGGCGAGCTGATTGGCGCGGCCGTCGAATTCGGCATACGTCAGCGACGTGTCACCGAACCGGAGTGCAATCGCATCGGGGGTTCGCGACACCTGCTCGTCGAACAGACTCACCAGGGTTGTCTCGACAACGGTCGGCTCGTCGACGGCAACCACAGACGTGGCGTCGGCGATCAACGCGTCCACGACGCCGCCGAGTCCGCCGTCCTGGGATGCGATCAGCTCAGGTAACACGGTGGAGATGACAACAGGGACGAGCGCGTCGGCCCCCAACGCGCCGCCCATCGCTGCGTCGAGGGTTGTGAGCTCGCTGTGTAGACGTTCGTAGCTGATATCCGTATCGCCGTGGGCAAGTGCGCGCCGGCCCGGTTCCACCTCGGCAACCGCTGCGATCAGTCTCGGGAGATCCTCGATCGTCAGCGACTGTGGTCCAGGTATTCCGACGGACATCTAGGCTTCCTCCAACTGACTGCGCACGAGCCGACAACAGCACGAACTGACAACACACGGCGGCACCGGTAAGGCACAGTGTGTGCCGTCCCGATGCCGCCCACTGGGCAAATACTGCATATTACCCGTCGATACGGTCACCCTTTTCCGCGCTCGCCTGCGCATCCGCAATCAACGAGCTCACCAACGAGGCAATTCCGTCAGCACCGAGCACCGGGAGAATTCCCGGAACCAGGCCGGTCAGAGACACGGAGATCAAGGCATCCGCACCCAGCGCGGCACCCATCGTCGCTCTCATCAGCGCCAACTTCTCGGCCAGCTGTGTGAAGGTCACCACGGTGTCGCCGTGTGTGAAGGCAACCGCCGTCGGATCTGCTGCGGCGGCCGCTGCTGCGAGGTCCGGAAGATCGGCGGCAGTCTTCGGCTCGGCTGCCTCGATCAGCGCGCGTTCGAAGTCCGTCACGATGTCGATGGTCCTCAGAACCACCGTCGGATCTGCGGCAACGGCGTCGACGACGGCCCGCAACCTGGCTGCGAACAGTTCCATGGTCGCGGCGTCGTACAGATCGGTTGCGTAGGTGAACCGCATCCGGATATCGGACAGCGCACCGCGCTCGTCGAACTCCTCGATACCGGTGAGCTGCAGGTCGAACATCGCCGAGTCGAATCCGTCATCCACCGCCGACAGTTCGAGCCCTGGCAGCGCAAACGTGCCAAGTGCCATGTTCTGGAACGTGAGCATCACCTGGAACAGCGGTGAGTACGCCTGTGAGCGCTCACGCCCGACCTGCTCGACCAGACGCTCGAACGGCACGTCTGCATTTCCGAACGCCGCGAGGTCCTTCTCCTTCACCTGCTGCAGTAGGTCCACAAACGTGGTTGCCGGTTTCACCTGCGTGCGCAACACCAGCGTGTTGACGAACATACCGACCAGGTCGTCGAGGACTCGCTCGCCGCGGCCCGCCACCGGTGTACCGATCGCGATGTCGTTCGAGCCACTGAGCTTGGACAGCAGCACCGAGAACGCGGCGTGCACGACCATGAACACGGTCGAGTTCTGCTCGCGCGCGATTTCCGCGATTCGACGCGTGGAGTCCGCGCCGAGCGTGAACAGGAAGTCCGCACCCTTCATCGACTGCGTCGGCGGACGAGGACGGTCCGTCGGCAGTTCCAGAAGTTCGGGAACGCCGGCGAGTTCCTGCGTCCAGTAGGCAAGCTGCGTCGACAGCTCGCTATCCGGATCGTCCTCGGAACCCAGAACGTCGCGCTGCCACAACGTGTAGTCCGCGTACTGGACTTCGAGCGGAGCCCATTCGGGTGCCGCTCCCCCGGTACGCGCCGTGTACGCGATCATCGTGTCCCTGATCATCGGAGCCATCGAGAATGCGTCGCCGCTGATGTGGTGGACCACAACGATCAGGACATGCTCGGTGGGCGTGATCTGGAACAGGCGAACGCGCAGCGGAACACCGGCAGTGACGTCGAAGCCCTGACCGACGACCTTCGCGACCTCGGCCCCAATCGTGTCTTCGCCGACATACAGCACGGCCATGTCGACAACGGCTGCCGACTTGGACTGAATCGACTGCGTCGGGCCGTCCCCGAGATCGGGATAGAACGTCCGCAGGATCTCGTGGCGAGCAACAAGGTCGGAGACAGCCGACTGCAATGCTGCGACGTCGAGATCGCCGGACATCCGGATCGCGACCGGGATGTTGTACGCGGCAGACCTGCGGTCGATCTGGTTGAGAACCCACATCCGCTGCTGAGCGAGCGACAACGGAATCTGCGACGGCCGTTCCTGCGCCACCAACTGTGCCCGCGAACCGGAACCGGCATGTTCGAGCACCCGCGACGCCAGCAGTCCGACAGTCGACGCTTCGAAGATGATCCGCACCGGAATCTGGGCATCAAGTGCCTGACCCAACCTGGCCACGACCTGTGTGGCGATCAGCGAGTTTCCGCCGAGATCGAAGAAGTCGTCGTCCAACCCGACTCGTGGAACGCCCAGGACTTCGGCAAACACCGACGCCACGATCTCCTCGACCGGGTTGCTCGGGGCACGGAATTCCGTTGCCTCGAATTCGGGTTCCGGCAGCGCCTTTCGATCGATCTTGCCGTTGATGTTGAGCGGCAATTCGCTCAGCACCATCAACGCCGACGGCACCATGTAACTCGGCAACTCGCGGACGAGTTCCGCCTTCACGCTGTCGACGTCGACGGTGGCCCCGGCCTGCGGAACGAGGTACCCGACCAGTCGATCCCCCAGTCGCGGATCGGTTTTCGCGACGACAACCGCGGCGTCCACGGACTCAGCAGCTCTGATAACAGCTTCGATCTCACCGAGTTCGATGCGGTAGCCACGGATCTTCACCTGGAAGTCGGCACGATCGACGTACTCGAGTTCACCGCCACTGCGCCAGACAACGAGGTCGCCGGTGCGGTACAGACGTGAGCCCGGTTCTCCGAAGGTGTTGGCGACAAAGCGTTCCGACGTCAGGTCGGCGCGGCCGTGATAACCACGAGCCAACTGGGTTCCGGCCAGGTACAGCTCACCGGTGACTCCGACCGGGACGGGATGCAGTCGCTCGTCGAGCACGTAGACCTGCGTATTCCATTCCGGGGCACCGATCGAGACCGACGAGGTGTCGCTCTCGTCCACATCGTGCGCCGTCACTGACACCGCAGCCTCGGTCGGACCGTACAGATTGACCAGTGCCGCATCGGACACCTTGCGGAACTCTGCCGCCGTTGCCGCGGGCAAGGCCTCACCGATGGCAAGGACACGCTCGAGCGACTGCGAAAGAGTGCCGTCTGCCGCGGCCGTCAGCATCGAGAGCATGGACGGCACCGCGTGCAGCGTCGTCACCTTCTCCTGGGCAATGAGCGCCAGCATGTACTCGGCGTCCTTGTGGCCGTCCGGGTCGGCGATGACCAGGCGGGACCCGGATGTCAACGCGGACCAGAACTCCCAGACCGAGAGGTCGAATGTTGCTGCGGTCTTGAGCAACATTGCGTCGGTCTGGTCGAGACCGTAGCGATCACGTTTCCACAGAAGCTGATTGACGATAGCGGCGTGGGACAGCGCCACACCCTTCGGCTTGCCGGTCGATCCCGACGTGAAGATCACGTACGCGGTATTCGCCGAACGAAGCGGTGCGATCCGCTCGTCGCCGTGTACAGGCGCTCCGGAGACGCCCGACAGATCGAGGGTGTCGATGACCAGAACGTTGTCGATCCCCACGAGCGACGGCGCGTCGTTTTCGGTGCTGAGCACGCACACCGGCGCGGCCATCTCGAGGACGTACCCGGTGCGATCGGCCGGATGATCCGGATCGATCGGGACGTAACCGCCGCCTGCCTTGGCAACGGCGTACATGCCGATCACCAGGTCGATGGAGCGTCGCATTCCCAACGCCACCAACGACTCCGGACCGACTCCCATTCCGATCAGGTGACGGGCGAGCCGGTTGACCTTGTCGTCGAACTCCGCATACGTCAGCGATTCGAGTCCATGGACCAACGCGACGGAATCACCGTGCGCGGCAACCTGCTGATCGAACAGGTCGACCAGTGTCGCGTCGGAGTCGAGTACATGCTCCGTTGCATTCCATTCCTGCAGAACCTGATTCGACTCATGCGGATCGAGCACGTCGATGTCGCCGACCACGATCGACGGATCGGCAACAACCGCAGCCAGAACGGTGTTGAACCGATCAGCAAAGGACTGGACTGTCGACTCGTCGAAAAGGTCGTGCGCGTAGCTGAATACGGCCGAGATGCCCGAGGCAACACCACGCTCGTCGTAGTTGTCACCGACGATCAACTGCAGATCGAACTGGGCAACACCGTTGTCGATCTCCAGGCCCTTCACCGCGAGACCAGGCAGTTCCAGGCTTGCCTGTTCCATGTTCTGGAAGAGGAATCCCACCTGGTAGAGCGGGTGACGAGCAGTCGAACGCGCGGGGTTGAGAACCTCGACCAGTCGCTCGAACGGAACGTCGGCATGCGCGAATGCCTGCAGATCGTTCTCGCGTACGCGGGCAAGCAGTTCCGTGAAGCTGTCTGCGCCGTCGACGTGTGTCCGGAATACCAGGGTATTGACGAACATGCCGATCAGATCGTCGAGCGCACGCTCGCCGCGGCCCGCGATCGGGGTGCCCACGGCGATGTCGTCAGTACCGGACAAGCGCGCCAGCAGGACCGCAAACGCTGCGTGCGTGACCATGAACAAGGTGGTTCCGTGCTCACGGGCCAGCGCCGACAGACCCTGATGCACTGCTGCGTCGATCTCGAACTGAAGGTAGCCACCGCGGTACGACTGCGCGGCGGGACGCAGACGGTCCGTCGGCAGGTCCAGCTGGTCCGGCAGCCCGGCCAAAGCCTGGCTCCAGTAGGCGATCTGCTCGGACGACACGGATTCCGGGTCGTCCTCGCTGCCCAGCACCTCGCGCTGCCACAGGCTGTAATCGGCGTACTGCACGTCCATCGGAGCCCAACCCGGCGCCGTTCCCTGCGCCCGTGCCGCGTAGGCCATGACGAGGTCGCGGGCGAACGGAGTAGTCGAGGAGCCGTCCGCGGCGATGTGGTGCACCACGACGGCGAGAACGTACTCGTTCTCGGCTACCTGGAACAACCGAATCCGCAGCGGGATTTCGGCCGTCACGTCGAACCTCGTCGACGCCAATTCGACCAGCTTGCCGACAATCTCGGCTTCCGTGACGCTTTCGACGTCCAATTGCACCGGCGTATGTCCTACCGGTTCGATGACCTGGACCGGTCCCGAATCGGTTTCCGGATACACAGTGCGCAGGGTTTCGTGACGGGCAACGACGTCGCCGATAGCCGCACGCATCGCCCTCAGATCGAGTTCGCCGCTCAGTCGCAGAGCAAACGGCATGTTGTAGGCACCGGCGGAGCCGTCGAACCGGTTGAGGAACCACATACGTTGCTGCGCAAGAGAAAGCGGAATCTCTTCCGGACGATCCTGAGCTGTCAGCGCAAGGCGGCTTCCTTCGCCGACGTGCGATTCGAGACGTGCGGCGAGTTCCTGAACGGTGGACGCTTCGAACAGAAGGCGAACCGGTACGGCCGTCTCGAGTTCTTCGGCGATGCGCATGACAACCCGAGTCGCGATGAGGGAGTTGCCACCCAACTCGAAGAAATCATCATCCAACCCCACCCGATCAACACCCAACACACCCACAAACGCCGACGCCACCACCAACTCCACCGACGACACCGGAGCCCGAAACACCCGAGCCTCGAACACCGGCTCCGGCAACAACGCCCGATCCAACTTCCCCGACGAATTAAGTGGGAACGCATCCAACACCACCACAGCAGCCGGAACCATATAACCCGGAACCCGCTCCCCCACAAACCCCCGCAACACCGACACATCCACAACCGACCCCACCGCCGGCACCACATACCCCACCAACTGATCACCCATCACCGACCCACGCACCACCACCGCAGCCGACAACACCGACCCATGCGACACCAACGCCGCCTCGATCTCCCCCAACTCGATCCGCTGACCACGAAACTTCACCTGAAAATCAGTACGACCGATGTACTCCAGATCCCCCTCAGACGACCACCTCACAAGGTCACCCGTCCGATACATCCGCTCCCCACCCACACCGAACGGCGACGCCACAAACCGATCCGCACTCAAATCCGGACGACCCACATACCCCCGAGCCAACTGCACACCCGACAAATACAACTCACCCGCAACACCCACCGCAACCGGCCGCAAACGCGAATCCAACACAAACACCCGGCAATTCCACTCCGGCACACCAATCGACACCACCGACCCCGACCCAGCACCCGTCACATCCGCAAACGTAAACGACACCGCAGCCTCAGTCGGACCATACAAATTATGCAACCGCGCCGACGACACCAACCCGAACTCACGCACCGCCTCCACCGGCAACGCCTCACCAATGACCAACACATCACGCAACGAACCCAACAACCCCGGATCCACCAACGACGAAAACGTCGACAACATCGTCGGAACAAAATCCGTCACCGACACACCCTGCTCGTCAATCACCGACGCCAAATACCCCGGATCCCGATGACCATCAGCCGACGCCAACACCAACACCGCACCCACCCGCAACGGCATGAAAAAACCCCACAACGACACATCGAACGTCGTCGCCGTCTTCTGCAAATACACATCCGCAGCCGACAAAACATACTCGCCCTGCATGAACTCGAGCTGATTCACAATCGCCGCATGCGACACCGCCACACCCTTCGGCCGACCCGTCGACCCCGACGTGAAAATCACATACGCCGTATTCGACGCCCGCAACGGCGAAAGACGATCCACATCAGAAACCCGCGCACCCGAAAAACCAGACACATCAACAACATCGACACACACAACCCGACGACCCGACGCCGTGAAACCATCACGCTCCGTCGACACCACACACACCGGATCAGCCGAATCCAACACATACTCATTACGCGAGGACGGAGCATCAGGATCCAACGGCACCCACGCCCCACCCGCACGCACAATCGCATACAACCCAACCAACAAATCCACAGACCGCCGAACAGCCAACCCCACCAACGACTCCGGCCCAACACCCAAACCGATCAAATAACGCGCAAACCTATTAACCCTCTCATCGAACTCCCCATACGAGAGCACCACATCCCCACACACCACCGCACGCGAACCCGAAGAAACCCCCACCACAGAATCAAAACCATCCAACAACAACCCACCCACAACCGGACGCGCGGTGTCGTTCCAGGTTTCGAGCACCAAAGCACGCTCAGGCGCGGTCATGATCTCGATGTCACCGACTGCAGTAGACGGAGTTTCACCGATTTCTGTCAGCAGAGTCTCGAGGCGACCCAGCAGGGCCTGCGCGTACGACTCGTCGAAGAAGTCGGGTAGGTAACGAAGGGTCAAGTGCAGTTGGTCGTCGAGACCGATCAGCAGGGTGAGCGGGTAGTTCGTGGAATCGTCGGAGGCGACGTCGTCGATCACCATGCCGTCCAAGAACTCTGCTTGCGCTGCAAGACCGTCACGGTCGACCGGGTAGGACTCGAAGATCACCAGAGTGTCGAAGAGTCCGCCGACGCCCGCGGCGCTCTGCACGTCGGTCAGGCCGAGGTAATGGTGATCGAGCAATCGCGCCTGTTCGATCTGAACCCGGGAGAGCAATGCCTCGACGGACTCGGCCAGATCCAGTTGGACACGCACGGGCAGCGTGTTGATGAACAGACCCACCATCTTCTCGACGCTGTCGAGTTGTGGCGGACGGCCGGAGACCGTGGCACCGAAGACGATGTCCTGGCGACCGGTCATGCGTCCCAGCAGAATTGCCCAGGCAGCCTGGACGATCGTGTTGGCGGTAACGCCGGTCCTCGATGCCAAACCGGTCAGTGTCGCGGTCACCGATTCGCTGAGCGAGATCTGCAACTTCTGCGACAGCGCACTGAATTCCTGACCAACGACGGTGGGAGCCAACAACGTCGGCTCTTCGACGCCGCCCAGCGCTTTCGCCCAGGCATCCATGGACACACTGCGATCCTGCTGGACCAGCCACGCGAGGTAGTTCCGGTAGCTCAGTGCCCGCGTCTGAGCGGGAATGTTCCCACGCATCGCGTAGTGGCCGAGGAGCGTCTGGAGCAGCAGCGGCATGGACCAGCCGTCGAGGATGATGTGGTGGTTTGCCACAACAAGGCGGTATTCGCTCGCCGCGATCTTGATCAGCGTGAACTTGATCAACGGCGGGTTCGACATGTCGAAGTGCGTGGCCTGGTCCTCGGCAAGAATCCGATCCAACTCGCGGCGTCGTTCTTCGCTGTCAGCGATTGTGGTGAGATCCAGTTCGCGCCACGGCACGTCGATGTCACCGAGAACTACCTGGACCGGCGTCCCCGTTCCGTCGACCACAAATGCGGTGCGCAGGTTCGGGTGACGATCGATGATGGCCTGAGCTGCGGCGTGGAGGCGATCCGCGTCGACGCGGCCGGACAGCGAGAGAACCATCTGCACGGAGTACAGGTCGACGGTCGACTCGGCCATGACAGCGTGGAACAGCAGACCCGACTGCAGCGGAGCCAGCGGCCAGACGTCCTGCACCGCCGGGAAACGCTGCTCGAACCCGTCGAGATCCTGCTGGGTCAGCGTTACCAGCGGCACGTCCGACGGCGTGAGTCCGCCTGCGCCGACGGCCTGTGCGTGCTGCGCCAGCGCTGTGAGTGCTCCGACCCACAGGTCGGCCAGGGCTTGCACCTCGGTGGCGCTCAGCAATCCGTTCGGGAAGGCAAACGATGCTTCGAGCACCGCGCCGTCAGGGCCGTCGTTGACGATGGCATTGATGTCGACAACCTTGTTGGCCGGCATGTCCGGGTCTTCCGGTGCAGCGACATCGGAGAAGTCGCGTGCCGGAATCCATCCGAGGCCTTGCGCTGCAGCCGGAATATCCTCCGCCACAATGCGACCCAGGTAGTTGAAGCTGACCTGCCCGCTGCTCAGCTTCGACAGCTCGGTGCGGGTGTCGTCGTTGACGTACCGCAGCAGTCCGTAGCCGACACCCTTGTCGGGAGCGGCGAGCAACTGCTCCTTGACTGCCTTGATCGCCGCTCCCGCAGCAACTCCGGCGTCGAAGGCGTCGTCGATGTCGATACCGGCAAGGTCGAGGGCGACGGGGAATGCCGCCGTGAACCAGCCGACGGTGCGCGAAAGATCGGCACCCGGGACGACGCCCTCTTCGCGGCCGTGGCCCTCGAGCTGGAGCAGTGCCGCTTCGGTGTCGATGCCCCGGTCACGCCGCCAGCGCACCAGTGCCAAAGCAAGTCCGGCCAGCAAACCGTCGTTGGCTCCGCCGCGGAACATCTCGGGCAGCGTTGTCAGCAGGGTCTCGGTGACGTCTGTGGGCACCTCGACGCGCACACGCTCGACTGTTGCCGCAACGTCGACGGAGGGGTCGAACGCACGCGAACCGAGAATGGGGTCCGGAGTCGACAGCGTCTTACGCCAACGTGGCAGTTCTGCCAGTCGCTTGTCGGATCGCGATTCCGCAGCCAGCGAGTGCGCCCAGGTACGCATGGACGTGCCCGTCGGTTCGAGCACGGGCACACTTCCGCCACTGCGCTGGGCCCACGCGGAAATCAAGTCCGGCACGATGATTCGCCAGGAGACGCCGTCGACGATCAGGTGATGCGCAGCCACGATCAATCGGCCGGTGCGTGTATCGCCGAAGTCGATCCACACGAACTGAGCCATGACACCGGCGACCGGATCCAACCGGCCGAGAGCGTCGTCGAGAGCGCCCGACGCGATGGCCGTCAGCTCTGTATCCGCAATCGCGGGGTCCACCTGCACCCGGCGCACCAAACCATCCACGTCGACGGTTCCGGGCGCGGACACAGCCATGCCCGGACCACGCTGATCATCGACCAGACGCGAACGGAACATGTCGTGGTGATCGATGACCGCAGTCAACGTTTCGACAACACCGGTCCGGTCGATTCCCAGCGGCAATTCCAACGTCAACAGCTGGTTGAACCGCTGGTAGCTGCCGGGCCGTTCGAACATGAAGCGCTTGATCGGAGTGAGCGGCATCCAACCGATGCCGCCGCCTTCGATCTCGGCGAGAACAGTGATCGCGTCGGCATCGGAGCCGAAGACGGCGACCTCGGCCAACTCTGCCACAGTCTTGTTCTCGAACACGTCCTTGGGCGTGAAGAGAACACCTCGGGCCTTGGCGCGGGACACCAACTGGATCGACATGATCGAGTCTCCGCCCTGAGCGAAGAACGAATCGTCGGTACCGATCTGATCGAGGCCGAGAACGTCGGCAAAGACCTCGCTGAGGATGCGTTCCATCTCGGTGGTGGGAGCGCGGAACTCCTTGACCTCGAATACCGGCTCCGGCAGAGCCTTTCGGTCCAGCTTGCCGGCCGGGGTCAGCGGCATGTCGGTCAGAACCATGATCGACGCAGGCACCATGTGCGCCGGCAGAGTGCGTGAGACGAACTCACTCAGATCCGCCGAGCTGACAGCAGAATCCTTGCCGACAAACACGTACGACACCAGTGCCGGAGCACCGGACGCCAGCGTGGTGCCCATCGTCGCAGCGAACTCGACGTCCGAATGTGCCGTCAGTGCCGCGTCGATCTCACCGAGCTCGATACGGAAGCCACGGATCTTCACCTGGAAGTCGTTGCGGCCCACATACTCAACCTGATATTGGTCAGTCCAACGCACAACGTCACCGGTGCGGTACATGCGCTCACCAGGCAGGCCGTGCGGGTTGGCAACAAACCGATCCGCACTCAATCCCGGCCGGCGATGATAGCCGCGGGTGACCTGAGGGCCCGACAGGTACAGCTCACCGGCAACACCAACCGGAACGGGCTGCAGACGCGTGTCGAGAACAAACGCGGCCATGTCGCCGATGGTTTCACCGATGGTCATCCGGTCGCCCGGCATCAGCGGCACACTGACATTGGTGACGATAGTGGTCTCGGTGGGGCCGTAGACATTGAGGAATGTGCGTCGACGGTTCGGCTGATCCGCCCACTTGGCCATCAACTCCGGCGAGTACGCCTCGCCGCCGACACCAACCACCTCGAGATCGTTCAGGCCCGACGGATCCATGGAAGCCAACGCCGCGGGCGTGATGAAGGCGTGTGTGACGCGTTCGGACTTGAACAGCGCAGTCAATTCGTCGCCGCCGAAGATCGACGTCGGGACGATCACCATGGCAGCGCCTGTCGCGACAGCCAGGAACAGTTCGAGCATCGACGCGTCGAAACTCGGCGACGCGAAGTGCAGCGTGCGGGAGTTCGGCGTCACCAGGTAGTGCTGTGCCTGCGTTGCACTGAAGCTCGCGAGGCCTGCTCCCGTAGCAACAACACCCTTGGGCAAGCCTGTTGTGCCCGACGTGTAGATCACCCAGGCCGGATGCGCCGGAAGGACGGGGCGCACACGTTCGCCTTCGCGAATCGGTGAACTATCCTGCGCTGCCATCAGTTCCGCGCAAGCAGCACTGTCGATCGCGAGCCACTCGACGGTGTCGGTAAGCCCTGCGAGTTCAGCTTCGAGAGTCAGACCGACCGAGACGCCCGAGTCGGAAACCATATGCGCGATGCGGTCGGCCGGGTAGTGCGGATCGATGGGAACAACCGCGGCACCTGTCTTGGATACCGCCCACACCAGCAGGACCGATTCGATGGAACGCGGAATCGACACTGCGACCAGGTCTTCGGCGCCCAGACCGCGAGCGATCAGGACGCGGGCGAGGCGCGACGACCACTCGTCGACCTCGGAGTAGGTCATCGACCGATCCTGATAGCGAAGAGCCTCGTTGGACGGGTATCGCAACGCGGTCTCGGCCAGGATGTCGGCCAACGGCTTGGGTTCGATGCCCGAGGACGCTCGGCGACTGGTCAATTCGATGCGCTCAGGCGCTTCGAGGATGTTGATGTCGCCGACAGCCTGCGTCGCATCCACGGCGACGGCTTCGAGAATTCGAGTCAACCTCTCGGCGAAGGAGACAACTGTCCCCTCGTCGAAGAGATCCGTCGCATACGTGAAGGTCGCAGTCATTCCGTGACCATCGGCAGCTTCCACCAGGGTCAACTGAAGGTCGAACTTCGCTACGGTTTCCGCGATATCGAATTCGGTGATATCGAGTCCTGGCAGCGTCAGGTGATTCTGCCCCAGGTTCTGGAATGCCAAGGCAACCTGGAACAACGGGTTGTGCGCTTGCGAACGCACCGGATCGAGAACCTCGACCAGTCGCTCGAACGGCACGTCTGCGTGAGCGAAAGCCGCGAGATCACTCTCACGCGCCGACGTAAGCAGATCGAGGAAACGCATCCCCGGATCGACCTCGGTGCGCAGCACGAGCGTGTTGACGAACATGCCGATCAGTTCGTCGAGTTCGGCTTCGCCGCGACCGGCCACCGGGGTACCGACTGCGATGTCGGTGGTGCCGGACAACCGGGCAAGAAGTGTTGCCAACGCCGAGTGCATCACCATGAACAGCGATGCCTGGTGCTCGCGACCCACAGCGGCCAGTCCGCGGTGAACATCCGCGGAAATCGGGAAGCTGTAGGTGGCTCCCCGGCCGGTGAACACGGCTGGACGCGCGCGGTCACTGGGCAAGGTGATCTGGTCTGGAACTCCGTCGAGAGCCTTAGCCCAGTAGCCGATCTGCTCTGCGAGTACGGATTCCGCGTCACTCTCGGAACCGAGAACACCACGCTGCCACAACGCGTAGTCGGCATACTGCACCGGCAACGGCGCCCACGTCGGGGTCTGACCCTGTGAGCGGGCGTAGTACGCGGTCATCACGTCGCGGATCAACGGGCCCATCGAGAAACCGTCGGTGGAGATGTGGTGAATCACTATCGCCAGTACAAACGAGTCCTCGGCAAGCTGGAAGAGCTTGGCCCGCAATGGAACCTCAGCCGTGACGTCAAAACCTGATGAGACGAACTCCGTCACCGCCGCGACGATGTCGGATGCTTCGAGTTGAACGGGAGCCAGATTCACCGGAACTGCCGCCGCGGGCAGGATCCGTTGGTAGCCGATTCCGTCGACCTCGGGGTAGACCGTGCGCAGGACCTCGTGACGCTTCACTACGTCCATGACAGCGTCGTACAACGCCGCCTCATCCAACTCGCCGGTAAGCGTGATCGCCATCGGAATGTTGTTGGCTGCCGACTCGCGGTCCAATTGATTCAAGAACCACATGCGCTGCTGCGCAAACGACAGCGGTACCTGCGCCGGACGATCCTGCGCAGTCAGCGCCGCACGCGAACCACCACCGACATGAGAACCGAGGCGAGCGGCCAAACCCTCCACCGTCGACGCCTCGAACAACTCCCGCACCGACACCGCAGCATCCAGCGCCTGACCCAACCGCGACGTCACCTGCGTCGCGATCAGCGAATTACCGCCGAGCGCAAAGAAATCGTCATCCAAACCGACACGCGCAATGCCCAGAACGTCCGCAAACGTCTGCGCCACAACCTCTTCCACCACCGACGTCGGAGCCCGGAACACCGCAACCTGCAACGACGGAGCCGGCAACGCCCGACGATCCAACTTCCCGTTCACCGTCAACGGAATCGCATCCAACACCACAAACGCCGACGGCACCATGTACTCCGGCAACAACGAACCCACCGACACCCGAAGATCGTCGACCGAAACGCTCACACCCGCAGCCGGAACCACATACGCCACCAACCGCTGATCACCCGGAGAATCCTCACGAACAACCACCGCCGTCTGCGCCACCGACACAGCCGCCAACACCGCAGACTCGATCTCACCGATCTCGATCCGGAAACCACGGATCTTCACCTGATCATCAGCGCGACCCAGATACTCCAGATCACCAGCGCTGTTCCACGAAGCCACGTCACCCGTGCGGTACAACACCTCACCAGCAGCAAAAGGACTCGCCACAAACCGAGTCGACGTCAACCCCTGCTGACCCAGATAACCGCGAGCCAACTGCACACCCGAGACATACATCTCACCCGCAACACCGACGGGCACCGGAGCCAAACGCGTATCCAGCACAAACACCTGCAGACCCGAAATAGCCTGACCCACCACACTCGCCGACGCATCCGCCGCCATCGCAGCGTCCAGCACGCGATGGCTCACATGCACCGTCGTCTCCGTGATGCCGTACATGTTCACCAACGTCGGCGCGCTGTCACCGCGGCGGCCGTACCAGTCCGACAAGCGTCGAAGCTCGAGCGCCTCGCCACCGAAAACAACCCACCGCAACGACAACTCGGCGGCCTGTCCGGATTCCGACGCCAACCGGTCAGCCTCGGCCAACTGATAGAACGCCGACGGCGTCTGATTGAGCACCGTCACCCGCTCAGCAGCAAGCAACTCCAGGAACTGCTCCGGCGACCGCGACGTCACATAATCCACAACCACCAACGTGCCGCCGTAGAGCAGTGGACCCCACAACTCCCACACCGAGAAGTCGAACGCATAACTGTGGAACATCGTCCACACATCCGACTCGTCGAACCCGTACACACTCTCGGTATTCGCAAACAACTTCGCCACCGTGATGTGCGGAACCTGCACACCCTTCGGGCGACCCGTCGAACCCGACGTGTAAATCACATACGCAACATTCGAGGTACGCAACGGCGACACACGATCAGCATCCGCCACCACCGAACCATCGAACTCGGTCAGATCCACCGCGTCGATATCGACCACCGGCAGACCAGCAGGCAACACCAACTCACGCCCGGACCACGAAATCGCGCACACCGGAGCAGCATCGGCGAGCATGAACTCGATACGGTCACTCGGATACGACGGATCCACCGGCAGATACCCCGCACCGGACTGCACTACCGCCAACAACGCCACCACAAGATCAGCCGACCGCGGCACCGCCACCGCCACCAACGTCTCCGGACCACAGCCCAACGCAATCAACCTGCGCGCCAACCGATTCGACCGAACCGACAGCTCCGCATACGTCAACGACTCATCACCGAACCGCACCGCGATCCGATCACCGAACTCCGCAGCAGCACGATCGAACCACGCCGGCAACGTCGACTCCACACCGCTGTCGATACCCGTGTCACTCCACGCCAGAACACGATCCAACTCACCTGAAGTCAGAACATCCACGTCGCCCACGGCGGCAGTCGGGTCCGCGACAACGCCACGGAGGACGGACACGAATCGATCAGCGAACTCGGCCGCTGTCGACGCGTCGAACAGGTCCGTCGCGTAAGTCAGGGTGCCGGACATACCGGCGTCAGCAGCGTCTTCAAGAGTGAACTGCAGATCGAACTTGGCCAGTGCTGCGTCGAATTCCACAGCAGCGGCGGTGAGTCCGGGCAGTTCGAGAGCACTCTGGCCAAGGTTCTGGAAGGTCAATGCCACCTGGAACAGCGGGTGGTGTGCCTGCGAGCGCACCGGATCGAGTGCTTCGACGATCCGCTCGAACGGAACGTCAGCGTGGGCAAACGCCTGCAGATCCACTTCACGCGCAGAAGCCAAGAGATCCGTGAACGACATCGACGGATCAACCTCGGTGCGCAGCACCAAAGTGTTGACGAACATGCCGATCAGATCGTCGAGCTGCGCTTCACCGCGACCGGCGACAGGAGCGCCGATTGCGATGTCGGTTGTCGCGGACAAGCGTGCCAACAGCACGGCAAGCGCAGAGTGGACGACCATGAACGGGGTTGCGCCCGCCGTCTGACCTGTTGCTTCCACATCGGCCCACAACTGCGGGTCGATCACAAAGGTGTGGTTCGCTCCTTGTCCCGTTGCGATCTCGGGGCGGGTGCGATCACTCGGCAGGTCCAATTGCTCGGGCAGATCAGCCAGGGCGTCGGACCAATAGTTGATCTGCTGCGCGATGACGGACGTCGGCTCGCCTTCGGAGCCGAGGACCTCGCGCTGCCACAACGCGTAGTCGGCGTACTGCACCGGCAGCGGAGCCCACGTCGGGGTCTGTCCCTGTGAGCGCGCGTAGTACGCGGTCATCACATCGCGGGTCAACGGGCCCATCGAGAAACCGTCGGTGGAGATGTGATGCACCACGAAGGACAACACGAATTCGTTGTCGGCGAGCTGGAAGAGCCTGGCCCGCAACGGAACCTCGACAGTGACGTCGAATCCCTCGACGAAGAATGCATAGAGCTCCGCTTGAAGCTCGCCCTCGGCAATGCGTACGGTCTCGAATTCGATCGAGGCATCCTCCGGCGAGAGGATCTCCTGGTAGCCGACACCGTCGGTTTCCGGATACAGCGTACGCAGAACCTCATGACGCGCAATGACATCGGCGATCGCCGAGTGAAGCGCACCTGAATCCAGGTTGCCGGTGAGACGCACCGCAACGGGAATGTTGTTGACGGCTGACGCGGTATCGAAGCGGTTGAGGAACCACATACGCTGCTGCGCCAGCGACAACGGCACCTGCGCCGGACGCACCTGCGCGGTCAATGCTCGTGTGCCGTCGCCACCGACGTGTGTTTCGATGCGCGCGGCAAGTTCTTCCACTGTCGACGCGTCGAACAGCACCCGGACGGGAATCTTGGTTTCGAGCGCCTGCCCCAGACGAGACATCACCCGTGTCGCGATCAGCGAGTTACCGCCGAGCGCAAAGAAATCGTCATCCAGGCCGACCTGTTCGATTCCTAGAACATCGGAGAATACCTGCGCCACAGCCTGTTCCACAGAACTGACCGGAGCCCGGAACACTGCTGCCTCGAACGCGGGCACCGGCAATGCTCGCCGATCCACCTTGCCGTTGGCATTGAGCGGCAGGGCGCCCAGCACCATGAAGACTGCCGGAACCATGTAGCCGGGCAAAGAGTCGGCGAGGCGCCGGCGCAGTTCCGTCTCATCGATCACGGCACCGCTGGCCGGCTCCACATACGCGACCAGCGTGTCCTCGATGACCGCGACCGCAGCCAGGGACACAACGTCTTGTGCCGCGAGCAGTGTTTCGATCTCACCGAGTTCGATTCTCTGGCCACGCAATTTCACCTGGAAGTCGGAACGTCCGACAAATTCGAGTGAACCCGAGCGCGTCCAGCGGACGAGGTCACCGGTCCGGTACAGGCGCTCGCCGGCTTCCGAGAACGGATGCGCAACAAAGCGCTCCGCAGTGCGAACGACGTCACCGAAGTATCCCCGGGCCAACTGAGAGCCGGATACGTACAACTCACCGGTAACACCGAGTGGTACTTGAAGCATTCTGGAGTCGAGCACCCACAATCCGGTGTTCCACGCCGGGCCACCGAGGGGCACAACATCGCCGTCGAGATCCGAACTGCGATGGCTCGTGACCTGGATCGTCGTTTCGGTCGGTCCGTACAGGTTGTGGACATCACTACCGGTCAGCGCGCGGAAGCGGGCCGCGAGAGCGCTGTTCAACTGCTCGCCGCCCGCAAACGTCGCACGCAAGGAAGTGGGCGCCGCAGTCTCGAACTCGTCGGCCATTGCTGCAAGCACCGATGGCACGAACTGAGCCACCGTCACCGATTCACCTGCAATGATACTGCTCAGGTATGCGGGATCACGGTGACCGCCGGCCTCCGCAATCACCATTCGAGCACCGACCATCAAGGGCCAGAACAGCTCCCACACCGAAGCGTCGAAGGTTGCGGGTGTCTTGTACAGCACCACGTCTGAAGGAGTAAGGCCGTAAGTGGCCTGCATCCACGACAACTGGTTGACAACGGCCGCGTGTGTGACTCCGACGCCCTTCGGACGTCCCGTCGATCCGGACGTGAACAGCACGTATGCCATGTTGTCCGGGCGCAGCGGGGCACGGCGCTCGTCGTCACGGATCTGCGCCGGCGAGTAACTCTGCAGGTCAAGGGTGTCGATACCAAGTACCGGCCACCCTGCGGGGACGTCACCGCGTTCGGAATCCGTGGTCAGCACGCAGACCGGCGCTGCCGACTCCACGATGTACTGATTGCGTTCGGCCGGCTGCTCGGGATCAACGGGAACATAGGCCGCACCGGCACGGAGTACCGCGTACACGCCGATCACCTGATGGATCGAGCGGCGCATCACGAGCGCGACTCGCGAATCGGGGCCGACGCCGACATCAATCAGTTGACGCGCCAAACGGTTTACGCGCGCAACGAATTCGGCGTAGGTGAGAGTGAGATCGCCGCTGACTACTGCGACGTCTGTCGATGAAGCGGCCACTCCTCGGTCGAGTACATCGACCAAGGTCTTGTAGTCCGCCGGCACTGTCATCCCGGCCGATACACCTGACAGCACGCTGCGTTCCACGTCGTCGACAATGTCGACATCGCTCGGCACGACGCTCGGGTCGGCAACGAGTGCCTGTGCCAACGCAATGAACTGCGTCGCCATAGCGGCCATCGTGGCTTCATCGAACAGGTCAGTCGCGTAGACCATCTGCACCTGCAGCCCGGCATCGCCATTCGTGGCGCCGACCCGTTCGGTGACCGTAATCGACAGGTCGAATTTTGCGCTCTCCGACTCCGGTTCGAAGGTCGTGACCTCGAGCCCGCCCAGCGTGAAGTCGACACGATCCAGGTTCTGGAAAGCCAACATCACCTGGAACAACGGATTACGCGACCTCGACCGCTCCGGATCGAGCACCTCGACCAACCGCTCGAACGGCACATCCGCATGCGCGAATGCGGCCAGATCGGTGCCGCGTACCTGGGTCAGGAAGTCCTCGAATGTAACGCCGGAACCGACCTCGGTGCGAAGCACGAGGGTGTTGACGAACATACCGACAACATCGTCGAGCGCGGCGTCTCCGCGACCGGCGACCGGAGTACCGATCGTGACGTCGTCCGTAGCGGCCAATCGAGCGAAGAGCGACGCGAATACCGCGTGCACGACCATGAACAACGATGCGCCGTTTGCACGGCCCAGCTCGGACATTCCGCGATGAGTCGCCGCGTCGATATCGAAGGTATACGCATGTCCTCGACCCGAGGCCTGCGCCGGTCGTGGACGATCCGTGGGTAGTTCGAGCTGTACCGGAGCATCGGCGAGCGTAGCGGTCCAGAATTCGATCTGGCGTGCCATCGTGGACTGCGGATCGTCTTCGGAACCGAGTACGTCGCGCTGCCACAGCGTGTAGTCCGCGTACTGGACCGGCAGCGGTGTCCACGAGGGAGCGCCGCCGCGAGTGCGTGCCTCGTAAGCGACCATGACGTCACGGGTGAGAGGTCCCATGGAGAAGCCGTCGGTGGAGATGTGGTGGACGACGAACAGAAGTACGTAATCAGCCTCGTCGACGCGATACAGCGCTGCCCGCAACGGAATATCTGCTGTCACATCGAAACCCGCCATCGCGGACGTCGTCACGGCAGTAGGCAATTCGGCAGCCGTCAACGGCTGGGGTACCAAGTCGAGTGCAACGTCGGCAATCGGCAGGATCTCCTGATATCCGACGCCGTCGATGTCCGGGTAGACGGTCCGCAGTACCTCGTGCCGATCGATCACATCGAGCACAGCGGCGCTCAGCGCCACCACGTCCAGATCGCCGGCGATACGAATCGCGACGGGAATGTTGTTGACCGCGGATTCCGGTTCGAGACGGTTCAGGAACCACATGCGTTGCTGCGCAAGCGACAACGGGATCCGCTCCGGCCGGGTCTGCGGAACGAGCGGCGCAACCGCGCCGGAGCCTGCATGGACTTCGAGCCGAGCAGAAAGGGCTTGTACGGTCGACGCCTCGAACAGCGCCCGCACCGGTACCGTGGTGTCGAGGGCCTCGCCCAGCCTTGCGGCAACCCGAGTTGCAATCAGAGAGTTGCCGCCGAGGTTGAAGAAGTCGTCGTCACGGCCGACCGGCGAAACACCCAATACCTCGGAGAACACCTGGGCCACGATCGATTCAGCTGCGGTGACCGGCGCGACATACGCCTTGGCCGCGAAGGCCGGCGCCGGGAGCGCCTTGGTGTCGGTCTTGCCTGCCGTGGTCAACGGAATGGAATCGAGCACCAGGACTGTGTCGGGAACCATGTACCCGGTGAGGAATTTCGAGACGGAATCGATCACTGCGGCAGGTTCAATGGCAGCCCCGGCATCGGGAACCACGTAACCGACAAGTCGATCACCGAATTCTTCGTCGGTGTGGACTACTGCAACAGCCTGTGCAACTCCCTCGCAACGAGACAGTGCTGCTTCGATCTCGCCCAGCTCGATGCGGAATCCACGAATCTTCACCTGGAAGTCGCTGCGGCCCACGTACTCCACTGTGCGGCCGTCGATCCAGCGGACGACGTCGCCGGTGCGGTACAGCCGATCACCGGCGTCGCCGAACGGGTCGGCAACAAATCGACTTGCCGTCAGAGCGGGCTGACCCAGGTATCCCCTGGCGACCTGGATGCCCGACACGTAGAGCTCTCCTGCAACACCGACCGGGACCGGCTGCATCCGGTCGTCGAGGATGCGAGCGGACATTCCGCGAACCGGTCCACCGATGTTCATCCGGTCGAATGCGGTCAGCGTGTCACTGATATTGCTGGCAACTGTGGATTCGGTGGGACCGTATGCGTTGAAGAAGCCGCGTACGGAGCCGTCCGGCAGCGGTACGGCCCACTTGGCGACCAGAGCGCGCGGGCTTGCCTCGCCACCGACGACAACAACGCGAAGGGCGTCGAGGCCGGCCGGGTCCACCGACGCCAAAGCGGCGGGCGTGATGAAGGCGTGCGTCACAGCCTCGGAGTTCAGGATTTCTGCCAGTTCGGCGCCGCCGTAGACGGTGGTCGGCGCGATCACCATGGTCGATGCGGCGCCAAATGCCATGAGCAGTTCCAACACCGACGCGTCGAAGCTCGGAGACGCGAAGTGCAAGGTCCGTGCGTCTGCGGTCAACTCGTAACGTTCGACCTGTACGGCACAGAAATTCGCCACTCCGGCGTTGTCGACGACAACGCCCTTGGGCAGCCCGGTGGTACCGGAGGTGTAGATGACGTATGCCGCGTTTTCCGCGCGGACGACGCCCCGCAGCTCCTCGGCGCGAATCGGTGCGCCGGACTCCGCGGCCATGACAGCGTCTTCGAGCGTGATCCAGTTGGATCCGGCGGGAAGCGCTGACACGAACTCTTCCGTCGTGAGACCGACTGTGGCACCGGAATCCGAGACCATGTGCGTGATGCGATCAACCGGGTAGGTGGGGTCTACCGGCACAAAGGCGGCGCCGGTCTTGGCTACCGCCCACAGCGCGAGCACGGAATCTGCCGATCGCGGAATGGCAATGGCCACTCGATCTTCGGCGCCGACACCGCGGCCGATCAAGACACGAGCCACCTGGGACGAGCGCTCGTCGAGCTCACGGTAGGTGATCGTTTCACCGGCGTAACTGATAGCTTGCGCGTCCGGGTTCACGGCTGCGGCATCGGTGAGAATTCCGGCCAGTGTTCCCGAAATACCCTGTGCGCCGCGCACATCGGTCAGCTCGAGCCGCTCAGAAGACTCGAGAATATTGATGTCGCCCACAGCGACTGCGGGGGCAGCGACCACGGATTCCAGAATGCGCACCAGTCGGCGAGCAAAGCCCTCGACGGTGCCGCTGTCGAACAAATCAGCAGCGTAGGTGAACTCCGCGGCTATTCCCTGAAGTTCGCCGTGCACTCCGATGGACTCGGATACCGACAGTTCGAGATCGAACTTCGCTGTTGTCGTGTCGATCTCGGCAGCCTTGACTGCCAGGCCGGGAAGTTCCAGCTCGGTCTGCGCCAGATTCTGCAACGAGAGAACAACCTGGAAGAGCGGATGCCTGGCCTGGGACCTGGCGGGAGCCAGGACGTCGACCAACCGCTCGAACGGGACGTCCGCATGGGCAAATGCGCTGAGCGCGGCATCGCTCGACGCCGCAAGCAGTTCCGTGAACGGAGCCGACGTGTCGACCTCGGTGCGCAGGACCAGAGTGTTGACGAACATGCCGACCAGATCGTCGAGCGCTGCCTCGCCGCGGCCGGCGACCGGAGTACCCACCGAGATGTCCGATGTCCCACTCAGGCGGGCGAGCAGCAGCGCAAGTGCGGCATGCAGCGCCATGAACAGCGTTGCATTGTGCTCCCGTGCAAGTGAATCGAGGCGAACATGCAACTCGGGCGCGATGTCGAAGGCGAATCGTTCGCCGCGCATCGACGCCACATCGGGTCGAGCCCGGTCGGCGGGCAGTTCGATCCGGTCAGGCAGACCCGCGAGCGTCTCGCTCCAGAACGAGATCTGCTGGGACATCAGTGACGATGCGTCGTCTTCGGAACCCAGGACCGCACGCTGCCACAGCGCGTAGTCGGCGTACTGCACCGAAAGCGGTTGCCACTGAGGAACAATCCCGTCCTTGCGAGCCGAGTACGCAATCATCAGGTCGCGGCCCAGCGGCGCCATCGACCACCCGTCTGCGGCAATGTGGTGAACCATGATCGCCAGCACGTGCTCGGTGTCACTCAACGTCAACAGACGCACGCGGATCGGCACGTCAACGGTGATGTCGAGTGCTGTCGAACCGACTGCGGCAATGGCGTCGTCGAGTTCACCGGTGTCGACGGACACCACATCGAGACCCTGGAACACATTGTCGACGTCGAGAATCGACTGCACCGGACCGGATTCGGCATCCGGGTACACCGTGCGAAGAACCTCGTGCCGAGCCAGCACGTCCTCGAACGCTGCTTCCATCGCGGCGACGTCGAGATTTCCACTCAAGTGAAGCGCGAAGGTGATGTTGTACGCCGCAGACGCCGTGTCGTAGCGGTTGAGGAACCACATGCGCTGCTGGGCGAGCGACAACGGAATGCTGCTCGGACGCGGCTGCGCGACGAGTGCGGTGCGCCCACCGCTGCCCGCGTGTGTCTCCACCCGTGCGGCGAGTGCCTCGACGCTCGACACGTCGAACAATGTGCGGACCGGCACCGTGGTGTCGAGTGCAGCGCCCAAGCGCGAGGTGACCTGCGTGGCGACGAGCGAGTTGCCACCGAGAGCAAAGAAGTCGTCATCGAGTCCGACTCGTTCCACCCCGAGAACATCGGCAATGATCTGTGCGACGATTTCCTCGACCGGCGTTGTGGGCGCGCGGAATTCACGCACCTCGAACACCGGCTCCGGCAGCGCGTCCCGGTCGAGCTTTCCGACCGGAGTCAGCGGAACCTCGTCCAAGGCCATGATGACCGACGGAACCATGTAACTCGGCAGGGATTCACCGACAAAACCCGCGAGGCGTTCGGCGTCGAAACTCGCATCGCCTTCGAGTTGGACATAAGAGACCAGGGCCATGACTCCCGCGATGCCTTCACGGCCCAGAGTCACGGCGAAACGAACGTCCTCGTGTGCTGTCAGCGCGGCGTCGATCTCGCCGAGTTCGATGCGGAAACCACGCACCTTGACCTGGAAGTCGCTGCGGCCCATGTACTCCAGGACGCCCTGCTCACCCTCGCGAGAAGTGCCGGTCCACCGCACGACGTCGCCGGTGCGGTACATCCGGGAGCCGTCCGACGAGTACGGGTTGGCGACAAACCGCTCCGATGTCAGCGCGTAGCGATCGTGGTACCCACGGGCCAATGCCGCACCCGCAAAATAGAGTTCACCCCTGGTGCCGACCGGGACGGGGTGAAGTCGCTCATCGAGGACAAGCGCCGACATTCCCTCGACGGGGCGGCCGATGTCGATTGGCAGACCTGCCGTGAGGTGCCCGTACGACGAAATGATGGTGGTTTCGGTAGGACCGTAACCGTTGAAGTACTCGCGTCCCGGTGCCCACGTTGCCAGCAGTTCCGGTGTGGTCACGTCGCCGCCGACAGAGACTACGGCCAACTCCGGCAGCTCGGCTGCGTCCATCGTGCCGAGCACTGCGGGCGTGATGATCGCGTGGGTGACATGCTCGTCGCGCAACAGTGTGGTCAGTTCGGGGCCACCGATGATCGCCGGTGGAACGATGACAAGGGTGGCGCCGGCGGAGAATGCCACCATCCATTCGAGAACCGACGGATCGAAACTCGGTGAACAGATGTGCAGGAACCGGGACTCCTCGTCGACCCCGTACCGACGCTGCGCGGCATCACGAACACCACGGAGCCCGCCGTGGGTAACGCTGACACCCTTGGGCTTTCCGGTAGAACCGGAGGTGTAGATCAGGTACGCAACATGTTCGTCGCGCAGCGGCGTGGTTCGTTCGGAATCGACGACCGTGGCACCCGATTGGGCGTCGACGAGGTTCACGGTGGACGGATCGTCCAGTGCCCACCATTCGGTGGCGGCAGGCAGCTGTCCCAGGAACTCCGATGACGTCAAACCGATTCGTGCCGCGGAATCCGACAGCATGTGGCGAACACGGTCGTCCGGGTAGTTCGGATCTACCGGAACGTAGGCGGCGCCGGTCTTTGCCACTGCCCACACCGCGCGAACCATGTCATAAGACCGTGGAAATGCCAGCGCAACAGTGGTTTCCGGACCGATATCACGTGCAATGAGCGCCCGGGCCAACCGTGACGACTGCTCGTCGAGCTCACGGTAGGTAACCGAACGTCCCTCGAATCGCACTGCGACCGATTCCGGATCAGCCGTACCTGCAGTGAGGATGTCGGCCAGGCTCGCTCGCGGCATCGCGTCGTCGGACGCGACATAAGTGAGGTCGACGAATTCAGTCGGCGAGAGCAGTTCGAGATCTCCGACCGTGGTCGCCGGCCGAGCCGTGACCGCGTCGAGAATCCGGACGAAGCGAGTGGCGAACGTAGCTACGGTCGATGCATCGAACAGATCCGTGGCATAGGTGAAGGTAGCGTCCAGGACATCTGAATCATCGCTTCCTTCAGGATTTTCCGACACCATCAGCTCGAGATCGAACTTGGCGACCGGAACTTCCAGTTCGGTGGCGACCGCAGTGATCCCCGAGAACTGCAACTGGCGACGTCCACTGATCTCGGCGGTCAACGCGACCTGGAACAACGGATGACGCGACTGGGACCGCGCCGGATTCAGGACCTCGACAAGACGCTCGAACGGCACGTCCGCGTGTCCGTAGGCGCTCAGTCCCGACTCGCGCACCCGGGCAAGCAAGTCTTCGAACGTTTCGCCTGCGTCTACCTCGGTCCGCAACACCAAGGTATTCACGAACATACCGATGACATCGCTCAGCGCTTCGTCGCTTCGACCGCCGACAGGAGCGCCGACGGCAATATCCGAGGTACCGCTGAGTCGGCTGAGCAGCGCCGCATACGCCGTTTGCAGGACCATGAAGAGCGACGCGTTCTTCGAACGTGCCAACGCGTTCAATTTGCGCGTCGTGCGCTCACTGATGTGGAAGTGGTGCTTGGCACCGCGATTGGAGGCAACGGCCGGGCGGGGGCGGTCGGTCGGCAGATCCAGCTGGTCGGGAAGCCCAGCGAGTGACTCACGCCAGAAGGCGATCTGACGTGCAGACTCCGACGAAGGATCATCTTCGGATCCCAGGGCGGCGCGTTGCCAGAGCGCATAATCCGCGTACTGCACGGGCAGCGGCGTCCAGGCCGGTGCGGTGTGCTCGCTACGTGCGGAGTACGCGACCAGGAGATCACGGGCCAGCGGACGGAACGACAAGCCGTCTGCTGCGATGTGGTGCAGCACCATGACAAGGACAAAATCGGTGGCTGTGACCTCGAACAACGTGACGCGCAACGGGATCTCGGTTGCCACGTCGAATCCGCGTCCGGCGATCTCGACAGCGGCGGCCTGCACCTCACGCTTGGAGATTCGCCGCGGAGTGAGATCGATGGACACCTGGTCGATCGGCAGAATCACCTGCTGCGCGGTGCCGTCGGTGTCGGGATAGAGCGTGCGGAGCGACTCGTGCCGCTCGAGAAGATCCATCACCGAGGCGTGCAAGGTCGCGGGATCGACAGCGCCGGTCAATCGCACCGTGAACGGAAGGTTGTAAACCGGCGTCGACGGGTCGAGCTTGTTGAGGAACCACATTCGCTGCTGCGCCAAGGACACCGGAATGACGTCGGGACGCGGCTTTGCGACGAGTGGCGCCAGCGGCCGAACATTTCCCGCCAGCAATTCGGCCCGCGCGGCAAGCGTCGCCACTGTGGTCGATTCGAAGAGCTCGCGCACACCGAGTTGGACACCCATCGCGGAGCCCACTCTGGTGACCACTTGTGTTGCCACCAAGGAGTTTCCACCGAGCTCGAAGAAATCGTCGTCGAGACCCACTTGCTCCACACCGAGGACGTCGGCAAAGACGTCGGCGACAACTCGCTCGGTATCGGTGCGCGGTTCCCGGTACTGCTTGGCGCTGGCGAAGACAGGTTCCGGGAGCGCTGCGCGATCAAGCTTGCCACTCGTGTTGAGCGGCAACGCTTCCAAGACCATCAGTGCAGCCGGAACCATGTACGAAGGCAGGCTTCGACCCGCAAATTCGCTCAAAGCAGCCGAATCAACGGAACGGCCAGGACCCGGCACGATGTAGCCGACCAACTGGTCGCCGGTCGGTGTCTGCACCACCAACACGACGGCCTGCGAGACGTCGGGATGCGCGAGCAGCACGGTCTCGATCTCGCCGAGCTCGATGCGCTGGCCGCGGAACTTCACCTGGAAGTCGGTGCGTCCGATGTAGTCGAGGTTTCCGTCGTCACGTCGACGCACGAGGTCGCCGGTTCGGTACATCCGTTCCCCGGCGGGACCGTAGGGGTTTGCCACAAAACGATCGGAGCTGAGGTCAGGTCGACCGACGTATCCGCGGGCCAACTGCACTCCGGCGAGGTACAGCTCGCCCGGCTGGCCGATCGGCGTTGCGCGGAGGTGCGAATCGAGCACGTAGGCCTGAGTATTCCACTGCGGCAAGCCGATCGGGACCGACGTAGTGTCGGACCTGCGCGCCTCGTAGTAGGTTACCGAGACCGCAGCTTCGGTGGGGCCGTACAGGTTGTGCAGATCCGCGCTGCACAGTTCACGGAAGGCCGTAGCCGTCTCGGGCGGCAATGCCTCACCGATGACAAAGACGTGGCGCAGTGAATCACATGACCCGGCAGGGGCATTCGCGGTGAACAAGGTGAGCATCGACGGGACGAAGTCCGTGACGGTGACACGATGCTCGGCAATCTTGGCAGCCACGTACATCGGGTCACGATGGCCGTCGGGGGTCGCGACCACGAGGGTCGCACCGACCCGCAATGGCATGAAGAATCCCCACAGAGACACGTCGAACGTAGTAGCTGTCTTCTGCAGGTATACGTCCGATGCGCCGAGGTGGTACTCGGAGTTCATCCACTGGAGCTGGTTGTTGATCGCCGCATGTGTGACCGCAACGCCCTTCGGGCGACCGGTCGAACCCGACGTGTAGATGACATAGGCCGTATTCGAATACCGCAGGGGCGACACCCGATCCGAATCCGTGACTGGACTGGTGTCGAGTTCCGCGTCGTCGAGTTGGTCGATTTCGAGAACTCGGGTTCCGAGCGGCAGGTCCACCTGATCCCGAGCGGTGGTCAGAACACACACCGGCCGTGCGGAATCGAGGATGTACGCCGTTCGATCTGCCGGATGGTCTGGATCGACCGGCACCCAAGCGCCGCCGGCCTTTGCAATCGCATACAGTCCGACCATGAGGTCGAGGGAACGCCGAATAGCCAATCCCACAAGGGATTCCGGACCAACACCCATGTCGATGAGCTTGCGAGCGAGGCCGTTGACCTTCGCGTCGAACTCCGCGTAGGTGAGTGAGCTCCCCTCGAAGATCAGCGCGGTGGCGTCCGGGGTTCGATCGACCTGACGCTCGAACGGCTCGGTGATGGACTGCGAAAGTACGTGGTACCCGGTGCGATTCCAGAGCGCGACTTTCTTGCGCTCCTCTTCGGACGCAATGGGCAGGTCCCACACTCGGCGAGATGTTTCGGCGGAGATGAACTTTTCGAGGAACTCGACAAAGCGCGAGTGGTTACGCTCGGCGACCGACGCCGAATAGAGGTTGGGATTCGACTCGAAGTCGATGTGCGTCCGGGTGTCGCCGACGCTCTGGTACAGGTTGACACCGAGGTCTTCGATCAAACCCGTTGACAGGATGTGTAATTCACCGACCAGTGGCCCGAAGGCAAGTTCGGTGGAGAACATCATGATGTTGATCCACGGGCCGAAGAATCCGCCCTGACCTGGTCCGTCACCGTCGCGGACCATGTCTTCGTGCCGGTATCGCTGATGGCGCAGGGCGCCCGACATCTCACTGCCAACAGCGTCGAGAAGTTCCTGGACGGTTGTCGTCGAGGTGATCCTCAAGCGCAATGGCACCACGTTGGACACCATTCCGCCGGATCGGCGGAGCACTGCCGTGGTGCGGCCCGAGACGGGCAGCGACAGCGACACGTCCTCGCTTCCGGTCATCTGGGCCAGGTACGCGGCAAACGCTGCGACCACCGTGCCGGCGACCGTCGTCTTCTCGACGCGTTCGAGGAATCGCGCGAGCAACGCTTCCACATGGTTGGACAGCGCCGCACTGTTGATGCGGCTGACCGGCGTCGGCGGGGCGCTGCGACCGGCCAGGCTCGAAATCTCGTCGAGGTCGGCGATCTTCTCGGCCCAGAAAGTGCGGTCGGTGTCGAACCGATGGGAATTGCGGTAGGTGTTGTCGACCTCGTACACGTCGCGCAGGTCGGATGCCTCGTTGGGCGTGGGCTCACGGCCTTCGACGCGGGCCGAGTACAACTCGGCGACTCGAGTGACAAATGTGGACGCGCCGAAACCGTCGAGGATCGTGTGATGGACCCGGGTGTACCAGTAGTAGCGGTCCTGTTCGAGGCGCAGGATGGTTGCCGAGATCAACCGGTCTTCGAGCATGTCCACGGGACGGCTTCGGTCTGCGCGCATCCACCGCATTGCCGCGTCGTGGGGGTCGGCCTCACTGCGGACGTCGACATAGCCGACCGAGTCGTCAAGGGTGTCGTCGATGATCTGGAAAGGCTGTGCATCGACTTCGATGATCCGAACGAAGGCCGAACCGATTTCGCGGCCGGCGTCGGCGCACGCCGCCCGGAGCACGTTCAGCTGCAACGCGCCACGAAGTTCGACGTACTGCGCGATGTTGACGGGGACGCTGGGATCGAGGTGCTGCGCGAACCACATACCGAGCTGTGCGGCCGAGAGTGGGAATGCGCCAGATCGCTGAACTTCTTCCGGCGAGCTGCCGACCTCCGACTTACCGCTCTCCAGTTTTCCGTTTCCCAGCGACTTCACGCCCACAGCCTCTCTTCCACACCATTACGCACACGCTGTGACGCACATCTCGCCGCCACAACTTGTACCGATCTCATCTACCCTCAATGAGCCAGAACGATCCATCATCTCCGATGGGCCGCAGGCATGACAAAGCCACACCCAGACATATCGAGTTTGAAGTGAAGGTTCGTTACAGCAACAAGCCACAATTCGCCCACCGCGAAGGCTCGTCTCAGGATCCGACAATCGCAGCGGACAACCCCCTCCCTCACTACCGTTCCGACGGGCACGATCGAAGCAGTTCCGCGCACGGGCCTATCGCGCGCGCGAATCCCCGCGTAACCGCCCGATAAATGTACAGGCTCGGCAATTCGCGAGGAATCGCGCTGTTCACGGGCCTTTTTATCCAGACAAATCGACCGCCGTCAGCCGGTTCGGACTTCGGTCGGGTCCTACTCACGAAGAAACGCGCCGACTATGCGCCGACGCGTTTCTCCGTACCTCACAACTCATTCACACGAGCGTAACGCCCGTCACATTCTGCAGATACTCAGCGCTGACGCCCGGTGCCAGCTCCACCAGCGCAATGCCCTCCGGTGTGACATCCAGCACGGCCAGATCGGTGATGATGCGATGTACCACACCTTGGCCCGTCAACGGCAAAGTGCACCGCTCGAGGATCTTCGGGTTTCCCTCCCGGTCGGTATGCTCCATCACCACGATCACGCGGCGAGCGCCGTGGACAAGATCCATCGCGCCGCCCATGCCCTTGACCATCTTGCCGGGCACCATCCAGTTGGCGAGATCACCGGTACTCGACACCTGCATGCCACCGAGAACGGCAGTATCGATGTGGCCGCCACGAATCATGCCGAAGGACAGTGCAGAGTCGAAGAACGCGGCGCCTGGATTGACGGTGACGGTTTCCTTGCCCGCGTTGATGAGGTCGGCGTCGACCTGATCCTCGGTCGGGTACGGCCCGGTGCCAAGGATGCCGTTCTCGCTGTGCAGTACGACCCTCACGCCCTCAGGAAGATAGCTCGGGATCAGTGTCGGCAGTCCGATTCCCAAATTGACGTATTCGCCCGGCCGCATCTCCGCAGCCGCACGTGCGGCCATCTCGTGGCGAGTCCAACCGACACGAGTTTCCTCCGAACTGGTCACTTGGTGCCTCCTGAGACGGTTCGCTTCTCGATCCTCTTGTCTTGCACACCCGTATGTACGACCCGCTGGACGAACACACCGGGAAGGTGAACGTGTGCCGGGTCGATTTCGCCGGGCTCGACCAGATGTTCCACCTGTGCGATGGTGATCCGACCAGCCATTGCGGCAAGAGGATTGAAGTTCATCGCGGTCTTGTTGAAGACGAGGTTGCCTTCGGTATCGCCGTAGTCGGCATGCACCAATGCAAAATCCGCGGTAATCGATTCTTCCAACACATAGCGGCGATCCCCGAAAACGGCGGTCGCCTTGGGCGGAGAAGCGACGGCAATGGATCCGTCGGAGTTGTAACGCCAGGGCAACCCGCCCTCTTCGATGGGCGTGCCCACGCCGGCCGGCGTGTAGAACGCCGGGATGCCGGCGCCGCCCGCACGCAGACGCTCTGCCAGAGTCCCCTGCGGCGTCAGCTCCACTTCGAGCTCACCCGAAAGGTACTGGCGTGCAAACTCTTTGTTCTCCCCCACGTACGACGCCGTCACCCGGGCAATGCGATGAGCACTCAGGAGAATTCCGAGACCGTAATCGTCGACACCACAGTTGTTGGAGAACACTTCCAGATCGGTGGCGGTACCCTCGGCGATAGCCGCGATCAAGGCGTCGGGAATTCCGCACAGTCCGAACCCACCGACGGCCAGAGTGGACCCGCTGGCGATGTCGGCAACCGCGTCGAGTGCCGAACTCACAACTTTGCTCATGCGTTGTTCTCCTTACTCGGGGAGGATACCGGCGCGATGCAGCAGTTTCTCGGCGTGACGCAGAACGGGCGCGTCCACCATCTTGCCTTCGAAGGCAAACACACCACGTTCATGGGCCACTGCCGCAAGAACCCTTTGTGCCCAGTCGATTTCCGACTCCGACGGCGCGAACGCTGCGCGGATGACATCAACCTGGCTGGGGTGAATCGCAACCTTGACGTCGAACCCGACGGCAACGGCGTCGGCGGATTCGACGCCAAGTCCGACCAGGTCCTTGATGTCGAGGTACACGGAATCGACAGCCAGTCGGCCGTAGCTCTTCGCTGCCAGCAAGGTATTCGAGCGAACGTGCCTCGCAACGTCGCGGTACGAACCGTCCTGATGACGACTGGCATTGCCTCCGAGACCGGCGATCAGGTCCTCAGCGCCCCACATCACGCCGATGGTGTTGGCCGCCAGAGCGATTTCCTGCACGGCCAGTGCGCCGAGCGGCGACTCGACCAACGCAACGACCTCGGCGGGGGCCAGCGAGAGAACGTCGTCGGCCGATTCGCACTTGGAGAGCATCAAACGCGTGTAATGCGTGCCGTCGAGGGCAAGCAGGTCGAGTTCGTGCTCGCGAGTGCCGACGGGATTGACGCGCACCACCGTGCGTTCCGGGTCGAGCGGTGTGTCGATCAGCGCGGTGCGCGCTGCCTCCTTGTCGTCAGCGGCAACGCCGTCCTCGAGGTCGAGAATGACAACGTCGGCTGCCGCCGCAGCTTTTGCATAGCGCTCCGGGCGATCTGCCGGGCAGAACAACCACGCCGGCCCCGGCGGAATCCACGTCACGACGATTCTCCTTGCGGCCTCAACTGCACCAACGTTTTACGAGTTGCCACGGCCACGACGTCGCCGTGCTGATTACGACCGGTGTGGACCAACGTCACGATGCCTTCACCCGGGCGGCTCTTCGATTCACGCTTGTCGGCGATCAACGTCTCCGCATACAGGGTATCGCCGTGGAAGAGCGGCTTCGGGAAACTGATGTCCGAGAACCCGAGATTTGCCACGATGGTTCCCTGCGTCAATTGTGCAACCGAAAGTCCCACGATCGTCGACAGCGTGAACATCGAATTGACCAGGCGCACACCGAACTGTGTGTCCTCGCTGTACGCGGCGTCGAGATGCAGTGCCTGCGTGTTCATTGTCAACGTCGTGAACAGTACGTTGTCGGCCTCGGTGACCGTGCGGCCTGGGCGGTGTTCGTAGATTGCGCCAAGTTCGAACTCCTCGAACCAGAGTCCGCGCTGAGTGATCTTCTTGGTCTCTGCGTTGTTCATCTGAGAGTTCGTCACAACCCCGCCTCACGTGCGATGAGCATCAACTGCACCTCGGTAGTGCCTTCGCCGATCTCCAGAATCTTACTGTCACGGTAGTGCCGCGCGACTGCGTATTCGTTCATGAATCCGTATCCGCCGTGGATCTGGGTGGCGTCGCGGGCGTTGTCCATGGCAGCTTCGGAGGAGATGAGCTTGGCGATGGATGCCTGCTTCTTGAACGGCTTGCCGGACAGCATCAGTGCGGCCGCGTCGTAGTACGCGGTGCGGGCCACGTGGGCGCGAGCTTCCATGCGCGCGATCTTGAACGCGATGGCCTGGTTCTGACCGATGGGGCGTCCGAATGCCTCGCGTTCCTTCGCGTACTTGATCGACTCGTCGACGCAACCCTGGGCGGCACCGACGCTCAACGCCGAAATGGCGATGCGACCTTCGTCGAGAATGCGCAGGAAGTTCGCGTAGCCGCGGCCACGCTCACCGAGCAGGTTCTCTTCGGGGACACGGACATCCGCGAACGTGAGCGGGTGGGTGTCGGAGGCATTCCAGCCGACCTTGTTGTAAGCAGGCTCAGCCGTGAATCCCGGCGTCGTGGTCGGCACGAGAATCGTCGAGATTTCCTTCTTGCCGCCGTCCTTGACACCCGTAACCGCGGTGACCGTCACGAGCTTCGTGATGTCGGTGCCCGAGTTGGTGATGAACTGCTTGTTGCCGTTGATGATCCACTCGCCGCTGTCGAACTTGGCGGTGGTCTTGGTTCCACCGGCGTCGCTACCGGCGCCAGGCTCGGTCAATCCGAAGGCGGCAAGCGACTTTCCGCTGGTGAGCTGCGGCAGCCACTCTTCCTTCTGCGCGTCGTTGCCAAATCGGTAGATCGGCATGGCGCCGAGGGACACTCCGGCTTCGAGAGTGATCGCAACACTCTGATCCACCTTGCCCAATTCCTCGAGCGCGAGGCACAGGGCAAAGTAGTCGCCGCCCATTCCGCCGTACTCCTCGGGGAACGGCAGACCGAACAGGCCCATCTCCGCCATCCCGGCAACAACCTCGTACGGGAAGGTGTGATTGGCGTCGTGCTCGGCGGCAACCGGCGCCACAACTGTCTTGGCGAAGTCCGCAACGGTCTTGGCCAACTGCTGGTACTCGTCCGGAAGCGCTCCGGTGGCAAGGTAATCGGACATCAGGCTTCTTCCTTCTGAGTCGTGTTCTCGGTGTCTTCTTCTGCAGTGTCTGCTTCGGCGGTGGGTACGACGCGGGCCAGAATCTGATCCACCATCACCTGATCGCCCTGACGGACAAGCACTTCCACGGTTCCGTCGATCGGCGAGGTCAGCGAGTGCTCCATCTTCATGGCCTCGACGACCACCAGTGACTGCCCCGCCGACACGGCTGCGCCGTTCTCGACGTTGACCGCGATCACCGCACCCGGCATCGGACTTGCGATTTCGGCATCACCGGCGTGCGCGTCGTCGCCTCGGACGCTGACCTCGGCAACTTCGCGGACATGCCAGGTTCCGCCGCCGGCCAGCCACAACCCACCCTCGGTCTCGGCCACGACAAACGTGCGCCGACGCCCGTCGATCACCACAGCCAGTTCCGATCCCGTCAAGCCGGCACTGAAAGCCTGCGGCTGCGATCCTTCGACCTCGACCTTTGCGTCTGTGGGAGTCCCGACTATCGACACATGCGCAATCCGGGTTCCGGCCGACAGGCGGATGCTGGTCGGAGCCGGAGTCCCCACGCGCCATCCGCTGGGAACGTCCCAAGGGTCTACCGATGCTGCAGTCGTCCACCGTGCCAGCCAGCGATAGGCCGCAGCGGCAATGAGGACCTCGTCCGTGGCGTCTGCCGCGACAAAGTCTTCAACCCGACGATCGAGGAGGCCGGTATCGAGGTTGCCCGCGATCACATCCGGATCGGCAAGGAGGAAGCGTGCAAATTCGATGTTGGTGACCACGCCGAGAACCGCGGTGTCGCCGAGCGCACGATCGAGCTTGCGCAAAGCACCGGCGCGGTCGGAAGCGTGTGCGATGACCTTGCTGAGCATCGGGTCGTAGTCGCTGCCGACGACGGTTCCCTCGAGCAGGCCCGAATCGACGCGTACGCCCGATCCCGACGGCTCGACGAGACCGACGACGCTGCCACCGGTCGGTAGGAATCCGCGTCCCGGATCTTCGGCGTACACGCGGGCTTCGATGGCGTGCCCGGTCAAGGTGATGTCGCTCTGCTCGAAAGCCAGCTTCTCCCCGGCCGCGACGCGTACCTGCCACTCGACCAGGTCGAGTCCGGTGACCATTTCGGTGACCGGGTGCTCGACCTGCAGTCGGGTGTTCATCTCCATGAAGAAGAACTCGTCCGGCTTGTCGGCCGAAACGATGAACTCGACGGTACCGGCACCGGTGTAGTCGACGCTGCGAGCGGTATTGCACGCTGCTGCGCCGATGCGGTCGCGCGTCACCTGATCCAGCAGGGGTGACGGCGCCTCTTCGATGACCTTCTGGTGACGTCGCTGCAGGCTGCACTCACGCTCACCGAGGTGAACGACGTTGCCGTGCTGATCGGCGAGAACCTGGACCTCGATGTGCCGGGGCCGCAGGACAAATCGTTCGAGGAACAGCGTGTCGTCACCGAACGACGACGCGGCCTCGCGGCGAGCGCTGCGCAGCGCTTCCGCCAGATTGGCCGGATCTTCGACCAACCGCATACCCTTACCGCCGCCGCCTGCCGAAGGCTTGACGAGTACCGGGTAACCGATGTCCTCAGCTGCCGCGATCAGTTCTTCGTCGGTCAGATTCGGGCGAGCGATACCCGGAACCACCGGGACGTCGAATGCCGCCACCGCGTTCTTTGCGGTGATCTTGTCGCCCATCACCTCGATGGCACGCTCGTTTGGCCCGAGGAACGCGATCCCGGCCGCGGCACAGGCTGCCGAGAAAGCCGAATTCTCCGACAGAAAGCCGTAACCCGGGTGAATACCCTGGGCACCGGTGGCCTTGGCGGCGTCGATCACCTTGTCGATGACGAGGTAGCTCTCGCGCGCCGGTGCAGGACCGATGTTGACGGCAGTATCGGCTTCTCGGACGTGGCGCGCATTGGCGTCGGCGTCGCTGTAGATGGCAACGCTGCGAATTCCCAACTCGCGCAACGTGCGAATCACACGAACAGCGATCTCACCACGGTTGGCAACGAGGACGGTATCTATGGTGCGAAGCTCAGTCATCTCTCTCACATCCTGAAGACGCCGTAGGAGACCGGCTCGATCGGCGCGTTTGCACACACCGAGAGAGCCAGGCCGAGAACAGTTCTGGTATCTGCCGGGTCGATCACGCCGTCGTCCCAGAGTCGAGCAGTGGAGTAGTACGGATTGCCCTGCGCCTCGTACTGCTCACGGATCGGCGCCTTGAACGCTTCTTCGTCGTCAGCCGACCACGGGTTACCAGCGCTGTCGAGCTGTTCGCTGCGAACTGTCGAGAGCACCGACGCGGCCTGCTCGCCGCCCATGACCGAGATGCGCGCGTTGGGCCACATCCACAGGAAGCGAGGCGAATACGCGCGTCCACACATGGAGTAGTTGCCCGCGCCGTACGAACCGCCGATGACCACCGTCAGCTTAGGAACCCGTGCACACGCGACGGCCGTGACCATCTTGGCTCCGTGCTTGGCGATGCCGCCGGCCTCGTAATCGCGTCCCACCATGAAGCCGGCGATGTTCTGCAGGAACAACAGCGGAACACTGCGCTTGTCGCACAGTTCGATGAAATGTGCACCCTTCATGGCGGATTCGCCGAAGAGCACGCCGTTGTTGGCGATGATGCCGACCGGATGGCCTTCGATGTGGGCGAAACCGGTCACGAGCGTCTTGCCGTATTCAGCCTTGAACTCCTGGAACGCGCCACCGTCAACGAGCTTGGTGATCACCTCGTGAACGTCGTACGGCGTACGGGGATCGGTCGGGACGACGTCGTAGAGTTCGCTCTGGTCGGCGACGGGCGGAACTGTCGAGATCACGTCCCAGGGGCGCTCGGAGCGGGGGCCAAGTGTGGCAATGATGTTGCGCACGATCCGAAGTGCGTCGCGGTCGTCCTCGGCAAGATGGTCGGTGACGCCCGAAACCTTGGAGTGCAGGTCGCCGCCGCCAAGCTCCTCGGCTGTCACGATCTCGCCGGTCGCAGCCTTCACCAGCGGCGGTCCGCCGAGGAAGATGGTGCCCTGATTACGAACGATGACGGCCTCGTCGCTCATTGCCGGTACGTAGGCGCCGCCGGCGGTGCACGAACCGAGAACTGCAGCGATCTGGGGAATCCCCTTGGCGCTCATGGTTGCCTGGTTGAAGAAGATCCGGCCGAAGTGCTCACGGTCCGGAAAGACTTCGTCCTGACGCGGCAGGAAGGCGCCGCCGGAGTCGACCAGGTAGATGCAGGGAAGGTTGTTCTGCAACGCCACTTCCTGCGCACGCAGATGCTTCTTCACCGTCATCGGGTAGTACGTGCCACCCTTGACCGTTGCGTCGTTGGCGACGATGACACATTCGCGCCCCGACACCCGGCCGATTCCTGTAATCACGCCGGCACCGGGGCACTCGTCGTCGTACAGGCCGTTTGCGGCCAGCGGGGACAACTCCAGGAAGGGACTGCCCGGATCGAGCAGTGAATCCACCCGATCCCGAGGAAGCAGTTTTCCTCGACTGACGTGCCGATCCCTCGATTTCTGGTTGCCGCCGAGGGCGGCTTGAGCCAGTTTCTTCTTCAGTTCTTCCACCAGAACGGTGTGATCGGATCGGTATCCCGACCCTTGCGTGATTCCACTGGGAGTCATCCCGCCGCCTTCGCCATGAGTTAATGCTCGATAACTGAAACTAGATTAACTATGATTAACTGAGTTGTCCAGGTCACACGCGAAGAAAGATCAAAAGAATGCCCTCTGAGCAGGTAACGGCTCCGACCCGGCGCGATCAGATGAAGGCGGATCGCAGACGTCAACTCCTCGGCGCCGCCGCACGCCTGATCGCCGAACGTGGATTCGTGAGCGTTCGACTCGAAGATCTCGGCGCCGCCGCCGGAATCAGCGGACCTGCCGTCTACCGGCACTTCCCCAACAAGGATGCCGTCCTGGTCGAACTACTCGTCGGGATCAGCACCCGGTTGTACGAGGGCGGTTCGGCCGCAACCGAGACAGCCGACTCCCCGACGTCAGCGCTCGACGCCCTCGTAGAGTTCCATCTCGACTTCGCACTCGGTGAACCGGACCTGATCCGCATCCAGGATCGCGACCTCGAAAGCCTGCCGGCCGACGCGCGACGGCAAGTCCGCCAGACGCAGCGCAAATACGTGGAACTGTGGGTCGGAGTCCTCGAACAGCTCGATCCGACGCTCGACGAAGCGGACGCGCGAATCAAGGCCCACGCCACATTCGGCCTGATCAACTCAACTCCGCACAGCGCCAACCCGGCGTCGCCTGCCCGAACGCGCCGCGTCCTGCGCGCTATGACGCTCGCCGCACTACGCACACCCTGAACCGGACACTGCAAAATCAGTGGCAGACTGGTTGCACCAGCTAACAGATGAGGGTGCCGTGCCGAACGTGGAAGACAGTAGTGGAATCAGTCGAACAGATTTCGCCGAACTGCGAACCGAGTTCTCCCGATTCATGATGCTGTACCAATTCGGTATCGCCGAACTGATGACCAAGGTGAATATCCTCAAGGACGAGTTCACCCACATCAATCAGTACAGTCCGATCGAACACGTCGCATCTCGGGTGAAGACACCGGAGAGCATCATGCGCAAGGCCGAGCGACTCGGCATTCCGATCACCATCGAGGACATCTCGAAGAACATCTTCGACATCGCCGGCGTGCGCATTACCTGCAGCTTCATTTCCGACACCTATCGGATCGCCGAAATGCTCACCAGCCAGTCGGATCTGCGGGTGATCGAGCGCGAGGACTACATCGCGAACCCCAAGCCCAACGGCTACAAGAGTCTGCACCTCATAGTCGAAGTGCCCGTCTTCATGAGCGACCGCGTCTCTTACGTGCCGATCGAACTCCAGATCCGTACCATCGCAATGGATTTCTGGGCCAGTCTCGAGCACAAGATCTACTACAAGTACAACCGGGACGTGCCGGCCGAACTGCTCGACGAGCTCACCGAAGCCGCAGCCGCCGCACACCGTCTGGACGTCAAGATGGAGCGACTCAACGACGAGTTCGCCAAGATCAAAGCTCTCCCTCATCCCGACGACGAGAGCGTCGAACTCGAACTGCCGACTCAGTTTCTCAATGCCCTGCGTCTACAACGCGGGCTCTGATCACTGCCTAGACAGATTTCTGCCCAGGCAAAAGTGCGCCCTCCTCTATGGGGAGGGCGCACTTTTCAGACCAAGCGATATGCCTATTTCTTGCCCGTCACGGCGCTGTAGCCGAGGGACAGAACTGCAGCTGCCGCGATGCTGATGATCCAGCGAATCCAGTCGATTCCGCCGGTATCACCCTTGTCCGAGATGGCGCCCCACACCCAGTATCCGATCAATGCACCGGCGACACCGAGGACGATGGTGATGATCATCCCGTACTGCTGCTTACCTGGCAGCACCAGGCGCGCAAGGATTCCGATTACTGCACCGAAAATAATGGTTCCGATGATCTGTCCCATGACAGCCCCTCTCACATGTCGTGCATGCGTGCGGCCGAAAAATCTCCGCCCAGTCGAACAATAACCACAGTTACAGGTAACAGTCGCCTGTTGTCCAAATTATTGTCCGAGATGCAACCTGAAATACACGGCCGCCAGATGCGACCGACACACAGCACACTACACGTGGCGACTCATCAGCAATCCACATTGACGATGCCATGGAGCACTGAAGAAGTTCGATTTCCACCACGCCGGACACCTTGTAGTTATCTTGTCGCAATCAACCGTCACCGGTGTGAGCGCCGCCAGGAATTCCACCGCTCGAGGAGATTGATCCCTTCACCGGAAAGAGCATCCCGGCGCCGCAGGCCGGTGCACTTACGAGCGCTTCAACGCAGTGATGCGGTCCTCACTCGAGCGCAACAGCACCCGCTCTCCTCCCCACAACTCGCGCGGTTGCACCCAGGTGCCAACACCATCGTCTCCATCCGGTTCCACGCGAACCTCCCAGGTGCGCTGACCTGTTCGAGGATTCACTCCGTACACAATTCCTTCGTCTACGACGAGATCACCGTCCCACAGAATCTCGCCGGTACGTTCGGTACGGGTATCCCACAGGACCTCCCCGTTGGACAGATCAACGAACCGGATCGTACCGTCGGCGCTCGTCACAGCAACCACATCTCCGATCACCGCCAAGGATTGCGCAGAACCGAGCACCTCCTGGTTGGTCCACAGCTTCTCTCCGGTCTTTCTGTCGAAGCCGCTGTCCCCCAGAATGATCGGAGTCGAATCCCCGGCAGGTTGGTCACGGCTGTAACGCAAACTGAAATACGATCCCGATCCGGAAGACACGAAATCCGCCCTGGCAAATTCGTGCCCGTACTGATCAATTGCGTACGCTCTTGTCGCTTGCCCATCGTTCTGGCAATCACGTTCTAAAACCAAAGTGACACCGTCAGAGGATGTGTGCGTGGTCGAGCACGTGGTGTAGCCGTACAACCACCGTTGATCGCCGGTCTCCGGATCGAAACCCAGAGTCTCGTCGAGGGAAATCAGGCCCAGATCGCCGCGCACCGACATCACCGGCTCGACGTAACCGGATTCCCACGATCCGCCGACGTCGAATGCCTTGGACCAGTTGGCTTCCGGATCGTCGACGCTTCCACTGTGGACACGAACGTCGTTGCTCTCGATATCACCCTCGAGGGCCAGGACGTCATCGCCCGAGACAACCGCGATGATCGGTGACCACGGCGTGACAACGTCTCGACGCTCGCCGCTCTCGATGTCGAAAACCGAGTACGCGGAGGCAGTGACATACGGCCCGGAGTAGCACAGCAGCGAACCGTCCAGCAATGCCGGAGAACACCCGCCGATATCGACGGCCGACGCGCGCCAGCGCACCGAGCCGTCTTCGGCATCGAGCGCAACGAGTTCCGCGTCGTCGAGGGAGTAGGACTGCCGGTCCGGCATACCTGCCATTGTCACCACTATCGAGCCCGCGTCGATGAATCCGCCCATCTCCATGTTGAATTCGCTTCCGCCGAGCGGGCTGCGAAAGACCGCGAACTCCCGTCCGAGAACCTCGGCGGCGTCGACGGCCCACAGCGGCGCCCCGACGTCAACGGAATGGGCACGATTCCCGGCATCGATCACGGTGACCACTGCTGCGGTAACGGTGACTATCGCGGCAAGTGCCGCGATGCCCAGACGTGCCCGTGGAGAGAACCGCTCGGTCATCGAATCTCCAGCCCGTCGATCGTTGCGAGAAATTCCAATTGCTCGTATGTCATCGGCATGTTCGGCGACGCCGCCGACGAACGAACCGACACCCGCGTTCCATTGGGCTGTGTCAGCGTTACCGACCGACTCTGTTCACTCGTTGCCTCGCGAGTGCCTTCACCATTCCCCATCGGCATGACCGAGTAATGACGCTCGTCGCGCACGATCACAGCGCCGTCCTCGGCGGTCACCACCGATTTCGGATGCCCGTCGTACGAAGGGTCGTACTTGTTCGGCGCCTTGGGAAGTGGCTGCCCGCTGGTGATCGAAATAGTCAGATCCGACTCGTTGCCGCCCGATCGCGCTACAAGATCCTGACAGGCGGTCGTGGTGTCGCTCTCGGCCAGAACCAATCTCCCGAGCGCAGGTTCGAGAACTGGCATTCCGGGAGGTGCCGCACGCCAACCTGATTGGAGAGCTCTTCCCAGCTCGTCGACGGTGCCACGATCCAGCTTCCGCCCGGACGGGTCGAGTGTCGATCCTTGGCAACCGGGCTGGATAGGTGCCGTACCGGGTGGAACCGGCGCCGTAATGCGCAGTTGCGGAAGGCTGACCAAAGCGATCAGTTCTTCGACGGTCAACGGAACGACTCCACTGATCTCGACCCCGGGGCTACCGGCATAGACCGCGTCGGTCGCGCTCGCCTGGATGAATGTTTTATCCGCGCCGTACAGAAGCGCTGAACGCGACAGGGTGCGAACGCCGTTGGTTTCGCTCCACGTGTCCTGCGCGTCCACGACAGAACCGTCAGCGAGGGTGCGGCGCTCGACGAGCGAGCCGGCAATACACGGGGGAACCGGGCCCGTATGGGACGTCACCCGGATGTCGAGTGCTCCGGCCTTTCCGTCCCGTACCAGCGTCGCGGATGCCGTCGTATCCGCCATCTCCTCGAGTGAGAACCCCTCTGGCAGTTCGGACGATTCCGACGGAACGTGGAGGGGCCCGAAGTTCAACGATCGTTCCGGGCTTGCGAACTCGATCTCGGCGACAGCCGGCAGCGACCGCTGGACGGCTTCGGACATCACCGTTGCCTTGGGCGCGGAGAACCACGGGAACCGTGGATCGTCGTAGGTTTGTGCCCCGGTCGACCAGTACGAGATCGATGACAAGCCGTCGCCAGGCGACTCGACGCTGGTGCATCCCGGGATACTCGTCGGGTACACCACCGTTGGTGTTACGTAGGTGTACTCCGAATTCTCCTCGGCCTGCGTCTCCTCGGTCGACTGCGTCGTTCCGACGGACGACGCAGTCAGTTCACCGGAGTCCGAACCGCTCCATCGATCGACTACTCCGGCAAAGACGATGCCGCCGGCCATCAACGAGACCACCGTGAACGCGACCGTCCACTTTTCGGTCCGATCGGAACCGGAATTCTTGTCGGCCACCAGCCCTCGCAGTTTCCTCAGGGCACGCCAGGCAGGCGTTGCCTCTCCCCGGACCTGTCGCGGCGGCACCGACTTTTGTTACCAACCGGATGGTTTCCATTGGAGAAGTCATTACACCCCGACAGGCACCGGATCTGCGTCTGGATCCTGTTCGATCGGGATGAGCCGGATCGCTTCGCCCTCGATATCGACGTTGGGCAGGATCTTGTCGAGCCAGGCCGGCAGCTTCCACGCCGAGTCTCCGAGAATCGACATGACCGCGGGAATCACGATCATGCGAATGATGAAGGCGTCGAAGAAGACTGCAGCAGCAAGTCCGAAGCCCATCATCTTGCTGGTGGTTTCCGACGACAACATGAACGCGCCGAACACCGAGATCATGATGATCGCCGCTGACGCGACCACTCGCGCACCGTGGGTGTACCCCGAGATGATGGCGTCCTTTGCCGACAACCCGTGCACGTATTCCTCGCGCATTCGAGTCACGAGGAATACCTGGTAATCCATTGCCAGACCGAAGACCACACCGATCATGAAGATCGGCAGGAAGGAGATGATCGGTTGGGTGTGCTGGATCAACCCGAATGCGCCCTCTTGGAAGATCGCCACCGTGGCACCGAACGTGGCGCAGATGGAGAACAGGAATCCGAGAGTTGCAGTCAGCGGAACCAGGATCGAACGGAAGACGACCATCATGATGATGAACGCCAGCCCGACGACCACAATCAGATACGGAATGAGGGCGGAACTGAGTTTCGACGACATGTCGGCAACAATCGCCGTCTGACCCGCGACGCCAAGTTCAGCGCCCTCGGCTTTCACCGTCGACCCGTATTCGCGGATCTGATCCATCAACTCGTGTGTTTCGGGACCGCTCGGCGATAGCTGCGGAGTTACGGCGATCAGGGCGGAGTTTGCCCCAACGGTTGGGTTGGCCGCGTCCGGGCCGTTGCCGGTCCACATCAGGAGATCCGGCGTGGCGACGTTGTCCAGACCCTTGATGTACGCAATCGTCTTGGCTGCGACGGGCGTGATGTCTGTCCCCTCGGGAGAGTCGAGCACAACGAACAACTTGCCGTTGACACCCTCGCCGAAACCTCGCTGCATCAGCGCGAGTGCCGGTTGCTCCTCGTCCTGAGTGAAGGAAAGCCCGAGCTCGAGTTTTGTCATCGGAATCGCGGCGATCACCAGCAGAACCAACGCAATGCCGGCGATAGGCCACGGGTACTTGGTGACCACCTTCGCCCACCGGTGCCCGTTCGATTCCATCGATTCGGGCTCGTCACCGTGACGCAGGCCGGGGATGCGCGGCGAGAAGGCAAAGCGGCCGAACACCCCGAGAACAGCCGGGATCAACGTGATCGCGCCCAACACCGCGATAATCACGGCGATCGCAGCCGAGATTCCCATCTGGGTGATCATCGGTACACCCACCACGGCCAGCGCTGCCAAGGCAACCACAACGGTCAGGCCGGCAAAAACGACGGACGAGCCGGCTGTGCCCACCGCACGACCGACTGCTGCCTCCCTACTACCACCCAGATTGAGTTCACTGCGGTACCGCGAGACGATGAACAGCGCGTAGTCGATCGAGACGGCAATGCCGATCATCGTCACGATGCCCGTGACACCCTCGTTGATGTCGAAGAATCCCGCCCCGAGCGTCACGGTCAGCGTTGCGAGTGCGATGCCGAGTATCGCGGTGAACAGCGGAATGAACGCCGCGATCAGTGCACCGAAGGCCACGATCATGACGATGAACGCCACCGCGAAGCCAAGCATCTCCGACAATCCGCCAGCAGTCTGGACCTGCATCAACGAACCGGTGCCCTCGACTTGCAAACCGCCGGTACGGAACTTGGCCATCAGATCGAGGAAAGCCGTCTTGTTGGCCTGCGTCTGATCCTCGATGCGGATCGACTGGTTGAGCTGGATCAACCCCACCTTGCCGTCGTCGCCCAGTACGGCACTGGCAAGCGCCGGTTCAGCCGCCGCGAGGGCGACCGGATTGACGATCGTTTCGGGATCAACGATGTCCGGGAGAGTCTTTGCCTGCGCGATCAATTGGTCGATCTGATCACTGTGCGCAGCAAGTCCGTCGTCGGCCGCGACAAGAATGCTGGTGGATGCCTTACTTTGTTGCTCTGCCGCAGCCGCAAAATTCTCGTTCATCAGCTCGGTGGCACGTTGGGAATCCGTGCCGGGAAGATTGAATTCTTTCGAGAACGTCGGGCTGGTAGCGCCGATCGCGCCGCCGACAATCGCGATGACAATCACCCACGTTGCCAACACAAGGTACTTGTGGCGGAATGCAAACTTCCCAAGCCTGTACAAATAGGTAGCCAACGTAAGCCTCTCTCGCCGTGGACTCTCGGTGCCACGTCATACGGTACGGTCCGATTCGCGTTATGGCACTAGATATTTGCCAAGAAGCCCCCACGAAAGGCATCCGCATGACACACGGCCAGAGCGTCGACCGCGACCTACTTCAGTCCGGGCAACAACGCCTCGACGCCCTGGGACCTCGATTGACCGGCACTGACGCGCATCATGCGGTGGTCGAGGAAGTCGCCCGCGAATTCGTGGATCTCGGGCTCGAGGTACACCGTGATTCGCACACCTTCGAGCGTTGGGATCTACCTCAGCGTGCCGACGGACTGCGCATCGAACTGCCGACCGGACCGGTGCGAGTCTCGTCCGCATTCCCCTACTCCGGACTCACCGGACCGGCTGGGATCACCGCACGTCTGGTCTATCTGAATGCCAAGCGCCCCTCGTGGTCGAAGGCCAAAGGTGCTATCGCTGTGATCGAGGTTCCCCACGTCGACCTCCCGCGCTCGCTGCTGGTGAGTGAGTGGGGACCGATGGTGACGGACGAGACCCTGCGCAATCCGGTGCTCTCCGCGACGCTGTTGGGGCCGAAACTCGAGAAGGCCCGCAAATCCGGTGTCCTCGGCGTGATCGCGGTGTGGCGTGGCATTGCGCCGGACAACGCTCTGGGACAGTATCTTCCGTTCACCCAGCCGTATCACGATATTCCGGCAGTGTGGGTGGCGGGTGACGAGGGCGCACAGGTCGTTGCTGCCGCCCATTCCGGTCAGCAGGCGACTCTCGTTTTGGACGCAACCTTGCATCCCGGAACAACAACCGACACCGTTTGGGCCGTCTCCCCCGGCACTTCACCATCGGAAACGATTCTGGTCATCACCCACAGCGACGGGACGAACGGGGTCGAGGAGAACGGCCACCTCGGCATGATGGAGTTGGCTCGCCATGCTGTTGCACAGCCGCATCGACGATCGTACGTGTTTGTTCTGACCACCGGTCACCTGCGCATTCCAGCGGTCTCCGAACACGGACAGGCAACATCGACGTGGCTGGAGGCCCACCCTGACATGTGGAAAGGTGAAGCGGGCCAGGCGCGTGCGGTGGCTGGGATAGCAATCGAGCATCTGGGCGCTCTCGGCGACTCCGAGGACACCACACTCGGCACCTATACGTTGGACGCGACCCCGGAACCGGAACTTCTCTACGCGACGAGCCGGGAAGTCCACGATATCGTCGCACCGCTGTGGCGCGACATCGGCAGCGGCGACCGTCGAATCGTCGCCCCCGGCCCCGTCATTCATTTCGGTGAGGGTGAACCGCTGTTCGAGCGCAAGATTCCGGCCGTCGCGTTGGTGACAGCGCCGCAATACCTGCTGGCGTTGCGCGAACCGGACACAGCCACACACGTGGACATCGATGTTATGGCGCAACAGGTCCAGAGCTTCCGCGATCTACTCGACGCCCTCGACGCAACGGACTCCGCAGCGTTCGGCTCGGTAGTCGGGCGGACGGTGTTCGCGAAATTCTCGGCATTGTTGAAGCTGATGCAGATCCTGAAAAAAGCAAAAACCGCTGTGCGCCTTTATTAACCGACCACGGTTAACAGAAGGCGCACAGCAGTTTGTCCTACTTGTCGTGAATGATCACGCCACGGATGTTCTTACCGTCACGCAGATCCTGGTAGCCCTGGTTGACGTCTTCGAGGCTGTACGTGTTGGTGATCAGTTCGTCGAGCTTGAGCTGACCCGCATCGTAGAGACGCAGCAGGCGCACGATGTCGTATTGCGGATTCATGGATCCGAACAGCGTGCCCTTGATCGTCTTCTGGTTCAGCGTCAGGTCGGTACCCGACACGTGAACGGTCAGCTTGGCAGGATCGGCGAGTCCCGTGATCACCACGGTGCCGCCCTTGCCGATTACGGCCGTCGCTGCACTGACGACGTCCTCGTCGACGGTGCCGACCAGAATGAGCGCGGCGTCTGCGCCCTGGCCCCACGTCAATTCGTTGACCTTGACGGCAGCGCTCTCGGCGTCCGCAAAGGCATGGGTTGCACCGAATTTCAGTGCGGTCTCCCGCTTGAGCGCAACCGGATCGACCACAACGACGTACTTGCAGCCGGCCGAAACGGCGCCCTGGACCGCGTTGATACCGAGGCCACCGATGCCGTAGATGACCGCGGTGTCACCGGCGCGGAGGTTACCGGCGTTGACGGCGGTTCCCCAGCCCGACGGAACACCGCAACCGACAACCACCGCGGTCTCCAAGGGAAGCCAGTCGTCGATCTTGACGACCGAGTGCTGCGAGATGGTGGCCCGCTCGGAAAATGTTCCGAGCATGCACATTCCGCCGAAGTCCAGGCCGTTGCCATGGAACCGGAAGGAACCGTCCGGCATGGAACCTTCGAGGATGGTGGCGCCCATGTCACACAGGTTCTGACGACCGGTCGAGCAGTAGCGGCACGTACCGCAGTTCGGGATGAAGCTACACACGACGTGATCGCCCGGCTTGACCTTCGTGACACCGGGTCCGACCTCTTCGATGATGCCCGAACCTTCGTGCCCACCGACAATCGGGTAACGCGGCGGGAGATCACCATCGGTCAGGTGCAGATCCGAATGGCACAGTCCGGCAGCGGTGTACTTGATCAGTACCTCACCCACGCCCGGGCCGTCGAGGTCGAGTTCCATGATCTCGAAAGGCTTTCCGGGCTCGAGCAGTACAGCAGCTTTGGTCTTCACTGGTGATCTCCTTGATTGTCGGACGAGAGAATGTGCGATGGGGTCGGTCAGAGGGCGATGTTGACGGCCTTGGTCTGGGTGTAGAGGTCGATGGCGGATGCGCCGAGTTCGCGGCCCCAGCCGGACTGCTTGTATCCGCCGAAAGGCATCGCGGTGTCGAAGCCGTTGTACTGGTTGATCCACACCGAGCCGGCCTTGAGACGCTTGGCTGTGCGATGGGCCTTGGAAATGTCCCGGGTCCAGATGCCGGCGGCCAGGCCGTAGATGGAATCGTTTGCGGCAGTGATCGGTCCGTCGTCCGCGTTGAACGGCAGCGCTGCCACGACGGGTCCGAAGATCTCCTCCTGAACGATGGAGAATTCGGGCTTGACGTCGACGAAGACAGTCGGCTCGACGAAGTAGCCCTGATCGCCCCAGCGGTTGCCGCCGGTGAGTGCGCGTGCGCCGTCGGCGATTCCTTCGCGAAGGTAGCCGGTGACCTTGTCGAACTGCTCCTGCGACACCAGCGGTCCGAGCTGGGTGGTGGGATCGAGGCCCGGACCGATCTTGACCTGGCTCGCAGCGTGCGCGACGGCTTCGGTGAACTTCTCGAAGATGGAGTCCTCGACGTACAGCCGGGTTCCGGCGACGCAGCACTGACCGTGGTTGAACAACCAGGCGTTGAGCGAACCCTCGACCGCTGCATCGAAATCCGCGTCGGCGAACACGATATTGGGGCTCTTGCCACCGAGCTCGAGCGTGACCTTCTTCAGGTTGCCCTTGGCGGCGTCGACGATCTTCTTACCCACCTCGGTGGAACCGGTGAACGCGACCTTGTCCACGTCGTCGTGGCCGGACAGTGCAGCACCTGCATCGCCGAAGCCGGGAACGATGTTGACGACACCGGGCGGGAAGCCGGCTTCTTCGAAGACCTCCGCGAGAAGCAGTGCGGTGAGCGGGGTCTGCTCAGCGGGCTTGAGGATCACGGTGTTGCCGGCGGCAAGTGCTGGGGCGAGCTTCCACGACGACATGAGCAGCGGGAAGTTCCACGGCACGATCAGACCACAGACGCCGATCGCCTCACGCAGTGTGTATGCGTGGAACTCGCCGCCGGGAGAGAAGGGCATGGACACGTTGACCGTGCTGCCTTCGATCTTTGTGGCCCATCCCGCGTAGTAGCGGAAAACGTCTGCGGCCCAGGCCACGTCGACTGCTGTGGCGATGGCGACGGACTTGCCGTTGTCGAGAGCTTCGAGCTGACCGAACTCTTCGGCGCGGGCACTGAGGATGTCGCCGACGCGCCAGATCATCCGCTCGCGCTCGTTTGCCTTCATGCGCGACCACGGTCCGTCTTCGAAAGCTGTGCGGGCAGCCCGTACTGCGCGATCGATGTCTTCGGCCTGGCCGTGCGCCACGTCGGTGAGCTTCTGCCCGTCAGCCGGGTTGTACGTCGAGAAGGTCTGACCCGAAGCGGCATCGACGAATTCGCCGCCTATGTATAGCTTTTTCGATCCGTTCAGGAATCCCTGTACCGCGGAACTGATGGTGTGCTCGGCTACTGCCGTCATCGGAAACTCCCTGAAGTAGTGAGGTGCGAATGTGATGCACGCCATACTTCCGCGCTTCCGGGGGTGCTAACTGTCCGAACTTTGTACAACTCAATTCGGACAGTCAACTACACAGTGATGTCGAGCGCCCGCATCCGTGTGTACAGGGTGCTTCGGCTGATACCGAGCTGCGCCGACGCGTGAACCTTGTTGCCGCCGCAGTCTTTCAACGCTCCGATGATCGCCTGACGCTCCGCTTTCTCCCGTCCTGCCAACCGCGACACCTTGGTGGTCGTGCGATAGTCCTCAGGCAGGTCGGTGACGTCGATGCGATTGCTCACGCGATCGCCCGCGGCGCGATGCAGCACAACTCTCAATTCGGCGAGATTGCCCGGCCAACTGGCCGCTGTGAGCGCCTCGGCAGCACTGGCGGTCAACCTCAGCTCGGGCGAGATCCCTTCCAGCATCGCCTGCGCCAACTCGGCAATCTCGGCTTGCCGCTCGCGCAGTGGGGCGATGACAACTCTGGAAGCGCAACGCGAGAGCAACGCCGCGATGGTCGGCGGTAGGTCTGCTACTGCTCCACTGGTCATAACGATCCTCGGCCCCTCAGCGCTGGCGTCGATCAAGTCCGCGATCATGGGCAACACCGAATCGGGAAGCAGCTGCACCTGTTCGATCACGACAACACCCGAGCGCCTTCGGGCAGCTCGCACGAGATCGGTGACCCATTGCTCACGGCCGTCGAAGGCGATTCGCGTGGCATCGTGCCAACTGGCGTCGACGCTCCCGACCACGTCCGATGCTGCCGAAGTTCGACCGGAACCTGCTTCACCCGAGATGGCAACTGCGGACGACGACGCCCGCGCCCGCATCAGATCGCGGCGCAGTCGTTCCCCCGGAGACGGAGTCCGCTCGTGCGTTCGACGAATTGGCGCCCGCTCACGCTGGAGTGGTTCGACCAGGAAAAGCGCTCCACCGTCGGCGCCGGAAATTCTGTCGGCTTGAACTCGCGCGAGTGCACCGGACGCCAATTCGACTGTTACCAATCTCGATTGGTCCGGGTTGAGGTCGGCGATCAAAGACCGGAGCGATACGTGGTCTGCGGTGTCCAGCAGATCCAACGCCGTTCGGTTGCTCAGCAAAATGTCGTCGCCGATGGCCGCGACGGCAATGTTGCGCTGATGCGACACTCTCTGGAATGCGTCGACCAACCGCTGCTCCGACGCTTTCGATCCCTCGAGTAGTCGCTTCTCGATGTCCGCCGCTGCCCGCGCAAGGAACGGCGCGAACAGCGGGTTAGCTTGCGAGACAATACCGGTCATGTCGAGAATGCCTTCGACCCGGCGAGTCACCGGGTGCAGAATCGGCTGTCCGTAGCAACTGAGACCTTTGAGGCTGTCGAGGAAATGCTCCTCGCCGTGGATCACCACGGCTCTCCCCACCTCGAGCGGCGTCCCGAGGGCGTTGGTGCCGGCATGTTCTTCACCGAATCGTGAACCGTTGACTACACCCAAACGCTCGATTGTCCGCTCGACCAGACGGTCCGAGTACACCGACGCGACAACGCGGCACTCCCGATCTGCCAGCAGGACACAGAATCCGGTGCCCGCGAGCTGCTGGGCAACTTCGTCGAGCACCGGAGTAGCCGCGCGCAGCAACCGGCTCTCGGCGTCCTGGTCGGCGGTATCCACTGCGATTGCCGCGGACGGGTCGACTCCGCTGAGCCGCGAGCGTTTCCAGGAAAGCGCGATCTCGGGCCGAACCGGATCGCGAGTTCCTGAAGAATCGAACACGACTCAGCCCTGCCCGATCAGTTCCATCGCCTGTTCGCGCATCGCGATCTTGCGCACCTTTCCGGTGACGGTCATGGGGAATTCGTCGACGACATGCACGTACCGCGGAATCTTGTAGTGCGCCAATTTACCTGTGCAGTAGGCACGTACGGCGTCGGCGTCCAGTTCGCGTGCGCCCTCGCGCATCTGAATCCACACCATCAACTCCTCGCCGTACTTGGCGTCGGGCACGCCGATCACCTGCGCGTCGAGGATGTCGGGGTGGGTGTAGAGGAACTCCTCGATCTCGCGGGGGTAGACGTTTTCGCCGCCGCGGATGACCATGTCCTTGATCCGTCCGGTGATCGCGACGTACCCGGCCTCGTCCATGACACCGATGTCGCCGGTATGCATCCACCGGGCAGCGTCGATCGCCTCCGCGGTCTTCTCCGCGTTCTCCCAGTAGCCGAGCATGACCGAGTATCCACGCGTGCACAGCTCGCCAGGTTCTCCGCGCGGCACCGTCAATCCTGTTGCCGGGTCCACGATCTTGATCTCGAGATGCGGTCCGACGCGTCCGACCGTCTCGGTTCGCTGCTCGATGGAATCATCCGAACGGGTCTGAAGTGACACAGGAGACGTCTCGGTCATGCCGTAACAGATGGATACCTCGGCCATCCCCATGCGATCGATGACCTGCTTCATCACCTCTACCGGGCAGGGTGAGCCGGCCATGATTCCGGTTCGCAGGCTCGACAAGTCGAATGTATCGAATTCGGGCAAGGCCAGTTCCGCGATGAACATCGTCGGCACACCGTAGAGGGAGGTGCATTTCTCCGCTTGCACAGCCTCGAGTGCCGCACTCGGATCGAAGGCCGGACCCGGAATAACCATGGCGGCACCGTGACTGGTGCACGCGAGGTTGCCCATCACCATGCCGAAGCAGTGATAGAACGGCACCGGAATGCAGACGCGGTCGATTTCGGTGTAGTGGCACAACTCGCCGACGAAGTAGCCGTTGTTGAGAATGTTGTGATGACTGAGCGTCGCACCCTTCGGGAAACCGGTAGTGCCCGAGGTGTATTGGATGTTGATCGCATCGTCCGCAGACAACGCAGCCTGCGCAGCGGCGAGAGGAGCCGGATCGCTTGCCTGCGCCGCCAACCCGTCCGCCAGCACGCCGTCCCACTCGGGTGAACCGAGCAGGATCACCGACGTCAGATCAGGGCACTGCGGCCGCACCGTCTCGATCATCGACGCGTAGTCCGAAGTTTTGAAGCTGGCCGCAGACACCAGTGTCGAGATTTCGGCCTGCTCGAGCACGTACTGCAACTCATGCGAGCGATACGCCGGATTGATGTTGACCAGGATCGCGCCGATCTTTGCCGTCGCATACTGCGTGAACGTCCATTCCGGACAGTTGGGAGCCCACATCCCCACCCGGTCGCCCTTCCCCACACCACGGGAAAGAAGTCCGGCAGCGAGTCCGTTCACCTGTTCGGCGAACTCCCGGTACGTCCATCGTCGACCGCTGGCATGGTCGATCAACGCATCACGGTCGCCGTGCGCGGCAACCGTGCGATCGAGGTTGTCTCCGATGGTGTCGCCCAGCATCGGACCGTCCCATACTCCGGACGTATAGCTGGGCAGCGGCGTACTCATGTGTTCTGTCCTCTCCGGTTACCTGTTCAGGCACCTATGAGAGGGGCCGCCGCAGCGGACCCTCTCATCTACGAATTTACTCGATTCGGTGTGATGCACGACATACTTCCCGGTGCGGGGTGTCCGTAACTGTCTGAAGTCCGGACACCCCGCCCGACATCTGCCCTTACAGGGCGTGGTCCTTGGTCTCGACGAGCGCCCAGGTGCAGACGAGACTCACCACACCGAGGATTGCGAGCATGATTCCGATGGCCATGCTCCCGTAGGCCGAGGCCAGCGGGGCTGCGATCAGCGGGGGCACCGCGCCGCCCAGAACACCGGCGAGGTTGTAGCCGAGGCCGGCACCGGTGTAGCGGTAGCGGGTCTGGAACATTTCCGGGAGCAGTGCGCCACACGGGCCGTAGGCGATTCCGAAGATCATCAGAGTGCCGAACATTCCGAGGATGAATGCAAGAGGGGTTCCGGTATCGAGGAGCGGGAACAGAATAAGTGCCCACACCACAGCCAGACCACACGAGATCATGATGACCTTGCGACGGCCGATCCGGTCCGAGTACAGCGCGGAGACGATGATCGCGGCGCCGAAGACAAAGGCGGACGCAATACCGACGGACAGGACGAACGGGCGGGAGAATCCGAGCGTCTTGGTGCCGTAGCTCGTTAGGAATGCCGTACCCATGTAGAAGAAGGCAAACAGGCAGGCCAGCGCACCGGCCGAGAGGAGAATTTCCTTGGTCTGGAAACGCCATGCATCCAGGAACGGGAGGGTGCGGGGGGCTTCGTTCTTCTCCGCTGCGACGCGATCAGCTTGCTCCGCCTTGAAGACCGGTGTTTCTTCGATAGCGAGGCGCATGTAGAGGCCGATTCCGACGAGCACGATGGAGAACAGGAACGGGATTCGCCAGCCGTAATCGAGGAATGCCTGGTTGGTGTCGCCGAGAACTGCGCCGGTGATGAGGAACGTGCTACTCGAGAGAACAAAAGCGATGGCCGGGCCGAGTTGCGGGAACATGGCGTAGAGGCCGCGTTTGCCGGGCGGGGCATATTCCGCGGTAAGCAGGGTTGCGCCCGCCCATTCACCACCGACTGCAAATCCTTGACCGAATCGCAGGAGCACCAAGATGATCGGAGCTGCGACGCCGATGGTCTCAGCGCCGGGCAGCAAACCGATGAGCAGCGTCGAAATACCCATCAGCAACAGAGTGGAGATCAGTGTCTTCTTGCGACCGATGCGATCTCCGAAGTGCCCGAACAACATTGCGCCGACCGGCCGTGCGATGAAGGCAACGGCAAAGGTCGCGAACGACGCCACTGTGCCGGCAGTGGCCCCGAGCGCCGGAAAGAAGACCGTCGGAAAGACAAGCGCCGCAGCGGTTCCGTAGATGAAGAAGTCGTAGAACTCAATGGTCGTGCCGATACAACTGGCGATGGCAACTCGCCGCACACTCGTTGTCTTCGCGGGGGCTGCCGCAGTGCCTGCGGCACTCGATCCCCCTGCTGGAGAGACTGTGGTCACTCGATTCCTCCGTGGTCCGGTGGTGTTGCCCTGTGGGCATCACCGTCGATAAGAGGAAAGGTAGTGATCCGGCTCACCCCCGCACTACCCCCGAAAGGGGGTGGGGGGTGATGCGCATCACGCTTCATGTCCTGAAGTAACGAGTTTCACTTCGCTGTGACACGACGAAGGCCGTCCGACTCCCGGGGGAGACGGACGGCCAATTGCGAGAAACTACGCTCAGTTTTCCGACTTGCCAGCCGCCTCGCACAACTCCTGGCGGATCTCCACCCACACCGTGGCATACGAGTCGATTCCCTGTTCCGCAATCCACTTCGACTCCCCCGCTTGAACTTTCGCAAGCGCGTCGGAGAACAAGTCCTGATACCGCGACAGGCGCGGAACAAACGCGGACAGATCGTCGAACACGTTGGACGCGCGGCGATCCAGCTCTGCCAGCGACGCGGCGTCAGCACTGGCGAGGAGAGCTGAGAATTCCTCGTCCAACGGCAAGAAGGCTTCGAGGACCTCGAGAATCGAATCCTCGTCGATGGACACGCGCTCGGCATCGAGCTGATCGTTCAGCTCGGCGAGACCCTTGTCCGTCAGACTGATCTCATTGTCGCTCTCCACAGCCTTACCCTGTTCGACCAGGGCGTCGTACGCGGCCTGTCCGGATGCCGCACTCACTCCCAGGTGCTCGGCAAGAACACCCGATCCGACGCGTTCCTTGAGCCGCACCGACTGAAGCAGCGCCAATTCGTCCACGTTGCCGGCAAAGGCCATCGTTCTCTCCTCATCACGTGCCGCCTTGGCGGCTCTCACACTGGTGCGACATACCGAAACAGAATCGCAAGCCCTGACGGGCTCGACAGCAATCACATCACAGGAGCGGCCACACCAGCGCTGCTACCTGCGACCAGCAGCAAATCCGACGCAGCGGCTTTACCAGGCATACGGTATCTTTGGCGCGTGAAACCGCACCTTGTGTCCGTGGTAATCCCTGCGTATAACGCCATGGACCACATCGGCGAACAGTTGACCGCCCTTTCCTCGCAGGATTACGAGGGTGCGTTCGAAGTCGTCGTTGCCGACAACGGTTCCACCGACGGACTCGCCGCGTTCATCGCGACCCATCCGTTGACCGATGCCCTTTCCCTCCGCCTGGTGGATGCGTCGGCCGGACGGGGCGGCGGCTACGCACGCAACGTCGGGGTTGCCGCATCCAGTGGCGATTTCATCGCATTCTGTGACGCAGACGATCGCGTCCACCCGTCGTGGCTCAGTGCGATCGTCCGCGCCGCCGAGAACTCGGATGCCGTTGGCGGAGTGGTGGAAACCGCGTCGATCAACTCGAGCGAGGTTGCCACGTGGCGCACTTTCACCGGAACGCAGTTCGGCAGTGAGGATTTCCTCCCCTACGGCATTACCTGCACCTTCGGCATCTGGCGCACAGCATTCGACAAGGTCGACGGATTTGATCTCCGATACGTCAATTCCGGCGAGGATATCGACCTCTGCTGGCGCCTGCAGTTGGCCGGCATGACGCTGGCACACGCACCCGATGCCGTGGTTGCCTACCGCCTTCGTGACACGTATCGCGGAACCTGGAATCAAACCCGCGCCTACGGAATCGCCACGGCGCAGTTGTACTCACGGTTCCGTCAACACGGTCAGCGCCGGACTGCTCCTCGTATCGTCGCCGCGACCCTCCTTGCCTTGCTTCTCTTCAACCCACTTGTACCCCAACGGATTTGCCCAATGCCTCGCGGTAAGTGGTTCGTCCACGCCGGCAATCTGGTGGGGAAGGTTCAGGGAAGCATCAGATATCGAGTGCTCTTCATCTGAGCACTGTTCTGGGCGCTACTCGAGGGTCAGCACCTCACCAGATGCCAACTGGTCTGCCCGCGACGTGTCTTTGAGGTCCACACCGGAACGCCCCAGCTTCCGGGCACCGGCCACCAAACCCGCGACAACGCGGGCTGCCTGCTCGTAGCCCAGACCTTCCGGTGGATGGATATTGGAGATGCAGTTTCTGTCCGCGTCAGTGCGTCCGATTCGAGGAAGATGGGTCAGATAGATCCCGACGCTGTCGGCAACCGAGAGTCCGGGCCGTTCGCCGATCAGGACCACCGCAGTCTGCACACCCATCGCCGCCGCGATGTGATCACCCAACGCAACCCTCGCATTGGTCGCGATGACGGGCGGCGCAATCGAATACGTCGTTCCCAGCACGGCAACAAGCGCCGCAAGCAACTGCTCACCGTGATCCATGAGGGCGCGCGGTGAAAGTCCGTCCGCGAGAATGAATCCAATGTCCTGGTCCGACGTTTCGATCGCACGCAGATCAGCCGGCCGGCGTCCCAAATCGGGTCGGCGTAAGTACTCGCTCCGGGTGGACGCGCCGCTGGTCACCACCACGGGCGCTCCGATTCCGACGGCTTCGACTCGTCGAGCGAGAATCTCAGAATCGAGCGGTACGTGAACGGCATCCCGCGCGGCAGCGTGAGCGGCTTTGAACTCGAGCACTCGTGTGGTGGGCAACGAATCTCCGGTGCGGCCCAACCCGATTCGAGACTGCGTTGTCGAACGGAGCGGACTCCAGAAATCGACAACCGGTGCCGCGTCGTCGCTCATCGGTTCACCGTCAGGGCTCGCAGCGGCGAGAGGGAGGCGTCTACGGGCAATAATCGTCCATCGCCGTCCGTCATCCCCAAACCGTGCAGCCATGCCTCGAACTCCGGGGCAGGTTGCAGCCCCAACACCCGGCGCACGTACAACGCGTCGTGGAATGCCAGACTCTGATACCCGAGCATCACGTCGTCCGCCCCGGGAACCGCGATCACAAATGCCGCACCCGCCACTCCGAGCAGGGTCAACAGGTTGTCCATGTCATCCTGGTCAGCCTCGGCGTGGTTGGTGTAACACACGTCAACGCCCATCGGCAGTCCGAGCAACTTGCCGCAGAAATGATCTTCGAGGCCCGCTCGGATGATCTGTTTACCGTCGTACAGGTACTCGGGCCCGATGAATCCGACGACGGTGTTGACCAGGAGTGGTTCGAGGTCGCGTGCCACCGCGTACGCGCGCGTTTCGAGAGTTTGTTGATCGACGGGAGCGCCGCCGGTGCCGAGGTGAGCGCCGGAACTGAGCGCCGAACCCTGCCCGGTCTCGAGATACATGACGTTGTTCCCGACAGTCCCCCGGTTCAAGGACCGACCGGCTTCGTTACCTTCTCGGAGCAGCGGAATACTCACTCCGAAGCCGGAATTGGCGCCTTCGGTGCCGGCAATCGACTGGAAGACGAGATCGACCGGTACACCGGATTCGATCAGTCCGATCGTCGTGGTCACGTGGGAGAGCACGCAGGATTGTGTCGGAATCTCGAATCGCTGCCGGATGTCGTCGAGGAGGTGCAACAGATCCGATGTGGCCTGCGGAGAGTCCGTTGCCGGGTTGATCCCGATGACGGCGTCGCCGCAACCCAGGAGGAGACCGTCGAGCGTGGCCGCGGCGATTCCCCGCGGGTCGTCGGTGGGATGGTTGGGTTGTAGCCGGGTGCTCAGCCGACCAGGCAGACCGATGGTGGTCCGGAAGCCTGCGGTGACGTTGATCGCCTTCGCGACCGCAATCAGATCCTGATTACGCATGATCTTGCTGACCGCCGCTACCATCTCCGGGGTCAATCCAGGACTCACCGCCGCAAGTTGTGCCGCGGCACCTGGCGCCGACGCAGTCTCGAGGAGCCAGTCCCGCAAGCCGCCGACGGTCAGGTGCGCGATCGGTTGGAACGCCAGACGGTTGTGACTGTCGATGATGAGCCGAGTGACCTCGTCGTCCTCGTACGGAACCAGGAGATCTTCCAGAAATACTTTCAACGGAAGATCTGCCAGAACCCACTGGGCAGCAGCGCGTTCCGCGTCGGAGTGCGCCGCGCAACCGGCCAGTTCGTCACCTGATCGAAGTGGTGTCGCCTTGGCCATGAGGTCGACGAGACTCTCGAACGAGTAAGTCGTGCCCGAAACCTGTTGGTGGTACATGCTCATTCCAGTTCTTCTTCCGCCTGTGCAAGTACAGCAAACTCCTCGTCCGGCGAGTTGGCAACAAGATGATGTCGACTGTAGAGACCAAAATAGGCCATGAGAACACCGAACGCGACGAGCGTGAGAAGTGCTGCGATCGGATCGACCAGGAACGTGGCGACCACGGATATCGCTGCGACGACAAGAGCAAATGAAGTGGTGGCAATTCCGCCGGGAGTCCGATACGGACGGGGCATGTTCGGCTCCCGCTTGCGAAGCACGATGTGGCTCACCATCATCAGCACGTAGCTGACAGCCGCGCCGAACACCGCCATGTTCAGCAGCATCGCGCCTTCTCCGGTGAGCGACAGGGCAAACCCGACGACTCCGGGGACTACGAGCGCAAGTGTCGGGGCCTTGCGTTTGTTTGTCACCGACAGGTTCTTGGGCAGGTATCCGGCACGCGAGAGCGCAAAGGTCTGACGGGAGTACGCGTACATGATCGAGAAGAAACTCGCGACCAGGCCGGCGAGCCCGATGTAGTTGACGACCTTGGCGGCGCCACTGTCACCAAGCGCTTCGACCAGCGGGTTTCCGGACGTGGACAACGCGTCGGCACCCAATGCGCCCGTCGCCAGGAAGAGAACGGCTGCGCCCGTGACGATCAGGATCAGCATGCTGATGATGATGCCGCGCGGGACGTTCTTCTCCGGCTCGCGCGCTTCCTCAGCTGCGAGCGGAACACCTTCCACCGCAAGGAAGAACCAGATCGCGAAGGGAACTGCTGCCCAGATTCCGATCAAACCGAAGGGCAGGAACGACGACGACCCGGCCGCGGAAGTATCGACGGCGATGTCGGTGAGATTCGACGAATCGAACAGTCCCACAGCGGAAACCGCAAAGACGACAAGGCCGACGAGAGCAATGGCGGTAATCACGAACATCGCTTTGAGCGCCTCACCGGCACCGGTGAGGTGAATGCCGATGAAGATCGCGTACACCGCGAGGTAGACCCACCAACCGTCGGTGATTCCGAACAGATTGAGCGATTCGACGTACGCTCCGATGAACGTCGCAATGGCGGCCGGTGCGATGGAATACTCGATGAGAATTGCAGTGCCGGTGGCAAATCCACCCCACGGGCCCAACGCACGACGGGCGAACGTGTACCCGCCACCAGCAGCCGGGAGAGCCGACGACATCTCAGCCATGCCCAGCACCATCGCCAAGTACATGCCGGCGATGACAACTGCAGCAATCAACAGACCACCGAATCCGCCCTCGGCCAGTCCGTTGTTCCATCCGGCATAGTCGCCGGAAATCACATAGCTGACTCCCAATCCGGCCAGCAGCACCCATCCTGCCGTGCCTTTGCGGAGTGTTCGTTTTTCGAGATACGAATTGTCTTCTGCATGAAAATCGGCGCCGTCGTGGTGCGCGCCCGTCGACTTGTCCGGCACGTGCTCGGAAAGAGACATGTCCATCCTCTGAATCGGTCAAGAATTCAACGACGCCAGTGCCCGGCGCCGCGTGGCTCAACAGTATGGGTGAGAAGTAACTGGCAATCGCCGCGGCGATGACGGGACTGTAAAACGCTCAGGCTCGGCCGGCCATGCCCGGAACCGGGCAAGCGTCCACCGCTTCGGCCACAACCTGAGGAACCGTTGGAGGAAGGGGACGCACCCCGGCCTCCCACTGCGCGCCGACCAAGATCGCGGACGAGTTGAGCGCATCGTTCTCTTGCGGCGTGAAAGCCCGTGCTCGACTGAGGAATCGGAATCCTTCAGGAGACTCCAGACTGAAACCGCTGCCACGACCGGGCACAACGTCCAGAACCAGCTGGGTATGCTTCCACGCTTCGAATTGGGATCCGGAAATCCAGACCTGAACGGCATCCGCACCCGCGGGCAGGTCGACCGGAACCTCACCGACCCCAAGCCGCAGATCGATGACGCCGAGCAGTACGTCACGGTCACCCACGATGAACTCTCCTGCGGGATAACACATCGGTGCGCTGCCGTCGCAGCATCCACCGGATTGGTGCATCATCAGTTCGCCGTGGTTTCCGCTGAGGCGGCGCAGAAGATCAGCCGCCCCAGCGGTAGTCACGAGACGGGGTGGAACGACGCCTGCCGTGTCATCAGTTGCGGTGACATCAGTAGCGTCCATTCCAGCCTCCGTGTGTTCGTATTCTCGCGTTGTCTTTACCTGGTGCGCGAAGCGAGGATCAGAAGAATCCCTGAGCCTTCTGCGCGTAGCTGACCAGGAGGTTCTTGGTCTGCTGGTAGTGCGAGAGCATCATCAGGTGGTTCTCGCGACCGATACCGGACTGCTTGTATCCACCGAAGGCGGCATGTGCCGGGTACTGGTGGTACGTGTTGGTCCACACTCGGCCGGCCTGGATGTCACGGCCTGCACGGTAGGCAACTCCACCATCACGCGACCAGACGCCGGCGCCGAGACCGTAGAGAGTGTCGTTGGCAAGTTCGATGGCCTCGTCGTAATCCTTGAAGGACGTGACGGATACGACCGGGCCGAAGATCTCTTCCTGGAAGATGCGCATCTTGTTGTTGCCGGTGAAGACCGTCGGCTGCACGTAGTAGCCGCCGGAGAGGTCGCCGCCCAGTTGAGCCCGCTCGCCGCCGGTGATGACCTTGGCGCCTTCGGCCTTGCCGATCTCGATGTAGGACAGGATCTTCTCGAGCTGATCGTTGCTGGCCTGCGCGCCGATCATGGTGTCGGTATCGAGCGGATCACCTTGGCGCACAGCCTTGGTGCGGATGGCAGCCATTGCGAGGAAGTCGTCGAAAATATCTTCCTGGATCAACGAACGCGACGGGCACGTGCATACCTCGCCCTGGTTGAGCGCGAACATCGTGAAGCCTTCGAGCGCCTTGTCCTGGTAGTCGTCGTTAGCGGCGAGCACGTCGGAGAAGAAGATGTTGGGGCTCTTGCCACCGAGTTCGAGGGTGACCGGGATCAGGTTCTGCGACGCGTACTGCATGATCAGGCGTCCGGTGGTGGTTTCACCGGTGAACGCGATCTTCTTGATGCGCGGGCTCGATGCGAGCGGCTTGCCGGCCTCGACGCCGAATCCGTTGACGATGTTGAGAACACCGGCAGGCAGCAGGTCACCGATGATGCCGATGAGGTGCAGGATCGAGACGGGCGTCTGCTCGGCAGGCTTGAGGACGATGGCATTTCCGGCAGCAAGTGCGGGAGCCAGCTTCCACACGGCCATGAGGATCGGGAAGTTCCACGGAATGATCTGACCGACTACACCGAGCGGCTCGTGGAAGTGGTACGCCACGGTGTCGGAGTTGATCTCCGAGAGCGAACCTTCCTGTGCGCGAATCGCTCCCGCGAAGTAGCGGAAGTGGTCGATGGCAAGCGGGATGTCCGCGTTGAGGGTTTCACGAATCGGCTTGCCGTTGTCCCAGGACTCGGCAAGCGCGATGGATTCGAGGTTCTCCTCCATGCGATCGGCGATCTTGTTCAGGATGATGGCGCGCTCGGCAACAGAGGTCTTGCCCCAGGCCGGTGCCGCCGCGTGTGCTGCGTCGAGAGCGAGCTCGATGTCTTCCGCGGTGGAACGTGCCACGTCGCAGAAGTTCTGTCCGGTCACCGGCGTCGGATTCTCGAAGTACTGACCCTTGACCGGAGCAACCCATTCGTTGCCGATCCAGTTGTCGTATCGAGACTGGAAGGACATGATCGCGTCGGCGGTACCTGGGCGGGCGTACACGGTCATTGCAAGCTCCTATGTAAACGTGATCTTCCTGGGCACAGTCACGAGATCGGTGACTGCAGTCCCACCCCCCGGTGGGGTGTGATTCACAACACTAGGAGTTGCAACGTTGCAACTACGTTGCGTCGGTGCAACGCGCCCGTTCGGTCGGTGCAACGCGCCCGTTCCTCAGAGGCCGAGTTGCCGGTCCAGAAGATCAATTTTTGCCTTGACCTGCGAATACAGTGCAGATTTCGGGTCTAGTGTCGACAGGTACGCCTCCCAGACGACCGAATCCTCCCGGCCATGTACCGACGTGGTCCACTTGGCGAGAAGGTTGGCGTCGCCGCCGCGAAGAAGCGCGGCCTGAACCCGAGTGCGCAGTTCGTCCCGGATTGCGTCGATGCCCGGAGCGGTGGATCCACTCAGGACCGGGCCGGAATACAAGCGCAAGGCCGTCGCTGCGTCACCGCGATCCAGAGCCTTGCGGACGTCGTCGACGTCGGTGGCGAACTCGGTAATGATGCGATAGGGCCTCGACGCCAACCGATCGGCGCCGAAAACCTTACGAAGGCGAGACATCTCGGCGCGAACAGTGACACCGTCCAATTCACCTTCGTCGAGGAGAACCGCAAGGTGATCGGCGCTGAGCCCTTCCGGATGTTCCGCGAGCAGAAGCAGGATCTCGGCGTGACGTTGTGAGACCGGAATCCGCTCACCGCCGCGTACGAGAGTCGGCCGTCCGCCGCCGAACGTCTCCAGCCTCGGAGCTGAGGCAGTGAGCGGGATCGGCGAGTTGAGCAGGTGGAACCGCAGTTCCGATTCGGCGGCGGCCACCGTTGCACGAATCAACGACAACACTTCCGGGACGGCAACCCGAGGTCCACCGGTGATGTCGATGGCGCCGAGAATCTGTCCGGTCGTGGGGTCGTGGACAGGCGCGGCCGAACAACTCCAGTCGTGCACGGTGCGGTTGAAATGCTCCGAACCGAAAATCTGTACCGAATGGTCGAGCGCGAGTGCCGTCCCCGGAGCATTGGTGCCGACGCGGTCTTCACTCCAGTCGGCGCCTTCGACAAAATTCATCGACAGTGCCCGGTCCTTGGCGGCACTGTCGCCCTCCACCCAGAGCAACCGACCGTGTGCGTCGCTGATCGCGATCAGCAGGCCTGTATCCGCTGCATCCTCAACCAGCAGTTTTCGAACCACCGGCCGGATGAGAGACATGGGATGGGACGAGCGATAACTCTCGAGATCCAGCCCCTCGAGCATCTCCGGAGCACCGACGACATCAGGATCGACGCCCTTGTTTCGACTACGCATCCAGGATTCGAGCACAACGGACCGCACGCGCGAATCGTCCGCTATTGCAGCCCCGTCGTGGGCGTCGATAAAGGATTGATGGGCACTCGACAGTCGACGTGCCAGCACCGCTACGTCATCTCCGGGCCGCACTGCTACCCACGGGTTGCCGTACACAGCCTGTTCACGTGCCATATTCTGCGTTCCTCCGCTCCCCTGCCACTGTAGTGCCGATCACATCACAATGGTGAAGATGGTCGGTTGCTCTTCACGCCCGCGCAGCGTCACGCACCAGTTCACTTGCTCGTTCAGCCAGCATCACCGCAGTTGCATGGGGACCGCGAGTGGGAATCACCGGCATGATCGATGTGTCGACAATACTGAGTGCCTCGACGCCGAGGACACTGCATCGATCGTTGACAACCGCATCCGGATCGAACTCCGAACCCATGACGCAACTTCCCGACATGTGCAGCGACGTGCCCAACCGCGATTCGATCCACTCGTCCGAATATTCGATCTCGGGCCGCCGGATCATCCCGGTCTTCGCAATGGTTTCGAGCAGGTCCTCCGCGATCTGTATTCCCCGCCGGAGGACTCGACGATCGTGCGCTGAGTCGACATAGTTGTATCGAATCCGCGGCGATCCACCGGGCGCCTTCGGATCGAGCTCGACGGTTCCGCGGCTGCGCGGAGCCATCAGCACCACTCCGATCCCATGATCCATCTGCGGAATTCCGGGTACCAAATCTGTGAACGACGCTGTGTACGGACGTATTTCGAGGTCCGCGTCGTTCAGAGCCATTTCCAGCACCGGGGTCTGCGGCCGCAATGCCTCCGGAACCGAATACCGGTAAGGCAGCAACACTTCCGGGTGATCGACAAAACCCTGCCCCACGCCCGGAAGGTCGACCACCACCGGAACATCATGAGCCACAAGCTGATCAGCCGATCCGACGCCGGAATTGAGGAGCAGGAGCGGCGTGGCAACCGCGCCGGAGCACACCACGATGTGGCGCCCGCGGATGCGCCGCAACGCTGTGCCGTCGAGGACATCGACGCCCACCGCCCGCGTCCCGGAGAACACGATCCGCAGCACGGTGACACCGACATCGACGGTGAGATTACGACGCCCCATCGCCGGCAACAGGTAGCCGACCGCAGTACTGATACGACGATGGTCCGAGATATTCAACGGGACCGGGCCGACGCCGTTCGAATCCGGCGCATTCTTGTCGGCGTCCTCTGGGAAACCCGCTGCAAGTGCCGCGTCATGGAACCGACTGCTGAATGGATGCATGGCGTCGAGTTGGCGCCGACGCACCGGAATTGGACCATTGTCACCGTGATACGGCCCGCCGAAATCGTGATCGGTCTCCGACTTCCGGAAGTACGGCAGCACCTTCTCGTAACTCCAGGAATCGGGCCAGAGGTCAAAATCTGTGCGCGTGGCCCTCGCGAAGTACGCACCATTTACCGCGCCGCTCCCACCGAGAGTTCGCCCACGCGAGACGGTGGCACGTCGACTTGGCGTCAATTCGACCGGATACGTCCAGGTGTGTTCACTAGCCGGTCCCACCGGGAGCAAATACGGATCATCGAGGACACCCGGAAGATCAACCGTCGAACGATATCCACTTCCTGCCTCGAGAAGAAGCACCTGCGCGGCCGGGTCCTCGCTGAGTCTCGCCGCGACCACACAGCCCGTGGTGCCGCCACCGACCACCACGAAGTCTGCGCGATCCGGAACGCTCACTTGGTGATTCGGGGCTTCAATGCCGCCAGGTCGCGCGCCTCGATCGCACCACGCCACAGGCCGAATCCGTACGCGACGTCGTCGGCCCGTTTGAACAACACGTACCGAACCGGACCCAAACCACCTGGCTCGCGGTGCCGATACCAGTCCACCAGCCCTTCACTGACGGCCGCGGCAATCGCCAATCGCCGGATCTTGCGTGAGCTGATCACCGCCAACAGCGTCACCGGCCAATAGTGACGGCACATCGCCGACGCCAATTGCCAGAACCCGCCCACAAATCCTTGGGCAGTGAGAATCGCCGCGATGCGCGTCGGCTGCGTCAGACCAGTGAACATCTTCCGCAACCGGAACACGGTGAACAGCAAAGCGCCGAGCGCTCCGGCCAACCCCGATTTGGTGAGCGTTGCTGCCGCAACACACGCGAACAGCGTCGAGACCGACATCGCCATGGGCGGCACCGAACCCGGATGGCGTGCAGCCAACGGCGCAGCGCCGGTTCCGTAGAAAGCTCGTCTGCTGAACCATTTGCCGAACTGAACCCGATGGTCATGGGCGACATTGGCAACCGGTTCGTAGCGCAGTCGCCAACCGGCTGACTGCAGGCGCCAGCAGAAATCGACGTCCTCGGCCACCTCGAGGTTTTCGTCGAATCCCTCGCAGTCCAGAGCCACGTCGCGCCGCACGATCATGGCCGCACTGGGTACGTACGACACCGGACTGCCGGACTTGACGGCGGCTTCCTTCCGCCCGAGATCCAGGGAGGAACGCATACTTTCATACCGAGCCAGTGATGTCCCGTAAGGATCGAGGGCCACAATTCGCGGCGCTACCAGCGCCACACCAGGATCACTGAAGTGCCCTAGCATCAGCTCGAGCCAGCCTGCTCGCGGAATGACGTCGGAGTCGAGGAACGCCACGAAACATGTTTGTGCCGAACGCAATCCCGTATTACGGGCCGACGAGGGACCACGCGCGTACTCGTGCCGGACAACAGTGACAGTTCCCGTACCCGGGTAGTCCCGCCGCGGATCGAGAGGAACGTCGGACCCGTCGTCGACAACGATCACCGCCAGATCCTTGAGCACCGGCAACAACCGCTCGATGCCGGCAACGTTGTCCTTGACCGGAATCACTACAGTGACGTCAGCCGCCGACGGCGTCGACATGGGCCGAGGATTCGCGACGCCCGAATCGAGCAAATGGCGCGCCACCGCGGCGCTCTGGTGGTCGACAACCTCGAGGAAGCCGTCGCCGATCATCGCCGCTGCTGTCGGAGCCAGTTTGAGCATGCGCGTCGGCGAACCGCCGATGAGCACGCGGCCACCCGAGTACGTGCGAACTTTGGGATCCAACCGAATGCCGAAGCCGTCGGGGAGTCGTGCGGGTCGCATCAGGCGATCGTCAGGGAAAACACCGCGAATCGGTTCGGGTAGATCGCCCGCCCCCCATCGGTAACAACCATCACCGAAGCCTCCCATCCGGGCCCGGACTCCACCGGGCCAGTCCATCCGTCACACGTTGCACCAACTCGTCGAAAATGTGCGCGCCGTCCACGGCACTTGCCTGAACTGGATCACCCAGAACACCGTTATCCGACACAGCGACCATACCGCCCGAACGCAATCCTGGCATCAGGTCTGAGATAGGAGAAATATTTCCTACCTCCGCCAGGTTCATATCCACACATTCCGGCGAAAGGTGCAGTAAGAGGCTGGTTTCTGTCTTGCCCGCATGGGCGTCCGCCCCCGGAACCGCGCAAGGCACCCAGGCTGCGTCCCGGCCTTCGTATCGCAACAGCGCCACAGCCTTTGCCAACGCCGGACCGTTTCCACCATGACCGTTGACGAACAGCACCCTCTTCGCCCACCGGAATGCCGACCGTCCGTACTCGACAACCACCATTTCCATGACCTCGGCGCCGATGGAAATCGTCCCGGCAAAACCCTCATGCTCCCCGCTCGCCCCGTACTCGAGGGCCGGGGCAACCACGGCGCCGGGAAGCTCGTTCGACACCGCTCTCGCAATTCGGGTATCGGTGTCCAGCGGCAAGTGCGGGCCATGCTGCTCGAAAGAACCGACCGGAACCACGACGGTGTGCGCAGACCCCTCGAGCCCTGGGCTCGGGATAGCGGACAGTTCACGGGTTTCGGTCATGATGAGATCATATTCGTCGGCCGTTCGAGCGTGGGCAGCGCACATGGCCGATTTGTATCAATGTATCGAATATTATTGCAAGTCAACATGTCTCGAGAGAATATTGACGGGAATCTGTCCGATATGTCCCTAGGAATCGAAATCCTGTTCGATTAGAATTGGCCCATGGACAGTCGGGAAGCGTGGCAATACGACGGCGAGGGCCTCAAGACCGAGGTACTCGACCTCGCTCGCGCCCGACACGAGATGCAGTCCCGCATGGTTGTGATGATCACGGAAATGTTCACCCGCGACACCCTCGGCGGCAAAGGATTCCGCGCTATCGCACAGTGGCTGCACCTGTCCACCAACCTCGAGATCGGCGAATGCAGCCAACTTGTCGGCCTGGCGCGGTTATTCATGCTCGAACCTGTTGTCGGACAATCCTTTCACGACGGCGACATCGACGCGTTGAAAGCGCGTCAGGTCGCCCACTTCTGTCAGCACCCACCCAAGAACATGAGCCTCGCCGACGTCGAGAAAGCCCGCGACATCCTCCTGACCCTCGCCTCGAAGAAGGTCACCGACTGCGATTCCGTCCGCGCGGCCATTAGACGGATCCAGAAGCAGTACGGCAAACGCGCCGACGGAGTGCCGGCCGGTGAAGACTCCGAGCTCAACGAGTTCTACGCCTCCCGCGGACTGTACGGGCGAGTCAGCGCGAAAGGTGACCTCGACGCCGTCAACGGTGCCCGTCTCATCGCACTACTGTCCGCCCTCTCGGCGCCCACGCCGGAGAAGGACGGTGTGAAAGACGAACGCACCCCGGCACTTCGACGCGCCGACGGGTTCTGCGAAATGCTGCGCCGCTACGAAGCCGCGGGTCTCGGTCCCGTCGAAGGCGGCGTGAAACCGCACCTGACGATCACCGCCACCGCAAAAGACATGACCGATCTTCAAGCGCTGAAGGATATGTTGCCCTCCACTGAAGAACTCGGGTACGCGATCACCAACTGGGCCGGCCCCATCAGCCTCGACACCGCCCGCATGCTGGCCTGCGACTGCGAGGTCACCCGAATCCTTCTCGACAGCAACGGTGTTCCGCTCAATCACGGCATGAAAGCGCGCCTTGCCAGCGTTCCGCAGCGGCGGGCCCTGACGGTTCGGGACGGCGGATGTGCCTTCCCCGGTTGCGGCACCCCACCAGGCTGGTGCGACGCCCACCATCTGATCCACTGGCTCGATGACGGCCCAACGGACCTCGACAACCTGATCTTGTTGTGCGGTCACCACCATCGGATGATGCATCACACCGAGTGGCGAGTCGACATCGGAGACGACCGAAAAACCCGGTTCTATCCACCGATGTCCGTGGATCCGTATCAAGTTCCCGTTCCCGGGAACACACCGCCGACAGCGGCCTGAAAAACCAACGTGTGCACCGGGGATCAAACACGCCCCGGTGCACACGCCTGCGTGCGATTAGAGGCTCACTGCAACCCTGTGACCTTCAATGACGGCACTGTGCGAACGCCTCGGCGACAGAGCATCACCAATTCGGTAGACCTCGAAGGAACTGCCACGCAGCCCATTCCACAGTTCATCCACCGGTTCCTGCTGCGTCGCAAACACCACCCAGTCCGCAGCAATAGACTCGGACACTCCCGTCGGATGGTGCACCAGTTCGACAGTCACTGGACCTTCGCCGTGCACCGCGGTCACCATCAGATCCGTACGCTGAACTATCGACTTCTCATGCGCCCGACGGTTCCAGCCTTCGAAATCCAAAGTGATACTCAAATCTTGGGCCACAACCATCCCGTTGGTGGCGATCGTGACGGCGCAACCGCGATCTGCGAGGAACTCCGCCACCGACGCGCCCTGGTGGAATCCCAGTTCGTCAAACACCAATACGGAACCGCTCGGCAGCACCTTCCCGTCGAGCACGTCGCGAACACCCACAACTCTGCGCAGGTCGCCCGCCCACACCGGGCGCACTGGCTTTGCTCCCGTCGCCACCACCACCACATCGGGGGCCAACTCGATCAGCCTCTCCGCTGTCACTTCAGTATCGAGTTCGATGGCGACTCCGTCTCTGCGGCATTCGGATTCGAGGTTTCGGATCAGATCACCCAGTTCCCGGCGAGCAGGCATCACGCAGGCAGTACGGATCTGCCCACCAAGAACGGCGTCGCGCTCGAACAGCGTCACCCGATGCCCACGCTGCGCGGCGGTAGCCGCTGCCTGCAGACCAGCCGGCCCGCCGCCGACAACAACTACGCTGCGGCCCTGCAACCGCGGCCGGGGTAAAGCAACGGACTCTCGTCCGGCCCGCGGGTTCTCCGTGCAACCCAACCAACGGTTGAGCCCCATCCGTCCGACGCATTCCTGGTTGCAGGACAGGCAGGTTCGCACCTGCGAGGGCTTGCCCGCGCGTGCCTTATTCACAAAATCCGGGTCTGCGATCTGACCACGCACTACCCCCACTAGATCGCACAGACCTTCGTCCAACGCCTGCTCAGCCTGTTCCGGTGACTTGAATCGGCCGACACCGATGACAGGTAGTGAGACCACTTCCTTGATCGCCGATGGAATGAAGTTCGCGTAACCTTTCGGCACCGCCATCGATGCCTCGATCAAATGCAAAGTCTCTGTGGCCATGCCGATAGCGGTGTTGATGTAGTCGACCTGACCGTCGGCTTCCACCAGCTGCGCAGTCAGGACCGCGTCAGGCAACTCGATACCGCCCCGGGTTCCTTCGTAACCGCTCAGCCGAACTCCGAGAATGCGATCAGGGCCGATGGCGCGGCGAAGAATTCGCAATACTTCCAGGAGGAACTGGGCACGGTTCTCAGTAGCACCGCCGTACCGATCCGTTCGCTGGTTTGTCGACCGCGCCAGAAATGCTCGGACAATCGACGACTGCGACGCCTGCAATTCCACGCCGTCGAACCCGCCGGAGATACAGTTGCGCGCGACCAGCGAAAAACCGTCGAGGATCTCCGCGATATCGCCGTCGTCAACAGCTTTGGGGACTTCCCGGAACAGTGGATCGGCTATAGCACTGGGCGCCCAGAGCGGGAGCCTCGAATACGTTCCGGCGCCCTGTCCTCCATTGTGATTGATCTGAGCGAGGATCACCGACCCGTGCGCGTGCACGGCATCGGTGATCCGGCGATAGCCCTCGACCACCTCGGGCCTGTATCCGGCGATCATCTTCTCGTACGGTCGATCCGACGGATGAGTCGAATGTTCCTCACTGATGATCAACCCGGCGCCACCTCGCGCCCTCGCCTCGTAATACGCGGCATGCTGCGCCGTCGGCAACCCGTTCTCTGCATAGTTGGTCAGGTGCGCAGAGAACACCACCCGATTACGCAGGGTGAAATCGCGCAGGCGCAGCGGCTCGAAGAGACGAGGATATGACGTCATCAGACCTTGGAGTTACCTTGATCAAGAGCGATGTGGCTTGCCGTCACGGTGCGTGAACCGTCACCGGCCAACCACACGACGGTATCGGAGATCTCGTCGGGCTCGGCAAAAGCCGTCTCCGTGAGAATGGGAGTGAAGTTCGGGAGGTATTGCGGGTAGTTCTGGAACACGGCGAGAGCGCCCTGATCAACACCCATCGGGGTATTGACCCCGTACGGATGGATGGAGTTGACGCGGATCCTGTACTCCCCCAGTTCCTTTGCCGCCGCCTGAGTGAGACCGACCAAACCGAACTTTGCGCTTCCGTAGTGCGCCTGACCGGGCATCGCCTTGAGTCCGGCGACCGAACTGATCACGACGATCGAACCACCGCGGCCACCCTCGATGATGGACGGCACCGCCGCTTTGAGCGTTTTCCACACACCGGTGAGGTTGATGTCGATGAGGGTTTCCCACTGCTCGTCCGACATCTCCCAGAATCGATTCCAGTTGCAGACGCCCGCATTGGCCACCACGATGTCCAGTCGACCGAACTGCTCGACACCGTCCTTCACCACAGCGGCGAGCGCGGCACTGTCTCGAACGTCAGCCTCACGCGCGAGGATCTTGCCGCCCTCGGCTTCGACCAGGCGGACGGTCTCAGTGAAATCTTCCGAGGTTGCCGCGTCGTAGGTGTTGTGCTCGGCAACAGCACTGCAGACGTCGATCGCAATGATCGACGCACCCTCCCTGGCCAAGCGAATTGCGTGTGAGCGGCCCTGACCACGCGCCGCGCCCGTAATGAATGCAACACGGCCTTCGAGTGAACGTACCTGGGTCATGAATCGATCCTCTCCACGGAATTGAAACCTGTTCCAGTAGTAAACCCTGCGCGGCGCCCTTCGTGGATGGATTCGAGAACAGTTCTCGGAGCAATCGTGTCGCCGACACCGGTACCTGCCAAATAGCGCAGGGAGTTGTCAGGCAATCGAGGCGAGCAGTCGATCACGGTCGCGCACCGGATTTCTGCAGCGACATCCGTGTAGACGTTCTCGACGTGCACACAGCCGTCGACAACCGCACGTACCCGCGAGGAACACACTCGGTTCACCCCAGCCTGCTGAAGTCTGGTGTTCGCTCCGACAAGGTCGCCACTCATACCCAACCGCGAACCGACGATTGTGTCAGGTGTGACGATCGAGACGTCGAGTCCGCACTCTGCCAACTCCTCCGCAAGCGCAACGGCTACCGGCCCACCCAACGGATCCACAAGAACAACAGGGCCTTTGATCGAATCGCCGCCAAGCCTCTGCGCCTGCGCCGCGTCCATCCAGAGAACGGATGTGTCGACGGAGTACGTCGGCGGCCTGGGAATACTGCCCGACGCGATCACCACGCCTCCACGGCCTCGTGCGTCGTCGATCTCCGGTGGGCTGACTGTGTGCTCGGTCAGCATGGTGACGCCGCTGCGACGGCATTCGTCTTCGAGCCACTGTGCAAGCAAGGAAAATCGACTGCGCTCCTTCCCCTGCGCAAAGGTTCGGATCATCCCGCCGAACCGTGACGATTGTTCTGCAACGGTGACGGCAGCGCCGCGCCCGGCCAGGATTCGTGCAGCTTCCAATCCCGCAGGTCCGCCCCCGACCACAAGCACCGGGCCGGTAATCGAATCCTGCTCGCGCTCATCAGGATCGATCGTCTCGAATCCGGCAGTCGGATTTCCGACGCACGTCACCACCGGATTACGCGGATCGCGCACGAGGCACGTTTGATTGCACAGAACGCACGGACGCGGCTGATCTCCGCGGGCTGACTTCACCACCAGGTCCGGGTCGGCGATCTGCGCTCGGGTCATTTCCACAAAATCCACATGCTCGAGCGCGTCATGGGCGTCCGCGATGTCGACGACGCTCCCCTGCAACACAACCGGAATCGAAACTGCGGCCTTGACGGATCGGCACAGTTCACGATTGAAGTTCGGTTCTGCGTGAAAGTCCGGGCGATACCCCGCGGTCGAGTAGAGACCGCCGCGCACCACAACCAGCAGATCGAGATACCGTTCCAGTTCACTGGCATACCCGACCGCGAGCTCCGGCGTGACGCCCGCCCACGGCGCCTGCTCGTCGCACGACATCCGGAGGGAAACCACACGGTTCGCACCGACAGAGCCGCGAACTGCGTGCAGGACTTCCCGCAGCAGCGTCAGCCGATCACGTCCGTACCTGTCCCCGCGCGTATTGGTCAACCCCGAAAGGAACTGCCGCAGAATGCTTCGCGGGCCGGCATCTATCTCGATGCCGTCCATCCCGGAGTTCACCGCAAGCGCTGCCGATGTACGGAAACCCTCGACCACAGCGTCGATGTCGTTCTGTTCCATCATCATCGGCAGCTCGCGTGTCACCGGATCAGCGACCCTCGACGGCCCCCACAGAACCGACTGCGAGTAGGCGCTCGATCCCTGCATCCCGGTGTGCCCCAGGCTCGCGAGGACCAGGGAGCCGTGCGCCGCGCATGCCGATGAGATCGCTCGCCAACCCGGCCCACACCGAGATGCCAGCGGCGCACGCTCGTATGGCCAGTCGTTCTCCAGAACCGACGCCGTTTCGGTGACTACGATCCCGGCTCCGCCCTCGGCGCGGCGCTGGTAGTACGCGCGGTGCCGATCCGAGAAAACTCTTCCCACAGCAAGATTGGTCTCGTGCGGACCGAAAACAACCCTGGACCGGACATGGTGTCCGGCCAGGGTTGTGTGTTCGTGAAGGCTCAACTCACAGCTCGATCAGAGCCAGAGGTTCAGCTCGCGCCCAGCGTGCGGGTGAAGCCTTCCGGAATGACCAGGTCATCCTTGCTGAGCTCGGTGATGGACGAATGGCCGAGACCCATGAGGCCCGAGTCGATGCCCATACGCATGAGGTCGAGTACGTTCTCGACACCGGCCTGGCCGTTTGCCGAGAGGCCCCACAGGTACGCGCGGCCGAGCATGACTGCCTTGGCGCCGAGCGCAAGAGCCTTGACGACATCGCCGCCGCGTCGGATGCCGCCGTCGAGAACAACTTCCACCTGATCGCCAACAGCTTCGGCGATACCCGGGAGCACACGGATCGGCGCCGGGGTGCCGTCGAGGTTGTTGCCACCGTGGTTGGAGACGGAGATCGCGGAGACACCGGCGTCGACTGCACGCTTGGCGTCGTCGATACGCATGATGCCCTTGAGCATGAACGGGCCACCCCACTGCTCACGCAGCCAGGCGATGTCTTCCCACGTCGGAAGCGGAGTCTGCATCCACTCGCCGTACGCGCCGAAGAACGTCGGTGCCGGCTGGCCGGGAGCCGCGAGATTGGGTGTTGTCAGATCCGGGATCTTGCCGGTCTTGGCGAACTCCAACAACCACTTCGGGCGCATGATGCCTTCGGGCGCGAACTGGAACATGGCTTTGAGGTCCATCTTTTCGGGGATGGACGGGCTGCCCCAGTCGCGGCCGTACGAGAAGGACCAGTCGGTGGTGATGATCAGGCCCTTGGCGCCGGCAGCGCGAGCGCGCTCCATACGCTGTAGGAGCACGTCGCGGCTACCGACCCAGTACATCTGGAAGAACACCTGCGGGTTGGCCGCAGCGACCTCTTCGATGGACTTGCTGGCAAAAGAACTCAGGCCGATGGCCGTTCCCCGCGCCGCAGCGGCCCGTGCAACCGCCACCTCACCGTCGGGGTGCACTGCCTGCACACCGGTCGGCGAGATCATCACCGGAAGCGAAATGTCCTGCCCCATAATGGTGGTGGCCATGTTCCGCTCGTTCGGCAATCCGGCCGCATGCGGAGCGAAACCCAGTTCGCTGTATGCCGCGACATTGTCGTCGACGGTCAGACCCTTTTCGGATCCGGCCACCAGCGCCGCATACACGGACTTGGGCAGCCTCTTCTGCGCACGTCGCTGTGCTTCAGCGACGGTCTCGAAGAATGCGTTCTTTGCCATCAATCAAACCTCTCGTATCGCAAGTAGCCCGGAAAGCTACTTACATTCCCGCTAGCGGGTTTTCGTCACAAATCTTGGCGGGGGGACGCATCATCAGTGTCAAGGGCACCGATGCGCGCGGGGTCTTACGTTGACCGGATCGTGAGTGGTCGACGCTGGACTTGGGGATCTCTCCCGCGCCGGCCAACGCCATTTCACCGTTTCCGATGACGCATTCGGGATCGGGTCCGTCCATCGGCAGGCCGGTGAAGAACTTGGCTGCCATGCAGCCGCCGCGGCAGGAGTCGTAGTGGTTGCACTTGCTGCACGCGCCACCGGTCTGCGGCGAACGCAGTTCCTGGAACAGGTCCGAGTGCTGCCAGACATGCTGGAAGCCACCGTCTTTCACGATGTTGCCGGCGAGGAACTGATCGTGAATCGCGAACGGGCATGCGTAGACGTCGCCGACCGGGTCGATCAGGCACACAACTCGGCCCGCGCCGCACAGGTTCAAACCGGGCAGTGCATCGCCGAACGCAGAGAGATGGAAGAAGGAGTCGCCCGTCAGGACGCCCTCACCGTTGGCGACCAGCCAGTTGTAGAGCTCACGCTGCTGTTCGGGACGCGGATGCAGATCATCCCACACGTCGGCGCCGCGGCCCGAAGGACGCAGGCGAGTGATGCGCAGGGTCGCGTCGTACTTGTCCGCGAGAGCCTTGAACTCGTCGAGCTGGCTGACGTTGTGCCGCGTGACGACTACGGAGATCTTGGCGTCCTTGAAGCCGGCTTCCTTCAGGTTGGCAAGCGCACGCTCGGCCATCGCGAACGAACCAGGCCCGCGCACAGCATCATTGACCTCAGCAGTGGCGCCGTCGATGGAAATCTGCACGTCGACGTAGTCACTGGCCGCAAGGCGCGCAGCAACCTTCTTGTCGATCTTCACGCCGTTGGTGGAGAACTTCACGCCGACCTGGTGGTCCGTCGCGTAGTCGACGAGCTCCCAGAAATCGGAACGCACGGTCGGCTCACCGCCACCGATGTTGACGTAGAAAACCTGCATACGCTGCAGCTCGTCGATGATGGCCTTGCACTGCTCGGTGCTCAGCTCGTTGGGGTCGCGGCGACCCGACGACGACAGGCAGTGCACGCAGGACAGGTTGCAGGCGTAGGTAAGTTCCCACGTCAGGCAGATGGGGGCGTCGAGTCCGAGTTCGAACTGATCGACGAGGCGACCCACCGGTGCCGGTGTGGAGGGATGTTCAAGAACTGAGGTCATGGCTGTGTCCTCGCAAAGAAATGAAGCGGGCGAACGTGCAGAGGGCTGTTCCGCACGTGGGAGCGAGCGAGCGACTCAGACAGGCACAATCATGTGCGAGTCGGCGAGAGTGCTCAGCGCGCGGGCATATTGGGGAGCCGCGTCATCTTCGATGCCTTGCGCACGTAGTGCGGACCGGACATCAGGATGGTCTGGCAACGCCTTGACCACCGCAACGATGGTCGTGTTCTTCAGGAACGAGAGCTTGCGCGTTCCGAAGTGGTAGAGCAACGCCCCGAAAGGTTCGGGGCGAAGCGCTACCTGCGGGTGGAGTTTCCACCCCGCATCGAGATTCAAAGCAGGCACGGTCAGTACACGCCGCACATGCCGTCGATCGAAACCTCTTCGACCAGCGATTCTTCGATGAGGTCGTTGTCGAGTGCCTTATTGTCACGATCGGACATGGATTCCTCCTGAATCTGTGGTCACGAGTGGGACTTCACTGTGACTCGGTTCACCACTGTAATGGCATCGAGTGCAGAATGACAGACTGGGAGCAGAAAAAGTATGCGAAGCCGCAAAAACCCGTCCGCTCGGATAGGTCGTCGCCCCTCCACTACCAGGGAGGGAATCAGCACGGTCGGCATCGAACTCTTTTCCACGCTCGGCTTCAACGAGGTCAGTGTCGATCAGATCGCCGACGCCGCCGGAATCGCTCGCCGGACGTTCTTCCGCTACTTTCCGTCCAAGAACGCTGTGCCATGGGGCGACTTCGACGGTCATCTGGCTCAGATGCGTGAACACTTCAATTCGCTGCCCGAGGACATGCCGCTTGTCGACGCCCTCGAATCCGCACTACTGACGTTCAACACGTTTCCCCCGGAAGAGACTGCTGTGCACCGTAACCGGATGGAACTCATCCTCACCGTGCCCACGCTTCAGGCATACTCGGTGGTGATGTACGAAGGCTGGCGCCAGGTTGTCGCCGAGTACGCTGCCAAGCGAATGAACCTCGAACCGACCGATCACGGTCCGCGGACTGTGGGCTACCTTCTGCTCGGTGTCGCGATGGCCGCCTACGAACAGTGGCTCACCGACGACGCACTTGAACTACCCGAACTTCTGCGAACCGGAACACAGTCCTTGCGCACCGGTATCAGCATCTAGGAAGGCCCACCATGTCAGCACCCGCCGCACCGGTCATGGATTCACTTGCGCCCTCGACACCCGGGCGATGGTCGTTCGGCCACGTCACGGTCGAGCGGGTGGCGTCAGGTCCCCTCACTCTCGATCGCAGTGACGGCACGCTGCTGGTGCGGCATTCCCTGACTGCGGACGACCTCAGCGAACGGCTCGTCGCTGGCGTGACCGCCTCGATCCAGGACGCCGACTTCGGGCAGGACGAATTCGAACTCACGATGGTGGGACTGGTTCGCTCCACCGTCGACGGAGCCCTCGAATCATGGACCACCTACTACCGGAACTCACTGCGCGAACTCCTGGACGGCAGCGCCGATTTTGCGCCCATCCACGAGAAAGCACACGAACTCGTGCGCGGCTCCGTCCTCGACCTCGGGTCGTGTTTCGGATTCCTGCCGTTGCGCCTCGCCGGCGCCGGAATGGACGTCACTGCGACGGATATCCTGCCCGGAACCATGATCCTGCTCGACGCGGTTGCCCCAGAACTGGGTATCACGATCAACACACTGATCTGCGACGCCGGTGAGGTACCAACACCCGACAAGAGTGCGGATACCGTCACGGCAATTCATCTGCTCGAACATGTCGACAATGCCGTGGGAGAGAAGGTGATCGCGCAGGCCCTGCGGATCGCCCGAGAGCGTGTTGTCATCGCCGTCCCGTTCGAGGACGAGGCAACTGCATGCCACGGGCACATCCGGACCTTCGACCTCGAATCACTGCGCGCCGTTGGCGAGAAGACCGGCGCGGCGTTCGAGGTGTTCGAACATCACGGTGGATGGCTGATACTCGATGCGCGGTAAGTGCTAGCCGGCATCTTCCTTCAGGGTATGCGCCACTAGAGCATTGGCATGTCCGTGCCCCAGCCCGTGCTCGGACTTCAGCCAGGTGACCAGTTCCATGTGCTTTGTCAGGTCGGAACTGCGAATCAGCTCCTGCCACTCGCTGATCGGCCGTCCGTATTTCTTCTCGATCGACGGAAAATACGACGCTGGGCCTTTCACCGGTTCAGTCATGACCCGGAATCTACAGCCGCCATGCGTGCGTCGCGCGTCATTTACGACGATCTCGCGAGGTGCGTCGTCATCGTGTAGTCCTTGCTCGGCCCGGTCACCGTCCACTCGACGGACCACGCAGCCTGCGCGTCTGTTGTGGCTTCCTCGACATCGATGTCGATGCGGCCCCGGTATGTATCTGCGCCGCACAGATGCTCGACGTCGTCTCCCGGCGCCCAGTCGTGAAACTCTCGACCGTCCTCGAAGGTGACTGCCCACTCGCCGTCATGCTGCTCGATGAACAGAGTGCGGAAAACCGGCAACTCCAGGTCGCCGTCGAACAATGTCCCGCTTTCGAACCAGCGCAGTCGGCCGTCACCGGCATCTTCGATGGTGGTTGTTCCCGTGACGCGTTTTGTAACTTCTGCACGGCGGTCGACGATCCTTCGTTCGAAGTTCCACTCCCCTACCAGTGCGTTTGGATCGAGGTGCCTGTCGTTGACCATCTCCCGATTCTAGTGGCTCGGTAGGTGGCGTATGTTCCGAGTACAGGCCTACCCGCAGGAGATCCAGAAGAACATGAACGATTCTGCCGCCCTTCACCATCGCTCCGTCTACGCCGAAGATCTTCGGATCGGCCAGATCATGGAGTTGAGTTCATACACGGTCTCGGAGCAGGAAATTGTCGACTTTGCGACGCAATGGGACCCTCAGTGGTTCCACACCGACAAAGAGGCCGCCGAATCCGGCGTGTTCGGCGGCTTGATCGGCAGCGGAGTACACACTTTGGCAATTTGTCAGAGACTTGTGGTCGCAAGCATTTACGACCGATGGAACGTCATTGCCGGCAAGTCCATGCGCGACGTACAGTTCCTGCGCCCACTCCGTCCCGGCGACACCTTGAGCGGCACGCTCACCGTTGACGACGTAGTACTCGACACGCGCTCGCGTGGACTGGTGACTACAACCGCCGAATTGGTTGATGCGCAGGGTAATCGCATGTTCCAGGTTGTCACAGACGCGTATCTCCACTGTCGACCGACATCGTGATCGAGCCGCTACATCCGGATGTCTCGGCGTGCAAACGCAGCAATCGCCGACGCACCGAGAGCTAGTGCCAGAGCGGTCAACACAACCAGCGGCAAAGCCGTCACGGCTTCGGCGGGTGCGGTGGGAACGTGAGTGAACGGTGAAAGGTCCAGGACTACTTGGGGAAGCTTGAACAGCACGCCGAATTGCCCGAGAACGATGCAGGCCGCAAAAATACCCCAGGACAGCGACGACGCAATCGCCGGAAACCGTCCGAAAACCAAAGCCACGACTGCAAGAACGACTAGAACTGCCGGTAGATAGGCCAGTGCCGCGCCTGTCATCCGCACAGTGTTGCCCGCGATATCGTCGGTAACCAGACCGAACGCGAACCCGGTGAACACTCCCGAAAGAATGTGCGCGAGCACCACCCCGCCGACAACGGTGCTTACGTGCGAAAGCATCCACTTCCAGCGCGGAAGTGCCGTGGACAACAGCGGTTCCAACCTTCCCGAGGATTCTTCGCCATGCATGCGGAGAATGCTCTGAACCGCATATGCCGCAATGACTATCGACAGGAAACCCAACGCGGTCGCCAGGTAGGAATCGACCAATGCGGCTGACCCCCCACCGAGCTGCTCGAAAAGGTCAGCAGTCTGCTGCGACGAACCCACCAACTGGTCGATCTCGTTTCCGACTGCCCCGTACGAGAATCCGAGAATGACTACCGAGAATAGCCACCAGAACATCGTCACTCTCTGCATGCGCCACGCCAGACCCCACGCCGACGGTAACCAGCGCGCCGCAACCGGTGGCCCCGGCCTCGGCTGGACCAGTCCAGCTCCCTGGTCACGATGACCGATGAGCACAAAGGCAATCCCGATGTGAACTACGGCAAAACCGAAGAGCAGCAGCAGTATCCACCAGGCGTTGTCGTCGTACGGTCGTATCTGCTGCGCCCACCCGATCGGCGAGAGCCACGACATCCACCCACTGACCACGCGGGTACCGTCGTCGACAACGGTGCTGTCGACGTCGCCGATCGCCCGTAGCATGAACGCAATTCCGATGGCCGCGCCCGCGATACCGTTGGCCGTGCGAGCACCATCCGTGATTTGAGCCGCAACAGCCGCAACGCCGGCAAACGCGATACCGGTGCCGCCGATCGCCGCTCCCAGCGCCAGCGAGCCGTCCGCCGGAAGCCCGATGGCCACCAGACCGATTGCACTGGCAAGAGCCAGAACGATATTCGCACCGATCGTGACAACAAGTGCCGACGTCAGTAGCGCACGCCTACCGACAACCGCCGCACCGATCATCTCGGCGCGCCCGGTCTCCTCGTTCTGCCGAGTGTGGCGCACCACCGCCAGCGTGCTCATCAATGCCGCTGCCAACGCAAACACCAGAACGCCCTGGCTGGCAACAATCGCGCCCTCGGAGTATCCCGACACGATGCCGTTGGTGGCCAACGCCACGGGTGAGACTGCGGATCCGACTGCAACGGAACGCAATTCCTCCGGAGTGCTGTACAGTCCACCCACGCTGGCAGCGACAAATATCAGAAACACGGTCAGCGAAATCAGCCAGACCGGGAGCTGAATTCGATCGCGTCGCAAGGCAAGCCGAACCAACCGTGATGTACCGGTGAACTGGGTACCTTGGTGAACGTCGACCGGGCTGGTCGTGGCAGTCACGGCCGCGCCCCCGATTCCGCTCGCAGATGCTCCGAACTCTCCTTCGCTCGTTCGTCCCCGTAATGACGAAGGAACAGTTCTTCGAGAGTTGGCGGTGTGGACGTCAGCGCCACGATCCCGAAGCCGACAAGGTGTTCCATCAGTGCGCCGAGCCGAACACTGTCGACCTCACACTTCGCGTGATCACCATCGACGAGCACGTCGTACGTGCCCTCGAAGGCGTCGAGTCCGGCGACCGGTGTGCGCGTCGTGACCGATACCGATGTACGGGTCAGATGCCGCAGTTCCGATAGCGTTCCGGACTCCACCGTTTGCCCTTCACGAATGATGCTGACACGATCGCACAGCGCTTCCACCTCTGCCAGAATGTGACTCGACAGCAAAACCGTCTTCCCGGCATGGGCCAACTCGTGAACGCAGTCCTGGAAAACCGCCTCCATCAACGGGTCGAGACCGGACGTCGGTTCGTCGAGAACATAGAGTTCGACGTCCGAAGCGAACGCGGCAACGAGTGCCACTTTCTGCCGATTGCCTTTCGAGTATGTTCTCGCCTTCTTTCTGGGATCGAGTTCGAAACGATCGAGTAACTCTGCGCGCGTAGACACATCGATTCCGCCTCGCAGGCCGGCGAGTAGGTCGATGGCCTCACCTCCGGTCAAATTCGGCCACAGATTCACCTCGCCCGGCACGTATGCCAGACGCCGATGCAGGGCGACGGAATCACGCCACGGATCGCCGCCGAGGACCGTTGCTTCGCCGGAATCCGAACGCAGCAGGCCGAGCAGTACCCGAATGGTGGTCGACTTGCCTGAACCGTTCGGCCCGAGAAATCCGTGAATCTCGCCTTCGGAAACCTCGAGATCCAAGCCGTCCAACGCTCGGGTTGGTCCGAACGTCTTGACCAGGTCTTTCACCGAAACTGCGGCACCCATGAATTCGACCGTACGCTGATTTCACAAATGTGTGAAGATAGAAAAACGTAAAGATCGGACACTCCCCGATGACCGACATGACCGCCCGACATGAACCGCCCGACCATCCCGACAAGAGCCGGCAGTTGGTCGAGCGCCTCTCGCTGGTGCTGATCGACATGGGCTTCCCGCCCATGCCGGCACGCGTCTGGGCGGCTTTGATGACCAGCAATCAGCCGTCGTCGACTCCCGGCGATCTCGGTGAGGTGCTCGGCGTGAGCGCGGCTGCCATTTCCGGCGCGGTGCGATACCTGCTACAGGTCAGCCTGATCGAACGCGACGCCGTTCCGGGATCAAGGCGTCAGCACTACCGCGTCAGTGTAGACCTGTGGGCCGACGCGTTTGTCACCAAACAGTCTGCGCTGTACCAGGTATCGGAGGTAGCAGCAGAGGGCATTCGCGTCCTTGGCGAAGGCACACGCGGCGGCGACCGGATGGCCGACCTTCGCGACTTCTTCGACTTCATGGCCGCGGAGATGCCGCGGATGCTGGCCGACTGGCGAGCAACGCGCGTCTAGATCAATCCCTGTTTGCTGGCCGCATAGACTGCCTCGGCACGCCGACTCACCTCGAGTTTGCGCATGATATTGCTGACATGGAACTTCACCGTCGTCGGTGAGATGAACAATCTCTCACCGATCCTGATGTTGGACAATCCATTTGCGAGCAGCCGCAGGACCTCGAGTTCGCGATCCGTCAACCGGTCCTTGGTTGTGGACTGGCCGTTCAACGAGCGCACCACAGCGGAAGCACTGCGCGAGTCGAATGCACTCTCGCCGCGAGATACCGCCCGGATTGCCCGGACCAGTTCGGTGGTGTCGACGTCTTTGACAACGTATCCACGCGCCCCGGCGTGCACAGCGCGAACCACCAGTTGGTCGTCGAGAAATGTGGTGAGAACCAGCAATCCGAGTTTCGGATGCGCCACGGACAACTGCGAGCACAGCGTCAATCCCTCGTAGTCCGAACTCGCCGAGAGTTTGAGGTCCATGAGGACGATGTCGGGACTCACCCGATCGACAACCGACAATGCCTCCGGCAATGACGATGCCTCGCCGACAATGCGCAGATCACTTTCCCTCTCGAGCACCGACCGCAGTCCTTGCCGCAGTATTGCGTGGTCGTCGACGAGCACGATACGAACTACGCGACTCTCGGTGGGCCGCACAGGATTTCTGGGCCCGACGTGGCCGGCGGAGACGGGGCGTGCTGTGGTCATCATTCCTCGATCTCGGTTGTGGGACAGGTATCTTCGGCGCCGGTCTCAGTATCACTGTCAGGCTTGTCGGCGAGCGGCACCCGAACCAACACTTGGACTCCCCCGATCCTCGCGCGACGAACATCGAGCGTGCCACCCAATTCGCGTGCCCGGGACTGCATGTTGGCCAAGCCCCTGTGCCGCCCGTCGAGATCGTTGCTCGCCGCAAGTTTGAGGATCAATCGCATCCGCGCGGGGTCTCCGTCACCGTCGTCCGAGATGGACAAGACCACGGTATCGGTGCGATACGTCAACCGGAGAACCGCCCGAGTGGCGTGGGCGTGAACGGCGGCGTTGAAGAGTGCTTCGCCCGCGATCCGCAGCAATGCATGTTCGGTTTCACCGGGAAGCTCGGCCGGTGTGCCGCCGACACGAAGACTTACGGCCAACTCGTCGGGCATGTGGACCACGCTGAGTTGCTCGAGCATCTCCGGTAGCGAGGTCCGGCCTTCATCCGACGAGTGGTTGAGCGCGTAGATCGCCGAGCGCAGTTGCTCCACGGCCCGCCTCGTCAGATCCTTTGCCAGATCCAGTCTTTCACTTCGCTCGGCGTCGGGAATGTCACTGCGGCACACTTCGATCTGCATACCCGCTGACAGCACCGCCTGGGTCACGCTGTCGTGGAGTTCGCGGGCGATGCGATGGCGTTCGTCGTCGACGACCTGGTGCCGGTGCGCCACCCCGAGTTGACGTTGCGTCGATTCCAGCTCACTGTTTCGCACCGCCAGATCGGCGGCAGTTCGATTGGCCTCCGCAAATGCCTCTTCGGCACGCGACAGCAGCAGTTGCCCGCGCTGATACAGAGCCGAATTCTGCAGCGCAACAGCCGTTTGACTGGCCAAGATGCTGAGAACTGCGCCGTCGGTGGAATCAAGAGTGCGATTCTGCGGAGTCCAGGCCGCAAATGCGCCCACAACACCACCCCCGAGCACGATCGGCACAAACGCGTAGTGCGGATCGACCACGGAATTCGATTCGATACTGCCGCACCGAATGTCGTTGAGACAATCCACGACGTCGTCCGGCAGCGGTGGACCCTCGACGTTGTCGACCAGGAATGGAGTCGCGTCCGGTCCGAGAACCAACCGTCGCGGCCCCGCGTCAGGCAAGGTGCCGTCGGCGAGCGCAAAGACCACCCACTGCGCACTCAAATGTGCACGCGCGGCCTCGGCAACAGCACAGACCAACGTCTCCGGGCCGTCGACTGTTCTCACCAGCGCCCGCGAAATCAACTCCAATGCATGCACGACGCGCTCGAGTCGTTCAGCCGCGCCGCGGTACTGCGGATAGAAAGTGCTCTTCCCCGAACGTAATCCGGTGAGCCTCGACAGGTCTGCGGTCATGATCTCGCCCGATTCACAGCGCGCTCCGGAACAAGGCCACCATCTGTTCCTGAGTGGCTTCACGCGGATTGGTGGACATGCACGCATCACGCAGTGCAAAACTTGCCAAGCGGCTCAAGTCCTGCTCCCGAACACCCAACTCCGCCAAACCCTTCGGGACACCGACCTCACGGGCAAGCCGCTCGACGCGATCCGCCACCGCCAACGCGGCTTCTTGCGCACTGCCACGTTGCTCCGGAAGATTCAGCGCCGCAGCAATTGCCACGAACGGCGCCGCGTCGGTCGTGGAATTGAAACGAATGACGTGCGGAAGCAAGATCCCGTTGATGACGCCATGTGGGAGATCCAGCATGCCTCCGACTTGATGACTCATCGCATGAGCCGCGCCGAGAATCGCGTTGGTGAAGGCAAGACCGGCCTCGAGACTCGCCTGAGCCATGACGGATCGCGCTTCCATTTCCATCGGCTCATGAATTGTGCGCACCAGATTCTCGGTGACCAAGCCGACCGCTCGGAGTGCGTGATGATCAGTGAGCGGATTGTGGGCAAGCGATACGAAAGCCTCGATACCGTGCGTCAACGCATCCAATCCGGTTGCCGCATTGAGCCACTCGGGCATCGTTGTGAGCAAACGTGGATCGATGACCGTGACATCGGGAACCAACGCTCGCCCGATGATCGTGATCTTCGTACCCCGAGCGGTGTCCGTGACTATGCAGAACTGAGAAACATCTGCTCCGGTACCCGACGTGGTCGGGACCATCACCAGGGGCGGAATCGGCTTGGTCGCCTGATCGACCCCCTCGTAGTCGAGTATGTTTCCGCCGTTTGCGGCCAGAACCGCGACGCCCTTGGCCGCATCGATGACAGACCCACCGCCGAGCGCGATGATGACGTCGCACTCGCCCTCCTGGTACACCCCGAAGCCGGCCGCAATCTCGTAGTCCTTGGGATTGGGAGTCAGCCCAGCCCAGACCGTCGGCTGCAGCCCCTGCTCGGCCAAGTGCGCCTCGAGTTCACTGACCCATCCCGATTCGACCAGGCCCGGGTCGGTGACAAGAAAGGGGCGAAAACCGCCGAATCGGAGGGTTGCGTGAGCGGCTTCGACCAGGGAACCGATGCCGAACACAATTTCCGGAGCATGGAACTTCACCAATCTGGCAGCGGTGCCACGGCGGTGTTCACCTGTGTCATGGCGGTGTTCACCTGCGTCACGGCGGTGTTCACCTGCGTCAACAGCGTCCGGAACATCCACCGACACGGCTCCCACTCTCCTCTCGCCCGGCGCCGAGTCTGTGATCCACTTAACAAGCGCCGGTTCCGAGACTACGCGGGCATCGACGGACACACACCCGCCCAAGGAGAGGTGAATACCTACCCGATCGGGTAGGTACTGTCTTTATGCCTCGACCGTGCGTCCAGGGAGACCCTTACTCCTGACGACGACGATCCCGCCCGCCGAACAGCACGAACACGATGCCGGCGAGCAAGCCGACCACGGTCGGTCCGAGGACCAATCCGGAATACAACCACGGCGCAGGCTCTGCGGGGTACAGGTCCATAAAGCTGGCTCCGGTGAAACCAGGCTCGGGATCGAAGTATGCGCCGCCAGTGAGGATGTGCGGCGATGCCAACGATTGCCACCACCACTGGAAGACTCCCAGAGCAACAAGGCCGCATACCGCACCGACTACCGTCAGCAGCAGTATCGGTTTCCAGCGCAGCGCCGACTTCTCGGCCTTCGTCACCGTCATGGATATCAGTACATCACTACTCTCGGATTGCTTTTCACACCTCAGCGAAGCGCGTGACCCAGTTCCGCCGCCTTGGTCATCAGCTGCGCGGCATCGCGAGCCACCACCACCTCGTCACAGATCTTCGAGTACTCCGGCATCGCACACGACGCCTGGTTCCAATATCGCTGTGGTTCCGGCGTGATCCAGGCCAATCGATGAACCTTGCGTCGTAGTTCCTCGAGCTTCTCCACCTGCGGAGGTAATCCGTTGCACCGCCCGTCACCGACGATGATGACGGACGTTCGTGAGTTCAAGGCGTTGCCGTGCTCGTCCAGCAATTCGGTGAGTACTCGCCCGTAATCACTGCTGGCTTCCAGGTCCAGACCTGGATGCGCCAGGACCGCTGCCAGAGCGCCGTCACCACTGCTGGCGAGCAGGGTGTCCGTGACGTCGACGGGTCGATCGACAAAGGCCAGCACCTCACAGCGGTCGGCGCGCCGGTGCATCGCCTGGGCCAGCCTCAAGGTGAACGCGGTAACGGGCCGGACCGACAGCGAGACGTCGGCGATCAGCAACAACCGAACCCGATCGGGGCGAGGAGCTTTCACCACCAGATGGAAGGGAATGCCGTCAGTCCGCAAACTCGACCGTACCGTCCGCCGCATGTCCAAACGCCCACGGGAGCGTTCGCGCGGTCGCGGTCTCGCGGGGCCTCGCATCCGGCGCAACACTTCGTGGCACGCAAGTTCGACGTCGTTATGTGAGGGGCCTGCGGCCGCCTCACTGTCAGGGGCATCGGGAGCGGACTCCGCCAGGGCAGCGGCGGAGAGCGCCTGAACAAATGCTTCGACAGCTTCGACCAGGCGGTTCAGCTGCGCCTGCGTCAGCGGTCCGTCATCGGAGACGTCCGCATAGGCCTTGCTGGGATCGTACGCGTCGAGCCACGCGAGAATGGACGTCGGATCGTCCCAAGACAACGAACCCACCACAGCGGCAGCAACACTCGTACTGAGATCACCGACTACAGCCGACGACGCTCTGTCCACGTCCACGGTGTAGCTGACCCCCCGTCGCCCCGTTTCGGAACCGGTATCCACCGACAGTTCAGCATCACTTGACGTCATCGACACATCGTCGTCGTCCTTGTGCGGGTTGAATCCCTTCTCCGCCTCCGGAGTATCGAAGTAGTCACCCACCTCGGCGGCACGCTCGTTGTACTCCGCGTAGCGGCCGACTTCCTGATCCTCGTCGATACCGAGTGCGGTCGGCAGACCGTCGGCCACTTCCGCTCTGGACGCAATGCGATCTGCCGTCTTGCCGTCTCGAATCGGACGGAACAACGCGTCGAATGCCCGATCGAAGCCCGGTTGCTCGTGAGAGTACTTGGCGCACACCGACCGCAGGCAGGCACGCAAGACATCACGATCCGACGCCCCGACCATCGCCAGGACCCGCCGGACCTCGATGACCTCAGCGGGCGACGCCGATACTCCGGCCGCCCTCAGCAATCGGCCGAAGCTCGCCGACACCACGTCGAGGACAAACGACGGCTTTGCGGTAGAGCTGAGCATTGTCATCGCGACGAGCGGAGTCCGCTGCCACCGCGGATCCCTTGTTGATGCGAATCCCGCCCGCCGGTCCCCCGGAACACCGCTGTCGTCGTGTTCGCGGGCTTGCTTGCGACAGTGGCACGTTCGACTGACTCCCCGCCATTGCGCGACGGCGACTCCAGCGCTGTCCCGTCGAATCGTTCCTTCGCGAGCGTCACATCCGACGAGTACTTGAGTAGCGCTGCCAGCAAGATGTCGCGCACCGTGGCGTCCGACGACACCCCCAGGCCGCTGGCTGCGAGAACCGTTGCCGCCCTTGCCGCATCGATCACCTCGGAGATCGACGGGCTCTTGCGCAGCGGAAGGTCACGCAGGATTCGAGCCAGTTCGACTACTTCGGAGGCAGTGGCTTGATCAACCTCCGGCGCACGGGCGGTGACGATCTCACGCTCGCGCTCGGAGGTCGGGTAGCCGAGATGGTAGTGCAGGCACCGACGCTTGAGCGCCGGCGAAAGTTCACGAGTATCGTTGGACGTCAAGATGACCCAGGGCTGCGACCGGGCCACGAATGTACCGACCTCGGGAATCGTGATCTGCTGCTCGGCAAGAATTTCCAGGAGAAGCGCCTCCATGGACTCCTCGGTGCGGTCCACTTCGTCGACCAGAAGCACGACCGGTTCCGGTGACAATATCGCCTCGAGCAACGGCCGGACCGACAGGAAATTCTCGGAATACAAACCGAAATCCTGATCTGCCAGAAACTTCGACGCGTCAGCGACGCTGTCGAACTCGGCCACCTGATCGCTGATCCGGTCACGGAGCATCTGCACGTGCAGGAGTTGCTTTGCGTAGTCCCATTCGTAGAGCGCCCGATTGTCGTCCAAACCCTCGTAGCACTGCAATCGCACGAGCTTTCGTCCACCGATCGCGGCCAGCGATTTCGCGAGTTCCGTCTTGCCGACCCCGGCCGGTCCTTCGAGCAGGAGTGGACGCCCCAACGCCGTCGCAAGGTGAACTACCACCGCAAACTCGTCGTCCGCGATGTAATCCTGCTCGCGCAGCGCATCTTTCACTTCGACGCCGGTGGAGAAAGTGCGATTGGACATGGAACACCTTTCAATGGGGGCAAGCCCCACGTGCGCCTTTCTGGTAGCGCGGGCTACCAAAAAGGCGCACGGGGCCGAAGGCCCGTTAGAAGTAGGACTTGTTGATCGCGTGATCGACAACCGGGATCATCGACTCCACGGTGACCTCGCGGGGGTTGCCCGGGGTGCACCAGTCGTCCTGAATGTGCTCGGAGATGGCGCGCACAGTCTTCTCGTCACCCTTGATGACATCACCACGACCTTCGTACTTCTTGGTGTTCATCTGGTTCTTCGCGTACGAATCGGTGCGCACCTGACCGAAGTTGTCAGGGATACCGACATCCTTGGCCAGACGGATCGCGGCCTCGACGGCAGCGTCGGCGGCCTGCACCGTCGTGAGGTTGCGGGTGTCGACACCGAGAGCGCCGGCCAACTGGGCGTAACGCTCGTAGCGCGAGGGCAGGTTGTACTCCCACACCCGAGGCAGCGCGATGGCGTTGTTCAGACCGTGGTGGCTGTCGAAGAAAGCGCTCACCGCGTGGGAGATCGAGTGGACGATTCCGAGTCCGCCGGAGTTGAAGGCCTGGCCGGCAATGTACTGCGCGTTCATCATTCCCTCGCGGGCCTTGAGGTTCCGCGGCTCGAAGACAGCCTCGCGCAGGTTCTTCGCGACCAACTCGACCGAGTAGATCGCGTTGCCGAGCGACGGCGCAAAATCCAGGCGAGACACGAAAGGCTCACTGCCGTGGGCCAGTACGTCGAAGCCGCAGTACGCGGTGAAGTGCTGAGGGCAGGTGTAGTAGAGCAGCGGGTCGTCGACCGCGAGGGTCACGATGGTCGCCTCGTCGAAGCCCACCCACTTGTGCGGGTTGTTCATGTCAGACGTGTCGGTGATGACGTACGCCCATGACGTCTCGGAACCCGTACCGGCTGTGGTGGATACAGCGATGTGCGGAGGGTTCTCCTTGTTCGTGGACTTGGCAAATCCCTCGAACTCGTTGATGTTGCGGCCGTCGTGCGCGATCACGACGCGGGCACCCTTGGCGGCGTCGTGGCTCGAGCCACCACCGATCGAGATGATCGAGTCGCACTTCTCCTTCTGGTAGAGCGCCGCGGCCTCCATGACGTTGTAGTCCTTGGGGTTGGACTCCACCTTGTCGTAGAGAACCACCTCGACGCCCTGGTACTCGATCTTGCCGATCAGTTCTTCGATGATTCCCGAGCCGCGCAGACCCGTCGTCATCAACAAGGTGCGCTTGAACCCGAGGTTCTTGGCTTCGACGCCGATGATGTCGTGAGCACCCACACCCATGAGTGCGCGGGGGAACGGATGAAATTCCTTGATCGGGAAGTCCCAGATCTGATTGAGCTCGATTGCCATCTTCTTTGCTCCTCGCGAATGCGTGACTGTGACGGTGGGAGTGAGTGAAAGCCGCTTGTTTGTGATCGGCATCTCATCTGCACTCCACTGTGGACCGGCCGACAGCCCGAACCCACAATTCGCTGCGATTACCGCCCGGACGCCGCCCCCGAACCGCCCATTCGGGCAGGTTGTGACCGCCCCGGCCCGCCAGGCGCCCCCATCACGATCGGTCTGATTCCCGCTGATCGGGAACGTTTTGCCGCGCGACTAGGATCCCCAGTAGCTTTTCATCACTGCTAGCATTGAACTAGAACATGTTCTACCTGCAGCATTTCACTGACCTGCGCATTACCCAGCTTCACGAGAGGACTTGCTTCGCGATGACGACAGTCGAGGTACCGCACAGCTCGCGATCGGCGGTACTCACCGTGTCCGGAGTCGTGGAAGAGACTTCGGACGCCCGGTCGCTGGTTTTCGAGATCCCCGCAGACCTGAAGGGCAAGTTCGACTACAAGCCCGGACAGTTCCTCACCCTGCGCATCCCCAGCGACCAGACCGGTTCCGTTGCCCGGTGCTACTCCCTGGCCAGTTCACCGTTCACCGACGACGCCCCCAAGGTGACCGTCAAGCGAACCGTCGACGGCTATGGTTCCAATTGGCTGTGCGACAAGGTTCAGGTCGGCGACACCATCGAAGTGCTGCCGCCGTCCGGTGTGTTCACCCCCAAGTCGCTCGATCACGATTTCCTGCTCTTCGGCGCGGGCAGCGGCATCACTCCGGTGATCTCGATCCTCAAGTCCGCTCTCACCCAGGGCAGCGGCAACGTTGTCCTCGTGTACGCCAACCGTGACGAGAAGTCCGTCATCTTCGGCGCGGAGCTTCGCGAACTCGCAACGAAGTACGCCGGTCGCCTGACCGTCATCCACTGGATCGAATCGGTCCAGGGACTCCCGGTCGTTTCGCAGCTGGCAACGCTGGCCAAGCCGTTTGTCGCCTACGAAGCCTTCATGTGTGGCCCCGGCCCCTTCATGGACGCCGTGCACAACGCACTCGCCGAAGCCGGCATGCCCCGCACACAGGTCCACGCCGAGGTCTTCAATTCACTCGCCGGCGACCCGTTCAAGGACGTGGAGCTCGCCGAGGTCACCGACGAGGAAGCAGCCGACGCCGCCACAGTCGAGGTCGAACTGGACGGCGAAACCCATACCCTCGTCTGGCCCCGCAAGCAGACCCTCGTCGACATCATGCTCGCCAAGGGCCTCGACGTGCCGTACTCCTGCCAGGAAGGTGAATGCGGCTCCTGCGCCTGCACCGTCACCGAAGGCGAAGTGCAGATGGACAACTCCGAGATCCTCGACGCCGAGGACATCGCAAACGGATACATTCTCGGATGCCAGGCAAAGCCTGTATCCGACAGCCTCAAGATCGAGTTCTGACACCGGATTCTTCGATACTGTTCGGCCCCTGATTCCCTTCGGATTCGGGGGCCGAATCGTTTTCCCCGAACGCCGAATTCTGCCCGAACACAGTGTCCGGCCGTGGCCGCATCTGCCACAAAGCAACAATTGCCGCTGCGCTGACCAGGATGAAACCCTCCCGCAAGATCGCTCCGACCGGCACGAGCAGCGCCGACGCGTCCATCAACTGCTGTCCCATACTCGGTCCGCAATAGACCACCACCAGAGCTGCAACGAAAACCGCGACACCACGACGCGAACGCAGCCGGAACAGTATCGTGACCGCCGCCGGGATCAGGTACACCCAGTGATGAATCCAGCTGATCGGCGACAGAATCGGCGCGCTCAACCCGATCACCAGTGCCGCGTCGACGCTACGGCCGTCGAGGTATATCCGCCTCGCAATCCACAGTGCCGCTGCGCCGACCAGCACGATCAACGGCATCACCACCGCATCCGTCCAGGAACCCAGCGCAGCCAGAGTGCCCTGCAGCGAGCCGTTACCCGAACTGGCAATCGCCTCGCCCGTAAGATCCACGCGGCCACTCAAACTCCACACGACTTCGGTCCAGAAGGTTCTGCTCAGCGCCGGATCAACCAGTGCGGCAGCAACAGTGGCAGCGGCCGCACCCACTGAACTCCAGATCGCCAGTCGCCATTGCCGTGTCACCACGAAGTAGACGACGAACAACCCCGGAGTCAGCTTGATCGCGGTCGCAACGCCGATCAACAGTCCACGCGGGAAATACCGGCCGAGAATCGAATTGTCATCTCGAGTGATGTCGAACAGCACCAGTGCCATCAACAACAGATTTACCTGACCGAATGAGATGTGCGCGCTGACCGTCGGTGTCACCGACACCCCGATCAGAAGTGCCGCCATCACCAACGGCCGCAAGCGAACCCACCTCGGAGTGAAGCGCGCAACCGTCCACGCCACCAGCAGAATGCACAGAAGCGACCACAGAAGGTACGCAGTCCACCAGTCGAAAAACGCTGTCGGCCACAACAACAACACTGCAAACGGCGTGTAGGTGAACGGCATTCCCTCAGGCTCGATCATCGGACCGAACAAGTTCCCGGAATAGATGTCACCGCCACTGGCAAACTTCTCGACAGCGTAGCGATAGACGAGGAAATCGACAGGTTCGACGGCTCGCACGACGTACACCAGATATGCCAGCACCACGCATGCTGCCGCGAGCATCGACGCGATGGTTGTCGCTGTAACTAGTCGAGCTGAGGAGGCCTGCACCTCTCGATCGTGTCACAGACCGTTACGGCAAAGTCTCACACCGGCGCACGGAGCGACCGAAAATGCGTCCGCTCCTCCGCACTGAGGTGCTCACACGCATAGCTCAATGCGGTACGACCCATGTCGTGCGCATGCAACTCCAGGAACCCGGTCAACAAACCCCGGTCGACGCGTTTGCCCACCTCACGCAGCATCCAGCCCATCGCTTTCTGCGTCAGATCACGACGATCGTCGAGGACGGACGCCGCGAGCTCGAGAGTTGTCGACGCGTCGCCCCGCGTGATGAAGCCGTACGTGGTCAACAGCGCCACTCGCCGACGCCACAGGTCGCCCGAATCCGAGAGCTCGAACACCAAGCTTCGGTTCCGATCGAACAACCATCCGCCGAGAATCTGACCGGCCGACGAATCGACCAGGTCCCAGTTGTTCACCCGCCCACGCTCCACCGCGTCGAGGTAGAACTCGGCAATCGTGCGTCGAGCTTCGGCGTCGAAAGACCTCTGCCTGCTTGCCTTTTCGAACTGCGCCACCAGAATCAACAGGCCGGCGAGACGATACTCGTGAACTTCGCTGTCGAGCAGCACACGCACTTCGCTCAACTCGAGACCGCCGAACCGCTTGACCACAGTCCGTGTCTTGGGCACCCGAACGCCGATGAAGACGTCGCCTTCGCCGTACTCCCCCGGCCCGGTCTTGAAGAACCGCTGAAGGTGAACAGCATCCTTCGGATCGGACAGGTCGGCCAACGCCTCGCACACCGCACGAGCACTCAGATCACCCATGCCGACACGATCTCACAACTCACAGCGTCCTCACATCGAACGCCCCAGATAGGCACAGCCTGGTCGGCAACACTGAAACCATGCTCACAACCGCACTGGCCTTCACCACACTCACGCTGATGGCGCTCTCCGGCCACATCGCAGCCACCGCCCCGCGCGGCCTGGTCGCGGCCCGCACCTCTGATCACAAATCTTGATACAAACCGGCCATGCCTGCGGGTAACTGCAACCCGAATGCAATTGTCGGAGAGTTGAACTCGACCTCAGGAAGGCGTCTACTCGAGAGTGAAAGAATCTTTTCGCTCGAGGAGGTTTCGCCATGAAGTCGTGGAATCGAATGCAGGATGCCGTAGCCGTGGTTCTCGGTGTCTTTGCCGCACTGTCGCCGATCTGGTTGACCACCAACGACCGGGCTATGTGGTCACTGATCGTCCTGGGTGTGCTCGTTGCACTCGCCGGCCTGGCTCACATGGCACGACCGGACATGGCCGTCGCCGACTACGCGATGGGTGTCTTCGGCGTTCTGATGTTCATCTCCCCCTGGGTCATGAACTTCCACGCCCTCGAAGGCGCAGCCTGGACAGCCTGGGTTGTCGGAGTCCTCACCGTAGTGGTGGCAGTGAGTGCGATGCCGATGATGGCCGCCAGAATGCATCACGGCGACCACGGAGTGGCCGCCCATTAGAGCAGTGACCACGGAGTGGCCGCCCACTGAGTACTCAGGCCCTTATTGCTCCCAACAACCGTCCGGCGTCGAATGCTTCGGCGCTGGACGGAAGGCTGCCGGGGCGTCCGCTCACGAACACCTCGACCGTCCCGGAACCAACTGAAGTGTCCATCTCAGCTGCGTCGATACGGCGCAGTGTCTGCCTTGCGACGGCCTCGGCGCTGTCGAAGAGCAAGACGCCTTCGGGCAGCGCGGCAACAATCTCGTCCCGCAACAACGGGTAATGGGTGCAGCCAAGAACAACACCTTGCACACCGTCTGGTGTCCGGGCCGCGGCGTCGCTGATCGCGGCCAAGGCGCCCGCTCGGTTGCCTCGGTCGATGGCGTCGGCGAGGCCGTGGCACGCGACGCCGACTACCTCGGTTCCATCCGCGAATTCGGCGATCAGATCTGCCTGATAGCGGCTGGCCGTGGTTGCCGCCGTAGCCCAGATCGCCACCGACTCACACACGGCAGCCGCTGGTTTGATTGCCGGTACCGTCCCGATTACGGGAATACCAGGCCCGACCAGCTCGCGGACATGCTCGAGCGCCGTCACACTCGCCGTATTGCATGGCAGCACGATGACCTCCGCGCCCCGGTCGAGACTTCGCGCCGCAGCACCGAGCACCCGGTCGATCACCCACGGCGCAGGCTTCGGCCCCCATGGTGCGCCGTCAGGATCCAAGGACAACACCAGATCCAATTCGGGACGCAGGCGGCGAAGCCAAGCGGAAGTCGGGAGCAAACCTAGACCCGAGTCGATGAGCGCAACGATCACCGAACAAATCTAGCGTCCCGAACCCGACCGAGCCGCATCAGCTCGCCCGCCTGTCCGTCAACTCACACTGCTGGGGCAACTCACACTGCTGCGGCTTCCAGCACTTCGGCGATCGGAGTACCCGCGGCGATCTTCGCGCGCATCTTCATCACCGCCGCAGGACTGCCACAGCCGACTACGGCTGCCAACACTCCGTCACGCTCGTAGTAGGCGACAAACTTGCGGCCGTCGTCCTTGACGATATGCACCTGATCGGTGGACGACACCGTTCCCAGCGCCTGAATCTTCACGTCGTATTGATCGCTCCAGAAATACGGAACCTGCGCGGGCGCATTCGCGTCACCGGTACCGGTCAACGCACCGGCAAGGATCTTTGCCTGATCCCCGGCGTTGCTCCAGTGTTCGACGCGCTTGCGCGCTTCCCCGATCGTCCATGCGGCCACGTCACCGATCGCCCACACGTTCTCGACACTTGTCCGGCCCACCGCGTCGCACAGCACTCCGTTGCCGAGTTCGATCCCGGAATCTGCAAGCCAATCCGTCACCGGCAATGATCCGACGCCGATGGCGACCACGTCGACGGCAATTTCGGAACCGTCACCGAGAACAGCGGTGTCGACGACGCCGTCGCCGGACAGAGTCTCGAGCCCGACGCCAACCCGGACGTCGATGCCCGCGTCTCGGTGCAGTCGCTCCACCAGAGCACCGACCGTCGTGCCCAGTACCGATGCAAGCGGTGTCGGTTGCGGTTCGAGCAGAACGACGTCAACTCCGTGCGACTTCATGCTCGACGCCAACTCACAGCCGATGAAACCGGCACCGACGATCAGCGCTCGCTTGCCCGGCGCAAGGTCCGCGCGCAGAGCGAGTGCTTCCTCGATGGAACGCAGGACGTGCACGCCTGAAAGCTCAGGCAGACCGCCGATGCGCCTTGGGGTCAGTCCCGTGGCGATGATCAGATCGTCGTACGTCAGCTCCGAACCGTCGGCAAACGCGACGGTCTTGGATGCGGTATCCACCGAGAGTGCTGGTGAACCGAGCTTCAGGTCGATCGCGTTCTCGGTGAAGAACTCCGCCGGACGCAGAGTCGTCTCGTCCTTGTCTCCGCGGATGACTTCCTTCGACAGCGGCGGACGGTCGTACGGCAGATGCGCCTCACCGCCCGCGAGGACTATCTCGCCCACGAAACCGGCGCGCCGCAGCTCCTCCGCGGCTCGTAGCCCCGACAAACCTGCGCCCACGATCACAATCCGTGCCACCACACACCCACCCGTCTGATCTTGCGTCACTATCGGCGCCCACTATGAGAGCCGTCACGTATTCACGTCAGACTCTGTCATACCAAATTCGGACGTAGGTGTGGTGCACCCGCTGGGAAGCAGTGGTTGTCACTAGAGTTGATGACAGGTGAGACGCACACACTGAAACTCGAGCAGGGAGCACCGCATGACCAGCGATTCCAGTGGAAGCAGCAGCGTCCAGTTCGGCGCGGACGGCGGCGCCGCGCTCCACAGCACGCAGGGCAAAACGATCATTGCGGACGCCGTGGTCGCCAAGATCGCCGGCATAGCCACCCGCGAGATCAACGGCGTGTACGACGTCGGCGGCGGTACCGCACGCGCCGTCGGCGCACTCCGCGACCGCATCCCTGGTGCACGCGTCAATCACGCGCAGGGCGTGGCCGTCGAGGTCGGCGAGAAGCAGGCCGCGATCGACATCGGAATCGTCGCCGAATACGGCGTCGCCCTCCACGAATTGGCGCTCGGAATCAGGCGCAACGTCATCGCGGCCGTCGAAAGAATGACCGGCCTCGAAGTCACCGAAGTCAACATCACCGTCTTCGACGTCATGCTCTTCGGCGAATCCGAGAACCCGGGCACCGAAGCGGAAGCGAAGCCGAGAGTTCAGTGAGCGGTCCCCAACGGATCGATCTCGGTTTGGCAGCCGAAACCGTCGCCGACGCCGCGCTGGCGGTTCACGGTGTCGCCGCACTGCACGGCGGCGAGTTCGGCGAAGTCGGAACCTACCTCCCGGGCAAGCGCGTCACCGGCGTGGTCATCGACGAAAACGGTTGCAACGTACACATATCCGTCGCTTACCCGGCAAACGTCGTGACTGTCGCTCAACACGTCCGCGACGCGGTCGGGCAGGTCGTCGACGTACCGATCACCGTCACCGTCGGCGACGTCAGCCACCCTGACGATCAGCTCGCACCCCTCATCGAAGAAAGGAACTGATGTGAACAGCACGACAGTCGGCCTGCTGGTCGGTCTGCTCCTCGCCCTCGCCGGAATTCTGGGCGGGTTCAGCGGATTCCTTTTTGCCGTCCTACTCGGAGCAGCCGGTATGGCGATCGGCGCGCATCGCGACGGTCACCTCGACCTCGGCGCCATCCTCCGAAGCCGTGGCCGTGGCTGAGTCCACCACACCCACCCCCACGGCGGGCACATCAACACCGGACCCCGTTGACCCCGGCCTTCGCGGCGTACTGGTCATCAAGGACCGCGCGATGTCGAAAATCGCCACAGCCGCCGCGATCACGGTCCCCGGAGTTGTCCGGCAAACCGGCGGACTCAGCAAGTTGACCGGACGGGAACTGCCGCGGGCAGACATCGCGATGGGGTCCGACGCCGTATCCGTCAATCTCTTTCTTGCGGTCAACTGGCCGTGCTCTGTTGTCGAACTGACAGGTCGCGTGCACAACGAGGTCGCCACGAGTGTCGAATCCCTCACCGGCTACCCGCTGCACGAAATGAACGTTCTGATTGCGGCAACCACGGTCCCCGAAGAGGGCGCCGTACCGGGCATCAGCATTCCCGAAGACACTGCCGAGCAACCGGTTTCGCAGTGGACTCCCCCTCGCACGCCTGCCGCCGCACCCGCCGCAGCGGTATCGGCAGTAGTGATCGCGTTCGGACTGCTCGCGCTTGCTTTTGTGGTCTCACGTGAATGGTTCATCAATCGCGGCACCTTCGAATCTGCGCCGTGGATCGCGAACTCCGTTGAATGGGCATCACGATTGCACTGGCAGACGTGGCTACTACCGACGGCAATCGCAGCGGTAGTCGCCGGGGTCGTCCTGATCATGACGGCGATGAAGCGACGTGCTAAAACCCATGTGCCACTAGGGAACCCGAATGCCGGTACCGTCTGGATGCGCCCGACCGACATTGCCCGCATGTGCAGCGGACAAGCCGCAACGGTGCCCGGCGTCGAACGCGCCCACACCACCGTCGACCGCAAACACGCCAAGGTCCATATCGATACCGTCGGCGGGGATCGCGACGCACTGATCACGGCCGTCGAAACAGCAGTTCAACCGCACCTCGACGTCCTACAGCGCCCCGTCCGTCTGACCGTTCTCGCCCGAGAAATCGCAGCAAAGCAGAAGGTCGAATCGTGAACCGCTACATAGCCGCGCTCGACCGAATCGTTGTGCTGATCATCGGCATTGCTCTCGTCGTCGCCGGTGCGTACATCATCGCCTGGGATGCCGGCGTCCGTCTGATCCGGACGTGGGTGTCACGGCTGGATCGACCGACACTCCTCGGAATTCCCGAGCAGCCCTGGTGGCATTGGGTTCTCACCGGAACTTTTGTCTTCTGCGTGATTGCCGGCTTCGGCTTGCTGTATCTCAATCTTCGGCTGCGCCGCGCCCGAGCAATAACACTCCGACATGCACAGTCCGGCACCGAAATCAGTGTTGATCTCGGTCCGATCGCCGATGGTGTTGCAGCTGAACTCGCACATTTGCCCGGTGTCCGTGCCGCTAAGGGACGAGCCACCGTAGACCGTGGGCTCCCGACACTCTCCGTAGTGGTCAACGCCGATCCCGGAATCAACGTCGTCGACTTCACCACCCGCGCCGAGGACATCGCGTCGACAACGCGCCGCAACCTCGACGGTTCTGATGTTGCGGTGCAGGTACTACTGCACCTCCATCGAGTGGACGCCGCGCAGTAGGTCTGGCTCCGGTTCCCGAGCAGGCAGACCACCACCGGAAAACAAGTACAACAACAAGAAAGGCGCTCACTCCCCGAAGGGAATGAGCGCCTTTCTGTGCAGAGCTATGAATCAACTAGCAAGACAAGAGTCTCACTTGATGATCTTGGAAACCTTGCCGGCGCCGACCGTACGGCCGCCTTCGCGAATTGCGAAGCGCAGGCCCTCGTCCATGGCGACAGGCTGGATGAGCTTGACGGACATCTCGGTGTTGTCACCGGGCATGACCATCTCGGTGCCCTCAGGCAGCGTCACGACGCCCGTAACGTCCGTGGTACGGAAGTAGAACTGCGGGCGGTAGTTGTTGAAGAACGGGGTGTGGCGGCCGCCCTCGTCCTTCGACAGGATGTATGCCTGGCCCTCGAACTCCGTGTGGGGAGTCGTGGTGCCCGGCTTGACGACAACCTGTCCACGCTCGACATCTTCGCGCTTGATGCCACGAACGAGCAGTCCGACGTTGTCGCCGGCCTGGCCCGAGTCGAGCAGCTTGCGGAACATTTCGATGCCCGTGACGGTGGTCTTGGTGGAGGTCTCCTTGATGCCGACGATCTCCACCTCCTCGTTCACGTTGACAACGCCACGCTCGATACGACCGGTGACAACGGTGCCACGGCCGGTGATCGTGAAGACATCCTCGACAGGCATGAGGAAGGGCTTCTCGGTCTCACGAACCGGAGTCGGGATGGACTCGTCGACTGCAGCCATGAGGTCGAGGATGGACTGGGTCCACTTCTCGTCGCCCTCGAGTGCCTTGAGTGCCGAGATCGGGATGACCGGGGCGTCCTCGTCGAATTCCTGAGCGGCCAGCAGTTCGCGGACCTCCATCTCGACGAGCTCGAGGATCTCTTCGTCGTCAACCATGTCGGCCTTGTTCAGGGCGACGAGGATGTACGGAACGCCAACCTGGCGAGCGAGCAGGACATGCTCGCGCGTCTGGGGCATCGGGCCATCGGTGGCTGCAACGACGAGGATAGCGCCGTCCATCTGAGCCGCGCCGGTGATCATGTTCTTGATGTAGTCGGCGTGACCCGGTGCATCGACGTGCGCGTAGTGGCGCTTGTCCGTCTGGTACTCAACATGCGAGATGTTGATCGTGATGCCACGAGCCTTTTCCTCGGGAGCCTTGTCGATCTGATCGAAGGCCGAAGCCTCGTTCAGGTCGGGGAAAGCATCCGCAAGCACCTTGGTGATGGCCGCCGTCGTCGTGGTCTTGCCGTGGTCGACGTGACCGATGGTGCCGATGTTCACGTGCGGCTTCGTCCGCTCGAACTTCGCCTTCGCCACTTTTGTCCTCCTGGACTGATAATTGCTTGCCGTATGCAGCAGTGCGGTTGGTTATTACTTGGTCGTGCTTCGTGCCGAAAGCAACCGAGGTTACTTACCGGCGCGGGCTGGGGAGCTCGCAGTACTTACTACTTACTCGCCCGTCGCCTTGGCGATGATTTCCTTCGAGACGTTCGCGGGAACCTCTGCGTAGGAATCGAACACCATGGAGAAGTTCGCCCGGCCCTGGGTCCTGGACCGCAGGTCACCGATGTAACCGAACATCTCCGAGAGCGGAACCAGCGCCTTCACGACACGGGCACCACTGCGTTCCTCCATGGCCTGAATCTGGCCACGGCGGGAGTTGATATCGCCGATCACGTCGCCCATGTACTCCTCGGGCGTTGTGACCTCGACAGCCATAAGGGGTTCGAGAATGACGGGGCCGGCCTTGCGGGCGGCTTCCTTCAGCGCCTGCGAACCGGCAACCTTGAACGCCATTTCCGAGGAGTCGACGTCGTGGTAAGCACCATCGAGCAGCGACAGCTTCAGGTTCACGAGCGGGTAGCCGGCGAGAACACCGTACTGCATCGCGTCCTGTGCGCCTGCATCCACGGAGGGGATGTACTCGCGCGGGATACGTCCGCCGGAGACCTTGTTCTCGAATGCGTAGGTAGCACCGTCTTCGCCCACGAAAGGCTCCAGAGCGATGATGACCTTTGCGAACTGGCCCGAGCCACCCGTCTGCTTCTTGTGGGTGTAGTCGTGCTTCTCGACCGTCTTGGTGATGGTCTCGCGGTACGCAACCTGCGGCTTGCCGACGTTGGCCTCGACCTTGAACTCGCGACGCATGCGGTCGACGAGGATGTCGAGGTGGAGCTCGCCCATGCCGCCGATGACGGTCTGACCGGTCTCGTCGTCGAGTTCGACCGAGAAGGTCGGATCCTCTTCGGCGAGCTTCTGGATCGCGACGCCCAGCTTTTCCTGGTCGGACTTGGTCTTGGGCTCGATGGAGACCTGGATGACCGGTGCGGGGAACGACATCGACTCGAGGACGATGGGGTTCGCCTGATCGCACAAGGTGTCACCGGTGGTGGTGTCCTTGAGGCCGATCATCGCGTAGATGTGGCCGGCTACGGCCTCTTCTACCGGGTTCTCCTTGTTGGCGTGCATCTGGAAGAGCTTTCCGATGCGCTCCTTCTTGCCCTTGGTTGCGTTGAGCACCTGTGCGCCCGGATCGATACGACCCGAGTACACGCGGACGAAGGTCAGCTTGCCGAAGAACGGGTGAGCAGCGATCTTGAAGGCGAGAGCCGAGAACGGCTCTTCCTTGCTCGGCTTGCGAGTGATCTCTACTTCTTCGTCATTGAGCTTGTGTCCGACAACCTCGCCGATATCCAGCGGGTTGGGCAGGTAGTCGATGACTGCGTCGAGCATGGGCTGAACGCCCTTGTTCTTGAACGCGGAGCCACAGATAACCGGGTACAGCTCGGAAGCGACCGTCATCTTGCGGATGGCGCCCTTGATTTCCTCGACCGTGAGCTCTTCGCCGCCGAAGTACTTCTCCATGAGAGCTTCGTCGGACTCGGCAACGGTTTCGAGCAGCTTCTCGCGGTACTCTGCAGCCTTCTCGACGAGATCCGCGGGGATCTCTTCGATGGTCGGCAGTGCACCGGTCGGAACTACGCCGCGCCACGTGATGGCACGCATCTCGACCAGGTCGACGACGCCGTCGAAGTCGTCCTCAGCGCCGATGGGCAGCTGGAGAACGAGCGGCTTCGCGCCGAGACGGTCGATGATGGTCTGCACGGTGAAGTAGAAATCCGCGCCCATCTTGTCCATCTTGTTGACGAAGCAGATACGCGGAACGTCGTACTTGGCAGCCTGACGCCACACCTGCTCGGACTGCGGCTCGACACCCTCTTTACCGTCGAACACAGCAACTGCGCCGTCGAGCACGCGCAGCGACCGCTCCACCTCGACCGTGAAGTCGACGTGGCCGGGGGTATCGATGATGTTGATCTGGTTGTTGTTCCAGAAGCAAGTCACGGCGGCAGACGTGATCGTGATGCCGCGTTCCTTCTCCTGCTCCATCCAGTCCGTCGTCGACGCACCGTCGTGCGTCTCACCGATCTTGTAATTGACACCGGTGTAGAACAGGATGCGCTCGGTGGTGGTGGTTTTGCCGGCATCGATGTGCGCCATGATGCCGATGTTGCGGACCTTGTTCAGGTCAGTCAGCACTTCCTGTGCCACAGGTTTCTTCCCCGCTCGTTGCTTGGTTTTTCGGGTGTCGGCCGTATCCGGTGTGTTCCACCGTCAAGGCCATGGTCTTTCAATTATGTCTCTGCCGCGGCAACCCGACCACCTCTGTCCGGAATTAACCGGCCGATGTGATCAGGTCGCCAACGGCGACAGCGTCGGAGCACCCACCCGATGGCAGTTGCTCCGACGCTTACATCACCAGCGGTAGTGGGCGAATGCCTTGTTGGCTTCGGCCATCTTGTGAGTGTCTTCGCGACGCTTCACAGCTGCACCGAGGCCATTGCTGGCATCGAGGAGCTCGTTGGCGAGACGCTCGACCATGGTCTTCTCACGACGTGCACGCGAGAAGGTGACCAGCCAGCGCAGTGCCAGCGTGGTGGAACGACCGGGACGAACCTCGACCGGCACCTGGTAGGTAGCGCCACCAACGCGGCGGCTACGAACCTCGAGTGCAGGCTTGACGTTGTCCAGGGCGCGCTTGAGCGTGACGACCGGATCGGTGCCGGTCTTCTCGCGTGCCTGCTCGAGAGCCTGGTACACGATTCGCTCTGCGGTGGACTTCTTGCCGTCCAGCAGGATCTTGTTGACGAGCTGCGTCACCAACGGGGAACCGTAAACCGGGTCGTTGATGAGCGGGCGCTTCGGAGCGGGGCCCTTACGTGGCATTAGCTCTTCTCCTTCTTGGCGCCGTAGCGGCTGCGTGCCTGCTTGCGACCCTTGACACCCTGGGTGTCGAGGGAGCCGCGGATGATCTTGTAACGGACACCCGGGAGGTCCTTCACACGACCGCCACGGACGAGCACCATGGAGTGCTCCTGAAGGTTGTGGCCTTCACCGGGGATGTACGCGGTGACCTCGACCGAAGTCGTCAGGCGAACGCGAGCGACCTTACGGAGAGCGGAGTTCGGCTTCTTGGGGGTGGTGGTGTACACGCGAGTGCACACGCCACGACGCTGCGGGCTGCCCTTGAGGGCTGCCGTCTTGACCTTGGCGGTCTTGTCGCGGCGACCCTTGCGGACCAGCTGGTTGATGGTTGGCATTTACCGGCTTTCTACGTCGGAACAGACTGCTCGAAGCAACCTTGGCTGTTCTGAAATTAGGGATCTAGCAGTTGGAGCAAGATAGCTGCTGCTCCTCACCCACCTCTGATACTGCTGCGCTGCGCAAATGCGCCTCGCTCTGCACCCGAGGTCGGGCGTGTCGCATACCCCCACACAGGCAGCCGGATGCTCGTTCTGAAGCAATAACTGCTCGAACGTGCGCACGGCAATACCTAGCTAGGCACACAGATCGGCCCGGGCATGCCGGACACGACCCATAACGATACCTGCCAGCGTGCTATGTGGTCAAAATGAGCCTGAAGTGATACGGAACTCACAGCAACGACCAGGTTCGACAGCAGGTTCAAATACTGACGTTGAGCGTCAGTTCTCCGAGTTTAGTGGCTCCCGCGCACGCATCCATGCCGCCGGCCGGCTGGCGCACCCACCAACCGAACACTCCCCCGGCCGGAGCGCCGGCGGTGATGCCACAGCTTTGTGGATCCGCCGGTTGCCGCACGAGGTAGGCGTCACTGCCCTTGACGGTGATCTTCTCGACCACATATCCGAGATGCTCGAATGCGGCGACCTCGTGATCGGTGGTGCCGGTCTCGAACCAGTTGAACGTGACATGGACCGGACCTGCGCCGCCAACCCCGTCCCACCGACAGATTGCCCCGTAGAAACCACGGTCGACGCCGTCGGCGCCGATTGCCGCCGCGATCTGCGGGTCGGACACCGCTTCACATTCCTGCAGGATGTTGGCGAACTTCTCGCTGCTACTGCCCTGATAGCCGCCCTCGGCCAGCGGCGTTCCCGTCACTGTCGAACCGCACCCCGTCAGCAGGATCAACGACGCGCCAAGCGCCGCCGCCCGTGCGCGACTCACTGTGCCCTCGAGACAGTGAGTTCCATCAGGCTCTTCCCGACAACACACGGATCGGCAGGCGGGGCGACAAGCCCGGAGTTCGCGGAGCCGTAGTTCACCGACCAATGGACAAAATCGCCCCCGAACGAAATACCCAACTCGCACAGAACGCCTTCTCGCGACGCGATGAAACCGGAGTGGCCCTCGATCGTGATGTCGGCGGCAGGTCGACCGAGAAGGTCGGAACCGGCGCGCTCGCGGCCGATCGGGCTGCCGCGGTACCAGGAGAACGCGACGCTTGGTCCCAACGAACCGGCAACCGTCCATTCACAGCCGACACCGTTTCTGGTGACATCGGTGAACGCGAGCCCGAAAGCCGCGACCACCTCCTCATCCGTCACCGATCCGCATTCTGCGAACATCGGACCGGGATCGGTTGCTGCCTGGGCGGTGGGCGCTGAACCTGTGGACTGTTCCGCTGTGCCGTCGTCGGCCCCACAGCCGGTAACCGACACCAGCACCGCAGCAGCGACCACCAACGGGGTACTGAAGGACAGGGCTCTGCGGCGCGGCATGCAGGTGACTGTACTTCCGGGATCAGAGCTGCGCGATCACGACACCGGCGCTGACACACGCACGAGAGTCGAGTCGAGTTGCGCCGCCCACGTTCTGACCACCTCGGACCGTCGACGCGAGTCGTCGGTCAAGACATCTGCCAACCCCAGCCCTCGGGCAAGGTCAAGGGTCGCCTGCACCAGACGGTGCGTCGTCGGATCTGCGTCGTCGGCGCCAAGACTCTCGACGGCCATGCGGTGCGCGATGCGCCCGAACCGTTCCTCGAGTGGCAACACTCGCGCTCGCAAGTCCGGGTCGGAAGCTGCCGCTGTCCACACCTGAAGTGCTGCCTTGAACAGAGTGCCGGTGTAGTACTCGACCAATCGGGAGATGATCGCCTCGGTTCGACCGGCACCTGCGGGAAGGTCGGTGGACTCTTTGCGTGCCTGATCCATTCGGGCGTCGAACATCACCTCGAGTGCCGCGGTGATCAGGTCCTCACGCGTCGGGAAGTGGTGCTGCATGGCACCACGGGACACCCCGGCCCGCTGCGCGACGACGCTCATCGTCGTTGCACCCCATCCGAGTTCGGCGAGACACTCCACCGTCACTTCGAGCAGGTGGGAGCGCGTGACTCGACTTCGGTCCTGCTTGGGTTCTCGAGTCATCGCGCCGCCATCCCTTCTACTGTGCGTTCTGTTGTGCCCAGGCTGCTGGACGCTTCTGCAAGAAAGACATCATGCCCTCACGAGCCTCGTCAGAGGAAAACAGCCGCGCCGACTGCGCGATCATCTCCTCGCCGTCTCGGTCGAATCCGGCCAGGACCTGCCTGGTCGTGAGCCATTTCGATTCGGCCAGCCCCTGTGGCGAGCACTGACGCAATGTGACCAAGAGTTCAGTGATCGACTCGGCGGTTCCCTGCGACGCTTCCGTCACCAGCCCGATAGCGTGGGCCTCGTTCGGTCCGAACTTCTCTCCGGTGAGCAGGTACCGGCTCGCAGATCGCTGATCGAGCCTCGGCAGAACAGTGAGCGAGATGATGGACGCGGCCAACCCCAATCGTGATTCCGTCACCGCGAAGGTGCTCGCCGGTCCGGCGACGACGATGTCGCACGCCCCGACAAGACCCATCCCCCCGGCCCGGACGTGACCGTCGATGCGCCCGATCACGGGCTTGGGCAGCTCGAGAATGCTGCGCAAGAGCGTCAGCATCCCCCGCCCGCGCTCTTTGACTGCCTCCTCCGGAGATAAGGACGACCCGGATGCTTCGCTGAGATCGGCTCCCGCACAGAATGTTCCACCGGTGTGGGTGAGCACCACTGCTCGAACTGCCGGATCAGCGGCCGCCGACGTCAGTCCAGCCTGCAACTCCGTGACCAACCGCGTCGAAATCGCGTTGCGGTTGTGTGGTGAGTCGAGAGTGATCGTGGCCGCACCACCGGATACTTCGTACCGTACGTATGGCTTGTCCTCGTCCGTCATGCTTCGCCCTTTCCAGTGAGACCGTCTAGTAAGACCGAGGCAGACCGAGAGAGTGCTGCGAGACGAAGTTGAGGATCATCTCGCGGCTCACCGGCGCGACACGGGCGATACGAGCCGCGCCGAGCATGGCGGCCAGTCCGTATTCCTTCGTCAGACCCGCCCCGCCGTGCGTCTGGATCGCCTGATCGAGTGCCTTGATGCTGGCCTCGGCAGCCGCGTACTTCGCCATGTTCGCGGCTTCGGCAGCACCGAAATCGTCACCACTGTCGTAGAGGACCGCGGCCTTCTGCATCATCAGCTTGGCGAGCTCGAGTTCGATCTTCACCTGCGCGAGGGGATGCGAAATACCTTGGTGGGCACCGATCGGCGTCTTCCACACCGTGCGCTCGTTGGCGAACTTCACCGCGGCGTTCAGGGCGTAACGGCCCATTCCGATGGCCATCGATGCACCCAGGATGCGCTCGGGGTTGAGACCGGCGAACAACTGCATCAGGGCGGCATCGGCTTCGCCGACCAGAGCGTCGGCCGGCAGCCGTACATCGTCGAGGAACAAGATGAACTGGTGGTCCGGCTCGATGATATCCATCTCCATCTGTGTCTTCACGAATCCGGGAGAATCCGTGGGGACGATGAACAGAGCGGGCTTGAGCTTGCCGGTCTTGGAGTCCTCGGTGCGCGCGACGATGAGCACTGCGTCAGCTTGATCGACGCCCGAGATGTAGATCTTGTTGCCGCTCAGGATCCAGTCTTCGCCGTCGCGACGAGCCGTCGTCGTGATCTGGTGTGAGTTCGAACCCGCGTCGGCCTCGGTGATTCCGAACGCCATGATCTTGGAGCCGTCGGCGAGGCTGGGCAGCCACTGCTGCTTCTGCTCCGCAGTGCCGTACTTGCCGATGATGGTGCCGCAGATGGCCGGCGAGACGACAACCAGGAGCAGACCGGCACCCTGCGCCGCCAATTCCTCCTGCACCAGCGCGAGTTCGTAGATACCAGCACCGCCGCCGCCGTATTCCTCGGGCAGGTTGACGCCCAGGAATCCGAGTTTGCCCGCCTCGTTCCACAATTCGGTGAGCGGCTCACCCTTGCGTGCCTTGGGCAGCACGTAGTCGACGTAGTTGAAGCGCTCACCCAGTTTGGAAACGGATGCCCGCAGTTCCTTCTGCTCTTCGGTTTCGATGAAACTCATCATGCGTCCTCTTCTGTAGCGGGTTCTTCCACACGTGCGAGTACCGATCCGACCTCGACCTGCTGGCCGACGGCGACCGGAAGTTCTACCAGGACACCGGCAGTCGGCGCGGTGACTGTGTGTTCCATCTTCATGGCCTCTAGCCACAGAATCGGCTGGCCGGCAGTGACGGTGTCACCGAGTGCGGCACCGAGGCGGATAACCGATCCCGGCATCGGAGCGAGCAACGAACCAGCCGCGACTTCCGCCGACGGATCCACGAAGCGCGGTGCTGCCGTCAACGCGACCGGCCCCAGCGAGGAGTCGACAAAAATCTCACTCCCGTACGCCGCCACGTCGAACGAACGCCGTACTCCGCTCTGCTCGAGCACTACCTGTGCAGCAGTTGCCGATACCAGGCTCAGGCCGTCGAACCCTTCTGCACTCAGCACGCCGCTTCGGCTCAGGGAGTAGCGGACGTCGTAGTCGCCCGACGCAGTGGAGTAGCTCTTGCTCTGTGGCTGCGACGGCAGGTTGCGCCACCCGCTGGGCAAGCGGCCGATGACGCGCGCCGACGCCCGGTTGTGCGCGGCATCGGCAAGTGCCGCCGCCAACGCCGAAAGCCTTTCGGCGTCGGTATCGGCCAGAGGCGTTGACAACTTCTCGAGGTCATGGGTTTCGAAGAACGCCGTATCGGTATCCCCGGCAATGAAGGCCGGGTGAGTCAGGACATTGACGAGCAGGTCACGGTTGGTGCGCAGGCCGTGAATCCTGGTGCGCGCCAGCGTCGACGCGAGCAGCCGGGCAGCTGCGGTCCGCGTCGGCGCGTACGAGATGACCTTGGCCAACATCGGGTCGTAGTGGACGCCGACAACACTGCCGTCGACGACGCCGGAGTCGAGGCGAACGCCCTGCTCACGCAGAACACTGAATTCTTGTGGGTCACCGGGCAACTCGATGTGGTGAACGGTTCCGCTCTGCGGTTGCCAGTTCTTGGCGGGGTCCTCGGCGTACAGGCGCACCTCGATGGAATGTCCGCGAATCTCCGGCTGCTCGTCCGGAAGCACTTCACCTGAAGCGACCTGCAATTGCAGTTCCACCAGATCGAGTCCGGTGGTGCACTCGGTGACGGGATGCTCCACCTGCAGGCGAGTGTTCATCTCCAGAAAAAAGAAGTCACCCTTTTCGTCAGCCAGGAATTCAACGGTTCCCGCTCCCTCGTAGCCGATGGCGTTGGCTGCGAGCCGCGAGGCGTCGAAAAGCTTGTCGCGCATGGCGGGGATGCGTTGCACGAGCGGCGACGGTGCCTCTTCGACCACCTTCTGATGCCGACGCTGGATCGAGCACTCGCGCTCCCCCACCGCCCACACCCCACCGTGGCGGTCGGCCATGACCTGAACCTCGATGTGCCGACCGGTCTCGAGGTAGCGCTCGCAGAAGACAGTCGGGTCACCGAAGGCGGACTGCGCCTCACGCCGCGCCGCTTCCAGTTCGCCTTCCAGCGCCGACAATTCACGAACGACACGCATTCCGCGTCCGCCGCCGCCCGCCGACGCCTTGATGAGCACCGGCAGATGAGCTTCGGTCACCGCAGCGGGATCGAGTTCGGACAGCACCGGAACTCCGGCCGCGTCCATGATCTTCTTGGACTCGACTTTCGAGCCCATGAGCTCGATGGATTCGACGGGCGGACCGATCCACGTCAGCCCCGCGTCGATGACGCTGCGCGCGAACTCCGCGTTCTCGGAGAGGAATCCGTAGCCGGGGTGAATCGCGTCGGCGCCCGAAGCCTTGGCGGCGGCGATGATGAGCTCACCCCGCAGGTAGGTCTCGGCAGGCGTGTTACCCGGCAGGCGAACCGAAGCATCGGCTTCGGAGACGTGCGGGCTGTCGGCATCCGCGTCGGAAAAAACCGCAACCGTCCCGATTCCGTTCTTCCGACAGGTTGCGAAGACACGGCGGGCGATTTCGCCACGATTGGCGACCAGTACTGAAGTGATTGTCACGGCGTGCCTCACATACGGAAGACGCCGAAGTTCTCGGTGCCTTCGATCGGGGCGGTGGCAATGGCCGACAGGCACATTCCCACCACGGTGCGGGTGTCTCGGGGATCGATGACGCCGTCGTCATACAGACGCCCGGACAAGAACATCGGAAGTGACTCGGCCTCGATCTGGTTCTCGATCATCGCTCGCATGCCGGCATCAGCCTGCTCGTCGAAAACCTGGCCGCGGGCCTCGGCAGCAGCGCGTCCCACGATGGAGATGACGCCGGCGAGCTGCGCACCGCCCATGACGGCGGACTTGGAACTGGGCCAGGCAAAGAGGAATCTCGGATCGAATGCCCGTCCGCACATGCCGTAGTGACCGGCGCCGTACGACGCTCCGAGCAGGATGGAGATGTGCGGAACCTTGGAGTTGGCTACTGCATTGATCATCATCGATCCGTGCTTGATCATGCCGCCCTCCTCGTATTCCTTACCCACCATGTAGCCGGTGGTGTTGTGTAGGAACAGCAACGGCGTGTTGGAGCGGTTGGCAAGCTGGATGAACTGCGTGGCCTTCTGGGACTCTTCGCTGAAGAGAACTCCACGGGCGTTGGCCAGGATGCCGATCGGGTAACCGTTGAGCTCGGCCCAGCCGGTCACGAGGGAGGAACCGTAGAGCGGCTTGAACTCGTCGAAGTCGGAACCGTCGACGATACGGGCGATGACCTCGCGCGGATCGAAGGGGATCTTCAGGTCGGCCGGAACGATGCCGAGCAACTCTTCCGGATCCTCGAGCGGTTCGATGATCTCTGCTCGGGGCGCCGGCCCCTTCTTGGTCCAGTTGAGTCGCTTGACGATCGAGCGCCCGATGCGGATCGCGTCCTGCTCGTCGACTGCGAAGTAGTCGGCCAGTCCCGACTTGCGGGCGTGCATTTCGGCGCCGCCGAGTGCCTCGTCGTCGGATTCCTCACCGGTGGCCATCTTGACCAACGGCGGGCCTGCGAGGAACACCTTGGAGCGTTCCTTGATCATCACGACGTGGTCGGACATGCCCGGGATGTACGCGCCGCCGGCAGTCGAGTTACCGAAGACCAGTGCAATGGTGGGGATACCGGCGGCGGAGAGCTGTGTAAGGTCACGGAACATACGCCCGCCCGGGATGAACACCTCCTTCTGCGTCGGCAGGTCTGCACCGCCGGACTCGACCAGCGAGATGACAGGAAGGCGGTTCTGCATGGCGATGTCGTTGGCGCGGAATCCCTTACGCAGCGTCCACGGGTTGCTGGTGCCGCCGCGCACGGTGGGATCGTTGGCAACGATCAGGCATTCGACACCTTCGACGACGCCGATACCGACCACGGTGCTGGCGCCGACCGGGAAGTCACTCCCCCACGCAGCGAGGGGACACAGTTCGAGGAACGGCGAATCCTGATCGAGCAGGAGTTCGATCCGCTCGCGTGCCAGGAGTTTTCCTCGCTTGTGGTGCCGCTCGGTGTATTTCTCGCCGCCGCCCGCCAGCGCCTTGGCGTGCTCGACCTCGATCTCGGCGAGCTTGGTGTTCATGGTCGATGTTGCGGTCTGGTACACCTCGGAATTGGTGTCCAGTGTTGACCGGATGACACTCATGACTGATACCCCAATCGCTTGGCCGCGAGGCCGGTGAGGATTTCGGTGGTTCCGCCACCGATTCCCAGAATTCGCATGTCCCGGTACTGCCTCTCCACTTCACTTTCCTGCATGTATCCGAGGCCGCCGAACAGCTGAACGGCTTGGTTCGCAACCCATTCGCCCGTCTCGACTGCCGTGTTCTTGGCGAAGCACACCTCGGCGATCAGATCGCCGTCACCGGCCATGTGCCGTTCGATCACCGAATGCGTGTACACCTTGGCGACGTCGATCTTGCGGGCCATCTCGGTGACGGTGTTCTGCACGGCCTGCCGACTGATGAGGGGTCGACCGAAAGTCTCGCGGGCGCGGCACCATTCGAGGGTCAGCTCCAGGCAACGTTCTGCACTGGCATACGCCTGGGCGGCGAGGGCGACCCGCTCGGAGACAAATGCCTGCGCGATCTGCGCGAAGCCGCTGTTCTCTGCGCCGACCAGATTCTCCACCGGAACCCGGGCGTCGACAAAGGACAGTTCCGCTGTATCCGACGCGCGCCAGCCCATCTTCTCGAGTTTGCGCGAGACGGTGAATCCCGGTGTGCCCTTCTCGATCACGAGCAGTGAGACACCACCCGCGCCGGGGCCACCGGTGCGCACTGCGGTGACGACGAAGTCCGCTCGAACGCCGGAGGTGATGAACGTCTTGGCGCCGTTCACGACGTAATGATCGCCGTCGCGCTTGGCTGTGGTTGTCAGGTGCCCGACGTCGCTGCCTCCGCCGGGCTCGGTGATGGCGAGCGAGCCGATCTTGTCGCCGCGCAGGGTCGGCTTGACCCACTTCTCGATCTGCGCCTCGTCGCCGGCCGCAATCAGGTGCGGCACCGCGATGCCGCAGGTGAACAGCGAAGCGAACAGCCCGCCCGACGCACCTGCCTGATGCATCTCCTCACAGATCACGATGGAGTCGACGGCGTCGCCGCCCTCACCACCGGCCGATTCGGGCGCACTGGCCCCAAGGAGCCCGAGAGCGCCTGCCTTGCGGTGCAATTCGCGGGGAATCTCGCCGTCACGCTCCCACTGCGTCAGGTGCGGCAGAATCTCCTGGTTCACGAATCCGCGTACGGTCTCGCGAAGCGCAAGCCTTTCCGGTGTGGTCCACACGGTCACCGTGAATCCTCTTTCTCGTCAGTTGTGGGGAGTAGCGAAATCGGGATGTCGATGTGGCGCGAGCGCAGCCATTCACCAATTCCCTTGGCCTGCGGATCGAACCGCGCCTGCGAGGCAACACCCTGACCGAGGATTCCCTCGATCACGAAGTTGACGGCACGAAGGTGCGGAAGCTGGTAGCGAGTGACGGTAAGCTCCGCCGCCTCGGGCAGTAGTTCCTTGAGTTTCTCGACGGACAGAGTGTGCACCAACCACTTCCACTGATCGTCCGTGCGAACCCAGACGCCGACGTTGGCGTTTCCACCCTTGTCGCCACTACGGGCACCGGCGATCGTGCCGAGTGGCACCGAGAGCGAAGTCTGTGGCGGCAACGGCTCCGGACGCTCAGGTTCGTCGACAGGTTCGAGGTCCTGCGTCAGCGTCGACGGAGCGATGTCCACCCGCGTGCCGTCTGGCAGTACGGCCACGTGAGGCACCGATCCCGCGTCGACGTAGCCGGGGGTGAACACTCCGTACGGTTGTCCGTTGCTCGGCGGCGCGGTCAGCGAGAAGCCTGGGTAACTGGCGAGTGCCATTTCCACCGCAACCGCGGAGAAGGGGCGACCGATCACCTTGGGGTCGGAATCGCGAACCACGCAGCGCAGCAACGCACTCGCTGTTTCCTCGGTGTCGGAATCCGGGTGATCTGTGCGAGCGAGAGTCCAGACCAGTTCGGCGGGCTTCTTCGTCAGCCAGGATTCGAGTTGAGTCTTCGCCAGATCGGCCTTGGCCTCGATGTCGAGACCCGTGAGGATGAACGTGGCCTCGTTGCGGAACCCGGCCAGCGTGTTGAGTGAGACCTTGTACTGCGGCGGCGGAGCCTCGCCCGTGACTCCGCTGATCAGCACCCGATCCGGGCCTTCCTGGGTGAGCACCGCGTTGTCGATACGGGTGGTCACATCCGGGCCTGCGTAGCGTCCGCCCGTGATCTCGTACAACAGCTGCGCCGTCACCGTGCCGACGCTCACCTCGCCGTCCGTTCCGGAATGCTTGGTGATGACCGAGGATCCGTCCGCGTTGATCTCGGCGATCGGGAAGCCAGGACGGCCCAGATTGGGAATCTCGGTGAAGAACGCGTAGTTGCCGCCGGTGGCCTGGGTTCCGCACTCGATGACGTGGCCAGCCGCGACAGCACCGGCCAATTGATCGAAATCATCTCGCTTCCAACCGAAGTGATGAGCGGCTGGACCGACGATCACCGACGCATCGGTGACACGACCGGTGACCACGACATCGACGTCCGCCGACAAGGCTTCGACTATGCCCCAGGCGCCGAGGTACGCATTGGCCGTCAGCGGGGAGCCGAGTCCGAGTTCGTCTGCCCGAGAGATCAAATCGTCACCCTCGACGTGGGCGATCTTCGCGTTCAACCCCAGCCTGGTGTTGACCTCGCGCAGCGCGTCCGCCAGTCCGGCCGGGTTGAGGCCGCCGGCATTCGCGACGATCTTCACGCCCTTGTCGAGCGCGAGGCCGAGGGTGTCCTCGACCTGTCGCAGGAACGTCTTCGCGTAGCCGAGCGACGGGTCCTTCATCCGGTCCCGGCCGAGGATCAGCATCGTCAGTTCGGCCAGATAGTCGCCGGTCAGGTAGTCGAGTTCGCCGCCCTCGAGCATCTCGCGCATCGCCGAGACGCGGTCGCCGTAGAACCCGGAGCAATTACCGATCCGTACCGAACTCATCTGTCCACCTTCGCTTCTCGTCCCTCACCGCTCGCTCCGATGGCGGCTCGCCCCTCGCCGCCGGGTCCGGCAAATGCCTGCGCAAACCCCAACCACTCGTCTGCGTCGGCGCCAACGGCAACCAGATCGAGATCGGCGCGATTGGCGCGCTGGGTGACCAGCAGGCAGAAGTCCAACGCCGGCCCGGTCACCTTCTGCGGCGCATCTTCCGGCCCCCAGGTCCAGAGCGAACCGTCCGGCGCCGTCAACTCCACCCGGAAATCGTCGGCGGGCGGCGTCTTCTCGTTGACCGAGTACGCAAAGTTCCGCGTCCGCACACCCAGATGAGCGATGTTCTTGATGCGCGCCGTCGGAGCGCGTTCGACGCCGAGTGTGTCGGCGACGTCCTGCCCGTGCGCCCACGTCTCCATCAATCGCGCGGTTGCCATGGAGACACCGCCCATGGGCGGGCCGTACCAGGGGAACTTGGTGCCGGCCGGGGCAGCGGTGAGCGCCTCGACGAGAGCAATGCGCCCCGCCCGCCAATCGGCGAGCAACTCTGCGGGCGGGCGGGCTGCCTGCTCGGCAGCACCGTCGTCGACAAACCCGGCCGGATTCACGAACGCCGCCTTCAACTGCTCCGCGAACCCGTCCGGGTCGGTGACAGCCAGGATCGCAGCACTGTCCGTCCAATGCAGGTGCCCGATCTGATGCGCGATGGTCCACCCTTCCGCGGGCGTCATTGTCGCCCACTTCTCCTCGGGCAGATCCGCAACCAGGGCGTCGAGGCTCTCGCCTTCGGCCCGCAAGTCATCGATGAACGTCTGAAGTTCGGCCATGCGACCAGCATCACACCCGGGTCCATAAAAATCAAGCACGAATGATTGTTATTTGGAAATCTCGCGATGAGAGACTGAGCTCAACTGCCATCGACTATCAGGAGCACCCATGAGCGACGCCGTACTGATCTCGCGAACCGGCGATGTGGTCACGTGGACCCTCAATCGCCCGGACACCCGCAACGCCATCTCCGAGATCGACATGATCGAGGCCCTCGAAGACGCGGTCACCGCAGTCAACCGAGATCAGAGTGTGCGCGCAGTCATCCTCACGGGGGCCGGGTCGGCTTTCTCCTCCGGCGGCAACGTCAAACACATGCGAGACAAGGAAGGCATGTTCGGTGGTGCTCCCGGCGAGATCCGCCAGGGCTACCGGCACGGCATCCAGCGCATTCCGCTCGCGCTGTACACGTGTGAGGTGCCGACCATCGCCGCGGTCAACGGCCCGGCCATCGGAGCGGGCTGCGACCTCTCACTCATGTGCGACCTCCGCATCGCCTCGACCGCCGCAGTCTTCGCCGAGAGCTTCGTCAAGGTGGGACTCATCCCCGGCGACGGCGGAGCCTGGCTGCTCCCCCGCGCGATCGGCAACGCCCGCGCCGCCGAGATGGCGTTCACCGGCGAACCGATCGACGCGACCAAGGCACTCGACTGGGGTCTGGTCTCGCAGATCACCGAGCCCGAAGAATTGCTTCCCGCAGCGCACGCTTTGGCAGCGCGAGTAGCCGCCAATCCCCCGCAGGTGCTCCGCATGACCAAGAAACTGCTCCGCGAGGGCCAGCACCAGAGCCTCGAGAGTTTGCTCGAACTCTCGGCCGCCATGCAGTCGATCGCCCATCACACTCGCGATCACCACGAAGCCGTTGCCGCGATGCTCGAGCGTCGAAGTCCTGAGTTCACCGGAGAATGAAGGCCGGCAGTCAGCTTCTGCCGGTCGGCGCAGTCCTCACCTCGATACTTTCGCTCCAGTTCGGAGCGGCATTCGCGACGACCCTGTTCTCGCAGATCGGGCCGGCCGGTGCCACGACGCTTCGGCTGACGATCGCCGCGATCATCCTCGGAGTCATCGTCCGCCCACGATGGAGCAGGTGGTCGAACCGGCAGCGCAAGGGCATATTTGCGCTCGGCGTTTCTCTGGCCGTCATGAACGGGGCCTTCTACATGGCCCTCGACACGGTGCCCATCGGAACGGCCGTCACCATCGAATTTCTCGGGCCACTCACACTTGCCGCGGTGCTGTCGAAGCGCTGGGCCGACGGTGCCTGGGTGCTGCTTGCCTTCGGCGGAGTACTGCTCCTCGGATTGGGTGATCACGGGGAATCCGGACTCGACGTCGTCGGCGTGATCTACGCACTCATTGCGGCCGCAGCCTGGGCGGGATACATCATCGCCGGTTCACACCTCGCCGCAACACTTCCGAGTGCCGACGGTCTGGCCGGTGCCACGATTGTGGCGGCCGTCCTCACCCTGCCGTTCGGTGTGGTCTCCGGAGGATCCGAACTGCTCGATCCGAAGATGCTTGCCGCCGGCGCGGCCGTAGCCATCCTCTCGTCCGTCATTCCGTACAGCCTGGAAATGTGGGCGCTGCGATCCTTGGCCAAGAAGGTCTTTGCCGTCCTCATTGCGCTCGAACCGGCAGCAGCAGCGTTGGCCGGCGTAGTCATCATCGGACAGACACTCGACTCCATGACCCTGGTTGCCATCGGACTTGTGGTCGTGGCGGGCATCGGCACCGTTGTCATGAATCGAAAGCCCACCCCGAAATAGTCCAGGTACCGTCAGAGCACGTTCATTCCAACGCACAGGAGAACCATGACCAACCCGATCATCGCCACCGTTCTCGGACGCACCCCGCAGATCGACGAGAGCGCGTTCATCGCACCCAATGCCACCGTTGTCGGCGCAGTGACCATCGCTGCCGGCGCCAGCATCTGGTACGGCGCGGTCATTCGCGGCGACGCCGAATCGATCTCCATCGGCGCGGACACCAACATCCAGGACAACTGCACGGTGCATGCAGACCCGACGTTCCCCGCGGTTCTGGGCGAGCGAATCTCGGTCGGCCACAACGCGGTGTTGCACGGGTGCACCGTCGAAGACGACGTGCTGGTCGGCATGGGCGCAGTGGTGCTCAACGGCGCACACATCGGTTCGGGATCACTGATCGCGGCCGGCGCCGTCGTCTCGCAGGGGATGCAGATCCCGCCCGGATCACTGGTCGCCGGCGTACCGGCCAAGGTCAAACGTGAACTCTCCGAAGGCGAAAAGGCCGGGATCAGCGCCAACGGCGCCGGTTACATCATGCTCGCCAAGGCCCATCAGGACATCGAACAGGCCTGATCGACACGACGCTTGCGGCCGGAAGCAGCAAGAGACGCGGCTAACCTCGGGGCCGCAACGTACTGTTCGGCAACTCGGGTGCCGGGAGCGCCGGACCGTCGTATCCCGGCACTACGCCGAAACGTTGATCAGGGACGCTGCCGTCGAATCCAGAGGCCAGTTCGGCCTGCCACTTGCGTCGATACTCGACGATCTCTTCGTGCGTGCGGCCCATGAAGTTCCACCACATGATGACCTGCTCGCCCAACGGCTTGCCGCCGAGCAGCAGGACCCGAGCTGGTTCGGAACCCGGGTTGCGTAATGTCAGCTTCCCGAAACCCGGTGCTTGATAACCCAACTCGGCCCAGCCGACGGTGGTGCCACGCAGCACTACCGATCCTTGATCGACGATCACTCCGTGTTCGTGCGAACGATCGACGTCGAGCGCAATGTCAGCGCCCGGATCGAGAACTATCTCGGCACCGAGCAATTCGGTGAAGGTGGATACCGGCGATTTCTCGCCGGCCAACGAGCCGAGGAACACGCTGAGCCTGGCGCCCCCAATGGTCACCGGTTCCGGTCGATAGTGAACAAACGCGGGGGCGGTATCGCGAGCCGCGTCCGGGAGAGCCACCCACAGCTGCATGCCGTGCAGAACCTTCGTTTTCGGCGTCGAGACCTCCGAATGCGCGATCCCGCTACCGGCCGTCATCAAGTTAAGTTCGCCCGGGCGCACCATCGCGTGAGAGCCGATGCTGTCGCGATGCTCGATCTCACCCGTGAACAACCAACTGACCGTCTGCAAACCGGTGTGTGGATGCGGCGGCACATGCATGCCGGGCCCCGAGCCGACGTCGTCCGGCCCGTAGTGATCGGCGAAGCACCACGCCCCGATCAGCGAACGATCGCGCTGCGGCAATGTGCGCCGCACCCGCATTGCCCGTGGGCCACCGAGCGGAACATCCCGCGGGGTGAGGATCTGAATCTCGCTGTTGTCAGGTTTGCCTTCACATTCCTGCTCTACGGGATGCATGTCGAGGTTGCTCATCTCTTCATCCTGCCTCGGGTTGCGTCAGGGTGCCCAGAACTATGCCGAGACCGCACTTGTGTCACGCGCGGCCTTCATCGACGCGTGGGTGGGCGGGTTGTCCGGGACATGCGCCGGACGACGAGCCGCGAATTCACGACGCAGAACCGGTACAACTTCCTCGCCGAGAAGATCGAGCTGCTCGAGCACCGTCTTCAGCGGAAGACCCGCGTGATCCATGAGGAACAGCTGGCGCTGGTAGTCGCCGAAGAAATCCGCGAACGCGAGGGTCTTCTCGATGACCTGCTCCGGCGAACCGACTGTCAGCGGCGTCTGCTCGGTGAACTCTTCGAGCGACGGTCCGTGACCGTACACCGGCGCATTGTCGAAGTACGGGCGGAATTCCTTGACGGCGTCCTGACTGTTCTTACGCATGAAGACCTGACCGCCCAGCCCGACGATCGCCTGATCGGCGGTGCCGTGTCCGTAATGCTCGTAGCGCTGACGGTAGAGGTTGATGAGCTCGATGTAGTGCTCCTTGGGCCAGAAGATGTTGTTCGCGAAGAACCCGTCACCGTGATACGCCGCGATTTCCGCGATCTCAGGACTGCGAATCGAGCCGTGCCACACAAAGGGTGCGATGCCGTCGAGCGGACGTGGTGTGGACGTGAAACCTTGCAGCGGAGTGCGGTACTCCCCTTGCCAGTTCACCACTTCCTCGTCCCAAAGCCGGCGCAAGAGCTGATAGTTCTCGAGGGCCAACGGAATACCCGCGCGAATGTCCTTGCCGAACCACGGGTACACGGGCGCCGTGTTGCCACGCCCCATCATGAGGTCGACGCGACCCTCCGCGAGATGCTGGAGCATCGCGTAGTCTTCGGCGATCTTCACCGGATCGTTGGTGGTGATCAGCGTCGTTGACGTGGACAGCGTGATCTTCTCGGTCTGTGCAGCGATGTAGCCGAGCATCGTGGTGGGTGACGACGGCACAAACGGCTTGTTGTGGTGCTCGCCTGTTGCGAAGACGTCGAGTCCCACGTCTTCGGCATGCTTGGCGATAGTGGTCATCGCCTTGATGCGCTCGTGCTCGGTGGGCGTGACCCCTGTCGTGGGGTCTGTGGTGACGTCACCGACTGTGAAGATTCCGAACTGCATGGCTACTCCTGTTCAGGGCGTTGATCCCTACGACTGCATGTAGATAATTTAACATTCAACCATCTGGGGCTATTCCCGCACCCTGAACAGCACTGAGGGCGGTAGGCACACCATGTGCTTACCGCCCTCAGCGCAAAAGAATACGTGTCAGTGCATCATGATCGGCGCCGCTGAATCACCCTCGGCTACAACTCGCGTCGTCTTGCTACGCGGCAGGAAGAATGCCGGGATGAAGGTCAAAGCAATCAAGACGGTAGCAACAAGGAACGTGTTGCCGAATGCGTCGGCGGCAGAACTCAGAATCGAATCGACCGTCGACGGATCCGGTCCCACCGGCGGCGGAAGGTGCGCCATGCCGACTTCATTGCTTGTCAGATCGCGATTGAGCAACTGGTTGGTGAGAACCACGGACATCACAGCGGTACCGATAGAGCCGGCGGTCTGCTGAACGATATTCATGAGTGTCGAACCGCGAGCGATCTGCTCGTTGGACAGCGTCACGATCGCGGCCGTCATCAGCGGCATCATCGTGCAGCCCATACCCATACCCATCACGAACAGGGCAGCCATCAGCATCCAGGTCGGGGAATCGGAAGCGACCTGCGTAAAGACACCCATGCCGATCAGGATCAACGGCAGACCCGTCAACACGATCTTGCCTGCGCCCATCTTGTCCACGAGTCGGCCGGCGATCGGCATGGTCAGCATTGCGCCAAGCCCCTGCGGAGCCATGAGGAGGCCGGCCTCGAGGGTCGTGTGGCCACCCACCTGGATGAAGAAACTCGGGAACAACAGACCCGCGCCCATGAACGCCACGATGAACAGTGACGTCGTGATCACGGCGACCGACAACTGCCGGTTCTTGAACAAGCGCAGGTCGATCAGCGGATGATCCTTACGCAGCGCATGGAACACAAACGCGATGATCAGAACCAAGCCGATACCGGCGGAGACCAAGACCCTGGCCGACGCGACGGTCCCGACCTCGGGGATCGACGACACACCGAAGAGGAACAGCGCCAGGCCCGGCGACAGCAGCACCATGCCGAGGAAGTCGAACGACTCCGAAGGCTGGGGCTTGTCCGAAGGCAGAATCTTGAACGCTGCCGCCAACGCAATGGCACCGATCGGCAGGTTGATCAGGAAGATCCAGTGCCAGCTTGCGACCTCGATCAGCCAACCACCGAGGATCGGTCCACCGATGGGGCCGAGCAGCATCGGAATACCGAGCACAGCCATGACACGACCGATCCGTTCCGGACCAGCAGCCTTGGTCATGATCGTCATACCGAGCGGCATCAACATGCCGCCGCCAAGACCCTGCAGAACTCGGAAACCGATCAACGACGTGATGTCCCACGCCATCGCACAGGCAACCGAACCCAGCACGAACAGCACGAGCGCGGTCATGTACAGCCGTTTGGTACCGAATCGGTCCGCCGCCCAACCCGTCACCGGGATAACTGTTGCGAGAGCAAGCGTGTACGCCGTCATCGTCCATGCCACTGTGGCGTAGGACGTATCGAATTCCTCGGCAAATGTAGTCAGCGCGACGCTCACCACGGTCACGTCGAGAATCGACATGATGGCACCGAGCACCACCACGGATGCGATTTTGAGTACCGCACCGTCTAACTTGTCGGACGCCGGTGCCGGCGCGTTCGGCGATGTCATCGCGAAGTCTCCTGGGTAGATGCTCGCAGGTAGTCACCCGCGAGAATGGGCTCTAGCGCCTCGACAAGTCGAAGCCGTTCCGGCGCGGGCACGCGCGACGCAAAATCACGAAGCTGTCCACGCTTGCATTCGATGTGATTGGACGTGACCTTAACGCCGGCCTCCGACAGGGAAACCCGTTTGACGCGCCGGTCACGTTCGTCCTCACGCCGCACGACCAACCCCATCTGCACGAGGTGGTCGATATTGCGACCCGTCGCCGCCACCGAGAGCCGAAGCTCGTCGGCAACCTCGTTGATCGGGACGGGCGCATCGCACTGGCCGAGAGCAAACAGCACACGAACCTGACTGAACGAGAGATCCAACTCGATCAGTGCATCGATCGACTCCGAATCACCGGCGCTCATCAGGCGAGTGAACAACTCGTCGAGTGCTCCGAACAGGTCATCAGAATCCGAGGCGATCACCTGGCGAATAGTAGTGCGGATGCAACTATTGCCCAACCGTAACTAACGCGCAACCCGATTTCCGGTGAGCAACATCACCCTCGGAAACTCATTCCTGCACCAAAATGGCCTTTCCGAGAACTTTGCCCGTTTCCAAATCGGTGAGCGCCAAGGCCGCATCCTCCAGAAGGTATCGAGCCTTGACGATGGGACGCAACCCGTTTTCGACATGGCGCACCAGCGATGCATGCACCTCAGCAACTGCGTCGCGATCAGAACGTGTGAACTCACCCCACGCCGCCCCGACAATGCTGATGTTGCGGAACAGCACCCGGTTCAACTTCACCTCGGGAATCCCGCCGCCGGCAAATCCGATCACGACAAGGCGGCCTTCAGGGGCCAGAACGCGGACCGCCTCGTCGAAGGCGTCACCGCCGACGGGATCCACCACTATCTGCGCCCCCTTGCCGCCGGTCAGCTCGCGAACCCGCTCACCCCACCCCGGCGCCAGTGCCACCACCTCGTCAGCTCCCAACTCGCGGAGGAACTCCTCGACGCCGGCGCGTCGAACAACGGCGATTACCCGAGCACCGTGCGCCTTGGCCAACTGAATGGTCGCGGTGCCCACACCGCCGGCCGCGCCGAGAACAACTACGGTTTCGCCGGCCACGATCTTGGCGCGACGAGCCAGCGCAAACTCCATCGTCTGGTAATTGATGATCAAAGACGCGGCTTCGTCGAAATCCAAAGCGTCCGGGATTCGCAACACCTGCGAATGGTCGACTGCTATTCGTTCCGCATATCCCCCGAGATAGGTCGCCGCAAGGACCCGGTCGCCCGCAGTGAATCCCGATTCCTCCGGCGCCGTGATCACGACACCCGAGATTTCCGCACCGGGGACAAACGGGGGCTCCGGCCGGATTTGATACTTGCCGTAGGTGATCAACAAGTCCGGAAAACAGACTCCACTGGCCTTGACGTCGATGAGAACTTTGCCGGACGCATCAGGCTCGGGGATCTCCTCGAGGTCGAGTCCTTGCGGGCCGGACAACTCGGTAACAACCATCGCACGCACAGCAACTCCTCATCGAGAAAGCAATCGGACATCATCTGTTCCCGACCTTAGCCTGCCGTCCGACCATCCCGGCCGATAGAACCGGACGCAAGGTATGGAAACTCGCTTCGCAAGGGTCGCAAGGAAATTCGCCGTCGACCACGGGCCATATGGGTTCCCATTCATTCCCTGGGTCTGTACGCTTGGGTCATATCGGGATTTCAGTTTGTTTCTGACCTCAGGTTCCGTCCTCGGAACTGGATTTCAGAGCATCTGAATTCAAATATGTCCGAACCTTGTGCACTGGAACAAGATACGGAACATCTGCCACGTCTGCGCAGACTCCACTTCTGCGGGGACAAGTCACGGCACCGGTAACGACCTACGGTGGGATACCCATGCATGATGACGCCCTATACCTCTGTGCCCTGACCCATTTCGCGTCGCCGCCGCGCGAAGGTAACTCGGCAACGCAAACACTTCACGAACTCGTGTGCTACATCGCCGACATATTCGATACCGCAGCGGCAAGCATCACCGTCACCCTTCCCGATCAACCGGACATCACGTCGGTCAGCTCACCCGAATTCGATCGATGCGAACGAGAGTTTCGGATAGGGCCCGGGAGGTTACCCCGACTCGACAGCGTGCAGATCACCGATGTGCCGAGCGCCGCATACGCCTGGCCTGCCTTTGCTGCCCAAGCGAGCCACCTGGGCGTCAAAGCCGTGGCGGCGCTTCCGTTTTACCGGGAGGCGAGAATCTCGAGTGGCTCCGCGGCCCCCGCCCGAACCTCGATCGGGACGCTGACCGTCTTCTCGCACGAGATGATCATCTGGGACGACGACGATGTGAGCGCAGCCCAGGCACTGACCACCGTCGCGATGGGGTTCATACTCATGTCGCTCGAACTACACGAGCGCGAACGGGAATCCACGCAGCTGCAACATGCACTCGAAACCCGAATCGTTGTCGAACAGGCCAAGGGGATCATCTCGAAGGACCACAACACCACCATCGACTCGGCATACCAACTCATCCGCCGACGCGCACGCAGCCACAACGCGACCGTGCTGTCCGTCGCGCGGGCGATTGTCGAACTGGGACTGAAGGTGTGATCGATGCGCGTCGCTTTGGTGACACCGGCATTCCCGCCGTCCATCGGCGGAGTCGAAGACCACGTCGCGCAGTTGGCCACACATCTGAGCTCGACCGGGATCGATGTCGAAGTTTTCACCGGTAGCCGTCGAGCGGAAACGCCGGCGACCCCGCAAAAACGCGATTCGATTGTTCACCGCTACCCCGCGTGGACAACCACCGCCATGTCGGTCTCACCCCGACTTTTGGTGCGAACCATGCACCTCGACAATACTTTTGACATCGTCCACGTCCACAGCTATCACGCATCCTCCGCGTTGGCCGCATTGACGGGGTTCCATCGGCCGGTCGTCTTCACCCCACATTTTCACGGCACCGGACACACTCGATCCACCCGCATGCTGCATTCGCTCTACCGGAAATTCTCCCGAGCGCTTTTCACCTCGAGCTCCGCCGTTGTCTGTGTCTCCGATGCAGAACTCGAGTTGGTGCATTCGTATTTCCCGGGCCTCGAAACCTACACAACTGTCATTCCCAACGGCGTCGACGCAGCTGCAGTACGCGCCGCCACGCCGTATCCCGACGAAACCGCCACGCTGTTGTTTCACGGGCGATTGGAACCATACAAGCGGGTGGATCGGATCCTCGAGGCCATGGTCGAATTGCCCGACACCGTCCAGCTTGTTGTCGTCGGCGACGGTTCTGCTCGAAATGCACTGGCCGCCAGTTCCGCCCGCCTCGGACTCGGCGACCGGGTGCGGTTCACGGGACGGCTGGACACTCCTGGCATGCATCGCTGGCTCCGGACGGCGGACGTGTCCGTCTCGTTGTCCGAGCATGAAGCCTTTGGCATCGCCCCCCTCGAGTCGGCCGCTGCAGGATCACGAATCGTCCTGAGCGACATACCAGCTCATCGTGAGATTGTTCGGCGATTCCTCGGTACCGGAGCAGTCCTTATCCCACCGACTGCAGGCGCCACGTCCATAGCCCGTGCGATCGCACTTCAATTGAGTGCCGGTACCGGCGACGACGTGGTATTGCCTGACTGGGCCGGCGTGGCAACCGCAACAGCCCAGGTGTACCGACATGTACTCCGAGGGGAGCCGTAGCGTGGAGAGTCGCCGAGGAGTAAGTTCGAATTAGTCGGCATGCCCTTGTTCCCTGGTACTTCCGCACCGATATTCGGAGCTGCCCCTGATTCCCGGTAGCTCGTCCCTCCCCGCACGGACGAGTCAGGTGGCACCCGCAATGAATCAGCCTTCGTTTCCGCACAGCCAGCCGCTGGTCAGCCTCTCGATACTGATGCCGGTCTTCAACGAGGAACGCACGCTGAAGGCAGCGATAGACCGCGTATTCGCCGTACATTATCCGTGCCGGATGGAACTGATAGTCGTCGACGACGGCAGCACCGATCGCACCGCACGAATTCTCGAAGCTCAGCGATCAGACGCTCGGACATCGAAAGACATTGTCGTAGTGACCCATCCGGTCAATCGCGGCAAGGGCGCGGCAATTCGAACCGGGTTGGACTACGCCGCCGGAAGTCACCTCGTCATCCTCGACGCAGACCTCGAATATCTGCCGAGCGATATTCCGTCGCTGATCGCACCGGTACTGGCCGGATACTCCGATCACGTGTTCGGCGCGAGGGTCCGCGGAGTCAACGCCTGCTTTCCGTCATTTCGGTTTGCCATCGGCGGCCGCGCAACAACCTTGTTTGCCAACGTATTGTACGACGCTTGCCTGACGGACATGCACACTTGCCTCAAACTCATCCCGACCGATCACCTGCGCTCCCTGACATTGACGGAGGGCGGATTCGGCCTCGACACGGAAATGACAGCGCGATTACTGCGGTGCGGTATCCGGCCTCTCGAGGTGCCTGTGTCCTATCACGGACGATCCGTGTCGGAGGGCAAGAAAATCACCTGGCGAGATGGTGTTGTCTGCCTTGCCGTCCTGACTCGGATTCGGGTGCAGCACCGACCGGACATCGCACCCGTTGTGCACCGGATCTCGGTAGTCGCAGCAGCACAAAATGATCCGCCCAACAATCCACCCAGCAGTCCGCCCAAGGTTCTGCATCTGCCGAAGGCTGCGGGGTGAGCAGCGTGAACGCGGAAGGCAGACTCGAGGTAGTGCTCGTGGGTCCGGGCTTTCACTTCCTCAGTGGGTTGTCGGCCTACACCTGCACACTTGCGAACGAACTGAGTCGCGAACACGATGTGTCGGTGCTCCTGCTACGCCGGGTCATCCCGCGGCGGTTGTATCCGACTACTCGTCGCTCACCGAATACCGGCACCGCGCTTCGCTACGGCAACAATGTCACTCGCATCGGCGAACTCGACTGGTACTGGTTTCCCGGCCTATTGGGGGCCCTGGCTCGGCTTCGCTCGACAAAGCCGAATCTGGTTGTACTGCAATGGTGGACTGCCGCGACACTCCACACCTATATCCTCGTCGCTTTGTTTGCCCGGGTACTCGGCATTCGTGTGGTTGTCGAGTTTCACGAGACTCAGGACACCAGTGAGGCTTTGGTTTTGGGCGTCGATATGTACTGTCGACGCGGTATGCCCCTTCTGCTGTCGCTCGCCCATGGCGCGCTCGTCCACAACAACCATGATTTAGAGTTACTGCGCAGAACATTCGGCTCGCGTCCGTTCGACCGACTCGACATCGAAACAGCACCCCACGGACCGTACACACACATCGCCGATTCCCCCGCCGATTCCCCGGCTTCTCACGATTCCCGCAGTGGGCCAACCCGACTGCTCTTTTTCGGCCTCATCAGACCGTACAAAGGCCTCGACGATCTCCTGGTGGCCTTCAACAAACTCAGCGCCGAGCAGGCCGCACAGTTTCATCTCACGATCGTGGGTGAAACCTGGGAGAACTGGCAGACTCCGGCAGCACTGATATCCGCCAGTCCACACCGTCGGCGCATTACCTTCGTGAATCGCTACGTCAGCGACGCCGAGGCAGGCCAATTCTTCCGCGATACAGACGTAGTGGTGCTTCCCTATCGGCGCGCGTCGGCAAGCGGTCCGCTGCAGATCGCAATGCACTCCGGACTACACGTCGTGCTCTACGCGGTGGGCGGACTGGTCGAAGCAACTCGCACCTACGAAGGCGCCCATCTGGTCGAACCCGACAACGTCGACGCACTCCGTCGTACCTTGATGTCGATTCCGCCGGACCGCCATCGACGATTCACCGACCACACGTCGTGGTCGACCACCCTGCGTGCGATCGAACGGTTGGCGCAATCATGATCGCACTCGCCCCGGTCGATGCCGAACAGGCTCCGCGGCATCGGTTCTCCGACACTTCACGCTCGGCGCTGCGGTCGTGGACATCGACAGGCGTCCTCCTTGCACTCGGAATACTCCTGATCGGTGTGTCGTACCGGATGTCGTCCGACGGTTCACCGCCGAATGTCTACTACGCAACCTTCTGGGTCGGTATGCTGCTCGGGGTTATTCCGCTGGCAGCCAAACTGGCGGCTTTCGGGACAACAGTCAATCAGCGCATCGGCGCGATAGCGTTGCTCGGACTCTTCACGGCAGTCCCGAAGTATCTCCGAAACCCTTTCGGCCCGTCGTATCACGACGAGTATGCGCACTGGCGTGAATCCGTCGACGTCATGTCGAGCGGCCAACTGTTCCCACCCAATTCGATCATCCCGATCGTCGAATACTTCCCGGGTACGTCAGCCCTGTCCGCCTCTATCGCTCAGCTGACCGGACTTTCGGCCTGGTCCGCCGGCGAAGTGTTGATGGTCGTCACCCACGTGATGACAATTCTCGGTGCGTACGTCCTTGGAACGTCGCTACTGCGCTCCGCCCGTGCAGGTGCCGTGGCAGCGCTGATCTACGCCCTCAATCCGTCTGCCATCTATTTCGACACTCAATTCGCGTACGAGGGTGTTGCCATCACATTCTTCATGTGGGCGTTGGCTTTGACCTCGATTGCCGCACAGTCGGACGATCATCGTCGTCGAATCGCTTTTCTGTCGATCGCGGTCACGTGCGGCGCCGTATGCGTCGTGACCCACCATCTGACCACCATCGCCTTGCTCCTGATCTCGGGTGCAATCGCCGTCACTGTCACCGCATTCGGGTTTGTACGCGCACACCAAAGGCCATACGCATGGTGGGTTCTGCTGAGCGGCACCGCGGCCGTCGGCGCCGCCTGGCTTGTCTTTGTCGCATCACCGACCGTGAGCTACCTCTCGCCGTATCTCGCCAACTCGGTGACTCAGTTGAGCAGCATCGCCACGTCACAATCGAGTGGCCGCGAACTGCTCGCCGCCAATGTTCAACCACTCTGGGAACGAGCCTTCACTGCCGCCGCCCCGGCAGCGGTCGCAGCGATATTCGCGTTGGGCCTGTTGGTGATCGCGCGCGTGCGGGGCAAAGTCACGTCCGCAACTCTCGCATTCATCGCCATCGGGGCCGTCTACTTCCCGTCCGTTCTGTTTGTGCTGGCCCCATCGGGTGCGGAGGGGGCCAGGCGCTCGTGGGCGTTCAGTTACGTCGGGGTGGCAGTGATGTGCGCCCTCGTCGTCGCGTTCCAGGATCGGTTGCCACGCATCGTGATCCGGTTCCGGAAACTGATCTCGCTCGCCGTCCTGATCGTCTTGCTGATCGGCAATGTCGGCGCCGGCCTCAACGATCCGTACCGCTTTCCCGGCCCGTTTCTCTGGGGCTCGGACACCAGATCCGCGAGCTCCGAAGCTCGGACGGTGGCCGAACACATTCGACTGAGAGAAGGTCGCGTGCGCGTCGTGACCGACCGATACACAACGCTGGCGCTGGCGGCGTACGGCGAACTCTACGTCTCCGAACCGTCATCCGACTTTCCGGTGTGGGAGCTGACCCAGACCGACACCGACCCCGATACGAAGCTCGCTACCGACCTGGCCGGGGCAACCTACGACTACCTTGTCGTCGATACCCGAATGGCGGATTCCCCACCCTTCAACGGGGACAACTACGGCAGCGGAGATCCCCTGGCCGGCCTGCCGACACCGCCGTCGTACCTCGACCGACTCGACCACGCGCCGTGGGCGTCGCTGATCATGTCGACCGAGCATCTCCGGGTCTACCGACTCGATTCGGCGAGCGTCGGCACCGAACTGACCGATCTGACAGGAACGCCATGAAACGCACTGACATTGCCACTCGGAGTCGCCAAGTCCTGGACGTGGTACTGACCTCCGATCTCCTTACCGGAGTGAGGGTTTCCGCCGTGGTTGCGGCCGTGTCTCTCGCCGCGGTACTGCTCCGGGCTCCCGTGGAACTTCGGGTGTGTGCAGTGGCCGCACTCCTCGTCATACCGGCGTGGGCGGCCGCGGCGCTGATCCTCGGCAAGACGCCCGGTAGTACCGACACCCGCTTCGACGGACTCGAAAAACCGCTGCGCGTACTTCTTCCAGCCCTGTTCACCCTCATCATCCTGCTCGAAACCGTTCTGGCACTTGGCCCATTGGGATTTCAACTGACCACGTCAACCATCGCACTGGCGCTCTTTGCCGTATCGGCGGTGATGTTGACCCTGTTGGCCAGTCGCATCCGGCAGTCTCCGCGGAAACCTGAATCGCGCGCAGTCCCCGACGTACCGTGGCGCCGAGTCGGGAAAACCGCACTGGTCTCGCTCGCGTTGACGGCCCTGTGCGTCGGCGCGTTGATCGGAGCGCTCGCGATGCAGACAACGCAGCCCGAACGGTATGTCAACACGATTCTCACCGGCCCCGACACTGCCATCGCTGGCCAACTCGCAGTGGCACCCGGTTCTCCGGTCGACATCGAATGGACTTCGTACAGCTACGGATTCCTCTTTCCCACCCTGCCGCCGGACGTGTCCGCAACCATCGGCGGCGTCTCACCAACCGATCCGCGGTTTGTGACGACACCACCGACCGCACCCTTCGACACCAACACCAATGCCCGCAGCGCCCAGGTCGGAACGGTGTCGTTCCTCGCACCGAACGAGCCCGGCCGGTACCGCGTCGCGATCGACCTCACGATAGCCCAGACCCCCGACACCGTCGGTGTCGGACCGACATCCCTCGTGCTCTATCTCTCCGTGGCGCCCTGATGAAGGTGACACTCGGCTCTCTCCCCCAGATCGCGCGGACCCGAATAGCCGAAGACTCGATGCTGCGCAACAGTTCTTACATGATGGCGAGCACCGTTCTCACCTCCCTCATGGGCTATGTGTTCTGGCTTGTTGTTGCTCACACGACATCAACAGCGGACATCGGAGTCGGAGCGGCCACCACCAGCGCCATGCAGGCGACGGCATTGATCGCCAGCGTCGGCGCTGCCACCGCGATGGTCGAGTGGCTACCGCGCACGCTCACGGTTGATCGCTGGCGTCGAATACTCACCGCCGCAGTGACAGTCGTGATCGTGACTGCGGTGTCCGGGTCCGCAGTCGTGGTTCTCACCTTGGGATACGTTCTGGACACCCTCCCCTCGCTGAGCACCGCTGTCGCCGCAGCGGCATTCACGATGGGAGCCACATTCTTCGCTCTCGGCACGCTGGCCGACTGTGTGGCAGTTGCGCTGCGACGCAGCGGACTGCTCCTCGCGCGCAACATGCTGTTCACCGGCTTACGCATTCCGTTGCTGTTCCTTCCCGTGCTCATCCGTGGCACTCACAACCAGATTCTGACGGCCTGGAGCGCGTCCGCGGTGATATCGGTCGTGTTCTCGACGTTCTGGTGCAGACGAATTCGCGGTGAACACAGCATGCGGCCACTGTTCGGACACCTAGTCTCCGACGTCCGGGACATGAGCGCGTCACTTCTGGGGCAACACGTTGTGACCGTGGCCGCGAGTGTCACGTCATTCGTACTGCCGATCATCGTGCTCGCCAGACTGTCCGAATCCGACGGCGCCTACTTCTATGCGACCTGGATGCTCGGCGCGGTGTTCTTCATGATCAGTCCGTGTATCGCGATGTCGCTGTTCGCCGAGACCGCAACGGATCCCGAAGACATCCCGGCTCTCGCACGGCGCTGCAGTCGGATTATCGCCGCGCTGCTCGGCCCGTTGATCCTCGTCTACCTCATCGGCGGTGGGTGGGCCTTGCGGGTATTCGGCGAGTCGTACAGCGCCCACGGGAAAATGCTGCTGATCGTGCTGACCCTCTCTGCCATCCCGGACGCCGTCACCAATATCGCGGTGGCGGTTCTGCGTGCAGTCGGCAGGCTACGCGAGGCGATGACGCTCAACGTGTCGATGCTGCTGATGTGCTTGGCCCTCTCCTGGATCCTGTTGCCCTCCATGGGGATTGTTGCTGTCGGAATCAGCTGGCTCGCAGCGCAGAGCCTCGGCGCACTCTGGACGTTGGCGCGGTGGCGTTACATCATCGTGCCTGCACAGCAGAGGGTTCTTCGGTGAAGGGGGTTCGCCGGTGAAGGTCCTCGTGGTCTCCGACAGCTACCCACCGGCGGCCGGTGGACTCGAACGTGCCGTGCATGCACTGGCCACCGGATTGGCCGGCGACGGAACCGAAGTCACAGTCGCCACACTCAGCCGAGGCGGCACAGCCTCGCATTCGCTCGAAGGCCTGGTTGTGGTCCACCACCTACCCGGTTGGACGCGATTCCTGCGACCGTTCACCTCCGACCCCACCCACCAATTTCATCCCACCGCACCCGATCCCGCACTGACGAGGCACCTCCAGCGCCTTGTCGATCAGCTACAACCCGATGTAGTGCACGCCCACGGATGGATCCTGCACTCATGCCTGCGATTGCGCTTACCTCGGCAAACCGCACTGGTAGTCACTCTCCACGACTACGGACTGAACTGCGCCAAGAAAACTCTGGTACCCGCGAACGCGCTGGACACCGTATGCCCGGGTCCAGGAATCAAGCGGTGCCTTCGGTGCGCAAGCGAGTTCTACGGGGCACCGAAGGCCGTGCCACTTGTCCTCGGACTGGCCGAGAGCCAGCACCTCCTCGATCGTGTCGGGCTCTTTCTGCCGATCAGCACAGCAGTGGCGGAATCATGTCTGGAGGGAGTCAATCCGGATCGGGTAGCCGTAATACCGTCGTTTGTACCCGACGACGTCGGTGACGAGGGGCTGGGGAATGACACAACCGATTTCCTCCCGTCCACCGACTACCTGCTCTTCATCGGTGCCATCGGCCCGCACAAGGGAATCACGACACTGCTGGACGCGCAGCGGCTCATGCCCACGCCGATTCCACTGGTCGTGATCGGAATGCAACGCCCCGATACCCCATCGATGATCGGCGACTCCGAACGCCGAGTGATCGTTCGCACCAACGCCGGGCACCAACAGGTCATGGCTGCCATGCGAAGGGCTCGCGTGGTCTGCGTCCCCTCGAGATGGGCGGAACCACAAGGACTTGTTGCCATCGAAGCGATGAGTGCGGGAACCCCGGTTGTCGCATCCGACATCGGCGGGCTACGGGACGTGATCGACCACAATCGCTCCGGACTGCTTGTTCCTCCCGGCAATGCCGCCGAACTCGCCCGGGCACTTGAACTGCTGGTCAACGATCAGGCCCTCCACACACGTTTGGCTGACGGTGGAAGGACCAGGGCCCGCGCCTATACCGAATCGACAGTCCTGCCGCAGGTTCGACGCGCCTACGCTAGAGCAATTTCACGGCGTGCCGTATGAATACTTCGGCGTCGTCCCGAATTCTGCACAATCGCAACAGCATACGCATTCCACCACACACTCGACGGCGGCTCACCGCGATTGCACGTGCCATCCGATTCGCCGGGATGTTTGACCCACAAATACGCGTCCGCGTGCGCTGCCTGGGTTTGTGTTGTCGGGGCCGACCCTAGCGCGCGATCCGGAGGATTGCACCAGTTGAGCGGCCCTTCGGGCGGTGGTCCGGCGCCGTTGCGTGACGTATCGACGACGTAGGTCTTTCCGCCGGTCAGCGCCGATACGGACTCGCCGTATGCTTCCTGCTCCGCTGTCGTGTAGAAGTTGGCGACATTGAGACTGAACCCCCTGGCTCGATCAACGCCGGCCGATCCCAGTCGACTCGCCAGCTCGGGTGCATCCAGCCATCGAGAATGACCACCGTCGATGTACACCGCCGTATTCGGTTCCGCAGAAAGAGCATTCACCGAATAGCGAAGTAGATCCATTCGTTCCGTGATCTGTTCCGAAGACAGGCACGATCGGTCGGTGAGCGCGTCCGGTTCCACGATCACGACGGCTTCACGGTTACCGATTCCGGCCGCGACATTGTCCGACCAGGTCCGGTAGTCCGCGCCGTTGCTGTACCCGCCGGCAGAGAAGGAACCGCAGTCGCGCTGGGGAATCGCATAGGTGACCAACACCGCAACAGCATCCGCACTCGCCGCGCCGTCGACGTAGCGCCCCACCTGGTTGGCAACCGCTGACGGCGGAGATGTTGCACTGAGCCAGATTGCCTGCGGTGTGTCGGCCAACGTGGCAACGGTCGAGGCGGTTTCCGGGTAGTCGACCATCGCGCGCGCCGCACTCGAATTCGGGTCGACGTAGAAACCTCCGGACGCGACCTGCTGCAGAGTAGCCAGGTCGTCTCGCGCACCCGCCGCACAACAACTCGAACCCGTCATGAGCACAACCGCGCAGGCACACGCGACGATTCGATTCCACATCACGGTAGATCCACCCTTGTATCGTGAAAAGTATCGTGAAGACCTGCCAGCATGATCTCTGCCAGTTCTTCGATTTGTGGGCTGTCGAGAATCGAGTCGTGGCTTCCGCACAGAAAGTGCGTGCGCACCCGACCTTCGTGGAAGGTATCCCACCCCAGAATCGGTGTTCGCACTTCCGCCGCCGTCGTCGACGTGACAAATAGTTCGAGTGGCACGCTGTGCCCGCGTTGTTCGTAGCGCGCCATGATGTCCCAGACACCCCGGAGATCGAAATCCTCCGTCGCCGAACGCCGAATGACTCCCGCGGCAATCAGTTTCTCCCGACCCGACCATCTGAGGTTGCGGGCATATTCGGTCACCAGCTTGATCCTGCCGGGCTGGCGTAGCCGCTCGAGTCGTCCCGACGACGACTTCCATCGCTTCATCACTCGCCCTGCGGTTTCCGGCGTCGGCGTATCGAGTATCCCCAGCCACGCAACGTGCTGCCCGTCTCGATCCAACTGTCGCGCAAGCTCGTACGCCACAAGCCCGCCGAACGAGAAGCCGGCCAGTGCGTACGGCCCTTCCGGTTGAACGGCCCGCATCGCCGACATCATGGGCTCCACGAGTTGCTCGACGGTATCCGAGCGTTCCGGGCGCATCGACGCGGCAAGCGGCAGCAGCGGATACACACCCTGCTCGTCGCCCCACAGCGTACGCAGATGCCGCAGACTCATCGCGCTCGGGAGATCGGGAAACACGAAGAAGGCGGGCGGCCGATCCGTCGCGGCCGGCGCGTGCGATTCGGCCGGCGACGACGCACCGTCCACGAGGCGCGCAAGCCCAGCGACGGTAGTTCCCTTGTCGAGGAAATCGACAAGCGACACCTGCGCACCCATCCGATGTTCGATCTGCGCAACAAGATTCGCGGCCAGAATCGAATGCCCGCCGAGATCGAAGAAGTTCCGATCCAGATCCGACACCTCGGTGGCGAGCAGCATCGACCACAGAGAGGCTACCTTCTGCTCCGTCGGCGTGAGCACCCGTGCAGAAGACCTCTCGGAAGCGATTGCCGCGCTGCGATGTTCATCTGCGCCTTCGCGCTGCACCCGTGCGGCCAGGTCGCGCAAGGCCCGGCGATCGAGTTTCCCACTTACCGAGGTGGGAAGTGCCGGCACTCGAACGATCACGGCCGGCACCATGTACTCCGGCAGTCGTTGCCGTGTCCACGCGCGCAGATTCGCGTCGTCATCCGGTTGGTTCTGCCGGGAGTAATTCTCATCCGGGACGATGTAGGCAAGCAACTGCGGTTGTCCGCAGTGGTCGGTGCCGACGTCGACGGACACCGTTGCCACGCCCGGATGTTCTCTCAGCGTCGCTTCGATCTCGCCCAGTTCGATCCTGAACCCGCGGATCTTGACCTGACCATCGAGTCTCCCGAGGTGCCGCAGCCGTCCGTCGGCGATGTACCGCCCGCGATCACCGCTGCGGTAGGCGCGCTCTCCGGGCACACACGGATCCGGTACGAACCGTTGCGCCGTCTCACCCGTGCGGTGGAGATACCCTCTCGACACCCCTGGTCCGCCGATCACAATCTCTCCCGGCACACCCATCGGAAGGATCCGCCCACTCGAATCCGTGACGTACAGACGTGTTCCCGGCATCGGTCGGCCCACTGTCACCGGTTCATCCGGGGAGACCGATCCGCCGCCGGCAAACACTGTCGTCTCGGTTGGGCCCCACCCGTTCCACACCCCGGCGCAGAGACCGGACAGCGACATTGCCACCGACTGCGGTAGCGGTTCACCAACCGCACCCGCGATCAACCCGGGGCTTCCTGCCCAGCCCGATTCGATCAGCGCTGCCCAACTGGTGGGGGTTGCGCTCATCCGCGTGGCGCCGCACTGCTCGATCACGTGCGCAAGCCGACGCGGGTCGTGCATCTCCTCGGTGGTAGCGACCACAAGACCGGCCCCGATCCCGAGAGTCACGAAGTAGTCGCCAACCGACATGTCGAACGTGTATGAGGCCACCGAAAGCACGACGTCGCCGGAATCGAGACCCAGCGCCACCGGCAACGCCGACATCAGATCCAGTACATTGCGGTGTTCCACCTGAACGCCTTTGGGTGTTCCTGTCGAACCCGACGTGTAGATGATGTAGGCCAAATCGTCAGACCGAACTGCCCCCGTGTACCGACCGTCGACCAACCGTTCCGTGCTTGGATCAGAGGGCTCCTGGCCGTCCACTGTCACCACTGGGCAGTCGACCCACGTCAATTCCTCAGCCAAGGATTCGGCAGTCAGCACTACCGACGCATGCGCGTCCTCGAGCATGAACCGGGCCCGCCGCACCGGTTGCCTAGGCTCGATCGGCAGATAGGCAGCGCCCACCATCAAGGCGGCCAGGATCGCCGGCACGAGATCAATCGTGCGTGGCATCAACACCGCCACAACAGTTCCCGGACCGATACCCACGCGGGTAAGACGTCCGGCAATCGAACGGGCCCGGTTCACCAGCTCGCCGTAGGTCAAGCAGATCGCACCCACTGTCACGGCTGGTGCATTCGGCGACGTGATCGCCCGATTCACGATTGCCTCGTGGATCGTTCGCGGAGGACTTTGTCCGATCAGTCCCGACTCGGCAGGGGCAGGATTGAGATTCAGCTGCCGAGTCACGTCTTCGGGATCCGCGAGTGACAGCTCGCTCAGGACGGCGGTGGGGTTTTCCGCGCACCGGCGCAGCAACAGGTGCAGATGACGCCCCATCAACGCGACCGTTCCTGAATCGAAAAGGTCTGTGTTGTAGCTGATTCTGCCCACCAACCGACCGTCGTCGCGCTCGTCCAACTCGAGGCTCAGATCGAACTTCACCTGCCCAACTCCGGAGCCGACGGCGTTCTCCATCAGCTGCATCGACCACTCGTCGTCGACGGGAACCGCCGGGGGTTCGAGAACCAGGACCGACTGGAACAGCGGGTTCATACGAGGATCTCGCGGCACGTCCAGTCCCCGGACCAGCCGTTCGAAGGGCACCACACGCCCGAGCGCATCCAGTACTTCGGTGCGCATGGCGGCGACGGCCTCGGCAAATGTCCAGTGCGCGCTGAGTCGCGCGCGCAACACGGTCGGAGTGAGGCAGTACCCCACCATTGACTCGAGTTCGGACCTTTGACGGAGGTCTGTCGGTGTTGCGAACGTGACATCGCTACTGCCCGTGTAACACTGGAGCCAGTACCCGTACACCGCGGCCAAGGCATGGAATAGCGTTGCCCCTTGCAGGCCCGCCGAGGAACGCAATCTCGCCACCGTGTCGGCGTCAACCGAAACCGGCTCAACAGACCCGACAAATCGTTGACGCGGCGGACGCGGCCGGTCGAGCGAAAGGTCCAAGGCCGGCGCCCCCTTGAAGTGCCGTCGGTAGCATTCGATCCTGTTCGCCACCTCATCGCCCTCCACCCACTTCCGCTCCCAGGAGGAGTAGTCGCCGTGTTGAACGGGCGACTCACGAAGCGCAGGCAAAGTGCCTGCGATCCGAGAGTTGTACAACGACACCAGCTCCGGAAGAAATATCCGGTACAGCGTGACGCCGTCGAAGATCAAGTGATGCAGTCCGAGGTACAACCGATGACATGAGTCGGACACACGCACCAACTGCGGCCGGATCAGTGGACCCGCGCTCGTGTCGTACGGCTGACGTGTCTGCTCGACGGCAAGGTCTGTTGCCACGCCGACCGCTTCGTCGAACGGTAAGTGGCTCACATCCAAGACTGGCAGCTCCGTCACCGCCGGCGGATGGATCACCTGCCGCGGCTCGTCTCCCACCATCGCAAACGTGGTGCGCCACGCTTCATGCCGGCGGATGAATTCGTTGAAGGCCCAGTTGAGGGCTTCGACGTCGAAAGCCCCGTCTTTGGTCACAATGGCAAGTTCGTTGTACGCAAGCGCTTTCGGCGCCAACCGATTGAGGTACCACAGTTGCAACTGTGCGGCCGACAGCGGCGCGTAGTGCACACCGGTCTCACTCCCCCGCCTGCGCGGCACGGAAGGTGATGCGCCGTTCGCTTGTGCTCCCCGCAATCGATTCTCGAGCAGTGCTTTCCGCGCCGCGATCCGGCGCTCGTTGTCGAGGGTGGTCATAGCGACCACCGCACGTTCAGTGACGCAAGGCCACGTAATCCCAAATTGGGGCGCCACCGGATCGGTCCCGGTTGCAGTTCCAGTCCTGGCAACCGGGCCAGCACCGTCCCGAATGCCGCCTGCGCCTCCATCCGGGCCAACGGCGCACCGAAGCAGAAGTGCCCCGCCCAACCGAATGCGAGGTGACGGTTGGGTGCGCGATGCAAATCGAGCCGACCAGGATCGGTGAACTTCGAGGGGTCCCGATTCGCGGACCCCATCACGGCGATCACCGCTTGGCCTGCCGGAATCGGTTGTCCGGCAATCTCCACCGCGTCCGGAGCAATCCGTGCCGTGTGTTGGCTCGGGCTCTCGAAACGCAACAGTTCCTCGATCGCTGCGCTCAGACCCGAGGGATCGTCGATCAATTCCTCGAACTGATCGCGGTGACGGAGCAACGTGAGCAAGCCGTTGCCGATCAGATTGGTGGTTGTCTCCTGTCCGCCGACCATGGTCACCACGACGTTGGCCACTATCTCGTCTTCGCTGAGACTGTCTCCGTCGATCTCCGCTGCGCACAGCGCACCGATCAAACCGTCGGTGGGGTGCGTGGCCTCGTTGCGCACCGCGGCCTGGAAATATTCCGTCATCTGCTCCACGCTGCGCAGGACACCGGCAACGCGGCCGGGATTGTGCTGGAAATTGCCGAGCATCTCGGCAAAGTCACTTGACCAGTTCTTCAGCAGTTCATGGTCTTCGGTGGGCACCCCCAACATCTCCGCCGTCACGATAGCGGGCAGCGGGTTGGCCAGGGTGTCCATCACCTCCATGCCCCCGTCGTCGATGACCGCGTCGATCAGCGAATCGGTGATCTCCTGGATGTGACCGCGCAGGGCCGCAATGCGGCGCGGTGTGAAGGCCGCAGCCGCCAATCCGCGAACCCGGCCGTGTTGTGGTGGATCGAGGAACAGCATCTGACGCACCATCACTTGCGCCACCGGAGCCAACTGCTCCATCCCCAACTCAGCCAACTTTGCCGGGGTGGGCGTGCGATCAGCCTTGAACCGGGTGAGTACGTCGGCGACATCCGCGTAACGAGTCACCACCCACGCGTGTAGGTACGGATCCCACATCACCGGCGCCTCGTCGCGCAAGGATTGATAGAGCTGGTAGGGATCTGCTAGCACTTCGGGGTCGAGTAGTCGAATCAGACTGGGAGCCTTGGTCGGTGCCGTGGTCATCATTCACTCCGTCCTGCGTCGAGAAGCTCCTGATCGCTCATGCCGGATATCTGCTCCACGACCAGTTGTTCCACCTTGGCGGCCATGTCACGAACCGTGGGATTGTCGAAAAGCTCGAGCAACGTCATTTCGACGCCGTACATCTCCGCTATCCGAATGATCAACTGAGCGCCCAACATCGAATGGCCGCCGAGAACGAAGAAGTTTTCGTCGATCCCCACCGCCGGCAGATCCAGTCGTATGGCGACGATCTCGGCGAGCGCTGCCTCGACCTCGTTTCGAGGCGCGATCAAGGAGCCTCGGTCGACACTGATGGTCGAGTGCGCCGCGCGCTCCAACGCCGCGCGATCAATTTTTCCGTGTGCGGTGGTGGGGAACTCGTCAAGTTCGATGATGGAACGAGGCAACATGTGATCGGGAAGGTGGGCCGAGAGATACGTCTGCAGCCCCGATATGTCCGCCGTCTTGTCATCCCGAACGACAAACGCAGCCAGAGATGGATTCTGCCGATCCCCGCGAACGATCACCACGCTGGCCTGCACCGCCGGGTGTCGATCGAGTACCCCGGCGATCTCACCGACTTCGACCCGGTTACCTCGGATCTGCACCTGATCGTCGCGTCGGCTGGAGAACTCGACATCGCCGAATCTGTTGACCCGAACCAGATCACCGGTCCGGTACTCGCGTTGTGCGGGGTCGTCGCCGTGCTGTGAGAACTTCTGCGCGGTCAAGTCCGGCAGACCGAGATATCCGCGGGCTACCGATACACCCCGTATCACCAATTCTCCGACCTCACCGGCACGGACCGGGGAACCGTCCTCACCGACTACCTCGAGGTCGACACCGTCGATCGCGCGACCGAGTGCGGGCAACGCGTCTGCTGGGGCGTCACCGGCGAGCGGATCGACAACCCCCGACACGGAGACGACACTCGCCTCGGACAGTCCGTAATTGTTGACGAGAGTGAACGGCAAGCCAGGCGGCGGACGGTGGTACAACACGTCGCCTCCTGTCAACAGAATCCGCAGTGCGGTATTTTCCGGCCAGGTCATCGCAATCAGCGATTCTGCGAGGGGGGTGGGCACAAAGCACACGCTCACGCGTTCGGAGACCAGCCAATCACGCAACCGCACCGGATCGTTTTCCAATCCCGATGGAACTACGTGCAACGACGCGCCCGCCGTCAAAGCCGGCCACAGTTCCCACACTGCTGCGTCGAAACCCGGACTCGCGATCAACGTGCATTGATCATTCGAGGTCAGCTCGAATGATCGTTGGTGCCAGTCGATCAGGTTGAGCAATCCGCCGTGCTCGGCGACAACGCCTTTCGGCTCACCGGTCGAACCCGACGTGTAGACGACGTAAGCGGCATCAGTCGGTCGGGTGCTGAAGGTCTCGGCAATGACAGCCTCGCCGTCGACCGGTGCGCACCCAGTGCGCGGCGGAACGATCGGGTCGACCCAATCGAGCCTGGCAGCAACGTCCGGAAAAGCAACTAACGCGCGAGCAGAACTATCCTGGACGGCAAACCGAAGTCGCGCATCAGGCTGCCGCGGATCGAGTGCCACGTACCCGGCACCCGCCGAGAGGATCCCCAACGCACCGACGACACAGTCCGTCGAACGCGGCACACAGAGAGCCACAAGATCACCAGGAACCACCCCGGCAGATTTCAGATCTTCGGCGAGTGCGATTGCGCGAGAATGTAGTTGGCCGTAGTCGAGCTCTTCTTCCACCGAGGCAACGGCTACGCTGCGGGGCGCGGATTCCACAACTCGCGCGATCTGCCGCACGACGGAATCGTCAGGCAAATGTTCGTCAGGTAAATGAGAGTGAAGGTGACGCTGAATGTGATTCATGAGGGCCTGCCTACTCGTCCATCAGATCGGACGAGCCACCAGGCATCAGGGGTAGCTCCACGCACCGCGCCACCAGGAATCAGGGGTGGAACGGCTCTGAATTGAAAGTTACTCCACTGCCAGGTCGATGGCTAGGTGTCACCGCCGGGTCGATGGCTAGGTGTCACTGCCGGGTCGATGGCTAGATGTCTTTCCATGGCACACCGGCCCGGATCGGTGTAGCTTTCGACTAGGCGGCAGTCTGCCCTTCCACACCCGGCAGCGCTGCAGGCCCTCTCCAGAGCTACCCCTGATTCCCGGCGGCTCGTCCTCGCTGCGCTGACGAGTAGGTAGCCACGATGAATCTCGAATTCGCCGATCTTCTTGCACATTTTGTGCAGCTGCTGCCGACCGTCTATGTGGTCGATGACGTGATGACGGAGTTGCTGGAAAACAGCGTCGACGTCCTCGGGGTGTCGGGTGGCAGCATCAGCCTGGTCAGTGGGGGCGAACTGAGATGCATCACGTCGATTGCCGATTCCGCTGCCGATATCGAACGATGCCAGGAAGGACTTCAATCCGGCCCCGGACGGACGGCATACGAGAAGGGCGAGAGGATCGCTGTCACCGATATCCGTCAACGGCACGATCTCTGGCCTGAATTTGCCGAGAACGCCAGACGGTTGAACATCGCAGCTACTGCGAGTGTCCCGATGTCGATCAACGGCGAAACGATCGGCGTTGTAAGTCTGTACGCGCACGAGCCACGACCGTGGTCCGCCGACGACATCGTCTTCACGTACCTGGTGGCGAACATGGCAACGGGGTACTGCGTCAACGCGTCGAAACGCCATCAACTGCAGCAGATTCGTTCTCAGCTACAGGAATCGTTGAAAGTGCGCATCATTCTCGAACAAGCCAAAGGCATCACTGCCGATGCGCGGCGCACCGGAATCGACGAGGCGTACGCGCTGATCCAAGCTCACGCACAGTTGTGCAACGCTTCGGTATCAGCCGTCGCACGCGCAATAGTCGATGTCGGACTACGGGTGTGAAGGCGTCAGAGTTGTAACTCGTAGGGGCGGCGACGACCTGCGCCCGGCCCGCAGCATCGCCGCGATACGGTCGGATTTCACCGGTGGACTGAAGAGAAATCCTTGCGCATATCGGCATCCGAGATCGAGCAGTATTTGCGCCGCCCGACCGGAGTCGACGCCTTCGGCGACCACGTCCAGCCCGAAGGAATCTGCAAGTCCGACAATCGAGTGGACTATCGCCAGATCGTCGTGATCGATTCCCAGTTCATGAACGAATCCCCGATCGATCTTGACCGTGTCGACCGGCAACACCTTCAACTGAGCCAAAGAACTGTACCCGGTTCCGAAATCATCGAGAGCGATGCGAACGCCGAGTTCCTCCAGTCCACGCAATGTCACCAACACGTGAGCCAGATCGTGCATCACCGCCCGCTCCGTGATTTCAATACACAAGCTGCTACCCAAGAGGCCATGCGTTTCCAACTCGATTGCAACGGAATCCACAAAGTCACTGGTAATCAACTGCGCCGGTGATACATTCACGCACATGAACAGTGGCGTCCCTGAAATCATCGCATTCCACTGCGCAAGTTGGCGGCAGGCTTCGCGCAGAACCTGCCGGCCGAGTTCCCCTGACAGGTTGGCAGCCTCGGCGATGTCGATGAACGAATCCGGTTGAAGCACACCACGTACCGGGTGGTTCCACCGCACCAGCGCTTCGACACCCGATATCGCACCCGATTCCAGGTCGACAACAGGTTGGTAGTACACCTCCAACTGGCCGTCGCGAATTGCCGCGCGCAGGTGCATCTCCATCTCCGCATGATCGTCGTTGGCTGCCCGCATCTCGTCGCTGCACACCACTACCGCATTTCCTCCGTCGGATTTTGCGGTAAGCACGGCCTCGTCGGCGCACCGGAGCAATTCGCCAACGCTGCACTCTCCCGGTTTTGCCACCGCGATACCGATACTCACGCTTCTGCCCACCTCTTCGGTCCCCAGCGAGATCGGCGTGGACGCAACCAACTGCGCTTCGCGCGCAACCACTTCGGCCTCATTCGCGTCCATCGGTTCCGACATGACAATGACAAACTCGTCACCGCCGAGCCGGACCACGACGTCATCCGGAAATCTGCCTTCGAGGCGGTTTCCGAGTTCGTGAATGAACGCATCGCCCGCATTGTGTCCCAGTAGATCGTTGACCACCTTCAGCCGGTCGACGTCCAGGAACAGAAGCGCAACGGGCCCGGACTCCCCCGGCTGCAGACGTCGTTCGAGTTCACCGAGAAGCATCCTCCGATTGGACAGTCCGGTCAGCTCGTCGTGATCCGCCAGGTAGCGCAGACGCCCCTCCGCAGCCACCCTCGCCTGCAATTGGGCAAACAGAGTGGCAATAGCGTTGAGTGCATTGATTTCTCGAGTTGACCACTCCCGGTCGCCGAACTTGATGAATCCCAGGACCCCCGTGGTGACGGGACCGGACAGCAAGGGCACGGCGGCCATCGACGTCTCGACGACACCTGCGCCGCTTCGGATCCTGTCTTGATACCCGCTCGGTTCGGGACGGATGATCACTGCTTCGCGCGCATTCTCGGCGGCCGCAAAAACCGGGTCCGCGTCCCGGAAATACACCACTCCCAAGGGATCGGGTTCGGGAACATCCTGGCGCTGCGGCCATTCCGCCACCAGAACCGTCGCCCCGATCGTGTGATCGTTGCGCCGCAGGAAGCTGACGTCGACGCCGAAGTACTCGACCAGGTCGCGAAGGACCTCGGTGGCCGCTGCGACCGATGTCGTCGAATCGGCCGGCATCAGTCGACCGGCAACGTCGGTCACCAACTGTTCGAGGCTACGTCCGTCCATGATTTCTCCTGCAACTTTCTCTACGGTGCCTCAGCGTCGAATACTGTTCGCGGGCAGTCGCGCACTGCGCACTGTTTCCGGTGGACAATGACTCAGGCGCAGCACCAAGGCAATGGACTCCTCGCTACCGAGATCGAGTAGCACTCGCATGCGCAGGCGCAATGCATCGAGTTCGCTCGCAAACGGGTCGGACAATCGCGCGCAGTCGCTACCGTCGCGGGCGTACAGGAACACTGGTGACATGGGTTGCACACCCAATCCGTGCTCCTGTGCGCACACCCACACCGCTTCGGCAGCCGAACCGCCGCGAACATAGTCGTCGAGACAGGAACCGTCCACAATCACCACACCAAATGCCGAACTCGACGTGATGCGGTCACGAGCACTGATCCCCAATACTTCTCCCGCGCCCCATCGCGCCAGCCGGGTCACCACGTCACTACGCCTGACGACGTCGAGGAATGCCACCTCGCTGTCGGCGAGCCCCAGTGTGCGGATATCGATCCCTGTATTCGCTGTTTCCGATCCCGGCCAACGCAATTCGCCGATCATCTGCTCGTGCAGCATCGGCGTCAGGTATCGGATACGGTCAGCGGCACCCACGACGTCCCCGAACACACCAAGATCACGCGGGTCCGTGTACAGATGAAGGTTGCCGCCTTCATCACGCGCGGCGCCCCGCAGTGCATCCTCGAGCTCACGGCCGATCGGTGCTTGCACACCTACCCCTCGATTGGTACTTCGCTCCATCATCGCCGGGTAGTGCTGCGCCAGAAGCTGATTCGTCGTTTCTCCCAGCTTGACGCTTGCCACCAAATCTGCCGAATCCGGATCGGGAAGTAGAACGGTGTCACCAAGAATTCCGTGTGCCGCTGCTGCGACCTTCGCGTTGTAGACGGCAGCACCGATCGCCACATGGGTTGCCCGGCCCTCTAGATCCATCAACGACGTTCGATCACGATCCGCATGAACGTGGATCACCGGCCCATCGACCTCGACGGCCCAGGGTTGGGCATTTCCGCCCGACGGCGCCCACCTGATCGCCTCGAGAACAGCCTCGACGCCGTCGGCCGGCATTGTCGGTGCCGCGCCAGCCGCCACACTCGTTTCAGGAACATTGCTCTGCGAGCCATCCTCGTCGACCAGCGGATCATGCAGGCAATTCAGTCGGGCACCCGAGTCGATCCGGACCCGGCCGGACGGCAGCGACTCCCCCAAGCCGAACCGGCGCACCGCCGTCGCCACGGCGGATGCCCCCGCGAAGCATTCACTTCCGAGCTGCGGCCACGTCGACAGTGTCGACCCGACTTCGACCAGTGACGCAGCCATTTTCGCCGACAGTTCTGCGGCCGACAGGAGCGCCAACGCATGGGGGATCTTCTCCTGGGCCGTTAGTCCGGCCAAGGTTGCTGTGTCGACATTCCCGAGAAGCCCGTGAAACAACGGCCGCTGCGGCTCGAGATCGAAACGCTCGATGTCCAGCAGCCCACGATCGGTTGTCTCCATGATCACCGGGATTCCACGACCACGCGCCACCCGTCGTATCGACATCTTGGCGTCGAGCGAATCACATTCCTCGACAACCAGATCCAGACCGTCGACAATCTTCTCGACGCTCGCGTCCGTCACCCCGGCCGTAAACACCGACACAGCAAGATACGGGTCGAGTTCGGCAACACGCCGCGCTGCGACCACCGCCTTGTTGACACCTACGTCAGTGATTCCCACCGGGATTCGGTTCAGGTTCGAGAGGTCGATACTGTCGAAATCTGCCAATCTCAGTTCGCCGCACAACCCTTCGAGCGCCAGAGCCTGCGCGATGACATTCCCGACACTCAACCCGACGATTCCTACACGCAACCGTCTCAGTCGCGCCTGTTCGTCACGGGTGATCTTGTTCCGGTTCCGGTCCAACCGGAGAAGTGAAAATGATTGCGGACCAAGAATTCCCACCAGCTCGCGCCGCCACGGGTAGTACACCCATCGACAAGGTTCGTCGACGACCCGGCGATCAGGAAGGTTGCGAAGTCCCGACAACTCGTCGCGGAACCGAGCCCGATGGTCGAGTGCCAACGTATCCGGTTGTCGCCTCACCTCTTCCAACGAGGCAGCGTCGGCGGCGACTCGCTCGTCGAACACTCTCGCTCGCCAGAGCGCCTCATTCCCGGCCGACACCATCGCCGAGTCCATCTTCCGCGAAGCTGTCAGACGGCACTTGCGCCCCCTCGAGTTGGGCTGCCTCCGCCAGGAGTGCCGGCAACTGAGTATGGTGCGTCTTGTCCACGTAGGTGTGCTTGTCCCACCACATCATGCGGGTCAGATACCGCTCGTCCGGATACGGAACCCCGGGAATCGAATCCTCCATGACGCCGCCACAGGTAGCCCAACGGTCGAGTACGTACCCCGCGGCCGTCGCGAATGCGAACCTGACTCCGAGCAGCGACAGCGCATGCGGTGCGATGCGCGACAATGCCGACGTCAGCTCACCACGTCTCTCCGCTTGCGCCCCGCACCAGGCAGTCTTGAGTTCGATCACACCACTTGGGATACGCCCGTCGATCATGGCGTAAACCTGTGCGATACCGGGGTGGTCGGTCCATTCCTGGACAGCGTGTGCCTGGTCCGCGCACATGTACGGCCCCTGCACGCGCACGCCGCCGACAACACGTCCCACGTCGTCGAGAGCCACGAAGAACAGCGTTGTCGAGAGCCCGTCCACTATGTCGTCGTATTCGACGACACTCTCGACTCCGTGATGTCGATAGTTCTCCCGCGCACCGTCTAGATACTCGCGCCATAATCGCGGATGCGACGCTGGTGTTGCAACAAGGAACCAGCACCGGGACGTAGCGTCGAAATAGCCACATTCCGATGCCGTAGTCGTGGGTGCTGTAGTCGTGCGTACCGCAGTAACAGAGGTTGTGCTCGCCGCTCGAGTCATGACAGTCCCGTCCACACCAGAAGGTGCGTAGTCGAAGCGCGAGGAGAGAATCTTATTGTCGCAAGAAATCGGCACCGATGCTCGAATCTCTGCGTCGACCGACCACCTGGCAGAATTCAAGCAACCCCTCGGCGAACAGGAATCACTTTCGTGAACTCAGACCTCACACTCGCGCCGCAGCCCGATCGCGGACCGATTTTCGTGAAAACACGCCCGGTGCGCACCGGCGACATCAACGCGGCCAAAGCGCTCCGGTTGGACGGCGTCGCCCGATACCTGCAAGACATCGCCACCGACAACATCGAGGCCATCGAGGCCGTCGACACTCACCCGTTCTGGATCGTGCGTCGAACCGTCATCGACGTCATCCGTCCGGCGATCTGGCCCGAATATCTGACCATGACCCGGTGGTGCTCCGCATTCTCGACGAGGTGGGCGAACATGCGTGTCCGCTTCGACGGCAGCAACGGTGCGCTGATCGAGACGGAAGGGTTCTGGATCCACATCAGTGCAGAGTCCGGTATGCCCACCCGGATGAGTGACGACTTCATGAAACCACTCGAGGAATCCACCGACGAACATCGCCTCAAATGGAAACGTGTGATCGCCGACAACGCACCGGACGTCGAAGCACCGGGCGTCATCGACACTCCGTTCACCCTGCGTGTGACTGATATCGACCCGTTCGATCACGTCAACAACGCCGTTTACTGGCAAGCCGTCGAAGAGGTGATCAGTACCCGAACTGCACTGCGCAGCACGCCTCACCGGGCGGTGATCGAATACCTCTCACCCCTTGTCGCCGGCGACGACGTGGTCCTACGGAGCCACGTCGAAGGTTCGCGCCTCACCGTCTGGTTCCTGGTGGGCGATGCACTGCGCGCCGTTGCACAGGTGAGTGCGCTCTAACGCAGCTTGCGAGTAGCTACTGCCGCAACGCCGAACACCAGAGCGAGAAGGATCGCGGCCCAGAAACCGAAGAGCCACCACACGACACCGAAGACGACTACAGCCGGCGCCACAGTGATGAGTGCAATGGTAGGGCTTTCCCGTACCACCTCGAGAGCCGTTCGAGCATGCGTGCGATCGAGCTTCTTGCCTGCCATGGAAGCCTCCTTCAAGGTCCTGACCATCCAGAGTAACCGTCACTGGTAGCGACAAAGCGGATAACGTGAACGCATGGCAGACCACCGCACCCTCGTTCTCATGAGACACGGAAAGTCCAGCTATCCCGAAGGCATTCGCGATCACGAGCGGCCACTCGCCGAACGGGGACTGCGCGAAGCCCGCCTCGGCGGCGAATGGATCCGCGAGAACGTCCCACCCATCGACGCCGTATTGTGCTCGACGTCGCGGCGCACCGTCGACACCCTGGCCGCGACCGCCGTCGACGCCCCGACAGGCTTCGACAAGTCGATCTACGGCGGATCCCAGGCCGACGTCATCAACGCAATCCGGACCACGTCCGCCAATGTCAGCACGCTCCTGGTCATCGGCCATGAACCGGGAATTCCCTGGACTGCACTGGATCTGGCATCGAACGAGAATTCCGAAGCAGCCCAACGGATTCGAGACAAGTTTCCGACTTCGGCAATCGCCGTGTTGTCCGTGCCCGTCCCGTGGTCAGAACTCGACGACGCTGCCGCCACGCTGCTGGAGTTCCACGTTCCCCGCTAGATCACCTCGCGCAGTACGTGATCCGAGTGTTCCAGGGCGGCGCGGTCGTATGTCGATGTCGACGCCAGCAACTCGTCCGCGCCCGTCCGCTCGGCCAGATCACTCGAGTGCTGCTTCACCTCGATTGCGGTCCCGTACATAGCCGAAGCCACGAACGAGTCGATACGCCTGGTGGTTCGATCGTTGAGCGCTGCGCCCCTGATCTGTTCCGCCGACACGAGCGGCGGAAACTCCCCTGTCCGTGACGATTCCGCGAGCGCGTACGCCTCCGGAATCAACAGCTCACGGGCCGCCTCGGTGGTATCGGCAACCATGACTTCGAGCGAGACCACGACATAAGGATCGGGGTGCGCGTCGCTGGGCTGGAAAGTCCGGCGATACTGGTCCAGCGCCTCCACCCTGTTGGTACCACCGATCTCGAGCATTGGCCCACCCACGACTACCGGAAGCCCCAGCTGCGCTGCCACTTTCAACCCGGTGCGCGTGGCAAGCACAAAGATCGGCACCCCGCCGCGCGACGCCGGACGAGCCGTGACGACGGCAGTTCCGTCCAGATAGCGTCGCAGCTCCTCGATATCAGCGGCAAACGTGTCCGGCGCGTCCTTGCTCCGTCGTAGCGCCTGGCGAACCGGTTCCGTGAAGCCCAATGACCGGCCGAGACCCAGATCGATCCGACCCGGATACAGGGCATCCAACATCAGGAACTGTTCGGCGACAACCAACGGTTGATGATTCGGCAGCATGACGCCGCCGCTGCCCAGTCGAATGTCGCGCGTGTGAGCGCCAATGGCTGCAAGAAGCACAGCCGGCGACCCACTCGCGATACCCGGAACCGCGTGATGCTCGGCGACCCAGAACCGGTGGTAGCCGAGAGCGTCGGCATCTTCGGCTCGCTCGAGAGTATGAGTCAGAGCGGCGGAGTCGGGGTATCCGCTCCGGGTTCGGGATCGGTCGAGCAGTGAGAGAAGCACTCTCGAAGCAACAAGGAATTCGGAAAGTTTCATCCGATTCGCAATCGAGGACCGTTTCTGACCGCAATACCCGCAACACTGGACCTGTCGCCGGAATTCACCATCACATGAAGGGCACGTCATGGACATCAAGCTCGAACTGGTCGCCATTCCCGTCACCGACATCGACCGCGCCAAGGACTTCTACGTCCGACTCGGCTTCAACGCCGACCACGATCACACCGTCAACGAGAACCTGCGGTTCGTCCAGCTGACCCCACCCGGTTCCGCCTGCTCCATCTGCATCGGCAAGGGAATCACCGACGCCGAACCCGGTTCGGTCGTCGGCATGCAGGTGGTAGTCAAGGACATCGAAGAGGCCGAGCGCGAATTCAAGAGCCGCGGGATCGATATCAGCCCGATCGACGACCAGGCTTGGGGACGATTCATCTACTTCGCCGACCCCGACGGCAACAAGTGGGCCGTCCAAGAGATCGTCATCCCCGACCTCAGCGGCAGTAACTCCTGAAACGAAAAATCCCCCGCCTCATCAGAGGCGGGGGATTTCTCACGAACTAACCGCTAGCGGTAGTCGTTGCTGAAGCCGTAGTCGTCCAGCGGAACTGCAGCACCGGTGTTCTGGCCGAAGCCGTCCGGGCTGTAGTACTGGTCGTCGTACGCGGGCACTGCGTACGCAGCGGCGCGGGCCTCTTCGGTGGGCTGAACCTGGATGTTGCGGTAACGGTTGATACCGGTACCGGCAGGGATCAGCTTGCCGATGATGACATTTTCCTTCAGACCGATCAGCTTGTCCGAGCGGCAGTTGATTGCAGCGTCGGTCAAGACACGAGTGGTCTCCTGGAACGATGCCGCGGACAGCCACGAATCCGTCGCGAGCGACGCCTTCGTGATACCCATGAGCACCGGACGGCCTGCTGCGGGCTCGCGGCCCTCAGCGACAACGCGGCGGTTGGCCGATTCGAACTCGGCGCGCTCGGTGAGCGAACCGGGAAGGAACTCGGTGGCACCGGAATCGATGATCGTCACGCGACGAAGCATCTGGCGCACGATGACCTCGATGTGCTTGTCGTGGATCGACACACCCTGGCTCCGGTACACCTCCTGGACCTCGTTGACCAAGTGGATCTGAACCTGACGCGGACCCATGACTCGCAGGACCTCGTGGGGATCGGCAGCACCTTCCATGAGCTGCTGTCCGACCTCGACGTGGTCACCGTCTGCCAGAAGGCGGTCTTCGCCGTCGCTGTGCTTGAAGCTACGCAGACGCTGACGCTTGGAGAGCTTGTCGTAGACAACCTCTTCGCCGCCGTCGTCCGGCACGATCGTGATCTTGTAGAAACGATCGCCGTCTTCGAGCTGCACCCGACCGGTGACGTCCGCGATAGGAGCCTTGCCCTTCGGCACACGTGCCTCGAACAGTTCCTGGACACGCGGCAAACCACCGGTGATGTCGGCGCCGGCCACACCACCCTGGTGGAAGGTACGCATGGTCAGCTGGGTACCGGGCTCACCGATCGACTGTGCGGCGACAATACCGACAGCCTCACCGATGTCGACCAGCTTGCCGGTGGCCATGGAGCGGCCGTAGCAAGTGGCGCAAACGCCGGTGCCGGTGGTGCACGTCAGGACCGAACGGACCTTGACCTGCGTGATACCGGCCTCGAGCAGGGCGTCGATCGCGGGGTCACCGAGATCGTGTCCACGCTCGACGATGACCTTGCCGTTCTCGTCGACTGCGTCAGCAGCCAACGTGCGGGCGTACGTGCTGGTCTCCACGTGAGCATCGCGGATGATCGAGCCGTTGGCCTGCTTCTCCGAGATCGTGGTGACGATGCCGCGCTCGGTGCCACAGTCGGTCTCGCGAACGATGACGTCCTGCGACACGTCCACCAGACGACGGGTCAGGTAGCCCGAGTCGGCGGTACGCAGAGCGGTATCGGCCAGACCCTTACGAGCACCGTGCGTGTTGATGAAGTACTCGAGAACGGTCAGGCCTTCCTTGAAGGAAGACTTGATCGGACGCGGGATGAACTCACCCTTCGGGTTTGTCACCAGGCCCTTCATACCGGCAAGCGAACGAACCTGAGTCATGTTGCCGGCCGCGCCGGACTTCACGATCATCGGGATCGGGTTGTTGTCGGGGAAGTGAGCCTCCATGGCCTTGCCGACCTTTTCGGTCGCTTCCTGCCAAATGGTGACCAGAGCGCTGTTGCGCTCCTTCTTGTCCAAAGCACCACGCTGGTACTGCTTCTCGATCTTGTCGGCCTGAGCCTCGAAGTCCTCGATGATGGCAGGCTTCTCCGGCGGAACCAGAACGTCCGAGATGGAGATCGTGACACCGGAACGCGTTGCCCAGTGGAAGCCGACATCCTTGAGCTTGTCGACGGTCTGAGCAACCACGATCATCGGGTAACGCTCGGCAAGATCGTTGATGATCGTTGCCTGACGCTTCTTCGGCATCTGCTCGTTGACGAACGGGTAGTCCGCCGGAAGCAGCTCGTTGAAGAGCACGCGACCCAATGTGGTGACAGCGGTCCAGCCGTCGCCGTAGTTCCAGCCCTCGGGGAACAGTTCCGCTTCGCGATCGCGCGGCGGACGCTGGTTGGTCAGACGCACCTTGATCTGCGACTGAACTGTCAGCGCGCCACGATCCACGGCCATCTGAGCCTCGGCGGGGCTGGAGTACACGCCCTGCTCCGGACCCTCGGACGTAGCTGCAGCGAGCTCACCGACGACACCGTCGTCGAGACGCGTCAGGTGGAACAGACCGGTCACCATGTCAAGACGCGGCATAGCGAGCGGGCGACCCGAAGCGGGCGAGAGGATGTTGTTCGAGGACAGCATCAGGATGCGTGCCTCGGCCTGAGCCTCTGCCGACAGCGGAAGGTGAACAGCCATCTGGTCACCGTCGAAGTCGGCGTTGAAGGCCTCACACACCAGCGGGTGGAGCTGAATGGCCTTGCCCTCGACGAGCTGCGGCTCGAATGCCTGGATACCCAGACGGTGCAGCGTAGGTGCACGGTTGAGCAGCACGGGGTGCTCGGCGATGACCTCTTCGAGGACATCCCACACCTGGACGCGCTTGCGCTCGACCATGCGCTTGGCCGACTTGATGTTCTGCGCGTGGTTCAGATCCACCAGACGCTTCATCACGAACGGCTTGAACAGCTCGAGAGCCATCAGCTTGGGCAGACCACACTGGTGCAGCTTGAGCTGAGGACCGACGACGATCACGGAACGACCCGAGTAGTCGACGCGCTTTCCGAGGAGGTTCTGACGGAAACGACCCTGCTTGCCCTTGAGCAGATCGCTCAGGGACTTCAGCGGGCGGTTACCCGGTCCGGTGACCGGACGTCCACGACGACCGTTGTCGAACAGGGCGTCGACAGACTCCTGCAGCATCCGCTTCTCGTTGTTGACGATGATCTCGGGAGCACCGAGGTCGATCAGTCGCTTGAGGCGGTTGTTGCGGTTGATGACGCGGCGGTACAGATCGTTGAGGTCGGACGTCGCGAAACGTCCACCGTCGAGCTGAACCATCGGGCGAAGCTCCGGCGGGATCACCGGAACGGCGTTGAGGACCATGCCCATCGGCGAGTTGCCGTTGGTCTGGAAAGCCGCAACGACCTTGAGGCGCTTGAGAGCACGGAGCTTCTTCTGGCCCTTGCCGCTGCGGATGGTCTCGCGAAGAGACTCTGCCTCGGCGTCGAGGTCGAAGTTCTGCATCAGGATCTGGATGGACTCTGCGCCCATCGCACCCGTGAAGTACTCGCCGTAACGGTCGACCAGCTCGCGGTACAGCAACTCGTCGATGATGAGCTGCTTGACGCTCAGCTTGGTGAAGGTGCTCCAGATCTCGTCGAGACGATCCAGCTCACGCTGCGCGCGGTCACGGAGCTGACGCATTTCGCGCTCGCCGCCGTCCTTGACCTTGCGGCGGACATCGGACTTGGCGCCCTCTGCCTCGAGCTCGGCGATATCGGCTTCGAGCTTCTGCGCGCGTGCCTCGAGATCGGCGTCGCGCTGATCTGCGACAGCCTTCTTCTCGACCTGCATCTCGGCTTCGAGGGTGGACAGCTCGTTGTGACGGAGCTCCTCGTCGACACCGACGATGACGTAAGCCGCGAAGTAGATGATCTTTTCGAGATCCTTCGGAGCCAGGTCGAGCAGGTAACCGAGGCGGCTCGGCACACCCTTGAAGTACCAGATGTGCGTGACCGGTGCGGCCAGTTCGATGTGACCCATGCGCTCACGACGAACCTTGGCGCGAGTGACCTCGACGCCACAGCGCTCACAGATGATGCCCTTGAAGCGGACACGCTTGTACTTACCGCAGTAGCACTCCCAGTCCCGGGTGGGGCCGAAGATCTTCTCGCAGAAGAGGCCGTCCTTCTCGGGCTTGAGCGTGCGGTAGTTGATGGTCTCCGGCTTCTTGACCTCGCCGTAGGACCAATTGCGGATGTCCTCTGCGCTGGCCAAGCCAATGCGGAGTTCATCGAAGAAGTTGACGTCGAGCACGTAACTTCCTTTCCCCGTTGGGGTTACGGTTGCCGGTCACCCCGGCAACCTGACTGCCAATTCAAATGTGAACTACGCCCCCGGGCCGCTCTTTCACAGAGCAACCCGGGGACCGAAACCTAGTTCGCGAGGTCGTCGACCGTTGCCGCTTCGTTCCTGGACAGGTTGATGCCCAAGTTCGCCGCAGCGCGCTCCAAGTCCTCGTCGTCGCCGTCCGCCATCGTGATGGCAGCGCCGTCCGAGGACAGCACCTCCACGTTGAGGCAGAGCGACTGGAGCTCCTTGAGGAGCACCTTGAACGACTCGGGGATGCCGGGTTCCGGGATGTTCTCGCCCTTGACGATGGCTTCGTACACCTTCACGCGACCAACCACGTCGTCCGACTTGATGGTCAGCAGTTCCTGCAGCGTGTAAGCCGCGCCGTAGGCCTGCATAGCCCAGCACTCCATCTCACCGAAGCGCTGGCCACCGAACTGGGCCTTACCGCCGAGAGGCTGCTGCGTGATCATCGAGTACGGACCGGTCGAACGAGCGTGGATCTTGTCGTCGACCAAGTGGTGCAGCTTGATGATGTACATGTAACCGACCGAGACCGGGTACGGGAACGGCTCGCCGGAGCGGCCGTCGAACAACGTGGCCTTTCCGTCGGGGCCGACCATCTGCTCGCCGTCGCGGTTCGGCAACGTGGACTCGAGGAGACCAGTGAGCTCGTCTTCCTTCGCGCCGTCGAACACCGGGGTGGCGATGTTCGAGTCGGCAGGAGCGGCGAGCATCTCTTCCGGAAGGGTCGCAGCCCAATCCGGACGAGTGCCGTCAGCGGCGATCTGAACGTTCCAGCCGGTCTTGCCGATCCACCCGAGGTGGGTCTCCAGGACCTGACCGATGTTCATACGACGCGGGACGCCGTGCGTGTTCAGGATGATGTCGACAGGCGTGCCGTCCGAAAGGAACGGCATGTCTTCCTGCGGGAGGATCTTGCCGATAACACCCTTGTTGCCGTGGCGGCCGGCGAGCTTGTCGCCGTCCTGGATCTTGCGCTTCTGGGCCACGTACACGCGAACGAGCTCGTTGACACCGGGAGGCAGATCGTCGTCGTCATCGCGCGAGAAGACGCGGATGCCGATGACCTTGCCGGTCTCACCGTGAGGAACCTTGAGGGACGTGTCACGAACCTCGCGGGCCTTCTCACCGAAGATGGCGCGAAGGAGGCGCTCTTCGGGGGTCAGCTCGGTCTCGCCCTTCGGCGTGACCTTTCCGACCAGCACGTCGCCGTCACGAACCTCGGCACCGATACGGATGATGCCGCGCTCGTCGAGGTCAGCGAGGACCTCGTCGGACACGTTCGGGATGTCGCGAGTGATTTCCTCGGCACCGAGCTTGGTGTCGCGGGCATCGATCTCGTGCTCCTCGATGTGAATCGAGGTCAGGACGTCCTCTTCCACCAGGCGCTGCGACAGAATGATCGCGTCCTCGTAGTTGTGGCCTTCCCACGGCATGATCGCCAGGAGCAGGTTCTTACCGAGCGCCATTTCACCGTTTTCGGTGCAAGGGCCGTCAGCGAGGACCTGGCCGGCATCGACGCGCTGTCCCTCGTCCACGATCGGACGCTGGTTGGCGCACGTGCCCTGGTTGGAACGCGCGAACTTGCGCATCCGGTAGGTCTTGCGGCTTCCGTCATCGGCCATGACCGTGATGTAGTCCGCTGAGACCTCTTCGACAACACCGGTCTTCTCGGTGATGACGACGTCACCGGCGTCGACAGCTGCACGCAGCTCCATACCGGTACCGACGAGAGGCGCTTCGCTGCGAACCAGCGGAACAGCCTGACGCTGCATGTTCGCACCCATCAGGGCGCGGTTTGCGTCGTCGTGCTCGAGGAACGGGATCATCGCGGTAGCGACGGACACCATCTGGCGCGGCGAAACGTCCATGTAGTCGATGTCGGAGGACGAGACGAACTCGACCTCGCCACCCTTACGACGAACGAGAATCTTCGCGTCGGTGAAACGGCCGTCACGGTCGATGGCCGAGTTGGCCTGTGCGACGACGTGGCGATCCTCTTCGTCAGCGGTCAGGTAATCAACCTGATCGGTGACCTGGCCGTCGACAACCCGGCGGTACGGCGTCTCGATGAAGCCGAACGGGTTGACGCGTGCGTACACCGACAGCGAACCGATCAGGCCGATGTTCGGGCCTTCCGGGGTCTCGATCGGGCACATGCGGCCGTAGTGCGACGCGTGAACGTCACGAACCTCGAGGCCGGCGCGCTCACGGGACAGACCACCCGGGCCGAGGGCAGACAGACGACGCTTGTGCGTCAGCCCCGACAGCGGGTTGTTCTGGTCCATGAACTGCGACAGCTGGGACGTTCCGAAGAACTCCTTGATCGCAGCGACGACCGGGCGGATGTTGATCAGGGTCTGAGGCGTAATTGCCTCGACGTCCTGCGTAGTCATGCGCTCACGAACAACACGCTCCATGCGGGACAGGCCCACGCGGATCTGGTTCTGGATGAGCTCACCAACGGTGCGCAGACGACGGTTACCGAAGTGGTCGATGTCGTCGACCTCAACGGGAACCTCGACGCCGTCCGGTGCCGTCATCGAGGTGTCACCAGCGTGCAAACGCACGAGGTACTCGACGGTGGCGACGATGTCTTCTTCGGTCAGCGTCGAAGCAACAATCGGCTGACCTGCGTTGAGGCCGAGCTTCTTGTTGATCTTGTAACGACCGACGCGAGCGAGGTCGTAACGCTTGTCCTTGAAGAACAGGTTCTCCAGAAGGGTCTGCGCGCTCTCCTTGGTGGGGGGCTCGCCCGGACGCAGCTTGCGGTAGATGTCGAGCAACGCCTCGTCGGTACCGGCGGTGTTGTCCTTCTCCAGCGTGGCCATGAGGATCTCGGAGAAGCCGAAGCGCTCCGTGATCTGCTCCGTGGTCCAGCCGAGTGCCTTGAGCAGGACGGTGACGGGCTGACGACGCTTACGGTCGATGCGGACACCAACGGTGTCGCGCTTGTCGACGTCGAACTCGAGCCATGCGCCGCGACCCGGGATCACCTTGACGCTGTGCAGATCCTTCTCGGTGCTCTTGTCGACGCTCTTGTCGAAGTACACACCGGGGGAACGCACGAGCTGCGAGACAACCACGCGCTCCGTGCCGTTGATGATGAAGGTGCCCTTGTCGGTCATCATCGGGAAATCACCCATGAAGACCGTCTGGCTCTTGATCTCACCAGTGTTGTTGTTGATGAACTCCGCGGTGACGAACAACGGCGCCGCGTAGGTCATGTCCTTGTCTTTGCACTCGTCCGTCGAGGCCTTGACCTCGTCGAATCGAGGATCAGAGAAGGAGAGTGACATAGAGCCGGAGAAATCCTCGATCGGAGAAAGCTCCGCGAGGATGTCTTCGAGACCGCCGGACACTGCATTGTCGCCGAGAGCTGCTGCTCGTTCGCGCCAACTCTGCGCGCCGATCAACCACTCGAACGAATCGGTTTGAACATCAAGAAGCCCGGGAACTTCGAGGGGTTCGCGAACTTTCGCGAACGAAACCCTCTTCGGGGCTCCGGGGATTCCGGAAACTGCCTTGGTCTGGCTAGAGACTGCCAAGATGCGTCCTTCCAGCACCTCACGCGGGCCGCTCCGTACTGTTGCGACCGCCGCTGTATCTGCTTCGAATTTCGCTGGTTACAACCCGAACGAAACCCGTCGCAGAAAGCAAGAAGTACTTGACTTCGCAGCGGTTGAGACGAGGGGTGGACAGGAGGCAGCCAGCGCAACGTCCAAAAGTACACCCTTACTCAGGAAATGTCGAGTCGGGTGTAGCTGAGGGTCTGATTCAGGTGCTGACGTGAGACTGCCGATCACTCGTCCGTGCATGTTCACCGCTCAGACTGGACCTTCGGAACCGCCCCGTCAAGAGCGCCGAGGTAAGTCGTGGCATTCGAACAGTCGACCGACTCGGTTCGAACACCGTTGTCGGTAGTGTAGCCAGTCACTGACCCGGATACGAAAAACTGGACCGGAATCTATTTCCGGTCCAGCTCGTCGTACACATTTGTCAGCGGTCGCGGATCTCCGAGATCAGCCAATTACCGTCCTGCTTCTCCAAGCTGACGACAACCATCCCGGAACGGGAACCGGCAGCCACACCACTCTGCGTCGAGCTCACGTTCAACTGCGCGAGTAGTTGCGCTCGGTCCTCCTCGAGCCTGGTGACACCGATCTCCGTGACATCCGCCGTAGTCGCCGTCTGGGTTTGTTCGACGCCGGCCTTCTGCGTGTCCTTGTACTCGGTCAGCTGATCACGCATGGCCTGGTTCAGACCCTGCAAGCCCTTGTCGAAATCGGCGTCGAAGGTGCCGGGCGCAAAGGTGAACACCGCCTCGAGCGCCGGTGGAGTCACCCGCAGCACCTCAGCCGTCGCCCCCTCGTCAACCCATGCCACATCGTCCATCTGGGCGCCGACCTTGAAAAAAGCCAGACCCGCAAGCAACGCGACTACCACCGCTGCTGCGCCTAACCCGATGACCAGCGGCCACGAAGTGCGACTCGCTTCCTTCGACAGAGCAGGCTCTGGTGCTGGCGGTTCCTCCGCGAGGCTGGGCTCGGCTGCCGTCTCGGGACTCGGCTGGGCTTCCTTCTCGGGACTCGGCTGGGCTTCCTTCTCGGGACTCGGCTGGGCTTCCTTCTCGAGACTCGGCTTCGGGGCTTTCCGAAGGCTTGCCTTCGGGGCTGCCTCGGTTTCGACGGCCTCGGTCTCGACGGCCTCTGTTGCGGCTACCTCGGTCTCGACGGCCTCGACGTTCGCTGGTTCCTCGGCCGGCGTCCCCGCGGGGACGTTCAACGAGCGGGCTGATCCGGCTATCTTCGGCCGACGGTTCTGGTTTGCCTGCGGCATCCCGACTCTGCGCTTCGGTGGCATTACGCGCTTCTCCTTCGGATGACTGATCGAGGCTGACTACTGGCCACCTGAATCGCCCCCTACGCTCGGTGCGGGCGCCTCGGTGGGCGCTGGTGATTCGGTTGCCGGCGTCGACCCATCGGAACCGCCGGTGCCGTCGGCGCCCGGCAATGTGCCCGACTCCAGATCGATCCGGTTTCCGACGGGTTCGGCCGAACTGGCCTTCCAGATACCGTCCACCTCGACCATGCCCAATCGCATACCGACCTGGTTCTTCACGTACTGGTTGCCCTGCGTAGTGGTGACCTTCACGACCACAAGAGCCGTCGCAGTCCTGTCGTCCGTGTTGAGTTCGGTGAGCGCAGCAGACATCACCTCGGCATCGGCCTTGGATCCGGAGTTCCGCAGTTCGTCCGTGATGGAATCTTGAACACTTTGGAGGTACACCGTCATCTCGTCACCGGTAACCGAAGACCGCATGGTCTCGATCGACGCGTCGAGATTCGCCGAGTCGGCGTTGTTGAGATTGATCGCAACCTGCTGGGCGCCGATCAACGCCTCGTCGCGAATCTCTGCGGTGTTGCGGTCGGTGGTCAACGCCTTCACGTACGGGACGCCGAACACACCTAGCGCAACTAGTGCGGCTACGAGGAGAACGCCGACCGCAACAAGCGGCGCCGTCACCCCCTTCGGACTGCTTTTCTGAATCACGCTCACTACCCTACTTACCTGTTATGTCCGGATCCTGGCAGCACCAATTCCGTTGCCTCGAATCCTCAACTGCCCCAACCCAATAGCACACCCTGGGGCACATCTACTTCGGCGTCACTCCGAGAATCGGCGCCAACTGGGTAGCAATCGGATTGAGATTCAACTTGTCAGGATCGACCTTCGGCTTGAAGTCCCACGGTTGAATCGTGCCGGGATCGGCGTAGATAACCCGGTTGGCACTGCGAACACCCGTCTCGCTGCCCAGCGGGACCTCACAGGACGCCGCTGTGTTCAACGGGAAGTCCTGCTGCGTGTCGTCGAAGTTGGGATCCTGACGCTTCATGTCATCGAGAATCGCCATGGTGCCTTCGTACCCGACGGTGCACGACAACGGATTGTTTGTCTCCAGCACCAACCCTTGATGCACGGTTCCGTCACCAGGAGCCACTGTCGGCCCCGCCGCAGCCAGCCCCGGCAGAAAGATCAGAAACGGCTGCAGCGCAATGGCACGAGGCGCAAACGTCCTGCCGAACGACGCCAGATTTGTCAGGTCCGTGGTCAGTGCCGGACCGGTCTCGTTGACGAGGGCCCCGATCTGCTCGCTGGCCGGGATGCCGTTGTCGATCAGACGCCTGATGTCGGGGTCACTGGTCCGCAGTTGTGCGGCAATGACATCGAGGTCGGCACTGAACTGCTTGATCGACGACGACTGGTCGGACTGGGTCGTGAGCACCGTCTGGCTGTCACGGATCAATCCGAGCGTCTGAGGCAAGGTGTCGAGGCCGGACTGCGAGAGTCCGGACAACGAGTCGGCCAGAACCTGGATGTCCTCACCCTTGCCGTTGAAGGCTGCACCGAGTTCGACCGCGACGGTGTGCAGTGCATCGACGGGCACCGAATGGACCAAGCCGTTCGCACTGGTCAACACTTCTTCGACCGGAACCGGCGTCGCTGTGTCACCCACTGCAATCACAGAACCGTCCTCGAGGAACGGACCCTGATCGGTATCGGGGATCAGATCGACGAACTGCTCGCCGATTGCAGAACGGTTGGCCACAACAGCCCTCGTCGACGCCGGGATCGGCGGTGCATTGTTGTCGATCTTCAGATCGACCTCGATCCCGTCGTCCGTCAGTGACAAGTCACCAACCCGTCCCACCGGCACACCGCGATACGTCACCTCGGCATTGGTGAAGATGCCGCCCGACGTCTGCAGTTCCGTCTTGACCGTGTACTGCCCGAAACCCAGGAGGTTGTCGAGGCGCACATACTTGCCTCCCACATAGACAAGTCCTAGGAGCGCGACCAATACGAAGCCCACTAGCTGCCACTTGACCAGAGCCGATCTCATTGTCCACCACCGATTCCGAACTGATCCAGCATTCCCTGAATGGGGTTGAGCGGGGCACCGACTGCAGGTGCCATCGGCAACTGCGGCAGGATCGGCGCGATCGGGAGCAGTGACACTGTGGGCCAGCCCGGTCGCGGTCCGTTTCCGTTGTAATACGGATTGGACGGATCCACCACCGGCTTGGGATCACCGAACTTGGGCTGGCGATACTCGGGATCTCCCTGTCCGACACCAAGCCCGGAGAGCGTATTACCGATTTGCAGGTCGACAGCGAGGAACAAATTGACCGACCCACCTTGCGTGATCTTCTCGACTCCGTCCGGGAACGGGAACGTCGGAAGCAGCGGGAGCGCGCCGACGAGGTCGTCACCGGATGCAGCGAGCGCCTGCAATGTCGGACGAAGTGCCTGAAGATCTGCGATCAGATCGTCCTTGGACTGTGTCAGGACATCGGTGCCGACGGTTCCGAGACGGTCCACCTGAGCGAGCATCTGCGTCAACTGCGGGCGCTGCTCGTTGAGTACCGATATTGCCACGGGCAGTTCGTCGAGGACCTTGGCGATCTTCTCGTTCTGCTCGTTCACCCGACTGGACAACACGTCGAGACCGTCGAGCGCGCGAGTGATGTCCTCACGCTGTTCGTTCAAGCCTCCGATGAGAGTATTCGCCTGTTCCAGAAGACTTCTGGTTGTTCCCTCGCGGCCGTCGAACGCCGCGCCGAGCTCCTTGACGATGGGCTGCAACTGGCCGACACCGCCGCCGTTGAGCAGGAGCGACAATGCACCGAGCACCTGTTCGATCTCGGTGGCGTGGCGAGTGCGATCCAACGGAATCAAGTCGCCGTCCGACAACTGGGCCGTAGTGTCCGCGCCACTAGGAGGCGCTGACAGCTGAATGAATTTCTCGCCGAGCAAATTGGTCTGCTCCACGGCGGCAACGGCATTGGCCGGCAAATCCACCGAGGAATCCAAGATGATCCCCACGTCGGCGGTCCACCCGTCCGGGCCGACTCCGATCTTCTCTACTCGCCCGACCGGAACACCGTCCACTTTGACCGCGGACTGTGGAACCAGATCGAGAACGTCGTCGAATTCAATGGTCAGATTCATGGGATTCGATCCCACGTCAGGCCCACCCGGAAGGGGCACCGCATAGATGCCCTCCGACGAGCAAGCACTCGCACCGAGCAGAACTACAAGTCCCGCACCGGCAATCACTGTGCGCTTCACTCGCCCTCCCCGCTGCTCAGTCGCGGTGACACGACACCCGGCACCGTGCCAGGAACAACCTGCATCTCACGCTCCGGGCCGGCCAGGATTCCGAACGGGAGATTCATGTTCTTGGCCTGGTCGGCCGCATCCGTCATAGCGGCCACCGCCACACACTGATCGATGGCGGGTTGCATCTGTCGTCCCAACTCCTCGAACTGAGGATTACCCGGCACCAGTTTGCCGAGATCCATCAATTTGCACAGCACCTCGGCCGGGTTCTGCAAGTCCGGGAAGGCCAGACGTGAAGCGAGAACTCCGGATTCGGCGTCATACGAGTTCACCAGATTGGAAATGGCGAGAGGCAACAAGGTCAGGGTGTTGGCGAGCGCTTCCTTGTTGTTCGCCAGCGTCTGCGTCGGCGCAATCAGGCCTTCAGCAGTTGTCGCCAACTGATCGCGGTTGTCTGCCACGAACTTAGCGACATCACCGAGAGTCAAGGACAACTGATTCAGAGCGGCACCCAGATCATCGCGTTCGCCCGCCAGAAATCCGGTGAGGTCGGACAATTGAGTGTTGAACTGGCGCACCTGTTGATCGTTGGTCGCCAACGCTCCGACAAAAGTATTGAGATTCTTGATGGTCACCGCGATGTTGTCACTCGAGTCGTTCAACGTACGAGCCGCGTCGGAGAGCTGGGTGATGCTCTCCCCCAACGCTGCTCCGTTGCCGTCGAGGTTCGCGGCACCGGTCTCGACGAACTTGGACAGCGCACCGTCCTTGTTCGCACCTTCGGGTCCGAGCGCCGACGCGAGGTCGTTGATGCTCGCGTACAACTGATCGACCTCGACCGGGGTGGCGGTGCGCTCGATCGGAATCACCGAACCGCTGGCCATCTTGTCGCCGCCCGTGAACACCGGCGTCAACTGAATGTAGCGGTCCGCCACTACTGACGGAGTCACCTGCGCCGCATTGGCATCCACCGGAATATCGATTCCGCGATCCACGCGGAGGTCGACCTTGACCTGATCGCCCTGCGGTTCCACCGAGGTGACAGTGCCGACCTTCACGCCCAGAACTCGCACGTCGGAACCGTCGTAAATACCGATGGACTTGTCGAAGTACGCCGTGATCGTTGTTGTGCCCGCGCGGGTGAACACCCACCACAAGGCGCCGCCAACCACCAACACGCCAATCAACGCTGCGGCAATGATCGCCAGAGTTCGCTTCTTGGAGCCACTTTCGGCTTCAGTGATATCAGCCATCAGTTACCTCCCAACGTACGAATCGGATCACGAGGGCCCGGAATCAGTGGCAGACCAGGCGGAAGGAGGTTGACAACGACCTGGTCGAACCAGCGGCCGTTGCCGACGACGTTGGCGTACAGGCGAATAAAGGGTTCGTAGAGCTTCAGAGCCTTGTCCAAGTTCTCGTTGTTGGCTTCGAGGATGTCGATGACACCGTTGAGTTGGGTCAACGCAGGCCCGATTGCCGCCTCGTTGTCGCGGACCAATCCGGTGAGTTGCTGTGACACCCGCTGAGTTCCGGTGAGCAACTGGGAGATCGCCTGCTGGCGGTTGTTCAACTCCTGCACCAGCAGAGCGCCGTCACTGATCAGTTGAGTGAACTCCTTGTTCCGGTCCGCCAAGATTTGCGACGTCTTGCCCGTTGCCTCGAACAGTTTCTGCAGGTCCTGATCACGGCTCGCGATAGTCTGCGACAACCGACTCACGCCGTCCAATGATGCTCGGACGTCCTCTGGCGTCTCGGAGAAGGCCTCCGAGAGCGTTTCCATGCTCTGCGCCAACTGCTCCGTGTCGATGTCACCGACAGTGTCCGCGGCCGACGAGAAAGCCTCGACAACGTCGTACGGAGCAGTCGTGCGCTCCAATGGAATTCGGTCCTTCGGATCCAGATTTTCGGTGCCACGCGGATCCAGAGCCAGGTACTTCTGCCCCAGAATCGTCTTGATCTGGATGGACGCCGACGTCTGATCGCCGACCCACGCATCCTTGACTTTGAAGTCGACCAGAACGCGGTCACCGTCGAGGTCGACCGATGTCACCTTGCCGACCTTCACACCCGCGATGCGGACCTCGTTACCGGGCTTGAGCCCAGCAGCTTCCGAGAATTCCGCCGCGTACGAAGACCCTGCGCCGACAAAGGGAAGTGAATCCATGAAGAAGGCGGACAACGTTGCCAGGAGCACCACGACGATGCCTATGGCCCCGGCCATTGCCGGACTACGACGCTTTTTCATCGGCCCTGCAACTCCTTCATTCCGTCTTGAGTGCATCGCTTGGCCGCATTGGTGTAGATCGGCATATTGACCGTCGGCAACCCGGTCGGCAAGTTCAATGTTGCCGACTGACCAGGACCTGCAATGATGTCGATTCCGCACAGGTAGAACTGGAACCACGATCCGTAACTGGCGACACGGGTCAACTTGTCCAGCTTCACGGGCAAGGTCTCGAGCACTGCATTCACGTCGTCGCTACGGCGGTTCAGCGTTGTGGCCAAAGTGTCCAGCGCCGTGATCGATCCCTGGATAGACGGTCGCGTGGGCTCCAGCAGATCCGCCGTTGCATTTGTCAATCCGGCGAGCGACGTGACTGCTGACCCGACAACTCCGCGCTCGTTGGCAAGTCCGGTGACAAGCTGCTGCGTGTTGACGATGAGCGAATCCAGATTCTTGTCATTCGCATTTACTGTCGACAGCACTTCGTTGAGGTTCTTGATCACCGCGCCGATGACAACGTCCTTGTCCGCCACCGTGTTTGTCAGGCTGGCCGTGTTGCGGACGAGTTCGCTGATTGTTCCCGACTCTCCCTGGAAAACCTGGATGATCTGGTACGACAGCTTGTTGACATCCTCGGCACTCAAAGTCGTGAACAACGGCTTGAAGCCGTTGAACAGGGTCGTGAGATTGACGGCCGGTCGGGTCTGCTCGAGAGGGAGCGTTTCGCCTGCGGTCAGCTTCTTACCCTGGCTGCCTTCGCCCTGAGACAGCGAGATGTAACGCTGCCCGACCAGGTTCCGGAAACGGATCGTGGCAATAGAACTGGCCGGCAACCAATCTCGATCGGAGACCGAGAACTGCACTTCGGCTTGGTTGTCGTTGACGATGGCGATCTTCTCGACCTGACCGACACGCACACCTGCAATCCGAACCTCGTCGCCCTCGTTCAGTGAGGTCACGTCGGAGAACACGGCGTTGAACTTGGTCCCGCCTCCCCCTCCGAGGTTTGCGATACTCGCCGCCAGCAATCCTGTTGCCAGAATCGTGACCACGACAAATATGATGAGCTTTGTCAGCGGTGCTGCGAGACCTCTCATTGGAAGCTCACCTCCGCACCGGTAAATGCGGGAGCGCTGACCATAGTGGTCCACGACGGAACATTCTCCGGTGCAACACCATTAGCCTGGCCGTAGATGACCTTCAACGTATCCTCTTCGAGTTGCGAGCCCGCATATCCGGCTTGCTGCACCGGACCGGTGGTGTTGGTCGAGAACATCTGCGGTCCCGAACCTTCCGGAGCCTGCAAGAACTCCATCGTTTCGGGGCCACCGTTGCGGGAGGGAACCTGGTACGAGCCGTCACCGTACGAACCGCCGGGATACTGTGGGAAGGGTCGACCGGGCTCGGTGACATTGTCGTAGCAAACCGGTCCACGATTGTCGACGAGTCGAGGCTCGTCCTGGTTGGGGATGTAACGCCCCTTCGGGTTGACAATCTGAATGTTTGCCCGAACACCGGGATCAGGCGCGTCAGCCGAGAGAATCTTGGCGGCCTTCGGCGTAGTTTCAGCGAATCCCTTGAAGGTGCACCCGAACGTCGGAGAGTACTGAGCCAACAACTGCAGCGCTTCTCGTGAGTCTGCGGACAGTGTGATGATGGACTGCGCGTTTGTCTCGAGGAACGCAGCGGTGGTCGACGACGTCGCCGTCAACGAAGCCAACAGGGTGTTGACCTGATTCTGCTTCTCCACCACGGTGTTTCCGGTGGTGCGCAGGGTGTCGAGTGCATTCACGAGATCCGGAGCGGCCTCCGAATAGGTCTGTGAGAAATCTGCGAACTTGCGCAGGTCCTCCTGCACGGCGGGGAGTTCGGTATTGACCTCGCGGAAAATCTCCTCGAGACGGTCAACGGTGAGCCCCAACTCAGCGCCGCGGCCGGTCAAGCCTTGTGCCAGCGAACCGAGGGTGTTCGCGAGATCCTGCGGCGGAATTGCCTGCAGCAACGGGAGCAAACCGTCCAAGACCTCGCCAACCTCGATCGCGTTGCCGCTCTTGTCCTGATGAAGCACGGTCCCGGCCGAAAGAGGCGGAGCCGTTGTCCCCTCCGGGATGATCAGCGAGACGTACCGCTCACCGAACAGTGTCTTCGGGAGCAAACGAGCTGTCGCGTCGGAGGGAATCAACTCGGCTTTGTCCGGTTCGATCGCGAGAACCGATGTGACGACACCATCGGTTGTCGACGCGGATCGCACCTCACCGACCAACATTCCACGAACCTTGACATCCGCGTTGGGAGGTAACGCATTTCCCACGGAATCGGACAGGAGATCGACCTTCACGACGTCGGTGAACGACTTGTTGAAGGCCCCGATCGTGAAGGTGAGAAACAGCGCCAACACAACGAAGAACACAATTCCCAGCACACGGCGGCGCAGAACGGACGGAGCCTCGATCATCCGGCCACCCTCACTGTTGTCGTGGTGCCCCAGATTGCGAGGCTGAGGAAGAAGTCAAGCACTGCGATCGTCACGATTGCCGCACGAACGGCGCGACCGACGGCCACGCCGACGCCTGCCGGGCCACCCGACGCGTGAAATCCGTAGTAGCAGTGGATCAAGATCAGAACAAAAGCAAAGACCAGAACCTTGGCAAACGAATACAACACGTCCTGCGGTGGCAGGAACAAGTTGAAGTAATGGTCGTAAGACCCCGTTGACTGGCCGTTGAATACCGTACTGATCACGCGCGAGGCCAGATAGGCGGCAAGCAAGCCGACGATATACAGCGGGATGACGGCCACAAAGCCGGCGATCATGCGAGTCGTCACCAGGAAGGGAACCGACGGGACTGCCATGACCTCGAGCGCGTCGATCTCCTCGGAGATACGCATAGCACCGAGTTGTGCGGTGAAACCACACCCGACCGTCGCTGAAAGGGCCAGCGCGGCAACAATCGGCGCGATCTCGCGAGTATTGACGTAGGCAGACAGGAAGCCGGTCAGGACCGAGCTACCCAACTGTTCCAGCGCCGCGAACCCCTGCAATCCCACAACGACGCCGGTGAATCCGGACATCATCGCGATGACGCCGATAGTTCCGCCGATGACGGCCAATGCGCCACTGCCGAAGGTCACTTCAGCGAGTAGACGCAGAGTTTCCTTGCGGTAGCGGTGCAGTGTGCGCGGTGTCCAGGCAATGGCTCGCGCGTAGAACGACATCTGCTCACCCGCGCGATCAAGCACGTTGAGCGGCATTCTGGCTACTTTGCGGCTCTTCAGCAGAAACTGATCGCCGCGGCCTCGTGCGATGGTCATGTAGGTCAGGATCCCTTCGCCGGCACGATCTGGAGGTACACCATCGTCAGAATCAGATTGGCGAAGAACAACAACAGGAACGTGATGACAACGGCCTGGTTGACCGCCTCACCAACGCCTTTGGGCCCACCCGAGGGGTGTAGTCCCTTGTAAGCCGAGATGACTCCGGCGATGACACCGAAGACCGCAGCCTTGATCTCGCCACTCCAGATATCCGGCAGCTGCGCAAACGCCGAGAACGATGCGATGTAGGCGCCGGGGTTACCGCCCTGCAGGATCACGTTGAAGAAGTAGCCACCCGCGATACCAACGACGGATACCAGCCCGTTGAGCAATACGGCAATGAGCACCATCGCCAACACACGTGGAACAACAAGTCGCTGAATGGGATTGATGCCAAGGACTTCCATGGCGTCGATCTCTTCACGGATTGTCCGCGAACCGAGGTCAGCGGTGACCGCCGAACCGGCAGCACCAGCGACAAGCAGAGCAGTCACCAGTGGACTTCCCTGCTGAATCACCGCAAGAACGCTGGCAGCGCCGGTGAACGATTCAGCGCCCAACTGCTTGATCAGCGAACCGGTCTGCAGCGAAACGACTGCGCCGAACGGAATCGCGACCAGCGCAGTCGGCAAAATCGTGACGCTGGCGATGAACCATGCTTGCTCGATGAACTCGCGAAACTGAAACGGCCGCCGGAACGTATTCTTCACGACCTCGACGAAGAGTTCGACGATGTTGCCGGCCTGAGTCAGTGCCCCGTGTACAGGACTCAGAACCGAGTTGCGGGTACCCGCCATTCGTTATGCCTACCCTTGTCCGTGAGTCGTGTTTCCGTAGGGATCACCCTCATAAGCTGGAATTACCTGTGTATCCTGCGAGCTTCCGTCCCACTCCCCCTGGTACTCGCTCGCGTCCGCGTAGGCATGGTTGAACTGACCCGCCTCCTCGTTGAGGCTGTCCTGGATTGCCGCCTGCGCGTTCACCGGCAGTGTGTGCATGATCTGACGGACGCGTTCCTGACGGCGACGAACAGCCTGACGCTCCGGATTACCGGGCGTCGCCTTCATCTGCGGCACGATGCCCTCGACGTCGTCGACACCGCCGGCATGGTGACCGGCATCCACGAGCGCCTGCTCGTGCGCCATCTGAGCCTCGTCCTTCTCCTCCGACATACCGATCGGACCGATCATCGTGCCGTTGAGGAATTGCTTGACGACGGGCTCGTCGGACGTGAGCAACACCTCACGAGGACCGAACATCACCAACTGACGGCGGAACAGCATCCCGATGTTGTCCGGAACCGTACGAGCAAGGTTGATGTTGTGCGAGACAATGAGAATCGTCGCATCGGACTGAGCATTGATATCGATCAACGTCTGGCTGATGTACGTCGTACGCACCGGGTCCAGACCGGAGTCCGGCTCGTCGACGAGAATGATCTCGGGATCGAGCACGAGTGCACGCGCCAGACCGGCACGCTTACGCATACCACCGGAAATCTCACCGGGAAGCTTGTCCTCCGCACCGACCAGACCCGTCAGATCGAGCTTCTCCATCACGATCTTGCGGATATCGGATTCCGACTTCTTCGTATGCTCACGGAGCGGAAACGCGATGTTGTCGTACAAATTCATCGAACCGAACAACGCACCGTCCTGGAACAGCACACCGAACAACTTACGGATCTCGTAGAGCTCCTTCGAGGAACACTGCAAAATATCCGTGCCGTCGATCACGATGGAACCCTGCTCGGGGCGGAGCAAACCGATCAAAGACTTCAAGAACACCGACTTACCGGTACCCGAGGGCCCCAGCAATGCGCTCACCTCACCGGCGGGAAGCGTCAACGACACGTCCTGCCAAATCCTCTGCGACCCGAAAGACTTAGTCAGCCCGTCTACCGCTACCTCTACTCCCACCACTACCTCCGCGCCGTCCGATGCATCCACCCGATGTGGGTTGGGTCACTCTATCGCATGGAAGTGTTACCCGTGACTGCGAATACTACTAACGAGTAAGTACGAAGCACAAACTAACACGCACCCTGAATCGGACACGCATCCGACCTGCGCCGATCCGGACATTCCCGCCGGGTACGCCCAATAAAAAAGAGGGCCACTTCCCGTAGGAAGTGACCCTCTTTCGACTACTCGAGGTGAGCAGCGGAGAAAACCGTCTTACTTGACGGAGATCTTTGCGCCGGCGCCTTCGAGCTTTTCCTTTGCAGCTTCAGCTGCTTCCTTCGAAACCTTCTCCAGGATTGCCTTCGGAGCGCTCTCGACGAGATCCTTGGCTTCCTTCAGGCCGAGGCCGGAAACGACCTCACGGACGACCTTGATGACCTGGATCTTCTTGTCGCCAGCCGACTCGAGGACGACGTCGAACTCGTCCTGCTCTTCAGCAGCTTCTGCGCCGGCAGCCGGTGCGCCTGCAGCGGCGACGGCGACGGGAGCAGCAGCGGTGACCTCGAAGGTCTCCTCGAATGCCTTAACGAACTCCGAGAGCTCGAGGAGGGTGAGCTCCTTGAACTGGTCCAACAACTCTTCGGTGCTGAGCTTCGCCATTGTGGCGGTCCTTCCTGTAAGTCCCATGTCGCTGATCCGCGACCGGGCGGGGATATAGCAGTGATGCGCGGGTGCGGATCAGCTTTCGGCTTCGGCCTCGGCCGGAGCCTCGGTAGCAGCCTCTGCGGCAGCAGCCGGAGCTTCTGCAGCTCCGCCTTCTGCGGCCTTCTTCTCCTGCAGTGCAGCGGCCAAACGGGCCATCTGCGAAGCGGGAGCATTGAACAGGCCTGCGGCCTTTGCCAAGTTGCCCTTCATCGCGCCGGCAAGCTTTGCCAACAGGATTTCGCGGGATTCGAGATCCGCGATCTTGTTGACCTCGTCCACGGACAGCGCAGCGCCGTCCATGTAGCCGCCCTTGATGATGAGCGCCTTGTTTTCCTTTGCGAAGTTCTTCAGTGCCTTCGCAGCGTCGACCGGTTCGCCCTTGATGAATGCAATGGCGGTCGGTCCGACGAACAGGTCATCAAGGCCCTCGATGCCAGCCTCAGCGGCGGCACGCTTAACCAGGGTGTTCTTGGCGACGGAGTAGGTGGCACCTTCTCCGAGAGCGCGTCGCAGTGTCGTGATGTTGCCCACTGACAGACCACGGTATTCCGTGATCACAGCAGCGGTCGAACCCTTGAACTGCTCGGTGATTTCCGCAACTGCGGAAACCTTCTCAGGCTTTGCCATACTTCGCCTCCTCTCGTGACAGTCGTTATCCCACTTCGGAACCGCCGCGGCTCACCAGGAGAACCTGACAAGCCACAAGTCCTAGACATGCAAAACGCCCCGGCGCAGGGCGCACGGGGCGTACAGAGGAGACAAACGGAAGCGAAAAGAACCACCACAGAATGCGTTCCCCCTTACCTCGTCCTCCTGCGTGGGTCGCCGGACATTTCCGGACTTTCAACTGCACTCATCGCTAAGCGCAATAACCAACGGTCTTGGGTAGAACATGATTTTGGGGTGAAGTTCATATCCAGCACTGAACTCCGCGTTGAAGACTACCTCACCGGGCAACACATCACCAAATCGCCCCTGGGCCCTCTCCCTGAATGCAAAAAAGAAGGCCGATAGGGAGCTAATCCCTATCGGCCTTCTTTCAGTTCAGCGGACTGCTTACGCGTCTGCAGCATCCTCGAGGAGGTTGCGGGTACGGTTCGGATCCACCGGGATGCCCGGACCGGTGGTGGTCGAAACCGTGATCTTCTTCACGTAGCGGCCCTTGGCCGACGAGGGCTTCGCACGCAGGATCTCGTCCAGCGCTGCGCCGTAGTTCTCCACCAGCTTCTCATCGTCGAACGATGCCTTGCCGATGACGAAGTGCAGGTTGGCCTGCTTGTCGACGCGGAAGTTGATCTTTCCGCCCTTGATGTCGTTGACAGCCTTCGTGACATCCGCGGTAACGGTGCCCGTCTTGGGGTTCGGCATCAGGCCACGGGGTCCGAGGACACGGGCGATGCGGCCGACCTTGGCCATCTGATCAGGAGTCGCGATTGCGGCGTCGAAATCGACCCATCCACCCTGGATGCGCTCGATCAGGTCTTCTGCACCGACTACGTCAGCGCCTGCAGCCTCGGCTTCTGCTGCCTTCTCGCCAACGGCGAACACGATGACGCGAGCGGTCTTACCGGTGCCGTGGGGCAGGTTGACCGTTCCGCGGACCATCTGGTCAGCCTTACGGGGGTCGACGCCCAGACGAACTGCAACCTCTACGGTTGCATCCATCTTGGTGGACGACGTCTCCTTGGCGAGCTTTGCAGCCTGAAGCGGGCTGTAGAGCTTGTCTGCGTCGATCTTCTCAGCGGCGGCGAGGTACGCCTTGCTGCGCTTTGCCATTTCTTCTGTCCTTACTTATCACTGCAGAGAGTTACTTGATGCAGTGGTGAATGGTTCAGTTGTGGTCAGGGCCTGGCCGGCCCTCCCACGTGATGCTGTGGAGCTGCTGAATTAGCCCTGGACCGTGATGCCCATGGAACGAGCGGTGCCGGCGATGATCTTCGCGGCCTGCTCGATGTCATTGGCATTGAGGTCTTCAGCCTTGGTCTTCGCGATTTCGCGCACCTGATCCATGGTTACCGAGGCAACCTTGGTCTTGTGCGGTTCGCCGGAGCCCTTGGCTACGCCGGCTGCCTTGAGGAGCAGTCGAGCAGCGGGAGGGGTCTTCAGCTTGAAATCGAAGGTCCGGTCTTCGTAGACCGAGATCTCGACCGGCACAACGTTGCCGCGCTGGGACTCAGTCGCCGCGTTGTAGGCCTTGCAGAACTCCATGATGTTCACGCCATGCTGACCGAGCGCGGGACCCACGGGAGGTGCAGGGTTAGCCTGACCTGCCTGGATCTGCAGCTTGATGAGCCCGGCGAGCTTCTTCTTCTTTGGGGGCATCTCTAGTTCCTAGTTTCTAGCTTGGGTGTGTGTCTTGCGTCTAACAGTGCAAGTGTGGGGGTTAGATCTTCGCGACCTGGTTGAAGTTCAACTCAACCGGAGTTTCACGTCCGAAGATCGATACGAGGACCTTGAGCTTCTGCTGCTCTCCGTTGACCTCGCTGATGCTGGCAGGCAATGTCGCGAACGGGCCGTCCATGACCGTGACGGATTCGCCGATCTCGAAGTCCACCTCGATGAGGGGCTTGCCGAAGGACTCGACCGGCGCCTCGCCTGCTGCGACGGCAGCTGCTGCAGCCTGCTGCTTCTTCTGCTCTTGCTGAGGAAGCAGGAACTTGACGACGTCGTTGAGAGACAGCGGCGACGGACGCGAGGTGGCACCGACAAATCCGGTGACGCCAGGCGTGTTGCGCACTGCGCCCCACGATTCGTCGTTGAGTTCCATGCGGACCAGGATGTAGCCGGGGAGAACCTTGCGGTTGACCTGCTTGCGCTGGCCGTTCTTGATCTCGGTGACCTCTTCGGTGGGAACTTCCACCTGGAAGATGTAGTCGCCGACGTCGAGGTTCTGAACGCGGGTCTCGAGGTTGGTCTTGACCTTGTTCTCGTAACCGGCGTACGAGTGGATGACGTACCAGTCGCCTGGTGCGCGGCGCAGAGCAGCCTTCAGTTCCGCAACCGGATCTTCTACTTCGATGTCGGCTGCCGGAGCAGCGTCGTCGGAGTTCTCGGCGTCCTCGGAGATGATGTCCTCGGTTGCCTCGGTCTGCGCGGCTTCGGTGCCGTCTGCAGCGTCTTCGGCAGCGTCGGTATCGGTGCCTTCGCCAGCCTCGACGTCTACTTCGGCTGCCGCCTCGGCAGAAACACGCTCTTCGGCCAAGGCCTCATTCGTGTCGTTCTCGGGGGTGCTCACTGGGGCACTCGCTTCCTCTCGTTACTCGGACCCGTGCGGGTCTTTCTCGCGCTCGCAGGCAAGGACGCCCGACGATTCGACAATCAGCCGAACAGCCAGGTAACGCCCTTGATCACAGCGATATCGACGCCGCTGATGAAAGCGACCATGAAGACCACGAACGCCAGCACGACGCTGGTATAGGTGACCATCTGCTTACGGTTCGGCCAGATGACCTTGCGGAGTTCTGCGATGACCTCGCGGAAGAACTTGCGAAGGCGCTTGAAGAGGTTGTCCTTCTTCGCCTTGGGGTTCTTACCGGGGTTCTTTGCAGTCGCCTTCGGCGACGCCGTCCGAGCCGGAGTCTTCACGGTGGACGCTGCAACCGAGGCGCCGCGTGCAGCGCGCTTGCCGGTCGGCTTGTTGGAAACCCCACTTGATGCGGAAGCCGCCTCTACGGCGTCTCCCTTGTCCAGCGACAGATCGGAACGCGTGGCCGCGTCAGCTGCAGTGTCGTCGACAGCCTTCGAAGCGGAAGACGGTGAAGTCTCCGCGTCCGAAGCGTCGGCGTCGCGCTTGTCGCGATCCTCGCTCACGTCGTTCCTCTCAGTCGCTGGCATCCGGGGGCAGGGGCGACAGGACTTGAACCTGCAACCTGCGGTTTTGGAGACCGCTGCTCTGCCAGTTGAGCTACGCCCCTTTGGTTGACGTCCGCAGCCGGGCACTTTCATGCCCTGCTGGTTCGGTTAACCGCTCTGCGATCACACAACATACGCGCTACCCGATGTGAACATCTTGCGACGTTCAGGGCAGCGCGCAGCGCTGAGGAATCCCAGAAATCTCAGTGTACTTCAAAGCCCCGGAACAAACACAATCTACCCGGCTATCAGGCCAGACGGACTGTGGCCGTGGCGCGGCCGAAGATTTTTCTACCTTCGGATTTTGCCACAATTGCCAGTACTGCAGTCTTGCTGTCTTCGTCGATCGACTTCACCTTGGCGGTGAACTCGATCTCGGCGGCCTTGTCGGCTGCCACGATTACCGGACTAGTAAACCGTACATTGTATTCGGTTACCGCACCCGGGTCCCCTAGCCATTCGGTGACGTATCCGGCACCCATGCCCATGGAGAGCATGCCGTGCGCCACCACATCGGGCAGGCCGGCAAGTCGAGCAACCTCGTCACTGAAGTGAATCGGGTTTGGATCTCCCGATACGCCCGTGTAATTGACGAGGTTTCCACGCGTGACGGTGACGGTCTTCTCAGGAAGAAGATCGCCGACATTCACGTCGGAAAATTTACGGAGCGACATGCATCATCACATCCTTGACTGCGTGGGCGATGTTCTCGTCCACCTCACCACCGGTGCGGGCAACCAGGGTTGTCCACATCGTGACGGTCTCTCGACCGTGCTGGTTGATGATGATGTTCTTGGTCACGATGATGTCACTACCTGCAGCCTGCCTGAACGAATCCAGATAGACGTCGCAGAACAGTCGATCCCCCACCTGAATCGGTTCGTGAAGCACGATCCGTTGATCCGTATGGAGAATCTGACTCAAGTCGTAGCCGGTGACAACTTCTTCGAAGAGTCGACGTTGGGCAATGCCGCCGACGATCGCAACAAACGTCACCGGAGCAATCAGGCCGTCGTATCCGAGGCCCTTTGCAGCGGTTTCGTCGTAATGCGCAGGATGCGAATCCTGGACGGAGCGAGCGAACTCGCGCACCTTCTCGCGCCCGACCTCGTAGAAGTCTTCGACACGATAATGGTGACCGACCATCTGGACGGCATGAGCGGCCGGGTCCGTAGGGACCTCGGCCGCTGCCTTGTTCTCTTGCAAATCAGTCACGCGGAGAAACTCTCTTCTAGCTAGGACCCGAAGACGCAGGCCCCAAGAGGGTCTTCCGCGAAAATCGTCGTCCCGTTAAGGACTTGCTACTTCGACTCGCGATGCGACTGGTGAGTTCCGCAGTTGGGGCAGAACTTCTTGAGCTCCAGGCGATCGGGGTCGTTGCGCCGATTCTTCTTGGTGATGTAGTTACGGTGCTTGCATACCTCGCAGGCCAAGGTGATCTTGGGCCGAACGTCGGTCGAGGAGGCCACGGGATGCCTTCTTTCGGGTGTATCTGATTACGAACAATCAGGGTGGATCATGCATATTGTGTAGCGGTGACCGGACTTGAACCGGCGACGCAACGATTATGAGTCGTTTGCTCTACCAACTGAGCTACACCGCCTCGGTGTCGAGTGTCGCGCAAAAAGCGCGGCACCACAATCCAGCGAGCCCCCTAACGGAATCGAACCGTTGACCTTTTCCTTACCATGGAAACGCTCTACCGACTGAGCTAAGGGGGCGTGGCTTCCGGAGTGCGTTGCCGCTCTCTTGAAGCCTCCGAAAGATTACACACGAACGCGCTCCAGCACCAAATCGCCAGGTCATCGGGGCAAAATCAGTGCCGCAGCCCATTGTTGCACCGATCCGAGCCCATGGCGAGGCCTTTGACGCAACGGATATCGGCCCATTGACGGCCGCTCGTGCCTAATTACGGCCGTTCGTGCCCGAGAACGACGACGCTGAGAACGACGACACTGAGAACGGCCACACCGCGTCTCTGCCGACAGCGCACTGCTTCTCTGCATCTACAACTCTGTATCTACCTACTGCTGCGCCTTCGACCACTCGAAGCGATCGGAGCCGGAACAGCCTGAGCTGGAGCAGCCGGGGCCGAACACAAAAAAGTCAGCCCCGATCCTGATTCAGGATCGGGGCTGACTTGTTGTGGCAGATGTAGGATTCGAACCTACGTAGGCATAAGCCGACGGATTTACAGTCCGCTCCCATTGGCCGCTCGGGCAATCTGCCGTGCTGCACCAGGTCTTGATCCGATGCACTCGCAAGTATATCGCGGCGCGCAGCGGCCAAGAACGGCTTCCTTGGTGCGGAAAGAAGAATACAACGAACCCACCCCCATTTTGCAAACCGGGTGGTGAGCGGCGGTGCCGACCCGATAACGTCGAGGTGTCCACCGGCACGGAAGGTGGGCAGACCTCGATGTTGTGACTACCGGAAAGCGGGAGTGTAGAAGTGGCTGATTCGTCCTTCGACGTGGTGAGCAAAGTAGACCGTCAAGAGGTGGACAACGCCCTGCATCAAGCTGCCAAGGAGCTGACCACACGCTTCGACTTCCGGAACACCGGTGCGTCGATCGAGTGGTCGGGTGAAGAAACGATCACGTTGAACGCCGACACCGAGGAGCGCTTGCTGGCGGCCCTCGAGGTGTTCAAGGAAAAGTTGATTCGCCGGGACATCTCCCTGAAGGCATTCGATGCGGGAGAGCCGGCACAGTCCGGAAAGATCTACAAACTGTCCGGAACGTTGGTCCAGGGCATCTCCAGTGAGAACGCGAAGAAGATCACCAAGAAGATCCGTGACGAGGGCCCCAAGGGTGTCAAAGCACAGATCCAGGGTGAGGAGCTGCGCGTCAGCAGCAAGAAGCGCGACGACCTTCAGGGCGTCATCTCCCTGCTCAAGGGTGAGGACTTCGGGATCGCCCTGCAGTTCGTGAACTACCGGTAGTAGGGGCTGCGCCCCTGTGCGCCTTTTTGGTAGTTCCGACGACCAGAAAGGCGCACCGGGGCCGAAGGCCCCTACATCCCCGCCATCTTCTCCAAACGGTCGATCCGCTCCGCCATCGGCGGATGCGTCGAAAAGAGCCTGCTCATCTTCTCCCCCGCCCGGAACGGGTTTGCGATCATCAGATGCGACTGCGCCGCCAATCGGGGCTCAGGGGGCAACGGAGCCGCCGCTACACCTGCCTCCAGCTTTCGTAGCGCCGACGCCAGCGCCAGTGGGTCACCGGTGAGCTCGGCTCCCGATTGATCGGCCTGATACTCCCGTGAGCGCGAGACCGCCAGTTTGACCACGGTGGCGGCGATCGGTCCCAGAAGCGAGACCAGCAGCAATGCAATCGGGTTGCTTCCCTGACCGTTGCCTCGTCCGCCGAACATGCTGGCGTACATCGCGAAGTTCGCCAGGCCGGAAATGACGGCAGCCATGGCCCCGGCGACCGAAGAGATCAGGATGTCCCGGTTGTAGACGTGTGAGAGTTCGTGCCCGAGTACTGCTCGCAGTTCTCGTTCGTTCAACAAACCCATGATTCCGCTGGTCACACATACCGCAGCGTGGCGCGGATTACGGCCGGTTGCGAAGGCATTCGGTGCGTTGGTCGGGCTGATGTAGAGCCTGGGCATCGGCTGATGCGCTGTAGTCGCCAGTTCGCGCACGATGCGATAGATCACGGGCGCTTCGACCTCGGTGATGGGCTGGGCATGCATCGACCGCAACGCCAGCTTGTCGCTGTTGAAATAGACGTAGGCGTTCATTCCGACGGCAAAAAGTACGGATAACCACAAGATGGTCGGGTTGCCGAACAACGATCCGATGAACACGATCAGGGCAGACATGCCCAGCAGCAGCCCGAAAGTCTTGGCTCCGTTTGCGTAGCCGTGCACAGCGCTCAACCCCTTACCCGTAACGAGCTCGACTGCTCGCATGTAACTTCGCGGCTTTTGCAGCCGACCCGTTAGCACAACGAAGAGCAGGGGTGTTCAGGTTCCCGCGGCAACGCGAACGGTGTACGCGGTTAAACGTCAGCCAACCCGTCGAACCGTGTAGTCGATCAAGCGAACGAGGGCCTCGTTGGCCGGGCCTTGCGGCAACTCTGCCAGCTGAGCCAGGGCTGCATCGACATATTCGCCCAGCTTTGCTTTGGCTTTGGTCATTCCCGGTGAACGTTCGAGCAAGGCGAGGGCCTCCTCGACGTCAGCATCCTCGGTGACCGGGCCGGCAAGCAGCTCGCGAAGACGATCCGCGTCGGCGCCCTCTTCCTCGAAGGCGTACAGCACAGGAAGCGTGTGGACTCCCTCGCGCAGGTCGGTGCCAGGGGTTTTGCCCGACTGTTCCGAAACGGAGGAGATGTCGATGATGTCGTCGACGATTTGAAATGCGGTGCCGACGGCGTCGCCGAGTCGCTCGAGTCGTTCGATCTGGGTGGCGTCGGATCCCGAGAAAGTTCCACCGAATCGACCGGAAGCGGCGATCAGCGAACCGGTTTTCTCCCACACGACCTTGAGGTAATGCTCGATCGGATCCTGTTCCTGCCTGGCACCGATCGTCTCGCGCATCTGTCCGGTGACCAACTCGGCAAACGTTTCCGCGATGATGCGAACGGCTTCGGGCCCGAGCGTCGACACCAGTCTTGACGCGTGAGCGAACAGGTAGTCACCGGCGAGGATGGCAATACTGTTGCCCCAGCGAGCATTTGCACTGGGTGCGCCGCGGCGCATCTCCGCCTCGTCCATGACGTCGTCGTGATAGAGCGTCGCGAGGTGCACGAGTTCGGTGACCGTGGCAGCGGTGACGATGGACGGATCGGTCGGATTGGGTCCGAGTTGGGCCGTCAGGATCGTGAACAGCGGCCGGAACCGCTTGCCACCTGCGCGCGCGAGGTGCAGGGCGGCTTCGGTGAGGAAGTCCTCACCGTCGGACAGCTCGCTGACCAACAACTCTTCGACATCGGCGAGTCCACTACGGACAACATCAGCAAGCTTCTCGTCGCCCAGGTCTATGCCCGCTACGACGGTGCTCACTGCCGTTGTGTCGGCAGCAGTTTTTTCGGTGCTCACGATGTCAGTACCCATTCCTGTCGTCAGTGACGGCTCGGTTCCCACGGTAGTGAACCTAGCGGTTCGCACTTGGCACGGCCTCGCCACGGTCTCGATCACGAGCCTGGGAAGATGTGAGTGTGTCCGCCGAAGAGCAGTCCCCCGCCGTGAATTCCCAGCCGACCGAAACTGACATTGTGGTCATCGGTGCAGGTCCTGCGGGTTCTTCGGCCGCTGCATGGGCCGCGCGCAGTGGCCGCGACGTCGTCCTGATCGATGCGGCCGTGTTCCCCCGAGACAAGACATGTGGTGATGGACTCACTCCGCGGGCCGTCGCCGAGCTTGATCGACTAGGCCTCGGAGAGTGGGTTAGGTCACACACGACGAACAAGGGACTCCGGCTATCAGGCTTCGGCCAAGAGCTGGAAATGGAGTGGCCGTCCACAGCGTTCCCCTCTATCGGCAGCGCTGTCCCCCGCGCCGAGCTGGACGATCGGATCCGACGATGCGCGATCGAGTCCGGTGCGGTGATGCTGGAAGGCACCAAAGCCGTCGACGTCGAACGTGACGGTGATCGGGTCAGTGCAGTTGTGCTGTCCGGCCTCTCCGGAACCAGCACTCTGCGGTGCCAGACCCTCATCGTCGCCGACGGTGTTCGTTCGACGCTCGGCAAGAAGCTGGGGCGGCAGTGGCATCGGGACACCGCGTACGGAGTGGCCGCGCGCGCTTATGTCGGAACTCCCCGCAGCGCCGATCCCTGGATTACGTCGCACCTGGAACTGCGTGACGGCGACGGCACCCTACAGGCGGGATACGGCTGGATTTTCCCGCTGGGCACCGGCGAGGTGAACATCGGCGTCGGCACCCTTGCGACAGCCAAGCGGCCGGCCCCCGGAGCATTGCGCCCGCTCCTGGATCTGTACACCGATCAGCGCCGCGGCGAATGGCAGTGGAACAGTGAAATCCATTCCGTTGCTTCAGCTTTGCTACCGATGGGCGGCGCGGTATCCAATATCGCCGGCCGCAACTGGGCGATCATCGGCGATGCCGCGGCGTGTGTGAATCCACTCAACGGCGAGGGTATCGACTACGGCCTCGAGGGTGGACGGTTGATCGTCGAACACCTCGGCGACGGCGATCTGACCGAACTGTGGCCGAGCGTCCTACGCGAGCATTACGGGCAGGCGTTCTCCGTCGCGCGGCGTCTTGCCGGGCTGCTCACGGTTCCGCGGTTCCTCCCCGCGTCCGGCCCGATCGCGATGCGGTCGAAGGCAATGATGACCGTCGCGGTCAGGGTGATGGGCAACCTCGTCACCGACGCCGACGCTGATCTGACGGCGCGGGCCTGGCGAGCGTCGGGAGCCGCATCCCGAAGGATCGACTCCCGTCCGCTGTTCGGCTGATTACAGCAGGTTCAGCGCGTCGCGTGATGTAGCGCCACGACGCCGCCGGTGAGGTTGCGCCACTTGACGTTCTTCCACCCGGCTGCCTCGATCTTGCGTGCCAGTTCTTCCTGCGTCGGCCAGGCGCGAATGGATTCGGCGAGGTAGACGTACGCGTCGGGGTTGCTGCTGACGGCGCGGGCGACCTGTGGGAGTGCCTTCATGAGGTACTCCATGTAGACGGTGCGGAAGGGCCCGAAGACGGGCGTCGAGAATTCACTGACAACAAGGCGTCCACCTGGCTTGGTGACGCGGGCGATCTCCCGCAAGCCGGCCTCGAAATCGGAGACGTTGCGCAGACCGAAGGAGATGGTCGCGGCGTCGAATACGTCGTCGGCGTATGGCAGGAACATGGCGTCGCCGGCCACCATCGGGACTTTGCGGGAGCGACCTGCCTGCAGCATGCCCTTGGAGAAGTCGGTGGCGACGCACCACGCGCCCGACCGGCCCAGTTCAACGGTCGAGACTCCGGTGCCTGCGGCGAGGTCGAGAACCTTCTCGCCCGGCTTGAGGTCGAGGGCCTCTCGCGTTGCCTTGCGCCAGCCTTTGTCCTGGCCGAAGGACAGCACGGTGTTGGTCAGGTCGTATCGCTCGGCGACGTCGTCGAACATCGACGCGACCTCGCGCGGTTGTTTGTCGAGAGTTGCCCGGGTTCCGTGTGTAGTCGCCACACGTCAAACGCTACCAACACTCGCGAAGTGGGCTGGTTCAGGCTGCTCGGGCGCCGGTTCGCCGGCCAAGACCTTGCACGTCCTCGTAGTGATTCAGCAACTCGTCGCAGATAGCCGGCCACGTCCGGTGCAGGACCGACCGCCGAGCGGCCGAACCGAACTGCACTCGCAGATCGCGCTGACGGAGGGCGTCGATCGCGCTGGGTAGAAGTTCGCCGAATCTGTCCACCGGCAGGAGGTAGCCGTTGCGGCAATGCGAGACAAGATCCCGAGGGCCGCCCGCGTCCGGCCCGACGACGGGTATACCGCTCGCCAGCGCTTCCTGGACGGCTTGGCAGAACGTCTCGTGCTCTCCCGGGTGCACGAAAACGTCCAAGCTGGCGTAGGCCTCGGCAAGATCGGTTCCGCCGAGCGCGCCGGTGAAGACCGCGTCGGGCAACAGCGCGCGCAAGCGCTCTCGGTCCGGCCCGTCGCCGACGATCACGAGTTGCAGGCTGCGATCTCCGGCCAACGCGGACAATCGTTCGACGTGTTTCTCCGGTGCCAGCCGTCCCACAAAGCCGACAACCAGGCGATCACTGTCCCCGCTCCAGGTTCGGCGCAGAGCGGAGCTACGACGCGACGGCGCGAATCTTGCTGCGTCGACGCCCCTCGCCCACTTGTGGACCCGGGGAATTCCGTGTTCTTCGAGGGCGTCGACGGCGGAGGTGGACGGCGCGAGGGTTCTGGTGCAGCTCTTGTGAATTCGCCGGGTCCACGCCCACGCTGCCCTGCTGGTGAGGCCGAGTCCGTAGCTTTCGGCAAAACCCGCGACATCGGTTTGATAGACGGCGACGGTAGGAACGTGGAGTCGTTTGGCGATGCCTACTCCCCCGGCGCCGAGGAGAAAGGGAGACGCGAGGTGCATGACGTCGGGCGCAAAGGCGCGAACGGCGGCGGTCAATCGTGGTTGTGGCAGTCCGACCGGTAGCGAACTGACTTTCGGAACCATGACGGCAGGCACTCGGTGCACAGCGACGCCTTCGTGCCGGGTGGGGGCGTGCCCATTTCCCACGGTGTCCGGCGCGATGACCATCGCGTCATGGCCGGTTCGATCGAGATGTTCGAGCACGCGTAGGACCGAGTTGGTGACGCCGTTCATGTTGGGCAGGAATGACTCCGCAACGATGGCTACTCTCACACCGATCACGGTGACAGTGCGAGGGAAAGTCCGTGCCGTGTTCGTGTGAAGCGCAGGCTAATTCGAGGTGACGGACTCTGACGTGCGCACCAGGGCCTCACGTTTGCGCAGGTACCAGACGGCGGGTCCGGCCAGGAGCCACGTCACGACGATGACCGATCCGGCGGGAATCAGCGCCACACTTGCGCTGCGGCCGGCCACCCGGACCAGGTCGGGGTCGGTCTTGTAGTACTCGACCTCGATGCGTTGTCCGACAGTCAGATTGGTGGGATAGAGCACGCCGAGTTCGGGATTGTGGTTCGCGCCGTCCGGCGTCACGAAGCTGATCGCGGACCGCAGCGAACCGGCGGAGAGCACCTCGGCGGTTGCGGTCCCCATGTTCGATTCGATGGTCCGGTCGTTCCGCCAGGCACCGAGTACGAGGATGACCGCGAGAACCGAAATGCCGATCGCAACGACGAGGATTCCGATGCGGAAACGGCGCAGAACCACGTCGCTCACAGTTGCGCTCGCACTGATGCGTGCAGTTCCCGCAAACCGCTGCGGTCGGTGGGAACCTCCAGAACCCGGATACCTGCAGCGGGTTGTGCCAGCGCTTCCGTGAGCTTGTCGACGCTCACGGCGGTGTGCGGAACGCGGTAGGCGGCGCACAGTGCTGCCAGGTCCATGCCGTGTGGCGTGCCGAAGACACGCTCGAACACTCCGGCGTACTGCGGATCGCCTTGCTCGAGCAGTTCGAATATTCCGCCGCCGTCGTCGTTGGCGACGATGATCGTGAGGTCGCGAGGCCGCGGTTCCCCGGTCCCGATCAACAGGCCGGAGGCATCGTGCAGGAAGGTGAGGTCGCCCATCAGGGCGATTGTTCGTCCCTCGTCGTAGGCCAGAGCAGCGCCGACCGCGGCCGAGACCGTGCCGTCGATCCCGGCGACGCCGCGGTTGGACAGCACTCGCACCGACGACTTCGGGTAACTCACCAGCGCCGCGTCGCGTACCGGGTTGGAGGCTCCGAGCAGCAACTGGTCACCGTCGCCCAGAGAACCCATCACCGCTGCGGCTACGTGCAGGCCGGTGGCCTTGGGGTGGGCAGCCAGCTGCTTGGCGACGGCCGCGTCGGCGTGCTCGGTCAGCGACATGCATCGCGCGATCCACGCCGGGTCCGGTGTTCCGCTCACGACGGCCCGGGTTCCGGTGGCAAGGACGTTGCCCGACACGTCGGGCCAGCGCGGCCCGGTAGTGAGCGCATAGACGTCGACGCTCGGGTCGGCCAGCACCTTGGACACCTGACGATGCAGCGTGGGACGGCCGGTGATGACTACCTGCCGGGGTTTGAGTTGTGCCAAAGCCAGTGGATGCAACGCAATTCCGTGCAGCGGCGCGGTGGGTTCGGCGACGGTCGGCAGTCCGGCGAGTTCGGGTCGCAGCGCGCTGCCGTGGCCGGAGACGACAACGGTGTCTGCGGTCAGATCCAGGTCGAGGGGGACGTCGAGTGTTGCGTTCTGCGTGGTGGTCCACGCTGCGCCGCCTGGCCGACCTTCCGGAACCGGCCCCTGCACATGCACGTCGGGAACCAGCGGTTCGCGCAACGGTATGTCGAAATGCACGGGCCCGGCGTTGCCTGACCTGGTTCCACGGGCAGCGGCGAGTACCCGGCACACCGCGGAACGCCACTGGCTGTTCTGCGTCGTATCGTCTTCGGCCAGCCCGAGGCTGATGGTGGCGCGCACCTGGCTGCCGAACAATCCGAGTTGCTCGACGGTCTGGTTGGCGCCGGTTCCGAGCATTTCGTACGGCCGGTTGGCGCTCAGGACTACCAGAGGCACTCGTGCGTAGTTCGCTTCGAGCACTGCGGGTCCGAGGTTCGCGACGGCCGTTCCGGACGTCATGACGATCGGCACCGGACGCTTGCCTGCGATAGCCAGTCCGAGCGCGAGGAAGCCGGCTGTCCGCTCGTCGATCCGCATATGCAGACGCAGGCGTCCCTCGATGTCTGCGGACTGAAGGGCAAATGCGAGCGGCGCGTTGCGTGAGCCTGGGCAGAGCACGACTTCACGCACGCCACCACGAACCAGTTCGTCGACGACGGCTGTGGCTTGTGCTGTGGACGGATTCACGCCTTCAAGAGTGTCAGATGTTCGGGCCGGGCCGTTCCGAGGGGCGAGTCTGCGGCACCATGTGTGAGTGCGCACACTCTTCGATCCCTCTGACATCTCACCCCGCCGGTTCTACCAGTTGCTCACGGCGACGGTGGTTCCGCGGCCGATCGCCTGGGTGTCGACGCTCTCGGCCGACGGCGTCGGCAATCTGGCGCCGCACAGCTTCTTCACCGTGGCCAGTGCGGCTCCGCCGGTGGTGCAGTTCACCTCGGTTGGCCGCAAGGACAGTTTGCGCAATATCGAGGCGACCGGCGAGTTCGTGATCAACGTGGCTACGGCGTCGTTGTTCGACATGATCAACGACAGTTCGGCCCCCTACGCTCCCGGCGCCGACGAGTTTCTCGAGTTGGGTATTCGCAGTGAGCCGAGTGAACGCGTGCGCCCGCTTCGGGTCGCGGAATCGCCGGTTGCGATCGAATGCACGTTGCGCCAGGTCATCGAGGTCGGTGATTCGTTTGTGGTGATGGGCGACGTTGTTGCCGTCGCGGTTCGCCCGGACGCGTTGGCCGACGACGGCTTGCCGGAGTTCGCGGCGTTGGCACCGTTGAGTCGGTTGGGCCGCTCGGAATGGGGCCTGCCGCCGGAGGTTGTCGTCAAAGAGCGGCCCAGCAGACCGAAGAAATAAGTTAGGATTGCCTGACCTACTGTCGTCGATCGAGGGTTCCGTTATGGCCAAGCGCTCCAAGTTCGTGAAACCGGTGTCACGCAGCATCACGTCAGCCGAAGTTGTCGCGAACAAACGGATCAGTCCCACCTTCATCCGCATCACGATTGCCGGCGAGGAGCTGGGCACCATCACCCCGATGGGCGCCGATCACTGGTTCCGCCTCTTCATCCCGCAAGCCGGCCAGAGTGAGCTGCGACTGCCGTCCGCGGCAAACAACCTCTGGTATGCGCAGTACCTGGTGATGTCCAAGGACACCCGTCCCGTGGTGCGTAATTACACGATCCGCGAGTACCGGCCCGCCGGATCCGGGCTCTTCGGCGACACAGCGGAAATCGACATCGACTTCGCCTTTCACGGCGATATCGGTCCGGCATCCGCGTGGGCTGACACGGCCTCGAGCGGCGACAAGGTAGCGCTTCTCGACGAGGGCTGCATCTACAACCCGACTCCCGACTGCACCTGGCAACTCCTGGTCGGAGACGAAAGTGCCCTACCGGCGATCGCCGGAATTCTCGAGACCGCAGACGCCGATCTGCGGGCAGAGGTCTTCATCGAGATCCCGAACATCGAGGACAAGCAGAACCTCCCGCAGCTCGCTCACGTGAACGTGCATTGGATCATCCGGGAAGACGCAGACACCAAGCCCGGAGCACTTGCCCTCGAGGCTGTTCGCGCGGCCGAACTTCCCGAAGGGCCGTCGTACACGTTTGTCGCCGGCGAGCAGGCCCTCACCACCGGGCTACGACGCCACCTCGTGAACGACCGCAAGTTCCCGAAAACCGACATCACGTTCACCGGGTTCTGGCGCGACGGCCACGCTGCGAACTGATCTGGCACAACGAAGAGCGGCCCGGGAGTGAAACCTCCCGGGCCGCTCTGTGTCGTGCTGGTCGAACTTATGCGGCGTGCTTCTGGATCAGATCACCCAGACGCGGCAGTGCGGCCGTTACGTGCTTCTGCGCCGAACCACGCAGCTTGGAGTACATCGACTTGACGACGGCCTTGTCGCTGCCTTCGATGCGCTCGTCCGTCACCTGGAGCAGTGAGTTGGCAACGGCGTCGCCGCGAGCCGTGATGAACTCCGCGAAGCTTCCGCCGCCCGAGGCGGAGAATTCCTGCCAGTACGGCTCGAGCTTTGCCACGAATTCGGGCAGAAGTGCGGTGACTGCGTCCGGCACGATGGACGGGCTCACCTTCTTGACTGCGCCGTAGCCGCCCTTGAGAGCTAGCCCTGAGGCCCCCGACTTATCCGAAACCTCTGCGTCGATCAAGGTCTGCACGTCCGCGACGACCGCGGGAAGCCGTGAATCCTCGAGCAGGGTTTCGTTCAGAGCTGCAACCACTTTCGATCCCTTCATTCTTGACTGATGTTCATCAGGTCGGGCCCGACACTATACGAAATTCATCGCGCCTCGTTGATCGAGTATCCGATGACAGCGGCGGACGCGGCCCAGCCACCACGCGGTGCGTTCGGGCGTGGCCGTCAGCTGCGCGAGGATCGACGGATCAGGCTCGACCGCGCCGACGGACAGAGCACCCGAGATTGCCGGATCGATAACTGCGACGTCCCGGACGAACAGCCCGCCAGTGCCCAATCCGCACGCAAACGGCAACTCGGGCAACGCAGCTGCGGCCGCGAGCCCCGACGCCATCCCGACTGCCGTATCGAGCGCACTGGACACCACCACCGGCACGCCGTACTCGGCCAGTTGAGTACTCAACGCGACCACCGCGCGCATACCGCCGAGCGGGGGCACCTTCACTATCGCGACGTCTGCTCCCCCAGCGCGCACCACTCGCAGCGGATCTTCCGCGCGCCTGATGCTCTCGTCCGCGGCAATCCGCACACCCGTCCCCGCTGCGCGCACCCGCACCAGTTCCTCGACGCTTGCGCACGGCTGCTCCGCGTACTCGAGTTCACCGCCTTCGGTCAGCGCCCGCAGCGCCACAACGGCCTCGTCGACGCTCCACCCACCGTTTGCGTCGACACGCACATTGGGGATGTGCCGACGGACCTCGTTCACCCGGGCAATGTCATCCGCCAACGACTGTCCTTTTTCGGCGACCTTGATCTTGGCTGTTCGCGATCCGGGAAAACGCTCCAACAATTCCGGCACCGCCGACGCGTCGATCGCGGGAACCGTGGCGTTGACCGGCACCGTGGCCCGAATCGCAGGCGGGGGGCCGAGCCACGCGGCTTCGATGCCGGCGCGCAGCCAGTGCGCGGCTTCCTCGTCGTCGTACTCGACAAACGGAGCGAACTCCCCCCATCCTGCCGGGCCGCGCAGAAGCAGCGCCTCACGCGTCGTGATCCCGCGAAAACGCACCCGCATCGGCAAACTCACCACAACTGCGTCGGCGATCAGATCGTCGAACGACGGCAACTCGAAGATGGGAGACATGTCAGGGCTGACCGGGGAGTAGCTCGATCATGAGCGCGTCACCGTCGACAAGTAGCTTTCCGTCGAGGTCGGTCAGCCGTGCACTGACAAACGTCTTACGGCCCTCCACCCGATCCACTTTTCCTTCGATCACCAATTGCGTGTTCAGCGGGGTGATCGCGCGGTAGTTGATGTGCAGGTAACCGGTTCGCGACATCGGGCGGCCACCCGCGTGGGTGGTCATGCCGAAGATGTCGTCGAACAGCAACGGCACGATTCCGCCGTGCGCCGCGCCGTTGCCACCGAGGTGATAGCGGCGGAACATGCCGGTGCTGCGCACACCTTCGGCGTCGAATCTCTCGATTGTCCAGGGCGGCATGAGGAGACTGCCGCGACCAGGCAACTGAATATTCGAGCCTGCAGGCGACGCCCCTTCGGGCACCTCGTGCGGGGCCAGTCGATCGGCAAGTTCCTCCGCTTGCGTGGCGATCTCCGCGAGAACTTCGTCAGGGACGTGCGTCGACACCGCCAGGTCCTGCAACCTGCGCATCGCCTCGACGAAACGACCGAAGTCGGGACCTGCAGGTGTGTGGCGGAAGACCGGGAAACCGCCTCGACGCTCGTCGGGAACGACGGTCTCCTTGCCTTCTACGGTGGGTTCGCTCATGACCTGCACGTTAGCGCGTGGGGGAACATGTTCTACTCCAGGTACTCGTCGGGGTTACGATGCCTGCCTCTATCGTGACCTACGTGACCTTCAACCCGCAGCTTTGGCGCCCCGTTCCCGGATTCGAGAATCTCACCGACATCACGTATCACCGGCATGTCAGTCAAGGCACCGTTCGTATCGCCTTCGACCGCCCCGAAGTACGTAATGCCTTCCGCCCACACACCGTCGACGAGCTGTACCGGGCACTCGACCATGCCCGGATGACGTCCGACGTCGGCGCCGTGCTGCTCACCGGCAACGGACCGAGCGAGAAGGACGGCGGCTGGGCCTTCTGCTCCGGCGGCGATCAGCGCATCCGTGGCCGCAGCGGCTACCAGTATGCGGAAGGCGAAACGGCCGACACCGTCGACAAGGCTCGTGCCGGACGCCTCCACATCCTGGAAGTGCAGCGATTGATTCGTTTCATGCCCAAGGTGGTCATCTGCCTGGTCAACGGTTGGGCCGCCGGCGGCGGACACAGCCTGCACGTCGTCTGCGACCTCACCCTCGCGAGTCGTGAACATGCCCGCTTCAAGCAAACCGATGCCGACGTCGGAAGCTTCGACGGCGGGTACGGCAGCGCTTACCTCGCAAAGATGGTGGGCCAGAAGTTCGCTCGCGAAATCTTCTTCCTCGGCGACACCTATTCCGCTGAGGAAATGCACCAGATGGGCGCGGTCAACAAGGTTGTCGATCACGCCGAACTCGAGAACGTTGCCATCGAGTGGGCAGGCAAGATCAACGGCAAGTCCCCGCAAGCTCAGCGCATGCTCAAGTACGCATTCAATCTGCAGGACGACGGCCTGGTCGGCCAGCAGCTATTTGCCGGTGAGGCAACACGTTTGGCATACATGACCGACGAAGCCGTCGAGGGCCGCGATTCCTTCCTCGAGAAGCGCGATCCCGACTGGTCGCCGTACCCCTGGTATTTCTGATTGCCGAGCATTTCTGATATCGCCGAGCGAGACGTGGAAGGATGGTTCCGTGGAGATTCTGAGCAGCCGAACGATATTGCGCCCCGACGACTACGAGCTGACTCTGAGCTTCTACCGAGACACCCTCGGGTTGGCTATCGCCCGTGAATACCCCGGCGGCACAGTGTTCTTCGCCGGACAGGGGTTGATCGAGATCGCCGCACACGGCGCCGCAGGCAACGGTGGGTTCCGGGGCGCGATCTGGCTGCAGGTTCGCGATCTCACGGCCGTGCAAACGGAACTGGTGCTCGCCGGAGTCAAGATTGCCCGAGAGGCACGTCAGGAACCGTGGGGTCTTCACGAGATGTGGATCGCCGATCCAGACGGGACGCCGATCGTCATGGTGCAGATTCCGGACGATCATCCGATCCGACGCGACTCCCGAACGCCGCAGTAGTCTCCGAGCGCACGAAATGCCCGCCACGGTTTCCGTGGCGGGCATTTTCAGTTGAGCTGGGTTCAGATGCGTGTGTTCAGTGCCTGTGCGATCTGATCGGTCTGGGCCTGGCCTTCGAGCAGCTGACGCACCAGCCACAACCGCAGGACCTTCGCGACGGACGCGGCGATGAACATCGCCGCTCCGATGACCGTCAACGCCAGGAACGCGATAGCCAAGATCTGGTACGACGCGATGTTGCGCAGATCCGATTCCGTGAGCGAGGAGATGTAGAGGACAAACGCGCCGACTACCCCCACCACCATCAGGATCAGGCCGCCGAACAGTGTTTTCGCGTCGCCACCGGACTGTCCCTTGTCGAGTTTGAGGTCGGTGATGTTCTTCTTGAACTCATCACGGCGATCTTCAACTGTCGTCATCGTCATCCTCCTAGATAACTGGTAGAAAGTTCTTCTTCGATCTCATGCGGGTCACCGACCCGAGTAACGCGACCCTGCAACATCAACGCCGCCGACGTCGCGATCGGCAACACCGCCCGCGCGAACTGCTCCGCCACGAGGATGGAAATACCTTCCGCGGCAAGTGAACCCACCACGTCGTACATTTGCGAGACAATCCGTGGTGCCAGACCCATCGACAACTCGTCGAGCAGCAACACCGTCGGATGAGTTCCCAATGCCCGCGAGAGCGCGAGCATCTGCTGCTCACCGCCGGACATCGAACCCGCCAACTGACTCCGACGCTCCCCCAGGATCGGGAAACGTGTGTACGCAACCTCTTCCAGGTCCGCGAGGGAGGCTCCGGTTCCGGTGGCGATCCACAGGTTCTCCCGCACCGACAGGTTCGCGAAGATCCCACGGCCTTCCGGGATGGAACACACACCCAACCGGGCGAGTTCGGACGCTTCGATTCCGTTGACGACCCGTCCGGCGAGTTTGAACTCCCCGCGTGTGACCGGTAGGACACCGGAGCACACCTTCAACGTGGAGGTTTTTCCGCCGCCGTTCGGGCCGAGCAACGCGACAACGGCGCCGGGCTGCAGGACGAGGTCCACGCCGTGGAGGACTTCGATGGCCCCGTAACCGGCACGCACACCCGATAATTCGAGCAACGGCTCCGGACGCGGTGTTTCGGCCGCTGCCGGGTCGATCGTTGCTGCGGTCATACTGCTTCCTCCTCGGTGCCGATGTACGCGGCGATCACTTCGGGGTCGGTGCGGATCTTCTCCGGATCACCCGTGGCCAACACCGCTCCGTAGTCGAGTACGTGAATCGTCGAGCACACCTTCATCACCAACGGAATATCGTGCTCGACCAGACAAATTCCCAGACCCCCGGCGGCGAGGTCGGTGAGCATCTGCGCGAACACCTCCGTTTCCTGCTCGGTCTGACCCGATGCCGGCTCGTCGAGAAGCAGAATCCGCGGGTTCGTCATCAAGGCCCGCGCGACCTCGACGACTCGGGCGCGGCCGGTGGGGATGTCGGAGACATCCTTGGCCGCTACATCGCTCAGGCCGGTCAGCTCGAGCAGTCGATCCGTTTCGGCGTCGACGTCGATCTTGTTGCCGCTGTTCGCCTTGTGGATGTCGCCGGCGACGCGCAGGTTGTCGCGCACCGACAACGAGACGAACAACTCGAGGCGCTGGAACGTGCGCGCCAAACCTTTGTTGGCGCGCTTGTGCGGCGCCAACTTCGTCACGTCCACGCCATCGAGGAAGACCTGTCCCGACGTCGGTTTCTGCAACCCGGTGATGGTGTTGAACAGGGTGGTCTTCCCGGCGCCGTTCGGGCCGATCAACCCGGTCACCGTTCCCGGGGCCACCGTCAGGGACACATCCTTGACGGCCACGTGGCCACCGAAACGTACCGTGACACCGCGGGTTTCGAGCAAAGGTGTCTCAGACATGAGCGGCCAACTCCTTTTCGGATTTGACGAGGTCGATGCCGAGTTCACGGTCGAGTTCGCCGCGCACCTCGTCGCTGTACGGGACGTCGATCCCGACCTCTTCCGGGACCAGCGTCTTCTTCGCCGCCAACTCCTCGGGGGTGAGAACTGCTGCCGGCATGACCATTTCACCGATCACCGGCAACAGGAACACCACCGCGATGGTGATGGAGGCAAACCACCAGTTCCCGAGCACCCCACCCAGGGCGAGCAGATACGTCACCGCGATCACGGCGGCGCCGCCGTAGAGGACCGGTGTGGCGTTCATCAAACGGCGGTACCCTTCGACGACCTGGTGGATGGTGCCGCTGGGGTTCGCGCCGACCCCGATACCGATCAACGCCGGGCTCACTGCCGCGATGTTGCCGAGCAGCAGCCACATTCCCTCGAGTTCGGGCTGCGCCGACGCGAGGTTGGTGAACGAGACCATGATGACGGCAAAACCGATGCCCGCCATCAAACCACCGAACAGGGCGCCACTGACGTAGCCGATTCCGGCGACGACGGTGAGCATCAGCAACGACAGCGAGACCATGATCGCGAAGCTCTCCCCCGAGACCGAGCCCATCGCGCTCGACATCAGGATGCCGCCCAATCCGGCGATGCCGGAGGAGATCATGAACACGCTCAGCTTGAGCCGAACCAACGACTGGCCGAGCATCGCCGATCCGGCGGGGCTGTCCTTCATCGCGGCGAGACGACGGCCGTAACCGCTGTTGCGCAACGCGATCACTCCGACACCGAGCACGGAGAACAGTGCCGTGACGGTCATCAGGAATACCGTGTCGTTACTGAGATCGAGCGGCCCCACCTTGAGCGGCGGGATCGCGATGTTGCCGTCCTTGAACAGCGAGTACCGGATGCCGAACATCTCGTGTTCGGTGGTATCACGCAGGACCATGTTGGAGAGGAACACACCGAACGCCATCGTCGCCAAAGCCAGATACAACCCGCGCAGACGCAGCGCCGGCAACGCGACGAGACCACCGATGACGGCGGTGACAAGCACACCGACGACGATGCCCCACAGGTTCAGATGCGCCGCCAACCCGCTACCGGAGATACCGAAATGGAACGCCACGATGGTGGCGATGGCACCGAAAGAGACCGGCGCCAAGTTCAATTCACCGGCATACCCGGTCAACAACGTCAGCGAAAGCGCGATGATCGCGAACGTCATCCCGATCGTCAACGTCGTGATCGCCGACGTCACCATCAGCAGACGCAGCAGATACACGATGACAATGAGCGCGACACCCCAGATGACGGCCTTGCGGACCGTCGGGACGTGATACCGCTCGCGGGTACGGGTGACAGCGCCGCGCAGACGGTCCTGCGGCAGCACGATCAGCACCACGAACAGCGCGATCATCGGCAGGGAGACACGGAAATTCGACGTCCAACTCCAACTTGTCGGGAAGTACGCCAACACGTACGTACCGGCCAGACCGAGAACCACGGCGCCGACAAACGTGCGCGGAATACTGCGCAACCGGCCGAACATCGCGGCGGCAAACGCGTCGATCACCAACAGCGTCAACATGTTCGCTTCGAGGGTGCCGCCGCTGATCGGGGTGATCAAGATACCCGCCAACACCGCCAACGTCGATCCCATCGCCCACGACAACGCGGCGAGGCGTTCCGGGTTATGGCCGTTCAGGCGCAACAAATCCGGATCGTCGACGACACCGCGCATCGCGACACCGGCGCGGGTTTTGGTGAACAGGATCCGCAGACCCACCGCGATACCGATCGCGACGAGGATGCAGATCAACTCGTGGTAGCGGATGCTCGCACCGAACACCGTGATCTTGGACTGATCACCGAAGAACATCTGCATAGTGCGCGCGGTCTCCGGATGCCAGAACCAATGCGAGATCGAGAGCATACCCAGCAGGATCGACACCGTGACAACAATTTTGGTGACCTCCGCCGTATCGCGCAGGCCCTTCATGATGAACAGATACAGGCCCAGCCCCATCAACGGGCCGACCACAACCAAAGAAATCAGCAACGCAACCACGGTCGGGAGTTCCCAGCCGTACCGCAACTGCCAGTAGATGAACGCACCGAGCATCGCCTGAGCGCCGTGCGCGAAATTGAAAATTCCGGACGTGTTGTACGTGAGCACCAACCCGGAAGCGGCGATCGCATACACCGATCCCAGGACCAAACCCAGGATCGTGAAAGTGACAAAAGTGTTCATAACTGAACCCTCGTTAGGGGAGGAAAGGCGGCACACTGCGCGCACTCGAAACACACGGAGCGCGCCACCTTCCTCAGGTGGATCAGGACTGCGGCTTGATCACATTCGCGTTCTGGTACTTCGTGGAGATGCGATCGGCATCCAGATCGGTGCCCCACGTGCTCTTGTCCGTGGCAACCATGTACTTCGGGTCGCACTTGAACTCGCCTGCCGTCGTCGGGAACGCCTGTGAGTATTCGGCGCCCTTCAGTGACGTCATGAGACCGCAGGTGGCCGGCATGTTCTTGCCCGGATCGGTAGCGGCATGCAATCCGCCGCCGTCCCAGTCGTCGATCTTCGAGAGTTCGTTGACCATGCACTGGCGCGTCAGGTCGCTGCCGCACTCATCCGCAGCGGTGGCCCACAGCAGGAACGACGATGCAGCCTGCATACCGAGAAGTGCCGTCTTGCCGCCCTGCTCGTTGACCAGGTCGACGTACTTCTTGACAGCGGGAACCTTGTCCGCGTTCTCGAGCATCTGGAAGGTCATGCCGGCGTTCAGGTTGTCGAGCAGGCCGGTGTCCTTGTTCCAGGACGCGATGGACTCGCCGTACCAGGTGGCCTCACCGAAGAAGATCGGATCGATCCCGACCTGATCGAGAGACTTGACGAAGTTCAGCTCGGCCGGGCTGGCCGAACGCGAGGTCCAGATGCCCTTGGCACCGCATTCCTTGAACTTCTCGGCAAACGGCACGTAGCTGGATTCGCCCTCGTAGTTCAGGGTCACGCCGCAGTCCTTGAGCTTGAAGCCCGCAGCCTGGGCGATGGACCGAATCTTGTTGGTGGAGGTGATGATCGTCGGCATCGTGCTGTTGACGACGTCGAAGTCGTTCAGCAGGTCCGGATGCATCTCGGCCATCTGGAACCACTGCGAACCGTTGGCGTAGTCGACGGGGAACGGGACACCCTGAAACGTCATCGGTCCGTTGGCGGCGTCGGGCGACACCGTGAATCCGGGAACGGCAACCATGTTGCAGGCCACACGGGTCTGCTCTGCTGTCTGGTCCATTGCAAATCCGTGGCCGACCAACATGAACTGGCTGGCGCAGGCTTCCTGCATGACCGAATTGGCCTGCGTCATCGCCGCGTCGTAGTCGGTACCGACAACCTTGCGGCCGTTGATGCCGCCCTGATCGTTGCACCACGAGATGAGGGCGTTGACCGCGTCACTCATCTCCTTGTTGAGGCCTGGCGACTTCACGTAGCCGCGGTCGTCGCCGAAGCCGATCTTGATCTCGGTGTCGCTGACACCCTGATCCGTCGCGCCCTTCGCATCTCCGTCGCCGCACGGCGAATCCAGGGTTCCGAACTTGGCATCGGAACTCTTCGACGCAACGTCGGCCGTCGCAACGGATGCACCGTTCGACGTTGCCGACGGGTCGTCACCGCGGTCGCCTGCACAGGCAGAGACCAATGCAGCAGTTGCGGCCAGTGCCACAACCAGCTTCGCGGTCTTGTTGGGCTTCACTTCGAAACTCTCCTTCTCACACACGTGCGCTGCCGAACAGCGCGCTCAGTGCCGTAGGTAATCAGCGATCAAAACGCGACGAATGTGCTTTCCCGGTCAGTGAGACGGAAAAGTGAAACGCAACACAAGAGTTCGGAGCAGTGTCACTGAACACGCCCTCAGCTGCGGTAGCGCAGCCCACGCGCCCGCCTCTACCTCATGTCACGGAAGGTCACATCTCGTTGGCTGTACATTTACGCGTTCGATACGCACAATTCACGTTGTGACCGCAGAGCTCGTAATCCTCCTGGTGGTAGTTGTCACCGCCCTCGCGTTCGATTTCACGAACGGATTTCACGACACAGGCAATGCAATGGCCACATCCATTGCCACCGGCGCACTCAAACCGAAGGTCGCGGTCACACTCTCCGCAATCCTGAACTTGGTTGGCGCCTTCCTGTCCGTCGAGGTTGCGGCGACGGTCGCCAAAGGCGTCGTCAACCTGGGCGCGGTCAGCGGACAGGACCTTCTTCTGATCGTTTTTGCCGGTCTGGTCGGCGGCATCATCTGGAACTTGGCGACGTGGTTGCTCGGCCTCCCGTCGAGTTCGTCCCACGCGCTGTTCGGCGGTCTGATCGGCGCGGCGATCGCGTCCATCGGAATGGGCGGCGTCGAGTGGGGTGGCGTCCTCACCAAGGTTGTCGTTCCGGCACTCCTGGCCCCCGTGGTGGCGGCACTGGTTGCCGGCGTCGGCACCAAGCTCGTCTACCGGATCACCGCGTCCGTCAAGGAAGACGAGCGTGAGCGCGGATTCCGTTTCGGTCAGATCGGAACCGCTTCACTGATCTCCCTTGCGCACGGCACCAATGACGCCCAGAAGACAATGGGCGTCATCTTTTTGGCCTTGGTGGCTCACGGATCCATCACCGCCGAGACGGAGATGCCGTTCTGGGTCAAGTTCACGTGTGCCGTCGCAATTGCGTTGGGTACCTACCTCGGCGGATGGCGAATCATTCGCACACTCGGCAAGGGTCTCGTCGAGATTTCCGCACCTCAGGGACTAGCTGCCGAAGCATCCTCGGCCGCAATCATTCTTACGTCGAGCCACCTCGGACTCCCGCTGTCCACGACTCACGTTGCCACCGGATCCATCCTCGGCACCGGCCTCGGCCGCAAGGGCGCTGAAGTTCGCTGGGGCGTCGCCGGACGCATGGGTGCCGCGTGGCTGATCACTCTCCCGTCGGCCGCAATCGTCGGCGCGATCTGCTGGGCCATCGCACATTTCATCGGCGGACTCGCCGGTGTTCTGGTCGTCTTCGCCGCCCTGATCGCGTTTGCGATCTTCATGTACGTGCGTTCGCGTAAAGAACCTGTCGACGCGGCCAACGTGACCGCTGAGTGGGACGAGAATCAAGCTGTGCCCGTCGCAGATCCGACACCGACCCCCGAGACCACCCACAACTCCTGAAAGGGCAGACGAGAATGCATCTCCTCACCGACACTCTCGAATCACTCTGGCAGGTAGTTGCCGTCGGCCTGCTCTTCGGCGCCGGATTGCCCGCGATCTTTGCGCTCGGCCTCAAATCGCTGAGTCTGCAGAACGCCGACGGCTCCGACGGGCCGACTGCGCTCGGCAAGGCCGGAGCCTATCTGTGCTTTGCCGTCGTGCTGATCACGATCTTCGCTGGGATACTGCTGCTGATGAAGAACTTCCTGGCCAGCACGTTCGGAATCAACGTCTTCTGAATCCGGCGCAAGGGCGATCCGACTCCACCACCGAAACGAAAAAGAGGCCGAGGATTTGAGCAAGTATTCATTGCGCAGCGTGCTCGACTGGCTGCGGGCGGGATACCCCGAAGGAATCCCGGACAAAGATCATTTTGCGCTGCTCGCCGTATTGCGTCGACGCCTGACCGACGAGGAAATCGAACAGGTCGTCGCGATGTCCATCGAATCCGCGCACGAAGTTCCGGATCGGCACGTCGACTACGACACGCTCCGGGCGATCATCGAGGGGATCCTCCACGAGGAATCCTCCGAAGAGGACGTCGAACGTGTGACTGCGCGTCTGCGCGCAGGCGGGTGGCCCGTCTTCGACGACAACGCCGAACATGAAGTTCGAGATGTGAGCTGACGTCATGGCCCTTCCGCCCTTCCTCACCTCGATAGTCGGTTGGTTGCGGGCCGGCTATCCCAACGGCGTTCCCGAACAGGACTACATTCCGTTGTTTGCTCTGCTGACGCGTCGACTCTCGGAAACGGAAGTCGACGCGGTTGCCGACGCGTTGATCGAAGACGGTGATCTCCCGATCGAGAAGACCGACATCCAGGTCCTGATCACCAAGATCACCAACGAGATGCCGCTGGAGACCGACGTCGATCGTGTCCGCAGTCATCTTGCTGCCGGCGGCTGGCCGCTGGCCGGACCGGACGTTCGACGATGAATACCCTCGAAGCACTACCGATTCCGCAGGGCGCGTCCGCCCTCGAAGTCTTGCCGCACATCGCCCGGATACTCGACGGCACAGGCCCCGCCGTTCTCCCTGTCCCGGCCGCTGATTCGCGCGAGAGAGCCAGGCTCTCCGACGCTCTGCATCCCGGCGAACCCATCGACGACGGCATTGCCCTGGTTGTGGCGACATCGGGAACCACCGGGACTCCGAAGGGAGCGATGCTGCGCGCCGACGCACTACGCGCGAGCGGCGAGGCCACCCACGAGTACCTCGGCGGGCCCGGTTCCTGGCTACTTGTCCTTCCGCCGCACCACATCGCGGGCATGCAGGTTCTGCTGCGCAGCGCTCTCGCCGGAACCGAACCCGTTGTCGTCGACGTCAGCTCGGGTTTTGATCCCGCCGCGCTTCCCGCTGCGGTTGCCGCGATGAGTGGCCCGCGAAAGTACACGTCGATGGTCCCGACACAGTTGGTCAAAGCGCTGTCAGATCCCAGTGCTGTCGACGCGCTTGCCTCCCTCGACGCCGTACTGCTCGGTGGAGCCGCAACTCCCGTACCGGTTCTCGAGCAAGCCGCCACGGCGGGCATCGAAGTTGTGCGAACCTACGGCATGAGCGAAACCGCCGGCGGATGCGTGTACGACGGAATCCCGTTGTCCGGGGCAAAGATTCGCATCGACAACGGCCGAGTTCTGCTGGGCGGGCCGATGCTCGCGTCCGGGTATCGTGGACTCCCGGATCACCCGGCCTTTTCCGAGCCCGGCTGGTTTCGCACCGACGACGCCGGATCGGTAGTCGACGGCGTACTGCGCATCAGCGGACGCCTCGACGAAGCGATCTCCACCGGCGGGCTGACAGTGGTGCCGCAGGTCGTCGAAGCCGCACTCGCTGATCATCCCGCTGTTCGGGAGTGCGCTGTCATCGGCGTCGCCGATCCGCGCCTCGGCCAACGGGTCGTGGTGTGCGTTGTACCCGAAGGCGCACCCCCGACGCTCGAAGAATTGCGCGCCCACGCTCAGCGCACTCTCGATGTGACCGCAGCGCCGCGCGAGCTGTTCGTCGTGGACGCACTCCCCCTCCGTGGCCCAGGCAAACTCGACCGGGCGGCTCTGGTGGCCAGGTTCGGCTGAAGTTCTGCGCACTGGAGCCTATTGCTCTGTGCTCGTTGGACTCTGCGCCAGATAGGCACGTTGCACGGCGTCGAGGTCCGCACCGATCTCTGCTGCGGTGCCTTCCATCATCACTGCGCCTCGGCGCAGGACGTACACCCGATCCGCTACCGCGAGCACCTGCCGCACGTGTTGTTCGACGAGGAGTACACCGAGACCCTGGCGGTCCGCGGCCTCCCGCACCACGGCGAGTAGGCGCTGCACGATCTGCGGCGCAAGCCCAAGCGACAGTTCGTCGGCCAGCAGGAGACGAGGTTCCCGGGCCAGCGCTCTGGCCAGCGTCAGCATCTGTTGTTCACCACCTGACAGTAGGCCTGCCGGACGCTTCAGGAGAGCGCGCAACTCGGGGAATATCGCGCAGGCTGCGTCTGCGGATACACCTGCCAGGCGGAGGTTCTCGGCCCCGGTCAGGCCCATGATCACGGACCGTTCCTCGGTCACGTAGCTCAGACCGCGACGCGCCAACGACGACAGGGACGAACGCCGACTGGAGCCGAGTACCGAGATCTCGCCCGATATCGGGGCAAGTTCTCCGGCCACGGTGAGCATGGTGGTGGACTTGCCGGCGCCGTTGGCGCCGATAAGTGCCACCACCTCCCCCGATCGCACCGTGATGTCGAGGTCACGGCAGACCACCGCCCCCGCGTAACCCGCACTCAGGCCACGGCATTCGAGGACAACGTCCGCCGCCACCGTCTTCTCACTGGTGCTTGTCATCGTGTTGCCTCCGTTGTCGTCTCGATGTCGGTACCCAGATAGGCGTCGCGGACAGCCGGGCTGGAGGCAATCTCGTCCGGTGTTCCGGACGCGATCACCCGGCCGGCTTCGAGCACCACGATCCGATCGCACGTGGACATCACGAGTCCCATGTCGTGTTCGACGAGAAGCACCCCCGCGCCGCGTTGTACGGCCAAGTGCCGGATGGCAACTGCGAGTTCACGGCTCTCGGCGTCGTCCAGTCCGGCTGCCGGCTCGTCGAGCAGGATGACGGACGGTGCGGAGGCAACCGCTCGGGCGATGCCCACCAGCCGTCGCCGACCGTACGACAGTTCGCCCGGTAACTTGTCCAGATCGTTCTCCAACTCGAAGTCCCGCACAACGGTCGACGCACTCGGTGAGAGTGGATGACGGCCGGGGCGAATCAGATCGGTAACCCATGTGCGCCAAGTCGATTCGTCGGCGCCGGCATGGATGTTCTCCCCGACGGTGACGTCCTCGAACAGCTCGAGCGACTGGAAGGAGCGGCGGAGCCCACCTTTGGACCTGCGCGCAGTGGACCACCCGGTGATGTTGTTGTCCCCCAGGGTGAGTTGCCCCGCCGCTGGGCTGACAAATCCGGTGATCGCGTCGATCACCGTGGTCTTCCCGGCCCCGTTGGGTCCGATCAGACCTACCACTTGCCCCGGAGCAACATCGAGGTCGACACCGTCGACCGCGACGACGCCGCCGAATCGCACCGTCAATCCCCGTACGATCAATGGCGTCGGGGTTACCGAACCAGTTGGCGATTCATCCGAAAGTTGATGACCACGGCCCTTTTTGCGGGTGCCGAGCGTGCTCAGCCCTGGAACCGACCGAAGCCCGCGCGAAATCATGTCGGCGATACCGTTCTGATTGGTGAGCAGAGTGACAATGAGGATCACACCGCCGAGCAGTGCGGCCATAGCCAAGCCCGAGAGCAGTCGGCTGAACAGCGCTCCCGGCGCCATCAGCGCACCGATGACGCTACCCAGTACAAAGCCGAGGCCGCCGGTCACCGTCTGGACTACGGCATTGATCGACGCGAACACGTTGAACTCGAGATAGGTGACCGCGGTGTTGCGTAGACCGAGGAGAATGCCTGCCACAGCAGCCAAACCGGCTGCAAACGCAAACGCGTAGATCTTGACGGCAAACACGCTGATCCCGAGCGACGCCGCCGCTCGCTCGTTGGTCCGCACAGCGATCAACCGTCTGCCGGTGCGCGAGCGTCGCAAATTCGCGACCATCAGTGCACACAGCACCAGCGCTACGAGGCACAGCAGAGCCCACCGCTCGGGGTAACGCGTTGGCGTCACCTCCAGCCCGAACAGGCTCAGCTGGTTGATCTTCACCGAACCCTCGAGCTTGTCGCCGGTGAAGGTCGGATTGTTGAACACCATCTCCTGGATGGTGAACCCGAGCCCCAGTGTGACAACCGCCAGATTCACACCCCGCGTTCGCAACGCCGGCAGCGCGAACACCACCCCGATCACAATCACCGCCACCACGCTCACCAGCGCCGCCGGCACCAGTGGCCAACCGGCCTGCCCGACGAGCCGCGCGGCGAACAGCGCACCAAGGCCACCGACGGTGTACTGGGCGAGCGAGAGCTGGCCGGCAAAACCCGTCAGGACCACGATCGAGAGCAGGAACACCGCCGCAGCCAGAGTCAGCGTCAAGGACCGCAGCCAGTCGCCACCGGCCGCAATAATGCCGACAGCCACCAGAACTCCGAGTATGACACCTGCCCAACGGATCTCGCCTGATCCGAGTTTGGGCAGCCGCTCGGAAACATGACTGCGCAGCGGCAACCCCTTCCCCCGCACAACGAGCACCACCAGGATCACCGCGAACGGCACTGCCCGATTGACGCCGGTGAGCGTCTCCATCCCGAGGAGATCCCGCAGGCCGTCCTGATACAGGACGACCAGGCTCTCACCCACACCCAGCAACAATCCGCCGAGCAGAGTGAGTGGGAAGGAGCGGAAACCACCGAGCAAAGCCGCGGCAAGCGCCGAGACCGTCACGATCACCACAAACGCCGACGGAGTGAGCCCGGTCAAGGGCGCCACCAGGATTCCCGCGCCGCCGGCGAGCGCTCCGCCAACGGTCCAGGTCAACGTTGCCAGACGCTGCGGAGACCAGCCGAGCGCAGCGGCCGCTCGCTCGTGCTCGGCGGCCGCGGTAATGGCCAAGCCCACCCGGGTGAACGTGGTCCAGGCCCACAGCGCCGCCGTCGACAGCACCGCGATACCCAGCAGGATCATCCGATCCTGCTGTACCACAACACCTCCCCAGTGATACGCGTCGTCGGGCAGGAAGGCACGCACCCGGATCGGGGTGCTGCCGTAGTACTGCTGCACCCCGGCCTGCAGGATCACCATCAAGCCGAGGGTGGCGGCCAGCCGGACGATCGGCGCGGCATTGGTGAGCCACCGCAACACCAGCAGCTGAAATGCCAGTCCGATCAGTCCAGCCACTACCGTTGCCACGAGGAAAGCCGGAACCAGGCCCCAATCATGATCGCGCTGAAGGGTTTCCAAACTGAAGTAGGCCCCCACCATGGCGATCGCGCCTTGCGCGAAGTTCACCACCCCGGAACCGCGATAAACCAGCACGATGCCCTGCGCCAGGAGCGCGTAGGCAGAGCCCGCCCCCAGGCCGAGAATCGCAAACTGTAGGAACTCAGTCATTCGTCAATCTCCAGGGTGAATTCAGCTCAGGCAGTAGGGTTGCGCAGGTCGTACTGAACCGGATCGGTGATGACAACGTCACCGTCGAACGTCATCCGGTACATCATCGAGTTCGAGACGCGCTGGAAGATCCCGAACGGCTCGACCGCACTCGGCGTCCAAGCGGGCACAAGGCCCGCCATGTCAAGGGCCTTGGCATTCTCGAATCCCTGCATGACCGTGTTCTTGTTGACATCCTTGAGATCCTTTGCGACCTCACCGAATGCGCGCACCGTCAACCACGGGTTCATCGCGTCGCCGTTGAGGTTCTCGCGCCCCAGTTCGTCCTTACCGGACTTCTCCATGTCTGCCAGGAAATCCTTCAGACCGGGAAAGTCGTCGGTGCTCGACGACGCTGCGGGAGTCGGGCCGGTGTACGTCGAGGACGTGGCGAAGGTGCCGAGATCCTGCAGGTCCGCCTGGGAGAAGCCCGCCGACCCCAACGCGAAAGTCAGCTTCGATCCGAGCTGCTCGAACGACTGCGCGATCGGGTTCGCGTCGGCCGCGCCCAGCGCCATGATCACGCCCTGCGCGCCGTTTCGTTCTGCCGCCGCGATGAATTGGGTGTAGTCGGTCGCACCGGTACCCACTGCGACGTCGTTGACGATCTCCGCCCCCTTGGCCTGCACCGCAGGGGTCAGCAAGCCGACCAGCTGGGCGGTTACCGGAAGGTCGGGGCGCATCAAGGAAAGCTTGGTCTTGCCCTGTGCCACCAGCATGTCGATCATTCCGTACAGGTTGAGCAGTGAACCGGAGAACGGCGTGTAGACGTTGGTCGCGGTGAAGTCGGCCATGTTCACCGGGTTCAGCCCGATGCGGGCGATTCCGGCGTCCAGCAGGATCTTCGACGATGCCTCCGACGAAACCGGAGTGAAGTCCGCGAGCGTCGCGACGGCCCCCTCGGAGACCATCTTGTTCGCGCAGTCGACCTCCTTGTTCGGATCACCCATGGAGTCGCACTGAATCAGCTCGAGGGGGCGTCCGTTCACGCCGCCCCGATCGTTGAAAGCGTCGACCGATGCGACCATGCCGGCGGCGTAAGCGGCGGAGCCGAGCCCCGGCGCCTCGATCGGAGCGATCTGACCTACCTTGATCGGATCTCCGGTCGCGGCGTTCTCGGACGGGTCCGAACCACTATCGCTGCTGCAGCTCGACACGAGCAGTCCTACAGCCGCGAGCGCGGCGATTGCTGGGGTCATTCTCTTCAAGTTCACGTGCGCGTCCTTTTGTGTGTAGACAGCGATGTTTCGGACGCCCTGCCCTGGCCTGATCCACTGAGCTGCGACTACTCAGCCGAGGAAGCGCCAGTCCGTCCGACTTGGCAGCAGCGTATTAGAGCGAGTCGCTCCGTAAGGGCGGTTTCGCGAAATTCCGTTACGGAGCGCTATGCAATGTTACGTTTTGCCTGGTTCGCGCACGGCTCGACAAGCTCCCGCAGGCCGAATGTTCAGCCGCAGGCCTGATCACCCGCGCGGCCGAACATTCAGCGCGCGACGCCGCGCACGCACGCACGATCGAAGCGCTCCCGCACCCGTTCGAAGTCCCGCAGATCCGCCCACACCCAGCGGAATACCTCGAACCCCGCATCTCGGATTGCGTCCTCGCGCAGTTTCTCGCGCTCCACCACCGCACCCGGATTCTCGCTGCGGTACTTCACCATGCCGTCGAACTCGCCCACCACCCCGAATTCTTCCCAGAAGAAGTCGACCCTCCCGATGAACCGTCCGCCGAGGCGGATCTCCTGCTGCAAGGTCGGCATCGGCCATCCGTCGGCGCGCATGCGCACCCGGCTGATGGACTCCCCTGGGCTCTCGGCACCGGGTTCGATGAACTCGGCAACCACCCGCGCCCGGCTCATTCCGCGGCGGCCGTGCAAACGTTCGAGCACGGATGCAAGATCGTCACGTCTCATCCCCCGGCGCAGTGCACAGTCGCCGATCACCACGGCATTCTCAAACGATGTCGTGCGCGCGATATCGACAATCGTGCGCGCCAGCGACGTCGTTGCCACACCGTCGACAAGCACGATCTCCTCCGGAACCAGCGGTGCCGGATGAAGGTGGAAGGTGGCACTCTTTCGCCCACCCGAGCTTCTGTTCCGCGTCACGTGCACAACATTCAGGCCTAACCCGCCGCAGTCCAGACCGTGCATCACTGCCGCGGATACATGGCTGACGATTGCGCCTGGTCCGCAGGCTGCAGCGGTGGCGAGGGCGGTGTGGCGGTGACGGGCTCGCACATCGAGTTCACGGTAGTGATCGGCTCGCATGTAGATTCCCGCTGCGATTCGGTGCAGCTCTCCGCACCTGACGGCCCGCTGCAACTGCGCGTCGCTGATGCCGTCCCGATGGGCCTGTGCCCGCGTGAGAATTCCCATGTGGCGAGCGTGCCGCCTCTATCGGCGTACGTCAGCAACAAATGTTCGGCTGGGGATAACGCTGGCACTGTGGAGAAGCCTGCCGCTATGGATAACACTGCCGCGCGCAGAATCAGCACACGCGCGCTCGATCAGGGCTGCGGCTGCATAATCGCCCTGCGGCGCGGGGCACAGTCCCCCTTGCACGGCTGCGCAAGTTCCACGCAAGGCAAATGCAAGCGCACTCTGTCACGCTTGATCCCATGAACCACACAGCTTCACCTCTTGCCATCGAGGCCGAGGGCCTAGTCAAGATGTTCGGTGAGCAACGCGCTGTCGACGGAGTCAGCCTCACCGTGCCCACGGGATCGGTGTTCGGCGTGCTCGGCCCCAACGGCGCGGGCAAGACCACCACCGTTCGCATGCTCGCCACCCTCCTGCGCCCCGACGGCGGTGAGGCCCGCATCTTCGGCCGCGATGTCAGCCGCGAACCCGTGGCGGTGCGATCCCTGATCGGCGTGACCGGGCAGTACGCGTCCGTCGACGAGGACCTGACGGCTACCGAGAACCTGGTGATCTTCTCCCGTCTGCTCGGTCTGAGCCGCAAGGACTCCCGCAAGAAATCACTCGAGCTTCTCGAGGAATTCGACCTCACCGAAGCCGCAGCCAAACCTCTCAAGAACTTCTCCGGCGGAATGCGTCGACGCCTCGACCTCGCGGCCAGCCTGATCGCCCGCCCGCCTCTGTTGTTCCTCGACGAACCCACGACCGGCCTCGATCCGCGTACCCGCGCCCAGATGTGGGAGACGATCAGGCGACTGGTCGCCGAGGGTTCGACGGTCATGCTGACCACGCAATACCTGGACGAGGCCGATCAGTTGGCCGATCGGATCGCGGTGATCGACCGTGGCCGAGTGATCGCAAACGGCACAGCTGACGAGCTCAAGGCGTCGGTGGGCATTTCGTCGTTGCATCTCAAACTCGTCGAGCGCGATCGAACCGACGAAGCCCGATCCATTATCGCGTCGATGCTCGGTGTCGAGGTAGGTGTCACTCCCGAGGTCGGCCGGATCACCGCCCCGCTGAGCGACCCATCCGTAACCGCCGATCTCCTGATCCGTTTGCGGGAGCGCGGCATCGCCGTCGACGAGATCAACGTGCAGAAGCCCAGTCTGGACGAAGTGTTCCTCACCATCACCGGGCATCAACCCGAAGACCATGGACGCAACGACGCCGATTCCGACAACAACTCCGATCGGATTCCCGCATGACCACTACTCTCACCACTACCAAATCGCCAGTCGCCGATCTCACTTCGGCTCCGCGGCGGATCAGTCTCGAGCAGAGTTTCGCGAATACGTTCACGATGGCGTACCGCGGCATTCTCAAGATCAAGCACAATCCCGAGCAACTGTTCGACGTTGTCATCCAGCCGATCATCTTCACTCTGATGTTCACGTACATCTTCGGCGGCGCCATCGCCGGCGACGTCACGGCCTACTTGCCGACGATCATCCCCGGCATCCTCGTCCAGACGGTCATCACCGGTTCCATCGTCACCGGCACTCAGCTTCGTGAAGACATGGACAAGGGTGTGTTCGACCGCTTCAAGTCGTTGCCGATCGCCCGTATCGCTCCGCTGTCCGGCGCCTTGCTCGCGGACGTCGTTCGGTACGGCATCGCCACCACCATTACGTTCATCGTCGGTTTTGCCATGGGATACCGCCCGGCCGGCGGTGCGATCGGCATCCTGTCTGCCGCGATTCTGGTGATGGTGTGCGCGTTCTCGATCAGTTGGATCTTTGCACTCATGGGCGTGATGATGAACAAAGCGTCTACGGTGCAGGGCGTTTCGATGCTCGTGCTGTTCCCCCTGACGTTCATGTCGAATGCGTTCGTCGATCCCGCCACCATGCCGAGCTGGCTTCAGAAGTTCGTGAACGTCAATCCGGTCTCACAATTGGTGACCGCAGTTCGCGAACTCGCGAACGAAGGCCACTTCGGTATTCACGTGGTGTGGTCGCTCGTCGGAGCGGCAGTCATCGTGGCCGTGATGGCACCGCTGACCGTACGGATGTACATGCGCAAGACGTAAAGAGAGACGATTACCCACGCGACCCGCGAAGCGCTGCAAGAACTGCTTCGCGGGTCGTGGCGCGTGGGTATCTCGAAGCCGTGTTCACCGCGTCAAACCACTGTTGGTCACCGACAATTCCGCGCGCGAATGCGATGAGCCGTGCATGCTGCAGCGAGGCAAAATCCTGCCGTCCCCGCATCACGACGGCCAGGGCCAACAGTTCGATGCCGGGCCCGACGTTCCCGGTCGACAGATCATAGGCACCGACGGCCGCTGCGACCGAACCCGTCAGTGGCAGGTCGGTATATCCGTTGGGATGCAACTTGATCAGACTCGACTCGACCATCCGGTGTACGTGATCCGCAACCATCGGCGACTGCCCTGCCAGCGCGTGTGCGCATACCGCGGCAGCGCTGAGCAGGATGACAAACGGATCTCCGTACACATTGCCCATCGCGTCGCCGAGCAGATCCAGCGCCTCTCGGTACTGGCGTAGACCGAGTTCGACATGGCCCTCCGCCAGGTCTGCCTCGGCAAGATTGGCCGACATCGCCGACCGCCGCTGATGATTTTCGATCGCAGAGCTGGCGCCGACCTGCGCCAGCGCGGGCCGCAGTTGATCCAGCAGCGCGCGGCCGCCCGCGGAATCGCCGTCGGCAATCAGCGCGCTTGCCTGAAACCCGATGAGCTGCACCGCTTCTTCGTGAGCTCCCAGACTTTCGCTGGCCGCCGCTGCCAGCGCGTAGTACTCGGCAGCTTCGGCATATCTCGTCGATTGACTGTGGACCGAGCCGACGTGTTGAGCGGCCATCGCGACGCCCCACTCGTCTCCGATCTCTCGGGCGTACCGCAGAAGATCCTCGGCATCACTACGTGCACCCCGCACATCGCCGATGTTCTCGCGCAAGTTCGACCGCGCGAACAACGCCGCCGTCCGGGTCTCGGTGTCAGCGCTGCGGACTCCTTCCGCCAACAACCGCGCAACGCCGTACCCGGAGCGGGGACTATTCAGCAGTCGGATGAAAAACACGAACATCGGCCGCAGATCGCCGCGCTCGCGCAGCATCTTTCGGAGGCGAACCCTTGCTCGAACGTGATCGCGACTGAGTTCGGCGAACAGTAGATGCATCGCCACCAACATGAACGTCGTGGCCGCCAAGTCGCCGTCTACGTCACGTAGGTCGTGATCTCGAGTTGCTTCGATCACCTTCGGTGCCCAGTTCGCTACTTCCGTGTGTGCACCCCGAATCGACCAGAGCACTCCGAGAACCGGGAAGACACTCGCTGTGGTCACGCCGTCTTTGCCGTCGACTGCCCAACGCAGCACAGCAAGGAGATTGTCATGTTCGGCGTCGATCTCGCCCACAAGGCGCAGCTGATCGGAACGAGCCCGTCGGCGAGCGTCCCCGGCGATCGCGACGGCCCAGCCACTAAGTCTCCGAAGAACTTCCGTCCCCTCACCGAGATCGCCGAGTTTCTCCTCGCCGTATTCGCGAACCGTCTCGAGCATGTGGTAGCGCAACCCGTCCGGCCCGTCGACGACGGTAAGCAACGACTGGTTGACCAGAGCCTCGATCGCGTCGGCTATGTCATCCACGCCGTCCCACTCGGCGACCGCTCGCGCCGAAGACAATGTGAAACCAGCCGGGAATCGGCACAATCGAGCCAGTGCCACTCGATACTCGGGGCCGAGCAGATTCCAACTCCAGTCGATCACCGCGTGCAGAGTGCGATGGCGATCCGGCGACGTGGGGTCACCGGATCGCAAGAGCGCGAATCGATCACTCAGGCGCGCCGAAATTTCCTCGACGCTCATCGTCCGCACGCGGGCCGCCGCGAGTTCGATGGCCAACGGCAAGCCGTCGAGCGTCGCGCACAGCTTTCCGACGGCCGCCAAATCGAGATGTACGGATGGTCGCACGGCTCTGGCCCGAGCCGTGAACAATTCCACCGCAGACCCGGAATCACCGTGAATCTCCAACGGAGGCAACGGATAGACGACCTCTGCACTGAGCATGAGCGGTGATCGACTTGTCGTCAGAACGGTCAACTGAGCACTGGCTGCAATCATCTCGGCAACGATGTCCGAGCAGGCCCGGAGTACATGTTCACAGTTGTCGAGAATCAACGTCATCGGACCGGCCGAAAGAACCTCGACCAACCGCTCGCGGGCGGAGTGCGTTCGCCCGACTGTCAGGCGACCTGGTGCCAGATCGGCTTCACTGATTCCGAGGGTGCTACCGATCGCCGCGATCACGTCGTCGCTGCTTCGCAACGACGCCAGTTCGACCAGAACAACGGACGTGCGGGCCGAGGCCCGCGACCCCAATTCGTGTGCCAGACGGGTTTTTCCCGCGCCGCCGGGTCCGAGGATCGTGACGACGCGAGACCGTTCGAGGAGTGCCTCGATTCTCTCGATATCGTCTCGGCGGCCGAACATGGCGTTGGGTGCCGCGCGCAAACCGATCGCGCGGGAACTCCGGACCGCCGCAGTCGACGCAGTCGGCGCAGCGAGCAAGTCCGCGTTCAGCGCCACCAGAGCCGGCGACGGATCAACGCCCAACCGGTCAGCCAGGCGCTCGCGGTGCACCGCGAACATCTCGAGCGCATCGTTGACACGATCCGAACCTGCGAGCGATCGCATCAGGTTCCCGGCAGCGGTGTCGTCGAAAGGATTGTCGGCGTGAGCTTCTCGCGCAAGAGGAAGTGCCTCGGAGAAATCCCCGAGCTCGAGCAGCGAGCGCAGTCGCAGTGTGACAAGTTCGCGGCGCAGGCTCTTGGCACGCGAAGCCAACTGCTCACCCGCCGGCCCGACAACATCGTCGCCCGGGCTCCCCCGCCAGAGATTCAGAGCTGCAGTGACTCTCGTCAGCAACTCGCGCGGGTGCACGTCAGCACCCCGAAGCGCTCGAACCTCGTCTTCGGCTCGCGCGAGATCAACCTGATCCCGTGTCACCGTGAGCCGATAGCCCGCCGGCGTTACCTCCAGGGCGCCTTCCGGGAGCGCGGATCGCAGCCTGGACACCTGCGTGTGTAGAGCATTGGTCGGTGAGCGCGGCGGCTCCGACCCCCAGATGTCGGAGATCAGGCTCTGCGGCGAACATGGATGCCCCGGATCGAGCGCCAACGCGGTAAGCAGGGCGCGCGCTCGCGGCCCGGGCACTCCGACCCACCGATTCGCCGCCCCGATCGACACGGGGCCGAGCAGAGTTATGCCAGTCACGTCTCGAGTCTTGTCCTGATCCACCGCGTTCGATGGTATTGCACAGTGCAAAGATCGTTGTATGGCTACAGCTGCTCAATGGATCGAAGGCGCGAGACCGCGCACCCTCCCGAATGCGATTGCCCCGGTGCTGGTCGGCACCGGAGCAGCGGCGTCACTGGATCACGCGGTGTGGTGGAAGGCGCTCCTCGCGCTGATCGTTTCCCTGGCTTTGATCATCGGGGTGAACTTCGCGAACGATTACTCCGACGGAATTCGCGGGACGGACGACGATCGCGTCGGGCCGATTCGCCTGGTCGGATCGAAGCTGGTCAGCCCCGGCACCGTCAAGGCCGCAGCCATCGGTTGCTTCTCGGTCGCGGCTGTTGCCGGATTTGCCCTGGCCGCTACGACGGCGTGGTGGCTGGTCGCGGTTGGCGTGTTCTGCATCATCGGCGCCTGGTACTACACCGGCGGCAAGAAGCCGTACGGGTACAGCGGATTCGGCGAGATCGCCGTGTTTGTGTTCTTCGGCCTGGTCGCGGTTCTGGGAACTCAATTCGTGCAGGCGGAACGCATTGATCTTGCCGGACTTGCCGGCGCCGTTGCCATCGGTTCCTTCTCTAGTGCGGTTCTTGTGGCCAACAACTTGCGAGACATCCCGACGGACTCCGAATCCGGAAAGATCACACTCGCCGTCCGCCTCGGCGACGCGAAGACCCGCACGTTGCACGTCGTCCTGCTGGCTGTTCCGTTCATCGCAACACTGCTGCTTGTTCTACGAACACCGTGGGCGCTGCTCGGACTGCTCGCGTTGCCACTTGCAGTCCGAGCCAACGCACCACTGCGCTCGGGCGGTCAGGGCATGGCTCTCATTCCTGCCCTGCGCGACACCGGACTCGCAATGCTTGTCTGGGGTGCCGCGACGGCAGTTGCGCTCAGCCTGGCCTGATCAGCGAAAGCTTGATCAGCGAAGGCCCTGATCAGCGATTCTCGGGCACAAACGCGCTGAGGACGAAGTTCACGACGGAGATGATCAGTGCGCCCCAAACAGCGGTCCAGAATCCGTCGACGGTCAGGCCGGCGTCCAGCGACGTCGAGATCCAGGCCGTCAACATCAGCATGAGCGCGTTGATGACGAGCGTGAACAACCCGAGCGTGAGAATCAACAGCGGGAGGGACAGTAGCTTCAGCAACGGCTTGATGAACGCGTTGACGACGGTGAAGATCAGCGCAATTATGGCGATGACCAGGATGTTTCCCCACGTATCGTCTTGATTGCTGTCGATGGTGATTCCGGTTACCCACATGGAGGCGAGCCAGATAGCTATTCCGTTGACTATGAGACGTGCCAGAAATGTCATGTCTGAATGCTGGCACATGATCCCGTCATGTCGTGGTGTCTAGGCCGCTGGGCGCATCGCCGATTCCAGCCGGCTACGGATCTCGGGGATGCTGACCTGCGCTTCGAGTGCCGTGCGCGTCGGACCATCGGCGACACGCAGGATGCCGAGGAGTATGTGCTCGGCGCCGATGTGGTTGCTCTTGTGCGCAACCGCTTCCCGCAGTGACAGTTCGAGAACCTTCTTCGCGTCCTTCTCGAATCTCGAGCGTGGGAAGGCGAATCTGCTACGACGCGAACCGATCCCGGCAGGCACGGCAGGCTCGTCGAGCGCTCCCTTCCCGAACGCTTGCTCGAGGCTCTCCCGAATGGCGGCCAGGTCGATGCCTATCGACGCCAGCACATCGGCGTCTTGATCAAGATCGTTCGTCGGAGTCTCGCTGTGCAGCGATTCGGCGGTGACACCGCACTCGCGCAGGGTCGCTGTGGCGATGCCACGGTCGGTGGCCAGAAGTGCTTCCAACAATTCCTGGGGAGTCACCTGATCGGCACTGCCGACCGCGTCGACGACAACCGCGCGTGCGTCTGCAGTAAACCTCTCGAACATTTCCCTACCTGCCTTTCCCTCGTTGCGACTCTGCGCTTGCATGCTTCTTGTGGACGGCCTGACGGCTCACCTCGAGAGTCTCGGCAATCGCTTGCCAGGACCATCCCTGCTTGCGCGCGTTGGCAACCTGGATGGCTTCGAGTCGTTCGAGCAGTCGTCGCAGCGCCCGAACGGCCCGCAAGCCCTCGGCTGGATCGGGACTGCCCGCGGCGGTGGCGAGTGAGGTCGCTTCGGTCATGGTGTCAATATAGGTTGACAAACGGCAGGCGTCAACCAAAGTTGACACATTGAGCGATCAGTAGCTCGCCACGGCGCCATCCACGGCACGCTGCAGATCGCCTTGTACGACGCGAGCGATGTCCATCGGTTTTCCACCCAGGTCGACTACCGGAGTGCCGATGAAAACCCGGGCGCTCTTGACCTGACCCGCCTCCGGCCCGTAGCTGATTCCAACCGACAGGAGTGCAGGCGAGCATCCCAATTTCTCTGCGCGCGAAACGATGTGGCCGATTCCGCTGTTGACGTGCTGCAGCGTCCGGGGATCCTCGGTATTGCAGGTTCCCTCGGGGAAAATCGCCAGACAGTCCCCCTCGCTCAAGCGCTGCGCCGCAACGTCCATCATCACGCGGCCCGCGTCCGACACGGCCCGCAGTCCGTGATTCTTGCTGCGGAACACCGGAATGCTGCCCATCATGTCGACCTTTTTGCGCTGAGCTGGATCAACGAAGAGCTCATCCTTCGCCAGCACGCGAGTCCGCCCGATCACGCGCCGCAGTGGGGTGCGCCACGCCGTCGCCGCAAGCGTGAATTGGTCACTCTCCGTAAGGTGATTGACCGCAACCACCAGTTGCGTCCCACGCCCGAGTAGAGCCGCCAACGCGGCTTCCGCGCCAGGTGCATAAGCAATTCGCGGACGATATTTCAGTGCCAGCGCGGCATAGGCAAGCTTGGCCACGAACCGATTCTGCTGGTGACCGCGGTAGTACTCGTACACAGCCTCGTAGTTGTCGAGCGAAACCTCGGGAGCGTCCATAGGCCAAACGATACACAACCTACGGTTGCGTAGGTTTGGGATTCCGGGCGACTCGGTTGGGCGAAATTCGACACTCGAGGTACAACGGATTCTGTGATTCGCTTGGCTGTCCCCGATGACCTACCTGCACTGCAACTGATCGAAACAGCCGCGGGTGAGCCCTTCCGAGACGTTGGAATGGACGCCATTGCCGACGATCCGCCCCCGACTCTCGACGAACTCACGAAGTACCTCGAAGCCGATCACATCTGGGTGATGACCGATGCCGCGAACACAATTCTCGGATACGCCCTTGTCGACATCATCGACGTCGGGGTTCATATCGAGCAGGTATCAGTGCACCCCATGCACTCACGCAAAGGCTTCGGCGCGCAGTTGATCGACTCCATCGCCGACTGGGCTGGAGCACACCATCACCACGTGGTGACCCTGACTACGTTTGCCGACGTCCCCTGGAACGCGCCCTACTACGAGCGACTCGGATTCGAGCGCATACCCGAGAGCACGATGTCCCCGGATCTCATCCGGATCCGCACGCACGAGCAAGCGGCCGGACTCGATTCATGGCCCAGGATCACGATGAGCCGTCCAACGCTCAGGCGCCGGCCGTCCACGTCCCGGATCGGATGAACTCGTCCAGAACCGCTGTCGGCGTCTCGAGTGAAATACCTTCGGACGCAACCCAATCATCGTTGTAGTACGTCCCCGAATAGCGTTCTCCGCCGTCACAGAGCAGCGTGACGACGCTGCCGCTTCGTCCTGCCGCCATCATCTCCGCAATCAAGGCGAAGGAGCCCCACAGATTTGTTCCGGTGGAACCACCGACCTTGCGCCCCAACGCGTCACTGGCGTGACGTGCGGCAGCAATGGAGCCGGCGTCGGGCACCTTGATCATCCGATCGACGACCTGACCGACAAACGAAGGCTCGACGCGAGGTCGACCGATGCCTTCGATTCGCGAGCCGCGAGTACCGACTATGGACGGATCACCGGCCCGCCAGGCGTCGAAGAACACCGAGTGTTCGGGATCGACAACACACAGCCCGGTGTCGAATTTGCCGTAGCGCAGGAAGCGACCGATGGTCGCGCCCGTTCCACCGGTGCCTGCGCCGACGACAACCCACTCCGGGACCGGGTTTTCCTCACGTTCGAGCTGAGTGAAGATCGACGCGGCGATGTTGTTGTTTCCACGCCAGTCCGTTGCGCGCTCGGCATGAGTGAACTGATCCATGTAGTGCCCACCCGACTCGCGCGCGAGCCGCTGGGATTCGGAGTAGATCGACGACGGGTCGGTGACGAAGTGGCAACGTCCGCCGTGCGCTTCGATCAGGGCGATCTTCGCGGGACTGGTGTGAGCGGGCATCACAGCCACGAATTCGAGCCCCAGCAACTTCGCGAAGTACGCCTCACTGACGGCCGTCGATCCGGACGAAGCCTCGATAACGGGCGTGTGTTCGGTAACCCAACCGTTGCAGATGGAATACAGGAACAACGAGCGCGCGAGACGGTGCTTGAGGCTGCCGGTGATATGCGTCGACTCGTCTTTGAGATAGAGCTGGACGGGCCAGTCGTTCGGTAGCGGGTACCGCAGGAGGTGGGTGTCGGCGCTGCGCTGAGCGTCGGCTTCGATCAGTCGGACCGCGTTGTCGACCCAACTTCTCGCACTACGGCGCGAGACGTCGACCACCTCCGAGGTCACCGCTGGTCACCACGCAGTTTGGCGCGCAAATCGTCGCGATCTTCGCGACGCTGAGCGTCAACTGCGGCAATGCCGACATTGACGCGCTTACGCAACTTGGCAAACAGCAGAAGCGAGAGCGGAAGCGCGATCAACACGGCAAACAAGGCAGCTACGAGCAGGGGAACCTCTGCACCGACAGCCTTTCCACCGAACATGATGACGGCACCGATTACGACTACCAGCACGAGTCGGGCAACTGAGTACAGCACGACATCTCTCGCCAATTGCCCCTTCGTGACAACCCCACCAGAGGCAATTGCTTGCCCAGAGTTAACGGGCTCCGACTTGGCCAGGTCGGGCGTAGAAGGCTGGTTTTCCGGACGTTCAGGCAACTTACTCACACTGCAAGGTTACCTACTCCGGGCGACTAAAATAATCGGCCCGCTTTATCCGGTTTGTCCTTTACTTTTCCTTTACCTAAATATTAAGGATCGACTAACTGGGCAACTCTGTGCAAACATTGCGCTACCAATCCAAAAAAGGTCGAACGTGGACAGGGGCCGCCGAAACAAACTCGGCGTAGGTTTTGAGCTACTGTTTCGAAACACATGTTCGACGCCAAGACGGAGGAACATCAGATGAGCGCACCAACATACAACGTAGCCGCAGACGCACTCATGACACCCGGCCAGGTCGCGGCTCTGTTTCACGTAGATCCCAAGACCGTGACCCGCTGGGCGCACGCCGGCCGACTCGGATCACTTCGCACTCCGGGCGGACACCGTCGCTTCCGCGAGACCGAGGTCATGCAGCTTCTGCGCTCGCTGACCACCGAAGCCAACTGAAATACCGGAGCTCGCGCTCTACCCAAATGCTCTACCCGAATACAGCACGGCGCACCAAGCCGCACCCACGTCCCAGGGATTCTGGTGATCCAGACCCGAGACTGAGTAGGCTCTTCCTTGTACTTGAAGGAGGTGCGCCGTGCTGTATCTGTTGGCGTTAGTAGGTTTGGTGACATTGGTCGTCCTGATGTGGAAAGCATTCGGACCGTCCCCCACTTCCCGAGCCTCGGGTGGCGGCGTGAAGGGGCCTGACGACGATCCCGAGTTCCTGTGGAACGTAAATCAGCAAACTCGACGCAAGCAGCAGGGAGGCCAGGACGGCGCTCCGACTGATTCGTCGCAGTAGGCCCTATTCGTCACAGTAGGTCCCATGCACAGGGCGATCGCCCCTACAGCAGTAGGGCGGTCGCCCTGTGCAGATCGTAGGGTCACCGCCCTGTGCAGATCGTAGGGTCACCGCCCTGTGCAGCTTGCAGGGTCACCGCCCTGTGCAAGTTTCAGCGCTGCAGCGGACGTCCGTAGTGCGAACGCGGGAAGTCGTCGGCAACCGCGGCAGCAAGCTCGAAGAGAGCGTCACGGGTCCCGGACCGAAGTCGATCGAGGTCAACCTCGGCGCCTTCTTCGAGGTGCGGATCGAACGGAATCAGCCGAACGGTGCGGCACCGCTGTTCGAAATGCTCGACTACCCGGGGTAGATCAACCTTTCCCGAACCAGGCCGTACCGCATTGATGACGGCGACGGCGTTGGAGACCAGCGCGCTGTGTCCGTGTGCGTCGAGCCAGTCCAAGGTGGCTGAGGCACTACGAGCGCCGTCGACCGAACCGGAACTGACGACGATCAACGAATCTGCCTGTTCGAGAACCGCTGTCATTGCCGAGTGCATCAATCCGGTTCCGCAATCGGTGAGAACAATGCTGTAGAACTTTTCGAGCATGGTGACGGTGCGGGTGTAGTCCTCCCCGCTGAATGCTTCGGAAACCGCCGGATCACTGTCGGAGGCAAGCACTTCCAGGCGGTGCCGACTCTGTGACGTGTAACCACGAACGTCGCTGTACTTCTCGATGGTCGCTTCGTCACGCAGAAGGTTACGGACTGTGGCCGGGGTTTCGAGAGGAACTTTCTGACTGAGCGTTCCACGGTCCGGATTCGCGTCGATTGCGATGACGCGATCACCGCGCACGGATGCAAACGTCGAGCCGAGAGTCGCTGTTGTCGTTGTCTTCCCAACTCCGCCTTTGAGGCTGAGTACCGCAACTTTGTAGCAGCCCTGCATGGGCTGATTGATCTTGTGAGTCAACTCGAGCATCTGCTGATCTTTGGCGCCGTTACCGAGGTTGAGACTCCGTCCCGACAACGTGTACACCGCCTTGCGCCACCCGCCGACCGGAGCGGGCTTCACAGGCTTGAGCAACAGCGCGTTGGAGAGATCTTGCGCCGACATCGGCAGCGATGGTTCCGGCCGACCGGGCGCGGGCTGCGTTCCCACGATCGACGCCGGACCCGCGGCAGGCGGACGCGGGACGGGCATCTGCGGGTTGGGCATCTGCGGGTTGGGCATCTGGGGGTTGGGCACGGGTGGCGAAACAGGAACCCGAGCAGCAGGCGGCATCTGACCTGAAGGTGCGGGCGCAGCCGGAAACTGCGGCCGGGGCGCCGGAGCTTGTTGCGCCGCAACAGGATTCACCACACCCGGATTGCCTGCACCATTCGTCCGGCCGACCCCCGGCGACGGTTCATAGGTTTGCGGCGGCAGTGAGGCCGCGAATGGCCCGGACGCAAAGTGTCCATTTGCCGGCCCGGGAGGCCCCCCGGGGTACTGAATAGCAGGCACACGCCCCGAGTTGGGGGCAGGCGTCGAATTTGGGACAGGCATCGAGCTCGGGGCCGGCATCGGATTCGACGCTGCAGCCGGGGCAGTAGTAGCGGGCGGGGGCGTCGGCGGCGCCGGGTACATCGGTACGGAGTCATGGCCGTTGGGGCCCGGCGCTGTGTTGTCCGTCGGCGCGACGAACAAGCTTCGCATTCCCGGATCAACATCCTTCGGCGATGCAGGAGTCGGTGCATGAACAGGCTTCGGTGCGGCCTGCTGATGCGGAGCAGGCGCCGGACGCACCGGTTCCCAGATCCCCGCTCCCGCGTCGTCCTTCTTGTCAGCCATGTCCGCCCCTGTCGAAATCTGTTCCGTGTCGATCACCCAGCCCGATACAGACACGACCATACAGCTATCGCGTAGCTAGTTTCGTGGCTGGTACCCGGCTACCGTGTACCCTGCCGCAGCTGCACTGGGCGGGCACAAAACCCGACCGGTCGGCGACAACCCACCGTACCGGATCGACTCAGGTCAGCCCCGCGTAGGAATGCAAGCCGGACACGACCATGTTGATGATGAACAGATTGAAGAGCATTGCCACAAAACCTGCGATGTTGATCCAGGCGGCTTTCGTCTCACGCCAACCGGATGTTGCGCGGGCGTGCAGGTACGCGGCGTAAATCACCCAGGCGATGAACGACACCGTTTCCTTGGGATCCCAGCCCCAGAACCGGCCCCAGGCCGCTTCCGCCCAGATAGCACCCAGGATGACTCCGGCACCGAACAGCGGGAAGGCGATGATGGTGCTCTTGTACGCCAGGCGGTCGAGTGTCTGTGCATCGGGAAGGCGCTCGGCGATCCGGCCACCGATGCCAGAACCTTCTTCACCTGGCGGGAACTTGAGGCGCAGCAGGAACAGGATGCTGGCGATGCCACCGATCATGAAGATGCCGGATCCGACGCTCACGATGGTCACGTGAATCGGCAGCCAGTAGGACCGCAGTGCGGGAACCACGGGAGCGGCGTCGGCGTAGAGGATTGTTCCGGCAAGGAACATCAGAATCAGCACCGGTACGAGCAGGAAGACCCACATCGATCGGTACGTTGCCTTGGCCAGCAGAACGTGACCGACCAACAACGCGGCAGCACACGCCATGGCAACAAACTCGTACATGTTGCCGAGCGGGAATCGCGAGGTGGCAAATCCACGGAGCACGATCGACGCGATGATCAGAACGGTGCCGACAACCAGGACTGCGCGGCCCATCCCGCCGAAGCGCTCGGAGAGCGGCTTGACCGGCTGCTCGGTCACGCGACCCGGAGTGAGGGCGTCCCCACCACCTGCGGCAACCAGTTCCTTCTCCTGAACGGATTTGGCGCGAGCCGACGCGTACTCGACGATCAGCAGCACAAACGCCAGAACCAGCACCGTGAAGGCTGATTTGAAGGCCCAGTCGCTGTACTGAGCGAGAGTCTCGTTGGTTGTCATCGGGCATTCTCCTGCACGTGCGGTGTGGTCACCGAGTTAGTCGAGTGGCTGTCTAGTAGTCGATCTGCGAGACGATCGAACTCGTCGCCCCAGCCGGCGTGGTCGGTACGGGCAAGTCCGCCGAGCTCTACTACCGTACGTCGTTCGTCGTCGAGATAGATACGGGCCCAGATTCTGCGACGCTTGATCAGCAGCGAAACCAGTAGCCCCGCCATCATCGTCAGTGCCGAGACCAGGACCCACTGCTGAGCCGGGTCGTGCGAAACCTGCAGGTTGACGAAGTCGACGGCGCCGTCGAATCGTACCTGCGTGCCGTCCGCCAATGTTGCGCTCTCGCCGGGCATCAGGTTGACACGTTCCTGCTTGACCAGTCGGCCCTGATTGATGAGTTCGGTGTTGAGCTCGAACAGCGACTGCGGATTACCGGTGTCCAGTCCGGTGTCACCCTTGTAGATGTCGATGGCAACGGCCGGATCGTTCATCGCCGGGAAGCTCGACGACAGCAGATTTCCGTGGAACAGTGCCGTCGGCGCGAACAGTCCTTCGATGGCGATCTGATTCTTGCGTCGCTCGTCGGCATCCGGGTACATGCCGCCTGGCGGGTCGAAGCGCATCGCACCACTGCTCAGGAAGGTGACGGCATCGTCGGGTCGCCACTGCAGAGTCTCGGTGCGGGTCTCCCCGTTGGGGAAAGTGACCGTGAAGGTCGGTGCGTAACCGTGGCCCTGCAGGTACACGCGATCACCGGCAATGCGCAGTGGGTGGTTCACCGCGATGGTCGTGTCGCGCCAAGTGTCGGAGTCGATGTCATCGCCCGACTGGTACGCGATGTCCGAGGTGAACATCTCGGCCTGTCCGGTTTCGAGGTAGTCGGCCTCGAAGTTCTTGACCCGTAAACACAGCGGCGTCATCCCGGTGCCGTCGAGCTCGAGTCCGGCGATGAAGGAGTCGAAGGCGGCAGGCGACGTCGTGCAGAATCCCGGTCCGTCGTTGGCGATCACGATGCGGTTGCCCTCGTAGCCGAACAGCTTTCCGGCGGCGATGGCAATCAGGAGCCCGACGAGCGAGAGGTGGAATACGAGGTTACCGAATTCACGGAGGTACCCTTTCTCCGCCGAGATCGTGATTTCACCGTCGCGCTTCGACCGCGCGTCGTCGGTGCGGGTCTCGACGCGCCATCCTTTGAGTTCCTTGGACAGACGCACCGCCAACTGTTCGGGCGTCTCGCCAGGGACGACGGCCGACGTGTGGTGCGGCAAGCGGGAGAGGTTGCGCGGCGCCGCCACCGGGCGGGTACGCAGAGCCTTTGCGTGTTCGACGCAGCGCGGCAGGATGCAGCCGACGAGTGAGATGAACAGCAGGGCGTAGATCGCGGTGAACCAGAAACTGCTGAACACGTCGAACAGTTCGAGCTTGTCCATCCACGGACCCAAGGTGGGCCGCGCGGCGATGTATTCGGCTACCTTGCCCTCGTTGAGGGAACGCTGTGGCAACAGCGCGCCTGGAATAGCGGCGATTGCGAGGAGGAACAGCAGCACGAGCGCCGTCTTCATCGAGGTGAGACCGCGCCACGTGTTGCGTCCGAGCGCGATGACTCGGCCGATCGTCGACTGCCGAGGCAATGCCGAAGTCGAGTTGTCGTGATTGTCGTCAGCTGTCATATCGGCAGCGTCACCTCCGAGATAAATGCGTCACGAACCCAGCCGACGAACTGGTCCCACGCGCCCGTGACGAGGGCAATACCCACCGCCACCAACATGATTCCGCCGAAAATCTGAATTGTTCGCGCGTTGCGGCGCAGCCAACCGACACCGTTCAAGGCGCGAGCCGACCCGAGAGCCAGAATGATGAACGGCAAGCCGAGCCCGATGCAGTACGCCACGATCAACGTGACACCGCGAGCCGCGGTCATACCTTCGGTTCCGGCGGCCACGGACATCACACCGGCAAGCGTCGGGCCAAGGCAGGGCGTCCAGCCGAGCGCAAAAACACCCCCGAGTAGCGGAGCGCCCACCAGGGAGGACACTCGACGCGGCTCGAAGCGGACGTCTTTCTGCAGCGCGGGCACCAGGCCGATGAACACGAGACCCATCGCGATAGTCACTACGCCGCCGACGCGCATCAGCACGTCGCGGTTGATCAGCAGGGTGGAGATGACCCCGAACACGGAAGCCGTCGCCAACACGAAGACGACGGTGAAGCCGGCCACGAAAAGTCCGGCGGCGCCTGCCACTCGCAGACGGCTACTGCGGGCAATCGTTCGCGTCCTGGCTTCGTCTGCCGTGATTGCCGGAGCGTCCGCACCGACCACCCCGGCCAGGTAGGACAGGTAACCGGGAACGAGCGGCACTACGCACGGTGAGGCAAACGAGACCAGACCGGCGAGCAGGCACGCGCCCAGTGCAAGAAATAGCGGCCCGGACGAGGCGGCATTTTGAAATGCTTCACCGACGCCGGCGCCGAGTGTTTCAGTACTTGCGAGTGTCATTGCTGCGCAGGCTCTTCCGCTGCCACTCGTTCCACCACGGGCAGAAGATCCTCGGCAAGCAATTCCTGCAGGAACACAGCGGCAACGCGGTGCTGGCGGTCGAGGACGATGGTGGTCGGGATGACCGATGTCGGGTATCCCTTGCCGAGCGCGATCAGCGATCGCATCGACGGGTCGTAGATCGACGGGTACGAGACCTTGTTGTCGACGACAAAGTCCTGTGCCTTGTTCTTGGTGTCGTCGCGAACGTTGATGCCGAGGAACTGCACTCCGGAATCACGCGTCTGCTCGTAGACCTGCTCCAAGTCGTCGGCTTCGGCGCGGCACGGGCCACACCACTGGCCCCAGACATTGAGGACGACAACTTTGTCCTCGAAATCGCTGAGGGCGACAGTTGCGTCTTCAGTCATCAGATCCGGCCCGGTGAGCTTTCCGATGGTGCCGCGATCGGACGGCGGATCGTAGAAGATCTTCGTCTGGCCACCCGGCGAGACGAAGTCGAACGTGCCGCCCGTTGCGACGGCGTCGTCGCCGGTCGCGCAGGACGAGAGAACGAGCATCGCTGCAGCAGCCGTGGCGACTGCTACTGCGACCTTGCGGAAAATCATGCTCCAGTCACTCTCGGATCGGATGCGCCTGCCGGCTCGGAGTAGATGATGTCGACGAGAGTGTCGCCTTCGTAGACGAGCGATGTGAGCGACGCCAGGCCGCACTGGCGGTGACGCGGGTCGTGCCACAGGCGTTCGCCCTGCAGGAACCGTCGCAGAGTCCACACCGGCAACTGATGGCTGACGATGACAGCTTCGTGTCCGACGGCAGCAACGCGAGCGGCATTCACGGCAGCGAGCATGCGATGCGCAATCTGCAGGTAGGGCTCGCCCCATGACGGAGTGAACGGATCGCGCAACTTCCACCAGTGCCGCGGGCGCGAGAGTGCGCCGTCACCGACGGCAACCTTGAGGCCTTCGAACTCGTTGCCGGCTTCGATGACGTTGTCGTCGGTCGTGATGTCGACGCCGTGAGCCTCGGCGATCGGAGTCGCGGTTTCCTGTGCCCGCTGCAACGGCGACGCGACAACATGGGTGATGTCGTGATCGGCAAGAACAGCCGCGACCGCCCGTGCCTGCGCCTCACCCGCCACCGACAACCGGAATCCCGGTAGCCGTCCGTACAGGATCCCGCGCGGGTTGTGCACTTCACCATGGCGAAGCACATGCACGATCGTGCGGGTGGACGTGTGGTCTGGATGGTCGACGTCGGTCACAGTCGAGAGTCCTAGCTGAAGTAGGTGCGGGCTGAAGGAATAGCGGGATCGTGCATGTCTCAGGGCTTGACGGCTGCTGCGGCAGCCTTTGCTGCGTGCGGCAGAGCGTCGGCGATGATCGAGAATGCCCGATCGTCGAGCGCGGCCGAGACGAACCACGCTTCGAACGCACTCGGCGGCGCGTACACACCGCGAGCGAGCAGTTCGTGGAAGAACGCGGGGAACCGCCACGTCTGCGCGGCCTTCGCCTCGTCGTAGTTCGTGACGGTGTTTTCGGAGAAGAACACGCTGACCAGTGTGCCCGCGTACTGCACCTGGTGGACGACGCCTTCTGCGGTGAGCGCATTGGACATGAGCGTGCCGAGGGTGGTGGCGTTCTTTCCGAGCTTGGCGTACACCTCGGCGTCGGCAGCGCGAAGATTGGCGAGACCGGCAGCGACGGCAACCGGGTTACCGGAGAGGGTGCCTGCCTGGTAGACCGGGCCGTCCGGTGCGAGATGGCCCATGATGTCGGCGCGACCGCCGAATGCCGCGGCCGGAAGACCGCCGCTCATGACCTTGCCGAAGGTGTAGAGGTCGCCGGCGACGTTGTCGATGCCGTACCAACCGGACGCGCTGACGCGGAATCCCGTCATCACCTCGTCCATGATCAGCAGAGCGCCGTGCTCGCGGGTGAGCGCGCGCAGTCCCTCGTTGAAACCGGGCAGCGGCGCGACGGCACCCATGTTTCCGGCAGCGGCCTCGGTGATGACACACGCGACGGCGTCCGGGTTGGCTGCGAATGCCGCGGCGACGGCGTCGAGATCGTTGTAGCGGACCACGATGGTGTCTTCGGCCTGTGCGCCGGTCACACCGGGTGATGTGGGCAGTCCGAAGGTGGCAAGACCCGATCCGGCGTCGGCAAGCAATGCGTCGACGTGACCGTGATAGCAGCCGGAGAACTTGATGATCTTGGTGCGACCGGTGAATCCGCGAGCCAGGCGCACGGCGCTCATGGTGGCCTCGGTGCCGGAGTTGACGAGGCGAACCTTCTCGACGGGGGCGACCCTGGCAACGATTTCTTCGGCCAGCGCGATTTCACCTTCGGTGGGAGCACCGAAGGACAGTCCGCCGAGGGCTGCCTCGCGGACGGCTTCCACGACTGCGGGATGGGCGTGTCCGAGGATCATCGGCCCCCACGACGACACGAGATCGACGTACTTGTTGTCGTCGACGTCGGTCAGCGTGTAGCCGGACGCCTCACGGATGAATCGGGGTGTTCCACCCACCGAACCGAACGCTCGGACCGGCGAATTGACGCCGCCTGGAATAACCTTGCCGGCACGCTCGAAGAGCCGAGCCGAGTTCGTTGCATGCACGTCGAAATCACCGGAAGACACAGTCACGACCTCCAGTGTCCCAGTTCTGTCGAATCTGACAACGACAGGGTGTAGGAGTTACGGCGCCGAAGTGCGTTTTCCGGCCCCAACAGGCCAATTATGGGACTATTTGGGCTATGAGGCGACTGCTGACCACGCTGTTGATTCCAGTTGCGATTCTTGTCACATCCTGCAGCTCCGACGGGGAAACCGAGGCCCCGAGCGCTACGACGGTGACTTCCGCTGCCAATTCGTCCGTCAGTTCGGTCCCCGCCGTGCCCCGGACCGAGCCTGCCTTTCTCGATGGTTGCTCGGCTGTGTCGGTCTACGTCACGCAGCAGACGCAGAGCGGCGGAGCCCCGGCGGACGCTGCGGCGGACTTCCTGAAAATCGTGGAGAACGACCCGTCGTATCAAGCGATGCCGGAAGCCGACAAACAACTGTTCCGAGAAGGAATCGAAGCCGGCGCCGCTGGAAACTGCTGAGGAAACTGCTGACAGGTCGCACCCTCGCGCTAGGGTCGATCCCATGGCCACCACAGCGGACCACCTCAGGAATACTCTCGACGGACGCTGGCGGGAGGTGCGGGAGCGAGTTCGCGGCGAACTGTCCGACGAGCGTTTTGCTCCGCATTTCACTCCGAATCTCGCCATCGCCCGCGCCAAGACCCTCGAACAGATGCGAGTTCTTGCCGATCTCGGTTATGCCGCAAACGGTTTCGCGGTAGCGCACGGCGGAACCGGAGATGCGGGCGGCGCCGTCACCAGTATCGAAATGCTCGCAATGTCCGACTTGTCTCTCATGGTCAAGGCCGGCGTCCAGTGGGGACTGTTCGGCGGAGCCATCGAGAACCTCGGCACCGAACGACACCACCAGGCTTACGTCAAACCCCTCATCGACCTGGAACTTCTCGGGTGTTTTGCCATGACCGAAACCGGTCATGGCAGCGATGTCCAGGAACTCGAGACCACCGCGACCTACGACGCGGCCACCGGCGAATTCGTCATCGACTCCCCCACTCCGTCCTCACGTAAGGACTACATCGGCGGGGCCGCTGAACATGCCACCGTCGCAGCAGTGTTCGCGCAACTCATCACCGGAGGCGAAAGCCAGGGCGTGCACTGCTTCGTCGTTCCGATCCGCGATGCCGCCGGAAACGACCTTCCTGGCGTCACGACGTCGGATTGCGGCTTCAAGGGCGGACTGCCCGGAGTCGACAACGGGCGCATCATGTTCGATCACGTGCGTATCCCTCGCGACAACCTACTCAATCGATACGCCGACGTTGCCGAGGACGGCACGTACAGTTCCGCAATCGACAACCCGAACCGCCGCTTCTTCACGATGGTGGGCACGTTGGTTCGCGGACGCGTCACCGTGGGCGGTTCCGCAGCAGCGGCAGCACGTGTCGGCTTGGCCATCGCGGGTCGGTACGCCCTGCAGCGCAGGCAATTCAGCGCCCCCAAGAGTGACAATGAAGTCCTGATCATGGACTACCTCGTCCATCAGAAGCGCCTGCTGCCGCTGATCGCCCGCTCGTACGCATTGCAGTTCGCACAGAACGAACTGGTGGCCGCGATGCATGACATCCAGAGCAGCGAGAACCCTGACCCTCAGGAGCAGCGTGAACTCGAGGGTCGCGCCGCCGGACTCAAGGCCGCCAACACGTGGCATGCCACTCGCGCTATTCAGGAGGCACGCGAAGCCTGCGGCGGCGCAGGCTATCTCGCGGAGAACCGTCTCACCGCATTGAAAGCCGACACCGACGTCTTCACGACTTTCGAGGGCGACAACCATGTGCTGACACAGTTGGTCGCCAAGGAACTGCTCACGTCCTACGCCGACGAAGTTCGCGGCATGAGCCCGGTCGACTGGATGCGTTTCGCCGCTACGACGGTCTCCGATGTGGTCAAGAAACGTACTGCGGCCCAACAGATCCTGCAGACGATTGTCGACACTCGGCAGGACAACGAGGAGGACGGCAGCCTCTTCAATCGCGGCACTCAGATGAAGATGTTCGAGGACCGCGAAGAGTACCTGCTTTCCACCGCCGCACGGAGATTGCAGGCCGCACAGAAGAGGGAGGAGAATCCGTTCGACGCCTTCAACTTCGTGCAGGACCACGTGCTGAAAGCCGCGCAGGCGCACATCGAGCGCGTCATCCTGGAAGCCTTTGTTGCCGGCATCGATTCATGTGAGGACGAGACAGCAAAGGATCTTCTCGGCGAGGTGTGCGACCTTTACGCGCTCTCCGTCATCGAAGCAGACAAAGCCTGGTTCATGGAGCACCGGCATCTGTCGGTCGAGCGCTCGAAGGCCGTCACGCGCGGCATCAACGAACGCTGCCGCACCCTGCGCCCGCATGTCGCAACCTTGATCGACGGGTTCGGAATCCCGGAATCTCTGCTGGGTTCGGCGATGCTCGACGGAGACGGCACGGACGCAGTACGACTGAAGTAGAAATCTGGTGGGGCCGGGAGCACCCGGCCCCACCAATTTTATTGCGCTGCCGCCTTCTTCGACTGACGGGCAGCGACCAGGCCGGTCAACCCGAGAGCCGCAACCAACCAGACACCCAGAACGATCAGGTGCTGGCCGGCGCCGTTGCCGTCGAAGTAGATGACGGACCGAATGGGCTCCATAGCCGCCGATCCGAGCCAGAACGAATGAATGTGCTGCCAGAACCCCGGCAGGAACGACACCGGAATAGCGCCGCCCGAACTCGGAAAGTTGATGAAGACCAGTACCGTCAACACCGCAAAGATCGCGGCTTGACCCAGCAGTTTGTTGAGCAGAATGCACACTGCACCCACGGTGAAGGTGTAGACCATCGAAATCCCCAGCAATTGCAGGATCTCACCGAACGACGCGCCAAATGCATGCATGAAGATGCTGGTGATTCCGAAGGCGATGAGCGGGGTGAGGATTGCCGCGCCGGCGAGAATCGAATATTGCTCTCTCAGTCGCATTCTCGGCGCGACCTGACTGAGCACAGTCATGGTCAGGTAACCACCGAGGGTGCAGACGATCAGGAAGTAGAACAGTCCGACGGTCGAGGAATCACGCGCGGTGACCGGAGCCGAGTCCACCGAGGTCACCTGCTGCCCCGTCTGATCCGCGATGGAATGGGCCAGCCCCGTCACTACCGACACCGTGGAGGCACCGGCACCGGTTGCAATGTGCGCGGTCACGGTGTCACCGATTTCGATGGCGCCGATGGCGTCACGGTTGCCGATCCGAGCGATCGCATCGGCTGCGTTATCCGTGGCAACGATGTCGAATTTGCCGCCGGACGTTTTTTCGATTCCGTCGATCAAGGGCGCGGTCACCGACGCTGGTCCCACCACCACGATCGGCGCGTTGTTCGGCGTCGGTGAGTGGAAGGCGCTGACGTAGCACAGGCAGAACATGATGACGAAGAAAAGCGGAAACGCGAGTCCGCCGCCCACCATCTTCCAGTTTGTGGGTGGCTCAATCGCCTTCGCCGCTTCGCTCGGGACCCTGACGTCGGTATCTGTCATATTTCACACTCTTTTCGCTAACCGCATCTAGCTGTCAACACCGTTGACAGACTCAACAGTCAACACCGTTGACACGATAGAGTCAACAGCGTTGACAACGAGGTCGGCGTGAGAGCGAGCACAGAGGTCGATAGCGTGACACCCAGTGGACAGACGCCTGAGGCGGATCATCCCTCGACGCCCGAGGCGATTCGCGCCGCAGCATTCCAACTGTTCGGCGAGCACGGGTTCGGCGGCACATCCGTTCGGGCAATCGCGAAGGTTGCCGGTATCGATCCGGCTCTGGTCATCCGGCATTTCGGATCCAAGGAAGCACTGTTCCTGGAAACCACACCGGTCGAGGATTACTTCGAGGGCCAGTTCGACGGCCCGCTCGACACGCTCGGCGAGCAGATCGCATCGTTTCTCCTCGGCAAGGCAGACGCCCGAATGCTGTCGGTGTTCACGGCGCTGACACGCGCATCCGACAGTCCCCGCATCCGCGGACGATTGAGGGAAATGACAAGCACATTTGCCACCAACCTCGCCGACCGTTTACCGGGCGACGACGCCTACACCCGGGCACTGCTCGTCTCCGCCCAGGTTTCGGGGTTGCTGAGCGCGCTCAGCACCGAGAGCATCGCGCCGACCGCAGATCGGGACAAGGTGGCAAAACTCTACGGCCGGGCGATGCAGACGCTGATAGATCAGTACTGAGAAGATCAGTACTGGGAAATGACCTCGTCGGCAAATTGTCGAATCGAGTCGAGTCTTCCCTGACGATCTCCGGGGTCTACGCCGTAGCGATACCACGGCGACACTCTGATTTCCGTGACGCCCAACTCCTCGAGTTCGCGGTATCCATCGATGTCGCGTACGTCGGTGGGCGAGACGTTGATCTCGAAGGGGACGTCGGCACGGCCGAACTCGGCCCGCAACTTCGTCAGACGGTCGATGGCAGAGGCTAATTCAGCTTTGGTGGTGTTCACCGACATCCACCCGTCAGCCAGCCTCGCGGCGCGGCGCAATCCCGGTTCGCTGTGCCCACCGATGTAGATCGGTACGGGAATCTCCGGAGCCGGACTGATCATCAGAGCATCGAAATCGTAGTGTTTGCCGTGGTATTCAACCCACTGCGGGCCACGGCCGGCACATACGGCCTTGATGATCTCGATCGCTTCGTCGGTCCGCGCGCCACGGGTACGCATCTCCGTACCGGTGAAGGTGAACTCCTCGGGAATCCACGACAACCCGACGCCGATCGCGATGCGGTTTCCCGACATCACCGCCATGGTCGAAACCTGCTTGGCCGTCAACAACGGATCACGGAGCGGAAGCTTGAATACATTGGTGTAAAACTGGATTCGAGACGTCACCGCAGCCATTGCCGTCATCGCTATGAAAGGATCGGGCATCGGCGTCTCGGGGGCCCACATCCGCTTGCCGTCAACGGTGTACGGATACGGCGCCGACACCTGCTCCGGATAGAACACGGAATCCGGCATTGCGATACCGTCGAAGCCCGCCTCTTCGGTAACCTGAGCCAACTCGCACAGTTCCAGAGCGTCGATCATCGCGCCCGCCAACGACCACTTCATCGTTCCACCATTTTCATCGCTACTCGACTGACATGTCAGACCCGACCGTAATGCCTTGCAGCAGGCAATCACTCGACTGATCCTGATGACCGGGACGGCCATCCGGATCGTCTCGCACAGTCGACTTACTTCGGTGAAATCCAGGCTTCGTCGAAGAACATGATGTCCGTGAGGTTGCGTGTGACGCCGTGAATGTTGTCGTCCCAGGCCGTCAATACCGCTGCCGGGCCCCAGATTACGTAGGGCACAGCCGTGTTGGCATACTCCTGCACCTTGCTGATGGCGTCGCGGACAGCATCGTCGGTGGGCGCAGTCTGCACAGCTGTGATCAGCGTGTCCATTTCCGGATCTGCGAAACCGGAAGGATTGTTCTTCGAATCACTGGCCATACTGTTGTACAAATTGATGTATGGCGCTTCCTCCCCGACCGGAGCGCCGCCCCTGGTCATGTCAAAATCGTGGTCTTTGTACACCCTGCGAACAAGATCCGTGACGTCGGTTGCGTAGTCGATGGTGACGTCGAAACCGATGGCGTTCAGCGACGCCTGCACCGTCAATGCGGTGGCCTGTTGGCCGGGTTCCGAGGTCGTGAGGTAGCGGAGCTTGCCGTCGTATCCGTCTGCTTTCGCCTGATCGAGCAGGGTCTTTGCCTTCGACGAATCGAACGGTATGCCTTCGGTGTTGTTGAACCACCGCGACGACACCGGTACCAGTTCGGAACTGGCAGTGCCTAATCCGTTGTTCGCACGTGTATTGACGGCTTCCGGGTCCACCCCGTACGCGATTGCCTGGCGGACGCGGACGTCGGCTCCTGGCCTGCCCTCGCGGTTGTTGATCGTGCCGATCCCGTTCTGACCGGTGGGACTGAGGTAGCCGGAGTATCCGTCGTCGAGAGCGCGTTTGATTACGGCCTCGTCGCGAAGGATGTACGTCATGTCGATCTGACCGCTCTTCAGCGATTCGTACTGAGCCTGGGCGCCAGAGGTGGGAACAAAACGCACCGTGTCCAGCGGAGGTTTACCTCCCTGATAGTCCGGGCGCGCGGCAAGTATCAACTCTTCGTGCGGCGCGAACTTGGCCAAGGTGAACGGCCCGGCCCCGATCGGAGTGAACGCTCCCCCTGCGTCGGAACTTCGCGCGACGATCATTCCGGGGCCGAGCGACAACAGTGCCGGAAATTGACGCCACGGCCGTTTGAGCACAAACTCGATCGTGGTCTCGTTCGGCGTATCGACCCGCTCCACAATGTTCAGCCAAGACTGCGATACATCCCCCTTGCCCGCCACAAATCGATCGATGCTCCACTTCACCGCTTCCGCGTTGAGCGGGCTTCCATCGCTGAAGGTCAAGCCCTCGGGCAGGGTGACTGTGTACGCGGTGAAGTCGGCATTATTCGTCAGCGACTTCGCCAGCTGTGGCACGAAGCTCCCGCTTGCGGAGTCGCTGCGCACAAGCGTGTCGTAGATTGCGGCCATTTCGGTCCCGCCGGTCGAGCCGGCAGCCTGAGTTTTGGTGGGATCCAGCGAGGAAGGGAACGAATAGGACCCGAAGGTGAGAGCACCCCCGCCGATCGGCTCCCCGGCGTCCTGTGCGCCGACGTACCCAGCTGCACCACTGCGCGTCTGGGGATTCGCATCCGAAGAGTCGCCGCTACTCGACGCGCAGCCGGTCAACAGAAGTGCGCCGGCAATACCGAGCGCAACCAGGCGGGTAGTGGACCGAATTACTGTGGTGTGCATACGATTCCCCTGCTGAGATGAACCAGTGACATTATCCCGCGCAGCGAACGTCGTACTACGCGGCCGATATGACCACGTAGTACGACGATTCACACAGGACCGAGTGAGTCTGCCTGCCTTAGAGCTTGATTACCTTCGACGTCGGAATCGGGTGGGAGTCCGCCTTGATCCAGCGCATCGCCCAGGTCCCCTCCGCGTGCGAATCGGTGTTGATCCAGTTGCCGTAACCCGGATCCTTTGCCGCCACCACGATTGTCAGGGTGCCGTCGTCGTTGAGCTTTGCGGTGTGGTTGTTGATGTAGATGTTCGTCCGGTTGTAGTCGAGCGACTCCACCCAGAAGTTCTGCAGCACGAAGTTGAAGTACTCGCAGTTCGGAACTTCGGTCTCGATGACCCACGCCTCGTCCTCGGCGAGCTTCCAATACCCGTGCAAGTAGAAGATCGTCGGATCGCCGCCGGCGTTCTGGAAGTAGTCCTGTCCCCAGTCGAAGATCTCGTTGGTGTGCGGTTGGAATTTGCGCGACCATTCGAGGAAGGTCTCCGCCATCCCCTTCACGATCCCGACCGACTTGCCCAGGCGCACGCCCAACTCTTCCGGACTCAGCGGCTCGAAGTCGCCGTCCGGGTTCAAGCACTCGATGCTCAGCTCACCGGGTACCTCGTTGCGTCGATCCCGATACGTCTGTCGAACGGAGATGAGATTGCTGTCGGCTGCCAGCGGCAGCCAGGCACCTTCCGCCGGCTTGTCCACGCTCGCGATGAACTCGAAACGGCCGTTCTCGTCAACCTCGAGGTCGTGGATGTGCAGGTCGCCGGTCTGCAGCATCGTGCCGTCGATGTGGTACCGATTGATGCGTGAACCGAACGTGATCAGCGGAACCGTGCCCCGGCTGCCGATGATCCGGTAGCTGTATTTACCGGAAATATTGGCGCGCATGTAAACGTTGTCCGGGTTGTCGGCACCGATCTTCGTCATCATGTTCGGGTTCGGTGCGGACGTGAACTGCGGCCACCGCGGATCGGTGTACTCGACACAGTTGATTGTGCCGTAGCGGAGCAACCGACTCAGGTAGCGGACGCCCTCGGCCTGCGTCAGCGGATCCTGAGGAACGATCTCGTCTTCGAGGACCTTCCCGACCTCGAGCAGATCTGCGCAGAACTTTTCCCAAGTAGCGTTCATATGAGTCTCCTTGTTCTAGTGGATTTTTCGAGCAATCAGCTGGCGGCGAACTTCGCTTCGACGTCGGCGGCGCTCACGCCGAACTCCTCGAGCGAATAGCGGTGTGACGGACGACGGTGTTCTGCGAGGCTCGCCTGATGCGACGCATCCACCGCGGCCCGAGCCTCGTCCGTGAAGGGCAGGTCGAACTGCGCGTAGATCTTCTCGACAGTGCCGACCGCGTCGGAGATGAAGTCCTTGTAGTCGACGTCGATGAACTGATCGGAGTTGTAACGGGTACGGGCATTGTTGAAGTTCGCGTTACCGCGCGCCCACAGGTCGAGTTGGGTGCGTCCGATGGCCGGACGGTCGAAGGCCTTCGACATGTCGTGTCCGCCCTGCTCCGCAAGGCTGAAAGTGGACGCCATCGATGTCAGGGGGTCCCGGAATGTGCGAACGAACAACGCATCCGGATAGACCGACATGATCTCGTCGATCGCGAAGACGTGGCTCGGACTCTTGAGCACCCATCGTCGATCCGAATCGTGCAGCCCGATCAGCTGCAGGTTCTTCTTGTGCCGCGCATACGTTTCGGTCCAGTCCTGCTTCGCCAGCCACCGGGTGTAACTCGGTACGTACGCAACGGTCTCGAACGCGGTCGAGAGCATCGTCTGCTGCAGTAGACGCCAACATTCCTCGACCTCCTCCGCCCCCATGAAATGCACCTTCATCAGGTCAGCCTCGTTGCGCTGACGGGCTCGGTAGAAGGCGTCTGAGCGAACGTAATCTTCGTTCTCCGACCACTTGTCGCGCTCCGGGCGCGGCTGCGGCGTCTCGGCAAGCCACATCTCGGCACCCTGATGCGCCGGGTCAGCGCCCAGCAACCGGTGTAGCGCGGTGCTGCCGGTCCGAGTCAACCCGACTACGAAGATCGGACGCTCGATCGGAACATCGACGTGCTCGGGGTATTTCGCGAATCCGGCCTCGCTGGTCAGTCGTCCCGCGAGCGCTCCGATGATCATCTTGCGAGCAATCACCTTGCCGTGCGGAGTGAGGTCGGCTTCCTGCTGGAACGACTCGAGCAGAACCCGAAGCCCTTCGAGATAGCCGTCGCTACCGAAGTCGTCGTAACCGGCTTCTTCGCACGCTGCCTGGTGCAAGTCCTCGATGGAACCAATGCCGTCGTAATCCTGTGTCATGACACGTCCTTTGAGAATTGATCGGTCTTGTATGAGTTGATCAGTGGTGCGTGTGACCGCAGTTGACGTCGAGACATTGCCCGGCGATGGCCCTGGCCGAATCGGACAGGAGGAAGACGACAGCGTTGGCAATGTCATCGGGTTCTGGTAGCCGGCGCAGATCGGCGCCAGCTGCTATCTCGTCGTAGATCACCTTGGGGTCGACTCCGGTGGCCGCCGCCTTCTTCTCGAACATGTTCTTGACCGAGTCCGCCCAGATATAGCCGGGGGCAACGGAGTTGACTCGAATCCCCTTTGGACCGAGGTCGATCGACAGACTGCGGGCCATTGCCAGGAGTCCGGCTTTCATCACGCGGTATGCCCCGAATCCGGGAAGCTGATTGCGCAGCACCATGGACGTGACCATGACGACGGACCCCTGCGCCTCGGTCAATGCCGGCACCAATGCGCGTGTGACGTTCAACGCCGCAAGCAAGTTGATGTCGATGCCCGACTGGATGGACGCCATGTCGGCTTCCAGCAATGGGACCTGCGCCGGTTGGACAAAGGCATTGTTCACAAGGCAATCCACGGCACCGAACTCAGCAACGGCAGTCTGCGCCAGCGACGCAATCGAATCGACGTCGGTGAGATCCGTCGGTACCGCCAAAGCGATTCCGCCGCGATCACGGATCTCGGTTGCCACCGATTCCAAACGCTCGGGCGTGCGGGCGGCCAGAACAACCTTCGCACCGGCCGCCGCACTCTGCACTGCGATCGAACGACCCAGTGCCGGGCCGACTCCCGAGACCACGACTACTTTTCCGGCCAGCAGGCCCTGAGCGCTCAACACAGTGCCTGCGGATCGAGAACCACACTCAACGAGACGATCTTGCAGTTGTCGTCGAATTCGAACAGGTCGGAGGCAGCGAAGTCGGCCATACCGACGCGCTGCACCCGAAGCTGCATTGCTGCGTACTTTCCCGTCACCGAAATCGGACCGAGCAGGCTGACTGTGAAGTCGACCTGCGCGTTTGCCGTGTCGAATGCGCGAATCTCGTCGACCCCGCGATAGGTCTTGACACCCAACGGTTCGTGTTGAACGGCGTCGGCGGCAAACAGCGCAACCAGATTGTCAACATCGTGGCTTCCGAGATACTTGACGTAATCTTCTACGACAGAAATGATTTCAGCCCTGTCAGGCATGAAGGCTCCTCATGTTCAGGCGGGTCAAGAAATGGTTCCGCGGGCGCGGAGATAGTCGACAATGACGCTCGCAGCATCCTCGGTCGTCGTGACACTGGTGTCGATGTGAATATCGGGACTCTGCGGCGCTTCGTACGGTGAGTCGATGCCGGTGAAGTTCACCAACTCCCCACGTCGCGCTTTCTTGTACAGTCCCTTGGGATCTCGCTCCTCTGCGACGGCAAGAGCGGTATCGACGAAGATTTCGACGAACTGGCTGTCCCCGATCAATTCACGGGCCGCATGACGCTCGGCCTCGAACGGCGAAATGAACGACGCGAGAACGATCAGGCCGGCGTCCGCCATCAGGCGGGTCACTTCGGTGACGCGGCGGATGTTCTCGACGCGGTCGGCTTCGGTGAACCCGAGGTCTCGATTCAAACCGTGACGGACATTGTCTCCGTCGAGGAGATAGGTGTGTGCGCCGAGAGCGTGCAGTTGGCGCTCGACGTCGTTGGCGATGGTCGACTTCCCCGAACCGGAGAGCCCGGTGAACCACAGAACGGCGGGTTTATGTCCCTTGAGCCTGGTGTGCGCGGCCTCGTCGACGTCGACGGATTGCCAGTGAATGTTGTCGGATCGGCGCAGCGAGTGCGTGATCATGCCGGCACCGACTGTGCTGTTGGTGAGGCGATCGATGAGGATGAAACTGCCGGTGTCACGGTTTCCCGTGTAGGGGTCGAACGGGACCGCGCGATCGAAACTGATGTTGCACACACCGATTTCGTTGAGCTCGAGGGTTGTCGTTGCGGTCTTTTCGAGGGTGTTGACGTTGATCTTGTGTTTCGGTTTCGTGATGCGCGCAGTGACCGTGACGGTACCGATCTGGCACAGGAACGGCCGTTCGGGCAGCATGGGCGCCTCGCCCATCCACACGATGTGGGCCTCGAACTGGTCTGCGACGGCCGGCGGATTGTCGCCGATGGACAGCACGTCGCCGCGGCTGATGTCGATCTCGTCGGTGAGTGTGATGGTGACCGAGCGGCCCGCACCGGCCACATCGAGGTCGCCGCCCATCGTCACGATGCGCTCGACGGTGGACGTCTTTCCGCTGGGGAGCACGCGGATCGGATCACCGGGAGAGACTGTCCCGGAGACGATCTGGCCCGAGAATCCCCGGAAGTCGAGGTCCGGCCGGTTGACCCACTGCACCGGCATCCGGAACGGAGCCGAGGCGGCGGCATCGTCGATGTCCACGGATTCGAGATGTTCGATCAGGCTGGGCCCGGAATACCACGGGGTATTCGCGCTGCGCTCGGTGAGATTGTCGCCCTTGTATGCCGACATCGGAATGGCGACAAACCCGTCGAGACCGATCTCGTGAGCGAAGCTCGTGTAGTCCGCAATGATGGCGTCGAAGACCTCCTGCGAGTAGTCGACGAGGTCGAGTTTGTTGACCGCGAGCACCACGTGCTTGATCCCGAGTAACGACACAAGATACGAGTGCCGACGCGTCTGCGTCAGGATGCCTTTGCGTGAGTCGACAAGGATCACCGCGAGATCGGCTGTCGATGCGCCGGTCACCATGTTTCGGGTGTACTGCTCGTGCCCGGGGGTATCGGCAACAACGAACTTGCGACGTTCTGTCGTGAAGTAGCGATAGGCGACGTCGATCGTGATGCCCTGCTCACGTTCGGCTGCGAGACCGTCGACGAGGAGCGCAAAATCGAGCCCTTCACCCTGGGTGCCGCTCTTGCGCGAATCCGCTTCGAGTGCCGTCAGTTGATCGTCGAAGACGAGTTTCGATTCGTAGAGCAGACGGCCGATCAAGGTGCTCTTGCCGTCGTCGACGCTGCCGCACGTGATGAATCGCAGCATGCTCTTGTTCGCGTGGCGCTCGAGGTATGCCTCGATGTCGTCGGCGATCAGATCCGAGGAAACAGTCATCAGAAGTACCCTTCTTGCTTCTTCTTTTCCATCGACGCACTCGAGTCGTGGTCGATGACCCGTCCCTGGCGTTCGGAGGTGGTGGTGAGCAACATTTCCGAGATGATCTCGGTCAAGCTGGTGGCGGTCGATTCGACGGCACCGGTCAGCGGGTAGCAGCCGAGGGTGCGGAAACGGACGCTCTTGAGTTCCGGAGTTTCTCCCGGCAACAAGGGCATCCGGTCGTCGTCGACCATGATCAGGGCGCCGTCACGTTCGACGACGGGACGCTTGTCGGCAAAATACAGCGGAACGATCGGAATCTCTTCCTGGCGTATGTATTCCCACACATCCAGCTCGGTCCAGTTCGAGAGCGGGAAGACGCGCAGGCTTTCACCCGGCGCTTTGCGGACGTTGTACATCCGCCACAGCTCCGGTCGCTGCTGCTTCGGATCCCAGCGGTGCGCTGCCGATCGGATCGAGAAGATCCGTTCCTTGGCCCGGGATTTTTCTTCGTCACGGCGGGCGCCGCCGAATGCCGCGTCGAACTTGTAGTGATCGAGGGCTTGTTTGAGGCCTTCGGTTTTCCACATGTCGGTATGGACGGCCGAGCCGTGAGTGAACGGGTTGATCCCCTGCTTGACGCAGTCCGGATTGGTGTAGACGATCAGATCGAGATCGCCTGCAGCAGCGGTACTGTCACGAAGTTTGTACATTTCGCGGAACTTCCACGTGGTGTCGACGTGCAGCAGCGGAAACGGCAGCTTCGACGGGTAGAAAGCCTTGCGTGCCAGATGCAGCATCACGGCGGAGTCCTTGCCCACCGAGTACAGCATCACCGGGTTCTCGCTCTGCGAGGCAGCTTCACGCATGATGTGAATGCTCTCGGCTTCGAGTCGTTCGAGGTGCGTCAGTGTCGTGGTCATCGGCCCAGTTCCTCCAGTGCTTTCGGGGCGAGTTCAGGTCGGCAGATCAGCAGATCCGGCAGCCACGGGTTTTCCTGGTTGTAGCGAAGTTCGCTGCCGTCGATACGCGAAACATGCAGTCCCGCAGCGCGTGCGACGGCAACAGGGGCCGCCGAATCCCACTCGTACTGTCCGCCCGCATGTGCATAGATATCTGCTTCTCCGGATACAACTGCCATCGCTTTGGCGCCGGCAGAGCCCATCTCGATCAGCTCCGCGCCCATCGAGTCAGCCATTCGCATGACCGGTTCCGGACGCCGCGTCCGCGACACGACGACGCGTACCGGCGTCGTAGCGCCGCGATCGGTTCGATCATCGCTGCTTGCATAGGTGACGCCGAGGGCAGGCATTGCGACCGCACCTGTTGTGAGGACGCCGTTTTCGGTCAGTGCGACATGCACGGCCCAATCCGATCGGCCGGCTTCTCCGTATTCACGGGTGCCGTCGAGCGGGTCGACGATCCACACCCGATCCGCATTCAACCTCGCGAGGTCGTCAGCGCCTTCCTCCGACAGCACCGCATCCGCGGGGAAGCGTCGGGCAAGTTCGGCGACGATGAAGTCGTGACTGAGCCGATCGGCAGCGTCCTTGAAAGTCGCGGCATCGACGTCGTTCGCACCGAGGGATTTCCGGTGTTCGAGCAGAAGTTCTCCAGCCGCAGCGGCGATCTCGATCGCCGCGCGTTCATCGTTGGTGCGTGTCATAGGTACTCCACAACTGTGTAGACCTCCCGATGGATACGGGAAGAAACGTCAGGCCGACCGCAGAGTGTCCAGCGCTACGCACTGGTCTCGATGTGGTCTGCGCCATAGCGTAGCACCAGAATGAACGATGTTCATTCTATTTCGAACAATGTTCTTTCTGTGATTGGTATCACTGAACAGCAAACCCTATGGTCAAGAATGAACGACGTTCATTTGCAATTGAGGTTGCGGCCTGTCCCGACTACGGTGATCAAATGAGCAGTACCAGCACTAACTCGATCTACGGCGACGCCGAAGCGCGCCGACGCCGTACCTTGGACGCGGCGATCGCACTCCTCGACGAAGGCGGCTACTCCGCGCTCACTATTCGCGCGGTGGCAAAACGATCGGGAACGAGCACCGGCCTGATCTACCAGTACTTCGTCGACAAGCAGGACATCTTTGCCGCCCTGCTCAGCGAGAGCCAACTGGAAATGGCGGACTTCGTGAGCTCGCTCCCCCGCGAGCAAGGACTGACGCCGCTACTCGAGTCCATGATTCCCGAATTCGCGCGGCATTGGGCGCGAGTCGGCAGACTCACCACCACGTGGCGCGACATCGAGGGAATGGCCGGATCCGACCGCGACAGCATGCGGGAACTTCACGCATCAGTTGCGGTCTTCAACTCGGCATTGATTCGAGCGCTCACCGAATCTGCTGCAGCCGAAGGCAGCCGGTTGATCGAAGACCCCGCGCTCATCCATCTTGTGCTCTCCGGACTCAAAGGCCTGTCGGACACCATCGTCATCAACGTCGCCAAAGAAATCACACCCGAGCATTTCGTGAACTTCTCCGCCCGCGCGCTCGCTCGGGCCATCACGGAGTGAACCGAACAGCTACTCAGGAACGAACGAGGCGAGCGATCGCTGCCTGAGCTTCCTTGATCTTGGCGTCGGCTTCCGGACCGCCCTGCTTGGCGGCTTCGACAACACAGCCGGCAAGGTGCGCGTCGAGAAGCTTCAGGGACACTGACTGCAACGCGCTGGTTGCGGCCGAAACCTGCGTCAGGACGTCGATGCAGTACCGATCGTCGGCAACCATGCGCGAGATACCCGCGACCTGACCTTCGATGCGGCGAAGACGTTTGAGCAGATCGTCCTGCTCGGGGCTGTAACCACTCATAACGCCACTATACCCCCTACCCGTATAGTGCTTACTCGGATGCGACGTAGGCCATACGGAGCCGACGCGTCACATCGATCGCCATGAGCCCGGCCAGCAAGAGAGCCAGACCGGCACCGGAGATCCACAGTCCGTCGTAGTGGGTGCCCTCGAACGACGGTGCGCCCTCGATAATCGGACCGAAGGTCGACGTGGTCAGCCCTGATCGCCAGCACACGAGCGCCAGCGTCAGCGCCGCGACCATACCCAGAACACCTACCAAGGTCTTGGCATCGACTTTTCTAGTCATCGGACACCCTCTCGGAATCTCGCGCACTTTCCGCTTCGCCGCGGCGCGCCATTACCTGATTCAACGCCTCACGCAACGCGATGTCGTCCTTCGCCCAGGCTCGGACCAGACCACCCGTCGTCAGTCGCAAGCCGATGCTGTGACGACGACGTGGCACTCCGGACAGTTCGCCGAGCGCTCGGGCGGTTTCCCACGGCTCCATTTCGTCTTCGTAGGCGGAGTCGTCCGATTCGGGAAACACCTCGGCGATTTCGTCGACCGGAACCTCCTCGGTGCCCTGACGAAGCATCGCGTCGGTCAACTCGACGCTCACATGCCGGCGCGCGGCAGTGACCTGCACGTAGACCAAGCCCGTCAGAATCACCGCGAACATTGCCAATCCGAACCAGTGCACCACCGGCCCGGTAAACAATTCGATCACCAGAGCCACCAGGCAGAACGCCGGACCGAGGGCAACAGCCGACATCCGCGAACCAGGCTCGTAGAACAGAACCTCGGACGCGTTGTCAGCCATGAGCAAACCAGCTGCGCGTCGAGCCCCGATAAATCGACACCCCCGCGCTGATCAGCATCACCGGAACAACCAACGCCAGAGCGGTGCTGATACCGGTAATCACCAGTGCCAGCTGGAGCCACACAAAGACTCCCGAATAGATGACGAGTATCCGTCGACACAACCTCCGGCCGAGCCGCGTCGGGCCGGCCAAGCCGCCGACAACCAAGCCGCTGACCAGCAACGCCACGCCGGACACGCGAACGAACGTGACATACGTATCGATGTTGTCCGTCGGTACGCCCTGATCAGCGAACTGCTCCCGGAGCTCGTACGACGCGCTGGAGAGGTTGATCAAGCCGAACAGGATCAGGAGGAATGCACTTGCTATCCACAACCAGAAGGCAGCGTTGACAGCGGTGGGGGGCCGGACTTTCTTCGACGTCGTCACAGGTGCCGAGTCCGCGCTAGCCACTCACGACTCCTGGCACGACAACCAGGAGTGCAGTGGCGATCACGGATATACCCAACAGCAGAAATACGATCATTTCGGTTCGCGAGCTGCGTCGCGGTCGTGGGGCGTCATGTGTGCCCTCGGCGTTCAAAGCGTCTCGAGAATGCACTGCGCTTGCCTCTCCCAACTACCGTCGTGACCTGACTCACACTACCCCGCATGGCGCCTCACCGGGACTGTGGGGGGAACCTCAGAAAGTACGGATTCGACTCCTTGCGATGCATCATCACGATGGCACCGACGGCCGCGACAGCTTGCAGGATCTGCGCGCCGCCGAACAGCAGGGTGGCACCGTCACCGCCCCCACCGAGACCGAGAATCACCGGAATCGCAGAGACGACCATGAAGACCCCACCAAAGGTCAACAGCATGCGCGCCCAGTTCTTGCCGCGGCTCATCGATCGCACGACCAGCAGGAAAAGCGCGGTGAACACCAAAATCATGATCACCGACACCACCACAGCCATCGGGAAAACACTCTCGATGTCCGAGCGGGTGAGACCCGCGTCGGCGGCGGCGGGATTGCTCATCATCTCGTCGATGAACGACGACTTCTGACCGAGCATCATCGCGATCATCGCGCCGCCCTGCACCACACCGAGCACAGCCACTGCCCACCACAGCTGAATCGCCGTCACCACGTCCGTCGGCGGCTCGGACTTCTGCGTGCCCGAAGGATGCGACGACGGATTGGTCGGCATCGGGCCCAGCGGATGGAACTGATTCTGGAACTGCTGGTTCTGATACTGCTGATTGTCGTACGACGGTTGGTTGTCGTACGGCGGTTCCTGGCGAGGAGGCTGCCACGGCTCGGTCATGATGACAGCCTATCTGTCCGGCACTTCATGATCATCCGGCTTGGTCCGAGCTCACAACCAACCGGCGACCTCGGACGCCCAGTACGTGAGAACGACGTCGGCACCGGCACGTCGGATGCTGGTCAGTGATTCGAGAACTGCGGCGTCGCGATCGATCCAGCCGTTTTGCGCAGCCGCTGTGATCATCGAGTACTCCCCCGAGATCTGATACGCAGCCACCGGCACCGGTGAACGGTCCGCAGTCTCGCGCAGGATGTCGAGATACGACATGGCGGGCTTCACCATCACCATGTCCGCGCCCTCGGCAATGTCGAGATCAACTTCGCGCAACGACTCACGACGGTTGGCCGCGTCCTGCTGATAGGTACGACGGTCACCCTGCAGCGAGGATCCGACTGCTTCGCGGAACGGCCCGTAGAACGCCGACGCGTATTTCGCTGCGTACGCCAACTGACCGACCTCGGTGTACCCCGCCGCGTCGAGTGCGCCGCGAATCGCCCCGACCTGCCCGTCCATCATTCCGCTCGGTCCGAGGAGATGAGCACCCGAATCTGCTTGAGCCAACGCCATCTCGACGTATCGAATCAAGGTCGCGTCGTTGTCGACGGCGCCGGCCGGTGTCAGCACTCCGCAGTGCCCGTGATCGGTGAACTCGTCGAGACACGTGTCGGCCATGATGACCGTCGAATCACCGAGTTCGTCTGCGAGAGCCCGCAATCCGACGTTGAGAATTCCGTCGGGGTCGATAGCACCCGATCCCTGCGCGTCCTTGTCCTCGGGCTTGGGCACACCGAACAGCATCAGACCGCCGACGCCGGCGCTCACCGCCTCGGTAGCCGCTGCTCGCAACGAGTCGAGAGTGTGCTGGTACACGCCAGGCATGGAGGAGATCTCACGCGGGGCGGCGATACCGTCCGCAACGAACATCGGCAGCACGAGGTGCCGCGGTTCGAGGGTCGTCTCCGCTACCAGTCGCCGAAGCGCAGGGGTTCGCCGGAGTCGGCGCGGACGATGGGTGGGAAACACAGGAAGGGTCCTCCTTCGTCTGACCTGTGCGCCTTTCCGGTAGTGGGCACTACCAGAAAGGCGCACAGGCGCTTTAGCGCCTACGTGACTTCTTGCGCGGAGGCGGCAATGCACCCTCGGCGCGCAGGCGAGCGGCGTGCTCGGCCAGTGCCTCGACCAGCGGCCCTACCTGCGAGGTTTCGGGCTGCACGTCGACGCGCAGTCCGAACTCGATGGCAGTTTCGGCGGTCTTCGGGCCGATGCACGCAACCAGAGTGCGAGCGTGCGGCTTGCCGGCGATACCGACAAGGTTGCGCACCGTCGAGGACGAGGTGAAGCACACGGCGTCGAATCCGCCGGTCTTGATCATCTCGCGGGTCTCGGCGGCAGGCGGTGCGGCGCGCACAGTGCGGTACGCGGTGACGTCGTCGATTTCCCAGCCACGTTCGCGCAGGCCTTCGGCGAGGGTTTCGGTTGCGATGTCGGCGCGGGGCAACAGAACTCGGTTGACCGGGTCGAAAACGTCGTCGTACGGCGCGAATTCGGCCAGCAGCCCTTCACTGGACTGATCACCCTTCGGTACCAGTTCGGGGTTGATACCGAACGAGCGGACCTTGGCTGCGGTGGCTTCGCCGATGCAGGCGATCTTCACGCCGGAGAATGCGCGGGCGTCGAGGCCGAACTCTTCGAACTTCTCCCACACTGCGCGAACAGCATTGGTGGAGGTGAAGACGACCCACTGGTAGCGACCGTCGACGAGTCCCTTGACGGAGCGTTCCATCTGAGCGGGGCTGCGCGGCGGTTCGACGGCGATGGTCGGGACCTCGATCGGGATGGCGCCGTGGGTGACCAGACGGTCACTCATCTCGCCGGCCTGATCCTTGGTGCGCGGCACGAGGACGGTCCAGCCGTACAGTGCGCGTGATTCCCACCAGGACATCTTGTTGCGTTGGGCGACAACCTTGCCGACCGTGATGACCAAGGAGCCGACCAGTTCGGAGCCGGCCTCGTTGAGCGTCGCCAACGTTGCTTCGACGGTGCGCTGCTGCCGGGTGGTGCCGCGCACGGTGATCGCTGCGGGGGTCTGCGGAGCCATGCCGTTCTCGACCAGTGCGCTGGCGGTCTCGGCGAGGTGTCCGGAGGTTGCGTGCAAGACCAGTGGTCCCGGTGCTGCGGCCAGTGCGGCCCAGTCGACCTCGCCGCGCACGTCGGCTTCGGTGTGTCCCGATCCCAGTGCCATGCCGGCATAGCTGGGAACCGCTGAGCCGGAGGGCAGTCCTGGCAGGACCTCGAACTGAACCTGGGTGCGTGCCACCGCGGTGACCTCGGCGATCACGGAATCCGTGGTAAGCGGATCACCCGAGACGAGACGGACGACGTCGTGGCCGTTCTTGGCTTCGTGCACAAGAGTTTTGGCGACCTCGGCCGGTTCCCCGAGTGCGGGACGCACGTCGGCGATCAGTTCGCCGGTTTCCTCGTCGCGACCCATGTCGATGCCCACGAGAGCGACGACGCCCTTGTCCACATCAGGATCGGTGAATGCCAAGGCTGCGCCGGTGAGGACGTCGCGTGCGCGAACGGTGAGCAGGGCGGGGTCGCCCGGTCCCGATCCCACGAACAGGATCCGTCCGGGAGTGTTCTTTCGGACTCGGGTCATCGGTGATTCTCCAGTGCGCTGTATCGAAATGGGAACTTGGTGCAAGTGCAATAGGTTGTGTCAAACATCGGCGGCCTCGCCTGTGGTCACGTTCATCAACTCTCGGGCGCCGAGTTCGAGTAACTCTCGGGCCACCGCTCTGCCGAGTTCCTCGGCGTTGTCCGGTGCACCGACTGCACCGGTACGGATGACGTCCGAACCGTCGAATGCGGCTGCGCAGCCGCGGATCGACAGTTCGTCGAAAATTTTGCCGTTGTCGTCGATTGATTCGACAACTTCGGCGAGTGCCCCTACGGGGGCAGTACATCCCGCTTCGAGTTCGGCCAGCAGGGCGCGTTCGGCGATGACCGCCGCACGTGTGTCCGCGTGATCGAGCTCTGCGAGTATCGCCACCAATTCTTCATTGGCAGAGAGACATTCGACTGCCAGCGCACCCTGCGCCGGCGCCGGAAGCATCTGAACGGGCTCGATGTTCTCGGTGATGAGATCAAGGAGGCCGATGCGGGACAGACCGGCGCGAGCGAGGATCACGGCATCGAGTTCACCGGATTCGACCTTGCCGAGCCGGCGCTGCAGGTTTCCGCGCAGCGGCACGATGTCGAGCCCGAGGCCGAGGGCCGCGAGCTGTGACACTCGTCGCGGCGCAGAGGTTCCGACCTTGGATCCCGCCGGAAGTTCACCGAGCACCAGTCCGTCACGGGCAACCAGCGCATCACGCGGATCTTCGCGAGGCGGGATCGCGGCGATCACGAAACGCTCGTCCTGCGCAGTGGGCAAGTCCTTGTACGAATGCACGGCAACGTCGACGCGGTTGTCTGCCAACGCTTCTCGAAGCTCCGCCGTGAACACGCCGACGCCGATCTTCTGCACTGGATCGGTGGACTGATCGCCCTTGGTCTTGATGATGACCAGTTCAGCCGGGTGCCCGGCCGCAATGAGTGCGTCGCGCACGGTTCCGGCTTGTGTGGTGGCGAGAAGGCTTCCGCGAGTACCGATCCGCAGGGTGCCCTCGGAGTGCAGTGGTGTGGTGCTCATGCCTGCTTGTCCCTTCCACCGCGATCGCCGTCCACCCGATCGGTGGGTGCGGCCACTGCCGCGGGCAGTGCCGGGCTGAGTTCGAATAGTTCACGCAGCGCGGCCGCGTATGAATCTCCGCCAGGCGCCGACGCCAGTTGCTTGACGCGCACGGTAGGTGCGTGAAGCAGTTTGTCCACGACGCGTCGTACGGTGCGTGCCACTTCGTCGCGTTGCGGATCGTCGAGATCGGGCAACCGCGAATCGAGGCGCATCAGTTCGGATTCGACGACATCTGCGGCGCGCTGCCGCAGAGCCGTTACCGTGGGTGTGACCTCGGCGAGTCGTTGACCGGCCAGGTACATCGCCAACTCACCGGCAACGATGGCGCGGGCAGCGTCGGCGTCGGATGCCGCGGCCCCCGCAGCCGGATCCCGTTGCAGCGCTTCCATGTCCAGGACCGTGACGCCGGGCAGACCCGATACTGCAGGGTCGATGTCGCGGGGCAGACCGAGGTCGCAGATGACAAGATGCTTGTTCGGGTTGCGATCGGGTTCGGCGAGCGCGCGGTGCGCGTCGGCCAATGTGACTACTGCTCCGACCGCACCGGTACAGGTCACCAACACGTCCGCCTGCGCCATGACCGCTGAAAGCTGCTCGAAATCAACAGCTTCGGCGATGACGCCGTTGGAACGAGCGGTGTCCGCCAAGTGCTCGGCACGCTCGCGGGTGCGGTTGACCACAATGATGCGATCGATTCCGGCGCGGGTCAGGTGCGCGACCGACAGTCCGCCCATCGCACCTGCGCCGACAACCACTGCGGTGCGTCCGACCAATCCACCGTCACCGAGGATTCCGGCAGCGCGGTCGAGCGCCACCGACACCACTGATGCTCCGGCAGAATCTATTCCGGTTTCGGAGTGCACCCGCTTGCCGACACGCAGTGCCTGCTGGGCAAGCTCGTGCACAACCCGCCCTGCCGCCTGCTGCGCGTCGGACGACGCGTAGGCAGTACGAATCTGGCCGAGGATCTGCTGCTCGCCGATCACCATCGAGTCGAGTCCGCTCGCGACAGCAAAGAGATGCTCGACGGCAGCTTCGCTGTACCGCACGTAGGCGTGGGCATGCAGGGCCGTCAGGTCCAGACCGGAATGGTCGGAGAGAATCTCGCCGACCTCGGTGAGAGCGCCGTGGAATGCGTCCACGACTGCATATACCTCTACCCGGTTGCAGGTGGAGACGATCATCGCCTCGGTGATGTGCGACGACGCCAGAAGCTTGTCGATCAACTTCGGACGGTCGGTGTCGGTCACCGCCACTCGCTCGAGAACCGGCACGGGCGCAGTTCTATGCGAAACCCCGACAAGCAAAACACTCACGGCGCGATCACTGATCCGTTTCTTGTCGAACCTGCTCCGACCGGAGCGGGTGAACTTGTGGAGGGACGGGACGAAGCGGGTGCCGCATGAGCGACGCGCACTCTTGGTGCAGCTGACGCCTGATCTGCGTTGCGTGCACTGTTGAACGAGAGAACCTGCATTTCGACTGCCAAGTCGACCCGTCGCAGTTCCACGTGATCCGGAACGTCGAGAGCGATCGGCGAGAAACTCATGATGCAGAGGAGGCCGGCGCGAACGAACTGATCGCATACGTCCTGCGCGGCCTCGTCCGGAGTGGAGATGACGCCGATGGTGGCCTTCAGTTCGCGGCACGCGAATTCGAGTTCGGCGGTGTCCCGCACGGTCAGATCCCCCACCTGGGTTCCGACGCGAGCGGCGTCGCTGTCGAAGAGTCCGACCATCTCGAATCCACGACGACTGAACCCGCCGTAGCCGACCAGTGCTTTCCCGAGGTTTCCGACGCCCACCAGAACAACCTTGTGTCCGCGGTCCAGCCCGAGCGCACGCTCGATGCGGATGCGAAGTTTGGTGACGTCGTACCCGACGCCGCGAACACCGTTGGGACCGAGGAACGAAAGATCCTTGCGCAACTTCGCTGATCCGACGCCTGATGCCTGCGCCAGTTCTTCGCTGGAGACGATGGACGTACCGCGATCGGACATGACTCCGAGGACCCGCAGGTATGCCGCCAACCGGGTCACCGTAGCCTGGGGGATGACGCGATCCTGCGTAGTTGCGGGATCGACCTCAGCAGCGACTGGAGCAGCAGTGGTGACAGGACGGCCCGCAGCGCCGGTGACGCGCTGAGCCGATGGCTCGTGCGTCTGGTGCGGTTCGGTCACGTCGTTGGCTCCTCGTCCGACCGACACAGTTGTCGACCTCCACGATGCTCCGGGGGGAATGTTCACACCACGGTAACCGCTTGTGAACCCATGCACAAAGTTGCTTGGAACGGGTTCGATGTGCCTTTAACCTGCAGAGCGGCAGATTTCCCCATATTTAGCATTGCCTTACTTGCGTAAATCGGCTCGAAGTCTCTCTTCGTCGACTTCCCAGTAACCGTGCTCGCGCCCATCGAGAAGAATGACCGGTAGCCGGTCTCCGTACTCGGCCCTCAGTTCCGGGTCGCTTGCTGCGGCTTCGTCCACGTCGATGCACGTCACTTCAAGCTCGAACTCGCTGCAGACCCGCGCCAGCACCTCCGCCGCGCCTACACAGGAGGCACATCCCGCACGGGTCAACAAGGTCACTTCATGGGTGTTCACAGTCATCGAGTAAGGACCCTTCCTCAGGCGCGATGTTCATCTATCAGTCGGTCAAGTGTGCCTTTTGTGCCCACCCCGATACCAAATCGCCCGAGAGGAAGGTCACACACACCGACACTCATCGCCATCCACGCCTTGGAGCCTCACCGCGGAGGATAGGCTGACTTCAAGAGTTCTCTGCTCAACGGTGCAACACGGGAGGTGCGGGTGCCTGCGCGATCACTACCGAACGGTTCCGGATTCGGGTCGGGGCTGGCCGGGGTCATTCTCCCTGGTCGTCGCCGGGTCAAGAATCCGCTGGGACCGAGCGAATCGGAAGTTCGAGCCAACCTCGCCGGTGAGGCCAGTGCGGACGCGGCCCTGGCACTCACCGCGGCCGCCCAAGCGGAAGAGCCCACGGCCGACGACGCTGTACCGGCGGTGCCGCGAGACCTCACTGCTGCGGCATTCTTCGACGTCGACAACACCATGGTCCAAGGTGCGTCCATCATTCACTTCGCACGTGGGTTGGCCGCCCGGAAATACCTGAAAACGTCGGACCTGGTGGATTTCGCCTGGAAACAGGTCAAATTCCGGGTAACGGGACGCGAGAGCAGTGACGATGTTGCCGAGGGCCGCGAGAAGGCTCTCTCGTTTGTCGCCGGCCGGTCAACGGCTGAACTCGCCCGCCTCGGTGAGGAAATCTACGACGAGGTGATCGCGGACAAGATCTGGCCTGGCACCCGTGCGTTGGCTCAGATGCACTTGGACGCGGGCCAGCAGGTCTGGTTGGTGACGGCTACCCCTGTCGAACTCGCGCAGGTCATCGCCGAGAAGTTGGGTCTGACCGGAGCCTTGGGCACAGTCGCGGAAAGTGAGGACGGCGTCTTCACCGGCCGTCTTGTCGGTGACATCCTGCACGGAATGGGCAAGGCGCATGCCGTCCGCACACTGGCGGTTCGCGAGGGCCTCAACCTCAAGCGGTGCTCCGCATACTCCGACTCTCACAACGACGTCCCGATGCTGTCCCTCGTCGGTACCGCTGTTGCGATCAATCCCGACGCCGATCTTCGCGAACTCGCAAAGAACCGCGGCTGGGAAGTGCGTGATTTCCGCACCGCGCGCAAAGCGGCCAAGATCGGTGTTCCCACGGCGCTGGTGCTCGGGGCGATCAGTGGTGCACTCGCCGTTATCCTTGCGCGTCGGAAAGAACAGAACGCCTGACGGAATCGAAAGTCCGGATCGAATCCGATCCGGACTTTCAGTTCAGCCCCGCTTTCAGTTCAGCCCCGCTTTCAGTTCAGCCCAGGAAAATGTTGCGGCGCTTGGCCAGCAGTCGGTAGAGCGTCTGCTGGATGGTCTCGCGCACGTGGTCGGTCACTTCGAAGAGAACCATCGGATCCTCTTCTGCACCTGCGTCGTACGTGTCCGTGACGATCGGTGTCCCGAATTCGATGTGCCACTTCGACGGCAGCGGAACCAGCCCGAGCGGTCCCAGATGCGGAAACAACGGAGTGACCGGGAAATACGGAAGGCCCAACAACCGTGACAGCGTCGTCAAGTCGCCGATTTTCGGGTAGATCTCTTCCGAGCCGACTATCGAGCACGGGATGATCGGAACTCCGGTACGCATTGCGGCCGAAACGAATCCGCCGCGCCCGAACCGCTGCAACTTGTAGCGCTCACTGAACGGTTTTCCGATTCCCTTGAACCCTTCGGGGAAGACCGCCGCCACTTCACCCTCACGCAGAAGTCGCTCGGCGTCCGGGTTGCAAGCCAGTGTGTGCCCCGCTTTGCGCGCAAGTCCGCCGACCAGCGGCATCTCGAATGCCATGTCCGCAGCCAACATTCGCAGTGGCCGGTGCGCCGGATGGTGATCGTGTACGGCAACGGACGTCATCAACCCGTCGATCGGAATCACGCCGGCATGATTCGCGACCACCAGAGCGCCGCCGGTAAGGGGGATGTTCTCGATTCCGCTGACCTCGACACGAAACCACTTCTCGAACAGTGGCCGCAGCACCGGCATGACGATGTGGTCCGCGAAGTGCGGATCGAACCCGAACTCGTCGACCTCGTAGTCACCGGCCATCCGGCGCCGTAGGAACTCCGCCGTCGACGCGATCTGATCGACCAGTCCCGAGCGGACGGTGTCGACAAACGACCCGTCGTTCGGAGTCTTGGGTGGCAACGCCCCACTCGAAGGATGCCGGCGCTCGCTCTGCTCTCGCACCAATCGTTGCGCGCCGGTTACCGATTCACGTGAGCTTGCTTCGCTTCGGGCTGGGTGCGGCCGCAACGGAATTACCTTTGCCACGTCACTCATCGCTCCACCACACCTCGGTCCGGGGTCGTCATCGACATCACGTCGGCGCTCGGTGACGCCACGGCTCCGTTGCCGCCGACTATCGCGGTCAACGTTTTCTCCGCCCGGTCGATCCACTCGGGCCCGATGATCCGCCGCGTCTGCATGGCCCGGACGAAGTCGTCGAGCGCCTGCATCGTCGTCCACCTCGGCTCGAATCCCATCTCGCTGCGCATTCGTGTGGTGTCCAGACCGCACCCGAACCGGAAGTACTCGAGTTGTTCGTCGGTGTACAACCGCATGGACGAACCCACCAAGGCGTTGCCGACGCTGCGGAACAGCGCCAGCGGCATCGGAACTTCGATGCGTCCGGCTCGCCTGATGGCCTGCGACATCATCACAACCCCGTCTGCTGCGATGTTGTACGTTCCCGCCACCGGGGTAACGGTGGCGCATTCGAGCGCGGCAAGCGCGTCCTCGGCGTGCAGCAACTGCAGACGTGCGTTACGTCCGGCAATGGTGGGAACCACGGGTGCACTGATGTAGTGCCCGACCGTTGCGGTGAGTTGGGGGCCGATCAGCGGAGCAAGTCTCAGAATTGCCACGTCGATGTCGGGCCGGCGACGTCCCATGCCTCGGAGGTACCCCTCGATTTCGAGGGTGTCCCTGGCGTAGCCTCCGGGCGGGCGCCGACGCGCACTCATCTCTTCCGTGAACTGGGCGGGATCTTTGGCACTGCACCCGTACACAACCGACGCGGAGCGGAGAACGACTTTGCGAACGGTAGGGGCCTTCTGACACACGGCGAACAACTGCATTGCACCGATGACGTTCATGTCCTTCATCGCTGCGCGTGAGCCTGATTTGGGGGCCTTCTGCAGGGTCGACGCGTGTACGACGGTATCAACTTCGGCGCCTCGGATGACCTTGCCGATGAGAGGGTTGCGGATATCGGCGCGCACGAATTCGGCACGGCCCATTCGGCGCAACATGTCTTTGCTCGGGCTCACGGAGTCAACGGCGATCACTCGCTCGATTGCCGGATTCTGCGCCAGTCGGGTTACCAGGTAACCGCCCAGAAATCGGCTTGTGCCGGTTACGAGAACCACGCGGGGAACTACATTGTCCGATTTCGTGTCGCCTGCTGATTTTTCGTCGGCTGCTGTGTCACGAACTACCACCAAGTACCCCCCTATCCAGGACGAACGATCGTTCCCGAATCACTTTTGTGACAAGTTTCCCCCACCATACGGCCAGTCGGGGTCTCGCGCTGTTTACCCGCATCACACTCATTCAAGACATATCTCCCACGGAGTGGGACGGCGTGTCCATAACCCCCCGAACAGGCCCCGAACAGGCCCCGAACAGACAACGATGCCCGCCGCTTCCGAAGAAGTGGCGGGCATCGACGCTTAGTGCACAGTACTGCTTATTTACCGAGTTTCCTGCGCTGCACTCGGGTACGACGAAGCAACTTGCGGTGCTTCTTCTTGGACATGCGCTTGCGACGCTTCTTGATCACTGAACCCATAGCGGGTGTCCCTCACGTTCTTCTATAGCGTTCCTGCGCACGCCGGTCACGTACGCCTGCGCCAAGCAACTGGCGCCTGGCCCTCGTTTTAACTAGCTCAGCGCCTTACGACACCAGCTTGCTGGTACGACAGTTGATTATCGTACCGGTGCGGACTCACTCGACATAAACCGAGCCTCCGGCACAGCTTCTGCTGTGCCCGCGACAGGGCTTACGCCGAGGTCGTCCTCTCCGAATCGGCTGGTCAGCCTGCGTCGAAGTACGAGGTTTCGAGATAATCGTGCACCGCTTTCGCATGTACACGGAACGAACGTCCCACTCGAACAGCGGGCAATTCGCCGCTGTGTACCAAACGGTACACAGTCATCTTCGACACCCTCATCAACGTTGCCACCTCGGCAACCGTGAGGAATTGTGTTCCGGCCACGGCCGGCTTCCCGTCGTGGGACGAACCCATGGACGGCTTGTTTGCAGACACCATAAATCCACATACCTCCAGTACGACTCGCGCCGCCGGCTTCCCCTCCGGCGGAACAGACACGTACGTACTAACCCCGAGCTTAGCTGTACTTGTGGGGTTAAAGCGACGGGTGTGGCGTAATGGGCGACTATTCGACAGCGGCACCCATTGCGACTGAACGCGTCTTAGCGGCCTCGAGAGCGTTGTAGAACGCGGTTCGAAGACCGCCTGCCTCGAGTTCGCGAAGCGCTGCGGCTGTCGTGCCACCTGGCGAGGTCACGGCAGCCCGAAGATCGCCGGCGCTGTCTCCGGTGCGATCGAGCATCGCGGCCGAACCGACCATCGTCTGAACAACCAATTCAGACGCCACTGCACGAGTGAGACCGAGACTGACACCGGCATCGATCATCGCTTCGGCCACCAGGAACATGTATGCCGGACCAGAACCGGATACGGCCGTGACAGCATCGATCTGCGATTCGGGCACCGTGACGACCTTGCCGACGCTGCCCAGAATTCCGCGCACCAATTCCAGGTGCTCCGGCTTGACGTGTCGGCCCGGCGCCAGAACGCTGACGCCTTCGCCGACCAGCATCGGCGTATTCGGCATGACCCGAATCACCGGGAACCCTGCGGGAAGCCGCGTTTCGTAGAACCCGATGGGGATACCGGCGGCGAGCGAGACGATCAACTGCTCGAGATCACCGTCGAGATCCACCTTCGACAGCGCTGTCAGAGCTGCCTCGACGTCGTTCGGCTTGACGGCGATCACGATAACGTCAGCACCGTCGGCCGCGTCCTCGATCGTGGTGACGCGGATGGAGTACTCGGCAATCAGTTCCTCCACGCGCGGCTGATACTGCTCGGCAACAACCAGATCCTTGATCGCATGGCCTGCGTGCAGCAACCCGGAGATCAGCGCCTCGCCGATCTTGCCGCCACCGATAATCGCAATTCTTGTCATGCCGTCAAGCCTGCCACGACGACATCGAGGGGAATTACCGGGGCATCATGGCCAACTGCCTACTCTGCACCACCACGGCCCCGGTGGAATCGAGAATGTCGTGATCCTCTTCGAACCACGTGCTGCCCAACACATCCGAACTCGCCCGAACCCGCAGCCAGCCCGGTGCAGGCAGCCTGCGCAGGTACGTCGTCAACTGCACGGTCGGCGCCCAGCCGAACAGTCCACGGTTCATCGTGACCGGAGCGCTGATGTCTCCCGCCATGATCGCGAACAACACCGCGGTGTCGACATCCGCTTCGTCATCGGGCCGAGCGCGCACCCACATCCGCACCTCCGGCTCCCCCTGAGCGCCGGTGAGAAAGTGCGCGGACGTCGTGTCGATCCGCATGTCGCAACCTTGACCGACATGCACGATCTGCGCCATCGGATGATCACCCTCTACCGCGGCGGCGTGCTCCGACGGTTCCGCAGGCATGTCGTCGATCGACGAGGTGCTCACGAAGGCAGGCACGTCGCCGTCGGGAATGCCGAGTGTGACCGCGGCGCGGACGGCAACCCTTCCCGCCTGACTCAACTCGACGTCCACCAGCGACACCTGGCGCCCCTGCTTCTGCACTGTCACTGCCAATTCCACGTCACCCGGATCGGGTGCGGCAAGGTAATTCGCGCTCACGGCGATAGGTTGCATCGCCCGCACACCGTCGTTGTCGGAAGCGCCGTCGCGCAACGCCGCTCTCGCAGCCGCCGCGCACACTGCCATCATCGACCCGCCGTGAACCTTGGGTCCGATGGTCCAGATCGGGTCGATCGTTGCGCGGAAACGGCCGCCACCGAGCGATTCCAGTCGGTTCAGATCACGAAAAGGGCTGGTGCTCATCAATTTTCCTTCATCCGGTTTGTCGTGTGCTCCGCAGGTGACGTGAACTTTGCGGATCCTAGGTCTTGGTGCGCCAAGCGTCGTAGTGCTGTCAGGACCGGTTCGTACATCGCGGTCCCGAGGACCGCGTACCGAACTGCCTCTTCCGTCGAACCGAGCGGCATCAGATCGATTTCCACTTCGGCAATTCCTCGAATGTGTTCTCCGTAAGCCCGCAGTCGTTCCTCGCTCAACGTCAGACCTGCTCCTTCGAGACCGATCAGCGCTTGTTCCAGATGAGCGACGGCGACGTACCGCGGGTCGTACACCTGCCCGAGAAACTCCAGCACCTTCTGCGCCCGCGGAAATTCGTGCACCGGATCGTTGTCGACGTGGGGTGGCAGCTGGGCGATGGCGCGTCCGATCCGCTCGAATTCGGAGAGGTCCGTCGCCGAGACGAGATCGAGAATCGCACGTATGCGCGGAATGGAGAGGCCCGCCCCGGAGAGCGCTCTGATCAGCCCGAGGCGACGAATGTGATCGTCGCCGTACTGTGCGCCGGTCGCACTAGTGGGTTCGCCCGCCATCAGCAGACCCTCACGCAGGTAGTACTTCACAGTGGGCAGTGCCACGCCGGATCTGGCCGACAGTTCGGAAATCTTCATCGCGCTCCTCGCCCCCTCACTAGATACCAATACTATCCAACCGAAATGCGCCCGTGATCCCACCCCTGCGTGGACTATCCTCGGACGTTCTAGCGAACACTAAGAAACGATTGTCGAGCGGAGCTCACAGGCACAATGGCAAGAAAACCTTCTGCACCGCCCCAGGACGCTGCACTGCCCCAGGACGAAGGGTGGCGCACCGTCGAACCACTGACACTGACGCCGCTCCTCACAGCAGCCCTGGCCACCTTCCACGAATTCGGGTACCACGGCGCCTCCGTCCGCGATATCGCCAAACGCGCCGGCGTCACCGTTCCGACGCTGTACTACCACCACGAAAACAAGCAGGGCATTCTTGTCGCCTTGATGATGACCGGCATCGAAGCGGTCACCGTCCGGGCACGCGAAGCGGTCGACGCTGCCGGACCCTCCCCTACCCGACAATTCGGAAACCTTGTCGAGGCCGTTGTATTGCACATGACCAGCCGAACGGACATCGCTTTCCTCGATTCCGAACTGCGCTACCTCGAAGACACAGAGCGAAAAGCCTATGCGGCCAAGCGAAAGCATCTCGAGAACCTTCTGGCCGACGTCCTGAGCGCCGGTGTCGAACAGGGCGAGTTCACCGTCACCGACATCGCCGGCACCGGGCGCGCCATGCTGGGTATGTGCCAATCGGTGGCGCTCTGGTTCCGGCCGGACGGTCCGCAGACACCGCACGAAGTCAGTGTCTTCTATCGAGAAATCGCACTCAACGCAGTGGGCGCCGTCGCCACTGTCTGATTTGACCGGTCCAGTCGAACGTCACATCTGTTCACTGCCACCGAAACCGGGACGCGCCGACGGTCTCGGGTCCACACTTAGATACAGAACGACGGGGTGGACCCGAAGACCGAGGGAGTTCTTGAAGTATGGCCGACAACAATCCATTTGTTCCTCCTAGTGCGGTCGACGTCGACCTCTCTGCGGTCGCGTGGGGCGCGAACCGGACGATGTCCGATTTCGAGACCGGGATGTGGCGGATGGAAGAAGCGCAACCACAATTGCGCTCGCCGATCGTCGCGGTAGAAGTCCTCGACCAGGCGCCCGATTGGGATCGTCTTCGCGGGGCTGTCGAATGGGCGTCGCACGTCGTACCCCGCATCCGGATGCGCGCTGTCGAACCCACCCTGAACCTGGGTAACCCGGTCTGGTCGGTAGATCCCGAATTCGACATCGGGTACCACTTGCGACGCGTCCGTCTACCCGCGCCTGCCGATTTCGATCACGCACTGCGTATGTGCCGCCACCTCGCCACCGAACCGTTCGACAAGGCTCGCCCGCCGTGGAGCGCACTGCTCATCGAGGGACTGGACGACGGCCGCGCGGTTTTTGTCGTCAAAACCCACCACTCCATCACGGACGGCATGGGCGGAATCCAGATGATGACGCTCCTGCACAGCAGGCGCGCCGATCCCACGCCGGACAAGCCCGATCGCACCCCGCCGCCGGCAGAGCATCTGTCCTCGATCGGTGCTTTCGGCGAAGAAGTTATCGGCGAGATCCGTCGGGCGCCGTCGCGAGTGGCACGACTCCTGCGCGGCGTCACCAACATCGCGGCCACCGCGATCACACAACCGATCACCACAACCACCGAGGTCCTGGACTACGCCAACTCGCTGCGCCGAATTGTCACTCCGCCCGCCAGTTCCGGTTCTCCACTCCTACGTGAACGCGGTCTCGGTCGCTGGTTCGGAACCTTGGAAGTTGGTGTGCCCGAACTCAAAGCGGGCGCAAAAGCGGCCGGCGGCTCACTCAACGACGCGTACGTCGCAGCTCTACTCGGCGGATTCCGTCGCTATCACGACGCGTTCGGCCAATCGGTCGACAGTGTTCCCATGGGGATGCCGGTCAGCATGCGCACCGGTTCGGATCCGTCCGGCGGCAACAGATTTGCCGCCGTTCGCTTCAGCGGCCCGATCTCGGAGACGGACCCGGCCAAACGAATCCGGCAGGTCCGCGAAATCGTTCTGAACCTTCGCGAAGAGCCGGCACTCGACGCCGTCGACCTGGCTGCGCCCGTCCTCGCGCGCCTGCCAAATCAGCTCCTCGCGAGCTGGTACCTGTCCCAGTCCACCGGACTCGATCTGCAAGCGAGCAACGTTGCGGGCGTTCCCGTCCCGGTCTATCTTGCCGGCGCGAAGATCGAGCGGATGTTCCCGTTCGGTCCCGCCCCTGGCTGCGCCGTGATGGCAACGCTGGTCTCGCACGTCGGAATCTGCTGCATCGGAATCAATATCGACACCGCAGCCGTCACCAAACCTGCATTACTCATGCAGTGCATCCAAGACAGCCTCGATGAGATCGTGGCCCTCGGAACCGCTGCGGAAGGTGCGTGAGTCATGACCGCAGACGTGACCCGACAGAATGTATACCTGACCGAGCCGATGACCGAGGCCGAAGCAGGCGTGCTGCGAAAGTGGTTGGCCGACAAAGCTCGCGGCACAGCGCAGCCGTCGACTACCGTCGCGATCACCGATCGCACGCTCGGCGAACTGTCCCGCCGAACCGACGACCCGATGCTCGCTCCGTTGCGAGTGGTGTGGCTACCCAGCAACCGAACCGAACAGAACGTAGCAGGGCGCGTTCGCAATGCGCTCGCCCCGCGAGATCCGTTGCACCCCGGCCGGAGCGCGCAGCGCCGCACACTGCGTACCGACCCCGACCGGTGCCAGGTCATCGAGGGCCGGCCCGCCCCGCTCAGCGACCTGTCACGCCGCCTCGACGAAAGCGGCGGCGGATCTTTGCCCGAGTTCATCCGCCGTCAGGCTGCCCTCGCCCTCGAGCGAGCAGAACTCGAATTGATCGGCGGGCAGTACAAGGTGTCGCGATTTGTCGTCGACGAAATCACCGACACCCGGCGCTTCACCACCGAGACCATGGCCCTCTCCGACCGTCTCGGCATCGCCGTTGCCGAAGTGGACCGGCGTGCGCGCGAAGCACTCGAGGAAATGGTTGCCACCCAGAGCCGCCAGGCAATCGCGGTGTGGGATCGTTTGGGACGCTACTTCGCTCGCGCGTACACGATCGATGTCGACACCAGCCGATTCGACGAACTGCGGGAGCTCAACAAGGAACATTCACTTGTCTTCCTTCCCAGCCACCGCTCGTATCTCGATCCGCTGGTGCTCCGCCCCGCACTGATCAACAACGGCCTTCCGCTCAATCACGTGATGGGCGGACTCAACATCAGTTTCTGGCCAATGGGGTCCATCCTCAAGCGCAGTGGCACCGTCTTCATCCGTCGTAGCATCGGCGACGACGAGGTCTACAAGTGGTCGATGCACGAGTACATGCGGTACCTGCTCACCAAACGATTCAATCTCGAGTGGTACATCGAAGGCGGTCGTGGACGCACCGGCAAACTTCGTCCGCCGCGTTTCGGGTTGATGACGTATCTGGCCAAGGCTTTTCACGTCAGCGGCGCCTCCGACGTCTACCTGGTGCCGGTGGCGCTGAGCTACGACCAACTCTACGAAGTCGGTGCCATGGCCGCCGAGGCCCTCGGCGCCGAGAAGAAGCCTGAAGGCCTGCGCTGGATGTTCGGATACGTTCGGGCGCAAGGCAAGAGGAACGGCGTCGCACACGTCACGATCGGGCGACCGCTTTCCTTTGCCGAAGCACTCCGGCAAGAACCCGACCAGCGCCTGGCCATTCAGAAGGCGGCGATCGAAGTGTGCCACCGCATCAACGAGGTGACGCCGATTACGGTGTCCTCTCTCGCGATGCTCCCCTTCCTCGGAATCGAGGATCGCGCGCTCACCGTCACTGAACTCACCCTCATCCTCACGCCCCTGTTCCAATACATCACGGCGCGCAAACTACCGCTCGCCGGCGATGTGGAACTCGACGATCCGCACGTCATCGACAAGGCACTGCAGACGCATGTCGAGTCGGGCGTGCTGATGCATTTCGACAAGGGCGGCGAAAAGGTCTTCTACCTGGGCAAGGATCAGGGTCTTGTTGCGGCGTTCTACCGCAACAACACCATTCATTTCCTCGTCGCCCGGGCAATCGCAGAACTGGTCCTACAAGCGGCGGTAGACGAGCAGTTCACCGACCCGATCCTCGACGGCTGGAACGAGGCCAAACGCATTCGGGACCTGATGAAGTTCGAGTTCTTCTTCAGCGACCGGGACACCTTCGAAGAAGAGATGCGTACCGAACTGGACCTGATCGACCCCAGTTGGAGCTCGGTCACCGCCGACCCGAACCGCACCGCGCACATCATCGAGGGCGTTCGCCCTTACCTAGCCCACCGTGTACTGCAACCGTTCCTCGAGGCGTACCAGGTGGTGGCCGACCAATTGGTCCTCGCGCCGGTGTCGAAGTCCTTCGACGAAAAGTCGTTCACCCGCAACTGCATCGACGTGGCCCACGAGCGTCGGTTGCGCCAGCAGATCGCCAGCAGCGAATCGGTATCCGGCGAATTGTTTGCCACCGCACTCAATTTGGCCCGCAATCGCAATCTCGTGGAAGCCGTGGACGACGGGGTCACCGCGCGTCGGATTGCCTTCGCCGAGGAACTGCGGGTTCTGGTCGACCGGTTGCGGCGGATCCGCGAACTCGCCCACTCCCGCCTCGACGCGGCAACCAGATCCTATGGCGCCGCAGCCACTCCCAATCCCACCCCTCACGAGGAAGCAGGACCGTGACCGGACTCGAGCGTCTGCACGCCGCGATCAAAGCGGCCCCAGCCGGACCCGACACCATTGCCGCGTTCGACCTGGACGGCACCCTCATCAGCGGGTACTCCGCCAGCGTTGTCTACCGTGATCGACTGCGGCGCTTCGATATCAGCCTCGGCGAACTGCTGCGGACCACCGGCGCCGCCATCGACACCCAGTTTCGCGGTGCCGACGTCGGCGCGCTCATGGACATCGCAGTCCGCGCGCTTACCGGCCGCACCGAGGAAGAACTGAACGACTGGGGCGAGCGGCTGTTCAGGCAGGAAATCGCCGCGATGATCTACCCCGACGCTCGCGAGATTCTCGCGGCGCATCGAAAGGCCGGTCACACCGTTGTGATGGCCACATCGGCCACGCCGTTCCAGGCCCGAGGGGTTGCCGCGGATCTCGACATCGAAGACGTGCTGTGCACGGAAATCGAAGTGATCGACGGCATGCTCACCGGCGACCTGTCGGCGCCGGCACTATGGGGTCCCGCGAAGGCCGACGCACTCGCGGCCTACGCCGAGAAGCGCGGCGTCGATCTGCGGAATGCCTTTGCGTATTCCAATGGTGCCGAAGATGTTCCGATGCTCGAATCCGTCGGCCGCCCCGTCGCCTTGAATCCGGATCGCACCCTGGCGAGTGTCGCGAGGCGCAAGGGCTGGCCCTCCGTCACGCTGCGTAAACCACAACGCGGAGCAACTCCCCTCTCGACGGTGCGCACCGCCACCGCGATGGGCGCATTGGCTGCCACTGCTGTGGTGGGCTTCTCGGCCGGTTTGGTCACCGGCAACCGGCAATTGGGAGCCAACCTCGTGGGCACCTACGGCCCCGACATCTCCCTGTCGCTACTGGGCATCGACGTCGAAATCGACGGTGAGCACAATATATGGGATCACCGCCCAGCCGTCTTCATGTTCAATCATCAAAGCTCGCTGGACCTGCTGGTACTGGGCACCGTCATCAAACGCGACGTGACCGGAGTGGCGAAGAAGGAAGCGGCAAACGATCCTCGCTTCATTCCGATCGGCGCCCTGTTGGACGTCGCGTACATCGATCGATCCAACACCGCCAAGGCCAAGGCGGCATTGCAACCGGCCGTCGACAAGCTGAAAAACGGCGTCTCGATAGTCATCGCGCCCGAGGGAACACGTTCCGCCACACCAAAACTCGGGGCATTCAAGAAGGGCGCGTTCCACCTGGCCATGCAAGCGGGCGTTCCCATCGTGCCGGTTGTGATCCACAATGCCGGTGAACGCATGTGGCGTAATTCCCTTGTCGCCCATCCGGGCCCGGTCTACGTTTCGGTTCTCGACCCCATCTCCACTACAGGATGGCAACTCGACGACCTCGATTCTCACATCGAGGAAGTGCGCTCACAGTTCGACGCAGCGCTCACTGCCGGGCATCCCTGAATATCGGACATCGCTGACAGCCACCAAAGATTCAGGCCAGGTGCTCGCGTGCAAACGCGAGTGCCTGCGCCAGCATCGAGGATCTTTCCCGCCGCGTGCGAGCATTCTGAGTATTGATCTCGAGGACGGCCTGGCCGGTGAAACCTGTTGCGGCCAGGTGTCGGCATATCTCGGCGCAGGGTTGTGATCCGTGGCCGGGAATCAGGTGCTCGTCCATCGACGCGCCTCGCCCGTCCGCGAGGTGCAGATGCTGGAGTCCCTTGCCCATTCTCGCAGCCAGTTCGAATGCGTCCATGCCGGCAGTTGCGGTGTGCGACAAGTCGAGTGTGTAGTGGGAATGATCGGAATCGGTGGGATCGTACGACGGACTGAACGCCGACAACGCCGCTCCTGGACCGCCGCGCTTACGCAGTCGCTCGGCCGAGCGGTCCTTGCCGCCGAAAAAGCTGTCGGCACGCATGGGGAACATATTCTCCACAGCTACGACGACGCTGCTTCGCGATTCCAGGTCGACGACCTGATCCGCAAAGCCGTCGGCATATTTGCGTTGCCACCGAAACGGCGGGTGCACAACCACAGTGGTGGCGCCCAACGTTTCGGCAGTGCGGACGGACCGCTCGAGCTTCTCGATCGGATCGGCGCCCCACACACGCTGCGAAATCAGCAGACACGGCGCGTGAACGGCCTGCACCGGAATCCCGTATTTGCGCACCAACGCCGCAACGCCACCGACGTCTTGGCTGACCGACTCGGCCCACACCATCAATTCGATGCCGTCGTATCCCAAATCGGCCGCGTAGCGGAACGCGGCTTCGGTGTTCTCGGGATAAACCGATGCCGTCGACAAGCCCACAGCGATCATCGTCGGATCAACCCGAGGTCAACAAGAACGCCAGCGGACCCAAGGTCACGATCATGCCGACAACGACCGCAATCACAAAACTCGTGATGTCGTCCGTTTTCCGCAGAACTCGAACAACCGCCACCAGACCGACGATAACGATCAGGGCAAGTACCAGCGCCACCCACGGCAGCATGTCCCAGAGCTTCTCGAAACCCTTGAACATCGCGCCGCCGATGATGAGCGCAACAACAACCTGTCCGGCCAGGATCGCCCATTCACGGATCGAGTTCCGATCGCCGGTGTCTTCTGCAGTGGCAGGCTCGGCCGGTGCAACCTCCTCCACGGAAGCAGGCGAGGGCTCCGGCGCAGCGGCGGCCGGTTCCGTCGAACCGGCATTCTCGGCGGGTTCGTCGCTGATCGAGGCCATCATCTCGGTACTGACATCGGCGTCAGCCGGGCTTGGCGCGACTCGCGGAGGCAGGATCGGCGAGCGCATCGACGGATTCTGGGAAACCTCGCGTTCTTGCCGCATCAGGTCACCTGCCAACGTCTGACCGGACAGCAGAGCAGGCTCCTGCGTCACCTTCGGTGGCCCAGCCGGCACCGGCTTCCTGGTCGTGGTCTCGGGCACAGCCTGCTGAGACCCAACCGGCACAGCCGGGGTCGACACAACCGGCACAGCCTGGGTCGGCGCGAGAGGCGCAGCCTTCTTCGGCTCGACGGGTGCGCGGCTGACCCACTGCCCCGGCGCGCTCTTGGAGATCGGCTTGTGAAGGTCGATCTTGGTGTCGTCCGACTCGTCGTTCTCGACCGACTGCGTGAACTCGGTCACCGGAGCCTGAGTGGACTCAGGCTTGGTCTCGACGGTCTTGGTCTCGACGATCTTGGTCTCGACGATCTCGGTCTCGGCAGGCTTGGTTTCAGGCGGTGCCGAGGGTGCGTCCGATTCGGCTGCCGAACGTGAACCGGCAGGCCGAACGATCGGAATTTCGCCGGTGAGCTCAGCTACGGAGATACCTCCGGCCACGCCCCTACGACGACGCCCACCGCGGGACTCGACCGTCTGACCGTTCCGCTTGAGCAGTTCCGCTACGGAAATCTGCTGACTGTCCTCGGTCATCAAGCACTCACCACCAATTCACCGCCCATTTCTGTGTCGAGCTTCCGCAGAATCAGACCCTCGCGCAATGCCCACGGACAAATTTCGAGTTCGTCCACTCCGAGCGCTCGCATGGTTGCTTCTGCGATGAGTGCGCCGGCCACAATCTGCTGTGACCGATCTGCACTCACTCCTTCCAATTCTGCACGGTCTGACGCCGTCATCCTGGATATGAAGGCTATGAGTTGCCTGAGTCCGCTGGCGGTCAGGGTCCGTTTGGCACGCGGCCCGGCTGCGGACGGTGCCGCGCCGGTGAGCCTGGCCAAGGAGCGGAAGGTCTTCGAGGTGCCGACGGTCCGGTCCCAGTCACCGGCGCTGCGGAGTTCCTTGGCTGGTCCGAGCAGTTCTGCGTCCAACCAGTCGCGAAGCACGGCGACGCGGCGCTTGCCGGGCGGGTCGGCGTGGAGCCAGTCCCGGGTGAGCCGGCCTGCGCCGAGTTGGAGTGAAAACGCGACGTCCGGATCCTCGTCGCCGCCTGCGGTGAGCTCGAGTGAACCTCCACCGATATCGAGGTTCAGGATGCGTCCGGCGCTCCAGCCGTACCAACGGCGGACCGCAAGGAAAGTCAATCGGGCTTCGTCGACACCGGAGAGCACCTCGAGCCCTACGCCCGTCTCCGCGCGAACCCGGGCGAGCACCGCTTCGGAATTGTTGGCGTCGCGCACGGCGGAGGTGGCAAACGCCATCATTTCCTCACATCCGGACATTTTGGCGATACCGGCGAATTCCCCGACTGTGGAGACCAGCCGATCGGCCCCGACGACAGTGATGTCGCCCCGGTCGTCGGTGTTTTCCGCGAGCCGCAAAGTCGCCTTGGTGGAGCTCATGGGTGTTGGGTGGCCGCCACGGTGGGCGTCCACTACCAGTAGATGAACGGTGTTGCTTCCGACGTCGAGTACCCCTAGTCGCACATCGCCACGTTACTGGGTCTACGGTCTGCCCTTGTGACAGCAGGTAACCCAGACCGGTCCCACAAGATGACTCCAAGCCCCGAGGTCGACCTCGATTTCCCGCGCGAGTGGGTCGAATTTGTCGACCCCGACAACTCCGAACACCTCATTGCCGCCGATATGACGTGGCTGCTCTCGCACTGGACCTGCGTGTTCGGTACTCCGGCATGCCAGGGAATTCTCGGCGATCGTCCCGACGACGGATGTTGCTCGCACGGCGCGTTTCTCTCCGATCAGGAGGATCAGGACAAGCTCGATGCGTCAGTGAAACTGCTCACAGCCGAGGACTGGCAGTTCATGGAGAAGGGTCTCGGCAAGAAGGGCTACGTCGAGGAAGACGACCTCGAGGACGAGCCGGCGCTGCGCACCCGCCGCTACAAGGGCGCGTGCATTTTCCTGAATCGGCCGGGTTTTGCGGGCGGCCAGGGGTGCGCGCTTCACTCGATGGCGCTCAAGAAGGGCATCGAGCCGCTCGAGGTGAAGCCGGACGTGTGCTGGCAGCTTCCGATCCGTCGTACCCAGGACTGGGTGGACCGCCCGGACGGGGTTCAGATCCTCAAGACCACGATCACCGAGTACGACCGCCGCGGCTGGGGCGAGGGCGGCGACGACCTGTCCTGGTACTGCTCGGGCTCGCCCGACGCTCATGTCGGCCAGAAGCAGGTGTGGCAGTCGTACGCCCCGGAGTTGACCGAGTTACTCGGGAAGGCCGTTTACGACGAGCTGGCTCGCCTCTGCAGGCGCCGGGCCGGGCTCGGCCTTATCGCAGTCCACCCGGCAACCACGATCGCTCAGAACAAAGCTCAGGCGTAAAAACAACTTCAGCCGCCCCACACGACGTGTGGGGCGGCTGAACTTTTTCGTCGTTCTTTCAGGCTTCGAGCTTGTATCCCAGACCACGTACGGTCACGAGATGCTCCGGCTTGGCCGGGTCCGCTTCGATCTTGGAACGCAGCCGCTTCACGTGCACGTCAAGGGTTTTGGTGTCGCCGACGTAGTCCGCTCCCCACACACGATCGATCAACTGGCCGCGGGTGAGCACGCGTCCGGAATTGCGGAGCAGGTACTCGAGGAGATCGAACTCCTTGAGCGGCAACGTGATCGGATTCCCACCCACCTGGACGACGTGGCGTTCGACGTCCATCCGGACCGGTCCGGCTTCGAGGACACCGTTTTCCGAACCCAGGTCTGCCTCGTTCTCGACGCCGCGGCGCAGCACGGCCCGGATACGGGCAATGAGTTCGCGGGCCGAATACGGCTTGGTCACGTAGTCGTCCGCACCGAGTTCGAGGCCGACAACCTTGTCGATCTCGCTGTCGCGGGCCGTCACCATGATGACGGGCACACCGGAACGAGTGCGCAGCGCCTTGCACACGTCGGTACCGCTCATACCGGGCAGCATGAGGTCCAGCAGCACGATGTCTGCGCCGGAACGATCGAATTCCGCCAAGGCCGACGGGCCGTCGTTGACGATGGTGGTCTCGAACCCTTCCTTGCGGAGCAGGAACGCCAGCGGATCCGCCAACGACTCCTCGTCCTCCACGATCAGCACCCTCGTCATCGTTTGGCCTCCATGCCTGTGTCTTTACTGCCTGAGTCTCGTCTACCGCTTCGCCCGGAACCGAGTGTTCCCGCGTCGCCGTCGTCGAGGTCGTCGGTCTCCTCCACATGCGCTGGTATCTGCAAGGTGAAGGTGGACCCGGTTCCTGGTTTGCTCCATACGTCGATGGAGCCGTTGTGATTGGCCGCTACGTGCTTGACGATCGCGAGCCCCAGTCCGGTGCCTCCGGTCTGGCGCGATCGTGCTTTGTCGACCCGGAAGAATCGCTCGAATACGCGTTCCTGGTCGGCTTTTGCGATTCCCTCGCCGCGATCGGTCACGGCGATGGCGACGTTGCCACCGCGCATCGAGCGACTGACCGACACCGGAGAACCCTTGGGCGAGTATGCAATCGCATTCTCGATGAGATTGGACAGTGCGGTAACGAGCAACGTCTGATCGCCGAGAACTTCGAGTCCACTCGGATGATCGGTGGTGACGGTGATCTCGGCCGCCTCGGCCGACAACCTCGACCTCGACAACGCTTCGGAGACAACGGTATCCACGTCCACGACATCGAGGTCGGGAAGTTTCTCGGCTCCCTGCAATCGTGAAAGCGCGATCAGTTCCGTCACCATCTTGCCGAGGCGAATCGACTCGCTGTGCACTCGTTCGCCGAAGTGCCGCACCGACTCCGGATCGTCGGCGGATTCCAGCAGTGCTTCTGCCAGCAAACTCATCGCTCCGACCGGGGTTTTGAGTTCGTGACTGACGTTCGCAACGAAGTCGCGTCTCGTCGCCTCCATGCGAACCTGCTCGGAATCGTCGTCCGCGAACAGGACCACGAAATTGCGCTCGTCCTTGCTGAGCAGACGCGCCACCCCGCGAACCGCGATCTTGTCGCGTCCGCGTTGGACGGTTGTGGCCGTCAGATCCACTTCGACGGGTTGCCCGGTCTCGAGCACCTTCAGGGCTGCCTGCCACGCCCGCTCGTCGACGCGGCGATTCTTGACAAGCCCCAACTCTTCCGCGCGGGGATTGAACAGCACCACGTCGTGATAGCCGTCGACAACGGCGATACCGCTCTCGGACGCCAGCACGATCAGGTCCAGGACCTGCGACATTGTCAACCCGGTCTGTTCTGCAGCACGTTCGCGGTGCCGTGAGCTCAGCCTCGGAATCAGCACACCTCCGACGAGGTATCCGATCAAGCCGCCAACCACGATCAGCAGCACTGCAGTTGCGACACTCACGGCGCAATCGTACGTTCGCGCGTCGAGTGGGTTACGGCGGGTTCGAGCATTTCCGCCCACGTCATCCGCCCGGTGGGCGGCGTTGGCGCGCCGTTCATCTGCTGTTCGCCGAAGCCCCCCGAACAGTCAGTTCGAGGGGCTTCGGAAGTCATCATGATGGCGCTACTTCGCGCCCTGATTCGCCACTGCGGCAGCGCCTGCGGCGGCCGCCTCGGGATCGAGGTAGGTGCCGCCCGGGTTGAGCGGCTGCAGGTTCTCGTCGAGGTCGTAACGCAGCGGAATGCCCGTCGGGATGTTGAGACCGGCGATGTCCTCGTCGGAAATACCGTCGAGGTGCTTGACCAATGCGCGCAGCGAATTGCCGTGCGCGGTGACCAGAACGTTCTTACCCGCGAGGAGTTCCTGGGAGATCGTGTCTTCCCAGTACGGGATCAACCGCTTGACGACGTCGAGCAGGCACTCGGTCAGCGGCACCTCGTCGAGGTTTGCGTAACGCGGATCGGTGTCCTGGCTGTATTCGCTGCCCGCTTCGATGGCCGGCGGCGGCGTGTCGTAGCTACGACGCCACAGCATGAACTGATCGTTGCCGTACTCCTCTTTGGTCTGAGCCTTGTTCTTGCCCTGCAGGGCGCCGTAATGGCGCTCGTTGAGGCGCCAGTCGCGGACGACGGGGATCCAGTGGCGATCGGCCGCATCGAGTGCGAGGTTGGCGGTGCTGATCGCGCGGCGAAGCAGCGAGGTGTAGAGGACATCGGGCAGCAGGCCGTGCTCGGCGAGCAGTTCGCCGGCGCGCTTGCCTTCGGCCATGCCCTTGTCGGTCAGGTGTACGTCCACCCAGCCGGTGAACAGATTGAGTGCATTCCATTCGCTCTCGCCGTGGCGAAGCAGGACCAGTGTTCCGATACTCATGCCGTTCATCCTGGCATGAGTACCGGAACACGTCTTGATCAACCCTGCCGCGAAATCAGCTTTGCGCTGCTTCTGCGGTGCGCAGATCCTTGCGGAGAATCTTTCCGGCCGCGGACTTGGGGACCGTGCTGATGAAGGCGGCCTTGCGAACCTTCGTCACCACGCCCAGCCCGAAGATTACGGACATTCGCTCTCGTTTCGGCAAAATGTGAGCTCCGATCGAATAATGCTTGGCTCCGTGGCTGAATGAGTGATCGGCCCTCGATCAAATCCCGCAATAAAACTACAGTTTCATTCAGTCCACCGCCGCGAACCTCGGCGATCCCGATATCCGTCAAACATTGACCTATCCTGTCGGTTCACTTCAACAGCGACCAGCGCTGTCAAGCTTCGGGATCCCGCTAGATCGGATGTCCCGATATGAGAGGAGCCGAACTCTTGACCGTCGATTCGGTGCGAAAGCACAATCCTCAAGACGACATTCACGTACCACCCGAGTCACCCGCCGATCTCGATGCCCCAGGCAACAACGATGCGGCCGATGCACTCGAAGCCAAACATCGATTCTGGACTGTGGTAGTCAATCGACTGGTTTCCATCGCTGTAGTTTCGGGACTCGTCCTCGTCCTCATCGGCCTTACGACATGGCCGTCAATCGAGGAATCAGCACCTGATGCCCGTCTCGTCACCCCCGGAACATGGTTACCCGCATTGCACGCCGAATTGAGCGGACGAATTACACCGGCAAACACACTGACTTGTGCGATCGCACTGTTCGCTGGATGCGCCACCATCACAGTGGCGTTGGCAATCGGTAAGGCCTCGAGTCTGACCGTACAAGAACAGGCCATTCACAGCCAGTGGCGGATCTTGTTGGAGGTCACCGCATTGCTGGCGGCGGTGGGTGCCGTGCTGTTGGCAGGGGCAGCGTGGATCGGACCCGAGGTACGGGAAACGTCGGGTATCTCGCTCATGACCTGTGTCTTCGCGATGATGTGTTTACTCATGGTTTTGTCCATCTCAGGGAAAGCACCCGAGCCGATCAGCTTTTTCGCGAGAATGCTGAAAAACAGGCTGCCGACAGACGAACCGAACGGCGAAACAAGATCGGATACACCGTCCCTGATGTGCGATCGGACTCTCCATTTCGAAGAGTTGTTTGTGGGTATATATGGCGCTCGCTGGTAATCGGAATTGTGGTGACAATCGCGATGCACTTAAGTTTGTCGATTGTTCAAATCGTGAGAAGTCGCTCTATCGCGATCGAGTGGCCGAATCCGTTGGAATTGCTCGCATCTGTTGGAGTGTTCGCCGGCATCGTATTGGCAACCGGGTACTTCTCCGTAGTTCGGTGGTCTACCTACGACACTCGTTTTCCGCGTTGGCAACTCACGGTGAAGTCCGCAATATTGAGAGTCGGAGGGACGCTTTTCTGCATTCTGGGCATACTCGCACTCGGCGACAGCTGGATCGTGAGTGTTCTCGTCGGCGTATTCCTCTTCGGACCGACTGTCTTTGTCTGGGCTGCTTTGTCGATCACCCGCGTACGACCGGGGCTGCGCTGGCTCAGTTGGTTTGCCACACCTGTGTGGGCCGCTATCACACACAATCTCGACTTGAGTAGTGCCACGTCGACCGACCCTGACGTGAATGACGCTCCGAGCAGCAACACACATCGGTGTTAAACAAACACAACCACCACCGAGGGTGGGCAAAGCCGCCCCGCTACGACGGATTGACGATGACCGTTTCGCAGCGGGACTGCTCACCTGTTTGAGGGTCAGCCTGCTTCTGCGGTGCGCAGATCCTTGCGGAGAATCTTTCCGGCCGCGGACTTGGGGACCGTGCTGATGAAGGCGACCTTGCGAACCTTCTTGTGCGGTGAGACGCGCTCGGCGACAAAAGCGATGACGTCGGCCTCGGACAACGCGGCACCGTCCTGCAGGACGACAAACGCCTTCGGCACTTCCTCGCCCTCCTCGTCGAGTACTCCGATGACGGCGGCGTCGGCGATCTGCGGGTGGGTGAGCAGCAACGCTTCGAGTTCGGCCGGCGGAACCTGGTAGCCCTTGTACTTGATCAGTTCCTTGAGACGGTCGACGATGGTGACGACACCTTCGTCGTCGACGGTCGCAATGTCGCCGGTACGCAGGTAACCGTCGGCGTCGAGGGTGTCTTTGGTTGCCTGCTCGTTCCCGAGGTACCCGGCCATGATGTTCGGGCCCTTGCACCACAGCTCACCGGGCGCACTGACCTCACCGGAACCGGCCGCCGGGTATGCAACCTCTTCACCGGTACCCGGATCGACGAGCTTGCATTCCATGTTCGCGATGGTCGGGCCGCACGAGTCGAGCGGCATGTCGTCCCGGTCGAACGGAATTGCATGGCTGACCGGGCTCATCTCGGACATGCCGTAGCCCTGACGGACCCGGCAGTTCAGGCGATCGGCGACGGCCTTGCCGAGGGCGGCATCGAGCGGGGCGGCGCCGGAGAAAATCGTGTGCACACTCGACAGGTCGTACTGGTCGACCAGTGGATGTTTCGCCAACGCGACCGCGACGGGCGGCGCGACGAAGATGTACGTCGATTTCTGCTCGGCGACGATCCGCAGAAATTCGACGAGATCGAACTTCGGCATCGTGATCAGGCTCGCGCGGGCGAAGAGCGCGGCGTTGAGCAGCACCGTCATGCCGTAGATGTGGAAGAACGGCAGGACTGCGAGAATCTTGTCGTCGGAGCCGATGCCCATCCGCGGCATGATCTGGCAGACGTTCGCGACCAGGTTGCGATGGGTGAGCATGACCCCCTTGGGTCGACCGGTAGTCCCTGACGAGTACGGCAGCACCGCGAGTTGGGTGGCCGGATCGAAGGAAACCTCGGGCGGCGTCGCACCTTCACCGAGCAGATCGCGCAGCGAGAGGTGGCCTTCGGCGCCGTCGAGGACGATCACGTTCTCGGCGGGGATGCCGACCTCGTCGGCCGCCGCCTTGGCTTGCGGAAGCAGCGGCGAGACCGTGAAGAGGAACGTGGCCTTCGAGTCGGTGAGTTGCTTGGCGATGTCCTCGGCGGTGTAGAGAGCGTTGATGGTGGTCGCAACGCCACCGGCACGCAAGATGCCGTGGAAGACGGATCCGAACGCCGGGACGTTCGGTGAATGCAGAGCGACGACGTCCCCCACAGCGAGTCCGCGCGCGGCGAGGGCTCCAGCGACGCCGTTGATCTGCGCGATCAGCGAGGCGTACGTGGTGACGGTGCCCGAAGCGCCCTCGACAAACGCAGTCTTGTCGAGATCAGCGGGTTCGATGTTTCCGAACAGGAAGTCGTAGACACTGACGTTGGGGATGTCGACGTCGGGGAACGGACTCTTGAAGCTCAACGGTGCTCCTCGTGAAGGTTGCGCGGCAAGGTGACGAACAATTTACTGTGACTTACGGAAACAGCATTATTCCGTGATGGTAGTCACAAAGTAAAGAACACCCTACGGGACACATCGCCGATATGTCTCACGCATCACTTCTCGGCGGCAGTGTCCAATTCTTCAGCGTCCGCTTTCTCGCCGTCCGCTTCTTCGATCAGATGCTTGAACGGTTGCAGGTTCGCCAGCGACTCCCCACGCGAGACGCGCCATGCCCATTCACGCTTGATGGACGAGAAGAATCCGAGTTCGAGGATGACGTTGAAATCGCCGTCCGCAGCCTCGAGGACCTGGCCGAGAACTCGATCGAGTTCGTCACCGGTCACCGCATGTTCGGAGATCTTGCCGACGAGGTAGATGTCCCCGACCTTGTCGAGCGTGTACGCCACCCCGTACAGGCGACGGTTCCGCTTGAGCAGGAACTTGTAGACACCCTCGAAGTTCTCGTCGACCTTGCGGCACACAAAAGCTTCGACCCGCACACCGTGGTTCCCGACGGTCAGCAAAGTCGACGTCTTGAGTTTGTGCTCACCGGGAAGTTCGACGATGAAATGGGTGCCGTCGCGCTTCGTGAATTCGAGTTCACGCTCGGTGAGGGCCTGCTCGATGATGTCGGAAACACTGCTCATGTACGCACTCCTCCGGTCCGTCGCAGACGCCACAGTCCCCGCGCGCGGCGGGGCGAGAAGTCACTGGGACCGGTTCCGTTGTTGTAGTTGACGCCGGCTTTGCGGTAGCTCTCGAGAAGTCCGTCCGCGGTGTGTTCCCACGAGAAGTTCTCCGCGTGACGCGGAGCGCGCTCGGCAAGAGTTTCCAGACGCGCGGGTTCGGTGACCAGCGCTTCGAGAGCGCCTGCCCAATCCTGAGTCTTGTGCCCCTGCACCAGTAGGCCCGTCTCACCGTTGCGAACGGCAACACCCAAACCACCGACGTCAGCGGCAATCACCGGAGTCCCACAGGCTTGAGCCTCGATGGCCACCAGGCCGAATGATTCCGAATAGCTCGGTACCGCAACAAGATCCGACGCCCGATACACATCGGCCAGCCGCGTCGGCGCCTGCGGCGGCAGGAAGGTCACCTGCGCTGTGATGCCGAGGGCGCGTGCCAGCTCGATCAAGACGTCCGGCTGAGCCAACCCGGTGCCGGAGGGACCACCGACGACCAGGATCCGCAGCGGCAATCCGGGATGGCGGCTGATGACTTCCGCAGCTGCACGCAGAAGGACGTCCGGCGCCTTGAGGGGCTGAATGCGACCGACAAACGTCACGATCACTTCGTTGGGATTCAGGCCGAACGACGCCCTGGCCCGATCACGATCGCCCGGACGATAGAGCGTCAGATCCGCACCAGGCGCGACGACGTCGATGCGCGTCGGGTCGGCCCCGTACAACTCGTGGAGAGCTTTGGCTTCGTCGGTGGTGTTTGCAACAAGCCGATCGGACTCGGCCACAACCTGTTGCTCCCCGATCTGCCGAGCGGCAGGTTCGGGCGTGTCCCCCTCTGCCATCGACAGGTTCTTGACGGCGGCAAGAGTGTGCGCGGTGTGGACGAGCGGAACGCCCCAGCGGTCCCGAGCCAACCAGCCGACCTGCCCGGACAGCCAGTAGTGCGAGTGAATCAGGCTGTAATAGCCCGGTTCACGACGCGCTTCCTCTCGCAGGACTCCGGCGACAAACGCGCAGAGTTGCGTCGGGAGATCTGCCTTGTCGAGGCCCTCGAACGGACCGGCGGCGACGTTGCGCACCCGAACCCCCGGTGCGGCTTCGACGACGGGAGCGTCTGCCGATGACGTCGCGCGGGTGAAAATCTCCACCTCGACACCACGTTTTGCCAACTGAATCGCGGATTGCAGGACGTAGACGTTCATCCCACCTGCATCACCGGTGCCTGGTTGCGCCAAGGGCGAGGTGTGGACCGACAGTACGGCCACCCGGCGAGGGCGCGAAGTGTGCGTGGGTGTCACGACTCCATAGTGCCCCCTCACCGGGCGCGAACTCTAACCGAGGCTGGAGACGAACGTTCTCACTTCGGACACGAATCGGGTCGGATCCTCCACGAACGGCCCGTGATCGCAGCCGTCCCAGTACGACGCCTGCGACTTCGGAATCAGCTCTTCGGCGTGCTTACCTGCACTCACGTCGACAACGGAGTCTTCGGTGCCGTGCAGAACCAGCGCCGGGATGTCGAGGGAACGGAGCAGTTCGTCGTGACCGACCGCACGGTTGAACAGTGCGGCCCGCACGCGCGGGCGGGTCGCGAGGCTCGCACCGAACAGGGCCTGCGACTGGGCCCCTTTGCCTTCCGGCGGGCCGGTGAGCGCGTTGCCGAACGCGCCGAGTGCCCGAATCGCCTCGCGGGGATCTTCCGACATGGCACCGGGAACAGCGCTGCGCATCGCCGCACCCACCTTGCCGCCCTTCTCACCGCGCCCGATGCTCGTGATCGCGCCGACCAGGACAACGCCGGCCACAGCGTGCGTTCCGTGCGCTGCCAGGTAATCGCAGATCACGAGCCCGCCGTACGACCACCCGAGCAACACGGCTTTCTCGGTGATGCCCTCGGCTGCCAGGACAGCGGCAACATCGCCGGCCCAGTTCGCGCTGTTGTCGTAACCGTCTTCGGGGGCGTCGGAGTATCCGTGGCCGCGTAGATCAACGGCGATCAACCGGTGCGAGGATGCCAGTTCGCTCAGAACCTGCTCACCCCAGCACTGCGAGGACTGTGCCCAGCCGTGCAGCAGGACCAGCGGGGTTGCTTCCGGGTTTCCGGTTACTCGGTAGACGATGGACGTGCCGTCGACGCTGACGGCTTCACGAATAGACATGCCGTCACGATAGAGGCTGTGACCGCTGCGCCGACGGCAAGCGTGTACGCCGACGAGACTCCGTAGCGGTCGATCAGCTGCCCCGCCAGCGCGGATCCGAGCGCCACGCCGACGCCCAGGCCGGTCACCGTCAGCGTCATACCTTCGGTGAGTTTCTCGGGTGGGACGATCTGCTCGACAAGAGCTGTGGCGATGATGAGCGTCGGCGCGATTGTTGCGCCGGCCAGGATGTAGGCCGCTGCCAGTCCCGCGACGCTGCCGACCAGCAGGAGCGGAATGCTCAGCACGGTGACGGCAATGGACGCGATCATCAGCTGTCCGCGTAGCGAGCGCGTCGGGTGCCGGGACCCGAACACCAAGCCCACGATTCCCGATCCGCCGGCAAACAGGGCGAGGACGACAGTCGCCGACCCGGGCGAGTTCTGTTCCTGGGTGAACGCGATGGCACCGACGTCGATGACACCGAACATGGTTCCCAGCATCACCATCACGATGATGACGATCCACATCGCCGGGTTCGCGAGAACCGAGCGTCCCCGGCCCGGTGTGCGTGGATGAATCTTGGGTTCCGTCGATCGCTGCGCCACCAGTAGGAGCGTGCCGACCACAAGAAGAATTACTCCCGCGAGCGGACCGGCTTCGGGAAACAGCCCGATGCTCAGACCGACCGAGAGCACCGGCCCCACGACGAAACAGAGTTCGTCGACGACGGATTCGAACGCAAAAGCTGTGCGCAACTCAGGTTTTCCGACGTAGATCGCAACCCACCTGGCGCGAACCATCGCACCGATCGTCGGGGTCGCACCGGCCGGGATCACCAGAGCGAACAGCAGCCAGTCCGGCGCTTCGAGTCTCACGGACAGCAGCAGCGCACCGATCGAGATGGCGCTGACCGCAGCGGCCAGGGGCAGAACCGCGCGCTGCCCGAAGCGATCCACCGTGCGGGACACCAACGGCGCTATGACGGCGCAGGACAGCGCAAACACTGCGGCGAGCGCGCCGGCCAGCCCGTAGTCACCACGAAGTTGCGAGATCATCGTCACGATTCCGATGCCGATCATCGCGATCGGCAACCGCGCGATGAAACCGGCGGCGGAGAAGGCAACCGCGCCAGGGGCGGCGAATATCTCGCGATATGCCCCCATCAGGCCTTTATCGTCGGAACTGGTCATGACTGATTCTCGTGCACCACACAAGGTTCACAGAATATGTGCAGCCACCACAAATCCCGGGTCGAGTTGACCTGTCGGTAGCTTGCCCTACGATTGCGCGAATGAGTGTCCTGGTGTGTTTCCACGCCCATCCCGACGACGAAGTATTCATCACGGGTGGCGTCATGAGAATGGCTGCCGACGCGGGTCATCGCGTTGTTGTCGTCACGGCCACCGACGGTGCGCTGGGTGAGTATCCCGACGGCCTGTTGGACGAGCACGAATCATTGGCGGAGCGTCGCAGCCGCGAACTCGAGGCGTCCACCGACGCCCTCGGTGCCAGCCGTGTCGTGTCGCTGCACTATCCGGATTCCGGAATGGTCGGCACCCCCGAGAACGAGAATCCCGACGCTTTCTGCAATGCCGAAGTAGACGAAGCGGCCGAGCGTCTGGCAGAAGTTCTTCGCGAGGAGAACGCCGACATCCTGACGATCTACGACGCCAATGGTGGTTACGGTCACCCGGACCACATTCAGGTGCACTACGTCGGCATTCGGGCGGCTGAGCTCGCGGGCACACCGCTCGTCTACGAGGCGTCCACCAACCGCGATCACATGAAGATGTTGATGCTGGCCAATCCGGAGTGGACGGAAGAAGCGCAGCCACCGGACATCGAGACGTTCGGCCTTCCAGCCGAACAGCTCACCACGGCCGTCGACGTCAGTTCGGTGATCAGCTCGAAGCGTGCGGCCATGTACGCACACGCCACACAGGTCGGGGATTTCGGGCCGTTCCTCGAGATGCCCACCGAGCAGCTCACCGCGGCATTCGGTACCGAGTGGTTCCGTCGACGCAACGCCCCGGACGGCCTGTCGGAAACTGCGCTTCCGCTGTAGCCGAAGCTCCACATCGGCTTCGACTTCTGGTTAGCATCGGTAGGCATGGACCTCGAACAGCTTGTCGCGAGCATGCCTTTTGCCGTTCATACCGGAGTGCAGTTGGACAGTGCGACCTCCGAAGAGGTTGTCGGGCACCTCGATTGGGACAACCACCGCACCACCGCCGGTAACGGAATGCACGGCGGCGCCTTGATGACGCTGGCAGACAGCGTCGGCGCCGTCTGTGCATTCCTCAACCTGCCACCCGGCGCCGGCACCTCGACTACCAGTTCGTCGACGGTCTTCACTCGGGGTGTCCGCAAGGGCACCGTCACTGCAACTGCCCGGCCGTTGCATGCCGGCCGCAGCACCATCGCGATAGTCACCGAACTCCGGGACGACGAGGGCCGTCTGGTCGCTCAGGTCACGGCATCCCAGGCAGTGTTGGGGCCGTGAACCTTCCCGGGTACCGGTCATCCGGTGCCACCGCGCCGTACGGCAATCTACTTGCCTCGCACGATGTTGCGATGGAGGGCTATTTCTGGCGGTTCACGCTGCCGGAAAGCGGCCGCGTTGTCATTGCACTGGCCGGAATCAATCGAGCGGCCGACGGCCATTGGTCGACACTCGCGGTAGCCGCGCATCCCGGCGGGTTCCTCAGCGACACAGAGTATCCCGGCGGATATGCCGATCCTGACCGGCTAGGGGCCTATGCGGACAACGCTTTTCGCGGCACGACGGATCAGGTACACGCCGATCTCGAGACCGCGCGTCTGGACGTTCGCATCTCGAACCAGCGATTCTGGCCGCGTCGACGCTTCGGCGGTTCCAGCTATTTCCAGTCTGTTCCCGCTCTCAATCAGTACTGGCATCCGTGGCTTCTCGGTGGCAGAGCCGAGGGCGCCGCGATCATCGACGGCGAGACCTGGGATCTCACCGGAGCACAGGTGTACGGCGAGAAGAACTGGGGCAAGGGTGGTTTCCCCGAATCCTGGTGGTGGGGCCAGGCTCAGGGGTTCACCGACCCGAATGCATGTATCGCCTTCGCGGGCGGGCAGATCAGCGCGGGGCCGCTTCGCACCGAAGTCACCGCCGTTGTTGTCGCACTGCCCGACGGAACCGTATTCCGGCTGGGAAACCCGGTCACCTCGCCCGTGACCACAGTGGTTGCCGACGACCGCTGGACACTACACGGCCGCAATCACCTCTGGAGTGTCGAGATCGAGGGCAGCGCTCCCCTGTCGGACGCCCATATCCTCCCGGTACCTCTTCCCGCGCAGCGCCGCAACGTTCCTGGCGCACTGGAACATCTGGGTGCCACGTTGACTGTGACCGTACGTCGGCGAGGCGCTGTGTACTGGACCGACACTTCTCACCTCGCAGCCCTCGAGCACGGCGGGTTGGACCGCGCCCAATCGGAAGTCACGAGACGGGAGCAGATCGCGCCAGATCTATGAGCGCCGACGCCGCCGGATTCTTGCCGCCGCGGGCGCGCCACACCATTTCCAAGCGGGACCGGGCCTCAGGTTCGAGGTTGATCCGATGCAACTGTCCCACTGCGGATTCCGGGATAACCGCCATCCCCAACCCCTGCGCTGCCAGTGAGACGATAATCCCGAGATTGCTGGCCTCGAGCGCAACTGTGGGGGCGACGCCTACCGCCACGCAGGCCGCGTCGAGGCACGTCCTGATACCGGTTCCCGGTGGAAGGCAGATCACGGACCGCGTCCCGAGTTCCGCGAACGGCAGAGTATCCCGTTCGGCAAGTGGATGATTCGCGGCCACTCCCGCCACCAGTCGCTCATCGGTGATCACGCGGGATTCGAGGCCCTCGGGCAGCTCCCCCGCCACCCCGACAACCGCTATGTCGAAGGTTCCGTCCGCGACACCGGCAAGAAGGTTGCGTGAATCATCTTCGGCCAGAGAGATATCCAGACCCGGATGTCGGAGGTGCAGCCGAGCCAGGAGATCTGTCAGGTCAGCCGAAGCACAGGCCGTCACCATCCCGACGGAAACCGAGCCTCGGACCAAACCTTTCAGCGCGTCCACGACGTCGCGGACGCTGTCCACGGAGGCCAGGGCAGCGCGAGCGTGGGGCAGCACAGCGCGCCCCGCTTCAGTGGGACGTACGGTCCGGCCGCTTCGATCGAGCAGTTCCTGCCCCAGCTCCCGCTCGAGGCGTTTGATCTGCGCACTCACACCTGGTTGAGCGACGTGTAGACGCTCGGCCGCGCGGGTGAAATTCGCTTCGTCGACCACTGCGACGAAGTACTCGAGTTGCCGAAGTTCCATAACTGTTGATTCTAGCTACGAGACAAACCAGATCTTGGACTTATCATCAGCATCGCAGCACGATGGAGGCATGACAACAACAGACACAACTCGAGAAGCCCGGACCCCGGAAGACCTCGCTCGCCTCTTTGTCGAGTTCGCCAACGCCGGTGACGCCGACGCAGTAGCGGGACTCTACGAAGAGGGCGCCGTGATGGCATTTCCGCCCGGTTCGCTGACCGTCGGGCGTTCGGCCATCCGCGACGTGATCGCACAGATGCTCGCTGCCGCACCCACGTTCACCGTCGAGAAGGCGCTGCCGACGGTCGTCAGCGGTGATCTCGCGATGACCTCCACTGCGCCGGCCGACGGTACCGGCGGACGCACTCAGGTTGCGCGCCGCCAGCCCGACGGACGATGGTTGCGGGTACTCGACCGGCCGGAGCTGTAACCGGCACAGACGAAGTCAGATGACGGCGGCCCGGCGCATCGCTGCGGCCGGATCAGCGAACAGCGAGCTCAGCGACACCACGGTCGACGCGTATTCCTGCACCCGATTCCCGAAGCCGGTGATCCGAATGTCCTTACGCTCCAGGGACGATGTCGTCGAGAAAGCCTCGGCGACATACGGCGCGCCGGCCGGGTAGTCGGTGAAAGCCTGGCCACCGAGGATCACACGATCCGGGTTGAACAGATCACGCAACAGCGCCACCGTCCGGCCCAGCACCCGGGCTCGTTCGACCAGGAGTTCATGTGCCGCAGCCGAACCGGCAGAGGCCGCCGCGTACACGTCGGCGATGGTGATGCGCTCGCTACCCTGAATCACCGCGCCGCTCGACAGCGCCTGCGTCACAATCGCTCGATCGCTGATGGTCGCTTCCAAGCACCCCACGGAACCGCAGGCGCACCGGGCCGACGACCCCGTCGGCAGGTGCGCGATCGAGCCCGGTCCGCTGGACGGGGTGTGCACGCGACCCTCGAAAGTGATCGCAATGCCTGATGTTTCACGCGCATAGAAGTACAGCGCAGTGGTCCCGGTAGCCGGTGTCTCGGTGCGATCGGCGCTCAGCAGCAATTCCGATGCGGCCATGGCCTCGACGTGCGCGGCAACCGAAACCGGCAAGCCCAATCCGGCTCCGATGACGGCGCCGACCTTTGCTCCCTTCCATCCCAATCGGGGGTGGTCGACCACGCCGGTAGCAGAGTCGACGCGTCCACCGATCGCAACGCCGACAGCCAGCGGTCGACGTTTGTGCCAACGGGAAGTGAACGATTTTGCCGAACGCGCGATAGTCGCGAGTGCAACAGATGAATTGGTGGTGGGCGTCGGGATTTCGACGGCGCCGAGCACCCGGCCCCGAATATCGCTGGCAATGATGCTGGTGACGGCTGCACCGATGTGGATGCCGACCGTCAGATACGGCTCGTGATTCACCTCGAACGGAACCTTGGGGCGACCGATGGCGCCTGAGGCAATCAGATCTGCTCGCTCACGGACCACTCCGAGGTCGAGCAGGCTCGTGACCTGCCGATTGACGGTTGCAATGCTCAACCCGGAGGCCTTGGCAGCAGTGTCCCGCGAAATCGGGCCTCTCAGCCGAGCGATGCGGAGGACCGTTGCCGCCGGTCCGTCGGCGATGCGCAGCTCAGGTGCAACAACCTGAGGCCGCGGTCCGGAGAGGACGGTTCGTGATCGAAGCTGCGGGGCAGTAAGTGTGGGGGTCGACATGGCAGTCCCTTGCAGAAGGAGGAGAAAGCGCACACTTCAGCCCTCGGACCGGCATCAATGCTGGTCAAGGAAGAAAGGGTGGAGAGCGGCGCAGAAAATTAGCTGCAGAAAGAACGGCGGCAACAACACAGTTCGCGTGCCAGAGGCAGACGCGACCCCAACGCAGCGGTCACATAGGTGACGCGCAAAGCGGCAGGCTGGTCGGTCGACATAGATCCAAAAATAGCAGCTCTGCCCAGTTTCACAAATCGGGTGCGGTAACGATCACAGTGAATGCAACTATGGCCAACCGCAAATACAGCTGTTTTAGTGCTGACATGACCGGCGCAGACACCACTCCCCCACCACACGCACGCGGCTACGAGGGGTTCGGTGGCCGGATCGGCCGTACCGCAGCCGACTCGATCCCGTCTTGGCCGTCGACAGCGTCACCGGCGTCGGATGCCCCCAACATCGTGGTCGTCTTGATCGACGACATGGGATACAGCGACATCGGCCCGTTCGGATCGGAGATCGAGACACCGACCCTGGACCGACTTGCTGCACAAGGTGTTCGGCTCACCAACTATCACACGACGCCGCTGTGCTCACCCTCTCGGGCAGCGCTCCTGACCGGAGTCAATCCACATCGGGCGGGATACGGGTTCGTGGCAAACGCCGACCCCGGCTACCCGGGCTTACGGCTCGAGCTTGGTGACGACATCCTGACCCTGCCTGAGATCCTTCGCGAATCCGGTTACGCCACATACGCGGTCGGTAAATGGCACCTTGTGCGTGACGCCAACCTCGCGCCGGGTCGCAGCCGCGACTCCTGGCCGACGCAGCGCGGATTCGACCGCTACTACGGATCACTCGAAGGCCTCAATTCCTTCTACTACCCCAATCAATTGATCTCCGACAACTCCGTCGTCGACGTCGACGAGTATCCCGAGAATTACTATCTGACAGACGATCTCACCGACAAAGCTGTCAGCTACATCAAGGATCTTCGGGCACACGATGCGGAGAAGCCGTTTTTCCTCTACTTTGCGCACGTCGCCATGCACGGGCCGTTGCAAGCCAAAACCGAAGATCAAGCCAAGTACCGGGGCCGCTACAACGAAGGCTGGGACCGAATCCGCGAATCCCGCTTTGCTGCTCAGCTCGCGGCGGGACTGTTCCCCGAAGGTACGCGGCAAGCACCGCGTAATTCCGAGCCTGGCTTCGACGTTCGCGAATGGAATTCCCTGACATCGGAGCAACAGTCGCGGTTTGCCCGCTACATGGAAGTCTATGCAGGCATGGTGGATTCGGTTGATCAAAGCGTTGGCCGCATTGTCGAGACGCTCGAAGAACTCGGAGAGTTGGACAACACCATCATCGTCTTCACCTCCGACAACGGCGGCACGGCCGAGGGTGGTTCAGACGGCACGCGCAGCTACTTCGCGCAATTCGCGCACGTGCAGGATCCCGAGTGGGTAGGCGACGTCCCGCACGACGAATCGTTGATCGGTGGTCCGCAGTTGGGGGTTCACTACCCTCGCGGATGGGGACAGACGTCCAACACCCCGTTCCGGTTCTACAAGGGCCAATCGTTTGCCGGTGGCGTCCGAGTGCCGTTTGTCCTGTCCTGGCCGGCCGGTATCAAACCGGCTGCGGCCGACAACGGCATTCGAGACCAGTTTGCCTACGTCACCGATCTGACCCCCACCCTCCTCGATCTTGCAGGCATCGACGTTCCGACCGTGCGTCATGGCCTGCCCGCCAAGGAGTTCGACGGAGTCTCGGCTGCCCACGTTCTGCACTCACCGGTGGCACCGAGCTCCCACACCGAGCAATACACCGAAATGACCGGCAACCGCGGGTACTACAAGGACGGCTGGAAACTGCTGGCGCTGGCACCCGACAACATCGACGAACCCGACTGGCAACTGTTCGACGTCACCGCAGACCCCACCGAACTGAACAATCTCGCCGCGCAGTACCCGGACAAGGTCCGCGAACTTGCCGACGCCTGGGACAACTCGGCGTGGGCGAACACCGTCTTCCCGCTGTTGGGCAACGGCGTCGGAGCGGTGCGTCGGCCCGAGGAACAAGCGCTGTCGCGGCCGGTGCGAATCCTGGCAGGTACCCCAACCCTCGAGCGATACCGATCGTCTCGGCTCATCGCCTTCCGCGACTTCGACATCACCGTAGAACTGAGCGGCTACCAGGGCGGCGACTCCGGCGTCCTCGTAGCGCACGGCGACCCCCAAGGCGGGTACATCCTGTACGTCGAAGACGGCCATCTCCATCTCGGATACAACGCGTTCGGGGACTACCGAAGCATCGACACCGGGCCGCTCGCGGTGGGCAGCACCCGCATCGACGTTGCGGTGAGAGTCGCGCCGCGCCTGCGCTGGAACCTCGACGTCAGCGTCGACGGCGTTCCGGCCGGCCACCTCCGCGATCAGGTCCAACTTGTGGGCATGGCGCCGTGGACCGGCATCTCGGTCGGCGTCGATGCGCGTGGACCGGTGTCCTGGGACCTGCACGGGCGACGCGGCAGCTTCCGCTACAGCGGCGCGCTCCGAGCCGTCACATACACCCCGGGAACCGTCCAGGTCCCGGCCCGTCACATCGAATCCATCGAGCGGGAGGCAGAGTACGCGGCCGACTAGCCCTACGATTACGTCATGACCATTTCTTCCGATGCCCGCGTCGCTGTTGTCACCGGAGCCAGCTCCGGAATCGGCGAGGCCACTGCCCGCACGCTTGCCGATCAGGGATTTCACGTGGTGATCGGGGCCCGGCGCCTCGATCGCCTCGAGAAGATCGCCGAGGAGATCGGCGGCACCGCGCTCGAACTCGACGTCACCGACGAGGATTCCGTCGACGCATTTGCCGCGGTCCTGCCCCGCGTCGACGTCCTGGTGAACAATGCGGGCGGCGCCAAGGGCCTGGCGACAGTCATGGAGGCGGATCTCGACGACTGGCGCTGGATGTGGGAAACCAATGTGCTGGGCACTTTGCGGGTCACAAAAGCGTTGCTGCCCAAGCTCATCGACTCCGGCGACGGTTTGGTGGTCACCATCACCTCGATCGCCGCACTCGAGGCGTACGACAACGGTTCCGGGTACACCACCGCCAAACATGCTCAGGCCGTTCTGCATCGGACCCTGCGCGGCGAATTGTTGGGCAAGCCCGTTCGGTTGACGGAGATCGCTCCCGGCGCCGTCGAAACCGAATTCTCCCTGGTCCGTTTCGAGGGCGATCAGGAGAAGGCCGACAAGGTGTACGAAGGCATCACTCCGCTTGTGGCTCAGGACATCGCCGAGATCATCGGCTTTGTCGCGGCACGTCCGTCACATGTGAACCTGGATCAGATCGTCGTGCGTCCTCGCGATCAGGCAGGTGCTGGACGCTTCCACCGCACTACGACCTAGCACAAGCCCGACCACCTAGCGTTGTTGCCTCTTCGTGGAAACGGCGGCCATGATCGCCGTTTCCACGTCGAGGGCGGAAGCCGCAACAGCGCTGAGCGTTTCACCACCTCTCACGATGTACCTACCGTCGTCGGCAAAGTCGTTCCATTGAAAGACAACGTCACCCCGGTTCGGTCTGCTGTCTATGGCACTGCCCGACGAGATAGTGATTTCACCGATCGACGTGCGCGGCCGACGAAAGAACCTCCCCAGCTCCTGCGCTGGTCGCGGATCGTCGGCTCGACTCAGGATCGACTCTCCCGGAATATGTTTCGTGCTCCGAGCCGACGCGACCCGAACCTTCCCCGCCGGGCATTGCGGCAGGTGCGTCACCATCGCGGACACCAGCACCGACGCCGGTTGCACCGAAAGAACAACATCGGAGCCGGAATCAGCTGCCGCACCTGGCAACTGCTCAACCAGCACTCCCCACTCGCCGGCGATCGCACCGTGCAGCCGTGTCACCATGTTCATCCGGGCGCCGTGAAATCCAGACACTTCGATGCGTACAGTGGGCTCCGCCAGTATCTGCAACGCGTCGGTCATACTCTCGTCGAGAATCTGCCGGATCCGCAGTGCCGCGTTTTTCCGCTGCATAGTCAGTTCGGTCATGGTTTCGGCCGTAGGACGGAATTTCAATGGGTACGGCAATCTGTCCCGACCTACGGCTTCCCACAGAATCTGGAATTCCATTCCGGTGAAGCGCCACTGTGACTGTGTGTTCACAGCTTCAGCACCAGTGTTCACTGCCCCAGCACCAGTGTTCACTGCCCCAGCACCGGCGGCGTGACCATCGGCAGGTCCCCGATCAGTTCGTTTCCGTTGTCGAGAGTGATGAGGTAGCCCGGCGTCTCGTGCATCTTGTCGTCGTCGCCTTGTCCGCGGCCGCCTGCCATGCCTCCCATTCCGCCGGCCATCATGCCCCGGCTACCGGCTGCTCCGAGACTGCCTGCCGCACCGCCGCGGGCACCGCTGCCGCCGGCACTGCCCAGGCCGCCGCCTGCCACACTGCCACCCAACCCACTGCCACCCAAACCACTGCCGCCCAATCCATTCGCGCCTGATCCACCGCCCGCGATGCCGCCACCTGCCCCACCTGCAGATCCGCCGCCGCCAAATCCGCCACTCCCAGGTCCGCCGGTGAGACCGGTACCTCCACCAAGTCCGGCGCCATGTCCGACACCAGGGATGGACCCACTGCCGACAGACTGCGGCACAGCGGACGCCGCCGAGGTAGTCGCCGGCCCGGAACCACTTTCACTCCGGCCGATTCCCGACCCGGATACCCGTCCGCTGTCGCCGAGCGCAGCGCCTGGCGTCGCACCTGATCCACCAGCCGAAGCACCGTTACCCGCGCCGCCGACCGTCGGGTCAGTCCCGGCGCCACCTGGCGAATCAGCTGTGCGCTGTTCCAATCCGCTACCACCGCCAGATGTTTGGTAGTTGCCCGCGGCGGATGCCGCTTGCTCGTACGACATCTGATCGGTACCGGTCTGGAACGGACTACGGCCGCCGGAGGTTCCGCCGCCGGAGGTGATGGGATTGAATGCGGGCGGCAGGACGGGAACCTGATCATCGGCGCGCTTCATGTACGGCAGGTACATCTCCTTCATGACCTGGCGCGCCAGTCGCTCCGCTTCTTCGGCTTCATGTTGCGCCTGACGCCACGACTCCCCTGGAATCATGCTGATGAGCTGTTCCCCAAGCGATGCGTCGCTTGGACGCGGTATCGACTGTTTTGCCTGTCCCAGTGCGATCTTTGCTTCTTCGACTTTGTTGGCTACCAGTTGCACTCGTGTCTGAAGTTCCTGGCCGTCAGCTGAGTACGCAAGAACAGCCTCCAAGGCCGCAGATCCACCCTTGCCCTGCCAGCCGTCACCGATTGCGGATCCGACGGCGAGGTTGAAGGCCGAGATTCCATTCACAACCCGCTCCGATATCTCGGTCCAGGCCTTACTGATCGCGACAAGAATGTCGGGCTTCATCTCGTCGACATGCGCAAAAATCTGAGCATGAGACATCGCGTCGAAGGGATCGTCTTCAATAATGGCGTGTTCGCTGTACTCCAACGCCGTCGCCCGCGGAGTCAGCGCATCGCGGATTGCCCAGTTCACTTCGCGTTCCAGGTCGGCGACCTTCGATGCTTCGGCGATTGTGTCGTCGAACTCGCCGCGATCGTCGGTGAAATGTTGGAGCACAGCGGTCGGTGCCAATGCCACATCGGCGACACGACCGGGCACCGATGCCACAAGGGCGAGACCATCCGCCACAACACCATGAAGACTCACGACTATCCCCCCGAATTCATCCGTGTCTACCTGGATAGACGCATCGGTGATGCCAGGGGTTCCGTCGAGAGAAAAGATTCTTGTTGCTCAGGCGAGCGCGGACATGGACTTCCAGGTCGGGAGATCGATCGCCCAGTCGTAGATGTCGCCGTCGGCGGCGGAGAGGTCGATCGACGTCCCGGTCACCTCGACGGGGTCGCCGTACAGCGCGGTTCCGAAATACTCCTGCGCATCCGACATCGAGAGATTGATACATCCGTTGGTGACGTTCGACGAACCTTGAACTCCCGTGGTTTGCGGGTTTGCGTGGATGAACTCACCGTTGTTGGAAATGCGAACGGCCCACCGTTCGCGGACGTTCTCGTAGAACGGCGGATTGGACATGAGGAAATCTTCGTACTTCTCGGTCACCATGTGGATGCCGCTGCGCGTGACGTTGCGGGCCTCGTTGCCTTCGCCGTAGCTGACGGGGATGTCCATGATCGTCTGGCCGTCGCGGACGACCTGCATACGGTGGCTGGGCGCGTTTGCCTTCACGATCTGACTACGACCGATAGTGAAATCGAGAGTGAGGTCCTGATCGCCGTACGCGCCGCCGCCGTAGTTCAGTCCGTACAGCTTCGCGTCCAGATGAACGACGGTTCCCGGGACCCAGTACTCGGCGGGACGCCAATGCGCGCGCGAGCCCCCGTTATCGTCCGGCAGCCACGCCCATGAACCTGCGGTCGCCGGAACGCTCGTGACAACAAGCGCCTTCTCCACTGCTGCTTTGTCGACGACGGAGTTGTCGAACTGGAGGGTGATCGGCGCTGCTATTCCGACTTCCTGACCGTCGGCGATGTTGAGGGTGCCGCCGGTCTGCGAATCGGGTGCCAACGTTGTGAAACTGCCCTCGACGGGAACGGTTTTTCCGTCCGTGCCGGTGGCGGAACCAGACCACGAATACGTGGCCGCGTACCCGAGAGCCTCGCTGACGACGTAAGACGTCCGGTCCGCAGACAGCTGACCTGCGACGGGGGTACCCGCCGAGTTGCTCAGCGCAACCTCGTCGAGAGTGCCGCCGGTGACTGTGACGGATACCGGGGCGATCGGGCTGACGTCCCTGGCACCGACAACCGGCGTCTCGACAACCTGCGCAACGGGTGCCTTGTCAGCTGGTGATGCCTCGCCGGCCGTCTCGGCGCCACCGATGGTGCATCCCGCAACAGCGAGCATCGCCGCAAGCAGAACAGCTACCAAAGCAGCAAGACGCGAACGTTTTCTCCGAATACCCAGCTGATGCACCTCAACAGGCTACCCGCGCTAACGATTGTCAGCTCATATCCGGCAACCCACGGTGACCGGTTCCGGCTCGAGACGCACACCGAACACGGCGTCCACGCCGTCTCGCACGGTGCGGGCGAGAGCCACGATGTCCGAGCACTTCGCGTCGCCGCGGTTTGTCAGGGCGAGTGTGTGACGAGTCGACAACCGAGCCGGCGCGTCCTCGCCCGGGTATCCCTTGGAAAAGCCGGCTCGTTCGATCAGCCACCCCGCCGACAGCTTGGTTCCGCCGACCCCCGGATACTGCGGGACAGTCACATCCCCGAGCTGCGTCGTAATAGCGGAAAGAACTGCGGGCAACCGATCCTCGGGCACAACCGGATTGGTGAAGAAGGAACCCGCGCTCCACGTGTCGTGATCGTAAGGGTCGAGCACCATCGCCTTACCGGCGCGCAAACCCAGAACAGCTTCGCGGACCTGCGACGACGGCAATCGATCACCTTCCTGAGCATCGAGTGCCGTGAACAGTTCCCGGTAAGCCAGGGGCGCGCTCAGTCCATCCGTTGTCGCGTCGAGTTCGACCGCCAGAACCAGCGCTGCGTCCGAATGCTTGAGGACGCTCGAGCGGTAGCCGAGTTGCAGAGTCGACGGATCGACCCAGGACACCTCTCCGGTGCGGCGATCGAGCAACTGGACCCGCCGAAGTCGCGAGCCCACCTCGACGCCGTATGCGCCGACATTCTGCACCGGGGTTGCGCCCGTCGAACCAGGGATTCCCGACAGGGCTTCGAGTCCGCCCAATTCCGCGGCGACGGATTGACCGACCACCTCGTCCCACACGGCGCCGGCCTCGGCGACAACACGATCCGTGTCGAGGGTCACCGTGGTGTTCGCCACACGAACCACAACTCCGTCGAAACCCTCGTCCGAAATGACGAGATTCGACCCGCCCGCCAAGATCAGCGTCGGCACGTTTTCACGATCGAGAAGCCGAACGACGTCGACCAGAGACTGCGTCGTCGGGCATTCCGCGAGCAGCCGCGCAGGTCCTCCTACCCGGAGCGTCGTCAATCCGGACAGGTCAATGTTCTCGGACACGAAAGCGCCGGAATCTACGACGCGTTGGCCAATGGTTACGTCCCACACATCGGTAAACGGTAGCCTCCACAATCGTGAGCCGTCGCATCGAGCATTCATCGAAGTACACCGTCCCCGTCGCCAAGGTCCATGAGGCGGTGACGTCGGAGCAGTACTGGCGTGACCGTATCGCCGCAGTAGGTGGCCCTGGCGCCACCATCGACGAACTGACTGTCCGGGACGAAACCGTCGCAGTCACCATGTCGCAGGTCATTCCGGCCGAGCACCTTCCCTCCATGGTCTCCAACTTCATCAAGGGTGACATCGTCATCAAGCGCAGCGAGACCATCGCACCGCTCAACGGCGGAACCGCGACGGGAACCTTCTCGGCGCACGTCGACGGCGTCCCTGCCCGCATCGAGGGCACCCAGGTGCTCAGCGGAGACGACACGGGTTGCACCTTGAGTGCCACCGGTGAGGTCGAGGTCAAGATCCCGATTTTCGGCGGCAAGATCGAAAGCGCGATCGTCGACGAGGTCACCCGTCTGATCGAGGCGGAGCAGGACTTCACGCGGGACTGGATCGCAAAATAGGGCATTGCGGGCGGGGTAGGTTTTTTCTGTAACAGCAGGTAGCCGGTATCGTTTGCGATCATGGCTCGACGCATCGACTACTCCGCCCGCTACCAGCACTCCCCCGAACAGGTCTACGAAGCACTGACCGATCGCGGATACTGGGACGCCCGGGTCGAGGAGATGCGCAAGCATTCCGAAAATCGGGTGGAACATTTCGAGGTCAGCGATTCCGGAATCGAACTCGTCCTGCACCACGTCCTGCCCCGCACCGATCTACCCGATATCGCGCAGACCGTCATGCGCAACGATCTGATCATCACGCGCACCGAGTCGTACAGCCCGTTCGGTGACACGGTAACCGGAACCTACGAGGCCTCCATCCCGGCCGGACCGGGCAGTCTCACCGGAACCATGGAACTGTTCGGCACCGAAACAGGATGCACCTTGCGGACGTCGTCGGAAGCCAAAGTGCACATCCCCTTTGTCGGCGGGAAGTTGGAAGAGCTGATGCTCACCAATCTTGTCGACCTGTTCCGCACCGAAGCTCAGGTCACCGCGACCTGGCTCGCCGCTCGCTGACCCCCGGTGAGGACTGCTCCACCCCCGAAGATCGAGGGTGTCATCACACGCGGCACAACCGGCATCAACCGTCTGCGGCGCAGCGACCGCTGGCTCGTGCACAACCGGGCCGTTCAACGGGCACTGCACGACGCTGCCGACCCATTGATCGTCGACCTCGGCTACGGCGCCCGCCCCGACACGACGTTCGAGATGGCCGACCGCCTCACCGCAGTACGACGCGACCGCCGGGTCATCGGACTCGAAATCGACCCCGCCCGCGTGGTGGAAAGCCGCAACGGAGTCAGTTTCGCGCGCGGCGGGTTCGAATTGGCCGGCCTGTCACCGATTTTCGTTCGCGCTTTCAACGTTTTGCGCCAGTACCCCGAAGACGCGGTGGAATCGGCGTGGTCGCACATTCAGTCCGGTTTGGCGCCTGGCGGTTTGATCCTCGACGGGACGTGCGACGAGCTGGGGCGTCGGTGCGCCTGGGTGCTGCTCGATGCGCACCGACCCCTGACTCTCACCTTGGCGTGGGATCCCTTCGACATCGAGAAACCGTCGGACATCGCAGAACGGTTACCCAAGGCCCTCATTCACCGCAATGTTCCGGGAGAACCGATTCACGCGCTACTCACGGCCGCGGATCGCGCGTGGGCCACTGCGGCGCCCCATGCGTCGTTCGGCCCCAGACACCGCTGGGCTGCGGCACTGGAAATACTTCGTGGGCAGGGCATTCCGGTTCAACCGGCGCGGCGACGCGTGCGTGACTGCATCCTGACCGTGCCCTGGCACGTTGTAGCCCCGAACCCCTGACCTCACAGACACGAAGCGCCCCGCCGCGGAGATGTTCTCCGCGGCGGGGCCTTTCGTCAATGCTGCTTCGAGCTAGGAACCGAAGATGGCGCCCAGGTCTCCGAGCGAACCGGTCGGAGCGCCGGTGCCAGGCTCTGCCGTTACTTTGACGGTGACGCCGGCCTGCGTCTCGGAACCGAGGTATCCGTCAGTTCCGCTGAACACCGCGGTGATCCGACGATCGCCGACCTCGGTGAAGGCATGCGAGAGTGTCGCCTTACCGTTCACTACCGCAACCGGTCCGCCGATCGGGGTGGCGCCGTCCATGAACTGAACCGTCCCGCCGTTGAGCGTGGGTACAACGGCAGCAGCCAGATCTACCTTTGCGCCCTTCGTGGCGGACGCCGGAGCGCTCACTGTGATGGACGTTTCCTGATCTTCTGCGGCCGGAGCCGTGACCGAAATCGTCTGCACGACCGAGGTAGAGGTGAGGAATCCGCTCGCACCCGAGTACACCGCCGTGATGTCGTGAGTACCGACGCTGCCGAACTCATGCATCATCGACGCCTTGCCGTCGACAACCACCACCGGCGAACCGAGAGTGCCCGAACCGTCCTTGAACTGCACCGTGCCACCTGACGGAGCCGGCGTGACCGTCACGGAAAGACCCACTGCCGTACCGGTTTTTGCGTTCGCGGGAACAGTCAAGACCGTCTGGGTCTGCTGATCGACGGGAGCCGGCGCGGCGACCTTCACAGTCTGAACGCTCGAGGTCGAACCCAGGAAGTTCCCCGAACCGGAGAACACTGCGGTGATGTTGTATTCACCGGCGTCGTTGAACGTCGGTGTGATCGTGGCTTTACCCAAGGCGTCTACGGGAATCGGCGAGCTCATATCTCTGGCCCCTTCCCTGAACTGCACCGTGCCGCCCGCAGCGCCGGTCGACACCGTGGCAGTAAACGACAATTCCTCTCCTGTCGAAGCGCTCGACGGACCGACGAGGGTGGTCGTGGTGCTCTGCTCGACCACGACGGGAGCGACCGTCAAGGTATGCGGCGTCGACGTCGAGGTCTGGTAAAGACCGGAACCGGAGTACACCGCCACGATCGAATGCTCACCGGCTGCATAGGAACCCGTCAGCCAGGCCTTGCCGTTGGCGTCGACGGTCGTTGCGCTACCGAGATCGGTTGTGCCGTCCTTGAACTGCACCGTGCCGCCCACCGGAACAGGCGAGACCGAAGCCTCGAGAGTCACGGACTCACCTGCGTCCGCAGTCGTTGGGCCGGTGATCGTGGTTGCCGTGGACTTGTCCGCTTCGGACACAACGACGTCGACTGCCGACGACGTCGAGGTTGCCACCTTCGTGTTGCCGAGGTACTTGGCCGTCACGGTGTGTGTGCGGACGCCGGTCGGTGTCCAGGTAAGTGTGGCAACACCATTGGCCAGCGTGCCGGCGCCGATCGTGGTGCCACCGTCCAGGAACTCCACCGAATCACCGTCGGCGCCACCGGTAACCGTCGCCTTCAGCGGAACTGACTGCCCCAACTGCACGCCATTGGCCGGGGACAACGTCGTCGTCGACACGTTCTTCGCGACGCTGATCGACGGACCGACACCCTTGAGCTGCCCCGACCCCAAAGTCCCACTCACATGCAACTCAGTCGTCAAATCCACACCACGAGCACAACCCGCACCGACCGTATAACTGAACTCAACCGTTCGGTACTTCGGATTGATCAGACCACCATCCCAGTAAACCGCCCAACTGCCAGAGATCTTCGCGTAGTCGGCAGCAACCTCGACCTTGTCACGGCCGATCGCCGAACCGTCAACCTTGGCCGAATCCGTCACATAGGTAAGACAATCCGGATGAACATCCTTGACCTGCTGCAAGTATTCGAGGGAACCAGTTCGAGTCAGTACCGACTTCACGGTAATCGTCTCACCCACACTGGGCGTTCCGTTCGAAATAGTGCGCACAACCTGGTAACCGTGCACATTTCCCTCCGCCGTCACCGGAGCAGCACCCGCGACACTGACACCCGCAGCCGCGACGAAGCCCGCAGCAACAGCAAACACACTCACACCACCGACAACACGGCGTGCAAAACCAACAGACATAGATTTTCCTTCTCGAGAATCGAGCGATATGGGTGATGCCCCACCGCTTCACGCGGACGGGGCATCACCAGGTGTCGAATGCCTTAGGAGCCGAAGATGTTTCCGAGGTTGCCGAGCGAACCTGTTCCGCCGGTACCGGGCCCTCCGCCGTCGACGGGTGCTGCGATCTGAACGGAGACCTGATCGGCCGAAGCCGTCACTGTTCCGGCGCCCGAGTACTCGGCCGTTACGACGCGCTGGCCCTGAGTTGCCGGCGTCCACGAAATGCCGGCCTTACCGGAAGAATCGACCGTTGCAGTGCCGATGACCGACTCACCGTCCTTGAAGGTGACTGTGCCACCGGCGTTCGCCGGGTTGATCTGAGCCGAAACGGTCTGCGCAACACCGACTTGACCCGCTCCGGCGCTGAGAACTGTTGTGGAATTTGTCGTTCCGACTGGTTGCTCGGCAACTGTCGTACTCGCTGTGGCGCTCGACCCGGTGACACCGGATCGGCCCGCGAACACAGCTTCAACCGTCTGCGCGCCCGCAACCGTCGGAACCCAGGCGTAAGTGGCTTCGCCATTGCCTGCGACCGGCACCGAAGCCAGAACCGTGGCGCCGACCTTGAATGTCACCGTCCCACCCGTTCCCGGCGCAGACACCGTCGCCTTGAGGGTGGTCGACTTACCCACCTGAGCGCCCGAGATCGGTGCCAGCGCGGTAGTCGACGGAGAATCAGCCTGCGAGACGTTCACGTTCAGCGCCGCCGATGTCGACTCGACAGCTCGCGCGGTGCCGGCGAACTTCGCGGTAATCGAGTGATTCCCACGAGTGGTCGGTGTCCAGTCAAGTGTGGCAACACCATTGGCGAGCGTGCCGGCGCCGATCTTGGAACCGGCGTCGAAGAACTCCACCGGATCACCGTCGGCACCACCGGTCACCGTCGCGCTCAACGTCACCGGTTGACCCACCTGGGCACCGCTGACCGGCGACACGACCGTCGACGACACGTTCTTCCGAACATTGATCGACGGACCACGACCGTTTGTCGTGTCATTCACCCAAGCCGAACCGTCGAAATGCACGGTGCTCGCCAAATCAATACCGCGGTCACACCCTGCGCCGACGCGATACTGAAACTCGAACGACTTCGTATTGTTCTGATACAACGGCCAATCGGTGATGCTCGCGCTCACGCGCACCGAGTCAGTGCTCACCGGAGTCTCCGGCGCGTACGCCTTCCCGTTCACCTTCGCCGAACCCTCGACATACGTCATGCACGACGGATGAAAATCCCGAACCGCGTACAGATAATTGACCACAAAGTCGGTCCGCTTGAATACCGTGGTGGAGGTGATCACATCACCTTCGGACGGCGTCCCGTCACTGATTGTTCGAGTGATTTTGTAACCACTCGAATTGAATTCAGCCGTCACCGGAGCAGCCCCCGCAACCCCGACCCCCGCAACCGCCACGAAACCCGCAGCAACAGCAAACACACTCAAACCACCGACAACACGGCGAACACCACTCACAGACATCCCTCTCGACGACGGAGCAGACAGGCGTCCAGTACAGGTGTCTAGGACAAGTGTCCATCTGCTTTGATGCCGTGACGTTATCCCTTTGCCTGTAACGCAACTACCCTTTTCGCCAAATTGGTGCATTTGGCACAAGGTCGGTTACCACTACAGGCTTGCGGTGAGTGCCAATTCCACGCGAACAGCCACGTCGACGGCGGCGTTCTCGCACGAGCGGTACAACTCATGGGCGTCGAGTCGACCGATCGCGACGCCGTCGGACACCACTTCGTTGAGCAGGTCCTGGGAAATGCCACCCGACGCAATGTCGAGGACAGTACGCACCGGCGTCGTAATTCGAATGGCTCCGAACTGCTCGCATTCCGATTCCGCGAGCAAGCATCGGTGCAGAGCAAGCTGACGAGTCGGCGCCGAAACGGGCACTCCGACGGACAAGTGCAGGAACCGTGGTTGTAAGTGGCCGAGACCGTGAAGTTCGGCAGCGCTGTAGTGCGAAACGGTTGCTCGGCCGGCAAACCACGTACACCATTTGGCAAACTCGTCCATCGCGGTGCGGCGCACCCGATCCAGTCGGAACAGCCCCGGACACTCCGAAATCCAGGTTCCGGATTCCAAGAGCCAGTCCCAGTCACTGCCGGAAAAACCCAGGGCGGCGGCCTGATCAGTCGCAACAAACCCACATTGGCGCAGTGCCAACAATTCGAGTGCTTCATAGTCTGGAGCCATGACCACCTCCGGTGACCGTCTGGAGCGCTTTTCCGCCAGGCTACGGCATTCTGTGTTTCAGATCACAGTATCGGATGGGCGCGTATTCACAGAGTTCGTTCAGAGTCGTCGGGAAGAATCCCTGAGATGACTGTCGCAGCAAACAACGCGCCCCCGCGCAATCGTGTGCTCATCATCCTGCTCGTCGTGATCGCTGTACTGGTCGCAGCGCTTGTCGGCGGAGAACTCTACGTTCGCAATCAAGTCAAAAGCTGCATGGCCGACCAGTTTCAGAGTGAACTCGGCTCGCAGGTAGACGTGGGCTTGAGCTGGAAGCCTGTCCTGCTTCAGGCCATCGACAAGAAGGTCCCGTACATCACCATCGACAGTGACGATTCGTCATTCGGGCCGGCAACGGGAATGCAGGTCCACGCAAAGGTCAACGACATCAATCTCCAACCGTCCGACGGAAACAGCGGAACCATCGGAAGCTCGAGCGCCGATGTCACCTGGTCCACGGCCGGAATCCTGGCCACCCTCCAGGAACAGACCTTCGGCGGACTTGTCACCGGTGTCACGGCTGATTCCGCCGCGGGAACTTTGGCCTTCGACGTCGGACCGGCAGGTCTCGCGAAGCTCACGGTCAAGCCGACTATCTCGAACGGAGTTGTCGACGTACAAACCGTCGGCGCCGAGATCCTGGGATTCGGACTTCCGACCGACCTGGTCGACGGCATCGTCCAGACTCTGACCGACAGCCTGCAGACCTACCCGTTGGACATGAAGCCCACCGAGCTCACCGTTACCGATGACGCGATCGAGATTTCACTCGAGGGCGGCGCCTACGCGATGCCCGTTGCCAATGCCTCGGCCCAGAATGCATCCGCAGTCCCTGACAGCTGCGGAATTCTCACCTGATCTCTACCTGTTCTCGGACTTTTCCGACTGATTTCGAATAACCGTTCTATTCGAACAGAATTTCGATTACGGTTGGGGAATGTTCGATCCGGGGGTGGGAAGTTTCGGTATCTCGGCACAGCTGAGTGGTACCGAAACTGATTGCGCCCTAATCGATCTTATGAGTGACTTGCATTCATGTGAGGCGATGCTGGCCGAGCGGAAACTGGCCGTGGCGGCGGAGTTCTTCACCCGCCGCAGCGCCGAGCATGTCGAGGGCGGTACGTGGACGTCGTCGGCGCACGAGTTGGCGGAATCCGAGGTCGGCGCGGTCCTGACGATGGGCCGTGCCGCTGCCGGGAAGCTCATCGGGTTGGGTTTTGCTTTGAAGACGCGGTTGCATCGCACACGGGCCGCGATGGCCCGCGGCGAACTCGACTTCTACCGGGTGGGGTTGATCGAGTCCGCGACCGCGAATGTCGGTGACGAGCTGATCGACGAGGTCGAACGCTTGCTGCTCGAGCAGGTGTTGGCTCCACCGGTGGACGGTGGTACCGGTTTGACGGGTCGCCGGTTGACAGCGGCGATCGACCGGATCGTGGCCCGCGTCGATCCGGAGGGGATGCGGGAACGACGCCGCCGGGCCCTGGCGGATCGGTTCGTGGGGGTCAGTGCCGCCGAGGACGGGATGGCCCGCATCTTGGGCAGTATCCCGGCGGAGCAGGCCCGCGCCTTTGACGGCCGGTTGCGGGAGTTGGCGATGTCGGTGTGTCGCCGTGATTCCCGTACGTATGAGCAGCGGCGCGCGGATGCGTTGGGCGCTTTGGTGAGTGGTTCGACGGTGTTGGTGTGCGACTGCGACCGCGGTGATTGCCCGCAGGACCGCAGTGGTCTGGTGATCGTGCGTAGGCCGTTGGTGCATGCGGTGATGCACGATTCCGCCCTGCGCGCAGGGTCGGATGAACCTGCGCATCTCGACGGGTACGGGGTGATCAGTGCTGAGCATGCCCGTGACATCGCGAAAGACGCCACTGTGAGGGAAGTGCGAGTACCGGAAACACCTGAGCCCGACTCGGCATCGGTGTACCGCCCCGGGGCGGCACTCGATGCGTGGCTGCGGGTCAGCGCGGGCAGCTGCCAATGGCCGCACTGCGATGTCCCCGCCTGGAATTGCGACCTCGACCATAACGATCCGTTCAACCACGCGGACCCTGCGAAGGGCGGGAAAACGGTCGCGTCGAATCTGAGTGCGTTCTGCCGCAACCATCACCGCCTCAAGCATTCCGGGAAGTGGAGGCTCCACCCGAACCCGGATCGGAGCATCACCCTGACCTCGCAGACCGGGCATTGCTACCGCACCAGAGCCGCCGGACTACTCGCCGGAATGCAGGAACCACCGCCACCGGAAGGCGGAACCAGACGACGAACACGACTCGAGAACAAAGCCGCCCACATCCGAAGTGAACGCAAACATCGCCGCGTCAAGATTCAAAACCGGGCGGCGAAGAATGCGGAACGCAAACGGCGGCAAACCTTCCCGATCTCCACACCCCGAAAGCGCGTGCCCCACAAAACCGTCGACTACGGCAACGACCCGCCACCGTTTTGAATCAGGTCTGAATCACTTCCGAATCGGGTAATCCAGTGCTACTCCCCCAGACCATCGAGCACAGCACGGGTTCCCGAAAGCCCGAGGCGGGTGGCACCGGCAGCGATCATGTCGAGTGCTGCCTGCGTCGTGCGGATTCCACCGCTGGCTTTGACTCCCACCGACGGCCCGACGGTTTTGGCCATCAACGCAACAGCCTCGACGCTTGCCCCGCCGGCGGGATGGAAACCTGTGGAAGTTTTCACGAAGTTCGCGCCCGCATGTACTGCCGCGCGGCAGCATTCGACTATCGCTTCGTCGGGCAGTGCCGCAGTCTCGAGGATCACCTTCAGCACCGCGTGCTCGCCCATGGCTTCACGGACGGTGAGTACATCGGCAAGCACAGCGTTGTAGTCACCGGCGAGTGCTGCCCCGACATCGATGACCATGTCGATCTCGCGGGCACCTTGATCAACGGCAAGACGAGCCTCGGCACCCTTCACCAAGGAGTGATGCTTGCCGGACGGAAAGCCGACCACAGCGGCGGTGATCAGACCGTCGGCCCGGATCGGCAGCATCGACGGTGAGACGCACACAGCGAGAACGCCCAATTCCCGGGCCTCGTCGATCAACGCCGTGACGTCGGCGGCCGTGGCTTCGGGTTTGAGCAGGGTGTGGTCGACCATTGCGGCAACCTGTGAACGAGTGAGCGCAGCGTGGGCCATGAAAGAAAGCTTGGCATACGACCATGCGTCGAGCGGCACTGCGACACCTGAGAGACTAGGCGGTATGACCGCTGCACCCTCGACTGATGATCGACGCTACGTACTCTCCCTCGGCTGCCCGGACACGACGGGCATCGTCGCACGCATTTCGTCTTTCCTCACCGATGTCGGTGGCTGGATCGTCGAAGCGGCGTATCACGCTGACGCGGACACCGGTTGGTTCTTCACTCGTCAGGCAGTGCGGGCATCGTCGGTGAGTATCAGCATCGAGGAACTGCGTGAGCGTTTCAAGGCCGTTGCCGCCGAGATCGGACCCGAAACCGAGTGGACGCTGCACGATTCGGGGGCTCCCAAGAAAATCGTCCTGCTGGTGAGCAAGGAAGGTCACTGCCTTCACGACCTCCTCGGACGCGCGGCCGGCGGCGAACTCCCAGCCGAAATCAGCGCCGTCATCGGAAACCACGAGGATTTGCGCAGCGTGACCGAGCGTCACGGGATCGACTTCCACCACGTTCCCTTCCCCAAGGACCCGGCCGAACGCGGACCGTCCTTCGAGAAGGTGCGCGCCCTGGTCGACGCCCATGACCCGGACGCGGTTGTCCTGGCTCGGTTCATGCAAGTTCTGCCGCAGTCACTGTGCGAGCACTGGGCGGGCCGCGCGATCAACATCCATCACAGCTTCTTGCCGTCGTTCATCGGGGCCCGCCCGTACCACCAGGCTTTTGCTCGGGGTGTGAAGCTGATCGGTGCGACGTGCCACTACGTCACCGCGGAACTTGATGCCGGCCCGATCATCGAGCAGGACGTGATACGCGTCGACCATGCCGACGATGTTGCCGACATGGTCCGCCAGGGTCGCGATATCGAAAAGCTTGTTCTTTCCCGCGGTTTGCGGTGGCACCTCGAAGATCGGGTGTTGGTACACGGCCGCAAGACTGTGGTGTTCAGCTAGCAGGGTGTTCAGCTGGCAGGGCGTTCAGCTAGAGATTGCGCAACCGCACGATCTCGCGGTCGAATTCGTCGATGCTCTCGATGGACGACATGTGACCGACGCCGGGAATCACGATCAGCCGTTCGAGGTTGCCGGCTTCGTCGAGCACCTGCGCGAGTTTGCGTGCGTGGACGGGTGGCGTGAGTCGGTCGAGTGATCCGACGAGCACGGTGGTCGGCACTTCGAGATTGTCGAGTCCCTCGTGAATGTCGAGAGTGCTCAGGGCCGCTCCCCAACCGCCGCGGATGCGCGGCTTGCACTCTCGAACGATGTTCTCGCAGAACTGAACTTCGGCTTTGGTGGCGTTGGGCGACATCGAGACGTACTGGATCGCCTTGGTCATCGCGCCCGAGGACACGAATGGCACGGGCGAGCTGAGGATGGCGCGGCCGACCGGAACCGGCACCCGCGGGAAGCGTTCCGGCAGCGGAATCACGGTGGTTTCGGCAATCAGACGGTCACTTGCCGTGCTGGCCAGCATTACCGCCGACGCGTACTTCTTGACGTCGCCGGGGTGCTTTCCGGCCCACGCGATGATGCTCATGCCGCCCATGCTGTGTCCGACGATGACGGCTTTCTTGTCTTCACGGACGGTCGCTCCGAGCACTGCCGAGAGGTCGTCGGCGAGTACGTCGGGCCCAAGCGGAAGGGTGCCGACAGTACTGCGTCCGTGTCCGCGCTGGTCGTACGTGATGACCCGGTACTCGCCGGCCAGCGCGTTGACCTGTGGGTACCAGAATTCGGTTGAGCAGGTCCAGCCGTGACTGAGAACAATGGGATCACCGTCGACGGGGCCGTATGCCCGGATGTTGATGATCGCGCCGTCTTCGGTGGTCAGTTCGCTGATGTCCGCTTTGAACGTCGGGGTCTTCAAGAGTGCGTTCGGTTCGACGTCGGCAACGAGAGTGAGCCCTCTGGTGGAGCTACGACGACGGATAGCGGCGACGGCTGCCGCAAACGCTCCGGCTCCGGCAACTCCGGCCAATACCCGGAGTGTGGTGGTTCGCGAACTGCTGGACATGCATGTACCCCTGACTGAATTCGAAAGAAAATCGATACGGATGATGGGTGTCAGATGATGTGCGCTCGGCGCAGCAACATCGTTGACGGGCCGCCGATCAGGCCGACCTCGGTAAGAAACTCGACGGTATTCGCGCATCCTCGACGCACCATGTCGTGGTAGTGGACATTGTTTTTCGCGGCGTGGATTGCCGCTTCGGCGTCGAGTCCGGCGGCTGCGTAAACGTTCTTGTTCACGAGGCTGGTGACCACGAAGTAAGCGGTGACGGCAAGGACGAACCGGACGCGGGCTTGCTGGAACCGGGTGATGTTGGCTGCTCGTCGGACGGTTTCCTCGCGGGCGAATCTGATGTGGCGGGCTTCTTCGACAACGTGGATTCTGCTGACGGTTCGGGTGAGCGGTTGTACTCGGGCGTCTCGCATGAATTCGCGTTGCATCATGTCGAGGATTTCTTCGGCGAAGAGTGTTCCGCCGTAGGCCAGGGATCCGGTGGCCGTGGCCTTGAACGGGCGCGCAGCGGTGCGGATCCAGGTCTTCGGGCGGTAGGACGGGACGCCGAATTTGGCTGCGGAGCGCGCAAACATCGTGGAGTGCCGGCATTCGTCGGCGATTTCGGTGAGCGCAAATTGCACGTGCGCCGTGGAAGGATCGTGGAAGTAGATGTCGCGGACGAGCATCTGCATGAGGATCATTTCGAACCAGATGCCGGTGCCGGCGATGCTGGCGGCCTCGTGGATGGTGAGCGTGATGCGTTGTTGCTGCGTCATCTCGTCCCACATCGGCGTGCCGTAGAGGCTGCACCACTCGGGGCTCATCCCGTACAGGTCGCCGGGGACGGGAGCTTCCCAGTCGATTTCGATCAACGGGTCGTAGGACGTGCGGGCAGCCGAGGCAAGGAGCTTGGACGCTGTTTCCTGGCGGTCACCGGCACGCGTCAGTCGGGAGGGGCGCCGATCGTTCGTAGATCGACCATGCTCGACAGACATCGCAGTTCACTCCCCACGAGGACCGGCAATCTATGTGTGACTGCCGTTAACCCACAATAGCACCGCATAGTGCCACCCCGGTGGGGACGAACTGCGAAAAACGCGCTACCAGCGCGGACCGCGCTGGATGTCGTCCACGCGAGGCCGCACGTCAACGAGATAGACGCAGATTGCGACTACCGCGATGATGCCCAGCATTCCCACCGGAGACGTCACCAACAGCACCAAAGCCGCGACGACAAGGATGCCAAGCCAGATCGGCTTGGTCAGCTTGTTGACTGCGGTGAACGCGTCGGGGCGCTGCCGCACGGCATGCACGATCGCGAAGACAGCACCTGCCAAGGCAAGCAACTTCAGTGCGAGAAAAATCAGGCCGATAATGCCATCCACAGCTACCACGTCTTACATCCTAGTTTCCGTAGTCCGACATCACGAACAGAAGGCTCCTGCACCCGAGAGCGCAGGAGCCTTCTCACTTGTCGAGCCGGCCGATCAAGCCTTCTTGGTCGGTGCAGCCTTCGTCGGTGCAGCGGTCTTGGCCGGAGCGGCCTTCACTGGTGCGGCAGCAGCCTTCGCGGGAGCAGCCTTCGCCGGCGCAGCCTTGGCCGGTGCAGCCTTGGCGGGTTCAGCCTTCTTGGCAGCGGCCGTTGCGCGCTCCTGGACATCGGATGCGGCAGCGGTCACGCGAGCTGCAGCTTCCTTGGAAGCCTCATCTGCCTGGTCGCCGAGGTCGAGGACCTTGAGCGCAGCTTCGTCGCCCACATCGGCGATCTTCTCGCCGGCGTCGGAGATCTTCTCGCCAACCTCTTCGGCGGTGTCGGAGATGCGTCCGGCAGCGCGGCCGGCCAGCTTGGCAGCCTGCTCGCCCACGGCGCGCGTCTGACGGGCAACGGTTCCGAGTGCGTCTTCGGTCAGCTCGACGGCGTCACCGAGAGCGGACTCCGCAGCGGCGATGCCCTCTTCGACGGCCGGCTGCTTGCGGATGCGCTCAACTGCATCTTCGCCGCGCTCTGCCAGCGAGTTGTACAGATCGCCTGCAACCTTGAGGTATGCCTCGGCGACCTTGCGGAGCTCCTCGGGTGCAAACTTCTCGCGCAGCTCGGCGAGCTCCTCGGGCAGCTCGGACGGCAGGCCGGCGAGACGCTCACGAAGAGCCTCAACGCTTTCCACGACGTCGCCCTGCACTGCGGCGAACTTTTCGCGTGCACCGTCGACGCGGCCGGTGACCTCGTCCTGGCTGGTCTCGGCGCGCTCACGAACCTGGGCAACAACGTCGGCAACGGCCTGGACGACGAGGTCGCCGGCGCCGACTGCGGCGTAGATCGAGGTCTTGACGTTGTCGATGGCGGTCTTATCGGTCATGGTGTTCTCCTTCTGGGAGGTCTGAGTCCGGAGTTGTGGTGGGGGCTGCGCTCTGGGCTACTGCAGCGGGCCGCGTCGAATCGTTCTCCCGACAGAACGAGTCGTAGATCTCGAGCAGCACTTGTTTCTGTCGCTCGCTGATGGAGGTATCTGCGAGCACGGCGTCACGGATCGGACTATGTGGCCGTTGTTCGAGATATCCGGCCTGGACGTAGAGGACTTCCGAAGACACTCGGAGCCCTTTTGCTATTTGCGCGAGCACGTCGGCAGACGGTTTCCGTAGTCCTCGTTCGATCTGGCTGAGGTACGGATTGCTTACACCGGCGAGCTGTGCAAGTTGGCGCATCGAGACTTGTGCGGCTTCGCGCTGCGCACGAATGAATCCCCCGATGTCGTGTGCCGCAGAGCTGACGACGCGCGCTGCCAAGTCGCTGGCTCCGGCTGCGGCACCGGATGATTCACGTTCTCCTTCATCGGAGTTCGTCGACTTCGCAGACATTGCGTCTTCCCTTTCCTGTGGACATTTCCCAGAGTAGGAGAGGGTGCTAACTATTGCAAGCACTACTGCTAGCACTGGGGTGCACGTCACATTCGAGGGCCGATTACTAGCCGAAGATCAGCGTCGACACCGTGTAGATGAACAGACCGGCTATCGCGCCGACCACCGTGCCGTTGATGCGGATGAACTGAAGATCACGACCGACCTGAAGCTCGATCTTGCGACTTGCTTCTTCGGCGTCCCAGCGCTCGACGGTGTCGCTGATGACACCGGTGATCTCGTCGGTGTAGTTCTCCGCGATGTACGTCGTACCGGCGGCCAACCACCCGTCGACCTTCCCTCGCATCGACTCGTCGTCGCGCAGGCGGATGCCCAATCCGACGACGTTCTCGGCAACCTTGGTCCGCAGGGTGCTGTTGGGATCGTCGACCGATTCCATGATCAGCCGCTTCGCGACCTTCCACGTCGCCGACGCGAGTCCGGTGACTTCCTCTCGCCCCATGATCTCGGCCTTGATGCCCTCGGCTTTTTTGATCGTCTCCGGATCATTCTGCAGATCGTCCGCAAAATCGATCAGGAAGCGATTAGCCGCCAGCCGAACCTCGTGCTCGGGATTTGCCCGCACCTTCCACGTGAACTCGACCAGTTCCTTGTAGATCTTCTCGCCGAGCATCGCATCGACAAATTTCGGCGACCACGCGGGAGAGTCCCGGACGATCACCCGGTCGATGGTCTCCTGACTGCCGAGCGCCCACTGATGAGCGCGTTCGGCCAGCAGTTCGATGATCGGCAGTTGCTTGTTCTCCTTCAGAAGCTCACCGAGTACCCGGCCGATCGGCGGGCCCCACATCGGTTCTGCCAACCGCTTGACGATCGTGTGGTCGATGACCTGCGCGATGTCCTCGTCGCGCAGCACTTCTACCAGTCCCCGCAGGATCGTCGACGTCTCCGCGGCAACACGCGCAGCGTTGTCTCGCTCGGCCATCCACGTCCCGAGCCGCAGCGGGATCTGTGCCTGCTGCACCTTCGCGGACACAACGTCCGGGGCCAGGAAGTTCTGACCGACAAACGAACTCAAACTGGCCCCGAGCTGGTCTTTCTTGCGTTTGATGATCGCCGTGTGCGGAATCGGTATGCCCATCGGATGACGGAACAGCGCCGTGACGGCAAACCAGTCCGCCAGCGCGCCGACCATTCCTGCCTCGGACGCAGCCCTCACGTACCCGACCCACTCGCCCGCGCCGCGTGATTCCTGCCATCGACAGAACAGATAGACGACCGTCGCGAAACCGAGGAGACCGGTCGCGAAGAACTTCATCTTGCGGAGGTCCCGACGCTTGGCGTCGTCGCCGAAAGTCGAGTCGAAAGCGTTAGGGCTCAATTGCTGCACCCTTGCCATTGTGCCGAAAGCTTGTCGCTGGTGCGTCGAAGCCGCAGGTGCGTGCCCACCGTAATTCCCCGGACACTAAGCTGAAACGGAATGAGACCGCTCGGACGTGGATCGCACCACAGATATGAGATACCCCGTGGCTAAGAACGCTGTGCAGGACAACGAGCAGGTAGACGGCCCAGTTGTCGCTGACACGAAGCCCGAGAAGTCCGACGGACGCAAACGACGCTGGCGCGAACACAAGATCGCCAGACGTGAAGAGCTTGTCGACGGCACCATCGCAGCGATCCGGGCGCGTGGCCGTGAAATCGGTATGGATGAGATCGCGTCCGAAATCGGCGTTTCCAAGACTGTTCTCTACCGCTACTTCACTGACAAGAGTGACCTGACGACGGCCACGATGATGCGGTACGTCGAGACAATTCTCGCGCCGCGCATCTATCAGGCCATCAGCGACGAACTCGACGATTTCGAACTGACACACGCAACGATCACCGCGTATGTCGAGACTGTTGCGTCGGACCCGGCGATCTACCTCTATGTCATGGCAAACGGAGCCGGCGCAAGTCGTGACGTCGTCGCCGAGTCGGAGCGAATGATCGCCGAACTCCTGTCCACGGTGCTGGGCAATCGTCTGCGCGAGATGGAAATGGATTCCGGCGGATCTCTGCCGTGGGCGTACGGCATCGTCGGCGGTATTCAGTTGGCGACGCACTGGTGGATCTCCAACAAGTCGATGTCCGCTGAATCCTTGATCGACTACTTGACGATGATGACGTGGGGCGGCATCACCGGTATCGCCGCCGTCAAGGGTTCGCCGGCCAAGTTCAAATCCATGCCGCATCCGCTGATCGCTCCCGAAAACGACTGAGCCTGCAGTTCCCACGGAGGCCACCTCGGCTGTGGCACAGTCTCCGGGTATGACAGACGACTCGCTGTGGGAAACACCGGCCGTGACGATCCTTCGATCACAGCCTGGCTTCGATCTCGAAGGTCTCGACCGCAACAGCACTCCGGGATTCACCGGGAAGAAAGCTGACGGCGAGCGTCTCCTCGAAGAACGCGGCGCCGTGCTGTCTGGCTTGCAGGAAATGTTGTATGCCAACGGTCGCTCGGGTGACTCGCGGTCAGTCCTCCTCGTCCTGCAGGGAATGGACACCTCGGGCAAGGGCGGAATGGTCCGCCACGTCGTGGGGCACGTCGATCCGCAGGGCGTCGACCACGCGTCCTTCGGTGTTCCGACAGACGAGGAAAAGCAGCATCACTACCTGTGGCGGATCAAGAAGCAACTCCCCCGCGGCGGTTATCTCGGGGTGTTCGACCGCTCTCACTACGAGGACGTTCTTGTGGTGCGAGTTCACGATCTGGTGCCGCCGGATGTCTGGGGAGCACGTTACGACGAGATCAATCAGTTCGAGAAGGAACTGGTCGACGCCGGCACCACCATCGTCAAGGTCGCGATGTTCGTATCGCTCGACGAGCAGAAGAAACGTCTGCAGGAGCGACTCGACCGGCCGGAGAAGTACTGGAAGTACAACCCGGGCGACGTGACCGAACGGAAACTGTGGCCCGCATATCAAGAGGCCTATCAGGCGATGCTCGACAAGACGTCCACCGAGCACGCCCCGTGGTACGTCGTGCCGTGTGATCGCAAGTGGTACAGCCGCATCGCCGTCACCGAACTGTTGATCGACGCGTTCGAGAGCCTCGACCTGTCATGGCCACCAGCCGATTTCGACGTCGAGATCGAGAAGGCTCGACTCGCCGAGTCCTGATGGATATTCAAAAACAGCCTGATGGAGAGTCAGAACAAGTGGGGCGTTTCCCGATGCACCTTGTGATCGTGCCGAACGGTTCCGCTGTACAGCGCGATCATGAGGCCTATGGACACCGCTGCCGCCAACCCCGAAACCAGCGCCCAGCCGGCGTTGCCTGATCCGGCTGCGAAGAGGAATCCGCCCAGACAGACCACAGTGACTAGAACCAGGAAGTACGACGCCCAGGCCGCAAAGAGATTGAGCTTCATGTTGGCTCCTCGGATCGGATCTCTTTCGATTCGACCGTACGCCTGAGCACACAGCCCGACAAGCGGGTTTCCCCGGCGGCACCTGGGGTAGCCGAATTACATGAATATCGGAAACCTTTTCCGCAGAATCGAATCCGCCGACCAACTGGACGGTCCGTCCACAGGGCTTCAACGCAGAATCCTCGACGCAACCTCACGCTCACCGGCTACGCGCAAAGTTGCGTCGATCCTTCGTGGATCACCAGTCGAGCACCCGCTACATCCCGCACTGGTGGCCGTCCCCATCGGAGCGTGGACTGCATCCGTTGTGTTCGATTATGTTGTGCGGGACCCGAAAACAGTGCGCAACCTGATCCTTCTCGGACTGGTCACAACACCGCCCGCCCTCATCACGGGCTGGCTCGATTGGTCTGAACGCGACACGATCGCGCGCCGGGTCGGGCTCGTCCACGCCGCGAGCAATGCGGTAGGCATCGACGCTTTCCTGGTGTCGTACTTCTTGCGCAGCAACGATTCCCCGCCTCCGCTACTCGCGCGGTTGCTTTCACTGGTCGGGCTGAGCGCCATCGGTGTCGGCGGCGCAATCGGCGGGCACATCGTGTTCCGGCTGATGGATGATCTGGACACAGAGGCGGCGTCAGCGCCGGTCCTGGATCCGGCACTGAACGTAGTGAACTAGTTGATCTGAACGTAGTGAATTAGTTGTTCTGAACGTAGTGAGTTTGCGGATTCGATCAGTTCGCGTCGTGACCGTATTGACGGAGCAGGCGCGCAGTCCGATCGGAATCTGCCAGCGGACGATCGTTGGTCCACGACGCGCGTCGACGCATCCGGGCGTCAGGAGTGCCGACGCTCGCGCCGAATGCCGCGACCACGTCCGCAGTGGGCACTGCGTCGTCCCCGAAGTATCCGAGAACGATCAGATCCTCACCCGATCGGGTTTCCACTGCCAACGCCCAACCACATGTTTCCTCCCACAGCAATGCAACTTCCCGGCCGGGGAAACGTGGCACCTCTCGATCGAGGGCGATGTACGCCTCCATCGGATGCTCACCCCGGCAGCACCATTGCTCGATTCCTGCGCCGACGCCCTCGGCCACCGACTGGATGTACCGCTGGAATCCGAGCCCCACACTCGCGTCGACTAGTACCTGTTCGGTCATCGATCCACTCCTCACCTTGCGTGTTTGAAATGTGCCCATCCCGGGGCGCAGCGAAACCCGGTTCAGATCATGCACTGGGGGTATCCGAAGACGAAACAGTCAACCGAGAGGCGCCCAGATGACTTATTCGCCCGCCATCGCACCCGGACGAATGCTTAATATCTCCATGGTGTCGGTCAATGCGGACCCACTGGCTCAGGTGGGCAATTCCGTTGCCGGACGCCAGCATCTGCACGTCGACGAGTTGTCCTCGGCGCTCGTTCGCGCGGGCCATGACGTTACGGTGTACACGCGGCGGCAAAGTGCGCACGGTCCCGACCGTGTTCGCGCACGCGGTGGTTATACCGTCGTGTATGCCGAAGCCGGTCCGCTGCATGCGCTGAGCGACAAGGAACTACTGCAGTATCTCGGCGAATTCGGTAGTGAACTACGGAATTTGTGGACTCTGGACCGGCCCGACGTAGTGCACGCGCATTTTTGGATGTCGGGTATAGCCACGGAACTGGCAACGAGGATTCTCGGCATCCCGGTTTTGCAAACATTCCATTCGCTCGGTATCACGGAACGGCGCCATCTCGGCTTGTCCGACGAAAACCCCTCGGAGCGTTCCCATCTGGAGCAGTTGGTTGCGAAGGGTGCGACGCATGTAATCGCGACGAGCTCGGACGAGGTGTTCGATCTCGTCCGGCTCGGCTCGCCTCGCTCGCGGACAACCATGGTTCCGTCCGGCGTCGACATCGACCACTTCACTCCGGAGGGGCCGCGGGCAAAACGAAACGCGCCGCACCGATTGTTGTGCGTCGGAAGGTTGGTAGAGCAGAAGGGATTCGACATCGCGATAGCGGCTCTGGCGTCGCTGCCCGACACCGAATTGGTGGTGGCCGGCGGTCCACCGTCGTCAGGTCTGCCTACCGACGAGATCGCCACGCAGTTGCAGAAGCTCGCCGAACGACTGGGCGTCGCGGATCGAGTGAAACTGCTCGGCCGCGTTCCCCACCAGTCGCTGCCGAAGTTGATGCGGTCGGCGGACGCACTGCTCTGCACGGCCCGCTACGAACCGTTTGGCATCGTCGCGCTCGAGGCTATGGCTTGCGGTGTTCCCGTTGTCGCAACACCGGTCGGCGGGCTGCGCGACACCGTGGTGGACGGACTGACCGGGCACCGCGTTCCGGTCGACAATCCGAAGCAGACCGCGAGGGTGGTTCGGCACTTGCTCGACAACGCTGAGGAAGGAGCCTTGTTCTCACGCGCGGGCAGAGCCAGGATGTGCGAATCGTATTCGTGGGAACACGTGGCCGGCGAAGTTGTGCGGACCTATGGTCGCTGCGTCACCGCGCCGCCCCGCACGCGGGCGCACAGAGTCGCTCACCGAAGCGAAGTAGCTCGGTGAGCGACCCGATTCTCCTTAAGTTCGATTCGCCTTAACGCTGTATCTCCGATACTCCTTAACGCCGTATGACTCAGCGCTTTCAGGCAAGGAAACGTTTGGTTTCGCCGAGGCCGACTGCGTGCTCCAACGAGGTGTAGCAGTCGAACATGGATTCCTGGCCGGCGGCCCTGAGGAGACGCTGAACCGGTCGACCACAGATCAAGGCAAGAGCACCACCGGCATCCCGGGTGAGCGTGGCAAGGATCGACAACGACGACAACCCGCACATACCCATGAATTCGAGATCCGACATGTCGACAACCAGGGTCCGACCCGGCACAACCTGGCTGGACAGATAATCACGGAATGCGTTGACGCTCAACAAGTCGATTTCACCGCGAACCGAAATCACGACCGTAGAGGCACTGACCTTGTTCGCGCGAAACGAGGCGGTCGACGTCGCCGATGGCGGCGGACCGTAGTCGAGCGAACCTCGACCTGCGTACGAAAAGCCCGGTTTCGAACCTACGTTCGCCTTCCCAGGGACAGACGATCCAGAGACGGACGGCCCGGAAAGAGGCGATCCTGGAACAGATGATTTTGGAACAACAGTCATGGTTCTCCCATCCCGCAACGGCATACACTGTGCAAAGAAACGGGGGACATCCACCAGGGGCGCACGCGATATCGGGCCCCATAAATAATGGATAATCCCTCATCGGCTGTGTGCTCAACCTCGGTTAGGAACAGTACCCCGAGATGACGGAGGTCACAAGCGCGGTGTGAGCGTTCGGTTCGGTCGCACGTCACGAGCTGGTGGTCGAGGTTGCGCAAAGTTGTGGTTTGAACTGCACCCTTTGGAGGTAATCCCCATTAAGCGTCTGCGCACCGGCGTAGATATTTTCTGTATAGGGGTGTCTGTGATCGTATCGGTCGGTATGGTTCACCGCACCAGCGTCCGGGGCCGGCACCTGGTACGACGATCCGGAGAACTCATGCCACATCTCAGCGCAATCGAACCCGATCAGGATCGCACTCAACCCGTCGTCGAGTTGAGAATCCGGGCAACCCTTGACCAACTGTCGATATTGCGGGCGCTCGCTGCGACCGTCGCGATTCAGGAGAGCTTCGACCTCGACGCCATCGCCGACATCAGGCTGGCCATGGATGAGATCTGTACGCATCTCATCGTCCGAGCTCTCCCCGATTCTGTACTGGTGTGCCGATTTGTCTACGCGGCGTCCCAATTACATATTTCGGTCGCGACCACGACAGCTGAGTCCGACGGTGCCGACCAGCGATCCTTCGGGTGGCACGTCCTCACCGCCCTCACCGACTCGATTTCCCTTGATCAAGAAGAAGATCCGAATGGCGCCGGGTACATCACGACTATGAAGTTCACCAAAGCCGACGGCAGGCGCCAGTGACATCGTCCGCTCGCGGGGCATCGCCCGAGCATGGCCCACCGCGGCCGCGTCGTCGGTCGACAGACGAGTATCGAGACGTCATAGCCGTTTTCGAGAAGTTGGACACCCTCGATCGTCACGGAGTTGAGTACGAGCGAGTGCGGGCCGCGCTCATCACGCGCTGCCTGCCGCTGGCCGAGCACATTGCCCGGCGCTTCGACGGCCGCGGCGAGGCACATGACGACCTTGTTCAGGTCGCACGGCTGGGTCTGGTCAACGCGGTCGACCGGTTCGATGTCAGCCGTGGATCGGACTTCGTATCGTTTGCCGTCCCCACTGTCATGGGAGAAGTCCGTCGACACTTCCGGGACACCGGCTGGGCGGTCCGCGTTCCTCGCCGCATGAAGGAATTGCACTTCCAACTCGGCCAGGCGATCAGCGAGCTGTCACAGCAGTTGGGGCACGCTCCGACCGTCGACGAACTTGCGGCGACGCTGGGTGTCGAACGCGAAGAAGTAGCCCAAGCGCTCATCGCCGGAAACGCTTATCAAACAGTGTCGGTCGACGGCGCTGCGTCCAACCACACCGACGATCTTCCCCTGGTGGAAACTCTCGGCGATTACGACGCAGCTCTCGAAAATGTCGAAAATCACGAAGCTCTGCGGCCACTGCTCGAGAAGCTACCTGACCGGGAAAGGACCGTGTTGATGCTGCGGTTCTTCGGCAATCTCACGCAGACGCAGATCGCCGAGAAGGTCGGGGTATCGCAGATGCATGTGTCGCGGTTGCTCGCGAAGACTCTCAGTAGCCTTCGCGAGCAACTCGACTAACCCGCAGTAGCGACCGCGATCAGATTGTGGCCGTGTCGATGACAAATCTGTAACGGACGTCGCTTGCGACCACGCGATCGTAAGCGACGTTGATCTCGCTTGCCGGAATGAGTTCGATCTCGGCTCCGATTCCGTGTTCGGCGCAGAAGTTCAGCATCTCCTGCGTCTGCGGAATGCCGCCGACCATGCTGCCGGCCAGGCTACGACGGTTCGCGGCAAGCGAGAATGCGCGCACCTCGATCGGCTTCTCCGGCAATCCCAATTCGACCAAGGTTCCATTGAGTGCGAGCAACGACATGTACGCGTCGATGTCGAGGTTGACCGACACGGTGTTGAGAATCAGGTCGAACTGTCCACGCAATGCCTTGAACGTTCCGGGGTCCTTGGTGGCGTAGTAGTGATCCGCACCGAAACGCAGACCGTCGTCCTGCTTGCTCAGTGATTGACTCAGGACGGTGACCTCGGCCCCCATCGCTTTGGCGATCTTCACACCGACATGGCCGAGACCACCGAAGCCGATGATCGCAACCTTCGTGCCCGGTCCGGTTTTCCAGTGCCGTAGCGGCGAGTACAACGTGATACCTGCACACAGAAGTGGCGCCGCGACATCGAGTTCGATGCCGTCGGGGATCGAAAGAACAAAGTGTTCGTTGACGACGATGGACGTCGCATACCCACCTTGGGTGCGCTCGCCGTCGCGACCCTTGGCGTTGTAAGTGCCGGTCACTCCGGTGCGGCAGTACTGCTCCTCACCGGCGACGCACATGTCGCATTCCCCGCAGGAGTCGACAAAACAACCGACACCCACGCGGTCGCCGACCTTGTGCGTCGTCACCTCGGAGCCGATCGCGGCAACTACACCCGCGATTTCGTGGCCCGGGACAACCGGGTATTTTGTTCCGCCCCACTCATTTCGGGCGGAGTGGATGTCGGAGTGGCAGATTCCGGCAAACTTGATGTCGATGAGAATGTCCAGTGGACCGAGCTCGCGTCGTTCGATGGTGGTCTTCTCCAGAGGACCGTCAGCGGACATAGCGGCGTAAGCAGCAGCAGTAACCATGGGTACATGCCTACTCGCGCAAGAAGGGACCTGCAAATTGCAGGTCCCTTCTTGTACCGATTTGTCTAGTTGTCGGTATCCTGAGCGTTCTCGGCCCGGCGACGCAGTCGTCTCGCCGCCGCAACCAAGTTGCGCAGTGACGGCTCGAGCTGCCACGGATGGCGGGTCTTGAGCCCACCGTCCGGGTTTGCCCACAAACGATCGAGAGAAATCGATTCGCTTGCCTCCGTGAGCAATTCGTCGAGTTCGTCGATATCCGGGATCCTCGCCGAACGGGACTCGTACACACCGGGTCCGACGCCGTGTGTGAGCGCGCCTTCCTTCAGTGCGTCGAGCACCCACGTGATGGAGCGGGTCGCGACGATAGCCGTCACATCGGCGTCCAACCGTTCGATGGCGTCGACCACCGACGACCGAGCGGAGTACGTCAGATGCGTGTGGATCTGTGTTTCCGGCTTCGCTCCACCTGTTGCCAGACGGAACGCGTCGACGGCCCACTCCAGGTAGGCCTCCCGGCCGTCCTCACGTAGCGGCAGCAGTTCACGAATTGCAGGCTCGTCCACCTGGATGATGGCGATGCCGGCCGCTTCGAGATCTGCAATTTCGTCCCGAATGACAAGGGCCAGTTGCTCTGCCGTTTCGTAGAGCGGCTGATCCTGACGGACGAAAGAACGGGCGATCATGGTGACCGGTCCGGTGAGCATGCCCTTGACCGGCTTGTCGGTCAGCGACTGCGCGTACGCAATCCATTCGACCGTCATCGGCTTCGGACGCGCGATGTCTCCGTAGAGAATCGGCGGACGCGTGCAACGAGATCCGTAGGCCTGCACCCAACCGTTGTGCGTGAAGGCATACCCTTCGAGCAGTTCGGCAAAGTACTGGACCATGTCGTTGCGCTCGTGCTCGCCGTGCACGAGGACGTCGAGTCCGATGTCCTCTTGCAGGCGGATGGTGCGTTCGATCTCTTCCTGGATGCGCTTGTAGTAGTCTTCCCACTCCAACCGACCCTCGCCGAGTTCGTAACGTGCCTGGCGGATTTCGTTGGTCTGCGGGAACGAGCCCAATGTCTGAGCCGGCACCAAGGGCAGGTTCAACCGTTCCTGCTGAGCCTTACGACGCTCTTCGTACGGAGCGCGGATACGATCTTCGGGCTTGACCGCGTTGACCCGAGCTCGCACGGCGTGCTTGAGCTTGAAGTGCACCTTTGTCGGACGCTTGCGCCACTTGTCCGACGGACCTTCGGTGAGGGCCTTCGCAAGTGTCACGACCTCGCCGACCTTCTGCTTGGCAAAGGCCAGACGATCCGCGACGTCTCCCGGGATGTCGTACTCGGAGAGCACGTCGTACGGCACGTGCAGCAGCGAAGACGACGTGGAGACAACAAGATCCGGGACAACGTCCTTGAGCTCGTTGAGGTAAGTCAAGGTGTTGAAACGATCGACTCGCCAGACGTTTCGGCCGTCGACCACACCGGCGTAGATCCGCTTGCGCTTGATGTGGGGAACCGCAGCCAGTTCTTCGGCCGTGATCCGGCCGTGCACGAGGTCCAGTCCGAATGCCTCGATCTTGGTGGCAGCCAGGATGTTCAGAGCCTCGCCGAACTTGCCGTACGGTCCTGTGACCAGCAGACGCGGACGCAGCGGCGCGGTGGACAGCTTCTCGTACGCCCGCTTGAGCGCATCGAGCTCTTCTGCCGAGCGATCCTCCGTCACCGAAGGCTCGTCCAGCTGAACGCATGTTGCACCGGCCTTGGCCAACTGCTCGAACAGCTTCTCGTACACGGGAAGTAGATCGTCGAGTCGATCGAGCGGCGTGAAATCGGCGTCGACCGCTTCGGTTGCCGGCCCCACCTTGGAGAGCAGAAGCAACGACACCGGTCCCATGATCACGGGACGCAGTTCGATGCCTCGTTCCTTGGCGCGCTCGAATTCGTCGAGCAACGCCTCCGAGTGGAGTGAGAACTCGGTGGCGGCGTCGATCTCGGGCTGACGGTAGTAGTAGTTGGTGCCGAAGAACCGGACCAACTCGAGGGGCGGGAAGTCTGGACGTCCACGCGCCATCGTGAAGTAGAAATCGAGTGGGTCCAAAGCGCTTTCGAGCGGCTTGAACCGCTCGGGCACTGCGCCGAACAGCAAGGCGTTGTCGAGAACGTGATCGTAGAACGAGAAGGTATTGCCGGGAACCTGACTCAATCCCGTTGCAGCCAATTCGCTCCAGGTCGATTCCTGAAGTTCCTTGGCAACCGCGAGAAGTGCGTCCTTGTCGGAATTGCCGTGCCAGTAGGACTCGAGGGCACGCTTGAGCTCCCGCCGCGGCCCGATGCGCGGGTACCCCAGGACGCTGGAGCCGAATGCTGCAGTGCTGCTGGACATGCGGTCGACCTTTCTAACCGAGGGGCGCAAGCGCCCTGTGCGCCTTTGTGGTAGCCGGAACTACCAGAAAGGCGCACAGGGCCATTGGCCTTAGCTTGCCTGCTTGGCGGAACGACCGTTGTCGGTGTACTCGTAGAACCCTGCGCCGGACTTCTTACCCGTCAGACCGGCCTCGACCATACGGAGGAGCAGCGGCGGGGCGGAGTACAGCGGCTCCTTGAACTCTTCGTACATGGAGTCGGCGATGGACTTGACGGTGTCGAGTCCGACCAGGTCCGTCAGAGCCAGCGGACCCATGGGGTGCGCGAGGCCGAGAACCGTTGCCTTGTCGATGTCTTCCTTGGTGGCGAAGCCCGACTCGACCATGCGGATGGCCGAGAGCAGGTACGGCACCAGGAGTGCGTTGACGACAAAGCCGGAGCGGTCGGCACTGCGGACAACCTGCTTGCCAAGGACGTCACTGGCAAAAGCCTCGGCGCGCTGCGACACCGTGGAGCTGGTCTTGAGCGTCGTCACCAGTTCGACGAGCGGCAGAACCGGCACCGGGTTGAAGAAGTGCATACCGATGACTCGCTCGGGACGCTTGGTCGAGATCCCCAGCTTCATGATCGGGATCGACGACGTGTTGGACGCGAGAACCGCATCCGGATCCGTCACGACCGCGTCGAGCTCGGCAAAGATTTCGCTCTTGATCTTCTCGTCTTCGACGACGGCCTCCACAACGAGCTGGCGGTCCGCGAAATCTCCCAGATCGGAGGTGAAACGCAGACGCCATGCGGCCTGCTCACGCTCACGTTCTGTGATCTTTCCGCTGCTCACGCCGCGGTCGAGCGAACGCAGGATGCGTGAACGCCCGGCTGCTGCAAGCTCGCGAGTCTGCTCGAAGACCAGAACATCGACATGTGCGCGGGCGCACACCTCGGCGATTCCGGCACCCATGATTCCGGCGCCGATAACGCCGACGCGCTGAATTTTTTCGCTGGTCACGTCAGCTCCTTGTTTGTCTCGTGGAGTTTGTCTGGTGGAGGTGTAGCTGTGGAAGCACTTCGAACCGCGTCGACGCTGATGGCCGGCGCAATCGGAACTGCTTTGAAGACGGAAGAGAAGTAGTGCGGTGATACAAGCAGGGGAGAGACCCGAAGCCGAGCCTCTCCCCCACCCGATGTCAGTTCTTAGTGGAACTGTCCCTCTTCGGTGGAGCCCTTGAGAGCTGCCGTCGAGGTGTTGGGGTCAACCGTGGTGGCGATGGTGTCGAAGTAGCCGGCGCCAACCTCACGCTGGTGCTTGATGGCGGTGAAGCCACGCTCTTCGGCTGCCTTGAACTCGCGCTCCTGCAGGTCGACGAATGCCGTCATACCTTCACGGGCGTAGCCGTAGGCCAGGTCGAACATGCCGTAGTTGAGCGAGTGGAAGCCTGCGAGCGTGATGAACTGGAACTTGAAGCCCATCGCGCCGAGCTCCTTCTGGAACTTCGCGATGGTCGCGTCGTCCAGGTGTGCCTTCCAGTTGAAGGACGGGGAGCAGTTGTAGGCCAGGAGCTGGTCCGGGAATTCGCTGCGAACGGACTCGGCGAACTTCTTTGCAACCTCGAGGTCCGGCACGCCGGTCTCCATCCAGATGAGGTCTGCGTACGGTGCGTAAGCCTTGGCGCGAGCGATGCAGGGCTCGATGCCGTTCTTGACGCCGTAGAAGCCTTCAGCCGTACGGGTTCCGTCGAGGAACGGGCGGTCGCGCTCGTCCACGTCGGAGGTGATGAGGGTTGCGGCCTCAGCGTCGGTGCGGGCGATGATGACGGACGGAACGTCCGCGACATCGGAAGCCAGACGAGCCGAGGTCAGGGTGCGGATGTGCTGCTGCGTGGGGATGAGCACCTTGCCGCCGAGGTGGCCGCACTTCTTCTCCGAAGCGAGCTGATCCTCCCAGTGAACGCCTGCTGCGCCGGCGCCGATCATGGCCTTCTGCAGCTCGTAAGCGTTGAGAGCGCCACCGAAGCCGGCTTCGGCGTCGGCAACGATCGGAGCGAGCCAGTTGCTGACGGAGGTGTCACCCTCGGTCTTGGCGATCTCGTCGGCGCGCAGCAGTGCGTTGTTGATGCGACGAACGACGGTCGGAACCGAGTTGGCCGGGTAGAGGCTCTGGTCCGGGTACGTGTGGCCCGAGAGGTTAGCGTCGCCGGCAACCTGCCAGCCGGAGAGGTAGATGGCCTTGAGGCCGGCGCGAACCTGCTGCACAGCCATGTTGCCGGTAAGTGCACCGAGGGAGTTGATGTAGTCCTCGTTGTTCACGAGATCCCAGAGGATCTCGGATCCGCGGCGAGCGAGGGTCTGCTCCTCGACGACGGTGCCCTGGAGCTTGACGACCTGATCGGCCGTGTAGTTACGAGTTACGCCCTTCCAGCGAGGGTTGGTGTCCCAATCCTGCTGAAGCTCTGCTGCGGTCTTCGGGGTGCCGGTGGTCGACATCAAGACTCCATCTCTTAGATCTACTGGTCCGGCCCGTTGTGAGCGGTACGTGCGTACTGCTTCACATCCTTGCCAGGCCCTTTTTGTGTACTCATCGAGAATGACACATCGAAAAAGTGCCGTCTACCTGTTGCTAATGCCAATCTTCGCTAGCTTTTCAACACACTTTGCTAAGACTGTGAAGATCGAGAGGGGTTCAAACCTCGCCAATCGGGCAGGTTTCCTACTGGCCGGTAGCAAGAAACTGCAGGCTGTGAACGAAATGCACGCAACCCTCTGCGACGACGTCGGTGCGCCGCCGACGGGCAACTCCAGCATCACTCCCAGCAACATTTTGTGACTCGAAGTGACCGCAATCACGCCCGTCTGGGTGGAATTCGCAGATTCCCGTGCGCAGGCGGGATTTATTGCACACAAGTTGCCTCGAAACGTGCGCTTCGGCCTGATTTCGCACACTTGTGTGCACCTGGGCTCGCCGTTCCGCTGCCGCCGACGCCAACCTCCACTAGCGTGACGGCCATGCCCCTGTACGAGTTTCGCTGCACCGGCTGCGGACCGCTCGAACGGTCGTTTGCGATGGCCGAGGTCCCCTCGTCGATTGTGTGCCCACAATGCTCCGCCGATTCCCGACGCGTGATGTCCACACCGAGATTGAGTCACGCATCCTCTGCCGCGATGGGACTACTCGACGCCACTGCGCGATCCGCCCATGAGCCGGCAGTGGTCAACGGCTCACTACCGGGCACTCGCCGCACCGTCACCCCGACTACGTCTAATCCGTTGCACCGCAAGCTACCTCGCCCCTGAGTATCACCTTCGATGATGAGGAGTTCACATGCCGGAGTTGCTGTTCCCCCTCGATTCCACCAAGAAGTTCACCGAGCAGGCCATCGTCGGCCATAACCGCTGGCACCCTGATATTCCGGCCGCAGTAACGGTGAAGCCGGGCGATGCGTTCCGTGTTCACTGCCGCGAGTGGTTCGACGGTGCCATTCACAACGACAACTCCGCGGACGACATCCTCAATGCGCCCCTCACCACCGTGCACACGCTTTCCGGCCCGTTTGCCGTCGAAGGGGCAAAGCCCGGCGACCTCCTGATCGTCGACATTCTCGACATCGGCCCTATCCCCCAAGAAGATTCGGGACCGTTGGCCGGCCAGGGCTGGGGGTACACCGGCATCTTCCCACGTAACAACGGCGGCGGATTCCTCACCGAGCAGTTCCCCGACGCATACAAAGCGGTATGGGATTTCTCGGGACAGACCGCTACGTCGCGCCATATCCCACACGTGTCGTTCACCGGCATCGTGCACCCGGGACTCATGGGCACTGCGCCGTCAGCGGCCTTGCTCGCCAAGTGGAATGCCCGCGAAGGTGCATTGATTGCCACCGATCCCAATCGCGTTCCCCCGCTGGCACTTCCACCCGAGCCCCGTGACGCCGTACTCGGCACCCTCACCGGCGACGACTACACGCGTGTTGCCGGCGAGGCTGCCCGCACAGCTCCCCCGCGCGAGAACGGCGGCAACCAGGACATCAAGAACCTGACCAAGGGCAGCCGAATCTTCTACCCCGTATTTGTCGACGGAGCGAACCTGTCCGTCGGCGACCTGCACTTCTCCCAAGGCGACGGTGAGATCACCTTCTGCGGCGCCATCGAGATGGGCGGCTTCATCGATCTGCGCGTCGACATCATCAAAGGCGGCATGGACACCTACGGGGTATCCGAGAATGCGATCTTCATGCCGGGCAACACAGATCCGCAGTACTCCGAGTGGCTGGCATTCTCGGGCACATCCGTGACGCTGGACGGTGAGCAGAAGTATCTCGACTCCCATCTGTCTTACCAGCGCGCCTGCCTGCACGCGATCGAATACCTCACGAAGTTCGGCTACGCACCGGAGCAGGCATATCTGATACTCGGCGCCGCGCCGATCGAAGGCCGGCTCTCCGGCGTCGTCGATATTCCGAACTCCTGCTCGACGGTGTATCTCCCGACCGCGATCTTCGACTTCCCACTTGCCCCGTCTGCGAACGGTCCGTTCCAGATCGATCCCGGCATGGGTGCTCCGCGTGCCGAGAACAAAGCCTAGGTTAAGTCTGCAAACACAAGTTTGCGAACTTCCTACACCCCTCGTATCCTGGCTGAATGTCGAAAACCTTCGTCGGTGTCCGGCTCCGCCAACTGCGTACCGAGCGTGGGCTGAGCCAGGCGTCGTTGGCAAAGACGCTCGAAATATCGGCAAGTTACCTCAACCAGATCGAGCACGACGTCCGCCCGCTGACGGTGCCGGTCCTGCTGCGGATCAGCGAGGTGTTCGGTGTCGACACCACCTTCTTCTCGTCGCAGGACGACACTCGACTGATCGCCGAGATGCGCGAGGTGGCTCTCGATCAGGAAATGGGGATCGACGCCGACGCGCACGAGATCGCCGAGATGGTGTCGAGCCATCCGGGGTTGGCGAAGGCCATGGTCAACATGCACCGCCGCTTCCGCAACACCACGGCGCAGCTGGCCGCGGCCACCGAGGATCGCTTTTCGGACGGCAGCGGCAGTGGTTCCATCACGATGCCCCACGAGGAAGTCCGCGACTACTTCTACCAACGGCAGAACTACATCCACGATCTTGATACTGCCGCGGAAGAACTGACGTCACGCCTGCGTTTCCACCGTGGCGACATCGCGGGCGAAATCGCCCGCCGTCTGGAAACGATTCACGACGTGCAGATCGTTCGCCGAATCGACCTCGGCGAGAACATTCTGCATCGGTACGACCCCGTGAACCGGGTCCTCGAGATCTCGTCGCACCTGTCCGGTGGTCAGCAGGTATTCAAGTTCGCCACCGAGCTCGCTTACCTCGAACACAACGACCTACTCGACTCCCTCGTCGCCGAAGGCAACTTCACCAGCGAGGAATCGGTGTCGCTGGCTCGCCTCGGGCTGGCCAACTACTTCGCCGCGGCTACCGTCCTCCCTTACGGACAGTTTCACGATGTGGCCGAAGATTTCCGGTACGACATCGAACGTATGTCAGCGTTCTACTCTGCCAGCTACGAAACGATCTGCCACCGACTGTCGACGTTGCAGAGACCGAAACTGCGCGGTGTCCCGTTCATGTTCGTCCGCGTCGACCGCGCCGGAAACATGTCGAAGCGTCAGTCCGCCACCGGTTTTCACTTCTCCACCAGCGGCGGCACGTGCCCCCTGTGGAATGTGTACGAAACCTTCTCCTACCCGGGCAAGATCATGCCGCAGATTGCCCAGATGCCTGACGGCAGACGGTACCTGTGGGTGGCACGCACAGTGGAGCGTCGGGCCGCGAGATACGGTCAGCCCCAGAAGATCTTTGCCATCGGGTTGGGCTGCGAGATCCGCCATGCCCACCGTCTCGTCTACGGCGACGGCTTGGACTTGGACGAGTCCAATCCCGGCACACCGATCGGTTCGGGTTGCCGGGTGTGCGAACGCTTGAACTGCCCCCAGCGCGCTTTCCCTCCATTGGGCAAGGCCTTGGACATCAGCGAGCATCGAAGCTCGATCTCGCCGTACGTAATTCGGTAGAGGCTCGACGCTACTGCGAATGCGCACGCAGGAATGCAACCGTGCGATCGAACGCGATCTGCCCGTCGGGAGTATCCAGATCGAACTGGTACTCGTGTTCGAGCGCCGGTTCGTAGTCATCCGGGTAGAAGAGCGCGTCGACGTCGACACCCAGACGAAGGAGTCTGTCAGCGAAAGGTTTCGACTGGCCGGCGGTCAGTTCGTCAGCATTGCCGCCGGTGATGAAGGTCGGGGGGAAAGCCGATGTGACGATGTTTATCGTCGACATCTGCCTGACCGCCGGTGAGTTCTCGAAGTCCTTGGTCCCGGTGTAGGCCCAAACGGATTCGCGGTCTGCCGTCCACCCGAATCTGCCGTCGGGATCGAGGAATTCGTACATATCGAAGACGCCACAGTCCAGGACGACGCCCCGGACCTGCTGCGGCGACAGGCTCGGCGTGACTCCGACTTCGGCGGCGTAGACCGGGTCGGTGATCATTGCAGCAATCTGGCTCGAGATCTGGCCGCCCGCAGAATCGCCGCCGAGGAAGAGTGCGTTCGGATCCACGTGCAACTGCTCCGCATTGTCGGTGATGTACCGATAGGCGTCGTTCAGTTGATGGAGCACTGTCGGGTACGTCGCGTCCGGGCCCAGAGAGTAGTCCAGGGAGATGACCGTGAACCCTTGGCCGGCAAGACTCTTGTAGTAGCCCGAGTAATCTTCCTTGTCGCCGTAGATCCAACTACCACCATGAGTCCAGATGAGTGTTGGCAGCGCTGCCGACGCCGAATCCGGGAAGTAGACGTCGAGTAGGGCATCCGGATCGCCGTCGCGGTAGGTCACATCGGTACGCGTCTCGACGCCGGACGGAGCCAACTCCGACAGCGTCGCAGAAACCGAATCTGCACTTCCTTCCGCCATCCACCGCATTGCCAACGTCCCCGGCCATGGGCTGAAGTACGTCGCCAATCCGCCGATAATCATCAGCGTGAACACCGCGCTCAACAGGCCGAGCGCCCACCTGGGCGATCGACGTGTGGACGACTTGGGCACGGCAACTCCTGGGCGTCGGAAACAGCATCGGCACAAGGCTAGCGGAGATGCGGTTCCTGGGAATTGCCTGTCAATTATCGACGACCAGATTGCCGGGATTGTCAAATTCTCAAGCAGAACAAGGGGATACGATCAATCAACCCGCGCCGACAGGAAATCCACGGTGCGCTCGAACGCCACCACACCGTCTGCACCATCGAGGTTGAACTGGTACTCATGTCCGAGCGGCGGCTCGTGATCTTCCGGAAAGAACAACGTGTCCACCTTGACGCCGAACCCAGTCAGCTTGTCGGCCAAAGGTTTCGACTGACGATCTGTCAGCGGGTCGGCATTGCCGCCACTGATGTAGGCGGGCGGGAAATCGGCCGTGACGTGATGGAGCGTCGACATCTGTTGCGCCGCTGTGCTATCGACAAAAAGGCGATCACCGGTATAGGCCCACAGCGAACGATCGACACCCCAGCCGATGATGCCGGGGCCACCTACCATGTTCGCAACATCGTAGATTCCGCAGTTCAGCACAACTCCGCGCAGTTGATCCGGATGCAAGGCCGGCTTCACACAGACAAGGTCCGCGTACTCCGGATTGGTGATGATCGTTGCCAATTGGCTCGACAACTGAGCACCTGCCGAATCACCGGCCAGAAATATCTTCGACGGATCGACGTGCAACCTCTCGGCGTTCGCGACGATGTACGCGTGTGCGTCGTTGAGCTGACCGATCGCCGTCGGATACCGATGCTCCGGTCCGATGGAGTAGTCCAGCGACACCACGGTGAAACCGCGAGAGGCAAGTAACTCGTAGTACGTGGCGTTGTTGGACTTGTTGCCGGAAATCCAGGCCCCGCCGTGTGTCCACACCACGGTGGGGAGCGCGGTCTGCGTACCTGCCGGGAAATACACGTCCAGTCGGGCGTCGGAATCATCGGTGCGATAGTACTGATCCCGAACGGCGTCGACGCCTCCCGGCGCGTGTTTGCGCAGCTTGTCGGTGACTTTTGCTGCGTCACGGCCGAAGACCCAGCGCACAATCAGCGCGCCGGGTCTCGGACTGCGAAGCAGAGTCCTGAGTCGATGGGACATCGGTGTCCTGAGTCGATGGGACATCGGTGTCCTGAGTCGATGTGGCATCGGAGTCCTGACAGCTCGGCACTAGGTCCGAATCAGACTAACCCGACACCGTCGAAGCCGCCGGATCAACAGATCGCCTCAGCCAGTTTCTCGCGCACAAGCTCCTTGACGGCGCCTTTGGCAACCTTTCCGCCGGCTGCCATAGGCAACTCCGCCAGCGTCATCACATACTCCGGAATGTATTCGCGAGTGATGCCCTGCTCACGCATCCACTCGGTGAGCTCTGCCGCGGACAGTGCCTCACTGTCCGTGGTCACGACAACGGCGCACACCTTTTCCCCGAACAGAGCGTCGTCGACGCCGACCGCGGCAACCAAATCCACCAGCGGGTGCGCACGGACGTATTCCTCGACTTCGACGGCGGAGATGTTCTTGCCACCGCGAATGATGATGTCGGCCTTACGACCCACAACGCGGACGCGACCGTCCTCGTCGATTTCGACGATGTCGCCGAGCAGCATCCAGCCGTCTTCGGTGTACAGCTCGTTGTTGGCGTCGACGTCGCCCCAGTAGCCCTGACACATCAACGGTCCGTTGACCGCCGGTTGCCCGCGGCGCATGGATCCGACCACTTCTGTTGCGGCGTCGTCGAATACCCGAACCTGCATCCGGTCGATGACGTGACCACAGGTACGCAGCCTGGTATCGGAGTCGTCGTCGACGGTGGTGACGGAGACTGCTCCGGTTTCGTTGGAACCGTAGAATTGCAGCACTGCTGCTCCGGTTCGTTCCTCGAATGCCAGCGCCTCCGAGTACGGAACCGCCTCTCCCCCGGTAAACATGACGCGCAACGTATCGAGGTTTGCGCTCGCAGCGGCGTCGGATCGCAACAGCATCTTGAATTGTGTACTCACACAGTTCAACACGGTGACGCCTTCACGTTCGATGAGATCGATCATCACCGCGACGTCGAATCGCTCCATGACCACGTTGGGGGCGCCGAGCAACGCGGGCAGGAAATGCGACGTCCACAGGCCGAAACCGAAGGGAGCCGGAACCGCCCCGAGGAAGACTTCTTCCGGTCCGACATCGGCTGCCTCTGCGCCGATCTCGGAGAATGCAACCCACCGATCTTCCGTCTGAGTCACCAGCTTCGGAAGTCCGGTCGTACCGGACGTCGAGTTCAGCATGGACACGGCAGCCGTCGAGAAGGTCGGGCTCGAGGCCTCGAAAACCCGCTTCGGCACGGGAAGAGAGACAACACCTCCCACCGCGGCGGCCCGTTCGAAACTCACGGCTCCGGTGTCGTCGGCAAACACCACGTCGAGGGTGGGATGCGCCTGTCGCAGTTGTGAGATCAACTCCGTGGTGTCGACGCCGCGCAAAGATCGCGTCGTCACCAGAACTGTGGCGTCGGAACGTTCGATCAGATGCGAGATCTCGCGGAGCCCGGATCGCGACCCGATTCCCACGGCCACCCGGCCGGTCCGGTACGCGGCACACAGCGCGGCGTGGAAGACCATGGTGTCCGGAAGCAGCACCGCTACATGCCCGTATCCCTCACTGGAAAGTTCGAGTGCCGACGCAATGGCGTCCGCGGCCGCGTCGTACTGCGCCCACGAAATTCGCGAAGTCGGGGTGATGAAGGCCGTGCGGTCCGGAATGGTCTCCGACCAGTGACGGACTATTTCACTGATACTGACGCCGGAAAATCGATCCGGATCGAGGGCAAACTCGCCGATTGCCACGTCCAACGTTGTGGGTTCCTGCATGATCGTCGTTCATCTCCCCTCGGCGCTGTGCACGCCCATCGACAATTTGTAAGCAGCATCCAGCGAAGCGGCGGAATCGCATTCGCGCACAATCTCGCCGCGTTGCATCACGTACCCACGGTCCACGACCGCCTTCAATGCTGACAAAGCGGGCTCGGCCACAATCACCGTAACCCCTTCCGATGCCAGTTGTCCTACAAGCGTGCGTAATTCAGCCACGATCTTGGGCGCGAGGCCGGTCATCATCTCGTCGAGTAGCAGCAACGACGGTTTTGCCAGCAACGCCCGGCCCAGAACCAGCATCTGCTGCTCACCACCACTGAGTACCCCGGCAAAGCTTTCGGCGCGGTCCTTCAGAATGGGAAAGCGCGCAAAAGCCGAATCCGCTGCGTCCGCGTTCAGACCTAGAAGATCGGCACCCACGCGTAGATTTTCGCGGACCGACATGCGCATGAACAACTGCCGTCCCTGCGGAACATAAGCAAAACCGCTGCGTGCGCGTTCGAGTGCCGACATCTTCTCGACACTGCGGCCATCGACGGTTATCCGGCCGGACGCCGGTACGGAACCGTAGATCGCGCCCATCAGAGAAGTCTTGCCCGCACCGTTGGGTCCGACCAGCGCGGTGACCTGACCGGGGGCAGCGACGAAGCTGACGTCGCGTACCGCGATGGCCGATCCGTAACGGACAGTGACCTTATCGACCTCGAGCATTGCTCACACCCTCTTCGTCGTCGGAACCGAAATACACCTCACGCATCGCGTCGCTGGACAGGCAGTCCTGCGGCGGACCGTAAAACGCGACGCCGCCGAAGTTCAGCAGGACAACCGTTGTCGCAAGTTCTGCGATGAGGTCGACGTTGTGATCGACGAGAACAACACCCTTGCCCTGCGCGGCAATGGAACGGACAGCGCCCGAAATAGCGTCGATGCCGTCGTGATCCGCGCCTGCAAACGGTTCGTCCAGGAGCAGCACTTCCGGACCGGTGGCCATCGCACGCGCAACCTCGACCAACCGCTGCGCTCCCAGACTCAGATCCCCGCACGCGCTTTCGGTGTCGCTGATCGAATACTCCCGCGCGAGCGCCGAAGCCTGGTCCGACGCTTTGTCCCAGTTCTCGAACGGGCCCTTGATCGCCCACCACAGCGAGTGCAGCGGCGACGAGATCCGGTGCCCGTAGAGTCCCGGGATGATGTTGTCGACGGCATTGAGTTCGAGTGCCAACTGCGGGTGCTGGAACGTACGCGAGAGCCCCTGCCTGGCACGACGTTCCGACGGGCCGCTCAGGGACTTACCGGCCAGCGTGACCGTTCCGGAATCGGCTTGTTGGGTACCGAAGATGCAGTCGACGAGTGTTGTCTTGCCGGCGCCGTTCGGTCCGACCAGACCGATCACCTCACCGCGACCGACACTGAACGACACGTCGTCGACGGCACGCACACCGCCGTAGGACTTGTGGAGCCCACGAACCTCGAGCAACGAATCGGTCATCGGGAATCACGCTCCTGGTAGGTAGCAGTCAGACGGTTGATCAACGCGCGAGACCAACCGATCACGCCGCCAGGCGCGACGATCAGGATGACCAGAACCGCACCCGCCAGCAAGAGTTCACCACTGCCCTGATAGCCGGGCATGTTGAGTGTCACGATCACCACGATGAGAGCGCCGAGCGGTGCACCCCACGCGGAACCGCGGCCACCGATGATCGGCATGAAGATGGCAAGGAAGACGATGCTGAGGGTGAAGGTTTCCGGCGTCACCGCTTGAACCGAGACGGTGAAGAGCGATCCCCCGGTCGACGCGATTGCCGCGCCGATAGCCAGTGCCACGACGGTCAGATGCATCGGGTTGACACCGGATGCCCTGGCGACGTTCCGATTGTCCCGCGAAGCTTGCAACATCAGGCCCCACACGGACTTCCGTAGTCGATCGACCGCAACGGCGATGACGCAGACGAACAGAATCGCGAAAACGACCAACGCATAACGAGGTGGTTCCCAGCCGAACATCGTGAGAGCCGCGACGCCCGAGATTCCCGCCGAACCGCCGGTGAAACTCGGTCCGTCGATGAGCCAGTGCTCGAAGGCAATTCCGAACAGTAGAGTCACAGCGGCGAGGTAGAACCCGGAAAGCTTCTGCGTGGCAAGACTGAGCAGCACTGCCACACACGCCGCGACCAGAGCGCCGATGAGCCACCCCCACCACATCGACATCCCGGTCTTCACCGACATCAAGGCAACCGCGTAAGCCCCGATCGCCGCGTAGGCGCTGTAGGCCATCGACAGGGAACCTGCCAGAACGAAGGGAACATACATCCCCAGCGCAATCAGCGAGTACGTCGCGGCCAGGAAGATAAGGTCCTGCCGGTACAGGCTCGGCCCCATCCACAGGAGAAGTACGGCAACAACTGTCACCGTAATCAGGACTTCTCGCGACACGTTGCCGAGCCGCGCTCGCGACCTGATCGCGCGAGGTGTGGTTATCGCACCCATCAGACGCGCACCTTTCTCGAGAGCAGACCTTCCGGGCGGAAGGCGAAGAAGACCAGAGCGATCAGGAGGATCGCGGTCTGTGCGGCGCTGGCACCGAAGTAGTACGGCGCGAATACCTGGACGATGCCCAGCAACATTCCGCCGATCAGCGGTGCCCAGCTACGCCCGGTACCGCCGATGACCAGAGCGATGAATGCGGTGAGCGTCCAGGACAATCCACTGGTGAACTGCACGCCGGCTTTGGGAGCGAACAACAGTCCGGCGATCGCGGCGATGACGCCCGCGAGTGTGAAGGCAATCAGTCGAACACGGTCGACCGGCAAGCCAAGTACCCGTGCTGCCTCAGGGTTGTCGCCCACGGCGCGCAGCAACCGGCCGGCGGTGGACCTGTTCAGCCACAGTCCGATTCCGATGAACACCAGCGCAGTCGCCACGATCAGAACTACAGTCGCGCTGTCGAGCGTTGCGCCGCCAACGGTGATCGGATCGAAGTCGAAGATCTTCTGCCCCGGCAACGGCGTACGCCCGAATACGGTTCCCGCAAGCTGCTGAATACCGAAGAGCACCGCCGTCACGGCTACCAAGGCCGGCAGCTCACCGCGCCCCGAACGCTTCTGAACCTGCTTCACCACCAGCTTTTCGGTCAGCACCGAAAGCGCCACTGCAACAGCAATTCCCAGTGGCATGGCCAACCACAGCGCCAACCCGTGATTGACCGCGATCCAACTGCTCGCCATAGCCGCTGCCATGGCGTACGGACCCATCGCGAAGTTGAAGAAATCCGCGCCGACCACCACGAGGTACATCCCCAGGGCGATCAACGAGAAGAAAGCACCGATCTCGATGGCTGCAAGCCAGAGTTGTGCGTCTGTCATGTCAAAGCTCCTCGGTTATCCGCACGGGGGCTGATAGGAATCCCACGGATGGGCGGGCTTGTTGTCGTCACCGAATTCGATGAGCACCAGTCCGCACAGGCTGTCCGGGGCCAAGTGGTCGCCTGGGCTGAAGGACAGTGTCAAATCGTCCTGGCCGAAACTGGAGGGAAGACCCGAAACCTGCTGGAGTGCATCACGAACGGCGGTCCGGTCCTGATGATCACCGGCAATCTCGATGGCCTTCGCCAGCATCATGACCGCGTCGTACGATTGCGCGTCGTAGGCGGTCAACTGATAGTCGGCGCCCTTGACCGCCCGGACCTTCTCGGTCAACTCCGCAGTTCGCGCATTGTCGGCACTGAGCGATCCCATGTAGACCATGCCACTCAGGGCCTTCGGATCGGCCAAAGCCCACGACGCCGGCTGGTTTCCGATGGAAGCCAGTGAGAAACGTTGCGTCTCGGGAACGATCTTCGAAAGTGTGTTGTGCGCCAGAATCTCGAAGTGCCCACCGATGCTGGCCACAAGAATGGCGTCAGGCTTCGTCTCCGCGAGTCGCGACACCTGCGCCGTGAGGTCCGCGGCGTCTACCGGAGCCTTCTCGACGGCAGTGACCGTTGCGCACTTCTCCAGCGCCGGACGCAGCGTCTTGATGATGCCGTCGATGGAAGCGCTTGCGTCACCGAGGATTCCGAGTGAGCGGTAGCCCAGCTTCTCGAACGCTCCGCAATACACCTCGGCGTATTGCTTGAGCGAGTTGGGAATCATGAACGAATAGTCGTTGCCCGGAGGGGAAGCAAACGCGTCGCTGAGGACAACGGGTGCAATCGCCGGGATCTTCGACTGCTCGAGAATCGACTTCGCCTGCAGGACCGAGCCGCTGCCGGTCGCCAGAATGACGGCACTTGCGCCCTGATCGACCAATTTACGAATGATCGACGGCGTCTTGGTGGGACTGCTCTCGTCATTCTCGACAACGAGGCGGACGGGCTTGCCGTTGATCCCACCTGCCTGGTTGATCAAGTCGACGCTGAGGCGGACCGTCTTGCCCGCGATGGTGCTGTACGACGCACCGGGGCCCGTCGAATCCTCGTCCAGCCCGATCACGATCTCGTTGTCCGGAATGACTCCAGCAGATGCACACGCACCTGCCCCGAGCACGACTGCCGCGGCTAAGGCTATTGCCTTCCCGAGTCTCACATCCCACTCCTGTCCAAACGACATTTGGTAAATCAAACAAGCGCTTGATTCACGACGCTGGGCAGAAGTATGCACTGGGTCACATAGATAGTCAAAACCGCCGTAACAGGGAGCGATCAGCCCCGTTGTTCGGCCTGCAGATCGCGAATCGCGGTGCTCAGATCACGGATCACCGACTTCAACTCGTCGACGTCCGAACGCAGTTCGGCAACCTCACCGACCGGCGGTGCAACGTCGACATCGTCAGTCTTGACCTTCACCCGAGCGAGCGCTGTGGAACCGTCTCCGCGGCGGGCAAAACCGTCGAGAAACACAAGGATCAAATTCCGCTGCAGTTCCGGCGCCAGCTCGGCCAACTGTGAACGGTATTGAGCCACCGTCGACCACACCGACTCCCGCATCAACCGATGAAACTGTTCAGGATCGATGTCTTCGCGAAACTCCCCGTCTGCAATCCCACTCGCAATTGCCGTGCGCCAGTAGCCGTGCGCCTTCTGAACCGCAACGGTGATCGGCGCGTCGGATGGCTGGGACGACAGGATCGCTTCGCCTTGATAGACCTCGGTGGCGTACGGGTGGTCGAGCGCGGTATTGAACGAGACCTCGACCATGGACGCCAACCGGTCGCGAGCTGATCCACCAGGTTCGATCGAGTCCTCGTATCTGATGTTGAGATCTTCGAGGAAACGCACGACTATTTCGTGCGCCATCGCATCCTTGGATTCGAAGTAGTGATAGAGGCTTCCGGACAGAATTCCGACCTCGTCGGCGATATCTCGCACCGTCGTTGCCGCGATACCACGCTCGCTGAACAATTTTGCCGCGTGAGTGAGTATCTCTTCCCGTCGGGTCGAACGCACTGGTCTAATCCCCTCATCAATCGTCAAGCGAATGCTTGATCGAATATCGAGGATGCTAACACCGAGCCTGCTCTGACCTGCGGAGTGAGCACTCGTTCATCCAACCGACATATCGGACACACGATGGTGATCGAGTCTATTTCTTTCAGAAACAAGTTCTCCCTACGCTCATCCGCATCGACGAATACAACGCCGTATACGCGAGCCGGATACATCACATCCGGTAGTCCGTTCCCCGAAGCCATGTACCTGTAGCCACGCCCCTGTTTGCACGTCGGCGAAAAGCAGGTACTGAAGTCATGAAGACGAAAGGCCCGTCTATGCGAACCTTCTCGAAGCGCACCCTCGCCGCTCCGGCAGCTCTTGCAGCTCTGGGTTTGGTACTCACCGGTTGCGGAAGCAAAGCCTCTGATACGACGTCGGGAGACACCACGGCAGCATCGTGCGTCGACACCTCCGGCGACACCATCAAGGTCGGTTCACTCAACTCGTTGTCCGGCACCATGGCCATCAGTGAAGTGACAGTGCGCGATTCGATTGCACTCGCAGTTCAGGAGATCAACGACGCCGGTGGCGTTTTGGGCAAAAAGGTTCAGATCGTCGCCGAGGACGGCGCATCCGAGCCGACGGTATTCGCAGAAAAGGCGGAGAAGCTCATCAGCAGCGACTGTGTCGCAGCCGTTTTCGGCGGTTGGACGTCGTCGAGCCGTAAGGCCATGCTCCCGGTCTTCGAAGACAATAATTCGCTCCTCTACTACCCCGTTCAGTACGAGGGCCTCGAGGATTCCAAGAACATCTTCTATACCGGCGCTACGACCAATCAGCAGATCATTCCGGCACTGGACTACCTGAAGGAAAAGGGCGTCAAGTCCCTCTACCTGGTCGGAAGTGACTACGTCTTCCCACAGACCGCCAATCGCATCATCAAGGCGTACGCGGAAGCAAACGGCATCGAGATCAAGGGCGAGGACTACACGCCGCTCGGTTCGACCGACTTCTCCACCATCGTCAACAAGGTGCGCACGGCTGACGCCGACGCCGTATTCAACACGCTCAACGGCGATTCGAACGTCGCGTTCTTCCGCGAGTACACCAATGTGGGGCTGAAGCCGGCCGACATGCCTGTTGTCTCGGTGTCCATCGCAGAGGAAGAGGTCGGCGGCATCGGCGTGCAGAACGTCGAAGGACAGCTGACGGCCTGGAACTACTACCAGACCATCGACACCCCGGAGAACAACAAGTTCGTCGCGGCATACAAGGCGAAGTACGGCCAGAACAAGCCGACGTCCGACCCCATGGAAGCTGCATACACCTCGGTGTACCTGTGGAAGAACACGGCCGAGAAAGCCAATTCCTTTGCTGTCAAGGATATTCAGGACAACGCCGACGGCGTCACCTTCGAAGCCCCCGAAGGCCTCGTCACCATCGACGGCGACAACCATCACATCACCAAGACCGCCCGCATCGGCGAAATCCGAAGCGATGGACTGATCTACACCGTCTGGGATTCCGGTCAGCCGATCGAGCCCGACCCGTACCTCGAGAGCTACCCGTGGGCCTCAGGTCTCGGCGCCAGCAAGTAACAACCTGACCGCAATGAAACCGACTGGTAGAGAGGTGGAACGTCTGTCATGGATGTTGTGATCGGACAGCTGTTCACAGGTTTGAGCATCGGCTCGATTCTGTTGTTGGCTGCATTGGGACTATCGCTCACGTTTGGCCAAATGGGTGTCATCAACATGGCCCACGGCGAGTTCATCATGGCCGGCTCGTACACGGCCTACGTTGTACAGCAGGTAATCTCCAATGCAACCGGTTCGTTGATCATCTCTCTACTGGTCGGTTTCATCGTCGGCGGATTGATGGGTGTGGCCCTGGAAGTGCTTCTGGTGTCACGGATGTACCACCGCCCGCTCGACACGTTGTTGGTGACGTTCGGCGTCGGACTGATCCTTCAGCAGTTGGCGCGCGACATCTTCGGTGCGCCTGCCGTCAACACCACCGCACCGTCCTGGCTTTCGGGCGGTGTCGACATCTTCGGCGCCGTAGTTCCGAAAACCCGCATCTTCATTCTGGTGCTGGCAATCGCGGCGGTGATCGCATTGTCTCTGGCACTCAAGCAGTCGTCGATGGGTAGGCGCATCCGCGCCGTAGTCCAGAACCGAGATCTGGCCGAGACCAGCGGAATATCTTCCCGCCGTACCGATATCACCACCTTCTTCCTCGGATCCGGACTCGCCGGCGTTGCCGGTGTCGCCCTGACCCTGATCGGTTCCACCAGCCCGACCATCGGGCAGTCGTATCTGATCGACGCGTTCCTGGTTGTGGTCGTCGGCGGACTCGGACAGATGAAGGGCGCAGTGATCGCCGCGTTTGCACTCGGCATTCTGAACTCCTTCATCGAGTACTCCACCACCGCATCGATTGCCAAGGTCATCTTGTTCGTCATCATCGTCGTCTTCCTCCAAGTGCGTCCCCAGGGACTGTTTGCAGTCAAGACAAGGAGCCTCGTATGAGCGTCCTGACCAATCCCCGAATCCGGGTCTGGGGCGGATTCGCGCTCGCCGCGATCATCCTGTTCGGACTTGCCCCAGCCGTGCTCTCCGACTTCCGACTCTCCCTGCTGGGAAAGTTCCTGTGCTTCGCGATCGTCGCAGTGGGCATCGGACTCGCGTGGGGCAGAGGCGGAATGCTCACCCTCGGCCAAGGTGTGTTCTTCGGCATCGGCGCCTACGTCATGGCAATGCACCTCAAGATCGCCGACGCCGAACTCAAAGGTGACGCGGTACCCGATTTCATGGCGATCGCCGGCAAGACCGAACTGCCCGGTTACTGGCAGCCGTTTGCCTCCCCGTTCGTCGCGATCTTCGCGGTACTGTTCCTGCCCGCGACCGTCGCGTTTCTCCTCGGACTCGGCGTCTTCAAACGACGCGTCAAGGGCGCATACTTCGCGATCCTCTCGCAAGCTCTCGCCGCGGCATTCGCCATCCTGCTGATCGGTCAGCAAACCATCGGCGGCAGCAACGGACTCAACCGTTTCCGCACGTTCTTCGGCTTCAACCTCAACGACCCCGCCAACAAGCAGATGCTGTTCTTCATCGCCTCCGGAGTGCTCCTCGCCTCCGTCGCCCTGATCCGGCAACTGATGAACTCACGCTACGGTGAACTGCTTGTCGCAGTGCGAGATCAGGAAGAGCGCGTGCGCTTCCTCGGGTACGACCCGGCAAACATCAAGCTGGTCGCCTACGTCACCGCCGCATTCCTGGCCGGTATCGCCGGAGCGTTGTTCGTGCCCATCGTCGGCATCATTTCCCCCGCCGACGTCGGAATCGTTCCCTCCATCGCCTTCCTCATCGGCGTGGCGATCGGCGGCCGCGCAACGCTTCTCGGCCCCGTGCTCGGTGCCATCGGTGTTGCCTGGGCCCAGTCGGCCTTCTCCGAGAAGATGCCGTCCGGCTGGATCTATGCCCAGGGTCTGATGTTCATCGTCGTCGTCGGGTTCTTCCCCGCCGGAGTCGCCGGACTCTTTGCGCTCCTGCGCCACCGCCGCAAGCGTGAAAAGACCACCCCCGAAACACCGAAAATCAGCGAACCGGAAACTGTGGAGGTGTCCGTATGACCAGCACCGGTACAACCGACACAAGCGCACCGAACCCCGTATTGGGCGGCAATGCCGGAATGTCCTCCGAATACCTGGAAGTGCGGAACTTGAGTGTCAGCTTCGACGGATTCAAGGCCGTCGACAGTGTGGACCTGACACTGATGCAGGGTGACCTTCGCTTTCTGATCGGCCCCAACGGCGCCGGAAAGACCACCCTTGTCGACGCCATCACCGGACTGGTACCGGCGACGGGTTCGATCACCAAATCCGGTGAACAGTTGCTGGGCAAGAAGGTTCACAAGATCGCCCGCCTCGGGGTCGGGCGCACCTTCCAGACCGCCAGCGTCTTCGAAGAACTCTCCGTTCTGCAAAACCTGGACATCGCTGCCGGTGCGGGCCGCTCCCCGTGGGAGTTGCTGCGCACCCGCAAATCCGTTCTCCCCGAGATCGAGGAAGCCCTCGAAACCACCGGACTCGAAGCTCTACGCGATACACCCGCCGGAATCCTCGCGCACGGGCAGAAGCAGTGGCTCGAGATCGGAATGCTTCTGGTACAGAACTGTTCGGTACTTCTGCTCGACGAACCCGTCGCCGGAATGAGCCTGGAAGAACGCGAGGAAACCGGCAACCTCCTGCGTCGTATCGGTGGTGCGCGCACCGTGGTTGTCGTCGAGCACGACATGGACTTCATGCGAGCATTTGCCACCTCGGTCACCGTCCTCGCAGCAGGCAAGGTTCTTGCGGAAGGAACTGTCGCGCAGGTTCAGGCCGATCCCAAAGTCCAAGAGGTCTACCTCGGCACCGCTGCGGCTGTGCCTCACGGCGAGGAGTGAATCATGCTTGAAATCAAGGACGTCCGCGCCGGATACGGACGCACCGAGGTCATCCACGGAATCTCGCTCACCGTTCCGGGCAACGGTGTCGCCGCCGTCATGGGCCACAACGGCGCCGGAAAGACGACGTTGCTCCGAGCCGCTGTCGGGTTGATCAAACCGACAAGTGGAACGATCCTCCTGAACGGCGAAGACATCACGACACTGCGCCCGAGCGCCCGCGTCACCCGCGGCCTCGCCTATGTCCCCCAAGGACAACAATCCTTCGGCCAACTCACCACGGCCGAGAACCTTCAGGTTGTCGCGGACGGCCGCAAACGCGGAAAGGCGCTGATTGCAGAAGCATTGGATATGTTTCCCGCGCTGACCACACTGCTCGACCGCCGAGCCGGCTTGCTGTCGGGTGGGCAGCGACAGCAACTCGCCATCGCCCGCGCCCTCATCACCGAACCGAAGATTCTGATCCTCGACGAACCCACCGAAGGCATCCAACCCAACGTCGTCGCCGAGATCGAACGCACCATCATCGACCTCACCAATCGCGGCGATCTCGGAGTCCTCCTGGTCGAACAGCACATCGGGTTCGCGCTCCAGTCAGCGCAGCACTACAGCGTTCTCGCGGCCGGTCATGTGACGTCGACCGGAGAGGGAGGCACTACATCCACCGATGCCGTCCGACGAGCGATGGCCATCTGACATGTCCGCCGTCGAACATTCGACCGGATCGCTGCGGGATCAGGTGTATCAGTCGATCCGGGCCGATCTGATGGCCGGGAAGATCACGCCGACGGAACGACTGAGCGAGGAGCGACTCGCGCAGATCTACGGAGTATCGAGAACTCCGGTGCGAGAAGCTCTGGCCCGCTTGCAATCCGACGGTTTGGTTCAACGCGGCGAGCATGGGCTGTATCCGTATCGGCCACGCCTGGAAGATCTCAACGGATTGTACGAGCTACGAATATTGCTCGAACTGCAGGGAATTCGCCGAGTCATCGACACGGAGTACGCCCGGCACGACGCAGATATTCTGGGCGCTGAACTCGAAAAGTGGTATGCGTTGCGCACCCATTCACTCGAACCGGACTCCAGCTTTGTCACCCTCGACGAGGAGTTCCACACGGCACTACTTGTATCGGCCGGAAACCCCGCACTGACGGAGGCCTTGGCAACCGTCAATGCCAAAATCCGGCCGGTACGGATGTTCGACTACCTGACACCGGCCGGGATCGAAGCGACGATCGACGAGCACATCGCGATAGCTGAACTTGTTCTCGACAACAAGTTGCCACAAGCATTCGAGTCGTTGCGGGCGCACATCGACGACGGCAGGCTCGTGGTTGTCGAGCACGCTCGGCAGGCATTGTCGTTGGCAGCACTGGCGAGTGCGGTTCGATACTGAAGGGCGCGTTTCGATTTTTCGGGTGGTGAGGAAATAGGAATGCACTCGCGGCGGTTGCACCTCACAACAACTGTTTTCTGCCGCCTCGAAAGGTGCCCACTTCATGTCGGTTCCACTCTCCATCCTCGATCTTGCGCACATCGGCCAGAACGAGACCGCCAAAGACAGCTTCGACGCCAGTGTCACGCTGGCGCAGCGAGCCGAGGAGTGGGGCTACCAGCGAATCTGGTACGCCGAGCACCACAACATGGGCTCCATCGCGTCGTCCGCGACCAGTGTCCTGATCGGCCACGTTGCAGCTCACACCACCAAGATCCGACTTGGCGCTGGTGGCATCATGCTCCCCAACCACGCACCGCTCACCATTGCCGAACAGTTCGGCACACTCGAGACACTGCACCCCGGACGCATAGATCTTGGCCTCGGACGCGCACCCGGCAGTGATCAGAAGACGATGCAGGCCCTGCGCCGCGACCCCAGTTCGTCCGACAGCTTCCCGCAGGATGTCCTCGAACTTCAGGGATATCTTGGCGACACCTCGCGCATTCCGGGCATCAGCGCGGTGCCAGGCAAGGGCACCCATGTCCCCCTCTACATCCTCGGTTCGTCACTGTTCGGCGCAAAACTTGCCGCGATGCTCGGCCTTCCCTACGCGTTTGCGTCACACTTCGCGCCTAACGCTCTTCGCGACGCCGTGACCATCTACCGCCGGGAGTTCAAGCCGTCGGAACAGTTGGCGGAGCCGTACGTGATCGCGGGCGTCAATGTCATCGCCGCCGATACCACCGAGCAGGCTCAGCAAGAGTTCCTCGAATCCAAGCGCAACCGCGTCAGCTTGCTCCTCGGCCGTGGCCGCACGTTCACCGACGACGAGGCCGACATGTTGCTCGACTCCCCCGCCGGTCAACAGGTTCTGCAAATGGCCAGGTACAGCGCCGTCGGCACACCCGCAGAAGTCCGCACGTACCTGGACGAATTCACCGAGCACGCGCAGGCCGACGAGTTGATCACCGTCTCCACCGGCACCAACCGCGCCGCGTGGCTGCGCACGTTCGAACTACTCGCCGACGTCAGCAACCTGGTGCCCGCCTAAGCTGCGGGGCATGGGCGATCCATCCCGTCGCGGGTTCATCTCGGTACTTGCCGTACTTCTGTCGACGGGGTGGGCCGCCAACCACTTTGCCTCCCTCATCCCGGTACTGCGGGAACACGAGGGACTCTCGCACGCCGTTCTCGACGGCGTGTTCGGCATCTACGCGCTGGGTCTGCTGCCCGGACTGTTGACCGGTGGTGTGCTGTCCGATCGTGTCGGACGAGCAGCCGTTGTCCTGCCAGGAGCTCTGGTGGCGTCGCTGGGCACGGTATTTCTCTTGCTGTGGCACAACACTTCCGGCCTCCTGGTTGGCCGTCTTGTGGTCGGCGTCGGCGCCGGTCTGGCAATCGGCGCCGGCACAGCCTGGGCCGCTGATCTGCGCGGCAAAGCCGGAACCGTGATGGCCGGCGTTGTCCTCACTTCCGGTTTTGCCTTGGGCCCCTTGTTCTCCGGCCTGATGGCCCAGTTCGCGGCCTTTCCTTTGGCCACGCCCTTTGTCGTCTCGGCACTGCTGTCCGTCTGTTCCGTTGCCGCCGCGGCGATGTGGAGTCGAACACCGACCTCACCTTCGGCCGTGCTCCCGTTGCCGGCCGACGGGGAACGATCCGTCCGCTCGGCCTTGATCTGGGCGCTACCGCTCGCGCCCTGGGTGTTTGCCAGTGCGACAGTCTCATTCGTGACGATGTCCGCGCGACTAGGCGATCGATACTCCGGACCACTACTCCCCGGAATAGCCGCAGCACTCACACTCGGCGCGGGCATCATCGTTCAAACCATTGCCCGTCATCGCGATTGGGGCAGGCAGGCCGGAAGCGCCGGTGCCGGATCAGCCGCGCTCGGATACTGCCTCGTCGCAGCCGGCGGAGCCCACCCGCCGCTTGCCCTGTTTGTCGTGTGCGCCCTCACGCTCGGAACCGCATACGGCCTGTGCTTGCGTAGCGGTCTCCTCGATCTCGAAACCCTTGCGCCACCGGCAGCCCGCGGAACATTGACGGGCATCTTCTACGTCGGCACGTACCTCGGCTTCGGACTGCCGGTCTTGCTGGTTGTCCTCGAACCGAGCCTGGGACCGTCGATACCGATGCTCGTTCTCGCGGCACTTGCCGCGCTGGTTGCCGCAATCCGATTCCGGGCAGTGTTAGCGTCGTATCAACCCACGACACTCGAGGAGTACGCGTCATGACCGCACGCATCCGGCCAGGCCGATTCAAAGAACTTGGCCCGATCAACTGGGGAATCTGGCGTGTCCTCTCGAAAGCCGCGGGCGCACCGGACGCACACCTGTTCAGCACGTTAGGTCGGACCGGCGGCCTGTTCCGAGGTTGGCTGCACTACTCCGGGTCACTGATGCCCGGCGGCAGGATCTCACGCCACGACACCGAACTGATCATCCTGCGCGTCGCACACCTGAGGCAGTGCGACTACGAAATGGATCACCACATCAGGCTCGGCCGAAAGGCTGGAATCGACGCCCAGGAGCTTGCCCGAATTATCGAGGGCCCCAACGCTTCCGGGTTGAGTTCTCGTCACCACGCGATCTTGACCGCGGTCGACGAGTTGGTCACCACCAAAGACGTCACCGACGTGACCTGGAACATGTTGTCCCAGCACCTCGACGACCGTCGGCTCATCGAATTCACGTTGCTGGTCACCCAATACGACGGCTTGGCTACCACTATCGCGACGTTGCGCGTCCAACGCGATTTTTCGTAGCCGGCCATCAGGGTTTGCAAATACGAATTGTCGCTTCCCGCACCACTTCACGGCGGCGCGCGAGTTCCTGCGCGTCCACGGATTGATTGTCGATGATGCCGGGTGCGACCACCCAAGCAAAGACGAGGCCGAAGATCAAGGTGATGAGGTCTTCCGGATTCCAGTGCGCTGCGATGCCGCCGTCGTCCTGAGCCTTGCGGATCGCAGCCATCCGCGGGAGCCAACTGGAGTGCTCTTCGGCTTGCTTACGCATCCGCGGGCCTTCACCTTGCAGTTGGCCCCAGATCATCATGCGCTGGATGTGCGGCTTTCGGGTCATGGCATCGAACAATTCGACAGCATGCTGCGGCATGTCCCCGCCCACCCACTCCACGCATTCCATGGCTTCGACAAAATCCGCGTCGAGCACGGCGTGAAAGAGCGCCACCTTGTCACCGAAGTACGCGTAAAGCCGTTCCTTGCTGGCGTTGCCGTTCTTCGCGATGCGATCGATCCGTGCGCCGGCGAGTCCGTAGGTGCCGAATTCTTCTAGCGCTGCGTCAAGGATTCGCTGCTTCGTTGCGGTCACATCTGTGGGAGCCATAGTGATTATCGTAACCGAACGAACTATTTCGTTTGACTCTCGAAGAAGCGCTCACTTACCTTGTAACGATGACCACCACTGACGTCGAAAGCGGCGCAACGCCGCCGTCTCCGGCGATCTCCGAAAACCCGAATCATCAACGACGTTGGCTGGTGCTCTGCATCGTCGCGTTTGCACAACTCATGGTGGTGCTCGACGGCACCATCGTCTCCATCGCCCTGCCCGCCGCGCAGGCAGAACTCGGAATCAGCGACCTCGATCGCGCCTGGGTTGTCACCTCGTACGCGCTGGCATTCGGCGCACTGCTTCTGCTCGGTGGCCGCATCGCCGACTACTGGGGACGTAAGCGTTCCTTCATCGTCGGCATGGCCGGCTTTGCCGTGGCGTCAGGCATCGGCGGGATCGCCCAGACCGGTATCGAACTCTTCATCGCCCGCGCCGGGCAGGGTGTCTTCGCGGCACTGCTCGCGCCCGCCGCGCTCTCGATGCTCACCACCACCTTCATCGGAGAAAAGGAGCGCGCCAAGGCTTTTGCCGTCTACGGCGCGATTTCCGGTGGTGGCGCAGCGATCGGCCTGCTGCTCGGCGGCGTCCTGACTCAGTACGTCGACTGGCGCTGGTGCCTGCTCGTGAACATTCCGATCGCGCTCATCGCGATTGCTGCTGCCGTCCCGATCGTCAAGGAAACCAAGGCACACGGCGACACGAGCTACGACCTTCCCGGCGCCGTCCTCATCGCACTCGGACTCGGATCCCTGGTCTACGGATTCACGCGCGCCGAGCACGGGTGGGGTCAGACCGATACCCTCCTGTTCATCGCTTTGGGCTTGGTCTTCCTGGCACTGTTCGTGGTCGTCGAGAGTCGTAGCAAGAATCCGCTTCTGCCACTGAGCGTTCCGTGGCACCGCGACCGCGGCGCCGCACTGATCGGGTCCATGCTCGTCGGCGCAGCGCTTCTCGGCGGCACGTTGTACCTGACGTTCTACCTGCAGATCGTGCTCGGATTCAGCCCCGTCATGGCCGGCGTCGGCTCGCTGCCGATGGCCTTCTTCATCGTGCTTGCATCCACCGCCGCCGCCCAGCTGTCCACCAAGATCGGCCCCAAGCCGCTCATGGTTGCCGGCCCCCTGGTTGCCGCAGTCGGACTACTCATGCTCACTCAGATCGAGGTCCACAGCTCCTACTGGACCCACGTGTTCCCGGGTCTTGCCATCTTCGGCTTCGGTTTGGGCCTGCTGATGGTGCCCATGCAGAACCTTGCACTGATCGGTGTTCCCGACCACGACGCCGGCGCAGCCAGCGCCCTCGTCAACGCAACGCTGCAGATCGGCGGCGCACTGGGAACCGCACTCTTCACCACGATCTACGCGTCGGCCAAGTCTGCATTCACCACCGACAACGCGGCGCCGATCCCCCCGGAAGGCATTCCAGTCGACATGTCGAACGCGACCGTTCCGACCGGCGACGAATTGGCTCTGCTCCCCCAGCCGGTGCAGGACTTCATCGCCTCGATGACCGACTACGTCTTCGGCGCCGAGGTCTCCGGATACACCGCCGCATTCGGTTGGGCGGCAATCCTGTTGGCGATCATCGCACCCGTCGTTGTGGTGCTCGTCCGCGCCAAGAAGGGCGACCTCCCCGCTGAGGGCGCTGTCCATATGGGGTAAACCCCTGTGCGCCTTTCTGGTAGTTCCCGCTACCAGAAAGGCGCACCGGCGGTTACGCCTTCTTCAGAACCTCAGCCACCGGCGTGCTGGCGCGGCCGATCAACTTCTGCAGATCACCGGACTCGGTGTCCAGCGCTCCCTTGGCGATTGCAGCGTCGGAATCCGCGAGAATCTCTGCGACAGGGGCGGGCAGTCCGACGCTCTCGAGAATGCCCTTGTATGCCTCCTCCGGCACAAACTGATACACGACAGGCTTGCCGGCAAATTCGCTGACCTTCTCCGCGAACTGGGCATACGTCAGACGCTCGTCACCACCCAATTCGTAGACTGCGCCTTCGTGGCCGTCCGTGGTGACGACAACTGCGGCAGCGTCGGCGTAGTCGGCCCGCGATGCAGCGGCGATCTTTCCGTCAGCGCCCGCTCCGGCCACCGCGCCGCGCTCGATAACGCCGGCCAGGTCATTGAGGAAGTTCTCCCAGTACCAACCGTTGCGCAGGAGCGCAAAGGCAATGCCGCTGGCAGCCAGAACATCTTCGGTTGCCTTGTGCTCGGCTGCGAGCTTCATCGGCGTATCCTGAGCGTCCAAAATGCTTGTGTACGCGATGAATCCAACGCCCGCAGCTTTCGCTGCGTTGATGACGTTTGTGTGCTGCGCAAGCCGCTGGCCCACCTCACTGCCCGAGATCAGCACCACTTTGTCGACGCCGGCAAAGGCCGCTTCCAATGCGGCGGCGTCGGTGTAGTCGGCCTTGCGAACCACCACGCCGCGGGCTGCGAGATCCGCCGCCTTCTCCGGATTACGAACCACGGCGACGATGTCCGACGCGGGTGTTCCCCGCGTGATCAGTGCCTCGACAACAAGTTGTCCGAGGTTTCCCGTTGCTCCGGTGACTGCGATGCTCATGCGAACTCCCGTTTTAGGTTGAAGCGTAAATGTGCTCTGCAACCATCATGCACTAATTATTCGTAAGTGCAACCCGGAAAGTTAGCGCTATCGGTATGTTTAGTAGTAACCTGGGGACATGACCAGCACCGATACCCCTGCCTGTGCTGCCGAAACAGATCAGGATCCCACCCTCGAGGCCGATGTGTTCGCTCGCGGATGCAATTCTCGGGCAGCGCTCCAGAACGCAACCGGCCGCTGGGGCGCACTTGCATTGGCAGCACTCCACGAAGGCCCCTACCGGTTCAGCGCACTACGTCGACGCGTCGACGGCGTCAGCGAGCGCATGCTCTCGCAGACCCTGCAGACACTGGAGCGGGATGGTCTCGTGCACCGTGAAGTGCTCGAAACCATCCCGCCCAAAGTGGAATACAGCCTGACCGAACTCGGCGCAGACGTGGCCGGCAAGATCACCGCCCTGATCGAATTGCTCGAATCCCGCGTGCCGACAATCATTGCGTCACAAGAGTCTTACGACGCCCGCAATCAGTGACGCCCGCAATCAGGGAGGCCCGCAATCGGTAAGCCTGAGAGTCAGTCGAGCGCCCCCGAAAGCTGAGCGATGAACTCGTCGAACGCATACGGGACGCTCAAGACCGTCGGCGCTGACGTTGCCATCGCGTAGTCCATTCCGACGAGGCGAACGATCCGGCCGTTCGACACCGAGGTCATGTTGGCAAACGGACCGAAGGCCATCAGCTTGTCGAGATTGGTGCCGTCGGCGTCAACCAGAATGAAGACGTCCGCGTCGAGGGTTTCGATGGACTCCATCCCCACGGACACCGAACTGTCGCCGGACGTGCACACCGCGTCGACCCCGGGCGAGGTCTTCAGCCCGAGTTGACCCAGCAGTCGGATGCGAGGATCGGTGTTGCAGAACACGATCAGGCCCTCGTCGGTGCGCATCGCGTATGTTGCCGTCTTGCCCTCGAATTGCGGATGCTCGGCGGCTTGCCGCTCGAAATACGCCCCGGTGTCGTCGATCAACTCCTGTGCGCGTGCGGGCTGCCCGAGCGCTGCACCGATCATGCTCATCTGCTTGTCCCAGGCGGTGTCCCAGGGCTGATCGGGAAATGCGACGGTGGGCGCGATGTCACTGAGTCGCTGATATTTCTCCGCGGTGATCCCCGAATACACGGCAAGGATCAGGTCGGGGTCGAGGGCAAGGATCTGCTCGAACGGTACATCCGGATTGGTGGTCATCAGAACCGGCGTCGCGCCGTTCAACAGTGAAGCGTCCCAAGGCAATATGTTGTTCTCGACACCGTCGCCCGAGAAGCTCTCCATCGCGACGGGCACCTTGTTCAGGGCAAGCACTGAATCTTGGCTGCTCCATCCGATGGTCACGATCCGCATGGGTTCGGCATCGATCGTGGTCGAACCGTAGGCGTGGTCGACTGTCACCGGAAAGGCGCCGGCTTCGGCGGATGCCGTCGAAGCCGCGGTCGACTCGGTACCGGCCGAGTTTCCACACGCGGTGAGACCGAGAGCCAGAGCGGCCGCGAGCAGTACACAACGAGTTTTCATGAATCGGGACGCTAGTGCGCCGTCAGCTCAGACCTGGACTCGAAGTCGCGATCTGGCGTGTTGGCAATACAAAAAGGCCCGTGCGCCTTTCTGGTTGCGTGAGCTACCAGAAAGACGCACGGGGCCGCAGGCCCTACCTAGAAGTTGATCATGTGGCCGGCGAGGCCGTGGATCGCTTCCTGCAGCGCCTCACTGAGCGTGGGGTGCGTGTGGACGTTGCGTGCCAACTCGTTGACCGTGAGGTCCCACTTCTGGGCCAAGGTCAGCTCGGGCAGCAGTTCCGAGACGTCCGGGCCGATGAGGTGTCCACCGAGCAGTTCGCCGTGTGTGGTGTCGGCGATCAGCTTGACGAAACCGGTCGGGTCACCGAGACCGTGGGCCTTGCCGTTGGCAGCGAACGGGAAGTTCGCGACCTTGATGTCGTAGCCCTCGGCCTTGGCCTGCTCTTCGGTCAACCCGAAGGACGCGACCTGCGGCTGGCAGAACGTCGCACGCGGCATCATCCGGTAGTCGCCGAGCGTCTGCGTGTCTGCGCCGCCGATGGTCTCGGCTGCAACGACGGCCTGCGCCTCCGCGACGTGTGCCAGCTGCAGCTTGGCGGTGACGTCACCGATGGCGAAGATGTTCTCGACGTTGGTGCGCATGTAGTCGTCGATCGCGATGGCGCCGCGGTCGGTGAGGGCGACACCGGTGTTCTCGAGGCCGAAGCCCTCCACGCGCGGTGCGAAGCCGACGGACTGCAGAACCTTGTCCACGACCACGGTTTCGATCTCGCCGGACTTGTTGTCCTTGATCGAAACGCTGACCTTGCTGCCGTCGTCACTGATGGACTGGACAGCGGCGCCGGTCTTGATGGTGACGCCGAGCTTCTTGTACTGCTTCGCGATTTCCTTCGAGACGTCGGCGTCCTCGTTGGGCAGTGCCCGGTCGAGGAACTCCACGATCGTCACGTCGACGCCGTAGTTCTTGAGGACGTAACCGAACTCCATGCCGATGGCGCCGGCGCCGACGATGAGGATCGAGCCCGGCAGGTCGCGGGTGAGGATCTGCTCTTCGTAGGTCACCACGTTCTCGCTCAGCGAGGTGCCCGGCAGCAGCTTGGTGTAGGAACCGGTGGCGATGATCGCGTTGTCGAACGTGATCGTCTCGGTGCCTCCCTTGCTGAGCTCGACGTTGATGGTGTTGGCGTCGGCGAACGTGCCTTTGCCGTCGAATTCGGCGATCTTGTTCTTCTTCATCAAGAAGTGGATGCCCTTGACTCGCCCGTCGGCAACCTTGCGGCTGCGATCGAAGGCGGAGCCGAAATCGAAGGACACGTCTCCGGACATGCCGAACGTCTTCGCTTCTTTTGTGAAGATGTGCGCGAGTTCGGCATTGCGGAGAAGCGCCTTGGACGGGATGCAGCCCACGTTCAGGCACACACCGCCCCAGTACTTCTGCTCGATGATGGCAGTGCTCAGGCCCAGTTGTGCCGCGCGGATAGCAGCGACGTACCCACCGGGGCCGGCTCCGAGGACAACGACGTCATAGTGTGAGGTCACGATGTAACAGGGTAGTCCTGCATCGTTTTCCTGTCCCCGGATGGTCGCCTTACCGGCCAGTAGACCAAACTTCTGCGGCAACTCGGGCGAAATTTCCGCCGTAGATCGCTTCGATCGAGGACTCGTCGAAACCGCGCCGACGCAGAACGACGTCCAAGGTGAGGGTGTCTTCCGGCGGAACCCACTGCAGCGGTCCCCACGCGGTGTACGCCTCGGAGAACGACGCCGCATGATTGTGTATCTCGTCGAGGAAGTCCTCCGCGTCGAACGAATAGTCCGAACCGATCCCGACGTGATCGACACCGACGAGTCCGACGGCTTCCTCGATGTGATCGGCCATCGCCTCGAGCCTGGCTTTGTTGTCGTCGGGGCCGTTGACGCCGAGGAAGATTCCCACGCCGTTGATCCCGATAACTCCGCCGGTGTCGGCACACGCCTTGGCCTGATCGTCGGTGATGTTTCGGGGGTGCTCCCACAATCTGCGGAGATTCGAATGGCTGTAGATCATGGGACGTGTCGTGGCAGCGGCCAGATCCAGACCGGTCCGGGTCGAGCAGTGCGAGCCGTCCACCATCATGCCGACGCGGTTCATCTCGGCCACGAGTTCGCGGCCGTACGCAGTCAAGCCTGTGTCGACGGCGTCGAGGCACCCACAGCCGGCGGCGTTGACGTGGTTGTACGTCGGCAACATCGACCGCACGCCCAGATCGTAGAAGTACGCGATGTTGTCGGGATCGCCGTCCAGTGGGTTGGAATCCTCGAGGTCGAATGCCAGCGCGATTCCGCCGGATCGCTGCACGTCGGCAACATCGAGAATCGTCGAGACCGGTGTGATTTCCGGATACTCGACGCGCGCCTGCCAGGCAAAGCTCTTGACCAGCGCGGTTGAATCCGCACGTGTGTGCGGCGCATAACCGACATTGACCGAAACGTAACTGCCCTCAGGCCGCCGGTACCGCAATAGCTCCGCAATGGAGGCATTGGACTGCAAAGGCAGGCAACAGTGCTGTTCCCAGATCGGATATGTCCGGTTCACCCGTTGAGCATATAGGTAAACAGCGAGGTCAATCCGAAACTGGTCAATCGTTCAGCAAATCTTCGGTTCACTGGCGAATAGCGCGCCGATGCTGTAGAAAGATCAAGACTTGCACGCTCTATATGCGTCGGGATGCAAAAACCCATACGGAGAAGTGTCGACGAAGGATCGTTCCACCCGGGGCGGATCTACAAGGTAATTCAGGTGGAGGGTTCTTAAGCCTATGCGTTCTCGTACATTCAAGCGCGGCCGTGTGGTCGCCGCGATTGCAGCGGTGTCCGTGCTGCCGATGCTTGTCAGTCCGGCCATGGCTTCTGCCGGTGGTGACACCGCTGGAACTCGTACCGCTCCCGCAGCGTATTCGACGGATTCGTACCTCGCGAGCCGCACCGACAACGGCCGCAAGTCCACGATCACCGTGTACTCGCCGTCGATGGGTCGCGACATTCCCCTCGAGGTCATCCTTCCGGCTGACACGAGCGAACCGCGTCCCACGCTCTACCTCCTCAACGGAGCAGGCGGCGGCGAAGACCGCGCGACCTGGCAGCGTCAGACCGATGTCATGGATTTCTTCAATGACAAGAACGTCAACGTCGTCACCCCGATCGAAGGCGCATTCAGCTACTACACCGACTGGGTTAATGAAGACCCGGCTCTCGGTGTTCAGAAGTGGCAGACGTTCCTGACACAGGAACTCCCGCCCGTCATCGACGCAGAGTTCAACACCAACAAGGTGCAGTCGATCTCCGCGATCTCCATGACCGCCACCTCCGTGCTGAACCTCGCGATCGCAGCCCCCGGCCTCTACAAGAGCGTCGGCGCGTTCAGTGGTTGCGCCGAGACCAGCACCCCGGTCGGCCAGAGCTCCATCGAACTGGTTGTCGGCATGCGCGGCGACGCGGATGTCACCAACATGTGGGGCCCGCTCGACGGACAGGGCTGGATCGACAACGACCCTGTTGTCAACGCCGAGAAGCTCCGCGGCACCGAGCTGTACGTCTCCACCGGCTCCGGTCTGCCCGGCCCGCACGACACCCTCGCCAACGAGGCAGTCGACGGCCAGGTCGGCGTGTTGGCCAACCAGATCATCGTCGGCGGCATCATCGAGGCAGCGGTCAACTACTGCACCCACAACCTCGCGTACCGCTTGAACGAACTGCAGATCCCGGCAACGTTCGACTTCAAGCCCACCGGCACCCACTCGTGGGGCTACTGGCAGGACGATCTCCACAACTCGTGGCCGATGATCGCCAACTCCATGGGCGTCTGACACCACCAGCTTCAAGCACTCGACCCCGCTCTCCTCGACTTGGAGAGCGGGGTTGTGTGCTACATGGATGCTGGAACCATCAAACGCTCCCCTGACCATGGCAATTCTGGTTTACTGACCAGTGACATCGACCCCGGACACACGCCGGGGCACACGTAGTGGAGGTTTCAGATCGTATGGGCGCTCGTACATTCACGCGGGGACGTTTGGTCGCTGCAGTAGCGGCACTGTCCGTGATCCCGATGCTGATCAGTCCCGCCATCGCCTCCGCGGGCGGCGACTCATCCGGCACAACGGCACAAGCCACATCGGGTACCTCCGGTTCGTACCTCGCGAGCCGTAGCGACAACGGCCGCAAGTCCACGATCTCCGTGTACTCGGCGTCGATGGGTCGTAACATTCCGCTCGAGGTCATCCTCCCCGCAGACAACAGCGCACCGCGCCCGACGCTCTACCTCCTCAACGGCGCAGGCGGCGGCGAAGACTCTGCGACGTGGCAGCGCAAGACCGACGTCATGAACTTCTTCCAGGACAAGAACCTCAACGTCGTCACCCCGCTCGAAGGCGCATTCAGCTACTACACCGACTGGGTCAACGACGATCCCGAACTCGGTCGTCAGAAGTGGCAGACGTTCCTGACACAGGAACTCCCACCCGTCATCGACGCCGAATTCAATACCAACAAGGTCCAGTCGATCTCCGCGATCTCCATGACCGCCACGTCGGTTCTCAACCTCGCGATCGCAGCCCCCGGTCTGTACAAGAGCGTCGGCGCGTACAGCGGTTGTGCCGAGACCAGCACTCCTGTCGGCCAGGGTGCTATTCAGCTGGTCACCGGCATCCGTGGTGGAGCTGACATCGCGAACATGTGGGGCCCGGTGGGCAGTCAGGGTTGGATCGACAACGACCCGGTTGTCAACGCCGAGAAGCTTCGCGGCACCGAACTCTACGTGTCCACCGGCTCCGGTCTGCCCGGCCCGCACGACACCCTCGCCAACCCTGCGATGAACGGTGAACCCGCCAATCTGGCCAACCAGATCATTGTGGGCGGCCTCATCGAGGCAGCGGTCAACTACTGCACCCACAATCTGGCCTACCGTCTGAATCAGCTGCAGATCCCCGCGCAGTTCGACTTCAAGCCCACCGGTACCCACTCGTGGGGCTACTGGCAGGACGATCTCCACAACTCGTGGCCGATGATCGCGCGTTCGCTGAACGTCTGAGTCCACCCACTTTTCGGCCCCGTTCCCACTGCCTTTCGGGAGCGGGGTCGAATGCTGTCGGCGGGGAGCAGTAAGAATGGAGCCATGACATCCGATCAGAACTCCCCCGTCGACAGCGATCCGTACCTGTGGCTCGAAGACGTCACGGGCGAGACCGCTCTCGACTGGGTGCGTGCGCACAACGCCGTCACCGAAGCACAACTCGCAACCGGTGAGCGCTTCGAGCAGATGCAATCGGATGTCCGCGAAGTCCTCGACACCGACGCTCGCATCCCGTACGTGCGTCGCCGCGGTGAGTATCTGTACAACTTCTGGCGCGACGGCACCAATATTCGTGGATTGTGGCGACGGACCACGCTCGAGCAGTATCAAAGCGACAACCCCGAGTGGGACGTGTTGGTCGACCTCGACGCGTTGGCCGAAGCCGAGGGCGAGAACTGGGTCTGGAAGGGCACACAGTTGCTGCGCCCCCACCGCGATCGCGCCTTGATCAGTTTGTCGCGCGGTGGAGCCGACGCCGCAGTGGTTCGCGAATTCGACATGGAGACACGACAATTCCTCTCTCCTGATGGACCCGATGCAGGTTTCTACCTTCCCGAGGCCAAGACCGACATCGACTGGATCGACATCGACACCGTGTATCTCGGAACCGATACCGGGCCGGGATCACTCACCGATTCCGGTTACCCCCGTCTCGCACAGCGATGGAAGCGCGGCACTCCCCTCTCCAGCGCCGAAACGCTGTACGAGGGCGAAAGCACCGACGTTGCGATCTCCGCATCACATGATCCGACGCCTGGCTTCGAGCGGGACTTCGTCACCCGCTCCGTCGATTTCTACAACTCACGACGGTTCCAGCTCACGCTCGACGACGAACTCGTTCTGATCGACACACCCGAAGACGCCGGCATCTCGATTCACCACGAGTGGTTGCTGATTCGCACCAAATCGCCGTGGACGGTCGAGAACACCGAGTACGCGACGGGCACCTTGCTGGCGGCTCGGTACGAGGATTACCTCGCGGGCGCTCGCGAACTCACGGTCCTGTTCGAGCCCGACGATCATTCGTCGCTCGACCACTACAGCTGGACCCGCGATCATCTGATTCTCGTCGTTCTGACCGACGTCCGGACCACCCTGCGCATTCTGACTCCCGCCGACAACACTTGGGAAGAAAGGCCTTTCGAGGGCCTGCCCGAGCTCACCACCATCGAAATCCTGGACACCGATCCCGATTCCGGCAACGAGTACTTCCTCAACGCCAGCGGATACACCTCGCCGGCAACGCTTCTGCACGGAGTCATCGGGGAATCCGAACCCACGGTCGTCAAGGCTGCGCCCGCATTTTTCGATGCCACAAATATTGTGACGCAACAGTTCTTCGCAACCTCGGCCGACGGTACCCAGGTCCCCTACTTCGTGGTCGGCACCGAAGACAGCACACCCGGACCCACTCTTCTTTACGGCTACGGCGGATTCGAGGTGTCGCTGACGCCGTCGTACAGCGGTTCCATCGGGCGGGCCTGGCTCACTCGCGGCGGCACGTATGTCGTGGCCAACATCCGCGGCGGCGGCGAGTACGGGCCAGGTTGGCACACACAGGTTCTCAAGTCCGGACGCCACAAGGTGCACGAGGATTTTGCGGCTGTCGCTCGCGATCTGGTCGACCGCGGCATCACCACACCGGAATTGTTGGCCGCCCAGGGTGGTAGCAACGGCGGACTGCTCATGGGCATCATGCTCACCAAGTACCCAGAGCTGTTCGGCGCCATAGTCTGCCAGGTTCCACTCCTCGACATGCGACGGTTCCATCTCCTCCTGGCCGGCGCATCCTGGATGGCGGAGTACGGCGACCCCGACAACGCTGACGAGTGGTCCTTCATCTCGCAGTACAGCCCGTATCAGAACATCGACGCGGACGGCTCGTACCCGCCGATCCTCATCGCGACGTCCACTCGCGACGACCGCGTCCACCCAGCGCACGCTCGCAAGATGGCCGCGTGCCTGGAGGAACTGGGCAAGCCGGTGCTGTACTTCGAGAACATCGAAGGCGGGCACGGCGGCGCCGCGGACAACGCGCAGTTGGCCTACAAGACCGCGCTGACCTACGAATTCCTGTGGCAGAAATTCGGCTGAGCGATCAGCGGTCGCGCAGCCAGGCGACGATGCACTCGGTCACAGCATCCGGTTTCCGGATCCAGCCGTTGTGACCGAGTGGTTCGTCGACGTGCACCATCGTCACCTGTGAGCCGGTGAGCTTGTCCACCAAGTTCTTTGCGGATCGACGCGGAGCAAGGTCGTCGCCGTCGATGGTGACGGACAGGACCGGCAGGTTCAGGCGGGCGATCCGCTCCTCGTAATCGATGTCCGCGCCGACGGGTTCGATGGTGCCGGTGCGCGCAAATCTGGCCCAGTCGGTGATCAACACTTTCGACTGCCGCCCGAAGCCGCCGACACTCAGGCGATCACCGGGCCAGAACCCGGCGATGTTGGCTGTCACCGACATCGCCGACGAACCCAGATACAACCCCGGAGCGCGAATGCCCGGGAAGCCCCGGTGGTACGGCGAACCGGACGCCACCAGGATCAACCCACCGAGGCGTCCGCGAATCCTCGCCGCGTACATCGTCCCCAACTGGCCGCCCATGCTGTGACCGAGCAGGAATGGTGTACTCGCCGGGAACCTTTCGCGCACCACTTCGAAGGTGGCGGGGAAATCTACCGACACCAACTCCTGATACCCGAAACTCGACGACGCACTTGGTCGCGGCCGGCTGTCGCCTTGGCCACGCAATTCCCCGATCGCCGCGTTGAACCCCGCGGTGACCAACGCTTCGGCCACCGGATCGTAGAACCCAGCAGGCACACCGAGACCGGGAAACATCACGACAACGGGAGCGTCGTCGACCGGTCCCGGAAACAGGCGGATCGGAGTGACGGTTCCATCGGGAAGTTGGATCGGCACGGTCTCCATTCGTCTCACACTAACGACCGCGACGGCATCGGTCAGCAGTCTTGCTATTCCAGGCTGCCCACAACCAGCGGATCAGGCGTTCCGACGATGTCGTGATCCTTGTTGTCGTAATCGAACTGGCTGAGGACATGCCGCATCGCGTTGATCCGCGCACGCTTCTTGTCGTTGCTCTTGATGACGGTCCACGGAGCGGTCTCCGTATCGGTGAAGCGGATCATTTCTTCCTTCGCGGCGGTGTACGCATCCCACTTGTCGAGGGAGGCGATGTCCATCGGCGAAAGCTTCCACTGCCGAACAGGATCCACCTGCCGAATCGCGAACCGCGTCCGCTGCTCGAGCGGTGAGACGGAGAACCAGAACTTGATGAGGCTGATGCCGTCGTCGACAAGCATCTGCTCGAACAACGGAACCTGCCGCAGAAAACGCTCGTGCTCCTCGTCCGTGCAGAACCCCATGACACGCTCGACTCCGGCCCGGTTGTACCAGGAGCGATCGAACATCACGAGTTCGCCCGCAGCGGGAAGATGCTGCACATAGCGCTGGAAGTACCACTGCGTCGACTCTCGCGCCGACGGCTTTTCCAATGCAACGACGCGTGCGCCTCGCGGGTTGAGGTGTTCCATGAAGCGCTTGATGGTGCCGCCTTTGCCTGCTGCGTCGCGGCCTTCGAACACGATCGCGTGGCGGGCACCGGTTTCTTTGGACCAGTTCTGCAGCTTCAGGAGTTCGATCTGCAGCAGACGCTTGGCGATCTCGTACTCTTCGCGTGACATCCGAGAGTCGTACGGGTATCCCTCGCGCCACGTGTCGACCTCGAAACCGCCTGGTGCCGTGAGCAACACGGGATCGTCGTCGTCACTGTCGTCGACGGTGAATGCCGTCGTGTCAGTCAGGTCCACCGCACTCGACAGGTCGGCGAAGGCACTGAGAAAAGGACGGCGCTCTGCTATCTCGGTCATTCCCGACAGGCTAGCCGTCAACAGCAACCAGTTGGTGACGCCCTGATGAACGGGCGAATTCGATGCTCGGTGAAGATCAGGGATAGATGGGGGTGATTCCCGATGGTCGAAGTGGCCTGGTCAGGCCAGACTTGAACCATGACATTCGAGAGCAACACACCCCGCCCGTTCACCCGATCCACCGACAACAAAATGCTCGCCGGAGTGTGCGGCGGGATTGCAGAATATTTTGGCGCCGACGTCAATCTGGTTCGCGTTCTGGCAGTAATTGCTGCCGTCTGCACCGGTGGAACTGCAGCCTTGGTTTATCTTGCAGCCTGGATGCTCATGCCATTGGGATAGCGCGCCCGTGAAAAGTATTGTGGGGCCCACGCATTTCTCGCGTGGACCCCACAATAAAAACTCTTGACCTATTTCGCGGCTTTGAGCGTTCCACCACTGAGTTCGGCAAGCGCGGTCAGGCCTTTGACAGCGATTTCGCTGACGCTGCCTAGCCCCTGGCCGATAAGAGTTCCGACGGAACCCGCAGCATCCATTACGGAGCCTTCAATCATGTTTGTTCTCCTTCTATCCGCACAGTTACGGGATGGTCAGATAATTCAGAGCTGCAAGACTACGGAGCGACAACGGCGGGTGCGAAACTGATTGCATCAAAAGATCCGGAGATCCCACCGAAGGTATCACCCAACGAGCCGAACAAGTTGGCACCCAAGTTATCCAACCCTAACAGCACATTCACCAGTGCCTGAGTTGCGGTTTCGCCATTCTCCATAACATAACCGAGGATGTTTGCCAGCGACCCCATTTTTAACTCCTCAACAGAAAACTTGCGAACATTGTCTATCAGCACGTTAGCGGCAAAACTGGAATTCAGTGGCGAAATGGAAAATTGTCTGTCAATCTCCATAATTAAGGTCAAATATGCAGGTACAGAGCATTTTGGGGCCCGCGCGACGTGCGCCCGGGCCCCAAAACCAAGCTCTTTTGTGCTACTTGGCGGCTTTCAGCGTTCCACCGCTCAGTTCGGCAAGAGCGGTGAGGCCCTTGACAGCAATATCGGCAACACTGCCCATGCCCTGGCCGATAATGGTGCCAACGGAACCCGCAGCATCCATGACGGATCCTTCAATCATGTTGTACTCCTAAATATCTGTTGAGTGAAGTGGATGTGCCAACTGCTCAGATTGCAGGATCAAGCTGGCGGGATAACTTCAGGCAGGAAACTAATCGTGTCGAGAGATCCGGAGATCCCTCCGAAGGTGTCACTCAGAGAGCCGAAGAGATTGGCACCCAAGTTATCCAATCCCATCAGCATGTTGAGAAGGCTCCCCAGCTGAGTGCCCATCCCGTCCGGTCCAAGAAGAATGTCCATCAAAGAACCCATGACTGAACTCCCTATCTAGAAGGATCCCCACTCGACCGCCAAAGAATCGGTTCCGGCGAAGGTTCACCGTTGATGTGTCGTCTACGACCTTAGTGTTAATCCTAGAACCTGTGTCCGAAATGAACGATTAACTCGATTTTCCCATTCTCGAAACAATTTACCGGACAAAATTCATTGCGATCCACAACAATTCCGGCTCGGCGGGCACCTGACCGGAAAATCATTCGACGGCGGGGACGTCGCACTCCACTGCCTGGCGCAGTTCGTCGAAACTCTCGCGCAGCAGCACGACATAGTGCTCCGGATCGGGCATCGCTCCGCGAGCGACGATGACGTTGAGCGTCAACGCGCCGCCGGCCGCGGCAATCAGGAAGTGGCGCAAAACATCTCCGTCAACCGGCGCCTGCCCACCCAACACGGCAACTGCGGGCGCACCGTCGAACACGTTTCCGTCGATCGTCACCGGGACATTACTGATCGTGGTGTGCTGCATGACCTCACGATCCGTATTCAGCTTGTTGAGGCGCCTGGCCAACCCCGTCAAACGTAGTAACGGCGCAGGTGACGTCTCGATACGTGTGCTGAATTTCCGGACAGCGAGGTGCGAGCTACGCTCCTTGGCCACTTGCGCAGAATCCCGGATCCGGGTCAGTTTCTCGACCGGATCCGCAACATCGGAGTGCAGATCGACGGTCAGGAGCGCGAGCTGATTGGCCGACTCCCATTCCGCAATCTGCCGCATCGAGCGCGGAACCATTGCCGCCAGAGGGCGTTCCGGCCGCTCGTCCTTCTCCTCGAGATACTTCTCGAGCGCCCCAGCCACCACCGTCAGGAAGATATCGTTCACCGTCACCCCGGGCACGGCGGCTCTGATCGCCTTGATGTCAGCACCGTCGAGCGTCACGAACTCCAGAGCCAGATCACCCTCCAGCACGTGGTTGAAACGCGTCGGCGGACGGTCTGCGACGTACTTCGCCAACTCACCGGATTCCTCGGCCTGTGTGATCTCTTCTGCGGCTACCTTTGTCGCCGAGAGACCCTTCCCGAACCGGATCAGTTGTCCCGGGAACCCGAGGACGCTGCGCCCCATCATCTCCACGAGCGGCAGACCCGACTCCCGTGCGGATGCCTTGGGTTTTGCCGGCCCCGAGAACAATCGGTTGGTGAGGTTCCTGATCTCCAAACCGTCGCCCGCGCTGTGATGAGTCTTGAGCATGATCAGCGTCAGGTCACCGGGTAGATCGTCGATCCCGCTGATTCCCGTCATGACCTCCAACTCCCAGGGCGGCCGCGTCAGATCCATCGGCGAGCTCAGAGACTTGCCCAACAACGCTCGCACCGGTGCCCACCCGGGCCCCGACGCCTTGTGCACCCGCACATGATCGTCGACATCGAAATCAGTTGCCGGCACCCAGTACGGATAGTCCAGGTCGAGGGGAACTCGCTGCACTCGGCTCGTGAACAGCGGCCAGTACCCGAACCGTTCCGAAATCCATTCGACCGCGTCGGCGTGTGTCATGTCGGCCAGCGGGTGGCCCGCCGTGTCGAAGAAGTACGCGCACACCATATGACTGAGGTGGCCCTCGGACTCGTTGTAGATGAACTCCGCATCCCGCGGACCCAACTGAGCTACCCCGGTTGGCAACGAGTTCCGAAAGATCATGTGTGCCCCTCACATCCGACGCTGGAAGACTGTCCGGATTGTATCGGTCAGGTGTCCAAATATCCGGGGATTGCCCAGGCTTCTCCCCCGGACCTGAGTGCACACAAGTTCCTGGCGGCAGGCACATCCGGCCGTCCCCTGACGAGTTGTGGGCAACGGTGCACACGACATGAGGCCGAGCCGCCGCACTCACTCCCGCTGGCTGGGCCGAACAATTGCCGACGCGAATCGGGCAACACTAAGGTGACTGCGATCACAGATTCGCGGCGAGGACAGGAGTTCATGGTGAGAACCACTCGCAAGGTGGACGATCCGGTGTCGGTTGTCGATCGAATTTCGGCCATCCTCGAAACCTTCGAAAACACAGGGCCACTCACGCTCGCCGAGGTAACTCAACGAACGGGGATCCCTCGCTCCACCGCTCACCGCCTGCTCGAGCAGCTCGTGACCAAACGGTGGATCACTCGGCAAGAACACCGATACGAACTCGGCAGCAAGTCGTACGAACTCGGCCAGTGGGCACTCAATCAGAACCGACTGCGCCATGGAGCGGTGCCCGTCTTGAACCGGCTAGCTCGTTCCACCGGGCTGACGGTCCATCTGGCGGCACTGAACAACAGTGACGTCTTGTACTTGGACCGCGTCCCCGGACGAACGCCACTAGCACTCCCCAGCCGTGTCGGCTCGCGACTTCCCGCACACGTCACCGCCGTCGGCAAGGCGATTCTGGCCAATCTCGAACCCGACAAGATGCAGAGCATTACTCGCGCTCCGCTTCGCAAGACAACCCAGTACAGCATCGCGTCGCAAGAACACCTCCACACAGAATTGGATCGCGTCCGCGACCGCGGGGTAGCGATGGACCGCGAAGAATCAGTGCTCGGAATTGCCTGCGTGGCAACGTCAATCGGTCCACGCGATCACTACTACGGCAACCGCGCAGCACTCTCTGTCTGCGGACCCATCGACGACATGAAAATGAATCAACTCGTATCAACGGTGCGTATCGCAGCGCGCGATATCTGGGATACCTGCGTCGCAAACGATCTTCGCTCCAAGAATCAATTCGAAGCGTCCTGATTCGGTTCCTCCATGCGCCCCATGAGTTGCGCGTAAATCGCACGATCGGTGCGCGGACCACCAGGCGTGGAGGCGCCGTACCGTTCGATCTCGGCAGCGATGTCCAGCGGTCGCGTGTGCGCAACACCAGGCACAAGTTCACCGTCGAGTAGCCCGTCCGGTACCAGCCAGGTGACTTCGAATTCGATTCCGTCGGGGTCGCGACCGTACAGGGCCTTGGTCGCGGCGTGATTGGACGCTCCGCCGAGAGCATTTGCGGCCAGCATGCGATCGCGGCATTGCGCGAGTTCGCTCAACGTCTCGACCTCCCAGGCCAGGTGGTAGAGACCAACCGCGCCATCACGCGCCCGCGGCGCGCTGGCTTGAAACAGTCCCAGGTCGTGATCGTTTGCCGAGTTCGCTCCGCGAAGGAACGCGCCGCCGGGGAAATTCACGGGAAGCTTCTCGAATCCCAGTACATCGCAGTAAAACGACGCACTCCGCTCGACGTCGGAAACGAACAGCACCGCATGGTTCAGGCTTCGAATAGCCATTCTTCTCCCTCATCTATACACAGCTGTGTCGTTATCCACAGACCAGTTTCGAAGTCTGCACAAACGCTTCGACACCGCCACTGTATCTACGTGGACGTGTCACCCGGAACCAGCTCCTCGCGCGAGGACTCGGCCGATGTGCGATTGCTACGAGACCTTCTGCGCCGGAGAGCTCGAGCGATTGTGGATTGATGTCCCGTCGGACCTCAATGATGTTTCTCAGGAAGCGAACTCCTCGGAATCGTTCCGCAGCGCAGAAATTCCAGCGGACTCCTTGAGTTCCTCGAAACTCGCTCGCAGCAGCTCGATGTAGTGATGAAGGTCTGGCATTGAGGCCGTGTCTGCAATGACATTCAGCGTGAGCCCACCGCCCGATGCGGCGACCATGAAGTGGCGCAAACCATCGCCGTCGACGGGCGGCTGGTTAGCGAGCACTGCCGCGCCCGGCGCGCCGTTCAAGGTCAACCCCTCGACGGAGAGAGGAATGTTGCTCACCATGGTGTGCATATAGCGAGGGCGGCTGAGTTCGTGCGAGTTTTTCCCTCGCGTATATGCCATCAACCGCAGCAATGGCGCCGGTGCCGTCTCCACTGCGGCACTCAAACGTCGTACTGCGAGGTGAGAAGTGCGAGTCTTCTCCGAGCGCGCAGAGTCCGCAATGTGCGCCACCCGTTCCAACGGATCCTCGACGTCGGTGTGCATGTCGATGGCCAGTGTGACCAACTGATTTGCCGACTCCCACTCCTCAACCTTGCGCATGGACCGCGGCACCATCGCGACCAGAGAACCCTTGTGCTTCTCTCCCTTTTCGGTGAGATAGCGCGCCAGTGCGCCACCGACGACTGCCAACAGAACATCGTTGATTGTGGCCCCAGGAACTGCCGCTTTAACCTGCCGAACCTCCGCCCCTGGCAGCGTGATCTGCTCCAGTGTCCCGGATCCACTCACCTTGCCATTGAAACGGGTGGCCGGAGTTTCGTGATAGCTCTCGACCCATTCGCCAGCTGCCTGGGCCGCATCTACGGCCCTGGCAGCTTCCCGATTGCCGGGGACATGCCGCGCAAATCGCAGTAATTGCTGCGGAAAGCCCAGCGCCGACTCGAGCAACATGCGTGCCTTCAAGAACGGCACTGTGGGCTCGAACTCGGCCGGCCGCAACCTATCCGAGAAAATGGTTTCACCCAGCATCTTGATGGCAATACCATCAGCGCCACTGTGATGCGATTTGAGCACCACCGCCGTCAGCCGACCAGGCAGATCATCGAGCCCCTCTATTCCGTTGAAGAAATGCAACTCCCATGGCGGTCGAGTCAGATCCATCCTCGAGGTCAACAATGCGCTGAGCGGCTTCTGCAACGGGGCCCAGCCGGACTCCGTGATATCGGTGACGCGAACGTGGTTACGGACATCGAAATCTGGGTCGGGCACCCAATGTGGATGTTCGAGGCCCAGTGGCGTGCGTTGGATGCGTTGCGTGAACATTCGATTGTGCCCGAGCCGCGCGGTCACCCATTCGACAGCCTGTTCCTCTGAGAATTCCGCTTGCGGGCGCTGCGAGGTTTCGAAAAAATACACGCCGATGAGGTGTCCCAGATGCCCGTCGGCTTCGTTGTAGATGAAGTCGGCGTCGCGTGGATTCAATTGCATTACTCTTGCAATCGAAAGGTTGGACAGTCTCATGGGCGCTCCTCACGTAGCGGTGCCTGGCGATATATTCATGCTTCTGAAACCGAAAATTCCCGAGGTCAATGGGAACCTCGGGAATCTCAGGAGTTTGGGGCGGAAGGACCAGTTCACTCGGTAGACCGACGGAGGTCGTCATTCCACCCCAGCCTGACTACTTGGCGGGCGGGTCCTTGATCATCTTGCTGCCAGTGGAGACCAGGCCGAGCACGCCCGAAAACCACGAGATCATTCCAACCATGTATTTTTCAAGCATCAGATTATCCTCTCGCTAAATTCCGGGATCTGCGGACAAGGTGTCAAAGAACTTCCCAAACGTACCTACGAGGTCAACCGATCCGAAATTGACCAGGTCAGAAATGTAGGCCAGAAATATATCGAACATTGTATTCTTCTCCTTATTACTGGCCGGCCACAGAGCCGAGGACGGTTTGGATGCTTCCGGCCGAAGCAACGGATCCACTAACCGCGACATCGATCGCAGCCGAGATGACGGAGAAAACACCCTGAATCACTACGGTCACGTTCGTCAGTACGGGCGTAAGCGACCCCACGTCAAAACTCCCGATCACGCCCATCAAACTTGCAGTATCCACTATCTCTCCACCTCGCTACGATTGTTGCAGTTCACCATTGAAAACCGAAGTCAAACGATGCCACGAATGGCATGAACGCTGCCATCCCGATTATCGTCTTGACCAAATCACCATACGGTGGCTTAAACATTTCGGCTATCGATCCCAGGTCCATCATTCACTCCTGTAGTCAAAGAACGTTCGGAAAAAACTCGTATTCTCCGTCAGCTGAGTTCAATGAATGAAACCAGCGAACCCGTGACGCCGTCGACTCCGGGCATAAATGATCCCGACCATACATTGGCAACCAAATCACTAACCAATGTAGCCGCCGTCTGGAGAAACATTGCAAGCATACCGATTCCCGCCTTTCTGTAGATCCTGGAAGGCTTATTTAGACATTGAACATCTTCCCTGGACTTTTGATGCATACACAACAACAGAAAGGTCACACATAGGAAAGTCAGTGGCGCTGCGACCACAAGTCCTGCGGGCTTACCCCTTCTGCGGCTGCGACTGGGGTAAGGCTAATGCAGGCGAGTCCGATTTTGCGAACTTTTGGCAAAGTTTTTTCGGCAATTTTGAAACCTGTTCTATTTTCGCTGGTCAGGTGTTCAGAACTGCGAAAAATCACCCGTGCGGTCGCCGAACGAAAGCATGCAAATCCGCACCCTGCAGTACTCAAGCAACCGTGCACACCCACACTCTTCACCGAGCCTCGCCCCAAGGACAGTTACTTAGACTGTCTACCAATATGTTTCGGCACATAAAATCGACTCATGAAGCATCCCACCAAGTTTGGGCCGGACACATCGGAATTAGGCCACTTCGCATCCACCGAAAGTACTAGGACTCAGGTGCACCCCAATCCAACACACCCACCGAAAGTACTAGCGCCAGTGAACACTTCGAATCGCCGGGAGCATGCGCCGCAAGATCTCCGTGAAACTTTCCGCCTAGAGAATCAACCTACACCGACTTGGTTCGCAAGACGTCGAACCCTCGCCTGCACATCGAGAAGTGGCAGCCTAGATCAGCAGTGGATTCTTTCGGTGCAACTTGTCGTAACCATGCATCGCAATTGGGCCGGGTACCCGGACTGATGCCAGCTCAGGGACAGATCTAATCGCGAAATACCCCGCCTCGGCAAAGAGATCGAACTTATTCTGAATCGTCGCGCAAATCTGTTGCCAGCACCGCGCAGACAACTACTCGACAGTAAGAAGATCTGCGATCCGAACCCAGCGAGCTTTGTTCGTAATATCACGCGGTCTATACGTCGACGGTCGCTAGCGATGTGCAGGGCTTTGTCCAGTCTACGAATCGCCCCTCTCAAATCGAACTATCGGATGGACCCGTCGGTCGGGATAAGGGTTCACTCCGCCCGTCGCCTTTCACTTCGCCGGCCGCATCGGTTTGCTCGATCGACCATGGTGCAGCCGTGCCCCGTGGAACCTTCCCGTCGCGCCCTACATTCGCCATCCGCACTGAGCAATGCTTGCGATCCAGTATCCAGATGCCCAATGCAGTCACCGACAAGGAATAGCGGTCGTGACTGTACTGTGGCTCCGCCAATATCCAGTTCTTGTGCTGGGTGGCGGATGGGATCACTCAGGCAATTCGGATGCCACAGGCTAATTGCTTTGGTCTGCAACATCGAGCCATCTTGTAGTGAACGTGGGTTCCATTTTGCGGCACACCCGCACTCGACCCCGCCCACGCAAAAGCCCGGCCCACCAAATGGTGGACCGGGCTTCTAGGAGCTAAGGGGATGGACTCAGAAGTCCATGCCGCCCATGCCGCCGGTGGGATCGCCTGCGGGAGCAGACTTCTCCGGCTTGTCAGCGACAACAGCTTCGGTCGTCAGGAACAGAGCCGCGATGGACGCTGCGTTCTGCAGTGCCGAGCGGGTGACCTTGACCGGGTCGTTGATGCCTGCAGCGAGCAGGTCTTCGTACTCGTTGGTCGCAGCGTTGAGGCCGTGACCTGCGGGCAGGTTGGAGACCTTGTCCGCAACAACGCCGGGCTCGAGGCCTGCGTTGAATGCGATCTGCTTGAGCGGAGCGGACAGTGCAACGCGAACGATGTTCGCGCCGGTTGCCTCGTCACCTTCGAGCTTGAGGTCGTCCAGGGCGGGAGCTGCCTGGATGAGTGCTACGCCGCCACCGGCGACGATGCCCTCTTCGACAGCTGCCTTAGCGTTGCGCACTGCATCTTCGATGCGGTGCTTGCGCTCCTTGAGCTCAACCTCGGTTGCTGCGCCTGCCTTGATGACTGCAACGCCGCCGGCCAGCTTGGCCAGACGTTCCTGCAGCTTCTCGCGGTCGTAATCCGAGTCGCTGTTCTCGATCTCAGCGCGGATCTGGCTGACGCGACCTGCGATGGCGTCGGCGTCGCCGGCACCTTCGACGATGGTGGTCTCGTCCTTGGTGATGACAACCTTGCGTGCCTGGCCGAGGAGCTCGAGGCCTGCGGTCTCCAAGGAGAGTCCGACCTCTTCGCTGATGACCTCGCCACCCGTGAGGATGGCGATGTCGGCGAGCTGAGCCTTACGACGGTCACCGAAGCCGGGAGCCTTGACGGCAACAGACTTGAAGGTGCCACGGATCTTGTTGACGACGAGGGTGGAGAGAGCTTCGCCCTCGACGTCCTCGGCGATGATCAGGAGCGGCTTGCCGGACTGGATAACCTTCTCCAGCAGGGGCAGCAGGTCCTTGACCGTGGAGATCTTGGAGCTGACGAGCAGGATGTAGACGTCCTCGAGGACGGCTTCCTGACGCTCTGCATCGGTGGCGAAGTACGCCGAGATGTAGCCCTTGTCGAAGCGCATGCCCTCGGTGAGCTCGAGCTGCAGGCCGAAGGTGTTGGACTCCTCGACCGTGATGACGCCTTCCTTGCCGACCTTGTCCATTGCCTCGGCGATGAGCTCGCCGATGGACGGGTCGCCTGCGGAAATACCGGCGGTAGCAGCGATCTGCTCCTTGGTGTCGATCTCCTTGGCGGTTTCGAGCAGGCGAGCTGTGACAGCCTCGACAGCCTTCTCGATGCCGCGCTTGAGGCCGAGCGGGTTCGCGCCGGCTGCGACGTTACGCAGGCCTTCGCGGACCAATGCCTGTGCGAGGACGGTGGCGGTGGTGGTGCCGTCGCCAGCGACGTCGTCAGTCTTCTTGGCGACCTCCTTGACGAGCTCCGCGCCGATCTTCTCGTACGGGTCGTCGAGTTCGATCTCCTTGGCGATGGAAACACCATCGTTGGTGATCGTGGGGGCGCCCCACTTCTTTTCGAGAACGACGTTGCGACCCTTGGGGCCCAACGTCACCTTGACAGCGTCGGCGAGGGCATTGAGGCCTCGCTCGAGGCCGCGACGTGCCTCTTCGTCGAACGCGATGATCTTTGCCATTGCGAAGTGATCCTCCGGATAGGGGGTGACACACAAGGTGACCGCTCGTCGGGTCACCTCATCGGCACAGGGCGACCGAATTTTGCTTAGGTCACCCATCTAGCCTGTGGTCTTAAGTCAGTGCCCGCGACGGACGACCGGGGGTGTCGATGGATCCCGGTCTCACTGACTCGACCTGGCACTCACAGCTCGCGAGTGCCAATTGCATTTTTAGCACTCGAGCGTGCCGAGTGCAAGGTCAAGGCTCAGCCGGCGATGCAGAACTGTCCGTTGGTGAAGTTCACAGCGAAGGACAAGTTGCCCATGCAGTTGACTCCGTTGGCGTCAGCCGTCGCTCCCGCTCCCCAACCGGCGATGGCAACGGTGAAGTTTCCGTCGGCCGCACCGGCGCGGGCGATGCCGCCACCGAGTGCATAGGCGTGCGCCTGACCGTTGCCGCGCGAAGCGCCGAGAGCCGTTCCGAAACCGTTGGCGTAAGTGTTGGTGTAGCTGTTGTCAGCCGAGACGCTGACAGCTGTTCCGCTCTCCATGGCACCGGCCTGCGAGCGTCCCGCACCAACAGCCTGTGCGCCACAGCTCGCGGTGTCCGATACCTGGATGTCGTTTACCAACGGCGGCGACACACAGGTAACGGGCGCAGCCGAAGCGACTCCCCCGCCGGCCAGCGCCAGCCCCGCAACCAAGCCCATCCCCGCGGTCACCACAGCCCCTGTTCTCGCCAGGCGGCCCCCCAACCGACTACTGGTACTTCCGTTAACTCGTGAGGACGAGCGGCGGAACCAGACTGACGAGATCAAGGGCATAGAAAACTCCTTCTTGGAACACGTTCATGGATTCGGGCGCGAGAGTACCCGCTCACATGACGTCCGTCACGCTTTGCAGGTCACGACTCGAGCAAGGTTTCCAACAATCCCGGTAGATCCGCCACGGAATCGATGACATAGTCCGGCTGTTGCGTTGCCAATTCGAGCACTGCCTGCCGAAACTTGCCGGTACGCACCAGAACTCCGGTCAACCCGACCCTTTGCGACGAAAGGATGTCACCGATCAGATCGTCTCCCACCATGACCGTCGCTTCGGCGTCGACGTCCATCAATTCGGTGGCCGCGAGAAAGCCCGTGAGCGACGGCTTGCCGACGGCCGCGATATTGACGCCGGCAACTTCCTCGAAACCCGGTAAGTACGTTCCGGTGTCGATCCTCAAGCCCGTATCTGTCTCCCACATCATTCCGCGGTGCATCGCGACCACCGGGACACCGTCGAGCAAATATTCGAGCACCTGACTCAGGGCCTCGTGAGTGAATTCGGGACCTGCGCCGCCGAGGATGACAACATCAGGGTTCTTGTCGACCAGTTCGATTCCCTCGAGGTCGCTGGACACATCGCCGTTGTTGAGCACCCAGGCCTTCGCGTCGGGATATGTGGTGCGCACGTACTCCGCCGTGAGCCTTGCTGCGGTCACAATCTGGCTGGGTTCGACCGCAATTCCCGCGTCACACAGTCCCTCCGCAATCAGGGTCGAACTGCGGGAGGTGGTGTTGGTGAGAAACCCACACGCCAAGCCCCGACTACGCACATCGCGGACCGCCTCGCCGGCACCCTCGATGGGCTGCCATGACGTGAGCAGGACTCCGTCGATGTCGAACAGAACACCTTCGATGTCAGCCATTGCACCAGCCTATAGTTGCAACCCCTACGCGTCGCACCACAAGAAACGAACCGGCTCAGTAGGCTCAGCCTCATGGACCTGCGCGACGACGATCTCTTCAGCGTCGCGGGATCCTTGGCGGAATTACTCGGAGCCCCCGTCACCATCGAGGACGAGAACTCGACCGTCCTTGCCTACTCCGGTGGTGAACAAGCCGTGGACGAGGCTCGGATCGGAACCATCCTCGGCCGGCAGGTACCCGGCAGAATTCGCGAACTACTCTCGAATGCAGGTGTTTTCGAACGCCTCCATCGCGAGACGGACCCTATCTACGTCAACCTCGACGATCCGGCGATCACTCCCCGGCTTGTCATCGCCGTGCGAGAGAACAACATTGCCGTCGGGTCTATCTGGGTGGCACTCGCCGGCGAGCCGACGCCGTCCCAGGAATCGACACTTCGCGCTGCTGTGCCCGTGGTTGCGGAGCACATCGCGTCCGAGCGGGACCGGATCAACAGCACCAGACGACGCCAGACCGAGCGAGTAAAAGCACTGATCGGCGGCGGTGAGCAAGCATTCCGCGCCGCCGAGGACTTGCGACTGCGCGGACCGCTGACCGTTGTAGCGGTTGGCGCGACAGCCGGTTTCATGCCGAGCACCGTCGCGGCGTCGTTGGGTCTGTATCTCGACACATTGGCCGTCGACGCCGTGATCGCGCAGTTGATCGACGCGACGTATCTTGTTGTCTCCGCTGACGAAGCGAACACCCGCCGATTGCTGGAGGACTTCCTCGGTCGCGCCCGCGAACGCGCACAACTTGCCGTGGCGGTGGGCCGAACTGTGAAATCCGCCAGCGAATGCCATCTATCGCGCGCCGACGCCGACCATGTTCTGGGCGCGCTGCGGCACAACCGGTCCGGCGGGATTGTCGCGGGAATGAACGACACCTTGGCGTCTGTACTGGCATTGCATGTCGCCGACATCTTCGACGGACTGGGCGATGCCACACCCCTTGGCGCGTTGGACGAGCACGACCGTCGGCACGGCAGCGAACTTGTCGCCACGGCCCGCACCTTCCTCGACAAGGGCGGTGATGTCGCGAATTCTTCCGCAGCACTGCACGTTCACCCCAACACCCTGCGCAATCGGCTACGCCGCTGCAAGGACATGTGTGGTGTTGACCTGACCGACGCGGACACTCGACTGATCCTGATGCTCCAGTTCAAACTGCGGAATTGAACGCCCGTTGTGCATATGCACAACGCCTGATCTCTACCTGTGGCCGAACGGCCACTCCTTTTGCCCTCCCCTCAGCCCATGCTTGAAACAGGCCGGTGTGACCGGCGTCTCGCATGTCAACGGAGCTAAAGGAGCAGGTCATGGGAACTCGTCAGAGCCCCGATCGTGTGGTCGTGGTCGGCGCAGGCATGGTCGGATTGTCGACGGCCTGGTTCCTCCAGGAACGTGGAGTCGACGTCACCGTCGTCGATCGAGATGGCGTCGCCGCTGATGCCAGCTGGGGAAATGCCGGCTGGCTCGCGCCCGCTCTCACGCTTCCGCTCCCCGAACCTGCAGTCCTTCAGTACGGCCTGCGCGCGATGCTCAGCCCGTCGTCGCCGGTGTATGTTCCGCTGACAACCGATCTGAAACTGATCCGGTTCCTGGTCGGATTTGCTCGCCACTGCACGCCCTCGAAGTGGCAGGAAGCGATGTCCGTCTACACGGAGGTCAACCGAACCGCGCTGGGCGCATTCGACGAACTTGCCGACGGTGGCGTCAAGGAGCACACCCGACTGGCTGATCCGTTTCTCGCGGCGTTTGCGTCGGAGCAGGATCGCGAGAACCTGGTCGAGGAGTTCCGTCATGTGGAGGCCGCCGGCGGCGAGGTCGACTTCGATCTCCTCGACCACGATGCGATCCACTCGCTCGAGCCGACCCTCGGCACCGGCGTGAAGGCCGGAATCCGGCTGCGTGGTCAGCGTTTCATCGATCCCCCGCAATTCGTGAACTCTTTGGCCGACGCTGTCCGTGAACGTGGCGCCGACATCATCACCGGCTTCGATGTGGCGTCAATCGACGACCGTGCCGACGGCGTGAGTGTTCGCTCCGCCAACGGTGATTCGCGTGCAGCAGATGCAGTCGTGATTTCCAGTGGCGCTCGACTGAACAAGCTGGCAGCGCCGTTCGGTGTTCGCAAGCTGGTGCAGGCGGGACGCGGATACAGCTTCAGCGTCACACCCGATCACCTGCCCAAGAACCCGGTGTACTTCCCCACTCAGCGGGTTGCCTGCACGCCGCTGCACGACCGCTTCCGAGTCGCCGGAATGATGGAATTCCGCAGCCCAGACGCACCGTTGGATCCGCGTCGCGTGCAGGCGATCATCGATGCCGCAAAGCCCATGCTCCGCGGCATCGACTGGACTGCGCGTGACGAGGAATGGGTCGGATCACGTCCCTGCACCACTGACGGGTTGCCGTTGATCGGTGCTACGAAGTCGCCGCGCGTCCATGTCGCGGGTGGTCACGGGATGTGGGGAATCGCGTTGGGTCCGTTGACCGGAAAGATGATGGCGGAGTCGATGACGGCAGGCACGATGCCTACTGTGATGCGCCACTTCGATCCGCTGCGCTGACGGCTGGTTTCACCCATTTGTAGTACGCGCCGGCCAGCAGCACGAGCCATCCGGCGCCCACCAGTAGGGCAACACGGGTGTCGGAAATGACGCCCAACAGGATGATGACAAACACCAGGAAACCGATCGCGAAGATCTGACCGTACGGCCACAGCGGCACTGGAAACTTCAGTGCCGCTGTTTCGTCGGCACTCATCTGGCGGCGTGAACGGAACTGCGACAGCAGAATCATGACCCACACAAAGATGGTGGCGAAGGTCGCGAGCGACGCGATCACGAGGAAAACCTGGTCCGGGATCAGGTAGTTGAGCACCACGCCGACCAACAAGGCGACGGTCATGATCACTACAGTCATCCACGGAACTCCGTTGCGGGACACCTTCTTCATGACCTGCGGGGCCTGACCGGCGTGGGACATGCCGAACATCATGCGGCCGGCGCCGAACACGTCGCTGTTGATGGCGGACAGCGCCGCGGTGATGACCACGATGTTGAGTATCGAAGCAGCGGTGCCCAATCCGAGGTTCTCGAAGATCTGCACAAAGGGACTGTTGTCGCTGGTGATGGTCTGCCACGGAATGATGATCATGATGACTGCGAGGGTGCAGACGTAGAAGAGAATGATGCGTACCGGAACGGTGTTGACCGCTTTTCGGATGGTCCGCGCCGGGTCTTCTGCCTCACCGGCAGTGATTCCGATGATTTCGGTGCCGCCGAACGCAAACATGACGATTGCAAAGCACGCGAGGAACCCGCCGATTCCCGTAGCGAAGAATCCGCCGTCCGACCACAGGTTGCTGACTCCCGCGTCGGTGTCGTGCACGCCGAATCCGAACACGATGATGGCGATACCACCCACGATCATCGCGATGATGGCGGTAATCTTGACGAGCGTGAACCAGAACTCGAGCTCACCGAACACCTTGACGCTCAACAGGTTCAGGGCGCCGATGAAGAAGACGACGGCCAGAACCCAGATCCAGCGTGGCACGTCCGGGAACCAGAACTGCATGTACAGGCCGAACGCTGTGACGTCGGCAAGACAGACGATCACCATCTCGAATGTGTACGTCCACCCCGTCATGAATCCGGCGAGCGGACCCAGATGCTGGTTGGCGTATTCGCTGAACGAACCGGAGACTGGGTTGCGTACCGCCATCTCACCGAGAGCGCGCAGCACCAGGTACACCGCGAGGCCACCGATCAGGTATGCCAGCAGAACCGACGGCCCGGCGCGCTTGATCGCTTCGGCACTGCCGTAGAAGAGTCCCGTTCCGATTGCCGATCCCAGAGCAATGAAACGAATGTGCCGCGCCGTCAGCCCCCTCTTGAGTCCGGCCCGTTCGTCGGGCAAGGCGTCGGTGTTCACTCGGTACTCCAGTCGGATGGCAGGCATGCGTGCGCCGTCTATTGTCCGCTACCGGCCGCCAGCCTCCCGCCCACCCCTGCGACCTGGCCGTAGGGTGACCTGAGGCACATCGGGTATTGACGTATCGCGTACCGTCGGCAAAAGTGTTTGTAACTCGCCGTATCATCAAATTGACTGGAGAAACCATTGTCCAACACCCTCGAAGCCAGCATCGACATCAATGCATCCCCGCAGGATGTGTGGGCCATCGTCGCCGACCTGCAGCGGATGGGCGAATGGAGCCCCCAGTGCAAGAAGATGAAGGTCATCGGTGGAACCGTCCGTGAGGGTGCCAAGACCCTGAACATCAACCGCAAGGGCCTTCTCGTCTGGCCGACAACAGCGAAGGTTGTTCGGTTCGAGCCCAACAAGTCCGTCGCGTTCCGCATCGCCGAGAACCGCACCATCTGGTCGTACAACATCGAAGCGACCGAAACCGGAACCAAGCTCACCGAGCGCCGTGAAGCTCCCACCGGAACGTCCCAGGTCTCGCAGTTCCTGGTCAAGACGGTCTTCGGTGGCAACGACAGCTTCGAGGTCGAACTCGTCAAGGGCATGAACGCCACTCTCGAGCGTGTGAAGAAGGAAGCGGAAGCAGCCAGCGTTCTCGCTTGACCCTCAACCAGGTCGAGACTCCAGGATCCCTTTCATGGATCCCGTGATGAACCGAATACTGCAGGCACAAGAAATGGCGAGCTCCGGCGATCGGGCCGGGGCTCGCTCTGCCTTCGAAAACGTGTGGCGCGACGTCGGCACTGATCCGCTGCACGTTGTCACCCTCGCGCACTACATGGCCGACGTTCAAGACGACCCTGCCGACGAACTTCAGTGGGATCTGCGTGCACTGGAAGCGGCTGATTCGCTGACCGATGCTCGGGCGCAAGAACACCATTCGACGCTGCAGGTTGCCGGCTTCTACCCGTCGTTGCACCTCAACCTGGCCGCCGACTACAACAAACTCGGTCGAGTCGCCGAAGCTCACGAGCATCTGACCAAGGCCGAAGACGCGGCCGGAACACTGACCGACGACGGATACGGCCGGATGGTTCGGGGCGGCATCGCGCGATTGCGGGCAGAATTCGATCGTGACCACTAGACCAGCGCTCCTGACCCCTGCGCTCCTGACAATCGGTGAGATGGCGAGGGCGTCGGCGCTACCGATCAGTGCGCTGCGCTTCTACGACAAGGAAGGCGTGCTGGTTCCGCACTCCGTCGACCCGCATACTGGTTATCGCTGGTACACCGACGACCAACTCCGTGATGCTCGCCTGATCGCGGGCATGCGGCGCGTCGGTGTCCCGATTCGGGAAATGACAGCCGTCCTGACCGGGCCGGACCCACACTCCCGATTGGACGCGCACTTGCGCAATCTCGAAGACGGGCTCGCCGACGCCCGCGCCGAACTCGATCGAATCCATCGGCTCATCGATTCACGGCCGACCGCAACCGGCGTCACCCTCGATTCCTGGGATGTACGACGCGCACTCGACGCCGTGCTGTTTGCGGTGGACGCCGATTCGGAGTTCCCGATCCTTCGCGGAGTACATATCGACATTCACGACGGTGTCGCGGCGTTTGTCACCACTGATCGGTACCGGCTAGCGGTCGCAGAAGTGAGCGTGCGATCCAATTTGACCGTCTCGGCAATCGTTCCGCTCGCCTTTGCGCGAAGGATGCGAGGCATCGCCGGAGTCGTGACGCTCACCTTCGCCACCCGATCGGTGACCGCGTCCTATCCCGGTGGATCGGTGTCGAGCCCACTCATCGAGGACGGTGAATTTCCGGACCATCGCATCCTGCGCGAAGACCGTGGCGCAACCGAACTGAGAGGTGACCAATTGGCGGCCCTGCTCAACGGCTCCACGGAAACAGCGATCGTAAGCGTCGACGGCAACGGAAGCGCTCGGATCGATCCGGCTGACGTGGTTCCCGCAGAGAGGTTCCGAGTGCTGGTCGATCGGCAGCGACTACGCGAGGCCGCGGCAGCGCAACCCGGTCGGGCACTGGTGATTCGGGCGAGCGGCGCGGCACTGCCTCTTGCTATCCGCACCACCGACTACGCCGGGTACTTCTCGTACTTGATGCCGCTACAGGCTGCGCACAAGTAATAGAGTTGCCTACGAGATTCCCGGTCACTTCGACGCGTCCGGTGCGGTAACCCGGTGGGATTCGAAGTGGTCGTTCCTCGGTCCGATCGGCGGAATCTGTCTCGGTCTCACTCTCGCGTTCGGGTCAGCGAGGTTCCTGATCCCCCGTGTTCCTGGGCACGCGATCAGCATCGCGAACCATCGATACTGGACGGACCCGGTCAATCGCGCCGAGTTCGATCGAAGAATTTCCGAAGACCTCGAATGGCTCGGCGCTGCCACCGCACTGTTACTTGCCTGGATGGCAGCGGTCGCGGGCACATCGACGGATGGTTCCGTCGATACCTGGCTCCTCGTCGCCCCGACCGTTCTCTATCTGGTCGGTGTGCTCGGCTACTGCGCCTACATGATCTGGGGCGGACGATACCGGGTGCCGCAACAACAGATGCCGCAGTAACGGATGCCTCACGTAATCTAGTGATGCACGACGCCCCGTAGTGTCTGTGCGGCCAGCAGTACACCGACCGAGTAGTTAGAGGAGCCTGTGGCACGCCGACCCACACCCCCCGGAACCCCGCAACCCACCGGAATCGGACATATCGTCGATCTGGTTCGGCATGCGATTCCGCCGCTTCATCCCGCCGGTCTACCGTTTGTGCTGGCTCCGCTGGGTGTTGCAGCCCTGGGTCGCAACCGTAAGTGGGTGCGCCGAGCCGGCCTTGTGTCTGCAGCTGCGTGCGCCACGTTCTTTCGTCACCCGCACCGGGTACCGCCCAACCGCATCGGCGTCGTCGTGGCCCCGGCCGACGGCGAGGTCGCACTGGTCGACAATGCCGTCCCGCCTGCCGAACTGAACCTCGGCAGCGAACCTCGCCCCCGCGTGAGCATCTTCCTGTCGGTTCTGGACGTACACGTCCAGCGCGCTCCCGTCGGAGGCACCGTCAAGACGGTTGTTCACCAGCCTGGCAAGTTCCTCTCCGCAGACCTGGCCGACGCCAGCGAGGTCAACGAGCGCAACAGCATGCTCATCGAGACCGCGAGCGGACACGACGTTGCCGTCGTGCAGATCGCCGGTCTGCTCGCGCGTCGTATCGTCTGCTACGCCGGTGTCGGCGATGCCCTTCCCATCGGTGACACCTACGGTCTGATCCGCTTCGGATCGCGCGTCGACACGTACTTCCCGGCCGGAACGACCTTGCTGGTCGAACCAGGTCAGCGCACAATTGGCGCTGAAACCGTCATCGCGCAACTGCCGTGAAGACACCGAGAATGAAGCCAGCCGTGAAGAGACCGGTGGTGACAACCAGCCCGGCCATGAAGGTGCCAAAACGCACCCAAGCCGTGCGGCTGTTGCCGTCCGTCATCACCATCCTCGCTCTGTGTGCGGGCCTGTCCGCCGTCAAGTTCGCACTCGACGGAGAGCCTGGCATCTCGCTCGCGATGGTCGGTGCTGCGGCGGTCCTCGATTCACTCGACGGCCGGATCGCCCGCCTTCTCGACGCGACCAGCAAGATCGGTGCCGAGCTCGATTCGCTGTCCGATGCCATCTCGTTCGGCGTTGCCCCGGCATTGGTCCTGTACGTGACGTTGTTGGACGACACCAACTTCGGCTGGATCATCGCGTTGGTCTACGCCGTCAGCATCGTGTTGCGCCTGGCCCGGTTCAATACCCTGCTCGACGAAGACGACGTCCCCGCATATGCCCGCGAGTACTTTGTCGGAGTGCCAGCGCCCGCAGGCGCCCTGATCGCCCTCACCCCCCTGGCTGCAACCATCCAATGGGGTGACGGGTGGTGGTCGTCGCAGGTAGTTGTAGTCATCTGGATGTTGTTCTCGGCAGCTCTGATCGTCAGCCGCATCCCGACCCTGGCCATGAAATCGGTATCCGTGCCGCCGCACATGGCTGCCACGCTGCTGGTCCTCGTGGCCTTGACCGCGGCCGCACTGATCACCTTCCCGTACGTGCTGTTGATCGTTCTCATTGCGATCTACCTGGTTCACATTCCCTTTGCCGTCCGCTCCAAGCGCTGGGTGGCGGCGCGGCCGGAAACGTGGGACATCAAGCCGTCGGAGCGCCGGGCGATCCGTCGTCAACCCACAGCGGGTGGACGACGCTCGATGGTGCGCCTCGGCTTGCGTCGGCCTCGCTAGCTCAGGACGTAGTCTCGGGGAGTGACTTCGCCGGAACTCGCCCTGACTGTCCGACTCAACACCTCCGCAGCAGATTTACGACGCGGTGTCGTGCGCCTGCATCCCGAAGCCTTGGCAGCGTTGGGTATCCGTGAGTGGGATGCCATCGCCTTGATGGGCGCACGCGGAACTGCTGCCGTGGTGGGGCGGGCCCCCACCGGCACACCGGCGGGCACGATCTTGTTGGACGACGTCACGATGTCCAACGTGGGGCTCACCGAGAACTCGTCCGTCGTGGTGGGTCCGGTGACGGTGTACGGAGCACGATCCGTCTCCGTCACCGGTTCCACCATGGCAACCCGCTCGATCAGCCCCACCGTCCTGCGCCAAGCCCTGCTCGGCAAGGTGGTGAGCGTCGGCGATACCGTCTCGCTTCTCCCCCGCGACTTGGGCCCGGGCACCAGCACTTCCGAAGCCACTCAAGCTCTTTCCCGCACCTTCGGTGTCGCCTGGACGTCGGAACTGCTCACCGTCACCGGCGTCGACCCGGCCGGTGGGCCGGTGAGTGTGCAGCCGAATTCGGCGGTGGACTGGGGAACAGCCAGTCCCGCCGGCGTTGCCCGTGTTGTTTCCAGTGCCACTGTGTCTGTCCCTGCCGAGCCCACCCCTGCCGTTCCCCTCGACCACCTCGTGGGCGCACAGGCCCAGGCCGCCAAACTCACCGAGTGGCTCGGCCTGGCGCTCGACGAACCGGAACTGCTGCGCACACTCGGCGCCTCCCCGCACCTCGGTGTTCTGATCACCGGACCCGCCGGCGTCGGAAAAGCCACACTCGCCCGATCAGTTCTCTCGGCGCGAAAGCTGGTGGAACTCGACGGCCCCGGAGTCGGTGCAACCGAAGCGAATACCCGACTCCAGCGCATCGTCGACGCCGTAGCCGGTGTGCGCGGCGGTGGGGTTCTCCTGATCACCGATATCGACGCATTACTGCCCGCCACACCCGAACCTGTCTCCGCGCTCATCCTCGAACAGCTGCGCAGCGCCGTCGCCACCCCCGGCATCGCGTTTGTCGCCACGTCCGCACACCCCGAAGCCGTCGACGCCCGCCTGCGCGGTCAAGATCTGTGCGACCGTGAACTCTCCCTGAGCCTGCCCGACGGTGCCACCCGCAAGGCACTCCTCGAACTGTTGCTCCGCAGAGTTCCCACCGGCACACTCGAACTCGACGCCATCGCCTCCCGCGCACCCGGCTTTGTGGTTGCCGACCTCGCCGCGTTGTGCCGCGAAGCCGCGCTGCGAGCCGCGACCAGAGCGTCCAAATCCGCCGAAGCGCCGGAGATCACGCAGGACGACCTCGTCGGAGCACTCGAGGTGATTCGGCCACTGTCGCGGTCCAGTACCGAAGAACTGTCCATCGGCAGCGTCACTCTCGACGACGTCGGCGACATGGTCGAAACCAAGCAGGCGCTTACGGAGGCAGTGCTCTGGCCGCTGCAGCACCCCGATTCCTTTGCCCGCCTTGGCGTCGACCCGCCCCGCGGCGTCCTCCTCTACGGCCCTCCCGGCTGCGGTAAGACGTATCTTGTTCGCGCCCTTGCCAGCTCGGGACACCTGAGTGTGCATGCCGTCAAGGGTGCCGAGCTGATGGACAAGTGGGTGGGCGCATCCGAAAAAGCGGTGCGCGAATTGTTCCAGCGCGCCCGCGATTCCGCTCCCTCGCTGATCTTCCTCGACGAAATCGACGCCCTCGCCCCGCGACGCGGGCAGAGCTCGGACTCCGGGGTGTCGGATCGCGTCGTCGCAGCCCTGCTGACGGAGATGGACGGCGTCGAGCCACTGCGTGATGTCGTGGTGTTGGGCGCCACCAACCGCCCCGATCTGATCGACCCCGCACTGCTGCGGCCAGGCAGACTGGAACGCCTTGTATTTGTTCCACCGCCGGACGCGGACGCGCGCAAGGCAATTCTCAAGGCGTCGGGTAAGTCTGTGCCGCTGGCGGAAGATGTCGACCTCGACGCGCTGGCAGTCGATCTGGAAGGTTACTCGGCAGCCGACTGCTCAGCGCTGTTGCGCGAAGCCGCCCTGGCAGCCATGCGCCGCAGCATGGACGCCGCCGACGTGACCGCCGCCGACGTTGCCACCGCGCGCGACAAGGTCCGCCCGTCACTCGATCCCGAGCAGGTAGCCCACCTGCAGGCATACGCCGACAACCGATGAGGACTGTCATGGATGCTGATCTGGTTCTGTACGGCGACATCGTCACGATGCACGAGGACGCTCCGCGCGCGAACGCTCTGGCGGTGACCGGTGGCCGGATCACGGCAGTCGGCGAGCGGACCGAGATCGACTCGCTCATCGGCGTAAACACCCGCGTGGTGGACGTCGGAACAGCCTGCGTTCTCCCCGGATTCATCGAACCGCACGGGCACCCACTCGAAGAAGCGATCGTGCTCGGACCGGCAGTGGTCGACATCCGCCCCGTCACGATCGCCGACGCAGATACCGTTGTTGCCACGGTCATCGACACCGTTGCAGCCCACGGCGCGGCCGGTGCATCGCTCAACGGTTGGGATCCTCTGCTGCAGACGGGTTTACCCGAGCCCACGCTCGAGTGGCTCGACATGATCGCACCGGACCACCCGCTCGTGATCATGCACAACTCCGGCCACGTCGCATACTTCAACTCCGCAGCAGCAGCGCAGGCCGGGATCACCCGCGACACCCCCGATCCGATCGGCGGATCGTACGGCCACGATTCCTCGGGCGAACTCGACGGCGCGGCGTACGAGACACCGGCCGTGTTTGCCGTTGCCGGCCACGCGATGACCATCGGGAGCGACTACCCCCAACTGTTGGCCGCCGAGTGCGCCCGGCTCAATGCGGCCGGCATCACCACCGTCGCCGAAATGTCGTTCGACCCACGAATGCGCCCGGCATTGAAGGCAATTGCCGACGCGGGCGGGCTCACCACCAGGTTCCGCCTCTACGAAATGTCGACACCGGAACGCGCCACGGACGCCACCCCCGGCGAGGGCGATGATCTGGTCAAGCAGATCGGCATCAAAGTGTGGTCGGACGGTTCACCGTGGGTCGGCAACGTCGCAACCAGCTTCCCGTACCTCGACACAGCCGCTACTCGCGGACTCGGCATCGCCTGCACCCACGGTCATGCCAATTACACCGGCGAGCAGATCCACGACATCAGCGCAGCCTACTTCGAGCAGGGGTGGCAGATCGCCTGCCATGCCCACGGCGACAACGCAATCACGATGGTTCTCGACGCGTGGGAGCAACTGCTGCAGGAGTTTCCGCGGTCCGATCACCGCTTGCGCCTCGAACATGTCGGCGCCATGCGCGCGGATCAGTTCCGCCGGGCAGCTGACCTGGGCGTCACCGTCAGCATCTTCATCGATCACCTGCACTACTGGGGCGACGTGTTGGTCGACGATCTGTTCGGTCCCGAGCACGGCGGAGCATGGGCGGCAGCAGGTTCTGCCCTTGCCGCCGGGCAGCGCTTCACATTCCACAACGACGGCCCGGTGACCCCGGCCAACCCGCTGCGGAACATGCAGGACGCGGTCACCCGACTCTCGCCGAGTGGCCAGGTGCGTGCGCCGGAGGAACGTATCCCCGTCGACGCTGCGCTGCGCGCTCATACCGTCAACGCCGCATGGCAGCTCTTCAGCGAGGAGAGCATCGGCGCAATCTTCCCGGGCGCCTACGCGGATCTTGTTGTGCTGTCGGCCAATCCCCTCGATGTGGCGCCCACCGAATTGGCCGACATCGAGGTGCGCGCCACCGTCCTCGAGGGGCGAACGGTATACGGAGACCTGAACACCGCCCGCTAGCGAGCACCCCTACCAGCGGTTCCGAACTTCCTCCGCAAACCCGAGGAGGTCGCGAACTTCCACCGATGTGCCGTCGTCGAGACCAACCGTGCCGGTGAACCTGCCGAACACCTGGTGCTGAATGGACCGCAGGACACCCACGTCGAATTTCGCGGCGCGATCGATGATGGGCTCGAACTTCATCTCGAACCGGCCGTCGTTGCTCGTGAAGTTCCACGGCGCACCGTCGTAGGTTCGTGGAATCTCGAACGCCAGGCGATCCAGTTTGTGCGCAACACCGTTCACAAAGACGATGTTCTCGCTGGCCGCTGTGGTGTCTCCGAATCCGTAACCGATGTTGAAGCCGAAGCGCTCGCCGTTCACCAATCCCGATGCCGAGCCCCAGTACCAAGTGTTGTCGTAGGTCCAGACTCCACGGCCCCAATCCAGCACTCCGAAGGCAACTTCCGGAGCAAACGCGAACTGCTGCGATCCGACCCGAACGGTGCCGGTAGCGGGCAGGCAGTTGACTTTCTGGTTGTAGTAGAACGACCGCGGAGCTTTCGGAAAGGGTGTGGCGATCGCGATGCGGTCATCGGCGGGGCTTTCGAGAAACAGATCGGCGTGCAATCCCTTACCATGGTCGAATGCCGGGTAGTCCACGATCAGGCGACGACAACCGTCGACATGCCTGAACTCGAAGCGCGCCTTACCTTTCGACACAACGACGTCGCCGGAATCGGCACTGGAAGGCAACCCAAGTTTGCCCATTGGGAAGGGCAGCATCACGTTTTCCGTGACCTCACCCGGAGTGGTGAAATCCAGCCACGACACCCCGAGCAACCCCATGTAGCCGTTGTCCGCGACGGTCAGCGCAATCCCGTATTCCGGTGTGAGCACGCAGTAGTAGTCCCACTCCTTGAGCCTGAACTTCGGCGCCTTGACGGCCGACCGCCGATAAGTCTTGACCTCCGACGGCGCCCAGCCCGCCTCTACGAGGTGCCCACGCGCATCGAGAAGCGGGCCTGGCGACATCACGTTCTGCATTGTTATTTCCAGCGCCCCAAAATCTCGTTGGCCCGAGTCGACAACGCCATTTGGAAGAACGGCCCGAAGCTCACGCGGGCGACGCCGAGCGGGCCGAAACTAGCCGGGTCGTCCTGATCCGGGATCCCGATTGCATTGACCGGCAACGGAAGCTCCGACGTCAGACGCCGCTGGACCGCGTCGTCGTGCCGTCCGACGGGGTAGAGAACATCGGCTCCCGCATCGGCGGCCAGTTTCAGGCGAGCAATGGCCCGGTCAACACGGTCAGCCTCGTCGCCCACCTGCTTCACGAACAGGTCGGTGCGCGCGTTGACAACAACGTGGACACCTGCGGCGTCGGCGGCCTGGCGAAGCCCACCCACAAAATCGGCGTGCTCCTGTGCCTCCCGAAGACGGCCACCCTCACTGTGCACGGTGTCCTCGATGTTGAGACCGACCGCGCCGGCATCGATCAGCCCTTCGATCAGCACAGCGGGCTCAAGTCCGTATCCACTCTCGATGTCCACGGAAACCGGAGCGTCGACGGCGCCGGTGATCTGCTTGATCCGGCGTACCAACTCGCCGAACGTGATTCCCTCGTTATCGGGCTTTCCGATGGAATCCGATACCGGGTGGCTGCCAACGGTCAGAGCTGCAAAACCGGCCGCAACCGCAAGATTTGCGGACCAGGCATCCCAGACGGTGGGGAGAATGACGGGGTTTCCTGGCTGGTGCAGCGCCAGTAGAGCGGTGGCCTTGTCGTTGATCGATGGCATACGGTGGCTCCTGAAAGTAGGCGATACGTCACCTTACTGTGCGCCTTTTTGGTAGCGCTGGCTACCAGAAAGGCGCACAGGGGCGTAGCCCCTAGTGAGCTACCGGGCAGCCTGTGCTCTTGTAATCAACCTGGAACTCCTTGATGCCGTTGATCCAACCCGAGCGCAGACGACGAGGATCACCGATCTTGGTGATGTCGGGGACATTGTCGGCGAGTGCGTTGAACATCAGGTCGATCTCCATCCGGGCAAGATTCGCCCCGATGCAGAAGTGCGCGCCAGTTCCACCGAAACCCAAGTGCGGATTGGGGTTACGGGTGATGTCGAAGGTCATCGGATCCTCGAAGACATCCTCGTCGAAGTTCGCGGAACTGTAGAGCATGACCACCCGCTGTCCCTTCTTGATGGAGACGCCGGCCAGTTCGGTGTCTTCGAGGGCGGTGCGCTGGAACGCGGTGACCGGTGTTGCCCAGCGGACGATCTCGTCGGCCGTCGTCTTGGGCCGTTCCTTCTTGTACAGCTCCCACTGCTCGGGATTCTCGAGGAACGCAATCATGCCGTGGGTGATGGCATTTCGGGTTGTCTCGTTGCCCGCCACCGCGAGGATCAGCACGAAGAATCCGAACTCTTCGGGGCTCAAGGCGTCGCCGTCGATGTCGGCCTGGACGAGAGTGGTGACGATGTCGTCGGCCGGGCAACTGCGACGCGCGTCGGCCATTTGGTATGCGTATCCGAGCACCTCGGTGGACGCGACCGCCGGATCACCCACGTACTCGGGGTCGTCGTAGCCCATCATCTCGTTGGACCACTTGAACAGCTTGTCGCGATCGTCTTGCGGGACGCCGATCAGATCTGCGATCGCCTGCAGCGGCAGCTCACTGGCAATCTGCTTCACAAAATCGCCCGGGCCTTCACCGACGGCGGTGTCGACGATGCTGCGTGCGCGCCGGTCCAACTCGTCGCGCATCCCGTTGATGGCACGCGGGGTGAACAGCTTGGAAATCAGCTTGCGAAGTTTGGTGTGCTCCGGCGCATCCTTGTTGAGGAGCAGGTGCCGCAGCATCTCGACGGCCTCGCGCGGCATGTCGTCCGCGAAGCGCGCAATGGCGGTGTTCTCCCAGCTCGAGAAGATATCGCTGCGCTGGCTGACCTCTTTGACATCGGCGTGCCGAGAAACAACCCAGTAACCCTCGTCCTGAAATCCGCCGACGGTAGGGGGCTGCTCGCACCACCACACCGGTGCGCTTCGGCGGAGTTCGGCAAATTCCTCGAACGGAATCCGCTCGCCGAGAATCGCGGGGTCCGTGACGTCGAATCCGGCTGGCAGGTCAGGTGTGCGCGTTGTATCCGAGATAGTCATGGCGTCCTCTGATCGGTCGATTGTGCCCTGCACCACAGAGTAGCTTTCACTAACGGCCTGTCAAGTGACAGACGGATAGTCTCGTGCAAATCCGCCGACAGCCGTAGGATTCCTCCAATGACAGACACTGCCGCCAAACCGACTCTGCGCGAAAAGCAGAAGCAGCAGACCCGTGCCGACCTGGTGGCCGCAGCCGACGCACTGTTCACCGAACGGGGCTACGCCGCCGTCACCGTCGAAGACATCGCCGCCGCGGTCGGGTGCAGCCGGGCCACGTTCTATCTCCACTTCCCCGGCAAACTCGACATACTCAAGGCCCTCGGGTCCAACTCCGTCGTCATCAGCACGCTCGCGATATTCCAGGACCTCGACCACGTCCTCGATTCCGGTTCACGCGCAGAATTTGCGGGGTGGATCAACCGGACACTCGACTGGTGCCGCGATCACCACCACCTGATGCGCGCGTGGGACGAGGCCATGGTTCTCGAACCCGAATTTCGGACCCTCGCCCGCGACGGCATCTCGGCGCTCCCCAATGCGATGACGTCGTACCTTGCCCGCTGGCCGCAGGAGCGACATGACGAGGCAAAACTCCGAGTTGAACTGCTACTCACCCAGATCGAGCGTTTTTTCATCCGCTGGGCCGAGCAAGGCGCCATCACCGCCGGCGCCGACGTGGCCGCCGACGTCCTGACCGACATCTGGTTTCCCGCGCTGACCCCACCGGCCTGAGAGTGAGCCCGCGATAGGTTGGTTCGATGCCAGTCGATTTCCGAGCGATCCTCACCACCCTCGCAGCACTCACGTCGGGGGCACTTGCCGCCTTCGCCTTGACCAATCCCCCGCTGCAGGACTGGGCGATTGTCGCCTCGCAGTCCGAAATCGATCGCTGGATCAGCAGCGGTCCACCTCCGTCACGCTGGGCGCTGTCGCAGCAGTCTTGGCGTGCGCGCTGTCGCAGCGGAGCGGTTCCCGCCGAGCAGCGTGGATCGTTGTCATCGCGGCAACAGCGATCATCGCACTGATCCGGGTTGCCGTTCCGGACGTTGCCGTCCTCGACCTGCTGATCACACTCGTGGTACTCAAAAGTGTTGCGGCAGGCGTCATTCTGGGCTGCGCAGTTGCCGCAAGCTGGGATCGGACCGCCGCAAGGAACGGCGTGCTTCTGGGTGTGATCGCGGGATATCTGTCCGCGCGCGCCTTCGGCACCGGGGCGGGGCGGATGAGCACCTCTGCTGTGGGCGAACCTGCATGGTTGTTGCTGGCGGCAACTGCTGTACTGGCAGTCGCCTGCGCAATAAGCGCTCAATCCGGATTCCGCATCAGACGCCCCGACGCCGGCGAAATCCGCGTCGCGCTCATTGCCGTGATCGCTTTGGCAATCGGGCACCGGATACTCGGATCCATCGTCGACCGACAGGAATTCGCGAGCAAAGGCACCGCCTGGGTGGTCATGACTGTATGCGCCGCAGCGGCATTGGCCCTCACGGCGATCGCTGCCCGCCAACTCGGCGAGCAGTCCGGCGCGGGCGGCAAGTTTCTCTGGGCCGCAACAGCACTCGCAGCGGCGTCGGCCCCGACCCTGATGCTTGTCAACGGTGGCCAATGGGCATCGCTGGAATCTCCTTGGGTTGTTGTTCTCGCCTCGGGTGTGGCCGTCGCGCTGGGGTTGCGCCTGAGCAAGCGCATTCCCGTCATTGCCGCAGTGGTCGTCCTTGCCGCGGTGCCACTATCGGAGCTTCTCCCTTTCACCACTGCACATGGAGCCGTTTCGATCGTGGTGAAAATCGCTGCCCTGGGGTTCGGCGGAGCCGCATTGCTCGGTGCGCTCGCGCCGGCCAGCCTGGTCGACGCCACCCTCGGACTCGCGATCCCGTTCGCGGCAATGACGTTCACCTCGATCGCTGTTCTGGCCTATCAACTTTCGTGGCCACCTGTGCGACTGAACTTCGCTTTTGTGGAATCCGCAACAAGCACCACGACGATTCCCGGCGACTACGTCAACGCCCAGACAATCGGGACTGCACTCCTCTTTGTCGCGATTATCGCTGTGTGCGGCGCCGCAATCAGACGAGTTCCACACAACTCCAATTCAGCAGAATCCGGCGTATCCGACGCTCATTGACTACCGTGAAGTGGTGCCCGTCATAAGCAGGACGCCCCGTCTGATACTCGGCGGCGTGACGGCATTCGTGGTCACCGTGGTCGGCTTGGCTCCCTTCCTGGAAAGCCAGTCCAGGTCGATCTGGTCGGGCGATCGATTCTGGTCCATCGGCACGATCGGGGCCGGCGTTCTGGCGGTTGTTGCTGTCGGCACCGCGGCCGGTCTGGCTCGAACTCGCATTCGGACGTCGGCGCTGGTTGCATTCGGCGGACTCCTGCTGGAATTGCCAGGTCTGTATTACCAAGCCTTCGAGGCCCTGTCCCCCGTGGGTGCGGGCGTTGCGCTCGGAGCAATAACGGTCACGATTCCCCGCATGGTGCGAGCAGCCACTGTCGCGGGTGTGCTTGTTGCCGTGTTCGTTTCGGATGCACTGCTCGACCCCACGGCAGTTCCACGTCGCTATGCGGACTACCTCGCGCAAGACACCACCCAGTTTCAGCCGCCGATCGTGGCCGCCACACTCATCGCCCTCGGACTGACTGCACTTACGGCGCTCGTTTGGTGGCGCAGCAACGCCGACCGACATCGCGACGAGCCACCGGAACGGATGGCAGTGCGGCCTGTGGTGATCTCGGCAGTGCTGACGCTCATGGGCGTGGCCGTGAACTGGTGGATCACCATCAACACGGTGTGGGCGGCGATTCCCGTCGTCGCCTGTGCCATTTTGGTCACCGTCATCGCCGCGCGTGTTTTGGAGAAGGGCGGCCAGATCCTGCTGATGTCGACGGCCGCCGCGGCCATGCTGGCATCCGCGGTGGCAAACAGCCTGTCGGCGTCCGTGAGCACCGGGGCATCGGCGCCCGTTCCGACTGCGATTTTTCTCACGGTCCTCATCATCACGGCAGCAACGCTCGCAGCGTTTCGTCCCTCACTCGTGGGCGGCTACATCGTGCTCGGTGTCCTGTCCGTTGCCGGAATTGCGAGTTACGTCGCAACAACCACGTTCTCTTCGGAGAACGCGCTTTCGGTCAGCGACGTCCTGATCCGCATCTGCGGCGCCGGCGCGGCGTACACGATTGTCAGCGCCATGCAGTCCGAACCGGCGCGGACCGGGGCGTCGCGACTGCTCGTCGGTCTCAGTGTGATCTTCGGACCCACGGCATTGGCCTTACTGGTATATCCGCAGTTCTCCTACGGGTGGACCGACTACACGCCCATCACCGGAGCTACCACGGCCAGTCGGTTCGCACCGTCCGACGACGTCTTGATCCTCAACGGCACAGCCCTCGTGATCGTGGTCGTCTGCGCCTACGCGAGCCGCCGACTGCGTCTGATCAGTCAATCAGGTCCATCGACACCAAGCGTCGAAACACTTTGAGCGAACCTGGTGCCACGTCGTCCATGGCTTCGTACTCTGCGCACGTGAAGTACCGGAACTCGGCGATCTCGCTCGTCGGACGGGGTTCGCCGTCCATCTCGGCGCGATAGCAACTCATGTGCAGCGCCGTCCCTACCGAATGCCCGAACGCCTGAGCTTCGAACACGTCGAGAAACTCGACGGTGCCGGGGACAAGTCCGACATCGAGTTCCTCACGAATCTCGCGGTGCAATGCTTGTTCGGTGGTCTCACCCGGATCGATTTTGCCGCCGGCCATATAGAACGCCGTCTTCCCGACCGACCGGGTCTGAATCAGTCGGCGATCCCGAATATGTGCAAGGGCAGCGGTGCGGATGATCTGCGTTTTCACCCGGTCCAACATACGTGTATCAGTTCACACGGTTGTAGTTCGAAGCGACGCACTGCACGGCAAATGAAGACGGGCCGGTAATATATACACCCAGACGGTGTCCTTGTGAAGGGGCTACGTCCCGAAATTACCGATAGGTTCGATTTGTTCGGACACCCCGCCGCCCGCTGAACACAACACGACGGAGTGCCTTTTGCTCAGTATTCTGCTTGCCCATGCCGTTGCCGCCCTCTTGGCTCCGCTTGTGGTGCGCAGGTTCGGGCGAAATGGATTTTTCCCGCTCTCACTGGTTCCGCTGATCAGCCTCGGCTGGGTCATCGACAAATGGGGCACAGTCGAGACGCTCCACATCACGTGGGCTCCTGGCCTGTCGATGGACATCGACTTCAGATTCGACGCGCTCTCCGCGATCATGGCCGTCCTGGTCCTGGGTGTCGGCACGCTGATCCTGATCTACTGCGCACGATATTTCAACGACGACGAACCCCGCCTCGGCATCTTCGCTGCCGAAATGGTGGCATTTGCCGGCGCCATGTTCGGCCTCGTGACCAGCGACAACATGTTGCTGCTCTACATGTTCTGGGAACTGACCACGGTTCTGTCGTTCCTGTTGGTCGGCCACTACGCCGAGCGCGCTACCAGTCGCCGCGCCGCAACCCAGGCATTGTTGGTCACCACCGCTGGTGGTCTCGCGATGTTGGTCGGCATGATCATCCTCGGCCAAGCCGGTGGCAGCTACAACCTGTCCGACCTGGTCGCCAACCCACCGACGGGATGGTTGCCGTCCGTCGCGATTGTCCTGATCCTGATTGGCGCACTGTCGAAATCCGCAATTGTCCCGCTGCACTTCTGGCTTCCCGGCGCCATGGCCGCACCCACCCCGGTCAGCGGTTATCTCCACGCCGCCGCGATGGTCAAGGCCGGCATTTACCTCGTTGCCCGTCTCGCCCCCGGATACGCGGATTCACCGCCGTGGCGCATCACCATCATCAGCCTCGGCTTGCTGTCGATGATCCTGGCCGGTTGGCGAGCCATGCGGGCATACGACCTCAAGCTCGTCCTTGCGTTCGGCACCGTCAGCCAACTCGGTTTCATGATGGTTCTGGTCGGTCTGGGAACCCGTGACGCGGCCCTCGCCGGCATGACGATGGTGGTGGCGCACGCCATGTTCAAGGCTGCGCTCTTCATGGTGGTCGGTATCATCGACCACACCACCGGCACCCGTGACCTGCGCAAACTTGCCCATCTCGGAAAGACGGCCCCCGCGTTGGCGATCATCGCGGCCCTAGCCGCCGCCAGCATGGCCGGGCTACCGCCGCTTCTCGGATTTGTCGGCAAAGAAGCTGCCCTCGAATCGGTGCTCGAAACCGACGTCCTCGGCCACTGGTCGTCCATCGCCGTCATCACTGTCATCGTGATGGGTTCGATTCTGACCGTCGGATACAGCATTCGCTTCATCTGGGGCGCGTTCGGACGCAAGACCCTGAGCAAGCCCAGTCCCGCCGTGAGCAAGATGCATGCGCCCAGCGCTCTGTTCTTGTTCTCCCCTGGTCTGCTCGCCGTTGCCGGACTGGCTGCCGGAATACTGTCGCCGCAACTCGAGAAGCTACTGACGCCGTACTCCACCACCCTGCCCGCCGGTCCGCACGCCGACTATCACCTGGCGTTGTGGCACGGCGTCAATACGCCGCTGCTGCTCACCTGTGTGGTCATCGCCGGAGGTTTTGCGCTCTACATCGCGCAACGCCAGATCAGCCGCCTGCACTTCGAGCACCCTCCGCTCGGCAACGCCGACCGTATCTACGACGCGACCCTGCGCGGCATGGACACCATCTCGATGCGTCTGACCGGAGTCACGCAGCGTGGTTCACTGCCCCGGACGCAGTCGACCATCCTCGCGACGCTGGTTGTCGTTCCCCTGGTCCTGCTGATCATCGACACCGACACGGGCGTCGATCTCCGGTTGTGGGATTCCCCCATCCAGTTGACGATCGCGCTGATGATGATCGCCGCAGCCATCGCTGCGACCGTGATGCGCAACCGTCTGGCCGCCGTGATCCTGGTCGGACTCACCGGCTACGGCTCCGGTGTGTTGTTCGCGCTGCATGGTGCCCCCGACCTGGCACTTACCCAATTCCTGGTCGAAACACTGACTTTGGTCATCTTTGTGCTCGTGCTTCGAAAGTTCCCGGCCGAGATCGACGAGAGTAAGGCGATCGGGTTCAAGTTGCCGCGCGCCCTTCTGGCCGGTGCCGTCGGAATCACGATCACCGCCATCGCGGCGTACGCAGTCAACGCTCGCAATACGCGCCCGATCTACGAACTGCTTCCCGACGCCGCGTACACCATCGGCAACGGCAAGAACGTGGTCAACGTTCTGCTCGTCGATATCCGCGCCTGGGACACTCTCGGCGAGATCTCGGTGCTGCTGGTTGCCGCGACGGGCGTCGCCAGCCTTGTGTTCCGCAACCGCCGCTTCGGTATCGCGCCCCGTGTCTCCGACGCGCCTTCGGTGATCGTCGACAAAGCGGCCGCAAGCACCGACACGACCTGGCTGCGCGGCGGCGACCTGATCGATCCGCGTCACCGCTCCCTGGTCCTCGAGGTCACCACCCGATTGGTCTTCCCGACGATCATGGTGCTGTCGATCTACTTCTTCTTCTCCGGCCACAACGCGCCAGGTGGCGGCTTTGCCGGCGGCTTGACGGCCGGGCTTGCGCTCGTGTTGCGCTACCTCGCCGGTGGACGCTACGAACTCGGTGAAGCCGTTCCCATCGACGCCGGAAAGATCCTCGGCCTGGGCTTGGCTCTCTCGGCCGGCACCGCGATCATCTCGCTGTTCCTCGGTGCCCCGGCTCTCTCGTCGGCGGTCTTCGAGTTCACCCTCCCGCTGATCGGCCACGTCAAACTGGTCACCGCATTGTTCTTCGACCTGGGCGTCTACCTCATCGTGGTCGGCCTGGTGCTGGACGTACTCCGAAGTCTCGGCGCACGCCTCGACGCAGAAATCGAGGTGAAAGCATCATGAGCGCAAATATCGGAATGCTCCTCCTGATCGCCGTCCTGACGTCGACGGGCGTGTACCTGCTGATCGAGCGCAGTATCACCCGCATGTTGCTGGGAATGCTTCTGCTCGGAAACGGCATCAACCTGCTGATCCTCACCGTCGGCGGCAGTGACGGCAATCCGCCGATCGTCGGCCGCGACTCCGTGCACGAAGAGATCGCCGATCCTCTGGCGCAGGGCATGATCCTGACCGCGATCGTCATCACGATGGGCATGGCCGGCTTTGTTCTGGCACTGGCGTACCGGTCTTACAAGATCAACACCGCCGACGCCGTGGAAGACGATCCCGAGGACACCAAGGTCTTGCTGCGCCGGTTGCCCGCCGACGCTCCCGACCACGACCGATCCGACGACCCCGTCACCGGTGCGCCGAGCATCGGCGGCGACGCATTCGACAAGGACGGCAACCCCATCCCCCTGGAACAACTGGTCAACCTCGAGGACATCGAGTGCTACGAAGATCTTCGCGACGGCGATTTCGAGGACGAACCCGTGCCCGACTGGGCCACTGACCTCGCCCGCAAGAAAGAACCTGAGAAGCGCCAGAAAGACGGTAAGGGAGGTGCGCGCACGTGACCATTTCGTCCAACCTCATGGGCGCACTGGCGCCCCTGCCCGTCTTGATTCCGATGCTGGGCGCTGCCGCCACACTTGTTGTCGGCCGACGTCCCCGGTTCCAGCGAGTCATCACCCTGATCGCACTGGTCGCCGTCGTGGCTGTGTCCGGCATGCTGCTGTATCTGGCAGACCGCGACGGCACCACCGCAGTTCAGGTGGGTGGCTGGGATTCGCCGATCGGCATCACTCTCGTCGTCGACCGACTGTCGGCGATGATGCTGGTCGTCTCCTCGATCGTCCTGCTCACCGTCATGGTGTACGCGATCGGTCAGGGTATCCGCGACGGTAACGAAGCGCAGCCGGTGTCGATCTTCCTGCCGACATATCTGGCTCTGACCGCGGGTATTTCCAACGCCTTCCTCGCCGGTGACCTCTTCAACCTGTACGTCGGGTTCGAGGTGCTGCTGTCCGCGAGCTTCGTCTTGCTGACCTTGGGAGCGAGTGCCGACCGCGTTCGAGCGGGTGTCTCGTACGTCATGGTGTCGATGGTGTCTTCGCTGATCTTCCTGGCCGGCATCGCCTTTGCGTACGCCGCGACTGGCACACTCAACATGGCCGACATGGCCCTGCGGTTCGACAACATCCCCGCCGGCACCCGCACCGCGATCTTCGGCGTCCTACTCGTGGCGTTCGGGATCAAGGCTGCGGTCTTCCCACTGTCGGCGTGGCTTCCCGACTCCTACCCGACGGCACCGGCGCCCATCACCGCCGTCTTTGCCGGCCTGCTCACCAAAGTTGGTGTGTATGCGATCATCCGCGCGCACTCACTGCTGTTCCCGCAAGGTGAACTCGACAATGTCCTGATGGTGTGCGGTCTGTTGACCATGGTGGTCGGCATCATGGGTGCCATCGCCCAGAGCGACATCAAACGATTACTGTCCTTCACCCTGGTCAGCCATATCGGCTACATGATCTTCGGTATCGCGCTCTCCACGACCTCGGGATTGTCGGGCGCCATCTACTACGTCGCGCACCACATCATCGTGCAGACGACGCTCTTCCTCGTCGTGGGTCTGATCGAACGACAAGCCGGAAGCTCGTCACTACGACGCCTCGGCGGTTTGGCCGCTGCCAGCCCGATTCTGGCTATCGTGTTCCTCGTTCCCGCTCTCAATCTTGGTGGTATTCCGCCGTTCTCCGGCTTCATCGGCAAGGTTGCGCTGCTGCAAGCCGGAGCCTCCGACGCCAGCGCACTCGCCTGGGTACTCGTCGCGGGCGGTACCGTCACCAGCCTCCTGACGCTCTACGCCGTGGCCCGTGTGTGGACCAAGGCCTTCTGGCGCGCCCGAGCCGACGCACCCGAAGGCGACCTCGCCGATGTCAGCCCGTCGGCTCTGATCGACGAATCCGAAGAGGACATCGCGTTCGACGACCGCGAGGACGTCGGCAAGATTCCCGCCTTCATGCTGATCCCGACAGTCGCACTCGTGGGCGTCGGCCTCGCGTTGACGGTGTTTGCCGGGCAGATCATCGACATCAGCGACCGAGCCGCGAAGGATCTACAGGATCGGTCCATCTACATCGACGCGGTTCTCGGCGATCACCGACCGATACCTGTAGCCGACGCCCCTGTAGCCGACACCCCTGTAGCCGACACGCCTGTGACTGACACCGAGGAGGCGCCGCGATGAAACGCTCACTCGTACTCCGCATCGGAGTCCTCCTGTGGCTCATGATCGTGTGGATTCTGCTGTGGGGCAACGTCAGCTGGGGCAATATCTTCGGTGGACTTGCTGTCGGCCTGGTCATCATGGTCCTTCTACCGCTGCCGCCGGTCCCCGTGGAAGGTCGAGTGCACGTGCTCTCGATCCTGCGTCTGATCGGCGTGATCGTGTACTACGCGGCCGTCTCCAGCATCCAGGTGGCGTGGCTTGCCATCCGGCCGTCGCCGCCGCCCGTCACCGGTGTTCTGCGCTACCAACTGGGTATCAAGTCCGATCTGGTACTCACGCTGTGCATCGACGTGCTGAACCTGATCCCGGGAACGATGGTTCTCGAGATCGACCAGAACCGCCGGATCGTCTACGTTCACGTCCTCGACGTAGGTTCACAGAAAGCGGTGAGCGCGTTCTATCGCTCGGTCGAAGATTTGGAGCGACTGTTCATCGCGTCGTTCGAGCGTGACTCCGACTGGCAACCAAGCCCGTGGCACCAACGTGACTACGAATTCGATGCGCCACGAGCGGAGGATCAATAATGAACGGATTCATCACCACCATCCTGATCATCTCCGGAGTGATGCTCGCGGTCGCCGCAGTCCTGACCACTTTCCGGCTCATCGACGGGCCGAGCTCACTCGACCGTCTGGTCGCGCTGGACACGATTGTCGCCGTTGCCATGTGTGGACTCGCAGTATGGGCCGCGTACAGCGGAGACACCACGATCGTTCCCGCGATCGTTGCACTCGCTCTGGTCGGATTCATCGGATCCGTCTCGGTTGCACGATTCCGGGTGAGTGACCGATGATCGGCAACATCCTCGACGTCATCGGCGTCCTCGCCATCTTCCTCGGCTCGGTGCTCGCCCTGACCGCAGCTGTCGGCATCGTGCGATTCCCCGACACATTGCGCCGGATGCACGCGGCCACGAAACCTCAGGTCGTCGGACTTGTTCTTGTTCTCATGGGCGCGGTGTTCCTGCTGCGCGGAAGCGTCGACATCTGGATGCTCGTCCTGGTCGGAATCTTCACCATGCTGACGGCGCCGGTGATCGCACACAGCGTCGGCCGTGTGGCCTACCGCGAGCAGCGCGAGCAGGACGCCGTCATGAAGATCAACGAATTGGAAGACCCGCCGCAGAGTCCGTAGCTGAATCCGTAGGGTCCGCGACGTCTTCGCTCCGGCCGCCCCACTGCGCAAGCGCGGTGCCAGGCTTGGCGTAGAACGTCGCGAAGAAGGCCACCGACATCGCGGTCAGAACTCCGACGAGCAGCGGCCCGAACAGTTCCGGGTACGCCGCCATCTGCACGGACGCGAACCGGTACGACAGCAGTAGTCCGACGAGTATCGCGCTTCCGCCGAGCACCAGCCTGATGCGGAACCAACCCCAACCACGTTCCGGATCGTGCAGTGCGGCATCGAGAGTCAGGCACAGAACCGCGCCGGCGATGAGGTCGACGCCGTAGTGGAACCCGAAACCCAACGTTGCCGTCAACGTCGCGAGAAGCCAGAACGTACCCAAGGTCCGCAGCCACCACGGGCCGCGGCGCGAGTGGGTGAACAGCGCAACAGCCCACGCCGTATGAAGACTCGGCATGCAGTTACGTGGTGCTGCGTCGTCGAACGGCAGCGACGCCGGCGCCGAGAAATCCACGTTCGGAACGATATTCGGCCAGAAGTCGCCGATCTGGAATCCGAACCCGCGGGGGCCGAACGCAAATACCGGACCCACCACGGGGAACAGAATGTAGAAGATCGGCCCGATCAAACCGATCAGCAGAAACGTCTGAAGAAGGTGATGCGACGGCCAGCCCTTACGGCATTGGTACAGCGCGACAACGATGATCGCGACCGGCAATTCGACGTAGATCCAGTCGAGGATCGCCGCTCCCACCGGGCCGAGCGCGTCGACGAACTGACCCATGACCCACGACGGGTTGCCCAGCGCCTGATCGGCCAGGAAGACGTACTCGTCCCACACGTCGGTGCCGAGGAGGATGGTGATCGAAAGCCAGGTCTCTGCCACCTTCGCGGCGAGGATCAGCAACGCACCCAACACCACTCCGCGAAGCACGCCGGACCGACGCTCACCGGTGAGTTTCCAGAACGCGTACACCGCAATAGCAGTGAGCACCCAGGTGCCGCCGGTGCCCATCGTGATCGGACCGCCGGCGGACCAGCGGATAACTCCGACCACCAGGTCGATGGCAACAGCCGCGGAGATCGCGTACACACGCTCCCGGGTATTGAGCCCGACCAGGGCCAATGCCAGCCCCACCCACGGCATCGTTGCCGAACGAGGAACCAGGAAGTAGTCACCGAACAGGCTTTCCACCGGACCGAGATATCCCTTGTAGGACGCAAAAGCTTGCACGCCCAGAACGAGGGCAAGCACTGCGGCACTACCGAGAATCAGGGCCTTGTGCGAAGCCGCCCAGGACTGGCCCGTCTGTCCCGTCGAAGCCCCACTTCGGGACACACTGTCTGTCAACACCGGATAATAGTAAACGGCGAGTGAACGGTGCTTGGACGGCGTCTAGACAAATGGACTGTTTGTCCGAACTGCTCAGCGGCGCGTCACGTACCCAACTCTGCAACCAACGCGTCGACCACTGCCACCAGATCTCCACCGTGAGCTTCCGCCACGCGTCGTTGACGCTGGTACGACGCTCCGCGGCGCGGAATATCGGCGACGGATGCCAACTCGTCCGCGCACCCGAGCGACACCGCGATCGGCGTGAGATCTTCGAGCAGTCGCTCCAAGTCGTCGGTGACCAGACATTCGTTTGCGGCCGAGTCCAGAATGATCTCGGCGTCGAGACCGTATCTGGCTGCGCGCCACTTGTTTTCCTTCACGTGCCACGGCTGCATGTTCGGCAACGTCTCCCCCGCGCTGAGGCGGCGGTCGAGATCAACGATGAGGCAGTGAACCAATGCGACCAGCGCGCCCAGTTCCGCGCGCGTCGACACCCCGTCGAACACCCGGACTTCGATGGTTCCCCACTTGGGCGCCGGACGAATGTCCCAATGCATGCCACCGATCTTGGTGATCACGCCGGTCTTCATCTGGTCGTCGATGAACGACTCGTACTCGGCCCAGCTCTCGAATTGGTACGGCAGACCCGCCGTCGGCAACTGCTGGAACATCAGTGCCCGGTTGGACGCATAGCCGGTATCGACACCGGCCCACATCGGCGACGACGCCGACAGCGCCAACAGATGCGGGTACCGCTGCAACAGCGCATTGATGATGGGGAACACCCGATCCGCCGAAGACACTCCGACGTGGACGTGCACACCCCAGATCAACATCTGCCGGCCCCACCACTGCGTGCGCTCGATCAGCTCGTCGTAATCAGGCGTACGCGTGACCAACTGAGTGGACCACTGGGCAAACGGATGGGTACCCGCACAGATGAGGTCGACGGCCAGCGGATCCGCGGCCCGGCGCAACAGGTCGAGGGACGCATCGAGATCGCTCATGGCTTCGCCGACCGTGTCGTGAATGCCCGTCACCAACTCGACGGTGTTGCGCAGCAACTCCTTGGTGATGTGCGGAGTCTCGGAGCCCGCAAGCTCCTCGACCGCCGAAAACACCTCGGCAGCTGTATTGGAGAGATCTCTGGTCACACGATCGACCAAGGCGATCTCCCACTCCACGCCCAGCGTCGGACGCGGCGAACCCGGAAATGGAACTACCACGCAGAGAATCCAACCACAATGATCGCGAGAACACCGTGCTGGCTACTGCGTGGTAGTTGCCGAAGTGATACAGAACTCAGAGCAGGATCAGCTCTCGGTGATGACACCACACGCAACGCGTGCGCCGGCGTCACCGGTATCGAGGGTCTGCTGATCCGGCGCCGGCGCGTAACGCGTCGGGATGTTGCCGAAGTTGTCGGCACCTGCGTGGATCATGACGGACGTGCCGCCGTTTGCCACCAGCTGATCGACCGTGAACGCGTCGGTGGTGGTCACGAGGGTGGCCGAGCCGTCCTCGAGAACCTGTACGGACGTCAGGTCGCCGCTGGCGGGATGGCCGGTGTGGCCCTCTGCCTGGAAGTGTCCGCCGGCCGAGAGGAAGTTGCCCGGCTCGCCGCCGCTGGGCGCAACCGAGTTGGTCTCGCACTTGGCAATCTGGTGAACGTGGAAGCCGTGGAAGCCCGGCGTCAGGCCCTTTGCATCGAGGGTGACCTTGACGTCACTACCTTCCTGCGTGAACGTGACAGTGCCGACCTTGCTGCCGTCTGCGCCGTTCAACGTTGCGGTAACCGTCTCGGTTGCGGAGCTACCGGCATGAGCAGTCGACGACGCTCCGTGGCTTTCGCTCTCGTGTGCGCTCGGGTCGGCCGCACCCGTCCACACAGGCGGAGTTGTACCGGGGACGTTGCTGGGCTCTTCGTTGTTACTGCAGGCAGTCAAGCCGAAAGCGGCTAGTGCGACTACGGGGGCAACGACGCGCCAGGACATACGCCGGGTGCTGCTGGGGGCCATCGAACCGCTCCTTTGGGTGGCGAGGAAGTGCAACTGATCATAACGGCGTGAGTAGTACACAGACCCGACGGGTGGTCCGAACCGACGGGTCAGTTGGACGTGACGATGACGATCACACCGGGCGACGCGCTTGCGATACCGGCAAATCGCGGCTCTGCCGTCACACCGAGTTCGGCGGCAATCTGCTGCGCCGCTGCCTTCTCTGCCGCGGAAGATCCGTAGTACACCGTGGTGGTGCTCACCGTTCCTTCGCTGTAGTTACCCGTCTCCTCGACGTTCCAACCCGCAGCGGTCAATTCTTCCGCGGTTCCTGCTGCGAGCCCGGATACCGTGCTGTTGTTGAGCACCCGGACACTGACAGTCGACGGATCGACACTCACCGACGCGCCGGCTGATGTCGTGGTCGCGGACGGGCGTGTCGTCGTGGTTTCCGCGGAGTCGGTGCCGGTTTTGGCAGCCGGTGCTGTTGTCACGGGGGCAACCGCTGTTGTGGTTGCGGCCGGCGCGCTCGTCTCGGTCTGCTCGGCCGCCGTGGTGTCGGAATCGGAACCGCCGAGTGACGCCGCACCGAGCCCGATGAACACGATCGCGAGGGCGATCAGCACCATGGCGATAGCGCGTAGGGGTGGTCCGGACGGCTGCTCTTTCGGGGTACTCACACTCTCGACCCTATCGCCAGTGGGCGGTTCGACCGTTCATCGACAGAGGTTTGTGTGCAGGTTTTGCGGCTTCAGGTCACTTCGAAGCCGAGGCGACGAGCCGCCCGGGCCTTCTGCCGGCTGGCACGCAACCGGCGCAGGCGTTTGACCAGCATCGGATCGGCCGCCAACGATTCGGGGCGATCAACGAGTGCATTGAGCACCTGGTAGTAGCGGGTTGCCGACATGTCGAACAACTCTTTGATCGCTACTTCCTTCGCGCCGGCGTACTTCCACCATTGGCGTTCGAAGGAAAGAATGTCGTGTTCTCGGCGAGTAAGCCCGTCTTCGCCGACATCGTTGATTCCGGCAGAGCTGACGCCCGCAGCATCTTCGACCTCGGCGCCATCGGTCCGGCTTCGACTACGCGCAACTGCGCTGTCCATGTCACTCCTCGACTGCTGTATTCGCCGTCAGTGAGACTGTGTCCCCCTGTTGCCCGCGTTCCCCCGGGTACGTGGCCCGACCGAGCAACAAATCACATCGTTGTTCTTCAGCAACCATTGAACCACGAGGTATCGGGCGGGCCGCGATAACCACGCGGGCGCGCCGCACTATCCTTGACGCCATGGCTATCCTCCCCATCCGAATCGTCGGCGACCCGGTACTGCACGAGCCCACAAAGCCGGTCACGCAGTCTCCGGCGGAAATCGCCGAACTGATCGCCGACATGTACGAGACGATGGACGCCGCCAACGGCGTCGGCCTCGCGGCCAATCAGGTCGGTGTTTCGCTGCGTCTTTTCGTGTTCGACTGCCCAGGTGACGATCGTAGCGACACCCGCCGACGCGGAGTTGTGGTCAACCCCGTCCTCGAGACGTCGGAAATCCCCGAGACGATGCCCGATCCCGAGGACGACTTCGAAGGCTGCCTTTCCGTTCCCGGCGAGCAGTTCCCCACCGGCCGCGCCGACTGGGCCAAGGTCACCGGAACCGACGCCGACGGCAACCCTGTCGAGTACGAAGGCACCGGATTCTTCGCCCGGATGCTCCAGCACGAAACCGGCCACCTCGACGGCTTCCTGTACACCGACGTTCTGATCGGCCGGAATGCGCGCGCCGCGAAGAAGGCCATCAAGCAGTCCGGTTGGGGTAAGCCCGGATTGACCTGGACTCCGGGTACGGTCGACGATCCGTTCGGCCACGACGACGAAGACTGAGACATTTGCCCATCTCGATCGGTAGCCGGGTGGTGCTGCGGTACAAGCTCCCACCCGGCTACTCGCATCCGATGACCGACGTGATCGGCACCCTCGAATCCGCGGACCCGATCACGGTTCGCGGCAACGACGGGCGTGTTGTCACCGTATCGGCGGATCAGGTCATCGCGCTCAAAGTTCTTGCAGCGCGGCCCATTCGGGTGGGCGACATCCGCAACCTCGAGATCGCGGCGGCCGCCGGTTCACCGGGAACCGAGCAGGCTCGGATCGACGGTTGGCTGCTGCGCATCGGGCACTCGCCCCACGACATGGACTCGGCACTCCCCCTCGGCGAACCCGGCGGCAGTGCGTCGCGAACCCCGGAAACGCTGGCGGCCATCCGCTCCTGGTTCGCAGATCGGGGACGTCCGACCACTCTGATGCTGCCCGACCGCCTCGGAATTGCCCCGCCCACGTGGATTTCCGGCGGCGAGGGCATCATATTTGCCGCCGACCTCGACAACGTAGCCCCGACGCCGCCACAGTTCACGACCACCATCGACGACGCTCGCGCCGGGGACTCCCTCACGCGCGTGGCCACCGGAACGATCGGCAGCGCCGACACGATGATCCTGGCTTCGGCACGAGTCGCCGTCAGCGACGCGCCCGACGGCCGTCGGTGGGCAGGTCTACTCGATCTCGCGGTGGCGGATGCACACCGACGGCACGGAATCGGCACTCTGATCTGCACTGACTTGCTCGGGTGGAGTCGAATCCAGGGCGCAACCCATGCTTACCTGGCCGTTCCCGAAGACAACACCGCGGCAGTCGCGACAGCCCGCTCGCTCGGCTTCGTCGAACATCATCGCTACCGGTACGCCACCGCGCCTGTCGGTGCCTGACGCTAGGCTTGCCCGCGTGCGCATAGCTACCTGGAACGTCAACTCCGTCCGTGCCCGTACCGACCGGATCATCGATTGGCTCGACCGATCCGACGTCGATGTCCTGGCGATGCAGGAAACCAAGTGCAAGGACGAGCAGTTCCCGTACGAACGTTTCGAGGAGATCGGCTACAAGGTCGCTCACGTCGGACTCAGCCAGTGGAACGGCGTTGCCATCGCCTCGCGTGTCGGTCTCGACGACGTGCAGATCGGCTTCGAGGATCAGCCGGGCTTCACCAAGGACCCCGAAGCGGAGCAGGTGCGCGAGGCCCGCGCGATCGGCGCGACATGTGGCGGGGTGCGGGTGTGGAGCCTGTATGTTCCCAACGGCCGTGAACTCGACGATCCCCATTACGCGTACAAGCTGGACTGGCTCGCCAAGCTGCGCGACGACGCCGAAGGCTGGCTGAAGCAGAACCCGGACGAGCAGATCGCCCTCGTCGGCGACTGGAATGTCGCACCCACCGACGAGGACGTCTGGGATCCCGCTGTCTTCGAAGGCAAGACTCATACGTCGCCGGCCGAGCGCGCTGCTTTCGACGCGTTCATCTCGTCCGGTTTCACGGACGTCGTCCGCCCCCACACTCCCGGTCCCGGCGTGTACACGTACTGGGACTACACGCAGCTCCGCTTCCCTAAAAAGCAGGGAATGCGCATCGACTTCATTCTCGGCTCGCCCGCACTGGCGGCTCGCGTCGAGTCAGCCGAAATCGATCGGAACGAGCGTAAAGGCAAGGGCGCCAGCGATCACGCCCCTGTGATCGCACAGCTGGGTTCCTGAAAAGCGGGAGCGGCGCGGTCAGTCCTCGACGAGCAGATCGAGATATTCGGGATGCTCGCCGAGGTATCGCTGCACGTACGAGCACACCGGGCGAACCGACCACTCACGTTCGCGGGCGCAATCCATCGAGAACTGCACCAATACGGCTGCCATTCCCTGGCCGCCGTACTCTTCCTTGACGACGGTATGCATGTACGCCACCACATCGCCGGCTTCGTCGCCGCACCCGAGGATCTCGTCTTCGTCGCGGTAGCCGAGGATGCCGACCAGTTCGTCGCCCGCGAGCAGTTCGAACCGTTCATGTGACGGGTTGTCGATCAGCGTGATGTCGGTGTTATTCATGGCGGAGTTGTTCATGGTGGAAACCTCCACTGCTGCACGCACGGTACCCAAACTGTGATCCATGACACTCATAGAAACAGTTGCCGACGACGCTGTCCCGGGATCGCCCAATTTTCGCACCGAGAACGACCCCACCGCAATCGCACCCGAGATTTTCTTTCGGTACTGAGATACAGTCGCCCGGTGCCGTTGTGAGCGCACGCGCACAAAATTTCATACAACCACCACGGGGGCTCGCACCAGCGGGCTGAGAGGACGGCTAGGGCCGTCGACCGGATGAACCTGACCGGGTAATGCCGGCGTAGGGAGCGCATTAATGCACGAGAAGTCTGTCAAAAAGACTGTCCCCAACAAGGCTGTCCACGGCGTGGCAGCTGTGACTACCGGCCCGATCGAGGGCAGCAGCAAGCACTATCTCGAATCGGATTCGCTCCGGATCCCGCTTCGACGCGTCACCCTCACCACTGGTGAGCATCTGGATCTGTACGACACGTCAGGTCCGTACACCGATACCGCCGCCACGATCGATCTCGACCGCGGCCTCCCCAGAACGCGTGACGCGTGGGAGCGGAGTGCACGAGATTCGACACAATTGGAATGCGCCAGAGCCGGCGCGATCACCCCGGAGATGCGCTATTGCGCTGTCCGAGAGGGCGTTACCGCGGAACTCATTCGATCCGAGGTAGCCAGAGGCCGGGCCGTGATCCCGGCCAACCATCGACACGGCGAACTGGAACCGATGATCATCGGCAAGAAGTTTGCCGTGAAGATCAATGCAAACATCGGAAACTCCGCCGTAACATCTTCTGTGGCAGAGGAAGTCGAGAAGATGGTGTGGGCGATCCGGTGGGGCGCCGACACCATCATGGACCTGTCGACCGGCAAGGACATCCATCTCACCCGTGAGTGGATTCTGCGCAACTCACCCGTTCCGGTTGGCACGGTTCCGATCTATCAGGCACTGGAGAAGGTCAACGGTGACCCCACCGCCCTGACGTGGAAGATCTACCGCGACACGGTAATCGAGCAGTGTGAGCAGGGTGTGGACTACATGACCGTCCACGCGGGTGTGCGAATCGGCTACATCGCTCTGACCGCCAACCGAGTGACGGGAATCGTTTCTCGCGGCGGCGCAATCATGGCCGCGTGGTGCATGCACCATCGCCAGGAGTCGTTCCTGTACACCCACTTCGACGAACTGTGCGAGATCCTGCGGCGTTACGACGTCACGTTCTCCCTCGGTGACGGTCTTCGCCCCGGTTCGATCGCCGACGCGAACGACGCCGCGCAATTCGCGGAGTTGCGCACACTGGGCGAGCTCACCCAGATCGCGAAAGCCGCGGGCGTCCAGGTCATGATCGAGGGTCCGGGACACGTTCCCATGGACAAGATCGAAGAGAACGTCCGCCTCGAGGAAGAACTGTGCGACGAGGCGCCGTTCTACACACTCGGACCGCTCGCGACGGACATCGCGCCTGCCTATGACCACATAACGTCGGCCATCGGAGCAGCGATGATCGCGCGGGCCGGAACCGCGATGCTCTGTTACGTCACCCCCAAAGAGCACCTCGGCCTGCCCAACCGCGACGACGTGAAAACCGGGGTGATCACGTACAAGATTGCCGCGCACGCTGCGGACCTCGCCAAGGGACACCCCAATGCTCAGGCCCGGGACGACGCACTGTCCAAGGCGCGCTTCGAGTTTCGTTGGCTGGATCAGTTCGCGTTGTCGCTCGATCCGGATACGGCACGAGAATTCCACGACGAGACGCTTCCGGCCGAGCCCGCCAAGACTGCGCATTTCTGTTCGATGTGCGGTCCGAAATTCTGCTCGATGCGGATCTCGGCGGACGTCCGTCAGTACGCGGACCTCCTGGAAACCGAACCTGCCCGGACCGAACTGGGGTTTCCCCAGGTCCGATCGGTAGGCTCTCCGACGTGAACCTGCTTCCCCTGACGCCCTCCGGCCAGACGCCGATTCGTGCCCTTACCATTGCCGGCACCGATTCCGGCGGCGGCGCCGGCATCCAAGCCGACTCCCGCACGATGGCAATGTGCGGCGTCCACGCGTGCGTGGCCGTTGCGGCCGTCACCGTGCAGAATTCGGTGGGCGTCAGCGGTTTCCACGAGATTCCGCCGCAGGTTGTCGCCGATCAGGTGCGGACTGTGGTCTCGGATATCGGCATCGGCGCCGCCAAGACAGGCATGCTGGCGTCGACAACCATCATCGAAGCGGTAGCTGCGGTTGCCGCGGAGGTGGGGATCGGCCGCGACCGGCCGATCCCGCTTGTCGTCGACCCCGTGTGTGCGTCGATGCACGGCGATCCTCTCCTGCACGCGGAAGCGCTCGACGCTGTCCGCAACGTCCTTATCCCCGCCGCAACTGTTGTGACACCGAACCTCGACGAAATTCGGTTGATCACCGGCATCGACGTCGAGGACGACGCCACCGCACGCCGCGCTGCCGAGGCCCTTCACGGTTTGGGCGCTCAGTGGTCCATCGTGAAGGGTGGACACCTGCGCACCTCGGACATGAGCACCGACCTGTTGTTCGACGGTGACACTTTCCTCGAGTTCAGCAGTCCCCGCATCGCGACCGGCAACGATCACGGCGGCGGCGACACCCTGGCTGCTGCCATCACGTGCGCTCTGGCACACGGTTATTCGGTTCCCGACGCCGTCGCATTCGGCAAGGAATGGGTGACCAAGTGCCTCGAGGCGTCGTACGACCTCGGAGCCGGTCACGGCCCCGTGTCACCGTTGTGGCGGCTCGAAATGTAGGAGTATCAGGCCTGCCACACGCGCCAGATACCCAGATCCTGCGGTACTCCGTTCGGCGTCGTCGCAAAGAATCCGCGGCGCCACGGACGGATCTCCAGGTTCAGCTCTTCGAGGGTTCCCGGCGCAAGTTCTTCGAGAGTTGCCGCAGACATCATGACGTTGCCGTCGCCGCCCAATCCCATCATCCGGGCGGCGATGGTGACGTCGACACCCAACCAGTCGTCGCCCAGTTGCCGGGGTGTTCCGGTGTGGAGGCCGACGCGCATCTTGGGCCGATAGCCGTCGAGGTTGACCTGCGCCAGGGCTTCCTGCGCCGCGAAGACCGCGGCCACTGCCGCGTCTGGGCTGGTGAACACTGCCATGAGTCCGTCGCCCATCCGTTTCACGACGTGACCGTAGCGATCCGTGATGGGTGTTTCGACAGCTTGCGCGACCGCCCGCAGGAGCGCGAGCGTCGCCCCGTCGCCGGCGTGGAGCGACCACGTGGAGAAACCGACGAGGTCCGTGAAGACGATAGTCAGTTCCTGATCACCACGGCCTCGGCCCATCTTCTCGAGGGCCGCCTGCCACACCTGCAACGCGCCGAGGCTCATTTCCCTGGTAGCGGCCGGTTTGTGGTCGAGAAAACGATCGGCGACGCGTGCCACCGCCCGTGCGCCGCCAGGCCCCGACAGGGAGAGCGGGTCGCCGAACCCCGGGTCGCCCGGAAGCAACCGACGTACACGTCGTAGCGCCTCGATGAGCTGCTGATGTCCGTTCAGATCCGACGCGGTGTTGAGCACCGATCCGATGACCGAGCGGACGCCGGAAGGAGCGGCATCGCGCACGTCACCGGGTACTTCGCTCGGGATCGGATCGCTCATTACTCGAGAGTAACCTAGAGCTGCTCACCGCGCGCCTCATGATCACCGGGTTCGAGCCAAGGTTCTGGCCTCGCCTACCGGAACTCCGTTGAGGCCCCCGATATCCTGCGCATACGTTGCCACCGCAAACGCCACCGCGGCGGAATTCGCGGCGAGTGCGTCCCGATCGATGTTGTCGAGATTGTCCAAGGCGGTGTGATAATTCGGATCGAAACTCACGCCGGGCTCGCCGCCCCATTTCAACGCCTGCTCGACGGTTTTCAGCTCCTCGGCTCCGCTGAACACGCCGCCTGCCGGAATTCCGATCTCGATGAACGGGCCGTAGTCAGATCGTCCGTCGAAGTCGGTTCCCTCTGCCGGAATTCCGCGACCGCCGAGATAGTCGACAAAGGTGCGTTCGATACCGGCGGAGCCTTCCGGGCCAGGACCTTCGCCGAGACCATCCGAATTGTCACCGTCGTAGACCAGATATCCGGGGTTGGGCGAGCCGAGCATGTCGAAATTCAGATACAGCGCGATGGCCGCTTGTTCCTCCGGGCTGAGCCCGGCAACGTACTCGGTCGAGCCGACGAGGCCAAGTTCCTCGGCGCCCCAGAACGCAAACCGCACCGCGTTGGTGATGTCCGGCGAACTACCGAGCTGCAGCGCCGTCTCCAGAATGGCCGCGCTGCCACTGCCGTTGTCGTTGATACCTGGCCCCTCGGGAACGCTGTCCAGGTGAGCGCCCACCATGACAACGTCGCTGCTTGATCCGGTCTTCGTCTGCGCGATGACGTTGCGCGAGCGTGTTGTGGTGGTGACCGTGTCCAGCACCAGAGTGACGTCACCGCCCTCTGAGGCAAGCTGTTGCCCCGACGACAGGCTGATGCCTCCCGTGGGAATCCGCGCAATATCCGGATCGCCCAAGGTTCCGCCGCCCAACATCGCGTCTTCGTTGTTGACCACCAACAGTGCAGCGGCGCCCTGATCTGCTGCGATGGTCTGCTTGGCGCCGAACTGGCACACCCCGCGGGTGACGAGGACGATAGCTCCCGCAGCATCGAGCCCGTCGTAGTCGGAGGCTTCACAACCTGGTGTCTCGTCTGCGGGTACCGACACGACGCGTGCGGTGATCCCGTCCGGTCCGGTGGACGTCGAGTAGGTCAATGCGCGGACCGGAAAGTCGACTCCGCCTGAGGAGGTCAACAGCTCGGTTCCCGGGTCGAAGGAGCTGAACGCGAACTCCGGGGTTTCCACGTCGAAACCATTGTCTTCGAGCAGGTTTGCGACGTAGTCGACGCTGGCGTCGTACCCCGGGGTTTCAGTGGAACGAGTATTACCGTTGGCAGCTGCGATCTTGCCGAACTGATCGAGATGGCCCATGACCGCGTCGACGGTGACCGTCCCCGAGAAGGCCTGCGGTTCGATCAGTGCCGTGTCTGCGGGCCTGGCCCCGGCCGAACATCCACCAAGCACCAGAACCCCGGCTATGCCGATTGCCAACGCGTGATGGAGTCTCATGCGCGAAAGAGTAACCGCGGGAGCCGATAAGGAAACGGCAGTGCGCCCTTATCAACCGCGGGCGGTCGACAAGGGCGCACAGTGTCAGGCGTCGAGGTCAGGCGTCGAGGTCAGGCGTCGCGGCGATTCACCAGGACAATGCTGATGCCGAAGATGACCAGCACGAACACCGCGAAGTAGATCAGGCTGCCCCACGGTCCCCAGTGGAAATCGCCGGTCGTCATTTCAGGGCTGAGGAAGTGGTTTGCGTTGTTGAAAGGCAGGAACGGCATGATCTTCTCGCCGAAGCTGCCGAACAGTGAAAAGAGGCTCTCGATGAGCAGTGGCCACAGCAGCAGCAAGGCGATCGCGCCGGCCGACTGACGAATGATCGCACCGACACCCACGGCTAGTACGACGCAGAAGAACGCGTAGATCGGGATGCCGTACATCGCGCGCCAGTCAGAGCTGCTCGACAGCGTCAAGCCGACGCTGGCGTCGGCACCGGCCAAGACCTTGGCCATCGCGTAGGCACCGAATGCCAGAACGAAGGTCAGGACTGCCCCGAATCCACCGATCAGGCCGGCTTTGGCGGCGAGAACCGATGCCCGATTGGGCACTGCCTGGAATGTGGTGCGAATCGTTCCGAAGCGGTACTCACTGGTGATCGCGAGTGCCGCCATGATCATGAGGACCATGATTCCGAAGCCCGAGATTCCGGCGGTGGCAAGTGCCGCGTCGAGTTCGGGGGCGCCTTGGGCGTCCGACGTCAGCGCAGACTTGGCTACCGTGCCCATGATGGCGGCAAATCCGAGAGCGAGAACAACGATGATGACCGAGCACCAGAGTGGCGATTTGGTCGTGGTGATCTTGATGCGTTCAGCACTGAGAACAGCCATTACAGTGCACCTCCCATGACATTCTGGTGAGCGTTCGGTTGCGCGACGGCGGGGCCTGTGACCCCGGTCGCGTGGTACTGGACATCGTCGCCGGTGAGCTTCATGAAGGCATCCTCGAGCGAACCACGCTGAGAAGCCAATTCGTGCAGCACAATTCCCTGCGCACCAGCCAAGTTACCCACGATTTCGGTGGTGGAATCGACAACGACCAGAGCGGGAACAACACTCGAACCGTCTTCGCGCACCGTCAATCCCTGCGACGTCAACACGCTGCGCAATGCATCGAGCTGAGGACTACGCACTCGAACCGTCGACTCGGACGAACGATCGACGAACTCGGCGACAGTCGAGTCCGAGATCAGTCGACCTCGACCGATGACAACCAATTGTTCCGCGGTCAAAGCCATTTCCGACAGCAAGTGGCTCGACACCAGCACGGTGCGTCCCTCGGCAGCCAGTCGCTGCATGAACTTACGGATCCAGACGATGCCCTCCGGATCGAGACCGTTGACGGGCTCGTCGAACAGGAGCACCTTCGGGTCACCCAGCAGCGCACCGGCCAGGCCGAGACGCTGAGACATACCGAGCGAGAACCCGCCGGCCTTCTTGCCCGCAACCTCGGACAGCCCCACGAGGCCGAGAACCTCGTCTACCCGAGACTTCGGAATCCCGTTCGACGCGGCCATCCACTGCAGGTGCGCCCTGGCGCTGCGGTTCGGATGAACCCACTTCGCGTCGAGCAAAGCGCCGACGGTACGCAACGGATCCTTGAGCTCGCGGTACGACTTGCCTTCGATCAGCGCCTCACCCGACGTCGGGCGATCCAACCCCAGGATCATCCGCATCGTCGTCGACTTGCCGGCACCGTTGGGTCCGAGGAACCCGGTGACGATGCCGGGGCGGACGGTGAACGTCAGATCGTCCACCGCCTTGGTCGGTCCGTAAACCTTGGTCAATCCCCTCAGTTCAATCATGAGCAGAACTCTGCCTGATCCGGCACCGCCTGCACATCGGTCGCAGGTCTAGTTCGACGTGGTACCCAGGTAGGACGTGGACCCCGGGAACCACCCCGAGAAGACCCCTAGGAGGATGCCTGCGCCCAGAATCGTTTCGGGATCCGGCCGGCGTGCCTGGCCTCGAAACCGGCAACGACGGCATGACGCATCGCCGACGCCATGAGCGCGGGATTCTTGGCCCTGGTGACCGCCGTTGCGAGAAGCACTGCGTCGCAGCCCAGCTCCATGGCAAGTGTTGCGTCGCTGGCCGTTCCGATTCCGGCGTCGAGAATGACCGGCACGCCTGCGCGTTCGACGATCATCTCGATGTTGTGCGGGTTCGCGATGCCCAGCCCGGTCCCGATGGGCGAACCGAGCGGCATGACCGCCGCGCAACCGACCTCTTCGAGCCGAAGCGCCAGAACCGGATCGTCCGTCGTGTACGGCAGCACGGTAAATCCGTCGTCGACCAATTGTTCTGCAGCGGAGACAAGTTCGATGGCGTCGGGCAGCAGGGTTCGCTCGTCGGCGATGACTTCGAGTTTCACCCAACTGGTCTCGAGCGCCTCACGTGCCAGCTGCGCCGTCAACACCGCTTCGGCCGCGCCGCGGCATCCGGCCGTGTTCGGTAGTGGTTCGATTCCGAGGCGCCGAAGCAGATCCAGCACGCCGGTACCGCCGGCAGCGTCGACGCGTCGCATCGCGACAGTGGTCAGTTCGGTGCCGGACGCGACCAGCGCTTCCTCGAGAACTGCGAGGTTGGCAGCGCCGCCCGTGCCGGTGATGAGCCGTGAGCCGAACGTACGGCCCGCGATAGTCAGGAGATCGTGTTCAGCCACCCTGCACCGCCGTGAGGATCTCGATTTCCCAACCACGCGAGACGGATTCGTCCCAGCGCCCACGCGGGAAGAGTGCACCGTCGACGGCGACGGCAATTCCCTTGCTTGGCAGTTCGAGGTGTGTCAGAAGTTCGGTCACCGTGACGGCTCGATCGAATTCGAGTTCTTCGCCGTTGACGGTGATCCCGATCGGGACCTGCTCACTCATGAATTTTCCTTCACTGCTGCGAACCGCTGGGGTTCGGTTCCTTTGACCTCGACCAATGATGTGCCGTTCAACAACGCGAGTGTCGCGTCTGCGGTGACCGGAGTCAGGAGCACACCGTTCCTGCCGTGCCCGGTAGAGATGACAACACGCTCCGAGACCCGCCCGATCAGCGGTAGATTGTCCGGCGTCATCGGACGCAAGCCGGCCGCGCACTCGTAGAGTTCGTATTCACCGATCGCCGGCATGAGCGCTTCGGCGTCGTTGATCAGGTCTCGCACACCGGCCATGGTGACCTGCGTGTCCTCGCCCGATTCGTATTGTGTTGCACCGACCACGATTCCGTCGCCGCGCGGCACGAGGTACGCGGGTCGGCCGTGGACGCTGCCGCGGATGGTTCGACTGGGCGCCGGCGTCACTCCCGGCCGGCTGCGCAAACGCAGGATCTCCCCTTTGACCGGCCGAACGGGTAATCCTGGCCACAGCTTCGGTGAGGTGATTCCCGCGCTCAGCACGATCTGATCGGTAGCGAGTTCCGCGAGATCGTGGACAGCGCGGTTGATCAATTCGACGCCCGACGCCACACACGCGGCCTGCAGAGCGGCCAGCAACACACGATTGTCGACAGCGGATTCACCGACAGCCATGAGCCCCGAGCGAATGCCGCGGCCGAGCATCGGTTCGAGTTCACGGATCTGCGCTCGGCCGAGGATCTGTAGTTCGTGCCCCTGCGCGCTGACCCATTCCGCGATGGTCGCCAGGTCCTGGGCGTCGGCGCTGTCGAGAGCGACGGTGAGTGAACTGTCGGTGGTGAACACCGACGGTCCGAACTTCTGCAGGTGCGCGCCGAAATCCGGCCACCGCTCCAACGAGGCTGCGCCGACGGTCAATGCCGTTTCCTCACCTGGCCATCCTTCGGACAGCGGGGCGAGCATTCCACCGGCGACCCAGGATGCGCCGGTTCCGATCGCCGGGTCGTACAGCTGTACTGCCCATCCGTCGCGCGCTGCGTACCAGGCAATGGACAGTCCGATGACTCCCCCGCCGACCACCGCAACCGAGCGTGCGTGCGTGCTCATGACAAATTCCACCCTTTTCTTCCTGCGCCGGCATGATCCGGGTCAGGTCTGACGGTCGGGATCTTTGCCGCGATCCCCTCTCAGCCCCACGAACTTTGCCTTCGCGACAAATGCGACAGCACAGTTTCGGGACTCCCGTGTCGAACCTTGCTTCCTAGAGGCTACCGTTTGCTTCGTGCACCCCACACATCCCAGTAACCTCTTCGACCGGCGCGAGCGCCTGGCAGCAGCACGGCTGTACCTGTGCACCGACGCACGTCGCGACAAAGGCGACCTTGCACAGTTCGCGGAAGCCGCGTTGTCCGGTGGCGTCGACATCATTCAGCTCCGGGACAAGGGCTCCGCAGGCGAGCGCGAGTTCGGGCCGCTCGAAGCCAAGGACGAGCTGATCGCGCTTGGCGTTCTCTCGGCTGCCGCGAGGCGTCACGGCGCACTCCTGGCCGTCAACGACCGCGCCGACCTGGCTATGGCGTCAGGCGCCGATGTGTTGCACCTGGGTCAGAATGACATCCCCGTCCCCTACGCGCGGACGGTTGTCGGCGACGACGTTGTCATCGGCCGTTCCACGAGCTCACGCGCGCAGGCAAGTTTGGCTGCAATCGAAGAGGGCGTCGACTACTTCTGCACCGGCCCCGTCTGGGCGACACCGACCAAGCCGAACCGCAGCGCGGCCGGCTTGGATCTGGTCCGCTCGACTGCCGATGCAACGCCGACGCGCCCCTGGTTTGCGATCGGCGGCATCGACGAGGCGCGCGTTCCGGAGGTCATCGAAGCCGGAGCCACCCGAATTGTCGTCGTTCGTGCGATCACGGAAGCCGCGGATCCGCAGGCAGCCGCGCGCCGCCTCGCCGACATGATGGTGTTCTAGTTACCTTCCAGTTCAGCTCGCGGCCAGCTGCAAGTTCCGGACTGGTCAACTTGTCCAGTTCGACAAGAAACAAGCTGCACGATTGTCCGTTAACCAGCCCGAATGATCCCAATTAGTGATTTTGGTCACAGATCTGTCCATTGGTCCCGCGTTCAGCACTCTCCTGATATAGCTTACCTTCAGCTAACAATTCGAATTTAGGAGTTTTCATGGGATCGATCGACACCGCCTCGCTGAGCACCGCTTCACTCGAAGACTTGAACCTCGGCAAGATCAGCGAACTGCTCAAGCTCGGCATCACCGCCGTTTCCTTCATCACCGCGCTGAACACGCTCAGCTGAGCGCCGTTTCGGCTGGCTGCGGACCCTTCGTTCGCGTTGCCGCCCGCGCCGAAACTACAACGAAAAGGGTCGGGCTCTGACGAGTCCGACCCTTCTTGTATTTCTCGGGAGTGTCTTACGCCTGAGCGCGAGAAGTCGTCCTACGCCTGGGCGCGAGATGCCTCCGAGGCGTCTTGTAGAGAATCCGCACTACCCGACGTCCAACCGAATCGTCCGTCCGGCAATACAACAGTCCGGGCACCGCCCTGATCCGTTCCCTCGTCCGCCGGAACCACGGACGTTCGCAAACTCGGCCAGGCCGAATGAAATCCTGGATGTAGCGGCAGGCTCTCGACGTCGTCCTCGCGCACCCACCGCAATTCGGTGCTCTCACCGTTCGCGACCGTCTCGAGTGGACTTTCGACGTCTGCAACCACCGTCGTATAGGTCCATCCGCTCTCTGCGCGCATCGTGACGACGTCTCCCCGCACACGCACCGACGACTCGTCGATTCCGGCTTCTTCGTGTGCTTCTCGAACTGCCGCATGCGTTGTGTTTTCGTGCGAGTCACGCGCGCCACCCGGCAAAGCCCAGGTTCCGCCCTGATGGCTCCACGCCGCACGATGCTGGAGCAGCACCATCGGAGTTCCGTCTACGTCAGGGGCACGCAACAACAATCCGGCGGCGCCGTGACGCCCCCAATGCCGAGTTCCGTCCGATCCGACCGACCAACCGTCACCGTCACCACGCATCGACTACCTCGCCCTGCCTTTAAATTCGCCACTATCCTGCCCCACACTAACCCGTTCAATCTGCCCTCGGTGCGGACCATACTTATATGCTCGCGAAGAGGCCGCAATCCAGTGATCCTCCAGCCCGAGTGCAGAGAGTGAGAGGTGTTCGATGGTCAGCCGCGTGACACCCTCCCTCGAGCCTCGCACCGCACCCGCTCCGCCTGACGAGGACCCGGTGGATACAGCCGCCTCCAGGCCGATGATCCAGAGCGAACTTCGCGATTTCATGACGTCGACCCCCGGGCGCCTCACCGCTGTCGGGATAGTCCTGATCTTGCTCACCCTGGCGGCGGGATTCCTGGCCGCCGCGACTATCGAGAACCGTCAAGCGCGCCTGGGCAACGTCCTGACGGAAACCGAACCGCTTGCCAACTCCGCTCAGAATCTCTACAGCGCACTGTCGGTTGCCGACGCGGCCGCAGCCACCGCGTTCATCTGGGGCGGACTGGAACCGCCGGCGGTGCGCGACCGCTATACACAGTCGATCGGCGAGGCGTCGGCAGAAATAGTGAACGCGTCCGCCGGACTCGACACTGTGGACATGGCCGGCCAAGCCGCCCTCACCTCCATCTCGACCGACCTCACTGTGTACACCGGGCTGATCGAGACGGCGCGTGCCAACAATCGCGTCGGAAACCCCGTGGGCGCCGCGTATCTCGGCGAGGCGTCGAATCTGATGCAAACGTCCTTGCTTCCCACGGCTCAGCACCTGCATTCCGCACAAGAAGCGCAGGTCACCAAGGTTCAGAATGATTTTGTCCGCCCACCGTGGTGGCCGATCATCGCATTTGCACTGGCATTGTCCATGCTCATCGCAGTCCAGATCCGCATCGCGCAACACAGCCGTCGACGCTTCAATCTCGGATTGATCCTCGCCTCGATAGCTGTTGCTGCAGCGCTGATCTGGCTGTTGACGGTCGGGTTGATCTCGGCGATCACCACCACCCGCGCGCTCGACGCGGGAGCGGGTCCGCTGCACGAGTTGACCGAGGCCCGCATCATGGCCCAGCAAGCGCGAACAGTTGAGACTCTGGGTTTGGCCCAGCGTGATTCCGACGGCGACGAGACCGACATCTTCATCAACAAGGTGAGCAACGTCGACGCCATTCTCCGTGAGCTGCAAGGCAATGGGCGGTCGGGAGTTGATACCGCCGTGCTCACGCAGGCGATCGACGCCCGTGATCAATGGGTGGCGGCGCACGATCGGATGGCTCTGCGCCTCGGCGTCGGAGATTTCACGGGAGCTGCGAACATCGCCGTCGGATCGGGTGCGGAAGATTCCGCTGCCGAGTACCGCGCGCTCGACGACGCCTTGTGGAAAGCGATAACGGATTCCCGTGAGAGCCTTCGCGCCGACATCTCACACGCCTCGCGTGTGTTGTCAGCGTCGGCTCCGGGAGTGACGATGCTGGCCATACTTGGCGTTGTCGGTATCGCCGCCGGATTCTGGCCACGGCTGCGGGAGTATCAGTGAGCGGCAGAGGAAAAGCGCGTGCGCTGGTTGCGGCAGGTGCGGCCGCGCTGTTCCTGGTTGCGTGCGGCGGCCAACCCGGCGAGGAGCTCATCTCGTCCACCACCACGCCATACACGCAGCCGCCGCTACCTGCTGAAGCGACCATCGCGCCCAGCCCTACGCCGACAACGTCGGCCGACTGTGGAGATCCGACGGCCAGCCTGCGTCCGGTCCCGTCCGACGCAAATCCTCGCCCGCCGCAGCCGAGCGTCGACAAGATTCGCGAACGTGGCCGCCTCATCGTCGGACTCGATACCGGCAGCAACCTCATGAGCTTCCGCGATCCCGCAACCGGACGCCTCGAGGGTTTCGACGTCGACATCGCCCGTGAAGTTGCCCGCGATATCCTCGGCGATCCCGAGAAGATCGAATACCGAATCCTGACATCCGACGAGCGAATCGAAGCCCTGCAGGATTCCACCGTGGACATCGTCGTCAAGACCATGTCCATCACCTGCGAGCGGCGGGAGAAGATCGAGTTCTCCAGTGAATACTTCACTGCGCGCCAACGCATTCTGGTCGTCCGGGGATCCGATATTCGCAATATCGACGACCTGGCCGATAAACGGGTCTGTGTCGCGAACGGGACGACGTCACTGAGCCGCATCCAGAAACTACAACCCGCTGCCACGGTTGTCACTGTCCCGATGTGGTCGGATTGCCTTGTGGTACTTCAACAAGGGCAGGTCGACGCCATCAGCACCGACGACACCATTCTTGCCGGACTTGCCTCGCAGGACCCGTATCTCGACATGGTCGGAAGTTCGTTGGGCACCGAACCGTACGGGATCGGCATCAACGCGGGCAACACCGATCTAGTCCGATTCGTGAACGGCACCCTGGACCGGATCCGCACCGACGGCACCTGGAACTCTCTCTACGACCGTTGGCTCACCATGCTCGGACCGACTCCTGGTCCCCCACCTGCCGCGTATCGGGATTGAGGCGGTCATGACAGAATCTCGAGATCCGAAGGACGAGGATCAGAACGGCGGGGATCGGAACGGCGAGCCCGATCATGCTGCCACACAGGCGGCGCCACGATTCGAGCCGGATTTCACCGCGGCCACTGCCCGCCCCGAGCAGACATCCGCACAGTTACGTGAGTCCGTGCCATCCTCCGTGTCGACGCCGACGGGCCGGTCCACTCGTTCCCGCCGCTCGCGCTCGACACGCAAACTCCGTCTGGGCGGCGGTCTGGTCGAGGTTCCCCCGGTTCCCCACGTAGACCCGGCGTCGGCGGTGATGAGCGATGCGACGGTTCCCGAACGCAAACGTTTCTGTTGGAAGTGCGGAGAACCGGTGGGCCGCAAGGCGGCAGGCACGTCCGCGCGCCAGAGTGGTGTGTGCCCCAAGTGCGGTTCGACTTTCGACTTCCGTCCGCTGCTCGAAGAAGGCGAACTGGTTTCCGGTCAGTACGAGGTGCAGGGGCCGATAGCTCACGGTGGCCTCGGGTGGATCTATCTCGCGATCGACCGCAATGTCAGCGACCGCTGGGTAGTTCTGAAGGGACTCTTACACTTCGGTGATTCCGAGGCACAGGCCGTCGCGGTTGCCGAACGGCAGTTCCTCGCAGAAGTAGCGCATCCCAGCATCGTCAAGATCTTCAACTTCGTCGAGCACCCTCGCCCCGACGGGACCCCCATGGGCTACATCGTCATGGAATACGTCGGTGGGCGATCGCTCCGAGAAGTACTCGCCACGTTCCCCGACGGCCGTCACATGCCGATCGAGCAGGCCATCGGGTATGTACTGGAGATCCTTCCCGCCCTGAGTTATCTGCACTCCACCGGCTTGGCGTACAACGACCTCAAACCCGAGAACGTCATGGTCACCGAGGACCAGTTGAAACTCATCGACCTTGGCGCCGTGTCGGGAATCGAAGATTTCGGATACCTGTACGGCACAGCGGGTTACCAGGCCCCCGAGATCATCGAGACCGGGCCGACGGTTGCGTCCGACATCTACACCGTCGGCCGTACACTTGCCGTGCTCACTCTCGACATGCCCTCCAAACACGGCCGTTACCTCGACGGTCTTCCCGATCCTGCCGACGAGCCGGTGCTGAGCGAGTACGAGTTCTTCCACCGGTTGCTTCTGCGCGCCACCGATCCGGATCCGAAGAAACGATTCCAGTCTGCGGACGAGATCGGCGGCCAACTTGTCGGTGTTCTCCACGAGGTACTGGCGCACCAGAGCGGCCAGGAAAACCCGGGACTCTCACTCGTATTCAGTAGACAACGAACCTCTTTCGGCACCGACGATCTGGTTGCGCAGACCGACGTGTACGTCGACGGCAATTCCCGCGACAGCGGTCTCGATCCACTCGAGGTTGCGCATGCACTCCCCATCCCCTTGGTCGACCCCACCGATCCGAGTGCACCGTTGCTGGCCGCGGCCGTCCACAGTGAGCCGTCCCAGACCCTCGACGCACTCCGACGCGCCCGTGAGGGTGGGATCGATCGGGTTGCCTCAGCAACCGAGGCGGCGTTTTCCGGGGAGTTCCGACTGGCTGAAGCCAAAGCGCACCTGGACCTGAGTGATCCCGAAGCCGCGCAGAAGATACTCGACGACCTGCATTCCACCATCGGCGACCATTGGAAGATCGAGTGGTACCGCGGGCTGGTGGGATTGCAGCAGAGCGCATTCGAATCGGCTTTCACCCATTTCGAATCGGTTCTCACGGCTTTGCCCGGCGAGTTGGCGCCTAAACTCGCACTGGCCGCAACTGCCGAATTGGTACTGCAACAATGGGATTCCGAGGATCCTGATCAATGGTGCCGCTTCGCCGGTAAGTACTACCGCACGGTGTGGCGGACCGACCACAACTACGTCAGCGCGGCATTCGGGTTGGCACGCCAACTTGCCGAACGCGGCGACACCGGTGCCGCGGTCACGGCGCTGGACGAGGTCCCCACCAGCTCACGCCATTACAACGTTGCCCGCATGACCAGCGTGCTGACGATGCTCTCGCGCACCGAGATAGCAAACCTCGACGAGGCAACTCTCCGAGAGGCTGCCAGACGCGTCCGCGCCCTGCCGGCCGACGAGGGTCGCTGCCTGCAGATGCGGACCCTGGTACTGGGCACGGCACTGGACTGGATCAGGGCCGGAAACCGAGCGCACGACGAACTCGAACCCATCCTCGATCTGCCCTTCACCGAGCGCGGTTTGCGCACGGGTGCCGAAATGTGTCTTCGGACGCTGGCCCGTACCACCCTCTCCCGAACGCATCGCTATGCTCTGGTCGACCTCGCGAACAGCGTTCGGCCGCACAGTAATTTCTGATCACGAAGCGGGCAGTGCGAGATTTACCGGAGTTCGGAAACCAGCGCCTGCGCCGCGCGCGCGATCGCCAATTCCTCGTTGGTGGGGATCACCAGCACCTCCACGGCCGACGAGGATGCAGAGATACGACGCTCGTCGCGACTCTTCGTCTCGTTGAGTACTGCGTCGACCTCGATGCCCAGACGCCTCAGGCCCGCGAGGCTGTCACGGCGGACGTCGATGTTGTTCTCCCCAACTCCTCCGGTGAAAGTGATGACGTCGACACCGCCCAGTTGAACGATGAAGGCGCCGATGTACTTTCGCAGCATGTGGATGTAGACGTCGTAGGCGAGCATCGCGTGCTGGTCGCCGGTGGCGATCAGCTCGAGCAGTGCCCGGAAGTCGTTGACACCCGAGAGTCCCTTCAGCCCGGAGCGGCGGTTGAGAAGGTCGTCGATCTCGTCTACCTTCATGCCCGAGTTCCGGTTGAGGTGCAAGATGATGCCGGGGTCGATATCTCCGCTGCGGGTTCCCATGACCAGGCCCTCGAGCGGAGTGAGGCCCATCGTGGTGTCGATTGCCTTGCCACCCTTGATCGCCGACGCCGACGCACCGTTGCCCAGGTGCAGGACAATCTGATTCAGGTCTGCCGGATCCTTGCCCAGGAATGCGGCGACCCGGCCGGACACGTACTCGTGGGACGTACCGTGGAATCCGTACCGCCGAATCTGGTTGGCTTCGGCGACGTCCCGATCGATCGCGTACGTCGACGCGGCCGCCGGCAGTGTGTGGAAGAAGGCAGTGTCGAATACGGCGACGTGCGGTACGTCGGGCAATTCCTCGCGGGCCACCTCGATGCCGATCACGTTTGCCGGATTGTGCAGTGGCGCAAGGGTCGACAGGTCGGAGATGGCCTTGACAACAGAATCGTCGATCAGCGTCGGCGCGTAGAAGACGTTCCCGCCGTGTACTACCCGGTGCCCGACAGCGATGACGCCGGCCTCGCTCAGTGGCCGCCCCACTTCGGCGACAATCTCGAGAACCATCTTCAGTCCAGCGCGATGATCCGCAATGAGCAGGTTGCGGTCCGAGGTTCCGGTGCGGTGGTTGTAGACGATGTGGCCGTCCGATTCACCGATGCGCTCGATGAGTCCGTGTGCCACCAACTCCGCCGTATCCGGGTGTACGAGTTGAAATTTGATGGACGAGGAGCCGGAATTGATGACCAGTACGGTGCCGTCGCTCATGCTTACGCTCCCTGCGCCTGAATGGCCGTGATGGCCACCGTGTTGACAATGTCCTGAACCAGCGCGCCGCGCGAAAGATCGTTGACGGGTTTGTTCAACCCCTGCAGAACGGGGCCGACGGCAATCGCCCCGGCACTGCGTTGCACAGCCTTGTACGTGTTGTTGCCCGTGTTGAGGTCGGGGAATATGAACACGGTCGCCTTGCCTGCCACCAGTGAATCCGGCAATTTCTGGTCGGCCACGCTTTGCTCGACCGCGGCGTCGTACTGAATAGGACCTTCCACCAGCAGGTCAGGGCGTCGCTCGCGCACCAGGGCGGTTGCGGCACGAACCTTGTCGACGTCGGCGCCGGAACCCGAATCCCCGGTGGAGTACGAGAGCATCGCAACGCGCGGATCGATACCGAACTGGCTCGCAGTCTGCGCAGACGAGATAGCGATGTCCGCCAACTGCTGCGCGCTCGGATCCGGGACCACAGCGCAATCGCCGTACGCGAGAACACGATCCGCCAGGCACATCAGGAAGATGCTGGACACCGTCGACACACCCGGCGCCGTCTTGATGATCTCGAACGACGGCCGGATCGTATGCGCGGTGGTGTGCGCGGCACCGGAGACCATCCCGTCGGCAATTCCCAAGTGCACCATCATGGTTCCGAAGTACGAGATGTCCGCGATCACGTCGCGGGCCCGTTCGACGGTCATGCCCTTGTGGGCGCGAAGCGCGGCGTACTCCTGCGCAAATCGTTCCGTGTACTCGGACTGCGCCGGCGCCAGGATCCGAGCGGCACTGATGTCGACGCCCAGTTCACCGGCCCGTCGGCGCACGCTTGCCTCGTCACCGAGAATGGTCAGATCGGCAACCTGACGCTGCAGAACTCGGCCGGCGGCCCGCAGGATACGGTCGTCGCCACCTTCCGGCAGGACGATGTGCTTGCGGTTCTCGCGAGCGCGGTCGATCAGCTTGTACTCGAACATCTGCGGCGTCATGACCGACGGAATCGGTAATGCCATCCGGCCCAACAAGGTTGCGGCGTCGACGTGCTGTTCCATCAAACTCAACGCGGTGTCGACCTTACGCTGCGATCCGACGGCGACGCGGCCGCGCGTTTGCGCTGCGGCACTGGCGGTGTCGAAGGTTCCGAGCTTTGTCGTCAAGATCGGCAGACGCTGCTTGAGCCCGGCCATCAGTGCGGCGATCGCCGGGTGCGGGGTAATTCCACCGTTCATGATGATGCCGGCCAGCGAGGGAAATCCTTCTGCTTCATGCGCATTCATCAATGCCAACAGAACGTCGGAGCGATCACCGGGAGCGATCACCACCATTCCCTCGGCGAGCCGTTCGAGAATATGCTCGGCGGTCATCCCGCCCACCATCACCTTCAATGCCTCGCGGTGCAGCAATTCGGAATCGCCCGAATAGAATTCGCCACCGGTGGCCTCCATCAACTCTGCCATCGTGGGCGAGATGAGAAGCGGAATCTCCGGCAGGCTCCAGGTCGGAACACCCAATCCGGCCAATGCGGCATTCACGTCGTCGAGCGTGGCGGGATCACAGCGATTGGCAACCACCGCCAGCAAATGCGCGTGGTTCGAGGACAATTCGGACGCGCACAGTTGCGCCAGCTGAAGTATTTCCGGTGTGGTGCGACGAGCGCCCTTCAGCGCCAACAACACCGGGGCACCCAGATTCGCGGCAATTCGGGCGTTGAAACCCAACTCGCTGGGACTCGCGACATCCGTGTAATCGCTGCCGATGATCACCACGGCGTCGCTGCGCTCGGCCACCTCATGGTATTTCGCGACAATGTCCGCGAGCGCCGCCTCCGGATCTTCGTGCACCTGCTCGTACGTGACACCGAGAGCATCCTCGTACGACAAATCGGCTGTGGTGTGCTCGAGCAACAATTCGAGGATGTAGTCGGTCTCGGCAGTCGACCGGGCGATGGGGCGAAAGACGCCGACGCGGGCGACCGTCGCGCACAACATCTGCATCACGCCCAATGCAATGGTGGACTTCCCGGTATCACCTTCGGGAGAAGCAATGTAGACACTCGACACGGGTGCAGGCGCGCTGGACATGCCCCACAGCTTAGTGGGGCCACCCATCCAGCTTGCTCGAATGAGTGGTGACCGTCACCGAGAATCAGCCCACCGGTGGCACCGAGACAGACGAACGGTGCCTGCCACGCGGCGAGTGGCAGGCACCGTCAAGGATGTGCTTGTCCGTCAGCCCAGTGCGCGCAACCGCGGTGCGAGATCGCGCTCGAACAGTTCGAGGAACCGGCGCTGATCGTGTCCGGGTGCGTGGAACACGAGGTGGTTGAGTCCGGCGTCGACATAGGCCTTTACCTGTTCGACGGCGTCGTCGGGATCGGACGCGACGATCCAGCGCTTCGCGACCTGCTCGATGGGCAGCGCGTCGGCTGCTGCTTCCATTTCGATGGGGTCTTCGATGCTGTGCTTCTGCTCAGGGGTGAGCGAGAGCGGCGCCCAGAAACGGGTGTTCTCGAGCGCGGCTTCGGGATCGGTGTCGTAGCTGATCTTGATCTCGATCATCTTGTCGATCTCGGCAACGTCGCGCTCGGCCTTGGCTGCGCCTTCCGCCACTGCCGGCAGCAGCTTCTCGGTGTAGAGATCCATGCCCTTGCCGGACGTGCAGATGAAGCCGTCACCGGCGCGGCCCGCGTACCGCGCGACAACCGGTCCACCGGCTGCGATGTACACGGGGATACCGCCCTCGGGAACGTCGTAGATCGAGGCGCCGCGAGTCGTGAAGTACTCACCCTCGAAGTCGACGCGGTCACCGAGCCACAGCTCGCGCATCAGCCGAACCGACTCGCGCAGCCGCGCAAAGCGTTCCTTGAACTCCGGCCACTCGCCCTGGAATCCGGTGGCGATCTCGTTGAGCGCCTCACCACTGCCCACACCGAGCATGATGCGTCCCGGGTACAGGCAACCCATGGTCGCAAAAGCCTGAGCGATAACGGCCGGGTTGTAGCGGAACGTCGGGGTCATCACCGACGTGCCGATCTGCACGCGCTCGGTCCGCTCGCCCACTGCCGTCATCCAGGCCAGTGAGAACGGTGCGTGGCCGCCGTTGTGTCGCCACGGCTGAAAATGGTCACTGACCGCAACGGAATCCATGCCGTGCTGTTCGGCGAGAACTGCCAGCTCCACCAGCTCCCGAGGCCCGAACTGCTCCGCCGAGGCCTTGTATCCGAGCTTGAGCTCCTGCGCCACTGTGTGCTCCTCTTCGTCTTTGTTTTGCTATGACGTGTAAATCGCCTTCTCTGCACACTATCCAGGCCACTCCAGGACTTCTACGTGTGGATCAGCGGGCGAGGCTCGTAACCACCGTTGCCACTCCGGCCGCAACCGCCACGGCGGCCAGTGCCAGGGCAAACAGCCAGAGCGCGTGCGGTTCCGGCATCGGGGCTCCGTCTTCGAGCGCCTTCTTCACCTGCAACCACCGACGCATCCCCACCAGTGCGGCTGCCGCCGCCAACACAATCAGGACAAGACCGAGCGTGGTGCGCACCCACCCGGTACTCCACCCCGGAACCAACTGCACTATCGCGATCCCACCGGCCAACAGCGCCAACGAACTTCGCATCCACGCCAGGAAGGTTCGCTCGCTGGCGAGGGTGAATCGTTCGTCCGGTCTATTGGGTTCGGTCACGAGTGCTCCACTCCGTGGGTAACGACGATGTCCGGATCTTGACGCCAGTCGTACACCACCGTCGTCCGCAGCACGATGTCCTGCAACGAGCGTCGACGCCGATCGATGACCGCCCAGCCGAGCCCGAAGGCAAAAAGCACACACAGCACGGCCCGAACAAGTGCCAGCGGCCAGCGAACCAGCCGATGCCCCGACGTGATGACCCGCAAGCCCATGACCACATTGCCGACAGTTCGGCCGGTGGTCGCCCAGCACACGGTCAGATACACAGTCGAGACTGTGATGAATGCCGTCGTGGACAGGAAGATCCCGGGCTGAGAGAACGTGAACGTCTGCGGCGAGAACAGCAGTCGCACAAAGGCCACCGCGAGGTATCCACCGCCCATCAGAACGAGTACGACACCCAGGTCGATCGCTCCGGCGATACCGCGGGTCACAATTCCGGCGGGACCCGAATTCTGGGATGTCGCCACTACTCCTGCCCTGCGTTCTCGTTGTTTTTGTCGGTCTTGTCGGTCTTGTCGGTCTTGTCGGTCTTGTCGCGTCCGAAGAGTCGACCGACAAAATCAGCAACTGCGTCGTCTGCCTGCATCCCCTGCACGCGGGCACCCTGGACCGCTTCGGTGGACAACGACCCAGTGGACTCGCGGATGATCTGTGGCAGATCCACGCCCTCGATGACCTGGTCCGCGATCTTCACCAGATCAACCCGGTAGATCTGCCGTTCGATGTCGACGGAATCGACGATGCCGTCGAGGTCGAGCCGATTGATCACTGCTTCGACATCCAATCGCCGCGCAATGTCGTCCACGTCGATGCGATCGATGATCGGTTCCAGCGACACACGTTCGGCGATCCTGTCGACGTCGATGGTTTCGGCAATAGTGTCGAGGTCGACGTTGTCGATGACGATCTTGGTGATGTCGACTTCGTCCAGCGCCGCTGCCACCACGGCCTTGATCACCGTCCGCAAGGTTGTGTCGGCAAACGCGGCGGTAGAGGCGATTGCGTCGTTACCGAGGGCACTCACCTGAACAATTGCGTGGTCCAATGGCTCTCCGACGATCGGAATCCGGGGAACGGAGTCCAACACGACAGTCGCCGCTCGCCGGGCCGCGGCAAGCGTGATCGACGCCAATCCGAAGCCCAGACGCACAAGATCGGGCGCAGGTCGATCCGGTTCTGCACCCACGAGACCGCCCTCCACCACTCATCCAGCTGAATAACGGACATTCGTTACTCTGCTTCGCATTGTGCCACTGTTGGTATACACAATTCGCCGGGACGAGCAGCAACCGTCAGCATCAAACGTGGGGAGACGTGATCGTGACGCGATTCGGGAAGCACTTCGGTATCCATCTCACGATGGCGGCGGTAATGGTCGCAGGCTTTCTGAGCCTGACAGCCCCTACTGCGTCGGCACAGTCCACGGTCACGAGGTTCGACGTCTATTCACCGTCCATGGACCGGTGGATCAGCAACGATGTCATCTCCCCCGCCGGCGGGGGCCCAGCGCCCACGTTCTACCTCTTGACCGGGGTCGGCGGCGGCGAAGACGGGATCTCGTGGTTCAACAACACCGGGGTTCGCGATTTCTTCGACGACAAACACGTCAACGTGGTGATGCCGATCGGCGGCAAGTACAGCATGTACACCGACTGGAATGCCGACGACCCGGCGCTCGGCCGCAACAAATGGCAGACGTACCTGACGCAGGAACTCCCCGCGGCGGTGAACTCTCGCTACAACACAACCGGGGTGAACGCTCTCGGCGGAGTGTCGATGGCCGGCGGGCCGGTACTGGACCTCGCCATTCAAGCGCCGGGACTGTACCGCGCTGTCGGTTCGTACAGTGGTTGCCCTCGAACCGTCGACGGGCTGGGACAGATGGCGGTTCGATCCATGGTGGAAGTTCTCGGACGCGGCAACGTCCACAACATGTGGGGCCGGCCGGGCGGACCGCAGTGGGCTGCCCACGACCCGTTGGTCAACGCCGAAAAGCTCCGCGGCACACAGCTCTTCATCGCCACGGGTAACGGTATCCCCGGACCGGTGGACGGCATCAACTCGATCCCCGCGATCGCCGGAGTCATTCCCGGCAGCGTGCTCGAAGGGATCACTCAACTGTGTACCGCTGCGCTGCAGGGGCGGTTCGCACAACTCGGCATACCGGCCACATTCAGCTACCGCCCCGAGGGCACCCACACGTGGGGGCTCTTCGAAGCGGACATGCGCGCGTCCTGGCCGATGATCGCGGGGGCGATCGGAGCGTAGGAGTCGGGTTTGCTGAAGAGCTGACATAGGTTCTCCGCAGTGAGCAGCCCTTCCCGCCTGCAGGAGGGGCTGCTCACTTGCCGAAACCTATGCTCACTCGCCGCACTCACGCCGCCAGCAGCGCAGGCAGTCCCCACTCCCTGGCCAACAACTGGTACGAGCGCAGTCGGTCCTCATGCCTATGAGTAACGCCGGTGATCACCAATTCGTCTGCACCGGTCAGCTTCTGCAGACGCTCGAGCCGGTCGGCAACAGTGCTGGGCGAGCCGACGAACTGAGTGATCAGCCTGTCCTCCACCAAGGCTCGGTCGCGCTCGGGCAACGGGAGCGCAGTCGCGGGATCCGGGTACGGAATTGCTCCGGCACCGCTGCGAATACTGTGTGCCCAATGCCCGAAGGTGGACGCCAACTCCCGCGCTGTGGCGTCGTCCTCCGCCGCAACGACATCCGCAGAGACCACGACATACGGCTCCGCCAGCGTGTCCGAGGGGCGGAACGCGGCGCGGTAAGCCTGCACCGCTTCGAGTGTGCTCGACGGCGCCACATGGTAATTCGCGCCGAAGGGCAACCCCAGCTTGCCCGCGAGCTCCGCACTCGGCCCGGCACTGCTGCCGAACACCCACACCTCGACGTCGGCGCCTTCGCCAGGACTCGCGTGCAATTCGATGCCGTCACGGGTGCGGTGGGTGCCGTTCAACAGGGCCAGGATCTCGCCGACGTGCTCCTCGAACTCGGGGGCCTGTGCGCCGGGAAATGCCAAGGCCTCCAGCGACGCCTGCAGACGCGGTGACGTGAGCAGTCCGGAAATATCGAACGGCGCCGGGATCACAACACCCTCACGCACCACTGTCTCCCTCGGTGCACCAGGCACGGTCTTGCCGGCGGCAACGGCTCGAAGCGCTTCCACCCGCCGTTGGCCGCTGCGGCCGATACCCAGATCGATCCGGCCCGGGTACAACGCGTCGACGGTGCCGAATGCCTCCACCACCTCGGCTGCCGTGTTGTTACCCAGCAGCACGGCAGCGGACCCGACGCGAATAGTGTTGGTGGCAGCAGCAATCAGCCCGACGAGTACTGCCGGGGACGAGCTCGCGACGCCGACAAAATGGTGCTCCGCAACCCAGTACCTCTTGTACCCCCAGGATTCGGCAGATCGCGCGAGGTCCAGCGAGTTTCGCAGCGCGTCTCGCGCCGTACTGCCCTCGCTGATCGGCGACAGGTCCAGAACTGACAGCGGCACCGTCATGTCAATGCACTTCCGGAATCTTCTCGCCGGCTTCGACCGCAAACGGAAGGCGATTCTCCGCGGGGGCTACGGGGCACGTCGCGTAATCGGTGAAGGCACACGGCAGATTCGACGCACGATTGAAATCGAGGACTACCGCACCACCGGGCACTGGTGGGCTTACGTGCAGCGAACGCGCTGCCGGATAGGTGGTCACCCCGCTGGTCGCATCGGTGAACAGAATGTGAAAGCCGTCGTCTTTGCCGGCGAACGCAATCAGAGTCCGAGTTTCACCGTCGTACTCGAAACTGATTGTTCCGCGCGCATCGTGGTGATGTTCGAGCCTCTCGACGACAGCGCCCGTCGTCACTGTTCGAGCCTCGTTGAAAGCGGTGAAGACAGCGTCGATGCGCCACTGCGGATTCGGATCGAAGGTCGGGATACCGCTGAACTGCGCCAGAGCCGGTGCAAGCGGATCGTGAATGCGCAGAGCGACCTCACCGGTGCGGCGGATGACCTCGACTCGACGGGGCCCCTGGTTCACGATCAATCCCGGCGCGCCTTCGACGGGTGTCAGGGTGACCGAACCGTCCACGGCAACACCGTCGATCGAGAGGTCGTCTGCCGGCCTCGCGGTGACGACAACAGCATCTGCGTCGGCCCGCCATGCACCCGGTAGGTCCGAGAAAGTGGAATCGGTGTCCACCAGCCAGTGCAGGGCGGTCAGGCTCAGCCAACCGAGCGGCTCGGCAAAGGTGGCGTCGCGCAACGCATGCCACGCAGTCCATTCGTCGACAAAGGTGGTGTCTCCGGTCTCGGTGACGGTCATGATGCGCGAACTCCTTCGGCCTGCTCGTGGGGATGACGCAACCCGAGGTGGCTGCGCAGAGTTGTTCCTTCGTACTCCGTGCGGAAACTGCCGCGGTCCTGCAACTCGGGTACAACGGTGTCGATGAACTCGTCGAGACCCGCCGGCGTGAGATGAGGGACGAGGATGAATCCGTCACTCGCGTCACCCTGGACGTAGCTGTCGATCTCGGCAGCCACCTCCGCTGCGCTGCCCACAAACTGTTGACGGGCAGTCACATCGATGATCAGTTCACGGATGCTGAGGTTTTCCGCTTCGGCCTTTGCTCGCCACTGGTCCGCAACGGCGCGGGGATCCTTGACGTGACGGACGCGTCCACGGGTGATGTTGACGTCGTCCGTCGGGTCTTCCTTCGGCAGCGGGCCGTCGGCGTCGTACTCGGAAAGGTCTCGGCCCCAGACTTGTTCGAGGAACGCGATAGCGGTCTGCGGTCCGACCTGCTGCCTCCGAATATGATACGCCTTCTCCTGGGCGTCAGCCGCGTTGTCACCGAGGACAAAGGTGGCGGCGGGGAGAATTTTGAGGTCGGCGTGCGTCCGTCCGTACTTGGCGAGGCGCCCCTTCACGTCCGCGTAGAAAGCCTTTCCGGCTTCGAGCGTTCCGTGGCCGGTGAAGATGGCGTCGGCTTTGGCTGCCCCGAATTCTCGGCCTTCGTCGGAGTCACCTGCCTGCAGGAGAACTGGGTGACCTTGCGGGCTTCGAGGTACTTCGAATCGTCCGGAGATGTCGAATTGTTCGCCGGTGTGCGAGAACTGGCCGACCTGCTGGTCGGTGGCAAAGATTCCGCGCTCACGGTCGACGAGCGGGCGAGTGACACTCCAACTGTCCCACAGTGTCCGCACCGCGTCGACCAATTCGTTGGCGCGGGCGTATCGCTGCGAGTGTTCCAGATATCCACCGCGGCGGAAGTTCTCACCGGTGAAAGCGTCCGACGAGGTGACCAGATTCCAGGCTGCCCGGCCGTCCGAGAGATGATCGAGCGTGGAGAACTGTTTGGCCAACTCGTACGGTTCGTTGAAGGTGGTGTTGATTGTTCCGGCCAGTCCGAGATGTGTTGTCACACCGGCAATCGCGTTGAGAATGCTGAAGGTGTCCGGGCGGCCGACCACGTCGAGATCGTGAATTTTGCCCTGATGTTCGCGCAGTCGCAGCCCCTCGGCGAGGAAGAAGAAGTCGAACAGGCCGCGTTCGGCACTGCGTGCAAGATGCTCGAACGAGCTGAACTCGATCTGACTCTTCGAGGCCGGATCAGCCCATACGGTGGTGTTGTTCACACCAGGGAAGTGAGCACCCAGATGAACTTGCTTACGAATCTTGTTCTGTGTCATCGAATTTCCTGTTCTTTTCTCGCCGCTACGCAAACTGATTGACGGGGAGTCCCAGACCCAGCCGCTCCCGCAGCGTCGGGGCGAGGTTCGGCCTCGGATTGAACGCGGGCAGTACATCGGCGGTGATCTTCGCTGCCCCGGCTGCCAGGGCCAACGGTCGCAGCACCACTCCGTCCAGCCCGGCCGAACCACTGATCTCGCGAAGCAGCGTGGTCAGTCCGCCGGCGTCGCCGCGGTAGAACACCGAGTGCGGCGTGTACGGCACTCCTGCCCACTCTTCGAGTTCGGCGAGGGCGTCGTCCGCTGCCCCGCGATCGGCACCGAGCAGAACATCGACGTCGAGCAGAACACGAACGGTACGGCCGTTCTTCGCGGCTTTGTCGTGGACCAGCCGGGCGGTAGCCTGCGCCTCACCCAGGTCGGCGGCGGAGATGCGGATGAGATCGGCTCGCTCGGTTGCCAACTCCCGCGCCTGCGGCTTGCTCGCGTCCACCACGATCAGCGGTTGTCCCTGCGGTGAGCGCGGCGTGATGGACGGCCCCTTGACCGAAAAATTCTTGCCCTCGAAATCTATGTAGTGCAGCTTGTCCCGGTCGATGAATCGTCCGGTCGGCACATCTCTGATCTCTGCGTCGTCCTCCCAGCTGTCCCATAGGCGGCTGACCACCTCGATGGCCTCCGATGCTTCCTCCCACAGCGATTGTTCGCTCTGCACGGCCTTTCGGCCGAACAGCGATGCAGCCGCGTCAGTGTCGGATACATCTACCTGCCAACCCGCCCGGCCCGAAGACGAGAAGTCGATACTCGCGATCGCTTTCGAGATGTGGAACGGTTCGGTGTGAGTGACGGTCGCGGTGGGAACCAACCCGATCCGCGAGGTCACGCCGCTCAATCGGGCAGCTGTGGCAACTGCTTCCAGTCGACCACGCGTTGCATGCTGCCCCTGGGTCTGCAGGGCAAACGAATCCGGGAAGAAGGCCAGGTCTACGCCTGCCCGGTCGGCGGCGGTCACCAGGTCCACCCAGTAGGACGAGGTGAACACTTCTTCGGCCCGCGAATCCTCGCGGCGCCACGAATAGGGGTGCACACCGGTGCCCTCGAATTCGAGGCCGATCAGAAATGCTGCGGAATTATGCTCGGACATGTTCGGCCTTTCCGGCTGCGTGGTCCCGCCCGGGGATGGCACCGAGCAGTGTTCGGGTGTAGTCGTGGCGGGGATTGTCGAATATTTCTGCGGTAGTGCCGATTTCGACCAGCTGGCCGGATTGCATGACACCGACGATGTCGCTGATCTGCCGCACTACTGCCAGATCGTGCGAGATGAAGAGGTACGTCAATCCGAGTTCGCGTTGCAACTCGTCGAGGAGCGCCAGAATCTGTGCCTGCACCGAAACGTCCAGGGCGGATACCGGTTCGTCGAGGACAAGCAGATCGGGCTTCAGTGCGAGTGCTCGCGCAATCGCCACACGCTGCCGCTGCCCGCCGGACAGTTCGGCAGGTCTGCGGCTGCCGAACTGCCCGGGCAGGGCAACCTGGTCGAGTAGTTCCGCGGCGCGGGCCTGCTGCTGAATTCGAGTGCCGACCTTGAAGGCACGCAACGGTTCCGCCACGATGTCGACTATCGAGAGCTTGGGATCGAGGGATGCGTACGGGTTCTGGTAGACGAGTTGGATCTTGCGGCGTAGTTCACGCAGATCGCTGCCCTTGACCTTGCTGATATCCGCGCCGTCGAAGGTGATGGTTCCCGAATCCGCCTGCTCCAACCGCACTGCGATGCGCGCCGTCGTGGATTTCCCGGACCCGGACTCCCCCACCAACGACACTGTCTGTCCACGCGGTACGGTCAGCGACACATCGTTGACCGCGGTGATAGCACTGCCTCGTCCGACGGTGAAGCGCTTGGTGATTCCCGCCAGAGTCAGCAACGGAGCTGCGTGCGCTCGGACCGGACGATCGACGGGTCCCGATGACAGGCTCGGCGCCGAACTCAGCAATTTCTTCGTGTAGTCGTGTCGAGGATCTCCCAGAATCGTTTCGGTGGGCCCGGATTCGACGATCCGACCGTCGTGCATCACCAGAATCCGATCCGCGCGATCGGCGGCCACTCCCAGGTCGTGTGTGATGAGGAGAACTGCGGCACCGGATTCGGCGATCCGCTCGTCCAAGTGGTCGAGGATCCGTCGTTGGACCGTGACGTCCAGCGCGCTGGTGGGCTCGTCGGCAATGATCAGTGCCGGGTTCGCGACCAGCGCGATGCCGATCAGAACTCGTTGCCGCATACCGCCGGAGAGTTCGTGTGGGTACTGCCGTGCTCGGATCTCCGGACGATCGATTCCCGCGCGCTCGAGCACCTCGATGGCGTCGAACCGCGCTTTCCGTCGGTCGGCCAGACCGTGAATGCGGAGTACTTCGGCAACCTGATCACCGATTCGGGTTACCGGGTTGAGTGATGTTGTGGGGTCCTGCGGCACCAAACCGATACGCGCACCGCGGATTTTCTGCCAGGCCCGGTCCGAGTAGTCGTCGATCCGTTCGCCCTCGAACTCGACGTTGCCCCCGGTGACGTGTCCGCTGCCGGAGAGCAGTCCGAGAATCGCATGGGCTGTTGTGGACTTTCCGGAGCCCGATTCACCCACCACTGCAACAACTTCACCTCGGCCGACCGTGAAACTCACGCCGTGTACCGCGGGTGCGGCTCCGTAGGAGATCTGTAGGTCGGTAACGGAAAGCAACTGATCCTGCGTTGTGCTCATCGCCGGTTGCTCCTTTCGATCTCGTGTCCGATGCGATGCGCCGAGATGACCACGGCAACAATGGCGAGGCCGGGAAGTGTTGTCATCCACCAGGCATTGGCGAGGAAGTTCCGCCCCTCCGACACCAGCGATCCCCATTCCGGGGTGGGCGGCACGGCTCCGAAGCCAAGGAAACTCAACGCGGACACCGCAAGTACTGCCTGCCCGAATTCGACCGCAGACAATGCGATCACGGGCGCATACGAATTGGGCAGGATATGGCGGCGCAGGACTCCGAGCCACTGCACTCCCGAGCCGAAAGCCGCCTCGACGTACTGGGCGCTGCGTACCCGCATCACCTCGGCACGCATCACCCTGGCAAAGTTCGCGACCATCGCCACACCCACTGCGATCGCGACGTTGATGGTGCCGAAACCCAGCGCCGTGACCAGTGCCAGCGACAACAGCAAGGCTGGAATCGAGAGCAGAACATCGACGATGCGCATCAGCACTGCGTCGACAACCCCACCGACAAATCCTGCAATCAGCCCGATCAACGATCCGACGATCAACGCGAGACCGACGGCCACGAGAGTCGCGGTCAGGGACAGCGCAGCGCCGTGCACAAATCGTGTGTAGAGATCTCGTCCCAGGTTGTCCGTTCCGAACCAGTGCGCCAGGCTCGGTCCCTGCAACTTGTCGGCCGGCACGCCGGATAACGGGTCGCCACTGGCAAATACGCCAGGGGCCACGGCAAAGCCTATGGCCAGAGCCACGATCAGCACCGGAATCAGCAGACCCGGCTTACTGATCCGTCGGATCACCGAAGTTGTCCGACGCGTGGTAGCCGGTGACTTCGCCTCCGGTATCGGATCGAGCAAGAGTGGTTCGATCAATGTGTCAGACATGCGCCGGCTCCAGATCTGTCGAGCTTTCGGACTGTGACCTCCCGGTGTCGGACGTCTTGGCCGAGATAATGCGTGGGTCGATCAACGGATAGAAGAGATCGACCGCCAGGTTGACGAGCACAAATGCCAAGGATGCAAAGACAACCACGCCTTGGACTACCGGAGTGTCCTGCGCCATCACCGACGTCTGAGTCAGACGCCCGACTCCGGCGCGGGAGAACACCGTTTCGACGACCACCGAACCGGCCAGCAGAGTTCCGACCAGCACACCGGCAATGGTGAATGCCGGAATGCTCGCGAGTCGCAACGCATGACGGGTCTGCACGCGCCACCGGCTTGCACCCTTGGCGTACGCGGTCTCCACGTGTGGCGAACGCAGCGTCGACTGCAGGCTGGTCGTGAGTACCTGCGCGATCACGGCGCCAGTCGGGATCGCCAGGGTGATCGCCGGGAGAATAACCGTCGCGAATCCCTTGTCTCCGAATGCGGGGAAGATGTGCAACCGGAACGAGAAAAGCTGCAGCAGAATCAGACCCACCCAGAAGGTAGGCACCGCCACCCCGAGAGGAGGCAGTGAGAACAGCAGGTTCGCGAGCCAGCGCTTACGGGTGTAGGTAGCAAAGAACGCGATCGACACTCCGAACAACACGGCAAGAACCAAACCCGTGGTTGCCAGCACCAACGTGCTCGGCAGCGCCGAGAAGATCGCATCCGTCACCGACTGACCGGTGGAGATCGACGTGCCGAAATCACCGCGCAGCGCATTGGTCAACGAAGTCCAGTACTGCGCCCACACCGACTGGTCCAGGCCGTATCGTGCTCGAAGCTGTTCGAGTGCAGCCTGATCCACCGCCACACCCTGTCCTGCCGACTCCGCAGCCATGCTGACCGGATCACTCGGCAGGAGGAACAAGATCACGAACGAGATGGTGAACGCTGCCCAGAGGACCAGCGCAGCCTGCCCCAGTCGGGCGAGTACGTATCGCGTCATGACTTACTTACCCGACAACCATGCGTCGTAGAACTGCAGACGTGAGGAGGCCTCGAACTTCAGATCCTGCACCGAGGCTCCGGCGCCGACTGCCTGCGACAGTTCGATCGTCGGAATCGAGAGTCCACGATCGATGATCAGTTCCTGTGCCTGAGCGACCAATTCACCGCGTGCCGCCGTGTCGGTGGTTGCGAGCTGCTCCGTCAATACCTTGTCGAGTTCCGGATCGGCGGTGCGCTTGTTGAGGTTTCGACCGTCGATGCCGAATGACGCCCGAAGAATGTCCGCATCTGCACGAGTGGCGTTGTAGTACACAGCATCGTAGTCACCCGAAGTCTGCTTCTCGGTGAGTTCCCCGTTGGACAGCAGGTTGAGCTTCGCATCCACACCCACCTTCCGCAGCTGCTGCTGAACCAGCTCGAGGATTGCCTGGTTGCCGGCGAACGCCGGGCTGAAGGAAATCGCGAAAGTCAGTTTCTGGCCGTCCTTCTCACGCACTCCGTCTGAACCGGCCTTCCACCCTGCCGCATCGAGTAGCCTTTCCGCTTTGTCAGCGTCATAGGTCACGACACCTGATTGATCGGCATAGAGCGGAGTGGTGTGCGCAAGTGGGCTCGTCGCCGGGAAGAACGACGGATCCAGCACCGTGTCGACAAGTTCCTGCCGATTGATGGCGGGGATGATTGCCTGGCGCACAGCCTGATCGGCAAGAACACCGCGGCTCACGTTGGGCTGGAAGAAGAAGCTCACACCAGGATTGGGCCGGGTGAGAATTCGCCCGCCTGCCGCTTCGATCTGCGGAGCGTCCTGCGTCAACGCGTCACTGACCGCGTCCAGTTGGCCGGATGCGACGCTGCCCGCACGCACTCCCGACTCCGGCACAACCGTGAAGTTGACGCCGTCCAGATACGCCTCCCCCTGGTGGCCGGTCACATCCGAGGCCCAGTTGTACCCGGCGCGCTTCTCGATCGCGACCGATCGATCCTGCTGCCAATCCGTGTAGACGAACGGGCCGGATCCGACAACGGCTGTCCCGGAGCAACGCTGCTCCGACGGTAGTGCCGTGGTCGAGTCCGCCAGAATGCCGAGCTGCGGGGTCGAAGTTGCCTGCAGGAACTGAACATTGGGACCGGAGAAATTGATCTTGGCGGTGTGGGCGTCGACGACCTCGGTGCCCGTGTACGAGGACAGGTAGCTCTTTGCCAGTGAGGCGTTCGGGCCCAGATCCTTGACCACGTCGAAGTTCTTCTTGACCGACTCGGCCGTCACCGGCGTACCGTCACTGAACGTGACATCGTCGCGCAACGTGAACGTGAAGCTTGCTGCATCGGGGCTGATGTCCCAACTCTTTGCCAGCCACGGTGTGATCTCACCCGTCTCCGGATCCTGGTCGGTCAGCGAATCAACCACGGTACGAGTGACATACACGGTCTGATTCGTGCCCGCCTGTGCGGGGTCGGCGCAGGTAGGCGCCGTCGAGAGTCCGTAGCGCAGGGTTCCACCTGACTGGGCCGGCCCGGCGTCGGCGCTGGTGTCGCCACTACTGGTGCTGCAACCGGCAAGTACGGTGCCGAGAACCGAGATAGCGCCGATACCAGCGGCGACGGTGACGCGTGAGCGAGCACCGATTGAGCGTGAAGACACCAAGAACTCCTAAAGGGGCATGCGGAAAAGCGCGCTTGTCACCACCGGAGAACGGGGCAAGCAAGCACGAATCAGCTACGAAGAGAAGAGAAAACAGGCTTACCCACGTACGGGAGCCTCGAGAGACTGACCAGGGTCAACTACGACGGCAAACATCGCGGCCATGGTCAGTGAGTACAGAACGATCCTGCTGTGCGGCACAGGTCTACGTGACGACGCGACCACGCGGTATCGAAACCGCCTTCAACTGCCTTCATTACTTCATTCCTCCATCGATCCTGGCGGTAGCACCCTCACGCGATGACACGAAGGGTTGCTGCGACTTCATTGAGCCAGGTCTCTCTGTCGCTCGAGATGGTCTTTCGCAAGTCTACGAGATGATCGCGAGTTGTCAACTCGTTCAGTAGGAATTGCAGGCTACGCCACATTTTCGGGAACGCCGCCGCGCTCATGCCGATACCCGCCGGTCGTAGTCATGTCGCACCTGCAGCTTCTTCTCGAATGGATGAATCCCCACCTCGAGCGGTGATAGTGCAGTGTCGTACAGCGGTGCGTAGCCACAGGACAAGTAGAGCGCGACCGCTTCGGGTTGGCGCGGACCGGTTGTGAGATAGACCCTGCGGTATCCCCGAGCTGCGATCTCGGACTCCAACTCCCGGACAACGATCTTTCCGAGGCCACGCTGACGAAAGGACGCTGACGTCCAGATTCTTTTCAGTTCGGCAGTGGTGGAATCGAATTGACGAAACGCACCACCGGCGATGGCTTGATCACCGAGCGTGAGAACCAGCAGCGCTCCGTGCGGAGGCGCAAATTCCTCGGCCGGATAGGTGGTGAGATCTTCGAATATCTCGTCACGCGTACCGCCGTATCGCGAACTGTATTCCAGCGCCAATTCCGCGATGAGCGGCGCTGCCAGCGGATCGTTCTGCGACACCGACCGCACCTCTACGCCGCCGATTCCCGCAATCTCGACACTCATATGATCTTCCTTTCGGTTTCCTTGCGCCGCATTCACCGCACCCCTAACTGGAATTGCTGCGGCGACAGAGCATTTCCTTCCACCAGATCAGCCACCAGCTCACCCAACGCCGGCCCGAATTTGAATCCGTGTCCGGAGAAACCTGCGGCGACGGTGATCGCACCGACCCTGTCGATCACAAAATTGCTGTCAGGTGTGCTGGTGTACAGGCAGGTCAGGGACTCGACCTGCGTCGAATCGACACCCGGCAACCAGGCTTCGGCATAGTCGACCAGACGCTGTTCGCCTGCGATGTCGGGCGTGTAGCTGCGAGTCTGCGGAGTCACCTCCGGCCCCGTCGCATGCTCGCCGATCTTGATGCCGTCTTCGGAACCGAGCCCGTAGATCCCGGCTGTGTCCAGCTCTGCACCGGGATGATGGACAAAGCTCGGCCACGCGGTTCCCGGATCGAGTGGCGCAAAGTGTGCCGGTTGTTCTTGCGTCGTGCGCAAAGTCGGCAACACGACCGATGCGCCGAGTTCGCTTCGCCCGATCAATTCCGCGGTCCACGCGCCGGCGGCAATAACGACGTGCCGCCCTCGCAGCGTCCCGCCCTCCGTGATCACGTCGACGCCGTACGACGCCTCGGCAACTGCCAGGACGCGCGTGTCGTGGCGGACGTCAGCTCCCTCGAGTCGCGAACCCGCTTCGAGGGCGACGACAGCGCGGTCCGCGTGCAGCCTGCCCGCGTCGGGGTGATGGAGGACTGTCGTGTCGAATCGCAGCCCCGGCCAGCGGGCCGACGCTTGCGCAGGAGTGAGGATCTCACCCTTGATGCCCGCTTCGACAAGTACCCGCGACTTGGTCAGTACCGCAGCGGGCAGCCCGTGATCAACGGCGCCCGTCAGTTCCAGAAACCCGATGTCCGTTGTGGTTTCCAACTCCCGCCACAGCGGAAGAGCCGACGCTGCCAGCCCGGTGTACAGGTGATTGTCGTAGGCCTGCCGGTAAATACGTGACGTGCCGTGTGACGCACCGTGCTTGTGCCCCGGCGCGAACTGCTCGAGCTGTACGACGCTGTGCCCGCGCGCCGCGAGCCGCCACGCGGCGGAGGACCCGACAAGCCCTCCGCCGATGACGATCACATCGACTATCTCACTCATCGACGGATACTCACTTGGTCTTCGGAAGACCGGGCGGGTTGATCAGCGACGTGTCGACGGCTTCACCGGTAATGTTCCAGCGTTCGAGAATCTGCTGGTACGTACCGTTCTCGATGGTGTGGTTGATGGCGTCGTTAATAGCCTTGATCAGTCCGTTGTCCTTCTTCACCAGCACAGCGATCTGACCTTGCAGGGTGTCACCCGCACCGGAGAACTCACCGACCACCTCGGTTTCACCCGACTGCTTGGCATGGAACTGCGACGACGGGTTCGGTCCGAAGTAGGCGTCGATGCGACCGGACTGCAGCGGGAGGTAGTAGTCGGTTGTGTTCTGGTAGTACGAGATGTCGGTTGGTGCCAGGCCGGCCGCGACATTCTGCTCGTTCCACTTGACCAGCAGCGCTTCCTGATTGGTGCCGGAACCCACCGCGATCTTCAGACCGGCAATGTCCTTGGGCTCGGTGATGGATACCCCGGCGCCCTTCTTGGCCTCGAATGCGAGGGTGTCCAGGCGATAGGTGGCAAAGTCGTACTTCTCCTTACGCTCCTCTGTGACAGTCACATTGGAGAGGAACGCGTCGGCTTCACCGGAGTCGATCCGGACGAAGTTCTGTGCCCAGTCAGCCGTCTGCAGGTCTATCTTCAACCCGAGTACATCACCGATCAGGTAGGCGAAGTCCGTTTCGGAACCGATGAGGGTTTTGTCATCGTCGGCGTAGAAGCGAAGCGGCGGAGCGGATCCGGCGCTACCGGTCACTCGCAGCGTGCCGCTGTCACGGATTTCCGCAGGAAGCTCGGCAGCGATGGAATCGACTTTCGCTGTGGTGATGCGATTCTGCTCGGCCGTGAGGTTGTAACCCGCGGCGGCGGTGCCCTGGCTACCCTCGGACTCTGCGTCCGCACTGCTGCACGCGGCGCTGAGCAGTCCGACTGTGGCGAGAGCCGAGATCAGGAAAGTCGCGCGGCGGGATCGGGAGAACATCAGTGTGTGCCTTTCGGAAAATGTGTCTGAGCGTCAGAGAACGCGGGAGAGAAAAGCTTTGGTCCGTTCGTGGACGGGATTGTCGATCACCTGCGAGGGCGGGCCCTGTTCGACGATGACGCCGCCGTCCATGAAGACTGCGGTGTCCGCCACCTCGCGGGCGAACCCGACTTCGTGCGTGACGATGATCAACGTCGCACCGTCACGGGCAAGCTGGGCAAGAACTTCGAGAACTTCACCAACCAGTTCCGGGTCCAGTGCCGACGTCGGTTCGTCGAAGAGAATCACAGCCGGTCGCAGTGCCAGGGCTCGGGCAATGGCAACACGCTGCTGTTGGCCACCGGAAAGTTGACGCGGATACTCATCAGCTTTGTCTCCCACACCCACTCGTTCGAGCAGAGCCCGCGCCTCTCGGTACACGTCGTCGCGATCACGCTTCTGTGCCGACAGCGGGGCTTCCACTACATTTTCCAGAGCAGTGAGATGGGGAAACAGGTTGAAGTTCTGGAACACAAAACCGATGTGCGAGCGCTGCTTCAGGATTTCGCGATCGCGCAGTTCGTGTAGCCGATTTCCCTTGCGCCGGTATCCGATCAGTTCCCCGTCGATCCGTACTGTTCCCCGGTCGACCTTCTCGAGATGATTGAGGGTGCGCAGCAGCGTGGACTTTCCCGAACCTGACGGCCCGAGAATAACGGTCACCTCACCCTTGCGGACCAGGAGATCAACGCCGGCAAGTACTTCCAGCGCGCCGAACGACTTGTGGATGCCACGCGCCTCGACGGCATAGACGTTGTCTTCGAGCAATTCCGCGGTCATCGGGTCGCGCCTCTCGGAATGTCGAGACGCGCATCACGAATCTCGTTGAATTTGTTGCGCGCCTTCTGCAGAGGCGTCAGCGGGAGAGCCCTAGCGGAGCCGCGAGCGTAATGACGTTCGACGTAGTACTGGCCGATGGAGAGCAACGTCGTGAGAATGATGTACCACAGTGTTGCAACCATCAGGAGCGGCACCACTCGTCCGTTGCGCCCGAAGATGACCTGTACTTGGTAGAACAGTTCGGCGATTGCCATGGTCGAGACGATGGACGTTCCCTTGAACAGTCCGATCACCTCGTTCGCGGCGTTGGGAAGTATTGCCCGCATTGCTTGCGGCAGAATGATCTTGAAGAACTGGCGCCGGCGCGGAATCCCCAGCGAATGAGCGGCTTCGATCTGACCGTGATCCACCGAGATGATGCCCGAGCGGATGATCTCCGCGGAGTACGCAGCCTGATGCAGCGCCAAACCGATGACAGCTGCGGTGAATCCGCCGATGACGCCACTGGTCTGGAACGTGAAGAATTCTGGCCCGAACGGTATTCCGAGAGAGAGCGTTTGGTAGAGGTAGGTAATGTTGAACCAGAAGAGCAACTGCACGATCAGTGGGATCGAGCGGAACGCCCAGATATAGGTCCAGGCGATCACCTGCAGAACCGGATTATTCGACAGTCGGCCAAGTGCCAGCACGACTCCGAGACCGAACCCGAGGATCGTTCCCCACAAGGTCAGTTTGATCGTCACCCACAAGGCGGCAAGCACCGATTTCGCGGTGAAGTACTGCGCGAACGTCGGCCAGTCCCAGCCGGGATTCACCACAAGACCGTGGATGAACTGGGCCAGCAAGATCAGCACTATCGCACTGACCACCCATTGGAACGGATGCCATGTGCGGGCAACAACAAGCTCCGAGTCGGGAAGCTGCGGCTCGGCCACTGGCTTCTCGGGGCGGACCTCGGTAGGCGCGCTCACGGCGCACTGTCTGACGGAGTGGACATCACAAAATAGACCTTTCGGAAAATGGGATTACTGCGCGACGAATTGCTGGTGCCGAGAATTTCGGTCAGCGACAGTGACACGACGCGGTACGACGCAGGTCGATGTGACGTCGACGGTGCGGTGCGTACGCGTTCGAACCGGCGCACGAAGCAATACCGGCGCAGCGAGTGATACCCATGTGATGCCTTCCATCGGTCCTGGCAGAAAGCACCCGCTCCCGATCACTCGGGGGGTTGCTGCGACGTCGATGAGCCAGGTCTCTCGGTCGCTCGAGATGGTGAGCAAAGACTAGACGCTGAATCAACGGTCGTCAAATGTTGTATTTCCCTGCGAGACAAGGGAAATAGGGATCTATGTGCGTTGAAATCAGGCTGATCGCAAGCCTCCCGAAAGCGGCGAATGCAGTGTTGGATGGATGAGCCGTATCCGATGCCCCGAGCCACCGCTCGTCCCCGAATCACCCTGCAGTACCGTCTGCGGAGTGAGCGGACTGGACGCATTTTTTATTCTCGTGGCAGGTATCGGTGCCGGGGCGATCAACGCCGTGGTGGGCAGTGGAACCCTGATCACGTTCCCCACACTCGTGGCTTTCGGTATGCCTCCGGTCACTGCGACGATGTCCAATGCTGTCGGCCTGGTCGCCGGCGGCGTTTCGGGCACCTGGGGTTACCGACGCGAATTGTCAGGGCAATGGGACCGGCTTCGGTGGCAGATTCCGGCGTCGCTGTCCGGGGCGCTACTCGGCTCGTGGTTGCTGATGCACCTACCTGAGAAGTTATTCGAGACGATCGTTCCGGTATTGCTGATCCTGGCGCTCGCTCTTGTCCTTCTCCAACCACGCATCCAGGCCTGGGCGAAGAAGCGTTCCACCGAAGAGACAACGTTGTCGACCTCGAGGTTGATGCTCCTGACCGCCGGCACGTTTGCAGTCGGTATCTACGGCGGCTATTTCACCGCCGCCCAGGGCATCCTCCTGATCGGTGTGATGGGTGCCATCCTTCCCGAAACCCTGCAGCGGATGAACGGCGCGAAGAACCTGCTCTCACTGCTCGTCAACATCGTCGCGGCGGTGATGTACATCAGCTTGGCTTTCGACCAGATCAATTGGGCAGCAGCAGGTTTGATCGCAGTCGGCTCGCTCGGCGGAGGGGTACTCGGTGCCCGCTACGGGCGACGCCTGTCCCCCACCGCGCTGCGGTACACGATTGTCGTCGTCGGCCTGATCGGACTGTGGCGTCTGCTCGCTTGATCGCCCACGTCGGACGCGGTTCCCACATACTTGAGACATGACCACAACCGCGAATGAATCCCAGTGGACCTACCTCATGGACATGGACGGAGTCCTCGTTCACGAAGAGCACTTGGTGCCGGGAGCGGACACGTTCCTCGCCGAACTGGCATCGAACAACATCCCGTACATGGTGCTGACCAACAACTCGATCAGAACTCCGCGAGACTTGCGGGCACGCCTACTCAACTCCGGTCTCGACATTCCGGAGAAGTCCATCTGGACGTCAGCGCTGGCGACCGCCACCTTCCTCGCAAATCAGCGACCGGGAGGCAGCGCGTATGTGGTCGGCGAATCGGGCCTGACCACGGCGCTGCACGACATCGGATACGTCCTGACGGACAGCGATCCCGATTACGTCGTCCTGGGAGAGACCCGCACCTACTCGTTCGAGGCGATTACCACCGCGATCAGATTGGTCGAGCGAGGCTCGCGGTTCATCGCCACCAACCCCGACGCCACCGGACCGTCGCGGGACGGCTCGCTACCTGCCACCGGTTCCGTTGCCGCCTTGATCACCAAAGCCACAGGGCGCGACCCGTACTACGTCGGCAAGCCGAATGCCCTCATGATGCGATCAGCATTGCGGTCCATCGGCGCTCATTCCGCCAACACCTTGATGATCGGCGACCGGATGGACACCGACATCGTGTGCGGCCTGGAGGCGGGCTTGCAGACCATCCTTGTCATGACCGGGATCTCGACACCGGCGTCCGTGGAGCTGTATCCCTACCGCCCCACCATTGTTCTGGAATCCGTCGCCTCCCTTGTCGGAAATACAACGGACCCTTTTCGTAGCACTAAGTAAAGATAATTCGGACATATCGCCTAAATAGAACGGGTAGTTAACCAGCCGAATGAATAACGCAAAACAAAGGAAACGTAAAACCTTTGTCGAGTTGGACAAACGGGAGAATTCTTCAAGGTTGAACTAACGGATTGGTGACTAGTCGCAGGTAGGAGGCTTTTCCCAGCTCAAACGTAAAATTTCAATTTGGGCGAAATATTCTTTTCAAAACCGGTAACGAATCGTTTGCCATGGCTGATACTCATTTCTGAACGACCCAATTCGGACTCCCCAGAAATGAGCTCTCCATGAAGAAACAGACAAAGGGTGCAATTGCGGCAGCAGCCGCGGGCGCACTACTCCTCGGCGGCGCAGGTTCACTCGCGTACTGGAGCGACAGTTCGACGATCGGCGGAAACACCATCACCGCCGGCGAGCTGCAAATCGCAGATTGCGTCGCAGCTGCAGGCACCAGTGGATGGGCGTCGACGAACCCGACGACCATTGCCATTCCCACCGCAGACCTTGCTGCATACAGAATCGTCCCGACCGAGGTGCTCGAGTACAACTGCACCACATCGATCACCGCAATCGGCGATCGATTGAACGCCGTCATCGAGGCGGATCCCGCTTCGATCACAGCTGGCACGACAGCGGCAACCGGCGCCACTGCCGGGGAGCTCCTCGCCAACATCGATGTCGAGACCACTGTCACCGTCGACGGCAATGTCGTGACCGCTGCGAGCCCCCTGACAGAAGCCAACAACGGCGACGCGGTGGCCGTCACGGTTGTCATCACATTCGCCAACGTGAACGACCTTGTTGCTCAGGGTGCGTCGATCAACTTGACGGATCTCGCGCTCAAGATCGAGCAAACAGCCATCAATCCCTGAGGCTGCGAAACCGTGAGAGCTAAAGCCTGGGGGGCACTCGCAGGTGCGTCGGTCATCGTGGTGATGTTTGCATCAGCACAACAGACCGGCGCCCTGTGGCGTGCCGAGACTCCAGTGTCCGGGCTGCAAATGACAGCAGACACGTTGGTCCTACGCCTGGGCGCAGATTACGCGAGTGCGACCGAGAGTTACACGATGACTGGTTTCGGAGGTACCGCCATGGGACCCGGCGCGTACTCCCAAAGGCCCATCACCATCGCGAACCGCACTGCGATGATCGTGCAATACGAATTGACCTCGGCAAGCCAGTCGCAGCCGGAACCGAAACTCAATCTCACGGTGTGGCAGGTCGGCAGCAATGCCGATTGCCCCACAACAGGAACGCCCACCGGCACGCAGCTCTACACCGGGACCCTGACTGCGGCCAAGTACCCAGCGACTCCGCTACCGACACCCAGGCCCACTCTTTCACCGAACACGTCGTCAACGTGGTGTCTGCGAGCGACCGTCAATGCAAGTGCCGCACAAGGTCAGTCGACTACCGCAACCTTGAACTTCAAGGGCACACAATTCGTTCCCCCACGCACGCAGCCGTAGTGAGGATTTTGATGGACGCACAGCACCGCGCACAACGAAGCGGACCTATCTGGTGGATCACTTCCATTGCCAGCTGGCTGCTTCTGCTTGTCCTCAGCGCGCTGATCATTGCAACAATCGTGGTGCCGTACCTTGCTGGGGCGCAGCGATATACGGTTCTCACAGGCTCGATGTCGCCGACCTACAAGCCTGGTTCCCTGATTGTCGTCAAGGAAGCCGACGCAAACGATCTCGCGATCGGAACTCCCATCACGTTTCAGTTGGAGTCCGGAAAGCCGACTGTCGTGACACATCGCATCATCGCCATCAGTGAGAACACCCGCGGCGAACGAGTTTTCACCACACAGGGAGATGCCAACTCCATTCCGGATGAAAAACCGGTAATCCCGGAACAGATCAGAGGGAAGGTCTGGTACAGCTTTCCGTATCTCGGATACGTGCACAGCTGGCTGACCGGGGAGCAACGCAAGATCATCCTGAGCATTGTTGTCACCGCTCTCGCCGCTTATGCCGTCTATATGTTTGTCAGTGGAACGCGTGAGGGCCGCAGAGACCGACGCAATCGCGCCGCGAATGTCGACGACGTTCAGATGTCTGACGATATCCAGCTATCCGAAACAGCCACCGCGTCACACAACGAAAGCGCCGGACATGTCACGACACTCTGAAAACACGCCCAGCAGAGTTCGAATGATGCTCGGTAGTGCGCGGGTTCGCGCACTACTCGCACTCGGGATGGTTCTGGGAACAGGTGCAGTCGGAACCATGGCCGCGTGGACCGACACAGCTACAGCCACCTCGGGCGCTTTCAGTACCGGAACCATCAATCTCCAACTGAACAATGCCGAAGGAAACCCGACCGCATACGCGTTCACAGCGCTCACCAAAGCCAATATGTCTCCGGGGCAGAGCATTGCAGCCATGCTGCCAGTTCAGAACAAAGGGTCTGTAGCCTTCACCTACACCGCCAATACAACATCGACGACGTCTACTCTCGCTCCGTACCTGAAAGTCTCGACGTACTCGGGAGGGACCGCAGCCAATGCCAGCAATGTCGGAACCTGCAGTGGAACGTCGATCATCGCAAATACGTCCCTCGTGAACGGGGGTACAAGCGCAAACATCATCGGCACTCGTTCACTGCCCGCCACCTCCGGCGTCGACGACATCTGCTTTCTCGTGACTTTGGACGCGGCAGCGCCGTCGACAGTCCAAGGCACCACTGTGACAGTTACATTCAACTTCACTGCAACGTCGGTGTGAGCGCGCCATGACCCGAGAGAAGCATTCACATCGACGCGGTCGCGTGCGGGAGCTTGCGCTCACGATCGGCGCATGCGCCGGAGTTCTGTGCATCGTGATCGCGGCGGCGGGCCTGTTTCTGGGGATCAAGCCGCTCGTCTTCCGATCGGGCTCCATGGAACCTGAAATCAGCACAGGTGCACTGGCTTTCTCTCGATCAACACCTGCCGATGAGATCGCCGTCGGTGACGTTGTCAGCGTGATCAATACTCAGGGCACTCGGATTACCCACCGCGTCGACAGCATTGCTCCGCAGGCTGCGGGCGTAGTACTGACTCTGAAAGGTGACGCGAACGCCGAGGCTGACATCGAGACGTACTACGTCACAACCGTTGATCGAGTTCTGTTCAGCATGAACAAACTTGGCTACCTCGTGTCCTGGGCATCCGGACCGATCGGCGTCTTCCTCGGCGGTGTTCTCGCTGGAATCCTGCTGATGATCGCGTTCAGGCCCGGTGGGCCTCGACCGAACCGCCCTGAGCCTCCGACTGGCGAGAGCCTCGAGACAACAAACAGACACGCTTTCTCCACACCGTCCAATACTTCTTCCGGCACAACCCGATCCAGCACGCTCGTGAAAACCGCGATTGCCGGAGCAACTCTGGCATCCGTGTCGCTGGGCATTGCACAGACGACGGGAACAGCTGCGGCATTTCAGGACACGGCAGGCGCCCAGTCGACTTTCACCGCCGCAAGCGTCATAGCTCCGCGGGTCCTGAGCGCAACCTGTGCCACCACTGGCGGTCTCTTTGGTCTGTTAACGACTGTCACTCTCACTTGGACCGCGCCTAGTGGTACCGGCCCATACACATACAAAGTCATCGTTCGAAAGAACGATACGCCGACCTCGACCGTCACCGTGGACAATATCAGCAGCCTCACCACGACGATAGCCGTCGGACTCTTCGGTTTGCTTGCTGACGGTGCATATACGGCTGAGATCTATACCAAGGTCGGCACGCAGATATCGACCGCATTCTTCCCTGTTCCTATCTCCGTTGCTTCGCTTGTCGGAACCAAATGTGTCAAAGAGGGCGCACAGACCGTTCCGGCAGGGTTTGCCGCCCGCCTGGCGCCCGCCGCGGCTCCCGAAACAACGTCGACGACTACGGCCGCACCCACAACGTCGTCTGCCGGAGAAACGACAACAAGCACGTCGACCTCCGCAACAGAATCATCTCCGACACCGACGACCCCTCCTCAAACGACAACTACCGCAACCACAACCACAACCACCGAAACAACAGCAACACAGACCACGACCTTGCCGACCACAACCACAACCACCCTGCCAACTACTTCGACAACGACTGCAGTTGTCCCAGTTGGGGATCCCAGTGACTCGGGCACCTATTTCGCTGCAATAGTGACTGGCGAATCAGGCCGGTTTGCTTCGATCACCGACTCGTCGGGAACCGAGATCTTCCGCACCGCAGTTGGCCTCGACGACGAATTGCATTGGCTCACTGGCGCTGACGAATTGTGGATACTCGGATCCAGCGGACCTCGTAAGGTCAGTAAGATCGCAGGGCAGTGGACGTCCACCTCGCCCACAGGTGAACTCCCCGCTGAAATTGCTGCGCTGGTGAGCAAATGAAGAAACAGTGGAAAGGCGCCCTGGCGGCCACCGCGGCGATTGCGGTTCTTCTCGGCGGAAGTGGCACGCTTGCTTCGTGGAACGATTCCGCAACTGTGCTCTCCAAGACGGTTACTGCCGGCACCCTTTCCCTCGGACCATGCACCGTGGGACCTGGCGGACCCACTGCAACGGGGTGGTTCTATCGCAACTACGATACTGCCCCCTATACAGCGATCCCAGACATCTCGACCTTCCGAACCTTTCCCGGCCAGGACGTCTATTACTCCTGCAATTCAAAAGTATCCGCCACCGGTCCTCGCCTGCGGGCCGACGTAGTCGCACAGACCGGAACAATCGGCGGCGCCCTGGCGCCGTACTTGGACGTGAACGTCTTCCTGTCCGACAGCGCCAACGCGGACATCACAGACTTCACGAGCGACTACAACGGACAGGTCATCAACGTCATCGTTCTGTTCCAGTTCATGCGGAGCAATGACAACGGTGGTCAGAATCAGAGCGTTTCGATTCCGTCGTTCAAGCTGGTCACGCAACAACAACCGATCGGATAACACAAAATCGCTCTGTTCGTCTGAGTGCACGAACAGAGCGATTTGGTCTTGCGTCGACAACTAGCCGAGGGCTCGCTTCAGATCAGCCAACAAATCGACAGTGTCTTCGAGCCCGACGGACAGACGCACAACGCCGTCTGTAAGACCCACTGCTGCACGGCCTTCCGGACCCATGGCCCGGTGCGTCGTGGTCGCGGGGTGGGTGATCAAGGACTTGGAGTCACCGAGGTTGTTCGAGATGTCGATGACGCGCAGGCCGTTGAGAACCTCGAACGCCCGCTTCTTGCCCTCGCCGTCAGGCGCATTGAGCTCGAACGTGACAACTGTTCCGCCGCCGCTCATTTGAGCCTTCGCGAGTTCATGCTGCGGGTGCGAAGTCAGGTACGGATACTTGACCCACTTGACGCCCGGGTGCGCTTCGAGGAATTCGGCGATCTCGAGGGCCGACGCCACAGAGTGCCGGATACGAACCGGCATGGTCTCGAGGCCCTTGAGCAACGTCCAGGCGTTGAACGGGCTGAGCGCAGGTCCGGTGTGCCGCATCAGTTCCCGAACGGGACCGCTGATGTACTCCTCGGTTCCGAGGATCGCACCACCGAGGACGCGGCCCTGACCGTCGATGTGCTTGGTGCCGGAGTACACCACGACGTCGGCGCCCAAGTCCAAGCTTCGCTGCAGGAGCGGCGTCGCAAAGACGTTGTCCAGGACTACCTTTGCACCGGCGGCATGAGCGAGTTCGGATACGCGTCGTACGTCCACCAAAGATTGCATGGGGTTGGACGGTGTCTCGAAGAATACTGCCGTGGTCGGTACCGACAGCGCTTCTTCCCACTGCGCATTGTCTTCACCGTCGACAAAAACAACCTCGACTCCCCAGCGCGGGAGGATTTCGTTGCAGACGACAAAGCAGGAACCGAAGAGGCTGCGAGCAGCGACCAATCGGTCACCGTTGCCCAGCAGTGCTCCCAACGCCGTGAATACGGCGGACATTCCGCTGGCCGTCGCAAAGCACGCCTCTGCGCCTTCGATGAGGCGCAGACGCTCTTCGAACATCTTGACCGTCGGGTTGCCGTAGCGGGAGTAGACAAAATGGTCTACTTCGCCGGTAAAGGCTTGTTCGGCGGCTTCTGCACTCTCGTAGACAAATCCGGAGTTGAGGAACAGTGCTTCGGAGGTTTCCTCGAAGCCCGTTCGCATCAATCCGCCGCGGACACCGAGCGTGCCAAGACCTACGTCGTCCGGCAACGCTCGTTGAAATGCGCCGCCCTGGGGAATTCCGCTCACTGCTGCCTCCACGGCAGGCCGATGGCCCGCCAACCTACAACTCCACGATGTCCGTCGGCATCCAAACCGCCTTCGAACCCGTCGAGCACGTTGTACGACGGACCGATGCCCGCCGCTGTCGCACTTTCTGCGGCCCCGATCGATCGCTGACCGGATCGACACAGGAAGATCACGGGTTTCCCGGAGCCGGGAACAACACCGGATTCCTTCAACTCGTCGACGAAGTTGTCGTTGCGTGCACCGTTGGGGTAGCTCACCCATTCGATCTGCACAGCCGAGTTGCCGAGGGACGTGACGTCGGGGATACCGACGTACTTCCACTCTGCGTCGGTGCGCACGTCGACGAGCACTGCCTCGGGGTTTTCGCGGAGCAGCTCCCAGGCTTGCTCCGGCGTCAGATCGCCTGCGTAACTCACGTTGTCCATGTTTTCACAAGACCGGATTGTGTGGGCGATCAGGTGCAGATATCCCAGCCTTCACCGTCGCGCGTGAGTGCCCAGACCTCGACGCGCTGATCCTGGCCGCCACCGGAGAGCCGAACATCGACAGTCGCGCGGTCGCCGCTGACCACAGATTCGTTGATGCCCTGCATCTCGACGTCACCTTCGGTATCGGCGAGTGGTCCGGTCTCCGGATCGAAGTTTGTGCAGGTAAGGCTCTGGAGCGTCTTGGTGTCGTTCTCGTTGTGAGCTGCGACGTAGTCCGCGACCACACGGCTGATGCGGTCCTCTTCGCTGACGTTTTCCTCAGCCGGGGACATCCAGGACGAAATGAAGATTCCGCCGAGGATCAGCGCGACAATTGCCACTGCCAGGATGAACGGCCCGGCCGATGCTGTCTTGCTTTCGGAATTGCCGGAATCGTCGCGCTGGTCATTCATGAAACCAATACTCCCCCACAAGCTCAGCTTGTGGCCCGTCAAGTAGCGGACCCCTACCGCTTCGAACCGCACTTGCAGGAGAATTGAAAGAAAGAAACGGTTTACCGACGCCCGTTGGGGTGAAAGTGTGAACCGGGTCGAACCGCAAACACTCCACGGTGCTTAGGTTCGGCTAAATTGGATACTTGTCGATACGTTGTCCGAACTTCGAAGAAGGTAGCTGTCTTTACGATGACTGACTCCAACCGCCCACTCCGGGTCGCGATCGTCGGCGCCGGCCCCGCCGGCATCTACGCCGCCGATGCCCTCATGAAGTCCGATACCGCAGTCTCCGGCCGCGGTGTCAGCATCGACCTCTTCGAGCGCATGCCAGCGCCCTTCGGTCTCATCCGCTACGGCGTCGCACCTGATCACCCGCGCATCAAGGGCATCATCACCGCCCTGCACAAGGTCCTTGACAAGCCGCAGGTCCGCCTCCTCGGCAACATCGACTACGGCACCGACATCACCCTCGACGACCTCCAGTCGTTCTACGACGCCGTCATCTTCTCCACCGGCGCCAATGCCGACCGCGCCCTCGGCATCCCGGGCATCGACCTCGACGGCAGCTACGGCGCCGCCGACTTCGTCTCCTGGTACGACGGCCACCCCGACGTCCCCCGCGAATGGCCCCTCACCGCAGAGAAGGTCGCCGTCCTCGGCGTCGGCAACGTCGCCCTCGACATCGCCCGCGTCCTCGCGAAGACCGGCGACGAACTGCTCCCAACGGAGATCCCCGCCAACGTCTACGAGGGTCTCAAGAACAACAAGGCCATCGAGGTACACGTCTTCGGACGACGCGGCCCCGCGCAGGCCAAGTTCACCCCTCTCGAACTGCGTGAGCTCGACCATTCCCCGACCATCGAGGTCATCGTCGACCCCGAGGACATCGACTACGACGAGGGCTCCGAGCAGGCTCGCCGCAACTCCAAGCAGGTCGACATGGTCGCGAACACGCTGCAGGACTGGGCAATCCGCGACGTCGGAAACCGCCCGCACAAGCTGTTCCTGCACTTCTTCGAATCCCCCACCGAGGTTCTCGGTGAAGACGGCAAGGTAGTGGGCCTGCGCACCGAGCGCACCGCACTCGACGGCACCGGCAACGTCAAGGGCACCGGCACCTACAAGGACTGGGATGTTCAGGCCGTGTACCGCGCCGTCGGCTACCTGTCACAGAACGTCACGCAGCTGCCGTTCGACGACCAGGCCGGCACCGTCCCCAACGACGCCGGACGCGTCGTCGCCGACGACACCGCCGAAGGCGCAGCCCGGTTCATGCCGGCCACCTACGTCACCGGCTGGATCAAGCGCGGCCCCGTCGGCCTCATCGGCCACACCAAGGGTGACGCCAACGAAACCGTCGCGAACCTCCTCGAGGACTCGGCCAACTTCACCGGCGCCGCACACCCCGACGAGAACGCCGTCATCGAATTCCTCGAAGGCAAGCAGGTGCCGTACACGACGTGGCAGGGCTGGTACCGCCTCGACGCACACGAGCGCAGCCTCGGCGAACCCGAAGGCCGCGAGCGCATCAAGGTCGTCGAGCGTCACGACATGCTGAAAGCCTCGGAGCCCGAGAAGGCATAACCACAGGCATCACAGACAGACCGGCCCGATATGACCGAAATTCGCCACGTAGCGATCCAGGTCACATCGGGCCGGTCGTCTGTTCGAGGTCATATTGACAGCGTGCAAAATGAATGACGTGTTTGACGCCCATGTTCACATCATCGACCCGCGCTTTCCGCTGGTCGAGAATCACGGTTACCTGCCCGAGCCGTTCACCGTCCCCGATTACCGGTCCAGGGTGGCGGCTCTCGAGGGGCTGAGCGTGGACGGTGGAGCAGTAGTGACGGCGTCGTATCAGGGCACTGATCAGGAGTACCTCAAAACGGCACTCGCGGAACTCGGCCCCGGCTGGGTTGGCGTCACGGCACTCGGTGACGACGTCACCGACAAAGAGATAGTCGACCTCGACGCACTCGGTGTTCGCGCAGTCCGATTCAATCTCCGACGCGGCGCAACAGATCTGCGTCAACTCGCGGACCTGGCAAACCGGGCTTTCGATTTGGCCGGCTGGCACGCCGAGTTCTACGTCGACGCGACACTACTTCTCTCGCTCGAACCAGTTTTCGCGAAGCTTCCGGCCGTGTCGATCGACCACCTGGGCATGTCGACGCGCGGCCTGCCGTATCTCCTCAACCTCGTGGACCGCGGAGTCCGAGTCAAAGCCACCGGATTCGGACGCACCACCATCTCCGACGTCGGCGACGTGCTCCGTCAAATCCACGCTGTCAATCCCCAGGCGCTGATGTTCGGCACCGACCTGCCAGGCACCCGCGCCCGCCGGGCCTTCGAGATCCACGATCTCGACGTGATCGCCGACGCCGTCGGGGACGATCTTCCGGCGGTGATGGGTGGCAACGCCCGCGCCTGGTATCGGTGTGAACGAGCCAGCGCTCACGCCCGAAATGCTGCTCACTCCTGAAATCTGCTCACACGAAAACGACTGCGCCCAACCAGAGCCCGGCCGCGATCAACGCACCGAACAACTCCACCACCATGGACAACCCCACAGCTTTCACCGCGTGAAGCGTCGATGCCCACGCGATGTTGACGTTGCGCAAGCGCACGAGTTCTGCGACATACGTTCCCACGATGAATCCCAGAAACAGCCCCACCACCGGAACGACAAAAAATCCGATGATGCCGACAAGCCCGCCCACCATGACAGAGCGGTTTGGCACTCCCCCGGCACGCATTCGCTGACCGGGCCACGTGTACTTCACGACACCCGTGATCACGAGAGCCAGCGCGGCCAACGCGAACACCGTCCACGCGGTCGCGCCACCGGTCATCAAGGCCCACACCAGAATTGCTGCCAAGATGAGCAGCGTTCCCGGAATGATCGGCACAACCACCCCGATCAGGCCGATCAGAATTGCCAGCCCGACAACAACTTCCGCAGCCGGACTCATCCGACGGGGCGAACCTTCGACGCCGCCTCGCGTGCACGGGAGCGAGCTGTCTCGACATCTGCGGCAGTGGAGACGGCAACGCCCATCCGTCGACGCGTGAAACTCTCCGGCTTGCCGAACAACCGAATGTCGGTCTCGGGCACCGCGAGAGCCTCTGCGACGCCGTCGAATCCGATTGCCTGCGCTTCGACGCCGCCGTAGATGACGGCTGAAGCACCAGGTGAGGTGAGCGTCGTGTCGACGGGGAGCCCCAGGATGGCGCGGGCGTGCAATTCGAATTCGGAGAGCCGCTGTGTGCGCAGCGTGACCAGTCCGGTGTCATGTGGACGTGGGCTCACCTCGGAGAAGTACACGTTGTCGCCCTTGACGAACAACTCGACACCGAAGATTCCGCGACCGCCAAGCGCGGACGTGACCTTCTCGGAGACCTCGCGAGCGGCCGCGAGGGCGAGCGCCGACATCTGCTGTGGTTGCCACGATTCGACGTAATCGCCCGACTGCTGCAGGTGACCGATCGGTTCACAGAACGACGTCTCGACCTCGCCGCCACTGCCCACGGCCCGGACCGTCAATTGTGTTATCTCGTAATCGAAATCGACAAAGCCCTCCACGATGACCCGGCCGTGATTGACGCGCCCACCGGCCATCGCGTAATCCCACGCGGACTCGAGTTCGTCGGCAGTGCGCACCGTCGACTGCCCTTTGCCGGAGGACGACATGACGGGCTTGATCACGCACGGAAATCCGGTGAGTTCGGTGGCAGCCCGAACCTCGTCGAGTGAATTCGCGAATGCATACGGCGAGGTGGGCAAGCCCAGTTCCTCGGCTGCAAGCCGCCGGATACCTTCTCGGTTCATGGTCAGCTGTGTTGCCCTGGCCGTCGGAATGACTACGGTCTCACCCCGCGCTTCGACGACGGCCAGCGCGTCGGTCGCGATTGCCTCGATCTCGGGCACCACAAAATGCGGCTTCTCCAGTTCGATCACGGCCAGCAGTGCATCGGGATCGGTCATGTCGACGGTGTGAGCCCGGTGCGCAACCTGGTGCCCGGGTGCGTCCGGGTACCGATCCACTGCAATAACCTCGACGCCCAATCGCTGCAACGCGATGACAACTTCCTTGCCCAGTTCACCCGATCCCAACATCATCACTCTGATCGCGTTCTCGGCGAGCGGAGTGCCGAAACGGAGTGGAAGCGACGAAGGGCGCGAGGGTGTTGAATCAAGCTGCATGGCTGCGACTATATGCCAATCCCGATGCAGGTCAGCGCATCCAGAGGACGCGATGACGGAACTCATGCGGTTCTGGTGATCCGCTCAGGCACGACGCCACTCACGATGTCACTAACGTTCTCGGCTTTCACGACATTTCGGCCTGCGTGCTTGGCTTCGTACAGGGCTGCGTCGGCAGCGACCATCAGCGACGCCAAGGTAGGCGTCGAGTCGTTTGTCCAAGCGAGTCCGACACTGACGGTGCTGTCATGCCCGGATCGTGCCGAATCGTGGACCTGAGCATGTCGGATCTCTTCGGCGACTTCGGTCGCACGGGCGAAACTGGAACCGGTGAGCAAGACCGCGAACTCCTCACCGCCGAGTCGACCGACCAGATCGGTATCGGAGACGCGTTCTGCCATCCGGGCACCGAAATCGGCGAGAACACTGTCGCCGACCATGTGCCCGTATGTGTCGTTGACGGCTTTGAAGTGGTCGAGATCGAGCATCAGCAATCCGATAGGCAACGCCGTCTGCGTTGCCTGTTGGAGTCGTTCTTCGGCCTGACGCAGGAAAGGCCCGCGCGAGAGGACTCCGGTGAGAGAGTCGTATTCGACTGCGCGGAACAGCTCACGCTCGGCAGCCCGACGCTCCTGCGTCGCACACGCCACAGCGATGGGGCCCAACGCAACCAGAGTGACCGCTATCGACGTGATCACCGCCTCGTTCACGTTTGCGCCACTCTGTTCCCCGAGAGCCAGCCTGCCGGCGTCGGCCATCATGAGCGACCACACCGACCACACTGCCGAAACCAACGCAGTACTCGGAACCGAAATCCGGGTAGCGCACCACAAAAGCGCGGGGATGGGCAGGAGAAGGGCAATCGGCCCCTCGATGCTGAGCGCGATCGGCATGCAGGCGGCGGTAGCGAGCAACGGGACTGTTATGGCGAGAACTGCCCGTACAGTCGTCTTGCTGCGGATCTCCGCAATGCTGGACGGAATGGTCATGGACAGAATCAGAGGCAACACCAGCAGATAGGCCATGAACTCCGTACTGCCCCAGTGAACAAGCGTGTCGGCAAACGACTCACCTCGAAAGACCCAATCCATCAGCCCAGCTGTTGCCGCGGTAGCGCAGGCACTGAGTCCGGCGACGACAACCATCCACATCAGAGACGTTGAGTCGACCAAGCGGAACGGGGTGCGTTTGAGGTAGTCGAGCAACAACACACCAACGGTGACCCCGACCAGGTTTGCACCGTTCAACTGAATTGCCATCGAGAGCGTGTTGCCGGTCAGCAGATCAGCGCTCACATAAGCGACGCCGGCGGCAATCCACGTGGGCCACTCGATCAGAATCGGCCACCGCACCATCATTCCCAGTAACAACGCATTGGCGCACCAGAACGTGGCGAGCAGTCCGGGCGGCCGCGTGAGAATTCCGATGAGCGCGGCGAGCAGGACAACGACAAAGACAACCAGCAGCCGCGTTACTCGGCCCATCCTTGTCATTCGTCACCTCACCGTCGCTCCAGAAAAGGCGTATCGGGCGACTGCCAAATCTTATCGTCACGTTCAGACCACATTGCCCCCTGACCGATGACGCGGTCAGAGGGCAATGCGAAGTGACCGACCATCACAGTACCGAGGACTCGGCACCTGATAGGTCTTGTTAGCGGTTGGTCTTATTCAGCAGATCCGCTGGATCCCGAGGATCCCGAGTCGCCCTCGAGCGAAGAGGTGTCTACCGACTTGAGGAAAACGCCGAGTGCTGTGAGCAGAGGTCCGAGTGCGCTGAGTGATCCGAACATAGGAGTTCTCCTGGTGCGTAGAGGTGATGTGAAATGTTCAGCGACGTTTCGGCCGCAGGCGGTGACCGAACAGTCTGGGAACTCATGCCACAGGGGTGAAATATGCGGTCGCCCCCCTGCGACATCCCGTGCTGTGATGCAGCGCACTAATTAGCGCTGACAGCATTTATAGACCGCAGAAACGTACTTGTCTAGCTACCGTGTGGCTACTACCAAAGACTCGAAGTAACACCTGTCGTCAAAACTGCAGATCAAGACGGTAATTCAATGTCAATTAGAGTACAAATTGTGATGTGCATCACAGCAGAAATGCAGAAGGTGCGGCTCGCAGTCAATTGCGAGCCACACTTTCGGGCAAACAGGACTTACTTCTCAGACCTACTTCTCAGCGGCCGAGCCGGTTCCCGGAGTGAGCGAGCCACCGCCGATGGCCGTGAGCAAGTCCTTGAGAACCGGGAAAAGGTTCTTGATAACGGCGCTGAATTCTTCTTGCGAACCCATGTCGGTTCCTCTTTTCTCAGAAATGCAGTTGATGAATCGGAAAGGCTGGAGAAATTACTCGGCAGCCGAACCGGTCGAACCCGAAGAATCTGCCGATCCGGCGTTCAGCTTGGTTACCAAAGCGAGAACGCTTTTGAGGAAGGCGTCGAGATTCTGGATCGAGGTCATGTGACTACTCCTGTGTCGTTACGAAAGATTGCCGTGCGCGCGAACGTCAGGAGTTCGAGCTGGCGGAATCGAGGCCCTGGATGGTCTTGAGCATGTTCACCAGTGGAAGGAGCTTGAGCAGACTCCAGCCCATACCGTTTGCCTCGAGAAGGTTTTCGACCGAACCCATAACTGAACTCCTTGCGTGAGATGTATGACGTGGCGCACGTTTGGTCCGCCGAGAGCCTTTGTAGTCAGGAGAAATACATACGTCCAGTTTGTTTAAGGACAAAGACTCGCGTGACAGTTCGTGGTGATCTGTAACGCCCCAGATCAAGACATGTGACTCGAACTCAACTTCAAATTCAAATGTGATCGACATCACAATCGATTGAGACAAAAGGCCGCAAAGGTAAGAGTCGGTGCCCGCTCCGACCGCGATCTGTCATACCGTGTGCATGTGATCAATCCTGAACGCGTGGCAACCAGATCGGGATCGCCGTGTTAGCAAAACTGCTCAAGGCGTACCTGCCGCCGTACCGCTGGTTGCTCGCAGGAGTATTGGCGCTGCAACTTTTCGGTGCCATTGCGTCGCTGATCCTGCCGACCCTGAATGCCCGAATCATCGACGACGGCGTCGCCCGCGGTGATACCGGATTCATCATGTCGACCGGCGGAATCATGCTGATGGTCTCGTTGGCGTCGATCATCGCCTCGGTCGCGTCGACGTATCTGGCGGCAAAGTCCTCGATGGGATTCGGTCACGACGTCCGGGCCGCCGTCTACAAGGCCGTCGGCAGTTTCTCCGACCGTGAATTCTCCGGTTTCGGCGCCCCGACACTGATCACCAGAAATACCAACGACGTCCTCCAGATCCAGACGCTGGTGATGTTGACGTCGTCGATGCTCGTCAGCGCACCACTCATGTGCATCGGCGGCATAGTCATGGCGCTACGCGAGAATCTGCAGATGTCGTGGCTCCTGACCATTTCGGTGCCGCTACTCGGCATCACCGTCGCAGTGGTCGTCGCCCGCCTCATTCCGCACTTCCGGACCATGCAGGCCCGCATCGACAAGATCAACCGCGCACTGCGTGAACAGCTCACCGGTATGCGCGTGATTCGCGCGTTCGTTCGCGAACCCGACGAAACCATGCGCTTCGATCAGGCCAACAAGGAACTGGCGGACACGGCCCTGCTCATCGGCCGATACCAAGCCGTTCTCCTGCCGACGGTCATGCTGATCGCGAACCTGACCGGCGTTGCGGTCATGTGGTTCGGTGCCCACCTCGTGAACACCGGTGACATGCAGATCGGTCAGATCAGCGCGTTCCTCGCGTACGTCATGCAAATTCTGATGTCCGTCGTGATGGCAACAATGTTGGCCGTCGTGATTCCACGGGCCGCCGTCTGCGCCGACCGCATCACCGAAGTGATCGACACGAAGCCATCGGTCCCGGCACCGTCCCAACCGCTGCGCCCCACCAACCCTTACGGCGTCGTGGAGTTCGGCGGAGCCGGATTCAGCTACCCCGGTGCCGAGACTCCGGTTCTGAGCGGTGTGACGATGCGCTGTCTACCTGGGACCGTCACTGCGATCGTCGGCAGCACCGGCAGCGGAAAATCCACCCTCGTCTCCCTCATCCCCCGGCTCTTCGACGTCACAGCCGGCGCGGTTCTGATCGACGGGCTCGACGTCCGCGGCTGGGATCAGGACGAACTGTTCACCAACTTCGGGTACGTCCCACAAAAGACCTACCTGTTCGCCGGCACGGTCGCCACCAACATCCGGTACGGAAATCCGTCAGCCACCGACGACGACATCTGGGCTGCACTCGCCGTCGCGCAAGCCGACGGCTTCGTCCGGGAACTTCCGCAGGGCCTGGAATCCCCGATAGCGCAAGGTGGATCGAATCTCTCCGGTGGCCAGCGGCAGCGCCTGGCCATCGCCCGAGCCGTCGTCCGCCGACCGCGGATCTACATTTTCGACGATTCCTTCTCCGCCCTGGACATGCACACCGACGCGGCCGTTCGCGCAGCGCTGCGCGCGATTACGACGAACAGCACCGTCATCGTCGTCGCGCAACGCGTGTCTTCGATCATCGACGCCGACCAGATCATGGTCCTCGAGGACGGCGCTCCCGTCGGACTCGGCGACCACAACTTCCTGCTGGCCAACTGCCCGACGTACCAAGAGATCGTGGCCTCCCAGATTCCCGCGGAGATGAGCGCATGACCATTCCGCAAGGCCCAAATTTCGGTCCGGGCAATCGTCAGTATTTCGACGACGCTCCTACCGTCGTATTTGCCAAGATCCCCGCGGAGCCGGACACAGCGCCGCCTGCCGAACCTGCGCCACAGTACGGTCAGCCCCTGTACGGTCCACCCCAGTACGGTCCGCCCCAGGACGATCCGCAACAATCCGGACCACCGCCTGTCGAACCGCCACCCGGCGACGAGCCCAAGCCCGATGCCCCGGCGCCGAAGCCCGCGTCCACCACACCGGCGACCAAACCCAAGCAGTTCAAAGCCACGATGAAACGGCTGTTGGGCCTGTTGAAGCCGCACAAGATCGCGGTATTCGTCGTGGTGCTCTCCACGATCGGCAGTATCTCGCTCTCCGTCGCGGTACCCAAGATCCTCGGTCACGTCACCGACCTCATCTTCGCCGGATTCATCGGCAAGAGTTTGCCGGCCGGCATCAGCCGTGACGAGGCCGCGGAAGCTATTCGTGCATCCGGTAATTCGACGTTCGCCGACCTGGTTCAGAACTCTGCCGACGTCGTCCCTGGCGTCGGGCTGAACTTCGACGCCATCGGCAAGGTCATCCTCATCGCCATCGGTGTGTACGTGATGGCGTCGCTGCTCGCCTGGGTGGAAGCGTTCCTGCTCAACATCATCGTGCAGAAAACGATCTACAAGTTGCGTGCGGAGGTCGAAGCGAAGATTCACCGACTTCCGTTGCCGTACTTCGACAGGACGCCTCGCGGTGAAGTTCTCAGCCGCGTCACCAACGACATCGACAACGTCTCGTCGACCCTGTCCCAAACTCTGACGTCACTGCTGACCTCGGTGCTGACGGTCGTCGGCGTCCTCACCATGATGTTCGTCATCTCGCCGATGCTCTCACTGATCGCACTCATCGCCGTTCCCGTGTCGGTCGTGTTGGTTGCCCGTGTCGCCAAGCGCGCGCAGGTTCTGTTCAAAGCGCAATGGGAAGAAACCGGCAAGATCAACGCGCAGATCGAAGAGACCTACAGCGGTCGCGATCTGGTGCGCGTCTACGGGCATCAGATCGAGGCCGAGCGCGAATTCGCGGTACAGAACAAGAAACTTCTCGACGCATCGTTCGGCGCACAGTTCCTGTCCAGCCTGATCATGCCCGTCATGAACTTCGTCGGAAACATCACCTACGTACTGCTCGCAGTGGTGGGTGCCCTGAAGGTGGCCAGCGGCAACATGTCCCTCGGCGACGTCCAGGCGTTCATCGTCTACTCCCGCCAGTTCAGCTCACCGCTCACCCAGATCGCCTCGATGTCGTCGAGTCTGCAGTCCGGGGCCGCGTCGGCGGAACGCGTCTTCGAACTGCTCGACGAACCCGAGCAGACTCCGGACATCGCGAACCCCGTCCTCCCCGAGCAGGCCGGCCGTCACCGCACCGTCGGCACCGTCGTGTTCGAGAACGTCTCGTTCCGGTACGACAAGGACGTCCCGCTCATCGAGAACGTCAACCTCACTGCCGAGTCCGGACAGACCGTCGCCATCGTCGGTCCTACCGGCGCAGGCAAGACCACGTTGGTGAACCTCATCATGAGGTTCTACGAAGTCGACTCGGGCCGGATCACCATCGACGACGTCGACATCGCACACATGCGGCGCGCCGACCTCCGCTCGCACGTCGGCATGGTCCTGCAGGACACGTGGTTGTTCGGCGGCACCATCCGCGAAAACATCGCATACGGACGCATCGGTGCCAGCGAAGCCGAGATCCAAGCGGCAGCCCGGGCGGCGTTCGCGGACCGCTTCATCCACACCCTGCCCGACGGCTACGACACCGTGCTCGACGAGGAAGCGTCCAACATCAGTTCGGGCGAGAAGCAGCTCATCACCATCGCCCGCGCCTTCCTGTCCGAACCGTCGCTGCTGATTCTCGACGAGGCGACCAGCTCGGTCGACACTCGCACCGAACAGCTTGTCCAGCACGCTATGTCGGCACTGCGAGCCGGTCGCACGAGCTTCATCATCGCGCACCGTCTGTCCACGATTCGCAATGCGGATCTGATCGTGGTCATGGAGGCCGGCCAGATCGTCGAGCAAGGCACACACGATCAACTCATCGCCCACGGCGGAGCGTACTTCCGCCTCTACAACGCTCAGTTCGAAGGCGCCGCCGTCTAGTGACCGACGCCTCCCTGCGTAGACACCGTGCCCCGGAGCACACCTGATCGGTCCGACAGGTTACCGTCGGGTCAGAAGTGTTGTCGCCGTCTGAATTGGGAGTTCGTGTGTCTGCAGAAACTGTGGAGAAGAAGGGCCCGCTCGCGGGCATTCGGATCGTGGAATTCGCTGGATTGGGACCGGGACCGCACGCAGCGACTCTGCTCGCCGACATGGGCGCCGACATCGTCATCGTGCAACGCGCAGGCCAGATTCCTCAGGACGCCAACGCCTCCGACCAGATCAAGCGAGGCCGTCGTGTCGTCGAAGCCAACCTCAAGGATCCCGAGGATGTCGCGAAGGTCCTGAACCTGGTCGATCGCGCCGACGTTGTCATCGAAGGCTTCCGTCCCGGCGTCATGGAACGTATGGGGCTCGGACCCGACGTGCTGTTGGAGCGCAACCCTCGTCTCGTCTTCGGGCGTATGACGGGCTGGGGCCAGGAAGGCCCCCTCGCGAGCGCCGCCGGCCACGACATCAACTACATCTCCCTCACCGGCGTCCTCAACGCCATCGGTCGCAAGGGTGAACGTCCCGTTCCGCCGCTCAACATGGTCGGCGACTTCGGTGGCGGTTCCATGTTCCTGATCTTCGGCATCCTGTCCGCCCTGGTCGAGCGTTCGATCTCCGGTAAAGGCCAGGTAGTCGACGCGGCCATGGTCGACGGCACCCTCGCCCTCTCACACATGATGTGGGCCTTCCGTGGCCGCGGCGTCTGGTCCGACGAGCGTGGTGTCAACCTCCTCGACACCGGTGCGCCGTTCTACGACACCTACGAGACCTCCGACGGCAAGTACATGGCCGTCGGTTCCATCGAGCCGCAGTTCTACGCCCTGCTGCTCGAAGGCCTCGAACTGGATCCGTCGACGCTTCCGCATCAGATGGATTCCAGCAAATGGGACGACATGAAGGCACTCTTCACGGAGAAGTTCCTGTCCAAGACTCGCGACGAGTGGGCCAAGATCTTCCTCGGCACCGACGCGTGCGTCTCGCCGGTACTGACCTTCGCGGAAGCACCGTCGAACGAGCACATCGCAGCGCGCGGCTCGCTCATCGAACTCGACGGCGTCACCCAGCACGCTCCGGCACCGCGTTTCTCCCGCACCCCGGCGAGCGTTCCGTCGCCGCCGGCGCGCGAGGCGACGGATATCGACACGGTTTGGACCTAGGGCCTTCGGCTCTGTGTTGACCTAGGGCCTTCGGCCCTGTGCGCCTTTCTGGTAGTTCCGGCTACCACAAAGGCGCACAGGGCGTCAGCCCAATCGGTAGAACCGCAAGAACTCGTGCTCGATCGGTAGCACATCCACTCGCTCGAAACCTGCTGCCAGGGCAAAACTTTCGAGTGTCGACTTACGCATGACCGTTCCCGTCCCGACGCTTCCGGGGTGGGAGAGACTGTCCGGCAGGCAGCAAGTCAGCGAATACCCGTAGAGCAGTTGCTCCACCTGCCCGGCATTGGGATCGAAAGAACTCGCTGTGCGCTCGTCCATGACGATCACCGGTGCGCCGGGCCGCGCGATCGACCGGGCGGTGGACAAAAACCCGACCGGGTCCGGCACGTCGTGCAGACATTCGAACGCAAAAACAGCGTCGTAGGTACCCGATTCCACCCGCTCCTGCTCAGGGGCCTGGCCGGCCACATCGACCAACGAGAAATGCACACGGTCGTCGACGCCGTAGTCGCTCGCATGCCGGCGCGCCGCAGCCACAGACGCCGCGTCCACGTCGAAGCCGTGAACCTCGACTTTCGGGTATCCGATAGCCAGTGCCACCGAAGACCATCCCTCCCCCATTCCGAGATCCGCGACCTTCGCCCCGTCGGTCAACGTGGCGTGCAGATCCGGAATGATCGGCAAGAACTCCTGGCACAACTGGCGCAGGAACATCGGGCGGTTCAGCAACGCCTGCCCCTCGCGCGCGTCAACGCCCATGGACTCCCAGGTCACCCCGCCGCCGTGGCGATACGCGTCGAGCAGTCTGGGCATCGACGTTGTCGTCGCCACGAACAATCGGGCCATCGGCGCCACATACAGCAGACTCTCTGGATCTACGAGTACTGCTGCGTGTGCTGCGGACAACGTATATCGACGGTCGGCATCCGTATTGACGTCCAAGTACCCGGCCACAGCCTGCTGTTCCAGCCATTCGCGGGCATACCGTTCCACGGTTGCCGTCCGATCAGCCAGTTCCGTCGACGTGAGGGGCCCGAAGTCAGCCAACGCGCGATACCAGCCCAGCCGATCTCCGAGGTAGACCGCTTGCAGTTCTGCCGCGCCGATCGCGGCCGCGAACATCCGTTCCGCCAATGCCTCCGATTCGCTGACGCCTTCTGCCCCAGCTTCCTCTGCCCCGGCTCCCTCTGCACTGACTCCTTCGACGGTTGCCATCGAAACCTCCTGGATTCACCTTCGTTTCCAGGTGGGTACCCGCGCGAGCGCAGGCTAGGCGCTCAGACGACGACGAGGCGTTGGTCTGCAGCGTCCCGATCGGTCGCAAGGGTGTCGTATGCAGCGGCGATGGACGCGACTCCGCGGATCAGATCTTCCGACGAACGTGCGTATGGCACACGGATGAACCGCTCGAAAGCACCTTCGACGCCAAATCTCGGGCCGGCTGCGAGGAGCACTCCGAAGTTGGGCGCCACCGCCGCCAAGGCAGTCGACACGGGTGCCGACATGCGCATCCATACCGACATTCCGCCCGAGCCGATCGTGGGGCTCCAGTCCGGGAGTCGCTCGGCTACCGCGTCGAGCAGAACCGATCGTTGCTCGCGCAGGACCGCGCGACGCTCCTCGAGCAGCGAGTGGTCGTCGGCGAGGAGGTATGCCGCGGCAAGCTGATCCATGACCGGGGTACCGAGGTCGACAGCCGCGCGAGCGCCCACCAGCTGGGTGATCAGTGCGGGGTCGGCCCGAATCCAGCCGACGCGCAGGCCGCCCCACAGTGACTTCGCGGTGGAACCGAGGGTTACGACATCCGTCTTGGCGGCGCCGCGTCCGTGCGCTGCCACCGGCGCGGGCGGCGGCGCATCGAGCCACAGGTCCACCATGGTCTCGTCGACGACAAGCGTCATCCGGGTCTCGTGGGCGATCTTGGCAAGCTCTGCGCGCCCGGCGGAATCCATGCACAGACCCGTCGGATTGTGGAAGTCCGGAATCAGGTAGGCCATACGTGCAGCGGTTTGCCTTGCAGCACTGCGGATTCCGTCGAGGTCCCAGGCTCCGGCGGCGGCAAACTCCGGACGCACCGGAACCGGAACGGGCCTGGCCCCGTTGCGCCGAATCGCTTCCAGCGCATTGGGATACGTGGGGTGATCCACCAGCACCCGTTCGCCGGGAGAGGTGAGCACCGACAACAACAACCGCAAAGCGTGCTGGGCGCCGGAGGTCACCATGATCTGCTCGGGTGTCGTAGGCAAGCCGCGAGCGCTGTAACGACGAGCGATGACATCCCGCAGTTCTGCGATGCCGATCGGCTCCATGCCGTGAGTGGGCAGGAACTGCGGAAGTGACTCCAGCGCAGACGCATACGCCTGCTGCACCTGCTCGGCCGGGGCAGCCATCGCGGCATAACTGAGATCTACGACGGCACCGCTCGGGCCGGGTTGGTGCTGGCGGAACATCAAGCCGTTCGGCCGCGCACCGGCAGGCAACGCCACGGTGCTGCGCGAACCCTGACGGCTGATCAGATAGCCCTCGTCCCGCAGAACCGAGTACGACGACGTGATCGTGGTGCGGCTCAGTTCGAGCACGGTTGCGAGTTCACGCTCGCTCGGCAGAGCCACGCCCAACGGAACGCGCCCGTCGTGCACGAGTAAGCGAATACCGTCGGCCAGTGCGCGGTAGGCGGGCCGTCGTCCCGATTCCTCCTGCCAGGACCCGAGATCACGCGCAAGGGAACGGGCACCGAGAACTCGAGTCATCATGCGGTCCAGTATCGAGTACTTGGCTATGTAATTCAATACCAGTGGACCTGATGATGAGCTTATGACTACCTTCGCAACGCTTATCGGCATCGGACTCTTTGTGGCCGTCGTGTACTTTTTTGCGCCAGCAGAAGGTGAAGGTACATACATTCGAGTGGAACAGTTTCGCCTGGCAGCACCGCTTGGCGGCATCTTCGGCGAGGTCGGCGAACGGTCCGGGAACAACTCTGTCGGACCCCCGTGCCACTGTGATGAGGGGGAAGAATTCACTGATCTCAGTCCAGTTCGATAAAACTGGACTCTTTCTGTTCGAAGAAAGGCGCAGATGCCTGAATCCAAGAAGATTCTTTACATCGACCTCGACAACACCCTCGTCAACTTCCAGTCCGGCATCGATCGCCTGACCGACAATGTGCGAAAGAAATTCGAAAACGACCTCGACGAAGCCCCACACATCTTCTCGCGTATGGATCCCCTCGACGGCGCGATCGACGCGTACCACCAACTTGCGCGGCAGTTCGACACCTACATCCTGTCGACTGCGCCCTGGAAGAACGCAACCGCGTGGCACGACAAGGTCTTGTGGGTCCAGGAACACCTCGGACTGGAAGAAGGCAGCGTCGCGTACAAGCGGTTGATCCTCTCGCACCACAAGCACCTCAACCGAGGCGACTTCCTCGTCGACGATCGCGGAGCCAACGGCGCAGACAGGTTCGAGGGCGAGTGGATCAAGTTCGGCACCACCAAGTTTCCCGATTGGACGACGGTCACCGAATACTTGTCGAAGCGAGCCTGAAACACGAAATCCCCGCTCCTACTTGAAAGGAACGGGGATTTCGACAAACAATTCCTAGCGGATGACCTCGCGGCGGACGATCGTCTCGTCACGGCCGGGGCCGACACCGATGCAGGACATGAACGCACCCGACAGCTCTTCGAGTCGAAGCACGTAATTCTGCGCGGCCTGCGGAAGCTCCTCGAACGTGCGAGCCTTCGAGATGTCCTCGGACCAACCAGGCATCTCTTCGTAGATAGGCTTGGCGTGGTGAATGTCGGTCTGCGACATCGGCATTTCGTCGTGACGCACACCGTCGACGTCGTATGCAACACAAATCGGTACCGTCTCGAGGCTGCTGAGCACGTCGAGCTTGGTCAGGAAGTAATCGGTGATGCCGTTGACGCGCGTTGCGTAGCGGGCGATTACGGCGTCGAACCAACCGGTGCGGCGGCCACGACCGGTGGTGACACCGACCTCACCGCCCTTGTCGGCCAGGTACACACCGAACTCGTCGAACAGTTCCGTCGGGAACGGGCCCGAGCCGACGCGTGTGGTGTACGCCTTCAGGATTCCGAGAACAGTGGTGATCTTGGTGGGGCCGATGCCCGAACCAACCGCTGCTCCACCGGAAGTGGGGTTGGACGACGTCACGTACGGGTACGTGCCGTGGTCGACGTCGAGCAGCGTTCCCTGTGAACCCTCGAGCAGGACGGTCTCGCCGCGCTCGAGAGCGAGGTTGAGTTCGAGTCGCGTGTCCGAGATACGGTGCTTGAAGCCCTCCGCCTGCGTCAGAACTTCTTCGACAACCTGCTGGGGATCAAGAGCCTTGCGGTTGTAAATCTTGACCAGCACCTGGTTCTTGAATTCGAGTGCCGCCTCGACCTTCTGGGTCAGGATCTTCTCGTCCAGGACATCCGCTGCGCGTACGCCGACGCGAGCGATCTTGTCCTGGTAGCACGGGCCGATTCCGCGACCGGTGGTGCCGATCTTCTTGGCACCGAGGAAGCGTTCGGTGACCTTGTCGATGGCCACGTGGTACGGCATGATCAGGTGCGCATCGGCGGAAAGCAGCAGGCGGGACGTGTCCACGCCGCGCGATTCCAGGCCCGCGAGTTCGGTGAGCAGCACTCCCGGGTCCACCACGACGCCGTTTCCGATGACATTGGTGACGGCCGGTGTGAGGATTCCGGACGGGATGAGGTGCAGTGCGAATTTTTCACCGTTCGGCAGAACTACGGTGTGTCCGGCATTGTTGCCGCCCTGGTATCGCACGACCCACTGAAGCTGCTCGCCCAGTAGATCTGTAGCTTTGCCCTTACCTTCGTCGCCCCACTGGGCGCCGATCAGGACGATTGCCGGCATGACGTTGTCTCCTACGGTCGACGTGCAGCAGTTGTCCCGCCGCATTGGTACTGCCTGAATCCGCGCACTCTTGTGCAGCCGAGCTGTTGCAGTGACCGAAGGAGAAGTCTAGCCCAGAGCACACGATCAAACCCTTCGGTCCAGAAATCGGCTCGTTGTTGTCGCAGTTGTCGGTCTGTACCCGACGTCGCATTAGGATCGTGGTCTGCAATTCCGACGACTGTTCCCCAGCCAGGTGAGCGGTGTCGGTGGTGCAACCACCGCCGACAAAGTCATGATCGAGCTAGGAGCGCGCGTTGACCCCAGTGGTACTCAGATGTGGCGATTCACCCGTGCCTCTCCCGTTGGGCGAGGTCACGTCGTTCGCGCTGCCGGAGGTGCCCGAGAAAGACGACTTCAGTGAGGCCCTGGCACAACTGAAGGTCGTCTCCGAACCCCGCTTGATTGTGGTCGGCACGGACGCGGCGTTTGCCGCTGTGCTGACGCGACTGATGCGTCTCGAGCTATTGGACGTCGAACTCGCCTACGTCACGGAGGATCGGTCGGACGCCACCGATGCGTACAGACTGTCCACGGGCGCAAAAGCTGCCCGCGCAGCACTCAAAGGCACCGCGCACGTCGTGCCACTGATTCGCGACGACGCCGGAATAGCGCTGGTCGGCGCTGCCACGGTCACCGGCCCAGGTGGAACCGAGGAATTGATCGGTGAGGCGTATGTCGACGACAACAAACTCTTCTCGGGCACTGTGCAGGGTGTCCGGATTGTTCCGAGCCCCAAGCTGCCAGGCATCCGGGCGTCCGTTGATCGCCGCAGTCGCTGGGCTGGGCGACGGTGGCTGGAAGGTCGAGCCGTCCAACTGGGAGCGCCCGCAGCCCACCTCGTGCGCGACGGTGTTCCGAACCCCCGAGACCTCAAACGCTCGACGTTCTACCGCCACGACAAGACCTGGCTGTTGGTCCGGTGAGAACGGGCGCTGCGAGGTCAGCCGTGCGGCCTAGCCCCGTCTTCCTCGGGGTCGTGGCCGTCGCTGTCCTCGGCGGCGTTGTTGCCTGGAGTTCCGAACGAGGTTCGGTGGCCGGCGGAGCCGGGGTTTTTGTTCTTGTTGTCGCCGGTTGGGTGGTGACTCTCTGTCTCCACGAGTTTGCGCACGCTTTTATTGCGTGGCGTCACGGCGACACCGACGTCGCAGCCCGTGGATATCTGACGCTCAACCCGTTGAAATACAGCCATCCTTTGCTCTCGATCGGGCTCCCGGTGCTGTTCATAGCTCTTGGCGGTATCGGCTTGCCCGGCGGTGCGGTTTATCTGCGCACCGGGATGTTCTCGCCCAAAGTCCAGGCCCGCATCTCCCTGGCCGGTCCGGCAACCAACGCCATCGCCGCCATAGCCCTACTTGTCGTCATACGCATTTACGGATCCGGACCAGAGCATGTGACGTTCTGGGCGGGGCTGAGTTTCCTCGCGTTCCTGCAGGTGATGGCGACCGTCCTCAACCTGTTGCCGGTTCCCGGACTAGACGGCTACGGCGCGCTCGAACCGTTCCTGAAGCCAACGACCCGAGCGCAACTCGACCAGTTAAAACCGTATGGATTACTCCTTCTGGTCGCAGTTCTCTTTGTCCCTCAGGTCAACGTGATCTTTTTCGACGCGATCTATTGGATCTTCGAACTCAGTGGGGTACCCGGGAACTACGCGGCGGCCGGCAATTCGTTGATGCGCTTCTGGACGTGACGGAGATCGCACCCTTCCGAACAACGCTGAACGCCGACATGAGAACCTGACATTTCGGTCTATTAACTTTTCAACAGGAGCACCACTGATGATTTCGGCGTCGATAGAGTGCGGCAATTCGGTGTACACCATCCGAAAGGCAGAGCTTCACGACGTAGGCACCCTGGTGGACCTTCTAGCCGACGACCCCATCGGGTCCACTCGTGAAACCACAAATCCCGACGCCCGGACGATCTACGAGAAGGCTTTCGAGAAGATCGACGCCGACGACGCACACCTGCTTGTTGTTGTCACCACCGCCGACGACAACGTGATCGGCACCGTGCAACTCACCTTCATCCCCGGACTGAGCCGGATGGGTGCAACCCGGATGCAGATCGAGGCCGTTCGGGTGCACGAGGATCACCGCAGCCAGGGAATCGGGAGCGCAATGCTGCGTTGGGCATGCGACGAGGGGGCACGGCGCGGCGCATTCCTCGCTCAGCTCACCTCCGACCAGACGAGGACAGAAGCCCACGAGTTCTACGAACGCCTCGGATTTGTCGCCTCACACATCGGGTTCAAGAAGTCCTTGAGCTAACGCAGGGCTGAATATCGCCACGGAATTTCCAAGCCTGCGCATGCCTGTTGGCTTCGCATCGTCTTACTGGTGATGCGAAGCTCTCACGCGGTGTTCGGTTCCGGCGCAGCCGGTTTTTCAGTCTCGGTGGACTGGTCCTTGACGGGTGGTGGAGCGACGGCGTCGTTGTTTCGGGTCGATCGCGGCCGGTGGGATGAACCAGGGTTTGTGATCGGTGCCCATTTTGATTTCCCAGATGCCGCGGAATCCGCTGGTGCTGTGGATCAATCGGTGGTGATTTCGGCAGAGGAGGGTGAGGTTGTCCATTACCGTCGGACCGCCCACCGACCAGGGTTTTATGTGGTGGGCGTCGCACCAAGCGGGTACGGCATCGCAGTTGGGGAAGGCGCAGCCTTTGTCCCGGGCGATCAGCGCCGTCCGCTGTTCGGGTGTGACGAGGCGTTTGTGTGGCGTCGCATCCAGCGGTGCGCCGTTGCCGTCCATCAACACGGTGGAGAGCATGCAATCGCAGGCGAGCATCCGGGTCAGGCTCACACTCAGTGGTCCCATCCAGGGCATGTACCCGACATCAAGATCTTCGACATCAGGCTCATCGAAATCCGCCGCGACATCGCTGCGCGTGGTGGCGCATTCCCGATGCTCGGCAAGATCTTTCGCGGTGATGTGCACGTTCACGTGCGGACGCTGACCACCATCAACACCGGTCATGGCATTGTCGAGGTAGCGGCGGATCAACTCCGTGAAGGCATCCGCGGTGCGCTTGGCAGCCGACCGCTGATCCGGGGTCCCGTCGGCGGCCGGTTTCGGCATCGACAAACCCGAGAGAGCCGACAACAACATTTCGCCGGTCAACGCGTCGAAATCGCCCTTGATCGCGACCCGCCCGTTCAACGTCGGCGAAATCCGCAAGACGTTGAGGTCATCGTCCTCACCGGGTGGGGTGTCGTCGGATTCGAAAATCCGCTCCAAAACCGCAATCGCGTACCGGAGTTTGATGGTGGTCGCCTCCACGCCGGATGCGGCAGCGAGCAGTGTTGCCATGCAGGACGGTAACGCTCTGTCGGGCATGCCTTTTGGTGGTGATTCGCAGAACGAGGCGATTATTGCCGCATGATCGAGCGAAAGGTCACCGGCCTCGAACTGCGCAGCAATATCCGGGAATCCCCGCAACGCGGCACCGAGGGCAGCGATCTTGTTACCGGCCGCGTTCTGCAGCATCGTATTCGCCGCCAACCACCGCCCCACACCGCGGTAGCACAGCACCTGCTCATCCGGATTGAGCGCCAACGCGTCGACAGCGGCAACCCGAATCGCTTCCAGCCGAAGAATTTCCGCAGATACACTCACGGCAACGTCTCGAACCTCCGCCGGGCGCAATTGCCACAACCTGCCACGCACACCCGCAGCCGAACCGGCTACAACATCCCCCACCGAAACAAAATCGCTGACCGTGGTCATCAGAGCCTCCCCACCCTTGACCACAATGATACTCGAACGTTCGTTCGATTCAAGAGGCATTTCGGACAGGTTCCAAGAATATTCACTCGAGCCGGACCTCTTTGCCGAACTCGAACAGTTCATCGCAACCTCCGATCTCCCCCACAACGTCAAAGACACCGCCCGACGCAAACTCGCCGACCCCACCCTCAGCTGGGAAACGATCGCCCAAAACTCGACGCCACCCGTCGTCACCTCGACCGCATAGCGCCGCCACGAAAGATTCGACACCGACCAACTCGCCGCCACGAACTGATCAAGCCAGGTTCCTCCCCAAACTGCTTAAGGTGTTTCAGGGGTGTTTCACTCCCCGAGCGGCCAAGAAAGTCGTCGCACAAGTCGCCCGGAACACCGTGTCGAGGGGAGCGACTCTACGGACTCTCCGGAAGGAACCACCATGACCGAGACCAACACCGCCTGATTCATTACAGGGCCCCGCATCGCAGGACACGGTGGATACGAAAACAAGTGCTACACCCATTACGTCCAAGACAACGGCGGCCACTACTGCCTGCACGGACCGATGGTCCAGACGGACGCAGAATGGCTCGCGAACAAGATGAACACCCAATGGGGCTAACCACCAGCGTCAAGGGTTTTCGGTGGTATTGAGCGCGAACGCGAACTCGGTCGTCGAGACAGTCGACTGTATATCCGCTGGCAAGCCAGCGCGAAGCGGCGGCGCGGCAGCCATGGACAAACAAGATTGCCTCGAGCGGTCATCCTCCACCTGAATTTTCGGGTGGTCATGGAACTTTTGATCGAGCCTCACCACAATGCAGGCTGCACGGGTGATTCATCGGATACGTTTCGGCACTTACGTTTCCGTGACAGAAGGCGCACTCCCTTCGCCACGGATCGGGCTGACACCTGGGTAGGCGACCTCTCCGTCGTGTCCTTAAATAGCGATCAAGTCACACTTCTCGATAAGCAGTCGACTGTCGAGAACGCCGCGGCGGCCATCCCTTAAACAAATCAGTGCTTTTCCAGAGCGGAGCGCAGCGGAGTTCAATTTGGGACACCGTAGGTGGCCGGATCAACCGTCACATCACAGGCAAACCACCCTTGGGTAAGAAAATGACGCGGATCACCTCTGCAATGCTCACGGCTTTTCCTCGGGCAGTCGCCGGCGGGCGTGGTCGGCGGCGCCGTTGCCGGTGATCAGCCACAGCGTGCTCAGGTCATCGATCAGTTGCTCAAGGGTGATATCGACAGTGCCGTTGAGCCAGCTCATGATCGCCTCGGCGGTGCCGCCGACGAGGAAAGCCGGCGTAACTCGGGCCAGGCTGTCTCGTTCGAGTTTTACATCGTGAACTTCGCGGGCGTGTTGAACCAGGATCGTCGCGAGGCCTTGAACGACCGCGGCCCGGTGGGCCAACACCGCAGGGGACGCGGAAACCGCGTCGAAGAGCACCCTGGCGCGACGAGGGTCCTCGACCAGGGCTCGCACCGCAGCGTCGATGCTCTGAAAGGCCCTCTCCTGCAGGGACTTCTTTGCTGACATTGCGAACGCGAGGACGGCACTCTCGCTTACGTGACGTGCGGTTTCCTCGACGACGGCCGCCGCCAGTGCATCGAGGGTGTCGAAGCTTTCGTAGAAATAGCGTTTGTTCAGCCCAGCGGTGGAACACACCCTGGCGACCGTCACGGTGCGCCACTGGTCAGTGGCCATGATTCCCAGCGCGGCGTCGATGAGCTGGTTGCGGCGAACCCGCACCCGCTCGCCGGCATCGATTCCGCCGTAGCTCCGCGCAGGCTGGGCACTCATGACAGCCATAGTGGCATTCACCTCGTCTCGTTCGCTGCGTAGGGCCCTTGACACCTGTCGACCATATTTGGCACAGTTTGGTACCAGAATAGTTCATCGGCTACCGAGAGGACGTTCATCGATGTCACCCACACCGCCTGCTGCTACCGGTGCCACCCAACTTCCCTCCACCGTCACAGCGGTGATCGGGCCGATACTGGCCGAGTTGCGTGAGCTCTCCAAACACGCGCCGGGTCGAGCGCGAGTAGAGGGATGGCGGTACCTGCGTGAGCTGAGTAGGGCCGACCGCCGCGACCAGATCGGCGCGTTGTTTGCCGCCGGAACACGGCCCGCGCAGCTCGACGGTGCCTACGAAGGTTTGATCGTGGGCAAACTCTTCAATGTTCCCGAGGCCGCGTTGGCCAATCCGCTGCTCGCGATCAACCCGACGTGGCAGGGCAAGACGTTCAACGCCGAGTCAGGTACGGGGTTCAATCGACTGATCCCGTTGGCGCGCTATGCGATGCGGGTGATCGCGCCGCTCTATCGCGGCCTGCGTCGGGCCGGCCCGGAGATTGTGGGCTTCGACTTTCGCTACAGCGCCGATGTCGGACTGGTCACTCCCAAGATTCCCGTGATCGCGCTGGACTACGGCATCGAGGAGTACTGCAATCCGAGTGTGCGGACCTTCCCGATCAAACGCACCCGTGACGAGATCGTCGAGTTGCTACCAGGGCTGTACCTCGGTAGAGCGTTGCTCACGATGCACACCGGTGAGATTCGTACTATCGCCCACTTTGCGTTGCGCCACTTCGAGAACGAGGAGGTGCGGTCATGATCGAACTCGACGGGGCCGTCGTCTGTGTCACCGGCGCAGCCCGCGGCATCGGACGTGCCACTGCTGCTGAACTTTCTCGCAGGGGAGCACTAGTGTGGATCGGTGACCTCGACACTGAGGAGGCCGCCCGCACCGCTGCTGAAATCGATGCCAAGTCAATGCATCTCGATGTCACCAAAGGGGAAAGTCTGCGAAAGTTCTGGGCTGCCGCCAGCGCCGACGGCCCGGTTCGGATGCTCGTCAACAATGCCGGAATCATGCGGCTAGGTCCGTTCGTGGACCAAAGCCTCGAAGGCCATCATCAGGAGGTGGCGGTCAACCTCGGCGGCGTCATCAACGGCATGCACGTCTTCCTCCCCGACATGTTGGCCCGCAACTGCGGCCACATCGTCAACGTCGCATCAATGGCCGCCAAGGTGACCACACCAGGAATCGCGGTGTATTGCGCCACCAAGTTCGCCGTTGCCGCCCTGTCGCGGGCTGTGCGCGCCGAAATTGCCCACACCGCAGTCACGGTCACTACGATCATGCCTGCGGCAGTCAACACCGAACTCACCTCTGGTGTTTCGCTCGATCTGCAACCCACGCTGCAACCCGAACAGGTAGGTCGCGCCATCGCCGACACTGCACGCCGACCAGGTCGCGAGGTCACAGTCCCGCGCTGGCTGGCACCGATAGGAACGCTCGAGGAAGCTGCACCTGAACGTCTCTTGCAAGTCGCTAAGCGTGTCGTCACCCGCAACCGGCCACCCGGGGATTACGACGACACCCAGCGCCGCGCGTATCTCGACCGAATCCTCCGATGACCACCTTGCTCAACAGGATCGCCAATCGATATTCGACGATTAGCTGTTGCCGCGCACCCGAGCGCCGTTCACGGACACCCGCAACTCCCCCAGTGGCACGACGTGGCCGGATTGGTTGCGCACGTCGACCGTCACGGGTTCACCAGTGCTGTCGTCGGCAACGTTGAGCGGCCCACCCCTGCCCCCGTGCAGGTACTTGTCGCCCCACTGCATGAGCGCCAACACCGCCGGCAGTAAATCCCGGCCCATCTCGGTGAGCACGTACTCATGCCGAGTACGCTTCCCCGGCTCCTTGTATGGCTGACGCTCGAAGATGCCGGCAGCAGTGAGATCCTTCAGGCGCGCCGACGCTACCGCTTCGGTGATACCGACCCGCGACGCAAAATCATCGAAACGGGTTGTGCCGTAATAAGCCTCACGCAGGATCAGCATCGCCGACCTCGTGCCGACCACTTCCATTGCGCGGCCGATCGAGCAATGCGTGGCTTGCCACGCGTCCCGATCCGCCAAGACTCCGGTCAGTCGCACTGCGTCCATACTCATCACCTTACTCCCTGACTTGCCATTGCCATAGCCAGGGTTTAGGTTCCTGACTATGGAACTCAACAGTCAGCCCGTCAGGACGGGCCCACTTCTGGCAATCCTGTCGGGAGCACCATTTGTTGCGAGCCTCGATCTCTTTGTCGTCAATGTGGCCTTCGGCGACATCGCGAAGAGCTTTCCCGGACATTCACTCGGCGAGTTCAGCTGGATCCTCAACGGATACGCAATCGTCTACGCCGCACTGCTCATCCCACTCGGGCGTTGGGCTGACCGCATCGGCCCCAAACGAGCGTTCATCGCCGGTCTCGCACTCTTCACTCTCGCCAGTGCCGCTTGCGCTTTCAGCCCGTCACTGTGGATGCTCGTGGCATTCCGCATCGTCCAGGCCGTGGGCGCGGCAGCACTCACCCCGGCCAGCCTCGGACTTCTGATCAACGCACTCCCGGCCGCTAAACGCCAATCCGGCGTTCGCATCTGGGCCGCTTCCGGCGCTGCGGCAGCGGCATTCGGCCCCGTTGTCGGCGGCATGCTCGTGGAGGCGTCGTGGCACTGGGTGTTCCTGATCAACGTTCCCATCGGGATCGTGCTGCTCTACTTCGCCGTTCGACTTGTCCCGGATGCCGCGGAGAAGGACCCCGATGCAGGAATGGACCTGGCCGGCGCCGCACTCCTCACCGTCGGCATCGGTGCTCTTGCTCTCGCCCTGGTTCAGGGTCCTGACTGGGGATGGACAGACCCGCGCATCGTTACTGCCTGTGCACTCGCCGCGGTCACTCTGATTGCCTTCTGGTGGAGCAACTCCCGCCACTCCGCTCCGCTGATCGCGCCGGATCTCCTGAAAGTCCGCTCGTTTGCCTGGTCGAATATCACCGCCATCTTGTTCAGCGCCACATTCGCGGCCGGACTTCTCGCGAATACCCTTTGGTTGCAAGAAGTCTGGGGATACTCGGCACTGCGAACCGGATTTGCCGTCGCTCCCGGTCCGATGATGGTTCCGTTGTTTGCCATCGTGGGCGGAGCCCTCACCCGCAAATACTCCGCCGGCCGAGTAGCCGCTCTGGGCAGCGCGCTCTGGGCTGCGGGCACGCTTTTTGTCCTGCTGTCGGTGGACACGACACCGCACTACGCCACCCAACTGCTGCCGGGGTGGATCATCACCGGGATCGGCGTCGGCCTCGCTCTGCCCACCATCCTCTCGCAGGCAACAGCCGACCTGCCCGCTGCGCGATCGGCCACCGGCAGCGCCGTCATCAGCATGAGCCGTCAGATCGGTACTGTGCTTGGCGTGAGCATCCTGATCGCAGTCCTCGGAAGCGCGGTCGACTACAGCACCTTCCGACAAGCCTGGTGGGTCATCGTCGCAATTGCTGTTGCATCCGCAGTCGCATCACTCGGATGACTCCCACCTCCAGCACGGATACCGCCAGCACGAAGTCGGTGCCGCGGCAAGGCATACCCGTCGAGTAGTCCGGCAAGGTCCGGACCGTCAGTCAGTGACCCAACGCCGTCCATTCGGGATCCGGCTTGCTCGCCACTACTCGGAACACGACCCCGCCCCGTCCGCTGCGCTGCACTTCGTCGATCAGGAAACCCGCGTCCTCGAGGTATCCGATGGGATCGCGAGTGAGGTGGTCGGAACCGAAACGCACAAAAAGCGGTTCCACCACCTTCATCACGGCCCGCGCAAAAACATTGGTGCTCGGCCCGTGTTCCGCCAGTACAAATCGACCGCCGGGCACCAAAACGCGGAAGGCCTCGACTGCAGCTCGGCCCGGATCAGGAATCGTGCAGAACGCGTAGGTGGACAGCAGCGTATCGACGCACTCGTCGGGGATATCCAGTTCCTGCACGTCTCCGTACCGAAGGTCGACGCTTGTGCTCACACCCTCGGAGACCCTGGCGCGGGCCTGATCGAGCATCGCTTTCGAGATGTCCACTCCGATGACATAGTCGACGTCCTTACCGTAGAGCGGCAAGTTCAGGCCGGTACCGACGGCAATCTCGACGACGCGGCCGCGCGCTTTGTCGACTGCCCATCTACGTGCGTCACCGAGTGCAAAGCGCTCGAAGCGTCCGATCTGTCGGTCGTAGTGAGTCGCCATCGCGTCGAAACTCTTGGCGACCTGTGCTGTGTCCGGTTCGCGCATGATGCCCCATTCGGTCGATCCCATTCGGTCGATCCCCTGTGCAGTCTCGCACGCGAACAACTAGCCCGGAAGCCCTTAACGCAACGATCTCTGCAGAGTTGACGTCGGGTCTGCGCTACTCACGCTGCGAAGTCGCCGGTATCGTTCGAGGTGACCTGCCGCCGCCTCCGACGTTCATGGGATAGAGACTTCGTGCGATCAAGCAACTGCGTTACCGGATCCGTCCGGCCACCCCTTTCCACTGATTCCACTGGAGGTTTGTGATGGCCGGCGGACTGTTTGCCCTGCTCGACGACGTCGCCGCTCTGGCTCGGATGGCAGCAGCGTCGATCGACGACGTAGCTGCTGCAACCGGTAAGGCAACCGCCAAGGCTGCCGGCGTCGTGATCGACGACGCGGCTGTCACTCCGCAGTACGTGCGCGGCTTGGCGGCTGAACGCGAACTGCCGATCATCAAGCGCATCGCGATCGGGTCGTTGCGCAACAAGCTGCTGATCATTCTGCCGATCGCGCTGCTGCTCAGCCAGTTCCTCCCCGGGCTACTGACTCCCCTGCTGATGGTGGGTGGCTGTTACCTCAGCTACGAAGCTGTCCACAAAATCTGGGGAGCGATTTTCGGCCACGGTGACCACCACGAGAGCGCAGACGAGCATCCTCGTGACGAAGAGGCCGTTGTCTCCGGCGCCGTGCGTACCGATCTGATTCTGTCGGCCGAGATCATGGTGATCGCACTCAACACCATCGCGGGTGAAGGTTTCTGGAGCCGACTGATCATTCTTGCCGTCGTCGCTGTGGTGATCACCGTTGTCGTCTACGGCGTTGTCGGATTGATCGTGAAGATGGACGACATCGGTTTGCGCATCGCCGAGTCGTCGTCCGGTTTCACTCACAAGGTCGGGCGCGGGCTCGTTCGCGGCATGCCGCACGTGATGTCGGTGCTCTCCGTGGTGGGCACCGCCGCAATGCTGTGGGTGGGTGGCCACATTCTTCTGGTCGGCATCGACGAACTCGGCTTCCATCCCCTCTACGACGCCGTTCATCACGGCGAAGAAGCGGTCAAGGATATTGCCGGTGTCGGCGGAGTCCTGGCATGGATCGTCAACACTCTTGCATCTGCAGCTCTCGGCCTGGTGGTCGGTGCGGTGATCGTCGCAGCGCAGTTGGGCATTACGAGCGTGCTGGCAAAGCGATCGGCGACGGCCTAGTCGATGTGCCTGTGGCGCGCCGCCATCTGCTCCGCCACCGCGCACACTGCATCGCGCAGCGACAACGGTTCCAGCACTTCGACGTCCGCACCCAAACCGATCAACTGAGAGAGCGCAACTTCAGGGCTTTCCAATCTCAATTCGACGTCCATCCATCCGGCCGAATCAGGTGGACCTGGCACCACTCGCGACGCCTCGACTCCCACCGCATCGGGGAGTCTTCGCCAACCGTTGGGCGACAATCGAATCCGACAGCTGAAACGCAACAGCGAACGGTCGAACTCCGCCATGGATGCCGCCCACCATGTCGCCAAATCGAAATCCGCAGGCCTGTCGGATAATTCGTCACACACCACGGGGCCGGTGATTCGGCCGACCCGAAACGACAGAGTTCGACCGCCCAGACGTGCCACCAGATACCAGACCCCGGCCTTGATCACGAGACCGAGCGGATCAACCGTCCGTTGTTTGTCACGGTAAGTGAAATGTACCCGGCGTGAATCCAGCACCGCGGACGCAATAGTCGGCAGTGCCGAGATATCGTCGCTGCCACCGAACCATCCGGGGACGTCCACAAGAATGCGGTCCTGCCACAACCGCGCGCCTTTCTGCAGGCTCGGCGGCATCGTATCCAGCAGTTTTGCGGCCGCGGCGTCCGCGGAATCCGTCCGGCCCAGATCGGCGGCGATGGACGGCACGCCCAGCAGCATCAGCGCCGACGTCTCGTCGTCTGTCATTCCCGATAGCTTGGACTGCCAGCCGTCGAGCAAGCGGATACCGCCGCCCGGGCCACTTTCGGTCCAGATCGGCACACCGGCAGCGGACAACGAGGCCACATCGCGGTAGATCGTCCGTACCGACACCCCGAACTCGCCGGCCAACTGCTCGGCTACAACTCCTCGACTGCCCTGCAATCGCAACATGAGTTGAAGCAGGCGCGCGGATCTCATGGAGCGAACATTACCGAGAATCACTGACAGAAGTTGTCAGGAATAGGGGTGCAGAATGACCGTCATGGTCACCTGGAAGCAGTTCTCCGAAGAAGTTCCCGCCCTAGCCACAGCCGTCGAAGCTCGATTCAAGGCCCACAAGCATCACGTGCTCGCAACCCTGCGCAAGGACGGTTCACCGCGGGTCAGTGGCACCGAGGTGGAAATGCTCGACGGGCGTCTGGTGCTCGGATCGATGTTCGGCGCTCTCAAGGCAAAGGACCTCATCCGCGACGGGCGCTACGCCCTCCACAGCAATCCCGGCGAGCACACGATGGAGGGCGGCGACGCGAAGATCGCCGGAACCGCACGAGAGGTGACCGGCGAGGAGTTCGAGACTGTGCTTGCCAGCTATACCTACGAGGTTCCGAAACCCCTGCACCTCTTTGTCCTCGACATCGAGGAGGTGGTTCACACGACCGTCGACGACGAACATATGTACGTGGACCTCTGGAAGCCGGGAAAGGAGATCACCCGGTTCACCAAGTGACGTTCTTCTCGCAATGCTCGCCGTTGGCGCACGATTCCACCTGCACTGTCGCGTGTGAAAGCCCGTGACTTTCCAAGACCGCGCGGGCGGATTCGAGAACGTGCGAAGAATCGGCGTCGCTGGTCAAATGCACTGTGGCAACATCCATCCCCGTCGTCAGGGTCCAGATGTGCAGATCATGCACGCCCTTGACATTGGGTAGCGCGGCCAGATCGGCTTCGACGGTTTCGACATCGACATCGGCCGGCGACGCTTGCGTCAGAATGCGCAGCGACGCGGCCGCCAACTTGAGTGCGCGGGGAACCACCCACAGCGAGATGAGCACACCGACAACGATGTCTGCCCACGTCCAGCCGAACAGTAGGACCACAGCGCCGGCGATCAGAACGCCAACGCTGCCAACGGCATCCGCGAGCACTTCGAGGTAGGCGCCGCGCACGGCGAGGCTGTCCTTGGAGTCGCCACGCAACATGAGCATGACCACGATATTGGCGAGCAGACCCGCTGCGGCAGTGATGATGAGGGCACCGCCGGGAATCTCGGGTTCGTCACCGATGCGGCCGATGGCCTCGTACATCACCCACGCCGCCACGGCCAAGAGCATGGCCGCGTTGGCCATCGCTGTGAGGACCTCGGCGCGATGCCAGCCGAAAGTCCGTGCAGCGGTGCTGCTCCCCTTCTTGGCGAGCAGAAGCGCTGTCAACCCCATGGCCATGCCGACAACATCGGTGAGCATGTGGCCGGCGTCGGCGAGCAGAGCCAGTGAGCCGATGAGCAAGCCGACGGTCGCCTCGAGAACGAGGAAGGCAACCAGGATCGCAAGTGCGATCACCATCTTCCGGATGCGCGTCGGACTCGGTCCTACTCCGACCGAATCTGCCGCCGTGTGACCGTGAGAATGACCGTGCCCTGACCCCATATGACCGCTTACCTCCTGAGTTCTCCCGATCATATGCATACATTCGCATATATACAACGGGTTGCTCGGTGAGCGGGACAAAGGTCAGTGTTCAGGCTGGTACGCCGGTTTCTCCACAGTGGGCGGCAACGTAGCGATTGCCGAAATACGCTTCATCCCCGCCACCTGCAGTAAGTCGACAACCAGCGAGCGGATCTGCGCGAACACCACCGTCGCAGACAGGCCGGCCGTCTCCACAATTGCCGGCTTCAGTTCTTTGGCCACCGAACGTAGCACCCGAGCGGCCTCCGCCTGATCAGGCTGCTCCCCCGGTTCCGCCAGGATCATTTCCCTCAAGACGTCGACGGCCTTGGACAATTTCTCCACCTGGGTCACCAGACGTGGATCAAGAATTTCGTCGTCCCTGACCAACGTCAGGGAACGCCGCGACAGAACTCGAATGTTGCGCATCGCGTTGTCGATCGGATCGGCTGTCGCCATGAGTCGTTCGAGCCGCGGGCGAGTGTTCCAGTACAGCGGCGAGATCCGACTGATCTCCTGCCCGCCTTTGAGATTGGTGCGCAATCCGTCGATCGCCGACTGCGTCGCGCGGGCCTTACGGAGAGCCTTCACTATCGGCTCCGGATCGTTGGCTCGCAATCCGTCGGCCACCAACGCCAGCACCTCCGACGACGTCGCGAGAATCGCCGCCGCGTCCTTACGAGCGCGTCGCACGGGATGTGTGGGGATGATCGCGACCACCGCGATGCCCACCAAACCACCGACCAGTGCGTCGATCATGCGGTCGATTCCGCCGGTACCCCCTGGCGGAATCAACGTCGCCACCAGCACAGCCGAGTTACCGGCCTGCATCGAGAAGATGGGGCCGCTGTTCAGCAAGACCGCCACCGACATCGCCAGCACCACCACCAGGCTGATCTGCCACGCGCCGCTGCCGATACCGGAAATGATCAGATCGCCGATACCGATGCCGACCGTCACACCGGCCACCAACTCGAACGAGCGACGCAGGCGAGCACCCAACGACAGCCCGAGCGACACGACAGCGGCAATGGGCGCAAAGAACGGCGCGTGGTGCCCGATCACCGTGGTGGCAACCCACCACGCCAACCCTGCGGCCAGTGCGCATTGAAGAATCGGTAGCGCCGACGTTCTCAGTCGGCGCCCCGACTTGCGAGCGCGGTCCTTGATGCTCGACGCGCTCGGACGGAAACTGCTAACCGACGCCAAGCGCTTCGGCAGCGTTGGGGTCGCAATCCTCGAGCAGGTCCAGGCAGCGGGCGTACTCGTCTGTCTCACCGATCGACTGCGCGGCCTTGGCCAGCACTGCTACACAACGGAGGAAACCGCGATTGGGCTCATGGCTGTACGGGACGGGCCCGAAGCCCTTCCAACCATTGCGACGAAGCTGATCGAGTCCGCGGTGGTAACCGGTGCGCGCGTAGGCGTACGCGGTGATGGTTGCGCCGCTCTCGAATGCGGCCTCGGCCAGATAAGCCCACGCGATGGACGCAGTGGGATGATCAGCCGCTACCTGAGCCGGATCAGCGTGGTTGAGCAGGGCCGATTCCGCGTCGTCGTCGCCGGGAAGCAGAGTGGGCTTGGGTCCGAGCAGGTCACCGAATTGGGTCATGGGCTTATTGTGCCCGCTGCGGTCCGTGGGCACCGGACCGCCTCACCCGTGGTCGCCGTTACGACCGGATTCGACCGATCGTTACGCTGGGGACGTCAATTGCCCCAGACCGAAGGATGACCGGTGCCGGACTCGAAAGACGACAACTCGACAAAGGGCGCGCCGGAAAAACAGGGCGCGCCGGAAAGTTCGACGCCGACTGAACCCGCCACCGTCGCGATCCCCAAGGCGTCTCCGAAGCCCCCGGCGCCTGAGCCCGCAACCGTAGCCATTCCCAAGGCACAGCAGCCCCAGATGCCGCCGCCCCAGGCACCGCAACGTCAGTCGCCGCCACGTCCGTCGCCGCAGCCCAAGGCACCACAGCCGGTCCGCGCCGCGCCGCAACGCGTCGGAGTAGCAGCCGGAATTCCGCCGCAGCAGCCTCTTCCCACTCGAATCGAGCCGGCCGCGCCGGAGCAGACGAAGCGCGGTGGCAAGGGGTGGTACATCGCCGCGGGAGCAGCCGCTGTCGCCATCGTGGCCGCGATCGGCGTCGCTCTGTATGTCTCGTCCGAGAGCAGCAGCGGGGAAAACTCACCGGAAGCTAAGGTCCAAACGGCGATCAGCACGTACGTCGACGCTCTCGCGTCCGGTGACATTGCCGCTCTGCGCACCGCAACGTGTGGTTCTCTCGCCGACTACTACCAGTCCGTCCCGGACGACGCTTTTGCCCAGGTCCACCAGAATGCGGTAACGCAGAAGACGATTCCCCAGGTCAGCGCCGTCGACGCCGTCCGAATCACCGACGACACTGCTATCGCCCAAGTTGAGGCGAGCATCCCGGCAACCGGGGAACGGTCGTGGCGAACCTTCGATCTGGAACGCCAGGACGGAACCTGGAAGGTCTGCGACCCGAGCCAGACCGGTTAAACACTCGAACCGTAACCAACTGTGCGCGCCCACGAAGTCTTCGACTTCGTGGGCGCGCACAGTTTTTCGATCGAGCAGTTCTAGCCTCCGGACACCGAGCGGCCGGCCGACTTCAGGTCGTTGCACGCCTCGATGACACGAGCAGTCATGCCTGCTTCGGCCTTCTTGAGGTAGCTGCGCGGGTCGTAAGCCTTCTTGTTTCCGACCTCACCGTCGACCTTGAGGACGCCGTCGTAGTTGGTGAAGAAGTGACCCGCGATCGGACGCGAGAACGCGTACTGCGTGTCGGTGTCGACGTTCATCTTCACGACGCCGAAGTTCAGCGAAGCCTCGATCTCGGACTTCAGCGAGCCCGATCCACCGTGGAACACGAAGTCGAACGGCTGCGAGCCGGCAGCGAGGCCGAGCTTCGCTGCGGCAACGCGCTGGCCCTCGTCGAGAACCTCGGGCTTGAGCTTGACGTTGCCCGGCTTGTACACACCGTGCACGTTGCCGAAGGTGGCAGCGAGGAGGTACTTGCCCTGCTCGCCGACGCCCAGAGCGTCGACCGTCTTCTCGAAGTCTTCCTTCGAGGTGTACAGCTTGTCGTTGATCTCGGCTTCGACGCCGTCTTCTTCGCCGCCGACAACACCGATCTCGACCTCGAGGATGATGTTTGCAGCTTTCGACAGTGCAAGCAGTTCCTTGGCGATCGCCAGGTTCTCGTCGATCGGGACAGCCGATCCGTCCCACATGTGGGACTGGAAGAGCGGGTTACGGCCGGCGTTGACGCGTTCCTGCGAGATGGCGAGCAGTGGACGCACAAACGTGTCCAGCTTGTCCTTCGGGCAGTGATCGGTGTGCAGCGCGATGGTGACGTCGTACTTGGCGGCAATCACGTGCGCGAACTCGGCGAGTGCAGCAGCACCGGTAACCATGTCCTTGATGCCCAGACCGGAACCGAACTCGGCACCGCCGGTCGAGAACTGGATGATGCCGTCACTGCCGGCGTCTGCAAAGCCCTTGATGGCTGCGTTGATGGATTCGGAGCCGACACAGTTGATAGCGGGGAAGGCAAAGGAATGCTCCTTGGCCCGACTCAGCATCTCGGCATAGACCTCGGGAGTTGCGATAGGCACGGCGGGAGTCCTCCATTTACGTGTCGTTCGGAGCGCTCGACGATGTATAAAGCGCTTCGTGTGGTCCTAGCAGTATGGCAAGTCGTGGTCGCCACGTCTCTTTGCGGTCTCGCCGTGACGTGGACGACGCGGTGACCTGCAGCAGTGGGAAACACTCAGACGCTCCCGGTAGTCTGGCCTCCGTGAATGCGCAGGCAGCAACTGAATCCGTGACGAACCTGGCCTTGCTGCCCGGCTTCCTCGATCCCGTGAACCTCTTGAACTCCTTCGGAACGTGGGTTCTGGTGGGATTGCTTCTGGTGGTCTTCATCGAATCCGGCCTACTGTTTCCGCTCCTGCCCGGCGATTCCCTCCTCTTCACCGCAGGGTTGATCGCGGCGTCCAAATCCACCGAGATCGAGCCGTTCGCGCCGTTGTGGGTGCTGTTGGTGACCATTCCGATTGCGGCGATCCTCGGTGACCAGGTCGGTTTCTACATCGGCGCCAAGGGTGGAACTGCGCTGTTCAAGAACGACGACGCGAAGTTCTTCAAGAAGAAGTACATCGACGAATCACACGCGTTCTTCGAAAAGCACGGCCCGATCACCATCATCCTGGCCCGCTTCGTGCCGATCGTGCGCACGTTCGCTCCGGTTGTCGCCGGCGCATCGAAGATGAAGTACTCGCTCTTCCTCACCTACAACATCGTCGGTGGCATTCTGTGGGGTGCCGGCGTCACGATGCTCGGCTACCTCCTCGGTCAGATCGAATTCATCCGCGACAACGTCGACTACATCTTCATCTTGATCGTCCTGGTGTCTGTCCTGCCGATCGTTTTCGAAATCGGAAAGCGCCTTCTCGCGTCACGACGCGGTGAAACGGCGAATACTTCAACTACGGACAATTCGGAATCCGTGACCGAGGAACCGACTCACTGATCACCAGAACCGAGGCAAGAAACTGACCACCATGACACTCGCGTCCGGCAGTTTCGGTCCCCTCGAAACCGCTGGTCCTGCGCTGGTGTGGATCATCGTCGTGACATTCGTCTTCATCGAATGCGCGATCATTCTGGGGTTGTTCCTTCCCGGCGATTCTCTCCTCATCACTGCAGGAATTGTGCTGGCCGGCCACGAATCCGGCGCCGGACACGTGTGGGCTCTCTCGGTGGGCGCCATGATCGCCGCCATTGCCGGCAATCAGGTCGGGTACGTCATCGGTCACCGAACGGGCAACCACATCAAGGCCCGCAAAGGTGGCAAATACTTCACCGAGAAAAACCTGCACCGGGTCAACATCCTGCTGGAGAGACACGGCTTCTGGGCTGTCCTGATCGCCCGGTGGATCCCCTGGATACGCACCCTGTGCCCCATGGTCGCGGGCGCAGCCAAGATGAACCACACGCGATACACCGTGGCCAGCACCATCGGCGCAATCATCTGGGCGCCGGTTCTGCTGCTGATCGGCTTCTACGGCGGCTCGTTCCTCGATCGTGTCCCCTGGCTCCTGCCGGCGGTCCTGATCGTGATGACCGTGAGCCTGGTCGTCGGCACCGGTCTCGGCATCTGGCAGTACCGCAAGGAAATGGCCCGCCCCGCCGAGGACGTCGAGGTCGAGGAAGTTCTGGACTGACGCCTTTAGCGTTTGCCCGGCTGAGGCTCTGGCGCTCAGCGTTTACGCGGATATCCCGCCGCTGAGACGACGTATGCGGCTTCCATCAGCATCCAACCGCCCAACTGCACTGACAGGTCACGCTCCGGGACGCTCGACGATCGCACCGAACCTCCCGTGAACGTCGCCAGTTCCCCGGAAAGCCTCGGCAGCGTGGCGTCGCGGGTCCAGTCGTGACCGAACAGCGGTAACCCCTCCACCTCGAGGCGGTTCTTCCAGGCGGCTTCCGCCGACGCCAGCACGATCTGCGCGGCGATCTCCTTCGCCCGAATGTCCTCGTTGCTCTCCCAGGTCAGGTTGACCACGACAAACGCCAGATACCGCACCAGGATCGCGTTGAACAGGCCACCGTCGCCGCCGCCGCCTCCGATGATGACGCCGCGATCGGTCAAACCGTCGTAGACCGCGTTGACGAGGGCATGAACCCGCTCGCGGTGCCTCGGTTCACCCAACCGTGTCGCCAGTTCCGTCTCCAGGCCGAGAGTGACTCCTTGGCAATACGAGTAAATGGCCCGTTCGAGCGTTCCGTCGCGGCGGATACCGTCGAAGATCAGGCCTGATTCGGGATCACGCAGAGTCTCCTCGATCCAGTCGGCGTGCGCCTGAGCTCGCCACAGCTTGCCAGTCCGAGCAAGCATGATCCCGGCGGGGCCGTTGGCCGGGGTGTTGTAGAAATCGGAACCCTTGCACCAGGGAATTCCGCCACCGTCCTCCGGCGACCACGAGTCGAAGAGTTGAGATTCGAGAGCTTGTACGGCGCTGCGATGGTCCAGTGCAAACAGCCGTTGGGCGCGTTCGAGCGACAACCCCAGCCAGGCCATGTCGTCGTAGTAGCTGTTGGTCCAGGACCTGACGTTGCGGACCCGGACGCTGCGGGCAACCTTGGCAATCCGACGACGACGCTTGGGCGTCGGGTCACGTTCGAGCGCGTCGACGGCAGTATCGAGCAGATGCGCCTGCCACCAGTAATGCCACGGGCGGAACATGCGCTCGCGGCGCACCGCCGGCCACGCCACGACACCCAGCGCTGTTCTCGGCATTGCCCACAACCGTCGCAGATGCCGACTGACAATGGCTCCTTCGGCCGCATCTGCGCGTTCCGCCCACACTTGCTGCATAAGACATATCCTGTCCCCTCGGAGCCTGCGGCGCTAGCGCCTACCCAGCTAACAGACTCCGGCAAGGTCAGCGGGAGTTACGAAGATCCGCGTGCTCCCGCACCCAGGCATGCATCGCGATACCTGCCGCGACGCCGGCGTTGATGCTGCGGGTCGAGCCGAATTGTGCAATCGATACCGTCATGGACGCAACCTCTTTCGCCAGTTCGGTCACTCCTGGACCCTCCTGGCCGAACAGCAGAATGCAGTCTCTCGGCAGGCTCGCGGTTTCGAGTGGTACCGATCCGGGGGTGTTGTCGACGGCAACGATAGTGAGCGAATTCTCACGTGCGTACTCGACCAACTCGCCGATGTCAGCATGGTGAACGATGTGTTGGTACCGATCGGTGACCATGGCGCCGCGGCGGTTCCACCGTCGCCGGCCCACGATGTGCACGGCCGCTGCGGCAAACGCGTTGGCGGTACGAACCACGGTGCCGATGTTGGCGTCGTGGGCAAAATTCTCGATGGCCACGTGCATCGGATGACGCCGCGAGTCGATGTCATCGACAATCGCCTCGCGTGTCCAGTACCTGTACTCGTCCAACACGTTTCGACGGTCACCCTCCAGCAGAAGCAGCGGGTCGTAACGCTCGTCGGTGGGGAGGTCCGTCCCGTGAAACTCCGCCCACGGGCCGACGCCGTTCGGGTTTTCGCCCCATTCTGTCGGACCGACCTCGTCGGCCGGTTCTACACTCACGTCGGACATCAGAACACCTCGTTGGAATCGGCAGCCACGGTGAATCCGTGTGTGGTCTGCTCGTTGACACACGAGACATCCGTCGCCGTGGTAGTACATGTGAAGCCCAGCTTAGACAGTGGCGTTCCGGGCGGAAGCACCGGATCCGCTTCGGGTCCGCCGGACATGTACACCGGGCCACCAGAGCACATGAAGGCACCTTCACCCTCGTCTTGAACACGAATTCCGTTGCCCCAGTTCACCATACAACTGTCCGGGCGCGGCGGCACCGGAGTTGTCGTTCCCTCACACCCGGCTTCGATGCGGGTGGGCAATCTGATGATGCCGCACTGGAAGTTCCCGTCCGGAGTAGTGAAGTAGTAGGACTCGTTGCGCTCGAAGTGCACGTCCGTCAATGTGGTTGTCGGCGGCACAGTTGTGGGCGGGATCGTCGTCGTTGTGACAGGTACCGGAACGGTCGTCGTCACCTGGGGCGTGGTCGAGACTGCCGTACTGGATTGCGTGGTCGGCGTCGGCGCAGACTGCGCGTCACCGCCACAACCAGTGAGCAGTACCGCCGAACCCACACTCAGACACAGCAATCCCACCCGGACACGAACCACCGCGACTACCTCCACCCATGTCTTCTGCCTCAACCCGGCCCACAAAACGATTCCGAACTATATCGCGAGTTCGATTACGTTCCGGTTAAACGTTTGTTCGTCAACCTCGACAACCACGCAGGCGAGAATCGCGACGCGGCAAGAAGCACTTTCGCTTGCCCTCCCACCGGATAGTGAACCTTGGGCATGCGTCCGGCGCCGCGCGTCGCATCCCAGAGTTCCTGCGCGACTTCCGTTGCAGTGAGCTTGATTCCAAGTGATCGCGTCGAACCGGTATCCATTCCGGTGACCATGGCCGTCTGGACGAAGAGAGGCCACAGTGCAATCACTCGGATGTCGTGTTCGGCCCATTCGAGGTCGAGTGCCTCCGTCAGCCCCCGGACCGCGAACTTCGTGGCCCCGTATGTCGCCAGTTCAGGCTGTCCGTAAATGGCCGATGCCGAGCACATATTCACGACCTGAGCACCCGGCGTATCGCGCAGATACGGAAACGCCGTGTGTGTCCCATTGAGAACGCCGGTGACGTTGATATCGACCATGCGGCGATGCGCAGCAAGGGAAATACTCTCGAACTTCCCCGACGACAGAACACCGGCGTTGTTGACCAGGATGTCGAGTCGACCCGACGCACCGACAAAGTGAGCCAACTGTGTCGACCACTGCGCCGGGTCCGTCACGTCGAGTGCGCCGGTCACGGCCACACCCCCGAACCCGTTGATCTCGGCGGCCAGAGCCGTCAACCCGGACTCGTCGATGTCATAGCAGCCAACCCGATAACCCTTGCGCGCAAACAACAACGCGGCCTCACGGCCGATTCCCGACGCCGCCCCGGTGATGAAGATGCTCCGCTCAGGCATTTTTGCGACCGAGAGCAAGCATTCCCTCGACAAGCATCAACTGAGCAGCCGCATACGACGCCAGAATCACACCCTCAGCGGCCGCGCGGCCGGCCTTGCCGCGAATGAACAAGCGTCGCACCACAATCAGACCGTCGGATGCGGTGAACAGCACGCCGCCCACACCCAGCCAGGATCGCCGCTCCTGGCCAGGCACCACCACGTCCAGCACCGTCTTCTCCCCCGGTGCCAAAGCCGGATCTGCGGACAACGTCGACGTGGTTCCCAGCAGCAATCCGTACGCGGTCAACGGCATCGAGACCTCGGGAGCTTTTGCACGCAGCAACCCGGAAGCCGTGGACCACCCGCTCATCCGAGGCTTGAGCGCAGCCCTCGTCGGCCTGGCACCACGACGCAACAGGAGCGCCGAATAGCTCGACTGCATGACGGCAAACGAAGACGCACCCTTCACCAGGCGAGCATCGTTATCCGGGTCGATCATGAACACATCACCGATCGTTGCCGCAGCAAGACCTGCCAAGAGCAGCGCAGTATCGGCGGCATCGGTCTCGGATCGCTTGCGCAGCACCCTGACCGCGAGCGACGGCGCAATCAACGGCTTGGAAATCTGCTGAACCCGCTCGTTGCCGAGCACCGCCCCAGCCACCGTTGCCGCCGTTGCCGCCGCAAAAACCGCGTGCTCGATGCCCCACTTGCCTGCCATGCCCAGTCCTCCTGTTGGTTGCGCGCTGTTGGTTACGCGTCCAAGACGACCGTACTGGGTAATTCAGAGGGAATCACGAGATTTGACGTCAGCCCCGTACAGGTCGACGTATTCCTGCCCGGACTGCTCACACAGTGCCGCCATCAACTCGTCGGTTGCCGCGCGCACAACAGCCTGATGGGTCCGCAGTTCTCGGTAGCGGGAGAAGTCGATCGGCTTGCCAACACTGACGTGCACCTTGCTGAATCGCCACATCCTGGTGCCAGGCGGGTTCACCGCGTCGCCTCCGTGAACAACAACCGGGATAACGGGGACACCCGTTTCCAGCGCAACCCTGATCACCCCCGTTTTGCCTTTGTGCAGGCGACCGTCCGGCGATCGTGTTCCCTCGGGATAGATCGCCCACACACCACCCCGTTCGAGGATTCCGACGGCAGTATCCAGTGCCGCGCGCGAGGCGTCGGCGCCACTGCGGTCGATGGGAACTTGACCTGCGCCGCCGAAGAACCAGCGCTGCAACGCGCCCTTGATGCCGGAACCGGTGAAGTACTCACTCTTCGCGACGAAGGTGATCCGTCGGCGCACTTTCAGAACCAGGAAGAACGAGTCGACGACAGCCCGGTGATTACCGGCAAGTATCACCGGCCCCTTTCTCGGGATGTTGCGGTGCCCCTCGATCGTGGGGCGTCCGAAGACCCACAGAACCGGTCCTATCAAGATGTACTTGAACAGTCGATACAGCACGCCAACACCCCAATCAGTGAGAGTAGACACTGTCTACCGTCCTAGATGGTAGACACTGTCTCCCATGTCTGCCACCACACTCCGCGACACCCTCGTCGCCACGGGCGTCGACATTCTCGACACCGACGGCCTCGCCGCCCTGACGTTACGAGAGATAACCCGTCGAGTCGGCGTGTCACACGGGGCACCCAGACGCTATTTCCCGACACACAACAGCCTACTTGCGGCAATTGCCTCACAGGGCCTAAGTGACTTGGGGGCAAGGCTCGCACCGATACTCGATGCACCCACGCCCGCGCGACACCGATTGATCTCTGCCGCAATCGAATACGTCGCTTTTGCGCAGGGGCGACCGGCGATGTTCGAGCTGATGTTCCGCCACGATTTACTCGAAGGCGCCGGCGCGAACCTCCGGGCAACGTCGCTTCCACTCTTCGAGGCTCTGCGGACTCTGGCCGAAGCAGACCAAGCCTCGGATCCGAACGCGACTGCACTGAAGATCTGGACGGGAACGCACGGAATTGCAGTGTTGGCCGCGAACCGCAGTCTGAGCCTCGTGACCCCTGACCTCGTCATCGAAGAATTGGTCAGGTCGACTGTGGTTGCACATCTCCCCTGAACGAATGCCAACTGTCGCCAAAGACTCGTTTACACAATCATTACCTTATGGAAGGATTCGAACGTGCCCGATCAGGAACAGAGATTGCACGACCTACTGGTCGACTTGGTGAGCAATACCCATCGCTTCACAAAAATGGCGACGTCACTTGCTGCCGACCGTTACCCCCGGACCTGGCTCCGCGCGTTGGCGTTGCTCGAGGAATACGGCGAAATGCGGATCAGCGACTTCGCCAAGATCGATCACTGCTCACAACCCTCCGCAACTGCGGTGATGCGCACACTCGGTGAGCGCGGGTTGGTCGAGCGGCGCCCGGATCCGGACGACGCCCGCGCCGTACTGGTCGCGATGACCGATGTGGGACGAAAGACCCTAGCCGACGGTCGACATGCCATCGCTGATGCCCTGATTCCGCATTTTGCGGACCTCGAACCCGAGCAGATCGAACGCCTGACCGTGGGGTTGGCCGAGCTGCGATCGATGATCACGTCGGCAAGGCCTTCGGCCCTGTGAGCCTTTCCGGTAGCGCGAACTACCAGAAAGGCGCACGGGGGCGCTAGCCCAGGTTGAGATCGTCCAGGCCCAGAAGCGAGCGGTATTCCACGCCCTCTGCACCGATTACGGCGTCGGCGCCGGTCGCGCGATCCACCACGGTTGCCACACCGACCACGATGGCGCCCGCTTCACGAAGTGCCTTCACCGCGGTGAGCGGAGAGTTGCCCGTGGTCGTGGTGTCCTCGACAACCAGAACACGCTTGCCGACCACATCGGGTCCCTCGATCTGACGCTGCATTCCGTGGGCCTTGGCAGCCTTGCGGACGACAAACGCGTCGATCGGACGGCCGGGCGCGTGCATCACTGCCATCGCGACCGGGTCTGCACCCATCGTCAAACCGCCCACGGCGTCGAAATCCCAGTCTGCAACAAGTTCACGCAGCAGCGAGCCGATCAACGGCCCTGCCTTGTGGTGAAGCGTCGCGCGGCGAAGATCCACGTAGTAGTCGGCTTCCTTGCCCGAAGACAACGTCACCTTTCCGTGCACAACAGCCAGTTCGCGCACCAGCGCAGCCAAATCCTCACGATCGCTCATGAGTGCTCAGCCTACCGACCACAGCGCCGAGGCAATAATCTCCGCGCGACCTGTATCTACGTCCTACCCCGCCCACGTCCGACAAGGTTGGTCATCTTGCGAACCAAGCCCTTCGGAACCAGACGCCCGGCAGTGGTGAGGATCTTGTACTGAATCCCGGGAATGCTGATGACCTTGTTGTCGCCGAGGTCCTTCATCGACGTCGCGACCACCTGATCGACGCTCAACCACATCGGCTTCGGGATCGATGACATTTCGATTCCGGCTCGCTCGTGAAACTCGGTGCGGATGAACCCCGGGCACAGCGCTTGAACCCGAACACCGGTTCCGGCCAGCCCGCCGGACAATCCTTCGGTGAACGAAATCACGTACGCCTTGCTGGCCGAATACGTCGAACCGCGCCCGGACAGCAATCCCGCCACACTTGCGACATTGACGATCGTCCCGTTCGCCGACGCGATCATGCTGGGCAACGCCGCACGGGTCAGGCGCATCACCGCGGTGACGTTGACGTCGAGTTGAGCTTGCAGAAGTGCTGGATCAGCGGTCCAGAATTCACCGGAGGTACCGAACCCAGCGTTGTTGACCAGAACGTCGACGCCGCGGGCCAATCGGTCGGCGACCGCGTCACGGCCAGGTTCCGTGGCGAGGTCGGACACCAGAATTTCGGATTCGGTACCGAACATCGCGGACAGCTCGGAGGCAAGATCACGCAATCTCACTTCGTCTCGGGCGACAAGCACCAGGTCGTAGCCGAGCGACGCATATTTCTTGGCAAACCCGGCACCCAGACCTGAGGTGGGACCGGTGACCAGGGCTACAGGACGCGCAGGGCGATCCGAGTTCGATGACGACATACCGGCCACGCTAGTGCGTCGCGCCTCGAAAGGTGAGGCTTACACGCGGCTCAATCGACGGGGCGTACGGTTCCCGAGCGCTGTGTGCCGGGGTTGGGTTTCGGCGTGGTCGACGGGGCGGGAAACTCCCGGCGGGGCAATTCCGGGGCGGTTCGACGGGGCACGTCCGACTCCTCGCGGCGCTGCGACTCCGGAGCTTCTCGACGCTGCGACTCCGGAGCCTCTCGGCGCTGCGACTCCGGAGCCTCCCGGCGTGGTGTCTGCTGTGCGCCACGAACGACCGGCGGTGCCTGCGGTGCACTACGAACGGCCTGCGGCGCTTCGCGGTTCAGCGGTGCATCGGATTTGTCGCTGCGGGGGCGGGGCCGGGTCGGGTCGTGATCGACTTCGAGTTCACGCGGATCCGTGACGGGAGGGAGTACGTGCAGGATGCCGGACAGCCGTGCGACAGCTTCGATGGCAGCATCCCAATCGCGGCCGGTGCTCGAGACCGGAAGGGAGCCGAGGGTCCAGCGACCTTCGCTCCACAGCATGCTGATTGCCGGGGGTACTGATTCGGTGAAGGCGACCATACGCTGGTCACAGACCCGGCGAGCGATTTCGAGGTCGGTTGCAAACACGACGCGCGGACCGATTGCGCCCAGGAGGTTGAGGTCGCCGTCCTTGGGCGGTGCCGTCGATTTGAGCCGTAGATCGATGTCGACGTCAGACCCGACTTCGCGTCGAACTGCCACGATGGTTGCTGTTTCCTCGAGGTCGAAGAGCACAAACTGCTCACCTCGTCTTGTGCCACGCACAACATCGGTTGCGGTCAGGTAGTCCTGCTTGGCCATCGCTGCGCGATGCCACTCGCCGGCAAGCTGATCATCAGCACCGGTGTACGTGTAGCCCTGCGCCTTTGCCCAAATCTGACGTACGCGGCCGGATTGATCACGTCTTGTTCTATCGACGTACAGAAGCGCACCCGCGCCTGCGAGTGCCACTAATGCGAGTCCGAACCACATTCCAGTCATCACAGCCAGCCTAGCGACTTCCGACGACAACCTCCCGCAACACCCCGAGAACTGTCACCTGATCGGTGTGGCGGCGTTACCTTCGGTGCGGCGAAACCCCTCGATCCAAGTCTCATAAGCGCGACGACACGCTGGCTCAGTTGCCGAACGACGGCAATGAAGTATCGAGAATCGTCTTTGCGGTCATCGTGCCGTTCTCCACCGGGGTGCCGTCGACGACGATGTTGTCACCCGGTTGCAGGTCAGCGACAGATGATCGGTTGAACGCGATCAGCGTCGTCTCAGGTGTGGTGAGAATGGTGGTCTGAGATCCACCGATCGAGTTGATGACCAGGGTGCCGCCGTCGTTGGACACCACTGTTCCGACAGCACCGCCGGCTTGGCCGATGACATCACCGAGTCCGCCAGGCAGGTTTTCGAGCGGCGAGGATGTAGGCGATGGCGCAGGTGCGGTGGTCGTAGGTTTGGGCGTCGTCGGCGCCACCGTGCTGGTTGGCGGAACAAATGCCGTCTGCGTTCCCGATTCACCCGAGGAACCGAACAACGAAATCCCGATGATCGCGACGACGGCAACCAGGATGCCGACGACTCCCGCGGCGATCCAGGTCCCGAGCTTGCGTCGCTTCCCACCATCCGGCGACCCACTGTCCAAGAATGGTTGCTCCGGTGGCACCCCGCCGCCACTTCCGCCCGCAACCGGATACTGCTGAGTCTGTCCGTACTGCTGCGCGTTGTATGTCGGGTACGCCTGCGTCGCGCCGGGCGGCGGGGCCTGCGGATCGAACTGCGGGTTGTAGGGCGGAAACGCCTGCGTCGGGTTCGACTGACCCTGCTGGTTCGGCTGGCCCTGCTGGTTCGGCTGGCCCTGCTGGTTCGGCTGGCCCAGATACTCGGTGTTCTGATCCGGCCCACCGTACGGATACTGCTGCTGCCCCTGGTTCTGGTACTGCTGTGGGTTCTGGTACTGCTCGGGAATCTCGAAATGCTCGGTCGGCTGGTCCGACTTACGCGGATCGTTCTGATCAGTCATTCCTGGCCACCTTCATTTCGGACGTACGGGTGCGCACATCTGCCGTACGAGCATCCAGCCGTTCAGCGTAGACAAAAACAACGTCGACAAAACCAGCGTCGACAAAACCAGGGTAGAGAAAACGCGAATGCCCCGCCGATCCGCATGGATCGACGGGGCATTCGCTTAACGCATCAGCGGCAGAACCGGTCAGGACAGAACCAGCTGGTCTGCGTCCTCGCTGACACCGACGTTCACGGTGTCTCCGTCCTGGACTTTGCCGGCCAGGAGCAGTTTGGCGAGCTGGTCGCCGATCGACTGCTGGACGAGTCGACGCAGTGGCCGAGCGCCGTACAGCGGGTCGTAGCCGCGCACCGCGAGCCACATCCGAGCCGCCCCGTTCACCTCGAGGGTGAGTCGACGCGCGGCCAGACGCTTCTGCAGCTGCTCGAGCTGGATGTCCACGATGTGCTCCAACTGCTCTTCGGAGAGCGAGTCGAAGATGACCACGTCGTCGAGACGGTTGATGAACTCGGGCTTGAACGCGTGGCGTACCGCGTCCATGACCTGCTCGCGTGTTCCACCGGATCCCAGGTTGGAGGTCAGGATCAGGATGGTGTTGCGGAAGTCCACCGTGCGGCCTTGACCGTCGGTGAGTCGGCCTTCGTCGAGCACTGCGAGCAGGACGTCGAATACGTCGGGGTGTGCCTTTTCGACCTCGTCGAAGAGGACCACCGAGTACGGGCGTCGCCGAACTGCTTCGGTGAGCTGGCCGCCGGCTTCGTAACCGACGTATCCCGGAGGGGCACCGACGAGTCGGGCCACCGAGTGCTTCTCACCGTATTCGCTCATGTCGATGCGGATCATCGCGCGCTCGTCGTCGAAGAGGAAGTCCGCCAAGGCTTTGGCGAGCTCCGTCTTACCGACGCCGGTCGGGCCGAGGAACAGGAAGGAACCGGTAGGCCGATTGGGGTCGGCAACACCTGCTCGGGCGCGGCGAACCGCATCCGAGACCGCGACGACGGCATCAGTCTGTCCGACGACGCGCTTGCCGAGTTCGGACTCCATTCGGAGCAGCTTCTCGGTTTCGCCTTCCAGCATTCGGCCGGCCGGAATGCCGGTCCAGGCTGCGACCACGTCTGCGACGTCGTCCGGCCCGACCTCTTCCTTGAGCATCACGTCGCCGTCGGAGGCGGCGCCGGAAGCCTCTGCTGCGGCTTCCAGTTCCTTCTCCAACGCGGGGATGCGGCCGTAGCGCAGCTCGGCTGCCTTGCCCAGATCGCCGTCACGCTCAGCGCGTTCGGACTCTCCTCGCAGGGATTCGAGCTGTTCCTTGAGCACCCGCACCGAGTCGATGGCCTGCTTCTCGTTCTGCCAGCGAGTACTGAGCTGACTGAGCTTCTCGCGGTCGTCGGCAAGTTCTTGGCGCAACTTTTCGAGCCGCGCCTTCGACGCGTCGTCGGTTTCCTTCTCGAGTGCCACTTCCTCGATCTCGAGTCGGCGGACGGTACGTTCCACCTCGTCGATCTCGACGGGACGCGAGTCGATCTCCATACGCAGACGCGATGCGGCTTCGTCGACGAGGTCGATGGCCTTGTCCGGCAGGAACCGCGACGTGATGTAGCGGTCGGACAGCGAAGCGGCTGCTACCAGCGCGGAGTCGGTGATGCGCACGCCGTGGTGCACTTCGTAGCGCTCCTTGAGGCCGCGCAGGATGCCGACGGTGTCCTCGACCGAGGGCTCACCGACGAGTACCTGCTGGAAGCGACGCTCGAGTGCGGCGTCCTTCTCGATGTACTTGCGGTATTCCTCGAGCGTGGTGGCACCGACCAGCCGCAGCTCACCACGGGCGAGCATCGGCTTGATCATGTTGCCTGCGTCCATCGCGGATTCACCGGTGGCTCCGGCGCCGACGATGGTGTGCAGCTCGTCGATGAAGGTGATGACCTGTCCGGCGCTGTTCTTGATGTCGTCGAGAACTGCCTTGAGGCGCTCCTCGAATTCACCGCGATACTTGGCACCGGCCACCATGGACCCGAGGTCCAGGGAGATGACGGTCTTTCCGCGCAGCGATTCCGGGACGTCACCCGCGACGATGCGTTGGGCAAGGCCCTCCACGATCGCGGTTTTGCCGACGCCTGGCTCACCGATGAGTACCGGGTTGTTCTTGGTACGACGCGAGAGCACCTGCACAACGCGTCGAATCTCGGTGTCGCGGCCGATCACCGGGTCGAGCTTGCCGCTGCGTGCGGCTTCGGTGAGGTCGGTGGAGTACTTTTCCAGCGCTTGGTAGGTGCCTTCCGGCTCCGGGCTGGTGACACGCGCGCTCCCGCGAACTGTGGTGAACGCCTCACGCAGTGCAATTGGTGTCGCACCGTGATTCTTCAGCAGGGTCGCGACGTCGGAATCACCGTCGGCAAGTCCGTACAGCACATGCTCGGTGGAGACGTACTCGTCGTCCATCTCGGTGGCGAGGTGCTGCGCGGAGGTCAGCGCCGCGAGTGCTTCACGCCCGAGCTGGGGCGTCGAGCTCGCACCGGTGGTTTTCGGCAGACGATCCACCATGCTCTGAGCTTCGCGATGCACGACGGTGGGATCGACGCCCACTGCTTTGAGCAGCGGGCCGGCGATGCCGTCGGTTTGGTCGAGGAGTGCGACCAGCAGGTGTGCCGGTCGAATGTCGGGGTTACCCGCCGACGACGCCGACTGCAGTGCAGCCGTCATCGCAGCCTGGGTCTTGGTTGTTGGTGTGAACGAGTCCACTTGTCACCTTTCTGGCCGGGCTCCGGTCGCCACAAGCGCGTCGAAGTCGAAGTTGTGGGCCGCTCCGGGTGGTGGTGCGGCCGTGTCAATATGCTCAACGCGGACAAACTTGAGTCTATTCCGCTCAAGTTTGATTTGGCCAGGCGGGTTCGCCATCGTTTGTAACAATTCGAGCCGTACTAGAATTGGGACGAGAGTTGCAGCTGTTGCGAAAGGGGTGTCGATTGGATCCGACGGTGATCGCCCGCCTGCAATCCAGCCTCGACGCTCTGGCCGACGACGACGACTCTCGCGCCCACTTTTCAGCTCTGTTCTACACGGCCCTCTTTGCCGAACATCCTCTGTACCGCTCATTGTTCCCGGCCGGGATGGAATCCCAAGGCCACAGGTTTGTCACCGCTATCGAATTTGTCGTGAAGAACCTGCCGCAGCAGCGCAGGATCCGGAAATTCCTGACTCAACTCGGCCTCGACCATCGTCGCTACGGTGTCGAACGCGAGCACTACCGGGCTGCCGGAGTTGCGATGAGGCGCGCCGTGAAGTCGATGCACGGGACCAGCGCCCACAGCCGGTACAAGTGGACACCCGAACTCGAAGAAGCCTGGTCCGAGTTCACCGAGTTCGTCGTGAGCACGATGGCGGAAGGCGCCGAGTCCGATACCACCCCGGCGCTGTGGGGCGGAACCGTCGTCAGCCACGAACGCGTGCTCGACGATCTTGCGATAGTGCGCCTCGAAACCGACCCGCCCATTCCGTACGGCGCTGGTCAGTACGTCGGGGTGCAGGTACCCCAACGCCCCCGAATGTGGCGGTACTATTCCCCCGCCATTCCGACCAATCCCTTCGGCCAACTCGAGTTCCATGTCCGCAAGGTCTCGGGCGGCTGGGTGAGCCCGGCAATCGTCACTGAGACCAATGTGGGCGACCAATGGGTCATGTCCACTCCGCTCGGCGGACTCGAGGTGGATTTCACGCACGACCGCGACGTCCTGATGATCGGTTCGGGCACCGGGATCGCGCCGCTGCGCGCTCAGGTGATGGAAATGTCTCAGCGAGCGCAGAATCCGCGTGTTCATCTTTTTGTCGGCGGACGCTACCCGTGTGATCTCTACGATCTCGAGACCTTGTGGCACATTTCGCTCAGCAACCCGTGGCTGACCGTCGTACCGGTGTCCGAGGAAGCCGAGAATCCGTGGTGGCACAGCGGGCCGGCACTCGAGCCGCCATTCGGTATGCATTCACGCCTGACCGGCCCTATCGGTCGGGTCGTTGCGCGGTTCGGTTCGTGGGCGGACCGTCAGATCCAGATCTCGGGGTCACCGTCGATGATCAAGACCACGATCTACGCGTTGCGGGCCGGTGGCACTCCGATCGACCAGATCCTGCACGACCCGCTCTACTGACTTTCAGGAGACATCCATGACTTCACGATCCTGGACCAGCACTGTCGTCGAACATCACCGCCTGCGTGAGGATCTGGCCGTGGTTCGCCTGATCGGCGACGTCGTACCGTTCCGGCCGGGTCAGTACGTGGATGTGAGCGTGCCGCAGAATGCCCGCTTGCTTCGCCGGCTGTCCCCCGCTCTGCCACCGTCGCAGGACGGGAAGCTCGAGTTCCACGTCAAGACGGTTCCCGGCGGTTGGGTGAGCGGTGCGATAGTCAAGGACACTCAACCCGGCGACATCTGGACGATCATCGATCCGCGCGGCAATCTTGCCGTCGACGAGAACGGTCCGCCCGTCATCATGATCGCGGGCGGAACCGGTTTGGCGCCGATGCGGTCGATCATCCTCGATCTGGCCCAGTCGCCGAATCCGCCGCTGGTCTACCTGTTTTTCGGCGGTCGAACGCTTCGCGATCTGTACGCGGCGGACATGCTGTGGATACTCGCCCACGAACTGCCGTGGCTGCAACCGATTCCCGTCGTCGAAGATCTCACGGACGCCGGCCCACCCGACGGCTGGGCCGAAAGGCTCGGCGTCGACATCGGTTTCGGCGAGGATCATCTGGTGGAGGGAACGCTTGCCGACGTCGTCTCGTCGTACGGGGCCTTCACCGAGCACCAGGTGTTGGTGTGTGGGTCGGCTGCGATGGTGCGTTCGACGCGAGATCGGCTGATTGCGACGGGCACGCCGGCCGAGGCCATAAGCTTCGACCCTTACTGACGGTCAGTACGTGGGATCACTGCGGACGGTCGCGGCGTCGATGCCGACGGCCCGGAGCCGGAATTTGGTGCTGTTCACGACGGATTCGTTGCCGACGACTTGAATGTCGCATCCCGCCCAGTTCCCGAACGATGTGACGACCTTGCCGACTTTTCCGGTCATGCGCTTCGGCATTCCGATCGGTGACAGCGGTTCGGTCTCGGTGTGCCACCACGGATTGGTGTCGTCTTCCGAGACCGGGACGATGGTGAGCCAGGGATGTCGCTCGGCGAGGGCCCACAGATGTGGGAGGTCGTACAGATCGCACGGATGCGCACCGGAGTAGAACAAGTGAACCTTGCGAGTATTGCCGCGACGGATCAGTTCCAGAATCTGTGCGCGCAGCGGTGCAACGCCGGTTCCCGACGCGATCATCAGGAGGTCTTTGGTGTTCTCCGGAATTCCGAGGCCGCCGATCGGTGACCCGATCACCCAGATGTCTCCGACGGTGGTCTGCGTGACCATTGCGGGGCTGACCCAGCCGCCGGTTACCTGACGGATGTGGAACTCGATGATTCCCGATCCGTCCGGCGGATTGGCCGGGGAAAGGTATCGCCACATCCGGGGCCGCGCGCCAACCTGCACACTGACGTATTGACCGGGTCGGTAGTCCATGGGCTGATCGAGTTGGAGTCGCACGATCGCGACTCCTCTGATCGCGGTGCGCGTCTCGATTACCGTGGCGCTCCAGGCGGGCGGTCCGTCTTCTGCGTTTGCCGCGTCCATCATGGCTGCGGAGATGACAGCCAAGGCGTTGCGCCAGGCGCTGTCGACCTCGTCGGTCCACATCTCGGCGCCGCCGAACAGCTCGAAGGCTTCGATCATCGAATTGCCGACGGCTTGGTAATGCTCGTCCGTTACACCGTATTTGCGATGATCGCGGCCCAATTGCGCGAGATATTCAAGAATTTCGTCGGTCTCGTCGAGTCGTTCGACAACGTAAGCTATCGCCGTGAACAGACGGTCACGCTGCACGTCCATTGCAGCCGGAAAGAACTCGCGTGTCTCCGGCGAGCGCGCGAACAGCAGCGAATAGAAGGTCCGGGCAAGCCGCTCCGGGCCGCCTTCTTCAGCGACGATGGACTTGAAGCTCGACCGGACCAGAGAAATTGCTTGCGAATCCACGCTTATCCTCGTCCCGATTTTTCGCGGCAGACCAGCCGCAAACTTTCCGAGGGGAGCTTATGTCACAAATGTCCAACTCGTAAATGTTTGGCCGTATATGTCACACGTCACGTCGATTTTTTCGGTACGCCCGTCCCTTTTTCGCCGGGGGGTGCAAAATAAGCAAGGGTTTCGACACGCTCGACAGTTGAGCTAACGTCCAGCGAAATCCGAACCAGCCAAACAGGAGTCGTGCCGTGGATATTGTTCGACCGGATGCATTGCCAACAGGTAGCGCTCCTTCAACTCCGCTCGCATCACATCCTCCGGTGCCTACCGATCTTCAACGCCGCGAACTCGAGTGCGTGGAGTTCTTCGACTCTCCGGAACTGAGCCACCTGCCGACGTCGAGAAGACACGAAGCGCTGCGGGAACTGCATCGGACCGGAACGTACACCCACACCGCCGAAGAACTTCTGGTCGGAGCCAAACTCGCGTGGCGCAACCACGCACGGTGCGTCGGACGCGCACATTGGCGCACCCTCAAGCTCATCGACGCCCGCGATGCCGTCACCGCATACGCACTGGCGGAAGCCTGTTGGGAACACCTGCGACTCTCGACCAACGGCGGCGCACTCCAGTCCGTCGTCACCGTCGGACCACTTCCCCGCGAGGACGGGCAGGAGTACCGCATCCTCAGCCCGCAACTGATCCGCTACGCCGGCTACCGGCAGCCGGACGGCACAATTCTGGGCGACCCGTGGCACGTCGACCTGACAGAACAGGTTACGTCGATGGGATGGAAGGGCGCCGGAACGCCGTTCGACGTTCTACCCCTGCTCATTTCGGTTCCGGACGAACCACTGCAGTACTTCGACGTGCCTGCAGACCTTGTCCTCGAGGTACCCATCGAGCATCCCGACTACCCATGGTTCGCTGACCTGGGCCTTAAATGGCACGCCGTTCCGGCAGTCTCGGACATGAATCTCGATATCGGCGGAATCGTCTACCCCTGCACTCCGTTCAGCGGTTGGTACGTCAGTACCGAAGTGGGCGCCCGCAACTTCAGCGACACCGATCGCTACAACATGCTTCCCGCCGTGGCATCGCATTTGGAACTCGATACGAGCCACGACCGCACTCTGTGGAAGGACCGTGCTCTGGTCGAATTGAACCGCGCAGTTATTCACAGCTATCGCAAGGCCGGCGTCATCATGGTCGACCACCACACTGTCGCAAAACAATTCATCGACCACATCGCGCGCGAAGAGAAGGCGGGACGCAAGTGCCCGACGGACTGGTCCTGGGTGAACCCGCCGATGTCCAGTTCTCTCACTCCGACGTTCCATCGCCTCTACGACGAGCCAGATCTCTCGATCCGCCCCAACTTCGTGACGAAGAAAAAGGGCACCGACCAAGGTCGATGCCCCTTCCACACGTGATCACGCTCAGAACGGGATCTGCCCCAACGCAACTCCGACCACGAGCATCGTGATCGAGATGAGGCCGGCTCGCCACAGGACCTTCTTGTGGTGATCCGCCAAAGACACACCGGCTAACGTCACGAGCAGCAGAATCGCCGGGACCAGCGGGCTCTGCATGTGTACTGCCTGCCCGGTGATCGACGCCCGAGCCATCTCCACCGGCTCGATTCCGTACTGCGCCGCCGTCTCCGACAGCACCGGCAGTACGCCGAAGTAGAAGGCGTCGTTGGTCATGAAGAACGTGAGCGGAATGCTCAGGACGCCGGTGATGACGGCCAGGTGGGAGCCCATCGCGTCGGGAATGACCTGCAGGAGCCATTCGGCCATTGCCTCGACCATGCCGGTGCCCTGAAAAACGCCGGTCAGCACAGCTGCCGCTAACACCATCGCGACAACGGACACGATGCTCGCCGAGTGCCGGGCAATCGCCTCACCCTGATCCTTGACGGCCGGGAAGTTCACCGCGAGAGCGATCGATGACGCGATCATGAACAGCACCGGGATGGGCAGCACATCCATGACGAGAACAACCAGAAGGACAGTCGTCAGCGCGGCGTTGAACCACAGGAGCTTCGGCCGCAAAGTATCCCGCTTGGGGTCGAGGCCGTCGATGAAGCGTCCGGTGTCGCCGCCGTCGTCACTGTCGTCGGCGTTGCCACTGTTATCGCTGTCGGCGCTGGAAGTTCCTCCGTTTCCGACCTTTTCGAGGATGCGTTCAGAAGTGAGGACCAAAGTCCCGATCCGGCGACGCTCCATGATCCCGAGATGAACCGAAAACCCGAGCACCATGATCAATCCGACGATCAGCGACGGCACCATCGGAACAAAGACATCGGACGGCGAAAGTCCCAAGGCGCTGGCGGCCCGGACGGTAGGACCGCCCCACGGAATGATGTTCATCGTCGCGTTGGACAGCCCGGCGACCACTGTCAGCACAACCGGACTGACTCCGAGTTTGAGGTAGAGCGGCAACATCGCGGACGTCACGATGATGAACGTCGTGGAACCGTCGCCGTCGAGGGAGACCACCATCGCCAGAACTGCGGTGCCGACCACCAAGCGCATCGGATCGTCACGCACCAACCGGAGAATGAACTTCACGAGCGGATCGAACAACCCGACGTCGATCATGATGCCGAAGAAGATGATCGCGAAGAACAACAGCGCCGCGGTGGGGGCAAGCGATTTGATGCCGTCGGTGATCATGTCGCCGATCCCGAGGCCCGCTCCGGCAAGTAATCCGAAGGCCACGGGAACCAGTGTCAGTCCCACCACCGGTGTTGCACGTTTGGTGAGGATGAGAAACATGAACACCGCAACCATGAGGAAGCCGAGTGTGACGAGCATGGTGAGCTCCTTTGCGTACGGAACGAGGAGAAGAAGGCACAGCAAATCCAGCTGATGTCCTACTGAGGGTGAAACGAAACTTCTGTGTTGACGCCCTACCGGTCCAAAGTCGCAGCAACAAACCGGGATTGATCTTGCAGGAACTCGGAGAACTCGGGTTCGGTGAGAACTGCACTGTTCCAACCGTTTCGGCGGGAAAGCTCGTTCCATCGCGGGCTGGCCGTCAAGTCCGTCACCAGCGTCTGCAGACGCAGTCGCTGATCGTCGGTCAGCCCCGGCGGCGCCATGAGGCCTCGCCAGTTCGTGAAGGTGACGTCGACGCCCAGTTCAGCCAAGGTGGGCGCGTCCACCGCCGGCGAGCGCTGCGGTGAACTGACCGCAAGAACCCGAACCGTTCCTGCCGCAATCTGATCCAGGTATTCACCGAGACCGGTTGCCGCGACATCGACCTGCCCGGTCAATAGCGCTGGTAGCAGTTCACCGCCGCCATCGTACGTGCGCGACGGGGACAGCGACGGATCGACGCCGACGGCCCGCGCCAGGAGAAGCCGGAACAGCCCGTCCGGTCCGCCTTCGCTCGAACCCCCGCCTATCGAGATCGACGACGGGTCTTGGGTCCACGCCGATGTCAGATCCGCCAGGGTTGTGAACGGCGAATCTGCCGGAACCAGAACAGCTTCCGGTTCGTCCATCAACCGTGCGATCGGGGTCGCGTCGGCAAGCGAGTGCTGGGACGGCAGAATCTCCACGGATCCGAGCACACCGAGCCCCATCACCATGAGGAGATCGGGGTTACCCCGTTCGAGAACCAACCGGTTGAGTCCGACGATGCCACCCGATCCGGGCAGAACCACGACGTCGGCGGTGGCGGTTCCCTCGTCGGCAAGGGCTTGCACCATGGTTCGGGCGGTCAGGTCGTAACCGCCACCGGCAACCGACGGCACCAGGATGCGCAATTCCTCGGAACTGGCTCCTGCCTGGCCACCAGCGAGGAAGGACTCGATCGGAGTGCATCCGATCGCCGCCGCGAGAGCCATCGCGCAAGCAGCCAGCAGGGCGATATGCCGGCACAGCCGCGTCGATGCACTCATGATGTTGTCCTTTCCTGCCTGGTTCGATGTGTGAACAGATTTCATACTGGCGCACTTTGTGACTGGAGTCACCATTGGGAACGCAAAGTGCTTTGTGCTCATTGTGCTCACAAACAGCCACTTTCCCGGCGCCCGACTACCGCGCTATGGTCTGGCAGGTGTCCACAGGAAACGCGCAGGCCGAACGCATACCGCTGCGCGCTCGCTTCCGTCGTCGACGACAGACATTGGCGACACAGCTACTCGAACTGCAACTCCTGATCGTCGTGGCGGTTCTTCTCTGCGTGACCGCACTCTCGCTTGCGCAGTCGTCGGCGAGTTTCCAGCGCGAGGAGGGGCGCCGCGCACTCTCGGCAGCAGAGTCGCTTGCCGCCAATCCGGCAGTGCGAGAACTACTCCCCGGGGCTCAGACCCGTATCCGCTCGGGGCTGCAGGGATCTGTCGACTCGGTGCGCGCAATCTCCGGCGTCACGTACGTGTCCCTTGCCGATCGAGAGGGCACCGTTGTCATTTCCACCCGCCCCGGCGATGTCGGCACTGCCCTGCCGCAGACTCAGGGCCGGTCCGAGACGGGACTGGTCGACACGTCCTCCGGCAAGGCCGTCGAAGCGCAGGTTCCGATTCTCGGCAACGAGGGTTCAATCATCGGCAGCGCCGTAGTCGGGATCGAGTACCCGTCGATCTGGACCCGCCTACTGCAGTCGGCGCCGAACCTCCTGGTGTATCTCGCAGTTGCTTCGGTGATCGGCGCAGTCGGCTCGATCCTGTTGGCCCGCAGGGTCAAACGGCAGACGCTCGGCATGGAACCCGGCGAGATCCTCGATCTTGTCCGCCACCGCGAGGCAATGCTGCGCGGCCTCAAGGAGGGAGTCATCGCCTTCGACGCGCAGGGGCGTGTAGTGCTGATGAGCGAGAGCGCCCACCAACTTCTCGACATCGCCTACGGCAGCGCGGGCAAATCCGTCCGAGATCTAGGACTCGACGATCGCTTGCAGAGCGTTCTGACCTCCGGGACAACGGAATCCGATCAGTTGGTTCTGGTCGGCGATCGGCTGCTAGTTCTCAACACCGTGCTCATCGAGTCCAAAGGCCGCACCATCGGGTCGGTCACCACGTTCCGCGATCGCACCGAATTGCGGGCTGTGGAGGAAGAACTCGACGTCACCAAAACCAGCACCGACGCACTGCGCGCTCACATTCACGAGTTCGACAATCAACTGCACACCATTTCCGGTCTCATACAATTGGGCGAATACGACGAAGTTGTCGGCTACGTCGAAGGGTTGAACATGGAGCGGGCGCAGATCAGCGCGGCTGTCACCGACAAGATCGCCGATGTGGGCACCGCCGCTCTTGTCATTGCCAAGATCGGCGCGGCGGCACAGGGGTTGGTGACCGTCGACCTGTCTGCCGATTCACATCTGGGCACTCTCGAACGCGCGCTCGGACGCGATGTGGCGACGGTGGTCGGAAACCTCGTCGACAATGCCGTCGATGCCGTCGCTGAAATGTCGGAGACGGAGCGGCGCACGGTTCGATTGTCCATTCGCAGCTCGGGCGCCTCCGTCGAAGTGCGTGTCGAGGACGCCGGCCCCGGTGTCGCGCCCGAAAATCGAGAGCGGGTGTTCAGCCAGGGCTGGAGCACCAAGGGACAATCGAGCGACGGTCACGGATTCGGGTTGGCGTTGGTGCGGCTGACATGTCGGCGGCGCGGCGGTGACGTCTCCGTGAGCACCCGCGCGGCGGAGGGTCTCGAGTGGACCGTCTTCACCGCAGTCCTACATGACGGAGAGAGCGCATGATCCGAGTTCTGGTAGTCGACGACGACTTCATGGTCGCGCGTGTGCACAGCGGATTTGTCTCGCGGATAGACGGTTTCGAGGTATGCGGTGTTGCGCACTCCGCCGAGGCCGCGCTGGCTGCCGTCGGAGACCTGGTTCCCGATCTGGTGCTTCTCGACGTCCACCTGCCCGGAACAACAGGACTCGATCTGATCGCTCCGTTCCGGGAACTGGTGCCCGAACTCGACGTTCTGGTGATCACCAGCGAGCGCGAGGCAGGCTCGGTGAAGAAGGCACTACGCAGCGGGGTCGTGCATTATCTGATGAAGCCGTTCACATTCGACGTTCTCCGTGACCGTCTCGAGCGGTACCGATCGACGTACGCGAACCTCGACAGCGCGGGTGAAGCCGAGCAGACCGCCGTCGACGAAGCGTTCGGTGTAGCCGGCGTAGTGGCAGCACCCCTGCCGAAGGGCCTGAGTCCCGAGACCCTGCAGTTGGTCGAGACCGCACTGCGCGGAGAAGCGGAACCTGCCTCGGCGACAGACATTTCCGAACGCGTCGGCATCTCGCGGGCAAGCGCGCGTCGCTACCTCGAGCACCTGTGCGCGAGCGGGCAGTCCACCACGTCCCTGAAGTACGGAGTGGTGGGCCGCCCGGAACGACGCTACGTCTGGAAACGCTGAGACCTGGAAACGCTGAGGTCGGAAACGCTGAGGTCGGAGACGCTGAGGTCTGGGCTACTGATTCGGATCGTATCCCGGTACCGAGGATAACGTCTCGAAGGTGCGCGCCCTCCCCCATTCCACGTGCGAGTAAGCAACTGCCGCAGCTAGTTCGACGTCGGCGTTGGCAATGGCTTCGACCAAGGCGACGTGCTCGCCGTGACGCTTGGCTGGATCCCGTTCCATGTTTGCCACGTTCAGTCGCTCGCTACGTTCTCGCAACGGTTCGGTGATGGTCACGTAGAGCGTGTTGCCTGCCAGCGCTTCGATTCCCTTGTGCACCTGCCCACTCGAGAAATGGAATGCGTCGAGATCACCGACGTCCAAGGCGGCGCCTGCCCGTTCGAGCGCCCCGAGCAACAACGACGCGTCCGCGCCACGCACCACCGCTGCGGCCGCTTTTCTTGCGATCAACGGTTCGAGCGCCGATCGGATGTCGTACAGTTCGTCGACTCCGCTGCGCGTGACAAAGGTGACCACTGCCGGACGACGCTTCGACAGCTTCACCAAACCGGCGGCTTCCAGTAGTGGAAGCGCCTCACGGATCGGAACCCGGGAAACGTCGAGTTCTGCGCTGATGTCACGTTCAGGTAGCGGCTCTCCAGCGCGCAAGCGACCGTCGAGAATCCGCGCCCGGATTTCGTCGAACACAACACGTGACAGGCTTTCCGGTCTCTCTGGTGCGCCCACGTGGTTACGACTCCTCTTTCGTTGATGTTCCCTCACACGATATCCAGCACCCCAACTCAGCGTTCTTGGTATACCAATTCCCCTCTGTGCTCCATATAGGTACCCGCGGCCAACTCCGCCGGACGGTCCAGTTTCGTTGAATATACGCACTTGGAAACACAATCTTTACCGCCAAGCAATCGCATCGCCGAAATCTGGACATAGATTCCTGACCGAGCTCAGGTATACCAATCAACCCATTCTTACCGTCCTTGAACAACGAAAGGCACCGCAATGGTGACTGTTGATCCACACATGAAACCGCACGGCGAAACACCCATCGAACGCACCAGCCTCAGCAACCAGATCGAGGCGTCGTACAGCAGGATCGGCATCACCTCCGCCCATATCGGCATCGTCGCGATGGTCTTGTTCGGTGTCTTCTTCGACGCGATCGAGCAGAACACCGTTGGTATCGCTGGTCCGGCCCTCAAGGAACAGTGGGGAATCGGTGGAACCCAGATCGGTCTGCTGAACACCGCGACGTTCACCGCAGTCGCATTGGGCCGCCTGCTTGCCGGGGCGTTGATGGACCGCTTCGGACGCCGAACCCTGCTCGGAGCCAACCTGTTGGTGTTTGCCGTCGGTTCGTTGCTGTGTGCGCTGGCACCGAATTACGAAGTCCTCGTTGGCGCGCGGTTCTTGGTCGGACTGGGCCTGGGCGGCGAAATCGCCACTGCTGTGATCATGCTGTCCGAGTTCTTCTCGGCAAAGCACCGCGGCACCGCTGTCGGCCTGATCAACGTTGCCGCAGCAGGTTTGGGAAATATGCTTGCCCCATTGTTCGGAGTCATTGTCTTTGCCATCTTCTCCGGCGACAACGCGTGGCGCTGGCTCTTCGGTGTGCTGATCCTGCCGGCCCTAGCAGTTGTCGTCTATCGGCGGGCTTTGCCGGAAACACCTCGCTATCTTGCCGCGACCGGACGGATCGACGAAGCAAACATCGTGATCAATCGCCTTGCGCAGGGCAAACTTCGGGGCGAAATCGAGGTTCAGGAGCAGTACCTCGTCGACGCGTCGACGGCTGCAGAAGTCACCACTACCACGACCATGCGGTGGACCGAGATGTTCGGGAAGCGGTTCCGCCGCGCAACACTCTCACTGGGCACTGCAGTCTGCATGTCCTACGCGGCTCAGATCTCGATGCTGACCTTGATCCCCGTCATTCTCACCGAGCGCGGCATGTCGATCACCAGCGCCCTCTGGTACACGCTGGTCATGCAGACCGGTTCATTGGTGGGTGCGCTGACAGCGGCCATGATCGCGCGTCGGCTACCTCGTAAAGTCACGCTGACCGCGGCGGCGATCTTCGGTGTCGTCGCAGGTCTGGGGTTCGGGTTCTTTGCAGTCAATATGCCGCTGGTCCTCATCTTCGGAGCACTGTTCAACTTCTGCGTCATCGTCCTCAACACCACCATCTGGCTGTTTGCGCCGGAGCAGTACCCCACCCGCATCCGCGGCCTGGCCACGTCGGTCATCCTCGCCCTTGGTTCACTGTCCGGCGGGTTGTTCCCGTTGATCGCCGGTGCGGTTCTCGATTCATCCGGTGTCGGAGCCATGTTCGCGATGCTCGCCGGCTTGTTCGCAGTCTGCGCCATCGCCGTTCAGTTCCCCAAGGAAACCGTGGGTCAGCCCATGCCGGAGGATGACTGATCATGTCCACCGATACCGATCGCCGTCGCACCATCCTGCTCGTCAATCCGAACACCAACGCAGACACCACCGATCGCATGGTAGCCAAAGCCAACACGGTATTGACCGGCACGGGTTTCCGCACGGTCGGTGTCACTGCGGCGCGCGGTCCGAAGATGATCGTCGAACCGCAGGCTTTGGAAGACTCGGCGCGGTGGGCGGTCGACGCAGCGATGGTGGGTATCGATCGGTATCGACCGGTCGCGGTGATCGTCAGCGCGTTCGGCGATCCCGGCGCCGACGAATTACGTTCTCGCGTCGAGATCCCCGTGATCGGCATCGGACAGGCCTCGATACTGGAAGCCGCGCAAGACGGTCGACGATTCGCCATCGCCACCACCACGGGACTGCTCGCGGACGCGATGAACGACCTTGTCCAGTGGTATTGCCCGACAGGGGATTATGCCGGACTGTGGTTGACCGAAGGCGATCCCCTGACCCTGGCGCAAGACACAACTGCCAGTGTCAGCCAGTTGGGGAGCGCGATCGACGGTGCAGTCGCGGCGGGCGCGCGAGCCGTGGTGATCGGCGGCGGACCGTTGAGCGAACCCGCACAAGTGCTCTCGCTGCGCACCGACGCCACGGTGATCGAACCTATTCCAAGCGCAGTCCGGAAAGCGCTGGCGGAGTTCAGGGTGTCGGAGTGCAGTGCAACTCGAAGCTGACACAGGTTTTGCGAAGTGAGCAGCCCTTGCATCCTGCTGCAGGGGCTGCTCACTCGAGGAAAACTGTGCTCACTCCTACTGCCAGCTCACTCCTACTGCCAGCTCACTCCTACGACTACACAGCGCGGTCGCTGGTCTCCCAGTACTGCGCACGCAGAGCCTTTTTGTCGAGCTTGCCGAGCGGTGTCAGCGGCAGGCTGTCCACGAAGTCGATGCTCTTGGGCGCGTGTACTGATCCCTTGGCCGCCTTCACCCGCTCGACCAGCTCTTCGGTACTGACGGTGAGCCCGCCGCGCAAAACCACGCACGCCTTGACGGCTTCGCCCCACTTGTCGTCCGGCACACCCACCACGGCCACGGACGCGACGGACGGGTGCGCGGAGATCACGTCCTCGATCTCTCGCGGGAACACGTTGAAACCGCCGGTCACGATCATGTCCTTCTTGCGATCGACGATGGACAGGAACCCGTCGACGTCCTTGCGCGCGATGTCGCCGGTGTGCAGCCAGCCACCGCGGAAGGCTTCTGCAGTCTCGGCGGGCTTCTTCCAGTACCCCTTCATGACCAAAGGACCTCGGACGCAGATCTCACCGAGTTCGCCCTGCGGCACCTCGTTCAGATCGTCGTCGAGCAGCCGGACGTCGAGCCACGGCACCGGGCGGCCACACGTGGCAAGTCGGACCGGGTCGTCGGCGAGGTGCTCTTCCTTGCGGAGCACCGAGATGGTCATGCCGCACTCACTCTGACCGTAGAACTGGAAGAAGATCTGACCGAACTTCTTGATGCCTTCCTGCAAGCGGGCCGGTGACATCGCGGATGCACCGTAGAAGAGCGTCTGCAGACTCGAGACGTCCCGCTTCTCGAAATCCGGATGGTCCATGAGCATGTAGATCATGGTGGGCACCAACATGGTTGCCGTGATCTTGTACTTTTCGATCGCTTCGAGAACTGCTCCGGGCTCGAAGGCGGGCAGCACGATCAGCGCGCCGCCGCGCAGGAGCGTCGGAGTGAAGAACGCGGCACCGGCATGGGACAGCGGCGTGCAGATGAGGAAGCGATTCTCCTCGGGCCACTGCCATTCCGACATCTGGATCTGGTTGAGCGCCGCGCCCGAACGGAACGACCCGATAACACCTTTCGGCTTTCCGGTTGTGCCGCCGGTGTACACCATGCTGCTGGCGTCCTCGGCGTCGACGTGCGCGGCTTTGAGCGGCTTCGGCTCGAAAGTTGCCGCGAGAGCCAGAATGTCGATGCCGATCTCCGACGGGCCCATCGACAGGATCGTGGTCAACGACGGCGACGACGCCTTCAACTCGGCGGCCCTGTCCTCGAAAGCGTTGGGGTCGAAGATGAGGGTCTCGATCTCGGCGTCGTCGACGATGTACTTGTGGTCGTCGAGTGAGCCCATCGGATTGAGAGCGCTGGCGCGACAGCCGGTGATCATGGTGGCGCCCATGCTGATGAGTACTTCGGGTCGATTCTTGGAGAGCATCGCCGTGCTGGTGCCCTGGGTGATTCCGAGCGACGCGAGTGCCTGGGCGAAGCAGCTGATCTGATCGCGCATCTGTCCGCCGGTGAGAACAACGTCGCCGATGTACAGCGCCGGCTTGTCGTGGTTCCGTTCGAGGGCGGTGATGAGCAGGTCCGGACCGTAAATCGGTCGGTGGAGGTCAGCAAACTCGTCTGTCATCTGGTCTTCCTTCTGCTTGGCCTGCCGTCATCGAGATGTGCTCCCGGTCACGAATACGTTATCCACAATCGCACAAAACTGGAACAGGTTCCAGAGGGGCCTCCGTCCCCTGTGCGCCTTTCTGGTAGGCCCGACTACCAAAAAGGCGCACAGGGCCGAAGGCCCTACTGCACCGCAAATGCAATCCGCGCGAGATCCGCTTCCGTTTCGCGCGGCGGCAGATCATCCAGATCGACCCGAACGGATCGCACCGTCCCTACAAAACGATCTCGGTCGGTGTAGTCGGAACTGATTGCGACGCCGTGGCATCGCCCGATTGTCAGCAGGCCGGTTCCGCCGATGTAGAACGGTGTCGTCCGCTCGATCCGATCCGACGCAACAACGGCGCCGTCCACCAGAAGCACGATCTGCGCGCCGGAGCCCAATCCGTCGCCCTCGTAGTGCAGTTCCATCCGCAGGTCGTGATGGCCGGGTTCGATCACCACCCGGCTACGAACGTGCTGCACATGCAGATCGGCGACGTTGTTGCAGTACGTCAGGGCGCCGTCGTGCACATACAGACTCCATCCGCCGTCGGCGCGAGCACCCTGAGCCACGACAACGCCGGTTCGCCCCGCCTCCGACAGCTCGACGTTCGCCGTGATCGCGTGCGAACGATTGAACAGTTTGGGTGCCGCGTCCGGCAGCAAGGGTGGCATCGACCCGGGATAGGTGTGCGAACTCGGCGCCGGCTTCACCGACCCCTTGCGCATCCTCTGCATGCGAGTGTTGTCGAGCAGGACCTGGTTTCGGACCGCCTCGCGTTCGAATACCGCTTGAAGCTCGGCAAGTTTGTCCGGCCGGGTCGACGCCAGGTCGGCGGCCTCGGTCCAGTCGGTATTCGTGTCGTACAGCTCCCACACATCGTCTTCGAATGGCTTGTCACCGGATGCCGCCTGCATCGGTACGCGGTGAGCGGTACACGCCACCCACCCCTCGTGGTAGATCCCGCGGTTGCCGAATACTTCGAAATACTGCGTGGTTCGCCGATCGGGCGCCGACGGGTCGTTCAAGCTGTAGAGCATCGACACTCCGTCCATCGGCTGCTGCGCCACGCCGCCGACAGTCTCTGGCTGCGCAATTCCCGCAGCCTCGAGAACTGTGGGAACGACGTCGGACACGAAGTGCCATTGCTCGCGAATCTCGCCACCCGAGTCGATGCCGGACGGCCAGTGCACGATCAACGGATTTCGCGTGCCGCCGTAATGCGACGCGACCTGCTTCACCCACTGGTAGGGCGTATCCATCGCCAGCGCCCACCCGATCGGATATTGCGGAGCTGTGGTCGGTCCACCCAATTCCGCACTCTTGTCGATGATCCGCGCCGACGTGTCCTTCAGGCCGTTGAACAGGATGCCCTCGTTGGCGGTGCCGAGCATGCCGCCTTCACCGGCCGCACCGTTGTCGCCGAGAATGTAGAAAACCAAGGTGTTTTCGAGCGCGGCCATGTCGTCGAGTGCGTCGATCACCCGTCCGACCTGAGCGTCGGTGTGCTCGGCAAAACCTGCGTACAGTTCCATGAGCAATTCCGCCGCGCGACGGTCTTCGTCGCTCATCGAATCCCACTGGGGAATGAAATCCAGCCACGCCGTCAGCTGTCCGTCTTCCGGTACGACGCCCAACTCGTGCTGGCGTGCCACGGTGATGTCGCGCTGACGGTTCCACCCGTGCGCGAACTTCCCGGCGTATTTGTCTCGCCACTGCGCCGGGACCTGAAGGGGTGAATGTGTCGCTCCCAGAGCCAGATACGTGAAGAAGGGTTTGTCCGGCGCGGCCGCCTGCTGGTGGCCCACCCAGTCGATCAGGCGATCGGCGAGATCTTCGGAGAGGTGGTAGCCCTCCTCCGGACCTGCTGGGGCGTCAACCGGGGTGATGCCGTTGTAGAGAGCCGGGTAGTACTGGTCGGTGGATCCGCCGAGAAATCCGTAGAAGTGCTCGAACCCCTCCCCGGTTGGCCAACGATCGAACGGTCCGGCCGGTCCCGTCTCGACACCCGGAGTTTGGTGCCATTTTCCGAATGCTGCTGTGTTGTATCCGTTCTCACGCAGAGTCATCGCGAGCGTTGCGGCACTGTCTGGCCTTGTGCAGTTGTATCCGGGGTCTGTGCTCTCGAAGTTGGTGACAGTACCGAACCCCACCGCGTGTGGATTTCGGCCGGTCAGCAGCGACGCTCTGGTCGGCGAACATAGTGCGGTGGTGTGAAACCTGTTGTACTTCAAGCCGTGATCTGCGAGCCGCTGCGCCGTGGGCATGTCGATCGGCCCACCGAACGGCGAGGTGGCTCCGAATCCCATGTCATCGACCAAGACGATCAGTACGTTAGGTGCCTTGTTCGTCATAGCAGTACCTTTCAGTTCCGGCCGTCGAAAAGTGCGTCCGGACGTAGTTTTCCGGTCAGAACCTGGGCCCGCTTTGCGGCCAGACGGTCGAACGAATCGGGGTGCGTGAGTATCCAGAACTCTTCCTGCGCAACACCGTCGAAGTAGATTTTGGCCGCCTCCGCGGGCGACATACCCTCTCTGATGTTCTCGCGCCAGAACTCGGTGTCCGACCCGGACTGCGGGCGCACCGCGACGTCCTCGAAAATCCTGGTGGCAACCTGTCCCGGACTGAATACCGAGACGCGGATCTGCGGAAACTGTTCGGCACATTCGAGATACAGGCTTTCGGTGAGCGCCTGCACGCCGTGCTTCGAGGCCGCGTACGCCGTCATCTTCGGTGTGATCGCCACACCGCCGACCGAGACGGTGTTGACGACGTGGGAAGGCCGCGGGTCGGCTCCCATTCTGGGGACGAACGAGCGGATGCCGTGAAAAACCCCGGTCAGGTTGACGTCGATGACGCGGCGCCATTCGTCCGCCGGAATGTCCCACGTGAACCCGACGGATTCGAGGCCTGCATTGTTGGCCAGGAGTGTCACGGCACCGAACTCCGCGAAGGCCGCGTCGGCCAGTGCGTCCACATCTGCGGCGACGGTGACATCGGTCGGGACGGTCAGCACGTGGGCTCCGTCTGCCCGAAGATCGGTCGCCACAGCCTCGAGGCGCTCGGCGGAGATGTCCGCCAGGACGACATTCATTCCGAGGTTGACAGCTTCGCGGGCCAGACCCTCGCCGATTCCACTTCCGGCTCCCGTGATCACTGCTGTTCCGTCGCGCAATTCTTCGAGTTTCATCACATTCCCTTCGCAACCTGCAGTGACGCGTTGCTCTGCCGAATTTTCGGGTGACACTATTCGGCCTACAGCCCGCTCGACAGAGGATCTCCCGCACGGTGGAACGAGCGCAATACCACCAGAAACTGATGTCTCGCCCACCGAAACCGCGGCTACGTCCCAGCCGCACTACAGGGCACTTCTGCACATATTCCCGATCAGCGGGAGCAAATGCTGTGGTAGCCGCGATGGTCACTAGCGTTGCCATCACCCACTCGAACGGCCGACTGGCCGGGGGAAACGGAGGTTATCGTGACTGCAATGCTTGTCGACGAGAATCCCTTGGCGCACGCGGTGCTGCCGACATTTTCGACGCTGTACGACGCATCCGCCGGCTTGATCGACGCGTCGACAGACGAACAGGATGTGGTGTTCTTCGGCCCGCCACGCCCCACGGACACTGTTGTGGGAAGTATCCGTTCACTCGAACGAATCCCGTCCACCGACGGCGGCCCGTCGCGGATCGCCCGGACCATCGACTACCGCGACGTGTACGGGCACTTGGTTGCCGAGGTGTACGCGTCGGGAATCGCCTGCGACATCAAAGGTCCTGTCGCCGCGAGCACTTCGTCCGCGCTGGCCGCGCACGTCGACGCCTCGTTCGATGCCGACAGCGTCCGTCGATTCCGCACCCGAATCTTCGTCTCGGATGCCTCGCGTCTCACGTTTACCCGCACTGCCGTCGCCCGGTATCTCAAGGATTCGGAGTATGTTTCCGATTTCATCGTGAGTGCAACCGATGACGCAGGCGTAACCGCGGGCAGGGCGTGGGTCACCGTGGCGGAGACTGCTCACTCGGATCGGTAAGTTCCACCGAGCGGGATCAGGCAGCAACCGGGCGATTCTCCGGTGATTGAGTGGCTCCATGTCGGCCATTGCATTCACTCTGTCCTCACGTACGTCACCGATAACCGTCGCTGACTACCGCGAACGTGCCCGCAAAGCACTGCCCGCGATGATCTGGGCGTATGTCGACGGCGGCGCCGAGGACGAGCTGACGCTGCGCGCCAACGTCGATGATTTCGACAAGTGGGCGCTTCGCTCCCGGGTTTTGACCGGAAACGAAGGTCAAGGGCTGTCCGCCAAAGTGGGGAACACAGCGCTCGATCTCCCGGTTTTCCTCTCTCCCACCGGAATGACCGGACTGATCCAGTGGACCGGTGAACGAGCTGCCGCTCGGGCAGCCGAACGCGTTGGCACGCGAGCGGTTATCTCGACGGCATCCAGTTACACAGTGGAGGAGATCGCGGACGCCACCTCCGAGAACCACTTCTTCCAGCTTTACCCGTGGACCAGCATCCGCACCGGGGAATCCTTGGCGAAGAAATTCATCGACCGCGCACACCACGCCGGGTACAGCGCGTTGTTCGTGACGGTTGACGTTCCGGTGACCGGAAACCGGGAGGGAGAACGTAAGAAAGGCATGGGGATTCCGCCCACTCTCTCGCCGTCCCGCGTCCTCGACGCGGCCCGCAAACCCCGCTGGGCCTACAACTTCCTCAAACACCAGCGAATCTCGTCGCGCATGTTGGTCGACGAGCGAGGCGCCGCCGCCGCAGTGCGATCGGCGCAGAAGCAGGTCAGTCTCCTGCGACCGGAACTGTGCTGGGACGACTTGGCGAAGATCCGCGATCTGTGGGACGGTCCGATGTACGTCAAAGGCATTCTCGATCCGGATGATGCCGCTGCTGCTGTCCGACTGGGTGCCGACGGAATTGTCGTGTCGAATCACGGTGGACGCCAACTCGACAGCGCGCTCTCGAGCATCGAAGCACTGCCTGCGGTGGTTGATCGAGTGGGCGGATCCGGCGGTGTTCCCGTCTACCTGGACGGCGGCATTCGTCGTGGCAGCGATGTGGTGAAGGCACTTGCACTCGGCGCGACCGCGGTCGGAATCGGCCGACCGTACGTCTATGGACTGGCGGTTGGCGGTGAGGACGGCGTCGCGCACGTTCTCGAGATTTTCCGCGAGGAGATCGCTCGGACTCTGACGCTCATGGGCGTACGTGACATCGCCGAACTCGATCGCTCCCACATGATGCGACGCGGGGCGAGTTTCCGGTCCCAAGAGTAAGTGTTCCATCCAGCGGGAATGCCCGTATCCGAGGCAACCACGCCAACGGTTCTATGGGGTGGATCACATCACTGACAGCGTCGTCGGACGCGGCTCGGAGGAAGACATGTCGCTCAGCACGGACTCACCCACAACGGCAGACGAGGAAATTCGCGAAATCGAGGCGGCGGCTCCCCCGGCGCGATTTGCTCGGGGGTGGCATTGCCTCGGACTCAGCAAGACGTATCGCGACGGAACGCCACACCAGATCGAAATCTTCGGCACCAGCCTGGTTGTTTTCGCCGACAGTAAGGGCGACATCAAGATCCTCGACGCCTATTGCCGTCACATGGGCGGCAACCTGGCGCAGGGCACGGTCAAGGGCGATTCGATCGCGTGCCCGTTCCACGACTGGCGTTGGGGCGGCAACGGAAAATGTACGGATATTCCGTACGCACGACGCGTTCCGCCGCTGGCCAAGACCCGTGCATGGACGACACTCGAGCGTAACGGCCAGCTGTTCGTCTGGAACGATCCCCAGGGCAACCCCCCACCCGCAGAAGTCACCATCCCCGAGATCGAAGGCTTCGGAAGCAGCGAGTGGAGCGACTGGAGCTGGAACACGCTCACCATCGAAGGCTCGCATTGCCGCGAGATCGTGGACAACGTCGTGGACATGGCGCACTTCTTCTACATCCATTACTCCTTCCCCCGGTATTTCAAGAACATCTTCGAAGGCCATGTCGCGAGCCAGTACATGGAGTCGGTGGGACGTGAGGATGTCATCAGCGGCACGAACTACGGCGATCCCAACGCTGTTCTTCGTTCGGACGCGTCGTATTTCGGTCCGTCGTACATGATCGACTGGCTCAAGAGCGAGGCCAACGGTCAGATCATCGAGACCGTTCTGATCAACTGCCACTACCCGATCTCGAACAACGCCTTCGTGCTGCAGTACGGCGCCATGGTGAAGAAGCTTCCCGGAATGAGCGACGAGGACACTGCGGCTATGGCCGCGCAGTTCACCGAGGGCGTCGAGACGGGATTCCTTCAGGACGTGGAGATCTGGAAGAACAAGGCTCCCATCGACAATCCACTTCTCTCCGAAGAAGACGGCCCGGTATATCAGTTGCGGCGTTGGTACAACCAGTTCTACACCGATGTCGAGGACGTCACCGAAGACATGACCAAGCGCTTCGAGTTCGAGATCGACACCACCCGAGCGGTGGCGAGCTGGAAGCAGGAAGTTGCCGAGAACGTCGCAGCCCGGGAAGCCCAGGCACCTCAGACCACGTCCTGATCAGAGCCCGTGCTGACCGAGACCACACGACACAACACAACATAGGGTGACCATGAGTTACGAAGTGCTCGAACAGATCAACTTGATGGCCGACGACATCTTCCAAGAAGGTATCGAGGCCGAGAAAATCGGACGGTTGGCAGACGATACCGCCAAGAAGATGAAGGCCGCCGGGTCGATCCGGATGTTGCAGCCCAAGGAATACGGCGGCATGGAGGCACATCCGCGCGAGTTCGCGGAAACCGTAATGCGGATGGCGTCGCTGAATCCGTCGGCTGGTTGGGTCCACGGGATTGTCGGAGTTCACCCGTGGCAGTTGGCGTTTGCCGATCCGAAGGTTCAGCAGGAAATCTGGGGTTCCGATCCTGATACCTGGATGGCCTCTCCCTATATGCCCGGCGGCATGTGTATTCCCACCGACGGTGGGTACAAGTTCTCCGGCCGCTGGCAGTTTTCCTCCGGTACGGACCATTGTGATTGGGCGTTCCTCGGCGCTATGGCCTGCGACAAGGACGGCAACATGGAAATGCCGCCCCGCATGCTGCACGTGATCATTCCGCGCACCGACTACGAGATCATCGAAGACTCGTGGGACGTCATGGGTTTGCGCGGCACGGGGTCGAAAGATCTTGTGGTCAAGGACGCGTACGTTCCCGATTACCGCGTCATGGATTGCGACGAGGTCATCGACGGTACCGCTGTACGCAAGTACGGACGCACCGAGACGCTGTACCTGATGCCGTGGTCGAACATGTTCCCACTCGGGATCACAGCCGCGACCATCGGCATTTGCGAGGGAATGCTGTTCCACGCCAACGAATACCAGGCTGATCGCATCAATGCCCAGGGCACCGCGATCAAGGATGATCCGTACACGCTCTTCGCCATCGGCCAGGCAACGGCCGATATTCGCGCGGCGCGAGACACCTTGCTGGCCAATGTCGATCGCATGTGGGATCGCGTGGACGCAGGCAAGGAAGTGACGTTCGAGCAGCGCGCAGAAGGTCGGCAGACCCAGGTACAGGCTGCATGGCGTGCCATCAATGCCATCGACCAGGTCTACCCGCGGTGCGGCGGCAACGCCCTTCGCATGGACAAGCCACTGCAGCGCTTCTGGCGCGACGCCCATGCCGGCCAGCATCACGCAATCCACGTCCCCGGCACCGTATTCCACGCTGCCTCCCTCAGCCGCCTCGGCGCCGATCCGCAGGGCCCGCTGCGGGCGATGATCTGACATAAGGAACAACACACGATGACGCACACCGACATCAAGGGACTTGGCTACGTCAAGATCTCCACCAACGACATGGACCGTTGGCGCACTTTTGCATTCGACGTTCTTGGCTTCGCCAAGGGCAGCGGACCGGACGAGAACGCGCTGTACCTGCGACTCGACGAGCGCGCCGCCCGCATCGTCATCGTCGAGGGCGAGCGCGACGAGATCGTCAGCATCGGCTGGGAGGTGGCCGATCGCAACGCGCTACGACGCGTTCAGGCCGCGCTGGAGAAGTTCGGCACCGTGGTCGAGCAACTTCCCCTGGCCGAGGCCGACGCACGCCGAGTCGAAGAGGTCATCACCTTCACCGATCCCGGCGGCGCAAATGTGGAAATCTTCCACGGCGCGATCCTCGATCACAGCCCGGTCGTCACGCCGTTCGGCTCTCGATTTGTCACCGGCTCACAGGGCCTTGGCCACGTTGTTCTCCCGGTCATGGACAGTGCTGCGAGCTTCGATTTCTACACCGATGTTCTCGGCTTCTATCCGCGTGGCGCATTCCGCCTGCCCGCGCCGCCGGAGTTCGGCCCCCTGCGCATCCGCTTCCTCGGGGTCAACGAACGCCACCACAGCTTGGCGCTGTGCCCTGCCCCGCACGGCGGCGCGCCCGGCCTGATTCACATCATGGTCGAGGTCGACACACTCGACGCCGTCGGCCAGGCACTCGACCGGGTGGTGAAGGACGGATTCTCGGTGTCCTCGACCCTGGGTCGACACACCAACGACAAGATGGTCTCGTTCTACGTCCGGGCACCCGGCGGCTGGGACATCGAGTTCGGCACCGAGGGATCGAAGGTGGATCAGGACTCCTACTCGGCAGAGGAGATCACCGCCGACAGTTACTGGGGCCATGACTGGTCGGGCAGCGAACCGCTGGCAGCGATGTAAATTTTAAGCGATGTAAATTTTCACAGGGAAGGGCTTGCGCACATTTGTGCGCAAGCCCTTTTCCTGTGTCCGGACCCCGTAGGCATGCGGGTGGGCTTCGCATCGTCTTACTGGTGATGCGAAGCAAACGCGCAGTGTTCAGTTCCGGCAGGGCCGGTTTCAGTCTCGGTGCACTGGGCCTTGGCGGGTTGTGGAGCGTCGGCGTCGTTGTTTCGGGTCAATCGCAGCTGGTGGGATGAACCACGGTTTGTGATCATCGCCCATCTTGATTTCCCAGATCCCGCGGAACCCGCTGGTGCTGTGGATCAATCGGTGGTGGCTACGGCAGAGGAGGGTGAGGTTGTCCATCACCGTCAAGCCTCCGGTTGACCAGGGTTTTATGTGGTGGGCGTCGCACCAGGCCGGTACGGCATCGCAGTTGGGGAAGGCGCAGCCTTTGTCCCGGGCGATCAGCGCAGTCCGCTGTTCGGGTGTGACGAGGCGTTTGTGCGGGGTCGCATCGAGCGGTGCGCCGTTGCCGTCCATCAGGACGGTGGAGAGCATGCAATCGCACGCAAGCATCCGGGTCAGGCTCACACTCAGTGGTCCCATCCACGGCATGTACCCGACGTCGAGATCCTCGACATCAGGCTCATCGAAATCCGCCGCGACATCGCTACGCATGGTGGCGCATTCCCGATGCTCCGCAAGATCTTTCGCGGTGATATGCACATTCACGTGTGGACGCTGCCCACCATCAACACCGGTGACGGCATTGTCGAGATACCGGCGAATCAGTTCCGTGAACGCGTCGGCGGTGCGTTTGGCTGCCGCCCGCTGATCCGGGGTTCCGTCGGCGGCCGGTTTCGGCATCGACAGACCCGAGAGAGCCGACAACAGCATTTCGCCGGTCAACGCGTCGAAATCGCCCTTGATCGCGACCCGACCGTTCAACGTCGGCGAAATCCGCAAGACATTGAGGTCATCATCCTCACCGGGCGGTGCCTGGTCGGATTCGAAAATCCGCTCCAGAACTGCAATCGCGTAGCGGAGTTTGACGGTGGTCGCCTCCACGCCGGATGCGGCAGCGAGAAGGGTCTTCATGCAAGACGGTAACGCACTGTCGGGCATGCCTTTTGGTGGTGATTCGCAGAACGCGACGATTATTGCCGCATGATCGAGCGAGAGATCGCCGGCCTCGAACTGCGCAGCAATGTCGGGGAACACCCGCAGCGCGACGCCAAGGGCAGCGATCTTGTTACCGGCCGCATTCTGCAGCATCGTGTTCGCCGCCAACCACCGACCAACACCCCGATAACACAGGACCTGCTCGTCCGGATTGAGCGCCAACGCGTCGACAGCGGCAACCCGAATCGCTTCCAACCGAAGAATTTCAGCAGACGCCCTCACGGCAACGTCCCGAACCTCCGCCGGGCGCAATTGCCACAACCTGCCACGCACACCCGCAGCCGAACCCGCTACAACATCCCCCACCGAAACAAAATCGCTGACCGTGGTCATCAGAGCCTCCCCACCCTTGACCACAATGATACTCGAACACTTATTCGAATCAAGAGACATATCGGGCACATCTGAAACCGAAGCGACACGCATGCGCGCCGGATCGCCCAGTCGACAGGAATGGCGCCCACAAAAACCCGAACGCGCCACGCCCCTACGCCCAGATGCAGGACGTTTACGTGATTCACTTCACAAATCGCGAGTCATATGACACTATTTCTAATTGAAATAGCCAGCTCACAGATTTTCATCGAAGAGGAGTAGTGGACGCGATGACTATGGCACTGGAGTCCCAAGTAGCGACCGTGAAGCTAGATTCCGCTGACCTGGGGGTTGACTCGACACCCACTGCCGTTCTCGACCGCGTCTCACTCGTCCTCGACACCTTCGACGGTCCTGGCCGCCTCACACTCGCCCAGATTGTTCGCCGCACCGGCCTTCCTCGGTCGTCCGCCCACCGCCTACTCGAGCGGCTGGTCTCGATGCGCTGGCTACGGCGCGACGGCCGCGACTACGAGCTCGGTATGCGCCTGGTCGAGTTGGGCTCTCTCGCCGTGCACCAGGATCGCCTGCACACAGCTGCGTTGCCACTGCTGCACGAGCTGTATCGCGTCACTGGATTTGTTGTTCACCTCGGCATTCTCGACGGCTCCGATGTGGTGTATCTCGAGAAGATCGGCGGGCGCCTGGCCGCCGCGGTCCCAACGCGCGTCGGGGAACGGCGTCATGCTCCCACGACCGCCTTGGGGCAGGCGCTGCTCGCATTCGAGTCACAATCCACAACGCATCCCCAGCGTGCCCGGATTCGGGAGGCCGGTGTGGCCTTCGAAAGTGGGAGTGGGTTGGCCGGCTTCAGCTGTCTGGCGGCACCGATCGGACTGCCCGGACGGGCAGTTGCCGCAGTGTCGATTTGTGGGCCGACGACGGCGCTACGTAACGATCACATCAGTGCAGCACCCGTCCGCATGGCCGCGTCTGCGATCTGGCGTGCCATCGACGGTGGATCTCACACTGTCACACCGACTTTGCAGCGTCGGCAGCTGCTGCGAAACCTGCCAACCGCTGCCAGGGCGTGAGCAACACGTTGGTCATGACCGAGGGCAGCTGGTTACTCAGATATCGCGCTGATCCTGGGTGAGTGAGAGGACATGATCTTCGATGTCCTTCCATCGGCCAGGCGACACCGGGATCGGTGACCCGAGGGGATCATATTCGGCGACCTTGGCAAATTCTGCCGACGCCCGGTCGATATCGTCGAGTAGTTCACGCGCAAGGTCGATTTCAGCCCGGAAGTAGCGTACCGACCAACGCAATGTCATGACGGAGTACGCCCACGCGGGCTCGTTTTCTGCGTGGTCTGCGTGAAGTTCCGCGCGTCGTAGTTGCTCCTCGACATTGGCGATATGCGCACCGACAAGTGCCTTGAGCCGTGGCGGGTCATTGAGATGCCCCATCCAAAGTCGAAGCATGACACCGTGTTTGAGTACGGGAACCTCCACAGGAGCTTCGCGTGACCAGGTGCGCACTGCCTCGGTTCCGGATTCGGTAATCGCATACAGGCGCCGACCCCGCACTCCCGGTTCGGATACGACCCGCGATTCCACGAACCCGATTTTCTCGAGTTTCTTGAGCTCGGCATACACCTGACTGATGGACGGACTCCAGTAGAAGAACCCGACACTCCAGTCGGCCCATTTCTTGAGATCGTTGCCTGTCAGCTCCTCACCGAACGTGAGCGTTCCGAGGACCGCCCAACTCGTTGCGGGAAGTCCTCTGGACACGTCTTCGGTTGCGGACACGGACAGGAGTCTAACAATCGAACGACCAGGTGAGGTGCATCACAAACCGAGGTGCCCGCTTAGCGGGAGAGTTTCACGAATTGGCGGTCAAGGCTGCTGTCGTCATGTCGATGACGTTCACTTGAAAGTCCGCCGCCGAGAGCGGCAATCGGCGGCGCCCGGTCAGATCACGTGCCCGGACGGCAAGCATTGCGGTGGCAAGCAGAATTGCGCCGCGCACACGCTCGTCCACCAGCGGGCCGGGCAGGTGGCCGATGGATTCGCGTAGCAACTCGATGGATCTGACGAGGCTGGGATAGTTCGGCGGTACCTGATCTATCTGCTCGGGTTCGAGCTGATAAATGGTCTGGCCGAGAATGCGCAGGTACCTGCGGCCCGCTTCGCTGGTGAGCATCTCCCCCAGCGGCGCCACGATCAGTTCGACGCACTCGCGCGGGGTGACATCGCCTTGCCAGTTTGCCAGCATCACGGTTCGTCGAGACTCCAACTGCACCAGATACTTCTCCCGAATCGCCTGGAGTATGCCTTCGCGGGAGCCGAAGTGATACCGAAGCGCCGACGGATTGCGTTGGCCCGCACCCGAAACGATGTCACCGACCAGCGTCGCCTCAATCCCCTTCGTGGCAAAGAGTTCTTCCGCGACTTCGAGAAGTTTTTGTTTGGTCGAGAGCTCTCCCGTACTCATGGCGCTTAGTGTACCTTTCCGATTACTACTAATAAGGAGTATTAATGAGCCCCTTGAAATCGATGACCCCGGCCAGGTTCGGATCCCTACTCGTTGCCGCTACGACGGTGCTCGCGACAGGTTTCGGAAGCAGCACCGGAAGTATCGACGGAAGCCTCGAACCCGACACATCTGTCTACGCAGACACAGGTTGGGTTACCCTGCACGGCGATTCGGGCAATCGTCGTCAGCAACTGGGGGTTAAACCCGCGCAGAGTTACACCCGGTGGACAGCTCTGCAGGGTGCGTCGATTCTCACCGCTCCCACCATGCTGCCCAACGGAAACCTGGCCATCACCACAGGCAAGGCCGAGGGCAGCGCCAACCTCCATGTGCTCGACAAGTTCGGCACCATCGTCTGGGAAACACCGGCGTGGAGCGGCAAGACCGGCGTCGACTCGGCCGCGATCATCTCCTCCCCCATCATCGACGCGGACGGCAACATCTTTGTCAGCGACGCAGATCAACTGTGGTCGTACACCAGTGGCGGCGCCCTGCGTTGGGTCATCGACCTACCGGCAGCGCCCAGCCCCAACCCCTTTGCCGACGGATCGCAAGCGATCAATCCCTTTGTCACAGCCGCTTTCACCAAGGACGGTGCAGTTTTCGGCACCACCGTGTTCGGTCAGGTAATGGTGGTCGACCGGGCCACCGGAGAGCTGCGCGCACCCGTGTTCCAGCTTCCCGGCTCAATAGCCAAGCGGCACACAAAAACTCCGATGTCACCGAACATGTGGGCCGGCGGAATGATGGACCCTGCCATCAAGGATCCCATCTTCCAGATCATCATGGGCGGCATAGTCCAGAGCGCAAACACTCCCGCAGTGGACTCTGTGACCGGACGCGTCTACGTCGCGGCAACCGACAAGGAACAAGACAAGGGCGCGCTCTACGGCCTCGACATCACCCCACCGAAGAACGGTGCCCCCGGCTCGATTTCCATTGCCTTTGCAGCGCAGATGGGGCCAGGTAGCGGTTCGAGCCCCGTTATCTCGCCCGACGGCAAAACCGTCTACACGTGTGACGACGAGGGACTCCTCTATGCGTTCGACGCTGCATCCGGCAAGGAACTCTGGAACGCGCCGTCCGGCGCTGCCGCTGCCGCGGTAGCCGTGGACGCGCAAGGATCTATCTACGCACTCACCAATCCCGGCGTCCTCTCTGCATACAGTGCCGCAGGCGCAAAGCTCTGGGACGCCGATCTCAGCGAGCTGACAAACGCGACGCTCCCGGTCAGCGACGTGTACGGCGCGCCCATCGTGCGCGGCAACGGCAACCCGACGGTTGTGAACGGCTCAATTCTGATCGAAGTCTTCTACGGCTACGACGTCCCGATTCAGGGTTACCCCGTCTCGGTGCCGGTGAAGTCCGCCATCGTCGACATCGATCCGGCCACCGGAAAAGGAATGCGCAACATCGGCTTCGCCACCGACACCACGGAAGGGATTCTGGCGGTCACTCCGGACGGACGAATCTTCTCGACCTTGGGCGTCATGACGTCGACGGCTGTTGCGCCACTCGCGCCGATGATCAACCCGACACTGCCGGACGGACTCGAACTGATTGCACCGTCCGGCGGACTCGACGGGTTCATCCCGAACCCGTAGGGCAGCGCTTCTACTGACCGGGAGTGCTGAGTCGACCGGGTGGAGCGGGATCCTGGGCAGAAGTGTTCTTGCTGCCATTGAGTGGGACTGGCGCTGGATTACCTCGCCGTTGCCCCACATCGTAGGGACTCACACCCTGTTTGCAGAGCTTTGATCGAGGAGAGACACATGTCCGTAGAAAATGCCGCACCGCCGGCGCTGGACGGGCGCACACTGCGCGACGTGATGAGCAACTTCTGCACCGGCGTCACGGTGATCACCGCCCACGACGGTGAATCCCCACTCGGATTCACGTGCCAGTCCTTGGTCTCGGTTTCTCTCGATCCTCCGTTGCTGTCGTTCTGCCCGGCCAAGACGTCGACGAGTTGGCCGAAACTGCGTGAAGCCGGATCCATCTGCATCAACGTTCTTGCGCACGATCAGAAGGACATGTGCTCGGCTTTCGCTCGCGGCGGCACTGACAAGTTCAGTGGTGTCGACTGGGAAGCAGGCTCCAACGGCGCGCCTGCCCTCGACGGCGCCCTGGCCCGTATCGAAGCCACCATCGAAAACGAGCACGATGCAGGCGATCACACCATCGTCGTTGCACGCATCACGGATCTGACCGTGCTGCGCCACGACGGTCCGCTGCTCTTCTACCGTGGCGGTTTCGGTCGCTTCGACGCCTAAGCCTCCGACAAGCCACGGACGTCTGAACTGGACGTCCCGCTGCGTGGGAGAGATCGACGATAGGGACGATCAGAAGCGATAACGTCCGGTGAGGTCGGCGCCCACCGCCGACCTCACCGGGACACAACTGATCGGATTACGACGATGACTACTGTCGAACCAGATATCACCGCTGCGATCACCGCGACCGTCACCGCGTACCTCGACGCGGTTTCCCGCGGATCGAGCGCAGACATCGCAGCCCTGTACGCGGAGAACGGAACTCTCGAGGATCCCGTGGGCAGCGAACCCGTTGTCGGCCGCGAGGCGATTGCCGCATTCTTCGGTGCCCTCGAAGGTCGCACGCAGGAGATCGAACTCCTGACCCTGCGTGTCAGCGGTTCCAGCGCGGCGTTCCATTTCCGCGTCGTGACACCGATGGGTGACAAGATCTACGAGGTCTCCCCCATCGACGTGATGACCTTCGACGAGAACGCCAAGATCACCAGCACGCGCGCGTTCTGGGCGATGTCGGACATGGCCGTACGCTGATGCGGCAGGTCAGCTGCCGCAATTGCGGCAACCGAGTACTCATCGAGAAGTACAGCAACGCGCACACCAGCGTGCAGTGGCTCGAGGATTCCGAGCAGGTCTGCCCGGAACTTGCGCGCCCGTCGGATAATCCGTATGCACAGCGTTCGTGCTCGTCGTTGCGTCAGACCATCAACGACCTTGCCGACGCCGGAGCCGTCGAAATGAGCGAGCGCAGCTATCCCGTTCCCGGCTCCCTGTACTGAACAGGACTTCTCTCGCTCACTGGGAAGCTACATATACGACGCAATTGCGGCGCCATAGCTTTGTGACATGGATAACAATGTCGACGTAATTGTCATCGGTTCGGGAGCTGCAGGATCGGCTGCAGCTTTGCAAGCACACGCTGACGGCGCATCAGTGGTGATCCTGGAGAAGTGCGGACCTGACAACGCCGGCGGTAACACCCGATTGTCCGGCGGTGGATGGTTCGTCAACCAGGATCCCGCTGCAGCCCGAACGTTCCTGCGCGCCTTGAACGGCTCGTTCACCGTCGCCGACGACGTGATCGACGCGTGGGCCGAGAACACACACGGGCTTTCGGACTGGCTCCGCGAACTGGATGCACCGGTGTCGATGTCCGGCGAGTTCCATTCCACGGCGGAGTACGCCGAGCTCGACGGAAGTTCTTGTTACGCAGGGATGGACACCATCGGTGGGGCCATGGGCAACGAACTGCTCTACCGCTTCCTCGTCTCGGCCCTCGCGGAACGCGGCATCACAACACTCTTCGACACCGAGGCGACCGCACTGCTGACGGACGAGTCCGGAGCAGTGATCGGAGTCGAAACCGTCTCGGGTGGAACAACTTCGCAGATGTACGCTCGTCGGGGTGTCATCCTGGCGACCGGCGGCTTCGAGGCCAACCCGGCCATGGTCCGCGACTACCTCCGCCTCGAGAACCCGAAAATCTGGGGATCACCGGCGGCAACCGGCGACGGCCATCGCATGGCGCAGGCAGTTGGCGCCGACCTGTGGCACATGAACAACATGATGACCATTACCGGAATCTCCGGCGACACAGACGATCCGTCCGGGCACTACCTCGCATTGTGGAACGCACACAACTACGTGTTCCTCAGCCAGGAGGGACGCCGATTCACCTGCGAGTCGGCCGAAATGCGCCACGGCCATGTATTCAAAGAAGGTTCCTACCAACACTTTCCGGTGCGGTCGATGAACATCGTGTTCGACGAATCCATGAGGTTGGCCGGGCCACTGAGCCCCGGCCGCGACGTACTGGCTGTCGGGCGTCTAGTTCTCGACGAGGGCTACGAGTGGAGCGCAGACAACCAAACCGAGATCGACAAGGGGTGGATCGTCAAGGCGGACACACTCGCCGAACTCGCCGACAAGCTGGGCCTGGACCCCGCCGTCGTGGAAACGAGTGTGCGACGCTACAACGAGGCATGCACTGCCGGTGTCGACGAGTCATTCGGTCGGGACCCCGCGACGTTGGCTCCCGTTGTCACTGCGCCGTTCTACGCCGTATCCGGGCCGCCGCTCCTAGGGTGGAGCAACGGTGGTCCTCGCCGCGACGGCCACTCGCGTGTACTCGACACCGCCGGTAATCCGATTTCCGGACTCTACGCGGCAGGCACCGTCAGTTCCACGTACAGCGCAGCCAAAGACGGCGGATTCCACATCGCCGACGCCCTCGCGTTCGGTCGTGTTGCCGGTGCCCATGCGGCCACCCGGGTCAGCGCGGACGCCTGAGCTAGGAGCGGGCGGCTTTGACCGCGTCGAAGAACGCGATCACGGCCGCCTCCTCGTCCGGCGGAACCGTCAGCGAAGCACGCGCTCCGGCGACGGCAATGGAGTCGTCGGCAAGCCGGTTGCCGATCGTCAGTTTCAGGCCTGACTTCGTCGGCTTTGCTTTCACTCCAATATGTTCGACGTGCCAACGGCATACCTCACTGGTGCTCGCCGCGGTCCGGTCGAACACCTCGACGGTGCGGTGGTCGAGCACCAGGATGATGTTCGCGCCGACTGTCACTTCGAGATAGCGTCGTTCCGTCACGGTGTGCGCCTTTCGGTTAGGTGGAACCGACGCTACACACCGTGACGGATCTCAACGGGACGAGCTACCCGCGTCCACGGGCAATGCGACGGACGTGATGTAGCGGGCCTCGTCGGAGGAGAGGAACAGTGCCGCGTTTGCCACGTCTACCGGCTCGATCCACGGTATCGCGAGCATGTTCATCGTCATCGCCGCTTCGGCGAACTCTTCGCGCGTCGGATTTTCCAGATCGGGGCGAAACTTACTGCTCACCGCGGGGTTCTGAATCATCGGTGTATCCACGTTGGTGGGGTGCACGGTATTGACGCGCACGTTGTGCGGCGCCAATTCCTTTGCCAGTGACCGCATCAAGCCCACGACGCCGTGCTTGGCTGCCGTGTAGTGCGCAACACCGACGAGCCCTCTGAGCCCGGCGATGGAACTGGTGAGCGTCATCGATCCCCCACCCCGCGCGATCAGATGCGGCGCAGCGACGACAGTGGTGTGCCACACGCCGGTCAGGTTCACGTCCAGCATCGTCTGCCACATGTCTTCCGACATCGCCAAGGCACTGTCCGAAGACGTGATACCCGCTGTTGCGCAGACGATGTCGAGTCCACCGAGTGTTCCGACCGCTGAATCGACAGCACTTCGCAGCGCCTCGAGATCACGAACATCCACCACCGCTGATTCGATGCGCCGTCCCAGAGCCCTTACCTGCGCGACGGTATCCGCAAGATCAGCTTCGGTCGACGGCGGCGTGAGCGTCGTGTCCACCGAGGCACACACGTCGACCGCGACGATGTCTGCGCCCTCTTCGGCAAAACGCACGGCCTGAGCCCGTCCGATTCCCCGTGCCGCACCGGTGACCAGTGCGATCTTTCCCTCGAGTCTCATCAGTTCACACCTTCTGGGTCAGGCCGGCGTCGACCACCAACTGACAGCCGGTCATGTAGCGGGACTCCTCGGACGCAAGAAACAGCACGGCGTTGCTCACGTCCACCGGATCAACCCACGGCACTGGCAACAAGTTTCGAGCACTCAGGACGGCCGCGGCGTCGGATTCCGTGGGATTCTCGATGCCCGGACACAGGTTCGCAAATACCCGTTCGTTGATGATCATCGGTGTTCGCACCGAACCCGGATGCACTGAGTTGACGCGAATACTCTGCGCTCCCAACTCGTTGGCCAGGGTTCGAGCCAGTCCGACGACGGCGTGCTTGGCGGAACTGTAATGACCCGCTCCGGCAATGCCTTTGATTCCTGCCGTCGAACTGACAAGAACAACCGATCCGCCGTTGCCGAAGTGCGGAACACACGCTTTCACGGTGTGCCAGGTTCCGGTCAGATTGACGTCGAGCGAACGGTTCCACACGGACGGGTCGATGGTCCACGTAGGTCCGGGCGTGTCGTAGACGCCTGCGTTGGCAACAACGACGTCCAGCCCGCCGATTTCGGCGACGCAGTCCGCCACCACTGCTGCGAGTTCCTCGTAGTTGCGGATGTCGGCAATGCCCATGACCGCCGCGCCGCCGAGATCACGCACGGCCGAAGCGGTTTCATCGAGTCCGGACGCCGCCATATCCAACGCGATCACCGACGCACCCTCCTCGGCGAGCCGAATGCAGTGCGCACGCCCCATGCCGCCGGCCGCCCCGGTCACCAGCACGCGCGCGCCCTCGAGCCGCCTCATGCGTGGACCGCGCTGTTCAGTTCGAAGCCTCGATATCCCTGCGCCGCGACGTCCGCGCAGATGTCGCTGTAGACGCCGAACCCGCCGATGAAGGGCATGAAGATCCGCGTCTTGCCGGGAATGTTTGCACCCATGTACCAGGAGTTGGCCGAAGGAAACAGTGTGGCCGACGCTCGACGTGAGCACTCCTCGAGCCATCCGTCGACTGCTTCGACGCTGGGTTCGATGGTGGTCAGATTATTCGCGTCGAGATGGGCAATTGCGTCCGCAATCCAGTCGACGTGCTGTTCTGCCGCGAGGATCATGTTCGACAGAACGCTCGGGCTGCCTGGTCCGGTCACGACAAAGAGGTTCGGGAATCCGTTGACCCCGAGTCCCAGATACGTTCTCGGCCCGGCATGCCAGTTCTCACGCAGGGTTTCCCCGCCGCGTCCACGGATGTCGATTCGGTCGAGTGCACCGGTCATCGCGTCGAATCCGGTGGCAAACACCAGCGCATCCAGGTCGTAGTGAGATTCGGTGGTCTTGATCCCGGTCGCGTCGATTGCTTCGATCGGAGCCTTCTTCAGGTTGACCAAGGTGACGTTGTCCCGGTTGTACGTCTGGTAGTAGTTCGTGTCCGTCACAATGCGCTTGGTACCGATCGGATGGTCGTTCGGGATCAGGAGATCCGCGATCGACTGGTCTTCCACAACGGAACGGATCTTGGACTCGGCAAACTCGCGTGCCGTGTCATTGGCTTCGAGGTTGCTGGTCTGATCGGCAAATGTCTTGCCGAACAGCACTCCCCCGAGGCGCCATCGTTCCTCGTACGCTGCGGTCCGCTCGTCTTCAGGAACCTCCAGCGCGCTTCGCGAGTCCGAGATGAACGGGGAGCCGCCGCCGCTGCGCTTGCTGAGCGCGCGACGCTCGGCATAGCTTGCCTTGATCTCGGCGCGGCGTGCGTCGTCAAGAGGTGTGTTTCCAGCCGGGACGCTGTAATTCGCCGATCGCTGGAACACATACAGATGATCGGCTTGCTCGGCGATCAGAGGCACCGACTGAATTCCCGACGATCCGGTGCCGATGACACCCACTCGCTTTCCAGTGAAGTCGACGCCTTCGTGCGGCCAGAACCCGGTGTGAAAAACATCCCCCGCGAAGGAATCTCGCCCGTCGATGTTCGGCATGTTCGCCGTCGAGAGACTGCCAGTGGCGCACACGACGAAACGTGAGGTGACGTCATGCCCGGTGGTGGTCTGCACTCGCCAGAGCGCCGATTCCTCTTCGAACTGCGCGCTCTTCACCCGCGTGTCGAAGGTGAAACCGCTCCGCAGGTCGAACCGATCCGCCACGTGGTCCAGGTATTCGAGAATCTCGGGCTGCGCAGCGTACTTCTCACTCCAGTCCCAATCCTGTTGCAGCTCTTCGGAGAATGAGAATGAGTAATCAAAGCTCTCGACGTCGCAGCGAGCCCCCGGGTAGCGGTTGAAGTACCACGTTCCACCAACTCCGGAGCCGGCTTCGAAGCCGTGGACACGCAGTCCCTGCTTGCGGAGTCGGTACATGGCGTACAGGCCTGCGACGCCGGCGCCGATGACTACGACGTCGAGTGGTGCGGTGGAGATATCAGGATCGGTCATGCTGAAAACGGTACGAGTTGCTCCATCGGTTCCGGAACGGCTTCTCCCGGTGGATGGGCAGTCATGATCACGCCTGACTCGTTTCAATCGCGTTGAGAGTTAATGACCCCGCAGTTACACCTGGGAAAACAGGCAAACGGGTCTCCTAACATTCGGGAGTCCCATCAGCCCTGTATTCGAAGAAGGTCTTTGTGAAGTCCGCTCAACGCAAGGTTTTAATACCTGCACTTTCCGCAACATTTTCCATAGCAATCGTTATCTCGACCGCAGTCGGCGCCGGGGCTCAGCCGATCAATTTCCCTACCACCGGATCTGCCTTTCTCGATACCGGTTCCCTGAGCGGAAGCACGGATCCCGCGCTAGCGCAGCGAATCAACGCAGCATTTGCCGCGCATGGCATTCCCGGAGCACAGGTCGTGTACACGGACGGCAAGGGACGACAGGAGTTCAACTACGGTGTCTCGAGCATCGAGACCGGCAGCACCGTCACGTCGGATACCGTCTTCGAGGCCGCCTCACTGACCAAAGTGGTGGCGTCGTACGTTGTCCTCCAACTGGTGGACGAGGGTGTCATCGATCTCGATCGGCCACTGTCCGAGTATTTTGAATACCCACGCATCGCTGCCGATCCTGCAGCCCACAAGATCACCGCCAGAATGGCGCTGACGCACACCACCGGCCTGCCCAACTGGGCGACCGGCCCATCGAGTGCAGAGTTCGAGACCACGCCGGTCAGTACTACTTTCGAACCCGGGACCCAGTGGTCATACTCGGGTGAAGGCTTCTATTACCTGCAGAAGACCGTCGAGTCGCTCACCGGCACATCGTTTGCGGAACTTGCCTCGCAGCGCGTCTTCCAGCGTTTCGGAATGACAAGCAGCGACTTACTGACCAACCCGGCCTTCGAGGCCGTCACCGCGGTCGGTCATACCGCCGACGGCACGGCAAAGGCCCTGCGCAATTTTCCCCGGGCAAACGTCGCGTACACCCTGAAGACAACGGCCGGCGACTACTCGAAGTTCCTGCGCGGAGCACTTCTCGCAGGCGAAGGACTCGAACCTGCAACTCGGGACATGATGTTCACCGCTGCTGGCAGCGCTGACCACGGTGGCAGCAACAAAGACGCGATCGACCACATCAAGTGGGGCCTCGGCATCGGTCTGCAGGAGAACGAACTCGGGAAGGCGATCTGGCACTGGGGCGACAACGGCGCGTTCAAAGCCTTTTTCATCGCTTACCCCGAGACAGGTCGCAGTGTTGTGATCATGACAAACAGCGAAAGCGGACTCGAAGCGGTCAACGACGTCGTTCACGAGTTCTTCGGTCCCATGACGATGTATGCCACGGACTGGATCAAGCAAGCCGAGTAAATTCACCCTTCGGACGGTTGCGGCCCGACATCACGAAGATGTCGGGCCGCAACCGTTCTGGAGCATTCAGGCGCGTTCGACCAGCACGCAGCGCGCACCGCTGAAGATAGTCGGCATGCACTTGTTGCAGTGGATGCACAGCGATCGGGTATCCGATTCTGCCGCAATCCGATTCACCAGGTCGGGTTCACGGAGCAAGGCGCGGGCCATCGCGACGAACTCGAATCCTTCCGCCATCGCGGTATCCATCCCCGCCTTGTCCGTGACACCGCCGAGCAGCACCAGCGGCAACTTCACCGCCGCACGGATCTGCCGAGCCTCTTCCAGCATGAACAGCGGCTTGTAGGGATACGCATGCAACATGCTCTTACCCACGAGATGCACACCCAGTCGAACCGGTTGCGGCATCGCGGCAGCGAACTCACGGATCGGCGCGTCACCCTTGAACAGGTACATCGGATTGAGCAGCGAACTGCCCATCGTCAATTCCAACGCGTCGACACTGCCGGACGCCTCCAGCCACTGCGCCACCTGAATCGCTTCGTCCACCCAGAATCCGCCTGGCACACCGTCATCCATGTTGAGCTTGGCCAAGATTGCAATCTTGTCGCCGACAGCGTCACGAACGCTGCGTGCGGTCTCGAGAACAACCCGGGCCCTGTTCTCGAGCGATCCACCGTAGGAATCCTTGCGACGGTTCAGTTTCGGGCTCAGGAACGAGCTCGCGAAGTAGTTGTGGCCGAAGTGGATTTCGACTGCGTCGAATCCTGCCTCGACAGCAAGTTGTGCGGCGCTGCCGTGTGCGGCAGCAATGCGGGTGATGTCCGCGGTGGTGGCGGTGCGAATCATTCTCATGCTCAACGGATTAAATGAGCTCGACGGTGCCAGTGCGGGCAGTCCGGTCGACTTCTGATTCGCGACCGGGCCGGCGTGTCCGAGCTGAGCGGACGCGGCCGCACCTTCGCTGTGAATCGCGTCGGTGAGCCGTCGCAGTCCGGGCAGGGCATCGGGCCGCATCCATAGTTGGCCGTATTCCGTGCGCCCCTCGGGCGCAACGGCGCAGTACGCGACGGTAGACATTCCAACGCCGCCTGCTGCCGGGCGTCGATGAAATTCGATCAGGTCGTCAGTGACCAGTGCATCGGGAGTTTTGCCTTCAAACGTTGCGGACTTGATGATGCGGTTTCGCAGGGTCACCGGACCGAGCTTTGCCGGAGCGAGCACATCAGGAGCAGTCATCGAGTTTGCCTCTCACAGGAGTTGTTCGACGACGGTAGGCGCATGCTCGACGGCTGGCTACGGGCCGTGCCACCGAGCGGGAGACAACTTCAGCCCGGCCGTGGTGGCCGGGCTGAAGTCCTTTTCGCCGCTGTTCAGACGCGTCCGAAGTACGCGTCCTTGAGAACTGCCAGGTCGTCAATGTCCTTGGCGTCGGCGTCGAGAACCACCTTGCCGATGTCGAGGACTGTCACGTGATCGGCGACGCTCATCGCCGCTTCGACGGCCTGCTCCACCAGCAGGACCGCCAACCCGGTTTCCTTGAGTTGCTGGACGCGGTCCATCACCTCACCGACGATCACGGGAGCGAGACCGCCCGAAGGTTCGTCGAGCAGGAGCAACCTCGGCTGCGCCATCAACGCCGCGCCGATCGCGAGCATCTGCTGCTGACCACCCGACATGGAACCGGCGGGAAGCGCACGCTTCTCCCCCAGGATCGGGAACATCTCGTACATGGATTCCACCGATTCCATGAGCTCGCCGCGTTTCACTTTGCGGGTGTACCCGCCGAGAAGAAGGTTCTGCTCCACGGTCTGTTTGTGGAAGACCCGCTTACCTTCCTGCACGTACGCCATTCCTTGGCGCACCCGCTTGTGCGCGGGAACTCCGGTGATGTCGGCGCCGTCCATCTCGACGGTCCCCGACGCCACCTTGTTCAGCCCCGACAGAGCGCGCAACGTGCTGGTCTTGCCGGCGCCGTTGCGGCCGAGCAGAGCCGTGACCTGGCCGGGATAGACGTCGAACGAGACGTCCCAGACGACCCGTAGATCGCCGTACCCGGTCTGCAGGTTGCGGACCTTGAGAATCGGTTCCATCACTTCACCTCACTGTTCTGATGGTCGACGGCACCGATTTCTTCGAGAAGCGCTTGTTCGTCGCCGGATTTCACTCCGAGGTACTCACTGAGTACGCGTGGGTGGTGTTCGATGGCCGCGGCATCACCGGTGGCGATCACCTGCCCCTGCGCCAACACCACGATCTCGTCGGCGAGTGAGAGTACGAGCCGGAAGTTGTGCTCTACCAACACCACTGTGGCCCCGGCATCGCGCAGCACCCGGATCAGGTCTGCCAGGCGTTCGAGTTCGTCCTCGTCGAGTCCTGACGCCACCTCGTCGAAGAGGACGACTCGCGGTTCGGCGATGACGGCGCGGGCAACTTCGAGCATACGACGCATACCCAGTGGCAGCGACGTCGCGATCTCGTTGCGCAGGTGCGACATCCCGACCAACTCGAGCACCCGCTCGGCTTCGACGATGTCGGCTTTCGCTACCTTGCGGAAGCTGGGCAACCGCAGCACAGCCGACGCCATCGACGCCCGGTGCACCGAATAGCGTCCGGAGGCAACAGCTTCCAGGACCGTGATGTTCTCGGGAATCGTCGGAGTCTGGAAGGTCCGAGCGACACCGACACGCGCCACCGTGTGCGGTGAGGATTGGGAGACCACCGTGTCACCGATCGTGATCACGCCGGCATCTGCGGTGTAGAACCCGCAGATCATGTTGAGCATGGTCGTCTTACCCGAACCGTTGGGACCGATCAACGCGGTGACCTTACCGGCCTCCGCGCTCAGGGTCGCGGCGTTGAGTGCCTGGTTGCCACCGAACGCCTTCGATACCCCGTCGACCACCAACCGTGCACCGTTGATCGGCGCCAGTTCGACTGCGGCGCTGCCATCCTCCTTCGGAACTACGGCGCCCAGACCCGCCCTGCGATCGAGTTTCGAGACCATCGAGCGGCCGACCTTCGTCAAACCGCCCGAGAGCAGAACGCCGCCGATGATCAGGAAGCCGCCGTAGAAGATCAGCGAGTACTCCTGGAACGCCGTCGACTGGTTGGGCCCGAGCTGCATGATCGCAGCACCGACAACGGCGCCGTACACACTTGCCGCGCCGCCCAGGATCGATGCCGCCAGAACTGCTGTGGCAAAGGTGAACCCGAACGCTTCCGGCGAGATGAACAGGTCGGTGTTGGCGAACAACGCACCCGCCAGACCGGCCGGGAACGCGCCGATCGCATAGCCGAGCAGTTTCATCCGGAACACCGACACACCCTGCGAGGACGCCAACACCGGCGACTGCTTGAGCGTGCGGAACGCGATGCCGTGGCGTGAGACCACGAGGTTGCGCATCACCGCGAACCAGAGAACGGTCACGACGACGACCACCATGTAGTACTGCTGGGTGTCGAGTTCGGAACCGAAGAGCGTCGGCGGCTCCATGCCGGTGAGGCCGTTTCGGCCACCGGTCTTGCCGCCGAAGATCGCCAGCACGTCCGGCACGAGCAGCACCAGGAAGAACGACGTCATGGCGAGTGACCAATTGCCCAGGCGCAGACCGGGAACACCGGTCAGAATGCCGACGCCCAGAGCCACCGCACCGGAGGCAGCGAGCTGGACCAGGATGTCGGTGTGACCGGCTTGCGACATCAGACCCGCCGTGTAGGCGCCGGCCGCGTACATCGCGGCCTGCCCGAGTGCCAGTTCACCGGCAAAGCCGAGGCTCAGGTTCAAGCCACTGACCACCAGCGCCAGGATGCACGCCAACTGAATCTGCCGCGACGTCGACAGGTCGAGCCCCATCACGGGCAGCAGCAAGATCACCGCAGCCAGGACCAGCGGGAGAATCCAACTCGGAAGGGAACGGAAAGTCCGCCACGCGCTTACCATTTCATACCACCCGTTCTCGGACATTGCCGAACAATCCGGCCGGTTTGACCATCAAGATGACGATCAGCACCGTGAAGACGGCGATATTGCTGTACTGGCTGCCCGCCCACAGCGCGGTGAACGATTCCACCAGACCGACGGTCAGACCGCCGATCAAAGCGCCTGGCAGAGAACCGAATCCGCCGATCGCCAACGCCACGAACCCCTTCAGTGCCAGCGCGGCACCCAACGTCGCGACCGCAAACGTCTTGGGACCGACCAGGAGTCCGAGGACGCCGGCCAAGGCACCGGAGAAGGCAAACGCTCCCAGTGCCAACCGTCGTACGTTGACGCCGCGCAGCATCGCCGCCTCGCGGTCTTCGGAGATTCCGATCAGGGCCAGGCCCGTCATCGTCTTCTTCGAGACGTAGCTCAAGCCGATGACCAGTGCGATCGCCGCAACCAGCAGGGCGATCTCCACCGGGTAGGTTCGGCCGCCGAGCAAGGTGATGGGATCGTTCGAGCCGAAGAACGGAACCGTGAGAGGCTCACTGCCCCAGATCAACTGCGTCGCACCGTTGAGCAGGGTGGCAACGCCGAGTGTTGTCACCAATTGATTCTGATGATCGGCGACCGGTCTGATCGCGATGATCTCCTCCACTGCTGCCAACAGCATCACCGTCACGGTGGCCATGACCGCCACCACGAGTACGGGGAGTTTCAGAGTGACCAACCCGGTGTAGGCGACAAACGTGCCCACCATCATCAGCTGAGCCTGAGCGAAGTTGAACGTGTTGGAGGAAACGAAAACGATGTTGTATCCGATGGCGACGAGCACGTAGACCGCGCCGAGCGCCAACCCGGACCACAGAATTGTCATGAGGCGGCCGGGTTTCCGAACTGGCCGTTGAGGATCTTCGTGGGGCTGATGAACTGCAGCTCACTGGTATTCGGGTTCGGACCGTGGTTGTCGGCACTGAAATTGTAGCGAGAGAGGAACGCCGTCTTGGCATTCTCCTGGACCTCAGAGGTTTCCAGTGCTTCGGCAAGCTTCTTCGGGTCGGTCGAGCTTCCGGCCTTCTCCGCTGCGGCCGCAACCAGGGGGAATGCGTCGTAGTTGTCCGCGAGAATCAGCGTGGACGGGATGGAACCCAGCGATGCCATCGTGTCCACCATCGTGTTGACCAGTTCGTTGTTCGGATCGAACACCGTGCTGGTGAACACCTGCGTCACAAGGTTCTTCACCTGCGGAGTGCCCAGGACGCCGGCAGGCGGATCATTGGCGATGAGGTTGGTGGCCGATACCGACGTGTTTCCGATCAACGGCACATCCCAGCCCAGACGTTCGAGGCTCTGCAGTACGTATCCGAGCGGGGCGCCGTACGCGTCCAACGCAATTGCCGTGGCCCCGGAGTTCTTGAGCGACTGCAACTGCGCCGTCATGTCCAGGGCAGCGGCGTCGTACTCTTCGTTGCCGGCCGCCTTCAGCCCGGCATTGCCGAGTTCGGTTGTCATCTCCTCGCCGAAGAGCTCACCGTACGCGGTGCTGCCGTGCAGAACTCCGACACTGGTGTAGCCCTTGGTCTTTGCGTACTCGGAGATTCCGCGAGCGGTATCCGTCGCGCCAGGGGCGAGGTCGAAGTTGAGCGGGAACTTCGCGGGGTCCGTCGAATCGGGCGAGGGCGCCATACTCATCGACAGGATGTTGTTCTGCTTGAGGATCGGCAGCACTGCAGCAGCGATGGATGACGGACCGGAGTTCAGGTAGAGGTCCGGCTTGTTGCCCGAGTTGATCGCTTCGCGCAGCTTGGTCACCGCGATGGTGGCGTCGCCTGCATCGTCAACCGTCGTCAACTCGATCTGACGACCATCGATACCGCCGGCCGCGTTCTGGACCTGAACGCCGGCTTTGGTCGCGAGCAGCGACGTCTGCGAGTTCGCCGCGAGAACGCCCTGGGCGCTGATGCCGCCGGTCAGCAGAACCCGGTAAGGCGAGTCTGCTCCGCCTTCCGAATCAGTGGAGCCACTGCAACCCGCGAGAGTCAGAGCCGCCGTCGCAGCAACTGCCGCCACAAGAATAGGCCGACGTTTCATGTCCGCACTCCTAGAACCCATTTGTATCGAACGTCAGGCGAATACCTGACGTGGAATTAGCCCGACCGATGGACACACCCCGTTTTAGGCATCAGTCGACCAAGCACCCGCTTGATAATCCAGCAAGCGGTTGCTTGGGTTCGAAGCATAGGATGTGATCTGGCTAACGTCAAACGGGCCATCCAGGCGAACGCTATGCACATTCAGGCCGTCTCGACAGGGTAATTCCCGCTGGGTGGAAGTACATGAAAATCATCAAAAGAACGCAGCAAAACGGCCCGGTGACCTTTGCGAATCCTGTGATTCGAAAGGCCACCGGGCCGTAAGCTCGTGCTGCTACGCGCTACCGCTGATTACGCGGTTTCCACACCACCAACGCATTGTTGCGCGGTATCGGCACCAGTTCCCGGCGGTAGCCGGCATGGACCTTGGCGATCTCTTCAGCCATTTCCCGAACTCGATGCTGCAGAGCCTCGACCTGATTTGTCAGCTCGATGATCCGCTTGATTCCGGCAAGATTGACGCCTTCATCCTGCGAAAGGCGTTGCACCTCACGAAGAAGCGCAACATCTCTCGGGGAGTAACGGCGCCCGCCACCGGTGGTGCGGTGCGGGGTCACCAAACCGAGACGGTCGTAGTTGCGCAAGGTCTGCGCATGCATGCCCGCCAATTCGGCGGCCACGGAAATTACGAAGATCTGAGCATCGGGGTCAAGCGATACGTCTCTCTGATTCTTCGGCTGCTCGGTCATCACACACCGGCCCACCCGGCCCGTGGATCAAATCCGCTCGCCTTCTCTGCTTCGAGATAGGTCTCGAGCGCTTCGATCGCCGCGTCGTCCAGCTTCTGCGGGACGGACACTTTGACAGTGACCAGCAGATCGCCAGCTCCTTCAGGCCGCTTCGGAATACCGCGTCCGCGAACCCGCAGAACACGCCCGTCCACAGTTCCTGGTGGAACCTTGACGCCGACACGGCCTTCCAGCGTCGGTACCGACAGTGTGGTGCCGAGAACCAGTTCGCCGTAGCTCACCGGCACAGTGACCGTGAGGTCGTCGCCGTTGCGTCCGAACACGGAGTCGGGACGCACCCGGATGTTGACGAACAGGTCGCCGGCGGGAGCGCCGCGGAGTCCCGCTTCACCCTTGCCCTTGAGCCTGATCTTCTGACCGTCACTGACGCCGGACGGCACGCGCACCGTGATGGTGCGGGTGCGGTTGGTGACGCCGCTGCCGTGGCAGTCCTCGCAGGGCGAGTCGATGATGGAACCGGTTCCCCGGCAATCGTCACACGGCTCGCTGAATCCGAAAGCACCCTGGTTGCGGTTGATGACACCGGTTCCGTTGCAGTGCGGGCACACTCGCGGGCTGGTGCCCGGCTTTGCGCCGCTGCCGTGGCAGGTGGTGCACGACGCCGGGCTGGTGATCCTCAGCGGAACCGTGACACCGAGCGCCGCTTCGCGGAACCCGAGTGTGGTTTCGGTTTCGAGATCCTTGCCCCGACGCGGACGATTAGCGGACGAGGTTCGCTGACCGGCGCCGCCGCGGTTGAACAATCCACCGAAGATGTCGCCGAGACCCGAATCCTGACCGCCGGCACCGCCGCCGAACAGGTCGTTGATGTCGAAGCCGCCGGCGCCAGGGTTGAATCCGCCACCGCCGCCTTGCGCCCGGGGGCCGAATCCGCCACTGGCAAAGAGCCTTCGGGCTTCGTCGTATTCCTTGCGCTTCTCCGGATCCGACAGGATCGTGTTCGCTTCACTGACAGCCTTGAAGCGCTCTTCGGCCTTGGGATCGTCAGGGTTGGCATCGGGATGCAGATCCCGAGCCAGCTTGCGATACGCCTTCTTGATCTCGTCGGCCGAAGCTGAGGACGAGACGCCCAGCTCCTTGTAGAAGTCCTTCTCGATCCACTCCCGTTGACTCACTGGGCGTCTCCTCCTCTCGCTGTTACTTTGATTCTTCTTCTGCGCCTGCGCTGCCGTCGGCAGGCTGCTCGCCCACTCGATCGGCAACGCCTACCATCGCGTGTCGCAGGACGCGGTCACCGAACTTGTAGCCCTTACGCATGACCACACTCAGGACCGGGTCGGCTCCTTCACCTTCGTGCTGCACAGCTTCGTGCAGTTCGGGATCGAAAGCGTCTCCCACGGCGCCGAACTCGCTCAAGCCGAGACCCGTGAGGGTGGTGTTGAGCTTGTCCGCGAGGGCTCGCAGCGGACCCTCTTCGAGGTCTCCGTGTGCGCGTGCACGATCCAGATCGTCGAGGATCGGGACGAGCACTCCCACTACGGAGGCCTTCGCGTTGGCGATGTCGACCTGCTTGTCGCGGTCGACGCGGCGCTTGTAGTTCATGAACTGTGCCTGCAAGCTCTGCAGGTCTGCAGTGCGTTCTGCCAACTGGTCAGCCAACGTCGCTTCTTCCACGATGGCCTCGGCTTCCTGCACTACCCCTGTGTCTTCCGAGTCGAGCGGCGGCCGGCCGCCGCCGCCCGCCTCTCCCTGTGCACCGGTCTCGGGGTCGACCGGGTTGTTCTCGGAGTTGTCCGAGGTCACTTCTTGTCCGAGTCGGAAGGCTCGTCGACAACCTCGGCGTCGACGACGTCGTCGTCATTGCCTGCGCCGTCGGTGTTTCCGGCTTCGCTGGCTGCGGAGGCCTCGTAGATTGCCTGGCCAAGAGCCTGCGACTCGGTGCCCAGCTTCTCCACGGCGGTCTTCACTGCCGAGATGTCGGTGCCTGCGAGGGCGTCGTTGACGTCCTTGATCGCTGCCTCGACCTTGGTCAGGATCTCCTCGGAGACCTTGCCAGCGTTCTCGCCGTCACGCTGTTCCTTGACGAACTTCTCCGTCTGATGGACCAGCGACTCGGCCTGGTTGCGGACCTCTGCCTCTTCGCGGCGGGCCTTGTCTTCCTCGGCGTGAGCCTCGGCGTCCTTGACCATGCGCTCGATCTCTTCCTTGGACAGACCGGAGCCGTCCTGGATCTTGATCGTGTTTTCCTTGCCGGTGCCCTTGTCCTTCGCGGTCACGTGCACGATGCCGTTGGCATCGATGTCGAAGGTGACCTCGATCTGCGGGACGCCACGCGGTGCGGGCGGCAGATCCGTGAGCTCGAAGGAGCCGAGAAGCTTGTTGTGCGAAGCGATCTCGCGCTCACCCTGGAACACCTGGATCTGCACCGAAGGCTGGTTGTCGTCAGCCGTGGTGAAGGTTTCACTGCGCTTGGTCGGGATGGTGGTGTTGCGCTCGATGAGCTTGGTCATCACGCCACCCTTGGTCTCGATACCGAGCGAGAGCGGTGTGACGTCGAGGAGCAGAACGTCCTTGACCTCACCCTTGAGGACACCGGCCTGCAGAGCAGCACCGACGGCCACAACCTCGTCCGGGTTGACGCCCTTGTTGGGCTCACGGCCACCGGTCATCTCGCGAACCAGGTCGGAGACAGCCGGCATACGGGTGGAGCCACCGACGAGAACAACGTGGTCGATGTCCTTGACGGAGATGCCACTGTCCTTGATCACGGCCTGGAACGGCGCGCGGGTGCGGTCGAGGAGATCAGAGGTGATCTTCTGGAACTCGCTACGCGTGAGCTGCTCGTCGAGGAACAAGGGGTTCTTGTCCGCGTCGACCGTGATGTACGGGAGGTTGATGGAGGTGCTCTGCGAGCTGGAGAGCTCGATCTTCGCCTTCTCCGCAGCCTCACGCAGACGCTGCAGGGCCATCTTGTCCTTGGTCAGATCGATGCCGTTCTGAGCCTTGAACTTGTCGACGAGCCAGGAGACGATGCGCTCGTCCCAGTCGTCGCCACCGAGGTGGTTGTCACCGGAGGTTGCGCGAACCTCGACGACGCCGTCGCCGATTTCCAGCAGGGAGACGTCGAAGGTGCCGCCACCGAGGTCGAAGACCAGAATGGTCTGCTCGGTGTCACCCTTGTCCAGGCCGTATGCCAGTGCAGCCGCGGTGGGCTCGTTGACGATACGGAGAACGTTGAGGCCGGCGATCTGGCCGGCTTCCTTGGTGGCCTGACGCTGTGCGTCCTCGAAGTATGCGGGGACAGTGATCACGGCATCCGTGATTTCTTCGCCGAGGTAAGCCTCTGCGTCACGCTTGAGCTTCATGAGCGTGCGAGCGCTGATTTCCTGCGGCGTGTACTTCTTGCCGTCAATCTCGACATTCCAGTCGGTGCCGATGTGGCGCTTGACGGAGCGGAGGGTGCGATCGACGTTGGTGACCGCCTGGTTCTTCGCAGGCTGGCCGACGAGGACCTCGCCGTTCTTTGCGAATGCGACGACGGACGGCGTGGTACGCGAGCCTTCGGAGTTGGCGACCACTACGGGCTCGCCGCCCTCCAGCACTGCTACTACCGAGTTGGTCGTACCGAGGTCGATACCGACTGCACGAGCCATAGTGTTCCTACCTTTCGTTCTGCGGTGCTCTGTCCGAGTGCTTGATCTCGGCCATGACCGCGCGTTTTTCGCTTGGTGAGCGTCCTCCGCTCAAGTTTGCCCTCAACCGAGGCTGAGAGTCAACTCGAAGTTGAGCCGGGGGCGCTCAAGCTTGTCGAAATGGTCAACTACAACACCGGTAAATTTGTTCCCAGCCTCCGAGAAATTTCCGAAATGTGCTCCGGATCACCCGGACTGGTTACGATCGGCCCGTGACGGATCCCGACAATTCTCCCAGCGCCGATACGCGCCCCAGTCCCGCAAGGCCCGCAGTCTCGATCCGTCCGCTGCACCAGCACTCGCCCCATCGAACACCAAAAGTCTCGATGGCGGCCTGGGCGGGGTCCGTCGTTGTACTCCTGGCAATCGCCGCGATCATGATCGTGAACCTGACCGAGATCCGTAGCGCACTAGAGGCGTCGATCGCGCGGGACAATCCCGATTACTCGGCAACCGACATCTCCGACGCGGTCACCGTCGTCCTGATCGGCAGTGGCGCCGCTGCTGTCCTTCTACTTCTGTTCACGCTTCTGACAGTGCAACTGTTGTCTGCCCGGAAGTCTTCCGCGCGGATCGTGGGCGCGGTGGTGGGCGTACTCGGGATTGCCGCAGGCCTGGGATTCCGGTCATTGGTCTCGGGCGCCGACGACGTGAGCGCCGTACTCGGCTGGGGACCACTCCTGTACTGCACGGTTGTAGCGGTGGCGGCGATCATCGGCGTGCGCCGATGAAAGTTCACATTCAGCTCGACTCCGCACCCGGCAACGGGGCCGCCCGCAGTCGCGAACTTGCCCAGACCGGCGCCGGTGGGCTTTTCACGTTCGAAGGCCCACACGACGTCTTCTTCCCGCTCGTGGAAGCCGCGTCGTCGGTGGAGTTGGACCTCATGACCAATGTCGCCATCGCGCTCCCCCGCAGCCCGATGCACCTGGCACATTCCGCGAACGATCTCCAACTTCTCAGCCGGGGACGGTTCCGCTTGGGGCTCGGTTCGCAGATCAAACCGCACATCGAGAAGCGCTACAGCGCAACGTGGTCGCGGCCGGCGGCGCGCATGCGGGAAACCGTCAGCGCGATCACCGCGATCTTCGACGCGTGGGAACACGGAACTCCCTTGAACTTCCGTGGCGAGTTCTTCACCCACACCCTGATGCCGCCCACCTTCAACCCCGGCCCCAACCCGTTCGGTCGCCCGCAGATTCTGATGGGCGCACTCGGGCCGATCATGACGCGAACCTCGGCGGCAGTGGCCGACGGTCTGCTGGTCATGCCGTTCCACTCCGAGCGCCATTTCCTCGAGCGAACCCTGCCGGCCGTCGACGCCGGCCTCCACGAATCCGGCCGAACCCGAGAGGAATTCACGATCATCCCGCAGGTGATCGTGGGCGTCGGACGTGGCGGCGAGCAACTGGATGCAGCGGCCCGCGGAGTCCGCAGCCTGCTCTCGTTCTACGGCTCGACCCCTGCCTACCGGCCCGTGCTCGACATCGAAGGTTGGGGCGACGTACAGCCCCAGCTCAACGCGCTGTCCAAGCGAGGCGGGTACGCCGAAATGGCGTCACTGATAACCGATCCCATGCTGACAACTCTTGCTGTCGTCGGCACACCGGAAGAATGCGCTACCGAAATCCGGCGACGATTCGGAAATCATGCCACCGAAGTATGTTGCTATTTCCCGGGTTACGACGCGGATCCGGCAGATGTGGCGTCGATGATCTCGGCGCTCGCCCGGTCCTGATCACGCCCCCAGCGTGCGGGCAAGATCGATCAACGAATCACGGGCAGCGCTCAGGCTGATCTTCCCCTGCTCGATCAGCGGTGCCATGGGCGGAATACGCTGCGCCAAAGTCAGTTCCGCGGTGATAACGCTGACGTTCATACCCATCGAAACACCCAACACCTGAACGAGCGGCGGCACGGTATGGTCATCGCCTTCGTTCCCGGAACCCGGCGCATAGGTGTTTCCGCGACTGGACACGATCACCACCGGCTTACCCGCCATGGGCTGAGCAGAAGTTCCAGCAGGCGGCGTATCAAAAGGCACAGTCGTTCCCAGGACATGCACGTAGTCGATCCACGCCTTCAACGTGGACGGGATCGACCAGTTGTACATCGGTGCACCGATCACGACAACATCCGCAGCAGCGAGTTGCTCGATGACGCGAGCCTGCAGTGCTTCCGAATCGGCGGCCGGCTGCTCTCCAGCCACTCGCAGCCGCTGTGCGTAGTGCAGGGCCGCGTCCGAGAGGTGTGGCAGCGGATCCCGGTGCAGATCCAACCCGACTACCTCATGGTCAGGGCTGATCTCGGCCCACGTCTGAGCGAACAACGCGGTGAGTTCACGGGACGTCGACGCGTGGAGGTCGGCAGAGGAATCGATGTGCAGTAGCTGTGGCATCCTTCCATCAGTACCAGAGCGCGCTCAACTCTTCTCCTCTGCGAGATCGGATTCCGCCGCGTACTGCGCCAGCAGTACACGCTCGCGCTCGCGGTGCGGGTAGAAGAACGTCACCACCACGCCGCCGACGCACACGATGATGATTGCCGCAATGTAGGCCTTGGTATCGCCGTCCAGGAAGGCGCTTTTGGCGGCGGTCATGATCTGATCCGCGTATTGCGGGTAGCGCTCTGCCAGAACTTCGGCGCTGGAGAACGATTTGGTGAGTGCGGCCTGAGTTTCGGGGGTTACCTGGGATGCTTCCGGCGATGACGAGATCGCATTCCCCAACGATTTTGCGTACCCGGCCGTGAGTATTCCACCGAGAATGGACTGCATGATGGCGCCGCCCAGGTCGCGTTGCAGATCCGAGGTACCCGACGCCATACCTGCGCGGTGTACGGGAACGGACCCGGTGAGGGAACGCGATGCCGGTGTGCCGGCCAGGCCGACGCCGATACCGACAAGCGCGTAGGCGAGCGCGACCTGCCAGTACTGTGTGCTTTCGTTCCACATGAACAGCGCGACAAACAATCCGAGAACCACAAACAGGTAACCGGAGAGCAGAGTGACACGGGCGCCGTACCTTTCGATCATCGTCGCCGACCGCGGCGCAACGATCACCATCGCCAGAGCGGCCGGAATGATGGCCGCACCCGCCGCCAGCGTCGAGTAACTCAGTACGTTCTGCAGGAACTGCTGGCCGATGAACATTGCGCCCATGAGCGAACCGAACACCACCAAGCCGCCAACGGCCGCTACCCAGAAGGTGGGACGAGCGGCTACGTGGAGGTCGAACAGTGGATTGACTGCGCGTCGTTGTTGCAGGAAGAACCCGATACCGGCGACCAGTGCGATCGCGCCCAGGACCAACGCCATTGTTCCGGAGCCCTTGACCGGTGCGAAGTTGATGGACAACACCAGCGCCCCGATGAAAACGACGGACACGATTCCTCCGAGATGATCAACCGGATCGGTGGTCTCGTTGACATGGGCGGGAACCAGAATCACCGCGCACACCAAGGCCAGGAGAGCCAACGGGAGGGTCACGAAAAAGACCGAGCCCCAATCGAACTTCTCGAGCAACGCCCCGGAAACGATCGGGCCGAGAGCCGAAATCGCGCCACCGATCGCAGACCACATCGCGATCGCCTTTGTCCTCGCCGGCCCCGCCCACAGTGCCGTGATGATCGCCAGCGTTGTCGGAAACGCCAAGCCCGCCGAGATACCACCGACGATGCGGGCCGCGAACAATACTTCGAAGCCGCCTGCGAACCCCGCGACGAGTGACGCCGGAATCGACAACGCCATACCCGTCACCAGGAGCATCTTGCGGCCGTACCGGTCACCGACCGCACCGAGATACAGGACTGTGCCTGCCAATCCCAGTGAATACCCGACGGCTATCAGATTGAGTTGCGTCTGACTCGCGTCGAACGCCTTGCCGATGTCAGGCAGGGCAACATTGGCCACCGACAGATTGAGGTTTGCCACCGCCGCAACCAGAATGAGTGTGCCGAGTACGTACGTGGCACGATCCGGAGACTTCGACGTGATGTCGTTCGACATAGGGCTGCTCCCAACGAGGCCGAATCCGAACCAGGCGTTTTGTCCGGATCATTCCGAACTCAACATAGATCCGTCAGCTCGCTCGCGCAGGACTAATGACATCCCTATTCGGCCACGATTTCCGCGAGTACACCTTCCGCACTGCGCGCTGCGACCTGACACGCTCTCGCTGTGAACTGATCGAACAGTGGGTGCGACGACAATGTGCGCCACCGCTGCGCTGCGTCCGCGGCCTGGGCCCGCTGAGCATCGAGGCTCTCCCCTTCTGCCGCCCCCAAGCGCTCGTGCGTTCTGATTCCGTGGCCACCGATCAATCGCTGCAGCGCTGCGAGATCGTCCGGCAAGAGATCGGTGTGAACCGATCCGAGCCGCCCGAGCAGTCGAAGTTCGCGAAAACCGTGCACGTCGGCGAGGAGTCGCGCCGCCGACGCTGCGATCGGTGCAGTGTTCTCGCGCGGATTGCGTTCGAGCAGTCGGCTCAGTGTCACCAGCGCTGTATGAGATTTGAGTTGGTCGGCGCGCTGGCCGAACTGAACGTCGATCACCCGACGCAACTCGTCCAATCCACTGCGGCGGAGCAATTCCGCTGCCAGCGTGGGAGAATCGCCGACGCCCAACTTGACCGACGTCACCGCCAGCCGAATCCCGAACAGCCCGAACCGTTCCACCAACTGAGCCCGCATCGCCGCATCCACTGGCAGCGAACTATCTTCGCGGACAAAACGATCCGCCGACAGCATCGCCGAGCTCAGATCGGCTGCAGGCACCTCGGCAAGCGCCGCGAACGCGGCAAACTCGCTCTGCCGCAAAGTTCGGGCAGCCAGTGCCAACAGTCCGGCGACCGGAACCACCGACTGGCACAGGCCCGAGCGGCCGAGTTCCTCGGCAAACCGTCCCGCCACATCATCGGCCGACGCCATCGCGTCCATTCGGCCCGCGCCCACTTCGTCCGCGCGCGAGAGCACCCCGATCACACCGAGCGGACCTGATTCACCACCGACGTGTTCGGCAACCTTCGTCAAGAACTGCAGGTCAGTCGCATTCAGCGCCCGCAGCAAATACACGACGGCATCAGCGCCGGGCACCCCGTCGTCGGGAACAAGGGCTTTCCACGTCCGGGCCGACACGTCGGTGGACAGCGACGACGTGCCTGGTGTATCGATGATCGTCATGCGCGCCAGCGCCGACGACGGCCACTCCACGTCGATTCGATCAACGATCTCTGATGTTCGCTCACCCAGATCGAACGTCAGCCGGCCGCTGTTGCGTGCCACCGGTATGTGGAACTCGGTGCCGCTGGAGTCCGTAGCGCTTACCTTCGGCGTCGTGCCGTTTCGATACCAGGTGACAACTCGTGTGCATTCGGTTGCATCAGTCGGTGCAATATCCTGCCCGACAAGAGAATTGAGAAGTGTCGACTTACCGGCCTTGAGCGAACCAGCCAGAGCTACCCGCAGCGGCTCGTCCAACCGCGCCGCGCACTCGTCCAATTGAGCACAGAGTTCCGGGCTGTCGACGTAAAATCCTCGCGCCTGCTCGATCAACGTGCGCGCCGACTCCGTGGCGGTGACATTCATGCTCCGACCTCAGCCTTCCGAGACCGGCCGGCCGGTACTCGCTCGCCGACCAACGATCCGGCACGCGTGGTCAATTCCTCTGCCGCACGCAGATTCTCCTCGAGCTGCGCGATACGTCCTGCCCGCTCGCTCGATTCCAATTTGGCCGCCTCCTGCGTCGCTCGCAACGATTCGTTGATCGATCGCAAAGCCTGCTCGGCGATGTCGGTGAAATGATCACGCAGGAGCCGCTGCACCAGGCGGAGCCGGTCTTTCGATTCCTTGCCCACCTGGAAACTCACGTCGTCCGCGTACCGCCTGATCGCCGATTTTGCATCGGCCCGGCGCTTCAGCACCTGTGTCTGCTTGTCTTCACGATAAGCCTTGGTGCCAAGCAGAACTCCGGCACCGATCGAGATCGGATTCACCAACGCCATACCCATCATCGTGGTGATCAGCCCGAACATCAGGACGCCACCGTACGAACCGCGCATGCCCACCAGAACTTTCTGCGTGATGCCGATACGGCCGGATTCGAGATCCGACAGCGCCGCAACAGGTTCGAGGAAAGCGTCGGTGTCGGCAAGGTCGATCTGCGGCAGCGCCACGTCACCGGTTTCGGCGAAGTGTTCGGCCACTACCTCCGCCAACCACTGCGCACGATCATGCGCCCAGACGAAGTTGTCTCCGATGGCTGTGGCGATCTCTTGCTCGAGCCAACTCCCGACGGCATCCCAGTCCTTGCCCGGGTCACACTCGTCGACGGTTTCCTCGGCCGCTCGGGTGACGCGGCGCAGACGGTCACGCAGGTCGTGATCGATATCTGCAGCGAGATCTGCGATTCCGTCGCCAAGGCTCTGCTGCCAGCGGGAGGTCTTCTTGTGCAGTTCTTCTGCCACTTCCCTGGCCCGATGCAATCCGGCCACTGCTGCTTGCGCCGTCGACGGATCACGCAGCGCCGCAAGCTCACTGCCCATTTCCAGCGACAAGTGGGCGGCAATGGACTGCACGTCCATCACCACCGCTCGCCGCGTATTTGCCTCGCCGCGCGCAACAACCTTGTCCCGCAAGAACTGATAGAGGTCGGGAAATCCGGATTCCGCATCGAGTTCCCGGTCGTCCAAGCGCAGCGCATGTGATCGCAGGACGGAAGATATCGGAATCAGCGGAAGCTCGAGGCCGGCGCGTTGCAGGTGACCATGATTTGCTTCGACAATCCGACGCCAGTGAGGGTACAGATCCGTCTTGCTGACAAGACCGGCAACAACGGGGCACAGATTCAGGACCTGCCGGATGAACGCGACTTCAGGCTCGGTGAACTCCGCACTGGAATCCGAGAGCACCAGCACCGCATCTGCCGACGTAATCAGTCCCAAAGTTCCAGCAGCATGCGGATTTCCGTGCCCTCCGACGCCCGGTGTGTCGATGAAGACCAGCCCGTCGGCCAACAGCGGGCTCGGAACGGAAACGTCGATGCGGAGGACTTCCCGTCCGTCGGCCCGTGGTGTTGCGGGCGTTATGCCGAGCAACTCGTCGAGCGGGAGCGGAACTCTCCGAGGCTCACTACCAGGTTCGGCCAGAACCAGCTCTGCGCCAGCGGTTTCCCCGTACTGAACTACCGTCGCAACGGCCGTTGTCTCGTCGTCTCCGACGGAACACACGTCGCAACCGAGCAGCGAATTCACGAACTGGCTCTTGCCCTGATTGAGCGGGCCTACAACAACGATGCGAATCCGGGGATCGGTGACGCGCACCAGCGCGCTCTCGGCGCGTGCGACCAGATCGGATCGATCGATATCTCTCGCAAGTACCGCCGTTCGATCGAGCAACGACGCGGCCGCCGACGCGACGCGTGCCTTACGACTGCTGACCTGATCCGCTGCAGTTTCCATGTGTTCCGTCGACTCGCAGTTCTTCCGATTCGGCAATTCCGGCCCTGCACGCTTAGCGCACACAGGGCCGGAATTGTTACATCAGTCCGTTTCCCTACCCGCTGACTCAGGGGTGCAGGTTGTCGAGTACTGCCAGCGGATCGACCTGCTCGACAACGTCGGCAACCGAGTCCGGCGCGAACAACGACTCCGAGGAATCAGCAGCCAGCGATCCGCTTGATCCGGTCCCGAATACGTCGCTGGCGTCGATCGACGACCAGGGGTTGGTCGAGCTACCAAGACCGCCGTCGAATGAACCGCCCAGACCGCCATCGAACGATCCACCGAGTGCGCCTGAACCGCCAAGTGCGCCCTCGAGCGAGCCACCGATCTGCGTCGCCGCATCAGTGACCGCGTCGAGGCCGGCTGTTGCATCGAGACCGGCACCTGCGTCAAGCACGCCGCCAACCGTCGAGTTCAGGCCCGCACTGACCCCGCCGATATCCAGCCCCTCGGCCGAGAAGCTGCCGAGATCGAGTTCCGGCAGATCCGCGCTGACGGAACCGAGGTTCACGGCCCCCAGGTCGAGGCTGGGCAGGGTTGCGCCGATCGAACCGGTATCGAATCCGCCGGCGTTCAGTGCTGCATCCAACGACGCACCAAGCCCTGCGACGGCGTCGCCGCCGATTGCCGAGCCTGTGGATCCGTTCAACACGCCGCCGAGTGCGCCGCCGAGGTCTGCTCCGACCGATCCTCCGCCGCCCAGAGCACCGGACAGCACCGTGGAAAGCTCGGTTCCGAGATCCGCGCTTCCGCCAAGTACGGCGTCGAGGTCAAGTCCGCCGCCGAGAGCCAGAGCCGAATCCAGAGCGCCTGCCAATGCAGCTTCCACCCCGGTGTCGAGACTTCCGCCCACTCCCAGTGCGCTTGTCAGCGCCCCGCTGAGTACGGCGCCGAGATCAAGATCGCCGGCCAGGCCGGTCAGTGCGCTGACGTCCGTCAAGGCCCCCAGCGTGCCGCCGAGAGACGCTCCGAGGTCGGTGCCGATCGATCCGCCGGCCGCGAGTGCAGTGGACAAGGCAGCGCTCAGATCGCCGCCGAGATCGATTCCACCGCCCAGCGCCAACGCCGATTCCAGTGCGCCCGACAGCTCTGCGCCCAATCCGCCGCCGAGAGCGAGAAGCCCGTCAAGACTCCCGGCGCCGTCGAGCACTCCGCCGAGTGCCAGGCCGAGGTCCGCACCGATATCTCCACCGACCGCGAACACCGGCGCCAACGCTCCGGAAAGCCCGGCCGCCAGGTCCAGCCCACCGGCCGCGGCGATCGCAGCGTCCAGGGCCGCACCCAACTCAGCGGTGAGAGATCCACCCACGCCGAGCGCCCCACTCAGAGCCGCACTGAGCTGAGCTCCGACGTCGAGAGCTCCCCCCAGATCAACCACGGAACCGAGACCGAGACCAGCTTCGAGGACTCCGCCAAAAGCAGCTCCGAGCTGCGAGCTGATGTCCCCACCGAATCCGAGCGCCGCGCCCAGAGCACCGGCAAAATCACCGGCGACGTCGATGCCACCACCGAGTGCCAACGCCGATTCGAGTGCGCCTGACAGGCCGGCACCCAACCCACCGCCGAGAGCGAGGAGTCCGTCGAGGCTAGCGGCGCCGTCGAGCACTCCGCCGAGTGCCAGACCGAGACCCGCACCGATATCCCCACCGACCGCGAACACCGGCGCCAACGCTCCGGAAAGCCCGGCCGCCAAGTCCAGCCCACCGGCCGCGGCAATCGCAGCATCCAGCGCCGCACCCAACTCAGCGGTGAGAGAGCCACCCACGCCGAGCGCCCCACTCAGAGCCGCACTGAGCTGTGCTCCGATATCGAGAACGCCCTCCAGATCAACAGCCGAGCCAAGCCCCAGACCAGCCTCGATGACGCCACCAAAAGCGGCTCCGAGCTGCGCACTGATGTCGCCACCGATAGCGAGGGCAGCGCTCAGTGCCGCGGCAAAATCACCGGCGACGTCGATGCCACCACCGAACTCACCACCGAGCGCGCCGCCGAGACCCAATCCGGCTCCCGCGCCGAGACCGACGCTGCCTCCCAAACCGAGGCCAGCGCCCAGTCCGCCGCCCAGGGTGCCGCCGAGCACTCCGGCTGCCTGGGTTCCGGCGTTGACGATCGCGGACAGGTCAGCGCCCGCTCCGGCAAAAAGTCCGGACTCGGCAACAAGAGGTGCAACGGCGACGATGTCGGCAGGACTCACCTCGCACAGGCCGGCTGCATTGAGTGCTGCGACGGGATTTGCGCAGTACTGAGCGGCGGCCTCGTCGTCACGCAACAGACCGAGAATGAATTCGAGTACGGCATTGGTAGCCATGATGGGTTCTCCTGAAATCTTGGTGAGTATCGCGGTTCGAGCGGATGGTGCTTCGCTGCATGCGAATCGACTGCCGTCAACGCTAAGTCGATCGAGCGCCGACCCCAACGGGGAACGCCCCCACTCCTACTGCAGACCGCAGAGAGAATCCCCCGGTATCGGCGTTAGGGGATTTGCCCCCGATAGGGGATCGCTCCCCTACTTCGCAGCGAGGAGCCTCCGGGGAGTAACAAACCCGTCCTTCATCCCGACATTGCAGACAACTGCGACGGGCGTTCGACCATCCACTACCGAGGAGTTCACTTTCATGGAGGCAGGGCTCGGCATCGGTATCGGCTCGACAACTCTGGTGGCCGTCGTCGACAAACTCGACGACGCCCCCGCAAGCTCCCGACGTACCGTGCGGAGCGAGAGTGTCGTTCAACTGGACCCGAGCAGCGTCTTCACCGATTTCGTGGAACGCGTGGGTGACCCGGTTCCGCTGTTCTCCGCCGACGGGACCCCACATCGCGGCGAGGACCTCACCGCGGTAGCGATTACGACGCTGATGCGCGACGCTCTTGCTGATCACGACCAGCCGAGCCACGTTGTCATCGCCCATCCCGCCTGGTGGAGCCGTCACGCGGTTTCGACATTGGAAAACGCCCTGTCTACCAGAATGATTCACGACGCCACCGCGGTAAATACGACGCTGGTCGCGGAGCCGATCGCCGTGGTGGACTGGTTGCGCACCTCCGGTCACCCCGATTCGGAAGGGCTCACCGTTGTCTTCGATCTGGGTGCCCGATCGCTCGACGTCACTGTCGTGACCACCACTGGTGGGAATACCACGATCGTCGGCAAGCCCCTGCACTCCGACGATATCGGCGGAGACGACTTCGATCATCTTGTCACGATGCATCTGCTCGCTGAATTCGACCGCGATACACACATCGACACGTCCATGCCGGAAACGCTCGACGCGTTGACAGCGCTGCGTGGCCACGCTCGCGAGGCCAAAGAGACACTGTCTTTCGATACCGAAACGGTTGTCCACGTTGATCTTCCCGGCGGCTCCCACAACCTACGGCTTGTCCGGTCTGAACTCGAAGACCTACTCCGTCCCGCGATCACACGATCGGTTGCCTTGGTATACGAGGCGATGCGATCAGCCGGTGTCGAGTCGAACGACGTCAGTCATGTTGTTCTCGCGGGCGGTAGCTCGTCCATCCCACTGGTCGCGGAACTGTTGTCGTCCGAACTCCGAGTACCGATGATCGCCGCACCGGATCCACGATCCTGCGCGGCGGCCGGAGCTGCAACTCGCGCAACCGCAATAGGAAATACCGCTACTGCCGTCGAACATTCGCAGCCGAAACCGATTCCCGTTCCGGCATTCTCGACACCGATTGTTGTTACTTCGGACCCCGAGGCCACATCGGCGGCGCGGCGCTCGTCCCGAGTGGGCATCGTCGCAGCTGTCGTCGGCGCGTGTGCGATCCTCGCGGCTGGTGGACTCGGAATCGGTACCGCAGTGGACAAGATCAAACCCGCTTCGAGTTCCGCCGACCCGAGTATCGAATCCCCTACTTCGGCAATAACGTCCAACCCGAGCGCGCCATCGGGCTCCGAACCGGTGGCCGACGCCGCGCCGTCGACGGGCGTGGCCGTCGCCGTCACCGGGTCGCCCGCCCCCGGCACCCGATCTGTGGGCGTCGCGACGACGGGGGCTGCCGGAACGGGTGCGCCCGCCGCACCAGTAGCCACAGACCCACCTGCTGCCGCGCAGCCGAACTCCGATCCCACGACCGCCCAGCAGAACGTCGACTCCGGTTCGCCATTTCAGATTCCACAGGTCCCCGCGTTCGAGGTTCCGGAGCTTCCCGTTGTTGTCGCGCCGCAATTCCCGGACCAACTGACACTGCCAACGGCCATCCCACGCTTTCCCGTCGGATAGCCGAGGCTGCGTCGTGAACAGTGAATCTCCTTATATCCGTGACCTTCTGAGCACTATCGACCTGGACGCCGAACCGCTGAGATTGTTTGTCACCGGTTCCGGTGCAAGTGCTCGGCCACAGCTTGTCGCAGCGGTGCACCGACGCTTGATCGGCCGCGAAGCCGTCGTCGTGACAGCCGATTTCACCGGAGACGACCGTGGGCCCGATACCGTTCTCTTGATCGACAACGCGCTGGACCTCGACGCGGCCGAGCTTGCGAAGGTCCTCGAAACGCTGCGACGCACCAACATCTCAGCCATCGTGGCGACGGACATGGTCGATCCGCGTCTGGCCGGCACTGCGGCCGACTTCTCCGCGTCAGGTTCGGTACTCCACCTGGACCGTTTGCGCTGCTCGGATATTCAGGCACTCGCGAACGGGTACGGGCATTCACTCGCGCCGGACGAAGCCAGCGATCTCGAGTTCTTGTCGGGTGGACATTTCGGAGCCCTCGACGCGGCCCTTCGGTCGCCGGTTCGGGGGCGTCAGACCGTCGACGATGCACTTCGGGGGTACTTCGCCCGCACCGTGGGTGCGCTCGATGCCCGGCAACGCGAGATTCTGCACATCTCGAGTATCGTGCACAATCTCGCGCCCGACGAACTGGAACTCGGCGGTCCGAGCGACGCATTCGATCGCGCGCTGGGAACGGGACTGTTTGCTGCGCAATCCCCCGCGATCGTCGAATCACTGGCGCATCCTCTCGGAGTCGGCCCGGAGCGCGCGACACTGGATCGAATACTGGACCGGCGCATCGAAGCGGGCGTTCTCGATATCGACACCGCTGTGCGACTTTTTGATGCAGGAGTATGTCACTCGGGGATCGCACACCACTTCTACGAGCACGCCAAGCGCGCCACCCCCGCTGCGGCCGCGGACCTGTATCAGCGGGCTGCGGTGATCGAATCCCCTTCTGCCGAAACCATGCTGCACCACGCGGAGTGCGCGGCCTCGCGCGGCGACCTCGATACCGCTGTCAGCCTGACAGATTCGATACTCGGCGATCAGAGCGCACAAGACGCCGATCTAGCTGTTGCAGTGCGAATCTCAGCAGCGGTATCCGCAGTGTGCGGTCAGATCGCCTCCGGCGCAGAACTCTACGCGTGGCTCGGCCCCGCGCGAGCAGACGCGGAATCGGCATTCGGGGCGATCCTCCTCGTCGCGTCCGGCCGCATCGACGACGCCACGGCGATGCTCGCCGGAACCAGCGGCGCACCATCGCCAGGCAGTACCGGTACCGGCCTGCTCGCCCGTGGACTCATGCAGTCGCTGACGGGGCCGCCTCCGCTTGCGCTCAACACGATGTCCCGGGCGCTGACACTGCCTCGATCTCCTGGGGCTTCGCGCTTTCAGGCCGACTCCCCTGCTGCCATCGTCGCCACTGCACTCATGCACACCGGAGCACATGATCGGGCTAGAGACGTTCTGGCGAAAGCAACCCCGGCGCACGACACATCCAGCCATCTGTGGGCCCGTCACCAGATTCTCGCCGCGTGGGCAGCACTGCTCGCCGGCAGTGAAAACCCCGTCGCCGACATCCCCGAATCAGCGCTCACGGATTCCCTCGGCCAGCGCGACACATTGTTTCTCCTAGCGTTGGAAGTGGGTGTCGCCCGGAGATTCGGGGACCTCGAGGACGTGCGTCGCACGTGGTCTCGCGCGTCGGGAACCCTCTTCGAATGCAGCGTCAATCTGCTCGATCTGTTGCCGATCTGCGAATTGTGGCTGGCCGCAGTTCGTCTCGGCGATACGGAACACGTCGACCATCTCATCGACGAGGCTCAGGATCTGCTACGGCTGCTCGGCGATCCGCCGCTGTGGTCGTCGCTGTTTCACTGGTACGGCGTCCAGGCCGCGATTTTGGGACAATCGCCGGCTGATCTGCTGCCGCACGCGCGTGCGCTCGCGGAATCAGCCAAGATCCACTCGTATTCCGCGGGTCTCGCCGAAGCCGGCCGCCAATGGCTGCTTGTCCTTCAAGGAACGGTGAGCGGCGACGAAATCGAGACCGCTGCACGAACTCTGAATCGAATCGGTCACTCGTGGGACGCCGCGCGCCTTGCGGGAGAGGCCGCGCTTCGGGCACCCGACACCAAGTCCGCAACAACGTTGCTTCAGCTCGCGCGCTCCTTTCGGGTCAACACACCTGAGCCTGGTTCCTCGAGAGAAGATGCCAACGCACTCCCCGACTCGCCCTTGACCGAGCGCGAACACCAGATCTCCGAACTTGTCGTACTCGGGCTCACCTACCGCGAAATCGGTGAGCGCCTCTACATCTCCGCGAAAACCGTCGAACATCATGTCGCGCGCATCAAGCGGAAAGTCGGAGCGCAGTCCCGTTCAGAACTCCTGGTAGTCCTGCGCAGCCTCACGACCCAGAACCGGAATTAGCTGAATATTCACCCTTCTGGCACAAACGAGCTTTCGAATGGTAGTTTCCACAGCCAGTGCATGTTTGTTGCGCGATGCGATGCGATAGCCACTGAGGGGGACGCCGTGACCTGGGGAGTCGGACTTGATGTCGGCAACACACGTTGCACTGCGGTGATCGCCGTGCCCGACGCCGAACCGGTGATCATCGACCACGAGTCCGTGCTGCACCACGCGCCGGACGGCACTATCGCACTGGGTACTGCCCACACACATTCACCGGGCGTACGACGGTTCCTCGACCGAGTCACTACCGACAACGAAGCGGCTCCCACCCAGCGGACGCGCGGTGAAGAACTGGTCGCAACCGCGCTGTACTGCCTCGTTGCGGAAGTGCACAGCCTCACCGATCAGCCGCTGCGCATTGTCGCCGCCATCCCTCCCAACTTCTCGGCTCGATCTGTGGACACGCTGCGAACCGCGCTCGACAGCATGGATCTCGACTACATCGAACTTGCGCCCCACTCCGCGACCCTCGGCGCCTACAACCTCGATTCCGACATCACCACGGGTGAACGCTCGGCACGGGGAGCCGCGATTCTGGCTGTTCCCCGCGCGCCGATTGCTGCTGTCCCCGACATCGAGCATGTGCCGGAGACGGAAGACATCCTCAGCACAGATGACGCACCGAGTCGGCGGCCCGTCTACCTCGCAGCCGCCGTCGCCGGTCTCTTGACTGCCGCGGCATGCGCGCTCGCGGTGTTGATCGGTAACGCCCCCACAACGCAGGTGCCGGAAATTCGTGACGCCGCCGTCCCGGCGTATGCCGAAATAGCGCCGCCCACCGATCCCGCGCCCCTTCGCGAGGTTCCGATCCAATTCCCCACTGCCGCGCCCGTGGCCGTCGTCCCACAGAACCGCACGCCGACCCCGCGATATCAGGCTCCCACCCAGGACGCCCTTCTGGTCGACGAGTTCGACGACGTTCCGACCGAAGACGAGAGCGTCGAACCGCTCGCATCCGAGATCCCCGCCGTGGACGACTACGACGTTGGCGGCGAACAGACCGATCCCGTCGACCCTGGCACAACTGATCCGGAACCGGTCGATCCGCAGCCTGTCGATCCCGAACCGGTCGACCCGCAGCCTGTCGACCCGCAGCCCGTCGATCCCGAACAGGCACCAGAAACAACTCCCTAGCTGCACATATCGACTTCCCTCGACCTAGGCGCCCGACCTCACATCGGAGCCTTCCCCTATGGTGGGGCGGTACCTTCCGGCGTTACGGCCGAAAGACTCGAAGGGATTTCATGCGTAACTCGTCGGCGATCCGGACCGTTCTGGTCGGCGCCTCGGCACTTCTGCTCGCAACATCGTTCTCAGCTACAGCTTTGGCGCAGCCGGCAGAACCCACATCCGAATCATCAGTCGAACAGCTCTCCGCGGATCAGCTACCCGCCGAACTGGTCGAGGCGATCAGCCGAGATCTGAAGATTTCCCCACAGGAATATCTCGATCGCGCCGCCAAGGCCCAGGAGTTGGGTGCGTACGCGGAAAGCTTCCGGTCCTCGCGCCCCGGCGATTACGCGGGCTCGTGGATGAACCTCGACGGTCAACCGGTTGTGGCAGTAACCAGCGCCGATGCAGCACGCGTCGCCGCAGCCGACGGATTCGTCACGCATGTGGCACCGGTCTCCGCAGGCAGTCTGGAACAGAGCCTTGCCGACGTCAACGGATGGATCGCGAAACTGCCCGGCGATATCGCGACGGCAGTCAGCTCCACCTCCATCGACGTACTGAACAACCAGGTTGTCGTCGACGTTGCCAACAGCCCCGTCGGCAAGGCACTCAACCTGCCCACGATGCTCGAGAACACCAAAATTCGGCTCAGCCCGGATGGCGGCGGCGCGATCGACGCTCGCGCACTCGGCGGCGACATCTATGTCACGTCACCGGGTCCGATCCGCGAGACACCGACCGAGGACATCTCCGTCTGCTCGTTCGGATTCAATGCCGTCGACAGTCACGACAATGCGCTCAATATCAGCGCGGGACACTGCAATAAGGCCGAGGGAACCGCTGCACCCGTCTATCTGCCCAACCCGCAGAACATCGACGACAGCCTCCAGGTCGGCAACTTCGCCCAGTCCGCGGTAGGTAAGGCCGGCGAAGAACTCGACTACTCCGTCATCAAGCTCAACCAGGCAGGCGTCGACGCCGGACTCGACCGCGCATCGGTGCGCGGCGCCGGTGGCACGACACTCGAGATCACGGGCACCGCACGCCCCGTCATCGGAGCACCGATGTGCAAGTCCGGTCAGGCCAGCTCGTTCACGTGTGGCGTGGTCGCAGCCGATCAGGTCGAAATCCAGCTTGTCCGACCCGGCGGCGAATCGCGCACCGTTCGCGGCTTTGCCGGAACAGCATGCACGCTCGCGGGCGACAGCGGCGGAGCCATCGTCACCGGAACTCTGGCTTTGGGAATCACGAGCGGTTCCAACAGCACCGGCGCACCCAACTGCACCGAAGCGAATCTTGTCCTCGCCATGTCGGGTGGGACCACGAACATCGGAATCCCCGTCGACAACATCACACAGGCCGCAGACGCAGCCTCCGGCGGTGGCGTCGGATCCGGAATCCGGGTTCGCACAATCGGCTGATCACTGAAACTCACTCGTTGTAACGGGTGGGATTCGTGGGGAAGAACCCGTTATAGTCGTGTGCGACTGCGATACGGCTCGCCGAAAGGCGGGCCGTATCCGCGTGCACCCAGGGGGGCCGCACGCGGTCAATGAAGCGGAAAGGCCCACATGCGAAGCTCCACCGCACGTCGCGCCGCAGTGTTCGGCTCGACGATGCTGCTGCTCCTCGGACCGATTGCCGCTGTTGCGAGCGCCGAACCATCGACGCCCGGTGTGTCCGACCAGGCCGCACATCTGCCCGTCGAACTCGCCGAGGCACTTCAGCACGATCTGGCATTGACGCCTGATCAGTACCTGACGCGTTCGGAACTCGCGCAGAAACTTGCCGAGTTCGCAGACATCGCGCGGGTGCAGTTCCCCGACAGTTTTGCCGGAGTCTGGCTGGACGACCTCGGGCAGGCCGTTGTTGCACTGGCCTCCGGGCAGAGCAACGATGCAGCTCGCTCGGCCGCCGAAAAAGCCGGTTTCCAGGTCAATGACGTGGCACAAAGTGAATCGGCATTGCAGAACGAGGTGTCCGCACTCAACACCTGGCTCGAGTCGCAGCCACCTGCCGTCGCAGATCTCGTTCGCGGAATCGCCATCGACGTTGTCGGAAACGGCGTCGAGTTGACCGCAGACCCGGCAGCCGGACTGGCCCTGCCGGACTTCCTGAACACAACCGTCCGCCACGCCGCCGTCCCGATCTCCGTACCGCCGATCGTTGTCGACCTCCTCCCCGCCACCGGTTCCCTGACCGGCGACGCCGCGCTCGGCGGCGACGCGTTCGGCGGAATCTCCGGCTTCAACGGGTTCAAATGTTCCTTCGGTTTCAACGGAACCGATGCCTCCGGTCGCACCGTCAACATCAGCGCAGGACACTGCGACCCCAACCGCATCGCCGCAGGCACGCAGTACGCCTCTGAAGCCTTCCCGCTCGTCAACAACCAGCCGGGACCGCGAGTGGGATACTTCGCCAAGAGCGTGTTCGGGCCGCGGGACTACTCGATCATCAACATCGACGACCAGGCGAAGTACCGGTTCGACAACAACAGCGTCCGGGTTCCCTTCAACCGATCCGTCAACATCGACGGGGTTGCCGATCCCGTTGTCGGCGCACCGGTCTGCAAGGCCGGATCGACCACCGGCTACAGCTGCGGCGTTGTCACCAGCGTCAATCGCAATGCAGTGGTCTCGGAGCAGCCGATGTCCAACCTCTTCACCACCGACATCTGCGTCCTTCAGGGCGACAGTGGCGGCCCGATCATGACCGGCACCCGCGCACTGGGCATCACCAGCGCGTCGACGGTCGCAACATCTTCCTTCTGCGAGGTCGCTCGGGCCGCAACGCTGATCGGTAGCCCTCAGCCGATTCAGTACGGAACGCCCATCAAGGACATCCTCGCCGAGAACCCCGGCTTGAAAGTCCGCGACTACTGATCGCACCGCGCCTACTGTGGCCCACCTCCTGTCGAGGTGGGCCACAGTTTTTTGTCGCAAATGCGCCCTTTCCCCCCGCCCCTACCGGTGCGAACGTACCTTTCATCGCCCTGGATGCGCCGAAAGGTACGTTCGCTCCGGACGGGTCGGTCGGTACCGCCAAAACAGCGCAGATGGCAGGTTAGGGCTGCCTGATTAACAGGGGCGAGATGCACACCACCTAACGTGACGGTAGATAAGTTTGCGCAGCGGCCCAGCCCGTCGTTGCGGAATAATTGATCTCGCCAGGCCAAGCATGGTTACTCGCCGGTATACATGGTCGACACATCAAGCTACTGGTGGGTAACATATGGCAGGTTAGTATCAGTGGGCTCTTACCAGGTGGCCGACGCGTCGCCCTGAAATGAAAGGCCGCGACATGAATGCCCTGACGATCACGTTGGGCACCATCGGTGTGCTGCTGAGCCTCGTGTGTTGGTATTCCTTCATCGGTGGCGCGCTCAAGATGGTGAAGGTCGTCCAAATCGGCCAATCAGCACCAGACCGCTGGCGTCCGTTCTTCCCCCGCTTCAAGCAGATGGTCATCGAGTTCATCGCGCACACGCGCATGGCGAAGTTCCGTACCGTCGGCTGGGCTCACTGGCTTGTCATGGTCGGCTTCCTGCTCGGCGCCATCGTCTGGTTCGAGGCTTACGGCCAGACGTTCAACCCCGAGTTCCACTGGCCGATCTTCGGCAACTGGGCCATCTACCACCTGGTCGACGAGATTCTGGGTCTTGGCACCGTCATCGGCATCACCACGCTGATCGTCATCCGCCAGCTCAACCACCCGCGCCTGCCGATCCGCCTGTCCCGCTTCGGCGGCTCGGATTTCAAGGCTGCCTACTTCGTCGAAACCGTTGTCCTCATCGAGGGCCTCGGCATGATCTTCGTGAAGGCCGGCAAGATCGCGACCTACGGTCACGCCAATCCGTGGACCGACTTCTTCACCATGAACCTGGCCAAGCTGCTCCCGGCCAGCGCCATGATGGTGGCCATCTTTGCGTTCATCAAGCTGATGTCCGGCATGATCTGGCTCTATATCGTCGGACGCAACATCACCTGGGGTGTTGCCTGGCACCGCTTCTCCGCGTTCTTCAACATCTACTTCAAGCGTGAAGACGACGGAACCGTTGCTCTCGGCGCGGCAAAGCCCATGATGAGCGCGGGCAAAGCCCTGACGATGGACAACGTCGATCCCGACACCGACACCCTCGGCGCCGGCCAGATCGAAGACTTCTCCTGGAAGGGCTGGCTCGACTTCACCACGTGCACCGAGTGCGGCCGCTGCCAGTCCCAGTGCCCCGCCTGGAACACCGGAAAGCCGCTCTCTCCCAAGCTCCTCATCATGTCGCTGCGTGACCACGGCTACGCCAAGGCCCCGTACCTGCTGGCCGGTGGCCGCAAGGACATGGGCGGCGACGAAATCGGATTGGTCGACGCCGACGGCAACGTCAACGAAGCCGCCCTCGCCGCAATCCCCGAAGCCGCCCGCCAGGAAGCCGAGCGCAAACTCGTCGGCGAGACGGTCGAGGGTGAACTCGCACCGGTCATCGATCTCGAAACCCTGTGGAGCTGCACCAACTGCGGCGCCTGCGTCGAACAGTGCCCGGTCGACATCGAACACGTCGACCACATCATCGACATGCGCCGCTACCAGGTCCTGATCGAATCGGAGTTCCCGTCCGAGCTCGCCGGCCTGTTCAAGAACCTCGAGAACAAGGGCAACCCCTGGGGCCAGAACTCCAAGGACCGCCTCAACTGGATCAACGAGATGGACTTCGAGATCCCCGTGTACGGCAAGGACGCCGACACATTCGAGGACTACGAGTACCTGTTCTGGGTCGGCTGCGCCGGCGCCTACGAAGACCGCGCCAAGAAGACCACGAAGGCTGTCGCGGAACTGCTCGCGACCGCGGGTGTGAAGTTCATGGTCCTCGGCGCCGACGAAACCTGCACCGGCGACTCCGCTCGCCGCGCCGGCAACGAGTTCCTCTTCCAGCAGCTCGCGCTGCAGAACATCGAAATGCTCAACTCCGTCTTCGAAGGTGTCGAGCAGAAGAAGCGCAAGATCGTCGTCACGTGTGCGCACTGCTTCAACGCCCTCGGTAACGAGTACCCGGAGGTGGGCGGCGACTACGAGGTCGTGCACCACACCCAGCTGCTCAACCGCCTGGTGCGCCAGAAGAAGCTGATCCCCGTCGCGTCGGTGAGCGAAGACATCACCTACCACGACCCGTGCTTCCTCGGCCGCCACAACAAGGTCTACGACGCACCCCGTGAACTCATGGAAGCATCCGGCGCCAAGCTCGTCGAAATGCCGCGTCACGGCGAACGTTCCATGTGCTGTGGTGCCGGTGGCGCTCGCATGTGGATGGAAGAGAACATCGGTAAGCGCATCAACGTCGACCGCGTCGACGAAGCGCTGTCCACCAACCCCAAGAAGATCGCAACGGGCTGCCCGTTCTGCCGCGTCATGCTCAACGACGGCGTCACCGCACGCCAGGAACAGGGCAAGGGAGAAGGCGTTGAGGTTGTCGACGTCGCACAGCTGATGCTGAACTCCGTCACCCGCCTCGAACCCAGCCAGCTCACCGAGAACATCAAGGTGATCCCGCGTGAGAAGGCACCGGTTGCCGCGGCACCCGTTGTCGAAGAAGCCGCACCCGCGGCCGAGCCCTCAGCTCCGGCCGCTACCCCGGCAGCACCCGCTGCCGCCGGCAAGGGCCTCGCAATGAAGGGCCTCGCCAAGGCACCCGGCGCGAAAGCACCCGGTGCAAAGGCACCCGGCAAGGGACTCGGAATGGCAGGCGGGGCAAAGGCTCCCGGCGCCAAGAAAGCTGCTCCGGCAGCTGCCGAAGCTCCCGAGTCCGCAGCACCCGAAGCTGCACCCGCCGCAAAGCCCAAGGGCCTCGGCCTGGCCGGCGGAGCCAAGGCTCCCGGTGGCAAGGGTCTGCAGATGAAGGGCGCTGCCAAGGCACCGGGCGCAAAGGCTGCAGCCGCACCCGCTCCTGAAACTGCTGCACCCGAAGCCGCTGCTCCGGCCGCACCCGCCAAGCCGAAGGGTCTGGGCCTGGCGTCCGGCGCCAAGGCTCCCGGCAAGGGCTTGCAGATGAAGGGTGGGGCAAAGGCTCCGGGCGCAAAGGCTGCCGAAGCACCCGCTGCACCTGCTCCCGTTGCTGAGGCCCCCGCCGCACCTGCTGCCGAGGCCCCCAAGGCTGCGCCGGTTGCCAAGGCCGGCGGGCTCGGATTCAAGTCGGGCGCAAAGGCTCCCGGTGCAAAGAAGGCAGCTCCCGCTGCCGCAGCTCCGGCTCCCGTTGCGGAAACCCCGGCAGCTCCTGTTGCCGAGGCACCCGCCACTGAAGCACCGGCTGCCGAGACTCCCGCTCCTAAGGCTCCGCCGGTTGCCAAGGCCGGCGGGCTCGGATTCAAGTCGGGTGCAAAGGCTCCCGGTGCACGCAAGGCAGCGCCCGCTGCTGCAGCGCCGGCTCCCGCTGCCGAACCGGTAGTAGAAGCAGCTGCACCTGAAGCTCCGGCTACCGAAGCACCAGCCACCGAGGCACCAACTGCTGAGGCTCCCGCTGCGCAGGCCCCCAAGGCTCCCCCGGCCGCAAAGCCGGGCGGGCTCGGATTCAAGGCAGGCGCAAAGGCTCCCGGCCGCAAGTAGTAATCACGTCATCGAACGCCCTCGCCATTGCGGCGGGGGCGTTCGTGTTTGCCGGGCTCGTAAGTGAGCAGGGTTTCCGGGTAGCGAGCACCCCTTCCAGGTCGCCGGAACCCTTGCTCACTACACACAAACACTGCTCACTGCTCACTGCACACTGCACTCAAACTATGCACACTGCACGACCTATCCACAGCACAGAAACCCGTCGGCCCAGACGGGCTCCGGCGCATCAGGATTGTTCTTGTTCGGCATGGGGGAACAACCGCACATCGTCCGCAGACCCGAGCATCTCGCCACCGGCGGCACCGACTCCGAGATCCGTCGCAGCTGTTCACACGGCGACTGGACCCGCCTACATCGCGGCGCCTACGTGTCGACGCAGCCGTTCTCCGAACTCGACGCACATGCGCGCCATCGTCTGCAGGTCCACGCGATAGCGAAGGCAGCCAAGGCCGACGCAGTTGTCAGTCATACCTCAGCGGCAGTGCTGCACGGCCTGGATTTATGGAACACTCCGCTCCGCCTGGTTCACCTGACTCGAAACCGTCGAGGTGGCGGCAGCACGTCCACTCACAGGCAGGTGCACTCTGCGTTGTTCACCGCGGACGAAGTCACGACCGTCGACGGTCTGCAGGTGACAACGCTTGCGCGCACGGTAGTCGACCTCGCCCGTTCACTACCGTTCGAGCCGGCCCTGGTCGCGGGGAACTCTGCGCTGCACCGAACACCGCTCGCTCTGGCCGACATCACCTCAAATCTGGCTGGGGTGCCGCGCCATCCGTCGCACCGCCATGCCTTTCATGCGATCGACGCGATGGACGGCCGGATCGAAAGCGTCGGCGAGTCACGGAGTTTGGCGCTCTTTGTCTCCGAGCGCCTTCCGATACCCGAACCGCAAGTTCAGATCGGTGATGCTCGTGTCGATTTCCTGTGGCGCGAGCATCGCACTGTCGGGGAGTTCGACGGCCGGGTCAAGTACGGCCGCTTCGTTCCCGTCGGCCGCACCCCTGGGGATGTGCTCTGGGCGGAGAAGCTCCGCGAAGACCGTCTGCGGGATGCGGGTTGGCAGGTGGTTCGGTGGACGTGGGCGGACTTGTCGACGCCGCAGGTGGTCTCGGATCGTATCCGTGCGGCATTCAACCGCGGCCGCATCCCATAGCCGGCCGCCCAGCCAACCCTGCAAGTGAGCACAGTTTCTGCCCAGTGAGCACCCGTACCAGCGTGCCGCACACCATGTTCACTGCACACAAACCATGTCAGCTTCCCCACAACCATTGATCCCCGAGGACCAAGTACCCGAATTGTCCGCTTGGCCATCCGCCAAAAGTTCAGACCGGTTAGTCTGCAGCCACGCGGACTCTTGCAGTGGCAGTGACACTTACAGTGGCACTCACCCTCTTCCCCGGCACTGCAGGAGCCGCAACCAACGGCTGTACGTCGGTGACTCATCTTGTCCCCGAGAAGAACTGGGCGGTCACGATCCTCCTAGGCAGCAGCTACACCTCGTGAGTCCACAGCTTCAGCTGCGGAACACCTGGCGGCGTGAACCCGAGCACCTGGCCGTAGAAGGACAGTTCCGCGTTGCGGGAACTGATGATCGTGGACTGCTTACGGAAGCCGTGGGATTCGCCTTCGTAGGCCAGGTAGGCATGCGGAATGCCCTTCGATACCAGTGCATCTCGAAAGCGTTCGGCTTGTGACGGCGGAACGATCGGATCGTCGAGACCTTGCAGCAGCAGGACCGGGCAGTTCAAACCGTCGACGTTGTTGAGCGGTGCGCGCTCCGCGTACAGCGCTGCGGATTCGGGCAGCGGGCCGATCAGTCCGTCGATGTACCGCGATTCGAAGTCATGGGTTTCCTTGACAAAGCCGTCCAGCTCGGCAACGCCGTAATAGGAAGCGCCGCATGCAAACACGTCGGAGGTTGTCAACGCCGCCAGCACGGTCCAGCCGCCCGCAGATCCGCCTTCGATGGCCAGACGGGCAGGGTCGGCAAGCCCCTGCTCGGCGAGTCCGGTGACCGCGGTGATCACATCCTGGACATCTACGACGCCCCACTGGCCACGCAGACGATTGCGGTACTCGCGGCCGTATCCGGTGGATCCGCCGTAGTTGACGTCCACGACGCCGATTCCCCGACTGGTGAAGTAGGCGTACACGAGGTTCAGAGCTGGCGCGATGTGCGCGGTGGGTCCGCCGTGCACAAAGGCGACGTACGGCGGGAGTTCACCGTCTTGGCCGCGGTAGCGGGGATTGCGGGGCGGGTAGGCAAATGCGTGGACTTCGCGGCCGTGCCCGTGTGCAACAACGGTTCGAGCTTCCGGGAGATAAGCAGATTCGGGAAGCGCGTCGACGGACAGGCGAACATTACGCAGCGCTCCGGTTCCGAGGTCCAGTTCACGCAGTCCGGTAGCCAGTTTTGCGCCGCCGCTTTTGATCAGCAGCTGATCATCGCGCACCTGCATGAGGCCGATGCTGGTGACGCCGGAGACGTCGATGTCGCGCAAGTCGCCGGTTTCCGGGTCCAGCACCGCGAGGGTATCCGTGCCGAAAGTGCGCACAGTCAACAGTTTTCCGTTGCCGAGCACCTCGTACCAGCGGGCGCCGAACTGCCACAGCGCGTCACCGAAGTCGGCATCAACCGGGCAGAGCGCGGCCACGTCTGTACCCACGCGATAGATATTCCACCACCCGCTGCGATCACTGACCACGTACAGTTCGTCGCCCGATATCCATTCCGGTTGCAGCACTGACTCTTCCGTGCCGCCGAGAAGAACTCGATGCGGACCCGCCACTCCGTCGACCAGATCCGCGACCCGCAGTTCGGTTCCGTCCCAGGGCATCTGCGGGTGATTCCATGCGATCCAAGCGATCTTGCTTCCGTCCGGGGAGGGCCGCGGGTATGCAAGGAAGTCCGAACCGCCGACGATGGCGCGAATCTCGCCGGATCCGTCGAGCGGAATGGCGCAGATGTCGCGCGTGATCGTGCCGCCTGGCGCGTGGGACTCGCGCACGGCCCACACGTCGGCTCCGACGATCGACAGATCCGCGTATCGCACCGATGACGACGTCGGGGGTGTCAATGCTCGCGGCGTGAGGCCTTCGAGGATGTACACCCGCTGATCGGAGAACTCACTGAAAACCAACCGCCCGGCGTCCGTGACCGTCCACGCGCCGCCGCCGTACTCGTGAACTCGGGTGCGTGCGTTCCACGGCGCGGGCAGTACGTCGACGGGCTGATCGTCGAGTCCCAACCGTCGGATCGCGACGCGTCCGCCTTCGGTTGGCCGCAGCTCCGCCCACCACACCTCGTCGGCGACGTAGCGGCCACCTTCTACCGGGTGACCTCCGTTGGCCAGATCTGCTGCGTCGATGGGCGATGCCCACGATCCGTACGGGGCTGCGATCACGTCGGTCGGCGTCATGCGCCCCAGAATAAGCCAACCGACGTGTAAGCCAACCGAACAGACGGCACCTTCTGTCGTGCCCGGAAGAATCCACTTGCGCACAGGTGGAATCATGTAACTCGTGAGCACACCAGAACCCGTCCGCCATCGTCAGCCGCAGCGCGAGCTGGAGCAGTCGTCGAAGCTCCAGAACGTCCTGTACGAAATCCGTGGACCGGTGCACGCGCATGCCGCCCGGTTGGAGGCGGAAGGGCACCGGATCCTCAAGCTCAACATCGGAAACCCCGCACCGTTCGGTTTCGACGCACCGGACGTGATCATGCGCGACATGATCGCCGCTCTTCCCTACGCTCAGGGGTACTCGGAGTCCAAGGGCATTTTGTCGGCCAGGCGCGCGATCGTGACTCGGTACGAGCTGGTTCCCGGCTTCCCCGAGGTGGACGTCGATGACATCTACCTCGGCAACGGCGTGTCCGAGCTGATCACCATGACAATGCAGGCCCTGCTCAACAACGGCGACGAGGTGCTGATCCCAGCGCCGGACTACCCGTTGTGGACGGCAATGACCAGCTTGTCCGGTGGAACTCCGGTGCACTATCTGTGCGACGAAGGCAACGACTGGAATCCCGATATCGCGGATATCGAATCCAAGATCACCGACAAGACCAAGGCCTTGCTGGTCATCAACCCGAACAACCCTACGGGTGCGGTGTACTCGATGGAGATTCTCCAGCAGTTGGTCGATCTGGCGCGCAAGCATCAGCTTCTTCTGCTCGCTGACGAGATTTACGACAAGATCTTGTACGACGACGCCAAGCACATCTCGCTTGCGTCGTTGGCTCCTGATCTTCTGTGCCTGACGTTCAACGGTCTCTCGAAGGCGTATCGCGTTGCGGGCTACCGTTCGGGTTGGGTGGCGATCACCGGCCCGAAGGAGCACGCCGGCGGCTTCCTCGAGGGTCTCGACCTCTTGGCGTCGACGCGCTTGTGCCCGAATGTTCCGGGTCAGCACGCTATCCAGGTGGCGCTCGGTGGCCATCAGAGCATCGAGGACCTCATCCTCCCGGGCGGACGCCTGCTCGAGCAGCGCGATGTCGCATGGGAACGCCTCAACATGATTCCGGGTGTCTCGTGTGTCAAGCCGCGTGGTGCGCTGTACGCGTTCCCGCGCCTGGATCCGAATGTTCACGAGATCCACAACGACGAGAAGCTGGTTCAGGATCTACTTCTGCAGGAGAAAATCCTGATGGTTCAGGGAACGGGCTTCAATTGGCCCGATCATGACCATCTGCGAATCGTTACCCTTCCCTGGGCCCGTGACCTTGCTGTGGCAATCGAGCGGTTTGGCAACTTCCTTACGAGTTACAAACAGTAGGAAGCTGGAAACCCACTGGCCACGGCCATGGACATTTGACCAGTTTGCTGTTCCACGAATGCCCCGCGCAGATAAATGCGCGGGGCATTCGTGCGAGCTTGGTCACAAATTTCCGAAACCGATCGGTTTGGTTGAGCGTTTGACTAGTCGCGACCTGCCGCTACGGCAGAAACAGCGCAATTGGTCCGATAACCGTTGTAAATTAGTAGCAAGACAATGCACCAGATTGGTTTGAAATTGGGTACATTGGTTTCAGCACTTCGGTGCCGCGAGCACCTGGTATCCCTCCCCCCCCTGTGGATACCAGGTTGGTGGCGGGGACAACCCCCCCTGTTCCCCGCCACCCAGCTCGAACTCTTCCTCTCCAGCCGCCAAGTCCGGCGACTCACCTGTTCACAGCAACTGCCGCTAACATGGCACCGGTGCAAATCCCCAGTCCGACACTCAGTTTCCGATGAGCCACGGTCACGGCCATGGTCATGACGGCCCACTCCACATCGGAGCCACCGCTGCCCGCGTTGTCGTCGGCATCCTCACCGTCGTCGGTCTAGCCGTACTCGTCGGCGTCATCGCTCTGTGGCCGGACAAGGCCAACCTCGACATCCCGTTGCCGTTTCAGAACTCCGACGGCGGGTCAGTGGTCACGGAGGCCGGCACGGTCACCCTCCAGGAGATCGGCGCCTGCGGAAGTGTCTCGGCGGGAAGACCATTCGTCGGCGAACCGGCACCCCCGGCGAATACGAGTTATCAGTGTCAGCGAAGCATCGTCGACATCGAATCGGGTCCGAACGCCGGTACCCAGACATTGCTGGAGATCATTCCGGGTCCCGGCCAACCTGATTTGCGAGTCGGCGAGCATATCCGTCTGCTGCGCCAGACCGATCCGACCGGGGCGACGCAGTATTCCTTCGAGGACTATTCACGCGGATTGTCGCTGACGCTGATCGTCGTGGCTTTTGCCGTGGTGATCATCGCTGTTGCCCGGTGGCGCGGATTGCGGGCACTTCTCGGGCTTGTGGTGGCGTTCGGCGTGGTGGTCGGCTTTCTCCTCCCCGCATTGTTGGACGGAAAACCGGCGATACCCGTTGCTCTGGTGTCGGGCGCCGTCATTTTGTATGCCGTCCTGTACCTCGCGCACGGGGTCTCGCTCCGAACCAGTTCTGCGCTTCTCGGAACCCTCGCCGCCATGGTTCTTGCTGCGGTGCTGTCTTACCTGTCGATCGAACTGACACAACTCACCGGGCTCTCCGAAGAGCAGAACACCAACGTGCAGACCTACATTCAGCACGTCGACATCACCGGACTCCTGCTCGCAGGCTTCATCATCGGCTCACTGGGTGTGCTCAACGACGTCACGATCACCCAGGCGTCGTCGGCATTCGAGTTGGCGCAGTTGGACAAGGGCGCGACCCGACGCCAGGTCTTTGCCGGCTCGATGCGCGTGGGTCGCGATCACATCGCCAGTACCGTCTACACCTTGGTCTTGGCCTATGCGGGCGGCGCTTTGCCGTTGCTGCTGTTGTTCAGTGTCAGTGGCCGTCCGCTGGGCGACGTTCTGGTCGGCGACGCCGTAGCCATCGAAATTGTGCGATCTGCTGTCGGCGGCATCGCGCTTGCGCTGTCCGTTCCGCTCACGACGGCTATCGCAGTGCTCCTTGCCCGTCCGCCGGGAAGTTCGACGGCCACCGCATCGAACGGTGGGCGTCACTCCAAGCGCTAGCTCACAAACCGGGGATGGGCGGCAGAACGGGAAGCAGGATCGGGGGCAGCCCGGGAATGTACAGCGCGGGCGGCGGCGCCGGCGCAGGTGCCGGTGGGACGTACGGCGCCTCGTAGGGTGCCTCGTACACGGGAGCTTCCTCCGTCACCGGAGGCGGCTCTGTTGTGGTGGTGGGCGGCGGTGTTGTGGTGGTGGTCGGAACCGTCGTCGACGGCGTTTGTGTTGTGGTGACCTCTGTTGCTACCGGGCCGGCTTCGCCCGAATCGCCGAACACCTTCCCGCCGTAGCCCATTCCCAGGCCGACGATGACGATCGCGGCAACAACACCGGCTCCCAGTCCGGCGAATCGGAACTGCCTGCCTGACTCCGGGGTGGTTGTCTCGTCGTGTGAAGTAGTGGTGAGCCAGGTGGGTTGTCCCCCACTGACGTCCTCGTGAACAGCCGAGTACGCCTGGGCATCGACCATGACGGGTTCTTTGACGTCTGATTCGTCGCTGTCGTAGTCGGCGGCTGGTTGAGCCTGGGTCGGTACTGACTCGGGTGCAGGCGCCACCTGCGCATGCGCGGGCGCATGGAGATCGGCACTCGCCGGCGCAGGCCCTGGCCCGGTCATCGTTGCAAGGCCACCGTGGGCGAATGCCTGGACGGGCGCCGGCGCCACAGCAGGAGTGTTGATCGGGTACGGCGCAAAGATCGGCGCCACTGCCGGGGCCGCAACAGTCACGGCGGGCGCAGCGACGGGTTCTCTGCGGGGCGCGCCGCCCGCGAGCAGTGCGGCTCCCTGCGTGGCGAGGAGGTCTGGCTGTTCCGGCGCTATGACGGGGATTTCGATCCACCGTTCCAGCACGGTGCGAATGATGGGGACTCGGGCGCCGCCGCCGATCAGTACAACGGAGTCCGGGCGCCGACCGGAGGTGGCAATCACCTCGCGGACCTCTCGGGCCAGAGCCTCGACGCTGGGCGCGACCAAGGAGTCGAAGACTTCTCGGGAGAGGAGTAGTAATCCGCCTGGTCCGGGGAGGCAGACTGCGCTGCGGGTCGAGAGTTGTTCCTTGGCCAGTCGGCTCCGGGCTTGGAGTTCTGCGATGCCTTCGGGATCGGTAGGCGTCGCGATGCGCCGTCGTTCGGTTTGGTCGAGGTAGACGAGTGCGTCGAACTGATCGCCGCTGACTTGACTGGATCTGGCGGTGACGACGGTTGCACCAGTGGTGCGATCGAGGACGTCGACGGTTGCGCCGGTGGCACCGAGGTCGATGACTACCAGGGTGTTCTGTGCGCCCAGCGTTCCCGGTTCCTCGAGCATCCGCAGAATTGCCGCCGATTCGGGTATCAGTCGGTAGTTGTCGATCCGGCCACGATCAAGTGCCTGGGTGAGGGCGCCTGCCTGACTCTGATCGCGGTAGACGACAGCGACGGAGTTGTCTTGGCCGGCGAATTCCGCGAGCGCGACGCGAATGGAATCGGCTGCCACGTCTTCGGGGGTTTCGTGTCCGCGCACGATCGCTCTGGATCGAAATACCGGCCCACCGTGCTCCGGCGCTCCTGGGCGTGCCAAGCGCACAGCGCTCGCCCCCACTGTTACACCGAGCACCAAGTTCATGAGCCACCTTCGTCGACTGCAAACAGATCCATGAGCAGATCCGTCACCTTCCGGCGGGAAGTCTACCCATTCGATTGCATCGTGGAGATGTGCAGAGTCGAACCGACCGTACGGCTGGCAACTTATCAGTTATTCACCCTTAGCTCTCACCGCCCTACCCCGCGATAAATCCAGCCGGCCGATCGCCAGAGTGACGGGTCGAGGCAGTTGCGTCCATCGACGATCACGCGACCGTGCACAACCGAATCCAGCTGTGACGGTTGGAGTTCGGCAAACTCCAACCATTCGGTCGCAACCAGCACGACATCTGCGCGCTTGCACGCCTCTGACGTCGACGTTGCATAATTGAGCGTGGGAAAAATGGTGCGCGAATTCTCAATCGCCTTGGGGTCGTACACCGTCACGTTCGCACCGTGCAGTTGCATCATGCCCGCAACATTCAGTGCGGGCGAATCGCGCACATCGTCCGATTCGGGCTTAAAGGCCGCACCTAGGACAGCAACGTTCATTCCCAGCAAACTGCCGCCACAGACTTGCGTCACCAGTTCGAGGACCTTGGTTCGGCGTCGCATGTTGATGCTGTCCACCTCACGGAGGAACGACAAGGCTTGATCAACGCCCAGCTCTCCGGCCCGCGCCGCGAACGACCGAATGTCCTTCGGCAGGCAACCGCCGCCGAATCCCAGACCGGCATTCAGGAAGCTCCGCCCGATCCGCGCGTCGTGACCGAGGGCGTCAGCTAACACGGTGACGTCGGCTCCGGTTGCCTCGCAGATTTCCGCGATCGCGTTGATGAACGAAATCTTTGTGGCCAGAAAGGCGTTTGCCGAACCTTTCACGAGTTCCGATGTCGCAAGGTCGGTCACCAGAAACGGGATTCGCGCGTCGAGCATCGAGGCATAGACGTCCCGAAGAGCAGATTCGGCGGTGCCGGGGCGATCCCGATCGACGCCGACAACCAGCCGGTCCGGACGCAACGTATCTGCGACGGCTTTTCCTTCGCGCAGGAATTCGGGATTCCACGCCACCTCGACGCCGTCGCCGGCCGGGGCAGCGGCCCGAACCCGCGCGCCTAGCCGTGCGGCTGTCCCCACGGGAACTGTCGACTTCCCGACAATGACGGCCGGACGCTCCAATAGCGGTGCCAGCGTGTCGATCACGGCATCGACGTGAGAAATGTCCGCAGCCTTCTCGCCGCGCTTCTGCGGAGTGCCCACGCAAAGAAAATGGAGATCCGCGAACTCCGAGGCCTCCGCGTACGACGTCGTGAAGCCCAGCCGCCCGGACTCGAGATTCCGCGTCAACAGCTGTGCCAGTTCAGGTTCGAAGAACGGAACATGACCGGCGCACAGCATCTCGACCTTCGCGGCGTCGATGTCAACGCCCAGAACCTCATGTCCCAGTTCCGCCATACACACGGCATGGGTCAGCCCCAGGTACCCGGTCCCGAACACGGTCAGTCTCATGAGTAGTTCATATATCCCAACGACGGACGCGGCGGGAACACCGCGTAGTCGATGTGCAAACATTTCGCGACATCATGGTGCCGCATTGTGGCGCTGCCCCTTTATGATTGACCTCATGCACATCCTCTTTGTCTGCACCGGAAATATCTGCCGATCGCCAACAGGGGAACGCCTTGCTCGAGCATTTGCGGAGGAAGCGGGAATCACGGATCTCACGGCGTCGAGTGCCGGCACACGCGCCCTTGTCGGCCATGCGGTGGAACCGACAGCGGCGCTGGTACTGGAAGGGCTGGGAGGCGATCCCTCCAATTTTCGCGCTCGCCGGCTTACTACGGCAATTGCGTCTGAAGCCGATTTGATTCTGGCTATGACGGAGCGTCATCGCGACAAGATTCTGGCGTTGGCGCCATCGCAGTTCAAGCGAACTTTCACATTGCGTGAGGCGGCGCGGTTAGCGGAAGAATCGGCGGCAACAACCGTTGCCGAACTCGCCGACGCTCGCCCGCGCTATCACGTTCAGGAAAGTGAAGACGTTGCCGATCCTATAGGCGCGGATGAGGAAACTTTCCACGCCGTGGGTTTGGAGATCGCCACTCTTCTGGGGCCTTTGCTACGGCGCATTGCGATTCCCGCTCAATAGGACTCCGCTTGCCGATCCTCTTCGGTAATCATTGCCCTCAGACAGAAAACAGCCCCTGTCCAGCTCAGTTGGACAGGGGCTGTTTGTTAGCTACTACGCACTCACGTTCAAGATCGACCCGATGCCCTTGCCGATGAATGCCAGAATGTCATCAACAGACGGGACGCCAATTTCTGCGCTGAAAGAATACAGGGAACCGAGCATGAGATCCTCCGGATCATTAAGGTGAATGGCGGATTGCCACCGCCGTGATACTAACCTTTTTTAGCACATTCCGGGCATTTGGTCGGAAAAAAAATGATCATTTCCGGACCAAAGTCCCGTTGATGTACTCAGGCTGATTCGGCGGTAACAGAATCAATCGAGATAGCGATGTCCGTTTTCACTCGTCCGGAGCTGGAACTCCTGAGTTGGCGCATCATCGAACGGTATCGAGGAGTGTGGGGCTTCCTCGGAAGCCTTCACGGGAGCCTTGACGGGAGCGGCGTTGGTATCTGCGGCGTCCGTCGCGGGTGCCGGCGCCTTCTTCGGTGCGGTGGCCTCGGCAGGAGCCGCAGAACCTGCGGAGGCTCCTGGTAACGGCGCAGCTTCAGCGAGCGCGGGCACCGTCTTGTCGGTTTCGTAGTAGTACTTGTACTCGTATCCACCGCCGCGCTTGTTGGCGGGCGTCATCGTGATGACGGTGCCCAAGATGCGTGCGCCGACGCTCTGAAGGTTGCCGACGGCCCGGGCAAGCTGATCCCGCTTGGTGCTGGCGTGGCGTGCAATTACCAAGGCGCCGTCTGACATTGCGGTCAGAACTGCAGCATCCGTGACCGGAAGCAGCGGCGGCGCGTCGATGATGACGTACTCGAAGCGATCACGAAGTTCGGCAAGAACCTGCCGAGAGTGATCGGTGCCGAGCAATTCGCTCGGGTTCGGCGGAATAGGTCCTGAGGCAAGGACAACCAGATCGCCGTGCGTTGTCGGCTGCAATACGTCGTCGAGTTGCGCTTGACCGGCCAGGACCGAGCTGAGGCCGACGGTACCGATCATGCCGAGATACTTCGAGACTCGTGGCTTGCGCAGGTCGCCTTCCACGAGGCAGACCGACTTTCCGGCCTCGGCGAGAACCAGAGCGATGTTGACGGCCGTCGTCGTCTTACCTTCTGCGGAAAGCGAACTCGTGACAACGATGACGCGTGGCGGGTTGTCCACTTCGAGGAACTGAAGGTTGGTACGCAGCTCGCGGTAGGCCTCGGCGCTGGCAGAGTTGCCTTCGTTGAATTCGATGGTGTGCTTGGTCTGCATTTCCTTGTCGAAAGGAATGGTTCCGACCAACGCGGAGCCTGCTACCTCTTCGACAACCCGACGATCCTTGACGGTGTTGTCGAGACGGTCACGCAAGACGGCAAGCGCGATACCCAGAAGCAGACCAACTGCTGCGCCGAGTGCGATGTTGCGCTTGGTGTTCGGCGAGACCGGTGTGGTGGGTGTTCCCGCTTCCTGCTCGACGACCACTCGGGCCGCCGGGGTTCCACCCGTCTCCGGGGTTTCCAATTCCTTTGCCATCAAGACAAACTCGTCCGACAGCGCGTTCGCGATATCGCGTGCACGTTCGGGCGACGGATCCTTCACGCCCACGTCGATCAGAACCGTGTCCGGTGCGGACGTCGCCACAACGCTTGCCGCGAGTTGGGCCGGCGTCATTCCGTTGACTGCATCGCTACCGAGCCGATCGATAGTGCGCTGTGCGAGGGTTTGTCCGGTCAGGAGCTTGGTGTACGACGTAACCCGCTGCTGTGACAGCAGGTTTCCCTGGTACGCCTCGTTGACGGAGCTTCCCAGCGTGGTGGACACGAACAGCCTGGTAGAGGCCTGGTAGATCGGGGTCGAGATCAGCGAGGCGCCCAACGCGCCGAGAATCGCGACAACGGTGACAACAGCGATGATCTTCCAGCGCGCCTGCAATACCTTCAGGTAGTCCTGTACTTCCATCTTCAATCCCTTTCGGCTCACGCACTGAGCTGCGCGTTGGAGCGATGATCACAAGCGTCACGTCAGAACCCGCGACATTTGCCGCATACCTGACATTCAATTGAACAGCAAATCCTTAGACACTGCTTGCTACGTCACATCAGAATCCTCTCGATACCGCACCAGGTCAAAGATCTGGGAGAGAACTGATGGCGCCATCATCTCGGCATGCGTGGCATCGACCGAGTGTTCGCGAATGATCGCAACCCGATCCGACCATCGCTCGACCAGGTCGCGATGACGATGGAGATCTCTCTGCGCAACAACAAAATCCACAACTCCGCGGTAGCTCCTCGGTTCGTGGTCACTCGCCATTCTGGCAAGTTTCTCCACCCTTTCGGAAGCAGCTTCCAGGAGTTCAGCGGTCACAAAATCCAGGTGAGCTCTGGTGCGGATCTCGTCGGCCGCCTGCGCAAAGGTCAGATCGACGCGCGGCGCTTCCAGCTCGGTCAGACCCAGTTCGGCAAATAGCTCGCCAGCGGTGGGAGCTGCTTGAATGGCCGGTATCCGCTCCGGCGGCAACGTATCGAGCATGACAACCGATCCGACGCTCGCACCGGACTCCTCGAGCGCCACCGCCATCTCCTGCGCAATGGTTCCACCGAGCGACCAGCCGAGCAGGTGATACGCGCCATCGGGTTGAACGATCCGCACCGCGTCCACGTACCGTTCGGCGAGCGCGTTGAGGGTCCCGGGCAGCTCGCCCGCACCCGTTGCCTGCACACCGTAGACCCGACGGCCACCCAGGTGCTGCGCCACACCGGCGTAGCACCACGCCAATCCGCTCACGGGGTGAACGCAGAAGAGCGGCGGACGCTGATCGAGTGGATCTCCCCCGAGCAGGACGATGGTGTCCATCGGATCGGTTTTACCGCCGGCCTCGATGCGTTCGGCAAGTTCGGCCACCGTCGGATCGGTGAAAATCCATTGAACCTGCACATCACGATCGAGCCGCGTACGTAGCGTCGACGCTACGTCAACCGCGCCCATGGAGGTTCCGCCGAGTTCGAAGAAATTGTCGAACCTGCCAACCGTGTGCGCGGATGTGTTGTGCGCAAACGCTTGTGCGATGCACTCTTCCAGTTCCGTTTCGGGTGGCTCGATCACACCGACGCTGCCACGATCCGGCGCCGGCAATGCCACCTTGTCGACCTTGCCGGACGGTAGCAACGGAACCGCGTCGATCACCGTGACGGTTGCGGGAACCAGGTGACTCGGCAGGGTTGCCGAAACGAACTTTCGCAGACTGCTCGAATCCGACGACGCATCCTCGAGCGTGACGTACGACGCCAGTTCCCCGTCCACCACAACGGTGACCGCAGAAGTCACAGCAGGATGCTGACGCAATCCGGCGTCGACCTCGGCGGGTTCGACGCGGATGCCGCGGATCTTCACCTGGTCGTCGTTGCGGCTCACGAATTCGAGGGCACCGTCGTTTCGCCGTCGTCGAACGAGATCTCCGGTGCGGTACATCCGGGCACCGGGACGGTTCGGGTCGGCAACAAACCGAAGAGCTGTCCGCTCGGGCGCGTGGATGTATCCGCGGGCAAGGTTGTGGCCGGCGATGTAGAGCTCGCCGGTGACGCCGTCGGGAACGGGATGCAGCCTGGAGTCGAGGACAAGCGTCGACGCTCCATGTACGGGGTCGCCGATTGCTGTGTCTCCGCCGGATATTTGCGCCGACGTTGCCGCCGCGATGGTGGTCTCACTGGGTCCGTATCCGTTGAAGATCCGATGCCGAGGGGACCACTGCGCCGCCAGGTCCACGCTCAACATTTCTCCCGCCGATTCCACTGTCAGCGAAGGGATCTCGTTCGGGTCGAGTGTCGAGAGAACCGTGGGTGTTGCGATGAGATGGGTGATCGCGTGCGAGACGATGAATTCCGTCAGTTCGGCTCCCGCGAAGACGTATTCCGGTGCCAGTACCAGCGTTCCGAGCGCGGCCGGCGCGATCATGAATTCGAGGACCGAGGCGTCGAAGGTAGGTGACGCCAGCTGCAGGATGCGCATGGCGGTGCCCGTCTCGAACATCTCGAGATGGGTGGCACACACATTTGCCAGGCCGCGATGAGATACCGCAACGCCTTTAGGGGTACCGGTCGATCCCGAGGTGTAGATGACGTAAGCGAGGTTGTCCGGGTGAGCTGCGCGTGCGCCGGTCAGCGGCGTTGTTGCAGTGCGATCGGACATCGGAATCCAGGTCGTTGCCGCAGGTAGAGAGCGCGTGTCCGCCACGCACAGTCCGAGGCTCGCTCCGCTGTCGGCAAGCATCGCTTCGAGTCGCTCACGCGGCTGATCCGGGTCCACGGAAACCCAAGCGGCGCCGGCTCGCGTCACGGCCCAGAGTGCAACTACCCACAGATGTCCGCGACCAGTTGCAACGGCAACAACGTCGTCGGGCCCGATTCCCCGATCCACCAGTTCCTGAGCCCAGTATGTTGATTGGTCGAACAGCTCTTGGTAAGTCCATACCCGGCCGTCTGCCTCGAGCGCGATGGCCTCGGGAGCTTCAGCGAGCACATTGCCGATGAGTGCGGCCAGGGTGAGCGGCGCGATATCACCGCGACTGCGCTGCGGCTGGTTCGCTCGGTCACCGAGTACATCGATGTCACCCACAACACTCTGCGGATGCGCCACCACTTCGCCCAGAATCCGCACGAACCTCGCGGCAAACAGTTCTGCTGTCGACTGCTCGAACAGGTCGGTGGCATACAGCAATCGCAGGCGCACACCGATGCCGGTGTCGGTCAGATCCCAGGTCAGATCGTAATCGGCGGCAACGGGGGCTTCCCCGGCCAGCCGGAGCGGTTCGATTCCAGGCACACTCGGAAGTTCTTGTGCACGTTGGTACGCAAGCATCACGGTGAAGAGCGGGTGTTCGTTTGCCGTGCGCGGCGGCGCGATTCGGGCAACCACGTCGTCGAAGGACACGTCGGCGTTGTCCATGGCCCCGAGGTCGACGCGTCGTACCTGGTCGAGGATGTCCGAGAATTGATCGCTTGGACGGATAGTCGTCCGCAGCGCGACGGTACCCACCATCATTCCGACCATCGACTGCAGGTCCGGATCGTTTCGTAGGCTGACCGCTGTGCCGACAACCACGTCGTCGGTTGCGCTTTCACGCGCGAGCAGCACCGCGATCACACTGTGCAGGAGCATGAAGACAGTCACTCCCTGCGAGTGGGCCAGAGTTGTCAGCCCCGCGTACAGGTCACCGTCAACCGCGGCGGACACGACGGAACCTTGTTGCGTCGGAGCAGCGGGCCGCGGGTGGTCTGTCGGCAGCGGCAAAACACCGTCGACACCGCGAAGAACTGTTGTCCAGTAGTCCAATTGGCGGTGAGCGAGTGAGGTCGGATCGTTCTTGTCACCGAGCACGCCGCGCATCCAGATGCTGTAGTCCTGGTAGTCGACGGGCAGCGGGCGCCAATCCGGTTGATGCCCCGCACCTCTCGCAGACAGTGCGGCGGCAAAATCCGTGAGCACGATGCCCGTCGAACCGCCGTCGAGCGCAATATGGTGCACCACAACAACCAAGGCCCGGGCGCCGGAGCCGTCAACGGTCAACTGCACGCGCATCGGCGGTTGGTGTTCCAACTGGAATGGCGCGGACGCAAAGAGCGCTGCGCCATCGTACAGATCGCCGACAAGCACGGGATCAAGATCGATTGCCGCGACATCCGCGACTACTTGGTGTGGCCCGACGGAATCAGCGGGAAAGACGGTGCGCAAAATACTGTGCCGGGCAACCACATCCGATATGGCTTCCGCCAAAGCGTCTGCCTCGATGTCCGGTCCGATGGCGACCGCGAATACCAAGTTGTATGCCGACGACGCCGGACCGAGCTGCGAGCTCAACCACATACGCTGCTGCGCGGGAGCCAACGGCACCCGGCTTTCGGCGGCACGACTGGTGAGCGGTGGCCGGACCACAACGTCTTCGGCCGCATCGATCCAGCAAGCCAACGCACGCGGCGACGGATTCTCGAAAACCGCACCAACGGATACGTCGCGCCCGAACACCGAAGCCAGTCGACCCGCGACCACCGTGGCAGACAGTGAATCTCCACCGGATTCGAAGAAGTTGTGGCTCACACCCACAGTGCTGCCCGCGTGGTGCGACATCACTGCCGTCACCAATTCTTCTGTGGCAGTGAGCGGCCAGGCGTGAGGTGTGGATTCGCCGAGGTGCGCGTGCAGTGCGCTCACATCCACCTTGCCGTTGCGGGTGAGCGGCAACGCATCGAGAATGACGATGCGTCCCGGCACGAGGTACCCGGGTAGCTGCGTCGCCAGTTCATGTCGGAGCGCGTCTTCGCTGGTTTCCGCGCCAACGACAAATGCGGTGATCACGTCGCCAATCAGGAGCACGGACACAGCACTCACTCCGGGGAGCAACCGCGCCGCAGTCTCGATCTCGGCCGGTTCGACACGCACACCACGCACTTTGACCTGGCGGTCCGCCCGACCGACGAATCCCATTGCACCGCTCGCTGTTCGGTGTACCAGGTCCCCGGTGCGGTAGCGTCGCCGCCCGCCCGCTGCCGCCACAAAGGATGTAGCCGTTGCGGCGGGATCGCCGAGATATCCCATCGCGAGACCGGGACCATTGACGTACAACTCCCCCACCCCGCCAAACGGGACGGGGCGCAGAGCGGCGTCGAGCACTTCGGCTCCGGTGCCGGTGATAGGTTCACCAATTCCGGTGTCCGAATCGATATCCGCAAGAGTTGCCACGACGCTGGTTTCCGTGGGGCCGTAGGCGTTGAGCATCTGCGCGCCGGTACTCCAGGCGTGTGCGGTCGCGGACGAGAGCACGTCGCCGCCCACGGCAACCACGTCGAGCAGCGGCAGTGCGGCCGGGTCCATCGTGTCGAGCACACCCGGGGTGGACAGTAGGTGTGTGATGCGGTGTTCTGCCACGAACTTTTCGAGGTCCCGGCCACCGTAAACGTCGGGTGGCGCCACAACCAATGCTGCTCCGCTGCCGAAGGCAAGCAACATCTCGAGCAGAGCGGCATCGAAGCTCGGGTTGTAGCCCTGCAGGACAACCGAATCCGGTGTGACGCGGTATCTCGCCACAGCTTCGTCCGTGAGCGGGCCGAGCCCGCGGTGGGTTACCGCAACTGCTTTGGGGTTACCGGTCGACCCGGAGGTATGGATGACATACGCCACGGCGTCCGGATTCTGCGTGCCGGGAACAGGGCTGACCGAGTGCAACACCGACCGCAACCGACGCAGACGGGCGTCGGGGAAATCAGGGTCGATCGGCGCAAAAGCAGCGCCGGTCTTGGTTATCGCCCACAGACGGATGACGTAGTCGATCGATCGCACCGCGCTGATCTCGATCACCGCGCCCGGACCGGCACCGGCAGCCACCAGCTCACGTGCCAATTCGTTCGACGCGTCGTCGAGTTCTCGATACGTGAGCATCACTGTGCCGTCGCGCAGTGCAACGTTGTCGGGAAACGCCGCTGCTGTACGGGTGAAGATCTCACTCAGAGTCCGGGACGAATCAACGGGTGCTGCCACCCAGTTGGGTGCTGAGATCGTTGATGCTTCCGACGCCACCACCGAGGGGTTGGCCAGCGCGCGATGCACAACGTCGACAAACAGGTCGGCCACCGATTGTGCAGTCGCGGCGTCGAAGAACTCTCGCGCGTACACAACCAGCCCGTCCGTGTGGCCGTCCGGCCGCTCGGTCAGCGATACCTGCATCTCGAACTTGGCTGCGCCTGTCTCGATTTCGGTAGCACTGACGGCCAGGCCGGCGATGTCGACGTCAGGAATGGTGAAGTTCTGCAGTGCCAACGCAACCTGCGGCATCCGGCCACCGAGCATCGAGGTCAGAGCTTCCACGGGCACATCGCTGTGCTCGAAGGCCGCAAGATCGCGCTCACGAACCTGTTCCACGAGTTGGAGCATCGTCGTGTCGCGATGAATCTGTGCCCGCAGCGGGACAGTGTCGACAAACATTCCGATCAGATTGTCGAGGGCCGGTGATCGGCGGCCGTCCACCGCGGTTGCGATCACCACGTCCGAGCTGCCACTCAACCTCGAGAGAACTGCTGCCAGTGCGGCGTGAAAGACCATGAAGGGTGTTGACTGGGCCCGGCCGGCCAAGTCCGCGATCGCCGACGTGGTGTGGGCGTCCAGGGAGAACTCCACACGATCTGCTGTCCACGGCGTAGACACGAGACGGCGATCCGGCGTCAGCGGCGCCACCGAGGTGACGTCCGCGAGTTCCGTCTGCCAGTGAGATACCGATTCGGTTTCCGAAGCCTGTTCCCACACTGCATAATCCGCGTACTGAACCGGCAGCGGCTGCCACTGCGGAGCCGAACCCGCGCGCCGGGACGAATAGGCAGCAAGCACGTCGTGAACGATCGGCACCAGCGAGCCACCGTCTGCGGCAATGTGGTGCACGTTTACCGCGAGCACATGATGCTCGGGCGCGAGTGTGAACAGTGCGGCGCGAATGGGGAGCTGAGTGCTCACGTCGAACCCTTGGGATGCAAAGGCATGCAGATCGGCATCCAGTGAGTCTTCGGTGGCAGAACGGGATTCGAGAGTCAGTTCCGCATCGGCCAGAATCTGCTGTACCGGTGGCCGCTGCGGGTAGACGGTTCGCAGGACCTCGTGCCGGTTCAGCACGTCACCGAGGGCGAGTTGCAAAGCCGCACCGTCGAGCTCACCGCGTAGGTCAACGGCAACCGGCAGGTTGTACGCGCTGCTGGCGGCGTCGAGAGTATTGAGCACCCACATACGTTGCTGATTGCGTGAGAGCGGAATTTCTACCGGACGGGGACCGGCAACTATGTCCGCGACACCGTGATCGGAATCCGGTTCTTGTTCCAGCGCCGCAGCAAGTTCCGCGACGGTCGGGTGTGCAAACAGCAGTCTCAGCGAGATGTTCCGTGCCAGGGTGTTTCCTACCTGCGACGTCACTCGGGTAGCGAGTAGCGAGTTTCCGCCATGATCGAAGAAGTGTGTGCCACGGCCGATGTGGTCGGTTCCGAGCACGCTGGCGAATACGTCGGCCACAGCACGCTCGGTGGCGGTGCGCGGAGGTTCGAAGGGCAAGGCGGAAACGCGGGGTGTCGGCAATGCGCGCACGTCGAGCTTGCCGTTCACCACGGGCGGATCGCCGTGGAAAACCACAACGGCACCCGGGACCATGTACGACGGGAGCGCATCGGCAAGCCTGCGGCGCAGGTCGTCACCGTCAAGCTGCGCACCACGTTTCGGGCGCACATACGTCACCAGCATCGGAGTGTCTGCGGTGCTGGTGCGCAGAACCGTTGCGCAGAAGTCGACTTCCGTGATCGCTGCGATGGCGGCCTCGATCTCGGCAGGCTCGATCCGCACACCGTTGACTTTCAACTGCGCGTCGTTGCGGCCCAGGTAGTGCAGCCGGTGGCCACTACCGGTGTTCTTCCACATCACCAGATCGCCGGTGCGGTACATCCTGGCGCCGCCTGCGGTGGCAACAAAGCGTTCGGCCGTCCATTCGGGGTGACCGGCGTATCCACGCGCAAGCGCAGCACCCGCAAGGTAGAGCTCGCCCGCGACGCCAGGTGGAACCGGCTCGAGGAAGTTGTCGAGAACAAAGGCGTCGACGCCGGCTACGGGATACCCGATCGGGATGTCGCGGCCGTTTGCGATAAGCGGTTCTGTCGCAACGGTGTACATGGTTGCCTCGGCCGGACCGTAGCCGTTCACTACGCGCCGTCCCGGTGACCATCGTTCGACAATGTCGGCGGTCAGGCGCTCACCACCGAGCATCACCATCTCGAGGTGCGGCAGATCGTTGTCCTCGACCGTCGCCATCACTGTCGGTGTGATGCACAGGTGCGTGATCTGTTCGCGGCGAAGCAGGTCGGTGAGCGCGGGACCGGCAAACTCGGCATCCGACGCGAGCACCAGCGTTGCGCCGCTCGAGCCGGCGATCAACACCTCCAGGAGCGTCATGTCGAACCCCGGTGCGCCGCGGTGAAGTACGCGCGAATCAGTGCTCGCGCGGTAACGCGCTGCCAGATCGGCGTCGAGCGCTCCCAGTCCCTCGTGAGTGACCACCACAGCTTTGGGCGCGCCTGAGGTACCCGAGGTGAACACGACGTAGGCGGCGCCGCCGCTGGGGATCGTCTCTGTCGCTGCGGCACCAAGATCTGGGGAAAGCACCGCGCTGAGCGCATCAAGGGTGCGCGACGCCGGTTGAGCGGGGTCGATCAAGGCGGGCGCCGCACCGGTCTTGGCGATGGCCCACAACCGGACGATGGAATCGACAGTGCGATCCGCCGTCCACGGGATCACCCGTTCGGGACCCGCACCGTCGGCGCGCAAGTCTGCCGCGGCAACGTCGGAGCGGCGATCGAGTTCGCGATAGGTCAGGCTATCGCCGTTGCCGGTTACTGCCAGCGCGTCCGGTGCGGTGCGCACGCCACGGGTGAGCATCGACGCCAATGTGGTTGTCGCGCTGGTGTCGACCCCGCTGGCCGGAACCAACGCTGCCCGCTCGCCCGAGTCCAGAAGATCGATCCGTCCGAGAATCACCGACGGATCAGCGGCTACCTGCTCGAGCAAGCGCACGTACCGTTCCGCGAACCGCGTGACTGTGTCTGCGTCGAATAGATCTGCGTTGTAGGCAAATTCCAGGCGCATCGGGTGATCGTCGGCAGCGTCCGTCACATTGAGCTGGAGATCGAAGTTGGCGTGTTCGAACTCGGCGACCATCGGGGTGAGAGTCAGACCCGGAAGTTCCCAGCTGGTCGGCCGCGGCGCCTGGAAGGACAGCGCGATCTGGAACAGCGGATGGTGCGACGGTGACCTGGCGGGATTCAGCTGTTCGACGAGCGTCTCGAAAGGCATGTCCGCGTGGGTGTATGCGGCCAGGTCCTGCTGGTGAACGTGGCCCAACAGCTCCGCGAAGGACGCGGTTCGATCGATCGTGGTTCGCAGAACCAACGTGCCCGCGAACATTCCCACCAGATCGTCCAGCTTGGGATCGGAGCGGCCGGCCACCACTGTTCCGATCGGCACATCGGCGCTGGCGCTGTACCGCGAGACGAGTGCGGCCAGCGCGGCATGCATCACCATGAACGTGGTGGCGTTGTGTGATCGCGCCAGAGTGTCGAGCAGCCCGCGCAAGGAATCACCGAGCTCGACCTGATGGGATCGGCCCAGGCCCGACGGCGTCAGCGGCCGTGGATGATCCAGCGGCAACGTCACCTGATCTGGCAAACCGGCCAGGTTCTCCAGCCAGTATTCGGCGACATGATCGGGTACTCCCGAATCGCGCTGCCACACGCTGTAATCGGTGTACCGAATCGGCAACGGCTGCCAGGACGGCGCGACGCCTTTCGCGTGGGCGGTGTATGCGGTGACGGTGTCTCGAATCAACGCGTCCATCGACCACGCGTCCGCAGCAATGTGGTGGATCACCAGTGCCAGAACGTGAGAGCCCTCGTCGAGGCAGAACAGTTCGCCGCGAACCGGTGGATCGACCGTGACGTCGAATCTTGATCCCACCAACTCGGCAACCCGGTCCATGACCGATTCAGAGCCGATTGTCACGGGTTCGAGTGCGGGAGTGACCAGTTCGGCCTCGAGCACCACCTGACGCACACCGTCGACTCCCACTGGGTAGATCGTCCGGAGCGTCGCGTGCCGCTCTACGACGTCAACCGCGGCTTTGCGCAGCGTCTTGGCGTCGACGTTTCCGTCGAGGCGCAGAATCACGGGAATGTTGTATCCGGCTGCGGTGGTGTCGAACTGGTTGAGAATCCACATGCGGTGCTGAGCCGGCGAGAGGATCAGTTCTGCATCACTGCCGGCAGGTTCGAGAGCGATGCGTCGACGGCCACTGCCGATCCGGGCGCTGATACCTGCGGCCAATTCGCTGACGGTGGGGCGCTCGAACACCTCGCGCACATCGATGTCGGTGTCGAAGACCGCGCTCAACCGGGTAGACAGACGGGTCGCTATAAGAGAGTTTCCGCCCTGGTCGAAAAAACTCCGTGTGACGTCCACGGTTTCGAGGTGCAGGAGTTCGGCGAATACTGATGCGACGGTTTCTTCCATCGGGTCGCGCGGTGGCCGCCCGTGGGTGGGGCGCGAGGCAGGCTCAGGCAATCCTGCTCGGTCGAGTTTGCCGTGCGCGGTGATCGGCAGTGCGGGCAGCGGCACAATCAGCGTGGGCACCAGATGAGCAGGCAGCTGATTCCGCAGATCCGATACAACGGCGTCCGCATCGTCGATGTCTGGCGCGATGTAGGCCACCAGCGCCGGTCCGGTGGGCAGCTCACGCAGAACTACTGCGGCCGCGCTGATCTCGGATCGACGCAACAGCGCCGCTTCGATCTCGCCCGGCTCGATGCGATAGCCGCGCAGCTCTACCTGACTGTCGGCCCGACCGATGTATCGCAGCGCGCCCCGGTACATCCGAACCCTGTCGCCGCTGCGGTACATCACCGATCCGGCAACGGAGGGTTCGGGAACAAACCTGGTTGCGCTCAGTGCGGGCTTACCGAAGTATCCGGCCGAGACCTGCGGGCCGGCAACATACAGTTCGCCGACGGTACCTTCCGGCACCGGCCGCAACGAGCTGTCCAATACATACGTACGGAGTCCGGGAAGCGTCGTGCCGATGACCGAATCGTCTTCACCGGCGCCCGAAAGATCGAATGCTGTGACGTGCACCGTGGTTTCGGTGATACCGAACATGTTCACGGCGCGAATCTCGCGATGGCTGTCGAGCCAGCCGCGAACCGAGCCCACATCCAGTGCTTCCCCGCCGAAGATCAACAGCCGCACCGACAGTTCGGTGGACTGCGTGATCGCGGCAAGCGCCTGGAACGCCGACGGAGTCTGATTGAGAACAGTGACTCCTTCGTCTACCAGCAACTGCGCAAACTGCGGAGTGGACCGGGCGACATAGGCGTCGACGGGAACCAACCGTCCACCGGTTGTCAACGCTCCCCACATCTCCCAGACCGAGAAGTCAAATGCGCCGGAGTGGAACATCGTCCACACGTCGCCTGCGCCTACATCGAGAATCTTCTCGGTTGCCGCCAGCAACGCGATGACGTTGGCATGTGACACCACAACGCCTTTGGGGGTGCCGGTGGAGCCGGAGGTGTAGATCAGATACGCGTCTTGTGCAGGCACCACCGCGCGGCGTCGGGCAAGGTCGGGATCACCCACTGCCGCAACGTCGATCAGTTCGTGGCCGAAGTTCGTCAGGCGTGGTACCGCAGATTCGGCGCAGAGCACGTGTGTCGGTGCGGCGTCGCCGAGTAGATACTCGACCCGCGCGTCGGGATAGTCGAGGTCGAGGGGAACGTACACACCGCCGGAGCGAACTACGGCCAGCACCGCAATCACGAACTCCGGAGAGCGCGGCAGCGCAACGGCAACCCGGTCTCCTACCCGAACACCGCGCTCGATCAAAGCGCCGGCCAGCACTGCAGACCGATGTTCGAGCTCGGAGTACGTGAGACTATCTCCGCCGACGCCTACAGCAACCTCATCACCGCGGGTAACCACCTGTGCCAGAAACAGTTCGGCCAATGAGTGTGCCGAGCCAGCAGGCGCCGCCGCAACTGGCGTCAGTGCATCATGTTCGTCGGCGCTCAGGACGTCGACGCCGCGAAGCGTGATATCCGGCGTGGCCGTGACGGCTTCGCAGATTCGCAGCAGCCGGTCCATCCAGCCGGACACGGTCTCCGCGTCGACGATATCGGCAGCGTAGGTGAGTGACCCAGCGATTCCTCCGGGCGAGCCGTCAGGAAGGCGTTCTTCACGGACGGCCATTTCGATGTCGAACCGAGCGTGATCGGGGGTGCGACCCACACCATGTGCCGTTGCCGAGCCGAGTGCCATATCGGCCTCCGTGCCAAACGCGTCGAGAGCTAGCACAACACGGAACAACGGATTCCGGTTCAGTCCGCGGTTGGGTGCAACCCGATCGACCACCCAATCGAACGGCACATCCGCGTGTGACATTGCGGCGAGATCGACATCGCGAACCTGTTCGAGGAAGGCGGCAAAGGTGTCCCCCGGCTTGGTTGCCGTTCGCAGTGCCACCGTGCCGGCAAACATGCCAACTGTGGAATCGAACGCCGGGTGTGCGCGTCCGGACGTGGGAGTCCCGATCGCAAAATCCTCTGCGCCGGTGATCTTGTGGAGCAGGATTGCGAGCACTGCGTGCAGCGCCATGAACGTGGTGGCGTTGTGCTCGCGGGCAATCGCCGTCAGCTGTACGTGAAGATCTGCCGGGATGTCGAACGCGATAGTGGCAGCGGGCGGCTCCGTGCCGATGACCCGTCGCCTGTCGGTGGGCAGATCCAATTGCGTCGGCAGCGACCCAAGCGTGTTCTCCCAGGACGCAAGTTGGTCATGAGCAAGGCTTCCCGGCTGATCGGGGTCACCGAGCGCTGCTCGCTGCCACACCGAATAGTCGCGGTAATCCAGCGCTTGCGCCGGCCAGTTCGGCTGTGCGCCGCGAACGCGATAGTCATACGCCCGGACCAGGTCACCTACCACCGCACCGAACGAGAGTCCGTCTACAGCAATGTGATGAGCAACGACGGTCAAGCGGTGGTCGTGTTCGCCGAACGACGCCAAGACCAAGCGCAGTGGCAGTTCGGCGGCGACGTCGAATCCGCGCCTGGCTGCATCTGCGGCCGCGGCGGCGTACTCGTCTGCGCCCACCTGCAGCAGGCTTGTCGTGGATTCCGACAGGACCTGCACTGCTGTGCCTGCAGCTCCGATCGGATACGTCGTCCGCAAGACGCGATGCCGCTGTTGGATGTCGGCAAACGCCAGCTCGAGCGCGTCGATGTCGAGCACTCCGCCGAGCGTCACCTCGAAAGAGACATTGTAGGCAGAAGATTCCGGGGCGAGACGCGAGAGCAGCCAGATACGTTGTTGCGCCAGTGACGGTTCCACCACGACATCGGCGGGGACCACAACAGGTTCCGGCAACGCCGATCCTGCGGCCGTTCGGCGAAGGTGCTGCGCGAGTCCCGTCGGTGTCGAGGCCTCGAACACGTCGCGGACACCTACGCGAATGCGAAGGGCCTCGGACAGCCTGTTCGCGACATACACCGCGGCAAGCGAGTTACCACCGGAGGCAAAGAAATCGGCATCCGTACCCAGCGATGCAACCCCGAGCACATCTGCCATCACGGCGGCAACAAGAGCTTCGTGGTGATCGACCGGTTGCAGCGCGACGTCCGCTTCGCGATGCGGCGCGGGTAGGGCATCACGGTCGATCTTGCCGTTTACGGTGGTCGGCCAGGTAGAGACCACGGTGACCGAGGACGGCATCATCGCAGCGGGTAGAACATTCGCCAGATGCTCAGTGACAAACGACGTCTCGGTGACAATCGGCGTGTCGGTGGACTCAGGCCCCTCATCGGCCGTGAGTACAACGTACGCAGCGATTTCGCCGTCGCGAGCGACAGCCAGCGCCGACGCCACACCTGAGACGGACGTCAGTGCCGCTTCCACCTCACCGAGTTCGACCCGGACACCACGAATCTTGACCTGATGGTCTGCGCGCCCGACAAATTCGAGCTGGCGCTCTGCCGTCCACCGCACGAGGTCGCCGGTTCGGTACATGCGACTCGACGGGTCTCCGTACGGCGCCGCAACAAACTTCTCAGCAGTGAGGCCCGCGCGACGCACGTATCCGCGTGCCAGTCCGGGGCCCATCACATACAGTTCGCCGGTTGCTCCAATTGCGCACGGCTGCAGACGTGCATCCAGCACAACGGCGGAGACGCCGTCGATGGGCCGGCCGATCGGTGCTCGCTGCGCCGGGTCCAGCGGTTCGCTCATAAACGCGGTCACACTCGCTTCGGTGGGACCGTACGAGTTGACGACGCCGACGTACGGCGACCACCGCTCGATCAGATCCGGCGATGGCGACTCGCCGCCGACGTTGAGCATGCGCAGGTCCGGCAAGCCACTCGGATCCATCGACGACGCCACCGCCGGCGTGGACAGGAAGTGCGTCACGCGTTCTGCGCGTAGGTAGTCGGCGAGATCAGCACCGCCGATCAAGCCGGGAGGCACCACTACCGCGGTTGCGCCGGTCCCCTGTGCAAGTAGGAGTTCCAGCACCGCAACGTCGAAAGCGGGTGAAACAAAGTGAGCGACCCGGGCCGACGCGTCGACAACAAGATTCCTGGCGTGGGCGCGCAGCAGCGAAGTCGCAGCGCGGTGTGTAACCGCAACACCTTTCGGCTGCCCGGTGGAGCCTGATGTGTAAACGATGTAGGCGACGTCATCGATCGCCGCAGCGCGCAGTACAGGTGTTTCGTGTAGATCGGCATCGTCGTAGTGGTCGGTGTTGATGTCCACGTGCGTGATTCCCGCAGGCGCCGACCACGATCGCGGCGCAACGACGACGCTCACGCCCGCGTCCGCCAACATGAATTCGATACGTTCGGCCGGGTAATCCGGATCTACGAACATGAAGGCTGCGCCTGATCGAATGACCGCGTGGAAAGCGATCACCGACCCCGCCGAACGCGCTGCGATGATCGCCACCACGTCACCGGCACCAACGCTACGATCAATCAGCTTGTTACACAGGAAGGCTGATCGAGAGCGGAACTCACCATAGGTGATCGTAGCGCCGCCCGCGCGGACAGCCGGCGTTCCGGCGCCGCCGGATCCCTCGGACAGAACTGCGTCGAGAGTCTGCGGCGAGATGGCCGGTAATCCCCTGCTGGGCACCAGCATCGCGTAATCATCGGCAGTCAGTACACCAAGCCTGCCCACTGGAAGATCCGCCGGCGCGTCGACAAGTTCGGTCAGAACCTGCACAAACTGCTGGTGGTGAAGCTCGAGGTCTTGCTCGCTGTAAACACCTGGGTTCGCCTCGAATCCCAACCGAATATCAGCGCCCGCAACCGCTGGGTAGATGCTGAAGAACAGATCGTCGATCGGGCCGGACGTGAGTACGTGAAATTCTCCGACAACGTCGCCGAGGCGAATAGTGTTGTGGAACATCATGATGTTCACGGCGGGCCCAGCCGAATCACGGGTTCCACCGCGGCTGCCGGGGCCGGCCATATCTTCGTAACGGAATCGTTGATGGCGCAGGGCGCCGGTCAACTGCGTCGAGAGCTGATTCACGAGTTGGGCCGCTGTCAATTCCGGATAAACAGACACGCGCATCGGGACGATGTTGGCGAGCATTCCGCCGGAGCGTCGCATCGCGGCCGTCGTTCGTCCTGAAATGGGAAGGCTCAGAGTAACTTCGGTAACTCCGGCCATGCGGGCCAGGTACACGGCGTAGGCGCCGGCGATAACCGGAACCTCGCTGGTTTCCCACAGTTTCGCAACTGTGGTGATACGCGTGGCGAGATCTGCGTCCATGGTGCGGGTGAGCATGCGTTGCGGCATCGACGGTGCGGCACGCCGTTCGGTCAACCGCACGGGTTCTGGCATGCCATCAACCAGCTGAGCCCAATATTGCCGGTCTGTTTCGAATCGGGAAGACGAACGATACGACGCATCCAACTGGTACAGCTCGTGCAATCCGAGCGCGCGTAAGGGCGGCACCTCAGTGTTTTCCACCAAATGTGTGTAACGCTCCGCAACTCGATTCATAAGCGTCATTGCGCCGTGTCCGTCGAGCACCAAATGGTGGGCGTGCGAATACCAGAAGTAATGATTTTCTGATACATGCAACAAAGTCGCGGTAATTAGCCGATCGACCGACATATCTATCGGGCGTGAATAGCTTTGTGTCATCCACTGACGTGCTGCTTCGATCGGATTCTTGCTGCCGCGTAGGTCGACATAGCCAAGCGCGTCGGGAATTGAAAGATCAACAACCTGGTGGGGTGCTGCATCCGTCTCGACCAGGCGGACCAGCGCAGATTCGATCTCGCGGCACCCACGATCCGTTGCTTCGATCAAAGCGGACACGTCGATGAGTCCCCGAAGTTCCACGTACTGGGCAACAACAAAAGGGGTTGAAGGATTGACTTGTTGCGCCAGCCACAGCGCCTGTTGGGCACGAGACAGCGGGAAAGAGTTCAAACCCGATACCTCCACCTTCATCAGCCCCGAATTATGTATTGGAAACGCCGGCTGATCAGGTCCATCTAATTACGCGCACAACAAGAACGGCCAGGCTGAAGTTTACGGTGCGACGCCCCCTCCCACCACTTCAGGGTCAATTCTGACACACCGCGGTAACCTCTGACGACCCCGAAAGTCAGGAGTAATTAGCAATGTCCAGCACCACATCGGGACCAAGGTCCGATGACGAATCCGAAGCAATAGATTCAACATCCACATCTACTACTCGGATTCGACGCCGCAGCCGCGTCAAGCCGTCAAATCGACGACGCAACATCGTTGCCGGATCCAGCGCATTTGTGCTGGTTGCCGTCGCTTTTGCAGCGTGGATGGGCTACTCCGCCATCGCGACAAAGGGTAATCTCGAATCGGCTCGAGATCACGCGCAGTCCACCAAGACGGCACTCCTCGCTGGCGACACGGAGGCCGCCGAGCGGTCTGCAGCCGATGCCGACAAATATGCGAGTTTGGCATATTCAGAGACGCAATCCTTCCCTTGGAGCATCGCGTCAGCAATCCCGGTCCTCGGCAGCCCCTTCGAAACAACGAAACAGATGACAGATGTGGTCCATGGATTGACCAACGACGTCCTCTTGCCTGCGGTCGATGCTGGAACCGCGCTTGCTCCTGGTGAATTGATTCAGTCGGGGGGCCAGATTGCACTCGAACCGTTGCGGGAAGCGGCACCAGTCCTCGAACAGACAGCAGCCTCCGCGGCGGAATTGTCGACCCGAGCGGCGGCCGTCCCGGAAGCCAACTTCATAGGCGCAGTTAACGATGCGCGCACCTCGTTAGTGGATCAAACTACTGAGCTGACTAACCTTCTGGAGAACACGGCGCTCGCGGCACGGCTCGCACCGACGATGCTCGGAGCCGACGGACCGCGCAATTACTTCATCGGATTCCAGACAAACGCCGAGGCACGCGGTACAGGCGGACTGCTGGGCGGCTACGGAATTGTCCGAGTCAACGACGGGGCCGCGCGAGTCGACACCTTGGGTCGCAACTCCGAGTTGGGAGTGGACAACAGTCCAATAGACCTAGGTCCTGACTTTGCCAACCTGTACGGAATGAGCCGTCCCACCACCGATTTCCGCAACAGCAACCTCAGTTCACACTTTCCCTACGCTGCGCAAATCTGGCAGTCGCTGTGGAAGCAGGAGTCAAACGGTGAGGTAGTCGACGGCGCTATCGCCGTCGATCCAATTGCGTTGAGCTACATACTCAAAGTTGTGGGACCGGTCACAATGCCCGACGGCGAAAAGGTTACAGCCGACAACGTTGTGGAACTCACCGAGTCAACGGCATATATCCGTTTTGCCGATGACAACAACGCGCGCAAGCAGTACCTGCAGACCGTCGCCGCGGTTGTGGTCGACAAGATGACCGGCAATATCAGCTCTGCCAGTGCACTTCTCGACGCTTTGGGTCGCGGTGTCTCCGAAGGACGCATCGCAGTGTGGAGTTCCCATCCCGATGAGCAGGAACTACTTGCCACAACACCTTTGGGGCACACCGTCCCCACGGATGAAGCACCTTTTGCGGCTGTGGTGATCAACAACCAGGCCGGCAACAAGCTCGACTACTACCTGACGCGCTCGATCACCTATTCCGCTGACAGCTGCGAGGGCGACACCCGGAGTTCGAAGGTGACCGTCAGCCTCACCAATAATACTCCGGCAGGTGATCTTCCGGACTACGTGGACGGCATCGTAGCGAACCCCCGAAACCTCCCTCAGGGCACCAACATGGCTGCTATTTCACTGCTTGCAACCCAAGGAGCGAAATTGGAAAACGTTGCAGTGGGCGGAAAGATCGCCTTCTCCGCGACAGGACAGGAACTTGGTCACCCTGTTTTCATGACTTTAGCCGAGATTCCGAAGGGCCAAACGGTGGATATTGTTTTCAACCTCAAGGAACCCACTGCGGCCGGCGCGGCACGAGTTCCCGTGCAGCCGTTGGTCGATGACCCGACCATCACAATCGACGTACCTACTTGCTAAATCAATGGATTTGACGGGCCGCGCAACCTACATGAGGCGGTGGCCCGTCAATCGCATTATGTGGAATTCATGCTGAAATCAGCTCTCGCAGAACCGAATCGAACGAGAGAATTGAAGGATCCGAGCTTCGGTCGTACGAAATTCAGACCATCCGGTAGAGTCAACACCTATGAAACTGCTTGTGACCGGGGGGGCCGGATTCATCGGCTCAAACTTTGTCCTGTCGACCGTCGCTCAACGCCCCGAAGTAGAGGTAACCGTACTTGACGCCCTCACCTACGCAGGCAACCGCGCGTCGCTGAATTCAGTTGCCGACAGGATAGACTTCGTCCACGGTGACATCGCTGATAGACCACTCGTTGACCGACTCGTCGGTGAGTCCGATCTCGTGGTCCACTTTGCCGCCGAATCGCACAACGACAACAGTCTGAATGATCCGTGGCCGTTCGTTCACACCAACGTCATTGGCACCACGACGCTGCTGCAAGCGGTTCGCGACCATGATGTGCGATACCACCATATCTCCACCGACGAAGTGTATGGCGATCTCGAACTCGATGACCCAGCCCGCTTTACAGAATCAACTCCGTATAACCCATCGAGCCCTTACTCGTCGACCAAAGCATCCAGTGATCTTCTGGTTCGAGCGTGGGCCCGGTCATTCGGGGTGCGGGCCACAATCTCGAACTGCTCCAACAACTACGGCCCGTTTCAGCACGTAGAGAAGTTCATTCCAAGACAGATCACCAATCTCCTCAGTGGTAAGCGCCCAAAACTCTATGGAGCAGGCCAGAATGTTCGCGACTGGATTCACGTTGACGACCACAACCATGCCGTGTGGACAATTATCGAAAAAGGTGTCTTGGGTGAGACCTACCTGATTGGCGCGGATGGCGAAAAGAACAACCGCGAGGTACTTGAGGAAATCCTCAAGGAGACCGGGAATCCTTCGGATGCTTTCGATTTCGTCACAGACCGCCCCGGCCACGATCTACGGTATGCGATCGACTCGACAAAGCTCCGGACCGAATTAGGTTGGACACCGCAGTACGTGGACTTCCGCAGCGGTTTGAAAGCGACGATCGACTGGTATCAAGAGAACGAGCAATGGTGGCGTCCACAAAAGGATGCAACGGAAAGTAGCTACGCTCTTACCGAGTCAGTAGTCTCCTAGGTGCTCATCTATTTATTCCTTCAATAGAGCTACTCGCCATGGGGTCCCGCGTCACGATATGCCTAACAAGGTGACCAGCCAATCCTTTACATAAAGGCCCAAAATGGAGGAACGGCTACTGCGCAGTCAGCACATTCACCACAATCTATTTTGGTGAAACGGACTGCCAACGTTGGCAGAATGCAATTACGCTGCCAGCAGCCATGAGGACGCGGCGTCGATTCATAAGATGTCCCAATGAATCGACGCCGCAAGTACCACATTTCCTGACGTGCGCGCCTGGTTCCGCGATAAGGTTCGGACCCTACTGCAATTCCGTGAGAACATTCAGGAATTTGTCGATAAAGAGCTTCCTCCCCGGACATGAATTATCACGGCGAACAGCAAATTAACGTCGCTAACTCCCTCCGGACCGCACAATTCTGCGACCTCGGCCTTCAATCCAGCACAGTGGAGGCCCTATCTATCCGTGTTTTTCCACATTGCTTGCTGGCATTCTCAATTGCAAATTAATACCGGCCTTCGTGGGCAACCGCGGGAATCATCCATCCTCCAGATGATCAAGTTTCGGGAACAAAAACCAAACCGACAACGAACTTCCACCGTCAATGTCAGCTTTACACGCGAACACTCTCAGCTTTACACACGAATCAGTCTGAAATGCCAGACCTGCTGAAACGCCGTCTCCGAATGCGTGCGACTAACGAGTTCTCTGAAAGCCGGCGTCGACTTATCCGACTGGGGAACCTGTGTACCGATTGTCGAATCTCGGCAAAAATCCAGCCTTGAGCGCATGAGCGAGCGTAGGCGCGGATTTGTCCTTATCTGAGAGCTGGTAGCTCAGGGCACTCCCATCTCGGGCATGGGTGGGCCAGTCGATTGCCAGCTCAGCATCTAGCGGATTCAGATCCCGATCGAGTGAGGGGGTGTATTCGATCGAGCACAGGTACATCACGGTCGAATTGTCTTCGAGCGACAGGATTGCATGCCCAAGCCCTTCACTCAAATACACCGCACGACGGTCTACGTCATCGATCAGCACGCTGTCCCACTGGCCGAATGTCGGGGATCCAACACGTAAGTCGACGATGACGTCGAGAAACGCACCCTTCGTGCAGGTGACATATTTTGCCTGCCCGGGTGGTGTGTCAGTGAAGTGAATCCCTCGTAGAACCCCAGCAGCGGAGACCGAGCAGTTCGCCTGCTGTAAGTCCAACGGACGTCCGGTCACCTCCTGAAAGGCAGAGGACTTGAACCATTCGAAGAAGACGCCGCGGTCATCGCCGAACTGACGGGGGGTGTACTCCCACGCGCCGGCAATCTTCAGCTCGCGAAAACTCATACTATTCACTATTCCCATCGAGGAGGTCGAGGAGGTACTGGCCGTACCCGGACTTGATCAGCTTCTCGGCTCGTTCGCGGAGCTCGTCGTCACTGATGAAACCGCGACGCCAGGAAACTTCCTCGGGTGCACCAATTTTCAGGCCCTGTCGCTGTTCGATGGTGCGCACGTAGTTAGAGGCATCAAGCAAGGAATCAAAGGTGCCAGTATCGAGCCAGGCGGTACCACGAGGCAGAACCTCGACCTGAAGCCGACCCGCCTCGAGGTAATGACGATTGACGTCGGTGATCTCGTACTCGCCACGCTCCGACGGTTGCAAGTCTCGGGCAATGGAAATGACATCGTTGTCGTAGAAGTACATCCCAGGGACCGCAAAGTTCGACTTTGGCACCTTCGGCTTCTCCTCGAGCGAGATAGCCTTACCTACAGCGTCGAATTCGATGACGCCGTACGCGGAGGGGTCCGATACCTGGTACGCAAAGACAGCTCCGCCAGCGATGTCGCCAAAACGGTTCAACTGCGCGCCCAGGCCCGGGCCGTAGAAGATGTTGTCGCCCAGGACAAGTGCTGCTCCCTCGTTGCCGATGTGGTCGGCACCCAGAACAAAGGCCTGCGCGAGTCCGTTTGGCTCCTGCTGAACGCGGTAGGTGAGGTTGATGCCGAACTGCGAGCCGTCGCCGAGCAGTCGCTCGAACTGATCCGCATCTTGTGGCGTCGTTATAATCAGGATATCGCGGATGTTCGCGAGGATCAGTGTCGACAGCGGGTAGTAGATCATAGGCTTGTCGTAGACAGGCACGAGCTGCTTACTGATACCCATCGTGATCGGATGAAGACGCGAACCCGTGCCCCCAGCTAGAATAATTCCCCGCATCGTCAACCTCTCAATCGTTTGTAGGAACCTAATCTAAAACTAAGATCGCCTAAGAGATAGCCTCTTTTAGCAAATCTTGATACCCGAGACAAACAGACTCCCAACTATAATATTTTGCAGCTCGCACCTTCGCCGCTGAACCCAATCTGGCCTGCAGTGTTTTGTCCGAGATAAGGGATCTGATTGAGTCCGTGATTTGTTCACTGTTGGGGGCAGCGAAAAGTGCACAGTCACCAAGCACTTCCCTATTGAATATCGTGTCGCGCGCGACGATTGGCGCGCCACAAGCCATCGCTTGAACCAAGGCGGGGTTCGTGCCGCCCACGCTGTGCCCATGAAAATATGCACCGGCATGCTGCCACAACGAGAACAGCAACCGATCATCGCTGACATGTCCATACCAATGAACACGATCGTTCGATCTCTGCAGTGATTCCGCTCGTTCATCAAATTCACCACCGTAGCCACTGCTGCCCACAATAACCACATCTACTTCATTCGCTAAGTTCTCCGCAGCATCAAAGAATTCTTCTACAGTATTTTCCGGAACGAACCTAGCGACCATCAGTACGTAGCGACCGGAATTAAGTCCATCAGGTGTCGGTAGTGGACCGGGGTCTTCGCCGCCGTAGGGAATCACTGTTCCGCTTCGCCCGAAGGAGGCTTCCCACCGACCGGCAATACCTTCTGCATCGTAGAGGAGATGGTCTGCGAATCTGGCGGTCAAAGACGCACCCATCCTAAACGCTGCCTTCGCTGACTTACCCCATTTCGCACGCTCCCATTCAATTCCATCAACGTTGACCACTGACGGGATTCCACGCGCTTTCAGCATCGGCAACCAATAGCCATTGGCCACATTCATAACAAGCGCCACGTCAGGCTTATTCTTGGCCGCAGAGATAGTCGAGGACAGACCGAACGACAACGTACTCAGCGACTTCGATTCAAGACCCCATGTGAGCACTGACTTGACGTCCAAGTCTCGCGCAGGGTCATCGGGCTTTACCGCGCCCCCCCTACCGTAGACGGTGACATCCCAGCCTTCTGAAACAAGGTACGGAGCCAATCGACGTACCAAAGTCTCAAAACCGCCATAATAACTCGGGTATCCCCTCGTCCCGATAATTGCTACCGACCTGCTCATCAGTTCCACTTTTCTCGAATTTTCGTTCTAAACTGGTTAGTTTTCATCTAATGGCGTCCAAGGAGCCAAGCAACTGAATCGCCTTGTCCTCCCAGGTATGCTCACTCGGTATGACTCCCGTTTTTCGAATAACCCGGTCTCCGTAGTCCGCGCACTGCCTCAACCAATCTGTATGTTCGCTCGAAGGTAGGACACAGACATGATCGAGACCTCGATCGCCCGCACCAATAAGTGGGGTCGACAGTACGGGCAGGTGAGCAGCCCTATACTCGTAAGTTTTAATGATGTCACCCCCAATCTCAAATTTCCCGACCCGATGCGGAACCCAGCCAATATCAAAACTAGTCAACAGATTCGGAACATCACGGTAGTGAACGTCACCGAGCAATTCAATGTTGTTCATCGACTTCAGCGGCGCAAGATATTCTCGGTCCAAAATCGGACCGGCGAAAATGAATCTAAAGCCCGGCAGAGACGATGCTGCTTCGATCACAAGATCGAGATCCACTCGCCTTCCGATCTTGCCGACATAACCGACCGTCGTCTTCCCCTCAGCCTTCGAATGTGTGATAAATCGATCTGGATCGCAGCCATTGGTCATTAGTACAGCATCAGAACGGCCGAATCGCTTAGCAAGCGCCAGAGTGCCCTCCGAGTTGGCAGTGACAATTGTCGCTTCTCCCAGAGATCTTCTATATGCTTCCTCCACAGAAGCCGCGATAGACTCAAATGCGTAGTGAATTGACCAGTCGTCGAGCAAGTCAACCACAACTCGACGACGCGAATTGAAAATCTCTGAACCAACATTTGACAGGCTTACCATCGGATTCCAGACAATCGCCGGCGTCGTGGGCGTGCCAGGCAAATTGGGGTACGAATTAAGTGACTGCAACCACCAAGATCGACGGTCTCGAAGGTTAGGGAAACGCCAAGAATAGCTATCGAACGCTTCGGTGTTGGCTGCTGATTGTGATGTTCCGGTACGCACAAGCGGTCGAAGAACCTGGGGTTCGGGGCGAGAAACGACAGCCACCGGACCCTCGGACTCTTTAAGCCGGCCGAACCACTCGATGAAATGGCCATCGCGAGTTCTATAACCCTCGCTAAGTAGCTTTTGTTGACCATGCATGGGGAAAGCGAGCACTGAAACAGATCGGTCGGTCACAACTAACCTTTCACCGACGAGAGGACGCTATCGCGCGACTCGTCGAATAGACGTTGCAGATTCTTTCCGGCAGAGACAGGCGTCAATTCAGACTCGTAGATCAGCCTAGCCTCACGCCCCAGACCACTCTTGTAAGCAGCCTTTACTAAGTTCACTAGGTCATCTACAGACGCATCGGATGGCAATTCTAGAAAAGACGACATCGCGTACTCGCGAACCGCACTCGTTCCCGTTGCCACTATAGCTACACCTGCCCTCATCGCATCGACAAGCTTTGCGGGGAACTGCATCTGCGCCGATTGATGAAGACTTGTTATTGCGATGACCGCCACGTCGATTTCTGCGTACGCTTTATCTAATGGTGTTGAAGGCGAGATCTCAGTCCAATTCACGTCAGCCACCAAGCGGTCTTCTAGGCCACAGTTTTCAAACGTGAAAAGATGTAACTCAGGATGGGAACGAATGGCTTCGAGGACGAGACTTCCACCCTTGTGAGCTCTTAGCGTTCCGTATACCCCGAATTTAATGGAACCCGAAACGCCAGGTTTAACGACAGAGTTCACCAAGTTATTGGGTGCAATACCCGTTGAATCCAATCTGACATGTGGAATCCGCGCGGAGGGGCCGCGGTTACTAGGGAACGCTGCCGCGACTGAATTACTGGCAAACGTAAAGCCATCTGCTAGATCAATTATCTTGCGTTGTGATCTTCGAATTACCCAAGGAAGCATGGATCTATTACGTAAAAGTCTAATCCGATTAAGTACCGTAGACTTAAAGAACTCATGAGCGAGGCCGGCATCATCATCATCGAAATCCGCAATCACTATATTTCCCGGATATCGGTCCTTGAGGTAGGCCACAACGCGTGCTAGCGGCGAAATCCCTTTGCATACCCACACTAAAGTCGTGTCCGCGGAGGCTGACATAACCGCGTCTATCTCACGTTTCCAATGCCGACCGATTCTATTAACGTCAAGGTCAAATTGACTTGCGCCCGGCCACAGCCTGCCGCTACCAAAAGCACAAACTTGGACTTCACCCAGTTCTTGCGCCACCAGAGCCATCGACAATGCCCGACCCAGCGCATTCGACGAAATATCATGGGACAAGACTATTGTCCTGATTGTATCCGGCCGACCGTTTACAGCCATTACGCGTTCCTCTTTTGATTGGAAGTCACTTCGGATTCACCCATGCAAACTTTTACCGACGCACCGATGAAAAGAAAAATTCATTTCTAATTCCAACGGCGACAATTCCCCTTCGCGGCTGACTCAAATAGACGCACCCGAGAACTACTGGGAAGGAAAAAACAACCGCTGGCGTCCCCAACATCCAAAAATTGTGAGGGTCATTGCTTGTCTTCCCCTTTACTGCACTGTCGGATTCCCTGACCATGATGCTCAAATTGCACCTCCTGAATCCGAATCGCTGACCGCTCCATTATTTAGACTGCGACGTTTCCGGAGTTTGAGGGCTGTTTCAAACTCACTTCCAATTGAACTTCGATGACAGGCCCAAAGAACAAGAACTGCACTCAATAAACACAGAATTAGTCCAGTTAGCAACGTTATGTACGGTCCAAAATTCGTGATCCAACCCAGCACTAGGTACGCGACGACCACCCAGAATGCGCAATGTAAGCCTGGTAACACGGCAGCCATTTGTCGTCGGTACGATAAACCAATTGTTCGCTTTTGTATTCGCATAATCAAAGGAGTTAGAATGAACCCAGCAGTCGTGTAGCAAACGGCAACGCCGTTAATTCCCCACTGCAGCCCGAATACAATGGCGGAAACCTGGACAGATGCGGCAAGCATACTGAATTTCAGTAAAATGTCAGTCCTGTCGATACCCATCAGGACTGGGGAATTCAATGTTGTTATTGTTTGCCTTGCACCCGCTATTGCGAATATGGCTAGAGTCAGAGCGGCTGAAGACCAGTCTGCTCCGAGCACGGCCTGAACCAAATCTTGCGCTGAAACTGCAATAAATGCCATGCTGGGTAACATTACGGATGATGTAATCAAGATAACTCGCCCAACAAGTCCATCGACCGGTTTGTTTTGATTGTGATATCTAGCGGTGACCGGAAACAATACTCGTGACACGATTTGCCCTACAAGCTGAACTGGAGTAGTCACCAGTCGGTAAGCGACCGAGTAATATGATAATTCAACCGGGCCTAGATAGCGGCCGACAAGTATATTGTCTACATTCTGCACACCATAAGAGAGAAGATTGCTAATTAGTACACGGCCGCCGTACATAAAGGAGCCACTGAGAAGGTTAAGTCGAAAATTCGGAAGTGGTGGCTTCACCGAGAGTATTAACCCTAAAGCCACACATGCATCAACAGCAATGACCTGATAGACAAACGACCAGTAGTTTCCCGTGGCCATTATGCTGATAATCAGTACGATTCCGCCAATGATCGACGATACCACATCGATTATTGCCTGAATTTTGAAGTTGACGGATCTCGCCAGAATAGCCCTCGGTGCAATTGACAGAGCTTTAAGTGGAAGGGCAACTGCGAACAAACATAGAACTGGTTCGAGCGCAGGAACCCCGAGTGCCCGTCCGGCGATCGGCGCCAGGGCAACAGTCAATAGTGCAATCGCGATTGCACTAAGAATATTCAAGGTCGTTGCGGCGCCGACAAAATTCCTGGTTATTTCTTTTTTGCTGATCAGTGGCGAGGTAAGGCCCTGATCCAACAGCAACGTGGCGAAAGCCGTATAAACGCCGGCAAGCGCAACAATCGCATAACTCTCGGGCCCCAGAATGCGAGCTAACAATATCGATGAAACTACAAGAAAGAACTGGCGCGTCAGAATTCCAATTGCATTCCAGAATACGCCTTTCTTTGCTACGTTAGATCCGTTAGATCCGTTAGATCCAGCTAAGTCAGCAACGCTATCCCGATTCATGAGAAAGGGCTCGATACTTGCACAGTATATAGTAAATTCTGTGCACAAAGATCTGATTGCTTATCATTAAGTTTGTCGCGATGATCGTCTCGAAATTCTTCAAATTGAACGATGCGCAAAATGCCAATCATCTTTTGATCTCAATTCGGCGTACCCTCGCTCCAACGCGCCCCGGTATCTGCTCCATAATATTCGACGCTGCTACTACCCGTGAGGGATACGGGATGTACCGAATGGCATCGCTCGTCACAGCACTTGGGCCGCTCAATACCGATGTGATTGATTGCCAATGCTCGCGGATATTAGTTCTACATCCTTCAATATTGACCGAATTCTTGAATATGTTGCTTTCCTGTTCCGCCGCGTTCGAACTGGAAATAACCTCCTCTAAGACCAAATCCCAGGAAGGAATTATTCTTCGTCGGGCAAATAGTTGACCAAGAAGACCGTCAAATTTGTGTTGCTGAGAATCGTCAGCGACGATGATAGCGGGGACCCCATACGAACACGCAGTGATAAATCCGTGCAGTGACGAACCCACGTATAAACTTGCACTGGCGATGATTTGTGCAACTTCTGTGACTGTTTCCGGATCTGCAGTGACACTGTGGTCCGTAGTCATATGAGAGGAGATAGACTTTGCGAGGTGATTGTCGCCATGACAAGCACCGATTCCGATCAAGTGCACCCTTAACTCAAGTGCATCAGATAATTTGTCTAACGTACTTGCGATCTGGGCAAGGTCACTCGAAGCGTATCGATCATTAACGTGAACTGCAATTTCTCTGGTATTACCCTTTTGAACCTTGGAGCCTAGCGCGTCGCGCAAGAGCAAAGCTGTGTCAGGGACTACTCGTGCCATTGATTTATTATCAGATAGATTCTGCAAACTCTGATTATCTCGTACTGACGCATACTGCGCCTGTCGAAATACCATTTGCATGATCGATCCAGTCAGAAGTCCCGTCTGCTTAGGGATACCGGGACTGTTGATAATTAGTGGGGCGTTATTTTGTGCAGCGACCTTTGCTGCGCCAGCCCATAGGCTTGCGTAGGCCGTCCGATGAACTGATTTGTAATCAGGCAGTGGCGTTCGACGTGCATGAAGAATGTTACCGCCAGCGACGATTACGGCATCGACTTTTCGCTGCTCATCTCGGAACTGCTTCACGCTAACGCTCGGCGGTACATCCTTGTAAGCTTGCCCTCCCACTGGTGAGACGTGGATTACTTCTGTAAATATCGGTCCGAGTTCATGGTCAACAATAATCGGAAAGAGGGAATCTCCATAGTTCTTTACGTCGAAGGTGCCGAAGCTAGCCAGTATCATTTTAGTCCCTCTCCTGAATTCCGATATCAGATGCCCGTGCCCCGGACTGACTCGCGCAGATCCAGTGCTCAAACCTCAAGCGCTAGCTTCTGTGTTGCGTCGGGTCGCAGATTACGGCCTACCAAGCCCGCGATAGGTCCAACCAGAGGCTCGCCAGAGCTTGGGGTCAAGACAGTTCCGCCCGTCTATCAGTGCTTTCGTCCGAACGACACCGGCAAGGTCTGATGGCTTGAGTGCCCTGAATTCTTTCCATTCTGTAAGTACCAACACCACATCGGCACCCTCACATGCTTCGAGCGCCGAGCTCGCGTAGCCAAGTGTGGGGAACAGTGCTCGTGAGTTGTCCATCGCTTTGGGGTCGTACACATTCACTGTCGCCCCCTGAAGCTGGATCTGGCCTGCAACGTTCAAAGCGGGCGAATCGCGGACGTCATCAGAATCAGGCTTGAAAGCAGCACCCAGGACTGCGACCCTGGCACCTAGGAGAGACCCACACGCTTCCCTAGCTAGTTCCACCATGCGCGTGCGACGCCGCATATTGATGTTGTCAACCTCGCGCAAGAATGTGAGAGCTTGATCAGCGCCGAGTTCACCGGCCCGAGCCATGAACGCCCGAATATCCTTCGGAAGACACCCGCCACCGAATCCAATGCCAGCATTGAGAAACTTACGGCCGATGCGCTCGTCGTGACCAATCGCGTCGGCTAGCACTGTGACATCTGCCCCTGCTGCTTCACAAACCTCAGCGATCGCGTTGATGAAAGAAATCTTGGTCGCCAAAAACGCATTCGCGGAGGCTTTGACCAGTTCTGCAGTAGCCAAATCAGTCACGACGAATGGGATCTTTTCCTCAAGCAAATCTGTATAGACCTCGCGCGCTACATCTTCGGCACGCCCCGGCCGCGTACGATCGACGCCCAGGACTAACCTGTCCGGGTGCAACGTGTCTTTGACTGCATATCCTTCTCGCAGAAACTCTGGATTCCACGCGACCTCAACACCGTCGCCTGCAGGCGCCAACGCACGCGCAGTGGCACCAAGTCGTGCAGCGGTGCCTACCGGCACCGTTGACTTACCGAGGATAACCGCGGGCTTTGTCAGCAGTGGTGCCAAAGTCTCGACCACAGCGTCCACATACTTCATGTCAGCGGCAAACTCACCCTTCTTCTGGGGCGTGCCGACACCAAGAAAATGAACATCGGCAAAATCTGCAGCCTCGGCGTAAGACGACGTGAAGCGCAGACGGCCAGCCGCTATATTGCGCTGCAGGATCTCTTCGAGACCGGGCTCCCAGAATGGGACCTCGCCTGCCTCAAGCTTCTTCAACTTCAGTTCGTCGACATCGACTCCGAGTACCTCATGGCCCAACTCAGCCATACACGCCGCATGCGTGGCCCCCAGATAGCCCGTACCGAAGACAGTGATTCGCATGCTCTCGCATTTCCTTTACGGTCAGCCAACAAAGAGTCGGCAAGATCTAAGAAGAGATTTCTTTGGGACAGCAGATTCCGCCTGGTCTTGGACGCCCAAATCAGTACGCACCATCGCTGGCAACTACCGCTTTCAGTGTCTTGGCGACAATCAGGACATCGCCCATCATCGACCAGTTGTCGACGTAGGAAAGATCGAGTCGCACAGTGTCTTCCCACGAGAGATCGGAGCGACCACTCACCTGCCACAGTCCTGTAATTCCGGGTTTGACGAGAAGACGCCGGCTCACTGTGCCGTCGTATGCCTCCACCTCGCGCCGCAGCGGAGGCCGGGGTCCAACAACGCTCATCTCACGTCGCAAAACATTCAGGAACTGCGGCAGTTCGTCGATGGAGAATTTCCGCATGAAGCGTCCCACCGCCGTGACCCGTGGGTCGTCACGCATCTTGAACAGAACGCCCGCACCCTCGTTGTTCTTCATCAGAGCGTCAACTTGCTTGTCTGCATTCTGAACCATCGAACGGAACTTAAGCATCGGGAATGGTTTACCGTCCAAACCCATTCGCTCCGACTTGTACAGGGCGGGACCAGGGCTGGTCAGTTTCACAGCCAGCGCCGCGGCGAGCAGCACCGGACTGATGAGGATCAAAATCATTGCGGCAAAGACGATGTCGAACGTTGTCTTCGTAAACTTCTGCGCGCTGTGATAGCGCGGCCGTTCGACATGGATCAACGGAAGTCCTGCAACGGGCCGCATCGAAAGCCTGGGGCCCGAGACATCTAGAATGCCCGGCGAGACAACAAGATCTACCCGCTTGGACTCGAGATCCCATGCAAGCTTGCGCATTCCGTCCAATCCCAGATGCTCGGTGGCGGTGACGGCGACGGTATCTGCACCGACCACATCAAGGGCACGGGTGACGTCGTGTTCGTCACCCAAAACCGGGATGCGCCTGCCTCCGACCATTATCGCATCGTTCATGTCGCTGTTGTGGCCTGGAGCGCAAACACCTACCACCCTGAATCCGTCAGCTGATCCACGCTCGAAGTTCTCTGCCAGGTTTACAACTGCGTGACGATTTCCCACAACGAGGACCGAGGTTCTGAATTCACCCCGTGCACGTCGACGGGCAATGATTCGGCGCCAGAACCAACGGTTGGCCATCAATGCGGTCATGCCGACTGGAAAAGCAAATGCCAGATAGAGCCGTGCGATGTCGATCTGTAGAAGCAGGCTGCCTATCGCGATCAAGCCGAAGAGCCGCACCGTGCTGACAAAGATCCGCCGATACTCTTCCGGTCCGCTCCCGATCACTCGGATCGACCTAGTCCGGAAGATGCTGAGCGTTGCAATCCACGCGACGATCAATACGAATGAGACGGCGGTGTAGCTGTAGTTTCCAACGCCACTGGTGCTTACCCCACCCGAATCTGCACCGAAACGGAACCACTGAGCAAGAAAGACCGCTGCGACAATGATAGCCGCGTCACTGACGGCCAACCGTCGAACGTAAGCCGCTTGCCATCGATGTCGCGAGGACACCTCCGACTGAGCGTCAGGCGCCACCGGTTGAACTTCCGGCACCACCACACGAGGGCTCGTGCGAGACCCTTCGCTTTCGTTGAGCGCTGTCACCGTGTCAGCTCTCCTTCCTGGTCAGGAAATTTCCGAATCAACTACTCTTCTGTAAAGTGCTCGAAACAATCCGAAATTGCCTGACCACCAGACCCGACTCGAGCAAGCGCCCCGCACATCGGTTTCACACTGTTTGATCGCATTCCGCGGCTGTCCGTTACGTACCATGCGGGATCTATTTCACCACCACCCCGCAGTTGGATCAAATTTACCAACAGCGCAGGTCGACAGCGGTGACTAACCTCAATCGCCCACTCCGCCCAAAACGGCAGATTGCCGAGCGCCCTTTTTCGTCTGTCAAGTCGTTCTTTTGCCCAACCGGCACATTTCCACTACCGATAGCAACTCCTTAGCAAATACCAGATCTTGCCCGCCTTGCCTACGTAGCAGCAGTGCGCCGACTAGTTGCCAGCCACACAAACAGCGGAGATACTCGCAGATCAAAGCCTTATCCGTCGAACAAACTGTAATCGCGACTGCACGAACGGAATACAGACCAAATCACCCGAGAAGTTTGCGACCTTTGTCCCGTTTCAGTTTTTGACCATTCGCGGGCGATAACTACGGCTATCCAGAAGCGAATGAACCGATAGCGCGAAGCCCAAACCGTGCGACACCGAAGATTCCTGCTGGACGATTGTCCACTTACGGTCGATATTATTTTGCTCACACGGGTGTCAAATCTCACGATGTGAAATGGCAGCGAATTCAAACCGATTTGTCGGCCCGCTGCCGGCAGTCACACCTACGTCCCACCAAGCCGCGAGATCGGACAAATCGCCTTTTATCGATACTCCAAGTTGGGGATACTGACCGAAAGTAACCACCATTCGGGACTTACGTCCCTAATGATGCATGCATTCGATAAGGGCGAATACACATCCGAGATATACATTCCGCTGTCGCGCTTGGACGCGGACTACAGCGTGTACAAACCTGATGTGAGGCAACAACCGGCCGGTGAAACGCCCATATCGTCCGATTCGTGCGTCGCACAAAATCGCGTAAGGTCAAAATTCGGACATACACCCGAAGACTCCCCAACGAGGTCCGCAATCCGGTTCGTTGACCAGTCACGCTCGAATGGGACTACACACCTTGAAGATCAGCACTATCCGCGCTGAGTCGGGAATTGTTCCGCGGCTCACGGTCCGTTGGTTGATGATCGCAGCAGCCACAATATTTGCGTTCTGGCCAACGTGGAACAACCTGTGGCGCAGCACAGTCGATGGCACCGCGATTGGGTTTGTATTTGTACTGCCCCTGCTGTGTGTTGTTGCGGCTGTGGGTACAGACCTCAGGCGGGGTCCCGAACTCCCGATCCATGATCGGGAAACGGACAAGATCGTTGGCGGCATCGGCTTACTCGTCGCGCTTGGTATGCAGGCTTTGCTGATGCCGCGATTCGGGGACAACTACGAGCTGATGCACATCGATGCGTTGGCGGCTTGGGTCTTTGTCTGGGGCGCAGCAGTTCTCATGTTCGGACTTCGCCCCGTCAATCGGTACTGGTTGATCTGGCTGACGCCCATGGTTTTGAGCCCGCTTTTCTACCGAACGTTGGCAATCGAATTGGGCGGTACTCGGTTCGACTACAGCGTCATCATGGTTGTTGTCGCCTCCACGGCCACCACCATTGCCGTCAGTCGAAACTGGCGACGAGGTTTGGTTGCCTTCTTGATCTCCATCGCCCTCGGCACTGCCTTGGTGTACTACTTGTCGAACCAGTTTCCGACGGTTCCGCTATTTCTGGTTCAACTATTTCCTGCAGTCGGAACTGCGCTGCTGGTCGGCGCTATCTTCTATCTGTATCAACGCCGCGGCAAGTCGCTAAAACCTTTCGATCGTCCGCTCCGCAAGCCGTCAACCAAAACCAGCGACTGGACCATCCTCTTCGTATTCGGCGTTGCAATACTGATCGCCCTCACACCGCTCCCCAATGCCGACGACATTCCGATTTCCCAAGGCCCGCCGGCCACTGCGGATCCTCGGTTGGTGGTGCCGGCGGGGTGGAGCCAAATCTCCACTGAAGAGTTCGATTGGCCGCAGCGGTACTTCGGGTCTACATCCACGCTGACGCGACAAACAATTCGCGCCGATACGCCAAATCCTGCGTGGGACGCTCTCATGCGCCAGCGCACTGTACAAATGGATGTTCTGCAGGTCCGTCGTGCAGCTACCCTCTCTGTTTACCCGAGCAGTGCAACGTACGAGTTGCAGAACGCGCGGGTCAGCCCCACTGTGCAGGTCGAACTGACGCGCGGTGTCGTGGCCGAGATGTACACCATCGTCGACGACGCCCTCCTTCTCACTTGGAGCAATCTCAACTTCATCTGGACCCGTGGCGACGGTGCCGCACAACGCGTCAGTCTCATCACCGTCGACAACCACGAACCGGACGCCTATTTCCCGGAGCCGAGTCCGTCGATGGCCTCGAATGGCGGCAATAGTCTCGCTCTGCTCTTGCGAGGGAAAAGCTCAACCGAGGACAACGAATCACAGTACAAAGAGCTCGGGATGCTTGAGGCATTGGGACGACACATCGTGGAGGCTCAACAATGGTGAATACCGATCTCCTGGTGCACGGAGACAAAGCCTCCGACGCATTCAAAGCTGCTGCCCTCCATGACGCAGTGAATGGTCTGCGTGAGCGCAAGCCGATTTCCTCTGCCTCGGTGGCGTTCTACCCCTGGCAGCGCAATGTCCTGTTCGCGCTTCTCGCGGTCGCAATCTTGTGCCTGATCTTTTTCCTCACTCCCAGTCTGATCACCCTCACTCTGCTGTGCACGCTCGGGTATGTCTGGACGATGGTTGATCGGCTCATCCTCTTCATGCGGGGCCTGGACGCATCGGCCATTATGACGATCAGTGACGAGGTGGCACTTGCCCTTACCGATGACGAACTGCCGCTCTATACGATCCTGGTGCCCGCCTACAACGAACCAGAGGTTGTCGGTGATCTGATCGCAGCTATGCGTGCCATCGACTACCCGAAGGAAAAACTCCAAGTTCTCCTCCTTCTCGAGGAAGACGACATGATCACCATCGAAGCCGCTGAATTGGCCGGCGTCGACAAAGTAGTCAGCATCTTGAAAGTCCCAGCGGCGGATCCACGCACCAAACCGAAGGCCTGTAACTACGGACTTCATTTTTCCACGGGCGAGATCATCACGATCTACGACGCTGAGGACTCGCCAGATCCACTTCAATTGCGCCGAGTAGTAGCAACTTTCGCTCAGTTGCCGGCAAATACCGCATGTGTCCAGGCAAAACTCGCCTTTCACAACGGCACACAAAATCTGCTGACGGCATGGTTCACCGCTGACTACGCCCTGTGGTTCAACTTCATCTTGCCCGGCCTCATGCGGAGCAACTCCCCTATTCCTCTGGGTGGGACATCAAATCACCTGCGACGCAGCGTGCTTGACGACATTGGCGCTTGGGACCCGTTCAACGTCACGGAGGATGCTGACCTCGGTGTGCGGATCGCTGAAAGCGGCTACCGCACTGCCGTCCTCAATTCGACAACACTCGAAGAGGCGAACAGCGACACCATAAACTGGATCCGTCAGCGATCCCGTTGGTACAAGGGCTACTTGCAGACTTGGCTAGTTCACATGCGCCAGCCGGTGAAGCTGTGGCGCGGGATCGGGACCGTCGGGTTCTTGCGATTCACCATCCTGATGGCGGGAACCCCCGTGGTTGCCGCTCTGAACACGATCTTCTGGCTTCTGAGCCTGGGCTGGATACTCGGTCAACCCGCGATAATCCAACAGATTTTCCCCAGCTACGTGTACTTCCCGGCCCTCGCGTCACTCGTCTTTGGAAACGCCGCTGTGATGTACATGAATCTTGTTGCGTGTCGCGAGACGCGGAATGCCGCCCTGTTGATTGCGTGCCTGACAGCGCCACTGTATTGGGTACTGATGAGCATCGCCGCGATCAAGGGCACCTACCAATTGATTATGAACCCGTCCTACTGGGAGAAGACGTTTCATGGTCTGAGCAACTGATTCTTCCGACCGCACGCACACAAACAACTCCGCCCGGGACGATGTCCCGGGCGAAGTTGTTTATCTCAGTAGGTAAGTTGCGGGTCTGGTTGGCGAAGACGCTCCTCCAGCCAGATTCGCAATTCCGGGCCGTATTCTTCGCGCCCCAGTGCATGGTCAAGTGAGGCTCGTAGGAATCCGCCCGGGTTTCCGAGATCGTGACGCGATCCCCGGTGCACCACGACGTGGACGGGATGCCCCTCACTGATCATCAAGGCAATCGCGTCGGTCAACTGCAACTCACCGCCCTTACCCGGTTTGATGGAGCGCAGGGCGTCAAAGATCTTGCGATCCAATAGATACCGGCCAACAGCAGCTAAAGTTGAGGGCGCACTGTGCGTATCCGGCTTCTCCACCATGCCAACGACCTTGAGAACGTCAGGGTTGTCGGAGTCTGGCTCCACGTCAAAAATTCCGTATGCACTGACTTCATGTCGCGGCACGTCGAATGCGCAGAGAACAGATCCTCCGCGCTCATCCCTGACCCTCGACATGGCCTCGAGCACCCCACCGGGATGCACTAGATCGTCCGGAAGCAGAACCGCGATGGCGTCCTCGTCGGCGCCGAGAACCGATTCCGCCAGGCCGACGGCGTGCCCCAAACCGAGAGGAGACTCCTGAACAACAGGTTCCACCGAGATCAACCCCGGCGCCTTTCGGACCCGCTCCAGGAGATGATGTTTTCCCGCATCCTGCAATCTGTTTTCGAGCACAACATCTTCCAGGAAATGCGCCATGACACCCGCTTTTCCGGGCGCCGTGACGATAACCAAACGTTCCACTCCCGCAGCAGCAGCCTCACTGGCGACCAATTCAATCCCCGGTGTATCTACCACCGGCAGAAGCTCTTTGGGAACCGTTTTGGTGGCCGGCAAGAAACGAGTGCCAAGCCCAGCTGCCGGCACCACCGCAGTCTTGATCGAGGATGATCGCACTGTAGTCATCATTTACCTTTCCTGATGCAGACTCATTCATCTACACGCCACTGATGTTTCATCTACACACCACTGATGCCGCGCGGATCTCTTCGATGAGTGCCTATCGGATTCTGAGCTGCACGTTGCAAACTACTGCGAAACATACGTCAGTTTTGCAATACATTACACCGGCTCCGCTTCATGAAGGAAGCTACACAATTCCCCAAAAAGCCGCCGAAAGAACTAGTGCCCCTGGGACCTTAGTCCCAGGGGCACTATTAGAATTCGGAGCTTCTCAGCCCCATTCGGCTTCAGCCGCGACAACTCCATATAGCGGGTCGTCGTAACCGATATCCATGGTGCATTCCGTCGGACGAGGATCCGGCACAAAGGCCCACAGCAACGCCCCGGCGGTGCCGGCTGTCTTCTGACCCGCAATCTTGTCGCCGATGTGTGTCGCCCGAGTTGCGAGAGGCTCACAGCTACCGGCCAATTCACCGATTTCGGCCACCAACAGCGGTTTTCCTGCCGCAGTGGCCTGGGTAATGCGACGCGCCAGTCCATTCCACTGGTCACCGGGAAGAGCAACACCATCAGCGCCGTAATCGTGGTACTGAACAACGTCGACGTAGGGCGACTCGCTGACGTACTGGTAATCGTCACCGCCGGTGCCACATTGGCCGCCGCCGAGAAGCCCAGCCGTAATCAAGGTCTTGGGATCGAGCGCCCGCACTTCTGCACCAGCCGCGTCGTAGAACGAGCGCAGAATCTGCGCTGTGTCGGACGGGCACGTCCTGGTCCACCAATTGCACGCCGTGTCGGTGCATAGGCTCGGTTCAGGTTCTCCCACCAATTCCCACGCCGCCAGCGACGGAGAGTCTTTCCACCTGGCAACTGCTATATGCATCCAGTCCTGAAAGCTGATCAGCGACTTCGCAGCGTTGGCGTCGAAGTCTTTCCAACCATCTACGTACCAGCTACGTTCCTTGAAATTTTCGTCTTCGCACGCTCCGTCCTGCGGCGAGAGGACGGGCAGGATCATCTGGTTGTGATCCTCAGCTGCGGCGAACACCGCGTCCATAGGTCCAAAATCCAGCTCACCCGTGAACTTGTTGATCGCCAAAGCCTGAAACAGATTGAAACGCGTCAGAGACTTTGCCGGCAGCGATCCAAAATAGTCGTCGAGATCGACCATCGCACCGCAACCCCAGTTCACCCCCCAATCTGTGGCGAGCTGATAGGCATTGAATCCTGTTGGCCACCAATCTTGTCCGTCGAGCTTCAATCCATCGACGGTGGCGGTAACGCGGGCTCCCGGTTGCGGGGCCGCATCCACCGTGCGTGCGGCCACGCCACTCACGGTGAGAACGGTAGCGGCACTGACAAGAACTGCGGCCACTCGACGCCACACAGACGTTGGAGGTTTCATTTTATTCACTCTCGGAGACATGTTTACCCATCGCTCGAACGCAGCATCCCCCCGCGTCCAAAGTGTCCCATAAATCCGGAGTTTTAGCCTCCCTCTTGCTTATTGCCCGTCAGCCGATACAGCCGCCAGTTTGGCGGTACCGTTCCCCCATCGTTCTCCACTTCGATGACCAACGCACCAATTCCACCGGAGCCTGTTTCGTACATGGTCGGATACCGTCGATTAACGGCGTCAGCCACTCCGCGCTCCTCGTTGGGAACGGTCAATATGTACTCAACTCCGGACTCCGACGGATTATTCAATATCTTCACGAAATCGGTGTCGGAGGTAATCACAAACTGTTTCGGATTATCAGACGCAGTGATGACACCGAAGGCCAAGACCGTATCGGTCAGCACCGATCCATCAGGCAGATCGAGGTCGTCGAGATAGTCGGCAATCCTGCGTTCTGCTCCGAAGGTCCGCAGAATCGCCTGTTCGGCGGCATCCTGGCGGCCTGGGATGACGACACTCGCAAGCGAGTGTTCCAAGGACGCCAGTCGCGGACTTCCCATTGCGACAAAGGTGACCGCAGTTGACCCGAGCAGTAGTACCAGCGCAACAACGAGCATGATCGACGGACCGGAGTATTTCGGCTGATCCCGGACCAACTCGGGACTGGCGGCACGCCCAGGCCTACGCGACACAACGGGCAGCTCGCGTGGTGAGATCAACACTGCCAACACAAAACACAGCGGGACGACAGCAAGATAGAAGCGCAGAAACGGAAACGTCGAGCCCATCATGTAGAGCAGGGTCTGTGCGCCGAGCACTGAGCCGAACAGCACAATCGGAACGATTACTTCGGGATCGCGCCGCCGCCACGCCAAGACAATTGCCGCGGCCGCTAGCACCGGGAACGCCGGCCCGAGTACCGCTATCTCCGTCAGCGAGAACATCATCCGGGTCAGCGGTGTATCGGCAGCTCCACCGGCCTGCTCGATAATCGCACTGTTGCCGTACACCGACGAAAACTGTTGAAACGCTTGCCCTGTGATCAACCAGCTCGAGGCAGACCAGGCAAGAAATGCGATGAGCCCCGGAAGCAACACAACGGTCGCGTCAATCGCAGCTGCCCACGACCGATGAAACTTATCGTCGGTGTCAGTCTTCGGAAATCTCAACCAACTGACCACGAACACGAGCACCACCGCAACGAACATAGGCGCAAGGGCGTCGTACCGGGTCAGATAGGCCAGTGCGAGCGCCAAACCGGCTGCGATCAGCTCATGCGCGTCGTCGTTGCGCATCCATCTGATGAGGCGGCGAACAGCCCAGATGACGAAGAAGAGATACAGCGCCTCACTCATGCCGTTGGCCGCGTACATGAGAATCATGGGATTGAGAGCAAACAACACAGTGACCACGATCGTCACCCATCGAGCGCACCCACGATCACGTGCAATACCTCGAATCTGCATGACCGCTCCGGCCATGAAAAGCGCCGACGTCACAGATGCAGTGATGTTCCAGCGCAACAACTCCGGAAACCAGTTCCCCAACAGACCCAGCGGAATCTGTGCAACTGCGGTTAATGGAGTGAAGACGAACCCGATTGCTGCAAAGTGCGGATCGCGACTCCACAACATTGCAGATACTGCAGCAACCCGACTCATTGCATCGGTGAAGATGAATTTGATCTCCGCGTTCAGCCACACGCCAAGGACGATGTACACCACGGCCACCGCGGTATAGACCCCCCACGGCAGTCGTTGACGTTCTTCCTCAATGGGACCAGCAGCGTCCAGCGTTCGTGATTCCGCTGGTGCGGCGACAATCATTGTGAACGGCGCCTGAAGAACAGCACGCCACCCACAGAAATAACTACCAGTGCTGCGGTGCCTGCTGCGATCAAACCGATTGTGGTGGAGCTGATGCCGCTATCGTCGTCGCTGGTTTTCGCCCCACTTACCGGTGCAAGTTTGACGCTGATGTCGAATGGATCGACGTCGCGAGGAGCAACAAGGACATCACCAGCCAGCCTTCCGAACCGTGCCGGATCACCTTCCAGCCAGTTCAGCATTTTGTCGACATCTACTGCGTCACCGTTAGAGGTAACAACAACGATTTCGTGGTTTGGAACCACCGCAACCTGCATGCTGCCGTATGGCGCATTGAACTGAAGACCGCGCAACCGCAGCAAGCCTTGATCGGCGGTTTCCATCGGCAGGTCGAGATCCACGCCATCCGGGAGCTTTCCGTCTGCAGCGACCAGCACCGCCGGCAACGGACTGGAAGCCGCATCGACAAACGACTGAACTCGCGGCTGCAACGGCAAGTAGCTCAGCCGCTGCATCTGAACCAGAACACGTTGCGCCCGAACAGTATCGGCAAAATCTCCGCGCGTGGTCCCCACTTCTACGATCGGCAGCATCGACTGTGGCAATGACTGGAAGCCCCCGGGATTTGCCGGTTCAGCGACGTTTGAGCTGATCGTGCTTTCCGGATCAATCGTCAGCGTCGATCCGTTGCTGCTCCCACATTGAAAATCGCCGGACACATCCAGCGCTGCCGTCACGTTCATCTCCCGCGTCACCAACTCGTCAGGGATCGTGAATTCGATGTCGAAGCGACCACTGTTATCCACTGCCCGACTGTCGAGACGCTGATCCCCCACGCTGAACGACAACTGAGCGCTTCGTGTACTCGGCATCGGAACATAGGTACCGATCATGCGCACGGTCACGTTCTTCATTGCTCGGCCCAATTGAGACTGGGTGAACGGCACCTCAACCTGGACGTGCTCGAGCCCTGACGACGTCAAAGAACCGAGTCGTAAGTCGCCGACAGGAACAACGTCGCGAGAGATTTCCGCGACGGCCTTGGCCGATGCCGTCAGTGCCTGGCTTGCGGCCCAGAAACCATTGAAGTTTGCCGCGAGCAGATTAACCTGCGGGACAAGCGATCTGTCGTCACCGGCCAAACGCAGGACAGGGTATCCACTGGGTCCGGCGACGAGGTCAATTCCGCCCTCACCCTCGGCACCAACCAGAATGTTCCGCTCGAACAGACCGGGAACGCTGCCTGGGAGCGACTGCCCGGCAGGTAGCTCGGCGAGAACCACTGCGTCTGGTTGACTGCCATAGCGATTCACAATCGATGTGCTGAGAAGCAGTGCGGCGGTCTGTTGTGCCTGTGACGTATTGTTCGCGAGATAGATCGTGGCTTTACGCAGAATCGGCGGAAAGAAGTTCGAGACCGTCGACGGCTGCGCTTCGGTGCCGTCGTAGACGATCGACGTGTTTCGCAGCGCGAGTGGTTGGTAGTTGCTTCTGTCGTAGCAACGATCGTCGACGGGAACGAGATGCCCGATCATCGAAACGGCGATGCTTCGATCGATAACATTCAGACCGGCAAGCGGTATCGAAATCGGCAGTCCTTGGCCAACTTGAGCAGCATCAAATTCCACCCGCGAGACTGGGCGGCCATCAGCACTCACTTCGATCCACCCTCGGCTGAAATCGATAGGTGCCGTGACGGTCCCGATGAGAGCAGTTGCAGTGAGGCCGTCGGGTACCGGTAGCGAAACAGTCAGCGGCTCGTCATTCGCCGCGAACACTACATCAGTTCCCCGGCCAAGCTCCTTGAGAGAGATCGCGCCGACGTTCGCCGCGGCATTGGACTCAGCAGCATTCTCGACCACCTGTGCCCCGGCAATTGTGTTGGACGCAAAGACCATGCAGATAGCAACCGCCGTCGTCATCATCAGATTGCCTCGCAGCCCGGTGAAACTGGGGACCATCTACAACTCTCCTCGGGATCGATCTCACGAAACATGAACGATGCTTCAAGGCAGAAGAGTTACGACCGTCCCACCCCAACGATCACATGATCGGATTAATTTCAACAAACAGACCATAACCGCCAATTGGTACGGTGGCTAATTATCCCGGACAATGAGATTTACCTAACTGCGCCGACTAGGCGCTAGGTCACGAAGGGATATGCCAAACGTCCCAGCAACCTGGACGGCATGTAGATTCACAGCGAGTTCACTGACGCTGCACAGGAATTGCGTTATTGCTATCCTTTCGCAATCCCTCGATACCAATCCCGACTGGCACCAGACGCTACAATCGTCACCTTGGCCCGAGCACAACTCCGCCCCGAATTCATGGCCGCGACTTACAGTCCAAGACAACTATCAAGAGCTTGCCTATACCTCGTATATGCGTCAGTTCCGATTCGAGCGCACGGCACAACGCGCCAGTCTCGCAATCGCACGCCTTCTTCGCGTTACACGACCGCCCAGATGTCGGAATTCACTAAAAATGTTCGGGCACCGCACTATTCGACTAGCTCACGATCCAAGGGCAAGCGAAGTGGCCACGCTTCGGAGAGGCAAGGCACTCTTCACCTTCGAGACTTCAACCGCCGCGTAGCCAGAGGCAATTCCGCCCCACACTGTGTCGAGTTCTCGATTCGATACTCTCGAACACAAACTCTCGTACAAGTGTCCAAGTAGCGACTTACGACGCATCCGCGAAAGGCTTGTGGCTCAATCAGTTTCCAGATAGCCGATAACCGTTGCATTGCCTTGCAGCGCTCGGATCCGCCGCCTCGCGTTCAGTATCGTCCTCAGTTACCTTGCAGCCAGAGCGGATTCACTACATTCCATGGCGTACCGACTGCAACAACATGCATCATGATCACGAGTGAAGTGACGCAATCCACCTTCGCCCGCCTGCCCAACCACGCAGTGCGCACCAAGGACGAACTCACTGTTCAATACGCTAGGACGGTTTGCGCGGCACATCGCCTGTGCAGCTATTGCGCCTAGTGGCGCTGATCAGACTCGCTCACTGCGAGGCCGTTGTGTTCTGCCAATTCGGCGTGATTGATGGCACGACCGAGCCAAACCGCTAGAAACGCGCCAGCTGTAATCCATCCAGCGACAATTTCGGTAATCCACCACATACCCGCAAGTGTGGCATGAGTTGGACAGAAGCAATGGTATTTGGTCCCGTTTTATGCAGGAGGAAGGTTCCCGGTTATCATACGATCCTCTCCGGGATGCCCACATTTTCGAATCGGGATCGCACCACTTCGAGTAGAGGTGTGTCTCAAGTAATCGCTGAACGATAAGGCGCGGATCGACTCAAAAGCCCGAGCAACCACCTTGGCGACGAGCAAGGGCACAACGCTGGTCGACGGCTGGGGATCTGGACAGTCAGGTGCGCACATCTTGCGCGCTTGGGATCTCGCCATTTGAAGACGGGCGGCTTTGTCACGATCCCGGCATCGGGGACAATCGTGGTCTCGTCATCGAACATGTCATCGCTGACCTATGCGTCGGTTAGCTACCACGGGCATTTCGCTGGCCACCCGGAACGCCCCGGAGTCTTGTCGAAGACCAACGCTGGCCGCTGGATACACATTCACCCCGGACGCAACCGGGACAGCTTTCTCGCTGGCAGTCGGCACAGAGTTCATTCCGACATACTCGATCTACCGCTACAGCCCACTGGTGGGGAACTTCTGCAAAAACAACAAGGCAATTCAGTGGACGATTGACGCTGCGAATTTCTTGCGGTCCTATGGTCATCATGGGGCACTATGCGGATGTTGGCGCAGGACCCGACGTGGTCGCGAAGATCAAGAAGTACAACGCCGCGATAAAGGCGGCACTGGGATGGCGGTACGTCGATCTGCATTCGGTATTCTCGCCGAATGGCTCACTTCTGCCCGAATATGTGGCGAGCGACGGGTTGCATCTCAACACTGCCGGAAACAACCTGTTGGACACCATCATCAAGGCGGCTATCGCGTCGATGAACTGGTTCCCAGGTAGGCCGAATCTGGCTGCCTCGCTGGTGGCTTCGTTCCGGGGTGACGACATTGCCGGTACCGAGGGCGCTGCGGTGAACACGTGAGTGAGTCGTGCGGGGTCCGTGGCTGGACTCACGTTCACGCCGACACCGATCACGCCGGATCTGCACGTCAACGGATTTCAGGGGCACAAGACAGTGGTCTTCGATTCGGCCACCACGAAATCAATGTCGAACGTCTGCGGATTCCCTCGCGCTGACCGCAGCGACCCGCGTGACGATCTTCAGTTCCTGTCCACCACCGGCACAGGGCAGAACATCATCTCGGGCCATTCAACGACGTATCACCGCATCTACACATCAACCAGCGCGACTGTGATGAACGCGTCGGGGCTCTCTTCGAACGAGCTGGACACTGGCGTGTTCGGCGCGATCGGCGACTGTTTGATTGTGGCGGCTCGCTTCGCAGGGGCAGATGGTTCGCTCGCCACCAATGGCACTACGGCAGTGGGACAGTTGACAGCGTCGGCTCAGCCACGGCTTCGGTTGGGCGTCAACGCGAGTGACACCTCCGACCGGGCGAACGCCGAGATTGCCGCTGTTGACGTTACGGAAGGCCCATAGCGACGACGAGGTCACCGCCGCCGTGGACGCTATGGTTGCGAGCCTTCTTCTTATCTGATTTCGCCTGGCGCTTCTCGATCAACCCAAGGCCGAGGAGCACCATCGCGAAGTAGGTAATCGGCAGCATGTCGATTGACGAGATGGTGAGACCCATTCCGATGATGACCATCGCGGATACGGCACCTAGTCGGGCCTGGTCCGAGGTGCGGTCAATGCGACGGACCACAGCACCAACAAGCCCTGCAATGAGAAGTAGCCCGATAAGCCCGCCCTCGACAGCGAACTTCAACAACATGTTGTGTGGAGTGACGTGGACGCCGCCAACAAACGCATCGCTCATCGTGTCGCCGGCAGATCCAGCGCCCCACCCATAGAAGATCGAGTCATTGAATAGCGTGAATGCTTCTTCCCACGAGGGGATGCGATCGAGGAATCGATTGTCTGTGGAGAACTCGCTGATGGATCCCACAGTGCCGAGCACTGCCTCGTCACCGCTCCATACGAGGGCGACATACCCGACGAGCGCGATCATTCCGGCCCAGGCGAATCGCCTCGTCACTACCTTCAAGTGCGGTGCCATCAGCAAGGCAACGAGGATCATCAGGCCGAGCGTGACGTAAGCGCTACGGACGTAGGTGAAGTACATGCACACCATGCCGAGCGTGCCCACGATGATCGCGGTTCGGCGATGCAGATTCCAACGAACAATCGCCCAGCCGACCAGTAGTAGGCCAGCGGCTGCGGCGTGGAACGGTCCAGCATAGATCCCCTGCAACCGGTCCTGGCCCTCGTAGACGGCGGTGTAGCGCCCGGCAGCTCGGAGAATCGAAGACGAGAGTGCGGGGAAGAAGAAGTTTGACGCAATGGAAACAGCTACGGCGGCAGCCGTAAATCGGATGATGAGAATTTCCAGCTTCGGAATCCACTGAGGGCGCATGGCACAGCCGAGTGCGAGGCCAGCGAAAGCCAGCACGGTTTTACGGAATCCGAGTAGCGCAGTGTTGAAGTCGGGAACGTTCGGATGGAACATCAGCAGCGCCCAGAATCCGATGACTGCGGCAGCCCAGCCAACAACAACACCGCCACGGCGCAACGCTTTGGGAGTGGCGATCCATTCAGCGAATGCGCCGACCAGTGCGAGGATCTGAATGATTAAGCCGAAGTTTGTGCCGATGAGCGAGCCGAACGTGAACGCCCCGATGAAGAGAACAATCCGACGAGGGAGTGCGTCCGCTTTGCGTGGCAGCGTGAACCACACAAACAGTGCAGCGGCGGCGGTCATCAATATCGCGCCGCGGGTACTGCTCAGCAGCTCAAGTGTTTCCTTACCCATGAGGGCTCCTAATTTCTGGCAGTCAGAGCCAACTACATGATTGAGTCTTCTTGGTCCGCGACCGCATGCTCGGCGGAGCAGAAGCACATGCCGGCTTCGCGGTACCCCTGATTCGGCGGAACCACGATGAGGCATCGGTCCTCCGCCGGGTGGTCGTGCTGGCACTGATACTCACGGTCGACGGGGATTCCATACACCGCATCGGCCGAGTCGCCTACCAGGCGTTCAAATGCAGCGCCTATCCGTTTCCACATTCTCGGAATCATCTCATGCTGTCCGGTTTGTTCGCGAGGTACGCAGCCGAGACTAAGGTCTCTGGTCTCGGTGACCATCCGCCCAGAATGTTCACAAGTAAATCAAGTCGACGGCCACGGAGGGATGCGCAATGAACCTCTGGGTCGGCGATTTGCGCACACGCCGGATAGATCGGAGTGGGCCAAGACGAGCGCCGAGGCTATCGCTCGCCTTGAACAGGGCGGGGTGGAGAAACTCTCTTTGGATCAAGACATTGGCGGGGATGACACCACCCGCCCGGCCGTTCTCTGGATGTGCGAAAACGAGGTGTGGCCGCGAGAGATTCGCGTGACTGCGCCGGCCAATACTATTCGCACCGTTGTCCGGCCGACCTGCATGCGCGCCGTTGCCCGGCCGACCTGACCTGGTGGCGGGCTATCCCTACCAAAGGAAACTGAACTAGGCACCTTCCTCGGTGCCAGCCGCACTGTGGTGCGCGAGGCGCAAATGCGTCTGGAGGAAGGCAATTTGATCGTCACCCGCCGTGGCGTCGGAAGATTCGTTACGCAGTCACTGCCGCACGTCGGTCGGGAGGAGTTTCAACCCCTTCGAGCGCCTACTCGCGGAACCTCGACGGAGCGTCGTTGTTCGTCCGTTGGAGTTCAGCATCCAGCACACCACTGACTTCATCTCCAATGGACTATCAATTGATTTCGAAGCCAACACGTGGTTTCCGATATGTGTGCTTAATGTGGACGGGGAACCGATCACCCCTGTTCAGGAGCATCTGTTGGCGGGTAGGCACCTCAGTGACATCAGTCAGTCAATAAGCGACAATTTGCAAGCCACTGGTGGAGTATCGGGAACATTGTTGTCTGGCCTCATCGAGCGTTGCGGCTCAATTTTCAGCTCAGAAATCTGCCGGGTTTCAACTGCGCACTCGGTTGTCATGCGTCTGGTAGTAGCAGTAACCGGTGGTCGCGTCGCGCTCAGCTGTTGTTGGTGTTTTGTGTTGGTGCTGGTCGACGGCAGTCGTGTACGAAGCCAGTCGACGAGATCTGTTGCGCTGCGGGTTTGCATCCAGACTCGGCCTGGTCCGGTGAATTCGGTGACTATGCCCTCGCCGCCGGGGATCATCGACTTCCAACCGCCGGCCTTGCGGATGCGGTATTGGACGGATTCGTCGAACGCGACGACGTGACCGGAGTCGAGTGTCATGGTTTCCTCCACGGTGAGTGTCACCGGCCGGATGGCACCGTAACTGGAGAGCAGGATCTCGCCTGTTCCGCTGCACCGCAACAGAACAAGGCCGGCTCCGCTGAAGAATCCCTTGCTGCCGCCCCATTTCGAGTCGACGTCGATGGTTGCATCGGATGCCAGCCAGCAGCCGGATTGGACGAGGAGCGCGGTCCCTTCGTCGATAGTAGTTTCGACTATGTCGCCCGGCAGTGCGCCGGCGACGCCGACGACACCACCGCGCTCGCTGCTGAAGTCGTTGACGAAGAAGCTTGACCCACCGAGCGAGCGGCGGAGACCTTTCAAGAAGCCTCCTCGGGTCGACGTGGTGATGGAGACGTCGCCTCGCATCATCTGCCATTGCTCCTGCTTCGACGCGGACTGATCCGCCCGCAGGGATACTGATCTCGGCTAATGCGAATGCAGGCCCACAACTAATTTCTGTTTTCATGGGTTCCCGCGATGAGAGTCTTTCTCGGGGTCGACATTGAGCATCACGTTTGATTGGAACTATGTCCAATACAGGTTATTCGACTTCGACCACGCTCGCGGTCTCCCGGCGTGAGGCCAATGCACATCTGGCCCACCCTCGATTTCGTCACCTCGCAGAACAATTTCAGATGCCCCGCGCATTGCGGCTCTACGACCTCGAACACAAGACCAGATATGCGCTTGATCAGCACGGTGCAGGTTCCATGCCAGCCAGCTGGTCAGCTGTGATTCCGCATCAGCCGTTTATACAACGAATATCTACGTCCAGGCAGAACGGGGGACGTAAGTCACGCGATGGCAACCGGCAGCGAAGTGATGCCCGAACCTACAGGCCCGACCATGCGACCTTTGTCGTAGAGGATTCCCCAGATAACTGCAAACACGGTGAAGATACACAGAGCAATGACCAGTCGATTCGTCAGTTGATCTACAGGATCTACACGTCTAACCCGGCGCTTAACCTTCTGTCTCTGGTGTTTCGACATTGAAGAATAGTTTCATATGCCATTTCTTAGGTCCGCGAAGCGTAGGCCTTTCGTCCCGACGACGGTCAGTCCGCCTGCACGAGCTCAGCCCCAACGACTTTGGTCGTAGAGAAGACCGCATGCGACCGCAACTACGGCAAAGATGCACAGTCCGCTAACAAGCAGAGTTTCCAACCGGCCAGTGGGATCAATGCGGGGATCGATGCGCAAGAATTTTCGTCCAGATCGAGAGCTTTTCGTCACCCAGGAATCGTCTCACTCCAACTACCGCGTCGGGTGGTCCAAAAGGCTCGAAACCCGCACGACCAACCGCCCCAGAAACACTCACTATGTACCCCGCATTGGAGCTCGAGCCAAAGGTCTCCGGACTTGCGGTTTTGTAACTAGCCGAATGCGCAGTCGGCCCGAAAATGTTGCCGAGCTGTCGCGCAACCGACTATGTCACACAAACAATCGCAACACCCACTGGTGCACGGACCCACACTCAGGCAATATGTCCGATATGAGCGGTTTCTCTCGATGGGTCGAGCGTCAACTAGAACTTCGCCCTGACCAAGACATCTCCGATGCTGCGCGTGCGCTACAGATCCGACCGTCCGAGTTGAAACGGTGGCTCGGATCGAAGCGCCCGCCCACCCAGGAGACGATGCGCCTGGCTAGTCGCGTCTTCAATGCACCCATCCGGGAGATCCTGATCGCGGCGGAGTACTTGACAGTCGAAGAGGCCTCGCCCGACGGGCTACCAACGTCGGAGCTCAGCACGCAAGAACTATTGGCGGAGCTTTCCCGACGCGAAGACTCCACGATAAAGATCCTGAGCCGCACTGCCGACACTGCAAGTAATGGCTGGTGAGATACCTCTAACCGGGTGTCGACCCGGCGAATACTTGCGCCGGCCCACGATCTGCGGCTGTCATCGTGACCGCGTCACCCGCCCGCAGCCACGCTGCCTCACCACCTGAGATGTCAATCTGGTGATCGCCAGCCCGGATCTTCACCCGACCCGATGGACACAACACCACCGCAGGACCATCTCCGCCGAGCGTCACTTCGTGGTTCCCGTCCAGTTCCCATTGCCGAAGAACGAACTCTGGGACGGGGGCCGGGTAGACGTATTCACTTCCTCGATCGCACGGCTGCGGGTCGAGAACATCCACCGGGATCGGAGTGAAGTCGAGGATCCTCGCAATTCGTCCACATCGATGTGCTTGTTCGTCGGTCCACCGCGGAGAACGTTGTCTGAATTGGCCATGATCTCGACAGCGCTTCCGCCGAGATACGCGTGGAGGTTCCCGTACGCGTGGAGGTTCCCGGCTGGCAGAAAAAGACCTTCCCCCGGTGCCAAGGACACCCGCTTGAGTAAGAGCGACATCAGCACTCCCGGGTCTCCGGGATAGCGGCGAGCCAAGTCGAGTGCGGTCGACAACTCTGCCTCGAACCGGTCGACAATCCGTCCACCCGAGTCCAGCAGCACGGTTGCCCGCTCGATCACCTCGAGCGCCAACCGATCGTGATGTGCGCGCGAGCTACGCATCCAGCGAAGCGCCACCGCCTTCAATTCCGCTGGGCAAGGATTTGCCGCCAGCGATGCGACGTCGTCAGCCACACCGGACAGGTCCAGCGCAATCAGCAGGTTCACCGTCGACACAATGTCGCGAAATCCTGCCAATGCTTCGAATTTTTCCAGTGCAACAACAAGTTCCGGCTTATGCCGGTTATCGCGATAGTTACGATAGCTGGCCGAAAGATCAATTCCGGCAGCATTTTCGCGTGCGAATCCCGTCTTGGCTTGTGCACTGGTGGGATGAGCTTGGAGAGACAACGGCATATGTTGTGCCGCAATGGTTGCCGCTCCAGACCGTTCGTCGACGTCGGACATCGACAGTGCAATTGCAGCCAGATCAGCCAGCGACTGGCCAAACGCGTTATCCCGGGGCGAGAATTCCACGGATCGGCCGTGACCAACAGCAAGTGCACCAAGAGGCCGTTCGGCAAGCCTCAGCGGGGTATCCGCGGCAGGCGCCGAGTCCGGAGCGCGCCGAGGATTGCGCAAACGCATGCCATCTAGGGCTGGCAATCTCGAAGTCGTCGATCATGACCACCGACCCCGTCAATGCGCTCAGCACCACCGGGTTGCGGTGCACCAGATTGCGGTGCGGTTCAAACCCCTCCTCGACGGATTCGCAGACGATCTCGATGCCGATTCAATCCGTGGCCCGCACTCCCCCAAGCGGATTTTTCAATCGCTTTCGCCTCCCCCGTCCGAGAGTCGGAGTCGGCGATGAACCACGCCACCTGGCACCTCCAAAATCGGCTGCAGTACCACTTTTGCCGGACAATCACCGGTGGGTTCGCTCAAGTGCTCTCGAAGCTGCGGCTCGCGATGACAAGCGTGGCAGAGCGGCCGGCGCTCTGCGCGACGCAATCGGGGCGCGAGTCGACGTCGAACGTGCGGTGGGCGTCGTTATGAACCAAAACGATTGTGACGCTTCGGTTGCATTTCGTGAATTGGAAACCCGATCCGCCACAAATTCGGACAATATACTGATGTAGTCCGTCAGATACACGCGTCCATTGATGACGGGCCGGCCTGAGTAACCAGTTGAGCGGGGTAGGCATGAAGGAGCGCTCTGAAGACAACGTCCTCGACAGAGCACTGGGCGAGGACATCGATCCCGGCGAGCTCATCGAGAAACTCGACGCGCTCGTCACCGCATTGTCCGATGTCGCCGCACGCGTAGGTCCAGGCAGCGCAACCGATGCTCTCTTGGAACGCGTATGCGTACGCACTGTGGAGACTATTTCCGGAGCCGACATGGCCGGGGTGACTCTTCTCTCCGAATCCGGGGTCCCCCGGACCGCAGCGAGCACCAACAAAGCCGTCCTGGATGTCGACTTCGAACAGTACGTATCCGGGGAAGGTCCGTGTCTCGAGGCCGCGCGGACGCGATCGGTCGTGCGCGCTACCGTCGCGGATTCCGAACTGCGATGGCCGACCTTCACAGCAAATCTTCGCGGAGCGGGAGTACAGAGTTTCCTGTCCGCCCCCATCTGGATCTACGACCGACACGCTGGAGCACTCAACATCTACAGCCTTGGCGCCCACGGATTCAGCGAAGTGGACGCGTTGATCCTGCGTGTGTACACAACCTCGATCGAGGGGTTACTGCGCGTGTCGAAGGAAATCGAGTTCGCGAAACACGAAATCGCGGGTCTCAACACAGCGATGAAGTCCCGGGCAACCATCGAACAGGCCAAAGGAATCCTGATGGCAATACACGGGTTCGGTTCCGAAAGGGCGTTCGACGTCCTCGTCAAGGAGTCGCAGCGAAAGCAGCAGAAGCTGCATGTCATTGCCGAGGAGATTGTCGAGCGTGCCAAAGCCACAGGGTGAATTTGGACAAAACAAACCAAGGGTACGACTTGCGTCACTTTGCCGAACCATTGGTTTATAACGAATTACACCTGGGTATGCCTCTGTCTGTGGAGCGAAGTAACTATAACCTCGCTTACCCGATTTCAGACCCTACGACACGACCCAGGAGCATAGCCAGTGACAACCTTGCCGACTGATCTGCACGCGGGATCGACAATCCCCACACTCGCCTGTATTCGAGTGCGCGCCGCAGCCGACCAACTCAGCACCCTACGTGGAATGACCTGCAACATCGCCTACAACCACGGGTTCGACGTCGACGGCGTGGCCGACCTCGAACTGGCCATCGACGAAGCAGCCAGCATGCTGATCGCGCTGGCAGCACCAGGTACCGACATCACCTGCACTTTCACAGCCCCGGAGAACGCGCTCCGTATCGCAGTGTCGGCAATCTCGACCGCAGAACAGCCCGCCGGCAAAAGCTCGTTCAGCTGGTTTGTACTCGAGTCGCTCACCGACCACGCTGAACTCGACGTTGTGCGCCAAGGCGCAATTGCCTACATAGGGACCGACGACGCTCCCCGGCGTGATGCAACTAACGCCGCTACCGTGACGGTAACCCTGCAAAAGAACCTTCTTCAGCGCCCCGAGTAACACGTATCGGATGGGTTCTCCACCCGACATCCCGCCTTCGATAACACGCCGAGCGTAAAAAAATCCGCAACATCGCCTATGACGCGCAAACCCCTCAGACACAACTCCACAGCAGGTCAGAGCCACTATTAGGTGAATCGCACCCGTGAGTCGATGTCCTGATTGTCGATACTCGTCAAGGTTTTGTGGAAGTTATCGAAGACAGAAAAAGAAGAGCATGGCAGGATCAAGGGTGAGACCGAACTCTCGATGGGAGGGCTCGGCTCGATGGATCCAGGAGAATTTGGTTATGGCTCAGGGCAGTGTCAAGTGGTTCAACGGTGAAAAGGGCTTCGGATTCATCGAGCAGGAAGGTGGCGGACCGGATGTGTTCGTTCACTACTCGGAGATCCAGGGCAGCGGCTACAAGTCCCTCGACGAGGGCCAGAAGGTCGAGTTCGAGATCGGACAGGGCCAGAAGGGCCCCCAGGCTCAGAACGTTCGCGCCATCTGAGTTCGATCCCCGTCTGACTTCAGACTGAAAAGGCTGGAAGCCCGCACAAGCTGCAGGCATCCAGCCTTTTCTCATGTGTAATCCCGGTCGTCATTTTGTTGCGCGAATGATCACCAGTTGCTCGGTATCCTGATCGGCCGTGATCAACCCGCGCGATTCCAGCATCATCCGGCGCCCAGTCATCACCGGGCCGAACGGAACCGACGCACGCGCCGACACTTCGACAAGCATCCCGAATTCCTCCAGTATCGCCGCGGTTTTGTCGACTCCACAGAGCGCAGACTGGAGCAACAGCAGCGTCCCGCCCGGAGCCACGTGATCGGGCGCGTTCGCCGCGATTCGGTCCAGCACGCTACGTCCGTCTTTTCCCGCGTCCCAGGCACGCGCGATGCCCGCCGTCGGCAGCGCGTCGTCCCACGCTGGGACATACGGCGGATTCGAGATAATCAGATCGAACAACTCGCTGCCCACCGCATCCGTCAGGTCACCGCGGCGTGCGTCGACGCGTTTTCTGCTGACCACAGCATTGAGCCATGTGTTGACCTGCGCGCGCCGGGAGATATCAACCGCTACGACGTGCCCCGCACCGGCGCGCCTCGCGGCAACGGACAGAGCGCCGGTTCCGCAGCACAGATCAAGCACTCTGCTGCCTGCCGTCAACGGCTCGAACAGCAGCGCGTCGCTCAGCAGGGATGTGTCGTGCTGCGGTGGATACACGCCTGGTAACCGCACGATCATGATCGACTCCTCAGTGGGATGGTCAGCGTGAAGTCTTCAATTCGTCGCTGAAGTCGGCTACCCGACGAGGCACATTTTCACACCACCGAAGGACGCGCCAGGCGAGGTGGTTTACCCACTTCCTCGATTCTCCAAACTCGATCGAGACATGTTTCACACAAACATCTTTCGCCTCGCGGGCGGATCGTGGGAAGGGCGCGGATAATTGCGGCCATATGGTTTCCTTGAAAGTCCGCGCCGGAAGAAACACGGCGTGATGCATGGGTGAGGAAAGGATCGTCGCTATGACCATCGACCAGGTTCTTGTAGTAGTCCCCGCCCACAACGAAGCGGTCGACCTCCCGCACTGCATCGACGCGCTGCTCGAGGCCACGCGTCGGATCGATGTTCCCGTTCGGATTGTCACGGTCCTGGACAGCTGCTCCGACCGATCGGGTGAAGTGATCCCGAGCGGCATCGACGTCATTCGAGCACAGCACCACAACGTCGGAAAATCTCGTGCCACCGGATTCTCGACGTTCGGCACCGACAGTCGCACTGCGTCCGCATCGACGTGGTTTGCCACCACCGACGCGGATTCGGTTGTCGGCCCGACATGGCTTGCGCGGCAACTCGAGTACGCGCAGAGCGCGGACGTTGTTGCCGGAACAGTGCGCATCGCCGACTGGGATGATCAACCGTCGTCCGTCCAGCAGCTTTACGAACAGCGGTATCACGCGCATCCGATAGGTCGCCACGGGCACATCCACGGCGCAAACCTCGGCATCCGAGCCGACAAGTATTGGAGCGTAGGAGGATTCTCCCATCTCGAGGAAGGTGAGGACGTCGATCTGGTTCGCCGTCTCAGCGAGGACGGTGCCAGGATCGCGTGGGCACAGGACATTGCAGTCACAACCTCGGCACGCACGGATGGACGCACCCCAGGCGGTTTTGCCGGGCACATACGAGAACTCGGCACCGAGACAGTGGATGTGGCGCGATGACACGACTACAAACGCGTCTGAAAGAAACCGACCTCTACCTGCCCCTGCCGGGCAGCGGCGCAACGGCAGCACGATGGAATGCCCTCGCCGAACTCGCCCGCGAAAATGTCGTGCTCGGCCGAATGGCGGAGGCGCACACCGACGCGGTTGCGATACTGGCGGAACTGGACGGACCGGAACCCGAACCTGGGCAACTGTGGGGCGTGTGGGCAGCTGAGCCACCGCAGCCCGTGGTGAATGCCTCGGAGCACGTGGGTATCTGGACGCTCACCGGACGTAAGTTGTGGTGCTCGGGAGCAAGTATCTGCACGCACGCTCTGGTCACCGCACTGATCGACGGCACACCCTCGCTGTTTGCCGTCGAACTCGGGTTGCCCGGCGTACATCCGGTCCCCGGTTCGTGGAAAGCAGTCGGCATGGCCGAAAGTGATTCCAGTGCAGTGGACTTCGACGGCGTCCCGGCAATTCCCGTCGGCAACATCGGAGATTATCTGACCCGGCCGGGTTTCTGGCACGGGGCAATCGGGGTGGCGGCATGTTGGTACGGCGCCGCCTGCGGTGTCGCCGACGCGTTGAGGAACAAGGCAGCGCATTCCGAAGACCCTTACATCCTGGCCCATTTCGGGGCTGTTGATGCCGCGTTGACGGCCGCTCGCTACACCCTCGACGCCGCCGCAGCCGAAATCGACGACGATCCTCTCGACAAGAACGGAAGGGCACAAAAGCGAGCACTGGCAGCCCGATCGATCGTGGAACGGGCTGCTACCGAAACCCTCGATCGAGTCGGGCGGGCTCTGGGAGCCGCACCCCTATGCCTGGACGGCGACCATGCTGCCCGCGTTGCCGATCTCACCGTCTACCTTCGGCAAAGTCATGCCGAGAAGGATCTCGCTCAGCTCGGCCGCCTGACGGCACAAGGATCATCGACATGGTGAACTCGAAACTGTTCGCGCAGAAGCCCGTCGACGACGGCGGCACACCGGAATCCGTGTGGCAGCAGTGGCAGCGCCCTTTCCCAGAGCTCGATCTCTCGGCGTGTAAGCGTCTGGTCATCGTGGCACCTCATCCGGATGACGAGATTCTGGGCCTCGGCGGAACAGCGCTGATGGCGACGCGTTCGGGCATCGACGTTCAGATCGTCTCGGTCACCGACGGCGGCGCTTCACACCCCGGTTCTCCCACCCTCACGAGAACTGAACTCGAACAGCGTCGACGGGTCGAGTCTGTCCGAGCGGCAGAGGAACTCGGTACCCCCGTCCCGGTCCGGTTGATGCTGCCTGACGGAGACATCCGCACGCACAGCAACGAGCTAGCCGAGCGACTCCACGAGATTCTCGCCGAAGCACCGGACGGAACCTGGTGCGCCTCGACCTGGCGCGGCGACGGCCATCCCGACCACGAGGCAACGGGAACTGCGGCAGCGCAGGCGTGCGCCGACACCGGTGCTCGCCTGATCGAGTACCCCGTCTGGACGTGGCATTGGGCAACTCCGGAACACCCGAGCGTTCCGTGGGATCGCCTGCACACCATCACCCTGCCTGCCGATGTGCGTCAAGCAAAAACCTCTGCGGTGCAACAGTTCACCACCCAGATTTTGCCGCTCTCCGATCATCCCGCCGACCAACCGATACTCCCGCCACACGCCCTCGCCCGGCTGCTGCGCACCTATGAGACCGTATTCGTATGAGTGATCCGCAACTTCCACCCGACTACTTCGACAAGATGTACGCAGCTCAGTCGGATCCGTGGGACTTCGAAACACGCTGGTACGAAAAAAGAAAATACGCACTCACCACCGCAATGCTGCCCAAGCCCCGATACCGCTCCGCCTTCGAACCCGGATGTTCCATCGGGGTCCTCACCAAAATGTTGGCGGATCGTTGCGACGCGGTGATCGCCACCGACATCGTGCCGTCAGCGCTCGAAACTGCCCGTCGACGACTCTCCGGGCACAACGTCGAGTTCAGGGAATGGGCCCTGGGCGACGACACCTGGCCGGACGCCACCTTCGACCTCATCGTGCTCAGCGAGATCGGCTACTACCTCAGCGTCGAGAAGCTCACCGAGGCGATGGGTCGTACCGTCGAACACCTCGAACCCGGTGGCACGCTGGTGTGCGCCCATTGGCGTCACATCGTGCCCGAGTATCCGCAGGCCGGCGACGGCGTTCACTCGCTGGTGCGGCAGACTCCCGGCCTCGCGCAGCTGGCGACGTATCAGGACGAAGATGTCGTGATCGACGTACTCGTCAAGGACTCACGGCCTCCGCAGTCTGTGGCCAGGGCAGAGGGCCTCGTCTGACGCCGGAGCTTTCAACGAACCTTCTGCGGCACCGAAACCGCGCTGTCAGCCGCATTGCGGGCCAAAGCAACGGTCGCCGCAACCATGGCAACAACGGCGAGTGCAAGAACCGCGGCCACCTTACGATCCGCATCGAGGTATTCGCCGAGAACCACAAACCCGAGCAGCGACGCGATTACCGGCTCCATGATTGTTGTCGCCGGCAGCGACGCTTGTAGATCCCCCGCTTGAAAAGCTGACTGCTGCACCGAAGTCGCGACCGCTGCAACCGCGACAAGTGCATAGAACTCGAAGGACGTAAGAACGGCTGAAGGTCCGAGCGTCACAAGGTGCACAACACCTTTGGTGAGCACTGCAGCAACTCCGAACAGTGAGCCGCCTGCAATTCCGAGGAGCAATGCCCTCGCCGATCCCGTGCGTCGATGTGCTCCGAAAAGACACAGCGCGACAAACGGCAGCCCGATCAGCGTGATCATGACCCAATGGTGCGTTTCCGCTCGCGGTTGCCCCGGCCGCGGATCACCGACGATGATCAGCACCGCCACCGACGTGGTGAGCGCCGCCGCCCACAACCACTCCCGCGCGCTGATCGTGCGCCCACTGAATCTTGCGCCGAGTGGGAGCGCGAACAGCAGGGACAACACCAGAAGCGGCTGCACCAGCAGCAGCGATCCCAAGCCGAGCGCGGCAGCTTGAAGTGCGTAACCCACCATCCCGACGATCGTGCCCAGCCACCAGATCGGACTGTGCACGAGCGTCGTGATCGGTCCGAGTGCGCCGATTGAATCATCCGGGACCACTGCTGCGGTGCGCTGGCGAACTACTGTGCCGATCGCGATACAGATCGCTGCACCGATGGCAAACAACACTGCGAGGAAAGTGTGGGACACCTCGTCAGCCTCGCACAGGATCAGTACTTTTTGCTCGGCGCCAACTCGGAATCGAGTGCAAGATCGGTATCGGCCTGCAGTTCACCGACCTCGGACTTGAGAATCCTCATCGACCGCCCCAGCCCGCGGGCCGCGTCCGGCAGCTTCTTGGAACCGAACAACACCAGCAGCACTACCGCGACGATGGCCCAGTGGGTCGGGCTGAGCGCGCCCATCAGGCGGGTTCCTTACCCTCGGGGTACACCGCGTCGACCTCTACCTCGACCAGCCAGCCGGCAACCGGCAGTCCGGCAACTTCAAGCGCGAAGCGAGTGGGGCGAGCGCTGTTTCGTTCGATCGGAGCGATGGGTGCCGCAGTTCCCATCGGAACCAACTCCGTCTCACCGGAGTCGAGGTTCGTGTTGGCAAAGAACTGACGGTAAGCGCGGTTCCAGCCGGTGTAATCGGCCTTGTCCGAGCCCGGAGCGTTGTCGAGGAAGACGCGCATCGTGACTACGTCTTCGAGTGTCAGTCCCTGAGCTTCGAGGTTGTCACGAATCTTCTTGAGCACGTTGATGCCCTGAGCCTCGGTGACTGTCACCCCGGCCGGCAGCACGCCGCCGGAGAACTGTGAGTCGATGTACGACTCGGGAGATCCTTCTGGTGCGGCTTTGTTTCCGGCCGACGGTCCGATGCCACTGGTCTTGTAGACCGCTGTATCAGCGCCGATGGCCACACCCTGTGCGATCATCGGATTGGCCTGTCCGGCTTCGAGAACCGACCTCGAGATGAAGGAACTGGTGGCGGTTTCCGCCTCGGCCGTTTCGGACGAGCACGCGGTCGCGGTGCCGAGCAGCACGGACGCGGCAAACGCTGCGGCAACAACTTTGGTGGTACGAGATTTCATGGTGACTCCTCGGAAGTGGTGATGGGTAGTTGGTGCTAGGCGCCCTGCGCGACGCGCTGGTGCAGGTGGGTGACAACGTCCTGCGCCGACGTGAAAGCGCCGTGCTGCCAGGCAATTGCGTTGGAGAGGTGATCACCGGCGAAGTAGATGCGGTCGACGGGCTCGAGCAGTTTCGTGTATTCGGGAGTTGCCATGCCGCCGTGCGAATCTCCCGCTCCGGCCCATGATGCCCAGGCCGACTCCGAGTACTTGGTACGACGCCAGCTGCCCGAGAAGGAGGACGAGATATCGCGGGTGTACTTCTCGCCGTGGATCTCCGAGCCTTCGGCGATGGCCTTGGCGAGGCGCTGCTTGTGCGTCAGGGATTCGAAAGCCTGCTGACGCTTACCCGAACTGTAGTACGCGACAACAATTCCGCGGTCGGAGTTGTAGTGGTCGTACGGGAACATGATCTGCGAGATATCGCGGTCTGTGTTGGATGCGCCGCCGTAGATCCGGTCTTCGGTCTCCCACCAACGACGCGAGTACTCGATGCCGAGCTTGCCGGACGACGACGGCTTTGCTCCCTCGAGAGCGAGGAGGATGTCGGAGGGCAGGTTGTTGTTCAGGCGCTTGATCAGGTGCGGCGGAATGGTGCAGATGGCGTAGTCGGCGGTGATCGACTTGGCCTTGCCGTCCACGACGTAGTCGACGGTGACTCCTTCGGGAACGTTCTTCATTCCGCTGACCTCGGCACCGAACTCGATGTTCTCCATGCCGATCTTGTCCTGGAACTTGTAGTAGATCCGGTCCATCCCGCCGACGGGGGTCATCATGGTCATGGCCTGGTCGTAGCCGAACTCGAAGGAGAACGCGCGTCCGATACCGCCCTGGATGACATCGCTCATCCCGAAGGGTTCGATCTCGGTGCCGAAGTTCAAACCGGCACCCGGTTCGACGGAGTGCCCGCGGCGCGACGACCCCACGTAGCGTCCGTCACTGCCCAGATCGCCGAAGTCCTTGAGGAACGACGACAGCGCTTCCTTGTCTTCCTTCGTGAGAACCTCGTCGAGAGCGCCCTGGTTGGTTGCCTTCTGCAGCAACTCGGACATGTAGCCGTAGGTGTCAGCCTTTGCGGCGCGGTACGTGATCGACTGATTGGCAAGGGGCTTGCTGCCGGTGTAGTTCACGAGCGTGTTGGCATTCTGGTTGCCGAACATCTGCAGCTCGACCCCCAACTCGCGGCAGTAGTCGATGGTGTTGTGATTCTGCGGGATTCGAGTGGCACCCAGGTTGTAGAAGTGGCCCTCGGAGAACGTGCAGGTCTGGGTCTCGCCGTTGAGATCCGTCTCCTCCGTCCCGTTACGAATCGACCACACTCGTCCACCCGGACGGGTGCGGGCTTCGAGGACGGTGACCTTGTATCCGGCCTTCTGCAGCTCGTACGCCGAGCACAGACCGGCGGGGCCACCGCCCAGGATGACAACAGAATGACTGCCCTTGACCTGTCCGATCAGGTCACCCGCTGCCGGTGCCTGAAAACGTCGCGGCGACGCCGATGCTGCCGGCGCCAAACCGATGGACCCCATGGCTCCCAGCGCCAGGCCCGCGCCGCCGGTGAGTCCCAGACTGCGCATGAAAGATCTACGTGTGTACGACATTCAAGCTCCCAAGTGTGCGCCCGGCGACCCGGGTTGTTGGTGTGGAAACAACAATGGCTCGGCGATGGGTCGAGAACTTGTCGCGCAGGAAACAGTCCGTGGGAATCGAGTGAGAATCAACCGCCGCACCGACAGGTGCTCTCTCAGCCGGGTGCGATCAGGGGACTCACGTAGGAAACTTCTCCGTTACAGAAGTGCATTAGCGTCCCGCGCATGTCCGCACTCACCGAGGCCATCGCGCGATCGTTCACCACGCGCGAGAAGCAACCACCCGCGCGCTCACCGCTGCGCGCACTCGGGCGTCGCCAACTCTCGGGCGCCGAAGTACTGGCACAGTCGGTGGCAACCACAGCACCGGCTGTCTCGATGGTTGTGCTGCCGGTCACCATGCTGACACACGGCCACCTTCTGAGCGGGATGATCACGATCATTGTCGCGACCGTGCTGGTCACCTTGATCGCGTTCTGCATCTCCCAATTCACCAGACGGATGGCAGCATCGGGCGGACTTCACAGTTTTGCCTTTCGCGGGCTCGGCACCCGGGCCGCTATCACCACGGGCATAGCCATACTCGTCAAATATGTCGGCAGCGCGGTGATGACCCTGTATCACGGTGGGCTGGCGGTCATTACGCTGCTCGGGTTCGCCGGCATACGCGTCCACGGCACATTTCAGCTGATCGCCCTGTACACCGTGCTCGCCGCACTCATCCTTGCGTGCCTGCTCCGGAGCGTCAGATTTGCAGCACTCGCAATCCTCGTGGCCGAAAGCTGTTCCCTGCTCTTCATAGTCGCGCTCATGCTGATCGGCGGAGATCAGCACGCACAGATCATTCCGTCCACGTCCGGCCACGGACTACTGATCACCGCACTCGCCGCACTCTTTGCGCTCGCCGGATTCGAGAGCGCCGCCTTCTTCGGACCCGAAGCCCGTCGCCCACTGGTAACCGTGACGCGCACAGTCCTTTTCACTCCGATGATCTGCGGTGGCCTCTTCATCTTTGCCGGCTGGGCCGCCTGGACCGGACGCAGCGACACCCTCGTCAACGCCTATCTGCACGGAACTTCGACCGGCGTCAGCCCAGCCGTGGTGATCGCGCTCAACATCGGAATGGGCTGCTCGTGGCTGGCGTCGTCGATGGCGTCGTCGAACGCCGCGTCGCGCCTGCTCTACTCATTTGGTGTGGAGCGACTCCTCCCCCGCGCTTTTGCGCACGTACACAGCGCCTTCCGCACCCCGAGTGTCGCGTTGAGCGTCGTTGTTGCCACCGTGCTGGTCGGCGGTGGCACGTTCGCCGTGATCGGACGAGGCGTGTTCTTCGAAGATCTGCGCCTCACGGTGCGGGCAGCCGTGATTGTCGCCTACGCGCTGGTCGCGATCAGTTCCGTCGTATTCCTCACGCGCATCGGCGAAGACACACCCCGCGTACTTGCCGCAGCGTCCTGTGGCAGTGGTGCGGGCGCAGTTGTCCTCGGATACCTGGTGTACGCGAACATCGTTGATCACACGTACATCGCACCGATCGCAGTGCTGGTGATACTCAGTTCGGGCACACTATGGCAGTTCTATCTGCGTCGTCGCAGCCCTCAAAGCCTCCTGCACATCGGTGCCTTCGATCAGCCCGAAACCGAGGACGTACTTCCCGGCGCCGGAGTTTTCGGCACCGATGCCGCCGGCAATATCGTGCTGGTAGGCGAATCCGCTGCCGGTCCGCGCTGATGGTCGGTCGCCCGCGAGATCTCGGTGGACATGAACCGAGAGCAGTCCAGCGTGCATTGGCACTGCTCGAATCCGCAGCGCAACTCGGTTCCGGCGCCACCGCCAAGGACATTGCGGCGCTGGCCGGCATTCCTCCTGCGACCGCATACCGATTGCTCAACATCCTTGTCGCCGACGGCTACCTGGTCCGGATCGCGGATCTCTCCGGATTTGCACTCGGCCGACGCACCCGCGAATTAGCTGGAGCTGCTGCCGAACCCACCCCCGTGGACAACTCCGTACTTCTCGAAGAACTACGCGAACAAGTGCGCTACGGCGTGTATCTCGCGTCGTACGACAAGGGAAAGGTCCGGCTGATCGACCGCGACCCCGATCACGAACTCAGCGGCGAGCGCACCCTCGTGAGCGCGCTGCATGCGTCTGCCATCGGAAAACTGTTGTTATCTTCGCGGCCCGAACTGGCAGCCTCACCGCTCAAGAAGATCACCGCGCACACCATCACCGACGCCGACCACCTCGAACTCGAACTCTCCCGCATCAGACGCGGTGAGCCGGCGCGGGAGGTCGACGAGATTCGCATCGGCCGCTCAGCGCTCGCCGTGCCGATCAGCGACGGTCAGAACGGTGTTGTGGGCTCGCTTGCCGCTATCGGCCCGACCGGCAGATTGTCCACCGAGGACACCGGACTGGAAGCTTTGCTCCGCGACTATGCCGGCCGGATGGTCTCTCCATCATTGTGCCGAGCGAGCTGATCATCACAGCCCGAAGATTCGTTTCACGAAACCGAGGTGTTCGTCTGCCCACCCGATGAGTCCGAGCGTCTGATCCAGATTCTGCGGCGGAGTGCGCACCAGCGTGTCTCGTCTGACGAGGCGATCAAAATCGACCGTCGGGGAATCGAACTGCACACCGGCGCCGGCCATGATGTTCATCAACTCTTGGGCCAGAACCCCATAGGCCGCCGTGGTCGGATGAACGCCGTCCAGAGAGAACAATCCACCCGACGCTCGGCCGCCCATACCGTCCGCGGCCAGGAATCGTGAATCCGGCACGGGTGCAAGATCAGTCAATGCCTTGGGCAGTGGGTACGGCGTCCACCACGACGGTCTTGCGTTGACGTCGTCGACATACCGCCTCGATGCGACGCGCTCGAGTAGCCCCGCGACGTCGAAGAGGTGCCAGTCCTTGCCCACCCGGCGTGCACTCGCTACCGCCCGCTCGATCCCCGTGTTGTACAGGTCGATCGCCGTATCAACACTCCACGCCTGCGCTCCCGTGATGTGCTGATCGCGTCGTGGATCGAAGTCTGCGTCACGCACCCACGGCCGGGCGTAGTACGGAAAATATCGTGACCCTGTCTCGACTTTGCCACCCAACCCCCGCGCGATCGGGGCGATTGTCACGTGCGGCACTGTGCACAGGATGACGTGCTGAGCGTTGATCTTTCGGATAGCGGCAAGCACCTCGGCGTACTCCTGGGCAAAGTGATCGGGCTGCCACACTGTGTAATCCCGTTTGCCATCCGGGTCCCGAAACTTGTTGCCACTCCACTGCACTCGCAGGTCGGTCACGGTCCGCAGCGCATTGTTCGCCCCGAGAAACACGACCAAGGTTTCGATGCACTCCTTGCCCAGTTCGGCTGCCGCGTCGAACACCGTCATCTTCTTCTCTGCATCGGACCCTCGCGGCAGCACTCGCAATGCCGTCCGCTCGCCGTTGTTCTCGACAATCTGGCTGAGCAGATCGTCGTGTGGTTGATGCAGTGCCGCTTCACAACTCGCAGCGGTTTTCGTCAGAGCGTCGCGCACATCCCACCCATACACCGACAGGTTGTGATTGATTGCCGAGAACGTCGGCGCGACGCTACCCGGGCCACGCTCCCAGTAGTCCTCGACCTGATCCATGAATCCGCGCGCCGCGAACAATGCCAGCGGAATCTCCCACACGTCCGTCGAAGTTCCAAAGCGCTCTTCCAGTGTGCGCAGCAACAATTCGATGTTCAGCGGTAGCCCACCCGGGCCGCCGTAACGCGGGAATCGGAAGCTATCGAACCAGCCGAGTTGCCACGCGATGATCGACGGATACGACAGGTCCGTATTGAAGACCGCTCCACTCTGAAACCCTTGTGAGAGAGAATCTCCGATCACCACCAAGCGGTGGCCGACCGGCCCGGCGGCCGGAACTACCAGAATACCGAGTGTGGAATCAAATTTCGGAACGCGCGGACCTGCTGCCGCAGCCTCGACCACATCGGCCGGAGTGTCGGACGGCAGTTCCATGGCCGATCACTTCTCGGTCTCGGGATCGGTTTCCGTTTCGATCGACCTGGCCAGCTCGGCAGACCAGTCCTGATCGCGGATTTCGAAATCAGCGCGGTCGCGTCGGGCGATGGCTTTACCCCAAATAATGGCGATAGGCACGGCGCAGGCCACCCAGAGGATCAGTCCGCCGACAACAATCCACCACATAACCTGCAATTATGCCCGGTTTGGGGGAGATTCCCCATAGCTGACGTCTATCTGCCTGCTATCGCCGTCCGAAACGATTCCCGCGCCTGCGATTACCCGCCACAAACCATCCCCGTGCCGCAATACCGAACGCCACGAATGAGAACAGATCCGACACGGTGAGGCCGTTCTCCGGAGTCAGCGACCACAACACTTGCCCTTCGAGCGGGCCGTTGAGGAGCAGCCACATCAGCGCGGCAAACGCGGTGGCGATCGCGCTGATCCGCGAAGGCTTGACCAAACACACCGTGCTCGTCACAAACAGCAAGTTCATGAAGACCATGCCGTAGAACAACGCGGTCATACGTGCGGACTTCCGTCAGCCCCGGTTGAAGTTCAGGTACGCCTTCGACGGCGTCGGACCGCGCTGCCCCTGGTACTTGGAACCGGCCTCGGAACTTCCGTACGGAAACTCTGCAGCGCTCGACAGCTTGAGCAGACAGAGCTGACCGATCTTCATTCCCGGCCACAGCGTGATCGGGAGATTCGCGACATTCGACAGTTCCAACGTGATGTGGCCACTGAATCCCGGATCGATGAAACCAGCAGTCGAGTGCGTCAGCAGACCCAGACGGCCCAAGCTCGACTTACCTTCCAAGCGTCCGGCAAGGTCGTTGGGCAGCGAGCACACTTCGAGCGTCGAACCGAGGACAAACTCACCGGGGTGCAGCACAAAAGGCTCACCCTCCGCGGGCTCCACCAGGCTCGTCAGCTCGTCCTGGCGCTGCGCCGGATCGATATGCGTGTATCGCGTGTTGTTGAAAACCCGAAACAAACCGTCCAGGCGCACATCGACGCTCGACGGTTGGACCATCGAATCGTCGAACGGGTCGATTCCCAGGCGTCCAACGGCAATTTCGGCACGGATGTCACGATCGGAGAGCAGCACAGGTAGAGGTTACCGGGTCGCCACTTCAGCACAGACCAATCACCAGGCAGATCACACAATGCTGTGACGAACAGCTCGGGTTCTTGTGTCGCGAGAAATCGAGTGTAAGCACTCGTTACCTGGCGGGGCTCCCACACATCGGAAATGGCGTCTGATAACCTTCGGAAAGCACGTTGATCGGGGGCGAAAACCCCTCCGACCGGCTGCGACGCCGATGTAGTTCAATGGTAGAACATCAGCTTCCCAAGCTGAATACGCGGGTTCGATTCCCGTCATCGGCTCCATCTATGAACCGGGACCAATCGTTCCTCTGCGAACCGTCGCCGCCACTCAAAAGCCGGCATCAGATTCGCCTGCACACCACGGTGTCTCGAGCTCAGAATGCCGCGCAGTCGGTCGGACTCGATTTGCTCTGACACAGGTGAGAAATCGAGAGCTTTCGAATCGCAATCAGGCTATATCTTCCCTCCACGTCAGCGAAACATTACGGTTAGCCGTAAGGCAGGACTTTCGACCCTAGAATGCAATGTCAAAATTCCCATTCTGGTACCGAGAGCCAGTCCGTCTGCTTCAGTCCGCATCACCAATATTCATAAATACAGCAGCATGAGGTATGGATATGGGAGATGCGGCGCCGAGCGGACCAATCGCGGTAATACATGTTGCTACCGATTCACCAGGAAAGAGATATGACACCACCGAGTCCGACAGACGCAACAAGTTCCGATAATGCAAGCGACGACGGCGCGGGTCAACGCGAGCAGACGATCGCGGATTCTGCCGAACGCCCCATTCGCGACCCGTTCGCTGCGATCAACGAGGTGTATACGGATCCCGCGCTTGTCGCCGTCTTCGAAGGGCTGCGTGCCGCTGTCAGCGGCGAGCAATCACACGTGTGGTCGGCACTCAACGACAGTGCCCGCTTGCGCGCTGTCTACGACACCGGACTACTCGCGCCCGGACCACATCCCGAAGTCGATCAGATCGTCGGACTGACCATCGACGCGGTCGGGATCCCGAACGCTGCACTGAACATGATCACCGACGTCGAGCAAGTCAACGCCGCGATCGCCTCCCGCTCAGGCGACACCGGGGAACAACGGACCCATCCCCTCCCCGACTCACTCTGCGTCTACACAGTCGTGAGCGGTTCCCCACTCATAATCGACGACATCGCCGACCACCCGGTACTCAGGGATCATTCGGCCGCCCAAAGCGGCGTAGTGGGCGCTTACATCGGCATCCCGATCATCGACGACGCAGGTCATCCAGTAGGGACGCTGTGCGCGTGGGACAGCCAACCGCATCATTGGTCGAGTGGTGAGGTCCAGATCATGACCGACCTTGCCGACGTCGTCCAAAACGTAATCTTCGACAAATAAAAATACCGCTGCCGAGTATCTTTCGATTGCTGACTGTGACGCCGAGTCGCATTCAAACCAAGCGCGAGTTGCTACGGCAAATATCGTTAGGCCCCCTATAGAATGCGATTAATGGTGAATGTACGAATTGTCTGATTAATTCGGGATTGTCGTGGATGGAGTGGGAATTGCCGCAATTGTTGGAGGTCGAGACTTCGACCGCCCCCGGAGGCCCCCCACCTACTTCTTCGAATTCTCGTAAAACATTCGGGCAGCTCATTCGGACCGATCCGCTGAGCACCATCGTCAGTGTTTCCATCGATGTGTTGTCGGCGACAATCGCGGTGGCACTCGCATGGTGGTGGGCGCTCACATCAGTTTTGGTTCATCCACCCATGTGGTGCTTCGCACTCTTTGTTCCCCTGGTCGTAATCGTCATGGGCGCGCGGTCGTTGTATCGCCGCTCGCTCAACCGCCGATTCCTCGACGAGTTCTACGGGATCCTGTCCTCTGGCTCGATCGCAGCAATGCTGCTGCTGTGCGCGCTGGTCCTGTTCGGGATCACCGATCGCCCCGGTGCTGCCGTGACCAAACTGTGGGTGTGCGCGAGCATCCTGATTCCATTCGGCCGTCTGGTTCGCGTGGTGGTCCAACGACGCCTGCAACAGAACTCCCATCTCGTGTCCCCCACGTTGGTCATCGGATCCGGACAGCTCACCCAGCACGTGATCGCTCGGATGATCGCGGCTCCTGAACACGGCATGAACCCAGTCGGAGTGTTGTCGGACGAGTCCCCCATACGCAGTGACCAGGGGATGGAGACCGACCAGGTGCCGTACCTGGGCGCTGTTGATCGCCTAGAGTCCGTCATTGCCGAAACCCAGGCCGAACGCCTGGTCATCGCATTCACGAGAGTTCACGGTGAGCTGCTGACCGGAGCGGTCCGCATCGCCCACCGCCACGGACTTCGGGTATGGGTGGTGCCACGCATGTATGAAGTGATCGGCTCGAAGAGCCTCATCGACCACATCGGCGGCATGCCCTTGTTGTCAGTGCCTCACACCAATCCCCGAGGCTGGCAGTTCCGGGTCAAACACATCAGCGACAGAATCGTCGCCGGCTGCATCCTTCTCGTGCTGTCCCCCCTCTTCCTCACTCTCATGCTCTTGGTGCGCTGGAGTTCGCCGGGACCGATATTCTTTGCTCAAGAGCGGGTGGGGCGCAACGGCCAGATCTTCGGCTGCCTCAAGTTTCGTTCGATGCGGCTACCCGATCCCGACCACGTGACGTTTGTTCCGAAAACCGGTAGCGCACCGGGCGGCGTCGAGGGAACCGATCGACGGACCCGGATCGGAAAACTTATGCGGTCGACGTCGATGGACGAACTCCCCCAGCTGCTCAATGTCCTCCGGGGTGACATGAGTCTGGTCGGACCGCGTCCCGAACGTCCAGAGTTCGTAACCCTTTTCGAGGCGCAGATTCGCCGCTACGGTGAGCGACACCGGGTCAAGGCGGGCGTCACGGGTTGGGCTCAGGTCAACGGCTTGCGCGGACAGACTTCCATCGCCGACCGCGCCGAATGGGACAACTACTACATCGAGAACTGGTCTCTGTGGCTCGACATCAAGATTTTGATGCTGACCGTGCTGGCAGTTTTCAAAAAGGCCGAATGACGGGCGAGGCAGTCTTCATGCCTTCTCGGACGCGAGTCCGTTCGCTCGCTTCCCGCTGAGGAAGACCGAGTTGTATTCCGGCGCTAACCTCGCAGCAGCCACGTGATAGGGCACGAACATGAGCACCTCGGTGATGACAAACGAAAGAAATACTGCAGTGCTGGAATGGAAACTGAACAAGAAAGTCAGTCCGAGCACCACGTAAAGAGCAGTGTTCGCCGCCCTGAGCCAGAACACCATTTTTGTGCGCCCCGCCCGGCGCAGAGCCGCAAAGGGGATGGTTGTCACCAACATGCACAACTTCCACGCACAGGCAACTGCCAGAGCAACATACAGTGAACTGTTCCAAGCGGGGCCGAAAATCAGGCTCCACACACCCAGATAGGCACTAGCGAAGATCGCCACTGTTCCGACCACAATGATCATCGCAACGTTGGCTACCTCGCCTTTGTGTCCGTGGGCGAGTTGACGTACTCGGCCGTAGGCAAGAATCGGTTCGAGGATCCCCGAAATGGTTGATACAACCCGGAATCCAACAGCAGCTGACGGTCCGAGGACGGCCAGGATGAAAGATGCCAATGCCGGCTGGACCATACCGACTGTCGCAGTTTCGCCGGTGACCCACGCAGCCTTGGTCAGGTCAGGAGGAAAGCCCAGATCTCGGCGAGCAGGCAGAGGCCAACATCTGATGAGGATGGCCACGAGAGCTCCCGCTGCAAGAACCCTGACACAGTTGGAGTTGTCGTACACGGCAAGGACCAATGCGCTCAGGCAACCGGCCATAAGGATCGAAGCGGCAACCGATTCCAGCTTCCATCTACCCCGCACCACGCCGATCGTCCGGGCCATCAGCAAGCCCGACGACAGTCCCAGGACTCCGATCAGTGTGATGGCCGTTGGCGGAACCGCCGGACTCACAATGAGGAGGGTCCCGGATGCCAAGCTCATCAATGCTATCCACCAGGGCATCGATACTTTGTGATCCGCTTCCGGGGTGGCAAGGCGCGACTCGACGACGAATGCTGACAGCAGCTGCGCCACGTAAGTTCCGATCGCCAGCGAAACGGCAAGGCGGCCTTGTTGTTCGATGGGTGCAATGCGTGCGAATACTGCGATGAAAATTGCCGGGAAGGCGTTGAGTGCCAGGCCCGCGACGATTTGCACCAGTGGCTCAACGCGCTTCACGTCTAGCACTGATCGAATGCGCGTCACTCTCTGGCCTCGGAAGACGCGGTCCACATCATCGATTCTTCGAAATTGATGGCGATAACTGCTCCGTAACGCGGCAACCTAACGGTAATCACGTTGGCACTCAATTTGATCAAGTTAATTCCGAGTGGCCAGTGCGCATCCGCGCTTCTGTCCCGTAATGCACACTCCACCTGTAGTAGTGTATGCCACGGATTGGCTGCCGTGCTCGCTGAGATCGAGCCACTTTAAAGATGGAGGGAGCTCAGCGATGTATGGTTCGAGATCCTTTCCCCCTGATCGAAGTTTCATTCCTGCGCTGCCGCAGAATGATTCCGCAATGATGCACCAAGACAAACATGCATTTTGATTTCTCGCCGAAAGCGGCTGGCGATAACTCGCCCCAAAGCAGTACAGCGACATGGTGGCTCGCACCGGCCGTCCTAATCCTGTTACCCGTCCTGGGATCTTTCACTGCATGGGCGTCCCTGATCGGTTGGTGTTCGGCCGGCAAGTGTCCGGCCGGCTCACTGCTGAATTTGCGCGGATTCCTCCAACCCGCCCCTTTCACCATTGCCGGCGTGACGTTGCTTGCGGTTTGGTACGGCATGGTTGTGGTGCTCGCAACGATCGGTTGGAGATTGGGACTGGGCACAACGCCGACACGGGAGTTCGTCGAGCGAACAACCAGCACGAACTTCGAACGGCGCTACTTTTTCCTCATCCTCGCAGTGTCCACGATCGGCGTGGCGTATGCGTACTACCGAATTACTGCGGCGACATCCATTGTCGACGCCTTGACCACCCAGACCGGGAACGCCTTCACGGAGGCACTACCCGACTCGGCCGGAATCGCGACGCTTCGATACGCGACCATCCTGGCGGCACCCATCAGCGTTTACCTCTGGCGAAAAAAGGTGCTCCATCCTGGATTCGTACTGTGGGCCGTTCTTCTCCTGGTGGCAAACTCGATGGTCGCGTCCCGCCTCTCGCTACTGATGGCGGTCGTGGTGTACGTCGTCTTACAGACAGCGGTGCCCCGCAAATCCGTGGGCGCGGACCGTAAATCTCTGCGGCCTTGGCACATCATCACCGCTGTAGCGATCATGTTCCTGATGCTCACGGCGCTCAACTACGTCCGGAACGGCAACTACTACCGCGATGCGGGAGTCTCGAACCCGATCGCGATGAATCTCTATCAGTCCGGCGCCTATCTCGCCGTGCCGGCTCAGGTGTCCATGGGCGTGTCAGATGCGATCATGCGCGGCACTTTCGACAAGCCAGGGAGTGTCGTCGCCTCCGTGTCGGCGGCGCTGCCCAGCTTTCTGGTTCCGGCACATGAGGTCAGAGCAAAGGAGTCGCTCGGCGCAGACTCCTACGATTTTTCGGTCTCGTTTGCACCGAATTTCACAACTAACTCTGAATTCGCTGACATCTATACGGATTTCGGAGCGTGGGGGTGGCTATACACGCTCCTGCTGTTCCCGCTGGCCGGTTACGTTTTCGGTCGGTTCCTGACATACGGTCCAGTGATCGCCGGATCGGCAGGAGTTATCGCCTACTGTTTTGCCGAGGTATGGCGGATTCAGCTGCTTACGCAAGGAATTACCGTTTTCCTGGTCCTCCTGACGCTCGTCTGCGTGTTCGTGGCGGCACGAGGGCAGTCTCCCACCAAACTGGAAGACATGGTTTCGAGAGGAAATGTGAAGTCAAGTGACTGACAAGTTTGCAGGGACTACATATCGGCCGGGCAATGCTGGCAACGAATGGCTCCGCTCAGCGGTTGGCGCAGTTCGCAATCGATGGATCATCCTGCTTGTGTGCGCACTGTTCGGGGGCTTCCTGGGAGCGATCTTGACCAGTGTGCAGTCGCCGAGCTACGAATCTTCCGCGGTGATCTACCAGACGCCTCACTTCGGCGACACCGACGGTACAAGTCGTCAGCGTACTGAGGCGTACACGAAGTTGCTGAGCTCCGACTTCCTCATCGAAACTGCTCTTGCCAACACCGGATTGGAGATGTCGAACTCTGATGTGCGCGAAATGACCACGGCCAGTGCCAATGTCGGAAGCGCGATCCTGACGGTGACCGTGCGCGCGGAGGACGCCGATACCTCGGCGGAGCTCGCTAATGCTCTAGCGCAAGCACTTCCCGGTGCCGTTGCTGTTTTGGACGGGAGCACACCTGCACAACCGGCACCGGATCAGTCGGAAACCGTGGTTCCGGACCCAGTGCGATTGTCGGTGATCAGCCCGGCGGTGCCCGACGACGCTGAGGGCGGACCGCAGTATGTGCGCAATACCGCACTCGGTGTGATCGCCGGGCTTTTGGTGGGGTTGCTCTACGCATATCTGCGCAGTCAAATGAGCCGGAAAGTTCAGGATGTCGCCGCACTCGGCAAGTTTCTGTCCGGGCCGGTGCTGGCCGCCATTCCTGCGGACAAAGCGCTGGAAACCGGTGTTGTCGACTTCTCGAGAGAGAGCCCTGCCGCAGAGGCATTCCGCCGTCTCCGCACCGTGATCGCCGACCACGAACCCGGTCGGGGCGAATGCCGAACCATCATCGTTTCGAGTGCAGTCACCGGCGACGGCAAGACAGCGGTCGCGCTGAACCTCGCAATCGCTCTCGCTGAGAGCGGCAATGAGGTCGTATTCGTCGATGCCGCAGGAAGAGACGAAGCGAACGTGCGCTCCGGACGCCATGGTTCTGATCATGAAAAGAACCCATCACCAGCCGGGTTGATCGATTACCTACTCAATGGTGACGACATCGACCGATACATCTCTGCGAGTTGGCATCCGAAGCTTTCGTTCATCCCGGCGGGACGCACCGCGCCCGGCAAGTCCGAACTACTCGGGAGCACTCGGATGCGCAACGGACTCGCAGATCTTGCTGCTCGCGCAAACTACGTCATCGTCGATACCGCACCGATGGCTGACCGATCCGACGCCCTTGTGCTGGGACGCTGGGCCGACGGTGTCCTGCTGGTGGCGCGATCTGACCATACGAGGTACGCCGAACTGGGTGCTGTCATCGAACGTTTGTCGTTGGCCGAATTACGAGTCTGGGGCGTTGTACTCAATGACTCCCCGAGGCCACTGGCACGCAGCGCACGCAAACGCGGCGCACGATTGTCAGCGGCAAAGCTGCTCACACGCGAGTCCCGCCCGGTCAAAACAAACGTCTGACAGAAAACCGAGCGGCATCGAATTCGTCATCGGCAGGCGACGAAGACCGGCTCTCCCTTCGGCGGAGTGGTTGTCACGGTACCAACGCTCACTTCCGGGTTCGTAGGCGTGCCACCGACACAACTGTCACTGAAGATCAAAACAGGTAGCCACGACGAAGGGGCTTGCTCCCAAACCAAATCCGCAGCAACCACTGTCCCGGATGAGCCCTGGAACACGGCGAATGGTCCGCCGGCTTCGGAACCGAGCGGCGGACCCGTCACGGTCACGTTGAGCTGATCTATCGTGAACTGTGCCGAGTTGTCGGCTGAGAACGCCACCGCAGACTTCGCCGTCGTGATGGAGACGGTTCCCAGTGAAACATCTTGGGTCCTCTGCAGCCCGACAGCTCCGGTACCTGGACCTATTTCGGTGTCGATCACCGTGCAATCGATCAGCGAAATCCCGGTAACAGGCGGGGTTGCAATAGATTCCACGAGAACCGACCAGTAAAGACAGTTGTTAACGGCAACGCCCGTTACCTCTAGGTCGAACCGGCTGAAAGTGTCGCCAGGCGACCCGTTCGGTCTTGCGAGTACGTGCAGCCCTGTATGAGAATCCTCAACGGTGATCCCATCCAGCTGCACGCCGCGCGATGCCACATAGTGCCACCCGGCGCCCGAGTCCGGCGATGCCGAGTCGACCATGACACCTGCGCCGTTCGATACTCCGTCGACCGCTACTGCAGCTACCGTTGATCGATTGACCCCCGCCAAACGCACTCCGTTTGCCGCACCGCCCGACACTTGGACGTCGGTGACATCGAAGTCGGTGTTCGACCACTCGGTCAACGACGGGAAGGAAAAGGTCTCGGAAGCGTTGTCGAACTGGGCTTCTGGAGAGTAGTAAGTCACCAGTGCCAAACCGTCGTCACCAGTGTTTGTTGCTGAATACCTTTCGACGGTTCCACGTCGGCACGCGTTGAAATGGAGTCCGTCGGCCATGGTGTTCTCGACGTGAAGTCCGTCAACAGTGATGTCGGAAACGCCCATCATGATCACACCTGCCTGCGGGCTCGACTCGACTCTGCAGTCGCTCAACGTCACCCAACTAACCGGCCTGCCGGGTCCGGTCCATCCATCGGGCACTGCCGACGTGTCCGATGCATATCCCACAACTCGGATTCCGTCGCCCATCGACCGCAGCGCCGGCTGGCTTGCCCACCGCACTGCCACGTTGTGAAGAGACACACGCTCCAGCGGACCACGCAGCACGATGCCGTGGCTCGTGCCGGCGCCGTTGTCGTCCAGGTTGTCCATCAGAAGTTCGGCACCGGTGTCGAAGTCGATCGAAACGTCAGAGATCCCCACTATCGAGATAGCAGCGCCGCCTGCTGGATGACGCTGAGTAAAGCGGTACTGGCCGGACGGAAAAAGTAAGACGTCTCCAGATTTCAGTTCGGCGACGGCATTGCGAATGGCAATCGAGTCATCCTGTGTCCCATCACCAACCGCACCGAAATCGCGAACATCGATGACGTCACCGCCGCCCTCGACGCGGCGAACGGCGTTGAAGGATTCAGGCAGAGCGGCAGGCAGAGCCAACGCTGCCGGGAACATTCCGAGAAATTTGCGGCGCGACAGCGCCGACGACCAGTTAGCCAATGGGTACCTCACTCAGGAAGGAACATATCTTCTCGGCAGTAGCTGTTGACACGATCTCGGACTGGCGCCGCTTGACATGCAACTCTCCGCGATGACTCAACGACGCCCTGGCGTCTTCGTTGTCACAGTACTTCTTCACGAGGTCGGCCAAGGCTTCGGAATCATGCGGATCAAAATACTCTGCTCCGTCGCCGCACGTTTCCCTCAACACCGCGATGTCGGACGCCAGAACCGCGGTACCGGACGCCATTGCCTCCAGCGGCGGAAGACCGGCACCTTCGAAAAGTGAAGGCATAACCAATAAGTCCGCCTGAGCCACCAGAGCACGCAGACTGTCGAACGGAAGTCTGCCCGTTAACTGCACACGTTCACCCAGGCCTGCCACAAGCTGGTTGATTCGGTCGTCGAGTGTCCTGAGTGACTCATCGCCACCAGCTATCACCAGTGTGTGTGGGATGGAATCCGAGATCGTCGCAAATGCGTCCAGAAGCACCGGCAAGTTCTTGTGCCGCTTGATATTGCCGACATACAAAATGTAGGGGCGTTGAATTGGCGACGACGCCGGGTCGGCTTCAGAGAACCACACGTCGTCTACTGGGATCGGCGTCACCAGCACCTCGGATGAGGGTGCGATTGCAGCCATTGAACGGGCGGTGGCCTGGGACGGGGTGAAAATCGTTGCGGCCCGTCGTGCGCTGAGTTTCAGCATCGTCCACGCGTACGCGTTCTTTGCGCGATTCTGGTCGCTCAGCTTTTTGTCTTCGATATGGAGGGTGTCATGCACCGTGGAGAAGTATCGAACGTCCCGATTACGAGGAGACGTTAGTGCAAAAGGAAAGGGGTAGTGCGGAACCCACAGTGCCTGCGGACGGGTTGCCGACAATGCGCGACGCCACACACGTTGTTCATCCATTGAATACATTCGGGCCGCGGCGGGATCCGCAAAAATCACACGAGTTTCTTCGCTGGTGTCAGGTGCCGCATTTCGGTCGGCGAGGATGGCCAGCCGGAATCCACGTTCTTTCAGCACCTGCTCGAGCACGGGAATTTGGGTCCTGATGTAGGTGCCGATACCACTCTGACGAATATGTCGGGCATCGAACAACAGATCAACCGACTCGCCATCTCGGCTCGCCTGACCGGCACGGGGAGTATCCATAAGTGAATTGTTGCAGGTCCGTCAATTTGATGGAGATAATGATGCCCTGTCAAATGTCCGACTTTGCAGATGAAATGGTACCTTCGGCACGAAGGAACTGATCTTGTCGGATCACCGGTAGTTTCAGGTGCATTCACGGCAGCAAATGGCGACTTCGGCTGGGTATCAACAAAGCTCGATCAGCCGGATCGTCAGATAAAAGGGCACACACCAAATAACTGTCACACGTTGCGGGAGTCTCGAAGCAAACATGAACGAACCCAAATTAGCGATAGTGCACGAGCGATTCACTGAGATCGCGGGTTCCGAACATGTGGTCGAGCAACTGTCCTTGACCTGGCCGCACGCCGCCGTCCACGTGCCTCTTGCCCGGCCTGCAGGCATACCTGCAGGACTTTCGTCCCCTCCTGTCACGACATGGGTCGACGGTGCCTACCGGATGCTGGGAAGGTCTTCGTACGCACCGCTGATGCCGCTGCTGCCCAGCGCTTTTCGCGGCATGAAGCTGGGAGAGGTCGATGCGGTGGTGGTGAGCCATCACGCCTTCGCCACACAAGCAGCCTTCGCCACCGATGCGCCCGTGATCGCATATGTTCACAGCCCGGCGCGCTGGGCCTGGGATCCCGCCTTTCGCGCGCAGGAGTCGGGTGGCGCAGCTGGCGCAGCCGTGCTCGCGGCACTGGCGCAAGTGGCGCGTCGGGGCGAGTTGAAAGCTGTGAGTCGGCTCGACCAGGTAGTCGCGAACTCGACCGAGGTTGCCGACAGGATTCAACGCTGGTGGGGCAGAGAAGCCGTGGTGGTGCATCCACCCGTGGACACCCATGGCTTCACCCCTGATTTCTCGATCGACCGGGAAGACTTCTTCCTTCTTGCCGGCCGCTTGGTGCCTTACAAACGGCCAGACCTTGCAATTAGAGCCGCACGGCAGGCGGGCAAGAAACTCGTCGTTGTGGGCGATGGCCGATGGATGGACGTCTGCAAGGAGTTGGCAGCCGACGACACCGTCTTTGTCGGGCGAGTCCCCCACGATCAACTCCTGGATCTTTACCGGCGGGCCCGAGCCCTGCTGATGCCCGGTGTCGAGGACTTCGGCATCGTCCCGGTCGAGGCGATGGCAACCGGCACCCCCGTGATCGCTTTGGGCGAAGGCGGTGCGCTCGACACGGTTATCCCTGGAAAATCCGGTGTCCTCGTGTCCCCTGGCGACGACACAAAGGTGGTCAGCGGTCTCGCCGAAGCAATGGAAGCATTCGATCCAAGTGATTTCGATTCGAAGGTAATCCGCGCATGGGCCGAAGGCTTTTCACAGAAGGCCTTTGGAGAGAACATGATGAGAGTGGTTGACGACGTGCTTGGGAGTAGATGACCGGTAGGCGGTCGAACATGCCCAAGTAGAACCGGACGTGGTTCCGACGCCGGCAACACGAATTCGACACTGCGGTCCGCCGGAGCCCAATCCTTTGTGTGCGTCCGATATCAGGCAACGCAATCCCAGATTTCGATTCGGGTGGCGTAGCGGGTAATCCGCGTCCCGCAAATGACGGTACGACCGCAACTACACGGCGTGCCGAGTCGGCACTCGCGTGACTGACAACAACTCGACGCTCTATCGGTACTACAGCTATTCCCGCATAGCGCAGTCCGAGGTTTTCCAGTCCCCGTCCACCAAAACCCAGGGCATGTTCGTATCGAAGTCGGTTTCCTCAGCGAACGAGATGCCGACAGTTCCCTTACCGCTGTCCACTTCGGCGGTCACATCGGTCACTGTCCGGGGCGTCGCCTGAGCGACGTCGGAAAAGGCTTTGAACTCCTCCTCGGAGAACTTCTCTTGACATTCTCGTATGAAGAGAGCGTAAGCGGCCGACGCATCGCCCGAGTAGAAACTGGTAGCCCACTCTTCAGCAGCAGACTGCAGTGTGCCCACCGGATCTTCGGCCGCAGTCGGCGTTGATTCTCCACTGCAGCCAACGGTAAGCAGCGCAAAAGACACAACACCGGCGAACACAAACCTCTTAGCCATGAATTCTTCCCCTACCTCGGCATCACAAGTGCCACGGAGCATATGCCCAACCGACCAGAATGACTGCGTCAGCTGATTGTCGAGCTCTTAATCTGACATCCCTGGAAGAACATGGAACTCACACTTGTGGCGCTTGAACGCAATCGCGTCACAAATTCCGACATGTTTGACGCTGACCCGTTCCTGGTCAAAGCTGTAGCTCAGCGAGACGGGGTCATAGCTGTTGTCGCGCACAGCGATTGATATGTATCCCGGTGATCGTCGAAAATTTCGACGGAACGTGACATGTGCCCACATGCTGATCGGTTCGAGACAACGCAGACGGGAGAAAACCTTCAAACAATCGGGTTGGCCGGGACGCAGAGCGGTTAAACGATGTTCGCCATGGCGATACTTTCGACATCTCCTTCGATAGATCGGTCCACGAACCTTGTTGTCGCGCTATGTAGTACGGTCCTCCCGATCCGGGTTTTCGCGGAGTTGTTCCCACTGGCGGAGCCGGTCGGCGATGATGTGTTCGTAACCGTTGTCGGTGGGTTCGTAGAACCGTTGACGCGCCATGCCGTCAGGGAAATAGTTTTGGCCCGAGAATCCTGTTGCGGTCTCGGGGTCGTACTCGTAACCCGCTCCGTATCCGATGGACTTCATCAGACCTGTAGGGGCGTTGAGGATATGCGCGGGCGGCGGGAGCGATCCGGACCCCTTCGCCGCTCGCATCGCCCGGTTAAGGCCCCGGTATACCGCGATCGACTTCGGCGCGGTCGCAAGATATACGACGGCTTGTGCAATGGCGAGTTCCCCTTCGGGAGAGCCGAGCCTCTCATAGACATCCCATGCCGCAAGCGTCTGATGCACTGCGTGCGGATCTGCGATCGCGATGTCTTCATTGGCGAACCGCACGAGTCGCCGCGCGATGTAGAGCGGGTCCTCACCGCCGTCGAGCATGCGCGCCAGCCAATACAACGCAGCATCAGGGTCTGATCCGCGCATGGCTTTGTGGAGGGCGGAGATGAGGTTGTAGTGCCCTTCTTGCGACTTGTCGTACAGTGGCGCTCGTTTGTGCACCACCTGTGCCAGGCCGGCGGTGTCCAGCGGCGCGCTCTCCGGTGGCAGGGTGAGGAGTTGTTCGACGAGGTTCAGCAGGTAACGACCATCACCGTCGGCCATAGCGATCAAGGCCTCCGCAGCCCCCGTATCCACCGGGAGCGTACGGCCGGTGAGCTGCTCGGCGCGATCTACGAGGGTGCGCAACGCCGACTCGTCGAGCCGTTTGAGGACGAAAACCTGGCACCGAGAGAGCAAAGCGCCGTTGAGCTCGAAGCTGGGATTTTCGGTCGTCGCTCCGACCAACACAATCGTCCCGTCCTCGACGTACGGAAGAAACGAATCCTGCTGAGCGCGATTGAAACGGTGAATCTCGTCGACGAACAGCAGGGTGCCCTGCCCGATCTCTCGCCGCTTGCTGGCCGCTGTGAACACCTTACGAAGGTCCGCAACCCCGGAGAACGTCGCCGACAACGGCTCGAACATCAGATCTGTGCGTTCGGCGAGAAGCCTTGCGATTGTGGTCTTCCCACATCCGGGCGGCCCCCACAAAATCGTGGAAGACAGTTTTCCCTGTTCGATCATTCGCCCGATCGGGGCGTCCGGGCCAAGCACATGCCCCTGTCCGACGACATCCTCGAGTTGCGTGGGACGGAGCCGATCTGCGAGCGGGCGTGAGGTGTCATCGACCTCGAACAGCGACGCCGCGTCAGGATCTTTCGTCATCGCTGTCCTCTTTTCTCTGGCTGTCGGCCGCGCCCGCCGATCTGATTCCGGTTTGCTTCAGGTCTTCGATGCTCGGGCGCAATAACGTTCGCTGGGAGGCTGGAAGCTGCTCGGTCACCAATTCGTAGGAGTTGTGGACGAGTCTCTCGGCCAGCGAGGCAGTCACCGATTCTCCAGACCCAACGGACACCCAATGACGTTTGTCGAAATAACGTCCTCGCTCGATAGTGTCGTGTTCACCGATCAGGGCCGCCCCATGAGCAGGATCGACCTTCACAGTGATGATCGGCTCGCCCGGATCCTGCGTGACGACAAGGAACACGCGTCCGGCGACTTTGAAAACCAGCAGATGCTCGGTGAACGGGTATCCCTCCGTCACCCCCGGCAGCCCCTGGGCGGTAGTGCAGGCGAGCCGCTGTAACCGGGGCCCAGTCAGACTCACCCGTGTCGTCCGAACGTGTCGGGGTCGACCGGCCGCTCCCGCTTGGGCAACTTCTCGACAACCAACAGATACGACTCGACGACCAAATCGTCGACAAGCCCGGCATCGACAGAACCTCCCGGGTGAACGGTGATCCAGTGCTGCTTGTTCATGTGATAGCCCGCGGTGATATCCGTGTGCGACTGCCGGAGTGTTTCCCCGTCCGCGGGTGCTGCCTTGACGATCACGATCGGCTCCCCGGTCACCTCGGTCTGCAACATGAACACCTTCCCGCATACCTTCCACACCTTCCAGTCCTCACCGAACGGATACGTCAGCTCCGCGCCCGGCAGTTCCGTCGTGCGGGCTGCAGCTCGCTCCTGAAGTTCCATGCCCTGCACCATTACCCTCCCACCTGAATGTACGTACAAACGTACGCACCAGCGCCGACACACTTACACCGATGCGATCGCCCACGCCCAAGACGAGAAAGAGGTTCGCGAGATCCTGGTCGACGCAATCTGCGGGGACAGCCGAGCCACCGAACGAGAACTGCGACCAGCGCGCGAAATGTACGCCTACGGATCAATCAGTTCCGGAGTAGGCGACCTGATTCGTGCGGGCGAAGCCGCCGCCATCGCGGCCCTTGCCGTCCGCTTCTCCGAGCGAGCTGCCCACTCCCCGCCTCGCCGCGATTGTCGGCGAACAACCGGGCGTCGCCGTGTTGCACGTGCGCCGCGCACCCGGGGACGGAAACCCGCACGCCGCAGTCGTCCACTGGCTGAGTCTCGGCACCGGAACATACGGAACCGCATCATTTCCGACGCTCGATGCTCAACCCGTCACCATTCGTCCGGGCTCGGGTCAGGTCATCGCATACGTCGACCCCCAGACGATCGGAACACCGGGATTCGGGACCTTCTTCGTTCCCTGACACGGCGAATACTACAAAGTCGCCTTACTACCTTGAGCCGGAACGCTATTCGCACGTACCGCATCAGACCCGACGCACAAAAGATCGACCATGCTCACTCCATTGGGCCAATTCCCTTCGAAGACAATCCAAACGGCGGACCGCAAACCAGCCGACAAATGTGGCACGTAGCGGTCCGCGCGGTGGTGAGATGCCAGCATGGCTACCGCCGCCTTAGCGCGTCACGGCCGAAATGCTAGGAACTCCGGCCGCGGCGCCGTTCCCGAGAACGGCTTCCCGAGCGAATTCTCGACACTGTTGAAAACCACGAAGATGTTCGCTCTCGGCACCGGGGAGATGTTTCCTGACGATGCATGTAGAAGGTTGCTGTCGAACACAGTCATCGAACCCGCATCCCCCGCCAACACCTCTATTCCGTGGCGGGCGTAGAGCCTGGTGATCATCTGCTCGGCAGGAACACCGACCCGAGGCACTTCCTCGACCAAGGACTCCTCGAAGTAGCGGTCCGGCGTCGCCCCCGCGCACTGCAGGAAAGTTCGATGCGATCCGGGCATCACCATCAAAGGCCCATTGAAAAAATGATTATCGGTCAACGCAATTGACGCGCTCACCGCCCGGGGAGCCGGCATCCCGTCCTCTGCGTGCCACGTCTCGAAATCGGCATGCCAGTAGAACGCTCCGCCGCGGAAACCGGGCTTGTAATTCAACCTGCTCTGATGAACGTAGACCTCCGAACCGAGGATCTCGCGTGCGAGGGCTGCTGCCCCGGACTCGTCTACCGCCGCGCGCACCACCGGACTCAAATTCACGATATCGAAGATCGATCTGACCGCCGAGTAAGTTTTTTCCCGCACGATCCGCTCGTCACCGACAAGTTCGGGTGCGGTTCCCAAACGTTCGACTTCACTCAGGCACCGTTGCACTGAGCTCGTATCAAGGACACCACGACGAACCGTGAACCCGTTATCCTCGACATCGCGATGCTTCACTCGCATCTGCTCGCTCCACACAATCGGGTCGACACGGTCCAACTCGGTCGGGACGGTCGAGATCCGTGTGGCGTAACGATCAACAGTGACAACCATCAGTGTGAATTCTCCTACTCGTTGCTCGAACCGCGACGACGGCAGATGCGGCGCAACACACACGTGCGCACTTTCAAAACTTGCATCTACCGTGCGTCGAAAGGTCTTTCGTTTATAACACCGCGAGCAACACACACCCAAACGTGTTGGAAAACAACAGCTCTTATCCAACCGTGCACGAATACGCGATCCACGGACTGGGCCGCTGCAAAAACGCAGTGGTGGGCCCTGATGTCGCCCCAGTCGGACGGGGCGCAACGGACTGCGCACAACATGTGGCGCGGTTCCGGGTTTTCGGAACACGACCGAACTCGGTACCGATCTGGCGTCGATCACAAGAGGTGGCCGAAGCCTGGAAATGCTGGGTATCCTCCGGCGGTAGAGCACCCCAACCCAGGCTTGACGCAGCAACTGTCACAGCCTCAGTCGAGTCTGGTCAGCTCCGTCCGGTCGAGGGCACAATGATCACCTACCCAGCGCCCTCACGAGCTCAGGTGCTCAGTGCGTTCTCAGATCGATGGGTGACATTGAATCCGAAGTCCTTGTTAGACAAAGGATGTGGGAAAAGTTCTGGAACTAGCGCCCGCAGAGGCCTCTGCTTCCAGACCTGAATATCGCCCTGGACTTGGCGTGCGCCAATCCCCTCCCCACCGAACTCGCGCATTCCGCGGGCCCGACCATCCGGCACCCCATTTACGGCGCCTCACGCGCCGAGCGCATCACCGGCATCCATCCAAGGCACTACAACGATCAGATAGCGAACCCCCGAGGATCCGAACCAAATCGTCACCACAAGCAATAATTCGTTTCGAGGACCAGTACCGGACAGTGATTTCAGCCAAACATGATACTCATCATCGACCACGAAAAAGATTGTCATCGAAAGGAACCCATGAAGACAGAAATCAGTTGCGGGCCCGCATTCGCGCTGGCCGAAATCAGCGTCCCCGCCGGCGGATCCGTCCGTGTCGAAGCAGGAGCAATGGCGATGATGCGGGGCGACATCTCGATCACCACCTCGACCCGAGGCGGCTTCATGAAGGGACTCCGCCGATCCCTGGGTGGGTCGAGCTTCTTCGTCAACGATTTCGGCAGCGACCAAGGAGGTGTCGTAGGCGTCGCCGGCGCACTACCAGGCGACATAGTCGAAACCACCATCGACGACGAGACACCGCTGCTCGTCCAATCCGGCTGCTGGCTTGCATCAGACCCAACCGTCGACGTCGACTCCAAATGGGGCGGCAGCAAGGGATTCTTCAGCGGAGCCGGACTTGTCCTGCTGCGATGCAGTGGAACAGGCGAGATCCTGCTCTCCAGCTACGGCGCCATCCGCCCGATTACCCTCACCACGGGGGAAACCATGACACTCGACTCCGGCCATGTCGTCGCATTCGACGAATCCGTTCAGTACCGCATCCGCAAAGCCGGCGGCTGGAAATCGATGATCCTCGGCGGCGAGGGCATCGTCACCGAATTCACCGGGCCAGGCCGAATTTGGATGCAAACCCGCAGCGCAACAGACCTCGTCGACTGGCTCCGCACCCGAATGCCATCGAACAGCACCAGTAGCAACAGCAACAACAGCTGAGTCCTGAACGCAACAAACAAGTCGACGGCAGTCTCCGGGGGCGACATGCCCCCGTGTCCGTTCCGGACACCGATGTCCGCGATGTTGCGTTGCGGCCCAAGGTTCACCGAACCCGGAACAGTCGACATGTCATTTTCTCGTTGGACAGGTCAGGCCCTCGCCTTCCAGCGAGGGCCTGACCTGAGGACATGTTCGGTGCCGGTCGGAGGCGCCACTTCTTCCGGCTACCTACCTACAGGGGTGCAGTGATCGGGGCCTCGGGCGCATGCGTGACGGAGGTACGCCCCGTCTCGAGGTATTCGGTGACGGCCTGATCGATCACCGCGTTACCGCCCTGGATGCCGGCGCCGTGATCGCCGCCTTCCACGGTGACCAGGTTCGCCCCCATGTCGCGGGCTAGCTGCACCCCACCCTGATACGGCGTCTGCGGGTCGCGCAGCCCCTGCAGAACGAGCGGCGCCGTCGCCAGCCCCCGGTTGCTCAGCTCGGGCAACGCGGTTACGGGCGGCGCACCGGCGCAGAAGGTCCCGGCACTGTAGCCATACCCGATGAGCTCGAAGAGATCTCCGGTGATGAAGGTCGAGAAGAGCCAACCCGAGATACGGTCCGGCCGATCCGCGACACTGTTCTCGTTACACAACATCAGTGATTGCATCATCTGGGACTGAGCAATTCGCTCCAGCTCCAGCTCCGATATGTCGTTCATCCCGGCACCACTGGGAATCGCGTCGACACCGTCGCGGACTACCCGGGCCATGAGCGGCCAACTGTTCCGAGCTGGAAGCACCTGCCGCGTCATCACGTAGATACTCGACGACATTTGCGTGTGCGACGGATCGGCGAGTCCCCGAATGAATGCCTCGAACTGAACGCGCGCCGGCCCAGTCAGATCGACCCCGCTGCGGTAGGCATTCGCGAGTGCTTCGAGACCGGGCGGTACGTCACCGATTTGCGCAGGCGGCGGCGCAAGCGTCGGGTTACCACCGGCCTCCGCGACAATCCGGTCTGACCATCGCTGGTAGACCTTGAGCGGAGTCTCACCAAGCCCGTAGGTGTCGTTGTTGGCGGCGATCCAATCCATGAGGTCGTAGAAGCGAGCTTTGTAGCCGTCGTTCTGCTGCCACAACACGTCGTTCCACAACGAATTTTGGTCGACCGCGGAATCGAGAACCATGCGACCGGTGTGCTGCGGGAAAAGCGTCGCGTACGTGGATCCGAGAATTGTGCCGTAGGACAGACCGTAAATATCGATGACATCCTCGCCGAGCGCAACGCGGACCTGCTCCCAGTCCCTCGCCGTGTTCTCGGTAGTCAGGTGCGCAGTGGTGCCCGGCGCACCTGCCTCGCACGCATTTCGTGCCGCAGCCCCACCGAAACCGAAGCCTGCCGCCGTCGCCAGCTCAGGGCCCACTGCGCACGAAAGCGCGCCGGCGTACGGGAGTCCGCGCGGTTGAACTCCGATCACGTCCCACTGTGCGCGAATCGCGTCGGGCAGGACGTCGACGAACATTCTGTTCGAGCCGATCGCGTCTCCACCAGGTCCTCCGGGATTGGTGAACAGCACGCCTTTGCGCGAGCCCGGATCTTCGGCGCGGTGACGGGTTACGAGCACGTCGATCGTGCCGGCGTCAGGTTCTGCGTAGTTGCGGGGAACGGTGACCGAAGCACACTGATCGGATGCCGGATCAAGCTCGTATTCGGCCGGGCAGGACTCCCAATGAAGATCTCCACTCGGTGCCGGCTCCGCGGCGGCGATGGGTGCGACTCCGACGGAGATCACCGCGGTGACGCCGACGGTAAGAGTCACGAATCGACTGCGCCGTGAGAACGTAGTTTCTTTGCGCCGCATCAAATGCAAATTCCTGTCAATCCCCGACATACTCTCGCAGCCCCCTCGTAGTCAGTGTCGCAACGGCGGTGGCACCCACCCCGCCGCTTCGCTGCCAGTATTTCAGACGCACCACTGAATTCAGGAGTCACCCTCGAAGGTGTGGGCACCGATTCCTATGCTGCTGTAGCCGACATAGCCACGTGCTCGATCGAATCACTCTGCCCGCGAAACCATCTCGCCAAACGACGCGCAGAACGCGCAATAACGTTGGCGCACTGGCCCAACTGTGAAAACCACGGATCGGTGACGGTGTGCAAAGGTCAACGGCCCGTTTCGCGGGCGATGCGCATTGCGACGCGGCGGCCACGCCAGCGGCAATGTGCGATGATCGCCGCACGCCACAGCGGCTGATGATGGTGTATGCCGCCGCGCGAGTCGAAGTATGTGCGCGATCAAGGGTCGAGGCCGCTCGGAGTGAGTGCCGCGTGGGAGTCGAAGGCTTCGTCGAGGATGGTGAGCCAGTTGACAGCTCCCTCGTGCGCGCACCACTCGTCGTCGGCAAAGCTCACGATGGTGAAAGCAATTGCGGCAGTGAGTCGAACGTTCCGGTTGTCAGGGAAGGTACCTGGTCGTTTCGCCAGGACAGCTGCGACCTCGCGCTGCCATCGTTGAGCGACCAAGTGGGCACGCCCACGCAACACGGGAGTGTCAGCAACCACGCGGTGCTGACGCAGGCGGCGCTGACGCTCATCCCCGTGCACCTCGCGCACACGAAACATGCGTAACACCTGGTGGATCGCCTCGAGGTCCGGCTCGTGCGTCGGGCGCGCCTCGAGCGCGGCACAGAAGTCAGGGACCGTCCATTCGGCGTCGATGAAAAGGACTTCCTCCTTCGACCGAAAGTAGCGAAAGAAGGTGGTTACCGACACCTCGGCGTCGTTGGCGATTTCCTCGACCGTGGTTACGTCGTAACCATTTTCAGCGAACCGCTCTAAGGCGACATCAACAATGCGATGCCGCGTTGCAAGCTTCTTGCGTTCTCGTAAACCCATAGTGACCTCAGCGTACGGTGGACTGCCCAGGACCTGCCACACACGCGGCGTCACAGACAGCATCAGCCAATTTCGCGGACCAGTGGCGCGGTTTGAGAGTGAATAAAAAAGTGGTAGTTGACTAACATTTGGTAGTTGACTTATGATTTTCACGTAGTCGAGGCCTCCACAACTTCAGGACAACCCCACACAACGTGCCTGAAGGGCGCCGACACTACAGACTTGGTCACTGCCTGGCTTGCCACAGAGCGAGCGCCGGCAATGACCTGTGTACCGATGCGCGTCGCCACGAAAAGGACTGCGCGCCAAAGTGATCCAATTTCTGATCAATCGCATGTATCACCAGACGCGGACGCTGTAACTCAGCACCTGAATTCGGCCGATCCCCAAGAGAGGTAAAGAAATGGGTTCATCTAATCTTGCCGTCGATTCTCAAGCCCCCGATGTACACGAGAGCCGGCGCATGCGCATCACACCACTAAGTGCCAACATTGGAGCACTCGTAGAAGGGGTCAGCCTCAACGCCCTCAACGAAGACGAGTTCGACGAACTGCACCAGACCTTACTGAAGCATCACGTGATCTTTCTCCGCGATCAAAACTTGTCGGAAGCGGATCACGTCGACCTCGCAAATCGGTGGGGCACTCCGATGGCCAACCCGGTAGCGAAACTCCACGGCGACGAAACAGTCTTACATTCCGTCGAAAACAACGCGAAAAAGCCGCCGCTTGCAGACGGATTCCATACGGATCTCACCTACTGGCCGGAGCCACCTAACCTGGCCATCCTCTACGCGCTCGATATCCCCGCAGTGGGAGGCGATACCCTCTGGGCCAGTCTGTACGCCGTCTACGACAGTCTGTCTGACGAAATGAAGCGAGTGTGCCAGGACTTGCGCGCATTGCATAAGCCCTCCGACCACTTTATTCAGGCAAATGTGGCCATGTACGGAGCTGAATCCGAGCAGGTGATCCGGCAGAATCTTCAGGGCGCGGTTCTTCCGTTCGTCCGTACCCACGAAGAGACTGGGCGTCAAGCCTTGTTCCTGAGCTCCTTCATCGATCACCTTGTGGGCATGCACAGGCCGGAGAGCGATGCACTTCTCGGTTACCTGGGCAATCTCGTCAATAATCCGAATTATGCGGTTCGGTGGCGTTGGCGAGCGGGCGACGTCGCGATTTGGGATGAGCGCTGCACGAATCACCGCGCGCTTTCGGATCACTACCCTCAGTACCGGCTGATGCGCCGCTGCACGGTCGAAGGAGGGCGGCCCTTCTATCGCCCTGACGGAGCGTCGGAACCCTTGTTTGAAGGAACCTTCGCCTGACAACGATTCACCCTTTCAGGCGGACAGCGCAGAATGTCTCAATTGCGGGCGCGAGGTCGGACCGTGCCGAGATGCACGGTACACCTTGCCCCGAGATATCGTCCCAACTTGTAAACCACCGGTCACGCGCCTGTCGGGAACAGGTCGACGTCCTTGAGCTGCAACAGATTTAAGCCAAATGTGCTGACAGACAACCGCCTGAAAGAGGTGAATTCCAGATGGAACGAATGGAAACATCAATTGAGGTCAACTATGTAGGCGCCCTCGCTACACCAGTACAACGCGACGGCGAAGAACTGACCCGAAGGATTTTGGAAACAGACACCTACCGCACAGCGATGAGAAGCGTCGAAATGCTCTACGCGGCCGACCCGCAGGGCTCGACACCGGCTGGAAAAGCGACGATCGGCAGAGCTGCCCATTCACTGGCCACCGCAGCGACCCAATATGCCATCTGCTCGGACCCGGAAATTCCGATGCTCATGTGGGGCGTAACCGCTCCACACGAGTTTCAAGGACTGAGTTCCCCCAGGTCCGGTTTCGGAATCGAGAACCCGGACAACGTTTACCGGCACACAGCGGTATCAGGGTCCTCGACATATGAGATCCGCGGGAAGATCAACTACCCGAGACCTACTGAGCAACACTTCGAGCTGCGCGACGCCATCCCTGGGACCACCTCCCTCACCGCCGAAGGCGGCATACAACTCGCAGGGTTGCACAGCGACGACATCGCGGTCGAAGCGGACGGGTCTTTTGTCATCACTCTGGACGCCCAGCCCGCCAACGGGCGGACCAACCACATCCGGATCCCTGCAAAGCAAGATTCGTTCTTGATTATCCGGGACCTCCTCGACGACTGGTCAACGGAAAATGTTGTCCGCCTCGATCTGGTTCGGACTTCAGGTCCTGCGGCTCGCGAACCGCGAAGCTTGGAACAGCTCACTACACGTTCGGTAGAGTTGCTGACGCAGATGGCGCCGTTCTGGCTCGACTACTTCAACAAGTATTTCTATAGCGAGGCAACAAATTACGTGCGCCCGGCGCGTCTGCGTCCCGCAGGTCGCGGACTCTCGACGGGGGGATGGTTTGACCTGAACGATGGAGAAGCGTTGGTTGTCACCGTCGATCCACTGGGTGCTGCGTCCCTCGGCATTCAACTCTCCGACCCGTGGGGAGTGGCGTACGAGTACATCGATCGAACAAGTAGCTTGAATACCGTTCAGGCAGAGCCTAATCCGAATGGTACGTACTCGTTTGTCATTTCCCGTGAGGATCCCGGCGCCTACAATTGGCTCGACCCCGAAGGGCACAACTCGGGAATGGTTGCAGTCCGCTGGCAATCCCTGCCAGTCAACGCCCCCGTCGAGTTGGCCATCCGGCGCTCCGAGGTTGTCAAACTGGATCAACTCAGAGAGCGTCTACCGGCAGGTACTTCCTTCATCACCGCGCAGCAACGTGAACACCAGCAGACCTTCAGAGCCAGCAACTTCTTGCGCCGATACACCGACTAACGCAGTTGCAGGGGAAGGAAAATGACCCAAATCGATTTCGATGGAACTTCCATCACTATGAGCGGCGCGTCCGACATCGATGTGTCGGTCGAAGTGGACCGTTGAGCTATTATCGTTCCCCGCCTTGGGAACTGCGCATAATGACCGATCACTTCCACCAACGCGGGCAACGGAACTTGTCTCACAGGCGATACACGAATGCAGCCCGAAATTTGCGTGCTCGCAACAGAACCCGGCCGTCCGCAGGTTCCGGTCAGCGGGACAACTCAACCGCCACCATGGTGCACATCACACAATAGGGAATCTTCGCTGAAGATTTCACTCATCCTTCCATTTGGAGGCGTCCCAATGACTCGTAGCTCCCTTCGTCGTCCGCGCAGATTGACGGCTACCCTGGCGATCACCGCAAGCATGTTGCTCGCTTCGTGCGCAAACAGCGAATCAAACGGCGGTGCAGGGGAATCCGCAGATTCAGGTTCCGCGCTCGAGATCGGCATGGTCAACGAACAAACAGAGCCCGGCGCGCCCAACAAGGGTGGAACCTTGACGTTCAGCGGCTTCTCCTCGGTGACGACACTTGATCCGGCGAAGTCTCAGGTTGCCGGAGCCGTCGGTGGCAGTGAACTCGGAGCGATCTACGACTCGCTGATGCGCTACGACCCTATCGAGAAGACATTCGTTCCGCAGTTGGCACAGTCCCTCGAGCCCAGCAGCGACAGCAAGACCTGGACGTTGAAGCTTCGTGACGGCGTCAAGTTCAGCGACGGAACAGGTCTCGATTCCAAGGCAGTTGTCGACAGCATCAACCGTTACGTCACCAACAAGGGACCGCAGTCCAGCCTCTGGGCAGCCAAAGTCGCCTCCATGGACGCTCCGGACGCGTCGACGGTCATCTTCAACCTCATCGATCCGTGGACCGGCATTCAGTCGATGCTCTCCACCGGACCCGGCATGATCGTCGCCCCCACGGCGCAGCAGGGTGATCAGTTCACCCCGATCGGCGCCGGCGCATTCACACTCGAAAAGTTCACTCCCAACGAGGAACTGCTGCTCGCAGCACGGCCTGACTACCACGGCGGCGCACCGAATATCGACAAGCTCAAGCTCATCAGCATCGTCGGAGCTCAGCCCACCGCCGAGGCCCTCAAGACCGGTGGCATCGACGCGGCATACATGCGCACACTCACCCCGATCCTCGATCTGATCGAGTCCGGCTACCCGGGATTCATCGACATCCCGTCGCTCGGCTACATCGCAAACGTCAACATGGCAGAAGGTCGCCCCGGCTCGGACCTTCGTGTGCGCCAGGCAATGGCACTGGCCATCGACCCCGAAACGCTCAACACCCGCGTCAACAACGGCAACGGCCTGCCCGGCCAGGAAATCTTCCAGGACACCTCCCGCTGGCACAACGACGTCGCCCCAATCGGTGTGGATCCGGCCAAGGCCAAGGAACTGCTCGATCAGGCCAAGGCAGACGGCTACGACGGCAAAGTCACCTTCCTCTCCATCCAGGAGCCGTCCTCGCAGGCAACAGCCCTTGCTGTGCAGGCAATGCTCAACGCAGTCGGATTCGATGTACAAATCGAATACGTCACCAGCGCAAGCGACGTCACTAAGCGCGTCTTGGTGGATCACGACTACGACATGGGAACCGGCGCGCTCAGCCTGTCCGAGGCCGATCCTTTTGAACGCCTGTATACCAATCTCAAGACAGGTGGCCGCAACAACGCCACCGGTTACTCGGATCCCCAAATGGATGTCCTACTCGATGAACTCGGAGTCGCTACCACCGACGAGGACAAGAAAACCGTCCTCGCCGAGATCCAGCAACGCGCCACAGACACTGTCCCCTGGCAGATTTGGGGCAATGTCCCCACGCTGGACGTGTGGAACAAGAACGTGCACGGCCTCCAGCAGAGCATCGACGGAATCATGTTCTTCGACGAAGCGTGGAAGGAGTGATCCTGTTGGAGGCCAACAGCACAATGCCGGCTTCGACGTTCGATAATTGCGCCTCGCCGCGCGCACCATACCGGACTGCGTCATGACGCTGCCTGCGCAGGCTAGCGTTCCTGCAGAAGCATTCACCTACCTCGCCGACATGATCAGGGACTTCCCCGAAAAATTCGCACAACTGCCGATGCCCGACAATGCGATCGACGCCGCCGAGGGCAACCGACTGTTCCTGCGATATCTGACGATCGGGATCGAGCAATTCATCGAGTATACCGACCCCGCCTACCCGGACTTCCAGCAGAAAACCCGAGCCGGAGTGCGAAAGTTCGCGGGAGACAGCCCTGCTCAGCTATACGACTCGAGCCCCGTGTCGTCGAAGTACCAGTACATCGTCACGGGAAGCATGGCCGAGACGGAGCTCATCGAACTCACCGTCTACTCAGGCGATTTGAGTGGCGCCAACAAAACACCGCGACGTCTCATCGATGCGATCACAGAAGCCGAGATCGACACCACGACGGACGGCAACTTCACGCTCACAGTTGCCGCCGGGCATGAAGGACGCAACGGGGTAAAACTCGATACAGACGCCAGTGTCCTTTCGGTTAGGCGATATCTCCGTGATCCTCGCGTCGACAGGCCGCGGCCATTGTCCATTCGAAGAATCGGCGGGCCCGTAAATCCACCTCCCCTCACCGCTGATGCCTTGGCCACCGGACTCGAGCGCGCCGCGCAGTTCGCGTGGTTCAACACCCGAACTTGGGCACAGTGGGTGGGGACAACCAAGACCGAGAAGTTCAACGCCCTCAGCCCCATGCACGATTCGGGCGACATCTTTACCCCGGCCGGACACAAATACATGAACGGCTACTGGGCGGTGCCGGAGGGGTATGCGCTACGTATCTCGTTCACACCATCTACGGGAGCCTACTGGAGCTTCGTCCCGATGAACTACTGGATGGAGTCCCTCGAATGGCGCTTCGGCAACCGCGTCTTCGCCACCAGTTTCGATACCGAATCTGACGAAACCGGGCGGATCGAATTAGTTCTGGCGCATGATGATCCCAAGATTCCTGGCGCGACCTGGATAGAGACGCTCGGGCACAACGAGGGCACAATGGCGTTCCGATTCGCGCGCTGCCACAACGAATTACCCGAGACGACGATTGAACTCATCTGCCTGACAAAGGACTCGGGACAGGAGTAGGAGGGTCCGTTTCCGCCGGGTCGGCGCGGCCGGCTGGCCCGGCGATACATCGCATCACAAACGCTAGATGGAACTCCCGATGACACTCGGTATCGGACATGATGACCAGAGCGGCGGCGCAGTCATTCAAGGGGCGCGCGTTGCCGGTAGTGACAGTGCCTCGCGCGGAACGAACGCGTAAGCCTGACGCGCCTGATGACGCCGTTCGATCCGCTCTCGCAAGTCCTCGGTCATGTCGTGGTCGATCGGATCGATCTCCACCAGCCCCGGCAGCAGAGTGAACCGTTCGTTGCGCACGTAGTTGTAGACGAGGTGACGCGGCTTCGGAATTCGGTCACCCATCCACGGTCAGGAATCGATCCACGCTTTATCGAAGAGCAGGACCGCGTCCAGACTCGGCTGTACCCCGTGCACGTTCGCCTGCCACGGGATGAAGCTGGACAAGGCCCCAAGGGTGAGAAACGGGGTCGTCTCGTTCACCAGTGTCTGCACGTCGGTGAGTGCCGCTCGCTTCTCGGCATCACCTCGTGCGGACTGGACGGCCGCGAGAGCGGCGTCCATCCGAGGGTCCGCGTATCCGAGCGCGTTGTTGGTCGACGTCGACTGCATCGAACTGTAGAGCCTGATGAACGGCGCCGATTCGAAGAGGTTGAACGCCCCGTATGCGAGATCGAAATCATGCTGCGCATACATCTTTTTCACAAGGTCGGCCGTACTGTTCTGGTATTCGATTGTCACGTTGAAGCCGACCGACTGCAGCATCGCCTGCACTGTCAATGCCGATTGCTGTGCAGTGGGGTCGTTGAGGCCCACAAATGTGACATTGCCGTCGAATCCGTCCTTCTTCGCGGCATCGAGTAGCTCCTTGGCTTTTTCTGGGTCGACACCGACCGGACTCACGTCACTGTGCCACTGCGACCATGGTTGGAAAATCTCCGCGCCGGGTAGGCCCTTCCCCGCCAGCACACGCTGGTTGAACGTTTCGGTGCTGGTGGCATATGCCATAGCCTGCCGGACCCGAATGTCCGAGCCCGGACGCCCGGGACGATTGTTGATCAGCACGACGCTTCCCAAACTCGAAGTGTCGATATAGCCCGGTTGCTCGGTCGAGCGCATTTGGTCCACCAACTCAGCACCCCGCAGGTAGGTAGCCTGGACATCACCGGATCGCAACGCGTCAAGTTTCGCTTGGTCCCCGATAATCGGAACGAAGCGCAGCAACTCCAGGTTCGGTGCTCCGTCCCAGTAGTCGCCGCGCCGCGCGAGCAATAGTTCCTCGTTCGGTACGAACCGTTTGACGGTGAACGGTCCGGCTCCGACAGGTTCCAGACTGCCTCCCACTGTGGCTGTCGGAGCCACGATCATGCCGTGTCCACCGGCCAGCATCGCGGGAAACTCGGACCAGGACTGTTGCAGTGAAAATACGACCGTACCCGGGTCCGGCGTCTGCATACCGGCAACACTGCTCGTCCACACCTGCGCATTCGGGCCCTTGTTCGCGTTGTATCGATCGATGCTGGCCACTACCGCCTCCGACGTCAACGGCGTGCCGTCGCTGAACGTGACCCCCTCACGCAAGGTGAGGGTCCACGTACGTAATTCGTCACTGGGTTCGAGCGACTGCGCGAGCTGCGGCACGAACTCCCCGGACTCGATGTCGTACCTCATCAGAAGGTCGTAGATCGCAGCCATTTCTGTTCCGCCGGTCGCGCCCGATGCCTGAGACTTCGCTGGATCGAATCCTGTGACGAACGCGTACCCGGCATAGGTCAATGTGCCTCCCGGCACTGGGTCTCCAGCTGCCATCGGTCGCCCGACAATTCCGTTTTGCACCGTCGACGGCCGGGCCGAACTACCCGACTCGGTGGCGTTGCCGTCGCCGCCAGCGCATGACGTGAGAAGCAAACTGCCGACCACTAAACCGGTCACCACCCTGCCTACACCGAAAAACACCGAAAACCTCGAACGAGCCATTCTCAACCTCCAAGATTCGACGGGTGTCGCGCGTGGGAACCGGTGCTCGACGTGAGAGCGGAGGACCGGGAATATCTCTGGCGACAGTGCGGCAATTGTCTGCGGGAATCCGGGTGCGACTGAGATTGTCCCGGCCAGCGAGACTTCGTCTGGATCCCACCACTGTCCCAGATATCTTCCAGCCGTGGATGTTCCGAAGTCCGGCGACGCCGGCCACACCCGATGGAGCTTGCAGGGGTCCAGCGGCGCAAAGACGGCTCCCTTAAGCTGAAAACTTAATACCGGCCACATCACTGACCGAATCCACGGATCCATTTGGAGGCAACATGCCCGGCGGCGCCCGCAGCATCACAACTGCGTCGAAAGCCGACGGCCCTCCTACGCCGCCGTCGATGATTGCCCGCATGACTCTGATCCTCAGTGTGTTCGATGACCAATCGGCGCTGTTGAGTTTGGAAGAAGTAGCCCGTCGCACCAACTTGCCCCGATCGAGCACTCATCGGATCCTCGATCAGATGGTCCAGGCCGAATGGATTGACCACGGTCCCGACGGCTACCGCCTCGGACCCCTCGGTCTCGGCAAACGCACAGTCGACGATGTCGAACGGAAGGCCGCATTTCAAAATGAAATTCGTGCGGCCGCTGCCGATCTCCTGCATCAGCTGTACCTCCGCACCGGCATGGTTGTTCACCTTGCGGTATGGGACAACGGCAGCGAGGTCTTCGTCGACAAAATCGGGGGGCACTATGCCAGCGAACTCCAGATCAAAGTCGGCCACCGCGTTCCCGCGCATCACACGACCGGTGGTCGCGCAATGCTGGCCTGTCTCCCCGCCGAGCAGGTCGACCGTCACCTTCGACGCCGATTCGCTCGCGTCGGTGGAAACGCAGGCTGGGACATGAGGAGCTTGCACGCGGAACTCAACCGGATCCGTCAGCGGCAGGGCCTGTCCTTCGAGTCGGGGGCAAGCTCGGAGAGGCTCACCGGACAGGCCCTGCCGAGTATCGCTGCCGCTGTCCGCGGACCTCACGGACCTGTCGCTGCAATCTGCCTGTGTGGCGGCCAGAACTTAGACGCATTGCATCGCGCGTGGCCGCTAGTGCGCGATGTGGCCAACCGCATCTCCCGCAAACTGTTTCCGGACGCCACCACTGCTCAGGCGTCCGACTGACAACCCGCGGAGGTGGAAACATTTTCCACCGCCGCGGATCCGAAGCTGTTCAACCTACGGGGTTCTCGGCCACCTGCCGAACAATGTTGGCCTGCACTTCCTTCGTCCAGGACTCGACAGCCTTACTGGTGTCCATCTCGAATTCGAACCGCGCGACCATGTCCGGCGTAATGTCGGCGACGTCGACGTAGAACTGCTCGTGCCACCGACGCAACTGGTAGACCGGACCGTCCTCGGCGGAGAGCAATGGATTGTTGATCCGGGTTTTGTTCTTCCAAATCGCGACGTCCTGCTCGAAACCCTGAGAGATGAACGTCGAGTGGTTCCTGGCCAACTCGACAGCCTCGTCACCGAGCAATTCGGGGGTCTTCTTCACCGTCACCCCGTACATCAGCACGAACTTGTTCGCACTCACCGGATAGTGGCACGTGGCGAGCACCGAGTTGAGAGTCATCGTGTCGTACTCGTAGTCGAGTTCGTCGATCATGAACGACGGTCCGTAATAGGCGGCTGTCGAGTGACTGGCGACCAGGTTCGGTTTGCTGCCGTCGGTCACTTTCGGTCGCACATCCTCGCGGGAGCGGCCCTCGAAATACTGTACGGCAACATGATTTTCGAATACGTTCTTGAAGTAGACGGGGAACGAGAGATGAACATAGAAGAAGTGGGCCATGTCGACCACATTGTCGATGATCTCGCGGCAGTTGGTGTCTATCGTCAGCGACTTCCACACCCACTCGGTCCACTCTGCGTCCGCAGTCCTCATTACAGGGACAGCCACTTCCGGGGGCGGCGGATTGCCTTCGGGATCGTTCCAGACGAACAGTAGATCGTCCTGTTCCATCGCCGCCCACGACCGTGTCCGTGCTAGCGGCGGCACCCGGCGGGCGTACGGGATGTCCTTACAACGGCCGTCGCCGCCCCAACGCCAGTCGTGGAACGGACAGGCCACCGTGTCACCCTTGATGGCTCCCTGAGACAGATCTCCACCCATGTGGCGGCAGTATGCGTCCAGGATCTTCAGGGTGCCGGTGCTGTCTGCGAAGACGACCAGCTTGGTCCCGAATGCTTCTACGGGGTGCGGCTTTCCACCCCTGAAACTATCGGCAAGACCCAGGCAGTGCCAGCCGCGGGCAAATCGTGTGGGGGCCGCTCCATCGTCGATAATGCGGATCTCGGTTTCGTCGATCTGTGTCGAAGTCACGCGCTGTTGTCCTCTCAGCAGTTCGGGTGATTCGCAACAACGGTGCGGTGATGTCCGCCCCGTGCCGCAGTATCGGGACTGTAATTGCGGCAGAGACTCTTCCCGAATTCGTCTCGATAATCGAGACCACCGTGACCAGCTGAAGGACCGGCCGATATCGATGAGCGAGACTGTTCCGGAAGAGCCCAATTCGACGATTAGCCTCCTGTCTTTGCGGTCTGCCCGGGACCGCGCCGGCCGGAACCGAATCGACCAATGCTGGAGGCACGTCATGAACACCCGCACCGGAAAACCAAAAATCGATGTCTTGTCGCCCGGCAAACTGGGCCCGCTTACTCTGCGGAACCGTGTCATCAAGGCTGCGACGTTCGAGGGGTTGACCCCGCAAGGCGTTGTCACGGACCAACTCATCGAGTTTCACCGCCAGCCTGCAGCCGGCGGTGTCGGGATGACCACGGTGGCGTACTGCGCAGTTGCGCCGGACGGACGCACTGCGGCCGGCCAATTGCAGTGGACAGATGAAACAGCACCCGGCATGCGCCGACTCACCGACGCCATCCACGCCGAGGGCGCCGCGGTGTCCGCGCAGATAGGCCATGCCGGGCCGGTTGCGGCATCGAAGCACATCGGTTATCCCGCGCTCGCCCCCTCACGTGCCTTCCGTGTGACGACTCAGAACTTTTCCAAGCCCGCGACCGTGGCTGACATCACTCGCATCACCGAGGCCCACGCTAACGCGGCCCGACGTGCGGTCGAGACCGGATTCGACGCCGTGGAAATGCATTTCGGCCACAACTACCTGATCTCGTCGTTCCTGTCACCAAAGGTGAACAAACGCAAGGACAATTACGGCGGGAGTCTCGAGAACCGGGCACGCTTTGCCCGAGAAACGGCCCGCGCCGTCCGCGACGCGGTCGGCGACAAAATCGCGATTCTTGCGAAGCTCAACATGGACGACGGTGTGCCGGGTGGATTTTGGCTCGACGAGTCCATTCAGGTCGCCAAGTGGTTAGAGGCCGATGGCTCGGTGGACGCGCTCGAACTCACCGCAGGTTCATCGTTGTTCAATCCGATGTACCTTTTCAAAGGTGATGCCCCACTGCGCGAGTTCGCGGCGGTCATGCCCCAGCCCACCAAACTCGGAATCCAGACTGTCGGCAAGCACTTCCTCAAGGAATACCCATACAAGGACGGTTATCTACTCGACGACGCCAAGCAGTTCCGGTCCCAACTGACACTTCCCTTGGTACTTCTCGGCGGTATCACGAACAAGAAAATCATGGACGAAGCTATGAACTCCGGCTTTCAGTTCGTGGCTGCCGGACGCGCACTGTTACGGGATCCGGACATGGTCAACCACCTGATCGAGGACGCGACCACCGAATCGTTGTGCAATCACTGCAACAAATGCATGGTGGCTTTCTACGGCGGGACGCACTGCGTGCTTCGCGTTCCGAATCCCACTGTGCACAAACGATAGTGTTCGCGGTCTCGATCACCGGAATGCTTCGCTTCACATCTGGTTCCGGCGGCACTATCTGATTGCGGAAGTTCACCACACCACCCACCGCGGTCTTGCCTTCCGTATTCGACACAAGCGAACTGGTCTCACCACACGTATTGGAGTTGCACCGTGACAACTAGCCAAAATCCCACCGATAACACTGCGACAGAGCAGGTTTGGGACGAAGAGTATGACGTCGTCGTTGTCGGGTCAGGTGGTGGCGCACTCACTGCGGCCTACACGGCGGGTGTCGAGGGCTTAAGGACGTTGGTCCTCGAGAAAACACCTCTTTTCGGAGGCGTCACCACGTACGCCGGAGCGGCAATATGGTTCCCCGGCAACCAAATCGAGATGGAAGGTGATCCGGGCGATTCCATAGACCTGGCTCGCGAATACCTCTCCCACCTACTCGACGACTCGGCGAAAGCCCACTACGAGACGTATCTCGAGACCGGGCCTACACTGGTCGACTTTCTGACAGCTCACCCGGACATCAGCTTCACGTGGAACAAGTTTCCGGACTACTTCGATCGGCCCGGCCGACGGACCGGAGGGCGGTCCATCTGGCCAGCACCTATCGAATACGAGAAGGTAGGAGAGTTCCTCCCGTTCCTGCGGCCCGCGTTGGTGTTCGACCGAGCGAATGAGCCTCACCCCGAAGCACCGATCACTCAAGGCCGCGCTCTGATCGCAAGTCTGCTCCTCGCTGGACGAAGCACCGGTAACGTCACTTTCCGCACCGAGACGCCCGTCATGGATCTCGTCGTACAGGACGGCCGCGTGATCGGGGTGCAGGCTGAACATCACGGCCGATCGATCCATGTCCGTGCCACCCACGGCGTCGTGATCGCCGCCGGCGGTTACGAATCCAATGCAGGTCTGCGCACCGCAACGAATACCCCCGGTGACGCGGCCTGGACCATGTCACCGGCCGGCGCCAACACTGGAGATCTCATCACCGCGGGCATCCGCATCGGTGCCGCAACGGAACTCATGGGTGACGCATGGTGGAATCCCGGCATTGAACTCTCGGACGGCCGGCCCGCCGTACTCGTGTGCATCGCCGGAGGAATCATGATCGACGGTTCGGGGACGCGATTCTGCAACGAGGCCTCACCGTACGACCAGGCAGGACGGCGAATGGCCGGCAACCTCGCAGACGGCAGCACCTCCGGCGGGACACCCCGCGAGCCCGCCTGGTTCGTCTTCGATTCCCGCAACGGGGGCAAACTTCCCGCCATCTCGTTACCGGGCGATGCCCCGGAGAGGTGCATCGCTGCGGGCACCTTGGTGCGTGCGGATTCGGTTGTCGAATTGTCCGAAAAGATCGGTGTGCCGCCGCAGGCTCTGGCCGACACGGTCACAAGGTTCAACGACGCGGCGTCGACCGGTGTAGACGCGGACTTCCACCGCGGCGAGGATCCGTACGACTTGGCATTCGCTGCCGGAACCGGCCCCAACCCGGCACTGGTGCCGCTGGATCAGGGACCCTATTACGCCGCACGCATGGTGATCGCGGACCTCGGAACCAAGGGCGGTCTTCGCATCGACACCGATGGCCGAGTACTGAAGAAAAATGGCGGTGTACTTGGCGGGCTCTACGCTTGCGGCAACAGCACTGCGTCGATGACCGGGCACACCTATCCCGGACCGGGCCTTCCGATCGGCTTGTCGATGCTGTTCGGATACCGAGCAGTCAAACACATCGCCGCCGCGCGCTGAGTACGAAATAGCGAAATGGTCCGGGAGATAATCTCTTCCGGACCATTTCGGTTATCACTCGCCTCAGGAGACTTGGATATCTCCCGGGCCCCAATAGGCGCGCATCCGCATGATCTCACCGCGCTCGTTGAACGTGAACGTATCTATCGGCGCGGACGTGTACGTCTTGTCGCCGGCCTTCGAGATAACGCTGAAGTGCGCGGCGGCCTCGTTCCCCGCGACCCGCACCACGCGTGCCTCGGTGACGTTCTCCATGGCTGTGGCCCGGTTGTAAAATTCCTCGAGTGCAGCCCGGCCGACCTTCGGCGCGCTGCCCACAGGATCCTCGGCGCTGCCGTCTTCGGCATAGAGTGAGGCTATCTCCGCACCGGTCCCCTCCTGCAGCAAATGGATGTAGCGCTCCACGACGTCGCGCAGTTCTTCGGACGAAGCCATTGTGAACCTTTCTCTCAGAGTGGTGATGCAGGTATAGCGACGAAAACGCGATTGCGCGTCAGAGGCTGCGGGGACGGTCGAGGTGGCCCGCGATGAACAGACCCTCCGCCGAAACGCAGACGCCGCCGTCCGCGGCGGCAATCGCGCCCACGGTATGGATCTTTCGCCCCTCGACGGACGTCTGACGGGCAGTGACCACAAGCGGTTCGAACAACGGTGTAGTCCGGTGATAGCGGACCTTCAGCCAGCCGGTCATCCCACTCGTGCCTGCATATCCGTTGGCACACCCGAGTGCGTGATCGAGGACCAGTGCCGCGACGCCACCGTGAACCATGCCCGGAGGGCCTTGATACGGCAGCCCGAGCGTGGCCTCGCCGCGAATCGATCCGTCGGATCTGCCACGAAAAAGGAACGGCGGGGCAATCGGGTTCTCGGTACCGGAAACCGGATCGTGGCGGTTCGTTCCGTCGCCCGCCCACATCTCGACAAGGCGGGCGTCGATGCCGGACGAGTGCTCGTCGAGAGTGTCGGCAATTGCGTGAAGTTGGTCGCGGATCTGTTCGAGATGCGGGTTGTTCCTCCCCGTCCGCAGCAGCGAATCCATGATCCGTCGGGCCGCGTCCGCGGCGTCCTCGATCACGTGCCCGGCGCGCGGCGCGGACACGTCGACTTCCAACGGATCCAGGACCTCGTGGTGCTTGTTCACAATGCTCTCTCCTGCAAGGCTGTTACGGCCGAGTTCCCTCGATGACCACTCTGCGCATCAGCCGCGGCTCGGTGTAATCGGGTACGGCGTAGTGCTGAGTACAGCGGTTGTCCCAGAACGCAATCGAGTTCGGCTCCCAACGGAATCGCACCTGAAACTCCGGCTGCTGGACGTGATCGGTCAACAGAGACAACACTTGCGCATTCTCCCGTTCGGACAACCCAACCAGTCTGGTGGTGAACAGGCTGTTGACGAACAACAGCTTTCGCCCGGTGTCCGGATGTGTGCGGACGACGGGATGCTCACGTGGAGGGAAGCGCTTGTGGACTGCCTCTCGATTTCCCTGCGAAATCTTTGCGGCATCGTTGACCGCGGTCATCCCGTCAAGCATCCGCTGCATCCGCGAAGACAGCCCTTCATAGGCAGCGTACATATTGGCCCATAGCGTATCTCCGCCCACGATCGGTAAACGGATTGCTCGCAGGATGCTTCCCAGCGGCGGAAACTCCATATAAGTGGCGTCGCTGTGCCAGTTGTCGGCAGATTTGTCTGGTGCACGATCCTTTCCGCCGCCGTCGTTGTCGAGGCGATGCACCTCGGGAATCTCGTCAGAGACGGCGGGCGCGAACGGGAAGTGCTGCAGGGTACCGAAGTTCGCACCGAAGTCGCGATGCTGGGAGTCGGTGATCGACTGGTCGCGAAAGAACAGCACCAGGTGCTCGTGCAGTGCCTTGGTGATGCTCTCGACAGTCGCTGTATCGAGCGGCTTCGTCAGGTCGACTCCACCGATCTCGGCTCCGATAACGCCGGTCGACTGGATCACTGTCAACGAGGTCGAACTAGTCATCGCATTCCTTTCGTCGCACGGAAAACGTACGGATTCCATTGCTGTCCAGCTATTTCCGTTCGTTCGAGGACGAACATATGCGGAATTCGCTGGTTGCCTACAACCGTCCTGCTGATCGAGACTTCCACTTGGCGGCCAGGGCATTCCCGCTGATCGAGACAATGGTGAACGCGCGCGAAATGGCGATTAGCGTCTGGTTCCATGACCACCACGACAGTGACTCCCGGCGCGTCGTCGGGCACGTTCATCCTCGGCGGCGACGTCGAAGTCAACCGGCTGGGATACGGCACCATGCACCTCGCCGGCCCCGGTGCGTGGGGCGCTGGGCGCGACCGCGACGAAGCCATACGCGTGCTGCGCCGAGCCGTCGAACTCGGCGTCACATTCTTCGACACTGCCGACGTCTACGGCCCCTTCGTCACCGACGAACTGATTCGCACCGCGCTGCACCCATACCCGGACGAGCTGGTCATCGGTTCGAAAGTCGGGTCGTCGAACCAGGGCGCGGGTAAGTGGGCACCGATCGGACGGCCGGAATACCTGCGCCAACAGACTCTGCTCAACCTCCGACACCTCGGCTTGGAACGTATCGATCTGCTCCAGCTGCACCGCATCGATCCGCAGGTGCCGTTGGAGGACCAGATCGGCGAACTGAAATCGATGCAGGACGAAGGGTTGGTGCGGCACGTCGGACTCTCCGAAGTGTCTGTCGACGAGATCAAGGCCGCGTCGGCCATTACACAGATCGTGTCAGTACAGAATCGCTTCAACCTCGCCGACCGCGCATCCGAAGACGTCCTGGACTATTGCACTGCCGAAGGCATGGCCTTCATCCCGTGGTTCCCACTGGCATACGGGAAGCTGGCACGGCCGGGCGGAATTCTCGCGTCTCTCGCGAGTAAGTACGACCGAAGTCCCAGCCAACTCGCCCTCGCGTGGTTGCTGCGACGCTCCGGCGCCATTCTCCCTATCCCCGGCACGTCCTCGGTGCGGCACCTCGAAGAAAACATGGAGTCCGCGCGTATCGACCTCACCGACAACGAGTTCGACATGCTCAGCGCGCTAGGCCGAGCCGAAACGGAAAAAGGAACCAGATGAATCTTCACGGCCGGAAGCCGAAGGTAATCCTCGCGATGAGCGAATTGTTCACCCTGCTCGACCCTTCCGAGGAGCACCGCCACATCGAATTCGCCCGCGTAGCCGAGGAAGCCGGCATCGAGGGTCTTTTTGTCAGCGAACACGTGGTCATGGGTCCCAGCGCCGGAGCGATCGGCAGGCCGGAGAATCCGAGACAATTCGTGAGGCCGGGGATGCAGGATCCTGCCACTCCCTGGCCGGCTCCGCTCATCAAGCTAGCTGCGTTGGCAGGTGCGACATCAACCATCCGGCTGATCTCGGCTGCGCTGATCGCACCGCTTCGCCACCCGATCCTGTTGGCCAAGGAGATGGCCACGATGGACATGATGACCAACGGCCGCTTCACCGTCCTGCCGAGTGTCAGTTGGCACGACGAGGAGTATCGCTCCCTGCAGATCGATTTCAGCACCCGCGGAAGGCAGTTGGACGAGCACCTGGCGATCTGGAAAGCATTGTGGGAGGAGACACCGGCCGCGTACGACGGCGAGTTCTACCAGTTCTCAGATACGTACTTCGCGCCGAAACCACGGGCCGATGGAATCAAGATGTGGTTCGGAGGTACCGAACTTCGCCCAAGTCTCTTGCAGCGCATCGCAACTTATGCAGACGGCCTATTTTTGGGCTTTCCGCTCGAGATCGAGCATCGCACGGCACTCGACAAGGCAATGAAACAGGTCGGACGCACGTCCGAGGATCTCGAGATCACCGGCTGGCTGGTACCGTCCTTCACCGACAACCACAGCGTTGCCGACATCGACGCGACCCTCGACGCCCACCTGGAGAGACTGGTCGACCACGGCTGCGACCTCATTGCGATCAAACCGTCATGCTTTATCGATGATCCGGATGAAATGGGTGAGTTCTGTCGCCACGTCCTCACCCGTATCGACGAGAAGTTCTGATCGGAATCGACGTCGCCTCTGCCGCAACAACAATGCTCACCGGCGCAGCCACAAAAACCGACATATCGCTGCTGGCAAAAACCTTTCCATCCGTCTCGTCCACACGGATCGCCAACCACACCCAGACCACGGGCGGTGGAAAGTCATGTGGACGTGAGGATTCAGTTCGCAGATTGTGCCTGTGCTCTTCCGAGGTGTATGAGCCGCCATTCGAATCGTCGATGACCACGAACGTCGCGGGGATCGGACGAAATGAGCCACGACGCTACGGATTCTGCACGTCACCAGGCCCGAATTCCGGCAGTTCCATGATCGCGCTCAGCAGATCAGCCATCCTCAATTCGATATTGACACGGTCGGAGCCCGCAACGCCTGTGTTGTTCAGGATTTCACTTCCGAACAGGGACCAGCCGGCAATAGCAGCGAGCCCGAACATGATGCGTACATCCACCGAGTCGGACGACTGACCGCTCCGAGCGAGGATGGTGCCACCGTCGGCTTCGTCTGTAGGAAGTAAATCCGTTCGACCGTCCAAAGTCAGCCACGTTGCTATTCGTACATAGTCGGGATCTGCAACACCTACAAGAAAGAGACGACGCATAGCCTCTGAAAGTGATTCCACATTTTCGACGACGCTCGCAGATTGTTGACTATTGCGCGCAAGGACCGCGCGCAGGATGTCGTCCTTGTTGCCTAGATGTTTGTGAATGAGTCCGAGATTGACCCCGGCATCTTGAGCCAGCTCCCGAAGCGTTACCGACATCCCCTTGGCAGCGAACTTGGTTCGGGCCGCTCGCAATACCGCGTGCCGTACTTCGTCTCTGCCCCAGGCTTTTCCCACTGACTTCTGCTCGACCACCCCTTGACAGTAGACGCTTGTCTACTGTCAAATCAACGGGCACCGAAAAGTGACCTAACTCATTTCGTACTTGCTGTCGGGTCGTGCTGAGGTGATGGTCCGCGTCCCCGAGACGCATCCTGCTCGCCGAGCACAGCAATACACCTGGACACCGGGCCTCACCCGGGGTCCACGAACCGCCCCGAGCCCTGCCGATTCGTCACGACGTCAACCAAACCAGTTCAGCCGAACGTCTGACCACATCGGCAGTTCCACGACCAGTCAGTGCCGTAGCCGCACCTGCAACGATCAGAGGGAAGGACAACTTCTTACGCCATGGAACGACGCGTTCCACGTCCCCATCATATTTCGAAGGACAGTGCTGAGTTGATCACCACAGATGAAGAGAGTGAATTACCCTCTCCAACTACGCCTTTCTGCTAGTCCAGAACGAGACGGCAAGCGTCCGAAATATCCTGGGAAGTTCATCCAGGGTGGACACCATTTACTTGCTACTCGTTCATTACCGATCTCGACCGAGCCGAGCATCGTCCGCAGGTCGCATGGTCAGTCCCCCAGTACGAAGGACTTTCAGTAGATCTACGCCCAATAGATATTAGCGACGACAACTTTCGTCGCCTGGACCGTCGGAGCCTAACCCCGGAATTCAACTTCCCGGGCAGAGGTGTACGCACACATCGACCGAACGAACACGAATACCGGCCAGACAGAAGCAAATCCGGATCCCGGGGATATCCGCTACTTCCGGCGAGCGGGACAACATTCAACACCAGGCACATCACATAACGAGGAATCTTCGCTGGAGATTTCACTCATATTCAACTTGGAGGCGTTCACATGATTCGCAGTCCCCTTCGCCGCAGCCGCAGATTGACCGCGGCCACCCTGGCAATCACCGCAAGCATGTTCCTGGCGTCATGCGCCGACAACAGCTCGAGCGGCGGCGGTGAATCCGTCGAGTCGGGATCCTCGCTGAAGATCGGAATGGTCAACGAACAGCCGGATCCCGGCACACCTACCAAGGGCGGGACGCTGACATTCAGCGGATATGCAGCAGTGACATCGCTCGATCCGGCCAAAGTTCAGATCGCCGGATCTGCCGGTGGCAGTGAACTCGGCGCGATCTACGACGTGCTGATGCGCTACGACCCCACCGAACAGACGTTTGTTCCTCAGCTGGCACAATCCCTCGAGCCCAGCAGCGACAGCAAGACATGGACGCTGAAGCTTCGTGACGGCGTCAAGTTCAGCGACGGAACGACTCTCGATTCCAAGGCAGTTGTCGACAGCATCAACCGCTACGTCACCAACAAGGGACCGCAGTCCAGCCTCTGGGCAGCCAAGGTCGCCTCGATGGACACCCCCGACGCAACGACGGTTGTCTTCAACCTCGTCGACCCGTGGACGGGTGTCGAGTCGATGCTCTCGACCGGACCCGGAATGATCGTCGCCCCGACCGCGCAACAGGGTGATCAGTTCACCCCGATCGGCGCCGGCGCATTCACACTCGAAAAGTTCACCCCCAACGAGGAACTACTGCTCAACGCTCGCCCCGACTACTACGGCGGCGCACCGAATATCGACAAGCTCAAGCTCATCAGCATCGTCGGCGCACAGCCCACCGCCGAGGCCCTCAAGACCGGCGGCATCGACACCGCGTACATGCGCACGCTCACCCCGATCCTCGATCTGATCGAGAACGGCAACCCCGGCTTCATCGACATCCCGTCGCTCGGCTACCTCGCAAACGTCAACATGGCCGAAGGTCGCCCCGGAGCGGATCTCCGGGTGCGCCAGGCAATCGCAATGGCGATCGACCCCGAAACCCTCAACACCCGCGTCAACAACGGCAAGGGCCTTCCCGGACAGGTGATCTTCCAGGACACCTCCCGCTGGCACAACGACGTCGCCCCAATCGGTGTGGATCCGGCCAAGGCAAAGGAACTGCTCGATCAGGCCAAGGCAGACGGCTACGACGGCAAGATCAGCTTCATTGCGATCCAAGAACCCTCCGCGCAGGCAACCGCTCTCGGCGTGCAGGCAATGCTCAACGCCGTCGGTTTCGACACGCAGATCGAGTACGTCACCGGCGCAGGTGATCTCATCAAGCGCCTGTACGTCGACCGCGATTTCGACATGAGCTCGGGTGCGGCCAGCCTTCCTGAGGCGGATCCGTTCGAGCGCCTCTACACGAGTATCAAGTCCGGCGGCAGAAACAACATCACGGGCTACTCCGACACCGAAATGGATTCCCTCCTAGACAAGTTGGGTGTCGCGACCACCGACGAGGACAAGAAGGCAGTCCTTGCGCAGATTCAGGAACGCGCCAACGAGACCGTGCCGTGGATCGTCTGGGGCAATGTCCCGAACCTGGTCGTGTGGAACACGAACGTCCACGGACTTCAGCAGAACATCGACAGCATGATCCTCTTCGACGAAGCATGGAAAAACTAGACTCGACCATCTGTAGGAGACTGCTGCCGGCCTGATCGTTCATCGATCAGGTCGGCACAGCCGAATCCCTGTCCGGCGCCAGACAGCGACGAGGAGACCACTCTTACGAGCTGCGCACCGGACCGGTACGCAGCTCGTAAGGGCCCACCCGGCGGGCAGTCACATGCACGACTGCGGCTGACCCCTGCGTAACCCAACATGCGATCACGCGACTTCAGCGGGTGGGCCATGTGTGCACATCACCAGCAACCAGTCCGGCGCCGCCTAAAGTGTTGTTGCGACTTTCCACGCCGTGTGCATGGCACCCTCGATGTAATCGACCTCGACAGCGTCACCGACAACACGTACGTCAGGCACCACACCTGCCAATGCATCGGCCAGCGGCGCCTGAGCCGACACACCCGAGGCGACGACAACCATGCCGGCCGGAGCTGTCAGAGTCTTGTCGCCAGCACGGAACTCGACGTGCTCCTTGGTGATTCGCTGCACCGTTGAATTACGGTGAATCTTCACACCCACCTCCTTGGCATGGCGCACAGCGGTCCATCGGCGCGGCATCGCCATCGGAACGCCCAACTGCTGGCCTTCTTCGATCAACGTCACGTTGCGACCGCGCTCGGCCAAGAACTCCGCAAGTTCGAGTCCGACAAGCGAACCGCCGATGACCACGACGTTCTTGCCCATGGGCAAGAACTTGCGGGTCACCGCACGAATCGCGGCGGGGCTCTTGGTGATTCCGGAGAGCTTGCCCAGCTTCGCCATGGTCCGCAGGAACGGCGGAACCTGCGAGGTGTCGCCGGCCCCGGTCATCAAGGCGCGCAACGTGTCACCGGTGTGCACGTGCGGGAGGTCGCCGCCGGGAACGGACGGGCGGTCACGAACAGCGCCGGTGGCCACTACAACTACGTCGGCGCCCAGTGCCTTGATCGAAGCGACTGTCGCCTCGGTGTTCAGCCGGATATCGACGCCCAAGCGCGAGGTTTCGACCTTGAGCCAGTCCAGCAGACGACCGTTGTCCGGCGTCGTGAGGCTCGAGAACCAGAGCGTGCCGCCGAGCCGATCCGACTTGTCCACCACCGTAACTCGGTGTCCACGTTCGGCCGCCACGCGAGCAGTCTCGAGTCCGCCTGGGCCCGCGCCGACAACAACCACGTGCTTCGGGGCTGCGGTGCGCACGAACGGAATCAGCATTTCATTTCCCAGAGCGGGGTTCACCGCACACAGCGGAGTATCGTCCCAGAAGTTTTCCTGAACGCACACATAGCAATTGATGCAGGGGCGGACCCGCTCCGGCGTCCCGGCTTTGAGTTTGTTCACCAATTGCGGATCGGCAAGCAACTGGCGACCCATTGCCGCAAAGTCGGCCTTACCTTCGGCGATTGCCTTCTCGCCGACTTCGGGCAGTACGCGGCCCACGGTGATTACCGGAATAGACACGGCCTTTTTCACTTCGCCGGCCAGTTCGATATACGCGCCCACCTTGTCCGGCAGCGGGCCGTCGGTGAAGTTCGAGAAGGAATTGCGGGCCCAGCCGGTGACATGGATGGCATCGGCGCCGGCAGCCTCGAACAGCTTCGACGCCGCAACAGCTTCGTCGGTGGTCAGGCCGTCGTCCTCACCGAATTCGCGTCCCGCGACGCGGAGCAGTACCGCCAGCGAATCGCCGACCTCCGCCTTCACTGCTCGGATGACCTCGACAGCCAAACGCGCCCGGTTCTCCAGGGAACCACCGTAGTTGTCGGTGCGCTTGTTATCTGCTCGGCTCAAAAAGCCGCCGAGAACGTAGCCGTGGGCGCAGTGAATTTCGACGGCATCAGCGCCTGCGGCCTTCACTCGCCCGGCAGCTTCGGCGAAAGTGCGCACCAACCAGTCGATGTCGTCCTGGGTGGCCTCGTGATAGGTGTCTTGCTTTCCTGCGGTAACAGCTCCCATCTTCTTCAGCTCTTCGGGAGTATTGTCGGCCAGAGCAGACCTGTCACGGGGAGCAGAAGGCGTCGACGGGACCAGCATCGGGCGGTCCTGGACCGTGTCGATCCGTGCGATCCTGCCGTGGTGCGTCATCTGAACGCACAGCTTGCTCCCTGCTGCGTGGATGGCGTCGGCAAGCGCCGTGAGGCCGGGAATGAACCGGTCCTCGGACAGGCCCGGTTCCTTGGTGCTTGCGGATCCGGCTGGGTAGGCGACAGCGCAAGCACCGGTGATGATCAATCCGGTTCCACCAGCCGCGCGCGCCACGAAATGGTCGATGTCGCCCTTCTCGATTTCACCGTCTTCGCAGAGGTTCATGTCCATGGCGGGCAGAACTACGCGGTTGGGCACGGTGATGGGGCCGATGGTCCCGGGTGCGAGCAAGTGCGGGAAGGTCTGGTTGCGGATCACGAGTAGACGCTAAATCTCCTGACAACGCCACATTGCACAGTTCCCGACCATCGAGATGTCACCGGGCGTGCCCGTCGAGACAGTCCGCAATCACATCGGCAAACTCGCCACCGGAAAGCATTGGGGACTGTGCCGTAACGTCTGGCGATAGTGCGGCTACCGCCCAATACCTCCAACTTCAGGAAACGACGTGTCCTCTCCCCCTGTCGCGTGCCGGGGTCTCCGGCCGCGAGCGAGAAGCTCGCGGTCAGACTGGTTTGAGGAGGGCCGGGGTGTCGTTGCGGAGCGAGTTGACCGCGGCCTCGACTTCGTAGGATTCGAGGTGCGCTTCAATGACCGAATTCAGCAGCGCGTAAACGCCTTTCGAGGCTAGGGCCCGAGCCCTGCTGATGCCCGGCGTCGAGGACTTCGGCATCGTCCCGGTCGAGGCGATGGACACCGGCACCCCCGTGATCGCTTTGGACGAAGGCGGTGCGCTCGACACAGTTTCCCAGGAAAGTCCGGTGTTCTCGTGTCCCCTGGCGACGATGCGAAGGTGGTCAGCGGTCTCGCAGAAGCAATGGAGGCATTCAATCCAAATGATTTCGATGCAAAGGTAATTCGCGCATTGGCCGAAGGCTTCTCGCAGAAGGCCTTTGGAGAGAAAACGATCAGAGTGGTCCTCCCACACGAGACCACCATGTTGGGACGGCATCCGCAGACCCGTCTCGGTGAAGGCCTGAAACGCGAACCGACACCGCGTCGCCGGTCACATGACTAGAGTCGACCCGTATGACTGCACTCAACGCTATCGGACGTATCGGCGCCACTGCCCTTGCGACGCTCGCGATCTCCGGCTTCCTGATGTCGGGGACCGCGGCAGCGGCGCCGAGCACGGTTCCGTTCCAGGTCGACCCCTTCATCCCGCTCGTCGATCTACCCACGCCCCGCCTTGCCGCGAGCGTCGGCGAAGAACCGGGCGCCGCCGTGTTGCACGTGCGCCGCGCACCCGGGGACGGAAACCCGCACGCCGCAGTCGTCCACTGGCTAAGTCTCGGAACCGGAGCATATGGATCCGCATCGTTTCCGACGCTGGATGCTCAACCCGTCACCATCCGTCCGGGCTCGGGTCAGGTCGTCGCATACGTCGACCCCCAGGCGATCGGAACACCTGGCTTCGGCACCTTCTTCGTTCCCTGAAACCTGCGTAACCGTCAAATTATGGTCCACTCGAACTTCGCGATGTCGCCGACGGTGAGTTCAAACAGATCCTGCCCTACACGCTGCCGCAGACTCTCGGACACGACGTCGCAGGCACCGTCACCCGGCGTACGCGCGCCAAAAGGCCGCCCGAGGAACCTCAAAGTGATCAACACGCAGAGCGAGGGCGCTGGTAGCGCATGTACAAGTATTCGGCTTCGAGCAATACGTGCCGGAGCTGCAACGCCTGGGGAACCTCGAGTGGCGGGGCAGCGATCGGCCCGGAGACTGGTTGGGGTCCCGCCAGTTTCGGGGAGAGAGTAAAGCACATGTCGTCAACGAGATCGTGGGCCACGAGGGTAGACAGAAGGGCTGGGCCTCCTTCACAGAGCACACGCATCAACCCGCGATCGCGTAGGCCCGCGATCATCGCGACCGGATCAACATAGTCGTCCCCAGCCACCATGATCTCGACACGGGACCGCACATCGGGACCGAATGTGGCGGCCGCCTGTGCACTGGTGACGACAATTGGGCGCGGCCCTTCTGCGGTGAACAGCGCCGATTTCCAGGGAAGGTCACCGCTGTGCGTGACAACCGCAACGGGCGGCAACGACACTTGCCCGCACGCGTCGCGGCGGTATCGACGGAGTTCCGCATCGAGCGTTACAGGTCCGTACCGTTCCGCGCGTATCGTTCCGGCGCCGACTAGGAGCACATCGCAGTAGGCGCGCAGGGACCTCAGCAACTGATGATCAGCAGTGTTGGAGATTGGGCGTACTCGACCGTCGAATGCAGCGGCCCCGTCGAGGCTCGAAACCATGTTCACTCGAACCCCTTCGGGGGCGTCGGCGTAGAAGTCGTGAAGGGTGCGGCCTTGGGCGTCTATGGGAAATAACGATCGCCACCGATGCACTGTCATGCGTCGTGTCCGGGTTCGAGCGCTCGAACGTCCGCGAACGTGATGTACTCGTCGAGTTCTTCAGGTGCGTAACCGGTTTCGGGTTCGAGCAGGAAAGCAACATGGTCACCCGTGTCCACCTGTTCGAGGATGCGCCCAGCGAACCAGGCCTCGACTTCTTCGAGAATTGGAAGCCCGAAAGGCCCATGACTCCACTCGCAGCGTGTGAACTTGTCGATATCGTCGCCCGTCGACTCCCCGAACAGCTTCGCTATCGTGTCGTTTCTGCGGGGGATGAGGTGTACGGCCAGATGCTCGGCGGCGGCAGCGAGTCGGTAAGTGTGGTTCTTGTTCGACAGACCGATGAGGAAACGCGGAGGCGAAATACTGATCTGCGAGGCGAAACCGACGAGGCACCCCGCCCGCTGGTCTCCCACCTGAGTGGTCACGACGAACATCGGATAATTCAGTGCCCCCACGATCCGCTCGAAGGCACCGCTGTTCGGCGAATCAAGGTTCTCACTCGAATCCTGCATCGTTGCTCCCTTCACTCCGCTAGCTACCCCTACGGGAGGGAGAGCGAACTGCGATGTCCTTATTGCACAGCAACCCATTCTCACTGTTGCCGATTATCTATATCAGATGGTATAGATTTGAGGTAGCAAGAGATGCACATACCGATGGACAAAAATCAGATCAGGTGCTGCCAGGCGCAGAGCATGACGTCGGGAAAATTCTCCTGGCACCCCAACACCTCGGGAGCTGGACAATGACGATGATCGGCATTACACCCGCTGAGAGCGGCACGACACGCGCTGGCGGCTCGACTGCGCGCCGCCGAACTCACTCAACGAAGCTCAGGAAAGCCTCGTTGAGCTCCCGGGGCAGCCACACCTGAATCTCTTTATCCAGTTCTACGCCGGCGAGTGAGGATAACCAATGGGCAAGTGGGTTTCCCTGCCATGGGACGTATTGCGCTTGCAATACACGGTAATTCGGTTTCCGCTGACACTTCTGGGGCGCCTGGTCGTACGCGCATTCGACACCGATGCGCCATGTCGGCTCACGTACCAACAGATGCTCGAATCGATCGACGGTACAGCGGGGACCATTCTCGGTGACCGCACCCTGGCCCGCCGAGCACAGGCAGAGATAGGGCCCACCAGCACGGAAATACCGTCGCCGACAAACTACAGTCCCCCACCAGTGGCCTTCGATTCGGACTCACATGTACGAACCGAATCCCCCGAGGATGGACGACTGCACGCGCATCACATGGCGGATTGGCGATAGGCCTGGCCCGATCGGCACCACTTACCCGTCCAATGACATAACACCTTTGCGCCACATCGAAGTTCAGCCCACACTTCCCACCACCTTCTGACTCGAAGTCAACTTTCGGAAAAGAAATCGAGGAGGCACAGTGCCCAAGAAGAAGCCCACAAAGAACCCCCAGATCCCCGGGGTACCAGGCCCAGTAACACCGCCTCTGGAAGAACCAACCGAGCCGAGCGCTCCATTGCCACCGAAAGACGATCAACGCGCCCCACAACTTCGCACTGCAACAGCCGAAGTCGTCGACGGCCCTGACTACGCGCGTGGACAGCAGGGTGAATATCTGACCACCGCACAGGGCGCCCGCCTTTACGACACAGACCACTCTCTCAAAGCCGGAGAACGCGGCCCAACTCTGCTCCAGGACCACCACTTACGGGAAAAGATCACCCACTTCGATCACGAGCGGATCCCCGAGCGCGTCGTTCACGCCCGCGGCGCCGGCGCCCACGGAGTGTTCCGCGCCTTCGGTGCCGCTGAAAAGGTCACCAAGGCAGGCTTCCTCCGCAGAGGAGTCGAAACCCCCGTATTCGTTCGCTTCTCCACAGTGCTCGGCTCACGCGGCTCGGCAGACGCAGTCCGAGACACTCGCGGCTTCGCCACCAAGTTCTACACAGCCGAAGGAACATTCGACCTGGTCGGCAACAACATCCCGGTCTTCTTCATCCAAGACGGAATCAAATTCCCCGACATCATCCATGCCGCGAAACCACATCCCGACCGCGAGATCCCGCAAGCACAAAGCGCACACGACACATTCTGGGATTTCGTCTCCCTCCACACCGAAGCCACCGCGCACACCCTCTGGAACATGTCCGACCGCGGTATCCCCCGTTCGTATCGAATGATGGAAGGATTCGGCGTTCACACCTTCCGTCTTCTCAACGACGACGGAGAAACCTCGCTCGTGAAGTTCCACTGGAAGCCGCGCCTGGGTGTGCACTCGGTGGTATGGGAGGAAGCGCAACTGATCAACGGGTTCGATCCCGACTTCCACCGCCGCGATCTCGCCGACGCCATCGAAGCGGGTGCGTACCCGGAATGGGAACTGGGCATCCAAATCTTCCCCGACACCCCCGAGCAGATGTTCGAGGGCATCGACCTCCTCGATCCCACCAAATTCGTTCCCGAGGAACTGGCCCCGGTTCAACCGATCGGGGTGATGAAGCTCAACGCGAACCCGACCAATTTCTTCGCCGAAACCGAACAGATCGCCTTCCACCCAGGGCACCTCGTGCCCGGTATCGACGTCACCGACGACCCGCTACTGCAGGCCCGCCTGTTCTCCTACCTGGACACCCAGATCAGCCGGCTGGGTGGACCCAACTTCGGTCAGATCCCGATCAACCGCCCACACGCACCGGTCAACGACACGTTCCGCGACGGAATGCACCAAAGCGCAGTACATTCCGGTGTCGCCCCCTACAAGCCGAACTCACTGGACGGGGGTTGTCCCTTCATGGCCGGCGCAGAGTCCGGGGCGTTCGTCGAAGTACCGGTAGCGCTCGAGGCCGCTACGAAACGTCGCGGCGCGCCAGCCACATTCGACGACCATTACTCGCAGGCGCGTCTGTTTTACAGCAGTCTCACTGTCATCGAACAAGACCATGTCGCACAGGCATACACCTTCGAACTGGGAAAGTGCTACGAACAAACGATCAAGGAACGAGCCCTCGGTGTGATCGCCAACATCGATCCCGACCTGTGCGCGAAGGTCGCCGCCGGCCTTGGCCTCCCGGCCCCGCAGCCGTCCGTCCCGTTCGACGACGCACCGATGCCTAGCTCTGCCCTGTCCCAGATCGGCGCGCAGTGGCCGGTCACCGGCCGGGTGATCGGCATCGTCGCCGATGAGAACTCCGACCTTCCCGCCGTCGAAGCGATAGTGTCAGGTCTCGCAGAAAGCGGGATAGTGCCGCTGGTGATCGCCCCGCACGGCGGCACATTGGTCTCGGACTCGGTCACTGTCCCCGTCTCGCGCACCTTCGACACTGCACGATCGATCGAATTCGACGCTCTTCTGCTCGCCGGGGCACCTGCAGACCCACGAGTGAATATCCTCCTGTCGGAAATGTTCCGGCACGGCAAGGCCATCGGGGGGTGGAACGACGGGATAACACTCCTCGGCAGCGCTGGCATCGCTGATTCGGACGGCGTCGTGACCGGGGAGGACGGACCGTCGGTGCTCGAACAGGTAGTGACGCTGCTCGCATCGCATCGAGTCTGGAGTCGACTCTGAGCAACGGCCGGTGAGTGGGCAGTTCCGATCGGCACAGAGGACTGGAAACTGCCCACTCACCGCGCCCGCGACGGTGCCGTCGCGGGCCAGCGAACAAAAGTCGAAGCGTCAAGATTTCAGCTCGAAGTCACGATCGATGGGTAAGTGACTGAATCTGAGTGGCGGCACGGCCACAGTTCTGAGTAGCGGCACAGCCACAGTTCTGAGTAGCGGCACAGCCACAGTTCTGAGTAGCGGCACAGCCACAGTGAAGACAGGATGACCCTTGCAGAAACGACGCGCCTCACAGTCGGTGAACCTGGACGAGACTGAACAGTCCGACATGAACGGACAGCGAAACATTCTCGCCCGGGCCATAACTGGGCCACTTCTTTTCATCTTCATACTCGGCGACGTTCTGGGCGCCGGAATCTATGCATTGGTCGGTGTCATCGCCGGTGAGGTCGGGGGCGCGGTCTGGGTGCCGCTCCTGGTAGCCCTGGCGATGGCGTTGCTGACAGCGACGTCGTATGCCGAATTGGTAACGAAGTATCCGCGCGCCGGCGGTGCCGCGGTGTTCGCGCAACGAGCGTTCCGTAAACCGCTCGTCTCGTTTCTCGTCGGCTTCTCGATGTTGGCAGCGGGAGTGACGAGCGCAGCGGGACTTGCACTGGCATTCTCCGGCGACTATCTCAAAGCCTTCGTCGACGTGCCCACTGTTCCGGCTGCACTCGTGTTCCTGTTACTCGTGGGCCTTCTCAACGCGCGAGGCATCAAGGAGTCGATGCGCGCAAATGTTGTCATGACAGTCGTCGAGGTCACCGGTCTGGTGCTGGTCGTCGTCCTCGCGTGCGTCGTGCTGGGGCGCGGTGACGGAAACTTGACTCGCCTCGTCGAGTTCGACGACAGCCGTTCCCCGGCATTAGGGGTGCTGGCTGCTGCGCTGCTTGCTTACTACTCGTTTGTCGGCTTCGAGACGTCCGCGAACGTTGCCGAAGAGGTGAAGAACGTGAGCAAGGTCTACCCACGTGCCCTGTTCGGAGCTTTGGTGACGGCAGGCGTCGCCTACGTGCTCGTGGGATTCTCGGCTTCGGTAGTTCTGCCCGCCGATGAACTCGCCGAGTCGTCCGGTCCGCTGCTGGCAGTAGTGTCGGCGGCCGACGTCGGTTTTCCACCTCGACTGTTCAGCCTGATAGCGCTCGTCGCCGTCGCCAACGGTGCGCTGCTGACGATGATCATGGCTAGTCGGCTCACTTATGGAATGGCATCCGAAGGGTTGCTTCCCTCATCGTTTGCGAAAGTACTTCCGCAGCGACGCACCCCGTGGTTGGCAATTGTCGCCACCACTGTTGTCGCCATGGGTTTGTGTCTGACCGGGTCGCTGTCTGCATTGGCTGAGACGGTGGTGTTGCTATTGCTGGTCGTCTTTATCAGCGCAAATATCGCCGTACTCGTTTTGCGTCGTGATGTGGTGAAGCACAGCCACTTCCGAGCGCCGACCATCTTCCCGATCCTTGCTCTTCTCACCTGCGTCGCGTTGCTCACGCAGCAGAGCGCGGCGACTTGGCTACGCGCCGCAGCGCTACTGGCGGTCGGGATAGTTCTCTACGCCCTCTCACACCGCGCCACGAAAAATGACACAACGAGCTCCAACGCGTAACCATAGGACGAGTTTTCTGCTACCGCCGCGCTCCCGCGAGGAGGCTAGATTGGTGTAGCGGGTCCTGGCAACTACAGGAACGACGAATATTCCGACCGAGGAGTTTAAATGGCGAAGACGGATCGCAGCGACAAAACCCCGAAGGCTGGACATCCCGGCCCCAAAGACAAGGGCGAGGGCGGTGGTATGGCTACGCGCGAGCAAGCCGCGGAGTCTGCTCCGAACTCAACTGATGAAAAGAAAAAGCGTCAGTCATAGTCCTGATTGATCAATCGCTTTGGATCAGGACTTTCCCTGAGTCCGGTGCCCAACGAACCGTCGACTGTAACCGATGTCGCGCGCGAAAATGCGAGGTACATGATTGATCGTCGAGTTGTCGTACAACTCCGACGAAGAATTCGTTGAGCGCCCGGAGTGGGTTGATCAGGCGTGGTAATCGCGCCGTTCGAATAGTGCGTTTCTCTGCCTATGGCGGCTGCTGGGCATCGTTCGTAGCGCCGTTCGAAGCCCGGTCCGCAGTCGTGGGGCCGACGTCTCGGACTTGGACAAGATGGTGCGGAATTTCAGTTCGGAAGCAGTCTCAGGGGCGTCGTCGGCTGTCGCACGGAGAAATCGGTCGGGCAGAGACAGTTTGTGAATGGTGCGTAGAGTTAGAAGATACTGCCGTGCAAGGGAACCCGTGGTGTAGGGCAGATCATATTTTTCGCACAGCGCACGGACCTGGGTGGAGATTGCCGCGTAGCGGTTGCTGGGGAGGTCTGGAAATAGGTGATGTTCGATCTGGTAGCAGAGGTTGCCGCTCAGGAACGCCATCACCGTCCCGGCACGGAAGTTAGCTGAGCCGAGCATCTGTCGCAGGTACCATTCCCCGCGAGTCTCGTTCTCGAGTTCGGCGACGGTGAACTTCTCGGCGCCGTCGGGGAAATGCCCGCAGAAAATCACCACATATGCCCATACGTTCCGTAGCAGATTCGCGGCCAGATTCGCCGTCAAAGTCCGTCGCCACCGACGTCCGCTGAGGGCGGGGAAGAACAAATAGTCCTTGCCCATTTGCCGGGCGATCTTGCCGACCAAGGCTCGTGTATCGGCAGATTTTTCGGAGTCGGTGTCGGCGTGGTCCTGTTCGGAATACAGGCTATGCAGGGCTATACCCCATTCGAACGTCGCCGCTAGCAACAGATTCCGCAGCGGCTGAAAGAGATTCCCCGGACGCCACGGCTGGTCCCGGGTGATGCGAAGCACGCCGTAGCCGAGGTCATCGTCCATCCCCACGACGTTGCTGAACACGTGGTGGCGATAGTTGTGGGAATAGCGCCACTGCGAGGAGAGCCCAACCATGTCCCACTCCCATGTGCCGGAGTGAATTTCAGGGTCGTTCATCCAGTCCCATTGACCGTGGGAGACGTTGTGCCCGATCTCCATGTTCTCGACGCTCTTGGCCACCCCGAGAGCCGTTGCCCCGATTACCCACGCGGGCGTGGTTCTGGTGCCGTGGATCAACAGCCGCGCAATGACATCGAGTACTCGCTGAAACGCGATGGTGCGGCGGATGTATGAGGCGTCCGCTCCGCCGAGCGATTCGGCGACTGCTCGGCGGATGTCGTTCAGTTCGTCGCTGAGCGACTCGACGTCTGCTGCGGCGAGGTGCGCGTATTCCTTGATGTCGGAAATGGCCATCAGTGTGTTCCTGCAGTGATTCCCGCGGGTGTTGCTGTCGTGACGCAGCCGCATGCGGGGAGGCGGTCAGTAGTAGTGGCGCCGACCGGCCACTGCGTGGCCCATCGAGCCCATAATCTCCAGCACCGCTCCGATGACGACGAGTGCGATCCCGACATACAACAGGACAGGGACGCTGATCACCACGCCGACGATGGCGAGGATGATACCGAGAATAATCATGATGATTACCTGATTTCGGAGTTGAAGGAAGGTACGGTGCTCTGCACGACATGCACGGCGGGAATCTTCTTCCTCTAGGGCGCTTCGTCGGTGCCGACACAGCGCGTTGTCGATGATTCGATGACGTGCCGTCCGATCATTGTGTGATGCTGCGCCTAGCCGTAGCCCCAGATGTTCGACGGCCAAAAGGAATTCGACGGTCGAAAGAGACCACAGGTGGTCTTTCAAGGCTCACCGGGGCCCTCCTGGCCACTACGTTCAATGTCCAGTGAACGCCGCGTTTCCCCAGCTGTCAACGCTGTATATCTACGCTTCCGGCCTACAGTGTTAGGTAGTCGAAAGGAGACGGCGATGGCGAAGTCCCCTGCACGTGGCAGCAGCCGTTCCGTCGACGACGGCTCAGACGGTAGCGCACTCACCAAAGAGCGAATCCTGGTGTCGGCACTCGAAATTCTCGATCGTGACGGCATCGACGGACTTTCGATGCGACGCCTCGGAAAGGCACTCGGACGGGATCCGATGACTCTGTACCGACATGCACCCAACAAAGCAGCACTCCTCGACGGGGTCGCCGAGAAGGTCCTCGAACAGCTTGTCGTCGACACCGACGACAACGACTGGATGACCCAGCTTCGCTCGATCGCCCGGCACTTTCGTCGCTTGGCGCTCGCGCATCCTCACGTGGTCCCCTTACTGGTCACCCGGCCCCTTGCAACACCTCTGGGAATGCGACCGCCAGGAACCCTGCGTCCATTCGAAGACATCCTGAGTTTGCTCAGCCGAGCGGGTTTCAGCGCTACCGACGCGTTACGCGTCTACCGGGCGTTGTTCGGTTTCCTTTTCGGACATATCCTCCAAGAGCTGCAGGAGCTCGTCGAACGACCCGACGAAACCGACAACTTACTTCGCCTGGGGCTGAATCGGCTACCGATCGGGGAATTCCCGTTGGTGCGTGCACTCGCACCGGTTCTTGCGTCCTACGACGGCGCCGCCGAACTCGAACGGGGCCTCGATATCCTCTTCTCCGGTCTGACCTCCACACTGACCTCCCCGGAAGGACGGACAGATACCAATTAATCGACAGTGGTTCGATGCGCGGCCCGCGCATCGGAATTCCTGTCCTATGACTCCTGACCTCAGGTGTCGTTGGACTGGCTATTCGTTGGACAGCAGCGGTCCCAGCGGTCCGAGGTCGATGTTGAGGTCTTCGGGTGTGAGACCGAAATGCTCCCTCAATTCGGCCATTCGATCCTCGAGCAGCATCAAAGTCGTGCCGATGCGCTCGATCTGCTCGTCGCTGAGATCTCCGTGCTCGACACGGCGCAGCGCCTGGCGCTCCATGAGTTGACGCAGGAGTTCGACGAGCGTGAGAACCAGGGTGACCAAACCACGTTCGACTGATTCGGGGTCTGCGTCGATCCGCTGTGGTAGAACGCGGCGGCCGAGGTCTGGGTTCGCATCCGAGTCGAAGGCCCCCGGTTCAGTCATCGGTGATGTCCGGTTCTGTTGGATCAGGAACGAGCGCGCTAACCGACGCGATCAGGGTTCGTAGCGAGATCCGCACCATGTCGACGTCTGCCAGCGAGAGAGTGATCTCGCCGGTGACGACAACTCCCCCGCCGAGCACCCGGTCGAGCAGGTCTACGAGAGCGATGCGACGAGTATCGTCGGCCGGGACCATCTCGCTCATCGAGTCACCATGTCGATCCCGGAAAATGAGTACGGGGGCCACGGTCCGGTCAGTTCCACTGTGATGCCCTCCCGTTCGGCGTCGAGCGTCGCAACGAAGGTTGTGAAGTCGTCGACCCGATCGTCGTCCACGAGGTAGGTGCCGTTGAAGATCATCCAGGCGCGTTTTCCGGACAGGACAGGATCGGTGACAGGCCGCCGGAGACCGTCGACGGCGCGTTGGAGTAGCGCAGCATGTAAGTCGTCTGCCTCGGCCGCTGCGCGCCGTTCCACGTTCTGTTGCGCAGTCAACTCGGCCCGGCGTCGAAGCAGATAAGCTGTTCCCTTTCCAGTCGGACTGGGCTCGGGTTGTTTCTCGGGTGATGTCTGCGCCAGCGCACGTGCATCGCCATAACCCTTGACTCCCCATTCGCTTCGCCCGGCCACGGAACGTAATGCGGCGCAGAACTTTTCACGCCCGACCTCGAGCAAACTGCGAATTCGGTCGTCGTCGAGGTACAGGGTGGCCAAGCGCAGCGGAATCGTGGGACCGCAGCGCAGCACGGCAGACACGACGCGCTCATGGGCTCGCGCGGTTGCTGCCAGCCAGTCGAGATCGTCGAGGTGCCGTCGCAGTGGAACCTCGCCGAATTCGTCGAGATCAACCGAGCCCACTACTGCCGCCAGGTCGGTCGAATGCACCACCCGCACAGCCTCACCCGCCACGCCGAGGACCCCGCTCAGGGACACGCCGTCGAGACTCTCGGACGTGATGGCGTAGAGCCACACGCCTTCATTTCCTGTCATCGTCTTCGTCCCAGCGCCGCGTCTCCACCTCGATCGGCTCGTCCGAGGTAAGTGCGGACTTCACTGACCTGTCGGCCTCGAGTTCGGCGATCCGTTCCCGCAAGCGTGTGTTCTCCAGTTCGACGTTGTTGTTCTTTCCGGTAAGCCAGGGATCGTGCTCCCACCAATCGATGCCCACCTCCTTCGCCGTTTCCAGCGAAGCGATCACGAGTCGCACCTTGATCGTCAGTAATTCGATGTCGAGCAGGTTTACCTGAATGTCCCCGGCGATCACCAGACCTTTGTCGAGCACCCGTTCGAGAATGTCCCCAAGGTTGGTCGACTGGCGCCCACCGCCCATGCCGCCACCTGAGACCTGTGGCAGGTTGCTCGAACCGCCGCCGGCGACGGTCATGACCGTCCGCCCATACCGTCACCCGCACCGCGGGCATAGCGGCGGGTTCTGCGATAGGACAGCAACTCTCCGTCCATATCCAACACCACCTCATATAGTGCGAGCATGTCCGTCGACGACGGGACGCGCCGATCCTCGATCACCTCCACTTCCACAGTCCAGCCTTCGTCGGTCGGCATCACCGACGTCGCACCCAACGGCTTCTTTCCAGTCAACTGCGTGATGTCGCGCAATGCGAGTTCGGCGACGTCATGTGCAGGCAGGGGCGGTGGCTCCTCTTCCACCATGGCGCATCACTCCTCCTCCTGAGTGATCGTCTGTCGTGTTGCAGCCATGTCGTCGAGGATGACCTGCTGCGCTTGTTGTTCTTCTTCCGCCGTGATCTCGCCCGCAGCCCGCGCTTCCTCCAACTCCTCGAGAGCGCGGCGTGCGCTGGCGGGATTGTGCAGTTCGTCCTCGACCTGTTGTTGAATCAACTCGGCCAGCGAGATCACCCCGCGCACCGGGGCGAGTGGCAGCGTGACGATGAAGGAAAGCAAACCCATCGGTCAGCCCTCCGGTTTCTGTGTCACCACAAAGTCGTAGGCCGCGAGCGGGCCGAGTAACCGCATCTCGACCCGGCCGTCCCATTGCTGCGCCAACTCGCCGACAATGTTCTCGAGTTCGTCTTGTCGTGCGACCTCGACGAGCACCGCCACTTGCGCGGCTTCCTCCTCGTGCGTGGGTTCCCGCACATTGAGGAAGTCGGTCAGCGCTGTGAGCGCATCGACCACCGCGCGAGTGTCTTCCTCTCGCTTGGCCACGATGGCGTTGCTCACGATCTCACCGAGGGCCATCCGCGCGTCACGAGTGACCTCTTCGGGCTGATCACGGATAGTGTCCCGCAGCCTGCTCGCCTGTTCGTTCTCTTCGATAACTTCCCGTAGGATCGCCTTTTCGACGTAGCGCCCCTTCACGATGTACTGCGCGAGTCCTTCGAGTTCTGCCAATGCTGCGGCGAACTCGTCGGCGTGTGCTGTGAGTAATTCGTCCTTCACGGCGTCAGTGTCGGTGAGGACCGCCCCGAACCTCAGGGGAAGAACGGGTGCCACGCGAGCAGTTCCGTTCAACAGATTCGCGTGGGCTTGTAGGTCCTCAGGCTTACCCAGCCGTCTGTCTACCGAGATTTCGCTGACGAGCGCGGCAATGTCGCCGTGTGTGACGATGCTGACCGCTTCGTCACACACGCCGACTGCGTCCTCTCCGGCCTCCACATCTGCAGGCACGATGCCGTACACGTAGATCCCGCTGGTTCGAGGCTCCTGACGCGCGCCGGCTGCTTGGTTCGAGGTAGACGTATTCGACGTGGACATCATCGGTCACCTCGGCTCGACTTGCGTGAAACTCGTTCGCGCTCAGGCTCTTCCTCGCCACCGCCGAGGATTCCGCCGAGCTTCTCGCCAGCTGCTTCGAGCGCGCCCTTGGTTTTCGATTTGGCACCGCTCTCGGTGACATCCCCGACCAAATCCGTCAGTCCCTTGGGTTCATCGCCGATCTCGAGCCGGTTCACCGCCTCCGCGAACCGCAGATAGGTATCGACACTGGCGACGACTACGCGTGCATCAATGGTCAGCAGTTCGATACCGACCAGGGAGACACGCACGTAGGCGTCGATGACCAGGCCCTTGTCGAGGATGGTGTCGATGACATCGGCGAGGCTACTCGAACTAGGCCCGCCGCCGACTGCGCCGCCACCGCCTCCCGCGGGTTGTATCGACGTCATCGTCGTGCTCCCTGCTTCGAACCCGTGGACTTTGCTGCCGCGGTCTTGCGTGGGCGGCCTCTACGGGCCGGCGCCTTGTCCTCACTCGCGGGCGCAGTTTTGCGGGGGCGTCCTCGGCGTACCGGCGGAGGCGGTGGCTCCTCCTCGGGCTCTTCCTCAGGTTCCTCGTCCTCGTCTGTTTCCTCAGGTTCCTCGTCCTCGGGCTCTTCCTCAGGTTCCTCGTCTTCGTCTGTTTCCTCGGGCTCCTCGTACTCGTCTGTTTCCTCGGGCTCCTCGCCCTCATCCAGTTGTGTTTCGTCCTCCTCGGCCTCCACGACCTGGCCGTCCCGGATTTCTCCGCGCCAGCCCTCGATGTCATCGGGATGGAGAATGGCCTGCGTCATGACGTGACGTTGAAAGTGCTTGAGTTCCAACCGTGCTCGCCGTCCAGGCGCACGCCACAGGTTTCCCGTCTTCTCGAAGAAACCCTTCGGTTGATATTCGAGGATCACGAGGATGCGGGTCAGATCTGGCGTTACCTCGTGGAACGTCACCGCTCCGTCGACGTAACCTTTGGCACCCTTCGAACGCCACACGATCCGTTCATCGGGAACCTGTTCGAGGATCGTCGATTCCCACGTTCGGTGCGACAGGAAGACCTGGGCCTTCCACTCGAGTTTCTCGTCCGATTCCTGCTCCACTCGTTCAACCTTCTTCATGAACGACGGAAAGTCGGTGAACTGAGTCCATTGGTTGTAAGCCAGTTGAACAGGGACCCCGACATCTATCGATTCGATGATGTTGGTCAACTTGAGCTTCTTGCCCTTACCCCCGCCCTTTCCGCCGTCCTTGCCTCCACCATCGCCGCCGCCGGTGACCGCGTCCTTGACCTCGGAAGCCCTGTCCTTGACCATCTGCTTGGCGCCCTCCCAGCCACCGCTCACGGCTGACTTGAGGGGCGACTCACCGTCATCCGATTTCTCGGAACCGGTAACAGCGGCGAGCAACCCGCCGCCGCCACCCTCGGCGTAGTCGTTGAGCCTTTCCGAGGTGTTCGACACAGTTTCCGAGACCGACGACAAGGCACGTTCAGCCACCGCACCGAGTAGCTTTTGGAACGAGTCCTGCAACACGCTCGACGAACTGTGTCCGTCACCCGGTATAGCTTCTTGTAGTTTCTTCGCGGCGTTCGTCATCGTCATCATCTCCGTGAGCGCCGGACTGGCGCGGAGTCCGTTGCGGCTTTAGCTCGTGTTCTGTGGCTGCTTTCGGTAGCCTCTTCTCCCTCACCCTTGTCGGACTTGGTCTTCCGCGTCGTCCCACTGGATCGGGTGCTGCCGGTACTCGAGGTGCGGCGGCGCGGCGCCGGACGCTTGCGTGGAGTCGACTCCTCTTCGTCAGGTGCCTCGTCTTCTTCATCGTCACGCGTGTCGTCGTGCGAGTGAGCGCTTTTCTTGCGGCCGAGCCTCCGTACCCCGGCGACGTCACCGACAGTGTCGGAAACATCATTGACAGTGCCCGATACAGGGTTGCCGCCGGCCAACAACCGGTTACTCAGAGAATCGATGCGTTGACTGGCCGCCGTGACTGCTGCGGCCTTCGCTGCGCTGACCAATTCTTCCTTGACCACGTCGCCGATCTTGGCGGCCTCCGGCGATTTTGCCAGCATCTTGGTGCCGCGTTCCAGCAAGTCACGCGGTCCGCCGGGGAAGCGGCCAGTCGCGCCCGCGGCCGCGAGCATCAACGCCATCTTCATTCTGCGGGTGCGGCCCAGCATGTAGCCCGCGCCGACTGCCAACGCCACTTGACCTTTTGCTTTCATTGTCGAACCCCTTCGCCGAGTAGTCATAGCGCACCTCTTGCCAAACGTCGGCAATGTGTCGCAGGACGGTTCTCGGAGGTGGGCCGCACAACCGTGTGCGGTAAGGGTGCGCATTTCGACTACCCTGCCCGTAGGGCACTCAATCATCAGCAGAACACTTGATTCGGCCGAGTGTTGGTTCCCGCTTTGCACCAGGCGGCCATCGCCGAGTATGTGGGTCGTGCGTGATCACCTCCGCGACCGTGTCGATGGGACTGACGTGCGCGTTGTTGTTCAACAGCTTTCGACGGTTGTGGCCTATTTGGCGGCGGCTCGCACCGCTGCGATCACCCCCGCGACAATGAGCGCCAGCACGAGGACGACGAGCAGCACCGGCCCGAGCAGGAGCGCAAGGGCAAACAGGAGGACGAGCATGACTTTCGTTTTTCCACTCAGTCCTGACACCATGCCTTTGACCGCGGGCAATACAGGATTCTTCCCCGTCAGAACTGCCCGGACGCCTGCCAGCCCCGCTGATACGCCCGGCCCGTGGGGTGTGGCCCCTTCGACAAAGGTCTTCATCCTCTCCTGGAGCTTGCTCCTCACCGCCCCTACCCGATCCTGCACCGAATCAGCAAGGTGAGTGTGGGTTTTCAACCACTCGAGGGCGGCCTCGACCGATCGCCACACCGGACCGCGAGCGGTGCCGGTGGAGACGCCTTCGGGGGCAACCGTGGCACCTTGCTGTGATTGCCGCGGCTTTGATCGTCGTGTCGGCTCCGCGCGCTTTGATCGTCGTGTCGGCTCTTCGCGCCGTGGTAAGCCGCGACGAGATGCGACGGTGGTCGAATCCGCAGTCGCCTGCCGCGCCGCCAGGGCTTGCGAAGATCCCCACCCCAACCTTGGTGAAGCCTTCGACGTCCGCGCCGAACGCGACGTGGCGGACACACCTCGCGTGGCACTGCCACCGGCTCTACTGCTGCGTGCCGTGCCTGTAGTGGGTGTCGCGCCCGTACGTCGCGTCGTGGCCGGTGCAGCCCGTCCTCTCGTATTCTGTTGTGCACTCATACTTCTCGCCTACTCTCGCGTGCACAGGCACCTCGCAGCGCGATCCTGACGTGCACCAGGATTGATTGCTTATTACCCCAACTAATGACGGTGCGGGACCAAGTCAGTGCTTGAAGATGTGTTTGACCTTCTGGCCCGCCTCCTTGAGCTTGTCGCCGGCTTGTTTGGCCTGGCCCTTGGCCTGGTCTGCGCTTCCCTCGGCCTCCATCCTTTCATTTCCCAGGCTTTTGCCGACAGTCTTCTTGGTAGCGCCCCCGGCAGTTTCGGCCTTGTGTCGGATCTTCTTCACGATGCTCATGGCGTTTCTTTCTCTACGGCGATCGGCGGCCGAACGGTTTTGCCCAGTCGTCTTCCCCTGGATCGCCCATGGTGATCGACGTCGTAACTGCAGACTCCGAAGTTGCCCGCTATCGGATGTGCATGACTGCAGTTGCTCAACGGGCGCGCGACTGCAGCGGTCGCCGCGAAAACCAGGACGACCAGTCCGAAGACGATGAGCATGACGGCCTCCCGGCCATGGCGTAATGCCTAGTCAACGCCGCATTCTGCAGCGCGTCAACACCGTAGGTCTCGCTGATGGCCCCGGGGTGAACCGTCCGCGACACCAGGTCACTCAATTACGTTGATCAGCAGCGCGATTCCGTCATTTGTCCGGAGCGCGCAACAATGCGCGGACCCTCCGTATGAAGCGCCCCAAGTTTGCTACGCGTGAAATTCGTTCGCTACATTTTGCGAACGCAGCGAGGATCGCCTCGGAAGTCTTGGTCCAGACGAAAGGTTTCGGGTTCTCCCATCTCCGCCGCGAGTGCTCACAGCTTCCGTACGCGCGATCCGGAACGCGCCCGCGGCGGACGCGCGTCGAGATAGGTCGCGCAGTAGGTGGTCACTGTGTGCGGCATTCGCCCGCCTCACAGACTCACCCGGTGGGGCGTTTCCGGCCTCAGGAACGTACACCAGCATGAGACGCGAAAGTTACTGCACTACAATATGATATCAATCTAGTCGCGAAATACCTGCGGCGTTTCCGGAAGGTGCCGGCATGCACCTCGACATTGCGACAGGATCTTCACGATGATGTTGTCGACCCCTGCACCGGGCGGATTGTCGATCCTGACAGGGGCTGCGCTCGCCGTACGTCTCGGTGGCTTCACAACGAGAGGTCCCCCGCCCGGCGCCCCGGTAAACCCAGGAAGCAGCTAAACCATGCGTCACAACGTATATATGGGTTCGACTGCTTTCCTGGATAGGCTGACCAGTATCATCCCGCTTCGACGGACCGTCCCGTGTCAGGCGGTCGGTGGTACCTCGAAGCGCTCCCATACCCGGTGCGTCTTCAAGAGCTGGGCGACTGCGGCCAGAGCCGCTTCTGCATCCGCATCAACTCCGACGCCTGGTGCAGCCTCGTCGATACCGGCAGCAGCGAGCACACCCGTGTTCTCACCCCAAACGCCAATCGCCTTGCAATGTCTGTACATTTCGTTGAGAAGCGTGTCAACACGGGGATCCAGCTTGTCTTCGTCGATCCTGAACGCGTCACCGCTCAACAGGATTGCATCGAACTCGATCGAACGCGCTGTGAGATACGTCCTCTGCACGGTCACCGCGTGCTTCCCCTCTCCGATCGTCCCTCCGTGCGGTCCGAGGACAAGCGGCACCATACCGGCGTCGACAATCTTCTCGCGCACAGAGGCGACGGTATCCAGATCGGAGTTCTCGTCGACGGCCAGCGCGATAATCCTGCCGTCGACGGGCCATTCCGCGCCCACTTGCGAGAGCGCTGGGCTCGGCTCCGAATCCTCCAGTGGCTCTGTAGGTTCGGGGACCTCGAGCCCGAGCCCCCTCGCCACCGTCTTGGCGAGCACTGGGTCGATGTTCGCCAAAATCTCCAGATTCCGAATCTTGATGTTCTCCTCGAAGCACTTCCCCAATTCGAAGGTATATGCCCCTGCGACGTGCTCCTGCTCGATCGGAGACAGACTGCGGTAGAACAGACGCGCCTGCGAGAAGTGATCGTCGAACGTCGCCGGTGCCTGACGCACCTTACGGCCTGAAACTTCTTCGGGCACTTCGATGTAGGCGGCGCTCTCTGCCGAGGCCAGGAACGGGCAACCCCCATCGAGCGAATTGGGATGGTACGGCGCTACCCCGGTGTGGACCCCGTCCTGGTGGAAGCCGTCGCGAAGCATGTCGTTGACGGGTACATGAGGACGGTTGATCGGGATCTGATCGAAGTTGGGACCGCCGAGACGCGTGATCTGAGTATCGAGATACGAGAATAAACGTGCCTGCAGCAGAGAATCATTGGTGATGTCGATACCTGGCACCAAATGGCCCGGATGGAATGCAACTTGTTCGGTCTCGGCGAAGAAATTGGTGGGGTTGGCGTCGAGTGTCATCGTTCCGATGATCTGAACCGGCGCAATCTCCTCCGGAACGATCTTCGTGGGGTCCAGCAGATCGATGCCTTCGAACATTTCGTCTTCGGTATCCGGAAACACCTGAACCCCGAGATCCCAGGACGGATACGCGCCGGCTTCGATGGCATCCGCGAGGTCGCGGCGATGGAAGTCCGGGTCTACCCCACCTGCTATCTGAGCTTCCTCCCACACCAGCGAGTGAACGCCTGCCGCCGGTTTCCAATGGAACTTGATCAAATTCGTTTCACCGTCGGGGTTCACGAGTCGGAACGTGTGGATGCCGAAGCCCTCCATCATGCGATACGAGCGGGGGATGCCTCGATCGGACATATTCCACAACGTGTGAGCGGTCGCCTCGGTGTGAAGGGAAACGAAATCCCAGAACGTATCGTGCGCGCTCTGTGCTTGCGGGATCTCACGATCCGGGTGAGGTTTCGCAGCATGAATGATGTCGGGAAACTTGATTCCGTCTTGAATGAAGAAAACCGGAATGTTGTTCCCTACCAAGTCGAAAACACCTTCGTCGGTGTAGAACTTAGTGGCAAAGCCGCGTGTGTCTCGCACGGTGTCCGCAGAACCTCGAGAACCCAGCACCGTCGAGAATCTCACGAATACCGGGGTCCTTGCGCCCGATGCGAACATGGCTGCTTTGCAAATACTTTCGGCTGCCCCATTAGCCAGGAACGTTCCGTGTGCAGCGGCACCACGTGCATGCACAACCCTCTCAGGAATTCTCTCGTGATCGAAGTGAGTGATCTTCTCGCGAAGGTGGTGGTCTTGAAGGAGGGTCGGCCCCCGCTCACCTGCAGTGAGTGAGTGGTCGGTCTCGTACAGTCGCGTCCCCGTTGCAGTAGTGAGATATTCACCCCGCTGCCCGCGGCCGTTACCCTTCACCTTCTCTTCTGCGCCCGCAACAGTGCGCACCTCAGGCTGTCTCTGGTCGTCCTTGGGAGGCAGCGGTTGGCGGGGCTTGACAGGCTCGCGCAGGTCCGGCGTTTGCGAGGATGGTGCGCCTGGGACGGATTCAGGTGACGGCATTGAACAACTCCTCTTGATTACAGGATGGATCGAGCAACCGAGCACTTCGGCTCAGGTACGCCCCGAACCGAGGGTGACGAGTGGGCCTCGACTATTGCTCGGACCGTTGTCGTGCTTGGTCCGCGGCCGCTTTCGCGCGAGCTTTCTCGGCTGCTGCTTCATTCTCGGCGACTTCCGCTGGCTCTCGGCCTTCTCCCGCTAGGCTCGTCCTTCCCGAGACAAGCTGTCGTTACCGCTGACCACACCAGAAGCTTCCTTCGCCTTGCCCTTGACGCCTTCGACGCCTACGCAGGGACTGCTCCTGTCCTCCGGCATGTGAATCCTCCAGTTTCGGTACGGAGACATACGTTGCGATTCATACACTCAAGGCACTACCCGAAGCTAGATCTGACAAACATCGGTGTCAGTCAAGGGATCGGCGCCGATGGCTTCGCGGCCCGATTGACGTCACTCGACAAGACGATAGCCACGCTTGACGTGCTTTCCTTAATCGCCGAACGGCCACAATGGAGGATCGCCTGAGGCCAAGTAGATACGTGCGAGAATGCCTCATTCGACTCGATCGGGTCGGTATTGATCGGCCTCGGCGGTTCGATGCGCGTTCGGTTTTGCGGGTGGCGGGCGGGGTCGGTTGTTGGGCGGTGGCACCGCGAACGTTCAGGACGTTCGGGATCTCCATACGGGAAGCAATCTCAGAACATCGAGAGGCATTCGTACACATCAGCTTTCCCATTGCGACGCGGTGGGATCAGCCCCGCAACGATGAAGATCGCTGGTATCGGAATTGTTGTTCATACCGATTCCCCGCTCAGGGCCGTTTCAGTCAATTGCAGTGGGGGCCAGTCGTCGACGTCGCGAAGAAGTTGGCGATCGTGGGTGGAGAGAACGACCGCGGCGTAGGTCGCGGCCAATGCCTCGGTGAGTTCGTCGACGAGGGCGACTGAGAGGTGGTTCGTCGGCTCGTCGAGTAGGAGCACATGCGGCTTGCCGGCTAGTACCATCGCGAGGTCGAGACGACGTTGTTGTCCCATCGACAGTTCACCGATCCGCTTGCTCGATTCACGCGCGCGCAGGAGGCCGAGGTGCGAGAGCCCGATTGCATCGGACGGCTCGAGTGTCCCCGCTGCAATGAGCGCGTCGAGGTGAGCGGCATAGACCTCACCCGCCCGCCTGTGCAGGGGCAGATCGGTTTCCTGACGGAGGTACCCGAGACGGGTGCCCTGCGACCTCCGGACGGAACCCGTACTCGGTTGCAGTTCACCGGCTACCACGCTCAACAGCGTCGACTTCCCGGCACCGTTGGGGCCGGTTACGACGAGGCGATCGCGGCGAGAGAGCGTAAAGGAAACCTGGCAGCCCAAGCGCGCCGCTACGCAGACCCGATCCGCACTCACCAACACCTGACCGGCTGTTGTTGCTAGTTCAGGGAACCGAAATTGCTGGGGTGGTTCCGGCACCGTCACCGCGTGCGCTTCGAGCTGCTCCTGGCGGCGATGAACGCTCTGCACGAGCCCGCCCGCGCGCGTCGCGCGACCGTGCTTGTTCGTTCCCTTCTCCGGTCGCCATCCAGATTGGAGACGGTTCTGCGCTGAGCTGAGACTGTCTTTCAGTCGGGCATGTTCGGCTTGTTGGTGGTCGTACTTCTGTTCCCAGAGTGTGCGTTCGGCGAGGCGGCCCTCGCGGTAGCCGGCGTAGCCGTTGCCGTACAGGCGGATCCGGTCATCGGGTGAGGGATCGAGGTCCACGATGGTCTCCGCAACATCGGAGAGCAGTGCGCGATCGTGGGTGACGACAACGACGCCTCCCTGGCGCTCTCGCAGCCGCACAGTCAGGAATTCGAGACCACTTCGGTCGAGGTGGTTTGTGGGCTCGTCGAGTAGCAGGAAATCGTCATCGGCACCCAGAAGGCAGGCCAAACGTACGCGGTATCGCTGCCCAACGGAGAGAGTGTCAAGCAACCGGTCAGGATCGGTTTCTGCGTCGAGCGCTTCGAGGGCTATGTGCACCCGTCGCTCGGCATCCCAAGCGTTCAGCACTTCGGCATATTCCAATGCGGCCGAGTATCGCTGCGCGCCGTCGGCGGTTCCATCGGATATCGCGAGTATGGCAGCGTCGAGTGACGCCAGCGCCGCGATCGATTCGGCTATCGCCTCCGCGACGGCTTGACCGACTGTTCGATCGTCGTGCGCCGGCATCTCCTGCTCCGCGACACCAAGTGTTCCGATGCGTTGCACCGTGCCGGAGTCAGGACTGAGGGTTCCGTCGAGCACGTGGAGGAGGGTGGATTTCCCTCGCCCGTTCTCTCCCACAATGGCGATACGCGATGTAGGAGTGACATTGAGGTCGACGTGGTTCAAGACCGGGTTCGCACCGCGCATCACCGATACGTCGGAAGCGATCAGCTGGGCGCGTTGGCGCATGGATTGAGGGTTCGTAGAAGTGAGCATTCGGATCCTTAGAGAAGGCCCACCGGCTGCCAATGGCAAACAGGTACGCCGAAGACGGCGACCCCACGCAGGGGTCGATAACGAGCGGCCGCCGCAAGCTCGGATGACTCGACGAGCGCGGAAGGCCTTACTCAGCCGTCTTAGAGAAAGTACAAATGCACGTCCCAAAGGTAAATGTATTAAGAACCTTTTGCAAACGATTTAGGCGGTTCCGGCTTGGGCACAAGGGGACGCCGGCGGCTGGATGTCGTCTATTCCACTCGACCGAACGAGCACCGTCCCAAGGACAGAGTGCAAACCGAGGTTTCTGCCTCGAATCGCTTTGCATGTCAATCGAACTCCTCGGCTGCGACCGTGGTGAATACCTGTGAGTGCAAGTCGAGTTCGGCATCGATGGGTAGATGTGGAATGTGCACGGCGAGAAGCTTGACCTCGTCCTCTCTGATCGGTTGGTCGGGTCCGAGTGGCAACGGGTACCACCTGAAATCCTGGATGCTTGGGCCGCAATACTATTCACACCCACCTTGATCTGCGCCATCTACTGCATGAACTTCGACACAATGCCAGAGCTGCACTGGACGTTCGGATACTCGCTCGCCCTCGGTCTGATGCTGCGCGTCGCCCTGAGTGGAAATCTCGGCCTCGGTGAACACCGATAAATCTGTTGGCGAAGACGACAGCCACTGCTATTCTCTCCTCGAAGCCGTGCGAGAGAACGAGGAGGTGGTACCCGTGAACGTATCGACGTGGGTGCTCCTTCTCAGGGTCACGGTCGGGCGATAGGTCGTCCGGGAGCGCCGTTCAACGAGCACTCCCGAAAGGCACGACCATGCATTTCACCACCGAACGGCGCCTCGAAAACGGCAGCCTCGAACGCGATTTCACCCTCGGCGAGATCCCCGGCACCCTGTGGACGCCCACGTCCTCGCCGGCGCCACTGATCATGCTCGGACACCCCGGCGGACTCCGCAAAATGTACCCCCGGCTGGCGGGACGAGCCCGGCACTGCGTGGCGAACGGCTTCGCCGCGGCCACCATCGAGCTCCCCGGGAGCGGTGACCGGCCCCGATCAACCGAAGCCGAGCAGGCCCGCGCCGATCTACATCGGGCGCTGACGGCCGGCGAGCCGGTTGACGAGAAGATCATCGACCGACTGGTCCTCCCGCTGGTCGAGAAGGCGGTCCCGGAGTGGCAGACCACCCTGGACGCCCTGCTTTCACTGCCCGAGATCCGCGGCCCGGTCGGGTACTCGGGTGGGGTGATCGCTATCGGTATCCGGCTGGCGGTGGTCGAACCGCGAATCGTGGCCGCCGGTCTCTTCGCCGGGAGTTTCGTGCCCCGCGTCATGTTCGACGAAGCCCGTCAGGTCACGATTCCGCTGCACGTTCTGTTGCAGTGGGACGACGAAGGAAACGACCGACAGTTGGCACTGGACTTGTTCGACGCCTTCGGATCCCAAGAGAAAACGCTGCAGGCCAACATGGGTGGGCATACTGGCGTCCCGCAGTTCGCGGGGGACGATGCCGGCCGGTTCTTCCTCCGCCACCTCCAGTGAGGCCTGAAGTGCCTACGCGAGTACACCGCCCGATCTCGAAAACCGTCTCGCTGCTCAATTCAGTTGTCGGGATCGACCGTGAGTGTGGGCACTCGAACAGCGAGTTGGCGGAGAATCCCATTGAGTGTGTCGGTAGCGTCAATCAACAGCAATTCTGCGGCATCGGGTGTTCGCCCGCGAGCTGTCAAGGTCATTCCAGAGCGATCAGGTGCCCGAGTCACGGTCAATGCTTTCGAGTAGTCGGATACTGTGCCACCGTGTGCGGCCGCGAGCCGATTACTCATCATCCCAACCAGTTCCGAAGAGTCGAAGCTCTCGTAGGCAATGTATCTGGATTGATACGTATCGACTACATGCGCAGACGGAGGAGGAACACTGAACTCTACGAACGCGGTCTTCGTGAAGGTGATCGCCTTTGTCCACCAGAGAAGTCCGAAGACGACTACCACAACAGCGATGAGCGCCAGCAGTACCGGGCGGAGTCGCTGCGAGTGAAATGTTCCCATCGGTCAGTTGTACCGGTCTCCGTCACGGACGACGCGTTAGCGTGGACACGCTGGCACTCCGGCCATGTCGCATCGAACCATGTTATTGCCCGCCTCCATAGACCAAGACGGGCGGACAGCCCAGAGTCGGAACAATTCGCAAATCAGGTGAAGTCGGCTGCCCCAGCGCGCCATTCGGTATGGTCCAGAGATGATAGTGCTTGGTGTGATCTTACTGATCGTTGCAACAGGTTTGAACTGGCTGTACGCAGTGCGGTTGTCGACGATCAATGCCGGGCGTCGGCTGCCGATCGTCACGGGGCAATACCCCATCAGGCCGCCTCTGCGTGTGTCCGCTCTTCGAGGCGTCGGTGCCGGTGTTTCGATACTAGGTGCATTGATACTGGCACAAGAACTTTGGTTCGATCGGCCCCTACTTGGATCGCTTCTCTGTGCAGTCCTCGCGGTATCAGCCATTGTGGTTCCCGCACTGATCGCTACCGTTGCACACAACGGGCCCCTTCGTGCGCGGCCACAAACCAAAGCCTAGAGTTCTGCAGACTCCGCCCAAGACAGAGAGATCCAGACAGTAACAGGCCGGGGCGGGCACTGGGTATCGTCGTCGGCATGAACCCGCTGAATGTCGCGGGACGCGCTCGCACGATTGTCGTGCAGATCGACTAACGCATCAAGAGAACTTCGCGTACGCATCGGGATCACGTTCCCACGACAATAAACATGCCAGGTGCATACTCCTATAATGACCGTCGATTCCGAATTTGCTCTACCGCAGTTTCTTTGGATGGTGCTCATCTTCGTCGGAGTGCCCACGATGATCAGTGCAGGCATCATCTCGTCAATCTGGCGATCAGAGCGAACTAGACCCGAGCAATCGTCGAACCGATCCGCAGCTACGCAGCCAGCCGGCGGGGGTCCGCTGGGGCTGTGGACTACCGGCCTGGTCGCGTTCTTGCTGGGACTTCTGTCCTGTGTGGGCTGGCTGAGCTGGTCCGTCGACTATCGGGGCGAGTTCCGTAGGCCCGGCCTGCCGGCACCGACCCAGTTCCCCACTTGGCAGGTGGTCGCCTGCGGAATAACCGTGATTCTGGCATGTTTCGTCGCTGCACATTTCTCGCGTTGGGCCACGGCAGGTGGTTTCACCGCCGCTGTAGGTACGACAGCAGGATTCACGACCGCATTCAGCGTTGCAGCCAGTACTGATGCCACCGGCCAAGCAGGCGTAGGCGTGGTGCTGTCCGCGCTTGGATGGGGCGCTTGCCTAAGCGTGCTCATGCTCCTGCGCGGCATCTGGGTAAACCGACAACGCAACTAAAGATCCTATCCGGAGGTATTTGTTCACGGCCGCAAGTCTTTCCAGCCCTTCCTCATACGGTTGTCGCCGTAGCCCGCAGATTCTCGGACAGCGAACTTGAGTCAAGTCGGCAGCGAAGGCAAAAATCAGGCTTGCCCGACGCGGGTTCGGCCCGTTTCCCGGGCGTTGGCCACAAGCGGAAACGCATACGCTGCCATTTCGGCTTGATAATCAGCGACCGCTTCAACCAGCGACGCGTGAGTGCTCCTGGCTTCAGCGAGCGTCCGGGTCAACTCGGACGCGTCCCGCATCGCAGTGTTTGCTCCCATCGCCAGTACCGGACTCATCGCGTGGATCGCATCGCCGATTAGCGTGACGCGACTCGGTTCCCAGTCACGTACAGGCGCCGCGGTAGAGATTCGAAGAGGCAGTACACATTGCTCGGGATCTTCCCCATCGCAGCACTCGTCGGCGTCGCCGTCGCAAAACGGAAGACAACAGAACGACACCGAAATCCGCTACCGTTCTTCGACTCTCCTGAGCGGGTTCTGGACGAACTCGCACGGAGATGCATGATCGACTCGTACGGGCTGATCACCCGTCAGTTCAACAATCGTTCGCGAACGACGTGGACCGAGATTGTCGACATCCTGGTCGGTCACTACAGACAGCAGTACACAATTCCACTGATTCGCGAACTGTGGGTCGGGCAACATCTGAATGCGAGCATCCGTAGTCTCGACCAGATCTGGTGCGACGAGATAGCTGTTCTCGTCTTCGAGCAGTTCGAAATTCACGCGCCACGCTTCAACCGCTTGTCACACCTACAGTGCGCCATTGCCGTCGAAATTATCGAGCGACTTGCTCAGTACGCCTTCCGGACCAACCCGTCCGGCGACGAGACGGTACTGGCCGAGTCGCACGACGCACTTCGCGAGTACTTTTCATCCTTTGAATAGGTACCACGCGTACGAGTCGGTCTACGCGCACGAATCAACACGACGACCAGGTTCCGGCGCTTCACCCCTTCGCGGAGAATCCGTCTTGTGCGCAATGCATTTCGCGTCTACTTCCGCGACTGAGTTCAGCAAGCGTTATACAGCAACAGGTCTCACACCCGTGAGCGCCATAAGACGATCGAGCACCGCTTTGAGTCAGACGCAGTGGGCCGCCACTACCCACGAGTTTCCGCTCAGAACCTTGCAGTGAGATTTGGGTTTTGGGGATTCTCGAAAATCCGAACAGCTTCTGCAACAACGGCGTAGGCAAAATCCGGAACTTCAGCTTCAGCCGGCAGGGCTGACAGCTTTTCCTTCGTCAACGGAGAATTGAGTGCCCGAAGTGGTGTCGCGGCTTGCCCCATCCACGGGGCGAATACCTCGACAGCAGTCGTGTCCGCGATACCGAGGCGTCCGATTTCATCGACAACCTTGTCGAATGTGAGCCACACTTGGTCTCCCAATTGCTCGGCAAAGAGTGTGTACGAACCCCATGACCATTGGGCACGTTGGAGATTCGCAGTCAGCCTCACGGCGCCGTCGGCCGCCACGCCTCGTAGTTGCCCGTCTTCCCATACCCAATCGACTTCGAGGTCGGGGTCGATACTTTTTTGCGGCGTGGTCATTTCGATCGCGTTCGCTCTCTTCGTTTCCTTGCACTTGCGCATTTGTCGAGGCACCGGTGTACCTCTATTGCTGTGTACCTCTATTGCGTTCCTTGGATCACGACCCATGCAATCACGAATGGCGGCCGCTGTGAACCGAAGTTTCGATGCCTAACAGTGTTCACCTCGGGGTTTGCGCAGGTATACGCGCTTTCCGCCGGTTGAAATTGAGACCCGACTGTAACATTCGGCCATCGTGGGATCGCTTGCCGATCAAACATATTGCAGCAGAAAAACATTAAAAATTCTCTACACACAAAGCTGCTCCGCAACTGCGGGGTAGACATGACTCATCTCACCCGAGGCGGCCGATGCGGAATTCTCTCCGGACCAGTGTGTTGCATTGACTGACGCTGTTTCACCGATTGGGCCTGTCTTCGGGTCCTGTCTCCGACGAAAGGTTATGCAATGACCAAGTTGCTGTTTGCCGTCACCTCTGCAGATCACTGGACGCTCAACGACGGGACCGCCCACCCCACCGGATACTGGGCCGAGGAGCTGGTCGAATCTCATCGGGCGTTCGTCGATGCCGGATATGACATCGTGATCGCAACACCCGGAGGCAAGGTCCCGGTTGTCGATGAGGGAAGCCTTGCCCCCGAGGTCAATGGAGGTCAGGAGGGCGCTGATCGCATGCGCAAGTACATTGCCGATCTGCAGCCGGCGCTGAACTCACCCCACGTTCTCGAAGAAATCGACTCCGATACCTACGACGTGGTCTTTGTTCCAGGCGGACACGGGCCGATGGAGGATCTCGCAGTGTCCAAAGCCTTCGGCGAGCTTCTCGTGAAATTCTTGGACGCAGGCAAGGTTGTCTCGGCAGTCTGTCACGCACCGGCAGCGTTGCTCCCCGCGCGCAGATCCGATGGAAGCTGGCTGTTCGACGGTTACAACCTGACCTCCTTCACCAACGAAGAGGAGACCCAGGCAGGTTTGGCGGACAAGGCTCCGTGGCTGCTCGAAACGAAGCTACGCGAGCAGGGCGGCAAGTTCTCGAATGCTGAGGCGTGGTCCCCCTACGTCGTAGTGGACCGCAAGCTGTACACCGGACAAAACCCGGCGTCGTCCAAGCCTCTCGCGGAGCGAATCATCGCGGACTTGAGCTGAGCTGTCGAAGTTTGTAGATCTCAACGACGGAGCGAAACCCCTAAACGGAGTGCTACACGTACCCGCTTAGGGAATCGTTCTGTCCGGGAGCGCTTTTCCGTTGGTGCAGAATGATCCAGGTCTGCGCATAAACCGACTTCGCCTTCATTATCCCTCGATGCCGACCACCGAGATACCCACCTTCTCAGATGCTCTCGCGCGAAAGCCTGTGGACGGAATATGCGGCGATAGAGTTACATCGAGTCATGATGCGTTTCCAGTTCGAGCTGGTACCGGTGGACGAGGTCGAACCGTCGAGCCAGATACGCAACCAGGAAGACCCGAGCACCGCACATCTTCGAATCAGCCGGATCTCAATGCTGGACACCACCCGAAAAACCGGATAAGCAGCGTTCCATGTTGGGGTGCAAAGGTTTTCGGCGATGATTGTCCGTGTTAGATTTGAGCCACGGTCATGAGCACCAGCATCAAGCCCTGGCTTGCTGGTCGGCAACCCTCCCGCGCGGTGGGGTGCTCCAGGTGACGACCCGGCGGCATCTGCAATTGATTCCGCAAGCGCGCAGGGTGAGGGTAGAGCCCGGCGCGTGTCCGCACTCATTCGAAAGGTCCCCGGTCGTGGTTGGATCACCTGGTTTCTTGCACTTTGCAATCGAGTTGGACGGCGCGGGAAGCCATCCCGCTGCATGGCGGGTGTGGGGTCACCCACCCGCCGAGCTACTATCGCCTCGGATTCTTCGGTCGAGCGCAGCGACCGCAGAGGCAGCCGGATTCTCATTTGTCACCTTCGACGACAGGGTGGTGCCGGAGGGCACACTGCACCCGGTGGGCAGGTTGGATGCTGGGGCTCGCGCGGCGTACCTCGCCTCGACGACAGGGCAGGTTGGGCTCGCCCCGACAGTGCAGGCCCTGACAACCGAACCGTTCCACCTCGCCACCCAACTCGCCAGCCTCGACCACGCGTCAAGAGGCCGCGCTGCCTGGGTGGTCGGTGCGGACAACTCCGTCGACGTCAACGAAGCCGTCGGCTTCGAGCCCCGAAGCGCCGAGGCCGCGAGCCGCGAGGTCCGGGACGTCGTGGACCTTGCACGCCGACTGTGGGATTCGTGGGAGGACGACGCTGTCGTCCGCGACCCCGCGACCGGCCGCTACCTCGATCCGGACAAGGTCCACCACGTCCGGTTCTCCGGCGAGTTCTTCGACGTCGTCGGCCCCCTGATCACTCCACGGTCCCCGCAGGGCCAGATAGTCGTCGTGGGAGACGCCGATCTCGGCGTGTCGGACCTCCTCGACGTCGTGCTGGTGTCGGGCCATGACACGTCCGCGATCGCCGAAGAGGCGGCCCGGCAACAGGGTCTCACCTTCGCCGACATCGAGGTAGTTTTCGACACCCCCGACCAGACGGCACAGTCGCGGCTCGCCGCGCTCGACGAGCATTCGCCGTGGCCCGACCGTGGACGGCTCCGTTTCACCGGTTCGGCACCCGACCTCGTCGATCTGCTGAGTTCCCTTGCCGGCATCGTCGATGGCGTCCGGATCCACCCCGCCGTCGTCACAACCGATCTGAAAGTCCTGCGCGAGAGCGTCGTTCCTACGCTGCAGGAATTATCGGTGCACCGCGCCCCTCGGATCGGCGCAACCCTGCGCGAAACGCTCGGGCTCGAGCGTCCCGTCAGCCGCTACGCATCGTCCACAACCCGCTAGTTCAGAGCCAGAGGAGTTTCGCCATGACCACTCCGAACACCGGAGCGCCCTACGACGCCGAGGCGCAGGTTCACCTCGGTGTGTTCTATCCGGGGATCGGACCGCAGACCGTATGGGAGGACCCGAAGGCCGCAGATCAAGTCTCCCCCGACACTTTCCTGAAGGTCGCCCAGACTCTCGAGCGCGGGCTGTTCGACGCCTTTTTCCTCGGGGACGGCCAGCGAGTACGGGAGAACCGGGGTGCGGTGCTGTCCACCGACATCGCCGGCCGACCCGACGCCATCACACAACTGGCTGCGCTCGCGGGCGCAACCGACAGGATCGGCCTGGTCGCCACCCAGAACACCACATACAGTCTGCCGATCGATCTGATTCGCAGGCTCGCAAGCCTGGATTTCCTGTCCGACGGACGAGCCGGCTGGAACATCGTCACGACCGACAACGCCTGGACCGGTGAGAACTTCCGGCGAGGCGGGTGGCTCCCCCACGAGCGCCGCTACGAAAGGGCCACCGAACTCGTAGAACTGGCCAAGGAGTACTGGGCCACATGGTCTCTCGGCGACGTCGCATCGAGCGCCGCCTCCGACGCATGGCTGCCGGACGGCCACGCCGGGAATCTCACCCGGACTTCCGACCTGTTGCGCGCCAGCGCAATATCAACCGTTCCGGGTAGTAGGCAGGGGCGGCCGGTGCTGTTCCAGGCCGGCGACTCGGACGGTGGCCGGGAACTGGCGGCGCGCCACGCCGACGTCGTGTTCTCGGCAAACAGCGACTTCGACGACGCCGCCGCTTACGCCCGCGATCTGCGGTCGCGGCTCGCCGCACACGGCCGGTCCGCGGATTCGCTCCGCATCCTGCCCGGCGTCACCGTGATCATCGGCGACACCCCGGAGGAAGCCGATGAGAAGGCCCGCTGGCTCCGCGAGAACGCGTACAACCCGCATCGTGCCATCGCCTACCTCGAACACTATTGGGGGCAAGACCTCTCGGCGTACGACCCCGACGGCCCCCTGCCGGACATCGACCCTATCGACGGTGAACTCGATCCGTCTCGCGGCACGATTCAGATCGCGGACCGCACCGGCAAGCTCGACCAGATCTCCCGTTGGCGTGCGCTCGCCGACGAGAAGGGCCTCTCCATCCGGCAACTGGTCCTCGAGGTCGCCCCGAACTCTCGGTACCTCGCCGGGACCGCCGGCGAGATCGCAGACCGCTGGGCGTACTGGGTCCGACACCGAGTGGTCGACGGATTCAACATCAACCCCTACCATCTGACGGATTCGATCGACGACCTGGTCGACAAGCTCGTCCCTGCGCTACAGGACCGTGGCGTGTACCGCACCGAATACACGACCGACACACTCCGCGAGCACCTCGATCTACCTGCGGCATAGGGGATGTCGTCTCCGCCCGGCCTAGTGGTCGCCTTGATGAACCGAAAGTATTGGCGCAGTTGGCGCGTTCGAGGATGCGGGCGAAGATCGAACAACGCGAAGGAACGTTCAGCGGGCACTGCAACGACCATCACATAATTTCCGCAAGAGTCAAATCATTGTTCGCATAACCGCGTGTTGTCACCATGGCTCTATGCCTGCGATACACCCAGCCGCCGTCCGCGTCGCGGATCGCCCCGGTCAATGTGCAAACTGCACTCACCCCTCTCCCTCCCTGGGACGAGGGTTGATCGAACGCTGCCTCAAACTCAAACCGCAGCCCGCTCGGTGCGCCGAGATCGTCGTCATGGACTACTACACGGGGTTGATCGAATTCTGCCGGTGCCGACATCCATTCCATGGATCATGACCTCGACGGTCGATTCCTTTCCCCTACGGTGTCCGTCGGATGTTGTCGCCCAACTTTGATGCTCTGTGGATTCCGGCCGGAGCGGGGGTATCACTAGTTGACGCAGAAAACACCCTCCTCAGGCCGCGCTGACAGATCGGGAATCAAGTCGGCACACTGCTCGATACCAGCCGATCCCGTTGCGAAATCCGAAAGCTGCGGACACACATGGACAATCGCGGAATGGATCAAGTATTCGTGGGCGGCGATGTCCGAACGATCGAATTCCAGAGCCTGCACTGATTGCCACAGTCCGGCGGTTCCCTGCTCCGCGATCGACGTACACGCCCGGCGGCCTAATTCGGCGGCGTGACCACGAAGCTCCCTCAGAGCGATCCCGTTGTACAGGGCGCCGTCCAATTGCGGTAACCCACACACGTCCCGAGCAAAGGCTGCGTCACCCCCAGTCGGCACCGAGTCGTTCACCACGTGTGACCATTCGGCCCGCTTCTGATTCTCCAGGTCCTCGCGAGAGGGAAACGACTGCTCCGGGTAGTGGATGCGTTGGTCGTCGAAAATGTTCTGCCAATAGATAACCGATTCGTCGACGCTCATGTTCGCGAAGTCTGCATCGAGGCAATGTACGGATGGGTTCATCGGTGCATCGGAGGGCCGTTCGGCAAAGTATCGGGGATTCGGCGTCTGCTCGATTCCGGCGACATCGCGCGAATTCTGGTCAGGAGTGCATGCAACCGCAACAAGTCCGGCGAGAACGACGACCACTCCGGTTAGTGCCGGGACAATCCGAAGACTCACAGCCAACCTCCCGAGAAATCGCGTATCGATTCGACTCACTATGCAGCACCACCGGATTCTTCGACGCTATGACGCTCGTGCCGCTTCACCGAACTGGTCGGGCATGAGGCCTCGGGGTTGCCAACACCCCTCACTAAGTTCTATGGTTCATTACATGAGTAATGAACCAGTGAGCCCCGGTCGTGGATCATCGTGATCGACGACGGACGACCACTGTTCCAGCAGATCGCCGAGCAGATCGAAAGCTCGATCATCGACGGCTCACTACCCGAGGACGGGCAGGTGCCCTCGACCAATGAACTTGCGGCGTTCCACCGGATCAACCCTGCGACGGCAGCCAAGGGCCTCAATCAGCTCGTATCCGAGGGGATCCTCTACAAGAAACGAGGAATCGGAATGTTCGTCACTCTCGGTGCGCGCGACGCACTCAGGTTCAGACGCCGAGAAGCATTCTCACGTCAGTACATCGAGCCGCTCGTAGCGGAAGCCGAACGTCTCCAGATTCCCCTCGACGAACTCAAATCCATGCTGGACGACAGGAAGGTGGCCCGATGAACGCGAGCATGACAACGACCGAGTCCGACATCAGGCGTTTCACCGACTTCGAACTCGCCGCCTCGATGCGCGCAGTGAACAGAAGATACGGGGATGTCGACGCGCTCTCCGACGTCTCCTTCGAGATCGAGCACAACAAGATCTATGGCCTGCTCGGCCGTAACGGCGCGGGCAAGACGACGATCATGCAGATCCTGACCGGGCAGGACCTGCACACCAGCGGCGAGGTCGAGGTATTCGGCGCCGCCCCGTTCGAAAATTCTGACGTGCTGGCGAACGTGTGCTTCGTCAAGGAAAGCCAGACATACCCCGAAGACCTCCGGGTCAAGCACGTACTCACCGCCGCGAGCCATCTGTTGCCGAAGTGGGACCACACGTTCGCCGAGGCACTGCTCGACGACTTCCAACTTCCTCTGGGCCGCAAGGTAAAGAAGCTTTCGCGCGGTATGCGGTCGGCACTGGGGGTAATAATCGGGCTCGCATCCCGCGCGCCGCTGACGCTCTTCGACGAGCCGTACCTCGGTCTCGATGCCGTTGCACGCCAACTGTTTTACGACCGACTTCTTACCGACTACGCCGAACATCCACGTACCGTAGTGCTTTCGACTCACCTGATCGACGAGGTAGCCAATCTGCTCGAGCACGTGATCGTCGTCGACCACGGCCGAATCGTGCTCGACGAGGACGCGGACACACTGCGCAGCCGCGCAGTAGTGGCAACCGGTCCCCTCGCTGCTGTAGATGCTTTTGCCGCGTCCGGCACGGTTCTGCACCGTGAGTCCCTCGGCTCCCACGCCCGAATCACGGTGCAGGCCGGCGTGACCGATACCGAGCGGAACCGTTTACGGGAGGCTGGGGTCGAACTGGAGCCGGCATCTTTGCAGGAACTTGTCATCGCGACCACCACACAGCGCAGGGAGACTACCGTATGAGCATCACGACGACCGCGCCCCGGACGATCCCGAAGGCGCCCACCCGGTCCCGGATCGGTTCCGTCCTCCAATTGCATACGGTCGCATGGCCGCTGCTGATCGCCTGGCCGGTCGGCATTCTGCTGGTCTCGTTCCTGATCAGCTTCACCATCTACGCGATCGTCAGGAACGAGCAGGACGAGGGCTTCACCGGCAGCGTGTTCTCCGTCTACGGTTTCGTGCTCGCTTTCTACCTCCAGTCGATGGCCCAGACATTCCCGTTCGCACTCGGACTGAGCGTGACTCGCCGCGAGTTCTTCACCGCCACAACGGTGATGGCGCTGGCACAGTCCGCGATCTTCGCAATCGCGCTGCAGCTGCTGTCAGTGGTGGAGTCCGCTACCAACGGCTGGGGTGTGCACATGCGCATGTTTGGCATCGCACGCTATTTCACCGACAGCACGGCCGTGCAGCTGTTGGCGCTGTTCGCTACGCTGCTGCTGACCAGTTCGATCGCGATGCTGACGGGTGCGATCTACCAGCGGTGGCGGATCACCGGTCTGCTTGCCTCCCTCACCGGACTCTTCGGCGCGCTCGGCCTGTCAGCGATCGTAATCACCTGGGCCCGCTGGTGGCCGGCGATCGGTTCGTGGTTTGTCGATGTCCCACGGGTGGTGCCGATGGCGGTGCTCCCTCTCGTCCTGACCATCGCGTGCATCGCCGGCGCCTGGGCGACACTGCGGCGCGCAACGCCGTGACGGCCACGATCAATTAGAGGCGCCGAGGAGCGATGATGGGCAAGGACGTCACAACAGGCACGGGTGATGACGTGCAGGCAGACATACTCGCGATCCACGAGCAGTGGTCCACGGCGATCGTCTCGAACGATGCCGAACGAATCGGCAGATTCATGGCGGACGACTGGGTGATCGTGTCCGATTCGGGCATCACGTCCAAAGAACAATTCCTGTCTATCATCCAGTCTGGCGAGCTCACCCACTCGACGTTCGACCGGGTCAACGACGCCAGAGTCCGCACCTACGGTGACACCGCGGTTCTGACAGCGCGGTTGACGAACACGGCGCACTACCGCGGCCGACAATTCGACGCCGACGAGTGGACTACCGATGTCTTCGTTCGACGGAATGGCCGCTGGCTGTGCGTGTTGAGCCAGATCACCGCAACTGCCACTCGCTGACTTTCGCTCGTGCAGGTCCTCGGCGTCAGCTGATGATGTTGCTAGCTTGGTTACTCCACGCCGGCAGGCTGAACAGCTCACCGGCCCCGGAGATGAAGGCACTGTGCGCATGCGCGTCTCCGCGCAAATTGTCCATGTTCCACGCAGTGAGAACACCAAGGAACCCCTGCACTCCGTCGACGCAGCCCGGATCGTTTGCCGGGCAACCGGGTTGACCTTGAATGTCGTTGTGGTTAGGACCGTTCAGAGTCGCGCGCACCTTCGGAACAGAGTCCGGGGTGGCACCGAAATAGCCCTCCGCGGACTGCGCTCCGATCAAGTCCCACGGCAACGGCTGGATCGACTGCGAAATGGGGCTGTTGGAGCCGTTCACGTACAGCACAGAACCTGTGGTCAGCGCCCGCGGATCCGTGCAGACGTTCATCGCCGCATCCGCTTTGGGCAGGCCACACATGTACTGGCCTGGAAGCTCTATGGGGACAGCTGTTTTCAGTTCGCCGCCGGAGCTGATCGCCGCGTTGAGGGCACCGACCGCCCCCTGAGAGTGCCCCATCGCACCGACATTGCCGGTATCCAAACTCTGATAGAAAATGCTCGACGGATCGCTGTCCTCATGTCGGAGGAAATCCACTGCCTCCAGCATTTCCTGACCCGTGCCCGTATTGGTGTTGTCGGCCGCGATCACCACGAACCCCCACGATGCCAGGTGCGAGAGCAGATAGTCGTATTGGAAGGGGTGTGCCCACGTCCCGTTGCCCCAAGTGATGATCGGGTGCCGATCTCCGTTCGCACCCAGGTCAGTGGGATACCAGACGTCGAACTTGTTACCAGAGGAGTCGCAGCAACCGAAACCTTGCTGACTGGTCACCTCCCACGGACCTCGCTCGGAGTACGTGCCATCGACGGTTCTGCCGTTTGCGACAGGCTCTCTGGTTCCACCCGCCTGCGCTGTGGCGCCTGATCCCAGCAGAACCAGAGTTGCAGCGGCGAGGAGCACGACACTTTTGCTCATCAGACTTTTCATGTGATGCACCCTAACGACGAGACCTAATCCAACTAAGGCTTTGTAATCTAATCGTTACGACTTCGAGTTCGCTTGCCGGAGAAGCACCTTCGGCATGGCCAAGCCAATATATAACGTTTTAGTAACAACACCTATCATTTATTAAGTTTGATGGCACGATGAGTTTCCATCGGACGGGCAACCAACCCACACCATGTCGAAGGAGTGCACATTGCGGGACGAAGCAACTTACGAGGCCGTCGAATCAGCACTCGCCAAGCTCGACCTGGATGCGAAAGCACGACTCCTCCAGGGCCAGGACATGTGGACCCTTCCTGCCCTCCCGCAAATCGGGCTCGGGTCGCTGGTGATGTCCGACGGACCGGTAGGTGTGCGAGGCGTCTTCTGGGGACCGGACGATCCGTCAATTCTGCTGCCGTCGCCCACCGCAATGGCCGCGACCTGGGATCCTGACCTGATCGCGCGTGCGGGAGTTCTGCTCGCGCAGGAAGCCAGGCGCAAGGGCGTGCACCTGTTGCTCGCTCCGACCGTGAACATGCACCGCACCCCGGTTGGCGGCCGACACTTCGAGGCCTACTCCGAGGACCCTTTGCTCACCGGCGCAATCGGTTCCGGCTACGTCCGCGGGGTGCAGTCCGGTGGCGTCGGCGCCACCGTCAAGCATTTTGTAGCCAATGACGCCGAGACGGACCGCATGTCCGTCGACAACATTGTGTCCCCGAATGCGCTGCGCGAGATCTACCTTGCGCCCTTCGAGGACATCGTGAAGAACTCCCGACCCTGGGCAATCATGTCCGCGTACAACAGCGTCAACGGCACCACCATGAGCGAGCACAACGAACTTCTGAACGGAGTATTGCGGGGCGAGTGGGGATTTGACGGCTGCGTAGTCTCGGATTGGATGGGAACGCGCTCGACCCTTGGCGCGATTCTGGGTGGCCTCGACATCGCGATGCCCGGCCCCCGCTCCGTCTACGGAGAGCTACTGGCCGAGGCAGTCAGGAATGACGAGGTCGACGAGTCGGTAGTCGACGACGCAGTGCGCCGAGTCCTACTGCTCGCGGCGCGCGCGGGCCTCCTCGAGGACGCCAATCCTGCGGTGACCGAACTCCCCGCGCCGGTCGACGGCCGCGCTCTGGCCCACGAGATCGCCAGCCGTTCCTTCGTACTGACCCGCAATGCTCCCATCGGCGGTGAGACGATCCTGCCGATCGACCCGAGCACTACCACCGTCGCACTGATCGGACTGGCCGCCCGCGACGCCCGCGTCCTCGGTGGCGGCTCCGCAATGGTCTTTCCCGAGTCCGTCGTGTCCCCACTCGACGGACTGACGGCAGCACTGCCCGAGGGCTCGCTCAGCTACAGCATCGGCACAACGTTGACCGACCAGATGGGTACCGCCGAAAGAGGATTCGATCTACGCGCCCGGTGCTACGACGCTGCGGGAACGCTGCTTCGAGAACTCGACCTGCCCAACGGAATGATCACATGGATGGGAATCCTCCCGGAAGGCCTCGACTTCCAAGCGCTGCACACAATCGAGCTTCTCGGCACTTTCACACCCAGTGAGAGTGGTTCACATCGCTTCGGCACCAAGGGACTCGGCATGTTCACCCTGACAGTCGGCGGTGAAACTCTATTCGACGGTGACCAACCCCTGGAAAGCTCCGATCCGTTCGAGCTGTTCTTCGGTGCTCCGAAGGACCGCGGCTCCGTAGAACTGACTGCCGGAGAACCTGTCGAAGTGGTCCTGAAGCACACTCCGATGAAAATGGAGGGTTCGCCGATCGACATCCTCAGTTTCAGTCTGGGACACCAGGAGCCGCAACGAGACCCGGAAGAGCTGATGGCCGAGGCGGTCGATGCCGCGAAGGCGGCGGACGTCGCCGTCGTTGTCGTAGCGACAACTGACCAGGTCGAGTCCGAGGGCTTCGACCGCAGCACACTGAAATTGCCGGGGCGTCAAGACGAATTGGTCTCCCGCGTAGCTGCCGCTAACCCGCGAACTGCCGTTGTCGTGAACTCGGGTTCGCCGGTGGAGATGCCCTGGCGGAACGATGTCTCGGCGGTATTGCTGAGCTGGTTCCCCGGCCAGGAAGCCGGCGCCGCACTGGCCGATGTTCTGGTCGGACTGACCGAGCCGGGTGGCCGGCTACCGACCACCTGGCCCGCAACACTTGCAGATTGCCCGGTCACGGATGTCACACCCGTCGATGGCAAGCTCACGTACACCGAGGGCCTGTTCATCGGCTACCGCGCCTGGGACCGAACAGATGTCGCACCCGCGTTCGCGTTCGGACACGGTCTCGGCTACACCACGTGGGAATACGAGAGCGTCGAATGGCAAGGCGACACCGTCACGGTTCGCATCCACAACACTGGATCTAGGCAGGGACGCGAGGTTGTGCAGGTGTATCTCGCTGCCGCCGACATCGACCCGTCCAGACCCGCCCGTGCGCTTGCCGGCTTCGCGAGCGTGGTGGCAGAGGCCGGCGAAACCGCAACGGCAACAATCACTCTGCCGCGTCGTGCGTTCGAGGTCTGGGACGAGCAGAGCCGTAGTTGGTGCTACCGACCCGGTTCGTATGATCTCCACGTCGGTGCCTCGTCGGCCGACTGCCCTCTCACCCTGCGCATCGAGACTCGAAATTGAAGTCCTTGAACACCGTTCGCGTCATCGCGGGGGCCGTCACCTTGGCAATGCTCTGGCGCCGACCCAGAGCCAGGACGCGGGACTGATGGCCGTCATCCTCACCCAGGCGCGATGAGAAACGCTTCCGTCGATAGGCTCACTGCATGACTGAGCGACAACGGGGTGGCCGGGCGGTCAAGGCCGAGGCCCGGCGCGAGGCCATTCTCGACGCGACAATGGCCGAGATCGCGGAGCGCGGATACCGCGGCACCACTCTCGCTGCCGTCGCCGAGCGCGTCGGCCTGACGCAACCCGGACTGCTGCACCACTTTCCCAGCAAGGAGCACCTCCTGATCGGAGTGCTCGACGCTCGCGACCGATGGGACGCCGCAGCCCTTCTCGCGAACTCGACGGATGTGCGCCTGTCGCACCTCGAACAAATCGTGGAATTCAATGCCGACCGGCCCGGAGTCGTCCAAACCTTCACCGCACTCGCCGCCGAAAGCGCGACCGGGCAGCACCCAGCGCGTGAGTTCTTCACCGAGCGCTATGCGTCCGTGCGAGAGGGCATGGCTGAATTGCTGCGCGCGGAGCTCGGGGACCGATTGGCCGGCGGGCTCACACCCGAGCAAGCTGCACCACTACTCATAGCTGTCATCGACGGCATACAGATCCAGTGGCTCTTGGCGCCGGACGAGGTGGACATGCCTGCCGCATTCCGGAACTTTCTCGCGCTGCTAACCGCGATGACGCCGACCGATCACCCGACCGCCTGACTGGACGGACAAACTGTCACCGTGGAGCAGCGACGCATCCGCTACCAACGTCCAAGGCCACAATCAGCACGCTGCGCCGCATTCGACACGGATGGACCGTCCTCACCAGCAACGCGGTGGACATGTCGATGCATGCGAGAATCGGACAATGATCGACACAAGCCGTAGAGTGTTGCACCCGCACCCAACGCGACTTCTGTGTGTCGGCGTCCTCTTCGCTGCAGGCTTGCTGTGGCCCACTCCCCTCGCCGCGGCCGCACCCGCCGAGGCCGGACCAGCGAGCTGCGTACCGTTCGGGACCGCCCAGCTGCCGCCGGGCGCTCCATCGGGCGGAGGGCGCATCGGGCTGGCCGAATTGCCGACGTTCACCGGCTCGACCGCTCCGGAGTCCGTCGAGGTTCGCACGCCGACCACCCAATTCAACCGCTTCTGGGACTTCGCGCTCGTCGGCCACGACCTGCTCACCCGGCCGCGGGAAGCCGACGCGCCTACCACCGAGCCCTGGCGATTCGTACCGATGCCCGAGTGCCTGCGCGGCCGGTTGGTCGGGATATCGCTGGACGACGACGAACTCGTCGCGGTCGACGACAACGGCTGGATCTACACGATGGACAACGCGTCCCAGCACCCGCTGGTGTGGAACTGGACCTCCGCGTGGGGCGCACCCCTGTGGAGCGCCCCCGGCCGCCAACTACCAGGAGACCGTCCGAACGGATGGGCGCTGAGCGTGTCGTCGCCGTGGGACAACCAAACCTTCACCGACATCGCCGGACGAATCCACTTCGTCGGATTTGGCAAGATGACAATGCTCCCCGCGCTGACCGGGGACGGCAGCCGCATCACGTACGCGGACCCGTGGCTACCCAACGACGACAGCTACGAGATCGGCGGGCCGCTCGGCGGGCGGTTCCAGGCCGACTCGTTGTCGGCGGCCGGATCCACCACCTTCGTGATGAACAAGTACGGCGACATGTACACCCGCACATTCGATTTCGACTCGTCGGGATCGGACTCGATCTTCTTCCGCTACAGCTGGGACGACCAGTCGGGTAAGCCGTCCGCGCCCAACCTCGTCGCCGAAACGCTCGACCGCAGCACCGCCGCAATCCAACTGCCGGCGCCGGACTGGGTGCACCAACCCAAGATTCCCGGCGAGATCACATCCGCGATCAGTGTGCACTCCGTCGGCCCCGGCCCGAATCGGCGCGAGTTGCGCGTGGAGGGCCGCAACGGCACCGAATCCGGTTTCTGGCACAAGGATCTCGTAGGCGGCATGTGGGAGTTCACACCAACGGGCGCGGACCCCCTCGGCTCGCCGATCGAGAACGCGCCGACAGACCGCTCGACAGATACCCTGGCCCCCGCCGCCCCTTGGGACCTGTCCACAACGCTGCCCGCCCGCAACGGCACCATCGACGGTCAGACACTGATCGACATCGGATTTCCGTACACCGTGGTGGACCCGCGCATGCTCGACGCGATCGGCCAGCACGCACAGCCCTCCGGCTACCGGTTGGACGTGGAACACTTCGACCCCGTCGCCACCACCCGGACCGCGACAGTCACCGCACCGGACGGCACCTGCATTCCGGTCATCCTGCACACCGCCGACGGACTCCGAATGACACCCCGCGGGCCCGGCCTCGACGCCAACCCACGCCACCTCGTCGGGGCAATCGAAATCCCGGCGGACGCATACGCGACTCGGGAATCGAACCCCACGCTTGACGCGTTTGTCCGAGACTGGATGCGCGGCAACCACATTGCAGCGGTCACTCTCAGCGCCACCGACCATGACCTAGTGATTCGCTGACACGAAACCCCGCCGCGCGATACGCAGTCGCCGCTCACGCCGGCATCAACCGAACTGGTCGCGCCAACGGCCTGACCACGTCGCAGGCTTCGGCGCCGGCGGGCACCGGTCGACAAGCAACAGCGCTTTCGTAGTGATCAAAGTAGTTCACGACGAAGCACTCATCCACCCGAAACTACTGGCTACGGCCAGTCGAGGCCAACCACTCGAGCAGGGAATCACTCGACGAGCGCAAATCGTCGGGCGCAATGCAGCGATGCCCTGTTTGCCTACGTCGAGGAGTCAACATCTACCCACGAATGGAGGAGGGCTATCGCGATTCGGGATCCAGACACCGTCGCCAGCAACTCCTGCACTCCGGAATCGCCGTGTCCACCATCTATCCCGGACAATCTTCGTGGGTTCTGGCCCAATTTCCGTGATCGATTCTGAATGTGTCAGCGACTGAGAAGCGCGGAGACTTCCCGCTGCAGGCACGCGACCAGAAGTTCTTCGTGGGTCCAACTCTCTTCTCGTGCTCGTTCGGTCAATCGTCCGGCGGCATCGCGCAAGGTTGGGGCTTTGAGGGCGGGACAGGAAATTCAACTCGGCGGACATATCATGCTGGGGCCGCCAGATTCCGGTGTTGCTGCTGGTCATAGCGCCTCCGTTCCGTCGTAGTCAGGGACGTAAGAACATGGCGTCGTAATCGCTCAGCGATCGGATCTGAACCTCCGGTTCAGTCGCCGGGCGAACCGCTGTGATGTGGTTATGGCGCAGTGCGACAGCAGCTTTCATGTGGTCGAAATCGGATATCGTCAAGATGTTTCGCCCACGCCCGAACATGGTTGGCGATGCACTGGCCCGGCACCACACTGGCACCCGGGCCAGATCTGCGGTGACCTCGATGCGCCGTTTGATCACCGACGGGTGCACCGAGTAGTCGTTCGAATCGAGTCGGATGTAGTGATCGCGGGCCAGTCTGGTCGAGTACTGCCATCCGGTGACCGGTGGCACGGGGCACTGTCACGATGTTGAAGTCGGGGAACTGGGAGAATCGGTGGAGTGAGCACCCCCAATGCTGGCGTACAAAGGCCACCGCTGCCCGGTGGAAATCATCAACCATTGCGTGTGGTTCTACTTCCGGTTCCCGCTCAGCTTCCGTGAAGTCGAGGAACTGATGCTCGAACGCGGTGTCGTAGTCAGCTACGAGACGATCCGGCGGCGGTGCGCCAAGTTCGGGCACCCGGCGACAAGTGGCACGTCGACGAGGTATTCATCCGAATCGACGGCAAGCTGCATTACCTGTGGCGGGCGGTCGACCAGAACGGCAACGTGCTCGACGTACTGGTCCAGTTACTCAAAATACGTTGGCGGCCAAGAAGTTTTTCCGGCGGCTACTTAAGGGTTTGAGGTATGTTCCGCGGGTGATCGTCACCGACAAGCTGGGCAGCTACCAGGTGGCGCACCGCGAGATGCTGTCCTCGGTCGAGTATCGCCAGTCCAAGTACTTGAACAACCGGGCTGAGAATTCCTACCAACCGACCCGACCGCGGGAGCGCGCTATGAAACGCTTCAAATCAGTCGCACACGCGCAACGTTTTCTGTCTGCGTACAGCTCGATCTCACCGCGTTTCCGGGCCCTGCCGGCATCGACTGACCGCGGCCGAGATGGCCGATCGATTCATAGTCTGGCGGGAAGTCACCGCGAGCGGTGTTACCTCCTGAAACATGAACAACCCCAACGGGATTACATCGCCGTATACTCCAAGTCAACGACGCCGCTGATTTTTTTCAATCAACGTGACAGTGCCATTCTGTCGAAGAAGCGTGAGCGCGGCTGGGACATGACCTTCAACTTCACGGTCGGTGACGTGACCGGACACTTCGCCGGGCCCGACGTTCTCAAACAGGTCATCGACAACGCGATAAACCGAGCAATACTATCTACTACCTCTGCCCTGAACTCACCAGATACCTGACGCGCGCCGGTCGCTTCCCCGTGTTGTTAGTCACCGGTATTGCAACGACCCCTTGAATCCGCCTCGTCGTTTCTGGACTACTTTTCAACCGTCGTTAACATCCCATCAGATGCGCAGTTCACTATCGATCGCGCGATGCTCCGATAGCGGTCTGCGATCGCATCGATCGACAGGCGTCCGGACGGGTCGAACCATTGACAGACCCCATTGATCAGATCCATCAGTGCGAGGGTCGTGATCTCGACGTCCGTGGTCTCGGATCCCGGGTCTCGGATGGCGGCCACCGTGTCACGAACGGCACGTTGGTAGGTGGCCTGCAAGCCCACGACGGTGTCCAACTGGTCAGGAGAGAGCGCGCCACGGTTGCCTCGAATGCTGAGCAGTTCAGTGTTCCGCGCGTTGCTGATGCGTAGATGCAGTGTGATTGCTTCGTCCAGGCGATCCTGCGGCGCACGCGTCGAGTCGGTCAGGACTGGGAGTATGGCGTCGTTGAATTCCCGCATGAATTGCAGGGATATAGCGAACAGTAGATCCTGTTTATTTCGATAGTGGTGGTACATCGTCGACGACGAAATTCCGACGGCGTCGGAAATATCGCGGATCGTGGTCATGCCGTAACCACGTTGGTGAAACAACCGCGCCGCTTCGACTCTGATCTGCTCGGCCACGTCCACGCCGGCCTCGAGTCCGAGGTTTCTCGCCATTTTCACCTCCGAAGTAACAGTGATCCGGTTCCGCGTGCATTCAAAGAAAAATCTAGCAGGAGAACGACGTCTCGGATCCGGTCTTCGGCTCAGCGAGGCGGTGGTGCGCATTCGAAAGTAGTCTTGCTCAGTCGCGGCGCCGAAGCCGTCACAGGCGTTCGAGGCACTGCCCGCTAGACCGAGATTATCTGCGAGATCTTTGGAAATTTCCTCCAGCGCCCGGTCCCGACACTTCGGGCACAGTCGATTTTCGGTTAAATCGACTGTGCCCGAAGCAATTCCAGATGCATCAAGCGCTGGGGATGATACTGGCGCCGAGTCGCCAGATGGTATCGAGCAGGTACTGCCGTGAGGGTGTCACCTCGCGGCTCATGGCCTCGGCCATGAGCTCACGGAACGCTCCCAGGAACGCCGCAGAGACGAGGCGTGCATCGACCTCGGGATCGACCTCGCCGTTGCGCTGTGCGTACGCGACGTTGCGCGCGGCCATGTCGATCTGGGAGGCGAGGCGTTCTGCATCCGCTTGAGCGGCTGACGGTTCGCGCATTCGCCGACCCATCACGATCTGCGCGAGCCGGTCCTCGAACAGGAAATCTATCTCGCGAGACAGGCGTAAACGTTCGCGCTCGGTCCAGCCGAGTTCCGGTGATACCGAGACCGCGAAGACGGCATCGTCGTAGGAGTCGTAGAAGCCGTGGACAACAGCGGCGACCAGGCCGTCCTTTGCGCCGAAGTACCGGTAGAGCAACGCTGGAGATGTCTCGGAGCGTGCCGCGACCTTTGCAACCTCCAAGGTCCCTCCCGTTTCCAGCAGTTCCGCGCGGGCGGCCGCGATGAACCTCAATCGGGTGGCGTCACCGCGGGCCGTCCGCCCGTAGCGGGTGGTTTTGTCAGACGTGGATGACATTGTTCGGGTTCGGCTGCTCGTCGGCCGGCGCAGCACTGTAGTCACCGAACGGTGTATCCCGCTCAGCGACAACCGCTGCGACGCCCTGTTGTTCGGCGATCGTGATGAACTTCTTCGCTTCGGGGGTGTTGCGCATCAGGCCGTCGAGAATCGGGCCGAGCATCTGGGTGCTCGCGAGTCCCTGGTTCTCGTAGGCCTGATTGACGATCAGCTTCATCGCCGAAAGCTGCGAAACGGGAATGCTCGCCAACTGGGCGGCCATCTTTGCTACCTCTGCTTCGAGGTCCTCGAACGGAACAGCCTTGTTGATCAGGCCGATACGCTCCGCCTCGACGCCAGACACTGCTTTGCCAGTCAGTGCGTACTCCTTCGCTTTGGCCATCCCGAGCCGGTAGATCCACATGCCGGAGAGGTGGCAACCCCACATACGAGCATACGGCGTACCGATACGAGCGTCCTCGGAGGCAATGACGATGTCGGCGCCGAGGGCCATTTCGCTGCCGCCGCCGACGCACCACCCGTGGATCTGAGCAATGACCGGCTTCGGGCTGCGCCAGATGCTCATGAACTTCTGCGTCGGGGACTCCGATGGAGCAGTCGCCATCACGAAGTCTTTGCCGGCATCCCATTCACCATCGGTGTTCATCTGATCTTCCCAGTGCTTGAAACCGCCACTGAAATCGTATCCGGCACAGAATGATCGGCCCGCGCCACGGACCACGACGACCTTGACCTCGGGGTCGCGATTCGCCTTGGTCATTGCTTCCTGGAATTCGTCGGGCATCGGAGGAACGATGGTGTTCAGGCGTTCGGGGCGATTGAACGTGATCGTGGCAACCGGACCGGTAACGGAATACAGCAGGGTCTCGTACATAGTTTCTCCTTCATTTGTAAAGTAAATTCACTTTACAATCACGATCGCGTAAATGTCCACCCTTTGAGCTGAGCCGCTTCCAGCCTTCGGCAACTCGACAAGGGAGATGATGCCAGCCCATTGACAGGCACATAGTGACGTGGGTAACTTGATGCCCATTCGAGCGGTCGATCAAACAATCGACCCAATCACTTTGTGCGCAAACATCATCCAGCAAGAAGATATCGGTAGGGAGACTCGTCCGTCATGGAGTCAACGTCAGCCAGTCCCGCAACAGCACCCGGACCCGGAACGAAGGTCATCGTCACCGGCGCAGCCGGAGGGATCGGCGCCGCACTGATCGGCGCCCTTGCTGCACTCGGCTGTGAGGTCGCCGGAATCGACCGTCCCGGGACGGCGCTGCCGGAAGGACTCGGGGCGATCCCGCTCTTCGAGGCCGACCTCGCCGACGAGACTGCAGCGGCGGACGCAGTGGAACGAGCAGTGTTCCAACTCGGGGGTTTGGACTGCCTGATTGGTGCCGCAGCCAGCGTCGCGACCCTCCATCGAGCGAAGTCCTTCTCTCCCAGTGTCTTCCGCCAGGACATCGAGTCGAACCTGCTGTCACAGTTCTGGACCGTCCAGGCCGCCTATGCCGCCCTAGTCGAGAGCGATCAGGCTAATCTGGTTCTTTTCTCCTCGACAGGCGCCCTGGATGGCCTCCCCGGTCAGGTGTCCTACGGGGCCGCCAAGGCTGGAGTGCTCGGGCTGGTCCGCACCCTTGCGGCCGAATGGGCAGACTCCGGCATTCGCGTCAATGCAATCGTCCCCGGATTGGTCGCGACCCCCAAGGTCCTCTCGATGCCGCCAGAAACTCGGGATCGGGTGCTGCGCAACGTCGCGATGAAGCGGCTGGTCGAGGTGGACGAGGTAGTGGCGTCAGTGTTGTTCCTGATGTCGTCCGGAGCCGGCGCCATCACCGGCCAGTCGTTGCGAGTCGACGGGGGTGCGGGGATTAACACCCAAGGCCTCTACCGCTGATCCGTCGTTCCCCGTCATTCATATCGAAAGGAGCTGTCGCAGTGGCGAATTGCGAACAGGAAGGAGCTGCAACATTGATGAGAGGCGTTGTAGACCCGGCCTTCGCCGCGGTGACAGAGGAGTTCGGTCGGAATTTCGCCGAGCGAGGCGAAGTGGGAGCGTCCCTGCATGTGCTCCTCGACGGCAAGCCGGTCGTTGACCTGTGGGGCGGTGTCGCCGATCCCGAGACGGGGCGAGCATGGGAACAGGACACGGTCAGCGTCGTATTCTCGGCCACCAAAGCTGCAGTCGCACTGTGTGTCCACCGACTCCTGGCCTCCGGCGACCTCCACGAGGACATGCCGGTGGCACAGGTGTGGCCTGAGTTTGCTGCGAATGGCAAGGGCGACATAACAATCGGGATGTTGCTCAATCACTCCGCCGGGATTCCCGTGCTCCGCGAGCCGCTGGGATCCGGGATGCTCGAGGATTGGGAGTTCATGGTCGGCCGGATTGCAGACCAGACGCCGTTCTGGCGGCCAGGCGAGCAGCACGGCTACCACCCGGTGACCTTCGGGTACGTTCTCGGTGAAGTCGTGCGCCGCGTCGCCGGCTCCACGGTCGGCAAGTTCTTCGCATCAGAGATTGCGGGTCCGCAAGGTTTCGACTTCTGGATCGGGCTGCCACCGGAAATCGAACCGCGTGTCGCGCCGATCGTCGAAGGAATCGCTGGTCAGGTCACCACGACGCCGTTCCTCGATGCCGCCGTCCACCAGCGTGGTTCGATCCCGAATCTCTTTGTGTTCAACTCGGGAAACTGGGCTCGTGCGGGGGTGAACACCCGCGCCGGCCGGGCGGCGGAAATTCCCGCAGCAAACGGTGTCACCAATGGAAAAGGGCTCGCGCAGATGTACGCAAGCGCCCTTGAAGATCCCGCCGTGCGGAGCCTTGGCGAGTCCGAGCCGTCTTCGGCACACGAGATGCCCACGTCCGACGGATTCGACGCAACACTGTTGATGCGGACCAGATTTCGCGGCGGGTTCATGCTGTCGATGGATAGTGGTGCACACCTTGGCCCCGGTCACAGCATGCGGATCGGTAGCAAAGCCTTCGGCCACTGCGGATCGGGCGGTTCGATCGGGTTCGCAGACCCCGAACTCGGCCTCAGTGTCGGCTACACAATGAACAAGCAGGGCCCGGGAACGCTGCTCAACGAGCGCGGACAGTCCCTCGTAGATGCCATCTATCGCTCGCTCGGACAGCCTGTCCCGACGCCGGGCGCCACCACAGCTGCAATTTGAACAGGACGACTATGACTTCTGAAAGAACACAGAGCAATTCGAGCCGGACCGACGTGCTCATCCTCGGCGCCGGATTCTCAGGCCTCGCCGCGGCTGCGACGATCTCCCGCGTGGGCGGACTCGACTATCTGATACTCGAACAGGGTGACGACGTCGGTGGCACTTGGCGCGAGAATACCTATCCCGGGTGTGCCTGCGATATCCCGTCACCGCTCTACTCGTTCTCCTTTCGGCAGAACCCGGGCTGGCGGCACCTCTTCGCGCCGCAACAGGAGATCCTGGACTACCTCCGCGACACGAGCGCCGAGCTTCGGATCACCGAGCGTATTCGATTCGGCACCACGGTCACCGGCGCAGACTGGGATGAGCAGGACGGTACCTGGACAGTGGAGGCTGCGGACGGCTCGGTGTTCCGAGCGCGATTCCTGGTCTCCGCAATGGGACTACTGCACCACGCCTCCTATCCGAAGTTGCCAGGCCTCGAGAACTTTCAGGGCCCTGTCTTCCATTCCGCGCACTGGGATCACTCGTGCGATCTCGAGGGCAAGAAGGTGGCCGTCGTCGGCACCGGTGCGAGCGCCATTCAGTTCGTTCCCGCTATCGTCGATCAAACCGCCACGCTCACGCTCTTCCAACGGACAGCCCCGTGGATCGCCCCGAAGTTCAACCGCGCGTTCAGTGAGGAAGAACGAGAGGAGATGCGCCGCAACCCGATCAAGCGATGGAACCGACGCGCACGACTATTCTGGATCCACGAGAAGCGGGCCAAGGGGTTCGTTTCCGACACCTCGAAGATGGGCCCCACCAAGGCGTTGGCGTCGGGGCACTTGAAGAAGCAGATCAGTGACCCCGTGTTACGGGCGAAACTCACTCCGGACTACGAGATCGGCTGCAAGCGACTGCTGATCTCCAGCGACTACTACCCGGCACTCGTCAAGCCGCATGTCGACGTTGTCACCGCCGGCGTCGGGGAGGTTCGCGCGAAGTCCGTACTCGACACGGAAGGAACCGAATACGATGCTGACGTCATCATCTTCGGAACCGGCTTCGACGCACAGAACAGTCTCAGCCTGGTCCCGATCCGCGGACGTGACGGAGTCGCGCTCGGTTCGCAGTGGGCGTCGGGCCCCGAGGCGTATCTGGGGACGACTGTGGCGGGATTTCCGAACCTGTTCCTGCTGTGCGGCCCGAATACAGGCCTCGGGCACAACTCGCAGGTTTTCATGATCGAGGCCCAGGCCAGGTACATGAAGCGGTGCATTCGGTACGCAGGTCGCCGAGGCGTCATCGAGGTGCGACAGGATGCACAGGACCGCTTCAACCAGTTCCTGCAGGGCAGGCTTTCGTCGACCGTGTGGCAGGCCGGCGGCTGCAAGAGTTGGTACCAGGATCCCGTCACGGGGCGCAATACGCTTCTGTGGCCGAAGTCGACGCTGTCGTACTGGCTGCGCACTCGCTTCCTTCGGCGGACTGATTATCGCCGGAGCATGAGCACCACACCTACTCAGCAGTCGGTGACTGTCGGCTAGTGCACTGAGCTTTTTCGTTCGATCCGACCCAAGCGCGCTCCGGCCGCACCTTTAGTGAAAGGTTCTGCAATGTCGACGATTCCCGAACTACTACACCGCAACGCCGAGCAATACGGCGGCATGCCCGCGCTGTCCCACAACGGACAGGTTCTGACCTGGAGCGAGGCCCGGACTCGCATCGCCCAGATCGCTCTGGGACTATCCAAACTGGGCGTGCGCAAGGGTGATCGCGTCGCGATCATGATGTCCAGTCGCCCCGAACACTGGTTGACGGACCAGGCGCTCGTGCATCTCGGTGCGCTTCCGGCGACGGTGTACGGCACGATGCCGTCCTCCCAGATCGCGTACCTCGCCAACCACAGCGGGGCCAAGGTCGCCGTACTCGAAGGCGCCGGCGAGGTCGACCGTTGGTTGCCGGTGCTCGACCAGTTGCCCGCACTCGAGCGTGTCGTCGTGCTCGATCCCGAGGCCTGTGTGGCCGACAACGATCGCTTCGTGAAGTGGTCGGACGTCGTAACGGACGAGACGGACCTAGACACGTTCGAGGCCGGTTGGCGGGAGATCACCGAGGACGATCCGGTGACACTGATCTACACCTCCGGCACCACCGGCATCCCCAAAGGCGTGCTGCTCACTCACCGCAACGTGATCGCCAACGCCGAAGCATGGGATGCCGGGGCGCCAATACCCCAGCATTTCCGCAGCGTCTGCTACCTACCGTTGGCACACATCGCCGAACGCATGATCTCGGTCTACATGGCCATCCACAAGGCCGGCTACGTGACGTTCTCTCCCGACCCGAGCCAGTTGGTCGGCGTACTCCTCCAGACACGCCCGACCAGCGTCTTCGGCGTCCCTCGGATCTGGGAGAAACTTGCCGCGGCACTGCGCGCTCGACCGGGTTCATCCCTCTCGGACATCGGACTCGATCAGGTCACCTGGGCGTGCAGTGCGGCCGCGCCGTTGCCTGTGGACGTGCAGGAATACTTCCGGGAGCAGGGAATCGCGATCATCGAAGCATGGGGCATGACCGAGACCACCGGCGTCGCCACATCGACCAGCGAGACGGACTTCCGTTTCGGGTCGGTTGGTACCCCGATCCTGGGCACCGAGATCAAGCTACTCGACGACGGCGAACTCCTCGTGCGCGGTCCGATCGTGGCGTCGGGATACCTCCAGAACGACGGAACCGTTCTCCCCGTCACCGACGACGAGGGCTGGATGCACTCCGGTGATATCGGACGCGTCGATGAGGACGGACACCTCTACATCATCGATCGCAAGAAAGACCTGATCATTACATCGGGAGGAAAGAACATCGCACCGGCCGCGCTCGAGGCGCTGCTGACCAAGCATCCATTGGTCGGTCAGTCGCTGGCATACGGTGACCGCCGACCGTACGTCGTCGCCCTGATCGTTCTCGACCTGGACGCGACGACGGCGTGGGCAACCTCGCAGGGAATCGTCGTCGCAGCGCCGTCGGAGCTGGCCTCGCATCCGGACGTAGTCGCGGAGATCGACCGCGCGGTCGAGATCGCCAACCAGGATCTCGCCCGGGTGGAACAAATCAAGCGCTACCGAGTGCTTCCGACGGAGTGGACTCCGGAGGGTGGGGAAATGACCGCGAGTCTGAAAATCATGAGGCGCGCCGTCCATGAGAAGTACGGTGACGTGTTCGAAGCTCTGTATGCATAGTGACGACACTGTCAAGTTTTTGAGAGTGCAGTGGTACGTAGCGGTTGTATCGTCGACGAAAAGTCGGTTTCATCGGGGATGATCGTCGCGCAATGCATGTGGGTGCTCCAACCGCTCACCCCTTGCTCGGCGAGATCGAATGATGGTGGACCCGGGATCGATGTGACAGGCAAGACGATCCGCGCCTGGTGCATCCGGTCCGGGCGAGACTACTGCCGAGGACGCAGGTGGCATCTCGACGAAGTGTTCATCAGGAACCGTCACCGCCGCACAACTATTGATCACCGCGGGTGGAAACCCCGATCGACTGAAATCAAAAGCGTCTTTCGCGGCACTCTGCGGGACAAGCCCTATTCCGGCTTCCAGCGGCAAGACCACCCGTCACCGCCTCAATCGCGGCGACCGGCACGCAAACTGCGGGTTCGTTGGTCATAGGTCATTTGAGTGAGGGCGATTTGATGGAGGGCGATTTGATGGAGGGCGGAGGACTACATTCAACGCAAGCAGCAAGAAGGCAAGGGCACCGAGGAAATCCTTCGCTGCCTCAAACGCGCGATCGCCCGGGAGGTCTTCACACTCATCACCAACCCCGTCCCCGCCGTCGACCACCGAAATCTTCGACCGCTTCGCCACGAAGCTGGACTCATCCAGCTCCAGGCCGCCGCAGCCCTGGCGTCAGCATCGCCAAAATCTCACTCGCGGAAAACGGACGAGTCCACGGCGCTGCCTTCCTCACCACCTACGACACATGGCTCCGAAACATCAATTTGACACCATCGGAGCATCAGATCGCCCCGGACCCATCACCCGACGCTTGATCCAGACGCGGAATCTGCTTCGCATGCACCTCCTCCACCACATGCCAATACGACGGCGACAACACCGACTCAAGCTCCCCCAACAAACCAGAAGCACCACCCATCGCCCGATGACGCCAATAGATCCGCCCACACAGCAGCACGATCAACCAACACCGCCAAAGCAACCAGCACCACCGCACCGACAACCCACGCAACCCTGCGCGCACCCACACAAGCAACCACCGAGCGTGCCGGCAACCTTCCGCTGGGACGTGCCATCACCCCAGTTCACAACACCGAAAAGGAACTACTCCGCTCCGTCGTACTGGGAAGTAGCCGAGTTCCCAAGAGAACAGGTGAACCCCGCACCCGCGGGACTCGGCACTTCACAGGAGCAGCAATGAACCAGCACAATGAACACAACCCCAACGATTCCCGCCCGACGTGGCGCGGGCAGCTCCCCGACGCGCAGGCTTGGGTTCTAGCGGTCGTTGCAACACCCGAGGTTTGGGAAGTTGCAACGACCGTGTCATACCAGAAAGAAAATGCCCTCACTAGACGGTGAGAAGTCTTTGCTTGACAACACAGCAGCAAGGACCGACCCGGTCCGCCTCAGGATCGACACGAAATTGCGTTCGGGCGATGTCGATAGTTTTGAGCGCCACCAGAAAGCTTGTGCTGGGTGTGGAACCCATATTCAGAGACTCCCGGCCGGCAGCCACTAGGACCTTCGCCAGCGCGGATGCAACAAGCCTCCGACGAGCCAGGGAAGGCTGCCGCGGTAGGTCGCGATGATATCGACGCCAGGCGGACGCATGGCCAGGTTTACTACCGCCGGCCGACTGGCCTCGTTCAGTTGCACTCAATCACCTTGACAAACTCCGACATTCCAACCAATTACACGACAGAACGAGCAATCACCTCACGATGCGCCTCGCAATTGCCGAACAGCAGTGCATCACTCATGGCGCGCCGAAAGTACCGGTGCAGGGGGTGCTCCCAGGTAAATCCGAGACCACCATGGATCTGTATGGATTCCTCCGCGGCATATGTGAAGGCTTCCGACGCCATCACCCGTGCGATGCTTGCCGCGATGGTCAGTTCATCAGTAGAACTTTCGTCAGCGTTCGCGGCTTCCAAGACTGCCGCCTTCGCCAGTTCAAGCGACACCAACATGTCTGCGAGGCGGTGTTTGATCGACTGGAACGACCCGATCGGGCGGCCGAACTGCTCACGAACCTTCGCATACTCCACTGACATGTCGAGACACGCCTCGGCGGCGCCAACCTGCTCAGATGCCAACGCTACGAGCGCTAAGGCCTGTGCGCGTGGCAATGTCAGGTGCAAGTCCGCGCCACCTACCGCCTGTCCGCGCGCATTATCGAACGTAACTCGGGCCAGCGGACGACTGGGATCGAGAGACTCCAACGGCGTGCAGATGACTCCTGGCACATCTGCCTTGATCACGGCTAGTTCCAAGCCGTTCACCCCACGCGCGACTACAACAAATAGGTCGGCTGCTGTTCCCCCAACCACAAAGTCTTGTGTGCCAATAAGATTCAACTGACCGTCGTCGGCTTCAGTGGCTGTGACCGCAGTATCGGTGAACGGGAATCCGGTTATCAGCGCGGCCGTACATTCACCTGACGCAATGGTGGGCAGATAGGCGGCACGCCCCGCGTCCGTACCGCATTCCGATAGTACGAACCCGGCAAGGCACACGGATGAGAAGTACGGAACATCCGCGATCGTGCGTCCTAGCTCATGCATCACCACTGCAGTGTCTTTAAGCGTGAACCCAGCGCCACCAAAGCGCTCGGGAAATGGAATCTCCGTGAGACCAAGTTCAGTGAGGCCAAGCCACCGCGCCTTTTCGGCTTCCACATTCTTTGCAAGAAATGCGCGCACACTGTCGCGCAATTGTTCTTGTTCCTGAGTCAGTTCGAGGACCATCCTGTGCTCCTATCGGGAGTCTCTTGGCAGGCCGAGGCCACGTTCGCCGATAATGTTTCGCTGAATCTCATCGGATCCACCTGCGATTCGGTAGCCCGGGGCGCCCAACACATGCTCGGTCCAGGCATAGGTATTCGGAGCGCCCGTATCGGCAACGATGCGAGGTCCCAAGAACTTCGCCGCCGCGTCGCCGATCCGCTTGAGATTCTGCGTCCACACGAGTTTCGCGATAGAACCCTCAACACCGGGAACATGGCCTGCCAGTTCACGTTCGGCGTATCGGGCATTGAATGTCGCCGTGACCCGTTCGTGTATCACGACATCCGCGAGAGTTTGTCGCACCAGAGGGTCGTCGGTAATTCCGAGTTGCTTTGCGAGCGCGATCAGGTCGGCGGCATTTCCGCCGGCAGATACGATTCCTCCACTGGAACTTCGTTCGAAACCCAGAGTCGTCAACGTGACATTCCAACCGTCACCGACCTCACCAAGACGCAACGAATCCGGTAATTCAACGTCGGAGAGGAATACTTCGTTGAATGTGGAACCGCCGGACATCTGACGGATCGGTCGAACCTCTACTCCGGGAGCATCCATGGGAACCAGAAATGCCGTCATGCCACGGTGTTTCGGGGCTTCGGTGTCACTGCGAGCAATCAGCAGTCCCCATTCCGAGAATTGCGCGCCCGAAGTCCACACCTTCTGGCCGGTGATTCGCCATCCGGTGTCGGTACGCACTGCGCGGGTCGAGAGTGAGGCCAAGTCGGAACCGGCTCCGGGTTCCGAAAACAGTTGGCAGCACAGTTCATCCGTGCGCAGAAACGTCGGCACAAATCGTTTCTTCTGCTCCTCGGTACCGAGGAGATGGATGGTCGGTGCTATCAGTTCCACCGTTACCAGAATGTTTTCGTGTCGATCCGGTGCCCGGAACTGACCTTCAAGTTCCACGTAGATGCGTTCATGAGAGGCTGTCAGTCCTGGTCCGCCCCATTCCGGCGCCCAGGTAATCGCGCCGACACCTGCGTCGACGCGCTCAGCCTGCCACGCGCGACCACGGTCAAGCAGCTCGCGCTCCTCATCTTCGGTGCGGTTGTGAAAAATTGCGTAGGAGCGTTCCTCGTCCGAGTGGTTATGTGTCCCATCTGCCGGCAAGTGCCGGTCCAGACGCTCCGCGAGCCAGGCCCTGACGTGGTCACCGAATGCATTCAAGTCGTGATGCGCAGCGAGTTCACTTGTTGCCATACTCATGGTTTCTTCCCATTCGTCAGCGCAGCAATCCGCGCCTCGACTGCACCTTTGGAATCCGGATGCTCGGATAGCTGGACGGTGAAATTCTGTTCCAGCTCATAGCCACGTTTGAGATCCATACCCTCGCAACCGTTCAATGATTTCTTTGCCAGAGTCAGTGCGTAACGACTCTTCGACGCGATAGACCGTGCGCGGTCCATCGCGGTTTCCATCAGCGCCTCGTGTTCCACCACCTCGATCGGTGCTCCCCACCGTTCCAAGGTGCGGGCGTCGACGGCTTCCGCGGTGAAGAACATCCGACGCATCGCCTGTTCCGGCAGCATGCGGGCTGTGAATCGCCCACCACCGAGCACCCCGACATTCATCTCCGGAAGCCCGAATGTCGCTTTCACCGAAGCGACTACCAGGTCGCAAGATGCAGTCAGACCGAAACCGCTGCCGAGCGCGGGGCCGTTGACGGCAGCAATGACCGGAACCGAGCAGTCGATGAGGTTGAATATCGCTCGTCGAACATTGCGCATCTGCACTTCGCCACTCGTCGAGTCCATGCTCCGAAAGTCATTCAGGTCGTTGCCGGCGCAGAACACATGACCACGTCCTGTCAGGACAACAGCTTTCACTGTCGAGTCGTCCGACAGTCCGTCGAAGATATCTGCGATCTCTCCATACATTCGATGATCGATCGCGTTCACCTTGCCTCGCGCCAACTCGACCAATGCAATGCCCGGCTCCGGTTGGGAGACAACGATATTCTCTGTCATGAAGCCCTCACTTCTCATACGCCGAATGGACAATTACGTCGACCATCTGCGGCGGAACTACACTTCGGTCGCGAGTCCAGTCGCGTAGCGCGAATTTCTGAATTTTGCCGCTTGCTGTTTTCGGCAGCACCTCAACGACAAATATGCTCTCGGGGATCTTCTGTTTGGCTACCTCGCGATTGGACAAGAACTCGTAAACCTCACCAAGAGTCAGATCCTTGCCGTCATGGGTGACGATAAATGCACAACCACGTTCTCCGGTTGTCGCATCCGGCCCAGCTACCACAGCAACTTCCCTGACGGAGGGATGCTCACTAAGTAGGTTCTCCACCTCGTGAGTGCTGATCTTCTCTCCGGATCGATTGATGATGTCCTTGATCCGACCCTCGATGTGGATTGCGCCGGTTTCGTCGAATCGCGCCAAGTCACCGGTTCGGAAGAAGCCGTCAGCGGTGAACGCTGCAGCGTTGAGTGAAGAATCGAGGTACCCGAGGAACGTGTCGGGTCCTCGCCACAACACCTCCCCGACCGAACCTGCCGCCGCGGGAAGTTCGGAGCCGTCGACGATCAGAACCTCTGTAGGCGCGAGAACACGACCGTCGGTACGGGTCCGCAATTGTTGTGTATCCCAGCGATTTCCGGACGTCACGGATGGCCCTTCCGTGGCACCGTACATACGAACGACAGTACCGAGACGATTCGTCGCACTACGCGTCAACTCGTCGGGGATGTCAGCACCACCGCACACGATGTATCTGATCGACGGAGTGGGAAGCTCCGCCGCAACGGAGGCTTCGACCAACCCCTGAAGGAATGGAGTCGAGAAGATCATGAAACTGGCGCTGTAGCGAGTGATCTTTGACAGCGCCTCTTCGGGATCCCATTGATCCTGCAGCACTACGGGCGCTCCCAGCAGAAAGGGCAGTGTCAGCGCACAATTCACGCCTGTCACATGGGTGACCGGCGACGGATTGAAGATGACATCCTTCTCATTGAGATCGAACAACTCAATCATCGAATGGTTTTCGAACACGATTGTGTTGTGGCTGTGCAGAGCACCTTTCGGATCCGCAGTCGTCCCAGAGGTGTAAAGCAGGACGCCGACCTGATCAGGATCCGGCTCGGGGAGTGCGGCAATCACTTTCGCAGCCTCCGCCGGGGCGCCGAGCAAGAAGTCCGTCCAGGTCGTCATCCGCTCGTCGGCATTGCTCACCTCAGGCTCACCGAGGACAACGACTTTCTTCAGATGCGGCAAGTCACCGAGCAACCGCGTGTACATCGCGGCATAGTCGAATCCTCGGTACGACGCGGGTATGAAAACAACGGACACTCGCGCCTGCCCGAGAATGAACCGCAGCTCACGCCCTCGATAGATAGGAACGATGGGGTTGGCGACAGCGCCGAGTTTCATGATCGCTTGATAGATAACTACGGCTTCTGCCCTGTTCGGGAGTTGGAACGAAACTACATCGTCAGCACCAATCCCCGCATCGTGCAACGCTGCCGCAAGGATGATTGCGTCACGGTCGACGTCGGCGAAGGTCAACTGCACATCGTCGTCGATTACCGCCACAGAATCCGGGTAGAGCGACGCCGCGCGAGTCAAGTAATGGCCGACCGTCCGGCCCCGCCAGTGTCCCGACTCGCGGTAGCACTGGGCCAGTTCGGGCGTCGGTGGGCGGGTCGGCCACATCTTTACCTCCGTGAAGCACTGCGTCGATACAAGGAACGTTGCCCAAAGTAGCTGATTTCGCTAAATATGTACAGATTTAGCTCAACTCACTTTCGAATCTAGGTAGGGTTTGTACGCATGACGGCTACACATCGAACTGTCGACGAGAACACCGGGGAAACAATGACGCAGGACATCGCCCGCAGAGCACCGAGTCGGGCACCGAAAATATCGGAGCGCATTGCCAACCAAATCGCCGACAAGATCCTCGGCGGGGACATCGAGGTCGGGGACAGGCTCCCTACCGAGAAGGAGATGGTTACCGAATACGGTGTTGCACGCACGTCCGTCCGTGAAGCACTCCGCCTCCTCGAAAGTCGAGGCCTGGTCACTATCCGCGCCGGCGTCGGGGGAGGCCCCGTCGCATGTCGGCCGCAGTTCGAAGCACTGGGAAACACCATGAAGCTGTTCCTACAGCTAGAGGGGGCGAATCTCAGCGACGTCATCGATACGCGCCTGACCCTGGAACCAGTGGTCGCACAGCTTGCCACGCCTCGAATTACAGAAGAGCAACTCGACGATTTACAGTCAGCGCTCGACACCATGCGCACGCATCCCGATGACTACGACAATTTCGTCGAGAAGAACGCACTGTTTCACACCATCATCTACACAGCGTCAGGGAACCCGGTACTTCGCATACTCATGGAGACATTGCTTCTCCTGGTACGCGACGCCGAGCCGTCGCGACATCCGGAAGTCACCCGCATCGCCGCCGTCGAGGCACAACAACTCGTACTCAATGCCATGCGTTCCCGAAACGCATCTGCTGCCGGAGATGCGATGGAAGCCTTCGTTCACGACACCGCGAAGTACTATCGCAAGCGCCTCGCACACATCATTTCCGAGCCGGTGCACTGGCAGCTGTGACAATTCCGCAGGATATTTCAACCAACTCGACTAAACATGTACAGATTTAGGGCCTGAGCGGTTATGGTGTGAAAAGCGCCCCGAGATGTGACCACTCCCACTTCATGGGGAGCGCACGATCTCCTTCACACTTCCGCACAGAAATGAGACGTTCGTGGAAAGTCACACGAATTCCCAGACCGACACCCGAGCCCTCGATCAGACGAGGCGCCGCGGAGTTCTCGCCGCCGCAGTCGGAACCATCGTCGAGTACTACGACCTCACCGTCTACGCCTACCTGGCAGTAGTCGTGAGCCCCCTGTTCTTCCCCGGCGGAGATCCAACCGCCTCGCTACTCGCCAGCCTCGCGGTATTCGCGTCCGCATACCTCATGCGACCCATCGGCGGAATCTTCTTCGGCCGCCTTGGCGACAGACACGGACGGAAACGTGCGCTCCTGCTGTCAGTCCTGCTGATGGGCGCCGGCAGCCTACTCATGGCATTTCTGCCGGTCTACGAGTCGGTAGGCATTCTGGCACCGATTCTGCTTGTCGTTGCGCGACTGGTGCAGGGATTCTCAGCAGGCGGAGAGCTAGGCGGCGCACTGACATACGTGTACGAGACGGTCGGCCCGAAGCGCAAGGGCCTCGGGGCTTCGTTCGTTGCACTCGGCAGCAACTCCGGATTCGCACTCGCCGCTATCGCTGTCGGCACGGTCTCCGCGCTCACTACGGATGCTCAAATGTCCAGTTGGGGATGGCGAATCCCATTCCTGCTGGGTGTACCGCTTCTCCTGTTCTGCCTGTGGACCCGTACCCGAATCGAAGACACTCCCCAATTCGCTGACTCCACAACAACAGTCGATGTCGCAAAGGCGCCTCTCACAGAACTGCTCCGCACTCAGCCCAGGCAAGTCCTGCAGGTTTTCGGGCTGGGAGTAGCGCAGAATGCCACGGGATACATGGTGCTGACCTACGTCGCCATCTATCTTGTTCGCGAAGGTGGTTACGACAGAACGCAAGTCACCTGGATGACGGCACTCATCATCGTCCTCATCGCTCTACTCATGCCCGTTGCCGGACTCCTCGTCGACAGGTTCGGTAGCGTCCCCGTCGCGGCAGCAGGCTTGATCGGATCCGGCCTACTTGCCTACCCTGCCATGTCACTGATGAACGGCCACGGACTCGCCGTTGCCGGTCTGGCGTTCTTCGTCTTCGCACTCGGCACCCCGCTCATCCAGGTCGCCACAGCACCGCTCTTCCCGTCGCTCTTCAAGTCCCGAGTCAGGCTCACCGGCGTAGCTCTCGGTTTCAATCTCGCAACCATCGCGACCGGCGGAACCGCCGCGTACATCGCTACGTGGCTGATCGATCGCACCGGAAACTCCCTTTCTCCCGCATACTTCCTCCTCGGCTCGTGCTTGGTCGGCATTCTCACCTTGGTCAGCATCCGGACCGCGACGTACGGCGGATCGCGCACCTCATCCGCATCAAATGCGGAAACCGTTGCACCACTTTCTATTCGATAGAACGATTGAACTTCGGAAGCGATCCGAGAAGGAAGACCGCACGATGCACGCACGTCCGCTCCACGCCCCCGCGACAGCCGAACAACTCACTCCAGGGTCGTTCCTACGGCGTTCTGCCACGTTCTTCCCCGACCGGATCGCTGTCGTCGACGGAGACATCCGAATCACCTACCGTCAGTGGTTGACACGCTGCCGGCGCCTCGCCGGTCTCCTGGCTTCACTCGATGTGAAGCCAGGAGACCACGTCGCAGTACTCGCCCCGAACAGTCGCATGCTGCTGGATGCCCACTACGGAGCCGCGATGGCGGGAGCTGTACTGGTAGCACTGAATACACGACTGACGGCCCCCGAACTCCAGCACATCATCGAGCACTCCGGTGCGACCGTCCTCCTGTACGACACATCGCTCGACCAACTCGCCGAACAGTTGGCAGTGGAGTTCTCACTCGACTCGGAAACGTACGAGGAACGCCTGAGTGACGCGGAAGAACTGGAAATTCCGGTTACGGACGAACACTCAATGATCACGCTGAACTACACCTCAGGGACGACCGGGCGCCCCAAAGGCGTGATGTACCACCATCGAGGTGCCTACCTCCAGGCAATGGCAATGGCCTTCCACAGCAAACTCGATACCGACACCGCTCACCTCTGGATACTACCGATGTTCCACTGCAACGGGTGGGCGTTCACCTGGGCCGTCACCGCTGCCGGAGGCACACACGTGTGCCTCCCCAGGGTCGACGCCGGACGCATCTGGGAACTCATCGACACCGAGGGCATTACCAGTTTCAATGCTGCGCCAACCGTATTGATCGACCTTGCCTCGCACCCCGCTGCGCATTCTGTCGACAAACTTCTACGTGTCGGCACCGGTGGTGCACCGCCGTCTCCGACGCTGCTCGCACAACTCGGCAATCTCGGCTTCGACGTCACCCATCTGTACGGGCTGACCGAAACATTCGGACCGTCTGCGATCTGCGAGTTCCCCTCCGAGTATTCGTCATTGGCTATGCAGGAACAGGCACGATTCAAGGCCAGACAAGGAAACTGCAACATCGCAGGTACGCCCCTCCGAGTTCTGGACGAAAACGGCTCCGACGTTCCCGCGGATGGAACGACGACAGGCGAAATCGCTGTACACGGAAACACAGTGGCCTTGGGCTACTACCGCGATGCCGAAGCGACGCGTCGGTCGTTCGGATCCGGCTGGTTTCGGACCGGCGATCTGGGAGTTCAACACCCGGACAACTACATCGAACTGCGCGATCGCTCCAAAGACGTGATCATCTCGGGTGGCGAGAACATTGCCTCAGTGGAAGTGGAGCAGGTGCTCGAACGACACGCCGATGTACTCGAATGTGCCGTCGTCGCAGAGTCACACGAACGCTGGGGCGAGGTACCCGTCGCCTACGCGTCCGTCGTCGACGGATCTCGCCTCACCGAGCAGGAGTTGATCATGTTCGCCCGAAAACAATTGCCTGGCTTCAAAACACCGAAGCGGGTGATCTTCGGGCCGTTACCGAAGACGGGGACCGGGAAGATTCAGAAGTACATTCTGCGCAACCGCCTGGGACACAATCCGCCAACCTGATCCGAATACTTTCCAGTCGCGGTGTATTGGTGGTGTCGGCGATGCACAGGGCTACCGGCTTCGTCGGGAGATCATCTCCCACTGCATGTGGCTGTACCTGCAGTAAGAGGCGTCAGCACTTCAATCCAGGCCGTCAGGGCCGCAGCCGCCGCGCCCGGACTGCCAGTTGCCCTGCCCCTCTCAGGGACAACCATCGTGTCGGTGATCGATCGCCTCGTTGTTCTTCGAGCGTCATCGGGCCATTGTCCCAATTCCTACGCACACTCATTTGAAACGGCGGATGTTGATCTCCAACTGGATCACCAATTTCAGTGTCACAGCCGAAGCAATCAACAAAGGCGTGCGAACATGCTCAATTTCCGCCCACGCTGAAGCAAGCCACGGAACCGTCCGCGACTACTCGAGCCCGCTGTGTACCATCGGCGCTGCGCCAGCCAGAAAGCAGACTCCGAAGGTTCGGCGGATCACCTCATGGATGCTACGACACCCCGACAACGTCACCGAGTACGAGCAGATCGGACTAAAACAGGTCCTCGCCAACTGCCCTACAGTTCTGGTGCGGTCGAAGGGCATGTCAATCGGATCAAGATGCTCAAACGGCAAATGTACGGACGAGCTGGTTTCGACCTGGTCCGCAAACGAATACTCCTCAGTCGCTGACACATTCACAATCGATCACGGAAATTGGGCCAGAACCTCCTCGTGACACCTCCACGCAGAAGCACGACCTGTCAAGCGAGCCCAGCTTCGTGCTGACGACGCGACTCGATCACCTCCGGAAGGTGTTTTTGAGACCACTCACAAGCAGCCTGCAGCGGCTGCGTGAGTGTGTATCCGAGTGCGGTCAAAGCGTAGGTAACGTGGCGCGGAGATTCCGAATGCACTGTCCGACTGACGAACCCGTCACGCTCCATAGTTCGCAGAGATTCGGTGAGGACTTTCGGCGCAACGTGCCGCATCGGGACTTGTATCTCGGAGAACCGCCGGGCCCCACCGAGGAGGCAGAAGATGATCTGAGCATCCCATTTACCGCCTACCTGCACCGGAGGACGAACCGTCCCGCACGAGGCGAATAGTTCTGAATCCAGAGGTCCAGTCATGGAATCCACACTACGGATGTCGGGTCGCTTACGTTGCGGTAACCGAGGGGGCGCGTTCTACCGTGAACGCGTCCCCGTCGCCATCTCGGTGACGCAGTGAACGGAGGAAAGCATGAGCCGGATTGTGTTGTTCGGAGCTGGCGGCCGCGCGGGTCGTCGAATCTTGGCACAGGCCCGCGCCCGGGGCCACGACGTACTAGCCGTGATGCGCCACCCACATGCGCACCCCGACATCGACGGCGTCACGGGCGACGTCACCGATGTCGCTGACGTACGCCGACTCACAGCAGGGGCCGATGCGGTGATCAATGCCGGCGCTAGCATGGATGTACCACCGGACCAGTTCTTTTCCGCATCCACGCATGCATTGATCGGAGGACTGCAGACCAGGCGTCTACTCGTGATCGGGATCGGAACAACCCTCGAACCGACCCCGGGAATACGACTGGTGGATACACCTGACTTCCCCGACGAAGCGAAGCCGTTCACCGTCGGTCATGCCCTCGAACTCGAACTCCTCCAGCAGAGCCCGAGCGAACTCGACTGGGTGGTAATCACTCCCCCTCCTGTGGTCATCGCAGAGCACGCCGAAACCGGCCCACTACTAGTCAGCGCCGGCCCGGAACTCTTGCATTCATCCGATCCCGCATTCACCTATACCGACCTCGCTGTCGCGACGGTTGACGAAATCGACAATCCGACGCACCACCGAACACAGATCGCCGTGGTCAGAAACTGAATCCCCATTGGGAAGCCGTGGATCGATCAACGAGTCGAACTCCACTTGGACGTAGGCTACGCCCGCATCGAGATGCCGATCCAGAGGCTCGAAGCTGTCGAACAGCGACACGTCGTCCTTCACGACGAACAATCCGTCTGCGATTTTTGGGCGGTGCCGGCCTGTAACAGATCCAATTGTTCGTCGACTTCCGATTTCTTGGCCGAATCAACCGAGGTGAACTCGAAACAGTTGAGGCGCAGCGAATCGAGGGCATCAACGACGCTGTACGACTGGTAACCCCTGACGCGTCGACGTACAACGACATTCGAGAGCAGATAGCGGAGTGCAGAGCCTCGAGCGTCTCCGCGTTCACCACGCGCCTGACCGTCGCCGCCGGACGGGCAGGCGGACGAAGCAGCCGAGGTCAACGTCAGCTAGCTCTTCACTCGAGTTTCGGACTTGACGGCCGGCCCATCCTCATCCTCCGCGACAATGGCTCGGGCGTAGCGTGCGGCATACCGCTCCAGTGCGACGCTTGCCTCGTCTTCACCTTTCCATTGGTCCGGCACAGCTGTGCCGTCGCTCGTCGTTCGCGAGACCTGTGCCATGCCGAAATCGATGATGGTACGGGTGAACGAGCACCGCGCGAAGCTCGTCGACGCGGAGAACCGCACGGCACCGAAGGTGCAATCGACGAACGAGGTGTCGGAGAACTGCGCACCTGTGAGGTCCGAGTCGTCGAATGTGCACCGATCGAACACGGTATTGGGCACGGAACGTAGCTTGTGGGCTTTCGCTCCAGTGAAATCGCAATCGACAACCTTCGGCCCGAGCGCCAGACGAGAGAGGGTGGCGCCGCGGAAACTGCATCGTTCGAATCTGCGGTTCAAGCGTGGTTGGCCGGTCAATGCGGCGAAATCGAAGCGGCAGTCGAACAATTCGGCTTCGAACGCCGTGAGCGCACCGCGCACGAAACTCAGATCGATACGTTCCAGCGTGACGAATCTGATGTCCAATCCATAGCGACCCACCGTCAGACCACACAAATCCAGCAGCTCATTCTCGGTCGCGGGCCACGGGGAGGTGAGCGTGTGAGGCGGCTTGGTGATTCGCGACTGATCGAGCAGCTGCGCCCGTAGATCTTCGACGTCCTCTACTGACCAACGGCGGCGCAGAGCGCTGATCTCCGACCTCTTCACAGCCCCGATCGTATCGCTTACATCGGCAGAAACTGGCGGTGGCTGCCGAAGACCCGATTGGAAATGCGATTGCAGTCAGCTGCGCAGAACTCCACCGGTTCGGATTCGAGATCAACGGTCCGCAGCCCCCGCCTTCGAAGCGGCAGGCAACTTGACAATGTAGGACGTGGACGTTGGGCCGCAACCGGTTTCGTCCGACGGCGGCAATCCTCCAGCAAAGAAATGTGACCCTTGACACAGTTATTCGTCACTCCATACAGTTCAGCGGACGATAGTCGTCTCTTATTCGGTCGACCCGTAACCCTTGACGAGAAGGACACGAGAACCCATGCCTGACAACTCAACTCATGATGAATATTCCAACGGGGCGTGCCAGTGACCGAACCAAGCATTCAGTCAAATCTTGCGATGTCTCCACATCAAGCCGGAGGACTCGCAGCCGTTGGATTCCTGGCTTTTTCCGAAGTCATCAGCGGAATGCTGCAGTCGTGGTACATCCCGCTCTTACCGCACATTGGACAGCAGCTCAGTGTCAACCCGGCACAACTCAACTGGGTGTTGGCTTCCTACCTCCTCTCGACCGTAATTTGCGTGCCTTTGCTGGCCAAACTGGGAGACAAATACGGCCACCGTCGCATGGTATTGATTGTGCTTGGCACCGTAACCGTCGGAACGGTCCTTACCGCGATGGCACCCTCATTCGGGATCTTCTTGTTGGGCAGAATCATCCAAGGAACGCTGGGCGCGCTTCTCCCTCTCGAGTTGGCAATTCTCCGAGAACGAGCTGGCGCTGACGCAGGACGCGCAATCGGAATACTTGTAGGGTGCCTTGGCGCCGGAGGCGCGGCGGGGACACTTTTGGTCGGGATACTCGGAACTACAGTCGACCTGACTCTCGCCCTCTTCATTCCCGCCGCACTCACACTGACAAGCCTTGTTTGCATTGCATATTTCGTGCCCGAAACCTCCACTCGTGCAACAGGGTCCATCGACTGGACGGGTGCTGCACTGCTGGGCACCGGCCTCGGGGCCTTTCTCATCGGGATAAGCAATGGAAGCAACCTAGGGTGGATTTCTACTACAACCCTGATGACAGTTGGCGGCGGCGTGGCATTACTTGTCGCCTTTGTCATGATGGAAAAAAGAATCAGCACCCCCCTAGTCGACTTCAACTTGTTGACGAAGGGAGGAGTCGGATTCTTGTTAGTTTTGACATTAGTATTCGGATTGCAGTTTTACGGAGCCGTTACAGTTTCTACACTGTATTATTCATCCAAACCTGAAATCGTCGGATACGGATTTGGTCTCGATTCGATGGGCATCGCGTTTGCGATAACCCCAGTACCCATTGCCCTCATGATTTCGGCGGCGCTCGCCGACAGATTCGCGCGACGATTCGGTACACGAACGGCACTGCAGATTTCTGCTGCATTGATTTCCACTTGGTTTGGTGGGTTAATTGCATTTCGACACACACTGTCCGCCTTCATTTCAATGGGATTCGTTGGCGGCACCGGAATTGGTCTATTCGTCGCAATCCTTCCCGCACTCGTGATTTCTCGCGCACGTCCGGAAGACTCCGCAATCGCGGGCGCTCTATATAACACCGCGCGAACGGTGGCTGGGGCAACCGCTGGAGCGATATGCGCCGCGATCATGTCCGGGATGTTGATCAGTGGGTCGAAAATACCAAACGAAGGTGCATTCATCACAGTTTGGTCCGGCTGTATCGGAGCGGGAGTTCTAATTTTCATGCTCGTCCCGTTCCTTAACAAGCTAGGCGGAAAGGCCTACCAACCCGAGTCGCCGGAGCAAGTGATCAATCATCCGGTCCGAGAATCATCGTGAGACTGCGTACGAGATCTTTCGAACACCAGTTTTGAGCAGTGAGCGGGCCGTACCTCGCTACTGCATCGGGCTTGACCAGAAACTGACGAGATGCCCTGAAGAAAGTGCCGGATGGCGCGTGGCATGATGGGCCAATGTCACGCGCCATCCAGCAACCATCCGGCCGCGGGCGCCCGATCGATCCAGACATAGAAGCACGTCTTCTGTCCACTACGCTGGAATTGTACGGAGATCTGGGGTGGGCAAGACTGAATCTCGATCTCATTGCGCGACACGCCAAGGTTGGAAAAGCGGCCCTCTACCGGCGATGGCAAACGAAAGAACAGATAATGTCAGCCGCGTTGCGATCCCACCAAGGTCCCCAGGTCGACTTCGATACCGGAACGTTTCGTGGCGACCTTCTTACTCTTGGCCGAGCGACGGCAGATTGGCTACTAGGCGATTATGGCTTAGTGCGAATGCGAGCCATGATTGATGCAAAGATTTATCCCGAACTATTCGAGGGCGAAATAGCCGATTTGCGCAGTGAAACTATTGCCAACGGTCGTGGAATTATCTTTCGCGCAATCGAACGCGGTGAAATCATAGAGGGTACGTCGCCAGCCCTGGTACTCGATGCTGTCACAGGAACAATCGAGCACCATTATTTGATGACCCCGATGTCGAAACTCAAAGAGTTCGAATCCGGGGCCGAGAAATACATCGAATCAGTCGTCGACCTCGTTCTCGCGGGCCTCAACTGCCACAGTAATTCTGCCGACAAGTAATCACGAGTATCACCTGTCGACCAACCGGGAATCAAGCGCTCAACTTCTGTTCTCGCGGTGCACCGGCAGGCTGAGCCATTGAACGACCGACTAGCCTGTTTAGGCGAAAGCTTCCTGATGCGCGTAGGTAGAGAAACGAGATCACTATGGAAATGCCATAGATCGGTACCTCCACCTCACTGAGATGGTCAGTGAAAGAGTCATTGCTGCAATACGTTCGAGCACTTGGCGAGATTTCATATGATTCTGCCATCGTCGAACAGGGCAACGAACTGGCCTGGCCACTCGTCACCGATCATCATGAGCCCGACGGAACTCGGATTGCCCAGTACCGTGGCCGGATCCATCTCCGGGCACACGACGGACTTCTGGATATCGTCATCGCCGATCCCCAGGTTCGTTTGACCGGGGTGCAGGGGCAATTGAGCGTAGCGGCATCCAATGAACGATCTGAACGCGTCGTTGTTGCAACCCTCGATGTCACAGACAACTCAGCATCAGGTGTGCGCGCCGAAGTACGGGTGACCACCGCCGGCTCTATGCTATTCGGATCCAATTGTCCTTCAGGAAAAAAGCTTTCGCCGTTGACCATCGGGTTGGCCCACAGGGACAGACACCGAGCGCTCTTTCCTGCATGCCGCCGTTCCCTCGTCAACCTCGACAAAAGTCACACCAAAGCGACGCTGGACGATTTTCTTGGTGACGTTCCAATTTCGTTGTGAGTACCGACCGGCTCGATCAACCGTCGGGCAGCGACGCGGAGCCGGTTCTCGACATAGGCACTGCCGAGCTAGCTTTGCCACTTCTCGCATGTGAATCCCTTCGTAGTTCCGCCGACGGGCGCCAGTTCCCCTGCCACCTACGAGGGATGCGTTCGAGCCTAAGACGCCTACACATGACGACGCAGCAGATGGCGCGGCTGAACAGGTCTGCAACAGCACGATATTCGACACCATCCGCAGTCCTCCTTCACATTCCCTGCTCCACTGCTCCACTGCGCGTCATCGGACCCGCAGAGCGGACAGATTGCGCGGGCAGAACAAACACTCGGTACCCACGGCCCAGAACCGAATGCGTAGCCCCTCTTCGCGTCGGGTGTTGTTTGTGGAACTAGGCCGGACGGGGTGCTCCTTTCTGACTACACAAACCAACCGTCTCGGCACACGAAAGACCTCGAACGTGGCTCACATCGGGTGAGTCCTGTCCGCTAAACCTGGATCATCGTCCAACAATCGGAACGTGTTACGCTTAGCTAGCGTGGACCTCACTCCACGTATTGTCAAGTCCCCCTCACTACTTCACCGGCCAGTGCGATCGAATCGCAATCTTTCGATCAGGCAAAGAAATGAAGCTCCTGTTGAAAATATTCACTCGATATGCTCAGGTATAAAGAGAACAGGATCCGATTAGGCAAACGGGTCTTCCCTGAACCTGTGGAGTGCTGCGCCCTACTGTCGGCGCCGCACGACACCCCAGGCAGCACGCCAGGTCGCGGACCGATACCGCTGACCTCTCGAGATAAGACGAGGTACTAGATGTTCGACGAGTCGTGGGTGGGTCGGCGAAGTGAGACGATCACACGCAGTTGGTCGTCCAAGGATGCGTTGCTGTATGCACTTGCAGTGGGTGCCGGGCAGGGCCACCCGTTGGAAGAACTAGAGTTCACCACCGAAAACAGCGAGGCAAAGCCGCAGAAGGTGTTGCCGACATTCGCGAATGTCGCCCTCTCCGGTGGCCTCATTCCGTTGCCAGACGGTGTGGACCTGTCGAAAATGCTCCACGCCGAGCAGGGATTCATCATCGACGACGCACTCCCCGTCGAGGGTGAGGTAACCACGTCCAGTGCCATCGCGGGCGTCTACGACAAGGGTTCCGGAACACTCGTCGAGGTCGAATCCGAAGCCCGCGACGATACGGGACGTCTGCTGAGCGTCGTTCGATCCGCTATGTTCTTCCGTGGATCCGGAGGGTGGGGTGGCAGCCGGGGACCGGCCTCGGAATGGGAGAAACCCGCTGGCAAACCCGATCATCAGGTCACCTACCGCACTCGCACGGACCAGGCACTTTTATACCGACTGACTGGTGACCGAAATCCTCTGCACACGGACCCTTCGTTCGCGTCCCGAGGCGGATTTCCACGACCAATCCTGCACGGTATGTGCGCGTACGGGTTCACCGGCCGTGCGCTGTTACATGCTGCTGCCAACTCGGAGCCGAAGCGATTCCGCGCGATGCAGGGTCGTTTCACGAAACCCATTCTCCCCGGCGAGAGCCTCACTGTCTCGATGTGGATCGACGGCACGGTCGTGCGATTCCAGACAACAGATGCAGCAGGTACACCCGTCATCGACCAGGGCACCGCCACCATCGTGTGACCGTAAGACACACATCATTTCCGAAACAATCAGGCGGACAACAACATCATGGGATCTCCCGCGAGCAGCGAAGCGATCTGCACGGGATCAGGGCGAAGTATCGGAGCAGCAGCTGTCAGCACGCTCTCTCCGACTTGGGAACTGAGACCAGAACCGCGGATACTGACCAAACTTTCCACTAGATAGCGAAGCTCGCTGTCACTCAGTCCGGCAACGCTATCTGTTTGTTGCGCTCACCACGGTTGACCACACCCGCGTCGGCCATCTCATATTTCCCTGCCTTACCAGCCATGTTGCCAGGAGTACCAATGAAGATATTGTCACGTTCGCGTCCGTTCGGCAGGGAGATACATTTCGGCGTCAGGTCGACGATTTCCGTTGCGGGAGAAAATAATCGCGTGGTCATCGGCAGTCGAGCAGTAGCCCAGCCGAAAGCGCTCTACCGATGACGCGCACCGTAAGTGATCCTGCGACAGAAGTCACCGAGAACGCTCGTGTGCCGTCAACCGTGTGGGTCCTCTCGTTTATCGCTGTCGCGTCCGGTCTCGGCTACGGAATGCTAGGGCCGGCACTGCCGGCACTGGCTGACCTTTACTCCGTCGGAGCAGCGAGCGTAAGTCTTGCCGTCAGTGGACTCGCGGCGGGCCGCCTGATCGCAAACGTCTCCCTGACGGGCTTGTTGAAAAAATTCCGTCTGCGGAACGTGCTCGTATTCGGACTCGCCATCCAAGGTGTATGCAGTGTCGTCGCCGGCTTATCGCCGAACTTTGAACTCTTTGTTGCATTTCGGTCGTTGAGCGGTATAGGCAGCGCCGGCTTCACCGTCGCAGGTACCGGATTGTTGCTCGTCGTCACGACTTCGGTGCAACGCGCCCGTTCGATGAGCATCTACTTCACAGCCACATCGTTGGGAATGATCTCAGGACCCGCGATCGGCGGTTTGGTGGCAACGATCGACCCACGCCTGCCGCTGATCATCTACGGCGTGCTTCTCGGCGTGGGTTCGCTTGTTGCTTTGGTCGCGCTGCGCAGCGCGCGAGGACTCCGCACTAGTGACGGCATTAGTCCCGAAGATGTTGTGCCCGTATCGACCTCGAGCCTCCTCCGAGAACTGTTTCGCAGCCGCACGTTCGTAGCGGTAATGCTGCTCCAGTTTGCGACGGGGTGGGTGTTGTACGGCGTGCGCACGGTGGTCATGCCGGTCCGGCTTGATGACCTCGGGTTCGGTGTTGGAGTGATTGGCATGTTGTTGACAGTCGCGGCCGTCGCCCAGATTGCCGCAAGCAGCTTGGGCGCTGTAACCGGACGGCTGAGTCTTCGAACGGTCACCGTCACTGCTCTCGCTCTAGCGCTGGTCGTGACCGCTCTATTTGGTGAGCTCAAGGCATTACAGCTGATCGTTGCTGCCTTCGTCGGACTCGGACTGGCTCACGGGCTGACTTCCACCACGGCACCATCGCTCCTCGGCGAGGTGCGTGGTGGCGCCAGCGGTCTAGCGGTGGCCGCCTTTTGGATCGCGTTCGACGTTGGAGCGATTCTGGGACCGTACACAACAGGTGCTCTCCTGGATACGGCCGGCGCCCCCGTAGCGTTCCTGTCGAGCGCCGGTGTCCTGGCGGCCGCCCTCATTGCTTGCCTGTTCGTACCCCGAAAACCGAAACTACCTTCCCCAATCGAGCCATCTCCCCAGGTCAGGACCGTAAATCCGCCCAAGACAGCTCACAGCAGCGACTGAGCACCTCCCGCAACAAGTCGAAGTTAGACCGAGAGTCGCACCCACGCCACCATGAGGCCGTTGTACCCATCCCTGACAATCGTCGGATCTGCGGTTGACGGTCTCATGGTTGTCGAAGCGATCCTCGATGAAGTGCGCTGTCTCAGTGAATAACTCGACTCGGCGCAGCCTGACGATTGTATTCACTGGTCTTCGACCAATTGCGTTGCCGAGCTGTTCTTCTGGTTCGTCGCGGGCATCGCTTCGTCAACGCTTGCTCTCGAAATCTCTCGACCGCAGAGTCGCGATCGTCACCCTTCCCGCCGGGATGGCAGGTGCCTGAACGTCACGATCGGGAGTAGCGCCGCCAACCCGAGCACGCAGAGGCTCGCACGCAGCGCAACCAACCTGGATTCGACGTTGATCTCCACCGCCCGGTCGAGCTGCGCCGAGGTCAACTCCATTCCCGCCAGGCGGCTTCGGAGGTCGTCGTTTTCGACGAAACTTACCGAACTGGTGGTCACTTCAATTCTGCTGTCCGACAGTAGATCCGATCCGTCGGCGACACGGACCGAGGCGGACTGCGCAAGCACGGACATCAGCACGGCCCCCGCGACGGCGGTACCCGTGCACAGGCCGAGAAAGTTCGCCATTCCCCGAGCGCTGCCGATCTCTCCGGAGAGAGACGGTGGGCTGGTCTCCATGAGCAATGCACTGCCCGCACTCAGTCCCACTCCGATACCGAGGCCCAAGGCGACCTCACTGATCAAAGTCCACGCACCTGACCATTGGTTGGAGATGGTCATTGCCAGCAGTATCACCGACGCGGCAGCCAGCACGTGGGCTGCTGTCAACAGCCAACGGCACGCTATCAGTCGCATCAGAACTGGTGTGGCAGCAGCGGAGGCGAGTGCGGCAAGGGAGATCGGTATCAGCATCAGTGCCGTCCCCAGCGGGCTCTTGCCCAGCACCATCTGCGTATAGAGCGGCAGCAGGTAGCTCACGCCGGCCATCAACAGGTTCACTGCGACCAGCCCACTCAGGCACGCACGGTTGAGCCCAGAGCCGAACACCTGAGGGGCAAGCAGGGGTGTCCTGTCAGCGTCGAGCAACTCGTGTTGGCGCGCGACAAACGTGTGGAGCACCAGGCCGCCGATCAATAACAACGCGAGCACGGGCGAAAGGCCGAGCACACTCACGGGGGCGTCATCGGCTGCGAGGAGAAGCCCCCACGATCCGATCTGATTGATGGCGGCGACCAACATCAGCACGCCCACAGCCGAAAGTGCGATACTCGTCTTGTCGATGACCCCTCGGAAAGCAGTCCGGGGTAGCCGTAGCCGAGACGCGATGACGCTCGTTCCCGCGATTACGACAAGCAGCAGCACAAAGGGCGCTCTCCAACCCCAGGCTTGCACGAGAAATCCGCCGACCAACAAAGCGAGCGCAGCACCGATTCCGGTTGTACCCGCCAGCACCGACACCGCAACGGTGCGCTGCGTACCGGAATATGTCTGACCGAGAATCGCCAGCGCGTTGGGCACAAGAAGAGCACCACCGAGTCCGGCGATCGCCTCACCAGCAATGAGCACCGAGACATTCTGTGCCAGAACGCAAGACAGCATTCCCACGGCGTAGATACTCAAGCCGAGCAGCTGAGTGTTTCTAGCACCCAGCACCCCGCTGACCTTGCCGCCCGTGATCGTGAAGGCTGCGACGAACACGCCGTACGCGACGATGGCCAACTGCACGTTTGAGATCGTGGTGTCCAGCCCGTCGACGATCCCACTGATCGCCATTGGCAACACAGTGGCGTTGAACACCGAGACCAAACCGGTGAAGCACACGAGCACGAGCGGCAACCAACTCGCGCTGACTTGAGCGTCGACCGCTCGCTCGGTTGCCACAGGGACGGAAGGCAGCTGATCCGCAGTATCCATATACGTACACCTCTCGGGGATCGGCGATGGTGCGGCGGCGAAAGTGACCACCGACGCAGGGTGGCCTCTCCCTCTCGCCGTGAGCCTGCTGCTGTCGATCAGGCCGGCAGAGTCAGAAATTGCATTGGCGGCGTTTCCTCGAAGCGGCGAGAGACGTTACCGGCGAGTCCGCCTTCGAGGGACGTGTCGCCCATCAGGTCGACCTTGCCCGCCGGCGCGCCCTCGTTGAAGTCCAGCTTGTCGAAGTCCACCCACACGACATTGGGTCGCGTGGTCGAGTCGAAGACGTACCGCTTGTTGGTCAAATCGGAGACGGTCTGCCAAATCGTCTGCGAGGCATAGGGTTTCTCGGGATCAGGAATCCTGAAGGGTTGCGCAGCATTGCGGATGACGCTGAACATTCCCGCCACCGCCTCGACCTCGCTCTTCGGCTCAGGCAGTCGGCCCACGTAATATGCTGCGCGAGCGAACCGGTCGGACGCAAGCGTGGTCCCCGGTAGCGGCTTGGTGCCACCGAACCCGTCGACCTCTTTGAGAAGTTCGATTTGCTTGTCGAAGGACGGGGAATTGGTCATCACACGGTAGTCACGGTCGTGCCAGACGGTCGCCTTGCCGTCGAGGTACTCGATGATCGCCGAATCGCCGGTCGCGTCGTCCAACGCAAGGTGAACGGCGGGCACCTCGCCAGTCGCCGGATCGCCCAGCGGTACAACCTGGACGTCGGAATCGACGATCCAGGCGGCGGCATCCGCAACAGTGGCAAAGTTGTCCAGGAAGTACTGCAGCCAGATCGCCATGCTCAGACTTGGCTTCGATGTGTCACGACTACCGTAATCCGATTCCGCGAGCCACAAGATATGGCCCGCCAGTCCAGCCTCGTTCATGCCGTCCACCGACATCATGTCGAATGCGCCAGCCACGACGCTGCCGTATTCGGCTGTCCAACTGAGGGAACCGCCGACGCCATCGTTGCGTTCAACCCCCTGGGGAAGCAACCACAGATTTGTCCCGGTGTCGCGGTGATAGTCCATGTTGCGGCCGACGAGAACAGACCCCGCGGCATCAGGCCAAATTACTCTGGTACACATCGTTTCACCTTCTGTAGATTTCGAGAGAACCAGTGTTTGCCGATATTCTTCTGCTACGCACCTGAACTATGAAGACCTTTCCGCGACAGCCGATCCCGGCCACCGACAGCTATTCGTTTGCGAATTCAGTTGGTTGGCTTTTTACGGCGGGTGAGAAGGCCGGCGATCCAGCCGAGTAGGAGGATCACGACGAGGGTGAGCCAGAGCGGTGACTGCACGGATACCCAGAACAGTTTGATCGTGGTTTCGCTCCGGTTCTGGAAGATGAAGATCAGGGTCAGAACCACCAACACCGCAGCGAGGATGTTACGTGGGTGAGTAACGATGGGGCGGAGTCGATCTGGGCGCCTGAACTCATGGGAGCTACCTTTCGTCGCCGCAGTCGGTGAGTAATCGGTCTGCGAGGATGCGTGCTTTCCGAGCGGGAAACTTCGCGTGCGTGAGACTGCCCGCGGTTACGGTTCGCCGACCATTGAGGAATTGATCCAGACATCCGTGTCTACGAGGACGGCTAGTCGGCACAGTCACAAAAAACTTGCCCGAGAAATCCGAGCCGGACTCGGCGGGCGCTACGACAAAGATTGGAACAATCGAAATCTAACACGTGAGACGCAGCGCGATGGTCGATTAGGGCGAATTCTTAGACTAACCACCCTCCTTGTCACTGCCTTTGTCCGGCCGGCCGATCGACCACTTGCTACATGCGGCAGGTGCCGTTCGCCTGACACATCATGCGTGTACATCACGCACTAAATCGCGAAATTCACCCACGATTTCACCCCTAGCCAATGTGCCGTATGCCCATGCAAACACGTGACTCGTGATACAAAACAAAGGAGAGTTGCCTGCACACATCTTCTTTCAGACCCTTTGTCAGACGGCAATTCTTGGAACGCGTTGATCCGCGACATACGTCGAAAACGGCAGCGAGGCGCCTGTACACGGAGGTGAAAAGCAGATACCTCATGAAGACCGGCGGGGTAATTCGCGCTGCTGGTCATTGGACTCGATTGTTCACAGCGACTACGGACTATCCACCGATAACGCAGATGAATCGTGCGCTCGCCTGCCGAGTTGCGGACCTCGTGCGCCATAATCGGAGGGCATTCCAATAACCATTGCCTGAGCAGTTGATTCGTCCCACATCTGATCCAGGAAAGGTGAAAGTATGTGCACTCGCGTCATCTGGAATGAACCCGGCGGAGCGGTTCTCGTCGGTCGAAACATGGACTACCACCGGGATACCGCCACGAACCTGTGGGTTATGCCTCGGGGGATCAAACGAGACGACGGCGTCGGCGGCCAACTGTCCTGGGTAGCCCGATACGGCAGCGTCGTGGCAGGCGCGTACGACATGATGACCGTCGACGGGATGAACGAAGTCGGACTCGCCGGGCATATCCTCTGGCTCTCCGAATCAACGTACGGCGAGCACGACAAAAGCAAACCCGCCTTGAGCATGGCGGTCTGGATGCAGTACTTCCTCGACAACTTCGCAACCGTCGACGAAGCAGTGGCCTGGATCGAGGACACCAGTGTCCAAGTCGTCCCACTGGGAGACCCGAGCACCGGTGAAGTACCCGCGGTGCACCTCGCGTTGGACGATGGGAACGGCGACTCCGTAGTCATCGAGTACATCGACGGAAAGCCCAACGTGTGGCACAGCCGTGACTACCGCGTGATGACCAACTCCCCCACCTACGACAAGCAGATCGAACTATTGAAGCAGGTCCAAGGGTTCGGTGGAGACAGGCCACTTCCCGGAACCACAGTGGCCTCCGATAGGTTCGCGCGCGCAGCGTATTACGTCGGACGCCTTCCCGAACCCAAGACCGAACTCGAGGCAATCGCCGGCATGTTCAGCGTCATCCGTAACACCGCGCAACCGTTCCGCATCCCTGATCCCGACAAGCCGAACGCGTCGCAGACGATTTGGCAGACCGTCTCCGACCTCACCAACAAGCGATACGTCTTCGAGTCGACAACTCGACCCAATGTCGTCTGGGTCGAATTGAGTGAATTGAACTTCGAGGAGGGCTCTCCCGCCGGCAAGCTCGACCTGATCGGGGACACCGCTCTCGAAGGTGGGCTGGCCGGAAATGTCACCGGCCGCTTCGATGAGACCGCACCTTTGAAGTTCCTCGCCCTTCCGTCCTGATCGGTACCCGAATTATCGGTGGTTATATGCGCTTGCAAGATATGGGCAGCGCACATAACCGCCGGTATTCGCGCGATCATATCGCGCGATAAACATTGCTCGATCGTGTCTCACGATTCCTCACGTACGCACCGCTGTTTCCTCACGATGATGAAACTGGTGCACTCAGACCGCTTCTGCCATTGCCGACACTGGCCGGGTGCTTTTTCCCAGGAATACCGCGGAGGCGAACAGGAAGAACAACGCACCGACGAAGGTGCCGATATTGGCCATATTGGGATCAAGTGTATTTCCGTCACGGAGTATGAACGATCCGACGGCAGATACGCCGAAAGCAATGGATCCGAATGTGTTGAGCCAGACGCTTTGCCATTCCGTCGATCGCGGCGCCCAGTACGTCTTCGCGCGCCACAGGATAAGCACAGCAAGACCGCTCGAAACGAGGAATGCGATAGAGCCCTCCGCGTTGGGATTCCAGACGAGGTGCATTTCTCCTTGCACGTTGAGGTCGTGCAGAGCTGAACCGGTACTGATGTTGAACAGTATCGTGCCGAGAAGCTGCACTGCTGCCGATAACCACACGGCACGGATTGCAGGCTTACCGGAGTCGGAAGTAGAGGCCGATCCACTGAGTATCAACTGGATAAACGCGGCGCCGGTGAAAAACCAGGACCCGGCGAAAAAGAAAACGTTCGCGAGGGCGGCACCGAAGAGCGACGAAAGGAAGGGTGCCGAACCGAGCGCGAAGAGAGTCGATCCGATCACGAAGCCCCAGGACTGCATCCGTAATGTCGGGTGAATCAGCATGCGCCGCAGTGTAGTTCAACTCCGACATATTATTTCGAGGATCCGAGATTTTGCGCATACCCCCGTCTACGACGGCATCTTCGGATCGGTTCGCCAGGTCTGATCGTTACCGAATCAATAGGGTGATTTTTCGTTATTTGCCCTCAATGTCCGAATTTCACTGTTAGCGTGCGAGCTATGACAGCCCCTTCAAAAGCTGGACATCGTTTACTGTTCCGCAATGTTCGTATCTTCGACGGCGTCTCTGCGACAGTAGTTTCGGGTGACGTGCTGATTGACGGAGAGACGATTGCGGGAGTCTCGCAATCCCCGATCGGAGACGACCCGAGCCGGGAAACCACCGTCATCGACGGTGGAAATCGAGTCTTGATGCCGGGTATGAGCGACGCTCACGTGCATCTGGTCGGCAACGCCAATTCATACATGGATATGGTGATGGGCAGCGAAGCGCATATCGCGCTCAATGGCCTCGCCGAGGCAAAGAACATGCTCCACCGCGGGTTCACCACGGTCCGGGACATGGCCGGCGACACCAGCAGCATCAAATCGGTGATCGACCGGGGACTGTTCGAGGGGCCTCGAATCTATCCCTCCCAGGCCGCTATTTCGCAGACCAGCGGGCACGGCGACTTCGGATTCGTCTACGAATGCCCCACCGCTTTGGGCGGAAAGCAAAGTCGGGCCGAAGAAATCGGCTTCATGCGCGTCGCAGACGGTCCGGAGCGGGTATTGGCCGCAGTTCGCGAACAACTCAAAAAGGGTGCCTCACAAATCAAGATGATGGTCGGCGGCGGCGCAGCGTCGATGTACGACCCTCTCTACACAGTCCAGTTCACCGATCCCGAACTTCGTGCAGCGGTGAATGCCGCCACCGACTACGGAACCTACGTCGCTACCCATGTCTACAACGTCACCGGCATTCGCCGCGCGATCGATGCCGGCGTGAAGTCCATCGAACACGGCCATCTCGCCGACGAGGCGACGATCGCTCTGATGGCCGAGAAGGACATTTGGCTTTCGATGCAGCCCTTCGCCTTGGGCGATCATCACTACCCCGACCCTAGCCGTGCAGAAAAGGACCGCGAGATCTGCACCGGTACCGATGACGTATACAGCTGGGCCCGCAAACACGGCGTCAAAACAGCCTGGGGCACAGATCTTTTGCTCGAACCGCAGATCGCGCCCCGGCAGAGCGAGATGGCCGCCCGACTCGGCGACCATTACAGCAATGTCGACGCCCTTCGGATGCTCACCTCCGGAAATGCCGAACTCTTCCGGCTCGCCGGCGAGCGGGATCCCTACAGGCAGGCACCACTCGGAGTGATCACCGAGGGCGCGTGGGCGGATGTCCTACTCGTCGACGGAAATCCACTCGAGGACCTCAACCTGCTCGCAGATCCAGGCAAGAGCCTAAGGGTCATCGTCAAGAACGGCCAGGTAGTGAAAGACACTTTGTGACATCTCTCGTCGATGCGTGATCCTCCACGAGAAGAACCCACCGGGGACCTCTCGCGTAGCTCCGCGCCGCCGTGCCGCACCAAGGTCGGGAGGCCTCAAATTGGTTGAAACCAGTTCAGAGAGTTGGCAATTACCCGCCGAAGCAGCGGCGGGGACATTGGTCTCCGCTCGGGGCATCGAGTTACACGGACCGTGGGGCCACGTGTTCGGTCCACTCGATATGGATATCGACGCAGGCGGTGTGACGGTGCTGGCTGCGCAGGCCGGCGCCGCGCGAACCGCCTTGCTGATGACACTGTGCGGACGAATGCGATTGTCCGCGGGGACATTAGCCGTACTCGGCTACGACAATCCGACAAGAATCTTGGCCATCTCGGCGATCGCATGTCTGAACGAACTCGACGACGTCCGACCGTCGGTGACCGTACGTGACATGGTGACCGAACAACTCCGATGGGATTCGCCGTGGTACAAATTCGTTCCCCGCGCGAGCGAGGTGGAAGTCTCGAACATGTGCGCAGAGACGTTCGGTGACATCGAATTACCCCCGCTCAATGCCTTCGTCGACGACCTTCCCGAAATCCAACAATTGTTGTTGCGGATCGCCGTCGCGAACACCAAACGCCCGCCATTGCTCGTTGTCGGGCGCATCGACAAAATCGCCGACGACCTCGAGAGAGCCGCCTTGCTGCAACGGCTTGTTGCACTCGGCGAGCACCAGTCGGTGATCACTGCAGATGTCAACGCCCTCCCGCCTGATACCGGCGTCCACGCCGTGGTGAACATGCACGGATTGCTCGGAGCCGGCGATATCGGCGTTATGACCGAAGGAAGGTGACTGATGCTCGCAGGTATATCTCTGGGCAGTGATGTCAAACGCTATTCCCGCGGCACCCTGCCACGAATCGCGATCGTCACCATCATCTTGTTGCCGCTGCTGTACGGCGCGATGTACTTGTGGGCCTTCTGGAACCCCTTCGGCGAGGTGAACAAAATCCCCGCAGCGATTGTCAACAACGACTCGGGACGAACATCGACAGGACAACAAGTCGACGCCGGCGATCAAGTCGTCAAATCGCTCATCGCCTCCGGACAACTTGATTTGGCGGAGGTCTCGGATCAAGAAGCCCAAGCCGGGCTCTCCAGCGGCAAGTACTATTTCACGATCACATTGCCCGAGAACTTCAGCGACGCTGTCGAATCACCCAACGGCGACAACCCCGAGAAGGCCGATCTCACCTTCACCTTCAACGACGCCAATAATTATCTGGCCACCATCATCGGTCAAGACGCCTCCGAACAGGTCATCAACCAGGTCAACTCGACCATCGGCGCCCAAGGCGTCGGCCAGGTCCTGACAGGTCTGCAGACCGCCGGTTCGGGCCTGGGCCAGGCTGCCGACGGAGCAAAGACCCTCGCGAACGGTATCGACACAGCCAAGGCCGGAGCGGATCAACTCAGCTCCGGTGCCGATGAGCTCTCCACGAACATGGTCACCGCACGCGATGGGTCTGCGCAGCTCGCAGCAGGCGCCGGGCAACTCGCCACGGCGATCGACGGTGTCGCGGATCCATTGCTCAACGCCCTCGACTCCAGCAACGTGCCCGACCTCGGAGCCCAAGCGGCACAGCTGAGGCAGTCCCTCACTGCTCTCGGCGATCGCCTCCCCCAGCCGCCGCAAGTGACCATCTCCCCCGTGCTGCAGCGAGTTGTCGACCTTCTCGGGCCCAGCAGCGACCCTCTCGCCCAACAGGCCGTTGCAGCACTCACCCCATTCACCGCAGCACAACCCCAAAGTGACACTGCCGCACTACAAGCGGAAATCAGTCGGCTCAGCGAAGACGCACGCGCACTCGAATACCAGTTGACGGATCCAACCAGTCCCCTGCAATCCGGACTCGCACTCCTGCAAAACGGTGGACTGGCTTCAGACGTGCGGCAACTACGCGACGGCGCCGACCAGCTCAGTTCCGGAGCCACGACTCTGAACTCCGGACTGATCCAGTTGACCGATGGCAGTATCGCGCTCGCGAGCGGAGCCGATCAGCTCGCTTCGGGAATGGTGGAACTGCAATCGGGCTCGGATGAACTGGCCGACGCACTCGCAAAGGGTGCCGGGCAGGTACCGAGTTGGACTGACGATCAACGCACAGCTACCGCGGACACCCTGTCCACTCCAGTCGCACTCAAGCAGGACTACACGAACGAGGCGCCAACGTTCGGTACGGGATTCGCACCGTTCTTCCTGTCGTTGGCCTTGTTCGTCGGCTGCATTATCACCTGGATGTTGTTGACCCCGTTGCAATCCCGCGCAACCATCAGCAATCTTGGCCTGTATCGAACAGTTCTGGCCTCGTACTGGCCGGCACTACTCATCGGCATCCTCCAAGTGATCACCATGTACGCAGTGGTACACATCGGAGTGGGCCTGGACGTCAAACACGTTCCCGGAACGATCCTGTTCCTGATGCTGGTCTCGGCGACCTATCTGGCGATGATTCAGATGTTCAATGCTCTCTTCGGAGTTGCAGTCGGCCGAGTGGTGACCTTGGCCTTCCTGATGCTGCAGTTGGTCTCCGCCGGCGGAATCTATCCGGTACCGACGACAGCTACGCCATTTCAATACATCCATCCGTTCGACCCGATGACGTATACCGTCAACGGACTCCGGCAACTCATCACCGCCGAACACGTCGATTCGCGACTCTGGACAGCAATCGCCGTCCTTTCCGGCATTCTGCTCGTATCGATGAGCATCAGCGCACTCTCGGTACGCCGCAATCGCCGCTACACGATGGAACGTCTGTACCCGTCGATCGAAGTGTAGAGCGCTGCGGCGCTGAAACTTCCGACTCGATTCTGGACTGTCCGACTGATCCGTAATCGCTCGTTCGACTATTGGAGGAGAAAGATGTCAGATATTTTTGCAGCTCCCACCGAAACCCTCGCACCTGCGTACACCGGCAGGCTCGGCACGGATCCGATTCCCGCGCTACGACTACCCAAAGCCGAATCCGATCCCGAAGCGGCATACCGGTTCATCCACGACGAGTTGATGCTCGACGGTAGTTCACGACTGAATCTCGCCACTTTTGTCACCACGTGGATGGACCCTCAGGCTGATCGTCTGATGGCCGAAACGTTCGACAAGAACATGATCGACAAGGACGAGTATCCAGCAACGGCGGAAATCGAAACTCGTTGCGTCAACATGGTTGCCGACCTCTTCCACGCAGAAGGACTGACATCCGACCCTGCCTCCGCGACCGGGGTCTCCACGGTCGGCTCCTCCGAGGCCGTCATGCTCGGTGGACTCGCCCTCAAGTGGCGGTGGCGCCAACGCCGCGAGCAGGAAGGCAAAGACGCTACGAAACCGAATCTCATCCTCGGTAGCAACGTCCAGGTCGTGTGGGAAAAATTCTGCCGCTACTTCGACGTCGAACCGAAATACCTGCCAATGGCCAAGGGCCGCTACGTGATCACCCCCGAACAGGTCCGCGACGCTGTCGACGAGAACACCATCGGTGTGGTCGCGATTCTCGGCACCACGTTTACCGGCGAACTCGAACCCGTTGCCGAGATCGCCGCAGCACTCGACGACATCGCGGCCAACGGCGGCCCAGACGTACCGCTGCATGTCGACGCGGCAAGTGGCGGCTTCGTGGTCCCGTTCCTGCACCCGGAACTGAAGTGGGACTTCAAGATTCCACGTGTTGTATCGATCAACGTCAGCGGCCACAAGTACGGCATGACCTATCCGGGCATCGGGTTCGTGGTCTGGCGCTCGAAGGAATATCTACCCGAAGATCTGGTGTTCCGCGTCAACTACCTTGGCGGAGACATGCCGACCTTCACCCTGAACTTCTCCCGATCAGGTAATCAGGTCGTCGGGCAGTATTACAACTTCATCCGCCTCGGAGTAGCTGGTTACACCCAGATCATGGAATCTCTACGCGATACCGCACTGATGCTGTCCGCGGCGATCTCGAAAATAGACAACATGCACATCATCACCGACGGCACCGCCATCCCGGTCTTGTCCTTCGAAGTCGTCGACGACCCGGGCTTCACCGTCTTCGACATCTCTCACGAACTGCGAGCACGCGGCTTCCAAGTTCCCGCGTACACGATGCCCGCAGATGCCGAAGATGTCGCCGTCCTGCGCATCGTGTTACGCGAAGGCTTCAGTCAAGACCTCGCATACAAACTGGTAACCGCGATCAACGAAGTCGTCCAACAACTCAGGAACAGCGCAGCCGACCGACCTGCGAGGAAGGCATTCGCACACTGACCGCCACATGCACCCTGAATAGGTCAGGCCGGCCGAAGGTGGCCTGACCTATTCTTCAACATATTCAGTGTGCCAATTCGTCCTTCTTGGCGCGAACCTTTTCGAGTGCTGCCTCCGCACGTTTACGTGCGCGCTTTCCCTGCACCTCGGTTTGTTCGGATACAACCTCGGCCCAGTCGTTGCTCTTCGCGCGTGCAAGTTCTGCGATCTCGGCACTGTGTTTGCGCGTCAACTCTGCCAGTTCAGCCCGACGCTCGCGCGCGGTCTCGGCGAGTTCGGTGCCACGCTCCAAAGCCGAATCGGCGAGTTCGGAGCCTCGCTCGCGCGCCATCTCTGCCAGTTCGGAGCCACGCTTCTGCGCGACCTCCAAGAGATCCGGCCCACGCTCCTTTGTAGCTTCGCCAAGTTCCGCTGCTCGTTTGCTTGCGATCTCCGCAATCCCCGAACCCCGTTCCTTGGCCAGTTCGATCCAATCCGTACCGTGCGCTTTGGCAGTGTCGCCGAGTTCGGAGCCACGCTCCGATGCCACAGCCATTGCATGTTCGACACGAGAACCAGCGTTATGGCCCTGCGCCGCGACCAGCGGAAGTGCGGCGGAAACCGATGCCCGCACTTTTTTTGCGGCGCGACGTCCGCGCCACCCCAGAGATGGTTTTCCTTCGGTGTCGACGGACGCGATTATCAACCCACCGAGCAAGCTGACATTCTTGAGAAACTGCGTACGCTGCATCGCGCGCACCGAGGGATCGGTCTCGTTCCAAAAATCGTGACCGACGAGCGTGGTGGGCACCAGGCTGCCAGCGAGGGCTATCGACGCAAGGCGGGGCGCTTTGCCGCTGGCCAGCAACACACCACCTCCGATCTGGATTGCAGAGTTGATCTTGACGAGCGTTTCCGGATCAGCAGGGATCTTCTGCTTGACCGCTTCGGGTAACGTCGCGACACATTTGTCGATCAATGGCGCCGCTTGAACTGCTCGCTGGGCAGGATCACGCAGCGCATCGATTCCTCCTGCGATGAAAAACGTAGAGAGCAACGGACGAGCGATTCTGCGTACCAACATGTTTCAAGCCTCCCGATATAGATTCGTAATTCACCACAGCGATCAACGAAAGAGTTCGATCCGACTACGTACTCGCCAGGCTCTCGTCGTCGACCGCTCGGTTCGTCGCGCACAGTAAATCTAACCGCCACAATACAGATTTTGTGCGAAGAAGTTGGGCAGTCGAGCCGTCACTGGGCGTTCCAGTCGACATTTTCCGCCCAGTTCGGCGTTCCGAGGCCAGTTCAGATGGTCATTTACGATCGCAGTATTGCCAATTATCTATGCGTGCTGGTATAGATTTTGGTAGTTGACAGACAGACAGAAAGACGACGCGTGCGGGTGGCGGGAAGCTGGAGGACACGACCGCGAAAAAATCGGCACCCACTTCACGAGGGAGCCGTACGCCTCGGCTGGCGATAGAGCACGAAAACCTTTGTCTATCAATGAAAGCGAGTCCCACATGCCCGACGAACTCATCGTCCGGCGCGTCATCGGCGCACCCACCTCGTCTATATTCGCCGCGCTGGCGAACCCCGAGGTACAGGCAACGATCGATGGCTCCGACATGCTCAGAGGAGCAATCGATCCGAAGCCGCTGAACGGTGTCGGCGACACGTTCACGATGCAGATGTATCAACCGGCACTCGGTGAGTACGTCATGGAGAACACCGTATTCGTATACCGAGTCAACGAAGAGATCGGCTGGATTCCGAACCGCCAAGGCATGGAGCCTCGCGGCACGCGTTGGTCTTGGCGGCTCGACGTCGTATCGGAAGGCAGTACCGGCCTCACCCAGGTATACGACTGGTCCGGCGTCAAGGACGCGGAGTTTCGCCAAGCGGCGCAATTCCCAAGGGTCACGGAGGAGCAGATTGCCGCAACGATGAACCGTCTAGCCGACCATCTCGGCGTTCCCGTCGAAGAATGGCAAGAGAAGAGTGAACAGAACTGAAGCGTCGATGCCACCGCAGGGGTGAAATGCACACGAATGCGGTGACACACTCTCACCTCGGGGGCAGCATGACAACCACAGACAATTCATCCGGACACGATGGCGGGCGCGACACCGCAAGCCGAGCCTCGGACGATCGAGCTGATGCTACGCATCGCCCAGAGCTGACAAGCCTTGCCGGTGCGCTTGGAAATTCACATGACCCGGCATACCCCTCTGACGTGTTGTTTGCCAGTTTGTCCGAGATCAACGGGGTCACCGCCCTCTGTGTTCGCGGCGAAATCGACGCAACGTCTCTGGCTTCGTTAGGCGCTCACCTGCAAGACATCAGCGATGAAGGACGCCCCTTTGTCATCGACTGCACCAACTGCCACTTTCGCAGCACTGCTGAACTGTCCATCCTGAGCGCTCTGGCAGCGCGCGTGAACAGACTCGGCATCACCTGGGCGCTCGCAACCGATCACAGGACCATACGGTTACTCGAACTGATGGAATTCGATACCAGGATCGATGTCTTCAGCTCCCTATCGGAAGCTGGAGCTTTCGTATCCGCTTCCGCAACGGAAAGAACCTCCTCATGAACAACATTCGCCAAAATGGCGAGGGCCACGCGGACTTCGTCGTGGTCGCCAACCGCCTACCTGTCGATTTGGAACGCCGTCCCGACGGCACCACATCATGGAGACGAAGTCCTGGCGGTTTGGTGACGGCTTTGGAACCGATTTTGCGAGCAAAAAGTGGTGCGTGGGTGGGCTGGCCCGGAGTGCCGGACGAACACGTCGAGCACTTCACGGAAGACGGCTTGGCGCTGTACCCAGTCTCGTTGTCGTCGCAGGAGGTTGCGGAATACTACGAAGGTTTCTCGAATGACACCCTTTGGCCTCTGTATCACGACGTGTTGGTACCGCCTACCTACGATCGAGACTGGTGGGGTTCGTACTCTGCAGTCAACCGCAGATTTGCCGAGGAAGCTGCACGATGCGCCGCTCCCGGAGCGACGGTCTGGATACAGGATTATCAGCTGCAACTCGTACCGAAGATACTGCGCGAATTGCGCCCCGATCTCGAGATCGGGTTCTTCCTGCACATCCCCTTTCCACCAGTCGAACTGTTCATGCAGCTGCCGTGGCGCCGAGAAATTATCGAAGGCATGCTCGGTGCCGACCTCATCGGTTTTCATCTACCCGGCGGCGCCAACAACTTCCTTTTTCTCGCACACCGACTTCTCGAATTGGAGACCACCCGAACGGAAGTAGGGAGCGTTCTGGGACAGGTCCACACAGACGATCGAATCGTCAATATAGGCGCCTTCCCCATCTCCGTGGATTCACACGAACTCGAAGCCGCAGCCAAGGAAGACACGATTGTTGCTCGCGCCATCGAGCTCCGGCGGGAACTCGGAAACCCCGACAAAATCCTTCTCGGCGTGGACCGGCTGGACTACACCAAAGGCATCGACCTTCGACTCGAAGCGATCAAAGAACTACTCGACGAAGGACGTCTCGATGCCGAGCACACGGTCATGGTGCAACTGGCCACCCCCAGTCGCGAACGCGTGCAACACTACATCGATCTCCGCGGTGTCATCGAGGAACACGTGGGGCATATCAACGGTGACCATGCTCAGATCGGTCACCCGATCGTGCACTATCTGTATCAACCGGTCTCACGAGACGAGCTGATCGCCCTGTTCGTGGCTGCCGACGTCATGCTTGTCACGCCGAAACGCGACGGAATGAACTTGGTTGCCAAGGAGTACGTAGCCTGCCGCGGCGACCTTGGCGGTGCACTCGTTTTGAGTGAGTTCACCGGCGCTGCAATGGAATTGCGACAATCCTACTTGGTAAACCCTCATGATCTCGACGGTGTGAAGAATATGATCATGACGGCGCTCCACCAAGATGCAGAATCAGGACGACGCCGCATGTCCGCCCTGCACCGTCAAGTCATGTCCCACGACGTCCACAGGTGGGCCCACTCATTTCTCACTACGCTCACAGATTCTGCGGCCAACGGCACCGTCCGCGATCTCACCGACACCGAACACGACCTCGCCGTCAATGCATGACGGGCGAACGACCATCCGACGACATCGACGAAAGGCAGGGCTCTCGATCCAGAGCCTGATTAACCGGAAAGCACGCGGAGGTTCACCATGCCTGACCAGTACGCAATGCAGGATCCCACCACTCAATATCCCGCGCCGATACGCGACCGGCAGCCGGAGATAACGCACCCCGGCCTCACGGCTGAGGTGGTCACTACCCCCGACCACGGCGAACACACCTACCGCGGTACCGGACGTCTCGAGGGGCGCCGCGCGATCATTACGGGCTCAGATTCCGGAATCGGGCGAGCAGTAGCGATCGCCTTCGCTCGTGAAGGTGCAGATGTGGTGCTGAGTTATCTCGACGAGGAAGAAGCAGATGCGCGGGAAACAGCCCACTGGGTCGAGCGGGCGGGCCGGAAAGCGGTGGGAGTCCCAGGCGATCTCCGATCCGAAGAGCACTGCGCTGCACTTGTGGAGACTGCCGTCCGCGAACTCGGCGGCCTCGATATCCTGGTGAACAATGCGGCCTTTCAGATGGTGCAGCTCGGCGGGATCGCCGACATCACCACCGAACAATTCGATCGCGTGATGAAAACGAACCTCTACGCACTCTTCTGGCTTTGCAAAAATGCGATTGCCGTGATGAAGCCAGGATCAACGATCGTCAATACATCATCCATCCAAGGCGCCGCTCCCTCGCCTGAGCTCCTTGACTACGCCACCACCAAAGCCGGCATCATCGACTTCACGAAAGGACTAGCCGGCGACGTCGCCAAGAAAGGGATCAGAGTCAATGCCGTTGCTCCAGGGCCGATCTGGACCCCGTTGATTCCGGCGACGATGCCCAAGGAGAAGTTCGAGACATTCGGGGACGACGTACCGCTCGGGCGAGCCGGCCAGCCTGCCGAACTCGCACCGGCCTACGTGTTCCTCGCGTCCGGCGAATCCAGTTACACCACAGGTGAAGTCATCGGAGTTACCGGCGGTAAGCCACTTACCTGACGACCGCCGTCGTTCGCACTCACCTGCCCCCTCTAGTCCCCGCAACGATTCGGCTGCTTGTCGTGATTCGCTGTACGGCGCAGTTCGGCGGCCGATTCCTCGAGATCGGTGTGGCTGATCGACCGACCTATCCAGAGCCCCACTAATGCTCCCAGGACGATCCAAACTACGACAATTCCGACAATCCACCACATAGCTGGAAGTGTGCCACAACCAACCCGAGTTGAAGACCTTGGTCCCGCATATGGGCCGAAAGCGTTCAGACATTCGAGCGAGCGGACTGCAGGGAACGTAGGCCAGTGCGCAACTCAGGAGGTCCGCCGACCTCAGGTGTGAACATCTCGTCGGCGGACCAAACCGTAACCGCCCCACCGTGCCTGAACGTAAACGCAGAGTGGTCTAGTTCACATCCGAGCGATGCGCCGACAGCGCCTACCAGGAACTGAAACTGTTTTACCGGCGCAGTTCCAGCCTGTCCGTGACGGCTGTCGTAATTGACCGCGACAGTTACTCATTTCGCCTAGCCGACGTCGAGAGTGCGTCGACACGACCATTGCCAGAGTGATCGGCGAACTGCTTCCGGTACGAGGAAGGAGTGGTTGCGAACGCGGATACGAAGTTCTGCCGCAAAGTGACAGCGCTCCCGAACCCACACGCGCCTGCAATGGCATCGATACTCCAGTCTGTCGTCTCCAGGAGAACTCGAGCCTCACCCAGTCGTTGTTCTTGAACCCACCGTGCCGGCGTCGTCCCTGTGGCAAGACGAAACTGACGGATGAAGTTTCGCCGACTCATCCGCGCCTGACCCGCGAGGCGTTCGACGGAAAGCGGCTCACCAAGCCGACCGAGCGCCCATTCCAGCACGTCTGCAACAGCTGTGTCGCCAGCGGATTCCGCAAGTGGTCGCTCGATGTACTGAGCCTGGCCACCCTCTCGATGCGGTGCAACAACAAGGTTTCGCGCCACGCGGGTGGCCGCTGCGGATCCGAGGTGTTTCCGCACAAGATGCAGGCATGCATCGACCGAGGACACCGTCCCAGCGGACGTCATCACGTCGCCATGATCGATGTAAAGCACCGATTCGTCCAAGCGGATGCTGGGGTGGCGTTCGGCAAGCGTGGGCATCATGTCCCAGTGTGTGACAGCCGAGCGACTGTCGAGGAGCCCGGCGTCAGCGAGAGCAAAAGCGCCGAGACACAGACCTACGATCGGCTTGCCGCGGGAGTGCGCTCGGGAAAGTTCGGCTCGCAAGAGCTTGCTGATCGGCGAAAGTGGTAGCGGCCATGAGGGAATGATCACGATGTCGGCCCAGTCGAGCGTCCGCGGTCCCGCTACCTCTCCGATCGAGTACCCCTCGGTGGTCCGAACCGCGCCCGCTCGGTCGGACCAAAGCCGGGTTTCCCAGCCGTGTGCAAGTCCGAGGCGACCCACCTCACCGAACACCATCATCGGTGCCGCAAGGTGAAACATCGTGACATCGTCAAACGCGTACACCGCGATTCGCATGGATCTCCCAACGTTGGCGCAAAATCATCGAAAGTATGCACCCGTGCCACTCACGGTGCATACGAACCTACCGAAGAATGGAAGACGAACAACACGGATAACCGATCCGGAACTGAAATCGACCCGCCTTCAGGAGTGATGAACCGTGCCTACACCCCGCCGTGCCCTTATTGTCGTCGACGTCCAGCAGGAGTACTTCGACGGGCCTCTGCAGATCCAGTACCCACCGCGTGAAGAATCGCTGGCCAACATCCTTCGCGCCGTCAAGATTGCCGGTGCGAACGACGTTCCCGTCGTCGTCGTTCAGCACAAGATGCCCGAAGGCGCCCCGGTCTTTGTCGAAGGTACGCCCGGATGGTCACTCCACCCGGAGCTCGAGGGCAATATCGATCCGGCAACCAAGCGAGTGCACAAGCAGTACGCGAGCGTATTCGCCGGCACAGATGTAGCGGAATGGCTGCGCGCGAAAGACATCGACACCATCACGATCGTCGGTTACATGACCAACAACTGCGACCTCGGCACCGCCGTGGAGGCTGAGGCTCTCGGGTTCTCCGCAGAGATTCTTTCCGACGCCAGCGGATCGATCCATCTGGCAAACGAGGCGGGGCAGGTGTCGGCCCAGTCACTGCACGAGACACTCATGGTTCTTTTGCAATCGAACTTCGCAGCGGTCACGACGACAACCGAGTGGGCCGACGCCGTACATTCCGGGACGAGTCTACCCAAGAGCAATCTTGTGGTCTCGGCGATCCAAGGGCGCGAGTCCGTGACAAGCTGACATCCCAATAGCACAGGGCGGCAATCGGATCGGTGTTTCGACTCCGCACCGGTGCCGACCGAAACCAGGTCGGCACCGGTTCAGTTGTTGATTGCTCGCCAGACACGGTATACGTCCCTCGCCCTCTATGCTCGCCAACTTATGCTGTCACGGACCGGTGAAAAAGCCGTCGCCCATGTCGATCCCGGTTTCCAGCTCCGATATCTCATGGGTGCACGTTTTATTTTTCCACCGCAACGGAATTCCGGTTTCCTCGTCGAACGCAACAGTGGAATCAAGACCCGCCCAGTCCGGCGGCATCTCGAACTCCCACGCGCGCCGCCCATTGACCTCTACTGCACGGCCGGCCGTATCCGGCGGAAGAAGGTCGGCGAATCGAGCGTCCGGCCAAGTCCTGTGTATCTGGAGAAGTTGCGTGATGTGAATATCGAGACTGTAACCACCGCTTCGTACTTCGAGCACACCGTCGGTGCGGAACCATGTCTGCTTCTGCCGGTTCTGCAGAAAGAGCACTCCTTCGTCGTCAGCCAGACGGATACAGGTGCGAGGTTTGAACCAGAATTCGAGTTCCGCGCTGGGGCGACCGCCAGGAGGCCTCTCCTTGAACATCATTCCGTGCAGCGGAATCCGCTCCGCAGCCTTGTAGTGTCGCGCTACCTCGCGCCACTGCGAGGGTGGGTTCTGTATCGGGGCAGCGCGACGATCCACCTGTAGGGTCCGCCCCTCGCCGGGTACAACTGCGACCGTAAATGGTCCTGCCTCAAACAATTCGGCGGTTACAGCCACACCGGTGATCCGCTCGGCCAAAGCAAAAGCGCCTTCCATGGCATGCTCGCCCGGTTCGTTGAGCGCATCGTCGTCGATTCCGATTCCACCGACTTCCCAGATCAGATCCACGACTCGCTCGTCCCCGATCACCGGGCCGGATCCGAACAGTTCGAACGCGGCCACACGTTCGCAGTTCGACCACCAGATGAACTGACTGTCGGCATTGACGCTGAGAGAGTGCGCTACCACCTCGCGATCGGGTAGCAGCGGCCGCATCAGCGCTTCGGTGACAGCGAAGGACCCGCCGTTGAGCTGGATCAACAACGTGTCATCGCCGTCTATCGCTGCAACCGCGATCACGTGTACACCACCGAACCCGACGGCGACGGCCTGGTCCGCGAGATCTAGTTCCACCTCGCCGACCTCGGCAACGCCAACTGCCTCCGATTGCATGTCCGAGTCCGATTCCGAACTCGCGGCACCAAGGAGACTCAGCACCTCCGCCGGAGAGCGACCGGGGATGACGGCAACGCAGTATCCGAAGGCGAATCGCTTGTCCAGGTATGGCTGAAGCCATAAATAGTCGTGATAAGTAGGCACAGTCACACGCTGCCACAACGCCCGTCAAACGACGTACGGTTTCGGCAACGTCACCAACCCGGGGCAGGCCTGAAGGGAGAAGGAATAATCCCCCGCATGAATTGGAATTACAGGCCCACAGAAACCGGGTGGTTCGTCAAAGTTGCCGAAGAAGACTCGACAATAACGATATTCGACCCCGCGGGGATCCTGCGCGGCGAGTTGTTTCCGACTCCCGTCGACGGAATCGAGCGCGACACGCTGACGCTCCGCAAAGGCCATCCCGCCGTACTCCGCTTGCCCGACGGCACGATCGGCACATTTCTCGATCAGAAGCCAAAGGCGATGCGCCGGAGAAACAAACGATGTGAAGTCGCGATCGCGGACCGGACGTATCTCTTCGCACACACATCAGGCCGAAAGGCAACGGCGCTGCGTGACGGAATCCCTTTGGCGCGCATGGAACGTGGACGCTGGTCCCGCAGAAACACCGTCACCCGAAAATCGCTCGCGGTAGTGGACGCTCTCGACGAGTGCGTACTGACGATTTTCGAAAAAGTCGTGACACCCGGGCGCACGGGTGCATTTGATCAAGTGATCTCCGATTTCAGCAATATCTGAACTGCGTTTCGCCGCCGAGCACGACAGCAGCCGGGCCGTAATGTACGGCCCGGCTGCAGCACTCACGCGTATCAACTGGAACTCTGAATTCGCCTAGCTGCTGAACCAGATGGACGCGATGAACTTACAGGTTGATTACGTCACCAACGAAGATCTGGTCAGGATCAACGATCTGTGGGTTCATGTCCCAGACCGCCTGCCAGGTGAGGCCTCGCTCTGCACCGATCTCGAACAAAGTATCGCCGGCTGCAACAACCACCGATTCGCCCGATACGGGAGCCTCTACCTCCGGAATGCTTTCTACCGGTGCGGGTTCGGATACCTCAGACTCGACAACCGGAGCCGGATCAGCGGCGGGCACGGGTTCCGGTGCAGGCGCGAGTTCCGGTGCAGGCGCGGCCGCGAGTTCCGGTTCCGGTTCTGGTGCGGGTGCAGGCGCAAGTTCAGGTTCGGGTGCAGGTGCAGGCGCACTGCTCAGGCCGGTGTCACACGCGCCGACCGAACTCAGGAAGGACATGGGATCGACGGCCCCGCCACTGTGAATGCGGAGATGCAAGTGTGGACCGGTGGAGCTACCGGTGTTGCCCGTTGCGCCGATCTGGTCGCCGACCGCAACGCGCTGTCCGACACCGACCCACGTTTCGGAGAGGTGACCCATCTGGATCTGCTCGCCCGAATCTGCTTCCAACTGGATGTACGTGCCGTATCCACCCGGATCGTTCGGTCCGGCAACAGAGATCGTGCCCGACGTAGGCGCATGGAGCACCGTGCCGACGTTAACGGCAAAGTCGACGCCGTCGTGCCCTCCGTGGTAGCCCTGCGAGAGCGAGCCATTTACCGGCCACTCCCAGTTACAGCTCGCCGACCAGCTTTGTGCACCGGCCATACTGGAATTCACTACTGCCCCGGCGCCCACGAGAGAGCCCACTCCTGCAGTTACGGCGATGAAACGAATTGTGGTGGAGGTCTTGCGTTTGTTGTGCTTACTCATATTTTCCTTGACTGATGTGGTCGGAGCAGGTGCATGCAGGCCGCACTCAGTGCGTGCTGAGCCGCGTGGCTTTCAGCACCAACCCCGTTGGGATGACTTTTGGAGACACGCCATGGCGAGAAGTGCACTTAGGACTCTCACGACCACGGACGCATGGGTATCAAGCGAACGTCCAACTGTTGCGCCGTGAAACCGCGCGGGAGGACGGTCGGTCCGAGACACTCGCTATCTGCTGGCGACAGCCCTGACCGAACTTGGATCCAGAGCGAAACGGCATTGGACCCGATCCTGCGTCGGGGGCTTCGAAGCTACCTCACCAAACCGATAGCTCTTCGAAGACTGCTCAACGGCGGGCGGGTGTCTACCCAAGTTGTCGGGAATCAGGGGGTGAAACATGCAGATCCTTGCGTTGCGGACGGAAGCACTCCATACGATGCCGCGTCCAGAAGCTGCGTGCGACGGCTGAATTACCCAGGCGCATACCTGACTTGGTGATTTCGACCCGACCGGTCGATATCGTGACTGGAGGCCCAATCGATGGGCGCTCATCTCCCTGAACTGGGCACGATTTCAAGGCAGATCGAGGTGATCGAGATCCACAGTGCCCGGGGGGTTTTACCAATGCTCCGGCCCACTGTGACATCAATTCGATAACCCAGGATCCGTCAGCCGGACTTGGCCACAAGACGACCCAAATCCAATGCATGACAAATGAATTCGAATGACATCGGCTGGCAGCCCCGGGGTGCAGATGCCACTCGCGGTGAGCAACGCATGCCCCTTGCAAGAATGCACTCACGAAGGAAGCGCGGCGAGTTCCCGAGTTCGGATATCAGCCAAGAACGCCGATAGAAACCTTCTGTTTGGTTTCGTTGCTGATTCAGCGAGGCAAGGGGGTAGCTACCCGTACCGGTTGAATTACCTGTTTCGGTACCCGTTTTCAGCTGCGTCGATGCGCGTCACACTGCTGTGTGAGAACCAGAGCGGACAATCGGGTTTTTCTCGAATAATGCCGTCAACTGCACTTATCTCTTTCGACTGGGATGCCGACGCGACGGTTCACGAGCGGTCTCCCCCTAAATGTCGTCTGCTACGCGGCGAACGCTGGACCATGCCCGCGATCGCTTACTCCTGTCCGCATCTATCGATTCCCAGAACTTCACGCCACCAGGACTCGCGTTCGTCGGATTCCGTCCAAACAACTGGATCCATGTCACTCCTATTATTCAACCCACCTTCCCCACTGTTACCCATCCCACAATTCCTGAAACCCTGCACCAACGTGACGGAATGCGTGGATGAACGTCAGAGGACGGGGACAAAGAACGAATCGACGGCAGCGCAACGCTCCCGACCTCGACACAAAAGCTGTAGCAGAGTGGGCGTGAACACATCCACGTGAGCGACCGGCAACCACGGCACGGCCAGATCTCGGACATCGCCGCGAGCTGACCGGCGGCAGTCCGGCGCGGTGTTATTCGGGCGCGGTGCCGGCGTCGTTCTCGGTGTGGCGGGCTTGCTGGAGTTCGGCATTGATACGACGCGCTTCGGCAAGTTGATCTTCGAGGATGATGATGCGGCACGCCGAGTCCAGAGCAGTGCCATTGGCGACAAGCTCGTGAGCGCGCGCAGCGATCCGGAGTTGGTAGCGAGAGTAACGGCGATGCCCTCCCTCGGACCGTTGCGGAGCGAGGAGCTTAGCGGCGTCGAGACTGCGTAGGAAAGCTTGCCTGACACCGAGGATATCTGCGGCCTGGCCCATGCTGTAGGCCGGATAGTCCTCGTCGTCGAACTTGTCGGACAGCGCACTGTCAGGGAGCTCAGCCGGAATGAGTGGCCTCTTTCTGTTAACGGACGGGACCCCCGGCGCCGTAGTGGCCGCCGGGGGTCGGGGTTGAACTTCCATTACACAACTGCACTCTTTCGAGCTCCCGGACCCAAACATGCTGTCCGGTAGCCGCTCTCAAGGGGCTGCCGAGGTCGTACACACTGACAACACAACCAACGGCCTCGACGCGACCCTGCCCTGCGGTACCGCTTGCGGGTAGTTCATTTCTCCCGCACTTCTTGGTTCTTTCTTTCTTGCAAGAGAAAACTTACAACGACTTGAACCAAATGTCTACCCTCGTCGCTACAGAAATTTTCCAGTGGCGTCTGGAACAATGCTCCTATGCGAAATACCCCGAAATCCGACTCCTTGCTCCGCACCCAGTTGGACAGGGAGGAGTTCGAAGCGTCTCAGGAGGGTCTCGACCGCGACGTATCGCGGTCGGATGAGGACTTCACGGGGCCAGGATCGCGAAGTCGCGGCACTACGGTGCGTACCGCACGGGCGGATCTGTCGACGCATGCGCGCGGGGTGGAGAACATGAACGAGGCCTTGCACCCACGACAGGATTGATGTCCGGTATCGCTTTGCAGCAGGGGTGTTGGCATCGGCGATCACCTCCGCCCATGGATCTCGAACATCACCCTTTTCCATCGGCGCGAACCGCCGCGACCAACCCCGCAACAATGAGTGCCAGCAAGAGGACGACGAGCAGCACTGGCCCGAGGAGGAGCGCAAGGACAAGCAGGACGATGAGAGTGACTTTCGTTTTTTGCGCTCAGTCCGCGCCGCAACGGATGTGCATCTCTCCGTTGCACATGTCGCGTTTGTCGCGAGACCGCACCGCTGAACGAGGAGGTGCGTCACGTGTTGCACTGGTGGCGATTCGGCTGCTCGTATTCTGCTGCCCACTCATGCTTTTCGCCCACTCACAGGTACTCGCACCAGTCGCCTCACCTTCGCACCACTGATGTACCCCGGTAGCAAACTTCGAAAGAGGGGTGGGTCAATGTTTGAAGGCGTCCCTGAACTTTCGTCCCGCCTGTTTGAGCTTGTCGCCGGTTTGTTTTGCCTGGCCTTTGGCCTGTTCAGACCTCCCCTTGGCCTCCATCTTTTCGTTTCCCAAGCTCTTGCCGACGGTCTTCTTGATGACCCCCTCGGCGGTTTCTGCCTTGTGCCTGATTCTCTTCACGATGCTCATGGCGGTTCCTTCTTCTCGATGATCGTCGGTCGAACGGGTTTCGCCAGGCGCCTCCGCCGGAACGTACATGAAGACGATGATCATGTTGGCCTCCCGGCCATAGAGTAATGCCCAGTCAACGCGGCATTCCGTTGCGCGTCAACACCGTAGATCGAAGCAATCAACCGAGAACGGTGGACCATAGGTGAGAAGCTCACGACACGAGCGAATGACGACGGCCCGACCGCTCGAAGGTGCGCGCTTACATACGCGATCGAGGTGACTTCGCGGCGAGATCGTGTCCAATCCAGTTGGCTGACAAAAGAACCTGCGGCGACAGTGCGTCCAGGTCCGGAAAAGCGGAGACTGGAGACAGGAGGTCATCATGCGTGTGCTCCGTGGTTTGTTCGACGCGCTCCTAGGGATCGTCATGGCTGTGCTCGGCACAGTGCTCGGAATCCTTGCGGCTGTGGTGTGGCTTGTCGGTGCCGTACTGTGCGTGACGGTTATCCTGATCCCTCTGGGAATCCCCGTCATCAGGCTCGGTCGCCGACTCTTCACTCTTGCGAGGCAGCTGATGCACCTTCCGTAGGCTTGCCCACACGATTTCCACAATTGTGTTCATCCTGTGCGATCCCGGCGATCATCACCGAATCATCTCGGCAACAGGCAACCACCGCATGAAGTTGTCGGTTTCAGAGGGGCGTGGAAAATTGAGAAAGGGTCTGGATTCATGCCTACTCCCACGTCCGTCGATGTCGACGGCACATAACCAGCGACCGCGAGACCAAATTACCCACCAATCAAACGGTGCACCAATAATATCCGACTTCCGGGGTGCAACGTACGGTCGTTCATCGCTATGGACAGCTTATGCCCGACTGAACAGCTCGATGCCCGACGCCAAGGCCGGCGAGAAGGTCAGATGGGCACTCGCGACGCCTGCCTGAACATCACATCCGGCCACCACATCGGTAGACGTGCTTGCCCGATCAACAGCAACGGCCCCTTGGCATTTCGACGTGTCGCTTGCCTCAACGCCCAGAGAGATCACTTCCGACACCTGGACGACCTACACCCGTACTCCCTTCGATCCTGCGCTCCCGACTCGGGTGACGACCATTACCCGAGCCGGCAACGTCAGTGATACGGACATTCCGAGCCTGTGGTGGGTGTGCGAAATAGACCCGAACCCGTGTTCGTCGTTCAACCAATCGACGACACCGCACTTCGTGACTTTCGCCCTGGAACAACCGTCTCGGTAGTCACTGCGGTTTCGGTTCGCGTCGCGCAGGACCGCGCCCCATTCCCAGTGCAGCTGTGGCGAGACCTAGAACGCAGACAAGCGCTCCCACAACCACATTGGACCAGATCATGGAAGTGCTGGTATCGACACCCGCAACGATCCAAGGCGAGACGATCAGCCAAATCCCGAGTAACGGTGCAACGAATGTCATGCCGTGGGTGCGGCCGTAAGCGGATCCGAAAGCCACCGCAAGCAACCCGATCGCAGCACCACAGATCAAGTTGGTGACACTGAGGTTGGTTTGAGCGGTGAAACCGATGATCCACGCGGACGCCGCTGCGTACAGTCCGGACAACAACATCAGCCCTTCGACAACTTGGGCGGTTGGTTGTTCGGCGGCCTGATCGTAGCGCTCGCGCAGTGCAATGATGTCAGGGTGAGTGTGCATCGGTGCGTGGGTAGATGATGACATGTGATTCATCTCCTCGACCGGAGCGGAGGGCAAAGGTTGCCCTTCCGATCCGTATGTATGTATGGCAGGGGTACAGACGCTTTCCGATTCGGTCGTCACCGGATTGCCTGGCGAATTCGAGCATTGTCGGTGCCGCCGAGATCGGTGAGTGCACTGGACCACCACATACGTACCCAATCGGGCGTCTGCCAAGCAACAATCGAATCAAATCATCGAGAAGATGACGGTGCTCGGAGCCTTGCACGCCGAACGGGAGACCAGGGCACGTTCCGGCGTCGGAAACGTGCGCTGATCTCCCGTTCGGTGGTGCTATTGCTTGGCTGAACTACCGCTTCGCTGCGTGATGCGCTGCGATGTAGCCGTAAACCAGTCCCTGGCCGATCGTCGCGCCCGCGCCCGGGTAGGAGTGGCCGAACGCATTCGCAGCGGTGTTGCCGATCGCGTACAGCCCGTCGATGGAGCTGCCGTCCTCGCGGAGGACTCGAGCGTGGTCGTCGGCGCGCACGCCGCCGCACGTGCCGAGGTCACTCAATGTCATCTTCACCGCGTAGAGAGCGTTCTTGTCGAGCGGCCTCAGGTTCGGGTTCGGGGACACTGTCGGGTCGCCGTAGTACCGGTCGTATGCGCTTCCGCCGCGGCCGAATTCGCCGTCACTACCGGCTGCTGCGGCATCGTTGAACTTCTGGAACGCCTCAGCGAACGCATCTTCGGGCAGACCGGCCTTACGGGCGAGTTCGGTCGGGCTGCTCGCCTGATGCGCGATACCCTCCTCGAAGAACGACGGCGGAAGGGGCTGGCGCGGGAAGATGCCGCCGGCGAACACGTAGCTGTTGCGGTACTCCTGGTCGAAGACGATCCACATGGATTCTGCGGGGTCGCCCGCCTTCTCCCGGTCGAGCACACACTGACCGAACGTCATGTAGTCGGTGGCCTCGTTGACGAAGCGTCGACCGGTGTGGTCGACGATGAACGAGCCAGGCAGCGCACGCTCGGCGAGCATCACCATCGGTGGGCGTCCCTTGATGCTCGCGACCGCCGGGAACCACCACGACTGGTCCATCAAGCCGATGTCTGCGCCCAGTTCCTGCGCGACCTCGATAGCCTCGCCGGTGTTGCCCTCGGCGCCGAGGCTCTCGTGCTCACCGAGGCTCTCCGACTGGTACTTGTGGCGCCACTCCATGTTGTGATCGAAGCCGCCGGCGGCCAGCACGACACCGCGCCGGGCCGTCACAGTCACCTCACGTCCGTCTTGCACGACTACTGCACCGGTTACGCGGTCACCTTCGGTGATCAGCCGAACCAACGACGTTTCCGTCCACACCGGAATGCCTGCCTGAACCACACCGGCAAACAGGCCGGCGGCCAGCGCCTGACCGCCCGCAATGTATTCACGCTTGAGGACGTACTTACCGAAAACGCCCTGCGACAAGCGGCGGATAATGCGCGGGAAAGCCTTGGTGGGCTTCTTCGCCATCAGGTTCATCCACTTGTAGTCCGCACCGGTCACCGGCATCGGCAGCCCGGCTTCCATCAAACCGGGGCGCAGGCGGCCGCGTTCCTCTCCCAGCACCGAAGCGTCGAACGGCTGGCACTCGCAGGTGCGGCCTGCAGCGCTACCGCCCGGCAGTTCGGGGTGGTAGTCGGAGTATTCCTTGGCCCAGAAGAACTTCATGGGCGTCGTGCGGGAGAGCATGTCGATCGTGGCGCCACCATGGTCGACAAATGCCTCGCCACGTTCGGCTGGTGCCGTATCACCGACCACCGCACGCACATACGTCTTCGCGCGCTCAACGGTGTCGCCCGCATTGGCAGCTGCAAGTACCGGGTTGGCAGGCATCCAGAACGCCCCACCGGACCGCGCCGTCGAACCGCCCACGTACTGCGTCTTCTCCACGATCAGCGTGGACAAGCCGAGCTCGTTTGCGGTGAGGGCGGCAGCCATGCCGGTACCGGACCCGATTACCAGCAGGTCGACTGTGATGTCGTCGGCCCGTGTCGCGGGGGGTGCCTGATTCTTAGCCATTGAACAAATCCCTTCACGTGGTTTATCGAGGTAGAACGCTAGGGCAGGCGCAGCGCAAGATGGTCCGGATGCCCAGTCAGCGGGATTTTTTGCGCGGATTGTTAGTGCGTTGCGGCCGTCACAGCCGAATCATGACCTGCATGTCAGCGCTTTTCGTACCTGATCCCGAGAGCAAGAATGATCGTGACGACACACATAGCCACGAGCATCGCGCAGACAGCACCGAGCGCGGCAACTGTCGGTGTCGACGTTCCGGGAACCACGAGAGATGCGAGCAGAACTGTCGTAATCGACGTTCCGACGGCCATCGCTGCAGTTCGCACAACCGACTGACTACCGACGGTCTCGCTGGTGCTGTGTTCGGGAACGAATTCCACGAGGAGATTCGACAACGCCGTGTATGCAAAGGCCGTTGCGATCGAGACGACCACGATCAGCATTGTCATTCCGACTACTGAACCGTGGAACACGAGAAAACCGGAACATGCCCCGAGGAACAACGCGGTTCCGATCAGCAACGCGGTGCGGGCGCCGACCGACGCTGCCAATTTTCCGGCGAGCGGTGTGAACAACATGCCGACCATCGCGCCGATGAACGACAGGAGACCGGCGGTGGTGGGTGAAAGCCCGAGCCCGAACGGTGAGGTTTTCGGAGATTGCATGATGATCGGAATGAGCATGGTGACCACACCGATGGGACCGAGCCCGAGAGCGATCGTGCTGAGCATGGTCAAAGCAATGTTGCGTTCAGCAAGCAAGCGCAAGTTGACAATTGGGGATGCGCAGTTCAACTCCCACCTCACCCACCAGGCAAAGATGACGGCGCCGACGAGCAGGAGGCTGAGTACCCGAAGATCGTCCCAGCCCCACGACTTTCCTTGCGTGAGCCCCAACAAGATGGACGCCACTGCGACGGCTAGCGCCACTGCCCCAGCGAAATCAACGGGCTGTCGATGGTAAGTCCGACGGCGCCACGGCAATACAACTTCGACCAAGATGATGCAGACGACGGCGTAGGCGGCAGTGACGACAAAGATGTACCGCCAATCGCCGAGGTCGATGATCACACCCGCAACGACCAGCGATGCCGCACCGGCGGCGATAGCGGATCCGGCGATCAGCGCAACAGCCATCGCAACCTTCTCCACGGGCAGATGCTCGCGGGCCAAACCGATGCACAGCGGCAGAATCGCCCCCGCGACGCCCTGGATGGCACGCCCGATAATGATGCCCTCGAGCGTTCCGACCGCCATGCTCACAATCGAGCCGACTGTGGCGAATGCCAGTACGACCATCAGCACGCGTTCGCGCCCGTACATATCTCCGAGCCTGCCGCATACTGCAGCAGAGGATGCCGCGACCAGCAGGAACGCGGTGACGGACCATCCCACAGCCGAAGCGTCGGCGTCGAAGATCTCGGCGAAAGTCGGCAGCGCCGCATACATCATCGAAGTCTCGAATGCGCTGATCACCTCGACCGTGATCAGCACGGTCAGTATGAGCCAAACCGGTCGGGACCGTTCGTATCGACGTTCGGCGTAGCCTGCCAGCGGCCTAGTTGGTCTCACCGTTGTCCGCATTCATGCTCCTCTTGGGTCGATATCGCTCGAAAACGGTAACAATGTGACTCTTGATACAACTTTTCCATTCCGATCAGTGAGACTGCCTCGAAGGTGTATACGTCTCGTGCGCGAACGTACCCATTCTGCAGCGGAACAACCGCTCGGATGTGTCGAAGAGTTCGGTCGGCGGCATTACCCGATCCCTTCGCGCTAGCACCGACCAGCACCGATGCTCACGCGTCGTAGGAGTCGTAGAGTCGCGGGCAGAGATCAAGGAGGCGATGACGTTGAGCGCACAGTTCGATGACGAGACGACGACCAATCCCGACAACGAGTCACAGTCGCATAATCCCGCTGACGAACATTCATCCGGCGAGGTAATCACGCCCACCAAACGTGACCGTGAACTGTCCGAATTGGTGGACGGTCTCGAAGAACGTATCGCCGCCGAGCGCGAGGCGGCGGCGGTGCCCGGCAATGCCGCCGAACGGAAACGCACGACACGGACCGATCCCGACGACAAGGCACCGGACTGACTCCACCGCAACACATTCGCCCTGCGGGGAAATTGGGCAACGTTAACCCGGGAGGTGAGGTTTCACCGCCTGCCGTCGAGTGTGAACAAACGGAACACGGTCCGCATGCACAGAACGACTCCTACGAAGCCCAGTACCGCACTCACGAGTGCGTAGCCCGACAGCTGAGGTGTGAGTTGTGGTCCGCCAGGTACGAACAGCAGGATCGCCGCGACAATCAGCGCGGTAACTCCAGCCGCCATTCCCAGGGCGTTGTTCGCCGACCGTCGGAGCCATCGTCTGTCGTCGGGGTGTGCGACAGAACGGGTGCGGAGAGTGAAACTTCCCGACGCGAGGGAGGTTGCGATCTGGTCGAGCTGACCAGGAAGACGCCTGACCACCGCGGTTGTGACCGCCGTCGTCGACAGGATTGCCTGCGCGGCTGCAGTCGGGCTGGCGACCTGGGTCAACAGTCGGGGTACTTCGGCTCGAACAGCAGCGACGAGGTCGATCTGCGGATCCAGGAGCCGGAGGGCGCGCTCCAATGACGCGAGTGAACGGAATGCGGCGGCAACGTCTCCCGGCACTCCTATTCGATGATCTCGAAGCACGGTGAACATTCGCGCGAACGATGCCATGGAAACATTGGGTTGAACACTGAGCAGGGTGATCTCGCGGCCCACCTGGTGTCGCAGCGCTCCGCGTTCCACATCGGCCGGTACGTCGAATGCCATCAACATCGCGTCGACAGTTGCCACCGGATCACCTGCGAGGGCGGCGTTGAGGAGCACGGCGAACAAGATCCGTGTCTCGCCGTCCAGAACACCCACTGCGCCGAAGTCGAGGAGCCCGACCCGGCCGTCATCGAGGATCATGATGTTTCCGGGGTGCAGGTCCGCGTGGAACACCCCGTGGACAAAGATCCCGTCGAGTAGTGACGCAAGAAGTTCGTTGGCAATGCTGCTGCGGGTGTCGCGATCGAGGCCGGTGAGCGCGGCCTCACCGTCGGAAAGCGGTGTGCCGTGAAGACGTTCCATCACGAGCACCCGTCCGCTACTGAGGTCGAGGTAGACGTGCGGAACGACGATTTCCGGGCGGTTCGCCATGGTGGAGGCAATCGCGCCGGTATTCGCTGCCTCGGTACGGTAGTCGAGCTCTTCGAGCAGCGACGTGACGAGCCCGCCGGCGAGTCGGTGAACGCCGATATCGCGTGCCCAGGGAAAACGGGTCTCCGCGAGGGATGAAACGCGAAGGAAGATATCGCAATCCACGCTCACTTGTGCGCTCGCATCGGGGCGTTGAACCTTCACCACGACGTCGACGCCTTCAGTGGAGCGCGCGGAATGTACCTGTGCGACAGAGGCAGCGGCGAATGGTTCCACTTCGAACGACGCGAACACCGCTTCGGGGACGTCGCCGAGTTCCGATGCCAGCAGCCCTGCAATGCGGTCAGGATCGGCCGGCCGAGCCGAACTTTGGAGCGTCGAGAGAGCGCGAGCGAGCTCGGGTGGCACGAGGTCGTCTCGTGTGCCGAGGATCTGTCCCAACTTGACGAAAGTGACTCCGCATCGGTTGACGATCTCCACCAGCGCGTCCCCGAACTGAGGTGCGGACGGTCCGGCGCGGAGAGCCGACCCACCTCCCGCTCGCATGAAGATACCCACGATCTGGGCGTACCGCTTTGTTCGGCGCCACGATTTTCGGCTGCGCCGCAGTGCTTCTGGCACACCGGGTACGGACCCCGTAGGAATGACAACTTCAAGGAAGACCAACGCGGCCAGGCACGCCGCGAAAACCCAGAGCGCGGCGACTCCGAAGAAGGTGAGCGCAATTCCCTCGCTCACCAGTAGTTGACCGTCCGGGCTCGCAATTCCGTCGAGCGTTGCGACGTAGCTCGCCAGCGAAACACCCACCGAGAGCGCTATCACCGAGACCACCAGTGTTCGCGGCCACCCGACTTTCGCCCCCAGCGTTCGTCGCATGGCGACCGCGAGTGCTGCGGCAAGAATCGGCGTCGCGATAATCCAGACGATCAAGTCCATGGCGGTAGCGTAGAGGTTCACCACCTGCGTTTCATCCGGGAAAACCCCGAGTCCACCAAGTTCGAATTAAGGTGCCGGCGGCGTCGATTCCACCCGCGCCAATACCGGAAGGCTCGGGTACCGAATCGATCGGCCTCACTGCGACACGGGCACTTTAAGCTGATCTCGTGACGACACACTCCGGCTCCGCAATCGTTGACGAAACGCTCGGCACTTTTGTCCGCGGGCATCACATCTTGTCCGACGGCGTGCGATTGGACGACGACTACTTCAGTCTGACCCGCAACATCGACGGGCGGGACGTTGGATTCATCGCCCACTCCGTCGACTCCGACGCCGTACGCGGCATGCTCCCCCGCTTGCACCATGTCTTCGATCAACTCCAACGCCTCCATCGCCAGGCCGCCGAAGCGGTCGTCTACGAGTTCAGCGAGGACCCTACTTCCACGGAAGAACTCGACGACGCACTACGAGACCTGGCACTCGACGCAGTGGAGGTATTTCCCGACAACGAAGTCGTCCTTGATCTGGCAGATACGTGCGGTTCACACTTCATGGACGGATACTGGCCGGCGGTCCGATTCAACGGCGACGACAACGTCGTCAAGGTAACTGTCGAATCCTGAGGGCGACTCGGAACGTCGGAAAAAGTTGGCGTTCACTCGAAATAGGACGCATAGTCGCTGAAAGGAACCTGGCCGGTAGGGCTCGACGTTATCGCGTCGGCAACCGCCGAAGGAATGGGAGCCCACTGGGCAGGCATCGCAGCCGCCAGGGAGGGCTTCAATATGTAGAGCAGCGCAAAGTTCACTATCCAAAGCGGCGGCGCCATCGACATACCGACCTCTGAACTCGCACCTCCCTTGGTGTTGGTCACCAGTTGCGCTGTGCCCGACATCTGTTGCGATGCAAAGCCATAGACCGCTTGCACTGTGTACGCCGACTGATAGAGCGCAACCAGGGTTTGTGTTGCGCCGTTGTTCCTCATCCATGTGCCCACAAATCCGCCTGGAGCGATCAAGGAGTTCACCTGCCTCGTCGGCGCGTCCGCGTTGGCCGGACTCTCCAGCAGCCCAATGGAATTCACGTACAGCCCGTAGCTGGCCAGAACCGACGACGTGACGTTGCCGTCGTTTGTGGAATAGAGGGGACGCCCGTTTGTATTGGTGAGGATCCGGGCGCATTCGTCGATAATCTCGGCGGCCTCGCGACTGCCGCCGACCCCACCGCCCGTGACGAGGTCGCGATACTGCTGCTCCGACAACGCATCCTCGCTGTCGAGCCCGATCTGGGCGGCAATCTCGTCCGCCGCTTGCTGACCGAGTGGCTGGTTGAGCTGATCCGGGCTGGTCATCTGCGGCGGTGCCAGGTGCTCGTAGCCAGGGGCCCCGGAAAACGGGATCGCGAACCCGGTGTCGACGGTTCCTGCGGCCGGTTCGCTGCTGGCAGTCTGGGGAACTGCCAGAGAAACGAGGCAGGCTCCGACCAGTGCCAGCACCGAGACGCCCTTGCGGCGGGCTCGCACTCCGCATCGATGTCCCGAACTCGTCAAACCTATGCCATACATGCGGCGACCTCCCAGAACACTGTCGGGCGATTCAACACGAGCGCGCATCTCAGTCAAACGCCGTAACTGACGCTGTGTCAAGGACCACGTCGTCAAGGAGCACGTCGACTCACGCAAGATGCGCGATCGCATAACCCGGACTGCCCGCTGTGCCGCCGTTCTCGGTGGGCGGTAGGTGACGGCACGCACTCCGTTCCCGCCATTCGTCCCATTTCTGGGATAGTCAATACACATTCGGCACAATGGGAACGAGGAATTTTGAGCATTATCGGGAGTATCCCGTCGAAACACGAACACAGAACGCATCGACGACGGCCACCAGTCGATCACCGCTTCCTCGGGTTCGACACACGCGTGTTTCCGCACGCAGTCGCAATTCTGGCCGTGTGGCTGCTGTGGGTTGTGATCGTTCCGGCCATCGATTCCGCTGTGTCGTCGGAAGATCCGACAGTTGCCGGCGACCGCCTGGCTGTGACCGAGTCGGTGTCGTTCACTGTGCCCGCGGGCTGGAATATCAATAGCGGCTTCCTCATCGACCAACGCAGTGCGTCCGGTTCCGTGCCGAGGGTGGAATTGACCGGTGGCAGCGTGAGTTTCGTCGTCGACGCTGACGACTTCACCGGCACCGCCGACGAACTTCTCTCACAGGTCGACGCCGTAAGTCTTGCGACAAACGGAAGCTCTGTACTCGCCATCTCCAGCCCACCGCAGCCAGTCACCACCGATGGTGGCTTGACCGGCGTCCAGATTCGCTTCGATACGCCCCGCGCCGCGGGTTCGATGGCGACTTTTGTCGTCGGCGACAAGGGAATTCGGGTGCAAGTGGTCGGTCCGCCCGACCAGATTGCAAGTCACAGTCAAGAAATCGCCGATATGATCGCGTCATTCGGCACCACTGAGGGAGATACCAAGTGAGCGCCGACCTGCTCGAGACACGCTCCCAAGCACTAGAGGCGACGGCGTGGGGCGAGAAGTTCCGGTTTATCCAGCCGCGCAACGTCGTGTTCTGGATATACCTGTGGATGTGCGGCGTCGGCGTGGTCAAAGCCTGGCAGATGTTCGCGCCCTATTCGGGATACTTCGGGCAAGCACTCCTTGTCGCCGGCGTCGTCTCCGTAATCAGTGCTGCGGTGTGGACATGGTGGTTCCGGCACATCGACCGGTACGAACGCCAACCCGTGGGATTGGTACTCACCGGCTTCGTCTGGGGAGCCTCCGCGGCGACGTTCACCATCGCGATCTCCGGTAACTCCGCACTCGGTTCGCTCTACTCGAAGCTGTTCGGACAGGTTTGGGCGGAGGATTGGCAAGCCGGACTCTCGGCGCCGTTCGTGGAGGAAACCGCGAAAGGCATCGGCATTGTTGTCCTCCTCGCTCTTGCGCCGCGACTGGTCCGCACCGCAACCGACGGACTGCTACTCGGCGCGTTCATCGGCCTGGGATTTCAAACCAGCGAGGACTTCTTGTACTCGGTTGTCGGTGCGACACAAGGTTTCGGCGCGCACCAGACCGACGGGCTGATCGGTTCCATTGCGCTTCGCGCATACTCCGACATCGTTTCGCATCCTCTCTTCACCGCACTGTTCTGTGCCGGAGTCATTTATCTGATCGGCACCCCGGCACAACCTCGCAGAATCAGACGCGGGCTGGCGTTGATCGTGGCCCCGATTCTGATTCACGGCGTATGGGACTCGATGCTGGCACTCGCCGGCGGCAACTCATCCATCGTGTTGGTCGTCATGGTCGGCGACATCATCTTCGCCTTGACGGCATTGTGGATCGCATTTGTCTGGGCGCACCCACGCGAGTCCCATTTCGTCCGTGATGTTCTCGCTCCGGAAATCGAATCCGGAGTGTTGACCGACGACGAAGTTACTGCTGCCGGTGGGTGGCGACAACAGCGCGCTTACGTCAGAGCCGCACAGACCCGCCCCGAGCGACGCCAACGACGTCATATCGTTCGCGCTGCATTGGATCTGTGTGGGGACCTCGCTGTCAGCAAGGGTCTCGACAGTCCCGAAGTTGTCGAAGCACGCAACGAGATCACTCGCCTCCGACACGGAATTGCCGCAGGCTCGCAGTCCTCGGTGGGGACTAGCTCCGCGTAAGAACGGCGGGTTGTGCCGCAACAATCTGGGCGCCTGATCAATCACATTGATCAGGCGCCCAGCTCTATCCGCAGGCAGGACCACTGATGGTTCTCAATGATGTTCCCTACCAAGTGGATAGCTCTGACGTACACCGAACTCGGCGGCTCGGTAATACCTTGTCCATTCACCGGGACGTAGAAAGGCAAATACTCGTCGAGATAGGCCATCGACTCCGACCCCGTCCCGGTCTCCGACATCGACCACACAAGTCGAGCGCTGCCTTGCTACTGTCCGGACCGCAACATCGAATTCGCTGACACGCGTGCATGTACTACCCGAGGTCGGCCGCAACACTAACCACACCAAGGAGACCCGATGACCGATATCACCGCGCTGGTCCACTCACTCCTCGAACGAGTGCAAATACTCGAAGACGAGATTGCGATCCAGAAACTCGTGACGGCATACGGTCCCGCCGTCGACGCCGGAGAGGCGGACAAGGTCGGTGCGATGTGGACTGAGGATGCGGTGTACGACATCGATATTCGTACCCTGAACGGTCGCGCCGAGATCGCCGAGATGGTCCGCACCACACCACACCAGGACTACATCAACACCGGTTGCGGCCATATTCTCGCCCCGCTCAACATCGTCGTCGACGGAGACAAGGCTACTGCGACGGGCCATTCCCAATTGCTACGGCGCAACGAAGGCGAGGATTCCTTCCGCGTGTGGCGTGTCGCGGCGAACCGGTTCGATCTCGTCAAGACGGAGGGCGAGTGGAAGATCAAGCAGCGCACGACCCGGCTACTCGACGGAAGTTCTCCCGCGCGCGACCTGCTTGCCCGAGCCGGCAACTGATCAAAATTCTCGGCTGTCAAAGATAGCGTCGCCACAATGACTGGCACCGCGCTGAGCGGGCGCGTGAAAAGGCTGTCGACGGGTAATGTCCATGCGATGGCTACAGATCCGGCAAGGTCATGGTGGGAGCGATGCAACGACGGCGTCCGCAGCATGCACGAAACCGGCTGGGGCGAGAGCACTTCGGTGCTCTCGCGAGAGATCTGCGAACTACTCGACGATGTCGACGAGCAATTCGCCCTCACCGGCGCACACACTCCTGAGTGGCCGAACCCGTACAAGGATGGCCCCGATCGGGCCGAGGCAGACTACGAGCGTTCCACCAACCCGGAGAAGTACCTGATCGTGGTCGCGAGAGTGCAGGCGTGGACAACGGTTCTCCTCGACCGGGACTGGGCGCGAGAAGCATCACCTGTGCGGTGGGCGCTTCGCCCTTTCGATTCCGGCGGAGCCGACACCGTTCTCGAACCTACCGCCGACGGCGCCGTCCCACTGATTTTGACGACGCACACTCCGGTGGACTCCAACCATCCGTTCAACATCTCGATCAGCGCAGGCGATCCGGCGGTGTGCTTGGCATCGATTCCCGACTGTGCCTGCGACGGGTGTGACAGCGGGTCAGCCACACTGCTCGAGGAAATCGACACATGGGTGCTGTCTGTCGTCGACGGCTCGCTCCACGTCGACGTTGCCGGTAATTACTCCTCAGTTCGCACATCCTTTGGTACCCGAGGCAGCACGGTCCAGAATCTCGACGGACCTACAGAATTCACAGCCGCACCGTGGCCCGCGAACTGGACGGCACGCCCGCTGGCGTCCCAGATCAGGACTGCGCACCCCGATCCCCCATTCCCGCGAACGGTGTTCGGAACTGCTGCCCGGGAGGGCTTCCGTCGACTCTTACGCAAGCCTGGCGTTGCGGGTGCATCGCAAATCTACTGGCGCACAGACGAATAGAAACGGAAGATGACCCACCTCGAGTTCGGGGCTCTGGCCCCGGCCCGAATCAGGGTTATTGCATGCGCCCGGATATCGAACACTTCGGCCAGTCCACAGAAGCATGGTCCAATCGCGAACTTCACGCGCGCCTGGGAAGCCTGCGCGGCGCAGGTTTCATCGTCAGCCGAGAAAGCGAAACCAGCATCCCTAGTGGCTTGACCAATTCTCATGCAGCCCAGCATGAATCGCGGCTGACGAAGATCCGTCTCGCTCCACGCGACTCACGGCGGGCAGGCTGTTCAAGTAACGGGAGATTACAAGCCCTGTTCACGTCGGGGTGATGGTGGTGTAGTGGATAGGTGGGGGAACCCGACATGAGGAGCAGACAATGGCCAAGGCATTCAGGGGCGTGGTCAACCTCGACATACGAGACTCCGTCCCGGACTGGGGCCCGTACGAGCAGCCTAAAGCACCGCCAGGCTCACCGAACGTGCTGTACATCGTCCTCGACGACGTCGGATTCGGCGCGCTCGGCTGTTACGGAGGCCCGATTGAGACGCCGAAGATCGACAAGATCGCAGCACGCGGACTGCGCTACGGGCAGTGGCACACCACAGCCCTGTGCTCGCCGACTCGGTCCTGCCTACTGACGGGCCGTAATCACACAACCAACGGGATGGCCTGCATCAGTGAAGCGGCCATCGGATTTCCGAGCGCAAACGGGCACATTCCACCGCAGTGCGCCACCCTCGCCGAGGTCCTCGTCGAGCAGGGTTTCAGCACTGCAATGGTAGGCAAGTGGCACCTGTGCGCCGAGGACGAGATGAATCTCGCTTCCACCAAACATAATTGGCCGATCGGCCGCGGCTTCGACCGCTTCTACGGCTTCCTCGGCGCCGAGACCAACCAGTGGTATCCCGACCTGATCCACGACAACCACCCCGTCCAGCAACCGGCCACACCGGAGGAGGGCTACCACTTCAGCGTCGACATCACCGACAAAGCTATTCAGTACTTCGACGACGTCAAGGCAATCGCTCCCGAACGGCCGGTTTTCCTCTACTACGCCCCGGGGTGCGCGCACGCCCCGCACCAAGTACCGCGTGAGTGGGCCGACCGCTATCGGGGCCGGTTCGACGACGGCTACGAGGCGATGCGCGAGCAGATCCTGGCCCGGCAGAAGGAAATGGGCCTTGTCCCCGCCGACACCGAGCTACCGCCCCTCAATCCGATCGGCACTCCCGACTCGCGCACCGGCCCAGACGGACAGCCATTCCCACCACTGGATTTCACACGCCCCTGGGATACCCTCTCCGCCGACGAGAAGCGACTGTTCGCCCGGATGGCAGAGGTATATGCGGGTTTCTTGTCCCACTGCGACAACCAGATCGGCCGACTACTGGACTACCTCGAACAGGTCGAGCAACTCGACAACACCATCATCATGCTGGTCTCCGACAACGGCGCCAGTGGCGAGGGGGGTCCGAACGGCTCGGTAAACGAGAACAAAATCGCTAATGGCGTGCCGGACGATCTTGCTGAAAACCTCTCCATGCTGGACGAACTCGGGAGTACCAAGACCTACAACCACTACCCGAACGGGTGGGCGATGGGCTTCAATGCCCCGTTCAAGATGTGGAAGCGATACTCGTTCAACGGCGGAACCTGCGACCCGTGCATCATCTCGTGGCCGGCCGGGATTGCCGCCCGAGGGGAAACCCGTGATCAGTACCACCACGCCATCGATCTGGTTCCGACCGTGTTGGACTGCCTCGGACTCGAACTGCCCGACGCCGTGAAGGGTTACACCCAGCATCCGTTGCAGGGCGTGAGCATGCGCTACAGCTTCGACGCTGCCACCATCCCGACAGCCAAACACACTCAGTTCTACTCGATGCTCGGCACCCGAGGCATCTGGCACGACGGCTGGAAGGCCGTCACCACCCACCCGGCGATCAGTGGCTGGGGCCGGTTCCCCGAGGACACTTGGGAGCTCTACCACACCCAGATCGACAGATCCGAGCTGCACGACCTCGCCGCCGAGGAGCCCGGGAGGCTCGCCGAGCTGGTGGGCCTGTGGTTCCACGAAGCCGGCGCCAACCAGGCATTTCCGCTCGACGACCGCTCGGCTGTCGAGATCCTCACCACCCCTCGCCCGCAGCTTGCGGCTCCGCGTAACCGCTACATCTACCGGGCGGGTGGCGCCGAGGTCCCCGAGTCCGTTGCCGTCAACATTCGCAATCGCTCCTACTCGATCGGCGCGTTGGTCGATCTCCCGAACCCAGGGGCATCCGGGGTGCTCTTCTCGCACGGCAGCCGCTTCGGCGGCCACTCCCTCTATGTCAAGGACAACCGCCTGCACTACGTCTACAACTTCCTCGGCAGCGAACAGCAGCGGATTGTCGCCGGCGAGGATCTGCCGACCGGCGAGAACCTGATCCTGGCCGCCACCTTCGACAAAGACGGTGAGGATCCGCCCGGCACGGCCCACGGCACCCTCGGCCTGTTCTACGGTGACCGGAAGGTCGGCGAGGGCCGAATCCGAACTCAGCCAGGCAAGTTCAGCATCGCAGGCGAAGGTCTCAGCGCCGGTCGGGCCATCGGGGAACCCGTCACCGATGACTACCCGGGCACCGCACCGTGGGCGTTCACCGGCGGCTCCCTGAACCGGATCGTCGTAGACGTCAGTGGAGAACCCTACGTCGACCTCGAACGCGAAGCCGCGGCCATGCTTTCCCGCGAATAGCAGGACCGCTGCGGAGTGGCAACATCGAGGAGGAATCAGGTTATGCCCGAACACGTTCGATCCGATCTGGACACCGGCGGACAGATCGGTGATCCGCTCCCCAGTTGGCACGACGGTCCGAGTAAGCAAGCAATCCTTGAGTTCGTCGGCCGGGTGACAGATGCCGGCGGGCCAGGCGGCGTCTCCGCCGAAGAGCGAATCGCGGTGTTCGACAACGACGGAACGCTGTGGTGCGAGAAACCGATGCCCATTCAGCTCGACTTCATCCTGCGCCGTCTCGTGGCCATGACTGAGGAGGACCCAGCTCTAGGCACCCGCCAACCGTGGCTCGCGGCCGCCACCCGTGACTACGGCTGGTTCAGCGCTGTCATCGCCGATCACTACCGCGGCAACAATAGCGGGGTGAAGGTGTTCGCCAAAGGGGTGTTGATGGCGTACGCCGATATCACCGTGGAAAAGTTCGAGGCCCTGGCTGACCAATTCTTGTGCACGACAGACCATCCCACCCTAGGACGCACCTATCTGACGTGTGGCTACGTGCCGATGATCGAGTTGCTCCGGTACCTCGACGCGAACAAGTTCCACAATTACATCGTCTCCGGCGGTGGGCGTGACTTCATGCGACCGATCAGCCAGGGCATGTACGGGGTTCCCCGTCAGCGAGTCATCGGCAGCAGTGCGTCACTGGTATGGAAAGCCGACGGCCGCGGCGGCACGCTCGTCCATAAACCTGCATTGGACGTGTTGGTCGACGGCCCCGAGAAGCCGGTCCGAATCTGGAGCCGTGTCGGGAGACGGCCCATCCTCGCCGCCGGGAACAGCAACGGCGATATCCCGATGTTGCAGTTCTCGGAGCGAGCAGACCTCCCATCGTTGCAAATACTTGTACAGCACGATGATTCACGTCGCGAGTTCGACTATCGGGAGGGTGCCGAGCAGGCATTCGAACTCGCGGATGCCCGGGCTTGGACCACAGTAAGCATCGAAAACGACTGGAGTGCCGTGTTCCCGAGCTGACCGTAGGGCGCTCAACGGCAACAGTTCAGTAGTCGATATCGCCGTTGCGGTTGAAGAACTTTCCGGTGGGTCCACCGGTGCCTAGTTGGGCCAACATCACCGTCGCATCAGTGCCTTCGGTGATGGTCTGGTGTCCACGGTGGCCGTTGAAGTCGGTACTGGTGTAGCCCGGATCGCTGGCATTGATCCGAAATTCCGGCAGGTTCTTCGCGTATTGGAGAGTCAAAGCGATCACAGCCGCCTTCGAGCTCGCGTACGGCACGGCCCGCACAAAGTGCTCATCGGTACCGGGGGTGGCCAGCGAGCGGGCGAAGCCGACTCCGGATGCGACATTGACGATCACCGGATTCGACGAGCGTCGCAACAACGGAAGCGCGGCCTGCGTAAGACGCACGACACCAAGGACATTCGTGTCGAATACTTCCTGCATGGCGTCGACGTCGAGATCGTCGACGCTGAAAGACCTGCCAAGGACGCCGGCGTTATTTACCAGAACGTCGAGCTCGGGCAGCTGCGCGAGCGCCGCCTCGATGCTGCGCTGATCCGTGACGTCGAGTTGGACGGGGTGAGCGCCGAGGTTCTGCACCTCGGCAGCTGAAGCCAGGTCCCGCATCCCGGCGTAGACGGTGTGGCCGGCGTCGATGAGCCGTCGCGCGGTCTCCAGTCCGAGGCTGCGGTTGGCTCCTGAAATAAGTGTCGTAGTCATGTCCACAACGCTCGCTCAACTACGGTGCGCGCACCAGGCACCGATCGACGGTGGGACCAGCAGTACTACCCACTGCGCGCCCACAGCGAGCAGGATGAGGGCATGGACGAGTTCGCAAGTGTGCTGCGCGCCTGGCGTGACCGTGTGCAGCCTGAGCACGTCGGTCTGCCACCAGGTACAGGTCGGCGTGCCCGAGGGCTTCGCCGGGAAGAGCTCGCGATGCTCGCCGGAGTCAGCGTCGACTACATCGTGCGCCTCGAGCAAGGCCGGGCAACCAATCCCTCGGCGCAACTGCTCGGCGCGCTCGCGCGGGCATTGCGCCTGACCGACGAAGAGCGCGACCACCTGTATCGAGTCGCCGGAGTCGCTACTCCGACGCCTGCCTCATTGCCGCGCCACGTGGGTCCGAGCGTCCAGCGGATCGTGGACCGTCTCGGCGACGTGCCGGTCGGCGTCTTCAGCGCCGCGCATGACCTCCTGTTGTGGAATCCGCTCTGGGCAGCACTGCTCGGCGATCCCTCACTGTTGGCCGGGTTTCAGCACAATCTTGTCTGGCGGGTTTTCACCGAGGAGAACACACGTGTCACTCATACCGCCGTCGGAGAAGACGAATTCAGAGCGGATCTGGTCGCGGACTTGAGATCCGCAGTGGGGCGCTATCCCGACGACGCACCGCTCAGGGACCTCGTCGACCGCCTCCTTTCCGAATCCGACGAGTTTGCAGCGCATTGGGAGCAAGCACACGTAGCCCTGCACCGGTCCAGCCGAAAGACAGTGCATACCCGCACTGTTGGCGACATCACCGTTGACTGCGATGTTCTCAGCGCGCCCGGTAGCGGCGACCTGCGGATCGTCGTCTACACAGTCGCGCCCGGATCCGCCGACGCAGCCAAGCTTGATCTGCTTCGTGTCGCCGGATTGCAGGACCTGACGCATCACTGACGAACACGGCGACACACTCATACGTAGGACAGCACATTACCCCTGAGGTAATCGACGCGGCGCCGTTGCTCCTGCAACACTCGATTCCAGAGCGAATCTAGCTGAACGTTACTGAGAGACAAACGATTAGTTATACACGCGCTCCTCCGAGAGGCAGGAACCAGACATGACTGAAAGCTACGTAGTTGGCATCCTCAACAACGTCGCCATGGGAGACGACATCACCGAATACCTCCAACGCATCGACAGCACCCTCACACCGTTCGAGGGCCGCTTCATCATCCACGGAGGCTTGCCTGACGTCCGCGAGGGACAGTGGTCAGGCGATCTCATCATCCTCCGATTCCCCACGTCCGCTGCGGCCCAACACTGGTATACATCGGACGCCTACCAAGCTATCGCTCCGCTTCGAATCAATAACTCGACTGGCACCGTGGCCTTTTTCGAAGGCGTAAACCAAAACCACCGAGCAACCGACATCCTGATCTGACCGAATCTCAAACCTATTCCCCTGCAGACTTACTCGAGTTCCCCGAGCCGCACTCGATGCAAATCGAATGTGCCCGATATGCCTATTGATTCGAATAGACGTTCGAGTATAATTGGGTCAAGGGTGGGGAGGCCTTGATGACTACGGTGAACGATTTTGTTTCGGTGGAGGATGTTGTAGCCGGTTCCGCGACGGGTGTGCGTGGCAGGTTGTGGCGATTGCGACCGGCCGAGGTTCGCGACGTTGCTGTTTCCGTTTCTGCGGAAATTCTTCGACTGGAGGCGATTCGGGTTGCCGCAGTGGATGAGTTGGCGCTCAATCCGGACGAGCAGGTGCTCTGCTACCGCGGTGTGGGGCGGTGGTTGGCGGCGAACACGATGCTGCAGAACGCGGCCGGTAACAAGATCGCTGCCCTCGGTGCCGCGTTGCGGGCGTTCCCGGATATTGCTGCGCAGTTCGAGGCCGGTGATCTCTCGCTCGATCATGCGGCAATAATCGTCGCGTTCTGTGAATCTCCACCAAAAGGTATGCCGGACAGGGCGTTACCGTCCTGTATGAAGACTCTACTTGCTGCCGCATCCGGCGTGGAGGCGACCACCATCAAACTCCGCTATGCGATTGCAGTTCTGGAGCGGATATTCGAATCCGACGACACCCCGCCCGGTGAGGACGACGACCTCAACGTCTTGCGGATTTCGCCGACGCTCAACGGACGGGTCGCGATCAAGGGCGATTTCGACGCGTTGACAGGCGAAATGCTGTTATCGGCTCTCTCGGGTTTGTCGATGCCGAAACCAGCCGCGGACGGAACCCCGGATCAACGATCAGCTGCCAAACGAACCGCCGACGCGTTCACGGAGTTGATCCGCCGGTACCTCGACAACGCCGTCACCGGGGTTGACGGTGGTCAGCGTCCGCATGTGAACGTGCACATCACCGCGAAAGACCTTGCCGAGCATCGCGAATGCGCCACCATGCGCAGCGAAGGCGCATCGGATGATGGTGAGTTCTATGGCAGTGCGTTCGATGACGACGAGCCTGATGTCGAGGATCTCGATGTGGGATACATGCCCTGGATGGGACCACTCAGTGTGAGCCTGACCCGGATGCTCGCCTGCGACTGCATGCTCTCCACCGTCCTGATGGACGGCAACGGGGCACCGCTCGATGCGACGCCGCACAAACGCCTCGTCACACCGGAACAACGCACGGCGCTGATCGCCCGGGACAAAGGCTGCGCCTTCCCCAACTGCGATGCCGTACCCGCTTGGTGCGATGCCCACCATATAAAACCCTGGTCAGTGGGCGGTCCGACGGTGATGGACAACCTCACCCTCCTCTGCCGAAATCACCACCGATTGATCCACAGCACCAGTGGGTTCCGCGGAATCTGGGAAATCAAAATGGGCACCGATCACAAACCGTGGTTCATCCCACCAGCTGCGATTGACCCAAAACAACGACGCCGCCGCTCCACCACCCGCCAAGGCCCAGTGCATCGAGACTGAATCCGGCTCTGCCGGAACTGCATACCGTGTGAGAGCTTCGCATCACCAGCTAGCCGATGCGAAGCCCACACGCATGTCCCGCGCCAGAAACATGTCTTCGTCGCCATAATCCTAGAGATCGAGCTACCGTGCGGAGATGAACGTAAAGGCTCACATCCTCGCTGAACGTCGGGAGCTGGTCACACTACTCGAGACCCTGAGCCCTGATCAATGGTCAACGCCGTCACTCTGCGGACACTGGTCGGTGCGCGACGTTGCGATACATGTGTCGATGGATTCCGTTACGATGCCTCGCTATTTCCTTGCAGCGCTGCACAATCTATCCGCTAACCGTGTCAACGAACGCTACGTCACCGCGCAGAATGACGTGCCGACAGACATCCTCGTCGATCGTCTCGCAGCTTCCGCGACCACGAGTTGGTTCGCAAGATATGCCCCACGCCTCACCCTTTCCGACCATGTTGTGCACCAGCAGGACATCAGGCGACCGCTCGGGTTACCTCGAACGATCGATCCGGAGCGTCTACGACTTGTACTCGATCGACCCGATCCCTTTGCACAGCCGCGTCGATTCACCAAGGGCCTCCGGTTCACTGCTTCCGATCTCCCCTGGGAACGCGGCACCGGACCAGAAGTCCACGGGCGAGCGGAGGCGCTGGCCCTCGCAATGGTCGGGAGGGCATCGGTGCTCGACGATCTTGACGGCGATGGCGTTGATGTTCTCCGCGCCCGCATGTTTCACGACGGCAACTGACGCTTCAACACCAATGGAGCGTGCTTCAGTCGGCGATAGCGGTGGCATACTCCGGTCGCCCGGTGGCCCGGTAAACCTGAATTGTCACGCCCTTTGACGTGACTTGCGAGTCGACCAGGTCCAGTGCGATATCCGGTCCCGACTCGGGGAATAGCCGCGTGCCCTGGCCGATGATCATGGGATAGATGAGCAGGGTGATCTCGTCGACGAGCCGGTTGTCGAACAGCCAGCGAACGAGGTTGCCGCTGCCGTGTACCTGCAACTCACCCCCAGGCTTGGCTTTCAGCTCGCGGATAGCCGTCGCAAGGTCGCCGGAGAGTACGGTCGTATTCGCCCAACCCGGTTCGGTGAGCGTGGTCGATGCCACGTACTTGGGCCGCGTGTTCAATGCCGTTGCAATGGGGTTACCCGAATCTTCCATCACTCCCCAGTACCCGGCGAAGATCTCATAGGTTCGCCGTCCGAACAGGAAGGCGTCGGCGCGCTGGTAGACGTCATTGACGAACGTCGTACCCTCGATGTCTTTGCCGAACAGTGGCAGCGCCCATCCGCCACGCTCGAATCCGCCTCTGCGGTCTTCATCCGCCCCGCCGAGCCCCTGCATAACGCCGTCGAGGGAGACATTAGTGATGGTCGTCAGTTTCATGGCCGCAATTCCCTTCTCCACCATCGAGTGTTCACGGGCATCCTCGAATATCACTGACCTCAGCTTGCTCGGACGTGGTCCAGGGCGTCAATCTGCGACGAGTTGCATCCCGTTGATCGCCCGTCCGGCGCCCCGCTCTCGCTGCCGTCCGATGACATAGCGGCCTGGCGCGATTCCAGTGGCGCCATGCTCTGGGTGGATGAGATAAGCAGTCCCGTGGGCGTCGAGGATGCCCAGAGCAAGACCCCGGGAATCTCTCACCGGCGACGACCACGTGCACACACCTTCGTCGGCGACCAGGCTGTGCGGATTCCCGCCCGCCGCACTGCGTAGCAACTCCACTCCGGAGAGTGGTACGTTCACCGACCTCGTCCACGCTGCGGGCGTGACGATATCGGAGACAAGCGAATACGGGACCACGATGAGATCACCTTGTGCCTGCAAGCCGTCGACGACGGGTATGGATACTTCTCGGTCGAGATAGTCGAAGACATCGAGGCCCGTGATGGCAGTGAGCGCGGACAAAGTCATGGTCGAATTCATATGAGTCACCTGGGAGTTCATAGTTTGATGTTCGGAATTGAAGTTCAGGGGTTGGGTCAGGTCCGACGAACGAGTCGGGCGTAGTCGACGCCGGCTATGCCGTAGGTCCAGCCTGCAGCGTCCAGGGCTGACGAGAACCATCCGGGGACGTAGAGCCCGTAACGACGACGCCGTCCGTCGCGTTCAGGAGAGCCGTTGACTGCAAGCAGAATTCGACCACCACGTCCCCAGCCGTCGGGCGATGCATAGAGTTGTAGCGTGTGCCCGGCATTGCCGGGATCATCAGCTTGGTCCACTAGTGCGAGTCCAGCGGTATCGATGTAGGTGTCCCATCCGATGCGCTCGATCGCACAGCGACGGATCTCGATATTCCGTTCGGCTGCAATACGTTCGACCGTCGGATCGAGAACTACCCAGCTGGGAACAATTGTCCCATGCTGAACATAGACGCCGTGTCCGTCGCCGAATTCAATTGCTGCAGAGTCTGAATCATGCAATCGACGTTCGTTGTGCACTCGGCCCGGTATGGGTTCGACCCGCAGGACGGTAGGCCTTTCCGACATGACGCACACGGTGTCGAACGCCCACCACCATCCGGTTGCACCAGCCAGAGCGGTGTGAATGTCGAGTAGTTCGTCATCGTCGGAACGGAAAGAAGCAAGACCGCATCGACGGTATGCGTCGTAGTAGGCGATTCGATGAGCTTCCTGCTGTCCGTACCACGTCACGCTTCCCGGGACGGGAGTCGACATCGTCCGTATCGCAGCCGCAACCCCGTCGAATAGCGTGGTGTGCAACGAGTCCCAGACAGCTGCTCTCATGATCCGATCGGGGCTGATTCCCAGCCGAACCGCATCCTCGGGAGACTGAGTACGTGCAGTGTCGATCCCCCAGCGTTCGTTCGGCAAGTCTGATCTTCGACGCTCGATGTGCGCATCCATACGGCCGCGTAAGTCCGAAAACATGCTCGCAATGCGGGCGGAAGCGCAGCGAAGTCGGTTGCTGTCCAACGACATCGACAAGCCTTCGGCCACAATCAGATCTGATCCAGCTGGGGGCGACGGAACCCAGAGGAACTCCGGTTCCGGAAATCCTGATCGCCGATACAGTTGCGCGACAGCCCATTCTGCAGTGTCGCGGTCGGAGGGGCGTGCGCAGAGACCGTGTTCCAGCCACTCGTTCCGCACAGCATCAACGTTGCTGGTGAATGATGCTCGGTGTCGCGACACCGAGTACATCGGCGCGGCGCTCACGCGATGGTGGCGGTGTCGGCCTTTCGTGTAGTCATAGTTATCGAGGGTGACACGAGGAAGCGCGGAACGCAAGGCCGGTACCTCATCAGCCGAACACCGACCAGCAGATGTCATTCCGTAGCCGCTGGTCATCAAGTACCAACTCACGAATCGATACCGGGAGCTGGTCGCGCTGCCACTGGCACTCGAGTCGGCCCGCAGCCTCCTCGTCTTCCGTCGCAACAGCACGTGCGGCCTTGATCGCGTAGGCGGCAGCACCAAGTTCGTGCGCGGCGACGTGTGCGACGGCTCCGGCCTGTCCGGCAGCGTACGCAGCATGCCGCGCCGGCCCACGCAGGTCCCGAGCCGCGCCCATTGCATGACCGCCCGCAGCGCGAGCTTGCATCATCGTGACCTCACCCCGCACCCAGGCTCGCGCACCCTCGATCGCTTCACGCGGCCGCGGATCCTGCGGCTGAACCGACTCGAAAAGGTGAAGGACGTGCTCGGCGCACGATGCCGCCCAGAGAGCGAGGAGGTGGTGATCGGAATCTGTGAGGGTCCCACCACGACGGATCGTCACGAAGCGCGGATCCCGGACCTTCGGGAGGATCATGGTTCGTACGCTCCATCTGCTCGCGGCGGCCAAACACTGCTTCCTGGGGAACTCGGTAGAGACTTTGCCGCCCTTGACAATTACTCGGAGACAATTGCTCGGAGACAATTGCTCGGACGGCTCTACGTTACTTGACCAGGCGAGGTGGAAGAATTGCTCACGCCGTCAGACTCCGTCGACGGTTCGGCGTCGACGTCAGTGGTACCCAGCCTCGAGAGTTGCGCCGGGTCGCGTCGTGAAAGCCGGATACCGAGAAGCCAACCGACAGCCAGGCTCACAGGCGTGACGGCCACGAGCACCACGTTCACTGCGGTTCCAGCGGCAGTAATCAACTCCATCTGGTCCACGATCAAATACGTTGCGTAGGTCAACATCAGAAGAGCGGATACGGGAGCTACAACCACCCTCCAGACCGAATGCCCGCGACGATCGTTCCAGAAGAATGCGATAACTGCCGCGGCTGCCATGACCTGAAGCACGACGATGCCGACGATACCGGGCGAGTTCACCCACAATAGGAGTTCGAGGTAGGGGTCGGCGCCGACCACTACGAACACGACGATTACCACCATCGCCAGGAGACTCTGTACCGCGCTGGCCACATAGGGGGACTTGTAGACCGGGTGTAGTTTGCCCAGGAACTGGGGCAATACACGTTCGCGCGAAAGCGCAAAGACGTAGCGGGTGATTGCGTTGTGGAACGCGAGCAGGCTGGCGAGAATGCTCGTGATGATCAACAGCTCCATGAGGGTGCTCGCCCAACCTCCGACGTAGTGCTCGATGGCGTTGAAGTACATACCGGCGGGATCGTTAGCCGCTAGCTCGAGAGCCTGATCCGGTCCGTACGCCTGGATGATGATCCACACCATGAATGCGTAGAAGAGACCCAGGAATGCCACCGCGATGTAGGTCGCCCGCGGAACCGTCCGAGCGGGATCTTTTGCTTCTTCCCGGTACAGGGCAGTCGCTTCGAATCCGATGAACGCAGCAAAGGCCAGGGTCAGCACCCCACCGAGACCGGGGCTGAACACGTTAGACGGCGCAAAGGAGTCGAGATCAATTCCCCCGGCACCGCCTTGAAAAAGAACGGCGGCTGCGAGCAGCACCAGAATCCCCGTCTCCGCGGTCAGCAACAGGATCAGGAACCGAGCGCCGAGATGTACCGATCGAGATCCGAGGAACCAGACCAAGGCAACCCCGAGTAACGACCACACTCCCCACGGCAGATCCAGCCCAACCAAGTCCGCCATGGTTGACTGCGCGAAATAGCCTAGGGCCCCGAAGATTCCGATCTCGAGCGCGTTGTAGGACACCAGCGCAAGCACCGCTGCGGCCAGGCCCCACCGAGGGCCGAGCCCGACTGAGATATAGGCGTAGAAGGCGCCCGCATTGTGGATGTACTTGCTCATCGCAGTGAAGCCGATTGCGAACACTCCTAGCGCGAGCCCGGCCAAAATGTATCCGCCGGGGGCCCCGATGCCGGCAATGTTCAAGGCCAGAGGCGCAACCCCTGCCATCACCAGTAATGGCGCCGCCGCCGCCACGACAAAGAAGACGATGCCGGCGGTGCCGAGGACGCCTCCTTCCAGCTTCAGAGCGGGTTCGGGTGCAGTTTTCTTCATGAGCAACTTCTCCAGTCGGGGCAAGAGGGCGACTATCCGGAACAGGCAGATATAGGTGCAGCCAGAATTAATCGAATCAGTTTCGATTATGGTAGATCGTTGTGACCGGCGCCACAAGGGCATAATCGAATGAACTTCGATTTGAGAGGTGGGGGACGATGGGAAGACCGCGTATCGCACGTCTGGACCGCGACCGAATTGCGGAGGCGGCGCTCGCGCTCGTCGATCGTGACGGCGACTTCAAAATGCCTGATCTTGCAAAACACCTGAATGTGCAGGTGTCATCCATCTATCACCATGCAAAGGGTCGCGCGGCCGTGGTGGAACTCGTTCGAAACCGCGTCGTACGGGAAATCGACGGGTCGGCGTTCGAGCGCCTAACCTGGGACGACGCGTTTACTGCATGGGCTCGATCGTATCGATCCGCGTTCAGTAGACACCCCACCTCGATCCGCCTCCTCGCTACGGAGACGGTGCGTGATCCCACGTCGCTATCGGTCTACTACGCTCCCGCAGAAGGCCTCAGGAAAGCCGGATTCCCGGACGACCACATCTTGGCGGTCATCACCGCTGCCGAGAACTTTCTCCTCGGCGCCGCACTGGATGCAGCGGCACCGGAAGTCATGATCGAAGCGGACTCGACAACACCCGACGACGCTCTGACTCTGGCGCTTGCTGCGGCGCCGCGGGGTCCAGCCAGAGCCGAGCAAGCCTTCGAACTCGGTTGGATGGCTCTGCTGTCAGGCTTTCGACGTCTCCTCGAGGAAGTGCACGAGACATCGGCGCGCCCAGCGTCCTACTCGTGAGCAGCTGTGGCAGATCCAGGCATGCGCCATGACAAGCAGCGCTCAGTGAACTTGCCTACCTCCCAACCACGTTCGGGAGACAACCAAGTCGCTGAGCTCCTTGGCGGAGCCAAGTTGGCCGGGATCGACGGGAAGCTGGATCATGTCGGCTCGCATTCCCGGCCGAAGGCAACCCCACATGTCCTCTTCGAATCCCTGATAGGCGACGCCCGCCGAGTATGTTGCCAGGGCCCAATCGAGGCCGACGCGTTCGCGAGGTAGCCATCCTTCACTCGGGATACCAGCCGGCGTCTGGCGGTGAATCGCAGTGGCAATTCCCTTGATCGGTTCGAAGGCGGTGATGGGCCAATCGCTGCCGAATGCCACCCGCGCGCCGCGCTCAGCGAGGGTTCCGATGCGATATTGGCGGTCACCACGGTCGGCGCCGATCCGCGGAATGGTCAGCTCCGTCATCAGCGGGTCGAGCTGGGCCCATAGCGGCTGAAAGTTGGCGATCACTCCCAATGACGTGAATCGGTCCAGGTCGTTGCCATCAACCAATTGGAGATGCGCGATAGTGGCGCGTCGATCACGCGGGCCATTACATCGATCGACGTATTCGATTGCATCGAGGGCCATGCGTACACCTGCATCGCCGATGGCATGGATATGAATCTGAAAACCCAACCGGTCCACTTCAGCGGCAGCTCGACCGAGTTCATCGGTTGTCCAATTGCTGATTCCGTGGGAATGCGGGCAATCCGTGTACGGCGCGAGGAGCGCTGCCGTTCCGGCCTCGATGACACCGTCGGCAAAGAACTTCACCGTTCCTGCCTTGACTGCGTCGCCACCCCGTTCTGCGACCTTCTGCCGGGCTTCGACAAACGCCGGCAGGTCGCCCTGCCAACTCTCAGGTGTCGCTCGGAATGCAAGATTTACCCGGGTGGACAGGCGCCCACTTTCAGCGGTGGCCAGCCAGATCTCGACATCGCCTGGTTCGGTCCACGCGTCCTGCACCCAGGTGATACCTGCTGCGGCAAGCATTTTCGATGCTGCCGCAAGCGAATCAACTCCCGCATCGAGGGTTACGGCGGGCAATAATGCCAGTACCGGGTTGATCGCTCCCCATTCACGTAGGGTCCCGAGCAACTCACCGTCCGACGTTCGCACGATCTCTCCGCCGACCGGATCCGGCGTATCGCGCGTCAACCCGGCGCTTCGCAGTGCAGCGCTGTTGACCCACGCGGTGTGATAGTCCATCGTGCGCAGGACGACGGGTCTGTCCTCGACCACGCTGTCGAGCCAGCGAGCATCGAACCGACCGCCCGGAGCGAGGGTAGGCGACACGCCCTCACCGAAGATGCACTCGGCGTCGGGGTTCTCATCCGCCCAGCGACGCACCTCCTGCAAGACCTCATCGATGCTGTTGCAGTCGCGAATCTTGGCACCACGCATTTCCAGGCCACCCATCAACGGGTGAACATGGCCGTCGCCGAACGAGGGCAGTAGTGCCCCACCCTCCAAATCGATGACTTCGGTTCGCGTCGACTTCAATGCACGAGCCTGCTCCCCCAGTCCAACCACGCGACCGCCGACCACAGCGAGCGCGTCGCTGACCGTCTGGGCCGAATCACCCGTGCGTATCGTGCCTCCGACAAAAAGTAGTTCGGCCTCCACCTACCGCACCTCCATGCATTAATCGAATTTGATTCGATTAATTTAGACGGCAGATTCATCGACGTCAATAGCAGTTTCCACGTTGCGATTTGAGTGCTTTACGGCGATTTCTTCTGTAGATGGGTGTGGGTCAAACGCGAGGCAATGCGTCAACGCCACTCAGACAACCGTCCGGTACGGCCTTCCTTGCCGTGATCTACCGGCGCCGCAAATTCACACCACACCCCGACCGCCCCTACGACGCGGTGCGGTCGGATTTGCTTGCAACACAAGCAGTGTCACCGGAAGATGTCGGCGGCCTGTCCGACGCGCAGGTCGAACGCATCGGTACCACACTGATGTTGCTCGAGGAGAAGATGGGAGAGTTGCGCGAGCATTTTGATCCGACGCCCGAAGACCTCAACATCGATCTCGGCCCCCTCGGACCATTTCTTGCCGACGAATAAGTTTTCAGGGATGTTCTGCTGTCGCCAGCCACGCCGGAGCCAGAAGCCGGTCGCGGGAATCGAAGCCCAGCCCTTCGACGATAGCAGCCAAGGGCGAGTTAGCTTGGCGCGCAAACTCTCCGCGGGTGAACGCCGTGGTGTAAGTGGTACGTTCGAGGTGCCGGACGATCCAACCAGCGTCGGCCAGCGTTCGACGCAGATTGTCCTCACTGATTCGATAAGGACCAGGAAATTCCTCTGGAACCTCGTCCGAGAAGCACACCAGGTGAAGCCGGGCTTGGGGTCGGCAGGCTCGTAGTACTGCCTCGACATACGGTTGGCGCTGATCTTCCGGGAAGCAGTGGTACAGCGCGCTGTCGAGAACAGTGGTGAACCGATTCTCGTACCCATCAAGCGTCATGGCGTCGGCAACATCAAAATCCACTGCCTTCTCGAGTCCCCGCAGACCGGCGCGTTCGCGTGCGATCCCAATCGCCGTAGGTGAGGCGTCGAGTGCACACACCTGGTAGCCACGGTCGGCAAGAAACAGAGCGTTTTCACCCAGACCACAACCAATATCAAGGACTTCACTCGCTAACTGGCCGTCGGCTTCGAGTTTCCGAACCACCGGTTGTGCTTCACCGATATCCCATGGCACTCGGTCGAAGTCGAGTTCGTTGCGCTGTGCAGCGTCAGGCAACTCCGTATTGCGCGCAAAGGCATCGAAGTCGCCGCGATACAGCGCATCAAAATCGGCTGAACTCGGTTGGCGAGGCGGTTGGGATCCGTCGGCGGTCACAAACTCCTCCTACGCGTAGGGCATCCTGAGCTTTAGGGGTAGCCATGCTCATACAGCCCTAAACTCGTGAGTGGATTCTTGGCACATACGTGGGGGCTTCGCATCGTCTTGACTGGTGATGCGAAGCTTAGGCGCGGTATTTAGTTCCGGCGCAGCCGGATTCAGTCTCGGCGGACTGCCGCCCCACGCGCAGACAGGAACGATCACAACGTTCCCCCTCTGACGAAAGAGATTGCCAACCAGGGACATTGATCAATCAGATCCAGGAGAAACACATTTCAGCGCGACACCGGCGCACTCCAGAGCCCGACGAGCGCGTCGACGATATCTGTCGTGAAGTCATCCCAGTTCGAGACCTCTACCGATTCGTCGCCGGCAAGGAGCCTTTCGCGTTCGGCACACATGTGCAGCATCACATACCGCGCCATTTCACCGCGGGCGCGCCGAACGTCGTCCGGCATGTCGGGCAGACAAGCGGCGAGCGCGCCGAGCATCTTTTGCAAGAGCTCCGATGACGAAACATCTTCGTAGACAACGGCCCGCAGCGTGGGATCGGCCATCAGCTGAACACTGAACCGCGCATACCACGCGGGTCCGGTCAATTCGTTGTAATGATCAGTGGACGCTCGAACCAGACATGTGATCCAGTCACGGAGATCTGTCGAACCTTTGACGTCGGCCAGCAACTCCTTGCGCTTCTGCTCGATCGGCGCGGCATGTTTGTTCACGATTGCACGGAGTAGATCGATTTTTGTACCGAAGTGATATCCGACGGCGGCGTTGTTGCCCTGCCCAGCGGCCTCGCTCACCTGACGATTCGAGACGGCAAAGATCCCGTGCTCGGCAAACAACCGCTCCGCGACTTCGAGTATCCGCTCACGGGTTGCAACGGAACGAAGAGAGCCCGCCGAGGTACCCGAATCGCTGATCGCATCTTCAGTTCTTGCTGCCACATCTACCGCCACAGTCAGGTGCTCGGCACTATGTGCGCACCGAGACGTTGATCACCATCGACCTCGCAGCGCTTGCGCGAAGTCAGTCAGCTGCTTTAACTTTATTCAATCAGTTGACTTAATTCAAGACTTCTTTACTTTTCTCTGATGGAGCTTTCCAATGTCGATATCCACTTCTGAACCCAGTAAAGCCGCACCGCCGTCAACTACTGCCGTAGTAGCAATTCTGGCGTTTGCCGGCATCGTGGTCTCGCTGATGCAAACGCTGGTCATCCCGATCATTCCGCACCTTCCGGAATACCTGAACGCGTCCGCCTCGGACACAGCCTGGGTAGTGACCGCCACCCTCCTCGCTTCAGCCGTTGCCGTCCCGACGATGGGCCGGTTGGGCGACATGTTCGGCAAACGCCGCCTACTCCTGATCAGCTTGGCACTTCTGGTGGTCGGCTCGATTGTGGGTGCCATGAGTTCGAGCGTTGTCCCACTCGTCTTTGGGCGCGTCCTCCAGGGACTCGCCGCCGGTGTCATCCCTCTAGGTATCAGCATCATGCGTGACGTGCTTCCGCCCAAGAAACTGGCCGGCGCCGTCGCGATGATGAGCGCAGCCATGGGAGTCGGTGGCGCACTGGGACTTCCGATCGCAGCTATGATCGCCGAATACGCCAACTGGCACGTTCTGTTCTGGGCATCGGCAGTCCTCGGCGCCATCGTGACGGGTCTGATCCTGGTCATCGTGCCTGAATCGACGGTCCGCACCGGCGGCAAATTCGACTTCGTCGGAGCCCTCACACTCTCGGTCGCACTCATCACCCTGCTTCTGGCGATTTCCAAGGGCAATTCCTGGGGATGGGCGAGCGGACTCACAGTCTCGATGCTCGCTGCCGCCGTCATCGCATTCGCCATCTTCGCCTGGTGGGAACTGCGCAACCCGAAGCCACTGGTCAACCTTCGCGTGTCAGCGCGTCGCCAAGTACTACTGACCAATCTCGCTTCCGTCGTCTTCGGATTCGCGATGTTCGCCTCCAGCATGGTGTTCCCCCAGGTTGTCCAACTGCCGGAAGCCACCGGCTTCGGACTCGGCGGGTCGATGCTCATCGCCGGTCTGGTCATGGCCCCATCCGGCATCATCATGATGCTCATCGCGCCGGTCTCCTCCAAGATCACCAACACCCACGGCCCCAAGATCACACTCATGATCGGTGCAGTCGTCGTTGCGATCGGATATCTCATCGGCATCTTCGCGCTGCACTCCATCTGGCAACTCGTCATGATCGCCCTCATCATCGGCGCAGGAACGGGCATGGCTTACGGCGCGATGCCAGCCCTCATCATGGGTGCGGTTCCCGCCTCGGAAACCGGAGCGGCCAACAGCTTGAACACCCTGATGCGCGCACTCGGCACATCGTTTGCCAGCGCAATCGCCGGCGTCGTCCTGGCTCAGATGACAATGACTCTCGGCGACACCACGCTGCCGACCGAGAACGCGTTCCGCGTCATCATGGCCCTGGCCGCGGGATCGGCCCTCATCGCGCTTTTCCTGGCAGCATTCCTGCCGAAGTTCCGTAACCCGGCCCGCGACGTTCCCGACTACGTACCCGCGGAACCCGCAGCGGCTCACTGAACCGACACCGGCACAGTGCGAAAGCCGCCGCTACCCATGAGGTAGCGGCGGCTTTCGTATTCTTTCGCTGCGAGATATCCGCAGCATCCGTCACGTCAACATCCCAGAGGCGTCAACGAGCCGAAACCCAACCTACGCAACGTTTCTGAGAGTCTTCTGAGTGCAGCCGGGGCTGTCTCGGTATTTCCCAGAACATGCAGGCGCTCGAGGTAGGTGCCCATTCCTGACCAAGAGTAAGTAAAGTACCCACGGTCTGCGATCGGCAAACTGGTCGTTCGACCCGTGCGTCGTGCCGCTCATTCAACCCTTTGGAGAAGTCAGATGCGTTTGCCCACCCAGCGGTCTCGCCGCCGCAGCACTGCCGCAGCGGCGCTCGTCGCCGCGACTGTGCTCGGGATCTTCTTGCCCTCGACCGCTCAAGCGCAACTCACCGGATCGGCCGGCTCGTCCGGTGGTGGCGTCAGCGGGACGCAGGCAGCGCCCCGAGCAGCGTTGCCCGGTTGGCGTGAGATCTTTGTCGACGACTTCACTACCGATGCTCCGATCGGCACCTTCGCAAACGACGAGTGCAACAACCCCGGCAAGATCGTCTACACCGGAACCGAGAACACGCGCTGGCGGACGTACCCCGAGTGCTACCTCGATACGTACAACAAGAACCCTTACCGCGCAGACGAAGTAGTGAGCGCACACGACGGCGTACTCGACTACTACCTCCACGACGTCGACGGCCGCCGTGCCGGAGCCAACATGTCCCCCGTCATCAACGGCAGCAGCCAGGCCCAGGTGTACGGGCGCTACTCGGCGCGCATCAAGGTCAGTCATCCGGCGATCACCGGTTACCGGTTGGCGATGCTGCTGTGGCCGGACTCCGAAGGATGGCCGGAAGAAGGCGAGATCAACTTCCCGGAGGGCCCACTGACGGGACCCATCTACGGCTTCCACCACTACGCCGAGGACGGCGCGGACGCGAACTCCCAGGCGCTCTCCGATGTCGACACTTCCACCTACGCGGATTGGCGTGTTGTCACGATCGAATGGACTCCGTCTGTTGTTCGATTCATGCTCGACGACAAGGTCTTGCTCGAGTCCACGCGGGGAATCCCCGATACCGCGATGCGTTGGCAGCTCCAGCTCGAGTCCAGCCTCTACCCGGCTCTTGGCGGCGGCAATTTCCTCGTCGACTGGGTGACAGTGCACGCGTGGGACGGCGCGTAACAATTTCCTGACAGCTGGTCGAGGCACAAAGCTGTGCCTCGACCAGCCCAATGGGCGTAGATTCCCGTTTTCGGACCCGATTGCCTAGACTCCCAAAAGTCATCGAAAGTAAGGGAAGGCAAACCTGTGCGCACCGCGGTTACCGGAGGAGCCGGATTCATCGGCTCGACGCTTGTGGATCGCCTGCGCAAGGACGGTCACCAAGTGCTCGTCATAGACGACTTGAGCCGCGGTCGGGTAGACAACCTCGACGCGGCGCTCGCGACCGCAGATGTCGACCTCGAAGTTCTCGACATTCGGGACGACAAGATCGGTCCGCTGTTCGAGACGTTCGCTCCCGAAGTGGTTTTCCATCTCGCAGCGCAAATCGACGTGCGGCACAGCGTCGCCGACCCGATCAACGACGCCGACGCCAATATCCTCGGCACTGTGAAAATCGGATCTGCGGCGATCGCGGCACAAGCTCGCAAGATCGTGTTCATGTCTTCCGGCGGTTCCATCTACGGATCACCGGAACACCTGCCCGTCTCCGAGCACGCTCCGGTCAACCCGCTCTCGCCCTACGCATGCAGCAAGATCAGCGCCGAGAACTACCTCAACTGCTTCCGGCAACTCCACGGTCTGGATTGCTCACACATCGCCCCGGCCAACGTGTACGGACCCCGCCAGGATCCACACGGCGAGGCTGGCGTCGTCGCAATCTTCGCGCGCGAAATGCTTTCCGGCGGAAACACTTTCCTGTTCGGCGACGGTGGAAATACGCGGGACTACGTCTTCGTCGAGGACGTGGTGACGGCGCTGATCGCAGCATCGGGCACCGCGGGCTCGGGACAACGCTTCAATATCGGAACCGGAGTCGAGACGTCCGACCGCGAACTACACGCATTGCTTGCGCACGCCACCGGCGTCGCGGCAGAACCCACGTGGATGCCGGCGCGACTCGGGGATGTTCGCCGGTCCGCGCTCGACGCCGCACTGGCACGCACGGAATTGGGATGGACCCCGTTGACGTCACTGTCGGAGGGGATCGCCCGCACCGTCGACTTCTTCCGGAAACTTGATACAGCGTCGTCCGATACAGCACCGTCGTCCGATACAGCACCGTCTTCCGATACAGCACCGTCGACGCTCGTCTGAAAAATGCCGCCATCCCCCAAAGCATCTCTTCGCGTCAGCCATCTGGACGTGATGCACAGCCGTACGCGGATCACGTCCGTCATCGGCCCCGTACATCTCCCTGACGACGCCACCATTGCCGCTCGACTTCGCACGATGGCCGAAGCAGGGCCACACACACGCCTCGGACTCAGACCGTCAGCGCACGGCAATCGGTGGACATTCGATCCCGAATCGTGTGCCCCCGAAGTAGTTCGGCTCGATCCGCCGACCTCCCCGATGGACCTGCTCGATACGGCGTCGAACGTCTCACGAGAGGATCACCCCACAACCGTCACAGTGGCCGGGAACTATCTCCGCACCGACCACAACCACGGTCTCGGCGAAGTCGCTCTGACGCTCATGATGAACGAAGTCATCCTCGGCATGATCGACCCCGCCGATCCTCAGGTGTGGCAACCGTCGCGTGCCTCGCGCTCGGGGATCACCACTGCCGCGCTACGCACCTACGGTTCGGATCCACGGCGCGGCTGGGCGCTGCGTCGGTCACTCGATCGGACGCCGCGTCCCACACAGTCCGGGCCGGTGGAACCGTGGACGCCCGCCCGCACTGCTGCCGTGGTCACCACTGATCCCGACACCGTTCGGTCGTTGCGCATGTGGCGGGACCAGAATCTTCCGTCGGTGTCGATGTACGCCCTGACCGCCTCGGTGCTGCACCGCGCGCTGGCCGACGCCGGACTCGCCATCAATCCCGTTGCAACGGTAACCCTCGATGCGCGTCGTTACCTTCCGGCTGGTCGAGTACCGTTGGGAAACTTCGTCTCCGGACTCGAATTCGATCTGGGGGCGAACCCGACGCCCGACCGCATCCACGAGGCCACGTCCGAGGCGGTGGCAACGGGCCGGCCCGTTGCGAACCTCGCCCTGAACATGATGCGGACCCGAATCGGCTTGCGAATCAACAATTCCGGCGCATATCCGATCAGTCGCCCTCGAGATCCCCAGGCCCAGCTGCTGTTTTCGAGCATCGGCCCGGTGCCGCGACAAGGTCAGGTTCCGTGGCTCACCGACGCGTCACCGTTCTACTCGGCGCACAACGACCCTGTCGGCCCAGAGGGCATAACGCTCACGTGGGCAATCGTGGAAGGTGCGCTCGCGACGACGGCGTCGTTCCACGGAAACGTGTTTGCGCAGGCGGTGGTGACGTCGGCCCTGGAATGCGCTGCCACCGATCCGATTGCCTATTTGTCTTCTGTTAACTGACCCGATGTGCCCCGATACCATGGGCGTCCGATAACATAGGTAAGGCTGCCCTTCCAGGGGTGGTGTTGCCACCCCGCCTAGACCCCGTCGGAGTACGTCTTGACAGCGCAGACCCACCTGGTCCCCGGGATCACCGTATTGATCTGCTGCTACACCCACGACCGTCTGGATCAGCTGTCCACCGGCATCCGCAGCGCCCAGACGCAGCTTCGCCCGGACTCGGACGAACTGATTGTGATCGTGGACCACAACGACGCACTCCGCGCAGATCTGATTTCCGCCTTCCCGAGCGGCATCACCGTGATTCCGAACGCGGCGACCCGCGGCCTGTCCGGCGCCCGCAACACCGGTGTCGCGGCAGCGCGGACTGAGTTGGTCGCGTTCGTCGACGACGACGCGGTGCTCCGACCTGGAGCCCTGGACAGCGTTCGCAGCGCCTTCGCGGACGCTTCGGTTATCGCTGTCGGCGGTGCGGTACACGCCAAGTGGGAAGCAGGAGCCCCGCCATCGTGGTTCCCGGACGAGTTCGGCTGGGTCGTGGGCTGCGACTACCGCGGGCTTGCCGCCGACGGCGCCGAGATCCGCAACCCGATCGGCGCCGCCATGGCTGTCCGCCGTGCCGAATTGCAGAAGATCGGCGGTTTCTCCGACCGCCTGGGCCGCGTCGGAACAGTGCCGGCCGGCTGCGAGGAAACCCTCATGGGAATTGAACTACGACAGCAATTCCCGGGATCCAAGGTTGTGCGGATCGAGGAGTTTGCCGTCGACCACTTTGTTCCCCGCACCCGTAGTACCCTGCGCTACTTCATCAGTCGCTGCCGCCACGAGGGCCGCTCCAAGGCTGTGCTGTCCGACATGGTGGGCGGCAAGGCCGGGCTCGCAGCCGAACGAAGTTTTGTCATTCGCACTCTGACCACCGGGGTGCTGCGCTATCTCCGCGGCGCGGTAACGGGCAACGGCATCAGCGCGGTGTCCCGGATTCTTGTCATGATCCTCGGATTGTTTGTCACCGCATCAGCCACTGCGGCCGCGGCCATTCGCCAAGGCCGTCGCACCACTAGTTCGGAAGTACAAGCGCCAGTGGAAAAACCGGCCGAAGCACCCGTCGCCGCCGACGAGTTGATCACCGTTGTGATTCCCACTGTCGGTCGCGATTCGTTGCTCAACACCGTGCGCACAGTGCTGGCGCAGGACCACCGCAATATCGAACTGCTGGTAGTCGACAACCGTCCCCACCGAAGTGAGGCCGCGCGGATTCTGGCCGACATCGACGACCCCCGCCTGTCGATACTGGAACAGCCCATACCCGGTGTCTCGGCGGCCCGAAACAAAGGACATCAGAGCGCCAGGGGCCGCATCGTCGCCTTCACCGACGACGACGCAGTCCCAGATCCCGGGTGGATCTCGGGCATTGTCACCAGCTTCCACGCCGACAACACCAGTTCAGTCGGAGTCGTGACCGGCCGGGTGCTCGGTACAGAATCCAACACCAGGGAGCAAGCCTGGTTCGAGGAAGCAAAGGTCTTCGACAAGGGTGAGGTAGCAACGCTCTGGGCGATGAACTCTCGCGAAGAGACTGCGCTCGGCACAGACGACACCCTCGGCGAGTACGGTCCGCACGGTCCGTTCTTCCCCTACACCGCGGGCGAGTGCGGATCGGGCAACAATATGGCCTTCCGCTCGACTGCCCTGCACTCGATCGGCGGATTCGACGAGCGTCTCGGCACCGGCACCCCCACCCACGGCGGTGAGGACCTCGACGCTTTCCGCGCCGCACTCCTCGACGGTTGGTCTATTGCCTACAATCCGAACGCCGTTGTGCGGCACTACCACCGTGACAACATGCCGGAACTTCGGGTGCAAAGTTACGGCTACGGCACCGGTATGGCCGCGTCGTTGACCAAGTTCGTCCTGTCCGGATCACCGCGGCCGATCCTCACGCGTATCCCACGGGGTATCCACATGCTGATCTCGCCGACGTCGACGAAGAACATCGACTTCCCGTCCGACTGGCCGCTGCACCTGCGAATCCTCGAAGCCCTGGGTTACCTTGCAGGACCGGTCCTCTTCGTTCGTAGCCACCTGAACGCGCGCCGGGTCGGTGCCGGGCGGTGAGCACCGAAATAGACACCGACACAGACATCATCGATCTCCGGCCGGGTAAGTCCGTGGCATCGCTCCCCCACTACGGGTGGAATCCCCGTATCTGCCTGAGAATCGGCGTGGCAGTTGCGGTTGCCATTTTCGTGCTCAACCTCGCCGTGGCAACCGACATCGCCGACTTCGTGCCCGCGCCGATCCGCCTGCTGATCGCGCTTGCCGGTATGACCCTGGTTCCCGGACTGCCCGTCGTTGTTGCGCTGCGCATTCCAGGCCGCGCGCTCTCGGCTGCCCTGATCGTGTCGGTGTCGTTGGCCGTCACCATCCTGGCCAGTCAGCTGACGATGGTGGCGTCGTGGTGGAGTCCGCTGCGCACTCAGTTCATCTTGGCGCTCCTCGCACTCGCACTCTGCGCCGGCGCCTCGCGCACTGTGCCGTCCGACTTCCGACTGCCGAACGGCGAACGCCAGCGCCTGCGCTATGTCGACCGGAGCCGAGCCTACGGTTTCGGTGCGCTGCTGATCGCCCTGATCCTGTTCGTGGTCGCGGCCGCAAGGTTGGATGTCGCGGCGGCGGGCCACTTCGGCATCGTCACCGAAATCGGGCCGATCTACGTGCTCGGACTGGTAACGCTCTGCGGCACAATCGCGTACACGCTGCGTCGACGCGTGATCGACCACGTGTTGATGGCCGCAAACACCGTCATGCTGATCCTCTACACCACGATGCTCGTTCCGGTAGCCACCGGCGAGACCACCGTGCCGGTCGCGTTTGTGCATCGCGGATTCATCAACATTCTTGCCCAGAGCGGCACCCTTCCCAACTCGATCGACGCGCGATTCAGTTGGGCCGGATTCTTCTCCGCCGGGGCACATCTGATCACGGTCGCCGATGTTCCCGACGCGACCGTGCTACTTCTGTGGGCGCCGCTGTACATGGGCGCGCTACTGGCGTTTCCGCTGTACGCCATCGCGATTGCCATCACCGGCCGCGTTCGGCTCGCCTGGCTGGCTGTGGTCATCTACCAACTCTTCAACTGGTACCAGCAGGATTACTTCGCCCCGCAGGCCGTCGCGACGATCTTCTACACCACCATCCTCGCGACGCTGTTGTGGCAGCTTCGACGCTCACCGCTTCCGGTAATCGGTTCCGGGATCGGTCGATTCATCGTCTCGGCGCCTCGGCGCACCCCCGGGTTCGTTCCCGGTTTCGATTCACTCCGCACACTCGCGGTGGGCGCGGTTCTGCTACTCCTCATCGTCGCCACCACCGTCAGCCACCAGATCACCCCGATCCTCGTCATCGTGGTCCTCGCATCATTCTCGCTGTTCGGCGCAACGCGCTACCGGACCATGTGGCTGGCAGCAGGTCTGGTGTTCGCGGCGTGGTTCAGCTACGGCGCCACCGACTTCTGGATCGGCCACCTCCAGTCGATCTTCAGCGAGATCGGGCAGGTCGGCAATTCGGTGGGCCGCGGTGTGGGCGAGCGCATTACCGGAGATCCGACGTACCAGCAGATGCAGTACTTGCGTATGGGTGCGTCGGGGATACTCGCCGTGGTTGGCTTTGCAGGTTGGGTGCTCTCACGCCACCGACGAACCTGGCTCGTGGCAGGAGCCGTTGCCGCAGCGCCGTTCTCGCTTATCCTGCTGCAAAGCTACGGCGGCGAGATGATCATCCGTTGCTTCGTTCTCGCCTCCCCGGTCCTGGCTCCCTTTGCCGCCGTCGCCCTCGCACATGCGGGCAACCAGATCCGCAAGGCACTCAACCCGGTCTCGTCGGCAAATCACACGCGGCCGCGCAAGACACGACCGTCCCGCTGGGTTCGGGCCGCCGCCGTAACCTTGGCGTTGGTCTCGCTGGGATTGCTCTTGACCACAAACCGCGGACTGAACACCGCATTCGAAGCGTCGACAACCGATCAGGTCACGGTATCGGATCAGTTTATCGCCGCGGTTCCGCCGTCGACCACGATCATGACGTGGAGCCATGCGTCTCACACGAACGGTGTGCGACGGACGCTGGACCCGCTCGGGCCGCGAATGATGTTCGTCGACAGCTACGACTGCGCCAACGACCTCAGCGGTTGCGCTCTGGCACGTAACCCCATGTACGTGTACGTCACGAGCCAGGGCATCGGAATGGCGTTGCTGCAGCAGGGAATGACACAGGAGTACCTCGACGCCGAACTGGCCGCTATCATCGACAGCGGCCTCTACGTCCCGATGATCGAAAAGCCGAGCATCACGATCCTGCGCCGTGTCGACGCACCCGCTATCGAATTCGAGTCCCCATGAGTGTTGCGATCTTCTTCTTCCTGGCCGCCGGCGTTCTCCTGGTCGCCGGCGTGATCCTGCGTGAACGTGAGGTTCCTGCCACCGGCAGCATCGGCCGCGGACACGCGGCCCAACTGATCAGCCTTGCGCTTGCCGTCTGTGTGATCACCGCTGCGACTCTGACTTTCGTGCGACTGATCGCAATGGCTGTATGAGCCGTCGACGGCGGCGCGCTGCCGGAACTATCGCGGCGCTCGCCCTCATCGCATCGTGTACCTCGTGCACGATCGCGACCGATTCGCCGGCCGAAAACCCGTGCGCGCCGGAATCCTCACCTGGTGGCGTGTCACTTCCTCGCGGTGACCTGCAGGGTTGGAAGCAGATCTTCAGCGATGATTTCGACGATTGTGATCTCGGTTCCGACTGGGGTACCTACAGCGGCCAGCCAGGCGGCAATCCGAACAGCACGTGGGATGCGTCGATGGTTCAGGTCGACGGCGGTCTGCTCAACCTGAATTCGCATCGAACCGATTCGGGATGGATCACCGGAGGGGTGTCGAATTATCCGGTCACCCAGCAGTACGGGCGCTGGGAGATCCGCATGCGCGCCGACAACAGCGACGACATCTCGTACCACATGCTGCTCTGGCCACAGAACGAGAAGTGGCCACCGGAGATCGATTTCGCAGAAAGCGTCAGCGGCACGCGCGACGAGATGTCCGCCTTCCTGCACTGGGTCGACGACAAAGGCACCAACGACAAAAAGGGTGTATCCACGGGGGGAGATTTCTCCGAGTGGCACACCGTCGGGGTCGAGTGGGGACCTGGCATCGTCCGCTACCTGCTCGACGGCAAAGTCTGGGCCGAAGCACATTCGGAGACAATGGTTCCGGACGTCCCCATGTGGCTCGGCCTGCAAGCCGAGGCCGGAGCGTGTGAACGTCGTGAGGACTGGGGCATGACACCGTGCTCCGACTTCTCGGAGCAGCGCCCGGACAACGTTGCCGTACAGGTGGACTGGGTCACTGTGTATGCGGCAGACTTCGACGAGTTGGAGAAGATGCAGAAATCCGGTTACTACGATCCGTCACCGGATGCCATTCAGTTCACAGACTGAGATTCACTCCGCATAACAAGAACAGCACGGGTAAGTGGCACAACAAGGATCACGGCAGACACAGACTCAGCCACGATGTACGCCCAGCCCAACGCGACAAGTCCGTGCTCGTCGATCAATGCCAGACTGAGTCCGAGAATCAGTGCCGCATTGCAGATCTGCACTACCACCGCCAGGCGTAAGCGGCGACGCACACGGGCAACCGCGGTGTACGCGGCCACTATTGTCGCGGGAACCAGCGCAATCGCAGCCAGGCGGAGCAGCGGAGTTCCCTGCTCCGCGTACGGCTTACCGACGATGTCCAACATCACGGGCGCGATCACTGCAAACAGCAGCACACCACTCAACGCGACAGCACCGAGTATCGCAAAGAATCGAAGGGTCAGACCGTACAGGCGCGTCGGATCACTACTTGCCGACGCGGCAACGTACGGCCCCAGCAGCATGGTCATCAAGACCAGTACGGCGGTGACCAGGGACCAGGAGATTGCAAAGTACGCGTTGGCGTCGGCACCCATTCGCGATACGACGATCAGCGGGAGCAGCAGTGGCGCAAGCGCACTGACCACGTAGATGCCGTAGGAACCGGCCAGGTAGTTACCGATCTCCCGCCGAGGCGGCAACTGCGACGCCGCGCTCTGGTAGTCGGGCGTGCGTAGCCGCCGGGCAACCATCACGCCCAGAACAAGTGCGGCGATCAGCGCCGGGACCGTCCACGTCCAGATGATGGCGAGGTGTGAAGCGGTAAACGCCAATGCTGCGGCAAGCACCAGCTTCACAATCGCGTGCGCGACGTTCTTCCCTGCGGCCCAACCGGCTTCGCGGAACGCCACCGCGGTGTGGTCGAGCATGGCAAACGTGGAGAACACAACCACAACCACTGGGAAAAGCCAGTACTCGAACGGATGGAGGAACATCTCCGACGTCGGGCCAAGCAGCAGGAATCCGCCGCCCAGGAGAAGACCGCCCACCGCACCGACGGCAAATCCCGCCCCGACAAGCGACTTGGAGCGCTGCCCGGCAAGCGGAAGAAAACGTTCGAAGAGTCCACCGATACCGAAGTTGCCAAAAGCGGAGAGCATGGTTGCCGTGGTGATCACCGCCGCGGCAGCACCGACCTCACGCGCCGGGTAGAGGCGTCCGAGAATCGCCCAGTAGACAAGACCCACAACACCGGTCAAGAGCGCTGAAACGGTGAGCGCCAGACTGTTTCGTTCGAGGCTGTGGCCTTCAGCACTGGGACCTTCCGTGCTGAGACCCTCCGTGCTGGGGTCACCTGCGATTGCCGCCTCCGGCGATACGACGGTGTCGCCGGAGGGGGCGGTCACAGCGTCAGTTCGCGGACGTCAGCCTGTGCGGTCTTCTTCTGGATGGTCTTGGTCTCGCGCCAGTGCTGCCATTCCTGACCGATGGTGCGCAGCACTCGCATGCCGTCGCTGTAGGCGTTGAGGTTGCTGCGTCCGTGGATCCGGGGACCCTCGAAGCTGCCGACCTCGACGATGTTGAGGCCGCTCGTCGCAAGACGGACGTTGATGACGGTTTCGATCTCGAAACCGTCGCCCCACTGCGCGCGCTGGTACTCGACCGGTGCCAGTTCGAGCAGCGGGATGTGCTTGCGCCAGAAGGCGTTGTAGCCGTAGCAGAGATCGGAGAACTTTGTTCGGAAGATGAGGTTGACCAAGCCGTTGAGGCCCTTGTTACCGACGTTGCGCAATCCGGTGATGTCGGAACTTCCACCGCGGCCGACAAATCGGCTTCCCTTGGCGAGGTCGGCCCCGCCGACCAGTGCCTCGACGAAGAAGGGAATCTCAGCGGGGTCGGTCGAACCGTCGGCGTCGATGGTGACGATGATATCGCCGGTCGATGCCTCGAATCCACAGGCCAGGGCGTTGCCCTTACCAGAACGGGTCTGCACGACAAATGTTGCATCCGGCCACAATTCACGGGCCACAGCTACGGTGTCGTCAGTGGAATGTCCGTCGACGAAGACGATCTGATCGATATCCGTAGGCATCCGCGACGCAACGAAGGGCAAATTTTTTGCCTCGTTCATGGCCGGGACGATGACGGAGACGGTCGGACGGTTCCCGCCCTTACCGGATGCCGGTTCGGACGGTGTCGCTCCGGTGATGTCAGCAGCCGGGCCACCTGTCGGTATCGAAGTACTCACGACGATCGTCTCCACTCATATTGACAGTCCGATGCCTGGAGAATGTGTTGGCCACTGGCTCACACCCAGACAATGTCCCTCTCCAAGAACTGGATTCGGGAGGTCATGCAGTTCGTCGAACTGCATGCCTTAGAGTAGAAGATAGGCAAGCCTTAGCAAAGCCCTAGAGGGCTTGTGTGTCGACAGTCACATAATATCCAGTGGCCGAGGTGCGGGTGATCCGGTATTGCAACAACGAATACGCTCGAAGACAAACAAAGGAACTTACACGTGCACACTCAGGTTGCGATCATCGGTGCCGGACCCGCCGGACTGACTCTCGCCGCTCTGCTTCACCGACAGGGTATTTCCTCCATCGTCCTCGAACGTCACGACCGCACATACATCGAGACACGAACCCGAGCGGGAATCCTCGAGCAACCCACCGTCGATCTCATGCACGAAATCGGCGTGGGTGACGGAATCACTCGCGAAGGCATGGTGCACAACGGGTTCTATGTTCGGTTCGACCGAACCACACATCATCTCGACTTCACCAGGCTCGTCGGCGGCCACGCCACCGTCTATCCGCAGCAGAAGCTGGTTGCCGACCTCGTTGCGGACCGGGTCGGGGGCGGCGAGCCTCTACTCTTCGAGGCCTCGGTACGTTCGATCGACACCACCACCGACGGCGCCCGCCTGCAGGTCCAGACACCAGAGGGACTGCTCGAGATCACCGCGGACTTCGTCGCCGGCTGCGACGGATTCCACGGGGTGAGCCGCGCACACCTTCCCGCAGACTCGGTCCGAGAGTTCGAGAGGACCTATCCCGTTGCGTGGCTGGGCATCCTGGCGCACACCACCCCCACCACCCCCGAGGGCATGTACTGCGCGCATGAGAACGGCATCTCGGTGCACAGCATGCGCGGGCCGAACATCACCCGCCAGTACCTGCAGGTTCCCGCGGACACCGACCTGGGCGACTGGTCTGACGAACGCATCTGGGACGAGCTGACACTCCGCAGCGCCAGTGACGATTTCCCGGTACTCGAGCGCGGCGAGATCTTCGACAAATCACTGGCCCCGTTGCGCTCGTACGTGTGCGAAACCATGCAACACGGAAGGCTTTTCCTACTCGGCGACGCCGCCCACATTGTTCCTCCCACCGGCGCAAAGGGTCTCAATCTTGCAGTGTCCGACGCAGTCACGCTGTCCTATGCACTCGGTGCGTTTTACCTGACCGGCGGCAGTGAGCACCTCGACGCATACTCGAGCACCTGCCTTCCACGTATCTGGAAGGCACAGCACTTCTCCGCAATGCTTACCGAAACACTGCACTCGCTGTCCGCAGATCCATTGGATTGGCAGCTGCGACGCGCTCGCCTGACCAGGTGGGTGGAGTCGGAGCACGAGCAGTCCGCACTGGGCGAGGTCTACCTGGGCCTGCCATTCCCCAGTCCCTGGCAGTATCCGGCATAACAGCAGTATCCGGCATAACGGCAGTTACCGGATCAGGTATTTCAGAATCGAGCCGGTCGCGGAAGTTCGGGCAACCGGATGCCGAACTCCGCGGCCAGTACGGCAAGTGCTTCGTCGCCGTCCAGGTCGCGGGCGCTGCGTAGCGCCCCGTCCGTAACGGCTAGCTGGTACTGCTCGTCAGGCCTGCAGGAGAGTGTCTTTCGCACACTGCCCTCGGTCAGGGAGCACACGATTCCGCTGGTGAAGCGGGCCAGCGGGGAGGTGCTGTGCCACCACGCCATTGCCGCGAAATCTGCGAGTGGCCTCGTGGTCGCGTCCGTCAGGTACGACGCGCCGGAAGGAAAGCGCACGTCCCATCCGGCGACTGCGCCGGCGTCGACCTGGTGCACTATCGCGTCGCCGCCGAACCCGACGTCGACTAGCCACGTCTCGCCTGCGAAGCCGACAACGATTGCGACGTGGCCTAGTGGAAGCCCCGGCCCGTTCGGAGTGACGACGGCTGCGCCGACCAACTGTGCGTCGAATCCGACGGTGCGGAGAGCGCGGGCGAGCAGGCCGTTGAGTTCGTAGCAGATTCCACCTCGCTCACGCCGGAGCAGCTTCTCCTCGATCGCAGCTACCGAGACCTCGACCGGGCGTTTGCGGTGAATGTCGAGATTCTCGAACGGGATTCGGGACAACTGAGCGTCGGCGATGCGTCGCAACAAGGACGCGTCGACGGGACTCGTCAGGCTATCGTCGGGCAATGCGACCCTGCGGAGATACGAGTGCATTTCCGCACTCGACATCACGTCGGCGTCGCGGCGCATATGACGCATTTGCGGTGCTACCGACGGTGTTTGTGGTGTAGATCGCAGTACTGCCTCTACCCCGATGAAATCCATTTGTGTAGCCTACCCTAATATTGCGGAGGCACTCGAGAACGTCAGCCGCACGTTCGATGCCCGATTGGAGAACCTCGGTGTTCACATCACCCAACTATGCGAAGTCGCAGTCCTCGGGCGGTAAGTCCATCCGACTCTCCCGGATCAGCGACTACGCTACCGGGCGCACTCTCGTCGTCCCGCTGGATCATTCGGTCACCGTCGGTCCACTCGGCATGGCCGACCACGCGAACTCGTTGGTCCACACTCTTGCGCAGGCCGGAACCAATGCCGTAGTTCTCCATCGCGGCCGCGCCAAACACGTCGACCCTGCCCACTTCGCGCGCATGGGATTGATAGTCCATCTCTCAGCGGGAACGACCCGAAGCATGGACCTCGACTCGAAGGTTCTTGTCGGCGGCGTCGAGGACGCGCTACGCATCGGTGCCGACGCGGTCAGCGTGCACGTCAATATCGGATCGTCCACCGAACGCGAGCAACTCCAGGATTTCGGCAAGGTCTCCCACGAATGCGAAACACTCGGAGTTCCCTTGCTGGCCATGATGTATGCGCGCGGTCCCCTACGTGGTGATCTCCCGTCGGACGCGGCGGAACTGAAGCACCTGGCGGCTATCGCTACCGATCTCGGTGCAGACCTGGTCAAGCTCGACTACAGCGGCACCCCCGAATCCATGCGTGAGGTTGCCGAGTCCTGCCCGCTGCCCATCTGCGTCGCGGGCGGCCCGCCCCTCGAAGACGTCGACGCGCACGCACTCGCGCTCGGCGCCGAAATACTGAGCTCAGGTGTTGCCGGGTTGAGCTTCGGCCGTAATGTATTCGAGGCACGCAATCCGTACGCGGTGGCCTCTGCACTGGCCCGGATGATGCACTCCCCACAGGAATCGGCATCCCGGTCCGAACTCGAGATTGCCTGATCTTCAGTTTTCACCACCTCGCACGCACGCGCGCTTGTTCAACCAACGAAGGGAACGTGTCCAACTATGGACAGCACTATCGTCACCGACCAGATCCTCCCGGCGACGGGGGCCGGCACGGACAGTCGACGGACACCGATCAGCCGCGAAGGCCACTTCGCCTGGCTCGACGTCCGTTCGGTCGAGCAGAGCTTGCTGCCGGCAATTGTGCAAGCCGCATTGCACCATCGCATCGACGGCATCCTCTCGGACAAGATCGAGACCTTCGACGGCCTTCCCCCCACCGTGCGCCGCATCCTGAGCGTCGACGCTCCACTGGCAGAGGACTTCCCGTACGACGGAGTTGACCTCGTCGTGGTCGCCGACCGCGCGGACGCGTTGTCCCCCAACATCGGCCACACCCCTGACTGCGGCGTCCACGTTGTCGTTTCCGACGCACCGACCCTGCAGCTGGCGTGCGAGGTTGTCCGTGAGGTGCCGTGGACGCTCCTCACGTTCACCGACCCGACCAAGATCCCCCTCGAGATCGTCATCGCCGCAGCCGAGAACTCCGGCGGACGCACGGTCACCACGGTTACCGACGTCGAAGACGCCGAAATCGTGAAGCTGGTCCTCGAACACGGCTCCGACGGACTCCTGCTCGCACCTCGTAGCGCCGACGACGTCGTCCGCATCGCGCGCATCGTCGATCACCAGATCGAGTCGATGGAGCTCTCCGAGCTTGTCGTCACGAAGGTCGAGCACATCGGCATGGGCGATCGTGCCTGCATCGACACCTGCTCGTTGCTCGAGAAGGACGAGGGCTGCCTGATCGGTTCGTTCTCCACCGGAATGTTCCTCTCCTGCAGCGAGACCCACCCGCTGCCGTACATGCCGACGCGTCCCTTCCGCTGGAACGCCGGCGCGGTGCACTCCTACGTCCTCGCTCCGGACAACCGCACGCGCTACGTGAGCGAACTTCAGGCCGGCCAGCCGATCCTCGCAGTCCGCTCCGACGGCAGTGTTCGCGAAGTACGCATCGGCCGCGTCAAGATCGAGAAGCGCCCGCTGATCTCGATCACCGCAGTTGCCCCGAACGGCAAGAACGTCAACGTCATTGCGCAGGACGATTGGCACGTGCGCCTGCTCGGACCCGGTGGCAGCGTCAACAACGTCACCGAACTGGAACCGGGCGACAAGCTGCTCGGCTACGTTCCCACCGAGGCGCGCCACGTCGGCCTGCCGATCACCGAATTCTGCGACGAGCGCTAGGAAAGATGTCCGTTCCCGAGATCCTCTGGTACATCGGAGCTAACGACGGAGAGGTCCCGTGGGATCCGCGGCACCGGTTCGAGCCGTCGTTTTCCGCTCTGCGTGAGCAGGCGCGCACTCTCGACCGACTCGGCTACTACGGCGCGTTGACAACGGCCCGCGAGCCGATTTCGCTTGTCGCAGATACCGAACGGCTGCGCTTTGTCGTACCCGAGTATCCCGGAGTCAAACCGCCGGCGCTGCTTGCCGAGGAGGCACAGGTCTTCGATCAGTACTCCGGCGGCCGGTTGATCTACAACCAGGTCAACGGAGCCGATCCGGTGTTGGCGCGGTACGGACGATTTCACTCCAAGGACGAACGCTACGGCGTGTCCGAGGAGTACTGGCCGCTGTTCAAGCGGCTCTATCTCGATGAGGCGCAGGCGTTCTCGGGTGAGCACTTCGAGCTCGGTCCGCGATACAAGCCGGCCATCGCCGGACCCCGTCAGCCTGACGGGGTTCCGGTCTGGGGTACCGGGGCCTCCCCTGCCGGAATCTCGCACGCGGCAGAGGTTCTCGACGCCTACCTCATGTTCATGAGCCCGGCTGAAGCGATGTCGACGCTGTTCACGAAGGTCAGGGCAGCAGCATCCGACAAGGGCCGCGAACTGAAGTTCGGAGTATTGGCCAGCGTCATCGTCCGGGAAACGGAAGAGGAGGCCTGGGAGCGGTTCGAATGGCAGCTGTCCCAGACCTCACCGGAATCGGTGCTCAGCACCGCAGACCGCAATCTGACCAGCTTCGGGTTCCCGCCGTTGGCGGAACTCACCTCCGACAACGCACAGGTGCAGGCCCGGATCGACGCTCTGCGAGCCGGCCGCCTGCCCACCCGATCGGAACTTGAGTTTGCCCCGAACATGGCTGCCGGACTGACCACGTGGTCCGGCGCCGAACCACCATTCGACGTCGCGGGTAAGGGAACCGGCAATTACCTCGTGGGCAGTGCCGACAACGTGGCCGCGCGCATGCTCGAGATGAGCGAGAGTGTGGGCATCGACATCTGGATCCTGTCCGGGTGGCCACTGATCCGCGAGGCCGAAATCACGGCCGAACTGCTTTTCCCCAGGCTCGGCGTGACAGCTGCGTTCGGAGCAACTGCCGGTGTCTGAGATTTCGACATTCGAGTCTTTCCGCGCTCCTCGTGGACACGAACCGTTCCCGGTGCCGTGGTCCTCGGTGCGGGAACGGTTCGAATCCGTTGCGACTGCACTGCCCGACAACATCGCGGTGGTCTGCCGCGGTAGCAGTCTGAGCTATCGGGAGCTCAACTCGCTCGCAGATGCCCACGCTCGGGCCTTGGTGGGTCATCTCGGTAGCGATCGACGCCCCGTTGCGCTCGACACCACCTGCAGCCTCGACTGCGTCGTCGCGCTTGTCTCCGTGCTTCTCTCGGGACATCCGCTGGTGCTGCTCGACTCGCAACTGCCCGAGGATCGGCGCCACAACATTCTCACGCGCTCGGGTGCTGCTCGCATTTCCCCGGCCGAGTTGGCTGCATTGCCCCGACATCCCGAAGAGCCACTGCCCGCTGTCAGCGAGAGCGACTGCGCAGTACTACTTTTCACATCCGGTTCCACCGGTACACCGAAGGCAGTCCGCCAGGGCCACCGACTGTGGCTCAACCAGGCGGCGGATTTTCACGCCACGCTCGGCATCGGTTCGGGCGATCGGCTGGGAATGGCGTTGCCGATCAGCTTCGGCGGCGGACTCGACGTCGTGTTCAGCGCACTACTCAACGGTGGCGAACTGCATTTTCTCGATCCCCGCGAAGTAGGTATCGAGGAAGTCCCGCAGTGGATTTCGAGCCACATGCTGACCACGCTGCACGCCACCCCCTCACTGCTGCGCGCAGTCATGAAGGTGTGCGCCGGCACCGCCACACTGACCGGTCTCCGCTTGGTCACCACGTGCGGTGAGGCAGTGCACGGCGACGACGTGACCAGGCTCCGCACCTTGCTCAGTCCGACTGCGTCGTACTGCAATCTGTCGGGTTCCTCCGAGACCGGCAATCTCGCGTTCAACGAATTCCCCCCTGGCCGCGACGTTCCCGACCGGGTACTTCCTGTCGGCGTAGTGGCCGCCAACAAAGTGGTGCGGCTGCTCGGCCCAGACGGCGCCGATGTGGCGCCGGGTGAGGTCGGCGAAATCGTCGTCGAATCGCCCTATCTTTCCGAAGGTTATTTTGTCGAGCAAGACGGCACCGCTACGGCAGAGATCACGAAGTTCGGCCGGGCAGCAGATGGCACACGATCATTCCGGATGGGCGATCTGGGCCGATTCGACCAGCACGGACTGCTGCACTTGGTCGGCCGGAGCGACGACGCTGTCAAGGTGCGCGGCTACCTGGTTGAGCCGTCGGAAGTGGAGTCGGCGCTGCGACGCCTACCTTCTGTCGAAGATGCCGTTGTGCTGGCTCGGCAAACAGCCTCAGGCGCCGTGCTGGTCGGATACGTTGCCGTAGATCCCGCTACACGCGCGCCGTCTGCGGCAGACTTGCGACGAGATCTTCGAAAGACTCTGCCTGACTGGATGATTCCTGCCAATCTGATGCTGCTTCCGGCGCTACCGCGCAACGAACGCGGCAAGGTGGACCGCGGCGCTCTTCCAGCGCCCTCCCCCAGGCCCGCCGTAATTCCCCCCGCCGTGGGTGTCGAGTCCGAACTGGCAGCACTGTGGTCCGAGATCCTCGGGATCGAGCAGATCGGCCGTGACGACGACTTCGTCTCTCTCGGGGGCGATTCCCTGCAGACTCAGCAGATGCTCACCCGTGCCGGCCAGAAGTTCGGCGCCGAACTGTCGTCGGCAACGTTGGCCAACTTCCCCACCCTGCACCAGTTTTCCGCACATCTCGAGCAGGCCGCTACAGGTACGACGCTGCGCACCCGTGTGCTGGTGCCGTTGCAGACCGGCGGCACCGGGGACCCGTTATTCGCCTTTGCCGGAGCAGGTTCCACCGCGCTGGCGTTGCTGCCACTGGCAAGGGAACTCGGACCTCAATGGACGGTGCACGGTCTCCAGGCCCACGGACTCGAAGGCCGCGGATTCCCCGATTGGACGGTGCGCTCAGCAGCGAAGCGCTACCTGCGCGAGATCCGCCAGGTACAACCGCACGGCCCGTACACCTTTGTCGGTCACTCACTCGGTGGTGTGATCGCAATGGATGTCGCGCGTCTACTCGAAGCCGAGGGCGAAACCGTCAACGCGGTGATCTGCCTCGACACGATCCTGAGTGGACCACTGGGTTCGGGAATTCTCGATCTGTCTCGCAGTGAGCCGGATTCGGGTGAACAGTCGATCCCTTTGTCCGAACCTGCTCCCACCGATCGTCGCACGCTGTGGAAGACTCGCGCCATGTTACTCACGGCGGGACTGTGGCAGTACCCGGCGCAGACGCAGTGGGATCTATTCCACGATCTGGGTCGACGCGTCGCGCTCATGCACCGATTGCAGCCGTGGGAAGGCGCAGTATCGGTTGTCATGGCAGAAGACAACCCGGATGACCCCGCGTGGTGGACTCGAGTTGCACCCCACGTTGTTTCGGTGGAGCGTGTGTCCGGCGATCATGTCGGCATGCTCCGGCCGCCGTATGTCGCGCACACTGCCGCACTCGTGCGCGAGGCGCTGAAGTGAGCTTCCGGGCCGCAGTTCTGGTCATCGCGCATCACCAGCCAGAAGTCTTTGCCGCACTCGTTGATTCACTGCGCCACCCGTCTATCGACGTCTATGTCCACATCGACGCCAAAGCCGATCTCGCATCGTTCGAGGCCGTGGTGCCGGAAAGTGACGGGGTGACCTATCTGCGCGACCGTCGCTCCGTGAACTGGGGCGGGCTGAGCGTCGTGCACGTGATTCTTCGATTGATCGAGCACGCGCGATCCTCCCGCAACGAGTATCAGCGGTACGCCTTGCTATCGGGTTCCGATCTGATGATCGCGCCGATCGAGGAAGTGCTGGCGGCCTGGCAGAGTTCCACCGAGTTCATCCGAGTTGACTGGCGACTGACCGGCCCCGGTGCGCAGCGCGCCCATCTGGTGGACCGTCGACACTTTCCGGACGACAGGTCCCCGCTTCGCGCGCGACTGTCCGGGCGCATTCCGCGGAAGGTGGATCCGACTATCGAGCTGTACCAGGGATCAACGTGGTGGGCACTGACCGCCGGCGCAGTGGATCAGGTCACCGGATTCATCGCGGAACATCCGCGATGGCTCGACTTCCATCGGCACACACTGTGTTCCGACGAGATAGTTTTCCATTCGATCCTCAAAGCCGCGCCGCACGCGCGTCGGATCGTTCAGGACGTGGAGCAGTGCGCCGACGTCGACAAGTTCATCGCCGACCCGGTTCATGCGCTTCATCACATCGACTGGTCTGATCGAACTGCGCTGAGCCCGCGGGTACTCGGAATCGACGACGAACCGACACTGCGTGCGTCACGGGCACTGTTCGCCCGCAAGGTCGACACGACCTCGATGGCACTGATCGACGCTTTTGCCGTGAACTCGGATTATCTCCCATGAGCCGCTTGCCGACCCGTCGCCTGAGCGCTGGACTCGAGTCCAATGCCGCGGCGCTGATGCTCTCGTCCGTGGCAACAGGTGCACTCGGCCTCGTGTATTGGGCAGTGGCAGAACGCTTCTTCAGCACGGCAGAAGTCGGTCGCGCGTCGGCGGTCATCAGCACGGCAACCATGCTCGCATCGGTGTCCTGCCTGTCGCTCGGCGGTGCATACCAACGTTTCCTTCCCGTCGCCGGACGCGCCTCGACGCGTCTGGTCCTGGGCGGGCTGGCACTGACAGCCACCGTGGCCGTTCTTCTCGGTTGCGGTTTCCTGCTGGTCAATCCGACCAACGAACGCCTCTTCACCAACACGACCGAGCGCGTCGCCTTCCCGATGTTGGTGATGACACTGGCGATCTACGCTCTGACCGACCCGATCCTGACGGGTCTGCGGCTGGCGAAGAGTGTTGCGGCCAAGAACATTGCACTGTCGGTACTCAAGATCGTTCCGATCGTTGCACTGGCGGGCACGGGATCTACTCTGGCCCTCACCGGGTCTTGGGGTGTGCTGGCGTTTGGCGTCACCGCGGTTGCGCTGGTTCACATTCTGCGTACCGGTGTGCGTGGCCGGAAGGCAATCGCGCCAGACCTGCCACCGGTGCGAGAACTGTGGGCATTCCAGGGCGTCTTCTTCACGATGACGCTTGTGCTCACGGTGACGCCCCTTGTGCTGCCACTGATCGTGGTGTCGCAGTTGGGCGCCGAACAGAACGCCTATTTCAACGTGGCCTGGACCATGTGCTCGGCAGTGGGATTACTCCGTAGCGGAGTCGGTTCGTCGTTCATCGTCGAAGCCTCGTCGCCCGATGCCGACCGTAAAGCCCTGCTGAGGCGGTTGTTGCGAATGCTCGCGGTGGTGACCGCGGTATCTGCTGCGGGGCTGGCGATCGGTGGACCACTGGTTTTGTACGTGATCAGTCCCGACTACTTCCACGCGGCAACAACACTCGTCCTCGTGATGGCGCTCGATTCGATAGCCGGAGCTGTTGTCGTGGTCTATTTCCTTCTCTCCCAGATCTTGCGACGACTCCGGCTCATGTTGGCGGTCCAGTGCGTCATCGTCGTCACCACGGTGTCGCTGGCACTGGTCTTGATTCCCCGGCTGGGCCTGATCGGGGCCGGACTGGCAACGCTGAGTGCTCAGTTGGTCGCCATAGCAGTGATCGCGGTGCCACTGCGCCGTGCGGTCGTCGACTTCTCGGCCACCCCGGTGGTCGCGAAATCCGACCCCCGTCACCTCAACATTCAGGACCTCGATATTCCGGAACCTGACGTGCTGGATTCTGCAAGAACCTAGTGCGCTGCTCGCACTTTCGCGAGCGTCTCGACTATTTTTCGTCCGGTGAACCGGATGGTCTCGACGCCCGGGCGTCGTATCACCACAGAGGCAGCCGGGCGCGCGATGTCCGCCAACGCCCGCACCGCCGCCACGGGCAACGGCCCCGCCGGTACCTGCGGCCACAGCAGCGCAGTCAGCGCCTCGTCCGAAAGCGGCCGGACGCCAATCGACTCCGCGTACTCGCGAGCGATCCGCTGGTGCGCAATCCGCTGCTGCGACCCGTGCACGGCACTGACCTGGTGGGGGTAGATCCGGTACTCGTATCCGATCATCGCCACGTTAGCGAGACGACCGAACTCCGAGAGTTCCGCGAACATCCGGTAGTCCTCCGCGTGAGCGAACTCCGTCCGGAACTCGAGACCACTGCGGTCCAGGATGGGCTTGCGGATCATGACCGATGCGCCGCAGTGACAACTGCCGAGCAACAACCTCTGCCGGCAGGCCGCATCCGAACGCGGCATCCGAACCCTGCCCGACATTGCCCCGAACAGTTCGTAATCGGTACCGCACGACACTATCGACGGATCAGCCGTCAACACTGCCAATTGGGCGGACAACCGGCCGACACCCATCCTGTCGTCGGCGTCCATCCGCGCCAGGAACTGCCCCCGCGCTTCCGCGAGACCTCGGTTCAGAGCACCGACCAGTCCGGTGTTGTCTTGGCGCACCACTCGCAGTCGCGGATCGGACACCGACGCGAGCACCGCGCCAGTGTTGTCGGTGGACCCGTCGTCGATCACGAGTAGTTCGAAGTCACGGAAATCCTGTGTAAGAACCGAATCCAGCGCCTCGCGCAGGTAGGGCCCGGCATTGTAGGCGGGGATCAGGACGGTGACCAGCGGTGCGCTCATCGGTGCCCTCATCGGTGCCTCAGAATCGCGGAGTACAGGCCTGGGGTGTACTTCACCATCACCGCGAACACAGCCTCGCGGCGGTGACCGGTGCGTACCAACGGAATCACGTCGTCCGTCGAAATCGACCGACGCACACGGGTAATCGCTTCGTCGTAGAGTTCGGGCCGCGTCGGCGACGCGTGGCGGGCGCGCATGGCCACGTGAGCCACGGACGTCAGCACCTCGCGGTAGCGGAAGGCACGTATTTCGTTGCCCCACTGTGTGCTCAGAGAATGGTCGCCCAGTGCACTGTCGATGTCGCGTTCGACTTTGAACAAGTCAAGCGTACGCGGGGTGAGTGAGGTACTGATCGAGCCCTCACGGTAGAGATACCGGTACAACGGCTCCTCAACCAGGGCAACTCGCTCGGCAGCCAACGACATTCGCAACACGGGCGCCATGTCCTCGTACCCCTGCCCCTCGTCCCATGGGCGCTCCCCCAGTAACTCGCGGCGGAAGAGTTTGGTGCATGCGTAGGCTTTTGCGTCCCCGAGAATGAGGCGTCGCGCAAACTCTCTGCCAGACACCACCATCGCGTCGAACGGCGCCTCGTCGATCTGGATTGCCGTACCGGATTCGTCGACGCGAGTTGTTCTGGTGCAGGCGAAGTCGGCCGATGCAGTGATCAATGCCGACTCGAGTCGTTCGACAAAATCGGGTGCCGCCTCGTCGTCGCTGTCGAGAAACCAGACGAGATCTTCGGTCACAGCACCCAGTCCGGAATTGCGAGCGCGCCCCAATCCCTCGTTGCGCTCGTGAACCACGGAGGTGAAATCGACTCCGCGCGAACGTAGATAGGACTCCGCGCGTGCCATGGACTCGTCCCCACCGCGATCGTCCACCAGAACGATCTGCGTAATCGGACGAGTCTGCTCGAGCACCGAACGAAGGCAATTCTCCACGTACGGCAAGCACCGATACACCGGCACAACCACACTCACACCGGCAGGGTTACGGTTCACCGATCACTCAGGTCTCTCGATAGAAAACACCAACAGAAAGTTAGGATAACCTAGGTTCCGTCAAAATGGGGTGTCACCGTCGCCACCAGACCATGGTGATCCGAACCCTCGATCTCGATCCGCTCGAAGTGCGTCACTGTCGCCCTGTTCGTCACGATGTGGTCGATCCCGATCAACGCCGGATACCACGTGTCGGCGGGGAAAGTCATCACAAACCCCGCGCCCGTCTGCTCTGCGGCATCGGTAAAACCGTCCGTCAGGATCGCACGAAAACGGCTGTGCGAGTATGTCGAATTGAAGTCGCCGCCAACAATCATCGGCTTGCCGTCGGCCGCCTGCTCGTGCAGCAATCCGTTCAACTTGCCCATCTCCGACGCCCACATCCAGGCAGGGGACGGATAAGGCGGCATCGGGTGCACCGAGGCCACCGTCACGCTGCGGCCGTCACCGATATCCGCTGTTGCCACGAGATTGGACATCGCGAAGCGGCCCAACGACTCCTGCTCCGTGAGCGGGAACCGACTGTAGATTCCGGTACCACCGCCGCCGTCCTTCGGCTCGACGAACCGGTACGGCAGCAATGCAGCCAGACCATGCGTGTCCAACTGCTGCACCGCTGAGTCCGTCAGTTCCTGAATGGTGAGTACGTCGATCGAGTGCGAGCGAACCTGATCCACCAACGCATCCGGATCGGCCTCGCCCAGGCGGATATTTGCCTGCATCACCCGGATTCCCTCTCCGGCAACCGTGTCCGGCGTGTTCGAGACAAACAGCGGCGCCTGGGTGAACGCCCCCGCCAACACAACTGCAACCCCAACGGCGAGAGTCCGCCAGGATCGTGTTGCTGCCAGTACGAACAGACCCAACAGACCGACACCGAGCATCAGCGGAACAAACGACGACGCGATGATCAGCGTGTTGGACTCAGGCCCGACATAGAACACAATCACGCCCAGCGCTGCCACACCGACGGCGGCCGCTCCGGCGAGATATACCGCCCGCCGAACTATCCGGCGGCCGCCGGTCACGGAACTCGTGGTGGACGCTGGGTCGACCTCGCCGCTATTCGGCACCCATTACCTCGAGCCAGGCACCCACCTGCGGGTCCGATGCCAGATCCACGAAATCGATTGCCGCTCCCTCGAATCGCCAGCGCTCGACCAACGACATCAACCGCACCGAATCCAGGCCAAGGTCGATCAGGCTCACGTCTTCGGTCAGCTCGTCAACGGGGAGATCGAGGACCTCGGCAAGATCGGAGATGATGCGATCGCGGGTGAATGCAGTGGTCATCGGTGTTCCTTTTCGAGTTCTGTTTCAAGGTCTGGTGTTTGCAGATCTGGGGTCCCGCCGGTTACTCGCCGTAGTGACCCGAGCACCACCGTCGACAGTAAAGCGACGCCGCCGAGGGTCAGGCTGTAAACGACAACAGCCGTCGACGGCAGGAAGGCTGCTCCGAATGCGCCGGCAATCAATGCACCGACCGAGAGTCCGGCAACTTCCTGTGCCGCCCACAATCCGTTGACTCGCCCCAGCAGTGCTGTCGGCGTGTGGGTCTGGATGATCGAATACCGGAGCACTTCCTGAACGGAGGTGACGGCACCCACCACGACCAGCAGGAGAACAGCCACTACCAGTCCTGTGGCCAAGCCGACCAGGGCTTGCACGGCAAAGGCCGCAACCAGTGCCGTCATCAGCACTCGGCCCGGATGTGCAAGGCGGCCAAGCCAACCGCTGGTGACGGTGGCCAGCACCGCACCGATGGCGCCGGCCGCGTACAACATGCCCACCGCGCGCGAGTCACCCGTGAATCGTTCGTCGACGAACCCGGGAACCAGAACCAGGACACCGCTGCCGAGCATCGCGATCACACCAACTGCCATGACACCGCCTACCACGCGGTGCCCGAAGATGAAGCCCGTCACGGACATCGGCGGTTCGCCGTGCTCGGACCCGTGCTCGTGCTCGGGTGGCATCATGGACGGCAATCCCGAGAGCAGCACGATCGTGATCACGGTTCCGGCGGCCGCAACCCAGTAGTTCCAGGCCACCGACGTTGCCGCGATCAACAATCCGCCGAGTGCGGGGGAAATCACGGCGCCCGCCCGCGCACTGAGCACGTTGAGCGCGCCGACACCCACCAATTGGTCCTTGGGGATAAGACTGGGGATGACGGCAAAGAGCGCTGCGATACTGATCGAACCGATCAGCCCGTTGACAACGGCAAGCACAAAGATTGCCACCGTCGACGGATTCTCGAGCATCGCGTTGAGAGCCAACCCGACAAACGTCAATCCGGATACTGTGCGCGCAAACAGAATCAGGGTCTTCCGGTCGTATTTGTCGGCAAGTATTCCGCCGACCACCATGCCGCCGATGGACGCACCGCCTTCGACGGCTGCCACGAGACCGACCATGAAGGACGATTCCGTGAGCGCATACATCTGGATCGGCACACCGACCATCAGCATCCCGATACCGAAGATCGAGATGGTACGTGCAATGAAAACTCTCCGGAACGGCGCGCTTTCGCGCAACGGCCGTAGGTCGAGTAGCACTCCGCGTTCGCTCATCGCTAGCCCGCTGCGCCCTTCGCGACCGCGTCGGAGATGAGCGGCATGACCTGGTCGGTAGCCCAGCCGAGCGAGAGCGCTGACGGGAATCCGACGGCGTTGGGTAGACCGGTGTTGCGGGCCAGCGACACCACGGCGCCGTCCTGCACGGCAGGCAACGCGTTCCAGCCCTCGAACTTGGTGAGGTAACCCAGGTCTCCGGTGGGTGAGACGACAAACAGCACGTCCGCGTTCATGTCTCCGACATTCTCGTAGGACAGGATGCCGCGACCGTCCGCGTCGACGGGCAGCGTCGTGGCATACGGGCTCAGGACCAATCCGAGCGAGGTGAGGAACTGGCCGATACCGCGTTCGTCGGAGGCCAGCACCGACAACTGGCCGCCGGTGTCGCCGATGATCGCGTTGTACGTCTTGCCCGCGATCGTCGGGTTATCTGCGCGTGCCTTGGCCAGATCCGCTTCGGCAGCCGCGATCACCTCTTCAGCCTTGGCCGGGATACCGAGTGCGGCAGCAACTTTACGAGTCGAGTCCTGCCACGGCTCGCCGTTGGCCTTGGTGTCGAAGTGGACCACCGGGAACTGCTTGCTCAGCTGGTCGTACGCAGCCTGGTCGAGTCCCCAGAAACCGGTGGAGACAATGATGTCGGGCTCGAGCACAGCCAGCCGCTCGGTGATCGATCCGGCACCCGTTTCCATGTCGAGGGTTTCGGGTGTCTTTCCGCCGAATGCCTCTACCTGCCACGGCCACACTCCGGAGCCGCCGGTCGCGGCACGGTTCTGTGCATCCACCGGAATCGCGATCGGCGTGACGCCGAGCGAGAGCAGAATGTCTGCGTCCTGAGGGGAAAGCGGCATCGCGCGGGTCGGGGCGGACTCGATGGTCGCCTCACCGAACTTGCCGGACACCGTCACCGGGTACTGGCCGGCGTCGGCGCTCGCCGAGGTGGGCTTGTCGGCGTCGGTGGTACCTGAATCGGACCCGCACGCCGTAACACCGAGCAGAACGGTTGCCGCGGCCAGCGCTGCACCGATCCTGCGATTCCATCGAGAATTCATACCGCTTCCTTCGTAGTTGGGGCTAGTACTTCTGCCAGTTCGCCCAACGAACCGGCGGCAAAGACCTGGGCGGCCTCCACCTCGCAGCCCGCCTCACGCAGCCTGCTCATCACAGCCATCACGCCGATGCTGTCACAGCCGAGCGCAAAAATGTCGTCGCCGAGTCCCACCTGATCGAGCCCGACATGCTCCGCCACCACCCGGCACAGGATCTTCTCGATCTCAGTCACCGGTTCGCGATACTCCCCGATGGGCGCGATCTCCGGACGCGGCAGGGCCGCTCGATCGATCTTGCCGTTCGGCAACGTCGGTATCTCGTCGAGAACCACAAATGCAGACGGGATCATGTAGTCCGGCAACACCGCGCTCAAGGACCGCCGCAAGCCCGCGTTGTCGGGTTCGATCCCGTCCGCCACGACGTATGCCACGAGTGCCCGGGCACCGATATCATCGCGGACCAATACCAGTGCGGCACCGATTCCTTCGGTAGCGAGCAGCGAGGCCTCGATCTCCGCGGGTTCGATGCGGTAACCACGAACCTTCACCTGGTCGTCGGTGCGACCGCGATACTGGATGTGCCCCGACGCCGTCCACTTGGCTCGGTCGCCCGTGCGATACATCCGGGTTCCGTCGGCGGCAAATGGGTCTGCCACAAACCTTTCCGCGGTTCGTGCGCGTGCGCCGAGGTACCCGCGCACCACACCGTCGCCCGACAGGTACAACTCGCCTTCGACTCCCACCGGTACGGGGCGCAACCACTCGTCGAGAATACGAGCATGCGTGTTGCCGACGGGCCGACCCGCGACGGGCGACGTGCTGTCCGACACCCGCGCAACCAGCGCGTCGACGGTACTCTCACTCGGTCCGTACAGGTTGTACGCCTCAACTCCGTCTTTCTCGCGCAACAGATTCCACAGCGGCTGCGAGACGGCCTCGCCGCCGAAGCCCAGTGATGCGGGCACGCGGGTCCCGTCCAGCAGACCGTTGTCGATCAGCTGAGCCAGGTGCGACGGCGTCACTTCGACGAAGTCCCACTCCTGCTCTCGCGCTTGCAGGGCCATGCGACGCGGATCCCGCTGTGTCGTCTCGTCGACAACGCACAGGGCGTGGCCGTCGAGCAGCCACAGCTGAGGCTGCCACGACGCGTCGAACGCAAACGACCACGCGTGTCCTACTCGCAGTCGATCTCGCTGCGCCCGTTCCTGCGTCGGAACATACAGGTCCGCGCGATGACTGTGGAACAGCGTCACCAGGCCACGATGCGGCGCGACAACGGCTTTCGGTACACCGGTCGATCCGGAGGTGAACACGATGTATGCCGGATGATCCGCGTGCAGTGGTGCGAGTCGATCCGCGTTGGTGACCGGCGTTGAGGGCAGCTCATCGAACTCCAGGCTGTCCATCGCCAGCACCAGCGAGGCAGGAATCCGGTCGACAAAGGCTCCCACCGTCAGAGTCACTGCAGGCGAGACGGTTTCGAAGATCGTGTCCAACCGCCCTGCCGGAGCGTCGGGATCACACGCGACATAGGCGCCACCGGCCGCGAGTACCGCAAGGATCGCTACGACGCTCTCCGCCGAGCGCGGCAGCATCAGCGCCACCACCGTCTCGGGGCCGACGCCATGCCCGATCAGCACGCGCGCCAACCGGTTGACCCGCGCACCGAGTTCTCCGAAGGTCCAGGACACGTCACCGACAAGCAATGCGGTCTCGTCGGTGTAGCGAGCCACCGCCGTGTCGAACAGATCCGCCGCCGTAAGAGTCGGCACCACAATCGGATTGACACCCCACGCAGCCTCGATCAGTTCCTGATCCGCAGCCGGAACAGCTACGATCTCGGACAACCTGCGCTCGGCGGACAGCGCCGTGAACTCCTTCAGCACCTGCGCCAGCCCGTCAGCCAACCGCTGGACTGTGCTGCGGTCGAAGAGTTCCGAGCTGTACTCGATCATGCCGACCACGGTGTCGGTACCCGCGTACTCGACAAAGTCGAACGACAGGTCGAACTTGGCTGTCGCTACCTCGATCGGCTCCGGCGTCATTGCCGCGCCCAGGCTTTCGGCCGGGTTGGGCTCCGTCAGGTAGACGATCATGGTCTGGAACAGCGGATGCATCGATCGAGACCGTTCGCCGCCGCCCAGCACTGAGTCGACTACCTGCTCGAACGGCAAGTCCTGATGCTCGAAAGCACCAAGATCGCTGTCGCGGATTCGATTCAACAGTTCTGCGAGCGTCGGATTGCCCGACAGGTCGGTGCGCAGCACCACCGTGTTGAGGAAGAACCCGACCAGATCCTCGAGTTGCGCATCCCCGCGGCCGGAAACCGGGGTTCCCAGCGGAATATCCACGCCCGCACCGGACTTGTGCAGAAGTACGGCCACTGCTGCCTGCGCCAGCATGAACATGCTCACGTTGTGCTCACGGGCCAACGCTCGCAGTCCCACAACCACTTCAGGTTCCCAGGCCAGGTACACAGCGCCGCCGGTGTAGCTCGTCCGGGCAGGCCGCGTCCGGTCGAAGGGCAGCGACAATTCTTCCGGCAAGCCCGCAAGGTTCTTCCGCCAGTAGATCTCCTGTGCTGCGGCAAGACTCTCCGGATCTTCGCGATCTCCGAGAATCTCCCGCTGCCACAGTGTGTAGTCGGCGTACTGAACCGGTAACGGCGCCCAGTCCGGGCTCTGGCCGAGCTGGCGCAACGCGTAGGCCGACATCAGGTCACCCAGCAACGCGCGGGTCGACCATTCGTCCGTCGCGATGTGATGGATCAGCAAGAGAACGACGGTGTGTGTCTCCCCCGCGTTGTCGAACTCGAACACCGACACTCGCACGGGAATCTCATGTTCGAGGCCGAAGGTGTACCGCGAGGCGTGCGCAACTTCTTCGGTGACGTCGTCGGCCGACACCATGTGCCGGTGCACCTGCACGTCAACGGCATTCTCCGGCACAACCACCTGGTACGGCTCGCCGTGCTCAGAGTGGAACACCGTGCGGAGCGCTTCGTGTCGAAGAACGACGTCCTGGACTGCCGCCGCCAGCGCGGCAACATCCACCGATGCCGGCACCCGCCACGAGATCGGCACGTTGTACGCGCCGCCGTCGACGCCCAACTGGTCGAGGATCCACATCCGCCGCTGGGCAAACGAGACCGGCACACGTTCCGGACGCTCCCGCCGTCCCAGTGTCGATCGAATGCCGCTTGCGGCGTCAGCAGCCAGCACGGCCAACTGCGCGACCGTCGGTGCTTCGAAGACACTGCGCACGGCAAGCTCGACACCCAGTTCACTGCGCAACGCATTGACCAGGCGAATGGCCGTCAACGAGTGGCCGCCGAGCGAGAAGAAATCGTCGTCGATTCCCACCGTTTCCAGGCCGAGCGCCGACGCGAACACCTCGCACACCTGGCGTTCGAAGTCCGTGCGCGGTTCCCGCACGGACACAGCGCTCTCGAAACTGGGGCGCGGCAGTGCCTTTCGATCCAGCTTTCCGTTGAAGCTGACCGGAAATTCGTCGACCGGAATCACGATTGCCGGGATCAGGTAATCGGGAACCGAGCCGCTCAGAGCATTACGCAACGTCGTCGCGTCAACCACCGCACCGGCCGCCGTCATGACGTAGCCGACCAGTACGGCTTCGCCCTCGGGGTTTCGGTGCACCACGGCGACCGCCCGAGTCACGTCGGGATGTCCCTCGAGGATCGTCTCGACCTCACCGAGTTCGATGCGCAAACCGCGGATCTTGACCTGATCGTCCAAGCGGCCGAGGAATTCGATGGTTCCGTTCTCGGTCCAACGAACCAAGTCACCGGTCCGGTACAGCCGTGAACCAGCATCGCCGTACGGATCGGCCACAAAACGATCCGCGGTGAGCGCGGACCGGCCCAGGTAGCCGTACGCCACCTGCACTCCGCCGATGTACAGCTCGCCTGCCACACCGGCAGGAGTCGGCTGCAGGCTCGAATCCAGAACGTAGAGTTCCACGTTCGATCCCGGGCCACCGATCGAGGAGGATCCGGCAGGGTCGACTTCCAAATCACGAGCAAGGTCTGCTGCCAGGGTGACCTCGACGGCGGCCTCTGTCGGCCCGTACAGATTGTCGAGTCGCACGCCCGGTAGCGCCGCAGCAAATCGTGCGACGGTTCGATTCTGCAGCGCCTCACCGCTGCACACGACACGTCGCAACGACCTCACGGCGGATATCTGCTCGGTGAGTGCCTCTTCGAGCATGGCCGGAACGAAGTGCGCGATGGTCACGTCATTCTCGCGCAGCAACTGCACCAGCGCCACCGGATCCCGGTGGGTATCCGGTCCCGCGATCACGGTGGTTGCACCGTTCACACTGGGCCAGAACAACTCCCAGACGGAGACGTCGAAGGTGGTCGGCGTCTTGAGGACCACGCGGTCCGTTTGCAGCACCGGCGACTCCGCCTGCACCCAGGCCAAGCGGTTGACCACGGACTGGTGGGACACCAACACGCCCTTGGGGTTTCCGGTGGAGCCGGACGTGTAGATGAGATACACCGGGTGAGCCGCGGTCAGGGCGCTACGACGCTCGGTCACCGCGTCACCACTGAGCGCCTGCAACCGGGCCTGCACTGCCGGTGCGTCGACATCGGTCCGGGCAACACCACCTGGCAGGGTTACGGCACTGGTTGCGAGGACGCGCACCGGCCGAGCGTCACCGAGCATGTACTCGATCCGCGACGGCGGCAACCCCGTGTCGATCGGCAGGTACGCCGCACCGGATTTCACAACCGCGTGGATTGCCACGATCAGATCTGCCGAACGCGGTACCGCAACGGCCACCACGTCACCGGGACCGGCACCATCTTCGATCAGTAGGCGGGCCAAGCGGTTCGAGCGTGCCTCGAGCTGGGCGTAGTCGATCTGATCGCCGAAGGCCGACAGAGCCGTGGCTGTCGGCGACAGCGCCGCCTGCCGCGAGAGAAGGTCACCGATCGTCACGGATTCGACCGCGGCGCGTGGTCCGACGCCCACCGCGAGTCGGTGCGCCCGCTCACCGGCGTCCACCAATTCGACAGCCCCGACTCGTGCGGACGGCGCGGCCGCAACCTGATCGACAAATCGCGACAGGACGGCCAGGATCATCGCCACCCGCTCACGATCGAAAAGGTCTTCGGCATACTCGGCGATGACGGTCACTTCACCGGTATCCGGCGCGTCGACAAAGGTGACGTTGAGATCGAACTTCGCACGCACGTTGGTCAATTGCTCCCAACGAGTGGGCACACCGAGGAAGTCCGGAAGGACTCCGGCGCGTTGGAGATAGCTCACCATCACCTGGAACAGCGGATTACGGCCTTCGACGCGTGGCGGTGCCAACTCCTCGACCACCCGCTGGAACGGGATGTCCTGGTGGTCCATCGCGCTGAGGTCGGCGTCGCGCGTGCGGTCCACCAGCTCGCCGAACGTCGGATCTCCCGACAGGTCGGTGCGCAGCACAACGGTGTTGACAAAGAACCCGACCAGGTTGTCGAGCGCGCTGTCGGAGCGACCGGATACCGGGCTACCAACCGCAATATCGTTGCCACCGCCCAGTCGCGAGAGCACCGCTGCTGTAGCCGCGTGCAGGACCATGAACATCGTGCCGCGGTGGTCATCGGCAATGCCGCGCAGTTTCTGCACTACGTCCAAGCCCAGGGTGATCTGGACGTTGCCTGCGGTGCCGGTGGGCTGAGCGGGGCGCAGACGGTTGGTCGGCAGGACTATCTCGTCCGGCAGTCCGGCAAGGCTCTCACGCCAGAATCCGAGCTGGCGATCCGACAGATCGCCCGACAGTAGATCGTGTTGCCACAGTGAGTAATCCGCGTACTGCACCGGCAGCGGCTCCCACTCCGGAGCCTGCCCCTGTGTCCGGGACAGGTAGGCGCGGGTGAGGTCACCGAGCAACGGCGCGTCCGACCATTCGTCGGTCGCGATATGATGGAGCACCAACACGATGATGTATTCGGTGGGCCTGATCCGGACCAGCGTGACACGCAGCGGTACGTCGGTGCGGAGATCGAAGTTGGCCGTCAGCCGCTCGATCACCAAGCCCTGCGCCGTCTCCGCATCGGCGCCGACAATCTCGAGACGGGTCGCATCCGAGACATCCACGATCTGCTGGAACGGATTTCCGTCGACGATTCCGATGACGGTGCGCAAACTTTCGTGACGCCCCACCACGTCCTGCAGAGCCGCTGCCAACGCGGCCTCGTCCAGCGCGCCGTCCAACCGGGCCACGTGCGCGTAGTGGTAACTGAGGCTGTCGTCCTGAAGCTGCGCGAGCATCCAGAGTCGTTCCTGCGCTGCAGACAGCGGCACGAACTCGGGCCGGTTGCCCACGACGATCGACGGTTGTGCACTTGCCGCGCTCGGCAGCAGTTCGGCAATCAGCGCCGGCGTGCGGGCCTCGAATAGATCCCGAATCGTCAACTGCACGTCGAACTCCGCACGCACCCGCGAAACCACCCGCATCGCGATCATCGAATGCCCACCAAGTTCGAAGAAGTCGTCCTCGGCACCAACCGAATCGAGTTCCAACAGGTCTGCGAAGACGTCGCACAGCGCCTGCTCTGTTGCGTTCTTCGGCGGCCGCGACGACGCCCCGGTGCGAATCTCCGGCATCGGGAGCGCCTTGGCGTCGAGTTTGCCGTTCACCGTCATGGGGATTGCGTCGATGATCTGCAGAGTGCTTGGCACCATGTAGTCGGGCAGCTTTGCTCGCAGGTACGCGAGCACGGTGGCGGCGATGTCCGGGTCCGAATCATCCGTCACAACCATGTATCCGGCAAGACGTTTCATACCGGGGACCAACGGGTCTTCCACCGCAACAACCGCTACGGACGCCGCCAGAGGATGTGATTCGACGGCCGATTCGATCTCGTGCAGTTCGACGCGGTAACCACGAATCTTGACCTGGTCGTCGATGCGACCGAGGTAGTCGAGGTTTCCGTCGCGCCGCAACCGGACGAAGTCGCCGGTGCGGTACATGCGGTCGCCGCCGAACGGATCGGCAACGAAGCGGTCGGCGGTGAGATCGGTGCGCCCCAGGTAGCCGCGCGCCAATCCGACACCGGCGATGTACAACTCGCCGGCAACTCCGTCGACGACGGGACGCAGCCACGCGTCGAGAATGTAGCCCCTGGTCGCACGAATCGGAGTTCCGACGGTGGGTGTGACGCTGTCGTCAGTGCCGGCGCCGAGGGTGTTGATCGTGTACTCGGTCGGCCCGTACAGGTTGTACCCGAGCGTTCCCTCGCTCTCGCGCAAGCGGTTCCAGACCGAGTCCGGGACCGCTTCGCCGCCGAGCAGCACCAGCGGCGGACGATGCCCGGTGCGGTTGCCGTCGATGGGTTCGCGGTCGAGCAGGCCCTCTGCCAGCAGAGCCGTTGCGTAGGTTGGTGTCACGTTGACGACGTCGATCTGCTGCCGGTCGCAGTAGTCGACCAGCGCATTGGCATCGCGGCGCAGGTCCTCGTCGCAGATGTGCACCTCGTGGCCCTCAACGAGCCAGAGCAGCTCCTCCCACGACATGTCGAAGGCGAAGGAGACGGTGTGCGCCACCCGAAGTCGACGCCCACCCTCGGCAGCCACAACCGGCTCGAAGATCTTTTCCTGATGGTTGCGCTGCATGTTGGTCAGGCCGCGGTACGGTGTGAGAACGCCCTTGGGCTTACCGGTCGAACCGGAGGTGTAGATGACGTAGGCGGGGTGATCGAGACGCCCGACGCGACCCGGCGCAAACGCACCGAGCTCCGCCGCAGTCAGCGGGCTGGTATCCCAATCATTGCTTCCACCAAGGAGAATCGACCGATCAGCGGGGAGGTCCAATCGCGCCGCCGCAGCTGCATTGGTCACGAACAGGACCGGCTCGGCGTCTTCGATCACCGTCGCGAGGCGGTCGTCCGGCTGGTCGAGTTCGAGCGGCAGGTACGCCGCACCGGCGCGGAGCACCGCAAACAGTGCAACCACCATGTCGACGGTGCGCGGGAGGCCAAGCGCTACTACCGATTCCGGACCGCCGCCGCGAATGATCAGTTGGCGGGCAAGCGCTTCGACTCGGCCGGCCAGTTCCTGATAAGTGACCCGCTCGTCACCGAATACCAGTGCAACCTCGTCCGGAATGGTTGCGGCCCGCTCGATGAGCATCTCGGCGATCGTGACGTCTTCGACAGCGGGTAGCGGCGCGTCCCAGGACAACGCCGCACGCCCCAATTCGGTCGGGGTGAGGGCAGGAACGGCTGCGACCAACCGATCACCATCGTGTGCAACAGTTTCCAGCAGTGTAATGAACCGATCGTGCAAGGCGTGAGCGCGCACGGCATCCACAATGTCGTGACGGTAGTCGATCTTGACGTGCAGTTGCTCACCGGGCGAGACCACCACGGCCAGCGGGTAGTGCGTGTGGTCGAGGCTGTCCTCGGCAACGATGTCGTGCCGTGCCGACTGCGCCGCCATCTCGGTCGCGTTCTTGAAGTTCTGCAACACGAACAAGGTGTCGAACAGTTCGGTATGCCCGGTGGCACGCTGAATTTCGCCGAGCCCGAGGTACTCGCATTCCATCCGCTCGACGTACTCGTCCTGCATCCGCCGCAGCAGCTGCGACACGGTTTCCCCTGGAACCAACGTCACTCGCACGGGCACCGTGTTGAGGAACATGCCGAGCACACTCTCGAGGCCGGCAATCTCGGTCGGCCTACCCGCCACCGTCGAACCGAACACCACGTCGGTGCGGCCCGATTCCGCAGACAGAAGTAGTCCCATGACCGCATTCATCAACGCGTTCAGCGTCACTCCGCTGCGCCTGGCCTGCTCACGCAGTGCCGCAGTCAGTTCCGCGTCCACGTAGGACTCGATACGGGTGGGCACCACCGGGGCGCCGCCCTTGGCGCCGGCTGCGATCAGCGTCGGATTCTCGAAACCCTCGAAGTTCCGTCGCCACGCCTGCGCTGCAACGCCTGGGTCACGGGAGTCGAGCCACGTCAGATAGTCGGTGAACTGAGCGCCGGCGGCTGGTACGGCATCACCGGCGTAACGGGCCAGCAATTGGTCGACAAACAGTGCGCCCGACCAGCCATCCCACAAGATGAACTCACGGTTGATCACCAGACGGTCGATGCCGTCGCCGAGGTGGATAAGCAACATGCGCCACAACGGTGGTGCGGTGAGGTCGAACGGGCGTGCGCGGTCGGCGGCTGCCAACTCCTCGGCACCGGTCTTCTGCTCGGCGGGCGAGAGCATCGACAGGTCGGCTTCGACAAAAGGAACTTCGAGTCCGGTTCCGATGAACTGGACCGGGTCTCCCAGACCGTCGTTAATGAATCCAGCTCGGACCGTGGGGTTCTCGTCCAGAAGCGCGGCTGCAGCGCCGCGCATCCTGGCCACGTCGATGCGATGGCCGAAGTCCAGTGAGAACTGTGCCGTGTAGATGTCCTGGCCGGAATCGAACACCGACTGGAAGAACAATCCCCGCTGCAACGGCGAGAGCGGCCAGATGTCCTCGATCACCACGTCGCTGACGGATTCGACGAGTTCGATCTCGCTCTGGGTGAGTGCTATGTGACGCAGATCGGACGGGGTGAGCCCGGACGTCGCACCACCTTCCGCCAGCGCCACCAACTCGCGCAGCGCATCTCGCCACAAGCCCACCAGGGTTGCCAATTCCGCGTCGTCGACACCGAAGTCGGATGCAAACTCAACCGTGGCACCACCGGACTTGTCGGCATGCACAGCGATGTCGAGGGCGTATCGACCGATACGGTCGCCGCCCGTACGCACCAGTACCTGAGGCGTCGGCAAGGCCGCCAATGCAGGGCCGGCCTGAACGTTGGCGTAGCGCAGTAGCGGCCAACCGGAACCTCCTGCGGCCCTTGCTCGTTCCTTGGCCGACCGTAGAGCGCTGTGCGCATCGTCGGTCAGCACCAACCGAATCGGAGACGTGTAACCGAGCGGCCCGACAGTACGGCTCAGGTCGACATCGTCGCCGGGTCCCCACGGTTGACGACCGTCGCGCCACACGTCGACGGTGAGTTCGCCGGCACCGGCGACGCGCTTCGTCCAACGGGACACTGCGAGCGCTGTGGCCGCAGCCCATACATCAGCCGGTTCGCCCTTGACCAGGCTCGGCACTCGCGTTGTTGCAGTGTCATATTCAGCCGGCGTCAGCAGCTCCGTCCGGGCTGCCGGTGCACCCGCAGTGTCGGTTGCCATCACAAGATTTGCACCCGGCGCCAGCACCGACGTCCAGGTGACCAACTCGGCCAGACGGCTCGGCGATGTCGCTTCCTCGGCAAACCGTCGGGCGTGCGCCTTCAGTGACGTGGGCACGGGCGGCAGCACAACCTTGCGCCCCCTGGACACCGCCCGGAGCGCGGTGGCAAAGTCCTCCGTGACGACCTTCCAGGACACGTCGTCGATCAAACCTGCTGCGGCAGTGAGGATCAGGTCGCCATCGGCCGAGCAGGAGACACACAGCCCTCGACCGGTTGCGGGGTCCGGAACAACATCATCACCAATCAGCGAATCCGCCTTCACCGCATCGGGTTCGGCTATCGCAAGCATCCACAACACCGGCACGGGCGCAGTAAGAGTCGCTCGCAACCCGTGGTGATGAGTGACAATCGCCTCGACCGTGTCGACCAACTGCTCCCGGGTCAGATTCGCAGGAGCGGTAATACGGTGCTCACGCAAGGTGCTGGCAACCGGCTCTCCGTTGTCACGGCGGGCAGCGAGGCTCGGCAGCAACGTCAGTGGTCCTGCGCCGTCCTCGTCGTGAGGACGATCCGCAGCCGCGACGTCCAGCCCGTCGACGTCGTACGACCACACGGACTCGTCGACTGCCTCGAGGAACGAGTCGATGAAATCTCCGAGACTGTCGGCAATCTCGTTGCAGCGCTGCGCATTGTCCGGGTGACTGCGAAGCCCGATCTCGATCGGTTGGCCCGACTTGTGCAGCAACACGATGAACTCGAGTTCACCGACCGGCCCGGACGCAAGCATCTCCACGTTGGACTCTCGACCGATGGTGAAACGGGAGGTCGAGTTGGGCATGATGTTGATGCCGATGCCCGGCGGCCGCCAATCCGGGTTCCTGGCAGCCAACTCGCGGCCGATCGCCTCACCCCGGTAACGACCGTGCTTGAGCAGTTTCCACATCTTCTGCTCGGCGCTCGTTGCGATATCCGCGAGTCGGGCCTGCTCTCCGACGTCGATGCGCATCGGAAGCACGCTGGCCACCATGCCGGGCACAGAACGCAATTCGCGCGTTCCGCGAGCCGTGGTCGGCAGGCTCAACACAACGTCGGTCGTTCCGGTTGCTCGCGCGACATAACCGCCGAGCAGCGCAATCACCAACCAGGACAAGCGCAGTCCGTGTGCTTTGCCGTACTCCTCGAGCCTCTGACGGCGGTCGAGGTCGAGCGTGAGAGTCACACTCGTGACGCCGGGCGCCGGCGGATGGTCGACGGTGATCAACCGTGGCGACGTCGGAAGATCGCCCAACTCGGCAATCCAGTAGTCGCGATCGTCGTCGATCGTGGTGCCGGAGGTGTACTCGACATCGGTCTCGACGAACCTGGCCAGAGCCCATTCGGCGCTCAAATCCGGTGCGGTGCCCTCGACGTATGCACGCATGATCTTGTTCAGAACCAGCGCGATGCCGTAGCCGTCGTTGATGATGTGGTGGTACTGCTGGTACAGCCGCATCGTGTCACCGTCGATGAGGTGCACGGCAAAGGTGAACAGCAGGTCGGTCGCCAGGTCCACCGGCGATTCCATCCGCTCGCGCATCCACCGCAGTGATGCCTCTCGCGGGTCGGCCTCGGCGCGGAAGTCGATGACGGGCAAGTCCCAGTCGCGGCTCTCGCGCGCAATCTGCACCAGAGCGCCGCGAGCATCCACGTCGAAGTTCACATGCAGTGTCTCGGCTTGATCCAGCACAGAGCGGCAGGCCTCGACCACTCGATCGATATCGACCTCACCAAGTGTCTCGGTGTAGATACCGGTGTTGTAGAGGTGACCCACCGAGTCCAACTGGTGCCCGAAATAGATGCTGCGTTGGGCCGCTGTCACCGGGAATTCCGACTGCACTGTATTTTTCTCCAAGACTTCAAGATCCACTGTTGGCTCACCAGCGTGGACAACTGCTGGTTAGCCTATCCAAACTATGGAACGGCACTCAATTCGACCTGCCCGAACGCTGCGGCAACCGCTAGCGCATCGTCTTCACCGAAGAGAGTCGCGTCGAAGTCGAACCGGATTTCCACGAGTCGCCCGTCGCCGGTGACGTAAGCCGTCACATCGAGAACGCGCGGGTCGACGCGGCGCTCGTCGCCGAAATTTCCCACACCCGGACTTTCGACATCTCGGATCACCCTGACACTCACTTCCGGCCGTCCCCACATCGCAAAGACGGGCGCGGTTTGCGCATTGAGATACCGCAACTTGCCGTAGCCCGTGCCTATACCGCCTGGTACGACGCTCAGAGCGGCCGCCGCTGCCGCCAACGCATCTTCTGAGGTGACCGAGACGGGCAATGCCGGTAGCCGAACCGGCACCCCGACAGCAAAGGGACCCACCGTCGCCAACGGGTCTGGTTCGTCCGAACCGGCAATGCGGACGTCACGCTCGAGTTCGACGGTCAACTCGGCCGGCGCGGCTCGCCACCTCGCCAACCCGTAGGTGAGGGCGGCCAGCGCAGCCGTTTCCATATCGCCTTCGAGTCGCGCCTCCAGCGTCGCCCGATATGTCCCCCTCGGGCCACCCGTGAGAATCGCGGGCGCTCCCGGGCGCAACTCGGCTCCCGGTGCCAGAACCTGCGACCAGTGCGTCAGTTCACCCATCAACGCCGGATCCTGCGCCAACTCGTTGAATCGCTCCGCGAACCCGTGCGCGGTCGCGGCGGGACGACGAAGCGACATCACGCCGCCGCCCTCACGCCATATCGTTTCGAGATCCGCTCGCAGCTTCGCCACCGACGCCGGATCTGCCGCCAACGCATGCACGGCAACAACCAGGGTTCCACTGCGGGATTCGCCGGCATCGAGCCAGCGCGCCGTCACGGTCCGGCCGTTTTCCAGGTCGAGTTCGGCAATCAACGCCGTGGCCTCCGCCGCGGCACGCACGGCAAGATCGGCATCGCCGAGGTCACTGCAATCGACATGCTGCACGACTGCATCCACATCAGCGCCCGTCTCGAGGGACCACAAAACCGACGCAACCCGCGTCAGTCGTAACCGCAACGCATCGTGCGCTTGCAGTAGTGCCGACATGGCTTGCTCGACGTCGCCGACGGTAGTTCCTGCGGGAGTCGAGACAGACAGCGCGATACCAAGACCTGCGGGCGAGATTCCGGATTCGCGGGCGCGATGCACCAACGGTGTCAATGCCAACGAACCCGTCACGTCGCTCGGGTCCACCGGCCCGCTGTGGGCGGTCTCAGCGTCGCCTGGCGCGCCGAAATCCACGACCTTGGCCAGCGCCGCGGGCGTGCGCCATTGGAATATCTCCTTGGGCCCGAACGTAATTCCGCGCCGACCGGCAGCGTTCACGACCTGAATCGAGATGATGCTGTCGCCGCCGAGCATGAAGAAATCGTCATCGGCACCCACTGCGTCGACGCGCAGAGCCTCGGCGAACAATTCGCACATCGCGGTCTCTTCAGGACCCTCCGGCGCTCGCCGCTGCGACTCGTCGGGAGCAACCGGCTCCGGGAGAGCCCGACGATCCAGCTTCCCGTTCGGCGTCAGCGGCAGCGTGTCGAGCACAACCATGGCCGTCGGAACCATGTAGTCCGGCAGCAGCGTCGACGCAAAAGCGGCAAGTTCGGCCGGGACAATCGTCGCATCCGGAACCGGGACGACATACGCGTGGATCTGACCGCCTCGCGCAACAACAGCGCATTGAGCCAGCGTCGGATGCGACGTGAGCACGTTCTCGATTTCGCCCAGTTCGACACGAAGTCCACGCAGCTTGACCTGACCGTCCGTACGGCCGAGGTATTCGAGGGCGAGGCCCGCGTCGCCGTACTCGCGCCACCGCACCAGATCGCCGGTGCGGTACAGCCTTTCGCCGAACTCTCCGAACGGATCGGCAACAAATCGCTCCGACGTCAATGACGCCCGGTCGTGGTAGCCACGCGCCAACTGCGCACCGCCGAGGTACAACTCCCCCGCAACTCCCGGTGCAACGCGCCGCAACCGGGCGTCCAGAACAAGTACGCGGGTATTCCACAGTGGGCGCCCGATTGTCACCCAGTTCGTGTAGACAGCGGGAACGATGTGCGACGCCGTCACGTCCACCGCTGCCTCGGTGGGTCCGTACAAGTTGTGCAATTCCGCATCGACCAACGCGTGGAACCGATCCCGATGATCAGGCGTGAGCGCTTCGCCGCTGCACAGCACCCGAGACAACTTCGGGCGAGGATCCGTTTCCGCAGCCACGTGATCGAGGAAAGCAGCCAGCATCGACGGCACGAAGTGTGCTGTGGTGACAGAACGTCGCTTGACGACGTCGCGCAGGTAGCGCGGATCGCGATGCCCGTCCGGCGCAGCCACCACCAATGTTGCTCCGGTGATCAAGGGCCAGAAGAACTCCCACACGGACACGTCGAACCCGGCCGGCGTCTTCTGCAACACACGGTCGTCGCTGCCGAGGTGGTACTCGTCTTGCATCCACGACAGCCGGTTGACCACGGCACGATGGCTGACCAGAACACCCTTCGGCCGCCCGGTTGATCCGGACGTGTAGAGCAGGTACGCGGCGCTGTCGGGATGTACAACCGTGTCCACGGCCGTAGCCGTGTCCGATTGTGTTGTTGCAGTGCCGCCCTCGTCTACCTCCAGCATCGGAGCGGGGCAGTCCAGCGGTTCGCTACCCGGGCCCACCACCAACAACGACGGCCGTGCGTCCGCGAGCATGTACTCGAGTCGATCCACGGGGTAGCTGTCGTCGAGCGGAAGATAGGCGGCACCGGCGCGGTGGATGGCCAGCAGCGTGACTACCAGTGCGGCACTGCGTCGTACCGCCACGGCGACAACGCCACCGACCGGCACCACACCACGAAGCGTCGCGGCGAGACGCTCGGTTCGCCGATCCAATTCGGTGTAGGTCAGCGACTCCCCGCTCTCGTCGACGATCATGGCGACGGCGCCCGGTGTGAGCGCGACCTGGCGAGCGAACATGCCCGGCAAGGTCAGCGAACTGTCAAGCGGCACAATACGGCCTGACTCGGCAGAATCGATCGCCGCCCGGTCTGTCCGAGTCATCGAATCGAGCTGGGACAACCGCAGTTCCGGGTTTGCCGCACACTGCCGCAGCACCTGGACCAATCGCCCGGCAAATGCGTCAACCGTGCCCCGATCGAAGAGATCAGTGGCGTACTCGATACGACCACGGATCCCGCCGTCGGCGGTTTCCGCGAGGTCGAACGTCAAGTCGAATTTGGCCGTTCCGGTTTCGAGGAATACCGGACTCGCGTCGAGGCCCGCCATCTCGATCCGGTCCACGGCATCGCGGTACTGCACCAGGATCTGGAACAGCGGCTGGCGGGACAGGGAACGGGCCGGGGCCATCGCCTCGACCAACTGCTCGAACGGAACATCCTGATGCGCATAGGCATCGAGGTCCGTAGCGCGAACACGCTCCAGGAACTGCACGAAGGTCGGGTCTCCCGACAGATCGGTGCGCAGCACCAGGGTGTTGACAAAAAAGCCCACCACCCGTTCGAGCGCGGCATCGGAGCGCCCGGCAACCGGTGAACCGACGACGATGTCGTCCCCGGCACCGAGTTCGGCCAACAGGACTGCAACTGCGGCGTGGGTGAGCATGAACATCGTTGCCCCACCGGCAGCGGCGATTGCCGCCAAAGAAGCCCGCACTTGCGGCTCGAGATCGAACGCAACCGCTGATCCCCGGTACGTCGACACCGCGGGGCGCGCCCGATCACGGGGTAGCGCAAGCTCTTCGGGTTGCCCGGCAAGCGCACCCGTCCAATACTCGAGCTGACCGGCCAGCACGGATTCGGGATCGCTTGCCTCACCGAGGACTTCGGGTTGCCACGCGCTGAAGTCGCGGTACTGCACCGGTAGTGGTTCGGGCATCGCCGCTGTGCCGGACACGAGGTGTGAGTACGCCCGGGTCAGATCGGACACCAATGGACGCGCAGACCATTCGTCGGCCGCGATGTGATGCACCAGCACCATCAGGTGCGCGTCGTCGGTGCCGGTGCGCAACAGAACAGCGCGCACAGGCAGTTCGTGCGCGATGTCGAAGGTGTAGGCGGCTTCCCGCGCGAGTGTCGACTCCAGTTGGGCTGGAAGCACGTCGAGAACGTCCAACGGCAGTTCGCACTCGCTGATCGGACGAACCACCTGGTAGCCGATGTGCCCAGCCTCGCCGTCACCGGACTCGGCGGTGAATACCGTGCGCAGTGTTTCGTGTTGGCTCAGAACGTGCGCCAGCGCACCGCGCAACGCATCCAGATCCACTGAACCCTGCAGATGCATGGTGTACGGGATGTTGTAGGTGGAGCTGGGGCCCTCGAGCTGGAACAGGAACCACAGGCGTCCCTGCGCGGCAGACATCGGCACGATTGCCCCGTGATCCCGGCGAACCAGTTCAGGCCGCCTGACCTTCCCGATCTGTGCTGCCCGAGCCAGTTCGGCGGGGGTACGGAGGTCGAACACCTCGCGGATCGTCACGTCGTGACCGGTGCGGGCGCGGATCGCCGACGCCAATCGGGTGGCGAGCAACGAGTTGCCGCCCAGAGCAAAGAAGTCCTCGTCGGGGCCGACGGTGGTGATGCCGAGGAGTTCGGCAAGGAGCTCGCAGTAGATCCGCTCCAGTTCGGTTGCCGCCTCACGCCGTCCCTCGCTGCGTACCGGCGCGGGGAGCGCGTCGCGGTCTACCTTGCCGTTGGGTAGCACGGGAAGGCCGTCGAGAACGACGAATACCGCGGGAATCATGTAGTCGGGCAGCAGGTCCCGAAGATGCGCCCGCAACTGGGAATCGTCCGGCACGGCGGCGCCTGGTGCCCGAACCGCGTACCCGACAAGCTGATCCGACCCAGCTGCGCTCGCGCGCACCACAACCAGTGCTCGTTCGACGGATGGATGGGAAGCCAACGCCGCCTCCACCTCGCCGGGTTCGATCCGGAATCCGTGCAGACTCATCTGAGCGTCGGCGCGAGAAACGAAGTCGAGTTCGCCGGACCGAGTGCGACGCACCAGATCTCCGGTGCGGAACAACCGTCCACCGCTGCCCATCGGATCCGCGACAAACCGAGTTGCGGTCAACTCCGGTCGGCCGAGGTAACCGCGGGCAACCTGGATGCCCTCGACATACAGTTCACCCGTCACCCCGTCCGGCACCGGGCGCAGGTATGCGTCGAGTATCCGCGCACCCACTCCGGGAACGGGAGCGCCGATCAGCACTCGGTTGGCGGAAGATGTTGCCGTCCAGAAGGTCACATCACCGGCAACCTCCGAGGATCCGTACGAGTTGATCACCCGTGTGTTCTTCTCGTCGAACAAGTCGATCACTGCGCGAGTGAGCGGTTCACCACTGAGGAACCAACTCGAGACCCGGTGTGCCGATTCTTCTCGGAACTGTGCCAGCGCCGCAGCCAGGCTCGGCACCGCGGTGAGCTGACGCACGCCGTGCCGGTCGATGAGATCTGCGAGTGCGCCGGCATCACGAGACTCCGCGTCATCTGCGAGAACCAACCGGGCACCGGCCAGGAGCCCCGCCAGCAGTTCGGTGGAGCCGTCGATGAAGCTCATCGAACTCTTTGCCAACCGAACGTCCGCCCACCCGTCGGCGCGCACGAGATCACGCTGCCAGACCAGACGATTAGCCAGTGCGCCTGCAGTTCCCATCACACCCTTGGGCTGACCGGTGGAGCCGGAGGTGTAGACGACGTACGCCGCGGCGGCGGGCGACACGACTCTGCCCACCCGGTCGCCGCGCAGCGCAGCAGCGGCGGTCTCGAGTTCTGCGACGGTCGCATCCTCCGAGTCCGGCCGAATCCACTGCGCGGTATCGGCGTCGACGATCACGAGCGCCGGATCGGCGTCGGCGAGCATGTACTCGATGCGCGCACGCGGATACGACGGATCGATCGGCAGGTACGCCGCGCCGGCGGCAATCACGGCGCGGAGCGCAACTACACACTCGATGCTCCGCCCGACGGCGATGCCCACCACCACGTCGGTGCCGATACCACGCTGGATCAGTAACCGCGCCAACCTGTTCGAGCGATCAGCCAGCTCCCGGTACGTGTACTCGTCCGGTCCACAGATCAAGGCCACGCGATCGGCGAACTCATGTTCAGCGTCGTCCAGCAGTTCGGGCAACAGACGGGTTGTGTGACCTTCGACCGACTGTGCATTTCGTTCGGCCGGCAACAACACGTCCACGCTCTGCAGGCCGGCGCCCGTATCCGTGGCAAAATGCTCGAGGACCGTGCGCAAGCGAACCGCAATGGTCTCTGCCGTCGCCCGATCGAAAAGATCCTCCGCGTACTCGATCCGCACGTCGAGTCCGTCGGCAAGTTCCACGAACTCGAAGGTCAGGTCGAACTTCGCGGTGCCCGTGGAAACGTACGACGGGCTGACCGACAGCCCGGTGAAGCTGGGTACGGAGTGCGGTGTGCGATGCTGAACCATCGTCTGGAACAGGGGATGCCGGGCGAGAGATCGCGTCACGCCCACCGCGTCGACGACCTGCTCGAACGCGACGTCCTGGTGCGCAAACCCGTCCAGGGCGCCGCGTCGCACGCGTGAGAGCACCTCGGCCAGCGAAGGGCGCCCGGTCAGATCGACCCGCTGCGCCACCGTAGTGACAAAAAATCCGACGGTATCTTCGAGGCTGCCGTCCACCCGGCCTGCAATCGGGGCACCGAGCGTGATGTCCTCACCGGCACCGAGTTTCGACAGCAGAACTGCGACCGCCGCTTGCGCCAGCATGAACATCGTGGAGCCCGACTTCTCGGTCACCGATCGCAGTCCGTGCACCACGCCTGCGCCGGTGTGGGTCCAGACCTCGCCGCCGCGCCACGTCGGAACTGCTGGGCGAGCACGGTCGTACGGCAGTTGCAATTCTTCGGGGGCACCGGAGAAAAGGTCTCGCCAGTACCCGAGTTGCCGGTCGGTGGACGCGCTCAGGTTAGGATCTGCGGCGCACTCGCCCTGCCAGATCGCGAAGTCCGAGTATTGAATTCGAGGCTGCTCGGCCGGCAGCTGCTCCCCGTTGTAGACCGCTGCAAGATCGGTGAGCATCGGTCCGGCCGACCACTCGTCACCCGCGATGTGGTGAATGACCAACAGCAGGACTGCGGTGTCGGTGCCGGACCGCACCAGGTGAGCCCGTACCGGAATGTCGTGTTCGAGATCGAACGGCACACAGGCCGCGGTCAGCAGCGCGGACTGCACGTCCGCCTCGGAGACCTCTCTGTCGGTGAACTCCGGCTCCGCATCGAGTACCCGACCGAACCCCACACCGTCGATGTCGACGACAACCGTGCGCAGTACCCGATGCCGGGCGACAACTGCCGCAACCGCATTTTTCAGCGCTGTCGCGTCCACTGCGCCGTTCAGGTGCAGCGCAAACGGAATGTTGTAGGTAGAGGATGGACCCTGGGTCTGGTGAACGAACCACAACGACTGCTGCGCCGACGACAGCGGCACAATGTCGGTCCGCTCGTGCGCCACAATGGCGGGACGAGCCGGCGCAGCGGATTCCACCCGTAGCGCCAGTCCGGCCACCGTCGGCGTATCGAAGACGTCACGCAGCGACAGTTCCACTCCGAGTGCGGATTTGAGACGGGCCACGAGTCTTGTCGCGGAGAGCGACGTGCCGCCGAGTGTGAAGAAGTCTGCATCGACGCCCACCACGGTGAGCCCCAGCAGGTCGGCAAACATGCCGGACAGTGCGATCTCCGCAGCCGTCTCGGCTGAACGCCCCGTGTCCGCATCCCCGAAGTCCGGCGCCGGCAATGCCTTCCGGTCGATCTTGAGGTTGGGGGTAAGCGGGAACTCGTCCATGACGACAATCGCCGACGGCACCATGTACGCGGGTAGACGATCGGCTATGAATGCTCGCAGTGCCGGAAGATCGACGTGAGCGCTCTCCACGGCCGTGACGTAGGCGACCAGATGAACGGTGCCACTGCCGTCGCTTCGAGCGACCGCGACGCAGGCACCGACTGTGTCGAACTCCCCTGCCACGGTCTCGATCTCGCCGAGTTCGATACGGTGCCCACGCACCTTCACCTGATCGTCGCCTCGGCCGAGGTATTCGAGCTGACCGGATTCGGTCCACCGCACCAGGTCGCCGGTTCGGTACATCCGGCCGCGTCCGAACGGGTCGGCCACAAATCGGGTTGCCGTCAGGTCAGGTCGACCGCGGTAGCCGCGCGCGAGTTGTGTTCCCGCAACGTACAGTTCGCCGATCGCGCCAACATTGACTGGTTGCAGGTAGCGATCCAGCACCACTGCGGCGGTGCCCGCGAACGGCCGGCCGATCGAGCCTGTCCATTCGATGTTCGGCAAAACCGGGGTACTGGTGCACCACACCGTGGCCTCGGTGGGTCCGTACATGTTCTGCACCGAACGCGCCAGCTCACTCAACTGCTGCGCCGTCCGGGTGGGCAAGGCTTCACCGCCCACCAGGACGTCGACTCCAGCCAGATCGGTTACGCCGTGTTCGAGCACCGTCCCCCACTGCGAGGGAGTCGCCTGCACCGCCGTGACGGACTCCGAACTCACCAGTGCCGCAATGGCTGCCGGTTCCTTGGCCTGATTCTCGTCGGCGAGGATCACCGATCCGCCCGCGGTGAGCGGGACAAACAGTTCGAGGACCGCAATGTCGAAGGACAGAGTAGTCAGGGCGAGCAACCGCGTGTGCGCGCCGATACTCGTGAGATCCGTGGCCGAGCGGACAAACCGTGCCAGGGCGCGGCGGTCCAGCATCACTCCCTTGGGGTTTCCCGTGGAACCGGAGGTGTAGATGACGTAGGCGGTGTTGGCCGGCGCGACACGGGCCCCGCTCGCCCCGCTGGATGCTGCTGCCGACCAACTGATCTCGCCACCGGCGATTGTTGCGACGGCAGTACCTTGTGGGACCGAAATCCGATCGGTGAAGCCCGCGGTGGTCAGCAGGATCGCCGGCTGAGCGTCGTCAAGCATGTACTCGAGTCGCGACGAGGGGAACTGCGGGTCGAGCGGAATGTACGCACCGCCGCAGCGCAGCACCGCGAGGAGCGCAACCACGGCCGACGCGGATCGTGGCAGAGCCAGCGCGACCAGCGACTCCGGGCCGGCGCCGCGAGAGGACAGTTCGGCTGCCAAAGCGTCAACGCGCGCAGCCAATTCGGCATAGCTCAGCCGTTCAGCGCCGGCAACCAGAGCAAGATCGTCACCGCGCTCGTCTACCTGGGCATCGAACAGGTCCAGGACGTCAGGGCAATAGTCATCGAAAGCCGCTGCCCTCCCACCCCATTCGGCGAGGACCTTCAGGGCTTCCGGTTCGAGGAGCGACACCTGAGCAATCGCGGCGCCAGTCCCCTCGGCGGTGACGGATTCGAGCAATCTGGTGAGAGCCGAAGCATGGCGCGCGAGCTCCGCACCCGTGTAGCGGTCAGCGTCGGCGTCGATCTGGATTTCGAGCTCGCCGCTCTCGTCGAGACGACGCACGATGAAGGCGATGTCATGGACAGGACCACGGGCCAATGAGTGGACTGTCGCGCCGGCCCCGTCGAAACGCAGGGTGTCGCCGAACGGCTTGATGTTGACCGTCGGGCCGACGGGGCCAGCGCTGCTCGCGGGCAGTCGCAGGTCCCGGTGGATTGCCTCGGAGCGATACGCGGCATGCGGGGCCGTGCGCTTGACCGCAGCGCGGACACCCGCAGCGAGGTCGATGAGACTCGAATTCGGGTCGACCGCAACGCGCAGCGGCAGGACGTTGACCGCGGTGGTCAGAACTTTGGCGGCAACGGTGCCCATACGATTCATCGACGGGAATCCGAGCGTCACGTCGAGGCTGCCATTCGAGCGTGCCAGGTACGCCGCCACTGCGGCCGTGACGACGTCGGCCCAACTGCCCTCGACAACGCGTCCGGCCGCAGTGATGCGCTCTGCCGATGCTGCGGAGATCAGTGTGGTGTGGGACAGAAGCGTCTGTGCGACCGACGACGCGGGCGGGCCCCCGATCCGGGACAGGCTTACCGATTCCTTGGCTCCGAGCAGCTCGGAAGACCAGAATTCCCGATCGAGGCTCTGAACATCGGAATCGGCGCGAGCGGCGTCCTGGTCGAGGATCAACTCGAGTGGGTCGAAGCGACTGGTCGGCGGTTCCTTGCCCCGAACCACGGCATTGTGAACGGCGGCGATCCTGCGGCCGAGCAAGCTGTACCCGTAGACGTCGATCAACGTGTGGTGGACGCGGAAGAACAACGCGTGGTGCGACGGTCCGAGCGTAAAAATAGTGACCGCGCATCCCGGACCGGCGCTCGGATCGAGGGGTATCCGGAGCTGTTCACGCATCTCTGTGAGCGCGACCTCAAAGCTCTCACGTGCGACAACATCCGTCCCGGGGTACTCCCAGGCGCCGAGTTCCTGATACACCTCGCCGGAGTCCACGGCGAACCTCGCCATGAGCGACGGGGTTTCCGCGACCACACGATCCACTGCGCGCGCGAGGACGGACGGGTCGAGCGGGCCGACGATCTCGATGCATTGACCGGTGACAAAAGTGGGGTTCTGCGGGTCTAGTTGTTGCGCGAACCACATCCCTGCCTGCGCAGCCGTCAACGCCAGACGCTTCCTCGACACCACTGGATCTCCTCGCAGTCCTGCAAGCCCTGATCGCTCTCTCGAACGCACCAGGGGTTAGGGTTACCTACCCTACTGGAGAGCGAGTTGGCGCCGTCTGACACCCTGGGTATAGATAGGTCCATTCGCGAGAGGAATTCGCTCATGCCGGTTACCACCCCGTCCCGACGGCTCGACCTGCCGATCGTCCTGCGAGAGCTGACGGTCCTCCGAACTGTCGAGGTCACACCGCGCATGCGCCGAATCACGGTCGGAGGCGAGCAACTGGGAACCTTCCAGTCCGGTGAATTCTCCGTCGCCGAGTTCCGCACCGAGGGTGCCGACGACTACGTGAAGATCTTCCTCCCTGAAGAGGGATCCGCAGCTCCGGTGCTGCCCGAGCAGCATGACGGTCATCTGCACTGGCCGAAGCGCCCGGCACCGGTTGCCCGCTCCTACACGGTGCGCCGCTTCGACGCCGAGGCCGGCGAACTGGATCTCGACTTCGTGCTGCACGGCCACGGAATTGCCGGCAACTGGGCGCGCAACGCACAGCCCGGCGACACCCTGCACCTGGCCGGCCCGAAGGTGTCGACCATTCCGCCCGTCGGCGCCGACTGGTGGCTGCTTGCCGGTGACGAGACTGCGCTACCGGCGATCGCACGTTACGTCGAGGAACACGACGGTTCGGTGCCGCTGTACGTTGCCGTGCTCGTCGACGGTCCCGCCGAGGAACAACGCGAACTCCCCGGCGTCACGTGGGTGCACCGCCGCGAGGGTGTCTCGGACGCCCGCCTGTTGGCGGATGCTGCCCGCACTCTCGGTCCGAGCACGGGCGCCGGCTGGATGTGGATCGCGGGTGAGGCATCCATCGTGCGCGAATTGCGCGCGACGGCAAAACAACTCGGCGTGACGAAGGATCTCCTCGACGCATCGGGCTACTGGCGGGTGCAGGTCGGCGACGGTCCCCTCGCCCGAGTTCGGACGCTGCGCGACAAAGCTGTGGAGTCGCTCGAAAACCGCAGGCGCGAGCACGCCTGACCCGCTACCGGGGTCAGCGTGAGGCGAGCTGGTCCCGGGCTCCGGGCACCGGCTGCGCCGGGTCCGAGCCCAGTTCCACAATCATGTTCTTCGTATCGACATGGACGACCCGCGGTACCAGCGACTTCGCCTCACGGTCGTCGACGTGGCGGTACGACATGATGATCACCAAGTGCCCGGGCGAGATCAGATGTGCCGCAGCGCCGTTGATGCCGATCACCCCGGAACCTCGTTCGCCGGTGATGGCGTAGGTCTCGAGCCGTGCCCCGTTGTCGATGTCGACGATGTGCACCTGCTCACCTTCGAGCAGATCGGCAGCTTCCATCAGGTCCTGGTCGATGGTCACGGATCCGACGTAGTGCAGGTCCGCCTGAGTGACGGTGGCACGGTGAATCTTCCCGGAGAGCATGATGCGGTTCACGGTCTTACACTCCGCTGAGCTCTGCGACGGATTCGTCCACGCTGATCGCGCCCAGTACGTCGGCCGCGGTGAACACCCGGCCACAACGCTTGGCGACGTATTCCAATCCCATCAGGTGCTCGTCGCGCGAGAAGTCTGCTGTGGCATCCGAGACCATGAACGGCTCGACGTCACTCATGAACGCCTCGGCCGCGCTGAGCATGCAGCCCATGTGCGCGTACACGCCGGTCACGATCAACTGATCGCGGCCGACACGGGCGAGGAGCTGACGCAAATCCGTGCGCTGGAATGCCGAGTATCGCCACTTCGTCACCTCGATGTCGGACTCTCCGGGCGTGAGCGCGTCGATCACCTCCGTATCGCGGCCGGTTGTCATACCTTCGCCCCAGAAATCGGCCAGGATGCCTCGCCTGGACGGATGCTGATCACCCGGCTGCATCGTGTAGACAACCGGAATCCCGGCCCGAACACACGCGTCACGAATCGCCACCATGTTTGCGGTCGCGGTGGAGATGGGCTCCTCACCGGCGTTGTAGGCGTCGATGAAGTAACGCTGCATGTCGTGGATCAAGAGCGCGCAGCGCGACGGGTCGAGTTGCCAGTCGACGCGGTCCGCGGATACCTCGTCGCGACGGGGCAGAACGTAGCCGGCAATGGGGGGGATGGCCATCGGGCGCTCCTATTCGGTTCGATCGGTTGTGTATGAGGACTTCACATGTCGAGCGTGGCGCCGCCGTCGACGCGGAGGTCGTGCATCGTGATGTGCCTGGCCGCGTCCGAGCTGAGGAACAACGCCGTGGCGGCGATGTCACCCGGTTGCGCGAGTCGGCCGAGCGGAATCCCGAGGCGATAGGCGTCGGCGTCACCGGCGATCACCCCGGCGGATTGGTCTGTACCGTCCCACATTCCGCGAAGCATGGGAGTGTCCGTCGATCCCGGAGAAATAATGTTGCAGCGGATTCCGTGCGGAGCGATCTCGAGACCCAGGCTCCGCATGTAGGCGGTTGCCGCAGCCTTCGACGCACCGTAGGCAGCCATGTTCGTGCGCGGTGTCGATGCCGCGTTCGACCCCACTGCCGTGATCACGCCGGCACCGGCAGCGACAAAGCGGCGAGCCGCTTCGCGGGCGACGTTCATGGTTCCCGTCGCGTTGACGGCCATGCACGCATCCCAGTCGTTGTTGTCCTCGGTCAGCGCAGAACCCGCCCGCAACACGCCCGCAGTGTGCACCAGCACCGACACCGTTCCGATTGCATCGGTTGTCGCGGCAAACGCCTGCTCGACGGACTGACGATCCGTCACGTCGACCGCGAGCGCGAATCCGCCAACGGGTACCGTCGGAGCTGCAAGGTCCCACCGAGCGACCGTGGCTCCGGCCTCTTCGAACAGTGCCGCCGTTGCCGCGCCGATACCGCCGCCGGCACCGGTAATCACGACAGATCGCCCAGTCACACCCTTCACGTCCATGAGCCTAGGCTATCCTTATCGAAATTGTTCACGCCGACGGGCCACCACCAGTGAAGGAAGACATGCTTTCCGAAGTGTCACCACCTCAGCTCTCCTTCACCCCGTGGCCTGCAGACGACGCCGCCCGATACCGCAGTGAAGGAATCTGGGCCGGAAAGACTTTCGACCAGATTCTGCGCGAGAGCGTGGCCGCCCATGCCCACTCCGTCGCAGTCGTCGACGCCGAGCAGACATGGACGTACGCCGAGCTCGACGCCCGCGTGGACGCCCTCGCTGCCGGACTCGCCGATCTCGGCATCACTGCCCAGCATCCGGTGATGGTCCAACTGCCCAACCAGGCCGAGTTCGTCGCCGTGGTCTTCGCGCTTTTCCGGATCGGCGCAGTACCCGTGTTCTGCCTCCCCGCGCATCGTTCCTCGGAATTGACTGCACTGGCCGCCGCCTCACGCGCCGTCGCCGTCATCACCTCGCACCACATCGACGGGTTCGACCACGGCGCTCTGGCACTCGAGGTCGCTTCATCGACCCCGAGCTTGAATACCGTTGTGTGCCTGCCAGATCCCGGATCGGACGCCCCGGCCGGCACCGTGAACTTCGACGCGGTGAGCGCCGTACCGCGCGAATTTGCCGCCGCAGACCCGGGATCCGTGGCGTTTCTGCAGCTGTCCGGCGGCAGCACCGGCATCCCCAAACTGATCCCCCGCACCCACGACGACTACCTCTACAGCGTGCTGCGCAGCAATGAAATCTGTGGTGTCACAACATCGACGGTCTATCTGGCGACATTGCCGGTAGCCCATAACTTCCCGATGAGCTCGCCGGGAATCCTGGGAGCTCTCGCCGCCGGTGGAACAGTGGCGTTGACCCCGTCCCCAAGTCCCACCACGGCCTTCGCGATGATCGAGCGCGCCGGAGTGACCATGACGGGACTCGTTCCGCCGCTCGCCCGGTTGTGGACCGAAACAGCCGAACGTGGCCACTCACACGACCTCTCGACACTGACATCCGTACTGGTCGGCGGCGCTCGCTGCCCCGACGAGTTGGCAGCCCGCATCGGCCCCGCATTGGGCGCACGACTCCAGCAAGTGTTCGGGATGGCCGAGGGTCTGGTGTGTTACACCCGCGACGAAGATCCTCTCGACGTAGTCCTCACCACGCAGGGCCGCCCCATGTCCCCCTTCGACCAGATCCGGGTGGTCGACGACAACGACAACGACGTACCCGCGGGCACCGAAGGTCAGCTGCTCACCAAGGGCCCGTACACAATTCGCGGCTACTTCGACAATCCCGCAGCCAATGCCCGTTCCTTCACCGACGACGGGTGGTACCGCACCGGCGACGTGGTTCGAGTTGATGCGAACGGCAACATCACCGTCTGCGGGCGTGCGGTCGACCGAATCAACCGCGGCGGCGAGAAGGTATCTGCCGAAGAACTGGAAGAACACCTCCTGGCGCATCCCGCGGTACGCGACGCGATCGTTGTTGCCATTCCCGACGAATACCTCGGCGAACGCACGTGTGCCTTCCTCCTTGCCGCCGACCCGTCGAGTCCGCCGAAAACAGCCCAGATACGAGCCTTTGTTCGCGAGCGCGGCCTGGCGAGTTGGAAGATCCCCGACCGGGTGCAGGTACTTGAAGAATTCCCGGAGACCGGCGTCGGCAAAACCAGCCGTAAGGATCTGCGTCGAATGCTCGCGGCTCGCTGATCCAACTCAACTCGCTGCGGCCGCGGCAACGGCGCTCAGCGTCGCCAGCGCCCGATGTTGTTCCACCAGAACCTGAGCGTGTGTTCGCCCGAGCACAACTGCGGTGTCGTCGACATCGAGGCCAACGATCAACCTCATGATCAACACCTCCCGCAGCCGCTCTGGGAGAGCCTCGATATCGGCGGGCAGTCCTATCCTGGATTTCGAGTCCGTTCGGTCGATCAATCGACGAGTTGTCGAGTACACCAGACGCAAGAGCGAACCATCTGACGCTGCCCGGCCCGGCACCGAATTCACGACGGAACGGCACACGGCGTCGGCTACTAATTCTGCTGCGTGAGGCTCGAGTTCGACGCGAGCACGTCGCACCGCCAACGGCCGGACAGCGCAATACAGCCTCGCCTTCGACGCGGCGCCACCGTGTCGTGCGGCAACCTCCAGACCATCGAGTGCATCAGGGCGTTGCAACTTCGTCATCGCCTTCCTTGCTGATTGTTGTGCGCTAGGCCTACGTCTACTGCGCCCGGACCACACTCCCTAGTCAAAGCGCGAACCCTGACGGCCGCCTCCACTGAGTCTGCCAATCACCTGGCAATCTCAAAGCAGACCGAACCCCTTGAACTGCAACAGAAATACCGACACTCGAATTGGGAACCACCACGAGCGTAGGATCAAAAACGTGCGCAGCGACGGCGATACCTGGGACATTGTCAGCAGTGTCGGCCTGACTGCGCTGGGAGTGGCCGCATTTCGCGCCATAGAATCACGTCGCCCCCACGCCCTGATCGAAGATTCCTACGCGCCGTGGTTTGTCGCGGCCGCGGGCGAACCACACTTCACCGCGCTACTGGACAACCCGTCATCGCTGGAAGACCTCCCACTGTCCGGATTCATGGGCATTGGCATGGGCATCAGAAGTAAATTCTTCGACGAATTCTTTCTCGACGCCGCCAGATCAGGAGTCGCCCAATCAGTCATCCTGGCAGCAGGATTGGATGCACGGGCCTATCGACTGAACTGGCCCACCGGCACTGCGGTTTTCGAAGTCGATCAGCCGCGGGTACTGGAATTCAAAGATCAGGTGCTCACCGAACACAGAGCGGAACCGAAAGCGGACCGTCACACGGTGGCTGTCGATCTGCGAGAAAACTGGCCCGCCGCTCTCGAAGCGTCAGGATTCGATCGCGCCAAGCCATCGGCATGGTCGGCAGAGGGACTTTTGGCCTATCTTCCCGGCAGCGCACATGACGCACTGTTCGAAAGAATCGACGAACTCTCCTCGCCCGGAAGTCGACTTGCCTTGAACTACTTCCCATCCGGAATGGACGGCAAACGATTCGCCGACATCAGAGCAAAGTACTTCAAGAAAGACCCATTCGGCGGCTTGGACTTGTCCGCATTGTTCTACGACGACCAGCGTGCCGACCCCAAACAGTGGTTGACCGACCGCGGTTGGTCGGTTCAGTGCCGCGACACCCTTGAATTGGCAAACGAGTACGGCCAACCGATCCCGGAACTTCCACCGGAACTTGCCGATTTGTCGAAACGCTCAGGCTATCTGACGGCCACGAAGTAGCGCCGACTCAGAGCGTCTTGATCAAGCCGCCGTCTATGACAAAATCCGCGCCTGTGATGTTTGCGGCGCGGCCTCCGGCAAGAAACACCACCAGGTCCGCGACTTCCTCCGGGTACGTGAATCTGCCCGTCTCCGAGCCTGCGGCTGCACTGTCCACAATGTCTTGGGCGCTGAGTCCGGAGACCCCGGCGAGCGTCGACGCTACCCCGCCCGACCCGAGCCACAACGCCGTCCGCACAGGTCCTGGGCTCACGGTGTTCACCCGAATACCTTGTGGAGCCAACTCTTTCGACAACGATTTGCACAGGTTACTCAAAGCGGCTTTTGCCGCGCTGTAGTCGATCACCGCTGGGTCCGGAAGGAACGCATTCACCGAACTGACCGTCACGATGCTCCCACCGCCGACCGCCATCGACGGCAGGGCAGCCCGGATCATCCTCACCGCGGACATGAACGTCACGCGCAGCGACGCATCCCAGTCGCCGTCCGTGACGCTGAGAAATCCCTCTGTCCGCGGCGTCACGGCGCCCACGTTGTTGATCAGGATGTCGATACTGCCGCGCTCTGCGGCTGCGGCAGCCAATGCCGGCGGACCGTCCGCACTCGCCAAGTCGACGGCAAGGAACGTGACACCGTCGCCGGTCTCGAGTTTCTCGATTTCTGCCGTGCGAGTTCGTGAACCCGCGATCACATGGGCTCCTTCTTCGACCAATGCCTGGGTGATCGCGAGACCGATGCCCTTGCCGGCACCGGTGACAATCGCGGTCTTCCCTTTGAGCAGTAGATCCATCGAACCGGCTCCCGTCCGACCGGTCGAAATCCGGCTTCGGCCGTAGAGTCTCCACTGCGATCGGGGGATAAACCTTGCGCCCGTAAGGTGCAATCCTCACTTTAGGGACCAAAATCCCAAAGTATGAACTCAGAAATATTTTCTCCGTAAATCGTTGGCAAACACGTCCGATGCGCCGTATTGTTTTCGACGCATGCTCCGGCGTGCTGGGACTCGTTGACGCTCATGGAGATGTTGGCAAGACCAATCGGAGGCAGGTCCTGCACTCCCACAGGGTGTGGGGCCTGTCCTCGATCTGGCGAATATCCCAGCTAAGATCGATCAGGTCGCGCAAATCAGATCAAATCAGCTCAGTACCAGTGCCGTCGGCCACCGACCGCGCGCCCCGTCGAGCCCAGCACGAACAAGATCAGCCCGATCACCAAGAGGACAACACCGATCGTCCACAAGATCGGAATATTCAAGAGAAATCCGATCAGCAGCAGGATAATTCCGAGAATAATCATGGCAGTCTCTTTCGACGACAAGCCCGCCACATACACGCGAAGTGACGGCACTCTACCTTCGAATACCCCGCTCACTTGCGTTTCATACCCCTCCTGACCGGGTATTTCGATAGTCCCCGCGCCACACAGCTGAGGAATCGAGCGGTTCCATGCGACGGATCGTGACTTTGATCGTGTTGATCTGGCTTGTTGTCGGTGCCATCGCGGCCGGCCAGCGAGGCTACTACAGCAACTCTCCATCCAACTGCGCCGGCGTGGGCACCATCGCCGTGACCGTAGTGGCGGGGCCCCTGAACTACTTCGGCGTCAACCCCAAGGTTACGGATTGCACTCTGCCGCAACCTAGTTCCTGACGAGTGCCGCACCCGCCCAAAGCCAGCCAACCCAAAGGCGGTGCCTGACACTGAAGGCAGTCAGCGCCAGGCACCGGGTTCTGGCGTGGGGGTGATGCAGGCTTCCCACTGCACCATCCCCACGGGGAGCAACACTAGCAAGAATCGAACAAATGTGCGAGTCCAATGGGGCGTTTATTGCGGCGGGCCATAAGCACCCGCACCGAAACCGGAACTGATCAGCATCAACACCATCAGGCCCCACCCTGCCCCCTGCCAAATGGGCCACACTCCACCCCGTTTCCACACCCGATACGTCTGGACAAAGGCAATCAGCCCACCGATCAGGAAGACAGCGGCCGGCGCGAAGGCCAGGGTGCCGAGCCCTGACGACCGGTCGAACAGCAGCAGCGAACACAGGACCGCAAGCGCGAGCCCGATCACCACACCTGTGAAGGTCGCCGCCCTGCGGAACTCCTCCGGATCCGACCACCGTTTCTCGGTATCCATCGCTGCGTTACGGCGCCGGGCCGACATGACCTGCTCCCTTCACTGGAATCTCTCGTGTGAATCTGCGGCCAATCGCATTGGATACCCAGCTCTCGTGTCGAATCAACCTGGAGCGGGTACGCGTGCGAAGAGACGAGCAACAAGATTCGACGACTACTACAGAGAGGAGTCGCCATGCATGCTGCGCGACTGAAGAAGGTCGGTTCGAGCGAAGGACCGTTTGCCTCGGTGTACTTCGAGGACGTACGCAATCGTGAAAACTCACGTGAGCGCTTCGAGTTGGAGTGGCGTTCGATGCACAATCAATTGTCGAAACAGGGAGCACCAGATGCATTGATCGAACAGTTCGACAGCGTGAAGGACAATCATCACGGAATTTCCGGCCGGGCCGGACGCGCACTGGTGATCACGCCCGATGCCGTTCTGGTCGACGACATCATGCTCGAACCCACGGCGTCGACCGTCGTGACGGTTGGTTCATTGCCCTACCTGATTCCGCTCGTTGCACACGGACACGACACCGAGCCGTTTGTCCTCGCCAAGGTCGATCACACCGGCGCGGATCTGTGTGTGCGCGATGCGCGCGGGCGAGATGTCTACGGCGAATCCGTGGACGGAGACGGGTTCCCGGTACACAAAGCTCGAGTGGGTGGCCCCGACCGCTATATCGACACTCAATCCCTGGCACAAGAGAACGTGCGAAAGAACTTGACCCAAGCCGCAACTCGCACCGCCGAACTGGCCCGCGAACACAAGGTGCAATTGGTGCTGATCATCGGCGAAGTTCAGTCGCGCACAGCATTCGCGCAGTATCTTCCGGCGTCACTGCGCACTGTCGAGATCGAACGCGGATCACGTGCAGCAGGTTCTTCTCCGACCGAAGTAGCCAAGGCGATACGCGAGCTCATCGATACCGAGCGGTTGAGGCGTATGGACACCGAAACCGAGCGCTTCATGGCCGGTCAGGGCCGCGACACCGAACTGTCGGTCGACGGCACTGCCCGTGTGCTCGATGCGCTGGAACAGGGCAAGGTCGAGACTCTGCTCTTCACCGATCCCGATGACAAGGAAGTATCCAGTAATTCACACTTTGCACCCGCGAATCGACTACTACCCTATCTAGCGATCCGAACCGGGGCCGAACTGATTCAGGTAGACGAACGCCTTACTCTCGCAGACGGATACGGAGCGATATTGAGGCATCCGTGAAGTTCTCCGTCACCGTGACGCGTGGCGCCCCTGCGAATCCGGGAAGCCGTCGGCGATAGCGGCGACCAACTCGAGATAGGCACGCGCAGTGCGTTTGTTCAACAACTTCAGATCTATGGGCCCGCCCTCCCCGAGATGGTCGTCGTACGGGAGGGTGCAGACCGCCCGAACTCCGCGCTGGGAAAACACTTCCTCGAGCTGGTCCAGATCGAGCGACGACGATCCAGGCCGCGTTGCGTTGATCGCAACCACCGACCGGCTCACGAGGTCGCCGTAACCGTGTTTGGTCAGCCAGCTCAACGTGGCGGCTGCGCTGCGCGCTCCGTCCTGAGCCGTCGGACTGACTACCACCAAGGCGTCAGCCTCGTCGAGGATTCCGTACATCGCCGAGTGCATGATACCGGTGCCACAGTCGGTGATGAGAATGTTGTAGTGCACTTCGAGGATGCGTAGCGTGTCGAGGTAGTCCTGCTCGTTGAACGACTCCGATGTTTCCGGATCCGCTTCGCTGGCAAGGATTTCCAACCGGCTGTCACCTTGCGACGTGTAGTACCGCACATCACTGTACGTACGAATATTACTGTCTGCCAACAGATCACGAACCGTCAAGTGATGCTCGCGATGTTCTCGATCGGCGAGGGTACCGAGATCAGGATTGGCGTCGATCGCAACAATCCGATCACCACGGATCGACGCAAACGTGGAGCCGACGGTCTTTGCCGCCGTCGTCTTCCCAACCCCACCCTTGAGCGAGATGAAGGCGATCTTGTACACGCCGCGCACCGTCCGATTAGCACGACGGACCAGCGCCTGATGTTCGAGTTCCACCGCCGACTGCCCGGTGTTGATCCGCCCACCCGAAAGCTTGAACAGCAGAGCACCGAAACCGTGTTCGGGCGGACGTTTGGCGCGCTTGATGATGTCCAGGTCGTCGACGGAGGTCATCGCTTGTGGCGTCGAGGTTCGGAAATCGGCCGGCTCGTCGCGTCGCACTTGCCGCATCCGTTGACTCGGAAGCGGTTTGACCGGAACCTCGTCGCTCTGCGGTAGATCGAACTGCGGCGTAAAGGTAACGGTTCGAACCGAATTCGCGTAGGTATCGTCAGAGCCGCTCAGCAGATCATCCGTGTCGGCTGTTCCGGAACCGTTCTGTTTGAATCCACCATTCGAACCGTTGTTATCGCTGTGCACCGTTTTCCTAGGTCAAGGTCGAATCAATTCGGACATCACATGTCGGGACGCTATCACTGCGGGGCCGCATCGGCCCGTCGGTGATACCGCAAATGCGGGCCGATTTGTTACACAACACAGTTCGATGACTTTGGTCCTCGAAACTCCCGATCCGCCAGCAAATCAACCGGCATACCAGTTGTCCGGTACGTATTGCGCCAGAACGCATCCGAAATCGCCTGCCGCAATGTGTGGGCAAAGAAAACGGGCACTCAACCGAACAAATGTCCAACTTCGGCGCACCTACTAACCGTGGTAGTAGGTGCCTGTATCCTTTGCACCTATGACCTCCCGCCTCGCTGATGTCGCGCAGTTGCGCGGCGGATTTGTCGGCGGCACGTCCGGAGCGGTATCCCTCGCCGCCCACGCACTCGGCGGCGGAGGCATGGCGCCGTCGCAAAGTGCGGTGGTCTTGTTGCTCCTCGCCTGCGCGAGCGTCGGCGCCGTCGTTGCGTCCATCGATACTCGTCGCTCGCCCACCGCGGCCTTGGCTCTCATGCTTGCTGCCGGGCAGGCAATCGGCCACACAACACTGACCATTGCCTCAGACCACCAGCACGGCGTTGTTCCGTCGCTCCCGATGCTCGCGGCTCATATCGCTGCGGTCGGAGTCTGCGCGGCGGCGATCCGCGGCGCCGAACGCGGCTACGTCGTTGCGGCGTCCACGGTGGCAACAATCGTTGCAGTCCTGCTGCGGCCCTGGGCGCCGCAGCACTCACCCCTCACCGTCCGCACTCGCTACCGCGCCAAAGTTGTTCTCCGGCAACTTCTCACCTCCGGTCTGGGCACGCGCGGCCCGCCGGCATTCGTGTAACTCCCTTTCCCTTTCCCTTTCCTTTCTGCGCACGAAATCCCGTGCGCCCCATTGCTGTGCGCCTTTACCAACCGCCGACGGTTAAGAAAGGCGCACAGCGGGATCGAGTACACGCATGTCCGCACCCGAAATGGAGCGCGCGCAGCCGCACGCTTCCAACGACAGTTCCCCTCCGAAGAAGAAGGCCGGCGGCGCCAGACCCCTGATCCTGCGCCTGCATTTCTACGCCGGAATTCTCATCGGACCGTTCATCCTCATCGCGGCGTTGAGCGGTGGCCTCTACGCGGTGGCACCCACCATCGAGAAATTTGTCTACAGCGACTACCTACAAACCGACAGCACCGGACAGCTCGCATCACTGAACGATCAGATCCGCTCCGCTCAGCAGTACCGCCCGGACTTGACGGTCTCAGCGGTCCGCCCGTCTCCTGCCGCCGGAGAAACCACCCGAGTTCTGTTCACCGATCCGTCTCTCGGCGAGTCCGAGAGACTCGCGGTATTCGTCGACCCGGTGCTCGCTCAACCGGTCGGCGAGTTGACCGTGTACGGCAGTAGCGGCTCGCTGCCGGTCCGAACCTGGATTTCCCAGCTCCACCGCAACCTTCATCTCGGCGAACCGGGACGCCTGTACAGCGAGCTGGCCGCGTCGTGGATGTGGGTGGTTGCCCTCGGCGGTGTCTACCTGTGGTTCCGCCGGTACCGAACCTCTCGCAACGCCCGTCTGCTCACCCTGGATCGAACGTCCGCCGGGCGTAACCGAACCCTGAACTGGCACGGAGTTGTCGGCATCTGGATCGCAGTAGCACTGGTGTTTCTCTCGGCAACCGGGCTCACGTGGTCGACATACGCCGGTGAGAACGTCAGCAACATGAGAACCGCACTGAGTTGGACCACCCCTTCGGTGGTCAAGACACTTGGCGGCGCTCCCGCGCAGCCGTCCGGCGGACACGACGGTCACGACATGGCCCCGATCGCCACCGGCACTCTGACGGACACGAACGCCGGACGGGTCGACGCGGTCCTCGGCATCGCCAGGTATCGCGGCATCACCGGCCCCGTCGAGGTGTCGATCCCAGCTGATGCACACACCGCTTTCACCGTCGCCCAGACGCGTCAGCCCTGGGTTATGAGCAACAACACCATTGCAATCGACGGAGCAACACAGAAGGTCACCGACGAGCTGTGGTTCGCGGATTGGCCTATCGCGGCAAAACTCTCGGCCTGGGGAATCCAGCTGCACATGGGACTTCTCTTCGGTCTCGCCAATCAGATCGCGCTCGCCGCACTCGCCGTTGCGTTGGCGAGCATCGTCATTCGCGGCTACATCATGTGGTGGCGTCGACGACCCATCCGAGGATCCGAGTGGGCTGTAGGCCGAGCACCCACACGCGGTGGCATCCGAAAACTCGCTCCGATCAGCGTTGTTGCACTGATCGCCTGCACCGCCCTGATCGGCTGGTTAGTTCCGCTGCTCGGCCTCAGCCTGATCGCATTCCTCCTGATCGACCTTTCTGTCGCGGCACTCCGACGCCGCGCAACCACCTGATACTCGAACTACGGAGATACACATGTCTGTTCGCACCACACTGTTCACCGCCGCCGCGTTGGCAGCAGCCCTGACGCTGACCGGTTGTTCATCGGAGTCCGGCAAGGAAACCGAAGCGGCACAATCCATCACGATCGAGGATCAATGGGTCAAGGCCGCGCCGGGCGGCATGAGCGCGGCCTTTGCCGAGCTCGTTAATTCCAGCGACAAAGACGTACGCGTCGTCTCGGCCACCAGTCCGGCGTCCGCTCGCGTCGAGCTGCACGAAGTTGTGACCGGAGACGCCGGGACAATGACCATGCGCCCCAAGGACGGTGGTTTTCGGGTTCCCGCGAACAGTTCCGCCAGCCTTGCGCCAGGCGGCGATCATCTGATGTTCATGGAACTCGCCGGCCCGCTCCTCCCCGGCGCCGAAACCGACGTCACCCTGATCTACGACGACGGTTCCAGTTCCACCTTCACAGCCCAGATCCGCGACTTCTCCGGTAACCAGGAGAACTACGACCCCAATCACGGTGGCTGAGAACAGCAACCTGCGACTGAGCCGGCGGCGTCTCCTCGGAGGTGGCGCCGCCGCGCTTGCGGTCGCGGGAACAACGTGGGGTGCGGCGACTCTGGCGCAGGCCGATGAACCGTCTCCGGGTAAAGCCGTCGTTCCGTTCCATGGCGTTCATCAGGGAGGCGTCAGCACCCCGCCGCAAGCACACGCCACCTTTGTCGGCTTCGATCTGCGACCAGGAGTCGACCGGGCCGCCGTCATCGGAATCATGAAGATGTGGACAGCCGACGCTGCTCGCCTCACTGCGGGAATGCCCGCTCTGGCCGATACCGAGAAGGAACTGGCGGTTGATCCGTCGAGGCTGACGATCACCGTCGGCTACGGGCCCGGACTGTTCACCGCTCTGGGGTTACAGGATCGGGCACCAGCGTGGTGCGCTCCGCTACCGAGCTACCCGATCGACCGACTCGAAGATCGCTGGGGCGCAACGGATCTTCTCCTTCAGATCTGCAGCGACGATCCCGTCACCGTCGCGCATGCGGTACGGGTACTGACCAAGAACGCTCGCTCACTGACCTCAATTCGGTGGACGCAGAAAGGGTTTCGCAGCGCACGGGGAACCGCGCCCGAGGGAACAACTATGCGTAACCTCATGGGCCAGGTCGACGGTACCGTCAACCCGGCGCCGGGAACCACGGATTTCGACTCCCTCGTATGGAGCGACGGCGCCGATCAGCCGTGGTTAGCCGGGGGAACGTCGTTGGTGCTTCGGAGAATTCGCATGGAAATGGATACGTGGGACGAACTGGATCGACCGGCGCGTGAACTCACGATGGGTCGCACGTTGTCGAACGGCGCTCCGTTGACCGGCACCGACGAGTTCGACGAGGCTGATTTCACCGCTACCGACAGGTTCGGTATCCCGGTCATTCCGCCGGGATCACACATCGCACGCTCGCATCGAATGCACGAGGGAGAGCAGTTCTTCCGTCGTGCCTACAACTACGACGACCCACCGGAAGGCGAGGAAACGTCCAACTCCGGGCTGATCTTCGCGGCGTTCCAGCGGGACATCGCGGCGCAGTATCTGCCCGTTCAGCAGCGACTGAGTGACTTCGACGCACTCAACGAGTGGACAACGCCGATCGGTTCGGCCGTCTATCTCATTCCGCCCGGATGCGAGGAAAACGACTACCTCGGCAGTGGACTACTGAAATAGACGAAGTTGGGCTCCGAAAACTCCGGAGCCCAACCTCGTCTTACTTCTTACGCGGACCTTACTTCTTACGCGGACCCGGCATCGCCGCACCGGGGCGAGCGGTGGTCAGTCGGGTAACCCAACCGCTGACCGGCCACTTCTTGAGTCCGACGTTGTGCGGTGTGATTTCGGTGCCGACGTACTTGGCCGCCAGCTCCTCGTCGACGTCGCCGGTGAAGCGCCACAGCATGCTGCCGTCGGCGTTACGAGTGGACACCTCCCACGACTGCGCGCGGAAAGCGCCACGAATGATGCTGTCCGCGAAGACGAGTACAGGAATCCCGGCTTCGGCACGCACTGCGGCGCCGGCCGCCCATTCCTGGCGGGCGAGTTCGTAGATCTCTTCTGCGGTGGCGCCGGCGCGAGCAGAACCCGGAACATGCAGCACCACACTGGGTGTCGGCAATTCCGGTGCCGGATCTGCGGAATAGCGGAGGGCGATTTCCTCGACGCGGGTTGCCCGCAGATCCTTGTCAGTGACCTCACCCGCAAGGTTGGTCAGGTTCTCACCCGCCTCACTGATCCGCAGCGTCTCCACGATGCCGCTGACCACGGCGTCTGCCGTGCCGCTTGCATCCGCACCGGATACGCTGCGGATGAGAACGTAGTGCTCGACTGCCGAACCGGCGTCGTAGATCTCACGAATGCGTGAGATTTTTGCAGCGGTCACTCCGGGTGTATCCGCTGCCCCGGAGGCTCCTTCGAGGTTGTCGAGTTCACCGAGTGCCTCGAAAACCGAAGCGAATACCTGGTTTCCGGTGCCGTGGCCGACATGGAACACCTGGTTGTTACGCGGGTCACGCAACGCGAACACATACTCTCCCAAGCGCTTTCCGACCTTCTCGGAGAACGGTTGCGGAGCCGGCTTACGGACGAGCACCTCGGTGGACAGCGTCCGCATCACCGCGAGCCTGAGCGCATCGGGCACACTCGACGATGCTGCGGCGCCCGAGAAGATGGCTGCCGACGCCGAACTGATCGACGTGAACGTGCGACCGACCTGCTTCTCGAGCGAGGCACACACAATGCCGACCGCGCTCAGCCTCGAGTCGAGGGTGCCTTCGCCCTCGGCGAGAAACTCCTTGATCAACGGTGCTACGAGCAGGGTGGGGCTGATACCACGCGGAACTGTCCAGACAATAGCCATGCCACGAGCCTAGGCGATCACAAGCAGGCCCGAGGTCAGTCGCACGTCATCGGGACATTTCCGGCCAGCGGGACTGCCCGATACGGACCCGGCGCTACCGCCACAGAATCGGTGCATGAACAGATTTGCAGGCAAGGTAGCCATCGTCACCGGCGGTTCTCAGGGAATGGGAGAAGCAACCGCCCGACTCCTCGCAGCGGAAGGCGCGACGGTTGTCATCGGCGACGTGCTCGACGAGAAAGGCGCCGCGGTCGCTGCCGATATCGGCGGCGTCTTCCACCATCTTGATGTCAGCAGCGAATCCGATTGGGTGAGCCTCGTCGAAGACACGACTTCCCAGTTCGGCACTGTGGACGTCCTGATCAACAATGCGGGCATGCTTGCCTTTGCCGCTGTCGAGGACATCGACGTCGCTGCCGTCGAAAAGTTGTTCTCCGTCAACGTCATCGGCGCAATGCTGGGCGCGAAGACTGTTGTTCCCGTGATGAAGAAAGCCGCGCGTGGCGTGATCGTCAACATTTCGTCCGTCGACGGCTTGCGCGGAGTGAACGGCCTGAGCGCCTACACCGCCAGCAAATGGGCGGTCCGTGGACTCACCAAAACTCAGGCACTCGAACTCGGACCGTCGGGCATCCGCGTCTGCTCGGTACATCCCGGTGGCGTCGATACCCAGCTGGGCAACCCGATGGGCCGCACGGGCGACGACCTGCAGAAGCCGTACGGTCAGGTTCCGCTGCGGCGAATCGGGCTCCCCGACGAGGTGGCCCGGGTAACGGCCTTCGCTGCCAGCGACGACGCAAGTTACATGTCAGGAGCCGAGCTGGCCGTAGACGGCGGTTGGTCGGCAGGCACCTACTACCCTGGGTTGCCCGGCAGCTGACGCACTGATATCCGACGCACTAACATCAGTGGTTCCTCGTACATCCGAAAAAAGGAACCGGCACTTCCATCATGACCTTGCTCGTGCGCGGTATCGAATGGTCGGATCCGGCAGCTCCTCGTATCCGCCTCGTCGACGACACAACCGGCGACACCACGTTCTTCACGCACACGTCGGTATTCCGGTTTTCTGTGGACGAGCGCCGGGGACGGCGGTGCCTCGGGTGGCGCGACATGACGGCCGACGGACCCGGTTACCTCCCGTGCGATCGAGGCGCGAAGGTGACCAGCGGACGCCAATGTGACCGGTGCAGAAATCGCGAAGGATTCACAAGCGTTCACCAGGCTCACGTGAACGGTGCGCACATTCACCCGAATGTGCGCACCTATCTCACCCAGCCGCAATGGCTGTACATCGACATCTTCGCCGGTGGCCGGATGAAGGTGGGGACGGCGTCGCAGTTCCGCAAGTACCCGCGCGTCGCGGAGCAAGGCGCCGCAGCCGCCCTGTACGTCGCCGGTTCGACGGACGGTTACAACATTCGAACTCTCGAAGCTGACGTGTCGAGGCAGTTTCACCTGAGCCAGGCGATCCGCACATCCCGCAAACTCGAGGCACTGACAAACAGAATCGACACCGCTGCGTTGCGCAACGAGTTGCAACAGTTCATTGTCTCGAACCGAGAAGAGTTGTCCTACATCGGATCCGGGATCGAGGGCATCGAGATTTTCGAACAGCCCGAGGTCTGGACACCACCGGCCTGCTCGCAGATCGTTTTCGACGCCACCCCGGCGCTGATGTATCCCCATTCCTTCGAATCGGGTGAGCACTCTCTATACCTCGAAGGCCTGACCGGGCCGGTGGCACTGTTCCGTACCGATACCGACCCGGAATCCCCTCACTTTGTCGCAGACATCTCGGCACTGGTCGGACGTACCGTCACGGTGGGCAACTTCGACTCTCCGGGCGTCGCAATTCAGGAATCACTGTTCTGACGGTCGGGTGAAGGTTGCCTTCAGCAGCTTCCGGCGACCGCTGCGTCGAATCCGCGCGTTACCTCGGCCTGCTCGTCGGCGGACAGAGTCGACCATTCCGGGTAAGCCTGGATCGACGTCAGCATGTCGTTCGCCAGCGACTCACGGGTCAGTCCGATGTCGTCGCCTGATTCGTCGATCGCCTGCTGATATCCGTCGAGAAACTTGAGGACGTCGTTGCAGGCTTGCTCGTACGTGCGCGGAAGCCCCGCTACCGCGGTGCCCTCGGTAGCGGTAACGCCATCTGTATCGGTCGCCGGCGCAGTGGACGTCAGAGTCCCCACTTCGGTCGGCGTCCCGCCGTCGGAACCGCAGGCCACCAGCGCTATCAATGAACAGGCTCCGATGAACCCGACAATCGTTTTCTTCATCTCTTCAGAATGCCAGAGCTGACTGGGCAGCCGAGCCGCAGAGCCCCGGCCCCGATCGCGACACCGTGATAGTCTTACGTAGCTGCAAGGTAACTAGGGGCGGGTTTCCGCAGTCTCCTACTCGATTCGAGCGGGATGTACCGTAGAAGAGATTCGTCTCAAAAGGGGTAGAGGCTTGTGGGACTCTTTCGTAAGCGCGGATCCCGAGAAGAAGACGACGATCGTGAGGCGAGCCTCGATCGCGAAGACCCAGGGTATGCCGTGTGGTTCTCGAACGTATCCGATTCGGAGGGCCAACCTATCCCGTACAAACGGCCACTGACGTCCCCGGTTTATCCGCAACTTCAGCCGCCCCCGCTCGACCCACCGACAGTGGTTCCGCCACCCCTTTCCGGTTCCGCCGGCGAGTGGCTGACCGCCGATCGTATCGGTGAGGACGAAACAATAAATGTGTCTCTATCTGCGCATTACGGACCTATTTCGCAAAACTCACAAGCAGGACAAACCCCTCGCGCGCTGGATCCCACCCGCCCTCAATCCCCGCCGAAGAATGTACCGATGACTTCGCCGCCGAAGCATCAACTCGAGTCGCAGCGCTCGCCTGCGCCCTACCCCGCACCCCACAAAGGAGAAGCAATGAGCAACATCGACAAGGTCCTCGGCGAACTGATGCGTATCGACGGCGCCACAGGTGCAGCCGTCGTCGACGCCGACAGCGGCATGGTTCTCGGCATGGCCGGAAACCCGTCCTTCAGCCTCGAATACGCCGGTGCCGGAAACTCCGAAGTTGTGCGCGCAAAGCTCCGCACGATGAGTAACCTGGGAATTACCGACACCCTCGAAGACATCCTGATCACCCTGACCACCCAGTACCATCTCATCCGCGTGATCGAGACGCCCGGAATGTCCACACTCTTCGTGTACCTCGTCCTCGAACGCACGCGCGCGAACCTGGCACTGGCTCGCCACAAGCTGGGTGAGCAGACTCCCAAGATCGAGATCTGAACAAACTCGTTCCACAGGCCCGGAAGTCGATACCGACTTCCGGGCCTTTGTGTTGCTTCGACGCTCCGCCCGACTCCCTGTTTCAGAGCGAACGTACCTCTCGGCGCATCCAAGGCGACGAAAGGTGCGTTCGCTCGGTCTGTTTCGGTCCACTTCGTCCGCTTCAGACCGAAATGTCGCGAATGACATACTTGTAGTTCGTCTCTAAACAGAAATGAGCTCTCGACACATGTCACGCACGGCAATCAGCAGGCGCAGCGCAGCTGCTGTTTCGATCGGCTTTGTTGCCGCACTGATCCTCGGCGGGTGCTCCAGCTCGTCAGCCGCCGAAACCGGCAGTCTCGGTTCAGGTATCGGATCCGGTGTCACCACCAGCTCGTCGGCGCTCACGAGCGACAATGCTGCTGTATCCGCCGCTTCCACACTGTTGGCGCAAATTCCGATCAAGGGACGCGCCCCCAAAACCGGATACGACCGCGCGTTGTTCGGCACGGCCTGGACCGACGATGTCGACGTCGAGTTCGGCCACAACGGCTGCGACACCCGTAACGACATCCTGGCCCGCGACCTGACTGCCCTCACGTACAAGGACGGCAACCGGTGCACGGTGCAGACCGGAACGCTCGAGGATCAGTACACCAACACCACGATTGCCTTCACCCGTGGTCAGGACACGTCGTCAGCAGTCCAGATCGACCACGTCGTAGCGCTGTCCGACGCCTGGCAGAAGGGCGCTCAACAACTCGACACGCAGACGCGCACCAACCTCGCCAACGACCCACGCAACCTGCGAGCCGTCGACGGTCCCGCCAACCAACAAAAATCCGATTCCGACGCCTCGTCGTGGCTGCCGCCCAACCGGGGATACCGCTGCCAGTACGTCGCTGCGCAGGTCGAGGTAAAAGCCGCGTACAGATTGTGGGTGACCCAGGCCGAACACGACACCATCGCCGGAATCCTCCAGGACTGCACGGGAACTGCTCCGGTGCAGCCCGCCACATCCCCGCCACTTGTCACGTCCAAGCCGATTGTCACCTCGGCTCCGGCAGCGGCGGTGACCGCGCCGTTCAAGAACTGCGCGGCGGCCAAAGCTGCGGGCGCAGCTCCCGTACGTATCGGTGACCCCGGATACGGTGCCCACCTCGACGGAGACGGCGACGGCGTGGCCTGCGAGAAGTAACCGCCTGCGGGAAGTAACGCTCAGCCAGGTGTGTCCTCGATCGTCCACTGAGGATGCTCCCGCTGCGGCGTGACGCTGATCGCGCGGTAGGAGTAGCCGTCCTGCTGCGTGATCTCCCAGGTGAAGTCGACGGTTTCACCGACAAACAGTTCCCTGTATCCGCCACGGATCATCCGCGAATGGCCGGGCTTCAGTTCAGGCAACGCGTCGGCCCAGATATGGGAGTAGAAGGCCCAGCAGCCGCCGGGCGTATCAGCGGATTCGATCACGCCCCAACCTTGCTCGCCGTTCCAGATCGAGACGGTTCCCTTGCTCATCGTTCGATACTCGCACGGCAGCCTGGCCCCTGACGAGCAGATTTACACTCTCCCCTCCCGGGAGGGTAGGGTCTGACGATCTCGTAAGGACGGAACCCTGATGGCTGCAACCACACTCGACACCACCGCCGACGACGGCACCGTACGGTCTGCGCTGCGCTCGCCCCGGCGCCTCAAAACCGAAGTGCTCGGCGGCCTCGTTGTTGCCCTGGCACTTATCCCCGAGGCGATTTCGTTCTCGATCATCGCCGGTGTGGATCCGCGGGTGGGTCTGTTCGCGTCGTTCACCATGGCCGTCACCATCGCGATTGTCGGTGGCCGTCCGGCGATGATCTCGGCAGCCACGGGCGCAGTTGCACTGGTTGTAGCGCCCCTGACGCGGGATTACGGCATCGACTACCTCATTGCCACTGTTCTGCTGGCCGGAGTCCTGCAAATCGTGCTGAGTCTGCTCGGGGTGGCAAAACTGATGCGGTTCATTCCGCGCAGTGTGATGGTGGGATTTGTCAACGCACTCGCGATCCTGATCTTCATCACCCAGATTCCCCACCTGATCGGTGTGCCGTGGCTGGTCTATCCACTTCTTGTGTGCGCCATGCTGATTCTGATATTCCTCCCCAAACTGACCACCGCTGTCCCGGCGCCGCTGGTGGCCATCGTCGTGCTGACCGCGGTAACAGCCGTCTTCTCGTTCGACGTGCCCAATGTCGGTGACGAGGGCGAACTTCCGTCGAGCTTGCCGACTTTGATGTTCCCCGACGTCCCACTGACGATGCACACGCTCTCGGTCATCGCGCCGTTTGCGCTGGCCATGGCATTGGTCGGACTTCTCGAATCATTGATGACTGCAAAGCTTGTCGACGACATCACCGACACTCACTCGAACAAGACTCGCGAGGGCTGGGGGCAGGGAGTTGCCAACATCGTCACCGGAATCTTCGGCGGCATGGGCGGTTGCGCGATGATCGGACAGACGATGATCAACGTCAAGGTCTCAGGAGCGCGAACCCGGATTTCCACCTTTCTGGCCGGAGTGTTCCTGCTGATCCTGGTGGTCGGCCTCGGCGATGTGGTGGCCTTGATCCCCATGGCTGTTCTGGTCGCAGTGATGATCATGGTGTCCGTCGGCACCCTCGATTGGCACAGCATCAATCCTAAAACTCTGCGGCGCATGCCCCTTGGCGAGACCGTCGTCATGCTCGTGACCGTCGCCGTCACGGTAGCGACGGAAAACCTCGCGTACGGCGTCATCGTCGGAGTCATCACAGCCATGGTGATATTTGCCCGTCGCGTCGCTCATCTGACCGAGGTGGTCGACATTGCGCATCCCGACGAGAACACGCGGGTCTACGCGGTGCGCGGCGAACTGTTCTTCGCGTCGAGCAATGACCTGATCTACCAGTTCGACTACGCCGGCGACCCGCAGAACGTGATCATCGATCTCTCCGGCGCCCATATCTGGGATGCGTCCACCGTCGCTACGCTGGACGCGATCACCACAAAATATGCAGCTCGTGGCAAGAACGTCGAGATCGTCGGCCTGGACGCCGCATCCGCGGAACGTCACGTCCACTTGTCCGGCCGGATGGGAGCAGGTCACTGACATGGAAAACAAGCCCATGAGGATCGGCCAGGTTGCCGAGCGCACCGAATTGTCGATCAAAACCATTCGCCACTACGACGATGTCGGGTTGGTGACGCCATCCGAGCGCAGCGGCGGGGGTTTCCGGCTCTACACCGAATCCGACGTCGAACGCCTGCTCGTGATTCGGCGGATGAAGCCACTCGGATTCACCCTGGACGAGATGAAACAGCTGCTCGAATCCTTGTCGATCCTGGCCGACGACGCCGCTGATCCCCTATCGCGGACCACGGCAACCGAATTCATCTCGGCCTGCCATACGCGCGCCGAGGACAGCTGCAACCACCTGCGCAAACAGCTTGCCTACGCCGAGGAGTTGACGGCAGTGCTCGCAGCACCGATTTCGGCAGAGTTCCCGGCACAACTGCGTCCCTGAACTAGGCTGGACACATGGCCAGATACTTCGATGTCCACCCGCACGACCCGCAGCCGCGTGCGATCAGCCAGATCGTCGCAATGCTTCGGGACGATGCCCTCATCGCGTACCCGACAGATTCCTGCTACGCCTTGGGCAGCCGGATGGACAACCACGGTGGCGTTGATCGGATTCGCGACATCAGGGCGCTGCGCTCCGATCACCATTTCACCTTGGTGTGCGCGGACTTCTCACAGCTCGGCCACTTCGTGCATGTGAACAACGCCGCGTTTCGCGCTGTAAAAGCTGCCACGCCAGGGCAATACACGTTCATCCTGCCCGCAACCAAGGAAGTGCCGCGGCGCCTTGCACATCCGAAGAAGAAAACCGTCGGCGTGCGAATCCCGAACCATCCGGTAGTGCGTGCCCTTTTGCACGAACTCGGCGAACCGCTGCTCTCGAGCACCCTGATATTGCCCGGTGCAGAAGAACCCATGACGGATGGTTGGCTGATCAAGGAAGAACTCGACAACCAGCTCGACGCCGTTATCGACTCGGGCGATTGTGGCACCGAACCGACAACTGTCGTCGACTTCTCGTCCGGTGCACCGGAGGTTGTCCGCGTCGGCGGCGGCGACCCGTCACGTTTCGAGTAAGCGCTTCGATTTCATGTCGCAATCTCAGGATCTGGTCGGCGCTGTACTCGGATTGTCGATCGGCACCATAACCCTGGTGGCCGTTGCATCGCTGATCGCGAAGTTTCCCGGCGACGAGCCGAACTCCGTGATGGGAATACGCACCAAAGCAACCATGTCGAGCCCCGAAGCTTGGCAGCAGGCCCATCAAGCCGCCCGCCCAGGGCTGCGGCGGGCAACATGGATTGCGCTGGCCGGCTTTGCTGTTCAGCTTGGCATCGCCATCACGATCGGCGTCGGGACTGCTGCTTCTGCGACGGCGGCCGCAGTCGTGTTTGCCGCGGTGACGGTCGCGATCCTGGCTGCCGCACTGACCGGCAACAGGGTCGCGCGAGAAATTCAGTGCCGCAACTGAATCCGCTCTCCTAGGTGTGAATCAGGACACCGGCAACAAACGCCTTCACCAGAGCCCGCTCGTCACGCGCGTCGACGCCAGGCACCATGAGGAGCGAGAGAATGACTCGCACCGTCCACTTCGCCTGAGCCGCGGCGGCACTGCTGCCGAGAAACGCGGCACCCAATCCGTTGACGACCTCGGACGAATTCGCAAGCTCACCGGCCAGACTCGCGTCGCCCGGCAAAAACCACACCGCCAGGATCGGGGTACTGCGCACCGCGGACACCGCCGCGAGGATCGCCGTTTCGAGTCGCTCCTGCGGATCGGCGATCGGCGCAACAGTCGCGGCAATGGCAGCACCCAGTGTGCGAGCCTCACGGTGAACAAACGCAACGTGCAGTGCCTGCCGATTCTCGAAATAGCGGTACAGAGTGGCACGGGAACAACCTGCAGCAGAGGCTATCTCAGCCATTCCCACCGCGCCTACGCCCTTCTCGACAAACAATAATGCCGCGCTGTCGAGGATCTTCTCGGCAGCAGCAAGGGCCCGGCCGTCCCCCAGCCAGTCGTTACTCACGACGCGTTCACCGACAGCGGAGCCGTCAGCGGACGGCGGACGTAGTTTCCCGGTGCGTACGTCATCGCGTCGATGTCGACGTGAAAGTCGGGAATGCGAGCCAGCAACTCTTCCAACGCAACTCGCGCTTGCATACGAGCAGCCGACGCACCCAGACAGTGATGTGCTCCGTGACTGAACGTCAAGATCTTCTGCGGTTTGCGCAGCACATCGAGTTCACCGGCATCGGGGCCGTACTTCGATGGGTCACGATTAGCTGCTCCGTACATCAACAGCACCTTGCGCCCGGCCGGAATAGTCTTGCCACCCAAGCTCACATCGCGGGTGACGGTTCGAGCAAGACCCTGCACCGGCGACGTGAGTCGCAACAGTTCCTCGACCGCGTCGGTGATCAGTTCCGGATCGTCGATCAGAAGCTGACGCTGGTCGACTCGCTCGGTCAGCATCGCCACCGAACCGCCCAACATCCCTGTTGTGGTGTCGTTTCCGCCTGCCACCATGGTGAACGCAAATCCCAGGATCGACAGCAAACCACTGATGTCCCCCTCCTCGCCGAGTCCTGCCGCCAGAAGGTGTGAAATCGTATCGTCGCCCGGTTCCACCTTGCGTCGCTCGACCAACGACGCGAAGTACATCATCAACTCACCGGTCGCGGCCTGCGCCGTTGTTGCTGCGGCGAGCGCACCCCCGGCAGAATTGGCCGCCACGATCGCCTCCGTCCACCCGTCGAACTGGTCGCGATCGGATTCCGGAACCCCCAGGTAGTGCGCAACAACCATCGACGGCAGTGGCTTGAAAAGTTCGACGACGATGTCACCGCCGCCGCGAGCTTTCAGTGCCTCGATGCGCTCGACGACAAACTCCCGAACCATCGGTTCGACGGCAGACACCTGGCGGGGCGTGAATCCCTTGGAGACCATGCGGCGGAACTCCGACTGAGCCGGCGGATCCTGCATCACAAAAGGTGGATTGTCCTGCATACCTATCTGTTCCAGCTCGCCGTAGACGGTGGTCAGACCCTTGGCGGACGAGTACGTCTGGTAATCCCGCGCTGCGTTGTAGACGTCCTCATGGCGCGTGAAAACCCAATAGTCATCGCCGGGCGCCTCGGGGACCACATGATGAACGGGGTCGTACTCACGCAAGGCGTCGTACATCGCCCAGGGCGATCGCCAGGATTCCCCGGTCGACGGAACAAACCGTGGCAAGTGTGACACAGATGACGTCATGCCTCGACTATGAGGCAGAATCATGATTATGTCAATGCTTGGTGTTCAATGGTTGGTGCTCATGGGATGCGCCCGCCGCATTATCGTGTTGCCATGAGCACGGAGCACAGTTCCAGCAGCAAGACCCGCACCGTTGTCGCAGTCCTCCTCCCGCGCGAACACCTGCCCTTCATCCGCGATTGGTGCGTGCACCACATCGAACAGGGATGGGACATCGTGTTGTACGACAACACCGGCTCCGTTGGATCGTCGCGGCGCAGCAGCGCCTTCAGCCTGAACCGGTGGCACGGAGGAAGCGTCGACAAGCGCGGAAACTCATACGGCGCGTACACCGAAACACTGTCCGACAGTGACGTTCAAGCAGCATTTCGCCGCGAACTGCAGGGCCTCCCGGTCACGGTCGTCGAATGGCAACCCCGGAATACGGAAGGCCGGATAGTGCACGGCCAGGTCGAGGCATACGTCGACTACATCACGAGATTTCGCACAACTGTCGCCTGGAGCGCCTTCATCGACGCCGACGAATACCTCCAGCACGCACCGGGATTGAACTGGGACGACCTACTGCACGCTGCATCGGAACAGGACTGCCACCGCATCCAACTCGACGCACTGGTCTACGAATCACGCTGGACCAGCCGCGGAGAACCACGCGAACTGCGAAGCCTCACATGCCAAGGGCTGCAAGAGTACGGCTGCAAGAACATCGTTCGCCTGTCGGAAGTTCTCGAGGCCGACATTCACTGGTACTGGCAAACCACGGGGGAAGACACCCGCATCACACCGGACCGCTCGCTCTTCTGGTTCCGTCACTACCGCGGCAGCGAGGCAGTCCTCGACCTCACGCCGAAGAAGAACTACACCCGGCCGGACACTGCCGAAAGTCTGGAAGTTCCGCAGGCTCGCTTCCGATGAATGTGTCTGCAAGACACAGATATTGGAACGGTAGATAGACCTCCGGCCCGCGACCTGTTGCCAGTTCGCGGGCCGGAGATTAGATCAGAGACAGATCAGGAGCCGGTGCCGGCGTTGATCAGTCCGGCGATTCCGAGAATCGCGCCAACGCCGCCGATAAGGCCCGCGATCGGCGAAGCGTACTTCGCCAGGTCGGCGAGCAACTTAGCGGTATCGGGATCAATGCTGCCTGTGGTTGCCATGTCTAGCTCCTCATCATGGAATGTGTGCGCGGGCCCCGCGCCGGGTATGTAACCGCGCTCACATTAGCTGTAAGACGGCCTAATTTAAAAGTGGTTCCACTGAGTGGGATATAGATCACATCCCGACCAGTAAGAAGCCAGGAGAAATACTGCGCGGAGGAGGCAACCATTCGGGGACCGCTAAATGACGAGCAGGAGAACAACAGTGGGCAAATTGGACGGAAAAGTGGCGCTCATCACAGGCGCCGGCCAAGGCGTTGGGCAGGGAGTCGCATTTGCCCTGGCCAAGGAAGGTGCGTCCATTGCAGTTGTCGGTCGCACCGAATCGAAGCTCGTGGACACATGCAAGGAAATCGCCGACCGTGGTGGCCGCGCCGAGCCCGTGCTGGCCGATGTCAGCGACGGAGACTCCATCACCGCTGCTGTTGACCGAACCGTCGAACTGTTCGGCGGCGTCGACATCCTCGTCAACAACGCGAGCCTGAACCCCCTGGGCAACATTCTGGATCTGACGCCCGAGAAGCTGGCTGCCGGACTCGAGTCCGGGCCCGTGGCAACACTGCGCACGATGCAGGCGTGCTACCCGTCGATGAAGGCCCGTGGCGGCGGCGCGATCATCAACATGGTCAGCTCGGTGGCCGTTCGGTGGGACGCCAGCGGCTACGGCGGGTACGCGGCCGTCAAGGAGTCCGTGCGTGCGCTCACGCGTGCAGCAGCCTGCGAGTGGGGTGTGGACGGGATCCGTGTTCTTGCTGTCGCGCCACACGCGTCGTCGCCCGGTTTGCAGCGGTGGGCCGAGGCTCGCCCCGAGGAAGCAGCGGCCTTCGTTGCCAGCATTCCGATGCGCCGCATCGGTGACTGCGAAAACGACATCGGCACTGCCGTCGCGTTCCTCGTCGGACCCGATGCCGGTTACCTGACCGGTGCCACAATCCCACTCGACGGTGGACAGTCCCGCTGGGGATGACAGAACTGTGAGCGGCCCTGGATCGATTACCGATTCAGGGCCGTTCGACTGTGCTTTTACTACGATCACCCAGCAATGTCCTGTCCTCAGCCGTTGATCGGTGAAATACAAATGCCACCAAAGCGGACGACAGGCTCAGAACAGTCAGAATGATTAACCCGACCATCCACCACATGGCTGCCAGTATGCCGGACGGTGCGTCTGCGGTGACAAGCACCCGAACGAGATCGTACAAACCGGACAACTGCGAAACCGTTTCTGCCACAGTCCAATAGACCAGTGGCGTTCGGCGCCGCTACAACACACTGCGTGATCGACGGCACAGGGCACTCACACGATCAACAAATACAGGGCATTCTGGAGGGATGACTTTGCCCCGTTCCGCCGTGGAAGCCGTCGACACTGCGCTCAGTGCCCCGTGGGGCGGAATCAGCAACATCGCCGACCTCGACGGGGACATGCACTGGGTAGATTTCGGCGGACCGGAAGACTCGACACCGATCGTCCTGGTCCACGGACTTGGCGGCTCGCATTTGAACTGGGTCCGGGTGGCGCCGACCCTGGCGAAGCACACACGTGTCTACGCGGTGGATCTGCCTGGCTTCGGCCTCACCCAGGCTCACGGTCGCACTACACACATTCAGGCAAATGCCGCACTCCTGAACCGGTTTATCGACACGGTTGTCGGGAAACCGGTCATTCTGTTCGGCAACTCGATGGGCGGAATGGTATCTGCCCTCGCTACCGCCGCCCGCCCTGATTCGGTGGCCGGCCTGGTATTGGTCGACCCGGCACTGCCGCTACCGATTCGGATCCCCGACCCCGTTATCGCTGCCCAATTCCTCGTGTACGCGCTGCCCTATGTGGGGGAACAGGCAATGAGCCTTGGCCGACGGACGATGACGGACGAGCAGTTGGCCACGCAGATGACCAACCTCTGCTTCGTGGACCCCACCCGCGCCGACTCCGAGGTGGTTGCAGCAGGCGCGGCCCTGTCGAAGATCCGGCGTGGCTTTGCCACTCAGGACGCAGAGTTCCTACAAGCCGCACGATCACTGCTCACCGTGTTGGCCCGTCCACAGAAGTATCGAAAAGCATTGCGCGACATCAGTGCTCCCACCCTCCTGCTGCACGGCGAGCGCGATCGCCTCGTCTCGGTAGCGGCGGCACGATCTGCCGCCGCAGCACATCCTCACTGGACCACGATCATCCTCGGCGACACCGGGCACACTCCCCAACTTGAACTGCCCGACGAGTTCAACCGTCATGTCCTGGCATGGCTCTCGCACACGAGCCTGATCACGACCTGACACTCACCGGAACCACACCGATGGATCGGCCGTCCCGATCGAGCAAGTGCCCCATCAGTTTTGGCGTGTCCAGAACAACTCGCCGGTCCACCACTTCGAGCGTCGGCACCCGGGCAGCCAAGTCCGCTTCAAGTGCCGCGAGGTCAGGCAGTGCGCGAAACCACCCGGCAAAGAAGAGGTTGTTCGAGCCGGCGACGGAGGCAACAAGACGAATCTCCGTCCGGGCCCGCAGGATTCGCGCCGCACGCTCCGCATCGAGCACTGGAATCCGAGCCGTGAACAGTACCCGGATCGGCCGCCCCGTCGCGAATCTCGCCAATTCACAACGCAACAGGGTGTGTTGCGACAGAGCGCGGCCAAGCCGTCGACGAGCCGTCGAGGTGCTGATCTCGAGTTCATGAGCCAGTTCGGTCACCGACACGCGCGGTCTGCGTCCGAGAACGTCGATCACGGCGACCGTTGCCCGGTCCAACGGATGTCGGCGGCCGAGTGGCGGTGGTGCCACCCCTGATTCACGCAGCGTCCGAACACCGGACGGTTCGAGAGTGCCCAGCCGCCAACGGCTTCCCTCGGTGAATACCCTGGTGACAGGATGCACCACGACGTCGGTCACCCCGTCCTGAAGTTGCAGATCGTCGAGTATGTATCGAGCCAGCGCATCTGTGCCGACAAACAACGCTTCCGCCATGACTGCGCAACCACCCGAGTGAACGTTCACGCTCATCACATGCGCGTGCGCCACGAGTTCGTCGACGATCCGTTTGCGTGATCGAGGTTCGCACCGGATGTCGAGGAATGCCAACACCGATCCCGCGTCGGCGGCCGGGTACGCCGCTATCCAGGCAGTGCCCGAGTCGGTGAGAGATCTCCACCGACGCGCAGCGGTCACCGGATCAACCCCGACAACGCTGCCGATCAACGCCCACGGTGCGCGCGGCTGTACCTGCATCGCGTGGACGATTCGCAGATCGATCTCGTCCAAAACTATCGAATCCTGCATGAAGAAATAAATTAGTACACAAATACTGCATTTTGGTCCGCAGATCCCAGCGCGAACGCAGTCTCAGACGATGACGACAAAAGATCGCGCGGCCAAGCACCTCGACACCATCTCCGATGCCGCACTGGCACTGAGTCACCAGATCCATGAAGATCCCGAACTCGCGTTTGCCGAATACAACGCGTCGGCCGCCGTCGCGGACATGCTCGAGGGTGCCGGTTTTGCGGTCGAGCGCGGTGTTGCCGGACTCCCGACCGCACTCGCCGCTACGTACGGCAACGGCGAACTCGTGATCGGACTGTTTGCCGAGTACGACGCGCTCCCGGACATCGGACATGCCTGCGGGCACAACATCATCGCCTCGTCCGCTGTGACTGCGGGATTGCTCCTCGCACCGTTGGCCGACGAATTGGGAATCACCGTGGCCGTCTTCGGTACTCCCGCCGAAGAGGGCGGCGGCGGAAAGGTCGTGATGCTCGAGGAGGGCATCTTCGATTCACTGCACTGCGCCATGATGGTGCACCCCGGCGCGGGAGACCTGCGCGCCCCCAACATGCTTGCCATCTCGCACCTCGACGTCGAGTACACCGGGGTGTCCTCACACGCGTCGTTTGCCGTCGGCGCCGTCAACGCGGCCGACGCGTTCACCGTCGCCCAGGTGAGCATCGGTCTACTGCGACAGCATCTTCCGAAGGACGTTCAAGTTCACGGCTACGTCAGCGACGCCGGAGTCGCACCCAATGTCATTCCCGGTAGTTCCCACGGAACGTACGCCGTCCGAGCCGAAACGCTGGGCGGCGTCGAAGCAGCCCAGCCCAAGGTAGAGCAGTGCTTCACCGCCGGTGCCATCGCGACGGGTTGCGACATCGCGATGACGTCACCGTCGCCCGCATACGCGGAGTCACGGTGGGATCAGCAGTTGAGCGTTCTGTACCAGGAGAATCTCGAGGCTCTCGGTCGCACGTTCTTCGATTACAACGGTCCGGCAGCCGGATCGACGGACATGGGCAATGTCTCGCACCGCATCCCGACCATCCATCCCATCATCGGAATCGAATGCAACGGCTCCGGCAATCACCAGCCCGAGTTCACTGCGTACTGCCGCTCCGAGACCGGCGACAAAGCCGTCCTGGACGGCGCGCTGGGACTGGCGTGGACGGCGATCGACTGTGCAACTGATGCGGAGGTGCGTGCCCGACTCCTTGAAGGGCCTGCGGCCCCGTGAGCCTTTTCGGTAGCGTCGACTACCACAACGACGCACAGGAGGAACTCATGCTCGACGGAACTCCCTGTTGGATCGACCTCACCAGTTCGGACACCGAGGTCGCGAAGAACTTCTACACCAACGTGTTCGGCTGGCAGGTCGACGGCAACGACGATCCGCAGTACGGCGGATACGCCATCTTCAGCAAGGACGGGCAGCCCATTGCCGGTCTCGGCCCCCAGCAGGAGGGCAATCCGTACGGCAACATCTGGACCACCTATATCTCGTCCTCCGACGCGGCTGCCTCGGCCGCCAAAGCGGAGGCGGCCGGCGGCACGATCATGATGCCGTCCATGCAGGTCGGCGAGCAGGGGAGCATGGCGATTGTCGGCGATCCGGCCGGTGCGGTGATCGGAATCTGGCAGCCCGATCAGCATGAGGGATTCGGTGTGGTCGGAGTTCCCGGCGCTCCGGTATGGCACGAGACGATGTCGAAGAATTACACGGCGGCTCTGCCGTTCTACGCGGATGTGTTCGGCTGGCAGTTCGAGTCGATGGGTGACACGGACGAGTTCCGCTATTCACAGGCCAAGCTGGGCGGCCCCGCGATTGCCGGCGTCATGGATGCCAGTTCGTTCCTGCCGACGGAGGTGCCGTCCTTCTGGCAGGTGTACTTCGGCGCCGACGACACCGATGCCGCGGTCGCAAAGGTCGTCGAGTTCGGTGGCAGCGTCATCGCGGCCCCTGAGGACACCCCGTTCGGACGCCTGGCGGGTGTCGCAGATCCACTAGGGGCGGCGTTCCGTATTTCGACCATCGTGGGCTGAGGGCCTGCGGCCCTGTGCGCCTTTCCGGTAGCGCCGACTACCAAAAAGGCGCACGGGGGCTTCGCCCCCAATTTGAACGCATGCCCAGAAGGTATGCAGTTTTCGGCGTTCACCGCCTAATCTCATGGGATGCCCGCCCCCGCACCTCTCCTCGATGTGTACTCACAACCGACACTGTCGACCCTTGCGCCGTCAATTCTCGCCTCGCTGGGAGTTGCCGGCGAGGCCAATCGACTGAATCTGCCACCCAGCAAGAGAACGGTGATCTTGCTGGTCGACGGTATGGGAGCCAATCTCCTGGCGCGCAATGCCGAGCATGCCCCGTACTTGAACTCTTGGGTGGGCTCCCCCATCCGCGCCGGATTTCCCACGACGACGGCCACCAGCATCGTGTCCCTGGGAACCGGCCTCCCGTCGGGCGCGCACGGCATTACCGGCTACCAGTCGTACGTCGAGGAAGCCGATGCGGTGTTCAACTGGCTCGGATGGCATCCCACCGGGAAAAAAGAGTCGTACGCCGATTCGATCGTCCCCGAGGTTCTTCAACCGGAAGCCACGACGTTCAACCGGGCGCAGGCCGCAGGCATCACTGTGACGACGGTTGTCCCGTCCAAGTTCGACGGCAGCGGACTTACTCGCGCGGGCATGCGCGGGGCAGCTTTTGCCGGCATTCAGGCGTACGGCGATCTGGTGGCTCGCACGGTTGCCGTCGCAAAATCCGCGGAGCGCACGTTCACGTATTGCTATATCAGCGAGATCGACGCCCTCGGGCATGTGTACGGACCTGAATCGGAGCCGTGGCTCCAGCAACTGTCACTGGTCGATCGTGTCGTCGAACAACTCGCCGCTGCTCTCGGTCCGGACGTGACTCTGATCGTGACCGCCGACCACGGAATGGTCGAGATCACCGACGCAAACAAAATCGACTACGACAACTCGCCGGTCCTGTCCAAAGACGTCCTCGCGCTCGCCGGCGAACCACGCTGCCGGCACATCCACACCCGCGAAGGTGCGGCAGCCGACGTGGCTGCGCGGTGGCGAGCCGAACTCGGCGACCGGATGTGGATCGGCACACGGGCCGAGGGCATTGTCGCCGGATTATTCGGCCCCTCAGTACATTCCGCGTTTCACGGGCGAATCGGCGACGTCATCGCCATCGCCACCGACGATGTTGCTGTGGTGCGCCGCTCGGTGGAATCAGGCCTGGCCGGGCTGCCCGGTCAGCACGGCGCCCTCACACCGGACGAACTACTGATCCCACTACTGTCGTCGCCGACCCGCTGAGCCGAACCAAACATAACGAGAGCCCGCGAACCTGTTCGGTTCGCGGGCTCTCGTCTGTGAGGAAGATCAGGCGTTCGGATCAGTTCCGAGCGGCGGCAGGATGACGACCTGGCCGGCGTAGGACAGTCCGGCACCGAAGCCGACCAACAGGGCCTTGTCGCCCGGCTTGACCTGGCCGTCGCGGAGCATCTGCTCCATGGCCAGCGGCACCGAAGCTGCGGACGTGTTGCCCGTCTCGGCAATGTCGTTGGAGACCGGGAATCCCTCGGGCAGCTTCATGCTGCGCGCGATGACCTCGTTGATGCGCTGGTTGGCCTGGTGCGGCACAAACGCGTCGATGTCATCGATGGTCAGACCCGACTTCTCGAGCGTGCGCGTGGCAACCTTGCCCATTTCGAAAGCAGCCCAACGGAATACGGCCGTGCCGGCCATCTTGATCCACGGCCGAGCGCCTTCGGGCTTCTCGATGAACTCGAGCCAGCTCGGCTCCTGCTTGATGGCGTCGGACTGACTTCCGTCCGAACCCCACTCGACGGGGCCGATTCCCACGGTGTCACTGACACCGACGATGACGGCGCCGGCGCCGTCGCCGAAGATGAAGCGCACACTGCGGTCGGTCGGCTCGGTGGTGTCACTCATGCGGTCGACGCCGACGACAAGTGCGTAGTCGGCAGTTCCGCCGCGGATCAGGTCGTTGGCGACACCGAGTGCGGTGCTGAATCCGGCACAGCCGGCAGCCAGGTCGAATGCGGCCGGACCGTTCATACCGAGTTCGTGAGCGATCACCGATGCGGCCTGCGGCGTCTGCAGGTCGTAGGTGGAGGTGGCGATGATGACAGCGCCGATCTGCTCGGGAGCGATGCCACTGGCAGCCAGGGCGCCACGTGCGGCACCGAGAGACATCGCGACGACGCCTTCGCCGTCGCCGGCAAAGCGGCGCGACTTGATGCCTGTGCGGGTCTGAATCCACTCGTCCGTGGAATCGATCGTCTCGCAGATCTCGTCGTTGGTCACAACCCGCTCAGGGCGGTGAACGCCGAGCCCGAGAAGGACGGACTGCCGACCTCCGGCCACACTGGCAATCGGCTTACCCATTGATCGATCTCCTCGTTGCTTCAGGTGCTTGACTCGTTTCCGAGATCACACGTTACGTAGCGGACATACGCCCACGCCTCTCAGGTCACCGTTAGGTTACGACAACAACATGAGGCTGGCTCACATTACGCTTGCGGCGCGTCCGCCGTCCAGATGTTCGGTCAAGCCCGCAAATGGGCTAGAACAGCTAGAACCCGACGATGTCCGCTTTGGGAAGTCGACAGGCCGAGCTTCGCGAAGATATTTCCTATGTGCTTGCTCACAGCAGTGTCGCTGACAACCAGTTTGTGCGCGATTTCCTGATTTCCCAACCCTTCTGCCATTAAACCGAGCACTTCCGATTCCCTCGGAGTGAGTGCGCGAATGGGATCGTCGGCGCGACGACGGCTCATCAGTTGGGATACCACCTCGGGATCCATGACGGTTCCGCCGCCGATCACCCGCTCGAGAGCGTCGACAAATTCGGCGACCTTGCCGACACGTTCCTTCAGGAGGTATCCCACACCGCCTGCGCCACCCGCGAGCAGCTCACCGGCGTAGCGGTCCTCCACGTACGCCGAGAGGACCAGAACGGGGAAGCCTGGCCGTGCCTTGCGAACCTCTATCGCGGCCCGCAGACCCTCGTTGGTGAACGTGGGCGGCATCCGCACGTCCAGGACACCGGCGTCTGGGGCCGTTTCCTCGAACACCGACAGGAACTGGTCCGCGTCCGGCACCGCCACGACCTCGTAGCCCTCCCCGCGCAACAGCAGCGCCAGTCCCTCACGCAGCAAAGCATCGTCCTCGGCAATCAGTATCCGCACGGCAGTTCCACCCTCATCGTTGTCGGCCCACCGGCCGGACTGTCCAGGACCACAGTTCCCTCGAATGCTTCGACCCGACGCCTGATGCCGGCGAGACCGCCCCCGAGGCGCTCGCTCGCGCCGCCGTGTCCGTTGTCGAGAACATCGATTGTCATGGTCTCAGGATCGGATTTCGTGGCCGCTCGCACAGTGACGGCGTGTGCTCCACTGTGTTTGGCGACGTTGGTCAGCGCCTCGGCCACCACGAAGTAGGCAGCGGCCTCCACCGCGGCGGGAGCGCGTCGTAGGTTCTCGATCTCGAGCACACAGGGCACGGTTGAACGTCCAGCAAGAGCGGACACCGCACCGTCCAGCCCGAGTTCGTCGAGAATCGGCGGGTAGATGTCGTGAACAAGCGCCCGTAGCTCGCTCAGTGCTTCCGTGGCTGCCGCCTGCGCCCGGTGCACCTGCGGAAGCGCCTGATCCGGATTGTTCGACAGGGCCCGCTCGGCCATTCCCAGCATCATCACCACCGCCACCAGACGATTCTGGGCACCGTCGTGCAGATCCCGCTCGATGCGTTTGAGTTCTGCCGAGTGTGCGTCCAACGCCGCCGCACGACTTGCGGTCAATTCGCTCACCCGCCGCGACAGATCTGCCCGGGCATCCTTCGCCAGCAGAGACGACGCCAACAGAGACAACCACCGCGCCATCGCCGGAATCAGCCACCACGCCAACAACAAATACAGAGCGCCCACGACGGGCATGCCGGCCGCTCCCAACCACGACGTCACGGGATAGGGATTGGACACCGGCTCGTCGGCGGGCATTGCCTGCCAATAGAACGGAACCGCAAAGGTATTGAGCGCGCCCAGTGGCAACGCGACGGTGAGAAGTCCGGCGACGGGCGCTCCCATCGCGTGGAGAACCAACCAGCCGCCGTCGCGTCGCGTCGACCGTTCGGTGAGCAGTCGACGCAGATCCCCTATCCCCGGATTGGCCGGCATGGGCGGATAGCGATGGGGAACAGCAGAACCCGAGTAGCGAGCCGAACGAGCACGGGCAAGATCCGCCCACCACCGCAACACACGCACGTACGACGGAACCAGCGCCCACCCCACGATCAGCACCGACAACGAGAGCAGGACCATGCCCGCTATCACCAAAGCCAGGGACACCACGCCGGCGCAACCCTCGACAAGCACGTAGCGCACTGCCCGAAACCTCTGCTTCACCGTCCCAGCATGCCGCACTCACCGCGCAGATCCACTACAGCTGGCTACACCATTGATTCGGGACTCTGCAGGATGTCGGGATGCGCCGAATCTCCATAGCGTTGAATTCATGAAGAATCGACACGCGGTCCTCAATCCCCCCGCGCCGACGGCGACCACTGCGGCTGTTCGTCTCGAGGGAGTCAGCAAGGTCTACGGCAAGGGCGGCGGCGTCACTGCTCTCGACAATGTCAGCCTCACCCTGCCCCGCAGCACGTTCACCGCGGTCATGGGCCCGTCCGGTTCGGGCAAGAGCACCTTCCTGCACTGCGCTGCCGGTCTCGACAGCCCGACCAGCGGATCGACCTGGCTGGGCGGCACCGACGTATCTCGACTGAAGCCGAAGGCCCGCAGCATCTTCCGGCGCGATCATGTCGGTTTTGTCTTCCAGGCGTACAACCTGCTCGGCGCGCTGACCGTGCAACAGAACGTCACACTCCCCCTACTCCTCGCCGGACGCACTGCCGACAAAAACTATCTGACCTTCGTTCTGGAGTCCGTCGGACTCGGTGCGTTGCGCAATCGCGCACCCGCCGAACTGTCCGGCGGACAACAACAACGAGTTGCCATCGCCCGAGCACTCATCACTCGACCCGACGCGCTTTTTGCCGACGAACCCACCGGCGCGCTCGACTCACGCAGCGCGAAGCAGGTTTTGGAACTTCTGCGCCACACCGCTGCCGAGTTCGATCAGACCGTTGTCATGGTCACCCACGATCCCGTTGCCGCGTCGTATGCCGACCGCGTGCTGTTTCTGGCCGACGGAAAACTGGTCGGGCACATCGACCGGCCCACTCCGGCGCAGGTCGCCGAGCGCATGACGCACCTCGGGGACTGGTGACCGTGAAAGCTCATACCGTTGCCCACCTGAAGGCACACCGCTCCGGCTTCGTCGCCGTATTCGTATCCGTGTTCTGCGCCGCCCTCCTCACCTGCGCGTTGGGCATTCTGCTGGAATCGGGAGTGCGAGGTGGAGTCTCGCCGCATCTCTACGCCGGAGCCGACGCCGTCGTCAGTGCGCCGCAGGCATTGGCGGTCAAGGAAGACGCCGATCAGCCCTTTGCCGAGCGGGTTCTGCTCGATAGCGATGTGGTTCACAAGCTCGATGCACTCGATGCCACCGTCGTTCCCGATATCTCCGTCCCCGTCAGCACCGCCGACGGCGTCGTACTCGACGCACATCCTTGGCGTACAGCGCAATTGGCACCATATTCACTGACCGAAGGACGCGCACCGCAGAACAGCAAAGAAGTTGTCTCCACCACCGGCGCTGCCGTCGGTGAGCGAATCACGCTGGCGCACGGCGGGATAGTGGACGAGTACACCGTTGTCGGCACAGCCGATTCGGATTCCGAAGCATCACCGGACCGTCCGGCACTCGTCTTCCTCGAAGACCAGGAGGCCGAACGGTTGTGGCCGCATCACGGCTCGGTCACCGCCGTCGGTGTGATCGCACCCGAAGGCGTGAACGCGGCCGCTCTCGCCCGCGAGGCCCTGTCCGGCACCGACGCTGAGATCTCGGCCGGCACCGCGCGTGGCGGCATCGAATTCCTCGACGCCGGTGCTGCGCGGACCCAGTTGATCGCGCTCTGCGCGTCGTTTGCGGGTCTCGCTTTGATGGTCGCCATGTTTGTCGTGTCCAGCACGCTGTCACTCTCGATCAACGCACACCGTCGAGAATTTGCTCTGCTGCGCGCAATCGGCGCGACCACGCGCCAGATTCACACGATGATCGGACGCGAGGTGCTCCTCGTCGCTACCGCCGCAGCCGCCCTCGGGCTGATCCCCGGCTTCCTGCTCGCGAAAGTTCTGGGCGCACAGTTCGCGAGCGCCGGCGTCATCCCTCCCGATTTTGCCTTGGTATACAGCCCGATTCCCGCTTTGGGCGCGTTTGTCATCTGCGTTCTGACCGCGCGGGGCGCAGCGGCGGTGGCTGCCCGCCGCCCGGCAAAACTCGAACCTACCGAGGCGCTGCGCGAATCCGAGCGCGGCCCAGCCGAATTGAGTAGGCCCAGGATTGTCACCGGAGCCGTGCTCGGCGTCCTCGGTCTGAGTATGTCCGCACTCCCGGCGTTCCTGCCCGGCGAGGCTGCAGCTGCCGGAGCGGGCAGCAGCGCGCTGTTTCTGATCTTCTCCGTCGCCTTGCTTGGCCCACTGCTCGTGCGCGCCATCATCCGGGCCGTCGGCGGGCCACTGCGCCGTAGCACCCGAGCGCCGCGAGTTCTGGCCGCCGCAAATGCCGAATCTCATTCGCGTCGGCTCTCCTCCGCCATCGTGCCGCTCGCTCTGGCCATCGCCCTGGGCTCCGTGCAGTTCTTCAGCCAGTCAACCGTCGCCGCCGAGGCAACCGATCAGTCGATCAAGGGAGTGACCGCAGATCTGATCGTGGGCGCTCCGGCCGGCATCGCACCCGCGCTCGTCGATTCCGTCAGGGCAATTCCGGGAGTGAGCGGCGCCAACCCCGTCGTCCGCAGTCAGGTCCTGCCGGTGACGAGTGGTGACGAGGCAGGCGCAGCGGTCACCCCGATCTCCGCGCAAGGAATCGACGCCGCTCACGCCGCGTCCACTCTCGACCTCGATGTCGTCGAGGGAGATTTGGCCGATCTGACCGACGACACCGTTGCCGTGAGCAGCGACGGTGCCTTCGCCCTCGGTGCCCGCGTCGGTGGTCGCATCGATCTCCATCTCGGCGACGGCACGGTGATACATCCGTTGGTTGTCGCGAAGTACGGTCGTGGACTCGGTTTCGGCGACGTCACTCTGCCAGTCGATACGCTGCGGACACACTCCACCGACGCGCTGATCGACACGGTTCTGGTGCGCGCCGAACCTGGACGCATCAATGAGGTGCAGCAGTCACTGCAGTCCTTCTCCTCTATCTCGGCAATGAACCAGGACCAGTTCGGGGCCGCCGGCGCCGACGAGCGTCGGATGCAGTCCTGGGTGAGCATCCTCGCGGTCCTGGTTCTGCTGGGTTATCTGGCTGTCGCTGTTGTGAACACCTTGGTCGCGGCCACGGCGGAACGCGCGCGAGAGTTTGCCCTACTGCAACTCGTGGGCGCCAGAACCAGTCAGGTTCGCGCAATGATGCGGATCGAATCCGTCATGGTGGTCGGTATCGCCATTGTGGTCGGGACGCTGATCGCCATACCTCCGCTGGTGGGGATCGCGATAGCCGTCTCCGGCGCGCCGGTACCCACCGTCTCGCCGGCGGTCTACGGATCGATCGTTGCCGTCACTGCCGCCTTGGGATTCCTGTCGATCGCCGTCCCGACGCGGGCGGCACTGCACAAGCACTGAGTACCACTACCGTCGTCACTTATGGACGCGGCCGACTGGGACAAGAAGTACGAACGATCGGAACTCGTCTGGGGCGCTCCCCCGAACGAGCTTCTGGTGGAATACGCGACGGCCCTCCCCCACGGCAAGGCATTGGACCTGGCCTGCGGAGAGGGCCGCAACGCGTTGTGGCTGGCAACACGAGGCTGGGAAGTGACCGGCATCGACTACTCGGCCGTCGCGATCGACAAGGCCCGCACGATCGCCTCCCGATCCCCACGCTCCGTGGTCGATCGACTGGACTACCGCTGCGGTGACGTCACCACGGTCGAGTACGGCCACAATTACGATCTTGCGCTCGTTCTGTACCTCCATCTGCCGGCACCACAGCGCACGTTGGTTGTGAACCGTGCCATAAATTCTCTGAAACCTGACGGAATCCTCATGATTTTGGGTCACGACCGAAGCAACGTCGATTACGGCGTCGGCGGACCACAGGATCCCGAAATCCTCTACACGCCAGAGGATTTGATGGAAGAATTCGGAAACCGGCTCAGTTTCGAGATCGCCGGAAATCCGCACAGACACACCGAAACGGGAATCGCGATCGACGCACTTGTCATCGGACGGAAATTCGATGTTGGCAGTTGAAAGAACGACTAGTAACATGTATTAAGTTACCGACGAGTAATAAACTTCGGGCGGTACTAGGAGTGCTGGACCGCACCACCTCACTGGGAGAAGCAGACATGGGCCATTACAAGAGCAACGTCAGGGACCTCGAGTTCAACCTCTTCGAGGTACTCGGACTGGAAAAGCCACTGAGCGAAGGCGCTTGGGGCGATCTCGATGCCGACACCGTCCGCAGCATGCTGGCCGAGGTCGCACGACTGGCTGAGGGACCTCTCGCCGAGTCCTTCGCCGACGCCGACCGTAACCCGCCTGTCTTCGACCCGGAGACCCACGAGGCAACGCTTCCCGAATCCTTCAAGAAGTCCTTCCGCACCATGTGGGACGCCGAGTGGTTCCGCATGGGCCTGAGCGAAGAGGTCGGCGGCGTACCCGTCCCCCGCACGGTCGTGTGGGCGATCGCCGAAATGCTCCTCGGCGCGCAGCCGGCCGCATTCATGTACCAGGCCGGCCCCTCCTTCGCCGACGTGCTGTTCAACAACGGCACCGAAGAGCAGAAGAGCTGGGCAGCCACTGCTGTCGAACGCGGATGGGGCGCCACCATGGTCCTCACCGAGCCCGACGCAGGCTCCGACGTCGGCGCCGGCCGCACCAAGGCGATCAAGCAGGACGACGGCTCCTGGCACATCGAAGGCGTCAAGCGCTTCATCACGTCCGCAACCTCGGATGATCTGTTCGAGAACATCTTCCACCTCGTCCTCGCTCGCCCCGAAGGCGCCGGCCCCGGCACCAAGGGTCTGAGCCTGTTCTTCGTCCCGAAGACGCACTTCAACTTCGAGACCAACGAACTCGGCGAGCGCAACGGCGTCTTCGTCACCAACGTCGAGCACAAGATGGGCCTCAAGGCATCCACCACGTGTGAGCTCACCTTCGGTGGCCACGGCGTCCCCGCCCAGGGCTGGCTGGTCGGCGAGGTTCACAACGGCATCGCGCAGATGTTCGACGTCATCGAGCACGCTCGAATGATGGTGGGCACCAAGGCTATCTCCACCCTTTCCACCGGCTACCTCAACGCTCTCGACTACGCAAAGCAGCGCGTCCAGGGTGCCGATCTCACCCAGATGACCAACAAGGCCGCACCGCGCGTCACCATCACGCACCACCCCGACGTGCGTCGTAGCCTCGCGATGCAGAAGGCATACGCCGAAGGCCTGCGTGCGGTGTACCTCTACACCGCGGCGCACCAGGACGAGATCGTCGCCAAGCATGTCTCGGGCGCCGACAAGGACACCGCGTTCCGCGTCAACGACCTCATGCTCCCCATCGTCAAGGGCGTCGGCTCCGAGCGCGCATACCAGTACCTGACCGACAGCCTCCAGACCCTCGGCGGCTCGGGATTCCTGCAGGACTACCCGATCGAGCAGTACATCCGCGACTCCAAGATCGACTCGCTGTACGAAGGAACCACCGCCATCCAGGCGCAGGACTTCTTCTTCCGCAAGATCGCTCGTGACCGCGGTGTCGCCCTCGCTCACATTGCCGGACAGATCAAGACGTTCATCGACAGTGAAGCAGGCAACGGTCGCCTCAAGGCGGAACGCGCACTGCTCGCTTCCGCCCTCGAAGACGTCCAGACCATGGCGGCAACCCTCACCGGGTTCCTCATGGGCGCTCAGGAGCAGCCTTCCGAGCTGTACAAGGTCGGACTCGGCTCGGTGCGCTTCCTGATGGCTGTCGGCGACCTGATCATCGGCTGGCAGCTGCTGCGCCAGTCGGAGATCGCTATCGCAGCGCTGGACAACGGCGCTTCCGACAAGGACAAGGCGTTCTACGAGGGCAAGGTCGCCATCGCGTCCTTCTTCGCCAAGAACGTACTGCCGGAGCTCACCGCGTCGCGCGAGATCATCGCCAACACGGAGAACGACATCATGGAGATCGACGAAGCTGCATTCTGATCGACTGAACCGGGTCCGGCCGCTGAGGGGTTTTCCCTCGGCGGCCGGACCCGTTTCAGTTCGCTGATCGTGAAGGTTTTTACTCGCGCAGCGAGCAAAAACCTTCACGATCGGCCGCCCACTCGGGGCACCAGTTCGGGTTGTCTGTGGTTGGCTGAACCAGCACTGCCGACTCCAACCCGAAAAGGTGATCGCCGTGGCCGCTCCGCACGAGGCGTACGAATCCCAGCCCGAGTACACGCGCGAGACAGCAGTAACAGCGCGGGGACTACGCCTCGACGGACCGTGGGGCCCGGTATTCGGCCCGGTAGACCTCGACATCGGAGCCGGCGGCGTCACCGTCATCGAAGGCTCGGCCGGATCCGGACGCACCTCACTGCTCCTGGCACTGAGCGGGCGATTGAAGCCCAGTTCCGGGTCACTGAGCGTATTCGGACGTACCCGCCCGCGCGACATCTTCGACATCTGCTCCATCGCCGGTTTCGAGGACATCGACGAACTGGCACAGTCGGTCACCGTTCGCGACCTCGTCACGGAGCAGATCCGTTGGGATGCACCATGGTACAAATTGATCGGCCGCGCCGGTGACGAGCAACTCGCCGCCGTCTGCGGGCCGGTGTTCGGCGATCACCCACTACCGCGTCTGGGTCAATACGTCAGCGATCTCGGTGAACTCGAAGCCACCTTGCTGCGGATCGCCGTCGCAAACACCAAGAAGACCGCGGTGCTTGTCATCGACGACCTCGAGCAGGTACGACGCGATTACGAGCGCGCCTACCTGGTGGAGCGACTCGCCGACCTTGGGCGATATCAGACCGTCATCTGCTCCACGGTGAATCCGCTGCCCGAAGGGTCACCGGTCGACGTGCTCACTCTGCGCGACGATGTCACCTATCCCGATCAAGAAGGCGCGAGGTAGCGGCGATGCTTGCAGGAATGTCACTCGGAACCGAACTCAAGCGGTTCTCCCGGGGAGTCATGCCCCGAATCGCACTCGTCACCATCATCCTCATGCCACTGTTGTACGGCGCAATGTACTTGTGGGCGTTCTGGAATCCGTTCGGCGAGGTCAACAAGGTTCCGGTCGCGCTGGTCAACATCGATCGCGGCGCCATGGTTCAAGGGAAAGAACTCAACGCGGGTGATCAGGTGAGCCAAGCCCTCCTCGACTCCGGCGAACTGGACCTACACCTCGTCTCCCCTGACGAAGCAGCGCAGGGCGTTTCGGACGGCACGTACTACTTCTCGTTGACACTGCCCGAGAATTTCAGTGAAGCGGTCGCCTCGCCCACGTCCGACAACCCACGTAAAGCCCAGTTGCAGTTCGCCTTCAACGACGTGAACAACTACCTGGCCACGATCATCGGCCAAAATGCCGCCCAGCAGATTCTCAACCAGGTGGGCGCCACGATCGGCGCACAATCCGTCGAGACCGTGTTGCTGGGACTCACCGACGCGGGCGCCGGGCTGAAACAGGCCGCTGACGGAGCACAACAACTCTCCGCAGGCATGACAACCGCAAACGACGGCGCAGCCCAACTTGCCAGTGGCTCGAAGACTTTGGCGGACAACATGGTGACCGCCCGCGACGGCGCCGCCACCCTTGCCGGCGGTACCGCGCAACTATCTGCGGGAATCGACACCGCAACCGGTGGAATCCTGGCGCTCACCGACGGATTGGGACAACTCGATGTGGGTGCCGGTCAACTGGGCAACGGCGCAACAGAACTCAGCGGCGGCGTCACCCAGGTTGTCGACACCCTGAATGTTCTGGGCGACACGCAAGCTCAGGCAACACAGTTGGTGGGCCAAGCCGTGGCAGCACTGCGCCTGAATCCCGATCCCGTTTCGCAGCAGATCGCCAACGCGTTGGCACCCGCCCAAGACATCCTGCGCACCCAAGGGTTCGGCGAATCCACCATGGGGCAACTGGCCGAGCTCAAAAGCGGCGCACAGCAACTCGCGTATCAACTCGGAGATCCGTCGAGCACCTTCCGTGCCGGCCTGAGCGCGGCAGTCGGCGGCGGCGGCGAACTGCGCAGCGGACTCGTCCAGCTCCGCGACGGAGGCCAACAGGTCAATGCCGGCGCCCAAACGCTGAGCAGTGGTCTCGTTCAGCTCACCGACGGCAGTATCGAACTCTCCGACGGCGCTGCTCAGCTCGCCGAGGGAACCCCGAAATTGCAGGCCGGCGCGTCCGAACTTGCCACCAAGCTCACCGAAGGCTCCGGACAGGTGCCGAGTTGGACTGACGAGCAGCGCACCGCGGCAGCGCAAACGCTCTCCAGTCCGGTCGAACTGCAGGAAACCTACAAGAACCGAGCCGCCACCTTCGGCACCGGTTTCGCTCCGTTCTTCCTGCCTCTCGCATTGTTCGTGGGCGGCATCATCACGTGGATGTTGCTCAAGCCACTACAGAACCGCCCGATCGCCAACGGACTGGGAGCGCTGCGCGTTGTGTTGGCGTCGTACTGGCCGGCACTGCTGATCGGCATCTGCCAGGTGATCGTCATGTACGTGGTGGTGCACTTCGGAGTGGGACTGCATGCCACGCATGTCGCGGGCACCGTCGGATTCCTCATTCTCATCACCGCCACCTACATGGCACTCATCCAAGCCTTCAACGCGATATTCGGTGTGTCCGTCGGACGCGTTGTCACCCTGGCGTTCCTGATGTTGCAGCTGGTTTCGGCCGGCGGAATCTATCCCGTCGAAACCACAGCCAAACCCTTCCAGATCATTCATCCGTTCGATCCGATGACGTACGCCGTCAACGGTCTGCGCCAGCTCACGGTAGGCGGAATCGACTCTAGGCTCTGGGTGTCCATCGCGGTGCTCAGCGGGGTTCTGATCGCATCACTGACCGCCAGTTCGCTTGCCGCCCGGCGCAATCGGCAGTGGACGATGGATAGATTGCATCCGCCGATCGAGGTGTAGCGCTGTGACAAGTCTACTTGACATTGAATGACAAGTGTCCTTTACTTTTTCCATGGTCGAAAGAGCCGGAGACAACCGAGTGCGTGAGCACCGACGCCTCGTTGGGCTCACCCAGGCGCAGCTGGCCTCAGCTGGCCAGGTGAGTCGGCAGAGCATCGTCTCCATCGAACGCGGTGACTACGCACCCAGTGTCTACCTGGCAATACGGCTGGCAGGAGCGCTGGGAACCACCGTCGAAACACTCTTCCCGCTACCGGAACATGCCGAGGAGACAGTATGAGCACGATGATGAAGGCACTGCGGTTCGTCGGCGATCTGGACGACGACTTCTACAAGGACGAGCGCCAACGCGACGTGTGGAACGAAGCCTCAGCGGTCGGGTTCCAACTGGCGTACTGGATCGCTTTGATCGCCGCCGCGATTCTGCCGTGGGTTGCCGGACGAACCGGCGCGTGGATTTCATTCGGACTGATCATCGGGTGGTTTGTCTATTCGATGGTGGTGCTGCGCTACGCACAGGCTCACGATGTCGATGTCTACGCGAGCATGAGGGGTCTCGAGCCCCGAGTACTCGTGGCCGGGTCCGTCTACGTGATCGCACTGATCGGCGTCGTCGCACAACTGATGGCTCGGCCGGGCGAGGGAATCGCGACCTGGGCCGGCGGTGGAGTCGGTGCGCTCATCGGACTCACGGCTGCCGTCCTGGGTGTAAAACGCCACCAGAGGCGCGCCGCCCTACGCGACGAGGCGGACGAGCTTCTCTGAACGCCCATCTTTCTGACAGCCCATCTTTTCTGACGGCCCAGAAGTTCGCGGCAACCGAATAGAGTGGAGGCGCGCTCGGGTTCTACCTGCTCGGGTCCCCACTATTCGGAGGTCAGATGCCCAGCCCACTCCCGGACTTGGTGTCGGTTGTCATACCCGCGTACAACGCCACCGAACTGATCGACGAACAGCTGGACGCGCTGGCCGCACAGGATTACGTAGGCCGCTTCGAGGTGATCGTCAGCGACAACGGTTCTACCGACGGTCTTCGGCGGCACCTGGAGAACTATCCCCACGCGACCACGCTCGCGCTACGGCTGATCGACAGCAGCGACAAGCCCGGTGCGGCGCACGCCCGCAATGCCGGTGTGGCACAGTCCAAAGGCGAGCTGATCGCATTCGCCGACGCCGACGACCGCGTCCACTCCGGGTGGCTCAGCGCGATGGTGGAAGCATGCACGCGCTACGACGCAGTGGGCGGCACTCTCGAAACGGCGTCGATCAACTCTGCCGACGTTGCCTCCTGGCGGCCACTTCCGGCAAGCGGTACTCTACCGATCATCCACGGATACCTCCCGGTCACGCCGAGCTGCAGTTTTGCCGCACCCCGATCGCTCATCGACGAACTTGGTGGATGGAACGAGGAATTCACCGGTTCCGGCGAAGACTTCGAGTTCTGCGTGCGACTTCAATTGCGAGGCTTTACTCTCGGACAGGCCACCGACGCCGTGACCGCTTACCGCCTGCGTGACTCGTACTTAGAACACTGGCGGCAGAACGTGGCGGGCGGACGTGCCGATGCCAAGCTCTACGCGAGTTTCCGCGACCACGGTATGCCTCGTCGGTCGCCCATTGCCCTGGCTGACACGATTGCCTACATTGTCTTCCGAAATCCCTTGATTCCGAGGAAGGTCCGGAGAAACACCACGGGAATGTGGCTCTTCCACCTCGCCAATCTCTACGGACGCATCCGTGGCAGCATCGAAAACCGTGTCTACTACCTCTGAAAGTCAGAGATAGACGATGCGGTACTTGATACTGCCTTTGATCCGGCCCACCAGATTACCGGTGGTCCATACCCATTCGCCCCGACGACTACGTGACCATGCCCAAGGCCACACCGGCAGCAATGCCACCACGACACCGGCATGCACGAGCGGCCAGTACCAGGCGCGGCCAGGAGCGTCGTACTGCCGCGCCACTCTGGCTTCTTCCTCGGCGTAACTCACCACCTGACGCCACGACTCGCGCATACCCGTCCGAAAGCGGTAGGCGACAATCGCTTCGGGGCTGTTACCCAAGGTGTAGCCCTTTATCTGCGCGCGCCAACAGAACTCGACATCGCTTCCGGCTGCCGGATAGCTCTCGTCCCAGCCCCCGATATCGTCGAATACCTCGCGCCAGATGCCGAGGTTGCAGCCGAAGGTGATCGGTAGGAAACGACCGAGCACTTGAAGTTCGTCAGGTTCCGGTAACGCACGCCAACGTGCCACAACCGGGTCGTTCAGGGTGTGTTTCTCCAGTGGGCCACCAACAAGATCGAAGGACGCCGACGCCGACGCCATAGCGGTGAGCCACCCGGGATGAACGCGATCGTCCTGATCGCAGTACGCCACAAACGGATACCGGCTCGCCCGCGTACCGACGTTACGCGCGGACGACGTTCCCGGCACCGACGAGGAATCGACCCAGCGAAGTGCCAGTTGATCGCGAAGCGGATGCTCCTCCACATGCGTACGCAGCGCAGACTCGCCCGCGTTGTCACTGATCACCACTTCGAAACGGCCGTCGAAGTCCTGACCTGCCAGTGCGTGCAACTGCTCGTCGAGGAGAGGCAACGCGTGGAAGGCTGCAATCACCACCGAGATGGATTCTGCTGAGCCTGCCGACCTTGCCGAATTTCTCCCCACATGGCTACTCATGTGAGTTGTCTCCCCAATTCCTCGACAGTACGACCTTCGGCCGAGAGTACCGACTCCACTATCCGGATGTAGTCCCGCACTATCTGTTCGGCACTACTGCGACGCAGTAACGCCACCGGATAGATCAGGGCTCCAGTCAGTCCACTCGGCACGTTATCCGAGAAGTGTTCGGTGATCGCGTATTCCAATTCATGCTTCGCCACACAGTTCGAGAAGGGCTCGGATCGAACCGACAGGCCATGGGCGTCGATGTCGATTCCGGCTTCGGCACGTTGGAGGATCAGCGTCGCAGGGAAGAGCACATTCATCGACTCCGACTCCGGCAAGCCCAGCGCCTCGATCAACCGCGGGCCCGAGATGTCGGGATGAGCCAAACCGTCGAGCAACGACGAACGAACCTGCTCGACAACATCATCGAACGCGATCCCCTTGTCGACGTGTATCCGCATGAGTACGTCTTCGGCGAAGTTACCCACCATGTCGTCGAGAAGCCGATCGCCACGACCGGCGTTTGCCGTCGCTACCCGAACGTCGGGATTCTCGGCGAGGGCGCTCAGTTGAACGGCAAACGCCGCTTGGAGAATCATGAACAGACTGACGCCCCGGTCGTGCGCATACGCCGTCAAATCAGCATGCAACTGCGAATCGATGTCGAACTCGACGGTCTCGCCTGCCGTCTGCCACACCGCCGGCCTGGGATGATCGAGTCGAAGCATCGGACGCGGTTCCCGGCCGATAACGTTCTGCCAGTGACGAACCTGTCGATTCAGTTCACTGTCCGGATCGAGCGCCGAACCCAGAATCTTGTGCTTCCAGACCGAGTAGTCACCGAATTGAACCGGCAATTCCTGCCACGAGGGTTCGAGGCCGGCGCTACGTGAGGCATACGCGATCAGAACATCACGCGTCAGCGGCCCCATTGAATACCCGTCCGCGGAAATGTGGTGCACAACGATGGCGAGAACAAACTCCTCGGTTCCCAACTGCAGCACTTGCATTCGGAACGGAAGGTCGGTGGTCACGTCGAAGTCGGACCAGAGGAACCCGTGCAGCACCGCAGCCAACTCCGCCTCCGACACCTGCTTCGGCTGCAGATCCAGGGGGACGTCGGCCACCGGCACGACAACCTGAACGGGTCCGTCCGGCGTCGGCGGATAGATCGTGCGGAGCGATTCGTGGCGGGTCAAGAGATCGGTAGCGGCAGCAGCCAGCACCGTGTGGTCGATCTTGCCCCGTAGACGCAACGCAATCGGCACATTCCAATCACTGCCCTGCTGGGCGCGATTTGCCGCCCAGATCCGCTCCTGCGCAGGCGCCAGGGGTACTACCGCGCCCGCCGGACGCCTCACCAAATCGGGTCCACGGTCGGCACTGCTCGCCGCGGCGCCGACGAGAACCGCCAGTTCGGCGACGGTCTGCGCGTCGAAGACAGACCGGACCGCGATCTCTGCCGAACCGGACTCTCGCAGCCGTGCAACCACTCGTGTTGCCAGCAAAGAGTTTCCGCCGACCTGGAAGAAGTTGTCATTCATGCTGACGCTCTCGAGTTCGAGCACGTCGGCAACCGTGGCGGCAACCAATCGTTCCGTTGCATTCGTGGGCGCAACAAACTCCCGCTGCGGGATTCGAGGCTCGGGCAGACGGCCGCGGTCGATTTTGCCGTTTGCATTGTGCGGCAACTGCTCGAGCACCTCGACGACGGAAGGCACCATGTATCCCGGCAGCCGGGACCGAAGGTGTTTGTCCAGCTCCTCGAGATCGAACAGATCCGAACTCGGTGCGCTCACGTAGGCGACGAGTCGCGCGTCGGCACCGTTCGGCGAGTAGACGCTCACCACTGCTTCTCCCACACCGGGATAGCCGGCCAGGGCCGACTCGATCTCTCCCAACTCGATGCGGAATCCACGGAGCTTGAGCTGCAGGTCGATCCGGCCCAGATAAGTCAGCGAGCCGTCGCGGCGACGACTGACAAGGTCGCCTGTGCGGTAGAGCCGACCGCCCGGGGCACCGAACGGATCCGCCACGAAGCGCTCGGCAGTGAGCGCCGAACGACCCAGGTATCCACGTGCCAACTGAATTCCCGACAAGTAGAGCTCGCCCGCTACTCCGTCCGGAACGTGGTGCAAACGAGAGTCCAGAACGTACGCAGACACACCCGGTTCGGGCAGGCCGATAGGTATCGCGCGGGTGTCGGCGCCGGACACCCGATGCCGAGTGGCGCTGACCGCTACCTCGGTGGGACCGTAGAGATTATGCAGGCTCGCAGGGGATATAGCGCCGAACCTCGCTGCAAGTGATACCGGCAATTCCTCACCGATGCACAGCACATTCCGCACGCATTCGGGGAATCCGGCGGCGGCCGCTGCGGTAAGCATCAGCAACATCGAAGGAACAACATGTACGTCGGTGATCGACTCCCTCTCGATGACCGACAGCAACACCTCGGGTTCGAATTGCGAGTCCTGCGGTGCCAGCACGAGTCTGGCACCCACGTGCAGCGCCCACCAGTACTCCCAGATCGACAGATCGAAGCCTGCCGACGTCTTGAGGAGCACAGCACTCGACGCGTCCATCGGGTATTCCTGCTGCATCCCGCGCAACTGATTGACCACCGCGGCATGAGGTACCACGACGCCCTTGGGTACACCCGTCGACCCTGACGTGAAAATCACGTATGCCGGGTGATCACCACGCAGCGGCGCGCGGCGCTCGACATCGGTCATCGCACCTGTGGAATGACCGCTCAGATCGAGTGTATGAAGGTCGACCTCCACCCAACTTCCACTGCCCACTCCGTCCGCACCACCTGCGGTCACCACCACGCTGGGTGCAGCCGTGTCCAACACGAGCGCAATTCGCTCTGTGGGCTGCGTGAGTTCCACCGGCACGTAGGCGCCGCCCGCCTCGACCACCGCGTACATCGCGATCACCTGGTCGATCGAACGCCGAACAGCAACTGCCACCTGAGTTTCCGGCCCAACTCCGAGCTCGACGAGATACCGCGCCAGCGCGCACACCCGCTGCTGCATCTGCGCGTAACTCAACGTCTCATCGCCAGAGGTGATCGCGGGTGCGTCCGGACTGATCCCGACCTGAGCGTGAAACTCGGAAGCAAGTGTCACAGCTCCGTGCACCAACCCGGTTCCCCCACTGGCAATCCCGTCGATGCGGCGATGATCCGCACTCGACAGCAGCGGGATATCTCCACAAGGGAGGTCCACAGAATCGATTGCGGAATCGATGATCCGGAGGTAGCGATCGGCAAAGTCGGCGATGGTACCGGAATCGAAAAGGTCGGTGGCGTAGACAATTTGCGCCGCCATGGGTCCCGATTCGCCGTCTGCGCCGGGAACCAGGGTCAGATGGAGATCGAATTCCGCCAGTTCGATATCCGGATCGACGACGGACACCTCCAGCCCCGGCAAGGCAAAGGTCATATCGCCAAGGTTCTGGAACGAGAGTGCGACCTGGAACAGGGGATGATGAGCCTGTGTCCTTGTCGGCTCCAGTACCTCCACCAGCCGTTCGAAGGGGATATCCGCGTTGGCAAATGCACCGAGATCCACTTCTCGCACCATGTCGACCGCATCGGAAAAACTCGTTGACGGCGGCAAAACCGTCCGCAGCGCAAGGGTATTGACGAACATACCGACCACCGGATCAAGAGCCTGCTCGCCGCGGCCGGCGACGGGAGTTCCGATCGTGACGTCATCGGTGCCGGCAAGTCGCCCCAGGAGCACCGCCAAAGCGGTGTGCATGAGCATGAACACCGTAACGCCTCGAGCAGCGGCAAGATCGCGCAGCGAAGTGTGCAGTTCTGCGTTCACCTCGAACTGATATCTGGCACCCACAAACGACTGTCGTGCAGGCCGAGGACGATCACAGGGAAGATCGAGCACTTCCGGGGCACCGCTCAGTTGCCCGCGCCAATAGCCGAGTTGTTGCGCAGCAACCGAACCCGATTCCTTCTCGTCACCGAGCACCGTTCGCTGCCAGATCGCGAAGTCGGCGTACTGGATCTCGAGTGGCTCCCACGTAGGTGCGAAGCCGCTGATGCGAGCCGCGTACGCAGTCATCGTGTCTGCCGCCAGCTGCGCCATCGAATAGCCGTCGGCACTGATGTGGTGAACCACCAGCACCAGTACATGGACGGGAACTGCATCCGCATCTCGGCCACCCACCCGGAGCAGGTCGACATGGATCGGAACCCTCGCGGTGACGTCGAAGGGTGTTCTCGCCGACGCCAGAATACGCTCGTGCAGAGAAGTTTCCGGAGTCCACTCGGCTTGCAACTCCGCGTCGAGCGATGACGGCGGCAGCACGTCCTGATACGGACCGGCCACTGAATCCGGGTACACCGTCCGCAGCACCTCGTGCCGTGTTACGACATCTGTGATCGCCGACCCGAGCGCTACCACGTCAAGGTCACCCGTCACACGCAGCACAATCGGAATGTTCTCCGTAGCCGACGTCGGATCGAAACGATTGAGGAACCACATCCTCTGCTGCGCAAGCGACAACGGGACTCGTTCGGGACGTGCAAGCGCGCGCAGCGGTGGACGCGTCGAAGCACCCCGAGTGATTCGTGGCGCCAACTCCGCCACTGTGGGTGCGTCGAAAAGATCACGCACACTCAACCCTGCGTCGAATGCCTCGTTTGCACGTGCTACCAATCGAGTGGCAAGCAAGGAATTGCCGCCGATCTCGAAGAATCCGTCGTGAATACCCACAGTTGCCGAGCCGGTCACTGTTTCGAAGATGCCGGCCAGTGCCATTTCGTCATCGGTTCGCGGCGCCACGTACACACGTTGCTCGAAAACAGGTTCAGGCAGGGCTTTTCGATCCAGTTTTCCGGCCGGCGTCACAGGCAGCGAATCGATGAACGTAATCGATGCCGGACGCATGTACGTCGGCAGATGTGCCGCGAGGTGTGCGCGCAATCCTGCACGTTCAATCTCGACACCTCGGTGAGCGAGCACATACGCCACCAGCACCGGTTCGGACGATTGCGGACCACGGTAGGCGATCGCCACCGCAGCAGCGACATTCGGATAAGTCGCTACGGCCGACTCCACCTCACCCAATTCGATCCGGTAACCCCGGAGCTTCACCTGATCGTCGCCGCGCCCGCAATACCGGAGCTCTCGAGTAGCGGCGTTCGAACCCGTCACACGTACCCGGTCGCCCGTTCGATAGGTGCGAGAACCCGGCGCGCCGTCCGGGTCCGCGACGAAGCGCGACGCCGTCAAGCCTGGTCTTCCGTGATAACCCCTGGCCAACGCAGCGCCGGACAGATACAGCTCACCCTCGATACCCGGGGGAACCGGCACAAGCCCGTCCCCACGCACCACGGCCGTTGTACCCACTACGGGAGCGCCGATCGACACCGGCACTGACGGATCCATCGGACCGCATTGTGTTGCCATCACCGTGGATTCGGTAGGTCCGTACGCGTTGTACATCCGTCGACCGTCGCCCCACGTCCGAACCAGAGCCTCGGAGCATTGGTCACCGCCGACGATGACCACCGACAGTTCTGGTAGGTGTTGCGCATCCATCGACTCCAACGCAGACGGGGTCACAAAAGCGTGAGTGACGTGCTGTTCGCGAAGGAGCTGCGTCAGCTCTGTGCCGCCGTACACGTCGTCGGGGACGACAACCATCGCCGCACCCACACCGAACGCCAAGAGCAACTCGAGTACCGAGGCATCGAAGCTCGTCGACGCGAATTGCATAGTGCGCGAACGGGCATCGACTCCGTAGTGCTTCTGCGCCTCCACAAATGCGGACAGGCCACCGTGAGTGACCGCTACTGCTTTCGGCGTGCCGGTCGAGCCTGACGTGTAGATCAGATATGCGACGTTGGACAAACGGATCGGGGAGCGTCGGTCGCTGTCCACGATCGGGGCACCATCCGGCTCACTCCGGCTCCGCAGATCACCGAGGTCCAACACCTCGATCCGAGCAGAAAGATTCGCCGGCAGAACCCGTTCCACGTCAGACCCTATAACTAGCGTCGTACCCGAATCCTCGAGCATGTGCACGATGCGATCGGCCGGGTAATTCGGATCGACGGGAAGGAACGCGGCCCCGGACTTTGCTACTGCCCACACCGCAATCACGTAGTCGAACGAGCGGGGTAGAAAAATCGCGACAACGGATTCCGGACCGAAACCGCGTCGAATCAATGTGCGCGCCAGAATATTCGACGCTCGGTCCAACTCGACGTAGGACAACTGGTCGCCGCGGTCAGGATCGATCAGTGCCGTCGTGCCGAGCGAAACCCCACCCTCCAGGATCTCGGGCAACGTCAGCCGCGTTCCGTCGAACGGCACGGCCTCCGGAAATTGATCCGTGGCAAGTCGCAGATCGATCGAACGCACGGCAATCGTTGCGTCGGCCGCAACCACGTTCAACACGCGTGCGAGCCGATCTACCAGGCTCTGAGCCGTCGACTCGTCGAACAGGTCTGTGGCATAGGCCAATTCCAGATCCAGCCCGGAAGGTTCACCCGAGACACCCAGCGTTGACGTTGCGCTCCACTCGAGGTCGAAGCGCACCGAACCGGTGTCGATTGGTTCCACCTCGACGCCGCCGAGATCGCCGGTCGCAATCTGCACCAGGTCTGCAGCCGATTCGGCGACCGTGACCGTGCTCTGGAACACCGGGTGGTGGCTTCGTGTCGGCAACACTCCGACGGCCTCCACGACGTGCTCGAACGCGACGTCTGCATTTGCCAGCGCCGCGAGATCTTGTGCGCGCACCACGGCAAGAAGCTCGCCGAACGAGGCAACGGGATCAACTGCCGTGCGCAACGCCACCGTTCCCACGAACATGCCGATCGTATCGGCCAAACGCGGGTCGTTTCGGCCCGAAACCGGTGTCCCCACAACGATGTCCGACCCCGCGCCCAGTTGGGACAGCAAGGCCACCACACCGGCGTGCACGACCATGAACATCGAAACCTGCTGCGCTCGGGCGAGATCTGCCAAGCCTTCGCGGACAGCCGGCGTCAGAGGGCAACTGACCCGCGCTCCGCGCTGAGTGGGCTGATCGGTTCGTGGCCTGTCCCACGGAAGTTCGAGCAGGGCCGGAGCGTCGGCAAGCGCTTCTCGCCAGTATGCAAGCTGCTGCCCCGCAACAGACTGCGGATCGCGTGAGTCACCGATCGCCGCACGATTCCACAACACGTAATCGGCATACTGATGCACCAGCGGAGCCCACTGCGGGCTGCCGCCCGAAACTCGAGCAACGTACGCCTGCACCAGTTCCCGCAACAGGATCGGTATCGATGCGCCGTCTCCGGCAATATGATGCAGTACCAGAACGAGTGTGTGGCGGTCTGTACCGACACGGAGGCAGTGCACCCGCAATGGCCCACGAGCAGTGATATCGAAGCTGCCCGAGATCAACTCACGAATCCGCGCGGTGCGCTGTTCGGAACCGGTATCGCTCAAGTCCTCGAAAGTGACTGCCGCACTGTCGGTACCTGGTGCGTCCGCTTCCTGGACGACCTGTGCGACGCCGTCGCCGCTCTCGACATACACCGTGCGCAGAACCTCGTGCCGGATCACCAGATCGCCCACCGCCGCAACAAGTGCCGCGGCATTCACGTCGTTGTTCACCGTTACTGCCCCGGCGATGTTGTAGGCCGCCGACGAGGGATCGAGTCGGTTCAGAACCCACATTCTCTGCTGAGCCGGCGAGAGCGGCAACCGCTCCGGCCGAGCCAGCTCCCCCAGACGCGCGGACTCCTCGATGCGGCGAGGCAACTGCGCGAGTGCATCTGCCAGCCCGGCCACTGTCGGATTGTCGAAAATATCGCGCAATCGGAGGTCAGCGCCCACCCGTGCGTTGACCTCACCGATTATGCGATTGGCCACCAGCGAATTTCCGCCGAGATCGAAGAAGTCCCGGTCGACGCTCACCTCGTCGTGGCCCAGCACCGCGCGGAACACCTCGGCGATCTCGGCTTCGGCCGCGTTTCGCGGTGCGAGAACCACTCGGTCGATCGGCCGTTCCGGCGTCGGCAGGGCTCGGCGATCGAGCTTGCCGGTAGAACCGAGTGGGAGTTCGCTCAGCACTGTGACCGAGCTGGGCACCATGTACGCAGGCAAAGTCTGCCGCACATCCGCCAGGAGCTGTGCCGTGTCGGGAACGATGTCACCCGTAAGCATCACGTAGGCAGCGATTTCGGCACCGGTCGCCGGATTTTCGTACACCGTTGCCACCGCACCGGCAACACCCAGCAGTCCGACGAAGGCTGCCTCGATGTCCCCCAGCTCCAGTCGCTGACCTCGCAGCTTCACCTGGAAGTCACTGCGCCCCAGATATTCGAGTGTCCCGTCAGCACGCCACGCGACCACGTCGCCTGTTCGGTACATCCGTGTGCCCGGGGCGAACGGGTTCGCGAGGAAGCGACCGGCCGACAGATCGCTCCGCCCGACATAGCCCCGCGCCAACTGAACGCCCGCCAGATACAACTCTCCACGCACGCCGACAGGGACGGGATTCAATCGCGAATCCAGGACGTAAACAGCGGTGCCGCTTACCGGGGAGCCTATCGAGATCTCCCGCCCGTCCAGAGCCACCGAGCGAGGCACCTCGACTGCGGTGACGTCCACAGCGGCCTCGGTGGGACCGTAGAGGTTGTGCATCTCGACCTGCGCCAAACGGTGAAGCGCGGCAGCACTCGTCAGTGACAGTGCCTCGCCACTGGTGAATACGATGCGCAGGCTCCGGAACATGGGTGCGCTCTCGACATGAGAGCCGACAAATGCATCCAGCATGGAAGGAACGAAGTGAACCACCGTCACCTGTGACCGGTCGATCAACTCCCCCAGATATCGCGGATCGCGGTGGCCGTCCGGCGAGGCGATCACCAGCGTTGCCCCGATCACCGCAGGCAGTAACAGCTCCCACACCGAGACGTCGAACGTCGCCGGTGTCTTGAGCAGGAACACGTCTTCTCGGTCGAGGGAGTAATCATCTCTCATCCACGTCAGACGGTTGACCAGACTCTCATGCGACACCACAACGCCCTTCGGCTCACCGGTGGAACCAGACGTGAAGATCACGTATGCCGGATGTCCACCGAGCAGCGGGCGCATGCGGTCGCAATCCTCGATCGGATCGGACGAGTAATGCGCAGTGTCGAATTCAGCCAGTACCGCCTCGGTGATCGTCAGCGTCGCACCGGCAGCTGACATCATCGCGTCGATCCTCGGGCGAGGCAGGCCGGGATCCACCGGTAGATAGGCTCCACCAGCGGCCAGCACGGCGTGCACTGACACGACAAGGTCGATTCCGCGCGGAAGTTCCAGTGCCACTATCTTTTCCGGACCAATTCCGCGATCGATCAGCAGCCTGGCCAAGCTGTTCACCCGAGATCGGAATTCGTCTTCGGTCAGTACCTCATCCGCCGACTTCAACGCCACGGCGTCGCTGCTCGGTGCAGCTCGCTCGGCGAGCAACTCGGAGTACGTGCAGGGCACTCCGACAACAGTTTTGGGACCACTGCCCCAATTGTCGAGGATCAACTCTCGCTCGGTGCGCCCGAGAATATCCGCCGAGCCGATCCCGGCGGCGGGATCGGCGACCAACGTCGCAAGCAACCCGGCGAATCGCTGCGCAATGGACACTGCCGTCGCCCGGTCGAAGATATCAACGGCGTAGGTCAGCAGGACGTCGAGCGCCTGCTCCGGATCCGGATCTGTCGCAACAGTCAGATGCAGATCGAAACGCGACACCGGTAGATCGATCGGGATGGGACGCGCTCTCACTCCGGCCAATTCGATCTCTGTGGGAACCGCATCCTGAAAAGCCAGCATCACCTGGAAAAGCGGGTGAAATGAACCCGAGCGCGGTGGATCGAGTGCGGCCACAACCTGTTCGAACGGAACATCGCTGTTACTCATCGCCTCGATGTCCGAGCGACTCACCTGCGCCACGAGGTCGTCGAACGAGAGGTCCGGATCGACGGCAGTACGCAGAACCACTGTGCCGACAAACATTCCGACGAGGTTGTCCACCGACTCATGGGTACGTCCGGCAACGGGCGTACCGACCGCGACGTCGCCCTGACCGGACAACCGTGCCAACAGAACCGCGACGACAGAGTGGACTACGGCAAACAGAGTTGTGCGGCGCGAACGAGCAAACCCTCGCAACAGTTGGTGCACGTCGCCGCTCACCTGGAACCGCACTGTGTCGCCCTCGGCAGAGCGCACCTGACCGCGGGGCCTATCTGTTGGCAGATCAAGCACCGCTGGTAGGTCGGCCAACGTCGACTGCCAGTATTCGAGTTGTCCGTCGAAGCGCCCGGTAGCGGTCGCGGTATCGGATACAAGACTCCGCTGCCATAGTGCAAAATCTGCATACTGCAACGGAAGCGGCGACCAAGCCGGCGCGTTGCCGTTGGCCCGTGCCGAGTACGCGATCATCAGATCACGGATCAAGGGGCCCATCGACAGACCGTCCGCCGCAATATGATGCACCACAAGCACCAGAACGTGCGCATGGTCACCGATCCGGAGCAGGACCCCGCGGAGCGGTACCTCGCGGGTCAGATCGAAGCCCCGACCGGCGAGTTTCGCGATCAGCTCGCCCACGTTCTCCGGTTCGACGTCGGCTGCCGGCTGCAAAATCCACGACGGCGCATCGAGAACATACTGGCGGGCAACACCATCGAACTCCGGGTAGTAGGTCCGCAGTACCTCGTGCCGGTCGATGATGTCCGACATCGCCGTCGCCAAGGCCGAGGGGTCGAGATCGCCGTCCAGACCGAGGGCAACCGGGAGGTTGTACACCGGCGACTGCGGATCGAGCCGGCCGAGAAACCACATACGTTCCTGCGCTACGGACAGCGGCACAAGGTCCGGACGCGGCGGTGGCGGCAACGGCGGCACACCGAAGGCGGCCGAGCTGCGGGGCGCACTCTCGATCCACTGGGCCAACTCGGCAACGGTCGGAGCCTCGAAAAGCGCCCGGATCGGAACCTCCCGGGAGAACACTCCCGTCAGCTTGTGTGTCACCCTCGTTGCGACCAGTGAGTTTCCACCGATCTCGAAGAAATTGTCGGCTCGTCCGACGTTCTCGATCCCGAGGATCTCCTCGATGACTTCGGCAACCCGCTGTTCGACGTGCCCTTGCGGCGAGCGGTATTCACGAAGCACCGGAGTCGGTTCCGGCAAAGTCCGCCGATCGATTTTGCCGTTCACATTCAGTGGGATCGAGTCGAGAACCTCGAGAACAGTGGGCACCATGTAGCCCGGCAGCACACCCTTGAGATCGGCAAGAACGGCTGATCCGTCGAAGGTGGCGCCCTCTGCGGGAACTATGTACGCCACCAAGGACGCCGATTCCGGAGCCGACCGCCACTCGTGGACGATGACCGCGCACGCACGCACACGCCGATCTCGGCCGAGCGCCGCTTCGATCTCCCCCAGTTCGATGCGCTGGCCCCGCAGTTTGATCTGGGTATCATTACGACCCAGGTACTCCAGCACGCCGTTCTTGCGATGGCGAACCAGGTCACCGGTGCGGTACATCCGTCGTCCTTCTCCGGACCACGGTCCCGCCACAAATCGTTCGGCGGTCAGATCCGCCCGCCCCTCGTACCACGACGCCAACTGTGCACCGCCGAGATACAACTCGCCGGGAACGCCGAGCGGGACCTGCTTCAGACGCGAATCCAGCACCAGCAGCTGTGTATTCCACACCGGTGTGCCGATCGGGACGGTGGCGTCCTGCACGTCGTCGCAGTCGAACGCAGTGACGCTCACCGCTGCCTCGGTCGGTCCGTAGAGGTTGTGAATCTCGACGTCGAGATTGCGTCGAAGTTCTACAACAGTGTGCGGACGCAACGCTTCACCGATGCACAGAACACGGCGCAGCGACGGCTGATCCACTCCGCCACCGGATTCGAGAAACGCGTCGAGGAGCGAGGGAACAAAATGTGCTGTCGTGACCTCGAAGTCACGCATCGCCGTGGCGACATACTCCGGATCACGATGTCCGTCCGGCCGGGCGAGCGCCAACCGCGCGCCGCTGATCAACGGCCAGAACAGTTCCCACACCGACAGGTCGAACGTGATCGGCGTCTTCTGAAGCACGGTGTCTGTGCCGCCGAGCGGGTACCGATCCTGCTTCCAGAGCAGTTGATTCACTACCGCCGAATGCGAAACCGCGACGCCCTTCGGCATTCCCGTCGATCCCGACGTGTAGATCACGTACGCCGTGTTGTCCGGTCGCAGGGGGCGAATCCTGACTCGGTCCGTGATCGGACCAGACCTCTCGGCGGGCACGCCTTGGCTATCCACCACCAAGACGTCGACCGGGCTGACTCGGGCCGCAGCCTCACACTGGGTACGGACCGCTTCTACGGTCAGCATCAAGACGGGCGACGCGGAGGACAGAATCCGCGCAATCCGTTCGGTGGGAGCACTCGGGTCGACGGGTACGTACGCGGCACCCGCTTGCAGTACCGCGCACAGTGCCACCATCATGGCCGGCGAACGCTCGATGGCGACGGCAACACGATCCTCGGTTCCGATCCCCTTCGAGATCAGCGTCCTGGCCAGATCTTCGACCTGGCAAGCGAACTCGCCGTAGGACATCGACATCGTGTCCGTGACAAGAGCAATCGCGTCGGGGGTGGCGCCTGCCTGAGCGGACAGCAGGTCGGCAAGGGTCGTGGGCGGCAGAGCATGGCGCGTGTTGTTGAGCGCACCGATCACGGTCGTCGATCGATCGGTGGTCAGATCGATATCGCCGATCACCCGATCCGACTGCGCGACTACGGCTTCCAGGATGTGCACGAACTTGTGAGCGAACCGGGCGACAGTTTCTTCGTCGAAGAGTGCGTCGGCATAGTCCCACTGCATGTGCACCTCGGTCGGCGCAGTCGGGCTGGCCTTCTCGGACAACGTCAAGTGCAGGTCGAACTTCGAAATACCCAGCTGCAGATCGATGATCTCGGCGTCGAGACCGTCGAGCACCAACGATCCGGAATTGAGATTCTGATAGGAGAATCCAACTTGGAAAAGTGGATGATGTGCGGCCGAACGCTCCGGGTTGAGTAGTTCCACCAAACGCTCGAACGGTATGTCGGCATTCGCGAACGCCCCGAGGTCTACGTCTCGAACCTGGTCGAGGAGTGCCGAGAACGTCTCGTGCGCATGCACCTTGGTACGTAAGACCACCGTGCCGACGAACATGCCGACAAGATCGTCGAGAGCTGGATCGCCGCGTCCTGCAACGGGAGTGCCCACCGAGATGTCGGACGTGGCACTGAGTCTGGCCAGCAGCACGGCCAACGCCGCGTGCATGACCATGAAAGCCGTTGCACCGGAGCGTACTGCCAGCGCCGAGACCCGTGCGAACAGATCGGCGTCGATCGAGCCGGAGAACGCCTGCCCGCTGGTCGACACAAGCGCTGGGCGAGCACGGTCGCTTGGCAGATCCAACCGAACCGGAAGGCCGCCCAGTTGCCGTGACCAGTACTCGGTCTGCGTCCGCGACAACGAATGCGGATCGAGTTCGCTGCCCATCAATTCTCGATGCCAGAGAGTGTAATCCGCGTACTGAACCGGCAAGGGCTCGAAGCCTGGATCTCGGTTCTCGAGCCGAGCCAGGTACGCCTGAGCGATATCGCGCGCCAGGGGCGCCGTCGAGGACCCGTCGGCACTGATGTGGTGGATGACGAGCATCAGCACATGTTCGCTCGGCCCGACCTTGAACAAGGCGGCGCGAAAGGGAATCTCGGAAGAAACGTCAAACCCTCGACGCGCGAAGCGTTCGAGTTCGCCGGCCAGATCTTCCCGTGAGACCTCCCGCAACGGTAGCCCCGTCGCCTGGTCGCTGATCGGCGCGATGCGCTGAATCGGTCCGTCCGGTGAATCCGGATAGCTCGTGCGCAGCACCTCGTGTCGATCGACCACGTCGCCGAATGCACCGGCAAGAGCCACATGATCGAGTTCACCCGACAGTCGAACTGCCACCGGAATGTTGTATGCAGCCGAACCGGTGTCGAATTGATTGAGAAACCACATGCGGTGTTGTGCGGGCGAAACACCGATCGGGCTGGTTCGAGGCATGGGCCGTAGTGCGGGTCGGCCGACCTCCGGCGTGAGACCGGCGAGCTTGTCGGCAAGCGCACGCACCGACGGCGCTTCGAAAATCGATCGCACAGCCACTGTGGTGCCGAGCGCTCGCCCGAGCACACTCGCCACCCGAGTAGCTGTCAGTGAGTTTCCACCCAACGCAAAAAATTCGTCGTGCGCTCCGACGGTGTCTGCTCCGGTTGACTCGGAATAGGTTGCAGCAACCAGTGATTCCAAACCAGGTGCGGGTTCGACATACGGGGCCCGGTTCCACACCGGCGCCGGCAGAGCCGTCCGATCCAGCTTGCCGGCGGAGGTGAGCGGTATCCGATCGATCACCATGAGCGCAGAGGGAATCATGTGCGACGCCAGGAGCGGTTGCACGTGTGCGAGGACACCGGCAGTGTCGATCTCCCGACCGGAGACGGGAAGCAGATACGAGACCAGCGACGCGGAATCACCGGACGGCCCACCTTCGTAGGTGATCGTGATTGCCGACTCCACGTCGCGGTGGCTGGTGAGCGCCGCGTCGACCTCACCCAACTCGATGCGAAAACCACGGATTTTCACCTGGAAGTCGGCGCGCCCGAGATAGCGCAACGTACCCTCGGGCGTCCACTGCACCAGATCTCCGGTCCGATAGATCCGGGACCCGTTGGCGGCCAGTGGGTTTGCTACAAAAGTTGCGGCAGTCAGGGATAGTCTTCGATGGTAACCACGGGCGAGTCCCCTGCCACTGACATACAGCTCGCCGGTGACGCCTCGAGGAACCGGCTGCAGGAACTTGTCAAGCACCACCACTGACGTACCGGTGATCGGATAACCGATATCTACGGGTGCACCAGGATCCAACGGTCCCGCAACCGTCGCCATGATTGTCGACTCGGTCGGTCCGTACGCGTTGAACATCGCGCGCCCGCGCGCCCATTTTGCTGCCAGTTCCGGCGGACACGCTTCACCACCGACAATGACCACAGCAAGGTCCGGGAGTTGTTCGGGCTCCACCGAGGCCAGCGCTGAAGGCGTCAAGAACGCGTGCGTGATTCGCTCGGCACGCAGGAAATCGGTGAGCTGTTCACCTCCGTAGAGATACGGGGGTGCAATCACCATTGCCGCCCCGGCCCCAAATGCGAGAATCAGCTCGAGGATGGACGCGTCGAATCCGGGAGACGCGAATTGCAATGTGCGAGAGTGCGGTTTCACACCGTAGCGATGCTGTTGCTCGGCCGCGAACGACGCGATCCCGGAATGGGTAATCGCCACACCTTTGGGCCTCCCTGTCGAACCGGAGGTGTAGATCAGGTATGCCACATCGCTGATCCGAATGCGAGGACGCTCAGCGTCGGTGATCGGAGCCGCAGAGGTGGAAGCGAATTCGGATCGCGCGAGCTCGTCGTCGAAATCCACAGTGATCGGGTGATACGGCCAGTTCCGACCGGCTGCGATCACCACGGCAGCGCCACAATCGGCGATCGTCGCTTCGATCCTGGCCGCCGGAAGTTCCGGATCGATGGGGACGAATGCGCTTCCGGACTGGAGCACTGCCAGTTCTGCGACAACCAGTCGCGGCCCTCTCGGCAGCACCACTGGCACAAAACTTCCCGGTCCGGCACCGCGGGCCAGCAACATCCGGGTGAGCTTGTTCGCGCGGGCGCCGACTTCGCGGTAGGTCAGAACCTCGTCCCCGTGAACTATCGCGGGGCTGTCCGGATGACGGCTGACGGCGCCCGTGAGGACGTTCTGCATCAGAGTGGGCTCCGGGGCGGGTCGACCGTACGCAGGTACCAGGTCACGCCGATCGTCTTCTCCGACAAGCGAAATCTCGGCGACGCGCCGATCACTGGGCGCGTTGACAAATCGATCCAGTAACTGCAGGAAGCGACTGTGGTGATTCGCGAGCTCAGCTCGGCTGTACAACGATGGGTTGGCCTCGAGGTCCACGCGCGATTCCTGGTCCGCGACGCTGGGATAAACGTTGATCGACAGGTCCTCGACCGGACCGGTCGACAGAATGTGCAATCGTCCGGTCATCGATCCGAACGTGAGTTCGTTGCCGAACATCATGATGTTGACGACCGGTCCGAAAAGCCCACGCCGGCCGGAGGATTGAACCTCCCCGCGATCGGCTGCGTCCCGCCTCATATCTTCGAATCGATACCGCTGATGACGGAGCGCACCCGTCAGCTCCAACGACGCATCCGCCACCAGATCGGCAACCGTTGTTGTTGCGGTGACCGACAATCGGATCGGAACGACGTTGGAGACCATCCCACCCGAGTTGCGCAACAGAGCATTCACTCGCGACGAGACCGGCAAGCTCAGTACGACCTCGGAGCTGCCGGTCATCTTTGCGAAGTAGAGCGCTGTGGATGCGACGGCTATCGATGAAAACGTGGCCCTCAGACGCACTGCTGCGCTGTCGATCGCGGTGGCCGTCTCCGCGGGCAATGCTCCACTGACCACCAGCGAGTGGGTGTCGAGCGTCCCGGTTCGATCGGCCAGACTGATCGGATCGGGTAAGTCGCGTAGCCGCTGTGCCCAGTGCTTCGCGTCCAGCTGGAATCTGCTCGACTGTCGGTACCGCTGTTCATCGGAGACGATTTCCGGCAACGGCACCGCCTTGCTCGGCTTGGGTTCACGACCGGCCACCGCCGCTGTGTAGCGCTCGGCAACTCTGTCGACAAGTGTCTTCGCGCCGAAACCGTCGAGCGCGATGTGATGGATGCGGGCGTACAGGAAGTGCCTGCGATCGGCGACACGAATCAGCGCCACCTCGATCGATCGATCCCCAACGATGTCGATCGGCGTGCTGTACTCGTCCTGCATCCACTCCTGAGCTGCGGCCTCTGGATCGGATTCGGAACGCAAGTCGAGTCTGATCAGTTCGTCACGCTGAGTGTCGTCGACGACTTGATACGGCACCGGCTCAGCCGCGACAAAACGAATCATCGCCGTTCCGAGTTCACGGGCGGTGTGTCTGGCTGCCTCGGTGAGCAGATCAGCGTCGAGATCCCCGTCGATCGCGACGTACTGAGCAATCGTGATCGGAACGGAGCCGGCCGCATGTTGTGCGAACCAGATACTCTTCTGCGCTGCGGACAGCTCGAACGCCCCGGCCGGCAGATTCGAGAAATCCCGAGCGCCACCAACAACTACCGACATCGCTCGTCATCCCCAATTCAGACATCCACGAAACCACGCTGTACACGTAAGCAGAAAAGCTTAGGCTAACCTATAGCTTCGTTCGCGAATCGACGCGGTGGCGATCGGCACAGATCAGGTGACATCCTCTCAACTCGATGGATCCCGCGCGAAACCTGGTCTGTACGCTCGTTCACGGCGAGCCGGCACGCCACCGGACTTACCCGATATCGACAAAGTGCTAGGTCGGTTCGATCCACCGACAGCGCATGGAGAGCAAATGCCCGAAGAGCCCAAAGCCGTCGTCGTCGAGGGCATCACCAAGTCATTCGGCGACGTCGAAGCACTCCGTGGAATCTCCTTCGAAGTCGAACGAGGCAGCATCCTCGGGATACTGGGCCCCAACGGCGCAGGCAAGACCACAACCGTCGACGTCCTGTCCACACTGCTCACTCCGGATTCCGGACGCGCCACTGTCGCCGGCTTCGACGTCGTGGCAGATGCCGCTCAGGTGCGCGGGCTGATCATGATGACCGGCCAATACGCAGCCATCGACCCCACTCTCACCGGCCGCGAGAACCTGATGTTCTTCGGCAGGATGATGGGGCTCGGTCGCCGCACCGCAAAACTACGTGCGGACGATCTACTCGAGCGATTCGAACTGACCGAAGCCGGCGTGCGCACGGTCGACGGCTACTCGGGTGGCATGCGCCGACGACTCGACATCGCCTGCGGACTTGTCGTAGAACCCTTGGTGGTCTTTCTCGACGAGCCCACCACAGGCCTCGATCCGCGCAGCCGACAAGGTCTGTGGTCGCTCATCGGCTCACTCAAAGATCTTGGGATCACCACTCTCCTCACCACCCAATATCTCGAAGAAGCCGACGTTCTCAGCGACAACATCATCGTGATCGACAAGGGACGCGTCATCGCCGAAGGCACTTCGGACAGCCTCAAAGCCGAGATCGGTGATCGCTATTGCGAAATCGTTCCGGTCGATCCGGGCGCGATACCCGCCATCATCGAACTGCTGGGAGATCTACTTCCCCCGTCTTACGAGTTCGATCCGTCGACGGCTGCCGGCACGCTGTCCATTCCTGCCGAGTCCGGAGTCGACCTGATGGCCGAAGTCATCGCTCGCACTCGTCATGCCGGTATACGACTCACCGATATCGGATTGCGAAAGCCGTCACTCGACGATGTGTTCATGACGCTCACCGATCACGAAAACAGCAGCCGTGGTTGACCGCTCCGAACTGCGAGTTCCCGAAACCGAATTCGTCGCCCGCACACCCATCCGGCCGGCGTTTCTCCCCCAATGGCTCACCCTGACCGAGCGATCACTGCGATCGATGGTGGCGGAAGGCGAATTCGTCTCGGCTGTCGTCGCGCCTTTGGTGTTCGCACTGGGTTTCTACCTGCCCCTGCGGATCGTGATGGAGGACCGCGGTCTCGACTACGCACAGTTCCTCATGCCGATCATCGTTCTGCAGGCAATGACGTTCACCGCGCTCTCAGCGGCACAACGCTCGGCGATGGACTCAGTTCGAGGTATGAGTAAGCGACTGCAGACCATGCCGGTCGGACCTCTTACCCCCCTGGCGGCACGAATGAGCGTCGCTCTGGTGCGCTCGGCAGTCTCGCTGTTCGCCTCGATCGTCTACGGCTACGTACTCGGCTTCCGATTTGTCGGTCCAAGCGCAAATATCCTGTACTTCTGCGCGTTTGCCTTGGTGTTCAGCCTCGTTCTCTCGCTCGGCGCCGACGCCATCGGATTGCTCTCGAAAAGTCCGGAGGCATCCGGGCAGGCGTTGGTTCTGCCACAGATGATCCTCGGCATGCTGTCCACCGGCTTTGTCCCCGAATCCGGTTTTCCCGAATGGGCCCGACCATTCGCTCGCAACCAGCCGATCTCGCACTTCTCTGCTGCCATGCGTGACATGGCAACCGGAACACTCACCTGGCCGACTCTGGTGCCCGCGTTGCTGTGGGCAGCGGGGTTGGCTGCCGTATTCGTTCCGTTGGCACTATGGGCAGGGGCACGTCGATCATGACCGATTCCACAGCGACGGAAGCTTCCATCCCACCGGCACCGCCGTCGAACACCGCGGCGACGCCCTTCGGTTTTCGCCCGCGTGATCAAGCCCATCACGAGACCTCACTGCGCGCGTTGTCGGTCCAGAGCGGACAACAGTGCAAGCGGATCCTGATCAAGTGGTCACGCGATCCGGTCACCTTGGCGCAGTCGCTGTTGTATCCCGCGCTCATGGTGTTGATGTTCCGACTCGTACTGGGCGAATCGATCTCCGAACGAACCGGAGTGAGCAGCTCGTACGGAATGGTCCCGATGGTTGCGTTGGTGGGAGCCATGGCCGGCGCCTCCGTCAGCGGAATCGGCCTGCGCCGCGAGCTGGCAGGCGGAATGCTCCACAAGTTCTGGACGATGCCGGTACATCGGTCGTCGGCACTGCTCGGGCGTCTGTGCGCCGAGGTCGTGCGGATCCTCGTCACCACGGTGCTGATCTTCGTCGTCGGAACGTTCATCGGCTTCCGCATCGAGACCGGGATACCCGGTCTGCTCGGAATGCTGGGCGTCGCGGTGCTCTTCGGTATCTCGTTCTCGATCATGGTCACCGCGATCACGCTGCTGACGAACAAGTCGACCATCACCGAATGGATCGCGATCACGACCAATCTGCTGATGTTCTTCAACTCGGGATTCGTTCCGGTGGACGCCTACCCGACGTGGCTCCAGCCCGTCGTCGAGTACCAACCACTCAGCTGCGCAGTCGATGCCATCCGTGGCCTCGCGCTGAACGGCGAGATCGCCCGCCCGATGTTCCTGACCTGTGCGTGGTCTGTCGGCATCCTCGCGGTGTTTCTGCGTCCTGCCGTCATCGGTTACCGCAAAGCGTCCCGCAAGTAGTTCAGAGGTAGTACACGCGGTGGCGCACACTTCCGACAATCCGCCCCCACAGATTCCCGGCATGGAAGAGCCAACGGCCGGTGGGTACCCGCGAGATGAACTGTGGCAGTAACGGGTTACGCAGGATCAGATAGGCAACGGTGTCTGCCAGCGCGAGCTGACTGCGCCTGGGCATCCCGTAACCGCGGTACTCGGCGTACAACCGAACATCGCCCTCACCGCACATCACCGATTGCTGCCAGATCCCGGCCAACGTGTCGCGCTGCCGATAGGCAATCTGCGCGTCGGGGGAATGACCGAAGGACATGCCCGCCAACTGGATCCGCAGGCACATGTCGCTGTCTTCGCCGCCTCTGGTGAAGGTTTCATCCCAGCCGCCGACCTGTTCGAAGGCTTCTCGCCAGATCCCGAAGCTTCCGCTGAGGCCAACCGGCAGGAATCGGTACAACGAATAACCCTCGTGACGATCCGGCATCTGCCGCCAGGACTGCACCAATTCGCTGTTGATGGACTCGATCTCGGCAGTGCCGGTTACCGCGTCATGTTCGGCCGCTACCCTGACCAACTCCGACAGCCAGTTCGAATGCACCCGGTCGTCGCCGTCGCAGAACGCCAGAAACTGTGCAGAGGTGCTACGCGCGCCGACATTGCGAGCGTGCGCGGCGCCAGGACGATCCGAGGCATCCACCCGACGCAGCGCCAACTCGTGGGTTCTCGGATGGCCGGCGAGATACTCGGCAAGCCCGTCGGTGGAGCCGTTGTCGGCAACGATCACCTCGAAGGAACCCGAGTAATCCTGTGCCTCCAACGCATCGAGTTGAACGTCGATCGTCGCGCGTCCGTTGCGGACAGGAATGATCACGGCCACCGACTCGGGTTTCTTCGGTGCACTCACGAGCGAGATCTCGATAGAACTGCCGCACGGCGCAATACAGCGCCGGGGACCTTTCCTCGTTCACCGCGAGCGGCGCCCCAGAATCCGCGAACAGTCAGATACGTACGGGCCATTCTCTCGGTACCGAACAGCATTGCCCGTCCACGGCTGAGAACGTCCTTGGCTACAGAAACCATGCACCACAGCGGTTCCGTTCGCCAGTACCGCGCGTACATGATCGCGCGGTTTCGCGCGATGTAGTAGTGCCGGAACGGCGCATCCTCCGTGAACGTAAACCCGCCACGTCCCGAACCGAGTACAAAGCGCAGTGGTCTCGGTGGGACCCATGCGGTCGGTGATCCGAAGCCGTGCTCGATGTCGGTACCCGGCGTGATCAAGGAATGGACGCCCTTGGCGCGCGCCCGCAGATAGAACTCGGTCTCGACACAATCGATGAACAGTTCTTCTTCGAACAGTCCGACTTGCTCGAGCACTTCCCGGGGCAACAGCATGCCGGACTGGATGGGCTCGAAGGCCAGCGTCAGTCCCCGTTCCGCATGCCAGAACGGAGCCACCTCGCCGTTGATCGTGCTGGTAGCCAGTATCGTTCGATCCAGACCGAGAGACCGAGCCAACTCGAGATGCTCGGACATGCGACGCAGATATCCAGCCGAAAGAACCGTGTCCTGATCCAGCGTCAACACGTGGTCGGCGCCACCGGCCAAAGCACGCTCGATGCCACGATTGAGGGCGTGCGCAATCCCACGATTGGTGCCCAACTCGATCACTTCGTAGCCCGCTGCGCGGCACTGCCCGAGAACACCGGACACGTCCTTTGTAGACCCGTCGTCCACGACGACAACAACATCGACTTGCTCACGCACAGCCCTGCACGTATCGAGCAAACCTTCCGCCGGATTGAAACTGCTGACCACAGCCGCTGTTGTCATGACCTCTCGTTCCCCAGATTGCTCGCGCCTTGCCGGCCGGACACAGCTGCGTCCACCACTGCCGCCGTGCGAATGACAAACGGCTGCCGCAGAATTGACTGATGATCACCGGGAACACTCTCGATGTGCAGGTCGTCCGGCGCGAGGACTGCCCATAGCTTCGACTCGGCGGCCACGTCTCTGTCCCCGATGTCACCCGGTTCGGATGCGGTGATCACCTGAACGCGGCCCACGTGCCGACTCGGCTCGTATTTCGCCAGCATGCGCCGGCTCAGCTCGTAGTAGACGATCCATTGCGCCGACGCTCGCAGTCGGAACAAGCCTGCAGTCGCGACCAACGAATTCATCAACACCTTGCTCCACAGTCGAACAAACACGTTCTGCGGCACGTACTCCTGCGGTGTCTCACGCTGCGGCAGTTCGGCCGCAGTGCGGGACTTCGCTCTCTTGCTGATCGGCAGGCGCGCGCTACCGAGTGCTCCCACCTTCGCTGCCACGTCGCCGTCGAGCACCGCATCCAGCAGCACCACTATTTCGACGTGCTCGCCCGCGCGCTCGAGTAACGACGCAATTTCGAGAGCGACAAATCCACCGAATGAGTATCCCCCCAGCCGATACGGACCGTGTGGTTGAACCGTCCGAATCGAACGCAGGGCTCGGGCGGCAGCGGCAGCAATCGTCCGATCCGCGCGACCGCGGTGCTCGAGTCCGTGAGATTGGATTCCGTATACCGGTACGCCACTGCGCATTTCCCGCACGAGGTGAGCAAAGACCGCAGCGGGTGCTCCACCACCGGCAATGAGGAAGAGAGCCGGCTCGCTGCCGTCGGTTCGCAGCGGCACCAACGAGGAATCCGAAACCGGCGAACGGCGACGGCCCGCGGAATCGACCAGTTTTGCCAAACCCTCGATGGTCGGCGCCTGCGAGAACTCAGCCGACGAGATCTGAATGTAGAACTGTTCAGCCACTTCGCGGAGCATCTTTGCCGCAGCAAGCGAATCACCACCGAGCGCCGTGAAATCCTCGTCTCGTCCAACCGCTTCGATACCGAGAATCGGTTGCCAGATGAATGAGAGGAGCGTCTCGGTCGGGCCGCGCAACGGGACCGGTTCGCCGCGCATCGGAACGGGAGGAAGGCCGGCGCGATCCACCTTTCCCCGTTCGTTGCGAGGCAAAGCCGCCAGAATAACGATATCGCGTGGCACCATCCACGTCGGGATTCGCTGCCCAAGCGCGCTGCGCACCTCGGCGGCAGACGGCGTCCACTCCGATCCGCCGACTGCCACATAGCCGATCAGAATCGGTTGTCGCACAGTCTTGTCCGCGACAACGACCGCGTCGGACACCCATTCGAGGGAGCGCAACGCCGCTTCCACTTCGGCAGGTTCGACGAGGTAGCCACGGATCTTCACCGCGTCGTCGCTGCGACCGGACAGATGCAGATCACCGTGTTCGTCGAAGCGTCCGAGATCTCCCATCCGGTAGCGCGTCGAACCGTCCGCCTGCACCGCAAACTTCGACGCCCCAGACTGGCCTTCGCCGTAGTATCCGTTCGCCAAATACCTTGATACAACGTAAATTTCGCCAATACACCCGACCTCGACGGGGTTCTGATCCGCATCGAGAATCAAAACGTCCTTGTTGGCCGCAGGACGGCCGACCGGGACCACACCGCCTGGAAGCTCTCGATCACTCGGGTACGGATTGAACGCGAGGTGCCCGGTCTCGGAAGATCCGGACCAGCTGCAGTACAACGCATCCGGTCGTAAGTGTGGCCGCAGAGCTGCCACGTCAGAGCTGTGGATAGACTCGCCGCACGTTGTCAGAACGCGTAGCGAGGACAGCGCCGGAGCGTCTACGGAGGTGAGCTCCGGTAGCCAGGATCTCAGGAACGACGGAGTGCAATGTGCGGTGCTGACACCGCACTCGGACAACCACTCGGCCAACCCGGTTGTCGACTCGGTGCGCGGATCCCAGTAGTACAAGCCGGCGCCGTTGAGTAGCGACATCACGATCACGTCCAGTCCGGCACCGAAACTCATCGGCAACAGCATTCCGACGCGATCACCCGGTCCGATCTCGAGTGCTTCCTTCGCTTCGAAGGCCTGGTTTATCCAATTCTCGTGACTGTGCAGAACGCCCTTCGGCTGCCCCGTCGAACCGGACGTGAACACGATAATCGCCGTGTCCTGCACATTCGGCTCGGGCAGCGTGACGTGCGAAGCCTGCGGGAGTTCGGTCAGCATCGGCACGTCAACGCGCAGTGCGCCGGTCAGCGAGAGGATATGTGTGCGTCGTTGCTCGGGCAGTAGAGGATCGAGCATGATCAGCGGGTGTCCGGAAGCGATGACCGCTAGCGCAGCGACAACAGATTCCGCGCCGGTGCCGGGCTCGAGCGCTATCGCACGCGATGTGTCCGGTTCACAATCGACCAACGCGCGTGCCCATGCTGTCGAGAGCGCGTGCGCCTGCGCAAACGTGAACTCACGATCACGGGTACGCACAGCAACCGCCTCGGGGGTATCGCCACAGACGGCGTTCCATCTGGCAGTCATCGTCTCGGCATGCACCAGGCAAGGCTAACCTACTGAAATTTTCACAGCATTTTCGCAGTTCATGTCGGCGGCCCAGCGAGTAGCGTCGAACGAGTGAGTACTCGCCTCGGATACCAAATGCCCAATTTCAGCTACGGTGGCCCGGTCAAGGACCTCTTCCCCACCGTCATCGCGCAAGCTCGTGAAGCCGAAGCCGCCGGCTTCGACACCGCGTTCGTGATGGATCACTTCTACCAACTGCCCGGCATCGGAGACCCCGATGCGCCCATGCTCGAGGCGTATTCAGCGCTCTCCGGGCTGGCGACAGCCACCGACACCATTCAGCTGTCCGCCCTCGTTACCGGCAATACGTACCGAAACCCGCCGATGCTCGCCAAGACCGTCACCACACTCGATGTAGTGAGTGGTGGTCGCGCCATCCTCGGTATCGGAGCGGGTTGGTTCGAACTCGAACACGATTCCTTCGGCTACGAGTTCGGCACCTTCACCGAACGGTTCCAGAAACTCGACGAGGCTCTGCAGATCATCGAACCGATGCTCCGCGGCAAACGCCCCACTTTCGACGGCACCTGGTACCACGTCAAGGAAGCCATCAACGAACCCCGCGTCCGCGACGACCTGCCGATTCTGCTCGGTGGCGGCGGCGAGAAAAAGACGTTTGCCCTCGCCGCGCGCTTCGCCGACCACCTCAACATCATCTGTGACCCGTCCGAACTGCCGCGCAAGATGGACGCCATTGCGGCCCGATGCGATGAAGAAGGACGCGACCGCACCACACTCGAAACCAGCTTCCTCACGTTCATGATGATCGACGAGGACGGCGACAAGGCTCGCGCGCATCAGCGAACATTCCTTGCCGAGCGCGGGCTCGACATCACCACGGCGCCGGACGACGTGGTCGCCAAGGCCACCGAGCGTCACTTCGTCGGCAATCCAGACGACGTCGCCGAGCAGGTTCAGACGCGCATCCTCGACCACGGGATCGACGGAGTTGTCATCAACCTCATCACCAACGGCAACGAGCCAGGAATCGTCGACCTGGCCGGGCGGACACTCGGCCCGCTGGTCGGTAAGTAGTAGTTTCCTACTCGCACTTCACGATCGGAACCGGATCGTATTTCACGGTGCGAGTATTCGAGGAAACCTGCGCGCCGGTGGCGTGATCGGTGATCACGCGGGTATCACTCGCCGTGAAGCCGGGCGCGCCACTGGACGCGATACATCCGTCGCCCTTGGGGAGGACCACGGTATTAGGCGATGTAGGAGACGTACGCGGACCGGTGATCGACTCCACGTCGACGGTCTTCGTTCCCCAGATCTTCACTGTCACATTCGATGACGTCGTGATCGTCTGGATCATCACACCGGTCTTCGACGGGTTGCGGAACTGCAGGTCGATCGCGCCGTCGAAGATCGTGGCCTCACGGGCCTCCGGGTACCGCGAGATGTAATAACTGTGCTCGGTGTGCGCGACGTCTTCCATCCCCGCGAAGTACGTTGCGTTGTAGAGCGTCGTCGCCAGCTGGCTGATGCCGCCGCCGACGGCTTTGTCCGGTCGACCGTTGTTGATGATTCCCGATTCCACATACCCCTGGGCAGCGCCCCGAGGTCCGGTGTACTCGTTGAACGAGAACGTTTCTCCCGGTTTGACTATCGCACCATCGAGCACCGACGCCGCCAACGCGATGTTCACACCGGACGCGTACTCGAAGCCGCCGGTGGTGAACTCACCGATCACTTCCTTGATGCCGAGAGCCTCGGCTCCCTCGGTGGTGAGTGCCGGTGGAACCGGCGCATACACCGCCGGAGTTGCCCGAGAACCCGTGCTGGTGAGCAGAACCGGCAGATCCTTCACGGTTTCCGGCCAGTTGATCAGGTCGCCGACCACACCCGGAACCACAGTCGGTGCGCCGCCGGCCAACGTGATCGACGCGTCCTTGGGCTGAACCTCCGTCGACACCAATTGCGGTGCCAAGATCTTCACTGCAGCTTCTGTGTTGTACTGCGGCGCCAATCCGCCCGAACCGTCGGGAGCAAACGTCAGAATCTCACCGATCTGGTCGACGCCGATGGTTGCTTCCTTGCCGTCGCGGCCGTTGACTACAACCTCACCGGACACAGCGGGCTGCGCAACGTCCTGCAACGCACGATCGACACCGGCCTGCGTCACCGTCACGGGGGTGTCTTCCACAGGCAGGTCGACAACGTCGCCCGAGGACCACTCGTCACTGAATGTTGCTGCCGCACCGGGCAGATCGAGGGCGCGGCCAACCACCGGCGACACACCAGACGCTTCACCACCGGAAATGACAACAGCACCTTCGACCGGCGCGCGATCACTGGTGGCCGCGACAACCGTCATCGACGCGTCCAATGCCGCCTGATCTACCGTCGACACCACCGGCACCTCACGCGAGCTGAAGAACGAGGTGATCCGGGTGATCGGATTGAGCGGTTGCTCATTCACGCCCGCCAACGTCGCCGACCAGTCCACATCGATACCGGCTGACGCGGGAATGATCGTGGATTCCACATCGTCCGCCCTCACCGTGACGGGTTCGACGAGCTTCGGAGCCAACTCCGCGCGCAGGACTGTCTCCGCGTCGGCCGGCGAGCGGTTACCGATGTCGATCCCGGCGACCTGAGTTCCCCGAGGCGTGTTTCCGGACGACGTGAACACGTCCACTCCGTATGCAAGAACTGCGACCGCAAAAATGCCGCCGACAATCAGAGCGGGCTTGACCCACTTCTTCGACGCGGGCGACTGATCAACTGCCACAGGCTCGGGCGCGACTGCCGGAAGAACCGGTTCGAACTGTTGGGTCGGCTCCGCTGCGCCGGCCGGAACCCCTGTATTGGTTGGAACAGCCGGGCCAGTCGGAATCTCGGAGTTAGCTGGAACTACCGGAATGACGGTCGTGATCTCGTTGGCCGATTCATCCGGAACCGGCTCGTCGAGGGCTTGCTCCTCTGGAACCGACTGATCCTGAGGTGCTTGATCCGAAGCTGGTTGATCCGGCGCTGTTTGGTCGGGCGCTGATCCTTCCGAATCCGACGCGGAGCGCTCGGGAGTGTCGGAATCCGACGCGGAGCGCTCGGGAGTGTCGGAGCCGTCCACACCGTTGTTTTTCTCCGGGGGTGAACCGTCTGCGTCACTCACTCGTTTGACTCCTCGCTGCATCGACCGGGGCTGCGGCGCGTACCCAGCACTACTCAACAGGGTATCTGGACATACAAGAGCCCCGCGTTGCTGCCAGGTCGGGGGTCAGGCAGCAGCACGGGGCTGTCTTGAATATCGGTAGCTATCCGTCAGCGTTACAAGGCCACAGAAATTTGTCCGAAAAAGAAAAGAAGATCCGGTCACCCCTCGCGACCGGATCTCCTTCTTCACCACCCCAGACCGGCTGTTACCGCAGGTGAGCGCAGCAATTGCCAGTCACGGGACTACCGCTCGATGATTGCGGTGACGCCCTGTCCGCCCGCTGCACAAATCGAGATAAGACCGCGCCCTGAACCCTTCTCCGCAAGCATTTTTGCGAGAGTCGCCACAATGCGTCCGCCAGTCGCAGCAAACGGGTGTCCGGCGGCCAAAGACGAACCGTTGACGTTGAGTTTGCTGCGATCGATCGAGCCCAATGCGCCGTCGAGGCCCAGGCGTTCCTTGCAGTACTCGTCGGACTCGAAAGCCTGCAGGGTCGCGAGAACAACAGAGGCAAATGCCTCGTGGATTTCGTAGTAGTCGAAGTCCTGCAATGTGAGTCCGTTGCGGGCCAACAGTCGCGGGATCGCGTACGTCGGCGCCATCAGCAGGCCGTCCTTGCCGTGGACGTAATCGACGGCTGCTGTCTCCGAGTCGACGAGATGCGCGAGGACGGGGAGGTTGCGCTCGGCTGCCCACTCGTCGGTCGAGAGGAGCACAGCCGACGCGCCGTCGGTGAGCGGCGTGGAGTTGCCTGCCGTCATGGTGGCGTCGCCGAGCTTGGTGCCGAATACGGGCTTGAGCGTCGACAGCTTCTCGACGGTCGAACCGGGACGGAGGTTGTCGTCGCGGGTCAGGCCAAGGAACGGGGTGACAAGGTCGTCGAAGAATCCGCGGTCGTATGCGGCTGCCATGTTCTTGTGGCTGGCGGCGGCCAGTTCGTCCTGGTCCTCGCGCTTTACGCCGAATTCCTTGGCGGTGATGGCAGCGTGGTCGCCCATCGACTTTCCGGTGCGCGGCTCGCCGTTACGCGGGATCTCGAGACCGAGCATGCCGGCGCGTACGTTGCCGAGAAGCTTGATGCGGTCGCCCGTCGACTTCGCGCGGTTGAGGGACAGCAGGAACTCACGAGCCTGATCGTTGACGCCGATCGGAGCGTCGGACGTGGTGTCGGTACCGCCGCCGATGCCGGAGTCGATACGCCCGGCCGAGATGGCGTCGCCGACTGCGACGATCGACTGCAGGCCGGTGCCACAGGCCTGCTGAAGGTCGTACGCGGGTGTGTACGGGCTCAGCGCACTCCCGAGAACCGACTCACGGATGAGATTGAAATCACGGCTGTGCTTGAGGACCGCGCCGCCGACGACCATGCCGAGTTGCTCACCCTGCAGGCTGAAACGGCTCACCAGTCCGTCGAGCGTGGCGGTGAACATGTCCTGATTGGACGCCTGCGCGTAGGCCTTGTCCGAACGGGCGAAAGGAATGCGATTGCCACCGACGATGGCAACGCGGCGGCGCTGACCTGCAGGCTTTGCGGCCGGCGTCGTTTTGGCTGCGGATTGTGCGTTCGAACGGGCTTTGCTGGTCACTTGCGTCTCCAAGGATGGTGCGATTACCTGTTGAAGACTATTCTTACTCAGTAGTAAGTTACTTGTCTATCGCCACATCCGATTCGGATACACGGCGCAAGGCACACCGAAACACGACAGAAGGTAGGACCGTGGCAGCCAGCAAGGGAGCTCCCGACCTCTATTCACAGTTCCTCTCGTCCGGCCCCGGCGCGTTCATCGCGTCGAAGGCAGGCCTGCCAAGGCCCGAGAACCTGCGCCGCTACAAAGCCGGGGAACCGCCGTTGGCCGGACCGGTACTCATCGGCGGTAAAGGCCGACTCGTAGAACCTCTGCGCGTCTTGCTCTCCGATTACCCCGCCGCGCAGGCCCACGACACCACCTTCGGCGCGCTGGTATTCGACGCCACCGGCATCACGCAGGTCACCGAACTCGAGCAGCTGTTCGAGTTCTTCCAGCCAGTGATCCGCAATCTCGCATCATGCGCTCGCGTTGTTGTACTGGGCACGACGCCCGAAGAGACGTCGAGCGTCGACGAGCATGTCGCGCAGCGAGCTCTCGAAGGCTTCACCCGCAGCGTCGGCAAGGAGATCAAGCGCGGCTCCACCGCACAGTTGGTGTACGTCTCCCCCAAGGCATCCACCGGCCTTTCGGGCGTCGAATCGACTCTGCGCTTTCTGCTTTCGGCCAAGTCCGCATTTGTCGACGGCCAGGTCATCGTCGTCGGAGATGAAGATTCCGTTGCGCCGGCCAACTGGGACAAGCCGCTCGACGGCAAGGTAGCCGTTGTCACCGGCGCGGCCCGCGGCATCGGCGCCACCATCGCCGAGGTCCTCGCCCGCGACGGCGCGCACGTGATCTGCGCCGACATCCCCGCTGCGGGAGAAGCACTTTCGGCCACCGCCAACAAGGTCGGCGGAACCTCCCTCGCACTCGACGTCACGGCAGACGACGCAGCCGAGGTCCTCGCGGCGCATCTGCTGGAGCGTCACGGCGGCGCCGACATCATCGTCCACAACGCCGGAATCACCCGCGACAAAACCCTCGCCAACATGGACGAAGGCCGCTGGAACATGGTTATCGGCGTCAATCTTCTTGCACCGCAGAAGATCACCGAGCACCTTGTCGCGAAGGGCGCACTCAAGGAAGGCGGACGCGTCGTCGACGTGTCCTCCATCGCCGGTATCGCCGGCAACCGCGGCCAGACCAACTACGGAACCTCCAAGGCCGGCGTCATCGGCCTCGTCCACGCCGAAGCTCCGGTCCTGGCACAGAAGAACATCACCATCAACGCGGTGGCACCCGGCTTCATCGAAACTGCCATGACCGCAGCTATCCCCTTCGCGACCCGCGAAGCCGGCCGCCGCATGAGCTCCCTGCTGCAAGGCGGCGAAACCGTCGACGTCGCCGAGACGGTCGCCTACTTCGCCAGCCCGGCATCCAATGCCGTTACGGGACAGGTTGTTCGCGTGTGCGGCCAGAGCCTCCTGGGAGCATGATGGCAGCCAAGACCGTCGCACTCACCGAGCAACCCAAAACCCTCGACATCTACTCCCGCGCAGTGCTCGGGTTGATGCCGTGGAACAAGTCGGACTCGCGCTCGGTGCCGCAGCAGAGAATCACCCTCACCGGGCTGAAGGTCGACACCGACAATCTGGCCGCGTACTGCCGAGTCACGGGTCTGAGATTCGGCGATTCACTGCCGATCACCTACCCATTCACCTTGGCATTCCCGACGGTGATGAAACTGATGGTGTCGAAGGAATTTCCTTTCCCCGCAGTCGGTTCCGTGCACGCCGAGAACGTCATCGAGTCACTGCGCCCCATCTCCGTGAGCGAACCGCTTGATCTCTCGGTGCACGCCGAGAACCTGCGCGAGCATCGCAAGGGTCTGCTGATCGACGTGATCACCGAAATCCGGGTGGGGCGGGAACTGGTGTGGCGTCAGACGTCGTCGTTCCTCAACCAGCAGAAGACCTCACTGTCCGGCGAAGCCCGACCGGAACCGAAAGCCGACGAGGTTCCGCCGATGCCGATGAGCACCATCCGCGTCGACCAGACCACGATCAGCAAGTACGCATCCATTTCCGGGGACCGCAACCCCATCCACGTCTCGTCCCTGGGCGCCAAGGCTTTCGGATTCCCGAAGACCATCGCTCACGGAATGTGGAGCGCCGCGGCACTGCTGCGGACCGTCGAAGGCGATGTGGCCGACACGGTCACGTACAGCGTGCGATTCGGTAAGCCGATTCTGCTGCCTGCAACCCTGAACGCGTACGCCGATCGCGTCGGCGACGGTTGGGATCTGGCGCTACTGCACCCGAAGAAGGGCTACCCGCACGTTACAGCGACGCTGCGCTGAGCCTGGTTTTCACCCGCCCCATTTGAGCGAACGTACCTTTCGGCGCATCCAAGGCGCTGAAAGGTACGTTCGCTCGATGTGGCTGGGGACTATTCCGACTTCTTCTTGCCCGACAATCCGCGCCACGCCAAGGACTCGAGAAGATCGGCTGCCTCGTCCACTTCGATTTCTCCACCGGCCACGCGATCGGCCACGGCCTCACCGGCACCGACCAAGGCGATTGCGATGATCCCGAAGTCGTGAGACGCATCCGGATCCTTGGTGCTGGACTCGAGCAGATGCGCTGTCAGTTCGATCAACCGGTCGCGACTTGTCTGCACGGTGCCCGCAAAAGCCTGCTGCCCGACGGCCTGACGGTAGAGCACCATCCACGACTTTCGGTTGGCCCCCACAAATCCGAGAAAACCTTCCAGAGCAGCACGCAATTGCTCACGAGGCGACAGATCAGGTGCGCCTGCAGGAGCCAAGGCTTCGACAAAACGCAGACCTTCACGATGAATGCACGCGGCAAACAGTTCTTCCTTGGAGCCGTAGTACAGGTACAGCATCGGCTTGGAAATCTCTGCTTTTGCCGCAATGGCGTCCATCGAGGTTTCGTGAAAACCTCTGTCGGAGAACACGTCCACGGCCGCGTCGAGCATCTGCTGCTCGCGTACCGCGCGTGGCAGTCTCTTCGTGCCACCGGCCATGTATCCTCCAACCACAGGGTAAGTATCTATCTTACTCTACGGTAAGATCCGGCGTCGAATCGCACTTCGACTCAGCAGGTGAGAGCACCCTTCGCCTGTGCGACCGTCACTACAGCCTGGTCCACGCGGGTCTGGGGCAAAGCACCGGACGCAACGGCACCTTCGAGCTGATCGAGCACCCGCGGTACGTCGTCGGTCGTGAGCCACAAAGCCTGGTCCACGCCTGCCACCAGTGCAGCCTGCACCGCGTCGGCAATATCGTAGCGGTCGGTAATCGCCTGCATACCGCTGAGGTCGTCGGTGAAGATCGGCCCCGTGAACGGCGCTGCGCCGTAACCTACTCCGTCGCGAAGCAGCGACACCGCGGCCGGACTGATACTTGCCGGGACACCCGGTTCTGTCAGGCCAGGAACCTCGAGGTGACCGATCATGACGCCGACACCGGTGTTCACCAACTCCCGGAACGGAACAAGATCCGAGTTCATCAGGTCTTCCAGAGGAGGCGTCGTCACCGCCCCGGTGTGCGAGTCTCCGGACGCGCTCCCGTGTCCGGGGAAATGTTTGATCACCGGGAAGATTCCGGCGTCGCGCATTCCCTGGGCATAGGCGCCGGCATAGGCGATCACTGTTGCAGGATCATCCGAGTACGAGCGGTCACCGATTACCGAATTATCAGGCTGCGAGCTGACATCGACGTCCGGTGCGTAATTGACCGTGATGCCGAGGTCCTTCAGACCCCGGCCCCGCTCGAGCGCCATCTGGTACGTCTGTTCCACTGTCATCGTCTCGGCAGTCTCACGCGCCGACGGATCGGGCCCGAGAATGTCCTCGACGCGGGACACCCGGCCGCCCTCCTCGTCGATTGTCACCATCAACGGAATCTTCGACACCGAAGCCACTTGCGGCACTTCACGATTGGTCAGCATCGACTGATCGGTCCAGCTGCCGACAAAGATGCCACCGATCTGCTCGCTCGCAACAATCGCCAACGCGTCGTCGGTACCGGTCACGCCGACGTTGAGGAGCTGGGCAAGTTTCTGCCTGGTGGACAACGACGCCAGGAGATCGCTGCCGCAGACGGTAGGTGCGGGGAGGGCGGTGGACGTCTCCGATGTTGTCGTGATGTCGGACGTGACGCTCGCCGCAGCTGACGTCGATGGCGCTGCCACGTCCCCTCCGTCGCCCGAGCATCCCGCCACCAATCCGCCACACAGGGCAAGAGTGGTTGCCGTTTTCACAAACTTGATCCGCATTCCTACGACGGTATCGGACTCCGTACCCATACACTCCCCTCACCGGCACGGCAGGAAGGTAACCTGGACGTGAACCGATTCCCCGCTGACGAGGAGGTCGTGATGCCACAAGGACTGATGCTCATCGCGTACGACGGTTCCGAGAACGCCCGGCGTGCCGTCGAGTACGCAGGACGTTTCCTGTCCGCCAATCGCGCGATTCTTGTCACCGCCTGGGAGCCGATGGTTCGCCAAGCCGCCCGGATGTCCGGGCTCTCCGGTGTCATGCAGCCCGAGTGGATTCCCGACGACGATGTCGAGGACATCGCGTACACCGATGCCAAGGCAACTCTCGCGGAAGGCGTCGCATTGGCCGAGGCCGCCGGTTTGACCGTCGAAGGCCGTAGTGCCGAATGCCGGTCGGCCATCTGGTCCGCGATCGTGGAGACTGCTGACGAATTGGACGTCGACATCATCGTCACCGGCACTCGCGGCACAACCGGTTTGCGTTCGTTGTTGCAGAGCAGCGTGGCGGATCATGTTCTGCGTCACAGTCATCGGCCGGTGTTGATCGTCCCTCCTGGCAAGTGAGCGTCGGTCTCAGGCGACTAGTGTTCTAGTCACCATGGACGGTTTTGTTCTCTCTCGGCCTGATCACAGCGTGCTCACCCGCGGCGTACGACGCAGTTTCGGCGACGCGGGCGCGGCGACGCATGCATTGTCGGAAGGTTCGGCGACTCTGATCGTCGGTGCTCTCCCCTTCGACCCGTCTGGAGCGACGGCGTTGTACGAACCGGCCGAAGTAGCCGTTACCGGCAGCGCGTGGCGTTCGGACACTTCCGTGGACTTGCCGCACACGCATGCAGTGCGAGAAATTCCGTCACCGGCAGATCATCTTCGACGAGTAGAAAAACTGGTCACCCGTCTGCGTGACGGCGACCTCGGCAAGGTGGTCTCGGCTCGGACCGTCGAACTTCGCGCCGAATCTCCCATCTCACCAACAGCACTCGCGGCTCGGATGGCTACGCTCAATCCCGCGGCAAATACATTTGCCGTCGACCTCAGCGCTGCCGGAACCGATTTCGTCGGCCACTCCCTTGTCGGCGCGACACCCGAGGTTCTGGTGAGCCGACGCGGAAATGTCGTGACCTGCCGTCCGCTCGCGGGATCCGCGCGTCGGACAGCTGAAACCGAGGCGGATCGGGTTGCCGGCGACAGCCTTCTGAGTTCGACGAAGAATCTTGCCGAGCATGCCTTTGTCACCGACTGGATTCGGGACGTCCTCGGCCCGCTGTGCAGCGAGTTGTCGATCCCGTCGACGCCAGAATTGACCGGTACCCATGAGGTCTGGCACCTGGCCAGCCCGATCCGCGGCATTCTGCGTGACCCCACCACTGCCCTCGCGTTGGCAATCGCGCTCCACCCGACACCCGCGCTGTGCGGAACACCCACTACCGCGGCTTTGAACGTCATCCGCGACACCGAGGAGCCGCGGCGCTTCTACGGCGGCGCAGTGGGGTGGTGCAACAACGTCGGCGACGGCGACTGGGTGGTCGCGATCCGCTGCGCCGAAATCAGCGCCGACGGCCGAACTGCCTGGGCAAGCGCAGGGGGCGGGATCGTCGCAGATTCGGACCCACAGGATGAATTGGACGAGACAACCACCAAATTACGGACATTGCTCACAGCACTGGGTGTCTCTGACACAAACTAATCAGTCCGCTGCGGGGCCAATCGTCCGAATTCTCGGCAGCGAGTGATACCTTGACGCGAACAGTTCGTACGGACCGGTAAGTCCCGGCCGACCGACACGACCTATTGGGAGATCCACGATGACGAAGTTCCTTGTCCCCGGTGTGGCCAGCGCTGTCGTCGGCGTCGTTCTGGGCGCTGCTGCAATCTTCGGTGCCACGGCTGTAGCTGCGGACAACACTCGTCCCGACATCGACCGCAGCGGAAATGCCGATTCTTCCGTCCTGAACCAGGTTGAGTACGGCAGCCGCTGAGAGCGCAGGCCTCGCGAGTTCCCGTTCTTCCGCCGAAGGCACCATTGTGCCTTCGGCAGAGCCTCTGTCGAAGCGGTGGCTGTTCGGCGCCTCCGTTGTAGCGTTTCTTCTCACCTTTTTCCAGTCGCCAGGGCTGATCACCGCCGACACCAAGTACGACCTGACGCAGAATCCGTTCGGCTTCCTCGAACGTGCTTCGCATCAGTGGAGTAGTCAGGCCCCGCTTGGCCAGGTGCAAAATCAGGCCTACGGTTACTTTTTCCCGCACGGGCCGTTTTTTGCGTTGGGCGAACTCGCCCACATCCCGCCGTGGATCACGCAGCGCATCTGGTGGGCGCTGCTGCTGATTGCCGGGTTCTGGGGCATCGTCCGCGTCGCCGAGGCGCTGGGTGTCGGTAGCCGCAGTTCTCGTGTCATCGCCGCAGTTGCGTTTGCGCTCTCTCCGCGCGTTCTGACAACTCTCGGCTCGATTTCCTCGGAAACCCTGCCGATGATGTTGGCGCCGTGGGTGCTGTTGCCGGTGATTTGGGCGTTCCACCCTGTGCGCCTTTCCGGTAGCCCGGACTACCAAAAAGGCGCACAGTGGAAATTGGCCGCCCAGTCCGGCCTCGCCGTTGCGCTCATGGGTTCGATCAATGCCATCGCTACCGCAGCGGCCTGCCTCGTAGCCGTCATCTGGTGGCTCTCGCACAAACCCAACCGGGCGTGGCTGACCTTCACCGCGTGGTGGGCCCTGTTTGTTGCGCTGGGCACCCTGTGGTGGATCGTCCCGCTCCTGCTGCTCGGCAAGGTCAGCCCACCGTTCCTCGACTACATCGAATCGGCCGGCGTCACGACGCAATGGGCGTCACTCGCGGAGATCCTGCGCGGCACGGACAGTTGGACGCCGTTCGTCTCACCCGAACGCATCGCAGGCGCGGTCCTCGTAACCCAACCGGCGGCCGTTGTCGCCACCGGACTGGTTGCCGCCGCCGGACTCGCCGGACTCTGCATGCGGTCGATGCCCGCCCGCGGACGCCTGACGCTCATCTTGTTTGTCGGCATCACCGGTTTGGCTGCGGGATACGTGGGCGAACTCAGCTCCCCGATCTCCGATCAAGTGCGCCTGTTCCTGGACTCCGCGGGCGCACCGCTGCGCAACGTCCACAAACTCGAACCACTCGTGCGTCTGCCGTTGGTTCTCGGCCTCGCGCATCTCCTGGCCAAAGTTCCCTTGCCGGGTTCGGTTCCGATGCCGCGGTGGCGACGCGCCTTCGCTCATCCCGAGCGCGAACCGATGGTGGCGCTGACGTCCCTGATCCTGGTTGCTCTCACCCTCTCGACCGCCTTGGCGTGGACCGGAAAACTCGCACCGCGCGGCGCGTACCCCGAGGTGCCGTCGTACTGGACCGAAGCCGCGCAGTGGCTCGAGGACAACACCGCACCCGGCTCCGAAGCCGAGCGCGCCCTTGTCATCCCGGGAGCACCGTTCGGCAGCCAGGTGTGGGGACTGACTCGAGACGAGCCGCTGCAAGCACTGGCCACCACACCGTGGGCCGTGCGCGACTCAGTCCCGCTGACGCCGCCCGGCGCCATCCGCGCCCTCGATTCGGTACAGCGCCTGATCGCCGACGGTCGCCCCTCCGACGGTCTCGCGCAGACTCTGCTCGGCCAGGGCATCCACTACCTCGTGATGCGCAACGACCTCGACGGCGACACCTCACGCTCAGCCCGCCCGCTCCTCGTTCACCAAGCCGTCGACGGTTCCCCCGGCATCACGAAGGTCGCCGAGTTCGGTGAGAACGTCCACCCCGAGCCCATCGACGGGCTGGTGGCCGACAGCGACCTGCGACCCGACTACTCACCGATCGAGATCTTCGCGGTCACGCCGCCTGACGGAAGCACTGCGCTCAGCGGCCCGTACTCGGTGGATCTCGATCAGGTTCCCGTGGTTCAGGGCGGACCGGAAGCCGTTCTCCGCCTTCATGAAAGTGGAACACTCCCCGGCACCGGTCCCGTCGTTTTTGCCGCCGACGCCGCGGCGGCCGGACTGCCGATCGACGCGCTCACCGTCACCGACACACCTCGCGACCGCGAAACCGATTTCGGCCAGGTCGACAATCACAGTTCTGCTCTGCGGACACCGGACAGCGAGCGACGCACGTACAACCTGGTTCCCGACTACCCCGTCACCGATACGCCGCTGGTGCAAGGCCGTTGGAACGGCGCCGAGATCACAGTCTCCAGTAGTGCCTCCGACGCCACCCAGCTTGGCGGGACCTCGCCGTCGAGTAGCCCTGCCGCAACGGTGGACGGCGATCCGGGCACCGGATGGTTCAGCAACGGAATCGAGCGCGCGTTGGGGCAGTGGCTGCAGATCGACTTCGACACTCCCATCTCGAGCGGTCTACTGCATCTGACCACCAGTGCAGCTGCGATCGGCGCTCCGGTCAAGTGGCTCGAGATATCCACTCCCAACGGAACCAAGGCTGTCAAGGTCGACCGGCCGGGTGAACCCGTCGCGGTATCGATTCCGGGCGGCACCACACCTTGGGTGCGAGTAACAGCGACGCACACCGAAAATGGCTCGGCGGGAACACAGTTCGGTATCAGCGAACTGTCCGTGGAGGACTTCTCCGACCGCAGTGCACCGACATTCGTACCCATCACGTTCGACACCGTGCTGCCTGCGGTTCCGAACGACGCGTCGGTGACGTCCTGGAATCTGACGCAGGAGTTCCCGGGCCGAGGTTCCTGCGCCGACAGCGCCGATCGCGTGCGCTGCAGCAACGCCTTCATGGCGATTGCCGAGGAGCCGAGTCGATTCCAGCGCACCCTGAGTGTCCCGGAAAATACTTCTGTCACAGCCGAACTGACGGTTCGGGCCCGACAGGGCAGCGAGCTGGACTCACTTCTCACCGTCCCCGGCCGCATCACCGCATCAGGCTCGAGCGACATCGGCGACACCCGTGGTTCAGCCTTTGCCGCCACCGACGGCGACGCTCGGACAACGTGGTCGGCGCCGCAGAGCACCACCGAGCCGGGTGGCCCGAAACCGACTCTCACGCTGACTCTTCCGGAACCGACACTGGTGACAGCACTGGATATCACCCCCAGCGTCGGAATCCTGCCGTCACCGCCCACCAGTGTTGCCGTCAACCTCGGGAACGGGCCTCAGGTTCGCGAGTTGCCGGAGGGCGACACGCGAGTGCCCCTGTCCCCCTTTGTCACCGACACGATCGTCCTGAGCATCACCGATTGGGATCCCGTTCTCGATCAGAACGCGCTCGGCTTCGCTCAGGTACAGCCCACCGGGTTTGCGGAAGTCGGCGTGATCGGTGCGGACGGCACAGCCGTCGCCGATTCCGGTGTGCAGACCGACAACAGGCTCGACAACCGTCAGATCACGGTCCCGTGCGGTATCGGTCCCACGATCACCATTGCCGGGCAACAGTTCCCGACGTCGATCGAGACCACGGCGCATGAGCTCCGTACCGGCGCTCCCATCGTGGTGAGCGTGTGCGGCCCCACCGGAACGGCACTGTTACCAGCGGGTCAGCCAGAGGTCTCGGTCGAGCCGGGAGCGGCGTTCTCCGTCGACAACCTGGATCTCACGACAGTTGGCTCCGGTCCGCTCCCACTACAGAGCCAGAGCGCTCTCACCTCGACAGCATGGACGGAAAACCATCGCGAACTTGCCGTCACCGCGTCGGCGACCGATCAGTTGATCGTGAACCCCGAAAGCACCAGCATCGGCTGGATCGCTACCGCGCCCGACGGTTCCGAGCTGACTCCGGTAGTGGTGAACGGTTGGCAGCAAGGCTGGATAGTGCCCGCAGGCACGTCCGGAACGATCAGCCTCGATTTCCCCAGCGACCGCTGGTACCGCCTGGGCATCTTCGGCGGCCTGGTGCTGCTGATCCCTCTGTTCCTCGCTGCCCTGATTCCGGTGCGGCGTGTACCGAAGCCCACCGAGCCGCCGCGCCCGTGGCACAGCGTCGTAGCGGGGTGGCTGGGTGTGGCTGTGGCTGCCACCGTGATCGGCGGCGTCGTGGGAACCGGGATCTTCGTGGCGTGCTCACTCGTCGCGCTTGCGCTCGTGCGAGCAGTCGGCCCGGATCGCACAGCCCGAATTCTGGTCGGCACCGCCGGCGTGGCAGCAATTGCCGGAATCACGCTTCTTTCCACAGGACCATGGCGAGCACCCGGCGGATACGTGGGCGATTCGTTCCTGATTCAGTTCGTGATGTTGCTGGCGTTGGTGGTCACGGGGTTGGCGGCGTTGCCATTTGCGGGTTCACCGATGTGGCGACGGTTCTCCCAGCGCTTGACTGCCAAACGAGCAGGTTCCTCCACCAAGGCGTAGCTGGCCGACGCGACAGCCACACTCAGAACAAGCGTCAAGGCAAGCACGTAGAAGAAGCTGCCGGAGAACGGCGCGATGCCGAACACCGGGAACACCGCATTGAGCACCGCCAGATGCCAGATGAAGATTCCGTACGACCAGCGACCGATCGCCAAGGCAAACGGACTTGCCAGGAATCGGTGCTGCGCCTCGTCCCGCAGAACCAACGGTGCGATCAACGAAAAGCTGATGATTGCTCCGAGCGCGATCTTGACGGCGAACTGCCAAGGTTCGGGACGTACCAGACCTTCCGGGCCGGCGAGGTCGGTGCACGAGAGAACAAACGCCACCAACGCCACACCGGTCAGCAGAAGCCGGCGGTGCGCCAGACGGTGAACCCACGTCGAATCTCCGACGGCGAGTTCGGCCAACACCATGCCGACCCCGAACCACGGCAGGTATCCCGGCAACCAATTGTCGTGGTGGATGAAATCCGGCGCGGGAATCGGCAGGAACGCCCAACTGAGAGCAATCAGCGAGACAACGGTGAGAAGTGGGATCCGGAACCGGGCACTGCTCCCGCGCAGGCGTACCAGGAGAACCGCGAACAACGGCAGCAACAGATAGAACATCACCTCGACCGACAGGCTCCACATCTGAGTGAGCCCCTCGGTGAGGGTGAGCGGAACAAAGACCTGCACCAGGCCGAGGTTCGCCAGCCACACCTGATAACCACCGCCTGCACCTGGCAGGAACAGGAGAATCAGCGTCACTGCCACCCAGTACGCGGGAAGAATGCGCGTCGCTCGGGATATCCAGTACCGCACGGTGGCCTGTGGCCGACCGATTCCGCGGGCAGCGGCCGCATGCGGACGCCACAACAGAAACCCGGACAGCGCAAAGAACACTGCAACGGCCAGGTCGAGCCGGCCGAAAGCCCGACCGATCGCGCCCGACTGAGCCTCGCCCGTCTGGAACGCGACGTGGGTCACCAGAACCCCGAGCGCTGCCAAACCTCGCATACCGTCCAAGGCCGGAACGAAGCCACGGGCCTGCGGCGGGACGGCTGCGGAAGAATTCACGGGACTCATCATCACGGATAAGTGTGCACCGGGGCACGTTCGCCTTAAACCATCCGGACGCCCTGTAAAAAAATGCGAGGCCAAATCGCCACCTCATGCGACAAACCGGGCCGCTGGACTGTTAGTGTTCTGCCACACATGGGTTCTACTGTGACCCCATACGGCCAGCACAACTCATATTGTGCAGGTTGCACCACGTCTAAACTACTAACGGGTAGGAGTCCCAGCATGGCGGAACGCTCAGGGTCGAGCCGGATACTTCCTTGCATTCTGGTAGGTCTCGGCGCCTTCCTCTTGGCCATCGCTGTTCTCATTCCCACCTACATGGTCGGCAAGTTGGAGAAGACGCCGCTCGACCTCGAGGTCACCACGATCGCCACGGGCAACGGCAGCGTCCTCAACTCTGCCGCGCTACTTGCCGGCAAAGCTCAGGTCGACAAGAACGTCCCGATCGTTGCTCAGCGCTACGTCACGACGCAGGAACCGTCCAACGCCGACGACATCACCGTCCAGGCCGGCCAGACTGTCATCCGCACCGACAAGCAGGGCGAGAGCGGCCTGCTGACGGCAACCGTCGACACCGTCACCCTGGACCGCGTCAGCTCGATGCCGACCAACGATCCGGTCGGAACGATCCAGACGTCAGCTGATCAGCCGGCGGAAGAAGTTTCCCGCGAGGGTCTGCAGTACAAGTTCCCGTTCAACACGGAGCAGCAGACCTACCCCTACTTCGATCTCAACGCTCGCGCGAACTACGACATCAACTTCGTCGAAGAGACCGAGATCAACGGCATGAAGGTCTACCACTTCAACCAGACCATCGAGCCCGTCGACCTGTCCAAGGTCGTCAACTCCCCCACGAACAAGCTCACCTTGCCTGCCGACACCTGGGGCGTTCCCGGCGGCACCACCCCCGTCACGATGACACGCTGGTACACCAACGTCCGTGACCTGTGGGTCGAGCCCAAGACCGGTGTTGTCATCAAGGGCCAGGAGCAGCTGCACCAGTACTACGGCCGCAACAAGAACTCCGTCGACGTCGACGTCCTCAACGTCACGCTGCCGTTCGACGAAGAGACGATCGAGTACCAGATCCAACAGGCGCAGGACGGCATGGACACGCTCAACCTTGTCGGCCGCACCGTTCCGATCGTCGCCGGCGTCCTCGGCGTGATCGCTCTGATCGCCGGCATCTTCCTCGGTGTACGCGGCGGCAAGGGCGGAACCCCGGCGCCTGCACACGGCGGCGGTGGCCAGACTCCGAGCGGAGCAGGTACCCCCGCTCCCGGCGAACACGACTGGACCAACGACGACACCCAGGTGATCCCGCGCCCGGATCTGCGCAAGGAATAACACGTCGCCAGTGAACCTGGCACAGGTTGTATGAAGCGAGCACCCCTTCCAGCTAGTCGGAAGGGGTGCTCGCTTCATACAGGGGTTGCTAGCTCGCGCTTGCCCGGTCCGCACTGCGCACTGCAGCAACAGAGACCGCCACAGCCGTCACCGACGCCACGACAACCGCTGTCCCGATCAACTGCCCCGGCGTCGTTGCCCACAGGAGCATCACAACGGCCTCGACGGCCAATCCGATCCAGGCCAGCACGGCGACTCTCGTGCGTTCCGACGCGATTGCGGACAGCAGGGCGCACTGCAGCACTGCAAGGACGGCACCGTGCAATGCAAAGGCCCACAGCATCGGTGCCACGGCAGCGTAGGCGTCGCCCACCAGGATCGGTACCAACGGACCGGCGAGGGCCGCGCCGAGCACCAGCACAGCCCCGATTCCCACCAACACAGCCAAAGCTGTGCGAACGGCCTGCGCCGATTGGGCTGGATTGGCCATCTTCGGGTACAGGACAACACCAACCGCTTGTGGCAGCCAGAACGCGGCTTTGGTCGCGACGGCGCCCAGTGCGTACACACCCGCGTCGTATTCGCTCAGAACCACGCGCACGACAAGCAGGTCCAGCGACGACAACGCAATCAGAGCGAGCTGAACCTGGGAGGCGGCGAGCACGGATACAACACCGATCCGCACTGCTTTGTTCTCGCTCACCGGCGCCGTGCGGTCCAGCACCCGGACAACCGCGACCAGAACCGCCGTTCCGGCCGCGCTCGCCACCAACGCTGCGGCCGCACCTCCGCCCAGCGCCAGGACTGCCACTGCGGGAAGAACTTTCATCACACCCGCACCGGCCAGGACTGCGCTGAGCACGCCAAACCGGCCGTGCCCCTGCAACAATCCCTGCTCCGTCGCCAGCAGCACCAGCATCGGCGCCGTCACAAGAGCCGAGAACGCTGCGACTATTCCGGTGTCGAGTAGCCACGCCATCGCCGGGGTCAGCACCACCGCCAGAACAGCCACGATCGCTGCGCATCTGTACCCGAGCGATCGCAATGTGTCAGCGCTCTTGCCGCGCACAGCCTCTCGGGCGACCACTGTTTGCAGCGCCAACGCCGGCACGGCCAGCACCAACTGCGCGGCGAGAAGACTGGCGAATTCTCCGTAGCCCGCCGGACCCAACCAGCGACTTGCCAACCAGGCCAGCAGATACGACGCAACATTTGCCGTCATCGAACCGGCCAACACCATACTGACCCCGGCCGCAGCGGAACGATCAAGAGGTTGGCGGGCCATGCGACCAATGATGCACCACGTATCGTGCCCGTCATGACAGTGCGGCCGAAACACCACAGCGTCGTGGCCGCGGTGTACAGCCTGGCGTTGACATTGTTGATCCTCGGACCACTGCTCGGTCCCGGTTATCTACTGCTGCGCGACGCTGTCAGCACTCCCCGGTCGTACCTCACCGACTCCGCCCTCGGACTCACCGACGCCGCCGCCCGGGCCGTGCCGCAGGATGCGCTGATCGCGGCATTTAGCACGGTTGTCGACGGTGGGTTGGTGGTGAAGGCGCTACTCCTCGCCGCACTGTGGCTGGCGGGGTGGGGCGCTGCCCGCTTGGTCCGAGCCCTGCTGCCGACAGCCGGGCTCGGGCCGCAGTTGGTGGCGTCAACGGTCATGCTGTGGAACCCGTACGTGGCCGAGCGTCTGCTGCAAGGACATTGGAGCCTGTTGGCCGGGTACGGCGCTTTGCCGTGGATCGTGATCGCGGGCATCGGGGTTCGACGCGCTCAGCCCGGCGCCTGGTGGGCATTGGCCGCATCGCTGGCATTCGCGGGCCTGACACCTACCGGCGCGCTCCTGGGATTGACCATCGCGTTGGTGGCCGTAGCCTCCCCAGGCGGGCGAACGTCGGTTCTACGACGCGTCAGCGGCGTCTTCGCACTCTTCCTGATCACTGCCTCGCCGTGGCTCGCGGCAACACTTCTGTCGAGCGGCTCCGCCGACGGTTCCGATCCCGCTGGTGTGGCGGCCTTTGCCGCCCGCGCGGAACCGGGCCTCGGAACGCTCGGCAGCCTCGCCGGGCTGGGCGGCGTCTGGAACTCCGCTGCCGTCCCGGACTCTCGCACAACACTCTTCGCGGCGGCAGGGACGCTACTTCTGCTGATCGTGGTGCTCAGCGGTATCCCCGCGCTGTGGCGACGGCGTCGCAATCCTGTGATCACCGCCCTGGGAGTGCTGGCACTCGTCGCGGTCCTCGCCCCGGCACTCGGCGCGACACCGTGGGGCCTGGGTGTTGGTCGCTGGTCGGTCGAATACTTCTCCGGCGCAGGCCTGCTCCGCGATTCCCAGAAATGGGTGGCGCTGGCGGCGCCGTTCTACGCACTGTCCGCGGCAGCGGGCGTGATGTGGGCACAGCGACGCTTCACGCTTCCGCGCCCTACGTGGTCGATCGCCGCTGTTGTCGTGACGATCATGGCTCTGCCCGACCTCGCGTGGGGCGTCGGCGGGGCTCTGAAACCGGTGCAGTATCCGCAGTCCTGGACCGTTGTCGCCGAGCAGTTGCGAGGCGAAACCGGTGATGTGGCAGTGCTTCCCACCGGAATGTTTCGAGCCTTCTCCTACACCGGTGACGCTCCGGTTCTCGATCCGGCTCCGCGATTTCTCCCGCTCGATGTACTGCAGACCGGCGAACTGATCGTGGCCGGTGGCTCTGTCGGCGGCGAGGGAACACGCGCCGCCCATGTCGAGGAACTCCTCCTCACGGGCGGAAGCAGCACCGAACTCGCGGCCCTTGGCGTCGGCTGGGTGCTGGTGGAACTCGACACTCCTGGCCGATCCGACGACGCGGCGCTGCGCAACCTCGAGAGAGTGTTCGCAGACAACTATCTCGAGCTATACCGGGTGCCCGGAGATGTTGCACTGCACCAGGCTTCGGCATCTGCCCGGATCATCGTCGCGCTCGCCCACATCGCCTGGGTGATGACGGGCGTTGCGGCTCTACTCGTGCTCGGACTGAACCAGAACCGGATTCGACTCGCGCGACGTGACAAGACCTGAAACGCGCTGTCCGACCGTCGTCGCCGACAAAACCTCGAAAACACCGGTTCCCGTTTGTTCCCACGAGAATTCGCTCGACCACACCCGAGCTTTCTCACCGAGCACCGTCCGCAGTTCGTGATCCTGCAACAGGGTGCCTGCAGCCTGCGTCAATTCCGCCACATCGCCGTCGCCGACACTTTCGCCGCCTACCAGAAGACCCGTCACGCCGTCGACGATGGAATCGGTCAATCCCTTGGAACTGCGGTAACCAACAGTCGGAACTCCGTGTTGCGCGGCCTCGATGACGGCGAGGCCCCACCCTTCCTTGCGGGACGGCATGAGGTGAATCCAGGACTGCGCCAACAGTTCGTGTTTGCGGGACTCGTCGACGTGCCCGTGGAATGTCACCGCGTCGCCGATCCCGAGTTCCGCAGCGCGATCACGCAGGTTCTGCTCCCACCAACCGCCGCCGATGACGTCGAGGTGAAGCTCGGGCTGCGTCGGGCGAAGTGTCGCAACCGCTTCGAGCGCGTCTTCGATCTGCTTGTGCGGCACCAACCGCGAGAGCACCGACATGGTAGGCCGGATCGCCCGGGTGATCGAACCACCCGCGTCGACGCCCATCGGAAGACGATCAGCTCCGTTGCGCACCACGGCAATTCGATCGCGGTCGACGCCCAGATCCACCAGTTCCTCTGCCGAGGGTAGTGACACCGTCAAGTACTGGTTGTCGCTGTGACGCTTCGGCGACAGGCGCGATTCCACCCACCACCCGATCCGTCCGACGAGTGTGCCTGCCACCGGCCACTGTTCGCGGTGGCAATGGTGCACGAGCAGCGTGACCGGCGCACCGGCCACCATCTTCGAGAAGAAGGGAATCCCGTTCTGCGTGTCGACCACGGCGTCGGGGTGAAGGCCTTTCAGGGAACCGAACCCGAGGCGTCCGGCCGCAATCGCGGCCAGTGCCCGCGGGTAAACGCTGAAACGTCCGCCGGAACGACTGATGGTGATGCCGTCTCGATACTCGATGGCGGGCGCACCCGGGTACGACGCCGTCCGCAGAGTCACCTTGATGCCGCGCGCCGCCAACTGGGTTCCGACCTGCTCGAGGTACCGCTCACTTCCGCCGCCCTGCGGATGCCCGGTGTCACGCCAACAGAGCAACAGAACCTCGTGCACGTGCGTTACTCCCTAGAGCTCGTCGGTGACCGGCGCGGATGCGAGTGGTCCTGCGGGGGATGCCCACCCTGACCGGTCGGTAACCCTGCGGAACACCCTAACTGTTTCCGCGTCCGTATTGCCGCGCTCCTCACAGTGAAATTGACGGTGTTCATGGAGCAGAAGTCGCAGTCGCTAAAGTTGATTCTCGTGACCAAGCCCGCAGTGACCCGCATTTTCGGCCGACGGGCAACCCTCAAACGATCCGTCGGCTTGCTCAGCGACTTCCGCCACGAGCAGACCGCGCCTGACATCTTCTACGGCGCGCTCGCTCGCGATTCCGTCGAATTGATCTCCGACCTGCATGAAGGTCACACCGGTCAGACGCTCGACGGCCTCACCGTCCTCGACGTCGGCGGCGGACCGGGCTACTTCGCGGAAGTGTTCCAAGCTGCCGGTGCCCGCTACATCCCGGTCGAACCCGATCCGTCGGAGATGCATGCCGCGGGCCTGACCGTCGGCGGCGCGGTGCGCGGATCAGGCCTGGCGTTGCCCTTTCGGGATTCGTCGGTCGATATCTGCTTCTCCTCGAACGTGGCGGAACACGTCAGCGAGCCGTGGCTCATGGCGGAGGAAATGCTGCGCGTCACCAAACCCGGCGGACTGATGGTCCTCTCGTACACCCTGTGGTGGGGTCCGTTCGGAGGGCACGAGACCGGTCCGTGGCACGCTTTCGGTGGTGAATACGCAGCCAAGCGGTACCGCCGCACAACCGGCCGCGAACCGAAGAACAAGTACGGAGAGTCCCTGTTCAAAGTGGGTGCCACCGACGGTTTGCGCTGGGCCCGCGGAACAGACCACGGTGAACTACTCGCCGCGATCCCCCGATATCACCCGTCTTGGGCGTGGTGGATGGTTCGTGTTCCCGGCCTTCGCGAATTCCTCGTGAGCAACCTCGTTGTGGTCCTCGAGAAGCGTTGACGTGATTCGCCTCGCCCTCGACATCGGCGGCACCAAGATGGCTGCCGGTTTGGCTTCCGAGGACGGGCGCGTTCCCGAATTCCGCACGGTTCCCACACCGAAAACGGATACGTGGGCAGCCTGCGCGGCATTACTTCAGAGCGTTGCCGACGGACGCGCGGTTGACGCCGTCGGAATCGCCTGCGCCGGCCCGGTCGATACCGTCGGCGGTGTTGTGGCACCCATCAACATCTCCGAATGGACTGGCGGCTTCCCCCTGCAGGACGCGGTACGCAGTGTTTTCCCGGGCGCAGCGGCCACTCTGGCCATGGACGGGGCTGCCGCTGCACTGGCCGAACATCACCACGGCGCCGGACGCGGAACCCTGGACCTGTTGAGTCTGGTCGTTTCCACCGGCGTGGGCGGCGGAGTTGTCCTTGGCGGTCGCATCGCACCTGGCCGTACGGGAAATGCCGGCCACATCGGGCACCTTGTTGTCCCTGGAGCCGACGAACCCTGCTCGTGCGGTGGCGTCGGCTGCCTCGAGACGGTCGCGAGTGGTCCGGCAGCAGTTCGTTGGGCTCGCAGTCAGGGGTGGACCGGCACCACGGGCCTCGAGCTTGCCGACGACGCCCACCGCGGCGACGCCCTCGCCCGGGCAGCGCTTCACCGTGCCGGAACCGCGCTGGGTGTTGCCATCGCGTCGGCTGTGGCACTTCTGGATGTAAATCTTGCGGTGGTGGGCGGCGGATTTTCCCAGTCCGGCTCAGCCCTGTGGGAACCTCTCCGCGAATCGGCTGCCCGACATGCCCGTTTGTCGTTCATCAAGGACCTACGAATCGTCTCCGCCGAGTTGGGTGAGCGTGGAACTCTGACCGGCGCGGGGCTCCTGTCGCTCGTCGCCGCCATCTGACACGCGTTCTTCTCCGAGAAATCCGCAGGGAGTCCCACTAAACGGGTGCCACCTGTTCCCAATTTCTGTAACGTGTTTTAGTGTTCTGACTCACACCGTTACGGGCATTGCGCGTGACACAAGCGGGAAGGAGGTGACCGTGAGCCCCGATGTTTCCTCGACAGAAGCCGAGCATCACGCACAGGTCGCCCGACCAAGTGATTCCCTCCGCGACACCGAAGACCTCCGCGAACGCCTGGAACGCTGGATGGCCGGGAAGGTGCCGGCCGGATCCACCGTGACCGTCGCCGATGTCACCCTGCCCGCAGCCAACGGCATGTCCAGCGAAACCATCCTCTTCGACGCGACCTGGGACGGCGATCATCATCCGCTGGTCGCCCGTGTCGCCCCGGCAGAGACCACCATGCCGGTGTTTCCGACCTACGACCTCGAATCCCAGTTCCGCACCATGGCGCAGGTGCACGAGCACTCCGCGGTGCCCGTACCGACGGTGTACTGGTCCGAATCCGACCCGGATGCGTTGGGTGCGCCATTCTTCGTCATGGAGCGCATCTCCGGTGACGTACCTCCCGACGTCATGCCGTACAACTTCGGATCGTGGGTCACCGAAGCGTCCCCGGCACAGCGAAAGACCCTCCAGCAGAACTCGGTCGACGTCCTGGCGCAATTGCACGCCATCGACAATCCGATCGAGCGCTTCGATTTCCTCCAACTGCCTGGTTCGGGACCGACTGCGCGAGAGGCATTCTCGGCGCACATCGCCGAGCAGCGCGCATACTACGAGTGGGTCGTCAAGGATGGCGTCCGATCGCCACTCATCGAGCGGGCACTCGGCTGGGTCGAAGCACACAATCCCGCCGACGATTCACCGGCCGTGCTCTGTTGGGGCGACTCACGCATCGGCAACGTCATGTACCAGGACTTTGCACCAGTTGCCGTACTCGACTGGGAAATGGCAACTCTCGGCCCGCGTGAGATGGACCTGGGCTGGATGGCCTTCCTGCACAGGTTCTTCGAGGACATTGCCGGGTTGGCAAACCTGCCCGGTCTTCCCGACTTCCTGCGACTGCCGGACATCGCTGCAACCTACGCTGACATCACCGGTCACACACCACACGATCTGGAGTTCTACGTTACATACGCAGCGCTGCGCCAGGCCGTCATCATGTGGCGAATTCAGGCCCGTGCCATAGCTTTCGGTCAAGCCGAGCAACCCGCAGACCCCGACGACATGATCATGCACCGCGCATCGCTCACCGCGATGCTCGACGGCACTTACTGGGAGAGGTTGAACTGACCATGTTGTCGCCGATGGACGATTACCCCATTCACCAGATCGCGGAACCGGTCCGCCACGTCGCCACCTCGGACCGAAACTTCTACGACCGCTACTACTTCAACTGCTACCCCACCGACAACAACGACACCTTCCTCATCGTCGGCCTGGGCCAGTACCCCAACCTCGGGGTCATGGACGGTTTTGCCGTCCTACGCCACGGGGATCACCACATCGTGGCCCGCATGTCGAAAGCCCTGGGCGCCGATCGCACCGACACCACGGTCGGACCACTGCGCATCGAAGTGCTGGAGGGCCTGCAGAAACTTCGTGTCGTCCTCGAACCCAGCAGCGAATACGATCTCTCCTTCGACATCACCTTCGACGCCACCATCCCGGCAGCGCTCGAGCCCAAGCACTTTCGACGCCAACTCGAACGCGTCACCTTCGACACGTCCCGCTTCCTGCAGACCGGAACGTGGACCGGCAACCTCACCGTCGACGGGGAAAAAATCTCGATCGACCCCGATACCTGGCGCGGAAATCGTGACCGCTCTTGGGGCGTACGGCCGGTCGGTGAAGCCGAGCCACCCGGCCGACGCGCCGTCGACGGTATCCAGAACTTCTTCTGGATCTACTCCGTCATGCAATTCGACGAGTTCACCATCTCGGTCATCATGCAGGAAGACGAGCAAGGCCGTCGCATCGTCGAGGAAGCGATGCGAATCTGGCCGGAAGAAGGACGCGATCCGGAATGGCTCGGCCGGCCCGAGCACGACCTGATCTTCTGCCCCGCCACCCGCGACGTCACCGGAGCTACCCTCACCTTCCACCGGCCCAGCGGCGAGGTTCTGACCGTCGACTGTGAACTGTTGCTGGCCAACCACATCGGCATCGGCACCGGGTACGGGCTCGAACAGGACTGGCGCCACGGCATGTGGCAAGGCGAGCTGGTTGTCCAAGGCCTGCGGCACAAGGTCCACGAATTCGAACCCATGCAGCGCATGTTCTCCCCCGTGGACAATCTCAGCAAATTCCATCTCACCGAGGGTGATCAGACCTTCGACGGCACCGGCCTTTTCGAAGTCGCTGCCATCGGACCCCACGAGCGTTACGGCTTCACCAGTTTCATCGATATGGCACCAGAGCGCGAGACCGACAACACCGAGGAAAGATTGTGATGACGAACTACGACAAGCTCTACATCGGCGGCGAGTGGGTAACCCCCGCCACCGACCAGGTACTCGAGGTGTTCTCACCGGCAACGGAGGAGCGCGTCGGAAGCTGTCCCGTCGCCGCTCCGGCAGACATCGACGCCGCAGTCTCCGCTGCGCGCAACGCTTTCGACAACGGACCGTGGGCCAAGACGACCCCTTCCGAGCGCGGTGCGATCCTCGCGAAGGCAGCCAAGCTCCTCGAAGAGCGCAGCGCAGATCTCAACCAGCTCATCTCAAACGAGATGGGCCAGCCACCCGCCATGGTCGGCATGATGCAGCAGACCCCGTCGATGGCGACGCTCGGTTTCTACTCCGAACTCGCCGACAAGTTCGCGTGGGAAGAGAAGCGCACCGGCGCCTTCGGGCAGACCAAGGTCACCCGCGAGCCCGTCGGCGTTGTCGCTGCCGTTCTCGCGTGGAATGTTCCGCTGTTCCTCGCGATCAACAAGCTGGCCCCCGCACTGCTCGCCGGCTGCACCGTCCTGCTCAAGCCGGCCCCCGAGTCACCGCTCTCGGTCCATGTGATCGCGGAGATCTTCGCTGAGGCAGGCGTTCCCGCCGGCGTCATCTCCGTGCTCCCCGGCGGCGCCGAGACCGGCGAATACCTCGTCTCGCATCCTGACATCGACAAGATCACCTTCACCGGCTCCAGCGCGGTCGGGCGCAAGATCGGCGCCATCGCCGCCCAGAACCTCAAGCGCTGCTCCCTCGAACTCGGTGGCAAGTCCGCCGCCATCATCCTCGAGGACGCCGATCTCGCTGCCGGAATGCCGATGCTTGTCATGTCCGGCCTGATGAACACCGGTCAGGCGTGCGTCGCGCAGACCCGAATCCTCGCTCCCCGTTCACGTTACGACGAGGTCATCGAGGGACTCAAGACCGCGGCCGGTTACATGACCGTCGGCGATCCGTCCGATCCGGCCGCGCAGCTGGGCCCGCTGATCTCCGAAAAGCAGCGCGATCGCGTCGAGGGCTACATCGCCAAGGGGCAGGAAGAGGGCGCTCGACTGGTCCTCGGCGGCGGTCGTCCCGCCGGACTCGACAAGGGCTGGTACGTCGAGCCGACCATCTTCGCCGACGTCGACAACTCCATGACCATTGCCCGCGAAGAGATCTTCGGACCCGTGCTGTCGGTGATTCCGTACGACTCCGAGGACGAGGCGGTCAAGATCGCCAACGATTCCGACTACGGCCTCGCCGGATCCGTCTGGACCACCGATATCGATCACGGCCTCGAGATCGCGGCGCAGATCCGTACGGGCACCTACGCGATCAACTGGTACGCCTTCGACGCCGGTTCACCGTTCGGCGGTTACAAGAACTCCGGAATCGGCCGCGAGAACGGACCTGAGGGCCTCGAAGCCTTCTGCGAAACCAAGTCCGTGCTCATGCCGCCCGGATACACGAGCTGAGTTAGCACCCGTTGCACACAGTGAGCACCCCTTCCAGCACGACGGAAGGGGTGCTCACTTCATAGAAGCTGTGCTCACTCCCCAGACATAACCGTCCGAGCGGGCTTAGCCTTAGCTCCGTGACCACCGAAACGGAAGCATCGGCTGACGAGAGCACCACCACCGTTGTGCTGGCCTTTGCCGCAAACGCGCTGATCGCCGGAGCAAAAACAGCGGCCGCGATCGTCACCGGATCGGCGTCGATGGTTGCCGAAGCCACCCACTCGTGGGCCGACACCGGCAACGAAATCCTGCTCCTCATCGCAAACCGACGATCCAAGCGCGTTCCCGATCGCGATCAACCCCTCGGCTACGGCCGCGAAGCCTACATCTGGTCGATGTTCGCGGCCCTCGGACTCTTTGCGCTTGGTGCCGGAGTGTCGATCACCCACGGAGTCCAGGAACTGTTCCATTCGGAACCGGCCACCGATTTCGGAGTTGCCTACGCAGTCCTCGGCGTCTCCTTCATCCTCGAAGGCATCTCGTTCCGCCAGGCCTACAAACAATTACGGGCAGAAGCTTCGGCCGTCAACAGCGATGTTCTCACGCAAGCTCTCAATACTTCCGACCCCACCACGCGGGCTGTGTTCGCCGAAGATGCTGCGGCACTTATCGGTTTGATCATCGCGTTCGCGGGCGTCCTGCTTCACCAGATCACTGGTTCACCGATCCCCGACGCCCTCGGATCCATCTGCGTGGGCATCCTGCTCGGTGTCATCGCGGTGATTCTGATCGACCGCAACCGACGATTTCTGGTCGGCGAGGAAGCGTCCCCGACCCTGCGCGCCGCCGGCATCGAAGCACTGACACAGCTACCCGACGTCAACCGAATCACGTTCCTGCGCATGGAATACCTCGGGCCACGGCAGGTCTACCTGGTTGCCAGCATCGATGTCGTCGGGGACTACGCCGAATCTCGAGTAGCCCACACACTGCGCGACCTCGAGCGCACAATCGAGCAGAGCCCACGCGTCGTACGGGCGATTCTGACGCTCTCGACACCGGAAGAACCGTCGATCACCGCCTGAGCGATACGCTCATTTGATGCGCGCTCTGGTCGTTGTACTGATGGTCCTCGGATTTGTCGTCGGAGGAATTCCCTTGTTGGGCGTCCTGATCGACGTGATGACCAGTTCGGACCGGGAGATCGTGTACCAGGGAGGGTACGCACCGCTAACGGGCGTGCAGATGAGCCGGGATTACGAATCGTCGCTGAACCTCTACTTCGATTCTCGATCCAATGCGTCGAGGAATTGGTTCCTGCTTGCCAGTTTCCCGTTCCTCGGAGCAGCTGTGGGCGCTCTGACCGCCGCGGTACTGAGACGTCGCGGCTGGCGCCTGACGCGAGTCTGATCAGACGCCGGTGGCCGCCGCACCGTCGAAACGAGGGGCGGCCACCGTCAGAACAGAGTCAGATGTACATCGCAGGATCGATGTAGCTGTTCGGATCCACCAACTTCTCCTTGGCGGTCCGCGGCCGAGCCACTGCCGGAATACCCGTTGCAATGGAATCGGCCGGAACATCACGCGTCACAACAGCATTGGCGCCGATAGCACTACCTTCGCCGATGAGAACAGGTCCCAGGATCTTGGCACCCGCACCCACGGTGACCCGATCGCCGAGCGTCGGATGGCGCTTGACCTGCTCGAGTGAACGGCCGCCGAGCGTGACACCGTGATAAAGCATGACGTCGTTGCCGATTTCAGCCGTCTCACCGATTACGACACCCATGCCGTGGTCGATGAAAAACCGTCGACCGATGGTCGCGCCGGGATGAATCTCGATGCCCGTGGCAAAACGTGTCAGCTGCGACAACACCCGGGCCGGACCGCGCAGAGCGGGCACAGCCCACAACTTGTGTGCGATCCGATGCGACCAGATGGCATGCAGCCCTGAGTAAACGAGGGCATTCTCCACATTGCTGCGCGCGGCAGGATCCTGACCGCGCGCAGCCTGTAGGTCCTCGCGAATGACGCCGAGGATACTCACGTATCTCAGTCCCGGATGTGTTCGAACAGTGGGGTGGAGATGTAACGCTCACCGAAGTCGCAAACAACAGCCACGATCAGCTTGCCCGCATTCTCGGGGCGCTTTGCCAACTCGAGGGCGGCCCACACGATGGCGCCGGACGAGATGCCACCCAGGATGCCTTCCTGAGTTCCGAGAGCGCGAGCGACCTCGATGGAATCGGGGAACGAGACGTCGATGATCTCGTCGTAGATTTCACGATCGAGGATCTCGGGTACGAAGTTCGCACCGATTCCCTGGATCTTGTGGGGGCCGGGCTGGCCACCGTTGAGGATCGGCGAATCGATGGGCTCGACGCCGACGATCTTGACCTCGGGCTTGTACTTCTTGAGAGTGCGTCCGACGCCGGTGATGGTGCCGCCGGTGCCGATACCGGAAACGAAGATGTCGACGGCGCCGTCAGTGTCGGCCCAGACCTCTTCACCGGTCGTCACCTCGTGGATGGCCGGGTTGGCGGGGTTTGCGAACTGGCTGGCCGAGACAGCGTTTTCAGTCTGCTCGACGATTTCCTTGGCCTTGGCGACTGCGCCGGCCATGCCCTCGGAGCCCGGGGTCAGCACGATCTCGGCGCCGTACGCACGCAGCATGACGCGACGCTCGGTGGACATCGTCTCCGGCATGGTCAGGATGACCTTGTAGCCACGAGCAGCACCGACCATGGCAAGTGCGATACCGGTGTTACCACTGGTGCCCTCGACGATGGTTCCGCCGGGCTTGAGTGCTCCGGACTTCTCGGCAGCGTCGATGATCGCAACACCGATCCGGTCCTTGACGCTGTTGGCCGGATTGTAGAACTCGAGCTTCACTACAACCTGCGCGTCCAGACCCTCGGTCAGGCGGTTGAGTCGCACCAGCGGGGTGCGCCCGACCAATTCGGTGACGTTGTTGTAAATACCGGTCATTTCCGTACCTCCATGTGGCCGCAGTGTCGACCGGGTCGTTTCGTTAATGACGTTATTGCATCATTCGGTGTGTCCTATAGCTCAACCGGGCCGGTAAAAACCCGAGAACTACCAAAAATAATCTCCTCGAATGCCGAATGCCGCATCTGTTCGATCAGATGCGGCATTCGGGCTACGCAGAACAGAATCGCGAGGGACTCAGCCCAGACGCTGCTTCAGAGCTTCGAACTCGTCACGGATACCGGTGGGCAGCTTCTCGCCGACGAAGTCGAACCACTCCTCGATCAGCGGGATCTCGGCCTTCCACTCGTCGATGTTCACGGCGAGGGCCTCGGTGATGTCGGCGTCCGACACGTCCAAGCCGTCGATGTCGAGAGCCGATCCCGTGGGAACGACGCCGATCGGGGTGTCGATACCGGCAGCCTTGTGCTCGATACGCTCGACGATCCACTTCAGGACGCGAGAGTTCTCGCCGAAGCCTGGCCACAGGAAGCGTCCGTCGTCGCCGCGGCGGAACCAGTTCACGTAGAAGACCTTGGGCAGCTTGGACTCGTCGGCAGACTTGCCGAGGTCGATCCAGTGCTGGAAGTAGTCGCCCACGTTGTAGCCGAGGAACGGAAGCATTGCCATCGGGTCGCGGCGAACCGTACCGACCTGGCCTTCGGCTGCTGCGGTCTGCTCAGAGCCGACCGTGGCACCCATGAAGACACCGTGCTGCCAGTCGCGGGCCTCGGTGACCAGCGGAACCGTCGTCTTACGACGTCCACCGAACAGGATTGCCGAGATCGGCACGCCCTTCGGGTCGTCCCACTCGGGAGCCATGATCGGGCACTGCGACATCGGGGTGCAGTAACGCGAGTTGGGGTGAGCGGCCTGCGTACCGGATTCAGGCGTCCACTCGTTGCCCTTCCAGTCGATCAGGTGCTGCGGGTCGCCTTCGAGGCCTTCCCACCAGACGTCGCCGTCGTCGGTCAGTGCAACGTTGGTGAACACCGTGTTGCCCTGGTCGATGGTGCGCATCGCGTTGGGGTTCGAGGACCAGTTGGTGCCCGGTGCCACGCCGAAGAAACCGAATTCGGGGTTGACGGCGTACAGCTGTCCGTCGTCACCGAAACGCATCCACGCGATGTCGTCACCGAGAGTCTCGGCACGCCATCCGGGGATGGTCGGCTGGATCATCGCGAGGTTGGTCTTGCCACATGCGGACGGGAATGCCGCCGCGATGTAGTAGGCCTTGTCCTCGGGGGAGATCAGCTTGAGGATGAGCATGTGCTCGGCCAGCCAACCCTCGTCGTGCGCCATTGCCGAAGCGATACGCAGCGAGTAGCACTTCTTGCCGAGGAGAGCGTTTCCGCCGTAGCCGGAACCGAAGCTCCAGATCTCACGATCCTCGGGGAAGTGAGTGATGTACTTGGTGTCGTTGCACGGCCACGCGACATCGGCTTCGCCATCGGCGAGCGGAGCGCCCAACGAGTGCAGCGCCTTGACGAAGAATCCGTCGGTGCCGAGCTTGTCGAGAACCTTGCTGCCCATGCGGGTCATGACGCGCATGGAGACGACGACGTACTCGGAGTCCGTGAGCTCGACACCCAGCTTCGGATCCTCGGCGTCGAGAGGACCCATGCAGAACGGCACGACGTACATGGTGCGTCCACGCATGGAACCGCGGTACAGGTCACCCATGAGGGTGCGCATCTCCGACGGGTCCATCCAGTTGTTGGTGGGGCCTGCGTCGATTTCTTCCTTCGAGCAGATGTAGGTGCGCGATTCGACGCGAGCCACATCGGAAGGATCGGAATTACCGAGGAACGAGTTCGGCTTCTTCTCGTCGTTGAGGCGCGTGAACGTGCCTGCCTCGACCAGCTTGTCGGTCAGCCGGTCCCACTCTTCGTCCGAGCCGTCCGCAAAGACGACGCGAGCGGGCTGGGTGAGTTCGGCAACCTCTTGCACCCATGCAAGCAGTTCCTTGTGCTGCGTGGGGGGCGTGCCGTCAGTTCCGTTGAGACCGGGAATGGTCGCTGAGGTCATCAAACTCTCCTGGGGTGAGCCGGAACCGGGTTCTCGTGACACCGGATGCAAACTGCAGCTCCCCGATACCAGTTGATCCCGGTGTCCCCCTCTCGACGGGGTCCAGCCGCGTCATCCACTCACGTGGATTTCACGGACGCCGGGTGTCCTATGTACTGAGGTTAACGCTGGCTGTTCACCTGCAGGTAATCGGGTGCGGTCAGAAATGTCACAGAAACGATTCAGATGGTGTATCCACACCGCGTACCCGGCTTCGAATAGAGGCAAACGGTCCCGGATCGCAAGGCGAACAGTCCTCCAGGTACGTCACTCAGTGCCTATTTTGCGTGTCACGCAGTGCCTCTTTTCGGTGTCACACAGTGCCAGAATCGATGCGATCCCAGACCAACGCACCGTGCGTGTCTCGGTGGCATTCCCACGCCGCGAAGTCTCCGTCCGACTCCACCATCGTCACGCGGTCGGCAGCGCCGTCACGATCGAAATCCGACACCACGACGATGGCAGCTGCATCGTTGTCCGGCGACACGACGCGACTGTCGACGATCCCGTCGCCATCGAGATCGAATGCGTCGAATGTCGTCGTCAGATCACCGACGTCGACAGTCCCCGTACCCGGTCCGAACGTTGCCGGGTCGATGCCCTCTGCCGGTAGATGATCTGCCGGCACGTCGAACCGTCCCATGTCGACGACGTCGGCGGTGATCAGAAATCCGTCCATTACTTCCCCCTGTGCTTGATCTTGCTGGTGTCTTCTCCCGGCAACCCCTACCGAGATGCATCAGTACTACCAGATTTCCGTCGACAGTCACCGACAAAAATCCGGGCCTGTGGACAACTCGTTCAGGCCCCGGCACCGTTCAGAATTGCCAGGTCACGTTCACAGGCGGCCAATTGTCCGGAACGTGCCTGTCCCAGTGCTCGGAGCTCGACATCGATCTCCGCAATTCGCGCTTGCGCCGACGCAACCAGCTCTCGGCTCTCCGCCAGGATCGCGCTGCCGAGATCCACTTCCGCGTCAAGGAGTCGGTTCAGCACGCGCTGCTCCCATTGCGCTCTGACGGTGGCCATCGTTTCCGCCAGCCACGCACGAGCGTGCGCCCGATCTGCCGCAACTCCTCTCGTGCGGCTCAACCACCACGCCGCAATTGCGCCAAGCACCAGAGTTACCGGAATGCTCGCGATGTCCAGGGCCGGCACCATCTCCAGCGGAATGACCGCGATCCGCCCCAAACCGAGCCCCGCCGAGGCACCGACCAACACGGTGATGCGCTCTTCGTTACCACGCGGCCGTGTCGCGGGGTGGTCGGGAAAATGTGGGAGTGCGACGCTTACACCCGTTTCGCCGATTCCGACTGCTGTGGCGATCGCAGCGTCGAAAGCCACTGTGTTGCTCTCGACTTCGTGTTGCAGACGTGCCGGCAAACTGTCGAGTTCGCTTCGGGTGGACTCGTCGATCCACAGGCGCGCCGACGCCACTGTCGTTCGAGTGGTGTCCGCGATTTGCTGCGAAAGTTCGGCTCGCGCGCGCTGGAGCCTGGTCCTCATCTGAGCAAGTCGTTCACTACGTCGACCGTCACGGTCGGTGAGTAATTCGCTGCGCTCCGCACGCAGTTCGCCGCCGGGATCGCTCTCGCGCAGGTTTCGAACCTCGAGGTCGATCATCCGTCGGGTTTCCGCGATCACACCGCCGCCAGGCTGAGATACGGCGCGTCGACGAACTGCGTCGACGGCGTGGAACAACGGTGCGACACCGCCATGCTCGGACAGGACGATGATTGCCGCCCCACCGTAAACATCACTGTGATCTGCAAGAATGCGCTGATCGCGGTCGCGAACCGATTCCCAGTCCGGGTTCACATCCGTCTTGGTCATCACAACCACAAACGGCAAGCCTCCCACTCCGGACTCGTCGAGCAGTTCCAACTCTTCCCGCCCGATCACACTTGCCGCGTCGACCACCAGCAGCACGATGATGGCGTCGCTTGCGTGATCGACGCTCGTGTATCGGCCCGCCACGCTCAGGAGCATTTCGACCTCTTCGCGACCACATCGCGGCAGGCCGATAACGAAAACACTTGCATTACTTGATGATTCATCGGCCCAAGCGACATCGACATCACCAGAGAGCCCAGCTGGGTTCCATCTCCGAACCACAGGATGGACCGCCGCCGGCAGAACCGAAGCTACATCGCTCACGCGCTCATCTCCGACCGCTCTCGCTCACCGCCGAGAAGCACCCACCGCCTGACGTACGCCCGGTGGACCAGCGATATCGCGTCGGCCCATGCGCGATGTTCACGTTGCGTCGGCCCGCCCCACCACTGAGCGCATCTGCGCGCTTCCTCGACCGTTGTCGGCGCAGGCGGTGCGCTTGCCACAAACCCACGCAGTTCCGGACGCACCAGCGCACCCGTCGCGGCAAAGATCAGACCGGAATCGGTCCGTAGATACTGTTCGATCTCATCTCGGGCACCGGCGACCTCCGCCGCCTCGGCGCCGGCAGCAACGCGCTCCAGTATCGATCGAATTCCGTCGACTCTGCGCCACCACCACATCTCGAGTAGCGGCGACAACTCACCGAAGAACGCCTCTCGACCTTGTCCGGTCAACGCGACCAGAGGAACGGTGACGGCGGAGAGCTCACCGGAAATCTCGGCTGCACGCGTGAGCGCATCCTCCCACCCGTCACCGATGTGGTCGGCTTTGTTCAGAACGGCAAGGCAGTGATCGGACGCCCGGCCGGCCGCACGTCGATCTGCGTCTCGGAGTGCGTCGACCACGACGACCACAACGCAGTGACTACTCAGATCCGGATCTATCGCACCGGGCACGTCGAACGCCCTCGTCTCCGTCGGAATAACCGGCGCGCCTCCCACTCGATGGCTCGCGAAGACATCACTCTCGAGCAACGTGGTCACCGCGGACCGGCCGACTCCGCTACGACCGGCAACCAGTACCTGCAACGGTGCTGTCAACGATCCGACTATCGAATGCACCGCCTCCGCGGCGTGCTGATCGATCGACATCAACCGGTAGGCAAGCCGTCGCAACTCGTCCATCGGCGGCGCGCAAGCGTCGTCGAGTGAGACTGCGGGCACAATTCGAGCCCACACCTTCACATTTTCCCCTGTGTTCATCCCCACCCCACGTTCCCCTTCGTGATGGGCAGATTCTGTCAGGTTTACGACGACACGGCTGTTCCCGGCAGGTCATCTCACGTTCAGCTGTCCGATTTCGCGGGCTGTTCTCCGGAATTTTCCCAGAAAGTCTCAACTCGAACTTCAGACCCGTCTGCGCTATACGGCAGTCATGCGTGACAATGGACGCGTGAACGAAGCCGATCAGCACGCACTGCCAACCCCGAACGCGGGCGAGACGGAAGACTCCAAGGGTTCCCGTCTCCATCCGCGCGTGACAAGTTTCCGTTCGCGCAGGGGTGCGCTGACCGACGCACAGCAGAAGTCCTGGGACCGCCAGTGGCCCCTTATCGGCGCCGATGTGTCCGACACTCCCCTCGACTCGACCGCCTGGTTCGGACGCGATGCCCCGCTGATCATCGAGATCGGATCGGGCACCGGAACCGCGACCGCTGCGATGGCCAAAGCCGAACCGCACGTCAATCTCATTGCCATCGAGGTCTACCGCCCCGGGCTCGCGCAACTCCTTCAGCAGGTCGAACGCGAAGAGATCCCGAACGTCCGCGTCCTGCGCGGTGACGCGATGGACGTACTGGAAAACATGATTGCCCCGGAGTCGCTGACGGGTGTTCGGGTGTTCTTCCCGGATCCGTGGCCCAAGGCTCGCCATCACAAGCGTCGCCTGTTGCAGGCCCCGACGTTCTCGTTGATCGCCAATCGCCTCAAGCCAGGCGGAGTCCTCCACGTTGCCACCGACCACGCCGAATACGCGGAGTGGATCGAGGAAACCGGAAACGCCGAACCGCTCTTGAGCGCTCTCGACTGGGAATCACCGATGACCCACGAGCGCCCAGTCACGAAGTTCGAAGACAAGGCCCATAAGGTCGGAAGCGCAATTACCGAGCTTATATGGGGGAAGATCAGAGCATGAGCGTCAGCGAACAGTTATCCGACGACCTCGAGTCGTCAGGATCTCCCCTCGACCTCGGTCGTGACTCCCGCCACCCCAAGCGGGTTCTCCTGGTGTGGGACGCCCCCAACCTGGACATGGGCCTCGGCGCCATCCTCGGCGGCCGACCTACCGCTGCCTACCGGCCACGATTCGACGCACTCGGACGTTGGTTGCTGTCACGGACCGCTGAACTGTCCGCGCGTGAGTCCGGCAACCTCGAACCCGAAGCAACGGTCTTCACCAACATCGCCACGGGCAGCGCCGACGTTGTGCGCCCATGGGTCGAAGCGTTGCGTAACGTGGGTTTTGCGGTGTTCGCCAAGCCGAAGGTCGATGAGGACAGCGATGTCGATTCAGACATGCTCGAGCACATCGCTCTGCGGTACGGCGAGGGACTGGCCGGAATCATGGTCGCGTCCGCCGACGGTCAAGCATTCCGCGAACCGTTGGAAGACATCGCAGCGACCGGCATTCCGGTTCAGGTACTCGGATTCCGCGAGCACGCCAGCTGGGCTGTGTCGTCCGACATCCTGGACTTCGTCGATCTCGAGGACATTCCCGGTGTCTTCCGCGAGCCTCTGCCGCGGGTAAGCCTGGATACTTTGCCCGACGAGGGCGCCTGGTTGCAGCCGTTCCGACCGCTTTCCGCCCTGCTCATCGGGCGAAAAAGTGTTGCCGAGTAGGAGTTGATCAGTGTTCGCCAGCTGGGGAAGCATCGTCTATCGTGCCCGCTTCACCGTCATCGCTGTCATGGTGGCGGGACTCCTCGGGCTTGCCGCGTACGGCATGAGCCTGCAGGACCATCTCAGCCAGAGCGGCTGGGACGATCCGGGGTCACAATCGGTCGAGGCTGCAAAGCTCGCCGACGGCACGTTCGGACGTAGCACCGCCGGCGACGTTCTGGCGCTGTACACAGCGCCCGAAGGAAAAACCGTCGACGACCCGGAGTTCCAAGCGAAGGTCATCGACAGCCTGCAACGACTGGTCTCGGACCATCCGGATCAGATCATGAAGATCAACGGTTCGTACTTCAAGGTCGGTGACGGACTTTCCGTCGCCGCCTTGGCAGACCCGACGAAGCAACATGCCGTTGCCAGCGTGGCCATTGCCGGCGACAACGACACCGCGGTGTCCAACAACTTCCGCGATGTCGAGAGCGAGTTCTACATCGACGGTGTCAACGTGCAGTTGGCCGGTCTGCAACCGGTCGCGAACTCGTTGAACGACACGATGGCCAACGACATCAAGCGCATGGAAATGCTCGCAATTCCTGCTGTCGGTGTGCTGCTCTTCTTCGTGTTCGGTGGCGTCGTCGCTGCTGCCCTGCCCCTGATCGTGGGCGGCCTGACCGTCATCGGTGCCAACGGCATCATCCGTCTGATCACCAATTTCACCGAGGTCAACGCGTTTGTCGCGCCCGTGGTGTCCTTGGTCGGGCTGGGTCTGGCCATCGACTACGGGCTGTTCATCGTCAGTCGTTTCCGTGAAGAAATCGCCGAAGGGCACGAGACGCCGACGGCGGTCCGCAGAACGGTCATGACCGCAGGCCGCACTGTCATGTTCTCGGCGACCATGGTTGCCGTCAGCCTCGGCGGCCTTCTGCTGTTCCCCCAGGGCTTCCTGAAATCCGTTGCGTACGGCGCAATCGCGGCCGTCATGCTTGCGGCCATTTCGTCCGTCACGATCCTGCCTGCCATCCTCGGAATCCTGGGCAAACGGATCGATGCGTTGACGTTCAAGAGGCTTCGCCAGACCAAGACCAACGAGGAAATCGAAAACGGCTTCTGGGGCAACCTCACCAGGTTCGTGATGCGGCATCCGCTCAAGGTTGCCGTTCCGATCGTGGCCGCACTGCTCCTGATGATCATTCCGCTCACCGGCATCAAGTTCGGTGGCATCAACGAGACGTACCTGCCGCCCGACAGCCCCACGCGCGTAGCTCAAGCCGAGTTCGACGAACTCTTCCCGGGTAACCGCACCGAACCTGTCCGTCTGGTCATCCAGGGCGCAGACAACACCGCTCTCGGCCAGATCGCGAAGACCGCCAACAACGCACCGGGGCTGGTCGAGAAGTTCACCCCCGAAGTGGCCACCAAGGACGGCGTCAACGTCCTCAAAGCCGGCCTGACCGAGCGCAACGAAGCTCGCCCCACCATCGACTACCTCCGCGCCGCGGACTGGCCGGAAGGCACGACGGTCCTTGTCGGCGGCACCCCCGCCATCGAGCAGGACAGCGTCGACGCTCTACTCGACCGTCTACCGCTGATGGTCGTCACGGTCATTTTGCTGACCACACTGCTCATGTTCCTGACCTTCGGATCGTTGGTCCTGCCGATCAAGGCAGCTCTGATGAGCGCTCTCGGACTGGGTTCGACGCTGGGCATTTTGACGTGGATCTTCATCGACGGCCACGGCAGCGAACTGCTCAACTTCACACCCGGCCCGATCATGTCGCCAGTTCTGGTGTTGATCATCGCGATCGTCTACGGGCTTTCCACCGACTACGAAGTCTTCCTGCTCTCACGAATGGTGGAAGCGCGCGCGCAGGGTGCGAGCACCACCGAATCCATCCGCATCGGAACAGCGCACACCGGCCGCATCATCACCGCGGCGGCGTTGATCCTCATCGTGGTGACCGGCGCGTTCGGCCTGTCCGAACTGGTGATGATGAAGTACATCTCGTACGGCATGATCGCGGCCCTGGTCATCGACGCCACGCTCATCCGCATGTTCCTCGTGCCCGCCACGATGAAACTGCTCGGCGACGACTGCTGGTGGGCCCCGGCCTGGATGAAACGAATCCAGGAGAAGATCGGACTGGGCGAGCCGATCCTCGACAACGAACTTGCGCTCGTCGATGTCCCCCAGCTCACGCCCGTCGGCGCGATCGCCGGACCCGGCCAGGCAAAAATCACCGAGTCAGCGCAGGCAAAAGCTGCGACGCCGTCGCGGGTACTCCCGCCCCCAGCACCGGTCGGGGGCAAGCGCGAACCCGATCCCCTCACCGAGCCCATCCCCCTCAGCGAGATGTCGGTCAAGGCGCCAACGCCCAAGACATACGCGCCCGGCGAGACACCCCGCCGCCGCAGTACCGACCGACCGGCCGGTGCGCCGCAGGACCTGATCGAAGCACCAATCCCCAACCCGACGTACAAGGCGGCCAAGCCGGAACAAACGGCAACACCGACACCGGCTCCGACCGCCCGCCGCACCTCCCCCGCTACACCGGCTTCCACTGAACGACCGATCGAAAGCTGGTTGTCGGACCTGCGCACCCCGGGTGAGGCGCAACCTGCATCGAGGCCATTGCCGGCCGTCCGCACTTCGGCACCGACCAACGGTGCAGCAACAAACGGTGCAGCAACAAACGGTGCCGGCACCAATGGTGCTTCAACCAACGGGGCTGGAACCAACGGGGCTGGAACCAACGGCGCAGCGACCAACGGCGCAGCGACCAACGGCGCAGGCAGTAACGGAGCGGCCACCACCGGCGCGGCGTCTGAATCCACGCCCAACGGTCCGTCGTCCGGCAACGCAGTCAGCGGACGCCACCGCCCCGACGACGGTAATGCCGTGAGCGTCAGCGAGCTCATCGCGCGGCAGAAGCGGAGTTGATCTGGTCCGCCTTGCCGAAGGCGCGTGCATAGCGCGTCCCGACAAGCAGGAGCAGTAGCCCGACCACCAGGAACGCGACACCGCGAACCAGTCCGCTCAAGGTGGCGAGATCGAACAGGAAGAGTTTTGCCAGCGCTGCGCAGGTCAGCGTCAGGCCGGTTCCCAGCATCGTGTGTGCGTGCTCGCGATTGTTCAGCCCGAATACGAGTGCGGATGTGGCGGCCAGCATCCATACGACCGTTGCTGCACTGTGGCCGAACACAAACCCTGTTGTGCCGCCCCATATCTCGATGCCCGACGCAACCAGTGCGCAGGTAGCGGCGTAGAGGATACCCATTCCGCTGATGGCCCAGGCGACGGCGATGTTGTTCTCCGAGACCAATGCCAACCGACTCATGACCCACACGAATGCCACGAGCACGCCGATCGCAGTCAGGCTCGTGAGTGCCGTCAGCGCATCGAGATGGGCAGACGCGGCACGGGACGTCATCAACATGGACGGCGACGCGGATTCCAGGAATCCGATCAATCCGATTGCGGCAAAAACGGATCCGAGCGCACAGACGAAACGTGATCCGGTCGAACCTGCGATCACGATGAAGACGGTGGCGACGGCAAGCAGAACTGCAGCAGTCAACGACTGCGGCGACCCGGCAACACAGCACAGCAGCAGAGCCACTGCACCGGTACCGGCGATACCCATGCGCAGGTGAGTCGACAATGCCGCGCCTGCTGCAGCACCGACCAGGAGCACCAGTGCCATGACGCCGTAGAGCAGGGAGGCCATCTGATCACCGAGGAGTACGTCGACTCCCAGCAGTGGGAGCGTTGCGACAATGAACGTCGCACTCGACCAGGCGCCGGCAACACCGTCACGCGACGGGGATCCCTTCCACTGCAAGGCAACTGCGGCGCTCAGTCCGATCAGGGAGACAACAACCGCACTGATCGTCAATGCCGATGAATCAACCTGCATTCCATCGAAGAGGGACACTCCGATGATTGCTGCGATCAATACGATCGCAACCGGCACCGTCCGGGCCATGCCAAGATATTTCCAGTCGCGACCGAGTTGAGCGGAGAACCCTGCCACTTGGAGAGCAACAAGAAAACCGATGAGCGACAACGTCAGTGCGCCGGCCAAGGCGGGGGCTGCCAATGCCGCGCCGAGCACGATCAGCAGCGCAAGAGGTTCGGAGTTCCACCTGACCGCCACCGAGACTCCGGCAGCAGCGATACCGAAGGCAATCACCATCGACAGCGGCGAGACGATCCAGCCGTACAGGACCGACGCTGCCATCACATCGAGGTAGAGACCGGCAAATCCGGTGGCCGCCAGCGCGATTGCTCCCACCCGGCCGCCCGGGCGTCCGTACACCCGGAACCCTGCGAAGATCAGGGCACCGGACAGGGCTGCTCCGCCGATCACTCGAAGAGGCGGTCCGAAGAAACCGGCCTGGGCTGCCAGAACCAACAGCATGACAACACCGATCAAGGTGACTGCCACCCCGGCAATCGCGAGGAGTCGGCTGATCACGCCGTCACGTTGCCACCACGGCACACTGGGCTGCTTCGGTGGACTCGGTTGCATTGGCGGACTTGGCGGGCGCAGGTACTGCGGTTGCGGGGCAACGTGCTGCGGGGCCGGCTGTGGAACGTACGCGGGAATCTGAACGGGCGCCGCAGCCGGCGCTGCAGGCCGCATCGTGGTCAGCTGCGTCTGCAGAATCGACAGGTTCTGCCCCATGTGGCGCAACTGCCGTCCGATGCTTTCGCATTCGTCCGACAGAGCGGTCACCAGTCGCGGATCGACGGCAGGAGAACTTGGTGTGGTCATACACCGAGCTTGCTTCAGTCAATCCTCGATTGAATGAGTAGTACTACTCGACCGACATAGGGGCTTTCGGTGAGCACACCTTTCGATCTAGGACCCAAGGAACTTGCGAAAGGTGGTTCCGAAGGGATGCTTTGCAGTGACGCTACCGAAGCGCACCTTGCCGTGCACCACTACGTGAAGCGGGCCCATCTGAGGCCCGGACCGCACCTTGTTGGAAGCGCTGCCACCGATGGCTTCGACATCGTTCATGTCCACCGTGGCTTCTTCGGGGACGATCAGCGAGATCGAGCTTGCATAGTCGTTGATCGAGACATGCACGATCTGTGTTTGCATGACCGCACGCGTGAAATCTACCGTGACACTGGACATTCGAGTGTCGATCACAACGGCCGGCGGGACGATCCACGCGCCGTTGCGCGTCACTGTCGACATCCGTCCGCGGATGATCGCGGCATTGGCTGCGCCGTAGGCACCGGCCGCCGGAGGCCCACTCTGTCCGGCATAGGGCTGCGGCTGCGGATACTGAACCTGCTGATGAACCGGCGGCTGCTGGTAACCCGGGGCCGGATACTGATAACCGGACTGGCCGGCCGACGCGGGATACGCGGGAGGCTCGTAATCCGAGATCAAGGTGATACCCGGGAGATCGGCAAGTACGACGTTGAGTTCGCCCCTGGTCTTTGCAGCCAGCGCGGTGTCCATACGTTCGGTGAACTCACCGAGTGAGAGCATCCCCTGACCGACGGCTTTCTGCAGCAATTCGCCGACGTGCTCTCGTTCTGCATCCGATACGCGTAGATTCCTGGCCTCCATGGTTTCCAGGATAAGCGTTAATCGAGACTTTCCCGGATATCAGTCAAGACCCTGCTCGATTGCGTAACGCGTCAACTCGACGCGGTTGGCCAATTGAAGTTTGCGTAGCGTGGCTTGTACGTGGTTTTCGACGGTTCGGTGGCTCAGCGAGAGCCTGGTCGCAATCTGCTTGGCGCTGAGCCCTTTCGCGACCAGTCGCAGCACTTCGGTCTCCCGTTCGGTGAGTTTCGGGACCTCGGGTGCACGGTCGTCGGCAGGGGCGGTGGACATGCGTCGGTATTCACCGAGTACCAGTCCGGCAAGGCCAGGGGTGAAGACAGCTTGCCCGTCGTAGGTTGCGCGTACGGCTCCCAGGAGTTCGTCGACGGAAGCACTCTTTACCAGGTAACCGGACGCTCCCGCCTTGATCGCGTCCAGTACGTCGTCGCGTTCCGACGACGCCGACAGCACAAGGATCTTGCTGTGGGGCGAAACTTCGAGCACGGCTGCGGTTGCGTCTGCGCCATTTCCGTCGGGGAGGTGCATGTCCATGAGAACAACGTCCGGTGTCACTGCAGCGGCGCGGTTTCGGGCACGCTCGACGCCGTCTGCGGTGGCTGCGACGATGAATCCGGCTGCTTCGAGGTCGCGGGACACTCCGTCTCGCCACATCGGGTGATCGTCGACCACCATGACGGACACCCCTGCTACACCCTGCTGCTCAGTCACTTCCACTACTTTCCTTCGGCACCGTGATTTCCCATTCTGTGCCCTCCCCGGGTCCGGTGTGCAGACTCGCGGTACCGCCGAGCACCGCGACGCGTCCGAGAATGGACTTCGATACTCCCATGCGACCTTCGGCTTCGGCTTCGGCCAACCGGCCGTCGGGGATACCGACTCCGTCGTCGCGGATGCTGACAATGACCTCGCCCGGTAGATCTTCGAGCAGTACGAAAACCTTGGCGCCCGAGCCGGCGTGGAGTGCTGCGTTGGACAGGGCGTTGTCGACGATGGCGGCCAGTTCGATGGCGCGGTCGCGGTCGAGGATGACAGGGTCGGCTGGTGTCGAGACGGATACCGTCGCACTCGCCCCTGTGGTGAGCAGTGGGCACAGGTCGACGCTCTGACCTCCCGTGTCGGCTGTTGCGCCTGAGCCCTGTTCGGAGATGAGCATGCGAAGTGCCACTTCCTGCTCTCCGGCCAGTTCTGCGAGTTCTGCGGCTTCACCGCCGAGCGCTGCGCCTCGTCTTCGGACCATCGCAAGGACTTGGAGTACTCCGTCGTGGACTTCACGGGCGAGTCTTTCGCGTTCTTCGGTGGCTGCGGCGAGGCGCACGGCTTGTTCGAGTTGGCGATGTGCGCGCCGTGCGGTGGTGGTGGCGAGGCCCAGCGCCAAGCCGACTGATACGAGGACGGGGGCTGTGGCGTCGCGCCAGAGATCAAGATTGATCTGGTCCCGAATGATCGCGCTGGCCGAGGAGATGACAACGCCTGATGCGATTCCGAGCCACGGCCCGCCGAGGATCGCCGCCGAGATCACGGCGTTGGTGGCCCACAGCGTCGTCGGTAGGGTCTGGTGATTTTGGTACCACTCGTGATCTGACACAAGCCGGGTCGACGCCATGAGCGCGATGACGATCAGCTGATCTGCCAGTACGACATATTTTCGTGGGACCGTTTCAGCGGCCAACATGACTGCGGAGGCACCGGACCACACCGCCATGAGCGCGACGAAGAACCAACTCAGACGTGCGTTGGTGTAGTCCGACGCCGAAGCGAACTGGTAGCTGATCGCGTAGACCAGAGTGACCAAGCGAAAGGCCTGCGCGGCCCGCCACAGCGGTGCGTCAGGGTCGGTGTCTATTCCGGATGCTTCGCGGACGGTGGGCCGGTAGTGCAATCGGCGTCGGCGGGTCGGGTCAGTCATCGTGGGTGGCCTGGTCGGGTGGGATCGGATTTTCGATGCGCGGTTCGGTTCGTGGTTCGTCGGGTTCCGCCGGATAGAGCGGTGTCTCCGGATCTTCGACGTGCAGTTGGGCGTACACGGCGTCGGGATCGTCGGCGAGCAGTGAGCGGATAGCCGTGTTGAGGACCGCGACGATCGGTACGGCGAGGAGCCCGCCGACTATTCCGGCCAGGACGATGCCCGCGGTGATCGCGAGAACCACGGCCAGCGGGTGGAGCCTGACTGCGCGGCCGAGCAGCAGGGGCTGCATGACGTGCGCTTCGAGCTGCATGACGCCGATGATGATGCCGAGCACGATCAGGGCGGTCAGGAATCCCTTGGTGACCAGGGCGACGAGGACTGCAAGAAAACCCGTGAGAAAAGCACCGACGATCGGGATGAACGCGCCGATGAACACCAGCGATGCCAGGGGCAACGCCAGCGGGACTCCCAGAATCGCGAGGCCAGCGCCGATACCGATGGCGTCCGCTGCGGCGACGGCAACCGTTGCACGTACGTATCCGATGAGTGAACCGAAGCCGGCGGCGCCCGCGATCCGGATACGACGCCTCGAATCGCGCGGAACGATCCGGGTGACGAACTCCCAGATCTGGTCTCCGCCGTACAAGAAGAAGATCAGGGTGAAGAAGGTCAACAGCGCGCCGGTGAAGATCTCGGTGACAACCGCCGCGGTGGTCAGCGCGCCACTGGTCAGTTCTTCGCGATTGGACTGCACCGATTTGACGACGGAATCGCCCGCTTGGCGAATCTGGTCCTCACTGAAATGGAACGGGCCGCTGGTCAACCAGTTCTGGATCTGTGTGACGCTGGCAGCAAATTGATCGGTGAGCTCTGGAAGACCGTCGATGAACTGCTCGACCACAAACGTCATGATTCCGGCAACGATGCCGAGGGCACCGAGCAACACCACTACAACGGCAGCTGATCGCGGCACGCCCCACGTTTGCATCCGGTCTACGAACGGAATGAGCAGCGCCGAAGCCAGGAGCGCCAAGCCGACGGGAATCAGCACCGTCTCGAGCCGCAGCACGACGTATCCGAGGACCGCCAAGCCGGCAAAGATCACGATCAGGCGCCACGACCACTCGGCTGCGATCCGCACGCCGGGATGAACCGACTTCGCGTCGGACGTGATGGGCTTGTTCATTCCCGCTCGAACTCATTCTCGAACTCATTCATGGGCCGAATCCCCTCCGCATTCCCCTTATCCTGCGTTCCCTTCGGGAGCCTAACCGCCGGAGCCGACAACCGTGGGCAGACGCAAATGGGACGCGCATACCAGTACTTCGACCCTGGCCAGCTAAATTGAACGCTGTGCGGGCTTCATACAGAGCGATAGCGGTGACGATCCGCAGTCGATGGCCCATCTATATGGTTTCGATGCTCGCAGCCAACCTGATCGGCGCGGTGCTGGTATTTGCCTTTGTGCGGTATGGCGTCCCCATCGAGGAATCCGACGCGATCGTTGCCGATCATGTCCGGAACTTCGCGGTGTTCGGCATCTACCTCGCGTTTGCCGGTGTTGTCAGTCTGACGGCGGCAGCCATGATGCTCCGCAAGGTCATCCGGTGGAGATTGCGCGGCGGTCCCCCGACGCGCAGTGAGCAGATGGCAGCGCTGCATGCGCCGCTGCGCCAAGCGATCGTCCACCTTGTTCTCTGGTTCCTCGGCGGCATCATCTTCGTCATTCTGACGATCAACGAGATGCCCGGGTTGGCTATCGCGGTGATTGTCACCGTCTGCATGGCCGCGACCACGACGTTCGGGTTCACGTACATGCTCGGCGAGCGAATCCTGCGTCCCGTCGCTGCACTCGCATTGAGCGAGGGCGAGTTCGATCGGACCATGGCCCCAGGCGTCGGCACCCGTTTGGCAATGACGTGGGGATTGGGCACGCTCATGCCCGTCGCCGGCATCATCTTGCTGTGCGCCACCCAACTCACCACTGATCTCGAGTTCTCACCCAATTCGTTGGCGTGGGCGATCTTGTTGATCTCGATCATGGCGATCGTGCAGGCATTTGCGCTGTCGATGCTGACGGCCAGCCAGATCTCCGACCCCATCCGCCAACTTCGACGCGCCATCGAGCGGGTCCAGCGCGGTGCGACGGACGTTCGTGTCGAGGTGTTCGACGGCAGTGAGATCGGGCGTCTGCAGGTCGGGTTCAACCGCATGATGAAGGAGTCGGACGAGCGTCGTCTGCTGCGCCAGTTGTTCGGCCAACATGTCGGCGAGGACGTCGCTCGACGCGCTTTGCAGTTCGGTACGGAACTGGGCGGTGAAACACGCTTTGTCGCGGTTCTGTTCGTGGACATGGTCGGGTCGACGGGCGCTGCGGCTGAACGTCCGCCCGGCGAGGTCGTCGAATTGCTCAACGAATTCTTCCGCATCGTCGTGGACGTGATCGACCGTCACCACGGCTTTGTCAACAAGTTCATGGGCGATGCGGCGCTCGCGATCTTTGGCGCTCCCCTCGATCGACCCGACGCACCGACGGCTGCGCTGGCTGCTGCGCGCGAGTTGCGGTTCAAGCTCGACGCGATCACCGGCCTCGACATCGGTATCGGTGTGAGCGCAGGTTTGGCGGTCGCGGGAAATATCGGTGCGGCGGAACGTTTCGAGTACACCGTGATCGGCGACCCGGTCAACGAGGCCTCGCGTTTGACGGAGCTCGCGAAGTTCCGTCCCAGCAGAGTCCTGGCGTCGACGAGTGCGCTGTATTTTGCGGACGAGGAGGAGCAGGCCGAGTGGGAACTGGGCGAGCAGGTTCAACTTCGTGGGCGCAGACGGCTCACTCATCTAGCCTGGCCACAGAAATATCCCGAGGTAGATCCAGAACAGATTGGTTAGTCTGAATCGATGGCACTACCTGGAAAGACCCCGTGGCGACTGAGACGGCCCCCGCCGTCCGTCGCCGAGCCCGGTCGGGTTCGTGGGCGATTCTGGTGGCTGAAGTATGTTCTCGGGCTGGCGCTGATCACTCTGCTGGTTGTCGAAGGGACACTGCTGTGGCCAAAGCTCAATGAGTCATGGCAGGCACTGACGGAAATCCACTGGGGTTGGGTTGCGGCCTGCATCGCCGCCCAGGCCGTCTCACTCAGCGGATACGCGTCGGTTCAGCAGCGGCTTCTCAATGCTGCCGGTGTGGTGGCCGGCCACCTGAAAAATCTCTCCGTGATCTACGCAAGTACCGCGATGGCGCTCACATTGCCTGCGGGGCAGGTTTTCTCCACCGCGTTCACATACAAGCAGACCCGCAAGTGGGGTGCGACGCCCATTGTCGCGTCGTGGCAATTGGCTATGTGCGGTGTGATCGCCGCAGCAACGCTGGCACTTCTCGGCGCAACCGGCGCTTTGGCTTTCGGCACCAAGGTCAGTCCAGTTACGCTGACCATCTCGATTATCTGCGTGGCGCTTCTATTCGTCGGCCTGCGATATATCGCCCAGAACCCCGGTAGCCTCGAACGCCTAGGACACTGGGTCCTGGCTCGGTACAACAGCTTTCGCGGTAATCATCCAGACCGTGGAGTGTCACGCTGGTCCGAGATTCTCACTCAACTCGATTCCGTGGAACTCGGGCGCACCGATACCGTCATCGCTTTCGGCTGGTCGGCGATCCATCGTGTTGCCGACGTCGCCTGTCTCGGGTTTGCCTGTTGGGCTGTGGGTGCGCACCCCTCGTTTGCCGGTTTGCTGATCGCGTTCACCGCAGCCAAGGCCGTCGGGAGTATTCCTCTGATGCCCGGCGGTTTGGGATACGTGGACACAGCACTGATCACTGCGCTCACCATCGCCGGAGCGACCGGCGCACAAGCTCTCGCGGCGGTCTTCGTCTACCGCATGGTGAGTCTTGTACTCGTGGCGCTCGTGGGGTGGGTCGTCTTCCTGATTTCGTTCCGAGCGACGCATCGCGACGACGCCGACATGACCATCGACTTCGAACGCGGCGAACAACCCGGCGTTTAGCGTCGCAACGCTGCTGCCATGTCATCCAGATGGGCACGGCTGATTCGCACGGCAGCCTCCGAGTCACCGGCTTCGATGGCGTCCACCAACATTCGATGTTCGTCGGCATCGGGTTGGCTGTGCGGATTGAGATCGAGGACGCCGATCAGCTCGATCAACGCAGTCCGAAGTCGTGGGACAAACGTTTCGAACAACTCAGACAGAACCGGATTGTGCGCCGCCTCGACCACCGCGCGATGCACCGCGATGTCGGCGTCGACAAAGGCGGCATCACCGGAATTCGCGGCCGCGGCCCTACCGTCGAGCGCACGCCTGAGTTCGGCGATATCGGTGTCGTCGCGTCGTTTGGCTGCCAATCCAGCTGCCTCCACCTCGACGGCGTTGCGCACTTCGACTACATGCAGGATGGCCTCGGATTCGAGGACCCGAGGCCACTGGTCGGGCGGGGTTGTACTGCGCAAGAACACTCCGGCGCCCTGACGCGATTCCAGCATGCCGAGTCCGGCGAGGGTGCGAACGGCTTCGCGGATCGTGGAACGACCGATACCCAATTCCGCGGCCAGAGTGGTTTCACCTGGAAGTTTGTCACCGACTGCCCATTCGCCACCGATGATACGAGCACGAAGAAGCTCAGCGGCTTGATCGGTGAGTAGACGGCGTTCGACCATCGGCGGCACGGAAACTCCTCAGGTTGTCTGATAAGTGATTTCGTTCTAGTGTAGCCCTCATGGCTTACCGAGGACTCCTTCTCGACTGCCGCGGCGGGGCCTGAAAAGACCGGCACCCCTCCGCGGGGTTCCGCCATGGCCGGTCTCTCACCAAGACCCGCAGGAGAACCCCCGATGAGCACCACCTGGAACACCCAGAAACCGTCCCCCATGCCGTCCGCGCGTTATCGCGCCGCGTGGGATCGAGTCGACATTCCGGCATTCGATCGAACCTGGCCGGCCAATCGCACCACCGAAGCACCCCTGTGGGTTCCCGTGGATCTGCGCGACGGCAACCAGGCCCTCGCCGAACCGATGGACCCGGCCCGCAAACGCCGAATGTTCGAACTGATGGTGGCGATCGGCTACAAGGAAATCGAGGTCGGCTACCCTTCCGCCAGTGCGACGGACTTCGACTTCGTTCGCGACCTCGTCCACCTCGACCTGGTTCCCGACGATGTCACGATCGTTGTATTCACCGCAGCCCGAACAGATTTGATCGAGCGAACCTACCAATCCATCGCCGGACTGCCGAACGCGGTAGTTCACATGTACACCGCTACCGCACCGACATGGCGCGATGTGGTCCTGGGGAAGGAACGAGACGAACTGCACGGCATGATCTTTCGCGCCGCCGAGGATGTCGCTCGCGGCGGTGACGCTCACGACGGGTGGCGGTTCGAGTTCTCACCCGAGGTCTTCAACCTGACGGAACCGGACTACGTGCTGCAGATCTGCAACAGCCTCAGCGAACTCTGGGATGCGAGCCCAGATCGCCCGGTCATCCACAATCTGCCTGCCACAGTGGAAATCGCCACTCCTAACATCTACGCGGACCAGATCGAATACATGCACCACAATCTCGCTCGACGCGATTCGGTAATCCTGTCCGTACATCCACACAACGATCGTGGCACCGGAGTGGCGTGCGCCGAACTGGCAGTACTCGCCGGCGCTCAGCGGGTCGAAGGCTGCCTGTTCGGTAACGGTGAGCGCACCGGCAATGTCGATCTGGTGACGCTCGGACTGAACCTCCACGCGCAGGGCGTCGACCCGAGAATCGACTTCACCGACATCGACGAAATTCGTCGAACAGTGGAGCACTGCAACAGAATTCCGGTGCACGAGCGCCACCCGTACGGCGGCGATCTGGTGTACACCGCGTTCTCGGGAACCCACCAGGACGCAATCAAGAAGGGCTTTGCCCATCATTACGAGCGCGCCGAAATCCTTGGCATCGATCCGTCGCAGGCGCCGTGGGAGGTGCCGTACCTGCCGATCGATCCCGCTGACGTCGGTCGTGACTACCAGGCAGTGATCCGGGTAAACAGCCAGTCCGGCAAGGGAGGCATCGCCTACTTGCTGGCATCGGAATACGGCGTCGAACTCCCCCGACGCCTGCAAATCGATTTTGCGGCACGAGTTCAACGTGAAACCGATGGCTCCGGACTCGAGATAACCGCCGACCAGCTGTGGAACCTCCTGCTGCGCGAGTACGGGTACAACGGAGGAATGCGCCGATATTCGGTGGAACACAGCTCAGATGGTGATCGTCTGTTTGTCGTCCTGGATCGCGACGGCAAGGAAATTACCGCCGAGGCCAGTGCGTCCGGGCCCGTCGAGGCGCTGGCCAGGATCCTGACCGAGAACGGCACCGGCGTCGAAGTTCTGTCACTCACGCAGCATTCACTTCCCGGCCACTCGGATTCTCCGGCCAGTGCAACTTCGGCCGTCACCATCACAGAAGCCCTGGTCGACGGAGTCCAACACTGGGGAGTGGCTGTTCATCAGTCCGTCACGGCGTCGGCGCTTCATGCCGTCTACGCGGCTGCATCCCGCACATGTGATGACAGTCACACGAACTTGCGGAAGGATTCTCGAGGGTTCATAGTTGAACCTACAAGCAATTGAACATTCAACTACTTATCAAGGAGCTTCGATGACCGCCGCTACCACCACATTGCCCGCATTGACCGCCGGAACCTGGGTTATCGACACGGTCCACTCGACCGTCGGCTTCTCGGTTCGCCACCTCATGGTGTCCAAGGTTCGCGGCACGTTCGACGAGTTCTCGGGCGCCATCACGGTTGCCGAGGACGGCACCCCGGCCGTCGAAGCCGAAATTTCGGTCGCCTCCATCAACACCAAGAACGAGCAGCGTGACGGCCACATCAAGTCCGCTGACTTCTTCGACGTCGAGAAGTACCCGACGGCTACCTTCAAGTCCACCGCAGTGCGCGCCAAGGGCAGCGACTTCGTACTCGCAGGCGACTTCACCCTCCACGGTGTCACCCGCGAGGTCGAGCTGAACCTCGAGTTCAACGGCGTCAACCCCGGTATGGGCAACGGCCCGGTTGCCGGATTCGAAGCCACCACAGTCATCAACCGCAAGGACTTCGACATCTCCATCGAGATGCCCCTCGAAGGCGGCGGAGCAGTTGTCGGCGACAAGATCACCATCACCCTCGAGATCGAGGCTGGTCTGCAGGCATAAGGGCCTTCGGCCACGTGCGCCTTTCCGGTAGTGCCAACTACCGGAAAGGCGCACAGTCGTATGGTGACCAGGTGAAGAAGTACGCACCATTCCTGCTGATCGACGCCGTTCTTGTCATTATCTTTTGCGCGATAGGGCGCCGTACACACGAAGAAGCCAATGCGCTCGCCGGACTGGCGAAGACATCCTGGCCGTTCCTGACCGGCCTGGTAATCGGATGGTCTGCCACGTTCGCGCTGTACCGCGACAAGTTCAACGCCGTTCTCCTACTCCCCACCGGCATAGTCGTATGGCTCTCCACCGTCGTCATCGGCATGGTCCTGCGAGTGCTCAGCGGTCAAGGTACGCAGTTCAGTTTCATCGTGGTCGCCACGCTTGTCCTCGGCGCTTTCCTACTCGGGTGGCGCGCACTGGTTCCGGTCATCGCAAAAATCCGTGCCAGGTCGTAACCGTGTCGAGCGGTCCGGAACTACCCGAATTGCGCTACGAAGTAGGACACTTTTCGGATGAGTAACACTACGGAGCCTGCCGAACGGACCGAGAAGGAAGACAAGGGCTTCTTCGGCCAACCGTTTGCATTGGCCAATCTGTTCGGCGTGGAGATGTGGGAGAGGTTCTCCTTCTACGGGATGCAAGGCATCCTGATCTATTACTTGTATTACACCGTCGCCGACGGTGGTCTCGGTATCAGCCAGGCCGCCGCGACAAGCATTGTCGGTGCGTACGGCGGCACCGTGTACCTGTCCACGATCCTCGGTGCGTGGGTGGCCGACCGCCTTCTCGGGTCGGAGCGGACGCTCTTCTACAGTGCTTCGCTGGTCATGGCCGGCCACATCGCGTTGGCGGTGTTCCCCGGTCTGTGGGGCGTTGGCATCGGTCTTGTCATGGTGGCCTTCGGCAGTGGTGGCCTCAAGGCCAACGCCACCTCGTTGGTCGGCGATCTGTATTCGCCGACGGACGAGCGCCGCGACGCCGGTTTCTCGATCTTCTACATGGGCATCAACATCGGCGGTTTGGTCGGTCCGCTGCTGACCGGCGCAGTGCAGGATGCCTGGGGATTCCATGCCGGATTTGCTCTGGCGGCCGTCGGCATGGCGCTCGGCCTTATCCAGTACACGTTGGGCCGCAAGCACCTTCACGGAATCGGCGCCGCACCGGGCAACCCGCTTCCCGCGGATAAGCGCACCCTCTACATCGGAATCGGTGTTGCTGCGATCGTTGTGGTCGCCATCGCATCGATTACCGGTTTGATCACCGCGGACAACATGTCCGACGTTGTGGTCGGTCTGACTGTCATTGCATCGGTCGGATATTTCCTTCTGATGCTGACCAGCAAGCAGATCACGAAGGTCGAACGCAGCCGTGTGTTTGCGTTCATCCCGATGTTCATTGCCAGCGCTGCCTTCTGGTCGCTGTTCCAGCAGCAATTCACGACGGTTCCGCTGATCTCGGACAAGCTTCTGGACCGCAACCTCTTCGGCTGGGACTTCCCGCCGAGCTGGGTTCAGTCCATCAACCCCGTGTTCATCATCGTCTTCGCAGGCGTGTTCGCGGCGATGTGGACCAAACTCGGCCCACGGCAGCCGTCGTCGCCCATCAAGTTCGCAATCGGCACCGGGATCATGGGCCTGGCTTTCCTCGCCTTCATTCCGATCACCGGCGGCGGTCCGAACAGTGCACCGCTCCTCGGGCTGGCCGGAGTCCTTCTGCTGTTCACGTTTGCGGAGCTGTTCCTCTCCCCCGTCGGATTGTCGCTCGCAACCAAACTGGCGCCGGAGCGTTTCCACACGCAGATGGTCGCGTTGTTCTTCCTGTCCGTCGCATTGGGATCCTCGATGGCCGGAACGCTTGCCGGTCATTTCGACATAGACGACAGCAAGCCGTTCTTCCTGATCATCGGATTCTCGTCGATCGGAATCGGCGTTGTGCTTGCTGCCGCGTCGCCGTGGATCAAGAAGCTGATGCAAGGCGTGCAGTAAACGCTATTTGACCCTGCCCGCTATTTGACCCACAGCCACAGCGCCAAAGCGAATCCCGCTATCGCTACTGCCACCCGCAGTACCGATGGCGGGATTTTCTTCACGACGGGTGGCCCGCACCAGCCACCCACCAATGCGCCGAGAGCCATGGCCAGCGCGGCCACCCAGTGCACTTGCCCGGAAAAAGCGAAGATGAGGGCGGCAACCAGATTCGCAATGCCGAGGAAGAAGCTCTTCAGAATTGTGGCCCGCCACACCGTTTCGGATGTGAGGATGAGGGTTGCCGCCAGAAAGATGACGCCGGCACCCGCGCCGAAATACCCGCCGTACACGGCTACGGCAAACAGGGCGGCCGAGTAGATTCCCGGACGGTCGCCGCCGCCGGAGAGTTCACGAATCTTCGGTTGAAGGAGCAGTGCCAGCGCCGCAAACGCAACCATCGCCGGCACAACCGATTCGAACGAACCCTCCGGTGCGAGCCACAGAATCAACGCACCGATGATGCCGCCCGCGGCTGAATACAGAGACCAGCGAACAAGTTTGGGTCCCGTATCGGCAACTTCGCGCGATGAGTTCGCCAATGCGCCGACTCCGACGGCCACCAGTGCCACGGTGTTGGTCATATTGGCGCTGACAGGCGACAACCCGACACTGAGCAGCGCCGGGTACGACACGATGGACGCCAGTCCGGTGACAAAGCCGACTAGACCGCTGAAGAATCCCGCTACGACAAGAAAGAGGAAATCGAGCAGGTTCACAGCTCATGAACCTACCGGGCGCGGATTCTCACCCGCGCCACGCGCCTACGCGTGCCCCTCCAGAAACCGCGTCGGTGCGTAGTTCGCCCAACCCGTGTCCGGCCAGTTGAACCACCCGGACGACGCCAATGTTCCGCCGTCAGGATGGAGTGTTGTCCCGGTGATGAAGGTGGATAATCCGGAAGCAAGAAACACGACGCTGTTCGAGACATCGGAGACATGCCCGACTCGTCCCATCGGTATGGCCACCCGAGCCCCCACCGGGGTTGCCATCGAATGGTCCCCACTGCCGAATCGGGCAAGATTTGGCGTCGGGACGAAGTCCGGTGCAACGTTGTTCACGCGAATCCGGTCCGGGGCCAGTTCGACGGCCAGTGTCCGCGAAAACTGCTCGACGGCAGCCTTTGCCGCAGAGTAGACGGCAAAACCGGGCGCCGCGCGGTGCGCTTCGATGGTTGTCACGTTGATGATGCTGCCGCCTCGCCCACCGCTTTTCATCATCGGCACCGCGAGGGAGCACGCGTGTAGGACGTGATGGAAGTTCGTGCGCAAAAGCGCGTCCCACCCTTTCGGTGTCGATTCCGCAAATGGTGTTCGGAAGGTGCCACCGACAACGTTGACCAGGATGTCGAGCCTGCCCCACCGCTCGTGAGCAGCCTCGAACAACACGTTCAACTCGTCCGGATCACGCGCGTCACCGTGATGTACGACGGCGTCGCATCCGCCCTCCGCCAACTCACGACGCAGACGCTCGACGGCCTCTGCATCGATGTCGACGACGGCAAGCCGCACACCGTTTTCGGCAAGATCAGCGGCAATCGCACTGCCGAGCCCACCGGCGCCGCCGGTGATGACGGCTACGCATCCGTCGAACCCGGCCCGATCTTCGAACCATCGTGTGCTCATGACAGGTACGTGGACCCGAACGCTTCGAGGAATTCGACGGTGGCGGCCAAACCGTCGATGGGACCGGAAACCACCACTGCGGTGACGCCTGATTTTTCGAGGTCTTCGAACACTTCGCGGTGCCGGTCAGATTCGACTGTCGGGGTGTGTATCCCGTCGCCGTGATAGGAGTACACAACGTCGATGGGCTCGGCGCGTCCGGCGGCGAGCGCCGCATTTCGCAGTTCGGTGATGTGGCCGCCGATCTGATCAACCGATCCGAGCGTGGGTGTTCGCGCGGTAGCGCTCAACTCTGCCCCACCGGACATCGGCATCCATCCCTGTGCGCGCTCGGCTACTCGGCGACGAGTCAGCTTGGAGTTGCCGCCAATCCAGATGGGGATCGGATTCTGGATCGGCCTCGGCCGGGCGATGACGTCGAGGGCACTGAAGTGCTTGCCTCGATACGTGAATGGTTCACCGCTCCAATGCAGCGGAAGCACATCGAGCGCCTCGTCGAAGAGTTCGTTGCGCTCGTCGAAATCGATTCCGAGAGCATGGAACTCGCTCTTCTGATATCCCGTTCCGAGCCCGAGCGTGAGGCGGCCACCCGACAGTTTGTCGAGGGTCGACGCGGATTTTGCCAGCAGGAAGGGGTTTCGGTACGGCGCCACCGCCAGATACGTGAGCAACCGCAACCGTTCGGTTGCGGCGGCGACGTAGCCGAGGGCAACAAATGGATCGAGCGTCTGGTGCCCGCCGGAGGCCAGCCATTTTGCGCCGGGTATCGGGTGTTCGCTGAGAGACAGCGTGTCGAATCCTGCCCGCTCGGCGGCGACGGCCACGTCCCGCAACGGCCCTGGATCGAGAACGTCTCCGTCCAGACCACTTATTTCCGGGTAGTGGTAGATGAATCGCATTGTCACCGAGTGCGCCCTCTCTGGCAGATACTCTTCCAGAGATGAGAATAGCGATTACGTATTTGAAAGTCACGCTCTCATTTATTTGTCGGCAGGCTTTGCCAGCTCCTGGAACAACTTCTCCGTCATCTGCTGTGCCCGATCATTGCCGTCGGCATCAGCGACGAAGACCGCAAAGGCCAGGTCACCACGTGATCCGAAGAACCAGCGATCGTCACCACTTGCCGCACCGGCAGCGATCAGATCCGGGTATCCGACCAAGCCGCCCGCGCCGCGCATGGAATCACGGAGTCGGTTGGTCACGTCCTCCGGCAGCGCTGACGCCGCGGTATCGGCGGTCGCGGGCTGACCGAACACCATCATCGGCGTCGGCGCACTGCCGCGGGCAATGGACGCCGCGAGCATTGCCATACCGAACGGCGTGACCTGAGGTTCACCGGCACCGGAGGACGTCCGATTAGCCACGATATTGTTCACCGACTCGTTCCCGCCGGAACCATCCGATGCAAACGTGGCCGTCTGCTGCTCGAGGCTGGGAATGTGGAATCCGTTGCCCAGACCGAGTTGCCGCGCCGTGTCGGCCAACTGTTCGCCGGACACGGCGCGCGGCTCGACGCCGTTCTGCATCGACGACGCCAACCGCACGAGGTCCAGCGCGCCGCCTGCCGGACGAAGCCCGGTGAAGGCGATCGGCCCCTGCTCGATGGCCTGATTGTTCTGTGCAGCAGCAAGAATCGCGCCGTCCGAGGGTCGGATCGCGACTATCGCCGCGGGCGTTCCGGCACTCACCACAGCTTCGATTGCCGCGAGTTGTGTGTGCGAGTCCATGGTCGCGGCAACGTCGGGTCCTGAAGGTCCCTGGAAACCGGCTTGTTTGACTGCTGCTCCGTTTTGGTCGACAAGATTGACCGCCCAACCTGCGGTGGCGTCGCGGTTTGCCTGCCACGCGGTACGCAACGGGTCCAGGAGCGGCGAATTGATCCGGCGATCCGACGCAATGAGCTTGGGCGTCTTCACGACAACAACTCCGGGGATGGCGAAGTCGCTTTCGAGGTACAGATAGTCGGGGTCGCGCAGGAGAACTGCTGTAATCGACTGCCCCGGGTGCGCCGCGAGATCAGCGAGCATCGATTCGCTGGTCACCAGCGGAGCGACGGGTTCGATGACTTTCGCGAGCCGGCGCGTCGAGTCGACTGGATCGGGCATGGATGCCGGGTCGAGAGTGATGGCATTGATGGTCTGCTCGTTCATGAGCAGAGTCCCGCCTGCATCGACCACCTTGGGCGGAGCGGCGTCGGTCCGGGTGTAGTCGACGGTGCGTCCGCTGCCGAGGCCGGGGACGATGACCGACGGATCCCAGGACACTCGCCAACCGACGGAGAGGTCTCGGACCTCACCTTGTGACTGGTATGTCCAGTCCTTGCCTTCGCCGAAGTTCCAGGCCGCGTCGAGAGTGAAGAATCCGGAGTCACTACCGAGGTCGATGACCTGGGCGACGTCGAAGTCGGTGGAACGTGCTTCCAATCCGTCGAACATCTGCGAGATGGATGCGCGTGCGGCATTGGGGTACGACGTGAGGTTTGCGGCCGCGTCCACGTCGTGATTGTTGAGTGCGGTGACAAAGTCTTCGACGACCGTCGCGGCGTCAGTTTCCTCTTCTCCCCCGACGACGCACGACGCGAGTGCCACTGTCATGACAACAGCAGCTATCGAAGCAATGACGTATTTTCCACGGCTGCTTTTCTGTGCTCCGGGCCCCATTGGTGCAACTCTTCACTTCTGTCACAGCCGTAACAAGCACGGGATGCCTACGAACGTGTCACGGTTGAGCCACGGCGGTGTCATCGAACTGCAATCGAAATCAGGTTTCACCGCAGAAAAGTGCCCGCGACCTGCACTGCAGGAGCGGAGCTGTCTGCCCCAGCGATAAAAACCGCAAACGCCAGATCTCCCTTGATTCCGACAAACCATCCATGCGCTGGACCGCCGTCAACTTCGGCTGTTCCGGTCTTGCCCAGCAGTCCGTCGATATCTGCGAGAGTCGTCGCAGTACCACCGGTGACGGTCTCACGCATCATGGTCCGCAACTGTTCGGTCACCACCGCGGGAGTGGGCGCCGCGGTCTGATCGGCAACCCCGGGCTGCCCTTTCACGAGCATCGGGGTCGGCGTTTCACCGTGTGCGATCGACGCCGCGACCAACGCCATCCCGAACGGCGTGGCAGTGACAGTTCCCTGCCCGATCGCCGATTCGACGCGTTCGGCCGGAGTGTTCGCGTCCGGTACGTTTCCGGTCACCGTCGTCAGGCCGGGAGTGACGTAGTCGACGCCCAATCCGAATTGCAGTCCCGCATTGTGCAGTGCGTCCGCAGGCAGACCGACGGCTAGGCGCGCCATCGTCGTGTTGCACGAATGCGCGAATGCGGTGTGCAGGGGCACCGAGCCGAGATCGAATTCGTCGTCGTTGGGGATCTGTCGTCCCTCGACGTTCTCGGTGCCAGGACACGGCAGAATTGTGTCGGGGGTCGCCACCCCGGCTTGCAGCGCCGCCGACGTTGTCACGGTTTTGAATGTCGAACCGGGCGGATACAGACCTGTGAGCGCGATCGGCCCCTGAGCATCGGCGGCCGAGTTCTGGGCCACGGCAAGAACAGCGCCGGACGACGGTTGCAGCGCCACGATCACCGCAGGCTGTGTCACCCCGGCGAGTGCGTTCTCTGCGCCCAGTTGAAGGTTGCGGTCGATTGTTGTCGCGATATTCGGCGCAACCGGGCCGTCCTGTCCGGCGATAGTGGTCGCCGACCCGTTCTCCTTCACCATCTGCACCGCCCACCCGGCGGATTTGTCCTGCCCTTCCTGCCACAGTTCGCTCAGTCCGGTGAAGGTCGGCGACGTCAAAGCCTTGTCGACGGACAGCAACCGGGCCTGTGGCGCAAGCGTCACTCCGGGCAGGGAAGCCAACCGATCTTCAATGGGCGCAAGGTCTTCCGCACGAAGCGTGATGGCAGTGATCGGCTTTCCGGCAGCCGCGGCGAGATCACTGCGCAACGAATCTGCCGTAATTGTCGGGGCAACCGGGGAGATGAGCGCCGCCACGGCAGCGGCATCAGCTGTGGGCTCGAGATTGACCAGTGCCACCACCTGCTGCTCCATGACGGGCTGCCCGGCCGTATCGAGAACCGCAGGCGGCGCACCGGTAGTGGGTGTGTACCGCAGGGTGGTCGACGCCCTCAGATCCGGTGCGAGCAATGCCGGATCCCACTCGATCAACCACTGATCACCACTGGCCGATGCGTTCCCGTGTGTCGAGTACGTCCAGTCCTGGCCTTCTCCGAAGTTCCAGGCCGCATCGAGAGTGAAGGTGCCGGCGTCATCGCCGGATTGTTCGGCTTCGGAAACCGTGAACGTTCCCTCGTCCTTCCCCAGTCCGTCGATCATGGCGGTGATCGCGGTGGAAGCCGCCGCGGGATCGGTAGTGAGGTTTGCCGCCGCCGACACATCGTCGTCGGTGAGGGCAGTTGCGAACTGCTCAGCCACTGATCGCGGCTGGTCAGGGCCACTACTGCACGCGACGATACTGCTCGCGGCGGCTACTCCGATCACCGTGAACACGGTGATTTTTCGGATCAACGGGTGGCGAATATCAACTCTCGATGGGCGCACCTTCTCGATCATGCCCGAAATTGTGGCGAACGCCGGAATATCGGTGTAATCATGTAATCAGAGCAATAAATGCTCCCGACGACTTTCAGGAGAACGTCATGAAGAACTCACACGGCCCCGGCGAGCGCGGATTCGGACGCCCCGGAGGTTGGCAACAAGCATCGGTTCCCGACGCGGGTGATGCAGGCGACTGGTTTGCCGGCAGGCTCCCCGACACCTGGTTCACCGGCCCGGCCGACGTCCAGGTGGACCGCGAGGAGATCGTTGTCATCGGGGAACTACCACCCGTCGAGGGCGGGTCTGCGGCAGCGGAAGGTCGTATCTCACGCTTTCGTGAAACCACGCGCGCCGATCGCATGCGCATCGCCGACGAGGCCGAGGCCAGATACGGCCGGAAGGTGGCATGGGGTGTGAAACTGGACGAAAAGACGGTCCTGTTCACACATCTCGCGGTGCCGGTGATGACGCGATTGCGTCAACCCGAGCGCAAGGTACTCGACACGTTGGTGGATGCGGGTGTTGCCAGGTCGCGGGCCGACGCACTCAAGTGGACTGTCCGCCTGGCCGGTCAGCACAGCGAACAGTGGCTCGCGGAACTGCGGGACGCGATGAAGAAGGTCGACGATCTGCGGACGGAGGGACCGAAGATCTGACGATGCACATCACACGTTAATTCGATTGCCTACGTCAACGGTCATCGAGTAGCGTCGACGTCGAATCATCCCCGACGAACAGGAAACGGGCCGTTGCTCATCTAGAGGTTCATTACGCGAAGGCATCCACACCCATCAGTTGCGGCTGAGCCGGGTGGTCCCCGCACCCTCTGGAGTTCACATGACCCACTCTCATTCCTCTCTGTCTCTGTCCGACCTCACGTTCACCTGGCCCGACGGCGAGCCTGTCTTCTCCGGTCTGAGCTTTGTGTTCCCCAGCGGCCGAATCGGTCTGGTGGGATTGAACGGATCCGGGAAGTCCACGCTGTTGCGCCTGATCGCCGGTCGATTGACACCCGATGCCGGTTCAGTCCACGCTTCCGGCGAGATCGGCTATCTGCGCCAGGACATCACCCTCGACCCGAATGTTCGAGTCGACGATATCCTGGATATCGGTGATCTGCGTATTGCCTTGCACCGCATAGAATCCGGCGAGGGCGCAGAGAAAGACTTCGCTGTGGCCGAAGGCAACTGGGACATCGAGGAACGTGCGATTTCGACGCTGCACCGCCTTGGGCTCGAACGCGTTGTACCCGACATCGAAGCCTTGGGACGCACCGTCGGCACGCTGTCCGGTGGCGAGACGGTGCTACTCGGCCTCACCGCGACCCTGTTGAAAAATCCGCAGGTACTGCTACTGGACGAGCCGACCAACAATCTGGACCGGATGGCACGCGCCCGGGTTCATGCCGCTGTCCAACAATTCCCCGGCACCGTCGTGGTGGTGAGCCACGACCGGGAGTTGTTGAACAGCATGGAATCCACCGTGGAACTGCGTCGCGGCAATCTTCGGACATTCGGCGGCAACTACTCGCTGTACCAGGAGGCGACAACGGCGGAACAGGAAAACGCCTTGGCCGCGGTTCGCGACGCCAAAACCGATCTGGCAAAGCAGAACCGCGAATTGATCGAGGCGCGAACCAAACTGGATCGGCGCAAGCGATACGGCCAGAAGATTCAAGACGGGAAGCGGCTACCGCCGATCCTGGCGCAGACCCGCAAGCGAAAAGCCGAAGTTTCAGCGGGAAAACTGTCGGTCAACCATATCGGCAAGGTCGACGACGCGAAGTCCGCTCTTGCCGATGCGGAGAAGCTGCTTCGCGACGATCGCGAAATACGATTGGATCTTCCTGATACACAGGTACATCCGGGCCAGCAGGTAGTGACGCTCGAGGATGTCGTGCTGCGCAGCGGCCAGATTGTGTCGCTGCATGTCACCGGTCCCGAACGGATCGCGATTGTGGGGCCCAACGGAATTGGGAAGACAACCCTTCTCGACGCCCTGGTGGAGAAAAAGCCATTCGTCCCCTGCCGCGCACTGCGTCAGCGGTTGGACGTGTTCGACGAAAATCTGTCGGTGGCGGACAACGTTGCAGCGGCGGCGCCACACGCAACCAGCGAGGAAATTCGTGGCCAACTGGCTCGATTCCTTTTTCGTGGAACGGATTCCGACGTGACAGCCTCCGCACTGTCCGGCGGCGAACGTCTCCGGGCAGCGCTGGCGACCATCCTCCTCGCGCAGCCCGCACCCAAACTCCTGATCCTGGACGAGCCGACCAACAATCTGGATCTCCCCAGCCTTGCCCATCTCACGCAAGCGCTTCACGATTTCCGGGGTGCACTCGTTGTTGTCAGTCACGATCTGCCGTTTCTGCGGGAAATCAACATCACCCGGTGGATCAGGATGGACGAGAACGGAATTCAGGAAATCGATCCCGAATGGCAATGACGCCATTCACACGTCCATAATGGATCGGTGATGCAGGACGCGAGAAACCCCGTTGACGGAACCCGGATCGCGTACCAGGTTGTGGGGACGGGCATCCCCCTGCTGATGGTTCACGGCAGTGCTCTGTCACATTCGATCTGGCGCGGCTTCGGTTATGTCAAAGCCCTGCAGGATCGGTACCGGATGATCCTGGTCGACATGCGCGGGCACGGTCGCAGCGAGAAGCCGCACACGCCCGATTCGTACGCGATGGATCTGGTGGTCGGCGATCTCCTCGAGATCCTCGACACCGAGTCGCCGTTCGAACCCGCCCACGTCCTGGGGTATTCGTTCGGCGGGCGCGCGACACTGTCGTTGGCAATCGAGCACTCCGAACGAGTGCGGTCGTTGACCGTCGGCGGTGGGAGCAGCCGGCCCATGACCGGCGCGTTCGACGCACTGTTCTTCCCAGGCTGCGTCGACGCCCTCGAGCAGGGTGGGATCGAGGGCTTTCTCGACGGCTGGGGCGCTAGGCGCGGCAAGCCGGTTGATCCGCAGACCGCGGCAGCATTTCGTCGGAACGATCCGCTCGCCTTGGCCGCGTACATGCGACGGTCCGACGTCGAACCGGGTATCGACGACAGCGTGCTTCGCGAGATGATCACTCCGACATTGATGTTCGTCGGGTCCAAAGACCGGGAGCGGCGGCCCGATACCGAGCACGCCGCGTCCCTGATTCCGGATTGTTCGTTGTCTGTCATCGACGGCACAGACCACGCCAGCGCCGTCGTGGCCTCTGACGCCGTTCTAGCGTCGTTGATTCCGTTTCTGCGCCGACACTAGCCGAGCAGTCCCTTTGCGATGTGCGTGACCTGGATTTCGTTGCTGCCGGCGTAGATCATGAGCGACTTCGCGTCGCGGGCCAACTGCTCGACGCGATACTCGGCCATGTAGCCGTTTCCGCCGAACAACTGGACGGCCTCCATGGCAACTTCGGTTGCCGCGCGCGAGGAGTACAGCTTCATCGCCGACGCCTCCGCCAGGGTCACCTTGTCGCCTGCTGCGGTTCGCTCGATCGCGTTGAAGACCATGTTCTGCACATTGATTCGAGCCACTTCCATCTCGGCGAGCTTGAGTTGGATGAGCTGGAACTGTCCGATTTCGCGGCCCCACAGTTTGCGGGACTTTGCGTAGTCGATGCAGAGCCGGTGGCATTCGTTGATGATTCCGAGGGACAGGGATGCGATGCCGATGCGTTCGGCGGCAAAGCTTTCCTTGGCACTGGACTTTCCGTCGGATTTTCCGCTGTCTTCCGTTTCGCCGAGCAGGCGGTCCTTGGTGATGCGGACGTTGTCGAAGAACAGCTCGCCGGTGGGTGAGGAGTTCATGCCCATCTTCTTGAAGGGCGGGCTCTGGGTGAACCCTTCCATGCCCTTGTCGAGGATGAACGCGAGCACCTTGCGGTCACGACGGTCGACGGAGGCGTCACCTTCGTCGAGTTTGGCGTAGACGATGGTGACGTCGGCGTACGGTCCGTTGGTGATGAACGTCTTGTTGCCGTTGAGGATGTAGTCGTCGCCATCGCGGCGAACGTAGGATTTCATGCCGCCGAAAGCGTCGGATCCCGAGTCGGGTTCGGTGATCGCCCAGGCGCCGACGGTCTCGAAGGTGACCAGTCCGGGCAGCCAACGTTCCTTCTGAGCGAGGGTGCCGCGGCTGCGGATCGTTCCGGCTGCGAGCCCGAGGCTGACGCCAAGCGACGCGACCAGGCCGAGGCTCACCCCGGCCAGTTCACTGTTGAGCACGACGCCCATGCTCCCGGCCCCGCTGAAGGCGCTGCCCTTCTCACCGTCACCGGCTGGTGCGTCGCCGCGCTCGCGGGCAAGTGATTTCTCGAGGCCCTCGCGTGCCATGTCGGCCAAACCGAATGTCGAGTACAGCTTGCGGATGATGTCGAAGGGCGGGAGCGCTCCGCTTTCGAGTTCGTCGACGTGAGGCCGCACCTCCTTGTCGATAAAGCCCCGCAAGGCGTCGCGGAACATCAGGTCGGTGTCGGACCACTCGTACATGTGCGTGCACTCCACTCGCTGAACGGTTGGCTGCCGGAAAAGCAGCCTCACTCCGAATATAGAACACGTTCCAATTGGTGGGGTAGAACTGAGTGGATGAAACTCAGCCGATCAGTCCCATCCGCTGCGATAGCCACTCCAATTCCTGCTTCATAGCGGCCGACCACACGACAAAACTGTGGGCTCCGGGCAGTTCCAGATACTTGACGTTCATTCCCGCTGCCTTGGCCGCGTCGTAGATCTTCTGCTGCCCGGACTTGAAGTCGTTGTCGTCGGTTCCGACCACCACGATCCCGGCAGAATCGGGGAACTTCCGGTTCGCCATGATGTCCATCGGATTGACCTTCTCGAACGCGGCCTCGTTGCCGCCGAAGATCTGATCGACTGTCCTTTGCCGATCACCGAGCGATGGCTCGACCTGCCCGGAGAAGTCCAGGAACGTCGGGTAGATTTCCGGGAAATTGGTCGCCATCTGGAGCGAGCATGTCCCGCCGTACGAGAGTCCGCCGATGGCCCAGGCTTTGGGATCGGTATCGACCTGGAATGCCGAGGTCACTGCCGCGGGCAGATCCTTGGCGAGATACGTCGCCACATTTCCTGCCGGCGAGTCGGTGCACAAAGGATTGGCGAACTGTGTCCCGGTGGCGTCCGCCATCACGACGATCGGCGACAGCCCGGAATGCTCGCGGGCAAAGGAATCCATTGTGGCGGTGATCTTCCCGCCTTGCAGCCAGTCCTGCGGGCTTCCGGGTTGCCCGGCCATCAGAACCAGAACGGGGAGCAGCGGACGAGGATTCGTGAAGTACGACGGTGGCAGATACACCTCGGCATCGCGCGCGGTGAATCCCGAAATCGCGCCGGGGACAGGCAGAGTCGTCACCCGGCCACGATTCGGCATGTCTTCCGGGGCTTTCCAGACCGAATCCGTGGGATCACCGCTGATAACAGGATCGGTCGGACCGGGTACGTCCGCGAGCTCGATCCGGTCGAAATCGTCGTGGCCCAACACAATTCCCACGGTCGGATATGCGGAGAATTCGAGGTTGATCTGTACCGCGGCCGTAAGCACCATCAGCAGCGCTGCCACCACGGACAGCACTGCGCTAGCGATACTGCCCCCGGCTTTGATGCGCGGGCCGAGAAGCAACAGCCCGTACACGGCAAAACCGATCCACACGTAGATCGACATCGCAATCGGATCGGGGAAAGGCACGATCACCTTCTCCACCAGAATCCACGCCGCCACCATGATCACCAGCGCCGCAACACCGCACACCGGGATCGCGTAGCGGTAGAACCACCGAGGCTTCCCGCTGAGCAACCACACTCCGCCGAGTACGCCCAGAATCGTCAGGACCACAGGCACGGGTCCAGAGATCACACTCGTCCGGTAGAGCCAGTCCACGTGTCGCCTCTCGTAATGCCGCTACGCCTGTCCGCCGAAAGCCTAGAGCCGTAATCGAGGGTTCGCCACGATCGAGGGGTTCTCGGGCACGGCTAGTACCCTGAAGCAGGTGACTTTCATCAAGATCTGTGGCCTCCGCGACGCCGATACCGTCGATCTCGCCGTCCGGCTCGGCGTCGACGCCATTGGTTTTGTCTTTGCCGAGAGCGTCCGCAAAGTCGACACCGAGCTTGCCGCCGACCTCATTGCCCGAGTTCCCGACACCATCAGAGCTGTCGGCGTGTTTCTCGGCAACCCGCTCGACCAGATCCTCGAGATCGCCAGGTCCACGCGGCTGACGTTTGTCCAGGTCCATGATCTCGAGTCACCCGAGCAGGTGAAGCAACTACACGACGCGGGGCTCACCGTGATTCGTGCCGTCGTCTCCGGCCGGGTTCGCGACGGCTACAGCCTCGACCTGGGCGAGGACGAACTCCTCATCGACGGAGCCGATGCCGGTTCCGGAGTGGCCTGGGATTGGGCGCAGCAGCAGTCCAGGCCCGCCGGCCAGTGGATTCTGGCCGGCGGTCTCGGCCCCGACAACGTCCGTGCCGCGCTGGACGCCACTGGAGCCTGGGGTGTCGACGTGTCCAGTGGCGTCGAGTCCTCGCGCGGGGTCAAAGACCACGCGTTGATCGAGAGATTCGTAGCAGCCGCGCGGGCCTAGATCGGAGCTGTCGATCTGTCGGCCGCAGCCCACGCACCGAGCACGGTCCGCACTCCGGTTACCAACGGAAGTGGCTGATCGATCATCACATGGTGGCCGGCCTCGGGAATCTCCGCGACGATGGATTCCGGTCCCAACAGGATTCGGATGTCGGCCATCAGTTCCTCGGAGACAATTCCGTTCTGCGCTCGGAAATATGCTGTGCGACAACGTGGACGGTGATCGGTGACGTTGCCCGTACCCTCGCGCACAAACACTCTCGGATCGAACTTCCACGACCAACCACCGTCGACGGCTTCCATCGAGGTCTCGGCAACGTGGTCTCGAATGCATGGCAATCCGGTGTCCTGTGCCGGAACAAAGCGGAAGCGCGCCTTCGCGTCCTCACGAGTCGGATAAACCTTCTTCGGACCGAAGGCGTTTTCTTTCCGGCTGGCTTCTTCTTCCGGGGTCAATGCCCGTACCGGCGAATCGATGATGACGACACCACCGAGTTCGTCGCCGTGGAGGTCCGCGGCCACGAACGAGATGATCCCGCCCATGCTGTGCCCCACCAGGATCGGCTTTCCCTCGATCCCGCCGGCTCGCGCAGCCTCGACGATCTCGCGCGCCCACATCGCCAGTCCGTAACTCTCCCGGGTGCCGCTGTCTCCGTGCCCGGTCAGGTCGAGTGCGACAACTCGGCGATCGGCAGCCAGCTGCGGGCCGATGTGATCCCACCACCGACTGTGGGCGGCGCCGCCGTGAACCAGCACGATTCCCGGCCCGACGGGCCCCCAGGCGCGGAATCGTACGGGTACACCCTCGACATCAACCGAGCCTGTTTCCGCGGGCGTCGACAACGCCTTCGTGAACCACTCCGGCGCCTGCTGCGCCTCTTCGACGCTCGTGTTGCTCATTTCCTGAACATAACCCACCCGTCTCGATCCCTTCGGAGCCCTTCCCCTGTAACCACAACATCGCCTATATTGAATCCGGTCTCAAGTTCAATTGTTCAACCGAGAGGGACACATGCCGAACCGCCAAGTACGCCTCGCCGCCCGACCGACGGGACTCCCCGACGCTTCCACCTGGGAATACGTCGATTCCGACATCCCCGTTGCCGGGCCGGGCGAGTTTGTCGTCAAGGTCGAATACCTCTCGCTCGACCCCGCTATGCGTGGTTGGCTCAACGACGTCAAGTCGTATGTTCCGCCGGTGAAACTCGGTTCCGTCATGCGCGCTCACGGCGTCGGCCACGTCACGCAAACTCAGCATCCCGAGTTCAAGGTCGGAGATGTTGTCGCCGGAGCTTTCGGCGCAGCCGAGTACGGGCTCTCCGACGGTACCGACGTCACGCGGGTCGACGAATCGATCGCACCCATGCCCACTTGGCTCGGCGCACTCGGATTCCCCGGTGTGACAGCCTATTTCGGCCTCCTCGAGGTCGGAAAGCTGAAAGACGGCGACACCGTGGTCGTTTCCGGCGCCGCTGGTGCCGTTGGCAGTCTCGTCGGCCAGATAGCAAAGATCCACGGCTGCAAGGTGATCGGCATCGCCGGTGGCCCCGAGAAGTGCGCCTGGCTCACCGACGAACTCGGATTCGACGTCTCGATCGACTACAAGAACGAATCCGTCTACAAGGCCCTACGCGCTGCGGCGCCCGACGGAATCGACGTGTACTTCGACAACGTCGGCGGTGAAATCCTCGACGCCGCACTCTCCCGCTTGCGTCTGGGCGCTCGCGTTGTCATCTGCGGCGCTATTGCCGGCTACAACGCCACCGAGCCGCAGCCGGGCCCGTCGCACTATCTGTCGCTTCTCGTAAACCGGGCAACCATGGCCGGATTCGTGGTTTTCGATTATCTCGATCGGTACTCCGAAGCGCAGGAACAGATCGGGAAGTGGATCAAGAGCGGTCAGTTGACGGCTCGCGAACACATCGTCGACGGCGGCATCGATGCGTTTGGTGACAGCCTCAACCTCCTCTTCGCAGGGGCTAACACGGGAAAGCTGGTTCTGCGGGTGTAGCCGAATCCTCCCCCAGGCGCGGCGGCGCGGTGCGGTAGGTGGCCGGAGTGGCGCTGAGCCGAATCGGATTGGCCACCTGCCGGATCGGTGCCGCACGGCGCGGATCATCGATAGTGGCAACCGGATCGAGGTTCAGGCGTTCGGCCAGCGCCATCGCGTCGGCGATGTTGTTGAGCGGACCGCACGGAACACCGCGCGCCGTCAATTTCTCGAACCAGTAGTCGGCGGTGTGAGACGCCAACGTGAGTGTCAACGCGTCGAACAGTTCCTCGCGATGCGCAACCCGCTCACGGTTGGTCATAAAACGTGCGTCGGTCGCCAGTGAAGGCATTCCCAGAACGTCTACCAGAGAAGCGAATTGACGATCGTTTCCCACCGCCAAGACGAGCTGCCGATCAGCCGTGTCGAACAGTTCGTAGGGCGCGATACTGGGGTGTCGGTTACCCATCGCCTGCGGAACCACCCCGGCAGCGACGTAGCCGGACGACTGATTGACCAGTGCCGACAGCAAGGAGGACAACAGATTCACCTCGACGTGTTGACCTTCGCCGGTTCGATCCCGATGACGCAGCGCGGCAAGGATTCCGACACTCGCATGCAGTCCGGTGATGACGTCCACCACCGCAACACCGACCTTGGTAGGCGAGCGCGGGTCCGGCCCGGTGATGCTCATCAGCCCACCGACCGCCTGAATCAACAAATCGTATCCCGGTAGTGAGTTGTTTCCACCGAATCCGCTGATCGAGCAGTACACGATCGACGGATTCATCTCTCGCGCAGCGTCGTAACCCAATCCGAGCCGGTCCATGGTCCCGGGAAGGAAGTTCTGCACCACAACATCCGCCGTGCGCACCAGGTCCTGTGCAACTTCCAGGTCTTGAGCGTCGCGCAAGTCCAACGTTACCGACTTCTTGTTGCGGTTTACGGAGAGAAAGTAACTCGACTCCTCACCCACCCACGGTGGACCCCAACTGCGGGTGTCGTCACCAACACCCGGACGCTCGATCTTGATCACCTCGGCGCCGAGATCCGCCAGGATCATCGTGGCGTACGGTCCGGCGAGTACCCGGCCGAAGTCGGCGATCACCAGTCCGTCCAGTGCGCCAGGCGTTGTCACCGGAACGCTTCCTCACCCGTCAGTGCCCGGCCGATCACCAACTGGTGAACCTCGGAGGTGCCTTCGTACGTGAGCACGGATTCGAGATTGTTGGCGTGACGGATGACCGGATACTCCAAGGTGATGCCGTTGGCGCCCAGGATCGTTCGGCACTGTCGGGCAATCTTGATGGCTTCACGCACGTTGTTCAGTTTGCCGGTACTGACCTGCTCGGGACGTACTGTGCCGGCATCCTTGAGGCGTCCGAGATGAATCGCGAGCAACTGCCCCTTACCCAATTCGACTGCCATGTCGGCGATCTTGGCCTGCGTGAGCTGGTAAGCCGCCAGTGACTTGTCGAAAACCTGTCGATCACGGGCGTAGGCAATGGCAGTTTCGAGGCAGTCGCGGGCAGCGCCCATCGAGCCGAAGATGATGCCGAACCTGGCCTCGTTGAGGCAACCGAGCGGCCCGGACAGTCCGCGGGCCTTGGGTAGCATCGCAGACGCGGGCAGTCGTACATCCTCGAGCACGAGTTCGGAGGTAACGGACGCACGCAGCGACATCTTGTTCTTGATTTCGGGGGCCGAGAACCCGGGAGTGTTTGTCGGAACTACAAATCCGCGCACACCGTCCTCGGTTCGCGCCCAGACCACGGCTACGTCAGCGACGGATCCGTTGGTAATCCACATCTTGGTGCCGTTCAGAATCCAGTCGTCACCGTCGCGCTTGGCGTTGGTGCGCATACCGCCGGGATTGGAACCGAAGTCGGGTTCCGTGAGACCGAAGCAGCCGAGGGCCGTGCCCGCCGCCATCCGCGGAAGCCACTCTTCCTTTTGCTCTTCGCTACCATTGTGGTGAATCGCGAACATCGCCAGCGAACCCTGAACGGAAACCAGACTGCGGATACCTGAATCGACGGCTTCGAGTTCTTGGCACGCCAGACCGTAGGCGGTTGCACTCGTTCCGGCGCAGCCATATCCCTCGAGGTGCATTCCCAGCACACCCAACGATCCGAGTTCCTGAGCCAACTCGCGCACCGGCAGTGCCGCGTCCTCGAACCACTGACCGATGTTCGGGCGGATACGGCTGTCGACCATCGCGCGCACCGTGTCGCGGATCGCGATTTCCTCGGCGTCGAGCAGCGTGTCGATGGAAAACAGTTCGGACAGGGACTGCGGCGTGTTCACGTTGCCTCCAAGGATGTACGTACGGGATTCATCAGGTATGCGAGAACGATTGTGCAATCGTTTGCATCACCTAGAGTAGGGACCGACCTAGCATCACGTCAATCCCCGAAATGAGTCTCAGGAGCCCCCGAGTTGATGTCGCCGGACCCGTCGACCCGCAGCAGCGGACGCCCACCGACGCTGCGTGAGATCGCAGACAAGGCGGGCGTCCACATCTCGACGGCATCGCGCGTCCTGCGCCAACCCGAACCCGTCGACGGCTGGTCGGACTCGGCTCAGCGTGTGCGCCAGGTCGCCGAAGAACTCGGCTACCAGCCAAATCTGTGGGCAGCAAGTCTACGAACGCGCAAGACCACAACGATCGGTGTGGTCATGCCGAGACTCACCGATGGCGTCGTCGCCACCATGTTCGGGGGCATCGAGGAAGCCGCGACGGCAGCCGGTTATTCGGTTCTGCTGTCCAGCCCGCCCGACGATCTCGATGCCCAGCGCAAAGCCGTCGAATTCCTGATCAGCCGTCAGGTCGACGGCCTCATGCTCAGCAGCATCCACCTGCCCGGCACCGATTTTGTCAGTTCGCTCCCCATCCGTTCGCTCCCCGTTCTGCTCCTCAACCGTCACATCGACGTCGGGCTCCCTTATGTCAGCGGCGACGACCGCCGCGGTGGGTACCTCGCGGGCAGACACCTGCTGGACTGCGGCTATCGCGACCTCGGCGTGATCGCGGGGCCGGATCACGCCAGCACCTCGCGCGAACGCGTCGCCGGATTCCGCGACGCACTCGCCGAAGCAGGCCTGGAATTACCGCCGCACCGGATCGTTGCCTCCGATTTCGAAGTGGAGGGCGGCGTTCGAGCAGCAACACAACTGCTGAGCACCCCGACGCGCCCCGACGCCATCTTCACCGTCAGCGACACCATTGCCATCGGCGTTCTCGGCGTTGCCCGCGATCTGGGCCTGAGTATTCCGGACGACCTTGCGCTGGTGGGCTACAACGACATTCCCGTGGTCTCGCAACTACCGGTTCCACTGACTACGGTTCGCTCACCCGCCCGCAAGATCGGCGCAACCGGGGTGCAGAATCTACTCGCCCTCATGGCAGGACGGAGCGTCGAATCTGTAAAGCTGCCGGTCGAACTGATCGTGCGGGCATCTACGAGAACTACCTCGTGGCCACAGCCCGCGGAGGCCATCCCGGACGATCCTTCAGCAACGGCGCCGCATAAGAATTGACCTTGCTGGTAGCTAGGCCCAGATTCACAAGATCCTCAGCCATTGCAACGGCAGCCCCTACTCCGTCAACGACCGGGACATGCAATGTTCGAGTGATACTTTCCTCAATTCCACTCATACCCGCGCAACCCAGCACAATAGCTTCGGCCCCTACTGAAATTGCTTGTCTCGCAGCGCTGATGAACGCATCGGCGGTCGCCCCTGGGTCACCTTCCAACTCCAGAACACCAAGATTGGTAGCCACAACGGCCGCGCACCGCCCGAGCAGGCCGGCAGATCGCAGACTGTCCTCGATCTGCCCAACTGACCGCGGCAGGGTCGTCACCACGGCGTAGCGATGCCCCAACAGCATTGCCAGATGGGCGGCTGCTTCCGTTATGTCGACTACCGGCACGTCGAGCAACTCCCGAACACCTTCGCGTCCATGCTCGCCGAACCCCGCCATCACTGCAGCATCGAACGGCGTCGCCAACGATCCGAAGCGGTCCAGGACCGCAGCGGCGGTGATGAAGCTGTCGTACCAGCCTTCAGCGGACACCGGGCCCCAATCAGGCTGTTCTGCAATAATTTCGGTTCCGATTCGCGCTGCCTTCCGTGCGCCGGCAGCAATCGTCGCAGTCATCGACGACGAGGTGTTGCAGTTCATCACTACAATTCGCACAAGTACCCCTCACCAAACAGTTTGACCAGCCTGCGTCGCCCGACATTGATGATGTTCTCTTTGGCCACCTCGATCTCGTGGGCCCGTTCGTTGAGTAGCCGATCTGCGACCAGCGACTCGATTGTGTCCAAAGTCAACCCTTCGGCGGCGATGACAACACCGAATCCGAAGCGTTCCCGGTACGCCGCTTCCAGCAACCGCAGGCGTTCCATTCCTGTTGCTGCAGAACCGATCATCGCGGCATGCTCAGCTGCTGTGGATTCAGAGTCGGGCGTAGCCGAGAGTGGGAGATACAGCGGCAGGATCTCCTCGATCTCCAGAGCCGAGAGAGCTGACCATTCTCGCTCGGCTACGTCGAGAAGGGCCGAGCTGTCAGCAAACGAGCCTGCTGCAACAACACGCTCAACCCATACGTGCGAAGGTGTACAAGCGTAGAGTCCTCGGCGCAATGACCGATGATCCTTCACACCAATCGAACCACTATCCATGGCCGGCAACCATTCTCAGCTCTTCGATACGGTTGCGAGTCAGTGCAATTGCGTCCTCGGCGACTATCCAACGCGGGTAGGTGTCGATCTGTGCGACGGCACAGTCCAGAGTATTGCGAATGTCCGATACCTCAGCGGCGGTCGCGTCGATATCGAGTGATTCGAGCAGCGCGCCCGCAACCCGCTCAGTACTCAGACTGTCCCACACCCACTCGGCCGTCCCACCGACGACCGAAGGACTGACGCAGGACGACACCGGCGGAAACACGTCCGGTCCTCCCGTGATTACTCCCAGAACGTCGCCCGGCATGTGCTTGAGATGCGCATATTCGCCGACGACTGGCTTCATCGGTGGGATGGCGATCGAACTCTCGCGTGCCACCAGGTGCGCAAGTTCTGTAAGGCTACTCAACTCGATCCCGGTGTCGACCCCGTAGAGAACCTCGAGACTGAGCACCACTTCTTCGAGCGCCGCGAATCCGGCACGGTACGACATCCCCGATACCGACACATCCGGGCTGGCACCCGCTGTTGCCGCGGCAATCGCTGTCGCGGTTCCGAGTCCGAAGTCATCGTGGACGTGCATTGTAATCGGAACGTCGCGAACGAGGCGTTCGCGGAATGTCCGAACGAAGAGCTTCATCGCCTCCGGCCCCAAACTGCTGGTGGAATCCATCAGATCGAGGCGCCTGGCGCCCAATTCGACGGCAATGTTGCACGCCTCCACCAGTTCGTCGAAATCCCGACGACCGACATTGGCCAGAGTTATCGTGGCGTCGGACTCCAATGCCTGGATGTATGCGAAGAATTCTTCCAGGTCCTGGTACTGCCGCGCCTTTGCGGCGGCATTCGGAGGTGGCACGATCCCGGGAGCAAATGTTCGAACGCCCCACCCATGCAGCAGATCTACAGTCTGTTGCATTCCGACCTGCTGATAGTTCTCCCCGTCGGAAAGCAACGTATCTGCATAGACATTGAGACGGAAGCCGAACTCGGTTGACGCCAACGCCTGCACGAGCGCCGCTTCATTCGGGATCGGAGACACTCCTCCACCCCAGTTGATGTTGATGCTCTCTTCTCGAACACCGGCAGCTCCGAGTGCAGCCGCGATCCGCACGAAGCCATCCATGGTCGTGGTCGCGCCCGCAGTAAACAGCGTCTTTCGTAAAGTGCTGTCTATCAGAGAGAATGGCGTCGGCCAGTCGTAGGTGGAATGCAATCGATCGTCGAAGTTCACCGGACTCACCCAGTGACTGCCTTCTACACGGTGCTCTCGTTGTGGATTGATCATCGTAAGCCTTTCAATGCTCATGCAGGTGTAACTTCGGGAAAAGTAGGCGGGAACAGTTCGTCCGCGCTGCGACCTTGAAAATCTCTCTCGCTGTATCCCTCTCGCATCTTCTCGAAAAGTTGTTGTGCTCGCCGCGCCAAGGCCGTCTCGTCGACGCCGAGCACAACACCTTCACTCATCACGGTTCTACCTGCGATGACGCTGCGGAGAATGTCACGTCCGCTTCCGTTCATCGTCAGAGTCCGGAGTGGATCGTCACGGACGCCCATCGCAAACTCGCCCAGATCCGCGACAATGAAATCCGCACTGGCACCGGCCTCCAGACGGCCCAGGTCGCGGCGTCCCAGCGCGTCGGCACCGGCTATGGTTGCGGCACGCACATAGTCCGCGGTCGAACCGGCCGACAACTTCCCATCGGCCCATTTGGCAAGGTTTGTCCCGTAGTCGATTCCACGAATCAGGTCCGGCGGGAACGAATCAGTGCCCAGTGCAATCGAAATGCCCTGCGCTCGATACGAATCGAAGGATTCCAACATAGCACCGTATCGAATCGACGTCATCGGGCAGTGGACGACGGTGACTCCGCTGCGGGCGAGCAGCCCGATATCTTCCACGTCACCGGCAACGCCCCGCGAGTAGGAACCGAGATGGATGCCGTGAGGGATGAGCAACTTCGTTTGGAGCAGCCCGGACTCCGCGAGCAGTTCGACTGGCCGCTTGCCGTATCGATCGGAGAGAAACTGCACTTCCGTCTCGGACTGTAGACAGTGTAGCCGTACCGGAACAGATTCTTGCACAGCAACTTCCGCGGTCAATTTCATCAATTCGATCGACAGCGTCTCGATCCGGCACGGCAGCAGCGCCCCGTGAACAAGATCATTCCCGAGTTCCCGCGCGTAGGCGAGGAATCGTGTTGCATCCTCGAATCCTCGAAGTCCGCAACTCTCCTCGAACCGCACTGCCCGCTTACCGTCGGCAACGACGTTCACCCCCGACCGGTACGCCGGCCCAAGATATCCTCGAATGCCAAGCCTGGCAGCGATCTCCGCCATCTCGACCATATCCTCGTACGACTCTGCCCAGCTACTGTGCGTCTCGGCCGCGATCGGCATGAAGGTCGTGACACCGTGCCGGATCAACTGCGCCAGTGCGTACTCACGAATCGAAGCGCGCTCATCAGCATCGAATACGTCGCGCCGCGTGGAATCGAAATACTCAGCTGACCACTGATGCCCTAATCCCAATTCCGGGGTCGACCACGAATCGAGAATTGCGTGGTCGATGTCGGAAAGCGCATCGAGGTCGACGAAGCCCGGCATGACGAGTGCGTTGCCGCACTCGATCGTTTCGTCGACATGGCCGCGCCATCCTCGGCCGACAAACAGGATACGACCGCCCTGATAGATCACTTCCCCGCCGGGGATCAACACATGATCGCCATTGGTGTAGCCGAGGACGTAGTCCGCCGTCGTTCTGATCACCGGCGCGTTCACAGCGCAGACACTTCGATCGGAGAGTCGAAATCTCTTCTGTTGCTGGACCATCCAGGATCGGTCAGATGATTCTCCAGTCCGGCTCGAGCGACCAGAAGTCGTGCTTGTTCGTCTCCCGCATCCAGTGCCGCTTCCTCGTCGACCCCGAGGACCACACGATCTCGCATGACAATGCTTCCGCCGACGATCACCGTCTCGATATCCGAGCCGGTTGCTTCGAACATCAACCGGTGCACGGGCATCCAATTGGGGACCAGGTGCGGTTTGCGCATGTCGAGAATGGCGATATCGGCACTTTTTCCCACCTCCAGCGATCCGATGACGTCGTCCATCCCCATCGCCGTGGCGGCATCGATCGTGATCATCTCGAGGAGCTTTCCCGGCGGAAGCAGATAGTTGTCGTCGAACCGAATATGCAAGGCCGACTGAGCTGATCGCGCGGCCTGAAGTAAGTCGAAGGGACGTCGAGGGGACGATCCGTCGGTGGTGATCGCAACTGTCACGCCGGCCGCCATCATGTGCGGAATCGGAGCACGACCCCCAGGGGCATGCGTTACGTGTGTCCCGGTTGCCGCCAATATCTCCACTTCCTCGGCCGACAATCCGGTGCAGTGCTGCAGATGCACGTCGGGGCCGAGCAGGGCGTGTTCCCTATCTTTGCTTGCCAGGCGCACCATCCCGCCGAACGCGTCAGAGTGGATCCGCACCTTCCACCGCGCTGCAGCCTCTCGAATGCAGCGTGCTTGATATCGGTCGTCGGCCGTCAGGTGGGTAGCGACATCAGGGCGCGAAGGATTGGACGGATCAACAGAACCGACGATGGTGAAGGGAGTCAGAAGCACTCGAATCCGATCGTCCGCCCAGCCTTCGACAGTTTCAGCGACGGCTTCAGCGCCTGCCAGCATTTCCTCGAATCTCACGGCCCGACGGTGACGAACACCGTCGACCCACACGCTCGTGGGGTGCGGGTAAGGCAAACCCGCCGGTCCGACACAGACTATGTCGCGAATACCCACCTCTCGGTACGCCCGTGCATGGGCGAGCGCGATCTCGGGGTCGTCGCTGCGTGGACGCGAGCCCATCACACTCACACCAGTCGTGACACCCGCCCGTACACGTTCGAGGGCCGAGACCAAGCCGTCGTGATACCAGTAGTCGAGCGTGGTGAAGTGGAAATATGCCGGGGTAATCGTGTTCATCCAGAACGTCGGACTGTCGCAACCGAGTGTCTTGACCAGTGAATGCCCCGCATGACCATGCGCATCGACAAGCCCCGGAATGATCATCTTCCCGCGGCAATCGATTCGTTCCCAACTCGCATCCGCGTCGCGAAGTACGTCCTCGCTTGTGCCGACCGCAACGATTTTGCTGTCGAATACTGCGACTGCGCCATCCTCGATGATCCGCCGATCAGCATCGACAGTCACCACAACCCCTCCGTGGAGTACGAGGCCGGTCATACGCGTAGCCCAGTCGCGTTCTGCCCGACGATCAGTGGTGAGAGTTCGGCCAGTGCTGCGGCGAGCCTGATTCCGTCGTCCATTTGGGCAGGAAGATCAGGTCGGGCGAGCGCTGCGAGCGATGCGAGTTCGTTCTGGGAGACGTCGCCCAGGTCTCGTAGCCACCCACCGTCGTGAATCGGCATGTCGAATTCACCACGGTGTATATCGATCAGTACTGGCGCCACCGGATCAGAGTTGTCTGCAAGAACATCCCAGATCGCCGGCCAATCGATGTCACCGAACCCTGCCGGGCAAAGCCTGCGAGCCAGACCGACATCAGTGCGCGTTACCCAGGCATCATCGTAGTGAATCTGCAGAACATGGTGTGCGAGTCGACGCGTTGCGAGAACCGGATCTTCGAGTCGCACAGGAAAATTTACCGGGTCCAATGCGATACCCACTACGTCGGCACCAACGGAATTCACGAGGTCCAGGAGCTCAGTCGAGGTGATCTCCTCATGGGTTTTGACCGCCAGTTTTATCCCGCACTCCTCCAACGATGGCCTCAAATCCGTGAATAATGCTGCGGCAGAATCGAGTTTGGGTGACCAGTTTTCGTCACGGTCCTCGAGAGTTCCGACCACCACCTGACTCACCCGTACGCCGATGCGTGCCAGTGCACTCAAGGCGACTCCGATGCCGGCGACAGCATCGCCGGAGCCGAAGTGTTCGAACGGCGCCATCCGCTCCGGATTCCAGGGCGACAAGATGCCGAGCGCGCAGGTGATCTCGACTCCCCTGCTTCCCGCGAAAGCTGTCAGTTCATCGAGTTCCTCGTACGCGAGCGTCGGCGACAGAGCAAACGGCGACGCAAATTCCACCACAGCCAAGCCGAAACTCTGTGCCCGCGAAATAGCCTCGACGGGTGAACCCCCGAGGATTCGTGCATGCGCCCCCACCGGACGTGACCTCACGACGTCGATGCCAGGACGGTAGCGGAGTCCAACGGCAGGTTGTGACGATGACAGATTTCGCGCAGGTGCTGTGCACTGTCCTGAATGTAGGCCACCGTCTCTGCGTAACCGTAAGGCCGCGAGGCATATTCCGTTGCGTTCGGCCGATCGCCTGAACGAATGGCGTCGTCGTACGTCTTGACCATCTCGAGGTAAGCAGCCAACTCCTCGACGGTGAGGTCCGGGTGAGCCCTCAGGAATTCCGGGTCGTAAGCCTCGATGAGCATCGTCCGACGTTCTCGAGGAACATCCGCGAGCGATTCGTCGTTCTCGATGGTCAGCGTGAGATCGGGGTTGGCCGCAGCCAGGATCGGGAGAATGCTCTCGAAGTCGACGACGCCCGTCCCACACGGCCGCATTTGATAGCCGAGACCACCTGATGTGTAGGTGATTGCCGCGTCTTTGATGTGAGTCTGACGCACATAGGGGGCGAGCCGTTTGGCTGACCACACCGGATGCTCCAGTCTCTGAAGAACATTGGCTGTGTCGAAGACGATGCCAGTGGTGTCGGCCCCGACTGTCTCCACGATGCGCACCAATTCGAACGACGTAATCTCCTCGTGTGTCTCGAGATTGAGATGAATTCCGAGGTCGCGGGCTATCGGTGCAAGAATTGTCAGAAGTCGCGAGGTTGCGGCCAACTGTTCCGGCCATGTCACGTCGGTTCGGAAGCGATCGTATGCCCATCGCCCGGTGAATGCAGGCTTGTAGTTTGCAGTTGCCACCCACAACTCGACGCATCCGATTGCTGCACAGGCCTCCATCATCCGCCGAAATCCCAAGACGATGTCACCATTTCCGATGGCTCGAAGTTCAGGTGCTTCCGGATTGGCGTAAGGATTGACCTTGCCCAAACCGGTCTGCAAGTACATTCCCAGATCGTCCGCCCTACTTCGAATATCCTGAAGTACAGCTGCATCCAGTGTCGGACTCATGTCGAGAACAGTCCGGAAAAACACACCGGACATTCCGAGTTGGTGGGCATGTTCGACACTTCCCACCGGGCCGCGCGTACGACTCTCCGGGATCTTGCGTCCGTCTACGCCTATGCGCATAGCTGTTCCTACTCTCGTAATCGAAAAAATACAGTGGCGGGTTAAGTGATCTATCAAGGCAAGGTGAGCAAACCGCTTGGTAATGAACGCGACTGGCGAGCAAGCACAGGATCTGGAATCGGCACGGCGTCGAGCAGTTCACGGGTGTACTCGTGTCGCGGATTGCCAAAGACCTGGCGAGTCGGACCGTCTTCGACGACTACGCCGGATCTGAGTACGGCAACGGTCTCGCACAACTGCTGCACGATCGCAAGATCGTGCGCGACAAAAAATATGGTCAGGCCCGTGTCTGCATGCATCGCGGCAAGGAGGTTGATGACCTGCGCCTGCACCGAGACATCGAGCGCCGATACCGGTTCGTCGCAGATCAGCAGTCTCGGACCGACTACGAGTGCCCGTGCAATGGCAATGCGCTGGCGCTGCCCTCCGGAGAACGATGCGGGCAGGCGTGTCATGGTCTCCGGATCCAGTCCGACGTCCGTGAGGATCTGCGAGACTTTCTCGCGTCGGTCCGCGCGGTTGCCCGCGAGGCCGTGTACGAGCAATCCCTCGGACACGATCTGCTCCACGGTCATTCGAGGATTGAGACTGGCGTAGGGATCCTGCGCGACAAGCTGGACTTCTCGGCGGAACTGTCGAAGACGCTGCCCGCGCAACGCATGTACGTCGACGCCGTCGAACAGCACACTTCCGCTGTCCGGTTTCTCCAATCGAACGAGGCATCGGATAAGCGTCGACTTGCCAGATCCTGATTCACCGACAAGACCGAATGCGCTTCCTTCCGGTACTGACAAGTACACATCGTCCAATGCTCGCGGTCCGCGGATAGAACCGAAAGTCTTGGTCAAAGCCGATACTTCAAGCAAAGGTCCGGTTCTCATCGAACACTCACTCTCTGTGCGGACAGATGACAATCGACCGTGCCGCCGGGTATCGCCGTTGTTTCCGGCGCATCGTCGGCACATTGTGGCAACGCAACGGGACAGCGAGGGTGAAACGTGCAACCTGCGGGCCGTGCGGAAAGCGAGGGGGGTGTGCCCGCGATCGTTGTCATCACACGACGACGAACGTCGAGTCTGGGAACTGCCGCCAGCAGGCCTCGACTATAAGGATGTTCGGGACTGGCGAACATCGGCGTCACGTCGCGCACTTCTACGACTCGCCCGGAGTACATGACAGCAACACGGTCGGCGATTCCCGCGACGACGCCCAGATCGTGGGTAATCAGTAGCAGGCCGAGTCCTCGTTCAGTCGTGACGCGATCGAGCAACCGAAGGACTTGTTGCTGAACACGCACGTCAAGTGCGGTTGTCGGTTCATCCGCGATCAGCAGATTCGGCTCACCCACGAGTGCCATCGCAAGCACTACCCGTTGGCGCATTCCACCGGAGAATTCGTGTGGGTACGCCCGCAGTCGCGTCGTTGCCTGGGCAACTCCGAGTTCGTCGAGCACTGCCGCCGCTCTGCGCAGTGCGTCCTTCTTACGGACACCTCGTAACCGAAGCGGTTCGCTGACCTGAGCTCCGATTGTCTGCAACGGGTCGAGCGCACTCATCGGGTCCTGAAAGACCATTCCGATTCGGCTACCACGTATTTCGTTCAGTTCTTTCTCGGTTCTGTCCAGAATCTCGGTCCCGCCGAGGCGAACCGAACCCGAAATCGTCAAATTGGGATCGAGGCGCATCAACGCTCTGGCAGTCACTGACTTGCCGGAGCCTGATTCGCCGACCAGTGCAACTCGTTCTCCCGCCGAGACGGCCAGATCCACCCCGTCGACGAGTCTCGTCGTCCCACCCGCTGACGGCGCGTCGATGGTGAGGCCACGAACTTCCAACAGCGGTGCGTCCGACTCGATCGGACGTTCTCGATCTGTAGTGTTCATCCGAATCACATCCCTCTCGATGCCGGATCACGACGCGCAGCAAGAGTGTCGCCGAGCAGTCCGAATGCCGCCGCTGTCAGTGCAATTGCTATGCCGGGCACAAGCGCCGCCCACCAGGCAGTGGTCAGGTAGTCACGAGCACCCGCGACCGAGGCGCCCCATTCGGCGCTCGGAGGTTGGGCACCGACGCCGATGAAGGACAAGCCCGCTAGAACCAGGACGGTATTGCCGATGTCGCCGGCCCACTTCACCGTCATCACGTCAAGCGAGTTGGGTAGGACGTGTCTGGTCATCAATCGCCAACGACTTACACCCAGAACAATCGCGCCGTCGACGAATGGAGACGCCATCGTCTCCTTCATGATTCCGCGAAGCAATCTTGCGGTGTACGGCCAACCCGTCGCGATCATTGCCACCAAAGCACTTTCCAGGCTAGGACCCAGTGCCGCAGCGATTCCCAGCGCAACCACCAGCCCCGGCAACGCGAATCCGATATCCGTGATGCGCATCAGCACCTCGTCCACCCATCGGCCTCCGACAGTCGCGACGGTAGCCACAATCGTGCCGATCAACGAGTAGCAGGCAACAACCAAGACAGCGGAAAGTACTGATGATCGAGCCCCGGCCAGCGTGCGCCACAACACATCCCGCCCCTGATCGTCAGTGCCGAGCCAATGCATCGCGTCGGGTGCGGCCAGTGCATTCGAGATATCGGATCGATAGACCGAATCAGGCACGATCAGTGGACCGAACAGCGCCGACAATGCGATCAATGCAATGAGGCCGAGCACCACCTTGTCCAGCAGTTCGAAACTCGCCGTTGCTTGCTTCTCACGCCTCGAAGCCCGTAAACGATTGAAGAATCCCATCGCCCCGGTCATATCCACTGCGATGGCCATGTTGATTCACTGAGCCTTTCTGTTAGTACGGAGCCGTGGATCGTGAGCCAACTGCAACAGATCTACGACGAAGTTCGTCGCTACGACGATCACTCCGATGACCGTCACACTTCCGATCACGGCGGTGATGTCCTTGCGGCTCACCGCATTGGACAAGTAGTCACCGACCCCCGACAAGCCGAACACTGATTCCACGAGCACCGCCGCACCCACCAACATTCCGATCTCGATGCCGACGATGTTCAGCAACGGCCCCGTCGCGTTGGGCAGGGCGTGTCGCGTCCACAACCGGAACGGCGGAACACCTTTCGCCTTCGCAACGGTCATGTGGTCACGGTTCCTTACCCTGAGTAGGTCAGCCCTGAGCACTCTGAAAATTTGTGCAAGCACGGATACCGCCAACACGGTGGCGGGCAGTATCAAGTGCTGGAAAGCATTGCTGAATGCAGCAAAGTTTCCCGCGAGCACGCTGTCCACTAACGTCATTCCGGTTCTTCGCGGAACCTCGATACCCACCGAAATTCGTCCCGAGATGGGAAGCAGCTGCAATTTCGCGCCGAGAATCCACTGCAGTATCAGCGCCAGCCAAAACCCGGGCAGACCGAAGGCGACGATCGCACCGACCCTACTGACCTTGTCGAAGCCGCCACCCGCTCGTGCAGCGGCAAACGTAGCGAGCGGAACGGCAACTGACAGGGCGATCACCATGGCCAGAACAACAAGCTCCAGCGTCCCTGGCAGCCTGCTCATCACGTCGCTCAGCACCGGTTGCATAGTCGAGGACGAAGTCCCGAGATCGCCATGCAGCAGTTTGGAAAGGTAATCGATGTACTGCGCCGGCGCCGACCGATCGAGTCCGAGTTGACGGCGGACTTCCTCCACTTGCTCTGGCGTAGCGCTCTCACCCGCCACTACTTGCGCTTCGTCACCCGGGATTATCTTTGTCATCAGAAAGACGACCGTGGCAAGCCCGATCAAGGTGAGGAGGGCAGCCGCCAGTTTTCGTCCCAGGAACGACGCCGAACCGGCAGCGCTGTTCACGGTACTGCGGATCGTCAAGGTACTCATGAGCCCTCGCCTCACGCCATGCGGATCGCGGGAACCCAGATGCCGCTACCCACGATCGCCGGTTCAACACCTCGGACCCGATCGGTGTGAGCAGTGGTCTGCGACAGCGTGTACATGTTGACTGCTACAGCGTCAGCGCGAATATCTTGTTGCGCTTGGATATAGAGATCACAGCGGGCGCCCGGATCGGACGTTGCACTGGCCGACTTCAGTATTCGGTCAACCTCGGGGTTCGAATATCCTGACTTGTTGGTACCGACCTGATCCGACTGGTAAGTCTTGACCAGCATCACTCCAGGATCCGGATACTGTGCAAAATCGGTCGCCAGCATCATCTGCGGAATCGTGTCAGCGGACTTCAATGAGGCCAGATAGTCCGGGTACGCAATCGGTTCCAGGTTGAGCGTCACACCGATTTGCGCGAGGTTTGATTGCAGCAGCGTTGCCTCACGTTCCTGCTCCTTGAATACCGGCTGGAACTTCATCGTCAACGTCAGGTTTGACATTCCGGCCTCATCAAGCATCGACCGTGCCGCCTCGAGATTCTGCGAAAAAGCGGGAGCGTCAGGACGACAACTGAATTCACTCGGTAGCGGCCCATTGGCGATGGTCCCGTCACCGCCTCGAATCGTCTCGAGTCCGCCGGAATAGTCATAGGCAAGCTGAACCGCCTGCCGAACCGCCTTGTTCGCAGTGGGACCGTTCACAACGTTGAAGAAGATGTTCGCCTGTAGATTCACTGGCCTGTTCTCCACCGTTATGCCGTCGGCACCCGCCACCGCCTTGGCGTCGATGCTGCTCAACCCGAACGAAACATCGATGTTCCCCGCCCTCAGTTCGGCACTCTGTGTGGCGCTTTCGTCGATTCTTCGATAAACCAACGAACTCGGACGCGAGTCGTCCATGCCCCAGTAATCATCGAATCGAGTAAGTGCGAAGGTATCGGCGATACCTCCATTGCCGAGGACGTACGGTCCCGAACCTGCGTCGTGACCGGCCAGATATGCCTGTCCGTTGTCTGTACCCTCATTGCGGGCCATGACGGTCGAATTCAGGATGTAGATCTTCGACAGTGCACCGAGAAACAGTGAATTCGGCTCCGACAGATCAATTCTCAGATTCTTGTCGTCAACTATCGTTGTTCCGGAATAACCGACGATCTGGCCTGCGATGCCCTGACCCAGTGCCACGGTTCTGTCCAACGTGTACTTCACGTCCGCAGCGGTCAGCGCCGTGCCGTCATGAAAAGTGGCATCCCGCAATGTGATGCTCACAGAGGACGCATCCGGAGACAAAGCGAACTCCTGTGCCAGCTGCGGCACCACATTATTGTCTGCGTCGTACGTGACCAAGGTGTCGTAGAGTGCCTGAGCCACGAAGTTCGTCTGTGCGTAGTCCGCACGAACGGGATCTAGGGTTGCGATCTGATTTTGGTAGGCCAGAACTACCGGGCGGTCCGAGTTCGCCGGTCCGGAGTCGCTCCTGGCCGCACTCGTACACGCCGTCAATGTAGAAACAACCGCAAGACCCACAATTACAGCTCTAAATCGCTGCTGTGCACTGCATTTCGATCTGAATAACACGACCGTTCCTTCCGGATGCCTATCGGGAGCGTGGCTTCACATGTTCTGGATCGACGAACATTTGCACGACATTGGGCTGAACGTTCGGATGTATATGGTCTACCAAGTAGAGTGACCGACCACCAAGCCGAAAAGCGTTACATTCCTGTTAACCCGCCTTACCTGCACATTTACAGAACGGCACTCTTGGACTATTTCAATTTGGTATGCCAAAATATCCACATGACATCAGGTACCAACGCAGTACCGCTCAGCGACACCAACCTGCTGACAGGCGCCCCTGGCGGTCTCCTCGATACTCCGCTACCGAAGCAGATCTATTCGATAATCAGGGAACGCATAATCGCCGGAACCTACCCGCCGGGCAGTCGGCTGCGTGAGCGCGAACTGGCCGAGGAATTCAGAGTTTCCCGCGTTCCATTGCGCGAAGCACTGCCACAGCTCGAATCGGACGGATTCATCCAAATTCTGCCTCGGCGCGGTGCCGTCGTCACTCAGCTGTCGCTGGTCGATATCAACGAGTTGTTCGATCTGAGGCTTGCACTCGAACCGTATGCATCGCGGTGCGCGGCAGAAAATGTTGCAGCTGGTGCGTCAACAGCGGCGCTGGATGCCACGATGCGCCGGACAGAGGAATTGATGGGTACGGACGAACCATTGCTCATTCCGGCCATCAACGCACAGTTTCACATGGATATTGTGAAGCTGTCGCAAAACAGACTTCTCGAATCGGTCATGACTTCACTGATGGGTAGAGTTCACTGGCTGTTCCGGCTGACGTGGCACCACAACCCGGTCGCATCATGTACTGCGCACCGCGAGCTGTGTGAAGCTATCCGTAGCGGAAACGGAAGACTGGCTGAGGCAACGGCTTTTGCACACATCGAGCACGGACGCGAACCTACGATGAACAGCCTCAGACACATACAACCCGATGTCTAGGCCATCCGCAGTGCCAGGCGCGCCCACATTGCCGTGCTGTCAGGGCACACCTGGAACTACAAATACATCGAATCGGCGACTACCGGTCGAGCTGATCGTGCCGACGCGTTACCAGACTTCGGATTCCTCGATCCCCAACTGACGGGCGTAGCGCGAGTTGAGATCGTCCCAGCCGTACTCGCGTGCCTTCGCTCCCACGATCGGACCGAACGGCGAACCAGCAAGCAGCCCGTCGAGAACGTCGAAACACAGGTGCCACCCCGCCGCCAACGCGGACGCCATTCCTTCGGCGCGCGAACGCTGCGTCAGAACCACCCTGGTTCCGCCCTCGACCGGAGTGAGCTCCCAGATCAATTCGTCCGGGCCCCATTCGTGTTCGAGTCGACGAGCTTCGTCGACCACGCGGACGGACGCCGGAAACGACATCTCCGGATCGCCTTCCTCCGACAGCATGGCGATGACCACTTCGCCGACGCTGCCCAAGTTGCGATCAGCCGTGTACGGAGTCCACTGGGCCAACATTTCCGGATCGGTCACCGCCGCCCACACCTGATCCACGGGATAAGGCAACGTTCTCGGGAAGGTGACAACCGTGTCGTCGCCGTCGACGGTGACCGTCACGTCGGACAGGGCACTGGGTTGATATTGCTGGGCACTCATAGTTCGATCTCACCAGGTGCCACCGACAGGAGCAACCGGCGTCAGCGTGGCCTGATTCCGAAGAGCCCGAATGCCGCCGCGACAGTCTGTTCGACCACGGGAAACTTGGTTACCCCGAGGTCGTGTTTGGCGCCGTCGAACTCCACCAACGTCGTTGCTGCGGGGATCAAGTCAAGTGCCGACTGCATCTCGTCCGTCGTCGCGAATTCGTCCTTCGAACCGTGGACCACCACCGTGGGGGTGGTCAGTGCCGGAAGGTGCTCGGTGCGCAGTTTCTCCGGCTTCTTCGGCGGATGCAATGGGTAGGACAGCAAGATCAGCCCATCCACCAAACCAGGGTTCTCGGCCGCCGCCATCGAGGACTGGCGTCCACCGTACGAATGTCCACCGAGAAGTAGAGGTCCATCGCTCGGGTAGTCCTTACGCAGTGTCGCAACAACATCAGCGATTCCCGATCGGTCTTCGGCGGCACGGGACGGGTGCGGTGGCCCCTTCGGCCGACGAACACGGTAGGCAAGATCAAATCGTAGAACCTGTACTCCGGCTTCGGCAAAACCCTCGGCAACAGCGCGAAGCAGCACGGTGTCGCAGTTGCTTCCGGCACCGTGTGTCAGAGCCACGGTCGCGATCGGGTCCGTATCCGGCCGATGCAGGAATCCTTGCAGCTCACCGCGGTCGACGGTCTCGAAGGTGGTCATGGTCGCATCCTTGTCCGGCCCGCGCGGGCCTGCTCGACTGCCTCCGTCATCGTCCCCTCGTACGCGGGCCCGTGCCCCGGGAAAATGACACCGGCCGGGGTTTCCGCAATGGCGTCCAACGCCTCGTCCGTTGCTTCCCGGTGGTGATTGAACGGGCACACCAGGAACTGCGGCCCCGTCTGCCGGGACGTGGCATGGCCAGTCACCAGAGCGTCACCCGAAGCAACGACGCCGGCACCGGGAATCAGGTACGCACTGTGTCCATCGGTATGCCCATGCGTGGGAATCGGCACGATACGGCCGGGAACATCCAAAGCACCACCCTCCGCAAAAGCCTGCGCCTGAGGCAGTTTCGCTCCCTTCAGCGCGCCGGCGCCGATCACGTCGAACAGCCACTTCGGCGCGCCCCGGCGCCACAGCAGTAACGGAACTTTGACCGGCCCGAGTTGCTGCAGGTATTCGCGTCGCGCATGCGGTACTTCCAACGGGTCCATCAATACCGGTAGGTCGTGGCGGGTCAGTATGTCCGCGATCCCGCCGATGTGATCGATATGGGCGTGAGTGACAAGCACGGCGCGCACATCGCCGATGCTGTGACCGATCTGCTCGATCGACCGTTCAACGTCACCGCCGTTGGCGGGATACCCACCGTCGATCAGAGTGAGATCGGAGCCTTCCTCGACGAGAACCCAATTTGCGTGCCCACATTGAACGAGGTGTGTGTTGTCGACCCGCGTGATCGACAATGCCTTGGTACTCATGATTGACAGTCTGCGGCATTGAGCCCCGGAAACTCAGCCGACGAGCTTGTTCACCAGTACAGCGATTGTCTGCGGAGACAGGTTCAGGCCCGTGAGCAGATAGTTGTACACAGTGCCGTAATCAGCTTCGAGTTGCGCAAATCCAGCCTCGAGATAGCTCGCATCGACGTGCAGAATCGGAGAGTAGATCGCTGCCATTTCCGGCCCACTCGCCGCCGCAGCACCCGCAAGTTGACGATCAATCGATAGGCGCGAGTACTCGTTGGTCAGTAGGTAGTCCGCCATGATCGTGTCCCACGGCACTCCTACCATGGACTGCAAAAGTGCCGAAGTCCATCCGGTGCGGTCCTTTCCGGAGGTGCAATGAACGATCTGGGCACCGGACGTATCTGCGAGAGAATTGAATAGCGTCGCGAAACTCGCTCGCACCGCCGCGTCCGTTACAAAAGATCGGTTGAGATCTTGCATGAAGGCCACCGCGTCCGCTGGGCTCTTCAGTTTGCCCGATATACCGCCCAAATTGCCGGACAACGTGGGCAACCAGGTGTAAGTCGCCTTGGCGGGCAGACGATCTTCCTTGCCAACAATCTCCGGTTCGGTCCGAAGGTCGTACACCGCCGTGATTCCGAGCCCGTCGAGAGCAGCGAGGTCGGCATCGTTTGGCAGCAAGGCATTCGAACGGTAGAACACGCCGCGATTCATCTGGACTCCACCGACGCCCCGATATCCGGCACCGTCCCCCGCGACATCCCGAAAATTGTCGACGGACGCCAATCGGGGTGTCGGCGCCACAAGCTCCTGACTCGACCCCAGAGCGGACGACCCGAATCCCAGCGCCCCCGTCGGATCAGCAACAGCGACAGTTGATCCCGCAAAAACCAGGGCTCCAGCAACTGCGAGCGTGACTGCCAAACGATTTTTGCGAACTGTGGTGCTTACTGACAAGCCTGTCATCAAAGTTTCCCTTCGAGCATCGTCATTGCACGGACATCAGTGACGGTATCTCAATTCTTGAATTCGTAAATCTAATATCAATTAAGAAGAACGCTATTCTTAAAAATTGGTTGGTAGTGTGCGCCACGTGCCGGAATCGTGGAACAGCGCCAGTGATCTCACAGTTCGGGGCCTCGCCGAGGCAGGCCTGGTTGCAGCAGCATTCGCGCTGCCTGCAGCGGTCAAACGCCGTATCACCGGCCCGCCGGTACACCGGGACGGACACATTCTCGACCCCGACGCGCACATGTTGTTGACTCTCGCCAAAGCACGCCCGCGGCCCGCACTGTCGTCGGAGCCACATGTACTTTCCGCCGCGCGCGCCGAATTGACGCGAACGGCGATGTTGATGGCCGGCCGACCGGCGTCGGCGCACACGGAAGACATCTCCGTACAAGGCGCCGACGGCCCACTTCGCGCTCGCCTCTACGTGCCCACCCACGAGTCCGGGGCACTGCTGGTGTTCTTCCACGGCGGCGGCTGGGTTCAGGGTGATCTCGAATCACATGACGCACCGTGCCGACTGTTGGCTGAAACCTCAGGGGCCAGAATCGTCGCTGTCGAATATCGACTTGCACCCGAATTCCCTTTCCCCACACCGGTACACGATGCCTATGCGTCGTACCTCGACATTGTTTCTCGGGCAACCGAGTTCGCCGTCGACCCTGCTCGCATTGCGGTGGGTGGCGACAGCGCGGGTGGGCACCTGTCGGCTGTTGTTTCACTCCGCGCCCGCGATGACGGATATCCGTCACCGGCAGCCCAGTTGCTGATCTATCCGGCCACCGACTTTCACGAGAGAAGGCCGTCCCGAACGACGTTCGGCGAAGGATTCTTTCTGACCGAGGCAAATATGAACTTCTACGAGCGCAGTTTCCTCGGCGAGAACTCGGATCGGCTGGACCCGTGGGTGTCTCCATTGCGTGCCCAAAGCCACAACGATCTTCCACCGGCAATTGTGGTGACAGCTGGATTCGATCCACTGCGCGACGAAGGTGAAGCATACGCACAGCTGCTGCGCGACAACGGAGTTCGCGTTGTCGCGCGGCGCTATCCCGGATTCATCCACGGGTTCGTGAATGTTCTCGGCCCCAGTGCCCGATCGCGTGCGGCGGTTGTCGAAATAGGCGGAATGCTCCGAGCACTGTTGAGCTAGAGCACCTATGCCGTATTGAGCGCAATCGCGGCGTGAATGAGGGCCGTGAAGGCTTTCTCGTCGATGGTGTCGCCTTCGTTGAAGTCGATAGCGCGCCTGGTGTTGCCTTCGAGGCTGGAGTTGAACATTCCCGTCGGGTCATCCAATGCGGCCCCCTTGAAGAACGTCACCTTCACAGCCTTCTTGTACGTCTCACCGGTGCAGAGAATGCCGTCGTGTTCCCACACCGGAACTCCACGCCATTTCCACTCCTCGACCACATCGGGGTCGGCTTCCTTGACCAAAGTCCGGATCCGAGCGAGCATCTCCCCTCGCCAGTCACCGAGTTCCTCGATCCTCGCGTCGATCAATTCAGAGGGGGTACCCCCTGCTGCGTCCTTCTTCATGGTCGGTCACCCTCTCCACGATCGACTCGCTCCAAGTCACTCGAGTATGCCCGATCGTCTTTGCACCGTGCGGCAAATATGTTGCGTGTGCCCGCATCCAGAATTTCGTGATGAATAATGCAGCGATGGCACCACTCGGAACGCGAGTAGCAACTACCCTGTCGGCGAAAACGCGAAGCGGGTTGTTGGTCCGGTCCGCACTCATGGGAGTCGCCACCGTCGGCGTAGTCATCTCCGCGGTCCTCTCACTCGGCGGTGACAACCGTGAAGCCGGCACCGCATCAGGATCACTCACCGCTACGAATGGTGGAACCCACAACAGCGCCGAAGCCATCGTCGGGACGTTCCCGCCGGCCCTTGCCGAGGCGAGCATCTGCTCGCCGGGCTCGCTCAACTCGACCGGCGACTTGTACCTACTCTGCACGGTCGACTCCGGGTCAGCTCTCGCCCAGAGCGTCTCAACCGACTACAACATCGTCTTCATCACCTGGGTGAACCAGACCGAAGCTGGTAAAACACTCATCGACTGGCGCGAGAACGAGCGGCCCGAACTCATCACTGAGAACCGCTCGCGTACCGCAGCCGCCCGCATCGAGTATCGAGACGCCGTCAGCACCACGGAGTACGCCAACTCCGACAGCGGGCTCCACATCACCTCGAGCGCCGTTTTTCCGAATGCCGTAACCGCCAAGGCATTCCTCGAACGCGCCGGCCTGGTCTGAGAATGCGCAAATTCCTGGCTGTCACGTTCATCATCGCGCTGAGCGTGTTCGCAGTGGCAGCGATGTACCTTTCCGTGCGCGGCGATAGCGTCTCGTTCACTCCTGCGGTGGCGTCCGTAGTCGACCATGCGGAATGCACTACGCCCGATATCTCCGGACCACTCAGCGGGCTCGCTCAGATGGATTCACAATTCCCGCCAACAACCGAACCCGACTATCCGCCATCGGATTTCGAACCGGTAGCGCTCATCCGGTGCGAACGCGGGGAAAACGCCGCCGGCGGGTTGACTATCGACGCGGTTCACCTTGAAGGCGACGTATCTGCAGTAGTCGAAGCATTCCGAACCGACTCGCACCGGTTCCGCGACAACATCTCTGCTGACTGCGCGATACGGGAAATCGTCCCCGTCGGCCTGTGGTTCGTCGACGCGTCGGGTAACGCATTTCGTCCAGCTTGGCCGTCAGCGCCGTGCGGATTCCAGGACGCACCTCTCGAAACGCTGGACACCTTGCATGAGGTCAGCCGTCAGCAGCACCCGATCGACGCCATATCGGCGGACGAACCGGGAATCTGCACAACGTCGATCGGATCGTTGTTCGATCTCACCACCCCCGACGACGTCGAGCGATCAGTGCGTTCCGAGAACACCGGATACTCACCTCTCGACAGTCCGTTGGCCACACCCGTCGACGACGTCGGCCGACTGCAGGTATGCCGCTACAACCTGGGCCGGGAATCCCCGCATATCCGCCTGACCTTGACAGACAGTGCCGAGCTGATGCATGCCGCGGCCGCAGCACCCATCGCCCCACCGTGCGATCTGATCGCGCAACAGGTGGCGTCGATCGATCTCCGTCGAGCTGACGGCTCCGGGGGAACCCAAGTTCTTGCCGAACTCGACGGTTGCCAACGCATCAGATTCGGCGGATACCGCCAGATACCCACATCGATCACCGAACTGCTGTCGCGATGATGCCATTGAGAAAGCCATTGCATCACTGAGTATTTCGAGCCAAAGAGTTGGTGAACGCGGAATATAGAGTCGCACGACGGCAGCTACCTCGGGTAGCTTCGTACTCCATGTACATCCGCCGCGAATGCCCGTCCGACCGTGACGCCGTCTACTCACTTCTCGACGCTGCATTTGCGGATCAGGCACCGCCGGGCGAAACGCCGTACGAAATGGAACTGACGCGCCAACTCTTTGCGTCCGACGAGTACCTGCCGAAGTTGTCCCTGGTGGCCGAGGCAGACGGCGAGATTCTCGGCTTCGTCATCGGAACCCGGGGATGGGTCGGCGAGGTGGAGGCTGTGGGCCTAGGCCCGCTGGCAGTGACACCCGAAAACCAACGGTCCGGCGTCGGCTCTGCGTTGATGCACGCGGTCATCGGCGCAGCGGACGCTCTGGACGTGCCGTTGCTCGCACTACTGGGCAGCACTGAGTACTACCCACGGTTCGGGTTTGTGACCAGCACGAAGGTGGGCGTCGAATCACCGGAAGCCGAATGGGGTGCCCATTTCCAGATTCGCACCCTGTCTGCGCACACCTCAGATCAGGTGGGCACGTTCAAATACGCGGCACCGTTCGATATGCCCTGACCGTCAGTCGAACAGTGTCGGTGACACGCCCTCGTCGGAAGCACCTTCGGCGGGGGCGATCTTCTTGCCGCCACCCTTACGCACGACAGTCAGACTGGTCGTCCGTAGCGACAGCCTGTGCCCGTCACCGTGTTCGAGCAACGCCATACCCTGCCGGACTTCGACTACCGTCCACGGACCCGCATGGTCGGCCGCCTGTACGAGGTCACCGGACTCCACCTCAGTTGCCATGACCACTCCTTAGTTCCTCGTGTCCTGCACGTTCTCCTTCACATTATCGACGTGACCATGTAGCGGCAGACGCGCAGGGTAGGGCTTCGCCCCGTGCGCCTTTTCGGTAGCGCCGACTGCCAGAAAGGCGCACAGGGCCGAAGGCCCAAAACCACCCCGAACGAACCTGCAACAAGTTACAGTTTTTCGACGGACCATCGAAGGAGAAGCCTGTGCGCTACGGAGTCAGCTTGTTCACCAGCGACCGCGGCATTCGCCCTGCTGATGCGGCCGTTGCCGCCGAAGCTGCCGGGTTCGACGCCTTCTACGTTCCCGAGCACACTCACATCCCGGCATCACGGGCGTCGGATCATCCGGGCACCAAATCCGCGGAACTTCCGGACGACCGCTACATGCGCACCCTCGACCCCTGGGTTGCGCTCGGCACTGCAGCATCGGTCACCAGCACCATTCGCCTGGGCACGTCGGTGGCACTCCCCCTCGAACATGATCCGATTACTCTGGCAAAAACCATCGCCTCACTGGATCACCTGTCCGATGGACGTGTTGTCTTCGGTGTCGGATTCGGCTGGAATGCAGAGGAACTCGCCGATCACGGAGTACCCCCGAACAAACGTCGTACGGCTCTTCGTGAATACCTCGAAGCAATGGGTGAACTCTGGTCGAAGGACGAGGCATCCTACGAGGGCCAGTTCGTGAAGTACGGGGCCAGTTGGGCATGGCCCAAGCCCGTACAGAAACCGCGTCCACCCATCCTCCTCGGCGCCGGTGCGAGCGAAAAGACCTTCAAGTGGATCGCACAGTCCGCCGACGGCTGGATCACGACGCCGATCCAGCAAGAGATCGAGGAAAACGTAGAGCTGTTTCGCAAGATCTGGTCCGAAGCCGGTCGAGTCGGCGAACCTGAAATCACCGTCCTCGCCGGAAAGCCCGAGGCGGACAAGCTCGCTCACTGGGAGAGCATCGGAGTTACCGAGGCAATGTTCGGCACGCCGGACGCCGCTCCCACCGACGTTGTGGAATACATCAAGAGATTGGCCACCAAGCTAGGACGGTGAACCCCGTCACATCACCTTGATCTCAAGCGCGCTCGAGGTTTTACCGTCAATACAGCACAGGCCACGTGCATCGGCGGAATTACCCGAGTAGCGGAAGGTGAACTCTCACGTGACGACGGAACTAGTTGGACCGCATACCGATTCGATACCAAAACCGTCGATCCGTGAATCTTTTGTCGATGCCTTCCGTCGACATCCTGCGGGCGTCGCCATTATCACTGCCGCCGGCGAAGACGGCCCGGTCGGGATAACGTCGTCGTCGGTGATGTCGATCAGTGCCGACCCCGCTGTACTCGCGTTCTCACTACAATCCCTGCGAGGATCTGCTGCAGCGATCGCGGCCGCGTCCAGTTTCCTTGTTCACCTTGCGCATTCCGACAATGTAGAGCTGGCAGAAACATTTGCCACGCGTGGCGCCGTCCGATTCGGCGCGGACATGGACTGGTCGTTTCTGTCGACCGGTGAACCGTTCCTCCACGGAACGGCGCATGCTCTCCGCGCGGTCCCACTCGGCGCCACCGCTTGTGGTTCGGCGCTCATCGTCACGGCAGAAGTTGTCGAGGTCATCGCGCCGACGCGTGTTCTCTCCCCACTCGTCTACCACAACCGGGCGTACCACCATCTCACCCCAGCGACTCATCACCGATCGAAAGGCACACCACAATGACCGAATACGTCTTGCCCCAGCTCGATTACGATTACGCAGCCCTCGAACCTCACATCTCAGGCGAGATCATGGAGCTGCACCACAGCAAGCATCACGCGACCTACGTCGCCGGCGCAAACAGTGCAATCGAGCAGTTGGCCGCCGCACGAGAAGACGGCACGATCGCAGCCAAGGCTCCGCAACTCAGTAAGAACCTCGCCTTCCACCTCGGCGGCCACACCAATCACTCGATCTTCTGGAAGAACCTCTCCCCCAACGGTGGTGAGCGACCTGAAGGAGAACTGGCCGCTGCCATCGACGAACACTTCGGCTCGTTCGACGCGTTCGTGACGCACTTCTCCGCGGTCGCAACCACTTTGCAGGGCTCCGGCTGGGCTGTACTGGCCTACGACACGATCGGTCAGCGTCTGATCATCGAGCAGCTCACAGATCAGCAGGGAAACATCAGCATCGGCATTGTTCCGCTCCTGATGCTCGACATGTGGGAGCACGCCTTCTATCTTCAGTACAAGAACGTCAAGGCCGACTACGTGAAGGCATACTGGAATGTCATCAACTGGGACGACGTGGCGCAGCGCTACGCCGACGCCACGTCGGTCCTGGGTTCCGGAAAGTAACCCCCCCTTAACGACTTACAGTCCGTGCAGTGATCTTGATGCGAGGGCGGCCGGCAGCTTTACCGGCCGCCTTCTCTTGTGCGTCCCGGGCCGCCCACCCCGCCTTGTCGATCATGTCGGGTTGACGTTCCGTCACCAGTTCGACCAAGGATGTCCGGTCGAGTTCAGGCGCGGTCAGCAATCCGGCGTCGAAGTCTGCCAGTAGTTGCGCGACGGTTTCCTTCGCGTCGACTCGGTTGGTGCCGATCACACCGCGCGGGCCCCGCTTGATCCAGCCGCTGGTGTAGACGCCGACTGCGCCGTCCACCCGGCCCTGATGGTTGGGAATGATTCCCCGTCCTTCGTCGAACGGAACGTCAGCGACTGGTTCGCCGCGATATCCCACCGATCGCAGAACAAGCGACGCTTCCAGCCTTTCGACCTTCTCGGTCGCCGATGCCGCAAGATCGTCGTCAAGTGTGTTGTGCACCAACGTCACCGATTCGACGCGGTCGGTGCCCTGCAGTTCGCTGGGCGCGACGAGATACCGGAAGACGATTCGCTTGTTGCCTCCGTCCGCCGGCTTCTGTGCGTACTCACGTGCAAGGTCAACTTTGAGTTTGTCGGACAGCAGCGCATCGGGATCATCCAGGGCTGCTGCGCTTGCCGCGTCCAGCACGACGTCCTGTTGGTCGATCACGACGTCGACACCGTTCAGGTGACCCAGCGCGAGAAACTCCGGGGCGGAGTACGCGGCCTGGAGTGGGCCCCGTCGTCCGAGAACAACAACCTCACGGATATTGCTGTTGCGCAGGGCGTCCAACGTGTGGTCAGCAATGTCGGTTCTTGCGAGTTCGTCGACATCGCACGTGAGAACACGCGCGACATCGAGTGCCACGTTGCCGTTTCCGACGATAACCGCGCGCTCCCCCGAAAGGTCGAATTCACGATCCGAAAAGTCCGGATGCCCGTTGTACCAGGACACGAATTCCGTCGCGGAATGACTGCCGGGCAATGATTCTCCGGGGATGCCCAGCTTGCGATCGGTTGCGGCGCCAACGGCATAGATCACGGCGTCATGGTGCCGCAGTAGCTCGTCGTGCGAAATATGCTTGCCCACTTCGACGTCGAGGTAGAACTGAAACGACTCCGATTTGAACGAAGACCCGAAGACACTCACGACGCCTTTGGTTTCCTGATGATCCGGCGCAACTCCACTGCGCACCAACCCCCAAGGCGAGGGCAAGCGGTCGAACATCTCGACCTCCACTGATCCCCGCGCCAGCAGTTCGGCAGCGCAGTAGCAGGCTGCAGGACCGGATCCGACTATCGCGACACGTATTCGAGGCAGATCCGCTGACGGGCGTTTCGGCGGAGTGGGGAATGCAACGTCATCGGTGTCCAATGGATTCTGCTCGAAGTACGCCGCATTGATCTCCGTGTACCGACTCATCGACTCACTGAGATCGTATTCGGAGTAGATCGCATCCACCGGACACGCGTCGACGCATGCCCCGCAGTCGATGCAGGTGTCCGGATCGATGTACAGCATCTCAGCGGTGGTGTATCCGGGGTCTCCGGGCCGCGGACGGATGCAGTCGACCGGGCACACCGCTACGCAACTGGTGTCGTTGCAGCATCGTTGAGTGATCACAAAAGTCATGTGGAGTCCGTAACTGGTCGGAAAGTGCGGCACCGATTCGCACGCACTCGTAGGAGTTCAGTTCACTTGTTGCGGTTCATAACCCGGTCTGCTGCTGCCCAGTGTTCGTCGGTAATCCACAAGCGCGCAAAAGCGTCGATAGCTTCGGGAGGAGCAACCCCGGACATCACCCGTTTGATGCTCTCGGCTGGAGCATTGGCAAGCGACTTCGCCAGCGAGCGCCAGCCCTCGTCGAAGGATTCTCGGGGCAGGACGCGATCGACGAGTCCGAGCGATTCCGCGTCAGCAGCACCCATGATCGTTCCGGAACCGGCAAGCATCAATGCCCGACCGCGCCCGACAAGTGCGGCAAGCCGCTCGGCTCCACCCCACGCGGGCATGATTCCGAGACTCACCTGATTGAAGCCGATCTTGATGTCGTGCGCGGCAATTCGAATATCTGCCGCCACGGCAACTTCGGCGCCGCCGCCGAGCGCATGCCCGTTCAATGCAGCGATGACGGGTCCGGGGAATTGTGCGATGCGGTCACAGATCGACCGCATCCGCCGGGCCATGTCCGCCGCCTGTTCCAGCGTCCGAAGTTTGGCCAGTTCCTTGAGATCGCCACCGGAGACAAACGCACGATCACCAGCGCCGGTGATCACCAGGGCGCGGGCCCCGCGAACCGAGTCGAGTGCCTCGTCCAATTGGTCCATCGTTTCCGGCGCGATGGCATTGCGTGCTTGTGGACGGTCGATGGTGATGATCGCCAACTCGCCGTCCATTTCAACGATAACCAAGATGTTCTCCGTTACGATATTAGCATTCTTGTTTTGTGAGAATAACATATTCACGACTGGCAGAAGCCAGTTCGACCGCTCCCGTCTCGTGCCGCAGTTCGGCCTAGGAGCGGCCCGGTTACCTGCATTGGAGCTCATATGCGGCACATTCCCGCCACGCTTGCCACCCGGTACCTCGAGGAGGGTTGGTGGACTCAGGACACGATCGGCACGATGCTCACCCGAGGCCTCGCTGCCGCCCCCGACACCGAATTTCGCATCCACTCGAAGATCCGTCCGTGGACCGGAACATTTGCCGACGTGGATCTGGTGGCACGCAAGTTGGCCGGCGGCCTGCGCGAACGCGGCGTCGGCGCGGGTGATGTCGTCGCGTTCCAGCTTCCGAACTGGATGGAAGCAGCAGCGGTCTTCTGGGCGTCGACCTTCCTCGGCGCAACGGTTGTTCCCATCGTTCACTTCTACGGCCGCAAGGAAGTTGCCTACATCCTCGACGAGACGAAGCCGAAGGTCTTCATCACGGCCGAGAAGTTCGGACGCACCGAGTACCAGCCGGATCTGTGCGCGAACATCCCCATCGTCGGAGTTGTCGGTCGCGATTTCGAAGATCTGCTCAGCGACGTACCACTGGCGGAGAACATCGACACAGACCCCACTTCCGCCGTGCTCATCGCTTTCACCTCCGGCACGACGCGCGCTCCCAAGGGCGTCATCCACAGTCATCAGACACTCGGGCACGAAACCCGCCAACTCTTGGGTCTGTACCCGAAAGACCGTGGCAAGCAACTCACGTCAGCCCCGGTCGGTCACTTCATCGGCATGGTCAATGCCTTCCTCATTCCAGTCGTCGACGGCTCCCCGATAAACCTCACCGATGCGTGGGATCCGGAACAGGCACTGGAGTTGATGACCAGCGATCAACTCACCGTCGGCGGCGGCGCAACCTACTTCCTCACCAGCCTGCTCGATCATCCGAAGTTCACGCCGGAACATCTCGCGTGCATGAAATATGCGGGACTTGGCGGCTCGTCCGTCCCCGCGGCGGTCACGAGAAGACTGGCCGACTTCGGCATCACCGTCTTCCGCTCGTACGGGAGCACCGAACATCCGTCGATCACGGGATCGAGCCACCTTGCCCCGGAAGACAAGCGGTTGTTCACCGACGGAAATGTCATGGAGGGCGCGGAGATCCGGCTTGCCGATGACGGAGAAATCCTCAGCCGTGGACCCGATCTCTGCATCGGATACACCGACCAGGCGCTCACCGACGCGACATTCGACGCCGACGGTTGGTACCACACCGGGGACATCGGCGAAATCGACGAGGACGGCTACCTGACAATCACGGACCGCAAGTCCGACATCATCATTCGCGGCGGCGAGAACGTGAGCGCACTCGAGGTCGAGGAAATCCTTCTCTCCATGCCGGGAGTCGCCGAAGCCGCAGCGGTATCCGCCCCGGACGAGCGCCTCGGCGAACACGTTGCCGCTGTGCTGCGCCTGCTGCCCGGCCACAGCTTGCCGACGATGGACGAACTCCGCGCTCACTTCGACCGAGCCGGCGTCGCAAAACAGAAGTGGCCGGAGGAATTGCACCAGGTGGACGACTTCCACCGGACGGCCAGCGGCAAGATTCAGAAGTTTTTGGTCCGTCAGGATATTGCGACCGTTTAAAAAAGAGAATAGTGTTCTCATCAAACGCAAAGGAGAATCTCATGCCCCCGAAGGACCTGCCTTACCCGCTGTTCGACGCAGACAACCATCTGTACGAGACTGCCGAGGCCCTCACCAAGTACCTCCCGGCGAAGTACAAGGACGCCATCAAGTACGTCGAGGTCGACGGACGCACCAAGATCGCCATTCGCGGACAGATCAGTGAGTACATCCCCAACCCCACGTTCAGCGTCGTTGCACGCCCGGGTTCCATGGAGGAGTACTTCAAGAACGGAAACCCCGAAGGCAAGAGCCGTCGCGAGATCTTCGGTAAGTCCATGAAGGCAATCCCCGCCTTCAGCGAGCCGGGCCCGCGCCTGGAACTCATGGACGAGTTGGGCGTCGACCGCACGTTGATGTTCCCGACCCTCGCCAGCCTGGTCGAAGAGCGGATGCGTGACGATCCGGACCTGATTCACGCTGTTGTGCACGCACTCAACGAGTGGCTGTACGAGACATGGCAGTTCAACTACAAGGACCGCATCTTCACCACCCCGGTGATCAGCCTGCCGATCCTCGACAAGGCACTCGAAGAACTCGAGTGGGTTGCCGAGCGCGGCGCAAGGGCTATTCTCGTGCGCCCAGCACCCGTCCCCGGATTCAAGGGCCCTCGTTCGTTTGCCATGCCGGAGTTCGACCCCTTCTGGAAGCGCGTCGTGGAGCTCGACCTCCTCGTGGCGATGCACTCGTCGGACAGCGGATACGCGCGCTTCGACGCCGAGTGGGAAGGCACGGACGGCGAGATGCTGCCGTTCCAGACCAACACGTTCCGCATGGTCAACGAGTGGCGTCCCGTACAGGACACCGTGGCATCGTGGGTCTGCCACGGCGCACTGTTCCGCTTCCCTGACCTCAAGCTTGCTGTCATCGAAAGTGGATCTGCCTGGCTGCGACCACTTCTGGACAGCCTCGCCGACACCTTCAAGAAGGCACCTGAAGGCTTCGGTATGCAGGATCCCGTCGCTGCGATCAAGCGCCAGGTCCACGTCAGCCCGTTCTACGAGGAGGGCGTGACCGATCTGATCGATCTCGTCGGAGTCGACCGAGTGCTCTTCGGCTCGGACTACCCGCATCCGGAGGGCTTGGCAGAGCCGCGGCACTTCGCGGACATGCTCGGGCACCTGGACGAGAAGGATCAGGCAAAGATCATGGGCGGCAACCTTGCAGGGCTCCTTTCGCTGTGAAGTGGCAGACCATCCCTGAGATGGTCCTGAGTGCGGCCGACCGCTTCGGCACTGCCGAAGCGGTCGTCGACGGGCCCGTCCGGATCACCTTCGTCGAACTCGCTGATCGGGTCCGCCGGGCCGCTGGTGCTCTGGCCTCGATCGGCGTGGACAAGGGCGATCGAGTGGCGATCTGGGCGCCCAACTCCGCCGAATGGATCATCGCCGCATTCGGCATCTTGACCGCCGGCGGAGTGCTGGTTCCCGTCAACACGCGGTACAAGGCCGACGAGGCCGCCGACATCATCCGACGGAGCGGCGCCAAAGCCGTACTCGTCCAGAAGGGGTTCTTGGGCCTCGAGTACAGTGCACCCGATGACGTACCGGTGATCGACTTGAAGTCGGATTTCCTTTCCAGCGGTGCACCTTTCGAATGCGAGATCAGCGGCGACGACATCGCCGACATCATGTACACGTCGGGAACGACCGGCCGCCCCAAGGGCGTCATGATGAACCATCACCAGACACTGCGAATGTTCTCGGAGTGGTGCGATCTCGCAGACCTGAGGGAAGGCGATCGCTACCTGGTCGTCAACCCGTTCTTCCACATGTTCGGCTACAAAGCAGGCGTTGTCGCGTCGTTGATTCGCGGCGCCACCATCCTGCCCGTAGCCGTTCTCGACGTGGATCAGGTACTGGAACTGGTCGAGACCGAGAAGATCACCATGCTCCCGGGACCGCCGACGCTCTACCAGTCACTGCTGTCCGCTCCCAACACCCGAGATCTGTCGTCACTACGTGCTGCGGTCACCGGATCGGCGGACATTCCGGTAGAACTCATCCGCCGGGTCGCAAAGGAACTTCCGTTCCAGACCATCATGACGGGTTACGGCTTGAGCGAAGGGGGAACGGCAACCGCGTCGCGCCCCGGCGACTCGTTCGAGCAGATAGCAACTACCGTCGGTACACCATGTGACGGAATCGAATTGCGAATCGCAGATGATTCCGAGGTACTGATTCGCGGATACAACGTCATGCAGGGATACCTTGACGATCCGCAGGCAACCGCCGAAGCGATCGACACGGACGGTTGGCTGCACACCGGCGATCTCGGAAAGCTTGACGACGAGGGACGGCTCAGTATCGTCGGCCGCAAGAAGGACATGTTCATCGTCGGCGGGTTCAACGCATATCCAGCCGAGATCGAAGGTTTCCTCCTCGAACACCCGGCAGTCGATCAGGTTGCCGTGATCGGCGTTCCCGACGAACGAATGGGGCAGGTCGGCAAAGCGTTTGTGGTCACCAAACATACAGTGACAGAACAAGACCTACTGTCCTGGAGCCGCGAGCGGATGGCCGGGTTCAAAGCTCCTCGCACTGTCGAGTTCCTCGACGCACTGCCACTCAATGCGACTGGCAAAGTCATGAAAGACCAATTGAGATAACCGAACTCACGTTTGAATTGAGGAGGCGTGTAATGAACGACCATGATGCGATATTGACGTTCGCCCTGAAGTGGCGACATTGGAACGGCGGACCCGCCGAAGACATTTTTGTCCAATTCGGGATCACGCCTGATCAATTCTTCCGTCGCCTCCACAGCATCCTGGAGGTCGGAGAGCAGAGCGACCTCTCACCCGAGATCGCGGCAGAACTCGCGTACATCTGCGATCTGCGACTGAACCCCGTTGAACTCAGGCTGGCCGGTTGAGCACCCAGAGTGGTTTGGACCAGACTGATTTCACCACCTTCGACGATATCCGAGCCGCTGTCGGGACAACGATCGGCACCAGTGATTGGATCACGATCGATCAGAAACGGATCGATCTCTTCGCGGCAGCCACCGACGACGACCAGTGGATACATGTTGATACGGACCGTGCTGCAGACGGACCGTACGGCGCCACCATCGCACATGGATTCCTGACACTGTCGTTGCTGGCACCGATAGTTCAGCAAGTCATGGCAGTCAGCTGTGCGCGCATGGCACTCAACTACGGACTGGGGAAAGTGCGGTTCATCAGCCCGGTCTTGGTGGACAGCCGGGTGCGGGGAACAGTGGAGGTCACATCCGTCACCGACATCGACGGCGGAATCCAGGTGGAGCGCACCGTCACGATCACCGCCGAAGGCTCCGAGCGGCCCGCCTCTGTCGCACAAAATCTGGTTCGATACTTGAGCTGACATCTGTCGGTGTGCACGTACATCATGCGACGTCGACGCCGGTGCTACCGGCGTCGACGTCGCATCGTTGTGCGCGATCAGCAACCGGGAACCGGCGCCCCGCCGCCCTGAATCGCCAACAACGTGCAGAACGTCGCGGCCGACACCTTCCACACACCGGCCTGCTCTAGCGCTTCACCGGACTGGTCCGGCAGAACCGGAGCCCCGTTCATCAGAAGCGTCCACTTGACGGCAGCGTTCGTGCCGGTGGCCTCGACACCTTGCACCGTTGCCGTGGTTGCCGTGGCCTGCGGATTGGCCGTCAGCGCTTCGAGAGTCGGCAGGAACACGTCACCGTTTTCGACCAGAGCGGCACGATCCGCGGGCGGAGTAGTTCCGTTGAAGAAGGTGACAAAGACGTCCGTGATCTCCTTTGTCGTCGCGTCGTCGGCCGCAGCTGCCGCGGTGGTCCCCGCAGACGATGTGCTCGAAGCCTTCGACGCCGCTGCCGAAGTTGTTGTGGTGTCAGCGGTGTCGCTGTCGGAATCACTGCTGCAGCCTGTGACGGTGGCGGCCACGACGGCAACAAAACCGGCGGCGGCCACGACTCGACGAATTACCGAATTGCGCATGACGGATCCTCTCCGATGGGCGGACGGGTTCCACCCACCATGGGCTTTCCACCACGATGTTTCGGAACACCGTGGTTGCAAAAAACTTTCACCAGCACACGGACGCACCCGTCCGCAGGCGAACTACCGCGAGGAGCAACGGCAGCTACTGCTGTCAGGGTTGAATATCGCGCTCGGAGAGTCGATCTCCCACCAGGCTCAGGTCGTAGGACTGCCTGGCCATCCAGAACCTGAGGAATCCGGTAATGGAATAGCGGATGTACAGTGCCGACCCGCTCACGCCGAGTGAAATCCCGACGAGGGCAAGAATGATCGCGTCGCGCTGCACCAAGGGATCGGAAGTATTGTGCGAGAGAAAGTACGACGCGATACCCAAGGCCGGACCGATCACCATCAGCGCCAGTCCCAACCTGAGCCAAAGGGCGGATCGGCCGGCGGAGGGATCGGGAATCTTCTGTTCGGCCAACTCGCGAGTGAAGCGGTCGGCGCGGGTTTCAGTCGCGGTCATGTGACACTCCCAAGGTAGAGGGCAGCTAATTCGGAACGCAGTGCGCCATCGGGGCTGCCCTGCTTCTGGATCCGGCCACGCACCAGAACCGCTGCGTGATCGGCAAATTCGAGCAGGGTGTTCGCGAACTGCTCGACCACCAGTACGGCGACACCCGCTCTGGCAATCAGGGCGACCTGCTCGTAGAGTTGGCCGACGATCAACGGCGCGAGCCCCATCGACAACTCGTCGAGGAGAAGTACGGCAGGGTCCGTCGCGAGTCCGCGGGCCAGCGCGAGCATCTGCTGCTCACCGCCCGACAATGTGCCTGCCGTCTGCGATGCGCGCTGGGCGAGGATCGGAAACCGAGCAAACGCGATCTCCTCGATTTCCTCGCGCGTGCGACCCGTGAACGTCATCATGAGCAAGTTGTCCCGAACGCTCAGGTTGGGAAACACACCACGGCCTTCCGGGATCAGACAGACACCGGATCTGGCCAGATCCCGAGGACGAATCCCACTGACATCGCGTCCGCCAACCATCAGTTGCCCCGAGGCGATCGGATGAACTCCGGCAGCGACTCGAAGAGTCGTCGTCTTCCCGGCACCGTTGGGCCCTAGCAAGGCAGTTATCTGACCAGGCGCCACACTGAGGTCGATCCCGTGCAGAACCGTGATCTCGTCGTAACGCGCTCGCACACCGCGCAATTCGAGGATCGGATTCATGATCCCCCCAGATACGCTGCCAGAACCGCGTCGTCGCGCCGGATCAGCTCAGGCGCGCCGACGGAGATGATCTTCCCAAGATCGAGCACGTACACCTGGTCGCACACGTTCATCACCAATTCCATGTCATGTTCGACAAGCAGGACAGCCATCCCCTCCTCCGCCAGAGAGCGCAGAATCACCGAGAACCGCTCTGTTTCTTCGCGGTCCTGACCGGCGGCGGGCTCGTCGAGCAGAAGGATGGTCGGATTCACAGCCATCGCTCTGGCCACCTCGACGAGGCGACCCATGCCGGTGGACAAAGCGTCCGCAGTGGTCGTAGCAACCCGATCCAATCCGAGTCGATCGATGATGTCGTCGGCGACGGATCCAGCCTTACGTCGCTGCGGTCCCAGTTCCGCGGCAACCAGGAGGTTGTCACGGACGCTGAGTCGGCCGAAGAGTTCCAGTCGTTGAAACGTCCGCGCCAGACCGTGTTTCGCACGCCGGGACGGCCCGGCTCCGGTCACGTCGCGGCCACCGAGAAACACCTTTCCCGTGGCCGGCTTGCGGAGCCCGGAAATGACGTCGAACAGCGTGCTCTTGCCTGCCCCGTTCGGTCCGATCAGTCCGGTCACGTGACCACGCTCCGCCTTCAGTGAGACCCCGGAGAGCGCGCGTTGACCACCGAACATCACCGTGATGTCCTCAACTTCGAGCTGCGACTTCACGACTGAGCACCTCCCCGTCTTCGGCGGTCCATGGGCGCGATATGCCCCACAACTCCACCGGAATTTCCGGCTCCGCCGGAACCTGACGATGCCGCGCTTCGGCCCAACTGCGGGCGGCCAATGCCCCGATCACTACGCCCACCACGAGTACGTACCCGTTGACGACGTCACTGACACGCAAAACCCACAGCGCTGCAATCCAACCCAGCAAGACCGCCATCACAAGGCGGTCCCGGAGAGCCGATTCCCAGCGCCGGCGCAAGCTCGGCACAACTCCGTCGTCGACCGCTCCGGAACTGTAAGCGAGGCCGGCAGCAGCGGGCAGCGTCTGCACGAGGTTGGCGGCCGCCGGCCACAATGCCACGATCGCGTTCAACGGGCCGGCAATCATCGTGCCCGTGAAGAGCCCGTTACCCACAACTCCCAGGCCACCCACGACAGCGATCAGGAAAATACCCAGCCCGGCAACAAAACTGAACTGTTCGGCGGTGACCGACATCAGTTGCATTCCGTACAGCGCCCCACCAAGACCCGCAATACCAGCGGCAAGCGCAAACACCAGCATCTTGGTCAACAGCAGACTGCCCCCGAGGGTCGCGAAGGCAGCCTCACTGTCGCGCAGCGCAATCAACCGGCGGCCGAGTCGCCCGCGGCGCAACGCGGCCACGGCGATCGTGACGAGGGCAAGACAGATCGCGGAGAACACCGTCAGTTCTGCCGGAGTATTCACGTCTAATCCGAACAGTCGTGGGCCGACCAAATCCACTGAGCCCTGGTCGAACAGCACGATCTCGACTCCGAACACCTCGAAGGACGGGATCGTGAATATCCACCGGTCGAAGACGGCCGCAATGGCCGCCGTCCCGAGTGCCAGGTAGACACCATTGAGCCGGAGCGCGGGGATCGCGATGACCGCTCCGACAATGCCCGCGATGACCATCACCGCCAAAAGTGCCCACCACTGCCCATTTCCGCCCAAGCGTGCACAGACAATTGCACCCACCCCCGCCATGGTCAACTGCGCAAGTGATATCTGACCGGCGTAACCGACAAGTGGAACGAAGGACAACGCGATCACGCCGAACGCGAAGATCTGTCCGTAGGTGATCAGATCACCTTCACCCAGCACTGTGGCCAAGACGAGACCGAACGCGACGATCACCCCGGCAAAGGCAAACGTCCCCCGAACGCTCGGTAGCGGAACCGCACTGAGGTTACGGTCGCGTCCCCGAAGTCGCCCGTGTGGAAAGAGCAGCAGCGCGAGCAACAGCAATATCGCCGGCGCCGCCAGCCGCAGACCTGGGAGGTACGGATTCTGCGGGAGGTAGCCGGTGAGATATGCCTCCATGCAGCCCACGACAATTGCACCGACAAATGTCATGGGCAGGCTCTTCAACCGACCGAATATCGCTGCGGCATAAGCACTGACGATGACCAGCGACAGTTGGGTCGCGTCGAGCGCAACCATCGGAGCGATGAGGATACCGCCGATTGCGGCCAACACGGTTCCCAGAATCCAGGCAACCCGGTTGGCCCGTACCGGATCTGCCCCGGTAAGTCCCACCAAGGCACGGTCATCGACGGTCGCTCGCATTTCCGTTCCGGTTCGGGTGCGCAGCATCAGTATTCGCAGAGACACCGCAACGGCGATCGCCACCACCAGTGTCAAGGCTTGATGCCAACTGATTGTTGCTGACCCGATGTGAAAAGAGTTCTGCTCGGCAAAGAACCTGGGAAGCGAGCGAGCTTTGTTCGGATTCCAGACCCATCGGGCGAGCGCAATCAGACCGCTCAGCAACGCGATCGTCATCACCAGCTTCTCAGCCTCGCCGAGAGCCTGAACCGGCCGCACCAACAGTTCGACGAGAAGCCCGAAAGCCGGTGCAAGAACCAGAAGTACGGTGGCTACCGACAACCACACCGGCAAGCCCCACCCGACACTGAGCTGCCAGTAGGAGAATGCCGCCATCATGCCGGTCGCGCCGTGTGCGAAGTTGAACACTCCAGTGGTGGTGTAGGTGACCACTAAGCCGCTGCCGATGATCGCGTAGATCGCGGCCGTGCTCAGACCGACGATCCCGAAGGTGACGAATTGTTCCATTACTCGAAATCGCCCATGCTCATACCGACGTCTGCCAGTGTCATCGGCGTGCCGAAGTCGGCGACCAACTTGCGAGCCGGGATATCGCAGCGGTAGAGACCGTTGTCGGGATTGAAGTCTGCTGCCTGCCAACCGTCCGACGTGGCCTGTTCGACATTGAAGCACGGCTGCGGTGGAATCGGATTCGCCAAATCGTTTGCAGCATGCAAACCGCCTCCGGTCCAAGCAGTCTCGGCCGTCGCTGCCTTGTAGAGGCAAGCACGGGTAAGTTCGTCGCCACAACTGGCAGCCGACTTCGCGAACAGCAGCCACGATGACATCGCCCGCATCGCCGGGAGTGTGATCTGCGCATTCGGTGCGTACTTCTCGTACAGAGCCTCGAGCTCCGCCACCGCAGGCTCGTCACTTTCCAACGGCGCCACACCACTGAGATCTACGAGGTTGTTCTGGAAGTCAGCGGACTTCCCCAGCAGTTCGATGAACGACGCGTTGTAGGCGTTATTGTTGGCATCGATCCAGTCGAGCTTGTAGTCCATGTTGGTGAGGACCTCTTCGAGCTTGGCCAACTGACCGAACTCACCCATGAAGATCAACCCTTTGACGCCCTTGCTCTTGATTGCTTGCGCGTACGGAGTCCAGTCCGACACACCCATCGCCGGATACAGCTCGTTGTAGACCAGCGTGGCACCGGCGGCCTCGAGGGTCTCAGCGGTAACGCCCGCAATCGCTTTGGTGACAGCGGAATCGCCGTTGATCATCCCCACCGCACCCTTCGAATCCGGATACGCCTCGTTCACCACCCAGGTTCGGAAACCGTTGTAATTGTCATAGCCCGGGATCTTTGCGGGAGATGCACTGACTTCGAGATCAGCTCCGGCAGAACGCTCTTGGACGGCCTGAGCTGGGAAACTCGGCAACATACACGTCAGCCGGTCCTTGACGCCGAGAGCATCCAAGGCGGCGCCACCACCGACGAGCGCAAAGTCGTCACGACAGGCTTCGACCATTCGCTGACGAACCTCCATCAGCTTCGCATCGCGGGTGGTAGCGACCACTTTACGACCGTTGATACCTCCGGCGTCGTTACACCAGGATGTGAAAACTGTTGCGGCTTCCTCGAATTCGGCATTCTTGGTGAATCCCATATCCGAGAAAACTCCAATATCGATCTCGTCGGCAGTGACACCTTGAGCAGTGCTGCCTTGGGCATCCCCAGACTGACAGACGTCCTGGAGATCACCGAAGTCGCCAGATGCAGACTGTGCGGTAGCCCCCTCACCACCGCCTTCGATGTTCTCGCTGCCGCCGCTCTCGCGGCCACTACATCCGCTGACAAGAAGTGCTGTCGCCGCGACGGCAACAAGTATTCGCTGTAGTTTCAACCGTTCCTCCTCGTTACTTGGCCCCACGGGCCGACCGATACAGGCTGAAGAGACCGGCGGACGCCGGCGGCGTGAGTGCCAAGGCCACGGGTGGGAGAGGCAGCGCGCCTAAATGGATTCGGACCGAACCCCGTGGCCGGTGGATCACCGACGAGCGAGGGTCGAGTAAGTCGAAATCTGAACGGAATCGTACTGTGCCACTGGAAAAGAAACCAGGAAACGGACAATTTACATATACCAACCTCCGTTGACACCGATGAGCTGTCCCGTGATGAAGCCCGCGTTGTCTGTACAGAGGAACGCACACGCCGCAGCCACATCACTGGGCAATCCGGCACGACGGACCGGCGTCATACTCGCGATAACGTCGACGCCGGGAAAATCTCCGTCCGCTTCGGACTTACGAGCCATCGGGGTATCGATGATCGACGGCGGGATCGAGTTGACGGTAATCCCCTGCGGCGCAAGCTCGAAGGACAGTGCCTTAGTAAGTGCGATGACCCCACCTTTGGACGCTACGTAGTGGGCCATGTTCGGCGCGCCCGACTGAGCGCTCGACGACGAGATGGTGACGATTCGACCCCACCCGGCTTCGATCATGTCGGGAACAACTGCCTGAATGGAGGTGAAGGTTCCGGTGAGGTTGACCGCGACGATATGGTCCCACTCCTCCGCACTGATCTCGGTTACCGGTGTGAACGTCTCGACACCCGCGCTGGTGACGATGATCGAGATCGGGCCGAGTTCACCGCGTACCGCGTCCATGGCAGCCCTGACACCAACACGATCGGTGACATCCACTTGGTATGCCATGGCCTCGGTGCCGTCCGCACTCAACTTCTCGGCAACACGTTGCGCTTCGTCGATATTTCTGTCCAACAATGCAACTCGGTGACCCTGCTCCGAAAGAGCCTGAGCCACAGACAGCCCGATACCCGATCCAGCGCCGGTCACGACCGCTACACGGTCGTTCGCGGAGGTCCCCTGCGTGGATGAAGTCATGTTGTTCTCCTTGTTCGTCAACGAGTTTCAGTCAACGGGTGCTAGTTAGTGGGTGCTAGTCAGTGGGTGCTAGTCAGTGGGTTTCAGTCATCACGGATTCCGCCGACGAGGATTCCGTCGCGGGGGTGTAGTCGAGATGCAGCGCCTTGAGGCCCCGCAGAATGTATGTCGGTTCGTATTCGTACGTCCGCGAGTCAGCTGGTCCGTGCTCGGCCTCGGAAATCCGAATGTCCTTCAGTCGATCCAGAAGTCGAGTGATGCTGACACGTGATTCGACGCGGGCCAGCGGACCACCCGGGCACGCGTGGATTCCTCGACCGAAAGCTATGTGCTCGCGCGCATTCTGCCGTTCGATGTCGAACGTGTCGGGATCTTCGAACCTTTCCGGATCACGGTTCACCGCACTGTTCAAGATCATGACGATGGTCCCGGCCGGAACATCCATGTCGCCAACAGTTGTCGGGTTCTTCGCAAGCCTGAAGTCGCTCTTGACCGGACCCTCCATCCGAAGTGTCTCCTCGACGAAATTGGGTATACGTTCCGGTTCGTCGCGAAGCAGTTGCTGCAGTTCGGGATTCTCGGCGATGAATCGGAAGGACGCGGTCAACAACCGCGCCGTCGTGTCCTGGCCGGCAGCGAACAAGAAGCACGCGACGTGCACGAGATCGACGACCTCCGGAGTCGAGCCGTCGGGATACTTGGCTGTGGCGATGGCCGTCAGAACATCGTCGCGCGGTTCCCGTCGACGGTCCTCGATGTACGACGTGAATCGCTCTGCCAGGAACTCGAGCGGATTGCTCGTGAAGGCCTCGGACTCGTCGATCGAGCCCGCCTGTTGCGCGCCGAGCGTCACGCGAAATACCTGATGGTCCTCTTCCGGTACACCGAGCAGATCAGCAATGACAAGCAGCGCAAACGGTTGCGCATAGTCGCTCATGAGGTTGCACGAGCCCCGGGCGATGAACTCGTCGATCTGGCGATCCGCGAGCCGCCACATGAACTCTTCGTTCTCCGCCAAACGCCTGGGCGTCAGCAGTCGCTTCAACAACGACCGGTGCGCCGCGTGCTGCGGCATGTCCATGGTCACCAGATGCTCGTGCAGCGGGAAATGATCGCGGTACTGCTCGATCAGAGCGCCGAGGTCGTCACCCTCGGGTTCGAACGGCAACCCGGGGAAGGGGCCCGTTGCCGAAACACACGACGAGAACACCTCGGAGTCGCGGTACACAGCAGTCGCCGCGTCGTACCCCGTCACGGCAACAACACCGTGGTGTGGCTCTCTCACGACGGGACACTGCGCGCGTAGGGATTCGAAGTACGGGTACGGATCATCCACGATCGACGGATCGGTGAAGAAGTCGACCTGATCGATTTCAGTCATTACGGGTCTCCTGTGTCGGAAAGCAGGGCATTGACGTCTTTGGGGCTAGGCACGTGTGTCGGAAGGCAGCGCACCCTCGGGACGGGCGGGGTCGACGGGCATCTAGGCGAGCCGAATTGTCGACGTCGCCTGGCAAATGCTGATCAGTCGATCAACATATTGCTGAGCATATGCGTAGCTTAGGGTGTAGGCAATGGTCTAGCGGAGTTTTCTTCGCATTAGGCTGTAGCGAGAACCGTTCACATGACCAGCCTTTGACGCTTAGGGAGCCACGGATGACTTCGCCACGCAGAATCGGCGCACCTGATGCAAAAAATCGAGCACTCCTCCTCGACGCCGCAGAACAAGTCATGCTGGAAGAGGGGTATGCGGCGGTCAGCTCTCGCCGCATCGCAAAGAAGGCCGGGCTGAAGCCGCCGCTCGTGTACTACTACTTCCGCACGATGGACGATCTGTTTCTCGAACTGTTTCGTCGCCGCGCGGTAGAAGGTCTCGAGCGTCAGGCCGAACTACTGAAATCGCCACAACCCCTGAGAGCACTGTGGGAGTTCAGCATCGCAGCGGAGGGCACCGCCTTCACTATGGAGTTTGTCGCCCTCGCCAATCATCGGAAAGTCATCCGGGCGGAAATCGCCGACTACTCCGAGCGATTCCGCGCAGCTCAACTCGAAATAATGGGAAATGTGTTGCAGGAGTATGGTATCGATCCGAAAACATGCCCGCCTGCCGCAGCGCTGGTATTGATCACAAGCTTGTCACGCGTACTCGTGATGGAAGAGTCACTCGGCGTTTTCGGTGGGCACGCGGAGACCTTCGCCTTGGTCGAGGAGTATTTGGTTCGACTCGAAGGCGAACGACTCGAAGACACGAATTAGACACAGCCCTAACCCTTTTGGGGCTTGCAATCTCTTCTGCGAAGGTACAGTATCCAAGGTGGTGGATGACTTTACATTCACGCGGGTATGCGTTCCGATCCGCTGGAACCAATTTCGTTCGCGCACTCAGTGCAACACGGCATGGATTCGAGCCGTGAACTTGATCAGGGAGGACTCCGAATGCGCGTCGTCGTCGACAAGAATCTGTGTGAGGCAAATGCACTCTGCGTGGAAAACGCGCCGGAAGTATTTGCCCTCGACATCAACGAGGAATTGGAAGTAACTGCCGGCCAGGTACCGCACGACGCCGAAGACCGAGTTCGCACGTCGATTGCACAATGTCCCAGAGCGGCTCTCTCCGAACGTGAATGAGTGCGGAGCGGGGCCGTCCAAGTGGCATCCCCGCTCCCCGCTCGCGGTGTCACGGTAGATCCACCTTGCCGGCGAGCCAGCGACCGTCCACCAGGTTCATCGTCATCACGACTCGACTGCGGTCGATCCGCGGATCAGGTGCGACGGTATTGCTGACGGTCTGGTCGATGAACAACAGGACCTCGACTTCCGTAGCGGTCGCCGATTTGATCCCGGCATCGATCACAACTCCCTGAGCTGCGGCCTTGTTGTCGACCAGCAGTTGCTTCAACTGTTCACTGGACTGGGAATACATGTCCTTGAATTCCCCGGTGGCTCCGTCGAGTACGGCCGCAAAGTTCTGATCGAGCGAATCCGAACTCACACTTGTCAGAGTCACCGCGTACTGGCGCGCCGCATCGAGTGCGGCGGCCGCTGCCGAGTCGACAGCGCGCGCTTCGTGTAGCTTCCAACCGAAAACTGCTGCCATGGACAGTGATATGGCCACCACGGCTGCAATCACAGAGATTCCGACTACTCTCCCCCATCGGCGAACGCGAACCTCCGGCTCCGTGTCGCTCGACCCCACATCACTCATGCCATCCGCTGCGGATTCGTCTACTTCCGGGTCCAGATCTGCAGCCTTGTCGATTGTTGTCGTCGAACCGCGTTCGCTCATTTTTCCTTCTCCTCTGCTGCGATGTTCCTGTTTCAACTGCTCTTCCGCGTTCACCCCGGTGGACTCTGTTCGAGATCAGGACCTCCATAGGGAAGTGGAATCGATTGAGGCCCAATCGGTGTCGGCGACGCTCGTGTGTCGGGTGCAACACCGGCAGGCGGGCCGGCGGTGTCGTCACCTGGTTGACGTGGCGCATTCCGAGCGCCGCGGACAAGCACCGACGGGTCCTCGTTGTCGCAATACGTGTACAGGTACGGTTCCGGGAAATCCGGAACCGTCGCCGGTAGACGTGGCAAGTCGTAGTCACACGAATAGCGCGGGTAGATGTTGACAAACGCCCAGATTCCCCCGTCGTGAAAAACAGATGTGAGTGCTTCGAGTGTGGAGCCTTGACGGTATGTCGGGACGAAGAACTCTTGCAGCGCAGGTACGTTCAAGTAGGCCATCTGGGCTACCGTCGTCAGATTGCCGAGGAGCTGAACCATTGTCGGCGAGTTGTCGGCGATGAGCGCGTCAATCGACTTCAGAGTCGACGGCGTACCGTCGAGGAACTCACGAAGCCCCGTGTCCTTCGCTTCGACGCCGAGCAGAAGTTCCGACAGATTGCTCGCAGTACTGCGCAGCCCAGGGCCGCTGTCACCAAGTGTGCCGAGCAAAACCTTGCTGCTGCGCAGAAGGGTTGCCGTCTGCGGTAATACCGAATCGAGCGTCGAGACGAGGAAGGCGCCGCCGTCGAGTATCGCCGACAGTTTCTTCGGCCCTTCCGGTCCGACGCCGAGTTCCGCGACGATCATCTCGAGTTCGGCAGGATCGATTTGGGCCAGCATGCCGTCAAGGTTTCCCAACATGGACGCCAGCGGCACCGGGGTCGACGTTTCGTCGGAAGAGATTTCCGATCCGTCGACAAGATACGGACCACTGTCGGTGGTAGGCCTGAAGTCCAGATACTGTTCGCCTGCCATCGACAGTCCCGCCACACGCACTTCACCGCCCAGTGGAATCTCGACACCCCCGTCGATCTCCGCGACGGCAACTACACCACTGTCGGTCAACTCGACCGAATTCACCTTTCCCACAGGAACTCCGCGGAGCATCACCTCCTGCTGCGGCAGCAGCCCGCCGGATATCGAAAAATGCACGCGCACGGTAATCTTCGAGCTGATCGGGCTCAGGTGAAAGACCCCGAAGGTCAGGTACACCACGCCGACAACCAGGGTTGCGGCGAGTGCAACCACCGACATTGTGAGTCGGTGAGCGCTACTGAAGCGGACGGCGCTGACGAGAGCTGCCGCGGGGACTTCCGACAGCCGCGCAACCGGGCCCATCTCACCCTCACCGTCAGGGATCTGCTTGTTCATCGGCCGGTCCCCAGCACTCTGCCCTGCAACCGCATCAGCGTGTAGGTAATCGTTCCCACCAGCGCATCCCAGTCGCTCGAATCCGGAAGTCGGCTGCCAGGGTCAGCGGGATGGTTCGGATCCGCAATCGCCCCGATAGCGAGCTGTTCCAGGTCGGCATTGACATGGGCGGACGTCGAGTTGGTGATCTTGAGGAGTGGCGGCAAAAGCCTGTTGACGGCTGCGAGGCTCGCGTTGGGATCGGTTGCCGCGTCGTTGAGTTCTGCAGCGATTGTGTTGATGTCGGCGACCATCCCGCCTGCGCCGGTACCGCTCACCGACGGGAACTTTCCCACTTGACTACTTACCTGCGCCACCTGTGCGAGCAGATCAAGCATTTGCGCAGTGTTGGCGTTCAGAGTGCCGAGCGCGGGACCGGCTGCCGAAATCGCGTCGTCGATCGACGATTGCTGCTCCGACACCGTCACGAGAAGCTGATTGGTCGACGCAAGCGTCTCACGAATCTCGTTGCTCCGGCTCGACAGTGTCCCGATCAGAGCGGTCGATTCACCGATCAGGTCCGCCATTTCCTCACCTCGTCCGCCGACAGCTTCTCCGAGCCCGTTGACAACCTTCGTCAGGTTGCGCAGGACGCCTCCGTTGATCAAGAACGACGATGTGGTGAGGAGTTCTTCGATCGTCGCCGCAGACGAAGTCGACGCAATCGGGATGCTGTCTCCGTCGGACAGAAGAGCACCGTTCGACGCAGGTCCAGGCGGGGGTTCCACTGCGACAAACACGTCTCCCAGCGGTGTCGCCGACCGCAATTCCGCGCCCGCCCCGACCGGCAGGCTGATTCCATCCTTGATCCGCATCGTGACTATCGCTTCGTAGTTCTGCACTCTCATCGCTTCGACCTCGCCGATGTCTGCACCTTGGAGTTTCACCTTCGCTTGGGCGGGCAGATTGAGTGCATTGTCGAAGACCGCGTACAGCGTGTAGTAGTCCCCGGAAACTCCAGGTGCCGGCAACGGGAGACTCTCGAGCCCCACACCACACGCTGCCGTGGACAGCATCAGACCGGCGCATGCCCCGGCGGAAACAACCCGCCACCCTCCGGGCGTCATCGCGGCAACCCCGCCAAGCCCTCGAGCATCCCGGAGATCCCGAAGTCCGGGCCGAAATCTTCGAGTGTTCCCGTACTGCAGCCAAGCTGACGCAGACCGAGGACATTGCAGATCTCCTTGACCAACTGCCCGTCGAGAAAGACCTTTTCCAGCTGAGCGTGCACCCTCGCACCGCCGTTCTCCTGATCGATTGCGTTGTAAGCGTTGTCCATCAAAAGTGGGGTGACAGTAAGAAATTCAGAAAGTTCACGCCGATAGTCGGCCAATGCGGTCACCACGGTGTTTGCGTTGGTCACTGTCGATTGCAGAGTTCCCTGGTTGGCCGCGAGAAGTTTATCTGCCTCGACAAGGATTTCGTTGAGCTTGGTACCGGTGTCCCCCGAGCCCAAGTCCGCCTCACCGAGCAGATCACTCACTTGCGCCAGGGCTGAACCGAATTCACGAATGTCCTGATCATTGTTCGCGGCAACGGAAGTCAAGACTGCAAGATTGTCCACAACAGTCGTGATGGCATTCTGTGTTTGCGCGCCGCCGTCGCTACCCAGTTGCAGCGCCGACGCCAACTGGCTCAGTGACGACTTGATGGCTTGCCCGTTCCCGTCGACCATCGCGCTGCCGATCCCGAGTAGGTCAGCGACCGGGCCGGAACCCTCTCCATCGCCCTGCAACTCGATCGCCATCTTGTCCGCCATGGCGATCAGTCGATCGAATTCGACGGGAGTCTTTGTTCGGTCCATCGGGATGATGTCGCCGTCCGTCATCACCGGGCCGTCCCGGTATGGCGGAGTGATTTCGACATGACGGTCGGTCAACACCGACGTCGACACAGTTACTGCCTGCGCAGTTTCCGGGATCTTGACTCCGCTGTCGAGGCTCATCGTTACTTCCACCACGGTGCCGCGGGGGACGATGCTGGTCACCGAACCGATCGGAACGCCGAGAACCGAGACGGAGTTCCCTTCGTACAGTCCTGCGCCACTGTCGAATTGCGCCGTGACGGTGATCGTATTGTCCATCGAGGTTGCGCTGCGAATACCCGAACAACCGGCAGTAGCGAGAACAACTACCAACGCGACCTTCGCTATCGATACGAGAGATCTCATTTGCAGTCCTTCAGATAGGGCGGCAAGTTCATCTCGTTTGCATGGCCGCTGACAGCGCACATCCACGAGTCGATGAAAGGCCCAGCGGGGGCCGTGAAATCGACTTCGTTGGCGGTCCCGGAGGTATTGGCGAAGTTGCGCAACGGAACCGGCAGGATCTCCAATGTGTTGCGCAGCAGATCGTCATTGTTGCTCAGGCTTTGGAGCAGGCCATTCAGATTGTTGATCAGTTCGTCGATTGCCGGACTGTCATTGACAACGACGTTGTGCAGTTGGTCTACGAGTGCGGTGGTCGATACGAGTAGTTGGTCGACCACTTCCCGTCTGGCATTGATTTCCGCCAACACGTCACGGCCGTTGCGCACCAACTCACCCAGACTGTTCTGCTGCCCGCGGATTACAGTTGTCACCTCACTTGTACTGGTCAGCAGCGAACCGATCTGTCCGCGCCGTTCGGCCAGCACCGAAGACAAGTTCTCGATATTCGCGAGTACCTGCGGTACGAGCGCAGGTGTGCCCTCCAGTTGATCGGACAACGTGGTAAGTGTTTGCCCGATCTTCTCCGCGTCAACCTGCTCGAATGTGGTGGTCGCATTATCCAGTGTCTGCTGCAGATCGTAGGGAACTTCGGTGTTGGCCAACCCGATCCGATGATCGGCAATGTCACCGTCACCGCCGGGACGGATCTCGACGTATCGCGATCCCAACAACGTCGTCAACTTGATGGAAGCTGCGGTACCGGCTCCCAGTGAGACACCCTCGTCGATCTGCATGGTCACGACAACGTGATCTCCTGCGAGTCGAACACCATCGACGGTTCCCACTGGAACACCCGCGATGGTGACCGCGTCCCCCGCGCTGACTCCGGCGGCCTGAGTGAATTCGGCGTCGTAGCTGACCTTGCCGATTCCCGCGGATGTAACCCAGAGGGCAACGACCATCGCGATGGCAAGACCTGCCACCGTCAAGACCCCGATCCCCAGTGCACTGCGATCCTCGAGGGGCTTACGCAGTCTCCGAGCGTAATTCGATGTGGCTTCTCTGATCATCTTTCGCTTACCTGCAAATCTTCGACTGGGTAATCTGACCACCGGGCGTCGACTGCGCAACGATCGCGGGGATCACGGCACTGATCGCCGGGACGAGGGTGACATTGAGATTGCACAGGTACGTGTTGATGTAACTTCCGTCCTGGCTCGCTCGCGCAAGCCCTTTCAACATCGGCGGTAAGTTGAAACCGAAGTATCCGAAGGTGTCCTTGTTGTCCAGGAAGTGCTGGGCGAAACCCGGTTCTCGAGTGAGGAACTCACTCAGGTCTGGGGCGACGTCGCTCGACAGTGTCGCTACTTGATCGGCAACGAGCGCGATCGAATCCAACGAGTCGACCATTTCGCCGCGCCTGGCTGCCAGCTGTTCGAAGATCGTCCGTGCCTGCGTGATCATCGTGTCGACGTTGGTGCTCTGCAGTGCGAGGCTGTGAACGATGCCGTCCAGATTGACGATGATGTCGCCCAGAATCTTGTCCGGGCCGGCAAACGACTCGGCAAGGGTCGACGTCTCGGATACCAATGTGGTGATCGATCCGGAATCACCTTGCAGTGCACTGACAATCGCGGTTGTGACATTGTCGATCTGCTGCGGATCGAGCACGCTGAACAGCGGTTCGAAACCATTGAGAAGAATCGAGATGTCGAAGGATGGTTCCGTGTTCTCCACCGGAATCTCGTCCCCACTCACCAAAACTCGAGGTTCCCCCTGCTCACCGAGGGACAACCCGAGATAGCGCTGCCCGATGATGTTCTGATACGTGATCGCGGCTTTGGTGTTGCCGTACAGCGCTTGGTCCGATTCGATCCGAAAAGCCACCCGCGCGAGCGTTCCGTCGAGACTGACCGAATCGACGCGCCCCACCCGAACCCCAGCCATCCGCACGTCGTCGCCGGCGCGTAATCCCGATACGTCGGTGAAGACCGCGGTAAAGGATTTAGTCTCGCCCTGAACACCGCGCTGCAGTGTGACGAACACCGTCCATGTGAGGCCACAGGAGATCAGCAGGAACACGGCGATTCCGATCAAGGGTTTTCGATAGCTCATCGGATCCCCTGCTCGAGTTCGAGTGGCACGTCGGGTTCGGGTGTCACCTGCACGGTGTTGCCCCGGGCCAACGGTCCGAGGATGAACTCGTCGGCAGGGGTCGATTCGCCTCCCAGAAGATCGCCCAGAAGTTCCTTCTCCTGGGCACTTCCGACCGGACCGACATTCCCTCCGGACGTCGGGGCAAAGTCGAATTGACGGGCAACGCCGTCAGCTACCACAGGTGGCGCGGCGGTCTCCGGCGCAGTCGCGCAACTCGGACCGGCCAACTCACCGTAGCGGGGACAATCGGCGCGGGTGTACATCTTGTGCGGTGTGAATTGGAACAGGAATTTTCCCGTCGCGTTCTGCTGACCCACCGGCCAGAACTCGCTGAACCACTTGTCGGATATGACTTTCATCCGCGTGACGATGGGCGCGAATTCCGTACTGCCGTCGGCAACTACGCTGAGAACCGGTGAAAGTTGTGTGGTGATAGCGACGATCTTGTCCGTGTTGTTGTCGAGAACGGAACCGACTTCCGACAGTGTTGTCGAACCGGCAGTCAGCAGCGCGGTCAACGCGGCATCCTTCTGCGCCAAGGTCCGCATGGGTACGACGGAATGGTGTACGGCATCAAGAAGGTCGGGTGCAGCTTCTTGGAGACCGCGGATGGCAGAGGACAACGCACCCAAGCTGGAAGGTTCACCGTTCGGTGTGGTCAACTCACCGAGTTCGGCGGCAATTCGGCGGAGTTGCTCACCCGCAGTGACGATATCGGCGCCCCGACGGTCTGTTGCCGCCGCAACGGCCGCGAGCATTCCGAGTGTGCGATCCGTCCCGATACGTGCTGTAGCAGAGACGATTTCACGGAGTTTTGTCAACGCGGTCTGCAACTGTACCGTCGACAGACTTTCGTCTTGCGGGATTTCCGCGCCGGGCGACAGCGGGGGGCCGCTCCCGTTGTCGACCAACTGAACGGACGACACGGCAAAGACGTTGCTGGGCACAACACGAGCCGTCACGGTTGCCGGAATCCCGGCCGCGTACTCCGGTTTCAGAGCGATGTCGACATACTTCGACTCGCCGCCGCTCGATGTATCCACACTGTTCACCACTCCGACCAGCACGCCCCGAAATTTCACATCCGAACGCGCAGGCAATCCGTCACCGACATCGGCAAGAACCGCTGTAACCTCGAATGCCTTGTCGAAGACGCCGTTCATTTTCGCGATCAGCCCGGTGATCAGCAGCGCCACGACCATCAGCGCGCCAACACCGTGCAGGAGAAGTGTTGTCGCAGAGGGGCCTCGGCCGTCGGCTTCGAACAGTATCGGCATCAGCTACCCACCGAGCCTTGCCCCGGACCCGATGCCCCAGAACGCTACTGTCAGTAGCAGATTGACGACAATCATCGCGGAGATGCTGGCGCGCATCGCTCGGCCGGCGGCAGTCCCTACCCCTTGTGGGCCACCGGACGCGAAGAAACCGTAGTAGCACTGAATGGTAGAGGTAATAATCACGAAGACAACAGCTTTCACCAACGAGTAACCGATGTCCGTCGCGCTGAGAACCAGGCGGAAGTAGTGCTCGTAGGTACCTGTCGACACCCCACCCGACAGCCCGATGACTACCTTCACCGCAACGTAGTTCAAGGCGAGGCAGAGTAGATACAGCGGCACCACCGCAACCACGGATGCCATTAGCCTCGTTGTCACGAGATACGGGATAGGACGGATCGCCAGCGCTTCCATCGCGTCGATCTCCTCCGAGATCCGCATCGCACCCAGTTGCGCTGTGAAGCGGCATCCTGCTTGCGCGGCAAAAGCCAACGACGCCATGATGGGTGCCAGTTCCCTCGTTGTTGCGGTCGACGCGATCATCCCGGTCGCCGGCTCCAAACCGAGCAGATGCAACGCGTTGTAGCCTTCGATTCCCACGATCGCCCCCGCCGCGGCACCCAGAACGATGATCACACCCGCCGTTCCGCCGCCAACTACGATCGAACCGTTGCCCCATGTGACATCGGCAAGAATCCGCAGAAATTCCTTCCGGTAATGCCTCAAGGTCCAGGGAACTGCGGCCAGTGCCCGGCCCAGAAAGGTGACCATGTGACCCAGACGCATGACAACTGTTGCCTGCGCCGAGACCACCTTGACCGCTGACCTCATACCCGGCGGGTAATACCGCGATGCCATCTAGAAACCCGTCCGCGGGAACATCAACACGTACAACTGTGTCAGGACCACGTTCACGACCATGAGGAGCAAGATCGAAGCCACCACTGTGGCATTGACCGAGTTGGCAACGCCGGCGGGTCCACCGCGAGTGGTAAGTCCCTTGTGGCAGGCGACGATTGCCACGATCGCGCCGTAGAGCACTGCCTTGATCATCGTCAGGAAGAAATCACCGACGGTGGCAAAGGATGCAAATGTCGACACGAAACTGCCGGGAGTGCCGTTCTGGACAAAGGTGTTGAACAGGTAGCCGGAAAAGAATCCCACAAAACAGACGAGCCCCGTCAGTGCAACACCAACCGTAATCGCCGCTACAAGCCTGGGCACCACAAGCCTGCGGATCACCGAAATCCCCATGACCTCCAACGCATCGATCTCGTCGCGGATCTTGCGAGATCCGAGGTCAGCGCATATCGCCGATCCCGCTGCCGATGCCATGAGTAATGCAGCGACCATCGGAGCGCCCTGTCTGATCACCGCGAGGCCACTGGCAGCGCCCGCCAGGGATGTCGCACCGACCTGTCCGGCGAGCAAGCCGAATTGAATCGACAATGTCACGCCGATCGGTATAGCGACAAACAGAGTCGGAACGGCGGATGCCGACGCCATGAAGGCCGTCTGACGCACGAACTCCGCTACTGGAAAGCGGAATGTCGCGATGTCGATCACCAAGTACTGGATCGCACGAAGCCCGAGAACGCATTGTCCACCAACCGTTTCCAGTGCGGCAACGGGATGCCGTCGCGTATACCCGTGCATCCAACTCGTGATTTCACTTGATGCAGAACGCTTCTGGCCAAAACTTCGATCTGGGATCTCCATGGATCTTCCACTTTCCGTTCGCCCACAAGTTCAGTCCGCCGCCGCATACGAGAGTGGGCACGCATTGCGTCGAACCTGCCGTCACCGCTACCGAGTGATCTTCCACCTTCCGAACTGAGCATTGCCCCCGAAAGATGATGACCACCTGTGCGGATCTCAGCTTTCACACTAAAATGCTGAGCACCTTCTTAGCACGAGTTGCCGAATGAGGTCAAGATCACAGTGCGTACCGAACCTTCGTCGCCGAGTGCGCATTACAGTATTTCCCCCGTCGAACACACTGAAACACCGACTCTCACAAGGCGAATCGACACCAGGAGCGCGACCCCACCTCGATCACTGCAATGAATCAGTGTCTATTGCAAGGCAATCGGTAAAATCGGCGCCCGCCGCCGGCCCAGCAAAAATTCCGTCACGTCACCCACGGACACTGCTACCCCCTCGAGAAATGCGCGGAACGGAGATCAACCCACCCGGGCTCGGCTTGCAACGGCAAACCCTGCCGCAGTAAATCTGGCTGAGCGGCACCTGGCTGAGCGATCATAAAACTAGACACTATTGCGCAAAGTGTCAAGGAAAATGGTTCTGCGCAGGTCCGCACGTCGATGAATGCCCACGTCACCGGAATCGAGTACCCAGGAAGGAAGAAACACACAGACGATTATCGAGATCTTCGGCGCCACTGGTGAAAACGCCCGACACGGGCCACGACAACAAGACCAGCCGCCTGGCGTGTGAACACAGGCGGCTACGGCAAATCTCGAGCTATCGACACAGTCGATCAGCTTTCAGTTGCACTGCAAAAGAGCACCATTGACGACGCGCTCACACACCATGTCGGTGATTCGCGCGTCGCCTTCTGGGCAGCAGTGAGTGAGCGTCGCTCGACGCTCGCCCACTGCCTGAAGTTCTCGGTACTTATTACTGTCAGACGTTCGGCCCCTCCAAAATGGTCACTGCTGCAACGGCTGTCGGTCCACCGACGTTGTGTGCCAAACCGATCCGGGCACCGTCAACTTGATTGACGGCATCACCGCGTAGCTGTTCGAACAACTCGACGCACTGCGCGACACCCGTTGCTCCCGGCGGGTGCCCCTTGGCGATCAGACCTCCACTCGGATTCACCGGAATGGAGCCGCCGATTCCGGTAGCTCCCGATTCGATGAGTTTGAACCCCTCGAACCGGTCGGCGAAGCCGAGATCCTCGTAACTGATCAACTCGATGCCGGTGAAGAAGTCGTGTACCTCTGCGACATCCACGTCGGAAGGGGTCATGCCGGCCATCGAAAAGGCTTGCTTCGCAGCGCGAACCGTGGCGGGGAACGACGTCATGTCACGCTTGTGCTGGTGCATGACGGAATCCAGGCCCAAGCCGACGCCGCGGATCCAGACCGGACGATCGGTGTATCTCTCCACGACGTCTTCTGCCGCCAGCACCAACGCTGCCGCGCCGTCGCTCTGCGGTGCGCAATCGTAGGCACTGAACGGCGTCACGATGGTCGGTGCGTTCAGAGCTTCCTCGATGGTGATCTCGAACCGCTTGCAGGCCTTCGGGTTATTGACGCCGTGAAGATGATTCTTGACGGCCACCATGGCCATATGCTCCCGGGTGGCAGGAGATTCGTGCAGGTAGCGACGCACGTGCAAGGCGAAGCCGGCCGGAGCCACCAGACCGAGCGGGTAATCCCACGCCATGTCGCGGGCCATAGCTTCCCACTCCCACAGCATGTCTTTGGACGCACTCTCGCGGAGTTTGTCCGCTCCTACGACCACTGCGACGTCGAAGGCACCGGACGCGATTCCGAACAGCGCGTTGCGCACGGCATCATGGCCTGTTGCACAGGAGTTTTCGATGCGTGTTACGGGGATGTCGGCCAGGCCGAGAGTGTCCGCGAGAATGCCGGACGGAAAGCCGTCTGGAGTTCCCATCGCACCGAACCAGGCCGCCTGCAGATCGGACTTGTCCAAGCCCTTGTCGATACTGGCGGCGCATTCGGAGAACGCCATGGGCAACAGGTCTTTGATACCCAGGGTGAAATGCTCGGCAAAGGGTGTCATCCCCGCGCCGACTATCGCCACGTTTCTCATACCGCCTCCTGCTCGATCAGAAATGCTGTTTCCGGTTCGAATGCGTATCCGTAGTCCGGCACCCCGGAGCGGATCGCCACCCGGCGTAGAACCATCCGGCCACGATCGCCGAGATCAACAGTTCCCGGTTCGACGCCGGTCACCTTTACGAGCGCTCGAACGTCGACGTCGTCGAGTTCCACGATCACCAAGGAGTAGGGAGTCTTCAGTCCGGGAACCGGAACATGCACGGTTACTTCGGTATACACCGACCCGGTACGTGGTAGTGGCACAAACGTGTAGTCCGTCTGCAGCGTGCCGTCGTTGTCGACCCGATAGCGAGGGGGAAAGTCCAGGTCGTCGCTGTCCTCGTATTTTCCCGCTTCCCACCGGACTTTTGCGTCGAAGGCACGCTCGTAGGCTGCCAGCGAAATCGGAATATCGGCGCCCGGCACGAACTGGCCTTCCACTTTGGGACGCGGCGCGGGCTCCCGGCGGTGTACCTCAGCAGTGCCGTCCGCGACCCGGACTCCCGAGAGGCTGGCCTGCTCGACACCGACGAGCGATCCGGTGCTTCCCGAATCGACCATGGCAGCAAGGGCAAACAGACCCGAACTCGCGCCGAGTGTCGGTAGCCGAACCGGCTCTGCCGCGCACAACGTCGTGGCCTGCTTGTGCTCGACACCGGCTACCGCAACCGGTGCATCCACCCACGCAGCTGACAGCGATGCCACAAATCCGCGTTCCTTGAGCAACCGCGGATCGCCGTAATCATGTACAACGCCAATGGAGTTACGAGTACGCACCGGAAGGCTGCGCGACACCCGAGCAGCGGTGCGGACTCGCAGTCCGTGGTCCGACGTCAGTACGGCGGCTGCCCCTGCCGGTTCAAGGTCGACGCCGATGATCAGTGTCCGCGGCCGAGCATTACTGACGGCATCGAGCGTTGCGGGTGCGCCGCCGAGGCGCTCGACCACCTCCAGCTCTGGATCGAGTCCGAGTCCGGCCAGCAGAACCGCGGCATTACTACTTTCCAGCAGCGGCAGATCCCGGCTCACCAGAATGACGTGTTCTACGGAGGTGCTGGTGCTACACGCCGCTCTGCCGGCCTCGACCGCGAGAGTAATCGCGTCCTCGTCGTCACCCGGCACGCGGGAATCCGACGTTCCCCAGCACGGTAGGTACGTCCCTATCGAAGCGATGTATGACATGCCAGTCTCCCCGTAATCGTGAAAATCGCTCAGAACTTCAAGCGAGAGCAGGTACGCGGTAAATCAGGAGGTCACTCCTGATATCCATCGAGTGCATCTCGCCTCCCTCTGATTTGAATACGTCATTCTCACAAATGAGAATACTGCATTCTCGCTCCGGGAATTGTAGCAATCAGACAGACTCTCGCATAGCCCCACAGGAACGAACCGCGTTCCCCGATCGCCGGACTTCCACCCGAGTGATCTGCCCTTCTTCGACTCTTGCGGGCATCATGAAGGCGAGAGTATGGTTCTCATAAATTGAAGGGAGATTCTTCTGATGGAGACTAAGGCGCTCAGCCCGGCATTGGGCGTAGAGGTCATCGGTATCGACAGCTTGGACGACGAGGCTGTAGTTGCGAGATGCCTGGAGGCATTGAAGTGGCGCGGGGTGCTGCTCATCCGCGGTTTGCACCTCGACGACGAGGCTCAGGTCGCATTCAGCCGCAAGCTCGGACCGGTATTGGCCCCCGCGGGCAAGGAAATTTTCAAGGTCACGCTCGACCCGGCCAAGAACCCGTCGGCCGAATACCTTCGGGGCACGTTCAATTGGCACATCGACGACACCACCAACGACGTGCCGGCCAAGGCGACAATGCTGACGGCACGGCACGTGGCCATGACTGGCGGTGGCACCGAATTCGCCAGCACCTACGCGGCTTACGAGAACCTGCCGGAGCAGGAACGTAAGCGTTACGACGATCTTCGCGTCGTACACAGCTTCGAAGCTGCGCAGCGACTTATCGAGCCGAACCCCACGGACGAGCAACTTGCATCCTGGCGCCGTCTGCCCACCCATGAATCATCCTTGGTCTGGGAACACCGCGACGGACGCAAGTCACTCGTCCTCGGCGCAACGGCTGACCACGTCGTCGGAATGCAGCCCGACGAAAGCCGGGCGCTCCTCGACGAACTGCTCGCATGGACCACTCAGGAGCGCTTCTCCTACAGCCATACGTGGGAAGTCGACGACGTAGTCATCTGGGACAACACCGGAATGCTGCACCGCGCACTTCCCTACGACCCCAAGTCGGAGCGAACGATGCACCGCACCACCATCCTCGGCAATGAGCCGTGGGCATGAGCGAATCCGCGAACGGAGAAAACGTGAGTACTCAGATCACGCGAACTGCAGTTGTCACCGGTGGCAGTTCGGGTATCGGCCGCGCTGTCGCAGAACGCCTGCGCGCCGACGGTTACAACGTTGCCACGATCGACCTCACACCCTCGGACGAAAAGTATTCGTACACAGCTAATGTCACGGACCGCGCGCGGTTGGACGAGGTTCTGGCGGAGATCCGCACCGAGTTGGGTCCCGTCACCATTCTGGTGAACGCAGCCGGCCTCGACGGATTCCAGCGATTCACGAAACTGTCGTTCGACGATTGGAAGCGCGTCCTCGACGTCAACCTCGACGGCGTATTCCACTGCTGCCAGGCGGCGCTCCCCGACATGCTCGAAGCCGGCTGGGGACGCATCGTCAATATTTCGTCGTCCAGCGCGCATTCCGGGCAGCCGTTCATGACTCACTACGTCGCATCCAAGTCCGCGGTCAACGGACTCACCAAGTCCTTGGCGCTGGAACTCGGTCCCGAAGGAATCACCGTCAACGCCGTGCCACCGGGATTCATCGACACCCCGATGCTGCGTACGGCCGAAGGCAAGCGTCTCCTGGGCGGCACCGTCGAAGACCACATTGCCAAGACACCGGTTCGGCGCGTCGGCCGACCGGAAGACATCGCCGCAGCCTGCGCGTTCCTCATCTCCGAAGAGGCCGGCTACATCACCGGTCAGATCCTCGGCGTCAACGGCGGCCGCAACACCTAAGTCCTTCCGCTGCACGCGTGGCAAATAACACTGTTGCGCAACCAGTTTGAACAACCCAACACATCAAACGAAGGGATTCACCATGGGACGCGTTGAAGGCAAGGTTGCGTTCATCACCGGCGCAGCACGAGGTCAGGGCCGAAGCCATGCGGTTCGTTTGGCCGAAGAGGGCGCCGACATCATCGCCGTCGACATCTGCGCCGACTTCGATTCCATCACCTACCCGATGGCCACTCCTGAGGATCTCGAGGAGACCGCTCGTCTCGTCGAGAAGCACGGTCGCCGCATCGTCACTGCCAAGGCCGACGTCCGTAAGGTCGACGAACTGCGTGCGGCACTAGAGCGCGGCGTTGCCGAGTTGGGTCACCTCGACATCGTTGTCGCGCAGGCAGGCGTCGCCGGAATGCGCGGCGAACCGGATATCGCGGCCTGGTCCGACACCGTCGACACCAACCTCGTCGGCACCATCAATGCCATCCAGGCAGCGCTGCCCTACCTGGGCAAGGGCGCCTCGATCATCGCCACCGGTTCGACGGCGTCCATGATCGACACCAGCAAGGTCGATGTACCAGGTAAGGACCTCGGCGGAGTTGCCTACGTGTTCTCCAAGCGTGCACTCTCCCACTACGTACACGAGCTGGCGACGCACCTCGCACCTCGCGGAATTCGCGCAAACGTTGTGCACCCCACCAACTGCAACACCGACATGCTGCACAACGAATCGATGTACAAGTCATTCCGCCCCGACCTCGAGAACCCGGGCCGTGAAGACGCTGTGCTGTCCTTTCCGGTTCAGCAGGCAATGCAGATCCCGTGGGTCGAGCCCGAGGACATCAGCGAAACCGTCCTCTTCCTCGCGTCGGAGCAAGCTCGTTACGTCACCGGCATGCAGATGCGCGTCGACGGCGGCGGCTACCTGAAGTCGTACGACTACCACATCTGATTCGAGACTTCGCCTTCACGAAACGCATTCGTGAAGGCGAAGTTTCAATGCTCACCCTGCTCGCTATTTTTCAGGACGGATACATGAGCACCACGAATACCGTAGTAGCCAGTTCGGCTGGCACGACCGCTTCAGGCCCCGTTCCCGTACACCGGATCGTCGATGTCGACGGTATTCCCATGTCCGCGTTGCTGATCGAGGTTCCAGAACCGCGCGCGGTCATTCTCGCTGTGCATGGCGGAGCAACAAACTCTGCGTACTTCGACTGCCCCGGGCACCCCCGCCTGTCGCTGTTGCACACCGCAGCAGCCCTCGGATTCACCGTGCTGGCGCTCGACCGGCCGGGTTACGGCAGCTCGAATCCCCATGCGACCGAATTGGTCGATCCCGATGTTCGCGTCGACGTAACGTATGCGGCGCTCGAGCGTCACCTCGAGGGAATCGACCGCGGCGCAGGAATATTCGTATTGGCTCACTCCATCGGCTGCGAATTGGCCACCAGGTTGGCCGCGGACGATCGCGGAGACGCCTTCCTCGGAATCGAACTCTCCGGCACCGGCCGAGAGCAACAGCCCCTTGCCCAGGAAATCCTGGGCGTCACCGCCCGCAACGCCGATCCGATCGCCGTGCGCGAGTTGCTGTGGCAGCCGAGTCGGCTGTACCCGGAAGAACTGTTCGGCGGTCTTCCGATCGCATCCCGGACACCGAAGTACGAAGGTGACGTGGTGCGAAGTTGGCCCTGCGAGAACTTTCCGAATCTTGCTGCACGCGTGAATATTCCCGTCCATTTCACTGCAGGCGAATACGAGCACGTGTGGCGTAACGATCCCGAGGCGTTGCTCACCGTCGCCGAGTTGTTCACCGCTGCGCCGAGAGTAGTCGTGGACAAGCAGTTCGACGGTGGACACAACCTCAGCCTTGGCTACACCGCGACTGCATATCACCTCCGCGCCTTGGCGTTTGTCGAGGAATGCATCGCCGGCCGATCCGAATTCGCAGACCTGACAACAGACGACAGCACGGCCGCGCACGCGAGCCACGGAAGGTGACCCCATGAATTCCGCAGATGTTGCACTTCTACTGATCCGATTGGCCGTGGGCTCGACCATGATTGCTCACGGAGTCAATCACTGGGTCGGCGGCGGAAAGATCGAGGGCACGGCTCGCTGGTTCAGCGGACTGGGACTACGCAACGGCACATTCCAGGCCTGGATGAGCGTGGTCACCGAAGTCGGTGCCGGTGTCTTGCTGATCGTCGGATTCCTGAATCCGTTTGCCTGTGCGGCCGTCATCTCGGTCATGCTGGTTGCCGGGATACTGGCACACCGCCCCAACGGATTCTTCATCTTTCGTGACGGCTACGAGTATGTGATGGTGCTCGCGCTTGTAGCGCTCGCCGCAGCCATGCTCGGGCCAGGCAGCATATCGCTCGACGGCGCACTGAACATCGAACTCTCCGGGTGGGCAGGTGGCGGTATCGCCCTCGGAGTGGGCGCGGTCGGCACCGCCGTACTTCTCGGCTTGTTCTGGCGGCCACAGCTACAGGAGGTTTCATGATCACTCTAGGAGGACCCGCGATGCACGTAGGATTCATCGGACTCGGTAGCCAAGGCGCGCCGATGGCACGGCGAATCGTCCACTCCGGCTACGAAACCACGCTGTGGGCACGACGTCCCGAAGCCCGCGTTCCCTTTGCCGACACCGCAGCCAAGTTCGCCGAATCTGCGGCGGAACTAGGCGCGGCAAGCGATCTCGTGTGCATCTGCGTCGGCAGCGACGCCGATGTTCTCGACGTTGTCACGGGTGAGGACGGCGTCCTCGCGGGCATGAAGCCAGGTGGAATCATTGCCGTGCACAGCACGGTTCACCCGGATACCTGTCGCGAACTCGGGGAAATAGCGGCTACTCGAGGAATCTCCGTCGTTGACGCTCCCGTCAGTGGCGGTGGCATCGCCGCAACCGAGGGCCGCCTTCTGGTGATGGTGGGCGGCAGCGACGAAGACTTCGAACGCGTCCGTCCCGTATTCTCGATGTACGCGAATCCTGTTGTTCACCTTGGACCTTTGGGGTCCGGTCAGATCACGAAGCTGCTCAACAATCTCCTCTTCACGGCAAATTTGGCTACAGCCGCGAACACGCTTGCGCTCGGCCAGTCGCTCGGTGTTGATCCCAACCGCCTCGGAGACGTGATCTCACACGGCACGGCAAACAGCTTCGCGCTGAGCCGGATCGTCTCTGCCGGTGGAACGCTCGAGCGTATCGCCCAGCACGCGGGCACATTGCTGCAGAAGGACGTCGGGCTGATTGCAGATCTCGCGACAACAGCCCAAGCACCCACCGGAGTCGTCCTGACCGCAGCTGACGCCACCCTCGAACTCATGGATCACCGCCGATGACACGCGTCGGGTTCATCGGCGCCGGGCGGATGGGCGGACCGATGGTCAGCCGTCTCGTCGAAGCCGGTCACGAGGTTCGCGGGCTTGCACGCTCCGCCGCAACAAAAACTGCGCTGGAAGCCTCCGGTGCGCAGGCCGTGTCCACCTTCGCAGAGGTCGGCGGCGATACCGACCTCGTGATCATCTGCGTTTTCACGGACGAGCAGGTTCGCGAGATATGTCTCGGCAGCGACTTGCTCGCGTCGATGCCTCGCGGATCCACCCTGGTGTTGCATACAACGGGAAGCCCGCGCACAGCTGAAGCCGTAACCGAGCACGCAGCACAGTTTGGTGTCGCAGTCGTGGACTCACCGGTCAGCGGTGGACCGCACGATATCGCCGCAGGTAGGTTGACCCTCTTTGTCGGCGGCGATGCCAACACCCTGGCACGCATCCAGCCGACCCTGGAAAGCTACGCAGATCCAGTTCTCTATGTCGGCCCCACTGGCAACGGACAGCGGGTCAAGCTAGTCAACAATGCTCTGTTCGCCGCTCAGATCGGCCTTCTCACCGAAGCTGTCGCACTGGGAACACAACTCGGCATCGACGAGGGCGATCTGCTCGCGGCCCTGCCATACGGCAGTTCCAACAGCCGTGCACTGACCAGTGTTTCAGCCAAGGGCTCAGTGTCCGCATTCGCAGATTCGGTCGGAGATTTCCTGAGCAAGGACGTGGGCGTCGTCCGAAAGATCGTCACCGAGCTGGACGGCAATCTCGGACTGCTCGACGACGCAGTCAACGCCGCTCTACCGAATCGCGTCTGACTCACGCCGGTTCTTCCGAATGGGATAGCGTTGCCGATGACACTATCGGCAGTCAATCGACCATGATCTGGGAGAACAAGATGGGCGGGTCAGTCCTGTCGGGCAGTACCGATCTACCGGGGTACCGGCGCCTGGCTCTGACGCTCGCCGAAGCGGTCGCTGCCGGCAGGTACGACAAGGACACTCCGCTGCCCACCGATACCGAACTGATGACCGAGTACAGCCTCGGACGACAAACGGTGCGGCGAGCGTTTCAGGAGCTTGTGGCGGACGGACTGGTATATCGCGTCCGCGGTCGGGGAACATTTCCGACGGATCAGCCCAGCACCGGCCGCTCCGTCCGCTCCACCGATTCGATCGAACAACTCGAGGAGTGGCCGGGCACCGAGATGGAAGTCATCTCGCCTCTCGAGCTCAAACGCGACCGTGTCCACGCCGAGAAGCTCGAACTCGACAGTCTTGTTGTGGCGCAGTTGAAGGTTCGGCGATGGATCGACAACCAGCCGTATGCGGTCAACACGATCATTCTTCCGCCCGACGTCGCCGAAACACTGATATCGGAGAACCTGATCCCGACAGTCCGTACTCCCGGGACCATCCTTGCCTCGGTCGGTAGCGTCGCGGGTCCTGTTGCCGGAGCTGAAGAAACTGTCACCGCGATTCTCGTATCCGACGACATCGCCGAAATTCTGCACACCCCGCCGGGCAGACCCGCCCTGCACATCGAGCGGGTCTACCGGAACGGCAATGGAGTTCCGGTCGAGATCTCGTTGACGGTGCATGCGTCGGAACGGTACGAGCATCGACTCTCGATTCAGCGCGCCGGTCGTCACGGCTCCTGAAACCACTTCGGCTTTGGTCAAAGATTCTGGCTACAAATATCATTCGGCCGAAATGTGCCCGAAATGTCTCTTGATTCGAATGTCTGTTCGACTATAATTGGGTCAGGGTGGGGAGGCCTTGATGACTACGGTGAGCGATTTTGTTTCGGTGGAGGATGTTGTAGCCGGTCCGGCTGCGGGTGTGCGCGGCAGGTTGTGGCGGCTACGACCGGCCGAGGTTCGAGACGTTGCAGTCTGTGTATCGGCGGAAATTCTTCGGTTGGAAGCGATTCGGGTTGCCGCAGTCGACGAGTTGTCACTCAATCCGGACGAGCAGGTGCTCTGCTACCGCGGTGTGGGGCGCTGGTTGGCGGCGAACACGATGCTGCAGAACGCGGCGGGTAACAAGATCGCCGCTCTCGGTGCCGCGCTGCGAGGGTTTCCGGACATTAATGCTCAATTCGAGGCGGGTGACCTCTCGTTCGATCATGCGGCGATAATCGTGGCATTCTGCGAATCGCCACCAAAAGGTATGCCTGAGAACGCGTTACCGTCCTGCATGGCAACCCTTCTCGCTGCCGCGTCGGGTGTCGAGGCGACCACCATCAAACTGCGGTATGCGATTGCGGTTCTCGAGCGGATATTCGAATCCGACGACACCCCACCCGGTGAGGACGACGACCTCAATGTCTTGCGGATTTCGCCGACGTTGAACGGTCGGGTCGCGATCAAGGGCGATTTCGACGCGTTGACCGGCGAAATGTTGTTGTCGGCTCTCTCGGGTCTGTCGATGCCGAAACCGGCTGCCGACGGAACCCCGGATCAGCGGTCGGCAGCCAAACGAACCGCCGACGCCTTCACCGAACTGATCCGTCGGTACCTCGACAATGCCATGACCGGTGTTGACGGTGGTCAGCGTCCGCACGTGAACGTGCACATCACCGCGAAAGACCTTGCCGAGCATCGGGAATGCGCCACCACGCGCAGCGATACCGCATCAGGTAGCGATGCCGAGTTCTACGGCAGTGCATTCGATGACGACGAGCCTGATTTCGAAGATCTTGACGTCGGATACATGCCCTGGATGGGACCACTCAGCGTTAGCCTCACCCGGATGCTCGCCTGCGATTGCATGCTCTCGACCGTGTCGATGGACGGCAATGGCGCACCGTTGGATGCGACTCCACATAAGCGTCTCGTCACAGCAGAACAACGAACGGCGCTGATCGCCCGGGACAAAGGTTGCGCCTTCCCGAACTGCGATGCGGTACCCGCCTGGTGCGACGCCCACCACATAAATCCGTGGTCAACCGGAGGCTTGACGGTGATGGACAACCTCGCCCTCCTCTGCCGGAATCATCACCGATTGATCCACAGCACCAGTGGGTTCCGCGGCATCTGGGAAATCAAAATGGGCGATGATCACAAACCATGGTTCATCCCACCAGTTGCGATCGACCCGAAACAACGACCCCGCCGCTCCACCACCCGCCAAGGACCAGTCCACCGAGACTGAACCCGACTCTGCCAGAACCATATACGGCGTGCAAGCTTCGCATCACCAGTCAAGACGATGCGAAGCCCACACGCATGTCATAGTCGCAAATAGTGTTCACGGACTCGGCCAATCCTCAACCACCACAGACCCTAACCACGACAGACAGATTCCTCCCCCGCCAAGGTCGTGCGGTGCATGAGACGCTGAGACGAGGGCTCGAACTCCGTCGCTCGATGCAGCATTCCGGTGTTGTCCCAGATGACCAGGTCACCTTTGCGCCACACCTGGCGCAATACGTATTCGGGGCGTGTGGACCACTCGAGCAGTCGATCCAACAACGCACGACTTCGCTCGATCGGCCAACCTACAACTTCGGACGCGGTAGCGCCCAGCAACAGCGACTTCCGTCCATTCTTTCTGGTCCATACCAACGGATGAACCTGCGCTGGTACCCGTGCCCAGGCTCGCCTGGTTGCTTCGTCGGGATCCGGGTTCGCCAGCGACTGTGCATGCCCAAACGTGTGCACAACCTCGAGAGACTCGAACTCGGCCTTCTCCTCGTCGCTCAAGCCGTCATAGGCCGCGTACGTACTGGCGAACTCGGTGTCGCCCCCGGCTGGATCGACCTCACGAGCGCTCAGGAGCGTCGCCTGCTGCGGAATGACTTGTGTGGCACCGTCGATGTGCCAGTGGAAGTTTCCCGCTCGATACGACGCGAGAATTGCATTCGTCTTGGACGGATCCATGGTGATGGTCTGAATCTCCGGGAGGCGGTGCTCGCCGGTGGATTGGACTACGACGGTGCCCAGTGCACGACTGAGAGCCAACAGGGCGTCGTCGTCGATGTTGATCTCGCGGTACACCAGGACCCCATGCCGGTCCAGGAGTTGCCGAATCTCTCGGGCAGAATCCGACTTCATGAGATCGTCGGCAGTCAGACCTGTGACCTCCAGTCCGACGGTCGACGTGATGGGACGTATGGAAGCAGACAAGAAGAACTCCTCGATCGGCACGTTTCTCGAAAAATACTGGGAAGAGGTACTTTTGGCGCTCGGTAAGCAGTCTGAGGTCAAGCGAGCTCGCGCACTACAGGACAGTACCGCACTTGCTATACAGTCGTACCAATTTTCGAAAAAAGCCGCGATCCGTTTCTTACGTCCGCGGTCGCTTGGTGCGCGCAGTCTGCGTGATGCGAGGCTCCACCGAATCGATGTAGCCCTCGAGTGCTTCCACCACTTCGGCATGCGCAGTGTCGACGCCGATACCCGATTCCAGATTGAGGAACTTGGGAATCCCGGTGATCAGCAACACCATTGCGCCGAGAGACAGCCGGCCGTCCGGTCGAGCACCCGGCCCGAACTTGCGAGCCACGGCCTCCATCTGCAGTTGCCGGACCCGTTCGGTGACTTCGGCGATTTCAGCACGGATTGACTCACGGTGATTGCCGAGAGCCATGAACTCCGTCATCAGAGCACTTGTGGCTTCATCCCAGCTGTACTCCCACAACACATGCAGCGGATCTTCGGCTCGTTTCTGCAGCGCAGATTGCAGTACCGCGAGGTTGCGTTCGGTGTACCTCGCAATTGCGGCGCGGAAGATGTCGTCAAGAGTGGGAAAGTAATACTGGACCAGGCTCGCGGTCACACCGGCCTCTGCTGCCAAAGATCGATAGGTCACGCTGGCGTAGCCGGTGTCCAGCATCATCTTCTCGACACTGTCCAGCAGAACATCTCGCGTCTTCGACTTCTCGGCACCCACGCGCCGCGGCGATGAAGCCATGACCACCTCACTCCGCTGAATTCGAAACCCCGTTGGATTCGAATCATCTTCGCATCCGACGGGGTGTCGTGGAATGAGGGGTACGCGCCTCGCATCACCTACACGGAGCTAATCGTGAAGCGACACCTGCGCAAGCTCCTCGAGGTATCGCACAACCTCGGTTTGGTCTGCTCCTGGAGCCAAGCCGTCGACAGCGGTTTCCCAGATCTTGCCGAGCGTGTCGCCGAGAACAGTGGATACGTCCTGAGAACGAGCCAAATCCAAAGCGATTCCGATGTCCTTGCGCATCAGAGTTGCGGCGAATCCTGAGTCGAATGTTCCTGACAGAACAAACTTTTCGTACTTCGTCTCCGTTGCCTGGTTCCGGCCGCTACTGGCATTGATCACCGAAAGGAGCGTCGCCGGATCGATACCGAATTTGCGGCCCACCAACATGGCCTCCGCTGCGGCGACAAGACCGTTGGCTGCAAGAAGGTTGTTGAGTGCCTTTGCAGCGTGCCCCGACCCAACCGGACCGACGTGGATGATTGCCGTTCCGGTGGCACGCAGGAGCGGCAGAACCTCTGCGACCACATCGGCGTCACCGCCCGCCATCACGGCAAGATCCGCCTTCAGTGCACGTCCGACTCCGCCACTGACCGGGGCGTCGACAACTCGAACACCCTGCTCGGCGGCTATTCCAGCCAACTTCTGAGTGCGGTCCGGAATGCTCGACCCCATGTCCACGATGGTGCTACCTGCCTGCAGTTGCGACAGTAGTCCCCCCTCACCGAGAACCACGGCATCGACGATGTCACTGGTCGGCAGGACCAGCACCACCACGTCGCACTTCGCGAAGTCCGCGAAATCCGTTGTGCCCACAGCGCTCGGATGACTGTCGAGAAACCGTTGCTGCGACGCGGCATCGGCGTCACGGACGATCAAAGGTTGGCCGGAATTGACGAAGTTGCGGGCTATCGGGCCGCCCATCGCACCCAGTCCGACAAGACCGACACTTTTACCCGGCAACGGAATCACGCTCATGCCGAGACCTCCGCGGTGAGGGGGCCCAGTTCGGCAGTCAGGGTTTCCTGAACCACACGCATCGCCGCCATACCCATGGGCACTCCCACATAGGCGGTGGCGTGGATAACGGCCTCGGTGATCTCTGTGCGAGTCAGGCCGTTGCTCAGACCCACGCGAACGTGGACGGACAACTCATGGGGCTGGCTGAGGGCGATCAGAATTCCGAGATTGATCAGCGAACGACTCCGACGGTCCAGGCCTGGCCTTGTCCAGGCACCGCCCCACACGAACTCGCTCACGAACTTCTGCAACTCTTCGCCGTCAGTCCCGGCATTCCGGGTCATTGCCGCATCGACGTATTCGGCACCGAGGACTTCCTTACGCACTGCCAAACCGGCCTCGAAGACGGTCTGGTGAGCCAGATCGAGCGGGCTATCTTGTGTCACTGTGAATCTCCCTCGAATTTGATGGTCACGCACTTGACCTGGCTGTAGTGATGGAGTGCCTCCACACCTTTTTCGCGCCCGTAACCGCTGTTCTTCCACCCGCCGAACGGAGTCTGCACGGATCCGGTTGACCAGGTGTTGACGAACACCTGACCAACTCGGATCCGCTCACTGACCCGCAATGCCCGCGACACATTGCTGGTCCAAACACCGGCTACCAGTCCGTAATCCGAGTCGTTGGCCAGTTCGATCGCCTCGTCTTCGGTATCGAACGCGAGCACGAGAACCACGGGTCCGAATATCTCTTCGCGCGCGATCCGGGCCGAGTTGTCGACTCCGATGTACACCGTGGGATCGATGTAGAAGCCGCCGGTCTCCTGTGCCACCACAGAGACTGTTCCTCCGGTTACAGCCTGTGCACCTTCGGATTCCGCGATCTTGAAGTATTCCTGCACTCGTTCGAACTGCGCCCTGGTAATCAGTGGACCGATATCGCGCCCGGGACGCACCGCTGCGGCACCCGCAGCCAATTTCTGTACGACCTCGTCGTGGATCGATCGATGAACCAGGAGCCTTGTGCCGGCGGAACACACCTGGCCGGCATTGGCCGTGAAAGCGAGGAGAGAACCTGCGACGGCCTTCTCCACATCGGCGTCGGCAAAGATGATGTTGGCGGACTTTCCACCCAATTCCAGTGTGACCGGGATGATTCGGTCTGCAGCAATATGCCCGATAGCACGGCCGGTTCCCACGGAACCCGTAAATGCCACCTTGGACACATCCGGATGGGCTACCAAAGCAGCACCCGCATCCTGACCCGTACCGAGAACCACGTTGAAGACTCCGGACGGAAAACCCACCTCGGTCGCGAGTTGAGCCAACCGAACCGTCGACGCCGACGTGCTCTCCGACGGCTTGACCACCACCGTGTTGCCGGCAGCCAAAGCTGGTGCGCACGCCCTCGCTGCCTGGTTCAGTGGCACATTCCACGGCGTGATGACTCCGATTACTCCGAAAGCCTCACGGCGGGTGTACACATGCTGATCCGGTGCCACGTCGAGAGTGTCACCGGCCGGCATGCCGATCAACCCGCCGTAGAAATCGAAGTACGTCGCGGAGTTCTCGACTTCAGCCAGTGCAACGGCCTCCGGCTTACCGGTTTCACTGATCTCCAACCGGGCCAACTCCGCAGAATCGGCGCGCATGGCCCGGGCGAGGTCACCGAACAACCGCGCCCGAGCAAGCGCCGGTATCTGCTTCCATGCCGTTTCGGCAGCAGATGCGGCCTGAACCGCCAGGTCGACGTCGTCAGCATTGCCGCACGCGAGTTGCCTTGCCTCACATCCGGTTGCCGGGTCTGTGACAGCCATGTAGTCGGCACTGGTCGGCATCACCGCACTACCGGCGATCCAATGATCGAGCTTGTCCAACGCACTTCCCATCTACAAGATGACGTAATAAGCCGACTCTAATGTCGAGAATCTAACAAAGTGCCGACCCTTTGTCGATGCTTTTCAGAAATTGAAGCTGCTACAACTCCTGCGGCTCCAACACCGCGCGCCGCTCGTTCAGGAAATCGTGCGGATAGCCGAGTCGCACCCGCGATGCTGCGTCGAGACGCTCCTGCTGCCCTTCCTCGAGCATCACCTGCAGAGCGCCGAGGTTGTCTCGAAGCTGTTCCACCGTGCGCGCGCCGATCGACGGCATGAGCCCCCGACGTATGACCCACGCCAAGGCAACCTGCGCGGGGCTGACTCCCAGTTCGGCTGCAATGTCTTGGGCAACGGTTCGGGCCTCCCGACCGGCAGGCGAGAGGCGTTCGGGGTCTCCCTTTCCGGCAAGTAGGCCGCGAGCCAAAGGACTCCAGGCACACACGGCTAAATCCAATTCGCTCGCCATCGGAAGAAGCTCACGGTCGGGACTTCGTGCCACCAAGGAGTATTCGACCTGCATGGCGCAGTAGGCGCTCCAACCGCGCAACTCGGCGATTGCGTTCGAGCGGGCAACCACCCAGGCCGGAGTATTGGTGATACCGATCGCCAAGACCTTGCCACTGCGGACCAGATCGTCGAGTCCGCGGAGCGTCTCCTCGGCCGGCGTCTGCCGATCCCACGCATGCACCCACAACAAGTCGATGTAGTCGGTGCCGAGGCGTCGCAGACTCTCTTCGACACTGCGACGCAAGCTTTTCCGATGATTTCCACCGGAATTGGGATCACCCGGATGTGTCGGCAGCGTGTACTTGGTACTCACGACAACATCGTCGCGCTCGGAAGCGATCAGCCGCCCGAGAATCGTCTCGCTCGCACCGTTGGTGTAATTGTTGGCTGTGTCGATGAAATTACCGCCGGCACTGCGGAACTCCTTGTAGATATCCTGACAAATGGACTCGTCGGCTCCGAAGCCCCAGTCCGTTCCGAACGTCATGGCGCCCAGACACATTTCACTGACTCGCAGTCCGGATCTGCCGAGCACTCGCAGCGGCATGCCTGCACCACTCACGGCTTCAGGCATCGTCGTCCACTACCCAGTTGACGAATCGATGCAACGGGTACATGCCGTCGTGCGGGCTGCCCATACTGCCGGTCAACGCGCTACCGAGCTTCACCACACGCTGAACTCCTGCTGTTGCCAGGCGATCTCGTACCTCGGCCTTGCGGTGTGTCGGGTAAACACCCACGGTCTGTGTTGCCACCGTCGCGAAATGCGCCGCGTCGGTCATCGATGCAATGGGGACGACGTTGACCGTCTTGTTGGTCGGGTGGAAGTCCACCGGTTCCGGTGAGCGGACAACAAGACCACTGCCGTCGTAGCTGCCCCAGATGCGGTAGTCGGGCTCGAGGAATCGCATGCCCTCGACTTCTTCGCGAATATCGCGCGGCGTCTTGGGACCAACGGCCTCGGCAAAGTCGCGGTCGACTCCCAGACGCTCACACAGCAACGCACAGAAGCGATCCACCTGCTCGATGTCACCCTCGACGGCAATGTGACGCGCCGCGAGGCAGGCGTCCTGGTTGAAGATCGTGGCGTCGGACGCTGCCAGCTCCGCGACCTCGCGGAGAGTCTCTTCGGACTCGAAGGCTTCACGTCCGATGACGGACATCGAGACCTTGGGGTCGAAGGAGATCAGCTGGAAGCCGGGACCGGCGTACTTCGCGGCGTTCTCGATGGCAGGGCCACCACCCCACGCCACAAGCTTGTCGAAGTACTGGGAGCGGTAGAGCACGCTCTCGACCTTCTCGTCACCGCCGCGCCAGTACACGGCGGACATCGAGCGCAGGATCGGATGATCGGGTTCGATGTCGGACATGGTGCGCAGTACCGCCACGGTGGTGAACGGGTCAGCCGATGGCATCTTGAAGACGTTGACTGCCTTGACAAGCGCCGCGTCTGCGATCGACGTCATGGCGGCGCTCGGCGAGTTTCCGGCAAGCATGTGCACGAGGCGGGGTGGGAATGCCCGGACCCGGCTCACACGACCGTTGGGGTCGGTGCGCTCCACCCATCCGTCGAGGAGGTTGCGATCACCGAAGGTGCGGTCAAGACGGTATTCCAGCGCCTCCCGCGTCAGGAACTGGCCCGGCCGCGCGAAGGTGTTCTCGATGATTCTCCTGGGCAGCGCACTGACCTGAAGGGTCATCTCGAGGGATTCCTGCAGATACTCGTTGGTCTCGAGAGTGAGATGCTTTGCCGTCTCGACCAGGAAGTCGATGATGTCCGTGACCGGCACGTCGAATGCCGGTCCGGGTTCGGTGCGTGGCACGAACAATCTGTTCAGTTCCAGAGCAGGCGTGACAAACGGAACCCCGAAGTCCCGCGACAGATACTCGGTGTCCTCACCCCAGACGAGCTTGCCTCGGATGAAGTGGGGTACCCGAATTTTGGACTTGCTCGGTGCGAGTGTTGATGACGTAGTCATGAATGTTTCTCTCAGTCCTCGAGGAATCCGCGGACGTACGCGTCCGTGGTGCCGGCACAGGTGATCTTGTCGTCGTCTGCCAAATCGGAGTAGCGGGTGATGTCTGCGTCAACCGTGGGGCCGGTTCGGCCACAGGAGCAGTCACCGAGTTCGACCGAGATCTTGTCTCCGGTGATCGTTCCGCCCCAACGTCCGTCGACGGTGGTGTCGAAGAACGCGGCGCGGCCTTCCACCTTGCCGTCCGACTCGGGTGCAAGCGATTCGCCGTTCTTGTCGAGAACGAACAGAACCAGCTCCGAAGGAACGTGGTACCGACCCGACGCGCATTTCGGCAAACGAATATTCAGCTCTTGCATCGAGTAGTAATGAAAGAACCGGCTCGGATCTATATTCAGCATCCGGAAAATCTGGTTCTGGTAATCGGCCGGCAGCGACATGCCCTTCAGCCCGCCGCCCGCCGTCATCGCATTCTCCCCCGTGATGTCGCCTTCCTTCATTCCGAGTTCTCGCAGAATCTCGGTGAGGCGGAACAGGTTCGGGAACTGAGAATTGAAGAAGATCTTCTCGGTGCGGTGTTCGATGATCTGCTCGGCCCAATGGCGCAGGCGGCGTTCGTTTTCCGCCTGGCGCGCGGCGGCTGACGCCTCATGGGTAGCTAGCTCGTCCGGTGCCGCGGTCCCGTCTGCCATTGCCTTACGCATGGCAGACAGACGCGCCATATACGCATAGTGACCGCTTGCCTCCGCGCCCGACGGCCGCTCGATTCCGTCCGGTCGGCCGTACTCCTTGTAGATGAGATCACGTAGGGCGTTGTGTCCACTCAGACCCGTTTCCGGCCCGACCGGGATAACGTGCCACGAGTTGTCGCGATGAATCCCCAAGTCCGTCAGGCAGTCCAGCATGTTCTGCATGGACACTTCGCGATCCTGTACGGACTTGTTGAGGAAGGAACTCTTCCCGCTGGTCCCACTCGAACTCGACACCAGGTGCCCGACAGCTTCGAGGGCATCGATATACCCGTCGACGTCGACGACGTCCGACACGTCCACTCCCTCGACGCGATGCGCCGAAAGCGAATCGAGCCACCGATTAAGCTGCGCCCATTGACCTTTAGCGATCAACGATTCCGGGTAGCTCTTGTACGTGGTATGCGGAAACAGCAGAGGAATCATGTCCTCACGCCGTGCGATTTCGGTGATCCCCTCGTCGTCCGCCCGCTGCTTCAGTACCGGTACCTGCTGACGCAGTTCCTGGAATCGCGCGTCGAGTCGCTCGACAATCTCATCTCGCTGTGTGGTCGTCCCTGACATTGTGCCTCCAGTCGATGTTGCCCCCCGGAATTAACTTTACCCATGGGTTTAGTTTTCTGTCTATAGCTGAGTTCGACTGGCACACTGATGTTCATGACGTCGCACAGGTCCGAACCGGGCGCAGCCGGAGCACGCCGAAGCCGCGGGGGGCGCCCCACTCTCGAGCAAGCCACCGCACTGGATCACGCCATACGTGAAGGCGCCCTCGCCATGTTCCTCGAGCATGGATACGAGGGGACGTCGATGAATGCCATCGCTGCCGCGGCCGGCACTACCAAACCGACGCTGTACACACGATTCCCCACCAAGGAAGCAGTCTTCCGCTCGGTTCTCGGCTGGGCCGTCCAACGCACGGATTGGCCTGTGCCAGAACCACCTGCACCTGATCTCGACAATCTGGAAGTCGCGTTGACCACCATCGCGAGGACGGCACTGAGCCGCGCCCTGAACCCGTCCATGATCAAACTCGAACAGATCGCGATCACCTACGCTGAGCGCTTTCCGGACATCGCTCGTCGAACTCACGGCACGGGATTCTGGCCGCGCAAACAGTTGGTCACAGATCTACTCGTGCGGCATGCCGAGGCCGGCGAGATCGTCGCCGAGGAACCGGACGTACTCGCCGAACTCTTTCTCGGCATGGCGTCCGGCGGTCCGGCCCGCCTGGCCTCGTTCGGAATTGTGCATGACCCCGCAGATCAAGAACGGCATGTTCAGTCCGCGGTAGCACTGTTTCTTCGAAGTCTCAGACCTGATTGAGATCGACTAGGCGGGCGTTATTGTGCGTAAACAGAATTCGGTGATCCGGTCGATATCCGAATCGGTAGGCTGAATCCGCTGCCAGAGGTAGTCGGAAAGCTTTCCGACTGTCGCGTGTGCCGCCAATGTGGCATCGAACTCCGGTGCTGCGCTGCCCAGTTCCGCAAGGGGACCACGCAGCAGGGTCGCCAGTGGACCGCTCGCCGACGGTGGCCCCGAAACTGCGCCGACGCCCGTCCCACCCGCGTTCCAGAGCACCGCTCGGGTGGTGGCCGCCGAATCTTCGTCGGCCTGGGACAGGACACCTTCGACCCACCGCCGAATCTTCCCCTCTGGGGTGTTCTCCTTGTCCATCTGATGCGCAACGTACGTTGCCAAACGCTCGGAACCATCCTCCAAGATCGCCGAAACCAGTGCATCTTTCGACTTGAAGTGCCGATAGAAGACATCGTTGGACAGTCCCGCTTGTGCCACGATATCCGCGACGCGAGGGCGGGAGTTCGTTCCCAGTGACCTGATGACCACCAGCGCGGCGTCAAGCAATCGACGAACCTCGCTGGCGTACACAGCGCCTCGATCTGCCAAGGCCCGCGCAGCAATTCGGGTTGCCAGATCTTGTGTCGGCTCGGTGGTCGAACCACTCATGTCCATCGGAAGAAGATACCCCGTCACGAACGAGCCGCACTCAGTCCACCGCTGGTATGCACCGCGGCGCAGATTCCACCGTCGACGAGAATATCTGTTCCGTTGAGGAAGCTGGCGTCATCCGAGAGCAGGAACGACACGACTGCTGCTACTTCGTCAGCAGTACCGGTCCGGGCAAGAGGCGTCTGTGTGACCAGCGCACTCAGATGCGCGTTGTTCTCGGCTTCTTGTCGGCCTTGAGGGGTGTCGATCAATCCGGGTGACAGCGAGCAGACGCGTGCGCCGACGGCTCCCAATCGCACGGCCTCGTGTTTCACGAAACGCTGAACACCGTATTTCGCCCATGCATACGCGGCGCCGGTGTGTTCGATCGCGGGTCCGACCGCTTCGTAGATCTCGTCCAGAAAGTTTTCTCGCAGAGGGTCTTCCAGCGCTGCAGCGGTGGCAGCGTCCGGCTCGAGCGACGCCAGTGTCGGCGCCATGGATGCAAAACACACCATTGCCGTGCCAGCCGTGGCGAGCGGGCGCAACGCTTGCGCGAGCAAGGCGGTACCCACAAGATCGACAGAAAAGATTCTGCGCCAGTCGGCCATGGTCGGCGAGATTCCGGCGACATGTGCGACCGACCGCAAGGTTCCGAGTTCACGCACTCGATCGACTAGACGCGCAAGGCCAGCAGGGTCCGTGACATCGAGAACAAACGGTTCTACGACGGCGCGGCCGGTCCCGGAAAGTTCAGCTGCTGCCGCCGCCACGGTTTCCGGATCCATGTCGACCAGCAACAAACGGTCCACCGAGTCGGTCAGACGCCGCGCGCAGGCAAAACCCATGCCGCGTCCCGCGCCGGTCACAATTCCGACAGTAGTCATGACTTCGCACCAACTTCCGCTTCCCGCGCGACCGGTGTCGCCCAACACTGTTCGAGGCCGGTCTTCGCGGTTCTGCTCACGAGTTCGATCCGAAATCCCCAAGGACTACGCTGGAACGAGAAGAACGGTATGCCATCAGACCCGAGACGTGTTGCCTCGGTGACGTATCCGTGACGCGCCAGCTCTGCAGAATCTGCCGCGACGTCGTCGGACCAGTACCCGACATGATGAATGCCTTGCCCTCTACTTGCATCCCACAGAGTCGACTGCGGAACGGCGCGAACGATTTCCACGCGCGGCGCGGTCACCGAATACGCACATCGCAGATCAACTGTGGCATCGCCGCTCGGCAATGTGACGTTGATCGGGCCACCGACCTCAGGGCCCCATTCGTACCCGAACAGCGACGACAGTTCGTCCCTGGTCTGCTCGAACGTTTCGGTGACGATCCCGAGATGGAAGAGATCCTCGGCCTTCATTCCTCGATCACCTCGATCCGCGGCGCCTGTGACACCCGTGCGCCCAAAACACCCAGAACAAGATTCTTTGGCATGAGAAGAATATTCTCACCCGGACGCGCGGAATGCAAGGAAATCTCGCGATCCCCGCAAAACAACACGCGACCAATGCTTTCCACAACAATGCTCCGCCTGTTGATACACGTTCACGCGTATCAACAGCCGGAGCATGTGGCTTCTCGATCCTTCCCGCACCGGACTGTGCGCGGGAAGTAGTTCACTAACCGACTGACACGAGGTTCACTCCGTCTGCCGGACACTTGCCGAACAGACTGACCCCACGAAACATTTCGGTCGCACCGACGGGATCGGGCGAGCTGGATGCGGCCGCAAGTGCGTGGGACTTGAAAACCATTGCAGCGCGGCTTAACTGGTGCGAGCTCGGCCCGAAGTGATGAGCAAGATCGCTCGGGACCGTGTCACCCCACAACGTGACGTCGATAATGCCGCGATCGAGGGTATCGAGCAATCCTTCACGCACCATCGCATTGGACTCGAACAGATCACCCGCCAGAGCAATCGCCTGCGGGCGCGGCCCGTTGGGCGCGGCCATCACGGACTCCAAATCCAACGTGGTTGCCCCGAGAATCTGCAACGGCCGAGTGTTCTCGTGCTTTTCGACGATAACCGTGACGTCCCAGCCAGCCATTACCTGGTCGAACATCCACCCGCCTGCATGGCGCACCACGTCGGCAACGCTGGGCGCGAGGACTGCCAGACGGTACCTCAGGCTGTGCCGGCGAGCGCGAGCTGTCGAGTCAGCGATTGCGTGTAGTCCTTGAAGATTTCGGTCAGTGGAATCGAACGATCGAGCAGCCATGAGGTCTCCATTCCGTTGAGAAACGCGACAATCTCTACGGCCTTGACGGCCGGGTCAATATCATTGCGGTATTTTCCTGCGCGTTGACCGCGCAGAATACCTGCGGCAATCGTGTCGATTGCCGCACGCTGCCGAGCGAGCAGGCGACCATGCAACGGGGCTTCCGGATCCAAACTCTCGATCAGAAGCACCGAGTACATCCCGATCAAGTGAGGCGAGCGTTCGAACCGCGCACCCACTTGCTCGAGCTGTTCTATGACATCGCCAGTTCGATCAGCATGAGCATCGTCATCTGCATCCCGCGCGTCGAGCACGGCATGCAGTAACTGTTCTTTGGACTCGAAGTGGTGCAAAAGTCCAGCCGACGTCACACCGGCTTCACCGGCGATCTGCGCGAGCGTCGTACTGCGCCACCCGTTTAGTGCAAGTAGTCGCTGAGCAGCGGAAAGGATGAGCTGTTTCCGGTCTTCGCCCTTTGCTAAGAGAGTGGCATACGGGCGCTGCGCGGTCATCGAACTCCTCTGCTCAAAGCAACCTACTGAACACACAGTAGGTTGTTTTAAGCTCTGTGACAAGCGTCTCATCAAAGATGAAGTTGTGCAACAGGACACAGCTAATGTGCCGCTTTTCGGTCGCCGCGCGCGCAAAGACCCCTAAATCGCTTACAACCCGAGGGACTTCGCGATTATCACCTTCATAACCTCGCTCGTACCTGCATAAATACGTGCCACCCGGGCATCTGTGTACAGCCTCGCGATCGGATACTCCATCATGTAGCCGTAACCACCGAAAAGCTGAAGGCATCGGTCGACCACGCGCGCTTGCATTTCGGTGCAGAACAACTTGACCCGTGCTGCATCAGCACCCGACAACTCGCCGTCGACCAGATCGAGAACCGCCCGATCGATCATCGTCTGACCGGCCTCGATCTCCGCCGACATAGCCGCCAATTCGAACTTCGTATTCTGGAACGACGCAACCGGTGTCCCGAAAGCCTTGCGCTCCTTGACGTACTCGATAGTTGCCGTCACCGCGGCCCGAGCCTGAGCCACCGAACCGACAGCAACAGTCATCCGCTCCTGCGGAAGATTGCGACCGAGGTAACCGAACGCGGCGCCTTCGTCGCCCAATCTGTTGGCAGCAGGCACTCGCACATTGTCGAACGACAACTCGACTGTGTCCTGAACCTTGCAGCCCATCTTGTCGAGAACACGCCCGCGAGTGAACCCGGGCATTCCATCCTCGACGACCAGCAGTGAAAGACCAGCGCGTCGATTCTCCGGATCCGTCGACGTGCGCGCGACAACGATCACGAGATCAGCGAGCAAGCCGCCGGTGATGAATGTCTTGGCACCGTTGATCACGTACTCGTCCCCGTCGCGCACCGCAGTGGTGCGTACGCCCGCAAGATCGGAACCGGTACCCGGTTCGGTCATCGCGATCGCCGAGAGAAGTGTTCCTGCCGCCAACCCGGGGAACCAACGTGATCGCTGTTCCTCGTTAGCGTAGGCAAGGAAATACGGAAGGATCACATCGAGTTGTGTGCGGACCGTGCTCAACGTGACCAGGGCGCGCGCCGACTCCTCTTGCAAAATGACGTTGTACCGATAGTCGGGCATTCCCGCTCCCCCGTACTCCTCGGGGATTGCGGTACCGAGCAGCCCCAACGAGCCGAGTTGTTCGAAAGTTGCCCGCGGCATCTGGCCGGCCTTTTCCCACGACGGGTACTCGGGGACAACGTGCTTCTCGATGAAATCGCGGGCGAGCTTACGGAATGACTCGTGATCGGGAGTGAACACTTCTCTGCGCATTTTGTATCTTCCTCACACAGCCAGTTCGACGAGCGTGGCGTTCGCGGTGCCGCCACCCTCACACATTGTTTGCAATCCGTACTGAATTCCGTTGTAGCGCATGTGATGAATCATTCGAGTCATCAGAACCGCTCCGGAACCACCGAGCGGATGTCCGAGCGCGATCGCGCCGCCGAGGGGGTTGACCAATGCCGGATCCGCACCGGTTTCCGCAAGCCACGCCAGTGGCACCGACGCGAAGGCTTCGTTGACCTCGAACACTCCGACCTCGTTCAGGTCGACTCGAGCCTTCTTCAAGACCTTGTCCGTCGCCGGAATCGGACCGGTGAGCATGAGCACCGGATCGGAACCGGTCACAGCGCCTGCGCAGTAGCGAACAATCGGCGTCAGTCCGAGCTGGCGTGCCCGCTCCGGCGTCGTCACCAACAGTGCTGCGGCGCCGTCGGAAATCTGCGACGAGTTGCCCGCGTGAATGACTCCGTCATCTGCGAATGCAGGCTTCAACTTCGCGAGAGTCTCCACCGAGGTTCCGCGGCGAATACCTTCGTCAGCCGAGACGACTCCGGAATCGGTTGTCACCGAGACGATCTGGCTCTCGAAAGCGCCGTCGTCCTGGGCCGCGGCGGCACGCTCGTGTGAGAGGGCGGAGAACTCGTCGAGATGTGTACGCGTGAGAGCCCACTTCTGTGCGATGGCCTCAGCCGACAATCCCTGATTGAACGAGAAATTGTCGTAGCGTTCGAAGACTTTGGGGCCATACGGCTGCCCGGACGCCTTGGCGGCGCCCAGCGGAACCCGACTCATGACTTCGACGCCGCCCGCGACAACAACATCCTGCTGACCCGACATGACGGCCTGCACCGCAAAATCGAGTGCCTGCTGGCTCGAACCGCACGCCCGGTTGACCGTCGTGCCCGGGATGGACTCGGGCCATCCGGCTGCGAGTACCGAGTAGCGGCCGATATTGCTCGACTGGTCACCGACCTGGGAGACGCAACCCCAGATCACGTCGTCGACGATCCCAGGATCAATTCCGGTGCGCTCGGCCAGGGCGGCGAGGACCACTGCGGACAAGTCCGCTGGATGTACGCTCGACAACCCGCCGTTGCGCTTCCCCACCGGAGTCCGAACTGCTTCGGCGATTACAACTTCACGCATGTCTCTCCACTCTCCGAACTGATTCTGTTCAACTACCGATTCGCGGCACGGCCCAGCGGCCGGCAAATCGTGGTTCACGTTTCTCCGCGAATGCGGCGTACGCCTCCGGTGCGTCGGAGGTACCGAAATTCATGGCCTGCGCGCGTGCCTCGTTGGCGAGCGCATCCCGCATCGTGCGGTCGGCGCCTTCGTTCAACAACGATTTACTCTGTGCCAGCGCGATAGGTGGTCCTGACGCCAATCGCTGTGCCAGGTCGCGGGCATATCCGTCGATCTCCGATTTCGGCACAACCCAGGTCACCAGGCCAAGAGCTTCGGCTTCCTCGGCGCCGATGGTCTCGGCGAGCAATACAAGGCGTTTGGCCTGTTGTAGACCGACAAGTTTTGGCAGCAGCCATGATCCGCCGAGGTCCAAGGACAACCCGCGCTTGGAGAAGATCTGCGAAAACGTCGATTCGGGTGTGGCCACCACCAGGTCGCACCCGAGCGCCAGATTCCACCCTGCACCGACGGCCACTCCGGACACCTTGGCGACGGTCGGTATCGGCAGTTCGTGGAGCAGCAGGGCAACATCGGTGAGGACACGCAACTTGTGCATCGGGTGGATATCGGCGATTTCCGACAGATCCGCACCCGAACAGAACGCGCCGTCTGCCCCCTCGATGACCAGCGCCCGAACATCGCGGTTGGTCTCGAGGGATACCAGCGAATCGCGCAGTGCTGCCCATAGTTCCGGATTGATCGCATTCTTACGGTGCGGGCGGTTGAGCGTCAGTGTCCGAACGCCGTCGCGGTCGTCGCTCAGCAGGACGGGGCCGGGCGCCACCGATGTGTTTTTCTCGTGCGCCATCAGCAGTACGCCGGTCCGATCGCGCCGTCGCCGCGCAACGCGGCGATGTCGTCTCCGGTGAAACCGAAGTCCGCGAGCACACGATCCGTGTGCTGCCCGAGTCCCGGTACCGCCCCCATCGGCGGCTCGAAGCCCGCAATGATCGGCGGTGGCAGCAGTGCCTCGATCGGGCCGGCAGATGTGTCGACCTGCCGCCAGCGGTCACGAGCACTCAATTGTGGGTGCTCGAGCACTTCGCTGGGGAGGTTGTAGCGAGAGTTTCCGATTCCGGCAGCGTCGGCAGTCTTCTGAATGTGCTCGAGATCGTGTCGACCACACCATGATTCGATGGCCTCGTCGAGAACCTCCCGATGACGAACCCTCCCGGAGTTGCCGGCAAACCGCGTGTCGTCCGCCAGGTCGGGACGCTCCAGTATCTCGCGGGCAAGTCGCTGCCATTCACGGTCGTTGGTCGTGCCGAGTACAACCGTCTGCCCGTCTCGGGTCCCGTACGAACCGTACGGTGATACTGCAGGCGAACTCATCCCCAATGGTTGCTGATCGATCCCCGAGTACTTCGTGTACGTGAGCGGGTAGCCCATCAACTCCGTCATGGTGTCGAACAGACTCACCGACACCGACGACAGTTCGCCGCCGTTTCCGCGCCCCTTACCGCACAGCAGCGCCAGGATCGACAGCGCCGCATACAGTCCCGAGGAGATATCGGCGACGGGCGGTCCGGGTTTTGCCGGCTCGCCCGGGCGTCCGGTGACGGCACATGCACCGGACTCTGCCTGGACGAGAAGGTCGTACGCCCGCTTGTGCGACAGCGGACCGCCGGCGCCGTAGCCGTCGATTTCCACCGTGATCAAATCCGGATGCCGTTCGGCCAGATCACTCGCCGACAGACGAAGTCGTGCCATCGCGCCCGGCGCCAAGTTCGACACCAACACGTGAGCCTTGTCCAACAGCCTGTGCATGGTTTCGATCCCGGCCTCGGACTTCAAGTTCAAGGTGACTGATTCCTTACCGCGATTGGCCCAGACAAAATGTGCGGCAAGACCATTCACGACATCGTCGTAGTCTCGCGCGAAATCGCCACCCTGCGGATTCTCGACCTTGATCACGCGGGCGCCGAAATCCGCCAACGTACGCGTACACATCGGAGCGGACACGGCTTGCTCCAACGTCACCACGGTAATTCCCGCGAGCGGCCCCCCTGATGTAGCAGAGGAGCCCGCGGCAGGCTCCGAACCCGACATCACATCACCATGCCACCATCCACCGGCAGCACCTGCCCGGTGACGAAGGAAGAGGCATTCGACGCCAGGAACACAAAGGCACCCGCGATTTCCTCGGGCTCCGCCCAGCGGCGCAACGGGATTCGCGTCATCATGTTCGCGGCGAACTTCTCGTCGGTGCGAATGGTCTCGGTCATCGGCGTTGCAGCCAATGGGGCAAGTGCGTTGACCAGGATGTTCTTACGCGCCAGTTCCCGAGCCAGAGACTTGGTCAGGCCGATGATCCCGGCCTTCGCGGCCGAGTAGTTCACCTGGCCGAGCGTTCCGGTGATTCCGGCCGAGGACGTCACGTTGATGATTCGCCCTGTCCCGTCGGTAGCCAGGAACGGCAAAGCTGCCTGCGAGCAATGGAATGCGCCGAGCAGGTGGATGTCGAGCATCCGCTGGAACGAATCCTGCGCAAGATCCTTGAACATCGCGGGCGCGGTCACCCCGGCATTGTTCACCAGGATGTGCAGCTTCCCCTCGGTGAAACCGGCAGCGCGTGCCACCGCGGCGTCGGCGGCTGCACGGTCCCTGACGTCGAGCGCAAAACTGTCCGCCTTGCCACCCGCCGCCGTAATACGTTCTGCAACAGCAGCTGCCGCGTCACCGTCGACGTCGGTGACCAGCACGGTCGCGCCAGCCGTCGCAAACGCCCGCGCAACGGCGGAGCCGATACCGCCGGCCGCGCCGGTGACCAGTGCTGATCGTCCCGTCAAGTCGAACATCGGATTGGTTGCGGTCATCAGTAGCTCCTCGGCATTCCCAAAGTATGTGATCCCAGATAGTTCAAAATCATTTCCTGACTGATGGGTGCAATCCGCATCAGTCGGGCCTCACGGAAGTAGCGGGCGACGTGGTATTCCTCGGAATAGCCCATCCCACCGTGAGTTTGCAGTGCTCGGTCCGCAGCGGCAAAACCTGCTTCGGCACACAGATACTTGGCCGTGTTGGCTTCGCGGCCACACTGATTGCCCTGGTCGTACAACCAGGTTGCCTTGCGCAGCACCAGCTCTGCGGCATCAAGATGGGCGAGCGCGTCCGCAAGCGGAAACTGAATGCCCTGATTCATGCCGATCGGCCGACCGAATACCTCACGCTCGTTGGCGTACTTCACTGCTTTCTCGAGTGCCACCCGGCCGATACCGAGCGCCTCGGACGCGATGAGCATGCGTTCCGGATTCAGGCCGTCGAGGAGATACGAGAACCCCTTACCTTCCTCACCAACCCTGTCCTCGACGGGAATCCGAAGATTGTCGATGAACAATTCGTTGGACGTGACAGCGTTTCGACCCATTTTCGCAATCGGCCGGATGTCGACACAACTGCGGTCCAGATCGGTCAGGAACAACGTCATTCCGTCGGTTTTCTTCTTGACGTCGTCATAACGCTCGGTACGGGTCAGAAGCAGAATCTTCTCGGATTCAAGTGCTTTCGAGATCCATACCTTACGCCCGTTGACCACATAGTGGTCTCCGTCGCGCTTGGCGAAGGTCGAGATTCGAGACGTGTCCAGACCGGCACCCGGTTCCGTCACTCCGAAGCAGACATGCAGGTCACCTGACGCAATACGCGGCAGTGTTCGCGCTTTGAGTTCATCGGACCCGTGGACCACCACCGGATGCATTCCGAAGATGGACAGGTGAATCGAACTGGCGGCGTTCATGCCGCCACCGGACCTGGCCACCTCTTCGAGAAGTATTGTGGCTTCGGTGATTCCGAGCCCGTGACCGCCGTATTCCTCGGGGATGGTCATTCCCAGCCAACCGCCCTCGGCGATGGCGTTGTAGAACTCGACGGGGAACTCGTGCGCCCGGTCCTTCTCCATCCAGTACTGATCGTCGAACTTCTTCACCAGTTCAGCGACCGACTTGCGGATCAATTCCTGATCCTCGGTCAGTTCGAAATTCATACCGCCGGACACAATCGACTCCTCTGCTGTGCATCACCTGAAGGCTCGTCGGTGCGGCGCCCGGTTACCCGAACTCCCGCACCGACTTTCGTTGCTGTCTACATGTTCAATCGGAGGCGGGGAGCGCGTTGGCAGCCTTGAGGGTCATGGCAACGCCGTCGCAGCTCAGTTCACCTACTCCGGACGACGTGCACAGCACTTCGAGGCTCTGATCGGCGTCTACATAGCGTTTCCCGATGAGCGTGACCGCGTCGGTGACTGTTGAGGCGGCCGCCTGCCCCGGCGCAGCGGGAACCATTGGGCTACCCCCACAGGCGATTACCGGGTTTCCGGCTGCAGGTGCGCGGACGACGATCACCCGCGTGGTGCACACGGAACTGGCGAGCTGGCCTCCCGGCCGCAAAGGTATTGGTGCGGTCATGGTGAACCTCCCCTTTCGATAGGTCGATCGCCGAGCAGGGCCGAACCTGTGGGCGTCAAGTGTCGACGCGAAGAAATCAGGCCGAGCCGACAGGTACTCGTCGGTGGATCGTCCAAATTGACGACTTCCTAGGAAATTATATTCTCCATACTAGAGAATCAAGCTCTCTTTGACTATTCGCAGGAGGAAAAATGTCAGGACAGCGTCGTGGAACCGCCATCGCCATGACAGAGGAGGAACGCCATACGTTCCTCTCCGCGCAGCCGATCTGCCGAGTGGCGACCGTCGGACAGAGCGGAAGACCGCACGTCAGCGCCCTGTGGTTCGTCTGGGACGGAACCTCGATCTGGCTCAATTCACTCACCCGGAGCAGACGGTGGACCGATCTCGAACTCGATCCCCGGGTAAGCGTCATCGTCGACGAGGGAGATACGGACTTCCTCGGCCTACGCGGCGTTGAGCTGGAGGGAAAGGTGCGACAAGTAGGCGAAATACCTCGCCACGGGGAACCGGACGACGCCTTGATCACCCCCGAGCGCCTGTTTGCCGACAAGTACATCGGCAAGGACGGGAACTTCAGTTACGACGGCCGGCACGGCTGGCTCCAACTCGTTCCGGAGAACATCGTGAGCTGGGATTTCTCCAAACTCCGGCGATAGCGGTTGACTACCGACATTCGCGTATGGCAGTCTGAATTTCGTTGTTGAGAATCGCATTCTCATTCGAGAGAGTGCATCCTTCAGAAATCTGTACCAGCCGAACCAGCCGCAGCGCACAGCCAAATCACGCTTCGGCATCGCGGCGGAACACGAACATGAGAACGAGAGGTAGACCGTGCCACACTTCGCCAAACCGGCCGCGGGAAGCTGGACCGAACAGTATCCCCACCTCGGCACCGCACCCGTCGACTACACCGACTCCATCGACCCCGAACACTACGAAGCCGAACGCGAAGCAATCTTCAAACGCACCTGGCTCAACGTCGGACGCGTCGAACGAGTCCCCCGCACCGGCAGCTACTTCACCAAAGAACTCGCCGCCGTCAACACCTCCCTGATCATCGTCAAAGGCGCCGACGGAACCATCCGCGCATTCCACAACGTCTGCCGCCACCGCGGAAACAAGCTGGTATGGAACGAAATCCCCGGCGACGAAACCTCAGGCACCTGCCGCCAGTTCACCTGCAAATACCACGCCTGGCGCTACGACCTCGACGGCAAACTCTCCTTCATCCAACAAGAAGGCGAATTCTTCGACGTCGACAAGCAGGACTACGGACTCGTCGAAGTCACCTGCGAAACCTGGCAAGGCTTCATCTTCGTCAACCTCAACCCCCAGCAAAGCCTCGAGGAATACCTCGGCCCCATGCTCAAGGGCGTCGAAGGCTACCCCTTCCACGAAATGACCGAGGTCTACAGCTACCGCGCCGAAATCGGCAGCAACTGGAAACTCTTCATCGACGCATTCGCCGAGTTCTACCACGCCCCATCCTGCACCAGAAGCAGGCAACCAAGGCCGAAGCAGACAAACTCGCCGCCACCGGCTTCGAAGCACTCCACTACGAACTCGACGGACCCCACTCCCTCATCTCCTCATGGGGCGGAATGGCACCGCCGAAAGACCTCAACATGGTCAAGCCCATCGAACGCGCACTGCGCAGCGGACTCTTCGGCCCCTGGGACCGCCCCGACATCGAAGGCCTCGACCCCCTACCCCCCACACTCAACCCCGCACGCCACGCAGCCTGGGGCGAAGACAGCTTCACCATCTTCCCCAACTTCATGCTCCTCATCTGGGCACCAGGCTGGTACCTCACCTACCACTACTGGCCCACCGCAGTCGACAAACACATCTTCGAAGCCAGCCTCTACTTCGTACCCCCAGAACACCCGCGAACGACTCGCACACGAACTGCCGCAGTCACCTTCAAGGAATACGCACTCCAAGACGCGAACACCCTCGAAGCCTCACAAACAATGATGGCCACCCGCACCGTCACCGAATTCCCCCTCTGCGACCAAGAACTCCTCATCCGCCACCTTCACCACACCGCACGAACACACGTCAAGGAGCACCGCGATGCCACTACCAACTGACTTCGCCGACCTCGAACGCTTCGCCGACTGGATCCTCCCCACCGAAGGCGAACGCTACGCAAAACGCCTCGCCTCCACCATGCCCGAAATGCAAGACTTCTACGACGCCGCCTTCAACCGACTCGAAGACGCCATCACCTACTGCGACAAATTCCCCCTCGACGACCTACCCGACGACGCACGAGCACTCGTACACCTCATGCAATCCTTCGTCATGGTCACCTTCCCCATCGAAGTCTGGAAACAACCCCGCGTCCCCGACAGCGGCGCAGCCTACGTAGCCGTCACCGTCGAACCCGTCGTCTGATCGTCTAGACACAGATTCGCGCGAAAGCTCTTGGGAAGCAAGCAAAACTGCACAGACCGTAGCGTCCGGCATGCACATCTTCACGCATGCCGGGCGTTGCGGTCTTTTCATTTTCGCCCGCACTGCCCGAGATATCGAAATATGTTGCACCACAATGCACAATTACGGACAAAGTCTTGGCATCACTGCCTAGGATACGAATACTCTTGTAACAGAATGCAATTCTTGACAATTGACGGCGCGCTGGGAAGCATCGGAAGCGCCGCCACTATAGAAGGACATCCGCATGGCACTCTTTCCCAAACCTGCCGAAGGAAGCTGGACCCAGCACTATCCGGACGTCGGAACCGGGCCGGTGTCCTATCAGGACTGCATTTCGCCCGAATTCTACGAAGCCGAACGCGAAGCAGTGTTCAAGCAGGCGTGGCTCAATGTCGGGCGCGTCGAGGACGTCGCCGACAAAGGTCGCTATTTCACCAAGGAAATCGAGGTCGCCAATACCTCGCTCATCATCGTGCGCGATCTGGAGGGGCAGGTTCGCGCCTTCCACAACATCTGCCGTCACCGCGGAAACAAGTTGGTGTGGAACGAGATTCCCAGTGCGGAGACCAGCGGCTCGTGCCGCGCCTTCACCTGCAAGTACCACGCGTGGCGTTACTCGCTCGACGGGTCGCTGACGTTTGTACAGCAGGAGGGCGAGTTCTTCGACTTGGACAAGGCCGATTACGGACTGGTCCCGGTGCATTGCGATGTCTGGGCCGGGTTCATCTTCGTCAATCTCGCCAAGGAACCTCCCACCACTCTTACCGAATTCCTCGGTTCGATGATCACCGATCTGGCGGGGTATCCGTTCGAGGAGATGCCCGAGCGCTACGATTTCAGCGCCGACATCGACTGCAACTGGAAAGTCTTCCTGGACGCATTCCAGGAGTACTACCACGTCCCGTCGCTGCATACCCAGGAAGCAACCCCCGACGCCAGGCCCCAGATGATGAAGGGATTCGAGGCGCCGCACTATCAACTCGACGGGCCCCATCGAATGGTGTCCACGTCCAGCGTTCCGCGTCGACTGTGGCCGGCCAATTTCCAGTATCCGATCGAAATGGAAACGCGCAGCGGCTTGTTCGGCCCGTGGAACGAACCCGATCTCGGGGGCGAGCTGTCCGGAACCAACCCTGGACGCATCAAGGCCTGGGCGGCCGACAACTTCCAGATCTTCCCCAACCTGGAGATCCTGATCTGGGCGAGCGGGTGGTACCTCGTCTACCGCTACTGGCCTACGTCGCACAACACGCACCGGTTCGAGGGCACACTCTTCTTCCCACCGGCCAAAAACGCCAGCGACCGCGCTGCACAGGAATGCGCCGTCGTCATGTTCAAGGAGTTCGCTCTGCAGGACGCCGGCACCCTCGTCGGAACTCAGCAGGGTCTCGACGCTTTGGGCAATTCGAGCGACTTCCCACTCAACGACCAGGAACTCCTCGTCCGGCATTTCCACAAGTCCGTTGCCGACTGGGTCGCGAACTACCAAGGCTCCGGGGTGAATGCATGACGAACATCAACCCTCTTCTCCCTCAGGAATTCTCGGAACTCGAGGGTTTTGCCGCCGTGTGGAGTCTCGAAACGGAGGCTGAACGCTGGAATATGCGGATGACGAGCAGCATGGCAACGATGCAGGCGTTCTACGACGCCGGTTTCCCCGTCCTTCAAGACGCTCTTGCCTACTGCGACAAGTTTCCGCTCGACGATCTCCCCGACGACGCGCGCAATCTGCTCCGCCTGGTGCACTCCGTCATCATGGTCGCGATGTGCGTCGAAATCTGGCATCAGCCCAAGGTCGTAGACGGCGGTGACGCGGTCCTGAACCGTCTCACCGAACCATCCTTCTGAAAATGTCCCACTGTTCGAAATGACCCACTGACTCAGGTGAGCAGCCCCTCGCCTCAAGAATCGAGACATACGCGCGAGCGATGTCGCGGGAAACGGTGTAGCCATGACCGACTTCGAGACCAAGAACTTTTTCAAAGACGACGATCTTGTCGTGGACCCGTATCCGTACTTCGAGGCGATGCGCGGTCAATGCCCCGTCAAGCGCGAACCGCACCACGACGTAGTCATGGTGACGGGGTACGAGGAAGCCGTGGAGGTGCTGCAGGACAGCGTGACATTCTCGTCGTGCACGTCGGTTACCGGGCCGTTTCCAGGTTTCCCGGTCCCGCTCGAAGGCGACGACGTCTCGGAATTGATCGAACTGCACCGCCACAAGCTCCCGATGAACGATCAGCTTCCGACACTCGATCCCCCGATGCACACCGATCACCGCGCGCTGCTCATGCGATTGATCACCCCCAAGCGCCTCAAGGAGAACGAGGACTGGATGTGGACGCTCGCAGACCAGTTGCTGGACAAGGCACTCGAGGGCGGCGAAGGTGAATTCATCAGCGAGTTCGCCCTCCCGTATGCGTTGCTGGCCATCGCCGATCTGCTCGGTGTTCCCGAGGACGATCGCAACGATTTTGTTCGGAATCTCGGACAACCTCACGGTGGTGGGGGCGGCGGTGTCGGAAGCACCGGTGACGACACGATGGCCCACACTCCGATGGAATTCCTGTACGCACAGTTCACCGCCTACGTCGAGGGCCGTCGCCGTGAACCACGTGACGATGTCATGACCGGTTTGGCCACCGCAACGTTCCCGGACGGCTCGACCCCCGATGTCGCAGACGTTGTACATGTTGCTGCCAACCTTTTTTCGGCCGGCCAGGAAACCACGGTCCGCCTGCTCAGCTCCGCACTGAAGATCCTTGCGGAAGAGCCGGAGCTCCAAGCACTTCTACGCAAGGAACGCGACCGCATTCCCAACTTCATCGAAGAGACACTGCGGATCGAAAGCCCGATCAAAGGCGATTTCCGGCTCTCTCGGGTTCCCACAACCATTGGCGGAGTGGATATCCCGGCAGGAACCACGGTGATGTTGGTCAACGGCGCCGCCAATCGCGATCCGCGCCAGTTCCCGGATGCTGCGACGTTCGACATCGATCGACCCAATTCCCGCACACACATCGCCTTCGGCCGTGGCATTCACAGCTGCCCCGGCGCCCCACTCGCTCGTACGGAAGCCCGGATTTGCCTCGAGCGCCTTCTGGACCGCACCACGGACATCCGAATTTCGGAGAGTATTCACGGAACGGCGGATAACCGTAATTTCCAGTATGTTCCGACGTTCATCCTCCGCGGTCTCACCAACTTGAATCTCGAGTACACGCTCGCCGAGGAGGGCGCCTGATGAAGGTCACTGTCGACCCGGACGGATGCAAGGGGCACGGCGTCTGCCTCACGATCGCCCCTGAGGTCTTTACTCTCACCGACGACGGTTACGCCGAGGCGATTGCCGACGAGGTTCCGACAGACTCGGAAGGTGCAGTTCGTGACGCTGTCTCGAATTGCCCCGAGCGCGCAATCACCCTGACCTGACTTCACTTTCAACCATCAATCACGACAACCAGGAGTACGCAATGCCCAAGGGATATGTCATCTTGACCGAAGCCGTCAAGGACGAAGCCGGCATGAATGCCTATGGCCGGGCATCTGCGCCCTCACTGGCAAAGGGCGGCGCCACAGTTCTGTCGGTCGAGACGACACCTCGCGTACTCGAGGGCGATTGGCACGGCGACCGGACAGTCGTCCTCGAGTTCGCATCGGTCGAGGCGGCACGTACTTGGTACGAGTCCGACGAGTACCAGGAGGCAAAGGTGTTGCGCGAGAGTGCTGCCGAGACCAATGCCGTGATCCTGTCAGGATTCGAGATGCCGAGTCGCCGTGAGTGATGTCGACCTCTAACGGGTCGAGCAGACCCTGAATCTCACGCGGTGTTCGTCTGTCGAACACCGCGTGTTTTTTGTGTGTAGACCGACCGAACCCGGCCGACGTTGACGACGGGTGAGGACTGTGGAAATATTGCGCTCAGTTAAAGAGAATGTGATTCTCAAAGATGAGATCGAAAATATTGCACCTTTCGATGACAGCAAAGGAAACGAACATCTGATGCGGCTATCTCCGTTACCCGAAGCAGATTGGGACGACCAGGTCCGAATGTCGTTGCGCGGAATGCTGCCCCGTGAGCGGCAGAACCCGGAAGGTGCCGGACCGGCTCTGTCCACTCTGGTGAATCACCCTGAACTGACCAGGGACTTCCTCATCTTCAGCACGCGAATGCTGTACCGCAACAGCCTTCCGCCGCGCCTGCGCGAACTCGCCATCCTGAGGGTTGCAACGCGCCGAAACTGCGCTTACGAGAAGACCCACCACATCATCATCGCCCAGGAGGAAGCAGGCCTGACGCCGACCGAGATCGAATCGGCGATGCGCGGCGAAGCCCTCGTCGAACCCGACATCACGGTGTTGCGCGCCGTCGAAGAGCTCGAAGTCGATTCGATCGTCTCCGACGAGACCTGGGCTGCACTCAGCGAGTACTTCGACAAACGACAGCTGATGGATTTTGTCTTCACCGTCGGCTGCTATGGCCTGATGGCCATGGCCTTCAACTCATTTGGCATCGAGCCAGACCACGAAAGCGAGTAGACCGTGCCACACTTCGCCAAACCGGCCGCGGGAAGCTGGACCGAACAGTATCCCCACCTCGGCACCGCACCCGTCGACTACACCGACTCCATCGACCCCGAACACTACGAAGCCGAACGCGAAGCAATCTTCAAACGCACCTGGCTCAACGTCGGACGCGTCGAACGAGTCCCCCGCACCGGCAGCTACTTCACCAAAGAACTCGCCGCCGTCAACACCTCCCTGATCATCGTCAAAGGCGCCGACGGAACCATCCGCGCATTCCACAACGTCTGCCGCCACCGCGGAAACAAGCTGGTATGGAACGAAATCCCCGGCGACGAAACCTCAGGCACCTGCCGCCAGTTCACCTGCAAATACCACGCCTGGCGCTACGACCTCGACGGCAAACTCTCCTTCATCCAACAAGAAGGCGAATTCTTCGACGTCGACAAGCAGGACTACGGACTCGTCGAAGTCACCTGCGAAACCTGGCAAGGCTTCATCTTCGTCAACCTCAACCCCCAGCAAAGCCTCGAGGAATACCTCGGCCCCATGCTCAAGGGCGTCGAAGGCTACCCCTTCCACGAAATGACCGAGGTCTACAGCTACCGCGCCGAAATCGGCAGCAACTGGAAACTCTTCATCGACGCATTCGCCGAGTTCTACCACGCCCCCATCCTGCACCAGAAGCAGGCAACCAAGGCCGAAGCAGACAAACTCGCCGCCACCGGCTTCGAAGCACTCCACTACGAACTCGACGGACCCCACTCCCTCATCTCCTCATGGGGCGGAATGGCACCGCCGAAAGACCTCAACATGGTCAAGCCCATCGAACGCGCACTGCGCAGCGGACTCTTCGGCCCCTGGGACCGCCCCGACATCGAAGGCCTCGACCCCCTACCCCCCACACTCAACCCCGCACGCCACGCAGCCTGGGGCGAAGACAGCTTCACCATCTTCCCCAACTTCATGCTCCTCATCTGGGCACCAGGCTGGTACCTCACCTACCACTACTGGCCCACCGCAGTCGACAAACACATCTTCGAAGCCAGCCTCTACTTCGTACCCCCCAAGAACACCCGCGAACGACTCGCACACGAACTCGCCGCAGTCACCTTCAAGGAATACGCACTCCAAGACGCGAACACCCTCGAAGCCTCACAAACAATGATGGCCACCCGCACCGTCACCGAATTCCCCCTCTGCGACCAAGAACTCCTCATCCGCCACCTTCACCACACCGCACGAACACACGTCAAGGAGCACCGCGATGCCACTACCAACTGACTTCGCCGACCTCGAACGCTTCGCCGACTGGATCCTCCCCACCGAAGGCGAACGCTACGCAAAACGCCTCGCCTCCACCATGCCCGAAATGCAAGACTTCTACGACGCCGCCTTCAACCGACTCGAAGACGCCATCACCTACTGCGACAAATTCCCCCTCGACGACCTACCCGACGACGCACGAGCACTCGTACACCTCATGCAATCCTTCGTCATGGTCACCTTCCCCATCGAAGTCTGGAAACAACCCCGCGTCCCCGACAGCGGCGCAGCCTACGTAGCCGTCACCGTCGAACCCGTCGTCTGACCCGATCTACCGATCGTCTGATCTTCTGATCTTCTGATCTCAAAGGGACTGAACATGATCACACTCAAAGCAGCGGGAATGCTCGACGTCGACAGCGGCGAGATCGTCCGGCCGGCCGTCATCAAGGTCGACGAAGGCAAGATCGTCGGAATCGGCGGAACACCCGAAGGCGAAATCGTCGACCTCGGCGACCAGATTCTTCTTCCCGGACTCATGGACATGGAGGTAAACCTGCTGATGGGTGGACGCGGCGAAAAGCCGGTCTACTCAACGGTTCAGGATGATCCGCCGCTCCGGATGCTGCGTGCCGTCGGCAACTCACGTCGCACTCTGCGCGCGGGTTTCACCACTGTTCGCAACCTGGGACTGTTCGTGAAAACCGGTGGCTACCTGCTCGACGTGGCTCTCGGCAAGGCAATCGATGCGGGTTGGGTCGACGGACCGCGAATCATCCCGGCCGGCCACGCGATCACTCCCACTGGTGGCCACCTCGATCCGACGATGTTCGCGGCGTTTGCTCCCGGCGTGTTGGACCTGACTATCGAAGAGGGCATCGCCAACGGTGTCGACGAGTGCCGTAAGGCTGTTCGCTACCAGATCAAGCACGGCGCTCAGTTGATCAAGGTCTGCGTTTCGGGTGGAGTCATGTCACACACCGGACTACCTGGTGCGCAACACTATTCCAACGAAGAACTGCGTGCGATCGTGGACGAGGCGCACCGACGCGGTCTGCGTGTCGCGTCGCACACGCACGGCGCAGAAGCAGTGAAGGCGGCAATCGAAGCCGGCATCGACTGCATCGAGCACGGCTTCCTGGTCGACGACGAGGCCATCGCAATGATGGTCGAGCACGGCACCTTCCTGGTGCCGACCACGCGCTTGGCCGACGCCATGGATACCTCCAAGGCCGCGCCGGAGCTACAGGCCAAGGCGGCCGAAATGTTCCCGCGTGCACGACTTTCGGTCAAGGCGGCATACGACGCCGGTGTGAAGATCGCCGTAGGCACCGATGCGCCGGCAATCCCGCACGGAAAGAATGCAGACGAACTGGTTGCCCTCGTCTCTCGCGGCATGAGCAATATCGCGGTGTTGCGGGCGGCCACCACCGTCGCCGCAGATCTCATCAACGTCACCGACCGTGGCCGTCTGGCCGAAGGTCTACTCGCCGACATCATTGCGGTACCCGGAGATCCGTTGGAGGACATCACGGTTACCCAGCGAGTCGGCTTCGTCATGAAGGGCGGAAAGATTTATGTCAACAACTGACGAGATCATGGAGATCTCGCAACTTCTCGCTCGCTATGCGGTCAACATGACCAAGGGCGATGTCGACGGTGTTGTCGCTGTGTTCACTCCGGACGGCACGTACAGCGCTTTCGGCGACAAGTACCCACTCGACGAGTTTCCCGCTCTGGTTGCGGCCGCTCCCCAGGGGCTGTTCATGACGGGGACACCCGTCGTCGAATTCACCGGTGCCGACACGGCAACCGGAAGCCAGACACTGTGCTTCGTCGATCATGCAACGCACGACATGCGGATCGGCTACTACAGCGATACGTACCTGCGCACCGAAGACGGTTGGCGGCTGCAGACGCGCGCGATGACGTTCCTGCGCCGCAACGGCGATCATGATTCGGGTATTCCTCACGCTTTCGATCGTCCGGGGGCATGAACGTCCCCGAATTTCGGTCGGCCGTTCAGACCTGGCTGGCCGAAAACGATCTCTCCCCCGGATCCGATCATTCGCTCGACGGTCAGGTAGAACAGCTCGGCCGCGTTCGAGGTGCACTGTTCGACGCGGGTTGGATGCGGTACGGCTGGCCCGAGGAGGTCGGCGGGCTCGGTGGGCCCGCTGTCCTGCGTGCGGTTCTCGGCGAGGAAGTTGCCACTCGCGACCTCGCCGAGCCCGGCATCTACTCGATGATCGAAGTCCTTGCTCCCACGATGATTTCGTACGCCCGGCCGGAGTTGGCAGCGGAAATGGTTCCGCGACTTCTCAGTGGACGTGAGCAATGGTGCCAGGGCTTCTCCGAACCCGGTTCGGGTAGCGATCTCGCGTCGCTGAGCACCCGGGCAGTCCGAGACGGGGAAAACTGGGTTGTCAACGGTCAGAAAGTCTGGACGTCGCTGGCTCAGTATTCGGCGCGATGTGTCCTGCTCACCCGTACCGGGCCGGGCCACGACGGAATTACCGCCTTCTTCGTCGACATGGACACTCCAGGCATCACCGTCCGGCCGCTGCGCACCATGCACGGAGTCGACGAGTTTGCCGAGGTCTACTTCGACGACGTCGTCGTTCCGGCGGACCGCATGCTCGGCAAGCCGGGCGACGGTTGGCGAGTGGCGATGGATCTACTGCCCCATGAGCGTTCCACGTGCTTCTGGCATCGGATCGCGTACCTGTTCTCCCGTCTGGATCAGCTGCTCGCCGAATCCGACACAGACGCAACAGATGACGCCGAACTCGGCGCCGCCTACCTGGCACTGCACACCGTGCGAGCCCGGTCCCTCGCGACACAAACCCGATTGGCGGAGGGCGCAAAGATCGGCCCGGAGACATCGATCGACAAGGTTCTGCTGGCGACCTCCGAGCAGCAGTTGTTCGATACCGTGCGCGACTTGTTGCCTGGCACCATCGAACTCGACGAGACGCCATGGCGGTCGGAGTTCCTGTACTCGCGTGCAGCCACCATCTACGGCGGTACAGCTGAAATTCAGCGCAACATCATCGCGCGGCGGCTGCTGGATCTGGGGAAGGAATGAGCATGCACGACGACGAGCTGAATCTGCTCACCGAAACGCTCCGCAAGACAATGCTCAGTGTGTCCGGCAGCAAACTCGATGCCGCCATGACCGAACTCGGTTGGACCGAGATGCTCACCGAAATGCCCGATGTAGCAGTGCCTCTGGTATTTCGCCTGCTCGGCGAGACCGGCGCCCATGCACCACTGGTCAACGACGTGGTGTTGGCCGATACCGCGCTGAGTCTGCCCGTGGGCGGTACCGTCGCGCTGCCGTACTCCGGTGGGCGCTGGGTCCTGTGGGAACGGAGCGAGGGACCCGGAACAACATTGGACACCGATGTTCCGCTACGCGTCGTGGAGGCCGGTGATGCCGTCCCGCTCGCGGCGGGTCGCCGGGCACTCGGATGGTGGTTGGTGGGTACCAGTCGCGCAATGCTCGATCTCGCCCGCACCCATGCCTTGAACCGCATGCAGTTCGGTAAGCCGGTGGCATCGTTCCAGGCTGTTCGTCATCGGCTTGCCGAGACGCTGGTCGCCATCGAGGGCGCGGAAGCAACGTTGAATACCGCCACCGACGACCTCGGCTCGCTGCTGGCGAAGGCCGCGGCCGGCAAAGCCGCTCTGACAACGGCCCGCCACTGCCAGCAAGTACTCGGCGGGATCGGTTTCACTGCCGAACACGACCTTCACCGTCACGTCCGTCGGGCCATGCTTCTCGACGGATTGCTCGGCAGTGCACGGGAACTCACCCGTGAGGCGGGGGCAACCATCCGAACTCAGGGATTTGCTCCACGTCTGACGCAACTGAGCTGAGCTCACACAAGTCAGGTCGTCCCCCCCCCCCCCCCCCCCCCCCCCCCCCCCCCCGCCCCCCCCCCCCCCCCCCCCCCGCGCGGCCCCCCCCCCCCCCCCCCCCCGCCCCCCCCCCCGCCCCCCCCCCCCCCCCCCCCCCCCCCCCCCGGGGGGGGGGGGGGGGGGCCCCCCCCGCCCCCCCCCCCCCCCCCCCCACCGCCAGGTACCCGTCCACGGTGATCTCACCGTGAGCGCGGACCTTCTCGTCTTCATCGCTCATCCGACGACCGGTGATCACAACGCCTTCGAAGAGTGGGAGCGGCTGGTGGTAGCGCACCACCAGTTCCTCCAGAAGGGTCGATCCCTCCGGGTGTGTCAGGCCGAGTATGTGATCGAGCATCAGCGCCGACATCCCACCATGCACAAGTCCCTGCGGTCCTTGGTAGGGCAGGCCGAGCGAGCCGGTCGCCCGGACAGTGCCGTCAGGCAATCTCTCCATATCCAGGGGCGGTGCGAGGGCATTGCCTCTCCCACTGACAGGGTCACGGAACTCCACGGGTCCAGCGTTCTGCTCGAGCGCCGCTTCGATGCGGTCGAGTTCGTCGGCTACCGCGACCAGGGCGGGATCGTTCTCGTCCACCCTCAGGAGAAGGTCAGTCAATCGCCGCAGTCCGTCCGCCGCGTCGTCGATCGGTGACGGGTTAATCACGTCAGCCCTGTCGATCCTGGCCACGAGCCCCTCCTTCGCGCGGAACGATGAACAGTCCTTCTGCACTCACGCACAGGTCGTGTTCCCACCAGATTTCTCCACGGCACCACGACTTTCGGCCGTCTACGTACACATGCCAGGCCCGTACCGTCAGGTCGCAGCACACCGGCATCGGGTGGTGGTAGCGAAGCGTCAAACCTGCTGTCATGGCGGGGACTCCTGCTGCCATGTTCGCTTCCGCGAGAGCAACGTCGAGGACCATCGCCGCAAAACCCTCATGCACTACTCCGAGGGAACCCTGATGCGCGACCGAAAAAGTGACTGTCCCCTCGTTACCGTCGCCGATGTGACGCAAGTGGAGCGGAGCTGCAAGCACATTGGCGGATCCGACTACCGGACTGTATCGGACGATCCTGCCGATAGTGTTCATCTGATTCACCCGCTCCGCGGCAGAGCAGGAGCGAGCCTCGAGATCGTCAGCGAGAGCATGTATCCGCGAGGCCACGGCAGAGAGCCCCGGCATGTCGGAGCGGGCGGCCGCTACAGCCGCTGTCAGCCGCCGCACGGACACAACAGCTCGGGCAACCTCATCCGAATCCTGCTGTGCCACCGTGTCCACGTCGTACCTCATTCGGTTCCTCCCGGAAGTTACCCTGTTACCGGAGTTGCCATTTCGGCGAGAAGATCAGTGGTCCGGCGGACGGATTCCTTCCGGTCCGCACCGACGGGGAAGACGGCAGCCCAGATATCGGTCGCACCGGCATCCACCAGGGACTGCAATTGTGCGCGCACCGATCGAGCGTTGCCGACAATCGCCACATCCGCTGGGCTGCTTGCTCCGCCGGCGTCGAGAACCCGTTGATAGTTGGGCATTCCGGCATACGCGGTGGCATTTGCAGCAACAGCGGCGCGAGCTTCGTCGGCATCGTCGTGAACCGCCACCGGCAACCCGGCGACAATTCGAGGCGCTGGGCGACCCGCAGATTCCGCAGCAGTATGGAGCGCGGGAGCGATGTGGGACTCGATCACCTTGCCCGACGCCATCCATAACACCGTGCCATCGGCGTATTGTCCTGCCACCCGCAACATGCGGGGCGACATGGCGGAGAGCAGCACCGGGACGTCGTGGACGACCTTGGCCATCCGGCCGGCACTGCGCGTCGACCAATCCGCGCCGCGGAAGTCGACGTCTTCCCCGCGAAGCAGTGCGGTGACGATCTGTACATATTCTTCGGTATTGCGACCCGGGCGGTCGTAGGACAAGCCGTACACGTCCCGGACCAGCGATTCGTGCGAAGGTCCGAGCCCCAATGTGAATCCCTTGCGTCCCATGGCCTCTGCTACGGCAGCAACGCGATTCGCCTGCAGCAGTGGATGGCACGGATAGGTCTGCAGAACAGCAGTTCCGAGTTCGATCGACGTCGTGGCCCGCCCGGCTACCGCAAGTGCAGTCAGCGGATCACCGGCGACCGTGCTGGCGTACCAGAGTGAGGTAAAACCGTCTGCCTCTGCTCGTTGTGCTTGCTGGACAATTTTGTCGGTGGACGAAGCGCCGCCGGTCAATCCGATTCGCATGATTCCTCCAAAGTTGGAGTGGCTGATCCCGGCCACCGTCTGGCGCGAATAATGCTGCCAGAGAATTGGGTTGGCCTCGACGGAGACATATGACCGCCGGTCGAATCACGCCACGATTGGACTATACAACTGTATAGTCCAATGCGTCTATCGCGGCAGACTTCCCACCGACATCACATCAGCTGAAATGAGCAGAGGATGACCCTCGACAACTCCACCGAGACCCAGCAGCTCGAGACACTACAGAAAGATGTTCGCTATCTCATGGATCGCACCGCGATCCTGGACTGCATCAGCCGGCACGCCCGCGGATGCGATCGACACGACATCGATCTCATCACCGCCGCGTACCACGACAACGGCGTCGACGAACACGGGTTCGCAACCAATACGGGTCCCGAATACGGTGAATGGGCGAACACTGCCCACGCCGAAACCTCGCAGGTACACACGCACAACATCACCACGCACTCGTGCGACATCGACGGCGAGGTCGCACATGCCGAAAGCTACGTCATCGTTGTCCTCGTCGGCAATGACGGCAAGAGCGCGCAATTCATCAGTGGACGCTATCTCGATCGCCTGGAACGGCGAGAGGGTCAGTGGCGCATTGCAGTTCGCAGATCAACCGTCGAGGCAATGTTCGTCGCCGACGCACGGGTGCTGCAATCGCCCTTCTTCACAGAAAAGGGCTACCTCGTCGGCACCCGCGACCGCGAGGATTTGTCATACGAACGTCCGCTGACGTTGGAGAAGCCTGCCCCCGCAAGGTGGGAATAACCCTGTGCGCCTTTCCGGTAGCGCGAACTACCAGAAAGGCGCACAGAGCCGAAGGCCCTACTTGATCTTTTCCTTCATCTCGTCCAACTTCACCAGGATCGGGTAGCCCGAAACGCTGAGGGCATTGCCGTGACCGGTCTGGTGGATGTCGAACACGGACTGCACGGCAGCATAGAAGCCCTGCACGTCGAGTGTCTGGTTGACTGCGCGCTTGGCCTGACGGAGGCCGAATGACGGCATCTCGGCAATCTGCAAGGCCATGGCGCGCGCCTCGGCATCGAGCTGATCGCGCGGCACAACCTTGTTGACCATGCCGGTCTTCTCAGCCTCTTCGGCCGTCACCGGACGACCGGTGAAGAGGATTTCCTTTGCCTTACGGGCGCCGAGTTCCCACGTGTGACCGTGGTATTCGACGCCGCCGATGCCCATCAACGCAACCGGATCGGAGAACAATGCGTCCTCGGAAGCAATGATGAGGTCGCACGGCCAGCACAGCATCAAGCCACCCGCGATGATGCGCCCCTGAACCGCTGCGATCGACGGCTTGGGAGTGTTGCGCCAGCGCAACGTGTATTCCAGGTATCGACGGCTTTCGGCGCGGTAGATCCATTCCAAGGTGATTTCCTTGGGCGAGGGCCAACGATCATTGAGGTCGTGACCGGCCGAGAAGTGCTTGCCTTCGGCGCGAACTACGATCACCGCGACGTCGTCGTCCTCGGCCGCACGGGTCCAGGCTGCGTCGAGTTCGTCGAGCAACTGCATGTTCTGGACGTTCGCAACTTCGGGACGGTTGAGGGTGATGGTCGCGATCTTGTCGGCCACCTCGTAGAGAATGTACATGTCAGGCTCCTCAGCTTCGGGGAAGGCCGAGCACGCGCTCGGCGACGATAGTGCGCTGGATTTCGGAGGTTCCACCGGCGATCGTGCCGGCGAAGCTTCGTGCATAACGTTCGAACCAACTCGAACTGAAGGCCTCGTTGTCCATCGGGTTGTACGCCGACGTCAAAGCCGGATGAACCAAACCTTCGGGTCCGGCGGCGATCAAGGCTTCTTCCGAAGAGCGTTGTACAGCTTCGGAACCGAGCAGTTTGAGTATCGACAGGGCGGCCACGTCCTGTTCACCGCGAGCAGCGCGAGCCAACGCTGCCGAACCGAGCAGACGCAGCGCCTGATGGTCCATCACGAGCGTCGCGTAGTGATCCCGGTCGATGTCCGTCGCCGGATGGAAGTCCGCCATCAGATCTTGCAGGCGATCGGCAAAGCTGAGCCACAACAGGTTTCGCTCGTGTCCGAGCGAACCGGTTGCCACTGACCACCCCTTGTTCAGTTCACCGATCAGGTTCTCTGCCGGAACTTTCACATCGGTGAAAAACACTTCGTTGAAGTCGAGATCATCGTCTGCGCAGATGGATGCAAAGGGCCGGCGAACCAAGCCTGGTGAGTCGGTGGGGATCATCAGCACACTGATGCCCTGATGCTTGGGGGCATCGGGATCGGTGCGGACGAAGGTCAGGATCACGTCGGCGTCATGCGCGCCGGATGTCCAGACCTTCTGACCGTTGACCACAAAATGGTCTCCGTCACGATCGGCACGGGTGCGCAGCGACGCAAGATCCGAACCTGCGCCTGGCTCGCTCATGCCGAGTGCAGCGGTGATCTCAGCACGCAAAATCGGTGCGGCCCACTGCTTTTTCTGCTCCTCGGTTCCGAACGAGAGCAACGACGCGGCGATGATGCCCAGTCCTTGCGGATTGAAGCTGTGATAGATCCGCCGCTTCGACAGTTCCTCCAGATGCACGTACTGCTCGAGGATCCCAGCATTGCGCCCACCGAATTCCGGCGGGTTGCCCGGTAACAGCCAACCGTTGTCGAACTGCAGACGCTGCCATTCGCGCGCCCACTGCGGAATATCCGCGCTGGATCCGGCGCGCTCCGCGGCCTGCGCCTCGCTGGGAAGATTCTCGTCCAGGAAAGCGCGGAACTCTGCCCGGAATTCCTCGACGTCGGCGTCAAAGTTGAGTTGCACGGTACTCCTCGGCGATCAGCGCCCGATGCTGTGCCGCACCGCCGAGCAGTAGCTCACCGGCTTTGGCACGCTTGAGCGCAAACTGTAGGTCGTTTTCCCAGGTGAAGCTCATCGCTCCGAACAGCTGCATTCCGTTGCGGAACACCAACGATTGGCACTCCCCGGCTGCAGCCTTGGCCATGGACGCGGCCAGCCGCCGCCTCGGGTCGTTCTCGGCAATCGTCAGCGCTGCGTAGTACGCGAGGGCACGGGCACGCTCGATTGCGAGGTGCATGTCGGCAGCTTTGTGCTGGACAGCCTGGAACGATCCGATGAGGGAACCGAACTGCTTGCGGTTCCGCACATGGTCGAGTGCAAGATCAAGGACGCGCTGACACGCTCCGACTGTCGTGAGCGCCATTCCGGTGAGCGCGAGGTCCATGGCCCGTGCCGGATCTGCGCTACTGCGCTGGTCGACGCCGACCCGCACGCCGTCGAACGACACTTCCGCAACGTGAAGCACCGGATCGAAAATCGGACTGCGCGTCGCTGTGACGTCCGCGGCCGGAACAACAAAGACTCCCGCCGACGTGACGACGGCCAACTTCTCGGCGCGATCACCGTCGAGTACGCGGTGCGCCGTGCCGTCCAGACGCCACCCGTTTCCGTCACGGCTGGCACTGACGCCCTCGAATACTGCCGTTCCCGGCTGCTCAGGATCGATCGGCTCACTCGAAAGTGGAGCAAATTGTGTCATTGTCGCCAGGTAGGGAGTGGGATCCGTCGCTCGGCCCAACTCTTCCAAGACGATTGCCAATTCAACTGCGGTATCAGGATCGGTCAACTCGGTCCAACCGAGCGAAACGTAAGTTTTCCAAATTTGTATCGGGTTGGCGTCGTTGTCGACGACGTCCCGGATCAGCGACGACGGGCATTCCTTTGCCGTCACTTCGCGCACGGTGTTTTGCCATAGTCGCTGATCGGAGTCGAACTCGAAGAGCATCCCGAACTGCCTCCCTGTCGGAGCTGCGGTGCATTATTGTTTGAGAATAGCATTCTCGCTCAGCGATAGTAATAGTCTCGAAAATGTAAATAACACTTGGTCGTTCCACTGTGACACAGACATCTCCGGTACAGTGCAAACATGTTTTTGACAATCGGAAGGGGGCTGGTGCAGTGGTGACCACGCCCAGCGAAGAGCCGGCATGGAAGCAACGGTCGGTCGAGCGTTCCATCAAGACCGCAAAGCTTCGCGCAGAGCAACGCGTGCAGCGATTTCTCGATGCGGCACAGTCGATCATCACCGAAAAAGGCACCACCGACTTCACCGTGCAAGAGGTGGTCGACCGGTCCAAACTGTCCTTGCGTAGCTTCTACCTCCAATTCGACGGTAAGCACGAACTACTGTTGGCATTGTTCGAAGACGCCCTGAGCCGTAGCGCCGAACAGATCCGTGCAGCGACCGCCGGCACATCCGAACCGATGGACCAACTCAAGATCGCAGTCGAGCTTCTTTTCGAGTTCTGTCGTCCCGACCCAGCTGCTCAGCGTCCGCTGTTCACCGATTTCGCCCCCCAGTTGCTGCTGTCGCATCCGGCCGAGGTCAAGGTTGCCCACTCCTCGCTTCTCGCGTTCTTCGTCGAACTGATGGAGAAGGTGAGCGAAGCAGGACAGTTGCGCGAGGGCGTCAACCCCCGCCGAATTGCCGCCATGACCATGCAGACGGTGATGTTCATTGCGCAGTCCAGCGGCGCCCCGGACGACGCAACCGTCCATCCCATTTCCTCCGACGAGGTCTGGGCCTTCTGTTCACAGGGGTTCGCACACAAGGGCTGAAAAACAGGATTGAGAACTTCATTCTCAATTGAGGAAATTTTATATACACTCGGCCGATGTCCGAGTTATGGAACGACCTCCTAGCCTGCCTCGACCTGCAACCGCAGACCGGACGAACTGATACCGACGAGAATGCGGCCACCCTCGTTTTCGAGGGTCCCAACCTGCATTTGACGTACCACCGACTTTTCGGCGGGCAAATTCTCGGTCAGTTCGTCCGCGCGGCCGAATTGACCTGTCCGAACAAGAGCATGAAGTCGCTTCATTCCCTGTTTGCCAGGGAAGGCAGCGCCGACGAAACCGTCCGCTACGAAGTGACGCGTCAACACGAAGGCCGTTCCTTCGCAACATTGACCATCATTGCGCGCCAATCCAAAGGCGTCATCGCCACGTCCCTGATCTCCATGCATGCTCCCGAGGACGGCCCGGATCGTCAGTCAGAGAACACAATTGCGTCGCCACTCGGCGAAGAGTTCCGGACCGACGTCGACCTGATCCCGTGGGAAATACGCACCGACGTCGACCTCAACTCCACCGACACCGGCGCGCCCGAGTTCGAAATGTGGATGCGCACCCCACCGGTCAGCCAGAACCTCGCGCCCGCCATCGCCACCTACGCCACCGACCTCACGCTGATCGGCACCGCCCTACGCCCGGTCGACGGATTGAGCCAACTCGGCAACGGAACCACTTTCACGTCCGCAGTCACCTCACACAATCTGTGGTTTCACCGACCCTTCACGACCGACTCGTGGCTATTGCTGCGTCAGGACAGCCCCGTGACTGCTCACGGGCGCTGCTTCGGCCGCGGCGACGTGTACTCCGAAGACGGCAACCTCGTTGCCTCGTATGCACAGGAAGCCCTGCTCCGCCTACCGTGACAACCGATTCTCGGTAGCACCGACCGATCAGTTAGGTGTGACATGAGTTCAAATACACTGTCCGACAGCGCTGTCCAGAGAACCTCTGCCGTGAGACCCTACCGGGTGGTTCAGTGGGCGACCGGCAACATCGGCACCCGCTCGTTGCGCGGCGTCATCGAACATTCAAATCTGGAATTGGCCGGGGTATACGTGCATTCGGCTGACAAGGCCGGTCGTGACGCCGGTGAACTGTGCGGTATCGACGACGCCGGGGTGGTGGCCACCAACAGCATCGACGACGTCATCGGGCTGGCCGCGGATTGTGTGCTGTACATGCCACGCCAGTTCGACGCCGACGAAGTATGCCGCATTCTCGCGGCCGGCTCGAACATCGTCACCACTCGTGGAGAATTTCACTACCCTGCCGGCATGGACCCAGCACTGCGCGAGCGGATCGAAGCCGCGTGCCGAACCGGAGGAACGTCGATCCACAGCACCGGCAGCAGTCCCGGATTTGTGACCGAGGCACTCCCCCTGGTGTTGAGCTCGATTCAACGTCGCCTGAACCACCTCGCGATCAGTGAATTCGCCGATCTCTCCCAACGTAATTCACCCGGGATACTCTTCGATGTCATGGGATTCGGGCTCACCCCGACCGATTTCGACGAGAACCGAATCGCACACGTGAAGTCGAACTTCGGTCCGTCTCTCCAGCTGGTCGCCGAGTCGATCGGCATGCCGCTGGACTCCGTGGACGCCCACGGCGAGCTGGCCACCACCCGAACTACAGTCCAAATCGCAGCGGGAACCCTGGAGGCGGGCACCGTTGCCGCTCAACGGATCACCGTGAGCGGCAAACATGCCGGCCGAGAACTGCTGAGCTTCTGCGCAACGTGGTACTGCTCGAGCGAACTCGACGTGGATTGGAAGATTCGTGACACCGGCTGGCACATCGACGTCGACGGCGATGCGCCACTCGACATCGATCTTCGTTTCCCCATCCCCTTGGAGAGGATGAGCGAGACCGCGCCGGCCTACACGGCAAACCGGGCAGTCAACGCCATTCCTTCTGTCTGTGATGCAGCTCCGGGAATTCGTACGACACACGATCTTCCGCAGATTGTCGCAGATCTGAGCTAGCTGGCTTTCCTACGTTCCGAGCAGTCGCGCCGCAGCGGTGTACGCATCGCTGCGGCCCGCTGCGACGGCAGCGGCAAGTTCGTCGAGGTCTGCGTGGGCACGCAACCTCGATTGCGCCAACGACAGAATCTGCACCCTTGCCCGAGCCGTTCGCCGGGCAAGGGTGTCTGCACGCTGGTGAGCGTCGATGGCATCAGCCAGTTCTTCCGCACCAACACCTTTGGACGCAATCAGCTTGAGAATGGGGACGCCGGCCTCGGCGCGCAAGTCGCGGACGGTCTGATCCGCACCCTCTCGATCCGCTTTGTTCACGACCAGGATGTCGGCAACCTCGAGCAGTCCGGCCTTGGCCGCTTGAACTGCATCCCCCGCACCGGGATTGAGAACGACCACTGCGGGATCGGCGATGGCCGAGATCTCGATTTCGGACTGCCCGACGCCCACCGATTCGAGCAGAATCAGATCGTAGTCGAGCGCCGCGAGGAGGCGGATCGCTGCGGGTACGGCAACGGCCAGACCGCCCAGGTGACCGCGAGTGGCCACCGAGCGGATGAGGACGTCGGCGTCGTCGATGTGCTCTGCCATCCTGATTCGATCGCCCAACAATGCCCCGCCGCTGTACGGCGAGGATGGATCGACCGCAAGAACGGCAACCCGCAGTCCGCGCTGACGGTAGGCCCGCACGAGGACTGCGATGGTGGTCGACTTGCCTGCGCCCGGCGGACCGGTCACTCCGACCACCCGCACCGGTCGTGAGCCGACGATGTCGAGAACTTCTTCTCGCCGACTACTCTCGACCAGACTCAACAGCCGACCCGCGGCGCGCAGTGAACCTGAGCGCGCCGCGGTGACAAGATCCTCGATCGTTGCAACGGTAATTACAGTCATCGAGTACTCGAATACCTCTCGGCCCCAGTCGAAATCCCAGTCGATATCCCAGTCGACGTCACGGAGCCGGAACCTCGATGACAACCGCCGAACCCATACCGCCGCCGGCGCACATAGCTGCCACACCGATCCCGCCGCCGCGGCGTCGCAGCTCGTGCACCAGGGTCACCAGCATGCGCGCACCGGTGGCTGCCACGGGATGCCCGAGAGAACATCCACTGCCGCTGACATTTACGCGGTCAGCGTCGATTCCGAGCATCTTGATCGTCGCCACGCACATGGCCGCGAACGCCTCGTTGATCTCGAACAGATCCACGTCGGCCAGCGACATTCCCGCGCGTGCCAACGCCTTCGGAATTGCCTCGACAGGAGCCAGACCCGTGAATGCGGGATCGACCGCGACGGATGCCCACGACTTGACGGTTCCCAGTCCCGGCATTCCCAGATCGCTGCTGGCGATGGTGAGAACCGCAGCAGCATCGTTGGCGCCGCTGGCATTTCCGGCGGTGATGCTGAAGCCTTCGATCTCGGGGTGCAGCACCTTGAGCGAGCCGAGCTTCTCCAGGCTCGTCTCACGGCGCGGATGCTCGTCGACGGAGAAGAGTCCGTGCGGTGTGCTGATCGGCACGATCTCTTCTTTGAACCGCCCCTCGTCAATGGCGCTCACTGCCTTCTGGTGCGAGAGCAGAGCCCACGCGTCCATGTCCTCGCGCGAGACTCCGGCCTTCACCGCGGCATTCCAGCCCACCGTGATCGACATGTCCTTGTTCGGCGCATCGGGGCGATCCGGGTGCGTCGGGGACATCCACGGCACAAATTCGCCGTCGACGCGGAACAACGACCTCGGGCTGGTCGACGAGGAGTTGACGCCACCGGCGATGATCAGCTTGTCCATCCCGGAACGGATAGACCCTGCAGCGGCCTGCACGGCGCCCAGGCTGGCCGCACAGTGCCGGTTCAGTGCCAGGCCTGGCACCGTAGTCAGGCCCGCGGTAATTGCCGCGTGGCGGGCGATCACGCCGCCGCCGTACAGTCCCTCGGCGAGCATGACGTCGTCGATCTGACTCGCGTCGAGAGTTTCTGCTGCCGCCGCGACGACATGGTGCGCGAGGTCGTGAGCGGTGGTGTCTCGCAACGTTCCCTTACCCGCGGTACCGATGGGGGTTCGCAGAGCGGAGACGATAATTGCTTCAGGCATGGGTGTTCTCCAATTCGGCCAGCAGAACGCGGCGCAGTAGTTTTCCGGTTTCGGTCTTCGGGAGTTCGTGTCGGAACACGACGATGTCGGGAGTCTTGGACGAACGCAGTCGTTCCTTGACCCACGCCTTGATCTCTGCCTGATCGACCTCACCGACGAGAACAGCAACTATCCGCTGTCCCCATTCAGGATCCGGAACGCCGATCACAGCAGCCTCGATGATGGCGGGATGCGCAAGAAGCACGTCCTCGATTTCTGCGGGGGCGATGTTCTCACCCCCTCGGATGATGGTGTCGTCCGCGCGCCCCTCGATGAACAGGAAACCGTCGGAGTCGAGTCGGCCGAGATCACGCGTGGCGAACCAGCCGTTCTCGTCGAGGACGCTCCGATTTCCGTACTCACCGGAAATCTGCTCGCCTCGAACGAACACCAGGCCGGTAACCCCGGCACCGACCGGATCACCGTCCTCGCTGCGCACCTCGATTTCGATGCCCGGCAGCGTTTTTCCGACCGATCCGAGACGATCACGCACTGCCGGATCGGTAGAGGCAAACGCAATCCGGTGATCGTCGGGGCCGAGAACTGCCACCGACGACGCTGTCTCCGTGAGTCCGTAGGCATTGACGAATCCGGTATCCGGGAAGCTTCGCAGCGCGTGCTCGAGTACCGGCCGGGGTGTTCTCGATCCGCCGTACGCCAAACTTGCCAGCGAGGGAGTATTTGCATCGTTCTCCCCCAATTCGGCGACAACACGCGCCAGCATCGTGGGAACGAGCATTGCGTGAGTGACGCTTTGGCTCCGGACGGTGTCGAGCCACACGTTGGCGTCGAACGCGGCCAGATAGACGATCCGACGCCCGGTGTAGAGATTGGAGAGCAGGTTCGTCAGACCTGCGATGTGGTACGGCGGAACAGAGACCAACGACGCGTCGCTCTCGTCGGCCGACGAGAACTCCATGGTGTTGAGCACGTAAGCAAGTAGATGCCGATGCCGGAGTATCGCGGGCTTGGGATCAGCGGTGGTTCCGCTGGTGTAGATGATTGCGGCGACGCTGTCACCGTCCCACTGTGGAGCCGGAGCATCGGATGGAGCCGGAGCTTCGGATTCGGCCGAATCCTGCTGTATCGCTTCGATGTCGATCAGTTCGTCGAGATCGTCGAGACGCAGCACCAGTGCACCGGGGTGGCGGTCGATCAGGGCAGTCAACTGCTGATCGCCCAATCGGTAGTTGAGTGGCACGAACGGAACCCCGGCCATCGCGGCGCCGAACAGCGCGACGGGGTACGCGAGGTGGTTGGTGCCGAGGTAGAGCACGGCAGGGTATTGCCGGAATCGGACGGCGGCGCGGCGGGCAAGGGCAAGGAGTTGCGCGGCGGTCAATGACCGATTTTCGACGGTCACTACGGCCCGATCGCAACTCGATGCGGCCATTTCTGCAATCATGGTGATGTTCATGAGAACATTATTCTCTCAACAGAGATCAATACTTGCAAGAAGGGAAATCAAAATGCAGATCAACGGTTGTTCCGCCATCGTCGTCGGTGGCACCGGAGGGCTCGGCGAGGCTACGGTTCGCCGTCTCCACTCGGAGGGAGCCAAGGTCGTCGTGGCCGACGTTGCCGACGACAAGGGCAAGGAACTCGAACGCGAACTCGGCGTTCGATACGTCCGCACCGATGCCGGCGACGAAGACAGCGTTCTTGCCGCAATCGCCGAAGCCGAATCACTGGGTCCGCTGCGCATCTCGGTCGACTGCCACGGCGGCCCCGCCGGTGGCGGCCGCCTGGTCGGCAAGGACGGCAGCGCCATGAGCCTCGAGGCGTTCACGACCACGATCAATTCGTACTTGATCTCGGTGTTCAACGTGATGCGCCTGTCGGCAGCAGCGATGGGTCGTCAGGAGGCTCTCGAGAGTGGGCGCGGCGTCATCATCAACACGGCGTCCATCGCCGCGTACGAAGGCCAGATCGGCCAGCTGCCATACTCCGCAGCCAAGGGCGGCGTTGTCGGCATGACTCTTGTTGCCGCACGCGACCTCTCGCCGCTCGGCATCCGCGTCGTGACGATCGCTCCCGGCACTTTCCTGACGCCCGCCTACGGAAAGGCCGGCGATCAGCTCGAGGCGTACTGGGGACCGCAGGTTCCGCATCCCCAGCGCATGGGCCGCTCGCCGGAGTACGCCACGCTGGTCTCCTCGATCGTGGAGAACGATTACCTCAACGGCGAGGTCATCCGCCTCGACGGCGCACTGCGGTTCCCCCCGAAGTAAATTGCCGGACCGCGACGCCCGGGGGTGTCGACGCCAGTGCGACGCCCCCGACCGTTCGCGAAACACTATGAAAACCTTTGTTCTGCAATAACAATCAAAGATTCTGGTTATCCGACAACTTGAATGCCAGTCCCATACTGTGTCCGCATGACTTCCATACATTCGACAACCAGCGGCCAGCGTAGGGCAGAAGCATGAAATTCTGGACCGGCACAGCCTTCATGAACACCGCCGAGATGCCCTCCGTCGCAAAGATGCTCGACGAAAACGGCTACCACGGCGTCCTCGTATCGGACCACCTCATCTTCCCGCGTGAACTCAAAACACGTTATCCGGCAACGGAAAGCGGCGTGCCGTACTGGCAACCCGACACCGAGTGGCCCGATGCCTGGGTTCTCATCGGCGCAATGGCCGCGGTGACGGAGAACCTGCATTTCGGCAACAACGTCTACATCGCTCCCGCGCGCCCCATCCTCGAGGTCGCCAAACAGGTGGGCACCGCGGGTGCACTGTCCAACGGACGCGTGTCCATCGGACTCTCAGCCGGCTGGATGCGTGAGGAATTCGAACTACTCGGCCAGGACTTCGACAACCGTGGACCACGACTCAACGAAATGATCCAGGCACTGCGGGCCCTCTGGAAGGGCGGCTGGGTGTCGTGGAAAGGCGAGTACTACGACATCCCGGAAATGATGATCGAACCGCACCCGCCTGCCCATGTCCCGATCCTCTGCGGCGGCGAATCCGCTGCCGCGCTCAAACGCGCAGCGCGTTACTGCGACGGCTGGGTCGGGACTGCATACACGCTGGAAGAAGCCACTGTGTGGATCGACCGGATCAAGGGCTACCGCCGCGAATACGGACGCGAAAACGAGCCTTTCGAGATCATTCTCGGATTGTTCGACGAGCGGACACCTGACCTCTACAAGCGGGCAGAAGACATCGGCATCACCGGCGTGATGTGCTCACCGTGGGCCGACTGGGACCTCCAGCACAGCGGAGACCACTCGCACTTGAAGGGAAGCGCGGAGCAGTACCGAGCCCCCATCGAGAAGTTCGCCGAAGAGATCGTCTCCAAGTGCCTGTGATGTGAAAAGAAAAGGCTGGGCACAGATCCCCTGGTGCCCAGCCTCTTCCACTTTCTCCGATTCAACTCTTGACGGCGGTGAGCTTCGCGATGTTGTCCCGGAAATCCTCGCTCTGGAAAGTCAGCTCTTCTGCCGTCGTCGCGAAGTCGAGTGTGGCAAGAATCGCCCGCTCGAGGTGCATGTTCAGCAGTCGCTTGGTGCTCTCGACGGCCTGACGCGGCTGCGAGGCAATCTTTTTCGCGCATTCGATGGCGTCGGCAAGTGGATCGAGCGACACATGGTTGGCCAGGCCGAGCGTGCAGGCCTTCTCCGCTCCGATGCGCGTCCCGGTCAATGCGTATTCCTTTGCCAGCAGCAGACTGATCTGCAGCGGCCACGTCAGCGGTCCACCGTCGGCGGCAACCAGTCCGACCTGTACGTGCGGGTCGGCCAGGTAGGCGGATTCTGCGATGTAGACGATGTCGCTCAGTGCAACGAGGCTGCATCCCAGGCCGACGGCCGGGCCGTTGACAGCCGCGATCACGGGGACACGGCACCGAGCCATTCCGAGCACCAGATCACGACCGTGCGCGATTGTGCGAGCCCGCATTTCGGAGTCTTCGGCCAACTCTGCGAGGTAGGCAAAATCGCCACCCGCCGAGAAAGCCTTACCGTTGCCGGTGAGTACTGCGGCACGGGCGTCACGATCCGCGCTGAGCCGTGGCCACAACTCCGCCAAGCCGGTATGCAGACTGTCGTTGACGGCGTTGAGCGCGTCCGGTCGATTAAGAGTGATGATCCGCAGCGAGCCTTCTGCGCGGACGTCGATCTCTTCGGGCATGTCGTACATGTCAAACTCCCAATCCGAGAATGCGCGAGGCAATGATGTTCTTCTGAATTTGTGATGTCCCACCCATGACGCTCTGGGCGCGGCTGTACAGGTACGAACCGAGCATCTCGGTGTCGCGGCTACCCGCCTCCGTCAACGCTGCGTGCCCGACGGCCTGATCCACCCAGGTCATCAGGAGCTTGTCGAGCGAGCCCTCAGAACCGTGGGAGAGTCCGTCCAACTGCTCGGACAACCGGCGACGCACGTGTAGCCGCAACATCTCCGTTTCCACTGCAGCCCAAGCTAATTCCGTCGACCGCGGTCCGTCGCTCCTGGCTGCGAGCTGGCGGACCAGTTTGCCGTAGCGCGCCGCATAGCCCAGCGTGGAGGGTTCACGTTCGTGCCCGACAACCGTCATGGCCAACGCCCAGCCTTCACCGGGAGCACCGACCATCTGATCGACCGGCACACGAGCACCGTCGAAGAGCACCTGGCCGAACTCCTTGGTGACACCGTTCATCATCTTGAGCGGACGCTGCTCGATACCGGGCTGGTCCATCGAGACGATGAATGCGGTCAGTCCGCGGTGACGCTTTGCATCGGGTTCCGTCCGCGCCAAGAGCAGGCACCAGTCGGCGACATCGCTGTAGCTTGTCCAGATCTTGTGGCCGTGTATGACGTACTCGTCGCCCTCACGGACGGCGGTGGTCGTGAGCGAGGCAAGGTCCGAACCGGCACCTGGCTCACTGAATCCCTGGCACCAGCGTTCGGTGCCGTTGATCATTCCGGGAAGGAAACGACGCCGAAGATCCTCACTGCCGTGCCTGCCGAGTCCGTGTACCAGGTATCCGAGGCTGGGCCGAGGTGGAGCACCCGCTATGGCCAGTTCCTCGTCGACGATGACGTCGTAGACGGGCGGCAGTTCCTGTCCGCCATATTCTTTGGGCCACGATGCGCCGAAGAATCCGCCGCTGTAGAGCGCCTGATGCCACTCGCCCTGCCGTGCCCAGTACTCGTCTCCCGAGCTCGGGAATGTCTTTGCCCGCTCAGCTGCCCATGACCGCAGTCGGTCTCGGAAAGCGGCTTCTTCCGGCGAATCACGAAAGTCCAAGGTCGATCTCCTCCAGCCTTACGGGAAACAGTTCGGTGGACGTCAATGCCCGCCGCAGGTACACATGCACGAGGCACTCCCACGTGTTGCCGATTCCGCCGTGCACTTGCACTGCGGTTTCACACACGGTTCGAGTTGCCCGCGCGCAGTAGATCTTTGCGATCCGCGCCGCTGCGATCGCCTCGGTCGGCGGCAGCTCGTCCACGGCCCACGCCGCGTACCGGAGCACACTCACCGATCCTTCGATCAGCGCGAGGCCTTCGGCCAGCAGATGTGCAACAGCCTGGTACGACCCGATCGCCGTGCCGTACTGCTCACGGACCTTGGCGTACTCGGTCGCAACATGGTGAGCGCCCCGTGCCGTGCCGACCAGATCGGCACAGGTAGCGACGAGCGCAAGTGCCTCCCACCGCGTCACGTCGTCCGTCGATATCTCCCCGAGGGAATCCGTCGGATCGAGCAACTCGGCAAAACCTCTGGTCAGATCGGCGCCTGCAGCTACCGGTCCGACGCGGCCGGCAAATGCCTTGTTCTCACGCAAGACGAGAGCGTGGTCGAGACCGGTCGCGTCGACCGCCTCGTCACCGACAGCTATTGCCCACGTGAGCTGATCATCGGCGACATGACGACGTAGATCGTCGGCAAGCACCGGTCCGAGAAATGGAACGTCGACCAGTCCGCGGCCGAATTCCTCTGCGACGATAGCAACTTCGACGCCAGACGCTCCGTCCGAGCGGAGTGAACGCCAGCCGGTTGTGGCCACCGCCTTCTCCAGACGAGCGATGCGAGAGCCGTCCTCCAAATCGAGGACCGAACCCGGTCCCAAATCGTCGGCCAGTTTTGCGGCAGCGTCACGCAGCTGCCGCTGTTCATTAGTCAGACGTACGTCCATAGCGCTCCTTGAGTTCTCGGCGCAACACCTTGCCGGAGGGCAGGCGAGGAATTTCGGGCACGAACACCACTCGCCGCAGGCGTTTGTAGCCGGCCATCCGGCCGGCTACGAGTTCCATGAGTTCCACTTCCCCGATCGAGCCGCTTGTCGCGACAGCCGCGACGATCGCTTCGCCGTCTTTCGGGTCGGGGATTCCGAACACCGCGCAATCCGCGACGTCGGGGTGTCCGTGGAGGACTGCTTCGATCTCGGCCGGGGCTACCTGGAAGCCGCGAACCTTGATCATTTCCTTGAGGCGGTCGGTGATTCGCAGCCAACCGTCGTTGTCGAGATGTCCGACGTCACCGGTGCGGTACCAACCGCCGGCGAACGCACCGGCGGTTTCCTCGTCGGGAAGATACCCAGCCATGACCGAAGCCGACAGTGCCTGGATTTCTCCGGTCTCGCCGGTGCCGAGCACCTCGCCGGTTTCGGTGGACACGATTCGAAGGCTCACGCCCGGTGCCGCACGCCCCACGCTGTCGAGTTGTGCACCCTCGACGGGGTTGCACGCGATGACGGGCAGCTCGCTGGCACCGTACGCCGGCATCCACCCGACACCTGTTCGCCGCGTGACTTCCTCGGCAACGCTAGGTGTCACCGGCGTTGCGCCCCACATGATGTAGCGCAGCGACGAGAGATCGTACGATTCGAGTTTCGGATGCGAGGCGATTGCCAGAGCGATGGGCGCCACGGCCATTTCGACGGTAATCCGGTCTACCTCGATGTGGTGCAGCATCGTATCGAGATCGAATCGGCGGTGAAGCCGCAGCCATGCACCGGACTCGAGTGCCGTCACGATGTTGAGCAGCCCGAGTATGTGTGAAGGCGGAGTCACGATCTGCATGCGATCGCGTTCCGTCAGCTCCAGCACGTCTCGCCACTGCTCGACGGCAACGGCAAACGACGCATGAGTGTGCCGGACCGCCTTGGGTAAGCCGGTTGTTCCCGAACTGAAGACGAGAACGGCATCCGACGCGGGATCGGGCTCGCCGAACGTTTCGGTATCGGAGCTGCACGAGACCGACTCGTCAAGGCTCAGCATCGGCATCAGTTCCGCGAGCACAGGATTGTCTCCGATTGCATACACGGGGCTCGTTGTCGCCAGTGCGTGCGCAACCTCGACGCTCTTCCACGCCGGACTGATCAGCACGACAGCGGCGCCCGCGCGCCAGATCGCAAGTACCGCGACTACAAACTCCGGACGATTCGACGACATGAGAGCAACGCGTTGACCAGCAGTGACACCATCCCGAACCAGCCGCGATGCAAGCGCGTCGGCTAGCGTCTCCAGCTCGTCTCGGCTGTATTTTTGTTCGTCGAACACAAGGACGCTCTGCCCGCTCATCCTTGGCTCCTCACTGGGGGATGGGGGCTAGCGCATCCCCCGTCTCGCGTGTACAAATGCTTCATTGAGAAGATCCTATCTCGTTTGAGAGAATAGTATTCTCAAACTTATAGAATCTCAATATCAGCAGGAGGTAGCCATGGCGAGACCACCGTTGTTCCAACGAGCGACCGTCACCCGGATCGTCAAAGAGAGCTCCGACGCGCGTACATTTGTTCTCGCTCCGGCAGACGGTCCGTTCACCTACAGCGCCGGGCAGTTCTGCACATTCCGCGTCGAGGTCGACGGCACCGAACTGTTCCGCTCCTACTCGATGTCGAGCTCACCGGACACCGACAACGAATTGATGACCACCGTCAAACGTGTTGCCGGAGGCAAGGTCTCGAACTGGCTACACGACAATGTCTCCGAAGGTGACGAGGTGGTCGTCACCAGGCCGGCCGGCACGTTTCGCCTTCGCGAATCCGAGGCGCCGTTGCTCGGGTTCAGCGGCGGCAGCGGCATCACCCCGATCCTGTCGCTCGCCAAGACCACTCTCGCCACCACCGATCGCGAGGTTCACCTTCTGTGCGCCGATCGTGATCACGACTCGATGATCTTCGAGCGCGTTCTCTCGGAACTCGTCGACCGCTACCCCGGTCGGCTCACCGTCACACGCCACCTCGACGACAAGAACGGATTCCTCGACAAGGCCGCAGTACTCGACTTTGTCGGCAAGCACGTGGGAGCCGACAGTTACCTGTGCGGCCCCGAACCCTTCATGGACCTGATCGAATCGGCCCTACCGGGACCGGGTCGCGTCTTCAGCGAACGATTCGGCAGTGCAGCCGAACCGATTGTGGCCGAACCGATCGTGGCCGAACCGGTGAGCACCGGTGAATCTGCCGCTACCGAACCAACTTCCACCGAAGTCACCGGAACAGTGACCATCGTTCTCGGGCGAAAGAAGACCTCGGTACCACGACACCCCAACGAGACTCTGCTGGAAAGTGCTCGGCGCGCTGGACTTACGCCGCCGTTCTCCTGCGAAGCCGGAAACTGCGCAACCTGCATGGCACACGTCACCTCGGGAAGCGCCGTGATGAGAATCAATGACGCACTGACCGACGAGGAGGTGTCGGACGGCTACGTTCTGACCTGCCAGGCAATACCCGACTCCGAGTCGATCACAGTGAAATACGAGTGAGAAAGGAGATTCCAGGCCAAAAGTCGTTGTAAAACAACAGAATTGACGCATTCGCTCGGGGCCCATCAGCTCGCCGACATGAGCAACATCGCCGTGCCCAATTTCGGCAGACACGCTGAGGGCGCTACTTTGACAACCCTCAATCCTGTTGAATTAAACGATCATTCACTGGAACTCGGCGAACGTCGAAATGCACCAACGGGAGTTCGATCCAGGTTTCTCTTGCTATTCGCAGCGATCATTGAATATATTACAACAAATCCAGGTGCGCCAAGAGTGCGCATAATCACACGCAAGCTTCGTAACAGTCCAAAATCTCTGCATACAAGGAACTTTGGCCGCGCTTGCATGATGAAAGTCGAGTTGGATGATTCTCACAATTACGAGGCGTGTAGGCCGCAGCTTGGTGGTCGTCTTGTTGGTAGCGGCAGCAGCTGTTCTGCTGTTGAGCCTGGCACCCGGGTCTGCCGCCGAGGTGATCCTGGGTGAAAACGCTACCCCCGAGGCCGTTGCGGCGATGGAAGCAAAGATGGGACTCGACGTTCCCGTCTGGACTCAGTACTTCAATTGGCTCGGTGACGCATTCCGCGGAGACTTCGGAACCTCACCGCTCACCGGTCAGTCAGTCAGCGAGGCCATCGTCGAGCGCCTCCCTGTCACCCTGCAATTGGCCGCTATGGGCCTGATCATTGCTCTGGTTGTTGCCGTTCTGATGGCCGTCGCCTCCGCGTCGCGCCCAGGAAGCAAGCTCGACCGCGGCATCAATGTCGTTTCGGCTGTGTGCCTCTCGGTTCCCGCGTTCATCGCCGGCCCGGTCCTGATCTACTACTTCGCGATCAAATTCCAGCTCTTCCCGGTGACAGGCTGGTCGCGTATGAGCGAAGGCCTCGGTGCAAACCTCCAGAGCGCACTGCTGCCCGCGATCGCAATCGCGTTGACCGAGATCGCCGCATTCCACCGTCTACTGCGCACCGACCTGATCGGAACCCTGCGCGAGGACTACGTGGCAGCGGCTCGGGCGAAGGGAATGCCCGGGTGGTACGTGATGTTCCGGCACGCGCTCCGACCGTCGTCGTTCTCCCTGATCACCGTTGCCGGCATCAGTCTCGGTCGACTCATCGGTGGCACCGTCATCGTCGAAACACTCTTCGGTCTACCCGGTTTGGGACAGCTCATCTCCTCGTCCATCACGTCGCGCGACGTGATCATGGTCCAGGGAATCGTGGTCTTCATCGCGATTGTGTACGTGGGTATCAACACCCTGGTCGACCTCAGCTACGGATTGATCGACCCACGGGTCAGGAAGGTTGTCGGAGCATGACGCGATCAGTTGTCGAAGACCGGACCGGCTCGCAGGACGAGCAACCGTCGGACCCGCCGGCACCTCTGGTGCCACCGGCGAAGAAGTCACGATCCATTCTGGTGTACCTCTCCTTCGGTTGGCTCGTCACTGTGCTTCTCGCAGCGGCGCTGGCAAATGTCCTGCCCATTGCCTCCTACTCCGTTCCGGTTGGCGCACCGCGCCTTTCACCGTCGTTCGAATCCCTCGATCTGCTACTGGGGACGGACACCCTCGGGCGGTCGATGCTCTCCCGCATCATCTACGGCGCCCGTGTCTCGCTCCTTGTCGGCACTGTAGCCGGATTGATCGGATTTGTGGTGGGCTCCTTCATCGGCCTGATCGGCGGCTACTTCGGTAGGCGTCTCGATTCCGGCGTGACCCTCCTTGCCGACGCGATGCTCGCATTCCCGCCGTTGATCCTGCTGCTGGCGCTGGCGTCCGTCCTGACCCCCTCCATTCCGACCATGCTGCTCGGACTGACCTTGGTCGTGATCCCCGGATTCATCCGTCTGGCCAGAGCCAACACAATGTCGTGGAGCTCGAGGGAATTCGTCCGGGCCGCACGGAACATGGGCGCCGGCCACTGGCGAATCCTGTTCAAGGAAATCCTGCCGAACGTCCTCGCTCCCCTGGCTGCGTTCCTTCCGATCATCATGGCCGCCCTGATCGTCGCCGAAGGCTCACTGAGCTTCCTCGGCCTGGGAATCCCACCGCCACAGCCCAGTTGGGGCGGAATGATCGGCGACGGCAAGAACTACATTGCCGACTACCCATACTTGGTCTTCGTTCCTTCGTTGGCGATCTTCTTCACGGTGTTCGCCCTCAATCAGGCAGGTGACTTCCTCCGCAACAAGTTCGACCGCACTCTGCACGACTGAACCTCGAGGACTGCACGACTGAACGACCAAGACCGTTTTCCCGCTCGACACGACGTACTCATTTCCACGTTCCACCTGAGAGGGCTTTCCATGATCCGAAAAAGACGCTTACTGACAGCGGTCGCGATGGTGTGTACCGCAGCATTCGTGCTGACCGCCTGCGGCTCCGATTCCGGCAGCAGCAACGAGGGCACCACGGCTGCAGGCGATCCCGTATCCGGCGGTGCCGGCCGCGCGATCATGGCGGGCGAGCCGCGGTCCCTCGACCCGGCCACGCTGTCCAACACCTGGGCACACCAGGGCATCCTCGGCAACTCGCTGTACGGCACGTTGATGATCAACGACACCAAGACCCTTGACGTCACATACACCATGGCCGAGGACTTCTCGACCGCCGACGGTGGTGCCACGTTCAACCTGAAACTTCGCCCGAACCTGAAGTTCTCGGACGGAACACCTCTCGACGCCGAAGCGGTCAAGTTCAACTGGGAGCGCCTCAAGGACCCGGCTCTCGGTTCGACGTCTGCTCGCTACGTCGCACAGATCGCCAATTTGAGCGTCGTCGATCCGGCCAACCTCGCGGTCACGATGGTTACGCCTACCCCGCACTACTCGCAGACCCTCATCGCCAGCTCGATGAACTGGATCGCCTCACCGGCCGCACTGCAGAAGGGTCAGGCCGGATTCGACGAGAACCCCATCGGTGCCGGACCGTTCACGCTCACCAAGTGGGCGCGACAGGACTCCATCGAATTGGCAAAGAACCCCACGTATTACGACGCACCGCGCCCGTACCTGGATACCCTCACCATCCGTGTGGCCGCTGACACCAATCAGCGTTACAACACACTCTCGACCGGTGGCGCTGATCTGATCAACGAATCGAACTGGCAGACGTTGGATACCGCCGAGACCGCGGGCTTCCCGACCGAAATCGTTCCGATGGGCGGCGGCCAGTACTTGTCCATGAACTTCCGACGCGCCCCCTTCAACGACGAGCGTGCCCGTCGTGCAGTGTCACTCGCAGTTGACCTCGACGCCATGAACACCGTCGTCTACAGCGGCAAGGGCGAGGTCCCGGAGACCCTGTTCCAGGAATCCTCCCCGTTCTACGCGGACATCAAGTTGGGCGAGTACAACAAGGCCGAAGCGCAGAAGCTCTTCGACGAGCTCGCCGCTGAAGGCAAGCCTGTCTCGTTCACCTTCACGTCGTACCCGACGGCCGAGAGCAAGACCGCCGGTGAGGCACTGCAGGCACAGTTGAGCGCCTACAAGAACGTCGAGGCCAAGGTCGACGTGGTCGACTACGCCGCCGCTACCGCCAAGATGGGCACCAAGGACTTCGACATGGTGATCTCCTCCGCGATCATCCAGGATCCGGATTCCATGTGGTCGACCTTCCACAACAAGTCCCCTGGCAACATCATCGGTGTCGACGATCAGGAACTGAGCGACGCACTCGATGTCGGCCGTACCTCGCAGTCGCAGGACGAGCGCAAGGCCGCGTACACGACCGTGCAGGAGCGCCTCGCCGACCTCACCGTCGGACTCTGGTACATCCGCGCAGCACCGTCGACCGTGACGGGCAAGGACGTACAGGGCGTCACCATGTACGGCTCGGGCTCGCCGCTCACCGACGCTATGTGGATCGCGAAGTAGCCGAAAGCAATTCGACGCAGTAGCCGACTACAGATCAAAGGGCCGGATCACCATGAACTCTCAGCCACTCCTCGAAGTAAGGAACCTACGTGCCCACATCGGCACACCACGCGGAATCGTGCGTGCCGTGGACGGGGTCTCCTTGACCTTGGACCGAAGTCAAGCACTGGGAATCGTCGGTGAATCCGGCTCCGGCAAGTCCGTCATGGCACGGGCCATCATGGGCCTGATGCCACCGCGTTCGGGCCGATCAGGGGAAGTCACCTTCCAAGGACGCGATCTACTGTCGCTGACGAAGAAGGAAAAGCTCGAGATCTGGGGCAACCAGATCGCCATGGTCTTCCAAGATCCGGGCAGATCACTCAACCCTGTAGTCAAAGTGGAACGACAGATGACCGAAGGGATGCGCCGCCATCTCGGAGTCAGCCGTTCCGAAGCTCACAGTCGGGCCCTCGACCTCCTCAAGGAGGTCGGGGTGCCCGACCCCGAACGACGTCTGAGCAACTACCCCCACGAAATGTCCGGCGGCATGCGCCAACGCGTCATGATCGCGATCGCACTCGCGTGCGAGCCGGATCTGTTGATCGCCGACGAGCCCACCACGGCATTGGACGTGACGATTCAGCGCCAGATCCTGGACCTGCTGCGACGCATCCAACGCGAACGTGGCACCTCGATGCTGCTGATCAGCCACGACCTGGCTGTCGTCGCCGGCCGAACCGACCGCGTCTCCGTCATGTATGCGGGAAAGATCGCCGAAATCGGCTCCACCCGAGAAGTATTCGACGAGCCACGCCACCGCTACACCCACGCCCTCCTGGGAGCAACGCCCACCATCGACCACGAACGCCACTCACCGTTGCGTTTGATCGACGGATCGCTCCCCGACCCCACATCCCCACCCGAGGGTTGCCGCTTCGAGCCACGCTGCGGTCAGGCCGTCGCAGAGTGTTCCACTCCCGGCCTGCAGTTGGAATCAGTTGGCGCAGACCATGACGTGGCGTGCCTCAACCCGGTCGCCGTTCCGGCGTCGGCAATGTCCGGAAGGTAAAGAATCTCATGGCTGGTAGTGGTAGCGCCCATCTACGGGGCGACGACGCTCTCCTGAGTGTTCAAGATCTTGTCGTGGAATACCACACAAGTTCCGGAACCGTTCAGGCCGTATCCAAGATCAGTTTCGACGTACTGCCCGGCGAAACCCTGGGCATCGTCGGCGAATCCGGTTGCGGAAAGTCCACCACCGGACGCGCAGTTCTGCGTCTGGACCGAGTCACCGCGGGCCGAATCCGCTTCGGCGAGGACTGGATCGAAAACGCCGACGAATCGCAGATGCGTAAACTGCGCCGCGACATGCAGATGATCTTCCAAGATCCGGTAGCGTCGCTGAACCCGCGGCGTTCCGTCAAGGACATCGTCGTCGAGGGCATGGCAGTCGCCGGCGCCCCCACCGCAGAAAAAGTCACCACCTCGGCATCGGTTCTCGAACAGGTCGGCCTGTCCGGCACGCGGTTCGCAGAGATGTTGCCGCGCCAACTTTCCGGCGGCCAGGCACAGCGTGTAGCGATCGCGCGCGCACTCGCACTGAGCCCACGACTGTTGATCTGCGACGAACCCGTCTCCGCACTCGACGTCTCCGTCCAGGCACAGATCCTGAACCTCATCGAGGTACTCAAGAGCGAGTTCGACCTCACCGTTGTCTTCATCGCCCACGACCTCGGTGTGGTGCGAACGGTCAGCGACAACGTCATGGTCATGTACTTGGGCAAAGTCTGCGAGTTCGGCGACTCCGTCGAGGTCTATGACGACCCCGCACACCCTTACACCCGCGCACTACTCGATTCCGTACCGCTGACCGATCCGGAGAAGGGCTTTGCCGGGCCAGCGCTGGAAGGGGATGTGCCGTCGCCGCTTTCACCGCCGAGCGGATGCCGATTCCGCACCCGGTGCCCCCAAGTCGAAGAACGTTGCGTTACGGAGGAACCTGAGATGAGAGAGGTTCGTCCCGGCCAGTTCGCAGCGTGTCACTTCCCCCTGGCTCCGGCGAGCAAGAACCTTCTGGTGGACGCCGTCGCCGGGTGAACTCGACTTGCCAGCTGCATTACTTCTGAAAGGTCGACCATGATCCGAACGAGGCGCGCACTAGCCGCGACTCTGGCCGCGGTGTGTTCCGTGGCAGTTTTTGTCAGTGCGTGCGGCACCAGCCCCGCAGAAACCACCGGAACCAGCGCCGATGCCGGTGACCCGGTAGCGGGTGGGGTGGCGCGCGCCATTGTCATCGGCGAACCTCGCACTCTCGACCCGGCTGGACTGGGTAATTCGTGGACGCGGCAAAGCCTTCTCGGAAACGCGCTGTACGGGACGTTGATGATCGAGGATCCCTCGACGCTCGACATGAAGTTCACCATGGCGACAGACTTCTCCACAGTCGACGGTGGATCGACGTTCACACTGAAACTTCGCCCCGGGCTGACATTTTCCGACGAAACACCGTTGGATGCGGCTGCCGTGAAGTTCAACTGGGATCGTCTGCGTGATCCTGCGAATCCATCCGATTCGATCAGGCAGGCGTCGCAGGTGGCGTCCACCGAGGTGGTGGACGCCACGACTCTGAACGTCGTGATGGCAGCGCCCAGTCCGGTCTTCCCACAGGCGCTGGTGACCGGTGCCATGAACTGGATCGCCTCACCCACTGCATTGCAGAAGGGGCAAGCCGCCTTCGACGAAAACCCCGTCGGTGCCGGGCCTTTCACGCTGACGAGGTGGACACGCCAGGACGTCATGGAGCTGAAGAAGAACCCGCGGTACTGGGATGCGCCGAAGCCGTACCTCGACGGGCTGACCCTCCGAACGGTCGCTGACGCTACGCAACGCCTCAACACGATGATCGCGGGCGGCGCAGACTTTGCCATGGAAACGAACTGGGCGAGCCTGGCTCAGGCGCAGGACGCCGGTTTGTCCACCGACACAGTATCGTTCGGCGGCGGACTCTACATGGGCATGAACGTGCGGCGCGCACCGTTCGACGACGAACGCGCCCGTCGGGCAGTCTCCATGGCTGTGGATCTCGAAGCAGTCAACACCGTGATCAACGACGGTAAAGGCGTTGTCCCGCAGACACTCTTCCCGGAAACGTCACCGTTCTTCTCCGACATTCCACTGACGACCCCCAACAAGGAAACGGCGCAGAAACTCTTCGACGAGTTGGCAGCCGAGGGCAAACCCCTGTCCTTCACCTTCACCACCTATGCACTGCCGGAGAACAAGGCAACCGCCGAAACTGTGCAGGCGCAACTGAGCGCCTTCAAGAATGTGTCCATGGATATCGAAGTTGTGGATGCCGCGACCGGAAATTCCCGCAATGCCACTCACGATTTCGACATGATCATTGCATCGGCATTGTTCCAGGATCCCGATGCCGCGCTGTGGACCGCATTTCATTCCTCCTCGCAGGGAAACATCACCGGAATCAGCGACCAGCAACTCACCGGCGCCCTGGACGCCGGCCGTGTCGGGAAGACGATCGAGGAACGCCGCGCGGCGTACGAAACCGTGCAGAAGCGTCTGGTAGCACTTAATCCGGGTATTTGGTACGCAAAGTCTGCACCGTCGGTCATCACTGCAAAGAATGCACATGGCGTTGTGATGTACGGCTTCGGATCACCACTGCCCGAGGAGTTCTGGATGACCAACTGATCTTCCACAACTGAAGACACAACTATGGTCCCGCGAGTTGCGAACTCGCGGGACCATCTTCGTCGTCCGGCAAGGCCGAAGTCACAGGACACGCGGCGTCGATACATTCCAATGATTGTCTCGATACGAAATGTCTATTGGACGTACCGCCTGGCGCTGACTTGTAATAACAAGCACCCCTTGCCGATCAGGCAACTTCCCCGGCACGCGATTCCTCCGAAAGGCTGACGATGACTCGAGCGCAGCGAGTGTCTTTGAGAAAGTTTCGACCCACACGGCAAGCTAGAACGACACTAGTCTTGGCGTGTGCGGCGGTGCTCTTCCTGAGTGCTTGCGGCGGCGGAACTGCTGTCGATCAAACATCGACCACTGCAGGAGATCCGGTGGCAGGCGGCAGCGCACCGCTCACGTACAACAGCGAGCCTCGCACCCTCGACCCTGCAGCACTGTCCAACACGTGGGCACACCAGGCGGTTCTGGGCAACGCACTGTACGGAACGTTGATCGTCAACAACGCCGATACCCTCGCGATCCAGTACAAGATGGCCACGGACTTCTCTACCACCGACGGTGGCCGGACCTTCATGTTGAAACTTCGCCCGGGGCTTCAGTTCACCGACGGCACTGCGCTCGATGCCGCTGCCGTGAAGTTCAACTGGGACCGATTGCGCGACCCTGCGTTGGCATCGACGTCGCTCCGACAGGCCGCGCAGGTCGCGAGCAACGATGTGGTGGACGCAACCACACTTCGCGTCACCATGACCTCCCCCAGTCCGCACTTCCCGCAGAACCTGCTCGCCGGCGCCATGAACTGGATAGCCTCACCCACGGCACTACAGAAAGGACAGGCGGCATTCGACGCGGAACCCGTCGGAGCCGGTCCATTCACCCTGACCAAGTGGATGCGCCAAGATGTCATCGAGCTGTCGAAGAACACGGGTTACTGGGACGCGCCACGTCCATACCTCGACAGCATTACCCTCCGCGCCGCGAGCGATAACGCTCAGCGACTCAACGCGGTCACCACGGGCGCTGTCGACGTCGCAGCAGAAACGAGTTGGGCGAACCTCGCAAAGGCAGAAGAGGCCGGATTCCCCACTCAGACGGTGCCACTCGGCGGCGGCCAGTTCATCGGAATGAATTTCCGCCGAGCACCTTTCGACGATCCCAGGGCTCGCCGGGCAGTCATTCTCGCGATCGATCCGGAATCGGTCAATGTCGCCGTGTACAACGGCAAGGGGCAAGTTCCCGCCACCCTGTTCCAGAAGAACTCCCCCTACTTCACCGATATTGCGCTGCCGAGTCCGGACAAGGTCGAAGCTCAGAAACTGTTCGACGAACTGGCAGCAGAAGGCAAGCCTGTCTCCTTTGCCTTCACCACCTACCCGACGCCGGAAGCCAAGGCAACGGCCGAGAGCGTCCAGGCCCAGTTGAGTGCATTCGAGAACGTCGAAGCCAAGATCGATGTCGTCGACTTTGCTGCCGCCACGGCGCGCACCGCGGCGCACGATTTCGATATGACCATCACGTCTGCGCTCATCCAGGATCCGGATTCCGGTCTGTGGAACGCCTTTCACTCGACCTCACGCGGAAACACGATCGGCGTCGACGATCGAGAGCTCACCGCTGCGCTGGACGCCGGCCGCGTTGCCGAAGACCCGGCTGCGCGCAAGGAAGCGTACGAAACAGTGCAGAATCGTCTGGTCGCATTGAATCCCGGGATCTGGTACGTGCGGTCGTCACCGTCCGTCATCACCGGCAAAAATGTACATGGCGCGCAGATGTACGGCCTTGGATCTTCACTACCCGAGGAACTCTGGTTCCAGAACTGACCTGTCAACACACCGTTCACCGAAGGAGTGGGATGTCCGCGAATGCGCACAGCCGCAAGGCACCAGAAGGTTCACCCAACGTCGTCGTCATCGTTCTCGATGATCTGGGCTTCGGCCAATTCGGCTGCTACGGTTCGGATATCGAGACTCCGAACATCGACAAACTGGCCCAGGGTGGACTGCGCTACAACCGATTTCATGTTACCGCTCTGTGCTCGCCGACGCGTGCCGCCCTCCTGACCGGGCGCAATCACCATGCCGTTGGAATGGGGTTTCTCGCCGATATCCCGACGTCGGATCCCGGCTACACCGCCAAGATTCCGCCGGAAGCGGCAACCGTCCCCCGCATCCTGCGTGACGCTGGGTGGAACACGATGGCCGTCGGCAAGTGGCACCTCCTCCCGTCCGGTGAACGCAGCAGCGCCGGACCGTACGATCGGTGGCCGTCGGGACTTGGCTTCGAGAAGTACTACGGTTTCCTGCGCGGCGACGCCAACCACTGGGCTCCCGAGTTGGTCCGCGACAACTCGTACGTAGATCCTCCGAGCGGACCCGAGGACGGCTATCACCTCACCGAAGATCTTGCAGACGAGGCTATTCGGATGGTGGTCAACCAGCAGGAGTCGGCGCCGGGCAAACCCTTCTTCCTCTATTTCGCCACCGGCGCCATGCATGCGCCGCACCATGTCGAGAGGAAATGGGCGGACGACTACGCCGGTCAATTCGACCTCGGTTGGGATCGATGGCGCCAGAACGTCTTCGAGCGGCAGGTGGCCGAAGGAATCGTCCCCGCCGATACAATACTGACGGAGCGACCGTCGTGGGTTCCGGATTGGGAGCAGCTCACCTCTGACGAGCGGCGCCTGTACTCACGTATGCACGAGGTGTACGCCGGGTTCCTGACACACACCGACGCTCAGATCGGCCGCGTCGTGGACAGTCTCGAGGAATTGGGGATCCTCGACAACACACTGATCTTCGTGATGTCAGACAACGGCGCCAGTGCTGAGGGTGGGGTCGCCGGCACATCCAACGAACACCGGTTCACGCACCGCATTCACGACAACATCGAGGAGAGTCTCGATCAACTCGAGGATTGGGGCGGAATTCACGGATACCCGCACTACGCCTGGGGTTGGGCCTGGGCCGGTAACACTCCGTTCCAACTGTGGAAGCGATACACCTGGCTCGGCGGTACTCGTGTCCCGATGATTGCGCACTGGCCCAAGGGCATCAGCGCTGCCGGCGCGGTGCGTGGGCAGTTCGCGCACGTTATCGACGTCTTCCCCACAATCTTGGAAGCCTGCGGCGTCACCGCTCCCGATACAGTCGGAGGCGTCGCACAGCAGTCGGTCGACGGGGCAAGCCTGCTGTCGACGTTCAGCGACGCATCTGCTCCCGACCCGCGGACTGTTCAGTATTTCGAGATGCTCGGTTCACGATCGATCGTGGCGGACGGGTGGAAGGCAACAACCAATCACGTGTCGATGGGTGTGATGGACGAGGAACTGCTGATGGAGGGCAGTCGCGATTTCGACAACGACCGTTGGTCGTTGTTCAACCTGGAATCGGACTTCTCCGAAGCCAACGACGTGGCCGACGAATTCCCCGACGTCGTAGCGAAACTCGAGCAGCTGTGGTTCACCGAGGCGGAACGGAACAACGTCACACCGATCGCCGACAACCTGCGGGGCCGCACTGCAAGCATTGTGCCGCGGGACTATCCCGTCGGCTCGGACATCACGCTCTACCCGAAGGGCGGTCCGGTATCGGACGAGGCGATTCCCCGACTTTTTGCAGGCGGGCGTATCACCGCCGACGTCGATGTGGCAGCCGAGAATCCCGAGGGCGTTCTGTTTGCTCTCGGAGATTGGACCGGTGGTTTCGCGGCGTACGTCTGCGACGGGGTCCTTACCGTCACGGTGGCGACGCCGGGCGGGGAGATCCTGCTCTCCGCCGATCGGAAACTCACCAGTGGACGTCATCAGCTCGGGTGTGTTCTCAGTCCTGTACCCGAAGGCGGTGCGCGCGTGCAGATTTTCGTCGACGGCAACATTGTCGGGACCGGGCACAGCGATCATTCTCTGCCCCATGCCTGGCAACACGGCGGCACATCGATGACGCTCGGGTACGACCGCGGCCTCCCGGTCAGTAACAGCTACCGTCCGCCTTTCGCGTGGAACGGAGTGCTGCACCAGGTTCGGATCGAGGCCGGTACGCAGATCATTCCGGAGAAGGATGTCATCAGAATCGCGCTCCAGGTCGAGTAGCGGGGCACCGTTCTACCTGCCGGGACACGACATCCCGGCAGGTAGACTCGCGCGCATGGAAGTACAGCAACTCCGCTGCATCGTCGCCGTTGCCGACTACGCCCATTTCACCCGCGCCGCACAGTCTTTGCACCTCACTCAACCGGCACTGTCCAATGCCATCGCGAAGCTCGAGAAGGAACTAGAGCTCAAGATTTTCGTTCGGACCCCGCGCGGGGCGGAAGTGAGCGTGGACGGCGCCAGAGTTGTCGATTCAGCCCGGCGAGTGTTGCACAGTCTCGGCGAATTGAATTCCGTCGTCGACAGCATCAAAGGCGTCACGACGGGTGCATTGCGGATCGCCACACGCCGGACGTTCATGCGTACGACTACCGAGTTGGTGCGACGCTTTCACGAGAAGTACCCATTGGTCTCCATCGACGTCACGGATCCGATGACCGACGAGGAGGTCTTCGACGCTGTCGATCAAGGCAAGTGCGACGTGGGGTTCTGCCGGATCGGCGGACGTTTACCCGGGCTCGACTTCCAGGTCTTGTACGAGAGCGAACTGGTGGTGCTGAGCGCCGCTACTGCCGACGACTGCCCGCCGAGAGTTCTCAGTTGGCCCGACGTCGCGGAGTTGGAGTTGATCGCACCGTCTGCGGGCAGCCCTGTGCGGGTGGGGTTGGAGCGTATCTTCATCGAACAGTCATTGCAGATGAAGGTCTGCATCGAGAGCGAGAATTTCGAGTCACGCGTGGACATGGCACGAATGGGTTTGGGTTCCACGATTGCAGACCGAGTATCGGTACTCGGCTTGCCGGGGTTTCGAATCGACTCCATCAATCCCCCGATTCCCACGAAGATCGGAGTCATCAACCGAAGTCACTCGGTTCCCCCGACCGTGCACGCATTCAAATCCCTTGCGCGAGAATATTTCACGGACAACTTTCCGCAAGTAGCGCAATTCGAGCTCGGTGCACGGCCGGCGTGACATCAGATCCGAGCCGGAATGTCCCCGTGCTCACCGAGCAGGGGCGGCGGGCCGTACTCGGGTTCGTAACCAGCGACGCGGATCGGACTCCCGACCAGACGGTAGTCCCCGGCCGTCACTATCGCCTCCGGAAGCGCGTTGAGCGCGTCAGGTAGTGAACGCACTGCAGATGCGGGCACTCCTAATGGGCGCAGGCGAGATTCCCAGTTGGCTGCGGTGTCCGTGGCCAACACTTCGGTAACGGCGCCCAGTACCTCGTCTCTGCGCTCAGCTCGCTCAGCCATCGTCTCGAATCCCACGATGCCGGCTTCGCCGGCAAACGAGCGCCAGAAACCGTCGTGTGTGATGAACAGTGCGAGGTGTCCGTCTGCCGTCGGAAATAGTTGAGCGGGAACATAGTACGAATGCGCGCCTGAAGGGAGTCGACGCGGCTCCACACCGTCGTTGAGGTAGGACGACGCTCGATAGTTGAGCTGCGAGAGCATGACGTCTTGCAACGACACCTCGACCTGTCCCCCACTACCCGATACGATCTGCGCCAGAAGTCCAAGAGCCGCAGTAAGTCCGGAGGAATTGTCTGCCGAGGAGTATCCGGGAAGCGTCGGCGGACCGGACGGGTCCCCGGTCAGCGAAGCTACGCCGGTTGCTGCCTGAATGACGTAGTCGAAGGCAGGATCGTCACCGGCGGCCAGCCCGAATCCGGTAAGTGCAACGCATACGATTTGTTCGTTCCATTTACGCAGAGCCTCGTAGGTCAGGCCGTACCGGTGGATGGCCGACGGTTTCAGGTTTGCCAGCAGCGCATCGGATTCCTCCACCAATTCGCCGAGTCGCGCCTGCCCGGCCTCTGTCGTGAGGTCGATGCAGATACTCCGCTTGCCGCGATTGAGGCTCGCGAAGTAAGAATCGCTGACCTGGCGCGATATGTCTCCACTCGGCGGTTCGATCTTGATGACATCTGCGCCGAGATCAGCCAGCATCATGGTCGCGTACGGTCCGGCGAGCATGTGCCCGATCTCGAGGATCCGGATGCCTGCCAGCGGCCCGGAGGTCACCGGAACTCCGCTGCGATCTGTGCGATCACTTCGCGCGTCCGGTATTTGGAGGCGATCAGCTCGTCCCGGTTGTCACCGATGGGGAGTAGTCGCATCGAAAGATCGGTAACCCCGGCGGCCTCGTAGCTGCGGAATCCCTCGAGTATCGCATTCTCGTCACCCACAACGCACAGATCACCAATGTCCTTGGCGCCACCCTTTTCCAAGAGTTTCTGATAGTTCGGCGACACCTCGGCTTCACCGAGGATCCGGTTGGCTCGCTCGCGCGCTTTGTCGACTTCGGACGGACTGCACAGACAGACCGGGATGCCGGCGATGATGCGCGGATCGGGACGGCCGGCGTCGGCTGCTGCCTTGCTGATCCGAGGAACGACGTGATCTTCGATCGCACGCTGGTCTGCCATCCACAGTATGGTTCCGTCGGCGCGCTCGCCGGCGATCTTCAGCATGACTGGTCCGAGAGCGGCAACCAGAACTGGCATCGGAGATACGGGACCGATCTCGAGCGGATTGTGGACCGTGAACGTCGAGTTCTCCACGTCTACCGGACCGGGGCCGTTGAGGGCAGCGGCAAGGACCTCGAGGTAGTCGCGGGTGAGCCCGGCCGGCTTGTCGTAGGGCAAGCCGAGCATGTCCTCGATGATCCAGTGATGCGACGGACCGACACCGAGCGCCAACCGCCCGTCGGTTGCTGCGTGTGCCGAGAGTGCTTGCCGCGCCAGCGCAATCGGATGTTGTGCCTGCAGCGGAACGACAGCTGTGCCGATTTCGATTCTCGACGTCCGCGTGCCCATCAGGGACACAGCCGTCAACGCGTCGAAGTCGCTGGGAACCTGCGGCACCCAGACACTGTCGAGACCGGCGGCCTCGGCCCACTCCACGTCCGCCATCATGCGGGCGACCTTCTTCGCGGAGTCGCCCCGCTCGGGGCCGATCATCACTCCGATGCGCACGGTTCCTCCAGATTTGCTGTTGCCGATGTTTCAGTCAATGCGCGTACTCCGCTGACCAGCTCTTCCAGTGAAGCGCCGGTGGGAAACACTGCCGAGGCACCGGCCTCGAGCAGGCGCGGCACATCCGACTGCGGGATTGTGCCTCCTACAACAACTTTGATGTCTCCTGCGTCCGCAGCCCGAAGAGCCTCGACGGTTCGAGATGTAAGCGCGACGTGAGCCCCGGAGAGAATACTGAGTCCGACAACGGCCACATCTTCTTGCAGCGCAATGGTGACGATGTCTTCGACCGTCCGCCTGATACCGGTATAGATAACTTCGAATCCGGCGTCGCGCAACGCTCGTGCGACGATCTTGGCACCACGGTCATGGCCGTCGAGGCCTGGCTTTGCAACAAGTACGCGGGCGCTCATCAGAACACCACCGGCTGCTGGAATTCGCCCCATACTGCCTTGAGGGACGAAACCATCTCGCCGACTGTGCAGTACGCGTTGGCGCAGTCGATCAACTTGTGCATCAGATTGTCCGTTCCTTCCGCTGCTCGGGACAGTGCCGTCAGTGACCTCGCCACCTCGTCAGGATCACGGTCCGCTTTGACCCTCGCGAGCCGTTTCAGTTGCAGCTCACGCCCTTCGGCGTTGAGCTCGTAAGTCGAAATCTCCGGCGCGGGTTCCTCGGAGACAAACCGGTTGACACCGACAACCGGCTTTACGCCCGATTCGACGTCCTTGTGGAGTTGGTAGGCCTCATCGGCGATCAGCCCCTGCAAATAGCCGTCCTCGATGGCTCGAACCATGCCGCCGTGCGCCTCGAGATCCGCCATGATCTCGATGAGCCGCTCTTCCGTTGCGTCCGTAAGGGCTTCGACGAAGTAGGACCCACCGAGCGGGTCAGCCACCCGCGTCACGCCGGTCTCGTAAGCGAGGATCTGCTGGGTACGCAGGGCCAGCGTCGCAGACTCTTCACTGGGAAGAGCAAACGGTTCGTCCCAGGCCGCTGTGAACATGGACTGGACGCCGCCGAGTACCGACGCCATGGACTCGTACGCCACACGCACCAGGTTGTTCTGCGCCTGCGGCGCGTACAGCGACGCGCCACCGGCGACACAACCGAAGCGGAACATCGACGCCTTGTCCGTGGTGGCGCCGTAACGCTCCCGGACGATGGTGGCCCAACGACGGCGTCCGGCACGGTATTTGGCGATCTCCTCGAAGAAGTCGCCGTGCGTGTAGAAGAAGAACGAAATCTGCGGCGCAAACTCGTCGATGGTCATGCGTCCACGCTCGACCACTGTGTCGCAGTAGGTGACACCGTCCGCGAGTGTGAAGGCCATCTCCTGGACGGCGGTGGCGCCGGCATCACGGAAGTGCGCTCCGGCCACCGAGATTGCATTGAACCTGGGCACCTCGGCGGCGCAGAACTCGATGGTGTCGGCAATCAACCGCAGCGACGGCTCCGGGGGCCAGATCCACGTACCTCGGGAGGCATATTCCTTCAGGATGTCGTTCTGGATTGTCCCGGTGAGCTTCTCCCGCGGAACACCCTTGCGTTCAGCAGCAGCCACGTAGAACGCCAGCAGAATCGCGGCCGTTCCGTTGATCGTGAAACTGGTGCTGATCTTGTCGAGCGGGATGTCCTCGAACAGCACCTCCGCGTCGGCAAGGGTATCGACGGCTACACCGACGCGCCCGACTTCTTCGGTGACCTCTGGGTCATCGGAGTCGTAGCCGCATTGGGTGGGCAGGTCGAGGGCAACCGAGAGTCCGGTGCCGCCTTGCGCGAGGAGATAGCGATAGCGAGCGTTGGACTCTTCCGCGGTGCCGAACCCGGAGTACTGCCGAAAAGTCCACAAGCGCCCTCGATATCCCGAGGAGAAGTTGCCGCGGGTGAAGGGGTACGCGCCCGGTGCGGGCGGATCGACAGTCCTGTCCTCCGGTCCGTAGACCGGAGCGAGAGGGATGCCGGACGAGGTTTCCGTGAAGTCGTTCATCGTTGAATACGGTACTTGCAAAAAATGAGAATGCCAATACCATTCCAGAGAACGAGAACTTAGGAGAACGATGCCCAGCCAGAACGCACTCACCGATCGCACCTTGGTCATTTCCGGCGGAAGCCGTGGAATCGGCCTTGCCATCGCCACCGCAGCAGCCAAGTACGGAGCGAACGTCGTTCTGCTCGCCAAGACAGGCGAACCACACCCGAGACTTCAGGGAACCGTGCACACAGCCGTCGAAGGCATCCAAGCTGCCGGCGGAAAGGCCGTTGCCGTCGTCGGCGACGTCCGAAAAGAAGAAGACGCCAGGCGCGCTGTCGCCGTCGCGGTCGAGAATTTCGGTGGCGTCGACATCTGCGTCAACAATGCGAGTGCAATAGCCCTCGAAAGCACGGAAAACCTGCCGGCAAAGAAGTACGACCTCATGCAGGAAATCAATTCGCGAGGCACGTTCCTACTCACACAGGCCGCCCTGCCACACCTGCGCGAGTCGGAAAACGCACACATCCTCACCATCGCACCACCGGTGAACATGAACCCGTACTGGCTCGGCGCACACCCCGCATACACGCTCTCGAAGTACGGAATGAGCCTGCTCACCTTGGGCTTTGCGGCGGAATTTGCCGACGCCGGCATCGCCGCGAATTGCTTGTGGCCACAGACGTACATCGCCACTGCAGCGGTGGCCAACATGGCCGACGGAGACAGCCTGCTGTCCTCGTCACGTAGTCCGGAAATCATGGCCGACGCGGCCGTCGAGATCTTCTCCCAGCCGTCCACGAAGACCACCGGCAACTGCTTCATCGACGCCGATGTACTCATCGAGTCGGGAATCACGGACCTGTCGGTCTACGGCGGCGGCGACAATCCGCAGCTTGATCTGTTCCTGGACTGATTCGAACACACTGCAGCGGGTGTATGTGATCGTAGGTAACATACACTCGTTGTGGCCGAAGCACGGCTGCCGACTGCGAGGGGACAGCTGTGTTGGATACGAGGCGTTTGATCACGAGTGCTCGTAACGCGTGGGGTCTGTCCTTCGGCGACGGAGTCGAAGGGCGCCGGCGCACCCCGTCCACCCTGATCTCCGAAGGTCCGCACCGCGATCTGTACCGCTTCGGAGAAATCCAGGGACGACCCGTACTCCTGGTGCCCCCGTTGGCTGTCCCCGCATATTGTTACGATCTCCGGCCCGGCCAGAGTCTCGCTTCCCATCTCGTTCGAGGTGGACATACGCCGTACGCGCTCGACTACGGAACGATGCAATACACAGATCGGCACATGGGATTTGAATCCTGGATCGACGGCATCATCCCCGATGCCATACGTGCGGTCTCCGAATTGCACGACGGCACAGATGTTTCCGTCATCGGCTGGAGCCTCGGTGGAACCATGACGCTGTTGACCGCGTCGGCTCACTCCGACCTGCCGATAGCGTCGATCACAGCGATCGGCACCCCGGTCGACTACACCAAAATTCCCACAATCAGCCCACTTCGGCTGATCGGTGGATACACCGGCGATCGCCCACTCACGACGGCCATCGATCTGATCGGCGGGCTTCCCGCTCCCCTGGTGCAAGCTAGTTATCGCGTGACCGCGCCGCAACGGGAACTACTCAAGCCGTGGTTCATCGCCAAGAACCTGCACAACACCGAGACCCTTGCCCGCATGGAATCGATCGACACCTTCATGGCGGACATGCCCGGCTACCCCGGGCGGGCATTCAGGCAGATCTGTAGGCAACTCATCCTGGGAAACGGGTTGTACAAGAACACAATCGTTCTGGGAGGCCGAAGCATCGACCTGTCCGAACTGAATGTGCCGGTACTCGCCATCGGCGGAACATCCGATGTCATCGCACCCGCCGCCTCGGTGGCGGCAATCCGGTCGGTCCTGACCGGATCACCGTCCGTTCGATTCGAGGAGGTGCCGGGAAGCCACCTCGGCATTGTGGCCGGCCCGACGTCAGAGAACTCCACCTGGGCGCACATCGACAGCTTCTTGAAAGACGTTACCCAGCAGATGGTTACGGCTCTCTAGATACACGTTCACTTCGCCATGTCGAGCCAACCCACAAAGCCGGACGGGTCGTGGCGCCCCATGACGGCGTGTTCGAACATGCCCCACCCCTCGGACCCGTTGCAGGTTGCCCGCGCGATATGGTCGATTGTTCCGTAGGGAAGCTTGGCAACGATCGCCGGGTCGGTGAGGTCGTACACCGACGACGAGCTCCAGTTACGACCGCGCCATTCTCCATGCGTCCAGTCGCTGTCGCCGCCGTAGCCGGCACCGACGTTGAGAGCAACAAATCCGATGGTGTCGATATCGACAACCAGAGCCTCGCCGGCCGGCGTAGCCAAGTGAATACGTGCGCTCTCGGGATGCCTGGTTCCGGGTCGGTACGCGATTTCGGTACGCGGCCAACCCAATTGCTCGACTCGTCCGTCCGGGAAGGTCCGCGTCGCGTGGCTCAGAGTGCGGTAGCCGTCGGGGCTTTCCTGCACGATGATCATCAACGCAAAATCGTCGAATCGAAGCGGCACATACGTCCACCAGTGACCGCCGGGAGGTTCGTCGCCCATGCGGCCCGCTGGATCCGGCTCGCCGACGGGTCTGATCCCCCACGAGCGGTCACGACTTCCCGTCCACACTGCCGGATCGACGGCAATGTCGGTGCCGCGCACGCTCATCGTGCCGGACCAGCTTCCGACCTGCGCAAAGCGGGTGGCGTCGAGGATCGCTCGCGGACCCGACATCAAAGTGTGGTGTTCCTCGAGAACCGAATCGAAGGCGCCCTCCCATGTCATGTCGAAAGCAAGGTCCTCGTGTTCGCAGACAACCCGCAAGGTCTGCAGCGGCTTGATCACCTCGACCCGGTACCCACCTACTTCGGTCTTCGTCGACGCACCGTCGTGTGCATCCGAAAATCGCACTGCTACTTGCGTATCACCGGTGCGGACGGTGGCAAATGCGTCGACGACGCCGAGGTTGGGGTACACCCCGAGTCCGGTCACGAGGAAGACGTCCCCGGTGCGGTCGTGGGCGTTGAAGTAGCACCGGTCGTAGAAATTGCGGTCCGTGCTGGCAACGCGCGCCATCGACAGCGGCGCCTGGTGCACTGGGTATTCGTCCAGATCGATCGGCTTCATTTCTTGTCCCATTCGTAGGTTCCATCGATGAGGTCGGCAAGCATGCGGTGATGCAGTACGTATTCGTCGGGATTCTCCGGAGCCTCTATCTCCCCGAAGTGGATTCGACGTCGAGCGATCTGCGACATGACGATTCCGTGCCGCAACGCCGCGTACACCAGATAGAAGTCGAGGTCACGAACCGTCACACCCGTCGCCTGCTCGTATTGTGCGACTACGTCTTCGCGTCGGAACATCTTCGGCAGTCCGGGCATGGAGAACTGTTCCGCCAGGTCCTGGAACTGACGGTGGAAGAATATGAACCAACCGAGATCAACTTCGCGCGGCGCCGCGGCTGCCGATTCCCAGTCGAGGACCGCGACCGGAGTGGTCCCTTGGAACATGATATTGCCAACCCGAGAGTCACCCCAGCACAACACATCTGCACTCGGCTCTTTCGGCCAGTGGGCTTCGAGCCATTCGAAAGCAGCTTCCAACAGCGGGATTCGTAGTCCGTCGTCGCGGCGGGTCCAGTCGTAGTATGCACGCTCGCCCTCGAAGTGTCGGCGCAGGCCTGACATGCCACTCAGAAAGGGCAGTTCTGCGCCGATTCCGTGAATCCGCGCCAGAATATCGATACTGCTCGACTGAACACGCGCCTGGTCTTCACTGCTCGATTCCAGAAGCCATCCACCAAATACGTAGGGCGGGTTGTCCACCGGGACTGCACCGGTCACTCGGTCCATGACCAGGAACGGGGTCCCGAGGGCTTCTGGCGAGGTCTCGACCCAGCGAACGTGCGGGACGGGCACGTCACTTCGCTCGCGTACCGCGGTCAGGACGTCGAACTGATATTGGAGGTCGTACGTGGGGAAAACAGGAAATGCCGAGACCTCAGGTGCCAGTCGCGCCACCAACTGTGCCGACTGCGGGGCTCCTTCCTCGGTCCAGTCCAGATCGAACAGCACTGAGACACTGGACATTCCCGAATGAGCCGGCCTGCTCACGTTGTACACACGCACATCGGTGGCGGCGCCGAGCGTTCCGACAAGCCACTTTTCGAGTTGCGCAGAGACAACCTCGAGGTCGGTCTCCGTTGTGGTGATCGACGCTTCCACGTCGTCCGGCATGCTCGTTGTCACTTCAGGGAGCCTTCCTTCACTTGATTCACGTTCGCGCCGCATCTTCGACTCCGAGAAAATCGCCGGCAGCGTCAAAAGTTCCGTGATTGGGCTAAACTTTCTGTACTGCAGGCCAAATATAGACTTGAGTTTAGTTTTGTGGAAGGTTTTCGGGAGAATTGATGACCGACGAACAGATGCCGCTCTCACGCCGCGAGCGCAACAAGTACGAGACACGCCAGCGACTCCTGAGCGCAGCCCGCACATTGTTTGCCGAAAGGGGTGTAACAGGTACGACGATCGACGACCTCGCCGAGGCAGCCGATGTCTCGCGCGCGACGTTCTTCAATTACTTCCCCAGCAAGGATGCGGTGGTCTCGGCACTACACGACGGCCACATGCAGAAGCTGGGCGTTCTGATCGACGGACTGCTCGAGCGTGAAATGACGACAAATGAACGGATTCGCCTCGTCCTCGAAGACGTCACCGACGCAACGCACAGATTCAGGGAGTACCTCCGCGCCGGCGAACTCGAGCGAGACCCGGCGCGCGAACAGATCAGTCCCGAACGCACCGAACAGTTCCACGATCAAATCCGTCGACTACTCGATCGCGGAATCGTCGACGGCGAAGTGCGCACGGACTTCTCGGCCCATTTTCTCGCTCAGACAGCTGCTGCCGTGTATATCTCATCGGTTCAGTACTCGCGGCCGCCAGCAGCCGACAACACGGATAACACCGGCAGCTTCGACGACGCTCTACGTTTCATCGCCGAAGCACTCGAACCGCGAGACGCTATCTCGTGATTCCGGCTGCGACGGCACTCTTGTGCCAGTCCGGGAATTCGCTCAACAACCGTGAATAGAGCTCGGAGTCGGAAACGGAATCGATGTCGTCGAGTGCAAAGAACCCGGCGTTGTCGACCACTCGCCCGTCCATGTCGTCGAGCTTCTCGAGCACTCCGTACTTGGCCTTGCCGATCCCGACGAACTGCCAGAACGCCGGTAGCGCCGACGCGTCGCGCATCAGAGCCGTAATTTCCCGACGCTCGGTGAATCCTCCGTCGGTGAAGAAGAGGACAAGCGTTGGCGCCGTACCGGAGCGCAAGCCGGAGACGATTTCCGTCATGATCGGAATTTCGCGGTTGGACGCACCGATCGCGTCGTAGTCGAATCCGCCGTGCGATCCGCGCAGGTGGAGGTATTCCTCCGACCAGGATTCGGCGTCGTGCACCGATATCTCCGGAAGTTTGTGGAAGCCAACCGCATACAGGTACGGCTCGAGCTTGCCGTCGTCGTCGAGCTGAATCGCGACGGGAACCATTCGCTCGACGACCCGGTGAACCACCTTCGACCTGTACTGCTTGCTCATGCTGCCGGTTTTGTCGATCACCAGGATCACGCGGGCGCGGATTCCGTTGCCGCCCTTGGTCAACAGCACCTTCGCGACTTCGCGTTTACGAAGGTCGAGCTTCTCGCGCTTGACCATCGACAGCTTGGCTTCGTCGGGAACGCTGCGAATACCGTCCGTCGACGCTTCTGCAGGCTCATCGTCGACCGAGACCCCGAAAGTCGTTACCAGGTCCGCCAATCCCCCGTCCCACCCGGCTGAGACGTTGCGGATCTTCCATGCCTCACCGCGGCGGTAGATCTCGACCAGCACAGCCGCCCGTTCGGTGGTCAAGCCCAGCGCAGGGGCAGCGATCCGTTCACCGCCTGCCTGATCGCCCCCTGCCTGATCAACCATGGCCCCCAACTGCGGCACGTCGGCAAGAGCACCGGACACATTGCCGTCGAGCGCGACCGCAACGCTGAGCATCATGATGTCGGCCGGCACGCCGGCGCTGTCGATCTCGACAACTCCTCCGTCGCTCAGCCGTACCGCACCTTCCGGCGAATTCGGCTGATTGAAAAAGATGAAATCCGCGTCGCTGCGGACCTTGTTGTTGCCGTCGAGCTGGAAAACCATCAGGTCGACGCTGCCAGGTGCGGCACCCGTCACCGCCACTCTCAGCGTGTGTCCGTCGACCGTTGTGTTCGCTCCGCGTACCAACTCCATGCGGGAACACTATCGAGATCCGGACCTCTCAGAGCGTTCGGGAATAGATTCCGCCCTCCCAGCGTAATAGTTGAGTAAGCAATACTTGCGTAAGCAAATAAATCGAGGAGCGAGGGCGATGGACCAGGACAAACAGACGCGCGGCCGGGTGTGGCGCAATCTTGTCGTCGCGCACAGCGTCATCCTCGGAAAAATGGAGGCTGACCTGCGCGCAAGCACCGGGCTGACGCTCGGTCAGTACGACGTACTGCTGCGACTGCACGAAGCCCCCGGCAATTCACTGCGTATGGGCGACCTCGCCCAGCAAGTCCTGGTTACCACCAGTGGCGTCACCCGAGTCGCGGATCGACTAGTCAACGCCGGACTGGTAGAGCGGGTGCGCCCCGACGCCGACCGACGGGTCGTCACGGTCTCGATGACACCCGCAGGCAAGGAAACTCTGCGAGCCGCATCTGCCATTCATTCGCGCGGAATAGCGGAGTACTTCGCCGACCTGGTCGAAGCGGAAGAACTTCCGGTCCTCGATCGCTTCTTCAGCCGCCTCGCGGCTCACCACACCACAACAACTGACACCTGTGATGTCGGCGGCACGCGCCTCCCCATCACCCCCGCGACACGATAGAGAGAATCACCATGGCATTCGAACTCGGCATCTACCATTTCGGCGAACTCACGCCCGACCCCGAAACCGGCAAGACGATGAACCCCGGTGTCCACCTTCGACATTTGGTGGAGCAGGCAACCGTTGCCGACCAGGTCGGGTTGGACGTCTTCGGAGTCGGCGAGCATCATCGGACGGACTTCGCGGTCTCGTCGCCCGCTGTGGTGCTCGCCGCGATGGCGCAGGCCACCGACTCCATCAAACTCTCCAGCGCTGTCACCGTACTCAGCTCCGACGATCCGGTCCGCGTCTTCCAGCAGTTCTCGACGCTCGACCTCCTGTCCGAGGGACGAGCGGAGATCATCGCCGGACGCGGGTCCTACACCGAATCGTTCCCACTGTTCGGATACGACCTGTCCCAGTACAACGAGCTTTTTGCCGAAAAGCTCGATCTGCTCCTGAAACTGCGGGACGAGAATCCGATCACGTGGGAGGGACACCTGCGTCCCAGCCTCGTCGACGGTGACGTAACACCTCGGCCTGACCGTCAGATCCCGGTGTGGATCGCTGTCGGCGGCACCCCGGCGTCGGTAGTTCGGGCAGCCAAGCTGGGACTTCCGTTGTCGCTGGCCATCATCGGCGGTAGTTACCAGCAGTTCGAGCCCTTTGTCGACCTGTACCGCCGGGCCGCCGTGGAGTTCGGCCACGACCCGAAGAACCTGAAGGTTTCGATTGCGTCGCCAGGCTTCGTCGACACGTCGAAGCAGGCCGCTCTCGATACGTCGTACCCGTACTTCCAAGCCGGTTGGATGCAGAACCACCACCAGCGTGGCAACGGAGTTCCCATGCCGCGCAGGGCATACGAAGCGCAGGCGACAACAGCCGGAGCCTTCTTCCTCGGTGGTCCGCAAGAGATCATCGACAAGACAATGGCGCAGTACGAACTGTTTCACCACGACCGGATCATGATCCAGATGGGTTTCGGCAACGTTCCCCAGAAGGACATGCTCCGAGCCATCGAGATCCTGGGCACCGAAGTCGCTCCCGTCGTCCGCAAGGAAATCGAATCCCTGACACCAACCGAGAAGCAGGACAACTCATGACAACACCCCTGAAAGTTGTTGCCGTTGTCGGCAGCATGTCCAGGCCGTCGAAAACCCGGGCACTGGTCGACCTCGTCATCGAGACGATGGGAGACGTCGAGCAAGTCGACGCTCGGGTGATCGAGATCGTGGATCTGGTTCCCGGCTTGGCCGGCGCACTCGATCGTGACCACGTCGACGCAGCCACCGCCGACGCGCTGAACGCGGTCGAAAACGCAGACATCGTGATTGCGGCGTCGCCTGTGTTCCGCGGTTCGTACACCGGAATGTTCAAGCATTTCTTCGATCTCGTCGATCAATATGCTCTCGCGAACACGCCTGTCATTCTCGCGGCAACCGGCGGAAGTGATCGGCATGCACTGGTTCTCGACCAGGCACTGCGGCCACTCTTTGCGTTCTTCCAAGCATGGACTGCTCCTGTCGGCATCTATCTCAGCGCCGGTGATTTCGACGGGACGACCATCCTCAACCCTGAGGTATTCGAACGTATCGACATGGCCGTCAAGGACGTTCTTCCGGTAGCCAGGTTGCTCGCGGATCACACACCGGTTTCCGCCTAGTTGGGTTACTCCGATGATTCTCGAGCTGAATCGCAGTAGCGTCGAGGAGAACCCTCATGTCAGGAGCCCATCATGACAAGTTCGGAACAACCCCCTCGGTCGCAACCCACCGCTGCGCAACCCACCGCTGCGCAACCCACGTCTGCAGCCTTCCCGCGGAACCCCGACCGCCCACCGGTCAATGCCGGGTGGGCGGTGGTGTCCTTGCTCTTCTTCTGGCCGCTGGCCTTCTCGGCTTTCAACCACGCGTTCAACGTGTATCCGTTGTGGGCGGACGGCGACGCGGACGGTTCACGCTACGCATCGGACCGGGTCAAGAGGCTTGGACAGATATCACTCGTGATAGCGGGCGGGCTGCTGTTGATCTTCGTCATCCTGTACGCGATCGCGGCAATAGTGTGGTTCGCGCAGACCGGCGACAGCGATTTTCATCGCCGCATGCGCTAGCGCATTACTCGCTGCGTGAACTCGACAGTCTGATCCATCGATGCAATCACGGACTGACTGTGGGGGACTCCCTGGATTTCTTGATACTCGAATTGCGTACCTCTGGAACGTAGATCGACGAGTTGCGCCCAGGTGAACGGAATGGGAAGTGTTGTGTCGGCGGTGGACTGAACGATGCGCAACGGCCGGTCGTAACCGTCGACCGGAACCTGAAGCATCTCTCGCATCAATTCGTAAATGTGTGGCGTCCACAGCGATTGAGAAAAGAGAGCGCCCAAGGGAACCCTCTCGCTTGCAACAGTCTTACCGATATCGACCGCACACTGCGTCGCAGCCTTCTCCATCCACGAAATTCCGAGGGGCGAAAGATACTGTCGGACATTCTCTTCCGGACGCTGATCATCGATCCCACCGAGAAGGTAGAGGACATAAACCACGAGTCCGGGAATACCCAACTCCGGGAACAACGGGCCACCGAGCGGGAACAACCCCTCCAGGTGAGTAGGTCCGGCAACAACCACTGTGCCCCGGAAATCCAATTCCGGTGCGCGGGAACTTGCTTCATGGCCGGCGAAGTAGGCAGCATGCCCACCTTCCGACAGACCCGCCACCATCCAGCGTTCGTCCAGCACGTCGCCGTACACCTCGTGCGCGGCGCGAACGATGTCGATTGCGTTGGCACCCGCGGCTGGGCCGTCGAGGTAGGCCAGAGCGCCCTCGGTCCCGAGTCCCGAGTAGTCCGTCGCCACAACTGCGTAGCCCTCCGCCAACCATCGCTCGATGGGGCGTCGTTCGGTCTCGTAGAACCCGGCCACCGAAGGCGCGCAGCGATCAGCGCTGCCCACCGTTCCGTGGGCGTACGAGATCACCGGCCACCCACCCGTCGGCGGTGCCCCCTCCGGCAGGAATATCGAACCCGACGAGATTCCTTGCCGATCGGCCGTCCGAAGAGTTCGGTAGACAATCTGTTCGGAAACGGCGGCTCCAATCGGTAGCGTCGCCGCGGCGAGTGGCATATGAGAGACAACCGATCCCGCGATCGGTTCTTCCGCGCGCGCAACTGTCGCATTCAGTGACAGCGCTGTACACACAACCACCAGTGCCGCGCCGACCCTACTCGAACAGCCCATGTTTTCTTTTCTCCATAACAATGCCCATGACGTGTACTCGGACATCCCATCATCTGCCATAACAGCCGTGAATTGTGGAGCTTCGCGGCGCGAGGTTCCGATTTCGATCGCCGGCGCATCGGTCAGTAGGCTGGGTTTCGACCACCTTTTCACCGGGACGGCGCACTCGATACGGAGTACACAGATGAGCACCGAACACCTCGATGTACTGATCGTCGGTGCAGGCCTGTCGGGTATCGGTGCTGCGTATCGCCTTCAAACCGAGCTTCCCGGAAAGTCGTACGCCATTCTCGAGGCCCGCTCGAACAGTGGCGGAACCTGGGATCTGTTCAAGTATCCCGGCATTCGCTCCGACTCCGACATGTTCACGCTGGGGTATCCGTTCCGCCCGTGGACCGATGCCAAGGCAATCGCCGACGGCCCGTCGATCCTGCAATACGTCCGGGACACCGCCAGTGAGAACGGTATCGATCAGAAGATTCGGTACAACCAGAAAGTGACTGCGGCGTCCTGGTCGTCGGAAACGTCGGTCTGGACGCTCACTGTCGTGTCCGAGGATCGGGAACACACACTCACCTGCAATTTTCTCTATCTCTGCAGCGGGTACTACAGCTACGACGCCGGATACACACCCGATTTCCCAGGCTTGGAAACGTTTGGCGGAACCGTCGTGCATCCACAGTTCTGGCCGGACGATCTCGATTACACCGGCAAGAAGGTGGTTGTGATCGGAAGTGGCGCTACCGCAGTCACTTTGGTTCCCACGATGTCCAAGAGCGCCGAGCACGTCACGATGCTGCAGCGGTCGCCGTCGTACATTCTCACGTTGGCGTCGAAAGACAAGATCGCGGATTCCTTCCGCAAGTACCTGCCGAGCAAGGTGGCACACAGCGTGGCCCGATGGAAGAGCGTCCTGGTCAATCTCGGCTTCTACCAACTGTGCCGCCGCAGCCCGGCACGCGCGAAGAAGCTACTGAGCATAGCCGCCAAGCGGCAACTCCCCCATGATGTTCCGATCGATCCGCACTTCACGCCCGCCTACGACCCGTGGGATCAGCGACTATGCGTCGTACCCGACGGCGATCTGTTCAAGGCGCTGAAATCCGGCAAGGCCTCCATCGAAACCGATCGCATCGAGACGTTCACCGAGTCCGGGATCCGCTTGATGTCCGGCACTGAACTCGACGCGGACATCGTGGTCACAGCAACAGGATTGAAGATGGAAGCCTGTGGCGGAATGTCCCTCGACGTCGACGGTGAGCCGGTATCCCTTGGCGATCGATACGTCTACAAAGGCATGATGATCAGCGAAGTTCCGAATCTCGCGATGTGCGTCGGGTACACCAACGCGTCGTGGACGCTGCGGGCAGACCTGACGTCTATGTACGTGTGCCGCCTGCTCGCCGAGATGGACAAGCGCGGATACTCCACCTGCGTTCCGCAGGTAACCGAAGACATGGATCAACGCCCCATTCTCGATCTCGAGTCGGGATATGTGTTGCGTGCCGTCGAACAATTCCCGAAGCAGGGATCGAAGTCGCCCTGGAACATGCGTCAGAATTACATCCTGGATCGCTTCCACTCGACGTTCGGGAGCATCAACGACCACATGTCGTTCTCGAAGAACAACTCGCGCGCAAACAGGTAGACCAGTCGAACGAGTCCCACCACCACACCGATGAGAAGGCACATCGCGGAACCTGCGACAACAGCACACAGCGCGCCGAAAACGATGATGGTCAACGCCTCCACACATCGACCGGCGGTTTCCGACCCGAGCACATGTAGCTCGTCCCCCGCTTCGTCCATGCACCCATCCTCTCCCTACCGTCCGGACGGTTTGTAGGGACTTTGGTCGCAAGTTGGATGAAAGAGACCAATCGTTGCAGGTCAAACGTTCAGTTGGTGCTCCGGCATACTCCGCCCCGACACCGCTGCGTAGTGTGTTCGCAGAATTCGACAACGCAGAATTCGACAACGGGGGGCAACACAGATGAAGGTCGTAATTTTCGGGGCAACGGGAATGGTGGGCAACAGCGTTCTGCGCGAGTGCCTGACGGATTCGCGAATCGACACGGTAGTGACCGTCGGCCGTAATCCGATCACGATCGGCGACGCAAAAATAGTCGACATCGTTCATCGCGATCTGCTTGATCTCACGAGCATCGAGGGAGACCTCATCGGCGCCGATGCCTGCTTCTTCTGCCTCGGTGCCTCGTCTGCCGGAATGAACGAAACCGACTACACCCGGATCACCCGCGACTTCACGCTCGCTGCCGCGACGACACTCGCACGGCTGAATCCGCGCATGGTGTTCGTCTACGTTTCCGGCGAGAGTGCCGACTCCACCGAGACCAGCACGACCATGTGGAAGCGAGTACGTGGCGCAACCGAGAACGCACTGCTGGCACTGCCTCTGACCGTCTACATCTTCCGGCCGGGGTTTATCCGCCCGCGCCCCGGATCACCGTCGAAGACGTGGTGGTACAAGGCGTTCTATCAACTGTCAGCGGGGTTGTACCCACTGCTGCGCATTGTGCTGCCGGCAAGCGTCACAACAAGTGAGAACATCGGTACGGCAATGATCACTCTCGCGTCGAACGCCCCTGATCTGCCCGATCGGGTCCTGCGCAGCAACAAGATCAACGAACTCGCGCAGCTCTGACTCTCCTACCTCGGTAGACGCGGCCTCGCGCAACCAACTCCACGGCAACAGCTACCGCGCAGGTTTGCGCCAACAACAGCCCTGCCAATACAAGGATCTGCACAGCCCCGGCCTGCACCGCGGATCCCGTCGCAAGCAGAACGCCGACAAACGCTCCGGGCAAAGTCACCAGGCCGACGGTTCGCGTCTGGTCGACTCCTGGCAGCAAAGCGTCGGCGGCGGCAGTTCTCGCCACCTCCCACCGGGCGTCGCGCTGCGAAAAACCAAGGCTGAGGGCAGCTTCGACCTCACCGTATCGGGAGTCGATGGCGTCGAGTCCACGTTTAGCGGCCATCGATGTCGCGGTCATAGCGCCGCCCATCACGATCCCGCCGATCGGCACGATCGCAACCCCCTCCAAGGGAACCACCCCTGATATGAGCATGAGTGGGAGCACAACGGCGATGCCCGCGAGCACAGCGGCACTCAGCCAAACGCCGGAGCGACCGGAGTTCGATCTACGCGCAGCCGTGAATGACGCGGCCGCAAACATCCCGATCAGCACGAGTACCGCCGACCAGAGGTGAGCGAGAGCAGCAGCCAGGATCAAGGAAATCGCTGCCAATTGGATGGCGCCACGCACCAGCGCACCGGGGACGACACGAACACTGCCGATGCGAGTGAAGCGATAAACGAGCGCCGCCAACACCGCCATCGCCAGACAGAGCAGCCCGAGACGGATACCGGAGTCGGCTATCGACATGCTCATGACTCACAGTGTTCCGCACGCTGCGTCTGGTTCGGTCAGAACACCCATCCGCGGAGGGCGACAAAGCGCAGGCCTCCGACGAGTGCGCTGACTCCGATCACGAGGCCGGCTTGTACAACGCCAGTTGCGCCGGGGAACAGGAAACCCAGGGCGCTGATGGCAGCCGAGCTGGCGAGCAGTCCGACAAGTGCCAGTCCGCCGCCTTCCCACTGCGCGGTGAACCAGTGGACGCGGTCAGCGGCGTGGAACGTGAGCCGCCGATGAAGTTCGTTGGCAAGAATAGTGCTGAGCACCGCGCCCACGGCGTTGGCGACAAGGACTCCGTCGCCATGCAGAGCAAGGAACGCGGCGAAGTAGAGGATGTTACTGATGCCGCCGACAAGAGCGAATCGGATGAGCTGGATGAACGCACCGTCACCGGAGAGAGCCCGCAGTGCGCGGCCCGAGAAGCCGATATTCCGCGTACCCATCATCGAGGTCGTTTTACTCCCGACCCAGATGTCAGACGTGCTCATAAATGGCTTCTCTCGTGAAGTTAATCGGAACCATTCGTTCCGCTTAGCAATATAACACTAGCGGAACCGTATGTTCCGCTTAGTGTCGTAGACTGTGAGGATGCCGACAAGTCACCCCGATGCACTAGTGGGATCGTCGGACATTTGCGGACAGCCACGTCTGCGTGCCGACGCCCAGGCGAACCTCGAACGCATCCTCTGTTCCGCGCGTGAAGTCTTCGGAGCCCAGGGCCTCGATGCCACGCTGGCGGATGTCGCACGTCACGCGGGCGTCGGAGTCGGCACCGTCTACCGACGATTCGCCAGCAAGGACGAATTGATTCAGGCCTTGTTCGACTCCCGCTGCGCGGAGATCGAATCCCTTGCGACAACGTCACTCGAGATTCCCGGCGCCTGGGACGGGCTTGTCCACTACCTCGAAGCGATCTCGCGTCGTATGGCAGACAGTCGCGGATTCGGCGACATTCTGATGGACGCCCGTTTCACGTCCGACGCGTTCACCCGTGCCCGTGCCAGCATCACTCGCAGTACCGCCGCCCTCGTCAACCGTGCGAAGGATGAGGGCACCTTGCGCGACGACTTCGAAATCAGCGACGTTCCACTTCTCATCCAGACCATCAAGCTGTCGCAGAATTTCACGGGCGACGATGCTCCGGAGGCATACCGCCGCGTTCTAGGCTTCATCATCGACGGCTTGCGGGCATCGCGGACCACGCACCGTGAACTTCCCGTGCCGGCCCTCACGACCGAACAACTCGACCACGTTATGCACCGTTACGGAAGTGGACCGGACGGCCCCTGCTGAGTCGAGAAGGTCGGGGCCGCCCGCTGACCAGTTCATTCAGACAACAGCCCCGACCTTTATCTCAGTGCACCAGAACCGGTTCACCCTCAGGTGCCGTCGGGAGTAGTCCACTCCGAACAACCAATGCCGTCAGCACAGCGCCGACCGCAAAAATAGCTGCAGCCCAGTAGAACGTCGTGGTGTAACTTTCGACGGCGGCCTGCGCCTGCGTGATGGGGTTGACCTCACGACCGACGAGGTAATTCGTAGACGCGGATGCCGCGATGGTGCTCAGTAGTGCTGTCCCGATGGAACCGCCCACCTGTTGCATCGTGTTGACCGTTGCCGACGCAACTCCGGCGTCTTCGTAGCGCACACCCGAGGTTGCGCCCTGCATCGACGGCGCGAAGATGCTGCCCATACCGAGGCCGGTGACGACCAGTCCGGGCAGAATGTGGACGGCGTACGTGCTGTCCACCGAAATCTGCGCCAGAATTGTCATTCCGATTGCGGCGATGACCATTCCGCTGGTGATCAGGATACGAGGACCGAATCTCGGCAGAAGTACTGCCGTGGACAGCGTTGCTGCCGTGACGATTCCGAACACCATGGGCATGAAGGCCAGACCGGTCACGATCGGCGTGTATCCGAGGATCAACTGCATGTAGTACGTCAAGAACAAGAAGACCGCGAACATGCCTGCGCCGGAAAGGAAGATAGCCAGGTACGAGCCGGCGCGGATTCGATCGGTGACCACTCGCAGCGGGAGCAGCGGATGGTCGGACTTGGTCTGCCAGTAGATGAATGCGGCCATGAATACGACGCCCGCGGTCAGCCACGCAATGGTGGTACCGGCACCCCAACCGTTCGATTCAGCCTTCGAGAATCCGAAGACGATGCTGAAGAGGCTGATCGACACCAGAACGGTTCCGGGGATGTCGAGTTTCGGCCTGGCTCCGGTAGTGACGTGGGGCGCAAACAGCAGCACGGCTCCGACCAGCGCGATTGCCGCGAAGAACAGGTTCACATACAGGCACCAGCGCCAGTCCACCCACTCGGTAAGCGCACCGCCGAGGAGCAATCCGATAGCGCCGCCGCCGCCGGCCACTGCGCCGAAGATGCCGAACGCCTTTGCCCGTTCTGCCGGATCCGTGAAGGTCACCGACAGTAGTGACAGTGCCGCCGGAGCAAGTAGCGCACCGAAGACGCCCTGACCTGCACGCGCGGCGACCAGCATTTCGAAATTGACCGCCGCGCCGCCGATTGCCGAGGTAACCGCAAATCCGATCAGCCCGACGATAAAGGTGCGCCTGCGGCCGAACAGGTCGCTCAACCGGCCACCGAGCAGCAGCAAGCTGCCGAAGGCCAAGGCGTACGCGGTGATGATCCACTGACGATCGGAATCACCGAATTCCAATGAACGCTGCGCTGCCGGCAGCGCGATGTTGACGATGGTGGCGTCCAAGACCACCATGAGCTGCGCAATTCCCAGAACCGCGAGAATCAGCCACCGTTTTGCGTGGTTGTCCCCTGAAGGCGCCGGGGACTTGTCGATTTCAGTCCACTCAGCAGTTTCTGACATGTTCCCTCGCCCGAGCTATGCGGAGATGGCTTCTCCGGTTAGCAAAAACGGTACACCCAAATGGAGATCATGTCTCCACTTGGCGAGTAAACTGGACATCATGAGCACCGCAATGGAGCGCCCTCTTCGCGCCGACGCCGCCCGCAACAGGCGATTGATCATCGACGCCGCGCGTGAGTTGTACGCAGAAGAAGGCATCGACGTCACACTCGACGACGTCGCTCGCAGAGCAGGCGTCGGCGTCGGCACGGTGTACCGACGGTTCGCAAACAAAGAAGAATTGATCGACGGCGTCTTTCAACAGAACTTCGCCGACATGGCCGCTGCCACCGAGGCGTCACTCGCCAATCCGGACCCCTGGGACGCCTTGGTGACATTTGCCGAATTCGCTTGTGGCCGAATGTCTGTCAACCGTGGACTCAAGGACGTACTCAACGGAACAGACGAGGGATGCGAGCAGGTCGCGAGTCAGCGATCCATCATCGAACCTGCCGTCGAAGAGATCTTTCGGCGAGCCCGAGACGCCGGAATGCTGCGCCCCGATGCGGTGTCCACCGATCTCTTCGGACTTATCTTCATGGTGGGAGCGGTCACCGAGTTCGCCCAACCCGTCAACCCGACGGTGTGGCGCCGGTTCCTGTCGGTGATGCTCGACGGACTCCGCGCCGAGGGCAAACACCGAGACCCCTTACCTTTGCCGCCCCTGACGCCGGACGAGCTGCATCAGGCAAAGCTGATCATGAAGTCGCGCAAACGCTGAACAGCGCGCTCAGATCGCCTCGCGCGGAATGAAAATCCACATCACGAGGTAGATCAGAAACTGCGGTCCGGGCAGCAAGCACGACAGTACGAACAGTCGACGCCTTCCACCCGAAGTAGCGTGCAATGCCGGCGCAGACACCGCCGAACATTGCACCCGATCGTGCACGAGTGAGCTTGCGGGTCTTCATCGATGACGTCATGGACTGACCTTTCGGTACGTGTCGCGGCGACTGCCGCGTTGACATCAACTATCCGCCGAACTGCCGCGCCGCACATCGGGCGCAGGACCCATCTTTCCGGCCGCGGCTCATCCTCAGGTATCAGTGCTACCCCGAGTCGCAATCAGGGTTGACCCCGACAGAAACACACCTCAAAACTGAAACCTGTTCTAGCATTGCCGAATGGATGTGAGCTACGAGGGAACCAAGAGAGAAATCGCTACCGACAAAGGGGTATTGCGTTATCACGAGGCGGGCGACGGTCCACCGCTGATTCTGTTACACGGATCCGGAATCGGAGTCAGTGGATGGCGAAACTACCGCGGCAATCTTGCCACCTTCGCGCAGCACTTCCATTGTTACGTACTGGAATTCCCCGGCTTCGGCATCAGCGATCCCGTCGACGGGCATCCCGTCGTCACCGCAGGTTCCTCAGTCACTCGCTTCATGAATGCTTTGGACATCGAATCCGCTGCGATGATCGGCAACTCGATGGGCGGTGTCGTCGGGTCGAACGTGGCGATGCGGCACCCCGAGCGAGTGAAGAAACTGGTCACGATCGGCGGTGTTGGCCCCAACATTTTCAGCCAGAACCCGAGCGAGGGCACTCGACTGCTTCAGGAATTTGCCGACGGTCCCACTCGGGAGAAGTTGATTCGATGGCTTCGATGCATGGTGCATGACCCCGGCATCATTACCGAAGAACGCATCGAGGAACGCTGGGAGAGCGCCAAGGATCCGGAATCCCACAAGAGCCTCGCAGCGATGTACGGGTCCAAATCCTTTGCCGCGCAGCAGAAAATGACGTCCGAGTCGAATCGGCCACCGTACTGGTCCATGATGCACGGCGTGCAATGCCCGACATTGCTGACCTGGGGCCTCGACGACCGTCAGTGCCCGCCCGACATGCCGATGATCCCGATGCGACTCATACCGAACGCCGAGTTGCACATCTTCCCGAACTGCGGGCACTGGGTCATGGTCGAAGCGAAAGAAGCATTCGAACGAGTCACGCTCGAGTTCCTCCTCCGGTAGTGACGCGGCAAGTTCTACGGTACGGAGTGGGTTTTGAGCCCAGTCGTCAGGACATGTGCCTGCTCGAGCAGGAGTCTTCCCAGTTCGGGGATCCGGTCCGGCCGGAATCGAGTCTCGACACCGGTCAAGCTCAGGGCCCACGCCGGCCGTCCCCGTCGGTCGAAGACGGCGGCGCCCATCCCCCAACTCCCCTCGACGAGGAGAGCCGGATTGACCGCGTAGCCGGCGGCGCGGGTCAGGCTGATTCGACGGCGAACGGCTTCCTCACTGTGGTCGTCTCCCCACTCCGCGGTGAGATCTCTGCGCGCGAAATAACTGTCGACCTCACCGGCAGGCGAGTGACTCAGGATCACCAGACCAGCCGACGCGACGCCTAGTGGAAATCGTTTTCCTTCATAAAGCACATGGGATCTCAGGGGAAAGCTCCCCTCCTGCCTCACGACACACACTGTTTCGTCGCCGCGCCGTGCGGACAAGAAGGCACTCTCCCCCGTCAATCGGGCCAGATCCTCGAGAACATCGCGCGCCGAGTCGGTGATGTCATATCGACTGCCCGCAGCGGTACCGAGGAGGTACAACTCCGGCCCCAGAGACCAACGACCGCTCTTCGCGTCGCGGTCCACCAGACCCTCCTCCGCCAGAGACGTAAGCAGCCTGTGAGCCGTCGGACGAGCGAGATCGGCCGCCTTGCTCAGCTCAGTGGTCGTTGCACCGTCTGGTTCCGACGCGGCGACCGCACGCAATACCGCTGCCACCCGCGCCACCATGTGCGGCGCTTGCTCTCTCGATGTCATGTGACCATCTTAGCGTTCACTGAATGAACGTATTCACGAGAATTGGTCGCCCAGCGACCATTTTCTATCATCTTTCCAGCCGTCATTGATTGCTGGAGCTGCGCATAGTTGAATTCATCCAGAGAAAAACAATGCGTTCATCAGATGAACGCAAGATGGGGAGATGACGATGGCAACGAAGGTGTACCAGTCCGCGACCGATGCGGTCGCCGACATCACCGACGCCTCGACCCTGGCCGTCGGCGGATTCGGACTGTGCGGAATCCCTGACGCCTTGATCGAAGCGATCGCGGCAACCAGCGCACGGGAACTCGAAGTGTTCTCCAACAACTGCGGCGTTGACGATCACGGACTCGGAATCCTGCTGTCTGCCGGTCGAATTCGGCGCGTGACGGCGTCGTACGTCGGCGAGAACAAGGAATTCGCGCGTCAGTACCTGGCTGGCGAACTCGAAGTGGAACTGACACCGCAAGGAACACTGGCAGAACGCCTGCGCGCCGGCGGAACCGGAATCCCGGCGTTCTTCACTCCGGCAGGTGTCGGTAGCCCTATCTCCGACGGCGGCATGCCCTGGCGCTACAACAGCGACGGTTCCATCGCAATTGCGTCCCCACCCAAGGAAACTCGCACCTTCGGAACCAAGCGATACGTGATGGAAGAAGCAATCACGGCCGATTACGCCCTGGTTCACGCCGTCATGGGTGACACCGAGGGCAACCTCGTCTTCGACAAGACGGCGATGAACTTCAACCCACTCGCTGCTATGGCGGGGCGAATCACCATCGCCCAGGTGGAACGGCTTGTCGAGCCTGGCGAGATCGACCCGGCTTCAGTTCATCTTCCTGGGGTTTTCGTCCAGCGTGTTGTCCACACCGGGCCCCAGAACAAACGAATCGAAAAGCGAACCGTCAGCGCGTCCGAAGGAGCAACACGATGACCGCATCAGCCACAGTGACCGGTTGGACCCGCAACGACATGGCGGCCCGTGCCGCGGCCGAGATGATCGACGGCGAATACGTGAACCTCGGAATCGGTCTCCCCACCTTGATCCCCGGGTACCTCGGCTCGGACGTTCGGGTAGTTCTGCACTCGGAGAACGGAATCCTGGGCACCGGCCCGTATCCCACCGAGGACAACGTCGACCCGGATCTCATCAACGCGGGCAAGGAAACCGTCACCGTCAATCCCGGTGCGGCATACTTCGATTCCGCACTTTCCTTCGGCATGATTCGTGGCGGCCACATCGACACCGCAGTTCTCGGTGGCATGCAGGTCTCGAAGACCGGCGACCTCGCCAACTGGATGGTGCCCGGCAAAATGGTCAAGGGCATGGGCGGCGCGATGGATCTTGTCCATGGTGCCCGCCGTGTCATCGTCGTCATGGAACACACCGATCGCGACGGCAACCCCAAGATTGTCGACGCATGCACCCTGCCGCTGACCGGCCAAGGCGTCGTAGATCGCATCATCACCAACCTTGCAGTCATCGACGTCACCGACGGCGGCACACTCACCTTGCGTGAATTGGCCCCCGGCGTCACTGTCGATGACGTTGTCAGTGCCACCGGCACCGAATTGAAAGTAGACCTGACATGACCAGTTCTGTGATTGTTGCCGGAGCCCGTACCCCGATGGGTCGACTCATGGGTTCGTTGAAGGACCTGTCCGGGTCCGATCTCGGTGGCATCGCCATCAAGGGCGCCCTCGAGAAAGCCGGTGTCGCCCCCGAGCAGGTCGAGTACGTCATCATGGGTCAGGTTCTCACCGCCGGCGCCGGCCAGATGCCGGCCCGCCAGGCCGCCGTCGCCGCGGGCATCCCGATGAACGTTCCCGCCCTGAGCATCAACAAGGTCTGCCTCTCCGGTGTCGACGCCATCGCCCTCGCCGATCAGCTGATCCGCGCCGGCGAATTCGACGTCGTCGTCGCCGGCGGGCAGGAATCGATGTCCCGCGCACCGCACATGCTCGAAAAAAGCCGCGAAGGGTTCAAGTACGGCGACGTCACGATGCGCGACCACATGGCGTACGACGGCCTGCACGACATCTTCACCGACCAGGCGATGGGCCTGCTCACCGAACAGGTCAACCAGCAGGACGACACCCACATCACCCGCGCGGAGCAGGACGCGTTTGCCGCGGCCTCACACCAGAACGCCGCCCGCGCCTGGAAAGACGGCCTCTTCGACAACGAGGTCGTCCCCGTCTCGATCCCGCAGCGCAAGGGCGATCCGATCGTCTTCACGCAGGACGAGGGCATCCGCGCCGACACCACCGTCGAATCCCTCGGCAAACTGCGTCCCGCGTTCAGCAAGGACGGCACCATCACCGCCGGCTCCGCCTCCCCGATCTCCGACGGCGCCGCCGCCGTGGTCGTGATGAGCAAGGCCAAGGCCGAAGAACTCGGCCTGGCGTGGATCGCGGAGATCGGCGCCCACGGTGTGGTCGCCGGACCCGATTCGACCCTGCAGTCCCAGCCGGCGCGGGCCATCGCGAAGGCCTGCGCGAAGGAAGGCATCAACCCCGCCGATCTCGATCTCGTCGAGATCAACGAGGCGTTCGCGGCCGTCGGTATCGCCTCCACGCGTGAGCTCGGCCTCGACCCGGCGAAGGTGAACGTCAACGGCGGCGCCATCGCCGTCGGGCACCCCCTCGGGATGTCCGGTGCCCGGATCGCGCTGCACCTCGCACTCGAGTTGGCGCGCCGCGGCGGCGGCATCGGCGCGGCCGCACTGTGCGGCGGCGGCGGGCAGGGCGACGCACTGATCGTCCGCGTACCCAAGGCCTAGAGGCCAGACGACGGTTCAGCGCGGATACAGTCGCCGCAGATGCCTGGGAACGACAAACGGATCCCAGGTATCTGCGGCCTGCGCGAGCCGGTCGGCCACGGCCCACAACGCCGAAGGATTGTGCGTCAACCCCATGTGACTGCCATGTACCGCAACACTTTCCGAACGATCCGACGGGAAGTCGCGGCACACCTGCCACGGAACCACACCGTCCCGCTTGGAGTAGAGCGCCGTTGCCGGAACGGGTAACGGGTGACCGAGTTCCCACTCGATACCGTTGACGGGTGGGAGAATCGCATGGTTGCCGGACATCCGCGAGTACAGCGCACCGACACGCGTCTGCTGCAGGTTGCTCAGCCCGAATGGACTTCCCAGAGTGATCACTTGGCGCACTGCGTGCGGGAGGTCCCGCGCCAGCTGGCGGGCATAGATACCGCCCAAGCTCCACCCGATCACCGACACCGGTTTGTCGTAGCGATCCGCCAGACCTGCGAGGACCTCAGGCAGACCGTCGACAACCTCGGGCGTCGGCCCGGTATTGATGCCGAGGTTCCAGCCGTGGACTCGATATCCGAGAAACCGCAAGTACGCGCGCATTGCCATCGTCGACGTGTCGGACGCCAACAATCCCGGCAGGACCAGAATCGGGTGTCCGTCACCTCGCGGCGAACGGAGCAACCACGGTGCCGCGAGCACCAGCGAGGCAATGTCAGCGAGCCCTCGTGGCGGTTCCGTCAGGCACATCGCCAACGACGGCGGGCCGGGAAGAAGCTCGGGGAAAGTTTCGGGAAGCTCGGAGCACCCGAGGTCCACTACAGACGTATCCGCCGCGACAGACACCTGGACTCCTTGTCGGCCGGTGTCCGGGCGGTTCGCCCCACCTGGCCGGAGGGGACGGTTCCGTGGGCTGTGTTCTCAACCCACGGAGCCTTGTCCGTGATCGCCACCGGTAGCGAACCTGGACCGATACTGCGCACCAGTTTCCGAGGTGGAAACTCGGTGTGATCCAGAACACTATTGGCGCATACGTTGCAACTACGTTGCGGACTTGTCGCGAACCTGCGGAAGGATCAATTGATGTCGTTCACAGACCAGGAAATCGAGTACATGGCGTCGCAACCTCTTGCGAGAGTTGCCACTGTGGGCCCAGACGGTCAACCGGACGTCGTGCCGTTGGCCTTCGAATACGACAGCACTCATCTATGGATAGGTGGGGTCGGCGAGGCCGTCGTCAATACCCGCAAATTCCGCAACATCCGCTCAGGGCACTACGAGGTTGCACTGGTCATCGATGACATGCCGTCGTTCGAGCCATTCGTCGCGCGCGGAATCAGGATCTACGGCATTGCCGAACCGCCGATCGACAGAGTGGGCATGGTCGGCCCCGGGGTCTACTCACGCATCACACCGACGGTCTCGTGGAGTTGGAACTTGGGCGGAGAACCGACAGGTGACACCTGGTACGAATCTCACAAGACTATTCACACGCAGTAGGTCAGTTCGAGCAACTCTCGGGTGGCAGGTTTTCGGCGGCCCACGTTGTCAGTTCGCTGAGAGCGGGGAGCAGCGCCTGCCCCGACGCCGTGAGTTCGTACTCCACCGCGATGGGCGGACCGGCGTCGACGGTCCGTGTGACCAGGCCGGCACCAGCCAGTTCGGTCAATCGGTCCGAGAGCACGGAGTCGCTGATTCCCCCGACAGCACGCTTCAGTTCCGCGAATCCCGCAGGCCCACCGAGCAGCGTTGCGAGGATGACACCGTTCCAGCGTTTGCCGAGAAAGCGGAAAGCCCGTGCCAACGCCGCATCACAGACGCGGGGTTGATGATCAGTTCCACTCTTACTCTCCACTTCACCATCCTAGCGTCAGTGCTAACGTACTCATAGTCACTTTGTTTTTACTAGCAACTTGTCTTGCCGGAGATGCCTGGCAAGCCATCACGGAACGGAACCACCGATGTCAATCGACGCAGCCACCCCATTTACCGCACAGCAGCTCGACGAAGTCGGTCGCGAACTGCTGTTCACAGCAGCCCGCACGGCCAACTCATTCTCCAACGAACCTGTGACCGACGACGAACTCACCGCGATCTGGGAACTCGCGAAGTGGGCGCCGACCGCAGCCAACACCAACCCGCTTCGCGTGCTGTTCGTACGAACAGAGGAGGGTAAAGCGCGCCTTGTAGAGCACATGGCCGACGGCAACAAAGCCAAGACTGCTTCCGCGCCGGCAGTCGCGGTCCTCGCTGTCGACACCAAGTTCTACGAGCACATCCCGGCGCTCTTCCCGATCCGCCCGGAAATGAAGGACCACTTCGCATCCGACGAGGCTGCTGCCACGTCGACCAGTCGGTTCAACGCCGCCCTGCAGGCCGGCTATGTGATTCTCGCGATCCGCGCACAGGGCCTGGTCGCCGGCCCGATGGCCGGATTCGACGCTGCGGGCATCGACGGCGAGTTCTTCGCCGACGGCCGCTTCAAGACCACCCTCGTGGTCAACATCGGCCATCCCGGCGAGAACCCGTGGTTCGACCGCCTGCCGCGCCTGTCCAACGAAGACGCACTCAGCTGGGCCTGAGTCTGGCGCTCGCCTGCACTCGAAACGCTCCGATCAGACCCAGGACGAGGAACGCCGCCGACACGTAAAGCGAGTAGCGCGTCGCTTCCGCAAATCCGTCGGAGAGCAGACGCACGACATCTGGGCCGGCTTCGCCCAGTTGTCCGTGCGTCCCCTGCTCCCGCAGGACTCCGATAGAACTGCCTGCGGATTCTCGTGTCGCGTCGGACAGTTGGATTGCTTCGGACGACGGCACTCCCCCTGATTCGAGCGTGCCTGGCATGTTTCTCGACAACCCGAACGCCAATACTGCGCCGACGACGGCACTTCCGATGGCCGAGCCCAGCTGGCGAACCGTGCTCTGCGTCGCTGATCCCTGACCGGATTCTTCGGTCGGTATGTCTGCCAGGGTAATTCCGGTGAGCTGCGCGGAGGCCAATCCGAGGCCGGTTCCGTAGACCACCAGAAGCAGCGCCAGAAGCCACGGCGCGACAGTCGAACTGACAAAAACAGCAACTACGACAACACCGACAACTTCCAGGAGCAATCCCAGAATCACTGTTCGGGGTGCGCCGATCAGCGCAGTGAGATGCCGTGCGAGCGAACCGGATATGAAAGCGCCACCGGCCATCGCGGCAAGCACGAAGCCTGCGCCCATCGTACTCAGACCCAATGCGTTGACGAGATAGAGCGGCAGTACGAACAACAAACCGAATTCGGCGATCGCGACCGTCATGGCAGTCACGTTGCCCCAGCTGAAGGTGGGCGTGAAGAACAAATTCATGTCCAGAATCGCAGATCGGTGAATTCGTCCACGATGCCTCTCCCACAACACAAATCCCAGCAGCAGGAGGATACCGATCGTGCCGATCGTCGGAACCACGGATAGTGGTGCGTCGGCGGACCACGTGATACCGAAGAGATGCAGATCCGCCTTCTGAGTCCACCAACCGAGTGTGCCGCCCTCGATAAGTGCAAAGATCAACGCACCGAAACCGAAGGCGCTCAAGAACAGTCCCAGAACATCGAGCCCCGGTTCGACGACCCCGGCTCGGGTTTCGGGAACCACCATGTATGTCGCGATCATCAGGGCGATGCCGATCGGCACGTTGATGACAAAAATCCACGGCCAGGTGAAGTACGTGGTGATCCAGCCACCGAGTAGCGGACCTATCGCAGCAACGCCGGCGATGACGGCACCCCACACGCCGAACGCCACCGCCCTGTCCTTGCCTCTGAAGATCGAGTTCATCGAGGACAGCGTGGCGGGCAGTACGCACGCACCACCGACGCCTTGAATCGCTCTGGCCACAATCAGGCTGGTTGCGACGTCCGCGGTAGAGGCCAACAAGCTACCGACCACGAATATCGCGATACCGACGACGTACAGACGTCGGCGGCCCAATCTGTCGCCTAACCGACCTGCAGTGAGCAGAAGCGCAGCAAAGATCACCGAATAGAGACTGTTGACCCATTGCGCGTCGTCGAAATTCAACTTCAGATCGTCGATCAGAACCGGGAGCGCTACTCCGACGATGGTGCCGTCGATGACGATCATCGCCAGACCGCCGACCAGTACGATCAGGGCGGCCCACTTGTTCTTGACTGCAGACTTGTCGGGCTCGGGTGCGGTCTCCGTATTCGGCTTGTCCATGTCACACTCCCATAAGGGCGGATTGGTGGATTTACCCTAGGCCGCATTCTTTGAACTCGCAGCAAAATCTCCGACGCCCTTGCCTCAGTTACCTTGCCGCACATTTGGGATGTAAACCCACATGGAAGGACCTCGGACACCCGTCCAGTTATTAGGGTAGGCAAACCATACTCGAGTGTGTAATGCTCCTCCGGTGAAAAACATATCCAGCACGGCGGCACCATGGGGCATCGCAGCATTCCGCATCGTTGTCGGTTTCCTGTTTCTCTGCCATGGCCTGTCGACACTGACCGGATGGCCGGTAGCTCCATGGGGCGGAAACACATCGTCGTGGACGGACTGGCCCGGCGGCTGGGCAGCAACGATCGAGCTGGTGGCCGGCACGTTGATAATCATCGGACTCGGCACTCGTGCAGCAGCTTTCATTGCCTCAGGTTCCATGGCCGTTGCCTACTTCTGGAAGCATCAGCCCGACGGCTTGCTACCCATCCAGAACGAGGGAGACTCGGTTGTCCTGTTCTGCTGGTCCTTGCTCCTGCTGGTCTTCATCGGGCCGGGCGCTGCTGCTTTGGACAACCTCAGACGAGCCAAGGCCACCTCCAGCGAAGTAGCGGATGAGCCAGTTGCAGTAGGAACTTCCAGCCCGTAGTCCGTCATTTATCCAGAGCGACAAATCTGACCCGAACCTACGATTGCCGAACAGCCGGCGTCACACCGCATATACCTGCGGGTGACGCCGGCTTTTCGTCTGTTGAGCAACATCCGACACGCAGCTATCCGAAATAGTTGCAGTACTGAACTTTTTGGACGAGGGTCGACGTAAACACTTCACGACTCGAACGACGCCTGTGTATCCGAACTGCGGGACGGGTACACGTTCGAGTCAGCAACAGTCCGAAAGAGGGTCGGTTCGGAAAATGGGCGCACTGTGGGAATTTGTCGTCGAACGACGACAACAGCTATTGACCGATTCGTATCTCCATGTTTCGGCCGTCATTCAGTCGGTGATTATTGCAACCATTGCCGCGGTTGCCATCGGAATTCTCGTGTATCGCAGTCCTATTGGTTCATCAGTGGCAACAGCGCTGGCCAGCACGATCTTGACTGTTCCATCGTTCGCTCTTCTCGGACTTCTCATTCCGATTCTCGGTCTGGGTGTCGCGCCGACCATCACCGCACTGATTCTCTATGCACTACTTCCGATCATCAGAAACACCATCATCGGTCTCGACTCGGTGAATCCGGCCATCACCGATGCTGCACGCGGTGTCGGTATGAATCGACTGCGTGTACTCGGCCGCATCGAACTGCCTCTCGCGTGGCCGTCGATCCTGACCGGTATGCGGGTCAGCACTCAGATGCTCATGGGCATTCTGGCTATCGCGGCGTACGCAAAAGGCCCAGGTCTGGGCAACTTGATCTTCTCCGGACTATCTCGCGTCGGCAGCCCAACTGCTGTTCCTCAAGCGCTGACCGGCACGGTACTCATCGTCATTCTGGCTCTGATACTCGACGCCATCTACGTCGTCATCGGTCGGCTCACTACCTCGAAGGGTCTCCAGTGACTGAAACCATCCCCCATGACGTCACCAGCGATCCCACGGTTTCCGGAGTCGAGATCGTTCTGGAATCCGTGACCAAGCGATACCCAGGGCAGAAAGACGCGGCAGTCGACAACGTGTCCCTCACTGTTCCTGCAGGTGAGATCGTTGTCTTCGTCGGCCCGTCCGGCTGCGGCAAGACCACGACGATGCGCATGATCAACCGTCTCATCGAACCCACGTCCGGAAAGATCACCATCGACGGCAAGGATGCCTTGTCGATCGACCCGGACAAGCTGCGACGCGGCATCGGCTACTCGATCCAACAGGCCGGCCTGTTTCCACACTTCACGATTGCCAAGAACGTGGCGACGGTGCCGGGATTGATCGGTTGGGACAAGAAGCGGATTGCTGCCCGCACCGACGAGATGCTGGATCTCGTGGGGCTGGATCCGGATACGTATCGAGACCGCTATCCCCGGCAACTGTCCGGTGGTCAGCAGCAGCGTGTCGGGGTCGCGAGGGCACTTGCCGCTGATCCCCCAGTCCTGTTGATGGACGAGCCCTTCGGTGCTGTCGACCCCATCACGCGCGGACTACTGCAGGACGAGTTGATGCGTCTGCAAACGGAACTCGGGAAGACGATCGTATTCGTCACCCACGATTTCAACGAAGCAGTCAAACTGGGCGATCGAATTGCCGTGCTGGGCAATCAATCCACGATCATGCAGTACGACACTCCAGAAGCTATCCTCGCCAATCCGGCCAATGACATGGTCGCGGGCTTCGTCGGCGCCGACGCCTCCCTCAAGCAGCTGACATTGACGCGGGTGCGGCAGATCAAACTCAAGCAATGCCTCACCGCGCGGGAGACCGACTCGGTGGACGAGCTGAGAAGTTCACTCGCAGCACGTAAGTGGAAGTGGGCCCTCATTCTCGATCAGCGCGGACGCCCACTCCGCTGGGTCTCACCGTCACATCTGGCACACGCGTCGTCGCTGCGTGGCGTTGGCAACGAGATCGGTGAGGCTGTGTCCGTTCAATCGACCTTGCAAGATGCACTCGAAGCGCTGCTTGCCGAAAGCAATGCATCGACGGTAGTCACCGGCCGGCGCGGCGAATACGTCGGTCTCATCACCATCGACACACTGGTCAGCCATCTTTCGGAGATGCGTGAGGAACACGCACACGATCATGACGAGGATGTTCCGGAGTGAGCGCGTCGACGGAGGACCTGGCAGCGCCGCCCGCTGCTGGAGCCGCAGATCTCGATGGCGGCGCGGATCTCGGTGCCGCCGAAAATGCCGCAACACGTAGAGCAGAAAGGATCCGGCTACTGGTTCAGCCGGTTGTCGTCCTGATACTTGTAGTCGGAGTACTGGTCTGGGCCTTCAGCCGCGATCTCAACGCAACCCAGAAAGCCAGTATCAACGTCGACAACATTACGACGCTCACCTGGCAGCACATCTTGCTCACAGCCGCGGTGGTCATCATCGTCGTCGCGGTGGCCGTGCCGCTCGGCACTCTGCTGACCAGACCGAGATTCACCCGTCTGGCGCCGTTCTTCGTGGGAATAGCCAACATCGGCGCAGCCGCACCGGCCATCGGCCTTCTGGTCCTGTTCTATCTCGCCACTCGCACCACCGGATTCTGGATCGGTGTATTCCCCATCGCGTTCTATTCACTGCTTCCGGTGCTGCGCAACACGATTCTCGGCTATCAGCAGGTGGACGAGACACTGATCGACGCCGGACGCGGCCAAGGCATGTCAACATTCACCATTTTGCGACAGCTCGAATTCCCCATGGCAGTTCCGTATATCCTTGCCGGTCTTCGTACTTCGTTGGTACTCGCGGTGGGAACGGCAACACTGTGTTTCCTGGTCAGCGCAGGTGGACTGGGAATCATGATCGACACCGGGTACAAACTGCGCGACAACGTGACGCTGGTAGTAGGCGCGGTGCTTGCGGTATCGCTCGCTTTGCTCATCGACTGGTTGGGCGCACTCGCCGAACAGTTCCTCGGGCCAAAGGGATTGCGATGAATCGACGACGCACACGCGGTTGGAAAATTACCGCAGCCGCACTCGGGTTTGCCCTTGTGGCGTCGTGTGGTTTGGAATCCGGCGGCGCACTACCCCTCGCGGTCGGTCCGGGAAGTATCCAGCCAGTTCCGGAACTCGAAGGCGTGAAGATCACCGTCGGTTCCAAAGACTTCACCGAGCAGATCATCCTGGGATACATCATCGAATTCGCGATGTCTGCGGCCGGCGCCGAAGTTCGCGACCTCACCAACATCCAGGGCTCCAACAGCACCCGCGACGCGCAACTCAACGGGCAGATCGATCTTGCCTACGAGTACACGGGCACCGGATGGATCAACTACCTCGGAAACGAGACACCGCTTCCCAATTCGCAGGCTCAGTTCGAGGCAGTCCGCGATGCGGACCTGGCTGCAAACGACATGGTGTGGACCGATCCGGCGCCGATGAACAATACGTATGCCTTGGCGATGAGCAAGGAGACGGCCGAGAAGACCGGAGTCAAGACTGTCTCCGACTACGCTAAGTTGGTCGAATCCGATCCCGGTGCTGCAGTGACATGCGTCGAGACCGAGTTCAACGTCCGTCAAGACGGATACCCCGGTCTCGCAGAAAAATACGGATTCGACGCTTCGCGTGCCCAGCGCCAGATATTGCAGACCGGCATCATCTACCAGGCGACAGCCGACGGTGATCAGTGCAAGTTCGGCGAGGTGTTCACCACCGACGGACGCATCATCGCCCTCGACCTCGAGCTACTCGAGGACGATCTGTCCTTCTTCCCCAAATACAATCCAGCCCTTGTCATGCGTGCGAGCTTTGCCGAGGATCATCCGCAGGTAGCTGAGGTCATGGCGCCGATTTCGGCTCGTCTCACCGACGAGGTGATGACCGAACTGAATCGCCAAGTGGATGTCGAAGGCAAGGAACCCGCAGAGGTTGCCCGAGATTGGATGGTGTCGGAAGGGTTTGTGACAGCGGACTAGTCACTCATTTTTCGCCCCACGCAGAAGACTCTTCGGAACGGGAACAGTGTGCCTGCGGCCGTGGAGGGATAGGCCTCGCGGAGCCTTGCGGAGTACTCCTGCTCGAATTCGAGCGAGTCGGCTTCACTGAGCACATCAAGCACCGGACGCAGGCCTGTCCCCCGAACCCAGCCCAGCACAGGGTCTTCGCCAGTCAGCACATGGATGTACGTGGTTTCCCAGGCATCGACGTCGAACCCGTGAGCCTGCAGCCTGGCTGCGTAGTGCGCCGGGTCGTCAACACCCTCGGGTCCACGCAAAACTCCACCCACGCGATCTCGCCATCTCGACGACTCGGCAAGTTCACGCATCAAAGCGTGCGACGGGGCGTCGAAGTTACCGGGAACCTGCCACGCAATCCACGCTCCGGGCGCCATGGTCTCGGCCCATCCGTCGATCAGCTCACGATGGTTCGGAACCCATTGCAATGCAGCATTGCTCACAATGACGTCGTAGCCGGTGGCGTCGAACTCGTTGATGTCCTGCAGCGTGATGGTGACGTTGCCTGGCAGATCGGTGGGCGCCTGTGCCACCATCTCGGGCGACGAATCAGTCCCCGCCACACGAGCATCCGGCCAACGCTCACCGAGTATCCCGGTCAGTGACCCGGATCCGCATCCGAGGTCCGCGACTCGCGCCGGCGCCTGCGCCGCAATCCGCGAAGTCAAGTCGATATAGGGGCGTGAGCGTTCGTCGGCGTATCGACCGTAGATTTCGGGGTTCCACGTAACACTGCGCATGTGCTCATTGTGCCTGTCGTGGCAAATTGGTGGAGGCTGTGACACCTCAGAACGGTGGTGGGTCGTTGCCGTAGTCGACGGTTTCTCGGGGCATGGGCTTGCGGGGTGTGGAGATCGGGAAGGTTTGGCGGCGTTTCCGTTCGGCATGTTGTGCCGCCCGGTGTTGAATCTTGACGCGACGGTGTTTTCGTTCGCTTCGGATGTGGGCAGCTTTGTTTTCGAGTCGTGTGCGTCGCCGGGTTCCGCCTTCTGGTGGCGGCGGTTCCTGCATTCCGGCGAGTAGTCCGGCAGCTCTGGTGCGGTAGCAATGGCCCGTCTGGGAGGTCAGAGTGATGCTGCGATCCAGATTCGGGTCCAGTTGCCACTTGCCGGAGTGCTTGAGGCGGTGATGGTTGCGGCAGAACGCACTCAGATTCGACGCAACCGTCTTCCCCCCGTTTGTGGGGTTGGTGTGGTTGAACGGATCGTTATGGTCGAGGTCGCAATTCCAGGCCGGGACATCGCAGTGCGGCCACTGGCAGCTGCCCGCGCTGACCCGCAGCCACGCATCGAGCGCTGTCCCGGGACGGTACACAAACGCCGATGCCGGCTCAGGTGTCGGTTCAGGTTCAGCATCTGCCGGGACTCGCACTTCCCGAACGTCTGCGTCTTTCGCGATGTCGCGGGCATGCTCGGCGCTGATGACGCCAAAGCCGTCGAGATGTGCAGGTTCGTTCGATCCTGGGCCCAGGGTGGAATCGTGTACTACGACATGTACCAACGGCCGGCGCATGATCACCAAACCACTGCGGTCCTGCGGGCAATCACCGCGCTCGCAGTCGCACACCAACACCGTCGAACCACTCACCAAAGCGCCCAAGGCATCGGCTCGGCGCTGCTCGTACGTGCGGGAATCATGGCGGCACACCGACATCGCCAACTCCCGCAACCGGCCGTCGAACGCGCGGGCTTGCTCCGCCGGGATACTGCCGAGGATGCGGGCCATCCCGTCCTCGGCGGCGCTGACTCCGACAAACCTGTCGGCGAGGGCGCGGCGGCGTCGTTCTCGCATCCCTTCCGGATCGACGCGGGCGACGATCCGGTCGATCGCCGCGGTCAACCGCCGACCCGTCAAACCGATACCGCCGTCCACCGGTGGAGCCAACACCTGCTCGAGCAACAAGCGTTCGACCTCGTCGATCAACTCGTCACCGACATTCGCGGTTGCGGACTCGATCAACCCCACCCGGTAGAAATCGAGTTCACCGCGGGCCATAGCCGCACGAGTGCGATGCAACCGCGTCTTCAACGCAAAACCCAAACCGATGAGCTTCCCGGCAGCAGCGCGCCCCATCGTCAGGACCGCGCCGACCTCGGATTCGGCGAGCTCGTGCGCCGACGACGTCCACGTACCGCCCTCGACATGCTCAGCGCTGCGGCGGGTGAAGAACTCCGCCACCACCGCCAGTTTCCGCTCGACCAACATCGCTTCACATGAATGCAACTGGGCCATCAAATCAACGAGGGCGCAATCGGTTTCGGTACCACTCAGCTGTGCTGAGATACCGAAACTTCCCACCCCCGAATCGAACATTCCCCAACCATAATCGAAATCCTGTTCGAATAGAACAGCTATTCGAAACCAGTCGGAATAGTCCGAAAAATCACCCGGTAGAGGCCTGATGCGATGATTTCGGAGTCGTTGATTCACTGCCGCCGGAGGACAGTCATGTTTTTGACCCAGTTCATTCATCGGTCCCTGCGCGAATCGCCGGGACGCCCCATGACGGTGTTCGGCGATCGAACCTTCAGCACCACCGAATCTGCTGATCGCGTGGCGCGACTCGCGAACGGACTGGGCACCGGTACGGGCGATTGCGTCTCACTCCTGTCGCTCAATTCGGATCGATGTCACGAGACGATCTTGGCTGGTTGGTGGTCAGGCGCAACGGTCAGCCCGCTCAACTCACGGTGGACCGCGCCGGAAATCGCCTTTGCCCTCGAGGATTCCGGATCCACGATTCTGATCGTCGACGAGAATTCCGCCCCACTGGTTCCCGAACTCCGCGAACTCTGCCCCACCCTGGACCGCGTCGTGTACGCCGGCTCGGGGGCTGTCCCCACGCGCATGATCGACTACGACCGCCTCATCGCCGAATCGGAACCTGTCCCCGACCTACGGATCGGCGACGACGCCGTTGCGCTTCTGCTCTACACAGGTGGAACGACTGGCCGTTCCAAAGGCGTGATGGTCAGCCACAAAGGCCTGATGACGTCGACGTTCGGAACGCTGGCTGCCGGCAAACCCGCCATCGCCGACGGCGTGAATCTGCTTGCGAATCCACTGTTCCACATCGCCGGCATCGCGAGCTGGATGGCGCAGAACCTCATGGGCGGCACGCAGGTATTCCTGCCGGTGTTCTCGGCCAGGGCCATGCTCGAGGCGATCGACCGACATCGTCCCACCACGGTGGGCGTCGTACCGACAATGCTTCACATGTTGGTTGCCGCAGACGATCTCGATTCCTACGACCGTTCGAGTGTGCAAGTCGTCAGGTACGGCGCCTCCCCCATTTCGCCGGCTCTGCTCGAACGCGCCATGGAGGTGTTTCCGCATAGCGGTTTCACTCAGGGTTACGGGATGACCGAAACAGCGCACATCACCGTCCTGAGCGCTGCAGATCACCTGAAAGGCGGCGAATTGCTTCGCTCTGCCGGTCGCGCACTTCCGCATTGCGAAGTGCAGATCGTCGATCCCGCCGGAAACGAGGCACCAACCGGAACCGTCGGCGAAATAGTTACTCGCGGTGATCATCTGATGCTCGGATACCGGAATCTTCCCGCCGAGACGGCCGAGGCTCTCGCCGGCGGCTGGATGCACACCGGCGACGCTGGATACCTCGACGAACGCGGTTATCTGTTCATCGTCGACCGGATCAAGGACATGATCATCACCGGAGGTGAGAACGTCTATTCCACGGAGGTGGAGAACGCGCTGGCCAGGCATTCTGCTGTCGCCGCGTGTTCTGTTGTGGGAGTGCGCGATCCGAAGTGGGGCGAGCGAGTACATGCCGTGGTGGTTCTGCAGCCCGGCGTTCACGTCGAGTTCGAGGAACTTCGCGATCACGTGAAATCGCTTGTCTCCGCGTACAAGGCACCCCGCTCGATGCAGTTCGTCGACGCTCTGCCCCTCTCTGCTGCCGGTAAGGTCCTCAAGCGCGATCTACGCATCGCTGCGGAGGCAGAAGGGGCAATCACCTCCCGATAAAAGATTCGACCATGCGTCGTTCTGATTCTTCATCAGCCAACGGCCAGGCAAGTAGCGTGAGAACTATCCTGACCACCCACTGTGAGGTTTCGTCGCCGGCGCCCAGCCCCGCAAGATGCTTCGCCGACTCACCCAGCAGCGGCGACGACATGAGGTACTCGTCCATTCCCTTGCCCCGGGCAGACGCGAATCCTGCACTGACTGCAGCGTTCGCCCGGATCGCACGCACCGAAGCAAGCACGGCTTCGACTACCCGCTGCTCCCCATCCAATGGTTCGACGGCAGCTGACACCTCGAGCGCTACCGCTTCAACCGCACGGGAGATCACTCCGTCTTGGATCGCCTTCTTCCCGCCGACGTAGCGGTACAGCGTTGCCCGCGAGCACCCCGCGCGCTCAGCCACCTCGTCGACGCTGATTCGTTGGAATCCGCGCTCGAGAATGAGTTCGGCGGCGGCCGCATAGATGCGTTCCACCGCCAACTCATGACGATTACCGCCGGCCAGCCAGTCTGCGCCTTTCGGTTCAATATGTCTCACCATGAGACAAAGATAGCCAAAGATTCTCATCTTCGGACCCATTCCACTGCTGTGACCAGCATCGAATGCGAGAACGACGAATCGGGTGAGAATTTATGAAACTCCCTGGTCAACTCCTATTTTTCGGTGTTGACAATGCCTGTGCGAGCGGAGAATTCTTAGGCCGATGACCGCCTCGACCGACATCAACCGATTTGCCATCACAAACATCGAAAATCCGTACCCGCTGTATGCGTCACTGCGACAAAAGTGCCCGGCGTACCGGGTTCCCGGTACCAACTTCTACCTCGTCTCGAGTTGGAAACTTGTCACCGAGGCACTCACCCGGACCGAAGACTTCTCGTCCCATCTCACCGGTGTTCTGGTCCACCCGGCAGAAGGTCCACCGGTCACGTTCGACATGGATGGCAATGGGCAAGCGATTAACGTCCTTGCCACCGCTGACGATCCCAGCCATCAAAGACATCGCAAACTGGTTCTACCCACACTGGTCGCCAAACGAATCCGTACCATGGAACCTGCCATCGCCGACTACGCAGAACGGTTGTGGAACAACCACTTCGATGGACGGCACATCGAGTGGGTTTCTGCGCTCGCCGATCGACTACCACTGCAGATGGTCGCCCATCTGATCGGACTACCCGAAGCGGATGTGCCGCAACTACTGACGTGGTCTTACGACAGCACTGAGTTGCTCAGCGGGTTGGTGAGCGCTGAACGCCTGCCCGAAGTCGTGAACGCAGCCACCCAACTCGCCGGGTACCTGTACAACAAACTGGAAGCCGCCCAGGCCGCACCAGGCGAGAACCTACTCGGCGATCTGGTGCGCGCCAACACCAACGGCGATATCGATACAACCGTCGCAGTATTGATTCTCGTCCAACTTGTCGGCGCTGGAGGCGAGTCCACCGCAGGTTTGATCGCTAATTCCGCTCGGATACTGGCCGACAATCCCTTACTACAGCAAGAACTTCGAGAGAATCACGAATTGATTCCACCGTTCCTCGAAGAATCCCTACGACTCGAGTCCCCGTTCCGCGGACACCATCGCCATGTCACCCGCGATACGACGCTAGGCGGCGTCCCACTTTCGGCGGGAAGCCATCTCATCCTCTTGTGGGGCTCCGCCAATCGCGATCCGGCCACCTTCCCGGATCCGGACAGCCCGAACATCGGACGGCCAAATCTTCGCTCGCATTTGGCTTTCGGCAAGGGAGCCCACTTCTGCGTCGGCGCCGCTCTTGCTCGACTGGAAGCAAAGATCGCACTCACAATGCTGCTCGAGAAGAGCCAACACGTGAGCCTGACAGACGGTGCGCCTCCCGAATGGGTGCCGAGTCTGTTCGTGAGGCGCCATCAGAGTCTGCTCCTGACCGTCACACCGTGAAGATCGTTTCTCCGCCCACAACAGTCCGCAGTACCCGAAGTGCCGCCAGATCGACAGTGTCATCTACAAGCGGATCTCCGTCAAGGACAACAAAATCCGCCAGCAGACCTACTGCGATTCTGCCCTTGTCCACCTCTTCGCCGGTGATGCGTGCGGCGGCATGTGTGTAGCCGGACAACGCATCGCGCGTACTCACACGTTGCTGCGCACCGAGAACATGACCTTCGCGTGTCAGTCTATGGACAGCGGTATTCATGGTGAAGAGCGGATTCACCGGAGTGACCGGGCAATCACAATGCAAACCGTAGGGAAGTCCGGCAGCCACCACCGACGCTACCGGGCTGATTCGTTCACCTCGGCCGGGACCGAGAAAACGATCGCGGTGACGATCACCCCAGTAATAGACGTGATTGACGAAAATCGATGCAACAACACCTACTTCGACCATTCGCTGAATTTGATCCTCGCGAAGCGTCTGCACGTGCTCGAGTCGGTGCGCAACGTCGATGTCAGGGTACGCGGCCTTGGCGAGGGCAATGGCGTCGAGCGCATGGTCGATAGCCTTATCGCCGTTGGTGTGAATCGCTACCTGCCGTCCCGCGCCGTGATGCTCACTCACCAGAGCATCGAGCGCACCCGACGGGATTGCCATTCCACCACAATGACATCCACCCAAATCGTGATACGGCTCGCTCAGCGCCGCAGTGTGCAGCTGAATGGAACCGTCCGAAATCAGTTTCACGCCGCCAACCGCTACATGGCTGGTCGAATCAGCTAGTTCGCCCAACTGATCATGCACACCATGACCCAGGTACAGCCGCGCACGTAGGCGCAGTTCACCCTCGTCGTCAAGCTCGCGGTAGGCGTCGTACATCTCCGAGGTGACGTACATGTCGTGGAAGCTGGTCACGCCTACGGATGCCATCACATCTTGCGCTCGCAGTAGCGCCAGCTTGGAGGCACCCGGGTCCATTGCCGGAGCCAGATTGTGCACCAACGACATTGCCGGAATCTCGCACAGCTCACCGGTAGGTGTGCCGTCGGCATCGCGGACGATGACGCCACCCTCGGGATCGACGGTAGCCTGCGTGATCCCAGCCATTTCGAGTGCAAGCGAGTTGACGTAGATCCCGTGAGCAGACAGGTGACGCACCAAAATCGGATGCTGCGTCGACGCGCGGTCGAGATCTGCCGTCGTCAATCCCCGATCCTCGGCCACAAGACTGTCGTCGAATCCCCACGCCTGGATAGCCTCGCCAGGCGGCGTCGTCTCCGCACGCGCGGCCAATGCAGCAACAACCGCGTCGATTGTGGGGCACGCACCCGTCGTGGCCTCGACGTCACCGAGCATCAATCCCCACATCATCGGATGCAGATGGGTTTCGATGAATCCGGGAACTACCACCGCTCCGTCCAGATCCACGATCTCCACGTCAGGTCCGGCCAGCACCGTGATCTCGGCATCGGATCCGACGGCCACAAATCTGCCGTCCTTGCTTGCCATAGCCGTCGGCGCAACTGAGCCCGATCCGTCCATGGTCTTGATGTCGCCGTTGATGTAGATGCGGTCGGCCGTCACGGTCATGCTCGTGTCTCCATTCGTTCACCGACAACGGCTGTCGGTGTTTTCGCTGCAGGCTGCCGCGTCGCGACAACCACTCCGGCAAGAATCAGCGCCGCACCGACAATCTGCACGACGCTGGGGATCTGAGAAAGCAGAAAGGCACCGAACAATAACGCCGACGCCGATTGCAGCACCAAGCTGGCGGCAACGGAACCAGCTGGCAACCGCTGGCTCGCACTTGCCACCAATAGCCACCCCACCACTTGAGATACCAAGGCCAGCAGGATGAGCCACCCTTGAGCAGGTAAAGCTGGTGCAAGATCAAGAGTTCCGGTGACAATTCCGATCAGGCCGGATGTAAGTCCGGTAGCGATCGTGGAAACCAGCACCGGCAATGCAGTCCGGCCCGCAGCTCGCGTCGCCAATCCCATCAGGAAGATATACACGGCATACGCGCCGGCAGCGATCACCGCGAACGTCGCACCGACAGCAGGGTTGGCCCCGGTGAGCGTCGTACTCATTCCCGCAACCAACGCAACACCCACCAGGAGAAGTGGCAGGCTCGTCACCAGTTCCTTCGTAATGCGCTGGCGTAGCACTATGTAGCCCAGGACAGCCACAAAGAGCACCTGCAGATTCAAGAGCACCGTCGACAAACCGGCGCCAATCGAGTGAATCGCCTCATGCCACAGAACGAGGTCGACGCCCAGGAACACTCCAGCAAGAACAGCCTTGACTATCCACGGCCTCGTCGAGATCTTTCCCGGTTGGCGGCGTCGTTGAACCCAGACGAGGATCCCGAGCGGAATCAAGGCGTAGACGCACCGGAAGAACGCGCCGGTCGCGGGCGACACCCCGGACAGGTCGTACAGGATCGACGTGAGGCCGAGAATGCATGCACCAGAGACAACCACTCGCAGATCTCGACGGCGTTGCTCGTCGCCGGTCCGCGCCGAGGCGAGTCCCGAAGATACATCATCACTCATAGTGATAATGTATCACCGACAGTGAGATCTGCCCCACAAGGGAAGATGGAGCCATGAGAACCCCGGTCACCCGCGAACGCGTCATCTCCGCCGCAGCCGAACTTGTGGACAGCAATGGCCCGGACGCACTGGTTCTCAGCCAACTCGCCGACACCCTCGACGTGCGGCAATCAGCTCTCTACAAGCACGTTGACGGCGTCGACGACGTCCAACACCAGCTCAGCCTCCTCGCCCGGAAACTGCTCGCCCAGCACCTCCGCGACGCCGCAGTCGGCCTCTCCCGCGACGACGCCGTCGTGGCACTCGCCGACGCGTGGCGAGAATTTGTTCGCATCCACCCCGGGCTGTACGCAATCACCGACCGCTACCCCACCGCTCCACACGCTGACCTCGTCGCTGCGGTCGGAGAAGTTGTCGACGTCATCAACCGCGTCATTGCCGGATACGGCCTCGGTGAAGACGACTCGGAGCAGGCAGCGTGGTCGTTGCGAAGCGCACTGCACGGCTTCTGCGTGTTGGAGTCCCAAGAAGGCCACCCAGCCGGCACGGATCCCGACCGCGTTTATCGGCGCCTGGTCGAACTTCTCTGCGCCGGAATCAGTCGAATGTAGGTATGCACGAAGGGTCGTCGGATCTAGGCGCGGAAGCCCAACCCGAACGTGACCTGCCCGTCCTCGTCCACCTCGTAGATTTCCACGCCTTCATCCACGTGTGGGGCGTCCGAACCGAACGCGACAGCCACTTTCGAGCTTGCGTTTCTGGTCATATCCAGAACCAGTTCCACGGCCTCAGCCGGCGAGAAATGTTCGTGCACTTCACTGATCACGTGAGCCGGGATGTAGCCGGGTTGCCACACCATCGCGTCAGCCAGCGCCAAAGCCGCCTTGTGGCGATCCGACAACCCGCTGTCCTGGTAGTTGTCGACCTCGTCGAAGAGGGCTTCGTCGGCACCGGCCTCGAGCGCAGAACTCATTCGCAGGGACTTGCACAATCTGCAATTGTGTTGGCGAGCTTGGCGCAGCCGCACAAGTTCGGTGGTGACCGGATCGAGAACCCGCAACCGCGCCACGCTGCGCGAGAATTCTGCACTGTCCACCGACAGTTCTGTTTCGCGCCAGTCCTGCGGTGTCGGCCATTGCATTGTCGACGGCCTGAACAGCAGATCCAATGCATGCAGTAGCCGCGGAAACCAGTCCGCCACATACACCGCAAACACGAATTCCTTGGCCTGCGATCCCAGTTCGTTCAACAACGCGCCGCGCAGACTGCTGTCGACATTCGACACGTCGATGCTGAACTGCTCGGCAAAATCGTGCGCTACCGATTCCTGGGCGAAGTCAGTCGACGGCGGCAACGGCAAGGCAGACAGCGACAAAGCCTCGGCGCAGGTCGAGCGCACCTGCGCGTCGAGCACACCGCTACTGCTGAAGATCATGCGGTACAGCACTTCTGATACTTCCGGCGCGTATCGGGACAGCGCTTCTCCAGCGTCGATGCCAGTTGACTTGCTATACACGTCCATAAATCGACCCCATCCAGACCGCGCACAGTGCCTGCGTCGCCGCAGCCACATCAGCAGCCTTTTGATCACCGATCCAGTAGCGATCGCCCATGCGGGCAATGCTTTCCAACAGAACAAGCGCAAGCATCCGACTGTCGGCACCGACAGGCGCGCGGCCGGATTCCCGCTCCGAATCGATCACTGCCGCAACAGGTTCGACAAACCCTTCCAACCCACGGTTCCACAGGTCGTCCACCCCAGGATCCGATGATCTGGCGTCACGCATCGCCCGGAACAAATGCGGGTGGCGCATCCACGTGTCACGAACCGCACCGATCATCTGCCCGACTTGCCCCGCGGGATCATCAGTCCCACCCGAATAGATTGCCGACGCTGCTGCAACCTCTTCGTCCACCGCTTTGCTGAGTTCGCTGACTGCCGCAGCTTTGTTGTCGAAATAGAAGTAGAAGGCCGAACGGGTTACCCCGGCAGCCTTGGAAATATCGCGGACATTCAGTTCATGGAGAGTTGTTGTCTCCAAAAGGTTTTCCAAGGCACGCAGAATCGACTCCCGCCGAAGTTCACCTTTATCCGACCTTCCGGCATCAACACCGTCTCGCACAGCCGATTCCACAATCCACCTTCACGTCGATCAGTTTGTGAGCCGAACCACATCGTATGGAAGTTTTTGACACGTGTCAATAGTGCCGAGTCCAGTGCATTCAAGGACCGGACAGGCTCAGTCCCACTCACCGGGACCGGCGTTATCGCACCCACGTCAAATCCTGTTGCCTCTCCATCATTCGCAATCACAGACCTGCAATCCTGCAGTGCACCTGGTGATTTCATCCCCCACTGCCTTTCAAGTGGCGCACAAATCTCACCCAGACAAAGGATTCACCATGACGAGTACCGTCCCGTCCGTCACCGAACACCCGAGCGCGCCCTTCCCCTGGCCTCGCCCTCCGATCGACCCGCCGGCCGAGTACCAGTGGTTGCGTGAGAACGCCCCCGTCACGCGAGTCGAGATCTTCGGCGGCGAATATGCCTGGCTCGTAACCCGTTACGACGACGTTCGCTCGATCCTGTCCGATCCGCGAGTCAGCGCCGACAGCCGCAATCCCGGATATCCCCGATTCGGCGCACCACCCGAACCCGAAGACCAGCGACTTTTCTTGCGGATGGACGGCGCCGAGCACGAGATCTTCCGCAACCTGCTGGCCAAGAACTTCACGCTCACCGCGATGAAGAAGATCCGTCCGGCGCTGCAAGAACTCGTCGACACCACCATCGACGCGATGCTGGCCACTCCCGAAGGCCAGACCGACTTCGTGAAGGCCGTTGCGCTCCCCATCCCCAGCACGGTTCTGAGCTGGATTCTGGGCGTGCACGCCGAGGACCGCGCATTCTTCAACAAGGCCGCCGACGAGGCTCTGATGGCCAATGACCTCACGAACCCCGACGCGATGGGCCGAGCCATTGCAGCCATGAACGATCTACGCGGATATATCCGCAAGATCGCGAACGAACGAGCAGCACTTGATGATCCGGGTGACGACATCATCGGTCAGCTCGTGGCCGCCGAACGGGCAGGCACCATCACGATGATGGACGTCGAGAACTCCGGATTCCTCCTCATCATCGCCGGGCATGACACCACCACCAACATGACCGCCCTTGGCATGTACACCTTGCTGCAGCACCCTGAGCAGTGGGCGCAGATGCAGGAGAACCCGGCGCTGGTTCGCAATGCCGTCGAAGAACTGTTGCGCTACCTGACCGTCGTCCATCTTGTCATCCTCCGATCCTCGACCGAGGACATCGAAATCGGTGGCGTCACCATTCCCGCGGGCGAAGCCATCATCCCGCTCAACCTGTCGGCCAACCGCGACGACGCCCACTTCCCCGGTGCAGACGCACTCGACATCCATCGAAAAGCACGTGACCACTTCGCTTTCGGCTACGGCGTTCATCAGTGCATCGGTCAGGCCCTGGCTCGTCTCGAGCTGCAGATCATCTTCGAAACCCTCGCTCGCCGGGTGCCGACGCTGAAACTGGCCGCTCCGCCCGAAGAACTGCAGTTCAAAGTGTGGTCCGGCATCAACGGAGTCTTCTCACTTCCCGTCACCTGGTAGCCACCCCCTCACGTCAGGAGCATCAATCATGATCAGTTTCACCGGCAAAACCGTTGTCCTCACCGGATGTTCGTCCGGAATCGGAGCCGAGGCCGCCACCAAACTAGCCGCTCTCGGCGCCCGCGTGATCGGTGTCGACCGAGTCGCCTCGACCGACAACTCGATCACCCAGATGATTGTCGGCGACCTCTCCACCCAGTCGGGTGTCGCGGACATCGCCGCGCAGATCGACGGCCCCGTCGATGTGCTTATCAACAACGCCGGCGTCGCGGCAACACTGCCGTGGCGAACCGTCATGTCGATCAACGCGCTCGCTCCGCGCGATCTCACTCGCCTTCTCCTGCCGAAATTTGCCGTCGACCCGGCGGTAGTCACGACCGCGTCACAGGCAGGCTTTCTGTGGCAGCAGAACTTTGCCCGGCTCAATGCCTTTCTCGCCATAGATAATTGGGACGACGCCCTCGAATCTCTCGCAGACTTCCCCGGTATCGAGGAGGTCTGCTACAACCTCTCCAAGGAAGCCGCCATCATCAATGCGGGCAACCTGGCCGTCGACGGCAAGCACATCGGACTACGTTCCAACTCTGTATCCCCCGGCACAGTCGGCACGCCGCTCCTGAAGGACTTCACGGCCACCATGGGTGACGCCGCTATCTCCGGTGCCGTCACCTGGGCGGGCCGTCATGCCCAGCCAGGCGAGATCGCCGACGCCATCATCTTCCTCGCCTCCACAGACGCGGCCTGGATCAGCGGAGCAGACATCCCGATCGACGGCGGATTCAGCGCCATGATCTTCCGTTCGTACATCGCGCCGGCCATGGCCGCGATGGCGACCAGCGCCTAGTCAGGAGAACCACTATGAGCACCGACAACGAACTGATCTCGATCAATCCGGCGACTCTCGAGGAAGTGGGGCGCACCGCCGTCACCACGCCGGCCGAACTCGATGCGAAAGCTGTTGCCGCCCAGTCCGCCTTCCAGTCCTGGCGAACGTCGCGGAGCACCCGGCAGGGTCTACTCGCTGCTTGTTCCTACGAATTGATGCGGCAGTCCACGGCGATCTCCGCCCTACTCACCGCGGAACAGGGTAAGTCACTCACCGATTCGAGCGGCGAAGTCTGGATCTCGGCCCGCTGCCTCGCACACTTCGCCCGCCTCGACTGGGCGGACGAATCGCAAGCTCCGGCATCGCCGATACGCGACGCTCGAATTCAGCACCGCCCGTTGGGCGTCGTTGCGGCTATCGTGCCGTGGAACTTCCCGATCTTCCTCATGATGGCCAAGATTGCGCCCGCACTGGCCGCAGGAAACACAGTCCTGGTCAAACCTGCCGAGTCGGTGTCGCTGGTAGTCGGTGAGGTTGTCCGCATCCTGCAAAGCATTCTTCCCGAGGGCGTACTCGACATCGTCTACGGCGGACCGGATACCGGCAAGGCGTTGATCGAACACGCTGCCGTGCGCAAGGTCTCGTTCACCGGTTCAACGGGGGTTGGCAAGGCGATCATGAAGCAGGCCGCCGAAACGATCACGCCGGTCACCCTCGAGCTTGGTGGCAACGATCCCGCGATCCTCCTCGACAGCGCAGATATCAATTACGCCGCAGGATTTTTGGCGCACTCCGCCTTCTTCAACAGCGGGCAGATGTGCATCGCCCCCAAGCGCGCGTACGTGCCCGCCGACAAGGTCGACGCCTTCTGCGCCACGTTCGAAGCGGTCATGTCGACAATGGTGGTGGGCGACGGGGCCGCAGCGGGCACCACGGTCGGTCCCCTGCACAATTCTGCGCAACTCGAGTACGTGCAGGGCCTGCTCGACAAGGCCAGAGCTGACGGCGCAGCCATCACCGGCGGAAATCGAATCACCACTCTGCCCGGGTATTTCATGGAACCCGCTTTGGTGCGCGGTGTGGACGACTCCAGCGACATCGTCAAGTTCGAGCAGTTCGGTTTGGCATTCCCCGTCGTTGCCTACACCAACGTCGACGACGTTGTCTCCCTCCTGAACAGTCAGGAGTTCGGACTCGGTGCATCTGTCTGGGGAGAACAAGCTGCCGCAGTCGAGGTGGCCGAACAGATCGATGCCGGTCAGGTGTGGGTCAATACCCACAATGCCCTCGAAGTCGAACTTCCCTTCGGCGGAGTGAAGAGCAGTGGCTTCGGCCGGGAAGGTGGCGAAGCCGGTGTCCACGATTTCCTGGAGACCCGCGTGGTGAGTGTAAAGCTGTAACGCACTGTGCGCCTTTGTCAACCGCCCGCGGTTAACAAAGGCGCACAGCAGGGCTCAGTCGATCTGCAACGCGACGCCTTTGGTTTCCTTCACGAAGAACACCGTGACAAATGTGATCAGGGCGCAGAACACGAAGTAGCCGGCCGGCGCCAGATTGTTGTCGGTCACACTGATCAGGTACGTCGCAATGAAGGGTGCGGTACCACCGAGAAGCATGTTGGTGACATTGTTACCCAGGGCGAGACCGCTGTATCGCACTGACGCCTTGAGCATCTCGACGTACGTCACGTACGACGCACCGTTGACTACGGAGACGCAGATGAACAGAACCGACTGACCGGCCACTGCAGCCCACGTGCCCGAACTCGCCATCAGCATGAACATCGGGACGCCCAGGACCACCGACGCGGCACTACCGGCAAACAGCACCGGACGACGTCCGTACTTGTCGGCCATGTAACCCGCGATGGGGAGTGTGATCACGCCGAGCACCAGGGCGAGCGACGTGGACAGGAATGCAACCTGCTTGGAGTGTCCGCCGGCAGTCTGGAGGTACGTCGCGGCGTACACCGAAGCGATGTAGTAGCCGCCGGTGATGAGCGCTCCGAGAAGGATGATCTTGACGACGCTGCCACCTGAACTGCGCAGCAGTTCCTTGATCGGGAGGGACTCGGTCTCACCCTTTTCCTGGAGCTCCTCGAACTGCGGGGTGTCTTCCATCTGGCTACGGATCCAGATACCGATACCACCGATCAGCAGGCTGAGCAGGAACGGCAGACGCCATGCCCATTCGAGGACCTGTTCTTCGGAGAACACCGACGTGAGGCCGAGTGCGATCAGCGAAGCCGCGAGAGAGCCCAGGTAGGTTCCGGTGTTGACCATCGACGTCTGGGTCGCACGCCACCGCGCCGGAGCGGACTCGGAGACAAATGCGTTGGCACCGCCGAGCTCACCACCGGCTGCGAAGCCTTGAAGGCAACGAGCCAACACCAGGATCGATGTCGCCCACATGCCCAACGTGGCATAGGTCGGTAGCAGACCCATACCGGCGGTGGCGATAACCATCAGCAAGATGGTCCACGACAGCGCGTTCTTACGGCCGTACCGGTCGCCGATATGACCGAAGAAGATTCCGCCGGGAACACGGAGGAAGAAGGCCACGGCAAACGCCGCGAAAGTACCGAGCAGCGCTGCATTCGGATCGGAGGACACGAAGAACAGCGCGGCGATGGTGGTTGCCATGTATCCGTAGATACCGAAGTCGTAGTACTCGACGACGGTACCGACGATGGCCGCGCGAATCACCTTGACGGTGGACTGGCGTTCGGCTGGAGTGCCACTGTCTTCGACGCCGCCCTCGGCGCGCGCCATGGTCTCATTCTCTGACATGTTGGTCCCTACTGACTGAAGTCGTGCAGCGCAAACGATAGACGTCAGGCGTGCGCAATGGAATTGACCGGTACGCCCGCGGCGTCGGTCTTCGTGAAACTCGCCGCATTGCGTCCCGCAATACGACCCATGGTCAGAGCGTTTGCAACCGCGTTGCCACCGCCCACGTAGCGCAGTCCCAGAATGCCGGCACCGGCCTCGCCGGCGGCGTAAAGTCCCTCGATCGGAACACCGGTTTTTCCGAGAACTGCTGCACTGCTGTTGATTTCCAGACCGGCGTGTGTACACACCAGTTCGGCGGGAAGGATCTTTGCCGCGTAGAACGGTGCGGTGCCGATCCGGTCCGGATTGCCGACCGCACCTTTGTTTCGCAACGTGCGGTGACGCAAGAAGTCGTCGTCGTATCCGTTGGGCAATTGCTCGTTCCAACGATCTACCGTTGCCGTCAATGTCTGCGCCGGAACGCCGATCAGTTCGGCGAGTTCCTCGACCGTGTCGGCTCGAAGTGTGCGACCGGCAGCAGCTTCTTCGGCGACGCGCTCGGGGTTCCAGTCTGCATAACCGGGAGTCTGATTCACTCGGGCGTCCTCGTCGAAGATCATCCAGCCGTAGCCGCCCTGCTGGTCGATGATGCCCGTCGAGACCGCGTACGACGCGTCCTCGTCCATAAAACGCCGACCGTTCTGATTGACGTTGACGCGGGACTTCGGCGGAAACCCGGACTGCCAGTGATGGAACCGCTGGAAGTAGACGGTCGGCATGATGAGGCCCCAGCCGTCACCGGCAACCGACGCGCCGAGATCCTGAGCGAACCGCAGGTGGTCGCCGCGGCTGCCGTCGGCGGCAACGACGAACAACGATTCTTCAGCTTTGTTGGCGTCGGGGAAATAGCGATCGACCAGAGCCGGATCCTGAGCAAAACCACCGGAAGCAACGACGACGGCACCTGCAGGAACCTCGATGTCGTCGGCAACTACGCCGACAACCCGACCGTCTTCCTCGATCAGCTTCTGCACCCGCGTGCCGAAGATAACTTCGATGCCGTGCTTGCGCCGAGCCTTGTCCAGTACCTGAATCAGACCGTATCCCTGGTCTTTCGGAACGTGGCCACGCCAGACATCTTCGACTCCGGCCTGTGCCAGCCCCGGCTGATGGGCGTTACCCGAGATCGCGGCCGGGATCTCGACGCCGAGGCCGATGAGCCACTCGAGCGTCGGTGCGGCGTTCTCGCAGAACGCACGAATCAATCCGGGTGCAAGCACCCACTGGTTGAGATCCATGTAGTGCTGGAAGAACTTCTCCGCGGTGTCGTCGATACCCAGGCCGGACTGCACGCTGGTGCCGGCAGCCGTGAAGATGCCGGCGGAAAGTGCTGTGGAGCCGCCAAGTTCGGTCTCGGATTCGAACAGCAGCACGGAAGCGCCCTCTTCGGCTGCCGATACCGCAGCTGCGAGTCCCGCTCCGCCGCCGCCGATGACAACAACATCCCAGTGATCACTCACGAAAGTTCTCCAGTCTCCGCAATGATGCGGTGGTACAAGCCGTTCGAGACCAGTCCGCCGTCCACAGTGATTTCGGTTCCACTCGTGTAGGTCGACTTGTCGGACAGCAGGAACAGAACGGCCTCGGTGATCTCGTCCAGAGTTGCCATGCGCCCGAAGGGAACCGACTTCAGTGACGCGGCAACAAAATCGCTTGCTCCACCGAGCAAGTCCGTACCGACCAGACCCGGGTGCACCGAGTTGACACGAATTCCCCACTGCGCAAAGTTGCCTGCCGCTGATTTCGACAGCCCGGTCAGGCCCCATTTGCTCGAGGAGTAGGCCGGTGAGAAGTATCCGACCTGACCGGCGATGGACGAGATGTTGACGATGGATCCGCCTCCGCTCTCCTGCATCAACGGAGCCACCGCCTTCATGCCGTAAAACGGCCCGAAGAGGTTGATCTTCATGGTCAGTTCCCAGATATCATCAGGGGTGTCCATGAATTCGAGCCGCCGAGAGATACCGGCATTATTGATCAGCCCGCCCAGTTCACCGTGCGCAGAGCGGATTTCGTCGACAACTCGCGCCCACGCGGAGGGGTCGGTGACATCGAGCGAATGCGCGGACGCCGAACCTCCACCTGAGATGATCTCCTCGACCAGAGCGGAGGAATCCGCCACATCCGCGATGCACACGTGGGAACCACGAGCCGCCAGCGTGCGCGAGTGGTGTGCTCCCATGCCTCCGGCACCACCCGTAACCAGAACGACACCAGGATAATTCGTGCGATCAGACATGTCGCGAACCGCCGTCGACGGCAATGCTGTGACCGGTGACGTAACGCGCGCTGTCCGAGAGCAGGAACAGCACCGGGCCGAATACCTCTTCCGGGGAACCCAACCGGTGCAGCGGAACAGCGTCGAGAGCCTTGGCCAGTGCGGCCGGATCTTCCTGGACCCATTTGGTCATGGCGGTGTCGATGTACCCGGGCGCTATGGAGTTGACACGAAGTCCCTTGTCGCCGAATTCGACTGCGAGAGATTCGGTGAGGTGCGCGACGGCTGCCTTCGACGTGCAATACGCACCACGGCCCTTACGGACGCGCAGAGCGGACACCGAGGACATGTTCACGATGGCACCACCGGGCTTCATGTGGCGAGCGGCGGCCTGAGCGCCGTACAGGACGCCTTCGACGTTGACGCTCAACGTCGCACCGATCTGCTCGGGTGTGATCTCCTCGGCCAGCGCAAACGGGAAGATACCGGCGTTGTTGATCCAGAAGTCGACCTGTCCGAACTCCGCGAGTGCCAGCTTGGCCAGCGTCTCGTGATCGTCGGGCTTGGTGACGTCGACGCGGGCACCGATCACACGGCCGGGCTTGTCCGCCAAGGAGTTTGCGCTCAGTGCAGCATTGATTGTCTGGGCAGTTTCCAGCATCTGCTCTTCGTTGATGTCTGCACCGACTACGTTGACTCCGCGTGACGCCAGACCTTCCGCGAACGTCGCACCCATTCCCTGGGCAGCGCCGGTCACTACGGCAACCTTGCCTGCCAACTCCGGGTACACCGCCGACATTTGCGTGGCAACGGTGCGGCCCGGGTTCGTCTGATCGGCGTTAACGGTCATGATATTTGGTCTCCTACTGAATTCTGTTGTGCACAAACGTGAAAGACGGTTAGGGATTGCGTGGCGCGTCGTCGCGGGACACGATGCGGCGGGCGATCTTCCACTCGTCACCGACTCGAATCACTCGATCCGTGATCGTTGTCATCCGAACCAATCGCGTGTCCCCACCGCGCTTGGTCGCGACGATCTGCAGATAGCCGCGCACCGTCAACTCGGCTTCGACTGCCGTTTCCACCAACAAGTTGGTGATCACGTGCCGATGAACCTCGTCCGCCGCTTCGGCTCCGGAGTAGAACCGGCCGGCAAAAGCTTCGAGATCCGAAGAACCGACTACCGGTTCCGGATAGCTGGGCGAATGGAACTCACCGTCAGTCGTAAATGTTGCCGCCCAATCCCGTTGATGCCCGGAGTCGATGAGATGACTCTGCAATGCATACAACTGGTGGATTGCGGCAACGTCGCCGGCCGCCACTCCGCGGTAGTCAGTCATGAGGATGTTCTCTCCGGAAAACACTGCGCTGGACTCCCCTGAAGGGTTGCCCACCTGTCGAATGTGTGCGATAATCGCACAGGCCGTGCGATATGAACAAAGCGTAGGTGGCCCACCTCACAAACGTCAAGGAGCGAACTCGATGCGCGAACTCAGTGATGACCATCGACCCCGAATAAGTCCAGTTCAAGTGGACTCCGGCATGTCGAAAACTCTCCATCACGGACTCGAGATTCTGGAGCTCCTCACCTCCTATCCGCACGGGTTGTCGGTCACAGACATCGCCGACGGCATCGGAGTTCACCGCACGGTCGCGCACCGACTCATCCGGACTCTCGAGGCACATCACTTGTGCCGCAAGGACACTTTCAAACGCGTCACACTCGGCGCAGGACTGGTCACCCTCGCCGAACCGGTGGAGCAGGATTTACGAACCCTCGCCCGCCCGATCCTCGAAGAACTTGCCGACGCCACCGAAGCGACGGCCCACCTCGTGGTCCGCGAGAGCGAGACCGAAGTTCGCGCACTGATGGTCGTCGAGCCACGCAGCGCCCGAATGCACGTCGCCTTCCGTCCCGGCCAGGTCGATCCGATCGACCGCGGCTCCGCCGGCCTGTCCATGCTGGCCTCACTCCCACCCGTCGACGGTGAACGAGACGAAGTGCGTATTGCCCGTGCGCGCGGTTACGCGTCGACGATCGGCGAGATCACCCCTTCCGTCCACGGCATATCGGCGGCAGTTCCCGGACGCCGCGGCGACGCCATCACCAGTATCGGAATCTCCGCTTTCCACGCCGATGACCAAGACGCACTCGGCGCGGAGGTTATCGCCGCCGCACAAAAACTGGGAAGCTTGTTGCGCTGATCGCCGCAATGTCGAGCCTCGGGAATATCGCAGGCTCGACATTGTTGAGTCAGCATGAGATAGTTGAACAATCAACTACCTGAGTGCAAGGAGTTACGACATGCCTGCTGTGACAGTCGAGAATATTTTGGCCCTGCCCCGGCTCGACGAGCCTGCAGCGTCCGCAGTCAGCCGTCCCGTCAAGAGCATCACCACCGCTCCCGTCGGCTACGAAGGCGAAGGCTTCCCCGTACACCGCGCATTCGCGGGCATCGATCTCTCAGCACTCGACCCGTTCATCCACATGGACCAGATGGGTGAGGTCAACTACGCCCCCGGAGAACCCAAGGGCACGCCCTGGCACCCGCACCGCGGCTTCGAAACCGTCACCTACATGATCGACGGCATCATGGAGCACCAGGACTCCAACGGCGGCGGCGGCATTATCGGCGGCGGTGACACCCAGTGGATGACCGCAGGTGGCGGCATCCTCCACATCGAGACTCCCCCGGAGCACCTCGTTGTCAGCGGCGGCCTCTTCCACGGCGTCCAACTGTGGGTGAACCTCCCCCGAGACAACAAGATGGCAGCGCCGCGGTACCAGGACATCACCGGAAACAAGGTCGCTCTGCTCTCGTCGCACGACGGCGGCGCATTGGTACGCGTCATCGCAGGCGAGATCGCCGGCCACGCCGGACCGGGATCGACGTACACGCCCATCGCGTTGTCCCACACGACCATCGCACCTGGCGCCAGCGTCACGTTGCCGTGGAACCCCGAGTTCAACGCCATCGCCTATGTTCTTGCCGGTGAGGGAACCGTCGGCGCAGAGCGTCGGCCGATCCGCGCAGGCCAGACCGCCGTGTACGGACGCGGCGACTCCATCACCATCGCCGCATCCGATCATCAGGATTCCCGGACCGAATCGCTCGAGGTCTTCATCCTCGGCGGCAAGCCGATCCGCGAGCCCATCGCCATGGCCGGACCGTTTGTCATGAACACGAAGTCCGAGGTCATGCAGGCATTCGAGGACTTCCAGGCCGGACGCCTCGGTTCCATCCCGGCAGCCCACGAAACTCTGAGCTGACATGAAATCGGTAGTAGTTCAGCGTGCGCATGAACGTGCGCACCTGAACTACGGCTGGCTCACGTCCCGTCACAGCTTCCCCTTCGCCGGTAACTTCGACCACGCCGCTTACGCGCACGGACTACTTCTGGTCAACAACGACGACATCGTCGAAGCCGGCTCCGGTTTCGACACCCATCAACACCTCGATACCGAGATCGTGACGTGGGTGCTCAGCGGTTCCCTGGTCCACCAGGATTCAGCTGGGCACACCGGCGAAATTCATCGCGGCCTCGCGCAACGAATGAGCGCCGGAACCGGGATTCTGCATTCCGAGCGCAACGACACCCGGCGCGCCGACGGTACCCGCCATACAGAACCGGTCCACGTCGTCCAAATGTGGATTCCGCCAGACGAATCCGGGATCACTCCGAGCTATCAGGAACTCGACGTCAATACCGAACTCGACGCCGGTGGCTTGATCACCTTGGCGTCGGGAATGCCCGCGCATCGCGATCACAGCGCGATCACGCTTCACAACAAGTTTGCGGCGCTGCACGTTGCACGCCTCGACATCGGTCAGACGATAACCCTGCCGGACGCCCCGTATGTTCACGCCTACATCCCGCAGGGCTCCGTCACAGTCGAGGGCGTCGACACTCTCTCGACCGGAGATTCGTTGCGACTCAAGGAAACCGGCGGACATCGAGTCACCGCCGCGGAACCCGCAGAAGTTCTGATCTGGGAGATGCACGCCGGACTGCGGCCCCATCTCGTACGCTGAAAGCATTCGGCCCCAAAGGAGGAACGCCATGTCGGCGCTCACAACCCCGCACATCGACGTCCACCGCAGCGGTGATCGCCTGAAATCCCGCATCTCCTGGCTTGATTCGAAGCATTCGTTCTCGTTCGGGCAGCACTACGACCCCGACAACACCCACCACGGCCTGCTCCTCGTCAACAACGACGACACCGTGCTCGCGGGTACCGGATTCGACACCCATCCGCACAAGGACATGGAAATCGTTACCTGGGTGCTGCGCGGTTCGCTCGTTCACCAAGACTCCATCGGGCACTCCGGTGTCATCTATCCCGGACTCGCGCAACGGATGAGCGCAGGCACCGGGATCATGCATAGCGAGAAGAACGACTCGTGGCGTCTGGGCGGCCAACAGCACTCCGATCCGGTGCACTTCATCCAGATGTGGGTTGCGCCCGACGAGGGTGGACTGACTCCCGGATACGAACAACTCGAAATCGACGACGAACTCCTACGCGGCGGACTCATACCCGTCGCCTCCGGAATGGATCGCTACAAAGATCATTCGGCCATCCGCATCAACAACAAGTACGCGGCACTGCATGTGGCGCGGATTCTCCCCGGCACAAGTGTGACCCTGCCGAACGCCCCGTTCCTCCACGTTTTCGTGGCCGAAGGAACCGCAGACATGGAGGGCACCGGCACCCTCTACGAAGGTGATGCCGTCCGCATGAGCGACTCCGGCGGACAACTCGTCACCTCCGAAACCGGTGCCGAAGTGCTGGTCTGGGAAATGCACGCACGTATCGGTGGCTGAGACCCGGCGACCGGTCCCATCTCCGGTACGGGCGATACTCGATACATGAGCATCGACAACTCCGCGCCCACCGTCAAACTTGATCCCCTCAACACCTTGATGGATGTACGCGCAGTAGCGATCACTCCTGGCGATCTCAGCTTCGCGCAGACAATCGGGGACCGCTTCCACGACCACCGCGGACGCACAGTGCTCGGATCGCTCGGCGTCATGATCGACGGCGCCATGGGTGGGGCTGTGTACTCGGGGCTCACTTCGGGTCACCAGTCGGTGCTCGCACAGGTCACGGTCAGTGCGGCCGCCGATATCCCGTCGACGGGAACAGTTGGAGCCACCGGTGCACTCGTGCACCTCGACGACGGAGTCGGACTGGCGTCGGGACAACTACGCGGTGACGACAGCACACTTCTGGCAGTGATGGCCGGGCGCGCCATGATTGTCTCGCGGCCGCCCGTCGTTGCACCCGACGACTACATCGCCGGCCCCGCCCTCGACGTGCCGGTTCCCGAAGAAGTCAGTGACCTGAGTGGACTGAGCGGATCCGACGTCGTCGAAGGAATCCTGGCCGGAACTATCAAGCGTGGACCGCTCGCCGGACTCCTCGACCTCACGCTGACCGAGGTGACGCCAGGCGCTGTCGTCGGCGAACTCGCGCCGGTCGAATGGATGGCCAACCCACTCGGCGCAGTACAGGGCGGTGTACTCATCTCCGCCACCGACGCCATCACCGGGCTCGCCGCGCAAACCCTGACTACCGCCGAACAGGATTACCGCATCCTCGACCACAAGATCGACTTCCTGCGCTCACCGGCCATCGGTGGTCCCGTCATGCGCGCCGAAGCCAGCGTGATCCGCGCCGGACGTAGGCTCGCACTCATCGAATCGCGCATCGTGGACAACACCGGTCAGGTCTACATCCGCGCCACCTCGAGCGTCCAGATGATCTCCCAGCAAGTTCACAGCTGATAACCAGCCCCGCGCCAGACCGCTCGTCCACCATTGATTCAACAGCCCAGATCAATGGAGGTAGACGCGTGAACAAAGACATCGAAGCCAGTCGGCAACGAGTGAGTCGCAGGCGAGCACTGGCGCTCGGCGGCACCATCAGCCTCGGCGGACTCATCGCCGCATGTTCCGGCAACAGCGGCAGCTCGACCACGACGTCCACCGCTGCGGCGTCCACGACCACCGCCGGCACCGGCGCCGCTGCTGCCTCGGCTACCTCCGGCGACGCTGTCACCGCGCTGCTCGCCAAGGCACCACAGTGCGTCATGAGCGAGGAAGAAACTCAGGGCCCGTACTGGTTCGACGTCGACTCCATCCGCAGTGACATCCGCGAAGATCGACCAGGCACAACCCTCCAGGTCGCACTGCGGGTGCAGGACAACAGCATTTGCAACGCCGACGGCACCATCGGCGCCGTCAGCAACGCCGTTGTCGAAATCTGGCACTGCGACGCGGGCGGCGTGTACTCCGGCTTCGAGTCCGGCTCACTGAGCGCAAACGGTGGCGGCGGCGGTGGAACTCCTCCGTCCGGTGGCATGGGCGAACCCCCGGCAGGCGGAATGGGTCAGCCGCCGTCGGGCGCACCCGGCGGCGGTATGGGCGGAGGCATGGGTTCGATGGGCGGCTCCGGCGAAACTTCCGACGGCTCGTACAGCGTCGGTGACAGCGAAGCCACCACCACCGACGACGGCACCTACCTGCGCGGCGCCCAGACCACGGACGCAAACGGCATCGCGCAGTTCACCACCATTTTCCCGGGCTGGTACATGGGCCGCACCACGCACATCCACGTCAAGGTTCACATCGACAAGAAGACTGTCCTCACCACGCAGACCTTCTTCGAGGAGACCCTTCTCGACGAGGTGTATTCCGTCAGCCCGTACAGCGAGCACACGGGCCGTGAGAACAACACCAACAATTCCAACGACAACATCTTCTCCGACACCGGCATGATGACCGTCGAAAAGCAGCCGGACGGGTCATACCTCGCCGTCATCAACCTGGGCATCGACGCCTAATCCTTCACAATCAAGGGGCCCCACTTAACCAGACCGGTCGGTCGGCTAATGTTCGCAAGTCCAGTTTGCGAACATTGGGGTTATTGAGTGAAGAAGAAGTTTGTCGGCGCACTGTTGTGCGTCACGTCGGCAGTCGGTATGGCACTCGCAGGAGGTGGTGTCGCCAACGCCGCTGGCACCTACATCCCGGCTGGCACCGACGGCGTATACCGCGTCGGTGGCGGTGACGGCCAGATGCTGCCTGGCCTGTGGAGCACTTCAGGTGGTCGATCCTGCTACTGGGAGCGCACCGGCTACGGCCGGGACATCATTGCCAACAACTACGGCGGCGGCCCCGAAACAATCGAAATCAGTTGGGGCGATACAAGCTTCACCTCCGACCGATGTGGCGCCTGGCAGCGTCACGCACCGGTTCCCAATCCGATCCCCGGACTTCCGCCCATCGAGGCTGTCGACTACCAGAACATGATGTCTGTGCTCGTCCCTCTCGGCATTGGATCAGCGGCCGTAGGTTCATCGATGGGTTCCACGATCCTCCCCGCACTGATCGTCAGCGGGAGCTGATCCGATCGTGAAGGATTTTGTTCGCTGAGCGAGCAAAATCCTTCACGATCAGCGGCCTCGGGGAACCTCCAGCGCTGTGCTACGTCCAAGCAGTCATGAATACCAACAAAATCATGGCGGCCCAGGACGGCGTCATCACCCGCGCGCAGGCAATAAGCAGTGGTGTCAGTTCCGCTGCAATCTCGCGGCGACTGATCTCCGGCGAATGGACGGCCCTGCGCACCGGGGTCTACCTACGCGAGGATCGCGAACGGACACCGGCAGTCGATCTGCGTGCGGCCGTCTACAGCAGCGACGGGTGCGCGCACGGCCCCTCGGCTGCATGGTGGCACGGACTGCTCAGCAAACCTCCACGCCGCCATTCGGTGACCGTGCCCTTGTCCCGGTCCGTCACCTGCACGGGCGTTCAGGTGCGCCGGCGCGACCTCGATCGCCGCGACGTCGACAACCGCCGCTCCCTGCGCGTAACCAGCCTGCCACTGTCAGTGCTGGAGACAGCGGTGGTGGTGTCCGATGGTGCGGAGCTGATGGATCGAGCGCTTCAACGCCACACATCCCTCCCGATTCTCGAAGCGGTGCATCAACGCAACCTCGGACGCACCGGAAGCGCCGCGGCAAGAAAATTGCTGCACGCCGCTGGACAGGGCGGCGAATCCGAAGCCGAGCGGATCTTGCATCAGCTTTTGAGATTGCACCGGATCTCCGGCTGGACTACTCAGCACCGAAGCTGCGGCTTTGTCATAGACGTGGCGTTCGTCTCGCACGGCGTAGCGATCGAGGTCGACGGTTGGGCGTGGCACCGAGATGTGGACCGGTTCAATTCCGACCTGCACCGGCAGAACATTCTGGTCAACGCGGGCTGGCATGTCCTCCGCTTCAGCTGGCATCAATTGACGCTCACACCTGAACTTGTGGTGACGCAGATCGCCCGAGCACTGAACGGCTCACGATAACGACTGAGCGGATTGTGGTGATCGTGTAAGGATGGAGAAATGACCACGGCTCATCGCTCAGGCATCGACCTCACCCACCTAGACAGCGAGACCCGCGCGCAGGACGACCTGTTCGTCCATGTCAACGGGAAATGGCTCGCCGAATACGAGATTCCCGCAGACCGCGCAGTCGACGGCGCTTTCCGCACGCTGTACGACAAGGCCGAGGAAGATGTGCAGACCATCATCACCGAGGCTTCCGCGTCGTCACCGGAGTCCGGTACCGATGCCCAACGCATCGGCGATCTGTACTCGAGTTTCATGGATGCCGACGCTATCGAGGCTGCCGGTCTCACCCCGATCGACGACGAACTCGACGCAATTGCGGACGCGGCCGATCGTTCTTCGCTGGCTACCGTGATCGGACGCCATCAGCGCACGGGTGTCGGCGGCGCCATCGCGCACTACGTCGACACCGACGCCAAGAACTCCGAGCGCTACCTCATTCACTTCAGTCAGTCGGGTATCAGCCTTCCCGACGAGTCGTACTACCGCGAAGACAACTACGCCGAAATTCGCGACAAGTTCGTCGCCCACGTCGAGAAGATGTTCAACCTCGCCGGACTCGGCTACGAAGCGCAGCGGGTATTCGACCTGGAGAAGAAGATCGCGGCCGGGCACTGGGACGTCGTGAAGCGTCGTGACGCCGAATTGAGCTACAACCTCGTCGAATTCGAGGAGCTCACCGAGCAGAACCCCGGATTGGATTGGGCTGCTTGGCTGTCCGGCTTGGGAACGACGTCCGAGAAGTTCTCGGAAATCGTGGTTCGCCAGCCCGGATTCCTGCACACCTTCACCGCACTGTGGGCGTCGGAAGAACTCGACGACTGGAAGGCATGGGCTGCGTGGAAAGTCATCCATGCGCGCGCTCCGTACCTGCATTCCTCGTTGGTGGACGAGAACTTCGCGTTCTACGGCACCGCGCTCTCGGGCACCGAGGAGAACCGTGAGCGCTGGAAGCGTGGCGTCGGCCTGGTCCAAGATCTGCTCGGCGAGGCCGTCGGCAAGCTGTACGTGGAGCGTCATTTCCCGGCCGAGGCCAAGGTTCGCATGCTGGAGCTGGTCGGCAATCTGCAGGAAGCCTACCGCCGCAACATCTCCGAACTCGAGTGGATGAGTCCGGATACCCGCAAGGCCGCACTGGCCAAGCTGGACAAGTTCACTCCCAAGATCGGCTACCCCGACAAGTGGCGTGATTACTCGGGTCTCGAGATCTCGGCTACGGACGTCGTCGGCAACTACCGCCGCGGATACGCCGCGGAATACGACCGCGATCTCGCAAAGTTGGGCGGCCCCGTCGACCGCGACGAGTGGTTCATGACACCGCAGACGGTTAACGCGTACTACAACCCGGGTATGAACGAAATCGTTTTCCCCGCAGCTATTTTGCAGCCGCCGTTCTTTGACGCCGCCGCTGACGACGCCGCCAACTACGGCGGAATCGGTGCTGTTATCGGTCACGAGATCGGGCACGGTTTCGACGATCAGGGCGCCAAGTACGACGGTGACGGCAACATGGTCGACTGGTGGACCGACGACGATCGGACCGAATTCGGCAAGCGTACAAAGGCTTTGATCGAGCAGTACAACGAATTCGAACCCAAGGAACTGCCGGGTCATCATGTCAACGGCGAGTTCACGATCGGCGAGAACATCGGCGATCTGGGTGGGCTGTCCATCGCGATCGCGGCGTACAAGATCGCGACCGAAGGCACCGAACCGCCCGTTATCGACGGTCTCACCGGTTTGCAGCGCGTGTTCTTCGGCTGGGCTCAGGTGTGGCGGACCAAGGCGCGCGAGGCCGAGGCACTGCGCCGACTCGCCGTCGACCCGCATTCACCGCCGGAGTTCCGCTGCAACGGCGTCGTCCGCAACCTCGATGTCTTTCACGAGGAGTTCGACGTCAAGCCCGGTGATGCACTGTATTTGGAGCCCGAAAAGCGCGTAAAGATCTGGTAGGGGCAAAGCCCCTGTGCGCCTTTTTGGTAGTTCGCACTACCAAAAAGGCGCACGGGGCCGAAGGCCCTAAGCTCCGTACACCGGCGTCGGGGTCTCGGCCTTCTCCAACAGCGATGCCACAACGGGTCCGATTTCCTTCGGATCCCAGCGATCACCCTTGTCTTCGCTCGGGCCGTGACGCCATCCTTCTGCGACGGTGATCTTGCCGCCCTCGATCTCGAAGACGCGTCCCGTGACGTCCTTGGACTCGGCGCTACCGAGCCACACGACGAGCGGTGAGACGTTCTCCGGAGCCATGGCGTCGAAGCCCTCTTCCGGAGCTGCCATCATCTCGGCCATGGCGCCGCCGGCACCGACCGTCATGCGGGTACGCGCGGACGGCGCGATTGCGTTGACGCTGACGCCGTAATTCTTGAACTCTGCTGCTGCCTGGATGGTCATCTCGGCGATGCCGGCCTTGGCTGCGGCGTAGTTGCCCTGGCCGATGGAGCCCTGCAGTCCGGCGCCCGAGCTGGTGTTGATGATGCGTGCGTCGATCGGGTTGCCTGCCTTGGCCTCGGCGCGCCAGTAGGCAGCGGCGTGGCGCAGGGGCGCGAAGTGACCCTTGAGGTGGACGCGGGTGACGGCGTCCCATTCGGCTTCGCTCATACCGACGAGCATGCGGTCACGCAGGAAGCCGGCGTTGTTGACGAGCACGTCGAGGCGACCGAAGTTGTCGATGGCGGTCTTGATGAGGTTTTCCGCACCCGCCCAGTCTGCGACGTCGTCACCGTTGACGACGGCCTCGCCGCCGGCTGCGATGATTTCGGCGACTACCTGCTCGGCCGGGCTCTCGCCGGTTGCGGAGCCGTCCGCGCCTGCACCGATGTCGTTGACGACAACCTTGGCGCCCTCTGCCGCGAATGCCAGTGCGTGCGCGCGTCCGATACCGCGACCTGCCCCGGTGATGATGACTACGCGTCCATCGACCAATCCACTCATTTTTATCTCCTATTGCACTCTGCTCGGGCTTGTCGGCTCCGCTTGTGTGCTAACTTACCAAGCAATCGCTTGGTTTGGTACACAGACGTAAGGAAACCCGCTATGGGCATCAGCACCTCCTCCGACGGGACCGGCATCACCACGGTCACCATCGACTACGCACCGGTCAATGCAATCCCGTCGCAGGGATGGTTCGATCTCGCCGACGCGATCCTCGCCGCAGGTAAGGACCTCAATACCCACGTCGTGATCCTGCGAGCCGAAGGCCGTGGTTTCAACGCCGGCGTCGACATCAAGGAGATGCAGGCCACCGACGGCTACGACGCTCTGGTTGCTGCCAACCGCGGTTGCGCTGCTGCTTTTGCCGCGGTCTACGACTGCGCCGTTCCGGTCGTCGTGGCAGTCAACGGATTCTGCGTCGGCGGCGGCATCGGTCTGGTCGGCAACGCTGACGTCATCGTCGCGTCCGACGACGCGATCTTCTCCCTCCCCGAGGTCGACCGCGGTGCACTCGGCGCAGCCACGCACCTCGCTCGCCTGGTGCCGCAGCACATGATGCGCACGCTGTACTACACGGCGCAGAGCGTCGACGCCCACACACTCAAGCAGTTCGGCAGCGTCTACGACGTCGTCCCGCGCGAGAAGCTCGACGATTGCGCCCGCGAGATCGCCGCCAAGATCGCCGCCAAGGACACCCGCATCATCCGGTGCGCGAAGGAAGCCATCAACGGCATCGACCCCGTCGACGTCAAGAGCAGCTACCGCCTCGAGCAGGGATACACCTTCGAGCTCAACCTGCTCGGTGTGTCCGACGAGCATCGCGACGAGTTCGTCGCAACCGGCAAGCCGCGTGAGAACGCAACCCAGAAGGAAGGCTGAGACATCATGGCTAGCAAGCGTGACAAGACAATGTCGCTCGACGAGGTTGTCGGCGAGCTTCGCTCCGGAATGACCATCGGATTGGGCGGCTGGGGATCTCGCCGTAAGCCGATGGCTTTCGTGCGCGCGATCCTGCGTTCGGACATCAAAGACCTCACGGTCGTCACGTACGGTGGACCGGATCTCGGCCTGCTGTGCTCGGCCGGCAAGGTCAAGAAGGCGTACTACGGCTTCGTGTCCCTGGACTCGGCTCCGTTCTACGATCCGTGGTTTGCCAAGGCACGCACCAACGGTGAGATCGAGTCCCGCGAAATGGACGAGGGAATGGTCAAGTGCGGCCTCGAAGCTGCAGCTGCCCGTCTCCCCTTCCTGCCGATCCGCGCAGGCCTGGGATCCGATGTCCGTAACTTCTGGGGCGACGAACTCAAGACCGTCACCTCCCCGTACCCCGAGGCCGACGGCCGCTCCGAGACCCTGATCGCGATGCCCGCGCTCAACCTCGACGCGTCGTTCGTTCACCTCAACCTCGGTGACAAGCACGGCAATGCCGCGTACAACGGCGTCGACCCGTACTTCGACGACCTGTACTGCATGGCAGCGGAGAAGCGTTACGTCTCGGTGGAGCGCATCGTCGAAACCGAGGAACTGGTCAAATCCGTTCCGCTGCAGAATCTTCTGATCAACCGCATGATGGTCGACGGCGTCGTCGAAGCCCCGAACGGTGCTCACTTCACCCTCGCCGGCGAAAGCTACGGCCGCGACGAGAAGTTCCAGCGTCACTACGCCGAAGCCGCAAAGACCCCCGAGTCGTGGCAGGCATTTGTCGACACCTTCCTCTCCGGCAGCGAAGAGGACTACCAGGCCGCAGTAAAGAAGTTTGCAGAGGAGCAGGCGTCATGAGCGAATCCACCGTCACCCGCGCAGAGTACGTAGTCCTGGCTTGCGCCGAAATCTTCTCCGGCGCAGGTGAAATCATGGCCAGCCCGATGTCGACGTCATCGACCATCGGCGCTCGCCTTGCCCGCCTGACCACCGAACCCGATCTCCTGATCACCGACGGCGAAGCCCTCATCCTCGAGGACACCCCGGCAGTGGGAACGAAGGGCCCCATCGAAGGATGGATGCCGTTCCGCAAGGTGTTCGACGTGGTCGCTTCCGGTCGTCGCCACGTGGTCATGGGCGCAAACCAGCTCGACCGCCACGGTAACCAGAACCTCTCCGCGTTCGGCCCGCTTCAGCAGCCGTCGCGTCAGATGTTCGGTGTGCGCGGCGCTCCGGGTAACACGATCAACCACGCCACGAGCTACTTCGTCCCCAAGCACTCCAAGCGAGTGTTCGTCGACAAGGTCGACGTGGTGTGCGGCGTCGGCTACGACCAGATCGATCCCGAGAACCCGGCATACAAGTACCTCAACATCCCCCGCGTTGTCACCAATCTCGGTGTCTTCGACTTCGGCGGACCGGGAAACACCTTCCGCGCGTTGAGCCTTCACCCCGGCGTCACGGCCGAAGAGGTTGCCGAGAACACCTCGTTCGAGGTTGCCGGACTCGCCGAGGCAGGCGTCACCCGCGAACCCACAGTAGAAGAGCTCCACCTCATTCGCGAGACCCTCGACCCGCGCAACCTGCGGGACCGTGAGGTCTCGGCATGACCCCCACCCTCAAGACTGCGCTGACCGAACTGGTCGGCGTGGACTACCCGATCGTGCAGACAGGCATGGGCTGGGTTTCCGGTCCCGCTCTCACGTCGGCGACGGCTAACGCCGGTGGTCTGGGCATCCTGGCTTCGGCCACGATGACGTACGACGAGCTCGAGCACGCGATCAAGAAGACGAAGCAGCTCACGAACAAGCCCTTCGGCGTCAACATGCGCGCCGACGCCACCGACGCGAAGCAGCGTATCGATCTGCTCATCCGCGAAGGTGTCAAGGTTGCCTCTTTTGCCTTGGCTCCCAAGAAGGATCTGATCTCCAAGCTCAAGGACAACGGCATCGTTGTCGTTCCGTCCATCGGTGCGGCGAAGCACGCCGTGAAGGTTGCATCCTGGGGCGCGGACGCCGTCGTCGTCCAGGGCGGCGAGGGTGGCGGTCACACCGGCGGTGTGGCAACAACCCTTCTGCTCCCCTCGGTCCTCGACGCCGTCGACATTCCGGTTATCGCCGGTGGCGGTTTCTTCGACGGCCGCGGCCTGACGGCTGCACTCGCGTACGGTGCTGCCGGCGTGGCGATGGGCACGCGTTTCCTGCTTACGAGCGATTCCTCGGTACCGGATTCCGTCAAGCAGGAATATCTCAAGCGCGGACTGACGGATACGACCGTTTCACGCAAGGTCGACGGCATGCCGCACCGCGTGCTCAACACCGACCTGGTCAACAGCCTCGAAGGTTCCAGCTACGCAACCGGTTTGATTGCTGCCGCCAAGAACGCCATGAAGTTCAAGGCTATGACCGGCATGAAGTGGTCAACGCTCGCCAAGGACGGAATCGCGATGAAGCGATCCGGCGACCGCACCATCATGCAGATCATCATGGCTGCCAACACCCCGATGTTGCTCAAAGCCGGTCTGGTGGAAGGTAACACCGAAGCCGGTGTGCTGGCGTCGGGTCAGGTTGTCGGCATGATCAACGATCTGCCGAGCTGCAAGGAACTGATCGACAGCATCATGGAAGACGCCGTCAAGCGCATCGACGCGCTGGCTGCTCTTCGCTGAATCACGTAGCAATCACCGAGTGCGTCTCCCCCGACATCAGGGGAGGCGCACTCAGTGCGTTAAGGCTGCGTCGGGCACAGCTCTCATCGCGTCCGCCAACTCCGCCGCCATCGTTCCCTTGTTCTCCACCACGACGGTCTCGCAGCCCTGCCAGAGTGCGGTTCGCCGGAGCAGCGCCGCCAGGCGCGGTGCAGTATCTGCGTCGGCGTCGGGTTCTGCCCAGGCGGAGCGCACGAGCAGTTGACGGTTCTGACGGTCATTCTTGAGATCGACTCGCGCACAGATCTTGTCGTCGATCAGCACCGGCAGGACATAGTAACCGTGGACCCGCTTGTGGGCGGGAGTGTAGATCTCGATCCGGTAGTGAAAGTCGAAGAGCCGCAACGCTCGATCACGCGCCCATACGACCGGATCGAAGGGAGACAACAGAGCGTCGGCCCGAATTGCCCTTGGCCGCTTCGCCTGAGGATCGATCCATACCTCCCGCGGCTTTCCTCGACGCTCCCAACCTTCGACGGAGGCGGGGCGCACGCTGCCGGCGTCTTCGAGCTCTCGCAGTGCAACTCGTGTCTCGGCGCTGGGGAGTCGAAAGTAGTCGGCGATATCGTCGAGAGTGCCCAGTCCGTGTGCCCGCACTCCGCGCAGCACAAGCTCACGGATCGCGTCCGGCCGCTCCACCCTGACGTCGAGTATCGCCGGCGGCAGTATGTTCTCGGCGAGTGCGTAGCGACGTTCGAACCCCGCTCGACCTGCCGATACCACCTCGCCCCACCGGAACAGGGTCTCCAGGCCGACCTTCACGTCGGACCACCCCCACCAGGGTCCGCGCCGCGTGTTCGCGTCGTGCTCGACCTCGCTCGCCGCCATCGGCCCGTTGTCCCGCAATTCGCTGCGCAACCACTCGAGAAAGTCGAGCCGATCGGACGCCCATCCGTTCTTGTCTGCGAGGGCCTTGGCCCGAAACTGATCCATTCGCCAACGGAACAGCGGCCACATGTCGACGGGCAGGAATGTCGCCTCGTGGCCCCAGTATTCGAGGTATCCCGATCCTGGTGCAAAGGCGAGCTGGTCGAGTCTCGACTTGTCGTACGCACCCATTCGTGCATAGATCGGCAGATAATGACTGCGCTCGAATACGTTGACCGAATCGATCTGGAGCACCTGCAATCGGTCCATTACCCCGATCAAATTGCGTCGTGTCACGGCTGCAGGATGCGCTTTTCCAAACCCCTGAGCTGCAAGCGCGATGCGACGCGCCGCGGCCGGAGACACTACTTCGCTCATACTCGTGAAGACTAGCCATCACCTCCGACAGCAAAAACGAAAACCACGATTGAGCCCGCCAAGATCGGGTTACCCTCCAGTGTGGAATTTGACTGGCTCGAACTCGTGCTCACTGCCCACCGCGAATTCGGTTCGCGACTCGCTCAGGTCGAGGACTGGAATGTGCCTACCCCCGATTCCGACTGGCAGGTGGAACACCTGGTTCGTCATGTGATCGAGGAACAACAGTGGGTGCCTCCGCTGCTGTCCGGGCTCACCGTGGGCGAAGCGACGCCGGACATCGTTCCGGTTGGTGACGACCTGTGGACCGAATGGCAGAAGTACTCCGAAGCCGCGATCAACGCCTGGAAATCGACAAATCTCGATACGCAGGTTCATCTGTCCTACGGCACGGTGAACATGGAGCCGTATCTGCGTCAGCAGACGTCTGACGTCACCATTCACGCGTGGGATCTGGCACGGGCAGTTGGTGCGGACGACCGATTGGACCCGACGCTCGTCGAAGCCGTCTGGTCCGATCTCGACGGTCAACGCGACATGCTGGCCGAAAGCGGTTTGTTTGCCGCCCCGGTCGAGATTCCCGAGGACTCGCCTCTGCAGGACAAGTTGATGGCACTGACCGGCCGTGATCCGCGCTGAAGGAGACGCGCTAAAGGAGATCTGCCTCCGAGAAACGCCCTCTCAGATCGATACCGATCTCGGCGTGACGGAGTAGGAACGACTTCTCGTCGTACCCTTTGCGACGCAACCAGAGTGTGACTTCGCTGTTGCATTTGCTGGCGTTGCACGACGCGCAGGCCGGCGCAATGTTGTCGAGGGTGTAACGGCCTCCCCGCGAGATCGCGAGAACACAATCACGTTGCAGCGGTACGTCTTGCGCGCCGCAGTAGGCGCACCCACCCCACGAGGATCTGAGCGCGGCCCACTGCTCGGTGCTGAGGTCGTGTGTCGTGCTATCCATCCGGCGCTTGCGTTTGCGCGCGTATCGGGCTTTGCGACTGCGGTTGATCGTCACCTCGTCATGCTACTGACCGCCGCTAGACACCTACCGCGACACCCGCCGTGCGAGCGGCACCGTCCCACCCGCCAGTCGGTGCCGGAAGACCCAGGAGTGCCGCCACTGTCGGCGCCACGTCGATCGTGCGCACGGGGGTGTCGACGCGGCGGCCGCCGTCGAGGCCAGGATGCCCACCACTGAGGAAGAACGGAATCGGCAGTGTCACGGAGTGGCCGTGATTGCCAGGGATCGGGTTGGACAGCGGTGTCGGATCACTGAACCGCCACCCCTGTGCGCAGAACGCAACAACGTCACCGGCATTGTCACCGAGATTGAATTCCGCCGGCAGATGGCTCGATTCGACGCCGTCAACGCCCGAGACAATTTCCTGAATACGTCGAACAGCCTCGGCCCGTTCCTGATCCGGTCCTACGAAGTAGATCAGATCGGCGCCACCGTTCTGCGCGATGCGGATCTTCCCTGCCAACAACGGATCTGCGTTGAGTGGACGATCCAGCCCGATAAGGCGCGTCGGCTCCGACCAGTCCATCGAGTGATCGGCCAGCACGATGAGGACGCTCCGATTCCACCGTCCGGTGCTGTGAAGGAAATCGACAAAGCGTCGTACCTGATTGTCGGTGTTCTGCAGTGCGGCGGTACGCGCGATCCGAATCGACGGCCCCGAAAGATCAAGGTGACCAACACGGTCCACGTCGCCGAGGTTGGTGAACGACAACCGCGGTGAGCTCTCGCCGACGATCCGGATCAACGCGTCGATCGTGAAGTTGTCCGGGGCGTGCTCGGTGCCGGGAAGCAGCGGTTGCGGATCCCAGACGACGGATGCACGATCACCGAACAGTCCGTGCAGGTATTGCTTGGACAGCACACTCGCAGTGGTCAACCCGAGTTCGGTGCGCGCGCGGTCGAGGACCGTCGACGTCTGCAGATCCGAGGCCTGATCGAGGTCGCGCTTCCTGTCGATTGCCGGGTCGTAGACGGAATTGGCCGGCACACCCGAACGCACGGGGTACACACCCGTCATCATCGCCGTGTGGTTGGGAAGCGTCTCGGCGATGTTGATCGCGGTGGCATTCGGGTAGTGGACACCGCCCGCGGCCAGGCCGGTCAGCATCGGAGTGAGATCTGCTCGCAGTTCGTCCGGGCGCATACCGTCGACAACGACGACGTAGACGTCGACATCGGGCAGACCGCCACCGATAGGCACACCCGCGTGCGCGGGTGCACCGAGCAAAGCTGTTCCGGCAAGCACACTTCCGCCGATCAAGACGTTGCGGCGCGAGAGTTCGAGGCTCACTGGTTGACTCCTGGTCGGTACGAGTTCGGGTCGAGCGGACTGAAGGACGGAGCTACCCTGGCACCCGCACCGGCAGGCAGGCGGTAGCTGGTTGCGTAGTGGGCGTTGCTCTGTGGATCGGTGACGTTGTCGACGAAGTACCAATCCATCTGGGTACCGTCGCGGGCGATGTCGAATACGCCGTAGCCGTGCGAATCCAATTCGACGTACCGAACGTGGCGATTGACCGTCTTGAACGCTTCTTCTGCCGCAACGGATGCGGTGCGCGGCGGCACTTTCAACATGTCGTCGATGTTGGGAGAGGTCACCGACGGAACAACGAACTCTGCTCCGACGGTCGGTCCACCCGGATAGTTGGCGGCGTTAGTGGGCAGGTCACACGCCCACGACGTGTGAATGTCACCGGTGATGAAGACTGTGTTGTCAACGTTGTTCGACGTGATGGCGTCGAACAGTCGTGTGCGGTCGGCGGTGTAGCCGTCCCACTGATCGGTGTTGTACGGGAACCCGGCCTGCGGGATTCCCACCAGTTCGGTCAGCGCTGCGGTAGTAGCGGGTTCGAGCGGCGGAAACACACACGGGGTGATCATGACGGGATTGCCGACGATCTTCCATTGCGCCGGCGAGCTGACGATGCCGCTGGTGAGCCAATCCATTTGCGCACGTCCGGTAATGGTGCGATTCGGGTCGTCGACCTGACGCAATGTGGGCTGCTCGTCGCGGTACGTGCGCAAATCCAGCATCGAGATTTCGGCCAGGTTCCCGAAGCGGAACCGCCGGTACAGTTGAACGCTCGAACCACTGCCAGAGGGCCGAACCGGCATCCACTCGAAATAGGCCTTGGCCGAGTTGGCCTTTCGATCCGCCCAATCGCCTTCGACACCGGAAGTATGGTTTTCGGCGCCGTCCCGGAACGCATTGTCCGCCGATTCGTGATCGTCCCACGTGGTGATGAACGGCAGTTTCAGATGCAGAGCAGCAAGGTCCGGGTCGGTCTTGTACTGCGCGTGCCGGATTCGGTAGTCGGCCAGGGAAATGATCTCGTGTGCCGGTTCGTGCAGCCGTACCGATCCGTTTCTCGCGCCGTATTCCCCCTGACCGTATTCGTAGATGTAATCGCCCAGGTGGATGATCGCATCGAGATCCTCCCTGAACCCGAGATGGCGGTAGGCACCGAAATACCCGGCCTCCCAGTTGGAGCAGGAGACAACACCGAAGCGCATCCGTTCGAGATCTGCCGAATTCGACGGAGCGGTGCGTGTGCGGCCGACGGGCGAAACTACCGAACCGGTGGTGAATCGGTACCAGTACGTAGTGGAGGAATCGAGTCCCGTCACATCAACTTTGGCAGTGTGATCCGAATCTGCCGAAGCCACAACACTTCCCGACGCCACGACAGTCGCGAACCCCTCATCGGTCGCGACGTGCCAGTTCAGCGTCACTGCCGGCCCGATCCCCGAACCCGGGGTCGCGTCGGCCGTCGGCGTGATGCGCGTCCAGATGATGACGGCGTCCGGCAGTGGGTCGCCGGACGCAACTCCGTGGTTGAAGCCGACGGGCACCGCGGCACTCGCACGGTTCGCCGAGGCGACACCGAGGCCCACCGCACCGGCAAGTGCTGCCGAGCTCTGCAGGAGGCCACGTCTGGTTATTCGATCAAAGGCATTCGTGTGCACGCTAGGAGTGAATCTGCATCTGAACAGATGTTCAAGAGAGCTTCGGAATGTTCACCCAGGCTTCGCCTGTGCGCCTTTTCGGTAGTGCCGGCTACCAGAAAGGCGCACAGGTGGAGCCTATGCTTGGCAAATGACCGAACCCGACATCAAGCCCAGAAGTCGTGACGTCACCGACGGACTGGAAAAGACCGCAGCGCGAGGCATGTTGCGAGCAGTAGGAATGGGTGACGACGACTGGGTCAAGTCCCAGATCGGCGTCGCGTCCTCCTGGAACGAGATCACCCCGTGCAACCTGTCCCTCGACCGCCTTGCCAAAGCCGTCAAGGAAGGTGTCCGGGAGGGCGGTGGGTTCCCCCTCGAATTCGGCACAATCTCCGTGTCCGACGGCATTTCGATGGGTCACGAGGGTATGCACTTCTCCCTCGTCTCCCGTGAAGTCATCGCGGACAGCGTGGAAACCGTCATGCAAGCCGAGCGCCTCGACGGTTCCGTCCTCCTTGCCGGCTGCGACAAGTCACTACCTGGCATGTTGATGGCGGCTGCTCGCCTCGACCTCGCCAGCGTGTTCCTCTACGCCGGTTCCACGTTGCCTGGCGTCGCAAAGCTGTCCGACGGCACTGAACGCGAAGTCACCGTCATCGACGCCTTCGAAGCCGTAGGAGCGTGTGCCCGCGGGCTGATGAGCCGCGAAGACGTCGACACCATCGAGCGCGCCATCTGCCCCGGCGAGGGTGCATGCGGCGGCATGTACACCGCAAACACCATGGCCAGTGCTGCGGAGGCCATGGGTATGTCCCTTCCTGGTAGCGCGTCGCCGCCTGCACCCGACCGACGACGCGACGGATTCGCGCGCGAGAGCGGCAAAGCCGTCGTCGAACTCCTCCGTCGGGGAATCACCACCCGCGACATCCTCACCAAGGAAGCATTCGAGAACGCTATAGCGGTTGTCATGGCATTTGGTGGTTCCACCAATGCGGTGCTCCATCTCCTCGCGATCGCTCACGAAGCGTATGTCCCTCTGACACTCGACGATTTTGCTCGTGTCGGAGCCAAGGTTCCGCACCTCGCCGACGTGAAGCCTTTCGGAAAACACGTCATGACCGACGTCGACCGCATCGGCGGAGTTCCCGTCATCATGAAGGCGTTGCTCGACGCCGGTCTCATGCACGGCGATTGCCTGACCGTTACCGGCAAGACCGTGGCGGAGAATCTGGCGCACATCACCCCGCCCGATCCGGACGGCAAGGTTCTACGGGCGATGAACAAGCCCATTCACCCGACCGGCGGCATCACGATCCTCAAGGGCTCGTTGGCTCCCGGCGGCGCAGTCGTCAAGTCAGCCGGATTCGAATCCGACGTATTCACCGGCACTGCACGAGTTTTCGAACGCGAACGCGCCGCGATGGACGCTCTCGAGGACGGCACGATCACTGCCGGTGATGTTGTGGTGATCCGATACGAAGGCCCCAAGGGCGGCCCCGGAATGCGCGAGATGCTGGCCATTACGGGCGCTATCAAGGGCGCCGGCCTGGGCAAAGACGTCCTGCTGCTGACCGACGGGCGATTCTCCGGCGGAACGACCGGCCTGTGCGTCGGGCACGTCGCGCCCGAGGCGGTGGACGGCGGTCCCATCGCGTTTGTTCGTGACGGCGATCAGATCCGGCTCGATGTCAGTACCGGACTGCTGGAACTGCTTGTCGACGACTCGGAACTGCTTGCCCGCAAAGAAGGTTGGGAGCCACTTCCTCCGCGCTACACACGCGGTGTGCTGGCGAAGTACACCAAGCTGGTGGGATCAGCGTCAGGTGGAGCAGTGTGCGGCTGAACCCGAACAGATAGCGCGCTGATGCCAGCCAGCGCACCGATCTAGATCGGCTGGAACCCGGCACCGACGCCTCCATCGGAATTGATATCCGCGATGATCGAGGACATGTTGGTGCCGAGTTCCGGCCCCAGACACGGCACGTACAGGTAGGCGTTCACCATCGCCACCAATGTGGTTCCGACGGTGACAGGGGCTCCGGAATCGCCGTGATCAACACACACCTGCGTCCAGGTTTGGGCGTCGGCGCTCAGATTTCCCCACACGACGCCGCACGTCTGCCCCGTTGTCCGACCTTCTTTGCAGGCGATGGCCGGGAAGCTCGCCGGCTGGCCGATTGACGTGATGGTGGCACTGTCAACGGTCCGCACGGGCGTCACTTTTGCCGGATTGAACTCGATGATGGCGTAGTCTAGCTCCGAATTGGACTCGACGAAGGTGCCGACGACCCCGGCTCCTTCGTCATCCTCCGGAACAACCGTCGAACCAGGTCCGCCACAGTGACCTGCAGTGATCCCCACCAGCCGACCGCCGTTGTCACGCCCGATCGTTGTCAACGTACATATCGTCTCGTCGCTGATGATGATGCCGCTGCCCCCGCCGAGGGGTGTTGCCGCGGCAACGGCCGTCCCTGTGACCACCAACCCGAGTCCCAGTGCAATTACGACCGCCGCCAAAACGGAAATGATTCTCTGCAACATCACACACTCCCCGCCGAGATAGTCCCCGCTGCACAAATCGCATACCCCGGATACTCGGCACCTACGCAGGAGAGTTACTCGTTGGTCCCCAGCGCTTCGAGCATCTTGCGTGCTTCTTCGAGTTGACGGCTGAGCTCGTCCACCCTCGCGGCCGCTGCGTCGCGCGCCTCCACGATGATCGATTCGACAGCTTCGATGGCCGTCGGCTCACCCAGTTCGCGGATTGCGCGCTCAACTGCATCGGGTGCCACCGGAACCGCTTTGCCCGGCCGCTTGGCTCCCAAAGTGACGGTGACGCTCCAGTCGTTGTCGGCGCCGGCATGGATGGTGACGCTGACTCCTGGCGGCAGTTTCTTGGCACGCTTGACCGCCGGACGAGGCGCGGGAGCCGCAACGGGCGCAGGGGCCGGAGCGGCTGCTGCCGGTACGGTTCGGGGCTTCGGCCGAGTTTCGACGAGTGGTTCCATGAGCGGTTCGGACTCCACAACTGGTTTAGGGCGGGGCGCCGGCTTGGGGGGCGTCGACGCGACGCGGTTGATTCGCAATTCCTCTGCCTCGAAGGGCAATTCGTCGTTCACGCCCTTGGGGCGGATCAGCACGGTATTTCCGTCCACCGACACCACCTTCGCGGAAGTGCCTGCGTCGATGCCGAGGCTGGGAGTTGCCTCGCGCAGGTATACGGTGGCGCGTTTGCCTTCGGCGACTGCCGTGGCGAGAGCTGCCAAATTTTCCGCAGTGAGGTGATCCGGCGTTGATGCGGTAGCGCCGGAACGTCTACGGGGTGGCATGCGCAAATCCTTTCGAGAGTGTCGGTAGAGCTTTTCTCGGGGCAACTCTTGCACAGGGCACCGACGTGTTCCCGCGCAGCGCCGCTCAGGTTCGCCGAATTCAGTACTGTTCGGCAGGCAGCACGTGAAAGATAGTGTCGACAACACCGCAACATGGGACGCAAGGAGCACAGTGAGCAGTTCGGAGTCAGCACCGATCGACGAGGGCACCGAACCATCCGCGTCACTGTCGCGAAGTGGGTTCGACGCCCCTACCTTCAGCCGCATTCAGTCCGACGTCGAAGAGTTCCTCCTTGGCGGTCCTCGTTGTTACACGCAGTCTCAGATCGCCGAATTCGCGGGTGTTTCCCGCGAGCGCGCAGATCGCCTGTGGGTCGCGATGGGATTTGCCGTCGACGACGACCCGGACGCCGTCATGTTCACCCAACAGGACGCCGATGCGTTGCAGGGCATCATCACCATGGTCGATCGTGGAATCATCTCGCGCAGTAGCGAAGTCGCTGCGGCGCGCGCGCTGGGCCAATCGATGTCGCGTCTCGCCGAATGGCAGGTGTCGATCATCGGCACTCACATCGTCGATCAATTGACGGAGTCCGCGGATGACGATCCCGAGGCGATCCGGAAGCAAATTCTGCGACTCGGCGCCGAGATCATCCCCGCTGTCGAATCGCTCCAGACCTACGTGTGGAAGAGGCACATCGCTTCGTCGACGGGACGGAACGTCGGAAATCCCGGAGAAGAATTCTCCAGCCGAATCTTGATCGTCGGTTTTGCCGACATCGTCGGATACACCTCACTGACTCGGGGACTGGATCCCACCGAGCTGAACGATTTGCTCGAACGCTTCGAATCCGCGTCAACCGAAATCATCGGCCGAAACTTCGGCTGGGTCGTCAAAACCGTCGGTGACGAGGTGATGTTCGCTGTGGAAAGCCCCCGTCACGCTGCCGAAATCGCCTTGCAGATTCAAAGCGCCGTGCTCGCCGACCACGACGATCCACAACTGCGCGTGGGTCTTGCCATGGGTCCGACGCTCGTGCGTTTCGGCGATCTGTACGGGTCGGTGGTCAACAAAGCTGCCCGTCTCACCAGTTCCGCGCGTCCCGGCACGGTCCTGATCGATTCGGAATTGGCTGCCGCAGTGAGCGACGATGCCAATTTCAAGCTCCGCCACCTCCGGCCGCGTCGCGTGCGTGGCATCGACCGCCTCGAACAGTACGTACTACGACGAAATCTCGAACCCTAAAGATCTCGAACCGCAGCTATCTCACGCTCGCCTTGCCGCGAGGAAGTCGTCGACTATCTGCGCACACGCTGATTCCCCCAACGGGGTGAGGGTTGCCAACTTCGTGAGCACCAACGGACCGACCAACTGCGCGAGCGCAACGTCGTAGTCGTACTTCCCCAATTCCTCGATGGCCTCGGGCGTACGCAAGACCCGGTCGAACGCGTCCCGGTACTGCTCGATGATCATCTGCCGCAGCGACCGCATCTCCGGTTGGCGCTCGGTCAACGCGGCCGCGCTCGAGTAGCCCGTCAGATCCGGCCCCAAGCCGAGCCAGCACATTGCTGTGACCTGCACGGGAGCGCTCTCGATGGCCTTGGCTTGATTGGTGAGAAGCTCGAGCAGCTGCGCTCGCAGATCGCCCTCTCCCGATAGTGCCGGTACGGACGGCAGTAGCCGCGCAAAGGCAGCAGCCACCAGCTCGGTGCCGCTGTCGAAGTGCCGATACAACGTCGCGCGAGCAACATTCGCGAGCTTGGTGACGGCGTCGATCGTCACCGCGTCGACTCCGCCTTCGGCAAGAAGTGTTGTTGCAGCATCGAGCAATCGAGTCCGGGATCGCAGTTTGCGCGGATCCTCGTCTGCTGCCTGCCGATCAGAGCGAACCGTTGTCACAACCACAGTTATACCCAACCTGGGGTTGTGGAACTAGCATTCTCCCAACGATACTGATGGTCTCGTTTCTATGGGAGGCTTCGTGACCAGTAAGACGGAGATCGAACAGAGCACCTGGACGCCGCGGCAGATCTGGATGCTGACCGTCTCGTGCTGCGCGGTGGCATTGGTGGTCGCAGCCATGGCCGCACTCAACACCGCACTCCCCGACATCGCCCGGGACACCGGCGCCACCCAAACTCAGCTCACCTGGATCGTCGACGGCTACACGCTCGTGCTCGCCTGCCTGCTGCTGGCCGCCGGAGCACTCGGTGACCGCTACGGCCGACGCGAACTGCTGATGTTCGGGTTGGTCGTCTTTGCAGCAGGCAGCGCGATCCCCGTCTTCATCGACGAACCGTCCTGGATCATCGCCTCCCGCGTCGTCTCGGGAGTGGGTGCCGCATTTGTCATGCCTGCGACACTCTCATTGCTCACGGCCGGTTTTCCGGCTACCCAACGCAGTCGAGCCGTCGGCGTGTGGTCCGGCGTGGCCGGCTCGGGCGCCATCGCCGGACTTGTGATATCCGGTTTCCTGATCGAAAAGTGGTCGTGGCATTCGATATTCATCAGCCTCGCCGTCGTCTCGGGCCTCATCCTGGTGGCCTCGTTCACCATCGCGTCCTCGAAGGACGAGGAGACAACTCCACTCGATTTTCTGGGCACTGCACTGATTGCCACGGCGATCGGCCTTTTTGTCCTCGGCATGATCGAAGCACCCGTCCGGGGGTGGCTGAACCCTGTGGTTCTTGCGCTTCTGATCGGCGGAATCGCCACGGGTGTTGTATTCAGCTTCGTGGAATTGCGTTCGGCCCATCCACTTCTCGATGTCGGACTGTTTGCCAACCGTGCATTCGGTAGTAGCGCAACGTCACTCGTACTTCAGTTCCTCGCCACATTCGGAATGTTCTTCATGCTTGTGCAGTACCTGCAACTCGTGCTCGATTACTCGCCACTTCAATCAGCACTCGCACTTCTTCCGATGGCCGTCCCCGTCATGGCTCTGTCCGTCGTGTCGCCGCTGCTGATCCCGCTCGTCGGACTCCGAATTCTCACCTCGGTGGGAATTGCGCTTCTCGGCACAGGAATCGCACTCGTGACCCGGTTGGAGTTGGGATCGAGCTACGTCGACGTGTGCATTCCCCTGATCGTCGCGGCCATCGGGTTGGGACTGTGCACCACACCCGCTACCGCTGCAATCGTGTCCAATACACCGGATGCCAAACAGGGCGTCGCGTCGGCGATCAACGACGTCACCCGTGAAATCGGTTCTGCGATAGGCGTTGCGCTTGCGGGCAGCATCCTGGCCACGACGTACGCTCGGCATGTTCAACCTGCTGTAGATATGCTGCCCGAGCCGGCCAAGGAACCGGTCTCGGGCTCCTTGGCCGCGGCCCTGCACATCGCGGAAAGCGCGGGCTCACAAGGCGATCAACTGGCGGACTTCGCCCGCGAAGCCTTCATCGAAGGCATGAACCAAGCTGCACTGACCTTGGCCGTGATCATCTGGGTGTCTGCGGTCATCCTCGGATTCTGGGCACCCGGACGGCAGAAAACCGCAAAGGCGCTGCCGTCGGAATCGACAGCAGCGCCTTTGGCTTGACAGCTAGTGAGTGTCAGGCGGATGCGCGGTCACGTTCTGCAGCGAGGGTGAGCGCGATGTCGACGATCATGTCTTCCTGACCGCCCACCAGACGACGCTGGCCGGCTTCGAGCAGCAACGTGCGGACATCGATGCCGTAGCGCTCCGACGCGGTCTCCGCGTGGCGCAGGAAGCTCGAGTAGACACCTGCGTAGCCGAGCGTGAGGGTTTCACGGTCGACGCGAACGGGCCGGTCCTGCAGCGGACGGACGATGTCGTCGGCAGCATCCTGCAGAGCGAACAGGTCGCAGCCGTGCTCCCACTCCTCGATGTTGGCGACGGCGATGAATGCCTCGAGGGGGCAGTTACCGGCACCGGCACCGTGACCGGCGAGCGATGCATCGACGCGGGTGACGCCGTTCTGAACTGCCACAACGGAATTGGCAACCGAGAGCGACAGATTCTCATGCGCGTGGATACCGATTTCGGTGCCCTCGTCGAGGATGTCGCGGTACGCGCGAACACGGTCGGCGACGTCGTTCATCACCAGACGTCCACCCGAATCGGTGACGTAGACGCAGTGCGCGCCGTACGACTCCATCAACTTGGCCTGCTTCGCCAGTTCTTCGGCAGGCGCCATGTGGCTCATCATCAGGAAGCCCGAGACGTCCATGCCGATCTCGCGGGCGGTCTCGATGTGCTGCGCGGAGACGTCGGCCTCGGTGCAGTGGGTGGCAACGCGAACCGAGCGAACGCCCAGGTCGTAGGCATGCTTGAGTTCACTGATCGTGCCGACACCCGGAAGCAGCAGCGTGGTGAGGCGAGCGTGCTCGAGCACCTCGGCCGCTGCTTCGATCCATTCCCAGTCGGTGTTCGAGCCGGGACCGTAGTTGAGCGAGCCGCCAGCGAGACCGTCGCCGTGTGCAACTTCGATCGCGTCGACGCCGGCAGCGTCGAGAGCAGTGACGATCCGCTTGACGTCGGTGGGCGAAATGCGGTGGCGGACAGCGTGCATGCCGTCACGAAGGGTGACGTCCTGGACGAAGATCTTGCGGTTGCTCACTTGGTTGCTTCCTTCTGCTGGGCGATGCGCTCCGCGATCTGCATTCCGGCGGACGTCATGATGTCGAGGTTGCCGGCGTACGCGGGCAGGTAGTGTGCAGCACCCTCGACCTCGAGGAATACCGACACCTGGTGGGTGGGGCGATTGCCGTCGACGAGCAACGTCTCGACCGGCTGGTCGGCCGGGATCTCGGTGATCTGGACTTCCTGCTTGAGGCGGTAGCCCGGGACGTAGGCGGAGACGTCGCCGACCATCTTCTCGATCGACGCACGGATCTCCTCGTGAACAGCCGGGTCCGGGGCGTCGACGAGGCAGAAGACGGTGTCGCGCATGATCAGCGGCGGCTCAGCCGGATTGAGGATGATGATGGCCTTGCCGCGGCGGGCACCGCCGACTGCCACGATCGCCTCGGATGTGGTCTCGGTGAACTCGTCGATGTTGGCGCGCGTTCCGGGACCGGCCGACTTGGAGGCAATGGACGCGACGATCTCCGCGTACGCCACCGGAACAACCCGAGAAACAGCGGCAACCATCGGGATCGTGGCCTGGCCACCACACGTCACCATGTTGACGTTAGGTGCGTCCAGGTGCTCGTCCGCGTTGACGGCCGGCACGACGTACGGGCCGATCGCGGCAGGTGTCAGGTCGATCATGCGCTTGCCGAGCGGTGCCAGGCGTGCGTTGTTGGCGACGTGCGCCTTTGCCGACGTTGCGTCGAAGACGATCTCGATCTCGTCGAAGTTCGGCAGACCGACGAGGCCCTCGACGCCTTCGGCGGTGATCGGCACGTTCAGGCGCGCCGCGCGAGCCAAACCGTCCGACGCGGGATCGATGCCGACCATGGCACCCATCTCCAGGTAGTCGGAATTACGCAGCACCTTGATCATCAGATCGGTGCCGATGTTGCCCGATCCGATGATCGCGACCTTGACCTTGCTCATGCGATGTCCCCTTTAGTGGAAAAACTTGTGGTGACCGAACCGAGTCCGGATACGTTCACGGTGACGACATTTCCCGCTACAACCGGCGCCATGGGGCCGAGAGCGCCGGAGAGAATGACCTGACCTGCAGTCAACGGCTGACCGAGTTCGCGGGCCGTGCGGGCGAGCCAGACAACTGCCTCGATGGGATCGCCCAAGCAGGCGGTTCCGACGCCGGTGGACACCTCGGTGCCGTCGACGCTCATCGACATGACAACGTCAGCAGGTTCAACCTCGGCGAGGGTGTGACGCTCGGTGCCGAGGACGTACACGCCGGACGACGCGTTATCGGCCACGGTGTCACCGAACTTGATGTCCCAGGACTCGATGCGGCTGTCGCAGATCTCGATCGCCGCGACGGAGTATTCGATCGCGTCGCGAACCTGAGCGTTGTCCAGCGGTCCGTCGACGAGGTCAGCACCGAGTACGAAAGCAACCTCGGCCTCGACCTTGGGCTGGATCAGGCGGTCCATCGGGATCGACTCGCTGCCGGTGAAGTCCATATCGGCGTACAGAACACCGAGGTCGGGCTGATCAACGCCGAGTTGCTGCTGGACTGCCACCGAGGTCAGGCCGATCTTGCGGCCCACAACGACGGCACCGGCATTGCGACGGATTTCGTCGACGCGGCGCTGCACGGCGTATGCGGCAACGAGGTCTTCACTTCCGATCAGATCCCGCACGGGTGCGCAGGGCACGCCGGTTGCGGCGGCGGTCGCGAGGCGATCCGCGGCAGCGGCGATGTCGGTCTCGCTCGCTGTACTGGAATTCGAGGGCTGGCTCATGACCCCTACTTTCCAGGCTTGCACCCCACTACGCCAGGCTGATGTCTCACTCACCGATACGATTGACGAATGACTGGTGCCGCAAACCTCGACACCGTGCTCGGTAAAGCCGTGACGATCTTGCGCGCCTTCCGCCCCGACGACCACGCCGTGCCCCTCGCGACGCTTGTCGCGCGGACCGGATTGCACAAGGCGACAGTGCACCGCCTCGCCGGTGAACTGGTCGCGAACCGGCTACTCGACCGCGTCGAGGGTGGCTACCGCCTGAGCGGCGGCCTGTTCGAACTCGGCATGCTCGCCTCGCTCGAGCGCAGCCTCCTGGAAATGGCGATGCCGTTCCTGCAAGACCTGTACGAGCGAACCCATGAAACTGTGCATCTCGGTGTGCGCGACGGTCATGACGTCGTGTACATCGCCAAGATCGGTGGGCATCGTCAAGCCAACTCCCCCTCGCGCACCGGCGGACGAATTCCGCTGTACTGCACGGCAATCGGCAAGGCTTTGCTGGCGTACTCGGATCCGGAGTTTCGCCGCGAAGTGCTCGCGGCACCGATGACCCGACGCACCCCGCACACGATCGTCGCACCCGGCATCCTGAGCAATCAGCTGGACCGGGTCTTCGAAACCGGAGTGGCCTTCGAACGCGAAGAATCAGCGCCGGGCCTCACGTGTGTGGCCGCGCCGGTATTCGGAAGCAACGACAAACTGGTGGCAGCCATCAGCGTCACCGGCCCCACCACTCGGTTCAAGCCCGAAAGCCAGGTAACCGTCCTGCGTGCAGCCGCCGAAGGGTTGCGCAGCACGATGGCCCGCCGCGAGCACCTGCGCTGACCAGGGAAATAGTCACGCCCGATACGCGGGCGCCTTGGCAGAGCTGCGAGTCTCCAGGGTCTCGAGCAACGGCAACGCCCGGAACGGCACAACCACCGACAGAACCATCACGCTGGTGGAGCGCGTGGCCACTCCCGAACGATTGAGGTCGAGCAGGGTCTGCTGCAAACCTTGATGCGACGCTGCGGCGACTCGACACAGAACGTCACCGGCTCCCGTGGTCGCAAACGCTTCGATCACACCGGGTATGGCTTCGAGTTTGACCGTGACGGTGTCGAGCGCACCTTGGGCAATCTCCAGGGTCACAAATGCCTGCACGCCGAAACCTGCTGCAGCCAGGTCGATATGGGGCTCGTAGCCGGCGATGATTCCGCCGTCCTCGAGCCGGCGCAGTCTGGCCTGCACAGTGGCCCGAGCTACCCTGGTCACCCTCGACAGTTCGAGTGCCCCCGCCCGCGGATGCGTGTGCATCGCTTCGAGCAGCGCCAGGTCCAGACCGTCGATCGACACTGCAATGCGTACCGATTCCACCATGGCCTCCAACCTATACACAGCGACTGGAAAACCACACCCATCTAGCGGTATTCCGTCGAAACGGCTAGCAGGAAGCACGCCCGTTGACTAGCTGCATCGCGCCGGACTTAGCTACATGCATCGACACCGCTGGGAGGACACGAGATGACCATCGAACACAGCATCACCGACGAGGAACGACTGGCCGGACTCGATCTCGAACAACTACGCCAACTGGTGGGACTGGTCGAATACGACGACGCTTCGGATCCCTTTCCGGTCCACGGATGGGACGGACTCGAGTGGATCGTCGGCAACGCCACCCAGACTTCCCACTTCTATCAGTCCGCCTTCGGCATGACATTGGTGGCCTACTCGGGTCCGTCCACCGGTAACCGCGACCACCACGCGTTTGTACTCGAAAGCGGCGCAGTGCGTTTCATCGTCAAGGGAGCAGTAGACCCGGCAAGCGAGTTGATCGAGCACCATCGCGTACACGGCGACGGTATCCGCGACATCACCTTGAACGTCCCCGATGTCGACAAAGCCATAGCGCACGCAATTACGCAGGGCGCGCAGGTCATTGCCGAACCGCACGACATTGCCGATGATCACGGCAGCGTCCGCCTCGCCACCATCGCGACGTACGGCGACACGCGCCACACACTTGTCGACAGGTCCGGATACCACGGACCGTATCTGCCCGGATATGTCAGTCGCACATCGTCATTCGTGGCCCGCCACAGCGCTCCCGAGCACATCTTCCAAGCTCTCGATCACGTGGTCGGGAATGTGGAACTCGGGAAGATGGACGAGTGGGTCGACTTCTACCGCCGCGTCATGGGCTTCACCAACATGGCGGAGTTCGTCGGTGGGGACATCGCAACCGACTACTCCGCGCTGATGAGCAAAGTGGTCTCCAGCGGCGACCACCGCGTCAAGTTTCCGCTCAACGAACCCGCCATCGCGAAGAAGCGATCACAGATCGACGAGTACCTGGAGTTCTACCAAGGCCCGGGCGCCCAACATCTGGCACTCGCCACTGCCGACATCCTGGCCGCCGTCGACGCACTTGTTGCCGAAGGAATCGAGTTCCTGTCGACACCGGCGTCGTACTACGAAGATCCCGAGCTGCGGGCCCGCATCGGGAAGGTGCGGGTCCCCATCGACGAACTACAGAAACGAGGCATCCTCGTCGATCGAGACGAGGACGGCTACCTCCTGCAGATTTTCACCAAACCGGTCGGCGACCGACCCACCGTGTTCTTCGAACTCATCGAACGCCACGGCTCACTCGGTTTCGGCTTGGGCAACTTCAAGGCACTGTTCGAGGCGATCGAGCGTGAACAGGCGATGCGCGGAAACTTCTAGGTGTCCGCGCTCCACCGCCACACAACAGACGGGCGACCCGTTGAACTGACCCGCACCCGCTCGTCGGTACGTTCCAGTCCAGGTAAGGATTTGAGTGTGCGGTTGAGATTGCCAGGGTCCGGACGGGCGCCGGAAAGTTCCTCGGCGACGGCCAACGCATAGGACGCCGGAAACGACGCACCGGTCAGTGCCCGAGTGAAGACCTCATCGCGCCACAGCAGAGAGTCCGCAAGGATCGGCCGGGTATCCGCCACTATCCGATTGTGATCGAAGGCAAGATCACCCGGGTTATCCCAGCTCACCCATTCCGGGGTGATGTCACCCGTAGGCACGTCACCCGAAGTGATCACGGCCCACATCGTCACCGACAGTGTCGGACCACGCGGGTCTCGATGAGGTTCGTCGAACACCGCCAACTGTCCGCTCGCCAGAATCGCGTCATCGGGTAGCCCGAGCTTGGTGGTCACCGCTCGCCGAGCCGCATCCTGGAGCCGTTCACCCGCACCGAGCAGTACACCGGGCAACGCACGCTGCCCGGTGTACGGTTCTGCCTGCCGCTGCGCGACGGCAAAACGCAACTGGCCCGGTTCCGGATTGCCGAAACGCAGAGCGATAACGTCGATCGAGACAAGTGACTGTTCCACGCCATCCATCATGCAGGCACGCCGGCGCGAAGCCGACGGTCGGCCCGGTCCGGTCCGTCCGAAGTAAGCACTACCGGAACGCCGGCCTCGCTACCCAGGTAATCGATAAACAGCTCGGCTTCTGCCGGAACGTCCCGTCTCACAGCCGACATGGCCCGCAGCGCTTCCGTCAACGCTGCCTGGTGTTCGAGATCCTTCCGCTCTCCGACAGGTATACCCGCGCACCCGTCATACCTGTCCACACCCTGGATCGGTGTTCCCGCCGTTGTTGCACGCTCCAGCGCGTCGAGGTGTGTGAGGGCCAACCCGTCGACGCCTCCGCAGACCTCGATCGCGTACCGCAGCAGCAGTGTGTCGAGGTGCCCTACCCGAAATGACCCCTGGTACTCGCCGACGCCGTTGTGCGGTTCCGGCAGGACCACCCCGAGCGCGCTGTCCTCCGTAGGAAAGGGCCCGGCACCGTGACGCGTGGTGTACGTGCGGGTCACGCCGAGCACATAACTCTCCCTGCCTATTTCGGAGACCATCGTGCGGGCATTGGACGGTTCCACCGTCGACCACGTGGTGTGCGGGTGAAATCCACGCCACTCGTCGAGGAGGACACCTTGCGCACCTTCGAAGACCAATCGGCCACGTGCACCGATGGACTCCAGCGCCCCAGGCCCGGCGATATCCACTACTGCAGCAAATTCCGCGTACATGTCGACCATGTCCACAATCTCTGGAAACCCATGACGACTGTCGGTGATCAACGGTCCGTAGTACGCCGCCATGTTCTCGAGCTTGCGAGCGAGCACATCCGGCCGTTGGCAGTCCCCGACAGTCGGCGCATCAGGGCGCTCGAGCGCATACGCCGCCGTCTCGCCGATTCCCTTGCCACACGAGCCATGCCGATTGTCACCTCGCGCATCCTCACGCGCTCGATTGGCCGCAACGTGAATCGGCGTGGTCAACAGTGCCCGCCCGTCGATGGTCAACAGGTCGAATGGATCCTGCACGCCAACAGCTTCCAACGCTCGCGCTTCCCTCGCCAAAGAGATCGGCTCGACCAGCATGAATTGGGAGAGAAACGTGGGGACACCGTTGAGCGTCCCCGATCCGAATTGCGAGAAGGTGTGGTGGCGTTCTCCGTTCACGACATTGTGAGCGGCCTGCGCGCCTCCGTTGAATCGAACCACTGCTGCCACATCGAGATCCGCCTGCGGTGAGCAGAGCCAGTCGACAGTGGCGCCCTTTCCGGCGTCACCGAAGCCGAGGTCGACTACAATAATGTCACTCCGAGCGTCCATTGTGTCCTCCCTCAGTCGGTGTCCTAACTCAGTCGAAATCGACGTCATCCGAGCCTGTTCCGAGATCCTTCGGCAATGCAGCCACCCGTGCGGGCGTCCTTCTCGTGATTCTCACCAGTGCCTTGTGCACCGTCTTGGCTTCGGCTGTCGATCCCACATCGCGAAGGTCGGCCAATCCGTCACTCAAGTCGATGCGGTCTTCACCGATCCCCACGGTCAGGGCGATGAGTTCGCACACGGCGGCAGGATCGTCGAGCTTGAGGAAGCGTTCACCCAGGAGATCCGTCCAGTGGTCCGCGATCTCCGGATCGTTGTAGTACGACGACTGATTGGGCAACACGAAGTAGACGTTCCACTTTTGCTCCAGTTCCCGATACACCGAGGGAACGGAAATATCGCGCCGAACCTTGTCACCGATCACGTCGCGAATGTGACGACCCGACAGGCGCGGCTTGTTCAATTCGTCGCCGATGATGAACAGGTAACCTTTGCGGCCCCTCTTCTCCCAAGCGTCGGTGCTCGTGTGACGCGCCATGAAATATGCTGCCAGTTCGTAGCTTTCCGATTTCTGACCACCACCGTTTCCTTCGAGGAAGATGGTGCGCAACTGCTCGTCCATCGCGTTACCCGATTCGAATTGCCCTACCTGCAGGGGAACCCGATCGGAATCTGCGTCGCCGATTCCACCGAACAGAATCTGCGGGTCGTCTGCATATCCTTTGCGTTGCAGCAATCCGTGCAGCTTCCCGAGCTTGTCCTGCATGATGCGCGGAACGGCACCCATCGAACCGGTGACGTCGAAAAGCACTGCAATAGGCAAAGAATCAGGGTGTCCATCCGAATCCCGGCATTCTCGTTTGTCTACACCGAACGGATCGAGACTCGGATCTGCTTTCCAACTGTTTCGCGGACGCGACCGTAGCGTGTCGGTGTACCCGAAATCGTCGACACCGCGCGCGGCACGGAATGTCTTGCCCGCCAGGTATGTGTTGTCGTCCCAATATCCGTATCCCATGATGAATCACTGCCTTTCAGATTGGGCGGACGGTAAACGCCCGAAAGGTGCGTTCGCCGTATAGAAGCTCTAGGAGTTCGTCGAACTCGCCGAGGAGATCAGTGGCGTCGGGTCGTAGTCGTGGATTGTCTTGCATACACCCCAGTGCAAAAGTCTTCATACGACTGGGGATTCGGTCGCCGAGCATGGTCGTCATCAACTGATGCGCCATGTATATGTCCCACCCCGGGGAAGCTGCTTCGCCAAGTTCCGGTGGATAGGCACTTCGGCAGGAACTGATCTTTGCTGCCGGCCGCATTCCTGAACGAGTCGCAAACGACCAGCCCACCAGCACCACGCCATGTAATTCGGGCTGTATCAGCACATTTTCCTCGACGATCGCTGTATGGACCCAATCCGCCTGGTGGGCTGCCGCAAGTGCGCGCAACAGGCGTCGGTGCATCCAGGCCCAGTCTCGTGGATCGAGGCCGTTCGGGTAAGCGCGGCGAACATCGGCGAGGGTGACAAAGCCGGTGGACAGATCATCGAGCACATTGATCCGGCGAACTTCCCCCGAAGCTGGGTCGGCCGCTGAAATGCGGTCGACCAGCGTCGGGACGTACGGCGCGCCGCGGATGTCGGTGAGCGCCGACCTCTCAGTCTCCATCAGCGGGTTCGCTCGCCGACTCCGAGGGATCTTCACCACAACAGATGCCCCGGATCGGTCCTGCGCACGGTAGAGAGTTGCCACCGAACCTCGGGCGAGGACATCACCCAACACGTACTCGTTGTTGTCCCCGACATATGTCGCGGATGACTGCACTGCTTCGGCTTCCGCCACCCAACTGCGGTACAGCTCATTCAACCGAGTTGTTGCGGCAGCGTATCGCGCAACATCACTCGCCTGCGCCCGATCCGGATGGATCGCAGCAACCAAGCAATGGAATTGACGCTTCGCCTGCCGGCGCGATTCCGAATCCGTGGTGGCGCTTCCGAACAGCTCGGTCGAGGTTGTTGCCGCCTCGACAGTTTCGAGATCGTTCTTCACCGTGTTCATGAGTTTTAGTCTAAGTGACTAAAACTGATCGCGCAAGACGGCTCCTTCCGAGCAGCACAGTCTTGCTAGGCCGGTTCCGCCACTAGCGCACCGGGGCGACTTCTTCCGAGGAATACCGCAGAAGCGAACAGGAAGAACAGTGCGCCGACAAAGGTGCCGATGTTCGCCACGTTGGGATCAAGCGTGTTCCCGTCTTTCAGAATGAACGAACCGACTGCGGACACGCCAAATGCGATAGATCCGAGAGCATTGAGCCACACACTTTGCCATTCCGCCGATCGAGACGCCCAGCGCGTATTCGAGCGCCACAGCATGAGTATCGCCAGAAAACTTGACGCCAAGAACGCAATCGACCCCTCGGCGTCGGGATTCCACACGAGGTTGATCTCTCCACGAACATTGAGCGTGCGCATAGCTGATCCGGTGCTGATATTGAACATGATGGTGCCGAGCAATTGCACCGCTGCAGACAACCACACAACGCGTACCGCAGGCCTACCCGAATCAGTGATGATGACGGGACCGGCGAGCGCCAATTGAACAATCGCCGCTGCGGTGAAGAACCACGACCCGACAAAGAAGAGAAGATTCACGAGCGTTGCTCCGAAAAGCGACGACAAGTAGGGGGCTGAACCAAGCGCAAAGAGCGTCGATCCGATCACGAAGCCCCAGGACTGTACGCGAAGTGTCGGATGAATCAGCATGCGCTGCATTGTAGTTCAATGGAAGTGCGATACCCGGCATTTCTGCTGTGCGCCACACTCCGTTCACCCGGCTCGTGTTCAGTTGCAGAGGCGATACTCTCGCTCACTCATTCACTCGGATCGTCGGGCACGTTCCTGCCCGTGAAGGGAATCACCATGGCCAGCGTTACTTTCGACCGCGCAACTCGTTCATATGGGGGAACCGATCGACCCGCACTCGACCAACTCGAGTTGGATATCGCAGACGGAGAGTTCCTTGTACTCGTCGGACCGTCGGGCTGCGGGAAATCGACGTCTCTGCGGATGCTTGCCGGACTCGAACCCGTTGATTCGGGCCGAATTCTGATCGGCGATCGTGATGTCACCGATGTGGAACCGCAGCATCGCGATATCGCGATGGTTTTCCAGAATTACGCGCTCTATCCACACATGAGTGTGGGAGCAAACATGGGCTTTGCCCTCAAGATTGCCGGGGTTCCGAAGCAGGAACGGGAAGCTCGAGTGCTCGAAGCCGCCCGAGTGCTGGATCTCGAGCAGTACCTCGATCGCAAACCGAAGGCACTCTCGGGTGGGCAGCGGCAACGAGTTGCCATGGGTAGGGCCATTGTTCGCAATCCCCAGGTATTCCTTATGGACGAGCCGCTGTCCAATCTCGACGCCAAACTGCGAGTGCAGACTCGAACGCAGATTGCCTCCCTGACCCGCCGACTCGGTGTCACCACCGTGTACGTCACCCACGACCAGGTCGAAGCGATGACCATGGGTGATCGTGTTGCGGTACTCAAAGACGGTGTGTTGCAGCAGGTAGATACGCCTCGCCGCCTGTACACGAGTCCCGCCAACATCTTTGTTGCCGGATTCATCGGCTCACCCGCCATGAGCTTCATCGATCTCGACCTCGACGACGGCGAGATGTCACTCGGCGGGACGGCGTACCGCGTTCCACGTTCCGTCGCCGATGCCTCACTGACTCCCCACGTCACAGTGGGTATCCGGCCGGAGTCGTTTGTGCGGGTGGACAAAGGAATTACCGTCGTTGTCGACGTTGTCGAAGAACTGGGCGCCGACGCATTTGTCTATGGCCACACCATGATCAACGGCAAGCGCCATGAGTTGGTGATTCGCGAGGAAGGAAATAGTGCGCCGCCGATCGGCTCACGATTCGACGTTCTTCCCGTAGCCGAAAGCATGCACCTCTTCGACCCGACCACCGGCACCCGCCTGTCCACCGATGACACCGCTGTGCACGTGTAAGCACTGAATCACGAAGGTCCCGCCGCAGTTTCGTTCGCGGCGGGACCTTCACGTCTTCAGATCGACTGCAATTCGAGCGACGCTGCTCGCCCAGCCACCAACTCCTCGAGGTCCGTGACCGACTTTCCGGCCAACGTCGCCCACAGGACAACGCCTGGATCTTCCTTCAGACTCACCATGTTCGGCACGCCCACTGCGACGGCGCCCGCGGCAATCGCCGACGCCAATCCCGGAATCGAGTCCTCGATCGCCACAACCTGATCCATGGAGATCGGGCCGGTCAGCGCCGAGAGATCCGTTCTGGCCCGCAAGTACGGCTCCGGGTGCGGCTTACCGTGCTCGACCATGTCTCCGGTAACCATCAACTGAAATGTTCCCGGTGGGAGCGCGCTCGCAACAGCCTCCGCCAACGGCGCCTCGCTCATCGTCACCAACACACTGGGTATTCCGGCGTCGCGAACCTGCGCCAACAACTCACGGGCACCCGGACGCCACTCGATGGACTGCCGAACACCCGCCACGACGGCGGCCACCAGTTCATCGACTATCTCGCGGATCGTGAGATCCGCCCCCGCCGCGCGAAGGATCGCAGCAGAGTCGGGCAAGGCCTTCCCCACCAGTGCTGTTGCCTGTTCGTCAGACCACTCCACCCCGTACCTCGACATCAAGGCACGCTCCGCCGCAAACCAACTCGGCTCGGTGTCCACCAGTGTGCCGTCCATGTCCCAGAAGACCGCTTGCAGCATCAGGACTTTCCTTCCTCTTGTAGCTCAACACGATCGGATCCAACGACGCGCACCACAACACCCTGTGCACGGATATCCTCGATAATCCCCAGTGGTGCACCGTCATCGGTGATCAACTCGTCGATCACGTCCCAACCACACACTCGATGTAGCGAGGTGTGCGCCAATTTGGAACTGTCCATCAGGAGAACCCGCCGACCGGCACACCGAATCATCTCCGATTTGAGCCGAACGACTTTCTCTTCCTGGTGATACATGCCGTCGCGATCAGCACTCGACGTCGAGAAGTACAGAGCGTCAACGCGCAGTTCGCGCACGGCCTTGGCTGCACCCTCGCCGACAAACGATTCATGACCGGAGTCGAAGTCGCCGCCGATAGCGGTCACCGAAATGCCGGTCACTTCGGACAGTTCACGAAGTGAGGGCAGATAGTTCGTCACAACCCGAAGTTCTTCGATCTCGATCAAGTGGCGGATCATGTGGGAGGCGGTGGTGGAATCGTCGAGCATTATCACCTGCCCCGGAGCAACCTCGGTGGCAGCAGCAGCGCCGATCGCCAACTTTTGTTCGGTGGCGATGCGACGCCTCAGCGGTGCTGCAATCTCGTAACTGCTGGTTCGTTCGATGCTGACTCCGCCCCTGAACTTTCGGACTATTCCGCGGCGTTGAAGTTCGTCGAGATCACGGTGGACCGTCATCAACGACATGTCGAAGTGAGCGGCCAGCGATTGTGCGGACGCCGATTCATCTGCCATCAAGCATTCGAGAATGCCGTCCAGCCGTTCTTGCCTGGTGTGGGTGATCAATCGTCGACTCATCCAAGACCTTGCTGTTGCTGGTGTGATTACGAGTCATTTATATCACTCTTCCTGATATGAATGCTCGATGAACGAGTCGAGAAGCTTAGGCATGACAAACTGAAACTTCAGCTCGGTCACCGCCAGAACCGAAGACGCATAATTGACTAAACTCGCTGTGTAACAGCACATTTAACACGTATCGTAGACATTTCACACTCGCGCGCTCTGCCCGTTTTGACCATTTGACGACCATCCGCACGAGTGAAACGATCACTGCGATCAACGAAGACGTAACACCGTCGATGTGATCTTCACCGTCTCGCATCAAGAAAGCGACACCCCCGGAAGAAATGGTCTCGACATGTCGTTGACAACTCAACGCCCGGCACCGCCGACGGTCTCCGCCCCTGTGAGTCGCGGATCAACCCGGGGTCGCCCTACCCGAAGGCGTGAGCGCAAGGGCTACAAGCTCTTTGTGCTCTTCACCTTCCCGAACCTGCTGCTGATAGCGGTCTTCGCATATTGGCCCGTTATCGGCAACATCTACCTCAGCCTCACTGAATGGGACATGATCGCGCCGACGCCGCTGTTCGTCGGCGTCGACAACTACACGAAGTTGCTGCACGATCCTGCGTTTCTCCGGGTGTTACGCCTGACCTTGGTATGGGTTGTTGCGATTGTCGGCATCAGCCTGAGCGTGGGACTGGCCCTGGCGTGCCTGTTCAATCGCCAATCACGAGGACGCGCAGCCGTTTCCGCTTTGGCATTTTCGCCGCACATCCTCTCGGGCGCGGCGGTGGCCGCGATTTGGTTGTTCATCTTCGATCCGAACTACGGACTGTCCCGAGCGCTGTTCGGGTTGTTCGGAGCAGATTCACCACACTGGACAACCTCGAGTTCATGGGCGATGCCCGCGCTGATCATCGTCTCGATCTGGAAAGGTGTCGGCTTTGTAGCCATCGTCTATCTAGCTGCGCTTCAGTCGATGCCGGCCGACGTCCTCGAGGCGGCACGTCTCGACGGGGCAGGGGCATGGCAGACATTCCGCCACATCACCATGCCGCTACTCTCACCGACAACGTTCTTCCTCCTGATCACCCAGGTCATCAGCGCCTTTCAGTCCTTCGACGTCATCGCGATGATGACCAGCGGCGGACCCGCAGGCGCCACAACCACTCTCAGCTGGTTCATCTACCAAGAAGGATTCAAGGCCTTCAGTGCCGGCACTGCCGCCGCCGGATCCATGGTGATGTTTGTCGTCCTGATGGGCGTCACAGTGTTCCAAATGCGATTCGTCGAGAAGAAAGTGCACTACTGATGTCCGCACCCAGCAGAACGACAACCCCGAACAAGACGCGCATTAGATTTCGCCTGTCCTGGATCGGACTGGTTGTTGTCGGCCTCGTCTTTGCCATCCCGTTCTACTGGATGATCTCGTCGGCGTTCAAGCCGGAGAGCGAGATCTACCAGTGGCCACTGCAATTCGTCCCCAGCCGTCTGGCGTGGGAGAACTTCAGCCACGCGTGGAATGCCGTTCCGTTCGGCGACTTCTTCGTCAACTCACTGATCGTCACGATCGTCGGTGCCACTGCGAAGGTCACCTTGGCAGTGTTCAGCGCCTATGCCTTTGCCTTCCTTCCCTTTCCCGGCAAGAAGTGGATCTTCCTCGCGGTCCTGGGAGCCTTGATGGTGCCGGGGCACGTGACACTGTTGCTCAACTACATCACCATCGGCAATCTCGGAATGATCAACACCTACGCGGGAATCATTCTCCCCGGACTCGCGAGCGCATTCGGAACATTCCTTCTACGCCAGCACTTTCTGAGTCTCCCGAAGGAAGTCATGGAGGCTGCAGAACTCGACGGCGCCGGACACATCCGCAAGCTGTTCTACTTTGCATTACCGATGTCAGTTCCGGCGGTTGTCACCGTTGCGCTGATCGCTGTCATCGACGAGTGGAACGACTTCATCTGGCCTCTTCTCGTCACCAATTCCGTTCAGATGCGCACTCTTCCCATCGGTTTGATGGCACTCAAAGAGAGTGAGGGTGTTGACAACTGGGGCGCGATCATGGCCGGCACCACCATGGTTGTCCTCCCCATGCTGCTGCTCTTTCTTTTTGCCCAGCGGTTCATCGTTGCCGGGCTTGCCGGAGCGTCCGTTCGACGCTGATCAGTTTTCCGACCTTCCCCTGCCAGTTCAGCATCCTCCAGGAGATACCCATCATGTCGTTATTTGCCCGATCAGGCTCCGCGCAGAAGCCTGTGAACATCTCTCGCCGCAGCTTTCTCACTGCTGCCGGTATGACCGCGATCGCACTCCCCGTACTCGCGGCGTGCGGAAACGCCGGCGGCAACGCTTCGTTCTCGGCACCGGACGTCAAGGCCCCCAGCGAATTTGCCGGGAGGACCAACGTCGTCATCTGGAGTCCGTGGTCGGGCAACAACCACGAAGTCTTCACCGGAGTGGTCGACGGATTCAACCGCTCGCAATCCGGTATCTACGCAGAAGTTCAGCAGTTCAACGGGTACGACGGCGTCACCGAGAAGATCGCCGCCGGACTCCAGGCCAGGCAGATCCCCGACATCGGCGTCTTCTCCGACGTGTCGTGGAACAAGTTCTTCCTCAACGACACACTCGAACCGCTCGGCGGATACTTCGACAACAACTTCGGTCCGAGCACGTTCAACGAGCGCCTGTTCACCGAGGGCGTTGTCCGCGGCGAGTCCTACTGGATCCCGTTCGGCCGATCGACACCACTGTTCTACTACAACAAAGAGATCTTCTCGTCCGCAGGTTTGCCGGATCGCGCCCCCACCACCTGGGATGAATTCCGTTCGTGGGGAAAACAAATCACCGGCCAGAACTACAATGGCAATTCTCTGAAGATGCGCGCATACACCGGTGCCGACGACTGGTACATGCAGGGACTGCTCTGGAACTTCGGCGGATCGATCTCCGACGGACTCGACGTCACCGTGGACTCCGCAGCTGCAATTGCCGCCGCAGAGTTCGACCGGGCCGTGATCAACGACGACAAGATCGCGTACCTCGCGCAGGAAATCAACAATGACTTCATCAACGGCCAGGTCGCAACCATCACGAACTCCACCGGATCACTGACCGGACTGATCAAGGGCGCCCAGTTCGAAGTCGGTGCCGGCTTCCTGCCTCAACAGACCATACACGGCGTGCCGACCGGTGGTGCCGGACTCGGAATCATGAAGAATGCCAGCCCGGAACGCAAGGAAGCCGCCGCGCAGGTACTCGCGTATCTGTCCGGCGAGGAAGCGTCGTCGACCTGGACCGTCGGAACGGGATACCTGCCGTCGACAATCTCCGCGGCACACTCCACCAAGGTGCGTCAGGTCATGTCCGACAATCCGAACTACAAACTGGCCGTCGACCAACTCGAGCTCGCCCGCCAGCCTGACGCGGTTCGACGGTACGTCCAGAGCACCATCACGGAAATGCGCACCGCAATTCAGAAGCTGTACACCGAAAATGCCGACGCCGGCGCAACTTTGAAGGCAACGGCAACCAAGCTGCGCGCAGACACGGAATCCGTGCGCAAACTCTACGAAAGCAAGGTGGCCTGACCATGCGATCCGAATCATTCACCTTGGTAGGCCACCGCGGCGCCATGGCTCACGCACCCGAGAACAGCATTGCGTCATTTCGCCTCGCCGAGGAGATGGGCGTCGACGAGATCGAACTCGACGTGCGCTTGACCGCCGACGGCGTTGCGATCGTGCTCCACGACGCGACGCTCGATCGCACCGCCGCCGACGATTCCGGGCGTGGGCTCGGTCCCGTCGCGGAACTCTCGTTCGACCAGATCAAAGACATCGAATTGGACTCCGGACGCGGCGTCCTGACCTTCGACGAAGCGCTCGACAACACCACGGTGACCTTGCAGGTGGAGATCAAGGCCATCGAGGTGGTGCCGGAACTCGGACGGATCGTGGCGGCGCGGCCGGAAGACGCTCAGCGCATTCAGTTCACGAGCTTCTCGGCCGAGGCTCTGCTCGCAGTTGCCGAGGCAGCACCGTTCATCCCGCGAGGATTGATCGTGTCGGCGTATCCAAGCGCCGACGCTCACCCGGCCGGTATCGAATCCGTTCTTGCGGCCACCGGTTCCGGCGCGTTCTACTGCGGCTGGGACGGCCTGACGGCCGACCTGGTCCGCGACCTCCATGAAGCCGGACTGCAGGTTCACGCGTGGCCCCTGCGCACTCCGGCAGATGCAGCACGAGCCCTCGAACTCGGAGTGGACGGCACGACCACGGATTTCCCGGCGGACGCCAGGGAGTGGCTCGACCGCACCTGACGGAATTACCCCCAGCGCGACTGTCCACCGTCGAGGGGGATGGTTGCGCCGGTCAGGTAACCGGCATCTTCGCCGACCAGGAAGACGACGGCACGTCCGATGTCGGTTTCGGGATCACCCACGCGACCCAGCGGGATTCCCGCGACAAAGGCTGCCGCTTCTTCCGGGTTCTTGTCCATCCACCACTGCAGGGCCGGGGTCTGCGCGTGTGGCGCAACGTTGAGGACACGGATATTGTCCTTGCCCCACTCGCAGGCCGCAGCGCGGGTTAGTGCGCGCATGCCCTCCTTGATGGAGCCGTAGGCACCGTAGTTGCTGGCATCCCAGCGCACGGCCGCGGAGGTGACCATGTTGATGATGACGCCGCCGCCGCGGCTGTTCATGTGGGGATACGACGCCTGCATCATGCGCAGGGTGGCGAGCGGTCCCGTCGCGAAGGAGCGTTCGAAGTCTTCGTCGAGCACGCTGAGCAGGGGGCCGGGCTTGCAGTCGTTGGCGTTGTTGATCAGGATGTCGATTCCGCCGAACAGTTCGACGGTACGGTCCACGGCGGCGGTGATGTCGTCCTTCTTGCTGACGTCACACACGACTACCTCGCCGCGGGCACCGATGTCGGCGAGCAGCCCGCACGTGGTGTGGAGCTTGGACTCGGTGCGACCGGCTACCGCGATCTCGGCGCCTTCTTTCGCCAATGCCAAGGCAATGCCTTGCCCGATTCCCTGACCTGCACCGGTGATGAGTGCAACTTTGCCGTCAAGCGTGCCCATGTGATTGCTCCAATGTCCTGTTGCCTGCGGGGACTGGTCGATTCTGGTGACTGCCGGTGTTGGTCGTCTACACTCAACGAACTAAGCAACCAAGCATTTGCTTGACCCTATGACGACCGGCACTGTCGCGTCAATCACACTGGGCGGCAAATCGGCTCGGCCCCAACATCAGGAAGGCTCCACCGTGACACTCCCCAACCCCGTCGATTTCAGCGGACGCTCGGTGATCGTCACCGGCGGCACCAAGGGCATCGGCTTTGTCATCGCCGAAACCTTCCTGGCTGCCGGGGCAAACGTACTGGTCTGTGGCCGAAACGAGCCCGAAAAGCTCCCGTCGGCTGACGGACGCACTGCAGCATTCAAAGCCACGGACGTCCGCGATCCTGCAGACGCCGCAGCGCTCGTCCAGGATGCCGTCGATCGCTTCGGCCGACTGGACGTTCTGATCAACAATGCCGGCGGCTCCCCCGACGCCGACGCAGCCACCGTCTCCCCGCGCTTCGTGGAGAAGATCGTGGCGCTGAATCTGCTGGCCCCCTTCAACGTTGCTCAGGCTGCAAACGCCGTCATGCAGACACAGGACAACGGCGGCGCCATCATCAACATCGGCAGTGTCTCGGGCATCGACCCGCAGCCCGGCACCGCGGCATACAGCGCCGCCAAGGCCGGACTGTTGGTCCTGACAAAGGCTTTGGCGCTCGAATGGGCCCCCAAGGTCCGCATCAACCACATCACGACCGGCTTGATCCGCACGGAAGCAGCCGCAGAGGTCTACGGCGCAGACGGCGGCGCGGCCGTCACCGAGATCATCCCGATGGAGCGCATGGCCGTACCGTCGGACATCGCGAATTCCTGCCTGTTCCTGGCAAGTTCGCTCTCGTCGTACGTGACGGGGACAGATATCGCCGTCCACGGCGGCGGCGAATACCCGGCCCGTTACCTTGCTACCCACCCCGAGCTGTTTTCGCGAACCAGCTCGTAAGACCGAGCAACCAAGGAAGCCCTCGAGCAATTGCTCGAGGGCTTCCTCGTTTTGTGTGAACAACTGCGGGGCGCGACGGGGGGGTCAAGCGCCCCGCAGTTGAGTCTGCGGGTGCTAGCGAGCGGAGAAGCTCACTCGCGCACCGGAAATCGCTACCTGACCGTCCTTGTGCACCTGGAAGGCCAGGTCGTCAGGAGTACCCCACGCAACGATGGACGGCGCCTCACCCGGATGAATAGCCGCCGCAAATCGACCCTCGAGGCTCACGAGGTCTGCCGGATGCACTCCGGCGACCCGGGCAAGCTCGAGCGTGCTGGCAGCCAACGTGCACAGGCCGTGCATGATCGGGCGCGGCTGATTGATCCGTGCCGCGGCCTCTGGATCGATGTGGATGTGGTGCATGTCGCCCAGCAGGCGATACATCGCCGTCTGATTCTCCGCCGTGGTCAGCACACCGGTGAGTGAAGGCTCGCCCGTCGGCTCTGCCGGACGGGACGGCCCACGTTCTCCGCCGAATCCACCGGCGCCGGGAGCGAACAGCGACCAGGTCGCGACGAAGTACTCGCACTCCACCTTCACTTCGAAGACGGCTGCAGCACCCTTGTCCCACACCTCGCCGACCGAAGCCTTCAGCGTCACCTCACCGCTACGCGGCAGCGGAGCAAGCACTTTCAACTCTTGCGAGCCGTGCAGTGCCGTCGAGGTGTCGAAAGCGCCCGCCGAGCCCAGAGCGTCGGGAGCCCACTGCGCCAGTGTCAGAGCAAATGTCGGCAGCACCCGAAGCTGATCCTCGAAAACGAGGTCCAACTCGGTTGCCTTGGCGCCCACGGCAAGCGCGTACAGGATCGCGTCGCGCTCGGTGTACGACACGGTGCGGGTACCGAGATCGGCTCCGCGCCAATCGCCGGCAGTCTTCGCAGTTTCCGAAGTAGTCACGTTCAATTCCTCTCTCACACCACGCCGAGAATGAGACCACTGGTAGGTACTGCTGTTCCGGCAGTGACCAATACGTTCTCGACACCATCGGGCTGATTGGTCGACGTGCCACGAATGAGCCGCACACCTTCGGCAACACCGTTGACACCGTGCAGGTACGCCTCGCCGACCTGACCACCGTGAGTGTTCGCCGGCAGGCGTCCACCGAGTTCCAGGTTGCCTTCGCGGATGAAGTCCTTGGCCTCGCCGGGCTTGCAGAATCCCAGTTCTTCGAGCTGTGGGAGGACCAGCGGAGTGAAGTGGTCGTACAGGATCGCCGCGTTGATGTCGTCCGGTGTCAGGCCGCTCTGGCTGTACAGCTGACGGCCGACCAGACCCATCTCCGGGATACCCGTGATGTCGGGTCGGTAGTAACTGGTCATCATGTGCTGATCCTTGCCACTGCCCTGAGCAGCGGCCTTGATGAAGGCCGGCTTGTTGGCCAGATCCTTGGCGCGCTCAGCGGAGACGACGACGAGCGCCTGGCCACCGTCTGTTTCCTGGCAGCAGTCGAGCAAGTGCAGCGGTTCGGCGATCCAGCGGGAATTCTGGTGATCCTCGAGTGTGATCGGACGCTCGTAGAACCAGGCAGCCGGGTTGTTGGCAGCGTGCTTGCGGGCCACCACTGCAACTCGTCCGAAGTCCTCACTCGTCGCACCGTACTGGTGCATGTACCGCCGTGCGAACATAGCGACCCACTGAGCGGGAGTCGACAGGCCCTGCGGGGTCATCCACGCATAAGCCGCGCGGTCCGCTGTGGTTGCCATCGGGCGATCATGCTGACCCAGGCCGTAACGCTCACCGGAGCGCTCGTTGAAAGCGCGGTAGCAGACCACGACATCGGCGACACCCGTCGCAACGGCCATGGCTGCCTGCTGCACGGGGCCGCATGCGGCGCCACCGCCGTAACCGATGCGGGAGAAGAACTTCAGCTCGCCGAGACCACAGTTGCGAGCCACAATGGCTTCGCCGTTGGTTTCTGCGGTGAAGGTCGAAAGTCCGTCAACCTCGGACGGGGCGATACCCGCGTCAGCGAGTGCCGCGACGATGGCCTCACAGGCCAACTGCAGTTCGGTGCGACCGGAGTTCTTGGAGAACTCGGTGGATCCGATGCCGACGATGGCAGCGGCTCCCGAGAGCGGGCTGATCGCCATCAGGGCTTCCCCTCTTCTTTGAAAGCAACTGTGACGGTGCCGGATGCATGGTTGCCGAGGCTGTTTGCGCCCTGCACCTTGACCACGACAACACCGTCTTCCTTGGACACGACCTCACCGGTCATCGTCATGGTGTCACCCGGGTAGTTGGGCGCGCCGAGACGAATGGCGATGCGACGCAGGGTCGATGCCGATCCAGCCCAATCCGTGACGTACCGGCCGACGAGACCGTTGCTCGTGAGGATGTTCATGAAGACATCCTTCGAGCCACGCTCCTGGGCCAGGCTCGGATCGTGGTGCACGTCCTGAAAATCGCGAGTGGCGATTGCCGTGGCGACGATCAACGTGCGGGTCAGCGGGATCGCCAACTCGGGCAATGCCTCTCCGACAACGACGTTTGCGTAGCTACGACCGGCAAGAACGGTCATGCGAGCACCTCCACACCGGATGCGAGCTGCGCACCCAGACGCGCGAGATCGGAGCTGGAACCGCCGAGGGTGGCAGCAATCTGCTTGCCCCACAAGAGGTGACGGTGAACCGGGTAGTCGGTGTCGACGCCCATACCACCGTGGACATGCGTGGTGCGATGCACGACGCGCTGTCCGCCGTCGGTGGCCCACCACTTGGCGACGAGTACCGAGGTGCCGAGATCCAATCCCACGGAGATGCGCCATGCAGCCTGCCACAGTGTCACTCGCATCGCTTCGAGATCGATGTAGCAATCAGCGAGCTGGTGGTTGACCGCCTGGAAGGTCGCGAGCGGACGGCCGAACTGCATGCGGCCGTTCAGGTACGTGACGGCCTGTGCAACAGCACCGGAGCCGACGCCCCATTGAATTGCGGCCAATGCCAGCTCAACTCGGTCGATCAGCCACGGAACCGTGGTGCCGTCAGCCGCGCCGATCAGCTGCGCGGGGGCAGCGGCAAACGTGAGGTTGGCACAGATCTCGTGGTTGGTGGACTGCGTCTGCTCCACCGTGACACCGTCTGCATTCAGATCCACCAGCAACAGAGCCGTTCCCGTGGACGTGGTTGCCGAGACGAGCGCGAGGTTCGCGATGTTCGTGATCGGCACAACGGCCTTCTCACCGGTCAGCGTCCAGTTACCGTCGGCATCCTCGGCAGCCGTCGTCAGCGGGTCGCCGCCCGTGTACGGTCCGAATTCCTCGAGCCCGATCGTCAGGAATCGACTGCCGTCGGCAACACTCGGAAGGAGCTCTGCGCGAAGGGAATCGGAACCGAACTCGTTGATCGCCAACGCGGCGAGCGCCGTTTCCCAGATCGGTACGGCCGCAACGTGGCGGCCCTGTTCCTCGAGCAGGGTGTACAGCTCGGACAAGCCGAGTCCGCCGCCGCCGAACTCTTCGGGCAGGGCGATACCTAGCAAGCCGGTGGTCGCGAGTTCGCGCCACAGTTCACGGTCGACGCGCTCGGCGGAGAGTTCGATCTCCTTGGTGCGCTCGATCGTGGCCTTGCTGGTGAAGACCTCGTCGGCCAGTGAGCGAATCGCGTCCTGCTCTTCGCTGAAATTGAAGTCCATCAGTGCTCCTCGCGTGCGGCCGGCCGGAACGCGGGAAGCGTCAAATCCGGGTCGGCGTCGATCCAGTCAAGTTCCACGGGCATGTCGACCACGACATCTTCGGGCGCGATACCCACCATGTTGGCGATCAATCGGGTTCCCTCTTCGAGTTCGATTACCGCAACGATGAGCGGGTAGTCGAACGCGTCGATCTTGGGGTGATGATTGACCACGAAGCTGTACACCGTGCCACGCCCCGACGCGTCGATCGTGTCCCACTCGAGTGACTGGCACTCGCCGCACATCGGGCCGGTGGGATGACGCAACGTCTTGCAGGACGTGCAGCGCTGGATCACCAGACGGTGTTCCTTGGCCGCTTCGAACCAGAAAGCGTTGTCCGCGTTGAGAGCCGGACGCGGACGCAGTGCGCGCGGAGCCTCCGGAGCCTTGGCTTCCTGCGGTTTGAACCGCAGCGTCCGCCACCGCTGCGTGCCGACAACTTCGTCGTCGCCGTTGCGGTAGGTCTTGAGCGTCGTCACGAAGTGTCCGACGCCGAGTCCGGTCTTCTTTTCCGGGGAAATCGACTCGATGACCTCGGTGTAGTTCACACGATCGCCTGGGCGCAGTTCGCCGAAGAACTCCTGATCGGAATCGGTGGCGACGACGGAGCTGTAGCCGGCCGCGTCGAGGGTGGCGATCAGATCGGTCCACACCTGCGACGGGTCGTTGCCCGCCATCTTGTCGGTGAACGTCCGCATGATCCAGACCTGGAGCATCTGAGCCGGAGCGACGACGCCGTCACGGCCGGTGGCGCGGGCAGCTTCGTCATCGAGGTAGACGGGGTTGGTATCGCCCATGGTCTCGGCCCAATGCCGGATCATGGGGATGTTGACCTCGTCGGGTCCCCAGGTGGTGGGAACAAGCGTCTGGCCGACAAAAGCGTCGAGTTGCGCCGAAATGTCGCTCACTTGACCCTCTTTTCGCGAACGAGTCCCAAGCCGATGGTGCCGACCATGTCACGCAGAACCTCGTTGACGCCGCCGCCGAAGGTGTTCACGACACCCTGACGCGAGATCTGCTCGATCTGACCGGCAAGCAAAGCGCCCGGAGACTCGGGGCGGATGCGTCCGGCGGAGCCGAGAATTCCGAGCAGAGTGCGGTAGACGTCGACGTGAGTCTCGGTCCCGTATGTCTTGGTAGCGCCGGCGTCGGCTCCGGAGAGCGTGTCCTGTGCGACGGCTGCCGTCATCTTCCAGTTCAGCAGTCGCATGGCCTCGAGCTTGGCGTGTGTACGAGCGAAGTCCTGCTGCACCCACGGGATGTCGATGGCGCCGTTTTCCTTGGCCCAGTCCAGAACCAGGTTCCACAGACCGTAAGTGCGACCACCGATGGCCGCCAGGCCGATTCGCTCGTGGTTGAGCTGAGCGGTAATGAGCTGCCAGCCGCCGTTGACCTCGCCGACAACGTCCTTCGACGGGACGCGAATGCCGGAGTAGTACGTCGACGTCACCATCAAGCCGCCGACGGTGTTGATCGGTGACCACTCGAAGCCTGCGTCCTCCGTGGGGACGATCAGGATCGAGATGCCCTTGTGCTTGGGGGCGTCCGCGTCGGTGCGGCAGGCCAGCCACACGTAGTCGGCAGTGTTGGCGCCACTGGTGAAGATCTTGTTGCCGTCGACGATCCACTCGTCACCGTCGAGGACTGCACGGGTCTTGAGCGAAGCCAAGTCCGTTCCGGCCTCCGGCTCGGTGTAGCCGATGGCAAAAACGATGTCGCCGGCAAGAATGCCCGGCAGGAATCGTTCCTTCTGCTCTTCGGTGCCGTACTTCATCAATGTCGGCCCGACGGTATTGACCGTCACGAAGGGGAACGGCAATCCCGCGCGCTGAACCTCGTCGAAGAACACGAACTGCTCTTCGATGGAGCGTCCCTGGCCACCGAATTCCTTGGGCCAGCCGATACCGAGCCAGCCGTCCTTGCCCAGCAACTTCACGATTTCACGGAAGTATTCGCCGCCAACACCCTGTTCACCGGCAGCGCGGCGCTTCTCCTCCGGCAGCAGCGTCGCGAAGTACGCGCGCAGCTCCTTGCGGAGCTCCTGCTGCTCGGGCGATTCCCTCAGATCCATCGCGGTTCTCCTATGGCATTCATGGCTAGCAACTTTGATCTGGACGCTAACTAGATGCATCTTTGGGCGCTGAATGTGTCTCGTTGAGCGGGAAGGCGAAACATGAGCGCCGTCACATAAGGTGAAATGCTGCCATGGAACCCTCGGATCGGATCGCCCTCACCGACTTGGCTGCCAGGTACGCGCAGGCAGTCGACCGACGAAATCCCACCGCTCTCGCAGCCCTGTTCACCGAAAATGCCACCTTTGTCCTGCCGCCGGCATTGAACGGCACCGACGGACCGACCGAAATTCAGGGCCGGTCGACTCTGTCCGATTCGATAGTCGGCGCCGTCGCACACCTGCGCTCGACGCGGCACATCGTCGAGCAGCAAGTCCTGGATTCGGACAGCGCCACCACGGCCCACGGCGAGGCGTACTGCTCGGCGCACCACATCTATCCCCGCGGCGAGGGATACCGAAACAACCGGATCGAGATCCGGTACCAGGACAGTTTCGAGAAGGTCGACGGCACCTGGCTGTTTTCTCGTCGCGAATTGGTTGTGGACTTCGCCGAGGACGTGCCGGTCATTCTGCTCGGCAGTTAAAGGCGAGCGTCAATTCGCCATCATGGCGATGGCCGTTCGCAGCCCACGACGCTTACCCGTGTGCGGATCGACTCCGAATACTTCCTTGATGCCGCCCCGAACGCGAAACTTCAACTCGGAGTGCGTTTCCGGCGCGTCATCCTGGGAGGCGGAGAGAAACCTGTTGGGAAGCGACAACTTCCAGATGGTGCGCAATGTCAGTCCGTACTGCTTCCACAGTGGACCTGTTGTGTACGGGAGATCGTACTTGTCACATAATTCACGAAGTGGCACAGCGATTTCCGAGTATCGGTTGCTCGGCAAGTCGGGGAAGCAATGATGCTCGATCTGGTAGCAGAGGTTGCCGCTCATAAATGCCATGATCGGTCCGGCGTGAAAGTTGGCCGAGCCGAGCATCTGTCGTAGGTACCATTGCGCGCGCGATTCGTTCTCGAATTCCTCGAGAGTGAACTTCTCGGCTCCGTCGGGAAAATGCCCGCAGAAGATGACTGCGTAACTCCAGTAATTGCGAATGAGATTCGCGACGATATTTGCCGTCAGCGTGGACTTCCACGCTGGGCCGGTCAGAGCTGGGAACAGAATGTAGTCCTTGGTCACCTGCCGTGCGATCTTCTTGCCGATTTCCTTTGCCATCTCGGATTTGTCGGACCACTTCACCTGCCCCTTGCGAAGTTTGTCTGTCTCCAGATGGTGAAGTGCGACGCCCCATTCGAACAGTGTTGCCAACGCGAAATTAGTGATCGGCTGGAATAGGTAGTCCGCGTGCCACTTCTGATCTCGCGTGACGCGCATGATGCCGTAGCCCACGTCATTGTCGAGACCGACGATATTGGTGAACTTGTGATGGGTGAAGTTGTGCGAGTGCTTCCAACCCGACGATGGGCAGGTGTTGTCCCACTCCCAGTTGCTCGAATGAATCTCGGGATCGTTCATCCAGTCCCACTGACCGTGAATGATGTTGTGGCCGAGTTCCATGTTCTCGATGATCTTGCCGACCCCCAGAAGCGCTGTTCCCAGAATCCATGCGGGCTTCTTCTTGCTGGCAAACAGGACGACACGACCGGCCACCATGAGAGAGCGTTGAAACGCGATAGTTCGCTGAATGTATCGAGCGTCACGCGCACCGCGCTTGTCCTCGATGTCGAGCCGAATAGCGTCCAATTCACGCCCGAGCGCCTCGACGTCTTCCTCGGTGAGGTGCGCATATTCCTTGATATCGGTGATCGCCACTGTATTCACTCCTGTCGCGGGGCCGGTTCGTCGGACGGTACCCCCAAGAATCGCCGGTGAAACGTCGGCTCGCGCGCTACGTGCGTCACCGCGCAATCTGTGCCAGCATCAATGAGCGTGAGCACCGACAACCAGATCACCATCCGAACTGCCACTGAAGCCGACTGGCCGGCGATCCAGTTGCTCGACTCGACTGGGTTCGGGTTTCATCCGTCGAGCGCCGACAAAACACTCACTCGGACGCTCTATCGCCCCGAGGACATCGTCGTCGCGACAGAAGGTGATCAAGTTGTCGGACTGGCCATCGAGTTCGACATGGAAATCACGGTTCCGGGCGGGAACCAGCTACCCACTCGCGGAATCACATGGGTGTCCGTCGCCCCGACGCACCGTCGCCGCGGAATCCTGCGCTCGATGTTCGTCCGGTTGCACCACCACATCGCGTCGACGGGTGCTCCCCTGGTAGCTCTGACGGCCAGCGACGCGCGTATCTACAACCGGTTCGGCTACGGCCCCGCAACCGTCAGCGAGAGCATCACGATCGATCGACGTTTTGCCGATTTCCGCCCGCAGGCCCCAACCGGAAGCGGCGTGCGGATCACCGACGCGCAGACCGCAGCCACGCTACTGCCCGCAATCTACGACCGCTGGCGCCTCGTCACTCCAGGCGCGCAAAGGCGTCCGCAGGCGCATTGGGATTTCACATTTGCCGACCCGTCCGACCATCGTGCCGGCGCCTCGGGACTGTTCTTTCTGACACATCCCGACGGCTACGTTTCCTACCGCCACCGAAGTGACGGCTCCGACAGCGTCGTCGACATCGCCGAGTTCGTTGCCATCAACGACGACGCCTACGCCGCGCTGTGGCGGACAATGTGCGGGCTCGATCTCGTGACCCGCATCGAAGCCGAGCAGCATCCTGAAGATCCGCTGCGACTGATGCTGACGGACTACCGTTCGGTGCGGACAACCCGCCGATCCGACCGTCTGTGGCTGCGAATCATGAACGTCCCAGCAGCACTCGAAGCTCGTGAATATGCCGCTGACCTCGACACTGTCATCAAAATCGAGGATCCGTTCCTCGACTCCGGTGGTACGTTCGCGCTCAGCATTCGGGGTGGAAAGGCCACCTGCCGACCCACGGACGCCGACGCACAGATCACGATGGCGTCCGATATCTTGTCCAGCATCTACCTGGGTTCGCATCAGGCTCGAATCTTCGCGGCAGCAGGGCGCGTCCAGGCCTCCACCCCTCAGGAGATACGCGACTTCGACTTCGCTTTCGGCACCACACGCCCCGCAGTCATGGGGTATGGTTTCTAACTTTCCGAACGCTCCGGCGCTTGCGATTTTTATGCCTAACGGCACCGACACGGTTAGCCTCGACCAATGGCGTTTGTAGGAAAACTGGTCAATTGGCTTCCTGAGAAGATTCTCGTACGGGTTTTGCCGCACGCGGAGATGCTCAAGTTTCTGGTGGTCGGCGGCATCGCCTTCATCGTCACCACGGTGTTGTTCTTCGGCATCAAGTGGACCGTACTGCCGCAACATCCGGTTACCGCCAACATCATCGCGGTCCTGGTCGCGACGGTCCTGTCGTACGTACTGAACCGGGAATGGTCGTTCGCTGAACGGGGTGGACGACAACGTCATCACGAGGCGGCACTGTTCTTCATCGTCGCCGGAATCGGCCTGGCCATCAACCAGGTGCCACTCTGGATCTCGAGTTACGTATTCGACCTCCGCCAGCCAAACGTCTCCGTATTGATGGAGAACTTCGCCGACTTCATCAGTGGCTCCATCATCGGCACGCTGCTCGCAACGGCCTTCCGTTGGTGGGCGATGCGCAAATTCGTCTTCCCTGAAGAGTCCACGAACGGCGAAATGATCCTCGACGCGGAAGCCACAGACGCTCCTTCACTCGACTGACGCCGGCAGCAACCGAAGAGCATCACGCACCGGCGAATTTCTTCAATATCTGCACTATTTCAACCTTCCCGAAAGGTGCAAATAACCCCGATCCTTTTGTGTAGCATTTCGCCAACAAAGCCTGTGGAATTGTTTCCACCGGGCTAGGTTCTCGCCGCACAAAAGAATGGAATCACAATGAGAGTGACTGTGTTTTCGTATATTTCGGGGGAATCGTCAACAAAGAATCGACATTCGAAACAGACCGTTTGTTTTCTCATCGCGTCCATCGTCATGGCGATGGGCGCACTGGTAGTTTCTCCGGCCGTGTCCGAGGCTGCCGTGATCGGCGCGGTCAAGACACCCAGTGGGCGATGCCTGGAAAACAAGTGGGGCGTGACATCGGACGGCAACCCGGTTCAGATCTACGACTGCAACGGCTCGGCCGCACAGATCTGGAGCGTTGAAAGCGATGGCACCGTCCGGGTACAGACGAAATGCCTGGGTCCCCAGGGTGGTTCTCTGGCGGCAGGGACTGCCCTGGTCATATCGAATTGCACAGGCGCAGCATTCCAAAAATGGACCTCCGGTCCCGGAGGTACCGTTCGAAGCCAGGTCAACGGACTCTGCGTCGAGAATCGCGGTGGTGTCAATGCAAACGGAAATCCAGCCGTCGTACAGGTATGCGATGGCACACAGGCGCAGAGTTGGTCGTACACCGGAGCCATCGTGACGCTTCCGTCTCCGTCAGGGGTTGCGGTACCGGTCGGCAATCTCAACGGATGGCGTCAGATCTTCTACGACGACTTCACAAAAGACGCTGCGCTGGGGACGTGGGCAAATACGTGTGATCCCAACAAGATCGTCTACACCGGCGCACAAGGGCAAAAGTGGCGAACATACCCGTCTTGTTATCTCGATACATATCAACAGCGGCCGTATCGCGCCGACCAAGTTCTCAGCGTCAAGAATGGCGTCCTCAATTTCAATCTGCACAATGTCAACGGGCAACCGGCGGGGGCAAGCCCGTCACCCGTCATCAACGGCCAGAATCAAAATCAAACCTACGGCCGCTATTCTGCGAGATTCAAGGTCGACAACCCGAATCTCAACGAATATTACGTTGCCTGGTTGTTGTGGCCGCAGTCCGAAGTATGGCCGCGCGATGGTGAATTCGACTTCCCCGAAGGTGGACTGTCCGGCACTGCAGGCGGTTTCCACCACTACTCCGGTGCGGGTTCTTGCGTAGGCGGGTGTCAGGACCTCGCAACGGACATCGGAGCGCGGTTCACCGACTGGCACACGTACACGATCGAGTGGTCGCCCGGGCGGATCAAATATCTACTCGACAACCAGGTAGTCCTGGAAAGCACGTCCTGGGTTCCGTCCACCCCGATGCGCTGGCAGTTGCAGACCGAGACAAAAGGCACGGGGACCAGCAACGGGAACCTGATGCTCGATTGGGTCTCGGTCTATGCCTACGACACGAGCGCACGGCCGTAACCTCAAAACCCGAGAAGGTCCGCATGCCAGAGGCGCGCGGACCTTCTCGGTCGATTCGATGCGGAACTAGCTCAACCCACCGAAAACCACGACGAGACTGTTCACGGTGTTCGTCAGAGATTCGAACACGCCCTTGAGGACGAGGTCTGCGCTACCGACCGGGATCATGAGAATTGTCGAAAGGGAACCCATTGTGTGCCTCCATGATTGGACCAGGCCGAAGAAACCGGCCTTTTCGAGAAAATAGATCGCGCTCGGATAGAGCGCACGTTGAAGTGCGGTGGCGACTACTGGTAGTCACCGCAGTCCGGGCGCGCTATCAGCTACCGAACGCTCCACCGAGCACACCGAGGAGGTACTTGAACGCAGCCAAAGCCTGGCTCTGGGCAAGAAGATCGGCGATCGATCCCATGTGAAACTCCTTATGTGAAGGGTTGCTGTACTTGCGCTTTCGCTGGCCAAAGACAGCAAACATCGCTCGTGCCCGAGCTGTTCACCCGGGCACCATCGGATGCTAACACCGTGATCGAGAGCTGTGGGGTGCTACGAATTAGCCGTCAACTGCTCGAGTATTCGGCCTTCTCGTCGATGAACCCCAAGCTTCATTTCTTCTCGTGAAGCGTCGCCATCAGTTTCGGACCGTCCACCACTCGGCCGAGGAATCGGTCGGCATCGGGATCAGTTGCCAGCCATACTGCGGCCGCTGCCGGGACCGACGCCGGTGTGGCGGCGAATCCTGCGTCCACGATCGCGTCCGCACCACCGCGAGCCTTACCCGATTCCGTGATCACAAACCCCGGACTCAGATTGAATGCCTTGATACCGGCGCCGCGGTACTCCGAATTGATCGCACCCGCGATACGCCCGAAGCCGGCCTTCGACGCTGCATACGACAGGCCCCAGCCGCCTTCACCGGGAGGCGCCGGTGGGTCCATGGTGGCCGAACCGGATGCGAGACCGATGACAACACCGTTGCCGCTCTTGATCATCGACGGAAGAATCACCTGGACCAAGGCGAGCTGATGCAGATAGTTTCCGACAACCATTGCCTGGGCATCGTCGATCTCGATGTCGAGAATCCGGTCCATGTTGCCGACGGTCTGTGCATAGGCGTTGTTGACCAGCACATCCACCCGGCCCCACTCGCGCAGCACCTGCTCCCCGGCCGCAACAACCGATGCCCGATCGAGGAGGTCCATCGGAACCGCCATGGCCCGCACGCCGCAGGCCTCGATTTCGGAAACTGTCGTCTCGAGACTTCCGGTAACGGGGATAACCTGCTCGCCGTCGCGCGTTCGCGGTGCGGCTCTGCCTTCACCTTCACGGACGGTGCGGGCAGTGATCGCGACATCGAACCCGGCGCGAGCAAATGCCAGTGCACATTCGCGGCCGATACCGCGAGAAGCGCCGGTTACCAGCGCAACTCGGTTCACAGGAACCTCGAACGACCGTGAGTCTCGAACTCCTTCTCGAGGCTCTCGATATCAGCTTCTGTCATCAGCGTGTACTCGGGAGCGCCGCGGCCCACCCAGTGGTACACCGGCTCGTCGGTCCGCCAGCGATCGACCTGAAGGTCACGCTTGAGTACCTTGTTGGAACCGGTGACGGGCAGGTTGGTCGATACGCGAATGAAGCGCGGCGCCGACTTTGTTCCCAAATCTGCCTGTGCGGCAAGGTAAGCCGCAAATTCGACGGGGTCGAAATCCGCCAGATCCGCAACCTCGATGCCCGCCATGACCTGATCACCCGAGCGCGGGTCAGGTACCGCAAACACACCGGTTGCGATCACCTTGGGGTGGCGACGCAGAATGTGCTCGATCATCAGAGCCGACGTGTTCTCACCATCCACGCGGATCCAGTCACCCTTACGGCCGGCGAAGTAGATGAATCCCGCTTCGTCGACGTAACCGAGATCGCCTGTCCAGTACCAACCGTCACGGATCTTCTCCGCCATGGCGTCTTCGTTCTTGTAGTAACCCTCGAACTTCTGCGAACCTGCCTTGTCGACCATTTCGCCGATGGACTCGTCCGAGTTGAGCACGTGTCCGTGCTCGTCCAGGATCGCGCGCGGACGCTCTTCCTTGGTGTCGGGATTGACGATGACGATGTTCTCGTTAGCCGGACGTCCCAACGCTCCCGCGGGCTGGTTCGGATCGAGGACCACCGAACCGGCGCCTTCGCTCGAGCCGTAGCCCTCGAAAAGCTGTGCGCCGAAGCGACGAATGAACTCGGCCTTGTCACCCGGCGACGCTTCGGTACCAAAACCGTGTGTAAGGGTGTTCTCGATGTCGTCGGACTGCTCCGGCGTCGCCATCAGGTAGCCGAGTGCCTTGCCGACATACGTGAAATATGTTGCGCCGTAGAACCGGACGTCGGGCATGAAGCCCGAAGCCGTGAACTTGCGAACGAGGCAGACCGTAGCGCCCTGTGACAGCGCGGGAGCCCACAGTGCCATCAGCGCGTTGCCGTGGAAGAGCGGCATGCAGCAGTAGCAGACGTCATCGCGATCGATGTCGTACTTGGCACAGTTCGCGTATGCCAGACGCGTCAGACGACCCTGGCTGCATCGGACAGCCTTCGACATACCGGTAGTGCCGGAGGTGAAGAGGAGAAGGAAAAGCGTCGACGCATCGACGCCCAGGTCGATCTGCGGCGTCTCGACGCGATGCGCAGCAACGGTTTCGGCATACGACGCGTCGTCGACGAGGATGAAGCGGTCGTCGGTCAGACCGAGATCGAGACCAGCGAGCTTCTCGTGGCCTGCCTTGTCGGTGACGATCATCTGGCAATCGACATACCGGACCTCGGCTTCGAGTTCGGCACCGCGACGAGTCGGGTTGATTCCGACGATCGTGGCGCCCGTCAGTGCGGCGCCGCCGAGCCAGAACAGGAACTCGGGCTCGTTCTCGAGGAGAACACCGATGTGGAAGGGGCCCGGCGCGCGAAGCGACTTGGCGTACGAACCGCGGGCGGCACTTTCATGGACAACCTCGTCCCACGTCCAGTCCTGAGTACGCGTCCGCAGTCCCAGATGCTGATCACCGACACGATCGATCAACATCTGTGCGACGTCCGCGCGCTGCGGAGTGGCAACGGAACTGCTCGGAGGTGCTTCGGTGGCGGTGTTCGTCATCGTGATCCTGTGTCCTACTCGAGAGGGAGGGAATTCGTGTGCGCTCACGCTCATTCCTTCGGCTGCGATTCTTTCGGAACGCTAACTGCGCGTTATGTCAGTAACCCGCTCAGTCTCGCTCAGTGGTAACCGCCCCACAGATAGGATTGTCCCGTGACATTTTGTGACGTGAAAAGCGCCACAATACGAAAGGCCATTCCATGACTGCCCCCGCAGATCCGCAGTTGCTCCTGGACCAGGCGGTCTCGCGCCTCACCGGTCCCGGTGGGCCGTTCGAGATCGTCGAAGAAGAGGTTCTCGGCACCGTCATGCCCGTGATGAAGAATCGCGGACATGCCATCGGTGAGCTCATCTCCGCGTCCCGGGCCTGGGGCGACGGCGACTATCTCGTCACGAGCGACCGTCGGATTTCCTTCACGGAGCATGCCGACGCTGTAGCCGCGCTGGCGACTGCGCTTCGCGACAAGTACGGCGTCCGCAAGGGCGATCGAGTGGGAATTCTTGCCGCCAACAACCCTGAATGGGTCATGACCTTCTTCGCGACGCAGGCACTCGGCGCCATCGCGGTCGGTCTCAACGGCTGGTGGGTTCCGCGCGAGGTGACACACGGCATCGAGCTGTCGAGCCCGAAGGTGCTGGTAGTCGACGCCAAGCGCGGCGCTGCGCTTCCCGAACTGCCGGCAAGCATCACCGTTCTGACCATGGAAGAGGATCTGCCCGCACTCATCGCCGAATACGCCGGCGCAGATGTACCCGCCACGGACATCGACGAGGACGATCCGGCTGTCATCCTGTTCACCAGTGGCACCAGCGGCCGCCCCAAGGGCGCCCTGCACTCACACCGCAACGTGATGGCTGTTGTCGACTACCACAAGTACAGCGACGCCATCGGCGCTGCGTTCACGGGCCGCGAGTACGACGGCTCCAAGCCCAGCCCGCTCCGCTACCTCCTGACCTCTCCCCTGTTCCACATCGCGAGCCTCCATAACCTTGTCATCCCGCGTCTGGCTACCGGCAGCGCTGTCGTGATGATCGACGGCGGCTTCGACGTGGACAAGGTGCTCGGTTTGGTCGAACGCGAACGCATCACCAACTGGGGCGCGGTTCCCACCATGGCGTCGCGGTTGCTCGAACACGGCAACATCGGCAAGTACGACGTGTCCTCGCTGACGGCATTCTCCCTGGCATCGGCGCCGTCGTCGCCCGCGTTCAAGGAACGCCTCAAGGAGCAGGTACCGTTCGCCCGCAACGCCCTGGTCGACAGCTACGGCCTCACCGAGTGCAGCACGGCTATCGCCGTTGCCGTCGGAGCTGAGCTCGAAGAGTTCCCCGGGACTCTCGGACGTCCCATTATCACCGTGTCCATGGAAATTCGTGACCCCTTCGGTGAATGGCTGCCCGACGGCATCGAGGGTGAGGTCTGCGTGCGCAGCCCGTTCGTGATGCTCGGTTACTGGGAGAACGAAGAAGCCACCGCTTCGGCAATTTCTCCCGGACGCTGGCTCCGCACCGGCGATTTCGGCGTGATCGAGAACGGTCGCCTCCGTCTGACGGGACGCCGGTCGGATCTCATTCTGCGTGGCGGCGAGAACGTCTACCCCACAGAGATCGAACAGACCCTCGACGAGCATCCCGACGTCATCGAATGCGCCGTCATCGGTTCGCCTCACCCGGACCTCGGCCAGGAAGTGTCAGCTGTCGTCGTTCTGCGCTCCGGTGCAGTCACCACCGAGGAAGACCTCCGCGAATTCGCGGCTGAGCGTCTGTCGTACTTCAAGGTGCCCTCGAAGTGGCGTATAACCGGCGATCTGTTGCCCCGCAACGCAACCGGAAAGATGGTTCGCCGCGAGATCACGGTATGACCGAAGAGCTGTCACGGATCGTCGCCGAGTCGGCGATCCGTGACCTGCTCTGCGAGTACACGCACCTGATCGATCAGGGTAGGTTGCGTGATGTCGCATCATTGTTTGCGCACTCCGATTACGGCCAGTGCGGCGCGGACGGTGTTGCAACAACTCTGATTTCGTCCGATGCCGACGCTGTGTTCGCCGCGTGCAGCAGCTTCATCCGGATGTACGGCACTCCCGCGGTCCCGCGAACCAAACACCTGCTGACCAATACCCGCATCTCGGTTGACGGAAACGAGGCGTCGGCGCTGTCCTACATCACGGTCATCCAGGGCACCGAAGATTTTGCCCTGCAACCCATTTTGTCCGGACGCTACTTCGATCGATTCACGTGTGTTGACGGATCGTGGCGTTTCGCATCACGACTATTCTGCATGGACAGCATGGGCGATATGTCTGCCCATGCCAACCGGTCACTCTGAGTACATCTCGCAGCACCTTCAACGGGGAGACGAACGATGTTCAAGGCAATCGCACTACTCACTCGTAAGCCGGGACTCACGAAAGAAGAGTTCATCGACTACTACGAGAACAACCATGCCCCGCTGATTGCCACAACCTTCCCGTCGATCATCGAGTACCGGCGGAATTACCCCGATCTCGCTCAGGTTCTGCGCTCAAAGGGCACGCCTGACCCACATTTCGATGTCATCACCGAAATGTGGTTCCACGACAAGGCCGGGTACGAAGACATGCTGGCCACTCATGCCCGCCCGGAGGTCGGCGATCGAATTCGGGCCGACGAATCCAACTTTCTCGATCAAAGCAAGATCATTCAGTTTGTTACCGACGAGCGCGAATTGCCGCAGAGCTGAGACCCGCCCGTCGTTCCCGCAGATTTTCGGAAAGGACTGTTTGCATGGAAATCGGTGTCAACGTATTGGGCCTCGAGGCACTGTTCGAGGGAAAGATCAGACCGGTTCTCGATTTCGCCGCTGCCGCCGATCGGGCCGGCGTCGACTTGATCTGCACCGGCGATCACCTCGGGTTCAATGCTGACGCTCATGCGCAGCGCGTCAGCGAACACAACTTCCTGTTCCCGCTCGATCATCCTTGGTACGAGCCGATTTCGCTGCTCTCCTCGATTGCTGCAGTCACCGAACGCGCTCGCCTCGGAGTGTCGGTTCTCATTGCAACGGTTCGACCACCGGCACTGCTCGCCAAACAAGTCGCCACCCTCGACGCACTGTCGGACGGACGCGTGACCATGGGCTTCGGAGTCGGGTGGCAAGAGGCCGAATACACCGCCACGAACATGCCTTTCGATGCCAGATTCGGGCGCATGGAGGAAACCGTCGCAGCGTGCCGTGAACTCTGGACACAGGCTCCCGCCAACTTCAAGGGGCGCGACTTCTCCTTCGAGAACTACCACAGCATTCCGCTCTCGACCCAAGACCGCGTTCCTGTCCTCTTCGGGTTCGGGCCCAGCCAGCGGAACTTCGACCGCGTCGCACGTGTCGCCGACGGCTGGACCGTCAACCCTGCCGATTTGGATACATTCACGGACAGCGTTGCGCTGCTACGCAACACATTCGAAGCTCACGATCGCGATCCCGATACCGCGCGCGTGCAGGTGTCTGCATCGCCGGTTCGTCGTGACAACGGAACCGTCGACCTCGAAGCCACTGCTGAGAAGGCTCACGACTGGTCCCACCGCGGCGCATCCGTCGTCGTCTTCCGTCCGGTCGTATTCGACTGTGCCAGCGAAGAACTACCGGAACTGCTCGACTGGATGATCAGCGTCAAGGAGTCCTGAAATGGAACAGCAATTGCAGGATCTGCTGGACAAGCAGGCTATTCGTGAAGTCGTTTTGACGTATGCCCGAGGCATCGACCGGCTCGATTTCGATCTCGTTCGCAGCGCCTATCACCCCGACGCCATCGATCATCACACCGGATTCGACGGCAACATCGACGAATACATTGCCTGGGTGAAGCCCAAACTCTCCGTCATCGGCGGCACCATGCATCACATCGGCAACCACCTCGTCGAGCTGCACGGCGACCACGCGATCAGCGAGGCATACTCGATGTCAACGCATTGGGGCGGTCCCGAAGGCGTCGGAATGATCAACTTCACCAGCGGCGCACGCTTCATCGACCACATGGAGCGTCGAAATGGGCGTTGGGCAATCAAGGAACGATGGGCCGTACGCGAATGGACCCGCTCCGACGAAGGCCGATTCGTGAATCCCGAGAGCGCCGGCCCCCGAGGACGACGCGATGATTCAGATCCGTTGGCCGCCTTACGAAAAACTCTCCCCATCTAGTCTGCGTGAACCCCGCGAGTCTTTGAACCGGCAGGTTCAATCCTCTTAGCTGGTCACGCCCTCAGCGTGCGCTGCGGCCGCGACGGCTTCCGCAACTGCGGTCGCCACGCGAGGGTCGAGTGGGCTCGGAACAATCTTGTCCACAGCCAACTCGTCGCCGACCACCGACAGGATCGCCTCGGCGGCAGCGAGCTTCATACCTTCGGTGATGCGACGGGCACCGGCGTCGAGCGCGCCCTTGAACACACCGGGGAAGGCAAGCACATTGTTGATCTGGTTCGGGAAGTCACTGCGGCCCGTAGCCACGATCGCCGCGTACTTCGACGCGGTCTCGGGGTGAATCTCCGGATCCGGGTTCGAGAGCGCAAACACGATCGACTCGGGAGCCATCGACGCGATGAGCTCCTCGGGGATCTTGCCCGCCGAGACACCGAGGAAGACGTCCGCTCCGGCCAAAGCCTCGACGGCACCGCCGTGGACACTGCGCGGGTTGGTGCGCGACGCCAGCTCTACCTTGATCTCGTTGAGGTCGCTGCGCTCGCTGGAGATGATGCCCTTCGAGTCGAGCACGACGACATCGCTGATACCGGCGGCGAGCAGAATGTTCGCACACGCGACACCCGCTGCACCCGCACCGGAGATGACAACCTTGAGCGTGGTGATGTCGCGGCTCTGCACCTTCACGGCGCCCTTGAGCGCAGCAAGAACCACAATCGCGGTGCCGTGCTGATCATCGTGCATGACGGGGCAGTCAAGTGCCTCGATGACCCGCTTTTCGATCTCGAAGCAGCGCGGCGCCGAGATGTCCTCGAGGTTGACCGCGCCGAAGCTCGGACGCAGACGGATCAGAGTCTCGACAATCGCGTCGGGATCGGTGGTGTCGAGCACCAGCGGAATGGAGTTGAGTCCGGCAAAGCTCTTGAACAGAGCGGACTTGCCCTCCATGACGGGCAACGATGCGCGGGGTCCGATATCGCCCAGACCGAGAACCGCCGTGCCGTCACTGACGACGACAACCAGTCGGTTGGTCCACGTGTAGCGATCGGCAAGGGTCTCGTCAGCGGCGATGGCGCGGCTCACCTGAGCCACACCCGGCGTGTACGCGATCGACAGAGCGCGCTGCGTATCGAGCGGCGCGGTGGTCTCGACCGACAGTTTGCCACCGACGTGAGCGGCAAAGATTTCTTCGTCGGTCAACTCGACCTTGGGTACGTTGATGGCTTCAGTCACAAGGGACACAATGACACTCCTGAAAAGTTCGAGATACTGGCGATAACTGACAAGCTGCGTGGGGGGTCGAAGAAAGCCGACGCCGAACTGCATCCCCTACTGCCGAAGGTGCTCGCGTAAGGGCAACAAGTATGGGGCGTGCTCTTCGGCACTGTTCACGAAGGACACGCCCCATCTGGACAAACAAATAGGTCAGATCGCAGAGTCGAGTGTGTACTTGGCCAGTCCTGGCGCCCCTGCGAGAAGCGGTCCCAAATCCTTGATCATGCCTGGGCCGGCGCGCCATTCGCGGTATGCGGCATCCGCCTCGGCAGTAGACCATTTCTCGAAACACAGCCAGTGCGTTTCGTCGTCGGCATCAATCAATACGTCGACACCTTCGCAACCTTCGAAAGCACGGGTCTCAGTCAAGATTCGTCCCACCACCTCGCGTGCGGTAGCAAGACTCTCTTTCTTGAGTCGCAGGTCCAGAATCGCGGAAATCGTCACAGAAAACTCCTTGTTCTCAGGGGGTGAATTCGAATCATTCAGGAGCACCCACGTTTTCCAGGGTGCACAACTCCAAGGTGCACAACGCACGTCCGACAGACTTCAGACTGTCGAAAGCACACTCTCGGACAAACTGTTGATGTCCGAGAGTGTGCCGAACCGATAGCGACAACCTTGTCGAGAGGTCAGTAAAGGAACAACGGATTGATCAGGACACCCGTCGAACGGTGGATGGCAGTCGGAGCCGCTACGACAAGACCTGTCGACGTATTTGTCTGCTTCAACGCCGCCACGGCCGGGCCGAGTAAGCAGTTGTCCACCAGACACAAACCGATCGCATAGATCAGGTTGTGCACTTCCAACGAGCCGGCAGGGTTGTTCCGGGCATCGTGGAAGTCCCACAGCACCAAGCCCGGATCCTTCGATGCGATCCAGACTGCACCGTCCTCACCGATACCTGGGCGCGCCACTGCTGCGGCGCCGCTCGGGTAGATGTTGCCGGCCGCCTCGTAGCGATCGCGCCCCTGGTAGATGATCAGCGCATCGCCAGGCTCGAGGGTGACTCCGGTTGCCGCGAGCGCTGCGTCCAGGTCCTCGCCGGTAACGGGGTGTTCGGCGTCGATCCACTCGACCCCTCGCGCTCCGGCGACATCGAGGACTACACCACGCGTGGCGATTCCATGGTTCGCCCACGCCACCATGGTGTCCTCGTCAGTCAGGGACGCCTCGGCGGGAATCGGCCCGTGCCAAGACCCTTCGGCACCGATGTGCGCCAAACCGTCCATGTGTGTGTTGTGGACTCCATGGGCGTCGTACTTGATCACGTCACCGCCGTGGGCCGAGCGCATACCGCGAACGCCGACCTGTACATCGAGTTCTACTGATCCGTGGCCAGAAGGCATCTCGGCAAGCCCCAGCTTTTCCCACTGCGCTGCCTCGAGTTCCGCCACAGCTCGACCATCGGCAAGGCGGCCGGGGCGGGTTTCCACCTCACGTTCGAGAGAGATGGCTTTCCCGTATCTGACAGCGGAAACGCCGCGCAGGCGGGCCGATTCATCGATGAGGTCCACGGAACCGCGGCACTGCACACCGTCCACGTGTCGTGATGAATCGTGCTCGTCCTTGATCTTACGGAGCCACGGGGCGAGGGGATCTGTTTCCAGGTCGTCGACTGTCATTCGTTTCTCCATATTCGTTTCCGAGGGGCAGAATCAGCTGATATTCGTTCCGAAGGGCAACGTCAGGCTGACAACGCCCCGATGCAGCGGTTGAGTTGCAGGGACTACTGAATCGAATCATCTTCACACACTGGGTATGTCGATCGGCACATCCGGTCCTGTTGTTCGATTCTGTCATAGATACTCGCCCAAACGAAGAAGTCGAGCGAGGCAATCTCTCCAGACCGAAACTCCGTCGATCACATGGCCAGTCGTAGACACAAAAGGTGTATCAGCTTGAACTGTGCCAGGTTTCGTCCGGAAACCGACTGCCTCGTTACCCAGACGCCATACACCCGTGGGCGACCCAGACATGCCCATTCCGCTAGCCGGAACATCCCGTTGACCAGGCATCCACGATGCAGTTATCTGAACCCCGGCGAACCATGTGCAGGCATCGTGACCTTTCGAAGCCGTCACTGGCCACGACATGGAGAATGCTATACGCTGCATTTATGGTAAATAGCTTGGGCGCCAGCGGTTTACGATTCGAACGTGAAGGCTCGATCGGATGGTGCATCATCGACCGTCCGGCTGCCAGAAATGCGTTGACCTCCGCGATGTACTACGGATTGAAGCGAGCAGTACGCCTCGTGAATTCCGACCCGGAACTGTCGGCATTGATAATCACCGGGGTTGACGACGTATTCGCCCCCGGAGGAGATCTGGGAAGGCGATCGGATCCGGGAGATGCTTTGCCGGAGGGCCTTTCGAGCATCGATATCGTTCCCTTCCTAACCATTCGAGACAGTCGCGCACCCGTCATTTCCGCGGTCAACGGAATCTGCCAGGCCGGTGGACTACTGATTGCAATGATGTCCGATATCGCTGTCGTCAGCGACCGGGCGACATTCCGTGTTCCCGAACTTCTACGAGGCATCCCGGATGCGACTTTCGCTGCAGTCCTGCCGGCACACATCGGAATCGCCGCAGCACGCGACTTGATGTTTTCCGCGCGCAAGTTCGATGCGGCAGAAGCGCTTCGGCTCGGAGTGATCTCCCGAGTTGTGCCACATGAGAACCTTCGGACTGCGGCACTCGAGGCTGCGCGTGAGGTACTGCAGACCGCACCTGTAGCCCGAGCCCAGGTCAAGCGAATGCTCAACGAGCGCTACGGGCAATTCGACTACGAAACCATGTTCGGCGCACTCGACACTTCTCCGGAACCACGTGAGGGAATGCGGGCGTTCATGGAAAAGCGTGACGCGTGCTGGATACCGGCGAATCTGCCGCGATAACGCGGCAGATTCGCCGCTCGTCATTCGTCGTTTGAAATCGAACCCGAACCTTCGAGCGCATCCCGCAAACCGTCACCGAACGTCGAGAATGCCAGGACGGTCAGCACAATCATGATCGCCGGTGCAGCAATCAGCTCCGGAGCTGTGTAGATATTGTCGAAAGCCTCACGCACCATTGAACCCCAGGAAGTCTGTGGCGGCTGAACACCGAGACCGAGAAAACTCAGACTTGCCTCGGCGACAATCGCGACACCCGCCGAGAACGAAAGCTGCACCAGTAAAGGCGAAGCCGCGTTTGGTAACACATGACTCCACAGCAGCCTGCCCTTGCCGCAGCCCAGCGCTCGGGCAGCTTCGATATACGTTTCCGTCGACACCGACTCCGCAGCACCTCGTGCCAACCTGTACAGCGATGGGGCCATAACCAGTCCGATCGCCATCATCGCGTTGGTCAATCCTGGACCGAAAATTCCGATGATCGCAATGGCGAGGATAAGAGGCGGCAAGGACTGCAGGGCATCAGAGATTCTACTGATCAGTCCCCCAGCCCATCCCCGGACAAGTCCCGCGAACAGCCCTGTGGGAATACCGATCACAGCCGCAACTCCCACCGCCTGGACAACCGCGAGCATGGTGACACTTGCCGAGGCGAGCAACCTGCTCATGACGTCACGACCATAGACGTCCGTACCGAGCCAGTGCTCCCCGGAAATTCCGGCCAAACTGTTTCCCAAGTTCTGCGCGTTCGGATCATCGGGCGCAATCATGGTGCCGAAACCCGCGACCAGAAACACCAGCACTAAGAAAACCAGCGAGATCATGGCCGGGATGTTCCTGCGCAGCAGTCGAAGTGGACGTGAAGTCCGCAGTGTGTACATGAAGCGGCTTCGGCTCGAAAATGGTGTCGCGCGCCGCGGGTTATCGGGATCCGCAACAATACCGGTTTCACTCATGAAAATGCCTTTCGACAGCTGACCGGGTCAGGCCCGGGTCCTCGGGTTGAAGTAGCCGTAGGCCATATCGACGATCAGGTTGATGATCACGATGGCAACCGCCATGACCATGACGATGCCGAGGATCACCGGAATATCCCGGCTGAAAACAGAATTCACGGCAAGAGTCCCGAGGCCAGGTAGCGCGAAAACGAACTCGACTGTCACCGCGCCTGCAAATACTCGACTGACCTGTAGACCGAGGACCGTCACGATCGGAACTCCGGCGACCTTGAGGGCGTGCTTCAGCACGATCTGCTTGGTCCGCAGCCCCTTCGCCCGAGCAGTGCGGATGAAATCCTTGGCGAACGTGTCAACCATGGCCGCACGGGTTTGGCGCGCCACTTCCGCAGTGGAAATGGCCGCAATCGCGAGAGCCGGAAGAATCAGGTGTTGAAGCCAAACCCCAAACCCTTCGCTGAGCGGTGCGTACCCAGTCGCCGGAAAAACCGGCGCGGAGATTGCGAGGGCAATGACCAGAACCAAACCGATAATGAACGGTGGGACCGCCATCGCAACCGACGACACAGCCGTCAACGCGCGGTCGAGCATCGAATTGGCACGCATAGCGGCAATGATTCCGATCGGCAGACCGAGCAAGATCACAATTACCATGGTCACGACGGTCAAGGACAGAGTGGTCGGTATCCGATCCGCGAGGATCTGAGTGACGGACTGAGAACTGTAGAGCGAGGTGCCGAAATCACCGGTAATGATGTGACCGAGCCACTCGACGTACCGGATCAGCAGTGGCCGATCCAGACCCAGTTGTTCGCGAACCGAAGCGATTTCGTCCTGCGTTGCGTTGTCACCGGCAAGCCCAGCTGCAGCGTCTCCTGGCATGAAGTCAACCAGCACGTAAACGAAGAAGCTGAGGAACAGCAACAGTGGGATTGCCGAAAGCACCCGTTTTCCCAACAGATTCGCCATTATGACCCTCCCGTCGGTACTGAAACTCTGCGACGACGGTTCCTCGGGTCCGGAACTGCCGAGACCAGCATCTTGGTGTACGAGTGCTGCGGATTCTCGAACAACTCCTCCGCGGTCCCGGCTTCGACTACCTCGCCCCGGTACATAACGATGACGTGGTGGGCGAGATATCGCACGAGGGAGAGATCATGCGAGATGAAAATATAGGCCAAGCCGCGCTCGGCCTGCAGGTCGAGCAGCAGGTTGAGAACTTGAGCTTGGATTGAAACATCCAATGCAGCAACAGGTTCGTCACACACAATGAAGTCGGGATCGAGTGTGAGCGCCCGGGCAATCGCGATCCTCTGAAGCTGACCGCCGGAGAACTCTCGTGGATACTTGTCGAGTTGGTCCTCGCGCATACCGACCCTCTGCAGAATTTCCACGACACGCCGATCACGCTCTGCCCCAGCGATTCCGAAGTGGATCGACAACGGTTCGCCCACCGCGTTGCGAATCGTCATATGCGGATCGAGCGAGCTGAACGGATCCTGAAAGATCATCTGCGCGCGCCGCCGAAAGGACAGCAAATCCTTGCCCTTGAACTTACGGACATCGTGTCCGTCGAACCGGATCGTGCCGGAGTCGGGTTCGATCAAACGCAGAACCTGACGTCCGATCGTCGACTTCCCCGCTCCGGATTCGCCCACAATGCCGAGCGTTTCACCACGTTCCAGGGTAAAACTCACATCGTTGGTCACCACGGACCGCTCTCTCACGCGACCGAGAAAGTCTCTCTTGACCGGATACGACTTGCGTAGTCCGGAGACCTCCAATAACGGACTCATCCGGTAAGTCCCTTCAGATTCAGTTCGCCCTCACGCACGCAACGTACTGACCGATTGCGAGCGATGTCGTGCAGTATTATCGGTTCCGAATCGCATCGACCAGCATCTGCGTAGTTGCAACGATCCTGGAACCGGCACGTTTGCGGCCAGTCCCATGGAGCTGGAACTGCACCCGGAATCGACGACAGACGTATACCTTTGGCCCTCGGGTCGGGAATTGCTGCCAGCAGACCCTCCGAGTACGGATGGCGTGGGTCGTCGAACAGGTCATCGATCAAGGTCGATTCGACAACCTGCCCCGCATACATCACCGCCACTCGGTCGCACATCTCGGCAACGACCCCCAAATCGTGAGTGATGAACAGAATCGATACGTCGAACTCGTGTTGCAGATCCTTCATCAATCGCAACATCTCTTTCTGCACCGTCACGTCCAGCGCGGTCGTGGGTTCGTCCGCAATGAGCAGTTTCGGTCGACATACCATTGCGATTGCCAACATGACGCGCTGACACATGCCACCGGAGAACTCGTGCGGGTATGCCTTTGCCCGATTGCGTGCATCGGGAATACCGACCGCGTCGAGCATCTCGACAGCGCGGGCAAACGAGTCCTTCTTCGACAAACCTTGGTGACGACGGACAACCTCGGCGATCTGATCCCCGACAGTGAATGCCGGAGACAGACTTCGCCTTGGTTCTTGAAAGACCATCGATACGTCGACCCCACGAATGCCGGACAACTCCGACTCCGACAACCCCACCACCTCACGGCCGGCGATACGGATCGATCCAGTTACCCGACAACCCTGGGAAGGCAGTAATCCCATTGCAGCCAAGGAAGTTACGGTTTTCCCGGATCCGGATTCACCCACCAGCCCGACCGTCGTGCCGGGTGCTACTCGCAAGGACACGTCGTCGACGACTCGAGTCCAGCCGCGATCGGTATCGAAGTCGACCGAGAGATTCTCGATCCGCAGGATATCGCTGTCCGTCGCGTCGAGCGACGACAACGGTAGATCAGTTGCCATGGACAGGATCTCCTAGCGTCAGGTAGTGGACGGCGACAACGGGCGCACCGCCCAAACTGGATATGAGTGAGACTTCGACTATTCGCGCAGAATCATTTCGCGACACCGACGTAGCGCAGGTCCATCACCCCGGTGTAATGCGAAACGCCCATATTCGAAGCACCGATTACATTGTCTGCGAAGGCAAACTGTGTACTTACAGCACAGAGGAAGACGTCGAAAGCGTTCTCGACCGCAACGGCTGATGTCGCTTCGAGAGCAGCAGTACGGTCTACCTCGGACACGTTGGGATCAAACGCCGGCGCCAATGAGTTCTTGAACTCCGCGGGAAGTGTTCCCGGAAAAAGGCGTGGGACTGTGTAGTTGCGGTTGAGGAACTGTGCAGAACTCGGATCGCCAACTCGCACACTGACGATGGACGGTTGTGCCTTCGCTGCAAACTGAGCAGTCATGTCGACCAGATCCACCGGCTTGGCATTCATCGTGACACCGACTTCGGCGAACTGCGCTTGCAGGGCCGACGCGATCTCGTCCTGCGGCGAAAGTCCCGCACCGAGAAGCGTATTGAATGTGAGACCGTTGACCCCTGCCTCCGCGAGCAAAGCCCGCGCCCGATCCGGATCGTAGGTGTAATCGATCGGCGGATCCGAAAGGTGCCCGTCCGCGCCGACCGAAAGCGGTTGGCCGGAGACCTGGCACTGATTGTTGAGCAACGACGAGTTGATACCTTCCCGGTCAACGGCAAAGTTCAGCGCTTGACGCACCCGCACATCCGAGAACTCCGGGCTGTCGATATTCATGGCCATCGTGTACAGCTGTGCAGGCGGATAAGAAAAGAACCCGTATCCAGATCCGAGCGCCGATGCCTGCGGGTACTGACCGATCTTGGATATCATCAGATCGATCTGACCTGATCGCAGCGCGTTCAGTCGAGCATTGTCGTCGACGATGCCGGTGATCGTGATCGTCTTGGACAACTGTGCTGCAGGATCCCAGTACCCCTCCCGACGCTCGTATGTCACCGAATCACCTATCCGGACCGAGGTCGCGACGTACGGACCCGAACCCACCGGATTGATGTCCAGATCCGGATTGTCGAGAGCCTTCGGACTGATCAATGCCGCTTCCACACCGGAGAGCACAAACGGCAAATCTGCGGCGGGTCGGGTAGCGATGACCTTTACCCGGTTCGGATCGACCACCTCTACCGAATCGATCATCGAAAAGGTTGACGCCACAGTCGATCCCGCCGCCGTCTTCGCATGATCAAGCGTTGCCTTGACTGCGGCGGCATCGAGAACTTCACCATCGGTGAAAGTGATCCCGTCACGCAATGTGAAGACGACCTCACGGCCGTCCTCGGAAAACTCCCACTCGGTCGCAACCATCGGAGCTATCGCGAGAGACCCATCCTCGTCGACCATTTGGGTGAGCCTGTCGTACACCGGAGTCAGATACGGGTACGCGGCCGGCGCAGACGGCATCTTGTGCGGGTTCAGCGCCGGTGTCGCCACAGTGTGGCCGACCCGGAGATGTCCGTTCGGATCGGCGTCAGCGGCCGCTGCGCCGACGGCACCACCTAACGCCGGGGACGAATTGCCGGCACTTCCACTGCCACAGGCGGAAAGCACCAGGCTAAGAGCGGCAATGGCAACGCCGATACGTACGGAACGTGTGATCACTATCTTGGTGTTCCTCTCGATTGGGTTAGGTACGCGGCAGTGGTTTAGGTACGGGGAAAGTGCAGCAGGGCACGGGCATTGGTTTCGACCATCTTCTCGACTTCGTCATCGGGAACATCGATCATCGCGTCGTGTACTTTCTTGCGACTGTTCGGCCAGTTCGAATCCGAGTGCGGGTAGTCACCCTCCCAGGTGATGTTGTCGATACCGACGTCGTGACGGTTCTTGATACCGAAGTTGTCCTCGATGAAACAACCGAAGAGGTGCTTGGAGAACAATTCCGACGGACGCACTGTTTGGTTGATGTTCTGGTAGAACCGGTGCTTCTCCCACGTCTGATCCATCCGTTCGAGCATGTACGGAACCCAGCCGATCCCGCCCTCGGAGAGCAGGAACTTCAGTGTCGGATGGCGATGGAAAACCGGGGAGAACAACAGATCGGCGGTCGCGTACATCGAGTTGCACCCGAAGAGTGCCGTCATCACGGCCATCGGGGCTTCGGGGGCGGTGATCGGGGCCTTACCCGAGGTGCCGAAGTGCACGGTCAACGGGATGTCGACATCCTCACACGCCGAGAACAGCGGATCCCAGTGATCGGTGTGGAACGACGGAAGTCCTAGCGGTACAGGATTTTCGGGGAAGGAAATCGCTTTTGCGCCCTTGGCTGCGGTGCGGTAGACCTCTTTGACGCATTCCTCCACCGACCACAGCGGCAGGATCACCAGCGGGATCAACCGGTCCGGGGCGCTCGCGCACCATTCGTCGATGTGGTAATCGTTCCAGGCCTTGACCGAGAGCAACGCCAACTCCCGGTCCTTGCCTTCGAGGAAGACCGTTCCGGCGAACCGGGGGAACGAAGGAAAGGACAGTCCGGCTTGGACGCCGTCGATATCCATGTCCAGCACACGGGCTTTCGGGTCGAAGCAGCCGGCGATCATGTCCTCGTACCGGGTGGGCTCGGCGCCGTACTCCTCGGGTTTCTTCCCAGCCACCGCGTTGAGTCCGATGTACGGGTAGACACGGTCTTCGTAGATCCACACTTCGGCGAGTTTGGTGCCGGCATCACCGCGGGCGCCGTCACCGGCGTGCACCGATCGCGGCATCACCTTCTCGATGATCCGGGGTCCGGCGTCGAGGAACTTCTTCGGCAGACGATCCGACCAGAGCTTCGGATGCTCGATCAGGTGATCGTCGGTGGAAATCAGATGCATGTGGTTCTGCAGGGGCATGAGTCCTCCGGGGGTACCCTCAACGCACGCGAAAGGGATAACTTGTTTACCTATGTGGACGATAGCACGCACTGTTGTCCACGTCACTACGGCATGTTCGAACCAAAATGTCGCGGCGGAAGTGCCATTGCGACAGCATGTCCCGGCACCGTTGCCTGAACTCCTATCGAGCATCACCCGTCAGCCACCTAGAAAAAGTGAACTGCTTCACCTTTAGCTTATGTAGTGATGCAAGCAACATGGTATGACTAGTTAACCTAATTTGCCTTCTCGAGTTGCCACAAATTCGAGATGACTGTCTCTCTCCGGCTTGCCGGATCCGCGATACGCGAGACACCTGAGCAACGACGGCGAGCCTTGCTCGGAACCGCTGGTCGAAGATCACCGGTCCGAGTTCACAAAGCACAGAGGAGATCGGACATGCAACAACTGAAGGCGAACGACCTGTCGGGCCCCGAATCCATGACTGTTGCATTGAGCCCGCGATGAAGATCGGATTCATCGGAGCGGGCAGAATGGGCGGGCCGATCGTCGAACGCTTGATCGCTGCCGGGAACGACGTCACTGTTCTGACTCGAGGATCCGAAACACGATCCACCGCAAAGGCCAAGGGGTGGAACACCTCCGACACAATCGAGCAAACAGTGCAGTCCGCCGAGTTGGTCATCAGCATCGTACTCAACGACGAGCAGGTGCAGGCCGCGCTGCTGGGATCGGGTGGCGCCGTCGCGGCCATGGCACCCGGTGCAATCCTGGTGCAGCACACCACCTGCGATCCCGACACAGCAGTCATGGTTGCCGACGCAGGGGCTGAACGGGGCGTGCACGTGCTTGACGCTGCCGTCTCCGGCAGCCCACAAGACACGGCTGCCGGTCGCCTCACGCTCTGGGTGGGAGGCGATGAATACGTACTCGACAGCGTCCGCCCCGTGCTCGAGTCCTATGGCTCCCCGGTGATGCACGTCGGTCCGATCGGTCATGGTCAGCGCGTCAAACTCGTCAACAATGCGCTCTTCGTCGCGCAGATCGGGCTCGCCGTCGACGCCGTGCGCCTCGCTGCGGCCGTCGGAATCGGTGAGGCAGAGATCCTGGCCGCCATCCAGCACGGCAGTGGCGACAGTCGAGCGCTGAGCAGCCTCGCCTGGATTGGGGTCGACGCCGTCGGCATCCGGCTCGCAGAGCTCATGCTCAAGGATGTAGATGTCATACGGCAGATCGCCGACCGGACCGGAGCTGATCTGGGACTGATCGGAGAAGTGCTTTCCTCAGAGTTGGTCGAACGCGAAGTGCTGTACTCGGGCGCGCCGCCGAACCGCGAGCTCATCGAGCAGACACCACTGACCCCAGGCTCGATGAAGCCGTCGATGTGAACACCACGCGGCCGATACCGCCACGCTTGCCGGCGCTCTGGAAGGACACTCATGACTGAAATCGGAATCGAGTACCAAACCGTCCTAGGCCTACCACCAGTGGACTTCGTCCACCTGGCAGCAGATCTCGGCTGCCACCACATCTCGATGAAGGTGGCCGGCGGCGGCGGACCGTACAACCCATACGGCCACCCGACGTATTCCATGCTCGACGACGTGGCTTTGCGTCGGCGTTTCATCGCAGCGATGCAGGATCGCGACGTGTCGATCTCACTGGGTGAAGGGTTTGTCGTCCAGCCGTTCCACGACCTTCGTGATGAAGATGCGAACCTGGATGTGATGGCCGAACTCGGGGTAACCCGGGTCAACGCCGTGACAATGGACCCTGACCTGCCGCGCAGCTTCGACCAACTGGCTACGTTCGTAGAGATGGCAGCCGGCCGAGGAATGACCACAACGATGGAATTCGCGAAGTCGCTCACCGTTCCCGACCTACCGACAGCGCTGCAGGCCGTCGGACACGTCGGCCGTCCGGACTTCAGTCTGCTCGTCGACACGATGCACTCCTCCCGATCCGGCCACGGCGCGGAAGATCTCATAATGCTCGACCACGAATATGTCGGCTACATCCAGCTCAGCGACAACACACTCGCGCAGCGAAACCCGGTGTATCGGGACGACTCGATCGATCGTTGTGTTCCCGGTCAGGGTGAACTGCCGGTGGTGGAGATAGTGGCAGCGCTTCCACCTGTCCCCGTGATCGGCGTCGAAGCTCCGATGCGGTCGTTGGCTGTTGCGGGCACCTCGGCGCAAGAGTGCGCGCGTCTTGCCGTTATCGGGGCGCGGAACGTGCTTCACGCCGCCGACGAGATCCGGCGGGTGCGCGCTCTCGGTTGCCACACGTGACACCCGATCCCCGTTCCTGAAGCCGGGCGAGACCGGTCATGACAGAAGGCAGAACAATGAACACCAAGAGCGATTACAACACCGCCACGACCGACCGAGCGCACCCGCGAGTGTCCGTGAGCGGCCTGTGCTTCCCGACTTTGTCGGCGATCGACGCGATCGAGGCGATCGGCGAACTCGGCGTCTCGAAGACGTCCATGACGTCGGCAAAGATCCGGGAAAGTGGTGTTGACGCAGTCGCAACGGCGAGCCGCAGACACGGGGTCAGCATGGTCACGACCACCGCTCTCCTGCGCTTCGATCTGACGCCCGGCGCCGATATCGAGGGTCAGATCGACGGGGCGCGCGCCGACATCGACCAGGCGGCAGCGGTCGGTGCCGGCTCCGTCTATACCCTGACCGGACGCCGCGCCTTCGCCGACTGGGATGCCAATGCGGCCGCATACGCCGAAGCCACGTCAGACCTCGTCCAGTACGCCGCCGACAAGGGCATCGCTGTAGCCGTAGAACCGACGAACTGGCTCTACGCCGACCTCAACTTCGTGCACAGCTTCCACGACGCGCTCCTGCTGGGCGTGCGCACCGGAATGGGCGTGTGCCTCGACCTCTTCCATGTCTGGACCGAGGCCGAGTTACTCGACGACATCCGCAAGAACATCGAACTCGTCTCGCACGTCCAGCTCAGCAACATGAGTGCCGGCATGCGATCGCTGCCCTGCCGGGATGTCCCCGGCGCCGGGGACATCCCGATCCGGCACATCGTGAAGGAACTGCTGGACTCCGGGTACACGGGAACCTTCGACCTGGAACTCAGTGGTCCGAGTATCGACGATCGCGGACACCGAGAAGCTGCCGCAGAGTCCGTCGCATGGCTCGGTGAACTACTGACCGAGCTGGGCGCCTAGCCGACCTCGTGGTCATCGACGGAATCCGCTGAGGGTCCGGACGAGCCCTCCGGGACCATGACTCTCCGATCACGTTGTCGCGGATCGATTTTCAGTTCCCGAATCGACACGAGGATCGACGTCACGTTCCCTGGCTCGACGCCACGCGTGGGTCGGCACCTCCCGAAGGGGAGGCGCCGACTTTCCACGAGCCGAAAGGCCGGCACCACCGATCGCGTGATCGTCAGACGCCGACCCGAACCGAAGAGGAAAGCGCACCGCCGAAATCATGTGTGGCGGATACCCCGTCGAGGATCTCGTGTAGCTTTGCTCGCCCACCGGGGTTGAGCAGGAATTTGCGAGCCTTCCCTTCGACGTTCGCACCGTAGTAGTGACTGTGCTCGGCGGAGAAAATCGAGAGCGGCGCGAGAGTCTCGACCATCGTCATCCACGTTTCCTGGTGAGCTGCAGTCGGTTCGAACCGATCGAACCCGTGCTCACGCGCATAGATCAACGTCTTCATAATCCAATCGACCTGATCCTGCGAGTAGCGGGGGTAGTTGCCGCCGCCTGCGCCGTGCGGACCGCCTGGGAAGAAGAAGTTCGGCATGTGGTGTGCACTGAACCCCCCGAAGTCGGACGGTCCGTCTACCCAATCCACGCTGAGGTCAAGGCCGCCATGGCCTTTCACGCCCATTCTCGTGAGGGCACCGGTTCCGAAATCGAATCCGGTCGCGTAGACGATGATGTCGTAATCGCGGTGCTGCTCGGTGGTTTCGATGCCCCTGGCATCGATGCGGACGATCGGTGTCTCCCGGAGCGCGATGAGCGAGGCGCTCGGCTTGTTGAACGACTCGAAATAGTCCGCGACAAAAGGCGGACGCTTCGCACCGAAGAGCTGATCCTTCGGAATGAGACGCTCGGCCGTTTCCGGGTCGTCTACGATCTTTCGGATCTTGTCCGCGAGAAATTCGCAAAACTCCAGATTGACCTCGCGATTCGTCGTCATGTCGTAATAATTCGCTGTCAACTTGGCGAAACCTGGACTCTTCCAGATCTTCTCGTAGAAGGCTTGCCTCTCCTCCGGCGAGTCGTCAGTCGAGAACTTTCCCGCCGGCTCATGCAGGAAGCCGGAAGGGCTCGTGTTCAAGACGGTGGCAATCTCGTCGAAGTTATCGCTGAGCCATTGCCACCGCTCATCCTCGATCGGCGCGTTATTCAGAGGCGTCGTCCACGTCGGCGTGCGCTGATAGAGGTCGACTGCTTCTACAACGTCGACAATCGCGGGCAGGAGCTGCGCGCCACTCGGCCCGTTGCCGATGATCGCGACGCGCTTGCCACTGAAGTCGAGCGGAGTGTGCGGCCACGCGCCGGTATGATGGGCCTCCCCCTGAAAGCTGTTCAGCCCGTCGATGTCCGGGTAGTTGGGAACCGAGAGACCGCCGGTTGCGGAAATGACCCAACGTGCGCGCAACGTGTCACCCTGCGCAGTCGTCACGACCCACACGTTGTCGGCCTCATCCCACAGCGCGGAAACGACTCGCGCTCCGGTGCGGATATGTCGGCGCAGCTCGAAGCGATCCACGACATGGTTGAGGTAGCTCTCGATTTCGGGCTGCGTCGCGAACTCTTCCGACCAACGCCACTCGTCGAAGAGCTCCTTGGAGAAGATGTAACCGTAGGTGTAGCTCTCCGAATCGAATCGCGCTGCGGGGTAACGATTCCAGTACCACACCCCGCCGACGCCGTCGCCGGCCTCCAGCGTCACGGCACTGAAACCGGCTTCGACCGCCCGATAGAGAGCGTAGATGCCGACCACTCCGGCACCGATCACCAACACGTCAACGTCGGCTTTATCGTCAGACATCATCGCCATTCGACTTACTCCCATTCGATTCCGTCCATATTTCACTTGCCACTAGATAAGCACATCTGCTCAAAAGCTCCAAGCAATTCCTCGTATGCTCACATTTAACCTGGGTTTTCGAGCTAGCATGTGATCTCATTACATGAGCGATCATGGTGAAAATTTGGTCGATTCAGTTCAAAGGAGAATGATGAACGACAGCAATGACCTTCGATTCGACGGACGAGTCGCCATCGTGACCGGCGGGGGTCGTGGACTCGGCCGAGCCCATGCACTGCTTCTCGCATCACGCGGCGCAAAGGTGGTGGTCAACGACCTCGGCGGCTCGAAGGAGGGCGAAGGCAGCGATACCGGCCCCGCGAACGACGTGGTGCAGGAAATCAAAGCAGCCGGGGGCGACGCTGTCGCCGATATACACAACGTGGGAATCGAGGAAGACTGCCACTCGCTCGTCGACACCGCCATCCGCGAGTTCGGGCGGATCGACATCGTCGTGAACAACGCGGGCATCTCCCGCTGGGCTACATTCCCGGAGGCGGACGCCGACAACCTCGAACGCACACTCGATGTGCACTTGCGAGGTACGTGGCACACTACGCGCGCGGCGTGGCCTTACATGGAAAAGCAAGGGTACGGCCGCATCATCACGACGACGTCGACCGGCATGCTCGGCCTACCGGACAATCTCGCCTACGCGACAGCGAAGGGCGCGCTCATCGGATTCACCCGGAGCCTTGCAGTCTCGTCAGCTCCGAAGGGCATCCTCGTCAACTGCATCGCCCCCAACGCCATTACCCGGCCCAGCATTTCGGCGAAGAAGCCCAACATCGTCACCACCACCCCGACAGATCCGGCCATCCTGCAGGCAATGGAAACCGGACTGGTTTCTCCCATGGTTGCGTTTCTTGCACACGAATCGTGCCCAGTGAACGGAGAGATCCTGGTCGCCGGCGCCAAGCGGTTCTCCCGATGGTTCCTCGGCATCACGCCGGGCTGGATCTCTGACGGCGAGCCTGCAATCGAGGATGTCGTCGAGCACTGGGACGAGATCAACGATCAAGATGGATACTACGTACCTGCGAGCCTTAAAGACTGGACGTCGACGTTCATGGCACATCTCGGCAGATAACTCATCGGCCCGGCCACGGGTTCCTCAGCACCGGTTGCCGCGAAGACCGGCACCGAGGAACCCGTAGCGGGGAAGTGACGGTCACGCGTCCAATTGGACTCGAATCCCCAGGGACGCCATGTCAGTGCCCTTGGGATAGACATTTCCCAACAGTTCCGCGCCGGCAGTCGCCAACTTTGTTGGAACCTCCTGCCAGACAAGCTCTTTCCACGAAAATTCTGGAGATGCGGCGTCGGTCACCACCATAGCAATGAGCTCGTCGGCATCACCGCGAACATGAGTAGCGAGTACTCCACCGCCTGGGCCCACGACGAGTTCCGGGTCCACGATCAGAACGTCCAAAAGACCATGATGCGCAACAAAGTGGACAGAGCCGCCAAAGGACAATCGCCAGTCGTCACCCTCTTGGACTGCCCGTCGCAGCGGAAACGCGAATTGCCCGTCTTCACCCTCAGTGACTCCGCCGGCGATCGTGTACTCGCCCCGTGCAATCAGAGTGACGTACCTGACGAACGATTCCCGGATTGCCCATACGAGCCTTCCTGTCGCGGCCACGAACTGGTCCACAACCACCGCTTCCGCGGATTCCGGGGCGCTGACCGGGAGTCCACCGTCTGCGTCGCTCCAGCTTTCGTTGGGGCTCAGGGGAATTTGTCTGTTCAGCATGTTCTCACCCGATGAACGATCCGCCGTTGACGCTGAGCGTCTGACCTGTCACGTACGAAGCACCTTCGGAAACAAGGTATGACACGGCATTCGCGATGTCTTGACCGGTACCCTCGCGGCCGACCGGGATGTACTTTGCCATGTCCTCTGCCGAGGGAATGGTTCCTTCCTCCCGCTTCTTCTGCACGCTCGGTGTGTCGATCGACGACGGTGCCACAGTGTTGACCGTTACGCCGCTTTTCGCGAACTCGACGGCCAGCGCCTTCGTCAGCGCAATCTGGCCGCCCTTCGACGCGGCGTAGTGGGCCATCCTCGGAGCACCGCGCTGCGCGCTGGACGAAGAGATGAGAACCACACGGCCCCAACCTGCTTCGACGAGATCCGGGAGGCACGTCTGAACGACGTTGAATGTGCCCGTCAGATTGACCCCGAGGGTGTGATTCCACTGTTCGAGCGTCATGCCCAAGAACTCCTGCTGTCGGGCAATCGCTGCATTCGCAACGACGACCGCGATGGGGCCGAGATGCGCGCGGGCTGCCTCGACAGCGATGTCGACCTGTTCACGGTTCGCAACGTCGGCACGGTATCCCTTGGCCTCGCCGCCCGCCGCGGTAATGGCGTCAGCCGCAGCCTCAGCTGCGCCGTCTACGACGTCGAGGACAGCGATCTTGAAACCGTCATCGGCCAGTCGCTGGGCGATCGCCAACCCGATACCTGCTGCTCCGCCGGAGACGACTGCAACTCGACCAGAAACCGTCATCGCGTTCGCACTCCCTTGTTCGCGGCACTGCATGCAAACCACATCGCGTTTCAATCCCTCTCGCTGACAGCCTGGTGTCCGGTGCGCGACCCATCGCCTGAAGAGCCTGACGCGCCAACACGCATTGCGTTGAATAGAACGACCGTTCCATTGAAGCCCAAGGCTTAAGGCTCGCTTGCGCTACGGTCTGTTGTCAAGCCTCTTCGGAAGAATACGAGTGAAATGGATGCGCAATGACCAAGCTGACAGATGAGGCCGAACAAGAGCCAGGCAACGAAGGGCGTCGACGGCAGCCCCTCGCGCGTGGAATCGAAATACTCACATTCATGATCGAAAGCGAACACGACTCACATGGCGTGCGAGAACTCGCTGGTCACCTCGATGTAAGCCCGAGCACTGCCCATCGACTGGTGACAGACCTCGAGAAGCTCGGCTTGATGCGACGCGCAGAGAACGGCTCCTACCGACTCGGACTGGAGTTCTTGCGGCTCGCCTGGACAACGACGAACAAGTATCCACTGCAATATCTGTCGGCCGAGACACTCAACGAACTCATGGAGAAGTCGGGAGAATCCGCATTCTTCTCGCTGTACAGCGAACAACGCCACGAGATGATGTTCACCCTCACAGCCGATTCTTCACATCCGCTTCGCTACACGCTGCCGATGCGGCAGTGGCTCCCGTTGCACGCCGGCGCAAGCGGTCTCGCAATCCTCGCCTTTCTTCCCAAAGAGGTCCGACACGCAATCGTCCACGGCCGACTGACGGCTGCAACGAATCGAACGCTGACAGACCCCGATGAACTGCTCGCGCGACTGGACACCATCCGCCGCGACGGTTACTCGATCACGCACGGGGAACGTATCGAGGGGGCAATCGCGATAGCCGCGCCGATCTTCGGACGTTCCGAAACCGTGGTCGGCGCCGTTGGCATCACTCTTCCCGAAGCACGACTCAATGCGACGAATGCATCGACACTGGTAGCGCTTGTCCGCGAAGCTGCGGGGCGGATCACCGAGCTGATCGCAGGAACGGAGGAGCGGTAAGCCGCCCTCCCCCAGCTGAAGTCGTACGCTGCGGTAGTCCAACACAAGGTTGACAGTATCCCCTGTGCGGGTCGATACTTCTGTTGCGTTGTAGCGACCAAGTGTTCCGTTAAACGGAACATGGCGCGAACGTGCAGTGCGCCCTCACCCGCTTGGGTCTCTGACAGATGGGCGGCTTCCGCGATCTGACACCACAGTAAGGACTTGAGCCATGACTGGATCCGACGCTCGGCGCCACATCCTTGTAGTCGGCGCATCGCTTGCAGGCACTCGCACCGCGCAATGCCTTCGCGCAAGCGGCTATTCGGGTCCGATAACTCTGGTCGGAGCCGAGGCTGATCTGCCCTACGATCGCCCGGCCCTGTCGAAAGGCTTACTCAGCTCAGAGTGGTCCGACGCTGCAGTGGAGGCGAACCGGCTCATCACCCGGCCGGAACTCGACGCCCTCGACATCGTTACGAGGCTCGGAACAGCGGCCACCGGCCTCGACACCACGACACGGACGGTCTCACTCGACGACGGCTCTACCGTCACCTACGACGTCCTTGTCATCGCCACCGGAGCGATCGCACGACCTTCGCCATGGCAGCCGACATCTGGAGTGTTCCAACTGCGCACTCTCGGCGAATCACGGGCCATCGCCGAGCGACTCAGCCTCCGCGAGGCTGTCGTTGTCGTCGGCGGAGGGTTTATCGGCACCGAAATCGCTTCTGCTGCAGTTAAACTCGGATGCCCGGTCACTGTCGTCGACCCAGTTCCCGAGCCGATGGAGCGACTCGTCGGACCCGAAATCGCGAGCCTCCTCGTCGACCTTCACCACCGCAACGGTGTAGAAACCAGATTCGGTGTCGGAGTTGCCGATATCCACGGTGAAGCCGGCTCCCTCACCGTAGTCCTGGATGACGGTACCCAACTCGAGGCATCGACGGCAGTCGTGGGAATCGGCTCCCTCCCCTCAACGGACTGGCTTCTCGGCTCCGGTCTCACTCTCGACAACGGTGTGCTGACCGACCGGCACCTCCGTGCGATCGGCGCAGACGACGTGTACGCCATCGGCGACGTCGCGCGCTGGCCGCATTCGGATCGAGGCATGGATGTGCGAGCCGAGCATTGGACGAACGCCAGTGATCAGGCCAGATTTGTCGCGAACGCGATCACCGGAGGCCTGGCCGAGGGGTACGACTCCTCGGACTACGTATGGTCCGACCAATACGACTGGAAAGTGCACTCGGTCGGCCGCCGTGATCCGGCAGGCAGCTCGACAGTCTTCGGAGACCTCGAGGCGGGCGAGAGAGTCGCAGTCGTCCACGCCGACGAGACCGGAAGAGCATGTGGCGCTGTAACAGTGAACTGGGTGCGCGCCCTCAATCAAGCACGACGGGTTATCGCCGCAGGCGGCCCGACCGAAGAAATCGTCGACAAACTGCGGCAATGGGCCTAATTCATCCCAGCTGCAGAGGCAAGGAGAAAAGCCGTCATGGTCTACGTAGTCACAGAGGCGTGTGTTGACGTCCAGGACAAGAGTTGCATGCAGGAGTGCCCGGCCGATTGCATCTTCGAGGGAGGCCGGATGACGTACATCAATCCGGACCTGTGTATCGACTGCGGTGCCTGCGTACCGTCATGCCCGGTCGACGCAATCTTCTACGAAGCTGAGATCCCCGGCGATCAGGAGCATTACATCGGGGTGAACGAGCGATTCTTCGCAGAGACGACGACGCCGAAGAGCGGCCGCAAGGGCGGAAAGATCGACTACGACGTCGACCTGATCACCGCTCTGGCCCCGAGGGGAGGCAGCTGATCGTGAGCACATTCAGAATCGCAGTCGTAGGGTCGGGGCCGTCGGGTTCGTACTGCGCACAATTACTGTCCGAGGAATCGGATCTACCGATCGAAGTCGATGTCTTCGAACAACTTCCGGCTCCGTTTGGCCTCGTGCGTTACGGTGTCGCCCCTGACCATCCGAAGATCAAATCCATCACGATGTCGTTCTCCGAGGTATTCGAGGAGACACCAGGTGTGCGCTTGCTCGGGAACGTGCGAGTCGGTGTGGACATCACCTCGAGTGAACTTCGTAGCCACTACGACGGGGTGGTGTTCGCCTCCGGGGCCCCGCTCGACCGACGACTGGGTGTGCCGGGGGAAGACCTTGCAGGCGCACACGCGGTTCGCGACTTCGTATCCTGGTACGGCGGTCATCCGGATACGCCGTCGAACGCATTTGTACTCGACGGGCACCGAGCGGTCGTGATCGGTGTGGGAAACGTGGCACTCGACGCCGCACGCATGCTCGTGCGCACCACCGAGGACCTGCGTGCCACCGATGTACCCCAGCACATCGTCGAGGCGTTCACGGCGAGCACCTTTTCCGAAGTCGTCATCGTCGGGCGCCGAGGCCCCGCGTATGCGAAGTTCACCAACAAGGAGTTCATCGAGCTACTAGACCTCGAGAACTGCGACGTCATCATCGACCCTGACGATCTCGAACTCGATGCCGCACAACAGGAATACCTCGATTCCAACCCCGCTGCGACGCGCTTGTTCGCTTCATTCCGCAAAGCGGCGGAGCGTGGTGCGCTCGGCCGAAAGTACAGGATTCGCTTCGTGTTCGATCGCACTCCCGTCGAGTTCCTCGGCGAGGACGGATCAGTGTCGGGTGTCCGACTGGCGAAGACCAGCGATCCGACTGTCACGGAGACTCTCGATACCGAACTCGTTTTCCGCTCGGTCGGATACATGGGCAAAGCAGTGCCAGGCCTTCCGTTCGACACCGAGACCGCCACCGTTCCCCATCGCGATTCACGGGTGATCGACGGCGAAGAAGAAGTTCCCGGGGTGTACATCGCAGGATGGATCAAACGGGGGCCGACGGGAGTCGTAGGGACCAACCGCCGATGCGCCTTGGACACTGTCACGTCGATCCTCGAGGACATCGGCTCGAAGTCCTCGTCGGCCTCCACCTCGACCGTCGTGGACGAACTACTTCGCTCTCGCGGCGTCCAGGTTGTCGACTGGGCGGCCTGGCGAAGGATCGACGAGGCTGAGCGCGCGGCAGGCGAATCGACGGGACGTGAGCGCGTGAAACTGCACGACCGCAACGAAATGCTGCAGTTCGCTGCCGACGACGTGATTCGACTCGGCTGATCGTAGCCACCGACCGGCCGTTCAACGGCCGGTCGGACGATTCACCACGGTTACATCGTCGTCCAACTCACGTTGCCCGGAAACGGCTTCGGCGAACCTGTAGATACGGCTGCATTCCACAACAGGTCTGCCCCTGCGGTAATAATCACCGCAGGGGCAGACCTGTTTCACCGTCTTACGTTGTGACGCTCACAGCCGACGGCACACCGACCACACCGTCTGTCACGAGTGCCGCTATCTCTTCGTCGGTGAGTCCCAATTCCGTCCTGAGAATGTCGTCCGAGTCCTCGCCGAGGGCGGGAGGATAGCCGGGCTCGACATCGGCGGTACCGACGAAACGGATTGGCATGGCGACGTTCTCGAACTCGACCGTTTCGTTCCCCACAGTCACGAGCGATCCGTCATCGGCTTCTCTCGCATCGTCAAGAGCTTCGAGCACGTTCTTCACTGGAGCTACCGGAACCGACGCCGCGGTGAGCAGGCCGACCCACTCTGCAGCCGGGCGCTCGGCGATCCTGGCCTCGAGAATATCCGACAGAGCTTCCCTGTTCTGCAAGCGTGTCGCAGCATCCACGAAACGCTCGTCGACAATCAACTCGTCGAGCCCGACAACACGGCAGAGATCTTCCCACATGCGTGGTGTATTGGCCGTGACGACGAACTCGCGGCCGTCGCCACCACGGAAGGAACGGTAGGTCGCGATCGAATCATGTGCTGCCCCTTGAGGACCGGGCGCAACTCCGTTGAGGTTGGTATACAGGGCTTGGTAGGACAGCATCGCCAGCTGTCCGCGGAGCATGGAAACATCGACGATTCTCCCGCGACCGGACTCTCCGCGAGCATGAAGAGCGCCGAGGATACCGATCACTGCGTATAGCCCGGCAACCACGTCACCGGCTGGTATTCCGAGCCGGGCTGCTGGGGAGCCCGCATGTCCATTCAGACTCATCACACCGCTGAGCGCCTGCACGACCATGTCGTAAGCCGGTCGGTCGCGCCACGGACCTTCCTGCCCGAATCCACTGATCGACGCCCAGATCAACGCGGGATGGTCCTCCACGATCTGCTCGGGCACGAGTCCGAGCCTGGTGGTGACTCCTGGCCGAAAGTTCTCGATCACAACGTCAGCTCCGGCGATCAGGTCTCTGACGACATCTCGTCCACGCGGCGACTTGAGATCGACTGCAATACTTCGCTTATTGCGATTGTTGGCAAGGTAATACGCACTGTCACCGTCAAGCTCCGGACCGACGATCGACCGACTGGAATCGCCGCCGAGCGCCTCGACCTTGATCACGTCTGCACCGAGGTCTCCGAGAAGCTGTGTTGCAGACGGACCGGAGAGAAAAGTCGTCAGATCGATGACCCGGATCCCCTCCAATGCGGGCCGTTCCACCGTGATCACACGCCCTCGAAGATATGGATCGTGCAGGCGCCGTGGTCCAGACCGGCCGTGCCACCACCGGTCACATGCGTCATCGCCCAGCGTGCGTCGTCGACCTGGCGTGCGCCGGCGTTGTCGGTCAGCTGCCAGAATGCCTCGGCGACCTGTGCCACGCCGCTGGCACCGACCGGATGTCCCTTCGAGAGGAGACCACCACTGGGGTTGACCACGACGTCTCCGCCGAAGGTAGTCTTTCCGTCGCGGAGAAGATCGATCGCACGTCCACGCTCGGCGAGGCCGAACGCCTCGTAATACACGAGTTCGGCGATGGAGAACGCGTCGTGCAGCTCGATCATGTCGAGGTCCTTGGGTCCGATCCCTGCCATCTCGTACGCGTCAGAAGCGGAATGCTGGCTGATCTCCGGCATCGTCATGTCGCGATACCCCTCCTTGACCTCGCCCGAGTGCAGAATCGAGGCCGCGACACGCATCCCCTTCGGTGTGTTCAGACGGTTGCGAGCGCGCTCCGACACGAGTACGACGACGGCTGCACCGTCGCCGGTCGGGCAGCACATCATGAGTGTGAGTGGATCGGCGATCGGACGTGCGCCGAGCACCTCGTCGACTGTCACCTCACTGCGGAACTGTGCGAAGGGATTGAGCGCCCCGTGCTTGCGCGCTTTCACACTGACAAGTGCGAGATCCTCGACCGTCGCTTCGGTTTCGTGGAGGTACCGCGTCGCACGCATCGCGTAGACGGCCGGCATCACGATGCCTTGCTTCACCTCTCGATCCTCGGGAGACAACGGAAGGGTCCCTCCGCCGAACTGGGTCAGTTTTTCGACTCCGACCACGACTGCGACGTCGACAAGCCCTTGTGAGATTGCCGTCCAAGCCTCGTGGATAGCCGTCGCACCGCTCGAGCATGCGTTGTCGACATTGACGGTGGGCACCGTCCCGAGGCCGATTTCCTTACAGATCCGTTGTCCGGTCATCATGCCGCCGAAAGAGTGTCCGACGTAGACCGCGTCAACGTCCGACTTCTCTATCCCCGCTCCGCGAAGGGCGTCGACGAGCGGTGCGACGGCGAGTCCGACATACGACGATGTGCGGTGTTTGCCGAACGGGATCATGGCCGCCGAAACGACAAAGACTTCTTCAGTCATCGGATTCTCCTCCATTCACACCGGATACCGGAGCGAAGAACCAATTGGAGCCATCCACGCCGAGTTCTACCTGCAGTCCGGGTTGCAATGACTTCCCGTTCTCACGGATATCGGCGAGTGTTCGAACATCACCCTCTAGGTCGACGTAGCCCAGGATGCGGACACCGTCGCCGCCGACATGCAGCCGAGTGAAGGTGTACAGCGAACCACTCGTCGGGAGCTCGATGCGACTCACCTCTGTGCTGACACAGGCACTGCAGACCACGCGGACGCCGATCATGGCGCGCCCACAGCGATCACATTTCGTGCCGACAAGCCGCGGCCCACCAGGAAAGGACCCGAGGAGGCCGTCACTGTCCAGATCGGCAATCGGTCGAGAGACCGTCGCCTCGGTCGTAGTTGTCACTGGGTATCGACTCCTTCTGCTCCAGCTGCACGAACGATGGAACGCGTCGGGCAGACGTCGATCGCCTGCTGAATGTTGTCGTGGTCGTCACCGTGATCGTCGATGACCACGGCGATGCTCATCTCGTCGAGGTCGAAGGTGGCCGGAGCATAGAACGTGCACTGCCCCGACCCCATGCACCGATCACGGTCGATGGTCAGTTCGCCCGATATCACGCGTCCGCCTGGGTGAATTCGAGATAGAGATGGGTATGCCCGCGGAACTTGTAGCTGCGGATGAGTTTCCATTCGCGTTCCCCTACGGGTCCGTGATACTGCTCGTTGATACGAATACTCTTGGTACGCTGCAGAATTCGCTGTATTGAGAAGACCGCCTCGGCGCGCGCAAGCGGCGCTCCCGGGCAGGTGTGGATACCGCGGCCGAATGCCAGGTGCTGCCGCGCGTTCGCGCGCTCAACCTGGAACTCGCCGGGGTTTTCAAAGACCTTCGGGTCGCGACCGGAAGCCCCGTTGATCAACATGATGACGGTGCCAGGTGCGAGGTCGAGGCCCCCGATACTTGTCGGCCTCTTGGTGAGCCGGAACGATCCCTTGATGGGCGCCTCGACGCGAAGGGCCTCTTCGATGAATTTCGGAATGAGTGACGAGTCGGCGCGCAACCGGTCCTGCAGTTCGGCGTCCTCGGCGATCCGCTGCATGGCGATGCCCAGGAGCTGGACGGTTGTCTCCTGCCCTGCCGCGAAGAGGTTGGAGGCGATCCGTGCGACCTCGATCGGCTCGGGAAGCGAACCATCCGGGAAGGTCGCAAGCGCCATTCCCGTGAGGACATCCTCTTGCGGTGTCTTCCGACGGTCCTCGATCTTGGCCACGAAGTAGTCGTACAGCGTCTCTAGGCCACCGTGGTGAACGGCTTGGAGTTCGAGATTTCCCAATACGGGCGCCGGCACGGAGGCCAGGAGGTCGAGGAGCATCGAGTGCTCTTCCTCCGGCATACCGAGCAGGTCAGCGACCGCGAGAACTGTGTACTTCTTCGCATAGTCCCAGATGAATTCACAGTTTCCGCGAGGGATGAGTTCGTCCAGGTAACGGTCGGCGGTGTCCTTGAGGAACTGCTCGTTCTCCTTGAGCCGCTTTGGCGTGATCAACCCCATCAAGATCGCGCGGTGATCCGTGTGAAGTGGTGGGTCGAAAGTGACGAGTTGATCGTTCGACGAGAAATATCCGCGGTGCTTCTCGAGGATCTCACTGATGTCGTCGCCGACGATTTCGAAGGGGAGGTCGACCACGGGGCCACCGGTGCGGTTGATCGACGAGTACACGTCGGGCTGGTGGTAGACCTGCAGTGCTTCTTCATAGCCGGTCACGATCACGACGCCGTACTTCGGCTCGCGGAATACCGGATGATTCGCCAGCATGTAATCGAAGTAGGGCTCCGCCTCCGCCGCGATGTCAGCATCGGTGAAGAAATCGGTCTCTCTGGGGTTGATCTCGACGCCAGTCATCTTTCGTCAATTTCCTTTCTTTGCGCGACCCGTACTTGCTCTGGTAGCAGGCTGAAGCACTGCCGAGTTCGTAGTAATTGATCGAGGCCGCCGCACCGTGCTCGTTAAGTTTCGTCAGCGGGATCGCCTGTATCGCAAACGCAACGAACAGATTCGATTCCCACTGGTCAGAGGTCAGGCACAGTTCCGGGCAGATGCGATATCCCGGCCTGCACGCAGCAGTCCGGGATATCGCGGCTGTTCATCGGAATTGCGCGGGAGCTCCGTCTAGCAGCACTGTCTTGGACTCCAGGTAGGGCAGGAGGCCCTGAAGGCCACCTTCCCGCCCGACGCCCGACTGCTTGAAGCCGCCATATCCCATCCTGGTGTCCGTCTTGAATCCGTTGTGCCCTACCGTGCCCGAACGAAGTCGACGTGCGACCTGGTAGGCACGGTCCACATCATTCGTGAAGACAGCTGAGTTGAGTCCATATGGCGTGTCATTCGCCAATGCGATTGCGTGCTCTTCGTTCTCGGCCGGGATCACCGACAGAACTGGCCCGAAGATCTCCTCCTGCGCGATGGTGGACCTGTTGTCGACATTCGAGAACACTGTCGGCTCCACGAAGAAGCCACGGTCGAGGTGCGCGGGACGGTTGCCGCCCGTCACGAGCGTCGCGCCCTCGTTCTGGGCAGTGTTGATGTAGCCCAGAACCCTCTCCTGCTGCCTGGCCAGGGCAAGCGGACCGAGCTGCGTCTGCGGGTCGAAGGGATCTCCGACCCGTACCGCTCCGAAGACCGAGCCCAGCGCCTCGGCGAACTCGTCGTGGCGCGACTTCGTGACGATGACGCGGGTGAGCGACATGCACACCTGGCCGTTCAATGAGGTCTCCTGCGCAGCGATCGCAGCAGCTGCTGTGGCGAGGTCGTAGTCGTCAAGGATGACCGCGGCCGACTTGCCGCCGAGTTCGAGGGTGTATCGAGCCAGACGCGCTCCACACGTTGCACCGATTTGACGTCCCACAGCACTCGAACCGGTGAAAGCGATCTTGTCGATCCGCGGGTCGGCAACAAGCTGCTCGGAAACCTGGCGGTATCCGTTCACGACGTTCAGCACGCCTGGCGGCAGGCCGATCTCCTCCGCGACCTCGGCGAGAATGTACAGCTCACCCGGCGCTTCCGGCGGGGCTTTGAGGACCATCGTGCAGCCTGCGAGAAGAGCCGGCGCGACCTTGTACGCGGCGAGAGAGAGTGGCGTGTTCCAGGGAACGATCGCCCCGACGACGCCGACCGGCTCGTTGACGACCGCACCGAACGCGGAGAACTCGGGCGTATCCTGCGTCGCCCACGGGTAGTTGGCGGCAAGGTCGGCGTAATACTCGAAGAGCGCGGGCACGCGGCTGAGCGCGCCGACAGACATACCGAAGATGACTCCGGCCTGACGTGTCCAGAATGTGCCAGCCTCTTGAGTGCGGGCACGCAGGCCGGCGGCCATCTTCCGGAGGTACTCAGCTCGCTCCGCGGGTTCGAGAAATGGCCACGGAGAGTTATCGAAAGCGTTGCGCGCCGCGGCAATTGCCGCGTCCATGTCTTCGGGACCGGTCTCGGCTACGCGGTAGAACGTTTCCTCCGTCGTGGCATCGATAATGTCGATACTGGAGGGATTGGCCGGAAGTTGCCACACGCCGTTGATGTACAGACGATCCGGATGCTTCAGATTGATTGCGGTGTCGCGAATGTCCAGGACGGTCACAGAAGTCTCCTTGGTTCAAGTTGGTAGATCTCGGGGAGCGAGTGCCCCTGACGCCGGGTGTTCGATGAACAATCCCGGCTCAGTTACCCGAGTTCGCGTGCTCGTTCTCGGCTGGAGTTACGCACTCGGCTGCTGCGAGAGGACGCCGCGAAGAGTCCACCCGAGCCGATCCGGCGCCAGCCCTGCGATCTGTAGCGCGTTCATGCCGAAGTCGACGGAGGTGTGCGTTCCCGACACGTAGCTCGCTAGGTCGCTACCGAGGAACGCGAGCACTTTCGCCATCTCTACCGACTCTGCAAGACGCCCTGCCGGCCCGAGGTCAGCTTCGACGGCTTCCTGACCGCCCTTCATCTCAGCGAATTCGGGCAGCATCCCCGAGATCGTCATGGCGGGGAGAACGGCGTTGATCCTGATTTTGCGCAGGCTTGCGAGCGGAGCGACCTGCTCCGCGACCCAGAAGTTGAGCAGACGCTTCGACATGATGTAGCCGAGCGATCCGGGAACACTGCCGAACTCCGCTTCGAACTTCTGAACCGTCTGTACGAGGTCGTTCCAGTTGTCGCCGCGGGTGAAGAGCTCCAATTCTTCACGCACTGCAGGGGTTTCCCAACGGACCCCACCATTTGACGTTACGAAGACGAGAGAACCGTTCTCCGTGATGCGATCAGCAAGAAAGGTGTCGGTGACGTACTTGTTCGCGATGAAGTTGACGGTGAGTGTCTCCAGGAAGCTGTTGTGAACACCGGAAACTCCCGCGACCCCGAAGAAGACATCGATCTGCAGTGGCAACTGTGCAAATGCCGCATCGATCGAGTCCTTGTTCCCGAGGTCCGCGATGATGGACTTCGTAACGCCGGCAACCGGGGGCTCCACTCGATCCAGTGCATACACATTCGCACCGAGATCAACCAAGATCTCGGTGAGCGCCTTCCCCATACCCGACGCGGCACCGGTGACGACGGCAGTCTTTCCGGCATATCCGAAGTAATCGTTCACTTAATTGCTCCTTGGTGTGTTGTGGACGGGACATGCAGGAGGCATCGGCCTCTGGCACCGCCGTCCGTTGCATTTCGGATTCACAGCGCTAGCGGAATTCGGTGGGGCCATGTCGCCACCCTCTGCGACGGAAGGCGTGGCGTACCTGATACCGCAGATCCGACATTGTTGAATGTCCCTACCGAGGCAAGAATCCCTGAAAATGATTTTTGGACAACGGAATACACGTTGACTGCCCCACTCGCAAGGCTGGGCACGGCAGAGTGCACCACTGTGAACACGAACGAGCAGACTGCCAACATCAATATGGCAATTCTCGAGCCGAGTGGGCGCCGAGAATCGATTTCGGTCGGCACGAGTGTCGTCATGTCTTGTCACTCTCACATCGAGGTCTGCGGCGAAGGAACAATGCGTGTGGGAGTTGCCGGGGCCTCAACGAAACAGTTCGCTTCGACCGGGTGTGCTCCGTTTCGGTATGCACAGGACTGAGCTATGGCGGAGTCACCACACACAAACCCTGTTCGCTTTAACGGAACACCTGATCCGTACAACAGTAACAGTGTGCTGTACGACACCATTGGTGTCAATCGTCGCCCTGATAACAGACCTGGTGGTCACTGCACGATCATTCGTCAGCGAACAATGCCATTCGACCGATACGCGGTCCCCCCACAGGGAAACCCACAGACGCTTCGCCGACACTCTTACCTGAAAACGCAGTACACGCCGCCCACACCAGCACTGGGAGATAACTTGGGAGCCAGGAGTTTACAGCTCGAACAAAGCAACTCCCGCTGCCCGCGACACTCAATTCGACCCGGCAGTTCGGTATGCGCATTTCCCCGTGAACCACGCCGGGCGGGATACACCTACGCCAGAAAGTCAGAGCTACAACAACATTGACAAGGCATGCCTACGTGGATTTACTGCACCCCGGACGCAAGCAGTGCACCCGCAGCACACTGCAGACCTGATCGTCTGCATTGGTCATCGCATGACGTTCGCTGGCGTTTTCACGTGAAACTACGAAAGTGCAACGCGGGCAATTCAGATGAGTTGCCTCGTGGTCTAGACGCACGGCACTAATCGTGACTAAACTCTCGAAAATAAGCACTCCACCTCAAAAGTAGGAGGCGCTCATTCACGCCCCGCGCTGTTCGCCGATCAAGGGAGATCTCATGGCTACCACAGCCTTCTCGACGCAACGCATGGATCCGTACAGTCCCCCGCCCGAGCACCTGCGACTGCAGGAAGTCGAGCCGGTCAGCCAAGTTGGCTGGCAGAATGACGGCAAAATCTGGGCGATTACGAAGCACGCAGACGTTCGTGCCGTTCTGAGCGACAGCCGGTTCAGTTCGGATCGGACATTGCCCGGCCACCCGACAAATCTCGGATACGCTCCGGGTAACAAGCTCAAGCAGTTGATCGAGATGGACCCCCCGGAGCACACAGAGGCTCGAGGTCGTGTAATGGGGGAGTTCACCTTGAAGAAGATCAGTGCTATGCGTCCGCGCATCACCGAAATCGTCGACCAAGCCCTCGACGCGATGCTGCTGGGGAAGTCCGAGGCTGACCTCGTGGAAGCACTCGCACTCCCGGTACCGTCAGTTGTGATCGCCGAACTGCTCGGCGCACCGTACGAGGACCACGACTTCTTCCAGAAAAACAGCTCTGCTTTCGCCGATCCTCATGCATCCTCCGAAGTGCGCATGGAAGCGATGGGTCGACTCAAGGGATATATTGCCGATCTTGTGAATTCCCGCGTGGAAAATCCGGGCGACGACATCCTGAGTCGACAACTTGCGGCCGGAGCGAACCCGGAGGACCTGACCGGCCTCGGAGTCCTCCTGCTCATCGCCGGACACGAGACGACCGCCAACATGATCTCCCTCAGTATCGCAACGCTGCTGGACAAGCCCGAACTCCTTCAACAACTACGCGATAATCCAGAGCTCATCCCGGGCGCTGTGGAAGAACTGCTGCGCTACTTCACGATCGCCGAGATCGGTGGTCTGCGTCTGTCGACCGACGACATCGAGATCGGCGGTACGTTGATCCGGTCAGGCGAGGCAGTGTTCGCGGTATGCAATACCGCCAACCGCGACCCGGAGGTGTTCCCCGAGCCGAACAAGATCGACTTCACACGAGGAGCGCGTAATCACGTCGCTTTCGGTTTCGGTCCACATCAGTGTCTTGGACAGAATCTCGCTCGATTGGAGCTCGAAGTCGTTCTCTCCGCAGTCATCCGTCGGATTCCGACACTGCGTCTCGCCATTCCGTTCGGGGAAATTCCATTCAAGGAATACGGTCCCACCTATGGAATCTTCACGCTCCCGGTTGCGTGGTGACGATGCTGATTGTTGCCAACCAAAGCTCGTGCATAGGGTCTGGGCAGTGCGTCTTCACCGATCCCGACACGTTTGACCAGGACGACAACGGGGTGGTGGTCGTGCTTCGTTCGGAGCCGGCGGCCGACGACGAAGTGGCGCTGGCCAAGCAGGCTGTTGACGTTTGCCCGAGTCGCGCGCTCTCGCTTGTGGCAAGAAAGACTCCTGTGTGAGCCAGGGGGCACACAGGCATCGGATACCACAACCTCTGCGAACCTCCGCCCGTCGGAGTGGACTGGTTCGGCACTGAAGAGTTACTCACTGCAAACGAAACTGCGGTTTCCCCCTCACCTGCAACGAGGGGGAAACCGCAGATCTGGCCGAGGCCGCAAGCTCAATCGAACAGACTGATGATCGAATCTCGTTCGCGATTGCGATAAACGACTTCCGCAGCACCGTAGAGGTGCGCTCGCCAGTGCTTTTCCGCCGCAGCCGCGTTTCCTGCTTCGACCAATCGGACCAATTTCTCGTAGTCCGCGATCACACCGGGAATGTACGACGTGTCCGCAACCGCATCGGGATCTGCTCGACGTTGGATACTCACGACGCGATGAGCTCCGAGTACGTCCGCCAATGACTTGGATTGCGCCTCGAGTGTCTTGTTCCGGCAATGCAGCGCGATGAGATTATGGAAGTCTCCGGTGAGCGATACCCAGCGCGCAAAGTCCGCTCCAGTATCGACGCCTGCCTCCCACACTCGATACTGCTCTCGGACGCAGGCCGTCAACTCCTCCAAGCCTTCTCGGGTGCAGCGCTCTGCCAGCAATCGCACGCAGATGGCACCGAACTCCGCTCGCGCTTCGAGCAGATCCGCAAGAGTTGCACCGCGAGTCTGCAAGTACAGTCCGATATGCCTGGACGCAACGCTTAGGTCAGGTAAGCGCACCTGAGGTCCGCCTCGAGCTCCGGTCAGTACCGTGATCAAGCCCTCGCTTTCGAGAATACGAAAGGCCTCACGAAGCGTCGGCCGAGAGACGCCCAGATCTTCGACCATCCGTTTCTCCGTTGGAAGCATACCGCCGGGGAGAATCTCGCCTCGAACGATCTGTCCGCGCAGACGATCAGCAATTCGCTCCGAAGCCTTGGGTACACGCACGCTCGAATGCGTGGCCCCTCCCCCAAATTGAGAGTGCACGCCTTCACCGATCCTCTCCCCGTCACTGACATGACAACTCTAGCCCGCCTGGTTGGCATTACCTGATGTCCGTACCAGTGCATCATCGATCCCATCGACGAGTTTCTGCCAAAGGTTCTTCGAACTCGAAATCCAAGGCCGGACAACGTCGCCGCCTGCCGAACGCGGACTCACTGAGGCCCATCACATTACGTGCGACGTGCCGCAGTCGGTCCGAGACGCACGAGCACATGGCGGGCGGGGCGCTACTAGCCGATCATCATCAATCCACCGTCAACCGCAAGTAGTTGACCCGTGATGAATTTCGCCGCGTCACTCGACAGGAATGCCAACACCGGCCCCAGGTCCGACACCGGATTGCCCAGCTTGCCCCCAAGGGGAATTACCATCTTCAACTGCTGCTCGTACTGCTTGATCGCCTCCGGACTCATGGTGCCGAGCCTGCGGTCGGCGCCCGGCGTCTGGACAGCCGGCGCGAGCGCATTGACTGTCACGCCATCCGCACCCCACATTTTGGCCACCGACCGCGTCCACGAATGCACCGCAGCCTTCGCTGCCGCATAGGTCGCCGAGACCGGGCTTCCCGAAACTCCTTCGCTGGAGCCGAAGTTGATGATCTGGCCGCCGGATTCTTTCATCACTTCGTACGCAGCCTGATTTGCGAAGACCGTTGAACTGAAATTGACGTCGATCATGGTTCGGATGTTCTCTGCGTCGATGTGTCCCGGCGCGCCCAGTTGCCAACTGCCTGCCGCATGGATCAGTACGTCGAGACCGCCCAACGCTGCGACTGCTTTTGCCACGGCTTGTTGCACCGACGACTGATCAGTCACGTCACACCGAATCCAGGTTGCTGCCGACTCGGTATCGGGTTCGGTGTTGTGGAAGGTGCCCACCACCCGAGCCCCGGATGCAGCGAGCACTTGCACTGCAGCCGCTCCGATTCCGGTGGCGGCACCGGTAATCAATACACGCCTGTTTTCGAGAGACAGGTCCACTTCGTTCTCCTCCACGCTGCCGTAATTCTGACGCCGCCCGCCACGATTCAAGTAAAATTGAGCTTTACTGACTAATTCAGGCAGGGGCGCCGGAGGACGTGCTGACCAACAAAGCCCCGGCGTCGACCTTGAGCTGCTGACCGGTCACGTACCGCGCTGCATCCGAAGCCAGGTAATACACAGCCTCACTGATGTCACGCGGATCGATCGTGACGACCGGAAGTTGGTGTGCGATACCGAATGCGGGCTCGGCGTCCTCCCGAGTCGGGTTGGGTAGATCCGGACGGAACACCTTGTACATAGCGTCGTTCTGAAGCATGGGAGTGTCGATGTTTCCGGGATGCACTGCGTTGACCCGGATCGACAGCGGGGCGAACTGCAAGGCTGCGTCGTGGACGAATCGCGCCACACCCCGCTTCGCGTACGCGTATCCCGCGGCACCGGGGCCGGCCTCAGGACTGGTCATCGTCTGGGACATCATCGCTGCCATCGATCCGGTACAGATTATCGATGCACCCGCACGTAGATAGGGGAACGCGGCTTCGACGGTGTTGACAACACCGACCAGATCCACCGATACCGTGTCGAGGAAAGCCGACGCGGCGACGTCCGGACCGAGTGGGCAGATACCTGCGTTCGCTACGACCACATCGATACGTCCGAACTCGTCGTAACCGGCCTGGGCCGCGGCGATGAGTGCGGAGCGATCACGTACATCTGCAATGCGCGGCAGAACCCGGCGACCGAGTGCGGTGATCAGCCGAGTCGTCTCGTCCAAATCAGACTCAGTGGCCATGGTATGCGTTGCGGATTCGATCTGTGCACAGATGTCGATCGCAATGATGTCGGCGCCTTCCTCGGCCAACTTGACCGCATGACTACGGCCTTGACCCTGACCTGCACCTGTAACGAAAGCTACTCGACCCGACAAACTTCCGGCCATTTCCGACTCCTTCTCCACGTATTCGTTCAAGCTGATTTCGAGATCCCACATAGTGCAGTGGCCGACCATCGCAGATGCGGTGTCATCGCCGGCGCCTAGCTATCCTCAAGCCCGCGACTTCTCGAGTCCGTCGGCCTGTACGCGGTCGTCGAGGTCCATCGGTCCGCGTTCGGCCGCGGCAAGAAGATCCTCGATATCGATCCCCAGATCCGCGGTGACAGTCCTGACGGAGGCAAGGTCCTTTCGCAGATAGCGGGGCAATCGGGCGCTGTAGGTCTGTGCATCCTGTTCGGACGCAGCGACGTAACGCGCGGCAGTGCTGCCTCCGCTACTTACAGCAAGTACGTCGAGAAGCTTGTTCTCATCCAATCCGAGGGATCGTCCTGCGGCAAGGGCCGAAAGCGTAAGTTGAGAACACGCTGCGAACAGAGCATTGTTCAGTAGCTTTGCGGCCAGCGCTGTACCCAACGGACCGGTCCGGTGAATATTCGACGCATACGCCGCAACAACGCCGGCTGCAACATCGACAGCATCGTCGTCGCCCGCAAGCAGCACTGTCAATTCCCCACGACGAATATCCTCAGGCTTCCCACTGAAGGGCGCCTCCACCACTGATACCCCACCCTTGTGCCCGATGTCGCGGAGTCGCTGGATCATCAACGGACTCCCCGTCGTGTGTGAGATGAACAGGGATCCCGGACTCATCTTCTCGATGATCGGCGTGCACTCCTGGAGTACGTGCGCATCACTGAACAGGCAGGTGACCACTACCGGAGCAGCCGCTAGCTCCTCCTGATGCGCCGCAATAATTGCGCCACGTCCGGCCAACCTATCCCGAACCTCCACGCGTCGGGCATAGACGGCCGTGCGTCGGCCCGTAGCGAGGAACTTCTCGACCATCGGTTCGCCGATCTGGCCGGCCCCGATGAATCCGATATCAGGCAGAGTCATTCATTTGCTCCATTGTTCGAGGACAGTCCGTGCCGCACGTGTCAGCGTCGCCGAGTCAACGCAGATGGGCGACAATCTTCGCTGCACTCACGGCAGACACGCAGGTAGGACTGAGGGCGAATGTGCCGTCGTCCGGCATCTCGAATTGATCGGAATCCAGGCGGCTGAACTAGTAATAAGTGAACTAGTTCTACCATGTGTCCTCCATCACGGCAAAGGATCGATAGCATTCCCGCCACGGGTCGAGATCGAGTGTACGAAGTTGCTGGATAGTGCAACTGACTACTACCGATCCGCAGGGTGGAATTCAGTAGTGACGTGGGCAACAGTGCATGCTACCGTCCACATAGGTAAACAAGTTATCCCTTTCGCGTGCGTTGAGGGTACCCCCGGAGGACTCATGCCCCTGCAGAACCACATGCATCTGATTTCCACCGACGATCACCTGATCGAGCATCCGAAGCTCTGGTCGGATCGTCTGCCGAAGAAGTTCCTCGACGCCGGACCCCGGATCATCGAGAAGGTGATGCCGCGATCGGTGCACGCCGGTGACGGCGCCCGCGGTGATGCCGGCACCAAACTCGCCGAAGTGTGGATCTACGAAGACCGTGTCTACCCGTACATCGGACTCAACGCGGTGGCAGGGAAGAAACCCGAGGAATACGGCGCCGAACCCACCCGGTACGAGGACATGATCGCCGGCTGCTTCGACCCGAAAGCCCGTGTGCTGGACATGGATATCGACGGCGTCCAAGCCGGACTGTCCTTCCCTTCATTCCCCCGATTCGCCGGAACGGTCTTCCTCGAAGGCAAGGACCGGGAGTTGGCGTTGCTCTCGGTCAAGGCCTGGAACGATTACCACATCGACGAATGGTGCGCGAGCGCCCCGGACCGGTTGATCCCGCTGGTGATCCTGCCGCTGTGGTCGGTGGAGGAATGCGTCAAAGAGGTCTACCGCACCGCCGCCAAGGGCGCGAAAGCGATTTCCTTCCCCGAAAATCCTGTACCGCTGGGACTTCCGTCGTTCCATACCGATCACTGGGATCCGCTGTTCTCGGCGTGTGAGGATGTCGACATCCCGTTGACCGTGCACTTCGGCACCTCGGGTAAGGCCCCGATCACCGCCCCCGAAGCCCCGATGGCCGTGATGACGGCGCTCTTCGGGTGCAACTCGATGTACGCGACCGCCGATCTGTTGTTCTCCCCGGTTTTCCATCGCCATCCGAAGTTGAAGTTCCTGCTCTCCGAGGGCGGGATCGGCTGGGTTCCGTACATGCTCGAACGGATGGATCAGACGTGGGAGAAGCACCGGTTCTACCAGAACATCAACCAAACAGTGCGTCCGTCGGAGTTGTTCTCCAAGCATCTCTTCGGTTGTTTCATCGAAGACAACTTCGGTATCAAGAACCGTCACGACGTCGGTATCGACAACATCACCTGGGAGGGTGACTACCCGCACTCGGATTCGAACTGGCCGAACAGTCGCAAGAAAGTACACGACGCGATGATCGATGTTCCCGATGACGAAGTCGAGAAGATGGTCGAAACCAATGCCCGTGCCCTGCTGCACTTTCCCCGCACCTAAACCACTGCCGCGACCGAGAAACCGGGAGGAATGCCATGGAAGAACTGATCGAGCAGTTCCCAGAAGATGATTGGGTCGACCAGGACCTGCTCACGCGAGACCTGGCAGGCGAATTACTGGACGCGGAGATCAAAGCCGAGAAAGAACGCCTCGAATCTCCGGATGACGCCGACGCCGGCCTGTTCAGCCACTCCGACCGGCGGCGCAGAATCGCTGCCATGGTTGCCATCCGGGATCGCCATCGTGCACCGAATACCCTGTAACGCTGTGAAATCCGACACCCTGCAGCGGCGCCGGCACCAACAGGTCAGCGGTGTCCCGTGCCAACGACGAGCAACGAAATCGCAACTTCGAGCGGAGAACACGTGAGTCCCATCGTGGATACCGGCCGGCCACTGCCCCAGCCGACACTGGCAAGCGCCGAGTTCTGGGCCTCGGGCGCCGATGGCATCCTGCGGATCGCCCAATGCTCGGATTGCGGTAAACGCACACATCCACAGTCGGTGCTGTGCCCGGACTGTCATGGTCGCAAGCTCCCCCTGCATCCAGTATCGGGAAAGGCTGTTGTCGTCGGCGTGACGATCAATGTCCAACAGTGGCTTCCGAACTTCCCGCCGCCGTACGTCATTGCGATTGTCGCGTTGGCGGAAGATCCGCAGGTGCGCCTGACGACGAATATCGTCGGGTGTGAGCCAACTGATGTCCAGGTCGGTACTCGAGTCCGTGTCGTATTCGAGCAGGTCGAGGAATCAATCTGGTTGCCGCTCTTCGAGATCGATCCCGATGCCGACGAGCCCGGCCCGCTCCCCGAACCCGAAAACTACAAATCCCGGCTGCGCCAACCGGTGAGCACCAACCGGTTCGAGGATCGGGTCGCGATCAGCGGGGTCGGACAGTCGAAAATCGGCCGCCGACTCATGGCCGACCCGCTCTCACTCACTGTCGATGCATGCTTGGCCGCCGTCACCGATGCCGGTCTGACGCTCGATGACATCGACGGATTGTCCACCTACCCAGGCAGATCCGTCGGCGGCATGTCCGAAGGCGGAATCATGCCCGTCGAGCAAGCACTGCGGATACGTCCGACCTGGGTCAACGCAGGCGGTGAACTACCCGGGCAGAACGGATCGATCGTGGCCGCGATGCTTGCGGTGGCCTCAGGACTATGCCGGCACGTGCTGTGTTTCAGAACGGTGTGGGAATCCTCGCACTCGGAACTCGTCCGCTCCGGCGCTTGGGCGTCCGGCGCCGGCCGAGCCACGGACATGTTCGAATTCCGTCATCCTTTCGGCGCGATGTCTGCGGCTAACTGGATTGCCTGCCAAGCGTCGCACTACTTCCACCGCTACGGCGATGCGAAGGACGCTCTCGGGGCAATCGCCGTAAATACCCGCGACAACGCCTCCGCTAATCCGGAGGCCGTATACCGCACCCCCATCACCATGGAGGATTACCTCACCGCCCGCCCGGTCTCCACACCGTTCGGCCTGTACGACTGCGACGTTCCCGTCGACGGCGCGGTAGCGGTCATCGTCTCGGCCGTCGACACCGTGCAGGACCTGCGCCACAAGCCCGTGTTCGTCGAGGCTGTCGGTACTCAGATGATGGAAAATCTCTCCTGGGATCAAGGCACTCTTACCCATTTACCGCAATCTCTCGGACCCAGCGCGCATTTGTGGAGTCGCACCGACCTGCGGCCGGATGACGTCGACGTCGCCTTGCTCTACGACGGGTTCACTTTCAATGCGTTGTCCTGGCTGGAAGCCCTCGGGTTCTGCGAATTCGGCGGCGCGGGGGACTTCATCGACGGTGGCCGCGGTATCGCGATCGACGGGCGTCTACCGCTCAATCCGCACGGAGGCCAGCTTTCTGCCGGTCGGACCCATGGTTACGGATTCTTCCGAGAGGCCGTGCTGCAACTTCGCCGGCAAGCACCTGGCCGTCAAGTCACAGATCCACGCGTCGCAGTAGTTACCTCGGGTGGCGGAGTGCCATCTGGAGCAATTTTGCTGCGCGCCGACTGATTCCACTCACCCCGAACCTCCCATCATCAGGAGCTGACATGCAACGACCACTCGAAGGTATCCGCATCCTCGAAGTAGCCCAATACACATTTGTGCCCGCTGCCGCGGCTGTGCTCGCGGACTGGGGTGCCGACATCACCAAAGTCGAACACGCCGTGAACGGAGACGCGCAGCGAGGACTCGTCCGCGTTCTCGGCTACGACGCCAACCGCCCTGGGTCGTCGTTCGCACCGATTATGGAAGGACCGAACCGCAGCAAACGCAGCATCGGCATCGACCTCGCGAATCCTGAATCACGCACGGTTCTCACCGAACTCGTACGCCGAAGCGACGTGTTCCTCACCAACTACCTGCCCGGCCTGCGCACCAAGCTAGGTTTGACGCTCGAAGAAATCCGGGCAATCAATCCCGACATCATCTACGTCACCGGGAGCGGTTTCGGCAGCGAAGGTCCCGACGCCAACAGTGGTTCATTCGACGCGACCGGATTCTGGGCTCGCGGTGGCAGTGCCGACGGCCTGATGCCGCCGGATACCGAACACATGGCGTTCATGCCGGCAGGCGCTTACGGCGACAACATCGGTGGTATGACCATCGCGGGTGGTATCGCAGCCGCGATCGCCGGCCGTGAACGCACCGGCGAGCCATCGGTTGTCGACGTCTCCCTACTCGGAGTAGGTGCCTGGGCTACACAGTTCACGGTCAACCTGGCGCTGTTCACCGGCGGACCACTACCCAAGGTACGCAAGAAGTCCGCCGCGGCAGGAAATCCTCTGACCGGCTCCTATCGCACTTCGGATAACCGCTGGCTGCAATTCTCCATGCTCCAGCCCACAAAGTTCTGGAACGAGTTCGTGACCGCTCTGGGCCTCGAGCATCTCGCCGGGGACAGCCGATTCCAGACCATGGAGTCCATCACCGAGCACAGTGAAGAAATCACCGGCTGGTTCGCCGACGCGATCGCCTCGCGCCCCTACGACGAGTGGACCGCAGTCCTCACGAATCTCAGCGGACCGTGGGCTCCCGTGCAGAACAGCTGGGAGTTGGGTCACGACGAATCGCTCGTCGCCAACGGCCGCATCGTCGAGGTCACAGATGCTGACGGCGTGCCGCAGAAACTCGTCGCAAATCCAGTCAAATTTGATAATTCCCCAGTGCAGATGACCCGCGCCCCACAGTTCGCCGAGCACACCGACGACATTCTGCGCGAGCTCGGCTTCGACGATGAACGACTCATCGGGCTCAAGATCGCCGGAGCCGTTACCTAGCTGGCGCCCAACACAATCCATCCGCTTGAACGACAGGAGTCAAAACAGCATGCGAATCAGAGAAGCCGTCATCGTCGAGGCGGTACGCACGCCGATCGGCAAGCGGAACGGGTCGTTGAGCAGCGTCCACCCAGTTGATCTATCCGCTTTGGTGCTCAATGAGCTGATCCGACGGACCGGAGTCGACCCGTCGTTGATCGACGACGTCATGTGGGGCTGCGTCACTCAACTCGGTGACCAGTCCAGCAATGTCGCGCGATTCGCAACCTTGGCGGCGGGCTGGCCGGAAAGCGTACCGGCTGTCACCGTCAACCGTGCGTGCGGATCAGGTCAACAGGCCATCGAATCAGCGGCCCACGCGGTGATGTCGGGCGCCTACGATATTGCTGTCGCGGGAGGGGTCGAGATGATGTCTCGAATTCCACTCGGCGCAGCCCGAGCTTCCGGCTTCCCTTATGGTCAAACCGTTCTCGACCGATACGACGTCGACAAGCTCGACCAAGGAATCGGCGCGGAACTGATTTCCCAGAAGTGGAATCTCTCGCGTCAGATGCTTGACGAGTTCGCCTCCAGATCTCATGAACTCGCAGCCAAGGCAATCGACGGCGGAGCGTTCGACTCACAACTTGTAACGGTAGACATCGGCGAAGCACAGCTCGCTGTCGACGAAGGTCTGCGGCGCGGAACGTCGCCGGAGACGCTTGCCAAGCTGAAGCCGTCATTCCGCGACGACGGTGTGATCCACGCCGGAAACGCGTCACAAATCTCCGACGGCGCATCGGCAGTAATGATCACGACGCCGGAAAAGGCCGCAGAGTTGGGGCTGGTCCCCATCGTTCGTCTGCTCGCCGGCTCGGTTGTCGGTGCAGATCCCGTCATGATGCTCACTGCTCCCATTCCCGCCACGCAGAAAGTTCTCGCCCGTGCCGGTCTCGGAATCAACGACATCGGCGCAATCGAGATCAACGAAGCGTTTGCGCCGGTTCCGCTGGCATGGCAGATCGAACTCGGTGCGGATCTCGAACGCATCAATCCACTCGGTGGCGCAATCGCGGTGGGACACCCCCTCGGCGCGTCGGGGGCGATCCTGACAACCCGGCTCGTTCACCACATGCGCGATCGCGGACTCAAATACGGGTTGCAGACCATCTGCGAGGGCGGCGGAACTGCCAACGCAACGATCTACGAACTCGTCGAGTGACGCGGACCGTGGTCGCCGTTTGATCTTGCGCACTTACGAACCGTCCCGATGACGGTTGTCAGTCATCGGGACGGTGAAACCAATACGGCACAGAGATTTACGGGCCCGCCGTCCCTTGACCCCACAACCGGAGGATGTCGTCTACTGGCTTAGCGGCGTCGGAGTATCCGATCGGCAGTCGCGGAGTCCATGCATCACCGTCCTCGGCGACGAGGATGCCCCGTGCGGCAACGTGCGGATGGTGCGGCGCCTCCGCCAGGCTGAGAACCGGCGTCAAGCATGCGTCGGTGTGGCCGGCGAGGTCAGCCCATTCGTCACGGGTTCTCGTCGCGACGGCCGCCGCAATTCGATCTCGAAGAGCAGGCCACGCCTGGGGATCGTGCCTACCCTGGGCCAATTCGGGTTCGAGCCCGAGGACCTCGAGGAGCACATCGAAGAACGGATCTTCGAGAGCTCCTACAGCCACGAACTTACCGTCAGCGCAGGGATAAACATCGTAGTAAGGAGCGCCTGTGTCCAGCCGATTCGTACCGGGTTCGTCGGACCACCGTCCAGTCGCGCGGTATTCGTGAAGCATCGAGGTCAGATAGTTGGTGCCGTCGAGAATCCCGATATCGAGAACCGACCCCGTGCCGGTCCGGTCGCGCTCGAAGACAGCTGCCAGAATCGCTGTGACGAGATACATTGCGCCGCCTCCGAAATCGCCGAGAAGGTTTGCCGGCGGCACGGGCACCGAACCCACTCTGGTGGCGGAGTGCAGCGCACCTGTCAGTGCGATGTAATTGATATCGTGCCCGGCGGTGAACGCAAGCGGACCCGTCTGGCCCCATCCGGTCATCCGGGCATAGATCAGACGATTGTTCACAGCTGCGAGATCATCCGGACCCAATCCGAGACGCTCCATGACACCGGGACGAAACCCTTCCACCAAGACATCAGCAAATCCGATGGCATTGTGTACGAACCGAATCGAGTCTGGATCTTTGAGGTCGACTTCCATCGTCGACCGGTTACGCACCAACGCCGGTATCTCCGATCCGGGGCGGCGCAAGGTCAGGATCTCAGCTCCCAAATCGGCCAGCAGCATGCAACCGAAGGGAGACGGTCCCAATCCGAGAAACTCGACAACTCGCAGACCACTAAGCGGCGCACTAGATTTCATGTCATCCATCCCTTGGTTTCAAATTAGTCTGTCGGTAGATTGAACCGCAGGCTCGCCCATGTCGACAAACTGGACGCCGAGCACGAGTATTACCGATCAATTTAGGAGAAGCCAAGTGCCTCAACCATTTTACGACGATGACCACAACCAGTTCCGCGCACTGGTGCGCGAATTCGTGAAGCGTGAAGTCACCCCGAACCTCGACCGATGGGAGGAGGACGCAAGCACTGGCCGCGACGTATGGAAATCCGCAGGCGCACACGGAATTCTCGGTATCCGAATCGCCGAAGACCTCGGCGGAGGCGGAATGAAGGACTATCGCTTCCGCTGTGTGATCCAGGAGGAACTTGCCGCAGTCGGAGCGGCATCCCTCGCTTCCGGGTTCTCGATCAACGAGGATATCGTCGCGTCGTACCTGACGACATTCGGGACGGCCGAACAGCAAAAAGAGTGGCTCCCCGGGATGGCCGAGGGCTCCATCGTCACGTCCATTGCCATGTCGGAGCCCTCGGCCGGCAGCGACCTCCGTGCGATGAAGACGTCGGCGGTGCGAGACGGCGACGATTGGGTCATCAACGGCTCCAAGACATTTATCACAAGTGGATTCTCTTCCGACCTAGTTCTCGTCGCCGCACGTACCGGCGAGGTCGATGGACGCCCCCGACTGTCGCTCATCCTCGTACCCACCACCACCGACGGATTCGTACGGGGTCGCAAGCTGCGCAAACTGGGCTTGCACGCCCAGGACACGGCCGAGATCGCCTTCGATAACCTGCGTGTCCCTACGTCTAATCTCGTCGGTGAGGAAGGACGTGGGTTCCACCACCTGACGGCGCAGCTTCCACTCGAACGCCTGTCGATTGCATGGCGCGCCCTGTGCGCGGCCGAGGCGGCACTGGAGTGGACGGGCCGCTACACCAGCGAGCGAAAGGCATTCGGCCAACGCATCATCGACCTCCAGAACACGCGATTCCGGCTTGCGGAGATGACGACCGAAGTAGACATCACACGAACGTTCCTGGAGCAGTCCATTCTCGCGTACAACGACGGCACATTCGACGCTACCCTCGGAGCGAAGGCCAAGTGGTGGTCCACCGAGTTGCAGAATCGCGTCGTCAACGGATGCCTGCAGTTGCACGGCGGATACGGGTACATGGACGAGTACCCGATCTCACGTGCCTACGCCGACGCCAGAGTGCAAACCATCGTCGGCGGCACAACAGAAATCATGAAAGAAATCATCGGCCGCGACGTAGCCGCCCGATTCTCCTCATGACACACACCCCTCGATCCTCCCCTCCCCTTCCGAAGAAAGCCTGACACATGCAATTGCGAGACAACACATTCCTGGTTACCGGAGCAGCCTCCGGCCTCGGTGAAGCAACGGCCACCGTTCTCGTCGAGGCCGGTGCGCGCGTGGTGATCGCCGATCTTGCCGAGTCCGACGGAAAAGCGACCGCAGCACGCCTGGGCGACGCGGCCGTCTTTGCGCCGATCGATATCACCGATGAGGCGTCATTCGGTCCCGCACTCGACGCTGCCGAGGCGATCGGCCCCCTGCGCGGAGTCGTGCACTGTGCCGGACGCGGCGGCGATCGTCTACGCATTCTGGACAAGGAAGGCAATCCGAACGACTTGGAAAGCTTCCGCAACGTCCTCGAGATCAACCTCATCGGCACCTACAATGTCCTCCGCTGCACCGCAGCCAGGATGGCACGCAACGAGCCCCTCGACGGTGAGCGAGGCAGCATCGTGCTCACTGCATCGGTGGCTGCATTCGACGGTCAGATCGGCCAAACCTCCTACACCGCATCGAAAGCCGCCGTTCACGGCATGACACTCGTCGCGGCACGCGATCTCGCAAGCTTCGGGATCCGAGTCAACACGATCGCTCCGGGATTGTTCGACACTCCCATGCTCGCGCGACTTCGCTCGGACATCCGTGAGGGCCTTGCCGCAGGCGTGCCCTTCCCGAAGCGACTGGGTCGCCCGCAGGACTATGCGGCAATGGCCACTGCACTCCTGACGAATTCGTACGCGAACGGTGAGACTATTCGACTGGACGGCGCGATCCGGATGGCGCCTCGATGAACGCACTGACAACGGCCGACGTGCTCGTGGAAGCTGATGCCGGGATTCTCACGATCACCATCAACCGTCCTGCACAACGCAATGCGATGACGCTGGCCGCTGCGACCGAGATCGCCGCGGCGTTGACTCGTCTCGACGAGGACCCGGATCTGTCGGTTGCAATTCTCACTGGCAGTGGCGGAACATTCTGCGCGGGAATGGACTTGAAGAGATTTCAGCTCGGTGAGCGGCCAGTGGTTCAGGGCCGCGGTTTCGGCGGCCTCGTCGAAGCGCCACCGGCCAAGCCCCTGATCGCCGCGGTCGAAGGATGGGCGCTGGGCGGAGGATTCGAAATGGTTCTGGCCTGTGACCTGGTCGTCGCGGGCAGTGGTGCCAAGTTCGGACTTCCCGAGGTAAAGCGCGGCCTTGCCGCGCGCGCCGGCGGAATCTTCCGTGCTCCCCGAACCCTGCCCCGCGCTGTCGCGCTCGAGATGCTGCTCACCGGCGAACCGATCGACGCGCAGACTGCGCTCACGCATGGCCTGGTCAATCGAGTGGTTGACGACGGTTCCGCGGCGGAAGGCGCACGCGCTTTGGCAACAGCGATCAGTGCAAACGCTCCGCTGGCGGTGCGCGCCAGCAAGGCTCTGGCGCTTCAATCACGGACCTGGACCGATTCGGAAGCCTTCGAGCGCCAGAACACATACACGGATCCGGTCTTCGCTTCCGCTGATGCGCGCGAAGGCGCGGCTGCATTTTCGGAGCGTCGAACGCCGAACTGGCAAGGCCGGTAATAAAAATGGCCGATGCCTACGGCCACTCGAAAGCAGTCGTAGGCATCGGCTGGTATCAACGCCGGGTCATGTCGATGACCAGTTTGCCTGTAGTGAGCCGTTCCGACATACGAGTCAAGGCGAGCGGCACTTCATCGAGTGTGTAGATTTCGGAGACGTAGGGCTTCATTCCTTGTCCGACAAGACGTTCGATCTCCTTGCGACCCTCCTCGACAGCTTGCGGTAGATGAGCGGCGAGCGTACGAATCTCGAACCCTCGCAGGATCGCGCCTTTCAGGAGAACTAGATTCATCGGGATCCGCGGAATATCACCTTGCGCAAAACCTAGGCAGACATAGCGCCCGCCCCACCCGATCGCTCGAATCGCTTGCTCCGAGTACGCACCACCCACCGGATCGATCACCACATCAGCACCCGTGCCGGTGATTTCCTTGATCCGCAGTTTGAGATCCTCGTCGTCGTAGGCGATCGTTTCCACGGCGCCGAGCGCACGACAGGCTTCAGCGCGTTCCGCGGTGGACACTGCGGCGATCACCTTAGCTCCGAGACGAGTCGCGATGTCGATACAGGCAGTGCCCACACCACCAGCGGCGCCGAGAACCACCACCCAGTTCCCAGGTTTCATATCTCCGAATGTCGTCAGAGAGTGGTATGCGGTTCGGTAAGTGACGTTGAATGCTGCGGCATGGATCATGTCCAACCCTGCAGGGGCCGGCGACAGTGCGGTGTGCGGAACGGTGATCTGCTCCGCAAATGCACCGCCGAATGCCGTGCCCATCACGGCATCCCCAGGTACGAAGTTCGTGACCTCGGCTCCGACTGCCAGCACCCGCCCAGCGAATTCGCTTCCCGTAGTGAACGGAGTCGGCACCGTCACCTGATAGCGATCCGCAGCGATGAGGACGTCCGGATAATTCACGGCGGCAGCCTCGATTCCCACAAGCACCTCCGACGGTCCGGCTACCGGATCGGGTATTTCACGGATCACAATCTTGTCCGGATCTCCGTGGATCTCACACCGCGCTGCTCGCATGCTATGGCCTTCCTGCCGAGTGGGGTTTGCTTGGGTTTTCCGCTTTTGGTGTTGTCGCGCTGCCGCCCGCCCGCTACCTGACCATGAGCGACCCGCCGTCGACTGCGAAGATCTGCCCCGTCATGAATCGTGAGCCTTCGCCTGCAACAAATTCGAGTACTGGAACCAGATCCTCGACGTTTCCGAGTTTGCCACCGAGCGGAATCAGGTTTGTCATTTTCCGGTCGTGCTCGACCAGTTGCTCAGGTGTCATCGACGCCCGCGTCGTCTCGTACATCGGCGTACGAATTGCCGGAGCGATTGAGTTGACGGTAATCCCGTACTGCGCCCATTCGGCCGCTACGGTCCGACTCCAGCCCAGCACGGCGCCCTTACTCGCTGCGTACGCGGCCTTACCCATCAAGCCTTTTGCACCTGCTGCGGAGGCAAAGTTGATGATGCGCCCGCCTCCATCTTTCAGGTACTCGAATGCCGCTTGGTTAGTAAGGAACGTCCCCGTGGCGTTGACCGCCATAGTGGACTCCCACATCGACAGCGGCGTGGATTCTGCCGGCGCGCCAGGAGCGATTCCAGCGGCGTGGATCAATACGTCGAGGCCCTTCAAGGATTTCACACCCCGCGCGAAGGCCTGGTCAACCGATTCCTTGTCGGTGACGTCGCACCGAATGAACTCCGCGCCTGCCTCAGCGGCAATCCGCGCTCCCTCGTCCGCTGTGACGTCGAAGGAGACTACCTTTGCGCCCGATTCACCGAACGCTTTGACTAACGCGGCGCCCATTCCACTAGCGCCCCCGGTGATGATGACACGTCGATCAGTCAAATTTCGATTTCCCATTACGTACTCCATATCTGTTGATTCGAAACGAATTTGAGCGGCGCACCTACTGGAAAGGCGCGCGTTCACTGGAACCGGAGTTCAGTAAACGCGCGCCTTTGCCGTTCAGTACAAGCCGCCGTCGACGCGGATCAATGACGAGGTGGTGTAGCTGGATGCGGGACTCGCAAGGTACAGGGCAGTAGTGATGATCTCTTCGGGGTTTCCAGGCCTTCCGATCGCACTCTGCGTAGTGTGCCGCTTCTCTTCAGCCCACGACTTGGAGATGTCGGTCAAGAACGGACCCGCGGAGATCGTATTGACTCGCACTTTGGGTCCGTACTCGCGTGCAAATACTCCCGTCAGCGTGTTCAGAGCCGCCTTCGCGCCGGCGTAAGGGCCGAATCGCGGCTGCGGGAAGAGCGCTCCCGAAGACGAGATGTTGATAATCGATCCGCCGTCGCCTGCTGCCATGCGCTCACCGACCAACGATGACAGATGGAACGGGCCTTTGAAGTTGACGCCGATGACCTTGTCGAAAAGCTCCTCGCTGGTTTCAGCCGACGACGGCGCGAGTGGAGACATACCGGCGTTGTTGACCAAGACGTCGATCCGCCCGAACACCTCGTAGGCCTTCTTGACCAGTGCATCGATTTCGTTCCACTTACCGACGTGACAGCTCACCGGAAGAGCCTTGCGGCCCAGGGCTTCTACCTCTTTGGCGACGTCGGCGCACGCTTCCGCTTTGCGGCTGGTGATCACGACGTCGGCGCCAGCTTCAGCGAAGGCCAACACCATTTGACGTCCCAGTCCTCGACTGCCACCGGTGACGAGGGCGACCTTACCTTCGAGAGAAAAGTGATTGCTCATGCGATTCCGTGCTCCTCGAGAATAGCGGCATGCTTGATTTTTGCCTCGGCCAATCGGGTGGGAATGTGCTCGCTGGGGAACAAGTTTTCAGTGGGCTCGTAGTTCGCGAGTACACCGCGTGCGACGGCAACCTTGTGCACTTCGGTCGGTCCGTCCGCCAAGCCCATCGAGATGACGCCGCTCCACCAGATATGCAGCGGGGTTTCAGTCGTGGCTCCCAGTGAACCGTGAATCTGGATCGCGCGGTGAATGATGTCGTGATAGATCTTCGCCATCGCGACCTTGCACATGGCGATGTAAGTGCGTGCCGCACCGTGTGGTTCGTTGTCGATGACCCATGCGGTCTTGATCACCAGCAGTCGGTACTGCTCGAGTTCGATCGCCGAATCGGCGATGAACTGCTGCACCATCTGCTTCTTCGCAAGGGTCTCGCCTTGCGTACGACGCGAGAGCACTCGCTCGCCCATCATGTCCAGGGCACGCTGGCATTTGCCGACGGTGCGCATGGCGTGATGGACGCGGCCGCCGCCGAGTCGAGACTGAGCCACTTCGAAGCCCTGTCCGGGACCACCGAGGATCGCGTCGGCCGGCAGGCGCACGTCGTTGTAACGGATGTAGGCGTGCGTTCCCTCGTCGAGTTCGTCTCGATCACCCATGACGGAGACGTTGCGGACGATCTCGATTCCCGGAGTTTCCGCGGGCACGACGAACATCGACATCCGGCGATACGGCGACGCTTCGGTGTCCGTCACCGCCATGACGATGAGGAACGACGCGTAGCGCGCATTCGACGAGAACCACTTCTCGCCGCTGATAACCCACTCGTCACCGTCCTTGCGTGCCGCGCAGACGAACTCCTTGGGATCAGACCCTGCCTGCGGCTCGGTCATCGAGAAGCATGAAACGATGTCGCCATCCAGCAGCGGCTGCAGATACTTCGCCTTTTGTGCATCGGTTCCGTACATCGCGAGAATTTCGGCGTTTCCGGTGTCCGGTGCCGCGGTACCGAAAACCGTTGGAGCCCACATGGACCGACCTAGAACTTCATTCAGCAACGCAAGCTTGAGCTGACCGTAACCCTGCCCGCCGAGCTCCGGACCGAGATGGCACGCCCACAGACCCTGTTCTTTGACCCGGTCTCGTAACGGGCCGAGTATGGCCCGTGCGGCCTTGTTTTCCATGTTGTACGGCTGACCGAGGTGAGGGAAGAGCAGGTCCAGCGGCTCGCACTCCTCGCGAACGAATGTCGCCGCCCAGTCGAGCTTTGCCTGAAATTCAGGATCGGTCTGGAAATTCCACATCGTATGAGTCCTTTGTTAGTACGGGGTTCACACTCGAGCGACACGCACGGTCGGGCGAACTTCAGTGTTCGGTTACGGCTTTGAGACAAAACTGCAGCAGATGCTCGCGTTCTTCTTGTATGGGGGTGTGATCGGCTTCGAGATATGTTGTCGTCAGGCCCATTACCAAGGTCTGAATGAACATGGCGGTGCGTTCGGGGTCCGGGACGTTGCCCTCGATAAGGATGTCGCAGAGTAGATCCCGGATACGGCTGAGTCCGACTGGCTTGATCTCGCTTTTAGTTCTGGCGATCTGGCCCATGTTCCAGATGATTACCCGGCTGACATCGGAGAGATCAGGATCTTCGATCTGCGCCAAGACTCCGTCGATCCAGGCGGCGAGACGCCCTTGAAATCCGGATTGCTTGAATACTCGATACTTCAGGTAGGCATGGATGTTCAGGAGCCCCTGCTCGTAGAGCGCGACGATGATGTCGTCTCGACTCCGGAAGTGCCGGTAGAAGGCCTGATTCGACATTCCCGCCTCGCGGACGATTTCGGCAATTTTGGGCTGATCGGTACACCCCTTACTCAACATCACAGTCTGGGTAGCCCGGATCAGTAACTTCACCTCGCCGTCGTACGAGGCCTGCCGACCAGGCTTAGGCACTCGACGGAGTTGACTCCCACCCGCGATCACCGGCGGTGCGTTATCTACATCGCGAAGTGGTTCGGACATCACGTATGCTCTCGTTCTTCGATTGCCGCGATCAATATCCGATCAGCGCGAGTGCTTCTGTCAGCAGGCCAGGCAGTGCGGGTTCCATCTTCTGGAATGCCGGGCTCAATGCTCCGCGTTTGCGTCCACGTTTGATCAATAGTGCTGTCGCGGCGGCTTCCTTGTACCGCGTGAGTGCGTGAAACCATTCGATGTCCTCGACTGGCCGACCCAGGGTCTGCTCGTAGATCCGGACAACCTCGTCGACAGTTGGTGTACCGCAAGGCTTTTCTGAGTAGGCCGCGGGGTGGGCGGCCTCATCGGTGAAGTAGGTGAGCCAGGTGAGATCGATTCGCGGGTCACCGACCGACCAGATTTCCCAGTCGATCAACGCTGTGACACGGTCTCCCTCACAGAGCGTGTTACCCAATCGATAGTCACCGTGGTTGACGACGGGTTCCGCCGGGACTGGCATCGTCGCATGCAATGCCTTTGCACATCGCAGATAGTCACCGCTCAGATCATCCGAAACTGTCTCGAATGCTCTGGTCCACCTGTCGATTTCATCGCCCAGCGACACCACCGGCTCGTCACCCAGACCAATATCGGAAGGCTTGACCGAATGCAGATGAGCAAGCATCCGCGTAGCGGAGAGGTACCTCTCGCGTGTTTGCGCACGCGCCGCCCCGTCTCGAGGACGTTGAGCATCGAGCAGTGGTTCCACACATTCTCCAGCGACCATTTGCATTGCCACGAAAGGAGGATCACCCGCGTCCTCGAAATAGACTGCCGGTGTCGACACCCCGGCAGCACCCTGCAACGCCTGCATGACACGTCCCTGACGTAGCACGTCTCGATTTCGAACGGGTGCCAGTCCTGGAGGCGCAACCTTGAGGACGACAGATTCGTCGATTGTCCCACCCGAAACGTCGGCGATGAAGGTCAGGCTCGATGTTCCGCCGGTCAGTGGCCGCACGTTGGAAACCTCGAGATTTGTTTGCCAACTGTGACTGGCATCGCCAGCTCGGACGCTCAGATCGGCGAGGAGTTCGGTATGTTCGGATTCCGTTGTCATGGAAGATCCTTCGGATTTCGGACAATCCAAAAGTGAGATTGTCATTCTGGGAACATGATTCTGAGGTTTCGGCACGATGTCAATAGACGCATTCCACTCAGCAGAACCGGGCCCGGAATATACCCGGAATCTGAAGACTGAACTCCGAGAGCATCTTCCGCGGACCATTCTCAGGTGAAATGCGCGGAGCGGAGCTCCGCCTTACGAATCTTGCCGAGCGCTGTTCGAGGGAGCTCGTCAACGACAACAAGCCGCTCGGGTGTCTTCACTCTGGCGAGCCCGGACGCCGCGAAATGCTCACGAAGTCCGGCGAGTTCAAGTTTCATGCCCGGAGAAAGTACGACAACGGCCGCGACCACTTCGCCGTAACGTTCGTCCGCAGCTGCAACGATCGCGCCCTCCCGGATCGCCGGGTGCGTGACGAGCACGTCTTCGATCTGGCCGGAAGACATCGTCTCACCAGCCCTGATGACGACATCCTTCATACGATCGGTGATCGTCAGCCGACCATCGACATCCAGGTGCCCGAGATCGCCGGTCCGCATCCACCCGTCCTCAGTGAATGCCTCGGCATTGAGGCTACTGTCGCGATAGCCGACAAATTGGTCCGGACCTCGAAGTATGATCTCGCCGTCGCCCCCGACCGGAACATCGATGCCGAGTTCATCGACGACACGCACACGTACCCCGTCCATCGGTGCGCCGTCTGTTCCCAAACGCGCATCCTCGGGATCGTCGACGCCCCCTGATGTGGCCGTCGGATGCTCAGTGGATCCGTAGCAACGAAAAGTTGCAATACCGACTCTCTGCGCCCGACGCACGAGATCCTCCGGCACCGTGGATGCACCAATGAGGAAGTCGGACAACGTCGTCAGCTTGTCGGCAACACCGTCTACGTCGAGGATCCCGGCAAGGTGAAATGGGGTTCCACCTGTCGCAGTCACCCGATGGGACGAGATCAGTTCGACAGCAAGTTCCGGATCCCACATCTGCATGTACACCGCGTTCCAGCCGTGTACAAGAGGGCGCAGCACACTGGAGACGCCGGCAATGTGTCCGGGCGGAAAGGAAACGAGTTGCACCGAATCGTCGCGGCCGCGGAGATAGCGGGAAGCAGACCTGACCTCCGAAAGCAGCGAATTATGACTGTGCTGAACACCCTTCGGGGCCGCTGTGGTCCCGGAGGTATAGATAAGCAGCGCAATGTCGTCCGCATGTACTGCGGGAGCTGTGTATGTCGCATGCGTGCTCAAATCCGACCATGCGAGACAACCATCCGGGCCGTCGTCACCAACCACGACAATTCGTTCGAGGGTGACGATATCCCGATAATCCCCGACCCGATCACCGTAGTTGATCGAGCGCCATTGGTTCGGCTGGATGAACAGCTTCGCCTCTGATTGCTCGAGAATGAACTGCACCTCGTTCGGGCCGTACACATGCACAATCGGAACCAGTACCGCGCCTGCCAGAAGTACGGCGACGTAGGCTACCGATGCCTCGAAACAATTGGGCAGCTGAACTGCTACAGAGTCACCCGAACCGATGCCGTACCCTCGCAGGGCCGAAGCAACATCTTCTGCAGCAGAGTAGATCTCACCAACCGTGGTCTCGCTCTGTGCGCCGTCGGCCGCGACGTACACGATTCGGGTAAGCGCATTCTCCGCACATTTCTCGGGTAGAACGTCGACCCAACTTCGGTGTGAGTGAAAACCCTCTCGGTACCACAATTCGCTGAGATCACTGATGACCTCAGCCCTGCACATCGAACCCGGCAAACCCTTCACACTCCATCCGCCCGTTGGATGAGCGCCGGCACCGGGGCTCCGTGCAGTCGAGTTCGCCACATGTCGAGCAGGACAGGATCCGCACCGTGATCGAGCATCCACTGCGCCGGTCCCCCACGCGTTGCGGTGATTCGTTCGACGATCGGTTCGATCGCCGAGGACGGCGCGTGCATGTACTGCTCCGGAAGCGGCGGCGACTTCGCGGTGCGCACACCGACGTCGAACCATCGAGCCATGAGGTCAGGCAGAGTCCGCTCGGTACGCACGTAGTCATCGACGACGGCCTCAGGCCGCACGCCTGCAGCAAGAAGCAATACCGCTACCGCAACACCGGTACGGTCCTTACCGGCCGTGCAGTGCAACAAAACTGGGCCCTCTGGCTGGGTAACCAGATCAAGAAGTTCACCGACCCAGGAACTGCCGCGGTCGATCATGCGCGCATAGACGACTGACAGATCGCTCGGCTGAGCGTCGGGGGCCGCAGCGGCAGAAAGCGGTACGTGATGCACGCTGGTTCCTACCGGCCATTCATAGGCAAACCGAGCACGTTCCCTTGCACCTCTCAGATCAATGACGCTCTTGGGTGGCCACAATGCAATTTCGGGAATCACGGAATCGCCGGGGTAAGGAGCGTCTCCGCGATACAGGATGCCGTGCGCGGTCGCGCCCTTGCCTAGGAGCGGCAAACCGCCGACGTCCCGGAGATTGACCAACCCCCGGCCGGTCACACGCGACTCCGGACACTACTGATCCAGTTAACATTTTGACCTTCAACAGTTTTCACGGTCAACCTCGAGCAGGTTCCGCGGCAACAACTTCGGGGCGATAGGCACTTCCGAGCAGAATTCCCGCCGCCACTAGGCCGCCGACCGCCGCCGTGAGACCGCCTGCCCAGCCGGCGAACAACTCGCCACCGAAGAACTGGTTATCGAGGCTTGCCGTTCCGGGTCCGGTGATCGCGACGACGACAGCACCAACTGCGAGCACCATGTTGTACTCCCACCCGTCTCCGGCGATGAAGAATCCCTTGTCGCGGTGCACAGTCCACGCCGCGACAAACATCAGGGCGACAAAGCCCGCAGCAGCGAACGGAGTGAGCAGGCCCAACGCAAGAGAGATGCCCGCAGCAACTTCGGTGGCAGCAGCCAACCACGCGTGCACCAGTCCCGGTCGCATGCCGATGCTCTCGAACCATCGTGCAGTGCCTGGGATTCGGCCACCTCGGAAGAGTTTCCCGTATCCGTGCGCGGCCATGGTCAGGCCCAAGCAGACCCGCAGGATCAGCAGTCCCGTGTCGATCGAATTCACTACCACTCCATCCGTCTGATCGACAGCACATCACTCCTCGAACTGCCGGTTTAATAGACAAATATTACCTCTATAACTAAGTTATAAACAAGGGTGGACCTCCCGGCTCGTTCGAAACGACCAATTCCGCACTCACCTCATCGAAAGGCACACCATGGACCTCACCAACGCGTCTGCTGCAGTTACCGGCGGCGCTTCCGGCCTCGGGCGGGCGACCGCAGAGGCTTTCCTAGCCCGCGGCGTCCCGACAGTAATCATCGATCTGCCATCCTCGAACGGCGAAGTAGTAGCCAAGGAACTAGGCGACCTGGCTACATTCATGCCGGCCGACGTCCGTGATCCCGAGGCTGTCGACGCCGCCCTCGCCGAGGCGGAGAGCAAAGCCCCGTTGCGGGCAGTCGTGCACTGCGCTGGACGCGGCGGAAAACTGCGCGTGGTCGAAAAAGACGGCACACCAGGGAGCCTGGAGCTCTATCAAGATGTCATCAGTACAAATCTCGTCGGAACGTTCAATGTATTGCGACTGGCCGCTGCCCGCATGGTCAAGAACGACGTGGTCGACGGAGAGCGCGGCATCATCATCATGACCGCATCCGTGGCTGCCTTCGAAGGACAGATCGGCCAGGCCGCCTACTCGTCTTCCAAGGCCGGCGTTGCGGGGCTGACCATCGTCGCGGCTCGCGATCTGGCACGCAAGTTCGTACGCGTCGTTACGATCGCGCCCGGTACCTTCGAGACGCCGATCCTCGGCGGCCTGTCCGACAAAGTGAGGGAGTCGCTCGCCTCCCAGGTCCCCCATCCGTCCCGTTTGGGCGCTCCGACGGAGTACGCCAAGCTCGCGCTGGCGATCGTCGACAACGCCATGATCAACGGCGAGACCATCCGAATCGACGGCGCGATTCGTATGGGCCCGGTCTAGTCCGAGATCAGAACGGAATCGAAATCGGCATGCGAGGAAACAGCGCACCGATTTCGATTCCGCGGATTACGAACACCACGAATACTCGTCTTGCCCAGTCGCTCTCATTGGTCGCTACAGTCCTCAATTTCCGTAGGCAGATTGATTGAACCTATCCAGCAACAAGACGAACACCGACACATCCTGCTGCGTCCAATCCGATACCACGTCTGCTGTCCAGCCGTGCCTCGCCTTACTGACCGCACTGAACTTCTCCGCGGCATCGGGCGTCGGGGAGAACAAAGCCACGCGGCCGTCATGGGGATCAGGCTCAGAGACCAGATAGCCGTCCCTGGTGAGAGCCGTGAGATGTCGACTCACCACACTTCTGTCCAATCCTGTGGCGGCAATCAGCGCTGCCGGCGATGCCGGAAACGTGTCCGCAATTTGCGTCATGATGACAAAAGCGGCCGGCGCCATCTCGGGCGCTATCAGAGCCACATTCGTGATCAACGCCTTCCTCGAACCCCGCACGAGCTGACTGATCCCCGCTTGAATCGAGCGGATATCGGCTTCACGTTGTGTCGAACTCACAGGATCAGCATAGATCTTGCCACGACACACACTGCACATCTTCCGTCGATTTTAGTTGCTTAAATCAACTATATATGTTTGACTTTCGTCACATACTTTTCGGATCGCACAGCTCTCGAGGAATCCCATGACCGAAACGACGGCCGAGAACGGCTCATCGCCGACGATGTCCCGACGCCAAGTGAACGAAGCATTCGCCGGCATCCTCATTGGAATGCTGGTTGGCATCTTGTCGACCTCGGTGGTCAACACTTCTCTCCCGCGTATCGTGTCCGATCTTCACGGTGATCAATCGACGCTCACCTGGATTGTCACCGGAGCCCTGCTCACGACCACGGTGAGCACCCCGATCTGGGGCAAACTGGCCGACCTCTTCAATCGCAGACGTCTGTTGCAAATCGCACTCGCTATCTTCATCGCCGGTTCACTCGCCGCCGGATTTGCACACGAGCCCACGCTGATGATCGGAGCGCGGTTGATACAGGGAGTCGGAACCGGCGGACTGATGGCACTCTCCCAAGTCGCGATCGCTGACATCATCAGCCCTCGCGAGCGTGGAAAGTACATGGGCGTCCTCGGTGCTGTCGTCGTAACCGGCACAGCCGGCGGCCCTCTCCTCGGTGGCTTTGTCACCGACACAGTCGGCTGGCGCTGGAACTTCTACCTCGTTATTCCCGTTGCAGTGATCGCGATGATCGTCATCCAGTTGAAGCTCATTGTGCCGACACGTAGGGGCGCTACCAATATCGACTATGCCGGGTCGATTCTGCTCATTGCCGCGATCTCGACGCTTCTCATCTGGCTCTCGCTGGGCGGCAAGCAATTCGCGTGGGAATCCTTGCTGTCGTGGTGTCTGGGTGTCGGTGCAGTAGTGCTGATCGTCGTAACCCTGATCGTCGAGAGCAAAGTGAAGAACCCCGTCCTCCCCCTGCACATGTTCCGGCAACGGACCTTCACGTTGGCGGTCGTGGCCAGCGTGTCCGTCGGCATCGTCATTTACAGCGTCTCGATCTTCCTCAGCCAGTACATGCAGCTCAGTCGTGGTGCCACAGCCACAGGAGCGGGTCTGATCACCTTGCCGCAAGTTGCTTGCAACCTCATCGCCTCCACCGTCGTCGGCGCTCTCATCAGCAGGACAGGGAAGTGGAAGCGATGGTTGATCACAGGCGCTTCCCTCCTCACGGTCGGCGTTTTCCTGCTCTCGACCCTGCGAGTCGACACTCCTTTTACCGTGATTTTCCTGGCCACACCGCTGGTCGGTCTCGGCCTCGGCATGCTGATGCAGAACCTGACTCTCGTCGTACAAAATTCCGCAAGCGTACTCGAGATCGGCGCTGCCAGCTCCGCCACCACGTTCTTCCGTAGCCTGGGCGGTGTCCTGGCCGTGACAGTGTTCGGTGCTGTCCTCTCCACTCGAGTCGATACCGAGATCGAGCAGGGCCTACAGCAAGCAGGCATCGCGCGATCGGCAAGCGGACTAACGGACGGTAATCTCCCGAACCTCCCGGCCTTGTCCGATCAGGTGCGCAACACTGTCGAGTCTGCATACGGCCAAGGCGTCGGAGAGGTATTCCTCTATTCCGTTCCGTTCGCCGTCATCGCCCTGATCTGTACCATTTTCATGCCCAATGCCGTCCTCGGAACCAAAACAGGTATCCAGCAACTCTCCGACATCGTGTTGGACACAGCATCAAACGACTTGGATACCGTCAATGTTCCACGACACTCGGAGAAGCTTGGTGCCGAACGTGAAATGGCCCTCGCGGAATACTCGGGAAGTGGAAGCGATCGCGTGACGTCGGCCGCATCGCCACCCAATACGAGCAGTTCGTAACGCACTCCTCAATCGTGACTCGAGCAGTCAGCTTCCTAGCGGCCCTCGACAAATGTGGGCGGCGCCGTGAGCAATCCGACCATCGCATCGACGAGGTCGGTCTCGAACTCTTCGCGGGTCAGTTCCTGGTCTTCGCCCGCAACCATCCGAGATTGACGATTCGCAATCGTGTGCATCATCAGCTCGACAGCCATCGAGTGCCGATGCCGACGCAGCGGTTCGGACAGTTCAGTGAGCGCTGCCTTGATCCCCTCAGCCGCAATTTGCGCGCTCACCACATGGTCGATCGTGGTGGCATATGCACCGGCGCGTTTCTCCGGGTCGGACATCAGTCGAGCAAGAAATGCCACGTAGTGGTTGGTGTGCGGATCGAGGTCAACCAGAGGTCGCACCATGGACTCGACGAGGGCACGTAATTCATCCTGACGTCCCTCGCTGCGCATCCGGTCGAGAAACTCGAGTCGTGCGGCGTTGATCGGGGGCAGTCGATACTCGAGGATCGCCTGCAGCAGAGCCGTTTTCGACCCGAAGTGGTATTGCACAACTGCGGGATTGCGATGGCCCGCCGCACTGCCGATTTGCCGTAGGGATACACCGTCGATCCCGTGGACAGCAAAGAGCTGCTCCGCTACCTGCAATAACTCGACGGGGTTTCGTTCACGGACCGACAACTGTGACGCCTCGCGCATGGTTCTGATTCTCTCACGCCCCTCCTCTCAACCATTGACCCTGCAGTAAGGCATGTGATTTAGTTTAAAACAGTTGTTTGATTGCAACGCAATCCTACGTTCGTATTCGACAAATCGAATGCATGCGCCGTCTCCACTCAACCCGGAAACGAGGTCTCATGATCCATGTTCGCCCTCTCAGCAGCCGCATCGGCGCAGAAGTTCACGGCGTCGAACTCGACGGAACCCTCCGTCCAGAAATAGTCGCCGAACTAAGGAAAGCGCTGGTCGAATTCAAGGTTCTCTTTTTTCGCGATCAGACACGCATGACCCCTGACAAGCACCTCGACTTCGGTCGCCTGTTCGGCACGCTCGAAGCACATCCCGTGGCCACTGCCGATCGATCCGAGTTGATGACGCTCCGGAGGGCACCGGATGTCGCTACTGCACGCGCGAATTTCCCGTACGGCGAGGACTATTGGCACTCCGATGTCAGTTGGCGTGAGCATCCGTCATTCGGCTCGATCTTGCGCGCCGTCGAAATTCCCCCCGTCGGCGGTGACACCCTATGGGCAGACATGGAAGCAGCATTCGCGGGTCTGAGCCCCCAGATGCAGGGAGCACTGCGGCCACTACGCGCAATCCACGACTTCGACCGAGCCTTCGGACCAGGACTGGCGCCAGAAGATCGCGCAGCTATGGCCAAACGCTTTCCGCCCGTCGAGCATCCGGTTGTGCGAACCAATCCGGACACCGGAGCACCTTTGCTCTACGTCAACGAAATTTTCACGACCCGAATCGTCGGCATGGACCTTCGCGAGAGCGACTCTCTCCTCCAATTCCTGTACCGGCAGGCGACAAAGCCTGAGTACCAGTGCCGGTTCAGTTGGAGAGAGGGATCAGTCGCGTTCTGGGACAACCGCACCACTCAGCACTACGCGTGCCACGACACCGGCGAAGGCGTTCGCGAAATGCATCGAGTCACTATCTCCGGCGACCGCCCGTACTAGAACACGCCTCGCTGTCGTGACGATCTGCGCGACGCACGGTCACGCTAGTTGACCTGTTTCATGAAAGATGTTGGGGCGGCATCGGATAACCCTCGAACAGTCTCAGCGGAATACCGGCGCCCGCTTCCCGAGGAACGCCGCCTTCGCTTCAGCCGCATCGCCACCCGTGATGTTGTTGCCCTGAGCCTGTGCTTCCAACCTCAATGCAGACTCCAGACTCCCCCCGTCTGCAGACGCATCGAGAAGCTGTTTTGTCAGGGAGAGCGCACGCGCGGGTCCCGCAGCGAGCCGCTCGGCCATCTCGTCCACAGTTGCGTCGAGGTCGGCTACCGGCACCAGCCGCGTGACCAAACCCATTTCTGCTGCCTCCGCCGCGGAATACATGTCACCGAAAAAAGCGATTTCCTTCGCCTTCTGAATTCCGACCAACCTTGGGAGTAACCAGGAACCGCCCATGTCGACGGAGAGCGCACGACGAACGAAGATCTGCGAGAACCGAGCTCGATCGCTGGCAACCACCAGATCACAGCCCAGCGCGAGGTTCCACCCCGCGCCGACGGCGACACCGTCCACCTTGGCGATCGTCGGAATTGTCAACGCGTGCAACGCGCGTGCCGCATCACTCGCATCGGACATGAAGTCGAGAGGATCACCGTTCACACTTGCCAGATCGGCGCCGGAACAAAAGTCGCCGCCGTCTCCCGTCAGCACCAACACGCGGTCGGTATGTGAATGCTCGACACTGGTGAACGTCTCGGCCAGTTCGCGCCACATCTCCAAATTCGCCGCGTTCTTCTTCTCCGGACGCGACATCACAACCGTTACGACACCGTCGCGACGTTCGACACGCAGGAATTCCACCGTCGCACTCCCATCTCTTCTTACATAACTAAGTTATCTGGATAACGTGAAGACGCAGAGACAACTACGCCAAAGTGTGACGTTTGATTTTCCGAGGAGGTTTCAGGCCGCTCAGCGCGACCGCCGAATAAGTGGTGCACACTATCCTGAGCGAGCCACACGGATGCAGCGACGACCACTCGACGCCAGACCAGACAACGAAGGAAGGAAGTGGACTCTCGATGCAGACGCACTCCTTGGCGTCACTACCGAAAAGGTAGATGACATGGTTAACTATGTCAAGAAATACGACTTATAGAGGAGAGCCATGGACTTCGCGCTGAGTGACGAGCAGGTAGCCCTAGCGGAGGCCGAACGGGCCTGGTTGGTGAAGAACTCACCCCTCATGGAACGCCGCCCGTTGATAGACGATGCTCCGGCGCGAGTTTCGCCGGCACGCCTTCGCCGTCTTGCCGAGTCGGGTCTGATCGGTCTTCTCACAACAGAGATGGGTGGCACGCACGTCGATCTGCTGGTGCTGGCAGAGGAGCACGGCCGCGCAGGAAGCCCCGTACCCGTGGCCGAGTTGGCTGCGGCGGCCCGCTTACTCGAACAAATCGGCCACCAGGCCCTCGACGAGACCACTGACGGGGCGTCCTTGGTCGTGCCGGCGCTCAGCTCACCCGAAAACTCCGCGCTGCATGCCACAGTCGAAGGGACATCACTTCGAGTACAGGGAACTACGGCTCCGATAACGGGCCTGATAGACGCCCACCGACTCCTTCTCGTCACATCCACTATCGACGGCGCCGAGGTCGCCGCAGTAGTGGACATCGCAGCCGTCAGCACGCGTGTCCTCGAAACTCTGGATGTAACGCGGTCATGGGCGGTAGCCGAGATTGATCTCACCTTCGAAGCCGGCGAGTGGACGCTGCTATCCAGCGGCACAGTGGGTTTCGTTCGTGATCAGTTGGCAACCTTCCGAGCCGTCGACGCGCTCGGCGCCGCAGAAGCACTCCTCGCCCTCACGGTCGAATACGCAGGGCAACGCACGCAGTTCGGGCAACCGATCGGAAGCTTCCAGTCCGTTAAACACCATTGCGCAAATATGGCCCTGTCAATCGAGGCATCGCGCGCGGCATTGTGGGCCGCGGCTGTGGCTCTCGACGGGGACGACCCCGGTGTCCGCGCTCGGGCCGTCGCGGCGGCCGCAGCGTTCACCGGTGAGGGAACCAGCTCCGCCGCTCAGACGGCGCTGCAAGTACACGGCGGAATCGGATTCACCTGGGAGCACGACCTGCATCTACTCATCCGCCGAATCAAAGTCGACGAGCTACTCGACGGTTCGGTGAGCTACCACCGTCGCCGCCTCGTCAACGTCTGAGCCGAACCAAGACTACGAGGCAGCAAGCCAACACAAAACGACCCGGATTGCATTTGAGTAAGTGCAACCCGGGTCGTTTCGGAATAATCAGAGAACTCGGTTCAGCGTGCTTTCCAGACCGGCTCGCGCTTTTCCGCAAACGCGCGAGGCCCCTCCTTGGAGTCCTCACTAGTTGCGAGCTGATCCCACTCGGCGGCCGACAAAACCCACCGGTCAGCCTCCTCGACGCGGATCGAGTCCACGACACCGTAAGCGACGCGCTTACTGGCTTGCACCGACAACGGCGCGTTGACCGCAATCCGCTGTGCCAGTTCGACAGCCGCACTGACAACCTGCCCCTCGGGCACAACCTGGTTGATCAGACCGACCTCGAGTGCGCGGGCGGCACTGATCGGATCGCCGGTAAAGATCATTTCCATTGCCAGTCGCTGCGGCATCTGTTCAGGCAACCTGAAGACACCACCAGCGCCCGCAATAAGCCCACGCTTGACCTCGGGCAAACCGAAGGTTGCATTTTCGGCCGCAACGATGAGATCCGCGGACATCGCCAACTCCGTGCCACCGCCCAGTGCCGTTCCGTTAACCGCGGCAATCGTGGGCTTGTCGGTGTACTTGTTGACGAAACCGGCAAATCCCCATTCCCGATTATTCGGCGCGTACACCGATTCACCTCTCGAAATAGCCTTGAGGTCAGCACCCGCACAGAAGGACTTCTCCCCTGCTCCTGTCAGAACAATCGCACGCACATCGGGGTCCGCGGCAGCTTCGTCCAATGCTCCGCCGACGCCCGCACTTACTGCGGAGTTCACCGCGTTACGTGCTGACGGACGGTTGATCGTAATCACCATGACATTGCCCACTCGCTCTACGAGAACCGCGGGTTCGTTCGTTTCGCTCATTGTTGTCTCCTCCTTGTGCTGGATCGGGTTTCAGCGCGCGTTCACGAGCTCGAGGATGGTGGCGTTGGCTTGTCCGCCGCCCTCGCACATCGTCTGCAAGCCGTATTGGATGTTGTTGCGAAGCATGTGATGCAGCATGTCCGTCAGAATTCGTCCGCCCGATCCACCGAGGGGATGCCCGAGAGCAATTGCACCTCCGTTGGGGTTGACCCGCGCGGGGTCCGCTCCGACCTCTGCCAGCCACGCAAGTGGCACGCTCGCGAAAGCTTCGTTGACTTCGAAGACACCGATATCGTCGACAGTCAGACCAGCTTTCTCGAGCACCTTCTTCGTGGCCGGGATCGGAGCTGTGAGCATGATGATCGGGTCGTCTCCGACAACAGCGACCGAGTGAATCTTCGCTATCGGAGTCACCCCGTACCGCGCAGCGGCCTCTTCGCTCATGATCAGCAGCGCCGACGCGCCGTCCGAGATCTGTGACGCGTTACCCGCATGGATGACACCGTCTTCCTTGAAGACCGTCTTGAGCTTTCCGAGTGATTCGACAGAAGAGCCGCGACGGATTCCCTCATCTCGCGAGACCACGGTGCCGTCCGGCGTCGTCACCGAAACGATCTGGTGGTCGAACAGCCCTGCATCCTGAGCAGCTGCTGCACGTTCATGTGACTGAACTGCGAACGTGTCCAGGTCATTTCGCGTCAGACCCCACTTCTCCGCGATCGCCTCTGCACCAACGCCCTGGTTCGGCTTGACTCCGTTGTAGCGCTCCATGTAAGCCGGGCTGTACGGGCTCCCCTCGAAGGTTCCCGCGGACCCCATCGGCACTCGGGACATCGACTCGACACCACCGGCAACGACAACGTCGTAGTGTCCCGCTGCAACACTGGCGACGGCAAAGTTGAGCGCCTGCTGCGACGAACCGCACTGACGGTCGACCGTCACCCCCGGAACGGATTCAGGCCAGCCGGCGGCCAGCACCGCATTGCGAGCAACGTCGTTGGCCTGGTCTCCGACCTGCTGGACGCAACCCCAGATGACATCCTCGACAATTGAAGGGTCGATACCGGCGCGCTCGACCAACGCATTGAGAACTACGGCCGACAGATCGGCCGGATGAACGCTCGACAATCCGCCGTTGCGTCGGCCGACCGGGGTGCGCACTGCTTCTACGATGACTGCAGTCATGTTGTACTCCTTGCATTACCGGGCAGCAGCCCGAATTCGTTTGAGTGGTACCACGAGCGATTCGAAAAGGCGTTTAACGATCGCCTGCGTCAAACTCGGGCAGCTTCGAGATCTGCCACCAACTCCAGCAGTCGGCGACGATCGATCTTGAGTGATACTCCCCGCGGAAGTTCGTCGACGGTGTGGATATCGACGGGCACCTCGTAACCGGTCAACTGGCCACGGAGGAATGTCTTCACTTCGTCCTCGACCAAAGGAATCGCACCGTCCACAAGCTCGACAACAGCGACCGGCACCTGTCCTAGCCGATCGTCAGCTTTCCCGTACACACTCGCGTCGAGGATCGACGGATGCGCACGCAAGGCGTTCGAAACGACCTCCGGGTGAACTTTGAAGCCGCCCCGGACAATTGCGTCGTCAGCTCGACCGTCGATATACAGGAATCCGTCCTCGTCGATGTGCGCGAGATCGCTGGTACGCAGCCAACCGTTCGCACCTTTACCGGTCTGACCCGCCCGCACTTCGAGCTTTCCGGTCTCGTTGACCGGCAGGACCTCTCCGTTGTCGTCGACAGTCTGCAGATGCACGCCCGGAAACGGCCGCCCGACGCTGCCACGCTTGCGCGCCCACCATTCGGTATGCAGCGGCTTGGTCCATCCGGCGATGGCACCGGAAAACTCGGTGGCACCGTACATGATCAATACGGGCACGCCGTACCGGTGCGTGAACTCCTCGGCCAGATCCGGGCCGACGTAGGTCGTGCCTGCCGTCACCGCACGCAAGCTCGACAGCTTCTCTGCCGGGATATCGGCACTGAGTACCGATCGCATTGCCGCCGGGGGCAAGCTGGCGACCCGCAGTTGATGCTCGGATACCGCGGTAACCCACCCGTCTACGGTGAATCGCGAGAGTAGGACAAAGGGTCGAGCTTCGGTGAGCGCCTGCAGAACTGCCCACAGGCCGCCGATGTGAACCATCGCCAAGAACACCAATGACACCCGTCCGGTGAGCGGGTCGCGTTCAGGGCCGGCCGCACCGGTATGGCCGTGCACCGCTGACATCGCGGAATCGAGCTGGCGCCATGTCAGCGGGACCCGTTTCGGAGGTCCTGTTGTTCCAGAGGTGAACATTTCCACCGCCACCGGATGCTCCTCGGTGTGCAGGGCTTCGATCGTTGCCGAGGATCCGCCACTGCATTGTCGGAGCTCGACGCCATCTACAGCGAAGCCCACAATTCCCGAATCCTCAGCAGCCGAAAAGAATTCAGTCTCCTTCCAGACACTCGAGGGGCCGAGAACGACCTGCGGTTTGGAACTCACCAGGTCCGATGACAGACGTGCAGCCGGCTGCATCGGGTTCAGCGTGACGATTGTTCGCCCTTTGCCGAGGATGGCCACGAGGGCCGCGACGGACTCCATCCTGTTTCCCAGAACAACGCCGACACGAGAACCCTCGTCGCATCCCACCCGGCTGAGTTGCTCGTCGATACGTTCAGCGAGGACGCGAACCTCACCCCATGTGACCCATCGACCATCCTGCTGGATCATGTTCGCGCCATCGGGTGCCAACCACAGAGCACCCAACCCGTCTCTGATTCCCGCCATTGACTGCCTCCAGTTCTGCCGACGAGGAAGCCATTGCTCCCCCGGCCCGCCCATAAGGCGCCACCCGGCATCCGATCGCGCCGATAGAACGCGTGTAACTATAAGATAGATCACATAGTTAACTAGGTCAATTCTTTTATTTCTTCGGTGATGGCTCCGAACAAAAAAGGGGAGACTCGAATATCACGAGTCTCCCCTTGCCGGAGCGATGCACATCCTGAAATCGGCGGCGCCGGCTATGTAAATCCCTGCGTCAGCGCGGCATTGACAATCCACGTTCCGCGATAATGTTGCGCATGATCTCGGAACTTCCGCCCGCGATCGTATAAGCGCGGGCATACAGGAATTCGTCTTGCCAACGCCCACAATCGATTGCATTCGGGTCGCGCTCGACAAGAACGCCGGCCTCACCACTGAGCTCGAGCGCGAATCGCGCGATCTCGACTCCCAATTCGCTGAAGAACAGTTTTGCCATCGGGCCGTCGAAGACCCGTTCTGTCTTCCGTGACCACCGACTTACGTTGGCGTACACCATCGCCGAGAGCGCTTCGACCGACGCAGTCAACTGACCGAGCTTGTCCAGTACGGCGCCGTCTTCGATAGCGGGACGTCCGTTCCTCGTCACCTTCTTGGCGAGATCGACGAGAGCGGAAACATTCTGCTGCAGCCGGGCTGCGCTGGCTGCGACTGCGCTGCGTTCATGTCCAAGACTGGAATTGGCAATCACCCAACCCTGGTTCAGATCACCGATCAGAGCATCGGGACCTACCTCGACATTGTCGAGAAACACCTCATTGAAGTCCGAAGTGCCAGTCATCTCGCGGAGGGGGCGCACCTCCACGCCCGGCAATCGCATATCAATGATGAAAGCACTGATCCCCCGATGCTTCGACGCTTCCGGATCCGTACGCGCCAGCAGATAGCCGTAATCAGCCCACTGACCGTTGGTCGTCCAGACCTTCTGTCCGCTGATCCGGAACCCGCCGTCGTCGGTACGTATCGCCTTCGTACGCAGTGAAGCCAGGTCGCTACCGGAACTCGGCTCGCTGAAAAGTTGACAGAAGATCAGCTCACCGGAACGAATGCCGGGCAGGAACGCCTTTCGCTGTTCCTCGGTTCCATAGTCGAGCAGTGCGTTCGAGACAAGTTTGGAGGCCCCCTGAACCGCGGCGGGGGTGCGGCCGCGAGCCAACTCTTCCCCCACAATCACCTCGCGTTCCATCGATTCCGGATTACCTTGCCCCCCGAAACGTTCCGGCCACGACTCACCCACGTATCCAGCATCGAAGAGCTTTCGTGTCCAGTCCTTCAGTAACGCAAGCTCTTCCGCATCCTCTGCCGTGCGCACCCCCGCCTTGGGCGCGATCGCAGGCGCGTTGGCCTTCACGAATGCCCGCACCTCGGCGCGGAAATCCTCGAGTTCGGCAGTCATGCCGTAGTCCATCTCAGCTCCCTTTGCGCATTGTGCCGGCGCAGTGCGCCAACGCGGCGGTCATCGAACCTCGTACTTTCGCGTAGGCACCTCTGATCGGCTGACCTGAGCCTTGCCGATCGGATTGCCCAACGATGTGTACGACATCGCCGTGGCGAGTGCGTGCGAACGAGTCGAGTCCTTCGACTCCCAGATCGCACGAATACTTCCCTGGATCGCGGCCGCCGGCTTGGCCGCGATCCGGCCGGCAAGATCCTGCGCGCGGTCCCACAGATCACTGCGCGACACGATCTCACTGACCAGTCCGATCTCGCGGGCACGCTCCGCGGACATCCGCTCGTCGAGACCGAGCAGAACCATGCGCAGCACCTCCCCGATCGGGATGCGGTGCGCCAACCCGATCGGCTCGAGCGCCGCGACCAGGCCGTAAGAAACGTGCGGGTCGAAGAATTGCGCATCATCACTTGCAATGATGATGTCCGCCTCATTGATCCAGTACAGCGCACCGCCCGCGACCATGCCATGCACTGCACAGACCAAAGGCTTCCAGCACCCGTTCTGCTTCGGTGACAGGTCAGCGCCCGGGTCTCGGCGGGTGAATACGTTCTCGGCGACGTACGTCCCTTCCTTGACGTCCATCCCGGTGCTGAATGCGCGATCCCCGTTTGCCCGCAGGACCACAACATGGACGTCGTCCGTCTCCGCCGCGTAGTGCCACAGCGAACGGAACTCGCTCCGCATGACATTGGTGAACGAATTCATCCGATCGGGGCGGTTCAACGTAATCGTCAGAACATGATCGTTCTGCTCTGCGATCACCGTCGTCAAACTGCTCAAGTCCACAGGTCCTCCTGAAGTTAGGGACACACCGTAACGAAATTTCTCAGCCACCGAGCTACCCGACTCGCCGGCACGTGAGCGGATCGGCGCGGTTGCTCAAGCCTTCGAGCCAGAACGTGCCTGCGCACGCAACTCACCGTTGCGCTTGAGCATCTGCGCGGCAATCCGCTCCCACTCCGCCGGCGCGGTCGGGAGAACGGCAAGGTCGGACTCCCGACTCGGCAGCGACACCGTCGCTGTAGCCGGACAGGTCACCTCGCCGCGCTGACTTGTTCCCCGGAGTTCGATGTCGATCAGGTGTCGGTCGCCTTCTATTCTCTTCCCCACAACCTCTCCAGTGAAGATGTGGGTATCACCGAGGTAGTTGAACTTACGCATCTGACTGGACATCGTCTCGATCCAGCCTCCGTCACCGATCCAGTCGGTCAGGACGTGCGTCAGCCAGCAGTCACGCATCATTCCATAGTCGTATGCAGCCGGAAGGCCGATGGAGCGGGCGTACTCACTATCCCAATGGATGCGTTGCGCCACATCAGGAACGCCCTGTTCGTTGGGAATGTAGAACGGGGCGATGCGCTGCCGATTCTTGTATGTCAGGCGCGAGGCCGACGGCGTATAAGGCGCGAAACCGTAACCACCGGAATGGAAGACCATCATGTCGGTAGCTGTCAGCGGGCCCTTTGCCATCTGGTCGAGGCTCTCGCCGACCTGTACGTCGTCCCAGTATCGAGGCTCTGCACCTCGAGGCTTCTCGGCCGCGTAGATCTCGTCGATCTTCGCAATGTCCTCGGGCGTGTATGTCGCAGGCTCGATTGCGTCATACTTCTTTCGCTTCTTCGACTCGTGCCGCTCCGTGTGGATCGTGAGCACGCGCTGCGCCTGCACGACCTCTGCGCGCTGGTTGAACTGCACGTGAATACGCGTGACGAGTAGCGATCGGCCCGCGAATTCGGACTCTTTGAGCTCAACCTTCTCGAAGCCGTGGAACGAGTAGACGGTGTCACCGTCGTACACAGGTCGGTACCAGTCGGTTGTGCTGCCGGAGACAAACACGTGGATACCACGGAAGGCCGGGCGACGCTGTTCGCGCGGGACACGATCTGCGAGCAGTTCCTTGCGCAGTCCGATGTTGATCATCGGCGGTGCAATCTGGCCACCCCAGCGTGTGTCACGTCCATATTCTTCATCGACGAACAACGGATTGTCGTCTCCGTAACTGCGGGCGAAGTTGCGCACCACGTCCGGCGTGACCCGGCTGAACTGCTCGCGCTGGGTGACGGCGTGGTAAATGCCGACCAGGTCCCGGGCCCGCTGAATGTCGTCCTCGAGGAAGCTGTAAACCTCGGGTTCGGCTTCCGTGATCTCCGATGTGCTCATGGAATTCCTCCGTGATCGATAGGGCGCAAATGATGTCTATGCCGATACGCCAACTGGGCGAGCGGCATGATCCAACTCGACCCCACCCAATAGTAGGTCAACTTAGTAATATATGTAAGAGATTCCAAGGATCGGATGTTGGCACGAACCAAGATGCGAAGTCGAAATCGACTGCAGCTGAACGTAACCAGATCAGATAGGTGCTACCTGCGTACCGAGCCGTTCGACCACATGTCGTCGGACAAGCTTGCCCGTCTCCGTGCGCGGGAGTTCGTCCCAGTACACGATTCGCTCAGGTGTCTTGCTACTGCGCAACTTCTCGCGCACAAAGGCGCGCAATTCGTCCACATCGGCGCCCTCGCCCGGACGAAGCACAACCGCCGCCTCGATTCGCTGCCCCCACTCTTCGTCCGGCATCCCGACGACGGCAACATCCAGCACGGCCGGGTGCCGCAGAATCACATCTTCGATCTCGGCGGGAGCGATGTTCTCCGCGCCTCGAATAATGGTGTCGTCCACACGACCTCCGACAAAAAGATAGCCCTCGTCGTCGAGATATCCTTTGTCCCGCGTATCGAAGAAGCCGCGGCCGTCAACCATCCGACCAACTCCTGCATACTCTGCCGACACCTGGTCACCGGCCACACAGATTCGGCCCACTTCTCCTGCCCCCAAGACCGTTTCATCGTCTCCGCGAATCTCGATCTCGACCCCGGGGACCGGACGACCCACCGAACCAAGTCGTGCCCTGGCCTTTTCGTCATCGCCGACAATCGCTGTTCGATGATCATCAGGGCCGAGAACTGCGATGGTCGAGCTGGTCTCGGTCAATCCATAAGCATTGACAAAACCGATCTCGGGCCACAATTGCAGCGCTCGCTCGATAACCCGAGTGGGCATCGGCGCTCCGCCGTATGCAAGGCCCCGCAAGGACGGAATATCCTTTGTCGCATCGGAATCCACAATTCGGGCCAACATCGTGGGAACCACGAGAGCGTTTGTGACGCCTTCACTGCGAACCGTATCGAGCCACTGCTCCGGCGTGAACTGCTCGAGGACCATCGTTCGACGACCGGCGTAGAGATTCGTGATCACATTCGCTACTGCCGCAATATGATAGGGCGGAACACTGACCAAGGCCGCGTCCGCATCCTCCGCGCTTGCAAATTCGACCGATCCGAACACGTACGACGACAGATTCTCGTGGCGAAGAAGCACGCCTTTCGGCGCGGAGGTCGTGCCGGAGGTATAGATGACGACCGCCGGGCCGTCGTCATCGAGAGCCTCCTCCTCATCGGCCGTCGTCACGTCCGAACCCGAGAGCAAGCGCATCCACTCTTCCGGCGTATGCACACTCAGTCCGGCACTCGCCAGAACGGCAGCCTGGTTCGGGTCAGCGATACCCAGCGCTCGGGGATGATTCGACAGAAGTGAATCGAGCTGCTCGCGACCCAAACGGTAGTTGACCGGAACCAGCGGCACGCCTGCGCGCGCAGCGGCAAACATCGCGACCGGAAAAGCCGGACCGTTGACTGCCAGATACACCACTGCATCAGCACCCGATTTCCGGATCATGTCTGCGCCGGCCACTGCCAGTTCGTTCAACCTCGTCGCGGAGATGCCCGCGTCTTTCGATCCGATGACAACGCGGTCGCCGAAACCATCGACCGCCATGTCCAGCAGCATCGAAATATTCATCCGTCACTCCACTCGTCTTCGTTCTGGGTACGCACTACTTGGCCGAAAAGCAGACTGCTAGTCGGAGGACGGAAGCGGCTTTGCGGTCTTGAGCACAAGCGCGACCCCGTCCAATGCGAGCTGCCCCTGACCGGACTTGGTGCACAGCACCTCCAAACCCGAAGACTCGTCGACGTACCGCTTGCCGAGCACGGCGCCACCGGTGTTCGCCGGATCGATCGTGGAACCGTCTCCCGAGGGCTTCTTGCCCTCTTCCATCGCAGACCCACCGCAGGTCAGTGTCACGTCACCTCCCTGAGGAGAGCGAACCACGATCAGTGTGGTGGTGTCGACATTGCTGGCCAACGATTGACCGACCTTGAGAATCACGATTGCTCCGTTCATGGGGACAAGCAGTTCGGCCGCGCACGGCCACTGAGAATTCTTCGGACAACGCACCTATGCCCCCTAAAGGTAGCGCGCGTCACATAGTTTAGATAGTACTATAAGTTAACTCAAGCCTTCACAGGCGAACACCTACACGATTAAGGACGACGTATGAATATCACCGGAAAGAAGGCCGTAGTGGTAGGCGGCGCATCGGGCATGGGCCGGGCGACGGCCGAAGCCCTCGCCGCGGCGGGAGCCAAGGTCGCAATTCTCGATCGGGAGACCAGTGACGGCAAAGAAATCGCCACCGACATCGGCGGCATCTTCCATCCGATCGACATCACTGATTTCGAGGGAGCCGAACAAGCTCTCGGCAACGCCGTGACCGAACTGGGCGGACTTCACATCGCCGTCAACACCGCCGGTGGCGGATCCGTGAAGAAGACCCTCGGCCGCAACGGCCCCCACGACCTCGACAGCTTTCGAAAGATCATCGATCTCAACTTGATTTCCACCTTCAACCTCAATCGGCTGCAGGCCTTCCACATGTCCAGCAACGACCCCGAGGACGAGGAGCGTGGAGTCATCGTCAACACCTCCTCCATCGCCGCCTTCGAGGGTCAGATCGGCCAGGTCGCCTACAGCGCCGCAAAGGCCGGCATCGCCGCGATGGCACTGGTCATGGCACGAGACCTCGGACCGCAGGGCATCCGCGTCGTCGCAATTGCACCCAGCTTGTTCGCCACCGGCGCCACCGCGAAGTTCACCGACGAGCAGGTCGCACCTCTCGTCGAGGACGCGGCGTTCCCGAAGCGAATGGGCCGACCGGAGGAATACGCCAAGCTCGCACTCGCGGTCGTCGACAATCCAATGCTCAATGGACAGGCCCTGCGCCTGGACGCCGGACAGCGATTCGCACCCCGCTAGTTCCAGCGACCTGATTCGCCAATCCCCCTCCTGCCGTGGCTGATTCGTGTCGACGTGCCGAATCGGCCGCGGGCGCGCCCGCAATACTGATTCAAGATTACCTAGTTATACTTTTCAGCTATGCCTCATCCATTGGCGACGCCCGCCCTAGCCAGCCTTTCCCGTCCACCGGTCAGCTCGATCCTTGAACTCGCGCAACTCGATTCGAACAGCTTTCGCGGTGAATCACACACTGGTGTCCGCCGCGTCTATGGGGGACAGACCTTGGGACAGTCGCTCCTCGCGGCAGGCCGTACCATCGAGCACGAGCACCACCCCCATTCACTGCACGCAAATTTCGTCCACCCGGGAAGGTCCGATCTCCCAGTGGACTACCACGTCGAGCGCGTGCGCGATGGCGCGAGCTTCACCACCCGCCACGTACGCGCCGTTCAAGGTGGACGGACGCTACTCCTGGCTACGGCATCTTTCCAACGAGATGAAGAGGGACTGCGACATCAAGATATAGAGCCGTCTCCTGTACCACCGCTACCGGAGGATCTACCTCACTTTCAGGACAGCCTCACCATTTCGGAAGCCGCCGAGGCGAATTGGCTCCCGCCATTGATGGCCGGCGTCGGAATCGAGTTCCGCTTTCCCGAAGAGTACCCACGACTCGCCTGCCGACGAGGAGAGAACGGACCGCCGCGGCAACGCGCGTGGATTCGCACGCTGGAACCCCTGGGGGACGAACGTCTGATCCATGCCGCGGGGTTCGCATATTGCTCAGACCTGTTCCTGCTTTCGGCGACCCTCCCTCCCCATGCCCGACATATCGACACACCCGGACTCCAGCTGGCGAGCATGAACCACGCGGTGTGGTTGCACGCACCGTTCAGATCTGACGAATGGCATCTATACGAACAGCACGGATACTGGATGGGTGGCGGACGCGGAATCAGCACAGGCCGCCTTTTCGACCGGAAAGGCACGCTGGTGGCAAGTACAACGCAGGAGGGCCTGCTCCGCTTTCCGCTCTGAACGCCGATCCCCTGCGCCATCGAACGTTTCCCAATCTTTATACCGGTCAACCACATACGCAATAAAAGGCCGTGAAGCCTGGTCACCCAGGGTTCACGGCCTTCGTCATGTCCGGATCACACTGATCACGCTGATTACCCCAGACGGGCGATCAACTCGCCGGCGGCGAGATCCCTCAGCACCTCGGGCCGACAGATCGAAGCCTCATTCGCCATTGCTCGCCGAAGGAGCAGATGCGATGGATGCTCCCAGGTGAAACCGATACCACCATGAATCTGGATACATTCCTCGGTTGCCTTCACCGCCGCCGACAACGCCTCTGCCGCAGCAAGATCGGCAGCTGTTGCAGCATCCGGATCAGCAGCATCACGATCCGCAGCCTCGAGCACCTGGGCTCGAGCGCCTTCCGCGAGGACCAGCAGATCCGCGCATTTGTGAGCGATCGCCTGGAACGAACCGATGGCATGACCGAACTGTTCACGCCGGCCTGCCCACTCGACTGCGAGTGCGAGCGCCCGATTCGCAACACCGACCGAGTCCGCGGCAACCAGCAAACGGGCTACACGACCTGCGGACTCGAGTGCACGAACTACATCGGTTCCAGAGGCCACGGTCGTCGCCGCCGCCCGATCGAACGTAACTATGCCTACCGTCGAAGTCAGATCCACCGGGTTCTGTGTCGTAGCTGTGAACTCCTCCGATGTAATGGTCGCGAGCACCGGATCGCCGGTAGCCGCATCAGTCGCGAGCACCACCAGCACATCGGCTACCGGCGCACCCACGACACGTTCCACGGTGCCGGTCAGCCGGCCGCCCTCGACCACCGGTAATCCCTCGTCGCGAACCCATCCACGATCGTCCACCGCGGCGACGAAGGCCGCAGTCGCTCCACCGATGACAGCTTCGGCCGCGTCCTGCGCCCCGACCGCAAGGAGCAACTCCAGAGCGATTGCCGTGGGGACCAGCGGCACGGGCGCGAGATGGTATGCGGCTTCCTCGACGGCAACGCACAACAGACGCAGTGAAGCGTCCCCTCCACCGAGAGAGCTCGGTGCGGCCAAACCGGGTAGCCCGAAGCTGACCAGATTGTCCCAGAGCCCGATGTCGTAGTCGGCGGGTGCCACTTCCCGGGCAAGAAGCCGCTCGGTCTCTACACCGGAGGACACCATCGAACCGACGACCTCACGCAATGCTGCTTCGTCCTCTTCCGGGGTGATGAGCGGCCGGCCGGGTGTCACCGTGGGAATCCGCCGACCTTCGCCTCGATGCGACGGCAGTCCGAGCACGCCCTCCGCAATCGTGTTGCGTTGGATCTCCGCGGTTCCGGCGCCGATCGTGGCTGCTCGTGACATCAGATATCCGAAAGTCCACCGTCCATTTTCAACCACTCCGGTCGAACGCGCGCCGAGAACGACCGCGTTCCCGGTCAGCCGCAGCGCCAACGAATGCAAACGCTGTTCGAATTCGGATTTGACCAGCCTGTTGATCGACGCGACACCGCCTGGATCTTCACCGCGCAGTACCGCATCAAGCGCCCTCGCGCTATTCGCCGCGATGCTCCGCACCGACGTCTCGAGCTGTGCAAGCTCCTGACGAATCAGTGGGTCGCTTCCATAGCCCTGATCAATCGCCAGACGGACAACTTTGTCGACGGTCCCTCGGTAACGGAACTCGTCCGCGAGAAAGGCGGTAGCGCGTTCATGGCCGAGAGATGTCCGCATGATGGACCATCCCTCGCCTTCGACCCCGAGGCGGTTCGCAACCGGTACCTCGACGTCGTCGAGGAAGACCTCGGCAAAATGGTGGCCTCCGGCAGCATCGCGCAAGGGTCGCACCTCGATTCCCGGTGAGTTCATCGGGATCAACAGGTAGGTGATGCCCGATGTTCCTCGACCGGCCGGTCCGGTCCGGACAAGCGCAAAGATCCAATCGGCCTTGTCGGCCTTCGTTGTCCAGATCTTCTGACCTGTCACCCGATAGACATCTCCGTCACGGACTGCGCGGGTGGACAGTGATGCGAGGTCACTTCCGGCGCCTGGTTCGGAAAAGCCTTGGCACCAGAGTTCATCCGCACGTAAGAGTGGATCGAGGAAACGGTCCTTTTGCTCTTGGGTCCCGTGGACGATGATCGTGGGTGCCACAATCATCGACATAGCACATGGATGCTTCGGAACTCCGGCCTGCGATGTCATCCGGTAGTAGTCGAGCTGGTCTTCGAGTGGGAGTTCCATTCCGCCGACCTCGGCGGGCCAGCCGGGGGCCGCCAAACCCGCGTCGACGAGTTCACTCTGCCAGGACACCGACTCTTCGAATCGAGCCCGGGACGTAGCCGGACGCGTACGTGCCCGATAGTCGTCGAGTAGTGCGGTCAGGCGAACACGCCAGTCGCCGATATGCGCGTCGAGTACTGCCGTAGAAGCCATTTCCACCGCGGCCACCTCCCCTTGCTTGGTTCGAAAACTTCTCTGGATCAGTCTTTTTCAGCGCGACGCTTGCCGAAACGAGCACCGACATCGGCACCGTTCGTGCGGAAGCCCACCGACGCCTCGATTTCGAGACCGAGGGCGTGCGACGTGGATGCTCCTGCGCCTTCCTTGAGAAGACGCAACATTCGCTGGATCGCACCAGGGTGACCGGCCGCGATCTTGTGAGCAATCTCGAGGGTGCGGTCCATGAGTTGGTCATGCACTACAACCTCATTCGCGAGCCCGATCCGTGCTGCGGTCGCACCGTCTATCGGTTCCCCGCTGAGCATGAACTGTACGGCTGCGGGCAACCCCACCATTCGTGGGAGCATCGCGCTGCCGCCCCATCCGTTGAGCAGGCCGATCTGCGCATGAGTATCGGCGAACTCCGCGAGGTCCGAGGCAATGATGAACGAGCAACTCACCACGAGTTCGTAACCGCCGGTATAGCACGGTCCGTTCACAGCGGCGATGACAGGTTTCGAAATTCCTCTCAATACCTGTGTCGGCGTAGCACCTTCTGTTCGCGGAGACGGGCCTGAAAGCGCCTCGGGGAGATCGACTCCTGCGGAGAACGAGGTGCCGGCACCGGTGATGACAACGACGCGGACGTCGTCGTCGGCGTCGGCCTTCCAGAGTTCTTTCTTGATCGCCTTTCGCATTGCTCGGTTGATCGCATTGCGACGTTCCGGACGATTGAGTGTCAAGACCGTGACGTGTCCGTCTCGCTCGACCAGAAGCGGCGACTCGTCAGTTTTCACGACTGCTGAACCAGTCTCTGTCATGAGAAGCTCAGCCCGCAGTCACAGGGCTGACAACAACATTGCGGGCGAGGTTTCCCAGCAGAGTCTCCGCATCCGCAGCGATTCGGCGCACGAGGTCACCGGCCGAAGGAACATCATGGATCAATCCCTGAACGACACCAACGGTCCAGATGCCGGCCTCCGGATCCCCGTACTCGTAGACCTTGCGGCCGCGGGTACCCACGACAAGATCCTTGACATCCTTGAATCGCCCACCCTTGTCAAGGATTTCGACAACCTCCTCACTGACCGAGTTTCGCGCTGCGCGCATCGTGTTGCGGAGCTGGCGGAAGATCAATTGGGTATCGAGTTCTGAGGCTCCCACGATTTGCTGCTTGATGTTCTCGTGAATGGGGCTCTCCTGGGTGCACATGAACCGAGTGCCCATATTGATTCCGTCCGCGCCCAGGGCGAGTGCCGCAGCAAGTCCGCGGCCGTCGGCGAAGCCGCCAGAAGCGATGAACGGAATCTTCAGCGCATCCGCCGCCGCAGGAATCAGTACCAGGCCCGGGACATCGTCCTCTCCCGGATGTCCTGCGCACTCGAATCCATCGATGCTCACGGCATCGACGCCGATCCGCTCCGCTTTGAGTGCGTGCCTCACACTGGTGCACTTGTGAATGACCTTGATACCGTTTTCTTTCAGGTGCTCGACGTGCACCGTCGGATCGGAACCGGCTGTCTCCACGATCTTTACACCGGAATCGATGATCACCTGCCGGAACTCGGCGTACGGAGGTGGATTAACCGACAAAGTGAGTGTCAAATTTACGCCGAAAGGCTTGTCCGTCAGCGCCTTACACCGCTCGATTTCGAGCGCAAGCGCCGCCGGAGTCGGCTGCGTCAGCGCCGTGATGATACCGAGACCCCCGGCCTCGGACACCGCTGCTGCAAGTTCTGCTCGTCCAACCCACATCATGCCGCCCTGCACAATGGGGTGCTCAACGCCAAATTCCTCGGTAAACCGTGTCGTCAACATTGCCGCTCCTTGGCGTGTGCCGGAAATCCGGCAGTCAGTATCACGGTGAGCTACCACACCGTCCATTTCAACGAAGGTAACATAGTTTACTATGTTATGTGACATTATCAGTCCGTGAAATCCAGGGAATCGAGAACGGAACACACTCATGCTGTCCGTATTCGGCAACCACGAGGTTCGAGAACTTCCACACGTGCCCACCCACACCGTAGTGACAATGCGCCCAGCTCCCGCCAATGTTCTAAATAGGATGCTTTACTGAGTATGCATAGTTACCGTTGACTAGAGAAGGTGTACGTACCCATGACCGATGACGCCGCCATAGCGCCCGTCTTCGAGCAACGATCACCTTCCGGGCGCGCCATCCGCACCCCGAAGACCGCGGAGCTGGTTGCACTCAAGCTTCGCAGCATGATCGTTGACGGCGAACTGAAGGACGGCGACCACCTCCCACACGAGGCTGAACTGATGGAACACTTCGCGGTGAGCCGTCCGACACTCAGAGAAGCGGTTCGAGTCCTCGAATCCGAACGACTCGTCGAAGTCCGTCGCGGATCGAGATCCGGTGCACGCGTGTGTGTACCAGGCCCCGAAGTGGTCGCCCGGCCTGCCTCGCTCCTACTGGAGCTATCGGGTGCCACCGTCGTCGACGTCTTTGCCGCCCGCGAAGCTATCGAACCAGCAGCAGCTCGGATCCTCGCCGAAACCGGGTCAACTGAAGACTTCGACGAACTCGAACGGCTGATCGACGAGGAAGTACCCGCGGCCTTCGCAGTAGGTGATTTCGGCCCTGCCGCAGCACGGTTTCACCTCCGAATGGTCCAGTTGTCGGGAAACGCCACACTTGCACTGATAGGCGGAATGCTCCAAGAAATTTTCGAACGCCATTCCGGCAATATCGCCCGCGAAAGCGCCATGTCCAACGCCGAAGCCGCTCAGCAGCGATACAGGTTGTTCATCCGATCGCTGCGAAAACTCATCAAACTCCTCCGCGAACGCGACGGCGACGGCGCATCGACTCACTGGAGTAAACACATGAAGGCCGCACAGGCAATGCTGCTGGCCGGCAACGAAAACACACAAGTCCGCGACATCCTCAACTGATCCGCCTGGACGAGTTATTGCCGAACGTTGTTCATCCGGACCGGCAAGCCAGTTAGATTTCCGTGCAGGAACTTACGCGCTATATGACTGATGCCCCGGCGCTCAAAAAGAGCACCGGGGCATCATGTCTGCAATCAGGCGGGGAGCGGCGGCGGGGTGAACTTGTGTCCCCAGAGCGCCCCTTCGGTTATCGCGTAGGTCGGTTCCTCGGTCTCAACCCGAATGCCTTCCCAACCACATTCGATCGCGTACAACTCCGGCGAATAGACGTAGAACGACAGCATCTGGTCGTTCGTGTGCTTGCCGAGTGTGTTCATCATCGGAATGTTCAGGTCAGCGGCGCGGTCGAGGGCACGACCGACATCATCGATCGAAGCCATTTCGACCATCAAGTGGAGCAGTTTGCCCGGGCCAGGCGTGGGAGCAAGACCGAATGAATGATGTCGCGGGTTGCAACCCATGAAGTACGTCGGGCCCGCTGTGTTCCGCTCGACGAATCCAAGTACGCGAGAATAGAAGTCGAACGCCGACGGCACATCCTCGGCGGAGACGATGGCATGTCCCATTCCCATGTCACCGGTGACGAAACGACTCACCAATGGCGTGTTGATGAGAACGTGATCGAGCACGGGTCCGTAAAACAATTCGACCGGATTTCCAGCCGGATCGTCGAACCGAGCGAATCCTGTAACCCGTCGCTCAGCACATTCTTCAGTCGAACCAGCGGTGACCTTGATTCCCTCTGCTTCTACGGCAGTCACGACTTCAGCCAGGTCACGTTGGTTCAGCACCTCGAAACCCAGTGCCCCGAGCGAGGACTCTTCCGCCGCAGATACCACCAGACGCGGTGGATAGTGGTCCATTCGGAAATAGAGCGAGTCCGGATTGTCTCCGTCGATACGCATCAGCCCGAGGAAGTCCTCCCCGAATGTCTTCCACGCATCGATGTCAGGTGCATTCAGCCTGACATAGCCGAGAGATCGAATCCCCATTTTCCACTCCAATCGTCAAATGACGCAAAGAAAAACGAACAAAACAAAACACGAATTGCTGCGTGCCGAGGTCAGTCGGTCCAGATATAGCGATCCGCAACACGATGATGATTCCAAATCGTCATCTCCTGCTCCTCGCTGAGCCGATGACCATCAAAGCTCGGCGAATGCATTCCCACCGTCACTTCCTTCATATTCGCGAAGTCCTGATTGAAAACCTGCCCCATATCGGCATCGCGGTAATCATCGAAATACTCCGGCGTAAACTCACGCTTCTTGTCGTAGTCGGCAACCGGAATCTGATCAAGACTGAAAACCTCGAACAGACACTTGTTCGGATCATTGTCGACCGGACGCGACCGATACCAGAACACAGACCCCTGACCAGGAAGAATAATGCTGTTGGGGAACACATTCCACGCACTACCCGCCTCCGTCCACTGCTCGGGCGTAATAACCGGCCAGTCGTAGCCCTCCGCAATCGAAAGCTCCCGATACAACTGAAGGAAATACTGACCCGCCGACATACCCTCAGGCACCTCCGACGTCTTCAACGCCTCCGCAGCACGCCAACTACGCTCGTTCTCCAGCCCACCCATATCCTCGTGCAGGTACTGCACTGCATTCGCTACCGACAAGCGCTCATCGGACTTACCGTCGCCACTACGCTTCGACGGATCCTTGCCCGCATCCTTCGACGCCGACGACTTCGGTCCGAGCGCCGAATAATGAGCATGCCGCTCATACACCGTCGTCGGCGCCCACGGACGAATATCAAGCTCGCGCAACGACGCAATCTTGTCATTGGTGCGATCAAGACGAAACAGCTGAGGATGCGTACCCGCAACGTGATACGCCTCGAGAAACGCATCCAACGCCGTCTTCCAGTTGCACTCCATCACAACGCCCTTGCCCCACCGGATCCGAAAATTCTCGATCTGGAACGGCTCGAAAATCCTCGCGATCGGGTCCAGATACTCGAGCAGCGGCTTCGCCTCAGGATCCATATTGATGAATACGAAACCCGCCCACTGCTCCGCTCGCACCTTCCCCAAACCCAGATCGTCATCCGAACGCGGCACGAACTCCTCACGGTCGAGCACCAACTTGATCGAACCGTCCAAATTCCACCGCCACCCGTGGAAAGGACAGATCAACGAACCCACCCGACCACGCCCACGCGCAAGGCGAGTACCGCGATGCCGACACGCATTGTGATACGCACGAATCGAATCCTTCGACTCACGCACCACCAGAATGGAATAACGACCGATCTCGTACTCCACGAAGCAACCGACACTCGGCAACTCCTCAACCCGACACGCAATCTGCCACGTCCGAGTGAACATCTTACCGAGCTCGAGATCCAAGAACTCTTGATCAAGGAAGCGAGTCTTCGGAATGAAAGCTCTTCCCAGACGGTACTTCTCAGGAACCTGCTCCGCCGGAACATCACCCTCGAACCACGGAACAACCCGATCGACCTTGGATTCATCCAGAACGGACATCGACAATCACTCCTCTTGTAACTGATGCTCAATCGTGCGTGTCTGCACGGGAAACTGGGACAACGACTAGCCGGCGTTCGGACCGGCGATTTCGACACCGTCTGACAGGCGGGCAACGTGGATGCAGTTACCGGGACATTCGTCTGCTGCATCTATGACATCGAGGCGAAGGTGTTCTGGCACATTCGCCGACGCCCCCTCATCGGTCAACAAGGGTCCAGCAGGGTCGTTCTTGACGTGTGCTACCCCACCCGCGTCGAACTCGAAGACATCGGGGGCGTACTGAACACACAGTCCATCTCCAGTACACAGGTTGTGTTCGATCCACACTCGAACTTCGTCACTCATGCGATATGCCTTCCTCGTCCACTAGCTTTTCCGGGGCCTCGCAGAAGGTTTACTTCCCCGACAGCAATCCGATACGCAGCGACTGTTGACGGCAGTGCCTAGGCGCAATCTAGCGATGCGCGACCGACTGCTCGAACAACGTCCTAACCAGATCTGCACGTTCGCGAGGAGTCACTGCCACCCGCCGAAACCCATATATCCGGCCTGAAAAATACTCTCCACCAGTCGTTTCCGAATGTCCATTCGCCATTCCATCAAACGGAACCGGGACTATGTAACTTGCATGAACACGATTTATGCTTGCCGGACAATGACGGACCCGCGTGTGAGGGCGCGGCTACTGCACTTGCGCCGACAACACGCACAATCCCCTCCTCGTGCCGACGGCAATCTGACGCCGGCCATTCGTCTCAGCATCGTTACGGAAGTCGTTGCGGCCCTGAAGACCCCACATTGCCGGATCATGCAACGTCGCCGACCGTCTTCTGCACCACAGCTACACCTAGTCCCTCATAGAGCGAACACTCGCGAGGCTGCGTGCCTGCAGGTTCGTCCTTACCTCAATGAGAAGAGATCTCAGATGGCACTTTCGATGACAAAGAATGGCAGCGACCCCGGATCCGCGCAGGGTTGGACCGTCCGCCTGATAGTCGGAACAATTCTCATGGCGATGGTGCTCGAAGCGCTCTCGCTGGGCACCAGCATGGTTTCAATCGGCCTGCCCGACATTCTGAAGGCATTCCCGACGACGCAGGGCGGTTGGCTGACAACCGTCTACTTCCTCGTCGGCGCGGTATGTGCACCGCTGCTCGGTAAAACTGCCGACCTCTACGGCAAACGCCGGGTGCTGCTGATCACGATGATGGTGTCCGGAGTTGGTGCCCTCATCTGTGCCGTCGCTCCGAACTTCACGATCCTGCTGATCGGTCGTGTACTCCAGGGTCCCATCCTCGCAACGCTCTCGCTGATCCCCTCTTTCGTCCGTGACATCTACCCGCCCAAACAAGCCGCATTCGCGGCCAGTATCACCGTGACAGGAATGGGCGCCTTCTCCCTCGCGGCACCTACAGTCATCGGTTGGCTACTGGCAAACTACGGCTTCCGCGGAATGTTCCTGTTCGATGCCATATGGACTCTCGGCCTCTGCGTTGCTATCTGGGTGACCCTGCCCGAATCGAAGATGCGCCGCGAGACCAAGCCGGATCTACTAGGCGGCCTCATCCTGGCTGGTGCTGTCCTGCCTGTGATGCTCTACGTGAGTATGGGCCGGACTTGGGGCTGGCTTGAAGCCTCACCGCTCCTGCTCATCGGCATCGCGCTGGGATTCCTGTTTGTGCGACACACCCGTAATGCCAACGAGCCCATCATCAATCTTTCGCTCTTCCGACGTAAGCCCCTCGTCTTCGTGGCGTTCGCCGGAGCGATTTCATACTCGATATCCGCCTCGATCTACCAGCTGATCCCCCTGCTCGCCATGACCTCGAAGGACAACGGCGGCACATACGGTCTCGGACTGAACACCATCGAATTCTCGGGCATCGCGACTCCGAAACAACTGGCCACGGTCATCGGCGGCGTCGTCATCGGCTTCCTCCTTGCACGGGGGCGGAACCCGCGGATATTCCTGACCCTTGGAGTCGCCCTCTTTGCGACGGCGTTGATCTCGCTCGCGCTGGCACACGATACTTTCGCCACCGTGATGATCGGCAGTCTGCTCCTCGGTCTGGCAGGCGGCGTGTCCAACGCTGCGATCCCGAATCTGGTTATGCGTGCTACTCCCGTCGGCGACCAAGGATCGACCGCCGGCACGGTTCAGTTGTGTACGACAGGAGCATCCTCGATTCTTCCCGTCGTCATGTTCGCTGTCCTGGCTCCCTACATGATGGCCGCACCGGAAGGTGGTGTGTTCTACCAAGACCAGGGCATCACCATGTGGCTGTGGATCTCGGCCGCTATCTGTGTCGTTGCCCTCGTCGTCGGTGCCACGGTTCTCCGCGAGCGGCGTGGCGAAAGCTTCGAGGAGTTCTCGGTCAACAGCCCGAACCCAGCATCGGATACCGCTGACGGCGTCGCACCGCCAGCAGCCGATCTAGAAGCCAACAAGATCTGACATCTACACGTTGGTCTGCCGACACGCTTCGGTAGCAGACCAAACTCATCGTTGCCACACATCAGGAGGTTGGCCCATGGCCGAGACCGTTACGACAGACATCCTCATCATCGGTGCAGGTCCCGTTGGACTGTTCGGTGCATACTCTGCAGGTTTTCGCGGCTTGTCCACAGTGCTCGTCGATGCCCTTCCCCAGTGCGGAGGACAGATCACCGCACTGTATCCCGAGAAGGAGATCCGCGATATCGCAGCCGTCCCGGGCTCTCTCGGCCGGGAAGTTGTCGCTGCGCTGAAGGCACAAGCCGACGCTTTCAAACCGATCTACCTTCTAGGGCGCCAAGCAGTCACTCTCGGTTACACCGACGGTCGCCCTGTTGTCACACTCTCCGATGGCACCGTTGTCAATGCCGGTGCAGTGATCGTCACCGCCGGCATCGGGACCTTCACTCCCCGCACACTCCCGGCCGGAGAAGAGTTTCTCGATCGTGGCCTGAGCTATTTCGTACCCGACCCGCAGGAACACACTGACCGCGACGTACTCGTCGTGGGCGGCGGCGACAGCGCCGTAGATTGGGCCCTTGCCCTGCGGAAGATCGCTCGATCCGTCACTTTGGTACACCGCCGCAGCGCGTTCCGAGCCCACGCGGCGAGTGTTCAGGAATTGATGGACAGCGGCGTCGAGATCATTACCGACGCACAGGTAGAGGCGCTCCACGGAAACGGCACACTGCAGCAAGCCCACATTCGAATCGACGGTCAGAGTGAGCCTCGAATCCTCCCGGCGGACGCGGTAGTCGCCGCCTTGGGATTCATCAGCAATCTCGGACCGCTGACTGAATGGGGCATGGACTTGGACCGCCGCACGATCGTCGTCGACACTCGTATGCAGACCACCGCCGCACATGTCTATGCGGCCGGCGATATCACGTCGTACACAGGCAAGGTTCGGCTCATGTCGGTCGGGTTCGGCGAGGTTGCCACAGCTGTCAACAACGCAGCCGTCGCCTTGGATCCTGCACTCTCGCTCTTTCCTGGTCACTCAACCGACGCTGCATAAACACCAGATCAGAAAGTCGATGGCCCCGAAGGAAATCCTTCGGGGCCATCGACTTTCATCTGACACTTCGCGAATCAGCCGTTCGGACCAGCCATGTCCAAAGCAGCCAGGTACGAGAAGACCATCGACGATCCCACCGGACCACCCGCACCGGGGTAAATCCGACCAGTCATCGGTGCCATCGTGTTGCCCGAGGCATAGAGACCTGAAATCACAGACCCATCCTCCCGCAGAACTCTGGAGTTCTCGTCCGTCTTCAGTCCGCCCTTCGTCCCGAGATCCGACAGTACGATCTGCGCCGCGTAGAACGGCCCCTTGTCGATTACACCCAGGCACGGATTCGGGCCGTCCTCGTGACTGCCACACATACCGACGATGATTCGATCCCACGGTGCGTCGCCTCGGCCGAACGCTTCATCCTTGCCGCTGCGCGCGTACTCGTTGAACTGCTCGACGCTCTTCGTCAGGGCGCCTGCCGGAATACCGATAAGCTCTGCCAACTCCTCGAGTGTGTCAGCCTTTCGGAGAACACCGGCAGCGAGGAACTTGTCCACATCGAACCAATTCGTGGACTGCGGTGCGACCGGAGGCGATGCAAATGCCCGTTCGTTGTCGAACTGGCGTTGATCGAACACCCAATGCGTCGGCAGATGCGACACCTCCGACGCTCGGTGCGCACGAAGTATCTCATGACCCGACCTGTCGTACGGAAGTCGTTCATTCATGAAACGCTCACCGGCATCGTTCACCCAAATGCCACTCCACACAGAGGTATAGAACACCGGACGCTCATTGGGAACCACCAGTCCCGGAGCAAACCAGGCTTCCTCGAGTAGATCAGTCGCAGCACCGATTTCCATGCCGGCAACTAGAGCATCACCAGTATTGCCGGGCGCTCCCTGGGACCATTCATCCGTCACTTCCGGTTGATATTTCTGACGCAGTTCAGCGTTCCTCTCGTAGCCACCGGCTGCAAGGAGCACGCCTTGACGCGCACGGATAGTTATCGATCCACCATCCGTGGTCGCGTCGACCCCAACTACGCGGTCGCCCTCCAGAACGAGCCGCTCCAGACCGGTGTTTGTGCGGATCGTTCCGTTACCAGTGGCTACGAAGGCAAGCAACAGTCGAGCGATCAGCGCCTGCCCGCCAGTCATGACGGGCCCCGGCTCTGCACCCGAACGCTCAGCCCACTGCGGTCGCCGAACCAGCGGCTCGAGGTCACCCAAAGCCGAACGATCAAGCGGCTCAGGAAAAATCGTGCGCCCGGTCGACAAGCTGCCCGGAGCCTTCTCGAAGTAGTCAGGAACGCCCTGCCAGTAAAACTGTCCAAGCCATTCATGGCTCTCCAGTTCGTCGATCATCGGCGCCCCCACCTGCAGAAAGGCTTCTCTCAGCGCAGAGGGAGCATCGTCACCGACGATCGCATCCAGATAAGGCCGGGCTTGATCCGGACCGGAGTCGACCCCGGCGCGACGCTCCGCGGCATTGCCTGGCAGCCACAGGCCAGACCCCGAGTATGCGGTTGTACCACCGATGAACTCGGTCTTCTCGATGACAAGAGTCTGCAGACCGCGCGAAGCCGCAGCGAGTGCACCGACCAACCCGGCACCTGAACCGACGACGATGACATCGTAGATGTCATCAATCTTATTGCTTTCCACTTTCATTCCTCTCGTGTATTACCGGAAATGCGCGACACGCGATGTAGCGGAAATCAATTGACCACGTTCGAGGCCGCTTCCAGCTTCGCGAATCCGCTCGCACCGGCTTCGTCGAGTTCCATCACCTCGACGAAGTGACCGAGTTCCGCCGTCAGATCCAGATAACCGAACCGGATACCGCCGCTTCTTCCGTATTGCGCCCACGTACGCCCACTTTCGGCAACGATTGCGGATGCCTCGTCGAAATCGTCCACGCGAAAACCCATGTGATGGAGTGTCGCTGGAGCACCGCCGCGCAGTGCGCCCCGGTAAAGATCGACCGCGCCACTGACCGGCCGAATGATCTCGATGTTGGTTGCGCCGGCGTTGACCAACGCGACATCGATCACCCATTCTTCGGCTATTGTTCCTCCGACAACTACGAACGATCCCTGGGGTTCATTCCCATTCGCACGTGAGGACTCTTCGGCCGCAATCTCATCAGGCCGACGACCCAATGACGATCGATAGTGTTTCACGCACTGGACTGTCCCCAGCGTTTTCTCGAGAAATTCTGCGGCGGCATCGATATCGTCTGCCACATATCCGAGTTGCATACAGTTACGTAGCAGATCACTCAATGATTTCATCCGAAACCTCACCTTCAGCCTTGTAGATATGAGTGGGCGCTCGCCACGAGCGTGTGCAGATCACCGAGCCCACAACACATTGACTGTCGCCGCTCGGAAGGCATCGAGTCCACCGCTCATACCATCAGGCGGAATCGGATCCGATCCTTTCAGCGGTAGTGGACGCTCGAGCGCCTAACCGGTCGACTGCCCCGAACAGCGCAGTGCATCACAGGTGTTGGACCCGGCGACTCCGATTCGCGGCATCGACAAACGTCCCCCACAGGCCGTCGGGGCGGGCCGCACCAGTGGGTACGTCCCCCTGCGAATTGACCGACTGCTCCACAAGGACTTTCATCGTGGGGAGTCCAGGGCGACTAGAAACCTTGCATTCCAGGTTCCAGTTGCAGCCCGAAGGTGTTGAACACCATGCAATGCATGTCGTAGGCGCCGATCAGGAAAACCACGTCCATCATCTGCTTGCGATCGAAGTATGTTGCAAGCTCAGCCCAGGTGGCGTCGGAAACGTAACGGTCCTGGCAGATTTCTTCTACGGCGCAGAGCAAAGCCGCATCCATCGGACTCCAGATAGTCGCCGATGAGCCAATTTTGACGGCCTCGATCTCGTCATCGGAGAGCCCCGCAGCTCGACCCATTCCTGTATGTTGCGCCCACTCGTACTCACCTCGTCGTAACCATGAAGTCCCGAGCGTGAGTAGCTCCCGGTCCCGTTCATTCAACGTCGAATCGCGCAGATGATTGGAAAACGTCAGCCAACTGCGACTCAACTCAGGGTGCCACGCGTAGATAGCGATGATGTTGGGCACTGATCGGGGCTGGGGAGGAGTCACGACCGGTGGCTGCGCGCCGACAGTCGAGTTGCTCTTGCCCGTGCTCAGGACAGACAACGCGTCTCGAACTTCTTCGTCCCAATCTTCCAGGGGGCGAGGAACAATCCGGGGTTCACTCACTGCGTCACTCCATTGTGCTCTGGTAGACGGGACTGACGATCCAGTCGGACTGGGGTCGCTCACCTTTGTCGACCTCCCCCACACGGTCTACGCGTTGACATATTGCCTTACGTTTTCTGCGGCTGTGCAGCAGACCCTACAAACCCAAGCTGGGTGTTACTCAGTGGGTTCCTCACCGACAAGTGTGCAGCGGATCATTTCGCGCGCGGAACCGTCTTCGTAGGGTTGCACACGGTGCAGCATCCCCGGATTGTCCCAGATCACGGTGTCACCGACCGACCATTCGTGGCTGTACACCCGATCCGGCGTTGTGGCCCGAGCAACGAGATCGTCGAGGAACAACCGACTTTCGTCCTTACCCATACCCACGATGTAGTCCGACGTGCCGCCGATGATCACCGAAGGGCGGCCCTCACGGTGCCGCCAGACCATCGGGTGTTCACGGCTCTGCATCGCCGCCCAGGCCTGTTCCTGCTCCGGAGTAGGGTTCGGGATCACTCGTCGCCGGGAACCGGCGACGGAGTGCACAACCCGCATCGTCGACAACCGGTCCTTCTCTTCATCGCTGAGCGAGTCGAAGAATGCACGGGTGCTGGCGAATTCGGTTTGGCCGCCGGTCTCGGATGTGACCGCGCAGGTGAGGATTGTTGCCGGTGAGGGGTTCTTCTCGGCGGGCAGAGTGCAGCCGTCCATGTGCCAGTTGAACGTGCCGCGCACGGTCTCCTGGCCACCGTTCTTCTTCGGGTCCATCGAGACCCGCTGAATTCCGGGTTCGTTGTACTGCTCCCCGTTGGTGCGGTCCAGGGTGCCGAGTCGTTCACTGAATTGGAGTTGGGTGTCCGGAGTGAACCCGAGGTCATGGAAAAGAAGGACGCCGTGCTCGCGTAGTGCGTTCCAGATCAGTTCCGGGACAGTGTCGTCGTGAAGCAGTTGGTCGAGGCCGATGCCGCTGATCTCTGCGCCCATGGACGCCGTCAGTGTGTTGATGGTCAAGGTACTCATGAAACGTTGTCTCCTTGGAGAAAAGGATTCCTGTCCGGAATAGACCTGTCGCCGTAGCCGGCGCGGCTACGGCGAGGTTCAGGCGAGGTAGGAACCGCCGTTGACGCTGACGGTCTGCCCGGTAACAAAGGACGCGTCGTCAGAACACAGGTACGCACACGCCCCTGCGATATCTGCGCCGGTGCCCATGCGGCCCACTGGAATATGTCGGCCCATCACTTCATTCGACGGGACCAGACCGGCTTCCTGCTTACGGCGAACACTGGGGGTGTCGATCGAAGACGGGGAAATGTTGTTGATCGTCACGCCCAACGGCGAGTATTCGAGAGCAAGCGTCTTCGTCAACGCGATCACACCCCCCTTCGACGCGGCGTAATGGGCCATCTTCGGACCGCCACGCTGTGCACTCGACGAGGAAATGAAAACTACGCGGCCCCAACCAGATTCGACCATTTCCGGCAAAACCGATTGCGCACAGTTGAATGTGCCGGTGAGGTTGATCGCCATGATCCGATTCCAGGACTCCACACTGATTTCCGCGAACGGCTCCTGAATGGCAACCGCGGCACTGGTAACCAGCACACTCACTGAACCCAGCTCTGCCCGGACCTCTCCGAGGACGCGATCGACGTCAGTTCGATCACTGACGTCAAGCTGATACCCGACAGCCTGGCCACCGGCAGCTACGATCTCTTTCGCTGTCAACTCGGCACCGTCACCATTGAGGTCGAGAACAGCGACCGCGTAACCGTCGGCACCTAGGCGCTGACAAATTGCGCTACCGATACCTGAACCGCCGCCGGTCACCACCGCCACACGCTTCATCACAAGCACCGACCCAATCCCTCAAAAAGACTCACGAACTTCGACCAATCCCTAACGGCCATAACCATGGACCTTTCAAACGCGGCATTATCTTCCGGAGGCACCGGATTGATTCTCGGACTTTCGGCTGGTTCCCGGAGCACTCCGAATTGACCAGCCGGTCGATCGAAGACCTTGGAACTCAGATTGCAAAGGACAGTGTCCGGCGCTGGAACAGCCACGCGCCGCTGACGGACCGCAGGATGTCCTGATACTTACCGACCATGATGAGCCCCCAACCGGCGTCGCCCTTTTGAAGGACGAGGAGGTCACTGCTCACCTCTACCTCGCCTTCCTTCTGATCGGAGACAAGCGTATTGACGACCACATGCCGTAAGGGCGCCCCACCTGTCGTGGTCGCGTAGTACTCACGGATCGCATCGTGCCCCTCGGCAACCACACCGAAATTGGGAATCTCGAATACGGCGTCGCTGCTGAATGTGGCTAGGACGTCGTCGAAACGGCCAGAATCCATCGCCTGGGTGTATGCAGCGAGGCTGGCCTGGACACCTGCGACAACGTCTGCGTAGGTCAGAGTTTCCGTACTCATACGACCTCCTGGGTCAGCACATCGATACACAGACGGAATGGGCATCGAAGGGTGCGGGTGGGATGGGCGGCGGATGCCCACAATTTTGGTTCGAGATGTGACTGCCAACACAGATAGTTAAGCACAGTTTGTTAAGAAATGGGAAGCATATTTTCCGGCAATCTTCTCGAAACCCAGCGGTTGGGCGTCCCTGTGCGCGCAGGCGTACATGTTCAACGCGGATCACCTGGGACCCTCTTGGTTGTAAAGCCCCACGGGACACCGAGACTCGTAGAGGGGTCGGTAATGATCGTGTCGTCAGTGCGGGTCAAGATGCGCAAGCCCTGGGCTTCGACATGACGTTCGACCCGATCGATGTCGACAACTTTCCATGTTATTGCGTGATACACGTCGTCCGCACCATTCGCAGCAAGGTCTGCTTGCGCGGCCGAATCTGCATCCGGTGCTGCGTACTGGAGGATCGCATCGGCAAGATGAACGTACGAACCGGTGACACACCGGACATTGTCGTGACCCTCATGGATGACTGTTCCACCCAAGACATCGACGACAAACTTGTGTGCCCGGTTCGGGTTATCAGTCAATACCGTGTGGTGCGAACAGTATTCGATGCCCAGCGGGTCATCTTCTGACACAACGGGAATAGACCAGTCAGGCGTCAGTCGGAGGTCAGGCTTGAAGGGAAACAGCGGAAAGAAGTAGTAACGAATTCCGGCATCCACCGGAAGCGTATGGAAGTGCGGAATCGGGCCGGCCATCGGCAGCTCGTCGCCTTCGGCAATTTCGTCCTGGCTGTTGGTAACTCGGATGCCTTGATGCTTGAGTTCGCGGTAAAGCTCGGGCATTCCCTCGATGTACCAACCGAAGGTCTGCAAATGTCCCTGCTCGACTGCAGGTCGCTGGACTCCCCCAGTGATGTACCGCTTCGGATCAAGACTGTCGATCAGAACGTCGCCAACAGAAGTAAATATCGAATGGTCGATGGAATGATTCGGCTTCGGCGGTGCTTTCCTTACCGACGCGAGGGGGGTGCTCGACCGGCCGAAAACCCTCCGGTAAAAATCTTCGGCTTCGTCGAGATCAACAACGTGAAGCACAGGGTGGTAGATCATCTTGACGCGAAAGTCACGCTCACGAGCTTGAGCATTTATAATGCTTCTTGTGTTTTCAGACATGGTCACCCTCTCGTGTCATGACAATGCAATCGATCGATTTCCCTCTGCGCACCGGTATCGTTGTGCACCGGTGCGTTTGTGTATCGGTACCGGGATCTCTACACCGGCACACATCCGGAACGGTGCCGACTACCTCGCGGGTGTCGGTTCGAGCGCGATGCCTACTGGAAATGGCAAAAAGCCCTTGCAGTCGTTCACAACCACTTCGCGATCATCTCGCTCCCTGATCCGGCAGTCCCTCGCACTCACCTCGGACCGACTGCCGCACAGCAGTGCGCCAGCCTCCATGCCTGGATCAGGTCAGAGTTGGACCGATCCAGGTCCGACCACATCGAATCCTAGCAATTAAGCATAGTAGCTTGGATTGTGTCAATCACCTGACACGAGCATCGACAAATGGTGCGGTCACATGCATTGCTTGATGTCGACGCGGTTTCCGAAGTACACCCGAGCAAGGGTCGCGCTGGACTCCCGACTTCACGCAGCGAGACCACGTTGATGCTAACGTTCGATCGAACGGGACACTCGTTTCGCTGTGAAGAGTCAAGTGCCACACAGAAGACGAATGACGCAAAGAGCAGATCCCGAGGAGATGAACTTGGTCGTAGAAAGTCCACAGGAACTGTTGGAGCAGAACGAAATCAGGCGGCGCCGTGATCCACTGGGGCGAGCAATACAACTTTTGGTCCACATGGTCGACAGCGGTGAAGAGGCCTACGGTGTCCGAGAATTAGGTACGCGACTGGGCGCGAGCGCGAGCACAGCCCACCGTCTACTCGGCGAACTTGAACAACTCGGAATGGTAGATCGGACACCCAGCGGCACCTACCGAGTCGGACTGGAATTCCTGCGAATCGCCCGAACCTCGATAGCCCAGTTCCCACTACACGACAAGGCGAACGACGTTCTCTGCGAGCTCACTCGACGCAGCGAAGAAACCTCGTTTCTCAGTGTTTACAGTAGTCAACGTCAACAGATGATGTTCACTTTGTCCATCGAGTCCGCTCATCCGCTCCGCTACGTGCTCCAACTGAACAAATGGCTCTCGGTCCACACCGGCGCGAGTGGACTCGCGATCCTCGCGTTCCTACCCGATGAGGATCGCCGCGAGATCGTGGAAAAACAACTCGGCACATCGCCTGATATCAGCGACGATACGTTGCGCCTCACCGAACGCCTTACAGAGATTAAGCGCCAGGGCTACGCCAGTTCCCGCGCCGAACGGATCGTTGGCGCCGTGGCGGTGGCCGCACCCGTGTTCGGGCCCTCCGGTGAGGTTTTCGGCGATGTCGGCGTCACGATCCCCGAGAGTCGGTTCAACGAAACAGACGAACCTGTCCTTGCCGGACTCGTCGTCCACTCGGCCGAGATCCTCACTGTCAGTATGGGCGGGACTGTACCTACGAGTTGACCGAATGTCAGATTCCGCCGAAACATGCTGACCTCGGCTGACTTCCGTATTCGTTCCCCCCGCCACAAGAATCGCTGCAGGAATCGGCTTTAGCGGGTCGACACTTGACGGCGCGGTCTTGTAGCCCCGAAGGCTCTGTCTGCTCGAGACAGGCAGATACGCCTGGGTACCAAATCCATTGCAGACAGCCGATTTTAGTCAAATAGGACCGTACGGTCGTGTTGGTGGTAACTCCAATGACCGAAGGGCATGTGCACGGCTACCGATGGTCGATATATTCACTCCCTGGGTAGCCGACGGCGCATACTGTGAGCGATGACAAAACCGAGTGGCGCTTAATTCGATCTAGTCATCTGAGCGTTGAAACCCGGAGGCATTGCCAATCTGTCGGCACCTATTCGCCGAAACGACTGCGGATCCCAGCTCACATCTGTAGCTTTCACAAGGCCGCCACTGAGCACCGCAGCTCCAGGGCGACGCGAATTACCGAGGCCTGATCGTGTCCGCACCGGCGCGATATCGCCAGATAGGACAACGCCTTCGTGAAGATATGCGGTGAGTGCAGCACGCCCGAACCCGTCAGACATAGAGGCCGTTTTGGCCTGTGAACAGCCCGAACTCGCAAACCGGCGGGAAGATCGACTGGGTCGATTGCCGCCGAATCCACGAAACTTCAACCTTCCACGGCCGACCGAGATTACGGCTCTGCACCACTACACACATCGGACTCTGCCGAGAACTGAGTTCTTGAACCAAGTAAATTACCTTGATCGTCCAGAGCGAATGGGTCTCCTGAAGAACAGGACCGGGCACACCCCTTGACGCTGACAACCTCAGCTGCCAAGCTTAATCGAAACACGGAACATGCGTTCCGTTATCCGGAACGATAACGAGCGCTGTTTCGTAGGAGTGCTCAACGAACTGGTTAGATCCCGAGACCGCGTGAGGACGACGATGCCAGTATCCGAGCCGGCTCAACTGCAGACCTTCCTCACCAGAACTGCATGGGAAGTGAACTGGCCGAAGGCATATCGCCTCAGCTGACTTCTCGGCCGGCACGTCGGTCCACTTTCGATCCGGACGCACTTCGTAACTGTCATCGCACCGCTGTTCCCCACTCGCTTGACTGCGCTTCTCGAGCAAATTCCGGAAGAAGGATGTCCCGTGGGGTTAAAGAGATTGGGATGTAAAGAGATGGTAGAAAAGTGAAAACATGGAATTTCACGCAGCGAGCTGGTTCGCTGTTCCAGTTCCTGATGCTGCTGTTCATGGTATCGGTGGCGGTGTTCTTGCTCCTCGAGCTGATTCCAGGCGACCCAGTGGATGCGCTTCTTCCACCAGATGCCTCCCCTGAGCAGATAACCGCCGCCAGGGATGCGTACGGACTCAATGATCCACTGCTGCAACGGTATTTCAGTTGGATGGGAGCGGTTCTCCATGGTGACTTCGGCAGGTCCTATCAGACGGGCGTTTCCGTCGGAGAGTCGATCATGGAGCGGCTTCCCGTCTCCCTTGAACTTGCTCTGGTTTCCATAATTTTGGCTCTGGTCATAGCGATTCCGACGGCAGTCTGGTCGGCATACCGTCCGGGCGGAATAGTCGATCGGGTGACCACGATCATTTCGTCGGCCATGTTGGCAACACCGTCTTTTGTTCTGGGAATCGTGCTTATCTTTGTTTTTGCAATGACACTGAATATCTTTCCGCCGATGGGGTGGGTGCCGTTCTCGGAAGACCCGATTGCACATATTGAGAAACTGATACTTCCGGTGGTAACTCTTGCCGCGTCCGAAATCGTGCTCTTCATACGAATTCTCAAGGGCGATATGATGACTACTCTCCAGCAGGACCACGTTCTGTCGGCCCGCGCGCGTGGGCTTCCGACATGGCGCATCCTGTCGGGGCACGCATTGAAGCAGTCTTCCTTCTCGTTGGTAACTGTGTCCGGAATGGTGATCGGCCGGCTCATCGGAGGCACCATTTTGGTTGAGGCGATCTTTTCTCTCCCCGGCTTGGGAACACTAGCCATCAATGGAATTCACTCCCGCGACTACGTCGTGGTGCAAGCTGTGGTGCTGGTCTGCGCTGTCGGATACATACTCATCAACGCATTGGTTGACCTCACCTATCCGCTACTCGACCCGAGAGTCAGGAAGGAAAGGACGTCATGAGCGAAGTTATCCAGGATTCGCCCGGATCCGTCGCCGTGGCGGAACGGAACGCGCAGTCCCCACTGCCAGAAGTGGTTATCAAACCCATTCGGCGCCGGCGTGATATCGGCGCCCTGATCGGTGTTATCTGGATTACCGTTGTGTGCCTGGGCGCGATTTTCGCGAACGTACTGCCTCTGCCGGATCCGAACGACGTTTCCAGCGTTTTCAATGCGATTCCCGGAACTGACGGGCATATTCTCGGAACCGATTCGCTAGGTCGAGATGTCTTGTCTCGCCTAATATTCGGCGCCCGTGTGTCGCTGGCAGTTGCCATCGGTGCCACCAGCATCTCGCTTGTCCTCGGCGTAACCCTAGGGATGCTCGCGGGCTACTTCGGAGGAACAGTTGACAAGTTCATCTCGTTGTTCATCAACTTCACGCTTTCTTTTCCTCCGCTGATCTTCCTGATCGCCATGGTGGCAGTTCTCGAGCCGAGCCTGAGCACACTGGTGATTGCGCTGGCCATCATGGGCATCCCGAACTTCGCACGTGTCGCTCGGGCCAACACGTTGGCTTTTGCTGAACGCGAGTTCGTTACTGCTGCAAAATCTTTGGGTGCATCACCGCTACGCATCCTGCTCCGTGAACTGCTGGCGAATGTCATGCTACCCATTCTGTCGCTGGCGTTGGTCGTGATGGCGACTCTCGTGATCGCCGAGGGATCTTTGAGTTTCCTCGGCGTGGGTGTTCCCCCGCCGACTCCCAGCTGGGGTGGCATGCTCGCAGCTGGTCGCGAACAGATGAGCCGGCACCCTCAGCTTGTACTGATACCAGCGCTGTTCTTCTTCGTAACCGTCTTCTCCTTCAACAGGATTGGCGACTGGGTTCGTGGACGTGTTGGAAAGGATTCGGCGATATGAGTCAGGCAATCAAGTCTCCCGAGCACGAACATTCTTCGGCGGATGTCGACTCGACCGAAGTACTTCGGGTCAGGGATCTCCGGGTGTGGTTTCAGACGCCGAAAGGGCTGGTCCGGGCCGTTGAAGGTGTCGATCTCGATTTGCGTCGCGGTGAGACATTGGGCATCGTCGGTGAATCCGGATCGGGCAAATCCGTTCTGTCCCGGGCGATCATGAAGATCCTCGCTCCCAACGCGCATGTCCTTCCGGGTAGCAAAATCATCCTCAACGGAGTGGATCTGGCAACAGTTACCCGCAAGGACAACCCGCATTTGTGGGGCGTGGACCTATCGATGGTTTTCCAAGACCCGATGACGTCGCTGACGCCGGTGATCACCATCGGAAAGCAACTGACCGAGACGCTCAGTTTCCACCTCGGTCTCGACAAGAAGCAAGCCACGGCAGAGGCGACACGACTGCTCCGAATGGTAGGCATCCCCGAACCGGAGAAGCGCTTCAGCCAGTACCCGCATAATCTGTCGGGAGGTATGCGTCAACGCGTTACTATCGCACTTGCCATCGCGTGCTCACCCAAACTACTTATCGCGGACGAGCCGACCACCGCGCTGGATGTGACAGTTCAGCATCAAATCCTGAACCTTCTGCAGGATCTGCAGGAATCGTCGGGAATGGCCATGATCCTCATTACCCACGATTTGGGTGTGGTCGCCGGCCGTGCTGACAACATTGCGGTGATGTACGCCGGACGTGTAGTCGAGAAGGCGCCTACACGCCAATTGTTCGCAAACATGCGCCATCCCTATACCAAGGCACTTATTGATGCGATCCCCAAGGTTTCTCATCCGAGCCATACTCGGCTTCCGTCCATTCCCGGGCGTCCCCCGATTGTGATCGACCCACCTGCGGGATGCAGTTTCGCTTTGCGGTGTGCTTCAGCGCAATCTCGTTGTCTCGAGGAAACCCCGACCCTGCAGATAGATCCATTCCAGCCAGAACACTCGGCAGCCTGCTTCTTCCCGCTGGGCACCGCTGACGGAGATGCCGCTCGTTTACGAAATTCCGAAGCAGGCTTCACTGCTGCGGGTACCCCGGTTGGTAATGAGGTGATGATCTGATGGCTGGTAGTGGAACAGCACATCTACGCGACCAGGATGACGTCGTTCTCAGCGTTCGAAATCTGGTGGTGGAGTACGCCGGCCGTGGCGGACAGCGAGTCTATGCAGTGTCGGACGTCAGTTTTGACGCTATCCGCGGTGAGACAATCGGCCTGGTCGGTGAGTCCGGTTGCGGCAAGTCCAGTGTGGCGAAGGCAATCATGCAACTTCCGGGTCCTACCTCCGGATCGGTCGAGTTCGATGGCGTCAACGTTGTCGGTCTCAAAGGCGCTGCGTTGCGCCGCCAACGCCGCAAGATTCAGATGATCTTTCAGGATCCGATTTCCTCGCTGAACCCGTTGCGCAAGGTCAAGGACATCATCGCCGAGGGTCTGCGCATACACGACGACCTGAGCAAGTCGGAGGTTCTGGCCAAGACGCAGGCGATGATCGAGCGGGTCGGACTTGACCCTGATACTGCCGCAGACCGCCGTCCCCACGAATTCTCGGGTGGTCAATGCCAGCGCATTTCCATCGCGCGCGCTATGGTGCTCGATCCCGAGGTGATTGTCTGCGACGAGCCGGTATCGGCACTGGATGTTTCGGTTCAGGCTCAGATCATGAACCTGCTTCATGAAATGAAGGAGCGGTACCAGCTCACGATGGTCTTCATCGCCCATGATCTGGCCGTGGTCAAGAACCTCAGTGACCGCATCGTGGTGATGTACCTCGGAAAGATCTGTGAGATCGGAACTTCGGAGGAACTCTTCTCGTCCCCGGCCCATCCCTACACTCGTGCACTCGCACAGTCGATTCCAGAACCTGATCCCGATGCTCCGATTCGGGAGGCCGCACTCTCTGGCGACTTGCCTTCGCCGCTGAATCCGCCGAGTGGGTGCCGGTTCAGGACACGTTGCCCGTTGGCGCAAGAACAGTGCGCCTCTGATGAGCCGGAAATTCGAGAGGTTCGTCCAGGTCGCTTCGTCGCCTGCCACTTCCCTCTCGACGACTCGGCGCTCCTGCAGGCAACTGGTCAGAGTTCGGTGCTGTCAAAAAATCCCGCCTGATACACGAAGTCCCACAAGCACAGACATCTTCCGAACCCTCACGAGCAGGGACGGGTAAGCAAATGAGAATGGAGTTCACTTTGCGCACGCAAAAAGGTATGAAGTCTCGGCGGGTCATTGGCGCCCTCGCGACTATTGTCGTCACGGGTATCGCCCTGACCAGTTGTTCTTCTTCTTCGGGAAGCGAGGGCGATTCCGTAGGCGAGCCGAAGACCGGCGGCACGTTGGCATATGCAATGGGAGGCGAAACCCAGTCCATGGACCCGGCGAACTGCGGTTTGGTTGCGTACCACCGCTGTTCACCTGTGTTCGGCACATTGGTGCGTTATGACGCCGCGACTGACACGTTCGTGCCGTATCTCGCAGAATCATTCGAGAGTTCGGACGGGGCGAACTGGACGCTCAAACTCCGTGAGGGCGTCACCTTCAGCGACGGCACCCCGTTTGACGCTGAAGCGGTCGTGTTCAACTGGGACCGCATCAAGGATCCCGCGACGCTTTCGGCCGCAGCGTCTGCCACCAATGGTATGGCGTGGGAGATCGTTGATCCGCTTACCGTCAAGGTGACGCTCGACGAAGCGAACTTCCAGCTGCCCTGGCAGTTGGTCAGGGGCCTCGGTGCTATCGGTTCGCCCACCGGGATCAAGGCAGCAGGCGCGGAAGTCGGCAACAAGCCCGTCGGAGCCGGCCCGTTCCTCATGCAGGAATGGGTCCGCAACTCCGAAATGAAGCTCGTCCGTAATCCGACCTACTTCGAGCAAGGCTTGCCCTACCTCGATGCGATGACCATCAAACAAGCTGGCTCCGATCCTCAGAAAATGAATGCGGTTATCAGTGGAGAAGCTTTGATGACCCCCCTTTCCAGCACTATCGATGCCGAGAAAATGGAGGACAGCGGCTTCAACACCGATGGCGGTCAGCTCATCGGCGGCAGCGGCGTTATCTTCAATTACAAGGATCCGACCATCCAAGACGCTGGTCTACGGAACGCAATGCTGCACGCAATCGATGCCGACCAGATGGTTGCGGCGCTCGGCACCCAGACCGTGACTGCTGACGCGTTCATGCCTTCGGACAGTGGCGCAGCGTTCCCCGAACTTGCCTTGAGCGAGGCACAAAAACTGTTCGATGACTACCTGAGCAGGACCTCGAAGACGAGCGAGACCATTTCGCTCACGACTTATGCGGGTTTCCCGGTGATGGAACAGACATCTCAGATGCTCCAGGCCCAACTGCAGAAGATCAACGGCCTGACCGTCAAGATCGTGCCCCTCGATCCCCCAGTTCTCTTGGCAAATCAGAGGAAGGGCGACTTCCAACTCATGACCACGACTTATCAGTCTGCGTCCAAGGATCTGCTGTTCGACCTGTTCTACACCAATGCACCGCAGAACGCGACCGGCTATTCGAATCCCACAGTGGACGCTGCACTCGAGCTCACCCGCTCGTCGAAGGACGCCGCTGAAGTCGCCAAGGCGTACGAGATTGTCAACACCGAGGTCTCTCGGGACGCTCCGATGCGTATCTGGCAGTACATCGGTGCCTACATTGCCTCGGACAAGAAGGTCCAGGGCATCACGGTTGTTCCGACGGGTTCAGGTGCAGCATGGGACTGGGAAAAGGTCTGGCTGAACTGATCGAAATACAGGTTGGCCGGCTGATCAGCCGGCCAACCTGTGCGGACAGACCGCCAGTGTCAACGGCGGCTCCTGCCTCGCCTGAATCTCGCCGTAGCCGCACCGGCTACGGCGACAGGCCTGTTCCGGAAGCCGGACAAACACCCAGCAGAATCGTCCCCAGCCGGCCCTTGCTGGACACCGGATGCCTGCACAGCCAGACGGCACGAAGATTAACCAGACAAACTTAATTCATACTCATAGTAATTTGCGCTGCACATTATTTGCAGCACCGCAGGGCCCAGAGGTGTGACCCAGGCGACAGGTGTCAGTTCCTTCACTGAATCATCTGGCGGCGTCATCCCTGAAACAAAATAAGCTATAATACTTAATTCCAAGGCTGCCCGATTCGAGGTACCGTAAGTTAGAATCCAAATTCGCAGGAGCGGGGCCGGGTACATCAACCGATCTGGAAATTGACACAAGGCATACGCTCTCCGCGGATAGAGATGAGCAGACGAGAGGGGGCGGGGACAGCGCCGGACCATAGGCACTTCCCTGGGCAAATATGCCGATAGCACCAGCGGACAAGATACCTTCGAGCGACGGCGGGAACATGCGGCCTTCCGCTGGTAAGGAACGAGTAAACTCACGGGGCGACGCGACCCGACTGCTACTTCTCATCACAGCCGAACAGCTATTTGCCGAGCGCGGAATCGCAGCAGTTCCCCTCAGGGACATCGGCATCGCTGCCGGCCAGAAGAACCATGCCGTGGTGCAGTACCACTTCGGCGACAGGGAAACTCTGGTGAGCGAAATTATCGCGTACAGGGCCCACACCAGCGAAGAACGTCGTGTGGAAATGTTCGCAGATTTGATGGTACGCGGCCAGCCTCGAGTTTCCGACCTCGTGCGACTATTCGTCTTCCCTCTGGCCAGCCATCTGGACGAGGACAATCATTACCTTGCATTTATGTCCCGTTACATTCTGGAGAATGGCGGCTATTCACGGCTCAGTGTAAGTAGCAACACTGTAATTCCGTCCGCCACTGCCAGTACCGTACTGGGGCTATTGGGCCGACTCCTGTCCAACCTTTCCGAAGAAGTCCTCGAAGAGCGCTGCATGCACATGCTCACGGGTACCGTTCATACACTGGCTCGCTATCAGGCGGTTCTGGCGTCTGGCGAGAAACTCCCCCTGCCGATGGACGTCCTACTCGAGGATCTGGTCCAGTTCTTCACCTCAGGGCTTGAAGCATCGCTAGGGCCGGCCACTGCAACGGCCAATGCCGCTCCGGATCGAGGGCGGGCTCCTAGCCAACTGAAGCGGAACACTATCTCCGCCAAGTAAGTTCCGACGAGGAACTTGATGGCCCGTGCGGTGTTTTTCGAAACCTTCCGATCATTGCGCGTAGTTCACCGGAGCCACTGACCCACGCGCGACGCGGATACCGACATCATTGACGATATCGGTATCCGCGCTAGATTCGATTCCCGTTAATGAAGGCCTTGATCCGGTGACCGCCGGCGTTCGTACGGGCACGTCACGTACTCGAAGTCAGGACTTCGATGCCGACTCGATCGCGCCCGGCGCCCGTGTCCCCCGGGGTCACAGTCCCCGTGCCGAGAAGAATTCGGCGATGAAGGTATGAGTGAAACGAACGCGCTGCACTACGTACCCAATAGTGACGACGTCCTCAGTCTGGCGCGGCACAATTCCAACAGATCGCGTCTCAGCGAGAACCTCAACTCCATTCGCTTACTCAGCGCAACAACCGACAGTCTTTCGTAGAACTGCCGACTGCTGATTCCGAACTCTACGAAAACTTCCTCATCCGGCACCGCGCCGTAATGGACCCACCTCGCGCCGAACTCAACCATTCGGTTGCATTCAGCCTGACTCAGACGGAACGCGCGAGACGACGTCTCGGCCCCGACCGAACCGCAAACAACTTTGTTCATCTATTCCCCCACATCCCGCATCGAAGATTCTCAACAGAACTGCATTACCCGTCATGGCATAATGACACGAAAACTACACTGGGAGAGCGGAATTCAATCTCCGCCCTCCCAGCCTTGTTCAAGATCACCCGCCGACCGACGCAGCACCTCTCCTTGACGCCACGGGCTCGGCCAGCCCCTGCTCGATGACGATCTGCTGGACTCGCTCGATAGTTTCTTCCAACCCCGGCCCGATGCGTTTGCCCGGAGCGAAAGTCGCCGGCAGGTTCACCAGTCCGTTGATCATCGCCACTGACTCGTAGTGCACAACCTTCTCAGGATCGACGACGAAGTCGGGCATGCGTTCGAGCACCGCGGTCAACATCCGTTTGAAGAGGACGCGAGCGACGTTCGAGCCGATGCAGCGGTGGATCCCGAGACCGAAGGCTGTGTGCCGATTACCGCGACGGTCGAAGTCGACCTCATCCGGGTTCGGGAACACATCAGGTGAGCGGTTTGCCATGGCCCACGAAAGCCAGAGACGCTCACCTTCCTTGAACTCGACGCCGTTGATCTCGACATCCTGGCTGAAGGTCCGCCCATCACCCTGCGCCGGTGTGACGTAGCGGAGGAACTCCTCCGTTGCAGGGTCGAGAAGAGTATCGATCTCGTCGATGAGACGAGCCCGCTCTGCCTGATGTTGGGACAGCCACAGGATGGACTGACCGGTCAGTGCAGTGGTGGTGTCGAACCCCCCACCGACCAACAACGCCGCCGTAGCTCGGATCTGCTCATCGGAGAGAGGCTTACCGGCTACCGTCGACCTGACTAGTGCATCCAGCAAACCAGGTCGCGGATTCGCTCGAACGTCCTTCACCGACTCCATGAGCGCAAGCTTGCTCTCCTCGAAAATCTGCCTGACCCGACCGAAATCAGGAGAATGAGGAGGTGTGTACATCAGCGCGTGAGCCGGCTCGTTGTGGATCACCCAGTCGGTGAGCGGCAGGCCCAACAGTCCCATGGTGACGACAGCCGGGACGACATTCGCCAGATCGAAGACGAAATCGATACTGCCGCTTTCGATGTTGTCGTCAATGCACGCACGAACGAGGTCGTCGATCACCGGAACCCACCGCGCGACGGCGGCCGGCGACAGGTAGGGATTGAGAATTGTCCGGAAGTCGGTCTGTTCCGGCGGATCCAGCTCGAGGAACGACGGCGCGGTGTACGGACCGCTCTGCGCGTACGCCGGGATCGAGATGCCCTTGTACCCGTTCTTGCTTCCGTCGACGTCCCGGAAACTGGTTACCGCGTCCGATCGGCGAGCAATTGCGAACAGTTCGTCAATTCCGCTGGCAACCCAGTGTCCATCGTATGAATCGCTCCACGCGATCGGGCACTTCGCATGAAGCTCGTGTGTCTTCTCCACGAACTCGTCGCGAAAGTTCGGCCCGTGACGTTCATAGTCGATCGGGCACTTCTTCAGGTTTTCGACATTGCGAACATCGTCTGCTGTCATGATTACTCCGGGATGCGATCAAGGCGCTCTTACGCAGCGCCAGAGGATATTACGGTTCAGGCTTCCTGAATTGCGTGCTCGGAAACCTCGACGATCGCGCGCTCCGGGCACGAGAGCATTGCCTCGCGCGCGGCGCCCTCGAGCTCGGCGGGGACGTCACCGTCGATCGCGTAGGCATGACCGTCCTCGTCCCTGAGCGCAAAGAGGTCGGGTGCGACCATCGAGCAGATTGTGTGCCCCTGACAGATGTCCTGGTCGACATAAATGTTCATGGTGCATTCTCCTTCGAAAAAATCAGTCGGCATTCAATGTTGTTCATTGACTAGGCAGGACGGGCGATGGTCTTGACCTCGAGGAGATCCTCTAGACCTTCGACGCCCCACTCACGGCCGATTCCGCTCTGCTTGTAGCCACCGAACGGTGCCGTCGGGTGATTCCACGTGGCGCCGTTGACGCTGATCGCTCCGGTCCGCATACCCTTTGCCACCCGCATCGCCCGCTCCACATCCGCACTCCACACGCTGCCGGCGAGACCGTAGATCGTGTTGTTCGAGATCGCGACCGCGTCGGCATCGTCCTCGTAGGGCAGCACGCTCAGCAACGGACCGAAGATCTCCTCCTGCGGCACGGTCGAGAGGGAATCGACGTCGGTGAGCACAGTCGGCTCGACCCAGAATCCCTTCTCGAAACGGTCGCTGGCCTTACCACCCAACGCAATCCGCCCGGTCTGCTTCGCGATCTCGTAGTAGCGGAGCACCGATTCGTACTGACGCTTGTTGGCTACAGGCCCCATGTAGTTGGCAGGATCATTGACGTCACCCCACGGGAACTTCTGCATAGCCGCCACAGCCAAGTCCACTGCGTCGCCGAGGCGCGAACGCGGCACCAGCAGCCGCGATGGGACACCACAGCCTTGACCCGCGTGACTGCAGGTACCGGCAACCACCCTGGGGATCAGTGCGGTGAAGTCCGCGTCGTCGAGCAGGATCGATGACGACTTACCACCGAGCTCGAGGGTGAGACGTTTGACCGTCGGCGCAGCCGCCGCCATGATCCGCCGACCCGTGACAGTCGATCCGGTGAACGTAACCGCATCCACCTCCGGATGGGTCGTGAGCACAGACGCCACGTCATTGTCGTCAGTACTGACGATATTGACCACACCAGCCGGAATATCGGTGTGCTCGAGCAGGATACGACCGATCTCCAACGTGTTCCACGGAGTATCCGGCGCCGGCTTGAGGACCACGGTGCACCCCGCAGCCAACGCGGGAACCAGCTTGCCGAGCGCCAGGTGGAACGGGTAGTTCCACGGCGTAATCGCCGCGACGACACCGGCACCCTCACGCCGCACGATGCGGTGCGCCTTCTCGTCACCGGCAACCGGGGTAATGACCCGCTCGAACTCGAACGTATCGAGGAGACCGATGTAATGGCTCATCAAATCGATCGAGCGGTCCAACCCGACGTCGTAGGTCAAGGCAACCGGTAGGCCGGCTTCGGCGACGATGACCGGTCGCAACTCTTCGGCGTTCTTGCGCAGAGCGGACTGCAACTGCACCAGGCACCGCTGACGGAACTCGGTGTCTGTCGACCACGTCGTGGTGTCGAAAGCCCGCCGCGCAGCCAGGATCGCCCGTTCGACATCGGCCACACCGGCATTCGGCGAAACACCGATGACTTCTTCGTTCGCCGGGTTGACATTCTCGTAGGTGCGGCCCCCCGTCGCGGCGACCAGCGCACCGTCGATCAACATGCGGTACTCGGAATTACTCATTTGTCACTTTCTCTCAGTCCACACCCGTTGTCGGCGTTCTCTACATCCGCTAACCGAATTCGAGTCCGGCGATTAATCGCAGTGCGACAGAAGCTCTGTTTCATCTATTCGATATTCGACGCCCCCGAGGGCAACAAACACATATCGCTATCGACCCACGACTCGTACCGGCGGGGGGAGGGATCAGTTTCGGTTGCACTTCACTGATTGTCCAGCGCGACGAGAAAAGTCGAATCATGTTGCGAATTATCGGCATATCCGGTGTCGACTCCACCTAACCGACGAACTCCGTCTGACAATTGATCCCGGTGTTGCCGGTGCGCTGGATCCGAACAGCGCGTATTGCAAGGTGCCTGCGGCGCCACCGGACCTCTATGGACTCAGTCAGGTCTCTTGCTGGAGGCACCGCAGGCATCAGGGCTTCGACTCAGGGAGAGATTCCGCCCTCATCACGTTGACGAACCTCGAGCCGTCGCCCAACTCCCGCGACCGGTCATCGGGACATGCCGGTCATGAAAATTACGCTCCTACAGTGGCATCCGGACGCATGTGCGCGGTGGGTACGACACTGGTGTCCCAATCCGGAACGCGACTGCGCAGCGCCCCGACTGTGGCCTGCTCTCGCGAAATATGAGCGAACGGATCGTACTGGAAGTGCTTCATCGCGTTGAGGTGGGTGATCTTGTTGATCGTCTCATCGGAGATTCTGTTCATGTAGCGCATTGCTCCCTCTGGGGAGTTGGGCCACATCGTGTCGGAGTGCGGGTAGTCGCATTCCCAGGTGACATTGTCGATGTTGAGTCGATGCAGGTTGTCGACGCCGACCTCGTCGTCGATGAAACAGGTGATGACGTTCGAGTTGAACAGTTCCGAAGGCAGACGGCCACCGAGATCCATACCCGACCAGTGCTGAGTGTGGTTGTACAGGTAGTCCAAACGCTCCAGGAAGTATGGAACCCAACCGATTCCACCTTCCGATAGTGCGACGCGCAGTCGGGGGAACTTGATGAACAGTTTGCTCCATACAAGATCCGCGGCAGCTTCGAACGAGCCGATGGGCGACAGCGAGTAGATCAGCTCTACAGGTGCGTCCGGGGACGTCGTCGGCGCCTTCGAGTTGGAGCCGATGTGCATGCACACAACGGTTCCTTCTTCCTCACACGCACGCCAGAACGGATCCCAGTGATCCTGGTAAATGCTCGGCAGACCCAAGTCGTAAGGATTGGAAGTGAAAGTAACTGCGTGGCAGCCCTTCTTCGCTACTCGGCGAATCTCTTCGGCTGCCAATACCGGATCCCAGAGAATCGGAATGGCCAGCGGAATGAACCGGCCTGGGTAGGTACCAGCCCACTCGTCGATATGCCAGTCGTTGTAGGCGCGGACCATGGCGGCGGACTGATCACGATCGCCGTTTTCCAAGAAGAGTGCACCGGAAAAACGGACGAACGAGGGGAAGCACATCGAACCCAGCATGCCGTTGACATCCATGTCCTTGACACGCGCGTGGATGTCGTAGACGCCCGGTCGCATTTCCTCCCGACACACGGGGTCCATGCCCCACTCGGACTTCGGTCGGCCCACAACCGCCTGTACAGCGGGGTTCAACACGACGGCGTCCCCGTACACCCACGCCATTGTCCCGTCTTCGCGAGTGATGAAGCGGGGTGCCGCATCGGCGTACTTCTTCGGAAGCCGACCTTCAAATAGGTGGGTCGGCTCGATCACATGATCGTCCGTGCTTACAAGAATCAAGTCTTCAGTCCTCATCGGACACCTCTCCGTAAACCATTCGGATGACTCGCAACATGGGAAGTAGAGCATTTCCTCCACACACGCTTACGTGGAGAACCTTTCACAAGCCGTACGACCAGCTGGTATGTGTTAAATTAATCACTAGAGCTCAGTTTGTCAATGATCCACGGGGCATCCCCTTCCTTCGACGAAACTCCAGCGTCGTCGCCCCGAGATCTACGGCGTCGTCACGCCAGGTCCGCAGCCAGATCTACTTGTGCTCAGTCGATCTCTGCCTGACCGCTGGAAAAAATGCGATGACGGAATCGATATCGTTGCTGGCCCCAGCCCTGCATGCAGGCCGGCACTGAACTAAACAAGGGCGAACAGTCGAGATAGACCTCCATACTCCGTCTACAGCAGATAGCCGGCATCACGTTCGAGGTTTTGCCAGGGCGGACCGGAGCACCCTCGGGGCATGCTCCCGGACGACGATCTCCCTGGCCGAAGGAAGAATCCGCACGGGATCTTTGCGACCACCGATGTCGCACAGGAAGTTTCGTCAAAGGCTGTACCGTTGAGCGGAATCGTCAAGACCTATTTGCGCGCGACCCACATAGCATCCATCAGCATGGCAAAAAGAATCGATAATCTCGAGGATCTGTCGGCCTTCAAACTCTCCGAGGACGACCGCGAGAAGTTGTTCGACTTGCAGCACGAGTGCACCGTCAGCTGGACGAACAAGGACGGATGGCCGGTGTCCATGCCACATTCATTTGTGCGATCGGAGGGTAAGTTCTGGGTCCACACCACGACTAACCGCAAGCGAGTGCAGGCATTGCGCGCACGTCCCGAGAGTTGTGTCGTGGTCTCGAGCCTGGGCACCGGAATGACCGGCGCCATGGTCACCTCCAAGACGATCGCGACAGTTCACGACGGAGATCGCGATCTGGTGCGTTGGCTTCTGCCGTTGTTCCTGAAGCGAGTCGGAATGGGCGCCGACGAAGAAGCAATGAACCAGCAGTTGTCGCTGCTCGACACGCCGAACCGCGTAGTGGTCGAGTTCGACCCGGTCCAGTTCTTTACCTATAACTCGCAGGCACTGCGCCAGGCCGTAGCGTCCAGCGGCTACGACCGATGGTCCCAGAAATGAATCTGGTTACTTAAGGCAGGTTGACCCCGAATCACGGTCATTCGATGTTGCACGGGAGCCAAGAGAATGACACCGATCAGCCGAGCATTTGAAGTTCAATCATGCCGAGATCGACTGATCAGCAGTAACTCCTGAACATCAACGGATAGCGACCCACACCGTGACCTGTTGCCATCCTCGCGCTCCCGGAAATGTTCTGTGCCAGTCCGATATCGCCCCGTACCAACAATTCGGCTTGCCCCTCGGCGAAATCGCTGCTGCACAACCGATACCGGTGAAACATGTGAGTTCACTCGTGTGGAGTGAGTGCGACAGCAACCTTGCGATCCCTGCCCCGGCTACCTCGATATCGATCGACCGACAGAACGAAATCTTTTGCAAGAGAGTCGAATTGAAGTTGCGCAGGCCACTTTGGAGACATACTGTGCGTGATGGCACTCTGCCACATTTCACGACCGAGGAGCGAAATGACCATCGAGATTCCCGAAGCGCCGATCCCCGACGCCCCCAACGGCCATAGATACGAAGGGAAGGTTGTGTTCATCACCGGAGCGGCCCGAGGACAAGGACGCGCTGAAGCAGTCCGCTTCGCAGCCGAAGGCGCAGATATCATCGCTCTCGACATCTGCGAAGACCTCCCGACTGCTGAATACCCCGGCCCGACAACCGAAGATCTCGACGAAACCGCACGACTGGTGGAAAAGCACGGCCGACGCGTCGTCACCAGCGTCACAGACGTCAAAGACTTCAGCGCTCTCAAAGCCGCGGTCGAAAACGGGGTCGATCAGCTCGGCAGACTTGACGTTGTAGTCGCCAATGCAGGCATGACCACCGCTTCGCTGTCCTGGGAAATTGATCTCGATCACTGGCACTCCACCATTGACAATAACTTGCACGGTGCCTTCTACACGGCCAAAGCCACTGTGCCGATCTTGATCGAGCAGGCAACCGGCGGCTCGATCGTCTTTACCAGCTCAGTCGCCGGCCTGAAGGGTCTTCCGTTCCTCGCAGACTACGTAGCGGCAAAGCACGGTGTAACAGGCCTCGCGAAGACGATGGCAAACGAACTTGCCAAGTACCGAATCCGGGTCAACAGCGTTCATCCGCACGGTGTCGCCACCGGGCTCACCGTCCCCGAACTGCATCAGAAGATGGAGGCGCGTCAAGACCTAGGATTGCTGTTCATGGGAAGTCTCCCCGACCCGGTTAGCGAGTCTGAAGATATAGCCGCTGCCGTAGCATGGATCGCCTCCAACGAAGCCCGTCACGTCACCGGCATTCAGCTACCCGTCGACCTCGGACGTACCAACCGCTGAGCCTTCCGAGGGACGCACCTGGCCGATTCAACGACTGCGACGGGGCGAGCGGCGACAAGTCTTGTGCATCAATTCACCACGGGGAGAGAAGTCGCTGAACTGGATTCGGCAAGGAAACAACGAGGCGCCGCCGGGGTAGATTCCCGGCGGCGCCTCACCATGACTCTTGACGACTATCCATATATCAGATGTCGATGCGGAGTCGTTCCAGGCGCAGAGATCGGATGCGCCACTGTCCATCCTGACGTTCGTAGTGCTCAACGTAATGCCCGTAGCCATTCGTGATCGTGGACCCCTGAGGAGAAACGCGCTCGAGAACGTCCGACATGGCCCAGACGCCCGTCGCAGTGTCCGGACCGGTGATCTCGATCTCCGGAGCGTGTAGGTGGTGAACAGTACGTACACCGTCCATACCGACACTGATTCCCTGCACGATTCGCGCCCGCCCTTCCCACCGTAGATCCGCTTCGGGCGCTTCGAGCGTTGCATCGTCTGTGAAGCAGTTCCCGAACTCGTCCCACCGCTTGGTGTCCAGGAATCGCGCGACGCGGGCACGCATCTGCTTGATGGACTCGACGGTCCACAACTTCTGCAGTAGGTCGTCTGTGTTCATGCGGTACTCGGTCACTGGCCCTGAATGCACTGGCGCGAACCGGTTTCCGCTGCTCGCTCAATGGCGTCGAGCAACCGGTGACGCAGAAGTCCGTGCGCGAAGTCCGGTGCCTGCTTGCTGCCCCCATTGAGGTCCAGTCGAAGGCGGTCGTAGGCGTGGGCGACAGCGTGGGCGGGTGAGCCGACCAAATCAGCGTGGTGATCGTAGCCGTCGGGAACCGGTAGTTCACTCAAAACATCGTCACCGCGCGCTCCCCGGATGGTCACCGGGTTGGCCAGAGTGCCCCCGGTCCCGTCGATCCTCAGGTGCCCCTCGGTGCCGTTGATCTCCCAGATCAATTTACTGGAGTGATCATTCATCCCTCTGAGATGGAGCGAAGCGATCGCGCCATTGGTGAGAGTTCCCGTCACGACAATCTCATCCTCTGCCGTGGCAGTGACGAACTCACCGGAATCGGTGTTGAGCACCGTGGGGCGCCGTATACCCGTAGTGGCGTTCAGGTCGGCTAAGTCGCCGACGATGTAGCTGAACGAGTCCACAAGATGGCCAAAGACGATAGACAGCAGAGTCGCACCGTTGGACTTGTCGAGCAGGTACTCGGTGCGATTCCCGACAGGCCCACCCCAGGGGCCCGCAGTTGCGATCAGGCTGGTGGAGACCAGTTCACCGACAAATCCGTCGGCGATCAGATCCTGTAGGTAGCGCACAGCCGGCGCAGCTGTTCCCTGAAAGCCGACATAGGCATGCTTGCCTTCGGCGGCACTGGCCAGTTCGGCGGCCTCAGCAACACCGTTGGCAAGGGGCCACTCGCACAGCACCGGCTTCTCGGCGGACAATGCCTCGAGGACGAGCTCACGATGGTGAGGCACCTTGACTGCCACCACCACGAGATCAACCTCGTCGCATCGTGCGAGGTCCTCGACGCTCGAAAACGCCAGCGGCACCCCGTAGGCCTCGGCTGCAGCTTGCGCTGATTCGGGGGAACTCGTTGCCAACGCGCGCACTTCGAAGCCCTCGACGGCCCGCAGCGCGGGCAGATGCGCGTATGACGCCCAGCTTCCCGTGGCGCTCAAACCAACCACACCAACTCTTACTGTCATCGTCTCTCTACCCATCTGTTCGAAGAAGCTTCCGGTTCTTGGCAGTCACACTTGCGATCTAGGGGATCTCGAAGGGAGAAGTCATTGAAAAACGCCGATCTTGTGGGCGGACTCCCCACCCACATGGAAGCGTCCGCCATCGATGCGAAGTACTGAGCCGTTGACCCAACGCGCATCGGGCCCGAGGAGATAGAGCACGGCGTTCGCAATATCGGAAGGGTCTCCGAGGCGCTGCATCGGGATGAGCCGGCTCTCCGCTGCTTCGCGCTCGCCTTTCCAGATCGCACCGGCGAGATCTGTCTTGATGATGCCGGGTTCGATGGCGTTGACTGTCACGCCACGAGGTCCGAGTTCGCGTGACAGCGTGAAGGTCAAGCTCTCGAGTGCGGACTTTCCCGCAGTGTAGACACCCGCCGTCTCGTGAACGCGTTGCGCCCCAGCCGAAGAGATGTTGACGATCGACGAACCCTCGGGGAGGCCACCTGCCACGGCTGCTTGGATAATCGCCACGGCCGGCCAAGTATTGGACAGGATTGTCTTGATGAAGGCTTCCCTTCCACAATCCAGAACCCGTCCCGAATGAGCGCTGGTCGCGGCATTGTTGACCACGAAGTCGATTCGTCCGAACTCGGATTGGCAAGCACCGATCAGCTTTTCGGGAAATTCGGGGTCAGCGAAGTCGCCTTGAACCCCGATCGCCGAGCCACCGGCATCTTCGATTTCCTTCACTGCGAGATCGAGAACCACCTGATCCCGCCCGTTGAGGACAACCGACGCACCTCGTACTGCCAATTTCCCGACCACAGCGCGTCCGATGCCGCGCGATGCCCCGGTGACAATTGCCACCTTGCCCTCGAACCAATCGTCGACGCCTTCGCTCACATGCCCCATCAGCCCCGCCAATCCGTATTTTCGATCCTGTATCGTTCGGGCGGTTTGTACGGTCCGGAAAGGTGGAGTTCCATCCCTGAGCCAAGCCGTCAGAAACACAAGTTGGTCCCGATGGGACGCTATCAAGATTTTCGACGTGCTCGATACCGAGTATTCCGTTGTGCGGAAAGAACTCCCGAGTTCAGTTGACATCTTTGACCGACACCGAGCGTCGTCACCCCTGGCCATGCGCGCACTACCACCGCACAGTCAGACCATGACGGCGATCGTGCGAAAAGTGCTTCTACGCATTACATCTTGACCGAACCTCGCCAGAACTGAGCTGACCGGTTGCTTCGTTCATGCTTCGCCGAAACGTGCCATCAGCTCGCGGCGCAGTATTTTTCCGCTGGGTAGCCGGGGCACCTCGTCGAAACTCACCGACCGCGGAGCTTTGTATCGGGCAAGACGCGCTCGACAGTATTCGATGAGCTCTTCAACCAGTGCTTCGTCGGCTACGACACCCGGCGTCACCGCGACTACTGCGTGCACCTTCTGCCCCATCTCGTCATCGGGAAGTCCGACTACGACAACATCGTCGACTGCAGGATGGAGGGCGAGTTCGTCTTCGATTTCCCGAGGATAGATGTTGACTCCGCCCGAGAGAATCAGATCGGTGCGCCGTGCAGACAAATAGAGGTATCCGTCTTCGTCGACATGCCCAAGATCGCCGAGCGTGTTCCACCCTTTGTCGTTGAAGGACTCTGCGGTCTTCACAGGATCACGGTGATACTCGAATCGGCGGATGTCGCTGAACCACACCGTTCCGATACTCCCAGCTGGTAGTTCCATCCCCTCGTCGTCACAAACATGAACCACACCGATAACAGCTCGTCCGACAGAACCCTTATGCGCCAACCAGTTCGGGGAGTCAATCATGAAGAATCCAGTGCCCTCGCTACCGCCGTAGAACTCGGTCAACTTCGGCCCGAACCAGTCGATCATTCGCTCTTTGATTTCGATGGAGCATGGAGCTGCTGCATGAACAACCAGTTCCATGCTCGAGACGTTGTATCGCAAGCGGGTGACGTCGTCGAGTTTGAGCAAGCGCACGAACATCGTGGGAACGAACTGGCCGTGGGTAATCGAGAACCTCTCGATGAGGGCCAACGCAGACTCGGCGTCGAACCGCTCCATGACAATGGCAGTCCCTCCGTTGCGCATTGTTCCCAGGCACCAACCGAGGGGTGCGGCATGGTAAAGCGGACCCGTACTGAGGTACACCGCTTCAGGTCCGAATCCGAAGGCTGAGGCCATCCTGGAATCAATCGGGAGCCCCGACCCGAAGGGCTGGTCTGTCCGTTCCGGCACAATTCCCTTGGGCCGACCCGTGGTGCCAGACGAGTAGAACATGTAATAGCCCTCGGACTCGTCCGGAATAGGCGTGACGGGCACCCCTTCTAACTCTGCTTCCAGCGAATCTCCGGCACCCGAGCCCACCACCAACCGTGACTTCAGCTGAGGTGCTGACGCTTCCGCCTTCAGCGCCAATTCACTCAGCGATTCAGAATGTACAAGTAGCCGAGCGCCACAGTCCTCGACGATATAGGCCGCTTCATCGGCGCTGAGGTGCCAATTCACCGGCGTGTACAACAACCCGGAGCGTTGCGCCGCCCATACGATAGGGAAAACTTCAATCTCGTTCTCCATGAGGATCGCGATGTGATCACCTGCGATCAGTCCTCGCAGTCGAAATAGATGCGCAATCGCATTCGACTGTTCTTCGAGTTGCCGATACGTCAGCGATTTTCCCGTTCGTCCCATGACAACGGCAAGCTTGCTCTCGTATAGCCCGGCGAGTTGCGTCAGATTCACGATTCATTCCACCTCTGAGTGCCAGCAGCATGAACTGCCACGTTCCGGCGATGCACGAAACCTTGCAATGAAGCGGAAAGGGACTGCTGTACAGACGATTACGTCGCACACAGAGCGCTTCCCGACTAGGTCGATATTGGTCGGCCGACCTCGCTGGTGTCAGTGCGCAGAATCTCGGCGCGGTATCCGAAACCAATGAGCGAACGCGCACCGTCGATATCGTTCTTCCGGGTATACCGACGAACAGCAAAACCTCCGGTCGGAGGCGGGGCTTCGATAAGCCACACCCCAACCGGAGGTTCCCTTCACATCACACCGAGGCGAGGACCTTCGGAGCTGTCGGTGGGTGTTTACGGGTGGAAGGAATGCATCTTCAGGTAACCGCCCGCATCGACCCGCATCTGAGTGCCGGTGACGTAGCGTGCTTCATCGGAGGCAAGGTAGAGGACGGCGTTGCTGATGTCGACAGGCTCGACCCACGGAATCGGCATCGCCTGCTGAACATGGAAAGGGCCGACAGCATCGTCGAGAGTCGGGCTCTCGAGATCCGGACGGAAAATCTTGTACATCGCCTCGCTCTGCAGCATGCCGGTGTTGCAGTTCGTCGGATGGACGATGTTCGCACGAATCATCTGAGGTGCGAGAGCGCGCGCGATTTCGTGAATGTACTGCGAGAGCATCATTTTCGCGACCGTGTAACCGGATCCGCCCGGATCCGCTCCCGGATTTTCCACCACATCGTTGGGCATGAACGCCGCCGTCGATCCGGTCGCGATGATCGACGCACCCGCCTTCAGGTGCGGCAGGGCCTCGTGGATCGCATTCTGCGCACCCATCAGGTTGACGCCGATGACATCGAGCCAGCCTTGCATGTTCGGGCCCCCCAACATCGGGGCGATACCAGCGTTGGCGACGACGATGTCGAGCTTGCCGAATTCCGAGATCCCCTGATCGAGTGCCGAACGCAACTGCGAAGCCTCACGCACGTCCGCTTCCACGGCGACGATACGACGGCCCTGCGCCTCGACCAGACGGACGGTCTCCTTCAGGTCCTCGGGTGTCCCGAGTGGATAGGAGTTGGTCTCGATGTTGCGGCACAGGTCGACCGCGATGATGTCCGCGCCCTCCTCCGCAAGCCGCACCGCGTGACTGCGTCCCTGTCCACGGGCTGCGCCCGTGATGAATGCGACCTTACCTTCAACTCTGCCCATCGAAGTTTCCTCTCGAGTGAATCTGAATGTTGTTCAAAGCCTGGCTATCTGAAATATCGAGCACGAATCAGGCCGGGCGGGCGATGGTCTTGACCTCGAGGAGATCCTCGAGACCTTCGACGCCCCACTCCCGGCCGATTCCGCTCTGCTTGTACCCACCGAACGGTGCCGACCGGTGATTCCACATCTGATCGTTGACCTGAATGGAGCTCGCCCGCATACCCTCGGCAACCCGCTGAGCCCGCTCGACATCCGCACTCCACACACCGCCGGCGAGACCGTAGATCGTGTTGTTCGAGATCGCGACCGCGTCGGCATCGTCCTCGTAGGGCAGCACACACAGCAGCGGACCGAAGATCTCCTCCTGCGGCACCGTCGAGAGGGAATCGACGTCGGTGAGCACAGTCGGCTCGACCCAGAATCCCTTCTCGAAACGGTCACTGGCTTCACCACCCAACGCAATCCGCCCGGTCTGCTTCGCGATCTCGTAGTAGCGGAGCACCGATTCGTACTGACGCTTGTTGGCGAGCGGTCCCATGTAGTTGGCGATGTCGGTGGGATCGCCCCACGGAATCTGTTGCATCGACGCGACCGCAATTTCGACTGCCTCGTCGAGTCTCGCGCGGGGCACCAGTAGTCGCGAGTAAATACCGCAGCCCTGACCGGCATGGCTGAGAGTGGTAGCAGCCACAAACGGAATCGCAGAGGTGAAGTCCGCGTCGTCGAGCAGGATCGCCGACGACTTACCACCGAGCTCGAGGGTGAGACGTTTGACCGTCGGCGCAGCCGCCGCCATGATCCGCCGACCCGTGACAGTCGATCCGGTGAACGTAACCGCATCCACCTCCGGATGGGTCGTGAGCACAGACGCCACGTCATTGTCGTCAGTACTGACGATATTGACCACACCAGCCGGAATATCGGTGTGCTCGAGCAGGATACGACCGATCTCCAACGTGTTCCACGGAGTATCCGGCGCCGGCTTGAGGACCACGGTGCACCCCGCAGCCAACGCGGGAATCAACTTCGCGATCGCCAAGAAGATGGGGTAGTTCCATGCGGTGATCGCCGCGACGACACCGGCACCCTCACGCCGCACGATGCGGTGCGCCTTCTCGTCACCGGCAACCGGGGTGATGACCCGCTCGAACTCGAACGTGTCGAGGAGATCGATGTAATGGCTGATCATTTCGATCGAGCCATCGAGCGCCACGTCGTAGGTCAACGCGAGCGGCAGGCCACCCTCTGCAACCATCACCGGCCGCATCTCTTCGGCGTTCTTGCGCAGAGCGGACTGCAACTGCACCAGGCACCGCTGACGGAACTCGGTGTCCGTCGACCACGTCGTGGTGTCGAAAGCCCGCCGCGCGGCCAGGATCGCCCGCTCGACATCGGCCACACCGGCATTCGGCGAAACACCGATGACTTCTTCGTTCGCCGGGTTGACATTCTCGTAGGTGCGGCCCCCCGTCGCGGCGACCAGCGCACCGTCGATCAACATGCGGTACTCGGAATTACTCATTTGTCACTTTCCTTTGAAGATCGGATCGTTACGGCAGGGCTGGCCTCTCCCCTGGTTCGTCAGAGGCTGCTGGAGACACTCACCAAAATTCACCTGTATTACATGTAATACTTTGTATATGTAGTGAGCTCCATCACGCAAACTGTAGAACTTCCGCTCGATAAGCACAAGTACTTCAGTTGAACTCCGGCTTCCCTCTCCTCGCCACACCAAAATCTCTGTCTACAAGGAATTTCCACGGCTGGTCCAGTAGTCCCACCACACATTTCGAATCGGTGCCATGCGCCCGACACCACTACGCGCTACGTCTACCGCGACGCCGTATGCCCTAGAACTGAATCTGTGCGGCCATCCTGCCGCAATCTATGAGTGTGCTTGCACGATTCGACATCGTGCGCATTGCGTCTGACTCCGAATGTCCTCGTCGCCGGCAGCGGAAGCCAGGCTGTTGTCTGGACGCTTACGTTGAACTGTCACCCGCTCGATCACTCCGGCGCACCGCCGCAGCGCTTTTCGGGTACATGTGCGCCAACCGTGAAGACGACATAGAAGCACTGAAGGTGAAAGCGATCGTCGAGCGCCGGGCAGCCCGCTTCATCTATTGCGCTCTGAGACAATTCTGCCCCGGCGGTCCGTTGGATCACCGGGGCAGAAAGATTGTCCCAGAAGGGCTTCAGAGCACTGGTGCAAGCTTCCGGTCGCGGAGCAGGTACGAGAGCACCACGCTTTCAAACTCGTCTTTGCGTTCGATCATCGCCCAATGCCCACAATCGTAGAAGACGTGCAGTTCACACTTCGGGATCAGTCGCATCGGGACAAGCGAGCTGTCCATGGGCGTTACACGGTCGTCGCGGCCGAAAGTGATCAGCGTCGGCGCCTGGATCTTCGTCAGTGCTCCAACCTGTTCGGCTGCGTTCGTACCCCGATTACGCATCGCCGCCAGCGAACGGAAATTGAACAATTTCTTGATGTCAGCAAGCGCGGCCGGGTCCGATGCGGCTCTCCACCGCATCTCGACGAACTCCTCCGTCAGAATGGAGGTGTCGTACACCATGGCCTCCATCCACGTCATCAACCGCTCACGTGTCGGGTCCTCGACGAACTGCACGAGAAGCTTGATGCCTTCCGGGGGCGACGGACTGAACACAGGCAGCCCGATGCCGCCAATCGTAACGAGTCGAGTCACTCGCTCAGGATGTCTGGATGCCAGCTGTGCCGCAATGTTTCCGCCCATCGAATTACCAACGACCGGAACAGAATCGAGCGACATACCGTCGAGGAAGTCCAACACCGCCGGCAGTCCGGCAATCATCGGATTGTCCTCGCACGAATAACTCTTGCCGAATCCAGGGAAGTCGAGAACGAGCGTCCTGAAATGCTCGGCGAAGACCGGTAGATTTCCCTGGAAGTTCGCCCAGCCACTGACCCCTGGACCCGAGCCGTGCAGCAAGAGCAATGGAGGACCGTCGCCAGCCTCGTGATAGTGCAGCGGCCCTCTGGGCGTCTGCAGAGTCCTGCTCGTGCCTTCAAACGTAAATTCAGCCATCAGTCGTGTCTCCTCCTCTTAGCTCGACGGTGCTTCCAGCCAACCAAAGTCATGCCAGTACGTCTCGAGTTCGGCTACCGGCTTCGGCCAGGTCTCGATGTAGGTGACGCCTTCGGACCCGGCCGTCATCGTGTACGCAGTGCCTGCGCGGCTGAGAAAGAACTCCCCCGGACGCACTCGCACGGTCTGCCACTCGCCGTCTTCCTCGTACTCAATGCTGTACTCGCCTGCGAAGACAAAGAGCAACTCGTCCATGTTGTGATGGTGGCGAGGTACCGTAAAGTTCGGTCGCACCCGCAAAGGGTTGCGATTGAAGCGCTTCACCTGAATTGGCTTTGTGGTCACCCACATCGACCCGCCGAACGTCGCCGCGAAATCCACTGGCGCGTCGATCAGCAAACCACCGTCCTTCCAGAAGTAACTCGGCGCCACATCAAGGCCCAGAGGAATCCAATCCGCATCGTCCACCAGATCACCAAAAGTAAGTGCCATTCCGAAATAGTATGTGCGGCTGTACATCCTGTCGCCGGAGAATTCCGTTTGATGGAACGGGTCTGACGAGCACGGTCACCTGCCCCCATTCCGTCCAACGGAACCTGTTGATGACACACCCTGTCATGTTCGACAGACTCCGGAGTATGGCAATCGAATACTTCAATCTGCTGTCCGAAGAAGAGGGTTGGATCGACCTGTCGGTCGATCAGGACCTTCCCTCTTACCTCTGGAATGAAGGCGGACTCCTCGCCGATGCGCCGATCGACATGGAACAGACCTTCAAGGGCAATATGTGGGTCTCGAACAAGGTAGACAGGTCGTTCAATCTCAACGGCCTTCGGTGCGCCCCGAACTTCTCGGTGCCTCGTCACCACCACAATCTTGACGAGTTGATCATCGTATTCGAGGGTGAGTTCCATGTCGCCTGGGGCCAAGACGGCGAGGAAGGTAGCCAGACCATCGGTCCAGGCGAATTCTGGATCAGTGAGGCCGGCACCCCCTACATCATGACTGCGGGGCCTGAAGGCGTCACTTACATCGAGACCTGGCCCGAACCGATGGAGAAGCTCGAGACGTACTGGCACGACGCAGGCTGGGTACATCGCTGAGTAGCAGCCGACCGCTCCTCGATCACTTGTGAGGTTGCCGCCCTGAACTTGTTCACAACAGAGAAACAGGGCGGCAGTTTTGCATCCACGAAATCATCGGAGCAACCGCGCGGCGCTAGCGCCTCCGTCTCCATGCACTGCCTCTTCCGATCAACGGGCGAGCCGGAGCGGTAGCGGATGCATTCCAATTATCTTTCTGGAGTTACCGATTGGCGCGTGTTGCTGGGGTCACGACCTCACAGATACGCGCGCACCGCTGTTCACCGCCCGACTTTTCCAAGGCCGCGAATTTTCCTGCGTGAATGTCGAATCCGTGCCACGTGGTCGGGCGTCCGCATGATCGAACTTTCTGTGAGTCCGGTCGCTTGTTGCTCGCTGTCGAGAAAGACGTGGGCATGCAGGCAAGGTTTCCATCCCGGCAATGCCACTCTCTTCACCGATCGCGAATGATCCTGAAAGTGAACTGGAGTCGCGCGCCCGGGCCTGTCGCGGCCACGGACTTTTCACGGTCAACGGACTGAGCCTTCCAGTCATGGAGTATCTGGGGCGAGCGTGGTGAGTGTCCATCCCTCGACCTCCGCCCCCGGCCAGATCACCGATCGAGCGGCAACCACTGTCTGCCTCCTGAATGCCCTCCCTGAATGCAATGGTTACGTCGACGAATTCCGACGACGCCGCACTCATGCGCGATCTTCACAGCCTTCTCGACGCCGAACTCGCCACGATCGTCCAGCTCGCCGATGATGCAAGGCACCGTTCGCGTTCATAGAAGTCGAGGTCGACCCATCCGAGGTCAGCTGTGACTCTGTATCGTTCAACGAGTATCGCTGCGCCACTTACTTTTTGATGCTCAGTCGATTTCGAGGCCAGGCGCGGCCGCGCCACCTTGGTAAATTCCGAAGGCCGCGCACTCCGCAGCGGTCAGCATCGTCCACCTGTTTCCAATGCAGCGAAACGATCCCGACCACCCAAGATCCGGACCGTTGTACGCTCACTGTTGCGGCATTTCGCCGGCTTCCCAGGCCACGGCCGTTCCGGCCTCCCAGGCCGCTGCCGTTCGCCGAAGTTCGTGTCGACCTCGTGACACTTGTGTCACGAGGAGCTTAGTTCGGCTTGTCAGCAATTTGCAGAATCGAAGGCAGCGGACAGCGCCACCGGAGCGAACTTTTTTGCTATTACTACCGATCTACGGGGTTGATTCACCGCCAATTTCCGTTCTCGGCCGGCTCACAACACCTCCCGATCAGTGCACGGCCGAGGTTGACCACCCGTTGCGTGCGTGACTCCCACCAGGCAATTACTGCGCCTACGCGGGCGATTTAGCTGATTCGACACGCGGGGGTTGACATGCGCGCTCGTTGATGTGACCCTGATTACAGGAATAAAGGACACTAATTTAGAAAACATTCCGGGATGTGCGCATGCAATCCTAGATTTGGACCGAATTAAGTGTCTATTAGTAGCCTGAATTGGGAGGTGGCAGCCGTGACATCGAGTTTGACGCAGTGCACGTCGATTTTGCCGATGGAATCAGTGGTCGATTCCATGGACGAGTACATATCGTCCATGGAGGTCGATCATGTCGGAACTGACGTCCGACTCCGACCCGAACGCACCGTGATGGGAAGGGTCGCTGCCATCATGGGGGCGTTCAACGGCAAACAGCAGGTGCTCGGTCTCGGCGATCTCAGTGAGAGCACTGGGCTGCCGAAATCGACGTTGCATCGACTTGCTGATCAACTGTGCCAAGTGGGATGGATCGAACGGGATCCTGACGGCTACCGCATCGGCATTCGCATGTTCGAGCTGGGAAGTCTTGCTGTCGAAGGAAACCAACTCTACGAAGCCGCGATTCCACATCTGCAAGCCCTCGCAGCCAAGACCGGAATGTCCACACAACTCGGCATTCTCGATCAGTCCGAGGTCGTATATCTCGAACGTATCGCGGTAGGCGCAGTCCGTTTGCCGACCCGACGCGGCGGACGAAATCCCGCGTACTGCACCGCATTAGGCAAGGCCATGACCGCCTTCGACGACGACGCCATCCGCACAGTAACCTCCTCGCCCATGCTTAGGCGGACGGCGAATACGATCACGGACCCCGCAGCGCTACGGACCGAGCTCAGCCAAGTGCGCAGGGTCGGAATAGCGTTCGATCGTGGCGAGATCTACCAAGATTTCGTGTGTGTTTCCGCGCCGATCCGTAGCTCCGGAAACGTGATCGGAGCCGTTTCCGTTACCGCGCCGGCGGGCCGAATGAGATGGGGCATAGCGACCGAAGCAGTTCGGAGCACCGCCGCCGCGATCTGGAATGCAACCCACAGACTCGGCGGAGCAAGCACCCGATTGTAGTAACTTTTCGATGTGTCCACACGAGCATAACCGCCGTACCGGCCCCGAAGTGCTTCCGAATCTCTATGTAAAACCCGGACTCTGAGCACTTCGAGGCATCAGATCCCGCGCCGACGACTACCTGACCGACTCTCGGAGTCGGGTGGTCGTCAGCTCGAATTTCGACGGAATGTCGGAATTCACGACATTTCGAAAGGCAACCCGGCCGTGAGAATACCCAGGTGCGCCGGTCGAAGAGTCCCTCGGCTGAGACACCTCGACTGATCTGCCCAAGTTCGTTGCGACTCGTCGATCACCACCGCGGCGAGTATTGGAACTCGCCCCGTAAATTCGTCCTCGATCAGGTAGACGTTCCCAAACCTAGTGCCACCACGTGGTGAGCTCCTGTAGGTGGCGCCGCATGCGATGCTGAGCGAGCCCATCGTCCCCAAGGAGGATTGCCTCGAGGATCTTGTCGTGGGTGCACCGGACCTGCACCTCGACGGCCGGAGTCATGGACTCTTCGGAGCGACTCTGGCGGGTCCAGAGGTCGGTGATGACGCGCAAAAACAGTGTCAGAACCGGGTTGTCGGCAAGGTCTGCAACCTCGGTATGGAACATGTCGCCGGCGTCACCGTGCACAGTGGTGTGGTCAAGTGCAGCACGTAACCGCGAAGCTACATCGGGGGCAGTTGCGACGGCGGTGACGGTCTGGATGCACCCCAACTCGATCACTTCACGAACCAGGTGGAGGTGGTCGGGGCTCATACCCTCGAAATCGAGATAGAGAGCGATCGCACGAATACTGGCCGTTGGGTCGGGAGCCAGGACGACCAGTCCGCCGCCAGGTCCGCGGCGCATCCGAGCAACGCTGTGGTGTTCGAGGATCCGAATCGCTTCACGCAGGACCGCACGGCTAACCTCGTAGCGCGCCAAAAGATCTGGCTCCGATCCGAAGACCTCACCGATCTGCCAGCCGTCGCTGGTGATGTCGTCATGGATACGGCCGGCAATAACCTCGGCAAGTTTGGTGCCTTTTGTGGCGTTCGGGTTAGGGTCGCTGGGTCGAGTCCGCATGCGATGCGATGGACGTCGGATCCGGTTGGCCAGCATCCACTCCTCGATCTCTTCGAGATGGGCGCTTAGTTGGCTCTCCGAGGCTGCGGCGTCACCTGCGATTACCGCGTCTACGATTTGGACGTGCCGCGCGATGGCAACAGCCTTAGCCGCGGCCCCCGCCTCCCTCGACGTTGGCCCCCAGGCGCGAATGTAGCGGGACGTCAGCAGCATCACAACCTCGATGAACAGCTGCAGCACCGCGTTGCCGGACAGGCTTCCGAGCAAAATGTGAAACTCGTCGTCGAAGGACCAGTTCGGATCACCGATCTGCTCCTGCTCTTTCCCAACGATCGACCGCAATCGATCAATACCGTCCTCGGTGATCGCCCCCGCTGCCAACCGAGCTGCGAGCGGCTCGAGTAGCAATCGGGCGTGGAGCAGATCTTCGACGCTCACGCCTATGTACTCCAGGTAGATCACCAACGCACGCATGGACGCCGATGCGTTCGGGGCGCACACCACCAGCCCTCCGCCTGGACCGCTACGCATCCGCGCGACCGAATGGTGCTCGAGCAGCCGAATCGCTTCTCTCAGAACCGACCGAGACACTCCAAAGCGCTCCAGCAACTCGGGCTCCGAACCCAAGACCTCACCGACCGGCCATTTCCGGACGATGATCTCATCCTCGAGCTGCCGGGCAACCTGTGACGCGAGCTTCTCCGGACCCACCGACCATGTCTCTGTATCTTCCGCACTCGTCATCAAGCCGGTCGCTCCCAATCCCCAAGAAACACGGATCTCGAACACCGAGATCTTTGAATGTTCATTACGATACTGAGATCCGTGACCCGATAGAGTGTTCCCTACCTACGCTACCTATCAGCATGCTGAAGTCACCAAGATCCAATCGAGAATTGGCTCGCCAGGCCTCGACAACACATTCACGCAGAAGCGTTGGCCTCGATCCAGCGAGTGACCTGCTGCACGTACTCCTCATATCCGGAAGTCGCCGCGGACACGACCGCGGCGACTTCCTCGGGTTCGGTGTCCATGTACAGCTGGAGAAGAACGTTGTGCGGGCCTTCCGGAGGCACTAGAGCGGTTGCTAACTCCGCGTCGATCATCCCGGCCTTCTCGGCCGCACCGAACGAATCTGCCGATTTCTGCGGCACTTCACCCAGCACGCTTTCCAATACATGATTGTTGATCGCAACCGCCAATTCGACCAGTAGCGCCAGGATCCGTTCAAGGACAAGCCCTATCGCCGGATCGATTTCCAGTCGCTCGCGGTCCAACGAACCGACGCCGACGAGCTGTCCGACCGCTCTGCGCATCGTGATCAGTCTGTGTTCCACAAATCCCCGGTCCAGGCGAGGCTGTACCGCTCGACTATTTTGATTCGCGGACTGTCGCGGCTTCCAATCTGCCACGACAGCAAGCGCATTCATCATGCTCGTCGACTCTTCACTCGAACTGATCACCTATACATAGTCCCATACTCTCACGCCTCCGAAGCCTAGATCGACCTGTCGCTTGATGAAGCACTGTAAGCGCCTCCACCGAACCGACTGACCAAGTCAACCAGTTTCAGAGCTGAGCCATCACCTATGGTTCCGCCTGACGGAACAGACAGTAGACAACCGGGATATCAAGGCGGAGAGTCAATTTCCATGCAGTAATATCGGCTGTATTCGGCAACAACACCAGAGGTGAACTCGCTCAACGATCGAGTCGTCGATGCCGCTCTGTCAAAGCTGTTCCAACCAAGTTGGAGAGCATCCGCCCAGCCTGGGACTCGGCCGATCTCCATCGGGACACCAATCGGCCGGAAGAGCCAGTGACGCCACATCCCTGGGCGTGCGCAGCGAAACGTCAACGTCAACGTCAACGAAGCATCGGCAATCGTGCATACGAGGGTAAGAAACTGGACCTAAATCACTGCCTTTCAGTTCTACATTAGATGTTCGAATGATTCTGGTGTACAACAATTTTCGGTTTCACCTGCGGACAAATCGCCCACGTAATGCGCCGCATCAGCCTGACCCCGAAAGCGCCTCGGACCCATCGTCACAGCCACCAGAACGGTCCACTAGACACGCCGGCCTGAATCTGTCGCAAAACCTGACACCTCCGACATCTCCCACACCTCATTGGGGCGACCTCCGAGGACATTTGCACTCAGGCGAAAACTTTCATCCCTAGCGCGCGTCGCCCGAGTGTGCCAATCCGCCCGCACGAGATCGCGATGCCACGCCACGTCACAGAGAGCATCTACCGCACCGAAGCCGACTTCGCTACAACCAACAAGGCAGCAAAGACCCTTGCCACCTTCATTCGATTAGTGCGGTGTTGAATTCGACGTGTCAGAAGGCAGCAAATAGTTCGATATCTAAGTTATCTATATCTTTACTCATCGCTGTCCAGTAATTGAGCTGGAGATTTTCCACTCAGCGCTCCTCGAACAGTAGCAGCTCCGGCAGTTCAACTGACATCGGTAAGTAGTACAAATCCGTTGCGCTGCAAGTACTTATTCGACATCACTACAACAGGCCGCACGGGCGGTTCGGGCACGACTCCCACCACAAGACGACCGACGACGCACTTGCGACCAACCCGGCCGAACCGAAACTTCACCCACTTAGTGACGTACATCATCATGTTGTGTCATAGTAGAAACCTGACTTAGTGACCTAAGTCTCTCGGGAGATGTCAACGCGGAGGTCAGAGGCCGTCGCGGCGACTAGCTAACTGACCCTGAGGTCATCCTCAACTGATCCGACAGCAGCAGCCACTCTTCCCTTTCTAGCGAAAGACCCAAGTGATGACCCAAGATCTCCAGTTCCTGCTCCTCGGGCTGGGTAACGGCGCTGTCTACGCAGCGCTCGCCCTGGCATTGGTCATGACCTACCGAAGCTCGGGCGTAGTGAACTTCGCGACCGGCGCTATCGCGCTTTACGTCGCCTATACGTACGCCTACCTACGCAGCGGCGAACTCCTGATCCCGATACCTGGCCTGCCCAAAACCCTGGATCTGGGTGGCCCGATAGGACTGATCCCAGCGATGGGCATAGCAATGGCCATCGCCGCAGCCCTAGGCGTGCTGATGTACTTCGCAGTATTCAGGCTGCTCAGGACCGCGCCGGCCACCGCCAAGGCCGTAGCCTCGATCGCTCTGATGCTTGCCGTTCAGGCTCTCTTGGCGGCGAGGGTCGGCACAACTCCGGTCTCGGTGAAAGCCATCCTGCCTACAAATGTCATGAAATTCGGCGGCATTCGTATACCGGCAGACCGAATCTGGTTCGCCGCCATCATCATCGTTCTGACCATCCTGCTCGTGCTCGCTTTCCGATTGACCCGATTCGGACTGGCAACCCGAGCGGCTGCCGAATCGGAGAAAGGCGCGATCGTCACCGGGCTCTCCCCCGAACGAATCGCCTACGCCAACTGGGCATTGAGCACCATGATCGCCGGGCTCAGCGGCATCCTCATCGCCCCGATCGTGCCGCTCATCCCGATCTCTTACACAATGTTCATCGTCCCGGCCCTCGCCGCGGCGTTAGTCGGAAACTTCAATTCCATCGGACCAGCCGTGGCTGCCGGACTCGGAATCGGTGTGCTCCAGTCGGAGATGACCCACCTGCAGGCAACGGTGAGCTGGCTACCACAAGCGGGAATGGCCGAGTTGATTCCGCTGATCCTGATCCTCATTTTTCTCGTCTTCCGCGGACGACCGCTCCCCACACGTGGTGCGATCATCCAGAACACCCTTGGCGCCGCGCCACGGCCCAAGAACTTGGTGATCCCCACAGTCACCTTCACCGTGATCGCGCTAGGATTTCTCGTCTTCACTCACGGCAGCTACCGCGGTGCGGTGATCTTGACGTTCACCCTCGCGGTCATCGCCATCTCACAGGTGTTGGTCACCGGATTCGCAGGACAAATATCGTTGGCGCAGTTAGCGCTTGCCGGAGTGGCCGCATTCATGCTCAGCCGCTTCACCACGGAGTGGGGAATCCCCTTCCCCATTGCCCCCGTCCTCGCAGCACTGGTGGCGATGGTGATCGGGGTAGTCGTCGGCCTGCCGGCACTACGCATCCGAGGACTACCCGTCGCGGTGGTGACGTTGAGCCTCGCAGTGTTTCTCGAGATGTTCTGGTTCCGCAACAACAAGTTGAACGGTGGAGTCAACGGAGCACGCGTCGACGACCCGTCGCTGTTCGGCATCGATCTCGGGATCGGATCCGGCGACTCCTATCCAAAAATCTCCTTCGGCATTCTCTGCCTCGCAGTACTGGTGATCATCGCCGTCGGTACGGCAAAACTACGAACCAGTCGACTCGGTGCATCAATGCTCGCGGTACGTGCAAACGAGCGATCTGCTGCCGCCTCCGGCATCAACGTTTCCCGCACGAAACTGATTGCCTTCGCGATCGGCGCGTTCATCGCCGGTCTCGGCGGGTCCTTGATGGCGTACCAACAAACCATGGCCGTTCCTGAATCCTTCTCTGCCATGGGCGGAATCGCGATGTTCGCAGTCGCCTACCTGGCAGGTGTCACCTGCGTCTCCGGCGGAATACTCGCCGGAGTCATGGGAGCCGGCGGAATAATGTTCATCTTCCTCGACCGCGTCGCCAACGTCGGTAGCTACTACGCAGTGATCACCGGGGTTCTCCTGGTTATCACCGTCATCATGAATCCAGAAGGAATCATCTCCGAAGTGCACAAGACGGTCGACTACCTGCGCCGCAAGATCACCCCCGCAACTACCGACCCAGAATCCGAGCACATCGAGTTCGAGTTGGACAGCACAACCCCGTACCTCGGCACTGCCCGTCCGATCGGTGACGTCGTCCTCTCCAGCCACGAAATCGGTGTCCGATATGGCGGCATCACCGCACTCGACGACGTCTCATTCGATGTCCGTGACGGCGAGATCATCGGCCTGATCGGCCCCAACGGAGCCGGCAAGACCACCTTTATCGATGCGATCAGCGGCTTCGCCGACGCCACCGGCAGTGTCACAATCGGCGGCCTGAATCTCAACGGCAAGAGGGCTTTTCAACGCAGTCGCTCCGGACTCGGGCGCACCTTCCAAGGCATCGAGTTGTACGACGATCTCTCGGTCCGCGAAAACGTCTCCGTCGGCACAACTGCGTCACACCATCGAGGACCGGACAATCCGCCACTCGATTCCGCTGGCCTCGACGAACTATTCGAACTACTACACCTGAGCTCGGTCGCGGACCGACCGGTCAAGGAACTCTCTCAAGGACAACGCCAGTTGGTCTCGGTTGCCCGCGCTCTCGCCGGCCGGCCGCGCGTCGTACTGCTGGACGAACCTGCTGCCGGACTGGGCAGCACCGAAAGCATGTGGCTGGGGAATCGACTACGGGCCGTACGTGATTCAGGCCTGACGGTCGTCATGGTCGATCACGATATGGAGCTGGTCTTGGAGGTCTGCGACCGGATTGTCGTTCTCGATCTGGGTAAAGTCATCGCAATCGGCACTCCGGAAGAAATACGCAAGGACCCCGCAGTTACCCGGGCCTACCTCGGCGCGACGCACACCGGACAGGAGCTGAACGCATGACCGCGGTCTTGAAGTGCACCGATATGGATGCCGGCTATTCGCAGGGCCGACCCTGCGTTCGCGATTTCGATCTAGAATTACGTGAAGGCGAAATCCTCGCGCTCCTCGGACCGAACGGCGCAGGCAAGACAACTATGCTGCTCACGCTGGCAGGTTTGTTGCCCAGTCTCGGTGGCACGGTGGAGATCACCGGCCATCACGTCAAGTCCGGGCACGCACGCAGCGCATCCGACGCCGGGCTGGTGTTCGTCCCCGACGACCGCGCACTGTTCACCACCCTGACCGTGGAAGAGAACCTTCGACTGGCAGTGAAATCACGACGCGAATGGGCCGCATCGCGAGAGAAGATTCTCGGCTACTTTCCAGAGCTGGACAAGCGACTGAAAGTGCACGCCGGCGCACTCTCTGGTGGAGAACAGCAAATGCTTGCCATCGGGCGCGCCCTGATTCAACACCCGAAAGTACTTCTCATCGACGAGTTGAGCATGGGTTTGGCACCTGTCATCGTCGAACGGCTTCTCCCGGTATTGCGGACAGTCGCCGATACCACCGGAACTGCCGTCATACTCGTCGAGCAGCACGTGCAGCTCGCACTGACGGTGGCCGACACAGCACTCGTCCTGCGCCACGGTGACAACGTCTTGCAAGGGGATGCCGCCGAACTTGCGGCACACCCTCACCTGATCGAAGACGCATATCTGGGCGCAAACGAACGTCCGCGCACGGAAGCAGTAGAGACCGTGGACGCCGTTGAACAGAGCACGATCATCTGACACAGGGCTGACGAATACGCCGCTACGAGCAGGCATATCGAAACCCGGAGCGCTTCTGCCGTCTCCATCCACTTCACCCGGTCCGCCATGGCTTCAACGGCGGCCGATGTTATCCACCCCAACAGAAGGACCACCGATGAAACCCTCGAACGGCCTGCATGTTTCAAAGATAGTGGCGGCGTCCATTGCCGTCGTTGCGATGACAGCAATGACTGCTTGTAGCAGCGAGAGCGCAGGCGATACCTCCGACTCCTCATCGTCCTCCTCTTCGGCAGATCTACCCGCCGGCGCATTCCCCGGTATCGCCGCCACAGGCACACCTGTAAAGATCGGGTTCATCAATAACGAAAATGGGCAGGCTGTTTCACAGCCCGAAAACCGGGAAGCCGCCGAAGCTGCCGCAAAATATGCAAACGAGCAGCTCGGTGGCATCGGTGGCCGCCCTGTCGAATTGGTCATCTGCAAACAACAAGAAGAACCTGTCTCTGCACGCGATTGCGCAAACCAGATGGTCGAAGCAAAGGTATCCGCGGTGGTACTCCCCAGCAGTGGCCTCGGCCAGATCATCGCACCCATCATCACTTCAGCAGGGATCCCCTACGTCGCCGCACTCGGTGGCAGCGCCGTCGAGACCACTGGCGACGGCGCGTACATGTGGACCGCAGGTTCCAACACTTCCCAGGCCATGGCTCAATACGCCGGAGAGAAAGGGATGAAAAATGTTGTCGCATATACGATTGATCTTCCCGCGGCAACCGGATCTCTCGAACAGATCGGCGTACCCGCATTCGCCGCCAACGGCGCAAATCTGAAGATCATCCCCATCCCCTTCGGAACCCCCGACGCCACTCCACAGGTCAATGCGGGGCTCGACAGTAACCCGGACGGTATCGTCGTCTACGGCGAGTCAACGATCTGCACTTCCATCCTGAAGGCACTGAACACATTGGGCTCGACCACCGAGACCATGGCAGTTCAATCCTGCGCCAACGCGGACGTTGTCGACGCCGTCGGCGCCGCCATGGAGGGCACTAAGATCATCGGATCCGCGGACACAGTCTCCAACTCCCCCGAAAGCGTTCTGTATCGGGAAGTTATGAAAAAGTACTCACCCAACACTCCCGTCGAGGGTTACGCCGTGACCGGCTATCAGGGAATGCTCGGCCTGATTCGTGCCACCAAGTCTGTCACCGGTACCGATACGTCGCCGGCAGCACTAGACGCGGCAATCCGTTCCGCCAAGGACATCCCGCTGCCCGCCGGCGCAGGGCTGACCTTCACGTGCGACGGACAAGCAATCGCCGGATTCAAAGCCGTATGCGGCAACGGTCTTATCGTCTTGACCATGAAAGACGGTGTGCAAACCGACCCGACTACGGTAATCATCAAGTAACGCCGGAGTCGCCACACCGAATTTCCGGTAGATCGAAGGAAGCTGCTATCTCTGCTCTGTGTGGCAGAGATAGCAGCTGCGTTTACCCATCCGGCGATCAGCGATCGGTGCGGCGAAAATTTACAGGACTGACTATCCGGATCGTGGAGCACCGCGGGCGAGAGTTGCGATCACGTCCACTTAGCAATGGCCGCAACCAATTCCGATGTAGAAGCCGGGCAAAAAAACCGACGTGTGCGAAGTTGTGAACCCCACACACGTCGGTGTCTTTCTGAACTAGGACGACAACTTTCCAGTCTCGAAGTAGCGGTCCAACACAGGCTTGAGATTCCGGCTGACAATCTCGATGCGTGGACCGGACGGACTGCAGTGATAGGCCCAATACGCAGTGCCGTCCGGCCAGTTGCCTACCGCCTCGACTGCGTAGCCTCGCCGCGTCAGTTCGGCGGACTCCGCACTGACATCGTCCACCCAATAGCCCAGATGGTGAATGCCAGAACCCTCAGTGGGAGTCCACACTGAGCCTGGAACACTCTGAACGATCTCCATTCGCGGTTCGGACAGTGAATACCAGGCTTTGAGCTCGACAGTTGTATCGACGGTCGTATCGCCGCTGGGCACGGTAACCGTAGTCGGGCCTCCCATCATTTCGCCCCATTCGTAGCCGAAGAGTTCCGAGAGCTCGAGCATCTTCGCTTCTGGATCATCAGTGACGATAGCGATGTGGTACTGATCTGCAGCCTTCATTCGATCACCTGAATTGGGGTGAACATACAATCTCCATTCTCTGCCACAGGTCCACCACTCACGAGAACATCAATGTAGGTGGTTGCCTGGACATACTCGACCTGGTTGGCGCGACATATTTCGGTGACGATGCACTCACGGCGTAGTGCAGCGAAGTTAGGTCTCGTTTGGAGAACGTGGCACCAAGACGACCTAACTGAACCGAATAGTACTGCAATAAAATAGATTTCGATGGAAGTTCGTAACAAGCGCCCTTTTGCACCAATGCGCGCATCACTCATGCGAACGGGAATCTTGCCCACCACTGTCGGTAGATCACCGACCGCTTCTCCCCCGAGATCCGCCTCGACAATGGTCAACTCCACCCCGGACAGCATCGGGAACGGCGCCCGCGTTTGCGAGGAACATCTACATCCCACTAGCTCACTACATAGTTACATTTCTACAACTCAGAGGAGCTGAGACCGATCCGTTCGTCGCGATACCAGGGCGGCAATTGATCTCATCATCATCCGTTGTGAACCCGATCAAGCACTTCGGGGTGCTTTACTAGGTATATGAAGTTGCTCCAGACCAAAGGCGAGGTAGACCAGTGACTGACATGACCGAGGCTCCGGCGTTCAACCTGCTCAGCACAACAGGGCGACCGGTCCGTACGCCGAAGACAGCCGAACTCGTTGCCGGCAAGCTCCGTCGCATGATCGTCGAAGGAAAACTGGTCGACGGCGATCACCTGCCCCACGAAGCAGAACTGATGGAACACTTCTCGGTCAGTCGACCGACTCTCCGCGAAGCGGTCCGAGTCCTCGAAGCAGAACGTCTCGTCGAGGTCCGTCGCGGATCACGTACCGGCGCCCGGGTCTGCGTGCCCGGACCGGAGATAGTGGCCCGCCCTGCATCATTACTCCTCGAACTCTCGGGGGCAACGGTTTCCGACGTGCTCGTCGCCCGCGAAGCTATCGAACCCGCCGCAGCCGGCCTTCTTGCGGTGAGCGGGACAGAGGCTGCGTTCGACGAACTCGAGCGATTCGTCGACGAGGATATCCCCGCTGGATATGCGGCCGACGACTTCGGCAGTGCTGCTGCACGTTTCCACCTCCTCATGGTTCAACTATCGGGAAATGCCACCCTTGCCCTGACCGCTGGCATGCTTCACGAGATCGTAGAACGCCACACCGTTTCCGTCGCGCTCGAGCGCAGTCGCAATGACGTCGAGACATATCAGGCAAACTACAAGTTGTTCGTACGGTCACAACGGCGACTGATCAAGCTTCTACGTGCACGTGACGAAGCCGGTGCGATAGCCCATTGGAAGAAACACATGGGTGTCGCACGTTCGATAATGCCGGCGGATCACCTGAGCGCTCAGGTTCGAGACATACTCCACTGAGTCTGTGGGCGCTGGCGCCCTGGAGAATCGCTGCTGCGGATGTCTTGCCAACATCCCACTGTGCGAGCGCAGCGAATCCGATTCCGACACCCCATCCGGACCATTCACCGAGACGTGAACCGACACTTGGGTGTTCCCTCCAGCTCCTTGCCGATCGTCAGGGGTGACGATACTCTCGCCGCCCCTGACGATCATGGTCGTTTCGGCCCTCGACGTAAAACTCGCTGCCATCGTCGAACGAATATCACCGATACAGAGCGAATCCCTTGCCGAGGTTTGTTCAGCCGCATACCTCGCGCTCCGGCAACGGGGCCATGACTTTCAATTCACGCGCTGCAATCTCATCGGGATCTTCTACCCGAGAAACGTGTAGCCCCATTCCGGCAGTCCGTCCGTCGAGGTTGGTTACCGTGCTCGGTACCCAGTTGTAGACGTAACGCCACGTCCCATAGCGCAACCGCAACATTGCGACTCGGACTTCGGCCCCGGTGACGTCATCACGCTGCTATTTCCCGCACCAAATCAGCGGCCCCGTCGTCGTTGACCACCAGCGCGTACGACGTGGTGTCGCGACGTTGGTCCGACGCGCCAGATCTCGACCCCGATGCGAGGAGTCGATCTACTAATAGCGGGACCACCAGCAGCACAAAGAGGAATGATGCGTGTCCAAATCTCTTGTGTGCAGAGAATCCAAAGCCGCCTGCGAGCAAAAACGTGGATGGACGAAGTGGGACTTGCGCCACCCCGCAACACGACCTAGAGTTCATGTGGTCGAGATCACTGAGTAAACGAAGTAAAAGATGTAACCGTCGGGAGTCGGTAGGTGCCAGGAATGCATTCAGGTGTCGGCGCTGACGGACTGGATGTGGCCGGGTGGGGCGTCGAAGGTCTCGAGGATCTCCTCGAGGTCAAGACCATCGCCCGCCCGGCCTGATTCGTGCTCGATATTTCAGATAGCCAGGCTTTGAACAACATTCAGATTCACTCGAGAGGAAACTTCGATGGGCAGAGTTGAAGGTAAGGTCGCATTCATCACGGGCGCAGCCCGTGGGCAGGGACGCAGTCACGCGGTGCGGCTTGCGGAGGAGGGCGCGGACATCATCGCGGTCGACCTGTGCCGCAACATCGAGACCAACTCCTATCCACTCGGGACACCCGAGGACCTGAAGGAGACCGTCCGTCTGGTCGAGGCGCAGGGCCGTCGTATCGTCGCCGTCGAAGCCGACGTGCGTGAGGCTTCGCAGTTGCGTTCGGCACTCGATCAGGGGATCTCGGAATTCGGCAAGCTCGACATCGTCGTCGCCAACGCCGGTATCGCCCCGATGTTGGGGGGCCCGAACATGCAAGGCTGGCTCGATGTCATCGGCGTCAACCTGATGGGTGCGCAGAATGCGATCCACGAGGCCCTGCCGCACCTGAAGGCGGGTGCGTCGATCATCGCGACCGGATCGACGGCGGCGTTCATGCCCAACGATGTGGTGGAAAATCCGGGAGCGGATCCGGGCGGATCCGGTTACACGGTCGCGAAAATGATGCTCTCGCAGTACATTCACGAAATCGCGCGCGCTCTCGCACCTCAGATGATTCGTGCGAACATCGTCCATCCGACGAACTGCAACACCGGCATGCTGCAGAGCGAGGCGATGTACAAGATTTTCCGTCCGGATCTCGAGAGCCCGACTCTCGACGATGCTGTCGGCCCTTTCCATGTTCAGCAGGCGATGCCGATTCCGTGGGTCGAGCCTGTCGACATCAGCAACGCCGTCCTCTACCTTGCCTCCGATGAAGCACGCTACGTCACCGGCACTCAGATGCGGGTCGATGCGGGCGGTTACCTGAAGATGCATTCCTTCCACCCGTAAACACCCACCGACAGCTCCGAAGGAGATGCACCATGAGAATTCATGTCGACCAGGACATCTGTCAGGGACACACAATCTGCTCGATGGTCGCACCCGACCTCTTCCAACTCAGGGACGAGGACGGGCACGCCTACGCGATCGACGGTGACGTCCCCGCCGAACTCGAGGGCGTCGCGCGCGAGGCCATGCTCTCGTGCCCCGAGCGCGCGATCGTCGAGATCTCCGAGCATGCAATTCAGGAAGCCTGAACCGTAATATCCTCTGGCGCTGCGTAAGAGCGCCTCGATCGCACCCGGAGCAATCATGACAGCAGACGATGTTCGCAATGTCGAAAACCTGAAGAAGTGCCCGATCGACTATCAACGCCACGGGCCGAACTTTCGTATCGAGTTCGCGGAGAAGACACACGAGCTTCATGCGAAGTGTCCGATCGCGTGGACTGATTCATACGAAGACCACTGGGTTGCCAGCGGAATGGACGAGGTTTTCGCACTCGCTCGCCGATCCGACGCGGTAACCAACTTCCGGGACGCCGACGGCAGCAAGAACGGGTACAAGGGCATCTCCATCCCGGCGTATGACTATGGCCCGTACGACACTCCGTCATTCCTCGAGCTGGATCCGCCGGAACAGACCGACTTCCGGAAGACGCTCAACCCCTACTTGTCACCAGCCGCCGTCGTACGGTGGATTCCGGTCATCGACGACCTCGTTCGTGCGTGCATCGACGACAAGATAGAAAGCGGCAGTATCGATTTCGTCCACGACCTCGCGAACGTCGTTCCGGCGGTCGTGACCATGGGCATGTTGGGCCTGCCGCTCACCGACTGGGAAATTCACAACGAACCCGCTCACGCGCTGATGTACACCCCGCCAGGTTCGCCCGACCACGAACGGGTGACGCAGATGGCCATGGACAGCCGTGCCGCCCTGACCGCGGCGGTGCCCGAGGTGCGCGCGAATCCCCGACCAGGCCTGATGGACGCTCTCGTGAAGACAACCGTCGTAGGCAAGCCCCTCACCGACCAGGAGGTCACGGGCACAGCGATGCTGCTGGTGGGCGGCGGGTTCGACACCACAACCGCACTGACCGGTCAGTCCATCCTGTGGTTGTCTCAGCATCCGGCAGAGCGAACTCGTCTCATCGACGAGATCGACACTCTTCTCGACCCGGCGACTGAAGAATTCCTCCGCTATTTCACCCCTGCACAGGGCGACGCGCGGACCTTCAGCCAGGATATCGAGATCAACGGCGTCGAGTTCAAAGAGGGCGAGCGCCTTTGGATCTCATGGGCGATGGCAAACCGATCGCCTAATGTGTTCCCGAACCCGGATGAAGTGGACTTCGACCGCGGTGCGAACCGTCATGCTGCGTTCGGACTCGGTATCCACCGCTGCATCGGCTCGAACGTCGCTCGCGTCCTCTTCAAGCGGATGTTGACCGCGGTGCTCGAACGCATGCCCGACTTCGTCGTCGACTCGGAGAAAGTTGTGCATTACGAGTCCGTAGGGCAGATCAACGGACTGGTGAACATGCCCGCAACGTTCACACCCGGCAAACGGCTCGGTCCCGGCTTCGCCGAGACCATCGATCGAGTGCAGAAGATAGTCATCGAGCAGAGCTTGGCAGAACCTGTGGTGTCACGGAGAGAAGCGGCGAAGGTCGGCGACTGAGAACGTGCGGTGTTGCGGTAGGGAGTCTTGTTCCGAGTATCTCCCTGCCGCATTACACCAATGGACTGGGCTGGGGATGTGAGTAGTGATCCGGCTCGATGTGATGAAAAACTGATCAAGTTACGACAGTTCACGCAACTCCCCCTTGTCCCTCCTAGCTCCAGGCGAGCCGGGAGGGATTAAGGAAGCCTTTTCGTCAAGGATTGGGCACGAGGCCGGCCCCTGCATCGAAGTGAGCTCGAGCAGTCGCTCGCGTGAAGTGAAGTTTCCCGCAGCACTGTCCGCAGAGCGCTGTCCGCTGGCGGGACACACCAATTGTGAACCGAGTCGTCACCAAGGTAGCCCGTCATGTCGGACCGACGTTGCTGTCGCACAGATCTGATCCTCCTAGTCACCGTCGGAGATATAGCTGCGTCAGCCCAGAACCTGGTAGCTCGGGTCTGTGGTGTCCCTTCGCCCCCAGGTTTCAGGTCCCGCTTGATTCGACGTCTCATGCATGAGGTCTGCAACGTAGATCCGATGATCGATTGCCCACAAGTCTTCGCGCAGAGACCATCGATCGACGTATCGGCCGCGGTGAAACACATCGGTGACCGTTCCTCCCGACGGTGCCGACCGCAACCACACGGCGACATACGATTCGCTCTTCGCCGTGCCCGAATTCAGATCGACCGAGATGATGGTGTTGCTCACCATATGGGAATGCGACTCTAACCTGAGGTGGTAAGCCCACACGAAATCGAGAAACCCCGCTGCACTGCCTCGATATCCTGGACCGTAGTCAGCCGTACCGTCTGGGTGCCAGACACTGTCGGCCAGCGGTCGATCCATTCGATCGAGCCCACGGCAGTACGAGTACAGCGATTCGGCGATCTGCTGTCTGGCCGCCAACTCGGCGATGACGTTCGATTCGGTTGAAACCACGGTGAGCACTCTTCCCGCTAGATGTAAAGTGAGAAACTCGTCTTAGCCTACCCAAATCTCTCACCCGGTTCCTTCACGGATTCCGGTGGCCGGTACGACATTCCACCCGACCGCCGAATCACGCGAAAGGCCAAGGCTAGATACAACCTAACGAACGAGCCCTGGCCATCGCCCTGCCTTCACTGTCGTGGAATGCCAACATCCCGACACTCGAAACGCTAAACTTAAAATACAAGGATTAATTTTCAACGAAAGGAATTCCTCGTGATTGCAGCTGATCTACGTGACGAGCTCACGTCGGGCTCCAGCATGAGTGTTGCCATCGCTCGCGAGTTCGACCGAGCTGTGGACAATTACGTCTACGAAGGTTTGGCCGACGGAGCGGTTGTATCCGTACTGTCGTCGCTTGTTTCCGCTGTTGGGATACTGGAAGAGGAAGTCCGGAGTCTTTCGAACATCCTCGCTCAGACCCGAGGCGAGTCAAGGCTCACCACGTCCGGCGAAGCCGCAACTGAGAATTAGGAGCAATCGACAGCGGGTAGGTGGCGTATCGAGCCAATGACGAAGCTCTCGAGGAGACCTTCGCGATCAAAAGCAAGGGGAATGCCCAACTAGGCGGCAAACCAAGCCCAGTCGCGCAAGATCAAACCGTCATATTCGACTTCTCCAGAGACCGCTCTGCGTTGTATCGCAGGATCGCCGACGCAGTGTAATCGTCTACGCCATACCGCTCGGCGACCGCACCGACGAGCCTGGCGGCTCCATCTGCACCACCATCCGCCAAAAGATCCACGAGGACCGCCTGGTCCGCGGCGGCCAAGTCTTCGTCCCTGCTGTGATCCACTATGTGAGCGACGATCAGGGCAGATTGGCCGTTGGCTGGTTCAACAGCCATCACTACCGGCTCTCGCAGTATTCCATCGCGCCGCCGCAGGACTACGTGATTGCAGTGCTTCGCACTGAGCGCGGCGGCGACCTCTGGACGCACATCACGCAGACCACGCCGGGGTTGGTTGACCTGACGTTCCACCGATTCGACGAACGTTTCCCCGAGAATGCTCGCCGCAGCGCTACAGACAGTCACCGTGGACGTGGGTAAGTCGATAACCAGCCTTCCCACCAATGCTGTCGTGCCATCGCCCATTGTCTTCACCCCTACTCGTTCCAGCCGCTAGCCAACAGAGCGCGGATTTGACGTACCCCAATGACAAAAACACTATAACTAATTAATACAAGTGAAGGAACTGTCCCGACGGAACCCGATCGAGATCGAGACACGACAATCGCAAGCCCAAGTCTTCTTCGTCGAGGCGATGGGTCCCGCACGAGTACGCAGGGTGTGGACGGGCGTCGGCCAAGACGGCAACCTCTGCGCCAACTCCGGCGCATGAGATAACGATATTGAGACAACCGACGAAGACATTGCGCAGCGTTGGGCTGGAGCGAACACGCAATTCACAGAGCCCCACTCGACGTCAGTCAGATTCAGTGTCGTCGACACTGCACGAGTGATCGCTCTCAGTGGACTGGCGGGCTGCGTGGGCGCGAGTAAGCCGGATGTAACAGTTCTGGACTTTCTGGGCAGCCTTTCCGATCTCCCCCCAAAAAGCGCACCAACCAGGGCAACGACCCGCCACCGTTCTGACGGACCCTGGCGTACTCGAGGCTCAATCCGATGTGGGCGTGTCTTCACCTTGCTCGGCAAGAGGATCGATGGTGTCGACGCCCTCCAACACCGTCAGCTCTTCTTCTGCCTCGGCTAGCAGACCTTTGGCCTCGGCCTCGATCTTCTTCACCCAATCGGACATCCCGAGCCTCGTCTCTTCAATACGGAGTTCTCGATTTCTGGATTCAGGATACGTCGCCGGGCCTCTGCGAGTCAGCCGACTGGCTGCCGAGCTATCTACTCAGACCCGACATCTCCCGCTGGATGGCACAAGCACTTCACCAGCACTACGAGCGACCGTAGCGTGCGGAAAACACAACTGAACTGGAGATCTTCTATGAGTGCGCGCCATCCCGTAGCCCCACTGAATATCCACGATGTAGAGAATTTCGACCACGAAACCGAAGTCCTCGTCGTCGGATACGGCTGCGCGGGTGCAGCGGCAGCGTTGGAGGCCTGCGCTCGTGGCAGTGACGTGATTCTGCTCGAACGGGCAAGCGGTGGAGGCGGGTCGTCCGCACTGTCCGGTGGCGAAATCTATCTCGGCGGCGGCACCGAAACTCAGCGTGCATGCGGATTCTCCGATACTCCCGAAGATATGGCGGCGTACCTCATGGCTGCGCTCGGGCCGGACGCAGACAAAGAGAAAATCGATGCCTACGCCCATGGCAGTTTGGAGCACTACCAGTGGCTGGTCGATCACGGTGTGCCGTTCAAACCGTCGTTGTGGGATTCTCCTACGTGGGTGCCACCCACTGATGACGGTTTGATGTGGCTGGGCGAAAACAGCTGGCCTTACGACGAACTCGCCAAACCAGCTCCGCGTGGTCACCGCGTCACCGCTGACGGCTTCGGCGGCAAGGTATTGATGGCAAAGCTCTCCGAACAGGTGGCTGCACACAATATCGGCGTACACACCGATACATACGCCACACGCCTCATCATGGACGGCATTCGCGTCGTTGGGGTCAGTGCACGTAGTTTCGGCAAGACGGTCACATACCGCGCGCGACGCGGGGTTGTTCTCACCACAGGTGGCTTCGCCGACAATGCCGAGATGGTGGCTCAACACGCACCACAGCTTGTGGGATTGGGCGTGAATAGTGATGGTGGCGACGACGGTCGGGGCATCGTTATCGCCCAGGCAGTCGGAGCTGCCGTCAAACACATGTCTGCCGGCCAGGTGGGAATCACGCTGGTTCCCGCAATGATGGTGCGCGGCATGATCGTCAACAACGTGGGGCAACGCTTCATCAACGAGGATGTCTATCCCGGCTTGGTCGGTCAGGCCGCGTTGTACCGACACGGTCTCGATGTATGGGTAATCCTCGATGAGCAGGCGTACGAAGAAGTCCCCGAAGTAGAACGTTGGGGGGTGCAGCCTCACTATGTGGCCGAAACCCTCGAAGAACTCGAGGAAGAAATCGGGATGCCCGCAGGAGCGTTGGTCACCACGATCGGTGAGTACAACAAGCATGCAGCAGATGGAGTCGACCCGTACTTCCACAAATCTGCGCGATGGTTGCGTCCGCTCCAATCTCCTTACGCGGCAATTGATGTTCGACGCGGGATGGCGCCTCCCGAGCTTGGCGCATCGAATGGGGGCGGTGCCGAGGTGTTTACCACCGGCGGTCTGTGGACCACTGTCGACGGCAGAGTCCTCAATCTGGACGGGGAAGCTATCCCTGGACTGTTCGCGGCCGGCCGAGCAACATCAGGCCTGCATTCTTGGGGATACATCAGCGGAACCTCGTTGGGAGACGGCACCTTCTTCGGCCGCAAAGCCGGTATCTCGGCGGCCGGCCGATAGACAACCGCAGCCCCGGAGTTCGGCACTCCGGGGCATTCGAGCAGTGCTACTCCGGCAGGAAGATCGATTTGAGGCTGTAGTACGACGCGAGCCCTTCCGGCCCCAATTCACGGCCTACCCCACTGGCCTTGACCCCACCGAAGGGCGAACCCCAGTCCAGGCCATAGGTATTCACTCCGAAGGAACCTGTTTCCACCTTCCGGGCCACGTCGATCCCTCGATCGCGGTCGGCAGTCCACACCGTGCCGCCGAGGCCGTACTCGGAATCATTCGCCAACGCGATGGCGTCGGCTTCGTTGCTGTAGGGGATCACGGTCAGAACCGGCCCGAACACTTCGTCCTTCGCGATGTTCGCGTCGTTGCTCAGATTGCCGAATACTGTCGGCTCGACGAACCATCCACGATCGAGGTGCGCAGGACGCTTGCCACCTGTCGTGACCGTTGCGCCCTCGGCACTTCCCGCGTCGATCATCGACAGAACTCGCTTGTACTGACGCTCGCTGACCAAGGGGCCGACAAAGGTACCGGCATCAGCGGGGTCACCGATCGGCAGCGACGCCGCCATTGCAGTCACCGCATCGAGGAATTCGGAATACCGATTGGCCGGTGCAAGAATTCGCGTCGACATGTAGCACGTCTGACCACTGTTCAGCAGAGACGCCGTGGCCAGGCCTGCCACGGTCGTTTCGATGTCGGCATCGTCGAGGATCAACGCGGCTGACTTTCCGCCGAGTTCGAGGGTGACGGGACGCAGAAGTTCACCACAGACTCGACCGATGTGCCTACCGGCAGGTGTCGAACCGGTGAACGCAACCTTGTCGACGCCTGGGTGGGCCACCAAATACTGACCGACGTCGGGGCCGCCGGTCACGATATTGAGAACACCTGCAGGCAGGCCGGCTTCGACGGCAGCTTCCGCCAGGAGGTAGGAGTCGAGTGTCGTTTCGGGAGAAGGCTTGAGCACTACCGTGCAACCGGCGGCCAGTGCAGGAGCGATCTTGAACATCGACAAGATGGCCGGGTAATTCCACGGTGCGATCGCGGCCACGACGCCGACCGGTTCCTTGCGAACGATCGTCGTACCGGCACTGGAGAGACTCTGACGCACTTCTTCGACCGACGACGAACGAATCAGATCGGAGTAGTAGCGCAGCAGCTGCACCGGGGCGTCCCCCTCAGCAAACCGGGCGAGAGTGATCGGCATACCGTTCTGCCGGCTGACCAGCGAAGCTCGCTCCTCCGATCGCCGTTCGACAGCATCCGCGAACCTGTCGAGAATCGCGGCGCGATCGGATCCGTCCAGGTTTGCCCACTCCGAGGAGCGCAGTGCTCGGCCTGCGGCAGCGACGGCCGAGTCGACATCTGCCGTCGAGGATTCCGGAAAAATGCCAAACAACTGTTCGGTAGTTGGCGAGAATACCTGAATCGCACCACCAGTCGCCGGCTTTGCCCACTCGCCGTCGATGAACAGAGTCGAATGCTCGATTTCCATGTCTGCCTCGGTACTTTCAGCTCGGAAGAATAGCCTGAGCGATCGATCGCAGACGCCACTGCAACGCCGTGAAGCCTCAACCTGCAATCGACAGGTTAGCGATCGTTCGTTTGACTACTATCGGTGAGCCACGAGGCGCTGTCAAGGACGTGGTTTGTTTCGGGTACTCGAGGCAGGAACGGGACAAGGCCTACAAACGCACAGTGGCTCGACGCTGAATCAGCGTCGAGCCACATGTGTCTATGCAGGCGAAAGTCAGTCCACGGTAGGCGCCCACTGCACACCGTTGATGTGCCCACCACCGTCGACGAAGAGGGTATTGCCGGTGACATAACGACTGTCGTCACTTGCCAGGAAGGCTGCAACGGGGCCGATATCGTCGAGGGGATCGCCGATCCGCCCCATCGGATTCTGCGCGGCCATGACGGCCACGTTCTCCGGATTAGCTTCGGCAACACGCTTATACGCCGCGCTCTGCGCACCGGGGCAGATGACGTTGCAGTTCACGTGCTTGGGAGCCCACTCGCGGGCAGCAGTGCGAGTCAGTGTCCGCAGCGCTTCCTTGGCCGCGTTGTACTGCACCGAGTACATGTGAGCATTCACGCCGTTGAGGCTGCACATGTTGATCACGCGGCCGGTGCCGTGACGCTCGAGTTCAGGCAACGCGGCTTGCATGGCCCAGAAAGCGGCCATCACTGCCATGTCGAAACCGCCGCGCAACTGCTCGTCCGTCATCTTCTCCAGCCGAGCGAAACCGAAAGTCCGCCAAGCATTGTTGACCAGGATGTCGAGGCGTCCGAACCGCTCGACGGCCTTGTCGACCATGGCAAGAACCTGAGCTTTGTCGGTGACGTCGGTGCGGATGAATTCTGCTTCCGCGCCCCACTCGTCGCGCAACCACTGGGCGGTTTCGAGGCCGGCCGCCTCGTCGATCTCGGCAACCAGCACCGACGCGCCTTCACGCGCGAAGGCACCTGCCACACCACGTCCGATGCCCATGCCGGCGCCGGTCACAACAGCTACGCGTCCGTCGAGCTTCCCCACTGGGGTTCCTCCTTCGTCAGAACCCCTACCTGGGGCGCGGAATTGTCTTGTCGATGAACAGACCCTCGACCGAAACGCACACTTCACCGTCGGGCGTCCTGATCTCGCCCACCGTGTGAACCTTGCGGCCTTCTTTGGAGATGAACTTGCCACTGATGGTCAAGGGCACGAACAACGGGGTCGGACGGTGGTAGCGCGTGCTCAATTGTGCTGTCATACCGGCTGTTCCACCCCAAGCGTTCGCGACACCGAGGACGTGATCGAGCAGCATCGCCGACACGCCACCATGCACGTGGCCGGGAGGGCCCTGGTACGGCAATGTCAACGTGACAACGCCCTGCACCGAACCGTCTTCGAGTCCTTCGAGAACCACCGGCGGTGCGATGGCGTTTTCTCGACCGGTCACCGGGTCGTGACGAGTGACGCCTTCGCCGTTCCACATGTCGATCAATCGCTCTTCGACCTCGGGCGCATGCTGCTCGAGGTGAGCGACGATGCTGTTGAGTTCCTCGGCAACTCGATCGAGGTTTGCGTTGTCGCGGTCAGTGCGCTGTAACGCGTCGATGAGCCTGCGCGCCGCCTCGGTCGCACGATCGATGGGAGCATCCTGCGGCGGCGACGTCAGAACCGTTCCGCCCGGATGTGTTGCGGCAGTGGGGTGGGTTCCGACGGTCATCAGTTGATCTCCATTGTGGCGTGCGTGAGAACCGGGGAGTTCTCGCGCTCAGGGCAGGTTGCCGCCAGCGTCAAGGTGTTGCCGTCCTGCCACACCGACGTGGTGATGGATTCGCCCGGGAACAACGAACCGGCAAAGCGCACCGAGTAGTTCTTCACCCGAGAGGGGTCGCCGCCGAGCACACCGTCCACGACGGCCTTGCAGACGATGCCGTACGACGCGAGGCCGTGCAGGATCGGTGCGTCGAAGCCGGCCATCTTCGCGAATGCCGGATCAGCGTGCAGCGGGTTCATGTCTGCACTGAGCCGGTAGAGCAACGCCTGCGACGAGCTGGTTGCGGAGGTGAGCACGGCGTCGGGCGCACGATCGGGAACTCCGGCAACAACTTCGGGACCGGCGCCTCCACCGAATCCACCTTCACCGCGGGCCCAGATTTGCATTCCGGTGGTCCACAATGGATTACCGTCGGAGTCCGCGGCCGCAGTCTCGAGCACGATGACGGCAGCCTTGCCCTTGTCCCACACATCGGCAATGCGAGTGGAGATGCGCGCAGTACCCGTCGACGGGATCGGCGCGTGCAGGGTCAGCGACTGTCCGCCGTGCAGAATCTTGCGCAGATCGATGTCGATGCCGGGCATGTTCATCGCCGCGGGCGGCAGTACGCCTGCCGAAATGCCCTGACCCGCAACCATCGCGAAGGTCGGAAGAACCTTCAGACCCTTTTCGTACACCCAGGTGAGCTCGGCAGGATCCAGAGCATTTACTCCCGCTCCGAGGCCCAGCTGGTAGAGCATGACGTCGCGGTCAGTCCATGACGCTTCGCGCACAGTCGGTTCGGCGGCCAATGCCACCTCGAGATCGATAGCCATCAGTTCTCCAAAGTTCCGGCTCGGTAGACCGTCACGACGCACGCGCCGCCCAGTCCGAGGTTGTGCTGCAATCCGATTCGAGCGCCCTCGACCTGACGGGCGTCTGCGGTACCGCGGAGCTGCCACGTCAGTTCGGCGCACTGCGCCAACCCGGTGGCACCTAGCGGGTGGCCCTTCGAGATCAGGCCGCCAGACGGATTGACCACCCACTGGCCGCCGTACGTCGTGGCACCGGATTCGACGAGCTTGCCGCCTTCACCGGCCGCACACATTCCGAGACCTTCGTAGGTGATGATCTCGTTGATCGCAAAGCAGTCGTGCAGTTCGATGACATCGACGTCGTCGATGCTGATGCCGGCTTCGGCAAAGACCTGCTCGGCGGCCGCAGCCGTCATCGGAGCGCCGACCACGTCGATCATCGACTTCTCGGCAAACGCTGCCTCGGTGTCGGTAGTCATGGCCTGAGCGACGATCTCGATCGCACGGTCCTCGAGTCCGTGTTCACGGACGAACTTCTCACTCACGACGACGGCAGCACCGGCGCCGTCCGAGGTCGGCGAGCACTGCGAACGTGTCAGCGGCGCATGGATCATCTTGTCCTCGAGCACCTGTTCGAGGGTGTACTCGTCACGGAACTGCGCATACGGGTTGTTGACCGAATGCTTGTGATTCTTGACCGCGACGGCAGCGATCTGTTCGACCGTGGTGCCGTACTTCTGCATGTGCTCGACGGCAGCGTTACCGAACAGCTGAGCTGTCATCGGCGAGCGGGCGAACCCGTAATCCTCGACCATGATCTTCAACTGCGAGTCCAAGGTGGTGACCTTGGGCATCTCACCGTTGCCGGTCAGTGCCGTCTTGGTCATCTTCTCGAACCCGACGGCCAGTGCACAGTCGGCTTGTCCGGCCTGGACCCATTCGCGAGCCATCATCAGCGCCGTCGAACCGGTGGCGCAGTTGTTGTTGACGTTGAAAATCGGGATACCGGACAGACCTGTTTCGTACAGGGCACGCTGGCCCGCTGTCGACGCGTTGAACACGTAACCGACTGCAGCGCGCTGGATCTGGTCGTAGCTGATCCCTGCATCGGTGAGTGCGTTCGTGACAGCTTCGGTCACCATGTCCGGGTATTCCCAGTCACGGGTCTCGATCTTCTCGAACTTGGTCATACCCACGCCGATGACGAATGTGCGATTGCTCATGTGCAGATCACTTTCCCGGTTCGGGGTCACGAGGTAGACCCAGGATTCGCTCACCGATGATGTTGAGCTGAACATTCGTTGTACCACCCGCGATGGACATGCACTGCGAGTTCAGGAACATCTGAGTTGCAGACATCCGATGCTGGTCGCCCAGTAGCGAACTCGGTCCGGCCCACTCCATGGCCACGTCCCACACCTGCTGGATGTGCTCGACACCGATGAGCTTCGCAACGGAGGACTCCGCACCAGGCTGCGCACCGGACAGCGAGCGCAGCGTGGTCCGCAGACCCAGCAAACCGCCGGACTGCGCGTCACACAGCACCTTTCCGAGTACCGTCAGCTGCTCGTCGTCGATACCGCCTGGCAGTCCGTCGACCAGGCTCAGCAGTGCCTCGCCGCCCGATCCCAGGGAGGAGTCGTTCGACAGCGAGACACGCTCGTTGGCCAGCGTGGTTCGAGCGAGCTTCCAGCCGTCGCCCGGCCCGCCGACGAGGCACTCGTCGGGAACGAAGACGTCGTCGAAGAAGACTTCGTTGAACAGTGCTTCACCGGTGATCTCGCGCAGCGGGCGAATGTCGAGGCCGCTGTTCTTGATGTCGATGAGGAAGTAGGACAGGCCCTTGTGCTTGGGGGCGTCGGCGTCGGTGCGGGCGAGGCAGATGCCCCAGTGCGCGTCGCGTGCCATGGACGTCCATACCTTCTGGCCCTGCAACTTCCAGCCACCGTCGACCTTGGTGGCCTTCGTGCTCAGAGCTGCGAGGTCGGAACCTGCGCCCGGCTCGGAGAAGAGCTGGCACCAGACGATGTCACCGCGCAGTGACGGTGGGACGAACTTGGCAAGCTGCTCTTCGTTGCCGTGCGCGATGAGCGTCGGGATGACCCAGTTTCCGATGATCATGTCGTGCGGCTTGATCTTCGCCGCGCGCAGTTCCTCGGCGATCACGAGCTGGCTGACGGCGTCGGCGGACTTGCCCCACGGAGCCGTGAAGTGCGGTGCGGTGTAGCCCTTTTCCGCGAGGTACGTCTTCTGCGCGGCGCCTTCGAGTTCGAGAGCCGGAGCGAGTTCAGCGCGAACATCGGCGCGGATCGCCTCGGCCTCCGGCGGCAATTCGATGCTGAGCACGCGGCGGGTGCCGGCAATGGTCAGCGCGGCGACACGGCGACGCCAAGAAGCGGTGGAGCCCAACAGAATCCGCAGGGACTGCGCGCGGCGCAGGTACAGGTGCGCGTCGTGCTCCCACGTGTAGCCGATTCCGCCGAGCACCTGGATGCAGTCACGGGTGATGGAGAAACCGGCTTCGAGGGCCGTGGCTCCGGCGACTGCTGCTGCGAGAGAAGCCTCTTCGGCACCGACTCCGTTTGCGGGCGTCAGCGCACGCGCTGCGTCCCAAGCACAGACACGGGCCTGCTCGGCAAGAGCAAGCATCCGGGCAGCCTTGTGCTTGACACCCTGGAACTGGCCGATCGGGCGCCCGAACTGCTGACGCACCTTCGCGTAGTCGGCAGAAGTGGTCACCGCCCAGTCGGCCAGACCCGAAGCCTCGGCCGCGAACAGGGTTGCGGCGATGTCGAGTACACGCTGGCTGTCGATGTCGAGGATCTCGGCGGCGGTGAGCACCAGTCCGTCGACGGTGACCTCGGAATTACGACGCACGACGTCGTAGCTGGCCAAGTCGGTGACCTCGAGCCGGTCGCGTCCGAGCAGAACGAAACCGCTGTCCGTGGCGAGTAGGAACTGGTCGCCGACATGTCCGCCGAGGATGTGGCTCGACGTTCCGCTGAGGGTAGCGGTGTCACCGTCACGGGTGATCTTCAGCGAACCGGGCTGCACGGCAACAGCTCCGAGCGTGCTGCCGTCGACCAGGCCGGCAAGCGGCGCGGTGACTCCGGCGTCGCTGAGGACTGCGCTGACCAGCACGGTCGGCAGGAACGGGCCGGGAACCATGGAGCGTCCCAGTTCCTCGACGACGATCGCGAGTTCGACGAGTCCGTATCCGGCGCCACCGAATTCCTCGGCTACGTGCAGACCCAGAAGGCCCTGCTCGGCAAGCCCGTCCCAGAGTTGCGGGCGGGTCTCGACCTTGGCCTCGACAGCTTCGCGGATGACGGCGGGCGTTGCGTGGCGCGCGGCCCAGCCCCGTACGGAATCGCGGAGGTCGCGATCTTCTTCACTCAATCCAATAGTCATGTCTACCTCGTCAATTCGAAAGTGTGAGTACGGATCAGATGCGTTCGATGATGGTGGCGGTCGAGAGAGCTCCACCGGCGCACATCGTGATCAGAGCCGTGGACTTGTCGGAACGCTCGAGTTCGTGCAGCGCCGTCGTGATCAGGCGAGCACCGGTGGAACCGACGGGGTGTCCCAGAGCGATTGCGCCGCCGTTGACGTTGACCTTGGACAGGTCTGCCCCGTGGACCTGCGCCCAGGAGAGGACGACGGAGGCAAAAGCCTCGTTGATTTCGACGAGATCGATGTCGTTCAGGGTCATTCCGGCCTTGTCGAGCACCATCTGGGTGGACTCGATCGGTCCGTCCAGGTGGTAGAAGGGATCGGATCCGACCATGCCGGATGCGATGATCCGCGCGCGGGGCTTGAGGCCCAGTTCCTGCGCGCGCTCTTCACTCATCAGCAGCACTGCTGCGGCTCCGTCGCTGATCTGCGACGAGTTGCCGGCGGTGTGGATATGACCCTCGATGACCGGCTTGAGTCCGGCGAGCGCTTCCGCAGTGGTCTCGCGAAGGCCGCCGTCACGGGTCACCGTAGCGATCTCGCCGGTCGGCGTACCTTCCTTGGTGACGACCGGAGCCTTGACGGGCACGATTTCACGGTCGAAGCGACCTTCGGCCCACGCCTGGGCTGCGCGGCGCTGCGACTCGAGACCGAACGCGTCGACGTCGGCGCGCGTGATGCCACGCTTCTCGGCAATTCGCTGCGCAGAGGTGAACTGGTCGCCCATGTCGATGGTCCAGTCGTCCGGGTACGGGTTTCCCGTTCCGGGCGCATTTGCCTGGCCCAGGAACACACGACTCATAGCCTCGACGCCGCAGCCGATACCGGCCGAGATCTGACCCGAGGAAATGAGGCCGGAAATCAAATGCACTGCCTGCTGGGCAGATCCACAGGCGCAGTCGATGGTGGTTGCCGCGGTGCTGTACGGCAGTCCGGCGTGCAGCCATGCCTGACGCGTGACGTTGTTGGACTGCTCGCCCGCCTGGGTGACACAGCCGCCGATGATCTGTCCGATGTCTTCCGGGGCGACGCCTGCGCGTTCGAGAACTCCGAGCTGCGCTGCTCCCAGAATCTCGGCGGGGTGCAGTCCCGCCAGCGCGCCGCGACGACGGCCGATCGGTGTGCGGGCGGCTTCGACGATGACTGCATGGCCCATGATGAGCGCTCCTTCGTAGAGATATCGGTTGGTGAGCTGGCTCACCTATCACTTTTCTGCAATGTATTCTATTTATTTAAGTAGAGCAACGCGGCGGTCCACGTTTAGTGCGCTTCTTGAATTAGAATTCATTTCAATTTTGAGAATAAGACAAGCTCAACGCCCGGAGGCGAATCGCTGTCAGTGCCGCGAAAGATTGACCAGAAGCAAATCGCAGCCCTTGCGGATGTCGTACTCCGCGTCGGGAATCGAGATTCGCCCGTTGAGGCAGGACTGAATCACGCCGAACCACAGCTGCATCAGCAGTCGCAATGCGGTGTTGTCGTCTTCGGTGGGATTGTCGATTCCCGCCGCATCCAACACGATCTGACGAAAACCCCGATCGATCTTGCCTGCATCGGGAACTGTTGCGACGTTGGCGGTGCTGGTTGATTGCAGCATCGCTGTCGAGAGGGCCGGCCGACGCAGTAATCCGCGAGTTGCGCGCACCAACACTTCGTAGACGGCATCTTGTGGATTAGCCGACTGCACCTGATGCTTGGTGAAGGTGTCGCCGATCTGATCGATCTGCTCGACCATCACGGCAACGAACAAGTGAGTTTTCGACGGGAAGTAGCGGTACAGCGTCCCGATAGCGACTCCGGCACGCTTCGCGACCTCGTGCATCTGGACGCGAGCAAGTTCCTTCTCCGTCGCCAGCTCTTCTGCAGCTTGCAACATCCGGACATGGCGTGCCCGCTGCTCGTCCGAACTGGGCTCGGCCGCGTCTCTGACCTCGGCAATTCTCGGCACCGTCGCCCCTAATCATCCTGTGAGTGTGTAGCGGCCGCGGACGACCGAGTCAATTCTCGCACCCAATCCCCGCATGTCGGCATATTGCCCGCTGAGTGAGACCTGACATAGCCAACGCGGGCCACTGGGTATTGCGTGTAGGCCCCACCCTCTTCGAGTTAGGACGCAATGATGCAGGACTGGACCACGGAGTGCGACGTATTGGTCGTCGGTTCCGGCGGCGGCGCGCTGACCGGTGCTTATACCGCCGCAGCTGCCGGATTGAGCACCATCGTGATCGAAAAGACCAACCGCTTCGGCGGAACGTCGTCGTACTCCGGAGCTTCCATCTGGCTGCCGGGAACTCAGGTCCAGGAACGTGCCGGCCTGCCCGATTCCACCGAGAACGCGCGCACCTACCTGCGCTCACTGCTCGGTGATTCCGAGTCCGATCGCCAGGACGCGTACGTCGACACAGCCCCCGCTGTCGTCGCGCTACTGGAGAAGAACCCGAACATCGAATTCGAGTTCCGGGCTTTCCCCGACTACTACAAGGCTGAAGGCCGGATGGACACGGGACGCTCCATCAACCCGCTGGATCTCGACCCGGCCGACATCGGCGACCTCGCAGAACTGGTTCGTCCCGAACTCGATCAGGACCGAACCGGCCAGGGCCATGCGCCCGGCAAGATGATCGGCGGACGTGCACTGATCGGCCGTCTACTCGCAGCCGTTCAGAGCACCGGCAAGGCCGATCTGCGCACCGAAACCACTCTCACCTCCTTGATCGTCGAAGACGGCCGCGTTGTCGGCGCCGAGGTCGAATCCGGTGGCGAAACCCAGCGCATCAAGGCAAACCGTGGCGTGCTCATGGCAGCCGGTGGAATCGAAGGCAACGACACGTTGCGCGAGCAGTCAGGCACCCCGGGCAAGGCCATCTGGAGCATGGGCCCGTTCGGCGCGAATACCGGCGACGCGATCAGTGCCGGCGTTGCTGTCGGCGGCGCAACAGCGCTGCTGGATCAGGCCTGGTTCTGCCCCGGCGTCGAGCAGCCCGACGGCAGCGCCGCATTCATGGTCGGTGTCCGCGGCGGCCTGGTCGTCGACAAGGCCGGCGAGCGCTACCTCAACGAGTCGCTGCCGTACGACCAGTTCGGCCGCGCGATGGACGCGCACAACGACAATGGTTCTGCCGTACCGTCGTTCATGATCTTCGATTCCCGTGAACGCGGCGGATTGCCCGCGATCAGCATCCCCAACACCCCTCCCGCCAAGCACCTCGAGGCTGGAACCTGGGTTGCTGCAGACACTCTCGAAGAGCTCGCAGAAAAGACCGGCATCCCGGCTGACGCGCTGCGTAGCACCGTCGAAAAGTTCAACGACGCAGCAAAATTGGGTGTCGACGAGCAGTTCCACCGCGGCGAAGATCCCTACGATGCGTTCTTCTGCCCGCCCAACGGCGGCGCCAACGCAGCACTCACCGCAATCGAGACCGGCCCGTTCTACGCGGCACGCATCGTTCTCAGTGACCTCGGCACCAAGGGCGGCTTGGTCACCGACATCGACGGACACGTTCTGCGCGCCGACGGTACCGTGATCGACGGCCTCTACGCAGCAGGCAACACGAGCGCGTCGCTCAGCGGCCGCTACTACCCCGGCCCCGGCGTCCCGCTGGGTACGGCCATGGTCTTCTCCTACCGAGCAGCCCAGGACATGGCGAAGTAGCACTACACAGGCAAGTGGGGCAGGCGATGTCGTACCGCCTGCCCCACTTGCCTTGTTTCACGGCGTGGCGATATCGAAATTCGGATCGAAGGTATCCATCACCTCGGCCAGCGTCTTCAAAACCGACAGATCACCTGTTGCACTTACTTTCCCACCGTCGAGAATCGCTGATGCGCCACCCGGTTTCAGCAGGATTCCCGCAAGTAGAGGCTTGGGACCGCTGAGCGTCAGTTGCGCATCCGGGACGTGCCCTGCCCGAGCGTTCAACACCGCCCGTCGCACCCACATGTTCCAATCCTGTTTTGTGTCAGCAAAACTGAAGTTGATGGAAATGTCGACGTCGTCCGCCTTTTCTGCGATGAGATGTACTGCCGCGTAGTCGAAAAGCAGATCGATCGGCAGCGCAAGAATTGTGTCGGTTGTGTCGGTGTTGATCTGGCCTGCACCGGTCACCCCGTTCCGCAGTTCCATCGCTGTGGCGAGAAAGATCGAACGATACTGCGGCACTTCCTGCTGGTATCCGAGCTGCTCGTAGGCGTCGGCCTGCAGGTTCTTCGCCTCGACGTCGTCAGGGTCGGCAAAAAAGAGGTGGTGCAGCAGTTGCACTGCCCACCGGTAGTCACCGGACTCGAAAGCGTTGCGCCCTTCGGCAAGCAACTTTTCACGTCCGATCAGGTCGACGTGGCGCATGGCATGATCTACCGGCAACAACGGCAAAATCGTCGCAGGGTCACCGTCCCAGAAGCCGAGCTCCTTGTGGAAGACAGCGCGAACGTTGTGATGCAATCCGCCGTGGTAGTAGCGGTTGTACCACTTCTGACCGATTGCCTCCGGTAGCCGGACGACCTCCGCAGCTTCGAGCGGCGTGTAGCCCTGGTTCGCGAATCGTAGCGCCTGATCGTGAATGAACTTGTACATGTCCCGTTGCGATTCAAGGAATTCCACCACCGTGGCGTTCCCCCACACCGGCCACGTGTGTGGACCGTGATGCACTTCGACGTCGGCACCCCATCGCACCAAGGTCTCATCCAGATACCTGGCGAAGTTGCGCGCATCTCGGGTACGTGCGCCTCGGATCGTCTGGATGTTGTGCATCGAGTGATTGGCGTTCTCGGCACAGGTGAGTGCTTTGATGGCCGGGATCCAGATGTGCATCTCCTCCGGTGCTTCGGTATCAGGAGCGTAGAGGAACTCGAAATCCCACCCGCCGAGATTGCGTACCTCACCGGTCTTGGTGATGCCGTCGGTCGGCGGAATGTAGGTCATGTGGATGTTCATTCCGTCAGCGCCAGAGCCCAGGCCAACGGTCACCAGCCCGCAATCACATTGCGGCAGAATCAAACCGAAGGTGTATCCCATCCGCCGCGACATCGCATTACCGGTGATGACATTCTCGCCGATCGCGAACTTGTTGAAAGACTCGATGGTTCCGGGCGCGACGATCGGGACTTTTCCCGATGCCACGTCTGCTTCGTCGACCAGGCCTTTGACTCCGGCGTAATGGTCGAAGTGTGTGTGGGTGTAGATGATCGCGGCGATAGGTTTGTCATTGTTCAGCTCACGCCGGAACAGTTCGAGTCCTGCTTTGGCAAGGTCGGCGCTGGTGGTGGTGTCGATGATGACGAGCCCGTCGGGGGCGTCGACGATGGTCAGGTTAACCGCGAATCTGACTTGGTACAGACCGTCGACAACCTTGTACAGACCGGACCGCTTCACTACCTGCGACTGGCGCCACAGGCTGGGGTTGACGGACTCTGGCGCAGGTTTGTCGTCAGCGATGTACTCGAGTGGTCGACCGTCGTGGATCAGCTCGCCCTTGTCGTTGAAGACCTGGTCGTTTTCCCACCCGGTGATGAACCCCCGGTCCGCGTCACCAAAATCTTCCCGATCCGACATCGGATAATTAGCCACCGCCGCGCGGTTGATCTCAGCGGTGAATGCTGTTGCTGGTTTTTCCTGCCCGGAACATGACGTCTCCTCCGACTTCGTCTCAGAACCCTCAGGAGTCAATCTGGCCTGCCGACACCGTCGGCGCATCACCCGTAAGAGATGAGATCAAACCGCAGCAGTATTACTCCGCGGCTCGAAACTCCGCGCACATACTTCGGAAATCTTCATCGTCGGCCGGATCCGTCGGGATCGCCAAGGCAACGCCGTCACAGATGCTTCCGTACTTCGTAGTCAGCACTTCCGGCAACTCTGAATACGTGCATTGTGTGATCAACCCGTCAAGAACGTCGTCGGTAAGTACGCCGGCCAGATCGGCCCAGCCGCCCGAGCGCGCCATCGACGTCAACTTCTCACCGACCTCAGGGAATCCCAGTACATCCAACGCAATTCGGTAGGCCGGTGTGGAGTACAGGAACGCAAGCTCTTTGCGTACCGGCTCACGGGCCGCAGCTACTGCGGCGCCATCACGCCCGGTGATCACCTTCGGAACTGCGACAATCCGAGGTTTCCGGCCACCGGACTCGAGCGCCGGAATTATCTTCTCCCCGAGCACTTTCGGATGTGAACTCGTCGGATGTGCAACAAAACCGTCGGCAACCTCGCCTGCCAGGGCGCACATCCGCGCGTTCACCCCGCCCGTCCAGATCTCGGGTGCGGGGACGTCGATCGGCCCCGGATTGAAATACGGCTGCAACCGATTGAATGTGTAGTGCGTGCCCTCGTAGTCGAGAGCACTACCGGATCGGAAAGCCTGGAATATCGACCGGACAGCACCGACGTAATCGCGCAGTTGCGCAACAGGATCAGTCCACGGCATCGAATACCGTCCGACGATGTTTCCGCGCACCTGAGTTGCCAAACCCAACTGGAACCGCCCGCCGGAGAAGTCCGCCAGATCCCAGGCCGCCAATGCCGTCAGCATCGGACTACGCGCAAACGCCACCACCATGGACGTCCGCACGGTGAGCCTGGAACTGTGCTCAATGGCCAGAGCCGCAACGGCAAACGGATCTCGAACGGTCTCCGAAATGTGCACGGTGTCGAAACCGAGTTCCTCGATGCGGCGCACCCGTTCCGCAACGTGCCGGAGCGGGGTATCGGCAGGCAGCGACGTCACTAATTCCATGTGAATCCAACTACTCCAGACGTATCGACAACAACTTTCCTTCCGTTGCCACCTTACGTGCGTGCTCGTTGAAATCCGGTGCCGCACAGACAAACAGTGTTCGTCCGTCTGCCCCACCCAACCCGCAGGCAAACACCCCGGTTTCGAAGGGAATCTCGTCGATCACTCCAGATCCCGCCGCCACATGAAGTATCCGACTACCGATTGCGTCGGCTACCCACATCGAATCGTCCGCATCGATGCAGCACCCGTCGGGCGCGATCACCATCTGGGAAATGGTGGACTCCATCGTCGAACCATCAGGCACGCCGCCGAACGTCGCCCAATCACGACGCTCCCCCAGGGAACCGTCGTCCGCGACGGAGAAAACACTGATGCGATTGCCCAAGGTCTCGTCCACCAGCAGTTCCCCACTGGAAGTCAGTGCCATGCCGTTGGGAAAGTGCAGATCCCGCGCCACAACATGCACGCTGCCATCCGGATCGACCCGCAGCAGATCCGCAGTCTCCACCGCCGCCAGATTCATCAGATCGAACCCGAAGTTGCCGACGTACGCACGGCCGTGAGCGTCGACGAGCATGTCGTTGACGTTGCCGCTCACATACGTCGACAGGTCCGCATGAACGACCAGTTGCCCGTCCGGTTCGCGACGAAGGACCTTCTGATCGCGCATCGACACCACAAGCAACCTGCCGTCCGGCAACCAGCCGAGACCCGACGGCTGCCCGGGAACTTCGGCCTCGACGCGAACATCCGTTCCGTCTTCGCGAGCCGAAACCACCTGGTGGCTATAGAAATCCGATACCCAGATGCGGTCGTCGTGCCAACGTGGGCATTCGAAATAGGTGTAGCCGTCGAGTACGACGGTCGTCTCACGCGCCATGGCCTTGGACTCCCCTTAAATCGGTGAAGTGCGGTATCGGTGAAGTGCGAGCTTTCCGCCATTCAATCACCGGCACCGGGACACAGGGCCCGATTGCGACTATTCAGTCATCAACTCCTCGAAGATGTCGAAGGCCTCGTTCCAACCGTCGTACACATTCCCATCGCCCTTGAATCCGGGGATACCAACCAGGTGGAACGTCATTTCCGTCTTGTCCCCTTGCTCCACCAACGTGACGGTGATGCGGGGTGCACTCTCGACCGACTCCTCCGGGTTACCCCAGGTGAAGACCAGCCGCTTCGGCTCTTCGACTTCGAGATAGGTTCCGCCTGTCGGGTATTCGGCGCCGTCCTCGTCGTTGATCATCAAATAGCTGTATGTCCCACCAACGCGCGGGTCGATGGCGACGTGCTCGCGGGGGCTCCTCACACCACGCGGGTGCCACCAGCGCGCCGCCTCGTCCGGGTCGGTCCAGGCACGCCAGAGAAGTTCGCGCGGTGCGTCGAAGATTCGGATGATGGTGAATTCTGCGGTCTGATCGACATTGTGCTCACTCATTGCCCTTCTCCTTCTTCAATTCGGGATTCTTCAGTTCACGGAGTCGCTCGTCGAGAAGATCGAAACGCTCGTTCCAACCGCGACGGTGTTCCTCGACCCAGACGGCTGCGTCGTCCAGACCTTCGGCGCGCAGCGTGCAGGTGCGCCATTGCGCAGAGGCCGTCCGTTCGATCAATCCGGCCTTTTCGAGCACCTTCAGATGCTGCGATATCGCCGGCCGACTCATCTCGAACGGCTCGGCCAATTCCCCCACGGTCATGGAACCGCTGGTCAAGCGTGACAGCATCGCACGCCGGGTGGGATCTGCCAACGCCCCGAATACCGCGTCGAGCTCATTGCTCATTTAAGCAACTCCTTAATTAAGGAACAACTTAAATTTAGAACGCCCATCGGTCCCCGTCAAGCACTCCAGGCGTATCGCAATCGCTCGACGAGCACCGACTCGTCCAACTCCGAGCACCGTGACTTTTCGAGTGCTTTCACGGCAACCATTGCGTCGATGATCGCGTCTCCGAGGACACTCTTCGCAACTTCCGACAAACGCAGTCGTTGCAGCATCTCGCCCATCTCGGTCGGCATGCGCGTAATCGAAAGCACCGCCCGCTGTGCATCAGCCAGACCTGACGGATTGACGCTCACTTCCGGCGGCAGCGTCAGCGCACCGGCAATACCCGCATGCATGGCGCCGAGAATGACAGCAGTAGCAAGATACGGATTCGCGGAGGCATCCACCACTTTCACTTCGACGTTGGCGCCGTGAGGATTTCCGATGGATTCGGCGCAGAATCGGACTGCGGCCTCGCGGTTTTCATGACCCCAACAGATGAAGGCACCTGACCAGGTGTCGGGCTGCAACCTCAGTCCCGAAAGCGGCGACGACGCCAACACCGCGCCCAGGTCTGCGAGGTGAGCGAGCAAGCCACCCACCGCACCGGCACCGTCTTCGGTCATCCCGTAATCCTGTTTTCCAGCGGAGAAGATCGGCTTGCCGGATCGAGTCAACGAAATATGCTGATGTGCACCGTTTCCCGAGCCACCCACGATGGGCATCGGCGAGAACGATGCAGCCATTCCGTGCGATCGGGCGGTGCGGCAGATCAGAATTCGGGCTGTGATCACGCTGTCCGCCGCTTCGAGCGGTGACGCCGGCGCCAGCGAGATCTCGAACTGTCCGAGGCCGTACTCCGCGTGAAACTGTTCGATATTCAGTTGGGCGCGTTCGGCATTCACCAACAGATCCCCGACAAAGCTCTCCTGCGCAAGTGCAGCTCCGAGTCCGTAGGCGGACCATTGTTCGGCCACAACCCCGCCGAAGAGTGTGAACTCGATTTCGTGACCCACCCGAGCTTCGAGATTGTCGTGCGCAAGCGTCTGGACTGTGCGGCGTAGTGCCGTTCGACTGCACACAGCCGATATCGATCCGTCCAACTCGTGCAGGGTCGCAGGCGCCCAGGACACATCGTCCCCCACGGCACGCAGGTCTGATTCCGCGATCCTCAACCGAAGATCACCCACCGCGGAAAGCTCCTCGGTGAAGGCGAGGGCGTCGTCGGCGCAGAACACACTCCAGCTCGGCGACGCCCCCATCCCGCTGGTGACAAAAACGTCAACCCTGTTCGCGGGCACCATTTTCGCCCGCGAAACACCAGCCAGATCGACAATCGACCCGATGATCAGTTCGGAGGTGTACCTCACAGGGCGGAGGTTACCCCGCAACCTCACATTGTGAACCCGGGACAGTCAGATCAGATTGTCTTCGACCGGCAAACCGAATGCTGCCCGTCCGTACAGCGCCAGCGCCCGCTCCGGTTCGTTTGCCACATGCACGCTGCCCGCGTGAACGTCACGCCACGCCCGCTCGATCGGGTTGCCGCGCGACAGCGAGTTTCCGCCGGCCGTCTTGAACAGCATGTCGATCGCTTCCACCGAACGCTCCGTAGCGCGAACCTGGTCACGCCGAGCACGCAGCCGCATCGAGAGAGGCAGCTCCTTACCGGCCGCGGCGAGTTCGTACATCTCGCGGACGTTGCGATCCATCTGCAGAATCGCCGCATCGATCTCCGACGACGCCCGCGCCACGGCCACCTGAGCGAATTGGTCCTCGCTGAACCGTCCACCGCCCAGGCTGAGCCGAACACGCTCGCGCATGACTTCGAGGTAACCCTCGTAGCAACCGGCGACAATTCCCACGCAAGGTGCTGCCACCGTCGACGTGAAGATAGTTCCGAAGGGCAATTTGTACAGTGGACCGGGATTGACCGCCTGGCCGGGTCCCTGCAAGTGGGCCGTCTCGTAATTGCGCTTCAACCGGTGCTCGGGGACAAAGGCCTTCTTCACAACAATTTCGTTGCTCGCCGTCCCGCGCATGCCCACCACGTCCCAGACGTCACGGATCTCGTAATCGGTGCGCGGTACCAACACAGTCATGAAGTCGACCGGGCGGCCGTCCATTCCCACAACCATCGCTCCAAGCAAAGCCCAGGTGGCGTGCTCACACCCGGAGGAAAATCCCCAGTTGCCGGACAGTTCGTATCCGCCTTCCACCGCCGTCAGACGACCGACCGGCGCATAGGCGGACGAGATGAGCGTCGACTGGTCCTCGCCCCAGACATCTGCCTGGGCACGGTCGTCGAAGAGGGCCAGATGCCACGGATGTACGCCGACGACGGAGGCGACCCACCCGGTCGACCCGCAGGCTGCAGAAATCGCACGAACCACTTCGTAGAACTGGACGGGATCACTCTCGGCGCCGCCGTAGCGCTTGGGCTGCAGCATCGCGAAGACACCCGCATCGCCAAGCTCACGAATGGTTCGATCCGGTATCTTCCTGGAGTCGTCCACCTTCTGAGCTCGCTCGGCAATCTTGGGAAGCAGATCGCGAACGGCGCTCAGAACCTTGTTGACCATGGGAAGACACTCCTTGCACCGATCAACGGAAACTGGATCGGCAAATAGACATAGCGGATGCCCCGTCACGATATCTTCTTCCGCGATTCCGCTGACCGGAAGTCCCGGAGGCCGGGACTGATGCCGTCTTCGACTCGGTCACACACTGGTCCCGCCTAGTGAGACGACGGCCAGAGCGCCCATCACGGCTCACCTAGCGTCAGTCTGACATTGACCCTGGAAAGGACGGGACTCATCGTGACGATCAATCAGTCCGACAACGACGAGGTTCGCGAGATCCAAGCTGGAACCGCACCTACTCGCTTTGCACGTGGATGGCACTGCATTGGACTCACGGAGTCCTTCAAGGACGGCGAACCGCACTCCATCGAGGCGTTCGGCACCAAGCTCGTCGTCTTCGCCGACAGTGAAGGCAACGTCAAGATTCTCGACGCGTACTGCCGTCACATGGGTGGCGACCTGAGCCAGGGCACCATCAAGGGCGACGCCATTGCCTGTCCGTTCCACGATTGGCGCTGGGGCGGCAACGGCAAGTGCCAGAAGATTCCGTACGCACGCCGCGTTCCCCCGCTCGCAAAGACGCGTGCATGGCAGACCCTCGACCAGGACGGCATGCTCTTCGTCTGGCACGACCCCGAGGGCAACCCGCCGACGGACGACGTAGCCATCCCCCGCATCGAAGGCGCGCTCAGCGACGAGTGGAGCGACTGGGTCTGGTACACCACGACCGTCGACACCAACTGCCGTGAAATCGTCGACAACATCGTCGACATGGCGCACTTCTTCTACGTGCACTACTCCTTCCCGACGTACTTCAAGAACGTCTTCGAAGGCCACGCCGCAACGCAGTACATGCGCGGCGTCGCTCGCTCGGACATGCGTCCGCACGCAGCAGGCACCCCGAAGATGGTCGGCAGCAACTCCGTCGCCACGTACTTCGGCCCCTCCTTCATGGTCGACGACCTTACCTACGAGTACGAGGACTACAACGTCGACTCCGTACTCATCAACTGCCACTACCCGGTCAGCGCAGACAAGTTCGTCCTCCAGTACGGCATCATCGTCAAGAAGTCGGATCGTTTCCAGGGCGAAGCCGCCGACGCGATGGCAGCGAACTTCGGCACGTTCATCGCCAAGGGCTTCGAGCAGGACGTCGAGATCTGGAAGAACAAGACTCGCATCGAGAACCCGCTCCTGTGCGAAGAGGACGGCCCGGTCTACCAGCTCCGTCGCTGGTACGAGCAGTTCTACGTCGACGTCGCGGACATCGCTCCCGAGATGACCGAACGCTTCGAATTCGAACTCGACACCGCGCGCCCCGTCGCCGCCTGGCAGAAGGAAGTCGAAGACAACCTCGCTGCGAAGAAGGCAGACGAAGATGCAGCCTCTTCAGTGCGCTGAGTGCAAGGCGCAGGTCCTGGTCCAGAAGAACAGTTGGGAACACACCACCGTTCAGTGGAGTGACCAGGCCCGCGCCAAGTGCCTCGAGATCGCCGACGAACGTGAATTCGGGCAACGTGAGGGACGCCCAGGCGCTCCTCGCAAGGAGTGCGGCGCCTTGATCGCGTCCATCGTGAACGCTGCAACGGCAGGCGAGCTCGAGATCCTCAACGACGAGCCGGTGCCCAAGCCGATCGTCGACGACAGCGAACCCGTTCCCGCCCCGTTTCATTAGTCAAGCCAACATCTTTCGAAGAAGGTAGTAATGATCGATCCTCAGTACTACGGCCCGTGGGCAGTCATCGCCGGCGGTTCCGAAGGTGTCGGCGCGGGGTTCGCCGACGAGCTCAGCAAGCTCGGTATCAACCTCGTGCTCATCGCCCGCAAGCCGGGCCCGCTCGAGGAGACCGCGGCCAAGGCACGCGCCAACGGCGTCGAAGTACGCACTCTTGCACTGGATCTGCTGGTTCCCGACGCGCTCGATCAGATCAAGGCTGTCACCGACGACGTCGAGGTTGGCCTGCTCATCTTCAACGCCGGCGCCAACAGCTACGGCCACGAGTTCGTCACCGGTGATCTGACGGGATTTGCCGGAGTCATCGAGCTGAATATCAACAAGCAGCTCGAACTCTCGCACCACTTCGGCGGATTGATGAAGGATCGCGGACGCGGCGGCATCATGCTGCTCGGTTCGCTGGCCGGATTCATGGGTTCCGAGCACCAGAGCATCTACGCAGCGTCCAAGGCATTCGGACGCATCTTTGCCGAGAGCCTGTGGCTCGAACTCCAGCCGTACGGCGTTCACGTCGTCGAGTTCATTCTCGGGGTGACGCGCACACCGGCTATGATTCGCGCCGGTCTCAACTTCGACATCCCCGGCATGAACGTCGCCGAGCCCGAAGATGTTGCACGCGAAGGCCTCGAGCACCTTGCCGACGGCCCGATCTGGGTTGCCGCAGGAAACTACGAGGGCGCTCAGAAGCGCAGCGGCTTCCCCCGCGACAAGATGGTCAAGGGCGCTGCCGAAGCGATGCGCAAGCTGCTCAACCGCTGAGATCTGCTGTGCGCCTTTATTAACCCCCCGACGTTAAGAAAGGCGCACAGCATGAGCGTCGACATCACGATTCTTCACGCCGAACGCGAGATCACCCGCTCCATCTTCGAGTTCGCCCGAGCCATGGACGCTCGCGATTGGGACGAACTCCACCGGATCATGACGCCGGACGCTACTGCAGAACTGGGTACCGGAACGCTGCGCGGACCCGCCGAGGTCGTGGCTTCCATCCGCTCGTTCCTCGACGAGTGCGGTCCCACCCAACATCTGATCGGCAACGTGCTGGTCGAGGTGGTCGGCGATCTCGCCACCAGCCGCTCCTATGTCAGCGACATGCATGTTGGCACCGGGAGCAAAGCTCACCTGAACTTCTTCACCCTCGGCGACTACCACGATTCGTGGGCGCGGATCGACGGAACGTGGCGAATGACGCACCGCACCAAACATTCCCACGCCAGCCAGGGATCTATCGAGGTTCTGGGCACCGGCCCCAGCGGTTGGCGGAGCTGACTCAGCTCAACATCGACGAACGGCCGGTCGCGAGCGGGCTCTTGCTGGTGAGTCCCCCGTCGACCACCAAGGTCTGCCCGCTCATGTAGCGAGATTCGTCCGAGGCCAGGTAGACCATGGCGTGCGCGATGTCTTCCGGCTGCCCGAGGTACGGCAGAGCGTTTGCCTGCTTCATTTCTTCGATGACGTCAGCCGGGATGTTGTCCACGAGTGCGGGTGTCATGATCGCACCCGGTGCCACGGCGTTGCACCGAATGTTCTCCGGCCCGTACTGAACAGCGATGTACTGAGTCAGCCGGATCACCGCAGCCTTGGCCGCACCGTAGGCCGACTGCAAAGAATCACCGATCAATCCGCCCACCGACGCGGTGTTCACGATCGACCCACCGCCTGCCTTGATCATGTGCGGAATCGCCAGCCGCGACGCGACAACGGTGCTGCGAGCATTGAGCGCCATGACGCGATCCCACTCGTCCAAGTCCATCCGAAGCAGATCAAGATCCTTGCGCGGATTGCTTCCACCGACGTGATTACACAGCACGTCGATGCCGCCGAATTCGGCTACTGCTCGGTCGATCATCGCGGCGACGGCATCTTCGTCCATCACATTGACGCCGAAACCTACTGCAATACCGCCTGATTCACGAATCGAAGCAGCAGCCTCCTCCGCGTGAGACGCATCAAGATCGGCAACCAGAACCTTCGCACCTTCTGCAGCCATCAACCCTGCCGCAGCGCGCCCGATCCCGCTGGCCGCCCCCGTGATCACAACATTCTTACCTTCGAGCCTGTTCATCTTCGTTCCTTTCGGCGTATCACCGAGCTCCGGATCTCCCGTTAGGCGAGAAATACCCAATTGATCCCAGTGAACGCCTGACGAACGGCTCGGTTCAACTTTCTTGAATGAACTCACAAGTACGTGACGAGTGGCCTTGCCCCTGCTACACCCGAAATTCGGCGGGCGGCTACACGATCCCAACCGGCCGGTCACCGACGATGGAGATCCGATCCATCACGCGCCGCGCGGGAAAATAATCACTCGACGCATAGTGCTGACACGTCCGATTATCCCAGAAGGCAACGGTATTCGGCTCCCATTTCAACCGGACCTGGAACTCCGGACGGTTGACGTGCCGGTACAGCAGGGTGAGAAGTTCGTTCGACTCCTCTTGCGAAACGCCGACGATCCGCTGCGTGAAAGTCATGTTCACGAACAGGACCCGTCGGCCGCTCTCGGGAATAACGCGCACAACCGGATGCCGAACCGGCGGAAATTTGGGGCGCAGCATGTCTACCGCTTCGGCCGGCATCGACTTTCCGAACGCGTTGATCCAATCATGCTCGGCTTCAAGGTGTTCGATGCGTTCTTTGATGTCCTGCGGCAAGAGGTCGTACGCCGCAGCAGTGTCAGCCCACAACGTGTCGCCTCCAACTTCCGGCACTTCGACGGCTCGAAGAACTGCCGCAAAGGACGGATGCTCGTGCCACGTCACATCGTTGTGCCAGTTGTTCTCGACGCCCCCAACCATTGCGTCCTTGGCCAGCGTCGTGACGTCGATGTCGGTCTGACCAGGCTGGGTGTATTTGAAGAACGGATGCTGCTCCAGTGAACCCCATCGTTCCGCGAAGGCACGATGCTCCGCGCGGTCGATGTCCTGGTCCCGAAAGAACAGCACCTTCCACTCGAGCAAGGCGCGGCGTAGTTCGGCCATGACCTCGTCGGACAGGTCGCCACCCAGCCGCAGCCCCGAGATTTCCGCACCGATGGTGGGTGTGTGCGGCTTGACCGCAAAATGGATATACGGCTCTGGTGCAACCGTTTCCGGATTCCGTTTTGCCACTAGCGGGCCATACGCAGCCAATGGGTCCGTCGGAATCGGAAAGATCATGGTGGGAAACAGGACGGCCATCTTCAGACTCCCTCGAGTACAGCGACAGTGAACCAGATCACTTCAACTTTAAGGAGACGCCCTTAACCTGTCAATGACTCATCCCGGACTTATCCCAGCAACACCCCCTTGATCTCGTTCTTGAGCACCTTCCCCACTTTCGACCGCGGCAGATCTTCCCAGACGACAACCTCTTTCGGTGTCTTCACGCTTCCGATGCGAGCCTTCACAAAGGCCATGACTTCGGCTCCGTCGATGACAGCTCCCTGATGCGGCTGCACTACAGCCACAACGCGCTCGCCCCACTTGTCGTCAGGGAGGCCGATCACCCCACAGTCCTGAATTCCCGGATAGGCCATGAGGGCCTGCTCGACCTCCACCGAATAGACGTTGAATCCCCCGGTGATGATCATGTCCTTCGCCCGGTCGACGATGAACAGGAAGTTGTCCTCGTCCAGATATCCGATATCACCAGTGTGATGCCATCCGTGTGCCGATGCCTCCGCACTGGCTTCGGGGTTCTTGAAGTACCCCGCCATCACCAGCGAACTGCGAATCACGACCTCACCGCGTTCTCCGCGCCCGAGCAGTTGCCCCTTTTCGTTCATGATTGCGACGGTGACCAAAGGCGACGGGCGTCCGGCGGAGGACAGCCGCTCGGTTGCAATGGCACCGTCCGGGCCGAAATGGTCCTTCGGTGCCATCGTGGAAATCATCATCGGCGCTTCGCTTTGGCCGAACAGTTGCGCCATGACCGGCCCGATCTTGGTGATCGCCTCCCCCAGCCTGGTCGGCGAGATGGGCGCTGCGCCGTACCAGAAGCATTGCAGCGAGCCAAGATCCGTGTCCGCCAGATCGGGATGCTCGAGCAGCATATAGATCAGCGTCGGCGGCAGGAACGTGTGCGTGACCCGATGCCTCTGTACGTTCTCCAAGAAGGCACCGAGATCGGGTTTCGGCATGATGACAACCTCCCCGCCCAACGCCATAATCGGGAAGCAGAGAACCCCGGCCGCGTGTGTCAACGGCGCCAACGCGAGATACACGGGACGACCCTCGAACGGGTAGCTCATCAACGTGATCGCTGTCATCGTCTCGATATTGTGGCCGGTCAGCATCACACCCTTGGGGCGCCCGGTGGTGCCGCCGGTTCCGACGAGCATGGTCACGTCGTCGGGCGGCGACGCCTCCGAATCTTGCTCCCCGAGCCATTTCCCGAGTGACGGCGCCCAGTCGGTCTCACCGTCGATGCAGACCAGCGTCGCCAATTTCGGCAGCGCCTGCCGGATCGAATCGACAAGAGGCGCATACGACTTCTGAAAGAACAGGGCCCGAGTATCGAACAGATCCAACAGGTCACGGTTTTCCGCAGCCTCGTTACGTGGATTGATCGGACACCACACCGCACCCGCCCGGCTGATACCGAAAACGCACGAAAACGAGATCGGATCATTGCCGGACAGGATGGCCACTTTGTCTCCCGGGGCAATCCCGGAGGCTGCAAGGGATGAGGCAAACCGGCGACTGAACTGTTGAACGTCACCGTAGGTGAGCGTGCGCTCCCCCATCGTCAAACATGGCGCGGTGGAACCGAGAGAGGCTCCCTTGTCGAGATAGTCGGTCAAACGCATAGCGGGAGCCTCTCAGGCAGAATCGAATGGTGGTCTAGGTGTTGACGGTGATTTCCGGCTCCAGCACCAAACCGAAACTCCTTAGCGCACCGAGCAATTCACGGTGTCCGAAGGCCTGGCACGCCGACGCCAACCCGGCACGCTTGGGCGGCTGCTGCAGCAGCGAGTGAGCCGCGTACGCCTGCAGCAGGCCCGTCTGCTTGTAGTTGCAGTTGCCGTGGATGACGACGTGAGCACGTCCGAGCGGACCGGATGCGTACACCGAGTCCATCGACGTGTTGATGCGCGGGTTTTCCCGTGGCGGCATGCCTGCCTGCACCGAACCGGCGATTTCCGCCAGCGCTGCCTCCTGCTGATCGGCGGGCAACGTCTTGATCTGCTCTTCCACCATCTTCTGGGTGGCAACAACACCTTCCATCACCGACCGATCGAACACGCCACCCGCAGCCTTGACGTTGGACACGCGCGGGTCGTTCTTGAACCACACAGGATGACAGGTTCCGCCCCACGGCAAAGCGAGAGCGGTTTCGTGCTGACCCGGAACAACAACGTCGAAGGTCGAACCGGGCGCCCACTGCACGTACTTGTTCTGCTCGAGGTAGTACCAGTCGGCTTTGAGGATCGTGAAGATGGTCTGGGTGGACGCGTACGTGGGAAAGCCCTTCCACAACACCAGAATATCGAGCGTGTCGAGGCCCGGATTCTCCAGCGCGATGTTGGCAGCGATCTCACCTGTCGTGTACATCTGCGCAATACCGGGTGAGAGCAACAAGCCCTTCTCCTGGTACTTGTCGCCGAATTCCTCTTGGACGTCGAGAACCCAGTCCTGCTCACCGGTGGTGTCCATGTAGTGGCAGCCGGCATTGAGCGCTGCCTCGACCACGGTGCCACCCAACTTGATGAACGGGCCAACCATGTTGCTGACTACCTGTGCGCCGGTGAACAACTCGGTCAATGCTTCTACCGTGTGCTCCACCTCGACCACTTCGTGATCAACAGTGTCGAGGCCGGGGATCTTGTCGAGCACTTCCTGGATGCGTGCGGCATCTCGGCCGGCGGCGATGAACGGAATGTTGAACTCACGCAGGTATTCACACACGAGGCGTCCGGTGTACCCGGAAACGCCGTAGACGACGACTGGCTTCTTGTCAGACATGTTGGTTGAACCTTTCGAAGTTGGGGTCGAGCCGAAAAAGACTGTGTGGGTTACATACCCATGCCGCCGTCGACGGGCAGGCCGATACCGGTAATGAAGCGGGCAGCATCCGAGGACAGGAAGACGACCGCGTCCGCCATGTCGTTCACTTCACCGAGACGCCCCAGCGGGGTGAGACCGATGACGTCGCCAACGGCCGCCTCCGCACTGGGCCACAGACCGAGTTTCTCCATGTCCGACGCAAGACCCAGCCCCATCTCCGTCGCGACAAGTCCCGGATAGACGCAGTTCACGCGTACTCCGTAGCCGAGTTTGCCGGACTCCGTCGCAGCAACGCGGGTAAAACGGTCGACGGCGGACTTGGTGGCCGAGTACCCACTGATTCCGGGAAACGGAATAGTGGCCGCAACCGACGAGATGTTGATGATGGAACCGCCGCCGCCGGCAATCCCACCAGGCCGCATGCTGCGCAAACCGTGTTTGGTGCCGAGCGCGGTGCCGAGGATGTTCACCTCACACATCCGGCGGATGTCATCCGCGTCCAGGTCCACCACGAGCGAAGAGATTTCAATGCCCGCATTGTTGACGAGGATGTCGAAACCGCCCAGGGCCTCCGTCGTGGCAGCGACCGCGTCAGCCCAGTTGGCGTCGTCGGTGACGTCCAGCTTCACGAAGCCGGTCTTGGCTCCGCCCGAACCGACGGCCTCCGCGGTTGCCCGGCCCTCGTCCTCGAGAACGTCGCCGATCATCACCGACGCTCCCGCCTTTGCCAACGCCTCTGCCATTCCTGCACCGAGACCCTTGACGCCGCCTGTGACCAGTGCTTTTCGTCCCTCGAGATCAAACACGCTCATTTTTCACTGCCTCCATGACTGAAATGAATCTCGCGATGCCACCGTTCACAGCGACGCTGCCAAGTGGCGTGTGTCACAGAGTATTCAACTTTGGACGAGTGTCAAGAGAAATCTTGACGACTGTCAAGATTTTGTTACACGATCGTCAAAGAGCAGGGACTACACTGTTTCCAGCAGCCGGTCATACTGATGGCACACATCGCACGAACAGGACGTAACGCCGTGACTACTACCGTCGAGAATGCAAGTGGGACAAGTAAAAAGTCCTCCCCGAGCAATGCCGACAAGGTCTCACGTCGGCAGGTCGACAAGTTCTCGGATCGCCGCGACGAGCTGGCCGAAGCAGCGTTGCAAACGCTCGCCGAACTCGGATATGCGCGGACCAGCCTGCGCGAAATCGCTCAGAACTCCGAGTTTTCGCACGGCGTCCTGCACTACTACTTCAGCGACAAAGTCGACCTCATCACGCACTGCGTGCGCCACTACAAGGCGCGTTGCGTCACCCGCTACGACGGCATAGTCTCCACTGCGCAGACACCCGACGAGCTGCGAGCGGGCTTCGGGGCTATCTTGGCCGAGACCATGATCAACGAGGCGACCATGCACCGGCTCTGGTACGACCTGCGAGCACAGTCTCTGTTCGAGGATTCTTTCCGCGCGGATGTGGCCGCGATCGACGAAAGCCTCGAAAACATGATCTGGCGCATCGTCAGCCGCTACGCAGAGCTCCTCGACACCGAACCCACCATTACGCCCGCCGCTATGTACGGAGTTTTCGACGGCCTGTTCCAACAGAGTCTGCTTCGCCATTTCTCCGGCGACGCGAGCGCAGCCACGTATCTGTCCGACACCGTACAGTCGATTCTCTCACAGGTGGTGCCCACACCACACGCCTAGCGGGCAGCGATACTATCCGTGACAAACCTTGCGCCACGATCGAATTCGGCCACCACATCGTAGCCGGCATCCTGACGCCAGAACCTGACCAGCGTGCTGTAGACGCCACCGATCATCTGCGCCAAGAACAACGGTGGATAGTCGGCTCGAACTTCACCAGTCTCGAGACCTGCCGTGACGATGCGCAACAGTTCCACGTGAAACCGCTTGTCGTGGGCGGCTCCCGCACCGGATGCGGCAAAGTCGCGTTCCAATTCCGTTGTCACCATACGCAAATAGCGTGGATGCTTCACCGCTTGCAGTGCAAAATCCTCGAAGAGCTTGACAATTCGATCCGTCGTGGACATCGGCGTACCCATGAGCTTGTCCACCATTGACGCCAGCCGATCCAGATGGTCGCTGTGCAGCGCTTCGAGAACCGCATCCTTGCCCTGAAAATAATTGAAGAAAGTAGCCCGCGAAACTTCTGCCCTTTCGGCGATATCGTCGACGGTAGTGCTGGCAAATCCTTGCGCCGAGAAGAGAACACGGGACGCGGACAACAACCGATCGTTGGTGTCGCGCTTGTTCTGCTCGCGTTTGGAAACCATGCCTTTGGAAACCACGTCTTTCGAAACCACGCGGACTCGCCTCCTCAGCCCTTGGCCTTGCAATCAGCGTACGTAAGAATATAGATGGACTACAGTCCAATTATGTCGACTGTAACCACTGAACGCCAGGGCAAGGTACTTATCGTTCGGATCGAACGCGAAGAACGTCGCAACGCCATCAACCGCGAAACCGCCGAGGGCATCGAATCCGCACTCGACCTCCTCGACGACGATCCCGAGCTGTGGGTCGGCATCATCACCGGCACAACCTCCGTCTTCTGCGCCGGCACCGACATCCGTGAGCGGGCCGACCTTCGCATGCCGCGCGGTGGCGAATACGGCATCATCCGGCGACAGCGCAACACGCCGTTGATCGCAGCAGTCGAGGGATACGCATTGGGCGGCGGATTCGAAATCGCCCTGGCCTGCGACTTGATTGTTGCCTCTCGCACAGCACAATTCGGCCTTCCCGAGACCCGCCGCGGATTGGTCGCCACGTCGGGCGCCCTGTTCCGGGCACCACGCGCACTACCTCTCAACGTTGCCCGTGAACTCTTGATTACCGGCCGCACACTCGATCCCGAACGCGCGCTGAATTTGGGCGTCGTCAATGCGGTAACCGAATCGGGCAAGGCGCTCGACGAAGCACTGGCTATAGCGTCGGAAATCTGCGAATCCTCCCCCACCTCGGTGAGCCTGACTTTGAAGTCGGTGAATGCCCTGTACACCGAAGATGATTCGCATGGCTGGAATGTCACCGACACGGCGCGCGATCACATCCTGCAATCGCCGGACATCGCCGAGGGACTCGACGCATTTGCCAACCGCCGAGTGCCACGTTGGAACAACGTCCCGACCGCATGAGCAACCAGCATTCGGGACAGATTCCCTATAGGGCTGGTGGGAAAGGTTGCCAGCCGGTTACAGTCACTGGCGTGACGGGATTCGGCGCATACACGACACGCACGCTGCTGACGCGGCGTCGCCATGTCGATTTTGCGCACGTCTGTACCTCTGGGTGTCCGATCTTCTGATCGGACCTACTTCCGCGGTCACCGCCCGCGGAAGGTATTCGTATGCTCACCCAGATCAGGGGATCTTTCTGTCATGACCACCGCATCCGTTTCACACTTGAGTTCCGTTGTTGCCGCAAACGCTGACGCGATCGGCAAGGACGCCGGCAAGGCTCATGTCGTCTTCAAGGCGTCGGCGCAAGCTCACGATGCCGTTGCCAGCACAGTCACGCTCGGCAAATACAGCGTCGAGGTCGACGAACCGCCGGCCCTCGGCGGCGAGAACACTGCCGCCAATCCGGTCGAGTACTACCTCGCTTCACTCCTGTCCTGCCAGGTGGTGACGTATCGAGTATGGGCGGACAAGCTCGGCATCCGACTCGACGACATCTCGGCACGCGCCGAGGGCGACCTCGACGTGCGCGGCTTCTTCGGATTCGACGACGCTGTCCGCCCCGGTTTTTCCGAGGTTCGTGTGGTTGTCACACTGACCGGCCCGGAATCGCGTGAGCGCTACCTGGAGTTGCAGGAGACGGTCGACGCCCATTGCCCCGTGCTTGATCTCACCCGCAATCCTGTTCCAGTGAATACAGTCGTCGAAACCGCCTGACCCGCATCAATCACCTTCACTACGGAGTATGAATTCATGAGCGAGAACACCCCAGCCGAAATTGATCCGACCGCCAACTGGTCGTTCGAAACCAAGCAGGTCCACGCCGGGCAGGGCCCCGACAGCGCCACCAATGCTCGGGCACTGCCGATCTACCAGACCACCAGCTACGTCTTCGACAGCACCGACCACGCCGCCGCGCTGTTCGGCCTCGCCGAACCCGGCAACATCTACACCCGCATCATGAACCCGACGCAGGACGCCGTCGAACAGCGCATCGCTGCCCTCGAAGGCGGAGTTGCGGCGCTACTGGTCGCGTCCGGTCAGGCTGCGGAGACGTTCGCGATCCTCAACCTCGCCGAAGCCGGTGACCACATCGTCTCGAGCCCGCGTCTGTACGGCGGCACGTACAACCTTTTCCACTACACGCTGCCCAAGCTCGGTATCACCGTCGACTTCGTCGAAGACCCGGACAACCTCGATCACTGGCGCGAGGCAATCCGTCCGAACACCAAGGCGTTCTACGGCGAAACCATCTCCAACCCGAAGAACGACGTGTTCGACATCCCCGGCATCAGTGCGATTGCCCATGAGAACGGCATCCCGCTGATCGTGGACAACACGGTCGCAACTCCGTATCTCATTCAGCCGCTGAAGCACGGCGCGGACATCGTCGTACACTCCGCCACCAAATACCTTGGCGGACATGGCACCGCGATTGCCGGCGTCATTATCGACGGCGGAACTTTCGACTGGACCCAGGGTCGCCACACCAATTTCACCACCCCGGATCCCAGCTACCACGGCGTCACCTTTGCCGACCTCGGTGCGCCCGCTTACGCTCTCAAGGCCCGCGTTCAGCTTCTGCGCGACCTCGGTTCGGCAATCGCACCGTTCAACGCGTTCCTGATTTCGCAAGGCATCGAAACGTTGAGCCTGCGTATCGAGCGCCACGTGTCCAATGCGCAGAAGGTGGCCGAGTTCCTCGACAGCCGCGCCGAGGTTACGTCGGTGGCCTACGCCGGACTGCCGTCATCTCCGTGGCACGAGCGCGGAAAGCAGCTGGCACCCAAGGGCACCGGCGCAATCGTGGCGTTCGAGCTGGCCGGTGGGGTCGATGCGGGTAAGAAGTTCGTCAACGCCCTGACTCTGCACAGCCACGTCGCCAACATCGGTGACGTCCGCTCGCTGGTCATCCATCCCGCGTCGACGACGCACTCGCAGCTCACTCCCGAGGAGCAGCTCGCGTCGGGCGTTACCCCGGGACTCGTCCGCCTGGCAGTCGGAATCGAAGGAATCGACGATATCCTCGCCGACCTCGAAATCGGTTTGGCTGCAGCAGCTTCCTGATCGCCGACAACAAAAGGCTCGGCCCCGACGCGAAAGTCGGGGCCGAGCCTTTTGCCGGGTGAAACTAGCTCTTGGGCGTGAAGGCCGCAAGCGGTTCGCTTGCTGACCAGTCGTGGCCCCAGTAGCTGTCCGCTGTGATTTCCTCAGCGGTGTAGAACGCTTCGTCGACCAGCATTCCCTCGCAACCGAATTCGAGGTCCCAACCACCGGGAGCGCGCACGTAGAACGACACCATCTTGTCGTTCGTGTGACGGCCCAAGGTCGAGGAGATCGTGAAGCCGAGCTTGGCGACACGATCGAGTGCCTGACCGACAGAGTCGAGGGTCTCGGCTTCCATCATCAGGTGCACCAGACCAGGCTCGTCGACCGGCGGGGCCGGGCACAGAGCCAGGCTGTGGTGACGCTGGTTGACACCCATGAAGCGGACACGGCGAGCCGGCGGCGGCGCGTCGATACCGCCGAGGCGAATGGAGCCGCGCGGCAGGAAGCCGAGAACCTCGGTGTAGAAGGCGTGTGCTTCGTCGAAGGCCGTGACGGGGAGCACGACGTGGCCGAGTCCCTGATCGCCGGTGACAAAGCGTCCACCGTGCGGGGTGACCAACGGGCTGTGGTCGAGAACCGGCCCGAAGAAGACCTCGACACGGTTGCCGTTGGGATCGTTGAACGCGATGACCTGCTCGGCGTCGCGGTAGCTGGCATCGGTCTCGGAGAGAACCTCGACCTCGACCCCGGCCTTCTCGACGGCTTCGCGAACACGCTGGAGCGCGAACTGATCTCGCACTTCCCAGCCCACTGCCAGCGCCTTGTCCGACTCACCCGGAAGGACGATCAGTCGCGAGCGACGCTCGTCCAGACGGAGGTAGAGGCCGTCGGGTTCCGGGCCGCTGCCGACCGCGAGACCGAGTCCGTCAACCACGAGCTCGCGCCAGCGAGCCACGTCCTGCGTTTGGATCCTGAGATACCCCAGGCCCCGAATTTCAGTCATGCCTAACCGTCCTTGCTTCGAAAGTATTTGTGGGACTAGATCATCGAGCGGTGGATGCCCTGCGGCTCGCCACCGAGCTGCGTCAGGGTCGACGCGTGGAAGATCGATCCGGGCACGTGGATGGCATGCGAGAGACCCGCGTGCGCGTCACGCCAGAATCGCTGCATCGGAGTGCTGAGCTGGAGGGCGCCGCCGCCGGAGCGAGCGAAGATCTCGTCCACTGCGCGCACTGCACGCCACGCGGCAGCCGTCTGAGTGCGTCGGCCGATGGAACGAAGTTCGAACGAAACTTCCTGGCCCTTTTCGGTCATGTCCCAGAAACGGTCGACCGTCTCGAGGATCGCCGCGCGCGAAGCCGCGATCTCCGCAGCAGCCTCGCCGATGGCGAAGAGTACGTACGGATCTTCCTTGATCGGGACACCACTGACTGTGACGCGCTCACGCTGGGCTGCAATGTTGCAGGCCAATGCGCCTTCGGCGATACCGATCAACGAGGAGGTGATGCCGAGCGGGAAGATGCAGGAGAACGGGAACTTGTACAGGGTCTCCGTGCGGCCGGCTTCCTTCCACGCGCTGCCGTCGTACACCTTGGACGCGTCGATGGTGCGGTAGGCGGGGAGAAAAGCATCCTTGATGATGAGGTCCTTGGAACCGGTGCCTCGCAGGCCCACGACGTTCCAGCTGTCCTGGTCGATTTCGTAATCGCTACGCGGCAGCAGGACGTGCAGGTGCTTCGGCGGCATGAGGGGCTTGCCCTCGGCGTCGCCGACCATCGCGCCGATCATGACCCAGTCACAGTGATCCGTTCCCGAGGAGAATGACCAGCGACCGTTGAGGATGTAGCCACCGTCGACGGGACGAGCAACACCCATCGGTGCGTACGGGGAAGCCATCCAGGTGTCCGGGTTCTCGCCCCAGACCTCTTCCTGCGCCTTCTTGTCGAAGAATGCAAGCTCCCACGGGTGGACGCCAACGATGCCGCTGACCCAGCCGGTTGCGCCGTCCATCGCGCCGATAGCCATTGCCGTCTCGGCGAACTCACGCGGGTGCGATTCGAGCCCACCGAATTCCTTGGGCTGGAACATGCGGATGACGCCGGAATCGCGAAGACGCTTCGCGTTGCCGTCCGACAGCTGCATGATCTTGTCGCCCTCGACGCCGCCTGCGCGGATCTCGTCGGCGAACTGAGAGATGTTGTCTAGAACCTGTCCCATGGTTTTCTCGGCTTTCTGGTTTCGGTACCCGGCGAATGCCTAGGCAGACTTCTTCGCGGCGAGTCCAAGCGCGATGTCGATCAACTGGTCTTCCTGCCCACCAACTACCTTGCGGCGGAAAACTCGCTGCGTATCACTGAGCATCGCGTCCTCCTGGAAGATCTGGCGAGGTGAAAATCTGTTGGTGAAACCGTGGCAGGTGCGGATCGGTAGTGCAGAAATGCTTCCCGGTGAGTGGGAGCAGCCCCTGTGCGCCTTTTTGGTAGTGGGAACTGCCGGAAAGGCGCACGGGGGCCGAAGGCCCTTACGGGCGGGTAAGGAATGCCAGAACTGCCGAGACCCAGGCGTCGCGGGCCTCGATCATCGTCCAGTGACCGCACCTGGGGAAGATGTGCACTTCACCGTTGGGAATGTCGCGCATCGGCAGAATCGCCATGTCGACGGGGCTGACGCGGTCATCGCGACCCCAGGTGAGCAGTGTCGGAGCCTTGATCTTGTTCAACTGTGCCCAGTACGGAACATCCGTCGACGCAGCAGCGGCGGCGCCCATAGCGGCCATGGCCTTGCTGCTGTACATCCGGCGTGCGATCTCGAGGGTCGTCGGCTCGGTGGCGAGCGCCCAACGCTCTTCGATGAGCTGCTCGGTGACAACGGCCGGGTCGAAGACCATCGACTGCAGCCAACGGATCAGGGCTTCGCGGGTGGGGTTGTCGGTGAATTCCATGAGGAGCTTGATGCCTTCACCGGGGCCGGGCGAGAAGGTGTTCTTGCCCATGCCACCGATGGTGACGAGCTTGCTGACGCGGTGCGGTTCGTCGATCGCGACCTTGGTGGCGACAATGCCGCCCATGGAGTTGCCGATCAGGTGGACGGGACCGAGACCGAGTCCGTCGAGGAACGCGCTGACCGAAGCCTGAGCCATCATCATCGGATGGCCGTCGCCCGGGTCGCTGACGCCGAAGCCGGGGAACTCGAGAACGTAGCAGTGGAAGTGCTCGGCGAAGTCCGCGAGAACGCCGCGGTAGTTGCGCCACCCGGTGACTCCGGGACCTGATCCGTGCAGCAGCACCAGCGGCGGACCGTCGCCGGCCTCGTGATACCGAAGCACACCGAGATCGGTCTGCAGCTCTTTCAGAGTGTCCTCGTAGCTCAGTTCAGTCGTCATACCCGGAACGGTGCCATCACCGCCGCTGAGCTGCTACGAACCGTCCCGATCAGCGAGACAGAAAGGGCAAGAAAACTCAGATCCACTGCTCGGTGGACGCCGCCAGAAGTCGGTCCATCGTGTCTGCCGAGAAGGTGTTTGTCGGGATCGGAGGAGCCTTGCGGCCACGGCGAGGCGCACCCAGCTCGGGGTACAGCGAGCGCGAGACCTCACGGGCCGCGTCGACTACCAACGGGGCGACTCGCTCGAGCTGAGCCGTCCGCATGTCGCCGCACAACGCAATGCTGCCGACGGGGCCTTCATGCCCACGAATCGCAGCGGCCACGCATGCCAGGCCGCGAGCGGATTCACCGCGCTCGAAGGCCAAGCCCCGGCGCTGACGGATGCGGTTGAGTTCCTGATGCAAGATGCCGATCTCCGCGATGGTGTTCTCGGTACAGCGCGGAAGGGTCGCGCCGAACAAGGCGTCGACGCGCTCCGGATCGATCCACGCGAGCATCGCCTTGCCGCCCGCGGTGGAGTGCGCAAGAACCCGGCCACCGACGCGCGACGGGAGTGCAGCGGCAAACCGGCCGCCGACCTTGTCGAGATAAACAGTTTCACGGCCGTCGAGCACCGAGAGGTGCACAACCATTCCGGTCTGAAGGTGCAGTTCGTGCAGGAGGGGTGCAGCAGCTTCACGAATCTGGCTGTGGCCACCGTCGCCGCCACCGAGGCCGAGTGCACGCCGTCCGAGGCAGTAGCCGAACGATGCGTGATCTACCCAGTCGAGCTTGACGAGCTGATCGAGAATGCGGTGGACGGTGGAGCGCGGCAACTGCGTGCGGCACGCCACCTCTTCCAGGGTGAGCCGTGCTGCGCGTCCGTCGAAGGCGTCGAGAATCAGCGTCATCCGCTCGACCATCGACGGCGGAAGATCCTTTTTAGCCTGAGCGCTGGTCGGCTGAGCAGTGGTCATGGTGTCGTTGATTTCAACGATGGTCATTGACGCCTCCCGGAAACTGGAATTGATTCTAGTGACTATAACCCAGGTCACAGTATCTGGAAAGCCAATCCGACAATCTCATCCCGATCACCGGAAATTTCTGTGCCAGAACTGCTCGTCGCAGCTATAAACGCTCGATGCACCTCGGACTCGTCACACCGGTACTGATCCAGCACCCCAGCACCCGATCAGATTGGGAAGCGACGGCTGAGATCGACGAGGTCGCACAGATCGCCGAAACTGCTGATCGCCTCGGTTTTCACCACCTGACCTGCAGTGAACATATCGCAGTTCCCACAGAAATAGCCGGAGAACGCGGCGGAACCTACTGGGATCCGCTCGCAACACTCGGATATCTTGCGGCTCGAACACGCACTATTCGGCTCGCAACTCAAGTGCTCGTGCTGGGATACCACCACCCACTGGAGATCGCGAAGCGCTACGGAACGCTGGATCGGGTCAGCAACGGGCGACTTGTCCTCGGCCTCGGAGTCGGGACGCTAAAAGAAGAATTCGATCTCATAAACGCTCCGTTCACCGATCGTGGAGCTCGCGCCGACGACGCCCTCGCAGCGCTGCGCACCTCGCTCTCCACTCCGCTCCCGGAGTACCACGGCGAGTTCTACGACTACTCGGGATTTGTTGTCGAGCCGCACGCCGTCCAACCGCGAGTGCCTCTCTGGATCGGTGGCCGCACCAAGCGCTCACTGCGCCGCGCACTCACCCATGGCGACGGCTGGGTTCCCTTCGGACTGCGCCTCTCGGAGCTCGCGGACATGCTCGCGGCAGCGCCGCTCCCCGAGAACTTCGACGTCATCTTGTCCACTGGCGCAGCCTTCGATCCGCTCGGCGACCCGGAACGCGTCGTCCGCTCACTGACCCGAGTCCGCGACGCCGGTGCCACGATCGCCAGCACGTCGATCAGCGCGTCGAGCGCTGAGCACTTCGCGGAACAACTCGAGGAACTTCACCGCATCGCCCTCGCCGAGGGCATCGATTTCACCTGATTGATCCACTTCGTCTACGTAAGGAATGCCGATGACCGACGCCACCGCACTGAGCAACTCACTTGCCCTGGTCGAATCACTGATTGCCCGAGTCGAATTGCTCGAAGACAAGCTGGCCATCACCGAACTGCTCACCGCGTACAGCCCGGCCGTCGACAGTGGATCTGCCGACGAGGTCGCAAACCTGTGGCTAGAGGACGGTGTCTACGACGTCGACACGGGAGCAATGCACGGCCGTGGCGAACTCCGCGCCATGGTGCGCAGTGCCGCTCATCAGAACTGGATCATGAACGGCGCAGCGCACATGATGACGCCGGCACACATCCGCATCGACGGCAACAAAGCCGTCGCAACCTGCCACTCGCAGCTCGTGATCAAGGATCCCGAGAACCCGTCCGGATTCAAGGTTCTCCGCATCACCGCGAACCGGTGGGAACTGGTCAAGAACGACGGCGTCTGGAAGGTCGAATTGCGTACGAACGCGCTCCTCGACGGCCGCCCCGAAGCCCGCGCCCTCTTGGCCGCAGGAGTAACGAACTAGTTCTGTGCTCTGCCCGAACGTCATCCAGCGCGTCCCTCACAAAACGCGCTGGATGACGTCGAACTATTTGGCTTCCGTCAAAGTTGCCTTGGCCCAGCGGTAGTCGGCCTTGCCACTGGGAGAACGACGGATCTCCGACACGCTCACGACGGTACGAGGCACCTTGTACCGCGCGACCTGAGACGCGCAATGCTCACCGATCTCGGCGAGGTCCGGGACAGCGAAACCGTCACGAGTGGTGATGACCGCAGCCACGCGCTCGCCGAACTTGTCGTCCGGCACTCCGGCAACCAAGGCGTCGAGAACAGCCGGATGACTCTTGAGTGCCTGCTCGACCTCTTCGGGGTACACCTTCTCGCCACCGGTGTTGATGCACTGAGAACCGCGCCCCAGCAGAACGATCGAGCCGTCGGCCTCGACCCGTCCGATGTCGCCGAGTACCGACATGCGGACGCCGTCGACGACGGGGAACGTCGCTGCCGTCTTCACGGGATCGTTGAAGTATCCGACCGGAACGTGACCGGAACGAGCGATGTACCCGGTCTCGGGTGAACCGGGCTCGAGCGGACGCATCCGATCGTCCACGACACGAGTCTCGTCGCGAGCGGCGATCCGCATCAAGCCGTCCGCGCCGATCTCGAGGTTGCCGTCGACGCCGGACTCGGACGAACCGAAACCGTCGCGGATGATCAGGTTCGGAAGAATCGACTTCAACTGCTCACGCAGTGAGAGCGAGAACAACGCTCCGCCGGACGAGACCATGCCCACCGTGCTGAGGTCGTATTCGGCCGCGTTCGCAGCCAATTCGTCGGCGAGCGGGCGTGCCATCGCGTCGCCGACAACGGTGATGGAGACGGCCTTTTCGCTCCCGGCAAGCTGGAGCGTCTTCTTCGCGTCGAAACGCGCCATCAGAATTGCGTTGGCGCCCATGAAGAATCCGGTGAACAACGAGTAGGACGCCGCGCCGTGCATCAGCGGTGCAGTGCTGAGCATGTTCATCGCGGGGACGTGCGGCACAGCGGCGTACAGATCTTCGGCCTTGACGTGCGGAGGGCCGAACGGGTTTCCACCTGTGAGCGCTGCGAAGTAGAAATCCTCGTGACGCCACATGACGCCCTTGGGCATACCCGTCGTGCCGCCGGTGTAGATGACAAAGAGGTCGTCTTCGCTGCGCGGCCCGAAGTCTCGCTTGGCCGACTGCGCCTGCGTTGCAACGTCGTAACTGATGCTGTCGACGCCGGCAAGCTCGGCTTCGCCGACGACGACAACATGCTTGACGCCGGGCGTTGTGGGAAGGATCGACGCGACGGTGTCGGCAAACTCCTCGTCGACGATGAGTGCGACCGCCATGGAGTCGTTGTAGAGGTACGTCAGCTCGGCATCGACGTAGCGGTAGTTGACATTGATCGGCACTGCGCGAATCTTGAGGCAGCCCAACAGGCTCTCGACATATTCGATGCTGTTGCGCATGTGCAAGGCGACGTGATCTCCCGGTCCGACGCCAACACTCGCGAGGTGATGGGCGATGCGGTTCGAGCCTTCGTCGAGTTCCGCGTATGTCCGTCGACGCCCGTCGCACACGATTGCCGTGCGATCCGAGATCAAGTCCGTTACGCCCTCGTACAGATCTGCCAAATTCAGTGACACTGTTGGTGCCTTCCGTTATTTCAGGTGCGGCAGGTCCGGCCCGGCCGCATCTAGTGGTACTTCGAGTGCGTCATCCGCCGATCCGACGCCCCAACAACGATGCCAGGAGCTGCGCAGATCCTCCCGTTGTTCCACCCGATGCAGCCAGAGCGGATCCTGCTGTGAGGATCTCCGACGATTGGCTGGGGCGTAGATGCTTCCGAGCAGGCGAGTCGTTGAACATGGGTTGCTCCGGGCAGTGTCGGCGGTGACGCAAGTGCGTGCGCGCCCGGTCGGCGCGTAGCCACAAGGTGGCATGTCCAGCTCGTGACCTACATCACCGCTCCCACTGACCGGGACTGTAGTGTTCTGGCTCGCATTTCTGATCAAAACTAGAACTAATTCTGATTTTGACTCTGCTAGTTTTGCCGAATTTACGCCAAAATAGACTGAACAAATTAGAATGAATACTAATTTCTGACCCGGATCGAAGGAGCACGACATGACGCAATCACTGAGCTTGGAAGGCAAAGTAGCCGCAGTCACCGGTGCCGGCGCCGGACTCGGCCGCGCGGAGGCACTCGGCCTCGCAGCAGCCGGCGCAGCCGTCATCGTCAACGACATGGGCCCCGCAGCCAATGACGTGGTCGACGAGATCAAGGCCGCAGGCGGACAGGCCATCGCCATCACCGGCGACGTCTCCGACTGGTCTCTCGGTGCGCGCTTCGTCGAGGAAGGCGTCAAGAACTTCGGCTCCTTCGACATCCTCGTCAACAACGCGGGCATCCTGCGCGACAAGATGATCTTCAACCTGACCGAATCCGACTGGGACGACGTCATTCGCGTGCACCTCAAGGGCCACGCCGCAACCTCCCATGCAGCTGCAGTGCACTGGCGCGCCGCAAGCAAGGCAGCCGACGCTCCCGTCTACGGACGCATCATCAACACCTCCTCCGAAGCCTTCCTCTTCGGCAGCGCCGGACAGCCCAACTACTCGGCAGCCAAGGCCGGCATCACGGCTCTGACGCTCTCGAGCGCAGCCGGCCTCTCCCGTTACGGCGTCCGCAGCAACGCAATCTGCCCGCGCGCGCGGACCGCAATGACAGCAGATGCGTTCGGCGAGAACAACACCGGTGTCACCGGTCTCGATCCGCTTGCACCCGAGCGTGTTGCAACTCTGGTCAGCTACCTGGCTTCGCCCGCCTCGGACGAGATCAACGGACAGGTCTTTGTCGTCTACGGCAAGATGGTGGCGCTGATGGAAGCACCGAAGGTCGAGAACCGTTTCGACGCAGCCGGATCCGCGTTCACGGTCGAAGAGCTCGGTGGTCAGCTCTCGTCGTACTTCTCGGGCCGTGGCCCCTACGAGACCTACGCCGCTTACAGCATCGCCGGCCTCGAGAAGATCGCACTCGCAGTCGACGAGACCGCAACCGTCTAAACAGCATCAACACAGAAGGAGCGTTTTCATGAGGTTGAACGGCAAGGTAGCGATTGTCACCGGCGGCGCCGGCGGAATCGGTCGCGCAATCACCCGAGTCTTTGCCCGTGAAGGCGCGAAGGTCCTGTTCGTCGACATCAACGACGAGCAGGGCCAGGCCCTCGAGCAGGAACTGGCCGGCGCCGGCAAGTTCCTCAACGTCGACCTTGCCGCCGCAGGTTCGGCAGAGCAGATCCGCGACGCCGCACTCGAGGCGTTCGGCAAGCTCGACATCCTGGTCAACAACGCCCACGCGTCTCGTCAGGCCCCGCTGCTGGAAACCACGCAGGACATGTTCGACCTGTCCTTCAACACCGGCTTCTACCCGGTTGTGCACCTGATGCAGGCGTGCCACGACGAACTGGCGAAGACCAAGGGTTCGGTCATCAACTTCGCCTCCGGTTCAGGCTTGGACGGCATGCCCACCCAGACGTCGTACGCAGCGGCCAAGGAAGCTGTGCGCGGTCTGACCCGCGTCGTTGCCAACGAGTGGGCGCCGGAAGGCATTCGGGTCAACGTGGTCTGCCCGTTCGCCGCAACCGAAGGCGTCGTCAAGTGGCAGGAAGCCTTCCCCGAGCGTGCAGCCGCGTCGGTGGCCAAGGTTCCTCTCGGACGTATCGGTGATCCCGAAACCGACATCGCTCCCGTCGTCGTGTTCCTCGCGAGCGACGACTCGCAGTACATGACCGGTCAGACGTTGATGGCCGACGGCGGCAGCATCAAACTGCGCTGAGCGAAGCTCTTCACTGCGCTGAGTCGAAGTTCTTCTCGGTGGGCTCAGCTCACCGAGAAGAGCTTGGCCGCGTTGTCGTGTACGACGGCGCGCAACCACTCGTCTCCGAGATCGAACCGCGTAAGTGCTTGCAACGATTTGAGATACGGGTACGGAATGTTCGGGAAATCGCTCCCGAAGAGTATCCGGTCCTGCATGTCGATCAGGCGAGAGATATCCGACTTCGGAAAGGCACACTGCTCTTCCGTGAAGTCGGTGAACGCCATGGTGGTGTCCAGGCGCACATTCCCGTACGCCTCTGCAAGATCAAGGAATTCGCTGTACTCCGGCATACCCATGTGCGCGATGATCAGCGGCAACCTCGGGTAGCGTGCCAGCAACGACACGATTCGATCCGGCCCGGTGAACGTACCCGGCGCCGGCCCTGAGCCACAGTGAATGACGATGGGTGTCTCGGCGTCCTCGAGTTGGCCCCACACGTTGTCGAGCAACGGATCGTTAGGGTCGTAATTGCCGACCTGGATGTGGGACTTGAAGATTCGCGCGCCCGACTCCAACGCTTTCCCGACGTACGACGCGGCCGTCTCTTCGGGATAGAACGTGGCCGTATGTAGGCAATCCGGCGTTTGGGCGGCAAACTCGACGGCCCACTGATTGAGCCACTCAGCCATCGCGTTCTTGTGCGGGTAGATCATCGAGGTAAAGGCGCGGACTCCGAATTCACGCAGCCGCTGTACGCGTTCCTCTTCCACCAGGCGATACGTGATCGGCCATGGTCGACCGATCATCGGCCCTGCCGAGTCGAAGTACCCCCACACTTTGTCCATGACACTCTTGGGCATGAAATGGGTGTGAACGTCGATCAAGCCCGGAACACCCAGCTCATCCCAAAAGTCCCGAACCGCGGCGATCTCCTCGGCCCCGGGGACCGAATCCGTATCTACGCACATAGCGAGCGCTCCTTCCGTTTGCTCGACCATACCGAGTGTTGTCGCGCTCACTGAGACAGGTGATTGACGGCAAGGCTGTACGCACTCGAATCTGAAGGCATCTTGCCGATTACTGCTGGAGGTTGCATGTCTTTGACCGAGTCCGAAGTCGCGTCACTCAGTCCTGTCGAGGAACTACTCGCAATCGAGGAAATCAAGAAGGTCTTCTCGGCTCGCCTGCGTTGCATGGACACCAAGCAGTGGCATATCTACCCGACACTGCACACCGAGGACGTCGTCAGCGAAACCTGGGGCGGCCTCCCCACGGACAAGCAACCCAAGACCGGTGACACCTCCAATCAGGTGGTCGGTATCGAGAAACTCACCAACGCCATCCGGAACATGCTCGACGGCGAGATTCCTCTCACCACGGCGCACCACGCACACACACCTGAAATCGTGCTGACCTCCCCCACCACCGCCACGGGAATCTGGGCGATGGAGGACATGCTGTGGTGGAACGACGGTGAGAAGGAATTGCACCTGCACGGCTACGGCCACTACCACGAGGAATACCGCAAAGAGAACGGTAAGTGGCTGATCAGCTACCGCACTCTCACGAGGTTGCGCGTCGATCAGGACCCCGGATTCTTCCGATTCATGAAAGCACTGTGATTGACATGACCAGTCCCCTTTTCCAGCCTTTGCGCATTCGTTCGCTCGAATTGCCCAACCGCATCGTCATGTCCCCGATGACGCGCACCTACTCCATCGAGGGCGTCCCCGGTCAGGATGTCGCCGACTACTACCGTCGACGCGCTGAGGGCGGCACCGGCCTGATCGTCACCGAAGGCGTTGCGATCGACCACGTAACTGCGGTCGACCATGCCAACGTCCCCAACCTGCATACGCCCGCCGCTCAGGCCGGCTGGCGCAAGGTCATCGACGACGTTCACGGCGCCGGCGGCAAGATCGTGCCGCAGCTCTGGCACGTCGGCCCGTTGTGGGGCGCGATGACGCAGATGGATCCTTCGCTCAAGCCGATGCGCCCGTCCGGTGAGTGGGGTCCGCTCGGTGTCACCTCGTACTCTGCCGCCTACGTCGAGCGCGCCCAGGCAACAACCGACGCGATGACCGAGCAGGACATCGAAGACGTGATCGCCGCCTACGTCCGCAGTGCGAAGCACGCTGTCGAGCTCGGCTTCGACGGCATCGCCATCCACGGCGGCCACGGCTACCTACTGGATTCCTTCTTCTGGGAAGGCACCAACCGGCGCGACGACGCGTGGGGCGGCGACTTGGAGCGTCGTACCAAATTCCCCGCAGCCGTCGTTGCGGCGATCCGCGAAGCCATCGGCCCCGATCTGCCGATTATCTACCGCTTCTCCCAGCACAAGCAGCAGGATTTCACCGCGAAGATCGCGGAAACCCCGGAAGAGCTGGGCGTGATCCTGGGCGCTTTGGTCGATGCCGGGGTCGATGTGCTGGACGCCAGCATCCGACGCTTCGACGTTCCCGCCTTCGAAGGCAGCGACCTCTCGCTCGCCGGCTGGGCCAAGAAGCTGACCGGCGCCGTCACCATGGCCGTGGGCAGCGTCGGCCTGGGAAAGTCGTTGCGCGACAGCCGCATCGAAGGCGTTGCACCCGTCGTGGACAACATCCCCCAGCTCGAGGAGCGCATCGGTAGCGGAGAGTTCGATCTGATCGCGATCGGCCGCTTGCACTTGGCTGATCCGGCACTCGCCACCACCCTGCGTGCCGGCGGTCCCTTGCCGGCATTCGATCGAGCGGTGCATGAGGGCAGCTTGATCTAGGGGGCTGCGCCCCCTGTGCGCCTTTTTGGTAGTGCCCACTACCAAAAAGGCGCACAGGGCCGAAGGCCTTTTTAGAACAGTGTGAACAGATCTTCCGGTTCGACAGCCGTCGTGGACTTCTCCTTGTACGAGGAGTTCACGACGGTTACTTCTTTTTTCACCGGCACCGGTGCCTGCGCAGCAAGTGGTACCGACTCGATGTCCCCGGAGACAATCGCACGGGCGGCTTCGCCTGCCAGCTTGTCGGCCATCTCGTTGTAGTGGTTGCCCACGTGCCCGCGGACCCAACGGAAACGCACCGGCCCGACACGATCGGTGATGGCACGGTCGATGCTCTGCACAAGTTCCAGGTTCTTGACAGCGCCGCCGCTCGCGGTTTTCCAGCCCTTGCGCTTCCAACTCGGCAGCCACTCCGACGCACATTTGATGGCGTATTGGGAGTCGGATTCGATGAGCAAAGGCTCGTCTCCGGGGTGAGCGACAACGGCCTCGAAGAGCGCCCTCAACTCGGCGATCTGGTTGGTTCCGGATGATTCGCCGCCCGACATCGACGGACCCTCGTGATTTACCCAAGCCCAGCCGATAGCTCCGCCGGGGTTGCGCAGACAGGATCCGTCGGTGCTCACGATGATCATGGCTCGGACCTTACGTTGCCCCACCGACATGTGTCTGAACGCGGGGCGACCGTTGCAGATACGCTGGCCGACGATGACGCCGAAACTCGAGGCTGCCGAAGTCACGGTGACTTCTCAGCGACCACTCGATGCCGCGCTGACGCTCAGCCCGCATCAGCGCGGACCTGGCGACCCCGCTCACAGGCGTACCCCGGACGGCGCGATCTGGCGAGTTTCCCGCCAACTTTCGGGTCCTGTGACCTACCGCATTACACAGTCGGATCGCCACACCGTCCGCGTGCAGTCGTGGGGCGTCGGCGCTACGGAGTTCCTGGGCGGAGCCGAAGCATTGCTCGGTCTCGACGACGAAGCCGACGATTTTGCTCCCGAACATCCCAAGCTGGCCGAAGCTCATCGACGCTTCCCGCATCTGCGGATCGGACGCACCGGACGCGTCATGGAGGCTCTCGTCCCCGCCATCCTCGAACAACGTGTCCACGGCGTCGACGCCTTTGCAGCGTGGAGACGTCTGCTGACCAAGTTCGGAGAACGAGCTCCCGGACCGGCGCCCGACGGAATGCGAGTTCCACTCACCGCGGATCAGTGGCGACGGATGCCGTCGTGGGAGTTTCATCGCGCGAACGTGGACCCGGCAAGATCCAAGACGATCGTGCAGTGCGCTCGGGTTGCCGATCGACTCGAGCAAGCGTCGACCTTCTCGAGGGCGGAGGCGACGAGGCGATTGCGAGCCGTGCCCGGCGTCGGAATCTGGACGGCCGCGGAGGTGGCCCAGCGTGCATTCGGCGATTCGGACGCTCTGTCGGTGGGCGACTACCATCTCGCCGCAGTTGTCGGCTGGTCACTCCTCGGCGAACCGATCGACGACGCTCGTATGGTCGAGTACCTCGCTCCCCTGCAACCGCATCGGTATCGGGCGGTCCGGCTCCTGCAGGTCAGCGGCCAGGCCGTCAAACCGAAGTTCGGGCCTCGCACCGCAATCGCTGATCATCGTTGGTACTGACACTGCCGCGCGACCACACCGCCGCGCGACCACGTCAACACTTCATCCATAAACCTTGCGCCCCAACAGATTCAGATGTTCTTCGGGAAATTTCAATCAAACTACGCTGCAACAACTTTGGTCGACTCCAGCAAAACAACCACCGAACCCCGGAGTCCGTTTCCTCGACAGGTCCACGGTTATCACGCACCTCCGACGAGTTAACTCGTTACAGCACAGACTTTTTCATAGCACCGTACCCGTAAGACGTCGACTATGGTCACGGCCCCGACGCGACTTCGGTGTGCGATCGGTCTCATCACAAAACCACGAATCAAAGTTAGGGTTACCTGACCTCCAGATTGGGAGGCATTCTGATCAGAAAAGGCATCCTTCATGAGATTGCATCACTACCGACGTACGGTCACGGCGCCAATGGCTGTCGCTGTAGCCGTCGTCGGTTTGGCCGTCATGGCACCCTCCGCACACGCCGCTCCGGCGAAAGCGCCGACGTACGGCGTCATAGCAAGCATCACTGCGAATCAGCCTGGCGACATCGCCGTCGATTCAGCCTCGCACCGTGCTTATGCCACGCAATACGGCACGACTTCGCTTGCAGTGCTGGACATAAGCACCGGCGCGAATCTGTCGTCTGTAGACGGTGTCGTGGCGTACCAGTCAGCGGTTGCCGTGGATCCGGATCTCGGACGGGCATACGTGACGTCGTCCTACGGCGGGGCCATCTCCGTCATCGACACGGTGACCGGCTCTGTCACCAAGACAGTAACGCTCAGCGACAAGAACCCCGACGGCACTCGCCCGGCGATCAACGACGTGGCCGTCGACCCGGTAACGCACCGCGTGTACTTCGCCGACTACCGCACCGGGATCATCCGCGTCCTCGATCCCAATGCCGCTGACTCGGTGACGGACCTCGTCGTCCATGCTGACGCCACACCCACAAAGCTCGCCTTCGACGCGAAGCGCGGCCTCCTCTACGTCGCCGACACCAACCTGATCTCCGAGAGCTACGGGCGCACGCTGTGGCAGATCGACGTACGCAATGGCGGCGCTCCGACACCCGTCGTGCGCGGCTCGGACATCTACCCGGTCGAACTGGATGTGAACGACGACAACGGCTACGTCTACATGACGGACACCCGCACGACGAATGTCTGGGTAATCGACCCCACGCCAGGACGTATTCAAGTGCTCGACAAGATCACCCTCTCCGGTGACACGATCGCGAGCGGAGTCGTCGTCGACTCAGCAGCGGGCATCGCCTATGTCGCAGATGTGAAGCAAGGTCTCCTCTGGTCAGTAGACCTCGCTGACCGTTCCGTCGCAGCACTCGACAGCACACGCGTTCCCGAACTCGATCGCGTGAAGTCTCTTGCACTCGACGAGTCCACCGGAGCCGTTGCGACAACAACCAATAGCGGCCGACTGACCGCCATTGCTACCTATCCCGAGCTGACGACGACCTCCCTGCCGACCGCACACGTCGGCCAGGCTTACGTGCACCAACTCACCACGGTAGGAGCCCGCACCGTCTCCTTCGAAGTAACCGGGGCCGCACTACCTGCAGGGCTGACACTCGCAAACGACGGAACTATCTCGGGCATCCCCACTGCGACCGGAACATTCACCACCGAGATCACCACGCGGGGCGTTCTGTCTCAGACAACAAGCCTGACCATCCTCGTCGACGACGGCGAAGTTACCCCGGAAGTGCCTGGCACCGGAGGGACTGGGTCGCTCGAACTGCCCACCGGCAGTCTCGGCGGGCGCTCGGGCCGCTGACACCCGGATACGGCAATCGACTTCACGCGGAATGCAGAGCCCGACCACAACACGTGTTGTGGTCGGGCTCTGCATTCCGGAAGTAGCCATCACTCAAGCTCCTACCAGCGCGTGAAATACACCCGTTGCATCATGTTTCAGAACTGGGCCGAGTCGGCCGATGCACAATGCGCAGAGTTACGAAAACTGCTCGAGCATTCACAGCGCCAACGAAATCGAGCCGTTTCAACCAGTTCGACCCGTGCCAGTGCCGACTCACAAACTCAACCACCAATTCTCAGAAAAGGGGATTCTGTCAATCCGTCGCTACCACCGCAGCCTGACCGGTAGCTTCCGTCCCGTAACATCTGTTTCCGAATCGAGCACAGGGTTTGGAGGGGACACGCATGGCTGCCAGATCAGGTAGGCCGGAAAAGACCGCAATGATCGTGGCGAGGCGAATCGTCTCCGAGATCGCGGCGAAAGGGCTACGCCCCGGGGACCGTTTACCCCCGGAAAAAGTCATGCTCGATCAGTACGAAATCGGCAGGGGAACGCTTCGCGAAGCGCTCCGATTCCTCGAACTGTCTGGTGCACTGTCGCTTAAGCCTGGTCCGGGCGGTGGCCCTACCGTCGAGAAGCCGGACGCCTCGCACCTCATGGACAGCCTCGCTCTACTACTTCAGTTCGAGAAGACACCCTTCGATTCGATCCTCGAGGCCCGGGTGGGTCTCGAGCCGATGAACGCACGTCTCGCCGCCGCACGGGTCACCGACGAACACCTGACTGCGATGGAAGCGGCAGTGTCGCGGATGGACGACAACATCCGGGACATCAATCTGTTCCATGAAACGAGCAAGGAATTCCACGATGCGCTGGCCTGGGCGTCTGGCAATGCGGTCTTCGGATACCTGATCGACGCCATCGACGGCATCTTCGAAGGACCGATGTTCTCCGAGTACCCTCTCGCCCGCAGAAAAAAGGACCTGGCAGCTCATCGGGCGGTTCTGGACGCCGTTGCCCGGCGCGATCCGGACGGTGCCGAAGCCGCGATGCGCGAGCATATGGACGAACTCGCGGGGTTCCTGCGTAAAAAGTCTGCGGCACTTCTCAACCAACCGATTACCTGGGCAGCGCTCTAGTCGGATTCAGCCCACTTCTCATAACGCGAAGACAGGCCGGGGATCTCCCTGCCCGTCTTCGTAGTGCGCATCCGCTCGTGTCAATGCGCGGCGGAGGCCGCATTCTCCTCGATGTCGATCGACTCTAATTCCGGTCTCCGACTCAGCCTCCACAATGCGTGAGTAGCCCAGGCGCCGATCAACATCGGGATGGCTGCGAAGTAGTACAGCGTCTGTGGTGCAACAACGGCCAACGCATATCCGACAAAAATCGGAGCCGAGATCGAGCAGAGTCGGCCGACGCCGAGCATCCAGCCCATCGCGGTGGCCCGCGAACTTGCAGGGTAGAGTTGCGGCACCACAGCCGCGCTCGCAGTGATCGCGACGTAGGTGAACAGACCCACTGCCGCGGTGATGGCGATCGCAACGGCGGAATGGGTGAAGAAGGCAGCGAAGGTAAATATCGAGATCGCCGCACCCAGCATCGAAATCCAGAGCACCCGTGGCGCCGATGTCTTGAGGGTCCACAGGCTGAATGTCAGCGCACCGAATAGTCCACCGAGACTGAGGATCAGACCGGCAGTCGTACCCAAATTCGCGTCGCCGCTGGCTGTCTTCACCAACTCGGGGGTCCACGTGTTCGCAAAATAGAACGAGCACATCAAACTGGCGTAGGCAATCCAAGACAACAAAGTTCGCCTGGCGAGCCGGCCCGAGAACAGACTCCGTAGGCTCCCCTCCGCGACGAGAGCCGGAGTCGCGACCGGACGAGCATCGGGGTCGATGGACGGATCGTCCAAGCGCGCGACGATCCTGTTGATCTCGGCTTGCGCCTGCGGAGTATTGCGGGTGACCAGGAAGTCGATCGATTCCGGCATGAAGGCGTAGGCGACGGCGATCGCTACGAGGGTGATCACCGCGCCGAAGGCAAACATCACATGCCAAGATCCGCCGAGCGAACCCACCAGGAGTGTGCCGATTCCTCCGCCGACCAGGCTACCGACTGGGAACCCGATCGAATAGATGCCCACCATCAGGTTCCGACGACTGTCGGAGCAGTACTCCTGAACGAGCACAACCAGACTCGCGGCCATGCCTCCGATACCGATTCCCGTGATGAGCCGAGCCACGATCAGGGCTTCGACGTTCGGTGACATCGCACTCGCTACCATCCCCACAAAGCTTGCGGTCAAACAGATCTGAACCAGCTTCCGTCGTCCGATCCGATCGGCCAAGGGTGCCAGCAGTATCGACCCGGCAGCCATTCCGAACAGTCCCGCGCTGAGCAGATAGCCCTTCTCTGCTGTCCCGGAGAAGAAGTCGTCGGGAAGGTGTGGCAGTACGAAACCCATGACGAACACATCGAATCCGTCGACGGTGATGACAAGTAGACATGCCATGAGCGACACATACTGGAATCGCTTCATCGGTTTCGTCTTTATCGCAGTGAGAACATCCATCAGAGTTCCTCCCTCGGTTTCAGGTTGCTAGTTACGAAAGCCGAAGGCCCTCAGGAGTGCCTCGGAGAGTTGCGCGGCGGCGCGGGGAACATAGTCCCCGAGTACGGAGTCGAATCGAAAGAATCCGTGATTCATCTGAGGGTGGTCGATCAACTCGACTGGAACCCCCGCACGCCGCAGCCGTTCGGCGAAATCCACGCCCTCGTCGTGCAGCGGGTCGTGCCCGGCCACGAGCAGCACCGTCGGTGGAAGCCCGCCGAGATCCTCGCCATTCATCGGAGAGAACATAGTGCCAGCGCGGTCCTCCGGATTTGGGCAATAGTGGTCCAGGAACCACTCCATCTCCTTGGTACCGATTCCGTCGGCCGACGATGAACGCCTGTACGACGGGCGAGAGGTATCACTGTCGAGAACTGGATACAGCAATACCTGAGCTGCAATATCGATGACACCACCCAAATGCGCGACTGCAACTGCGGCAAGGTTTCCCCCAGCGCTGTCTCCTGCAACTGCAAGCGGCAAGCCTACGGTTGTGGCGGCAACCGAAACGACCGCAGTCACAGCGTCGTCAGCAGCAGCGGGGAATCGCGCTTCCGGCGCAAGTCGGTAGTCGACGCTGACCACTTCGACTCCCGCCCCGGCGACAAGATATCGGCACACGTTGTCTGCGTAATCCAGATCGCCCGTGACCCAGCCGCCGCCGTGGAAGTACACCACCACCGCAACGGGGTCTTCGCCTGCCGCCGGAAAGTAGCGTCTAGCCGCCAATGACGTCGATCCCAGCGTAATATTCTCGACTCCAACGGCATTCGGTCCAAGAGCACAGAGCACGTTGCCTGCTGTTACTTTGGCCCGCGCATCGTGAACCGCCAACTCGTACATCGGCGGGCCGCCCATGCTGCGGCCACGCTCGAGTAATTCCCGCAGCCGCCCGTCGAGCGGTGCCGGCGCGGCACCCGCATCCACGCTCTCGCCCGCGCGAGTCATGCCGCGCTCGAAGCGAACTCGGGCAGCACCCGATCGCGGAACAGTTCCATGGTTTTGAGTAACTCGTCCTGCGGCAGGTCGTACCACTGCATCCTCAAGATCACGTAGGTGATGCCCTGCTTCTCCAGCGCTTTGAGCTTCTCGACAGCGGTATCCGGATCGGTGAACAGATACGACTGGTCGGCCACTTCCTCTGCGGAGTTGGCGCCGTCCAGGTGCTTGTAAACACCCGAAGCGTCGGGTGCGTTGAAGGCCGAGTATTTCTGGGTCAACGCGCCGCGGGCGCGCACGCCGATCTCACGCGCACGGTCCGGGTTCTCATCGAGCACCAGTTCACGTCGGACAACAAGCTCGCCGTCAGAGCCCTTGCCCAGCAGATCGCGCTCCGCACGGTAGTGCCCGAGCACCACATCCAGGCGGTCGGGTGTCACGTGCGGAGGAATGATCCAGGCATCGCCGAGTCGGGCAGCACGCCGAGCGCCGGTCTTGTGTGCACCCGCGCCGATCCAGATCTTGGGACCTCCGGGCTGAACCGGTTCGAGACTGATTCGCTGCTCATCGAGCTGAAAGTGCTTGCCCTGGAAACTGACTGTGCGCCCACTCCACAACTCGCGAATAACCTCGACGCCCTCCTCGAACCGGGCGACCCTCTCGTCCATCGGTACACCGAATGATTCGAACTCGTTGTCGCGATATCCCATTCCGAAACCGGCGATGACATTGCCGGCACTGAGGTGATCGATCGTCGCGAATTCCTCGGCGACGGCAACGGGGTGCCGCAGGGGCAGGATGAACATATTAGTGCCAACGTCCATCCCGTCGGCGCGCTCGGCCAACGAAGCGATCAATGGGATCGGCTGCAGAGTAGGCATGTTCCCTAGATAGTGCTGCAGCACCCACACCGATTCGAATCCCGATTTCCTTGCAGCACTCACCTGCTCGCGCAACTCGGTAAGTTTGGCAGGGTTGAGCATGCCGGGCGGAAAATCGTTCATGATGGCCAGACCGAACTTCATGGTTCTCCCTTGAATCAAAAAATTTTCGGGCGATTCGAATATCACTGTCCGCGTGAAATACTCAGCCTCGGTGTCACTTCCCGTTCACATGTTCGGACCGAGAGCGATCGACTGCTTCTCCAGATACGCCGCCAGACCCTCAGGACCCATTTCACGGCCGATCCCGGACTGCTTGAACCCACCGAACGGAGTGCCGAAGGCCTGCGGGTTTCCGTTGATGCTGACCATTCCGGTACGGATCCGACGCGCCACGGACACTGCCCGATCGGTGTCAGCGGACCAAACAGATCCGGATAGTCCGTACGGCGAATCGTTCGCGATTCGCACGGCATCCGCCTCGGTGTCGTAGGGAATGATTGCTATGACCGGTCCGAAAATCTCCTCACGTGCTACCCGCATGCCGTTGTCGACGTCGGCGAGCACTGCCGGATTGACGAAGTAACCATTGTCTTCGCCTGTCGGGCGTCCGCCGCCGATAACCCGGGCTCCCTCGTCCGCTCCAATGGAGAGGTAGCCCTCGACCCTATCGCGCTGCGCAGCGCTGACCAGCGGGCCGATGTCGGTATCGGTATCGAACGGATCTCCGACGCGCAACGCTGTGACAGCGGCGGCGAGGCGGTCGACGATTTCTTTGTACCTGTTGCGTGGAGCCAGGATTCGACTTTGCGAAATGCACAGCTGTCCGTTGACGATCATCGCCATCGGGACCACTTTCGCGACGACTGCGTCGAGATCGGAGTCGTCGAGGATCACGGCCGCCGACTTGCCACCCAGTTCGAGCGTGACCCGAGCGACCCTTTCGGCGCACAGCGCCATGATCCTCTTCCCGGCCGCGGTACTGCCGGTGAAGCCCACCTTGTCCACTGCGGGGCTGCGCACCAGGTGTTCGCTGACCTCACGGCCGGCGGGCAGCACGCTGAGCGCTCCTGCGGGCAACCCCGCGTACTCGAACGCCTCGGCCATCATCAATGCCGACAGCGGAGTCTCGGGCGCCGGCTTGAGCACTACCGAACAACCGGCCGCCAACGCCGGCGCAACCTTGAGAACCGGGCTGCTCAACGGGCCGTTCCACGGCGTAACTGCGCCGACAACTCCGACCGGAGTTTGGGTGACCAGGCTACGCAGGGTCGAGTCGCCGCGAATCTCGTCGAACGGATAGGTCCGGATCAGCTCGGCGTAGTATCTGATCATCCGAATCGGGTTCGGCACGTGCGCGCGGTCGGCAAAACTCCGAGGGCAGCCGAGTTCACTGGTGAGGACATCCACCGCCCGATCCCGCTGGGATTCAAGGTAATCGGCAGCACGGTCCAGAACTGCTGCACGATCACCTGGAGCGGTGTCAACCCAGGTCCTAGCCTCGAAGATATCCCTGGCTGCGTCGACCGCGCGGTCTACATCGACTTCGGAAGCCAGCTGGACCGTGGCTAGTGCCGCACCGTTGGCAGGGTTGCGAATCTCGACGGTTTCACCGCCACGACTCGACTCCCACTTTCCGGCGATGAACGGGATCCCACCATGGACAGGCGCCGTGTCAGCCCTTGTCGCCGAGGTCATTTGACACCATCCCGCACGAGTTTCTTGGCTAGCGAATCGAAGATGACCTCGGTCGAGCCCTCGTAAATTCGCATTGGCCGCGCCTCGCGGTAGAGCCGTTCGATCTTGCTCCCGCGGACCAGACCGAACCGGCCCATCATCTGCACGGACCGGTCTACGACCCGGCCGGCCGCCTCGGTGGCACCGGCTTTTGCGATCGACGACAGGTGCAGATTCGCTTTCGGATCCCGCGCTGCGGCTGCAGCGGCGCGGTAGGCAAACGTACGGGACATCTCCACATCAACCCAAGACTGAGCGAGAAAGCTCGGGATCGGCCCGAGTCTTGCCAGCGAAACCCCGAACTGTTCACGAGAACTGGTGTGCCGAACGGCCTCGTCGAGCGCAGCCTGCGCAAGGCCGACCGCAGCACCGGCGACAGAGACACGGAACGTCGCCAAGGTATTGAGCACAAGACCGAAACCCTCACCGGGAGCACTGATACGGTTTCCCTCTGGTACCCGGACGTTGTCAAACACGATGTCACCCAGGATATGCGGTGCGATGATTTGGAACGGAGTCTCGACGCGGACCCCTTCAGCGTCAGCCGGTACCAACACGAGCGAATACCCGTCCCCCTCCTTCGCCAGCACCGAATAGAAGCCTGCGGCGCCGCCGTTGGTGATAAACGACTTGTGTCCGTTGACGACCAACATGTCACCCTCGGGCTTAACCGACGTCGTCATCGCCTTGAGGTCCGAGCCGACCTGCGGTTCTGTCAGGGCGAGTGCCGCGATAGCCTCCATCGAGGCAACCTTCGGAAGCCACTCTTGCTGCAATTCAACGTTGCCACAGGTGGATAGCCCGAAACTGCCGATGCCTTGCATCGCAAACAGCGAGTCCAGGTGCGCACACTCGTAGGCCAGCGCCTCGCGAACGACCGTGACAGCCAGGGAGTCGACGGCTTCGTCGCGGCCGCCGAACCGCGCAGGAACCACCACGCGGGCGAGTTCGCTCTCCGTGAGCAGTGCCCGAACCTCGGCGTCGACAGTTGCCGACTCGTCGGCACGGTCCGCGATAGGAGCAACCACCTTGGCCAGTTCGCGCGCCTCCTGCTGCAAGTCCCGATACCGCGCGGGCAGTTCGAAAGGTTGTACGTCCTGGTCTACGGACATTCTTCTGTCCCCTTCTATGGTCCGCCGCACCGGCGCGAAGCACTAAGGCCTCGATTCAGCGCAGCCCTTGGGTGGCCGTGACGGGCATCGCCTGGTTTGGCGCCCTGCCCATAATTCATTATCATAATATCTATGATCTACCTCTCGTCAAGATAGTCTCCCATTTATTCGTTGCGGTGTCCGCGTACGCACCGCTTACATCCTTCGAAAGGTGATTACATGTCTACCGACCTATCCACCGAGAACACGGCATCCACTCGAGGAGTCGCAATCGATCTGACCGGCAAGGTCGCCCTCGTGACCGGTGGAAGCCGCGGACTTGGCCGTGCCATGGTGGCGGGCTTCGCCGCAGCCGGCGCCGATGTCGTGATCGCCAGCCGCAACGGCGACGCCTGCGCCAAATACGCCTCGGAGATAACCGAACTCACCGGCCGTCGCGCTTTCGGCATCGGAGTGCACGTGGGTAAGTGGGACGATCTCGACCGGCTCACAGATCAGGTCTACGACGAATTCGGACAGGTAGACGTATTGGTGAACAACGCCGGGATGTCTCCTCTCTACGACACGATCGACTCAGTGAGCGAGGAGTTCTTCGACAAGGTCATAGGAGTAAATCTCAAGGGACCGTTTCGCCTGACCGCAAACATCGGCAGCCGAATGACGCAAGGAAACGGAGGGTCCATCATCAACATCAGCAGCGCAAGTGCAGTGCACCCCCGAGCTGGCCTAGTGCCGTATGCCGCTGCCAAAGCGGCATTGAATGCGATGACGATCGGTATGGCACACACCCTCGGCCCCACCGTCCGGTGCAATGCGATCATGGCCGGGACCTTCCTGACCGATGTCAGCAAATCCTGGGACATGGAGGCATTCGGCAAGCGCGCCGAGGGCTTCGCGCTGGGGCGCGGCGGCCAACCGGACGAGATTGTCGGCACCGCTCTCTACCTCGCCAGCGACCTGTCCAGTTTCACCACAGGCGCGATCATTCCGGTCGACGGCGGACACCCCTAGTTCGACTCCCCATATTTCGGCCGGCCGACGAGGGAAGCCCGATACGGATAATCCGTACCGGGCTTCCCTCATCCCCAACAGGTTTCACATAAACCGTGTCAGGCGTTCCCGCCGATGACGCACTCTGCTCGAAGCTCCGCGATCGACTCCGCCGAAGCACCGATCAATGCGGCGAGCAACTCGTCGGTGTGCTCACCGATCCGGGGAACACCGTCGTAGTTCGGCGTCGGACTCTGCCGCATATGCAGGATCGGACCGGGCATCAGAACGGACTTCAACAACTCCTCACCCTTGACCTCGACCAGAGTTCGCTCCAGGAAGTGCGGGTCCACAACGATATCGCTCGAGTCGTTCACCGCCGAGGACACCACCTCGAACTTTCCCAGAATGCCGAGCGCTTCCCCCCTGGGGTAACTGGCAACCCAATCGATCACCTTCTCCTGGAGGGCATCGTTGTTCTCCATTCGTGCGGGGTTTGTTGCAAACCGGGGGTCGTCGAGAAGTTCCGGCTGACCCATGGCGTGAAACAACCGCTTGGCGATGCCTTGATTGGATGCGGCGATGGAAAGCCACTTACCGTCGGCGGCCTGGTAGATACCGCGCGGTGAGGCCGACCCGGTACCATTACCGACCCGGTCCTGAATTTCTCCGGTCGCAGTGTACTTGAGGATCATGTCGCCGAGAATGAACATCAGCGGTTCGTAGAGCGCAACATCGACCTCTTCACCCCGCCCTGTCCGCTCTCGACGGAACAGAGCCATGGCGGCACCCATCGCGGCCGAGATGCCGGCAATCGAATCAGCGAATCCGAACGGCGGGGATGTCGGAGGTTTGTCTGCCCATCCGTTGACGTGTGCGAATCCGCTGGCCGTCTCGGCCACCGTGCCGAAACCCGGAAGCTCTGAGTACGGACCCGTCTGCCCGAAACCTGAAACCCTGACCAGCACCAACCCTGGGTTAGCCGCACTCAATTCGTCGTAGCCCAACCCCCACTTCTCGAGACGCCCCGGCCGGAACGACTCGATCACCACGTCGACCTCCGCGGCGAGTTGACGCACGAGGTCTCGGCCACGATCCGTGCGAAGGTCTATCCCGATAGAACTCTTGCCGGCGTTCAAACGTGTGAATCCCAGTGACAATCCGTCTTTCTGGGGAGTCCAGTGCCTGGCGAAGTCGCCTGTCTCCGGGTCTTCCACCTTGATGACCTGGGCTCCGAAATCACGCAACATCCGGCCCACGGTGGGGGCGGCATACATGGTCCCGAGTTCGAGTACCCGAATTCCGTGAAGAGGCGCGTTCGCGTCAGACATTTCTGCTTCCTTCCGTGAGCTCTGCGGCATATTCGAGCCACTGGAGCGCCTTGTCGTAATGTGCGCGGTCGATATGCAAACCCCGGTAGCGGACAGCGCCGTCCCCTGCGCGTTCCCCCGCGAGGTAGGCATCGGCGAGCCCTCTGTAGAAGGCAATGTCCGTCTCGGACGGTGTGAAGGCTGCGTTGACCACCGAGACGTGACTGGGGTGGATCACAACCATGCCCCGAAACCCGAGGCGACGCCCACCGTTCGCGAACCCGGCCAGACCGTCGAGGTCACCGAGTTCCTCCCACAGCCCGGTCAGGGCATGAAGGCCGGCCTCTCTGCAGGCCAATAGGATTCGGCTCCGTAGGTAGAGCGTCTCAGAACCTTCCGCACTCCACTCGAAGCCGACCTCCCTCGCGATGTCGGCGTGCTCCGCGGTCGGTCCGATCATGGCCGAAATTCGAGACGACGCCAGTGCGATCTCCCGGCAGTTGTGGATGGCCTTGACGGTTTCGACGGGAACAATCACGTGCTGATGATCCGCACCGTTGCGCTGCTCGAAATGGTCCAGCAACGCATCGTACGCAACCACATCGTGCACGGTTTCGATCTTGGGCGCGAATATGCCAGTGAGTCCGGGCAACACCACCGTCTCGAGATCCGCGCCGGTACTACGGGTACCGAGAGCGTTGGGACGAACAAACAGCCCGACCTCTGAATCATGTTCTCGTACTGCGTCGATGGTCTCGGCGACGGTCTTGCGTGCTGCTTCTTTTTCTGCCTCGGGAACAGAATCCTCGAGGTCCAGCACAATCGCGTCGGCGCCGGCGCGGAGCGCTTTGAGCGCCCACTCCGGCTTGTGCCCCGGGACGAACAACAGTGTGCGGTAAGGCTTCATGCTCTGCTCCTGCCCTTAGTGCGCCGGGACCAACGTGCGGTCGGCGGTGTCCTCGGTGATGCCTTCCTCGCGGAGTACAGCCTTCCGCACCTTTTCCGACGGCGTCTTGGGAAGTGCATCTACGAATCGGATGTATCTCGGGACCGCAAATGCCGGAATTCGTCCCTCACAGCGGTTCCAAATATCTTCCGCGGCAATGGGTTCACGCGCGACAATAACGGCCAGAACTTCGTCCTCGCCACCGTCGACGTCTGCCGTAACGCCGATGACGGCGCACTCGACAACCTCGTCGATGGACAGCACGGCCTGCTCCACTTCGTACGAACTGATGTTCTCACCGCGTCGGCGCAGCGCATCCTTGTAGCGGTCGACGAAGTAGTACCAGCCGTCCTCGTCCCGGCGTAATGCGTCGCCGGTGTGAAACCACAAGTTCCGCCAGGCCTCGACTGTCTTGTCCGGCATGGCGTAGTAGCCCTGACTACAGGTCCATGGAAGTCGAGGCCGGACCACAAGTTCGCCGACCTCGCCGACCGGAACCTCCTCGTCGGTCGCCGGGTCGACCAACCGGACGTCGAACCACTCCGCCGCCGCCAGTCCGGCGGCACCTGCGGGCCGCTTCACTCCGTACGGTGAGAGGATCGGCGCGCAGGTCTCGGTGAGCCCGAATACCTCGACAAACGCTTCGACCCCGAACCTGGCAGCGAATTCGTCGACGATAGACGCAGTCGGCGCAGCGAAGATACAGCGCAGCGTGTTGTCTGCGTCGTCCGATCGCGGTGGCTGCTTCCAGGCGAAGTCCATCATCACGCCGAGGAAGTTGGTGACAGTGACCTCGTTCTCCCGAACGAAATCCACCCACCTGCTGGCACTGAACTTCGATCGCACCACGAGTCGGGCACCGGCGATCAGCGCCGGGTAGGCGGCCATGAACTGCGCATTTCCATGGAAGAGCGGAGTCATCGTCAGATAGGTATCCGCGGCCGTGAGACGAGTCAACGCGACGACCTCCTCTGCGAAGAAATACATCTGCGCGTGCGGCATCGACACCCCCTTGGACGGTCCCGTAGTACCGGAAGTGAACAGGATCGAGGCGGGGTCCTGTGCACACGGTGCAGGCAATTCGACGCGAGCACCGTCGAGCAACGTGTCCCAGGGGTCAGCAGTCCAGCCCTGGCTGCGGAGAGTTTCCAACGCGGAATCCATTGCGCCCGTTCCGGTATCGATAACCCAGAATCGCTCGATCTGACCTGAACTCGCCGCGATCGCGACGAACCGATCAGCGAACGCGTCGTCGATCACGGCCCAACGTGGGCCAACGGTATCTAGCTGATGGCGCAGGAACTCGCCTTCGTACGCGGTGTTGATCGGTACCTCGACAAGCGATGCAACCGCCGAACCGAACCAGGTCCGGATGAAGCGCGAGGAATTGACGGCCATGATCAGCAGTCGGTCACCTGCGGCCGCACCGGCTCCGTGCAATGACCCCGCGACGGCCTCTGCTTCATCGAGAACCTCAGCGTAGGTCCACTGCCCGGATTCCTCGGGCGCGATCAGGAAAAGATCGTCGGGGGCCGACGCCGCGCGACTACGCAGCACGGTGGGCAGGGCCCAGTCGTGCGGATCGACGAATGTGGGCTTTAGATCCTCGTACACCCTGGTCATGTTGCGGTCACACCTCGTTCGCTTGATATTTACTGTGGGATAGAAGAACTCGACGGAAACTCAGTGCGAGACAAAGCCCTCGTAGCCGTTCGCCGCGACCTTTTCGCAGTGCCGACGGAAATTTCCGACGCCACCCACATAGGGCATGAACACTCGCGGTTTTCCTGGCACATTGGCGCCGAGATACCACGAGTTCGCGGTCAGGTACAGAGTGTCGGCAGCAGCGTCCTGGACCTGCTGAACCCAATCGTCCTCGTCCGCCACGTCTGCGGCAGCGTAGGTATGCCCCCGTACCGTGAGGTACTCGATGTAGTCCGTGATCCACTCGACGTGCTGCTCGACCGACATCAGGACATTACTGATCACCGAAGGACTGCCCGGACCGGTGACCGTGAACAGGTTGGGGAACCCGGCTGTGGCGACCCCGAGTAACGTGCGCGGGCCGGCATGCCACTTCTCCTGCAATGTCACCCCGTTCTCACCGCGGAAGTCCACTCGAAGCAGCGCTCCTGTCATCGCATCGAATCCGGTCGCGAAGACGATGACGTCGAACTCGTACTCGGCATCGGCGGTCTTGATCCCCGTTGCGGTTATCCGCTCCAGCGGGGCCGATGCGACGTCGACGAGCGCAACATCGTCCCGGTTGTAGGTCTCGTAGTAATCGGTGCCCAACGCAATTCGCTTTGCGCCCACTGCATAGTGCGGGCTCAGGAGTGCTGCGCGCTCCGGATCAGTCACGATCTGGGCGATCTTGCCACGGATGAATTCAGCCAGCGTCTCGTTTGATTCCGCATTGCGCAACAGATCGCCGTAGGCACCGACGATATCGGGTCCACCACTCTCCCAATGCATCTCGTATCGCGATTGCCGCTGCTCAGGCGTCTCATCGAGCGCGGACTGTTCGCGCAGGTTACGCAGGATTCCGCCGGGTGCATACCGAGCCTGTTCACGAAGTTGTGGATAGCGGGCCTTGAAGTCAGTGGTGAATTCAGTCGTCAACGGGGCGTTTCGCGCGGGCATCACGAAGTTCGGTGTGCGCTGGAAGACGGTGGTATGCGCAGCCTGCTCCGCTACCAGCGGGATCAACTGAACCCCGGAAGATCCGGTGCCGATCACCGCGACCCGCTTCCCCTCCAACTCAACGCCCTCGTGCGGCCAGTCACCGGAGTGGTACCACTCGCCACCGAACGACTCGAGGCCGACAAAGTCAGGGACACGCGCCGAGGACAGACATCCCGTCGCCATGACGACAAATCGCGCGGTCGTGGTCGTGCCGTCAGTGGCGCGGACCGTCCACCGAGAACCGTTCTCGTCGAACTCCGCGCTGGCAACCCGGACGCCGAACGTGATGTCCTTACGGAGGTCGAGTCGGTTTGCCACGTGCTCGATGTAGTTCAGTATCTCGGGCTGGGTAGCGAACCGTTCCGTCCACTCCCATTCATTCTGCAGGCCCTCGTCGAACGAGTACGAGTACTCCATGCTTTGCACGTCACATCGCGCGCCGGGGTAACGATTCCAATACCAGGTGCCGCCGACGTCATCTCCGGCCTCGAGAACCCGCACCCGCAAACCTTGTGCGCGCAAGCGATGCAGTGCGTAGAGGCCCGCGAACCCGGCCCCCACTACGAGGACGTCCCACTCCGGCGAGACTGGCAAACCCCCTGAACGGCCGCTACCTGCTGCCGAGTCGTGGCCACTACCTACTGCTGCCGAGACCGAGGCTCGAGACATTGCATACCCTTTCAGTCGAACGTGATGCACGCCACGGCCGACTATACATTCAATGCGCATCAATAGCATCATTTATTTTGGACGCATACATTTACGCGGAACACAGAATCTTCTTGTGCCACATCCCATCCACCCAGTTCGGCAGCAACGACACCTCAATTTCAGATGCTTGACTCTGAAGAAATCTATATGCACCATTAACAGCAATAACTGATGTGTCGGGTGACACTTTTCGACACGACACTAGGAAGACGAGGGAACAGATGGCCGACATCGAGACCAGCGAACGTGGTTCTGCACTGTGGATCCGGTTGAATCGGCCGGAGCGACGCAACGCTTACGACGCAGCGATGGCGGGCGCGATCTCGGACGCCATCGACGACGCCTCGCGATACCGCTCGGTCGTCATCACGGGTGTGCCCGGAAGCTTTTGCGCCGGTGGCTCGCTCGGCTCTCTGGCCACCCCAAGCGTGACCGAGATGCGCGGTCTTTACCGCTCGTCGTTACGGTTGTTCGACTCGATCCGTAACTGCCCGCGCCCCGTCATCGCAGCGGTGAACGGTCCTGCAGGCGGTGGTGGCAACGAGCTCGTCGTAGCGTGCGACCTCGCAGTAGCAGCTCGGTCCGCCACCTTCGGGCAGACCGGGCCACGCGTGGGAAGCTCACCCGTCACCGGCGCCACCAACGTGATGGGTGTGCAGATCGGCGAGAAGCGCGCCAAGGAGCTCTCGATGCTGTGCCGGCGATACAGCGCCGAGCAGGCACTGGTCATGGGACTGGTGAACGAGGTCGTCGAGGACGACGACCTCGAAGCGGCCGTGGTGCGCTGGACAGAGGAACTTGCCGCCCTGAGTCCGCGCTACCTGGAGATCACCAAGGTCAGCTCGAATCTGTGGTGGAACAGCGCGCGCGATTCCTTTGCCAACGGTCTCGGCATGCTTGTCCAAGCGATCGGTAGCGACGACATGATCGAAGGCGCGAACGCCTTCATGGAGAAGCGGCCTCCACAGTTTCCGGATCCGTCCTGATCCGCAAACGCCCAAACCACCCCTCATCCAAGGATTCCCATGACACTGACCAACCTGAACGCACGTGAAATCAGCACTGTCGTCGACAACCGCGCGTTCCTCGAGTGCCCCCGCTGGCACGAAGACCGCCTCTGGGTGTCCGACCTGTACGCCCACGAAGTCCTGTCCATCGGACAGTCCGGCGACGTACGCGTCGAAGCCCTGGTCCCGAACCGGCCGTCAGGCCTCGGCTGGTTGCCGGACGGCAGGTTGCTGATCGTTTCCATGCTCGACCGAAAGATCCTTCGCCGCGAACACTCCGGCGAACTGGTTGTCCATGCCGACCTGTCCTCATTGTCTCCCACCAAGATCAACGACATGGTGGTCGACGGCAACGGCCGCGCCTGGGTGGGCAGCTTCGGGTTCGAGTTCCGCAGCGCCTCGGCTGTGGAGCCTGCCGACCTGATCCGCATCGACCCGAATGGCACAGCGTCGGTGGCCGCTACCGGATTGCACTTTCCCAACGGCACCGTCGTCACACCCGAAGGTGTACTCGTAGTCGCCGAGAGCATGGGCAACCGGCTCACGGCATTCGACATCGAGAACAACGGTGATCTGACCGGACGCCGCGTTTGGGCAGCATTCGGTGACGACGTGCCCACCTCCTCGGTTGCCGACGCGATGGCCGCGTCGTCCGTCGCACCGGACGGCATCTGCCTGGACGCAGAGGGAGCAATCTGGGTCGCGGACGCGCTCAACCGTCGACTCGTCCGAGTTCGCGAGACGGCAGGCGTAGTCGACGAAATCCAGTTCGACACCGGAGTTTTCGCCTGCATGCTCGGCGGCGCCGACGGCCGCACCCTGTACGCTTGCGCGGCGCCGTCGTCCTCGGAGCACAAGCGCGCGCACACTCGCGATGCCAGCATGCTCGCTGTACACGTGGAGGTCCCGCACGCAGGCAAGCCATGACCGGCAACGGATTCTTCGGCGCGTCGACGATCGTGACCGGCGCCGGCAGCGGCATCGGCCGGGCCGTTGCATTGGCTCTTTCCGATGCGGGGGCCCGCGTATTGGCGGTGGATATCGACACGTCGAGGCTCGCCGTAACGTCGGAGCGCGCAACCGGGGCACCAATTGTCACCTTCACTGCGGATGTCTCTGTCGCCCAGCAGGTTCGCGGATACGTTAATGCCGCAATCGAGACGCACGGCCCACCCGAGCTGTTCTTCAACAATGCAGGGGTCGCCGGGCACGCGCAGCCCATCACCGAGCTGAGCCTTCAGGATTGGGCATCGGTGATCGACACCAACCTCAACAGCGTGTTCTGGGGGCTCAAATTTGTTCTCCCCCATATGTATGCCGCGGGTCGCGGGGCAATCGTCAACACGGGTTCGATCGCCAGCTTGCAGGGCGCCGCAGATCGCGCCGACTACGTGGCTACCAAGCACGCCGTTCTCGGCCTCACCAGATGCGCGGCCGCCGAAGCGCGGAAGAACCGGGTGAAAGTGAATTGTCTGTGCCCGGGACCTGTCAATACCGAAATGGTCGCCAAGTTCCGCAGCGCAGTCTCATCCGCCGGGTCCGATTCGGCCCCGACCACGTCGATGGCAACACCGCAAGAGATTGCCGAGACAGTCCTGTTCCTGTTGCGGCCAGACGTACCGTTCCTCACCGGTTCGGCCGTCTCCGTGGACGGCGGCATGGCAGGCTTATTCTGAGCACCACGCACACGACACCTATCGAGGTTGGATCCCCTTGCCAGAAAACAACATACCGCCGGACAGACACGTTCCGGAGCCCACACGTCGTTGGGGACTGACGATTCCCCTCGACGGAATACCACTGCGCGACCAACGAGATCTCATCGCGGAACTACCCCATCTCGGATACACCGACGTGTGGTCTTCGGAGTCCTCCGACGCAGATGCCTTCACTCCGCTTGCATTAGCCAGCGTATGGGCGCCGACTCTCCGACTGGGTACAGCAATCGTCCCCGTCTACACCCGCGGCCCGGCTACCCTTGCAATTTCGGCGAACACTCTCGCTTCGGTAGCCCCCGGCCGCTTCGTACTCGGTATCGGATCCTCGTCGAGTGTCATTGTGGAGAAATGGAACTCGATCCCATTCGACGAACCGTACAAACGTGTCCGGGACTCGCTCCGCTTCCTCCGATCGGCATTAGCCGGGGAAAAGGTGACCCAGCAGTACGGCACATTTGGTGTCGACGGGTTTCGCGCAGGTCTGATCGCGGACCCGCCGCCGCCCGTGCTCCTCGCTGCGATGCGACCGGCGATGCTCCGTTTGGCCGGGCGGGAAGCTGACGGCGCCATCGTCAACTGGCTCTCCGCAGACGACGTCGAAACTGTTGCCCCCTATGTCCATGCAGGAGGGTCGGACAAAGAAATCGTCGCTCGGATCTTCGTCCTGCCTGGTGTCGATTCCGATACCGCACGCGCTGTCGGGCGCCGCAGGATCGCGGCATATCTCAATGTCCCGGTCTATCGAGCATTTCATGAATTCCTAGGCCGCCAAGAGGAACTCGGCGGAATGTGGCAAGCCTGGTCGGAAGGAGACCGGGCCGGGGCGTTGGCTGCAATTCCCGATCAGGTGGTCGACGACCTGTTCGTCCACGGGCCTCCCGAGGCCTGCCTCGAGCACATCGAACGCTACACGGCAGCGGGCGTCACGACTCCCGTGATCTCAGTGCTGACGCCGGGGGACCCGATGCCCGCAATCCGGGCGTTGGCGCCTCGATAGTCGAATAGGGCTGCAATGCAAAGCAGGTTGCCCAGAATCGATCCCAGGCAACTCGCCATGCCCCTGCTGCCTACCTACCCTGCCAGCGCGGTGCGCGCTTCTCGGTGAAGGCGCGAGCCCCCTCCTTCGCGTCCTCGGAGCCACGTACAGGCTCACTGAGTTCACGTTGGCGGACGAATTGCTCGTCAAGTGTCCAATCCACCGATTCTACGATGATCTGTTTGGTCGCCTTGACTGCCAACGGACCGTTCCCCGCGATCTCCTTCGCGATGGCCAAGGCCGCTTCCAACGCGCCACCAGGATCGGTCAATTCGTTCACGAGCGCTGCCCGGTACGCGTCTTCCGCGCTGATGAACCCGCCGGTCAATGCCCATTGCATCGCCAGGTGGTAGGGCGCGCGGCGCGGTAGCCGCATGAGGCCCCCAGCTCCCGCGACCAGACCGCGTTTCACCTCGGGCAGACCGAACTTGGCGTCGCTCGCCGCCACAATGAGATCGCACGACAGTGCGATCTCGAAGCCACCCGCGAGAGCATAACCCTCGATCGCGGCGATCATCGGCTTTGCAGGCGGTTCCTCGACGATTCCTGCGAATCCACGACCAGGCAGTGAGGGACGCTCCCCGTTCAGGAATCCTTTCAGATCCATCCCGGAGCAGAAGGTTCCGCCTGCACCGGTAATGACGCCGGCCACGAGGTCCACCCGCGAGTCGAGTTCCTCGAGTGCCGCAGCGATTGCTTCCGCTGTAGCCAAATTGATGGCGTTTCGGGCACGAGGCCGGTTGAGCGTGATCACCTGGACGCCGTCAATCTGCTCGACCAGGATTGGGTACTCCTCGGCGTCCACCGCGGTGCCGCCGGGTTGTGATGCAGTCATAGTGTTCCTTTCTCAGTACGATTAGCGCGGCTGCATACGGATTGCACCGTCGAGACGGATCGTCTCTCCGTTGAGCATCGCATTGTCGATGATGTGCAGGGCCAACGATGCAAACTCGTCGGGTTCGCCCAGCCTTGACGGGTGCGGGATCTGCTTGGCCAGGCCGTCCCGGATCTCGTCGGAGAAACGGCTCAGGATCGGAGTGTCGAATACACCGGGCGCGATCGAGCACACCCGGATCAGTTTGGTGGCGAGATCTCGGGCCGCCACGAGCGTCATACCGACAACGCCGGCTTTGGCTGAAGCATAGGGAATTTGACCGATCTGGCCTTCCCAGGCAGCGACCGACGCCGTGAGTACACAGGCACCGCGCTCACCGTCGACCGGGTCGTTCTTCGACATCCTTGTCGACGCGAGCCGAAGCACGTTGAAAGTACCGACGAGGTTGATGTCTACCAGCTTTCGATACAAATCAAGATCGCCCGGAGTACCGTCGCGGTTCACAAGACGCACCGTGCCGCCGCGCCCCGCGCAGTGCACCAGTGCCCGGATAGGTCCTTTCTGTTCGGCGAGATCGAGTGCTGCATCGACCGCCTCGGGGTCGGTAACATCTGCAGGTCCGAAGGTGGCGAGCGGTCCCAACTCGTCTGCAACCTGAGCTCCTGCCGAACTCGGCAGGTCGATCAGAACGACGGGGACCCCGCAGTCGATGAACCTGCGAACGCTCGCGAGCCCGAGGCCCGACGCACCACCGGTGACTACGGCCGATCCATTGTCAAGTTTCATTTCTGCACCCGATTCTTCTCGCTCATGTGAATTGTTGTGCGCACTATCGCTTGGGAAAGAGCACTTTTCAGTTGATCAGCTCGATAATGGTGGCGTTTGCCATGCCACCCGCCTCACACATCGTCTGCAACCCGTACCGGCCACCACGCTGTTCGAGCTGGTTGATCATGGTGGTCATCAATCGACAACCGGAGGCACCCAGCGGATGTCCGAGCGCGATGGCGCCACCTGCGGGGTTGAGTCGATCGCTCTTGACGCCGAACTCCTCCTGCCACATCAGGGGAACCGAGGCAAAGGCTTCGTTCACCTCGACGACATCGAGGTCGTGAACCCCCAGCCCGGCACGGCTTAGCGCCTTGCGGGTGGCATCGATCGGCCCGGTCAACATCATCACAGGATCCGAGCCCACTACTGCGGATGCCACAACCCTCGCCCGAGGTCGAAGACCCAGTGCTTTTGCCTTGTCTTCGGACATCACCAGCAGCGCACTTGCGCCGTCCGTGATCTGAGACGAGTTGCCCGCCGTGACTTTCCAGTCCAGTTCCGGGTACCGCTCTCGATGAATATCGGTTCCGAAGACGGGTGCAAGGCCCGCGAGTTTCTCCGCAGTCGTGCCACGCCGAATGCTCTCGTCTGTCGAACGGGTCTGATCGTCAACGGTGAGCGGGACGATCTCGTTGTCGAAGCCCCCACTGTCTGCGGTCCCGGCAGCCAATTCATGTGAGCGAGCGGAGTACTCGTCGAGTTGAGCCCGAGAGAGATCCCAGCGGTCTGCGACGAGTTCAGCGGCCACACCCTGGGAAACCAAGTCGGGATACCGTCTGCGTACTCCTGGCCCCTGCGGATCGCGCCCCATCGCCGCGGATCCCATCGGAACCCTACTCATCGACTCCACGCCTGCTGCGATCGCTATGTCATAGGCGCCCGCCGCTACTCCCCACAGCGCAAAATCCAATGCCTGCTGCCCGGACCCGCATTTGCGCTCAATGGTTACCGACGGCACGTGCTCGGGGTATCCCGCGGAGAGCCAAGCCTGACGTCCCGGCGTCGCCGACTGTTCACCACTCTGGTTCACGCACCCAACCAGCACGTCGTCGACCAGACCCGGATCGAGTCGGGCGCGGTCGACCAGTCCGGTCAGAACTCCACCGAGTAGATCTGCCGGATGCAATCCGGAGAGCGCACCCCCCGACTTACCCCGGCCCATGATCGAACGCACCGCGTCGACGATGACCACCTCGCCCATAATTCCTCCTATTCATTGTCATAGATGACCGTACCTCAGTCCGTGCAGAATATTTCGAATTCAGCACTATGCACAGCCTCTTCCGATAATCTATGCTCACCAATATAATGAAATCGAAGGAAGGTGTTCCGATGACATCAGTGGCGACAGTAAACGCGGCAGAGAGGGAGGCCGTTCGCGAGCTGGCAGCAAGCCTCGGCCGCGACCGTTATGCCCCGAAGGCCGCGGAATGGGACGCCAATCGCACGGCATTCCCACACGACGAACGCAGACATCTGGGCTCGCTGGGACTACTGGGTATCGCACTCCCCGAGGAGTACGGCGGCTCCGGAGCTCCGCTTCGCGACGCCCTCGTGGTGATCGAGGAAATTGCAAAGCATTGCAGACCAGCTGCTTTCCAAGTCTTCGAGGCAAACACCGGCCCCGCGCACGTAGTCGCCATGCACGGCACGGAAGAACAGAAGCGTCGATTCCTGCCGAATATCATCGCCGGCGAGACCACCATGGCCGTCGCCATCTCCGAACCGGATGCAGGCTCTGCGGCAACGGACATGACAACCAAGGGAACTCGCACTCCGGAGGGATATCGCATCACCGGAACCAAGCGATGGATCTCCAACGGGAGCGAGGCAGACACCTACCTCGTGTACTGCCGACTCTCCGACGCCCCCGGCGCCAAGGGACTCGGAGCGATACTGGTCGAGGCCGACCGTCCCGGCGTCAGCTTCGGCACTCGCGAGAAGCTGATGGGTTTCCGCGGAATCCCATCAGCCGACATCAATTTCGACGATGTCGAGGTACCGGCCGAGAACCTACTGGTCGGCCCAGGCGGATTCCGGACACTCTTTTCCGCATTCTCGATCGAGCGCCTCGGCAATACCACCATGAGCCTGGCGATCGGACAGGCAGCACTCGACCGCACCATCGAGTACGTGCAGGAACGGACCCAGTTCGGTAAGGCGCTGATCGAGTTCCAAGCCGTACAGATGACCGTCGCAGACATGATCCTGCAGGTCGAGGCAGCGCGTCGACTTCAGGAAAAGGCGGCAGACTTCCCTGCGGGCACTCTACCCAACACCCTGGACGTATCCCTTGCCAAGTGCACTGCCAACGAGATGGCCAAGCGCGTAACCGATCTCGCGATGCAACTGCACGGCGGAAACGGCTACACCGAAGAATACGGACTCGAACGCCTCCACCGAGACTCGCACGGCTGGGCACTGGCCGGCGGCACCCCGACCATGCAGCGCACCCGCATCGTGTCAGAACTTCTGGGCCGTAACTTCGATCAGCGTCGATAGGATCACGCGACGACCAGGAGCACTGATGATGGCCCCCAGAAATCATGTTGGGGGCCATCTTTCATTATTCATGCGAATAATTCGTAGAACTGCACCTAGTCCTCGACGCCGCACTGAGAAGGACAAACGGAGTTGTCATCCGTGAGCGAGCACTGTGCCTGTACCACGCAGTCTCCACGTACCAACGACAGCGGGAACGTCGACGAAGCCGCGTCATTCTACTGTGAGGCCAAACCGGCACCGCAACCAAACTACTGACCGCACACAAAGGACCTCCGGAGCCCTGCAGGCTCCGGAGGTCCTTTGTCGACCGAGGTTGTGACGCGAACCTTTTCGCGTCTATACGTCCCACTGCAATGGCAGCGAGAGCAAGGAGAGCTGCCCACCCCGCTCAGTCAGCTCGGCACCGGTCGCGACCCGATAGTTCGGAATGCGAGCGTGCCACTCCCGCAAGACAACCTGAAGCTCGAGCCGGGCCAGGTGCATTCCCAGGCAACGATGCGCGCCGGCCCCGAATCCGAGATGCTGATTGACTCCGGTACGCCCCAGGATGTACTCGTCAGGCTCCGGAAACTTTCGCGGATCCCGGTTAGCAGACCCGATGCCGAGCCAGACTACGTCACCCTTGCTCATCTTCAGATCGTCGAAGTCGGTATCCTGGGAGACTTCTCGCCCGCCCTGGATCACCAGAGGATAGAGCCTGATGAACTCCTCCATTGCAGCCGGAATCAGCGATGGATCTTCAACCAATTCCTGACGGTGGTCGTCGTGCTCGGCAAGGTGCGTGAAAATATAGCCCAGCGCGCTGCGCGTAGTGTCCAGACCAGCCAGCATCAATGTCATGCAGACAGTAAGAATGTCCTCGTGTGGGATCGGCTGGTCGTCGATCTTCGCTTCGATCAGCCGGCTGACCAGATCTTCCTTCGGGTCCTTCGGATTCTTCCGACGATCGGCCACGGCCTTGTCGAAGTAATCCATGATCTGATCACCGGCTGCCTTCGCTTCCTCCTGGCTGCCGCCGAAGAAACCGTCGAAAACCTTGTCGACCCACGGTAAGAAGAATTCGCCATCTTCAAGTGGGAGTCCGAGCAAGTGCAGAAACATGTCCGTCGGATAGCGAATCGCGAACTCCGAGACGAAGTCACACTCGCCCCTCGGCGCAAGTTCCTCGATCAGCTCGATGCACCGATTGGTCGCGGCCTCCTCCAGCCGCCGGACTGCAGCCGGCGCAAAATACGGGTTGATAACCCTGCGCATGGCGATATGCGGCGCACCGTGGAGATGCTGAGGTAACAGATCGACCGTCCGCGACGGATTGAGTGCACTCGTGACGTTAGTCGTGAAGTCCTCGGCTCGTTGAAATCCTTCGAGCACGTCGTCATAGCGCGTCAACATCCAAAAGCCACGATCCGTGGTGTCGTTGAACTGGAAACGGGAGGCCTCACGGTCCGCATTCAGCAAGTCGTAGTGACTACCCATCGGGCCGTCAGCCGTGTAGTCGGTGTGATTGAAGGGGCAGCCTTCCTGCTTACCGGGAGAACCGGAAGCGGGAGAATGCAGATCTTCGATTGTCACTTGTGGTCACCTTCTCCTCGATGCGACACCTCGGACGAGGCTCGCGTCAAAATCGTTGATGTCGCGGTTTACGCAATCTTGACTGGGACACGCTGCGCTCCAACACACTCCGGGTGCGTTGACGCCGAGTCGTAGAGATGACACGCCACCTCTACGCCCTCGCATACGGTCCGGGCCGGCCGAGTGGAAAGGCACACCGGAGCGGAGTGCGGACACCGGACAGCGAAGGGACAACCCGTCTCGGACGCGTGAGACGCCCCCGCGGTGGTTGCCGAAACAGATTTTCGCCGAAGCTCACGCCGCTGCCGCTGCAGTACGGGGTTGGCGACTGGCGCTGCTGCAACCAAAGCCTTGGTGTACGGATGCAAAGGTCGGTCGCACACGCGTTCCGCCGGACCACTTTCCATCACCTGGCCGCGATAGAGAACGACAACGCGATCCGAGATGTGCCGAACCACGGCGATGTCGTGCGCAATGAACAGATACGCAACACCGAGCTTATTCTGCAGCTCGTCGAGAAGGTTGATCACCTGCGCCTGGGTCGAGACGTCCAGTGCGCTCACCGCCTCGTCACAGACCACCAGTTTCGGCGAGATCGCCAGAGCCCGGGCTATCGCGATGCGCTGACGTTGCCCACCGGAGAACTTGTCCGGGTATCGCTCTGCCGCATCAGCGGGCAGACCGACTGCGCGCAGCAACTCGGTCACCTTGGCCTCCGCCTGCACCTTGGTCATTCCCGGCTGTGTCAGAAGGGGCTCGGCCAGAGTCTTACCGACCGGGTGACTCGGGTTCAGAGAACTGAACGGATTCTGAAAGATGACTTGGAGGTCCTCTGCCAACGACCGCCGAGTCCGGCCCGACGCATGCGTGATGTCAGCACCGTCGAATCTGATCTCGCCGCCCGATGCTGGGGTGAGGCCGAGCACCGCGCGCCCGATCGTGGACTTACCCGAACCCGACTCGCCGACGAGACCGACTGTCTCACCTGCATTCACAGTCAGGCTCACACCGTCCACTGCACGTAACGGCTTGGTCTTCCTACCAGGAATCCGATATGTGACCTCGAGGTCAGACAGCTCTAGAAGAGTACTCATGCTTCACTTCCTCCAAGGAGTCGATACGGATGCATCGGCTCTGTCGACCGAATGCGTCAAGTGCCACGAGATGTATGGGCTGAGTGGTGCAATCGGAAGCGGCAAACTCGCACCGCGACGCAAACCTGCACGCGTGCGGCCAGTCCCGGGGCACCGGCACAGTCCCTTCGATAGTGGGCAGTGTCCCCTCTGCCCCGTCGAGCGAGGGTGTCGATCGCAGGAGGCCCTGGGTGTAGGGGTGACGGGGCTGCTCGAACAGCTCCTCGACGGGTGCCTGTTCCACGACCTGCCCGGCGTACATGACAACCGCCCGGTCGCAGATGTCGGCGACCACTCCCAGATCGTGTGTCACCAGGATCAGTGCCATCCCCAGTCGTTCCTGCAACGAGCGCAGCAGGTCGAGGATCTCGGCCTGCACAGTAACGTCCAGAGCAGTGGTGGGTTCATCGGCGATCAACAACTCCGGTTCGCCTGACAACGCGATTGCGATACCTGCCCGTTGAGCCATGCCGCCGGAAAGCTGATGGGGGTAACTACGAAACACGTTTTCCGGATTGGGAATCCCGACCAGTCCGAGCAATTCGAGTGCACGCTCACGTGCCTGGGCTCGATTCATCTTCGCGTGGTAACGGATCGGTTCGCACAGTTGGTAACCGATTGTGAATGACGGATCGAGCGAGACCATCGGCTCCTGCGCGATATATCCGATCCGCGTTCCTCTGTATGCCGCCAACTCCTTGTCGGTGACTCTGGCGAGGTCGACACCGTCGAACAGCACCTGACCGCTCACGATGTTTCCCTCGCCTGGAGTCAGTCCCGGAATAGACAGTGCGGTAACAGTTTTGCCGCATCCGGACTCCCCGACCAAGCCGATGGTCTCGCCTTTGCGCACCTCGAAACTGACTCCGTCGACTACTGGCTGCAAGCCGCCCTCTGCCGGGAACGAGACCACGAGATCCCGGACCTCGAGCAATGGCGCACTGCCGGTCGACGTCTTCTCGTCACCGGCCGGACGAGCCAAACCAGGCAGTTTCGACCTGGCAAACGGCTTGCCAGTTGCAGCATTGCCTTTGGTAGTCGGTGCAGCGTCGCGCAACGCGTCACCGAGAAAGTTGAACGACAGCACCGTGACAATGAGAACCACACCGGTCGGCACCATCAGCCAAGGGTCGACGTTGATGTTCAACGCTGCCTCGGCGATGCCGGCGCCCCAGTTCGGCGCGGGTTGCTGGGGCCCGAGACCGAGGAACCCCAAGCCGGACTGTACCAACAGGGCGGTTCCCAATGTAACTGAACTCAAAATCAGTAGCGGCGCAGTCACATTGGGTAACACGTGACGCACAACGATTCGGAATCCACCCAGGCCGGAGACCTTGGCCGCGTCGACGTAGAGTTCATTACGTACCGCTGCTGTCGTCGCGCGGACCAACCGAATGAAGCTCGCCGAAACGATGATGCCGAAAGCGGTCATCGAGATAGCGAAGCCGCGTCCGTATACCGCCACCACCGCCAGCAGGATAATGATGGTCGGCAGAGCCATCAGCAGTTCCGCGATCCGGCTGATCACCGCGTCGAGCCAGCCAGCCCGGTATCCGGCGATCAGGCCCAGCGGCACCCCGATTACCAGCGCGGTCACCACTGTGGTCGCAGAACCGAGAATGCTGATCGACCCGCCGTGCATGAGCCTACTGAGGATGTCGCGCCCGAGAGAGTCCGTGCCGAGCCAGTACTCACCGGAGGGCAACGCAAAGGAGTTGCCGAGATCCTGGGCAAGCGGATCGTGCGGTGCCAGCACGGAAGCACCGAAACTGCAGACCAGCACGAGCAGGACCCAACCCGCGCTGAACCACACGCCCGGCCGGGACACCAGTCTGCGCAGGTACCCATGGCCTTTGGGGGCCGCGGAGCCTGCAGATGCGGACTCGACCGGTTCCGGTGCAACAAGATTCTCTTGCGGTGTAGTCACGGTTGTCATGATCGCCTCATCTTGGGATTGAGCCAGCTGTTCGCGATGTCCACGAGCAGGTTCACCGCGAGCACGATGGTGGTCGTGCAGATGACCACGGTCAGGATCATCGGCAGGTCCTTCGCATTGACAGCCTGCAAGGTCAGCGCACCGAGTCCGTTGAGAGCAAACACCTGCTCGACGATGACAGTTCCGCCGAGCAACCCGATGAATTGGAATCCAACACTCGTCACTATCGGAATGGATGCGTTGCGAAGGGCGTGCCGAAAGACCAAGGAACGATGCGGAATTCCCGTCGCGCGCAGGGTTCGAATGTAGTCGTTACCGAGTACGTCGAGCATTGCGCCTCGTGTCTGACGTGAGATCGCGGCCACCCCCACCGCACCAACCGAGATGGCAGGCAACGTTATCGAGCTGAGCCAGCCTGAGAAAGACTGCTCGATAGGCACATAACCAACAGAGGGGAACATGCCCAGCTTCACGGAGAAGACCAGCACCAGCAGCGCACCGAGCCAGAACGAAGGCACCGACATCATCAGACTCGAAAAGGCCTGAGTGCCACGATCAATACGCCGCGAACTCATTGCGCTGAGAACTCCGAATGTCAGACCGACCAGGACGGTCAGAATCACCGCGCCGATCACCACCGACAGCGTGATCGGCAGGCGGGAATTGACGTCTGTGATTGCGGGCCTACCTGTTTGAAGCGACGTCCCGAAGTCACCTGTCAAAACTCCTGTGAGCCACGACCAGTACTGAACGACGAGCGGACGGTTGTAACCCATCTGCTCGTTCAGCGCCTCGACGGCTTCGGGGGTGGCCGATTCCCCGAGGATGGTGCGCCCGGGGCTGCCAGGCATGAGGTTGACCAGCAAGAAGGCCATGGTGGCGATCGCCCACAGCATCGGGATGACAGTCAACAGTCGTTTCGAGATTGTGATTAGCACAGTTCACTCCTCTACCTGTTCGTGTGGCCCGCTGCTGCGGGCCACACGAACTCTGGTACTACGCAGGTTGGAGGGTCCGGACGACCGGCAAGGTGGGATCGAACTGGGTGAACTCAGGCTCCTTCAACGTCTTCGGGTTGTAAAAGTAGTACGCGTCACCAAAGTTCGTGATCGTGAAGAATGCCTGCTCCACCGTATAAGCGGAGAGTTTCTTGAACGTGGCGTCCTGCTCCGCACCGGTCTGCACCGCGGCCTGGGAAATCAGCTCGTCGACCTTCGCGTCCTTGATCTTGTACGCGTTGTAGAGGCCGTTACTCGAAAGTATCTGTGTCGCGTCGTAGAAGTTGTCGGCCGGGTTGTAGAACCAGGCGTAAGTCGGCGTCTGCCCGGAGAATCGCGCTGTCTGGTAGTCGGGCAACTGAAGGTTGTTGATGGTTGCGTTAATTCCGACCTTGTTCAGCATCTGCGCAGCAGCCTGAGCGTAGCGATCGAAGAACTGCACCTGCGTGCACACGATTGTCAGATCGAGTCCGTTTGCGTACCCGGCTTCTGCCAGCAACTGTCGCGCTTTCTCTGGGTCGTACGGATACTTGGTGTCCAACGCCGGGTCATTGCCCGGACTGCCCGGCGGGAAGACCTGCGTCGAGATCGTGCCTTCACCGATGGTCTCCTGCAAAGCTTCTCGATCCATCGCGTAGTTCAGTGCTTGACGGACGCGAATGTCGCCGAGCGCGGGAACGTCACGCCCTTCCCGGTCGCCGATCATCAGACCGGCGCTGTAGGACAGTTGCTGATGCGTCTTCATTCCTGCTTGCTCCGCAGTAGGTACGTCCGGCCGATTGCCGATCGTTCCGTCGATCTGACCCGAGCGCAACGCGTTCAGGGCTGCCGCAGTATCCGAGATCTTCTTGAGCACAAAAGTATTGAAGTTGGTGTTCTCGACGTCCCAGTAACCGTCGTTCTTCACGAAAGTGAAGGTGTCGTTCGGCGTCGAACGAGAGGCGTCGAGTGAGTACGGCCCCGAGCCGATCGGGTACTGGTCGAGCTGGTCGGGATTGTCGATGGCCTGCGGGCTCACCATCATGCCGAGGTTCTGGGTGAGGACTAGCGGCAGTGAAGGATTCGGCTGCGAGAGCGTCAGCTTGACCTTGTACGGATCGGTGACTTCCACGCTCGAGACGTCCGCGAGCTGGAACGTCTTCGGCCCGGTCACCGTCTTGGCTCGGTCAAGATTCTTCTTCGCAACTGCGGCGTCGAAGGTAGTGCCGTCGGTAAACGTGACTCCCTCGCGCAACGTCATCTCGAAGGTGGTGGGCGTCGAGTAAGACCACTCGGTGGCCATCCCTGGCGAGAACGCGCCGTCCGCACCCCGATAGATCAACGAATCGTAGACCGCCTGAAGTCCCTGCTTGAACACGCTCCAGTCATTCTTGTACGGATCCCATTTGCTGACCACGCTAGTCGCAGCCAGCGTGACCGTATCCGTGGACTGCGCGCTTGTCGTTCCGCCCCCGCAAGCCGTGAGCAGTCCGACGGACATGAGTCCCGCCATCACCGCCGCCACCTTCGTGCGCATGAACCCTCCTGGATGATTTCGTTCGTGGCTCCTGCCACGCAATAGATGAATCATGATGCAGATCACATCTAAAGTCAATGACAATTATGCGCATCGTTAGCACTAATTTCTAGTCGAACAATCTCGCCGGCCGATACCGTGAATCCCGGTCCGCGCCGAACAGAAGTCCTAAGCGCTTTCCGAATGTCGGGTCGTCTGTAAATGGATTCGACAGTGTCCCTTGATGCACTGGACGCGGCCGGACACAAGTCGGCAGCCCGTCGGACCAGATGTCCGGCGGGCTGCCTTCGCACTTGTTGCCGCGGTGCCGTCCGACGGCACCGCAATGGATCTTCTAGAAGGTGAGCACCGCACGTGCGCCGAGGGGATGATCCAAATCCTTCAGAGCTGCGTTCACACCTGCAAGCGGTACCCGCTCGCTGAGCAATGCATCGAGTTCCAATCGCCCGTCAAGATAAAGTTGGCAGTACAGCGGGATATCCAGGCGAAAGCGCGTAGACCCCATCTTGGTCCCTTGCAGTTTCTTCTCCAGTAGAAGTTCCGTCGCCGGAATTCGAACTTCCACGTCGGGTCTGGCAACTCCGACCACCGTTGCGGTACCCATTGTATCGAGCATCGCGAACGCCTGCTCTATTGTCACCGCGATACCGACCACCTCTATCGCGTGGTCGACACCACCGCGGGTGATCTCCCGCACGGCTTCAACGGGGTCGCATGCGCTTGCATCCACCACGTCCGTCGCACCGAATTTCTTGGCGAATTCGAGCTTCTCGGGGATCTTGTCGACCGCGATAATGCGCGATGCGCCGGCCAACCTTGCACCCTGGACGACATTGAGACCGACACCGCCACAACCGATCACCGCCACGGTCTGACCCGCCTGCACATTTGCCGCTCGCCGCACCGCACCGAGTCCGGTGATACCCGCACACCCGAGGAGCGCCGCTATATCGAGAGGCATCGCCTCCGGCAGACGAACCAACGTGCGCTCGTGCACGAGCAGTACTTCTGCGAATCCACCCAACCCGACGAAAGCATCAACTGCCTCACCCACGCGAGACAGTCGAGGGGTTCTACCAGCCGGCCTCGCACGCTTCTTGTCCTCACAGTGCTGCAGTTCACCGGACATACACCAGCGGCACACCCCACAGAATGCAGACGCACAGGTTGCCACTCGGTCACCCGGTCGTACGTACGTCACATCGCTACCCACCCGCTCGACGATTCCCGACGCCTCGTGCCCCAGCACCAACGGCAGGGCAAGAGCCTGAGCGCCGCACTGCATGGTCCGGTCGGTTTGGCATACTCCCGAAGCAACAGTGCGGACCAGCACTTCGTGCGGCCCCGGATCCGCGACATCGATTTCCTCGATGCTCAGATCCGAATTGAATTGGTTAAGTACTGCAGCTTTCAACGCTTACACCTCCGGGTTGTCGGGGACTTGTCAGGCAGTGGGATCCAGGTCAGCGCACCAGCGCACTCAGTTGGCATCTCGCCACACGACCAGCGCGTCGAGCGCCTCGATCGTCGAGCCATCAACCCGAAGCGGGTTGACTTCCAACGAATCCAAGTTGGGTTCGAGCTCCTCCGCAAGACAACCGACCGAGTGCACAACCTCGGCGAGCGCGTCCAGGTCGACCGGCGTGCCGCCCCGCACGCCGTGCAACAGTGCAGCCCCTCGCAAGCTCTCGAGTAGGCTTCGCGCCTCATCCTTGGTTACGGGAAGAGGCGCCAACGCAACGTCATCGAGGACCTCGACAAGGACTCCGCCCAGCGCCACGGCAAGCATCAAGCCCCAGTCCTGGTCGCGCGTTACTCCTACCAACAGTTCGATGCCACCAGACCGCATGGGTGAGACCAGAACTCCATCCAGGATCGCACCATTTGCCGCAGGCTGAGCTGCCGCGGCAAGGATTTCGCTGTAGACGCGGTCCGCATCGGCTTCCGTCACCCCAAGGCGGACGCAGCCGAGATCGCTCTTGTGTGCAATATCCGCCGAGACGATTTTCATTGCCACAGGGCAGCCGAACTGCCGTACAGCTTCGGCCGCGGCAGTAGCTGAGTGCACGTGTACCGCCGGAACGACCGGGACACCGGCAGATTCGACGAGGTTACGGGCACCGACTTCGGAAAGCGAGGCTGAGTCGGCAGTTCGCGTCACCACGTCGTGCGCCTCATCCGTCTCGCCGATCCGCGCACGACGCTGCGACCAGTGCGCAACGCGCGCAAAGGCATCCACACCCAAGCGCAATCCCGGAATCACGTGCGGCACACCGCCCCTGCCCATGGACTTCCGCGCCGTTGCACCGATCGGCTGGGTCACCTGTGTCAGGTAACTGCCTGGAGCCTTACTTCCGTTCAACCCCGCGCCGATCGCGTCCACGAGCGATTGACCGTAGAAGTCCTCCCCGGTATCGCCGAGTGGCAGGCTATTGACTACCAGGACGGCACCGACCTCGGGGTCGTTACCCACTGCCGCAACCGCTGTCCTGAACAAACGGGGATCAATGATCGCGGCGCCGGTCACGTCCAACGGATTCTGGACGTGCCCGTACGATGGCATGGCTGCCGCGATTTCACGCACGGTTCCTTCTGCGAGCTCAGGAATACGTACACCGGCATCGTGCGCCAGATCCGCGATGATGTCACACGCGCCACCGGAGATCGATACGATGCCGAGTCCAGTTCGCTCCAACGGTCCTGTGTGCGCAGCAAACCCAGCAGTCACCAACATATCTTCGACGGTGTCCACGCGGATCACGCCGAGCCTCGCAAAGACCGCATCCACGACCCGGTTGTCCCCGACCAGCGCGCCGGTATGCGCGGTCGCAGACCTGGCGGCGAGTTCACTCTTACCTGCCTTGAGCACAACCACCGCCTTCCCTGCCTTGGCTGCCCGCCGGGCAGCGGATGCGAATACCTCCGGCTGCCGGATCCCTTCCATGAATACGGCGATGGCCTCGACCTGATCGTCTTCGACCAGGTAGTCGATGAGGTGGCCGACCGTGACCATAGCTTCGTTCCCGACGGTGAAGACGTGCGAAAGTCCGACACCGGAAAGGGCTGCAAAATCCTTCATTGCGGCACAACTGGCACCGCTTTGCGAAATGAGGGCGACGTTGCCCGGCTTCTGCGGTGGGTTCGCCAGCGCCATCGCCGGAATACCGGCCGCGACATCGACGTACCCCAGCACGTTCGGTCCGATCAAAACCACACCCAATTCTTCTGCAACAGTGCACAATTCCCGCTGACGCTGCTGCCCTTGCGTCCCGGTCTCGGCGAAGCCCGAACTGAGTACGAGCACCCCCTTTGCTCCGGCGCCTGCGGCATCACGCAGCGCCTGTGCCGCCGCTGACGCCGGCACCATGACAAAGGCCAAGTCGATCGACATTCCTACGGACGCGCAGGTCGGATGCGTCTCGCGCCCATGCACCTCCGGTGAGCGGGGGTTGATCAGAAAGGTCCTCGCTTCATGCCCGGCGGCAACAAGATTCGCATGCACAAGACGTGAGAAGTTGGACTTGTCGCTTGCCCCGATTATCGCAAAACTCTCGGGGGTGAACGCGACTCTCAGCCGCTCCGGTGTGATCGGTGTACTTTCCATCAGTCCTCCAATATCGCTCGCCGCTATGTTCAATCAACTTGTGGCACCGCCGATAGTTGACGGCGACCTGGGTTATCGGGAACTACTCGCGCGCCATGCCCATTCGACGCGCGATCAACGCACGCTGAATGTCATTGGTGCCGCCGCCGATGACAAACATCGGAGCCGCCCGGAGCGCCTGTTCGAACACCCCGTTGCCGACGGAGCCTGCACACCCTGCGGACAACGCTGCGTTGGGTCCGAGCACCTCGAAGGCAAACTGGCCGAGATCCTCGGCGAGCTCACCGGCGAGGACTGCCACCATCGGTGCAGTGTCTGCCTTTCCGGAGCCGTCTGCGACTTCGTCGTTCGCGGCGGCCACCATCACTCGCGCCGCCTGCAATCTCGCTGCCAGACTGGAAAGCCGTTGCCGCAGATAGGAGTCGGAACTCCCCAGCATGCTTTTCGGGTCGGCGCGGACAAGCCCCACCAGGTCGTCGAACTGTCGATGCAGCGTCGCCGCGATCCCTCCCATGACCAGACGCTCGGAAGTGAGCGCGTCCGTGATGACGCGCCACCCTCCGTTGACGTCACCCACCCGGGCCGAGTCCGGAACACGCACGCGATCATAGAACACCGAACATGAGATCTCCCCGGATAATGCTGTGTGGCTTTGAATTTCGATACCTGGTGCATCCATGGGCACAAGGAAGATAGTGATACCAGCATGCCGTGGGGACGCTTCGGGGTCAGTTCTGGTGGCCAGCCACACGTGGGTGGCCGACAATGCCCGGGTTGTCCAGGACTTCTGCCCGTCAATCACCCAACCACCGGCCTCCCTCGTCGCCCGAGTACGCACCGACGCCAGATCCGAGCCCACCTCCGGTTCGCTGTAACCGAGACAGAAGGCCATCTCACCGCGGCCGATCAGCGGTAGGAACTCCGCCTTCTGCTCGTCCGTTCCGTGCCGGAGGATTGCGTGACCGAGGAGGCTTGTCGCACTGAGTGCGCGATCCACTGGGACAGGTGCCCGGAAGTACTTGGACTCGGCCGCCAGAGTGGCGCGATCCGCTGCTGTCGCCGAACGCCCGCCGAATTCGTCGGGCCAGCCCAGCTTGTACAGTCCTCGCCGGGCATACTCGTCACGCAAACCCTGTTCGTCAAAATTCTCACCGGATTCCCAGCGATGCAGTATTTTCCGAATTTCCGATCGGAAAGCACTGTCACCAAGCACCCCTGCATCAGGCAATTGCCTACCCCCCTCGACCAACTGGCCGGCGACCTGCGAATTACGGCCACGCAATCGGTCGAGCACAGCGACATCCGCATGTACCCGACGGAAGAGCCAGCTCGCCTGATGCTCCTCGAAGTACCCGATGGCGCCGAGCGTGTGCTGCGCTGCGAACAGCGCGGTGGTAACGACTTCCCGTCCGTGGTGCACTGCCAGGTCCGCCGACATCGCGATATCGAGCGAGTCTCGATGCCGAATCACTTCGTCCACAAGAAGATCTGCAGAGACAAGTTCGATCTGCGTATGTGCGATCCGCTGCTGGACAGCACCGAAGGCGCCGATAGTTCGCCCGAACTGGGTACGAGTGCGAGCATGGTCTGTCGCAAGTTCGTGTGCGCATCCGGCCGCGGCGAGAGTTCGCACTACCAACGCCAGCTCCGCGATACTCCGAATCTGTCGCACTTCGCTGACATCCAGTCTGCGAGTGCAGACGGAATCCGAGCCCGATACCCGCGACCAGGTCGGCACGGCCATTCCAGGAGTGGCCAGGCGATGCTCCACAGGGAGTAGATCCACCAGCGCATTGAGAGTGTCGACCCGAACCAGATGCGTCGCGCTGGACGCACATTCGAGGGAGAAAAATTCGATCCGGTCAACCTGGTCCGTGAAACAGACGAGTGGCCTGATCACGCCTCGAGCAATCGTATCGGCCTCGTCGCCGCCGAGAAGCTGGATCGCCGTGTACGCGTCTGCTATCGGCAGCGGACAGGCGCGGCGACCGAGTTCACGTTGTGCGGCCACCAGGAAACCCAGTGCACGGTCCACACCCAGTTCGAACCACCCCTGTTCGGCAGCAACGTCCCACAACCCGGCGATATCGGCACCAGGCGCCGCCGTTGCATCACCCCACAGTCGATCAAGCACCCGCCCAACAGAATCCGCAAAGTCCTTGTAGTCCGTCGCGTCGGATTCCACAGCTGTCGTCATGCGCCCACCCTTACTGAACGATCATCGTTGATTAATTACTATATGAACGCTTATCGTTCAGTAAGTCAACTGGCAATCTTGCAAAACATGCGAAACTGGAGCCATGATGATGGAAAAGACTGGGAGACCGCGAGATCCAGAGGTCGACCGCCGGATCACCGATGCCGCGATGGACGTGTTCGGCAGCGCCGGGTGGGCAGGCTTCTCCATCGACGCGGTAGCTCGAGCCGCCGGCGTCGGAAAGGCCTCGATCTACCTGCGCTGGGCAAGCAAAGAAGAGTTGCTCACAGACAGCGTCGGGCAGTGTTTCGCGCCGATCGTCGAGATCGACAACGGGAACGTGCGTGAGGATCTACTGGCGATGACGTCGGTACTCGTGGACCTCTTCAGCGGTCGACACGGCCTCGCCGCCCGCCGAATGACGGTGGAATCGCACGCCACCGAAGGCATTGCCGAACGCTGGCAATCGGTGCGCAGATCGCAGATCAGGGCGGCACGAACCATCGTTCAGCGAGGCGTCCGCCGAGGAGAACTACGTTCGGACACGCCGGTGACGATTCTGCTCGACACCCTGTGTGGCGCTGCAATCAACCATGCAATCGCGACCCCACCACATTTGCGAGATCGCGTTGCCCGGGAACGCGACAAGTACACGCGCGATCTCGTGGACTTCGTACTCGCCTCACTGACCTCCACACCGGGCACCTGACGCAGGACGCACCGACCTGCCGACTAGTGCATCGCGTCCCAGGTCACAGCCTGCTCGAGCGCCTCGGGGTACTTCTTGCGCAGATACCTACTCAACTCCAGGATGTGTTCACGCATCGAGTCCAGGGCAGCCGCGGGGTCTTTGGCTTCGATCGCGACGTATATCGCGGAATGCGCCTTCAACACCGCAGACCTGCGGTGCACCGGATAGTCGACACCCAACGCCGCGCCTTCGAAGATTCCCTCGATTGCATCAATCAGATATCCGAACAACGGGTTCCCCGACGACCACGCAATGATGTCATGGAACGACTGGTTCGCCTCGAGAAATACCTCCCGGTCGGCGAGATTCTCACGCATCAGTTGCACGGACGCTTCCAGCTCCGCAAGCTGATCTGCACCTATTCGTTGCGCAGCGAGACTCGCGATCAGCGGTTCGAGGCTTTCTCGAACCTCGACGATGGAACTGAACGGCGCACCCTCGAACTGCAGCAGCAAACCCAGACTGTTGGCGAGATGCGAAGCATCGGGCTTCTCTACGGTGGGGCCACCACCCGGGCCGGGTTTTAGCGAGATTGCACCCGAAAGCTCAAGGTAGCGAAGGGATTCCCGCAGGGTTCCGCGTCCCACTTCATAGCTGCCGAGCATGTGCTTCTCGGAGGGCAACCGGTCCCCTTGCTTGCATCCGTCTTGGTGGATATCCGCGACTATCCGTCTCGCCACGATCAACGCGGTCTTCTGTGGCCGCGCGGTACGTACGCTCATCTTCGATCCCTCCAATCCGTCGATGCTGCTGCTATTCATCGCTATGAATAGCAGCAATAGAGATCAGTATATCCGGAACCCGGGTTTACGACCGACCTGTATGCAGCCGTGCGACCGGCATCACTTCACCACCCTCGACCTCGGCGAACTCGACCACGACAGAAGTCCCCGCAGTCAAACCCAGCCCGTCGTGATCAACAAGCGCCATGTGCACCCACGGGCCCTCCGACATCTCGACCAACGCGATAACCTCGGGAGGCGGTGCGACTCCGTCATGAGGGCGGCCGGTAATGACGGTCCAACTGACCACTTCGCCATGTCCGATCGAATCCGCCCATTCCAGGCCTCTACTGTGGCAATTGGCGCACAGCAGCGCGCCCGGCTCTGACCAACTCTCGCATTTGGGGCAGTGGCGGAGCATCAGCCGACCCTCCGCCGTACCGTCGAAGAAGGGCGCCGAACTTTCGTCCCGCAAGACTGCAGACAATCCCATCAGGTTTCTCCGATCTCAGTTGTTCGTGGGCCGTGGGCTCAAGACGAGGCTTGAATGAAAATCCAGTACGCCCCCGTTGCCGCTGACCAGCACATGGTCGTGGGAATCCACCTGTCGCTCTTCCGCTTGGCCACGAGCCTGGATCACCGCCTCCGAAAGCGGAGTCATCCCCCACATGTAGTAACCGGAAAGCTCTCCGCCACCGGTGTTGGTCGGCAGCGACCCGCCCGGCGCGAGTGCGCCGCTCTCGACGAATTTGCCGCCCTCACCCTTCTCGCAGAATCCGTAATCCTCCAACGTCACCAACGTGGTGTACGTGAAGCAGTCGTAAATCTCGGCAATATCGACGTCCGCAAGTTCGATCCCGGCCATTCGCAACGCGTCCGGACCCGAGGTTTTCGCGCCCGTGACCAGACCGAAGTCACTGCCACGCGCCTGAATGTAACCGGGGTGGCCTTGTCCCCAGCCGCGCACGTACACGGGCGGCTGCGCAAGGTGACGAGCGCGATCCGCACTCGTCACGATCACCGCAACCGCACCATTGCTCACCAGGCAGCAATCCAACAGCCGAAGCGGGTCCGCAATGACGCGTGAGTTCTGGTGATCCTCGAGGGCCATCGGATCCCTCATCTGTGCAAGGGGATTCATCTCAGCCCAGGCCCTCGCCGCGACTGCAACCGCGCCGAACTGCTCGGAAGTGGTCCCGTACACTTCCATGTGTCGGCGGGCAGCCATCGCATACTTCGCCGGGGCACTTCGTAACCCGGCTGCGGTGGGCAACGCACCGATGCCGGTCAGACTCCGTCCGGCCCCACCGTAGGCTCCACTCGAGCCCTTACCCTGAGTCAAGGGGGCATCGGCAAACACACAGACAACCGTGTCAACCATCCCAGCCTCGATCGCCAGAGTGGCATACTGCACCATGGCACCTGCGGATGAGCCGAAAGCCTGAACAGCAGTGAGCATTCCGAGGTTACGCATCTGCAGGGAGAACTGCAGTTGCATGCCGATGTCGCCACCCACCCCGGAGTTCACGAGCAGCCCGTCGATCTCCCCCAGCTTGATCCCCGCATCATCGGCGGCCAGGCAGATGGCGTCGACTGCCAATTCCGCGGCCGACTTACCGTAGATCTTTCCCATGGGCGTCATGCCCAGACCCACGACCGCGGACGTCGCCGGACGCGTGCTCATGCTGCTACCTCGACGCGACGAGGCAGTGTCACCGTGACGACGCCCGGACCAACCGAAATTCCTCGAGGGCTTCTGGATTCGACTTCGAGGCTGATCACCCCAGCCCCACTCGCATCGATCACCTTGCCTATCACCTTGCCCTGCACCACCATCGTCTCCCCCACGTAGTTGAACGAACGCATCCGGAACTTCTCCAAACTGCGGATGGTTCCGCCGATTCCGATCCAATCCCGCACGCAGCGCTCCCATGTTCCGAGCAGGAAGCCTGTGTTTGCATACATCTCGTCGGCGCCACTGGCCATGGCGGACTCGGTGTTGTGATGGATCGAGTTGAAGTCCCGGGTAGATCCGGCGGCCATGACCATCCGGTACACGGTGAGCGGAAAGGACACGGCCTCGGTGCACTCACCCACTTCGATGTCTTCGAAGTAACGCTGCGACAAATGTGCGCTCACACGCTCTCTCCTTTGTGCCTCGGCACGTACGCAAAGGTGCCGGTTCGCTGGCGCGCCACTACCTCGCCGGCCTCGGTGACGATGTCGCATTCCCACTTGAGGAAAGCTCCCCGTCCCAACGCAGTTTCCTTCGGCGAACAGGCCACGAGGCGATTCGACTTACGACCCAACCGCTCGCCGGCGACTACCGGACGCAGGAAGTCCATGTCGATGTCGGTTCCGATGAAACCAGTTGTCTTCGGGCCTATTCCGAGACCCTCGTTGTTGATCGGACTGCGAGCGGGCTGGGCGTTACGATCATCTGAATCGAACAGCACCTCGCCCGGGCCGCGCATCTCTGGAATCGTCGCGCTCATCATCGCCACGTACGGCATTGTCACGTCAGCGAATCCATGCTCCGTGGCCGCAACCGGATCGGTGTGCAGCGGGCAGTCGAGTTCCAAAGGCTCGGTAAACCTACGGATCGACCCGCGCTCGACCATATCCGCGCCCCACTGAATCTCACCGTCGGAGAAGTCTCGACCGATCGCATCCACCACCGGCTGCCACTCCTGCTTCCAGTCGTCGACCTCGGTCGGCGTCTCCCCCGTTACTGTTTCAGTCAACGTATCCACTCCTGTGTCGAGTCAAATGCCCTCGGGCAGAATGACTGCCCGCCTGATTGATCACCGCAACCCGTCAACTCATGGTCCCGGCGGCATGTAGGTTCGCTATCTCGTCAGCCGAGTATCCGAGTTCCTCCGTGAGTACGACGCTGTTGTGCTGACCCAGCATCGGGGCGCTGGTTCGAGGCCGGCCGGGGGTCCGCGACAATCGATACCGCGGTCCCTCCACTGTCACCTCGCCGTGCAGCGGGTGCGGGACGGCGACCAAATGCCCACGGTGCACGAGTTGCTCGTCCTCGGCGAAGTCTCGACTCGAAGCCGAACGATGCGCGGGAACGCCTGCCGTCTGCAGAATATTCTCGACCTGCGCCGCTGTTCGGGTACTGGTCCACTGTGAGACCGCAGCGTCAAGAGTCGCGCGGGCAGATCGTCGACCGGCGGCCGAGTCCAGCAACTGATCCGAGAGAAGGTCAAACCGTCCCATCGCCTCCACAAGTCTGGGCCACTGCGCGTCGTCGGTTACGGCAATGGCCACGAACCTGTCGGTTCCGTCCTCCGAGAGACTCGGGTAGACCCCGTGCGGCGCATATACGGAGTCTGCATTTCCGTGTCGCTGAGCGACCACACCCTCGGCGAAGTAGTGCGCGCACTGTGGAGACAGGAAGAACACACCCGCCTCCACCTGCGAGACATCCAGATACCGGCCCGTACCCGTTCTGTCCCGATCAGCCAGCGCCGCCAGTAATGCCACCAATGCGAGACGTGGACCGACGTAGTCGGTGTACGGACCAAATGGCCCGAACGGCAGTCGATCCGGGTAACCCACCAGGTTTTGAAAGCCACTCGCCGACGCTCCGATGTTGCCGAAGCCGGCCAACGTGGACAACGGGCCCGACTGACCCATCAGCGAAGTACTCAACATGATCAGACCTGGGTTGCCCGCGGACAGAGTATCGAAGTCCAGACCCCAGCGTGCCATCAGACCTGGTGAGAACGACTCGATCACCACGTCTGCCTTCGAGGCCAGCGCCGCGACCACGCTGCGGCCCGACTCGGAGCTGAGATCGACGGTGATGCCACGCTTTCCAGCGTTTGCATTGCCGTAGAGCATCGAATTCTCGACGCCTTGCTCGCCACCCTGGAAGGGCGGCATCAGTCGGGCAGTCTCGATACGAACGGAGGACTCGACTCGGATCACATCGGCGCCGAAGTCAGCCAGCGTACGACCGATCAGCGGCCCCGCAACCACCCAGGACAGGTCGAGGACCCGCAACCCGTGCAGTGCGTCAGTCATGCGAGCACCTCACTCGTCGAGAGTTCGGACAGGGCCGGATCGTCAGCTCCGAGCCAGGATTCGAGTACCTCGGCGGTGTGCTGACCGATACTCGGAGCCGGTCGGCGGACATCGGGGTCGGCTCCTCCGCTGACGTGCACCCACCGCGCAGGCAGTCGCACCTGATCTGCGCCGGATCCGGTCTCCGCGAAGAACCCACGATGACTCAATTGTGGGCTGGCCGCGATATCGCTCATGTCCGAGATCCCGATACACAGCAGCCGGTAACGCACGGCAGCCTCCTGCACCTGAGACTTGGTCTTCGAACCGAGGAACTCAGCTGTCAGGCGTCTCACCTCGGTGATGTCGTCCTCGCTGATCTCACCCGATTCGATCAGCGCCGGGACGGTACGCCAGTCCCAGCCGAGAAGATAGTCGGCACAGGCCCCCTCGTCATGCATCCACCGGATGAAGTTATTTGTGAAACCGCCGGAGGCCGGACCCATCGCCAGGTGCAATTCTACGATGCCGTCAGTGCAGTGCCACTTCTTCAAAGCACTGGAAGTCGATGCACCGCTGCCACTTTGGTCGACGCGCTCCGGTGCGGGCTTCGCCGCCTTGAATGTGGGTTGCTGGTGCCACTGAGGCTTGGCATCCCCGGCCGTGTGCGCCAACACCCGACCAAGGGTCGCGACCCCCAAACTGGCCTGCGCGGACACATCGACAACCTGGCCACGGCCGTCGGCGCCCCGGACCCGATGGGCCAGTAGTGCGCCGGCCGCCGCGTCGGTCGCCGCGTGCAGATACGCCTGCTCGACGCTGATCCGAAGCGGCGGGAGGTCGCCGTCACGATGGGGATCGAGTGGCCCACCCGCAGCCCAGATGACGAGATCGGAATCGAGATACCTGGATTTCGGCCCGGTCAGGCCGAACGGAGTGATAGCCACATGAACGAGTTCGGGATGTGCTGCCGTGGTCCGTTCGGGATGCAGACCAAGCCGCTCGAGATCTGGCACGGGCATCGACGTCACCACAATGTCGGCAACTTCGAGCAGGGCGTCCAGGCACCGAGCACCGTCGGGCGCCGAGGTGTCAAGAGCGATACCTCTTTTGTTGGCGGAGAACGTCTCCCAGAACATCGACCTGCCGCGAGTGTCGAGCGGAGTCGCCGACCGGGCAGTCGACCCGCCCTGCGGTTCCACCTGAACGACATCCGCGCCGAGATCTGCCAGAAGGCGGCCGCACGCGAGCCCCCGATGATCAGTGAGATCGAGAACCTTGAGGTGGTGGAGCATAGGCTCAGACCGTGCCTGTAGAGCGGCGGATGGCAATCTCGGGGCAGGCATTGACAGCCTCCTCCGCCTGCGCCTCGAACTGGGCCGGTACCGCAATCTCGCCCGTCTCGGCGACATAGCCTTGCTCGTCGTCCGAAAGAAGGTCAGGGGCGACGCTGTAGCAGCGTCCGTGACCCTGGCAGCGACTCTTCTCGATAGTCAGAAAGCTCATCACGACTCCCGTTCGTAGGATGGCGACCCGCAACCTGCGTGTTCCAGATCACCCTAAATCTATGACTATCATTAGTCTCTATTGCTGAGTTGTCAAGGATTGCCGGAGCTCCGGGACAAGGCCCAGGTCACGCCCGCACGCCCCGCCACGAGGTCGTCCCACCGTCCACGGGGTAGACGCCCCCAGTTATGAAGGACGCCGCATCAGACGTCAGGAAACACACCAGTGCCGCAACTTCCACCGGCTCCCCACGCCGCGGAATCAAGTGCGTGCCACTCATTTCACGCTCTCGCTGTTCCTTGTCCTCTGCGTCGGCGAGATGCGCGTCGGCCATCGGAGTCTTGATCGAACCGGGGCAGAAGCAATTTGCGCGGATATCCGGCGCAAGCGCGATCGCTGTGGTCCGGGTGAGCTGAATGACTGCGCCCTTACTCGACGCGTACGCCGGCAAGGAGTATCCCGTCATGCCCGCCACCGACGCGGCATTCACCACCGAAGGACCTCGATCCGACGCCCGAAGGTGCGGCGCCGCGAACTTTGTCGCCAACCACATCGCCTTGACGTTGACCGCATAGACCGCGTCCCACGCTTCCTCGGTCAACTCCTCGATACTCGCCGTATCACAGAAGACAGTATCCAGAACGCCCGCATTGTTGATCAGAACGTCCAGACCGCCGGCAGACTCCACCGACTTCTCGACCATTGCCCGGACTTGATCCGAATGGCGCAGATCGACATGCACCGCAACGGCTTTCGCGCCGAGTTCGCGCACCTGCGCCGCAACCACCTCTGCCTTAGCCAGATCGAGATCGGCAACCGTGACATGTTCGGCACCTTGCCGAGCGAATTCGAGCGCAATCTCACGTCCCATCCCCATTGCAGCGCCGGTAACCAGTACTCGCTTTCCAGTGTTCATTTTCTGCCTTCTCATGTTGATCGTGTCTGAGCGAACGTGAGCGACCGCCTCGGTAGCGACAGACTCGTTGAAATACGAAGCGAAAGAAGGATCAGCCGCGCAGGCCGGCATGCAGGAACGAGGATGGCTCCTCGTGACGGCCCGTGCTGAATGGCGCCGTGCCACCTGCCCGAGTCATACCCGCATCTACCGGAAGCGCGATTCCGGTCACGAAGGATGCATCGTCACTGACCAGGTACAGCGCGGCGGCCGCAATATCCTCAGGGGTCCCCGGGCGGCCCATCAATGCAGTACGACCGAGCGAGGCCCTGGCTCCGTCGATATCGTCCGCGCCGCCCGCCGTGAGGTCTGCGGTCATCGCCGAAACCACAGCCCCCGGTATTACCGCATTGACTCTGATGCCGTGCGGACGCAGTTCGGCGGCCACGGACTGCGTGAGTCCGATGATTCCGGCTTTTGTCGCGCTATACGCATGCGGACCGACCCCGCCCATCACACCTGCCGGGCTCGACGTCGAGAGAATTACACCTTGTTTGCGCGGAATCATCACGCGAGCAGCATGTTTCATTCCTAGCAGTGTCGCCCGAAGATTGACTGCAATCGTGATGTCGACGTCATCGGACCGCAACTTCGCAATCGGGCCCATCGCACCCATGATGCCCGCATTGTTGAACATCACGTCAAGACATCCGAACTGCTCAACCGCCGCGTCGACAGCTGCTGCAATATTCGATTCCTCGGTAACGTCGGTCCGCACGAACAAAGCTGCCTCGCCGAGTTCGGCGGCCAAGGCTTCACCCGCGCTCACCTGGAGGTCTGCGATGACTACACACGCACCCTCAGCCACGAATCGGCGTGCGGTTCCTTCGCCGATCCCGCTCGCTGCGCCGGTGATCACGGCGACCTTGCCGTGCAATCGATCGGACATTACTACTCCCGTCGTCGACTTTCATCAATGATCCACATAAATCCCTGTCGACCAATCACTCTGGTCTTCACTATGTTTCGAACTTCAACCTCGCGCTACGGATGCCATCTCGTCGATACGTATCAGCTTGACTCGGCGACGGCCCGTTTCCGTTCCGGCCGCACGTTCAACCGCGTCGATCTTCTTCCAACCTGCTCCGTCGACAGGGTTCGCACCTCGCCCGGAAACCAGATCGACGATGTCTGCTGGGGACTTGCTCGGTTCGGGAAGCGCCCCGGCGCGGAGGTCCGCCACAACCGCTCGCGCAGTCTCTTCCCCGCACATACGATTTCGACCGATACCGCCGGTGGCACCGCGTTTGATCCACCCTGTCACATAGACCCCGGGTACTACGTCCCCTCGAGCGGTACCGACGACTCGCCCTTCGACATTGGGAACAACCCCGGTCACGTCGTCGAAGGGCACGCCGTCAAGAGGGAGACCGGTATATCCGATGGCGCGCATCACCAACGTGGCTGGCAGGTCGAACTCCTCACCTGTTGCTGCGACAGACGCGCTGCTACCCGACACCTCACTGAACTCGTTGCGCACACACCGCACCGCGTCTGTTCGGTCATCGGCACCGTCGATCGCAACAGGCGAGACCAGATACCGGAACACGACCCGCTTGGCCCGTGGGGTCGGCATCCGAGCGGCGAATTCCTCGGCGATCCGCAGCTTTGTCGCAATCGTCGAGTCGAGAGTTCCGTCAAGGCGCGCCTGCGCATTTGCCGGATCCAAGACCAGCTCATCGGGAGCGATGATCACATCCACACCCGGTAGGTCACCCATTGCAAGAAACTCCCCGACGGTATACGCAGCCTGCGCGATCCCCCTCCGAGCCATGATCACGACCTCCTGGATCTGTGACTCGCGCAGGGCCTCGAGAGCATGATCCGCGATATCGGTGGTCCCGAGTAGATCAGGGTTCGTAAGCAGTATCCGAGCCACGTCCAGCGCAACGTTGCCATTGCCGACGACAACTGCTCGCGAGCCGGACAGATCGAACTGGCGATCCGCGTAGTCCGGATGCCCGTTGTACCAGGCCACGAAATCAGTTGCCGCAATACTGCCGGAGCGGTCCTCGCCGACAATTCCCAATCGTTTGTCCGCGGACGCGCCGTGCGCGTAGATGACTGCTCCGTACCGTTCACGCAGTTCGTCGGCACTTACGTGGCGGCCGACCTCCACGTTGAGGAAATACTCGAACGACTTCTTCGAGGCGACGGAAGCGAAGGTCTTCTCCACCTGTTTCGTCGAAGGATGATCGGGCGCCACACCAGCACGGACCAGCCCATACGGAGTGGGAAGCCGATCGAACATGTTGACGCGCACGGCTGGGTGTTTCACCAGTTCTGCGGCCGCATAGAAGGCTGCGGGCCCCGCCCCGACGATTGCGACATTCAACTGATCACCGTCGATGAGTGGAAGATTCTTGCCAGGCACGACCAGCCCAGCGGTCACATCATGATCGGTGTAATAGTCGGCATTGATCTGCAGATATCGCTGCTGTCCCTCGTCGAGCGACTCGTCGTCGAGAATTGCCTCGACAGGACACTCCTCTACGCATGCTCCACAGTCAATGCAGGTCGCGGGGTCGATGAACAACATCTCGGTCCGCAAGAACTCCGGCTCGTCGGGAGTGGGATGGATGCAGTTCACCGGACACACGCTGACACAACTCGCGTCGTTGCAACACGGCTGGGTGATCACATAGGTCATTGGGCTCGAATCCTCTTCCTTGACTTTCCCGCGGAGTCGCTGTCAGCGTCCGATTGGCGCAGACCAGCCGGCCTCGAGAGTTGTTCCCACTTCTACGGCGATCTTGTGGTCGATCAGGGTCAGCGGATCGGCGGTATCGACAGTGCAGCGGTAAGTACCCCAACCGATCCCGGAGTCCTGTAGTGGCCGACCGACATACAGAAAATAGGCTTCCAAGGAGACGACGTTCGGGGACACCCAGGTCGGCGCGATATTGGATATAAAGTGCCGTTTACCTGTCGGTCCGGCAGCCCACGACCGGACGAAGAACTCTACGATTTCGTCTGTACCGGTGAAGGTTCCAACACGAGTGTCGAGAACGCTGCGCGCGGTATATAGACGACGAAGCGCGTCGGCATCATGGTTGTCGACAGCAGTTGCGTAGGCCGCGAACACACCACGTGCCGCCTCGATCTGTTCAAGGCGCTCCAAGCGAGCAAGCACCGTCGCAAACTCGTTCCCTGTAACGGTGCCAGCAGGCATCGTGTTTCCTCCTTCGAGACTGTCAACGCACGTGGCATTGCTTCCGGTGATGCGCACTGCCCGACATTCATCGACGTGTGCCGCATCACTCATTAACATGCTAATTATTAGTATGAATTACCTCAGGATGCAAGACCACTTGTCGACTCATTCGAGATTGCCCCCGCAACTCCTTCGTTGCCTCACGTGAATATGCCTGCGAAACGGCGTGTCAACGTGATCCGACGGAATATGGCACCGGCACCAGCCACGAAAGCCGTACACGAGCGAACTCCACGACCGCCGAAATAGGGTCCCAATGTCATTGCAGCGCCGATCTTCTGCTGCGCAGCATCGAGGACGCCCGCCGGGAACGTCTGGCGCCACTGTCGACCGCGGGTCGACACCCGAACGTAGCAAGCACCATCCTCGTGGGCGCTCGCACACAAAACCTTCGATCACTGTTCACAATCGCAGATCCCGATCCGAACATGGGCGCAGTGGGCAGCAACTCCGTCGGTAACCGCTACAGTCGCACTGCTAGGCGCGGATTGAAGACAACGGCACCGAGTCGCTCCCGAAACAGCGTGACGGCGCGAAGACGACCAAGAAATACGATTGCGCGAGCCCCTCACACAGATGCGCGCGCACAATCACGAGAAGGTCAGCACTGGGAATAAAAGCAGCCCTTTTCGGTACCTATAGCTCTATCAACCCACCCGTGGTGCAGATGCACCATAGTCAACGAACCGGCCTTCGACGGGCACTTGACATGATGCAAAATGGCCTGCCTCGGCTGAGCCCAGCTACGTGCGATCAGGCAGAGCGCGAGCAAAAGCAAGCAGCACTCGTCGCTCCGACGAACAATCCGGCACAACCTGTAGAAACGAATGAGACTGGGCGGTTTCAGGAGTGTGGGGGCCGGGTAGCCACTTGTCACGACCCGTCGCGTGCAAGGCTCTGCTTGCGAGCGCATCGCAGTGCTCGACGGGTCCGCTTGTGCCCGAAAGTTCCACACAGACAGATTGGCTTTCCCCATGAAACTGTCCCGAACTCTGACCATGACCGCGATTGTCGTTGCTGCCGTCGGCGCAGGCGCCGGCACGGCTGTTGCAGCTCCGAACACCGGCTTCGATCCGTTCAACCAACCGGTAAGCACGAACAGTCCGACTGCAGCGACGCTTTTCCCGGGTAACGATGCCAAACAAGCTGCGTTCGACACCATGACGAACGAAATCAATATCGGGTGGAACAACGGCGGCTTGCAGTCGACGCTCGGCGGTGCGGCCACAGGTATCGGGATTGGGTGCTTGTCGATCTTCCCCAACTTCATCGCCGGATGCATCGTCGGCGGAGCCATCGGAACGGGTATCGGTCTGGGCAACGGCATCATGAACGGAAACCCGAATGCCGCACCGGCAGTGGAGAAATTCTTCGCCACTCCGTAGTTCAGGCGTGGTAGTTCAGTCGTGGTAATTCAGTCGTGCGAGTGACCATGTGTGGGATCGTCGCCGAAGTGCGTGGCACCGATCGAGTGAAGTAGCTGGTGAACGGTGTCGTCAGCCAATTGGTAGCGCATCGAACGGCCGTCTCGCGTCGCTGTCACCCACCCCTGGCTCCGAAGCAGCCGAAGTGCATGCGAGACAGCCGTCCCGCTCATTCCCAATGCCACGGACAGGTCCGTGACGCAGATCCCCGGCGCGTGATGCAGACACAGGAGAAGCCGAAGGCGATTGGCATCGGACAGCAGTTCAAACCTGTTGGACCACACAGTCACGTCCAGGCCCTCGAGCGCCGCCTGCCCGCGCCGGACATCGGCGATGTTCAAAGCGCCGCTTGACTCCATGCCCGACCGCCTCCGTAGTGCTGTTATCCCTCATACGGAGTGTACCCAGGGGACGCTCAGGCGGATTCCACCACAGCGGCCAGGCCCTGCCCGCCGCCGATACACATGGTCAGCAGCGCTTTTCCGCTACCGCGGCGACTGAGTTCATGCAGGGCTGTAGTCGTCATTCGGGCACCCGTCGCACCGACGGGATGTCCGAGTGAAATTCCGGACCCGTTGACGTTGAGCCGATCGAGGTCCTCGAAGCCCCATTCCTTCACGACGCCGAGAACCTGGCACGCAAATGCCTCGTTCAGCTCCACCAACTCGAAATCGGAGAAGCTGCCGCCGGTCCGGGCAAAGAGCTTCGATACTGCTGCGACGGGTCCGAGTCCCATCAGCGCGGGTTCACAGCCGGCGGCAGCCCAACTGTCCAGGAAGCCGATCGGTTCGAGACCCAACTCGTCCAGTCGATCTTCGGCAACCACCAACATCGCAGCCGCAGCGTCATTCTGCTGACTGGCATTTCCGGCCGTGACGACGCCCCCCTTCGTGACGGTCCGCAACCGACCGAGTGTGTCCATCGACGTGTCGTCGCGAATTCCCTCGTCGCTGCGGAACTCCGTGACGTTGCCCTTACGATCGGTCAGTTCCACGGAGACGATCTCGGTGTCGAAACGGCCGGAATCTCGCGCTGCCGTTGCCTTGCGATGACTGTCAACCGCAAACTGATCAGACTGCTCGCGACTGATGTCGCAGCGTTGCGCGACATTCTCGGCGGTTTCGATCATGCCGCTGATCTTGCCGAATCGCCACTCCGGCTGTGACCGCTCACGCCCACGATCGAGCCTGTCGAACAGTTGCAGCCCACCGGCTTTGGTGCCCCATCGCGCTCCGGTGGTGTAGTGCTCGATGCCACTCATTGATTCGACACCGCCCGCGAGAACCACATCAGCAGCGCCTGTTTGAACCATCATCGCCGCGGTGATGATGGCCTGCAGGCCCGTTCCGCATCGGCGATCCGTCTGGAAACCGGCAACCGAGATGGGAAGCCCGGCCTCGAGCGCTGCCCACCGGCCGATGCACGGTGCCTCCGAATTGGCGTACGACTGCCCCATCGCAACATCGTCGATGCGGGCAGGGTCGATGCCGCTGCGACGAACCGTCTCCTTGATCACTGTGGCTGCCAAAGTCTCGGCAGGTACGTCACGCAGTGCCCCGCCGAAGCGGCCCACCCCGGTCCGAACCGGCGCAACCAGCGCTGCTCGTTTCATGATTTCCTCGAATCTTGTTCTGTAAGTGTGAGAATGAATCAGGCGACAAGCAGGCGAACCGTCTCGGCAACAAGCGCAGGCTTGGTAGCGCCCTTGATCTCGATCGTGTAGCGCACGACAATCGTCGCGCCCTTCGCAGTGCGCTCGAACGACAGAATTTCAGCGCCTGCGCGAACCGACGAACCGACCTTGACCGGCTCTGGGAAGCGAACCTTGTTGCTGCCGTAGTTGACAGTCATGGCAATGCCGTCGACGCGCATCACCTGGGCACCGAGCACAGGCAGCAGTGACAGGGTCAGGTAGCCGTGTGCAATGGTGCCGCCGTACGGACCCTGCGCGGCGCGTTCGGGATCCACGTGAATCCACTGGTGATCTTCTGTCGCGTCGGCAAACTTGTCGACTCGCTCCTGGGTGACCGGAAACCACTCGCTGTATCCGAGGTGCTCGCCTACTGCCGACTCGACGTCGTCGATTCCGTTGAATACTCGCATGGTCTCTCCTGAGAGATTTTGGGTGACAACGAGATACGACCGCGGGAACCGCTAGTGCGCGCCTCGTCGTAGCGTCACTCGATAGGTGTACTGCTCGGGCAGGAAGTAGCTGACGGACAATTCGTTGGCCAGACCGGCAGCGTTGGTATACAGGCGATCGACGCGCAACATCGCATGCCCGGGTTCACAATTCACGTCCCTGGCAACGTCAGCAGTAGCCGGTGCCACCGTAATCGACTGCGCTGCTTCGATTATCGGACTGTCCAACAGTGGCTCCAATAACCCGATCACGGTATAGGAGCTGACGGCACCTGCCAACATTTCGGGTGCGTCGACGATGTGACGGGCAACAGCTTCGGGCAGGTGCGCGGTAGTCTGCACAAAGGGAATGCCTTCGTGAAATCGGCGAAACACCACCGTATACACCACATCCGTATCCAACCGGAGCCTGCTTGCCGCTTCGATGTCCACACGCCGAACCAGTGGCGCGACGACTTCCATTGTCGTGTCCTTCGACAGGTTCATCAGGTCTTCGATGGACCCCAGATGCCGCAGATACTGGCCGGTGTTCTCCGTCACGAACGTGCCACGACCCGGGACCCGATACACGATGCCTTCGGAAACCAGGTCGTGGAATGCTCGTCGAACCGTCTGGCGGCTCACACTGTGCTGCGTCGCCAGTTCGGATTCGGTGGGTAACTGAAGACCGTCGCGGTAAGTTCCGGCGGATATCTGCTGACGAAGCTCACGGGAGAGGCGTTGATACGCCGGCTCCGTCTCTCTTTCCTTACCGCTCATAGCATTCAGATTCTACTGGCTCACCGAGTGGTCACAGACCACCGCGCGCAACCAGCTGCGCGACGATGACATTGCGCTGAATCTCGTTGGTGCCCTCGCCCACGATCATCAGTGGGGCGTCCCGGAAGTAGCGCTCTACGTCGTATTCCGTCGAATAACCGTAGCCACCGTGAATGCGGACCGCGGACAACGCAATTTCCATGGCAACCTCGGACGCATACAGCTTGGCCATTCCGGCTTCCATGTCGCACCGCTCGCCGCTGTCGTACTTCTCTGCCGCGTGCCAGGTCAATTGCCGAGCCGCGGTCAGCTTCGTCGCCATGTCCGCGAGGTAGTTACCGATCGACTGATGCTTCCAGATCGGTTTGCCGAAGCTTTCACGCTGCTGCGCGTAGGCAAGCGAATCCTCGAGTGCAGCGGTCGCAACACCGAGCGCCCGGCAAGCCACCTGGATACGGCCGGTTTCGAGGCCCTTCATCATCTGACCGAAACCCTTACCAGGCACGCCGCCGAGGATCGCGTCTTCAGAGATGCGGTAGTTGTCGAAGGACAACTCGCAGCTCTCGACGCCCTTGTAGCCGAGCTTGGGGAGATCACGGGAAACGTTGAGCCCCTCGCCCTGTTCGACCAGGACGATCGAGATACCGGCATGCCGCGGACTTGCCGAAGGATCCGTCTTGCACAACAGTGCGATCACACCGGATCGCCGCGCATTGGTGATCCAGGTCTTGGCTCCGTTGATGACCAGATCGGTACCGTCACTCTTGGCGTTGGTTGTCATCGCCTGCAGATCGGAGCCACCACCCGGTTCGGTAAGAGCCATGGTGGCTCGAATTTCACCGGTTGCCATCAGCGGCAGATACTTCAGTTTCTGTTCCTCGGTGCCGAACAGGGTGATGAGCTTGGCTACCACCGTATGGCCACCCATTGCACCCGCTAGCGTCATCCAACCTCTGGACAGCTCCTGGGTTACCTGCGCATAGCAAGGCATCGATACAGGGCATCCACCGTATTCCTCGGGAATGGCGAGGCCGTAGATCCCGATCTGCTTCATCTGGTCGATCCACTTTTCGGGATATTCGTTCGCGTGCTCCACCTCCTGCACGGAGGGCTTGACCTCGCGATCTATGAACGATCGCACCGTGTCGACCAGGAAGGTCTCTTCGTCGTTGAGCTTGAGCATGAATCCGCCTCGACATTGTTCAAAGTTTGTACGGCCATATTTAGCCATTGTTGGCCCTTTGTCAACACTTCGCCTTGACAGTCACCCGCAAATGCTGTCAGCATCGTGGGAAAACCAGTGCAATTCTGGAAATAGCCACGCAATTTCGACTGATTCACGGCAACTCACCACATTTTCAACTGGCCGTACATTTGGGCCCTGATCGAGGTAATCGACACACGTGACTAACAACGAGTACCGATCTGTCCGACGCCGCACCGCCCTGGTCGCTCCCGGATCAGACGAGCGCAAAGCACGCAAAGCACTGAACTCGACCGCGGACGAGGTGATCCTCGATCTCGAAGACGCCGTCACCACGGCCAATAAAAACACCGCCCGCGAGCTTGTCACCGAACTTGTTCGCGAGTTCGGCGCAACCCGAACCGTGTCCGTGCGCGTCAACGGACCGACCACCCCGTGGTTCGTCGCCGACATGACCGCGTGCGGCGCACTCGGCGAATCGTTGACCAGTGCGATAGTCCCGAAGGTGGAGTCTGCCGAGGAACTCCTCGAAGCGCAGCGGCTTCTCGTGGCAGCAGGCGGAAACTCCGTTACCCTGCAAGCGCTTATCGAGACACCGTTGGGCGTCTCGAACGTCGACGCCGTCACCCGATCGACGACGCGCCTTCAGGCAATCGTCATCGGATACGCCGATCTCGGTGCAGCACTGGGACGCTCGCGGACCGCTCTCCCGGAGCACTGGCTGGCCGTGCAGGACAGAATTCTGATCGCCTGCCGCACTGCCGGTATCGCTGCCATCGACGGCCCCTTCCTCGGGATCACCGACGACGACGCCTTCCGCCACTCCGCGGCCTGGACCAGCGCGCTCGGATTCGACGGAAAGTGGGTTATCCACCCGGCACAGATCGATTCCGCTACTGCGGCATTCACACCATCGGACTCCGATGTCACCGACGCCCGACGCGTCCTGGGCGCACTCGAAGAAGCCGAAGCCTCCGGCGCCGGCGCAGCGCAACTCGACGGCCAGATGCTCGACGAAGCCGTCGCCGTCGCAGCACGTCGCACACTTGCCCGAGCAGAAGGAGTCAGCGTATGAGCACACAGAATGGGAGCGACCATTACGCCGCCGAGCATTATGTAGGTGGACCGTATTTCGACGAGCTCACCCACGGGCAGGTTTACGACGAAGCGCCCGCCGTAACGCTGACGAGTGGCCTCGCCGCCACCCATCAGGCCATCCTCGGCGACCGGATGCGACTTTCCCTCGACGCCCATCTCTCGACTGCAGTTACGGGAAGTGCTGCACCCGTTGCCAATCCCGGCTTGGTAACCGACATCGCGATCGGCCAGTCCACGGTGGTTACCCACCACGTGAAGGCCAACCTGTTCTACCGCGGACTGCGATTCCACAGGTTCCCCGTTCTCGGCGACACCCTGTACACGCGTACCGAGGTGGTGGGACTGCGCGAAAACTCGTCCAAGCCCGGTCGCGCCCCCACCGGCCTTGCGGCACTGCGGATGACGTCCACGGACCAGAACGGCAACACCGTTCTGGACTTCTACCGTTGTGCGATGCTGCCACTGAGCGGCAATCCCGACGACGGGCGCACGCGGCACAACGACGATCTGTCGTCCATCGGCCCTGACGCAGTCGCCCCGTTTGTGACGCCGACAAACTGGAACCTTGACGCCTATCGAAACAAGGTTCCCGGCAAGCACTTCGAGCAGGTTCTGGTCGGTTCGATCCACCGCAGCAGCAGCGACGTCGTGTCCAGCGCACCCGAGCTCGCCCGGTTGAGCCTCAATATCGCGGCGACGCATCACGACGAACGCGTCGGCGCCCATGGCCGTCTTGTCTACGGTGGCCACACCATCGGTATCGCCCTCGCGCAGGCAACTCGGGCACTCCCGAACCTGGTCACCGTCCTCGGATGGCACTCATGTGATCACACCGGACCCGTCCACGAAGGCGATACACTCACCAGCGAACTCCGCGTCGAGAGCGCCACTCCACTCGAACACGGCACTGCCGTCGAGCTTCGATCACTTGTCTACTCCCACAACAGCTCTGCCACCGACACTCCCGTGCTGGACTGGCGATTCACAGCTCTGATGGCATGACCGACACGCTAAGGACCATCATGACCACCCAGAACACCTCCGCCGGCCCGTTGGCAGGACTCCGCATCATCGAGATCTCCAGCTTCGTCGCGGCTCCCCTGTGCGGGCTGACTCTCTCCCAACTCGGCGCCGAGGTCATCCGAATCGATCCCATCGGCGGCGCTTCCGATTACAACCGTTGGCCGGTGACCGACCAGGGCGAGAGCATCTACTGGACGGGTCTGAACAAGGGCAAGAAGTCACTCGCCGTGAACATGCGCTCCGAAGAGGGACAGGCATTGGTGCAACAACTGGTCACCGCACCCGGCCCCGGCAACGGCATCCTGGTCACCAACGCGGGCGGACGCGCGTGGATGAGCCACACCACCCTCGCCGCCCTGCGAGAGGACGTCATCACCCTCGAAATCCTGGGCCGCCGCGACGGCTCCCCCGGAGTCGACTACACCGTCAACGCCGGGTTGGGATTTCCGATGATGACCGGGCCTGCAGACCACGCCGGCGTCGTCAATCACGTACTCCCTGCCTGGGACATGGCCTGTGGATTGCATGCGGCACTGGCGATTACCTCCGCAGCACGCAAACGTGACAACACCGGCGAGGGTTCACAGATCACGCTCCCCCTCGAAGACGTCGCGCTCGCAACGGCGGGCACACTCGGGTACTTCACCGAGGTCCAGATCAACGGACACAGCCGCACGTCCGGCGGCAACGCGGTGTACGGAACGTACGGAATCGATTTCCTCACCAGCGACAACGAACGTTTCATGATCGTCGCGCTGACCACCCGCCATTTCCGTGACCTCACGGCCATGACCGGCACAACCGTCGCCGTCGAAGCCGTCGAAGCCGCACTGGGCGCAGATTTCACCACCGAAGCCGACAGGTACACCCACCGCGAGGTGCTCACCGCACTGTTCTCACGTTGGTTCCGCGAACACAGCGGTTTCGAAGTCGCTGCAGCACTGGACAAGACATCGATCCTGTCCGAGCGCTACCGGAGTTTCGAAACGGTTGTCGAATCCGGCGAACTCGAAAAGAACCCGATGTTCACGACGCTCGAACAACCTCGCATCGGGTCCTACCTCGCCGCCGGTCATCCCGCATCATTCAACGGAACTCACTTCACAACCGGCCCCGCCCCGGTAGTCGGCGAAAATTCCGTGACCGTACTGGCCGAGATCCTCGGCACGACTGCAGATCGTGCGGCCGAGCTGGCAAAGAACGGCACAGTCGGCGTTCCGGCACTCTGATCACCTGCATACAACTTCGGCCTCGGGAAACTCTCCCGAGGCCGAAGTTGTAGGTACACAAGAACTGTCAGAGGCCAAGATCTTTTGCGATGATGGTTTTCATGACTTCACTTGTACCACCGTAGATTCGCGTGACGCGTGTATCAGCGTAGAGGCGCGCGATGGGGTACTCGGTGATGTACCCGTACCCGCCGTGCAACTGGAGGCATTTGTCGATTACTCGACCGGCCGCCTCGGTGCAGAACAGCTTTGCCTTTGCTGCATCGGCGATGGTCAGCGTGCCACGGTCATGACACTCCAGTGCGTTGTCGGACACCAACTGGATTGCATCAACTTCGGTAGCGCACTCCGCCAGAACGAATTTGGTGTTCTGGAAGGCCGCAACCGGCTTGCCGAAGACCTTGCGATCCTTGACGTAATCGATGGCAAATCGAAGTGCTGCAGTGGCCGTCGCGGCCGCACCGAAAGCAATGGTCAGTCGTTCCTGCGCCAGGTTGTGGGTCAGATAGCTGAAGCCGTCACCTTCCTCGCCGAGCCGATCCTCGACGGGCACCTGGACGTCGACAAACGACAGCTCCGCGGTGTCCGAGGTCTTGAGCCCGATCTTGTTGATCTTGCGCCCCACCGAGAAACCCGGTGACGATGTATCGACCACCAGAATCGACAATCCACTACGACGGTTCTCCGCGGTACTGGGCGCGGTCCGGCACACCACCAGAATGCGATCGGCAAGCACGCCGCCGGTGATGAACGTCTTGGCTCCGTTGAGCACATAGTGCGTACCGTCCTCGGACAGCTTGGCCGACGTCGCGATGTTCGCCAGATCCGAGCCCGTTCCCGGTTCGGTCATCGCAATCGCGAACATCAGATCGCCGGATGCAAACCCGGGCAGCCACCGATTCTTCTGTTCCTCGTTTGCGTACTCGAGCAGGTACGGCAGGATGAGGTTCGTATGGACCGACTGCGAGCCGAACGAGGCCCCGGCCGCGGCAACTTCCTCAGCTACGACGACATTGAACTTGAGCGAGGACTCACCGCCTCCGCCATATTCCTCCGGAACCTGAATTCCGAGTACGCCCAGCTCACCCAACCGGCGATAGAAATCACGGGGCGGGTGACCGTCTTCTTCCCACTTCTCGTGGACTGGCGTCACTTCCTTCGCGATGAAATCGCGGACGGTTGCCCGGAATGCCTCGTGATCCTCGTTGAACACGGTGCGCTGCATGTATGAACTCCAGTCGGTCAAGGGAAACGAGGGTGATCCTTTTTCTCACCTTGCCTCAATTTGCCGCGTGCGATCCAACACCCATCACCTATGTGTCCGATAGGGCATTCCAATACCCCCTGACCTGCGATACATAGGTAACCGCTATCGTTCCGATCACCGACGCGACATTGCCGAAAGTGATCCAGAACACGTTGAATAGGACAGCCGGCAACGCACACAATCGATCGCTTCGAGGCCGTGCTTCGATCACGATCGCCACCGCCTACCAACCTCGAAGGGACGCCCGTGACCAACATCGCGCAGCATCGTAACGACGTCCAACCAGAATCGTCTGTCGTCCCGGTCTTCGGCACCCGCAAGCGTGCATGGACGATGACCGGACTGGTCGTCTTCCTCTACGTCGTCAACTACGCCGACAAAGCAGTCCTCGGAATCATCGCTCAGCCGCTTGCCCGTGAGCTCGGACTGAAGTCATCGCAAATCGGCATGGTCGGCTCACTGTTCTTCCTGATGTTCTGCATCGGTGGCTTCATGGCCGGACCCCTGAACAAGTACCTGACCCTTCGTTGGGCGCTGCTGATCTTGGCGGCGATCTGGTCCGTGGTCATGCTCCCCCTCGTTCTCGGCGCAAGTCTCGCAATGCTGATCGTCTCGAGGATGCTGCTCGGACTTGCCGAAGGACCCAGTTCAGCTCTGATGCACACCGCCGCATATTCGTGGCACCCACCGGCCAAGCGCGGCCTTCCCGGCGCGATGCTCGCCGGATCCGCTTCCGTCGCAAAGATCGCCCTCGCTCCCGTGCTGACGTTCATCGCCGTTCATTACGGTTGGCGCGCAGCAGTTCTCTCGCTCTCCGTTCTCGGTCTGGTGTGGATGGGTTGCTGGCTGGCCGGTTGGTCCGAAGGACCGTACACGAGCAAGGCAGTCAAGGCGACCAAGCAAGCAGATACCGAAGGAGCAGTCGAGACGACTGCAAAAGCAGTCACCGAACCGAACGTTCCGTGGCGCAAGATCCTGCTCTCCCGCACGTTTGTCAGCTGCTGCTTCCTCATCGCCGCCATCTACGCGCTGACCACCGTCGTCCTCACCTGGCTGCCGTCGTACTTCGAGGTCGGCCTCGGTTACAGTGCGATGCAAGCCGGTTCGATGTTTGCACTGCCGTCGATCGTGGGCCTGATCCTCATGATCACCTCCGGTTCCGTCACCGACAAGCTGATCGGCCGCGGTTTCACATCTCGCACAGTTCGCATCATCGTTCCCTGTGTCGGCGTTCTGATCTGCGGATCGATTCTCCTGTTCCTCCCCCAGATCTCCGCTCCCGCCGTCGCGGTCGCCATGGTGTCGATCGGCTACGGATTCTCGGCAATCACTTTCCCACTCATCAACGCCGCGATCTCCGAACTGTGCCCGCCGCAGCAGACTGCCGGAACCATGGGATTCTTCCTCGCCATCATGTCGATCGGTGGCCTGATTGCGCCTTACGCAACGGGAGTCATCGTGGATAACGCCGCAACGGCTGCCGACGGTTATGCCCAGTCCTTCCAGGCAATCGGCATCATCGGCGTCATTGCAGCGGTTCTGGTCCTCGTCTTCGCCAATCCCGACCGCGACCGAAAGCTCATCCGCGGCTGAGAACTCCACTCATAGCCATTCGCTAACAAAGCCATTCACCGAAAGACATTGCCGGGTCGCCCTTGCGCGTGATCGACTCGAAGCACGCCCCGACCGCACAGTCGCAACACCGGGCACGAACAGCAGGAGAGACACATGCGAGATGCCGTCATCGTCGACGCAGTACGTACACCGATCGGCCGACGCGGCCGCGCCCTCTCGGAGATCCATCCGGCGGATCTGTCTGCACACGTGCTGCGTGCACTCGCCGAACGGACCGGACTCGACGCGGCAACGGTCGACGACGTGATCTGGGGATGCGTCAGTCAGGTCGGCGAACAGGCCGGAAGCATCGCCCGCACAGCGGCACTCGCCGCCGGTTGGCCCGACAGCGTTCCAGGTGTCACGCTGACCCGCGCCTGCGGATCGAGCCAACAGGCAGTCTCCTTCGCCGCGGCCACCGTCATCTCCGGCCAGAACGACGTGGTCGTAGCGGGCGGCGTCGAATCGATGTCACGAGTGCCGATGGGAACCGCCAGCAAGAACGGTGAACATTTCCCCGCTTCGGTACTCGAACGATTCGGCGTCGACGGATTCAGTCAGGGAACCGGCGCCGAAATGATGGCCCGCAAATGGACACTCACACGGACGGCTCTTGACGAATACTCCCTCCGCTCACACGAACTCGCGGCGCGCGCCACCGATGCGGGTGCATTTACCGGACAGATTGCTCCGATCGCCGACTTATCTCAGGACGAAGGAATTCGGCGAGGAGGAAGCCTGGAGTCGCTCGCGAAACTGCCGGCAGCATTCGACGCTGACGGAGTGATCCACGCCGGCAACTCTTCTCAGATTTCCGACGGAGCGGGCGCCACACTCGTCACGACCAGTGAGTACGCCCGAGCACGTGGCTGGAAGCCCCTCGTCCGTATTCACACAGCAGTTGTCGCGGCCGATGATCCTGTCATCATGCTCACCGGTCCGATTGCCGCCACGGCAAAGGCATTGGAGCGGTCAGGGTTGTCCATCGACGACATCGGCGCCTTCGAGATCAACGAGGCATTCGCGCCCGTTCCGCTAGCTTGGCAGGCGGAAACCGGCGCCGCCATCGATCGGTTGAATCCGCTCGGCGGCGCGATCGCAGTCGGCCACCCACTCGGTGGATCGGGTGCCATTCTGATGACTCGGCTCGCGCATCACATGCGCGATAACGGAATCCGTTACGGACTGCAGTCGATGTGCGAAGCCGGCGGCATGGCCAACGCGACAATTCTCGAATTGATCTGACGCGACGTCATTGTCCGGTCTACTCGTCATCCAGCAGGAAAGAAGAACTGATTCATGAAACTCGAGGGACTTTCCACCGCCATCACCGGCGGCGCTTCAGGTTTGGGCCTGGCAACCGCTCGACGGCTGCTCGACGCCGGAGCGCAGGTCACGTTGATCGACCTGCCTTCGTCCGAAGGTAAGCAAATAGCAGCCGATCTCGGAGCTGCGGCACAGTTCGTCGAGGCCGACATCACCGACAGCGAACAATTCGCGGAAGCACTCGACGCGGCACACGAGCGTGGTGGCCTACGCGCTGTTGTCCACTGCGCCGGCGCCGGACGTCGCATGCGCATTCTCGACAAGGACGGAAAAGCCGGATCGGTCGAGGATTTCGAGTTCGTCGTCAAACTCAATCTTGTCGGTTCGTTCAACGCACTCCGTCTCGGCGCCGAGCGGATGGCAGAACTCGATGTCGTGGACGGTGAGCGCGGCGCCATCGTCATGACGGCGTCGGTCGCAGCCTTCGAAGGTCAGATCGGCCAGATCAACTACACGGCATCCAAAGCCGGGATCGTCGGTATGACCGTCACCGCTGCCCGCGATCTCGCCAGCCGAGGTATTCGCGTCAACACCATCGCGCCAGGCATCATGGACACACCATTGCTGGCACGTCTGCGCGAAGACGTGCGGGCAGGCCTCGAAGCCTCGGTTCCCAATCCGTCGCGGCTAGGTCGCCCCGACGAGTTCGGCCAGCTGGCGGTATCCATCCTCGAAAACGGCTACCTCAACGGCGAAACCATCAGACTCGACGGCGCTATCCGGATGGCGCCCAGGTGACGGGCGGGGGCATGACTGCCAATCCACAACTGCGCCACAACATGCAGTATCCAGACACCACCATGGCGTACTGGGCGCCCAGCATGGCGGCTCTCTACGGTGACCGCCTCGCCGTCGTGGACGGTGAGCGTACATGCACGTTCCGCGAACTCGGTGAGCGCAGTGCACAATTCGCCGGCGCGCTGCGACAGTCCGGGGTCGGTGTCGGTGATGTCGTGTTGCTGCACCTCGGAAACTGCGTCGAGTTCCTGCAGGCTTACTACGGCTGCCTGCAGGCCGGGGCAACGGTCACGTTGGTCAACCCCTTGCAGCCGGAACCGGGATTGCGCAAGCAGATCGAGGAGACGTCGGCCGTCGCTGCGGTCACTCAAAGCGCACAGCTGCACACACTCCTCGGGGCAGCGTCGGGAACCTCCGTCCGCACGATCGTCATGGTTCAGGACCCCGACGTCGCCGTTGACGCACCGGAGCCCGTCGTCGCGTTCGGCTCCTTCATCGCGGGTCTACCCACCGAATTCACCCCTGCCTCCGTCCGAAGTGACGACGTCGCGCACATTGCGTTCACCGGCGGCACCACCGGAGTCTCCAAAGGCGTTCGCGTTCTTCACCGCAACGTAGTCGGCAACGTCACCCAGATGTGTGGCTGGCGAACCGGGCACGAGTTGGGCGTAGGTGCCGACGGACTCGTCACGCCGCGGCCCATCGACGGCCTCGACGTGCTCGGGCCGACGCCGGGAACGGGGGCGACTATCGTGGTCTCGCCTCTCTTCCACGCACATTCGTTGCTCAACACGTCGTTCCTGTTGATTTCCGGGCTCACTCAAGTATTTGCCGGCCGGTTCGAACCCGGTCGGATGCTCGAATTGATCGAAAAGCACGGCGCCACCTATCTCACCGGCTCACCAGCCATGTGGCACGCACTGTCGGTCCACCCCGACGCGAACGTGCGCAACACCGACAGCGTCTGCGTCGTGTCCTCGGGCGCCGCCCCGATCGACAGCGTCACGCTAGCAGCTCTCCGCCGCGCATTTCCCAAAGCTCTTGTCGTCGAGGGTTACGGGCTGACCGAGGCGACGTGTGTTGTCACGGCAGCTCCGCTGATCAACGGTTCGGAATACCGTCAGGGCAGCGTCGGGTTCCCGATCTTCGACACCGAGATCCAGATTCGCGACCAGATCGACAGGCACACAGTTCTCGGCGAGAACGAACGCGGCGAACTATGGGTACGCGGACCTCAGGTCACCGACGGCTATCTCGGCCACCCGGAAACCACCGCACAGCAATTTGTCGACGGGTGGCTGGATACCGGAGACATCGCGTACGAGGATTCGGACGGATACCTCTTCATCTGCGACCGGGCCAAGGACATGCTGATCTACAAGGGGTACAACGTCTACCCCCGTGAACTCGAGGAGATTCTGGTCTCACACCCGGCGATCTCGACGGCTGCGGTCGTCGGCCGCGAGGTGGGAAGCAACGGTCAAGAGCCGGTGGCTTTTGTCGTGATGATTCCCGGAGCTGAATTCGACGCCGAGCAGATCAAGTCGTTTGTCGCCGAACAGGTGCTGCCGTACAAGAAGATTCGCGAAGTTGTCGAGGTCGAACTACTCCCCACCTCCGCCGCGGGCAAGGTCCTCAAGACCGACCTTCGCTCGAGGCTTCTCGAATCCGTCGACAAGACAGGTGGTTCCTAGATGACAACCTTCGCCGATCTGACCTCTCGGTTGCGGGTACCGGTTCTCGCCTCACCGATGTTCATCATCTCGACTCCTGACCTCGTCATCGCACAGTGCACCGCTGGGATCATCGGGTCGTTCCCGGCACTGAATGCTCGCCCACAATCAGCGCTTCGGGATTGGCTCAAACTGATCACGGTGGCGCGTGAGGAACACGACCGTGAGCACCCGGAAACCCCGTCGGCGCCGTTCGCCGTCAACCTCATCGTCCACCGGTCCAACAACCGACTGGAAGAGGACCTGGCAACCATCGCCGAGTTCGAGGTTCCCATCGTCATCACCTCGCTCGGCGCTCGCACCGACATCAACGATGCCGTCCATGCGTACGGCGGAATCGTTCTTCACGACGTCATCGACAACCGCTTTGCGCGCAAGGCCGTCGAAAAGGGTGCCGACGGACTGATTGCGGTAGCTGCCGGTGCCGGTGGTCATGCCGGTACGCAATCACCGTTCGCTCTGATTCGCGAGATCCGGGAGTGGTTCGCCGGTCCAGTTCTGTTGTCTGGCGCCATCGCTCACGGAGATTCGATTCTCGCTGCACTCGCTGCGGGAGCCGACTTGGCCTACGTCGGCTCGGCATTCATCGCAACCGAAGAGGCTAACGCCGATCCCGCGTACAAGGAGATGATCGTGGGTTCCGGGGCTTTCGACATCGTCTACTCCAACCTGTTCACCGGAGTACACGGAAACTACCTGCGCGGCAGCATCGAGGCCGCGGGATTGGACCCGGACAACCTAGCCGAATCCGATCCTTCCGCAATGAGTTTCGCGACGACCGACACCGATGCCAAGGCGTGGCGCGACATTTGGGGCGCCGGTCAGGGAATCGGACCGATCGACGCTGTCCTTCCGACACACGCAGTGGTCGAGCGTCTCGCCGCCGAGTTCGATGCTGCGCGCGAACGCATCTGCCGTCTCTAGCCCGGCAGGCATTCGTGCACCAAGTCCACGAATGCCTGCCCCACCGGCGAGAGGATGGACGGGTCGAAGACAAGCCCGTACGTCCGCAGGAATCTCGGCTCACAGGCCCGCTCCACAACCTGTCCCGGCATCGACTTCGCCACGGCACGCTCGACCAACGACCCGCCGAGCCCGGCAATGACCATGGGCAGCCTCGATTCCCGCTGCTCAGTGACGACGGCGAGCTCGGTTCTCGTCCCAGCCTTGCGAATCGAGTCTTCGATAGCGTCGCCCATCGCTGCTCCGCGAGGAACAAAAACCATGGGAATGTCGGGCATCTCGGCAAGGCGCACCGGCCCCTCCGGAAGTTCGGTTCCGACAGGATAGACCAGTCGATAGTCCTGTTCCCCCAGCTCGATGATCTCGAATCCCTTCGCTGCTTCGAGGGGCAAATGGGCAACCGCGAATTCGCAATGGCCGTCACGGATCAGAGAATCGAGATTGTCTTCACGCTCCAACTCCGAAAACCTCACTCGCGCCCGGGGATACCGAATGCAGAACTCGGCGATCAGATCGACGATGGTCCCGGACGTGAGAGCGGGAAACGCCATGATGTCGAGTCGACCGACGACGGCGCCGTCAGCAGCAGTCAACTGCCCCTCGGCGGCAGCAACATCGCGGAGCACCTGACGGCTCGGCCCGACCAGACTGCGTCCGGCCGCACTGAGCACCATCCCCCGCCCGATCCGATGGAAGAGCCTTACTCCCAGTTCGCGTTCCAGCCCGCGCAGTGCCTGAGACACTGTCGGCTGAGCGACGCCCAGCGCGGCAGCCGCACCACTGATTCCCTTGTTCTCGACAACCGCGAGAAAGTACTCCATCTGCCGAAATTCCACAGTTCACTCCTTCGCCGTGGATCCTGCAGAAGCGGTGGCCATTTCGGCTGCTGTTGCGATGAAAGCGGCGGCCGCGGGTGACTGCTCACCGGCGCGATAGACAAGACCGACGTCTCGGGCCAGCGGCGGATCGAACGAGAACGCGAGCACATCCTTCATCTGTTGCTGCGCAACCTTTCTCGGCACAACCGTGGCTCCGATGCCCCGACGTACGAGTTCCCAGGTGGTCACGGGATGCACACAATCCACCACGACGTTCTCTGCACCGGCACTGAGCAGAGAACGGAATTGGTTCGATTGATCTCCGAGATCTACCACCAGTGGCAGAGCATGGAGGACGTCGCGCCGAACCGGATCGACCAACGGTTTCACAAGCCTGTCGGACAACGACACATGTGTGGCGAGCACCATCTCCTGGGTCGTTATCGGTGCGGTGACCAGACCTTCGTATCCGATACTCAGATCGGTGACTCCGACCTCGGCGGATCCACGCCTCAGGGCAGTATCCACTCCGGCCGGCCCGAAGGTATCGAGAACCCGCACGACAATCTTCGGAAAGTTGACCCGGAATCGCCGAACCAACTCGACCATCGGATCTATCGAGAATGCCGAGTACGACACGACGTCGACACGACCGAACTCGAGTTCACGGACGGCGGTCACCTTGGCCTTCGCGCGCTCGACGTCGGCAAGGATTCGCCTGGCCGCGAGATCGAATGTGCGGCCAGCATCGGTGAGGACCAGACGTCTTCCCGTCCGGTCGAACAAAGTGGCACCCAATCGGCGTTCAAGCGTACGAATCGCCTGAGAAAGCGAAGGTTGCGAAATGTAGAGAGACTGAGCCGCCTTCGTTATCCCACCGTGGTCGACAACAGCGACGAAGTAGGTAACAAAGTGCAGATCCACTCACCCATCATACGACCAGCGATGCATCCCTCATTCCACTCTAGGTGCCCCTGATACCGCCCACTCTCCGGTGAAGACCGGTTCGCGCTTTTCCACGAAGGCTCGAACTGCGTCGGTAGCGTCCGTCGCGAAATTGACGGCCTGTGCCCTCGCCTCGTTGTCCAACGCCTCTCGTAAGGTCAGCGAGGTGTGCTGCTCGAGCATGGCAGCAGACTGACTCAATGCGGCAGGCGGACCGTCAGCCAACCGCTGCGCAAGTTCGGCCGTGCGTTCGTCGAGTTCGGCCGGTTCGACCAGATAGGTCACCAATCCGAGTTCGTAGGCTTCCCGTGCGTCGATCGTCTCGGCGAGCATCACCAAACGTTTGGCTTGCTGGACGCCGACCAGTCTCGGCAGGATCCACGACCCGCCGAAGTCGACGGACAACCCCCGTTTGGCAAAGATCTGACTGAACTTCGTACCCTGTGCCGCCACCACGAAGTCGCAGAGCAATGCCATGTTCCATCCGGCTCCGACCGCAAACCCTTCGACCTTCGCCACCAGGGGCTTGGCAAACTCACCCAGTGCGATCACGGTTGCGTTGATGACCCGCATGCGATCGAGCGGGTGCGACGAGCCTCGCTTGTCGAGATCGGAGCCCGCACAGAAGGTGCCGCCCGCGCCGGTCAGGATCACGGAGCGAATCTGCGAGTCCTCCTGAAGTTCGTGCAGTGCCTCGCGCAGAGCGATCCAGGCCTCGAGGTCCAGGGCGTTGCGACGGTGTGGTCGGTCGAGCACGATCGTGGCAACAGCGCCGATGCGCTCGACACTGACGGCCGCACGCTCGATGGTTTCGGCACTCACGAGCCACTCCACACGGGAGAACGCTTCTCGGCAAATGCCGTAGCGCCTTCCTTGGCATCACGGGAAGCAAAGACCGGATCGATGAATTCGCGCTGCGCGACAAAAGCATCCGGGTCGGTGTACTTCGCGGACATCGCGAGGACCTGCTTGGTTGCTCGAACTGCCAATGGACCGTTTGCCGCCACCCGCGCCGCAAGTTCACGTGCGACCGCCAGTGCTTGTCCAGGTTCGGCGAGCCGATTGACCAGCCCGTGATGATGCGCCAACGTGGCGCTGAGCGGGTCACCGGTGATTGCGATCTCCATGGCCAGCTGATACGGCAGGATCTTGGGCAGACGCAGAAGACCGCCGGCGGCAGCGGCAAGCCCCCGCTTCACTTCGGGCAAGCCGAATTTCGCATCGGTAGACGCCACGATCAGGTCGGCCGCCAAGGCCAGTTCACAGCCGCCTGCCAGCGCCCAACCCTCGACTGCTGCGATCAACGGCTTCGACGGCGGGGCCTCGGTCAATCCGGCAAATCCACGACCGGGGAGTGACGGCCGTTCTCCGCGCGCGAATCCCTTGAGATCCATACCAGCGCAGAAGGTTCCACCAGATCCGGTCAGAATGCCGATAGTGAGATCTGACCTCGCCTCGAACTCGTCGATCGCCGCAGCCAAGGCTTGTGCAAGTTCGAGGTTGACCGCATTCTTGGCCTCGGGTCGATTGAGTGTGATGACGGCAATGCCGTCGGCGAAGTCGGTGAGCACAACGCTCATGTTCGGTTCCTACTTCCGTGATGAGAATTTTTGAATGGTCACAGCGATCGAAGACTCCATCGCACGGGCGAACGGCCGGACGCGGTCACCCTCTCGCGCTTGGCCAACACAACCAGATGAGCGTGGGTTTCGCGGACTGCCAGGCGAAGTAGTCGCGGCGACATCTGATCGAACGGGCGAGACCAGGAGATCGTGCGCGACAGTTCCCAGGCCGTCGATTCGGGATCGGCCGCAACGGCCACAACGATTTCCGACAGCCTCGCCTCGTGATGTCCCATCAACTGACGTGCGCGATCGGCGATCCCGCGGAATCGATACTCGTGTGCGGGCAGCACCTCGCATTCACCCAAGGCTGTTGTTGCCTCGAGTGAGAGCAGGTAGCGATGCAGCGGATTCTCGAGTTCACCGGGAACCGTGGAGATGTTCGGACTGATCCGCGGCAGCATGTGATCACCGCTGAACAACAAGCCCCTGCCCTCTTCCACGAAGCAGAGGTGTCCGGGTGTGTGCCCCGGCGTCCATTGCGCGCGGAGATTCCATCCCGGTAGATCGAGTGGATCTCCATCGCCCAGAACAACGTCGATTGATTCATGCTCGCCGAACCGCACCAGATCGACCCGAGACGCGTCGAGTACTGCAGTCGGCGCTCCGAGTTCGGACAGTTGCACATTCCAGCCGGTGATGTCCTCGCGTGTCTGCTCGGGACCGTGGTATCCGAGTAGCGTCGCATCAGCCACATGCATTGCCAGTGTTGCGCCGCTGACTTGTCGAAGACGCGGCGCCAGACCGAAGTGATCGGGATGCAGGTGTGTGATTGCCGCATACCGCACTTCGGAAACGTGGTAACCGATCGACGCTATGCCGTCCACGAGAGCCTGCCACGACTGTTCGTGATCCCAACCGACGTCGATGAGTGCAAGTCCATGATCGAGCGCGAGCGCGTAGACGAGCACGTAACGCAAGGGGTTGTCCGGCATAGGAACCGGAATCGACCACAAACCGTCCCGTACCTGTTCCACCGGCGGAAGAATGTTCTTCGCCCAGGCCTCGCGTTGTGCGACGCCGACGTCTTCGGTCACGATCACGATGCTTCTCCGCTCGCACTCAGCGTGGTTCGCAGGCTCGACTTGAGCAGTTTCCCGCTCGCATTGCGAGGTAGGGAGTCCACGAAATGGATCTGTCTGGGCTTCTTGTACGACGCCAACCTCGCTGCGCTGAAGGCGATCAGCTCGTCGACGCTTGGCATGTCGGCGCCGTCGACCAGTTTGATCACCGCGGTGACGGATTCACCCCAGCGCTTGTCGGGAACCCCGACAACTGCTACTTCGGCAACCGAAGGATGCTCGGCCAGAATGGATTCCACTTCGATCGGATAGACGTTCTCGCCGCCGGTGATGATCATGTCCTTGAGACGGTCGGTGACAAACAGGTAGCCCTCGTCGTCCAGGTGCCCGGCGTCGCCCGTTCGAAGAAAGCCGTCGTGCGTGAACAATTCGGCGCTTTCGCGTTCACGTCGCCAGTATCCGCGTGTGTTGTTTCTGCTGCGCGCGACAATTTCTCCGGATTCGTTGGGCGGCAACTCCTCGCCCGTCATGACGTCGCGAATGGAGATCTCCACGCCGATCATCGGCTTTCCCGCGGACCGCAGTAACCCGGAGCGAGGCCCACTGACGTGATGGTCGTAGGCACGAAGTACGGACACAGACCCCGTTGTTTCGGTCATCCCGTAGCGCTGAACAAACTTGCAGTTCAGGACATTCATAGCGTGAGCGAGGAGCGCCGGCGTGATCGGCGACGCCCCATACGCAACCACCTCCAAGCTGGACAGATCGAAACCCTCGAGAGTGGGCAGATCGACCAGTGTCTGAATTACCGCCGGTACCAGAAATGCGTGGGTGACATGGTGTGTTGCAATAGCTTCAGCCACCCGGGCCGGCGCCATGTCGCCGAGCAGAACCATCGGCACCCCGGCCGACAGACACGTACTCATCCAGCCGGCACCAGCGATGTGAAAGAGGGGAAGTGCGTCCAGAGCCACTGCATTCGAACCGAATTCGTACACCTCGAACCCCACGGGTTCGTTGTACAAATTCCGGTGTGTGGCCACGACGCCTTTGGGGCGGCCGGTGGTCCCGGAAGTGTACAGCTGCAGAACCGCGGTGTCCGGATCGTGCCCCAGTCCGGGGTCGATACCCGTCCCGGACGCCACGAACTCTGCCCAGGTTCGCGAATCTGTCACGCCCCCTTCATCTCCCACGGTAACAACCGTCACCTCCGGCAACACTGCGGAGATCGCGGCGGCCCCTACTGCGAACTCGTCGTCGACGATCAAGACGTCGAGTTCTGCGTCCTCGGCGACGTCCACGAGCTCCCGCGGACTGAGCCGCCAGTTCAACGGAATGAAGACCGCGCCCGCCTTTGCACACGCGATGAAAGTTTCCGCGCCTTCGAGGCCCATTCGCAGTAGTGCTCCGACACGAGCACCGCCATTGGAAACCCCCACAAGTGCACTCGCCAACGCATTGGTCTCGGCATCGAGATCGGCACACGTCAATGTCCGGTCGCCGCACGTGATCGCGGGGTCGGATGGTCGCGCCAACGCCGAGTGACGTATCCGGTTGGGCAGGTGAAGCTCGCTCACATCATGCTCCTGAGATTCGGCGGTACTGGAACAGTCGACCATCGCTATGGCCCGCGCCACAAAGACGAGTAGGCGCACCGAGCCATAGCTCAGACCTATATCGGCAGGTCGAAGGATGTCATCACAGTCGAGACGGCATCATCTGGGAGAATTCGTCAGATGCAGGCACCCGGGATGGACATTCGCAGCGCGCAGTACCTCGTTGCCGTTGTCGATCACGGCGGTGTCACCGCCGCCGCGAACGCACTGCACATCTCCCAGCCGTCGCTGTCACAGGCGGTGCGCAATCTCGAACGGACTCTCGGTTCCACACTGTTCGAGCGCACTGCACGAGGCTTGATCCCCACCGCTGCCGGAGCAGCCGTCGCCGACGCTGCTCGGACACTACTGCGTGACGTCGCCAAGGCCGAGACCGCAGTCGCTGCGGTAATCGCACTGCAATCGGGTGAACTCACCATCGCTGTTCAATCCGACCTTGCGCTCGACTCGGTCGCCGATCTGGCTGGTCAGCTTCACCGCACCGCTCCGGGTATCACCTTCTCCACAACCGCGGCGCCCAGCGCCCACGAGGTGCTGGCCTTGGTCCGGTCGGGCAGGTGCGAACTCGGTTTTCTCGAACGCGATCTCGCGGACGGACCGTCGGACGGCCTTCTCGAGATCGAGACCAGCGCTCAGGAGATGGTTCTGTCGATCCCACCGGCACTTGCGGTCGACCTTCCCGAACCGGTGCCCCGCGCGCCGATCGGGGCCTTGCCCATGATCGTCGAAACACGGACAAGCCGTCGCAGCTACCCGGTCGGAGGCGACTGGGGCCTCGTCAACGTCGTCGCCGAGGTCCCCGATCGCCTGGCCGTTCGTGAGATGGTCGGCCACGGTGTCGGCGCCGCACTACTGCCCCGCTCCATCGCCGAGCAGGACTCCCCCGCGGCGAGCGTTCGATCGCTGGACCCACCAGTCATCCGACGGACACGCATCGTCTTTCGTGACGGTCCGTTGTCACCGGCTGCGGCGGCGCTGGTTTCGAATCTCCCTACCGCTCAGAGTCCTTCGACAAACATCTTCCCCAACGGTGACAATCTCTCCGGATCGAACTCGATGCCGTAGGTCAGCGAGATCACTGGATTCAACGGGAAAATCTCGGCCCCTGACGCAGCTGCACGTTCGGCAAGCGAACGTTCCATGAACGCCATACCCAAACCGGCGAGGACAAATTCCCCGACGGTTTCTCGCTGCGCAAGTTCTGTCGACATCCGTGTTCTGGCACCGGCAGCATGCAAGGAAGACTCGATGACGATCCGGGCCTGTGAGTGCTTCAGCACCCCGACCACGGGAAGATCAGGAAGCGCGGTCAACGAGACAGGCTCTCCCACAGTAGGTTTAATTCCACGTGGCCAGACCGAGAGCGGCGCCTGCGGGGGAAGAGCAAGCCAGTAGTCGTTCACTCCGATGACGTGTGTCGACAGTTCAGACATCTCCGGTGGCCAATAACTGAAAACCAGCTCGCACACCCCGTCAGCCAATACCTGTTCGGCGGTATCGCCGCGTGGGAGCTCGCTGACACGCACCGTGATTCCCGGGCAGCGTCGACGGAAATCGGCCACGATCCGCGCCACCGGCCCCTCCAGTCCCTGAGCGGCAGAGCAGATGTCCAGGCGGCCCTTTGGTTCGATATCCACCCCGATCGCAGCAGTGGACGCAGCTGCGCTACTTCGCATCATTTGCCGAGCGGGCCCGATCAGTGCGCGTCCGGCCGACGTCAAGACCAGACCCCGACCGACGCGGTGGAAGAGTTCGACGCCCAGTTCACGTTCGAGACCGCGAATACCTTGCGACAACGACGGCTTGGTCACCGACATGGACTGCGCCGCCGTCGCCAACGACATGGGCTGCGCTGCGCTCGCCAAGGACTCCCCGCCTGCAACGGCGAGAAAATACTCGATCTGACGTAGGTCCACCCGTCGACTTTACGACGGACACCAAAACGCGGTTCAGTTATACGAGCGCAACAGTCCCTTGCTGATGATCTGCTTCTGGATATCGCTGGTGCCCTCACCGATCAGCAGGAAGGGCGCCTCACGCATCAAGCGCTCGATCTCGTACTCCTTGGAGTACCCGTAACCGCCGTGAATACGGAAACTGTCCTGGGTGACTTCGGCACAGAACTCACTGGCCAGGTACTTCGCCATACCGGCAGCAACGTCGTTTCGTTCGCCCGAGTCCTTGAGCCGAGCCGCATTCACCATCATCAGGTGGGCCGCTTCGACTTTGGTACCCATCTCCGCGATACGGAACGCGATGGCCTGATGCTCGGCAATCGGCTTACCGAATGTCTCACGCTGCTTTGCATACGTCACCGCAAGTTCGAAAGCACGCTGCGCGATACCGCACGCACGCGCCGCCACATTCACTCGGCCGACCTCGACACCATCCATCATGTGCCGGAACCCGACGCCGGGCTTGCCACCGAGAACCGCGTCCGCGCTGATCTCGAAACCGTCGAAGACCATCTCGGTCGTGTCGATTCCCTTGTAGCCCATCTTCTCGATCTTGCCGGGGATGGTCAGGCCGGGAAGAACTTCACCGAACCCCGCAGGCTTCTCGATCAGCAACGTCGTCAGATTGTTGTGCGCCTTCTCCGCGCCTTCGTCCGTCTTCACGAGCACAGCCACCAGAGTGGACGAACCACCGTTCGTCAGCCACATCTTCTGCCCGTTCACCACGTAGTCGCCGGATTCGGTGCGTTTCGCCTTGGTCGAGATGGCGGCAACGTCGGAACCCAGAGCCGGCTCCGACATCGAGAAAGCACCGGTGAGCTCCCCGGTAGCCAGCCTCGGCAGGTAGTTCGCTTTCTGCTCCGGTGTCCCGTGCGCCGAAATCATGTGTGCCACTATGAAATGGGTGTTGATGACACCGGACACGCTCATCCAGCCGCGAGCCAATTCCTCGACGCACAGTGCGTACGTCAGGAGGGATTCTCCGATGCCACCGAACTCCTCGTCGATCGTCAGACCGAACAGACCCATGTCTTTCATCTGCTTGACGATGTCCGTGGGATACGTGTCGGTGTGCTCGAGTTCTTGCGCGGCGGGAATCACCACACGATCGACGAATTCACGCACAGCACCGATGATGTCGTTCTGCGTCTCGGTCAATCCTGCAGTCTGCGCCAAACGCGTCACTGTTCCACCTGTTCATCGAGGGAGATCCTCCGACCATTCAATCCCCGAAACTCAGGGGTGTCAAAGTTCGACAACCATACGAATGGTTAGGGAAAAACTATGTCCGAGCAGCACTTCTACCGCTGTTGACAACCACTGCGCGCATGCTGAATATTCGAGGGCACGCGTTCGTATTTCTCTAAACGCACATTCCTCGTCCACACTCTCCCGACAGGCGCATTCCATGTATGACGCAGTCATCTGTGAACCCGTTCGTACGCCAGTAGGCGGATTCGGCGGGGTCTTCAAAGACGTTCCGGTAACCACGCTTGCGGCCACCGTGATGCGGGGACTGATCGAGCGGACCGGACTCCAGTCCGCCGATATCGACGACGTCGTCTTCGGTCAGGGTTACGCAAACGGCGAGGCCGCTGCCATCGGGCGCATCGCAGCACTCGATGCCGGACTGGATATCTCGGTTCCCGGCATTCAACTCGACCGCCGTTGCGGATCCGGTCTGCAGGCAATCATCTACGCGGCCATGCAGGTTCAGACCGGCATGAGTGATCTTGTGATCGCCGGCGGTGCCGAAAGCATGAGCGGCGTCGAATTCTATTCCAACGACATTCGTTGGGGTACGAAGAAACCCTCGGTCGAGTTCCACGACCGCCTGGCCAAACCCCGCACCAACTCGGGAGGCGTCAATTTCCCGGTCGAAGGCGGCATGATCGAAACGGCCGAAAACCTGCGACGCGAATATGCGATCTCACGCGACGAACAAGACCGCTACGCGCTTCGCTCGCACGAGCGTGCCGTGAACGCACAGGACAAGGGATACTTCGACGAGGAGATCATTCCTGTCACCGTCCCATCCCGCCGCGGCGACGCGAAAGTTGTTACCCAGGACGAGCATCCGCGTCGAGATGTGCAACTGTCCGACCTCGCCGCACTGCGCCCGCTGCGTAGCCGCGTCGACCCGGACGCGACCGTTACCGCCGGAAATGCCTGCGGGCAGAACGACGGCGGCGCGGCGGCCATCGTCACCACGCCCGCCAATGCCGAACGACTTGGATTGCGCCCCTTCGCGAAGCTGGTCAGCTGGGGCGTCACCGGCGTCGAACCGAACCGCATGGGCATCGGCCCCGTTTCTGCGGTGGCAAAAGCGCTCTCACGGGTCGATCTGCAACTCTCCGACATCGATTTGATCGAAGTCAACGAGGCATTCGCCGCTCAGGTCCTCGCCTGCGCCCGCGCCTGGGGTCTGAGCGAGACGGATCTCCTCGAACGGTTCAACGTCAACGGTTCCGGCATCTCACTGGGCCACCCCGTCGGCGCTACCGGCGGACGAATCCTCGCGAACCTGCTGCGTGAACTCGACCGTCGCCAGGGCCGCTACGGAATCGAATCCATGTGCATCGGCGGCGGCCAGGGCATCGCCGCGGTCTTCGAAAACCTACGACGATAAAACGTTGGGGCGCTATCCGATCGATCCGTCTCGGTGAAGGTCGGCGATCTGATCGGCCGTGCGCCCCAACTCCGTCAGAATCGACTCGGTGTGCTGACCAAGGGAGGGCACATCACCCATCTTCATTTCCACGTCGGAGAAGGTCATCGGGGGTAGCACAGCGTCGATGGGCCCAACTTCTGTTCCCACGGATCGCCACCGCGAACGCTCGTCCAGCTGAGGGTGTTTCAGCAATCCGCCCATGTCGTTCAACGCTGCTGCGGGCACACCCGCTGCGGCCAGACGCTTATCCAGCTCTGCGGTCGAATACAGCCGCGTGAGTGATCCGACCATCTCATCCACCTCGGCTCGATTCTCGACCCGGACGATATTGGTGGCATATCGCGGATGATCCACCAGATCTTCCCGCCCGAAGACGTCGACCATGAGCGTCCGCCATCCGCGCTCGTTCTGGACTCCGATGAGGATCTCACCATCCGACGTCGGGAACGAATCGTACGGAACGATGGCCGCATGCCCGAGCCCGACTCGCGGAATCTGCTTGTCCGCATACATTTTCATGTACATCGGGTGGCCGAGCCACTCGACGGTCGCGTCGAACATCGACACGTCGACCGTTGCGCCTTTGCCAGTTCTCTCCCGACGGAACAAGGCACCCAGTATCGATGTCAGCGCGTACATCCCGGCTGCGATGTCGGAAACCGGAACACCCGTTTTCGTAGCCGTCTCGGGTGTTCCGGTCACCGAGATCATTCCGGTCTCGGCCTGCACCAACATGTCGTACGCCTTGCGCTCACGACGTGGTCCGGCGCTGCCGTATCCCGACATGTTGATAACGATGAGCCGAGGAAACTCTGCTCGGAGCGTGTCCGCACCGAAGCCCAGTCGATCTGCAGCATCCGGAGCGAGGTTCTGCAAGAAGACGTCGGCTTCCGCGATGAGATCGAGCACGACTCGACGGCCGGACTCCGACTTGACGTCGACGGCAATCGATTCCTTGGAACGATTGAGCCACACGAAGTGCGAGCCCTGACCGCGCACCGCGCCGTCGTAGTGACGAGCGAAGTCGCCCTCACCCACCCGCTCGATCTTGATCACGCGAGCACCCATGTCCGCGAGATGCCGACTGGCGAGCGGCGCCGCAACGGCCTGTTCCAACGCCACCACGGTAATCCCGTCGAGTGGGAGATCCGAATGCGACTGTCCCATGTCAGAGTCCATTCCTGAATTGAAGCACGCGCCTCAGATGTGGCGCCCGCCCGTAATTTCCAGGACGGTACCGGTCAGGTAGCTCGACATATCACTCGCGAGGAACACCACCACGGACGCAACCTCGGACGGTTCCGCGGCACGACCCATCGGAATTTCGGCCAGCTTGCTGTTCCAGACGCGCTCCGGCATCGCTTCGGTCATCGCTGTGCGAATCAGTCCGGGCTGGACGGCATTGACCCGAACATTCTTGAACGCAACCTCTTTGGCAGCAGCCTTCGTGAGACCGACGATTCCGGCTTTGGCGGCCGAGTAGTTGGTCTGGCCCAACATGCCGACCTTGCCGGAGATCGACGAGATGTTCACGATCGATCCCGTCTCACGCTCGCGCATGCGGGCCGCGGCTGCGCGAGTTCCGTTCCAGGCACCCTTGAGGTGGACGGCAATCACGTCGTCGAAGTCCTGCTCCGTCATGTTCCGCATTGTCGCGTCGCGAGTCATGCCGGCATTGTTGACCATGACATCGACTGGGCCGAAAGCACTTTCAGCTAGATCGAGCATTGCCTCGACCTGGTCGGAATGGCGAACGTCGCACGAGATGAACCGCGCCACGGAATCGCCACCGAGCTCAGCTGCGGCAGCGACGCCGACAGTCTCGTTGATATCGCCGATCACCACGGTGGCGCCTTCTTTGATAAAGGTTCGGGCAATTTCGAACCCGATACCCTGTGCGCCCCCGGTCACTACTGTCACCTTGCCGTCCAACAGTCCCATGTCCACTCCATTCGTCAGTTGAAGAAAGTACGTGCTGTATTACTTCGCTTGCTTCTTCGCTTGCGACACAAGACCGCCGCCGAGTATCAACCGCTGAATTTCACTGGTTCCCTCGTACAGGCGCAGCAACCGCACTTCCCGATAGATCCGTTCGACAGGAACGCCCCGCATGTACCCGCTGCCACCGTGGATCTGGACAGCGAGGTCAGCTACGTTTCCGACCATCTCGGTGCAGTAGAGCTTTGCCGCAGACGGTCCGAGTCGACGGTCCTCGCCGCTGACGTAGCGCGCCGCAACCTCACGGACCATTGCCCGGCCGGCCATCACACCTACTTGTTGATCTGCAAGCATCGCTTGGACCAATTGGAAGTCACCGATCACAGTCCCACCCTGTTCCGTAACAGTGGCAAAGGCGACAGATTCGTCGAGGGCTCGCTGGGCTGCTCCCACCGACAATGCGGCAATATGAACGCGTCCACGTGCCAAGGAAGTCATGGCAGCGCGATATCCGGTGTCTTCGTCGCCCCCGACCAGGGCCGATGCGGGGACGCGCACGTTGTCGAAGCTGACCTCGGAGGTCCAGGCACCTTCCTGACCCATCTTCTTGTCCTTCGGCCCCACCGTGACACCTTCGGTATCGGCCGGGACCAGGAAGACAGCGATACCGGGACCGTCGGAGTCGGCCGGACGCGTGCGTGCGAACACGACAAACAGTTGCGCTGTCGGGGCATTGGTGATGAACCGCTTGTTGCCGTTGATCACCCAGTCGCTCCCGCCGCGGACTGCCTTGGTGCGCAGGCCGGCGGGGTTGGATCCCGCGCCCGGTTCGGTCAGTGCGAAGGACGCGACTACCTCACCCGACGCGATGCGTTCGAGCCATTCAGCCTTCTGCTCATCGGTGCCGAAGCCGACGAGTACCTGCCCGGCGATGCCGTTGTTGGTGCCGAACATCGAGCGCAGAGCCAGCGACGTGTACCCGAACTCCATCGCGAGTTCGACGTCTTGCGTGAGGTCGAGGCCCAGACCACCCCATTCCTGGGGAATGGCGTAACCGAACAGTCCGATATCGGCGGCCTTCTTCCGGATGTCCTCCGGAATGGCATCGGTATCGGCTATCTCCTGCTCACGAGGGACAACTTCCTTCCGGATGAATTCCCTTGCCGTCGCCAAGATATCGGCGAAGTCGTCCGCGTCGACCTGCATACCCACCACTCACCTTGCTCGTTCCACGTTAATGCGTCTTCCGAAGTCAATCCGGTCGAGCATTATGAGTCAAAGACTTGAAAACGAACCGAAGGTAAGGCGATGCCTATATCGACGCGATCGAATCGATCAGGCCCCAGTCGAGCGCACGCTCCGTATTGATCGCAGCACCGGAGAGAAACAGGTGGTAGGAGCGCCAACGCCCGATCCGGCGCGGGATGGACACAGTGCCACCCGCTCCCGGAATCAAGCCCATCGAGATCTCAGGCAGGCGGAACACCGTATCCGGGTGCGCACACACATCGGCGGCAAAGGCCGGCACCTCGATGCCCGCTCCCACGCAACTTCCGTGAACCTGTACCTCGATTCGATCGGACAGCCGGGCCATCAGCCGCGCGGCTCCCGATCGCGTTCGAATCAGATGCGCGATCGCCAGATCCGGAGTGGTCCCGAACTCGTCGAGATCACCTCCCGCGGAGAACGACGGCCCAGCGCCGTCGAGCAGAACCTTCTCGATGCCGGGGTCCATCACGGCGACCTGTAATGCTGCGACCAGCCCGTCACGCACCTGCGCCCCGTAAGCGTTCCGACGTTCCGGGCGGTTGAGCGTGATGTGCAACAACCCATCTCGACGCTCGATCAGCACCGGTTCCTGCGGAGCTGGGGGCGGCAGCGGACGCGGTCCTCGACCAGAGAGCCACCGCTCGAAGTCCGGAGTGCCCAACAGCGTCGAGTAGGCCAGAGATTCCACGTCAAGCGCTGCGGGCATCGACAGGTTTTCACCCAACCGCAGAACCTGCGAGGCAACAACTGACGCATAAGGATTTTCTTGGAAGCGGTCGAAGACAGACGCCAGTTCAGCGTCGGGATCTTCGACACCCACAAACTCTCGGACGTTCTCGGTCAATACTGTCGACACCGTCGAGTCGAGCGAACGCGCCAGTGTTCTTGTTGCGGCATCCGGTGTACGGCCCGTGTACCGCCCGAGAACAACACGGTCGGACCTGAGGACTTTTGCCGACACCGCACGGGCTTCGTCCTCTGAGAACTCCTCGTCCAGGTCGACCACGACCACTGGATTATCAAGTGCGCCACCGTCTGCAAGAAGTGGAAGATCGATCCTGCCGTCGAGAATGTCCTGCGGCGACAGCGCGTGCATCTGGTTGACCATCTTCATCCTTCTCGAGCGCCGAATCATTGCTCGGCTTCCTGCACCCGACGGCAGTTCTGCACGCGGGATACCTTTTCCGGTAATACTTTTCGGAGTGTAACATCGGAGAATGTTTGCCTGGCCCGACGACGCGGACGAGGACCGCCGCGTCCTCGACTGGCTCGGCAGCGGGATAGTGCCACTCACCGGCTCGCCCGACGAATCTCCCCGAATTCCCCCGGGAAACGCCGCCACCCTGGCACGGCACCTCGGTGAATTCATCAACGGCAACGAAGACGGAGCCCGCTTTCTTTCCGAACGCGCGGCATTCACCGGATTCACCCGCAGCGGTTCAATCTCTCTCGGAGGCAGTTGCCGCCTCCTCCCTACACAGGACGGCTGGGCAGCCGTGTCGTGTGCCCGACCGGACGACCCGATTCTGCTCGGTGCGCTGATCTCCGCGGAGATCGATGATGATCCCTGGCCGGCGGTAAGTGCCTGGTTAGCCGAACACCCCGGAGCCGAGTTGGCCGAGCGCGCAGCCCTACTCGGGTTGGCGGCTGCCCCGGTCGCACGCCCAACTGCGTCAGTTCCCGCGCCCACTACCCGGCGATCGGTCAAGGATCTGCTTGTTGTCGACTTCAGTGCACTGTGGGCGGGTCCTCTGTGCTCACACCTACTCGGAGCCGCGGGCGCGCGGGTCGTCAAGGTGGAGACCCCGACAAGGCCGGACGGAGCACGGCGCGGTAACAGCGAGTTCTACGAACTACTGCATGCCGGGCACGAGTCCGTCGTCCTCGATCCGAGTGCCGCTCCCGACAGGTCGGCGCTGGCGCAGCTCGTGGAACGCGCAGACATCGTTATCGAGGCGTCGCGGCCACGCGCACTCGCGGGCTTCGGGCTCGACGCAGAAGCTGCGGCCGCATCCGGTACCACCTGGATCTCCATCACTGCGGCAGGAAGAAACTCCGCTCGCATCGGATTTGGTGACGACATCGCAGCATCAAGTGGTCTTGTTGCACAAGATAATTCAGGTGCGCCCGTATTTGTCGGCGACGCGATAGCCGATCCCCTGAGCGGACTCATGGCAGCCGCCCTCGCCATGTCGGAGACGCCCACCGGCGCAGGATACCTCTGGGACCTCTCGATGGCCGACCTCGTCGCGTCGACGCTCACCCACGGAACCGATGCTCCGTTGCCCCCATCGTGCACTGTGGCTATTCCGGAGAAACGCCAGTACGTCGGCAGTGCGTCCACCTCCGGCTCTGACACACACGCCGTTCTCCGCGGCCTCGGAATCGTCGCCCCGTGAACCATCTGCTGATCACCAATTGTTCCGTCGGTGGCCGTCACAGCCTCGACATTCGCATCACGAGCGGCGTGATCACCGAGATCGGCCGCGGACTGACTCGCCACGGCGAGGACGTCCTCGATGCCGACGGCAATCAGATCATTCCCGGCCTGTGTGATCACCACATCCACCTACATGCGCTGGCTGCCCGACGCAGTTCCGTGGAATGTGGCCCGCCGGCGGTCCGAAATTCCGGAGAACTAGCTGCCGCACTACAGGTTTCACCAGGTTCCGACGGCTGGGTGCGAGGTGTCGGATACTTCGAATCGGTAGCGGGCGATCTCGATCGCGATGCCCTCGATCATCTTCACGCCTCACGACCTGTTCGTATCCAACATCGCAGTGGCGCAATGTGGGTGCTCAACACAGCGGGCGTCGTTGCAGCCGGATTGGAACCGGCTGACCATCCCGGTATCGAACGCGATGCAGCCGGAAAACCAACCGGCCGAGTGTGGCGCGCAGATTCCTGGCTCCGAGCACGGATTCCGGGAAATGCCCCACCGCCGTTACGCGATGTGGCGACCGAACTGTCGCGACTCGGCGTCACTGCGGTAACTGATGCAACGCCGGACCTCGCTCCGGAGAGCATCGAATCCATCTGCGCAGCAATGTCTTCGGGAGAATTGCCACAACGGGTTCATCTCCTCGGCGTGCCACTGGGTGTCTCACTACCGTCGACGGAACCAACCGTCGGCCCGTACAAGATCGTGCTTGCCGATTCCGGACTTCCCGATCTCGAACAGCTTGCCGCCGTTATCGAGTCCGCACACTCCATCGGGCGAGCGATTGCAGCACACAGTGTCAGCCGCGAAGCTCTGCTGATCTTGCTCTCCGTACTCGGCGAAATCGGCACGATCCCTGGTGACCGGATCGAACACGGCGCATTGATTCCGATCGAATCCATTTCCGAGATCAACCGCCTCGGTTTGGCTGTCGTAACCCAGCCGGGGTTCATTGCCGATCGCGGTGACGACTACCTCGAACATGTTGCTGCCATCGACCACCAGGATTTGTACCGTTGCCGATCCTTGCTGGATGCATCTGTTCCGGTGGCGTTTTCGAGCGACGCACCGTACGGACCACTCGACCCGTGGGCAGTTATCGCAGCGTCACAGGCGCGGTTGACACCCGCGGGCACTGTTCTGGGCGATGCGGAGACAATCGACTACAACACCGCACTGGACGCCTATCTCGGCCGTCCCGGGGATCCAGGCGGCCCACCGCGCCGGGTAAAAGTCGGCGCAGCGGGCGACCTGGTTCTGATCTCCCGCTCGCAGCCGCCGTCAGTACTCGCCACGATCATCGGCGGCAGGCAGGTCTACTAGACGGTGCGCAGTTCCCGCTTCAACAGCTTCCCACTTTGATTCCGGGGAAGTTCCTGCACAAATCGAATGTGCTTGGGCACCTTGAAGGGAGCGATCTTTTCCTTCACGTAGGCGATCAACGCCTCCGGCGTCATGGCGTCTTGACCGTCCTTGAGAACAACGATTGCGGTGATCGCTTCGATCCACTTCTCGTCAGGTGTTCCGATGACGGCAACTTCGGCAACACCGGGATGCGTGTAGATGGCGTCTTCGACTTCACGGGATGCGACGAGAATCCCGCCCGTGTTGATGACGTCTTTGATGCGGTCGACGACGGTGATGAACCCTTCACTGTCACGCACCACGAGGTCGCCGGAATGGAACCAGCCGTCGCGGAAGGCTTCTGCGGTTGCTTCCGGGTTTTCCCAGTAGCCATTGCAGAGTTGCGGTGAACGGTAGAGAACCTCACCAGAGACACCGTCCGCAACATCGTTACCCTCGGCGTCGACAACACGGGTTTCCACGAAGAACACTGCCCGACCGCACGACGACGGCCGATCCGCGTGCTCGTCCGGCTGCAGAACTGCTGCCAGCGGGCCGATTTCGGATTGTCCGAAGCAGTTGTAGAAACCGATGTCGGGGTAGCGCTCGCGCAGACGGTTCAGCACGGTGACCGGCATGATCGACGCACCGTACTGCGCTTTCTTCAGCGACGACAGATCCCGGGTGTCGAGATCGGAATGATTGGCGAGCGGCACCCAGACGGTGGGAGCGAGGAAAAGTGAGCCGATCTTGTCGGCTTCGATGCGGCGCAGAATCTCCGGGATGTCCGGTGCCGCCATCACGTTGACCGTCGCACCGACGGACAGGTACGGAAGCATGAACACGTGCATTCCCGCAGAGTGGTACATGGGCATGCAGATCAAGGGGTTATCTGCCTTGTCGAGCCCGAGCGCGATCACCGACGACACGTACTCGTGGACCAGAGCGGCGTGAGTCATCATCGCGCCCTTGGGCTTCGACGTCGTTCCCGATGTGTAGAGCAACTGCGCAAGATCCGTTGACGAGGCCCGTGGTGGGAAGTGTGGAACTTCTCCGGCAGTGCTGACGGCGACCACTGAATTCGCGTCGTCACGCAGCGGCACAACGTGGTCGATATCGAGATCGCCGCGCACGGAGTCCAACGTCGGCAGCAATGCCGGATCCACCAGAACGGCCCGAGCGCCGGACTGCGCAACCAGGTAGCGCAGTTCATCACCCTTGAGCGCGTAATTCACCGGAACATGGACCAATCCTGCCCGGCAACACGCGAGGAACCCGATGACATACGCGTCGGAGTTGGTTCCGTACGCGGCCACACGATCGCCGTGCTGCAAGCCGAGGTCGACGAGGTGCGCCGCGACCCGCGTTACCGCCTCGTCGAGTTCGCGATAGGTGCGCGAGCGATCCTCGAAAACAATGGCCACCCGATCGGGGTACTTGGCTGCCGAGCGCCGAAGCACTCCGTCGATGGTGTTGGTACGCGGGTCCAGGCTCATGAACGATAGATTATCGGACGTCCAACTAATCCGAAAGGGTGTAGTTCATTTGTTCTGCCACTGCGGCGCCCGCTTCTCCACAAACGCCTGCATACCTTCCTGAGCGTCGCAGGTCACGGCGTTTGTGGCCATGGTTTCGGCCATCGCTTCGTACGCCTGCGCCTGGGGCAGATCGATCTGCTGATAGAACGCCTGCTTACCGATCCGAACCGTCAGGGGGCTGGCGGTCGTGATCTTCGCAGCCAAGTCGCGCACTTCCCGGTCGAGGTCAGCCGGGTCGACCACGAAGTTCACCAGACCCCAATCAGCCGCCGTCTCAGCATCGATGGTTTGGCCCGTCAGCAGCATTTGCATCGACCGTTTGCGGCCAACAGCCCTGCTCAGGGCAACCATCGGAGTGGAACAGAACAAGCCGATTTTCACTCCGGGAGTACCGAAGACAGCATTCGACGCCGCCACGACAAGGTCACACGACGCCGCCAACTGGCATCCCGCCGCGATTGCCGCTCCCTGCACCGCAGCGATCACCGGCTGGGCAATCTGCTGGACCGTTTCCATCATCTCGGTGCAGCCGTCGAATATCGCGCGCTCGTCATCGAGGGTGCGGCCGATCATCTCCGTGAGATCGTGGCCGGCCGAAAACACGGGCCCCTCGGCCCGCACGACAACGATGCGGACTCGCGGATCGGCGGAGAGTTCCCGAAGGCCCGCAGTCACCTCGCTCATGGTCTGCGCCGAGAGCGGATTGCGCCGCTGCGGCTGATCGAGCGTCAGAAATCCGATGCCCGTCGACTCTTCGACTGATGTAGCTACCGCACTCTCGTTTATCTGCGTCTTCGACATGCGTCCTCTCTACCAATCGAATCCGTCCCGGTCAACGAGACGAAACGGGCAGCTCGCACCGAAGCGTCGATACCTTTTCAGTTAATACTTCGCCACTACGAGGAGTGCCCATGAGCACCGACGCCATCATCACCACCGACCTTGCGCAGATCCTGCAGGCGCAACAGGACGCCACCCGCGCCGCGGGAGCGCCGACTGCAGAAGAGCGTCGCCGGCGCATTCAACAGGTGATCGACCTGCTCGTGGCGAACCACAAAGACTTGACCGAAGCCATGAACGAAGACTTCGGTGGACGCCTCCCGGCCTACTCGGTCATGAATGACGTTCTCGGATCGATGGTTTCACTCAAGCACGTCCGAGATTCCCTTGAAGACTGGATGGTTCGCTCTCCGCGCTCCACCGGCGCCGTCCAGGATCAGCTGGGCGCCAAGGCTTACGTCGCGTACCAGCCCAAGGGTTCCATCGGCATCATCGGCACCTGGAACGCACCCCTCTTCACACTCTTGAGCCCCCTCGCCTGCGCACTCGGTGCCGGTAACCGTGCCGTTCTGAAGCCCTCCGAAATCGTGCCGCACACCGCTGCCGTCCTGGCCGACGCTGCGGCGCGCACCCTCGATCCACTCGAAATCGCCGTCGTCACAGGCGGACCCGATGTGGCCGACAATCTCACGTCACTGCCCTTCGACCACCTGGTCTTCACTGGAAGCACGTCCATCGGCAAGCTGGTGATGGCAAACGCCGCGAAGAACCTCGTGCCGGTCACCCTCGAACTGGGCGGAAAGTCGCCGAGCGTCCTGGGCAAGAGCGCAGACTTCGCCGAAGCTGCACACCGACTGGCTATTGCGAAGTCCACCAACGGCGGTCAGCTCTGCGTCTCCCCCGACCTGATCTACGTTCCGCGTGAAGGCATCGAACGATTCATCACCGCGTTCGCAAATTCGTTCACCGGCCTCTTCCCCACCGTTGCCGACAACACCGACATGGTCTCCATCGTCAACGACCGCCATCTCGCCCGCATCGAGGGATACATCGCCGATGCCGCGGATCGTGGGGCACGCATCATCACGGTTCCCGACGAAGAACTTTCGGCCGACACGCGTCGACGCCCACTGCGGATGGTCGTCGATCCCCCGGCCGATGCCGAGATCATGAAGGAAGAAATCTTCGGGCCGGCCGTCGTGATCTTGCCTTACGACGAGATGGATGCCGTTGTCGCCGATATCAACTCGCGCCCGAAGCCCTTGGCTCTGTACTACTTCGGCACCGATCTCGACGAGAAGGAATCGGTGCTCGAGCGCACCAATTCCGGTGGCGTCACGATCAACGACGCGATGGCGCACCCAGGTCTCTCCGACGCACCGTTCGGCGGCGTCGGCGCGTCCGGAATCGGCCACTACCACGGCCGCGAAGGATTCCTCGAGTTCAGCCACGCACGGACGGTTCTCGAAGCAGCAGAATATGATCCGCGCGGCGAGTGGGGCATGTTGCCGCCGTACGGTGACAGCTTCGAGCAGATGATGCTGGCTCAGGTCACACCTTAGGGGCACAGCCCCTGTGCGCCTTTCCGCTAGTCGCCGCGACCGGAAAGGCGCACGGGCGCAGCCCAACTGCCGAGTAGAGGCGCGATCTGCGCTATGTCGGCGACACCAGTCGCTGCGTCGATAACCACGTCGTACGCATCATCTTCGGGCGCATCGAGATGTAGCCCGTTGATCGAATAGAAGACAAAAGCAGCAACCCACGACAATCGCTTGTTCCGTCGACCAATGCATGATTCCGGACGAGGGACTGCAGCAGCGCAGCTGCTTTGACATGAATGTCCGGATAAGCCTCGTCACCGAAGACCGTTGCACTCGGTCGATGCGCGGCTGATTCGAGCAAGCCGACATCCCGAACCTGCAGACCGCCGAGCTCATCACAAAGCACTAAAAGATCGTCGACCGTCAGATACCGAATCACTGTGAGAGACGGTCGAGCAACGGGCCGTACTCGGAAATGGCGGCGCGGGCAGCTCGTCGAACTTCGGTATCTTGACGCAGACGTGCCGCTCGATCAGCAATTGCCCTGATCACGGCTTCCTGCTTGCTCATATTCGAATGATGCCGCTCTGATACCAGCACCGAAAGCGGCAAAGTTACCAGTTAAGCGCTACCGAAGTGCAGCGAACCGAGCGCTCAAAAACTCGACCAACTGCCATGGCTCCGTGTCCGGCGAATCGAGCAAGGCAATCAGTCCGTCCTTGTCGGCAGCAGCGATCGGTTCGATTCCCCCGAAGGTTCGCATAGCGCTGCCGGCGGGCAACACCCGCGCACAGACCAACGAACCAGCTTCGAGGTTCAGGCTTCCCCACTCGTCGGCGACGTCGTACGCCACATCGGTTCGGACATCGCGCAACGTCAGCGATGTACCCGGCACCGTCGACGCAACCTCGTACACCGACTGCGGTACCTGCAACCACTGCTGCGCCAGTTCCAGTTCGTCGGCCGGCAGCAGTTCACCGCGTCGCTCGACAAACACTCCGAAGATGTTGCTGTCGAAAAGTGCTGTGTCGACAGCCAATCCACCCTCGAGCGCACGAGTCAACGCGTCGTCGTCATCCCAATGCTGGGCGCGAACCTCGGCGAGGTCGAAGACAACATCGAAGTACTCGGGACTGCGGGAGAAGAGTTGCGCCTTGATGTACAACCAATTTGCCCGGTCGTCGAAGGTGATCTCCGACTTACCCAGATGGCAGACCTTGTACTTGCGTCCGGATCCACACCAGCACTTGTCATTACGGCCCAGCTCAGGATGTTCGGCCGGCGCATAGCGCGCGAGAACGTCGTGCAGAATCTCCGACTCTCCGCCTTCGATCCGACCCAACAACGCAAGCGCCCGCGTTGCGTCGCTCCGATCCGCCGCGAGCAACGCAAGCTCGAAAATCGCCGGCACCCAATCTGGATCGCGATCGAGCGCGCTCTCGTAGTAGGCCTCGGCCACAATGATCTTGCCGAGACGATCTGCTGCCTTACCTGCGAGCCAGTACGCGGCGGGCTTTACCCGGCGCGGCCCCTTGTCGGCCAGCGCCGTAGCCACCGCGTGCAGGATCTCGTCGTGGTCGTCGAGTTCGGACAACAATTCAAGTGCCGCAGCAGCTGCCGGCGGTTCGGCAACGGCCACATAGATCTGCGGGTTCTCCGTGATCTGCGCACGCGCCCAGTCGCCGATTTCCGACGTGTCTTCCGGGAATTCGAGATGCGCAGCCGACACGAGATCGACCAGCGCGATAACCGCAGCTGCTTCGTCGGGGTGCAGGTTGTCGCGAATCTCGAGCATCCGCGCGCGGTTCGCCAAATGGAACGCCTCGAAATCGAACCCTTCGATCGCGACGTAATCGCCGTCGCGAACATAGCCGGCCGATTCGAGCAGTTCCCCCAGCGGAGCGGCGGGCTGACGGAACAGTGTCGGCTCCTCGAGCATCAACTGCCAGACAATCGCGTCGAGTGTTTCAGCGCCGGTATCGGTGAGGATGTTCGCTAGGGCGTCCGCAAAACCGGGTGTCGGATCGACTACGTCGGCAACGGTACAGAGCGTCAACTCACGATCTGCGACAAACAGCCCGATCAGATCGCCTGCCGCGCATTCCGACAATGCGTCGGGGGCAAGCAGAAAACCTTCGTCAGCCGGGAACGTCGGGTCGTCGATTCCGCGTTCGGCCAGGGCGGCGTCGTCGAGCCCACGATGTACGACGCGAATCTCCCGATCCTCGGTGTCATCGAAGCTGTCGAGAAAAACACGCAAGACCATGAGATCGGGGTTTGCGTCGAGAACGCCAGAGCTGATCTCGGCGTCGGTGAGGCGATGCGTGAGTATCCGGTGCTCGAACAGTGTGTCGAGCGCGGCGTAGCGGGCCCCGGTCAGATAGCCCAACAGCGGATCCTCGACGTACTCCACGAACTCCGTCATGTCGTCCGGCGTTCCATGCCCGGCGTCAGCCAGCAAGTTTCCCCAGTCAGCAGCGGTCTGGGGGCCATGTTCGCGCAACAACTCCATCGCAGCTTCGGCGATCAAGTCATTGGGGTCCATAGGTTCGCTCACCTATCCAACTTTATCCGGTAGGCCCCGGCACGAGTATTCCGCATCGACCAGCGTCGACGCCCTCAGCTCAGCACTCTGATCAGCTCAGCGACATCGTGATGATCCCGCCCTAGAACCTGGAGCACATTTGCGGCCTGCAACTCGGAAGACACGATGACGCTGCCGACAACCTGGGCGCTCGAACCTGCAGGCAGAACGCGAGCACACACCAGATCACCGGGCTCGAGATCTGCGGCACCACTGACAGTCACGGTGTCGCCGGTCCGGCGATCCAGCAGCGTGTTCATCTCGGTCACCTCGAACACGGAACGCTCGACATCGAGCCATTGACGTGCCGTCGCCACCTCATGTTCGGTGAGTAAATTTCCGCGGCGGGTGATGAACTGCGCGAAGATTCCACCCTCGAACAGCGCGATGTCCAAGGCCGGCCCGTCGAAGATACTCCGATCGTCATCGCTGCCGGCGGCGACAAGATCGTCGAACTGAACCACCATGTCGGCAAATTCGGAGGAAAACGCGAACATGCACGCCTTCTTGTAGAGCCAGCGGCCGTCTTCTCGAACCGACTCGTCAACCTTCCCCAGATGGCAGACCTTGTATTTTCGGCCGGATCCACACCAGCACTTGTCGTTTCGTCCCAGCTCGGGATGCTCTACCGGAATGAACTCCTGCAGTACTTCGTACAGGGTTTCCTCGGATCCACCGTCGATCCTGCCCAGCAAAGACAGTGCTCGGGTCGCGTCGCTCCGGTCGGCGGCGAACTGAGCCAATTCGAAAAGTGCCGGACCCCAGTCAGCTTCCCATTCCAGTGCCTTCTCGTAGTGCGCTTCCGCGTCGAGAACGCGTCCGAGACGATCAGCCGCCTTACCTGCCAACCAGTGTGCCGCCGGCTTGACGGCCTTCGGACCGCGTTCGGCCAGCTCGCCGCCAAGCGCTTCGAGGATCATGTCTGCGGTGGGGTCCTGGTTCCGGAATCCCAGATCGAACGCCGCCACAGCTGCGCCCGCATCCGCAAGGGCGGCAAACGAATCCGGAACAACACCGACATGTCGACGTGCCCAGTCACGAAGGTCGAGATTCTCGATCTCGGCGTCGACATATCCGCGCTGAGCCAGGTCGACAAAAGCTACAACAGCTACGGCTTCGTCGTGCGTGAGATCGTAGGTCGACGCAATCTCTGCGGTCTGAATCTGAACTGCGTAGGCAGCAAAGTCGAATCCATTGCGTGCAAGGAGTTCTCGTTGATGCTCGTATCCTGCCGCGGCAAACATCTCGCCCAACGGAGTGCTGGGAACAGTGAACAACGACGAGTCGTCGACAGCAAGTTGCCAACCCACCGCCTCGAGCGCTTCCACACCGTTTTCGGCGAATATCTTCTCGAGTGCCGGCGCCAGATCCGGCTCGTCTTCGACATCCGCCTGCCACACCGTCAGTTCACCGTCTTCGATGGCAATCGCGATCAGATCACCAGCTGCGAAGTTGGCCAAAGTCCCGCGGGGCAAGGCAACAACACGGCGACTGACAGCAGCGTCGATTCCGCGCTCTCGCAACAAGTCTTGTTCGAACTCTGCCTCGACAACCCGAACTTCGCCGTCGATACTCGACGCGAAACGCAACACCGGTTCGAGGTCAGGCGTCGCCTCGAGCACCTCCGACGCGATCTCGATTTCGCTGAGCCTGTGCGTGAACACCAACCCTTCGAGCAACTCGTCCAGAGCGACATACTTGCCGCCGGGGAGGTACCCGATCATCGGATCATCAAGGTACTCGAGCACTTCGGCAATGTCGGACGGCGAGCCGAACTCACTGACACACTGCGCCCATTCTTCGAGACTGAGCGGACCGCGCTCACGCAGAGCGGTCATCGCAGCAGTAGCGAGGGCATTGTCGTCGACTTCGTTCACCACCCAATAGTAGGCGAGCGCGCAGGCTCGCCAATCTGCCTCGACTAGCCGAGTCCACTGACCCCTTCACCCAACACCATCGCGCCGAGCAGAGCCAGGATCACCGTCATCATGACGGCGTTGTTAGCGGCCATCCACGATTTTGCCGAGTCGAGCATCGACGCGGCACGCTCGCCGAATACGAGGTTGACCACAACCGGTGCGGCGACTGCGGCGCTCGCAACAATCGTGAACACAACAGCGGCGATGGCTTGCTCAGCCACAACGTAGGTTCCGGCGGCTATGGCCGCGCCTCCCGCGACGGCCAGTGCAGCATTCTTGGGATTGGCCGCTGAGAGCAACGCGATCCCCAGGGATTTCAGCGGGCTGAGCGAACTGACACTCGACATCCACTTCGGCTGAGTGGCTTCTGCGTCGCCCCGTGGCCGGGATCGCCATTGCCTGAATGCGAGCGCGAACAAGGCTAACCCCAGCACTATCCGGACGACACTTGCCCACCGCGTGGTCTCGGATTCGGGTACGGCGGTGTCGACAAAAGCGATAGTCAGTGCCACCACAGCTCCGATGCCCACGACCCAGCCGAGAATGAAGGCTGCAACCGAGCGTCGTGCGTCTGCAGTGACCAGCATGAGAACCACAACTGCCATTGGCACGGACACAATCGCCAAGCCGACTGCAACGGGCAATGATTGACCTAGCGCATCAAGCACGTGGGTCCTCTCGGTTAGTTAGCGCTCATAGCCCTTGCGCATATCATCTACTATCCGAGGCTGGTCGAGCGTCGACGGTTCCATGTCGCGGCGTGGACGGTCCCGCGGAAAGACCGAAGCCGACGCCAAAGTAGGTTCGTCGAGGAAGCGTAATTCCGGAGCGCTTTCAGGCAGACGCAATTCCGGTGGCACTCCCCCGGACTGAGCAAGTACGTATCCCCAGTCACCAAAACTGGGAACGAACACGTGGTACGGGGAGACTCCGAGACCAACTGCGGATACCGTAGACACTGTTCGCCAATAGGCATCGGGCGTCGAATACGGACTGCCCGACTGGACGACCATCAATCCGCCCGGATTGAGCGCTGCCGCGGCCAGACCGTAGAACTCCATCGAATAGAGCCTGCCCAATGCCGGGGTATCAGGATCGGGCAGATCGACGATCACCGAGTCGAATCCGGGTTGAGGTGCCTCGCGCAACCACTGAAAAGCATCATCGAGCACAACGTGTACCCGTGAGTCTTCGAGTGCGCCGCCGTTCAAGGATCGCAGTCGGGTGTTCGCCAGTTCGATGACGGCAGGATCGAGCTCCACCTGCACAATTTCCTGAACGCTGGGCATCCGCAACACTTCCCGTGCCGCAAGTCCGTCTCCGCCGCCCAAGATCAGTACCCGTTGCGGATTGTTCGAGAGCGCCGGATACACCAGAGACTCCGTGTAGCGGTGCTCGTCGACGCTCGAGAATTGGAGATCTCCGTCGAGGAAGAGCCGGACGTCGTTCTTACGTTCCGTGACAACAATTTCTTGATACTGCGATCGCGATGCCGCGACCACAGGGTCGGTGTACAAGCGCTGACGGGCCGTGGTTTCGATGTCGGAAGCGGCGATCAACAACCATCCGATCAGGCTCGCGGCCAACAACATTGCCACGACGGCAATCAGTCGGGCGCGCAAGCTGAGCTGCCACCGCAGCAGAATCAAGGCAACGACTGCCGCAGCGACGAGGTTGATCATGCCGGTAATTGCTGCGCCCCGGATCATCCCGACCCACGGCAACAAGACAAACGGCCAGAGCAACCCGCCGATCAGCGCACCCAAGTAGTCCGCTGCATTCAGATTGGCGAGCACTTTTCCGGCACTTTGTGCGTCGTTGTCGGTGCGTCCGGATTGCAGCAACGTCATCAGCAGTGGCACTTCCGCACCCACGAGAATGCCGATCAGTGCCGTGGCAGCAACAAGAACTGCCCCGCTGGAACCAAAGAACGTGAAGGTGACGTAGAGCGTGACCGCGCTGAATCCCCCGATGATGCCGAGCAGAATCTCCACTGTGACAAAGGAAATAGCCGCGTGCCCCAACAACGGTTTGGCGGCGAGGGCACCGATACCGAGCGCCGCAACGAATCCGGCGACAATCAGTGACGTCTGTGTGATTCCGCCGCCGGTGAGACTGACCGACAGAGTGAGCAGTGCCAACTCGTAGATCAGTCCGCAGGCAGCGCAGGCAGCGACGGCGGCAAGGAGCAGCACCCGCGCCCGAGCAGTGAGCACAGCGTGTGAATCGGTGACAGTCATCAGGTGAGAGCAGCGGCGTTCACCAAGCCGATGGACAGCAGGGTCACGCCCACCGCCCAGGCCGCACCGCACATCTTCGGATCCTGTACCAGCGCAACCAACTTACCCGGCAGGAATGCATTCATCAGTCGCAGCGCAATGGCCTGGAGAACAATTGCGAACAGACCGTACACGGCTGAATCCGCAAGTCCCTGGGCAAATCCGTCGGAACTGGTGAGAATGGCGGTCACGACGATAATGGCAAGCGCCAGATGGTTGGCACCCAGAAGAATTGCCGCATTCGGATTCTTGTCGACGTACACCTGGTGGCGGAGATTGCCCGGCGTCATAAGATCGAGAACCAGAAATCCGGTGGCCAGAACTGCAACTCCGACTACGAAGTACGCCAGCGTCCCCAGAACACCACCGACCAGCAGAGCTGGGTCAACAGTGCCGATTTCCACAGTTTCAGCAGCAAGGTTGGCGTTCACGAAGCTCTCCTGAGTTTGGTCCGATTGTCACTTGATGTGGTCATTTCGCACTTCCCGATCCACCGCTGCCGCTGCCGCCACCGGCCGGTGATCCCGGATTGAATCCTGGTCCCAGATAGGCATATCCGCCGCTGCGGTATGTGCCGTTGATGTCTTCGACCTTGATGGTGCTTCCCCCTGCTGCTGCGCTGACGGTAACGATGTCGTCGTCGTAACGCAGGTACTCGTTGCCGCCGTCGGCGCTGCGGGCCGCAGGTTCTTCCGCATCGACGATCCGCGACACCGTCGTACCGACAGGATCTTTCGACGAATACACAGCGACGTCGCCGGTTTGCGAACTCTTGGAATAATTGTCCGCAATGAAGTCCTTGACCGCGTTGCCGCACGACGACAGCACACATGCCATGGCGATCATGACGGGAACAACCCATTTCCTGCCGATCACGGATGCCACCTACTTCTGGTCTTCACAATCACTCCGGTCCCCTCCCCTGGGTACAAATGCCAACTCTGCCAAGCCCATCCATGCCCCAGGCTGCTGCCGAACAACACCGTGACAGCGGTGTCGTCTCCGGGAAACGAACCGCAAATCCAACCATCTGCCGCTGCCTGCACTTTCAGGCGGGCAGCCTCGGCAACGAACTCGGTTCGATCGAGAGTCTGCGTGGAAGATTCGAAACGATACGGTCCCAGAACTTCAGCACCCGGCAGTGGATCGCCACCAGCTGTGACCGCATCGCAGGACACCTGCTCGGTCAAGGTCTCACCACCCGAGCGTGCCGTCACCACATGCGATGCCCCCAGCACTCCCAAAGTCAAAGCACCGTCGACTGTTTCGATAACAAGCTGGGCCAAGGCCGGTGGCGCAGGTGCGTCCACCACAAGGCCGAGCGCAGACGCATCCACGTCGGTGGGCTCCACGTCGAGGAGATGCACACTCACTGCGGAGGGCCGGAATGTATGACGGTCAACTCTGCACGGGTGACTGCGCGGCCGGTGGAAACCTCCCACGACTGGCCGCGCGCCCACTTCTCGAATGCAATGAGTCCGGTTTTGTCAGCAGTTGCATAGTCGGCGTAGTCCATCACGCCCGACGGCGCGGTTCCTGTCGTGCCCTCGGCTGTGAATCGTGCGGTTCCGCTTTCGATCCTGCGGTGCACCTTGTCGTCGAGAATGACGTCGCCACTCGGCTCGAGGTTGGTGCCCTCACGCCGCATCCACAGCGTCATCTCGAGTTCACCCTCGTCATCTTCGACGGTCAGCCAGCGGCGGCCGGTCGAACCGTCGAGAAGGTGCTCGCGCCAGATGTACCCCTCTTCGTCGAGGGTGATGGTCCCGCGAACCACGTGATCGATCCCCGCGTAGGTGACGATGTCTCCGACACCGATCTTGTGGGGGTCGTATACCTCCGGATAGTCCGCAAGCGGGTCTACACGCCCCACCGGAGCGCTCTTACGACCACGCAGAACCACGAAGGCCACTGCCGCGATCACAACAAGTATCAGTACAACTATCAGCACGTTCGTCAACGGTCACTCCGAAATCGTCGGGCTCGGCAAGGGCGCCGGGGCAATACCCTACCGATCGCTACTCGCCCGAGCGTCCGTACGTCGCTGCACCCGATCCCGCTCGATGCCGATTTCGGACAAACGGCCGTGCATACCCAGTCACGTTTCCCTGAAACCCGTTGGACGGATTCACTTTCGATGTGGATATCTCGGAATCCTCGAGGGCCCTCGCGCGTTGAACAACTATGGCCAACTACAAAACAGTCAATCCCGCGACAGGTGAAACCGTCAGGGAATTCGATACTTTGGATGACGCCGGAGTGGAAGCCGCACTGGAAAAGGCTCATAACGGCTATCTGAACTGGCGAAAGAGCGCGCCGACGCAACGCGCGCAGATACTGACCAGAACCGCCGAACTGTACAACGAACGTGCCGACGAACTGGCACGCATGATCGCCCTGGAAATGGGCAAGCCCGTTCGCGAAGCCAAGGGCGAGGTACAACTGTCCGCGGCGATCTACCAGTGGTACGCCGATCACGGACCGGCGTTGCTCGCAGAAGAACGACTCGATGTTCCCGGTGCCGAAGAGTCTGTGGTGTACCGACGCCCGATCGGGGCGCTCGTCGGCGTCATGCCCTGGAACTATCCCTACTATCAGGTCGCCCGGTTTGCGGCGCCCAATCTCATGCTCGGAAACACCGTCATCCTGAAGCACGCGTCCAACTGCCCTCAGTCGGCGCTGCTGATGGAGGAGATTCTGCAGCAGGCAGGCCTGCCAGAGGATGCATACGTAAACGTTTTTGCGAGCAACGAGCAGATCGCAGACATGATCGCTGACCCCCGTGTGCAAGGTGTCTCGTTGACCGGAAGCGAACGCGCCGGGACCAGTGTTGCGGAAACGGCGGGGCGCAACCTCAAGAAGGTGGTACTCGAGCTCGGTGGTTCGGATGTGTTCATCGTCCTCGACTCCGACGACATGGACGCCACAGTCAAGGCGGCAGCCAAAGCACGATTGTCCAACGCTGGTCAGGCGTGCAACGCCGCCAAACGATTCATCGTCGTCGAGGACTTCTACGACGATTTCACTCGGAAACTGACCGCGTCGTTCCAATCCGTCACGGCCGGCGATCCGCTGGAAGCGGATACGGTCCTCGGTCCGCTGTCGTCCCAAACCGCAGCAGATACATTGCTCGAGCAGGTTCAAGACGCCGTCGACAAGGGCGCAACGCTTCTGACCGGTGGAGCTAAGATCGACCGACCCGGCGCCTACGTCCAACCGACATTGCTCACCGATGTCACCCCGGACATGCGCGCCTACAGCGAAGAACTCTTCGGGCCGGCGGGCGTGGTGTACAAGGTGAAGTCAGCGAAAGATGCCGTTGACCTTGCCAATTCGTCGGTGTACGGGTTGAGCGGATCCGTCTGGAGTACCGACCTGGACGCTGCTCGTGCGGTCGCCGCCGATCTCGACGTCGGAATGGCCTTCGTCAACGAACACGGCACCACCCTGCCCGGCCTTCCCTTCGGCGGAGTCAAGCGGTCCGGAGTGGGACGTGAGCTCGGCCCTTGGGGTATGGACGAATTTGCCAACAAGAAGCTGATCCGCGTGTCCAAGAAATAGGAGCTTTACGTTCGACCTGACAACTTTTCGACGGCGGCCGGATAGTCGGCCAGGATCTGATCGCGTGCGTCGTACAGATACCGCTGCAGCAATTCGACCGCCGTCGCATTGTCACCGGCTTTCAACGCGCTGTGTATCTCGTGATTCCGGGCGAGATACGGCGAGTGGAATCGGTGTGCGTCGTCCATGACGTGAAAGACCAGTCGCAGTTCGTTCCACACGCCGCCCATCAGTTCGTCGATTCTGCTGCTGTTACTCAGACCAGCGATAGCGCGATGGAAATGGATGTCGGCCGTTCCCACTCCGGTCCAGTCATCGGCGGCCAGACGTTCTTCTGCGAGCTCGAGCGCGGCGGTGACATCACCGAGATTGCCTGTTTCCGGATCGAAGTCTCGCACTCCCGCCGACTCGACCACCCGACGGCAGATGTACAACTCGGCGATGTCGTCAGCTGACGGGACTCGAACGAATACGCCACGGTTGAGTTCGTGTGAAACCAACCGGTCTTCGATGAGGATCTGGAACGCCTCGCGCACGGTATTTCGGGAGACATCCAACGCCGCGCAGATGTCGGGCTCGGACAGTCGTGCGCCCGGACGAAAGCTTCCGTCGATGATCAGCTCGCGCAGAATCCCGGCGACCCGCGCTGTTCGACTGGTGCGCTCGAGGAGCCCTCGATGGGCGGCCAACGCGGCGTTAGCATCCTCTTTCGGAGGATTCAGGCTGGTCAAGTGCACTCCTAGTGGTTTGTTGCTGCCCTCATCATAGTGAGAGCGGGGCGTCCGGACGGCCTACGGCTGCCCCCAAAAGTTTCCAGCACATTAATTATCCCTTCATGGGATTGCAGGATCGTTGAACGATTTTGTACGTTGGGAGTCCTGACATTCCATCTTCACGCGAGGTACCGATGACCGCTCCGATTCAAACCGCAGGTGCCCCTCCGCGCCCGTTCGACTGGTTCCGCACGCTTGGACCGAAGGGCAAGAAGGCATTCGTCGGCGCTTTCGGCGGCTACGGTCTCGACTCCTACGACTTCCAGGTTCTCCCTCTCGGGTTGGCCGCGATTGCCGCGTACTTCTCGATCACGACGGGACAGGCCGGTCTGCTGACCACCGTCACGTTGGTGGTTTCCGCGCTCGGCGGTGTCCTCGCCGGCATCCTGGTCGACCGCATCGGACGTGTCCGCACCCTGCAGGTGACGGTAGCGACCTACACGATCTTCACGGTCCTGTGCGGATTTGCACCCAACTTCGAGACGCTGCTCATCTTCCGCGCGTTCCAAGGTCTCGGCTTCGGCGGCGAATGGGCTGCCGGCGCAATTCTGGTGGCCGAATACGCAAAGCCCGAGTACCGCGGCCGAGCGGTCGCCTTCGTCCAGAGCGCCTGGGCGGTGGGCTGGGGTTTGTCGGTCATCATCTACACGATCGTCTTCCAACTCTTCGATCCCGACATCGCGTGGCGCGTTCTGTTCTGGACCGGAGTCATCCCCGCCTTCCTCATCATCTGGGTGCGCCGCAACCTCGAGGACCCGGAAGAAATCACCGAGAAGCGTGAGAAGAAGGCCGACAAGGGTTCTTTCCTCGCCATCTTCCGCGGCCCGATGCTCAAGACCACGCTGTTTGCTTCACTTCTGGCCACCGGAGTCCAGGGCGGTTACTACACACTCGCGTCGTGGCTTCCGACTTACCTGAAGAACTCACGCGGCCTCGACGTCGTGGGCACCGGCGGCTATCTCGCGATCCTCATCAGTGGCGCATTCCTCGGCTACGTCAGCGGCGGCATCCTCACCGACAAGCTCGGCCGTAAGCGGACCATGCAGTTGTTCGCCACCTTGTCTGCCGTGTTCATGGTTCTCTACACACAGGTTCCCGACGGCGCCAACACCCTCATCATGATTCTCGGATTCCCGCTGGGCTTCTGCACGTCGGCGATCTTCAGCGGATTCGGTTCGTTCCTCTCGGAGCTCTACCCCACCGCGCACCGCGGTACCGGTCAGGGCTTCACCTACAACTTCGGTCGCGCAGTCGGTGCGGTGTTCCCCGCCATCGTCGGTTTCCTCGCAGCCAGCAGTCTCGGTATCGGCGGCGCCATGATCTTCGGCGCCATCGGCTACGGCATCGCTGTCCTGGCACTCTTCGGACTCCCCGAAACCCTGGGACGCCAACTCAACTGATCGGTGTTTTGAACTGATCGGCGCCTTTTCAGGAATGAGGATTGGACTTCACCATGATCGAGAATCGCACCAACCCGGATCCACGCTCGGCTCGCGCGGGATTCAGAGCCGGAGACGTGTTCCCCACGTCCGGAATCGCACCGGGCTTCGCCCAGACCAATCTCATTGCGGTCCCTAAGGACTGGGCATACGACGTTCTGCTCTTCGCGCAGCGGAACCCCAAGCCCTGCCCGGTACTCGACGTCACCGACGCCGGGGATTTCACGACGATTCTCGCTCCCGGAGCAGACATCAGGACGGATTTCCCGCTCTATCGCGTGTGGGTCGACGGCGAACTGACTGCTGAGATTCCAGATGCGACGCAGTACTGGCGCGACGATCTGGTGGCATTTCACATCGGCTGCAGCTTCACCTTCGAACACCCTCTGATGGCCGCTGGGATTCCTCTTCGCCACGTCGAGCAGAACCGAAACGTCCCGATGTACATCACAAATCGCGAATGCCGACCCGCCGGGCGGGTCAGCGGGCCGACCGTGGTGTCGATGCGTCCCGTCCCCGCAGACCAGGTCGAACAGGCGCGCTCCATCACCACGCGTATGCCCGCGGTTCACGGTGCACCCATCCACATCGGCGATCCAGCCGAACTCGGCATCTCCGACCTGAGCCGTCCCGACTTCGGCGACGCTGTGGAACTCCAACCGGGCGACGTACCGATGTTCTGGGCCTGCGGCGTCACTCCGCAAGCTGCGGTCATGGCGTCGAAACTCCCGTCCGCCATCACTCATGCTCCCGGGCATATGCTGGTCACAGACGCCCCGGACAGCGATTACACCCTGGATCTGGCATGAACATCGACCTCAATTGTGATCTCGGAGAAAGCTTCGGAGACTGGCGTATGGGCGACGACGCGGCGCTCCTCGACATCGTGACGAGCGCCAATATCGCGTGCGGATTCCATGCCGGCGATGCGGCCACCATGCGACGAACCTGTGAGATGGCGGTCGAACATTCGGTATCCATCGGAGCGCACATCGGTTTTCGGGATCTGGTCGGGTTCGGCCGACGGCACATCGACATCACGCCAGGTGATCTGTTGGACGAAACTCTCTACCAGGTCGGCGCACTGGCAGGATTCGCTCACTCCGCGGGGTCTTCTGTCACCTACGTCAAGCCCCACGGCGCGCTCTACCACTCCGCATCGAAGAGTCCCGAACTCGCCGACGCTATCGTGACCGCCATGACCGAATTCTCGAATCGCCTTGCGCTGCTGGGACCACCACAGTCTCATCTGCAGAAAGCTGCGGAAGCACACGGCGTCGACTTTGTCGCCGAGGGATTCGCCGATCGCATGTACACCCGGTTCGGGACGCTGACCCCGCGCAGTGAACCTGGTGCGGTCATCTCCGATCCGAACGCCGCGACGGCGCAGGCGATCGACTTGGCCAGCAGCGGAACTGTTCTCACCTCCGATGGGATTGCCATCCCAATGTCGGTGAAAAGCATTTGTGTTCACGGTGATTCGCCTGGCGCCGTTGCCATGGCCAATGCCATCAAGGCGGGCCTGATCAACTCCCGCATTCGGGTGGAGTCGTTCACATGAGTCGCCCGACTATCCTCCCGGCCGGTGAACACGGGCTCCTGGTGGACCTCGACACCGAGGCCGACGTTCTGGCATTCACCCATGCGCTCACGCGCAACACTCCGGCTGGAGTGGAGGATTTCCTGCCCGCCGCACGCACGGTTCTCGTGATCTGCATGCCCACGGCAAATGTCACTGCGGTGCTCCATGAACTGAACGAACTGGCACGCACGATGTCCGAGGCAATCCCGGACGAGCGCGGCGACGATACTCCCTTCACCGTCAATGTCCGCTACGACGGACCCGACCTCGACGACGTAGCAAGGATCCTGAAAATGAGCCGCGCCGAGGTCATTTCAGCTCACACCTCAGCGGAGTGGCGCTGCGCCTTCATCGGATTTGCGCCGGGATTTGCCTACCTGACGTCCGGCGACGCTCGGCTCGACGTCCCGCGTCGAGCCCAATCACGCACCGCGGTGCCCGCCGGCGCCGTAGCCCTGGCCGGCGGATACAGCGCGGTGTACCCGCGAGCCTCCCCGGGTGGCTGGCAGATCATCGGCAGCACCGACGCCGTGATGTGGGACTTGGACGAAACACCGCCTGCCGCCGTACAGCCCGGGCGTCGGGTGCGATTCGTCAATGAGGACAAGCGATGACCGGGGTGGAGATACTCGAAACCGGTCCGCTGAGCTTGGTTCAGGACCTCGGTCGAACCGGTCATCTGCGCTCCGGCGTCGGTGTGTCCGGTGCTGCCGACAGACGATCCTTGCGACTCGGCAATCGACTTGTCGGCAACTCCGAAGACGCTGCCGGAGTGGAAATTCTGATGGGTGGCCTGAGTCTTCGCGCGCAACAGCAGATCACCCTGGCCTTCACCGGAGCCCCCGCGCAGGCGTACCTCGACGGCATCCCCGTCGGACATTCGAGCGTCGTCGTCGCGGACCCCGGTCAGGTAGTCCGCTTGGAGTACGCGCCCACCGGCCTACGGACGTACCTGACCGTCCGGGGCGGAATCGCGGTGCCCAAGATTCTCGGATCACGCAGTACCGACACGCTTTCCGGAATCGGTCCGGCGCCCCTCAAACCCAACGACGTGCTTGAGGTCGGGCCCACTCCAGTCGCATTTCCGCTCCTGGACGTGGCACCTGTTCAGCCGGTTACAAACGGAACACTCGACATTCGGGTGATCTTCGGGCCGCGCGCGGATCGTTTTGCCAATCCGGAAACCCTGACCCAGGGGCGATGGACAATCTCGACCGACTCCGACCGCATCGGTGCCCGACTCGACCGCGTCGGCAATGACGCACTGCTGCAGCGGGTTGACGGACTCGAATTGCCCACCGAAGGCGTTGCGCTCGGTTCGATCCAGGTTCCGCCCAGCGGCCAGCCCGTCATCTTCCTGGCCGATCACCCCATCACCGGCGGATATCCCGTTGTCGGTGTTGTGGCCGACACCGATATCGACCGACTCGGCCAAGCCCGCCCGGGTCAGCAGATTCGATTCATCGGCAGCAGTGGCATCAGACAGTCCTCCATTCAACTGTTGGGAAACTCTGCTGCTAGGGCATCGATGATCTGACGTGTGCCGAGATCGGTTCGCCAGGTCACGTACCACTCCGTCACGCATGCCGGCAAGATCGGTCGCCACGTTCGTCCCGGGGGTTGATGACCCATAGACTCCACGCAGATCAGGACTGTGTCGGAGTCGTCGACGAGGTCTGCACCGGTGGCTGCGCCGAACGTGGTGGTGCGACTCCATTTTGGTGCTACGCCGGTCATCACCAGAATGCTCTCGACGAAGCTGTTCCAGCGGCTGAGGGCGCTGTCGATAGACACGATCGGGTACTGGACGAGCTCTGCGCGATCCACGGCGTCGAATGCCGCCAGTGGGTGATCCTCGGACATCACCACGATTACGGGTTCATTGGTGAGCAACCGGGTTTGCAATCCCGGTCCGTGAATAGCCTCGCCTATTGCGAGGGTGAGGGATCCGCTGACAAGTCGGTCACGAACCTGATTGTGCGGCAGGGTTGTCTGGTTGATGGCATGGTCCGGGCATGATCGGCGGAGGGCCGAGAGCGCTCGGCGCGGGACAGTGAGCGAGGGCTCAGAGACGTGCACGTACACTGCCGGATTAGCGGCGCTGATTCGGCGGGTGGCGTCAATGGCGTCCGCGATGTCGACAAGTATGTGGCGTGCGCGCGTGGCCAGCAGGGTCCCGGCCGGCGTAGGAGCGACCGTACGACTGGTCCGATCGAACAGTTTCACGCCGACGCGGCGTTCGATTCGCAGAATCGCTTGGCTGAAAGCGGGCTGCGCGATGTGCACTCGCTCCGCTGCCCGGGTGAAGTTGCGTTCCGCCTCCAACGCAGCAATGTACTCGAGATCGCGCACGCTGACATCTAGCATGCTCACATGCTAGATCCAGTCGGATTAAGCGTTGGTTATCTCGTCAGAATGGGCTGAGAATTGTGGTGCCCAAAGGCTTACCGACGACCCGCGCCCACCGAGCGCTCATGTCGAGTGCCTACCCCCCTTCGTGAACAGGAACCCAGCAATTGACGTATGACGTAGTCGATGCGCATGTGCATCTATGGTCTGTCACCGACAACGCGTGGTACCCGGCGCTACAACGTATGGCTGGTCAGCTTGAACTACCCGAGTTGTACAGCGACTTTCTGCCTGCCAACTATCTCGATGCGGCCGGAGAGTTCAAGGTGGACGCTTTCGTGCACGTGTCCGCCACCACGGCAGCCCGCACATACCTCGATGAGCAATCGTGGGTCGAAGAACTCGCTGATCGCGCATCACTGAACATGGTGACGATCGGCACCATCGACCCCGCGCTGCCGGAGTCCGAGATCATTGCCGACCTCGAGCATCAGGCCCGCAGTGACCGATTCCGCGGAGTACGTGTGCTCTACGACTTCCACCCCGACAGCACTGCGGCACACACTGTGTTGCAGTGGCTCAACGACCGGAACTATGTATTCGACTTGGTTACGCAGCCTTCGGGCATGTCGGCGTGGCTGAAAACTCTCGAGAGGTACCCAGACGTGGTGGTGGTCTTGGAACACTGCGGTTGGCCTTCATCGACCACGAACGCTGATCGAGACCACTGGGAAGTGGCGATACGCGCCTGCGCTGAGCGGACCAACGCACTGTGCAAGATCTCCGGGCTAGGGATGGTGACCGCCGACATTTCAGCGTCGGCACTCCGACCATGGGTCGAAGGCACGATCGAGGTATTCGGTTGGGAACGAGTCGCTTTCGGATCGAACATGCCGATCGAAACAATCGCCGGTTCCTACGGCCAGCTCATCGAATCACTGCGCTCGATTATCGGCGAATCATCGGACCAGGAACTTCAGTCGTTCTACTCCGAGAATGCCCGCCGCTACTACAAAATTTGAGAATGGAGTGCACATGCCCCAATTCGAAGGGAAAGTTGCGCTCATCACCGGCGCGGCACGAGGACAAGGACGCGCTCATGCCCTTGCCCTTGCCGAAGGCGGCGCGACGATCATCGCGCTCGACTGCTGCTCGGACGTGGAGACGATCCCGTACCCACTCGCCCGAACGGAAGACTTGAACGAAACGAAATTTCTAGTCGAAGAAGCCGGATCTCGTTGCATCACAATCGAAGTTGATACCCGCGACAGCACCGGCATGCGAGCTGCTGTCAGCAGAAGTATCGCAGAATTCGGGCGGCTGGACATCTGCATCGCGAACGCGGGCGTTGTGAGTTTCGGGAAGATCACCGACCTGACCGACGCACAATGGTCCACTATGATCGACATCAACCTCACCGGAGTATTCAATACCCTTCGGGCCGCTGCACCCCCGATGATCGAGCAAGGTTTCGGCCGCATCATCACCGTCGCATCGATGGGAGGTAGAGCGGGCACACCGAATCTCGGGCACTACTCCGCCGCCAAGTGGGGAGTGATCGGGCTGACGAAAACCCTGGCACTCGAGACGGCGGGGAGCGGAATTACCGCGAACACCGTATGCCCGGGAACCGTCTCCACGGATATGGTTCACAACCAGGCGATGTACTCCCTGTTCGCACCTGACATCGACAACCCGACCAAAGAACAGGTGGCCAGTCGATACGCCGGCCTCAATCCCATGCGAGCGCCCTGGAGTGATACATCCGACGTTACCGCGGCAGTCTTGTACCTCGCCTCAGATCAGGCCCGGCACGTCTCCGGAACAACCCTCGAAATCAGCGCTGGTGTTTCTGCGCGTCTCCCGTGAGACAGCGGTGCGTCCGGCAAGGGAATTCGGGTGAGATGACCACCGTAGCGGACCACAATCGCTTCTTTGGTCGGATGGAAAATTGGTAGAAGCTCTCCCGGACTTAGCAGCGAACTCCCGACCGATGACACGAATCGAGTTAGCAACTATCAGGCACAATTGAATACCGAAAGAACAAGCCCCGGAGTACAATTCCGATCGACCACAGGATGCCATGCCCTCATCGACTCCACGCAGACTGCGCATTACTCTCGACCATACCCCATCTGGTACACAGGTTTTCGACCACTCATTTTGTGACAAAGAAGCCCACGGCGACGCCCGTCTCACAAGCTGCCGATAACTCTGCAACGATCAGCAAGCATTCGCCGGGACACCCCGATCTCGAAACTCATACGGTCATACCCGTGCAGGACTCCGGGGAGAACGTGCAGTTCGCAAGAGACTCCCGCCTTGTGCAGACTTTGCGCGTAGGCGATGCACTCATCCCTGAAGATGTCGAGTTCGCCCACCTCGATGTACGAGGCAGGAAGCCCCGAGAAATCCGCGAGACGAGCAGGCGCGGCAACCGGGGAAACCGCATCGCTTCCGAAAGCATCCCCCAACAAAGCTTTCCAGCAGGTCCAGTTGTTGTCATAAGTCCACGCGACCACGTCTTCCAACCCCGGATCCGGCTCGATAGTGCGGTCATCGAGCATCGGATAGATGAGGATCTGTTTCGCCAGTCGCACTCCTCGATCGCGCGCAAGGATCGCAGTTCCGGCGGCCACGCCCCCACCACCGCTGTCGCCCATCACAGCCACGCGAGTACCGTCTACCCCAAGGTCATCAGCATGCTCGAGAAGCCACTGAAGGGCGCTGAACCCATCTTCTGCCAAACCTGTTCCCGTTCGCTCCGGAGCTAGCCGGTAGCCCACGAGCAGCATAGGGACAGTCGATTCCTGTACGTAGTGCCTCGCGAGCCCGTCATAATAGTCGAGTTTGCCGCCGATCATCCCTCCGCCATGCAAGTACACGACCGCAGGACAACTAGTCGATCTGGCGGAATCGATGAAATACCAGCGTAATTCAAGCTCCTTGCCATCGGGAGTCGAGGCAAGATGCGAACTCACAAAGACGCTAGTCGACGGAGGTGAGAGTATCCCGGCCATTCCGAGGTCGAGCAACTCTCGAAGGCCGAGTGCATCGCCGCGCTCGGGGAGCGTCGGGATGCCGTTAGCCATTACTTCCTCGGTCATCGCTACGACTACCGCAGCGAGTTCCGGATCGATCATGTCCATCGATACCATCTTCTGTCCTGTTCAGGATTCGGCCGGTCTCCGAGAAACGTATGAGTGGAACTAACGAACAACTGTACGATTGTTTTCGTTAACGGACAACTGTAGGTTTGTCGTCGTGTCACCGAGAGTCAAGGAGGCGTCAGCGGGTAACACCGGGATACCTCCCCTACCAGTTATACGTAAAGAAGACCCGATTGACCCTCGGTTGACAGGATCACATCACGAATTATCCTCCGCATTCGAACAGCACCCCGAAGCGAGCCATGTGCCGCTACCACAGGGAAGTGCAGAGCCCCCTCGATCTGCTCTCATCAATGGCAAACATCTACCTGGGCCAGCACAAGAACGCCGAAACTCTGAACGCCCCGAAGGGCTTTCACTTGCCCGCCCCAGACCCCCACACCCATCACCTATCACCAGTCCATCGAACGGAGCAAAACGCATGAGTAGCAGGACCTACGCGATCACCGGTGCAGCATCAGGAATCGGCAAGGCGACCGCCGATCTTCTCGTCGAGTCAGGCCACCGAATCATCGGGATCGATCTTCGTGACGCTGACATCAACATAGATTTGTCCGACCCCACGGACCGCAACGCACTCCCAGATTTGGTGGCTGAGCTAGCCCCAGACGGCCTTGACGCCATCCTTGCGATTGCCGGCGGCCCGCCGAATGTCAACTACTTCGGGGCAATCGCTACCCTGAACGGACTTCGCCCCCTCCTTGCAGGTTCATCCGCGCCGCGAGCCGTCGCCGTCACCTCGTTCGCGGCAATCAATGAGATCGACGACCGTCTTCTCGCGGCCTACCTCGAAGGAGACGAACGCAAAGCAGCAGCAGAAACCGAACGAATCACCGCGTCGGGAAGGACTGATCTGCTCTACCCTTCCTCGAAACGTGCTCTGTCTCAGTGGCTTCGACGTGAGTCCATCACACCCGATTGGGCAGGAAACGGCATTCCCCTCAACGGTGTGGCACCCGGCATCATTCGAACACCGATGACGTTCTCAATCCTCGAGAATGAGGACAGTCGTCAATCGCTTCTCGACATGGTTCCGATGCCCCTCAATGGTCCAGCAGACGCCCACGTCCCGGCAAAGCTGGTGGCTTGGCTTGCCAGCGAAGAGAACTCACATGTCACCGGGCAAGTTATCTTCCTCGACGGCGGAGCTGATGCCACTGTCCGCGGCGATGCCATCTTTGCTCGACAGCAGTAGACCTCAGTTCACGTTCTTCGATCTAGATGGCCCAGCACAATCCGCGCTTTGTGGAATCGCTCGAATAGACTGTGACGAAGCACTTTCCACGCGAGCCTGTAACCGTCCCCTTGTCTTTGCAGAACTCGCACCCATCACCTGAGATCAACCCCGATTGAACCCGAAACGGCGAATTCGAGAGGCTCTTACAACATCGACGATAGGTTTGCTTGGTTTCAGTACATCGCACTGACGCTCGACTGGGGCATCCCAGTCGAGCGTTTTCTGTGAACACCTACAAGCTGGGAAGAGACCGCAAGGACGTAAGGGTGGCGGTGCAGGCTTTGGCCGCCTCGGCCCCCTTCTTCTCGAAGTGCTCCGTAAAGTACGTGGTGTGGTCGTTGTGCTCATGAAAGTGGTGCGGAGTCAACACGATTGAAAAAACCGGCACACCAGAATCTAGTTGAACTCGCATCAGCCCGTCAATGACAGCAGTCGAAACGAATTCGTGCCGATAGATGCCGCCGTCGACTACCAAGGCCGCGGCCACGACCGCATCGTATCGGCCACTACGAGCCAACCGCTGGGCATGCAAAGGAATCTCGAACGCTCCAGGTACCTCGAAGAACTCCACATGTTCCCGGCCGTATCCCAGCGTCGTCACCTCGTCGAGAAAGCCTTTACGTGCACGTTCGACAATGTTGCGGTGCCAGGTGGCCTGAATGAAGGCGATCTGACCCTTGATGTTATTCATGATGACTCTCTCCTGTTTATGGCATGGCGCTACGACGCGGCAGAATCACACAGCCGAACGGAATCTCCGAATCCTTTTCGGCCGCTAACTTTTCGACGTAGCGGTTCCCGATTCTCACCTGCGGTCAAGCGTCCTGCGTGACGTAGTCGGCACGGACCAAAATCCTGCGTATCGTCTCGACATCGCAGCTCATTTGCACTATCAGGGCATCTATCGAGTCGAAAGACTTCACATCACGCACATGTGCAACAAAGGCGATCTCAACCGCGACGCCGTACAATTCGAGATCGGTGCGGTCCAGCACGTAACTTTCGATACGCCGATCGCGTACGCCTTCGAATGTCGGATTTGTGCCGACGCTGATCGCAGCAGGGTAGATGTCCCGAGTATCCGTCCGACGCAACCAGCCGGCGTAAACACCATCCGCGGGTACAGCTTGCCGATCGTCCACCGGTACGTTGGCGGTAGGGAAACCAAGCTGACGACCACGCTGGTCGCCGTAGATCACGACGCCGTGTACAGGGCGCGAGAAGACCAAATCCTTTGTTGTATTGAAGATGCCACCGCGGAGAGGGAGACCATGCGTGTCCGGCGTTGAGCATGACTCGGTGACTCGGTGGGCGAGAAGCTCCAGGGGTGTCGCAGATTCCGTTGCCATTTTCGATTCCTCCGGAAGGTGTGAGTGCTGGTGGGACTTCGTGCGTGGTTGCGCGGACAGTGTCGAGCGACCCGACGCCCTCGTAATCCTGGCAACGGGATTCAGAATTTCCTCATTACCGCTGTTGTGCAACAACATTCGAGCTATTCGGAGGTCAGGGCACTTGTCCCGACGCCGTCGCCGGTAGCGAAAGTGCGCTGCGTGGGTGCGCGGCGAGGTATCAGGAAGGCAAGGATCATCGAGATGATGATTCCAGTGATCGCAAGACCGATCGCAATGCCGTAGGCGCTGACTTGTGGAAACTGTGTGCCAGGAACGACCGCGCTCGACAACACGACTGCGAACGCCGAGATGCCCACGCTCTTGCAAATGGCTCCAACGACGACGACGACACCCATCCCTTCACCCATGTTCTCCTGTGGAAGGAATTCTGCGAGCAAGTTGGGAATCGCCGACAAGATAAAGGTGACACCGACACCGCCGAGAATCAACAGCGCGATCATCACTGGCAAGTCTTCTCGTAGGAAATAAAAGCCTGGCAGTGTTACCAACTGGATCACAATTCCGATACCGATGGGCGTCCGCGCCCCCGATATCCGGGCGAGCCAGCCGGACAGTGGAGTGAATAGGAAACCTACGATGGAAAGCACAAGCGCTATTTGGCCGAACTGAGACGGTGTGAGCCCAAGACCCACCGGCGCAGAGGTGGGCCCCTGAAACAGAATCGGTTGCAGCAATTGCATTCCACCCAGCGCTCCGAATGTGACGAACGCGAAGATGCCGAGAGTCAGCGCGTACTGCGACTTGGCAAGTAGACGAAGGTTCAGCAGCGGGTTCTCGACGCGCAATTCCCACAGGACCCAGATGATTCCGATGACGACGCCGAGTCCGATACCGCCGAGCACAGTCACGTTCCCCCATCCTTTGGTCTGCGAAGACGTTGCGCCGTAAAGAATTAGGGCAAGAGCAGGAACAAAGAGGGCACCGCCGACGAAGTCGATCCGTTCTCCGCTTACTCGGGTAACGGGTGAACGTTCTATACCGACAGCGCACATCAGGGCAGCGAAAGCGGCTAGTGCCGCCGCCACGATGAAGATCGCTTGCCAACCGACGTGCTCGATCAGTAGACCAGAGACGTAAAAGCCAGCCGCGCCGGCCAAAGTCTGAACGCCGGCAACAACTGAAAGAGTCACCGGCACACGCCTGGGGAGGACAGCCTCACGCGCTATCCCGAGGACGAGCGGAAGCACCGCGCCAGAAACTCCTTGAAGTGTGCGACCGACAACAACTGCCGCGAAGGTTCCTACGGCGACGCTCACGACCGAGCCGACAATGGACAGCAGCAGGACGATAATCAGAACCTTCTTACGACCGAAGAGGTCGCCAAGCCTGCCCCCGATCGCGGCGGAAGCTCCGACCATCAAATAGAATCCGGTAAACGCCCATCCGATATCAGCTGTCGTGACGTTGAAGTCTGCGATCAATTTCGGCACTACTGCGATAAGCATGCCTGCCTCGAACGCGCCGGTCGACTCTGCGGCAACCATCGCCATGAGAACAAGCAAGTACGGCTTTCTACGGGACTCAGACGAAGTAGTCGGCACCTGTGATCCATCCATTTTTCTGCTTGTCCTTTTCCTGTCGAGCCACAAAAAGTCTCGAGATCTGCAGGGGGACAGTATTGAATAGGGCCCCTTACAGCGCTGATTTGGCGGCTACGGAACGATCTCGAGTTCATCCGGTGGCGCGCGGGGTATCTCGGTATTGATGAACACATCGGCGTTGATGTGATCGGCTTTGCCGTCCTGGAAGTATATCCACGGCACACTCTACGGGAGTTTCTGCGCTGCAGGATCATTCGAGCGTACGGCGTTACCGGTCCATCTTCTACGGAAATCCGGTTCAGGGCCCGGGACGCCGTGCGCCGGGCCCTGAACCGAACAGATCATCCGAAGTCGTGGTAATCCACGACCACACCGTCACGGAAAGTCAGAAATGTGGCTAGATCGAGGCTGATTTTTTCGCCCGCAGCAGCCATACCCGGAACGTCCACAGTCGGGGTGACTGTCCAGGTGTGACGAACGACGACCCGATCGGGACCAAGAACGTCCAGTGATTGGCGGTCGACGAAGGTCTTGCCCGGCATCATCTGCCCGGACGCTTCGAACATCGCCATGATGGCCGGCCGTCCCGCCAACGTCCCCCCGCGATTGTGGTGGGTCAGCTCGGCATCCTCACCGAACACTGCTTCGAGGCGGCCGAGATCTCCGCTGTTGTAGGCATCGATGAACTTCTCGGCGACCGCTGTCAGGTCGATGGTTTGATTGCTCATGTTCACTCCTTATGGGTCAAAAGATGTGCCGACTATGTCCGGCTGAACAGAGTCGCTCTGGAAACTACTGTCCAATATCGATGGAAAGTTGTCAGATCTACTGGGGACTAACGCTTTACAATCGTTAGCCGACAAGTTGATTGCCGGCGATGATCATGCCGTTCGTTCTGGGCGAAACCCCTGAAATACCCGTGATGTCTGCACCCTCAGCGACCGCGACGGACATCCTTGTACGGAAGGTCCCGGTCGGCCGAGTACTCACGCGGCATCCCGAGTACTCGCTCCGCGATGATGTTGCGGGCAATCTCGGTGGTGCCGCCACCCATACAGGCTGCCTGTCGCGTGATGAACGTTTCGCCGATCGCGCGGTCACCGATTGTGCCCACCGGGGAAACGATCCCGTGCGAGCCACCGATCTCGAGTGCGATCTCGGTTTCGCGAAGGTGCCCCATACCGTGGAACAAACGAATGATCGAAGCGGCCGACCCCGGCAGGTTCTCTGTTCGCATGCCTGCAACAACACGCTCGACCAGATGCTGCTGCACCTTGCCCATCGCATGCGCCTCTGCGATCAGCTCCCGCACGTGACGGTCCTCCGAGCGACCCGTTCGGCGAGCGATATCGATCATTCCCTCGGTTGGCGAACGCCGCTTCGGCCCCATCAGCTTTCCGCTTACGTACTGAGAGCCACCGCCCACCGAGTTGCGCTCGTGGAACATCTGACGCGATGCCACTGCCCAACCGCCGTTGATTTCGCCAACAACGTTCTCGATAGGAACCTCGACGTTGTCGAAGAATTCCTGACAGAACTCCTCATTTCCGTTCACCTGCCTGATGCGACGAATCTCGACACCAGGTTGCTTCACCTTGAGGAGGAACATCGTCAAGCCTCGATGCTTAGGTGCATCCCAGTCGGTACGCGCCAGGCAAAGTGCGTAATCCGCGGAATAGGCCCACGAACTCCAGATCTTCGAGCCGTTGAGAATAAAGACATCACCATCGCGAGTGGCGCGGGTGACCACCCCGGCGAGGTCGGATCCACAACTGGGCTCGGAGAGAAACTGCACCAGCGCTTCCTCGCCGCGGATCATCGCCGACAAGTGCGTCTTCTTCTGCTCTTCAGTACCCATATCGAGGATGGTCGGCCCGCAAATGCTGAACGTCGGCGAGTTGAGCAACTGCGGCATCTCATAGCCGACAACCTCTTCGTTGAAGGCATTCTGGTGTGCAGGCGTCAGACCTTGACCGCCATATTCCTTCGGATAGCACAAACCTGCAAACCCGCCGCTGTACAACAACTTCTGCAGTTCACTGGCGCGTTCCCACGCAGCTTCGTCGTAGTCTTCGCTCTCAGGTTCTTCGCCGGTCACCGGCTTTGCCGGAGGTAGGTTGGCTGCAATCCACTTCTTGGCTCGCGCCCGGAAGGGCTCGACGTCCTCGATAGCGTCAATCTCTGTCGGTGATCCCATAATGACTCCCCTTTGTGTCATACGCCGATGATCGTGGCGAGACGCTCACGATGCTCGGATGGTGTGCCCCAGCTGACCCGATTCACCGTCGCGCGGCGCAGGTATAGGTGAATGTCGTGTTCCCAGGTGATTCCGATTCCGCCATGCAGTTGGACGCAGTCCTGAATGATGTCGGTTGCGACCTGTCCGATGTAGGACTTCGCGATGCTCACCAATTCAGCGGCCTCAGGTGATCGGTTCTGTACCGCGCGCGCTGCGGCGGCAGTAGTACCCTGCGAAGCTTCGAGCCACATCTTCATATCGGCGACACGATGCTTGAGCGCCTGGTATGAGGCGAGCGGACGACCGAACGAATATCGGTCGAACATCCACTGAAGAGTGTCTTCGAGCACGCGGCCGATGACCCCAACGAGTTCAGCACACTGAAGCACAATCGCGATTTGCAACTGCCGCTCGATCGCCTGCTCGGTCTCGTCACCCGAAAAGACCAGTGCCGAACTGGGGATCCGCACACCATCGAAGCTAACCTGCGAGTACCGGCGAACAAGATCGATACCCGTTAGAGGGGTGATCGTCAATCCCGGCAGGTCAGCAGGCACGAGATATTGGGCAAGTCCGTCGTCGCGGCGCGCAGTCACGAGCATGAACTCCGATTGCTCGGCAGACTCGACCCGATCTTTGACGCCGGTCAACACGACTTCGTCGCCGTCCGAAGTGGCTACCAGCTGAGTACCAGCGGGATCCCAGCCTCGGTCGATCTCGCACATCGCATACGTAGCGACCGCGTCCCCGGCCATCAACTGTTCAATTGTCTTCACGTGTGCCGATACGTTGCTTGATTCCGACAGCGCGGCAGCCACCACGTTAGCCACAACGAGCGGTCCGGGCGATACAAGGCGGCCCATTTCTTCCGCAACGATCGCCATGTCGAGCAGACCAGCGCCCGAGATGCTGTCGCCTCCGGACTTTTCGCTCACCAACATCGACATCCAGCCGAGGTTGGCACCTCGCTGCCACCAGTCACGATCGAAGCCTTTGCCGTTTTCGGCCAGCTCACGAACCTTCTCCAGCGATGATTCCTTTTCCAGAAAGTCCTTGGTCGTCCCGCGGAACAGTTCCTGATCCGGGGTTAGTTCGAACTCCACCGAGTCTCCTCCTAAATGCCTACCCGTCCGGGCTTCGCCGGTACGGCCATCGAGCGCCTGTCACTTGCCGCCGCTAAAGCCCCTGAAAACTGTTGCGACAGAATTCTCTTCGTCTCCACTGTCGGACCTAGGCCAGTAGCTCAGCCGCACTGTCAAGGGTTTATCGAGCGCGGCGTGTGAAGTGACACCGATTCGAGCACTCTCGACACGATGCATCGAATGTTCGAATATCATCAATATATGGAGGGCACCTACTGCCGTCAAGACCCAAAAACTGCCACTTGACCCGAGATCGTGAGCCCCATAGTTTGATACTTCCTGAATTATTGGATAAAGCTGCGGACTGAAAGGTCAGTAATGAAGGCACCCGAGGTTGATACCGACAACGCGTTCGACAGCGCCGAAGAGGTGAGCGATGCTCTGCGCACTGTCGGATACCTCGCCGATCCTCGGATTGCACAAGCCGTTCATCTCGGCTACCGGCTGCAAAAACCGGTTCTCGTCGAAGGACCAGCCGGAACCGGCAAAACAGAACTAGCCAAATCTATTGCCCTGGCGACTAATTCACGAATGATTCGACTCCAGTGCTATGAAGGTCTTGACGAGTCCAAGGCTCTCTACGAGTGGGACTATCGCAAACAGCTACTGCACCTCCAATCCCACGGTCAGCAGGAATCGGAGTCGATCCCCATCGAATCCGAGCGAAACCTGTTCGACGAACGATTCCTACTGACGCGACCACTACTCGAAGCCATCAGGAGCACCGATTCAGTCGTCTTGCTTATCGACGAGGTCGATCGCATCGACGTTCAGACAGAGGCACTTCTACTCGAGCTGCTATCCGATTACCAGGTATCGATACCCGAACTGGGCACGGTCACTGCAACACGGATCCCCGCGGTCTTTCTGACGTCCAACAACAGTCGCGATCTGTCCGACGCCCTCAAACGACGCTGTCTGTACTTGAACATCGACTACCCGAGTGCTGAGCGAGAAAGAGATATCATCGCCGCTCGGGTACCGGGGATCTCGCTAGAGCTCGCTGACGCCGTCTCCGAGGTGGTCCGTTCATTGCGCTCAATGAATCTCTCGAAGAAACCATCAATTTCCGAGACGCTCGACTGGGCCCGCACTTTGACGATACTCAACGTCGACCAGGTCAACGCGGATATCCTCGTCGACACTCTGCCTGTGCTACTGAAGAATCAGGCCGACATCGTGCTGGCGGCGAAAGAACTCGCCGAGACACCTCGATGAACCGCCCGCACAGCTCACTCTGCAAGAAAACGCACCACCGTTTCGATGGCGTGAAAATTCGTCGGTGTAGCGAAATGATCAGTTCTAGGCAGCGTCACCAATGTTGCGGCCGGCAGAGCACCAACCAGACCTGCAGCAGTCCCCGCAAAGTCATTCTCGCCCAGTACAACAAGCGCCGGCAATCTAATCTCGGCCAACTCTTCGACACTCAGTGGCGGACGTTCCGCGCGCAGAAAGCGCGCCACTGCGAAGCGGTCATTGCCCACGCCCACAGCAAGTCGGCGAATAGTCCGGGCGGTCCCCGACGAGGGCTCCTCGTCTGCCTCGAGGCCATCTACGATGTCCCCGAGCTGCGCGCCGTTGTCGCCTTCAGTCGGATCGCCGACGCCCAGAACAGCGATTCTCCGGAACGCGGCAGGACACCGCGCAGCAGCTCTGAGCAGTGCATGTCCGCCGGCCGAGAAGCCCACCGCGTCAACCTGTTTGCCGCCGGATGGACAGCCTCGCAGTACAGCATCCGCCGGATCTTCCGACGGCGAAACAAAGTCAACTCCGTGCCCGGGCAGCGTGACACCAATGACGTCGCGGCCCTCCCCTTCCAAGATGTCGACCCAGCCAGTGGCCCGCCAGTTGTGATCGAAGGACGATCCGACACCGTGGACCATCAAAACCGGTTCATGAGGCATAGAATCAGCGTATCCGAAACCTATGCGGTAGCGAGCATCTCATGATTACGGCAGTCGAAGGACTGGTCTGGGAGTTGCGCAACATTGGCCTACCCGTTTCTGTGTCCGAACACATCGACGCGGTGCGCGTACTACGGCACATCGATTTAGCGAACCGGACAGCTGTAAAGTTCGCGCTCGCAAGCGTTCTCGTCAAGAACAACGCGCACGAGTCCGCGTTTTCGACGGTCTTCGATATATACTTCGGCGTGCGCCACGCGGGAGTCTCCAACGAATCTGCCACTAAAAGTACACCGCTCGAGGACGTCGAGGAAGCGGAACTCCGACAACTTCTACTCGGCGCACTCGAGCGTGAGGCACAGCCGACACTGCTACTACGGTTGATTGCTGCAGAGATGATCAGTCGGCATGCGGGCATGCAACCCGGACGTGCAGTTGCCGGTACGTACTACGTGTTCCGAACCCTTCGGGCGGTCGACCCGAATCGCCTGCTGGCCGAGTTGATCGCGCGCGACTGCGCAAACATCGATGATCGGTTGCTGAATCGGCTACGCCGCGACACATTCCAACAAAGAGTGACAACCTTCGAGCAGGAAATCGAGGCGGAGATTCGCAACTTCCTCGTTGCCGACCGAGGTGCCGACGCCATCGCCAAGACTCTGCGTCGGCCACTGCCTGAGGACGTCGAGTTCCTCACCGCATCGAGCAAGCTCATCGAAGAGCTACAACCGGTGATCACTCCGATGAGTAGAAAACTCACCGATCGGCTAGCGCGCCACGGTCGCCGCAGCGGCGCGCTGGACATCCGGCGAACCGTCCGGCGGTCGATGTCGGTTGGCGGGACACCGATCGAACCCGTATTTCGCCGCCCCCGACTCGCCAAGCCCGAGTTGTACGTGCTCGCTGATATTTCCGGCTCAGTCGCTACGTTCGCGGCCTTCGCACTTCAACTGACCTACGCCCTCCGCTCCGAGTTCAGTCGGGTGCGAAGCTTCGTCTTCACGGACGGACTCGATGAAGTAACCTCGATCCTCGCGGAGTCGGACACGATCTCGAGTGCGACCCAGCGAATAAACGAAGAAGGACTGGGCGTTTGGCTCAACGGTCACAGTGACTACGGCAACGCACTCGACACGTTCTGGCAACGGTTCGGGGATCAGATCAATTCGCGCTCTATCGTGCTGATACTGGGCGACGCGCGGACTAACTATCACGCTGCCCGTACGGGCATCGTCGGTGACATACGTCGCCGGGCGGCCGATGTATTCTGGCTCAACCCGGAATCAAAGACCATGTGGGATACCGGTGATTCAATCATCGGCCAATACCGTGAGCATTGCAGCGGAGTCTTCGAGTGCCGAAACATCAAACAACTAGGCGCCTTTGTCGACCAGCTCGCTTGAACTTCTTACTACACAACAATTCCGGCAATTTACAGATCGGCGCCCGACGACAACACAGGGCGCCATTACAAAGGAGTTCAACATGATCATTCGTATCTCAGACCTAGAGGTCACAGTTCACGAGAGCGACGACCTCAACCGCATGCACGTAGAATCCGACTCCGACCGCACCGCTGTCGACACCGCACTACGCAACTCCGGGCTTGGTCGCATGGGCGAAGAGAACAACGTGGTTCTCGATGCCGAAGCACTACGATCACGCTGCACCGACTCGACGCCGGATTGGGAACGACGTTGGGCTGCAATGATGGACTACGCAACCAAGAAGGGGTGGACTCGCGACGACGGACGAGGCATCGTCGCGCACATCGAGTCTCCGTAGCGTCCCAGCCCTATCCGAAACGACTTGCCATGTCCTCTTCCTCCCCATGTGAGGGGGAAGAGAACATGGCAAGGGCAAGACCGAATCAGGCAGGTTCGAACGCCAGCAGCGTCCAATCATCGGTAGCGTGGACGTAGCGCACCCGGACCGGGGCGCCGATCTTGACTTCCTCTGGGTCGACACCGAGCAAGCCGCCCACCATGCGGAATCCTTCAGCCATCTCGACGTGAACGATCACATATGGCACATCGGCTTGAAACGCTTCGGTGGGCCCACGACGGATCACCGAGTACGTATAGATGGTGCCTTCGCCAACTACCGGCGCCCAGACCGCCGCGACGGACTGGCATGACGGGCATAGCTCTTTGGGCACGTAGCGGTAGGTACCGCACGCCTCACACCGTTGCACCGCAACCTTGTTCGACCTGAGTGACTGCCAGAACGGTGTCTGCCAGGCCGGGATATCGTCGGGTAGGAACTTGTCATAAGTGTTCATCGCCGCTACGCCCTTCCTAAGATTGCGGAGAAATTGTTCTGCATTGCGCCGCCGACTCCGCTGAGATACGCCAGCTCGGCACTCTGCACTTGGCGCCCTCCCGCGTCGCCGCGGAGCTGTTCGACGAGCTCGATCAAGGTAAACAGACTGCAGGAGCCCGCATGGCTGAACGACAGGAAGCCACCCGCGGTGTTGGTAGGCAATGAGCCGTCCAAGCGCAGTGCTCCAGATTCCGCGAACGTGCCGCCCTCACCGACAGCGCAAAACCCTGCCGACTCCAGGCCGAACACAACGTTGATCGTGAAGTGATCGGCAATCCCGGCAACATCGATATCGGTACGCGCAACGCCCGCCATTTCGAATGCCGTGTCGGCAGCCAACTTCGCCGCGGGAAAGGTGGCCAAATCCGGACTGGCATTGGGATCGATGTGACTGTGGCCTTCTCCGTAGCCCATCAACTGCACTGGACGATGCTTCAAGTCGCGAGCACGGTCCAGACTCGTCACCACGATCGCACCACCACCCTGGTTGATCGCACAGCAATCCAGTAGGTGCAGCGGATCCGCGATCATCCGCGAGTTGAGGACATCATCGACTGTCAGATCACCTCGCGACCCGTACACGGAAAGCGGATGCAAGACGGCGCCTTGGCGCTGTGCGACGGCGATCTCTGCGAGTTGCTCAGGCGTCGTGCCGAATTCATGCATATGTCGCATCGCCAACACCGAATAATCGGACACGCGCGTCGTTCCGTAAACGTATTCGTACGGGCCGCTGAGCTTCGCCATGGTCTTGACTGCTTCGTCACGGTTCACACTTGTCAAGCCGGGAGCCTTCCCGGCCGCGGCCGTCGCGATCACCACTACATCCGCCAAACCAGCTGACACGGCGTAAACAGCCAGGTGCACGTTGGCGGCAGCGGATGCCGCGCCAATTGCTGCGGTTGCATGAAATCGCAACGGTTTTCCGAGCGTGTCGTATCCGAGCGTAGCGCCGGGAAGTGCGGCACGGATGCCGGTACCCTGCGGGGCCTCCCCCACCAAACCATCAATATCGCCTACCTCGAGGCCTGCGTCCGCGCAGGCTCCCGCTACCGCTTCCCACCACACTTCCGACTGGACTCGGTCGGACAAGTCACCTTGTTCTGTGAGGTGAATGCCAGCTATCACCGCTGGCCGATTCCGCTGAATCACTTGTTGTTTCCTCTCATGACAAATCAAAGGTCGGCCGCGTGCCTACTCGCCAGGTGCCAGTGCTAGGTCTGCTGAAGTAGTGGGCACGCGACCGCGAGTTTTGTATCCGTGAGCAGATGGAACCCGGTTTCCAGAAGCGATTATTGCGGCCGCTGCAACAGGCATAGGCCGTCGACGGCGACTGGGCCGTCGGCCGTGATGATCAGTGGATTGATATCGAGCGATTCGATCGATTCGCGACCTCGTGCGGCTAGATCGCCTGCAGCGCAGAGAATTTCTGCCAGACGATCGCGGTCCCAGGCCGGCGCACCTCGGAATCCGTCCATAATTCCGGTGTCGTCAACTTCACCGACAAGCTCGAGAGCAACCCTGCGATCGAAGGGCGCCAGGCGCCCCCCGACCTTCTTCATTATCTCCACGAACACTCCGCCGAGACCGAATACGGTCAATGGTCCAAGCTCCGACGCCCCTTGCAGGCCGATGAAGATCTCGCCGTGACCGGAGACCATTTCCTGCACCGCAACGGTTGTCGGCAGATCGTCGCGGCGCGCGATCTCCCGCAATTCGGCTGTCACAGCCTGCAGATCCTTCTCTGCCACGTTCACCCGCACCGCATTGTGTTCTGTGCGGTGCGCAACATCAGCCAACTTCACGACGTAGGGGCCTGCAAAGGGAACAGGTTCGACGGCTCCGTCGAAAACGGCCCAGCGCGCAACCGGGATGCCGGCGTCGGTAAGCAGTCGCATGGTGGCACCGAAGGACAACATGCGCCCTTCCGCGACCTCCAGGACTTCTTCATCTCGTATCTGCAGTACAGGAACATCAGTGGCCGATACCGCACGTGGCCCCTGGTTGCGGGACCTGACAAAATTGCCCATGGTCTGCAACCCGCGCAGGCATCCCAACAGCCCGTTTCCGACCCCGACACCGTCTCTCCGCAGGTCCCCCAACCACTGGCCCCCGATTCCCGCAAGAGGAGCGAGTAGGAACGGTTTGCCCGGCTGACGCTGCGCGCGCTCGGCGAATTCCTCGGCCCGCTGTCGACCATTCGTATCCCAATCCGCATGCTGGCTCGTATAGAGCAGCGCGTCGACATCCGGATCGGCGGCATATCGATCGACAATGGACTCCCACAACCCTGGAACTGAACCGACGAACCCGGTAGCGTCCAGCGGATTCGCCAACGGCTTTCCGGGAATGTTCTCGTCGATGAAGGGCTGAAGTTGCTCGAGCGCCGGGATATCGACGCCTGTGTCTTCTGCCAAATCACTTGCGAGCTGGGCAAACCCGCCGGTGGCCGTAAGTACAGCCAGACCACGGACCTCAGTCCAACGCTGCGGGTTCAGTTGTTCGAGAAACTGGACCCGATCCACGAGCTCGTCGATCTCGTGAGCAAGCTCGATTCCAGCCTGGCGTAGGCCCACTTCGTAGACCCAGGCGTCACCGACAAGACTGCCGGTGTGCGACGCTGCCATCCGCTGCCCGCGCTCCGACCTACCCATCTTGATCGCAACGATCGGTTTGCCCGCTTCCTGTGCGCGAGCGGCTGCGGCGAAGAATGCATCTGGTCGGCGGATCTTTTCCAGAGCAAGCGCGATCACCGTGGTTTGCTCGTCGTCGACCAAGAAATCCAGGTAGTCAGCCAAATCCGTGACGGCCTCATTGCCCGCCGAGATGAGGAGATTCAGGCCGGCGCCGCCCGGGCGGCATGCCGACGCTGCGATCGCCTCGATCATGGCGCCGCTGTGTGTAACAGCGGAAAGTCCACCCGGCCGACGCCCGAAAGCTTCGAGCACGGTCAAGTCGACTTGGTCCGGCACGTTGATCATGCCAATTCCGTTGGGGCCCACCAGATGCATCCCCGCACCGTTCGCGATGGTCGTTATTTGCTGTTGAAGCTTGGCACCGGTCTCACCTGCCTCGGCGAACCCTCCGGCAACAAGCACCACTCCTCCAGCGCCGATAGTTGCGGCCTGCTCAACGATGCCTACCGAGTGAGCCGCCGCCACTGCGCTGAAGACTGCGTCAACAGGGCGCCCGAGGTCTGCAACCGAGGGGACGCACGGCTGCCCGAACAGTGTGTCGTGTTTTGGATGAACGAATAGGACTTCTGCCTCGCCCTGCATCGTCCGGTGCACGCTGTGGGCGAACGGCGAGGTCTCGGAGACCCCGACGAAGGCAACGGAGCGCGGCTTCAGGACCCTGTGAAGCGTCTTGTCCGCCGAGGTAGTGGCCGTAAGGTAATTATCGGTCTGCGTCACCGCTGTGCCTTTCTGATCTGCTGCAAATCGCCTAATTGCATTCTGTTGCATCTAATTTCACAAAATGTTTGGTTACACGCTTATCCCGAGCAGTCGTGTCTCCAGGTACTCGAGAAGTCCCTCTTGCGCACCTTCGCGACCGAGTCCGCTGTCGCCGACCCCGCCGAAGGGAGCTGCCGCCGAAGTGGGATTGATGTCGTTGACTCCGACCATGCCGAACTTCAGACGCTCTGCCGTCCGCATCGCCCGACTGATGTCACGGGAATAGATGTACGACGCGAGTCCGTAGCTGGTGTCGTTAGCCATCGCGATCACGTCGTCGTCATCGTCAAAGGCGATCACCGGAGCAATCGGTCCGAAGGTTTCCTCGCGGTAGATCAGCATGTCGGGTGTCACCCCGGACAGCACTGTCGGCGCGTAGAAATTGCCGGCGGCCAACTCGCCCTCTGTCAAACGGTGGCCGCCGAGTCGCACCTTCGCGCCGTGGTTCACCGCGTCCGACACGTGCCGTTCCATTCGCTCCACCGCAGCCTCGTTGATGAGGGGGCCGACCGAAACACCCTCTTGGAGACCGTGACCGACACTCATCCGGCCAAGCCGGGACGTCAGCACTTCGCAGAACTCGTCGACGATGGACGAATGCACGAAGTACCGGTTGGGAACGATGCAGGCTTGGCCGGTGTTGAGCATCTTGATTGCTGCTGCGCCCTTTGCTGCGTGCACCGGATCGGCATCGCTGAACACGATGAACGGTGCATGCCCGCCAAGCTCGAGCGAAATGCGCTTCAGCGAACGACCGGCGCCCTCAGCCAATTTCCGGCCGACCGCCGTCGAACCCGTGAATGTCACCTTCGCAACTTTCTCGTTGCTCGTGAACTCCTCGCCGACCATCCGAGGGTCGGATGTCGTCACAAGATTCATCACGCCCGGGGGAACACCGGCTTCTTCGAGGATCCGAAATACCTCCACCGCGCAGAGCGGCGTAGCCTCGGCCGGCTTGAGTACGACCGTGCATCCCGCTGCGAGAGCGGGCGCGACTTTGCGCGTGATCATGGAGATCGGATAGTTCCACGGGGTTACCGCGCCAACCACGCCTACGGGCTGGTGCTGCACCACGAAACGCTGATCGGGTCGCGCCGACGGGATCGTTCGACCGTAGATTCGCTTAGCTTCCTCGGCGAACCAGATGAGAAAGTCTGCGGCATACTGGACTTCGGTCCTCGCAGCACGAAGCGGTTTACCCTGTTCCGTCGTCATCAGCGTCGCCAATTCGTCCGCGCGCTCCAACATCAGCTTGTGCGCACGATAGAGAATGGCGGAGCGTTCGTAAGCTGTCCGCGCGCTCCACGAGTCCAGGGCATCATGAGCCGCGTCGATCGCTGAGCGAACCTCCTCGACACCCGCGTCGCCGACATTAGCGATCGACCGTCCACTAGAGGGATCGGTCACCGTGAAAGTTCGCTCCGTCCGAGCGGGACTCCAATTTCCGTTGATGAAGATCGACGTGACCACAGGTACTTCGGTCGCCATGGGAGTTATTGCGGATTCGACGGCATGTACTTCGGTCAAAGTGGACCCCTAGGAGAGCTGATGGATGGATTTTCGTGGTCGTGAAAGATCAACTCGCCCACTGCGGGCGCCAACTGCGGCTTCAATTCGGCTGGGCCGCAAAGTGAGCGTCAGCCACGGTGAACCGATGCAGTTGTGCATCCTCGCAGCGGCCGTTGGTAACGCGAAACTCTGAGCGTTACGGATTCGTCGAGGTGCAGAACCAGCGAAATTAATTTGATGATTTTATAATAATCGAAGACAGTGCGGTTCTGTCAAGGTGAGAAACGGGAATTCCCTGCCAATAGATTCATGATCGTCGAATTGATTTCGCCCAGACGGCGGCGCCGTACTGTGCACGCCGCCCGATTCCTCCAGGTGGCGCCAGGCAGGTCAGATCGAATGTTCCGGCGCCCCAGAGCCTTCAGATGAGGGTCAGGTGAGTGTTGCGTTCTCGCTGGGGATTCCCATGGTGTCGAATCGTTCCATCCTGAGTTGACACCTCAACCCGTCTTCCATGGCGCTCAATCGGCGGAGTTCTGCCGCAATCGCGGCGCCCATCCGAACGCTGAAGAAATCCGGCTCGGTAGCCGCATCCGGATACTCCGGCACGATCACATCGACCAAACCGACCGCGCGAAGGTCGGTGGAGTCGATACGTTGGCGCACTGCCATTTCCGGTGCGTGGGAGATGTCGTGGAACAGAATCGCACTCGCCCCCTCCGGAGGTAGAGGAGACAACCATCCATGTTGTGCGGCAATGACGGCATCGGCCGGAAGAAGCGCCACAGCAGCACCGCCGGTACCTTGTCCGAGTAATACCGATACCGTCGGGACATCCAAGGCAATCAGGTCGGAGATACAGCGGGCGATTTCGCCGGCGAGTCCGCCCTCTTCGGCTGCCTTGCTCAGCGCCGCACCCGAAGTGTCGATCACGGACACCAAGGGTAGCTGGAGTTCCTTGGCGAGTTTCATACCCCGGCGTGCCTCACGTAAGGCAGCCGGACCCAACGGATTCGACACTGTTTGACCGCGGCGATCCTGGCCCAGAAGCACGCACGAAACGTCACCGAAGCGAACTAGGGCTAGCAACAGTGCCGGATCATTCTCGCCTTGGCCGGTGCCGTTGAGCGCCAATGACTCCGTTGCGGCATGCTCGAGTAGTTCTCGCACACCGGGACGCTTGGTCGATCGCGACGCAATCACCGACGCCCATGCGTCACCATCCTCATCCGAAACGGGCGCACCTATGTCGTCTCCGCCCGCAGGTTCAAGCCGAGGAGGGCTCGGCAACGAGATGATCGACAAGGCGCGGGCGATGAGCTGACTCAACTCTTGCGGTGGCACAACGGCATCGACCAGTCCATGCCGGAACAAGTTTTCGGCCACCTGCACATCCGCCGGAAAGGACTCACCGTAGAGGGATTCGTACACGCGGGGTCCGAGGAATCCGAGTAGCGCTCCAGGTTCGGCGAACGTGATATGCCCGAGCGATGCCCAAGAGGCGAAGACACCACCTGTAGTGGGGTGACGCAAGTACACCAGATAGGGCAGATGTGCGGCCTTATGTTGGTTGACAGCGGCGGTAATCCGAATCATCTGAAGGAAAGCACTTGTGCCCTCTTGCATTCGGGTGCCACCCGAGGCCGGCAGTGCGACTAGTGGAAGTCGCGCGGCGGTCGCGCGGCGGATTGCCGCGACGATCCGCTCCCCCGTCGCGACACCGATCGAGCCGCCCATGAATCCGAACTCACCGAATACGAGAGCGACGCGCCTGCCATGCACGGTAGCCTGACCAGTCGTGACGGCCTCGTCCATTCCCGTTGTAGCACGGGCACGGCCCAATTCGGCTGAATACTCGTCATCGGCGACAGCGTCACGCGGAGATTCGTCCCAGCACCGCCACGATCCCTGATCGATGACCAGATCCCTCATCTCTGCGGCGCTCCGGCGCGTCATCGACCGACCTCGATTTGCCACTGCTTCGCACTGATCGTGGTGGGATCGCCAGCAGCAGAAGGGCATTGCCAGATGACGGGCAGGGTACTGGTCGTATGCGTCTCGCACATCGGTGTACTCCAATCGTTTGTGGTCCGGTTCGGTTAGTTGTTCACGTCGTTGAGCAACGTGTTCGAGCGAAGAGTTGTGCGCCTTCGGTCACGGCCTTCAGTGGTTCAGTCATTGCCCACTACGCGTTGGCATCCGAGGGATCCGACTCTCGAGGTTCGGCGAGTACGTTCCGCGCCGGCGCGTCCGCTGTTCGTTTGATGTTGCGCCTGGTCGACAGCACGATGATCACGATGGCCGATATCAGGGCACAACCGCCGAGTATGGACAGACTTGACGAAGGCTGGGCGGAGACGCCCCCGGAAGTGACCAAGATCGGTCCGACAATGAGACCTAGGTTGCCGCAGAAGTTGACGAATCCCGTGGCGCCGCCGGACAAACTTCGCGAGAAGTTGTCGATGACCCAAGCCCACCAGGGACCGAGCCCGGCATAAAGCCCAGCAACTGCGATGTAGAGAAGAAGTAACTCGACACCGAATGCCCCGTGGACGTATCCCCCCGCGAGCAGAGCTGCACCGCCTATCAGCAGTGGGACTGCAGCGTTCCATCCCCGACTCCACGGAGACTTGTCCGACAGAAGAGAATTGAGCAGCATCACAAGAACGGCAACTACGAAAGGCACGATGGAGACAAGGCTGACCGTTGCGACGCTGATTTCAAATGCCTGCGCGACCAAGCTCGGTAGCCACAAAGCCATGCCGTAGAAGGCGGACTGCCACAGGAGGAAGGTGCCGCCGAGTATCCACGCCATCGGACGCCGCAAAACTCCCCGAGCGAACGATCCTGGCGTCGATTCGGAGCGCCTACCCGCCAGAATGTAGTTGCGCTCCCCTTCGGTGAGTCGCCGATCGGTGTCGGGTGAGTCAGCTCCGAAAACCGCGAACAGTGCTGCCATCACGAATGCAGCCAGTCCCAGGCTGATGAACACCCAGTGCCAGGTCAGTGCCTGGGTCAGCCATCCACTGGACAGGCTCGCTATGACTGCGGCCAGCGGGATCGAGATCACGGTGAACGTGGCTGCCCGTCCGCGCTCCCATGTCGGATACCAGTTCGCAACGATCACGGCAAATGTCGACCACAAGGCTCCTGCCGCAAGGCCCATGGCGAAACGAATCGCTATGAGCGCACCGTAATTCGGGATAGTGGCGCAGAGAACGGCGCATAACCCCCAGATCGCCAGGGTCGCAAGCATTACGCGTTTCGGTCCGAATCTCGCTGCCAGGACGCCACCCGGGATTTGGGTGATGATGTATCCCCAGAAGAACGCGCTGAGCAGAACCCCGGTTGCTGTCGCGGCGAGCTGCAAGTCCGTAGAGATAAGCGGTGTAGCAATCGGAAAACTGGTCTGGTCCACGAACGTGATGAGGTAAATCACGAACAGCATCAAGCCAATTCGGTACCAGCGCGCACGCCCGACCCGGATCTGCGCCGGAGTTGCAGTAACAGCCATAGGAGGTGCCTCGTATTCAGGAGTAAGAAGGAGTAATTCGCAACTTTCGGCCGTACGCCGCAAAACTGTTCACAGAATCGCCCCGGACAGGGTGTTCTCCACACCGGTACGCAAATGTGCATGCCGATCGATCGGATACTCGACCACTTCGAACAGCACGTCTACATACTCGTGAATGTTGTAGTTGCGAAACAATTTTCGACAACCTTGCATCGTGATGATGCGGCGGGTTTTGCGGAGTGCGTCATCCCGTACAATCTCGGTTCCGTTGCTTCACAACGTAATTAAAGTATTCCAACGGCCAACCAGTGCGATCATGGTTCAGAAAATCTCAGAATTCGTCATTCCCAGCTGCGACTCGCGTAGCATCCTGTGACGTGACACCGGCCCACGAAAGCCGATCCGGGCTGGCGGGCCCGTCGAGCAGGCTTATGGACGTGGCACCGAGACTATGCAGAATAGCCGCGAGCGCACCATCATCGGCCTCTGTCCAAGCGTGTGCAACCGGTAGCACAGCGCCGCGACCATGGGGGCGCCTGAGGTAGACGAGTAAACCTCCGTCCACCGCGATTCGCTCGGTAGCCTTGACAAGTTCACGCCCGCAGAAACATGAGTCCGACCCGAAGATGCCGCCCATCGTGCACTCCACATGCACTGACACAACAGGGCGCACAGGTGTACCCGGACCGCGCACCACAATGTGCTCGGCGCCGGTGATCTCATCGACGAAGCCCACGACGTCGAGGGCGCTGCGGATGGCATGCCATGGCGTTCCGACAGCGCGGGTGACCCGGCCTCGGGCACCGTCACCGACAAACAGGCGGTGCGTCACGAGATCAGCGATATCGACGATCGGGTGGTCGTGACTGTCGCCGAGATCCGTTATGTCTGCCTCACGAACAATTTCTCCGTCGTCTCGTACAAGTTGCCCAGCAAGGGCGACCGGTGGCAGGCCTGCCAAGCGACAAAGGTCCACCGCAGCTTCGATGCGCCCCGGACTGACAACAACACCCCCGTCGGAAGCGACGACAGGCATGAGGTGCCCAGGGCGCGTGAGGTCGGCGGGCGTGGAACCTGGATCAGCCAGCACCCGCGCGGTCCGAGCCCTGTCGATTGCGCTTATGCCCGTCGTTATCCCAACGGCAGCATCGACAGACACGGTGTGCGTCCTCGTTCGTGGGCTGTCTCCATTGCGCACCATCAGCGGCAGGTCGAGATCCTCAGCCAGATCCGATGGAAGCGGGGCATATAGAAAGCCCGACGACCACCGGACCGCCCAGGCTGTCCAGGCTGTGTCCGCAAGCGCAGCGGACATCACCATGTCGTAACCGCCGCCGGAACCGGGTTCTGCACCCACAAGTACCGGTCGGCCGGCCTGCAATGCCGACACTGCGGATTGAATCGCGGATCGGCCTTGCCACCAATCGCCCCGAGGTAGTGCTTGTGTCAGGGACATCAGGTTGCCTCGGACGCCAGCGTCCGGAAACCACTGCCATGGAAGACCAGCGGTGCAACGTCCGGATGGTCTTGCATAGCTTCAACCCGAAGCAGAACCACATCGTGGTCCCCGGCCCGTACGATCTCATGGATGGTGCACTCGAGCCACGCAACGGCCCCATGCAGCAGCACCGCACCACCATCGGTCACCGTATAGGACGTATCCGCGAACCGGTCGTTCGCCGACTTCGACGCGAGTCGACGGCACATGACGCCTTGGTCGCTTCCGAGCACCGACAGACCGAGTCGTGGGCGGTCGACAAGTAGCGGCCAGGTCGTCGACGTGTCCTGCACGCACACCGACACCAGAGGCGGGTCTACCGAAACCGAAACGAATGAGCTCGCTGCGAAACCCACTGGGGAACCATCACGCAAGGCACATACCGCTGTCACCCCGCTCGGGAAGGTGCCATAGATGGCGCGTAGTGCCATCGGTTCGGAAGGGTTCGGGATAATCAAGGGAAAACCTCCAGCATTTCAGGGATCTCGCCGGCCACGTAGCTGCCTGCGAGCTGGACGCGCCACTGGGGCCACAGCCGCTCACCCGCTCGACGTCCGATTGGTAGTCGAGCGGATGAGCATTGGACACCGCGGAGCCGGACCGGCAGGGAACCTTGAAGCCGGACCAGCGGGGATCTTGGAGCCGGACCGCATCATGTCCAAGCCTGCAGGCCTGACCACCGTGACCTACATTCGTAGGGGTCCCAGCGGCATCACACTAACATCGTGATGATAACTCTCACAACGGTTTCCGCCCGGTTGCGAAACACCGCAATCGCAACTCCGGCTGACTCGAGTTCGCACCGACTCGTCGAGAAAGTCCCCGCCGGTGCGAATGGCACCGCGGACGAAGGACTTCGTCTCCGCCTTCGGCCGGAATTGGCATCTTGTCGTTCTCTCGGACCGATACCCCCTATCGGGGGGTGCGCTCCGCGGCGTCCTCTGCGATTGCTTTGTCCTGCGCGGCACGGAATTCCGCACCGAATGCTTGGCGACCCGAGTACAGGCGATCCCACGACGATACGAGCGGTGCCGAAGTGCCCTGAAATTCGGGAATGACGTACTGGGCGAACAGTTCCAACGACTTCTTTGTTGCCGCCTGATTAGCCCAGTCGCTCCCGGCAAGCAGCAGTGTCCCGAAGCCGCCTGACTGCTTCTCGAGGCGACTGACAAGTTCAATGGCTTGTTCGGGTGTACCCACCACTCCCATGCCACTCATGTTCAGACCATCGACCATTTCCTCGTGGGTTGTCGAAGCGAGTACCTGTTCGATGTCCACGGCTTCACCCGCGAACGGGCCGGTAGCACCGAACTTCGACATCGGCACCAGGCCGTGGCGCACATCCTCGTATGCTTGCTCTTTCGTTTCCGCGAGGTGAATCGGGGCCATCACCCGCCAGTTGTCGCGACTCACCGACTGCCCCGATTCTTTCGCTCGTTCCTCCATCAGACGCCAGGTCTCACCGACAAAGGAAAAGCCGCCGTTCGGATCGGTCGCAGCGATCGACAGAAGGCCGAATCCGTAACGGCCAGCGAGCTTCACACCCGACGGTGAGCGGACCGAAGCAACTGCGATCTCGAGATCGCGGCCCTTGTACGGCAGGACCTGCAGACGTGCGCCCTGGAGGGTGAACCAATCGGTCTTCATGTCGACGGTCTCACCTCTGAGCAACCGGGTGATCGCGTCCAAGCCTTCTTCCATCATGCGGCGCTGGTTATTCGGTTCAATGCCCATCATGTGCGCATCGGTCACGAGCGCTCCTGGCCCCGCACCAAAGGTGAAACGACCACGAGTAAGGTTGTCCAACAATGTGATACGACCAGCAGCCACCAAGGGCTGGTGGTACGGGACCGAGGTGACACCGGTGCCGAACCGAATGTCGCGTGTGCGCTGCGCTGCCGCCGCAATGAAAAGGTCCGGAGCTGAAACAATCTCGAACCCACCGGAGTGATGTTCACCGATCCACACTTCGTCGTATCCGAGGCGGTCCATGTGCTCGATGATGTCGAGGTCGTGCGCGAGCGATACCGATGGGCTCTTCCCCGGAATATGGTACGGAGACATGAAGATACCGAACTTCATTGGAGTTTTCCTATCCTTGAATTGAATGATCACGGGTTCTGAGGATGGAGGCATGGGAGCCTCGAACCTAGGCAGTGGCGGCGATGTCAGTGCATCGAACGTCCACCATTGACATGAAGGATTTGCCCTGTGATGTACCGTGCGCGATCCGAACCGAGGAAGACTATCGCCTCTGCTATCTCCTCGGGACGTCCGAGACGGCCCATCGGCACCAAGGCCATCATCTGCGGATCCGAGTCGGCATCGACCTGGCCGTCCGCGAGCGTTCCACCTGGGCCGATACAGTTCACTCGCACCGAAGGGCCGAGTTCAGCCGCGATCACGCGGGAGAACGAAATGACCCCACCTTTACTCGCCGAGTACGCAGAGAGTCCGGGATACGGGATGCGTGCCGCGCCTGAAATAACGTTGACAATCGCCGCACCCTCTTGCTCGCTCAGCACCGGCGCCCAGGCACGGCACATGAAGAAGGTGCCATCGAGGTTCACGGCCAGAGTGCGCCGCCAAACATCATCCGAAGTCTCCGTCATCAACGAGTTCGGGTAAATACCAGCGACATTGGCCAGTACATCGACCTTGCCGACGGACTCGATAACTCGTTCCTTCATGCTCTCGACGCTTGCCGACAACGAAACGTCGACATCGACAGCGAAGTGAGAGACTCCCTGCGAATCAAGGGTTTCGAGAGCTCTCTTGGCTGCGTCGCCGTTCAGATCGGCGACGACAACTTGTGCTCCGCGCGATGCAAAGAGTTGCGCAGTCGCCAGGCCGATGCCCTGGGCGCCACCGGTCACGATGACCGTTTTTCCCGCAAGTTCTAGGTTCATATGCCCTCCGAGGTAACTGTTGTGCTGGCAGGGGTTAGCAGTGGGCCGCACAGAACGCGCGGCCGAAGACGGTTACGACACGCTGGCCCTGCTCCCGAGTTCTCCGAATGACCAGATGCCAAGTCGGAATTCTCGAAGTGCGTACCGTCACGGTCGAATTCGATGGCTGTGCGACGAGAACAATGCAGGGAAGCCGGGTCTGTCGCGAGCGCAACTGGCAGACTCGGTGGCTTTCTTACCATTGGCGCCACCCCACATCCTCGAAGCTTCGATAAGCCTCTAATGATTTTCATCACAAGTCAAGGTTTTAGTTTGATGAAAATCTGAAAAGTGTTCCGAATGCTTACTTTCACCCCACTTTGCCCACCCCATCGTGCTACAGTTTTGCATCAATCAAACTATCGAGAGGCATGGTGCAATGAACGATCTGCTGGTGGACAGACTCGAGAACGTAACAGTCTTCACGCTGAACCGCCCAGAGGCGATGAACGCCTTGAACGGCGCGATCATGTCGGAACTCGAGGAGGGTCTACGGGAGTTCAACGCTGACGACAACCAACGGGTGGCCATCATTACCGGCGCCGGCGCAAGAGCATTCAGCGCTGGCGGAGACCTCAAGGCCATGGCTTCAGGACCGGCGAAGAACGCTGTTCCGCTCTCTCCCCAACCGGACATCGCGGGTGTCGCCGCAAGCGAGAAGCCAGTGATTGCCGCGATCAATGGATTGGCCGTTGCGGGCGGCCTCGAATTGGCGATTTGCGCGGACATCAGAATCGCCGCTGATACGGCATGGTTCGGCGTATTCGAAGTCAAGCGAGGATTTCTCGCGGGTGTGGCTGCTAACGTTCTGCCGCGTCTGATGCCCTTCGGAGCTGCGATGGACCTGATGTTGACGGGCGAGCGTCTTTCCGCCGAGGACGCACTTCGTCTTGGACTGGTACAGAAGGTTGTTCCTGCCGAGAAACTCCTCGACACAGCAATCGAGAAAGCTGCGGCCATCGCATCACACTCGCAGGTCGCAGTGCGGGGCACCAAGCAGGTACTACGCTACTGGCGCGACGTGCAACTTGCCGAGCAGCAGAAGTACTACGAGTCGGTCATGCAGCGCGTACTGCTCGCCGGCGACTTCGTCGAAGGCGCTCACGCTTTTGCAGAGAAACGCGAGCCTGCTTTCGCCAACGGCTGGCCCGATCCGTTCAGCAACCGGTGAAGATGCAGTAACGGCTGAACTCGAACCCGGCGGCGCCTTGCGCGATAGTTACCAGGGATGTGTGAACGCCAATTCGTTTTCTATGACGACCAGCGTTCTGCGCCGCCGGAAGTGCAGGATACTGGCCGCAGCCATAGTCGCCGCTCGGGCCTAGTGGCTGCTACATGGCTGCTGCTACATCGGCGCGGGTCTCTCTCCTGCAAGCGAATTCGACCGTCATTGCTAGTGCGGTAGGTGCTTTACCGCAAACTCATTGCAGCGAAGCCTCCGACTTGGGCGCGAACAAGATCGGTGCAGCAAGTGCGCGTGCCGTCGTAAGCCATTCCGGCAACATCGCAGCCAATGTGGCACTCAGGTCGTCGTCTCGATCGGCCTCCTGCAGCGATTCCAGCAAAATAGCAAGGATTCCCCCGACCAAGAACGACGCCGCCTTCCCCGCGTCCAGGCTGCCGGGCTTGCCAGGCGACTGATGGATAGCCGCGGTCAGTTGGTCTACCAACGTTGTCTTCAGTTCGGCAAGCGCCGGCAACTGTGTATCGGAGACTAGAACTGCAGAACACAGGCGGCGATGCTGCCCGAGATGGGCAAACAAATCTTCGAAAGTAACCGAGGCAGATGCTCCGTCCTGACGATCTACGTTGCGAACCTCTCCCGGCTCGAATTCGTCCAAGATCGACCGGAGCGCTGCGACTCCCACTTCTTCGATCCCCGTGAAGTGAGCGTAGAACGAACTCCGACTCACTCCGGCCTCACGAACGAGTTCGGCGACGGTTGGCATCTTGTCTGCTTCCAGCAACTGTTCGAAAGCCTCCAATAGTTGTCGACGAGTCCGCATCGAGCGCGGATCCATCGGATCTCCCTCCCGCATGAAAACTGCAGGTGGAATGCCAGTCAAGCCCATGAGGTCACCTCCATTTTTCATAAACACTAACAGCTGACATCGGACAGGTGTCCGTTAGTGTTTTCGCGGAACCACCGCAGAACGAAGGCGATGAGATGCCAACGACGGCCACTCATGCGTTTGTCTCCGAGCGCACCAGCGTCAGGCTAACTTCGTGTTCTGCCACCCTCGGATACACGTTGGATGCGAAAGACCCTTCAAATTACCGCTTTTCGGCGCGGATGGCTCGAAGCGAACGCAGCGGTCACACTCCTAGCCAGGGAGATTCCGAAAGCCGTTGATCGGCATAAGATTTCACCCAATCCCCGTGCGGCACGCCCAGAACTGACGGCCTGCATTTTTCGAGGTTGGGTGACTACAGGTGCTTGACAGACCCCGAGAATACTTAGATCATTGCAAATGTATCTAAATATAGATGCGAATCATACTTCACCCACGGCGGTTTCCACGAAGATCGTGATGGCCGTCATATCCCAAGCCGGAAGGTTTCAAATGACTGGAAGAGTTCAGGGCAAAGTCGCATTCATCACGGGCGCTGCTCGCGGGCAAGGACGTAGCCACGCCGTACGTCTGGCCGAAGAGGGTGCAGACATCATCGCAATCGACATCTGCAGTCCTATGGATTCGGTCGACTATCCGTTGGCGACGCCCGATGATTTGGCAGAAACCGTGCGATTGGTTGAGGCCCTCGGCCAGCGCATCGTTGCCACTCAGGCCGACGTGCGTGATTTCAGCGCGGTGGAGGCGGCCGTCAACGATGGTGTTGCACAACTCGGACGACTGGATATCGTCGCCGCAAACTCCGGAATCTTCAGCGCTGCCCGTATGGAGAATCTCGAGGAAAATGCCTGGCGGGAAATCATCGACGTCAATCTCACAGGGGCGTGGCACACAGCCAAAGCCACGATCCCGCATCTCCGCGAGGCCGGCGGCGGCGCGATTGTCATTACCAGCTCGGTTGCAGGCCTGAGGGGCGCACAAAACGCCGGCGCATACGTTGCATCCAAACATGGCGTGGTCGGTCTGATGCGCAGCCTCGCCCTCGAACTTGCCCAGGATCACATTCGCGTCAACACCGTTCACCCGGCAATGGTTGACACACCGATCATTCAAAATCCCTACATGTACGAGGTATATGCGCCCGATTTGACCCCGGAGGAACGGACCAAGGAGACGATGGCCGACAGGTTCGGCATGTCACACGCGCTTCCGTTGTCGTGGTTGGAATCCGTGGACATCTCCAACGCCGTTCTGTTCCTTGCCTCAGATGAAGGGCGCTACGTCACGGGCGTCGCAATGCCGGTCGACGCTGGTTGCATGCTGAAATAACGCGACCAACCTCTTCACCATCAAGTAGCCGAACGCCGAAGTGAGTGCCGCAGAATGCGACAGATTTGCGGCACTCACTGGAGGAGAATCAGGAGGACTCGGTCGGCTGGAATCTACGAGTGCATCCTCCGACAAGAACCGCACGTCCAGCTCAACCACGGGGAGCGATGCTCCCCGCGACCTTTCCCTCACCAGGTAGTGACCACCGGAACATGCTCCGCGCCAACGGCTACCGGATGAGCCACGTGATCTGTCATTGCCTGCCCGTGTCCCCTGCCTGTGGCCGCGGGAAATTTCAGCACGCCATCATCAACCGGCGCGATATCCGGAGCAAGTACCGAAATCGCCTCGAGCAGTGCGTGCAATGCTTCGGGACGAAGCGTGTAGAAGTTGTTACGACCCTCTTTGCGGAGGTACATGAGACCAGCTTGTATAAGGATCTTCGTGTGGTATGAAATCGTGGGTTTGGATACGTTCAACGTGTGCTCGAGCGTGCTACAAGGCAACTCCGAGACGGCGCACAGCTGGCGAACGATGCTCCAACGAACCGGGTCACCGAGAGCGCGGAGAAGGTCCATCGGACCGACCTCAGCCAGTGAGCCAACTGACACACCCGCATCGGACATGGAATCGGTTCGATCTTGTGACCACTCCATTGCACCTTGCATGAGTCCATCATAAACCACAACATGTCGTTAACTATCAAACAGATAGCAATAGTGACAACGGTAACTCGACGCCGGCGACTGTTTCGCCTCAGTCAACCGTGTTGGCCGGACTATCTTCCACACGAGTGACTCTGCACATTCGCCGCGCGTGCTGTGACCACTCAGTCACCAGTGAATACCGGTCGACGGCGCTCTTGGCTGGCGGCGATCCCCTCATGCAAATCCGCCGTAGCCATCGTTACCGGTTGCGCCAGAGACTCCCAAGTCACGGCAGCCGCCAGACCTGCGCGCCCCTGCTCGAGTCCCATCTTGGTCAGCTTGGTCGGAATGGGTGCCGCCGAGGCAATTGTCCGCGCCACATCAATCGAATAGCTGAGTACATCGTCCTGCACGCCGGTTACCAAACCCAATCTGAGAGCCTCGTCGGCCAAGACGTCACGGCCCGTATAGAGCATCTCCCGCGCCCAGGCGTAGCCGATTACCTCAGGCAAAAGCGCTGTGATTCCCATGCCCCCGTGTGTGCCCAAAAAGTTGAAGGGGGTCTTGAACAGTGCATCGTTGCTCGCATAACGCAGATCGCAGGCTAGTGCAAGGCACACGCCGGCACCGACTGCTGGCCCATTGATCGCCGCGATCACCGGGAATGGCATCTCCCGGGGCGCCAGCCAAGAGCGGTAGAAGGGTGCCATCTTTCGCTGCAGCCGATCGGGGGTGCGTTCGCCCGAAGGAGCGTCGTCCAGCCAAGACAGGTCCGCCCCCGAGCAGAACGACGTACCACTCCCCGTCACCACCAACGCCCGTACATCACGATCATTCTCAATGGCGTCGAGCGCCTCGGTCCAGGACCAAGTCATCTCTTCTGTCATTGCGTTTCGCAGATGAGGCAAATTGAGGGTCAACAACCGAACGTGAGGGGCTGGCTCGCTCAGGAGCACAGCCTGCTGTGGATCCGATTGCGTCATCGGTTACTCCTAGTGCGTAGGTCGCGCGGGTCTCACGTGAACCTGAAAATATGAGGCATAGAGATGCGATTGTTCAGAAACTATCACACGATGGGACCGGCTTTGCCGTGGTCACGGATCGAAGAATCAGCTGCAGAACACAGCACCGGACAGGATGCTCGTACTAAATTCGCCGACGAGAGGGGCTTCGCCCCTGTGCGCCTTTTTGGTAGCGCCCACTACCAGAAAGGCGCACGGGGCTGCAGGCCCTACTTACCTTAGATTGCGTCGAATACCTTGGGGCCGAACAGGATTGATGCGTCTTCGAGGCCGGGGCCTTCGGCGATGTCGCCTAGGATGCGGCGCATGACCTTGCCGGATCGGGTCTTCGGGAGTTCGGAAGTTCGGAAGTTCGGGGACGATGGTGATCTGCCGGGGTTTGGCGATGGGTCTAATGTCGGTGGACACCTGAGCCTCGAGTTCGGAGATCAGGACGTCGCCGGTGTTTTCGACACCTTCCGCCACGACTCGAATCCCGCCGGCATCATTCGCCGGCGGGCGTCCTACGAGAGATCGTCAAGCGGACCGTCATCGAGAGTCGGTCGAATGCTCGATGTCGGCAAGAAGAATCCGGTTCCGAACAGATGACTGAGTTGGATCCTCAGTGCGGTTACAGGTCTGCGATGACCCTGCAGCGATCCGCCAGTGTGCGACGGGTGACCCCGATATCCAGACTCATGCGGTCATGTCCGTGAATTACACCAGGAAGAACCTGCAATTCACATGAGATTCCCACCTCGTACAGTCTGCGAGCGTACGAAATCGATTCATCCCTGAAGATGTCGAGTTCACCCACTTCGATATAGGTAGGAGGAAGACCCGAAAAGTCCTCGAGACGCGCGGGCGCGGCGATCGGCGAGACCCTGTCGCTGCCGAAGTCTGCTCCGAGCACCGCTCTCCAGGAGGTCCAGTTGTTATCATGGGTCCACGCGACGGCACCCTCGAGAATCGGGTCCGGTTCAGTGTTTCGGTCGTCCAGCATCGGGTAAATGAGAATTTGTTTCGAGACCGGAACGCCTCTGTCGCGAGCAAGAATCACAGTTCCTGCAGCGACACCGCCGCCGCCGCTATCGCCCATGACGGCAACGCGAGCTGGATCTACTCCGAGTTCATCGGCGTGGTCGACAAGCCATTGAAGACCGGTGAATCCGTCTTCCGCAAGTGAGGTGCCTGTCTGTTCGGGAGCGAGCCGGTAATCAACAAGCAGCAGTGGAACATTCGACTCCTGCACGTAGTAGCGAACGATTCCGTCGTAGTGGTCGGGTTTGCCGGAGATCATCCCTCCACCGTGCAAGTACACGACTGCTGGACGGTCGGTCGTCCCGGTATCGGTGCTGTAGAAATGCAATCCAATTTCTGAGCCGTCAGGCGTCGGGGCGAAGTGCGAACTTACGGAGACGCCAGTTGAGGGCGGAGAAGGAACGCCTGCCATCCCGGCTTCGAGGACGGCCCGAAGCCCTAACGCGTCGCCGCGCTCAGGGATTGTGATCCCGCCATTCGCCATGGCGTCGGAAGCGATAACAGCGCAGGCTGCTGCCAGTTCAGGATCCATCATGTTGATCGTTGACATCGTTGTCCTATCAAGCTCGTGTTGGGTTGGGATCAGCGCCCTCACCGAGACACTAACGGACAACTGTACGATTGTCACCACTAATGGACAGTTGTTTGATTACGGCAGTTTATGATCGAACTCTGGAGCTCCAGCGCATCGACCTGCACAGCGGTGCGCGATTCTTGGATGCATGGAACCCGTAGCGCCCGTTGTCGTTACGAAGTCGACATCCATAATTCGGCACGACCCCGGCCGGCACGACAGCAAGAGGGCTACGAGTAGCGACAGCTGCAGCCCGTCGACCCAAGCCCCCCCCCGGAGCTGTTCCGCAGATTTGCGCCATCGACACATAATCTCGCCCTCCGAGTGGCGACTACCGGCAGCCACCCGGCAGCGATATCCTGAGTACATCGTCGACAAGGTGGCATACGTCACACCTGCTTCGATGACACGAAGAGGGTGAAGTGCACAGAAGCCGATGGCCGACCAGAAATCCGTTCGGGACGCGGGGTGACATGGTCCCCGACGTCAGCATTGAATTGAGTGCCGCGGGATTCGACAACGCCCGCGAGATCGAACGTGGCGATTTCAGTGTGGTCTATCGGTGCGATCAAACCTCGCTCAACCGCACCGTGACAGTCACCGTCATCCTCTCCGACCTGGACGTCGGCGACCGGAAGCGCTTCCTCCGGAAACAACAGGCAATGGGCCGACTCGCCGGACACCCCCACATTGTCACCGTCCTACAGGCCGGCGCCACCGAAAGCGGGCACCCGTTCCTCGTGACGCAAGACCAGTTGCGCAGTTCCCTCGATGCTCAACTCCGCCAGCACGGCCCACTGACTCTGGAAGACACATTGAGGTTAGGGGTAAAACTAGCCGGCGCACTCGAAGCCGCGCACCGACTCGGAATCGTGCACCGCGACGTGAAACCCGCGAACATCCTATTCACGGAATACGGCGAGCCGGCGCTCACCGACTTCGAGATCGCCTACATTGCAAGCAATTTCGAGACCACGACCGACGTCCTGACCGTGCCGTCCGCGTTCACTGCACCCGAAATCCTCACGGGCGAATCTCCAAGCCCCGCCTCGGACATCTACGGTCTCGCTGCCACCTTGTACTGCGCTGTGACAGGTCATCCCGAATTCGAACGCCGCAGCGATCAGCCATTGTCCATCAAGATCACGACACAGCCCATTCCAGACCTACGCGATCAAGGCATCGCCGACGCCTTATGTGCGGTGATCGAACGCGCCACGTCCACAAATCCGGACGACAGACACCGAACGGCAGCCGCACTCGGCGAGGAGCTTCGCGATCTCTTACTGCGACACGACATCCCGGCCGACGACATAGCCGCGCATGGACAACCTGAACCACCCTCGGGACCGCGACGTCTTCGCCCGAACATCCACTCGCACACCTCGCACAACTCCAGTGGGACACTGCCACTCGACCTAACCAGCTTCGTCGGGCGCCGCAGCGAACTCTCAGAGTTGAAAGCCTTGCTGAGTTCATCGCGGCTGGTGACGTTGACAGGGATCGGCGGCGTCGGGAAAACACGGCTCGCGTTGCGGGCAGCGGCAAATGCGAAGTCGAACTTCGGAAACGGCGTCTGGCTCGTAGAACTCGGCGAACTGTCCGACGAGTCACTGCTAGTCGACGTAGTCGTGGCCGCGCTCGGGCTGCGGGACCAGTCGGCCCTGTCTCCGAACACTGTCCTCCTGGATTTCCTCGCCAACCGCGAGGTGCTGCTACTCCTCGACAACTGTGAACAGGTAGTCGACGCCGCGGCCTCCCTGTCAGAGACGCTGCTTCGGTCCTGCCCGGGCGTGCGCATTCTGGCGACGAGCCGAGAAGCGTTCGGGATCGGCGCTGAATCGGTCATGCGAGTTCCACCCCTCACAGTTCCTGATCCCAACTGTGAACCGTCGCTTCGCGGACTCCCCCGCTACGACGCGGTCACGTTGTTCGTCGAACGCGCAGCCACTGCTCTCCCCCACTTCGAGCTCACCGACGACAACCGCAGCGTCATCACACAGATCTGCAACCGATTGGACGGACTGCCCCTCCCGATCGAGTTGGCGGCGGCTCGGCTACGCGCCATGTCGCCAGAGCAGATCCTGCAGCGACTCGACGACCGGTACTCCCTGCTCACCCGCGGCAACCGGGGCGCGCCGTCGAGGCAGCGAACGCTTCGATTGTGCATCGACTGGAGCCACGACCTGTGCACGCCGCAAGAACAGTTGGTGTGGGCACGGCTGTCGGTGTTCGCCGGCAGTGTCGGACTCGATGCTGCGGAAGCGGTCTGCAGCACAGGGATGAATCCTGACGACGTGCTCGACACATTGACTTCCCTGGTCGACAAGTCAATCCTCGTACGGGAGGAATCGAACGGTGCGGTTCGATTCCGACTGCTCGAAACCCTCCGTGACTACGGCCGGGAACAACTGCAGCGGCGCGATGAGTTTCTGGAACTCCGTCGCATGCATCGAGATTGGTATCAGCAGCTCGCGCTTGACGCCGAATCCGAGTGGATCAGCGCACGGCAGCTCGACTGGATCGCGCGACTCGAGCAAGAGCAGCCGAATTTCCGTGAGGCACTGGAATTCTGCATGTCCGACAGCCCGGACGCAGGGCTGCGCATCTCCGCCGCTCTCTTGCCGTTTTGGAGTTCGCGTGGGCCATTCAGTGAGGCGCGGCACTGGCTGGACCGACTCCTGGCGCGCCAGCCAGGGCAGGTGACGGTCGAACGAGCCATCGCGTTGTACTCCAGCAGCGTGCTGGCCGAGGTGCAGGGCGACATGGATGCGGGCGCCGACCTGGCCGAGGAAGGGCGCGGGCTCGCGGCACGGATCACCGACCCACGGACCCATGCCTTCATCGCACACTCCGACGGGATCTTGGCGGTGTTCAACGGTGACATCCCCCGGGCGTGCGCACGCCTGGAACGGGCCCTTGAATTGTTCGGGCCGGGAGACGACGCACCACAAATCGGCATTCTGCACATGCTCGGAATCGCGTATGAACAAGGGGGCGACATACGGAAGGCAATCGAATGCTACGAACGCGTGCTCGCTGTCACCGAGGCACGCGGAGAGTCCGTATACCGGTCATACGTACTGTGGTCCATGGCAGTTTTGATGTGGCGTCAGGGCGACCGTTCCCGGACAATACAGCTGCTCGAGCATTCTCTGCAGCTGTGCCGACAGGTGAAAGACCGCCTCATGGCCCCGACATGTTTCGAGGCGCTGGCCTGGATCGCGGCCAGTGAGAACGACCCACGTCGTGCCGTAATTCTGATGGCCGCGGGCGAGGAGCTGGTACGAGAAGTCGGCAGTGTCACGATCATGTTTCCCGCCCTCTTCGTCCACCATGAGGAATCCGATCGAGCATGCCACCAGGCACTTGGACAACGCGAATTCGACGCTGCCCATCGGAAGGGCCGGTCGCTGGGATTCGACGCCGCGATCGCGTATGCACTGCGTGAGGAACTCCCGGAGGCCCCGCCCGGTCATGCGTCGACGACTCCGACGAGACGAGAACAGGAAGTCGCGGAACTGGTGGCCGAGGGCATGACCAACAAGGAGATCGCCGACCGACTCGTGATCTCACCGCGAACCGCACAAGGACACGTCGAGCACCTGCTCACCAAACTCGGATTCACATCCCGCGCCCAGATCGCGGCGTGGGTGGTGGAGCAGACACAAAACGATCGGTAGCGACAAGTAGCTATGCGGACTCCACAGCAGGAAACACGATCCGGCTGCGCGCCACCGGCTTCGACCTCGGTGCCAGCCAGGGTTCAGACCCGCTGCTGCGCAACGCCCTACCCACCGCGGTTTGCGCTACGACCTCGAGGCAGACACCGGCCAAGGTAGGCTTCTTGGCATGGCGAAGCGAATTGCGGCCGGGAGGCCGGACAGCGCTCCCGCACCAATCGAACTGCTCGAAGGTGAATCGGCGAAGCTTCCAACCAAGTCCGCCCCAGCCGATGCTGCGCCACTCACGACAACGCCGAACCGGCCCGCCCGAGTCTCGTTGCGCGATGCGCAGCGAGCGGTAACGCGGACTCGGTTGATGGCCGGCGCTATGGATGTTTTTGCACATACGACGTACCCCGCGGCGACTGTTGACGAAATCGCGATCGCGGCGGGTGTCGGTCGGGCGACGTTCTATCTTCACTTTCGCAGCAAACTTGATCTCCTGCAGGCGATCATGACCGATGCGACACCCGAGATCTTGTCATACTTCGAGCGGGCCGATCCAGCGTTCGCCACCGGAGATACAGCGGCCGTCGAAGCCTGGGTCCGCGACGGATTGTCGTACTTCGAGAAGAATCGAACCTTGATGTTCGTACTCGATGAGGTCCTCGCGACCGAGAGAGCCGAGTACGCAACCTTGTTCAACACCCCGGTCGAGTTCAGCGACTGCATGCCGTTGCTCATGTCGAACTGGCCGTCCGAACGTCGATCCGAGGCGAGCGCACGAATCCGCCTGATGGCCTTGATGCTCAATCGGACATGGCTGTCCTCATCCGGACTAACCAACGACCAACTCGTGAAAATGCTCGCCGATATCTGTATGAAAGCTGTCTGTCCGCCTACCTCGCCGCCGGCCACGACCGCAGGTCACGAGGCTTGATTTCTTCCCAAGAATCCTAGAACTTCATTGCGAGATGCAGGCACAACCGGTTTCACCAACTTATCACCGGATGCGCACGAGCAATCCAGACTGAGGGCCTTGGTGGCGGCTTACGCCCTTCCCGTACTTATTTGTCGGTGCGACGATCGTCGACGCGCCCCAGAGGCGGGGCCTAAGGACTGACCGACGCTCACTGACTGATGTCCTTGTAGTCGACACCGACGACCGTCAGCTTGCAGCGGTGATACCTGAGCGTCCGCATCCTTCGTTGTGCGACTGCGCGCGGTGCATCGCCTCCGTCCGAGTCCCGTCAGCCCAATTGGTATGGGAACGAACCGCATCGGGGCGAAAGGTCCGCTCCATGCGAGCATTGCGATGAGTTGCGAAAACGCATTGTCTTCTTGGTAGACAGGTCGTACAGTCTTTCTGACACGGCATGGTTGATCGGGCGTTGCCTTCATGGCGACCGCCCAGGAAGGGTGCGTCAAATGCCCAAGTCAAAAGCTCGTTCCACGCTCTCCCGCAGTAACGTCGCCATTCATCAGATGGTTAACACGGACGATTGCGTCGCTTCTGAAGGACGGCCACTTACCCAGTGCCTCAACAAGGTCCAGCGGTGGATCGCATGGTGAGCACCGACGAACCGAAAGTTCGGGTCGATCCAACCAACGCCGAGCTGACAGGCGAGGAGCTGGCGATCACGCAGGAACTCGTCCGCTCCGCTCGTGCCCGCGGCGTCGCGATGACCGGACCGCACGGGATACTGAAGGCGTTGACCAAGACGGTGATCGAGACCGCGTTGGACGAGGAGATGATCGAGCACCTCGGCTACAGCAAGCATGACCCCACCGGCCGCGACAGCGGAAACTCCCGCAACGGCACCCGCGTCAAGACGGTACTGACCGACAACGTCGGCCCCGTCAAAATCGACGTCCCGCGGGACCGCGACGGCACTTTCGACCCGGCCATCCTCAAGAAAGGCCAACGACGCCTAGGCGGGGTCGACACGATCGTGCTGTCGTTGGTCGCCAAGGGACTGACCGCCGGAGAGGTCTCTGCCCACTTCGAGGAGATCTACGGTGCGTCGCTGTCGAAGGACACCATCTCCAAGATTACCGACCGGGGCCTTATCGAGATGGCCGACTGGGCCGCCCGTCCCCTCGAGAAGGTCTACGCCGCGGTGTTCATCGATGCGGTCTACGTCAAAGTCCGCGATGGGCAGGTCACCAACCAGCCCTTCTATGCTGCGATCGGTGTCGACCTGGCCGGACACAAAGACGTCCTCGGCCTGTGGGCGGGTACCGGAGCTGGGGAATCAGCGCAGTTCTGGATGCAGGTTCTGACCGAACTGAAGAACCGCTGCATCGAGGACGTGTTCTTCATTGTCTGTGACAGCCTCAAGGGACTCCCGGACTCGGTCGGAGCGGTCTTCCCCCAAACAACAATCCAGACGTGTGTGATCCATCTGATCCGGAACACGTTCAAACACGCCTCGAAAAAGTTCTGGGGTGAGATCGCCGAGGACCTCAAGCCGATCTACCGGGCCCCGTCGCGGGAGTCCGCGTGGGCGGCGTTCGAGAAGTTCGAGGACAAGTGGGGCAAGGCCTACCCAGCGATTGGCCAACGGTGGCGCAACGCTTGGGAACAGTTCGTGCCGTTTCTAGATTTCGACGTCGAGATCCGAACAGTGCTGTGCAGCACCAACGCGATCGAGAGCTTGAACGCGCGTTATCGGCGTGCGGTCACCGTCCACGGACACTTCCCGACGGAGCAGGCCGCGCTGAAGTTCCTGTATCTGGTCACCAGGTCACTGGACCCTAAGGGAACTGGTCAACAACGATGGACCATGCGCTGGCAACCGGCGCTAACCGCGTTCGCGATCACGTTCGGTGACCGCATGCCCATCACAGCTCGCCAACAGCAGATCCAATCCGAAGAACCCGAAATACGACCTGCCAATTACCCCATTTCTCGGACAGACCCAAGGTGCCAGGCTCGAAGTAGCTACCTGCATCCAGAAGGGGCACAAATACGGCGCTAACTCGTCGTGGCGGCGCACGAGGAGCGGTCCCGCCGTGCCGAGTGGGGACTATTGCAGCCGAGTTCGTCGCACTGGTGTTGGGTGACGTCGAGTAGAACGACACGGATGCCCGGACTGCCTCACTCACGAAAAATGTTGTCGCTGGTGGCCATACGATCCTGGTAGCGAGGTTGTAGACACATATCCAGCTCGGACATGTTGTCCCACGGCTGACGGTTCACGCTTCGACAACTCCGCCGCGTGGCCGCTCCTCGCGACGCCGGCACAGATCTCCCCGTCCAAATCAAGCCGCTTTCACCAGCCGACGCAGCATGAGATTAGAAGCGCCACTTGCACTTTTGCGCACAGACCGACGTCAAGCCCCCGGGAGCTTCCGGGCGTGCGCTATCCACGTTCTGCCGTGACGCTTCATCATCCGATAGCCGCTAGTTACCACCGAATCACCCGGCGGTGAAAATCTCCCGCGGGTTATCCACAAGCATTGTCTCGATGTCTCGAGGCGCGACGCCCGCGTTCAGCAATGCGGGGACGACGTCGTCCACGATGTGTTGGAACTGCCAGTTGGGCCAGTTTTTTGCACGGTAGTCGTCAGGAACGTTCTGGGTGTGACATGAAGTGTCGTGGGACAACACCATTCGCGATGCGTATCCGCGCCGTACTAATGCTGCGACGGTGGCCACTCGTTTCTCGAACGTCATGATGCCGTCGAGGCCGAATCTGTCCATACCGAGGTAGGAACCCGCATCAATCAAGCGCTGCAGGTAATCCAGATCGTCAGTGTCCCCACTGTGGCCGATGACCACAGCACCCAGATCTACTCCTTCTTCCGCGAAGATCTTCTGCTGATCCAGGCCGCGCTCGGCCAATGCATCGGTATGCGTGGAAATCGGAACGCCGGTGATGAGATGTGCACGGGCGACGGCGCGCAAGATTCTTTCGATATCGGGAGTTACACCAGGAGCATCGGTCACGCACTTGAGGATTCCCGCTCTGATCCCTGTTCCCGCGATGCCCTCCGTGATGTCCTTCACGAACATTCCAACCAGAGGCTCCTCACCCCCGAACATCCTGCCAGGCCCCCGCACACGAAGGTAGGTAGGCAGATCGGCAAAGGTATAGAACCCTGTCGCGGCGATGATCGTCACCGGCGACTTCTCTGCTACGGCCCGCACCCGTCGGATATCCCTACCCAAACCCAGCACAGTCAAGTCGACGATCGTGTCGATACCGGCGCTTTTCAGCGCGACAAGCTTATTGACCGCGTCCGCCGTGCGTTCGTCGTCGTCCCAGGTCTCGGGGTAGTTGACCTGATACTCGTGGTTTATCACGAACACGTGCTCGTGCATGAGCACCCGCCCGAGTTGCCGGCAGTCGATCTCTCCGGTCACGGTCTGAACTTTTGCCATCGGTGTGAATTCCTCCATACGCGCGAGCTGTGGAATCTATCTACAAGTGGTCAAATCTCTACGGCTTCAAGCCATCCGCGGGGCCGGCCTCGGACCGCCACCCAAAATCTCGCGATCGAACCGGGGCCGATTTGCGACCCCGGTTCGATTGCGCAGAGTCAGAGTTGCGGGCGCACTTTCTCGGCGAACGTAGTCATCGACTGGAGAACCTGCTCCTGCGGCTGGCTCCCGCCGCCGTCGAACCAGAGCACCAGACCTCCGAGGCCCGTGTAGCTGTGGAAAGATGCCACTTCCTCCGCGACGTCATCTGGCGACCCCAGAATGAGCATCTTGCGTTCGACGTATTGCTCGAAAGTGAGATCCTCGATGCTGAGGCCAACCTTGGCACGGTTCTTCTTCTCCCCAACGAACCACATATAGCCCTCGCGGAATTCGCGTCTGGCCTGCTCGGCGGTATCGGCGACATGGGTTGCTTTGAACTGTGAACTGCGAGAGAGGTTTTCATCGATCGCGTCGAACGAGTGTCCTGCCGCACGTGCCTCCTCGCGGTAGACCTCGACCAACGACTTCACCTGGTCACGGGTCGCACCTCCGAGCACGAACGCGAAACCTTGGCGTGCGGCCGACCGGAGTGACTCCTCGGTCGAACTGACCATGACATAGGTCGGCGGAATAGGCTTTTGGAACACCTCCGGGAAAAGTTCGACTTCGTCGATCGTTTCACCGACACCGGGCACCTGGTGGTACTTGCCCTGGAAATTGACCTTCCCGGTCCGCCATGCCTGCATGACGATTTCGAGGACCTCGTTGTAGCGCTCCTCACGCTCGGTCAGGTCTATGTTGTAGGCCTGGAACTCGACCGGATCATAACCCTTGCCGATGCCGAAGTTCAGCCGGCCACTACTCAACTGGTCAATGTAGGCGTAGTCCTCAGCCAGGCGCAGCGGGTGGTGCATCGGCAACCGTGAGACCGCGGATCCGACACGAATCCGTGTCGTGGCGGCCGCAGCCGCGGCCAGCAACAGTTGCGCCGAAGCCGTGATTCCGAACTTGCGACCGTTGTGCTCGGCCACCCAGGCATCTTCGAAGCCGAGCTTGTCGGCATGTTTGATCTGCTCGAGCGCTTTGTTCACCGCTACGTTGTGGCTGTGCCACGGCGGAACGGTGGACAAAGCGAAGACTCCATAACGGGGAGTAGATGCAGAACTCATTGCGTTCCAATCCGAAGTAGTTGGTGTCCATTTCGACCTATCCCAAGGCCTGCGTCATGAACGATGTAATGACAAATCCAGGTATGTGTTCGTGCGTTAACTGACATCGGTCAGGTACCAGTTACTTCTTGTACAGGCGATATCCGGCGAAGTTGCGCGCTTTTCGCCGCGTGTGCACCAGCGCGGCGGCCCGAGTAAACACCATCGGCAAGTGACAGACCGCTGACATAGCTGTGGGAGCAAATTCCGATTGCACACCGGCCGACGGCATAAATCCCTGAGATGGGCTGGTCCGCACTGTTAAGGACATGGCCCGAGGACTCGTCCACCCTGAGACCGCCGAGCGTGAATACCGTGGCTGGATACAGCGACGAATTCTTGATGGAAATCTTGACCGCCCTGAACGGACCTTGTTCGATCGCCGTGCATAACCCGGCCGCCTTGTGGCCCGGATCGCCGCTCGTACTTGCGATTCCGTCGTTATAGGCGCGCACTGTCTGAACAAGACCAGCCGGCGGGACGCCAATCTTGGCGGCAAGAGCATCCAAGGTGTCTGCCTTCTTGTGCCCTGCGGTGAACAAATACATCGTTTGCGGAAATTGGAAGGCTTGCCGACACTGCTTGCGGACCTGCCCGCGAGCCTTCTTCCAGCTCTTGGCATCAAGAATAAGAAAGCCCTGCCCTTGATGCTCGGTGATCATGACCTCGGCCAAACGCGCGCCATACACGTCCTCATTGATGATTCGTGCACCCGTCGGGCCCACCGTCACACCCTCGAGGAAGGCGCTCGGCGGTGACAGGAACCGCCAGGCCGCCAGCCGATCGAGATTGGTGGCTACACCACCGGCTGATATCCCGAGGTTGATTCCGGTACCGTCGTCGCCCACCGTGCCCAAGGGAAGCAGGCCCGGGTCTTGGAAGGGACCGGCGTGCTTGGCCATCATCTCGGAATTGAGTACGAATCCGCCGGCAGCCAGGATCACAGCATTGGCTCGGACGCTGACTTCAACGGCGTTCTTCTCCCAGAGTTTCTCGGCCTTGGCGTTGAGTCGGGCCCCGATAGGCGGAACCCAGTTCCCCAGTTTTCCGCCGACCTTGCTCAGCTTCCGGTGGCTGTCGCCACCATCGTCGTCAGGATTCATACTCCGATAAACCACACCGACAACCGCACCATCTTCGATGATGAGCTCGCTGACACGACTCAACGGCTTGAACTCAACGCCCTTGGCAATGGCAGACTGGCACAAGCTCATGGTGAGCGTGTGCCCACTTTTTACGCCCTTTGCAACCTGCCGGTGCCCGCGGGCGGCCGGTACTGCCTCGAGATTGTAGGGCCACGCTGTTTCGTTACCCGAGTAGTACAGGTAGTGCGTGTCGGCCGTGTAGGACGCCTTGTACGGCGACAACGTTCCTTGGAACTGCGCACCTTGCTGTTCCAGCCAATCAACCATGGCCGGACTCGTCTCGCAGAAATGGCGGAGTGTCTCATCTGAGACCACACCGTTCGCTTCCTGACGAAGGTAGTTGAACATGTTCTGCGGGCTGTCTTGCACACCGGCTGCCTGCTGATACCGCGTTCCGCCGCCTGCGTAGATCACACCGCCCGAGAGCGCAGCGGCTCCCCCGCCGTAACCGCGATCGAGTACGAGAACCCTCGCACCGGAATCGGCGGCCTCGATGGCTGCCGACGCTCCCGCCACACCGAAGCCCACAATCACAACGTCGTAATCGTTTTGCGGCTTCACAGTGACATTACTTTTGACCATGAGACTCCTTCTGATAACAGATGAATAAATCAAAAGCGCCGAAAACTGAACAAAGGACCAACTCGGCACAGGACCGCACCACAGCTCCGCACTCATGAAATCGACGTTTCATCAAGATTCAGGAACTGATCGGTCATGTCAAGGGTCTAGACCGCCATCCTGAAAGACAACCCCAAGTTTCAGAAAAATGGTGTAAGTGGATCGAGGGAGTGTCATAAAAATGGTGTAAACGAATTTAGGTGGTGTCAGAAAAATGGTGTAACTTCTGCCATCAGGCCACTGATCATTGTGAGCTCTATCCGGCCCTGCAACGGCCCCTGAACGGTTCTGTAACAACCACCTGAATAAAGTCACTCAAGGGGCAACTGATATCGTTTCCGTCGATGCTGCAAGCTTCCCATGATGGCCGGAAAAGAATTTCGACGCACCTTTAGATGGGAGGCAACTTGGTCAATTCTCTACGGTTTTTCACGAACTGACCTACCGAAGTTTTCGAGCATCCGCGAGATCACGACGTGGTGGTTTCCTCCCACATAGGCCTTGCGGTCTAGTGCGCGCCCGAATCCAACCCGGACGAATTCAACCATGACCAGCAGGAAGAAGCGCTCGGTGGACAGCACCGCCTTAAGCAGCCGAGGATCGGCACTATCGAATCAGGTTTGAGATCATTCTTACGGCGCGGGTTATCGAAACTCAGTTCGGTGATTCCTTCTTTACGTAAAACTGAAGTACGGCACATGCGTGACATTTTCCCGAGACTTCATATCCTGATTCAATTCTTTTGCGATCAGCGAATTAAGCTTCGTTTAGACACGGTTAAGTCTGTCGATTTACCGCCACTAAAGAGCCTGCACAAGGACAGAATGCCATCAAGTGGATACCGAGCCGATCTTCACGCCGGCGCCAGCCCTGCAGTCGCGAATACTTCGGATACCAGAATCGAATTCTAGGTTACTCCGGGAAATGTTCTTTCCGCTCGCGACAACGCGATTCTTGACGAATCGGGTTCACGCATGGACCCACTTCTAGACAGACCAATTCGGAAACGATGAAACCAGGCAATATCGTCAAAGCTGACAAGCGCTGAGATCTACCGGATCAATCGTCCGTCTAATTCTAATTCGTATCCAGGTTTCGGTGCCGCATGGCATTCGCGCGGTAACGCCTACTCTGGACGAGAATTTCTGGCTCAGGACATGAACTCGAGGCTTCGCCGTGGGTGAAACACCGGCACCGTCGCCAATGAGACGAACGCGAGCCCCAGCAGAACTGCATATCCGGCGGTGAAGCTTCCCGTGAACTGCCTCAACACGCCGAGCATCGCCGGTCCCGTCGCGCCGACGAGGTAGGCGACGAGCATGACCATGGCGCCGAGCCGCGCAGCGTCCGCCTGCGTGTGCGTCACGTCCACGAGTGCAACCATCGCCAGTGTCGAACTACCGCCGGCGCCAAACCCGAACATGACCATTGCAGGTACAGCGAGCTCCAGTGGCGCGAGGACAAGGCACAGCATGCCGGCAGCTGACAAGGCTACGACGAGCGCAAGTAGCAGTCGCCGGTCGGACGTGTAATCGGCGAGCACCGGCAGTGCCAGCATCGCCAAGAGCCCTGCGAGTTGGAAAATCACGAAGTAGCCGGCCGCCTGCTGCTGTGAGCCGCCCAGATGGATGTAGAGCGGCGAAACCCAGGCCAGCCCGCTGAAACCGATCATCATCGCCGAAGCGGTGAACCAGGTGATCCACCAGGCGGTCGGTGCGCGCCATGGCAGTCGATGATCGACGACTGGACCTGCCGGCCGGACCGCGTGAAGCCTCCGCGCTGTGCCTGCCCAGACCAGCAAAGTCACCGCAGCGACTGCGCCCCAAAGGGCGAGCGCTTGCCGCCAGCCGCCCAGCCACTCATCGGTGGGCACGGCAATCCATGCTGCGAGCGCCACGCCCACCGAGGTACCGACCGAATACAGACCCAACGCGAACCCACGCCTCCGCGCAACGTGAGTCATGATCAGGCTCGGGACCAAAGCGGAGGCTCCGCCCATTCCAGCCCCGACCACCATGCAAGAGACGAGGAACAGTGGCAGGCCCACTGGGATAACGCGGGCTAGACAACCGATCGACAACACACCGAGCATTACGGTCATCGCGTTGTTCACTCCGATGCGAGCGGCGACCTTCTGCCCCATCGGCGCGCCAATCCCCATGAAGGCCACGGCAACTGACGTCAGTAACCCTTGGGCGAGGCCGGACAGGTGTAGGTCACGCGTCATGTCTTGGAGCAGCGGCGGTATCGAGCCGAGCGAGGCACGCAAGTTCAGCCCTATTACGGCCATCAACGCAATAATCGCCCACGCCGGGACCGTGGCCTGTTGTGCGCGAGCCGTGACCGCGGAGCCGGTCACTGGGCTTCGCTGACGAAGTGCAGCAGGGCCGTAACGGGCTGGTCGGCAACTTCACACCGTGAGAAGTCCAGTCGTCCGTGCAGGGCGACACCGACAATCTCAGCAACACCGGCCACTGACGGTATTTCAGCTTGGCCGTTGTGCAAGCGCCTAATGATGACTGCCTCCTATCAAGCTGATTTCGGTAAATTCCGAGGGCACATGCCGACGTGGGGGCAAGACCTACTCAATGTTCCACTTCTTGGAGATTTCATTCGTTCAGGCTGGCAGCGAGATCGTGAAGGGCGCACCAGTGCGCTCGCGGAGGTAGTCGAGTGTGACGCCCGGCGCCAACTCTCGGAGGGCGAGCCCATGTTCTGTGACATCGAAAACACAGAGGTCGGTGATGATCCGGTCGACCACACCCAAGCCGGTTATCGGCAATGTGCATGAATCGACAACCTTGAAACTGCCGTCTCTGGCGATGTGCTCCATAAGCACGATGACTGTCCGGGCTCCGCCCACCAGATCCATCGCGCCACCCATACCCTTGACCATCTTTCCCGGAATCATCCAGTTGGCGATGTCACCGGTGGTCGAGACCTGCATTGCCCCGAGAATCGCTGCATCAATTTTTCCGCCTCGGATCATGCCGAAACTCGCAGCCGAATCGAAGATCGATGCGCCCCGGCGAAGTGTGACGGTGGCTTTGCCGGCATCGACCAGGTCAGGGTCTGTATCGCCGACGTACGGTGCTGGTCCGGTGCCAAGCACTCCGTTCTCTGATTGCAGCACAATCTCGACGTCATCGGGAACATGGGCTGGAACCAAAGTCGGCAATCCGATGCCGAGGTTGACATAGTTGCCATCCGACAGTTCCTGCGCAGCTCGGGCGGCCATCTGATCACGACTCAGACCAATGCGTAGTTGACCGTATTCATCACTGCGACTAGATGATTCAACTTCTACCGAACCACTCGTTACTCGATTGCGAGTAACCAGTTTTTCAATCCGCTTGTCAGCTGCTTGTGCCGGAGTCATCGCGAGCACGCGATGCACGTAGATGCCGGGTAGGTGAATCTCGTCGGGGTCGAGCTCGCCAGGCTCAACGAGTTCTTCGACCTCGGCAATCGAGATCCTGGCGGCCATGGCCGCCAGCGGATTAAAGTTTCGGGCCGACCTATGGAATACCAGGTTCCCGTGCCGATCGCCCTTCCACGCCCGCACCAGTCCGAAGTCGCACGTAATTGCCTCTTCGAGCACGAAAGTGCGTCGCTGACCGTTGAAGTCGAATTGCTCCGTCCCCTTCGGCGGGCTCTGCTCGAGCACCTCACCGTCCGGGCCGAACAACCAGGGCAAACCCCCTTCAGCGACCTGGCTGCCCACGCCGGTCGCGGTATAGAACGCAGGAATCCCGGCACCGCCGGCGCGCAACTTCTCAGCCAATGTCCCCTGTGGGACAAGCTCCACCTCGAGTTCACCGCCCAAGAACTGCCGCTCGAACTCCTTGTTTTCACCGACGTAGGAGGACACCATTCGCTTGATCCGCCGCTCGCGAAGCAGCAACCCGAGCCCCCAGTCGTCGACCCCGCAGTTATTCGACACGGTCACAAGATCGCGGACGCCCTTTTCCAAGAGACCTGCGATCAGCAGACTCGGAATGCCGCACAGGCCGAAGCCGCCCACCGATAACTTGGCTCCATCGTCTATTCCGTCGAGCGCTTCGGCGAAAGTGCCGACAACCTTGTCCATTCACAATCTCCCTACATTCGATAGCACAGTCGTTCTGGCGCAGTACCTTTCACGGCGCGCAGCCAGATGACCAATCGATGCGAGCTCACACAGCCGACTAACGCCGCCACTGCGCCGGCTGGCGTGATGCGACGCTGCGACCACATCCGTTGTGGCGGTGAATGTTCCAGTGTCGCATTCACCGCCACACAGGGCCGCTAGGTCAGCTCTCCAACCACAGTGCCGACTGCATATGTTTCGTCTGCCTCTGCCTTGATCTTCAAGACACCGTCGACAGGTGCCTCGATCTCGGTCTCGATCTTGTCTGTTTCGAGGAGGTAGATGCCCTCGCCCGCACTGACTGTCGCCCCGTCTGCCACAAGCCATTCGGATAGCGTGCCCTCAACCATCGTGACCCCCAACTTGGGAATGCTCAGTTCCATCGTTCTTGTCTCTCCTTCAGAAATCGTCGAGGCGCGCACTAACGTGCCGTCAGTACTACGTTCAGCTCAGCGAAAAAATCCCAGGACTGCCTGTTCGATTGCAGAGCGACTCGGCATGTACGCCTGCTCTAACACCGATGCATATGGGACCGGCGTGTCGGCTGACGCCACCCGACGCACCGGGCCATGCAGGTCGCCGAAGAGCTCTTCGCTGATCGTTGCCGCAAGCTCCGCCCCGAACCCGTTGCGGCGGACCGCTTCGTGCACGATGACGGCGCGGCGAGTCCTACCTACCGATTCGAGAATCGCATCAAGGTCGAGGGGAACGAGCGTACGCAGATCGAGCACCTCCGCCTCGATACCCGCGGCGCTGAGGTCGTGCGCAACTGCCAGGCAGTCGTGGACCTGTCGGCCCCAGCTGATGAGGGTGACGTCGGACCCTGGCCGCGCGGTCCTGGCCTTGCCGAGCGGCACCCGGTAGTCGCCGGCGGGCACGAAGTCCGAGGCGGAAAAGTACAACGGGTACATCTCGATGAACACCACCGGGTCGTCATCGAAAATCGACGACAAAAGTAGGCCCTTTGCGTCGGCCGCCGTCGACGGAATCACGACTTTCAATCCCGGGGTGTGGACGAGGGGGCCTTCGAGCATGTCCGAATGCTGCGCACCGAAGCCGCCGCCGGCGCCGGTCATGGTGCGAACGGTCAGCGGAACATTGGTCTGCCCGCCCGACATGTATCGCAGTTTGGCCGCATGATTGAGCAGCTGGTCCGCGCACACTGCCATGAAGTTCATGAGCATGATCTCCGGAATGGGCCGCATTCCGGTGATCGCTGCGCCGATCGCCGCACCCATGATCGCCTGTTCGGAGATGGGTGTCGGACGCACGCGCTCGAGGCCGTACTTGGTGGACAGGCCCTTGTGGATACCGAACCCACCGCCCTTCGGGTCCTGGATGTCCTCACCGAGTTCGAATACCGAATCGTCGATATCCATCGCTATATCGATAGCCTCGGAGATGGCCTCGATCATCTTCATTTCACGCCCGGCCACCGCGCCATCGCTGGGCTTACTTTGTACTGTCATCGAGTTTCCATCCCGTACACGTCGGTGGTCAGATCTGCAATATCAGGCAGCGGAGCTGCCATCGCGTATTCGAATGCGTCGTCGATTTCCTTCTGCAATTCACCCTCGATCGCGGCCACCTCGGCTTCGGTGCGATACCCGGACGTGATGATCCGGTCGCGCAATCGCGGCACCGGGTCCGCGTCGATAGCAGCCTTCAACTCTTCCGCAGGCTGGTACTCTTTCGTGTCACCCATCATATGGCCCTCGAATCGATAGGTAACCGCCTCGATCAGCGATGGGCCGTCACCTGCGCGTGCCGCGTCGATTGCGATCCGGGCGGCTCTGTACATCGCTTCGGGATCGTTTCCATCGACATGCATGGAACGCATCGAGTAGGCCGCACCGCGCTTCGCGATCTGATCGACCGACGTTCCTTGATCGTACGGCGTGTATTCCGCGTAACGATTGTTCTGGCAGACGAAAACAACCGGAAGCTTCCACAGCGACGCCAGATTCAGCGCCTCGTGGAACGCGCCGATATTCGCAGCACCGTCCCCGAAGTTCACCACCGCGACTTGACCACTCCGACGCATCTGAGCCGACAGCCCAACTCCGACAGCGATCGGTATCCCGGACCCGACGACACCGGTCGTCACGATCAGGCCGGACTTGACGTCCGTGATGTGCATCGGGCCGCCTTTTCCTTTGCAGCTACCACTCGCACGCCCGAAGAGTTCTGCGGTCAGAGTCCGTAGGGGAACACCCTTCGAAACTTGATCATGCACGCCGCGGTACATGGTCACCACATAGTCATCCGGCGCCAGCACGGCATTGATCGCCGCCGGAATGATTTCCTGCCCGCGCGCGGAGTAATACATCCCGCCGACTCTTCCCGCATTCATCATTGCGCGATACTGGTCGTCGTAGAGCTTTGCCTTCGTGGCGGTCGTGAATATGCGAACAAGGATGTCCGCGTCGACCACCGGTTCGACTTCTTCGGCGATTGAACTTGTCATTGATGCACTCCATTGGGCTGCCGAGCGGCTATCCGCTCGATCACGAATACGGGCTCTAGTTTGGATCTTCTGGAAGTAGTTTTTCCTGCTCGACCCTGCGGACCCCGGGCTTTCTAACCACGACATCGCCGCGAACCTTCACCTGACACGCGAGCCTGACACGGCGGGGATCAATTCTTCGTCTCCGCCCTGCAAGGTCCCTGGTCATCTCGGCCTCGGGCTCGGTGTGGGGAGAAACCAGGTCGAGTCCCTCGACGAGTTCGCACTTGCAGGCCGTGCACTGTCCCACCCCGAAGCAGAGCGTCGGCCAGTGGTATCCCTCGCGCCAAGCGGCCTGCATCAGGGACTCGCCCGCCCGCACCTCGATGACATGACCGGCAGGTTGCACGGTCATCCGGCCGGCGATGGGCTCGTCCGGTCGAGATTCGGCAGTCGGGGTACTCCCCGCCGTGCGATCGCTCATCGTGCCAGGTAGCGGTCGATTTCGTTATGCATTCCGTAGATCATCTTCTCGAACCGAGGAGACATGGTGGCCTCGGCGAACGCACTGCTCCGGTACCCGGCCTGCTGGCGCTGGATATTCTCGGTGTCCTGACGCAGAACGAACGGCAGATCCTTCACGGCGAGCGGGCCTTCCGGCTGTGCGGGAGCCTGCTCCCCGTCGGCCTCGACCGGAATCTGCATCGCAAACACCTCGAAGCGGCAGACATTCGGATCGGACCCGATCGGTCGCATCCGGTACAGCAGGAGGTTGCCGGTCAGTCCGAGGAACACCATGTTCGGGAAGACGTAGCCATAGGACGACGCCTCGGGATCGGGAGGAGGCAGCGGAATTCCGGCATCCTGCGCATACGCGAAATATTCTGCGAAGAAGGCCGGGACCATCTCCTCGTCCGGCAGCCCTTGGTGGCGTACCCGATCGCCGATGAACTCCTCGCGTTCGGTGAGGTACGCGCCGGCGGTGCCTTCGAACATAATCCGATTCTGTTCGAGGAAAAACTCACCGAACGGCAGGTGTGTGACGGGCATCGGCGCCATCGGAGCGCCTGTCACTTCATCGGTCTTCATCCTGGCACCAACATTGAAATGCCCATTGCCCTTGGGGTGGAACTCCAGGAAGTCCGCGTCATAATCGTCGCCTGTTGCTCCGAATGCAAGCTCCGGATGAGCTTGCATGACGTGGTATGCCTCGATAAATGCCTCGGTAGCCACCTTCCAATTCGCTGGAAGATCCAAGTACTTCCACCACCGGACCCGCATGCGGTCCATCCACATCGGCTCGAGATGCCTATCCATCGGACCGATGAACTCATCGAACGAAGGCGCATCATTGTCGAAATTGATCCAGACAAAACCATATCGAATCTCGGAACGAACCTCTTTCAGATTGATCTTCGATGGATCAATTGACTCTGCGATAAAACCATTTCGGGCATAAAGGTACGACTGGGTCCCGTCGAGGTTCCATCGCCACCCATGGAATGGGCACACAATCTGCTTGCCGCTGAATGAGCCGCAATCGAGTGCGAGTTGCGTGGCCCGATGCGGGCAGACGTTATGGAAAACCTTGATGGTCTCCTCATCGACCCGCACAACCATCACGGACTCTTCGGCGACTTTGTACTCAACGTAGTCGCCAGGAAACTGGACGTCCTCCACCCGGGCAGCCCACTGCCAAGTGTGCATCCACAGCTTACTGTTCTCTAGATTGGCAAATTCTTGGTCGTAATAGCGTTCAGCAGGAATATGCACCCCATCCGCCATACGGAACGGCACCCCGGACGTGTCCACATCGAGATCCGGGAGACACGGATTGACCTCCAACTGGGGTAGCGGCAATTCGCCATCCCCGGCCAAATTTTTTTGCTCGATCTGAGTAGTCAAAACATATCCTTCCAGTTATTTCCAACCCACCTGGTAAGCACTGCTTCTAGATTCTTCTTTGCTTCATCTAATCGTCGACGCCGCTCCGAAGCTCACAATCACGGCATCATAATAGGTTTGCAGCCCCACTATGACATCGCTTCTGACCATAAGACTCCTTCTGATAACAAGCCAACAAATCAAAAGCATCGAAAACCCGTACAAAGAGCAACCAGAAACAGGAACGCACCACACCCCATGTTCATGAAAGCTTACGTTTCACAAGCATCCAGGAGCCAATAGGCATTTCACAAACATTCAGGAATCGAAAGGCCGTGTCAAGGGGTGCCGTCCATCATCTACGCAGTAACGGAGAGTTTTGCAAAAAAGGTGTAAGCGGATCGAGGACGTATCAGATAAATGGTGTAAGCCGATCAAGGAAGTATCAGAAAAATGGTGTAAGCCAGCCGAGCGGGTATCACAAGGTATTGCGATGACCACGCCGGAAGGGTGGGACTGGCACGACGACCACCGGCTACACCCAGATCTAGGGCTAGCCAACCGTGCCCAATGCGAGCACCCCACTGCGCCACCCTCACGCCGAGCTGCGGCCGCATAAGCGCGGCAGAAAACCCGACTGGCTCAATTTGTACTGAACTTTTCGTGTATTTGCGCAGAGCGCGCGGCGCCACCCCGGTGTGAGCGCGTCTGGCGCGCTTCTCCGCCCGATCGGCGATCGCAGACCGCGAGCATTTCGGCCCGCGTCGACTCGTCCGGAACCAAACTGGCGTGAGTGGCGAGAAGTTTCGCGAGCCGTGCGAAGTAGACCTTCGAAGACACGCCGAATGTTACGAAAATGTCTTCGTCACTTCCGCCACCGTAGGGCGCCCACAACGTTGCGAATTGGATGAGTTCCGCGGACCGGATTGTGCCGGCGGACCCGCCGGAAACGCCACCGAGTTCGACGACATCTGCGGAAGGTGAGGACATGGGGATCTCCTTGTACGGGCGGAACGTGGAATCAAGTGGGGTGGATCTAACGGGATGAGATAGCGGCGACCGCTTCGGCGTGCATACGGCCGGCGCGGTAGGAAGACCGGACCAACGGACCGGACATGACGCCCAGGAAGCCGATCTCGCGCGCGATCTGCTCGAGGTGGGTGAACTCCTCGGGCTCGGCCCACCGTTCTACCGGATGGTGCCTCGAGGACGGTCGCAGGTACTGGGTGATCGTGATCAGCTGACAACCCGCCTCCTGCAAGTCGCGCAAAGCCTGGATCGCTTCGTCCGTGTTTTCGCCCAGCCCGAGGATGAGATTCGACTTCGTGATCAGTCCATTCTCGCGGGCCCTGGTGATCACCTCGAGTGACCGTTCATAAGTGAAGGCCGGTCGGACCCTCCGAAACACTCGGGGCACGGTTTCGACATTATGTGCCAACACTTCTGGCCGAGTATCGAATACTTCTTGCAGCTGGGCAGGATCCGCGTTGAAGTCCGGGATAAGCAGTTCGACACCGGCACCCGGACACAACTGGTGGATCTGACGCACGGTTTCGGCATAGAGCCAGGAACCGCCGTCCGGGAGGTCGTCGCGGGCAACACCGGTCACTGTCGCATAGCGAAGGCCCATCGAGCGAACCGATTCGGCAACACGTCGCGGCTCGTCGCGGTCCAGCTCAATCGGCTTGCCAGTATCGATCTGGCAGAAATCGCAGCGCCGCGTGCACTGGTCCCCACCGATCAGGAAGGTTGCCTCACGGTCCTCCCAGCACTCGAAAATGTTGGGGCAACCGGCTTCCTGACACACGGTGTGCAAGTTTTCGCGCTCGACGAGCGCAGTGAGCGCACGATACTCCGGCCCCGTACGAACCTTGACCTTCATCCACGGCGGCTTCCTCTCTATCGGGGTCCGGGCGTTGCGAACCTCGAGTCGGAGGAGTTTCCGGCCACCCGGGGACGTCCCGAGGGCGCCAGACGTGGTGGTGGATACGGGGTCATCAATACTCATGTGGAACTCCTTCGTTCGCCGGAGCCGGCGAGAGTTCGCCCGAAGAGTCCGACTGCTGCGAGATGACGAGATGCCATCGGTAATGTGAGACCCGCACGATCGGCTGGAGCTGCACCCTGGCGACATCGCGCACCGGCGGATGCGAGCCGCTCTCGATAACCTTTGCGTGACTATGTATTTGGCCGACGTCTTTTGGGCATCGAACACTCGGGTGTAAGAGTTCACAGCTGAGCGAGGTCCAGACCGAGGATGTCAAACGTCCAAGCATTTGGCAAGGGCGCCTGGTGACTCGTCAAGAAATCCTCTGGTATCGAGGATCGCCGCAGGCAAGAACTTGTCCCACGAATTGCGGAGTCATAGACAGCGTCCCGCCAACGGCGAGGCGCACCATTTACACCTTTTTCCCGGCAGGCCCCTGAAAACTGTTTACCCATCATTGATTTCGAAGAAACCTTCATCTACCTTTCAGCCGCATGGAACAAGGAATCCTTTACGTCACCTCCCGTCCGAGCTCGCCCGAGCGAGAAGCCGAGTACAACGAGTGGTACGGCCTACATCTGCGCGAAGTCTGCGCAATACCCGGATTCACCGGAGCTCGGCGCTTCGCTCCGGTGCAGGACGACGGCCCGTACGTTGCGGTATATGACATTGAGGCCGAAGACATTACCGAGGCTCTGGCAGGCCTTTACGCCGCAGCCACCGAGGAGGGAAAGATGCAGATGTCGGATTCCATGCAAATGGACCCGCCTCCGACGATTCGGCTCCTGAGACTGTGTGGGACACACGCGGTGAACGACTGACGTCGTGATGAGCGGAGAACTGCAGCGCCAAGACGACACACGCCACCGCAGACATTGACAAAGCTTGCCGAAATGCACTCTGCACGCGGAACCAGCATCGGTGCAGAACCCGCAGAATCTCGCCACTAACGGTCGGCACACCAGAGTATCCGCGCTACCCCTGATGGAGCGCTGCAAGGTTCCAGCCCGCGACACCCTGCTAACACCCCACCGGGCAGTGGCGCCCCATCGGACACCTCAATGCACCGGCGGCGCGAGAGAAGGCAAAAGATCACCGCACGCTCGGCACGCGACACATGGACAGCGCCGGCTCCATGCGTCGTAATTCGATATTGCCGATGACAGCACAATGACAAAGAATCTCAACAGGTTTCGACGTCGAATCCCTCGACTTTGAGCCTCCTACCGGAGAGCCGGAAATTGGCATACCCTGCCACCTGCTCGTACTCGATACGATCGAGAACGTAACCTTCCGGGTAGCAGCGTCGACGTCGCGCCCAACAGTTTCTGACGTATTGCGCGAGATGCCGCGCGAAATCAATCGAGCATGGCGCATTGAGCGCTGTGTGATCGACGAGGCAACAGTTTCGGGTGTTATGGTCGGTTCCGAATAATCGGAACGAGAAAGATCGAAAAATGGTTGGTGAACTCGACATCTCCGGGTAAAACCCGGCACTGACGGCCACCGGTAAGCGCTTTCGGAGCGCTGCCGCAGTGGCCATGTTGTCGTTCACCACATCATTTCTTTCGCGGAGCAGCTTTGACGCGCCCGCGCGCCACTCGAGGTCTCATCATGTCCGATTCATACATTGTCTGTTCACACCTGTCGTTTGCCTGGCCTGACGACACACCGGTTTTCGAGAAACTGTCCTTCAGTGTGCCCGCCGGCCGGACCGGGCTGGTAGCACCGAATGGCGCCGGAAAGAGCACCCTTCTCCGACTGATAGCGGGCGAACTGCCGTTAGGCGGTGGCAGCGTGTCCGTCGACGGGCTGCTCGGGTACCTTCCGCAGAGCTTGCCGCTGACCGGCGACCTCACCGTTGCCGAGGTTTTGGGGATCGCACCGATCCTCGCGGCGTTGGACGCTGTCGAGTCGGGGGATGCCGCCGAAGAGCACTTCACCACGATTGGTTCCGACTGGGACATCGAGGAACGTACCGGCGCCCAACTGGACCGTCTCGGCTTGGGAGACCTGTCGTTCACCCGCCGACTTCACACGCTCAGCGGGGGCCAGGTCGTCTCGCTCGGTCTCGCTGCGCAACTGCTGCGTCGCCCGGACGTTCTGTTGCTCGACGAACCGACGAATAACCTCGATCTCGATGCGCGGCACAAACTCTACGGCGTCCTCGACGATTGGAACGGTTGCCTGCTACTGGTCAGCCACGATCGTGTCCTACTGGACCGAATGGACCGCATCGCCGAACTCGACAATGGTGAAATTCGTTTCTACGGTGGAAATTTCACCGAATACGAAGGCGCCGTGAACGCTGCACGGGAAGTTGCCGAAAAGAACATTCGCAATGCCGAGCAGGACGTCAAGCGGGAGAAACGGGAGTTGCAGCAGGCCCGCGAACGCGCTGCTCGTCGCGCAAGCAACGCAGCACGCAACCTCGGAAACGCCGGGCTACCGAAGATCTTCGCCGGGACGATGAAACGCAATGCCCAGGAGTCTGCCGGCAAGGCAAACGAGACGCATAACGCCCGCGTCGATTCGGCCAAGGCCCGACTCGATACCGCGGGGCGAGCGTTGCGCGACGAACAACGAATCACGTTTGAACTGCCCGGCACCGATGTTCCTGCGGGCCGGACAGTGTTCCTGGGCGAACGGATGCAATTCCGTTTCGGTAATCGGGAGGTCTTCGCCGACGGCGGGGCAGATCTGGCGATCCGCGGACCTGAGCGAATTGCGGTGACCGGTCCGAACGGCGCGGGCAAATCCACGCTGCTGCGGATCATCAACGGCGAACTGCCCCCGACTGGCGGCAAGATCGCACAGGCGCAGGGCCGCGTTGCGTATGTGTCACAGCGACTCGACCTACTCGATGTGAACCTCACCGTCGCGGAGAACCTCGCTGCTTTTGCCCCGGACATGCCGGCACCGCAGCGGATGAATCTGCTGGCACGCTTTCTCTTTCGTGGATCTCGCGTTCACCTTCCAGTCGGGGTCCTCTCCGGTGGTGAGCGGTTGCGAGCGACCCTCGCGTGCGTGCTGTTCGCCGAGCCGGCACCTCAATTACTACTACTCGACGAACCGACCAACAACCTCGACCTTGTCAGTGTCGGGCAGTTGGAGAGTGCGCTCAATGCCTATCAGGGTGCCTTCGTGGTCGTCAGCCACGACGAACGGTTCTTGTCCGAGGTGAAGGTCGAACGCTGGTTACGTCTGTCGGAGGGACGTTTACGCGAAGTCGCCGCACCGGCCAATGTCACTCTTGGTGATGAACATGCCTGAAACAGCGTTGATTGCACAAGATCTCGTCCGCACGCTGGGAACGCGGCGGGTACTCGACGGCGTCTCACTCACCGCGGCACCTGGTGATCGGATTGGTCTCATCGGCGAGAACGGCGCCGGGAAGTCGACTCTGTTGCGGGTGCTCGCGGGTACGGACGAGCCCGATGCGGGCAGCGTGGAGCGACCGTCTGATCTCGCGTTCCTGCAGCAGGAAATGGTGTACGACAACAAGACGACGATCGCCGACGTACTCGATACAGCCCTCCGGGACGCGCGCGAGATCATTGCCGAACTCGACAGAGCTGCACAGGAACTCAGTCATGCGCCCGAGGATCACAACGTCCTCGACGCCTACACGGAATGTCTTGCACGCGCGCAGCGACACGAGGTCTGGGATGCGGACCGGCGGGCCGCGATGATTCTTGGCGGGGTAGGTCTCGGACACCTTCAGCATGAACGCCTCCTCTCGTCGTTGTCAGGTGGTCAACGCAGCCGGCTGGCCTTGGCGGCTCTGATGATTCGCCGACCATCCGCGCTGTTGCTCGACGAGCCGACGAACCATCTCGACGACGAGGCGGCATCGTTTCTGGCCGAGCATCTTTGCGGCCTGTCCGGGGTTGTCGTCGTGGCCACTCACGACCGCGCGTTCCTCGACGCCGTCTGCACGGATCTGATCGACCTCGACCCCGCTCTGGACGGTCCCACCCGCTACGGCGGTAACTACACCGCGTATCTGTTGCAGAAACGCGCCGAACGGGAACGCTGGCAACGGCGATTCGATCAAGAGCAGGAGGATTTGGACGCGTTGCGCTACGCGGCCGGTGTCAGTGCATACGAGGTTGCGCCGAATCATGTGAAGCGCGACAACGAAAAAATGGGATACGGTCACGCCGGGGGTCGAGTACAGAACCAGATCGCACGCCGGGTTCGCAGTGCCACCCGCCGGCTCGACAAGCTGGAACGAGACCAGATTGAGCAACCCCCGCAGCCTCTTCGGTTCAGTCCGGGCATGTTCACGACACAGTCGGCAGACGAGCTCCTTCTGTCATTGCGGCAGGTTCGAGTTCCTGGCCGAATGACAATGAACAGTCTCGATATCTCATCCACCGACCGACTACTGGTCATCGGAGCGAACGGTGCCGGGAAATCCACCTTGCTTGCAGTACTCGCCGGTGCGCTGGACCACACCGGCACGCTGGCACGAAAACCCGACCTGACGATCGGCCTTTTGGCGCAGGACACCGCGTTCGATCGGGCTGACCGAACTGCGCGGGAAATCTATGATCTGACCCTCGGCGCGGAGATTGCCGAGAAGGTTCCGTTGGATTCCCTTGGCCTGTTGGCGGTTTGGGATCAGGACAAGTTGGTTGGCGAGTTGTCCGTCGGTCAGCGTCGCCGGCTGGCGTTGGCACTGTTGGTGGCCCGTCCACCCGAGTTGCTGCTTCTGGACGAACCGACCAATCACCTGTCCCCGAGCTTGTGCGATGAACTCGAGGACGCCATGGGCACCGGTCCGGGCGCGATCGTGCTGGCCAGCCACGATCGGTGGCTACGATCCCGCTGGAAAGGAAAGGAAGTCCGAATGCACGGGCTGGAAGCGGGGTAGAAGCACTCGGGCCAGTTGTTGTCGGACCCAACCGTCACACTGGAGCAGTGAGAGTTGTCCTGGTTCCCGGTAGTACGACGTCCACGGGAGCAGTCACCGCGACGGTTGTTCGCACCGACCCCGACGGGACTGCCGTCGGCGACCGCGTCGAATATCCCGATCTGGTTGCCGCGGTCCAAGCAATCGAGAGTGCCGAGCATCCACGGTGGGTCTGGCCGAGCACAGCGTCGGTCTACCCGATGTTGCTGCGCGCCGGCGTCCACGTACAGCGCTGCCACGATATTTCGCTGACCCGCGCGATCCTGAGCATGCGCGCGGGTCAGCCGTCACCACCGGCCGAGGAGTCCGACGACGACCGTCTCGGCTTGTTCGACACCGCTCCCGTCCTCGATCCTGATGGTGTTGTTGCGGAGTTCGCGGAGCAACGCACTGTCATCGGCGCCGACGCGCGCCTGGATCTGCTGATTGCCGCAGAATCAGCCGGCGCGCTCAGTGCTGCTGAAATGACGCACGCCGGTCTGCCGTTCTCGACGCGGAAGCACCGCGAACTCCTCGAGGAGAGACTTGGCCCCCGGCCAACGGGGTACGACCTCCCCGTTCGCATGCAGGAACTTGCCACCCAGATCAGCGACGCCTTCGGGCGGACGGTGAACCCCGCGTCGTCCGTCGAGATCACCGAGGCATTCGGGCGCCAGGGCATCGAACTGCCGTCGACGCGCAAGTGGTTTCTTCAGGAAGTTGATCACCCGGCGGTTCCGTTACTCCTGCGCCACCGTGAACTCGCCAAGCTGTACAGCACCAATGGCTGGCAATGGATGGACAGTTGGGTGCGTGGCGATCGCTTCCGCCCCATCTACGTTCCCGGTGGTGTTGTCTCGGGCCGGTGGGCAAGCCGAGGCGGCGGCGCCCTTCAGATTCCGAAGACCATGCGCTCGAGCGTTGTTGCCGATCCCGGGCACGTATTCGTGGTGGCCGACGCCGGTCAACTCGAGCCCCGGATTCTGGCTGCCATGTCACGCGACCGCCGCATGATGGCGGCAGCCGGTGATGACGATCTGTACGCTCTCGTTGGCGCCGAGGCATTTGGCGGCGACCGCGCCAAAGCCAAAGTTGCCATCCTCGGAGTGCTCTACGGCGCCACCGCCGGTGAAGCCAAAGCGCTACTCACGTTGCTGCGCAAGCGTTTCCCTGTAGCGGTCGAGTACGTCGAGCAGGCCGCCAAGGCCGGCGAGCGCGGCGAGGTAGTGCACTCTCTGCTCGGCCGAGCGTGTCCCCCACCGTCTCCCGATTTCTATTCACACGGCGACGCTCACGCGCGCGGACGTTTCACCCGCAACTTCGTGGTGCAGGCAACGGCCTCGGAATGGGCTCTGTGTCTCCTCGCCGACCTGCGACGACGCCTCGCCGAGGACCCGGACGGCGAATTGGTGTTCTTCCAGCACGACGAGGTTGTGGTGCACACGCGAAACCCCGAGTCCGGCACAGCTCACGTACTGGCTGCGGCAGCATCGGCAACTCGACTGCTGTTCGGCGACACGGTTGTTCGATTCCCCATGGACGTCGGGGTCCGCGAAAGCTACGGAAAGAGCAGCGTCTAGCCCGCTCGGATGTCGTCGAGCGCGTGAACGCGTGTGCAGCACGCGTCGAGCAGATCACGATCGTGGCTGATGAGCAGCACCCCGATACCGTGATCCGTTGCCCGCCGCTCGATCAACCGTACGATGGTGGCGGTGGTCGCGGCGTCGAGCATCGCGGTGGCTTCGTCGCAGATGAGGTAACGGGGTTGCTGCGCCAATGATCTCGCGAGCGCCGCGCGTTGAAGCTGGCCGTCACTGACCTGATGCGGGCGACGCGCCAGCAAGTCGGGTGTGAGTCCGACTTCCGAGGCCAGTGCTTCGATGTCGATATCGCGGCGCGCGATGTCGGCGGGCTGCCCGATGATCCGTGCCAGCGTCTGCCGGGGATCAGTTGCGGCGCGTGGCGATTGGAAGAGCATGGACACCGCCCCTCTGAACTCAGCGGGAACACCGAACTTGGTTCCTGCAACGCGAGAACCGTCGATCTGCACTTCGCCGGACCACGGCGCGTCCAGCGACGCGAGAATCCTTGCCAGCGTCGATTTTCCGGTTCCGGACGGCCCGGTCAACCCGATCAGATGGCCGGCCGGGATCTCGAGGGAGACATTCTCGAGGACGGGACGCCCACGCTCGTAGCCACCGGTGACATCCAGGGCGCGCAAACTCATCGTGCACTCACCTCCCGGCGGGTTCGGTACGTGCGCTCTCCGAACGTGACCAGTTCGGTTGGCCCACCGGATTGCGCGGACTCCGGTCGGCGCAGGTAGTAGACGCACTCGTCCGGAAGATTCGTCAATTGAGGGGGTGATCCGGGGATGGGATTGAGCCCGCGGGACGGCAAGGCTCCGAGCAGGTCTCGGGTGTAATCGTGAAGCGGGTCCTGCAGAACCTGCGCAGCTGGGCCAGTCTCCATGATGCGCGAGGCGTACATGACGGCCAACCTGTCTGCGATCGCAACTCGGGTCAACGACGCCAGATCGTGAGTGATCAGCAGAACCGCGGCACCCGCATCGGCGCACTCGCGCAGCAGGCCGAGAACATGATCGGTGAGCGCGCGGTCCAGGTTGGCGGTGGGCTCGTCGGCCACGACCACCGACGGGTCCCCGGCCAACGCGCCGGCAATGGCAACCCGCTGCGCCATGCCACCCGACAGTTCGTGCGGGTAGCAGTCGAGGGCGGAAGGTTCGAGACCCACTCGCTGCGCCAAGCCGTCGCAAGTGTGGGCGGTGCCGAGTGCGTCGATTGTCTCCTGCAGTTGCGAGCGTGCCGTCCGCACCGGCGTGAGATATGTTGCGGCAGATTGTGGCACGAGTGCGGCATGACTACCACGGAAGGGTGCTCCGGAAAAGACGTCGATGTCGTCGACGGTGATGGTACCGGTGCGCTGAGTGCCAGGCGGCAGCATGTTCATCACCGATGTTGCGATGATGGACTTGCCACAGCCGGATTCTCCGACCAGCGCTGTGACAGTCCCAGGCGGCACCGCGAGGTCGATGTTGCTGGCAGCGTGAACAACCGAGCCGCCGGGCAGCGGAATCCGGACGGTGAGCGCATCGATTCGAAGGCCGGCATTCACAGTCGAAGCTCCGATGGCCGAGGCGGCGCGAGCTTCGAACGCAATGCCGAACCGGCCACCGCCACCGCAACGGTAGTGATCACCAGAACGGCTGCGGGAAACACCAACGTCCACCAACCACCGAGCAGCAGAGAACTGCGAGCCTCTTCCAGAAGTGTTCCCAGACTGGGCTTGTGGGGCGGAAGGCCGAATCCGAGGAACGAGAGCGTCGACTCGTGCCACACGGCGTGCGGCAGCAGGAGGACCACCGCGATCAAGGCCTGCGGCGCAGCAGCCGGAACCAGGTGGCGAGTGATCACATGTCTCCGGCTGGCTCCGGCGAGGACGGCTGCGTCGATGTACGGGCGGTCACGCAAATTCAGGATCTCGCCGCGGATGATGCGAGCTACCTGGGTCCAGTGTGTGAGTGCGATCGAGAGAACGATGGCGAGGATACTGCCACGGAACATCGCGACGATGACGATGCCGAGCAGCAAGTGCGGGAGGGCGTTCACCGCGTCGGTGCCGCGCATGACAACTCGGTCCACCCAGCCGCCGAGGAGTCCGGCAGTGGTGCCTACCGCCACCCCGATCACCGTGGACAACAGTGCGCAGGCGAGAGCGATCAGCAACGACGTCCGGATACCGGCAGCGACTCGAACAAACAGGTCTCGCCCCGCAGAGTCGGTGCCGAAAGGATGCGTGAGCGACGGAGCCATCCGGGCCTGCGCGAAGTCGGTGACACGGTCGTCGACGTCGGCGATCCACGGAACCAAGCCGGCGTAGAGCGCGACGAGGATCAGGACACCGACGGCGATTGCGAAGCGGCGTTTAGCCATCTGTGCTCACCCTCGGGTCGAGGAGGGCAACAACCACATCAGCGAGAAGCGAGCCGAGCATGACCGTCAGAGTTGTTCCGACCGTGAGGAACGCGAGCAACGCCATGTCGAGGTCCCGAGCGGAGGAGACGATGGCACCGGCAATTCCCGGCCAACTGAACACTTCTTCCACCAGCACCGCACCGACGACAAGTTCGGGCAATCGGACTCCGATGATGTTGACGAACGGCGCAAGGGACGTCGGCACGATATGACGTTGTGTGATGGTGGAAGCCGGTATTCCGCGCGCCACCGCCCCGGCGACAAATCCTTCACCGGTAGATCCGACGACGGATTCGCGCACTGCGAGGAGTAGCCACGGCATTTGGGAGATCGCAAGGACGGCGACCGGGAGAATCAGATGCCGAATGACCTGCCCCGCTGTGGGATCGGCACCGCCGTCGGTCAACCCGGCCACTGGCAACCACCCGAGCGTCAGTGCAAAGAGCGCGATGGCTCCGAGCGAGAGAACAAACGGCGGAAGTCCTTGAACGACGACGCACAGCCCGGACACGGTTCTGTCCAGGAGCCCACCCTTGCGGATTCCGGCGAGCACTCCCAGCGCCAGCGACGCGAGAATCGCAATCACCAGACTGATGCCGACCAGGAGGAGCGTCCACGGCAGACGTTCGGAAATGACTTGGGAAACTGGCTGATTGAAGGATCGAGAGACGCCCAGATCGCCGGTCACCACTGCATGCAGCCACGTCCAGTACGTGCTGTACCAGGGGTTGTCGAAACCCATCTGCGCGGCGATCAGGGCCTTGTCCGCTTCGCTGGTTGTCATGTACCGCGTGCCCAGATAGCCGACAAGCGGATCGAACGGCGAGATTGCCGCGGCGGCAAACAAACCGGCGGACACGACGATGATCACCGGGACGATGAACAGCATCCGGCGCCCGACCATCACGAGGATGGAGCGTCGGCGAGCGTTGTGCGATCGTACCGGGTCCGACGTTGCACCGGCTCGAACGTCGAGCGCCGTCATTGTTCTTGCGTCCACGTCTGCAACGACCACCACGGACCCCAGGTCACTCCGTGCGCGTGCGGTTCCAGCACCGGACCGGAAATCGTCCAATCGGAATCTTTCGACACGTACGTGTGATCGAGGAAGACCAGGTACACATAACCGGGATCATCGACGTACGCCTGCTGCACATCTCGGTAGGCGGCGTCGCGGGTCGCTTGGTCGAGGCTTCGGCGACCGACGTCGAGTCCAGCGTCGACAACCTGATTCGAGTAGTCACTGGGATTGTCGTAGATGCTGCCGACACCGGGAGCGATGGACGCGGAATTGAGTGCGTCGTAGGCCTGGGTATCGGGATCGAACGGTTCGTCGCCGCCGCCGAGCAGTGTGGAGTCCCGATTGATTCGCGGATCGATGCGATCCCAGGACAGTGCTTCGAGATCTACTTCGACGCCGATCCCGAGTGCGTCGGATGCAAAGGCCTGGGCCAAGTCTCGACGGACCGTGTCCACAGAGTTGTACATGATCGTGAACTGCGCACGTCGACCGTCTTTCGAACGAATCCCGTCACTGCCTTCGATCCAACCGGCATCGGTGAGGATCTGCTCAGCCTTGGCCGGGTCGTACGCAAACGTTGCGTCCGGGTTGTACGAGGCACCGTAGACCTCGGGAATCGGCGTGGCGGCGACGCGGCCGTGCCCACCGAGAACGTTGTCGATCATGGACTGCCGGTTGGCGGCAAGGTTGAGCGCCATGCGCATCGCCGGGTCACCGGCTACCGGATTGCCGGTGGGCAGCGAAACACCACGCCAGTCCGCGGACTGATGGGCCGTCACCGACATGCCGTCCCGCGATTCGAACGTATTGGCAAGCAGCGGCGGGAGATTGGTGCCGTCTATCTCACCCGAGGCCATCCGCTGCGCCCGGGTGTTGTCGTCCGGAACATAGAGCAGCGTGAGCTTCTTGATTTCCGGTGCGCCGTCCCAGTAGTTCTCGTTGGCAGCAAACACCGCGCGGTCGGGTGAAAGATCGACAAGGGTGTACGGCCCGGTCCCGATCGGTTCGGTGTTGAGCGTCGACTCGGCCGCCAGGGCCGGTGTCGCGACGGACTCCGACGGCACAATGCCGATCAGCATCTTGGTGAGTAGTGGTGCGTAGGAGTACGCGAGACGGAACTCCACGGTGTTCTGGTCCAGCGCTACGACATCGCTGATCATGTCGAACGACGACTTCGCCTCGGACGCTGATGCCGGATCGAGGATCGCCTTGTACGTGGCAACCACGTCGGCGGCGTCAAAAGTGGAGCCGTCGGAGAAGGTGACACCTCCGCGGAGAGTGACGGTCCAGAGGGTGGCGTCCGCGTTGGCGGTGGGGATCGACGTCGCAAGAGCCGGTTCGAAACCAGGCATTCCCTCACCGCCGCGCAGGCGCACCAGACCGTCGTACATCTTGGCTTCGCCGGCTGCACCGAAGCCGGCAACGGGGTTGTATCCGCCCAGTTCGTAGCCGTCGGCGAGGACCAGACCGTCGCTTGCGGTCGACGTGCCCGACGGGGTGCTGCACGACGTGACGAGCAGGGTGCCGACGACGGCAGCGATCGCGAACGTCGGAACTCCGGAACGGATGAGACCCACTGTTTGCCCCTTTTCTTCTGAATAAAAATAACATCTGTACAGATATTCAGATAAAAAATGGGCAATGCGGACGTTTCGCCAGACGGCAGCGCGTCAGGACACTGCGTGAACCAGTTGGGGCAGCGGCAGGCCGGTGTAGTTCTCGGCAATCAAGGTCAGCCCTGCTTGGGAGCCGGTCACGACGTCGAGTTCAGCTTCCTGCCGTTTGATGTCGAACGGCGACGCGTCGGGCGCTGTATGCAGCATCGTCGACATCCACCACGAGAAATGCTGAGCACGCCATACCCTCGGCAACACAGCCGCGGAGTAGCCGTCGAGGGCTTGTCGATCCCCAGCGGTAAAGAAACCGACCATGGCGTCGGCCAGAACCCACACGTCTGCCAGCGCGAGGTTCATGCCCTTGGCGCCGGTCGGTGGGACAGTGTGCGCGGCGTCCCCGGCCAGGAACAAGCGGCCGGATTGCATGGGTTCACACACAAAGCTACGGAACGGCAGGATGCTCTTCGAGAAGATGGCACCCTCCTTGACCTCGACGCCAGGTCCGTCCACGCGTCGGTGCAACTCGTCCCAGATTCGATCGTCCGACCAGTCGTCGACAGTGTCGTCGACCGAAACCTGTAGGTAGTGCCGCTGCACAGTCTCGGATCGTGTGCTGCAGAGTGAAAATCCCCGCGGGCTGTGGGCGTAGATGAGTTCGTCCGACGTTCGGGGGGCCTCGGCAAGAATGCCGAACCAGACGAACGGGTACTGGCGGAAGTAGTCGGTGCGTACCTCGGGCTCCGGAATGAGGTGGCGCGTCCCGGTTCGCGAACCATCGCATCCCGCAACAAGTTCGGAGTCCAGCCGCTGCGCCTGACCGTCGGAGTCGACAAACGTGATGAACGGGCGATCGCCAGTGTGCTCGTGGACCTCGACGTCACTGACGCCGAAGCGAATGTCGCCGCTGTCTGCCAGCCTGCGCGCAATCAGATCGATGAGCACCTCATGCTGCGGGTACACAGTGACAGCCCGACCCGTGAGCCCTTCGAAGTCGACGCGACGCCCCTCACCGGCGAACCTGATCTGGGTACCGGTGTGGCGATGACCTTCCGCGAGTAACCGATCACCCACGCCGGTTGCGATCATCAAATCCACGGTGTTCTGCTCGAGAATTCCCGCCCGGATCGTTCCTTCGACGTCTTCGCGGGTACGGCATTCCAGGACAACGGAATCGATCCCCTGAAGATGAAGAAGATGGGAGAGCATCAGACCGGCCGGACCGGCCCCGACGATACCGACCTGGGTGCGAATGGGCGGCAGACTCATAGAACTCTCCTCGGTAGAGAACAACTTTTCACTGATTGGATGGTCGCGGGACATGAGGGCCGTCAACAAGGTAGTTTTCATTGAGTGAAAGAAGTCGCTACTCCGCCGGGAATGCTGGAACGAGCTATGGTCCTGCTCGATCTGTTCACTCCGCAGCACCCCCGCCAGACAATCACCGAACTTGGACTGGGTTCCGAACTGCCCGTGCCGACGGTCTTTCGCATCTGCCGAGAACTCACCAGGCTCGGAGCCCTCGAACGTGGCGACGACGGCCGATTTCAGATCGGACTTCGGGTCTGGGAGATCGGGTCCCGCGCACCCCGAGCACACGGTTTACGTTCCGTAGCAATGCCGTTCATGGAGGACTTGCACGAAATCACCGGGCAGAACGTACAACTGGTTGTCCGCGATCACCTCGAGGCTGTCTACCTGGAGCGGTTGTCGAGCCACGACGCCGTCGGTCTTGTCGGCCGGGCCGGTGGACGATTGCCGCTGCACGCGTCCAGCGGTGGGCTGGTGCTTCTGGCTCATGCTCCCCATGGCGTCTTCGACGATGTTGTCGCGGCCGGATTGCGGGCGCTGACGCCGTTCACGATCACCGAGGAACCTACGCTTCGTTCTCTGCTGGCCGAGATCCGCCGCACCGACATCGTCATAGCTCGCCAGTACCTCAATCTCGGCACGCTGGCGATAGCGTCGCCTATTCGCCGCTCTCGCGACGTTGTCGCGGCATTATCTGTTGTCGTTCCACTCGACACCGGCAGCGCTCCCCTCGTCCCGGCACTGCAGGCGGCCAGTCGCGCGATCTCCCGAGGAATTTCCTGACCCGAATCAGGTTTCACCTCGACGGAAGATCTTGTTGCCCAGCCAGACCAGCGGATCATAACGCCGATCCACGACTCGTTCCTTCATCGGGATGATTGCGTTGTCGGTGATCTTGATGTCCTCCGGGCATACCTCGGTGCAGCATTTGGTGATGTTGCACAGACCGAGTCCGGACTGGTCTTGCGCGGCGTCCCGACGGTCTGCTGTATCGAGAGGGTGCATTTCGAGTTCGGCGATCCGAATGAAGAAGCGGGGGCCGGAAAACGCCTCCTTGTTGTCCTCGTGATCGCGCACGACGTGACAAGTGTTCTGACACAGGAAGCATTCGATGCACTTGCGGAACTCCTGCGAGCGGGCGACGTCGATCTGCTGCATTCGGTACTCACCGGGAGCCAAGCCGGGCGGCGGTGTGAACGACGGAATCTCGCGTGCCTTCCGGTAATTGAACGAGACATCGGTGACCAGATCACGGATGACCGGGAATGCGCGCATCGGAGTCACAGTCACCACTTCGTCCTCCGCAAAAGTCGACATCCGCGTCATACACAGCAGCCGCGGACGCCCGTTGATCTCCGCTGAGCACGATCCACACTTGCCCGCCTTGCAGTTCCACCGCACCGCGAGATCCGGAGTCTGCGTGGCCTGCAACCGGTGAATGATGTCGAGCACCACCTCCCCCTCGTTCACCGGAACCGAATAGTCCCGCAGCTCACCACCATCGGCATCGCCGCGCCACACCCGGAAACTCGCGTCGTAGCCCATGTCAGGTTTTCCTTCCCGGATGGCCGGCAAGTTCGGCGTCCGTGTAGTACTTCGCCAACTCGTCGATGTCGAAGAGCGCCAAAAGGTCCGGTCGCATCGGCGATTGCGGCTCGGAGGTGACCTGCACGTCGGGAACAACAACATCCGCTCGCCCGGCGACCGCTGCATCCACAGCGCACACCAGCAGGGTGTTGCGCCACTGCGCAGCCATCGCCGGGTGATCGTCCCGAGTATGTCCGCCCCGGCTCTCGGTGCGCAGCAGCGCGGCTTTCGCGACACATTCGCTGACCAGCACCATGTTTCGCAGATCCACAGCCAGATGCCATCCCGGATTGAACTGCCGATGCCCCTCCACCACAACCGAATCGATCCGTCGTTTGATGTCGTCGAGCGTGCGCAGCGCGCGGTCGACTTCCTCAGCGGTGCGGATGATGCCGACCAAGTCGTTCATCGTCTGCTGCAGTTCGGTGTGCAGGGTGTACGGGTTCTCGAGGGCACCGGCGTCACCCTGAGGTTCGAACGGCGAGAGCAACATCCGTGACGCGGCATCCACGTCGCCGTCCGCCACGACGGGCCGAGCAGGCAGCGACTTCACATAAGTCGCGGCGCCGAGGCCGGCTCGTCTACCGAACACGAGCAAATCCGACAGCGAATTTCCGCCCAGCCGGTTGGACCCGTGCATTCCGCCGGAGCACTCCCCCGCCGCGAACAACCCCGGTACGTTCGACGAACCGGAGTCCGGGTCGACCTCGATCCCGCCCATCACGTAGTGGCAGGTCGGACCGACTTCCATTTGCTCTTTTGTGATGTCGACGTCCGCGAGTTCCTTGAACTGGTGATACATCGACGGCAACCGGCGCTTGATTTCCTCGGCCGGCATTCGCGACGCGATGTCGAGGTACACACCGCCATGCGGGGTTTCGCGTCCCTCCTTCACCTCGGTGTTGATGGCGCGAGCCACCTCGTCGCGGGGTAGCAGATCGGGGGTGCGTCTGTTGTTCTCCTGATCCTCGTACCAACGATCGGCTTCTTCTGCCGTCTCGGCGTACTGGCCCTTGAACACCGGCGGAATGTAGGAAAACATGAAGCGGTCGCCGTCGGAGTTCTTGAGCACCCCTCCGTCGCCGCGCACTCCCTCCGTCACGAGAATGCCTTTGACGCTCGGCGGCCACACCATGCCCGTCGGGTGAAACTGAACGAACTCCATGTTGATCAAGTTGGCGCCCGCGCGAAGTGCCAGCGCGTGTCCGTCCCCGGTGTACTCCCACGAATTGGATGTGACCTTGAACGACTTGCCAATTCCGCCGGTAGCCATCACCACGGCCGGCGCTTCGAACAGCACGCACCGTCCACTCTCACGCCAGTATCCGAAGGCACCGGAAATACGGTCGCCGTCCTTCGTCAGTTCCGAGATGGTGCATTCCGCAAAGATCTTGACGCGCGCCTCGTAGTCTCCGGTGGCCGCGAAGTCTTCCTGCTGAAGCGAGACAATCTTCTGCTGCATCGTCCGAATGATCTCGAGTCCGGTGCGGTCACCGACGTGAGCGAGCCGCGGATACGTGTGACCACCGAAGTTGCGTTGACTGATTCGCCCGTCCGGCGTCCGATCGAACAGTGCGCCATAGGTTTCGAGTTCCCATACCCGATCCGGCGCCTCACGTGCATGCAGTTCTGCCATTCGCCAGTTGTTGAGGAATTTGCCACCGCGCATCGTGTCCTGGAAATGCGTCTGCCAGGTGTCCTTCTCGTTGGCATTGCCCATCGCGGCAGCGCACCCACCCTCCGCCATGACAGTGTGAGCCTTGCCGAACAGCGACTTACAGACCACGGCAACAGAGAGTCCTTGCTCTCTGGCCTCGATCACCGCGCGTAGTCCGGCTCCGCCGGCTCCGATCACCACGACGTCGTAGGTGTGCCGTTCGACTTCGGTCATTCACTCTCCCTGAAGAATTGGGTGGTCAATTGATCAGACGTAGGTCGTCGATCGTGCCGCTGGCCACGAGCATGATGTAGAAATCGGTGATCATGAGCGTGCCGAGCGTGGTCCACGCCAGCTGCATGTGCCGCGTGTTGAGTTTGCTCACCTGCGTCCACAACCAGTAGCGGATCGGATGTTTCGAAAAATGGGTGAGCCGTCCACCCGTGACGTGACGACACGAATGGCACGACACCGTGTAGGCCCACAGCAAGCACACGTTGCCGACGAGGATCAGCGTGCCGAGACCCATCCCGAAGCCACCGTCTGCTCCGTGGAAAGCCCGAATCGCGTCGTAGGTATTGATGATCGACACAACAACCGCGACATAGAAGAAGTACCGATGCGAGTTCTGGATGATCAGCGGAAGTCGTGTTTCACCCGAGTACGCGCGATGTGGTTCTGCGACCGCACATGCAGGCGGCGACAGCCACACAGACCGGTAATAGGCCTTGCGATAGTAGTAGCAGGTCAGCCGGAATCCCAGAAGGAACGGCAGCACCAGGAACCCGAGCGGAATCCACATCGGCAATTCACCGATCGGTGTGCCGAAATCGCTGGAACCCGGCGCACACGAGTCGCTCAGGCACGGAGAGTAAAACGGTGTCAGGTAGTGATAGTCCGCGACCCAGTACGCGCTGCGGACGAACGACCGGATCGTCGCGTAGACCAGGAAGACGGACAATCCCAGTACGGTCAGTAGCGGCGCTCGCCACCACCGGTCCGTTCTCAGCGTGCGTGCCGCAATGCGAGCACGCGAAGAAGCACCGACCCCACTCGAATCGATCGGTGGTGCACTCATCCGTCGTGCTCGGTCGGGTGGCCGCCGATACCCTCGTCATCGGCGCCCTGCCACATCGACGCGTCGTACGGTGTGTCGGGCACGGGGATTCGTTCAGCCTGTTCGTGATGGGTTAGGTGCGGCGGCGATGCGTCCAGATCGCCGGAGTCGATCTCGAGCCGCTCCAGATCATTGACCAACCGGCGGACCTGCGGTACGTCGCCGTACAAGGACCGCAGCGAACCGACACAGTGACGGAGATGGTCGATGGTGCGCTCGAGTTCGAGCATTTCGGTGGTTGACATAAATCTCTCCAACCGATCGGTAGAAGTGGTGACTCATATCGGCTTCGACAACCGGGTCGCTGTACCTCCTGCGCGTGAAAGTTGTGTTCCTCGCATCAGCGGGTACCCCAATTGCGGTAGTTCCACCCGGCTTGCTCGCGTGTTCTACTGAAAATGTTGTTTTATCGGTGACGGCCTCATGTGCCCCCAGGAGAACGATGACCAAACTGGATTCCACTGACGCGGAAAAGAACGACGGCAGAGCGATCAGAGCCTTTCGCCTGCCGATCTTCACGGTGATCGCATTGGCGATCTTCGCCTTTGTCGCGGGCGGTTTCGGCGGTTCGTTCCAGAGCAAACTCGCGGAGGTTCAGAAGAACGACAACTCGTCGTATCTTCCGAGTTCGGCAGAGTCCACCGTCGTCGCAAATGAATCCGCGAAATTCCTTCCGGTGGAGACCATTCCTGGTTTTGTCGTATTCCATCGGGATTCCGCGCTGACCGATGCGGACAAAGCTGCTGTCGAATCTGCACGTCAAGCCATTTCCCGAGTACCCGGCGTCGATGCCGACGGGATGCAGCCAACTCAATTCTCCGCCGACGGCACCATTGCATCCATTTTCGTTCCGCTGATCGCCAAGGACGATGGCGCCGCGGTGTCCGGTGAGGAGCTGGCGGCAACCGAACAGAAAGTCCTCGACGCGGCCGAGCAGGCTGCCGGCGACATGGAAGTACTACCGGCAGGTCCTGGCGGGCTCCTAGTGGCCTTCATCGACGCTTTTGCCGGCTTGGACAGTGCGCTCCTCGGCGCCGCCTTACTCGTTGTCATCCTGATTCTTCTAGTGGTCTACAGATCGCCGGTGCTGTGGTTCTTCCCGCTGTTCTCGGCGCTCCTGGCAATCGGCTTGTCGTCGATGGTGATCTACTTCCTCGCGAAGGCCGAGATACTGACCTTGACCGGTCAATCTCAAGGAATCTTGTTCGTACTCGTGATCGGTGCGGGCACCGACTATGCGCTGCTGCTCATTTCGCGTTACCGCGAAGAACTTCACAGCTACCCCAATCGATTCGACGCGATGATACGAGCGTGGCGTGAATCAGCGCCCGCGATCACAGCATCGGCTGTCACTGTCGTTCTCGGACTGCTCTGCCTGACCTTCTCGCAGTTGAACTCCAACAAGAGCCTCGGCCCGGTGGCCGCGATCGGGATTGCCTGCACGTATCTGGTGATGATGACGTTCATGCCCGTCGCACTGGCGGTGGTCGGCCGCTGGGTGTTCTGGCCCCGAACTCCACGCGTCGATCACGCCGCAGATCTTGCGACGCACGGCATGTGGGGCAAGATCGCGACAACTGTCGGCAACAGGGATCGCTCGCTGTGGATCGGCGCGTCGATCCTGCTCATCGTGTTGTTCGCGGCCGGAATCGGAAGCCTGAAAACCGATGGGCTGACCGCGGCCCAGAACTTCACCAACACTCCGGACGCTGTTGTCGGGCAAGAACTCTACGATTCCGCGTTCGACCCGGGAGCCGGTGCCCCGGCCGTCATCACTGCGAACGCGGATCAGTCCGATGCGGTCATCAAAGCGGCAAGCGCTGTCGAGGGTATATCCCAGGACGCCGGGTCCGTATGCACGCAAATCGACGTGGCGAAGGTCAGCGAATTGATCAAGACCAATCCAGCGGCCGTCGCCCAGGCAGCGGCCGCCGGCTGTGCCCCACCAGGCTTCACTGCCCCGCCGATCAACGGTCGCACCATGATCAACGCGATGCTTGTCGATTCATACGACTCGCCACAGGCACTCGAGACGATCAAGCGTCTCCGGACCGCTGTACACGCAGTTCCAGGCGCCGACGCTCTTGTGGGCGGCAGCACCGCAACCACACTCGACGTTCAAGCAGCGTCTGTGCGCGACCGCAATCTCATCATCCCCATCGTGCTTGCGGTTATCTTCGTTGTTCTTGCGCTACTGCTTCGCGCGCTGGTCATTCCCGTAATTCTGATTGCAACGGTGGTCCTTTCGTTTGCGGCCACCTTGGGCGTCAGCGGCTTCTTCTTCACTCACGTCTTCGGTTTTGCAGGCGCAGACCAGTCGTTCCCGCTCTACGCGTTTGTCTTCCTCGTAGCGCTGGGCATCGACTACAACATCTTCCTGATGACCCGTGTTCGCGAGGAAACCGGTGAATTCGGCACTCGCGCAGGTGTATTGCGCGGACTTTCCGTCACAGGCGGCGTCATCACCTCGGCCGGGATCGTGTTGGCGGCAACGTTTGCCGTCCTGGGAATTCTTCCACTGGTCTTCTTGGCCGAGATCGGTTTTGCCGTTGCGTTCGGCGTGCTGTTGGACACGATCATCGTGCGCAGCGTCCTGGTTCCCGCTCTGTCCCATGACATCGGCAAGAAAATCTGGTGGCCATCCAGCCTGGCGACCTCGAAAGACTGACTAGAGAAAAGCTTCTTTCGTCCACAGATGAAACAACGCGTAAGCGCGCCACGGTCGCCATTGCTCCGACAATGCCGCAGCTTCCTTGCCGGACGACACACCCAACGCGCGTTTGAGAACCAGATCATCCGGCACAAACGCGTCCCGATCTCCGAGGATCCTCACGGTGAGATAGTCGGCAGTCCACGGCCCGATTCCTGGCAGAGCTAGAAGATCAGCACGAAATCGCACTGGGTCGGCATCCCAGCCGAGATCAAGATACTCGGCAGCGGCAATCGCCAAGGCGTGCACCGTTCGTGCACGCGCACTGGTCAATCCGACAGCTTTCTGTATCGCGTCCGGGGAACTGGCCGCTACAGACTCCGCCGATGGGAAGGCCGAGAACTCGTGATTCACGGGTAGTCCGAACGCTCCGACAAACCGTCCACCAAATGTTCGCGCCGCCCCCAGCGAAACCTGCTGCCCCAGAACAGTCAGCACCGCAGTCTCGAAACCGTCGACGCTACCGAGCACACGTAAACCTGGCCGGGCCGAGATCAGCGGAGCCAGCGTCTTGTCCGACGCCAGCACGGCCTCCCACACACGATGATCGCCGTCGAGATCGAGCCACCGCCGTACAACCGACTCGAGCTGAGCGGCGTCCGTGTCCCTGTCCGCGCTCACCGACACACAATCGTCGTGCCATGACACCGACACGATCACGGGACCGGTCGGCAACGGCACGACGCGCACATGAACCCCGTCGTCGTGACGTTCCAATCCGGCTACCGCATGGGCCTTCAACGCGCCGATCAACGGCTCCGTCGCATACGGCGGCATGAACGGAAGAGTCAGCGTCGCAGCCTTGTTCATTGCCGCGATTCCAGGTCCAGCAGTACGGCCTTGAGCTCCGTGCCGCCCGCGTACTGGCCCAGGCTTCCGTCACTTCGGACAACTCTGTGACATGGCACCACCAACGGCAATGGATTCTTCGCACACGCCGTGCCCACCGCCCGCACTGCACGCGGGCTACCCGACGCCGCGGCGACCGTCGAATAGCTTGCGGTGTGGCCGTATTCGATCTCCGGAAGGTGGCGCAGCACTTCACGCCGAAATCCCTTTGCCAGTTGGAAATCCAAATCCAGGTCGAATTCCCTTCGGGCGCCGGCAAAGTACTCGTCCAGCTCCCGGGCAACGGCGTCGAGCCTGCGCGGATGATGCAGGACACGCGGACTGACAGTATCGGCCAGCCGTCCAAGCACGACGTCGTGCCCCTCGACGGCAAACGCCACCCGCACCAATCCGACGTCCGTTGCAGCGAGGAGCAATTTCCCGATCGGCGAATCAACGATCCGATAGGCAACATCGATCAACTGCGCCGCCGCAGCGGCATCAGCCAGCCGTGAGTGCAGTCGCGCCAGCGCTTCCGGGTCGGACGCCGGGAGTGCGCCGAACACATCAGCTTCGGTAGTCATGATCGGCTCCCTTCCGGAACGGTGTTGGTTAAGTATGTTTTTCGCAGGGACGCAATACCGTCGGAGCCGGCCTTCCTCGCGGCGGACGGAGTACTGCCCAGAATCTCGGCGATCTCCGCGTACGGCAGCCCGCCCAGGAAGTGGTACGCCACCGACGCTCGCTGCTTGAACGGCAGTTGTTCGAGTGCATCCCAGAGTTCGTGATTCCAGGTTCCCGGAAGGCCGATACGCGTCGGCAATTCCGGAAGGTCGTCGGTGGGAATCGCGACGCGCCCTCGTACTCGCACGATGTCGATGGCTTTGCGGTGCGCAATGGTCACGAGCCATGCCTCGACATTCGCGCCGGGATCCAGGTCCGGATAGGCACGCATTGCCGCCAGGAAGGTCTCGGACCACGCGTCCTCCGCATCGACCGGACCGACCACAGCGCGGCACACCCGAAGCACCACCGCCCCGTGCTCTGTCACGACGTTCTCGAATGGTTTCAGTGCCACGATCGGTAAACGCTCGCATCACGAGATATGTGAGTTCGTTCCATCAGAACAGCACGTCCGAGATTCCGCCGGACTCCTGCTCGAGTAGAAAACGCTTGCGGTCGAGACCGCCCGCAAAGCCCGTCAGGCTCCCGTCACTACCGACCACGCGATGGCACGGCACGATGATGCTGATCGGATTCTTACCGTTTGCCGCCGCGACAGCACGAATCGCCAGAGGGTTGCCAAGGGTTTGCGCGAGGTCCATATAGGACCACGTCTGCCCGTAGGGAATTGTCCGCAGCGCATCCCACACTCGTTGCTGAAACTCCGTGCCCGACGGATCCAACGGCAACGAGAACTCGGTTCGCTCTCCGGAAAAATACTCGTCCAACTGTTCCTGGACAGCACCGAAATTCGCGGGTGAACTCTCCCCGAAAGTCGACTCGTTCGGCTTGTGACGATGCTCTGCCATGTAGAGACCGCACAACCCGTTTGCCGTCGCGACCAGTGTCAACGGCCCGATCGGCGACTCGATCACTGTGTGGGTACGGTTAACCGCCATTTCTCGATCCTTCCAGGTATCGAGTAGCAACGGCCACGATGTGGGAACGCCAGCGCCTGAGCTACTCATATCTCGAAGACGACCCGACTCACAGGAATGTGAGAAATACCTGCACTTCCGACCATTATCAGGCAGTATCGAGTGATGGCTCTAGTTTTGCCGGGACGTTCCAGCCTGGTCCACTCCGTCAGCGATGTGGTGCACTGGTCGCTGTCTACGGTCGTTTTCGCGCTCACGCTCCCTGCCCGCCTCGAGGCGCTGTTGGTGAGCGTCGAGAGACTGGTTGCGCGAATCAGCCAGATAGCCGAGAACGCAGACCGCGTCGTAGTCGGCGCAGCTTCCGTCACTGTTCGCGCCGAGACGTTGATCGAAGCCGTCGAGCAAACATCTGACATCGCACAGCAACTTCTCGAACTGTACGAACCCATCGCAGTTCAACTGGCTCCGTTAGCTGCCAGGTTTGCGGATGATCTCAGCGAATCCGAAGTCACTGCCGCCATCACGCTGATCGACAAGCTCCCGGAACTCACCGAGCGGGTCACTGCCGTCCTGCCGATTCTCGCCACCTTGGACTCGGTCTCCCCCGAAGTCCACGAACTCCTGGGGGTCGTCAAAGACCTGAAACAGGCGATCGTCGGTGTTCCCGGGTTCCACTTCTTCCGCAAGCGTGGCGAGAATCGGCCGGGTTGATCAGGCCCCGTAGCCTTCGGTACCGGCTCGGGTCATCACGATCTTGGGGACCACTGCCCTGGCGGACAAACGTAGCAACCCGTCGACCAGTTCGACGATGTCGTCGACTTTGATCATCGATTCCGGCGTAATCCGATCGTGCGTCCACGCCGACATGTCGGTGTCGACGTATCCCGGAGCAATTGCTGTGCCGCTGACGCCGTTTCCCGATTCTTCGGCGTTGAGCGCCTCGATCATCGAAATCAACGCTGCTTTGGTCGCACCGTAAACACCCAAGCCGCTTTCGGCGTAGACGCCGGCAATCGATGCCAGCGCAACAACCTTTGCTCCGCCACTCGGATGTGCATCCGCTGCCAGGCGCAGGAACGGCAACGACGCCTGAAGCAGCGCCAAGGGCGTCCGCAGATTCACTGCGAGCGTCTTGTCGAAGCGCTTCATGGGGTAGTCCGCGATCCGCCCACTGGTTCCCACACCAGCGTTGAGAATGAGTGCACGCATCGAACCGAATCGATCACCGTGGGCGGCAACCAATTCCGCCGAAAATTTCTCGTCCGCCATATCACCGGCCAACACCAGAACGTCGGGCGAACCGGCGCGGCGCAGTTCCTCGGCAACTGCGTCGAGTTTCTCACTGTCTCGCGCCGTGATGGTCAATCCGTATCCGAGCGTCGCGAGACGCGTCGCAATGCCCAGCCCGATGCCTTTGGACGCGCCTGTGACGAGCGCCGACGCACTCACGCGAACTTCCCGTTCAACGCGTTCAGTCCCGCCGAGATCAGTTCGGGTACAGCCGTTCCCGCACTCTCGAAACCACCACCGACTGTCGCGCCGGCCCGGAAACGATGATCGATCCCCTGGGCGACAACGGCCAGCTTGAAGAATCCAAGTGCCATGTAGAAGTTCCAGTTGCCGAGATCCCGACCCGAGACGCGCGAATAGCTTTGGGCCAGATCGACAACAGACGGCAATGACGAACTGGTCCAGGCTGCCGGCTCCCCGAGAACCAGGTCCAACGCGGAATGGCGATACACGCACATCATGGCGATGTCGGCCAAAGGGTCACCGAGAGTGGACAATTCCCAGTCCACTACTGCCGCGACCTTCGTGACATCGTCGGCAGCGAGGATCGTGTTGTCGATCCGGTAGTCACCGTGGACGATCGACGACTCGGAATTCTCCGGAATAAGTTCCGAGAGCGCAGAAGCCAAGCGGTCGACGTCCGCAGAATCCTCGACCTTCACCCGCGACCACTGACCGGCCCACAATTTCACCTGCCGGGCGACGTACCCGTCGGGACGCCCCAATTCTCCGAGGCCGACGGCCTTGTAGTCGACATCGTGCAGCGCCGCAAGTACACGCACCAATTCATCGACGCAGGCCGTGACCTGTTCTGCCGGAAGAGCATCCAGTTCCGACTTCGTCCGGATCACCTGACCTTCGATGAACTCGACGACCGTGAACGTCGCACCCATCACCGACGCGTCCTCACACAGGGCGACGGTGGGAGCCACCGGCACCGCAGTGTTCTGCAGTGCCGACGTGATGCGGAATTCGCGCGCCACGTCATGCGCCGACGGCGTCAATCCCGCAGTCGGAGGGCGGCGCACAATCCAACTCGATGTGTCGTCGTAGATCCCGTAGGTGAGGTTGGACTTGCCACCGGAGATCAGTTTCGCACGCAGATCGCCGCTGACCGCTACGTCCGAGTCGAGCAGGTACTTCCGCAGGGCAACCAGGTCGAGACCGGGAAACTCAGTCATCACGCACCGTCTCGAGCAGCTCGACGTGCCGCGCCCACAACGCGCTTCGCGATTGCCCACCGATGAACCTCGGACGGTCCGTCGTACACGCGGAACGGGCGGACCTCGCGGGACAGGCGTGCGAGAGGCAAGTCGTCGGACACACCGATACCACCGCACATCTGGATGGACCGATCGACGATACGGAAGATCGCCTCCGCTGCATACGTTTTTGCGATCGACGTGGAGTTGCTTGCATGGCCACCCTGATCGAGCTCCCAGCACGCCTGAACCAGCAGCGCGCGAGTGGCCGCGATGTCGATTTCGTTGTCCGCGATCATCTTCTGGATCATCCCGAGGTCACCGAGCTTGGAACCGAATCCTTCACGCTCCGCCACCCGGGCCACGGCGATGTCGTGCCCCCGACGCGCGGCGCCCAGCCAGCGCATCACGTGTGTCATGCGGGCAGGGCCGAGACGTACCTGTGCGTAGGCGAAGCCCTGGTCGACCTCGCCCAGAACAGCCTCGTCGGGGACAAAGAGATCTTCGAAAGTGACCTCGCAGTGGCCACCGATCATGGACTTGTCGAGGGTTCCGATATGACGACCGACGATCAATCCCGGGGACTCTGCCGGCGCGAGAAACATTGTGGCACCGCCACGTTGGCCGGGTTCACCCGACGTGCGCGCCATGATGATGAAGAAGCCTGCGCCGTCAGCGCCGGTGATGAACCACTTCTTGCCGTTGATCTTCCAGCCGCCCGGGGCCTTCTCGGCGCGGGTGTTGAGGGCCGACGGATCGGATCCGGCACCGGGCGCTGGTTCTGTCATCGCAAAAGCCGAACGCTGGTCGCCGCGGGCGAGCGGCGCGAGGAACTGTTCCTTCTGCGCCGCGTTTGCCACGTGGGCCAGCATATGGACGTTGCCCTCGTCCGGGGCGGCGATGTTCAGTGCGGTCGGACCGAACAGTGAGTAGCCGGCCTCCTCGAATACCGGCGCACGATCACTCATGTTGAGCCCGTGCCCGCCGTATTCGATCGGCGCATGGGGAGCGAAGACGCCTGCCGCCTTTGCCGCGGTCTGCATCTCGATACGAGTTGCGTCGCCGCCTGCAACGGCAATGTCGCCGCCATGCTTGTCCTCGATCGGGAGAACGACATCCCGAGTGAAGGCGCGCGTCTTCTCGATCAGCGCGGTCACCTCCGGCGCATACGTCAGATCGATTGCCACCATCCACCTCCAAGTAAGACCGACCGAGCGATCGTTCGGTACCAGCACTCTCGCACATGCCGACTCACCGGGTCAACAATCTTCGAGCAATGCCTCCGAATGATCAAGGCGACCGGCAACCACCATGTCCCGGTACAGGTCGTCCTTGTTCATGAGCTCGTCGTGGTTGCCGATGTTGCGAATCCGGCCGGCTTCCATGACCACGATCCAGTCGGCGTCGCGCACGGTCGAGAGTCGATGAGCGATCGTCACCACAGCCCCGGTGCGCGCACGCTCGTTGATCGCATCGACTATCGCAGCCTCGGTGAGCGTGTCGACCTGGGCAGTGGCTTCGTCGAGCAGGAGCAACGCACTCGGCCGCAGAACTGCACGTGCCATCGCGATCCGCTGACGTTGGCCGCCGGACAGCGACGTGGCGGTCAGAGCGGTGTCGAGTCCGTTCGGCAGGGCCTCGATCGCGTCGTCGAGCCGGAGCAGACGTAGTACTGCCTGCACCTCGTCATCGGTCGCGTCGGGATGACTGAAGACCACGTTCTCTCGGATCGTTCCCGGTACCACCGGCGTCTCCTGCTCGACATACGCCAGGCTTTCGCGCACTGCTCGGTGATCGAGCGCGTTGTATCCGACTCCGTGCAGAAGAACCTCACCGGCTCCTGGTTCGACAAATCGCAGCACGGTCGAGAGCAACGTGGTCTTTCCTGCACCCGACGGTCCGACGATCGCCATATGTCCCCGCTGCGGGATGACCAGCGAGACGTCGCTCAGCGCGGGCTCGGTCGAGCCGTGGTAGCTGACCGTGACGTTGCGCAATTCGATCAACGGCGCGACCGGGTCGGTTTTCTGGACAACTCCCAAGGCGACGTCATGCGTCTCCGTAGGCATCGACTGCATCTCTCGAATCCTGATGGCTGCCGCGATTCCCGACTGAACAGAGGTGACGTTCTGCGCAAGCTCCGAGACCGGACCCATCAGCGTGAAGGCGTAGAGCAGAAAAGCGATGAGTGTGGAGACTGCCATTTCACCGTCGGCGACGCGCCAGGCACCGAACCCCAAGATGGCAATGATCGACCCTTGAATGGCGGTCCACGCGACAGTCCATGCGGTCGCGGATACTCGAACCGCTGTGACTGCATGCTTTTTTGCATCGGCCGCATTGTTCGTCACGAGAGCGCCGACTCGGTCCTCCGCGAGTGACACCTTGACCGTCCGGATTGCTCGCAAACCACCTTCGAGAACTCCACCGAGCTTGCCGAGCGATTCCTGGGTTCTGGCCTCCGCTGCGGAAATCCGGGGCATCAGAACGGCAAAGAGGATGGAGGCGAACACGATTGCCACCATGGTCACGCCCAGCAACGGCAGATCGAGAACACCCATCAGGACAATCGTTCCGATGGTCAGGGCGGCGGCATTGAGAATGTTCACCGCGGCTGACGACGCGGCCTCGCGCAACAGCAAGGTGTCCGACGTGACTCGGGTGACCAACTCTCCCACCGACCGCGATTGCAACGAGGGCACGGTCGCGGCCAGGAACCGCCGGACCAGCGAGGACCTGGCGTCGAACACGACCTTCTCGGCGGCAGTGCCGAGCACGATCCATTGAGCGCAGCCGAGCACTGCACCCACCACGAGAAGGACGATCAGTGTCAGGATCGGCCCTTGCAGCGAAGCGCCGGTGTCGAGCGTATCGAGAACCCACTTGGTGACCATCGGCGTCGCCAGCGTCGCCGCGGAGCCACACAGGGCCAAGACCAACCCGAGCAGGAGCGACGGCAGGTGAGGGCGAGCGAACTCGGCAAGAACGCGGAGATTGCTCCATTTCGGCGTGGGTTTGCGAGCGTCAGATTCGAGCATGAATTTATGGAACACGAATGTTCCAAAAAGGGCAAGGGAATTCCGATACGGAAAGACTGGATACCGAAACCGGACACGGCTACGCTTCGAATTCGTGACAACGATCCACAGCGCACCAGAACAAAGCGCGACCCGCGAGCGCACTCGCAAGGCAATCCTCGATGCCGCCATTTCAGTGTTCGCATCCAAACCCGCCGCGACGCTCAGCGAAATCGCATCGGCCGCAAAAGTCGGCCGGACCACCCTGCACCGCTACTTTCCCGAACGGTCAGACCTGGTCGAAGCTGTCGCGTCAGAGGCCACCCACGCCGTCGACAAAGCTGGCGCAGCGGCGAGACTCGGCGATGGCACCGGTGCCGAAGCACTGGTTCGCCTGTGCCACGAGTACTTCGAACTGGCCGACCTTCTGACGGTCCTGTTCTTCACACCCGGTGTGTATCAAGAAGATTCCTTTGCCGAATCCGCATCCAACGACAGCGGAGTCAGCGACGCCATCGAACGTGGACACTCCGACGGTTCCATCGATCCCGACATGAGTTCGGACTGGGTACAGAACCTGCTGTGGTCGCTGCTCTACACATCCATGGACTACGTCAACCGTGGCGCAGGCACCCGACTGCAAGCGTTGGATCTGACGGTTCGCAGTCTCCGTCGCGGAATCACGCCCGATCCCGCGGGCTAGGCCGTCACCGCCCGAACCCAAAGGAGTCAGCCATGCCAACTCACCCGCTCGATCGTCGCGTTCTCCTGAAGACCGCCCCGAACTTCCGCGACCTCGGCGGCATTGCCGTTGCAGGTGGCACCGTCCGTCCGGGCGCGCTCTACCGTTCGGCGACGCTCGCGAAACTCGACGGCGACGACGTTGCCGCGGTCGCCCGCTTGGACATTCGGACTGTGTACGACCTGAGGACCGCCGCCGAGCGCGACGGCGCACTCGACAATATCCCCGACTCGACACGGACGGTCTGGCTCGACGTACTCGCCGACAATGCCCAGAACGCCGCAGCCACCGGACTACTCATGACGGACCCGGCCGCGTACGCCGAGACGATCAGTGGCGGGCGTGGGATCTCGCAGATGGAGGAAGCGAACCGCAACTTCGTCAGCCTGCCATCCGCGCTCGACGCCTACCGCACGTTCTACCTCGACCTCATCGACGAAAAACGCACTGGGGCAGCACTTTTCCACTGCACCACCGGCAAGGATCGCACCGGATGGGCCGCAACCTCCTTCCTGCTCCTACTCGGCGCCGACGAAGCCGATGTACGCGCCGACTACCTGCAGACGAACACCGACCTGGCACCCATGACGGCACCGATACTCGACTTCGCCGCAAGCAAAGGCGTCGACGCCGAACTGCTCCGGCCCCTCCTCGGCGTCCGTGACAGCTACTTCGACGCCGCGCTCGACGAGATGCGCACACACTTCGGCACCGTCGAGGACTACGCACTCAACGGACTGAAGCTCACCGCAGAGCAACTCACCGCGCTCCGCGAGCGGTTCACATCCCGATCGGGCTTCATCACCGCGACGTGATCGGGGCCCTGACCGGACAGGCATCTTCGCCCTCGTCCCGCTTCTTCGGGCGATTGCCTACCCGGGTGACCACGACGACGGCGAGGATGCCCACCGCCAAGCCGAGCGCGGTGAACGGAGTGAAGGATTCCCCGAACATCAGCGCACCCCAGACCGCGGTGACGGGGGCGATCAAGAACATCAACGTATTGACGGACGTAATGCCGACCCGACGGAGCAACAACCAGTACAGCCCGTAACCGCCGAAGGTGGACAGCACGATCAACCAGAGCAATGCGATCCAGAATGTGTTGACACTCGGCGGTACGGCATTACCCGAAGCGACCGCTAGAGCCGTGAAAACTATTGCGCTGGTTGAGCAGTGGATAGCCAGCGCCTGCAGCGGCGGCGTGGACGTGGGAGCACGTTGTTCGACGAAGGTGGATGCGACCAGGCAGAGCATCCCCAGGAACGGGATCGCGTACGACCACCACGGCGCCGCTGTACCGGCTCCCGCGTCGGCGGCGGTAACCATCGCGACGCCGCCCAGCCCGATCACCAACCCGACCCACTGTGTGCGCGGCACTGCGACACCGAGGACCGGGCCGAGCAGCGCGGCTGCCACCAGCGGCTGAATACCGTCGATCAGTGCAGTTGTTCCGGTGTTCACGCCGAGATCGACTGCCCAGTACACAGACAACAGGTAGCCGCTCTGGGAGAGCATCCCGATCACCACCTGCCTGCCGAGAGTCCGCGGGGCCGGCATCGTGTTCAGGTGCCGGGCGGACAACCAGACAATCGGGACGAGCACTGCGGCGAGCGGGAGGAACCGCCACATCAGCACCGTGGGAATCTCGGCGCTGCCCGCGCCGAGTTTGGCTCCGATGAATCCCGAACTCCAGCACGCGACGAACAAGACCGACAAGGTAGCCGTCACGGCAGATCTCGGGATCGCGATCCGAGGTATACCGATCTGTTTACTCATACCTCGACTATACAGATCGGTATACTTTTGGCCATGGCAGAGGAATCCGTACCCGAGTTGACTCCGAAAGCGCGTCGCATCCTGGAGTCGGCGTCGAAGTTGTTCTACGAACAGGGGATTCACGCCGTAGGTGTGGATACCGTCGCACTGGACGCCGGGGTCACGAAGAAGACTCTGTACGAGCGGTTCGGCTCGAAGGACGGTCTCGTCGTGGAATATCTGAAGGACCGAGATCGGCGGTGGCGAGCCTTTCGCGACAAGAAGCTGGCATCAGCCGGAGACACTCGCGCCGAACAGTTGAGTGCGGTGTTCGATGCTTCCGCTTCCTGGTCCAAAGCGAGCGGAGGCAAGGGGTGCAGCATGATCAACGCGCACGCCGAGTTCAGTGATCGTTCGCATCAGGTGTTTGCCGTTATCGCCGAACAGAAGCAGGAGATGATGAACCTTTTTCGGCGAATCCTGGCGACGGAAGGGCACTCCGACGAACGCCTCGTCGAGTCCCTCATGCTGCTTCACGAAGGTGCCCTCGTCGCAGACGGGATCGGTATAGGCACCGACCCCTTCGGCGTCGGCCGGGACGCGGCCCTCGAATTGCTGAAGAACTCCAGGTGATCGCCGAAGTCCCGCTACATCCCCACCCGCTTCGCCCCCACCGTTACTTCCCCACCCGCTTCGCCCCCACCGTGCACCTCGCAATCCCCAAATACCGCTCCACCAACTCCTCCGGCGACAATTCACCATCCGGCCGATACCACTGCGCCACCGCCACGCACATCGTTACGACGGCCCGACTCGCGTCCACTGGATACTCGGCGTCGAACTCACCCGCTCGAACTCCGTCGAGAATGATCCGGTCGACCTGCTTCTGCTGTTCGTCACGCTGAGCGATGTAGCTAGCCCGACCCTCCGGTTCCATACTCCGAAGCTCCGAAGACGCGATGAACGACTGCTCCCGTCGAAACATGTGGAACCGCAACAGTGATTCGATCACCGCGTCGAAGCGATCCGACGGATCTGGGCCGGCTTCGATCTCGGCGGCACGACTGCGTTCGAGCAACTCGCCCATCACCACCGTGGTCAAGCCGACGAGCAAGGCCTGCTTCGACGGATAGTGGTGGTACAGACCTGGCACCGAGAGCCCCGCTCGCGCTGCGATGTCCCGAATCGAGGCCCCGTGGTACCCCTGCTCGACAAACGCTTCCAGTGCCGCCGCGAGAGGCTTGGACAGACCCAGGTCTTCGTAGTGTCGCCAGGATTCGGGCATAGCAGGCTCGTTTGTCATAACCGTTACCGTAGATCCACTTGCGCCGACACCGAACATGTCACCGTCATTGGTTACAGTCGATGTCCACCGATAAACAAGGGACCAGTCATGATCCACGTTCGCCATTCCGCGGTTGCCGCCGTACCCGTTGACGTCGCGTTTGCCTACATAGACGACTACCGGAATGTCGTGAACTGGATGTACGGCGTCTCCGAGTTCTACCCCGACGGCGAGTTCGATCAAGGTCTGGGCGCAACATTCGACGCCGCAATCCAAATTGGTCCGAGCACCGTGCGCTCGAAGCTCGAAATCACCGAGTGGGAGAAAGACCGCATCATCACACTCTCGTCACTGGGAGATGTCGCCAATTCGTCTACCTGGGAATTCACGCGGGTAGACGACACCAAAACCGAGTTGGCGGTCGATTTTGCCTACAAGCTGCCCGACGGCCTGACGGGCAAAGCCCTAGGCCTCGTGGTCGGGCCGTTCATCGAGAACGCAGTCCGCAACAGTGAGGAAACTCTGCGCCAGAATCTCGAAGCGGAGTTCGCACGCGGAACCCGCTGAGCCGATGCTACCGCTGCAATCGGAGCGCGTTGGCCCAAATCTGGGTAGCGGTCTTGACCACTTCTTCGAAGGGCACCGGCTTGCCGTCTGAGCCCGGTTCCTCAGACACGAACACGCTGTAGGCGAAGCGACTCACCATCGACGAGAGTGCTCGCGACGCCAACAACGGATCCAGCGACGTGTCGGCCTTCCCTTCCGTCTGCAACCGCTCGATGGCTTTTGCATTGCGCGTGATGAAGGTTGCACCACGATCGCGTCGTAGTTTCGCGAAGGCCGGATCGATCTGTGCCACCTGCTCGAGCAGACCCATCAATTTGGCATTGCGTTGGAAGGCCGTCAGGTACGCGCGGTTGCTCGACTCGAGCACAGCGTAAGGGTTGTCCGCGTCGCGTACGCGACCCATGCCGGGATGCAGCATGTCTTCCTGCGCGACTTCGAGGACAGCGGCAAAGATCTGCTCTTTGTTGTCGAAGTACGTGTAGAACGTGCCCGTGGAGCAGTTCGCTTCCTTCGTGATGTCAGTCAACCGGGCGTCGAGGTACCCCGCTCGCTCGAACACCGTCCGGGCTGCCGCAACCAGAGAAGCCCTGGTCCGGACCCCGCGTGCCGTCACCGGGAGGTCACGTAAAAGCTCCGTTGCAGCCATGGACGGCGGCGGACGGTCTTCCCAGTTCTCCGAGGGGTCGGCGTTTGAAGTCACCTGCTACTTATACGGCAAACGGGATGACCTCCCGTCATCGACGTCAGGTGATCGTGATCCCGCCGTCGACGGCAATGGTCTGGCCGGTGACATATCCGCCCGCCGGGGAGGCCAGCCACACCATGGTTGCCGCGAGTTCTTCCGGATCTCCCATTCGACCCATGATCAAGCGGGGAGCCATCGATTCGAGGTAGCCGTCGTTGTATTGGTCGGTCATTTCCGACTTGAAGAATCCCGGCGCGATGGCATTGACACGGATGCCCTTGCGGATTCCCCACTGCTGAGCCAGGTCGCGGGTCAATCCGACGATGCCGGCTTTGCTGGCTGCGTAGGCGGCCTGCGGCAGTCCCGCCGTGGTCAACCCGAGAATGCTCGAGATATTGATGATGGAACTGCCCGGCAGCATCACTCGACCGCACGCCTGCGCAGCCCAGTACGAACCGTTGAGATTGATGTCGATGACGGAACGAAACTCGTCGGGAGTTTCACGGGTTGCCGGAACCGCGGTTCCGACGCCGGCGTTGTTGACGAGTACGTCCACGCGACCGAACTTCTCCATAGCTGCGTCGACCATGTGCTGGGCCTGGGCCGGATCGACAATGTCGGTGGCCACACACAACGCTTCACGGCCTGCATCACGCACGAGCTTGGCGGTGTCTTCGAGCTTGTCGACGCGCCTGGCTGCCAGCACGACGTCGGCTCCCGCCTCAGCTGCGGCTTTTGCAAATGCCACCCCGAGACCCGACGACGCACCGGTCACGATGACAACTCGATCGGTCAGAGAGAACTTGTCGAGAACAGACATACGCGGTGATGCTCCTGTGGTCGAAGGGCTCGGGAGGAAATAGCGCTTGCGGTCGAAACTACAGGCCGAGGTCGCGGCCGATGAGTTCCTTCATGATTTCGTTGGATCCGGCCCAGATCTTGGTGACGCGAGCGTCCATCCAGGCGCGAGCAGCCCGGTACTCGGTCATATAGCCGTAGCCACCGTGCAGTTGGACGCAGTGATCGAGGACCTCGTTCTGTACCTGCGCGGTCCACCACTTTGCCTTGGCTGCGTCGATGGCGGTCAGCTCGCCGGCCGCATGAGCGGCGACGCAGTTGTCGACGTAGGCCTGGGTGACCTCGACGCGGGTCACCAAATCGGCGAGCAGGAATTTGTTCCACTGCAGCGAGCCGATGGGCTGACCGAAAGCCTTGCGGTCCTTGGCATATTGCAGCGTCTCTTCGAGGATCGGAGCAGCGTGCGCAATGTTGGACACTGCAGCGCCGACGCGTTCCTGCGGCAGCATTTCCATCATGTGGATGAAGCCGCGGTCGATCTCGCCGATGATGTTGGCGGACGGCACGCGAACGTTCTCGAAGAACAGTTCAGCAGTATCGGACTCGTGCTGGCCGACCTTGTCGAGCTTGCGTCCGCGCTCGAAACCGTCCATGCCGGTTTCGACGGCAAAGAGGGTGATGCCCTTGGACTTCTTCTCCGGGCTCGTTCGTGCTGCCACGATCACGAGGTCGGCGTTGTAGCCGTTGGTGATGAAGGTCTTGGAGCCGTTGATGATCCAGTCGTCGCCGTCCTTGACCGCCGTGGTCTTGAGCGAGGCGAGGTCGGATCCGCCGGAGGGCTCGGTCATGCCGATTGCGGTCAGCATCTCGCCGGTGCAGAACTTGGGCAGCCAACGCTGCTTCTGCTCTTCGGTGGTGAGCTGAACGAGGTAGGGAGCAACAACGTCGGCGTGGATGCCGAAACTCGAAGCAACCGCTGCACTTGCGCGCGAGAGTTCTTCTGCCAGCACCGCATTGAAGCGGTAGTCACCGGCTTCGCTTCCGCCGTACGCCTCCGGGACCTCGAGACCGAGGAAGCCGTTGCGTCCCGCTTCGAGCCAAATCTCGCGGTCGATGAAGCGCTGATCGATCAGCTTCTCTGCGACCGGAAGGATGTTCCGGTTGACGAATTCGCGAGCCGATTCGCGAAACGCCTCGTGATCGGGTCCGTACAGAGTGCGACGCATGAGGAGTTGCTTCCTTTCGGTGCGGCGTTCCCGCACGTGACGACCAATCTAAGCGCATGCTTAGAATCTAAGCACTTGCTTATAGTGGTTCGAGAGCGCGATATTGTCAACATCCGACATCCGTGACACCTGGAGGAACTGTGAGCGATTCACCTGACGTGGTGATCAGCCCCTCCAAAGCTGCAGCCCGCATCCGTGCTGCCGCCGTCGACGCGTTTGCCTCCGCCGGGTACGGGGGCACCACTACCCGTGACATCGCCGCGCGCCTCGACATGAGTCCCGCCGCCATGTATCCGCACTACCGCTCGAAAGAAGAGCTGCTTTTCGCGATCAGCTACGAAGGCCACACCGAAGCGTTGAAGGTTGTCGAGAGCGCTGACCGACCGGGTGAAGAACCGGCGGTTCGCCTGCGTGAACTGGTCAGCACCTTCGCCAGTTGGCAGGCCGGGCACCATTCACTCGCGCGCGTCGTCCAATACGAACTCACCGCACTCACCCCCGAGCACTACCGGACTGTCGTCGCCCTTCGCCGCAGCACGACGCGAGTGGTCAGGGAAGTCGTCAACGCCGGAGTGCAGTCTGGCGATTTCACGATCCCCGACGCAGAAGGTGTCACGCTCGCACTGATGTCCCTGTGCGTCGACGTGTGCCGCTGGTTCCCGGCCGGCAACTACACGAATCCGGAAGACATCGGAAAGCTGTACGGAGACTTGGCCTTACGGATGGTCGGCGCGAGCGCGAAGTAGCTACTCCACTATCTCCCCGAGACGACGCTCCAAGTAGGCCCGCTCCGGTTCGGTACCAACCAGTTTCAGAGCTCGCCGGTACGCGGATTCTGCAGCATCGATGCGGCCCAATCGCGCCAGGAGTTCGCCTCGCGCGAGGTGGTACGGGTGATAGTCGGCAAGTTTGGGCTCCGCGGACAGCTCATCCAGAGCAATCAATCCCGCCTCATCGCCGTCGCGCATCGCCAGCGCCACTGCTCGGTTGACTGCGACGACGGGCGAAGGCGTCAGCGTGAGGAGTACTCCGTACAGCGCGCAGATCTGCGGCCAGTCGGTGCTCTCCACATCCGCTGCCTCGTCGTGCAACGCCGCGATTGCGGCCTGCACTCCGTACGGACCAGGCGCTCCCCCGGTCAACGCGACCACGACGAGGTCGCTGCCTTCCTCGATCATCGGCTGGTCCCAGCACCCGCGATCTTGATCGTCGAGGAGCACGATCCCGCCACCGGTGTCGGTGCGGGCATCCCGACGCGCGTGGACGAGAAGCATCAGCGCAAGCAATCCGGCAATCTCGCGCTCATCGGGAAGCAATGCGCGCAAGATCCTCGCCAGCCTGATCGCCTCTACGGCCAAGTCGATTCGTTGCAGATCCGGACCCGAGCTGGCGGCGTACCCCTCGGTGAACACCGAATAGATCACCTGCAGAACACCAGGAAGACGCTCCGGGAGTTCTTCGGCGCTGGGAGTTCGGAAGGGAATCCGAGCCTGACGGATCTTCTTCTTCGCGCGCACTATCCGCTGCGCCATCGTCGCCGAAGGTACGAGGAAGGCGCGAGCAACTTCAGGCGTCGTCAACCCGCCGAGGCAACGCAAGGTGAGGGCGATCCGGTCATCTTCCGCGAGTGCGGGATGTGAGCAGGTGAAGAAGAGCTGCAACCGCTCGTCGGGAAGTTCCCCGTCGACCACGGGCGGCGCAGGGTCGGCACGATCGGCGTCCACCTGCATCACGGCCAATCGCGCCGCATAGGCCTGATCACGCCGAAGCCTGTCGACGGCTTTGCGACGCGCTGTGGTCAGCAGCCACGCGCCGGGTTTTGCCGGCACTCCATCCACCGGCCAGTGCACCAACGCGGCCTCGACAGCTTCGGAGGTGACCTCTTCGGCCAGATCCAGATCACCGAAACGGCAGACGAGCGAGGCCAAGAGTCGTCCACGTTCCTCCCGGAACACGGACTCGACCGAGTTCTCAGCCTGCTCGTCCACGGCGAATCAGTCCCCGAACCCGGCCAGCGGACGCACCTCGACGCTGCCACCGTCACGGGCGCCGGGGCATCGAGCAGCCCACGCAAGCGCCGCATCCAAATCAGGAACGTCGATGACGTCGTAGCCGCCGAGGATCTCGCGGGTTTCGGCAAACGGCCCGTCGGTAACAGTCTTTTCCCCGGACGGCGAGACCCGAACCGTCGTCGTAGTGGTCAGGTCGGCGAGGGCATCGCCGGACACCCAGATACCGGCGTCCTTCATTTCCTTGTCGTAGATCTCCCAGTCCTCCATCGTGCACTGAGGTTCGGTGTCTCCGCCGGGTGCGGTGTAGATAAGCAACATGTACTTCATGGCTGAACTCCCTGGTCTGTTGTTTCTCTTCCGGCTTTCTTGCCTTACAACATGACGACGAACGGTTCTTCCTCAAATCGACAGACGACGCGAAAAAACTTTTGGCAGGCACTCCGACGAGCTGCCGCTAGGCTGAAGTTTATGTCCGAACGCGACCGCGATGTCGGCGGAAAGCCACTCAACGCACGCCCGCGCGACGGTCTCGGGCGCCCTCTGCCTCGCGATTCCGCTGACGGTGTTCCCCGAATTCCGGACGACGTGCGTTTACCGCCGGACGAGGCGATCACCGAGGCACAACGCCTCCTCGATCACGGGATGCCCTTTCATGCACACGAAATTCTCGAAGGAACGTGGAAAAACGCACCCGCCGAGGAGCGCGACCTGTGGCAGGGAATGGCCCAACTTGCCGTCGGGCTCACGCACTTGCTGCGCGGCAACACCACCGGCGCGGTATCGCTGTTGACTCAAGGGCACGATCGGATCAGGCACTACGAGATCGAAAGTCCCCACGACCTCGACATTGCAGGTTTACTGACATGGTCCGAGCATCTGATCGCAGAGATCGATCGTCCCGGAGATTTCCCCGCCCCTCCGATTCCGAGGTTGAGAATTCCCTGATGCCTATCTTCCCGATGTTCCCGCTCGGCTCCGCGTTGCTACCGGGTGAATTGCTGCCGCTCAACATCTTCGAGCCCCGGTACCGGGCGCTGGTCGAGAACGTTCTCGCGGCCGCTGACGGTCCACTGTTCGGAGTTGTCCTCATCGCTCGAGGTCACGAGGTGGGCGGAGGGGAATCACGCCACGATGTCGGCACATTGGCACGCATAGAATCCCATGTCGAGATGGGTGCCGGGCGGTATCAGTTGTACTGCCGGACGGAAGACCGAATTCGCGTCAAACAGTGGCTACCGGACGATCCTTATCCGCTTGCGGAGGTCGAATTATGGCCGGACGAGAACAACGGAACACCGGTCACCGCCTACGAATACGACTCTTTGCTCGAGCGCATCGAGTTCATGTACGGAATGTTGGGAAAGCTTGCACTGCGGGCCGGGGAACAGACTCCACGGATACCTGCACCACCCTCTCCCTTGGATCCGTTGGGTTCACGGCTGTACGCCCTGGCCCGCAGCGTTCCGATGGGCGACGCCGACCGCCTGGCGATATTGACCGCGCCAGGCGCCGACGAACGTATCCGCACACTGTCCGAAGCAGTCGAAAACACCATCGAGGTGGCGCAGTTCAATCTGCTCTGAGTGCGATTACGCCATGGTCTGACCCATATCGATGACGATCTTCGTTCCGGTGACTGCGCGGGAGAGATCTGTCGCGAGGTAGACCACCGCATTGGAGATGTCCTCGACCGTCGTGCGCGGAACGGAGGTGAGGGGCCACTTGTAGGAATTCATGTACTCGGGATGCGTTGTGAGCACCTTGCCGACGTTGGGATCGTTGCCCATCTCGGTCTCCACTGCGCCGGGGTGAATGCTGTTGACTCGAATGTCGAAGCTACCCAATTCCGTTGCTGCAGTGCGGGCCAAGCCCACGAGGCCGTGCTTGGCCGCCGAGTAGTGCGCACAACCGGGCGCTTCGGCGACGCCGGCAGCGCTGCTGACAAGCACAATGGAACCACCGTTGCCGGCCTCGATCATCGCGGGAACCGCAGCAGCCATCGTGCGCCAGACACCATTGAGATTGATGTCCACCAGCGTCGACCACTGCTCTTCCGGCATCTCCCAGAACCGATTCCACGTTGCGATACCGGCATTCGCGATCACGACGTCGAGGCGACCGAACTTCTCGACGCCTGACGCCACTGCCGCGCGCAGAGCCTCGAGGTCACGCACATCCGCTACCGCGGTGACGATCTCGCGCCCCTCGGCTCGAACGAGGCGCGCCGTTTCTTCGAGGTCGGCCTCGGTTGCAGCTGCGTAACCCACATCCTCGGACACGGACGCACACACGTCGACGGCGATGACGTCGGCACCTTCCTGAGCGAGTCGAATCGCATGATTGCGGCCCTGACCCCGCGCTGCTCCGGTAATGAAAACGACCTTGCCTGCCAACAGTTGTGTCATTCCACGGACGGTAATGCGACTGCGACGGGGCGAGGTCGTCGACTCCCGGACAACGGGAGCGGGAAAGGAAGTCGAGACGACGTCCTCTGCGCCGCACCTCGCACTCGACTTCCGAACACCGGGACTGACGTTTGAATGTGTCCTGCATCACCGCCACTGTTGTCAGCGAGTGGCGGGATACTCCCTGCCTCCGACGCAGTTGAGGACACCAAAGTCGTGAATGGAACGGTCACAACCTCCAAGGTCAGGCGAGCTACCCGAGAATCCATGTTGGCTCGCGTGACGTCGATTGTCGATGCATACACCTCACCGCACGAGCGGCTCAACCTCGAAGAACTGGCACTGCGGACCGGTTTGCCGCGATCGACTACCCACCGGATTCTCCTGGAGATGGTCGAACTGGATTGGCTCATGCGACACGATCGTGCGTACCGCCTCGGCCCTCGGGCGCTGGGCACGGTCGGCCCGGAAGTGGCGCAAGCGCATGTGCGTATTGCGGCCAACGACATCATTCGCGAGCTCTATCTGCGCACCGGCATGGTGATTCATCTCGGTGTTCTCCACGGTGGACACGAGTACTTTCTGGACAAGATGGGTGGACCGCTCGCCGCCGCGTTGCGCTCACGCGTCGGTGCACGATTTCCCGCGCACCGCGGCGCGGGTGGGCGTTCCATGCTGGCTCTGCTTTCCCCGGAAGAAGTCGATCCGATGATCGAGAGAAACCTTGCGACTGTACCTTCCGACGACCCTCGAGAATTGGATGCCCTGCACGCCGAACTTGCACGTATTCGTACGTCGCACGGCATCGCCTATCAATCGACCGGGAGGGTCCCGGGGTTCGGTTCCGGAAGAATCTCCAGCTTGGGTTGCGCGATAAGAACTCCCGACGGCGCGGTGGTGTCACTGTGTGTCGCGGGCGAGGCTGAGAAGGTTCATCTCGACCGAGTCACGCCACTGGTCAGGAAGGCCGCCGACGACCTAGCAGCAGCCGTTTGACCTGCTCCATCTCGATAGTCGAGATGCACCGACTGTCCATACAGAGCCTTTGGCTTACTGATTCGAGTACGGCACTAACTGCCCAAGAGGACGAGAGGAATCACCGTGGACGAATTCGAAGGCAAAGTTGCACTGATCACGGGAGCCGCACGAGGCCAAGGACGTTCTCACGCAGTGTCTTTTGCCGAGCGAGGCGCCGACGTCGTCATTGTCGATCGGTGCGAAAATCGTGAGACCGTCACATACCCCATGGCAACTGTCGAGGACCTGGACGAAACCGCACGGCTGATCGAGAAGACCGGACGCCGCGCGCTGATCGTACGGGCCGATGTGGCTGATCGAGCTGCGATGGACAGCGCGGTAGCGCAGGGAATCTCAGAATTCGGCCGTATCGACATCGCTGTCGCCAACGCCGGAGTGTCCGCAATGGGTGCCGTCCAAGCAACCTCGACAGCGCTGTGGGACGAAACAATCGGAAGCAATCTCACCGGGGTGTTCAATACCATCGGCGCCGTAGCACCGGGGATGATCGAACGCGGATACGGCCGGATCATCACCATCTCGTCGATGCTCGGCCGCCAAGGTGCGACAAACACCGCAGCCTACGTCGCGTCCAAGTGGGGCGTCATCGGGCTGAGCAAGAGTTCCGCGCTCGATCTCGCGCAGCACGGAATCACCGTCAATGTTGTTGCGCCAGGGAATATCAGCACTCCCATGATCCACAACGACAAGCTCTATCGGCACATGCGCCCCGACCTCGAATCCCCCACCGCCGACGATGTGGAACCCATCTTCCGGTCACTGCACAGCCAGCCTGTTGCCTGGCTTGATCCCTTCGAGATCACGCGCGCGGTGCTCTTTTTCGCTGCCGAGGGCAGCGCCCACATCAGCGGAACAGTCATGCCGGTCGACGCCGGTAACGCTGCCCGCGTCACCGGCTGATCACGCATCGCTCGAACAGTATTCGACCAAAGGAGCCTCACAAATGACAACATCAGTACCCGACTCAGACGACGCTATCCGCGAGATTCAGGCCGGCGACGCCCCCACCCGATTTGCTCGCGGCTGGCACTGTCTTGGCCTCTCTCGCGAATTCAACGACGGAAAACCGCACTCGATCAACGCTTTCGGCACCAAGCTGGTCGTCTTTGCCGGCGAGAGTGGTGACCTGAAGGTGCTGGACGCCTACTGCCGCCACATGGGTGGCGATCTGTCGCAAGGTGAGGTCAAGGGCGATTCGGTAGCGTGCCCATTCCATGACTGGCGTTGGGGCGGCAATGGTAAATGCACAGGAATCCCCTACGCCCGCCGTGTACCTCCGCTGGCCAAAACTCGCTCCTGGCCGACGCTCGATCAGGACGGAATGCTGTTCGTCTACAACGACCCCGAAGGCAATCCCCCGCCGCCAGAGGTAGCACCGCCGCGCATTCTCGGCGCACTGTCCGACGAGTGGACGGACTGGAAGGGCTTCAAGCAGATCGTCGTCAACACGAACTGCCGCGAACTCATCGACAATAACGTCGACATGGCGCACTTCTTCTACATCCACAAGTCATTTCCGACGTACTTCAAGAATGTCTTCGAAGGCCACGTCGCGGCTCAGTACATGAACGGCGTTGGCCGTGACGATTTTCGTCGGCCCGCCGCGGCCGGTGAACCGAAACTGTCCGGAAACAGTTCTTCGGCAGCGTATTACGGCCCGTCGTTCATGATCGACGAGTTGACGTACCACTACGAGAACTTCGATATCGAGTCGATTCTGCTCAATTGCCATTACCCGATCGACGAGAACAGTTTCGTGTTGACGTACGGCGTGATCGTCAAGAACTCCGAGCATCTCGACGGTGAAGCCGCGACCAGTATGGCCGAGAGCATGAGCGGGTTCATCAGCACCGGTTTCGAGCAGGACGTCGAGATCTGGAAGAACAAGGCACGCATCGACAATCCACTCCTCTGCGAACAGGACGGGCCGGTGTACCAGCTTCGCCGTTGGTACGAGCAGTTCTACGTCGACGTCGCCGACATCAGCCCGGACATGGTGGCCCGCTTCGAATACGAACTCGACACCACACGTCCCGTCGAGTCGTGGCGACAAGAGGTTGCCGACAACATGGCAGCACGTCAGTGAGCGAGGCTGTTCAGATCACCTGTGGGACATGCTCGGCCGAGGTTGTGGTGGAGAAGTTCAGTTGGCACCACACAACGGTGCAGTGGGACGCGGCGACGCTGTCCCACTGCACTGAACTCGGCGTTCCCGCAACCGCGACGCATGACATCGCCCCGATGCGCAGCTGCCCACGGCTACGCGACGCGATCAACGTGGCGGCAGTCGAAGGGAAGTTCGGCGACCTCGACTGACCCCCTCAGTCGACGATCACGACATGCAGATTTCGTGGGCCGTGAACACCTTCGACGCGCTCGAGTTCGATATCGGAAGTTGCCGACGGCCCACTGATCATGGTGGTGGGCCGTTCGGGGGTCAGCTTTGCCATCGCCTCGGGCACACCAACTTCCACGCTTGCGCGATGAACGACGCAAATGTGGGTATCAGGCACCAGAGTCAATGCGCGACGCCCCTGATCCGGACCGGCATCGAGAAAAATGGTGCCGGTCTCGGCGCAGGACACTCTGGACCCCGTAACCACCGCGTCCAGTCTCTCGAGCTCCGGCGCAGGCACCTCGGAGCTGTCGACCACCAGTTCGCCGCTGAAGCCGGCAACCCAGGAGCGGTCAAGGCCGACAGGTATACCCACGGTTTTCAGATCGTTCGCGATGAGAATGCCGTTGATCGTCTCCGCGATATCTGTTGTGCTGCACTGATAGACATGCGCCTTGTAGTCCACCAAACGGTCGACAAGAAGCTCGATGCGCTCGGCATCGGGCAAGGTTCTGCCGGTGCGGTAGTGGCGCGGGATTTCGGCATCGCGAGCCGGAGCCAGTGTGATGGCGTCACGGATACGTCCGAGCACCACTTCGCGTGAGTTCATTTGCCTGCCTTACCTTCGCGACGAGCCTCGTCCAGCGCTGCTCGGCCTTCGTCGGAGTCCCACCAGGACCGGAAGGTCTGCTTGGGCGGCGCCGGGATATCCCTGGCCGCGGTCCAGCCGTTCAGCGGCGGCGGAAGCGTCGAGATCTTGCCCTTCTTGCCGGCTACGATGCGGCCCAGCCCAGCGGCCTTCTGCGCGGCAGTCCAGCGCGTCGACGAGGACATCGCGAACGAGGCTGCCTTCATCGCCACCGATTCAGCCGTCACACCGGCCTGTTCCACCTTCTGGTGTCTCAATTCGACAAGCAGCGAAGGGATATCGATCTTGACCGGGCAGGCGTCGAAGCATGCGCCACACAGGCTCGAGGCAAAGGGAAGCGTCGAGTTGGGGTCGTCTTTGCCGTGCATCCCGGCCAGCTGCGGTGTGAGCACTGCGCCGATCGGTCCCGGATACGTTGATCCGTAAGCGTGTCCACCCGTGCGCTCGTAGACAGGACACACGTTGAGGCAGGCCGAGCACCGAATGCAGTTGAGCGCCTCGCGGCCGATCTTGTCGGCCAACGCGGCTGTGCGGCCGTTGTCGAGCAGCACAAGGTGAAACTCCTGTGGGCCGTCACCGGGCGTGACACCGGTCCACATCGAGGTGTACGGGTTCATCCGCTCACCCGTCGAGGATCGCGGGAGAAGTTGGAGGAAGACCTCGAGATCCTGATACGTCGGCAGGATCTTTTCGATGCCCATCACGGTGATGAGAGTTTTCGGCAGCGTCAGGCACATGCGTCCGTTACCCTCGGACTCCACGACAGTGAGCGTTCCGGTATCCGCGATCCCGAAGTTTGCACCCGAGATAGCTACCGGGGTGGTCATGAACTTGTGGCGCAGGAACTTTCGCGCAGCGCCGGCAAGGTCGGCCGGATTGTCCCCGAGATCGGGGTCCACATCGGGCATCTCACGCAGGAAGATCTCCCGGATCTCGGATCGATTGCGATGGATCGCGGGAACCAGGATGTGCGACGGTTTGTCGTGGCCGAGTTGAACGATCAGTTCGGCTAGATCGGTCTCGTACGCCAAAATTCCCTGGGTTTCGAGGTGTTCGTTGAGTCCGATCTCCTGCGTTGCCATCGACTTGACCTTGATGACCTCGTCGGAGCCGGTAGCTTTGACAAGCTCGGTCACAATGGCGTTGGCCTCGTTGGCATCTGCCGCCCAGTGAACGTGTCCGCCGCGAGCGATGACCGCAGCTTCGAACTGTTCGAGCAGTTCAGGCAACCGCGCCATGACGTCCGTTTTGATCGCAGATCCGGCGTCGCGCAACTCTTCCCAGTCCGGAAGCTCACCCGTTACATTGAGGCGCTTGGCGCGAATGGTGTGCGTGGCCTTGCCGATATTGCGTCGTAGTTGCGCATTGGCCAGCTCGTGATGCGCTGCGACGGGGAACTTTTCGGTTCCGCGCAGAAATCCCGCACCTTCGGGCGACCTCGGGGGAAAGCTGGGTAGACCCAGCGTCACGGCGCTCATGCGTGCACCCGGCTTTCCACAGATGCCAGGATCTCAGCGAGGTGAATGGTCTTGGCACCCATCTGCAGTCGCGACATTCCGCCGCCGATATGCATGAGACAGGACGAATCTCCGGCGCTGCAGAACTCTGCGCCGGTGTCGGCCACATGGCGAATCTTGTCGGCCAACATGGCCGTCGACGTCTCGGCGTTCTTGATGGCAAACGTGCCGCCGAATCCGCAGCAGGAATCGGCTTCGGGGAGTTCCACCAGGTCGATGTCGCGAACGTTGCGCAGCAACTGGAGCGGCTTGTCGCCTACCCGCAGCATGCGCAGTGAGTGACAGGTCGGGTGATAGGTGACCCGGTGCGGGAAGTACGCGCCGACATCAGTGACATCGAGAACGTCTACGAGGAATTCGGAGAGTTCGTACGTCTTTGCCTTCACCGTCTGCACCTGCCCACACAGTGACGCTGTGCCGTAGCGCTCGGCAACAATCTCATGCTGATGCCGGATCGAACCGACGCACGATCCCGACGGCGCGACAACAGCGTCGATCGACGTGTCACCGAACGTATCGGCGTAGTTCGCGACCAGCGGCAGCGCGCCCGGCTGATAGCCGGTGTTGACGTGCATCTGCCCGCAGCAGGTCTGTCCGGGCGGAAACACGACGTCGTGCCCAAGACGGGTGAGCAGGAGGGCGGTGGCCTTGGCCGCATCAGGAAACATCGTGTCTCCGATGCAGGTGGCGAACAGCGCTACTCGCATGTGATCTCCGCAATCTTTCGGTGTGGTCAGACCACAGTAAAGCACGGTCAGCGCCACAAGGAACCCGAATACCCCGAAAAAACAAAAAATCCACACAATGCTCGATTGTGAGCCGGGTCATGGTGTACGTTCCTGTGGTCCGACCACACAAACCGTCATTCAGACCGCCTGTCAGGAGATACCAGTGGCTACCGAGCTACTCGCGGTGACTTTCACACCGTCCACTACCGCGATCGGCGGGTCGTTGACCGCGTCGGCGCTCGTCGGGCTGCTTCCCCTGGCGACGTTCTTCGTCCTTCTGACCGGATTCAAACTCAAAGCCTGGTACTCCGGACTCGGCGCGCTGGCAGTTGCCGCGATCGTGGCTGTCGTCGGCTTCGACATGCCCACGTCGCTGACAGCACTCTCGGCTCTCCAAGGCATCACCTTCGGGCTCTTTCCGGTCATGTGGATCGTGGTCACCGCCATTTGGTTCTACGAATTGACAGTCGTCAGTGGACGTTTTGAAGACTTGAGACGCGTCTTCAATACCGTGGGCCGGGGCGATATGCGCGTGCAGGCAATGCTCATCGCATTCTGCTTCGGCGGAATGCTCGAAGCGCTCGCAGGTTTCGGAGCTCCCGTCGCTATTACCGGCGCCATGCTCATCGCACTCGGCATGCCGCCGATCCGCGCGGCCGTGACCGTCCTGGTCGCCAATACGGCACCGGTTGCCTTCGGCGCCATGGCAATTCCGATCACGACGGCCGGTAACCTGACGGGCATTCCCGCTACCGAGATCGCAGCCGTCGTCGGTCGTCAGACTCCGATCCTGGCACTGTTCGTACCGCTTCTGCTTCTGTTCCTGGTTGACGGAAAACGCGGAATGAAGCAGGTCTGGCCCATCGCATTGGTCACCGGTGCCGTTTTTGCGCTCGCACAGTTCTGGTGCTCCAGCCACTTCTCGTACGAATTGACCGACGTCGTCGCATCTCTCGCCGGCCTCGCGGCTGCGGTGACGATGCTCCGCTTCTGGCATCCCGCCACTCCCGACGATCAGCGTTCCAAGGTCGAACCCGAAAAGCTCAGTCCGTCAAGAACCTTCCTGGCACTTTTCCCCTACCTTCTCGTAGTCGTGGTCTTCGGCGTCGCCAAACTCTGGACCGCCGGATTCGACCTCCCCGCCTGGCTGAGCAAGACTGACCGCAAGGTCGAATGGCCTGGTCTGTACGGAAATCTGCTGACCGACACGGGAACTCCCTCGTCGAGCGCGATGTACACGTTCTCGTGGCTGTCGAACCCCGGCACGCTGCTCTTGATCTGCGGCATCATCGTCACAGCCGTGTACGGATTCTGGACTCACGGCGGACGATTCCCGTTGACCGCCAGGCAATCGCTGACCACGTTCGGTACAACAGTCGTGAAGATGCGTCTAGCCATTGCGACGGTCGCCACTGTGCTCGGCTTGAGCTACGTCATGAACCAGTCCGGACAGACCGTCTCGATCGGCACCTGGCTGGCCGGCACCGGTGCTGCATTTGCCTTCTTCTCCCCCATGCTCGGCTGGCTCGGTACAGCCGTGACCGGTTCAGACACCTCTGCAAACGCCCTGTTCGCCAAGCTGCAGCAGGTTGCTGGACAAACCGCGGGCATCGATCCGACATTGTTGGTCGCGGCCAATACATCGGGTGGTGTCGTAGGAAAGCTGGTCAGCCCCCAAAACCTGACGATCGCCGCGACCGCAGTCGGCCAGGTGGGCAGCGAGCCCATCCTGCTGCGCAAAGTCATCGGATACAGCCTCAGCATGCTGCTGATCCTCTGCACGCTCGTGTATCTGCAGTCCACACCGGTCCTGTCGTGGATGCTCCCGTAAGCGCCACCTAGGCTCTTGGCTCATGCCCTCCGATTCGAGTCCACGCGCGTGGGAACAAGTACTGACGCACCTGGAGAAGCGGCTGACCTCGGGAGAAGTCGTCCCGGGTCAGCGGCTTCCGGGTGAGCGCATTCTGGCGGCCGAACTCGGCGTCGGCCGATCATCGGTACGCGAGGCTCTACGCGTCATGGAAGCACTCGGACTACTCAAAGCCCAGACGGGATCCGGCCCGACCTCCGGCGCGATGATCGTGGCCCGCCCTACCGGCGGCATGACCATGCTGATGCGGATGCAAGTTGCCGCACAAGGGTTTCCGGTGACAGATGTAGTGAAGACGCGCCTGGTTCTCGAAGCCGAGGTCATGCAGGAACTTGCGCGGACGCAACCCACACCGGACCTGGGAGCCGCTGTCGAATTACTCGACTCCATGGACAACCTTGATCTCAGCGCACACGAGTTCCTGATCCTCGACGCACAATTCCACGTTGCGCTGGCCGATGCTGCCGGCAACCAGGTTGTCGCGGCCATGATGACGGGGCTGCGCGAATCCATCGAGGCGTACGTCCTCTCCGGAGTGAACCTGGAGTGCTGGCCAACCACGTGCTGCCGGCTCCGAAATGAACACCGCGGAATAGTCGACGCCGTGCAGGCCGGAGATCCTGAGTTGGCGCGCGAACGCATCACCGGTCACATCCGTGGGTACTACGCGGAGAGCACCCACACCGGGGCCTGAACGTGGGTTGGTAATTGCACCCGTTTTTGTAGTGTAAGGTTGGTTTCACACCGACGCGGGGTGGAGCAGCTCGGTAGCTCGCTGGGCTCATAACCCAGAGGTCGCAGGTTCAAATCCTGTCCCCGCTACAAAGTGAAGGCCCGTAGGTTGCGCAAGCAACCTACGGGCCTTTTGCTGTGCGCGCCAATTCAGGAACGAGCCACCCGGCCCATCAGATAGAACTCCGGATTCGGCATCATCCCCGAGAAACTGGCCATTCTGTTGCTCAGGCCGAAGAACGCGGTAACAGCAGCGATGTCCCAGGCGTCCTCGTCACCGAAGCCGTGCTTGTGCAACGCCTCGAAATCCGCATCGCAGATCTCGTGCGACGCGGAGTTGACCTTGGATGCGAAGTCGAGCATCGCCCGCTGACGATCGGAGATCTCCGCTGTCCGATAGTTCACTGCCACCTGATCGGCAACCAGCGGCTTCTTTTCGTAGATGCGCAGGATCGCACCGTGCGCGACCACACAGTACGTGCATTTGTTCGCCGCCGAGATGGCGGTAACGATCATTTCACGATCACCCTTGGTGAGCGCCGAGTCTTCCTTGAGCATGATCGCGTCGTGGTAGTCGAAGAAGGCCCGAAACTCTGCCGGACGACGCGCGAACATCAGGAACACGTTGGGCACGAACCCTGATTTTTCCTGAACAGCAAGGATTTTGGCAGCGATATCCTCGGGCACGTCGGCCAGCTCTACTTGCGGAAAACGGTCGGTCACAGTGCCTCCTGGGCTGTCAGCCAATGATCAAATTAAGATAATCACCATTAACTGAGTTGTCCAGGGGCTCCGACATGCATCGCACCCGGATCCCCTAGTTCGCCATGCAGTCCGCTCAAGAAGATCCGCAACAACTCCGTGAGTTGCGCCTGCTGGGGAGCAGACAGCACCGAAACCAAGTCGGCCTCGCGGCCGAGCACACGGTCGACCAATTGCTCCACCACCTCATGCCCCGCGGCCGTCAGCGACACGTCGACAACCCTCGATCCCGACGTCGCCGACCGCTCCACCAAACCGGCAGCTTCAGCCCGAGCCAGCCTTTGTGAAATTGCGCCTGCCGTCACTCCGGTCCGTTCGGTGATCTGACGGGTCGTCAATCGATACGGCTCCCCAGCTCTCCGCAAGACGCTCAGCAGATCAAGCGTTGCCGTATCTGCGCCCGCGGCGGTAAGGATTCGCCGTCGGTCCTCACCGAGGAGTTTTGCGCACGCCCACAGCCTGGTCACGATGCCGATCCCCTCGACCGGAGTTCCCGGACGCTCACGCAACCAGGCCAAGGCAATCGCGTCGACGTCGTCGTCAGGGTCCAAGCCACCAGTCACATTGCACCTCATTTAGATCTAAATGATACGTTCTCGTATAGACCTAAACGTAGCTCACTGGAGGAAGACATGACACGCACAGTTCTGGTCACCGGCGGCGGAACCGGCATCGGCCGCGCCGTAGCAGCCGCATTCGCTCAGAGTGGCGACACAGTGTTCATCACCGGACGACGCACCGGACCGCTCGAGCAGACAGCGAGCGAACTGAGCTCGAACGTCCACGCCGTAACCTGCGACAACTCCGACCCGAAGGATCTGAAGCGGCTTCAAGACACGCTCCCGGCAAACCTCGACGTCGTAGTGCATTGCGCGGGCGGTAACACGGACTTCGATCGAGAGGCGCCGTCGGATCTCGATACCTTGGCCGCCGGATGGCGAGCCAATCTCGATTCCAATCTATTGTCGGCGGTTCTGACCACTGCTGCCGTCCGCGATCGCCTCACCCGCGGCGGCCGCGTCATCACTATCGGATCCATCGCCGCAGACAAAGGTGCGGGCGCCTACGGCGCAGCCAAAGCTGCTGTCGCAACCTGGAATATCGACCTTGCCGCCGAATTGGGTCCACTGGGAATCACCGCGAACATAGTTTCTCCCGGCTACATCGCCGACACCGAATTCTTCCGTGCCGTTCTCACCGACGCTCGACGGGAGGCACTGATCGAAGCCACGAGCACCAAGCGCGCCGGGACTCCGGAAGACGTCGCTGCCGCAGTCCTCTTCCTGGCCTCGGCGGGCGCCGGACAGATCACCGGCCAGGTAATCGCGGTCAACGGCGGAGAACGAACAAGTCGTTGATCTAGCCGCCGTCGATCTAGCGCAGATGACGGCCGAAGAACGCGTCGATTCTCCTCCAAGCATCTTCTGCCGCAACCGGATCAGGGCCCATCCCGAGGATTCGCTCCAGCGGACGCAGCACCTTGGGACCGGCTTCGGCATCGTTGAGGAACGCGTGTCCGGCCGTCGGATATTCCTTGATGTCGTGTTCGACGCCGGCCCTGTTCAGGGCGGTTTCCAGTTTCAGCGCCGCACCCCGCAAGGTGACGTCCTTGCCGCCGAAGCTACCCACCAGCGGGCATGAATCTGCCACTGCCGCATCAAGTTTTCGCGGGAGCTGGCCGTAATTGACCGAAGCGACGTCAAAATCTTCGGCGCTGATCAGCGCGAATCCACCGCCCATACAAAATCCGATGACACCGATCTTCCCGCTGCAGTCCGCGGATTCGACCAGCCAGTTTCGTGCGACCCCGATGTCGGTAAACGCCCGCCCCTGCCCGCGGAGCATCGACGTCATCGTCGGTACGAGGCAGCGCCTCGCCCCACCCGCGCTGTACAGATCCACGGCCAACGTCAGAAAGCCGGCGCCGGCGAGGCGCTGCGCTTGCCGCCGCATGACGTCGTCGAGCCCGAAAGCCTCGTGAATCATCACCACACCCGGCCACTGGCCAGGGGTGTCGGGAGTTTCGAGGATGCCACGGAGCGGTTGGGATCCGCCGACAACTGCGGCGCGGGCCGTCAGATCGATGTCCACCATTACCCGATCGTAAGCATTTGCCTGGTAAATGTGCCCGATTCACCCCATCTGAAGTGCGTTTTCGCACGCGGGCGTGCGCCCTGTTGCGCGGCATGGGAGGATGGGGGAATCGAGATCGGGACTTCGATGTGAAACCCGGATCGATTTTGTAGGGAGTATTTGTATGGCACAGGGCATCGTGAAGTGGTTCAACGGCGAAAAGGGCTTTGGTTTCATTGCTCCCGACGACGGAACACCGGACGTGTTCGTTCACTACTCTGAGATCTCAGGCAACGGCTACAAGTCGCTCGACGAGAACCAGCGTGTGGAGTTCGAGGTTGGCCAGGGCCAGAAGGGCCCCCAGGCCACCAATGTGCGCGCTGTCTAGTCAGTGACACAAGAAGAGGGTCGTACCCGCAAGGGTACGGCCCTCTTCTGTTTCTCCTACTGCTCTTGATCGTCCGCACGGGCTTTGATCACAGCAGCCACCGCGGCCTCGATATTCGATTCCGCGACAGCTTTGTCGACGCCGAGGTCGCTCAGAACACCGGAACCGTCCTCGAGTTCCAGCAGTGCTAGCAAGATGTGTTCGGTTCCGATGTAGTTGTGCCCCAAGCGAAGAGCCTCACGGAAGGTCAGTTCGAGAACCTTCCGGGATTGAGCGTCGTACGGGATGAGTTGCGGCAACTCCTCTGATTCGGCCGCAGGCAAAGCCTCTACGATGGCCGTGCGGACTGCGGCAGGTTCGATCCCCTGCGCTGCAATTGCCTGTGGTCCTAACGCTTCCGGTTCGGTCAGGAGCCCGAGAACAAGATGTTCGGGTCGAATCTCCGCATTACCGGCCGCTCGGGCTTCGTTCTGCGCAGCCATCACCACATTCTTGGCACGAACCGTGAACCGACTGAAACCGTCTTCGGGAACCATCAGCTTGCCCTCACCAGCCGCTTTCGGCACAAAACGCTTCTGCGCGGCTTGTTTGGAGACGCCCATGCTCCGACCGATGTCGGTCCACGACGCGCCTGAGCGCCGCGCCTGGTCTACGAAGTGACCGATCAGGTGATCAGCTACTTCACCGAGATGATCAGCGGCAACCATTGCGTCGGACAATTGATCCAACGCGTCGGTGTGAACTTTCTTGATGGCGGCGATGAGGTCGTCGAGACGGACTTGGTTTGTCATCTTCACTGGATCACCCATGCGTCAACCATAAGTTGACGCACGAGAATCGTCAACCCTGGGTTGACGATCGGCGGCTTCAGGAAAAGAACTCGCGCAACACCGGCACCATTGCATCGTCGGACACACCGTGTGCCTGCCCTGGAATCTCCAGCGCCTTTGCTCCCCCGATCCTTTCGCTGATTCGCGCCGCCGAGGAGCGGCCCCACTGCCCACTGTCACCGCCGTGCATGACCAAGGCGGGGACGGCGGCCGAGGTCAGCCAATCGAGCGACTGACTGCCGTGGTTACAGATGGCGACGTCGTACGGCAGGGTGTGAGCAATGGCGCACATGCCTGGCCAGTCCGAACTCTGCTTCATCTCCTCGACCATGTGCGACGACGCACCGGTCAGTGAGAGGAACCGCACCACCGCCCCCTCCTTGTCCCCGGCGGCAACCAATCGCCAGAGGTCACCCAGCGCGGCCGCATCCGACTGACCTTCGTCCATGTACGGCGCCTCGTAGACGGCAAGCTTCCTCATCGGAACGCCCTGCGCCGCAGCTTCCAACGCCAGTGCGGCGCCCGAAGAAAGCCCGTAGACCAGCGGCACCTCCCCAGTAGCGGCGATAACGGCGCGCAAGTCCTCCACCTCGGCCCCGATGGAATATGCACTGCCGTCGCCGCTGTCTCCGCGACCACGCCTGTCGTAGGAGTACACGGTGAAATCTGCTGCCAGCTCTGCGGCCAGGGAGTTGAACCACTGCCGATCGCAGAACGCTCCGGCGACAAGAACCACTGCTGGTCCTGCGCCGGAGCGTTCGTACGCGATCATTGTTCCGTCCGCGGAGCGCACTGTGTCCATGACCATCTCCTAGGGTTGGAGGACATCTCCTTCCCTGATTAGACCGCCGCAGACTCCAGAAGTCACCGATTCGGCATCAGCTGATTTTGGCGTACAGAGCATCCCACCCCTGGGCGACGTACGAAATGGTGTAGATCGAACCGTAGAAAGTCGATCCGCCGAGGTTAGTGACGTTGCCCGCCTGCACCGCAGGGAGTCGCTGCCACAGCTTGCTGGCCACCAACGCCTGATACGCCGCACTGTCCTCGTCCTCGGTGATCATGAAACCGTCGACGCCGGCCAGTACGTCCAAACCCTCGAGGCTGACGCCGCCTTCCGGATCCAGACCTTCCGCAGTGACGGTCTTTCCGCCGATATCGCCGAGCGTCATGTCACTGGGCTTGTCGCCCTTTTCCGACGTACGAATACTGGTGACGTACAGAGTGTTGGTGTCCGGCAGGAATGACACACTCGCAACCGTCTTCGACGCGATCTTCTCGGCATGACGCGATTGAATATCCGCAATGAGGTTGTCGTAGTCGAGAATCAGCTGGTCGAGCGTCTCGGTTCGGCCGAGCCAGCCCGACAGCCTGGTGAGGTTGGTTCGCCAGTCGTCGGTGAACTCGGTGGTGAGAACCGGTGCGATGGTCTGCATTTCACCAACGGGCCACCACTCACTTTCATAGTTCAGGCACACGATCAAGTCAGGTTCGAGCGCAAGAATCTGCTCACGATTAGGGATTTCGGACAGGAAAGGCACCGATGCGTCGACGGGCACCCAGGGCGTGGCCTTTGCATAGGTGTATCCGACCAGCGGAAGCTCCAGCGCCACAGCAGGTTCGAGATCGAGCCGAGAGTCGATCGCGACCACACGCTTGGGCTCGACGGGAATGTCGTACGTTCCGAGCGGGGTGGTCACCGAGCGCATTTCGTTTGCGGCGGCACTACTTCCGCTCTCGCCGCACGCCGCGAGAAAAGCACCCAATCCGGCGATGCCTGCACCGATTCCGAATTGGCGTCGAGTCAGATTCGAGACGATGCGATTATCGGTGTACCCCCGCGGGAGCAGCAGGGTAGATGAAGCGGGCATGTGCGCGGACCTTCCAGAAGAACGTGATCATCCGCCCTTCGCAGGCGAATAAGGATGCCCTAATAGAGTACGTACCGCGCATCGTCGCGACCGGCCCAGAAGTGTTCGGTTCCGGCCACTGTTCTCAGTTTGCCCCCAGCACCTGCCCGGACCACTCGACCAACGGCGTCAATGCGCGCCACGCCTTGCGGACTTCCTTCAGCGTCCGAGGACTGTCCAACCACGACGGACTGGGATAGCTGCGGCCGGCCGTCAACGACTTGTGCCGCAACAGTTCGATGCGCGGATGATCAACGGTGTACCCGCGCGGCGCCGTCTTGAGCGTGTCACCACCCACCGTGAATCCGGCCTTGCGCACACCTGCGAGAATCTTCTCGAGTTCCGCACCTCGGACGGCGTCGTCGACCGCCGCTCGGTACCGCGCAATCGTTTCGGACGTGCTGGCGTAGAAGCCCCCGGCAACCATCAGGCCCGCCGCATCGATCTGAACGTAGTAGCCACAACTCTGCGCAAGGCCCACAAAAGCACCTTGGTGCGTCTTGTACGGAATCTTGTCCTTCGAGAAACGCACATCGCGGTACGGCCGAAACAGTTTGGCTGTGCCGAACTCGTCTTCCAATTCCGTGACCAACGCCGCCATCGGTCGACGAACGATCTCGTCGTACGTCTCCTTGTTGGCCGCCCACCACACCTTGCTGTTGTCCGCTTCGAGATCCTCGTAGAAGTCGAGTGCAGCAACAGGTATTCCAGTGAACGCAGCCATGCGTAAAGCGTAGTCGTACCGGTTAGAGAGGCCATCACCTCCCGATGTGAGCCATGCGCTGCAGTGATGCCCCGATCGGGCAGAATCCGTAGACTGCGTGGGGATGATTTCCGAAATGCAGGCCTGGCAACTGACCGATACCAATCGAGACTGGCTCATCCACCGACCCATCGAAATCGCGATCTATGTGGTGCTGGCGGTAATTCTGCGATTCGCTCTGCACCGTGTGATCGATCGAATGTCGAACGGGCGCAAGCCTTCGGTGAACGCACGCAGGACACAGCGTGCCCGCACCATTGGTTCCGTCCTCAAATCGACCGTCTCCATTGTCATCCTGGTCTGGTGTGTGCTGCAGATTCTCGGGATCCTGGGTGTCAACGTTGCACCGTTCATCGCCTCTGCCGGCGTCATCGGCCTCGCCATCGGTTTCGGCGCACAGAATCTGGTGCGTGACTTCCTCTCCGGAATCTTCATGCTGCTCGAAGACCAGTACGGCGTCGGTGACGTCGTAGATCTGGGTGATGCGGTGGGCACTGTCGAAACCGTCGGTCTGCGCGTCACCACGGTCCGAGATGCAAACGGAACCTTGTGGTACTGCCGTAACGGTGAGATTCTCCGAGTCGGAAACATGAGTCAGGGCTATGCGACCGCTGTACTCGATCTCCCCATCGCCCACAACGCCAACGTGCACCGGGCATGCGAAGTCGCAACGCGGGCCGTACTCGAGGCGGCTGAATCCGACTCCATCCGATCGGACATGATCGAAAAGCCGGAGATGCTGGGAGTCAATTCCGTTACTGCAGAATCGATTACCATCCGGGTTACCGCGCAGGTCAAACCAGGCCGACAGTGGGCAGTCCAGCGTGCATTTGCCCGCTCCGCCCTGACTGCGTTCGAGCAACACGGGATCGAGGCGCCATACCTACCGATCCTCCGCTGAGCAAAACTATTGACGCCGGTGCCTTCGACGGATGCAATTACTCGAGCACAGAGGGAGTTACGTGAGAACAGCGTCGGAGTTGATGATCGACATACCCGGCGGCGTGGTCGATCTGCGTGACGACCGCAAGGCCACCCGTTGGAGCGTCGACATCGCTCCCTTCCGGATGGCTCGATACGTCACGACCATGCGCGATTCAGCGAATCCCAAGGTCAACGTGTCCTGGATCGACGCGATCGCAGCGTGCAACAGCCTGTCAGCGCAGGACGGACTGACACCTGCCTATCACGACATCGACAGTGAATCTCCGACGTGGGATCGCACATCGAATGGCTACCGGCTCCCCACCGAAGCGGAATGGCAGTACGCCTGCAAAGCCGGGACTCCCGGGTATCGCTACGGCCCGATCGATGAAATCGCCTGGTACGAAGCAAACTCCGGTGACACTTGCCATCCTGTCGGATCGAAGGCCCCGAACGCGTGGGGACTTCACGACATGATCGGCAACGTCTGGGAATGGTGCTGGGATCTCTACGACCCGGAGGTATACGGCACTTACCGCATCTTCCGCGGTGGCAGTTGGGCGGAGATGGCGCGGGGTTGTGGCGCCAGCGTTCGGCGTCGTAGCCACCCGAGCTTCGCAATCGACGACTTAGGGTTCCGTATCGCCCAATCTGCCGGTCCCGGCGCATAACATGTGAAGAATCCGCACACCGGAACCGGTGGGGAGAGAGGGCACAACAATGCAGCGTGAAGAGTCGTCGTTCACCGGAGTGTCCGGCACCAAGATCGTTTACGACGTGTGGACGCCGGACCGTGAGCCCACCGGCATCCTTGTCCTGTGCCACGGACTCGGGGAGCATGCTCGGCGCTACGACCACGTGGCCGCGAGACTGGGTGAACTCGGTCTGGTCGTGTACGCACCTGATCATCGTGGGCACGGACGTTCCGGCGGCAAACGCGTCCACCTCAAGGAGTTCTCCGACTTCACCGACGACGTCAACACCCTCTTCGGTATCGCCACCGCCGCCTATCCCGGCAAGGACAAGTTCCTTCTCGGCCACAGCATGGGCGGCGCGATTGCACTCTCGTACGCCCTGGATCATCAATCGGATCTCAAGGCATTGGCGCTCTCAGGACCTGCCGTGATCATCGCCACCGGTACTCCCAAAATCGTCATGCAGGTGGGCAAGTTCCTCGGCAAGTACCTCCCGGACGTTCCGGTCGAGAGCCTGGAAGCTGCGGCGGTGTCTCGCGATCAGAAGGTAGTCGACAAGTACAACGCAGATCCATTGGTCCATCACGGCAAGGTCCCGGCCGGCATTGCGCGTGGAATGATCACGGCGGCAGAGGGATTCCCAGCTCGCCTGCCGTCGCTCACCATTCCTGTTCTACTGCAGCATGGTTCAGCCGACAGACTCACCGACCCGGCCGGAAGCAAGCTGGTCGCAGACCTCGCCGGCTCCCCTGATGTGACCCTGAAGGTCTACGACGGCCTATACCACGAAATCTTCAACGAGCCTGAGCAGGAAGAAGTTCTGAACGATCTTGTCGAGTGGCTGCGCCCTCGCGTTAGCGGAGCTTAGGTTCGATGACACCGTGCGGGATCCTCTTGGCCGCAGGCGGAGGATCCCGCATGGGCACACCCAAGGCGTTGAAGTTCGACGCCGACGACCGATCATGGCTACGCCGCGGTGTGTCGACTCTCCGCGACGCGGGCTGCGCGCCGGTCATCGTGGTGCTCGGAGCTCGAGCAGCCGACGCCGCAGCACTCCTGCTGCCTGAGTCCACGGATACCCTTGTGGTGGAATCAGACTGGCAGAAAGGCATGAGCGAATCACTACGCTCAGGCCTGGAGGCGGCACAGAACCTGGATGCTGTTGCCGCTGTCATCACGCTCGTCGACCTACCGGACCTCGACACCACGACCATCACCCGGGTGATCGGCCCGACGGTTCAGTCAGATGACCTCCGACGCGCTGTATTTCACGGCGCCCCAGGACATCCCGTTGTCATCGGCCGCGATCACTGGCCGGCTCTGATCGCTTCCCTGGCGGGCGACAGCGGCGCCAACGCGTATCTGCGCACGCACCACGCCGATCACGTGGAATGCTCAGACCTGAGCACCGGCCGGGACGTGGACTACCCGCAGGCCTGAGAGCGGTCGGAGCCGTGTCCCGCCATTTCGACAACGCGTGGCGTACGCGGGCACTCCGTCCGCGTCCATCTGAGCAGCGGATGCTCTGCTGCTGTGCGCCGCCCGAGCTCACAAACCGGCCGGGGCGATGTTGGGATTCGCCCATGCAGGCGGTTCCCGGCGCGGCATCGAGCCCTGACCGTCCAGCGTCTTCACCTCGAGACCTTGATGCCAGGGAAAGTGCAAGCTGAACGCCACGAGCCCGGTCCGTTCATCGGCAGGAACAGTGCACATCGCGAAGACTGTCTCCACGAGGTATTCGACTGGTTCCGTCTCGTAGCCTGCAGGAAGTAGTGCCTCGGCGCCAGGCGTCGAAATAGCTGTCGACGGCCCAACCGCGTTGACTGCGATGTTGTCGTCGAGTAGTTCCGCTGCGAGGCCCTGAGTCAAGCGATGCAGGGCAGCTTTGGCTGCCGCATAGATGACGTCACCCGATGTCTTGTTGTACTCACGGAACGGCCTGATCGGACTCAGCCCTGTTGACGACCCGATGTTCACGATCCACCCCGCGCCGCGGGAACGCATGTGCGGAATTGCATTGTGTGCCAGCACGAAAGGTGCACGAATATAATGCTCCATGGTTCGGTCGAACGTCTCGAGCGACATCTTGTCGATGGTCGAGTAGTCTGCAAACCCCGCATTGTTGACCAGGATATCGATTCCACCGGTGGCCTCGACAACGCGGTCGATCAGGGTGTCACGCGCGTCGGCATCTTCCAGATCTGCCGGAATAGCCAGCGCTCTACCACCATTCACCTCGATCATCGCGATGGTCTCGGCAAGCGAGCCTTCGACTACGACGCTATCCCCGCCTCGAATCGCCGATGTCGGGCCGGACGATCGTGCGGTGACCACCACCGTCGCACCTTCGGCCGCAAGTCGGCGAGCAATAGCACGTCCGATACCGCGACTACTTCCGGTGACCAACGCCGTCTTGCCCGTCAATGACTTTGTCATTTGGTGCTCTCAGTCGTAGGTTTCGAGGGGCGCAGGTGGTTAACGCGAATCTCATATCTTCAGGCTCGCTTGGCCCCTCGACAGGTTCCGCTCACCAGAATGATGCATTGGACACCGAAGTGGTTGCCGCTCTCCCACGTGGCGGGAAACGCCGCTGCCCTTTGCTTGCCACCGATTGAGTGATACGAGAGATCGACTCACACAAGACATCTACTACAGAAGCATCGAGGGCCAGCTGTACACCGGCAACCGGAAACATTGTCTCCCGGTACGCGAGACAAGCACTACTGCAGGGGTTTTGATCAGAAGTAGTCTAGAAATATGGCAGGCGAGAAGATATTCGTGATAGACCGAATCCTCACAGAACGGGGGTGCGGGAAACGGTTCGTCGATGCATACACAACTCACTACGTACCCCGCGCACAGCGCCGCGGCATGACACTGACAAATATTCTCGTCAGTCCCCCGCTCTGGATCGAGGACGAAACCAACATCGTGACGATTACCTGGACAGTGGACGGCACGTCCGGTTGGTGGAAAATGACACGCCAAGGTCGAGCCGATCAGGAGTCCAGTCAGTGGTGGGAACGGCACTCTGCGTTGACAATCGAGCGCAGTCGCACCATGGCTGCTGACGCAGCCGATATCGAGGGACTCTCCGATGTATAGCGTCACACGAATCGTCCACGCCGCCGAAAATGCATCGCGCGAGACCTGGGACGACGCCGTGGCCTCTGTGACAGTGGCGGCTGAAGCAGCGGGTGCCACCCGCCTGGTTGTGTCGAGAACGCTGCCGGGAGTGATCAACGGTGGAGATTTGATCGTCCACTTACAGTTCACCGACGAAACGTCGTGGCAATTGGCGAGCGACGCACTCGACGGCAGCTTCGAGCATCCGGCCATCGAGCGGTTCCACGGCGTCGAGTACACATCCGGATCGACCGGACGGTCGGCGATCGACACCCGTAACAGTGTCTACCGAACATTGCTCCTGCGAGTTGTGCCCGGCACCGAGGCAAGCAAGGTCGAGCATTTCGAACGCGATTTATTACGGATGCCGGCGCTGATCTCGTCCATCGGTGCATGGCGACTCAGCCGTGTCAGTTCTGCCGTTGGCCCGACTCCATGGACGCATGTGTGGGAGCAGGAATTCACTGACCAGGCTTCATTACTCGGGCAGTATCTCGATCATCCGATCCATTGGGCTGTCGTGGACCGTTGGTTCGATCCGGAGTGCACCGAGGTCATCGTCCGCGATCGGATCTGCCACAGCTTCTGTTCGATCGACGACGTCGTTCTCGCGAGCGATTAACCACAGGCCCGGCCCCCTCGAGGGCCGGGCCTGCACCCATGCGCGATCGCCTATCTCTTTTCGAGCACTCCGCGAACCATTGCCCAGATGTCACGTCGAGCGGGTTCCGTGAACGAGAGCGAAGTGAACGTCAGAAAACCGTGAAACAGTCCATCGAACCGGTGATGGACGACGGGCACATCGGCCGCCTCCAACATCTGCGCATATGTGTCACCCGACGTGCACGGCGGATCGAGTTCGGCGGTGATGATGACAGCCGGCGGTAGGCCGGTAAGACTTTCTGCCCGCGTCGGAATCACACGAGGATCGTCGGTTCCGTTGGGTGCATATTGCTGCCAGTACCACTTCATCGCCGAAGTGGTGTTGTAGTAGCCGGTGCCGTACAGCCGATACGATTCCGTCTCGAAATCGTCGTCTATCACCGGGTACAGGAGAACCTGCGCCGCAATTGCCGGGCCCCCTCGATCTCGCGCCGCAATGGATACAGTGGCTGCAAGATTTCCACCGGCGCTGTCCCCAGCGAGGACGATGTTCGACGGATCTGCGCCGTAGTCACCCGCATTTTTTGCCGCCCATTCCAAGGCTGCGTACACATCATCATGCGCTGCCGGAGCCTGATGCTCAGGAGCAAGCCTGTAGTCAACTGCAACCACCACAGCGCCAACACCTTCCGCCATCGAGCGACAGAATTCGTCGTGACTGTCGAGATCGCAAAATACGAAACCTCCGCCGTGTGCGAACACCACGACCGGCAGATCATCATGATCTGTGTGCGGCCGGAACACCCTCAACGACAGATCTCCTCCCGGACCGTCGATCGTGAGATCGTGAACCTCGCGCATGTCCGGTAGCCCCTGCAGCGGAGCACGCCGACTACGAATCAGCTCACGCAGTTCGACTGGCGGGAATTTCGTCACGTCCGGGAATCCGGATTCCAGCGCGGCCAGCATTGCCGCAACTTCTGGATGGACTGTCATGAATGATCTCCTGATCGTCTACGAATTCTGTTATCTCGGTGCGGAAATCGCCATTTCCTGGGCCTCCGCTGCGTCCCGTTCAAATCCGTTGCATCCGGACTCCGCTACTTCGCGCCCACGCCATGTGCGGCACTCACGATGTGACACCCCTCTCGAAACCCGTCGCCGATACCCGACAACCGGAACACTTGCGTGCTGCCACGATAAGTCGCCCACCTGGCGATGAGAACCGACTCTCCCGTCCAGTGGTCGCTTATGACAACGAACTCCCAGCCGTGAACTGCTATCCGAATTTGGCCCCGGCCGTCCACTAAATCCTGACGCAAATGCCTAAGCCAGGTTTGGGAAGCGATTCAGCGAAACAGGATCGACGCCCGGGTCTCGGCCGTTCTGGCATTCCTGACCCGGACAGAAGCCGACAAATAGAGAAATGTCAGGCGCTGATCTGACGCTTCGACGCCAAGGTACGTTCCAGGAACGCGATACTCAGATCAACGATCGTGCGCCCTTCACGCAGCGCCTTGCCGATCACCGGGAAGGCATGGATCTGCCCACTCCAGATGTGGGTTTCGACGGTTTGCTCTGCCTTGATGAAGTTTTCGGTCATTATTTCCACGTCCGGGCGCATCAGTTCGTACTCAGCGCACACCAGAAACGAGGGCGCAAGCAACTTCGGATCGGCGTTGATCGGTGACTGCTCGCCGACAATGTTGTCCGGTCCGTTCAACCATCGATCCTTGAGTTTCTCGACCTGCGACATCGGCAGGTACGCATCGCGTTTCATGAAATCAGGATCGTGCTCTTCGAGGTCTACGTTGAGGAGCGGCGAGTACCCGACAACGGCGGCCGGGCGTGTGATTCCGCGCAGCGCTGCTATCTCGGCGACCTTCATTGCCAGGTAGCCGCCTGCCGAATCACCGGCAACCACAATCTTGTTCGGGTCTTCCGCGGTCTCGAGAAGTGCCGTGTACGCGGCCATGGCGTCAACCACGGACGTGCCGATCGACCCTTCGGGCAATTGTCGGTACCGAACGGAGATCACCGGGACGCCGGCTTTGGCGGACAGGAGGCCACACAGTGCTCGGTGGGTGGCAAGTCCGCAGAAGATGAATCCACCGCCGTGGAAGTAGAGAATGGTGGCTCCCTCGAGCGCGCCGGTAGCGCGGCGCGGGTGCGTCACTTTCTCGCAGGAAACCCCGCCCATCGTCAGCGGTTCGATGTCTAGATTCTTGGGCTTGGGTAGGCGGTCGGCAAGCGCGTCGAGCTTTTCGAGTTGCCGGATCCCGCGGTCACTGGTCGGCCAGTAGGTGAATGCGGGCTTCACAAATGTCCTGGTCACAGCAAAGATGAACCGTGCGCGCGGGCTCACGTTCCAGTGCCATACCGTCGAATCTCGCGTCCGCATAGCGTCCTCCCAGGTCAAGGCATTTTGTGTATCCGAGTTACACATACCTTGACTGAACGATAACCGACGCAATTTCGACAGGACAGGCTGGCGCCCGAACTCAGTATCCGAGCTCTTCGAGCCGTCGCAGAATTTCCTCCACTATCTCGACTGGACTACCACCGACGTCGATGATGATCGCCTGTTCATCCGGGTCGATCGGCTCGAGCGTGGAGATCTGCGAGTCCAGCAGTGACGGCGGCATGTAGTGGTCGAGGCGCGCGGTCAGCCGCTGGCCGATCTGATCGCGCGAACCGGCAAGATGAACGAACACGACGTTCTCACCCCGCAGTATGTCGCGGTAACTGCGCTTGAGTGCCGAGCACGTGACGATGCCCGGCTGCCCTGCATCGGTATGTTGCGTGATCCACTGCGCGATCTTGTCCAACCACGGCCAGCGGTCGTCGTCGTTCAACGGATGCCCGGTAGCCATCTTCTCGATGTTGGCCTGCGGGTGCAGATCGTCGCCCTCTTGGAGATCCCAGCCCATCGCGCCGGCAATCATTCCGCCGACAGTCGATTTGCCGGAGCCCGATACACCCATCACGACAAGCACGGGATTCTTCTGTGCTGCTTTCTCAGTCATGCCAATCCCCTAGATAATTGCGCTCAGGACAAGGACACCGGCAAGTCCGGACACCGAGATAATGCACTCCATCACCGTCCACGTCTTGAGGTTCTGCACAACGGTGACGCCGAGGTATTCCTTGACCAACCAGAATCCTGCGTCGTTGACGTGTGAAAGGAAGAGCGAACCCGCGCCGATTGCCAGCACCATCAACGAAACGTGAGTCGAAGAGAGCTCGGCGGCAACAGGAGCCAGGATCCCGGAGGCCGTGACTGTCGCCACGGTTGCCGAACCTGTTGCGACGCGGATCAATACAGCGACCAGCCACGCGAGGAAGAGCACCGGCAAGCTGCTGCCCTTGATCGCGTCGGCAATCACGTCAGCGATACCGGTGTCGATAAGCACCTGCTTGAAACCACCACCGGCGCCGACGATCAGCAGGATGCCGGCAATCGGCGGCAGTGAACTCTCGAGTGACTTCGAAATGGCCTTGCGATCCATTCCGCCGCCGCGTCCGAGCAGCACCATGCCGACCAGAACTGCGAGTCCCAAAGCAACAACCGGGGTTCCGAGGAAGTCCAGTACCGATTTGGGGAGCGATTCGGAATCAGGGGCGATGACCTCGGCCAGAGCTTTGCCGAGCATGAGCACCACGGGAAGCATGATCGAGGCAAGAGTGGCCGCAAAACTGGGGCGCTGCACCTTCTCCTCTTCGCCCCGATCCTCGCCTGTGACAAAGAGATCGGGAACTTTGACATCTACCCAGCGGGCAGCGATCTTGCCGAAGACCGGGCCGGCCAGGATCACCGTCGGGATGGCAACGAGTACACCAAGTGCCAATGTCAGACCGAGGTTGGCGTTCAACGCGGAAACGGCGACCAGCGGTCCGGGGTGCGGCGGAACCAAACCGTGCATCGCAGACAGACCCGCGAGGGTGGGAATCGCGATACGAATCAAGGACTGCCCGGACCGCCTGGCCACCAGAATGATGACGGGCATCAACAGGACGAGGCCGATCTCGAAGAACATCGGCAGACCGATGACGGCGCCAACCAGAGCCATCGTCCACGGCAGCGCCCGGTCACTTGATCGACTGACGAGGGTGTCCACTATTCGATCAGCACCGCCGGAGTCGGCCAGCAGTTTGCCGAACATGGCACCGAAGCCGATGAGAATGCCGACGCCGCCCATCGTCGAGCCGAACCCTGTCGCGAAGGCCGCAACGGACTCAGCCGATCCGAGCCCTGCAGCCAATCCGACGCCTACCGCTCCGATCGACAGAGCAAGGAAGGGGTGCAGATCGAGCCAGGTGATGAGCGCGATGATCACGGCGACGCCCGCAACGGCGGCGATGATCAGTCGAGCATCGCTTCCAGCCGGGACGACCTCGGCTGCCAGCAGTGCTGTGGTGTTCATAGGGACTCCAGTCCAACGAGTGATGGAGGTCACTGTTCCTCAATTAACCTACAATTTCAAGACCAGACACTAATTTGTAGTATTTATCGGACTTTCATCGGGCTTAATCCATACACATGGGACGATCTACGCATGGCCTCACTCCCGTTTCAGCAACTGCATGACTCGATGCTGGAACAACTGGGTCAGGACATCGTCAGTGGTGCCCTCGCGCCGGGCACCACGATCTCCGCGGATGAAGTCGCAACCCGCTACGACGTGTCCCGCACAGTCATCCGGGAAGTCGTGCGAGTACTCGAATCACTCGGCCTCGCATCGGTGCGTCGACGCGTCGGAATCACGATCCTCGGATCGGAGCATTGGAACGCGCTCGATCCCACTGTCATCCGCTGGCAATTGGCCGGCCCCGGCCGGTTCGAGCAACTGTCGATCCTCAGCGAACTACGCTCGGGAATCGAACCTCTGGCCGCTCGCTTGGCCGCGACCCGGGCCACCCCGCAGCAGTGCGGCGCGCTCACTGCGGCTGTGATCGGAATGTCAGCTACCTCACGGGCTGCAGACACCGACGCCTATCTGGGGCATGATTCGGACTTTCATCGCACACTGCTCGCAGCGTCCGGAAACCCGATGCTGCGTGCGATGTCACAGATCGTCGTGGAGATCCTCGAGGGCCGAACCCGCCACGCCCTGATGCCCCACGAAGCTGATCCGGAAGCCATTCACCTGCACGGAGTGGTCGCGTCGGCAATCCAGTCCGGTGACGCCGACGCCGCCGAAGCCGCGATGCGGTCGATAGTCGCGGAGTCCGCCGACGCCGTCGAAACCATGCGCACATCCGCGCCGCCGAGCACGACGTAAGTAAGCCGAGCCACAGACTCTGCTGATTTGCTCCGCAACCGCTCCGCAAGTGGAACGCTTGGAACCATGACATCACTCGCTACGCCCGAGAGCGCACTCTGATGGCCCGCCCGGTACGCGTCGTTGTACTCGGCGCAGGATCCTGGGGAACCACGGTTGCCGGGCTGGCCGCCCGCAACACCCCCACCTTGTTGTGGGCACGCAGTGCGGACACCGCTGACGAGATCAACTCCCAGCGCACCAACGGCAGGTACCTCGGTGAACGCAGGCTTCCGAAAGGGTTGAAAGCGACATCCGACCTGGTTCAGGCAGCGCGCGAGGCCGACGTTCTGGTCTGCGGCGTTCCGTCGCATGCCGTTCGTTCCACACTTGCCGAGATCTCCAACGAGGTTCGCGCGTGGGTACCGATCCTGTCGCTCGCCAAGGGTCTCGAACCCGGTACGCGTCAGCGCCCCACCGAGGTGATCGCCGAGTGCCTGCCCGGACACCCTGTCGGGCTTCTCGCCGGACCCAATATCGCCAAGGAGATTGTCGACGGCATGGCCGCCGCCTCCGTTGTCGCGACGCAGGACGACCGCGTTGCCGCAGCACTGCAGCCACTCTTTGCGTCGTCGGTGTTCCGCGTCTACCGCAACACCGACGTCCTGGGATGTGAACTCGGCGGCGTCCTCAAGAACATCGTCGCGATCGCGTCCGGAATGGCCGACGGTCTGGGCGTCGGCGACAACACCCGCGCCATGGTGTTGGCTCGTGGGCTCGCGGAGATGACCCGGATGGGCGAAGCGATGGGCGCCAATCCACGAACCTTTGCCGGCTTGACCGGCGTCGGCGATTTGATTGCCACCTGCATGGCTCCCACCTCCCGCAACCGCCGGGTGGGCGAAGCACTGGCGCAGGGCCTGACAGTCGAGGAAGCCGTCGAGAAACTGGGTCAAGTTGCCGAGGGCGTGAAAACCGCTCCGACGGTCATGGCTCTGGCCCGCGAGTACGGCGTGGACATGCCGATCGCGGCGGAGGTCGAGGCGGTCATCGCCGGCCGTCAAAGCGCCAACGACGCTTACCGAGGTTTGCAGAGGGTGGCTGCAGGCGACGAGGAAGACATCGCGTGATCAATATCTACAGGTATCTAGCCCATTAGCTAGATACCTGTAGATTGATCAATCGATACTCAAGCAATCACTGGACGCAGGATCCACCAACCGCCGACAGCCAGCACTCCCACGTTCACCACGAAGAACAACGTGACCCACACGATCGCGGGTATCGGCGAGAGTCTGGCCAGTTGATCCGCGTCGGAATCCGGCGCACCGCCGCGGCGGCTCCGCTGACGCTGCAGTTCGACGACCGGGCGGGGTCCGGCAAACAGCAGGAAGAGCGTCAAGAAGTATGCGGCAGCCACTTGCAGTTCTGCCGATCCCCACCACACGAGAGCAAACAGCGCCGCCCCCACAACGGCAAGCGAGAACACTCCGTACAGATTGCGGATCAACACCATCATCACCGCAACAACAAACAGTCCGATCCACAACACCAACACCGCCCGTTGCGCACCCAACAACGCGGCCGCTCCCAGTCCGAGAATCGACGGACCCACATAGCCCGCGAACGTCATCACGATAACGCCGAATCCTGTCGGTTTACCCGAAGAGATGGCAACCCCCGACGTATCCGAATGCAGCCGAAGACCTTTCAACCGGCGGCCGACCAGGACAGCAACAATGAGATGAGCACCCTCATGCGCGATGGTCACGACGTTGCGGGCAACCTGCCACAGGTGTGGTTCGAGGACGATCACCACGGCGACAAGCGCTGCCAGCGGAACTACCCAGGCTTGCGGAGCAGGGCTGATCGCCGTAACCCGATCCCACGCGGTCTCGAGCGCGTTCACTCTGCCTGCCCACGCAAGTAGCGGCCGAAGTGCGGCACCGTGAATCCGATCGAGCCTCGCTCCGCGGAGTAGATCAGTCCCTTCTTGATCAGCCCGTCACGCGCCGGCGACAACGATGCGGGCTTGCGTCCGAGTTCAACCGCGATCGCTGCCGTCGCCACCGGCCCGTCGTCACCGGACAGATCTGCCATGGCTCGCATGTACTCCCGCTCTGCCGGGGTTGCTCTCTCATACCGTGATCCGAAGAACCCGACCGCCAATTCCTCCTCGGCCGTCGGAGCACCTACCCGCACATCGTCTTTCGTGATCGGACTCGACGCGGCCACATCCCACGTGGCTTTTCCGTAAGCCTGAACAAAATAGGGGTAGCCGTCCGCCGCGGCGTACAGAGCGTCGAGCGCTGCGTCCGTGAACTCGACATCCTCACGTGCGGCGGGTGCGATCAACGCCTGGTCTGCCGCATCACGTTCGAGTCGATCGATCCGGTGGTAGCTGAACAGCCGCTCCGAATAGCTTTTCGATGCCGACAACACTGCAGGCAGGTGCGGAAGTCCCGCTCCGACCACGATCAAAGGTGCTGCGTCCTGACTCAATTCGTGGCAGGCCCCACAGATCGCCGATACGTCCGCTGCACCGAGGTCCTGCATCTCGTCGATGAAAATCGCGATACCGACACCGACGTCCCGCGCCAACGACGACGCATCCATCAGCAGTTCGACCAAGTCGATTTCGATGTCGCCGCTGTCGGCCCGCCCCTTGAGCGCCGGGGCGTCAATACCTGGTTGCCACCGCTCACGCATCCCCTTGTCTGCCGTCGCCCGGAGCGCAAACGATTTCAGAACACCGAGAAACTGCTCGACCCGCTCAGGATCGCGATGCGAGACCGCAATCTCCCGGACGGCCATGTGCAGGGCCGACGACAGTGGGCGTCGTAGGTCTTGGTCGGGGCGAGCCTCGATCTTGCCCGTCCCCCAACTCTTCGAGATGGCCGCCGACCTGAGCTGGTTCAGCAGCACAGTCTTTCCCACACCGCGGAGCCCGGTCAGGACAACACTGCGTTCGGGTCGACCGCGGGCAATGCGCTCGAGCACGACGTCGAACGCGTCTATCTGCTTGTCTCGACCGGCCAGTTCTGGCGGCCGTTGGCCGGCGCCAGGGGCATATGGATTGCGTACGGGGTCCATGCCCATCGACGGTACAAGTCAGCTAGCCGAATATGCCGTCATCTAGGGCGTGTCCTAGAGAGAACTAGTAAGCGCAATATCGGCGGGAGCTCGTCGGAGGAGTCCGCCAACCGTTGCCTTTGAGCTGACTGAAAAACTCAGTGTGGACGGCCTGGGTACTGCGAGAGCACTTTGTTCCGATACGCGCGGAACTCGTCGAAGCTCCCGGTGAGGGCCTGTAAAAGTTCGGCGGGGCTCTCCACCCAAGCCGCGTCGTCGAGTTCCGGAAGGTCTTCAGGCGCGTGGTTGCGCTGCGGCACAAGAAACGTCGGATCACCAGAGGGGTTGACGATCATGAAACCGGCGGCGACACACAGCTCGTAGATGAACGCGCACTCTGCAGCAGAAAGGCTGGCGTGGAAGATGCCGCCGCTCAAAGGATCGCCCTGGTCCAGTGGGTCGAGGTACAGGTCAGAGAAACGATCGTCGAAGCTCAGAGGCTTGCCGTCGAGATCGAAGATCTCTCCTCCGTACCGGCCCGCAACGAGTTGCAGGCCACGCCGTTCGAGGAAGTCGGCGACGCCGCCGCGGTCGGCATCAACCTGCTCGTCCTGCTTGATGCGCATGAAGGTCAACGAGAAGCCCATGTCGGCACACTAACCCGAACGCGCCGACTAACCGGCGCATTCGATCACGACCTGGACCGCGCCTTTGTCGGTGCCGATATGGCTGAGCCAGTACCCCCCGACATCCATTCGGTGAGCAGGGTTTGCCACGACCCGCAGTGGCAGCGCAGGTAGGTGACAGTCCCTTCGCTGGTCCGATGACGCGATTCGATTTCCCACCGGTGGATGCACCTGACGCTGGCAAGTTCTGTTTTCTTCATACGACAACCATGATGTAATGCCATTATGCATCTCAACCCTTACGGCGAATATGCGGTGACTTTGGCCGCCGACCTGGCCAATCGCCATCCCCAGAACCTGAATGAACTCGTCGAACGTTGCGTCGAGGCGGGCATCATTCTCGATTTCCCCATCGCCGAGAAAGACCTCGGAGAGACGCTCGACCTCCTGATCGAATGGTCGAAAATCGTCGACGTCACAGATGAGAATGCCCGTGCCGAACTGGTGAACGTCATGTTGGAGCAAGCGTCGGCCTACCCGCGCATGACCAATCACGCGGGCGATGGCTGGCATCTGCACTACCGCGATCCACAGCAGTCGCTTGCCGAGGTCCTGAAAGCCTTGTTTTCAGTTGGGACGGCACTACACCTCGTGGGCCGCGGAATGCATCGTCTGGGCCGATGTTCCCTCGAGGAGTGCACCAACATCTATGCCGACACCTCACGCAACGGCAGACAACGGTACTGCTCCCCGACCTGTTCAAATCGAGACGCGGTACGACGCCATCGCGCGCGAACCTGAACTCGCTACGAGGTGGGCACGACTACATCTATGCCCGAGCCGCCGTGGAAGTCGAAGCTCCCGAGATTGGCGCCGAGGCTCTCGCTGTTGCTGCCGGTGTTGACGGCACTGCCGTTACCGCTACCCGAATCACTACTTCCGGCGGAGATCCGCTCCCAGGCCTCGATGAGATCGTTCACACTCTCGAACCCGAGACCTTCCAACGAGCCTGAAACACTTCCCGTTCCGAGCCCTTCGAAGAATCCGCCGACAACCACAACTTCGGGCAAGCTTATTGCCGGAAGCGTCGTGATCGGCGGAATGAGACTCGGAATGAACACGCAGGCACCGACAACCGCGTAAACCCCGGTGGGAATATCGGTGACAGTCTTGGTCAGCTCTCGCTGCGGAAGGACTCCGAACAGATCACCGATGTTCGTAACCTGTGGATAGACAAGGACACCGGGATCGAGCAACGACGCCGGGTCACTGATGACGGCGGGCAGATTCCTGATATCGACAATCGCCGGTGTGCAGTTGATCAGGCTCAGTCGCGGATTCGGATTCTTGATAGTGAACGTAATGTTGTTGCCCGACACACTCACCGAGAGCGGGGGTGGCAATACAACCCGCTCTGCCGACGCAGCGGCCGGCGTCAGAAATGCCATTCCGATCGCCGCAGCGGACGCCAGTGCAATTCCGCTGAGAATTCTGGTGAATCCACGTGTGGCCATAACCTTCTCCGCTCAGCTGCCGAACAGTCCTGTGAGACTACCGGTATTGATGCCGCCGAGGGGACCGCCGATGATAACCACGGCGGGAGTTCCGACTGTCGGGGTGAGTCCACTTCCGTCGCGGAAGTCGACGCATCCGCCGACAACGGCGTACGTACCGTCGGGAAGATCAGGTGCAGTCTTGGTAACGGTCGAGCCCACTCCGACTCCGAAAAGCGTGGGCGGATCCGAAACATCCGGATAAACAACAACATTCGGATCGAGTAGTTTGCCGGGCTCCTGGGCAACAGCCGCCGCGTCCGCCGCGTTCAGGACAAATACCTGGCACCACGAGGTGATCGTCGTGTTGGTATTGCGCACCGTCAGCGTCAGGTCGTTACCGTCAACCGAGTACGACACCTCGGGAGCCGTCGTTGCTGCCGACGCGACTGCCGGGTTGATCAGCACCCCGACACCGAGCGCTGCCGCTGCTACAGCGACGGTCCCGACTACACGACGAACTGCACTTCGGCGCTGAATCAGCATTGACATCCCTCTCGATCACGTTCGACGGCAACCAGCAAAGGGTAGAACCACCCATCCTGCCGGGTCGTTCGAACCGCCGGAGTCGCATGGACCGAAGGCAGATCAAGGACCAATGTCCCGCATGCGGTTACACCCGAGTCGCCACTGCGCCGCGAACCAGACCACGACGCTCGAGGATGGGACGAACTCCCTCACCGAACTGGTAGGTCTCCTCGAGATGTGGATAGCCCGACAAGATGAAGTGGTCCAACCCGATTGCCGCGTATTCCGCAATTCTGTCGGCAACTTCCTCGTGCGAACCGACCAGAGCGGTACCCGCACCACCGCGCACCAATCCGACTCCCGTCCACAGGTTGGGCGCAATTTCCAGTGAACGCGCACCGATGCCTTCCCGGTATGCGGATCCACCGCCATGCAGTTCGTTCATCAGGCGCTGGCCCTCCGAATTCGACCGGGCGAGGTTCGCCTGCGCACGCTCCACCGTCGCCGGATCCAGAGCGCCGAGCAGACGATCAGCCTCGGCCCAGGCTTCTTCGGCCGTGTCACGACTGATGACATGCAAACGAATTCCGTAATCGAGCCGCCGCCCCTGGATCTCCGCCAAGTCCCTGATCCACGCGATTTTCGCGGCAACAGCAGATGGTGTTTCACCCCAGGTGAGGTAGGTATCGGCAAAGCGCGAAGCGACGGTTCCCGCAGCGGGCGACGATCCGCCGAAGAAGACGGGCGGAACCGGGTCCGGAAGGCGATGCAGCTCAGCATTTTCCACGCTGACGTACTCGCCGGAGAAATCGACCGGACCGTTGCCTGCCCACAGTTGACGGACGACGTCGAGGTACTCGCCGCAACGCGCGTAACGCTGATTCTTGTCCAGGAAGTCGCCGAACGTCCGCTGCTCGTAGTCCTCGCCGCCGGTCACGACGTTCAGGAGCAACCGTCCACCTGATTGCCACTGAAATGTTGCTGCCATCTGAGCTGCCAACGTCGGACTCGTCAGGCCGGGCCGCAGAGCGACAAGGAATTTCAGGGTTTCGGTGGTGTCGATCATCATCGCCGTCGTCAGCCAGGCATCCTCGCACCAGGCTCCCGTGGGAGTGAGGACTGCTTCGAAGCCGTTGGCCTCGGCTGCGGCGCCGATCTGATTGAGGTACTTCAGTGTGGCCGGTCGATCTCCGGACATGCCACTGCCGTGGCCACCGGCCATCAGATTCCGGGAATCGCCATAGGTGGGCAGGTACCAGTGGAAGCGCAAGGACATGGCAGTTCCTTCGGATCGACAACAACAAACAGGGGCAAAGACTCCATTAGACCGTTCGAGCGCGCCCGGCAACAGGGTTGAAATCGCGATGATTCTTACCGTCAGCCACCGCACATATACAGATATTCGTTAATCTTGTGAATTTTCTAGATACGGATAGAAACACCGGTCAAAGGCAAATTTATCGATACGCGATCGCATCGGATACATCCGTGTATCGTTTAGGAAACCAGCACAAGGAGGTACCGATGACGGATGTTGACACCTCCCCTACAAAACGTGTCACTAAACGTCGAGGTCAAACGCGTCAACGACTTCTCGACGCCGCCGCTGAGGTTTTTGGCGACCAGGGATTCGGACACGCAACCGTCGAGCAGATCTGCGAACGAGGCGGATACTCACGTGGCGCCTTCTACTCCAACTTCGACTCCCTTGACCAACTGTTTTTTGCCATGTGGGAACAAAAGTCCGCCGCAATGCTCGCTGACCTGAAGTCAGCCACCGCCGCAATCAGTACCGACTCCCTCGACATGACTGCCGTCGTCGGACGGATTGTTTCCGTAGTCCCGGTAGACGCGCAGTGGTACCGGATCAATGCCGAGTTCACGGCGCACGCACTCCGCAACGATGCACTGCGAACTGCAGTGGCCGACCGCGAAGACGCGATACTCCAGACTTTGCTTCCCCTGGTGCAGTCCGCACTCGGTGACGTCGGACGGCGCATCGTGGGAGATCCGACCACATTGGGGCGCGCCCTGGTCGCCGTTCACGACGGCACCAGCGTGCAGTGCCTGGTCGATCCCGACACCGACGCCGCGTTTGCCCTTCGCCTCGACATCTTTACTCGAATCCTGCTGTCCTACACCGAACCAATCCCGCCCCACCCATCATCAGAGGAGTCCCCATGAGCGAACATGCCGACGTCATCGTTGTCGGGGCCGGGCTTGCCGGCCTTGTCGCCACGTACGAACTGACCCGGGCGGGACGCAAAGTCCTTGTCGTAGAACAGGAAAATGCAGCCAACCTCGGCGCTCAGGCGTTCTGGTCACTCGGCGGACTGTTCCTCGTCAACAGTCCGGAACAACGCCGACTCGGCATCAAGGACTCACTCGACCTCGCCATGCAGGACTGGATGGGTACCGCGGCCTTCGATCGGGATCGCGAAGACCACTGGCCTCGTCAATGGGCAAAGGCGTACGTCGAATTCGCGGCCGGCGACAAGCGTCAGTACCTGCACGACTTGGGGCTTCGGTTGATGCCCAACGTCGGCTGGGCCGAGCGCGGCCGCGGAATGGCTCTCGGACACGGCAATTCCGTACCGCGATTCCATCTCACCTGGGGAACTGGCCCCGGCGTCGTCGACGTGTTCCTGAGCCGAGTGATCGCCGCCCAGAAACGCGGACTGGTCACGTTCAAGCACCGCCACCAGGTCGATCAACTGGTGGTCACCGACGGCGCTGTCACCGGCGTCCGCGGCACCGTTCTGGAACCTTCCAACAACCTTCGCGGAGTTGAGAGTTCCCGGACCCCGGTCGGCGAATTCGAGTTCGCCGCACAGGCCGTCGTGGTGACCTCCGGCGGAATCGGCGGCAACTACGAGCTGGTGAAGAAGAACTGGCCGGAACGACTCGGCAAGGCGCCGAAGCACATGCTGACCGGCGTACCCGCACACGTCGACGGACGGATGCTCGAAATCACCGAATCAGCGGGCGGAAACATCGTCAACCGCGACCGCATGTGGCACTACACAGAAGGCATCCAGAACTGGAATCCCATCTGGCCCAACCACGGAATCCGCATCATCCCCGGACCGTCGTCGATGTGGTTCGACGCTACCGGCAAGCGTCTTCCGGTACCCAACTTCCCCGGGTTCGACACGATGGGCACCTTCAAGTACATCCTCGACAGCGGCCACGAGTACACGTGGTTCATCCTCGATCAGAAGATCATCGAGAAGGAGTTTGCACTCTCGGGATCGGAGCAGAATCCGGACTTCACCAATCGAGATTTCAAGCTCCTCCTCGAACGCATCAAGAAGGGTGCACCCGGCCCTGTCGAAGCCTTCAAGCAGAAGGGCGCGGACTTCGTGGTGCGCAACAACCTTCGCGACTTGGTCGACGGCATGAATGCCCTGACCGACACGCCACTACTCGATTTCGAGGACATCGAGCGCGAAATGATCGCCCGCGACCGCGAGGTAGACAACAAGTACAGCAAGGACTTCCAGGTCACCGCCATCCACGGTGCCCGTAATCTGCTGGCAGACAAAATCGTGCGCGTCGTTGCTCCGCACAAGATCCTGGACCCCAAGAACGGCCCACTGATCGCTGTTCGCCTGCACCTCCTCACCCGAAAGACGCTCGGCGGCTTGGAAACCAATCTGGACTCGCAAGTGATCAAGGCCGATGGCAGCGTCTTCGACGGCCTCTATGCAGCTGGCGAGGTTGCCGGCTTCGGTGGCGGTGGCGTCCACGGGTACAGCGCCTTGGAGGGAACCTTCCTCGGTGGTTGCATCTTCTCGGGCCGCGCGGCAGGCCGAGCGCTGGCCCGAGACCTGTAGCGAGCTGGTGACGCCGGCCTCGAGATCGTGCGGCCTCGAGGCCGGTGCTCTACAACGATGTCCCGAACAGCATTCCGAGTAGATATGTTGCCGCCGCGGCGCCGTAACCGATGGCAAGCTGACGGAGCGCCCGCTTGAAAGGCGGCCCGCCGGAGAGCAGTCCGACAACAACGCCGGTGCCCAGAAGGGCAATACCCACCAGCAGCGAAGCCACAATCAGGGCCGTCACACCTTCCAGCCCGAACAGGTACGGCAGCACGGGAATGATTGCGCCGGAGGCAAAGAAACAGAAGCTGGCGGCTGCAGCTCCCAAACCGGTGCCGACAGACTCGTGAGTGTCTTCGACATCTGTCACACCGAAGTTGTTGTGCTTCAGGACCTCCGCCGCTCTCACTTCGGCTTCCTCTGCCGTCATACCGCGGGCTCGGTACACCAGAGCCAACTCGTTGGCGTCGACGTCGAGCAATCCGACGGCATCGCGCGCGTCGGTACCTGGAGTGGACGCTTCCAACAATTCACGTTGCGAGCGGACGGAAACGTATTCACCGGCACCCATCGACAGTGCGCCTGCAAGCAGTCCGGCCATGCCGGTGAGCAACACGATCTGATTCGAGACGCCACTACCACTGATACCGAGAACCAGGGCCAAGTTACTCACCAGACCGTCGTTTGCGCCGAACACGGCCGCGCGGAAGGTCCCCGAAAGCCGATTGCGCCCACGAGTTGCCAGCGCGCGCACCACTTCTTCGTGGATCTTCTCGTCGGCACCCATCGAGGCAGTTGCATCCGCGTCGTTCGGGTAAGGCGATCGGGTCTCTGCACGTTGAGCGAGCGCAAGAACGAAAACCGAGCCGAATCGTCGGGCGAGGAACCCGAGGATACGAGTGCGTATGTCGCCGGGCATCGGCTTTCCGACGTGTTCGCCGAGGAGGGCACGCCAGTGTGCCTCGTGCCGACCCTCAGCTTCGGCGAGCGCAAGGAGGATCTCGCGTTCCTCACCGGTGCGCCGCCCTGCGAGGTCGCGGTACACCGCGGCTTCTGCCTGCTCGTCGGCGAGATAGCGTCGCCAGCGCTTGATGTCATGTGGGTCGGGATCAGGCCTCGCGTTCGGAACTGTCGGCATCGAATCTCCTCACGTTCGGTGCGTGAAATGGCGCACTCAGTTGCCGCATTCCCGCACATCCCAGCCATGATTCGGATATACCGGACACACATGTCGGCTGGCCGGAGGAGCGAACCATGAATCCCACAGTAATACGTCGGATCGTCCTGCTCGCAGCACCGCTGACCGCAATTGCCCTCGTCAGCGGTTGCGGATCCGACAGCTCCGACACAGCCACCAGCACTACTGTTCCCACCACTACCTCGGCGCTACCGACATCCGCAGCGCCCGGCCCGGCTCCGGCAACAACTACGCACGCGACCCACTCGGCAGCATCGAGTACACAGGTCAGTCCTGAGAACTGCACGGTCGCAGAACTCAGCGTCACCCTCGGACAGGCAAGCGGCGCCGCCGGTTCCACCGAACTACCGGTGGTCTTCACCAACACCAGCACGCGCACCTGCACCCTCGACGGGTTTCCCGGCGTTTCCTACGTAACCGGCGCAGACGGCAGCGAGGTGGGCGCAGCGGCAACGCGCACTGGCTCCGGATCTGCGGTCTCCCTCGCACCGGGTTCCGCTGGAACCGCCTTGGTTCGCGCCACCAACGTCGAGAACTATCCGGCCGACCAGTGTGGTGTCACCGACGTCGCCGGACTACGTGTGTACCCGCCCAACTCCTACGATGCGGTGTTCCTCCCCTACCCCACCGAGGGTTGCTCGATGACCGGCGCGAACATCAATCAGCTGAGCGTCGCACCGGTCACCGGCTGAGCATTACGGCTTGAGGCGTCGTAGACCCCAGAGCGCGGGGATCAAGAACAGTCCCGAAAGAACGAGAGTCAGAGCAGCTTCCGTCAACTGGAATCGGCGGAACTGATCGGCCGAATGGTAGCGGACCTCGTAGTGGTCTGCTCCTTGCTCGTGCAAGCAGACCTCCATGTCCCGATCCTGCTGGGCCAAGACCGCCTCCATACGAACGTCGTACTGGGCGCCGGTCTCCTCGGACCGCTGTTCGTACGGGTCGTTCCCGTCGTCCGATCCACTCCAGGTGCATTCGTCGTAGCGAACGTCCACAAAATTGCCTTGGATATCGACGTAACCCTGCTCGATTTCCCAATTCAGTCCGGGAACAAATGCACCTTCAACAGCCGTGTAAATTCTTCCCCCGGACAGGGGTGACTTCTCGATCCCCACCGGCGCGTAGTGCGGCCTGGCAACAAACTGAAACATCACCAGTACACCAACTACGCCGACCATAGTCAGCGCCATTGCGCCGATCGAACTGTGCACCAGCAAAGCAAGCGCCGCTCCGAGCACTAGAGCCATGAAAGTGTAAGCACCCAAGGCCAATCCGCTCGATTGAAAGAGCGGATATGTCAGACTTGACACACCGAAGGGCTGCCCCCCGCCACTGACGAATGCGTAGCTGTCCCTCCCTCCGACAGCGCGGGTCCATTCGAGAACGAACCCGAGGACAGCAGCAGCCATGGCGATGGGGACAAAGACAACCAGCACTCTTGTCCAGAACCAGCGAGCCCGGCTGACCGACTGGGTAAGCCCCAGCACATGTGTTCCCTGCTCGATATCCCGCGAGAACACCGTTACGCCAACCAACGCTCCCAAAAACACCGGCAGCATCGTTGCAATGACGGTGGTTGCCGTGAGAGCAGTTTCAGCCGCACAGACCGTCGTTGTGTTGCCGAAACATTCGAGAAACGATCCGATGGGTCGAGCACTGCTGTCACTCATGACGAATGCGCCACCTACCAAGGCTGTAACAGCCAGCACCGCAATGATTCCCAGCGAGACAATGAGTGACGTCCGATGATGACGCCAGGTAACCCAGATCATGCCGACACCTTCGCTTCCGCACTCAGATGCCCGAGCACCAGGTCGTCCAGAGTTGCATCGTCGACAGTCCAACCTGGTAGTTCGTTCGGTCGACGGCCGGCTACGAGGTGAGAATTTCGACGCAGCCCGACATCGGTGTGAACAACAGTGCCGCCACCCACCACGTCCGACGGATCGCCATCACCAACCAATACGTAATGGGCTGAGACCAATTCATCCAACGATCCGGAGAGTCGAGCATTGCCGTCGCCGAGAAGAAGTAACCGATCCGAGACGTCTGCCAATTCGGAAATGATGTGTGAAGACAATAGGACGGTTGTGCCGTGCTCTGCGACATCTTCGAGCAGCGAGGTAGCGACAGACCGCCTGGCAAGGGGATCCAGATCTGCCAACGGTTCGTCGAGAAGCAACAGCTTCGGCCTACGTCCGAGTGCCAAAGCCAGTGCCACCCTGGTTCGTTGACCGGGAGAGAGCGTCTTGGCCTTCGCATCGAGCGGAATGTCCGCACGTTCCACCAAGGCAAGCGCGTACTTCGCATCCCAGCTGTCATTGGTGTAGGCGCCGAACCGAAGTAGTTCCGCGACAGTGAATTTCGGGTACAGCGGTTTATGCTGGGCCAGATAGGCCAGGCCCGGGCTGATGCCGTCACGACTCGGAGCGGCGCCGAGTACGGAAATCGCGCCGTGATCCGGCGTCGTCAATCCCACTGCCAAGGACATGAGTGTCGACTTGCCGGCACCGTTGACGCCGACAAGCGCGGTGATGCTCCCTGCCTCGACTTCGAAGGTGCATGCGTCGAGCACCTTCTTGCGCCCGAAGCGCTTGTCCACGTCAGCCATGGTGAGCGCTGATTCTTGCTCGGTCACGATGTCTCCCCCTCACTCTCGGACGAATCAGATTTGACGAACTCACGCTCGAGTTCCATGTCGACCAGTGCCTCGATATCCGTGCGCTCGAGGCCCGCCGCCACTGCGTCACGCACCCATCGAGAAAGCTCTGCCCGCAGAGCGGAGTTCTCCGCCATGCCCGGCTTCGCGAGCGACTTGGTCACGAACGTCCCCAACCCCGGCCGCGGCGCAACAAGACCGTCGCGTTCGAGTTCCTTGTAAGCCTTCAGAACAGTGTTGGGGTTGATGGCAAGAGCCCCCACAACATCCTTGGCGGTAGGCAGACGGTCACCGACCTGTAGGTCACCGAGCCGTAGTGCCTGCTTCACCTGGACGACCAATTGCACGTAGGTGGGAATGCCGGATCGGCGGTCGATACGGAAGTCGATCATCCGAACCCTTTCACTAGTTCATTAGTGGAATAGATATTTACCGTGCCTTTGCCGCTCGAGTCAAGAGTGGCCGCCCCTGTAAAGTGCAAATGCCCCGGGTTTCCGGGGTGCCACGCTGCTTGTGAAGTCCGGTGAAAGCCCGGCACTGTCGACGCAACTGTGAAGTTGTCCGTATACCCACGGATGAACGAGTCAGGTCACCCAGCCTCGTGGCGACACGATGGTCCTCGGACGAAGGACGCTCGTGCAGCCCAGCCCTCCGGCCGCGCCGCATGGCGACTTTCTCCGCACTGATGGAGGGGTGGCTGTGAACATTCGGCCGACACGCACGTTCCGATCGATCTTTGCGGCGCTGGCGGTGAGTACGGCGCTGTTGGCCGGTGCCTGCAGCAGTTCCACCACCTCCGACGCCCCCACCACGTCAGCGGTCTCCGACGGCTCATTCCCCGTGACGGTGGAATCCGGTCCCACCGGTTCTGGCACCGACATCACGATCGCGGCGCGTCCGACGTCGATCGTCTCACTCAGCCCCAGCGCTACCGAGACGCTGTGGGCTGTTGGCGCGGGCGATCAGGTCAAGGCGGTCGACAACCAGTCCGACTACCCGGCCGACATCCCGGTCACCGACCTGTCCGGCTTCTCGCCCAACGTCGAAGCCATCCTCGGCTACGCACCGGATCTGGTTATTGCGTCCGACGACATGAACGACCTCGTGTCCGGGCTTCAGAAGGCAAAGGTGCCGACTCTCCTTCTGCCGGCGGCAACGAGCATCGACGACGTCTACGCACAGATCGAGCGCGTCGCGATCGCAACCGGCCACGAGGAAGAGGGCGCCGAGGTGGTCAGTGACATGCGCACCGAAATCGACGCAGCGGTGGCGAGCGTTCCGGCCCGCGAGCAGCCCCTCACGTACTTCCACGAACTCGACTCCTCGCTCTACACGGTGACGAGCACAAGTTTCATCGGCCAGATCTACGGCCTGTTCAGCATGAAGAGCATCGCCGACGCAGCCGCTCAGGGCGATTACCCGCAGCTTTCGGCGGAGTTCGTGGTTCAGGCCAACCCTGATCTGATCTTCCTGGCTGACTCGCAGTGCTGCGGTGTCACCGCGGAAGCTGTTGCAGCGCGCCCCGGTTGGAACGGGATGAAGGCTGTGACCGGCAACCAGATCCACGTACTCGACGAAGACCTGTCCAGTCGATGGGGACCCCGCGTCACCGACCAGGTGAAAGCTGTTGCCGCGATCGTGGCGCAGGTTCCGACGGCCTGAGTTCTCTGATGCACAAGGCCGGTCTCGCGAACCATCGAACCACCGCGCTGGTCGGTGCCGCACTCATTTTATGCGTGTCACTGTTGATCGGCGTTCTGGTGGGACCGGCAGGCCTTACCCCTGATCGGGTCATTCTCGAACTGCTCGACGGGATTCCGGGCGTCGATATCGATTCCGGGCTGACCGTTCAACAGCAGGCAATTCTCTGGCAGATCCGACTTCCCCGCGTAGTCCTGGGTGCCTTGGTGGGCGCGATGCTGGCCGTCGCGGGAGCCGCGTATCAGGGTGTGTTCCGAAATCCGTTGGCCGATCCGTATCTTCTGGGAGTGTCCAGTGGTGCCGGACTTGGCGCAACGTTGGCTATCGTCTCCGGCGGGGCTGTGGGAATGTTCGGAATCCCCATGGCCGCCTTTGTCGGTGGCGTTCTAGCCGTATTCATCACGTACGCTCTGGGCCGCAGTATCGGCGGCGCCCAGAACGCGGTCGTCATCATTCTGGCCGGCGTTGCGGTGGCCGCGTTCACCAATGCCGCGCAAACTTTTGTGCAGCAACGGTTCGACGATTCACTGCGCGAGGTCTATTCGTGGTTGCTCGGCGGTCTGTCGACGGACGGTTGGTCGGAAGTTCTTGTTGTGCTGCCGTACGTGATTGTGGCCTCGGTAGTCATCCTGATTCACCGTCGAGTACTCGACGTCATGGCAGTTGGTGACGTGGAGGCAGCCAGTCTCGGTGTGGATCCCGCCCGCTCTCGACTCGTCCTGGTTCTTGCGGCAACTCTCGGAACAGCAGCAGTGGTCAGTGCCAGCGGCCTCATCGGCTTTGTGGGAATTGTTGTTCCCCATGCCGTTCGACTGGTCGCAGGACCTTCGCATCGACTGCTTCTCCCGCTGTCGCTGATGCTGGGCGCAGCGTTCCTCGTCCTCACCGACGTTGCCGCCCGATCATTGATGTCCCCCGCCGAACTTCCCATCGGCGTTGTGACAGCCATGATCGGCGCCCCGTTCTTCCTGCTCGTCCTACGCCGCAGTCGGGTGTCGGCATGACCGAGTTTGCCGTTCACTGCCAGGACCTTCGGGTTGTCCTGGGCGGCAACAACGTTGTCGACGGCATCGGACTCGACGTTGCAGAGGGTGAATGGGTTGCTGTTGTGGGACCGAACGGCGCCGGGAAAACCACGCTGATGCATGCGCTCGCCGGGTTGATTCCGTCTGCCGGCCAACTCACCGTCTCCGGCCGTAACCCTCGAGATGCCGGTCGCAAAGCCATGTCTCAAGTTGTCGCGCTGATGCCACAACGGCCCGTGGTACCGGAGGGCGCAACAGTCAAAGAACTTGTCGCGCTCGGCCGAACTCCGTATCTACGACGCTTCGGCACGGAGACCGCCGCCGATCGCATGGTGATCAACAACGTCATTCAGCGCCTGGACCTCACTGAATTTGCCGATCGCCGGGCTACCGAACTGTCCGGCGGTGAATTGCAGCGAGTAGTGCTGGCCCGAGCGCTCGCGCAGGAACCGAAAGTGCTGCTCCTCGACGAGCCCACCAGCGCCCTCGACATCGGACACCAGCAGCAGGTCCTCGATCTTGTGGAGGCAATGCGCTTGTCGGACAACATCACCGTGATTGCCGCGATGCACGATCTCACTCTCGCGGGGCAGTACGGATCGCGCATCGTCTTGCTCGATCGGGGCCGCGTGGTGGCAGACGGATCACCGGCCGACGTTCTGCGTTCGGACCTCCTCAGCGAGATCTACGGCGCCCGCGTCGAGGTTCTCGATCGACCGAGCGGACCCGTCGTGGTACCGATCCGGGAGCAGGACGGCCGCTGATGGAACTGCTGATGCTGGGTACCGGCGCCGCCGACGGTTGGCCCAACCCCTTCTGCGAGTGCACATCCTGCACCGCCGCACTGGCAAGCGGCACGGTCCGAGGGCACACAGCGGCCCTGCTGGACAATCGAATCCTGCTCGACTGCGGCCCCGAAGTACCACGCGCCGCTTCGCGATCCGGCCGCACCCTTGCCGGAGTCGAACACATCCTGCTCACTCACTCGCATCCCGATCATCTCGGCCCGATGGCGCTGCTCTTCCGGTCATGGGCCGATCGCACCGAACCACTGCAGGTACTCGGACCTCCTGACGCCCTTGATCTCTGCCGCGACTGGGTGGGGCCACACGACCCGGTCACCTTCACACCGCTTGTCGCTGGCCAATCGATCACACTGGGCACGTATGACGTTCGCGCTCTCGAAGCGACACATGAAGTTCCGACCCTGCTCTACGACATCACCGACAATGCCGGTGCCCGCGTCTTCTGGGCCACCGACACCGGGCCCCTCGCACCGTCGACAATCGCCGAGCTCGAGAACGCCTCGTTCGACGCCCTTTTCCTCGAGGAAACCTTCGGATTCAAGACCGATCATGGCACCGGGCACCACGATCTGCCCAGCTTCGCCCGGACGGTCGCCACACTGCGCGAAATCGGCGCGGTCACAGACAGAACCGACATCGTGGCCGTCCACCTCGGCCACCACAACCCGCTCGCACACGAACTCTCGGCAGCACTAGAACAGTGCGGCGCACGAACCGTTCTCGACGGCACAGTGCTGCGCATCGGCTCCCGCGCGCCTGGCCGAACTCTGGTTACCGGTGGCGCCCGGGCGGGCAAGTCCACCTACGCCGAAGCATTACTGTCCGGATACCGGCACGTCACATACATCGCCACCGGAGATCCGCATGACGACGATCCCGACTGGACGGAAAGGGTAGCGTCACATCGCGCGCGGCGGCCGGCAACCTGGGCAACTCTCGAAACCGTCGATGTAATCGAAATACTCTCCGGCTCAACCGACCCCATCCTGCTCGACTGCCTAGGTACCTGGCTGACCGCACAGATGAATCGCCACGATGCCTGGCTGGACGGCAACACCGCTGCGGTTCGCGAAGACATCGATCAGTTGCTAGCTGCCTGGAAGTCCTGCCCTGTCCCGATCATTGCAGTCACCAATGAAGTCGGCAGTGGAGTTGTTCCGGAAACCAAGTCCGGTCGTCTCTTTCGGGACCTGCTCGGCCTACTGAACGCACGCATCGCCGATGCGTCCGAGTCGGTTGTCCTGATGACCGCGGGACTACCCACCCGTCTACGCTGACATCTCAGATCAGCCCTGTGAGACGCCGCGCGCAATCGAGGAGAAAGCCCACCAACTCTCGGTCTTCCACAGTGACACGCTCGCACGAACCCTGGATACACAATCCGCCGGCGACCAGGTCGGCATGATCGCGAATGGGCACCGCTAACGCCGACCGCCCGAGCCGGGATTCCTGATTCTCGAACGCGAACCCCTGCAATCGAACCGAACGCAACTGCTCGGCCAGCATGGCACGATCATCGATCGTGAATTCGGTGAGTCGACGTAGTTCCAAATCGACAACGAGCCGCTCGTCGTAGGCCAACAGAAGTTTGCCCAGCGCATTTGCATGGATGTTCTTCGAAAGCGTGGTTATCCCGATGATCTCGTGATCAGGGTCCTTGTCGATGAATCGGAGTCGCCCGGCGTTGAACGACGCAACATGCAATCCGTATCTCGTGTGGGTACGCATGTCTTCGACTTGTTCGTGCAGCGACGGCGCCGGGCCACTCGTTGTTGCGGCATGCGACAACTCAGCCGTCCGACGCCCCAACGCAAAGCCGGACAGGTCAGGTACCCGCACGAGAAAACCCTCTGCCACCAACAGATTCAGCATCCGATACGCCGTGGCCGATGGAACTCCCGCGAAAGTGGCGATCTCCTTCGCGGTTGTTCCCGGTCCCAGATGCGCAACCGCCTCGAGCATCCCGAGCGCTTTCTGAACCGCTTTGGGTTGCTGCCCGCTGAAGTGCGATTCGTCGCTGGTCCGTTTGCCGACTCTGGTGCCGGTGGTGGCGCGGTCGGCGCTCACTCGCCCCACTCCGGTAGGTCGCGGTCTGCGGCAGAACGATCCGGCACCAGGCGTCGTCGACCGTCGTCGCCGATAAGGAGTGTTCCGGCCCCAGGTAGGAGGTCCGCAGTTTCAAGGCTGTCGAAAGCTCCTACCGCCGTCAGACTCTCAGGCCGCACCCGCCGGAGAATTGCACTCCAGATCACTCCGGATGCAGCAAGCGCTCCAGCAGCACACGGCAGCGCCCAGATTCCGTGGACGGCACCGTCGAGAATGATGTACACAAGCAAACCGGCCCCGGCGACGCTGACCGACAACGTGCACACACGTGTCACCGCTGTGTGCTCGCCGATTCGGTTCAAGAACTTCCAGGACGCAAAGGCCACCAACGTGTACGCGCACACGAGGGCAATTTCCACCACTCCGTCGAAAGAGCCTGAATCATCTCTCACCGCATCGGAAAACAGAAGAACGCCGACTGTGCTGACGGAGACAAACGCGAGGACCGCAATGTAAGGGGTTCGGAATCGACGGTGCATCCGGGCGAGCGATGACGGCAGCGCCCGTTCGACGCCCATGGAGTACAACAACCTCGAACCCGCTTGCGCGCAGCCGAGAGTGCATGCCAGCCACGAGCACGTCATACCGACCTTGACCGCCAGAACTACCCCGGCACTGGCACCGGATGCCGTCCCCTGGAAGTACGCCCCGACGATGGTTGCGCCATGCCCCGTCATCGCCGCCCACGCTGCAAAGACGAATAGTAGCCCGCAGATGATCGGCGAAATCAGCACTGTGCGTGTGACAGTGATCAACGGGCGCTTGGCCTCTGGACCGAAGAATGCTGCACTCTCGAATCCGGCCATACTCAGAACAGTCAGCATCGCCAGAAAAGGAACCACGCTCAAAGACTGATTCGGCAGTGACACAGTGCTTGTCGTATCGGTACGGGTTGCCAGCATCACCGCGATGATCAAGATCAACGAACAGCTTTCGATCACCAGAATCGCGCGGGTCGCAAACCGAACTCCACGCACCGCTATCCACGCAACGGTGAGGGCGATCAGTACGGTCACCACTACCGTCGAAAGCGGCCCGCCTACATTGGTGCCGATGAGCGAAATCGTATCCAGCAGACTGGGAACCGCCTGGGCCAACACCGATATCGAGATCCCGAGATACCCGACGACCAACGCGGCTCCGACTAAAAGCGCACTTCGGGTTCCGGTACCTTGGAAGACAAAGCTGTAGAGCGAACCAGCCGCCGCCAGCCTGCGGGTGAAATGCGTGATGCAGAGCGCAACCAGAAAAACTGCCGACGTTGTCGCGGCGATGGCGGCCAAACCTGCGTACCCAGGGCTGTACGTGATCATCCACAATGCGATGAACACCATTCCCGTAGCCGGTGCGATGGTCGACAACGACTGTCCGAGAAGATCGATCGGCGTCAGCCGCCGCCGACCCAGACCGCGCAACGGCGAGTACACCGGCTCGCCGTCCTGATCCGCACTCTGTGCCCGCGCGAGTGCCGCGCGCAACGCCGCCGTCACGGCCATGTCTCACCGTCCGTCCGATATCCGATTCACCGATTTCGGTCAAGTTAGTCCGCATTTGTTTCCGGGCAGTTTCCACCGTGGCGCGCAGTGACGATCCAAGTGGGAATCCGCGCGCTCGAGGTCTCGCCCGCTGGCCCTGCCACAGCTCCGAACCATGTCAATCCCGTGCCGAAGAAACCTACTGACCTGCACAAATATCGATTCTCACCGGCGGTGCGCATTCCCAGTTGCGTATCCCCCGGACGTATCGACACCGAAGCATGTTCGCCGCATCACCAGTACAGGATGTGTCCCACACACCAGCGCTTGCCGACCTGAAAGGGAGGAATCATGGACTTCACCATCGCTGCCGTATCGGCGATCATCGGGTTTGTCCTACTGCTCGCCGGCATCCCCAAGCTGACGGACTACGACGGTGTTCTGCGTTCGGTACGTGGATACAAAGTCCTTCCGAGCGGGCTCGAAGGACCGGTTGCCCGGGCACTTCCCATCGCCGAGACCGTGGCGGGCGCACTTCTCGTGACCGGCATCGCCCGGCAGTGGGCGGCCGGGGTTGCCGCACTCATGTTCGCGTCGTTCTTTGTCGGCCTTGTCGTCAACCTTGCTCGCGGCCGACGCGACCTCGACTGTGGTTGCTTCGCATTCGGCATCGGCGAGATCCCGCGTATCGGATGGTTCCACGCGGTACGTGCCGGAATCCTTGCCGCTGCGTCACTCTCCATCCTGGCAATCGGCAGCTCCGCGGGCGCGGGCGCGCAAGCAACAGCTGCCACCCTCGCACTCCTCCTGGTGCTGGGCGGCGTCGCCATCGCACAGATCCGATCCGTCGTTCATTTCGGCAAGCGCCCCGTCGACGACTACCTCTCGAGTGCTTCCGTCCGACTGCGTGCCGCCGGCGCCACGTCTCGGTACGGCGTTTGACCTTCTCCCTATTCACCGACTGCGCAAAGGCAGGACTTCGACGATGACTACTTTTCTACTCGTAGCGACCGTGATTCTCGTGATCGCCGTGGCCGTACTGTTCTTGATGGTTCTCGCTCTCGCCCGTGAAATCGGCCGTGTGCAGGTGCGTCTCGGACCACTCGGTGCCCGAATGATGGATACCGGTCCCAAGGTCGAACAGGTTGGGCCGTCGTTTGCCGGTTTGATCGACCAGGAAGGTCGAACCGTCGGAGTTGGTGGTCATCGAGACAAGGCTCAGCTCCTGCTGTTCACAGCACCGAGTTGCTCGACCTGCAAGAGCCTGCTTCCCGGCGTGCGGGCAATGGCCCGAGCCGAATCCGACCTCGACGTTGTCATCATCTCCGACGGAACCCCCGAGGAACACCGAGAGTTCTTGGCCGGCAGCGGCATCGGTCCCGAGCTCAGCTACATCGACGCTCGTGACGTCGGCATCGCCTACCAGGTGGGCACCACTCCGTACGGCGTGATTCTCGACGAGCACGGCAAGATTCGCGGCAAGGGCCTGTGCAACCACATGGCTCAGGTCGAGAGCCTGCTCAACGCACTCGAGTCCGGCACCCCCTCACTCCAGCACCTTCATGCGCAGGCTAAGTCGGGCAGCGCGGCCTGATCACCCTGAGTTCTGCTCGTTCCTCTTCACGAATCAGGAGAAATTTGTTGGACGACAATGCGTTTCCACAGCACAACATGACAGAGAACCGATATCCGGTAGACGAGGCAACCGTTCAAGCGCAGGCCGAATGGATGGCAGGCCAAGGTGGTTCACTGACCAGCCGCACCGGCCGCAAGCTCTCCGAACGCGTCTCGCGGCGGTCGATGATCAGCCGAATCGGCAAGTGGACCATGGGAGTATCCGGCGTAGCGCTGATCAGCACCTTGCCCGTCACTCGTACCGCGTTTGCTCAAGAAGCCGCGCCTCCCGCTCCGGCACCGGGCCCGGAACCGCTTGTTCCCGTGTACGACGGCAAGGATCCCGCGGAATGTGAATACTGGCGCTGGTGCAACATGGACGGCACATCCTGCGCTGCCTGCAACGGCGGCGGTGTCACCACGTGCGCGCCCGGCAGTAAGCCAGGCGCCGAGTTCTGGGTTGGCTGCTGCACCAATCCCGATACCGGAAAGACCTATCTGATCGCGTACTACGACTGCTGCGGTGCGCCTTCGTGTTCCAACGCCTTCTGCGGCGAGCCGGACATGCAGGCAGTGATGTACAACCCGGTTTCCGGCAGCTACGACCAGGAAATCATCTGGTGTGTCTCCGACGAATCGCAGGCGTACACCTGCACCATGGCTCCCATCATCGGTGAGGACTGCCAGACCCGTCCGGCTGCACGCCCCAAGGTCGGTGCCGGATCATGAGCAGTTCACGAATCCGAAAGCTCGCCCGTCCCGCCGTCGCAATACTGCCTCTCACCGTTGTGCTCGCACTGGCTGGTTGCAGTTCGTCCGACAACGACGAACCTTCCAGCGCAGGTGATGTCACCTATCCCACCGTCCCGTTCACCGCTCCTGGTGATGGCATTTCGCTCGGTCACGACGATCAGGAAATCGGCGACACCATTCCCGAACCCCTGCACGTCGGGTCGATCGTTCCGATTGCCGCTGACCGACTCCTCGGCGTCGAGGGTGGCTTCGGTCAGCTCGAACTCAGCGTCAACGTCATCGATCCGAAAACCGGTGTGGCCGAGAGCCGTATCACCGTTGGACCCGGTATCTGGGATCCTGTCATCCACGGATTTGTCGGGGACTCCGCCGATGACCCAGCAGTACTCGCCGCCGAAGTGTGGCGTCCCCGAGGTTCGCGCGGGGCAGCCGATTTCACGGTCAGCACCTACTCCGGCAACCTGTTGGAGCCGGCCGAGGTCATGCTGCCGGATGTCGCACGCGTGCATTCGCGTCCCGGCTCCAATGCCGTCACCTCCGACGGCAAGTTCTTTGTCACTTGGGACGACGGCTTGTACGGCATCCGTGTTGTCGACTTGGAGAAGCAGGAGGCGACCGGCGCCCTCCAGATCGTCGGATGTGGACCGTTCACCTGGATGGTCGGACACGAGCTCTACAGCGTGTGCGAGGACACCCGTGAGCTGCTTCAAGTCACAATCAGCGACGACGGAGTCCCCACCGAGACCGCCCGATCCAAGGTCTTGCCCGACGATTTCGTCTCCACTCGCAAGGTGACGTGGGCGGCCGACGCACAGAACGCGTTGTTGGTCAGCGAGAACGGTGACGTCTTCGTCTTCGACTTCTCGAACGGACTACCCAAGGAAGCCGTCAAGCCCATCGGAAATGCGGGCCAGGATTCCGGACGCTTCTCCGAGAACCTCATCAATGCGGATGCAACGCGTCTGGCAATCGAATACACCGACAGCGCAATTCACCCGGACTCCGCTCGCGGTGGTTCGATCGTGAAGATCGATCTCTTCGACGCGGCTACGTTCGCCCCGATCAAGAGTCTTTCTCTGGCCGACCTCGGCCTCACCGATATCGGAAGCACCGCCTTCTCAGTTGACGGTGCAACGTTCTACGTGCTCGGCACCGGACCGGAGGTAGAAGGCTCCGCTCCGCAGAAGATCGTGGGCTACAACGCAACCACCGGTGAGCAGGTCAGTTCCGTGGATATCTCGGGCAATGTCGGTGATGTCACCGGGTTGATCACACCAGAAGTACTTCGATGAGTCGTCCCGGATCCGGTGTAGTGATGGGCCGGCGCCGCTTCCTGAGTCTGGGAGCACTCGGCGCCGGGGCAATCGGGCTCGGCGCCGTGGGAACGATCGCCGGATGCAGTTCCACTGCAGCAACTCCGACGCCGCTGACCGATCTCGACTTCATCATGCCCACCGACCCCGAAGTTGCTGCTGCAGAGTCGGCACGAGCCTGGAACGGAACCACCGCCGCGTTTGCCTTGGCAGCCGGATTCTCGACGGTTGATCTCGGCGGACGCCTCGTGGACACATGGACGTACGGTGGCGCTGCTGTCGCTCCGGAACTTCGGCTGAAATCCGGTGACCGGGTGAACGTCTCCGTCCAGAACAACCTCGATGCCGAAACCACGCTGCACTGGCACGGAATTCGAATCCGCAACGACATGGACGGCGCGGCACCAACCACGCAGGCTCCCATCGCGGCGGCTTCGACCTTCGACTACAACTTCGTCGCCCCGGATCCGGGAACGTACTGGTACCACTCGCACAGCGGACTACAGGCAGACCGCGGACTCTTCGGCGCCATGATCGTCGAGGACCCGAACGACTCCAGTGGGGCCGACGCCGATGCCGTTCTGGTACTCGACGACTGGGTCGACGGATTGGGTACCACACCGGATTCCATACTGATGGCACTCAATCCGGCAATTGCCGGCGGCCACGGCGGCCACGGCGGAGCCGCATCAACACCCGTTGAGCACGCCGAGGGTGACATGGCAGTTGCGCAGCAGTTGGTGAGCGCCGGCCATGGTTCGTCCGAGCCTTTGGGCGGCATGACACAACACATCGCGTATCCATTGCACTTGATCAACGGGCGACCGCCCAACGATCCAGCTGTGGTGACCGCTGCGCCCGGTTCGACTCTGCGACTACGAATCATCAACGCGGCGGCCGAAACTCCGTACCGGTTTGCCGTGGCCGGGCACGAGATGACGATCGTAGCCACCGATGGCTTCGACGTGGAGCCGACTCCCGCCGACGCCATCATCGTCGGAATGGCGCAGCGCTACGACGTACTCGTGACGGTCAAGTCGGGAACATGGCCGGTGGTCGCCAAGGTCGAGGGCCGCGACGGATACGCGTCGACCCTCCTTCGCAGCACCGACGCGTTGGCACTCTCGAATCCGGATGTGGGTGGTGTGATCTCGGAGTTGGGCGGCCGTTTGGTGCTCGAAAGCGCTCTCCGTCCCGCGGAATCCACACGCCTCGAGACGAAGTCACCCGATCGCGACTACCACATCGAGTTGATCCAAGCCGGAGATCGTTACGTGTGGGGTATGGCCGGTGCCGATGCGGGCAAACTCGTGATGAAACAGGGTGAACGCGTTCGGATTACGATGAAGAACACGTCCACCATGTGGCATCCCATGCACACTCACGGCCACACCTTTGCGGTACCGGATTACGGCGGGCTTCGCCGTGACACCGTCAACGTGCTACCAGGCAGCGAACTCGCCATCGAGTTCGATGCCGACAACCCCGGCGAGTGGATGTTCCACTGCCACAATGCCTACCACTTCGAAGCCGGAATGACGGCAAATCTGCGTTACGTCCGCTGACAAGTAAGAAGAATCGAGAGGACCTCTCATGAAGAAGCTCGTTCCCGCTTTCCTCGCCGCTTGTGCGGCTTTGAGTCTCACCGCATGCAGCAGCGACAGTTCGGTGTCGGACGAACCCGCCGTCGTGATCGAGGTGAAGAACATGGCCTACACACCGGCGTCGGTCACCATCGAAAAGGGCCAGACCGTCGAGTGGAAGTTCGACGACGGCGGACTCCCCCACGACGTGGTCGGTAACGGTGAACTCGAAGGGAAACTGAAGAGCGAGTTGCTCACCGAGGGAACCTTCTCGTTCACGTTCGACGACGCCGGTACCTTCACCTACCACTGCACGCCCCATCCGATGATGGTCGGCACCGTGATCGTTCAATAGTGAGGAGGTGGATCGCCGGCTTCAGCCTTGCCGTCGCGGCAACGTGTGTTCCCGCGTGCGGCACAGAAGGTCCCGCCCCCGACGTCGTGGTCGAGATCAGCAATGTTCAGTTCAGTCCGATGGACGTCACCGTTGAACATGGCGGCACCGTCGAGTGGCGTTTCGACGACGGCGGACTTCTGCATCATGTGGAATCACCCGGACTGTTCGACAGTGGCATCACCGGAGATGGCACCTTCCGGCACACGTTCGAGAGCGCCGGCGTCTACGAGTACTCGTGCTCCGTGCACCCGTACATGATCGGAGTCATCACAGTGTTGTGACTACTGGCTCATCATTTTTCGTGAACTACATACATTTTGGAGGATCTGATGACTACCGTTCTCTCACACGGCCCACTCCAGACCGATGTCCCTGACATTCGGCCGACCCTTCAAGGCTCAGTCGGCACGGCTACTCGCGCCAGCCTCATCGCCGCAGGTGCTGCGGCGGGTGCCGGCATTGCACTCGTGGCTGCGCCTTCTGCGACAACAGCTTTGACCACTGCGGTTGTCGGAGCCGGACTGGTCACCTCACTGGCCGCCAACTGGTCGACCTGCGGAATGTCGGTTGCCGGAGTTGTTGCCGCACCGAAGCAAGCCGACCGTAAGGGATCGTCAACTCCGGTACGCCGACTCAGTTGGCATGCACTGGGTTCCGTCACGACAGGTGCCGTCACCGGCGCCCTGATCGGCGCTCTCGGCGCGGCGGTGTCCGGTTTCATTCCGATCGGCTGGGCGTTGGGTGCCTGGGCTGTTGTGGCACTTGCGTACGGTCTGCACGAGTTGGGTGTTCTCACGATGCCGACTCCGATGCGGCGCCAACAGCTTCCGCGCCATATGCGCCGCACCATGGCGCCGTGGAAGGTCTCACTGATCTTCGGCGCTATCATCGGGCCCGGATTCCTGATCTTCATCCGCTCGAGTGCGTACTACCTCCTTGCACTCGGTGTTATCGCCTCGGGCTCAACGGCTCTCGGCGCTGCACTGTTCACCGTTGTCTCCCTCGGCCGCTGCATGCCTAGCCTCGCGGCAATCGTGCACACCAATCGCGGTGGCTCGATGCCCGGTTTCCTCTCGGTCATGTGCGTCGTAGACCGTCGGGTGCAGAGCATCACGGGCGCCGCACTGATCGCACTGGGAGCATTTGCTGCTTTCGCGTTGGTCTGAGTTTCCGTCGAAAGTAGTGTGGCCGGTGAGCATTTGCTCACCGGCCACACTGCGGTCCGGAGATTCGAATCAGAGACGAGGCTTGCCTCAGTCCGAGAGGAAGACAATCGGTGTCGCTTCGGGAATTCTCCAACTTTCTGATCGAACGCATCGACGCCGCGGCCGCAGTCTACGGGTCGGGACGGCCCATTCCCGAAGCAGAAGCACGTGAGCGGTTGGCTGCCGAATTCATCGTGCCGGACGACGGCTACCTGGCGTTCATCGGCAGATGGGGCGGGTGCTACGTCGGGGTGTCCGTCCACGCCTGGGATCAGAGTTCACTCCTCGGGACAACCACGTGCCTGGAACTCACAGCCCCGTGCGCGCGATGACTTCGGCGAGATCAGGCGAGGATGCGCCGAGATCGCCATGCCGTCCTTGCTCTCGCGCGGCTGCGGTTGAATGTGTTGTGAGCGATGGTCCGTGACAAAGTGGTCTATTTGCCAGGACCAACTGCCGCATTGGCCGCGTAGATAACTTCTGAAGCGATCAGTAACAGACCCGAATGGACTGTGTTCTGGCCCGCGTCCATTCGTAAGCCGTGTCAAGCTTTGTCGCTATGCGGCAGGGACACCCGTCGACTGGTGCGGGTGCGATGTGAACAGTGACTCAATCGAGACAGAACTCATTACCTTCGACATCTTGCATTACGAGGCATGACTCGTTGTAGCCATCGGCGCGCAGTAGTCGCACACGTACCGCACCGAGTGCGATCAATCGTGCGCATTCGGATTCGAGCGCGGCCACGCGTTCTTCGCCCACGAGTCCCGTACCTACTCGCACGTCGATATGTAGTCGATTCTTGACAACCTTGTTTTCAGGAACGCGCTGAAAGTACAGGCGCGGACCTATACCCGAGGGATCGATACATCCCGATCCGTTGCGCTCGTAACCTAATACTTCGCACCAGAATTCCGCTACGCGCTCAGGCTCCTCACAGTCGAAGGTGACTTGAATCTTCTTGATCGATGCCATCGGATCACAGTAGAGGCGGGTCTCTTCGTTTGCACGTTCTTTATCGCATGGTTCGCGCTAGACGTGAGCTGCGGTGAGAATTTCGTGAATCCGTCACCTTAGTGATCGAGTGTCGAATCCAAGACCTCTTTGGTGAATACCGATCGCGCACAGAACTACCGAAACATCAGCGCCCAGCTCCCGAAGGGCAAGAGCTGCGTTCCTGACCGCACCGCCAGTGGTGATGACATCTTCGACCAGGGTGACAGTCTTCCCTGCGACGTCGATTCCCTCTGCCAGCTTGTTGGTTCCGTACGGCTTCGGTTCCTTACGAATAAAGACCGCCGGTAGACCGGTTGCCTGGCTGAGCATAGTGACGATCGGGATACCGCCCATTTCCAGTCCGCCGAGTATTTCGGTGTGTTCTGGAACCAACGGGGCTATGCGGTCGGCGATGCGACGTAGAAGGTCCGGGTCGGTTTCGAATAAGTATTTGTCGAAGTACTGGGAAGCGGTTAGTCCGGAGCGGAGAGTGAACTTGCCCGTCAGGCGGTGTGAGGAGGGGCAGATCTATCTCCCAGTTTGGCGGCATGTGCTCGCATACAGGTCCTTCGTACCTGCATCGCCTCCGGCTCAGCCAGACGGAACGGCCTGCGGCCGTGCTTGACAAAACCTATTGAGATTCCTTTCAAGTGTTATGGGCTCGAGCCGTCGGCTAGAGCTGACCACCCGCGTCGACGGTATGCGTGGTTCCCGTGACATAGCGTCCGCTGTCTCCGACGAGGTAGAGCACTGCCTCGGTGATGTCGGATGATTCGAGCGCGGGCACCGGCAGGGTGTTGAGTGTCAATGCGGCTTCCTCGAAGTCAGCGCGTGTCGGCGCGGCGAGGTCCGGCCGGAAGAGCTTGTAGGTGGCGTCGTTGAGGATCATGTCGGTTGCCACGGTGGTGGGATGGATGGTGTTGACTCGGATATTCTGCGGCGCAAGCTCTTTGGCGAGCACCTTCATGAACCCGACCAGACCCGCCTTAGCCGCTGAGTAATGCGCGGTATTCGCGTTCGCTTTCAGAGCGGCGAGTGAGCTCGTGATCACCACGGAGCCACCCCGACTACCCGCGACAATATGCGGCACCGAAGCGACGCAGGTCTTCCACACTCCGGTGAGATTGATGTCGATCATCGTCGACCAGGTTTCCTCGGACATCTCGAGCGTCGGAGCAGGCACCGAGATACCGGCATTGGCGAGCACGATGTCGAGCCGGCCGAGCTCATCGACACCGGCGTCGACCACCGCTTTCAAGCCGTCGAGGTCCCGGACGTCGACTTCGCGGGCAACAATGCGACGACCGAGGGCTTTGACCGCACGCTCGGTTTCCGCGAGGTCGTCCGCCGTGGCGGTCGGATACGGCACTGTGTCGACCTGGCGACATACGTCTATCGCGATGATGTCGGCCCCTTCTTGCGCGAGCCGTAGCGCATGGCTGCGCCCCTGGCCCCGTGCAGCACCGGTGACGAATGCAACCTGACCATCGAATTGCCCCATGACAGCAAACCTTTCGGCACATGTGGCACCGACCTTCAGCGGTGCCGCGTCGTACAACCGAGGTTATGTCAGTCGATGCCAAAACATGGCGTTTTGAGAAAACTCACCACCCGGGCGATACGGGTAACCCGCCCAAGCCCGAAGGCCGACGCCATGGCCGGGCGAACCTGGAACGATGGACGCGTGATGAGTACCGACAACCGAATCGACCGCGGTGGCAGGCCGGCGGCAACAACCGCGCACCACCTCGCCGCCGTCGCCCAGAGACTGTTCGTCGAACGCGGCTTCGACCGAACCAACGTCGAGGACATCGCGCACGAAGCGGGAATCAGCACTCGAACCTTCTTCCGATACTTCCCGACCAAGGCCGACGTCCTGTGGGTCGAATCGGACGCCGAGATCAGTCGGCTGCGACAAGCACTGGCCGACAGCACCGCGACCGAACCGTACGAAGCCGTCTTGGTGCGCGCCGTAGTCACCGCCATGGCTTTCCCCGACGACCAGATCGAATGGGCCAGACACCGCGCCCAACTGGTCCTTACGGAACCCGCCGTGCAAGCGCAGGCATCGCAGCGCCACACGCGGTGGCGAGCCGCTGCCACCGAATTCGTCAGCGCCCGCACCGCGGACGATCTCTTCCCGATTGCGGTGGGACACGCAGTACTCGCCGCCACACAATCGGCCCACGAGTACTGGATCGCGCATCCAGAGACGCAACTCGCCGATCAGCTCGAACGTGCACTGCTCCTGCTCCTCCCACCCCTACCCACAGCGGTCTAGCTCGCATCGACCTTGGAATCGAGATCCAATGCTCGGCTTGAATTACCTCCGCTCGAGGTAAACCACCAGGACAGCGCAGCGAAAGAATTGTCCGTCCCGCTGGGCGCACCTCGAGATGCGGAGGTTCCGATGCCCGAGCTCGACAACAACTCACCGCCCACGGGCGGAGATGCAGAACCTGCTCACGGCGACGTGGTCGGGCAACCCCATACCTCCGCCGAGGGGCAACCGATCATCGCTGCAGAACAAGACGCTGCCCGAATCAGCTCACCCGCCCACCCGCTGGGTAAGCCCGGACCGAGCTTCGACCGCAAGTCTCCGTTCATGATCGGAATGGCCGCAGCCGCGGGAGTGGCCGTCACTTACGGCGGGATCGAGTTACTGATCGCAGCACACGGCGTACTCGTCCTCATTGTCATCGCCGCGTTCCTCGCAGCCGGCCTCGAACCCGTCGTGTCTTGGTTGGTGCAACACCGAATTCCCCGTTGGGCGGCTGTGACCGTGGTCTTTCTCGCGGCCTTCGGCATGCTCGCCGGTTTCCTCGCTGCCGCGATACCCCCGATCGTCACCCAAGGCAGCGCACTCGTGGACAACGCCCCTGGCTACCTGCACCACCTCCAAGAGCGCTACCCCGCCATCGACGAACTCAATTCTCGATTCCATCTTCAGGACAAGCTCCAACAGACGATCGGTGGCGAAGGTGTCCCGGATGTCGTCGGCGGGATCCTCGGTGCCGGTAAGTTCGTGTTCAGTGCGATCAGCGGAACCGTCATCGTGGTTGTCCTCACCGCCTACTTCCTCGCCAACTTCCCCCGAATCCGGGCCTCGCTCTACCGCCTGGCACCCCACTCCCGCCGCCCGCGGACCATCCTGATCGGCGACGAGATCTTCGCCAAGGTCGGCGGATACGTCCTCGGAAACATCCTGATCTCGCTCATCACCGCCGTTCTCACCTTCATCTGGCTGATCACCTTCGGCGTTCCGTACCCACTATTGCTCGCCGTACTGGTCGCAGTACTCGACCTGATCCCGATAGTCGGATCGACGCTCGCCGGAATCGTCGTAGCACTGGTGGCTTTGACTGTGTCACTACCTATTTCGCTCGCCACCGTAGCCTTCTTCATCATGCTCCGACTCGTCGAGGACTACGTGCTCGTGCCGCGCATCATCGGCCGGACCGTCCAAGTACCACCCCTGATTACGGTCGTTGCTGTCCTGCTCGGCGGGGCTCTGCTCGGAATCGTCGGCGCACTGCTCGCCATCCCGATCGCTGCCGCGATCTTGCTGCTGGCCCGCGAAACACTCCTCCCCCAACTGGACCGTCGATAATCTGCCGGGGTTGTTTCGAACTCCTGCGTTCACGGAATAAGCATGGTCTTGATGGAGCGTCGCTCGTCCATGGCCGCATATGCCTCAGCGACCTGATCGAGCGGCAGAGTCAGATCGAAGACCTTGCCCGGCTGGATGTGCCCGTTCCAGACGCGGTCCAGAAGATGGTCGAGGTATGCCCGCACCGGTGCAGGTCCACCGCGCAAGCCGACGTTCTTCCAAAACATGTGCCGCTGAGGAAGATCCGCGACATGGGGAACGCCGACCCAGCCAACCATGCCGCCAGGGCGCGCGGACCGCAGGGCCTGCTCGACGGAATCGTGAGTACCGACGCACTCGAGCACCGAATCTGCTCCGATTCCGGATGTGAGTTCCTTGACCCGCTCGACGCCGTCGTCGCCGCGCTCGGCAACGATCTCGGTGGCGCCGAATTCCAGTGCGAGACGCTGCCGATCCTCATGGCGGCTCATCGCGATGATCCTCTCCGCGCCCAGTTCCGCTGCTGCAAGTACACCGGAGAGGCCCACCGCGCCGTCACCCACAACCACGACCGTGCTTCCCGGCTTGACGCCTGCGCTGACCGCCGCATGCCAGCCGGTACACATGACATCGGAGAGCGCCAGGATGTTCGGGATCATCGCCTCGTCCGGCAGTTCGGGGGTGGCGACGAGTGTTCCGTCGGCATTCTGGACGCGGATCAGCTCTGCCTGGCAGCCGTCGTATCCGGTGCCGTGGAGGCAATTCGCGTGTGCGCCGACTTTGCACAGCGCGCAGGTGTTGTCGCTGGTCAAGAATCCACCGACCACAAACTGTCCGGGCTTCACGGTGGTGACGTCGCTGCCAACCGCTTCGACGATGCCGACGTACTCGTGGCCGATGGGCGTCGGCTTGGTGACCTCCGCGATGCCACGGTATCGCCACAGATCCGAACCGCACACGCACGCTGCCACTGTGCGGACTATCGCGTCGGTGGGCTCCACGATCACGGGATCGGGTCGGTCCTCGAAGCGGATGTCATTGGGACCGTAGATAATTGTGCCGCGCATGAATAACTCCTTCGCTGCCGTTTGCGTATCAGGCGGGAAAAACCTCGAGGGTGGCCGAACGGGGGCCACTTTCGACAAGGTGATCGACAATGCTCGGGTACTGGCGGTACTTCTTCCGGTAAGCACTGTCCACAAGCGGGAGGTCTGCGTCACCGGCCTCGACGAACTTCACCTCGTACGCGCTGCCGCCGGAAATAATCTGCCCGGTTCCGGTCGCGATCGCGCCCTTGAACCAGGCTGCCGGACGGCCGTTGGTAGATCGGATGAAGAGCCGGTCACCCTCGCCGACGATCCAGATGATCGTGGGACTTCTCAGCGAACCGTCGGCCCGCCTGGTCGCGACCTGCACTTCCTGAGGGTTCGCGATTGCCGCTACCTGCTCTTCGCTCCAGCCCGTCATTGCCCGTACCCCTTGCGTCGACGACATGTTCCTTCAGCCAACCCCAGATCTGCCACGGGCGCGAGGGCCAGGGGTTACCGGTAATGCCAGTGCCTCCTTCGAGGGAGTTCGGCAACCTGACACCCCTTGCGCATAGTGAGCACCCCTTGCTGCATGCCACAACCGTTGTTCACTGTGCACAAACCGTGCTCACTCAACAGCTCTTGATATGCAAGCTCCAGCTTGCCTATAGTGGTGCCGTGGTCACCATCTACCGTGCTCTCGACGACGACACGAGGCGCATCATCCTCGACGAACTCGCGGCACATGACGGCCAGACTCTGTTCGAGATCTGTTCACTGCTCACGATGCGACACGGTCTGGGCTTCACGCGTCAGGCGATCTCTCAGCACCTCGGTGTACTCGAGTCGGCTGGACTGGTCGTGACCGAGCGGCGCGGACGCTCCAAATTCCACTACTTCAATCCCGAGCCACTTGCCGAAATCACCCGGCGATGGCCCATCGAGACAGGAACACCATGCAAATCAAACTGACAAGCATCTTCGTCGACGACCAGCGAGCAGCACTCGCCTTCTACACCGATGTCCTGGGTTTCACGAAGCACCACGACATCCCACTGGGCGAGGATGCGTGGCTCACCGTCGTCTCGCCGGAGGTACCGGACGGCCCGCAACTCCTGCTCGAGCCCGCGAAGCACCCGGCTGTGAAGCCGTATCGCGATGCTCTTGCCGAGGAAGGCATTCCACTCGCTCAGTTTGCCGTCGAGGACGTGGAGGCCGAGCATGCCCGTCTGACGGAAAAGGGTGTGGTGTTCACGCAGGCTCCGACAGATATCGGCACCGCCGTCATCGCTGTTTTCGACGACACCTGCGGCAACCTGATCCAGATCATCGCGGAGAAGCCTGCTCAGTGAGGCTCCTGCTGTGCACCTTTGTTAACCGACCGCGGTTAATAAAGGCGCACAGCAGAATTGACCGAATCCTCCGGCGGACTCGTAACCTTGGCATCACGACCGGACAGCATGTCGATTGCCGCTTTCGGCTTGGCGAGAATCCACTCTCGGGCAGCATTTTTGACTAATGTCGTTGTTGCGCAACCACAGTCACTGTTCACGCCGTCCGCATCGATTCCGGCGTCACGGCATAACGCGACGGCGCGGGGAACATGGTAGCCCTGGGTGACAATCAACGCCTTCGACACACCATACGTATGTATTGCCCTCGAGCAGGTGTCATACGTGTCCAGGCCGTACGGATCCCCGACGATACGACGCTCATCGATCCCCTGCTCTACCAGGTAATTTGTCATGGCCGCGATCTCGTCGCCCGAAGCCCCATTCGCGTCCCCGGACACCAATACGGCGCTCGCTTTACCGTCCTCGACCAGTTGAACGGCCGCGTCGAGGCGCCCTTTCAGGAACGCCATCGGCTTGCCGTCCTTGATCTGAGCACCCAGAACGATTACCACCGGAGCCTCGGGCGCATCCGCGACGTCGAAGGTGTGCCCCTTCGCGGCAACGGAGATCCAGACGACGGACCCCACATAGGCAACGACGCCGAGTGCAACGAGACCCGCAATCCACCGCTTCACTAGCGGAAGAGATTCGCGACAAACGGAATCGTGTCGGCTTGCGATTCGATCAACGCGCCGCTGTGGTCGGTGTTGTACGCCTTGAACGTCACGGGTTCACCATTCGCAACCAGAGCCGCGACGAGCGAAAGTGCCGACGGGGCAGGCACATCCACGTCCAGCAAGCCTTGGCCGATGAAAATGGGGCGGTCGTAACCGCTGGTCGGCACACCCATGTAGTCGTTCAGGAGACCGTAGAAGTTCGGGATTTCGTTCAGCGGGCGAGACAGCACCTCGCCCAGAACGAGCTTCTTCGATGCATCTTCCAAGTCTGCGGCGCACAGTTTTTCGGCCAGATCGACCTGCTCGCGACCCAGCGGAGTCAGGTACGAGTTGACGTCGATTTCCGGGTGAGCTTCGCGCAGACCCGCCAGAATGTAGAGGGCGTACGAGGTCAAGCCTCCGCCGAGTGCAATGGGCGGAAATCCGGGACCGGCCGGCAGGAAAACCAGTTCGATGTTTGCGGGCACACCCGTCCCCACACCGCCCCGGTAGTCGAGAGAATCCCCGCCGTATTCGGTTGCGTATCGCGCGGTCGTGATTGCCGCGCCGCCGCCTTGCGATTGTCCGACCACTGCCCAACGATTCGAGATCGAAGAATCGAGGGCGCGAGCGGCCTTCACGGAATCAACGACGCTGTGCGCCTCCACTTTTCCGTCGAGGTATGGCATGAGGCCCGGAGTTCCCAGCCCGACGTAATCGGTTGCGACCACGGCATAACCTTCGGCGAGCCAGTGGCCCAGATACGGGTAGTCGCGTTCCGGGAGTCCTGGCCCGACCAAGGAAGGTGCGCAGGAGTCGTCGAGGCCGGTGGTTCCGTGCGCCCACGCGATGACGGGCCAGCCGCCTTCGGGGGCGAGGCCAGCTGGTACGTAGTACGCACCGCTACTGAGGGCAGGGCTGCCGTCGGAACCGATGGTCCAGTACGTGAATCGAGTAGCGTCGACGGTCCCCGGAATCCAGAGATCGCGCGGTAGCGGTTCGCTCGACACAACGGTTCCGGTCGCAACCGAAACCCCAGGTGCCTCCGCAGACGCCATTGGCGCCAAGACCACCGAACTAATTGCCGCAGCACACAGCGCCGCAATAATCGACTTCGACTGAAAATTCACGTCCCGACAACCCCTCACTCCGATGCACTGGAGTCATCGTAGGACGTGGTTCCGATCGGCGCGGCTGATTGTCACGGCCGCGACGACAACACCGATCACCACTCCGATGAGGGTGTCCGCCACTCGCGCGAGCGCCGCGCTGGTCTCGATGGGTGCGCTGAGACCGATGAGCACCAGGGCCATCGGCGTCACGGCAACCGACGTCAACGCGTAATTCTTGACGACAAACAGCTCTGCCGCGGTCTGCAGAATCACCACTGCAACAACAGCCTGCCAATAGCCGAGCGTCAGGGCGATCAGAGCGGCAGCGATGATCGCTCCGCCGACGTTGCCGACAAGCCGTTGGATTCCGCGTTGAACGGTCTGCTTGTAGTTCAGCCCCTGCATTGCTGCCATCGCACCCATCGACGCCCAGAGCGGATGCTCGAGTCCGGCGCCCGCGGCAACCCATCCGGCCAATGCCGACGCCATGACAATACGAACGGCATTCATCACCACGGCGCGCGAGTACAGATGCCGTAGACCGGCGACGACGTAGTTCTCCGGCGCGGGCAATTCTGATACAGGCTCGAGCGAGTGCTCGATCATGCTGGAGCGCTTCATCTTACGAAGCTCATCCTCGTGCGCTGCAATATCGCGAATCAGCGACGCGTCGCCATGCTCGCTCCACAATCGCACTGCGGCATCCGCTTCGCCGAGCACCGCCATCAGTTCACGACCATGACCCAGCGTCGACTTGATCCGACTGCTCGACGCGATAACCGTCCGCGCATGGGCAATCGACGCCCGCGCAGTCGGGACTGAACCACCGGCCTCTAGCTTCCCGACGTTCGCAAGCGCGCGAGCGACAGCCAGACGTGCGGGGCCCATCGGCAGCACAAGCGCGGGAAGCATCGCCGCGGCCCATCCGATCAGTACACCGATCGTTCCGGCGACCACCAGCCGAACCAGATCCGCAAAGCTCGTGGCGAAGCCTGCTGCACCCGTCGCGGCAAAGACAAGAATCACCGGCCCTGGACCAGTGATGCGGAAGCCGGAGATGAAGCAGTAGGCAGCGCCGGCCGCCAACGAGAGAACACCGATCTGCGCCCAGACCGGCACACCGAACATCCCCAGAGCCGCACCAAATGCAATGAACGCAACCAACGCTGCGCCCACTATCGCGAGTTTGCCGGCCAACCGGGGGTATGGCTCGTATCGTCCGAACGCCGCACTCAGCGCGCCCAGCGCTGCAAATCCCGCCAGCTCTTCGTGCCCGAGCGCACCACCCAAGATCAGGACTACCGCTGTTGCCAGGCCGACCCGTATTGCCGGGGCAATTCCAGCGTCGGCGGAACCGAGCCGGAAAGCCGCCCGCCACGTCTGCGCTGACACCGAATGCGCAATTGCTCCGCTCGAATGGCGGAGTCGGCTCGATGTCGTGGTGGGGGTCGGAGTAGGCGTCACTAATCCAGCATACAGTTATTTCACTAGTAAATTACTTGTGAAGTACTGTGAAATCAGTCGCTAAGATGTGTGCCATGGATCAGGCCAACAGTCCCGAAGACGACTTCATCGACAAAGTCCGTCGTGAATGGAATCGCGCCTACCCTGACATCGACACCTCGCCGGTCGAGGTGATGGGACGGATCACCCGCATCAGTTCGCAGTCCCTCCACCAACTTGATCGCGCCCTCGCTCCCAGTGGCGTCTCCCGCGCCGAATTCGACGTGATGAGCGCACTGGCCCGCAGCGATCGCCCACTACGCGCCAGCGAGGTCACCGCAGTCACCATGTTCAGCGGCGCCGCCACCACCAAGCACGCCGATCGACTGGCCAAGCTCGGACTGGTGGAGCGTCAACGGTTCGAACGTGACGGACGCGTCGTACTTCTCCAATTGACCGAAGCCGGAAGCGCTTTGGTAGAAGCAGAGTTTCCGCGCCGGGTCGAACGCGACCGCCGGTTGCTATCGGGACTGAGCGAGGACGAGAAAGTGCAACTCACCGCACTCCTCAAGCGAATCTCGGTCAACATCGACGCCGGATTACCCGACTGAGCTACTTCGGCAGCGGAACGTTCTGCAAGCGAACCTGTCCACGCGCCACTTCTTTTCCCGTTTCCGGATCGGTGATGACAACCGACCACAACTGCTGAACGCGGCCCTGCTGAATCGGAAGTGCCACGACATCGACGCGTCCGCCGGTGCGGGCTCGCAAGAAGTCGGTTCCGTTGTGAACGCCAACGGCAAATTCTCCACGGTCCGCGACAGCGGTACTCGCACCGATACTTGCCGCCGATTCCACAGCCGTTGTGTAGACGCCGCCGTGCACCACACCCCACGGCGTGTGATGAGCGTCGGACAGATCGATATGTCCGACAACTTTGGTGCCGGACACCTCGTCGAGTTGTAATCCTGCGGCGCTCACAAAAGCGCTCGCTGCCTCGAGATCCACATCGGCCACGTCATGCTCCTCGTCTAGTCGGTTGGATTTCCCAACTCACAGTGCGGCATAGATTTGATGCCGTCAAGTGCTAAGTTGGATTTCGCAACCCACTGTCGATCGGAGTGAGCGTGACACCCAAAGGTCGTAACTGCTCCATCGCCAAGGCGTTGGACCTTGTGGGCGAGAAATGGTCGCTTCTGATCCTGCGTGAGATCGTCCTCGGGCAACGACGCTTCGACGCCATCGCGAAGGGCACCGGTGCCAGTCGGGATATTCTTGCAGCCCGGCTTCGGACGCTCGTCGACGCCGACGTGCTGACAAAACGCCTGTACGAGGACCATCCCCCACGCTACGAATACGTCGCCACCGAGTCAGGTAAAGCGTTGTATCCGATTCTGATGGCGATCATGGAATGGGGAGACACCTACGTGATCGACGGCCCACCCCCGACCGTCGTCGAACATCGGTGCGGCGAGCAACTGCACGCACAAGTGGTGTGTTCGCATTGCAATGCACCACTCGAGGCGCGGGACGCCACCGTCCTGCACCTCTCCCCGACAGCTCCCTAACGCTCCGGCGGAAACCCACCTGTTGCGATCGGTCCCCACGAATCGACGGTGACGCGGATCAGGCTCTTGCCCTGCTTGTGCATCGCTTGCCGGTACTCGTCCCAGTCGGGATGATCGCCGGCGATCGAGCGGTAGTAGTCGACCAGGGGCTCGACGGATTCCGGCAGGTCGATGAGCTCGGCCGTCCCGTTCACCTGCACGTACGGTCCGTTCCACTCGTCGGAGTGGATACACAACGACACCGTGGGAGTACGACGCACATTCACCGCCTTAGCCCGCTCCGGGTAGGTGGAGATGACGATGCGGCCTTCGTCGTCGACACCACACGTGATCGGTGAAATCTGGAGTTCGCCGGACTTGCGGACGGTCACGAGAGTGGCACGGTGGCGTGGTCTGATGAATTCGAGTAACTCGGCGTGCGAAACCCGGTCTGCACTCGCAATTTTCGACATACAACCAGCCTAGGTGGGTTTACGCGCTCATGGCATCTCGATGGTCTGAGCGCGCGCGATCTCGCCGATCGCGGTGGTGATGTACGTCGTCAGCGGTTTCTTGACAACCGCGGACAAGCTTCCGATCACAAGCACAGCTGAACGCAGGTATGCACCGTGGCCGATCCGGAACGAATCGTCTTCGAGATCGGTAATGCCGAGCGCGCCGGTGTACACGGCGGCGAGAGCCTGCACGTCGAGGTCGGGAAGCCACACGATGGTGGCCTTGGCGCAGGCAGTGAGCGCGTCTTGCACATCTTCGCTCGAGAGTCCGTCCGGGTGGGTGTCCTCGAGGAGTTCACGAACGATAGCCGCGTGCACCGATGTGACCTGCTCGAACGACAGCGTGCGCAGTTCATCGACCGCCTCGGTCAACGCATCGCGGTTGGCCGCTCGCACCGCGGCCAGCGCGTCTGCCGTGGCAGCGGCGATGTCGCGGGCAACCTTCGGCCACTCGGTGGGCCAACTCTGCTGGGGGTTCACGTTCGGTTCTCCTTGTTCGCGCTCGCGTGTGAGCTTGCCAGGTGGCACCGACAGCACACATTCAGGCGAAGCGGGCCAGAAATGCCATCGCGTTGTGGGGCGCAAAACCCTTCATGTCGTTGTCGAAGTACACAAACACGTCCAGTCCGTCGCTCATCCAGCCCTGAGCGCGTTCGGACCAACTGTCCAGGGCTTTGTCGGTGTAACCGCTTGCGTACAGTTCCTTGTCGCCATGCATGCGCACGTAGACAAAATCGCTGGTCGGCGTAGTGATCTGGGGGTACCTTCCCGCGGTATCGGCGACGACAAACCCGATGTCGTGCTCGCGCATCAGTTCCACCGCTTCCGGAACGGCAAAGCTGGCATGGCGTGCCTCCACCGCATAGCGGATCGGGAGTTCGATCTCTGCGTGCGCCAATACCCTGTCTTCGGTCAGCTTGTCGTCATGGTGGGCGGCCAGTTCGGCAGCCTGCGTCGTCGTACGCGGAAGCAGTTCGAAGAAGCTCGCCAACCGTTCGGGCTCGAACTGCAAGGTGGGCGGCAACTGCCAGAAGATCGGCCCGAGTTTCGGACCCAGCGCAAGCACACCCGCCGCAAAGAAGTTCGCCAGCCCTGTCTGTGTGTCGAGCAGCCGCTTCATGTGCGTGATGTACCGACCGCCCTTGAGGGCAAACACAAAGTCGTCCGGTGTTTCACTGCGCCACTTCGCGAAACTCTCCGGTTTCTGAAGCGCATAGAACGAGCCGTTGATTTCGATCGAAGTCAATTTCTCTGCGGCATAGGATAATTCCTTGCGATGCGCAAGGCCGCTCGGATAGAAGTCTCCACGCCAGGCGGGATATGTCCACCCTGAGATACCTACTCGGATATCTGCCACCAGTTCAGACTAGACGCCCGATACCCCGGCACTGAGCGCAACGGACACCGGCACGACGGTTAGGCACACCACTGCTGCGACAAACAACCCGATGACGAGCCGACGATCCCACTTTCCGCGGGCGCCGCTTGCCGCAAGCATGAAGATCACAAAACCCACACAGACAGACACGATCGTCACGATCACCGGAGTACCAACCATGGGTTGATTGTCCCCTACCACTTTGTGGGTATACCCCTCGGAGGTGAATACCCCTGCCGAGCAAGGAGTCGAAATGCCGAAATACCTCTGGCAAGTGACGTACACACCAACCGGGGCCGCCGGCCTTCAGAAGGAAGGTGGCACCGCCCGCCGCGATGCAATAACCCACATGGTCGAAAGTGTCGGCGGCACAGTCGAATCCTGCCACTTTGCACTCGGCAGTCATGACATGTTTGTCATCGGCACCCTTCCCGACGCCGTTGCCGCCGCGGCATTGAGCATTCGCACCACCGCCGAAGGAGCGGCTCGATCCGAATCCGTCACCCTGCTCACGCCGGAGGAAATCGACGAAGCAGTCAATCGCCCCACCGACTACCGTGCGCCCGGCACGGAATAGATCCAGGTCACACTCGGGTTACCACCACCATGACTGACGCGACGCAGACACCTGACCTGGGCACCTACGGAATCTGGCGAGGAGCCGCCGGATTGAAGCCGGATCTGGGGGCGGCAATCGAGAAACTCGGGTTCGGCACCATCTGGATCGGAGGTTCACCCCGCGCGGACCTTCTGGTGGCCGAGAAGCTACTCGACGCGACGGAACGCATCATCGTGGCGACCGGGATCGTCAACGTCTGGTCGTCACCCGCTGCTGAAGTTGCCGAGTCGTACCACCGACTCGAAGCCAAGCACCCGGGACGGTTCCTCCTCGGAATCGGCATCGGACATCCCGAAGCCACCGGCGATTACTCGAAGCCGTACGGCACCTTGGTGTCCTACCTGGATGAACTCGACGCGGCTCAGGTTCCGGAATCTCGTCGCGTCCTCGCCGCTCTGGGCCCCAAGGTATTGAAGCTGTCGGCTGATCGCGCTGCCGGTGCGCATCCTTATCTGACAACTCCCGAACACACTGCCGAAGCACGCGAGATTCTCGGCCCGTCGAAAATTCTTGCGCCGGAACACAAAGTTGTTCTCGAGACCGATCCAGGCAAGGCGCGGGCGATCGGCCGTCCGGCTGTGGCCAATCCATATCTGCACCTACGTAACTACACGACCAATCTCGAACGCCTCGGCTTTGCACCCGACGAAATTGCGAACGACGGAAACGATCGTGTCATCGACGCGCTGGTGGCCTACGGGACCGCCCGTTCCATCGCGGACAGGTTGCGTGAACATATTGCGGCCGGGGCCGACCACGTTGCGATCCAGGCGCTTCCGGCCGATGGTGATCCAATTGCGACGTACGAGGCATTGGCCGCAGAACTGTTCCGGTAACTCTCGACTTGGATAAGTCGTGTCCGAGTATACTTGGACACGACTTATCCAAGTAAAAAGGAGACAGGCATGAAGATCGTCATTTTCGGGAGCGGGCTCATCGGAAGTCAGGTCGCGTCGAAGCTCGGCGACGCCGGGCACGACGTGAAGGCACTCGGCCGTGCGGACGGTATCGACACCACCACGGGCGAAGGCCTCCTCGAAGCCGTGACCGGTGCAGATGTGGTCGTTGATCTTACAAATTCCCCTTCGTGGTCGGACGACGACGTCATGGCCTTCTTCCGCGACGGAACTGGCCATATCCTCGCGGCGGAGGAGAAGGCGGGCGTCGGGCACCACGTCATCCTGTCCATCGTGGGTGCCGATCGACTGTCTGATTCCGGGTACATGCGAGCCAAGGTCGCCCAGGAAGACCTGGTCAAGGCCGGCCCGATCCCCTACTCGATCGTCCGCTCGACCCAGTTCTTCGAGTTCATCGCCGGAATTGCCGATGCCGGGACCGTGGACGGCACAGTCCATGCAACGCCGGCGCATCTTCAGCCGATCGCGTCGCGGGACGTCGTATCTCACGTCGCCGAGGTTGTGACCGGCCCGCCGTTGAACGGGACGGTCGAGATCGCCGGACCCGAACCGCTGGGTATCGACGAATTGGTACGGCGCCTGTTCTCCGTCACCGGGGACGACCGCTCGGTGACGCCCGATCCGGAGGCCGGCTACTTCGGCGCGAAACTCGACAGTGCCGCGCTCACACCGACTCCCGGCGCGAACGCCTGGATTGCGCCGACAACACTGGACGAGTGGTTGGCCTCGAAGGCCTGAAAAAAGACAACACCACCGATGTCCGCCCCAAACCGGTTTCCACGGCGTCGATAGAGTTCTGGCATGAAGCTTTCCGGAGGAGTGGAGTGGTCGCTCCATTGCTGTGTGGTCCTCAGCCAGGCGCAAGGCCCGGTCCCCACGGCCAGACTCGCCGAACTGCACGGGGTGTCGAAGACATACCTGGCAAAACATCTGCGCGCCCTGGCGCAGGCCGGTCTTGTCAATCCGACTGAGGGCCGCGACGGTGGATACGTCCTGACCCGGCCACCCGAAGACATCACAGTTCTCGACGTCGTTCAGGCCGTCGACGGTAAGGAACCTGCCTTCCGGTGCACGGAGATTCGGCAACAAGGGATCCTCGCCGCGCCACCGGAGCAGTGCCTCGCCCCGTGCGGTATCGCCAAGGTTATGGCCGACGCCGAAAAGGTATGGCGCGCTTCGCTGTCGGGAGTCACCATTGCAGATCTTGCGGCAACTCTCGATCTCCCCGCTCTCAAGAAAGTTCTGGCAGCACCGTCGAACTGAGTGCTCCTACAGGGAAGATTCCTTGTCGTTGGCGGGATCCAACTGATCCTGGGTAGCCGCCCAACTCGCCAAGACTTTGAGCGCATCTGCCGTCGGAGTGCCCGGCGCCGCGGTGTAGACCAGCAGCGTCAGCCCGGGGTTGGACGGAAGTTCCATCGCCTCGAAGTTCAGCTCGAGGTCTCCGACAACGGGATGATGAACCTTCTTGAAACCTGTTCGATGAAAGCGCACATTGTGTTTCGCCCATCGCGTGCGGAATATCTCACTGCGCGTGGCTAATTCACCGATCAGTTCGGTCAGCGCCTTGTCGTGCGGGTTCTTCCCCGCCTCAGATCGGAGCATTGCCGCAATATCATCGGCGGCACGTTCCCAGTCGGTGAAAAATTCCTGCGAAGCCGGGTCGAGGTATACAAAGCGCGCATTGTTCGCCGGACGACGTGGATCCGCCAATACCGGCGAATACAGCGCCCGGGCCATGCGATTGGCGGCCAACATATCGTGCCGGGCGTTGCGAACCCACGCCGGGGCGTCGGTGATGGCGTCGAGTATCTGCTGAATGGCCGGACTGACACCTTTGGGTGCTGATCGGCGCTTCGGCGGAGCCGACGCACTTGCGGTCTTCGCCAGATCGAACAGGTGATCCTGCTCGGCCTCGTCGAGTTGAAGTGCCCGGGAAAGACTTTCGAGTACCGAGTCCGATGCTCCGGCCAGATTGCCGCGTTCCATTCGCACGTAGTAGTCGATGCTGACACCCGCCAGCAAGGCAACTTCTTCGCGGCGCAATCCTTTGACCCGACGGTTTCCGCCGTACGCCGGTAGTCCCGCCTGCTCGGGAGTGATACGTGCACGGCGGGAGCTGAGGAACTCGCGGATCTCGGCTCGGTTGTCCATGCCGATTACGTTACTCGAGTCGTCGAACCGCAGGGAGGTACTGCCGGTACCTGGAACGACAGGAACTCCCGCCAGGGTGATGCGGACGGTTCACTGGGTATCGACACCGCGAACCGAACAACCAAGGGGATTCATCATGCGCGCAACCATCATGTACAGCGCCGGAGACGTTCGCGTCGAGAACGTGCCTGACCCGGCACTGCAGCAGCCGACCGACGCCCTGGTACGCATCGTTCGAGCATGCGTCTGCGGATCCGACCTACATCCGTACCACGACATGCCTGCCACACCGGGCGGCACTCCGATGGGCCACGAATTTGTCGGCGTCGTCGAAGAGGTCGGCGGCGACGTAGCCACGCTGAAGAAAGGCGACTTTGTCATCGCCCCGTTCGCCTGGTCGGACGGAACCTGCGAGTTCTGCCGCGAAGGACTGCAGACGTCGTGCCGCCATGGCGGATTCTGGGCAGGAAACGGCATCGGTGGCGCCCAAGCGGAGGCCATCCGCGTGCCACTGGCAGACGGCACCCTCGTCAAAGCACCCGTCGGCGAAGACTCGGAACTGCTCCCCTCACTGCTCACCCTGTCCGATGTCCTGGGCACCGGCTACCACGCTGCCGTCAAGGGTCGAGTGAACGAACGCACCTCGGTCACCGTCATCGGCGACGGCGCAGTCGGCCTCATGGCGGTTCTCTCCGCCAAACGACTGGGCGCCGAGCGGATCATCCTCATGGGCCGTCACAAGTCGCGCACCGATCTGGGCATCGAGTTCGGAGCAACCGATATCGTCGCCGAGCGCGGCGACGAGGGCATCGCCAAGGTCCGCGAACTGACCGGCGGTGACGGCACCCATGTTGTACTCGAAGCCGTGGGCCACATGCCCGCCTACGAGCAGGCGATCGGTGTCGTCCGCCCCGGCGGTGTCATCAGCCGCGTCGGTGTACCCCAGTACGAGGTGGCACCCGTCGGTTTCGGCAGCCTGTTCGGACCCAACGTCACACTCACCGGTGGTCCCGCTCCCGTGCGCGCGTACATCGAGGAGCTCATGCCAGACGTTCTCGACGGAAAGATTCAGCCGGGCAAGGTTTTCGACCGAACAGTCAACCTCGACGAGGTACCGGACGCCTACCGCGCGATGGACACACGTGAGGCACTCAAAGTTCTTGTTCGGCCGTAATCCATGACCACCGTCGACACTGCCCGGACCGGTCGCGTCAACTCCACGGCAATCCTCGCGATCATTCTGATCAGCTACTTCATGATCCTGCTCGACAACTCGATCATCTTCACCGGGCTGCCAAGCATCGCAGCCGAGATGGGGTATTCGGCGACCGGGTTGTCCTGGGTGCAGGACGCGTACACCCTCGTGTTCGGCGGCCTTCTCCTTCTCGGGGCGAGACTCGGCGACATCTTCGGCCGTCGCCGCGTCTTTGTTGCCGGGTTGGCGATCTTCGCAGCCGCGTCGTTCCTGGTCGGGGTTGCTCCCAACGGTTGGTGGCTCATCGCGGCCCGCGCCCTCCAGGGCGTCGGCGCCGCGGTGGTCGCACCGGCATCACTGTCACTCCTGACGGCAAGCTTCCCGCCAGGGCGCGAACGGACACGCGCGGTTGCCTGGTACGGCGCAGCCGCCGGAATCGGCGCGAGCCTCGGCCTCGTGATCGGCGGTGCCCTTGCCGATTGGGTGTCCTGGCGCGCAGGATTTTTCATCAACGTCCCGATCGGCATCGCGATGATCGTTCTCGCACCGCGGTTCATTCCCGAAACAAAGCCGAGCACAGGACGTTTCGATGTAGCCGGCGCCGTCTACGCCACACTCGGAATGGCCGCACTGGTCTTCGGCATAGTCAACTCCGCCGAAGCCGGATGGGCATCACCGACCACCTTCCTGACGCTGACCCTCGGTGCGGTTCTCCTGGCTCTGCTGATTCGCAATGAATCGCGCGCGGAGCAACCCATCATGCCGCTTCGACTCTTCCGCTCTCGCGAACGATCCGGTGCCTACGCCGCCCGCATGCTGTATCTCGGCGCCATGATCGGATTCTTCTACTTCACCACTCAACTTCTGCAGGGCGCAATGGGTTTCAGCGCTTTCCAAGCCGGTGTGGCCTTCTTCCCGATGACTGTCGTCAATTTTGCAGTTGCACTGCTGATTCCGCGATTGACCCCTCGATTCGGGAATGCTCCGTTGCTCGCCGCGGGTGTGGCACTCACATTGGTAGGTATGACGTGGCTCAGCTTCGTGCATTCGGGCAGCACTTATCTGAGCGGCGTTGCACTACCGATGATCTTGATCGGCGCAGGCCAAGGTCTCGCGTTTGCGCCGCTCACCGCTGCCGGAATCGCCGGGGTGAAGGCCGACGACGCCGGAGCCGCGTCCGGACTGGTCAACACAGCACACCAACTGGGTAGCGCACTGGGACTCGGCATTCTCGTCGCGATCTCAGCCGGGGCCGGATCCGCTGCGGAATCCCCGAAAGAAGCACTCACCGAGCATGTCTCGACTGCACTGACCGCAGGTGCCGGCCTCCTTGCCGGTTGCCTCGTCATAGTTCTTGTCTTCATCGTGCCGCCAACGGGTAAACGAAAAACAGGTCGAAGAAGTGCGAGTTTGCAGAGACAGTCAATCGAACATCGTTCATCCACAACATAAGGAATTCCCATGGAGATTCTGAAGCAACCGCCCACGAGCAAAGCTCCCGCAGACTGGTTCACCGGCGACGTCTGGTGGGACGTCATCTACTCAGGCCAGGAACCGTCACGCATGCGCGCCAACATGGTTCGCTTTGCGCCGTGCTCACGCACAGACTGGCACTCCCACGCGCTGGGGCAGACCTTGCACATCGTGTCCGGCACCGCCCTGATTCAGGCTCGCGGCGGCGAGATCATCGAGGCCCAGCCCGGCGACACCGTCTACACACCACCCGGCGAAGAACATTGGCACGGTGCGGCACCCGACCACTTCATGACCCACCTCGCATTGTGGGAAGGCCCCAGCGACGGCAGCACGGAAACCACGTGGGGCGACAAGGTCACCGACGAGGAATACAACGCCCCTCGTAGCAATCGCCGATGAAGTCCGAATATCAAGGAGCGCAACATCGTGACTGAGACCATGACTGCACTGTTCGGTGGGCAGGGCCCGGACTGGGTGGCCCGCGAAGTTCCCGTTCCCGAGCCTGGCCCCGGACAGGTTCTTGTGCGCACTCATGCCGTCGCACTGAACAACGCCGATCCGCAGATGCTCGCTGAGTTCGACACACCGGGCTCCGACAACGCGTACGTCGCCGGATACGAATTTGCCGGTGACATAGCAGCACTCGGCCCCGGTACCCACAACCTCACAGTGGGCGATCGTGTCATGGGAACTGCGCCGAGCAGTTTCGCACAGTTCGTCCTCGCGGATTACCGGCACGTCATAGCCATGCCCGACAACCTGGAATACAACGAAACCACAGCCCTGCCGACCGCACTACTCACCGAACACGGGGCTCTGATGCTCGCCGGCTACACGCCGGGACAGACGGTACTCATCACAGCGGCCACGTCAGGCATCGGCCTGCTGGGAGTTCAGATCGCGAAGGCGCTGGGCGCAGCCGCCGTCATCGGCACCACACGATCTGCGGACAAGGAAGACGTATTGATCAAAGCCGGCGCAGACACCGTTGTCGTCACGACGAATCGAAATCTCACGGACGCCGTACTCGAAGCAACAGAAGGTCGAGGAGTCGATGTCGTACTCGACCACGCCGGCGGGCAGACTCTAGCCGCCTGCTTACCCGCCACCCGAGACGGCGGGCACCTCGTCAATATCGGACGCCTCGACGCCGCGCAGTCCACGATCGACCTGGACGCGCTCTCCTACCGCCATCTTCACCTGCATGGAGCATCATTCGGCTTCGGTCGAGCAGAAGAACTCGGGAACGTGATTGCTGCTCTCGCCGACGAGGTCATGCCTGCTGTCGCCGACGGTCGGATACGTCCCGTCATCGACAGCATCTATCCCTTCGCGGAAGCGGCCGACGCGGCACACCGCATGCGTAGCGGCAATACCGTCGGAAAGATCGTGATGCCGATGCCCTGATCGATCTGTGCGTCACACCCCAACAGGATGAATGGTTCGTTTTCGGTCTGACTCATGGCACGCTGATCCCATGGAGCCTCTCGAACCGATGCGGCCGGTGAGCGTTCACGCGCCGATTCAGACGTCGACCCCGAGATGGAAATCTGCGGCGGCCATGCTGGGAACGATGTGCGTCTTTGCGTATGCCCTGCTCTCGACTAGAACCGGAGCCGGCCCTGTTGTGATGGGAGTTGCCGTCGGCGTTGTCGGCATAGTCCTCTATGCCATGTCGATATCGCGCACTCTCAGAGAGAACTCGGGCAAACGCATACCGATGTGGGGCGCCCCTCCGGTGTCTCCGCGCGAGATGGACCTGCTTGCCGGAGTCGGTATGCCGTTGTTTGCAGCCGGCACCTTGACTGCACTCCGGGCGTCGGGAATGAATTGGTCATTTCTCTTCCTCGGGCTGTGCGTGATGGTGTCAGTTCTCGCTTTGATACTTCCTGCCCTCATCCATAATTCACGCGTGAAACGGGCACTGTCAGCCTGAGAACTTCACCGCATTCCGGTATCCCGAAGCGTGATGTTCAACCGGCCGGACATCAATCCGCTGTCCGGATATGCGCTTCCTGCAATTACTTTCGGGACTCCGTGATAAGCGAAGCGTGAGGCACCGCCGAACACGAAAAGATCGCCGGACTGAAGTTCGATGTCGGTGTACGGCTTATTGCGATTCTCAGTGTTCCCGAACCGAAAGACACAACTCTGGCCGATGCTCAGGGACACGACGGGCGCGTCGCAGCGCTCGTCCTTGTCCTGATGCATTCCCATCCGGGCGCCGTCGTCGTAGAAGTTGATCAGCGCCGTGTCGGGGGTGTAGATCTCACCTGAATCTCCATAGGCAGCCGTCACGGCTTCACGTCCCAACGCGATCAGCCACTCGGGTAGTGGGGCTACAGCCGCACCGTTCACGTCGTCGGCCGTACGCGTGTATTTGTAGGGCTGCCAATGCCAGCCGAGGCACACGGTTTGGACGGACATCTTGTGTCCACCCGGAACCACCGCCGAGCGCATCGGGACCGGCGCGGTTGCCCACTGTCGACATTCGCTCACGAGCATGCGCTGTTGGTCTGCGCCGAGCCAATCCGGAACGTGAACAGCTCCCGGGGCTACCACCATCCGCGGGCGCGGGATCAGCGCGTTCATGATTTCCAGGCTAGTAGGCGATGAGGCATTGACACTCTCCGCATGGGCTCGTATCGTAATCAACAGATTGGTTGATAAAGGAGTTGATTGACAAGTGATCGTGGACCCCGGGGCTGATGATCGCCTCGACAAGGCATTCATGGCACTTGCCGACCCGGTACGACGACGGATCATCGCCCGCCTGAGCACCGGACCCCAGACGGTTAACGAGCTGGCCGAGCCGTTCGAAATCACGAAACAAGCTGTCTCCAAACATATTCAGGTACTCGAGGCAGCGGGGTTGGTCACTCGCAGCCGTGACGCCCAGAGGCGCCCGGTGCATCTGAATGCCGCAGCACTCGAGGCTTTGACAGCCTGGATCGACCGCTATCGACTGGTCCACGAACAACAGTTCCGAAACCTTGATCACCTACTGCACACCACACAGAAGGAGACACAGCCATGAGCACCACCAATCCCGTCACGATCACGGCGCCCGAGGGCGTTCCGTTCATCGACATCACACGCGAATTCGACGCACCCGTGAGTGCCGTGTTCGCGGCTCACTCTGATCCCGAACTGGTCAAGCAATGGCTCGGCCCCAACGGGTACGAGATGGACATCGAGGAATACGACTTTGTCAGCGGCGGTCGATACAAGTACATCCACCGCGATCCAGAGGGTGGCGAGTACAAGTTCAACGGCGTTTTCCACGTTGTTCGTAAGAACGAATTTGCCATCCAGACCTTCGAATACGAGGGCTTTCCCGATGTGGTCAGCATCGAATCCATGACGTTCGAAGATCTGGGCAACGGGCGCACCCGCCTCTCCGGCCACTCCGTATATCCGAGTCTCGAGGCGCGCGACGGCATGATCGAGAGCAATATGGAACGCGGCGTCGTCGAAGGTTACGAGCGCCTGGACAAGATCGTCGCACAGTCCTGATCACCTGTTTGCCCGATCACTAACTGCGAAAGGCACTCTCATGGATTGGACGCTTGAAGTTGTCATAGTTCCGGTCAGCGATCTGGGGCGTTCCATTGCGTTCTATCGCGATCAGGTCGGATTCAATCTCGATCACCACACCGTGAACGAGCACATGACGGTCGCCCAGCTCACGCCACGTGGATCGGGTTGTTCTATCGTCATCGGCAACCTGCCGTCACAAACCGAGATGCCTCCTGGCTCTTTGAAGGGCTTGCAATTGGTTGTGTCCGACGCGGCAGCGGCCAGGCAGGAGCTCATCGACCGGGGCGTCGACGCCAGCGAGGTCACAGTTTTCGACGAGCGTGATGGCGGCACCTTCTTCGGGTTCTCCGATCCTGACGGCAACACCTGGGCGGTTCAGCAGTTGAAGGTTCGCGGCGAGAAGCCACTCATTCCGAAGGAGTACCAGGACCGCTTCGGCCAGTAGAAGCAGCCTTCCACACTGCGTAGTCCGCGGGCATGCAGACAGCGCAGGGTCGATAGCCGGCCGCAATCGCGGTCGGCTCGTCGGCGAAGAACACCCGACTGGCGACATACCCACCGCGCGCGATCGCCCGCGCAGCCCCTCTGCAGTCGAGTCGACCGTAGATCTTCGTTTTCCGGTGTCCACCAAGCACTCCGGGTGCCTGACTCTCGTACGGCTTGTTGTCGGCATCACGGAGGATGTACGTCCTATTCGGCATCATGAAGCACCAATCCCAAGGTTCGACGCGCCCCTGACTTCACGACGCTGACACCATGACGCACAGACGCTCTGGACCAACCGCGCGCGCTGGGAACCGGCCTGTCCCTGGTGGTGAATATCAGGGCATGTCCTTGCTCGAGCACTACGACGGTTCCCTTGGACTGGGCGCGCGGCCGCTGCTCCACGATCATGAATTCACCGCCCGTGTAATCGATGTGCGGCTTGTCCAGCCCGATCACCACTTGCATCGGAAATACCAACTCGCCGTACAGGTCCCGGTGCAGCGCATTCCAGTCACCAGGGCCGTAGGACAGCAGAATCGGCGTCGGACGCTGTTGGCCGCCGTCATGGCACAACTCGATCCATTCGTCGAAGGTATCCGGCCAGGGCGCGTGATCCCCCACGTTGAAAGCCCACTCACGCGCAACAGGCAGAAGCTGCCGGTAGAAGGCGGCTCGCATGACCGTGATCGGGTCCGGTACCGGATCACGAAAGTATCGGTACTCCCCTTGCCCGAATCGGTACCGCGCCATGTCGATCGTGCTCCGAAATCGGCCCACCTCCGCGTACCAGGACGCAATTTCCTTGCATTCCGACTCGTCGAGCAACGGTCCCGTCTGCGCACACCCGCTCGTGTTGATTCCCTCGATCAGCGCAGGCCAATCGAGGGAATCAACACGAGCGGGCAAATCGGTGAACTGGTCCATACGAAGTAGACGATGCTGCGCGCAGAAACGTGAGAACGGCCCCTGCTGTACGTAGGCTGAGGCATTGCCCGCATTCGACAAGTTAGTGTGACTCGGCATACTGACTAAAGTCGAACGTCGAACAAGGGAGAGCCGTGCCGGACCACACACGACGTCCAGTCGGTCCCTACTCTTCAGGGGTGCCCGTAGGCGCTCTCGACGTACGTATGCCTGACCTGGAACGATTCGGCCTCCCTCAGCTGTGGCGATCGGCAGTCATCGCGGTGGTGCTGTCCACGTCGATCATGCTTGCCCTGATCGTGTGGCCGTTCCGCAGACGCGGGCGCACCATCGCGGACGCGGCTTCCGACGGCTTGGTGGACGGCTTCATCACCCTCGGCCCGACGTTCGTGAAGCTCGGTCAACTGGTTGCGTCGTCGTCGGGTATTTTCCCGGCACCACTGGCCAATGCGTGCCTTCGGTGCCTTGACGACGTGCCACCTTTCCCAGCGCAGCAGGCTCGCAACGTCGTGGAAGCCGACCTCGGATACTCGATCTCCGAACTGTTCGCGACGTTCGACGATCATCCGCTGGCGGCTGCATCGGTGGCGCAAGTGCATGCGTGCGTCCTGCACGACGGACGTGAAGCCGTCATCAAAATTCAGCGGCCGGGTATTTACGCCCGCATGCTCATCGATCTCCGGGCCGCATATCGAGGCGCGAGAATTCTGGAGAAGTTCGTCGAATTCCTACGGATAGCCAACGCCACGGCCATTATCCGCGACCTGCACAGTGCCACGATGACGGAACTGAACAGTGCCGTCGAAGCCGATCGGCAAACAACGTTCCGGAACAACATCGGCACCTTCGGCGACAACAAGGGCGTGACGACACCCGAGGTGTACTGGGATTACTGCGGGCCGCGGGTGATATGCATGGAGCGAATGCGCGGTGTTCCTCTCGATCGCTTTGTCGCGAGTCCGGACGGCGTCGACGAAGCCCGCATGCTTATTCGACGCGGCGTGAAAGTATGGCTCGAATCCGTCATTGTTCACGGACCATTCCACGGCGATGTTCACGCCGGAAATCTCTGGGTCCTCGATGACGGTCGAATCGCGATGCTCGATTTCGGAATTGTCGGAGTTCTCCCCGAAACGTGGCGAACAATTCTCACCGACATGTTTCGTGCAACATTGATCGACGGAGATTTCGCCCGTGTCGCCCGCGGTATCCGTGCCTTGGGATACGCCACCGACTACGAGGTGGACGACGACCAACTCGGCTTGCAGGTTGCCACCGCTTTGGCGCCGATTCTGGGCCGCGACCTGGGAGAACTCAAATTGAGTGAACTCATCATGGCGTTGATCCAGTTGGGCAGACAGTGGGGTGTGGCCAGCCCCGAGGAATTGGTTCTGTTCGGCAAGCAACTCGGATATTTCGAGCGATATGCCACCGTGCTCGCACCGGGCTGGGTTATCGGTCAGGATCTTTACCTTTTCAAGAATGTCTTTCCCGACGACGTCACGGCCAAGGCGCACAATTTGGGAATCACCCTTCCGGAATAAATCTGTCGAACTTAACTACTACGACAATCCAGGCGCGGGGATTAATCTGAAGCAACCCCCTGCGCTAGGAGCACGCCGTGCAAGCAGCACCCGCCATCATTGCCGAGCAGAAGTCCGCAGACAACCGAATCAGCGGAACGACCCCTGCAACCACCATCGGCACGCTCATCACGTCCTTCGACAGTTCCATCATCGAGTTACTCGTCAGCCCAGGTGGGCCCGACGTCGAGATTCGATCAATGACACTCCTCGAAGACTCCGACATCGACGGCACGGAATCCCCGGGCGCACTGTCCGACGTGTATCTGCCGGTCGGAGTTCCGATTGATTCGGTGATCAAGTGGCTGGTCGCGTCGGAGCACAAGCCGAAGCTGATGCTGGTCAAGAATGCCGTCAACGAAAGCGCATTGCGGGCGGCTGCGGAAAAGTCGGGAATCGCGCTCGCGTCCGTTCACCCGCAGGCCAGCTCCGGTCATATCTACTCGCTGATACAGCAGTTGCTCATCAAGAACACCTACCGCCGTCGTACAACTGCTCAGGGTTCTGGGCTTGACCCCACTGGCGATTCCGATTTGTTCGCGCTCTCCGAGACAGTCGCAGAACTGACCGGCGGCTTGGTCACGATCAACGACAATGCCCAGCACATCCTTGCCCATTCCATCGGACACGAGAATGAGGACGAATTACACCAGCGGTCGGTGCTCGGCCGCGAATGGCCGAGCGGTTACAGCGAATGGCTACAGAAGCGAGGCACATTCGAACATCTACGACGCTCGGACGAGGTCATCGACATCCCGGCCGCACCGGAGTTCGGCGCCGCCCACCGGCTGGCCGTCAGCATTCGGCGCCGCGGCACAAGCATCGCTACCTCCGGCGTGCACCAGCAGCATCTCGGAACCATCTGGGTCCAGACTGCGGGAACACCACTTCACGACGGTTCCGACGAGGTGCTTCGCGGCGCAGCAGAAGTGGCCTCACGCATCGTGATCCGGATACTCGACGCGTCCCGCCGGGAGAGCGCCCAGATCCAGCGACTGTTCGGCGCCCTGGGCGGCGGAGTCGATATCGCTTCCTTGGCGGATTCACTCTCACTATCCCTCGACGGACCGGCCGCGGTGGTGGGATTTGTGACCACCGAGCAGACGCCGGCCGAGTTGCGGCGGATGACGAACTCACTGCGCCTGCACGCCAGCGCTTTCCGACGTGACGCCGTCACCACCGCGATAGTCGACCGGATATACGTGCTCTTCCCTCTGGCAGAAGGCGAATCGCTGATCAGCGACTGGGCCTCCGACACAGTTCACTACCTGGAGAGTTCGACGGATATCGTCGCGCGCGCTGCGGTCGCAGTGATGATTCCCCGGCTGTCCGGGGTGCCAGAGGCCCGAAGAGAAGTCGACCGGGTACTCGACGCTCCCGGCGACACGCCCTCCCGCGTCACAACTCTGGCTGCCTCCCGCACCGCAGTGCTACTCGGCGAAATCCTCGACCTGATCGGGGACAACGACCGACTGCGCGATCCCCGGGTGGATCGCTTGTTGTCTTACGACGACAAGAACTCGTCGGACATGCAATTCACACTCACGAGCTACCTCGCTGCGTTCGGTGATGTGAAAAAAGCTGCGGCCCTGCTGAAAGTGCACCCCAACACGTTGCGGTACCGCGTCCGTCGCGCTGAGCAGATCATGGGAATCTCGCTCGACGAACCGGACACACGACTACTGACAGAGCTTCAACTAGCACTTGTCAGCCGGGAACCGTCCGAACCCGAACGGCTGACACCCACCCTCTGACGCCCACCGCTCCGTCCGATCAACGAGACACGTCACGTACCGCGCACCACTTGCGCGGTACATAACACTCGTCAATGAATCGAACGTCTAACTCAGGAGCACCCTTGAGAACTCGCGGAGCCGTCATCCGTCAAGCGCCCGGCAAGTACGAGGTCGTCGACCTCGAACTCGATTCACCTCGCACCAATGAACTGACCGTCAAAATGGTTGCCTCCGGCCTGTGCCATTCCGACGACCACATCGCCAGCGGCGATCACGCAGTGGGCCGCTACCCCATCTGCGGTGGCCACGAAGGTGCAGGCGTTGTGGTCGAGGTCGGCCCGAACACCGAGGGATGGACAGAAGGCGACCACGTCATCTTCTCCTTCCTTGCCGCCTGTGGCCGATGCCGTTGGTGTGCAAGCGGAATTCAGAACCTGTGCGACAACGGCGCAGCAATCATGACGGGTGGTCGTCCCGGCGACGCCGAAAGCTACCGCATGTCGTTGGACGGCGAACCGGTTTCACAGACCTGCGGCCTCTCCACCTTCAGCGAATACACCACGGTCAGCACACTCTCCGCAGTCAAGGTGGACAAGCACCTTCCGCTCGAGACGCTGTGCCTGCTGGGCTGCGGCGTCGGCACCGGTTGGGGTGCAGCCGTCAACTCCGCCCAGGTGTACCCGGGCCAGACCGTGATCGTCATGGGCGTCGGCGGCATCGGAATCAATGCAGTTCAAGGCGCCGCGCACGCCGGCGCCGCGCACATCATTGCGGTGGACCCCGTCGAATTCAAGCGCACGAGCTCCCTGAAATTCGGTGCCACACACGCAGTGTCCACGATGGAAGAAGCAACCGATATCGCTCGGTCCTTCACCAACGGCCAGGGCGCCGACTCCGCGATCGTCACGGTCGGCGTGACCACTGGAGACCATGTGGCACAGGCTTTCTCGTCGATTCGCAAGGCCGGTACCTGCGTGGTCACCGGACTGGGCAAAATGACGGACATCGGAATTCCGGTGAGCCTGATGGAACTCACGCTGTACCAGAAGAGAATTCAGGGATCGCTCTTCGGCGCCTCCAACCCGACTGCCGACATCCCGTGGATGATCGATCTCTACACGAGCGGAAAGCTCAACCTCGACGGGTTGATCACCAACCGCTACTCCCTCGATCAGATCAACGACGGCTTTGCCGACATGCATTCCGGCCGGAACCTCCGCGGCGTTATCAACTTCTAGCACACGCTGTCTGGACTCGACCTCAAGTCGAGTCCAGACAGAACTCGCAGCATGACCGGCTACTTGATCGAGGATCCGTGTTGCGTCAACGGCATGACTTCGATGCTCATGTACGGGAACAAGGGGAGATTCCAGAGAATCTCGTGCAGTTCGTCAGCCGACTCGACGTCGAAGATACTGATGTTGCTGAACTGACCCACGATTCGCCACAAATGCACCCACTTGCCCTGGCGCTGAAGGTCTTGCGAGTACGCCTTCTCCGTGGCTACGGTCTCCGCGCGCACCACCGGGTCCAGATCGCGTGGAATGTCGACGTCCATCCGTACGTGAAACAGTGCCATGTTCTTCTTGTCCTCTAGTTCCTGGTCCAGGTTTTGACGGCGTCCATGTTCAGTTCGACTCCCAGGCCAGGCCCGGAGGGAAGGTGCAACTGACCTTCGGAATACTTCAGGGGTTCCTGGAGCAATTCCTCACTGAAAAGCAACGGTCCGAAAAGCTCTGTTCCGAAGTTGATTCCGGGCTCGGCGCAGGCGAAGTGCAACGAAGCCGCCGTACCGATCGGCCCTTCGATGGACGTCGCACCGTGGCACGCGATACCCGCAGCCTTGGCAATCGCGACGACCTCGCGGCTACGCTGCAACCCACCGCATTTGGTGGTCTTGAGCGCGATGACGTCGGCAGCGCTGCGACGTGCGATTTCCAAAGCGTCGTGCGGCGTCTGCACGCTTTCGTCGGCCATGATCGGAATCGGTAACAGCCTACTGAGTTCTGCGAGGACCTCGATTTGGTCTGCCGGAGTGGGCTGTTCGATCAGCTCGACGCCCCCCTCGGCGAGTTTCGGCAGGTACCGCAGCGCAGTGAAGCGATCCCACCGCGCGTTGACGTCGACACGGACACCGGCATGACCGTCGAGCGCCTGTGCAATCTCGACGATGCGCGCAACATCGACGGCAGGATCAAGTGCGCCCATCTTGAGTTTGAAGCTGAAATTGAGTCGGGCTTCGAGCTTTTCGTGGGCTTCCTCGATGATCTCTGCCGCCGGCGCCGCACCCAGTGCCCATGTGACGTCGACGCTTTCGCGGAAGGCCCCGCCGAGCAGCGTGTGCACCGGCACACCCAGGCTGCGAGCCCAGGCATCGTGCAACGCCACGTCGACGGCAGCCTTCGCGAATCGCGCATTGGCAACAACCTTCTCGATGTCGGCCATGATCGCAGTGATCTGATCGACGCGCCTGCCGACAACTACGGGCGCGATGTACTTCTCGATGATGACCTGCATCGTCTCCACCGATTCGCCGCCCCACCACGGGCCACCCGGAACGACACCTTCGCCGTAACCGATCACTCCGTCGGACGTGCGGATCGCGACCAGCAACAACGGCTGCGCCGTCATCGACGTGGTGGCGAACTTGTGGGGGCGAACCAGCGGGACGTCGAGGATGGTCGTCTCGATGGAGACGATCGACAGGTCTGTCATCAAATCACTTTCTTTCGAACAGTTGTGGATCAGGCCGGGTCGAGCACGAAGTCGTACGTGACCCGGTTGATTCCATCGGCACCCGGCTTCGGATCGAGAATCAGTTCGGGCTTCGTGGCGGTTGCCACGTCGTTCTCGATCCACTCACCGTCCTTGAAATAGAGCTGCGTAGTGATCGTGCGCTTGCCGGGAGCCTTCACCATGAGGTGCAGGTGAGCCGGACGCCACGGGTGCCAGCCGGCCTTCTCGATGAACCAGCCGGTGGGGCCGTCGGTCGGAATCTGGTACGGCGCAGGCTGAATCGTAGTGATCTCGAACCGTCCCTCCCCGTCGGTCACGATCGTTCCGCGGAGGTTCCCGTCGGGGATGTGCGGCGCGAAATGGGAGTAGTAGCCCTCGTCGTCCGCATGCCACAGCTCGACGGTGGCCCCGTCCAACCCGTTGCCGTCGAGGTCACGGACCTGCCCCTCGAAGACCAGCTTCGATCCAACCTCGTTGTCACGCATGGGAAGTTCGCACTTGGCCGCCAATGTCTTGGCGTCGGCCACGTAGTACGGCCCCTCGATGCTGCCCTTCGTACCGCTCTGGCCGCGGTACGCAACCTCTTCGACGTTGTGCTCGAGGAAGACGTCCAGCCAGAGCGGCCATTCACCGAACTGGCCGATGTCGATCAGCCACTGCTTGAGAACCCGATACTCGGGGTAGGTGACACCATGCTTGTCGATGACGCCGGCAAGTGCTTCGAGGACGTCCTTGGCGATGGCCGAGACACGCTCGGGCGGGGTGTCCGCACTGACTCGTTCCTGGAGGAACTTGTCGGTGGCGGCGGTGCCCGAACCTACTGCGGTGGGGCTCTCGGAAGTGGTCATGTGGTCCTCCTCGGGGCCGTGTATGGCTGTTACCGGGTGGGCGCCGTACTGCTGGGCTGAGTCGGCTTCCCAAGTCTGGTTGTACGCTCTGCGTACATCTGTTACGCTGTGCGTACGCTTGTACTGTGCGCCCAATCACAGACCTTTGTCAACCTTCGGGCGTACTACGTCGACATAACCGCAGCTGAAGGGCTATCCCGTGACCGAGAACGATCGCGATTACATCCAGAGCATCGAGCGTGGATTTGCGGTACTGACGGCATTCGACGAGAAGAATCCCAATCCGTCGCTCGCCGATCTTGCCGCTGAAACAGGGCTCTCCCGCCCTGCCGTGCGGCGCATCCTCCTCACCCTTCAAAAGCTCGGGTACGTCACCGGCAACAACAGTCGGTGGTCGCTCACCCCTCGCGTTCTGAGCATCGGGCAGCACTATTCGGCGTCACACGCCCTGACGGAGGCGGCACTCCCCCGCCTGCTGGAGATCGCAGAACACACTCACGAGTCGGCGTCACTGGGCGTGCTCGACGGCGTCGACGTGGTCTACGCCGCCCGTGTACCCGTCCGCCGGATCATGAGCATCAACGTCAGCGTCGGCACCCGAGTGCCTGCATATGCCACCTCCATGGGCCGCGCCCTGCTCGCGTGGGCGCCAACCGACATCATTGACAACGTCATCGCAAACTCCACGTTCGACGCCCTCACACCCACCACGATCACCGACGAAGGCGCATTCCACACCGCGCTTCGTGTTGTGCGCGAACAGGGCTACGCCCTCACCTCCGAGGAACTCGAAGACGGTTTGATCTCCCTCGCCGCCCCCGTCCGCGATGCCGGCGGAAGCGTCGTCGGCGTGGCAGCGTGTTCGACCTCGGCAGGCAGGACAACCCCGGAAGCTTTCCGCACCGACGTCGCACCGTTCCTCGTCGAGAAGGCAAATCAACTCAGCGCAGACATGGGATACCGGAGCTAACTTCTCAATACTTCAGACGGCAACAGACCGTACTTACGCCGGAATGACGACGCAAACCGTCCGGTGTGCGTAAAACCCCATCTCACAGCAACATCGGTGACCGTCGTCGAGTCGTCGGCATCGCGCAGATCTGCGTGGACCCGTTCGAGACGGATGTCGAGCAGGCATTCCGACGGGCTCCTGCCCACGTACTGCCGAAATCCTTCCTGCAATCTCCGTACGCTGACGCCCGCCACCTCGGCCATCTCCGCTGCGGTCCACACTCTGGCCGGGTCGTCGTGCATCTCGTCGAGTACGCGCTTGACGATGCGCGGCCTGGCGTGTCGCACCGCATCCTCACTTTCGGGCATCGCGGCAAGGACAAACGCCGAGATCACAGCACCGGAGAGCTGACCTGCCACCAGTTCGTTGTGCAGCACTCCAACCGGGCCGAGTATCTGATCCGACAGTGAGCGAACAAATTTCAGCCACCTGGCTCCGTCGTCCCCGCGGAGATCCACTTGATCGGGTAGGCGCATTCCGGGTCGGCCGAGTACCTTCTCCATCTCGCGGTCGAGGTATTCGCGGTCCATCCGGACTCCGACAATCTCGCAGTCCGCGCTCCAACGCGTGATTCTTGTGGTGATGTCGGGTGGACACACCGTCGCCACACCCTCCGTCGAGAACACGTGCGATCCCGCGAACACCGACTCGAGCTCGCCTGAGAGCGGGATGTTCACCCCGTAGGCACCGGGATGATCGGATTCGACTGCGACGTCTGCGCCCCATCGAATATGAGCGATCCGCAGCGGACCCAACTCAGCGGTGCACACCCCTACCCCACTGGCCGCGTGCCGTGACAACGGCGTGAGCGTGTGTGGGAAGTAGGCGTCCGACACCGCATGACATGCCTCGTCCCAGTCCCGCGGAGCTGTACCGATCATGGAATCGACCATCGTCCTTCACCTTCCCAACCCGTGACCAGCCACATTGCCGAGCATGGGCGCTGAACATCATTGAACACTGTGTCCCCGGTCACTTCCAAGGAAAAACGGGTACCGGCCGTGATCGGGTGCGCAATCCGGATAGACACCGCGCTGTACGGATCGACCGAAGGCCGCGCTCGCCGTACGTTCGTCTTCACTCCCGGCGCGAGTCGTCTGCCACTTCCGCCTCCCGCACTTCGCGGCACTCTCACTCACCAGCCATCCGACAAGGAGGTCCGGTCATGGAACAAAATCAACTTCGAGGCATCTTCGGCCAATTCGCCAGCGGCGTCACCGTCATCACCTGCACCAACGCCGACGGTCAGCCACACGGGGCCACGGTCACCGCATTCACGGCAATCTCCCTTGAACCACGCCTGTGCCAGATAACGATGACGCGAAAGTCCAAGGCGTGCGGCTACCTCGGCAACGCGCCGTTTGCCGTGAACATCCTTGCCTCCGACCAAGTAGACACGGCCATGCATTTTGCGGGCCGGCCACAGCGCACCGAGCCGCGATGGATCGACGGACCGACCGCTCCCCTGCTCGACGGCGCCGCAGCAACCATCTCGTGCATCCCGTGGAAGGAGTACGACGGCGGTGATCACATCATCTTCATCGGCGAGATCGTGGACGCACAGTCCAGCGGCAAGGATCCACTCCTCTTCTACCGAAGCACTTTTCACGATCTAGGCGCTACCTCGTCGACCACCGTCTGGAACGGCAGTCAGGACGACCCGCACAGCGGGTGGTTCGACGCCACCACTTCCTTCACTCCAATTCATCTTCAGCCCGCACCTCAAACGATCTGAAAGGCTTTGCCATGACGACCACCGAAATTCCTCCCACCGGCGTCGACCCCGCAGATTCCGGAGCGCCACAGGCCAATCCGGCCGCCGATTGCGAAGCCAACCGCACGAAGAACTTCGCCACCCGGCCGATGACCGGCGACGAGTACATCTCGAGCCTGCAGGACGGTCGCGAGATCTGGCTCCACGGAGATCGTGTCAAGGACGTCACGACGCATCCCGCTTTCCGGAATCCGATCCGTATGACCGCAAGGCTGTACGACGCTCTGCACACCGGCGAGCACGTGGACGCCCTGACTGTTCCGACCGACACGGGCAACGGCGGTGTCACCATGCCGTTCTTCCGCACCCCGACGTCGTCGGCTGATCTGCTCAAAGAGCGCGACGCCATCGCGACGTGGGCTCGTATGACCTACGGCTGGATGGGCCGCTCCCCCGACTACAAGGCAAGTTTCCTGGGAACCCTCCACGCCAACAAGGAGTTGTACGCACCGTTCCAGGACAACGCCGAGCGCTGGTACCGCGAATCGCAGGAGAAGGTTCTGTACTGGAACCACGCGATCATCAATCCCCCTGTGGATCGCCAACTTCCACCGGACGAGGTCGGCGACGTCTTCATGAAGGTGGAGAAGGAAACCGACGCCGGTTTGATCGTCAGCGGCGCCAAGGTTGTTGCCACCGGGTCGGCGATCACCAACTACAACTTCATTGCTCACTACGGTCTGCCGATCAAGAAGAAGCAGTTCGCCCTGATCTGCACGGTACCGATGGACGCGCCGGGCGTGAAACTGATCTGCCGCACCTCGTACACCGAACATGCCGCGGTGATGGGCAGTCCGTTCGACTACCCGCTGTCGAGCCGCATGGACGAGAACGACACCATCTTCGTCTTCGACAAGGTGCTGGTGCCGTGGGAGAACGTCTTCATGTACGGCGACGTCGACCGGATCAACGCATTCTTCCCTCAATCGGGGTTCCTGCCGCGCTTCACCTTTCAGGGCTGCACTCGCCTGGCTGTCAAGCTCGACTTCATCGCCGGCCTGTTGATGAAGGCACTCGAAGCCACCGGCGCCGGTGGCTTCCGCGGAGTCCAGACCCGTGTCGGCGAAGTGATCGGCTGGCGAAACCTCTTCTGGTCGTTGACCGAATCGATGGCACGCGATCCCGAACAGTGGGTCGGCGATTCGGTGATCCCGAAGCTCGAATACGGCCTCACCTATCGAATGTTCATGATCCAGGGGTACCCGCGGATCAAGGAGATCATCGAACAGGACGTCGCGTCGGGCCTGATCTACCTGCCGTCGAGCTCACTCGACTTCAAGAGCCCGGACGTGCGCCCGTACCTCGACAAGTACGTTCGCGGTTCCGACGGGATCACCGCCGTCGACCGTGTCAAAGTCATGAAGGCTCTGTGGGATTCGATCGGAACCGAGTTCGGCGGACGACATGAGCTGTACGAGCGGAATTACTCGGGTAACCACGAGAACGTCAAGGCGGAACTCCTCTTCGCCGCGCAGAATCGTGGGCACGCCAGTTCCATGAAAGGCCTGGCGGAACAGTGCCTGAGTGAATACGACCTCGACGGCTGGACGGTTCCGGACTTGATCGGCAACGACGACGTCTCGTTCTTCAAGAACCGGTAACTCCCGCCACCGTCAGGGCGGACTCGCGGTGCCGAGTCCGCCCTGACGGCAGGACCACGTTCACGAACACCATGCCCTGGGTCAGGACTAGGCATATGCCTAGTGTGACCTGCAACACAGAATGTCAAGGTGAATCCAGTACCGGACGCAGCCCCGTCCGGAAAACAGGCCCCAAGCAGATACCGACAGCCCTCGGTAATCGCAGCTGGTCGCCTAGTCGAGCTGGAGGACCCCATGACAGATATGTTGGACGCTGCTCAGAGCACAGACAAATACGCGAAAATGCGCGCTGCCCTCGACGACGCTCTCGTCGAGGACCCGGAGACCGGCCGCTACCAGGTACGGCGCAGCGTCTTCACGGACGAGCAGCTGTTCGACCTCGAGATGACCCACATTTTCGAGGGCAATTGGATCTACCTCGCGCACGAGAGTCAGATCCCCAACGTCGGCGACTACTTCACCACCTACATGGGCCGTCAGCCCATCGTCATCACCCGAAACAAGGATGGCGAACTCGGCGCACTGATCAATGCCTGCAGCCACCGCGGCGCGATGCTCTGCCGCCGCAAGACAGATAACCGAACCACCTTCACCTGCCCGTTCCACGGATGGACGTTCAACAACAGTGGAAAGCTCCTCAAGGCCAAGGACGCTCGGACCGGCGGCTACCCGGAACAGTTCAACAAGGACGGCTCACACGACCTGACCAAGGTCGCACGATTCGAAAATTATCGAGGGTTCCTCTTCGGCAGCCTCAATCCGGACGTCCTGCCCCTCGAAGAACATCTCGGTGACACCACGAAGGTGATCGACATGATCGTCGACCAGTCACCCGACGGACTCGAAGTGCTGCGCGGCGCCTCCACCTACACGTACGACGGCAACTGGAAGTTGCAGACCGAGAACGGCGCTGACGGCTACCACGTGTCCTCGACGCACTGGAACTACGCCGCCACCACAGCCCGCCGCACCGCCGGAGAATCGGCCAACGAAACCAAGGCGATGGACGCCGGTACCTGGGGTAAGCAGGGCGGCGGATACTTCTCCTACGACTACGGACACCTCCTTCTGTGGATGTGGTGGGGCAATCCCGAAGACCGCCCACTGTTCGAGCGTAAAGCGGAGCTGGAGGCTCAGTTCGGTTCCAAGAAGGCCGAATTCATGGTTGGTGCGTCAAGGAACCTCTGCCTCTATCCGAACGTCTACCTCATGGATCAGTTCAGCAGTCAGATCCGGCACTTCCGCCCGATCTCTGTTGACCAGACCGAAGTCACGATCTACTGCATCGCACCCAAGGGCGAAAGTGCCGCAGCCCGAAGCAACCGCATCCGTCAGTACGAGGACTTCTTCAATGCAAGCGGCATGGCCACCCCGGACGACCTCGAAGAGTTCCGGTCCTGCCAGAAGACCTATCAGGCCGCCGGTGCGCCGTGGAATGATCTGAGCCGTGGTGTGACACACCAAATTTCCGGACCCAATGACGTTGCCAAGGACCTAGGCATGGACCGCGTTCTCTCCAGCGGATCCAAGACCGAGGACGAAGGCCTGTACCCGATTCAGCACGGCTACTGGCGCGACGCCATGATCGCCGCGGTCGATGCCGAACAAGCCGCTTCTGCCCGGACCAACTGAGGATCTCGATCACCATGACACTAGCAACCGCCAATGCCGTCACACTCGAATCCGTGCAGCAGTTCCTCTACCGCGAAGCCCGCTATCTCGACGATCGTGAATTCGAGAAGTGGATCGAGTGCTACCACCCCGATTCCGAGTACTGGATGCCCGCCTGGGCCGACGACGGTGAACTGACTACCGATCCGCAGGCGGAAATCTCATTGATCTACTACCCCAACCGGGGCGGCATCGAAGATCGCGTATTTCGCATCCGCACCGATCGTTCCAGCGCGACAAGTCTTCCCGAGCCCCGCACCGGCCACAACATCACCAACGTGGAAGTGGTCGAAGAGCGCGGCTCCGTGGTTGACGTCCGCTTCAACTGGTTCACGCTGTACTTCCGCTACAACACCGTCGACACCTACTTCGGCACCTCGCATTACACGATCGATTTCTCGGGCGAGCAGCCGTTGATCCTGAAGAAGAAGGTAGTCCTCAAGAACGACTACATCCATCATGTTGTCGACATCTATCACTTCTGACGTTTACGATCGAATCGAGCTGTTCCCCATGACCTTTCAAATAGCATTGAGTTTCGAGGATGGCATCACCCGCTTCGTCGAATGCAACACCGACGAAACTGTCGCCGACGCCTCCTACCGCGCCCGGATCAACATCCCCCTCGACTGCCGCGACGGAGCCTGCGGCACATGCAAGTCGCTGTGCGAGTCAGGCACTTTCGACGCCGGCGACTACATCGAGGAGGCACTCACGGACGACGAGGCCGAGCAGGGATACTGCCTGCCGTGCCAGATGGTGCCGGAATCCGACCTCGTACTGCAGATCCCCACCACCTCCGCCGTGGCCAAGACTGCTGCCGGTTCGTACACGTCCACCATCACCGAGATCGTTCGCCACTCGGATTCGACTGTCGGCTTCACCGTCTCGGTCGACAATCGCGCAGATCTGGTCTTCCTTCCCGGTCAGTACGTGAACATCCTCGTTCCGGGAACCGAAGCAACACGCTCGTACTCGTTCAGCACCGGCCCCGCCGTCGAGTCGGCGTCGTTTCTGGTCAAGATCACGCCGGGCGGGCTGATGTCCGACTATCTCAGTCTGCGAGCACAGGTCGGTGACACACTGGAATTGACCGGCCCGATGGGCAGTTTCTTCCTGCGTAGCGGGCAGCGACGCGCACTCCTGCTCGCCGGGGGAACGGGTTTGGCTCCACTGCTCTCGATCCTGGAGAAAATGCAGACCGACGGTGTGACTCGACCCGTTCACTTGATTTACGGTGTGAACTCAGACCTCGATCTGGTCGAACTGGAGAAGCTGAGTGCGTACGCAGCATCGTTGCCGCAGTTCACCTTCGACTACTGCGTATCCGATCCCGGCAGCGCAGCGCCGAACAAGGGGTACGTCACGAGCTTGATCGAACCGGGTCATCTCGACGGCGGAGACGTCGACGTCTACCTGTGCGGCCCGCCGCCGATGGTCGAAGCCGTTCGCCAGCACTTCAAGAACGTGTCGATCACACCCACGAACTTCTACTTCGAGAAGTTCAACAGCGCGGCGACCCCGGCTGATTCACCGGCAAGCTCGATCGAAGAAACGGCAGCCGACACGTACGAGATCGGTGAAGAACACCTGCCTGTCGCGGAATCGGACGCACAGTTCGACGCCCGGATGGCGCTCGAACTCGGCGCATTGGAACTCACGATCGGGCGCCTTACTCCGGCACAGTTGACGGAGTACCGCATTCTGGCGGAGAACTCGGCAACCTCCATCGACCGCGACCACTTCACGGACGCAGCGGCATTCACCGAAACCAACGCCCTCTTCCACGACTTCCTCTTCCGCTGCACCGGCAACGACATACTGCTGCAGGCCTACCAACGTCTCGAGGTCACGCAGCTGATGAACCGAGTACTCCGGACCGCGGACTGGGTGGACGAACATGTCGCAGAGGATCACTCACGCATCGTGCGCGCATTCGAGCAGAATGATCGCGCCGCGGCCCGTGAGCTGATCGTTCAGCACAGCAAACACGCGAAGTCGACGATGCGACGTGCCATCACCGACGCTCGGGTCAGTGTGGCGTCGGTGATGGCACGTTACTTCTCCGGCCGGTTCGACGATCGGGTCGTTGTCGTCACCGGAGCGGCCCAGGGGATCGGGCGCAGCGTAGCCGAAAGAATCTCCGCCGAAGGCGGTTCCGTTGTTCTCGTGGACCGAGCAGAGCTGGTCCACGAGATTGCGGCACCGTTGGATCGTTCCCATTCGGTGACCGCAGATCTCGAGACCTTCGAAGGTGCCCAGCACGCAATAGATTCCGCGCTGAGACACTTCGGACACGTCGACGTACTGGTCAACAATGTCGGCGGCACAATCTGGGCAAAACCATACGAGCATTACACCCCGGAGCAGATCCATGCCGAAGTCACGCGTTCGTTGTTCCCCACCCTGTGGACGTGCCGGGCATTGCTACCCCACTTGATCGAACGGGCGAGCGGAACCATCGTCAACGTCTCCTCAGTCGCTACCCGGGGCGTCAACCGTGTTCCATACGCTGCGGCCAAGGGCGGAGTCAGCGCCATCACCGCGGCACTGGCGATGGAAGTCGCGCAGTACGGAATACGAGTCGTGGCAACAGCTCCCGGTGGAACGGAAGCGCCACCTCGCGTCGTGGCCCGCGGCCCCGGTGCACAGACCGACGAAGAGAAACTCTGGTACCAACAGATCGTCGACCAGACCGTCGACTCGTCACTACTCAAGCGTTACGGCACCCTCGACGAACAAACTGCCGCCATAACCTTCCTTGCCTCCGATGAGGCGTCGTACGTCACCGGAACGGTCCTTCCCGTTGCCGGCGGCGACCTCGGCTGAGCGAGTCACCCCAATTCCTGATCTCTCGAACGGAGATTTGTCATGTCCTCGATCGAACGCGGTTCCTGGGCCAGCGCCCGCCATCGCTCTTCAGTGCTGTGGGTAGTCACCATCGCAGCCATCGCCATCTTGTTCGACGGATACGACCTCGTCGTATACGGCACGATTCTGCCCGTCCTGATGGACGATCCCGGCCACATCGGAGTGCTTTCTGCCTCTCAAGCTGGAGCATTGGGCTCGTACGCCCTTGTCGGAGTCATGGTGGGTGCGTTGACGTGCGGCGCAATCGGTGACTACTTCGGACGCCGAAAGATGATGCTGATCAACATCGTCTGGTTCTCGGTCGGCATGGCGCTGGCGGCGTTTGCGACCAGCATCACCACCTTCGGGCTCCTGCGATTCTTCACCGGCATCGGCGTCGGCGGACTGGTTGCCACTGCCGGAGCAATGATCGCCGAGTTCGCCCCGCCAGGGCGTCGAAATCTGTTCAACGCCATCGTGTACAGCGGCGTCCCGGCCGGCGGCGTCATGGCGTCGATCCTGGCAATCATTCTTCGTGATTCCATTGGATGGCGGGGACTCTTTCTCATCGGCGCACTTCCGTTGATCATCCTGTTTCCGCTTGCGTGGTTCAAACTTCCCGAATCTCCCGCGTGGCTCGTCGCCCGCGGTCGGAGTGACGAAGCTCGGGCAATTTCCTCGAAAACCGGAATTCCCCTGCCCGTTATCGCCACTAGCCCCGCCGATTCGCCCGCAGAGCGAGTCGGCTTCCGAGCCTTGGCCAGCAAGCAATATGTTTGGGGCACAGCACTACTGGGCCTCATGAGTTTTGCCGGTCTTCTTCTGACCTACGGACTGAACACCTGGCTGCCCAAAATCATGGAGAACGCCGGATACAACGCCAAGGGTTCACTCTCGTTCCTGCTGGTCCTCAACGGCGGCGCGATCATCGGCGGACTACTGGCGTCGCGGATCGCCGACATCACCGGGCCCCAGCGGGTTGTCGCAACCACTTTCGGTTTGGCCGCATTAGCACTCCTGCTGTTCACGTTCGGCTTCCCGCTACCCGTCCTTCTCGCATCTGTTGCGATCGCCGGGGTCGGCACAATCGGAACTCAGGTGCTCATCTACGGATTTGTCTCCAACTACTATTCGACGGCGGCCCGAGCGGCCGGCGTCGCGTGGTGCGCAGGCTTCGGCCGTCTCGGCGGCATCTTCGGCCCGCTGATCGGTGGAAGCTTGATCAGTGCCGGTATCAGTTCCGAGTCCGCGTTCTACGTGTTTGCCGGTATCGCCGTGCTTGGCTCCATCGTGACCTTCTTCGTACCTAAGCAGGCCCCAGATCTCGATACTGCCGCAACTCCTGCCGCAGAGGTCCGATCGGAAAACGAATCTCGCGGTGAGCCCGGCGTTACGGTAGTCAGGTGACACTTCGGGACGTGCTGGTGGGCCGAGAACGCGAACTGAGCGTTCTCGGCCAGGCATTGGCTGCGGCGAAGGCAGGCACTCCGTCCCTCGTTCTCGTAGAGGGCGATGCGGGCAGTGGCAAGTCCACTCTGGTCAGCCGGTTCTCCGAAATATCGGCGCAGCACACTCTTCGATCCGCTCGCGGATTGGAGTGGGAGTCTCAGACGCCGTTCGGGGTCGTCACACAACTACTCGACCATCCGGTGTCGGTCCACGATCCCGTCGTCATTGCCCAAGAGATTCTCGACAGCACTGACCAGTTGACCATGGTGGTCGTCGACGACGCCCACCACAGCGATGTCGGCTCACTTCAGGCGATTACTTCAGCGCTCCATCGAGGTCGGGGCGCGCAACTCTTGGTTGTGCTCGTCGTCGAGGATTCACCGCACATCAACGCCGAGGTCCGGCGCATTCTCGAACTTCACTGGTCGCAGCGACTGCACATCAGCGCCCTCGACGCCGCTGCCGTCATCGACATCGCCCGGGTTCGCAACGGAATTGATCTCAGTTCCGGCGTCGCGCTCCAACTTCAGGAGTTCACAGCGGGCAACACACTCGACGTCGTCTCGCTACTCGACGAATTGCCGCCGACGTACTGGACTCAGTGGCACCGCACCTTGCCTGTTCCCCGCTATCGCGCAGCGTCGATCGCAGGCACACTTGCGCTGTGCTCCGAGGGTGCACGCACTTTGGTCGAAGCCGCCGCGATCCTCGGGCGCAGCACGACGTTGTCGCACCTCGCTCAACTAGCCGAAGTCGACGACATCGTCAGCGCGCTGGACAACGCCTTTGGTTGCGGTCTTCTCACCGTGCACGAGCAGCGCGGCAGCACCGAAGTATCCGTTCGAGGAAAGATGGTTGCCGCTGCCGTGAGCGCCACCTTAGGACCTACCCGACTGCACCAACTGCATTGTCGCGCAGCTGAGATCGCCTGGGGAGACGGCGAGCGGTTGTTCCATCTGGCTGCCGCCGCTACGACGCACGACGAAGCACTGGCCTCAGAACTGGTGACCTACGCCGAGCTCCGGGCAACCGACGGCGCGTGGTCCGAGGTGGCCGACGCAATGGTCACCGCCAGCCGTCTCACCACCAGCAGAAGCGACCACGAGACTCGACTACTGAGGGGAATTGACGCGCTGACCGGTGCTGGCGATATTCCACACGCCATGGACTTCGTTCCCGAAATCGAGAGTATTACGCGCGGACCGCTGCGCGACGCCGTCCTCGGATACCTCGCGATTCACCGGGGACGCCCAACCGAAGCTGCTGACCTACTGACTCGCGCTTGGAGCAGTTGCCCTGCGGATCTCGATCCCGCAGTCGCGGCAATGATCGCCCAGCGAATGGTCCTGCATTCTCTGGCCAGACTCGACGGCGCTGCTTTGGTCCAGTGGGTCGACCGTGCAGTCGAATTGGTCGGTCCGTCAGATCCTGCCGCAGTGGAGTCCGAAGCGATAAAGGGCCTCGGACTGGGTGCCACCGGACACACCGAACAGGCGCTCGCGGCCTACGAATCACTGTCGGACCGCATCCGGCCCGGCGCTCAAGCTCAGCGATTCCAGATGGGCCGCGGTTGGCTCGAGCTGGCAGTGGATCATCCCGAGGCGGCTCGTCGCGATCTCGAAAGCGCAGTGTCCACTGAATTTTCCAGCGGCTCGGCGCGTATCTCGCTGTGGGCGCAGGCCTGGCTTGCCCGCACACAGTTCGCCTTGGGGGCGTGGGACGACGCACTGTCGACGATCGACAGTGCCGCCGCGCAAGTCGATCGTTTCGAAATCGACATCGTCCGACCGTTGGTGCATTGGTCCGGGGCACAAATTCACGCGCTTCGCGGAAACTGGGACCTGGCCCGCAATCACGTGCGCCGCGCGCATGTTGGTGCACATTCCTACGAAATCATGTACGTTCCTTCGCTTCTCGCCCGGGCACAATTCTCCGAAGCTGCGGCCGACTACGCCGATGTACTGGCAGCGCTGACGCCCCTGACCTCGAGCACGTCACAACAGTGGCTCGACGAACCCGGGTTCTGGCCGTGGGTCGATCTCTATGCGAATGCTCTCGTGATGGTCGGTCGGGTCGACGACGCCGATACCTTCCTCCAACCACACGAGAAGACCGCACGCATTCGCGGGCACCGTTCTGCCACAGCACGTCTTGGATATGTTCGTGGCAGAATCCATGGAGCCCGAAGCGAACTCGGCGCCGCCAGAAACTGTTTCGACGACGCGCTTCTCAGCCTCGAGGACCTGCCACTCCCCTACGACCGTGCCCGAATCAATTTTGCCTACGGCCAAACTCTCCGGAGAGCCGGCAAACGCGCAGAGGCAGACGTCGTACTGAGGGACGCACGCGAGCTCTACTACGCGCTGGGCGCAGCGACATACGTCGAGCGTTGTGAGCGTGAGCTGCGTGCCGGCGGGTTGAACCTTTCACGTATGGACAAGGGAATCACCGATCTGACCCCACAAGAGCGAGCCGTTGCGGATCTTGTCGCTGCCGGCAAGTCCAACAAGGAAGCTGCGGGCGAATTGTTTCTCTCTGTCAAGACAATCCAGTATCACCTCACTCGTGCGTACGCAAAGCTCGGACTGCGCTCTCGTAGCGAACTTGCGGCGCTCTTTCGTGAACGCGAACTTGGCGATCCACACCAGGAGACCTGAAACATGTCGAATACCTCGACAATTGCACCCACTCGTGTCATCACCGAGCCGCTACCCCAACCTCTCTACAGTCCTCGGCGCGTTTTGCGAGACTTCGGCGGAACATACGGCGCAAACGCAGTTATCGGGATTGTCTTCTCTGCCACCGGCCCAGTAGCGGTCATCCTTGCTGCCGGCTTGGCCGGCGGGCTGAGCCAATCACAATTGGCCTCTTGGATTTTCGGCGCCTTCTTCGTCAACGGAATCTTGACGATCACCGCGTCCTGGCTGTACCGGCAACCACTGGCGTTTTTCTGGACGATTCCCGGAACCGTCGTCGTCGGCGCGTCCCTGCATCATCTTCCGTGGGAGCAGGCGATCGGAGCATTCTTTGCAACGGGCGTTCTGATCTTGCTGCTGGGATTGACGGGGTGGATCACACCGATCATGAATGCACTCCCCATGCCCATCGTCATGGCAATGGTGGCAGGCGTTTTCCTTCACTTCGGTACCGACCTGGTAGAGGCGCCCGCCCACGACGCCGCCATTGCACTGCCGATGATCGTCACCTTTGTTGCACTCAGCGCCTTCGCGAAACTGGGAAGGTATATCCCTCCCGTTCTCGGTGCCTTGATTGTCGGGGTGGTGGTCGTTCTCGCGACCGGACGGTTCGCACCTACCGGCGGCGATCACGAATGGTTTGCGCACCCAGTGCTGTCCACACCGGCATGGTCGTGGCAGGCAATGATCGAACTTGTTGTGCCGCTGGCGATCACCGTGGTCGTTGTGCAGAACGGCCAAGGGATCGCAGTCCTGCGAGCGGCCGGACATCAACCGCCGATCGGCAGCGCAACGATTGCGTGTGGCGTGTTCTCACTCGTGAACGCGGCGGTGGGATGCGTGTCAACCTGCCTGACCGGGCCAACCAATGCTCTCCTGTCAGCATCCGGGGAACGAACACGGCAGTACACCGCCGGCATCTTCTGTGGGGTACTCGCGGTTGTCTTCGGCCTTTTTGCCCCGACCTTCGTGTCGATGATGCTGGGCACGCCCGCTGCGTTCATCGTGACACTTGGCGGATTGGCAATGCTGAAGGCATTGCAAGGAGCTTTCGTCACCGCATTCGGGTCGCGATTCACCTTCGGTGCGTTGATCGCATTCCTCGTGACGATCTCCGACGTCGAACTGTTCAATATTGGCGGTGCATTCTGGGGACTCGTGGTGGGAGTGATCGCCTCACGCATCCTCGAGCGCTCCGACTACTCCTGAAGACTGCCCTGACATGCGAATATTCGCATGTACGACTTTGACAATCATTTACATTAAGCAGTAGATCTATACCCATGCACCTCACTACCCGCGTATCGCGGCGCCTCACTCTGGCCACATCAGTGGGCCTCTCACTTGCCCTTGTCACAGGATGTTCCTCCGACACCACGGACGCGGCGGAGGCAACAACCACCGCCGCGTCGTCAGCACCGAATGAACAAGCTTCGGCAACACCACGTCTCGCAATCTCCTACGACGGCGGCGTCCTGGTACTGGACGCAACCTCCCTCGATGTCGTCGGCGAAACCGCGATCGAGGGCTTCACGCGACTCAACCCGGCCGGCGACGGTCGGCATGTCATGATCTCCGCCGGCGAAGCGTTCAAGGTGCTCGACACCGGCACGTGGTCGTCGGCACATGGTGACCATTCCCATTACTACACAGCCGATCCCGCGATGTCGGACGTCGAGTTCGCAGCCAACGAGCCCGGACACGTTGTACGACATGCCGGAAAAACTGTCCTCTTCAATGACGGCTCGGGCCTGGTCGAAATCTTCGATCCCGTCCAATTGGCCAAGCGTCAGCCACGCGTCGAGACCTACACAACCCCGGAACCCCATCACGGGGTGGCTGTCGCACTCGTCGACGGAAGCCTGTTGACCACCATTGGAAACTCCGAGTCCCGCAACGGAATTGCAGTGCTCGATACCAACCGCGCGGAGGTCCTGCGCAACGAGCAGTGCCCCGGCGTCCACGGTGAAGCCGTTGCAGCAGACGAGACGATCGTGCTGGGCTGCCAGGACGGCCTGCTCGTGTACAAGAACGGCGCGATCACCAAGGTCCAGAGCCCCGATGCGTACGGCCGCATCGGCAACCAGGCCGGTTCCGAAGAGTCGGACATCGTGCTCGGTGACTACAAGACCGATCCTGACGCCGAACTCGAACGACCACAACGAATCTCGCTCACCAATACCACCACGTCGGAACTGAAGCTCGTTGATCTCGGCACCAGCTACACCTTCCGATCACTCGGTCGCGGACCGCACGGCGAGGCCCTTGTTCTCGGGACCGACGGCGCTATCCACGTCATCGACCCGAACACCGGCGCAGTGACCAAGAAGATTGCCGTCATCGGCGAGTGGACCGAACCCACTGAATGGCAGGAGCCCAGGCCCATCCTGTTCACACTGGACCACACCGCCTATGTCACCGACCCCGCGTCGAAGAAGCTGATCGCCGTCGACCTCGAAGACGGCAGCATCCTGACCGAAACCACACTCGATCACACCCCGAACGAATTGACCGGCGTCACTGGCTGATTCGGATTTCACTTCTGCCCCCGTCTCACACCGAGGTGGGGGCCGAAGCCGTCTTCCGAGCACGGATTCCGAACGGCATGTCGACCACCAGCCACATTTACACCGAAGCCACCGGCGAATACAGCGTTCGGCAGGTTATTCAGATTTCAGCAACCGAAGATGAACAGCCCAGATCCATTTGATTCCTCTTCTTCAGAAAGTTACCGACGACGAGACCACAGGGGAAGCCTCGAATCGCGACGGGATTGTTAGTGTCGAGGACGTGCTCACACATGGATTGACGGTGGACGGCCAACCAACGCTCGAACACATTGATTTCGCCGTTTTGGATTCCTTTCGATTCCCGGATGGGGACGGCTTCCCCGCTTCATATCGTGCATTTATCCGGCATGCAGGTTGGGCGCGGTCCTTCGGACTCTGGCTCATCTACCCGCCCGTGCATCCCGGATTTGCCGATGGCTGGCAAGGGCGCGCAGGGTATCTCACCGCGAACCTCCATTCCGCCTACCGAGAGGGTCACAGCGAGGAGTTCGATTGGATGGTCGAACCCGACGGCGATTGGTCGCTCCCCGCCTCGCTGCACGTATTCGGATTGAGCGAGAACGGCGACGCTCTGCTGTGGGATACAACATCGCGCGGCACCGACGGGGAGTTCCCAGTCTGGGAATCACGCTCACTCAACTCTCTCCACCGACTCGGCGACAGTCTCTCCGAAGCACTTCCGTCCATCCGCGCGCGAGCTTTGAGCTTGTTCGGACCGCGCACTTACGACATCGAACCACTCCCTCCGATCCCACTCTGAAGCACGAGGAGTAACTACGCCGGGCTTTCCGCGGCGGAGACGTCGAGGATCCAGGTCACCCCGAATGCATCGGTGAGCATGCCGAAACCGGGGCTCCACGCTGCCGCGGCGAGGCCCTCGACGATGGATGCGCCGGCCGAGAGCTTGGCCCAGTAATTCTGCACCTCTTCGAGGGTCTCCCCGCGAACGGAGACGAAGAACGGTTGGTCGGTGATCGTGGTGCCGTTCTCGCGGTGCGTCGAACCGGCATTGCCTGCCGAACCGCCCGACTGCCCTGGGATGTCGTACGCCATCACGCGAAAGCCGTCCTCAGTCTCGATCTGGCCGAATACGACGCCCTGCGCGCCTGGCACGTCTTTGGGCATCCCGAAGTCGCCATAGGTTGCAATTGTGACCTGGCCACCGAAGACGGACTGGTAGAACTCCAGGGCCGTTCGGGCGTCGCCGCGAAAGTTGAGGTGGGTCGTTGTCTTGATGCTCATGCCTGCTCCTAGTAAGAACGCTGTCCGGCTTCCTTCTTGACGACTGCCACTCTCACAGGCGTCTAGGACGGTTTTTGTCCTAGACTCGAACTAATCTCGTGAGATGGCGACCACGTCCCGGCTCTTGAATCTGCTGTCCCTGTTGCAGACCAGGCGTGACTGGCCAGGCGCCCTACTCTCCGAGCGGCTCGACGTCAGTCATCGCACGGTCCGCCGCGACATCGACCGGCTGCGGGAAATGGGCTACAACATTGCGGCAACCATGGGCCCGGACGGCGGATACCGACTCGATGCGGGCAGTGAGCTGCCTCCCCTGCTGTTCGACGACGATCAAGTCATCGCGTTGGCTGTTGCCCTGCAGGCGGCGACCATGACCGGCGCCGGAATCGAAGAGGGTGCAGTTCGTGCTCTGACCACCGTGCGGCAAGTGATGCCGTCGCGTCTGCGCCATCGGCTCGACGCTCTCACCTTCACTACGATTTCGGCCGGCCCCGGTGACACGGCGTCCGACTCCGTGTCACCGGAGGTACTCGTTGCGATGTCCACAGCGATCCGCGCTCTCGAAGTGCTCCGTTTCGATTATGCGAGCGACCGCCCGGCCGACAGTTCAACCGATAACGGCGAACCAGCGCCCCCACGCCGGGTGGAGCCGCATCATCTCGTGACCTCCAATCGTCGCTGGTACCTCGTCGCGTGGGATCTCGAGAGAGACGAATGGCGAATCTTCCGCGCCGATCGAATCGCCCCGCGCACCCCGAACGGCCCCCGTTTCATGCCGAGGGAGATCCCCGGCGGCGACGTAACCGAATACGTGTCCGGGCGCTTCAAAGGCTCGGAACAAACCAACAAGTGGCCTTGCCATGGCAAGGTCATTCTCCATCGGCCGGCCAGTTACGTTCTCCCCTTTGCCGGGGACGGCATCGTCGAAGATCTTGGCCCCGACCGGTGCAGTCTCGAAGCCGGATCATGGTCCTGGGTGGCTCTCGCAGCATCTCTCAACCGATTCGACACCGACATCGATGTCGTCGGACCAGCAGAACTGACCCGCGCCTTTGCGCAACTCGCCGCCCGCAACGCTGCGACCGCTGCGAATTAGATGCTCTCCCCGGCGACATGTCCCGCTAGCGAACAAGCCAATGTGGCGGGGCTGCAACACCGGCGGGCAAACATGTGTCACCGTTACCTCTGGCTGCGTTCACCTGGGGCTGGGTGACGAACAACGCGGCCGAGAGATCCGCGCCATCCAACCTGGCATCACGCAGATCCGCCCCGAGCAGGTCTACCGCTGTGAGGTCACTTCCCCTCAGATCCGCGGCGATCAAGCAGGCTCCGCGCAGATCGGCCCCACACAATCTGTGTGCGCGCAGGTCCGATCCAGCAAGGTCCACTCCGGCGGCGACGCTCGAGTCCATCTGATCAACTTCGGCAAAGTAGGAAGCCCGAACTTCCGCACTGGTCTCCATCAGTACTGACCTGACCGCAGAATGTAATGCGCCGATGTCAGTCGAGAACAGCTCGGCTTGTCCACCGCGAATCAGTGCAGCAATGGTGGATGCGAGTTCGCGAGCTTCGTGCGCAGCGTCCGGGTCATAGGTGCGTTCCTGCGCCTCGAACAGGTACCACAGCATCTCGTGCAACTGTTTGACGATCTTGAAGGCGGAGAACATATGTTGCTGCGTATCAGGACGCTCGCGCCAGCTGACGCCGGAGAACAACTGCTGCGACACAACCTGTCCCGCGCCGAAGCAGTCGAAGACCGTGCAGCCGCGGAACCCCCGGGATCGAAGTCCTTCGTGGACAGTGCAGGAGAAATTCGAGCCGAGGTGCCGGCACGGAGAACCCGCCGGCTTGTCCTCGGCAAAATCTACCGATCGCGAGAACCCGAAGGCCGTGCAGCACAAGGCAAAACAGTTGTTGCAGTCGGCGCGCAGATCCTCGCGCCGAACAGATGAGTGTGTCGATGACATGATGAAGTGAGCTCCAAAGTGGGGATTCCAGTGCAGGACAGGAGGCGGGAACCCGAGGTCGGGTTCCCTCTCGGGACACACGGAATCACCACCGCGCGCAGGCGCGGCACACAATCATCGCGACGGGTCTGGATCACAGACAAGTTTTGTTTATCACTGCAAACAAAGTACCAGTTCAGGCACGACGAGTCCGCGACAGGTCGAGCAACCGAACGACAACGTACCACTGCTAACCATATTCTGTTATCGTTGATTTCATGAGCTCGAGAGCGAAGATACTGGCAGCGGCAACCGAGTTACTCAACTCCTCTCCGGACGGCGACATCTCCACCCGCGCCGTCTGCGAGAGAGCCGGCGTCGGCGCGCCCGCGCTCTACCGCCAGTTCGGCGACAAAGACGGCCTGCTCGCAGCCGTCGTCGAAGCCGGGTTCTCCGAGTACCTCGCAGGCAAACGCGCTGCGATCCCCTCCGCAGATCCGGTAGCCGATCTACGTGCAGGCTGGGACGCGCACACGGCGTTCGCGCTCACACATCCTGCGCACTACCGGTTGTTGCATTCACCATCCACACAGAGCGCCGACACCGCCATGCAAGCCCAGGCGCTACTTCGATCCGTTCTCGAACGCTGCGCTGCCGCAGGTCTTCTGACCGTATCCGTCGACGTGGCAACACAGATGGTGATGTCCGCCAATGCGGGCGTCGCACTGATGCTCGTCGTGAGACCGCAGCAGTATCCCGACCCGACACTGTCGGGGCGTGTTCGCGACGGAATCCTCGCATCCATCATCGACGAATCCGGCACCCCGCAGGACGCCTCGCTCAACACCGTCGCATCCACCCTGGAGACCCAACTCGCTACGGCAGATTCAACTTCCCTCTCCACCAACGAGGTTGGACTGCTGCGCGAGTGGCTCCGCAAGCTGTCCGACGCCCCCGAACCCACTTCAGGAGTTACATCATGACTGACACCACCACCCGCGTCGCCATCGTCACCGGAGCGTCCGGCGGCATCGGCCGAGCGACTGCAGAGAAGCTCGCGGCCGACGGAATGGCTGTCGCCGTTCACTATTCGGGAAATCTTCAACGCGCCCAGGAAACAGTCGACACCATCGTCGCAGCGGGCGGGCACGCCATCGCGGTGCACGCCGATGTCGCAGACGAAGGTGAAGTAGCCGCTCTGTTCGACACGGTCGAGCAGGAGTTCGGAGGCATCGACGTCGTTGTCCACGCAGCCGGAATCATGATTCTCTCGACCGTCGCCGAATTGAACTTCGACGACTTCGACCGGATGCACCGCACCAATGTTCGGGGCACGTTTGTTGTCGATCAACAAGCCGCGAGGCGGGTGCGCAGAGGCGGTGCCATCATCAACTTCTCCACCTCCGTGAAGAAGCTGGCCTTCCCGACCTACGCTGCGTACGCGGCCACCAAAGGCGCAGTGGACGCGATCACGCTAGTTCTTGCGAAAGAGCTGCGGGGACGCGACATCACAGTCAACGCCGTGGCTCCAGGCCCCACCGCCACCGACCTGTTTCTGGACGGGAAAGACGAAGCGACAGTGGAGAACCTGTCGAAAATGGCGCCCCTCGAACGGCTCGGAACTCCGCTCGACATCGCGGAGGCAGTCGCGTTTCTCGCCGGCCCGGCGCGGTGGGTCAACGGTCAGGTGATCTACGTCAACGGCGGCGTCGTCTAGCGCATCTCCCCCGCTCCCACGTATGGATTAAGGCTGACGAGAGGCTTTCCCTCGGCAAATCTGCTGAATCGGAAATCGTTGCCGTCCACGGCCGAATCACTACTGATGCCATCGAGAATCAGATCGGCAACCAGCCGTCCGACAGCCGGGGAAATCTTGTATCCGTGTCCGCTGAAACCGACTGCGAGGAAAAGTCCGTCGACAGGTGACGGGCCGATGATCGGGTTGTAGTCCGGAGTGATATCGTAACAACCCGCATACGACGACGCCAAACGTGGATCCGGCATCGACGGCAGCAGACGCTCGAGCTTGCCGATCGCGGTCTCCACAAATGCATCCCCTGCCCGATTCAGGTAGATGTCCGGGTCGGCAAACTCAGGCGCAGAGTGATCACTGTTGCCTACCAACAGGTCTGCGTTGGGTTCGCGCCGGATGTACTGCAGGTTCACCAGATCCGAGAAGGTGGGCACGTGCGGGGTAGGTTCCCCCTGATCAACGAGCAGCAATTGCTCCCACTGCACCTTGATCGGGATGTCGACTCCGACTGTCGCGGCCAACGCGGGTGACCATACGCCGGTAGCAAGAACAACAGTATCCGCATGGATCTCGGCGCCGTCGGCAAGTGTGACGCCGTAGACGGATCCATCCTCTCGCGTCAGAAGTGTTGTCACTTCGGTCGATTGACGAACTGTCACGCCGAGTTCGCGCGCTTTCGTGCCGTATGCCATCCCCGTCATGTACGCATCGCCGTGCCCACCCAAAGGTTCGTAGGCAAAGGCCGCGAAGTCGTCCAGGTTGATGCCTGGCCAGAATGCTCGAACGGCGTCGGCGTCGATGAGGTCGACGGGCACACCCAGAGCACGATGCATCTCGACATTTGCCAACAAGGGTTCTGTGTTGTTGCCGCCAACCCCGACTATGTAACCGGTCTGACGGAAGCCGATATCGGTGCCGAGTACCTGTTCTGCATCCGAAAAGACCTGGACCCCATGCCAGGCCATCGCCGCCAGCGACGGGACCCCGTAGTGGCAGCGAACAATTCCACTCGATTTGCCCGTCATCCCCGAGCACATCGTATTACGCTCGAGCACAACTACATCCGACTCGCCCCGCAGCGCAAGCGACCACGCAATCGCAAGGCCCTCGAGGCCACCTCCCACGATCACTATCCGCGCATGCTCCGCCATCACTTACTCCTGTCTCGAGTTTCTCAACAAGAGACAGTGTTTCATAAAATGAAACCAAGAGTGTGACGGCGAAGTAAAACTTCGCAGACTCACTCGTTCTTCGGTTGTGGCTTCTCCGGGTTCGGCGTGGCCGGATCGATGGTGTCCGCCTGATCCCGCTTCTCGTTCAACTCATCCTTCGAGCTTGCTACGTCCCGCCGATGCTGCGCCGCATGCTGTTGCAGGGCAGATGCTTCCGCAGCTTTGGCATCGGCCTCGGCTTGCACCATGCGAGCCTTCGCCTCACTTTCCTTGGCCTTGGCCTCACGCTGGCCTACTTCGAACGACGACTCCGCCACGTCCTTGCGAATCGCCTCGGCCTCGAGGTGGCGCCGCTCGTTACGTTTGTTGCGAGCCGTCCACACCAGAAGCGCAACGACCACAATCACAACGACCACAACTACAATTGTCCAGATAACACTGCTGGTACTCATACTGAAAGCAGTACCCACCAGCAGATTTCTCACACGCCCATGTCCCCCAGACTTACGTTGGCGCCACACAGAACGACACACAGCTCACCGTCTCGCGGCGGTGAAACCGTGCCGTCCAACACCGGAACCAGCGCTGCGGCGGTACCCAACTCCACGAGTATCCGAAACTCGCGCCACAGAAAAGATCTAGCCCGAACGATCGAATCGTCATCTACGACAACACTGTCTACCGCTTTGTCGGTGACAGTCGCCCAGGCTATTCTTCCTACGCGCGACGCTCCGAGGGAATCGGATGCAATGCTGTCCAACTCGATATCGACAGGATGTCCGGCTTCCAGCGCAGCATGCAACGTGGCGGCACCGATTGGCTCTACCGCAACAACTCGATCCTCTGGCCGCGCTGCGGCAGCGATCCCCGAGACCAGTCCACCGCCGCCCACAGCGATGCAGTACGTTATCGGCCCGCTCGCTTCCTCCGCGACCTCGAGCGCGATGGTTCCGGCACCAGCCACAATGTCGGGAAGATCGTAGGCGTGTAGCTCCAAAGCCCCGCTCGACAAGGCAATCTCGGTCGCTGCTGCTGCCGCGAGAACATACCGATCGCCCACCTTTTCGACCGTTGCCCCCAACGCGCCGAGCGCCGCAACTTTTGCATCGGGCGCAGTTTCCGGCACGACCACGGTGCACCCCAACCCCCGGCGACGCGACGCCCATGCAGCTCCGATAGCCGCGTTTCCACCCGACGCGATCACCACCCCCGCACTGGGCATCGTGCCGTCAGCAGCTGCCCGCTCGATCGCGTTGAAACTGCCGCGCACCTTGAACGACCCACCGTGTTGGAGGTACTCGAGCTTGAACAGGACCGCAACGTCTCCGTGCGATGTCGGGACCGTGGTGCGAAAGATCGGAGTCCGTCGAGCCAACCCGTCGATCCGCTCGCGGGCGGCCTCGACGTCAGCGCTCGTCAGGGCTACTGGTCCCGTGATGTTCTCGGTGCGAGGAGTCATAAGGCAACCTTACGGATCGGCACCCGCTTTACCGACCACCTGCCACATGGACCACGCTGGGTCACACACGTCACTGGAGTAGCCGACCTCACGTGTCTGGCACTCGACTACTTCGAGTGCTAATCTTGCTGGTGCACAGTGATTTCGGTTGCTGTCACAGGGACTGCGACCATGGGAAACATGGGAGGTGAGTTGCTGTGCTTCGCTTCGATCCGTTCAGTGATATCGATTCGATCGCGAAGTCGCTGCTCGGCGCAGACGTAGGCGCCGGCCGAGTTCCTCGGTTCATGCCGATGGACCTCTACCGGGTCAACGATCACTACGTACTCAACGCCGATCTTCCCGGAGTAGATCCAGGAACCGTCGACGTGAGTGTCGATCACGGAATGCTGACGCTCTCTGCCACGCGTACTGCATCGTCGGACGAAAACATGCAGTGGCTCGCTTCGGAGAGGTTCGCCGGGAGCTACCGGCGGCAACTGGCACTCGGAGAGAACATCGATGCCGACCGAATTTCCGCGACGTACAACAACGGCGTTCTGTCCGTCACGATTCCGATTGCCGAGCAGGCAAAGCCTCGACGCATCGAAATCAGCCGAGCGGGAGATTCCGAACAGACGATGATCAACCCGACGCGTGAGCACGACTCCAATCGTTGATCAACTACCCGCACGTCGTACACGGTAGAAGGAGGCGAGGTCCAGGGTCCGGATACGATGTCTTTGATGGTGATCGCCATTCGGTGGTCACCACCTCTTTGTGCAGCACCGATACCGATGCCCCTTCGCACCGGCATTTACACAGTGTTCACCTGCCCCACTTGCAGGCCTTACACAACCAGTCCACTCTCGGGTGACGGTGATTCACCGCATAAGACACATCGCCGAACACACGTCGCATTCGAACGGCGATCACTCCGGACTCAACAAGGTGGACACATATGGATCAGGCAATCATTGCCGCAGATACCGCGTGGATCTTGGCTGCATTCACTGCCGTATCTCTCATGGTTCCCGGACTGGCCCTGTTCTACGGCGGAATGGTCAGTGTCCGAAGCACTCTCAATATGGTCATGATGACCTTCGGCGGCTTTGCCGTTGTCGGCGTTCTCTGGATCATTTTCGGATACTCCGCAGTCCTCGGCAATTCACTGGGCGGACTCGGATTACTCGGCGACCCACTCGAATACATCGGTTTGGGGCAGCTTCTCGAAGCACCCGCCGAACCCGCGCTGCCGCCCGCATTGGTGGCAGGATTCCAGCTTCTGTTCGCCGGCATCACCGTCGCACTGATCTCAGGAGCGTTTGCCGACCGCCTCAAGTTCGGCGCCTGGATGATCTTTGCCGGGATCTGGGCCACTCTCGTGTACTTCCCGGTTGCGCATTGGGTATTTGCCTTCGACTCCGCCGACGGCAGCGTCGTCGGCGGCTGGATCGCCAATAAACTTGCCGCAGTGGACTTCGCGGGTGGAACCGCTGTGCACATCAATGCCGGTATCGCCGCACTCGCGGTGATCCTGGTACTCGGTAAGCGTCGTACATTCCCGAACGCGCCACGGCCGCACAGCGTTCCACTGACCATCCTCGGCGCCGGCATCCTGTTCTTCGGCTGGTTCGGGTTCAACGGCGGTTCTGCACTGGCTGCCAACAACAATGCGTCGGTAGTCATCTTGAATACCGTCGCCGCCGCGTGTGCCGGCATCTGCGCCTGGCTCGTCGTCGAAAAGTTCCGTGAGGGTCACGCTACGACGCTCGGCGCTGCTTCCGGTCTGATCGCGGCCCTGGTCGCCATCACCCCTGCGTGTGGTGCAGTCTCACCGATGGGTGCGTTGATCGTCGGTGCAGCAGCAGGCGCGTTGTGCTGCTTCGCCATTTCGTTCAAGTTCAAGCTCGGCTACGACGACGCGCTCGACGTGGTCGGGATCCACCTCGTCGGCGGCATCCTCGGCACTCTGCTTGTCGGTTTGCTCGCCGTACCCGAGGCGCCCAGCGGAGCTCAGGGACTGTTCTACGGGGGTGGCCTCGAGCTACTGGGCAAGCAGAGCGTGGCAGTGGCCGCTGTGGTCGCCTACTCGTTTATCGTCACGTTCATCATCGCAAAGGGTATCGACCTCGCGATGGGCCTACGTGTCAACCCGGAAACCGAGTACGAGGGCCTCGACGTGGCTGTTCACGGCGAAACCGCGTACGTCATGGATTCCGTCTCGATGACCAGTTCCACGAAGCACCAGCCCGACGCGGTATCTGTTGCCGCCGAATCCATGACCACCAAAGCTGCAACCGCAGTAGAAAGCAGTTCGTAGTCTCGCAGACGTCCCGAAGTGTGCCCCTGCTCTCGACATCGAGCGCAGGGGCACACTGCTGTTCAGCCCTGGTGATTGTCAGGGTAGGCAGTCACTGCCAGGAATCGAATAGGTAACTCCACCAACTCGTTCGGTCCGTGCAGCCCCTCACCGTCGAGCAGGAGCGAGTCTCCTGGACGCAAGCGATACTCCGAGTCGCCATGGCCGTAGATCATTTCACCTTCGAGCATGTACAGCAGTTCGGTACCGGGGTGCTGAAAGAGCGGAAACACTTCACTGGCGTCGGTCAACGTGACAAGAACGGGTTCGAGTCGTTTGTTCTGCCCGCGCAACGCACCGAGCAGTTCGTAATGGTGCCCGACCCGGGTGCCGCGGCCGACGATCTCCGCACCGTGGCCGGCTTCGACGAAGACCGCGTCCCGCTTGGCATCGGCTCCGCGGAAGAGAGAGGTGACCGGCACGTCGAGACCGGCCGCGAGGCGGGCCAGGGTGGAGAGACTGCAAGACGTCTGGGCATTCTCGATCTTGGACAGCATCGCCTTCGAGATCCCGACTCTCGTAGCCATGTCCCCGACCGACAGACCACTGGCCAACCGGAGCTTGCGCACCTGGGCTGCGATCACCTTCTCGAGGTCGAGGCCGGTCGGAGTGTCCGCAGGAACTTCGCGCTGCTCCGGTGCCGGGTCTCCCGTGTCTCGGTGGACACTGCGCTTCGACGTCGTCATAGGACAAGCCTAACGGCGCGTCTACTGGGAGTAGACGCGCCGTCACTGATTGTGTGGCTTACATTCGTGTTACATCGCCCCGGGGATCCAGCTGGTGCCGGCTAGCGGCACCCGAGCCATTGCCGAGGCCTCCACTGTCAACGCAACCAGATCCTGCGGTTCGAGATTGCGGAGGTGCGATTTGCCGCAGGCCCGCGCCAGGGTCTGTGCTTCCATCGTCAGAACCCGCAAGTAGTTCGCGAGGCGTCGACCGGCGTCAACCGGATCGAGGTTCTTTGCCAACTCTGGATCCTGAGTGGTGATTCCGGCCGGATCACGCCCCGCCTGAAAATCATCGTAGAACCCGGGAGCAGATCCGATCTCCGCGTACTGCTCCGCAAACCGGGGGTGGTTGTCGCCCAGCGCAATGAGTGCCGCTGTCCCGATGGCAACAGCGTCTGCGCCCAACGCCATCGCCTTGGCAACATCTGCGCCGCTTCGGATTCCGCCGGAGACGATCAACTGCACCGAACCGTCACCGCTCCCACGATGAACGCCCATCTCCTGCAAAGCCTGTACTGCTTGTGGAATCGCGGCCAGCGTGGGAATTCCGACGTGTTCGATGAACACGTCCTGAGTGGCAGCCGTCCCACCCTGCATACCGTCCACCACCACGACATCGGCGCCGGCTTTCACGGCAAGTTTCACGTCGTAGTAGGTGCGTGTTGCGCCCACCTTGACGTAGATCGGCTTCTCCCAACCCGTGATCTCACGCAATTCGATGATCTTGATCGCCAAGTCGTCAGGGCCAGTCCAGTCCGGATGGCGGCAGGCGCTTCGCTGGTCCACCCCCATCGGCAGCGTTCGCATTCCGGCAACACGCTCGGTGATCTTCTGGCCCAACAGCATTCCGCCGCCACCAGGCTTGGCGCCCTGACCGAGCACGATCTCGATGGCATCCGCCTTCCGAAGATCGTCCGGGTTCATGCCGTAACGCGACGGTAGGTACTGGTACACCAGATTCTTGGACTGTCCCCTCTCCTCCGGCGTCATTCCGCCGTCGCCGGTGGTTGTGGATGTGCCCACTTCACTGGCCCCGCGCCCCAGAGCTTCCTTGGCCTGACCGGACAATGCGCCGAAGCTCATCCCCGCAATCGTGATCGGAATATCCAGGTGCAGCGGAAACTTCGCATGACGGCCACCGAGCACCACATCGGTGTCGCACTTCTCGCGATACCCTTCCAACGGGTACCGCGACATCGACGCGCCGAGGAACAGCAGATCGTCGAAATGCGGCAGTTTTCGCTTTGCGCCCCAGCCGCGGATGTCGTAGATCCCGGTGTCTGCGGCCCTCTGGATCTCGTGGATGACCCCGCGGTCGAAGGTCGCGGATTCACGAAGCCATGGTGCGGTTGTGCTCGGAGTGGTCATGGAAGGCTCCTTCGGAGAAAAAGATTCAGTACGCCGAAGCGTTGTCGACGTGGAAGTTGTACAGCGACCGGGCGGAGCCGTAACGGGTGAACTCACGTGGATCTGCGTCGAATCCGGCTGCGCCCAGCAGTTCCTGAAGCTCGACGAGATGCTCGGGGCGCATCTCCTTCTTGATGCAGTCGGCGCCGAGAGACGCCACGGTTCCGCGAACGTAGATCCGAGCTTCGTACAGCGAATCTCCCAACGCTTCACCGGCATCTCCGAGAACAACCAGCCGACCGGCCTGCCCCATGAACGCGCTCATGTGTCCGATGTTTCCACCGACCACGATGTCGACGCCCTTCATCGAAATACCGCAGCGCGCAGCAGCATTGCCTTCCACCACCAACAGTCCGCCGTGGGCCGTCGCACCCGCGGACTGCGACGCGTCGCCGCGTACCCGCACTGTCCCCGACATCATGTTCTCGGCAACTCCGACACCGGCGTTTCCGTTGACGGTCACCGAGGCCTGCTGATTCATCCCGGCGCAGTAGTAGCCGACGTGCCCGTCGATTGTGACGTCTATCGGCTGATTCAATCCGCACGCGAGTGCATGCTTACCGGCCGGATGACTCACGCTCACGCTGCTCGGAGCCTCGGTGGACTGAAGTGCGGCGTTGAAATCTCGGGTTTCGGTGATATCGAGATCAAAAGATTTGGTAGAGAGCGTGACCGGTGCGGAATCTACCGGAACTGCTGTCATCGGTGCCATACGTAAACCTCTTCCGGCTCTGGTTCGAAAATGTGTGCCTGGTCGATTCCGGGCAATCCCGCAAGTGCGCGGTATTCGGAGGCCATCGCGACGTACTGATCCGTCTCGGCGACGATCGCAGGCTTGCAGGCAATCGGATCACGCACTACCGCAAAGGAATCACTGGTCGAGACCAGCAGGGTGTAAAACCCGTCGAATCGCTCACCCAACAGTCGGAGCGCCTTCTCGAGGTCGACACCTTCGGAGAGTTGCTTGGCTACGAACCTCGCACCTACCTCCGTGTCGTTCTCACTGTCGAAGACCACACCTTCCGATTCGAGTTCACGTTTCATCGTCAGGTGATTGGAGAACGACCCGTTATGTACGAGGCATTGGTCCGGGCCGACGGCGAAGGGATGTGAACCTGCCGCCGTCACAGCCGATTCCGTTGCCATACGGGTATGCGCAACACCTTGCCACCCCGATGCCGACGGCAAGCCGAATCCACGCGCCAACTCGAGCGGGTTGCCCATTCCCTTCAGAACGGTGACATCCTCACCGAATCCGATGATCACCGCTGCGGGGAGCATCTCACGGACTGCCGCCAGAAGAACGTCAGTCGGAACGGCGGCGTGGATGACGGTGGTGGGATCCGCCTCGAGTACAGTCACCGCAGCACCCACCGACTCGGTGAGACTGTCCGCCAAGAACACAGCGTCTGATCCCGCACCGAGTACCGACACCGAACTGTGCCCGGCCGGTGACCACGTCGGGTCTCCGTAGATCGCCATACCGGCAGAATCCGGTCCACGATCCACCATTTCGCCCAGCATTCCGGTGAGCAGTTCACCGAGGCGGGGATACAGCGAGGGCTCTCTCAGATGAAGCCCGACAATGCCACACATGGGCAGTCTCCTTGTCTCTTGCGAAGGAATACGAGAATCAGAACGCGGTGAGGTAGTTGTCCACTTCCCAGGGAGTTACCGTGTTGTGCCACTGGAAGAACTCTTCACGCTTGAGGGTCGTGAAGTACCCAGCCACGTCGGCGCCCGCAGAATTCAGCGCCCCGGTCACCACGGGGTCTGCGGCCAAGGCATCCATGGCGTGCAGCAACGTCATCGGCAGCGAATCCGACGTCGATGCGCCTCCCGGTTCGCCTGGGTCCAGTTCGCGCCGAATACCGTCCAGACCGGCTGCGATCGTCGCGGCGGCGGCAAGATACGGGTTGGCAGAGCCGTCACCACCACGCAGTTCGACGCGGTTGCGATCGGGAACCCGGAGATAGTGTGTGCGGTCGTTGCCGCCGTACGTCGCATGCCGCGGTGACCACGTTGCGCCACTGGTCGTTGCGGTGGCTCCGGTTCTCTTGTACGAGTTGACCGTCGGGGCAATCACTCCTTGGAGTGCACACGCATGGTCGAGAATTCCGGCGATGAAGGAGTACGCGGTCGACGACAATCCGAGGCCTCGCTCGTCCGTCGAATCCGGGAATGCCGATTCTCCGTCTCGCCAGAGCGAGAGATGCATATGCATGCCGCTCCCCGTACGGTCGGCGAAGGGCTTCGGCATGAATGTTGCAGTCATACCGCGTTCTTCGGCAAGGACGGAGATCAGGTAACGCAAGGTGATCACTCGGTCGGCGGTGGTCATCGCATCCGAGTAGTTGAAATTCTGTTCGAACTGCCCGTTTCCGTCCTCGTGGTCGTTGGCGTAGTTTCCCCACCCCAGCTTGTTCATGGCAGTAGAAATCGACGTCAGGTGCTCGTACATGCGGGTGACATCGCGGGCGTCGTAGCACGGTTGGCGTGAGGTATCGAGAGTGTCTGCGGTGCGCAGGGCTCCGCTCTCGTCCTTGTCCACGAGGAAGTACTCGATCTCCGCTCCTACGTTCACGTCCAAGCCCATCTCCGCTGCCTCCGCGAGCACGGATCGCAGCATCACTCTCGGTGCGTAGGGCCAAGGCTTGCCCTCGACATGCGGATCGCAGTGCACCAGCGCAAGGCCGGGCCGGATAAATGGAATAGGGGTGTAGGAGGTTGGGTCGGGGATCGCCACGAGATCGGGATCCTTCGGCTCCTGCCCCATCGCGCCGGCTGCGTAACCCGCAAATCCGACGCCCTCTGTCTGCAGTTCTTCCACCGATTCGATCGGCACCAACTTCGCGCACGGTTTACCGGCGAGATTGACGAATACCGCGAGGATGAATCGTGTTCCGTCGGCCCGCGCTCGCGTTGCCAGGTCCATCGGGCGCTCACCTGTCACTGCATCCGGGATTGCCTGGGGCACTGCATGCAACTCTGCCGCTGTTTCATTCAGTTCGGCGGTGTCGATCGCCATCGAGACTCCTAGTTTCACGCAGGGCCCTAGTTCCACCCAACGTGGTCGGCTATTCCGGTTTCACTGGGTGAATCACTGTCATCTAACAGGAAACAAGGTTGATATGTCCATCTCGTTACGCCCAAGTGAGGTTGTGATGACGGCACCGTCGGCACTGGTGAATTTCTAATCAAGTTGCAGCAAAACAGATTACGGAGATTTTGTTTACCGCCACGTAACCGAAAATCAGTTTCCTCTCATTACAGTAAGTTTCACGTCAGCGATCACATCCCTGCGATCGGACGCTCTTTCAACCATCCCATTCCCTCAGGAGCACCGATGAGCATTTCTACGACGTCCACCACACCGGCAGAGTTCCGCGTCACCGCAGACTTCTGGGCAGACCTCCCCCAGATGCCCGAATCCGAGTACCCCGGCACCAAGGGATTCATCGACGACGTCTACTCCAATCCAGACGGTTCAGCGATGTCCGCGGGCTACTTCGAATTGATCCAGACCGACGCTCCACTCGACTACCTCTACGAATACGACGAAATGAAGGTGGTCCTCGAAGGCGAGTTCGTTCTCGAAAACCTCGACACCGGCCAAGTGAGTGTCGCGAAGGCCAAAGATGCGATCTTCTTCCCCAAGGGTTCGCGCATCAGGTTCACCACCCCCGATCGCGCGCTGGCCTACTACGTCGGCCACCGCTCGTTCGCACCGTAAGCCACCGTCGTGAGCGTCTGTGCCCGGTCGACCAGCGTTCCGCGCTGGGACGCCGAGCGGCTTCTCAGCGATCCGGACGGACGCTACTTCACCGTCGTCTCCTTCGGTGATCGCGCACACACCGATGCGCAGCAGGTCGTCGGAGAGCACTCCGGCCACCGGGTCAGCTGGTTGAAACTCGGCTCGCAGTGGAGCGCCGTGACATCCGCAGTGTTGCAGCGAGAGTTCGCTGCCGCGAGAGTGGGTTGGCGATTGATCGTGATCGGCGCCGAAATCGAAGTACTACAGACACGTTCGGTGGCAATCGCCGCCGGCGCCATACCCGCAGAGATCCTGACGTACGTCACAGGCGACGCGCAACGCCGGGTCTACTGCGTGCATTGCCGGCACGTTCACCAAACAGATGCACCTGTCGGAGCACTCAGCCCCTGTCCGCGATGCCGTACCGACTTGTTTGTCTACCACCATGTATCCCGCAGGTACGGAGCCTATCTCGGGTTCATGGCCGATGCCGAGGAGCAATGATGACCGCAACAACGGACGCACCTGGCGTCACAGACACCAAGTCGTTGACCTTGGTGCTGACAGAGGCCACCATGCTCTGCGCCGGTGTCCGATCTCTCCGCCTCGAAAGCGCCGACGGCTCAACACTTCCGTCCTTCACGCCCGGGAGTCACCTTGTTCTCGACTGCGGTACAACACCCCAGGGAATGCCGCGGCGCAATTCGTATTCGATGACCGGGCCGGAACTCGAACCGGATCACTATTGCGTTTCGGTCCAGCTGGATCGAGGCGGTAGAGGTGGATCACGCTGGATTCACGACTTGGAGATCGGCACGAGTATCCGCACGTCGCGCCCGCGCAGTGTGTTCGCTCCGGTACTCACGGCACGGCATCACTTGCTGGTTGCCGGCGGAATCGGTGTGACGCCGATACTGTCGCACGCGCGGGCCGCCGCACAATGGGGTCGATCCTTCACCGTCCTGTACGTGTGGCGGGGAACCGACGCAGCGCACCTGGCCGAACTGCGCGAACTGTGCGGATCACGTCTGCACGTCTTCTCCTCACGCCAGGAGTTGTGGGCCCACCTGGGGCCGGCTCTGCTGAAACAACCACTGGGCACCCACCTGTACACGTGCGGCCCCAGCGCGATGATCGACGCCGTCGAGGGTGCCGCCAAAGCAGCGGGATGGCCGAGTGCCCGCATTCACTACGAACGTTTCGGCGGCGTGGGGCTGGACCCCGGACAACCGTTTACCGTCGCATTGCGCGGCAGCGGACAAGAATTCGACGTACCTTCCGGAACAAGTGTCCTCGAGACTCTCGAACAGCACGGCATCACCATCCCCAATCTCTGCCGTCAAGGAGTATGCGGCGAGTGCCGAATACCGGTGGCAGACGGGAGCGTTGCACATCGCGATCTATATCTGACCGACGAGGAGAAATCCCGTGGCACATCGATGATGGCCTGTGTATCGCGGGCCGAGGGATCACGATTGGAGTTGAACTTGTGAACACATCGGCAGAACTACTCGACGTGCCCACTCGAATTGCGAACTTCCCGTTCCCTTTTGCCAAGGACTCGTACCGCTACAGCACCAACGTCGAACCTGCCGGGACACGTACAGGAACGGCCGCCGGCGAGTGGGGCAAACACACGATCGAGATCGACGAGAACTACCATCACGAATTGGCTGAGCGAACAAGGATATTGACTTCGGACGCCAGTCGATATCAGAGTCTGCCCCACATGATGCCGGCGCAGTGGGACGCCATGATGTCGATCATGCGCATGCTCGCCGAGAGCTATCCGGACTCCATGAGTCTCGAACGCGACGGCACGGCTTGGATCTGGCGAAACGGATTGCTCGATACCGAGCAGCGGTTTGTCGTCGGCGATCTCGGTACACTTCCGATCGACCCACTTCGGTTTGCCACCAACCAGATTCAGGAAGATGTCGTCCTCCTCGATCAGCGAGAAGGACAACTCTGGGGTGACGCCGGTGTAGTTACCTTCGCAGCTGATTGGTCATTGCGATTCGACGTCGGTATGAGCTTTCTGCAGATCCACGGCCCGGTACCTCGCGTGCATGCCGAGGGTGTTGTCTCCCGCGCCCAGAGTTTTCTCATGCGCCTCGAACCCGGTGAGCGATACCGCCGAACCAACTGGACCTTGACCGTCGACGGCAAACTCGACACCTCCACCGAGACGTATCCGCAGTGGGGACCCGACCGAACCAGCCTGGCACAGGGACCACTCGAGGATGTCGGCGACCGACTGTTCCTCCGCGTCGAGGTACAGCACCTGATTCGCTTGGCAACCTCCGGATCGATCATGTTTCTCATCCGGAGTTACCTTCTGCCACTGCGAGATATCGCATCGGTTCCCGTCTGGGCTCGGCGTCTACACGCAGTGCTCGACGACCTGCCGGAAGACATGGCCGACTACAAAGGGATTACCAAAACCCGCGGACCGGCAATGGACTGGCTGCGCGCGCATGCAGGAGTGGGCTCGTGACCGCAATCCCCGAACTGGATAGTGCCGGGCGTGAGTTTCTCCTCATCTCACTCGGCGGGTGTCCCGACGGTCGAAACACCGTGATCGACTGGGCAACCGAGGCAATCGCCGCCGGGCGATCGGTGACTGTTCACGTTCAGAATCAACTCGATCTCTCGCGCATCGAGCAATCGGTGGCAGGTTGCCACACCGGTGCCCGCATTGCCGTTGCCGGTCCAGAGTACGACGTGATGCAAGCACTGGCCGCCATACGTGCCTGCGGCGCACTGCCATGCGAAGTGCGATCCAGCGTCACGAGCACGGGAACAATTTCGCTCTTCTGCCCACATTGCGCACACACCCATCGGGTCGAGACCCGTCCCGGCTCGGCACACGAATGCCCTTCGTGCCGACTACTACTCGATATCCGGGTACACAGAAATTCGCATCACGGGAGCTACCTCGGCTCCGTCGCCGCGTAACACCGCCTTTCCACTCGAGGAGTGCAGTTGTGAGTGATCTGAAAACCTTGCCGTGGCCGTTCCCCGACGAAGACCGAACCTTTCGCTACGGCGTCAACGTTCAACCGGCACCGCGGTTGACGACAACCCTGGCGGGCGAGTGGGGTGAACACGTCGTTGATCTCGGCGACGACTACCTCTACATGATGCAGCTACGACGCGACATCCTCGATCGGGATCCAGGCCGGGCACAGATGCTGCCGCACATGATGCCGGCGTGCTGGGACGTCATGCTGTTTCTCATGCGTCAACTCGCCGCGTCCTATCCGGCTTCGATGTTCTTGGAAGGCAAGGGTAATCGCCATCGCTGGACCAATCGGCTACTGGGGATCGAACAGAGCTTCACACTCGGAGATCTGTTCACCCTTCCCGAAGACCCACTGACATTCATCGGTTGCCAGGTACCCGACGATATTCTGCTGCTCACCGAACGCGACGACCAATTGTGGTTCGACGCCGCACTGGTCACCTCGTCTGCCGACTGGTCCGTGAAATTCGATATCGGGATGAGTTTCGACGAGATTCACGTACCGGTACCTGGGTTGACCGCAGGTGGCGTAACCGGCAGAGCCCAGAGTTTCATGCGGATGCTGACAACAGAGCAGATCTATCGCCGGGTGAACTGGACGTTCTCCGCCGTCGGTTCCCGGTTGCGTGACACCAGCCTCGAAACGATGCCACAGTGGATGCACGACATGCCGGAGTTGATCTCCCAGAAAGACTGGGGCCGAATCCAACTCCGCATCGAACTCGAACACCTGATCCGACTTCCCTTGACCGGAGCACTGGTCTTCAATATCCGCACGTACCTGGCCCCGCTGTCGGACATCGCCGCAATCCCACAATGGGCGGAGCAATTGGCGGCCATAGTGACCGAACTACCTCAGGAAATAGCCGAATACAAAGGTATCGACGGTTACCGCATGGAAGCAATGGCGTGGCTACGTACACAATCCGAGGTGCTCGCTGCGACGGGCTGAGCGTTCGCTTACAGTCGGAGAATGGACATTCTCTCGAGCACGGTGAACGACGTACCGCTGAGCATCGCCCGACCCGAATCGCCTGCCACGCAGAAACCTGCGGTGATCGTGCTGCAGGAGGCCTGGGGCGTCAACGCTCATATCGAGAGCATCCTGTTACGCCTCGCCGACGCCGGATACCTTGCGGTCGCTCCGCACCTCTACCACCGTGGATCACAGTCGTTCTTCACCGATTTTCCATCGGCCAAGAATTCTCTCATGGCGCTGAACAGCGAGGGGATCGGTCACGACGTACGTGCCGCCGTCGCGTACTGCAAGTCCGAGGGAGCCGGCAAGGTCGGCTCCCTCGGATTCTGCATGGGTGGCACCGCGTCACTGTGGTGCGCCACTGTTCCTCTTGTCGATGCCGCGGTCACCTACTACGGCGGCGCGGTTGCCGAAGCACGATGGTCAGGAATCGCTGCCGGGACGGAACTTGCTGCCCAACTGAAGGTTCCGTGGCTCGGCCATTACGGCGACCTCGACACCGGTATCCCGCCGGAGAGCGTCGAACAATTACGCGAGGCCGCCTCCGAACTCGCCCGGGTGTACCGGTATGCCGACGCGGGCCACGCGTTCAACAACGACACCGCCGGCGACCACTACAACCCCGACGCTGCAACACTCGCCTGGTCACGCACTATGGAGTTTTTCGGCGAGACTCTGTGACGCCGAGTTCCGGTCAGGGAACCCGCTTGACTACCGTCCCCGTGATCTCATCCTGAATCTGGTCCGCTGTCGCCGCTTGACTCTGGGCACGACGCGAGCGGGTGAAGTAGTAGATGCCGATCACCGCCAGGACAAACGGAACTCCGAACACCAGCGTCATCTTGAAATCGTCGACCCACAACGTGGTGATCAGAATCGCGACCATGAGGACGCCGCCGAGAATTGTCCCCACGGGAAAGAACGGAATGGTGAAGGAGAGTTTTGTTCCGTCCTCTTTCATCCGCTTGCGGAAGAACCAGTGCGTGACGAAGATCAGCAGCCAGGTTGCCATGGCGCCGAACATCGACAGCGAGATCATCAAGGTGAAGGCCTGCTCGGGAAAGAGCACGTAGACGATCGTCGCGACCGCAATTCCCGACGTCGACAACAGCAATGCGTTGACAGGCGATCCATTGGATCGGACCTTACCGAGAACGGCGGGCGCGTCGCCTGCCCGGGAGAGCGAGAACATCATTCGGGACGACACGTAGAGCTGGCTGTTCATCGCTGACAATGCAGCAATGATCACAACGAAGTTGAGCACACTGTCGGCGCCGGGGATATTGACCACCTGCATGACCGTGACGAACGGACTGCCGCCCGCCAGGATCTTGTCCATCGGGGCGATCGCGAGTATCAACGCCAAGGTTGCGATGTAGAAGACGAATAGACGAACGATCGTGACCCGAAACGCCTTCCTTACCGCCACTGCCGGATTCTCCGCCTCACCCGCGGCGATGGCGATCATCTCGATACTGAGGTAGCTGAAGATCGAGACGATGACGGCAAACCACATGCCGGACAGTCCGTTCGGGAAGAACCCTCCACCTGCGGTGTAGTTATGGAAACCGTACTCGGGATTTCCACTGCCGAACACGACATACGCAGCCATGACGATAAATGCCACGATTGCGAATACCTTGACCGTCGAGAACCAGTACTCCATCGTTCCGAAAGCCTTGACGTTGAACATGTTCACGCCGATCAGCACCCCGGAGAACAACACGATCCACATCCACGACGGTACGTCGGCGAACCAGAACTGCATGTACTCACCGATCGCCGTGACTTCGGTACCGACTGCAAGCACGATGCATGACCAATAGAGATAGCGGACGAGAAACCCGATCAGGGGTCCGACGTAGAACTCTGCATAGGCACCGAACGAACCCGACGTCGCGTGTGCGACAGTCATTTCGGCCAACGCACCCATCAACAGCAGTGCAATGAGACCGCCGATTGCGTAGCTGATGATCACACTCGGCCCGGCAAAGCCGATAGCAAATTTACTGCCGAGAAATAGTCCCGTCCCGATTGCTCCACCGAGCGCGATCATGCTCATCTGTTTGGGGCCGAGTTCGCGTTTGAGACCTGATTCTCGCTGCTGAATGTTCTTGAAATCACTCATGGAAAACTCCTCACGAAGGCGGCCGCACCAGAACCGCAGAAAGTCGAACGATCAGGTGACGGCGTCGCGCTCACGAAACTCCGGGCGATCCCAAGAACTGCTCTCGAGGATGTCCCTCAGAGCGTCCACGGCGTTCCACACGTCGGCGTAGCCGATGTACAAGGGAGTGACGCCGAAGCGCAGTACTCCAGGTTCGCGATAGTCACCGATCACTCCGCGCGCAATGAGAGCCTTCATGATCGAATAGCCCTCGGAATGAACAAAACTCACATGAGACCCACGACGGTCATGCTCCAGTGGTGTGATCAGCTCCAAACCGAAACCCGCGCAGCGCTGCTCGACCAATGCGATGAACAGGTCGGTTAACGCGAGCGACTTCTGCCGGATCTCAGCCATGTCGACACGCAGGGCGATATCGAGGCCGCACTCGACAAGCGACAGAGCCGTGATCGGTTGCGTACCGATAAGGAAGCGTCGAATTCCGTCATGTGCCTCGTAGCCTGGCTCCATCGCAAACGGCCGCGCGTGGCCCCACCACCCGGAGAGCGGTTGCCTGCCCGCGTGCAGATTCCGCTCGTTCACCCAAAGAAATGCCGGTGATCCCGGACCGCCGTTGAGATACTTGTACGTGCAGCCGACCGCGAAGTCTGCATTTGCACCTACCAGGTCGATCTCCACTGCTCCGGCAGAATGGGCGAGGTCCCAGATCATCAATGCGCCACGCTCGTGCATCTGCGCCGTCACCGCTGACATGTCGTACAGATATCCGGTGCGATAATTCGCGTGGGACAGCATCACAACAGCGGTATCAGAGTCGACAGCAGCCGGCAATTCCGCGGGATCGTCGATCAGCCGCAATTCGTATCCGTTGTCGAGAAAACCGATGATCCCCTCCGCGATATAGAGATCGCTGGGAAAGTTGTCTCGCTCCGAGACGATCACACGACGGGTGGGCTGCGTCTGCTTCGCAATACTCAGTGCTGCCGCCAGGCACTTGAACAGGTTGATCGAGGTCGAATCAGTTACCGCTACTTGGCCTTGGCCGGCGCCCAACAGCGTCGCAAGCTTGTCACCTAGCCGTACCGGAAGGTCGAACCACCCGGCTGTGTTCCAGCTTCGGATCAGACCCGTCCCCCATTCTTCGTGGACTACGCGCTCGACACATGCACTCGCCGACCTCGGACGAGGTCCGAGCGAGTTTCCGTCGAAGTACAGGACTCCCACCGGAAGATCGAACTCGTCTCGGACTGACCGGATCGGATCCTCGGCGTCGGCGAGAACGCAGTCGTCGAAAGACTCGAGTGTGCGCGAAGTCGTATTCATAGTTCTCCTGAAAGTGTTGGTGACGCGGTGATTACGAGTAGGTACGCAGTACAGCCCGCACCGGGCTTGCGTCGAGGTCTCGAAACTTCAGCGGCAGAGCAATGAGCTCGTAGATGCCCTCTTCGACACCGTCGAGGCAGAGCCCTTCGAGGATCGCGACGTTACGATCGCTTGCTGCGTGGTGGCCGTCCATGGTCTTGCTGTCCATCGGATCGAACGAAGCACCGTCGATTCCGATCAGAACTCCACCGCGGTCTGCAAACCAGTGAGTCAGTTCCGGGGCGACACCGGCAAAAGTGCTTTCCCATTCGCTCGGGTACTTCGTATAGGTACGCAGAATCAGTCGCTGCGGTAGACGTCCGCCGAATCGCGCCGTCGCCGCTTCGACGGGACCGATACAGGCAGCGCCGACAACCCCCGTCACATCGACCACAAGGGCCTCGCCGAGATAGGGAGTGAGGGGAACAGCTCCGATGGTCGCACCGTCGATGCGAGTGTGCGCCGGCGCGTCGGCATGGGCGCCGATATGCGGGGTGGTCGTGATCTTGTTGATGGTGACCGGATCACTGTCGCTCAGGTCCGAAGTCACAGCCCGGGCGAACGCGGTATCTCCTGGCCACACGGGCGTCGCTTCGGAGATCTGCGGGCTGATGTCGATCAGCCCAGCCTCCACGTCGCCTTCTAGCCGGCCGATCTTCGGAAGCATCCAGACTCCTTAGTCCATACAGTCGATTGACTCAACCTCGACCGCTTAATAATTCGATCTGTGTGGCAAAAGCTAGAATCAACAGCAAGCAAGGTCAATAGATGCTGAATATCTTCGCAATGACAGGGAGAAATCAGATGATTAATGCGATCGAACAAGCGGCGGTGGCGGCGCGGCCGAATCATGTTCGGCTCGATGACGTCGATACGGCGATCCTCCGCGAACTCATCCGAGACGCACGTATCCCCAACAATGCACTCGCCGAAAAGGTGGGTGTCGCGCCGTCGACAGCCCTTGCCCGTATGCGCGCTCTGCGAGAATCAGGAGTTGTCAAAGGGTTTCACGCAGACATCGATCTGGAAAAGCTCGGCCTCGAGATCTCGGCGATGGTGTCCATCGTGGTGCATTCGCGCGCGCGAAACCGGATGACCGACATTGCCGAGCAGATCAGCAGGCTGGACTCGGTTCAGCGCGTATTTCTGATGAGTGGGGACCGCGATCTCCTCGTACACGTGTCCTGCGAATCACCCGCACGGCTCAGGGATTTTGTCAGCACTCACCTCAACGATCCCGCCATCGCCAACACACAGACCAACTTGATCTTCAGCGAACTGCACCAACCGCTCTGACCGACTTGGCGTGACAACCAAGTTCCGCTGCGCCACGACACATGCCCGACAGTCGAAAGACCGTCGGGCATGCTTGATTCAATTGTCCGATTCGCTAGTCAGGCAGGGTGACAAGGCCTTCCTGCGCAACAGTCGCCAGCAGGAGACCGTCTCGCGTGTAGATCCTTCCGTGAGAAAGTCCCAAACCGTTCCCGGCGAATGACGATTCCTGAACCAGCGCAATCCATTCGTCGACGCGTCCGTCGTTGTGCCACCACATCGCATGGTCAAGGCTGGCAGTGATCACGCCGGGGTCCGCCCACGCCGCACCGTTGTTCCGAAGGATCGGCTCGAGCAACGTGTAGTCACACAGGTAGGCGAGTGCTGCTCGATGCACGTTCACATCGTCAGGCAGTCGCTCGTAGGCCTTGAGCCACACCGTCTGCCGACGCGTACGCTCACCGTCTGCCGAGATGTAGATCGCTTCCGGTGAATGCCTGATGTCGAAGCTGCGATCGTTGGCCCAATACTGCGCGTCCCGCGCTGTCGAATCGCCGAGCGCTTCTGCGGCGGTCGGCAACGTCTCGGGATCTGCGAGGCCCACTGGCATTGGATCCTGGTGCCGCACACCGCCTGAAGCCACATGAAAGGAGGCCAGTCCCTGAAAGATCGTCTTTCCGGACTGAATCCCACGCACCGCACGCTGCGAGAATCCTCGACCGTCACGCAGGCGATCAACCTCGTAGACCGTCTGCTCGTGGACGTCGCCGGCGCGAAGGAAGTATCCGTGGAACGAGTGAATACCTCTGTCATCCGAAACCGTCTTCATCGTCGCTGCAACAGCCTGTGCGACAACCTCGCCGCCATAGGCGCGTTCGGACGGAATGACTTGGTGCCGAGCGATAAACGTGTTGTCACCGTCGCGCTCGAAGTCCCACGACGCCAACATCGGCTTACTGGAGAGTGTCATGCGCGTCGATACCCTTCGAGTGAGGCGTCGTCCACATCGGGGAGGTTGACGACGATGTTGTCCGGTGTGCGGGTAGTCAGCCAAACCAACTCATCTGTGAGGGACATGTTGACCTCGACGTGCGGCATGTACGGCGGCACAAAAACGAAGTCACCCTCGGTCATATCCACAAACTCGGTGTAGTTCTCTCCGAAGTAGATGCGGCCATGACCGGTAAGGACATAGCCGCCGGTTTCGGCTTCACCGTGGTGATGCGGAAGCGAACGGTAGCCTGGTTCGTTCGTGACCTTGCCGTACCAGATCTTGGTGGCCGGGGTGTGCTGGATACTCACGCCCGAGACGCGCTTGGCTCCGCCCGACTGAGCGGTCGCCTGATACTCGAATCCCTTTCTGGTGACGACAGGGACAACTTCGGTGACGGAATCGTTCGACATATGCTGCGCTCCTTCGTGTGTACAGAAAATCTGTATGTATGGAAAAGGTTGGTCGACTCGGTTATCCGAGTCGGACGGTGTTGGACAACTTGCCAATTCCTTGAATTTCGACTTCGACAACCGCACCGTTGCCCAAGAATGTCGGCGGCGTCATACCGGCGCCGACGCCACCCGGCGTGCCGGTCAACACCACATCTCCTGGTGCAAGTTTCGTGAATTGCGATATGTAGGACAGTAGTTCGGCAGGATTGAATACCAGATCGTCGGTAGTACCGGCCTGAACCAATCGCCCGTCTACGGTGCATGTGATTGTTGCCCCCGACGCCGGGTCGAACTCATCGGGGGTGACCAAGACCGGGCCGAGAGGAGTGGTCGCGTCGAAAGCCTTGCCCTGCAGCCATTGCAGGGTTCGACGTTGCCAGCTGCGAACCGAGATGTCGTTGGCCACCGTGTACCCGGCAATGCCGCGGCGAGCCTCGTCGACATCTGCGTTTCGCAAGTTCGCACCGACAACAACTGCAAGTTCAGCTTCCCAGTCGACGTCGGTGGCACATTCGGGAAGAACGATGTCGTCGTGCGGACCGGTCAAGGTATCGGCAAACTTGGCAAAAAGCGTGGGGAACGCGGGTTCTTCACGATTCATCTCACGCACATGCGCGCGATAGTTCAACCCGCAACAAAGAATCTTCCTCGGGTTCGGAACGACCGACATGACCTGCACCTGATCAAGATTGACCTTTTTGCCCGAATCTGCAGCACGGCTCACCAATTCGGATTTCTGACCCTCGCCCAGAAGCGTGCCGACATCCGGGGAGGCAATCAACCGCGCTCCGCTAGGCGTCATGACCGCCGCACTGGTCTGACCGTCCGAAAGGCGAACTGTGAGTAGTTGCATGGCCGTCAATGCCTCCGTGCATCGAATCGAGTAAATGTCCGTCGACCCGCAATCTGTCGAGTGACATTTTGTTGCGCTTTGTTTACGATGGTCAATGTAACACGATAGAGGGGGCGGCGACAGAGTTTCCCCCACCTACTCAGGGGACACAGACATGGCTATTTCTCGAGTCAATCCGTCGACAATGCTCAAGCCGTCAGGATTTGCCCATGCGGTACGCGCCGGCAACACCGTGTATCTCGCTGGTCAGACCGCGCTCAACACCGAAGGCAAGATAGTCGAGGGTGGGATCATCGAGCAGTTTCGGCAAGCGATGTCCAATACGTTGACCTCGTTGGTCGAGGCCGGCGGCAAGCCTTCCGACCTGGTCAGTGTCACCATCTACCTCACCGATATTCCGGATTACCAGGCCAACGGCCGGGAAATCGGTCGGCTGTGGCGAGAAATGGCAGGCACCGAATATCCGGCAATGGCCGGCATCGGCGTCACGTCGCTGTGGCAGAAGGAAGCGCTCATCGAAATTCAGGGTATCGCCGTCGTCGACGAGTGACAGGGCCCCACAAACGAGACTCCGGAGTGGTTGCGCGCGAATTGTTTTGCGCGAAACCACTCCGGAGTCGTACTGCTACAGCAAGTCCATCAGGCGTGAATTGCCTCCAGGGCATGGTCGCGCGCCGGCCCACTGAGCGCCGCATTGAGTTCGCGGAAAAGCTCCTCTGCAACGACGCTATTCCATCCGTCCGGCAGCAGATCCAGCGGCAGCCCAGGATCTCGATACGGGAGTCGTCGCCACATGGTCAACATCTCCACGTAGTGAGCAAACGCCTCCCCAGGCGTAAATCCATCCTTGTCGGATTGTTTCAGGATCGGGCGGTATGCATCGATGAATTCGGCGTACAGCGCCGTCAATTCGTCCAAGTCCCACCAGTCTCGGACTTTGGACCGCAGGTCGCCGAACGCGATGTGACTACCACTGAAGATGTCGACGTACCGATGCAAATCCCTGCGCTCCAAGGTCTCTCGAACCTCGCGCTCGATGTTCCCCGGTGCGATCCATACTCCGGAAGCGGCTGTGCCGAAACCGAGGCGAGTCAACTCGGTGCGGAGTGCATGCCGGTTCTCGCGCTCCGATTCGGGCACCGAGAAGACCACCACCAGCCAACCGTCGTCGATACTTGCGCGAGTCCGACCGAAGATGCGAGCGTCGCCTTCGGCGAGCACGTCGAGCAACCAGGGCGACATGGAGTACCCGGCCGACGTTCCGCGTCGCGAACTCGCGAGAACCTCACGACGCTTGAGACGCGAGATCGACGAACGCACTGCAGGGCCGTCGACGCCGAGTTCTGCCATCAAGCGCACCAACGCGGCCACCGATAGCCAGTTCTTCTCCGCTCGCCCGTAGAGGCCGAACAATGTCACGATCAACTGACGAGGGGCCGGATCGCCAGTGATCCGAGCGTCAGCGTCAGAGCGTTCTTTCGTCACGACCGTCATACCACCACGATAGTCCGTTATGGCGGTATGACGGTCGCCGATGCCACAGTTACGCAATCAGGGTGCGCGGACACCTGGCCGCCCGGAAACCGATCCCACTCCAGCCTGAGCGGCGTTTATATTGCGTGGCACCAAGGCAGCAACAGCAGCTCCGGCTACAGCGACAGCACCGAAGACATAGAAGTTCACCTGATATCCGAAGGCCAGATCCGCGATGATGCCACCGATGATCGGCCCACAAATCGCACCGACCCGACCGACTCCCAACGACCAGGCAAGCGCATTCGCGCTCAGTCGCTGCGGGTAGTGCGTGGCACAGAACCCACCTACCAGGATCTGTGTTCCCACACTTCCCAACCCCGCAAAAGCGACGAAGACAAACAAAAGCGCCATCGGCAGATTCACACTCAACAACATCACTGCGCCAAAGGCAACCAGGAATGAGGTGATGACAACCTTCTGAATACCGATCCGGTCCGCGATATACGACGCGCTGATCGATCCGACAATCGCGCCGAGATTCAGAACCAGGAGGAACGCAAGAGCACTGCCCAATGCATATCCTGCCGACCGCATGATCTGGGGCAGCCAGGTATTCAATCCGTAGACCAGGAGCAACCCGCAGAAGTTGGCGAGCGCAAACAAGATCGTCGATCGTAACCAACGCGGGGTGAACAACTCGCGCATACCCGATTGCACAGCATCCGTATCCGGCTTTGCCACAATCGGTTCCGCCGACACGACGTCCTCGTAGACAACTCCGAACTGCGCCGCGGTGGCACGCGCCTCATCGTCTCGCCCTGTCCGAGCAAGGTAGGAGATCGATTCCGGCAGAAACTTGTAGGCAACAGGCAGCAGAGTCACCAGGGGAAGCGCACCAAGCAGGTACAGAGCTTTGAAGTTGATATCGGGCAGCAATGTGATCGCCGATACCGCTGCGATCACGCCGCCGACCGAATACCCACTGAACATCACGGCGTTGGCAAAATTTCGGCGCTCCTTGGGCGCAAATTCCACGGTCAGTGCAATGCAGGTGGGCACCACACCACCGAGTCCGATACCAGTGAGGAATCGCAAGACTCCGAACACGTACTCGTTGGGCGCAAATACGGTCGCCAGCATACAAATCGAGAACCACACGATGGAACCGAGCATGATCCTGCGTCGCCCGAGCCGGTCGGTCAGGAAGCCGACGGTCATCGTCCCGAGGAGCATGCCCACCAAAGCCATACTGCCGATCAGGCCGGCCCCACCGGAATCGAGATTCCAGTCATCGTAGGCAATCAATGTGGGCACTGTTGATCCGTAGACAACCAGGTCGTACCCGTCGAACACGATGGTGACGAAGCAGAGAATCAACACCAAAATTCCCGTGCGCTGTTTGGCCCCTGGCCGTTGCGGTACATCCGGTCGCGACATATGCCTGCTCCTTGGTGGTCGGCTGACTCTGATCGGTGGCGCGACGCGAGATCCGCACCGCCTACGAGGGCTACTGGCGCGATCGCACCAGACAGAAAAGTGTGATCCACGCCATCTAGCGAGGTAAGATATACCGTAAGCCTGACGTTCGTCAATGAAACACAATATTGCAGGCAGACACGGTCCAGATGGAGCAAATCCGCAAGAAAGTTATTTCGTCTCTATTGCGATCGTTCAAACTACGGCATACATTGGGTTCCTCAACCAATACTCGAAAGGTCGAGAATGGCACTCACCGCAACGGCACACGTCGACACCTTCTGCCGTGACAATTTGCCTCCGGAATCTCAATGGCCCGAGTTTCTCTTCGAACTCCCCGACCTGCAGTACCCGGAACGCCTCAACTGCGCCACCGCACTCCTGGACGACACCGTCGCAGCACTTGGCCCCACCCGTCCATGCTTACGCTCGCAGACCGAGACCTGGACGTACGGAGACCTGCTCCGCCATTCGAATCAGATTGCGCGAGTACTCACCGAAGACTTCGGCGTTGTTCCCGGCAACCGAGTATTGCTGCGCGGCAGCAACAACATGTGGATGGTGGCCTGCTGGTTTGCCGTGGTCAAGGCGGGCGCCGTAGTGGTCACCACCATGCCGTTGCTGCGTGCACCCGAACTTCGAAAGCTGATCGCAATCACCACACCGACTGTCGCTATCACCGACAGTGCACTCGCCGAAGAACTTCTCGAAGCAGCGGGAACGATCCCTGTCATCACCTGCGGGACTAACGAATCCACCGATCTTCATGCCCGCGCATCGTCGAAACCCGGCACCTTCGAGAACGTAGACACGGCAGCCGACGATGTGGTTCTACTCGCCCCCACATCCGGCACCACCGGCGTCCCCAAGGCAACAATGCACTTTCACCGCGACGTATTGGCAAACGCCGACACGTTCTCGAAGTACATAGTCAAACCGACCGCAGACGATATCTTCACCGGCACACCACCACTGGCCTTCACTTTCGGTCTGGGCGGACTCGTCATCTTCCCCATGCGGGTCGGCGCATCGACACTTCTGATCGAACGCGCAACTCCGAGCGAACTGGCAGACGCTCTGCTCGAGCATCACATCAGTGTTCTCTTCACTGCTCCTACCGCCTATCGAGCGATGCTTCGAGCCGGTAAAGACCAAGCGCTACAGAGTGTCCGGCGGCTGGTGTCCGCGGGCGAGCATCTTCCGGAAAGCGTCTGGCGTGACGTCAAGGAGCGCACCGGGAAGTCGATCATCGACGGCATCGGCGGCACGGAGATGCTTCATGTCTTCATCTCCGCCTCCGATGACGACATCAGACCCGGTTCCACGGGACGTGCCGTTCCCGGATTTCGCGCCGAAATTCACGACATCGACGGAACCCCTGTTCCCGACGGAACAGCCGGACTCCTCGCCGTCAAGGGACCTACCGGTTGCCGCTACCTGGCGGATCCCCGGCAGACCAGCTACGTCCGCGACGGCTGGAACATGACCGGAGACAGATACATTCGGTGATACCGACGGATACTTCTGGTACCAGGCCCGCAGCGACGACATGATTGTCTCCTCCGGGTACAACATCGCAGCGCCAGAGGTCGAGTGGGTGATCGACCAGCATCCGGACGTTCTGGAATCGGGTGTTATCGGACTACCCGACGACGAGCGCGGAATGGTCGTCCACGCAATCGTCGTTCTGGCACCTGGTGTTCCCCGTGACGAGGCCAAGGTCAAGGAACTGCAGAACTTCGTCAAACAAACTGCCGCACCGTACAAATACCCCCGCAGCATCACCTTTGCGGATGAACTACCCAAGACGCCAACTGGCAAGCTTCAAAGATTTCGGCTGCACGAGCACGGCGCAGGAGCGGCATCATGACGCGCGCATCTATCCGGATCGAACGCGTCGTCGATTGGCAGGACACCGATGCTGCGGGCCACTACCACCATTCGACAATCATCCGGTGGGTCGAAGCAGCCGAGTCCGCACTGTACGAGCAGTTGGGATGCCTTCACCTGTTCGGCGTTGTTCCACGAATCAAGTACGACGTGGAATACAGCGAGCGACTGTGGCACCAGGACCTCGTCCACGTCGAACTGACGGTCTCGCGAATCGGCACGAGTTCACTGACTTTCGAATTCCGAGTCGACCGCGACGAGACAATCGCTGCTACCGGCACCCTGACCGTCGTTCACACCGATGGAGCCAGGGGCGGATCCAGCCCATGGCCTGAGCACATTCGTGCCGGCTTCGAGACCGGCAAGCGACAACAACCTGTCACCCAGACGAACACAACGAACTAAGGAAATCCCATGCGTATTGCAGTAGTGGGCGGCGGCCCCGGCGGTCTGTACTTTTCGGCACTGATGAAGCAACTCGACCCGAACCACGAAGTGACGGTGTGGGAACGAAACGCTCCCGACGACACTTTCGGTTTCGGAGTTGTCTTCAGCGACGAAACGCTGGGCGGAATCGAACATGCCGACGAGGCAGTCTACGAGCAGATGGCCACACAGTTCGCTCGCTGGGACGACATCGACGTCCATTACCGTGGAACCACCCTCACTTCCGGTGGGCAAGGCTTTGCGGCGATGTCACGCAAGGAACTCCTCCGCATCCTTCAAGAGCGCTGCCGGGATCTCGAGGTGGATCTTCGATTCCGTACCTTCGCACCGCCGGTCGAGGACCTCAGTCGCGACTACGATCTTGTCCTCGCGTCGGACGGCATCAACTCTGCGATCCGAAGCACGTATGCGGAGACCTTCAAGCCAACTCTCGACCCGCGCAAGAGCAAGTTCATGTGGCTCGGAACGGACAAGGTATTCGAGGCATTCAAGTTCTACGTCAAGGAAACCCCACACGGCGTCATGCAAATTCACGGCTACCCGTTCAGCGACCAAGGCAGCACCTTCATCGTCGAAATGCACGAAGACGTTTGGCGGAAAGCGGGATTCGACGCCTTTGCTGCGGCCGAGTTCCGCCCCGGCGAGAACGACGAGAAGTCGATCGCGATGATCACGGAAATATTCGCCGATGTCCTCGGCGGACACAGTGTCCTCGCGAACAACTCGAAGTGGATCAACTTCACGACAGTTCGGAACGAGCACTGGCGTCACGAGAATGTCATCCTTCTCGGCGACGCAGCCCACACAGCGCACTTCTCCATCGGGTCCGGAACCAAACTCGCGATGGAAGATTCGTTGGCCCTCGCCGCATGTCTGCATGAGCACGATTCCCTCGAGGCCGGTCTCGAAGCATATGAAATCGAGAGGCGGCCCGTGGTCCTGTCGGTTCAGCGCGCCGCCCAGGCCAGCCTCGAATGGTTCGAGAACATCGACCAATACACGGGCCAGAACGAACAGCAGTTCGCGTTCAACCTCATGACCCGTAGCCGCCGAATCACCTACGACAACCTCCGCCTACGGGATCCAGCGTTTGTGGAGGCTATCGACGACTGGTACGCGGCCAACGAGATCGAGGCCGGACACACCGACGAAACCACCTCGCGCCCACCGATGTTCCACCCATACCGAATGCGCGGCCTCGAGCTGGAAAACCGCATCCTGGTCTCGGCCATGGACATGTATTCGGCCGTCGACGGAGTGCCCGGAGATTTCCATCTCGTCCATCTAGGCAGCAAAGCTCTCGGTGGTGCCGGGTTGGTCATGACCGAGATGGTGTGCGTCAGCCCCGAGGGGCGCATCACTCCCGGCTGCACCGGGCTGTACAATGCCGAGCAGGAAGAGTCGTGGCGGCGGATAGTCAACTTCGTCCATGAACAGTCCAATGCAAAGCTCGGTGTGCAGCTGGGTCATTCAGGACGCAAGGGGTCCACGAAACTGATGTGGGAGGGCATCGACCAACCACTCGAGGACGGCAACTGGGACGTTGTCAGCGCGTCGGCGCTGCCGTACTCACCGGCCAATCAAGTTCCACGCGAAATCACCACCGCCGAGATGGACGTCGTGAGAGCGCAGTTCGTCGAAGCCGCGCGCAGCGCGGACCGGGCCGGATTCGACCTCCTCGAACTCCACTGCGCCCACGGCTATCTTCTGTCGTCGTTCCTGTCCCCGCTCTCCAACACACGGACGGACGAATACGGCGGAAGGATCGAGAATCGGCTTCGATTCCCGCTCAGTGTTTTTGATGCCGTCCGTGAAGTCTGGCCCACGGAGAAGCCGATATCGGTCCGCATCTCCGCGGTGGACTGGGCAGAGGGCGGCAACACCGTCGACGATTCCCTACGCATCGTCGAGGCCTTTGCCGAACACGGTGTCGACGTACTCAACGTCTCCTCCGGGCAGATCGTCAAGGACGAGGCACCCGCGTTCGGCCGCAGCTACCAGACACCTTTTGCCGATCGCATCCGGAACACGGTTGGTCGCACACATGGCGTCGGAGTTATTGCAGTGGGTGCAATTTCGTCGCACGATGACGTCAACTCGGTACTACTGGCGGGCCGCGCGGATCTGGTGGCGCTCGGTCGTCCGCATCTGTACAACCCGGCTTGGACTCTGCACGCTGCGGCCGAGCAGGAGTACACCGGTCCCGGCGTGTCGTGGCCCGACCAGTTCAAGGCGGGCAGCCGTAAACCGCCGAGTGGGCGCACCGACGGCCCACCGCCTCGGTTGACTCTGATCCGCGACGGGGAATCCGAGACGCGGCATTCGCGTTGGACTCCGAACGCAGCGCGGACGTAAAAACGGTAGGTGCGAACACAGGTCGTGTTCGCACCTACCGTTTTCTGCTGTGGTCAGGATCCGGCGCGGATCCATTCTTCGAGATGCGGCGCCTCGGTACCGATCGTCGTGCCGTCGCCGTGACCGGTGTGAACCTTGGTCTCGGCGGGGAGCGCGAACAGCTTGTCGCGAATGGACCCGATGATGGTCGGGAAGTCGGAGTACGACCGCCCGGTAGCACCGGGACCACCGGAGAACAAGGTGTCGCCGCTGAACAGTTCGCCAGCCTCCGGCAGGTAGAGGCAGGTCGATCCCGGCGAATGGCCCGGCGTGTGCATGGCCAGAATATCGGTGCCTGCCACCGAGATTCGCTGCCCGTCTTCCAAACTCAGGTGCTTGACGCCTGGATGTGTCATCTCCCAGAGGACGTCGTCAGCCGGATTCAGGTAGATCGGAGCGTCGAGCTTCTCGGACAGTTCCGGCGCAACGGTGACGTGATCGTTGTGTCCGTGAGTACACACGATTCCGACAACCTTGCGGCCGGCAACGGCGTCGATGATGGGCTGCGCGGTGTGCGCGGCGTCCACGACAACCACCTCGTTGTCGTCACCGATCAGCCAGATGTTGTTGTCCACGTCCCACGTTCCGCCGTCGAGGCTGAACGAACCTGATGTGACGACGCGATCGACTCGCAAGGTCACAGGACCACCACCGAGCGCAGGACCTCGCCGCGGTGCATCGTCTCGAAGGCCTTCTCGACCTCGTCGAGCTTGATGCGCTCACTGACGAACTTCTCGAGCGGCAGACGCCCCTGCTGGTACAGATCGACCAGGACCGGGAAGTCGCGCTCGGGCAGGCAGTCTCCGTACCACGACGACTTGAGTGCGCCACCACGGGAGAAGAAGTCGACAAGTGGCATCTCGAGAGTCATGTCCGGCGTCGGAACACCTACCAGCACTACGGTTCCCGCGAGGTCACGCGCGTAGAAGGCCTGCTTCCACGTCTCCGGGCGTCCGACTGCGTCAACCACGACGTCTGCGCCGAAACCGCCGGTCAGCTCCTGAACAGCTTCGACAACGTCGTCGACCTCGGTGGCGTTGATCGTGTGGGTTGCACCAAGTTCTGTGGCCCACTCCAGCTTTCGCGGATCACGGTCGATGGCGATGATAGTGTTGGCGCCGGCCAGACGCGAACCCATGATGGCGGCGTCGCCGACACCACCGCAGCCGATGACAGCCACCGAGTCGCCGCGGCCGACGTTGCCGGTGTTCATGGCGGCACCCATACCGGCCATGACACCGCAACCGAGCAGACCGACAACAGCGGGATCAGCCGACGCATCGACCTTGGTGCACTGGCCTTCGTGGACAAGGGTCTTGTCGGCAAACGCGCCAATGCCGAGGGCCGGCGTCAGTTCGGTTCCGTCTTCGAGGGTCATCTTCTGCTCGGCGTTGAAGGTGTCGAAGCAGTACTGGGGGCGTCCGCGCTTACATGCACGGCACTGCCCGCAGACGGCGCGCCAGTTCAGGACGACGAAGTCGCCGACCTCGACGTGCGTGACTCCCGCGCCGACGCTCTCGACGATGCCCGACGCCTCGTGCCCGAGAAGGAACGGGTATTCGTCGTTGATGCCGCCGTCGCGGTAGGTGAGGTCGGTGTGGCACACGCCGCACGCTGCGATGGCAACAACCACCTCGTTGGCACCGGGATCGGGAATCGTGATGGGAACGATTTCGACGGGGGCACCCTTGGATCGGGCGATGACGCCGCGTACCTGCTGTGGCATGGCTCTGCTCCTGGCTTGTGCGTTTTCGGACATGTCGTCACATAGCAATATATGAACGCACTACGAGGTTAACCCGAATACCCGAGCCGGAACCCTGGCCGAAATAACTGATCGACCTATCCGAAGAGCTAGGGAGCTGGTTTGACACCGGCTTCCGCGCCTACAGCTGCGGCAGCACCGCGGCTGTCGACGCCCAGTTTCTTGAGAACTCCCGCGACGTGAAATTTCACGGTGCTCTCACTGACACCGAGACGCTCGGAGATCGCCTTGTTCCGACGACCCGCGACCAGATGCTCGAGCACTTCGATTTCTCGCGGACCCAGATCGGACAGCGTGTGGTCGACGGGCGTCGCGGCAACCACGTCGAGCGGAATGGTGGCACTGATCCGGCTGCCCCAACCTGTAGTCGACTCCGAATCTATTGATCCGCCCAACGTCTCTACCCGCGAACGCAATTGGCGTTCCAGATCGGCAACGTCGGCTTCGCCTCGCCCGTCGTCGCGGATGTCGATCAACAGAGCGGAACCGTCGAGGCTCCACTCGACCCGAATCCGCGACAGCGTGTGTTGATCCGCAAGAGCAAGCACCGCACCTCGCACCACCGCCCGCGCGCCGTGCGCAACTTCACCGGGAAGCCCACGCCCCTCGACCGGCGGTTCCACCAGTTCCAACTCGACGTTGCGGTGTTTGAGCAGTGATCGCAACTCCCCGCGCATCCGCGCAAAAGCCGTGGTGATTGCCTCTTCCGCCAGTTCCCGATGGACGTCGACAGCGGACCGCAACCGGATCAACGCCGACGACGTGGTCTCCCTGGCAGCTGTTCGCGCCCGAGTGTCGTCGAGATCATCCGAACGCAATGTGGCCAGGACGGTCTCCAGCGTCGCCGCGTGAACCTCGGTCATCTCGGCAACCGTGCGCGCGCGTTCCGACGACGCGGCACGCGACTCCGCCAAATAAGCCGGGCTGGCATTGCGGACCTGCAGTTGAATGCCGGTAGCGACCACCCCGAACAGTGCTGCGGCCAACTCGAGCGCCGTTGCCCGAGTTGCCGTCGAGCGCGGCAACAGGACCAGCACTGTGTCTGTCCGATCGAGAACGGCCACCACTTCACGCTCCCGGCCGGCAACCGCCAGTTGCCCCCGAAAGATCTGTCCCACAGCAAGATCGGTTCGGATGCGATCAAGTTCGGCGATCGTGACTCGATCGACGACTGCCGGATCTCCAGCCACCTTGCGTGGCCGGCCGGTGCATTCACGTGTGAAGATCACGAGCGCGGTGTGTGGCACCAGATCAGTGAGCAACACCGAGAATCTGCGGCCGATCTCGGGCAGCGGACCCACCAGTACGTCGCGCAGTTCGGAGATGAGAGTGGGGAGTTGTTCGGTGGTACTCACCGTTCAACGATAGCCACTCGCTTTTACAGCGTCGTTTTCATCAACATCACGTTGTAGTCCGACCACGTCGTAGCAAGGAAGTACAAATCCTGCCCCTGAGACCACGGATGCATATACGCGCCGTAGAGGCCAGGGACGGCGCCCGGTTCGATCACGACGTCGGCGGCACTCCACGGGCCGGTCAGTTGGTCGGCGGTACGCAACACCAGAGCACCCCATTCGTTCGAGTACATCGCAACGAACTTTCCGAGATAGTTGTTGTACTGCACCGACAGTTCGCTGACGTCGCCGTCGAGAACCGGCGTCGCTACATCGGGTTTGTTTGGCACCCAAGCCTTTCCGTCCCAGTATTCGTACGCCGCGACGTCTACGATCGACTCTTCCTTCACTCGCGAAAGTCGCGCTTCGCCGAACCTGCCCGACGGTGTCCCGAAGTTGTAGACATACCCACCGTCCTTGACGAAGGACCCCATCTGGAAGTTGGCGTTACCGGTCAACGGCAGGTTCGGGCGCGCCGACGCCGGTTCCACCTGCCACGTTTCGCCATTGTCCCGGGAGGACGCGATCTGCGAGAAATTTGTCACCCATTCTCCTGATCCTCCCCACGACCGCACCGACATGTAGTTGACGTACTGCACGCCACCCACCGCGATACCCGTCGTAGGAATGCTGCTGGTTTCGACTCCGGTGACTTTGAGGCTGTCGATGATTTCGCGGGAGCGATTGGGGCGATCGACCGGTGAGGAGTCGATATTCATGCCGTCACTGAGAATGCCGTCGGCGCTGCGAAAGAGGACGTTGCTTCGCCAGTCACCCACAACGCCGCCGCACGTCGGGTCCGAATTCAATCCGACCGTATCGCCGAAGACCGTCAGAACCTGGCCTGCGCCGTTGTCCCACATGATCCCGAGATCGGTGCCGAGCACATTGAACCGTTCGACCGTCTGATTGGGGCTGAGCGCTCCGGTGATGTATTCGACCGCAGACGTGCGGCCTTGCATGTCGGGGAGATTCCCGTCGGTTCCGTTGAGCCACGGAATCGGGTTGGTCGGCCCACCTGACTTGTCGAAGATCGCCGAGATATTGCAACCCCACGGCGAGGCCTGGGCTGTTGTTGTGACAACGCCAGCGGGCACAAAGGCACAGGCCAATGCGACTACCGGCAATTTCCATGACTGTTTCATCGCTCCCCTTTCGCGGGGAGGATGCCCCGAAGAGAGGCGAACGTAACTTCGCTTCTATTCCGCGGCCTCTACTCGGGCACCGACGGCGTGAAGTATCACGATGTGCGGACCCCAGGGCACCAACGCGTCGACCGCACGCTCGAGGTCGTCGACAGGCGGCAGATCCTGCGGTCCCAGTACTTCGATCACCGCGGTGTGCGCCTGCCACGTGACGGACCCGACTTGAACGCCCGGAACTCCAGCCAGCCACTCTTCCGCGGCATCATGGATCTGGCTCGCCCACAACGAAGCCAGAGAATTCACCACCATCGGGATGGCAACAACAACCAGGGCCGACGCCAACACCAGGTAGACCCGTCGATGTCCCGCGGCAGCTGCCCCTGATTCGCGCGCATAACCGGCGATCACCAGTACCACCGTCGCCGTGATCACCATGGCAACGACATTCGACGCAAAGAGGATCAGCGCCCCCAACGCAAGCGACGGTGCACCCGAACCGAGACAGACACCCACAACGGCAAGAGGCGGAACCAGTGAAATCGCGATCGCCACGCCGGGGAGCACGTCACCGACATCGCGCCGGGTAATCGCGATCGACCCGGCAAACCCTGTGGCGATGGCCGCCGCGAGATCCGTCAACGTCGGGGTGGTTCGTCCGGTCACCTGAGAGTTGGACAGCACACTCGTCGGGTTGAGCAGAACAAGGGAAAACAGAAAACCGAGAGCAACGACAACAACGAGCCCACCCGCGACGTACACAACACTGCGGGCAATGAGCGCGCCCCGACCGGTAACGATGCCGAGGCCGATCCCCAGAATCGGCGTGGACAACGGAGCGACGATCATCGCCCCGATCACGGTGGCCGTCGAGTCACCCACCACCCCGGCGCTCGCGATCATCCCGGAGAGAACGAGCATTATCCAGAACGCGGAACGTTTTGCCGCCTTGTCTCCGGTGGAGAGATCCAGCCGATCGTCAAGTTCCTCGAGGCTGCGACGCTGGCTGTCCGGAATCAGAAATGAGCGCATAGCCGATCCTTTCGGACAAGAACCCGGACATTCTCCACACCGTAAGCCTTGCGCGGCTGCTCCGGGCCTACCTGGCCGAAATCGACTTCAGCCACCTGTCCATGACCGTCGCGGCAAACTCGAGTCCTTCGGTTTCCGCGGATGCCAACTGCTCGATGAAGATCCGAGGTCCGTCGGCGCCCAGCGAAGTCAGCAGCGACTCGCGATACTCGTCCAACTCCATCCAATCGCGAGCGACTTCACACGACGCTTCGAGGTGAAACTGCACGCCGTAGCTCTCCTTGTACCGGAAGAGCTGGTTCGGGTACTTGGAAGAACCTGCAAGATGCACGCCGCCCTCCGGGATCTCGAAAGTATCCGAATGCCATTGCATGGCAGGAAAAGTGGCGGGCAGACTCCCCCAGATCGGATCCAGTGTGCCGGCCTCGGTCAACGTGACGTCCTCGACGCCCACCTCCGGGACTGCCCCGGTGTACACGCGAGCACCAAGCGCTGCCGCCAACAATTGCGAACCGAGGCACACTCCCCAGACCGGAACGTCTGCGTCGACGAGCGCACGAATGTACGCGATCTCGGAGGCCAACCACTCGATGTCGTCTTGATCGCCGACGCCCATCGGGCCACCCATGACGATCACCGCGTCGAACTCGACATGTGTGGGAAGCGGGTCGGTTCCCAACAGGACGGTCTGCACATCGCCATACGTATCCAAGACCGGAGAGTACGCAGCCGGGGGCTCGCATTGTGCGTGTCGAAGTTCCAAGAATCGCATGTCGCTGATTATTCCTCGTATTCATCCCGGATCAGTTCCAGCGCCGATTTGTCGGCTGCGCACCAATTATGCGGAAAACCTCACGCCGAACTCGATTGCTTTGTAGTGTGACCGAGCTGGACGTATGTCCAGCGCATTCGGAGTGCCCCGCCGTCCACTCCGGTTCACGAGAAACGAGCCGTTCATGGTGTCCACATCCGCTCACGACGCTTCGCCCCGGCGTGTACATGTCATTCGCACGATCCTCGCGGTGCTGGTGATCGCGCCGCTCTCGATTGCCGCCTTCTACATGTGGGCTTTGTGGGACCCGGGCGACACTGTGAACCGTCTGCCCGTGGCCATCGTCAACGCCGACAAGGGCACCGATCTCGACGGCACCCACATCGTTGCGGGAGACGACGTGGTGGCCGCACTGGTCGACAGTGGCGACGTCGCCTGGAAGGTCGTCACGGCTCAGGAAGCGCAGACGGGCGTCGACGACGGCACGTACTACTTCTCCGTCGTGATACCCGAGTCGTTCAGCGCCGATGTGGCAAGTGCGGCTACCGGTTCGGGACGAAAAGCTCAATTGCAGGTGGTCTACAACGACTACAACAGCCTCGTCGCCGGCCCCGTCGGCGAGAGCATCATCGCCCAGGTACGTTCAGCCGTCTCCGAATCCATCGGCGAGCAGTCCATCGACCAGGTTCTGGTGGGACTCGGCGAACTCGGAACCGGCTTCGGAGAAGCAGCCGCCGGCGCACAACAGCTTTCCGACGGCTCCGCTGCCGCACTGGCCGGCACCAACCAGCTCTACGCCGGCAGTACGGAACTTGCGGCCGGTCTAGGCGAGGCGAACCAGGGCGGACAGGAACTTGCGGCGGGAGCGGGCGAACTCGCCGCGGGTACCGATGAGGCCGCAGCCGGGTCTCGAGAACTCGCGACCGGAATGCAGCAATTGGTGGGCGGCGCGGACGAACTGGGCGCCGGGGCGCGCCAGATCAGCGAAGTGGTCGACATGGTGACCACGCCCATCCTTGATGTCGCCGACTCGGCAAGTGCTGTGGTCGGTCAGATCGACACGTTGACGAATTCGCTTCGGCTCGCGGGAGACCCCGTGTCCGCCGGACTTGTCGACGCGCTCGCCTCGTTACGAACCTCGCTCACCGCGCAACCTGCAGATGACGACGTGATGGGCCAACTCAGCCAACTCCGGGACGGCGCCCGGGAAATCACCCGCCAACTCACGGATCCGGCTAGTGACTATCGCGGCGGATTGAACGCCGCTGCCGCCGGCGCCGGCGAATTGAGCACCGGCCTCGGGCAACTGTCCGATGGTGCGCACCAACTTGATGCGGGAGCAAACGAACTATCCTCCGGCATCGGCCAACTGGCAGCAGGCAGCGTCGAACTCCGCGACGGTCTTGGCGAGTTGAATGTCGGCATGGGTGAACTGAATGCAGGCTCGGGCGAGCTGGCCCAGGGACTCACCGACGGCGCCGCCCAGGTACCGCAGTTCACCGACGAGGAACGCGCCACCACCGCCAACCTGTTGTCGGCACCCGTCGCGGTTGACGCTCGAAACAACTACCCAGCGGCTGGATTCGGACCTGGAGCAGTACCGGCAGTGATGTCCGTAGCCCTGTTCCTCTGCGGAATTCTCACCTGGTTCGTAGTCCGCCCACGTCGTGGGCGCTCGCAGCAGGTGCATGGCTCGATGCTGCGTGAAGGTCTGCGCCGCTATCGCATTCCGGCACTCGTCACCCTTGTCACTGCTTTGATACTGTCCGTGATTGCGCTGACTGTCGCGGACGTGGACCCACCCAGCGTGGTGGCGATGGTCGCCGTGATGATCCTTGTCGGTGCAGCTGCAGTTGCCTGCGGACGCCTGTTCACCGTTGCATTCGGCGCCGTCAACGGAACGTTCATCGCACTGAGCGCCTTGATGATTCAGATCTTTGCATTCGGTGCGGTGTATCCCATCGAGCAGATGCCTGCCCCGCTGCGGTGGTTGCACGCCCTGATGCCACTGACCTGGGCGCGCAACGCGATGCGCATGGTCCTGGTCGGCTACTACGGGCCGAGGTTCTGGCTGGCCGTAGTAGCCTTGGCAGCTCTGGTGATCGGAGCCGTCGTGTTCACCATCTGGTGGCGGCGTCGACAAGAGCCGCCAGTTGACGACGCGCCGATCACAGAGGAGATCGTCTATCTGCAACCGGCGCAGACGTGACCGTCGTCAACCGATCAGCGAGCTCCGCTCGTTCCACCATCGAGGGGAATTACCGTCCCCGTCAAGTAGGCGCCGCCGCGTGAGGACAAAAAGATTGCAAGACCGGCCGCATCCTGTGGCGTTCCGACCCGGCCCAGCGGAACCGAATCCGCCACCGCCTGCGCGCTTTCCTCGTTCTCGAGCAAGAAGGCCATCATCTTCGACGGAAAAGGCCCAGGCGCAATGGCATTGACCGTGATCCGTTCGCCGGCAAGCGTCGCCGCCAACTTGCGGGTCAACATGTGCACTGCGGCCTTACTCGCTCCGTAGGAGAAGTTTTCCGAGCCTGACACCACAAGACCGTCGATCGATCCGATGTTGATCACTCGGGCGGGATCGTCTGTCGTCGCCGCAGAACGCAACTGTGGCAACAACTTCTGCGTCAACAGGAAGATCGCCTTGACGTTGATGTCGAAGATCTTGTCGAAGCCGGCTGCCGGGAAATCGTCGACGGGGGCGCCCCACGTTGCGCCGGCATTGTTCACCAGCACGTCGAGTGTCGGCGAAATCTCGGCGACCTTCGCGGCGAGGCTCTCGATTCCCTCGTCCGTGGACAAGTCCGCCGGGTGCGAGATGCAGGTGCCGAACTCGGAAAGCTCTCGCGCTGCTTCATCGCACGCTTCCGCTTTACGGGCCGAGATGACTACCGTCGCGCCGCCTTCGACAAATCCTCGAGCGATCATGTAGCCGATTCCGCGCGAACCACCCGTCACGACGACAGTCTTGCCACTGACGTCGAACAATCCCTCCAGCAAGCTCATGCGACCTCGAAAAGCCCGGCAGCACCCATGCCGCCGCCGATGCACATGGTGACAACAACCAGCTTGGCGCCGCGGCGCTTCCCTTCCAGGAGAGCATGGCCGACCAACCGCGCACCCGTCATCCCGTACGGATGTCCGACGGAAATTCCGCCACCGTCGACGTTGTACTTGTCGGGGTCGATGCCGAGCTTGTCGCGGCAGTACAGCGCCTGAGAAGCAAATGCCTCGTTCAATTCCCACAGATCGATGTCGTCGATCTTCAGTCCGTGCAGGTCGAGCAGACGCGGAATCGCGAATACCGGACCGATTCCCATCTCGTCCGGTGCGCAACCGGCAACAGCCATTCCGCGGTAGATGCCAAGAGGAGCCAGGCCGCGACGTTCCGCCTCACCAGCCTCCATCAACACCGATGCCGACGCGCCGTCGGACAGCTGTGACGAATTTCCGGCGGTGATGGACGAATGCGCGCTGACGGTACCGTCGGCCAGCACCGGACGCAGGCTCGCGAGGCCCTCCAACGTGGTGGACGCACGATTACCTTCGTCGCGAGTGAGTGTGACCGACTCGGTGCCGATCTCGCCGGTCTCCTTGTTCTGAACCTGCTTGACCGACGTCAGCGGCACGATCTCGAGATCGAAACGGCCTGCTTCCTGAGCTGCTGCAGTGCGCTGCTGAGACACCAGTGCAAACTCGTCCTGCTGCTCACGCGTGACGCCGTAGCGTTCGGCCACGATCTCGGCCGTATGCAGCATCGGCATGTAGATCGACGGCTTGTTCTCCTTCAGCCACGGATCTGCCGCACGGAAGTTGTTCATGTGATCGTTCTGGACCAACGAGATCGATTCGACGCCACCACCGATCGCGATCTGCATACCGTCGTCGACGATCTGCTTTGCCGCCGTCGCAATGGCCATCAGTCCGGACGAGCACTGACGGTCGATCGTCATTCCGGACACCGAGTCCGGAAGCCCGGCCCGCAGCACCGCTTGCCGTGCGACGTTGCCGCCGGAAGATCCCTGCTGCAACGCTGCGCCGAGGATGACGTCCTCGACTTCGCCACCCTCGAGCCCGGCGCGCGCAACGGCATTCGAAATAGCATGTGCAGCAAGCTCTTGAGCCTGTGTGTTGTTGAACGCGCCGCGGTACGCCTTGCCGATCGGAGTGCGGGCGGTGGACACGATGACAGCTTGTCTCATGAGGACCTTTCCAGTGTTGTGCGATTCAGGGTTGGAACACGACTCGGCCGACCGTGGTGCCGTCGCCGAGGCGACCGATACCGTCGGCAACGTCCGTCAACGACAACCGCTCACTGATCAGGGGTTTGACCAAGCCTGCGTCGGCGAGCCTGGTGAGCTCGACGTGGCAATCGTCGATGGCCTGCTGGTTGTACGCCTTGTAGAGGCCCCAGTGCAGACCGATGATCGAATAGTTCTTGATGAGAGCATGATTGAGAGCCGGTTGTGGAATCGTGCCACCGGCAAATCCGATGATGACGATCCGGCCTTCGAACGCGATGCACTTGGTCGACTTTGCGTACGCATCGCCGCCAACCGGGTCGAAGACCACGTCGGCGCCCTTGCCACCGGTGAACTCCTTCACCGCGGCAACAAAGTCCTCACTGTGACGGTCCACCACGAGGTCCGCCCCGAGCTTGCGCGCGTACTCGGCCTTCTCCGGTCCGCCGACAACACCGATCACCTTGGCACCGGCAGCTTTGCCGAGTTGCACTGCGGCACTGCCAACACCACCTGCGGCGGCATGAACCAGCAGGGTCTCACCTTCGAGCAGTTGTGTGCGACGGTGCAGCGCGAACCACGCCGTTTGATAGCCGATGCTCAGCGCGGAGGCTTCGGCGTCGTCCAGTGCCGATGGCGCCGGAAAGGTGTTGTTCTGGTCCAGCACCGAGAATTCGGCAAAGCCACCCGACGGCAAGCTCGGATTGCCGATCACGCGATCGCCTACCACAAACTTCGTGACCGAATCACCCACCGACACAACTTCACCACACAATTCCACACCGGGAGTGAAGGGCAGCGGCGGCTTGATCTGGTACTCACCACGGCACATGAGTACGTCGGGGAAGTTCGCCGGTGCTGCGAGCACCTTCACCAGCATTTCCGTGGCACCAGCTGTGGGCTCCGGCACCTCCTCCAACGAGAGGACATCGCGGGGTTCACCGAGTTGATTGACGCGCCAAGCCTTCACAGTGTTTTCTCCAGTTTCGGTAGTGAGGGTGGTTCAGGACGAGATGGGGAGGTCGACGAGCTCGGCAAGCCGCGCCCGGTGCTGATATGCAGTTCCCAGCGTCAATTGGTCACTCTTGGCTCGCTTGAGATACAGGTGCGCCGGATACTCCCACGTCATACCGATCCCACCGTGAAGCTGTACACATTCCTCCGCCGCGTGAACCGCGACTCCGCTGCAGTACGCCTGAGCGAGCGTCGCAGCAACTGCCGCGTCGGAGTCACCGCGTGCATAGGTATCAGCCGCATAACGCGCGGCCGCACCCGCAGAGCTGACTTCGAGCCACAGGTCCGCCAGACGATGCTTGATCGCCTGATACGAACCGATTGCGCGGCCGAACTGCTTGCGTTCCTTCACATAAGCCAGCGTGGTCTCGAGGCACCACTGCGCCACGGCGAACTGCTCCGAGGCCAGGAGTGCACTTCCGCAGAGCAATGCCTCCTCGACAGCCTCAGCGGCATTGCCACTGTCGACGCGGATCGATGGCGCCTCCGTGAACTCGACGTCCGCCAATCGGCGCGTCATGTCCAGGGACAGGATCGGTGTCACAGTAGCGTCAGCGATCCGCACGATGTGCAGCTCCACACCACTCTCACCGGCAACCGGAACAACAAGAACATCGGACTCGGCGACGCCGGCAACCGTGGTGACGCTGCCGACGAGTCCGCTTACCGTCGCTCTGACCGTGGGCGCGAAAGTACCTGGTGCAGTGGATAACGGGACGATCAGAGCAGCCGTCGAATCCCCGGCTGCCAATCGACCGAGCACCTCGGTTTCGCCGGCTTTCAACAGCGCCGTCGTCGCCAGCACCGCACTCGTGAAGAACGGAACGGGAGCGACCGCGCGGCCGATCTCCTCCATCACGACCGCGGCCTCACGCGTCGACGCACCTGCCCCGCCCAGTTCCTCGGGTACCAGCAGTCCCGCCAAACCGAGTTCCGACGCCAGCGACTTCCACAGCCCGGTGAAGTCGGCGGACACGTCGTCGTACGCCGTGACCACGGTGTCGGCACCTGAGCGCGCACTCAGCAAACGTCGAACACTGGCACGCAGGTCTTGTTCGGTCTCGGAGTACAGCAGATCGGCGCTCATCGGGGCAGGTCCTTCCAGGCGATGTCCTTGTCGACGCGATGCTCGGGCGGCAACCCGAGAACGCGCTCTGCGATGACGTTGCGCAGGATCTCGGACGTTCCGCCCTCGATCGAATTGCCCTTGGCTCGCAGATACCGGTAGCCGGGTTCACGCCCGGTGAAGTCGACAAAATCCGGACGACGCAGCGTCCAGTCGTCGTACCGCAGCCCGTCTTCGCCGTGCATTTCCAGCTCGAAACCTGAAATCTGCTGTGCCAAGCCTGCAAACGCCAGCTTCATTCCCGAACCTTCAGGCCCCGGTTGGCCGGCGGCAAGCTGCTGGCGCAGACGCTCACCCGTCAGACGCGCGACCTCCGATTCGGTCCAGAGCCGCATCAACTCGTCGTGCATCGCCGGGTTACGCAGATCAGGCACGTCGCGCCAAGCCTGCGCGACCTTGCCGATCATTCCGCCCTCACGAGGGGCACCCGAACCGATGGCAACACGCTCGTTGTTCAGGGTGGTGGTTGCAACCTTCCATCCCTGGCCTTCGCCGCCCAGCCGGTTGGCATCCGGAATCCTGACGTCCGTGAGGAATACCTCGTTGAACTCAGCCTCACCGGTGATCTGGCGGAGCGGCCTGACATCAACTCCGGGATCGGTCATGTCGCAGATGAAGTAGCTCAATCCTGCGTGTTTGGACCGCTCCGGATCAGTCCGGGCAACAAGAATCGCCAGCTGCGCGTTCTGCGCCCCCGACGTCCAGACCTTCTGCCCGTTCACTATCCAGTCGTCGCCGTCGCGGACAGCCCGGGTGGCGACGGCAGCCAGGTCCGATCCTGCGCCCGGCTCACTGAAGAGCTGGCAGTACACCGTTTCGGATGTCCACAACGGCCGCAGGAATTTTCGTTTCTGCTCTTCGGTGCCGAACGCTGCGATGGTGGGCGCAGCCATGCCGAGGCCGATACCGTTCTTGCCGGTGTCCGGCCCCGGGGCTCCCGCTGCCGCCAATTGCGCGTTGATCTGTCGCTGAAAGCTCTGTGGCAGATCAAGACCGCCGTGGCCTTCGGGAAAGTGAACCCACGCCAGTCCGGCGTCGAATCGTGCGCCGAGGAAATCCGATACCGATACAGCGTTCGGATCGTGTTCCGCGAGAAGCGTGTTCACCTTGGCGGTGAGGTCACGCGATACTGCCTCTTCGTCGAAAGCCATGCCCATTCCTTCGGTTCGAGCGGTGAGCGGACAGTCAGTCCTTGGGTCCACCGGCGACGTAGACGACCTGACCGGAAACGAAGCCTGCGCCTTCGCTGACGAAGAACGACGCGGTGTGCGCGATGTCCTCGGGCTGCCCGACGCGGTTGACCGGAATCTGCGAAGCGGCAGCGGTCTTGAAGTCCTCGAAGCCGACTCCCATGCGCTCGGCCGTTGCGGCGGTCATCTCGGTTTCGATGAATCCGGGGGCAATGGCGTTGGCGGTGACCCCGAACTTTCCGAGTTCGAAGGCCAACGTCTTGGTGAATCCCTGCATTCCGGCCTTCGCTGCGGAGTAGTTGACCTGTCCGCGGTTGCCGAGAGCCGACGTGCTCGAGAGGTTGACGATACGGCCGAACTTCGCTTCCACCATGTACTTCTGCACCGCGCGCGACATGAGGAACGCTCCGCGAAGGTGGACGTTCATCACCGAGTCCCACTCGGCAACGCTCATCTTGAACAGAAGGTTGTCGCGGGTGATGCCTGCATTGTTGATCAGTACGGTCGGCGAACCGAGTTCTGCTGCCACCCGCTCCACTGCTGCGGCGACCGACTCTTCGTCGGAAACGTCAGCGCCGACGGCCAGGGCTTGCCCGCCTGCGGCCTTGATCGCGTCGACGGTTCCGGCACACGCTGCTTCGTCGAGGTCGAGCACGGCAACGGCAAAGCCGTCTTCCGACAGTCGCCTGGCCACTGCCGCACCGATTCCGCGTGCTGCACCCGTGACAATTGCGGTTCTACGTTCCTGGCTCACTGGCCCTCCATGATTTCGTGATTCGACGGACACCGGACGATCTCGTCAGATCCCGGCCTGATCTGCAATTTCCCTGGCTTTGGCTACCAAGGCGTCAATACGTTCCACTGTGGGAGTTCCACTCTCGGCCGCATTCTGCGGTTCGTCGCGGGCACGACGCATCACGCCTTCGGCGATCACCGCAATCTTCCACAGGCCCAAGGTATGCCAGAACTTCAGCGCAGCAGGATCTCTCCCGGTAGCGTCGAGGTAGATCTGAGAGATCTCGTCTCGCGACGGGAATCCGGGGAGCGCTGACGCCGGGAAATCGCCGCCCGTGTTCTCCCCCGCCGCCGGCCAGTACGCCAACAAGCTTCCGACGTCTGCCAATGGATCCCCGAGTGTGCAGAGTTCCCAGTCGAGGGCCGCGACCACTTCGCCGTTGCTCACCGAGGTGATCACATTGCGTAGGTGAAAGTCGCCGTGCACCAACGTGGTTTCGGTGTGTGCCGGCTGCGCTGCAATCAGACGTTGGGTGAGATCGTCCAGATCAGGACATTCCCGTGTCTTCGACTGCTCCCACTGTCCACCCCAACGCTTCAGTTGTCGTGCAGCGTAAGGCTTGTGGCTTGCCAGATCATCGAGCCCGGCTTGTTTCAGGTCGACGGCGTGTATCTTCGCCAGCGTCTGAGCGAGCGAGATGCCGATTGCCCGGCGACGATCCTCCGACAACGCCTCGGCAAGTGGCATCCGGTCGACAACTTCGCCGTCCACGAACTCCATGAGCAGCATCGGAACTTCGGTGACAGCCGGGTCCTCGGTCAACCCGAACACGCGAGGCGACGGTACATCCGTGGATTCGAGAGCTCTCAGGATTCGAGCTTCGCGCGCCACGTCGTGAGCCGAGGCCAGCAGGTGACCGAGAGGTGGGCGTCGTAGCACCCAGCGGTTGCCGTCCTGATCGCGAACCAGGTACGTGAGATTCGACTGCCCCAGGCCGATTCGATCGAAGGACAGCGGCCCGGTGAAGTCGATCCCCAGGCCTGCGATCCACCCGGTGACCGCTTCGATATCGAGTCCCACTACTCCGACGCTAGCCACCGACGGACGCTCCTCGCCGGAACGGGAGCGCGTCACCCAACAACTGGCCACCGTCGATGGTCATGATCTCTCCGGTGATCCACTGGGCTGCATCCGAAACCAGGAAGGCGATGGCAGCAGCCACGTCCTCGGGTTCACCGATGCGCCCGAGAGCGGTCGACGCCGATACCGCTTCTTCATGTTCTTTCCACAGAGCTTCGGCGAGTTTGGTTCTCACCACTCCCGGAGCAACGGCGTTGACACGAATCTTCGGTGACAGTTCGAGCGCAAGCTGTTTGGTGATGTGGATCAGAGCAGCCTTCGACGCGTTGTACGTGCCGATTCCGGCCTCGAATGCCATGCCGCCGATCGAAGCGGTGTTGACCACGGATCCACCGTGCTCACTCATCCAGGCTCGGGCCGCCAGCCCGGTCCACAGGACTGGAGCCCACACGTTGACGTCGAAGGTCTTGGCAAAGCGCGAGTGATCCTGGTTGATGATCGGCCCGAACGACGGGTTGGTGCCCGCGTTGTTCACCAAGATGTCGAGACTGCCGAAACGCTCGATCGTCTGCTCGACGCACTTGCGGGCAGCATCCTCGTCCGTCGCGTGAGCGCCGACGCCGATCGCGTTGCCGGTCACCTGTGCGGCAGCGGCATCTGCGGATTCCTTTGAGCGCGAAGTCAGTACGACGTTTCCGCCCGCCGCCGCAATCGCCTGCGCGGTCGCGAGGCCGATGCCACGCGATGCGCCGGTGACGATTGCCGTCTTACCGGTGAGATCCAGTCCTGCCATGTCAGTTCGCCTTGACTTCGCGGTACTTGCGCAGTTCCTGCTTCGCGATGGCGCGCTTGTGCACCTCGTCCGGGCCGTCAGCCAGGCGAAGGGTGCGCATGTGGGCGTAAGCCATCGCGAGAGGGAAGTCGTCCGTGACGCCGCCGCCGCCGTGAACCTGGATGGCGCGGTCGATGATCTTGAGCGCGATGTTCGGCGCCGCAACCTTGATGGCTGCGATCTCGGTGCGCGCTTCCTTGTTGCCCACCGTGTCCATCATGTGAGCGGCCTTGAGCGTGAGGAGTCGAACCATCTCGATGTCGATACGAGCCTCGGCGATCCAGTCCTGGATATTCGCGTTGTCACTGACGGGCTTTCCGAAGGTGATGCGGGTGGATGCGCGCTTGCACATCAGTTCCAGTGCGCGCTCGGCCATTCCGATTGCACGCATGCAGTGGTGGATGCGGCCGGGGCCGAGGCGGGCCTGGCTGATCGCGAATCCTTCACCCTCGCCGGCGAGGATGTCCTTGGCCGGGACGCGTACGTCCTCGAAGGTGATCTCGCCGTGTCCCTCGCGGTCCTGGTAACCGAAGACGGGCAGGTTACGCACGATGGTGACGCCGGGAGCGTCGATCGGCACGACCATCATCGACTGCTGGCGGTGCGTCGCGGCATTGAAGTCCGTCTTGCCCATGACGATCAGAACCTTGCAGTTCTGGTGCAAAGCGTTGGAAGCGAACCACTTACGGCCGTTCAGTACGTACTCGTCGCCATCGCGATCCATGCGGAGCTGGATGTTGGTGGCGTCGGAGCTGGCAACCTCGGGTTCGGTCATGGCAAAGGCAGACCGGATTTCGCCTTCGAGAAGCGGCTTGAGGTACTTCTCCTTGTGCTCGTCGGTGCCGAAGAGCGTGAGCACCTCCATGTTTCCCGTGTCCGGAGCGGCGCAGTTGGTGGCTTCGGAAGCCAGGTGACTGCGGCCCATGATCTCCGCGAGCGGTGCGTATTCCAGGTTGGTCAGGCCGGGGCCCCATTCGGGGTGCGGGTGAAAGAGGTTCCACAGCCCACGCGCCTTGGCTTCCTTCTTCAAGTCGTCGATGATCGGCGGCTGGAAGTGCGGGTTACCGGACTCACGCATCTGCGCTTCGTAGACCGCTTCGGCCGGATAGACGTGCTTGTCCATGAAGTCGAGCAGTTCGGCCTGGTACTTCTTCGTGCGATCCGAGAACTCAAAGACTGACATGTGAACTCCTGACAGAGAGGGAAGGAAAATTAGGTGGCCGACGCTCCAGATGACTCGCGACACCTTCGACGACGTCCGGTCCGCGAAATGCGTTGACCATGAGCGTTTCCGCGCGCTGCGTGGATTCGTCGAACGTGCCGGTCTCGTCGGCGCTCAGCTGGGATTTCATGACGGACAACGAGGTCGGCGAGCAGTTGGCCGCAATTTCTGCGGCGTAGGCAACCGCTGCTTCTACGACATCACCGTCGACCAGGTGGTCGATCAGTCCGATGCGGTAGGCCTCGTCGGCTCCGACCATTCGACTCGACAGCAGTAAATCGGTGGCCCGACTCCGGCCGACAAGTCTAGGCAACATCCATGAGATGCCGTACTCGGCGATCAGCCCACGCTTGGCAAATGCGGTGGTGAATCGTGTTGCAGACGAACCGAATCGAACGTCGCAGTACAGCGCTTCCACGAAACCAAGTCCGGCCGCTACTCCGTTGATGGCGCCGATCAACGGCTTACGTAGCGACGTGGGAAACTCGCGAGACCGAGGCCTCACCAGATCCTCGTCGGAAACGTCGCCGACGTTCTTCAGGTTGCTCAGATCTGCACCCGAGCAGAATCCGCGACCCGCACCCGTGATCACGATTGCCCGGACGTCGGGATCGTCGTCCGCGGCGGCCAGTAGATCGAAGTACACGTCCTCGAGTTCGTTTGTCCAGGCGTTCAAGACGTCCGGACGATTGAAGGTCAGCAGTAGGACGGGCCCACGCTGCTGCGAAAGTACAAGTTCCGGAATCATCGCGTTCCGGCGAGCAACGACGCCTGGTAACGGCGCATTCCGCTGAGCCAGCGATCGTAGTCAGCGCCCTTCTGCCGGTACATGTCCAGTACCTTCGGGTGCGGGAGGATGAGGAAGTGCTCGGCGTCCATTGCAGCCAAGACGATTTCGGCACACTGGTCGGGTTCGATCACCTCGCCGGCAGCGAGGACAGCTCCCGTCGCAGCGACTCCGAGGGGATCACCGGTCTCTTTCCCTTCATAGAGGAGCTTGGTGTTGACACCCATCGGACACAGACAGCTGACTCGGACGCCCTTGTCTCCGTATGTCATCGACAGCCACTCGGCAAAACCCACTGCCGCATGCTTGGTAACCGAGTACACCGCCGAACCGACCTGCGTGAGCAGGCCGGCGGCCGAAGCGGTGCTGACGAAGTACCCTTCGCCGCGCTCGACCCATCCGGGAACCAACAAACGAGCAGCGCGAATGTGGGCCCGCACATTGATGTCGAAGGCTACGTCCCAGCCGTCCTCGTCGACGTCGAGACCGAGGCCTCCGGTGATACCGGCATTCGCGAAGTAGAGATCAACGGGACCGAAAGCCTCCTCGGCCTGCGCGATCAACCCCTCGATCACACCGGCGTCTGACACGTCGCCACCGGCGGAGACCGCCGATCCTGGGTGCCCTGCGTTGACCGCGTCGGCCACAGCGGCAGCTGCATCGGCATCGAGATCGGCCACAACTACGCGGGCACCCTCCGCCGCCAACTTCCTGGCGAGCGCTCCCCCGATACCGCCTCCACCTCCGGTGACAATTGCAACCTTCTGGGCGACCTTCATTGGCGATTCCTCTCGCTTGCATTCACCGAAAGCTTTTACCGTGATCCACGTCTCTTGTCATGTATAGTTGAATCCGGCGTCAACTTCAACCGTCGCCGCTGGAATCTATTTTCCAACCTCCTGAACTGCGAGTAAAGGACCACGATGACTGAAGAGCAATTGCCCGTCCGCCCGTCCACGTTTGCCGAGCTCGAGAAGTTGATCGGCCAGGAACTGGGACCCACCGACTGGTACGAGATCACGCAGGATCGCATCGACGCTTTTGCCGCGGTCACCAACGATCACCAGTGGATTCACGTCGACCCAGAGCGTGCGGCGGCGAGCGCATTCGGCACCACCATCGCGCACGGACTTTTCAGCCTCTCACTGGGCCCACAGTTCTCCTCCCAACTCCTGGCCTTCGACGGCTTTGCGCACAGCCTCAACTACGGATACGACAAAGTGCGCTTCCCCGCCCCGGTCCCGGTGGGCTCGCGACTGCGGATGCGCTCAACCGTGGTGTCCGCCGAGCAGTTGCCTGGCGGTATCCAGGTAAAGACGCGCCAGGTGCTCGAGCGCGAAGGTTCCGACAAGCCTGTGGCCGTCGCGGAAGCGGTAGCTCGCGTCGTCGAGAAGAGCTGAGACGATTTTCGAGGCGCGCCCTGAGCACTCTCGACCAGGGCGCGCTTCGTCAGCTCCGCCTCGGGAACTTCAGCGCATTGGCCCACAGATCCGTCACGGTGCCGACAATCTCGTCGAATTCGACCGGCCTGCCTTCCACTCGCCCGTCACCCAACGTGAATACACTGTGGGCAAATCGACTCACCATGCCGGACAATGCCATTGACGTAAGCAGAGGATTCAAGCCGGGATCAACGACACCACGTTCTTGCAGTTCGGCGATACCTCGCGCGTTGCGCAGAATAAATGCATCTGCCCGCTCGTTGCGAATCCTGCGGAACTCCGGGTCGATACTGGCAACTTGCTCCATCAATCCCATCAACTTTGCATTCCGTTGATATGCCGCAAGATACGCCCGATTACTTGCCTCAAGAATGGCATATGGATCGTCAGTGCCCGCAACCCTACCGATGCCCGGATGCATCATTTCCTCACGAGCTACCTCGAGGACGGCCGCAAAAACTTCTTCCTTGTTGGCAAAATAGGTATAGAAGGAACCGGTAGCACACCCAGCTTCCTTCGCTATATCTATCAATCGCGCATCCAAATAGCCGGCCCGCTCGAAAACCACACGTGCAGAGGCGATCAGCGCAGCCCTGGTGCGAGCACCCCGTTCGGTGCTCGGCGGATCACGATGCCCCGCCGGCGGAGCAAGAGGCAGTTCGGATATCCGCGAGTCGTCATCCACCACGCTACTCACCTTTCCGAAGTTCACTGCTACTGAGGGATATTCACGACAAACTCAATGTTGACACCGAGTTCAAGTGTACGCTCGGCAAGGACATCAGGACACACAATCGGTCGATTCTCCTGAAAGGCATATCCATGGTCAGCGTTCTCGATCCGGTAACCCGTTACGCCGCAGCCACACCGGACAACATCGCGATTCGCGGTTCCGGCCGGGACTGGACATACCGACAACTCCACGACGCCTCCCTCTCGTTTGGCGGCCGAATCCGCGCTGCCGGATTGAGCGAAGGAGATCGGGTGTTGCTCGCCGCTCCGTCGGTTGCAGAATTCATCGTGGCGTACATGGGCATTCAGGCAGCCGGTTGTGTTGTCGTGCCGGTCAATACGATGTCGGCACAGCCCGAGATCGAGTACGTGCTCGACGACGCCGATATTTCACTCGCGATCGCCTGGCATCAACTCGGGCCGGCGACCCATGACGCCGGCGCTGCCCGCGGCGTGCCGGTCTGGACCCTGACCGAAGAAACGGCGAGAACCGACCAGGAACCGACAGCGATTGCCGACCGAGATGTACACGACACCACTGCGATTCTCTACACCTCCGGCACCACCGGACGCCCGAAGGGTGCTCAGCTGACCGTGGGAAACCTGTTGTCGGCCGGCGAAATCGGAGCCGAGAGTAGCCGCGGAAACTCTTCGGACCGAACGGGAACGGGTCTACCGCTGTTCCACATCTTCGGACAGGGCTCCGTGATGATGGCAACCTTCACCGGCGGCGGATCACTCTCCCTGCTTCCGCGTTTCGATCCGACCGCCATGCTCGATCTGGTCCGCAAGGACAAACTCACTATAATGGCCGGTGTTCCGACGATGTGGAATGCCATGCTCCACGCAGCAGCCGACGTGGACAGCTCCGACCTCGAGCAACTCAGAATCGCAATCTCCGGCGGAGCCTCCCTTCCAGGCGAGGTGGCCCGCGCCTTCGAAACTCGGTTCGCCTGCACGATCCTCGAAGGGTACGGCCTTACCGAGACAAGCGCGTTCGGAACGTTCAACAGCATCGACCGTCCGCCGAAAATCGGCTACACCGGCCGGGCCGTCCCGAGAACCGAAGTCGAGGTTCGCGATCACGACGGAAAGCATTGCCCCGCAGGCACAGTCGGAGAGGTCTTCATCAAGGGCCCCACTGTCATGAAGGGCTATTGGAAACGCCCGGACGATACCTCGGCGGTACTCTCCCCAGACGGGTGGTTCCGCACCGGCGACCTCGGTGAAACCGATCCGGACGGAGACCTTCGTATAGTCGATCGGGTCAAGGATCTGATCATCCGCGGCGGGTACAACGTGTACCCCGGCGAAGTGGAGGAGGTGCTGTATCAGCATCCCGACATCATCGAAGCTGCAGTGATAGGTATCCCGGACGACTACTACGGTGAGGAAGTCGCGGCAGTCGTAGCGGTGCGATCGGGTAGCGCCGTCGATGCTGCCGACGTGACTACATGGGCACGGGAGCGCCTGTCGGCGTACAAAATTCCTCGGGTTGTGCAGTTCATCGACGCACTGCCCAAGGGTTCCACCGGCAAGATCCTCAAACGCTCGATCGACCGCACCGGACTGGTCACTCTGAAACAGAGCTGAGCACGCGGGAAAGCCCCGGCAGAATTGTCTGCCGGGGCTTACCTGTCTCGCTACGACGCATACAGATGCGCACCGGGGATCGCCTCCGGATCGTCGCGGACTTCCTTCGGATTGGTCTCGGCAAGCGCCCACGCACTGAAGAAGGTCACCAATCCCATGAGTGCGACGAACACAGCAACCAGGGTCGTGGTTCCCGTCTTCGCGATCAGCGCCGTCATGATGAACGGTGTGCCACCGCTGACAGTGATCGCTGCCAGTTGATAGGCAAGAGACGCTGCGGAGTAGCGGACATTCGGGGCGAACAACTCGCCCATGTATGCCGCGATGGGCCCGTATGTCATCGACTGGAAAACGCTGCCGACGGTGACAGCAACAAAGAAGAGCGGTAGCGACTTGGTGTTGATCAGCCAGAAGTACGGAAAGGCCCAGACAACGATCGCGGCCGCACCGATCAAGATCATCGGACGACGCCCGATCCTGTCCGACATCTTTCCCGACCACAGCACCACTCCGACGGTCAGGAGCGCGCTGAGGAGAGAGATGATCAGAAGAGAATTCCTCTTTAGGCCGAGTTCCGTTGTGCCGTAGCTCAAAACACCGGCAATGCTGATGTAGAAGAGCGAGTTGGTAGCAGCCAGAAGACCACAGCCGAGAAGAATCTTGCGCCAATGAGTTTTGATCGCTTTTGTCAGCGGCGCCTGCACCACTGCATCCTTCTTGTTGCGAGCCGCTTCTTTCTGCAACTCCAGAAATTCCGGAGTGTCTTCAACCTTGGTCTGGATGTACAGGACGACTGGGAAGAGTAATGCGCTGGCGAAGAAGGGAATTCGCCATCCCCAGCTCAGGAATGCTTCGTTCGAGATCGTCGCGGTGGCGATCAGAAATACGACGTTGCCGAGAACCACGCCGAACGAAACACCCATCTGTCCAAAGGTTCCGGAGAATCCCCGCTTCTTCGGACTAGCCGACTCCGTGAGAAGCAAGACAATGCCGCCCCACTGCCCGCCGCAGGCAAGACCCTGAATGAATCGCAAGGTGACCAACAGAATTGGAGCAGCGACGCCGATTGCCGATGCACTCGGAATCGCGCCGATCAGGAACGTCGCCAATGCCATCAGGAGCAGGCAGGTAACCACGGCAGGCTTACGTCCGTACTTGTCCCCGAAATGGCCGGCAACGATCCCACCGATCGGCCGAGCTACGAATCCCGCCCAGAACGTACTGAACGAGAGCAATGTACCCATGAGGGCGGACGAGTTCGGAAAGAATACATGCGGAAAGACAAGCGCTGCAGCCGTTCCATAGAGAAAGAAGTCGTACCATTCGATCGAGCTGCCCAGAAGTCCGGCGCCGAGAAGCTTGCGATGTGCACGCTTCCTGGTGCGCTCTTGATCGGATACGCGCCCTGCGGGCCCTCCCGAATTCACTACCGATCTAGTCATGCCTACTCCTCGATGGGTCGTAGCGATTGCACCCGAACGAAGCGCCGCCCCGACAGTAGAAACTGACGCCAACTTCAAGTTCGGATGATGTGACCAGTGTGCGACACGGGCGGAGTGATGTCAATCACTGAATAGTATTGTTATGCACTAGATTTGATGTCAGATCAGCCAGACACGACAATTGCCGGCCCATCACGATTCGAGGAGCCGGCAGTTGTTCGAGTGCGGAATTAGCGCGTAACCCTCAATTCACGACGAAGAATCTTGCCGCTCACGGTCTTCGGAAGGTCACTCATGACCTCGATGATGCGCGGGTACTTGTACGCAGCCAGACGGACCTTGCAGAATTCCACCAGTTCATCCGGCGTCGCCTCCAGCCTCTCCTTGAGTGAAACGAAGGCTTTCACGGTCTCTCCGCGATAGGGGTCCATGACACCCACTACGGCAGCCTCACGAACGGAAGGATGTTCGTAGAGAACATCTTCCACTTCGCGCGGCCATACCTTGAATCCCGAGGCATTGATCTGATCTTTCATCCGATCGACCACGTAGAACCATCCGTCAGCGTCCATGAAACCTACATCGCCGGTGTGGAAACGGCCGTTGGGCATGGCGTGGGCGGTCTCTTCCGGCTTGTTCCAGTATCCGAGCGCTACCTGCGGGCCGCTGACAACTATCTCCCCGCACTCCCCGACCGGTACCGGATTGTCGTTTTCGTCCACCACCTCAGCATGCGTACTCGAGACAGGCACGCCGACCGCTACCGCACCCGACGCGGGGTCGACCGGCGCTTCTCGTGAATTCGGCACAACGATTGCAGGACTGTTGGTTTCGGTCAAACCGTAGCCGTTGTGGATGTAGTGACCGAACTTCGCCCGAAACGACTCGAGCGCTGCATGCGGAATGGGCGCGCCACCCGAGTAGACCGATTCGAGACTACTGAGCAACTCTTTCGATACCGCCGCATTATCCGTCCAGGCGATGAAAACGGTAATTGCACCGATGATCGCTGTGGCGCGATGCTCCGAAATAGACTCCGCCGCAACAACGGGGTGGAATCTACACGTGAGAATTGTAGCGGCCCCCGATAGCAGTGGCGCCGCGACGTGTCCGATCAAACCAGTGATGTGAAACAACGGGGCTACGGCAAACACCGCGCCACCCGGGCGCAAGCCCACCCAGTCCCGATAGATCTGCGCTGCGAACACCACATTGGCATGCGTGTTCATAGACCCCTTGGGCGGACCCGTCGTACCGGACGTGTACGGCAGATACGCAAGATCGCTCGGCTCGAGGTCAACGGGATCGGGTGCGGCGCCGCGGTTCTCCTCGATCAACTCCAGCAGGTCGTGGCAACCCTCGTTCCTCACTCGGCTGGCAGACCCGAAAATCCTTTGATCACTTCGTGATTGAAAATCGAGTTCCGACGTAGTGATAACACATCCAACATCCGTACCCACAGACGCCGCCACCACCGTCTGGGCCGAGGACTCGAGGCAGATCACCGCAACGGCACCGCTGTCGAGCAGGACCGTCGCCAACTCACGGTCGCGGTACATCGGATTGACCGGAACCACAACGGCTCCCAACTTCCAGACAGCCAGAGTCGCGACAAAGAACTGCGGCACATTCTGCAGGACAAATGCCACCCGATCGCCGAATCCGATACCCTCACCGGCGAGAGCCACTGCCAAAGCGTCTGACATCGTGTCGAGCTCGCCGAACGTGAGAGTCGCGTCGAAGTATCTGATTGCGGGAGCATCAGCGTCGCGGGCCACCGACGCACGGAACATCTCCAGGGCATTGGTGTATTCGATGTCAACGGTTGGCGCAGTACCACTGTCGTAGCGCGCAAGCCAAGGACGTGGCACCGACAGCTTGCCCGCATACACGTCGTCCATGATCAGCTCTCGAAATATCGACGCGGATTGTCGACCAGCATCGTCGTGATCTGGTCTTCGGTGACGCCTCGCTCTAGCAAGGTCGGGATGACGTGATCGCTGATGTGCGTGTAGTTCCAGTTCGGCACAGCGGCAGCCTTCGCCTCGCTGGAGAACCAGTCGATGAAGCACGATGCGTCGTGGGCGAGGACCATCTTCTCCGCGTAGCCGCGACGAGCCATCTCCACCACGGTGTTCACGCGCTCCTCGAACGGCAAGAGCACATCCAGACCGAAGCGGTCCATACCCAGTAGGGAGCCGGCATCTGCGAGCGCACACAGATAGTCGAGATCCGTCGAGTCACCCGAATGACCGATCACGACCTTGGTCAGATCTGCGCCCTCGTCGGCCAGGACTTTCTGTGCAACGAGCCCGGATTCGGTATGCGGGTCGGTGTGGACGGTTATGGGCACACCCGTTTCGACCTGCGCAGCTCCAACTGCGCGCATCACTCGCTCGACTCCGGGAGTCAGCCCCGGCTCTTCGATGGCGCACTTGAGGAATGCCGCGCGAATACCAGTGCCGGCGATGCCTTCTCGAATGTCTTTGACAAACAGATCGACCATCGGCTCTCGCACATCGAAGAGCAATCCCGGTCCTGTGTGATGGAATTGGAACGGAATGTCGTTGTAGGTGTAGATGCCCGTGGCGACGATGATGTTGAGATCGACCTGCTCGTTGATCCGCGCGATGCGCGGAATGTATCGGCCGAGCCCGATCACGGTGGGATCGACGATTGTGTTGATCCCGCGGGACTTCAGTTCGGTCAGCTTGGCAACTGCGTCCGCCACCCGCGCCTCTTCGTCCCAAGGCTCCGGGTAGTCCGGATAGTTCTGGCGCATCTCCTCTCCGAGAACGAAGACGTGCTCGTGCATCAACACCTTCCCCAGATCGGCGCTGTCCACCGACCCGCGAACGGTCTGTACTGAACTCATCGACAAAACCCCTGACTGTGATCGGCATCACTTAACTGAGACAATGAGCTAGTGTGTCTCACCTAGGAGGGTTCGTCAATAGATAGCCAGAGCCGTACACAGACCCGAAAATCGACGCACCGGGCCACCGGAGAGAATGCCTGTATGCCATCCGACCGCGACCGACGGCGCGCCATCGACACCGCCGCGAGCATGTATCTCGCCGAAGAGGCGCTCGACATGTCACTACTTGCCGAGCGCCTCGGAGTAGGCCGCGCGACGCTCTACCGATGGGTCGGAAACCGCGACGAACTACTGGGGACGGTGCTGGCGGAAGCCACCGAGCGCACGTACCGCAAAGCGATGTCACAAGCGTCGGGCGAGGGCCCGGAGTACGTCATCGACGTATTCGGCCGAGTGATGCGTTCAGTAGACTCTTCAACCGAACTTCGCGCGCTCACCAAGAGGGAACCGATGGTGTTCATCAAGCTCGCGCTGATGCCCGGTGCCATCGAGTCCATTTCCGCGTCCATTGCCGCCGAGATCCTGCAGTCGCAGGTCGATGCCGGCCAGTTGACCCTCAGCTTGTCGCCACAAGTGCTGGGCCAGGCACTTGTTCGTATCTGCGACATCCACCTTTACGCACCTCTACTAGGTCGAGAGAAGGCAGAGATCGAGACAGCTCTCGATTTGATCGCACTTCTGCTCGGGGTCCCGCGCGTGTGAGTGCCCATCGAACACACCCGCTAAGGGTTAGTCCTCAGACGTCTGATGACTTGTTACGCTAGGCGAATTCGATTCGAAAGGTAGCAATGACCGACGACCACGGTGGTTTCGTTCTGCGCAGCGGTCCCCTGGTGCCGCAGATCGAACAGATCTTCCGGTCGAAGATCCGCCAATCGGTATGGCTGCCGAAGCAGCGGATCCCGAGCGAAGCCGCACTCGCCGTAGAACTGGGAGTCGGGCGTTCGTCCATCCGCGAAGCGATCCGGCTTCTAACTCATGCCGGGTTGCTGGAGGTACGGCACGGGGTCGGAACGTTTGTTGTCGCGGCGGAGGATCTGGAACACGCTGACGAATTCACACGGCTACTACGACGCTCACAGATGCTCGAGGTTTTCGAGGTGCGCCGGGCGTTGGAGGTCGAGGCCGCCAGACTCGCGGCGGAGCGCGCACAACCGGAAGATCTCGAGCGCCTTCGACGCCGGCTTACGCTCCGCCACAGCCACTTCGAACGGGATGTCGAGAAGTTTGTCGACACCGACCTCGATTTCCATACAGAAGTCGTTCGACTCTCGGGAAACGCTGTCCTGCTGTCACTGTTCGAATCGGTGCGTCCGCTTCTCCGCAAGACTCTCATCGACATGGTGGACATCGAAGAGGGAGTTCCCGATACTTCACAGGCCCACGACAGACTGCTCGACGCGCTATGGGATTCGGATCCCGACGCCGCAGTAGCTGCAACACGCGAAAACATCGACACCGTCCTCCGTCAGCTACGCATTCTCGATTCATAGAGAGGCTTCATCCGTGGAACACTCCAGCGGCACAGTGCTGTCGACCGAACATGTCGACTTGGTCCGAGACGGCCGGTACTTGTTGCAGGACATCAACATTTCGATCGAGCCCGGCCAGCATTGGGTATTGCTGGGGGCTAACGGTGCGGGAAAGAGCACTCTGCTGAGCCTGTTCGGGGCAACTGCGCACCCCACCCGCGGCTCCGTATTCGTTCTGGGCCACAAGTTGGGCCGTGTCGACATGCGTGAGTTGCGGATGGACATCGGGCATGTCAATCCGCGTCATACGATCGGCATTCCGATCACGGTGCGGAACGTCGTGATCACCGGACTCACCAACACCACCGAGTTGATGCCTCGCTGGTCACCAACTCCGGAGCAGGAAGCACACGCCGACGCCTTGATCGACCTGCTTGGCATGAGCCCCCGATCGAATGCACTGTGGCCCAATTTGTCTCAGGGAGAGCGCGGACGCGCACTGATCGCCAGAGCGCTCATGGTCGAGCCACGATTGCTTCTTCTCGACGAGCCCGCCACCGGTCTCGACTTGGCAGCCCGCGAACAGCTGCTGAGCGCGCTGGATGACCTACGTAGTCAAAACCCGTCCCTGGCAAGCATTCTTGTCACCCATCACATCGAAGAAATCCCAAGCACGACAACACATGCACTACTGATCAAGGACGGCGTTGTCACGGCAACCGGACTTGCCGACGATGTGATCACGTCGGAGAACATCAGCGACTGCTTCTCACATCCCATCGAGATCGAACGACGCAATGGACGTTGGAATGCCAGGTCCCACCCTCGCCAACGGAACCAACTGAGCCAACTGATCTGACAGTTCGTCAGATCCGGCGGGCGCCCTGCCCGCCCAAACCGAGTTCGTCTCCCGGATTGAGCAGGTTGCAGGTTTGCAGTGACAAGCACCCGCACCCGATACACCCGGTCAACTCCTCCTGGAGGCGCGCGATCGCCTGTTTACGATCCTCTAGCCGCTGATTCCAGGCGGTCGAGATCTTTGCCCAGTCCTTCTTGTTGGGTGTGCGGCCCTCTGGCAGGGAGGCGAACACTTCCCCGACCTCCGACAACGGAATGCCGAAGCGGACGGCCAATTGGATCAACGTCACTCGCCGTATGGCATGCCGCGGAAACTTTCGCATATTGCCGGCGGTGCGAACGGCAGGAACCAGACCCAGGGTTTCGTAGTACCGCACGGCCGACACCGCAACGCCTGTGCGGGCCGACACCTCGCCGATAGAGAGGAGTTCGTCGCTCTTGCGGATCATCCTCGCCTCCCGTCTGGCACCCGAAGTTGACCTCAAGCGCACTTGAGACTCTACCTTCATCGACATGCATTCCCCTACTGATGTCTCCGCCGGCACGTGGCGTCAATTACTGAGCGGGCGGCATCTCGGGACCGCTACCGTCCTGGCGGGCGGAGTGGCGCTGTACGCCACGAACGTCTATCTCACGACCAGTTTGCTTCCGACGGCAATCGACGACATCGGCGGGCAACGGTATTACGCCTGGACTGCAACAGTTTTCCTTATTGCTTCAGTCATCTCCTCGATGCTGGTCACCCGAATCCTCGGCGCGAAAGGGCCTAGAGGCGCGTATCTGATTGCGCTTGCGATCTTCGCGATCGGCACGATCGTCTGTGCGCTCAGTCCTACGATGGAAATGCTTCTGGTCGGGCGTGCTGTTCAAGGAGCAGGCGGCGGACTGCTGGCGGGTCTCGGTTATGCCGTGATCAACGCCGCCCTACCCAAGCAGTTGTGGACGCGCGCATCGGCACTCGTGTCAGCAATGTGGGGTGTCGGCACGTTCGCCGGGCCGGCCATCGGTGGAGTGTTCGCTCAATTCGGCGCTTGGCGCTGGGCATTCGGTGCCTTGGTGGTCGCGACAATCGCGGTTGCCGCGCTCGTCCCCAGCGCGCTGCCGGCACATACTGCAGGCAGCACCACCAGCAGTCCGGTTCCGATTCTCTCGCTGGCCCTGCTGACCGCAGCAGCGCTGTTGGTCAGCGTCGCGGGAATTCTGTCCAACCTTGCGGTGACCGCCACACTGGTTCTTGCGGCAGTGATACTTCTGATTGCTTTTGTCGCAGCAGACCGTCGCGCGAGCCATGGAGTACTCCCGCCGTCGACCTTCACCGCGTCGTCCCTCAAATGGGTGTACCTGACCATCGTCGCCTTGGCCCTGAGCTCGACGGTCGAAACGTTCATTCCGCTGTTCGGTCAGCTCCTCGCCGGTATGACACCGTTGGCCGCCGGTTTCCTCGGCGCCGCCCTCGCCCTCGGCTGGACCCTCGGCGAAATTCCGAGTGCCTCGGCAACGTCACCTCGCGCTGTCCGCACAATCGTTGTCGGCGGACCTGTTCTGGTCGCATTCGGGCTTGCTCTGACGGCCGCGTTCCTCACCGATCAGGCCGGCGCCGGCGCAATCGCAGCGTGGATCGTCGGACTGGTCATTGCCGGGGCGGGTATCGGCATCGCCTGGCCACACCTGGCTGTCGGTGCGATGAACTCGGTTTCGGAACCAGGCGAAGGAGCAAAAGCCGCCGCGGCGATCAATACCGTGCAATTGATCGCCAACGCGTTCGGCGCCGCTCTCGCCGGAGTTCTGGTGAATCTCGGCGCACCCTCGACTTTGCGTTCCGCACAATTACTCCTGATCACATTTGCCGTCGTAGCCTGTATCGGTGTGGCGATCGCAGCGCGCGCCTTCCCGTCGTCTCGAGGAGATCAACCGTGACCGAATCTCAGTCTGCACAGCCCGGAGACGGTTTCCCGAAAACCAGCGCGCCCGCAACGCGGGCTCTTCTTGCTGCCGGTTACACCGAGTTGTCGCAGCTCGCATCGGTATCCGAATCGGAATTGGCAAAGCTTCACGGAATGGGCCCAAAAGCCCTTCGCATTCTGGGTGAGGCACTCGCCGAACGAGGGTTGTCGTTCGGCGATTGAAGAAGTCTTCACACGACGCTGGCACGCACCTGATTTCCACCCTCACGTTTGGCTTGATACATAGCCGAATCGGCCACCCTGAACAGTGCGGAAACAATCTCGTCCACGGTTTCGTCCACTTCTCGGGGCGCCGTACGAATCGCGATTCCGATACTCGAACTGATTGCCGGTACGTCATTGTCACCACTCATGAATGTGGTGATCCGCGTCGACAGTTTTGCCACCGAATTGAAGGGCGCCCGCTCGAGCACTACAAATTCGTCACCGCCGACTCGAGCGATCAGAGCCGACTGCGACGTCCAGAGCCTGATGCGCAAACCGGTCCTGATGATTGTGTTGTCGCCGATATCGTGTCCGTGGAGATCATTGATCTCCTTGAATCGGTCGAGATCGATCACCACAACCAGAAGCGCATTGTGTTCGTCGATCTGCTCGCCCACGATGTCCGTCGCCCGACGTGAAAGCCCACGTCGATTGAGAAGCCCGGTCAGCGGATCGAATTCCGATGTTGTTGCATCCGAACTGAGCATCGCCAACATGATCTGTGAGACGACGGGAATCACATAGACGGTCGCGAGAGTGACACCTATTTTGGCAATTCCCAATCCTGGATCCGTGTTGTCACCAAACAGCAGCGGCCACCCCGCCATAATCGTGACCAGGGTGGCGAATACCAGGTGCCCGAGCTGCAACGTGGGGTTGTGGAAAAACGCGATGTAGCCACCGATCGAGGCAAAAACCACACAGCACAACAATCGTGCCAGCGGATCGACGTCCGAGAACGACGCCACCGCGATAGCAATATCGGAGCCGACAACAAAGGTGTAGGACCACAGCCGGGTTGGCGGAAACAGCCACCAAATGAGGGCAGCGATCAGGCAGGCTGCGACCACAACCAGGTTGACGGATCGCCAGAACGAACCTTGCGGTCCCACAGCACTCCACCTCATGAGGACGAGGATCAACCCCATCCCGAACGCAGTTCCGCCGACCAGGATTCGGCAAGCCGACACAAGACCACGGTCTTCGAGGTAACGCATGAAACTCTGATACTGATCGGGCAGACGCCACCACTGCGCGATCAGGTCGATCAACGCTTTCACGACGGAGCCTCGAACATACGAGGGCAAATCTCTCGCTTCCCCCAGGGTGGCCCACACTTGCCTGATTTCCCCGAAAATTCGGCCATAGCGTGCAGCATAGCCATAACGGACGGTCCGACCAACACGCTACGCTTGCAATATCGCCTGGTCAGGCAACTATCCAGCTACGGACCGTCCCGAATCAGACAATAGATCAGTCACCGCATCAAACCGTTAGGAGATTCTCAGGGCAATGACTAATTTGCATTCGGGTGACAATGAATCCGGAACTCGCATCCCGCACTCCTTCTGGTTGGATGAACACTTGAAGTCGACGCACCTAAGGGGTAGCAACAGTGGTTTCAGATCCCATCTCGGGCCTGCAGATGGAACTCGCCGATATGTGGCAGCGCGGGCGCGCTCGCGCCCGTAAGTACGCGCGGGCCATCCACCCCAAACTCGATCCGGCGCTCTACTCCGTCCTGGTTCTTCTGAACCGTTCGAATGCGGTTCCGATGTCGGATCTCATTGCTGCGCTCGATATCGAGAAGTCGACATTGACCAGACAAATCGATTCGGCCGAGCGCCTCGGACTGGTACAGCGGATCCCCGATCCCGATGACGCCCGGGCAAAGTTGGTTGCCCTGACACCCGAGGCCCGGGAACGTGTGACCACCGTCCAGAATCGTCAGGCCGACGAGTGGCGCGCACGATTGGCGACGTGGGATCCCGAGGACGTCATCGCGCTGACGTCGCTTCTGCATCGACTGGGCAGCATGGAAAACTAATCGCAAAACCGTTGCGTTCTACAACCAACTTAGCCTAATGTTGCATGTGTCAACTAACTAAGTGGGGTCGCCGTGGTCACGCATGAAGAAGTCGGATCGATCCGCCTGCAGGAGGCCCCCGCCGCTCCGATGTCGCACCGGCAGAAGATCGAGGCGCTTGTCGGACTTCTCCTCGGAATGTTCGTGGCCTTCCTATCCTCGACCATTGTCTCGAATGCCCTGCCGACCATCATCACCGAACTACACGGAACCCAGGATCAGTACACCTGGGTCGTGACGGCAACTCTTCTGGCTTCCACAGCCACAACGCCCATCTGGGGCAAATTCTCGGATCTCGTGAGCAAAAAACTGCTGGTTCAACTCTCCATCCTGATCTTCACCATCGGATCCATCCTGGCCGGACTCGCACAATCCGTCGGCATATTGATCGCCTTCCGAGTAGTGCAGGGCCTGGGACTCGGTGGCTTGCAGGCACTGGTCATCATCGTGATCGCAGCCATGTTCAGTCCTCGCGAACGTGGCCGATACCAAGGTCCGATCGCAGCCGTCATGTCGATTGCCACCATCGCCGGTCCACTCATCGGCGGCGTCATCGTAGATACCAGTTGGCTAGGGTGGCGCTGGACCTTCTTCGTCTGCGTCCCGTTGGCAGTGATCGCACTGATAGTCGTACAGCGCACCCTCAATCTTCCTGTAGTACGCAGAAAGGTCAAGATCGACTACGCCGGTGCGACTCTCATCGCCGGCGGCGTAAGCACACTCCTCATCTGGGTGACTTTGGCGGGCAAGAACTTCGAGTGGTCCTCCGGTATGTCGTTCTTCCTGTGCGGTCTCGGAATCGTGCTTATCGCCGCGGCAGTCTGGGTCGAGAGCGTGGTGGAGGAACCCATCATTCCCCTGCGGCTTTTCCGTGACCGCACCACCTCGCTCGCGACCTTCGCCAGCATCACCGTCGGTGTTGCCATCTTCGGCGGCGCGGTATTCCTCGGACAGTACTTTCAGATCGCACGCGGTTACTCACCCACTGTCGCAGGGCTTCTGACACTTCCGATGGTGATCGGATCCACCCTGTCGTCCAGTATCTCCGGCTCACTCATCACCAAGTTCGGTCGATGGAAGATCTTCCTCGTTGCCGGCGCGAGCACGATGACACTCGGATTCTTCCTGCTCGCCACCATCGACCACGCCACCTCAGTCGTCTGGATCGGCGTGTTTTTGTTCATCGCAGGCACCGGCATGGGCATGGTGATGCAAAATCTTGTTCTCGCAGTGCAGAATACGGTCGATGCGAGCGATCTCGGAGCGGCCAGTTCAACCATCACATTCTTCCGCTCGCTCGGCGGGGCAGCCGGAGTCTCGATCCTCGGCGCCGTTCTGTCGACACACGTGGCACATCTGACTGCTCAGGGCTTGAGCGCAATCGGCGTCGACGCAACGGGAGGCGCCGGGCTGTCCAATCTCAATGAACTGCCCGACGCCCTTGCCGACGTCGTCCGCATCGCGTACGGCGACGCCACCGCACGCCTGTTTCTGATTGCCGGAATTCTGGGGCTGCTCAGCCTTGTTGCCATCGCCTTCATCAAGGAACGTGCTCTGCGCACCCAGAGCGGTGACGAGCAACTGCTGGCCGAAGCAGAGTTGATCAAGTCGCAGCAATAACGCCGGCGACAAGCATTCTGCCTGCCACCGCAACCCTGAAGTCGATCATCGCCCGCTCGACATGGTTGGCGCTCGACACCACGACAACGCCGGTTGCTCCGCGGTCGGCCAAGATCTGCGAGGTGAACTGCGCGTTCTGCACTGTCGAACCCGATCGGCCTTCCTCGGTTATGCGGCCCGGGTGAACGCCATTGGCCACCAGCCAATCCCGCATAGCCCTGGCTTCGGTGACACCCGACTTGGGCGCACCGCCGCTGGTGATGATCGGTGCGGCTGGATACCTCTGCGCGAGGTACAAGGCAGCTTGCAGACGGTCGACCAACATATCTCGCATGGTGCCGTCGTCGAATAGCCCAGCGCCGAGCACAACGATGTTGGTTCCGACCGGATTCAGATCGAGGAGAAGCGGCGACCGCCTGGTCAACGTCTCTGCGCCCGTGCAGAACACGATCAATTCACGAATGGTGGTTTGACACCCACCAACTGTGGACAGAACGCCGTTGACCAGGGTAACGGGCGTGACATCAGCGCTGGCTGTTGCCGGCGAGAGTCCTACTCCTGCTACCGCAACCAACGAGGCTGCAACAATTCCTCTCAACACCGATTTACGCACAGTGACCATCAAATTGGACCCCCTGAAATGTCGGATGTCCGGTCACGGTAACGAGAATTTTGTCTTATTTACCCGTTTTGGCAGGATTGTTATTCAGGAAAGATCCTGGATCAACCGTCAGTTCCAGTCGATCTTGACCGCCGAGAGCATCGAACGGAGCAGGTCCGGCAGCTGCGCGATCATGCCCTGACCCGCAATCCGTTGAGATACCGGGGCGGCCAACGTCTCGCGCCACAGGACCGGTTGATCGTTCATGAGATCGCGGTAGACGGGAAGCAATTGGTTGGTGATGTATATCCAGCGCCCGTCTCGATCCGCCCAGTTGAAGTCCGGCAACGGAGTCGCGATTCTTGCTGCGCCAACCTGGAACTCGAGCGAATCGGACTCACGCGGTGGGATTACACCCGGCATCGACGGCGACGCGGCAAACGTGGTCAAGTACGTCAGAGCCCGACCGACGCTTCCGCGATAGTTCTTTGCCTCGTCCCATTGATCGCCGACGGATTGGTACTGCTCACGCCGAAGCAGTCGCACATTACCGTCGAACACCGCTTCCGGATTACCGGATGCAATGTTGCGCCAGGCAATTCGCGCATTTTCGTCGAGCAGGCCGGCCCGGTCCAGTTCGCCTATCCCGTCCGCCCCGTTGTGTATCCACGCCATATGCATGGGGATCAGGTCCGAGAAGATGTGTTTGCTCATGGCAATTACCTTGCCCTGGAACCACATCACATCCTCAGGTCGAATTTCGTGCCCCACCTGGAGCAACGCCTGGAGGTCTTCGGGCGCTGCCATCGATTGCGCGATGGGTGTGCCGACACGGTCGAGTTCGCGCCACACCACGGCCATAGCGTCGCTGATCGCTCGGATGTTCAGCACGACCCGCCCGAAATCCACGTCGAGTAGTCCCGCTGCAAAAGCCGGACCAACCATCCCACCCATTCCAGCCCACTGTAATTCACTGTGCTCGAGTTGGAGGCACTCGTAGAACGCAAAGGTATTGGTCAGGTTGCCGAGATTTGCGTGAACACCGTCGAACGGAGTCCAGGAGGCAAGGTCGATTCCCGCGGATTCCGTTCCGACTGCAAGCCAATACTGCTTCAGCAATACCTGATACCGCCGCGGATCCACCCCTGCCGATCTGGCCTCGTCGAGCAGGACACGAAGTTTCGCGGAATCGGAGGGCAGAGTCGGATGAAGCCCACCTGCGGCTTCGGCATCGGCGTTGACCGCGGTGAGATCGAGGTACCGATCCACCTCGCGCGCCGAAGCAGTTGTTCCTACCGCCATCGCGCTGCCAAGTGCAACCGAGCCCACCATAACAGTGCGGGCAAAATCTCTGCGCGTCAAAGACTTTCGGATCATCTACTTACTCTCTGCTTCATCGAATTCCGCAGCCAGCCAGGCGACGTCCTGCATCCCGAGCTGATCGGTAACCGTCTTGTACAGGTTGGTGACATAGTCGAGAGGCCCACACTGCGAAGGAATCAGATCGACGTCACCACCGTCGGCGCGATACGTATCCGCCAATTCCTGCGCCTCACTGAAGGGCACGAGAAAATCGTCTTCACAGGACGAGATAAGCAACTTCGACTTCGGTGCCTGCTTGCCCAAGGTGTTGTCCTCGTAGGCGGCCGCCAGCGCCGGAATGGTTCGGGGCGCTGGGTTGGTCAACAGAACATCGAACGGAACGAACGGAAGCGCCAAATACAGTGCTTGACAAGATGTCCGAAAAGCCGCAGCAACGTCGCGGCCAACCGGAGTGAAGTGATCGTCTAGCTTGATCTCCGGATACCCGGCATCAAAACCGAGGACAGACGAGAAGACAAACCCGGAACCGATGCCGCCGGCTGCAGTTGCCTCGAACGTTGCCGGATCGATCATCATCGCCTGGATCGCACTGGCCGTCACGTTCAGCTCTGGCGCGTAGGTATGGGCCTGCTCCGCCGCAAAGCCCGCCGCGACACCGCCACCGGCAACTCCGTAGATGCCAACCGGTGTATCGGATGCCAATCCGGCCTCGGGAAGCGCCAGCGCCGCTCGTACACCGTCGAGGGTGGCCTTGCCCGAGAACTGACCGACGGAGAACGGGTGCGGCGAGGTATCCCCGTCGTTTCCGACATCGCTCATCATGACGGCCCAACCGCGTCCGAACATCTCCGCAACGGGTCCGAGTGCCGAGAACATGGCCGGGTCGCTCTGATTTCCACCGGTCCACTGGTGACTGGGAGCGCAGTTGGCCCCGAGGCTGTCGTTCGCCTCGGCATAACCGATGATCTTGCGGTCAGCAGGAGCGGTGCCGTCCTCGGGAATCATCAGGATTCCGGTGCTGATCACCCGACGTCCGAAATGATCGGTTGTCGTGTACATGAGCTGGTAGGCGCTGACCGCGTCCGGTCGCACCTGATAGACCTGCACGCTCACTGGGCGGGCTTTGAGTAGGATTCCCGGCGCTGTGTCGCCACTGAGTTCTGGTTCGTCGAACCACGGATCATCCGACGAGAGTCCCAGTGGAGTGAACTCCCCCGAGATCTCACCACCCTGGAGAGCTCGCACAACCAGCGGATTGAAGACCTCGGACAGGTCGACAGCTTCCTGCGCCCCGGCCGGTGACCCCGCCGCGATCAGGGCAGCTGCCAGGACAGATGCAGCGCCGACGCACACTGCTCGTCGTCGTGACGTCGAGTTCACCATCGCCTACGTCTTCCTTACTTCCGAGTAATATTGTCCGTTACATAACCATTGACCGGCACGAACCGACAAGTCGCACTGCGTTCCCCTGCTCAATTACACAATCACGCCTAGGCTGACGACACCTATCCGGCACGTCTGGCTTGGGAGGTTTTACGAGTGAGTGTTCCGACCCGCGTACCGCACGCCGGTGCCGATTCAACACGGTCACGCCCACGCCCGTCGAACGTCACGTGCAAGATTCTGATGGCAGTGACGGGGCTGATCTTTGCGGCATTCGTGGTCGTCCACATGATCGGCAATCTGAAGGTGTACACCGGCGCCGAACACTTCGACGACTATGCACACTGGCTACGAACCGTCTTCGAACCGTTCCTTCCCTACGAAGGATTGCTCTGGATTCTCCGCATCGTTCTACTGGTCTCGCTGATCGCCCATGTGTGGTGCGCGTGGCTTCTCACCCTTCGCGCGCGCAGAGCCCGAGGACCGTTCCGCCGCAAGGGGTTAGGACTTTCGTCGTTCACCGCCCGGACAATGCCGGTGACCGGAGCAGTTCTCCTGCTGTTCATCGTCTTTCACATCCTCGACCTCACAACCGGCACCCGCCCGATCGGTAGCACCGAATACGAAGCGGCCACCCGATCGCAGAGTTACGCCTACGATAATCTCGTTGCCAGCTTCGAACGCCCCGCTGTCGCTGCCTTCTACATACTCGCGATGGCCCTGCTCGCTATGCATCTGGCCCACGGATTATGGAGTGCCGTCAATGATCTCGGTGTGACCGGTCAGCGGTTCCGCCAAGTTGCGGTCGCACTCGCCGGCATCATCGCACTGGTTGTCATGGTGGGAAACATGTCGATCCCCATCGCCGTTCTCACCGGACTCGTCTCGAAAACAGGAGCGTGATCAGATGAGCAGCTTCGACGCCGACGACCTGCGAACCATCGGTACCCCGATTGACGGTAATGTCCCGCCGGGAGATCCGTCGAGGGCCTGGCCGAACCGCAAACTCGACTACAAACTCGTCAGCCCACTCAATCGCCGCAAGTTCACGGTCATCGTTGTCGGTACCGGACTCGCCGGCGCGGCCTGTGCCGCATCGCTCGGCGAATTGGGTTATCACGTCGAGTCGTTCACGTTCCACGATGCACCGAGACGCGCACATAGCGTCGCCGCTCAAGGCGGCATCAACGCAGCCCGCGCCTGCAAGGTCGACAACGACAGCCTCGATCGATTTGTCAAGGACACCGTGAAGGGCGGCGACTTCCGTGGACGCGAGGCGGACTGCTTCCGGCTAGCCGAGGAATCCGTGCGGGTGATCGACCATATGAATGCCATCGGCGCCCCGTTTGCACGCGAATACGGCGGCACGTTGGCCACCCGATCGTTTGGTGGCGTCCAGGTTTCGCGCACGTACTACACGCGTGGGCAGACGGGCCAGCAGTTGCAGATAGCGTCGTCGCAGGCACTGCAACGACAAATCGCTGCCGGCACCGTGAACCTCCATACCCGCACCGAGATGCTCGATCTCATCGTCGCAGACGGACGCGCCCAGGGAATTGTGACGCGCGACCTCGTGACCGGCGAAATCAGGTCCACCACAGGACATGCGGTTGTCCTGGCGTCGGGCGGCTACGGCACGGTCTTCCACAAATCGACTCTTGCCAAGAACTCCAACGCCACTGCCGCGTGGCGAGCGCACCGGCGCGGCGCATTGATGGCGTCTCCGTCCTTCATTCAGTTCCACCCCACCGCACTTCCCGTCAATTCCGAGTGGCAGTCCAAGACCATCCTGATGAGCGAGTCGCTCCGCAACGACGGCCGCATCTGGGTACCAGCACAACCGGGAGACAGTCGCGAACCCGGAGACATCCCCGATAGCGAGCGCGACTACTACCTCGAACGCAAGTACCCCGCCTTCGGCAATCTCTCACCCCGCGATGTTTCCTCGCGCGCCGCCCGTGAGCAGATCGATACCGGTCATGGCGTCGGCCCACTGAAAAACAGTGTGTACCTGGATTTTCGAGATGCGCTCGCGCGATTGGGTCGAAAGACCATCGAAGAGCGGTACGGAAACCTCTTCTCGATGTATCGCGATGCCACCAGTGAGGATCCCTATACAGTGCCGATGCGTATTGCACCGGGCGCGCATTTCACCATGGGTGGCCTCTGGAACGACTACGACCAGATGACGTCGATCCCAGGCCTGTTCGTCGGCGGCGAAGCCGGCTGGGGGTACCACGGAGCAAACAGGCTCGGCGCCAATTCCCTGCTCTCCGCCTGCGTCGACGGGTGGTTCACCCTTCCCTATGCAATTCCGAACTACCTTGCACCCCTGCTCGGCACTCCCGAACTCAGCCTCGACGACGAGGCGGTGGTGTCGACGCTCAATGACGTTCGAGGACGAGTCGAACTCCTGTTGTCTGTAGGTGGCAAGCACGGCCCCGACAGATTCCATCGCCGACTCGGCGAGATCCTGTATGCGGGTTGCGGAGTCACCCGTTCGGCAGAAGGGTTGACAAAGGCCATTACGGAGATCCGGGAACTGCGCGGCGAATTCTGGTCGGACCTGCGGGTTGTGGGAACCGGAAACCAGTTCAACCAGGAACTCGAACGGGCTGGGCGGGTCGCTGATTTTCTCGAACTCGCCGAACTGATGTGCGTCGACGCGCTCGACCGGGACGAATCATGCGGAGCACATTTTCGTGCCGAGCACCAGACGTCGGATGGTGAAGCACTACGCGACGACGATCGCTGGTGCTTTGTCTCGGCCTGGGAAACCGCCAAGGACGGTCGGCACATCCGTCACGACGAACCGTTGTCCTTCACCGCTGTTCCGCTGCAAACGAGGAACTACGCATGAAAATCACTGTGGACGTGTGGCGCCAGAATGGACCTGAATCTTCCGGCGCCTTCGATACTTATCAGGTTGACGACGCGAGCGTCGAGATGTCGCTGCTCGAACTTCTCGATCGACTCAATGATCAACTCGTCGAAGAGGGCAAGAGCCCCATCGCGTTCGATTCCGATTGCCGCGAAGGTATTTGCGGTTCGTGCGGTATCACCGTCAACAACACCCCGCACGGGCCGGTGGCCAACACGCCGACGTGCCGCCAGCATCTTCGTAGTTTCTCGGACGGTGATCGAATTGTTTTGGAGCCGTTCCGTTCTGCGGCGTTTCCGGTGGTACGGGATCTGGTGGTCGACCGGTCGGCTATGGATCGCGTTCTCGAGGCCGGTGGCTATGTTTCCGTCAACGCCGGCACGGCACCTGACGCCGACAGTCAACCGCTCTCCCATCAGAATGCCGAAGCCGCGCTGGACTTTGCGGCCTGCATCGGATGCGGCGCCTGTGTTGCCGCGTGCCCCAACGGAGCGGCCCATCTGTTCACGGGTTCCAAACTCACCCATCTGTCGCTGGTAACGCAGGGTCGCAACGAAAGAGGCAAGCGCGCCCGCGCGATGTCCGATCAGATGGAAGCCGACTTCGGGCCGTGCTCGACCTACGGCGAATGCGCAAAGGTGTGTCCAGCCGAGATCCCGTTGACGGCAATCGCCGCCGTCAACAAGGAATCCATGCGGTTCAGCTTGCGCCGCAAGGACAACTGATCACCAGGCACCGATCACTTTCATCCACGCGCCACCGATGATCGTCCAGATGAGGATGAGCACAACGCTCATGACAAACCCGATTCGGAACCACTCGGAGGTCTTGATGTACCCGGAGCCGTAGACAACTCCGGCGGGTCCGGACGCGTAGTGCGAGATACCGCCGAACAGGCTGCCGATGAATCCGAACACCAAGGCCGAGAACAGTGGTGGAGCGCCCGTGGCAACCGCTGCGCCGAGGAACACGGCGTACATCGCGACGATCTGCGCCGTGTTGGAAGCAAACAGGTAGTGCGCGTAGAAGTAGACCAGTGTGAGAATCGCGAATGCCCAGATCCACGGCAGCCCGTCGACACTGGACGAGACCTGGCCGCCGATCCACGCGATCACGCCCAACTCTTCGAGATGACCTGCCATACCCACCAATACAGCGAAGAAGACCAGCGTCTGCCATGCGCCTTTATCCGTCACCAGGTTGTTCCAGCTGAGCACCTTCGTGACAAGGAGGATCGCGATGCCGACAAACGCCGTGGTGGTGGCGTTGACGTTGAGTTGTGTACCCAGGCACCAGAGCACAAGCAGCAGAATGAACGTTGCGGCCATGATCTTCTCGTCGCGGCTCACGGGACCGGCCTTGCGTAGCTCGTCCCTGGCCTGCTCCGGAGCTTGGGGGGTTTTCAGCATGGTCGGCGGGAAGATCTTGGACATCACCCACGGGATCGCGATCAAGCTGGCAATTCCCGGCACCGAAGCCGCCAATGCCCATTTACCCCAAGATATCTCGATACCTAGCTTGGCGGCCGCGTCGACGGCTACCGGATTACCGGCCATGGCGGTGATGAACATGGCCGAGGTGACCACGTTGACCTGAAGTGAGGTGAGCAGCAGATACGCGCCGAGCTTCTTCCGGGATTCCTCCGGTTCCGGATTGGAATCCTCGAGTTTGCTCAGCGAGACGATGATCGGATACACCACGCCGCCCGCTCTCGCGGTATTCGACGGTGTTGCCGGCGCAAGAATCAGATCGGTCAGCGCCATCCCGTAAGACAGTCCAAGACTTGACTTTCCGAGTTTCGTGACGAACATCAACGCGATCCGTTTGCCCAGACCGGTGACCAGAAAACCTTCGGCAATGAAGAACGAGGCCACAATCAGCCAGATCGTGGTGTTACTGAAGCCGGCAAGCGCCTCCGAAGGCGTCTCCGTCTGTGTGATCATCGCAATCGACAAGCCGACGAGGGCAACTGATCCGGTGGGCAGCGGTTGCAGGATCAACGCGACGATCGTGCCGACGAAGATGCCGAGCATCTGCATACCTTTGGGATCGACACCATCCGGCACAGGCAGGAAGAAGATGATCAAACCGAGGATCACGGGCACCGCAGCGGGGTAGTACCGCTTCATCATCGACGGTTCGGGTTCAACTACAACATCGGTGTGCTCGGATTTGGCCTCGGACATTTGCATCTCCTCGACTTGTCGCCTGACGGTGATTGTCCCCCACTTGCCCGAATTTCGTGCGGTCAATCGCCACAACACCTCTCGACATGTCCCGGCGCGCAGGCAATTATCGAAGTTACCTATTGTCGACGACCGGGAGACCGCATGCGCTCACAACGAATCACGACCAACCTCAATGTTCCCGATGTAGAGACGGCAAAGAGTTTCTACGCCGACTTCCTCGGCCTGAGCACCGAGGAGTTCAACATGGGTTGGGTGGCACGCTTCGCGTCTCCCGACTCCGATGCGCATGTACAACTCGTCACGCATGATGCGACCTCCCCCGAGGACTCGGTCATCTCCGTCCACACCGACGACGTCGACGGCGCGTACGACGAAGCCCGGACACTCGGATACGAGATCGTGCACCCACTGACAACCGAAGTGTGGGGTGTGCGCCGGTTCCTGGTCCGGGCCCCGGACGGCAACGTGGTCAACATCGTGGCTCATCGGGACTGACACCGGGACCGTTCGACGTTTTAGGTCATTTGACCTAGAGTTGGATGCATGACCGACACACTGCGCCACGACCCAGACGGCGCCATCCTCGTAGCTGGTGGATACGGAACCGTCGGCAGCGCGCTGACCGCCCTGCTTGCACCTGACTTTTTGCTACTCCTGACCGGACGTACCCCCGAGAAGGGCGCCGAGTTGGCCCGTCGGCACGGAGCTTCGGTCCGCCGCTGGGACCTCACCGATCCGACGCCTTTCGACGCCTCGGCACGTGCGGTCGTGTCGACCGTCAACGATCCACACGATCGTGTGTTGACTGCCGCGGTCCAAGCGGGAATACCGTACGTGGACATCACCCGCTGGACTACGAGGGTAGCCCGCGCAGCCACGTTGGCAAGCCAGATGTTGCCCACCGCACCGGTTTACCTGTCGTCCGGCTGGATGGGCGGTGTCACCAACATCGTTGCCGCCGCGCTCGCGGAAGAGCTCGGCGGCGCCGAGCTGATCGACGTCTCGATTCGCTACGACGTCAACGACATTGCCGGCCTCGACTCCGTCGAGTTCATGGACCGTCTCGGTCAGGACTTCGAGGTTATGCAGAACGGAAACCCGATCACCGTCAGCCCATTGACGGATACCCGCTGGGTGGATTTCCCGGGATCGCGCACCAAAGTCGGAAGGATCGACACTCCCGAGCAATTCACGTTTCCCATGACCCTGAACGTCGACACTGCAAGCACTCGAATCGGTTTCAGCTCGAATGCTTCCACGACAGCACTGCTTGCCGCCAAGAAGGTCGGTCTGTTTCGGTGGGGACGCGGAGAACGCTTCACCTCGCTACGACGCGGCTTGCTGTACTCACCCGGCACAGGCGGTAGCGCTCAGGTACGAGTCGACGTCACCGGCGCCAACGGTGCTACAAGCGCAACAATTGTCGATCCGCAAGGCCAGGCGCATCTCACAGCAGTAGGCGGCGCACTCGCAGTGCGGCACGTCCTGAGCGACGACGCACGTCCCGGAGTTGCTTTCCCCGAATCAGTTCCGAATCCGGGCCACGCTATCTCCGAGCTGGAGAATCTCGCCGTGGCAGTATTGCGGACATGACCCCGACCAAGGGCGCCATTCGCGCGGCAGCACTACTCGACGCTGCAGAACAGGTACTGACGACGCAGGGCAACGCAAACGCGGCCATGCGAGACTTTGCCGCCGCGGCCGGTGTGCGGGTGGGGCACCTGCAGCACTACTACCCCACCCGTGCCGACCTGATCCGCGCCGTCATGGCGCGCGCGTTGACCCGTTCGCTCGACCGGCTGGCCGCCGTGACGGACACACAGCAGACCGTGTCCCGCGAGGAATCCGAGCAGTTCGTCAGAATCCTGCTCGGCGAACAGGACGATCCTGCCACTGTTCGGCTGTACGTCGAGGTGTGGGCGTTATCCGCCGCCGACGAAGAAGTCTCCGTTGTGGTCCGAGATTTCTACGCGCAGTACATCGCGCACGTGGAGCGGGTTGTCGTGTGCACACAACCAGATCTTGATGCGGCGGGGCGAACAGCAACGGCGCAGACGATTGTCAGCCTGCTCGAAGGTTCTGCGGTTCTCCGCTCGGGAATCGCGGGCCGCAAGTCCGAGGATTCGGACCGGGCACTGGTGAGCACGCTGCAGTACCTGATTCACGGGTCCTGACGCGGACGTATCGTAAAGCCCATGAGCGTTGCAGACGAATGGGGTCGAATCACCACTTGGTGCCGCACACACGCACCGGTGACGGCTGCCGCGTTTCAACCAGGACTCAGCGACAACATCATCGACGAGTTCGAGGCGTCGACCGGTGTTTCCTGGCCCCAGGATCTGCGTGACCTCTATCGAGTCCAGAACGGCAGCCTGACTCACGACGACAGGACCGGACTCTTTCTCGGAAGCGTTCTTCCCGACAAGTTCTTGTACCCCATCGACGTCGCGACGGAGGTTCGTCTCACGCTGCTCGAAACGTGGGACGAGACGATCTACGAGAATCCCGACCTCTATCCCGCAGACGAAATGGATCGACGCGATCGGGACGATGCAGGTACTGCTGCAAACATGTTCATTCCGACGTTCATTCCCTTCGCCGGACTGGACGAGTACCACTTTTTCGTGGACACACGGGGCGGTGCCCTGCACCATTGCGTCACCGAATACGCCTCGGACGGGACCGACAACGGCGGACCGATCTGGGCGTCTGTCTCGGTCATGCTGGCGGCCCACGCCACCGCACTCGAGACGGGCGACACCATCGGAGTGTGGAAACCCGTTGTGAGCAAGGGTGTTCTGGAATGGGAAGTTGACGCATGACGCCAGCGCCCGGTCCGACGCGTCGTACGCTGGCCGACGGTCGACACATCTTCTACTTCGACGACGCGGGCGCCACCCACACGCGGACCGCCCGCGATCTACGCGAACTACCGTCCGCCACAATCGAGTCGCAGATGCGCTACGACGTACTGACCGGCCAGTGGATCACGATGGCGTCGCATCGTATGACGCGAACGCACCTGCCCACCACAGCCGAATGCCCGCTCTGCCCCACCACTCTAGCCGGCGCGCCCACCGAGATACCCGAGGCGAACTACGACGTCGCAGTGTTCGAGAACCGGTTTCCCAGTTTTGTGCCCGCGCAAGACGAATTATTGTCCGCCAACCGCTTCGGGCCCGATGATCGGCGCGCGGTCGGCCATTGCGAGGTGATGTGCTTCTCGAGCGATCACACCGCGTCGGTGGGCGAACTACCTGCCGAACGCCTGCGCACTATCGTCGGCGCGTGGATCTCGCGAACGGAGGAGTTGTCGGCGGATCCGTCGGTGGAGCAGGTGTTCTGCTTCGAGAACCGCGGAGAAGAGATCGGTGTGACTCTCAGTCATCCCCACGGACAGATCTACGCCTACCCCTACGTCACACCGCGAACCCAGGCAATGCTGGTTCAGGCGGACAAGCACTTTCAGAGCACCGGACGCTCACTCCTCGCGGACGTCCTGGCCTTCGAACGACAAGACGGCGCCCGGGTGGTGTACTCCGGGAAGCATTGGAGTGCCTACGTCCCGGCCGCCGCGCGCTGGCCCATCGAGATTCATCTGGCACCGCACCGCGATGTTCCCGACCTCCCGTCACTGAATACCGAAGAGCGCGAAGAGCTTGCGCAGGTCTATCAAGACCTACTCCAGCGTATCGACAGCTTCTACCCGGGAATCGACCGCGTGCCGTACATAGCGGCGTGGCATCAGGCCCCGATCCGCATCGACCGGCACCTCGGGCGGTTGCACCTGCAGTTGTTCTCGATCCTGCGTGCACCCGGCAAGCTCAAGTATCTCGCCGGGTCCGAATCGGCGATGGGCGCCTGGATCAGCGACACGGTGCCGGAGGCAGTTGCGACCCGCCTACGTGAGCTCGCCTGATGAGTTCCGTATCGAAAGATTCTGTACTCCATCAGTTCCACAACGCGTACGGATATCAGGCAACCGGCGTGTGGTCGGCGCCGGGCCGCGTCAATCTGATCGGCGAGCACACCGATTACAACAGCGGGTTATGTCTGCCCGTCGCTCTCGAGCAGCGGACGCTGGTAGCAGTTGCCCTGCGCGACGACCAGACAGTTCGCATACACAGCAGGCAGTCCGACGAGACATATGTGGGAGCCGTCGGCGAGATCGGAGCAGGCTGGGCGGCTTATCCCACAGCAGTCCTGTGGTCACTCGCCCGCGAAGGCATGACCGTTGCCGGCCTCGATCTGGTCATCGACTCGTCGGTTCCGGTAGGGGCAGGTCTGTCCAGTTCAGCGGCCCTGACCTGTTCAGTTGCACTGGCGGTCAATGATCTTCAGGGCGCAAGCCTTACCAGGGATCAGCTGGTGCAGGTGTGTATTCGAGCGGAGAACGACGGCGTCGGCGCACCGACCGGCGGCATGGATCAAACCATCGCGATGTTCGCCAAGCCGTCGACCGCCCTGTTACTCGACTGCCAGGACGGATCTATCGAACACATTCCCTTCGACCTCCGCGATGCCGGATTCGAACTCTTGGTCATCGACACGCGCGTGAAACACTCACTTGCGGACGGACAGTACGGGCTGCGCCGCACCCAATGCACAGATGCAGCAGCGGTTCTCGGCATCACCAGTCTACGAGAAGCCACCGCGGAGCAGGCTGAATCCCTGAGCGATCCGATACTCCGGGCGCGGGCACGGCATGTGGTTACAGAAATCAACCGAACGTTGTCGGCCGCAGAACTTCTGCGCATCAGAAGATTCGGCGACATGGGTTCACTGCTGAACAGCTCCCACGCTTCGCTGCGCGATGACTTCGAAGTCTCGTGCAATGAACTCGACGTCGCGGTCACCGCTGCCCGACTCGGCGGCGCTGTGGCTGCCCGGATGACCGGCGGCGGATTCGGCGGATCAGCCATCGCACTGATGCCGGCGGGGAAGTCCGCCGCTGTCACCGCATCCATCTGCGAGGCCTTTACAGCGCGAACCTGGCAACCGCCCCGTTTTCTTCACGTCGCCCCGGGCGGTTCGGCCACCCGCCTTTGAGCTCGAGATCCCCCTCACATAAATAGTCATCTCAGATGCGAATTATGTAGATTCAGGTCATGCAACTGACGCAGTTCACCGACCTGGGATTGCGCGTCGTCATGCGGCTGGCCGTACTCGACGCCGACGCCTCCCCCAGTACGCGGGTAATTGCCGAGCAGCTCAACGTGTCGTACGCCCACGCAACCAAAGTGGTCACACGACTCGGCGAACTGGGCATAGTCAACACCAAACGCGGGCGCGGTGGCGGGCTCTCCATCACCGAGCTGGGTCGGACCGCCACCATCGGCTGGCTCGCCAGACGCCTCGAAGGGCCCGGGGAGGTTGTGGACTGCGAAGGCGACAAACCGTGCCCTCTGCGCGGCGGATGCCTCCTGCGGAGTGCACTCCACGACGCGCAAGAGGCATTTTTTGCCTCACTCGACGGAGTCACGATCGAAGACGTGACGCGCCAACCGTCCAAAAATGTTCTGCTTCGCCTCACCACTCGGAGCGACGAAGCAGGCTGAACAACCGAATTTCGACCGAACGGAGCATCTCATGCTTTCCAGTGCGTCAACCGAGGTCATTCGCGCCACCCTCCCCGTGGTCGGCGCCGCCATCGGAGAAATCACAACGCTGTTCTACCGCAAGATGTTCGAGGCCCAGCCCGAACTCGAACGTGATTTGTTCAACCGTGGTAATCAAAAGCAAGGCGAACAGCAGAAAGCCCTCGCCGGAGCGATCGCCGCCTTCGCGACACTCCAGCTCGAACCCGACAGCGCCAAGGTCGATCTGATCCTTTCGCGTATCGCCCACAAGCACGCGTCGCTGGGAATCACCCCGGACCAGTATGTAATTGTGCACGAGCACCTCTTCGCCGCAATCGTCGAAATACTCGGCGATGCAGTCACTCCCGATGTCGCGAAGGCGTGGGACGAGGTCTACTGGCTGATGGCGGAAACGTTGATCACCATGGAGCGTGGGCTCTATCAGCTCGCCGGAGTCGAACCCGGAGACGTCTGGCGGACGGTGCGAATCACCGAACGCGTATTGCAGTCTGCCGATACCGTGTCACTGACACTCACGTCACTCGACGGCAGCATTCTCCCCACATTCGCTCCCGGACAGTATCTTTCAGTCGGGGTAGTCCTCCCCGACGGCGCTCGGCAAATCCGGCAATACAGCCTCTGTTCCGTGCCGAGTAGTGCCGACTGGCGCATCAGCGTGAAGAGGATTTCGGGCACGCCCGACGGCGAAGTATCGAACTTCCTCTACAACAACGCTTTCGAAGATTCCGAACTGTCGGTAACCACGCCGTTCGGCGATCTGATGATGCCGGAGGACGATTCGCCGCTCCTGCTCGCGTCTGCCGGAATCGGATGCACGCCGATGATCGGCATGCTCAATCATCTCGTAGATACCGGCGCTCAGCGCTCGGTGTCGGTAATTCACGCGGATCGCTCCATCGCTGATCACGCTCACCGAGCTGAACTCAGCGAGCTGGTCGGCAAGATCCCGGCCGCAACACTGCACCGCTGGTACGAAGACCTCGGTTCGTTAGCACCCCTCGGCGCTGTTCACGAAGGACGTGCCGATCTGCGTGAGATCGAACTCGAGCCGAACACACAGGCATTCCTCTGCGGCCCGATGCCGTTCATGCTGTCCATGCGCGAATCGTTGATAGCACGCGATGTTCCGGCGCAGAATATCCACTACGAGGTCTTCGGGCCGGACAGCTGGGCAAATATCTGAAGTGACGGCCGGCTAGCCCACCACCGGAAGCTGCAGCGGGCCTGAGGCGTCGGCAAAGATCGTCACCGGCATCCCGGCCAGACCGCCCCGGAAGCTGATGTCTCCCCCTGTGATCGCAAGTCGCACAGCATGACCGGGTTCGAAACGATGGACAATCGCGGGCATGGTCACCGGCACCGGTTGCGACGGATCACTGATCCTGATCGGCGCGATCAAACCGTTGATCAACGTCGAGGTTCCGTCGGGCGCCACGTCGTACACCTTGGCGAACACCACCGGTTGGCCGGGCGCCGCAACCCGCAACGTGACAGTCGGCGAACCGACAACGTCCATTGTGTCGGTCATCGGAGCCGAGGTCCACAAGGCCTCGGTTCCGGGGATCTGCACATTCGGAATATTGCCTGCCGGAGCGATATTGAGCGGTTCGATGCCGGTCGGAAGCCCCGCCGGAGCGGTGATTATGGTGTTCGCTCCGGGTACCGGCGGTACACCGCCTGGCAGCAGTGCGCCATCCGCGGAGAGATGGAAGTCCCGGTTGCTGCCGACATTCACGGTATTCGACGTCGCATAGGCCGGCGCTGCATTTCCCTCGTAGTCGATCCAATTACGGAAGTAAGCAAATTCCGGCCCGGTTTCGGTGTTCTCGTCCCGAAGATAGTGGTCGAACCAGTCGAGGAATCGGCCTGTTTCGTACTGAGTTTCGGCGTCCGGAGCACTGAAGCTGAATTCGCCTGGCGCAGCAGCCAAGTGACTGTGCCCCCACGAATGCCAGATCATCTTCACATCCACACCACGGCTTTTCAGCGCTTCATAGGTGGCCGTCGCCTCGTTCAAATCGAACAGAGTGTCCTGCTGCCCCTGCGCGAGCAACACCGGGATCTTGATCTGATCAATGTAGGACGCGACCGACGACGCCCGCAGATCCGCGACTATCTTCGGACCCACTTCACCTGTAACCACTGCCTGCGCAATGGCATTGCACATGTACGACACGTAGTTCGGGCAACCCTCGAGCCGCGCGGGATCGGCGATATACCCGTCGACACCAGGATTCGTGACTCCCAATCCGAACAGCAACGACGCGAACAGCACCTTGGACGCACCGGGTTCCACCGTCGAGACGCCGGTGACGATGCCGGTACTGTTGGGCGCCAACGAATACGACAGATCGTTCCACGTGATCATCGGGATGATCGTGTCGATGCGCGGATCGACACCGGCAGCGGCAAATTGAATACCGCCACCGTACGATCCGCCCGACATACCGACGCGAGGATCGTTGATCGACGGCGCTCCGTTGTGGTCCACCGAGTCTCGAACCACCACGTCTAGAGCCGGAAATGGTTGCGTCAGACCAGGATCAGTGAATGCAATTCCTTCGCTGCCGCCAAGGAAGCTGACCAACTGTGACGCGGCGATGCCGTCGTATGCAGGAGCATCGAGGGTGATCTTGCAGGTGGTTCCGCCGAAGCCGAGGCCCGAATACGTCAGACCCACGTACCCGTTCTCGGCAAGAAATTGCACCATCGGTATCTGATCTTTGTACGATCCGCCAAAACCATTGGTGGTCAGGATCGCCGGCGCCCGATTTCCGGCACTGACGCCGTCAGGGATGGTCAGCTCGCCGACAACCGTGCACTGCGTAGCCCGATCGGGGCCGACCTGAACCGAAAAGTACAGAAGCTGTGACGAATACGTACTGTCTGCGAGCGCGGGCGGCGCGAAGCCGAAGGCGCAAACCACTAACGTGACGATACTGATTACCAGTCTCCGGCGCACCCGCATACCGTACACCCGGAACTGTTTCCGGGCCGGTTATTTACGGCAAAACTCATCCCTCCCAACAGAGCGAAAGTACCTTTCGGCGCATTGAAGGCGACCAAGATACCTTTCGCTCGGAAGGGGGCTGATCACTTCCTCTCAATCCTCCACGGTCAAGGTCCCGTGCATGTCCGAGAAGTAGGTGCAGTGGAACGCGTAGGACCCTGGTTCCTCGGGCGCTGTGAGACGTGCGACTTCGTTCTCGTTGACAATGACGTCGAACAACCCTGGTGTATCAGACGTAACGGAATGCTCGTCATCAGTGTTGTTGCGGACCGTGACAGTTTGACCCGGCATCACGGGGGCCGGTGTGGAGTATTCGAAGCCGTTGATCACAATTTCCGCTGCCTGTGCGTTTGCAGCGGTCACTCCCATCTCGGCAGAGTGATTGCCGTGGGAATCGGTGCTGGTGTCACCACACCCGATCAAGGCAAATGTCGACAGGAACAGCGCCGCGATTGCGGCGACGATCCTTCTCATGGGTACCGCCTCCTGGTCGAATCCCCCCGTCATCCCCCAATGCGATGATTACCCCTGGGCACAGGCACCAAACGGCGAGGAGATCATTGGTGACATTCGACGTACTCGCATTGGTTGCTTTCGCCGGGCTACTCGGGCCGCTGCTGGCGGCACGCGAAGGCTGGCATATCCCGGTAGTCGTAGGCGAGTTGGCGGCAGGTGTCATTCTCGGGGTCACCGGATTCGGATTGCTCGATGCGACTGACCACACTTTCACGTTCATGGCCGATATCGGTTTTGCGTTGACGATGTTGGTGGCAGGCTCGCACGTCCCCGTTCGCGATCCTGCGGTTCGGTCGGCGATGGGTAAGGGCGCGGTCCGCGCGGTGATGGTCGGGGTTCTGGCCGCTGTCGCCGGGTACGCGGTGGCATCGGTTTTCGATACCGGTCACGCCTTTCTGTACGCGGTGCTCATAGCGTCTTCGTCTGCAGCACTTATTCTTCCGATCGTAGATTCACTCGCACTTGGTGGAACATCCGTTCTGCAGATGACGGCACAGATCGCCATCGCCGACACGGCATGCATCGTGGCGGTGCCGCTCGTAATCGATCCCGGTAACGCGGTGCGTGCGGGGCTCGGTGCATTCGCCGTCATCGCCGCTGCGGTCGTGCTCTATTTCGGGCTCCGGTCATTCCACCGTTCCGGAGCATGGCGGCGGCTCCACAAGTTCTCGGAGAAGCGTAAGTTCGCCCTCGAACTGCGGATCAATCTGGTGATCCTGTTCTCTCTGGCGGCGCTGGCAACAACCACTCACGTCTCCGTCATGCTCGCGGGCTTTGCTTTCGGTTTGGTCCTTGCGGCGATCGGTGAGCCCCGGCGCCTGGCGAAACAGCTCTTCGCCGTCACGGATGGCTTTTTTGCGCCGCTGTTCTTCGTGTGGCTCGGCGCTTCCATCAATCTTCGGGACCTCGTCAGCAATCCGTCGTCCATCTGGCTCGGTGTGTCTTTAGGCATGGCAACGCTCGTAGTGCATGCCGTGGTTCGGGTAATGGGTTTACCTCTTCCGCTCGGCATATTGTCTGCTGCGCAGCTCGGTGTTCCCGTTGCCGCGGTAACAGTTGGCTCGCAGCTCGGCGTGCTCGGCGACGGTGAGCCTGCAGCAATTCTGCTTGGCGCGATGATCACCGTCGGTGCCGCGACATTGGCCGGTGCAAGTGCGGCACGGTCGGGTCGATTACTGGCAGGGAAACGGTAAAACCTTCATCGCTGCGACCTATTTTCGGTTCTCACGAAAACATGCACAAAGTCAGTTCCCCGAAGTATTCATGCACTTGATCCCCGCGACTCTCCGAACAAATCAACCTGGTGATTGTTAGTTTTTCTTCGCTGGAATTCAATGCCAAAATAGGTGTCATGCGCACCCCTGTCCATCTTCCAACAGGGGGTAACTCATGGAATTTGCTCAATGAGTGGTACCACGAGGAGCACGACTACGAATGGATGAAACGCCAGCGCTCCAGCCGCGCGATTCAGCCTCTCTGTCGCGCCTTGCTCGGCATCATGTCGATGATCTTCGGTCTTACCGCGCTCGTTAAACTCGTCGGGCCCGACGCGCCGCCGACAACACTCGGGAAATACCTGGGGGCGATCGTGGTCGTCAGTTGTTTTGTCATCGCGGGACTTTGGTTCACTCGCCCCTTCCCCGGACGGCGTGGACTTATCGCCTTTGCAATTTTTGCCGACATCGGTCTGGCTGGGGCGGTTCTCATGGTGACTGATCGCGATTCAGCGACTTTCGGGTGTATCGCCTTTGCCGTGAGCGGTACTTACGCGACATTGTTCGTCAGCGCTAAATGGCTTCTGGGACACGTAGCCTGGGCTACCGGCGTCAGCATCATCGTTTTTGTTCTTGCTTTCGGTGCGGGAACAGTCGACCACGGCACACTCCTTGCCCGCGCATTGGTCCTATTTGCCGCAGTAACCCTTCTCCCGATCTTCTCGCATCTGACGTGGCGCATGATGTATCGAGATGCCCGCGAATCGGACCACGACCCCCTGACCGGTCTATTCAACCGTCGTGGACTCGACGCGGCGGTTACGGTTCTGTTCGATCAGGCCCGCGATGATGCGTGGTGTCTTGCATTCATCGTGGTCGACATCGACAAGTTCAAGTTGGTCAACGATGTACACGGGCACCCCGCAGGCGATCGGGTAATCCAGAGAACAGCCAACCGACTCAGCGCTCACCTCGGTCAACGGGCCGTAGTCGGTCGAGTCGGCGGTGAAGAGTACCTCGCAGTCATAGCGGGGCCACCCGAGATGATCATTACGTTGACCGAAGGCATTGTTCCGGCACTCTCCGATTACCCGGACCCGATACGCACAACGGTGAGCGTCGGAGTGGCGATCATGCCAACCGAGTCGAAAGCATGGACGGGTGGATCGTCAGCAATCTCGGTTGCGTCGAACGTCGCCGATTCGATGATGTACCAGGCGAAGGCTGCCGGAGGAAACGGCGTCCGAACCACCAGTATCTGAGCTGAAACTGCACTGAGGGACTGATTGCCATGCCTTCCCGAACTTGAATGCGAGAATGAACCACATGTCCAGTTCGGAAAGCGTGCGTTCGAGGAACACCTCGTGGCGCACGCTCAAGGAATGGTTCGACGAACCACACGATTACGAGTGGATAAGTAACCAACGATCAAGTCGCGCTATCGCGCCGATCTTCCGTGGCCTGCTTGGCGTAATGACTGCCATCCTCGGATCGGGCGCATTCTTCAAATTGATCGGACCCGATGCACCGACAGCCAGTGCCGGCAAATTCCTGTCGGTCTGCATGGTCATCGGATCGCTTATCGTCATGACCTGTTGGTTCACGCTGCCATTTCCCGGTAGACGCGGACTGCTCGCATTCGGCATATTCGCCGACCTCGGAATCGCGTCGGCAATTCTTCTTGTCCCCGACCGCGACTCGGCATTGTTCGGGTGCATCATCTTTGCGATAAGCGGTACCTTCGCAACGCTGTTCGTCAGTGCGAGATGGCTTATGACGCACGTAATCTTTGCAACGTCGATCACCACCCTCATCCTCGTGCTCGCCTATCAACAAGGAACCGTCGACCCCACGACCATCGCGGCCCGAGCCACCGTTCTACTTGGAGCCGTGACCATCGTGCCGATTTTCTCGCATTTGACGTGGCGAACCCTCTACCGCGATGCCCGCGATTCCGATCGTGATCCTTTGACCGGACTGTTCAACCGCCGCGGCCTCGACGCTGCGGTCATCGATTTGTTCGATTCGGCCCGGGTACAGGAAAAATGCCTGGCATTCATAGTCGTCGACATCGACAAATTCAAAATGGTCAACGATCTTCACGGGCATTCCGAGGGCGACCAAGTAATTATTCGCACTGCCAACCGCTTGAAGACGCATATAGGAGATCAGGGCGTCGTAGGGCGGGTGGGCGGCGAAGAGTACCTGGCTGTCATTTCAGGATGTCACGAAGAAATTGGCACGTTGATCGACGGCATCACTTCTGCAATTTCGGATCATTCCGATCTCGTCCCGACCACCGTGAGCGTCGGGGCAGTGATAATGCCGGCGGGGTCGAAGGCCTGGACCGGTGGATCGTCCGCAATATCTGTGGCATCGAATGTCGCGGACTCGATGATGTATCAAGCGAAAGCCGCCGGAGGAAACAGTTTGAGGGCTACGGAAATCTGACGAATGGATGAATATGGCTGCCTGATTCAGTCTTCGTTGCGGCAAAATATTCTTCCAAATTCGCCGCATCCAGGGGCTTGCTGATGTAAAAGCCCTGAACAAGTTGGCACCGCGCGGCTTGAACACGTCGCAATTGCACTGCCGTTTCGACGCCTTCAGCCAACGACTTCATCCCTAGTGTTCCGGCAAGTTCGACCACCGATTGCACCACCGCCATCGGCTGGTCGGCACAGTCGACGATAAACACGCGGTCGATCTTGAGGACGTCGATGGGCAGCCTCTGCAAAGTCGCGAAAGACGAGTATCCGGTACCGAAATCATCCAGAGCTACGGTGACCCCCAGCTCGCGCAATCGGTGCAGATCTGCGACAGCCCGATCGTCGACGACCCCGGTTTCGGTAATTTCGACCTGCAACAAATGCGGTTCGAGTCCGGTGGTTCTCAATACATCGACAACGGTGGCAAGAAAGCCCGTGGACACCAGCTGAACGGATGAGACGTTGACGGTGACCGCGATGCCGTCTGGCCAATTCGCGGCAGCCGTACAGGCAAGCTCCAAGGCCCGCGCCCCGAGGGGAATGATCATCCCGGTTTCTTCAGCCACTCCGATGAACTGGCGTGGTCCGAGCTGACCTCGCACAGGATGGTTCCACCGAATCAATGCCTCGAACGCCACCACCTGACCGGTCACCGCGTCTACCTGGGGCTGATAGTGAAGTTCGAATTGGTCGGCCGCGATTCCACGGGCGAGCTCCTGTTGAGCGGTGGCGCGCTCCGATGCCCGCGCCCGCAGCGCCGGGGAGAATCGGCCCACCCGGTTACGTCCTGTCGACTTGGCCTCGTACAAGGCAAGATCAGCGAGCATGACCAATTCGTCGACGTCGGCGGAGTCATTCGGGTTGGTCGCGAAGCCGATGGTCGCGCGTACCTCGATCCGGTTGCCGTCGACGAAGAACGGATCGTGCAGGACGTCGAGATATCGTTCGAATGCGCCTCGCTCGCTCTGGCCTGCGGGCATCCGGGCGATGAATCCGAACTCGTCACCACCCATGCGCGCGCACACATCCGAATCCGCTACGGCGCACAGTCGCTCGGTGACCGCGAGCAGCAACCCGTCTCCCACCGGATGTCCCAGCGTGTCGTTGACGGATTTGAAGTTGTCGAGGTCGAGGATCGCGACGTGCACCTGGCCTTCGTCACGGTCCGCGATTGCCTGCTCCAGCGCTTGTCCGAATGCTCGCCGGTTGGGCAGTCCCGTCAGGGCGTCGGTCTCCGCCTGCCGCAAAATATCCTGCTCGCGGACGTACCACTCGGTGATGTCGGAACCGACGCCGCGCCATCCGAGCATTTCACCGTCCTCGCGGATTCGTGGCTTTGCGGAGAGCGACCACCAACGGCAAACGCCGTCGACGCGGACTGACACCACCAGATCGCCGAAGGGCACCTGGCGTTCGAACTTGTCGACCAACAGATCAACTGCCTTCCGGCCCTCCGCGCTGGAGGTGATGGCAAGTTGGTCGAGCATCTGATCGAAAGTCCTGTCCTGTAGCTCGCCAACCGCTAACCCCGTTACCTCGGCGAACCGGGGCGACGTGTGGGTGAAGCGTCCCGCAGCGTCGACTTCCCACAGCCAGTCGCGTGATCCACCTTCGAATCCGTCGAGCAACAAGGCCACTGTCTGACGTTCCGATTCGGCTTGCATCTCGGCGAGCCACCTCCGCTTGAACGACGCGGACAGATACAGCGCACCGATTGTGAGTGCAAACGTGTAGATCACCAGTTGAAGCATCAAGACCGAGAGATACGGCTTCGTGTGGGACAGGAAGATGATGAACAACCCAACACCGTGGATATATATCCAGGTCAGACTGGCTGAACGAAGCGTATAGAAATTGATGGTTCCGGCGCCCATGAGACCGGCCATTGTCGCGATCAGGATCACGTCATCGGTTGCCGTCTCGGAAAACAGCAGCGCGAACAGAACGACGTCGAGGACTCCGAGGACTACAACCTCGAACATCAGACCGATGTAGTCCCGGCGAACAGATCGTTGCGCTCGCTTCTGGCGCAACGAGACCCACGTGTAAGTCGAGTTCAGGAAGACAAGAAGAATCGCCACCGCGCCGACCCAGCGAATCAGGTGCTGCTCCGGAGGAATGACAAACACGAGCACCGAACTGATGCCGGCCATGATGGCAAAGTTCGCCAACGGTGCGACGGTGACGGCCTCGTCTACCTGGCGGCGGAAGAAGTCGCTGCGCTCGGATTCCGGCAATGCCGCCCGGCGACTTGTTTGTCGGACAGAACTCAACATTCAGGTGGCCTGAGACCGTGGCGGATCGCAGCCGGACGCTGGTGTCCGGGCATCGGTTCCTCCTTTGTCGCCATACCGATCGGATTGCCGGTTGAATGGAGCTTTCCAGACTTTTTGGCTGTTTCTTCGCTCGACGTTAGCCGACTGCGAGTTTCCAGTTCCCGAAGATCGCCATTTCTCGACGTGAACGACGCAAAGCAGTTGTCAGTCGGAGGCAGGAATTCCGTTCGTTCGATCGTCGGACCCGACCGGTATCCGCGGAATCCGGCCGGTCGCGAACAGCGCCGCGACGGCAAGGAACGCTGCGACGGCAAAAGCAACACGCAGAGCTTCGAGTCTGGCCTCGGAATTGACGTCGACGATCGCCGCAGAAGTCTGCTCGTTCACGCCGGCCTGCGCCAAGGAGTCTTGAAGTTGGGTGGTCGAGAGGAATGGAACACCGGACACCATATTCGTCGTGGCTTGTTGCTGTACCGCTGCTGGAACAGCCGGATTGTCCTCGATCCCGGCAATTGCCGACGTTGTCAGTGTTGCGATCAGCACCGATCCGATCAACGCCGTTCCCAGCGACGCACCGAGGTTGGTTGCAGTGTTCTGTAATCCACCTACTTCTGCGCTCTTGTCGTCCGGCAGCGCCGACACCGTGACGGCTCCGAGTTGTGACGACAGCGCCCCCAAACCGAACCCGAGGAACAACATCGGAACCATCACGATCGCGGCATTTGCGCCCGGATCCATCCCGGCAACCAACAACAGGATGCCGACAATCATCGACAACAACCCGATGCGGACGACGCGACGGGGATTCGCCGTCGGCCGGAGCTTCGGAATTCCGATCGCGGCCAGTACCAGGGCTGCCGACAACGGCAGGATTCGCACCCCGGTCTCGAGTGCGCTCAGTTCGAGAACCACGGACAGGAAAAGCGGCACCGCAAAAAACACGCCCGCTTGAACGAGGAATTGGGCAAAGAACATCGAAAGCCCACCTGTCAGTTGCCGATTCCTCAGCATGTCCGGATCGACAAGTGGTTCCTTACCTACACTGACCAACCACGCTTCCCAGCGGAGGAAGCCGTAGACAACCAACATCCCACCGAGCAACAGCCACACGACCGGCGACATCCCCAGCATCTCCGGCCCTTGGGGTTTGGCCTGCAACCAACCCCATTCACTCGAACGCAGAACACCGAAAACGATCATGCCGAGGCCTGCCACTGACAATAGGGAACCCACACCGTCGAGGTGGCCCTTGGTGGGGGCAACATCGGCAACCTTTCGCAACACCAACAAGATCGCAACTACAAGGACGACCTCGCCGAGGAAGACATACCGCCACGACGCGAAAGTTGTGACAGCGCCCCCGATCAGTGGTCCGACGGCAACTGCCATCGCTCCGGCGGCCGCTACCAATCCGTATGCGGCCGGACGCTTTTCCGCCGAAAAGTTTGATGCCACCAGCGCCACGATCGCCGGCATGATCAATGCCGCACCGATCCCCTCGAGGAGCGACCATCCGATCAGCAACACGGCAAGATTGGGCGCGATCGCCGTCGTGAACGACCCGACCCCGTAGATGACCAGCCCCAACCCGAAGGCCCGCCGCCGGCCGATCATCGAACCGACCTTGCTGCCCGTGATCATCAGGGTCGCCATCACCAGGGTGTACAGCGTGATAGCGGTTTGGATACCGGTAATTGTGGTCCCGACATCCGCGGCCACGGTCGCCATCGAGACGTTCATGACCGAACTGTCGAGAGTCATCAAGAATTGGCCGCATGCCAACACTGCGAGGACCAAACCAGAACCTGCTTGTGTTGCCGATGTCTGCGCACGGGTCATCGCGAGGGAATACCCGAACATGTGTTCTTTCAAGCAGGGCGATTTTTGTCTGCCCACGCACCGACGTCACCGCGTTCCAACGCCACCGCAAGCAACTCCGGGAACTTGTCCGGCGTACACGCAAAAGCAGGAATGCCCAGCCCGCCCAAAGCGGCGGCGTTGTCGTGATCGAACGAGGGTGCACCGTCGTCGGAGAGGGCCAGCAACACCACCACCTGCACCCCTGCTGCTTTCATCGCGGCCATTCGTCGAAGCATCTCGTTGCGAATTCCGCCCTCGTACAGATCGGAGATGAGCACGAACATCGACTCGGACGGCCGTGAGATCAACGACTGGCTATAGGCGATCGCTCGGTTGATGTCGGTGCCGCCGCCCAACTGAGTTCCGAACAGCACGTCCACCGGATCCGCTAATTTCTCCGTCAGGTCAACCACCGCGGTATCGAAGACCACCAGCGACGTCTTCAATGCGCGCATCGACGCCAGGACTGCGCCGAAGACGGAGGCGTAGACAACACTGGACGCCATCGAACCCGACTGGTCGATGGCCAGTACCACGTCACGTTGTACGGCCGTGGATTTCCGTCCGTAGCCGATCAGTCGTTCCGGCACCACAGTGCGATACTCGGGCAGGTAATTCTTCAAGTTCGCCGCGATGGTGCGGTTCCAATCGATGTCTCGCAGCTTCGGATTGGACGTCCGGGCAGCACGACTGAGCGCCCCGGTCACCGCTGCTCTGGTCTTCTGAGCAATGCGCTCCTCCACTTCGCGCACCACCTTGCCCACCACCATCCGGGCGGTGGCCTTGCTGGCTTCCGGCATCACCTGGTTGAGGCTGAGCAGGGTGCCCACCAAGTGCACATCAGGTTCGACGGCATCGAGCAGTTCCGGTTCCAGCAGCAGGTGCGTCAGTCCGAGTCGTTCTATCGCGTCCTTCTGCATCACCTGAACCACGGTGCTGGGAAAGTAGGTACGGATATCGCCCAGCCACCGTGCAACTTTTGGCGCCGACGCACCCAACCCCGCTGAGCGCCGAGTTCCCTTCGTAGGTTTCGAACTGTCGTAGAGAGCGGCCAGAGCGGCATCCATCTGCGAGTCTCCCGGCAAGCCGAGTCCGCCCGTCGACTCCTCTGCGGATTCACCCAGCATCAAGCGCCATCGCCGCAGCCGCTGATCGTCATCGCTCATGCGTTGACCCCCAAGATATCCGAAACGACAGCCATCGCTGCCCGGCCGCGTCTTGCATCGGTCTCGACTGAGGTCTCGGTGACACGGCCACCGCGCACGGCCTGCCCGATCGCGCGCCGCTCCCCCGCCTCGAATGCACCGAACGTCCGGCGCAGCAACGGGAGGGTGTCGATGAAATCCTGCTCACGCAGCTGCCCAACCCAACTGTCGATCAAGTCCAGTAGCGCTCGATCGTGCACCAGGACCAGCCCACCGCCGCCGAGGAAACCGTCGACCCACCCTGCCTTGTCCACTGGCGCGCTACCGATGGACAGCGCCCGTGACAACCGCTGCGCCGCATCGAATTCCGAAATCGATCCGGCATCACGGAGCAATCGGACCATCCGACCCGTCAGAATCCCGTTGACGTCGTCACGGTCGATGAGACCTGAGACCACCTTCAGCCATCGCACGATGGACTCCGGATGGTCGCGCATCAACACGGCCGCGTGCACCTTGTCGAGATGATCACGGAACTCTTCGGCGCTCGCGTCGTCAAGTCCGGTAACCGCCACCGGCAGGCCGGTGCAGATTCGAACCAACAGTCCGTCGGCAACTTCCGTCAGAGCAGACACGTCGGTACCGCGCACGTCACCGTAGCGCAGGGTGCGTGTGAGTATCGGCAGCGCTGCCATCAGATGTGTTACGTCATGATCAAGAGCTGCAACAGTTTTGACACTCGTCAGCACCCGGGTCAGCGCGTCCGGAAGATCAGCGAGGAGGCACTGTTCCAAGAGTTCGATCAGCGCAGCGAGCGCAATATCGGGTGCCTGAACTCGTGCCTCGATTTTGGCCGCAGCTCCGACCGATACCGTTGTTCCCCACAGCGATGCCTCGATCACCGACACCGCAAATTCCGGCTTCCATTGCAATGCCCACGTTTCCCGGAAGGTACCCGTAGAACGCACTTCGTCCTCCGCCGGCACACCCCAGTCGATATCGAGGAGAGCCAACCTGTGCAGGAATCGTGAACGCTCGACGTCGATGTCGCGGCGCAAGTCCAGATCAAGGTTCTTCGCGCCCGCCTGTTGCTTGAGACGCAGCGTTTTTGCCCTGGCCCGCAAGTCTGCTTCCAGCGGAACCGTCGGAGTTTCTTCAGGCACTTCACCCAAAGACTCACCGACCACCAGTTTTCGGGTGATCAGATCGAGCAACACGTCGTTACCGTCGCACATCACCGACCTTGTCGCCTCTGTCACTTCCGACAAGCCGGCCAGAGGCCGAGAGCGTATGACTGCCAATGCTTCTGCCAGTCTCACCGCTTCGATGACGTGTGCACTCGAGATCGGCAGATCTTCGGCGCGAAGCACCCGGGCAACCTTGGTCAGCCAGCGGGCAACAGTCTTGTCCTGCGCTGTGAACAGGTGGTGATACCAACCCGGCGAGGTGATCCCCGCGCCGTACCCCGATACGGATGCCAGTCGCGAATGCGTCCAGGGAACCCACGTCAACGACGTCTTGATCTTGGTCATTCCCTTGAGGATTCGAGCATCCACCGAAGCGGGACCGAGCGGGCCCACCAACGCGGGCGCATGCCACGCACCGCACACGACGGCCACTCGCTGCGCGCCGTCCTTGAGTGTTTTTCGCAGCACCTGACGCATGTACGCCTCACGGTGCGCCGTCTCCTCGTCAATCGGAACGGTCTCCCGAAGTGCCGCCATCGCATCGGTGATCGCATCGAAGACATCCGAGCTACCTGTACCCGAGTTGGATTCGATGACGGAATCCCACCAACGCTCGGTATCGTCGTAACCTGCAGCCGCGGCCAACTCGGCCAGCGGGTCTCCTTCACGCGTGCTCAGTTCACGCTGATCCGCCAACATATTGTGCGCCGGTAGGTCGCAGAAACGGGCCTGCACACCGTTTTTCGCGGCCCAGTCAAGTGCCTGCCACTCTGGTGAGAACACCGCAAACGGCCAAAATGCGGCCTTCGACGGTTCGCCCGTCGCATACGCCAACAGGGCAACCGGTGGCGACATGGTTTCCGATGCCGCCAGCATTACCAGTGGATCTGCATCCGATGGACCTTCGATCAGGACAACTTCCGGAGCAAACTCCTCCAACCCGCGCCGAACGGCACGCGCCGAACCCGGCCCGTGATGACGGATCCCGAAAACTCGGACCCTGCTGTCCTGCATGGCAAATGTCACCCGGTGACCTCGCGGCAGGCCCGGTAGAAGTCGGACCAGTCGCCTCGTTCACGCACCACGGCCTCTAGGTATTCGTTCCACACCACGCTGTCCGCTACCGGGTCCTTGATCACCGTGCCGAGAATCCCGGCCGCTACGTCTGATGCGCGCAGGACACCGTCACCGAAGTGCGCGGACAACGCCAAGCCGTTGGTGACCACCGAAATCGCCTCTGCTGTTGACAGCGTCCCGGATGGGGACTTCAGCTTTGTCCGACCATCTGCCGTGGTGCCGGAACGCAATTCGCGAAATACCGTGACGACTCGACGAATTTCCTCAGCCGCTGCCGGAACGAGTGGCAACTCCAGCGCCACACCCAATTGTTCGACCCGCCGCGCCACAATGGCCACCTCGTCTTCCTCGCTGGCAGGCAGAGGCAGAACGACGGTATTGAATCGTCGACGCAATGCGGAGGACAGATCGTTGACACCACGGTCGCGGTCGTTGGCAGTGGCGATGAGGTTGAAGCCCTTGGCCGCCTGCACTTCCATACCCAATTCGGGCACGGGAAGCGTCTTCTCGGACAGAATCGTGATGAGAGCGTCCTGCACGTCGGCCGGGATGCGCGTCAACTCCTCGACTCGAGCGATCTTCCCGGTTTCCATCGCGTTCATCACCGGCGAGGGCACCAACGCGCCAGCGGTAGGGCCTTCGGCGAGCAGACGCGCGTAGTTCCAGCCGTACCGGATGGCTTCTTCGGGTGTGCCGGACGTGCCCTGAACCAAGAGCGTCGACGCCCCCGATATCGCAGCCGAAAGGTGCTCGGACACCCAGGTTTTAGCGGTTCCCGGCACTCCGAGCAAGAGCAGTGCGCGATCGGTCGCGAGCGTCGCGACGGCGACTTCCATCAGCCGACGCGGGCCCACGTACTTGGGAGAAATGACGGTACCGTCCTCGAGAGTGCCGCCCAGTAGGTAGGTGACGACCGCCCAGGGTGAGAGGTTCCACGACGGTGGCCGCGGACGCGTGTCGGCCGCCGCCAGTGCGGCTAACTCATGTGCGTATTCCTGCTCGGCGTGCGGACGCATCAGTGAGGTCGGATCAACAGTGGCACTCATGTGAGCTCCTCGAGCAGTGTCTTGCGGTGGACAATGGCGTTGGCGGTCTTGACAAAAGCTTGCTGCCAGTCGAGATCACGGGCACGTTCCGCAGCTCGGCCGAGCACGGTTACTGCGCTGTACGGGAAACTGGCCTGCGCAAGACGCAGCGACTCGGAGTACTTGTAGCGCGAGAACTCGGCAGATCTGGCCCCGCCATCTGCACGCCTGGCCGCGGCGCGTTCCCACTGCGCCACCACGGAGGCTGTGATGTCGTCCGGCCACGGGCGAGGCAGCGTCTGGAAGATCGCCGCCCGGTCCGGATGCAGGATGTTCGCGTCACCAGTTCCCGACAAGAGGAGATCGGCCAGATCGCGCGGCGGAATCATCGGGAGCAGGCGCCTGTCGGTGGACAGACCACGCGTGCGGAAAATCGCCTGAGCCCATTCCGAGTTATGTTGGAGTACAGTGGCCGTGGACCAGGCGTCGTGAAGGATCGGTTCCCAGGTTCGGTCGAGACTCAGGTTCAGAACTGCCGACGGTTGACCGATCATGTTGTTCCACAAAGACAGTGGAGCTGCACTGATCGCCTGCCGTACGTACTCGGCGCGGTAATCGGTGTGTGGGTTGGGCCGATCCTCGATCCCGTCGCGCTTCGCAGCCGCATCGATTTCTTCGGGGGCCTCGACCACAAGTCGCACACCGGACTGTGTTCGTTCGATCCGCACCCATTCCTGGACGCGCCGAGCCATACGTTCACCGAAAGGCGACTGCGGCAGTCGGGCGAGAACCGTCGCTGCTTCACGCCGGACATCCTTGCGCCTGTCGTCGAGGGCGCGTTCGAGCAAGGGCACGTCATCGGCACTCAATCCGGTGACGAGAGCTGCGACAAACGCTGCTTTGTGTTCTCCCCGTTCCGTTTCCCAGGATTGTGTCAGCTCTTCCGACGCCTGCGCCGGCTCGCTCCGGCGGGTATCGGCCAACCACCGGAGGCGTTCTGCCGGCGTTCCGTGCCGCCACCCGTCGACGCCGCCGCTGCGGTTACGAATCAGCATGGACCACTCGGGATTTCGGGCAGCTAGCCACTGTCCGCGCTCGCCGACGATTCGCAGGATTCTCTCACGGTAGACCTCACTGGCTCGTGCATAGGCCAGTAATTCCGCGACCAGATGATCCGGTGCCCGGAAGTTTCGCTCGAGCGCCAGCGCAAACCACTCGTCGAGTAGCGTCGCCTTGGCGGCCAGCATGGAAAGCAGATGCACAGAAGACGATTCGGGGAGAACCAGCCGCGGGTCGTCCTCCGCGGGCGCAGGCAGGTCGGCAGTGACGGAACCTGCTCCCCCGGCGCGGTAGGCCCTGGCCAGTGCCGTCGCCTCCAGCAGCACGACTGCCGGATCGCCGCCAAGTCGCGTGGCAGCCGAACGGACATCGACCGGGAGATCATCGAAACTCGGTGCTGTACGCGATGTTCCGAGCAGAGCCGCCGACATGAGAGTGCTCACAGTGCCGTCACCTGACCACTCACGAATACCGAGAATGCCTCGATGTATCGTGCATTCCACGTTCCGCAGACACTCACCGGATACCCGCCGGAGATTCCGAGGAGTGTCCACATCATGCGTGAATCACCTTCTGCCGGCAGCGCTGAACCGGACTTGTCCACCAGAAACCATGATCCGTCGACATATGACGGCGTCACATCGGTGACCACAACCGGCCACGACCGCAACCACGGATCAGCGCTGACTGCGTCGGTGTAGTGCTCCAGCGCCGCCGCAATATTCCCCGGCGGCAGAGTCGTGAACGGCTCCGCGTCACCATGTGTTGCTCCGAGTCGTGCCCGCAGCGCCGCCGCACCGGGATAGAAGTGCAGGTCTGCGTCGACAACATGTCCGACGGGCGGCACGACACCCGAGAAGTTGGGGGAACCGTGGGAGAAGTCGAGCAAAATCGCCCAGCGTCCCGTAGCTCGCCCCCGGAGCCACGTGGTGCGGGTGAAGAGCCGCTTCTCCTCCGTGATGCGTGAACCCATCACCATCCAGAGTTCGCGAACAGCAGGCAGTTCCATCACACTCTCGGTGGACACCGGGTATCCGACGTGCGCTCGCACCGAATCCCGAAGTGGACCGGGAAGTTGGTCCATTCTCTGATGCGCAACAACAAGGAGATGCAGGCGTACGAGTTCACCCAACACCAGTTCGGGCCAGTTCTCCGCCCCGGCCACCGCCCCGGCCAGCGACCGGAGCGCTCCGGCAACCCCCGGCGCCTGCGCGTCGACCATGCGTGCGGCCACTCCGTCGAGCGCTTCCCAGGAGATATCCATCGATGCCAGGCCACCACGTATCTGGTCGGTGATCCACAGGTCCAATTCGACCAATCCGCTTGCCACTCGTTCGGCGCGTTTCTGGGCTGTGGCCGGATCGGCAACTGCCTTGGCGGCAGGTACCGGTTGCTGTGCGGCCTTCCCCTCCCGTTGTGCCAACCACTCCGCAGCGAAGTCGAGCGGTTCCGATGCCACCGGGACGCGTCCGGTCGACCATTCGAGGAGAAGGCCGAGCGCGTGCTTGCACGGGAACTTGCGGCTGGGGCACGAACACTTGTAGGCGGGACCGCTCAGGTCGACTATCGCCTGGTAAGGCTTCGATCCGCTGCCCTGGCACAGTCCCCAGAGGCCGTTCTCGACCTGCCCGGTCTGCGACCACGAACCGGCCAGTTTCTGCGCAGCTGCCAACGAGGAGGCGTCGGGAGCTACCGATGCCACCTGCCCGGCAGTCCACGGCGAAGTCACTCGAACACCGTAGGTCACGCTGCCGACACCACCGCTTTCAGACGCTTCACCAGCACATACACAAAGCTCGAAAAAACTTGTCGGCATGATGTCGAGAATCCGTGGCTTGCTACGTCCCTGTAGTGAAGTGCGACCAGAATGGTGGCACCAACCCCGAGGAGAAACACGATGGCCAAGTACCTGCTTCTCAAGCATTACCGCGGCGCTCCGGCGTCGGTCAACGACGTTCCCATGGATCAGTGGACACCGGAAGAGATCACGGCCCACATGCAGTACATGCAGGACTTCGCGGATCGGCTCGAGGGGACGGGAGAGTTCGTCGACGGTCAGGCTCTTGCCCCTTCAGGAACATTTGTCCGGTACGACGGCGAGGGTCGACCGCCCGTCACCGACGGCCCGTTCGCGGAGACCAAGGACCTCATCGCCGGCTGGATGGTGATCGACGTCGACAGCTACGACCGTGCCGTCGAACTGGCGGGTGAGTTGTCGGCAGCACCCGGAGCCGGCGGAAAGCCGATCCACGAGTGGCTCGAATTGCGCCCCTTCTTGACCGCGCCACCCACGATTACCGACTGACTTCGACAGATGAACGACGTCTTGCTTCGGAGCCTCACTCCGAGCGTGCTCGGAATCCTCGTCCGCCGCGGAGCAGATTTCGCGGCGGCCGAGGACGCCGTGCAGGATGCGCTGCTCGAGGCAGTTCGGGTCTGGCCCGACAACCCGCCGCGAGATCCGAAGGGCTGGTTGGTCACCGTCGCCTGGCGGCGATTCCTCGACGCGACCCGAGCGGAGGCTGCTCGCACCAGGCGTGAGCAGCTGCTCGAGGAAGAAGCCGTGCGGGAGTCCGCACCCGCAGTGGACGACACACTCCAGCTCTACTTTCTGTGTGCGCACCCGTCGCTGACGTCGTCATCCGCAGTCGCACTCACGCTGCGGGCTGTCGGCGGGCTGACCACCCGCCAGATCGCGCAGGCTTACCTGGTCCCCGAATCGACGATGGCGCAGCGCATCAGCCGGGCCAAGCGCACCGTATCCGGCGTGCGGTTCGATCAGCCGGGCGATGTCGCCACGGTCCTGCGAGTCCTCTACCTGGTCTTCAACGAGGGGTACACCGGCGATGTCGACCTCGCTGCCGAGGCCATCCGGCTCACCCGGCAGCTCGCGGCCGCAATCGACCACCCCGAAGTGGCGGGCTTGCTCGCCCTCATGTTGCTCCACCACGCTCGGCGGGCTGCCCGGATCTCGCCCGACGGCAAACTTGTGCCCCTCGCGGAGCAAGATCGCAGCCGGTGGGACATCGAGGCGATCAGCGAGGGCATCACAACCTTGTACGCCGCGCTCGCCCGCGACCGGCTCGGTGAGTACCAGGCCCAGGCCGCTATAGCGGCACTCCACGCTGACGCGCTCACCGCCGAGGAAACCGACTGGGTTCAGATCGTCGAGTGGTACGACGAACTCGAGCAACTCACCGACAGCCCGGTTGTCCGCCTCAACCGAGCGGTCGCCGTGGGAGAGGCTGACGGAGCGCGCGCCGGTCTGGCGGCACTGGCAAGGCTGGACAACTCACTGCCCCGCTACACGGCGGTGGCGGCGTATCTTCACGAGCGCGACGGCGACCTCACGACGGCGGCACACCTGTACGGCGAGGCGGCGCACAAGGCAACCAACCTCGCCGAACGCGACCACCTCACACGCCAGGCTTCCCGGCTCAACTCCCGCCGGAGTGCAGACTGAATTCCTGTCTCAACCGGGAGGGCGCAACACCGATCTACCGAGCAATTCGCACACCTGTAACGCCAGAGCCAGATCCAGCTTGTCACGCCCGACGATGACTGGATCGCCGAGCGCTTTGTTGATGCGGTATTTCACGGTATTGCGGTGCAGATTCATCTGATTGGCGGTATGGAGGTGACTTTCGCCGTTCGCAAAGTACACGCTCAATGTTGTGCGCAGGGACGCCGCACCCGGGGTGTCGGCAGCCAGCGGCCCCAACACTTCCCACACCCAGGACTTGGTCGCGTCCAGATTGTCCGACAGGAGAGACACCACCGCGATGCCTCGGTCACCAAAACTCACGAGAGGCCGTCCCGGCGTATCCGGCACGGTTGCAACAGAATAGGCGGCGCGCGCTTGCTCGTGCGAACGCTTGAACCCGGACATCCCATTCCCGGGAAGACCGATGGCGACGCGGGTGCCACCGTCGAGCGGCACGGATGCCGACAGCACCTGCAGATCCGGTGCCGGAACGCGGCGTCCGAAGGGCAACCACGCCCACACTGTTCGACGGTCGATCGCGGTGACGATCACTGATTTGTCAGCGCCGGCAGCCGCGCCGAGATCACGCACCAGCCGATCCAGGGCATTGAAACCCAACGCATCGGCGTCCCACGTCGACCAGGCAACTACGGCAATGTGGTTCTGGTCCAGTCGATATCCGGTTTCAGCCTCGAAACTTCCCGCGTCTGCGCCAGTTCCGGACAACAGTGCGTGGATCGCAGCTGAATGCAAGTTGCCCTGTGCGTTGATCCACCGACTTCGCTCCTGTTCGTACGCATCGAAGACGTACAACGTAATCCAGTCGATGTAGCTGTACACCACGTCCGAAGTATGTTTCAGGACAGCCAGAGTCAGTCGGGCTGGAATATCGAGGGCGCTGACCTCGTCATGGCAGATCCTCATCAGATCGCCCTGGCCCATGTGATATGCCCGTACCAACGAGTTGGACGGGACATCTCGTTGGGCGAGCCTGAGCGCGTATTCCACTGCCGCGGTTGTGGGCTGGAGATGATCGATGGGGATGTCGTTTGCCAGCACATGAATGATGGTGGTGACATTTCCCTGCACGCTGGCTTCGAGCATCTCGATCAAATTGGCATCGTTGTCCAACTGGTCGATCTCGTGAGCCATCATGACGCTCATTTCGCGCGCTATTTCAGTGCTACGCGCATCGAGGCGTCGCGCCAATTCTGCAACCACGGCAAGAACTTCCGGTTCGGCGGCAGCCGGCACCCGGGCGAGGCGCCGCCTCGCGACGGCGTCTCGATCCTTGTGCGATGGACCCGTCACAAAACCTCCGCACCCTTCCGCCTGAGATACTTCAGTGCAGATTCGGCCGCGTTGTACCCGCACATTCCGTGTGCCCCGGCCCCTGGCGGCGTCGACGCCGAGCAAAGGTACGTACCCTCGATCCCGGTACTGTACGGATCTACAGCGATGCGCGGACGCAAAACCACTTGCAGTTCGGAATTTGCTCCTCCGATGATGTCGCCGCCCACCTGATTCGGATTGTCCTGTGCCAGATCAGCGGTACTGCGACTCGATGTGGCCACGATCTGATCCCGGAACCCCGGTGCAAACCTTTCGATCTGGCGGATGATCGCCTCCGTAGCGTCGCCGGTATATCCGTGTGGCACATGGGCATAGGCGTACAGCGGATGGATGTTCCCGGCAGAGCGGGTGGGATCAGCGAGGTATTGCTGCCCTAAGAGCACAAACGGTCGCTGCGGCATGCGCCCCGCATTCGTCTCACGCTCATTTGCCACAATTTCGTCGAAACCACCTGCCAGATGGACTGTTCCGGCCCGCGCACAATCCGGGTTAGTCCACGGCACATGACCTTCGATCGCAAAATCAACCTTGAAAGCGCCGGGTGCCAACTTGAACTTCCGGTAGGCCTTTGCCACTCGGGCGGGGAGACGATCCCCCAGGATTTCGAGAGCACCAACTGGATTGACATCCATCAGAACAACATCGGCGTCCGGAATCTCGACAGCTGTGCGCACCCGGATACCGGTGTCGATCTTGCCACCATGATCGAGGAGCATCGCCGCTAACGCATCGGTGATGGAGCGTGAACCGCCCTCGGCAACTGGCCATCCGTAGCGGTGACCAGCCGCGGTGATCATCAACCCCACGGCCGATGTGGCCGGACGGTGAAGTGGATAGAAGGCGTGCGCGGCGACCCCACCGAACAAAGCCTTGCCCTTGTCCGTCTTCCACAATTTCGCGGTCACGGTTGCCGGAAGCAGTGCTCGCGGACCGAAAGCCGCAAGCCTCAGCGGATGCCGCGGAACGTTCACGATGGGGCGCATCAGGTCGGACGCCAGCGCGTCGAAACCAGTCGACAGGTCGCTGAACATGCGTTGCCATCGCTGCCCGTCCGCGCCGAGCCCCGCTGCGGTCTGCTCCAGCGAGCGATACAGAACACCGGCATCTCCGTTGTCGAGGGGGTGCGCACAGTCCGCCTCGGCCCACCGCCAAATCAACCCGTACCGCTCGAGGTCGAGCTTGGACAGGTACGGCGAACCGATACCCATCGGGTGAAACGCCGAGCAGTGATCGTGGATCAACCCGGGCACGTCGATCGGACCGGAGCGTGTTCCTCCGCCGATCTGGTCGGCGGCCTCGAGTACCTGCACGTCCACACCGCTCCTGGCAAGGTGTACCGCGGCAGCGAGCCCGTTCGGCCCGCTGCCGACAACTACGGCCTTTGTCACTTACCCACCTCTTGCTCTATACCGCTGGTCTTCGTTCGCATCCTCGGCTCGGAGACGACCTGCGGGTCTGTCGCCGCGCGGTCAGCTCGTACGTCCAGTGTCCACTGAACATCGAACGGAATGGGGCCATTCGGCAACCACGGTTGTTCGGCTACCGCGTCGGCCACCTTGAAGGTGCCCCGTTCGATGACGCCCAACGCCGCGTCGATCACCTTGTACTCCTGCGTGCCCTTGTGGATGGGCTGGGATTCGATCCACGTCACCAGGAACTCGCCCGGCGCGAAGTTGCAACGACGCTGAATCGCCGCGATCATCTTCTCGTCGTGCAGATGGCCGTCGCCGAAGTTGAAGGCGACGATGGAGTTGCACATGAATTCGGCCTCCCGCAAGGAGTACGTGTTGATGTCCTCACCGAGGTGCCGGAGCATCAGCGAGAACAGCGCGCGCCCCTGGCTGTGCATCGAACGCCACCCCAACAGCTGATGCAGAACGACGTCGGACACGTCTTCGGGGTACATCGTCATCAACTGATTACGGGTATCGGGCGACGGACGCTTGATGCACTGGTCGATCTTGGCTTCTGCACCCGGCGCGAATGCCCACGTCGCAGACGCCCAGTTGCCGGCGTACTGACGCATGGAGGGCAGGAACGACACGAGATCGGGTCGAAGATTGCCGAGAATCGGGAAGAAAGCAAGTGCTGCAACAATTCCCACGGTAATCCACGGCGAGGACATGGCACCGAGACCGTAGCCGTCCCACGCCGGGAAGCCGAGGAACAGGAACGCCGCCGCGTAGGCAAACAGCAGGTTCCATTCCAGTGGAACAGCCAACGGGAAGGTCGACGCGATGAACAGGTGGAATCCGACCATGAGAATTACGGCAAGAATGGTCAGGGTCTTGTTGGTGGAGAACAGCAGGATCAACGGTGTGACGATCTCGACCATCGTTCCCGCCACGTGTGCAACTCCGCCACCGAGGTGTGAGGGCCGCAGGTCTTCGGGGAAATTACGGTAGTGCGCGCGCTTGATCTTCTTCGAGGGAATCCACGGTGTATTACTCAACATCGGCGGAACCACCAGTGAGAAGTGGCGACCGAACTTCGAGATACCGGCTCCGATCCACACCATGACGATCAGCAACTTGAGCGCCAGGATCATGTCGACGAACGGCAGGAACGTGAAGAAGAAAATAGCCGGCAGGTACTGCTCGCTGCGCGCGGCGATGAACGGGACCTTGTCGCGCAGACCAAGAATCGCCATGAGGACCAGGAACGAGTACAGGGCGGTCGGGCGTACCAGTCCGGCGTTATCGGCGATCGCCGCGTCGATTCCCGTGGTGTGCACTCCTGGAAGCACTGTGGCAACAAGAAGATTGGCAACAGCGGCGACGTAGATGAGCACGTCGAACACCGTCCGGGTGTCGCCGGAACTGAGTGGAACTTTGCCCGGCCACGGTGGCAGGCGAATCGTTCCCGGCCGAATCCAGTAGAGGACGCCACCGGTCATCGGTTTGAAGTGACCGGCCAGCGGGCCCCACGAACCTGCCAGGCCCAGCATCTCGAGCATCATCGTCCACAGGATCAGCTTTTGGTAGACGATGGGCTGATTCCACCAAGATCCTGGATCAACCCAGGAAAGACCGGAAGTCAATGTCGCAACTGCCGTTCCGGCCAATAGGTAGAGGAACAGCAACTTCATGATGTAGACGGTGTGGACCATCTTCGGTGTCCCGAAGCCGTAATCAACCCAGTGCGTGGACATGTCGCGAAGACGCTCGAGGAAAGGCTTGTCCATGAACGTGGCCGGGTCGACGGGAGGGGAGTTTCCTTCTTTGAATCCCATGGTGTGCTCCTGATGTGCAATATGTGGGCATGACGGATCAACTCGACGCACGTCATCGAGTTATTCGGGTATTACGGGATGTGGCTAGCGAGCGGGTTCGACGCTCAATGCTCGCCGCATTCCAGGTTTGTCGATCTTGCCCACCGGGTTTCGGGGTAGCGCGTCGACGACGTAGATCGCCACTGGCAGCTTCACGCGAGTGAGGAGCGCCGTGACATGTTCGAGCAGTTCGTTTTCCGTGACAGGCGAATCCGGATACGCAACAACATAGGCAACAGGTACCTCTCCGTAGACCTGGTGCGGAGCCCCGATCACAGCGGCCTCCAACACGGAAGGGTGCGTGGCAAGCGAGTTTTCGATTTCCTTGGGGTAGATGTTTTCTCCTCCCCGGATGATCATGTCTTTGATGCGGTCGACCAGAGTCAGGTAACCATCCTCGTCCAGAAACCCGACGTCGCCGGTATGCAGCCAACCGTCCACAACAGTTTTGGCTGTCTCTTCCGGTCTGTTCAGGTAGCCACGCATCACGTTGGCACCCTTGATGATTACCTCGCCCGCGACACCACGCCGAGCAAGAGTCCCGTCGTCGGCGAGGATCGCAATCTCTTGCCCGGGCAACGCAGGGCCGACTGTGCCGAGTTTGCGAATGCCGTCATAGGGATTACACGCAGACGCACATGTTCCCTCGGTCAATCCGTAGCCTTCCACGATGACAAAACCGAACCGTTCCTCGGCGCGTTCGAGCAGTTCCTTACTGATCGGTGCGGCGCCGCAGACACCTAGTCGCAACGACGCCGTGTCGAGCGTTGCACCTTCGGACTGCGAGGTCAGCATCGCGTAGATGGCGGGAACGGCGGAAAAGTAGGTGGGCCGCAAGCGTGCCACGTCGTCGAAGAACCTTGATACCGAGAACTTTCCGGTGATACTGACCTGACCGCCGACGATCAGCGGGGCGAGAACGCTCACACAAATAGCATTGACGTGAAACAAGGGCAGTACCAGAAGACAATGGTCCGCTCCCGTGATGCCGATGCTGCGCCCCATCGACGACGCCATGAACTGCAGGTTGGCATGGGTCAGAATGACGCCCTTGGGGGTACCCGTAGATCCACTGGTGTAGATCAAGAGCGCAAGGTCTTCCTCCGCCACGGCGACGTCCGGCAACGGTACGGATGGTGGCGCAACAGCCAGATCATCGACGCACAGCACTGCGCGTCCACCGTTCGGTGCACCCAGTCCAGACGTAACAACCAGTTGCGCACCGGAATCCATGATCTGATAGTCGGCCTCATTGGCCGTGAACATCGGATTGATCGGTGTCGCAGCGGCGCCGACGCGCCAGGCCGCCATGATCGCCGTCACCAACTCGACTCGGTTGGGAAGCATGATCGCAATGACGTCACCACGCCCGATACCCCGGCTTGCGAGTTGCGCCGCAACAGCTTCTACGCGATCGGCGAACTCCGCATAGGTCAGTTCGCTTCTATCGTCACGAAGGCACGGAGCGGATCCGTACTTCTTTGCCAGATCGGGGGCCAGATATCCGATGTCCACCACGTGAGTCAGCACCTTTCATTGCATGTGACTCAGAACACTATCGGCGATCTGGGGCCGAAGAAACGGTCGCGGAGGCTCAACTTGCCCAATTTCTTTGTCTCCGGAGCACAATCGGTCAGGCACTCGATTGAGGCAAGATCTCCTGGGCACGAGCAGCAACGGCGTCGGCGATTCGTACCAAGATGGGCGGCGACAACTTCCACTGCTGCCAGAACAGCGGCACGTCGTAGACAAAATCCGGATCGAACCCGATCAGCGCATACGCCGATTCGTGACTTTGCAGATCAGGCAACAGACCCCAGCCGTAGCCCAGTCGCACCGCATCCGAAAAACCCGCAGACGAGGGCACCTGGTGACGAGGAGGGTCAACGGGGTAGCCGACCTTCCTGCGCAAGTACCTGTCCTGCAGCAAATCCTTGCGGTTGAACACCACCACCGGTGCGGCTGAAAGTGCTTCTGCCGTAACACCGTCCGAAAACCATCTGTCACAGAATTCGACGCTTGCCATCGGCCGGTATCGCATGATGCCGAGCCGGCTCGACGTGCACCCTTGAATTGGCGTCGCCGCCGAGGTTACTGCCGCCATCACCGACCCGTCACGGAGGAGATCGGTTGTATGGTCCTGATCGTCGAGATGAAAGTCGAAACTCGCTTCGGCCGTGAAATCTGCAAGCACCTGAAGTACCCACGTGGACAACGAGTCTGCGTTGACCGCAACCGAGATACGAGCCAGTGAGCCCTGTTCGTTGTCAAGACCCAACTCGCGCATGGTATCCCGCGAGAGAGCATCTATCTGACGGGCCAATCGCAGTACCTCGCGCCCCGAGTCGGTGACCTGGACCGGCTTGGTGCGTTGCAGCAGAATCCGGCCCACCGCACGTTCGAGTGCTTTGATCCGCTGACTGACTGCAGATGGCGTGATGTGCAGTTTCCGAGCAGCCGCGTCGAATGTTCCCTCGTCTACCGCGGCGTGGAGCGCTTTCAACTGCTCAATGTCCAGCATGATCTGAAGCTACTCTTATGTGGCTTAAGAATCATTAGCTGGACTGCTGATTATTCGACGGCCAGGCTGGTGACATGCTCAGCAATAGTGACCCGACGTCCGCCGTCGTCGGTTTTGGTGTCGGACTCTCGTTGATCGTTGCGATCGGTGCCCAGAATGCGTTTGTACTTCGCCAAGGCCTCACGCGCTCGCACGTACTCCCGATCGTGACAGTCTGCGCCGTTTCGGACGCAATTCTGATTCTCGCCGGCATCAGTGGAATTGGAGCCATTCTCGAACACGCACCGTCACTGATCACTTTCGTTCGCGTTGCCGGTGCGATTTTCCTACTCAGCTATGCAGTGTTCGCTGCCAAACGTGCCGTCCGGCCGCAGACGTTGGCGCCCGATCAACACGGCAACGGATCAAGGCTTGCCGCCATCACTATGGCATTGGCTCTCACCTGGCTGAACCCACATGTCTACCTCGACACCGTGATACTGATGGGTTCGATTGCCAACGGCCGCGGCGAGATCGGACGGTGGTGGTTTGCTGCCGGCGCCATGACCGCCAGCGCACTCTGGTTTGCCGCTCTCGGTTACGGCGCACGTCTGCTGACGCCACTTTTTGCCAAACCCAATGCCTGGCGAGTTCTCGACGCCATTATCGCCGTGATGATGACGACCCTCGGGGTCAGCTTGCTCCTGGAACTCTGAACACGGGCGGGCTGAATTTTGTATCCCGTTCACTGGAACATCGACAACCGCACGCGGGTGAGGCCGTGCTTAAAATCACCTTACGTCGACGTCGAGGACATCACTGACGACATGGTTTCCCGCTTCGCATCTGCACAACCAGTAGCTTTCCGTGCGCGGAAGAACCCACCTGGAAAACCGGCGTAGCCGGGAAAGGCTGAATGATGATGAACTGGAACGAAGAATATGACGTGCTGGTGGTCGGTTCCGGCGGCGGCGGCGTCACCGGCGCCTACACGGCGGCTCGCGAGGGACTGACCGTCAATCTCATCGAGGCGACCGACAAATTCGGCGGCACCACCGCATATTCCGGCGGCGGCGGCGTCTGGTTTCCGTGCAACCCGGCGCTGCAACGCGCGGGTACCGACGACACCATCGAGGACGCGCTCGAGTACTACCACGCCGTAGTCGGCGACCGTACTCCGCGCGAGTTGCAGGACACGTACGTCCGCGGCGGCGGCCCCCTGATCGAGTACCTCGAACAAGACGAAATCTTGAAGTTCGAAATGCTCCCCTGGCCCGACTATTTCGGCAAGGCGCCCAAAGCCCGCCTTGATGGACAACGGCACACCATGCCCACCCCGCTCCCTGTCTCGCAGGCGCCGGAACTGCGGGAGGTTGTGCGCGGCCCCCTCGACTTCGACCGTCTCGGGATCCCGCAACCCGACGACTTTTTCATCGGCGGACGAGCACTGATAGCCCGCTTCCTCAAAGCCATCGAAAAGTATCCGAATGCGAAGTTGACCTTGAACAGCCCGCTTGTCGAGCTTGTGGTCGAAGAAGGAGCCGTCGTCGGCGCCATCGTCGAACGCGATGGACAGCGCGTAGCCATCCGTGCCCGCAGCGGCGTGATCCTGGCAGCCGGAGGTTTCGAGGCGAATGACGAACTGCGACAGAAGTTCGGGGTTCCCGGCCACGCCCGCGACACCATGGGGCCCGGAGCGAACCTCGGCAAAGCGCATCAGGCTGCCATCGCAGTCGGCGCTGACACCGACCTCATGGATCAGGCATGGTGGTCACCCGGACTGACCCATCCCGACGGGCGTTCTGCGTTCGCACTGTGGTTCACCGGCGGCATCTTCGTCAACCAGGACGGTGCACGCTTCGTCAACGAGTCGGCTCCGTACGACCGACTCGGGCGCGATGTGATCGCTCAGATGGAACAGGGCACCCTCACCCTGCCGTACTGGATGATCTACGACGACAAGGAGGGCGAGCGCCCGCCGGTGCAGGCACCGAACGTGTCGATGACAGCGACTGAAAAGTACGTCGACGCAGGCCTGTGGCACACCGCCGACACCCTTGAAGCCCTCGCCGAAAAGATCCGAGTACCGTCCGAAATACTGGTGGAGACAGTCGCTCGATTCAACAAGATGGTCGAAAACGGCGTCGACGAGGACTTCGGCCGTGGTGACGAAGCCTATGATCGTGCGTTCTCGGGCGGCGAACCACCACTGGTGACGATCGAGCAGGGCCCGTTCCACGCGGCGGCGTTCGGAATCTCCGACCTCGGCACCAAGGGCGGGCTGCGCACCGACACGGCAGCTCGAGTTCTCGATACGTCGCACAACCCGATTCCCGGCCTCTACGCGGCGGGTAACACCATGGCTGCGCCAAGTGGAACGGTCTATCCCGGCGGCGGAAATCCCATCGGCACCAGCATGCTCTTCAGCCACCTCGCCGTGCAGAAAATTCTCTCCGAGCGCGAGTAACGCACAGGCTGCCAGCGCACATGCGTTACCGTTCACACGACGCATGTTCCACGCAATTCACGTTTCGAGAGTTGTGACCGTCAGGTAGGACTGACCACGATGACCGCGGACGATATCGGCGACGAACCGCGTGAAGCCAGCCGCGGGTTGGTGCTGCTATGCCTGCTCGCGATCGTCGCCGGAGCTTGTGTCGGCTTCGTCGGTGGAGCGTTCCGGTGGTGCCTGCACAGGGCGGACAGTCTGCGCGAGGCGATTCTGGAATGGTCACATGGGATTCCCTATGTCGGCTGGCTTGTCCCCGTTGCACTGGTGGCGTTGTGCACAGCGCTTGCCGTCATGATCGTGCAACGCGTGCCACTGGCAGCGGGAAGCGGTATCCAGCATGTGGAAGCCGTCTTCCGCGGCGAGGCACAACCTCCACGTCTTGTCCTCGTGCCCGCAAGATTTGTGGGCGGCCTACTGGCGATCGGCTCGGGACTCGTGCTCGGTCGCGAAGGGCCCACCGTGCATATGGGTGCGGCGATCGGAGCAGAAGCAGGTCGGCGAGCCCGGCTTTCGGTACCGGATGTGCGACTGCTTCAAACATCCACTGCCGGAGCCGGACTTGCCGTGGCATTCAACGCGCCCATCGGTGGCGCTTTGTTCGTCTGCGAGGAAGTCACCAAATCGTTCCGGCTCCGCACCGTCCTTCCCACCCTGTTCGGCGTAGCGGTGGCAGTGGCATGCTCACGGCTGGTGATAGGTGATCGGCCTGACTTCGCGGCCGGCACCGTCCCAAGCCCACAGATTGCGCTCCTACCGCTGTTTGTCGTCTTCGGACTGCTCACCGGGATACTGGGGATTTTCTACAACCGCCTGATTCTGGGCATGCTCGATCTTGTTGCGCGCCATCGTCGTATTCCGCCGACCGCCATCGGAGCGATGATCGGTGCCGTCATCGGCGTCGTTCTGTTTCTCAACCCGCTGGTTGCCGGCGGCGGCGATACAGTCTCGCAGATACTTGTCGGTGGGCGCACCTTCGTCATGCCGATTCTGTTGCTGTACTTGGTTGTTCGATTCTTCACCGGCCCGCTGTCCTACGCCGCAGGAACTCCCGGAGGCCTTTTTGCTCCGCTACTCGCCCTCGGCGCGCTCTGGGGTTCGTTATTTGCCGGGCTGGCAAGCTTCATCCCCGGCGTCGACGCCGGAGTTACCGTCGCGATGGCGATGGTCGGTATGGCCGCGTTCTTCGGCGCTGTGGTGCGGGCGCCGTTCACCGGCATTGTGATCGTCGTGGAAATGACAGCCGTCACTTCGGTGCTGGTTCCGATGCTCGCCGCCACCGCTGCCGCAGTCGTCGTCGCGACATTGGCCGGGTCAGCACCTATTTACGACAGTTTGCGCGAACGGATGCTGCAAGGCCAACGCCCACCTCGCGCGTAGCGAAGTGGGCGTTGGAAGAACCTGCGTTACCGGGCAGCGCGAGAATCAGGCGGAGTGCGCCAACTCGGGTTCCTTTTCGAGCACCGGTGGAGCATCCTCGATTTTCACCGGTTCCTGCGTGTAGTGGAAGTGCGGGCGACGGTGGCCGATGAACGACCCGAACCAGGACATCACTGCGACATAACGGTTTCGGAAGCCCACCATGTACATGACGTGCACGGCCAACCACATGAACCACGCGATGGTGCCCTTGAATTCGATCTTCTTGCCCACCCGGACCACAGCGCTGAATCGGCTGATGATCGACATGCTGCCCTTGTCCATGTACTTGAAAGGCGTTCCGGCCTTGCGCTTTCCATTGACAATCTTGGCAGCGTGACGGCCACCCTGCATCGCGACGGGCGACTGGCCCGGCAACCCGTTGAGCGAGGTCATGTCGCCGACGGCATACACGTTGGCGAAGCCGCCCACCGTGAGGTCGGGATTGATGAGGAGTCGGCCGGCACGGTCACTCTCACAACCGGTTGCGGCTCCGAGAACTGCGGCAAAGTCGTTGGCGCGCACGCCTGCCGACCAAATGACGGTCTCGGCGTCGATACGCTTCTCTTCCTTGGTCGGGATCGACGACACCGTGACGCCATGCCCGTCGATGGCGGTGACCATAGTGTTGAGAACTACCTCGACACCGGACTTCTCGAGCGATTTCTGCGTGTATTCACTGAGCTTGCCACCGAAGGCGGGCAGTGCAACGCCGGCGCCTTCGACCATGGTGACAGTGACTTCTTCTGCACTGATGTTGTTGATAGCCATCGCGAAATAGCGTCGCGCCAATTCCTTGATCTGACCGGCCAACTCGACACCCGTTGCACCGGCACCGACAACAACAAAGCTCAGCAGGTTCTTGCGAGTGAGTGCGTCGGTGGTGGTGTGAGCCTCTTCGAAGCAGCGCAGGATTTGCTTACGAAGCAATTCCGCGTCTTCGACGGTCTTGAGCTTGTACGTGACCTCGGCAAACTCGTCGCGGCCGAAGTACGCCTGCGTTGCTCCTGTTGCTGCGATCAATGAGCGATATCCGAGCGTGTGCCGTTGGCCCGACGCCTCGTACACGATTGTGTTGTCTTCGGCATTGACCTCGACGACGCGTCCGAGACGAACATCCGCGTCGGGGAACTTCTGCAGGATGTTGCGGATCGGCGGAGCGATTTCGCCGGCCGAGAGCACGCCGGTCGCAACCTGGTAGAGCAGCGGTTGAAAGAGGTGCTCAGTGGTCTCGGAGATGAGGACAAACGGCGTCTTGGACTTCGTGAGCGTCTTCGCGGCAGCAAGTGCCCCGAACCCGGATCCGACGATGACGACCTGAGTCTTCTCGTGTCCCGTTGCATCCACATCTGCGCGACCCGCAGCAGTTCTGTCCACCACAAACTCCTAAACCAAATTGAAAGTATGACTATTACCGTATGGAACGGTCATAGGCTCAGTCCAGCTAGCTGCAGTATTCGCAAGACTGTTATCTGTTTTGCTCATAAGTAGGATGTCGGTATGGACTTTCGCCAACTCAAGTATTTTCTCGTCGTCAGCGAGGAACTGAGCTTCAGCCGTGCTGCCGAACGGTGCTTCATCTCCCAATCCGCCATCAGCCATCAGGTCGCGCGACTGGAAAAGGAACTCGGCGCGACGCTCTTCGAGCGGTCCACCCGGGCCGTGCACCTGTCACCGGCAGGCTCCCGGTTGGTGCCGATCGCCCAGCAGGTTCTCAGTCTCGAAACCATGGCGTACTCGGTGGCACGCGATCCCAGCGCACGCATCCGCATCACGGGAAACATGAGTTTTGCCGGTCAGACACTCGATGCGATTGCCCATGTGCGCGAACGACATCCGGACCTCGATGTGGAGTTCGTGATCAAGAGTTTTGCGCACCGAATGGACGCCGTGGCGTCGGGCGATGCAGACATTGCGCTTATTCGCGGCAGCGTCGATCGCCCCGGGCTCGAGCCTATCGACCTCGGCGTCGAAGATCTGCTGATCGTCATGTCGAGTCGCCACCCATTGGCCGGCCAGCAGAGCGTCGATCTGAATGATCTTGCCGCCTATCCGCTACTGCTGCCACCTCGCCAAAGCCAGGTTTTGATTCACCAGGTCGTGGAAGACGCGTTCCGGGAAATCGGGCGTCGAGTGCAGTTGGGTCCGGCAATTCCGAGCGATCACACCGCCACGCTCGACGTCATCACGAACCCAAAGGCCTGGACCCTCCTGTACTCGATCACCGCCGGCGAATCCCCGCGCGCCGGAATCAGCTTCATGCGAGAAGCTCACGGGCGCTTGCGAATCCCTGTCTCCGGCGTTACCCGCAGCGGCGCCACACATGTGCCGGAATTCAACGATCTGATTCAGGCACTCAAAGATTCCATGAACCCGTCTTTCACTGAGTGAAAGTTGGGTGGTCATCAGTTCCTTGGCAGAGCAGCGTGGTGAGTAACCATGTGATGCGGCCGAGCGGCGCATCCCCTTTTTCAAGGAGCGACCATGACGAGTTTGATGACCGAACCGGTCTGGGAATCGAAGATCTTTGCCGGAGAATGGATCGCCGGCGGGGCCACAGATCGCATAGTTGTCGAACCCGCAACAGGTAATCAGCTCAGCACAGTCGGCATGGCCACGCCTGACGATGTCGCTGCCGCAGCCACGAGGGCCGCCGCGGCCCAGAAAGACTGGGCAGCACGGCCGTACACCGAGCGAGCAGCCGTTTTGCGCCGCGCGGGTCACCTGTTCGAGCAATACGCCGACGAAATCGGTGAGTGGGTAGTCCGTGAGGCCGGCAGCATTCCGGCCAAGGCCGGGCTGGAAACCCACACCGCCGCTGAGGAGTGCTACAACGCAGCTGCCCTGGCCGCCCACCCGGTCGGGGAGGTTCTGCGTTCGGAACAGCCTCGCCTCAGCTTCTCGCGGCGCGTCCCCGTCGGAACTGTCGGCGTCATCGCGCCTTTCAACTTTCCGATCATCCTGGCCATCCGCGCGGTTGCACCCGCCCTCGCACTGGGCAATGCGGTGATCCTCAAGCCAGATCCACGCACCGCAATCTGTGGCGGCGTGGTCCTCGCCCGCATCTTCGAAGAAGCCGGCTTGCCCGCCGGCGTGTTCAGCATGCTGCCTGGTGGCGCCGACGCGGGTGAGGCCATCGTGGTTCATCCGAGCATCCGCGTCATCGCCTTCACCGGATCGACTCGCGCCGGCCGGGCAGTCGGCGAACTGGCCGGACGTCATCTCAAGCGCGCCCATCTCGAACTAGGTGGCAACAACGCCCTGATCGTGATGGACGATGTCGACCTCGAAAAAGCAGTGTCAGTAGGCGCTTTCGGCTCATTCATGCACCAGGGGCAGATCTGCATGACGACCGGCCGCCAATTGGTACACGAGAGCATCGTCGCCGATTACACTGCACTCCTCGCCGAGCACGCCGAGAAACTTCCGGTCGGCGACCCCTTCACCGGCCAGGTAGCGCTCGGCCCCATCATCGACGCCAAACAGCGCGACCACATCCACTCGCTCGTCACCGAAAGCATTGCGGCCGGAGCAAAACTGGCCGCAGGCGGAACCTACGAAGACCTCTTCTACCGACCGACAGTCCTGGCCGATACGCCACTCACAGCCCCCGCCTTTGCCGACGAGGTGTTCGGGCCCGTCGCCCCGGTGACGTCCTTCGCGAGCGTCGACCAGGCGATCGCCATCGCCAACAACTCCGAATACGGCCTGTCCCTGGGCATTCTGACCGCCGACGCCATGCGTGGGCTCGAAATCGCCCAGCAGATCCCGACCGGCCTCGTGCACATCAACGATCAGACTGTCGGCGACGAGGCTGTCATTCCCTTCGGCGGCATGGCATCCTCCGGCAACGGGGGTCGCGTCGGCGGCATCAGTGCCAACCTCGACGCCTTCACCGAAACACAGTGGGTAACGGCGCAGAGCACATTGCCCGTTTACCCCTTCTGACCCGAATAGAACAGGAGCGCAACATGACCCACGCGGCACGCGCGGCCGTTGTCGACAAGATCGGCGAACCCTTCACCATCGGCGACGTCACACTGGACACGCCACGGGCGGACGAGGTTCTGGTCCGCATCGTGGCCGCGGGTGTGTGCGGCACCGACCTCGGCGTTCAAGCCGGCCACATTCCCTTCCCGTTACCCGGCGTTCTGGGCCACGAGGGAGCGGGCATCGTCGAAGAAGTGGGCAACGCCGTCACCACGGTCAAGCCCGGTGACAAGGTCCTGCTGTCCTTCACCAGTTGTGGAACGTGCCGAAACTGCCGCACAGCACACCCCGCGTATTGTCAGGAGTTCTTGCCGCGCAATCTTATCGGTGGTAGTCGAGCCGACGGCACTGCCACGATCTCGCGAGGCGGCGAAGACGTGAGCGGCCACTTCTTTGCTCAATCCTCGTTCTCCACATATGCCCTTGCCGACGAGCGCGGCGTCACGAAGGTCTCCGACACCGCTGATCTCGGTCTACTCGCTCCGCTCGGATGCGGCATCCAGACCGGTGCAGGAGCGGTACTCAACATCCTGAAGCCGGAATCCGGCTCGACCATCGCAATCTTCGGTGTCGGAGCAGTGGGCATGGCGGCAGTCATGGCTGCAAAGCTGACGGGTGCGGAGCGCATCTTCGCGATCGACATCGTGCCGTCTCGCCTCGACCTGGCACGCGAACTCGGCGCCACCGATGTGATCAATTCGAAGGACGTTGACGCCGCAGCGGAACTGGACCGGATCAGCGGCGGTCTAGGCATCGACTACGCCATCGACGCCACCGGCAACGTCGCGGTGCTTGCGACTGCGATCGAATGCCTCGCTCCGCTGGGTACCGTCGCTGCCATCGGCGCTCCCGCAGCCGGAACCACTGTGGCGGTGGACGTAAATTACCTGCTCAACGGGCGCAAGTTTATCGGTGTCACGGAGGGCGACGCGGTGCCGCAGGTATTTCTGCCATCGCTGGTGTCGCTGATCGAGCAGGGGCGTTTCCCCTTGGAAAAGCTGGTGAAGTACTTCCGGTTCGATCAGATCAACGAAGCCGCTGAGGGCATCAAGAACGGCAGTGTGCTCAAGCCGGTGTTGCTGTTCGACTGATTCCCAGCGAGCTTCGGTGAACACAACCGTTGACGGGATCAATTCCCCGGACCTACCATCCAGAGAAATTTACTTCGCCACATTAAATACATTTCTCTTGTAGTTCCCGAGAAGGACCCATTGACGAATACCGCTACGACGAACACTGCTGCCGCGAACTTCGCAGTCGAATCCATCGCACCCTCTCCGCGCCGAGAAGCGGTGATCATCGCGGCCCTGAGCTTGGCCGCGATGATCGTCTCGATGATGCAGACGTTGCCGGTTCCGATTCTCGGGCGGATCCAATCCGACCTGGGAGTCTCGACCGCCGGCGTCAGTTGGGTGACAACGGCCACGCTGCTGTCTGCGGCGGTTTTCACCCCGCTACTGGGCCGCTACGGGGACCAGCATGGCAAGAAACGCACACTGGTCGGCGTTCTTGTCGTCATGGTGATCGGTTCGATCGTCGCCGCGCTGGCACATAATCTGCCACTGCTCATTCTCGGTCGGGTTCTTCAGGGAACAGCAACCGCGATCTTCCCGCTGGCACTCTCGGTCTTGCGTGAAGAGCTACGGCCGCACAGGCTTCCCGGCGCAATGGCCTTGGTCAGTGGAACTCTCGCGTTCGGCAGTGGGCTGGCCCTTGTTGCCACGGGGCTTCTCACGTCCGGCCCCGACGCCGACTACCGCAACGCCTTCTGGATGGCCACAGGATTCGCGGTGCTGGCCTTGATTGCCGTCATCACCCTGGTCCCGCCCACCACACACAAAAGCGGTGGGCGCGTGGACCTCATCGGTGCGCTGAGTCTGGGAGCAGCACTACTTCTGCTTCTGCTGTCGATTTCTCAAGGCCACCAATGGGGTTGGCGCTCGCCCTTGACGATCATCGTCTTTCTGGCCTCGATCGTGATGTTCGCAGTCTGGGTGTGGATCGAGAAGATCGTCGACGAACCGCTGGTCGACATGCGGATGTTCGTCCACCGCCCGGTGATGATGGCAAATCTTGCCGGCGTCGTGGTGGGTTTCGGCATGTTCGCAAACTTCCTCGGGATCTCGTATCTCGCACAACTTCCCCGCGATCTCACCGGCTACGGGTTCGACGCGAGCATTCTGCGTGCGTCGGTCGAATTCTTGCTGCCAGGCGCGTTGGTTTCCTTGATCGCCGCCCCGATCGGCGGTCGACTCATCAGGCTGCGTGGGCCACGCTTCGTCCTGGGGCTCACCGCGGTCCTCGGGGCGTTGCCGTTCGCGTGGCTGGCGTTCGACCACACGCACACCGCATCGGTTATCGGTGCAGGCATGGTGATCGGCGCCGCCCTCAGCCTCGGTTATGCAGCCATGCCCGCCATCATCATGTCCAACGTGCCACATCATCAGAGCGGCATCGCCAACGGCATCAACTCGATCTCACGTTCCACCGGCAGTGCCATCGGCAGCGCAGTGGTGACAACGATTCTGGCGTCGATGACAATTGCGAATCTCCCCGAAGGAGTACCTGCGATGCCCAGTGAATCCGCCTTCACTGTCACGTTTTCGACCGCCGCCGTCGCCTTCGTTCTGGTGGGCTTGGTGGGGTGGCTGGGTCTGCGCCCGCCGCGTTCCCTTGCAGCTTCGGAGCAACGTGCCACCCCGGAGCAACCTCCCGCTAGGTGAGATCGAAAGTACCGCAGAGGATTAGGTACACCGTAGCCTGCGGGCATGGCAGGCGAGACGCTCTACGTGGTCGACCGGATCGTCACGAATCGCGGATGTGGGAAGAAGTTTGTCGACGAATTCCGTGCCGGCTACCTGCCTGGTGCCAGTCGTCGCGGCCTGATGCTCGACAGCATACTTGTCAGTCCGCCGTTGTGGTCCGACAGCGAACCCAACGTCGTGACGATCACCTGGACCGTCGACGGAACCACCGGTTGGTGGGCAATGACTCGCCTGAGCCGCGGTGACACCAGCCTGAGGCAATGGTGGGATGCAATGGATCCACTCATCTCCGAACGTAGTCGCACCATGGCCGCTGCAGCCGACGACGTCGCGCCACTGGCCGATGTATAACGTCAAGAGAGTCGTGCATCTTCAATTCGATGACAAATCGGAATAGCAGTCAGACGGAACGCGTCGCGCTCAGATCTCCTTCCACCTGCCGCCGCGTACGGGGCGGGGCAAGCCGAAAGCATCGATGTCTCCTTGCGCAATTCGAGCTGCGGCCTCATCGATATCATCGAGCAATTGGGAGGCGAGGTCGATCTCCGCCTGAAAATGGCGGCCTACCCATCGCAAACTCATCTGGGTAAACGCCCAGCCTGGTTCGTTCTCGGAATGATCGGCATGTTCTATTGCCTCGAGCTTCTTCGCCTGAAGATTACAAATGTGATCCAGCACTATCGCTTTGAGTTGATCGGGGTCATTCAGGTGACCCACCCACAGTCTCAACATCACGCCATGTTTGAGGACAGGTGTTTCGATCGGCGATTCGCGTGACCATAATCTGACGACCTCGATACCGGATTCGGTTATCTCGAAGACTCGTCGGTTCCGCTGCCCCGATTCGGAAATCTCCCGCGAACGAACAAATCCCAGTGCTTCCAGCTTCTTCAACTCGGCGTAAATTTGACTTACCGAAGGACTCCAGTAATAGAATCCAATGCTCCAATCAGCCCACTTCTTCAGGTCGCTACCACTGAGTTCTTCACCGAATGTGAGCATTCCCAGCACTGCCCAACTTGTCGCGGGCAATGCTGGATAACACGTGGTCGCGGGATCAGGCACCGGGCCAGACTAACAAGATGTCAATCACCTGACGCCGACTTCCTCACCGAGTGGACTGATTTCGATATTGCGCTAACAGCTAAAGCCGCAATCGCAGTTCGGATACACCACGGATAAATGCTGTTCCGCCTCAGGTCACTGCACAAACAAATTCCCTGGACCCTGAGGTCGGGCAGAGAAAGGGAGACCGCAGACAGTGCGGTCTCCCTTTCATTCTCGGTCAGTCGGTATCAGCTCCTACTACGGGCATCCACCTTGTCGTCATCGTCGTCGCGCTCGCCGGCTGCGAGCTCGATGTCGGAATCCCGGGCGCCGGCGTCACCGCTCGCCTTCTCGAGCTCGACCGGTGTGTCACCTGACACGACCTCTTCTGCATCAGGCTTTTCCGGCAACGGCTTCTTGAGGCTCAAGATGATCGAGCCTGCCAGCACCACGATGATCACGGCGAGGCTTACCAGTGACGGAATCTCGGGGATGGAAGTGCTGATCACCTTGTGACCGGCCTGCATGATCAGCTTCACGCCGATGAAGGCGAGGATGATCGACAGTCCCTTGGACAGGTAGTGGAACTTCTCGAGTAGTCCCGAGAGCAGGAAGTACAGAGCACGAAGACCCAGGATCGCAAACGCGTTGCTGGAGTACACGATGAACGGGTCGTCGCTCACTGCCAGAACTGCCGGGACACTGTCGACGGCAAACACGAGGTCGGCCGCTTCGATGGCTACGACAACCGCGAACAGCGGTGTTGCGATGCGCTTTCCGGCTTCCTTCACGAAGAACTTGGTGCCGGCGTACTCGTCCTGAACCGGCATGATCTTGCGCAACATGCGAACCGCGAACGACGTGCCGGGGTCGAAGCTTTCGTCCTCGTCCTTGAGGAGCTTGTAGGCGCTGTAGAGCAGGATCGCGGCAAACACGAACAGGACTGCCGTGAACTTGCTGACGATCGCGACACCAGCGGCGAGGAAGATACCGCGGAAGATCAGGGCGCCGATGACACCGAAGAACAGCACGCGGTGCTGGTACTCACGCGGCACCTTGAAGTAACCGAAGATCAGGGCGAAAACAAACAGGTTGTCAACGGAGAGGCTCTTCTCCAGCAGCCAGGCCGTGGTGAATTCGACACCTGAGTCCACCCCCAAGGTCAGGGTGACAACCACCGCGAACACCAGCGACAAACCGACCCAGAGTGCACTCCACCTGGCGGCTTCCTTGAATCCGATGACGTGCGCGCCGCGGTGGGCAAGCAGGTCGATCAGCAGCATGATGACGATAACGGCGGCAAACGCGGCCCATGCCCACACGGGAACCGTCATCGCCGATCACCTACCCGACTGCCACGGTTAACTTCAGTCACGGGATTCTCCTTTGCCTGGAAGACGATTACTTCGATCACGACGGCCGTTTCACCGTCTTCACCAGTTTTCCTTGCCGACTTCAAACCATCACGGTCTATTTGTCGACGACTTTTCCCGCTGAAATTGCCGGGTTACGGCAATCTAGGCGTGATTATGCATGTCGGCAATCTGTCCGAGTGTTCTAGCCTGGCAAGCATGAGCACCTCGTTGTACTACTCCGCCGTTCGCCCTGAACCGTTGTCGGCCGACGAGAGGACGGAAATCGACCGTCTGATCGCCGTGCACAACGACGAGTTCCCCTTCGACGCCGAAGTCCTCGACTTGTACGACTCGGACATCCCGAACACGGTCCTGAACGGGTCCACCAAGATCTCGAACGACGAAACGGAAATCATCCCGTCCCTCGTGTACTGGTTCAACGCACTGACTGAACTCAGGCGTGCCTTGCCGAACGCGCAGTGGGATGTCTCGCTCGACGACACGCCCGTCGACTGGGACGACGAATCAGGCTATTCGCTACCCGGGTTGCCCGACATCAGCTGAGAGCAATCAGGTGAGCGGAGTTCGGGGCCAATCGAGAAGCTTGGCCCCGAGCACCGCCGCGTGCAGAGCAAAACCGTCGCCGGGATCATTCACGTTCTGGCCGGTGAGTTCGCGAATGCGATCCAACCGGTAGGTCACCGCCCGTACCGACAGGTGCAGATCCCGGGCCGTCTTTGCCGTGTTCCCTCCCGCCGCGAAGTAGGCGAGCAGCGTCTCCACCATCGGCTCTGCTCCCCCACGTGCTTCGAGCAGCGGCGTGAGGAGAGTCTGAATCAGGTCGGTGACCGCCGGCCTGTCGTTGACCAGCACGCGATAGACCAGCAGATCCCGCGCGTCGATTACCGGCGACTCGAGCGACAACCGCTGTGCGAGATCGAGTGCGTCGAGCGCTTCGCGGTACGACGCCACCACACCGGCGGCCGTTGTACGCGGTCGTCCGACCGCAATCTGCCAGGCCACGTCCATGGCGCGTCGTTGCAACTGAACGCGTCCGGCGCCATCGGCCCCGGATTCGAGAGCCAACCGAATTCCGCGAAGCACATGGTCGATTGCATCTCGATCCGGCGCCGCAAACACGATGACGAGTTTGCCGCTCTTGCTGGCGACCAGCGCGTCGGCATCACCTTTACTGCCGAGCACTGCACGCTCGACAGCGCCGACCAGAGGATTGTCGTCGGTGAATTCACGCGCAGCGGTCACGACTGCCACCGAATGCGGTCCGGACAAATGCAACCCGAAACTCGAAGCGCGAGCGAGCAATCCGACAACATCGGCGCCACCGGTCAACAAATCGTCCACAAATTCGCGGCGCGCGGATACTTGCGAACGCACGAGAGAGCGCTGCGCCAGCTGAAACCCCTCCGTCAGTTCCGCGACGGCGTCGTCGACAGCCCGGAGCATCACCTCGCCGGCTGCCACTACCGCGTTCGGATCCGATTGCGCTGCAATGACAGCGGGAAGCTCACGCCATAGGCGCCAGGCAGACGAGAGGTACAGATCAAGCAACGCACGTAACGCAACACCTTGCTCGGCCGCGTCCTCGCCACGGCTCCGGAATCGGTGAAGTTGCCTCCGCTGCAGCGGTTTACCGTCACAGACGGCTGAACTGATCACATCGAGGAAATCGCCGAGAAGTTCGATCGGCAATCCACCGGCGTCGTCTGCTCCCGCTACTGCAACCCGTCGAAGCACATCTGCGGGTACACCGGTTCCGTTCACTCCCGCATTCTCTCACTGCGCGGGTGTCAGGACAGATGCATCGAGCCCGTATCGATGTAGCGCTGATGGAACGAGAAAGCCTCGCCCAGGATGTGCGGAGTCTGACCCGCGCCCGGCTGTGCGTCGGCGCGGGCGACGTAGTCATGCAGCAGCGGACGGAATTCGGGGTGCGCACACTTGTCGATGATCAGGCGGGCGCGACGTCGCGGCGACAGGCCACGCAGATCAGCCAGGCCTTGCTCCGTGACAAGCACCTGGGTGTCGTGTTCGGTGTGGTCGACGTGCGGCACCATCGGGACGATCGCAGAAATCGCGCCACCTCGAGCTGTCGACGGGCTCAGGAACATCGAGACGTAGCCGTTGCGAGTGAAGTCGCCGGAACCGCCGATTCCGTTCATGATCTTCGTGCCCATGACGTGGGTCGAGTTCACGTTGCCGTAGATATCGGCCTCGAGCATGCCGTTCATCGCGATGACGCCGAGCCGGCGGATCACCTCGGGATGGTTGCTGATCTCCTGCGGACGCAACGTGATGTGTTCGCGGTAGAAATCGACGTTCGCGGTCAGTTCTTCGATGCCTTCTTCGGTGAGCGCCAAAGCCGTCGACGACGCATGCGCGACGGTTCCGTCCTTGATCAGCTTGAGCATCCCGTCCTGGATGACCTCGGAGTAGCAGGTCAGGCCGCGATACGGCCCCCGATCGAGACCGCCGAGCACCGCGTTTGCGACATTGCCGATGCCCGCCTGCAGCGGAAGCAAGGTATCCGCCGGCATCCGTCCAGCACGCACCTCGAAGTCGAAGAATTCCAGGACGTGGCCGGCGATCGCCTCGCTGACGGCGTCGGGTGCAGACAGGGGGCTCGCACTGTCGCGGCAGTTGGTCTCGACGACGGCAACTACCTTGGCGGGGTCGACCCGGAACGTCGTCTGACCGATCCGGTCCTCGACGCGAATGATCTCGAGTGGCTTGCGGTGAGGAGGGAGGGCAGTGCCGTAGTACACGTCATGCATGCCTTCCATAGCCTCGGGCACCCACGAATTGACCTCGAGAATGACTCTGTCGGCAACATCGAGCCAAGTTTTGTTGTTGCCGATCGATGCGGCGGGGATGAGCTCACCCGACGCGGTGATTCCGGCGACCTCGACAACTGCCACGTCGACCTTGCCGTAGTAGCCCTCCCAGACCTGCTGGGCAACGTGCGAGAGGTGAATGTCGACGTAGTCCATCCGGCCGTCGTTGATCCGCTTACGGGCTGTCGCCTCGGACTGATACGGCATGCGCAACGCGATGCCGTCGACCTCGGCGAGTAGGCGCTCGGTCTCGGTGGAGACCGAGGCGCCGGTCAGGAGGTTGATCGTGAAGTTCGACCCCTCCCCGCGGGTGTGGTGAATCCGCTCCGCCAGGGCAGGAACGATGACCTTGGGTGTGCCGGCGCTGGCAAAACCGCTGATCGCGACGGTATCGCCGGGGTGAATGAACTTCACCGCTTCCGCTGCGGACATCACTTTGGAAGCAAAAGCTGTGCTGCGAATACGTCCGGGGGCCGTTGTGTGCCCGGGCTCACCCAATGAGGAAGTCACGCCAACAGGATAAACACAGCCTGCCAAGGTCAAATATTCGGATTACCGAGACAGATTTGTTTCAACGTGATATGGCCGCGATCGATGGTCGACGCGGCCCGTACCCACAGTCCCCGAAACCACATTGCCCTCCGACCCCACGAAAGAGTTGACGGACAACGTCGTTGAGCATGTGCGCACCGATCGAGTGCGTTCGGCCGGGAAGGTCAGCTACCGAAGATCGAGCCGAGGGATCCGGTGACGGGTGGGTCGACGACCGGTGTCGTAGTGACGGTGAAGGTACCTGTACCTGTTGTCAGGACGTCGCCGCTCACGCTGGTGACGGTGCAGGTGACGGAGGTGGCCCCGACCGGAAACACGGTTCCGGAGGCGGGAGTGCAGGTGCCGAAAGTCAGCCCGGTGGGCATCGCGGGAACCGCCCAAGTTGCGGGGGCGCCGTCATTGGATGTGGCGGGGACGGTGATGTCGGACGGTAGTGCCGATGTACCGGTCAGGTTCGCACCTGTCAGGGTCACCCCGGTGAGGTTCGCGCCGGTGAGGTCTGCGCCGGTCAGATCCGCGTGGTAGAGGTCCGCGCCGGTCAGGTTCGTGCCCGCGAGATCCGTTCCGGTCAGGTTTGCGCCGGTCAGGTTGACGCCGGCGAGGTCCGTTCCGGCGAGGTTTTTTCCGGAGCAGTCGGTGGAGTTGCCGGCGGTGGGGTTGGCGACGTAGTTCCCGCACGCGCCGGCGATGATCTGGGCCGGGGTTTGCGTTGCGGCGGTGATGGTTCCGTTGACCTGCAACGTGGCCGGGGTTCCGACGCCGTTGTCGGCGGTGATGGTGAAGTTGATCGGTCCGGGGGCGGTAGGTGCTCCGGTCAGGACACCGGCGGAGGTCAGGGTGAGGCCGTCGGGAAGGGCCCCGACGGTGACGGTGATCTGCGGGGCGGGTGTTCCGGTGGCGGTGAAGGTATGTGGGAGTTCGGTGCCCACAGTCCCCGACAACGTGACGGGCGCGGAGGCGGCGAACCCGGGAGCTGCGGTATACGGGTTGACGGTGACCGTAACGGTCCCCGAACCGGACGCAAGGGTGTTTCCGGCGGTGCACGTGACGGTTGTAGTTCCGACGGGGAAGGTGGTCGGGGTGCCGATCGAGACCGCAATATCGGTCGGTCGGGTGCATTCGCCGAGCCCCACTCCCCGAACGCCCAGGGGTGAGGGAATTGTGACGGCAGCATCGGCCGGTGACGAGGCGGTCACCTGAACATCCGAGGGTATTGCTCTCGTTCCGGTCAGGTTCGCGCCGTACAGATACGAAAAGCTCAGGTCTGCGTCGGTCAGGTCCGCGTCAGTCAGGTTCGCGAGGACCATCGTGGCGGAGTACAGATACACCTCGGTCAGGTTCGCTCTGGTCAGATCGGCCTCCCACACATTTGCGCCGTACATGTTCGCGCCGGTCAGGTTCGCGTCGGTCAGGGTTCCGTAGCTCATGAAAGTGTTGCTCAAGGATGCGTCGATCAGGATCGCGCGGGTCAGGTTCACACCCGTCATTTGCGCGTCGCTCACGTCCGCGCCGGTCAGATCCGTGTCGGTCAGGTTAGCCTGCTCCAGTGTCGCGTAGCTCAAGTCCGCGGCGGTCAGGATTGCGTTTGTCAGTGTCGCACCGGCCAGGTCCGCGCCGATCAGGTTCGCGCCGGCCAGGTTCGCCTTCTGTAGGTTCGCGCCGGCGCAGTCGGACACTATGCCTTCAACAGGATCGGGGTTCGGGACATAGCGGACGCATGCACGGTTGAGGGTTTCAGCGACTGTTTCGGCGGCAGCGAAGCCGGCACCAGCAGTCACGAGCGAGGCCGTTGCGAGAACAACACCACCGAACGCAGCGACAATGCGACCGCAACGAGGACGAGTCCGCCCAGAGCGAGAATTGAGAATCGTCATCTATCGGCCTTCACACTCTGGGTCTCCGCACCGTGCGGCATGGCACCACAGCAGTAACCACCTGGAAAACGTAACGGATATCAGGGCATGAAACACCCAAAAAGAGTGGCCACTTTAGGCCTCGGGTACTAAGTGGCCGGAAACGCCCAACCGAGGGGCGAGTTCAGATAACCAGTCGAAGATCATCCGCCGTTGGACAATGGGCCGAAGCGCAATCAAAGGCATCGTGCAGCCGTCTTCTGAAACCGACATCCCGACCGAATGGAGCAACACGTGAGGACCTCACCGCCGACCGTCTCGCTGACGCTCGACCAGCTTGCCTCACGCGCTGCTTCACTGATTGCCGACAACCGTCGGTACGTCCTCGGCATCACGGGAGCACCTGGAGCCGGAAAATCGACGGCATCCCAGACCATCGCGCGAAAGCTGGGTACTCGATGCGCCATCGTCGAGATGGACGGCTTCCATCTCGCCAATCGGGAACTCGACAGGCTGGGCAGACGCGACCGAAAGGGTGCCCCCGACACTTTCGACGCTGACGGCTATGCGGCGCTACTACGTCGACTTCGAATGCAGGACAGCACGATCTACGCGCCGATCTTCGATCGCGAGATCGACGAATCCATCGGCAGCGCGGTGCCTGTCGACCCGGAGACTCCGCTGATTGTCACAGAAGGCAACTACCTTCTCTTCGAGACCGGAGCCTGGCCCGACGTCCGCGCGTCACTCGACGCCGTGTGGTATCTCGACGTTCCGGAAGAAACTCGCACGGAAAGACTGGTGACACGACACAGCCGCTTCGGAAGGAGTTCCGAAGCGGCTGCGGCGTGGGTACACGAGGTGGATCAACCGAATGCCGTTGCTGTCGAGGCAGTTCGGGTGCGGGCGGACCTGATTGTCAGGATCGAGCCGTCAGAGAGCCCGTGATGGGAGCTTTGGCCTTAGGATCGCCATAACGCCCATGCGACGAGGCAACGCTCATGAACGCGCTCCAGGAACAGCGACGAAGTACTTCTGGGACGGTTCGACGTTCTCCCACGTGCCGCCAAACGACTTCGGCACAAATGCGTCACCAGAAGCGAATTCGCGATGGTGTCGGTCGAGATCGACAAGTGCCACGCGGCCGCTGACCATGTTGCTTACTTCGTCGTACGGGTAGGGATCACAGTTGACCGGGGCCGAATGTTCGAATGTCATCGACTCTCGTGTCAGTTTCCCCCGCGTTGAAGCTCGAGATTTGTGCAGCAAATAGATTCAGTACATTTGAGGTGATCTTCTCGGTGAACGGATCGTGGTGAATCAGTCCATTCACCCATTCGGTAGAACCAGCGTTGAACACCGTTCCGAAACCTCGCTGGTGGCACGCGATCATTCCCGATCCGTATTCGAGATCACGAAGGTGCTCGGGCGGCTCACTCCCGTAGAAGCATTCGATAATGCCCCGCACCTCGGCAAAAGGTGCACCGATGGGAACCGCGCCGTTCCAATTGTCCCGTGAACCCGATACCGCCGGCGCCATCGCGATGATTTGCAGATCCTCGGGAGCACCGTCAACCCCGGTGGCGGAGGGCTGCCCCTTCGTGAACGTGTAATCCACTCCATCCATCTCGAATCCGGCCACACAGATCGGGGCGATCCCGAAGTTGTCGCCGTAATACAGGTCGGTTCCGTTCAGTGCCCAATGGTCCGGCCGGTACACCGTAAACCCGCCGGAGGACCGGGGAGTCGTTGCGCCATAACGGTTGTAGACACCAGCCATACCGGTCAAACCCATCGTCCACGCTCCCGGTCGGGCAACTTCGGGCGAATCCCATGCCGTTGTCACCCGCGTCGGATCAACCTCACGCATCGGATCATCGAACGGATTCTTGTAACAGACCTGTGCATCGCCCTCGATGCGGACCTGCCAGAGGAAGTTGCCGCCAAATCGCGCCAAACCTCCTCCGCCGTCAACGAACTCGTCGATTCGGTCGCGCATTTCCCATGACCAGTACTCATCGTGACCGACGACTACCGCACACGAATATCCCTGCAGTGCTGAAGGATCTTCGTGTAGATCATGCTGGGTTATGTGATGCACGCGGAAACCTTGCTCTTCCGCCCACACCGTGAACGGCCGTTCGTACGTCGCCCAAAAAGCATCGGCGTGATGACGCGAATAGCCGTTCACCCAGGCCCACTCGTAGGGTGGGTGTCTCGGAACCCAGCCCACTCCGGGAGTATCGGTGTGAATATTGCGCGCTGCACCTTCAGGTTTACGCAGCATTCCTCGCGCGATGGGGCGTTGCGTCGAGGAAATCGGTGTCGGCACGTCGCCGGAACCGTCCGGAACACCGCGGTAGTGATTGGCCCCGCCCCAGTCGTTGTAAGCCAACATCGTGCTCGTCGTGTGAATGAGAACCAGGTCGGCCAGCGCGGCGTCCCGCGAACGGACGATGAAAAAGCCTTCACGCTCGACGACGATGCCTTCGTGACGCATCCGTACGAGAATCAAATACATTCCCGAGGACCAATTCGAGGCGACTGTGAACGCGAGGGACTCAGACCATCCGCAGCCGACTGCATAGGCGTCCGCGGGCGTCGCCTGCTGCTTTCCGGGCAGACCGATGTACTTGACGATGCTATGGGGCCGTGCGCCGTCTCGCACGATCTCGAGGTCGTATTGGTCTGCGGTGGTGTGGACTCGAAGGGAGACGGTCTCGCCGGCGAAGTACGAGAACTTGTCTGCGTACACCCAGATCTCCGGCTCTCCCGAAAGCAATCCCGGCCGTTCGACCAAACCGCCGGGGACCGACCATGGGTGTTCGCTCATACCGACAGCACTTCGATCGAGTGGTTACGGACCCCCAGGCGCCGAAGAGCCCCCACCACGAATGCAGCGAGCAGTGGTGTTGCGAACCACAGATTATGAACAGTGGACAAGCCCGCCATAGTGCCCATGCCAAGTGCCAGGCGGACCTTCTCGCTGATGTCCACTCGGCTATATCCCACGGCCGTGACCAGAACGGCAACCATCAGCGCGCCTGTAGAAATCGGTATCGAGATATCGAAAAGGTTGTCGAGCGTGGACGACGTGAAAATACCGCAGGCGACAACAAAACCGATCTGGCCACCGAGATCGCCGACATAGGCCACTACCGAAGATCCCGCGCCGAACCCCTCCGCGATGTAGGCGCTGTTGGTAGTGCCCGAGCAAAGGTCATGAGGAGCTCGAGGCGGATGCGTGGCGGGACTTGTACCCGTTGGCCGCAGGTCGGTTTTGTCGGTCATGCAATGACTCCGTGCGTTATCGCAATATGCGCTTGGCTGAAACGAGTGCGTCGGGTTCATCCGAATTGGTTCGACGTTGTGCCGACGTTCCACGAGCGTGCCGAATCGTTTCTTCAGTGTCAATAGCTGTGATGAAACGATTCTGCACTCGAATGTCACTAGACGACCGTCCACTAGGCTTGCCTTCTTTTGCCTTGCCGAAACGATTGGGCGTTAACCTGTAGTAGAAACCGACCAGGGAGTAAGGAAACCAGCCCGATGATCACGCCGAACGTCCCGACGCTTCGCGATGTCGCGGCTGCTGCCGGCGTCGCGGTGTCGACAGTCTCCTACGCACTCAATGGCAAGGGCCGAGTCGACGGGACGACCCGGGCGCGCGTTCAAGAGGTGGCCGACCGCCTGGGTTACCGGGCAAATCGCTCGGCACAGAATCTTCGGACCGGCCGGACTGCCACCCTCGGACTGATGCTCCCCACTCGGGACGAGTTGTCATCGTCCGAGTACCTCAACTTCGACTGGTACGGCCGCGTGGCTACCGCCGCCACTCAGGCCGCGTTTCATGCGGATCACTCACTCCTGCTACTGCCGTCGATGAAAGACCCGAACGGGCTGCGGCGCATCGAGATGGACGGCGCTCTCGTCGTCGACCCGATGACGCACGACCCTCGCGTCGATGTATTGAACAAGCTCGGAATCCCTACTGTCGCAGTGGGCCCGGGAAGTCGCGAACAGTTCGGATGGACCATCTCACCGAATCTCTTCGCCACGACCGAAACGCTCCTGGACCACCTCACTGAGAAGGGCGCGACAGACATCCTCGTCCTCAATCCCGGAATGGATTCGGCGTGGAACCGCGCGACAACCACCGCTTACCGCGAGTGGTGCCGCACCCACAGCGTGACACCCAGAGCGACGGATGAACTTGCAACGTTCGAAGGTGTCGATACCGTCGAAAAACTCGTCGCCGCTGCGTATTCGACGACTCACGAAGCACTGACATCCGAGAATCCACCGGACGCGATCCTTTCGTTCATCCTCGGCTGCGCTCCTGCTGCTGCACGAGCGGCGCTCGATCTCGGTCTGTCAATTCCTGGAAGCATCTTGATCGCCCAGAACAGCGACGAACCCGCTCTACTGATCTCCGATCCCCCGATCACCGCCGTCGACTTCTTCCCCGAAGAACAGGCAGCATTGGCAGTGGATGCACTGCTAGCCCTGATCAACGGCGACGAACCGCGCAACCAGGGCCACACTCGGGGCGAACTTCGCGTCAGAGTCAGCACGGACCGAACCGTCGGCACCTGAAATTCACTTGTCGTAGATAGACTCCTATTTACGACAATCTCCCCAGCGTGACGAGAGGAATCCGGCCATCGCGCACCGCTCCGCCAACCGGCTGCTTCGGTATGTCGCGGTTGCGCTGGTCTGCTTGTTCACCCTAGTTATTTCCGTTTCCAGCGCGGCGGGCACCGATCGATCCGTAGCACCGTTACGCATTTCCTATGCCGCCGACACGGACACGTTCGGGGATTTGTATCTACCCCCCGGCGACGGAGATTCACTACCAGTGGTTGTCCTCATTCACGGTGGCGGATGGGCCCAGAAAAGTAACCTCGACTACGCAGGCGCGTGGGCTCGATCGTTGACGCCCTACGGAATTGCCGTGTGGAACATCGAGTATCGGCGCGTGGGCGGGCACGGCGGATGGCCGACCACTCTCTCGGACACCGTCACGGCAACAAACGCCTTGGCCGACGCTGTGCAGGAAAAGGCTTCCGGAAGACTGGATCTGGGCCGCGTGCACGTAGCCGGCTACTCGGCCGGCGGCCAACTCGCCGCCTGGGCAGCGTCGCGACCTAGCCAAGGTATCGACGCGCCCGACCCTGCTCTCACAGTATCCATTCGATCAGCCACCGTTATGGCCGGTGTCTTCGACATGGAACTCGCGGCCACATCCGGCAAGGATCGATTTGTTCGAAATCTTCTGGGCGGCATGCCGTCCGACTACCCGGATCGATACCGTGTTGCCTCGCCGATCGAACATCTTCCCATCGGCATCCCGGTCACAGCACTGCACGGGCAAGCTGACCGGGTGGTCTCGATCGAGCAGAGCCGACGCTATGCCGACGCCGCCCGCGCGGCCGGTGATCGCGTCGACCTGATCGAACTTCCCGGCGTCGGCCACGGCGAATTCACCAACACCGAATCCGCAGCCTGGGCTACCACCAAGCAAGCGATAATCGATCACATAAATACCCCTTGAGCAGGTGAAACCACCTACTGTGAGCATGATCGCCCGGAAAAGGATTAGCTGAAACCGACACCATGACGTACGGTGGGGTTATCAGAGGGCAGCCGTCAGTCAGGCAGCCGGTCGCTTCGCCCGGAACGACAGTTCCAAAACTCGTTCCAGGGGCAAGACTTCCAGTTCGGTGCAAATCCGCGCCTTTGATCACTACGCACTTTCATCAGTCCCGCAGATTGTTGACCAGGCCGAAGACTCCGACGGAGTCCGCCGCCAATCGCGTACCGACTGCACCAGTATCAACATGCGCTACACACCGCACGGGTCCAAAACCCATGTGGTTCAAAGGAATACCTTGTACAACACCATGATTCACCCCGACAACACGAACAACCAGACGAACAGTGTTCCGACAAACGGACTACGGATCCCGACCAATTCGGGCCGTCTCCGCGAACGGGCTCTCGAAATTGTCTGCACGCTCTACCGCTGCAGCACCGACGAAGCTGCTGACCTGCTGGTACGACATTCTCAGACCAACAACCTCAAGGTCACCAGCCTGATCAAGGCGCTTGTCGCCTTGATCGACGAAGACACGTCCGGCACCGGCTATGGCAACAACAATGCGCTGGCGTCTCACTTCTGGCTTCGCGAGATCAGGAATCTCAGCCAGGCGCACCGACGCAGCGATCACTTTCATCGCCATCTCGTCGGCGCCTGACCTGCTCTGAACGACAACTGACCTGAAACGACAACTGGGGCAGTACACGGAAATCGTGTACTGCCCCAGCTTCGTGTTTGCAGTTGTCAGGCGGAAGCCGATTCCTTGTTCAGGCCCTGCCGCACACCGTCGGTGTCGGTCGCCTCGTCCACGTGCTGCGGAGCGAAGAGCAGGCAGACGATGCTCAGGATGCACATGCCGATCAGCAGTGCGATGACCGGCCAGATGCTGCCGGTTGCCTTGTACATCAGCGTCGACACCAGCGGAGACAACCCGCCGAAGATCGCGCCTGCACCCTGGTACGCCAACGAGATGCTCGTGTAGCGCGCCTGCGGCTTGAACATCTGCGACAGAACGGCGGCAATCGGACCATACGTGGCAGCGAGCACCAGTCGCATGACCGCAAACGTCAGGAAGATCAGGAAGACGGATCCGGACTTCAGCACCAAGAACTGCGGCGCGGCGAGTATCGCGACCGCAGCGAGACCCCAGATGACCACGCGGACGCGCCCCACCTTGTCGCCGAGCCACGCCACGCCCAGGGTCGCGATCAACTCGACCACCGCGGCGACACTGAGCGCGTTGAGAATCAGCGTCTCCGACAAGCCGACGTCGGGGTCGGTCGCGTATGCCGTGATGAATGTCGTCACGAGGTAGTAGCCGCCGACTGCGACCGGCAGAATGCCGATGCCCAGGATGATCGGACGCCAGTTGGTCACCAGTGCGTACTTGAGCGGCAGCATCTCCGGGACGTCCGCGGACTTCACCTCGGACTCGAAGACCGGGGACTCCTCGACCTTGAGGCGAACCAACAAGCCGACGAGGATCAGCAGCGCCGAGCACAGGAACGGCAGACGCCAGGCCCACTCGCGCAGCGCGTCGTCGCCGAAGGTGGAGAGAATGCTGAAGAACCCGGTGGCCAGAAGGGCGCCGGCCGGGTTGCCCAGCTGAGCGAATCCGCCGTAGAAAGTCTTCTTGTCCTCGGGAGCATGCTCGACGGCCATCAGGACCGCGCCACCCCATTCACCGCCGACGGCGAAGCCCTGGACGAAGCGGAGCAGAACCAGCAGCAACGGCGCCCAGAACCCGATCGACGCGTACGTGGGCAACATGCCGATGAGGAAGGTGCCTGCACCCATCAGCGTCAGTGTGACGACAAGTGCGGTGCGCCTGCCCATCTTGTCACCGACATGGCCGAACACGATTCCGCCGAGCGGGCGAGCGAAGAATCCGACGGCGTACGTCGCGAACGCCGCCGCAACGCCGGTCAGGCGATCGGTTCCGGGCGGGAAGAAGATGTCACCGAAGACCAGGGCGGCTGCCGTGGCATATACGTAGAAGTCGTACCACTCGATGGTTGTACCGACGAAGGCTGCAAATCCCGCCTTGCGGGCCTTCACGATCTGTTGCTCTCGGTTCATTACTTTTCCTCGGTGGTCGAAGTGCTCGACAATAGGTGGTTATGACCTGAATGTGCGAGTTCGCCGTCGATCCAGGTCTCCCGCACCTCGATCTGCGCAATCGCGTCGGCCGGAACCTCGAGGGGGTCCGCGCCCAGAATGACGAAGTCGGCCCGCTTGCCGACCGAGATGCTGCCAAGTTCTGCTTCACGGCCCAGCGCACGTGCACCGTTGAGCGTGTGAGCCTGCAGTGCCTGGTCGGCGGTGATGCGGAGTGCATCGGAGCCGAGCTGATGGCCTTGACGCGTCACACGAGTGACGGCTGCTTGAATTGCCTCGAGCGGCTTGGGCTCTGCGACCGGGGCGTCGGAGCTGATGGTCACGGGAACCTCGGCAGCGATGAACTCCCCGAGCGGGTTGAACCGCTCACCCGGAGTTCCGATCGCAGCGGTGACGCCCTCGCCCCAGTTGTAGTAGTGCTGCGGCTGGTTCACCGGGTACACACCGGCCAGGTTCATCCGGGCGATCTGCTCGGCCGTCGGGAGCCCGCAGTGCTCGATGCGGTGACGCGCGTCGGCGTCGGGGTGAGCCTTCTGCGCAGCTTCGATGGCGTCGAGCACCATGTCGATGGCCGTCGGTGACTGAGCGTGCGTGGCAGTCTGCAGACCCACGGAGTGTGCCTTGGCAATGAGCTCCGAGTAGTCCGCCGGCTCATGGTAGAGCTGCCCGGTGCGGCACGGGTCGCCCACGTAGCCGTCGGGGAAGTATGCGGTCCAGCCGCCGAGAGTGCCGTCGGCGTAGAACTTGATGCCGCCGAACGCGAGCCGCGAATTGCCGAAGGCGCCATGCATTCCCGTGTCGATGACGTGATCGAGGAGATGACTGAGCATGTACATGCTGACGCGGGTCTTGAGCTGATCCTGCTCGGCCAGACGCAGGTACATGTCGAATTCACGACGCGTCACCTGGCAGTCGCCGATGGTGGTGACGCCGCCGGCCAGGAACTTGTCCTGAGCGACCGACAGCTGGCGAAGGTGCTCTTCCGGCTCGTCCTCGAGATGGAAGTTGGGTCCGTGATGGCCGACCTTCACACCGTTGACACCGGTGAGGATGTTGCACGCGGCGTCGGACAGCTCGCCCGTCAACTCGCCGTCTGCATCTCGGAAGAATTCGCCACCGGCCGGGTTCTCAGTGCTCGCATCGATGCCGTGCTTGTCGAAAGTGAAGGAGTTGACGACGCCGCCGTGACCGCTCGCGTTCATGAGGTAGACCTCGCGATCGGTGGCCACCTGATCGAGCTCTTCCTTGAGCGGATGGCGCACTTCGATCAGGTTGCGGTGCTCATAGCCGTATCCGCGAATCGGGACACCCTCAGGAGCTGTGAGTGCCGCTTCCTGAAGCAGGGCAATGATTCCGGGAATCGAGTGCGCCTTCTCCGGTCCGCAGTCCACCCAGCTGAGCATCTGTCCGTACATCAACGGGTGTGCGTGCGGATCGACGAATCCGGGGACGACGGTGGCGCCGTCGAGTTCGACCACCGCGGTCGTGCGAGTGCTCAGGCGTCGCGCCTCCGTGCGGCATTCCTCGAGTGTCCCCACCGCGGCAAAGCGGTTTCCGAACACCAGGAACGCTTCGGCTCCCGCCGTGCTGTCGTCAACGGTGTGGATCTTGGCGCCGGTGAAGATCGTGGCGGTGGCGTCGAGCGGCGAGGCTTCGTGCGTGTGCAACTTGCGCATGGTGGTCCTTCGTCGAGATGGTGGTGCAGGTCACTGCGTGTTGAGCGAAAACTACGCCCTGACCTGGAGCTATGCAATGCATCAAAGTTTCACACCAGGTGGTACACAACTTTTTTGTACAAGTTTTTGTGCATTTCTGCACTTATCCACATCATCTATGCCCACATGCGACTGTTCTAATAGGAAGCTCATACAGAAAAATCTCTGGAAAAGTTAGGGCATCCATGACAGTCGATCTCGATTCCAAGCTCATAGCTGCTCTTCAACGCAATGGGCGAGCGACGTACCGCGAACTGTCCGTGGCGGTCGATGCCCCACGCGCGGCAGTGTCCACCAGGGTGCAGGCACTACTCGACTCGGGAACGGTGTCCGTGGTTGCCGTCGCACACCCCGAACTTCTCGGCCTGAAGGCACTCGCACACGTGTCGATCGCCGTGTCCGGACCGATGACCCCGGTACTGGACGCGTTGATCGAATCCGAGGCTGCCGTGTACATCTCGGCAGTCAGCGGGCAGTACAACGTGATCGCGGAACTTCGGGTGCCCAGCCACGACGATCTGTACCGCGCCATCGCCGAACTCCGCTCACAGCGTGGCGTCAGATCCGTGAGCACGCTGGTCTACGTCGACGTCATCAAGGGAATCTTCATGCCCGAGACCGCTTTACAAGCCGACATCCGACTCGATTCGACGGACGTCGCCTTGATCGAACTGCTCGAGCGCAACGGTCGCATGCCATTTCTCGAGCTGGCCGAACACACCGGCCTGTCGCCGAGCGCTGTGCGCAATCGCGTCAATCATCTGATCTCGAGCACGGCACTGCGCGTCGGTGCCGTCGTCAAGCGGCGAGGTGGTGGCCGGTCGCTGGCGATGGGCATCGGCGTCAATCTCGGCTCACGGGACGACAACGCGGTATCGGAGATCGAGTCGCTCCCGGGAATCGAATTCCTCGCGCGGACTCTGGGACGGTACGACGTGATCGCTACGGTCGCCGCCAACTCGTCCAACGACCTCCATGCCTTGTCCGAGCGAATCCGGGGCATCGACGGTGTCAGCGGCTTGGAATCGTGGGCGCATCTCGAGGTTTTCAAGGAGCACTACGCCCGCAGCCTGGACGTACGCGGATAGTTCACAAGTCATTGACCCACTCGTGAGCGCACGTTAACCTCGGACAAAGTCATTGACCCACTTACCCGAGGTGGCACACATGTCCGATTCCGGACGCAAGGTAGACATCGTCGCCGCGGCGATCGAGGAGGCGATATCGACCGGTCGATGGCCCGTCGGATCAAAACTCCCGCCGGAGACCGCACTGGTCGAGGAATTGGGAGTCGCCCGAAACACCATGCGCGAAGCGGTACGGGCGCTTGCACACGCCGGAGTTCTGTCCGTTCGTCATGGTGGCGGCGTCTACGTCCTGGCGGCGTCGCCGGTGGAAGGATTACTCGGGCGCAGGCTCGCCAGAGGTGACGTTCTCGACGTACTGCGCTTGCGACGCGGACTCGAGGTCGAAGCCGCGCGACTTGCAGCGCAGCGCCATACCCCCGAAGATCTCGCGCGGATACATGCAGCCTGGAATGCCCACCCCGGTCACGTCGGCGGCTTCACTGTCGAAGCCGGCATGGCCCTGCACCTTTCGATCGTCGAGGCGTCCCACAATTCCGCACTGATCGACGTCTACCGGGGAGTCCTTGCCGCCGTGACGGATTCGCTGTCCGCAGTCAGTGTCGGTCCAGGTTTCCACGTCGACGAGCACCGACCCTTGATCGCGGCCATCGAGAAACGCAACCCCGACGAAGCAGCGCGCGCGGCGGTCGCAGCGCTCGATACGGTCATCGACGCAGTCGAAAGGAGTTTGTCGTGAAACAGGGAATCTGGAATGGTGCGACGTATTCGCCTCTTGCCGAGCAACTCTCACCGGCATCGACGGAGGCACTGCGCTCGATCGGGGACGTGAGCACGGTGTACGACGTCTGCGCCGGAACCGGGAACTTTGCGCTCCCGGCGGCCCAGTCCGGTATGACGGTCCACGCACTCGACCTCTCCGCCAGCCAGCTCGAGGTTGCACGCGAACGCTGGATTCCCCACCCCGGCACTACCCAACCCACCTTCACGATCGGCGATGCGCAGTCTTTACCCTGGCCGAATTCGAGTGCCGACGCCTGCGTCAGCATCTTCGGGATCATCTTCTGCCCCGACCCCTCGATTGCCCTCGCAGAGATGATGCGGGTGACCCGGCCAGGCGGAAAGATCTGCGTCGCAACGTGGTCGGCGAACGGGTGGGCAGCAGCACTTCGCACCGAGGCAGCTTCTGCGTGGGACGGCATCGCACCACTGCCGACGACGTGGTCGAGCTCGAGCGAATTCGAGAAGGCGGCAGCCGGATTGGAGTCGGTGAGCTCGGCCTCCCACCTGCTCGAGTGGGAACTACCAGCCGGATCGGATCCCGTCGAGGAACTGTGCGACCAGGCACCGGCGTTGAAGAACTTTCGCGAGGCCGTTCGAAGCACAGGGAATTGGAGTTCGATGTCAGCGCACCTCCGCTCGACGCTCGCGCCCTATCTCAGGTCGAGCGCGGCCGGCCCCGTCGCCACCAGCGAATACATCCTCCACATTGGCACTGTCCCGAACTCCGATACCGCGCTCTTCCGAACGCGCGGGTAACCCTCTTTGCCGGATACGGTCTCTTCACCGTCCACCGACTCCAAGAGGCCCACTCGATGTCTGAATCGATCTCCCTGCCTGAATCCAAGCAAGCACCGCAGCATACGGCAAAACAAACCCTGTCCATGACCGTCCTCATGACGCCGGACATGTCCAACTTCTCGGGCAACGTGCACGGCGGAACGATTCTGAAGTTTCTCGACCAGGTTGCATACGCGTGCGCGAGTCGATACGCCCAGACGTACGTCGTGACCCTGTCCGTGGATCGTGTGGTGTTCCGCGAACCGGTGCATGTCGGAGAACTCGTCACGTTCAGCGCTTCCGTCAATTACACCGGGCGCACGTCGATGGAAATCGGAATACGAGTCGAAACCGAAGACATTCTTCTCGGAAAATCTCGACACACCAATAGTTGCTATTTCACGATGGTGGCAATGGGCAGCGACGGAAAACCAGCTGAAGTACCCCAACTCCGACCAACCGGAACAATTGCGAGGCAACGATTCGAGGCGGGCCGTAGGCGCCGTGAGCTGCGCAGAGAGAACGAACTTCGTGAACGGTCCATACGAGCCGCAGTTCGGGACCTAACGCCCGAACATGACGACTGAGCTTCTCGACAACCGTCACCGACCCCGTAGGTAACGGGTTCGCACTCATCGGCGACGCTGGTGAAGACGACAACACACTGCCCCGATTCACAGCGGAACGTAACCGCTACTTTGACTCAATACCGCAGTGCCAGAGCGGGTATGACGATCCACATCGACTACATGGGCGGGTACGCGGGCGGCCGAAAGCACACCGTCTTCTCATTTCCGCGGCCACCCACGACAACGGCGAAGCCCAAAAAAACATCTCGGGCATCGCCTGCGTCGTAAATCTGTGGCCGGGACGTAATCTGCACGGCGTTTCTTCGGCGGCACCAAGGGGGAACCCTCCGATCACCACCGAGCCGGAGGAGCGAGCATGCGTGCACACACCGCCATTCCGAGCGAATCCACTTGTCAAAGGTACGTAGTCGCGGTCGCCGCCTCCGCCTTTGCCGAATCGGTCATCTGGTTCGACGGTCCGGCGTTCGACGCGGTACTTGTGCTTGGCAACGAGATTCCGCAGCACAGCGGCCACCGCGCCGTACTCGCGTGGAACCACTACTTCGGGTGGGCGCTCGGTGTGGAGGACATGCCGGATGCGTCGTTCACCGTCGTCGAGTGCCTCGGCATCGGGAGAATGCCCGATCCGGACCTGTGCGCCGACCGCGTTGTCGAGTTGATTGCCCAGGCGAGTAGTTAACGAACTCGTCGCGCGGTACTAATTCCAGCGGGCATAAGATCGAGCGCGAGTTTCGCACGCCCGACGAAAGAGAGCCCGACATGGACCCGCTGAGTAGGCCTGCCGGTCAGTTGGCTCTCGAAAACGAACCGGACGGCAGGGCGACCCTGCGCGCGCGTCAAACCCCTCGCAGTGAGCGGCGCAAGATCGGAAAGAGTCTACGTAAACGAGTGGCACGGTCGTCACTTGGCGATTGGACGCCACCACCGAACCGACGTGACCCGGTCGATCAGGTCAACACTGCCCACGAGGGAAGACTCGACTGGTTGGTACCGATTCGGGTGGGGCGCATGGTCGCTTCCCCGTACGGATTCCTCCGCGGGACTGCCGGACTGATGGCCGAGGACATGGCGGCGCTCCCGGCCACCGGTATCACGCCGGTCATCTGCGGTGACGCCCACGTCGGCAACTTCGGGTTCTACGGATCGCCGGAACGCGAACTTGTCATAGACCTCAACGATTTCGACGAAGCACATCCAGGCCCGTGGGAATGGGACCTGCGTAGGTTGGCTGCGAGCATCTGGGTGGCCGGTCGACAAAACGGCCTCACCGAATCTCAATGCGAAACAGCGACGACCTCGTGTGTGTCCGCGTATCGCCTCCACCTGGGAAAGCTGTCCGAGCGGCCACTCTTCGATCGTTCTTTCGACCGAGTCGATTTCGACGGACTGACCGACCACGTCACCGATCCAGGCTTGCTCGCCGAGATCCAACGCGCAGCGGAACGCGCCCGCCGACGTACCAGCGATCACGCGGTTCCCCGATTCACCGTCGAGGATCACGGACGACGACAACTACTCGAGAACCCGCCGCTCACAACACGACTCACCCCACAGGACACCGACTTCCTCTTGGAAGGTCTCGACGAATATCTCGAAACCCTTGCACCGCACTGGCGTCGAGTGGTCTCGGGATACAACGTCATCGACGTGGCGCACCGGGTCGTCGGCGTCGGAAGTGTCGCCCTACGAGCCTATGTCGCCCTGTGTGAAGGGAGCATCCCGGACGACGTCATATTCCTGCAGCTCAAACAGGCTCGCCGATCCGTTGTTGCGCCGTTCGTGCACGGCGACTCGGCCTGGCACGATCACCAAGGACGACGTGTCGCGGAATACCAGCAGGCCCTCCAGACAGTCAGCGATCCACTGCTCGGTTGGTGCACCGTCGACGACCGCCAGTACTACGTCCGCCAGTTCCGGAACATGAAAGGTTCAGTGGACCTGAACAATATCGACGCAGCAGCGCTGACCGACTATGTCGCGATCTGCGGTCGCCTACTGGCGAAGGGACACGCCCGAACCAGTGGCGCGTCACTGATTTCCGGCTATCTGGGAACCTCGGACACGGTCGATACTGCCCTCACCCGATTCGCTCGGCTCTACGCCGATCAAACCGAACGTGACCACGACGCTCTGTGCCGGGCGGTATCCGCCGGTACGATCGCCGCGGAGCCGGGAATCTGATCCCTCACGTCCGACTCACGGCAGTTTGACGCCGGATCACGCGACTTGATCGAATGAACCATGACTTCGTCGTACATCGACCTACGCTCGGACACCGTCACCAAACCTGACGCAGAGATGCGAAGGGCAATGGCCGACGCAGAGGTCGGTGACGACGTCCTCGATCACGACCCGACCATGGCGGCGCTCGAGGAAGAAGTGGCACACACTCTCGGTTTTCCGGCGGCTCTGTGGGTACCGAGCGGATCGATGGGCAACCTGATTGCGCTGATGCTGCACCTCCGCCGTGGTGATCAGTTCCTGGCACCGGAGCACTCCCACGTCCTGGGGTCCGAGTTGGGCACCGCTGCCTGGCTCGCCCAGGGCATGCCGGTGGCGCTGCCGCACGACGGAGGGCCCGGACGGCCCAGGCCCGAGACGGTTCTGAAGGCCGCAGGCTCCCCCGGTCCGTATTTCACGTTGAACACCACGTTGCTCTGTCTCGAGAACACCCACAACTTCGCCGGCGGCGCCGTCATGAATCCGGCCGAGTGGACAACGCTGGTCGACGCGGCCCGATCACGCGGCTTGAAGATTCACCTCGACGGTGCCCGCCTCTGGAATGCCGCTGCTGCACTCGATGTTTCGCCCACCGAACTGACTTCCGGCGCCGACACCGTCCAGGTATGCCTGAGCAAGGGACTGGGCGCGCCGGTCGGCTCGATACTGGCCGCGTCACCCGAACTGATCACCGAGGCCCGAAGGATTCGCAAGATGCTCGGCGGCGGCATTCGTCAGGGCGGCGTGCTTGCCGCGGCCGGCATCGTGGCCTTGCGCTCGCAGGCCCGACTGTCCGACGATCACGACAATGCGCAGCGCCTCGCGTCGGGGCTTCGTGAGCGCGGTTGGGCTGTCGACGAACCCGCCACCAACATCGTTCTCGCCGCCACAGCCGATCCATCGGCCACCGTTGCTCAGCTCGCCGCTGTCGACGTCGGTGCCGTCACCGTCGCCGGGAAGGTTCGGTTCGTGACACATCGAGACGTGAGCACTGCCGACATCGACGAGGTTCTGTCCCGACTAACCGCCTGAGCTACACCATCAGCGGTTGAACCTCCTGCGCGACAAGGCGAATAAACTCTCGGACGTCCGGCTCGTCAACGGTCGGTTGGAGTACCACGGTGGTTGCACCCGCGTCCACCCATCGCACTGCTGCGGCCGCAACGTCGGCCGCGGTCCCCACGGCAACCGCATCCACCGGCGACTCGCTACCGGACGCTGCGGCCTCGGCCAGCGCGCGCTCACGACCGCCTGAACCGAAGGCACAGATGACGTAGACGACCACCTCGTGATCTTGCGCTCCGATGTGTTGGATCGCCCGGCGCACGCCGTCCGGGGTGGTCCCTCCCGACAACACCGTGCCCTGCGCCAACTCACCACTGAGCGCCAAAGTCTTTGGCCCCGTAGCACCGACAAGCAACTGAGGCACCTCCTCCGGCGGCCATGCCAGCGTGACGTCCTCGAGATTCACGTACCTACCGGATACCGTCACCGACTCGCCACGTAGTAGCCGCTCGACCGCTCCGAACTGCTCACGCAGGAGGGTCAACGGCGATTCGGACTTGGCGCCGATCTGTCGCATCCAACTCTGAACGCCGTGACCGAAGCCAACCCGCAGTCGATCCGGATGGATTCTGCCCAGCGCCGAAATCTCCATCGCCGTGATCGCGGTGTTGCGCATCGGCGTCGGCAGCACACCGATCGCCACTCTCATCCGCGCGGTTGCGGCCAATACAGTTGCAGCAGTAGCTATTCCTCCACCGAAGAAGCAGTCCTCCCACAACCAGACCTCGTCGATACCGACTTCGTCGGCATATTTGGCAAGCTGGATCAGATCCTCCGGCGACTGCTCCGGACGAAGGACCACGGCAATCCGGGCCCCACTCATGTCGTCACCAGAAACGCAGCGATCTCGTCAGCCGTTCGGCGGCCCTGTTCGCGACCGAGTTCAGCTGCCGGACGCCGGGTGGCCGGCGAGAGGGAGTTCGTTCCGATCGCCTCGACGACGGCGTCGTCGGCGAAGATCGGCAGTACCCGTGACTGCGTCATCGCGTCGATTTCCTCTCGCAGACTGCCGCCCAGAAGATTCGGGGCGGGATCGGCTGCGGGTGAAAGAACCACGACCACATCACAGTCGGCAGCCAAATGAACATTCGAGCCACTTGCCATTCCGCCATCCATGTATCGGCGCCCGTCGATCGTGACCACCGGCCACACACCGGGGACGGCGCAACTCGCTCCGACTGCGTCGATCAGGTCTACGCCGGCCGACTTGCCGAACACCCTCAACTCACCGGTCTCGGCGTTGATTGCCGGGATGCGCAACTCCCGGTCGGGCCACGCCCGATTGCGCAGCCTCGCCTCGATGACCGCACGACGCACGGCGGGTTCGACGGTGTCGGCGGCCATCGCTGCCTCGCCGAGCGCACGAAGTTGTTCGGATCGATCCGCGGAACCTGCGATCGCGTCGACGAACATCTGACCGAGTACCTCGACATCGACCTTCGGATCGATCTCCCCCGTCGCCTCCGCTGTTTGTGCGTCGAAAAGTTCCTGCAGTGTCACACCGCCCGCGATCTGAGCGGTCACGGTGGAGCCTGCAGAAGTGCCGATCAACCCGTCAGCTGCCAGCAGCGCTGCGGCGGCGTCCGCCGAATTGTCCTGAACGCCGAGTAGAAAACCGGTTTCCCAGGCGATTCCCGCAACGCCGCCACCGGCCAGTACCAACCCCAGTTTCACGCCGTCCACCTCTCGTCGATCACCACCCGTGCCCGAACTCGACGTTAGACCTACTCTGAAGTGATGTTCATGCGCAGCGCAAAGACATTTGTTCCCGACGCACTTCGCGGGTTGATCGCATCCACCGACGACATCGCGTGGAATCCCGACCCCGGATACCTCACACGGGCACAACCGCTGCCCAAAGGACAAGTGGCCATCGTCTCCGGCGGCGGATCCGGACACGAACCGATGCACGCCGGGTTCCTCGGCGCAGGCATGCTGACCGCAGTCTGCCCCGGCTTGGTCTTCACTTCACCCAACGCTCTGCAAATTCACGAGGCCTCCAAAGCCGTCGACGCCGGCGGCGGTGTCCTCCACATCGTGAAGAACTACACCGGCGACGTCATGAACTTCGGTATCGCACGAGAGTTGCTGCGGGAAGACAACATCGATACCGATGTGGTCCTCGTCGAGGACGATGTGGCAACCGAACGAGCTGACGGCGACGGACCAGGACGCCGAGGTACGGCAGCCACCGTCGTCGTGGAAAAGGTTTGCGGTGCCGCAGCCGAGCGCGGCGAGTCTTTGGCAGAGGTTGTCCGGATCGGTCGCCTTGTCGCACAATCGGCACGCAGCATGGCCGTCGCGCTTGCGCCGTGCACGCTCCCCGGCGCAACGGAACCTTCGTTCGATCTACCTGCGGGCCAGATGGAACTGGGCATCGGCATCCACGGCGAGCGAGGACGCGAACGGATCGACGCGTTGCCTGCTCCCGAACTGGTGCGCCGACTGACCGATCCGATCATCGACTCACTCCAACTGGCCGAGGGAGATCGTGTTATCGCGCTGGTCAACGGATTAGGTGCAACACATCCCCTGGAACTGCAGTTACTGTTCGCGGAGCTCGGAGAATATCTAGGCGAGAAGGGAATTCACATCGAACGCCCCCTCGTCGGAACATTTGTGACGGCGATGAACATGGCAGGCGCATCCATCACCCTGGTACGCGTCGACGATCAGATCCTCGAACTGTGGGACGCCCCGAGCGCCGCGCCGGCCTGGCCGAATTCGCCGGCACGAAGTTACTCGGCTGTGGGTCCGCGGGAATCGTTCGGACCTTCGTACACGGCACCGACAACCCCGACTTCCGACGGAAACATCGGGGCATGGGTAGCCGATTGGGCGCAGAAGGTACTCGACGAGGAACCTGCCCTCACCGATCTCGATCGACGGGCCGGCGACGGCGATTTCGGTACCAACATGGTGGCCGCACTGGAACAATTGGATTTGACCGAGATGCGCAATACCTATTCCGCATCAACAACATTCGATGCCATCTCGCAAGCCTATCTCGGCCATGCGGGTGGAACGTCCGGAGCACTGTTCGGCATCTGGTTCCGTCATTTCTTCCGAGTAGCCCGGGAGGGCACACTGGATCTCGCGACCATTGCCGCTGCGGCACGGGCAGGTCTGGACAACATCACCGCACTAGGGGGAGCACGCCCCGGAGACAAGACCATGGTGGATGCGATTGCCCCCGCAGTGGACGCTCTCGAGGAAGGAGTTCGAGTCGACGGCGTACGCGCGGACGTGTTGCAACGAACCTCGGAAGCCGCCCGCGCCGGAGCCGAGTCGACGGAAGTCATGGTCGCCAGCCGGGGCCGCGCAAGCTATGTCGGCGAGGCGGCTCGAGGCGTCGTCGACCCGGGCGCACTCGTTATCGCATGGTTCTTCGAGTGTGCAGTGGGTCACTAACACGGCGCCCCGGCGATATGACTAGCCTGACATCACACAACCTCGATTGCGGCCGGTCTGGAAAGCACAGGATCGCATGACACCCAGGAGTAGCCCATGCTGAGCACGATGCAAGACGCCCCACTCTCCATTGCTCAAATCCTGCGGCACGGAGCCTCCGTCCACGGTGACGCCGAGGTTGTGACCTGGACCGAAAGTGGTCCGCGCCGTACGTCGTATGCCGAGGTGGGACGTCGCTGCGCTCAGCTGGCACACGCACTGCGCGGACTCGGCGTCGACGGGGATCAGCGAGTGGCCACGTTCATGTGGAACAACTCGGAGCACCTCGAGGCGTACCTCGGCATTCCTGCGATGGGCGCTGTCCTGCACACCCTCAACATCCGATTGTTCCCCGAGCAGCTGATCCACGTTGCCAATCACGCCGAGGATCACGTGATCATCGTGGATCCGTCGCTGATCCCGTTGCTCGCACCCCAACTGCCTTCGCTCACGACCGTCAAGCACATCATCGTGACGGGCTCTTCCGCCGCCGGCCTCGAAGCGCCCGCCGGTGTTGAGGTACACACGTACGAAGGCCTGATCGCAGAGCAGCCGACAGAGTTCGACTGGCCCGAACTGGACGAGCGCAGCGCTGCCGCGATGTGTTACACCTCCGGCACCACAGGCGACCCCAAAGGTGTTGTGTATTCCCATCGTTCGATCTACCTGCACTCGATGCAGGTCTGCATGAGCGACGGACCCAACCTCAAGCAGGGCGACCGCGCACTTGCCGTCGTTCCGCAGTTCCATGCGATGTCGTGGGGACTTCCCTACGCCGCGTTCATGATCGGCGCTTCGCTGATCATGCCCGATCGCTTCCTCCAGCCGGCTCCGTTGGCCGCGATCATCGCCAGCGAGAAGCCGACGTTCGCCGCCGCGGTCCCCACGATCTGGCAGGGTCTGCACCTCTACCTCGAACAGAATCCTCAGGACATCTCGTCTATGCGTGAGGTTCTGATCGGCGGCTCGGCAGTTCCGCCGGCACTGATGCACGCGTTCGAAGACGATCACAACGTCAGCGTCCTGCATGCGTGGGGCATGACCGAAACCTCGCCACTCGGCTCCGTGGCTCGCCCGCCGCTCGGTATCACGGGTGACGAGATGTGGAAGTACCGATACTCGCAGGGCCGCTTCCCCGCATCCGTCGAAGCACGCCTCATCGGCGATGACGGCAAAACTGTTGCCCACGACGGCGTTTCCGTTGGTGAGCTCGAAGTGCGCGGCCCCTGGATTACGGCGTCGTATTACGGTGTCGAGGCAGCAGACAAGTTCAACGACGGCTGGCTCAAGACCGGCGACGTCGGATCCATCACTGCCGACGGCTTCCTCAGCCTCTCGGACCGTTCCAAGGACATCATCAAGTCGGGCGGCGAGTGGATTTCGTCGGTCGACCTCGAGAACGCAGTCATGGGTCATCCCGATGTCACGGAAGCAGCTGTAATCGGCATTCCCGACGAGAAGTGGGATGAGCGACCGCTGGTGGCGGTAGTCCTGCGCGCGGATTCGGCAACAACGATGGCCGAACTGCAAGAGTTCCTCTCGGACAAGATCGCAAAGTGGCAGCTTCCCGAGAACTGGGCTGTGGTGCAGGAAGTTCCGAAGACGAGTGTCGGCAAGTTCGACAAGAAGCGTCTGCGGGCCGACTACCACGACGGCGGACTCAACGTCACGCGGCTCTGACACAGGGTAAACACCACAAGGCGGGCAACAGGTCTTAAACCTGTTGCCCGCCTTCGTTTACGGTCGATACCCGACTGTATGAAACGCGATGTCGACGTACTTCTCTGCCAATTGGGACGGCGACATCGGACCACCGGTCTGGAACCAACGTGGTAAAGATTGAGCCATTCCGAGTATGGCCCGGACGGTTTCTTCGGTGTCGGTGACCGAGAAATCTCCTGATGCCACACCGTCATCGACAATCCTGCGCATCAGCAATTCGAGTCGCTTGCGACTGGCCGCGTATCGGCTTCGGCTTTCCGGCGAGACATGCCGGATCTCGGTGTCCAACGCAGCGTGATGCGCCCGATGAGTCATGTACAGAACGATCGCCTCGACCACCAGCGCAAAGCGCTCCACCGGTTTTTCTCCGGCTTCTGCTTCTGCCGCTTCGGTTCTGGTATTCAGTTCGCTCATCGATACGTCGAACAGCGCGACCAGAACGGCCTCTTTGTTCGCGTGGTGATAGTAGAGCGCGGGAACGGTTACCCCGACGCGGTTGGCAATCTGCCGCACAGTTGTGCCGTGGTAACCGTTCTCGTTGAACAGTTCCAGCGAAGCCGTCAGGATGTCACTCATCAACAGCGGCGGAAAAGACCTCCAGTCCACTGCTACCGAATCCACACTCATCGCTTCGCCAGTCATCTTGTCTCCGAAATTACCGCGGTGCCATACGGATTGCACCGTCGAGGCGGATCGTCTCACCGTTGAGCATCGGGTTGGAGACGATGTGCGCTGCGAGTGCACCGTACTCGCTGGGGTCACCCAAGCGGGAGGGGTGCGGCACCTGAGTACCGAGCGACGCCTGAGCCTCTTCCGGCAGGCTGGCGAGCAACGGCGTCTTGAACAGGCCAGGAGCAATCGTGTTGACGCGGATCAGCAGCGACGCGAGGTCGCGGGCGATGGGGAGCGTCATACCGACAACGCCGCCCTTGGATGCGGAGTAAGCAGCCTGGCCGATCTGTCCGTCGTATGCTGCGACCGAGGCGGTGTTGATGATGACACCCCGCTCGCCGTCAATGGGCTCGGTCTTCGAAATGCGCTCTGCAGCAAGGCGAAGCACGTTGAACGTGCCGATCAGGTTGACGTCCACGACCTTCTTGAACGCGTCGAGGGGGAATGCGCCCTTCTTGCTGACGGTCTTGATGGCGTTGCCGATTCCGGCGCAGTTGACCGTGACGCGGATCGGTCCGAGGGTCTCCGCGAGATCGAGAGCGGCCGACACAGCTGCCTCGTCCGTGACGTCGGCAGCAGCAAAGCGAACGCGGTCGCCGAGTTCCTTGGCGATGGCCTCACCGTTGGAGGACGGCAGGTCGATGATGACGACGCTGGCGCCGTCGGCGAGAAGGGCTTTGGCGGTGGCCAGGCCGAGCCCGGAGGCTCCACCGGTGACGACGGCTACGCTGTCGTTGACGATCATGTGATTCCCTTTCGAAAGATGTTGTGTGTCAGATACGTTCGATAATTGTGGCGTTTGCCATGCCGGCACCTTCACACATGGTCTGCAGGCCGTAGCGTCCGCCGGTGGCCTCGAGGTGGTTGACCATCGTCGTCAGCAAACGCGTGCCCGAGGATCCGAGTGCGTGGCCGAGCGAGATGGCTCCGCCCCACGGGTTGAGCTTGGCCGGGTCGGCACCGAATTCGTGTGCCCACGCGAGTGGCACCGGCGCAAATGCTTCGTTGACCTCGTAGGTGTCGATGTCGTCGATGCTCAGTCCTGCGCGAGCAAGGACCTTGTGGGTGGCCGGGATCGGTGCGGTGAGCATGAAGACCGGGTCGTCGCCCATCACGGAGAACGAGTGGAAACGGGCGCGAGGTGTCAGCCCCAGCTTGGAGGCCATCTCTTCGCTCATGATCAGAGCAGCCGAAGCGCCGTCGGTGAGCGGTGAGGAGTTGCCGGGAGTGATCGACCACTGTGCTTCCGGGAAACGAGCTGCGTACTTCTCGGAGTAGAACGACGGCTTCAAACCGGCCAGGCCCTCGGCGGTGGTCGATGCGCGCACAGTCTCGTCGACGGTGTGCGTAACAGTTTCTCCGGCGGCATTGGTCACCGAGATCGGCACGATCTCCTTGTCGAACAGTCCCTCCGCCGCCGCAGCCGCAGCGCGCTGATGGGACTGAGCCGAGAAAGCGTCGAGCGTGTCCCGGTCGAACTTCCACTTCGCCGCAATCAGTTCAGCCGAAATGCCTTGGTTGACCAAGCCCTCGGGGTAGCGAGCGGCGATACCGGGACCGGATGCGTCCTTACCCATCGAGGTGAACCCCATAGGTACACGGCTCATGGATTCGACACCGGCGGCAATCACGATGTCGTACGCCCCGGCGATAACGCCCTGAGCGGCGAAATGTGCTGCCTGCTGGCTGGATCCGCACTGGCGGTCGATCGTAGTGGCAGGTACGGATTCGGGGAATCCGGCCGAGAGCACGGCCGTTCGGGTGATGTTCAGTGCCTGCTCGCCGGCCTGACCGACACAGCCGCCGATGACGTCGTCTACCAGCGCCGGATCGATGCCGTTGCGCTCGACAATCGACCGAAGTACGTGGGCCAACAGTTCGACGGGATGTGTCCCGGACAGTGCCCCGCCTGGCTTGCCCTTGCCTGATGCGATCCGGACTACATCGACAATCACTGCCTTGGTCATCTTCTTCGTTCCCTTCGAGGACGTGCACTTGAGACGGTCCGGCACCCAAGACGCATGCATCAGGCACCGGACCGAGATCATGTTGCGCAAGCCAACCACTGACTTAGCGCTCGTTAAATAGCTACCATGCCAGAGGTGCCGGCGTCAATGGCAACCACTGGGATCGATACCGGGTGGACAGGGGGCAAGGAGGGCCCAGCGACGGAGTCGGCAGCGCTACGTTCGACCGAGCGGTAGCCCTAAACCAATGGGCCCGAGATGTCCTCACCAAAAGGAATTAGCACCAAAGTATTAGGAACGCGATCCCGCATTCAAGCCACCTCTATGAATCGAGATTCCGGACTTCGTCAAGAGACAAAAGAAGCACTCTTCGCGGTGGTTCTGCACAACTTTACCGAAGGTTATGAATAACGCGTAGCTCATCAGCGCATTTACTACAGGGGAATGAGCGACTCGCCTAACGTGTCGAGAGAAAGAAGAACACTGAGAACACGAAGGCCAACACGATCACCGGGAGACGTCCTGGTTGAATTATGCCCGATTTGCCGCGGGGTAACTATCCGATGATCTGGCCGGCAGTGGGAATGACTGCCTTTACAGTCCAACCGTTGTCGTTTGGTCCGGCGAGAAGGGTTCCGCCCAGAAGGGTGACGCGTTCACGCATCCCTGAAATGCCCAGACGCTGACCGTCTGTCGCGGGTGTTCCTCTGTCGGCAATATTGGTGACGTCGACGCTGATCGAATCGCGCTCACGTCGCACAGTCACTGTCGCGGAACTCTCCGGCGCGTGGCGAAGAATATTCGACAATGCCTCTTGCACAACGCGATAGGAGGACAGTTGCACAGCACTGTCGAGTTCGGTGAAGCTATCCTCCAGATCGAGTTCCAAGGACGGTATGGACGCTCGACATCCCTCCACGAGTTCCGGAATATCGGCGATCATCGGTTGTGGGTACTTGGGATCGGCCTCGCCCAACCGCAGAATCCCCACAGTTTGACGCAAACTGTTCAGGGCCCGATCGCCATGGTCGATCACACCACCGAGCAGTGCCTTAGCTTGCGCCGGGTTGGAGGAAAACAATTTGTCTGCCGACCTCGCCTGAATGAGCAGACCCGTGAGGTGATGAGCGGCGACGTCGTGCAATTCGCGCGCCATATTCTGCCGTTCCTCTGTGATCGCATCGCTTATTCGCGCGTCGCTGTTCAACTGCATTTGCTCGATGGCGGCGGCACTGGCGGATGATTGAGCTCGATATCTCTGCACAACTTTCCCGATAACGATCATGACCGCGTAGCTGGTCATGATATTCACCGCGGGTGCTAACAAGAATTCTGGCAAATCCCCAGCCGGGACCTGAGCAAGCGTCATGCTTTCACCAGCGTCGCCCGGTCGAAATCTGGTCGTCATCCACAGATCAGCGAGCATTCCGGCAATCGTCAGTAGTACCAAGCGACTTCCGGAAGTTCTCCCAGCCATGACGATGATCGCAAACCAATACAGCGGAGTGGCCGCTGCTACTCGATCCTCGAACAGCAGGGCCAAAGCGACGGTGCCGACGAGAGTCAGAAGATACATCCACACCGGATGCCGCCGACGGAAACATGCGGCCACTGTCATGACAGTCAGAATGAGCACTGTCGTGATGAGAACAACCGGGTCGTCCGCGGCCGACTCTCCCGAATAACCACTACCCCGCGCCACCGACCAGGTTGCGACGAGCATCCACACGAGGCTGAGAATTCCGGCAGTGACCGCCAAGACAGCTGGGTTCCGCGATAGAATTTCGCGAGCACTCAGCGAAATCTTCTTGACCCGCGCCGGTTTCCGGCGAATGTCTGCCACTGGCTATTCCCCTACTTCATTTCTCGATCAAGTTTTGCGCGCAGTCGCCGTCTTCAAAGTACGCCATACCCTCATTTATTTACCCGATACTTCGGCAGCGAGTACTTTCAGATTCCAGAACGTCGCACGAATGCATCTGTGGCAGAGGGTGATATAGCGCCAATGACCCTGAGCAGGCCGGCATAGCGTGGATACAATTCGATCGGACGCGTTTCGATTGCCCGCAGGATCCACGACGCTGCCTGCTCCGCGGTCAATGCCGGTTGGCTGACGTATTCGGCGGTTGGCGCAATCATCGGCGTGCGAATCAGTGGAAATTGCACGGTACTGACGGCGACGCCCGTGCCATGACACTCTGCGCCGAGACTACGGCCGAAGGCACTGAGCGCAGACTTCGACGCGTGATACGCACTGAACCGTGGCATCACGCCGGCACTCACACCCCACGTCCCGACGTTGACAATATGTCCGGCACCGGCCTCGAGCATTGACGGCAAGAGTCGAAGCGTCAGCCGCGCCGGACCGAAGTAGTTGAGCGCCATCGTGCGCTCGTAATCATGAAACCGTTCTACGGAATCGGCGGCACTGCGGCGGATCGAGCGGCCCGCGTTGTTGATCAAAACGTCGACGGTCCCGAACTGGTCGGCTATCGCGTCGGCAAGTTCGTCGACGCTTTCACCGTTCGAGAGATCCGCGGGTAGAACGTGAGCCCACCCTCCCTCTCGGTGGATGTCGTCACGCACGCGCTCGAGTTCGTCAATGCCTCGGGCAACCAGGATCATCTCGGCACCACGAGCCGCCAACATGTGCGCGGTTGCCTCCCCGATACCGGACGACGCCCCGGTCAGCACGATGGTTCTCTCCGAAAGGTCGACGCGGGGGCGCGGAAGCAGCGAACCAAGCCTCGTGGGCGGATTCAACACGAAATTGCCCACCAGCCTGCTGATCATCGTCATCGCCTGTCCTTTTCTATAGGTTGACGAGATTACCGAGCAGTAAGTTATTGCGCGCCCATACGCCAGAAGATCGCGGAAACGCCCACGAAGCAGCAGGCAAAGCGTGACCCACAAAGCTACTGACCAGTAGCTCATGCCGCTTGTCGATCGAGAACTGTCTGGGACTAGCTTTTCCTGATACCTGTGGTTACATTAAAGCCAGACCGAGTGCCTGCGATCACACGAACCGGCCCTCGATACCACCGAAACCGCACGTAAGACCAGCGGTGACCGCGACAAAGAGGGAGACGCACATGACGCTGACAACGCCGTTCGACAAGAACGCGGAAGCATCCGACGACTCGTACAACGAGACACTTCGCCTCCTGTCCGAAGGATCCGTGAACAAGCACTTCGATCCGTATCTCGATATCGACTGGGATGCCCCCGAATTTGCGGTCACGCCCGGCGATACGCGCTGGATCCTCCCGGCTGAGACGGATCCGCTCGGCGCCCACCCGTGGTACCAGGCTCAGCCGATCGACAAACAAATCGAAATCGGGATGTGGCGTCAGGCCAACGTCGCGAAGGTCGGCCTGCAGTTCGAGAACATCCTGATCCGCGGCATGATGCAGTACGTTTTTTCACTTCCCAACCAGTCGGCCGAGGCACGCTACTGCACTCACGAATCCGTCGAAGAGTGCAACCACACCATGATGTTCCAGGAAATGGTGAACCGCATCGGCGCCGACGCTCCGGGCATGAATCGCGTGATGCGCATGCTGGCGCCGTTCATCCCACTTGCTGCCGGCCCCTTCCCGGAACTCTTCTTCGTGGGTGTCCTCGCAGGCGAAGAACCTATCGACCACATCCAGAAGAGCATCCTGCGCTCCGGGGGCGATATCCACCCGATCATGGCGTCCGTCATGGCAATTCACGTTGCCGAAGAAGCGCGTCATATCTCGTTTGCGCACAAACTTCTGAGCCGACGCATCCCGCTGATGTCGCGGCCGAGCCGCTTTGTCCTGTCGCTCCTCTTCCCGATCACCATGCGAATCCTGTGCGATGCCATCGTGATTCCGCCCAACACATTCTGGAAGCAGTTCGACATCCCGAAGTCCGTCAAGAAGGACTTGTTCTGGGAGCTACCGGAATCGCGTCAGACGCTGCGCAACTACTTCGGCGACGTCCGCATGCTCGCAACAGAGACGGGTTTGATGAACCGCGCGTCGCGATTGGTGTGGAAGGCCTGCAAGATGGACGGCCGCGCATCACGTTTCCGCAGCGAACCCCACCGCAGCGCACACAACGCTGCCGCCTAATCCGAGATCGGACCCAACCGCCATGCCACACGTAGTCACGCAGTCCTGCTGCAGCGACGCCTCGTGCGTCTACGCCTGCCCGGTCAATTGCATTCATCCGACGCCGGACGAACCGGATTTCCTCACCGCCGAGATGTTGCACATCGATCCACAGGCCTGCGTCGACTGCGGCGCATGCGTCTCGGCCTGCCCGGTCGACGCCATCGTTCCCGAGTCGAAACTGGCTGAACCGCAGCGGGTTTTCCTCTCGATCAACGCAGATTTCTACAAGGAGCAGCGGCCCCGCCCGTTACTTGCCAAGGTGATCCCAGCCGCGACTATCGACCAGGGGCGTCCACCGCTGCGAGTTGCGATCGTCGGCTCCGGTCCGTCCGCGATGTACGCGGCAGACGAGTTGCTCACGCAACCCGGTGTGCAGGTCAACGTCTTCGATCGGCTACCCGTTCCCTACGGCTTGGTTCGCGCCGGCGTGGCACCTGATCATCAGAAGACCAAGCAGGTCACGCGACTGTTCGACAAGATCGCCGCGCAGCGGGGTTTCGAGTTCTACCTCAACGTGGAGATCGGTAAACACCTCACTCACGACGAACTTCTCGAGAACCACCATGCCGTTCTCTACGCAGTCGGCGCTTCATCCGATCGCGGCCTTGGCATCCCGGGCGCAGACCTCCCCGGAACTGCGTCGGCCACCGATTTCGTGGCCTGGTACAACGGTCATCCCGATCATGTCGACGATGTCTTCGACCTTTCACATCGGCGGGCCGTCATCATCGGAAACGGCAACGTCGCACTTGACGTTGCCCGCATTCTGACGGCAGATCCCGAAAAGCTGGCCGGCACCGACATCTCTGCTCACGCGCTCGCAGCGTTACGGAAGAGTCGGATCGAAGAAGTAGTGATCGTCGGCCGACGCGGAATTGCGCAGTCTGCCTTCACCGTTCCCGAGTTCACCGGCCTGTTGGCGCTACCGGATATCGAACTGTCCGTCGGCCCGGACGACATGGTTCTCGACCCGATCACCGAGAAAGCCGACTCACTGCCGCACGCTGTCGAGCAGAAACTCCGACTCCTCGAAGCGCTGAAGAATCGCGATCATGTCGAAGTCGGAAGCAAACGCATCACTTTGCGCTACCTACTGACGCCAACCGAGATTTCCGGTGAGGACCGCGTCAGCGGGATCGAATTCGAGCGCAACACGCTTGTCGACGCCGACGGGACTGTCCGCATCGAACCCACCGGACATACGGAAACCATCGATGCCGGCCTGGTACTCACGTCCATCGGATACCGCGGTGTACCCATCGCGGGTGTTCCATTCGACGAGCGCGCCTCGGTTATCCCGAACGAGGGAGGCCGCGTCAGCGACGCACCCGGCGTGTACGCGACGGGCTGGATCAAGCGCGGACCAAGCGGCTTCATCGGCACCAACAAATCCTGCGCACAGGAAACCGTCCGGATGCTCGTCGACGACTTCAACCACGGACGTCTGCGTACCCCGGCGCCCGACACTGCTGCCCTCGATCGGCTGGTCCGGGCGCGACAGAATGGCGTCGTCGATCGAGCCGGTTGGCATGCCATCGACAAAGCCGAAGTCGATCGCGGCGTCGCGCACGGACGCGTTCGGGAGAAGATCCTCGACCAGGGTGAAGTGTCGTCCATTGTCGGAGCTGCAGGCCAGGTGAAACCACCACGTCGAAAGCTCTGGAAAGCGTCCCACTGACCGAAAATTTCGCCCCATCTGCGCTGCTTATCGTGTAATACTGCAACCTGTTCCAGTAAGCGGCACAGCGAGCCACGATCCTCGGATCCGGCACGCCCACCAGATGAGGTTTGCATGAGCGAGACTGCAACGTCGGCACCGAGCGGCAGCGTGACACCTGCGGTGGAGGGTTGGTTCACTACCGGCCCCGAACCTGCTCTGATCGGCACGAAGTGCCAATCCTGCGGCACCATTTCCTTCCCGCGCGAGACCACGTTCTGCAAGAACCCGAGCTGCTCGGGTGAAGAGTTCGGCGACGTCGAACTTTCCCGCCGGGGCACGGTCTGGTCGTACACCGACGCGCAGTACCAGCCGCCGCCGCCGTACATCCCCAGCTCCGACCCTTACGTGCCTTTTGCACTGGCCGCCGTCGAATTGCCCGAGGGCATCGTCATCCTCGGCCAGGTAGCCGACGGATTCGGCGTCGACGATCTCAAGGTGGGTAATACCGTCGAATTGGTTGTCGAGCCGCTGTACACCGACGAAACCGGAGTTCGTACGACGTGGCGCTGGAAGCCTGTCGCCGCAGCTGATCAGGAGTCGCAGTCATGAGCAAGGACGTCGCAGTACTCGGTGTAGGTATGCACCCCTGGGGCAAGTGGGGCCAGTCGTTCGTGAAGTACGGCGTTGCTGCCGCACGCGCCGCCCTCGCTGATTCCGGCGTGGACTGGAAGGATGTCGACTTCATCGTCGGCGGCGAAACCGTCCGCAACGGATACGGCGGATACGTCGCCGGAGCCACGTTCGCTCAGGCCCTCGGCTGGAACGGCGCTCGCGTCGCCACGTCGTACGCAGCGTGCGCGACGGGTGCGCAGGCACTCGACACAGCTCGCGCCCGAATCCTGGCCGGCCTCAGCGAAGTTGCCTTGGTCGTCGGCGCAGACACCACGCCGAAGGGCTTCCTCGCTCCCGTCGCCGGTGAGCGTTGGGACGACCCGGACTGGCTGCGCTTCCGCCTCATGGGCATGACCAACCCGGCGTACTTCGCACTCAATGCGCGTCGACGCATCGATCTGTACGGCGCCACCGCCGAGGACTTCGCAAACGTGAAGGTGAAGAACGCGAAGCACGGTCTGAGCAACCCCAACGCGCGTTACCGCAAGGAAGTCACCGTCGAGAACGTGCTGGCATCCCCCGTGGTGTCCAACCCGCTACACCTCCTCGACATCTGCGCCACTTCGGACGGCGGCGCAGCCATCCTGCTGACGTCCATGGAATACGCCCGCAAGATGGGCATCGCCGAACCTGTTCGTATCAAGGCAATTTCGACGGTCACTCCGACGTTCCCGCAGACGATCATGGACATGCCGAACTTCTCGACCGACTCCAGCTCCGCGGTCTCGGCTCCGGAGCGCACGTTCAAGGAATCCATCGGCTACGCGGCGTACGAAGAAGCCGGCATCTCCCCGGAGGACGTCGACGTCGCCGAGGTCTACGACCTCGCCACGTCCGTCGAACTCGACTGGATCGAAGACCTTGCACTCTGCAAGCGCGGCGAAGCCGAACACCTCCTGCGCGCAGGCGACACCACCATCGGTGGCCGCATCCCGGTCAATCCGTCCGGTGGCCTCGCCTGCTTCGGTGAAGCTGTTCCCGCCCAGGCACTTGCGCAGGTGTGCGAGCTCACCTGGCAGCTGCGCGGACAAGCCGAAGGCCGTCAGGTCGAAGGCGCCCGCATCGGCATCACCGCCAACCAGGGCCTCTTCGGCCATGGCTCCTCGGTGATCGTTTCCGCTTAACCTGTCTTACCCTCGTGGCGGTCGCACACTTAACTGTGAGCGGCCGCCACGATCACGTCTGCGACCGCACCCGGCTGCGAGACCAGCGAAGCGTGAGACGTCGGGAGTTCGCTGGTGGTCGCGCCCATCCGGTTTGCCATGAACCGTTGTGCGGTAGCCGGAATCACCCGATCGTTACCAGCCACGAGGTACCACGTCGGTGTGTTCGCCCAGGACGGCGGACCGCCGAGTTCAAGGTTCGCCCAGAGCGCCGCAGACTTTTGATGCGTCAACATCGTTGCCGCCGTCTCGTCCGAGACATCTTGCGCAAAAACCGAATGGAAGTACTCGTCGGTCACATATCCGTCGACGTTCTTACCGCCAATCGCGTGAGCGTCGTCGACGATCTTCAACCCCAGTGCGGGAGGTAGCAATTGGCTGCCCGGGAACCGAATGGGATCGATCGTGATCTGGACCGGCTCACCCTCCACCGGAGCAAAAGCCGCGATGTACACCATCGACTGCACCTTGGGATCGTGCACATTGGTGATCACGGCGCCCCCGTACGAATGTCCGACCAAAACTACCGGACCGTCGATATCCGCGACGGTCTTCTCGATCACTGCCGAGTCGTACGACGGCCCCCGCAGCGGATTATCCGGAGTCACAACCTCATAGCCGCGCGAACGCAAATCGGCGGCCACACCATCCCAGCTTGTTGCGTCGGCAAAAGCCCCGTGGACCAGGACCACAGTTGGCTGGGGCGCGGCACTCGCGCCGCCGGAACCGAGGATGATTCCAGCAGTCGACACCACCACTACCGACAGAATTGCGGTGAATACACGGGAAATCTTCATGTGTTTCCTTCGAGTCGGATGGGCGATCAGCTCGGGCGAGACATCACGCCCAGCGGAATACCCCCATCCCACCGATGAAAACCGACGGGTCAGAACTCCGTATTAATTCCGTCAGCGCCGAGAAGTCAGCAGCGCAGCAACATCGGCCTGTCCCAGATTCTGCGCGTTCTCCAACGCTGTCCGTCCGCGTGCGTCCCTGATCTCCTGATCCGCCCCGGCGTCGAGCAGCTGTGTGATCACGTCGAGGTAGCGCGGCGAACCGTCACCGTAGACAACAGCCTCGAGCAAAGCCGTCCACCCCGGGTCGTTGATGTGATTGACAGGCACTCCGGCCGCGATCAGCATCCGAACCGTGTCGACGTGCGCGTGCTCGCTGGCGGGAATCAAAGCGGTGCCACCGAATCGGTTGACACTGCGGACATCCGCTCCGTGACTGAGCGTCAACGCGAGAATCTGGTTCAAACCTTCCGCTCCGGCGTACAGGAAGGCCGAATCCTGAATGGAATCCTTGGCGTTCACGTCGGCACCGGCCAGGATCAGGGCGGTTGCCGCCTCCACGTCGTTGGCTTTGGTGGCCGCGATCAACGCCCGCTCGGATTCAGGAGTCGACCGAGCCGGGGCAACCGATGGCTCTGATGACGTGGATGCTTCGGCAGAAGCGACGGGCGCCGAAGGCGAAGTTGCAGGTGACGCCGCCGAACCACAACCAGCCACGGCAAGAACAACGCCTGCGGCAAGAACGATTCCCGACTTCCGATTCACCGTTCACAGTGTTCCACAATCGGAAATGGCCGATACACCTCGCACCGGGACCTTGGTCACCATCTTCTTGCCCGCTGATTAGCAAACGTCCGGTTTGGGTAATTGCCGTAACGGGACTACACCGCGTCGCACTCACCAACTTCAGGAGTTTGATGAGCAGCTCGGTTCGTGCATCCGTTTCGACGGCTAGATTGTCGGGTCCAGGTATAGCCGCGCGCGAAAACGAGAACCGCTTCCGTCCTCCGTCGGCGATCTCCAATGTCATCTCGCGCCCCCGTCTGCAACGCAAGCTCTCAGCCGCACATCACGCTCGCGCGGTGAACTTACTGTGCGCCCCTGCTGGGGCAGGCAAGACACTGCTGCTGGCCGACTGGGCCCGTAAACAGGCTCCCGCAGCGGTTTCCTGGCTGACGTTGGCGGAGCGTGAGAACAACGCGCAAGTGTTGTGCACCTCCCTCGCCGAAGCACTGGCCACGCATGTCGAACCCGTCGCGTGCGGTGCACCGACGGAGTTCTGGCACTCCCGCTTCATGAAGGCGATCGAGGCCAGCGGAAAACCGATCACGCTGATTCTCGATGACGTTCATGCCCTTCACGATCCGATGTCGATCAGCACCCTCGACCAGGTTCTCGCGGACGCACCGCCGAACCTCACGATCGTTCTCGCAGCCAGGTACGAGCCTCCTTTGACCTGGCATCGCCTAGCCCTCGACGGTCGTCTGACTCGATTCGAAGCACATGATCTTGCATTCGACAGCGACGAAATCAGCGTGCTGTTAGGCGAATACGACATCGAACTGGACCAACGACAGCTTGCGCTCATCGAATCGTTCACCAAGGGATGGGGCGCCGTGGTTCGGTTGGCTGCTACCTATCTCGCAGGACGAGGTGACACCGCGGATGCCGTCGACGAATTCACACACACCCCCAGGCCTGTTGCCGATTTCCTGGTAGACGAGGTATTGGCCGCACTCCCCACCCATCTCACGAGCTTCATGCTCAAGACCTCTGTGGCCGAAGCATTTTCCGTCGACTTGGCAGAGGCGATCACCGACGAAGACGCAGTGACGGAAATCGACACACTGATTCAGTTCAATTTGCCACTCACACGCACCGATTCAACCGATCACACAACTTGGTTCAGTTACCATCCACTGCTGCGCGAACACCTTCGCGCAGAGTTTCGCCGGGTCGATCAGAACGAACGCATCCGAGCGCACCATGAGGCCGCAACGTGGTTCGAGGCGCATCAACACGAACTCGAAGCACTCGAACTCGAAGCCTCCATCGGTGATCCGAAACGTATTATCGCCTTCCTCGATCGCTGCGGTCTCGGGCTCGTTCTGGACGGATACGGCAGCGATCTGACCCGAATACTCGAGTCGGTACCTACTCTCGTATCCGAGTCACCGCGCACTCGAATGCTCCTCGCCGCCTCAGCCCTCCACAGCGGTGACGTGACTACTGCCAGGACGTACCTGAATTTCCTCGAAACTGCGTCATCCGGGCTGGATCGCGACCCGCTGTTCTGCGCGTTGAAGCTGCAGGCTCTGTACGCCGGCGCGGGATTCGACACCGCAGTCGCCGGGCACGCCGAACGGCAACGCAGCACTCACTCCGACATCGAAGCGTTTGCACACCTGCAAACTGCGACCGGATACTTCCTCGACCGCGACTTCGAGCGCGCAAGCACCGAATACACCGAGGCCGCCGCACTCGGAGTACTTCGTGGCCGAAGCAGTTTAGTGTTGAGAGCCCTCACCGGTATCGGATTCTCGGCCGCCATGAACGGCGACATCGAGGCGATGATCGCCCACATCACGCACGCGCTGACCTACGCTGGCGAGCACAATCTCATGGGCACCGCGGAGTATGAGTTGGCAACATCGGTAGCAGCCCTTGGCACATATCTCTGCAGTTCACCGGATCTCCCGTATCGGATCCCCACCATCGAAAACTGCCGCCAGGCAGATGTTCTCGGCGTCAGCATGCCCGCATTCGGCTGGCACAGTGTCATCACTTTCGGATTGTGTCGACTCGACACCTCTGACGATCGACGCTCGACTGCCGCGGACATCCGTGACGCCATGATCAAAGCCATCGAACTGGGGACCTTCCCGATCGCGACATCCGCTCTGCTTCCGACCGTGGTCAGTGTCTGCCTCTCGGTGGGCGAATTGGACTGGGCGAGCCGGCTGATACACGACGCGACACAGCAATTCGGCGCTACCACCGAGGCACACTTGGCGTTGTCGTCTCTGCGACTGGCCGGCGGCAAGCTCACCGAGGCACAGGCCGAGTTGACCGCCGCTGTGGAATCACCCGAACACCCACTACTCGCTCACGGCATCTACACATCGGTGTTGCAATCCGTCATTCATTCCGCCAATCACCAACCACGCAAGGCATTTCGATCACTGCACGACGCATTACGCGCCGCCGAGCACGGAAACCTTCTGCGCCCCTTCCTCGATTACGGTCGCGCCCTGCGAGGAATCCTTGATGATTTCACCGGACATTTCGGAGACCAAGAACTGTTTGCCGAACGCGTACGGTCACACCTGCAACCACATGAACTTGCCATCGCTCCGATTCTGACTCCGGGCGAGTACACGGTACTGCGCGAACTCGCTTCGGGCGACACCACGGAATCGATCGCGGAAACCCTGTTCCTCTCGGTCAACACCATCAAGACCCACCTGCGCGGGATCTACCGCAAACTCGACGTCAGTAATCGTCGCGACGCTCTGAAAGCCGCGCGGCGTGGCGGACTCATCTGAGCAGACGCGCCGCCCGAAGCGCATACAGTTGCCCCCTCAGATCTACAACGACACCCGCGACCGCATGAAGGCGTGGGTGACCGTCACACCACGTCGACGGCTCGCATCGCGCGTTACGTTCGACATCGTCGAAGTCGGGTTGGTGGACAGCGCGATGACCCTTGCGGCGCAGGCATTCACGTCCCTGCTGCCGGTGATGATCGCCGCATCAACCCTTCAACGTCTGCAACCACTCTCGGACGCAGCGCGCGACAATCTCGGCGCCGAATTCCCACCGAGCGATGTCACCACCGGATCAGCGACAGCTTTCGGCATCGTGGGTCTGCTGATGCTGCTGATCAGTTCGACGTCGTATGCCCGAGCACTGGGTCGGATGTACGGGCGGATCTGGCATGTACCGATTGCCACGCTCCGACAAGCCTGGCGGTGGCTCGCCGTAGTTTTTGTCATCGCAGGTTCGGTTGCCATCGCCGCGGTGTGTCACAAGTTGGATTCGATTCCCGCAGTAGGGCAATTGCTCGGATTCACGGCCGTCTACGGCGTATGGGCACTGGTCTGGACATTGGTTCCGATGCTGCTGACAGCCAACCGGATGACCACCCGGATGTGCATCGGCTCCGGACTGTTGACGGCCACCGGCCTGAGTGCCCTTCACGTTGCCAGCACCCTCTTCCTTCCGCGGATCACGCGCACATCGCAAGACCAATTCGGTCTTCTCGGAGTGATGTTCACGCTCATCAGTTGGTTGTTCGTCTTCTCCGCGATTGTTGTCGTCGCCGGAACGATCGTGGGATCAGTTGCCAAAGACGACGGGCCGTTGGGGCGTTGGCTGCGAGGATCGTGAGCTCGGGTCGATCATGAACTCCGGCGATCATTGGGATCAGCCATGGCTTCCGCGACGCTCGGGTAGACATCGAGTTTCACACCACCACCAGGCGTACCGGCAAGAACGTCCCTGAACTGCCCAACGTCGCGGGCCACCCGGAACACGATGTTCTTCCGTGCCAGCGAATCCCGCAACTGTTCGAGCATTTGCGCACCGCTCACATCGATGAACGGCGATGTCTCGGCGTCGAGGATGATCATGGACGTACCGTCGGTGACAAGATCGTCGATCCGGTCTCGAACATGATCGGCGTTGGCAAAGAACAGGCCGGCTTCCACTCGCACGACGATCACGCCGTCGGAAGGCTGCAATTCCGGGTGAGACGCAATGTCCACCCATCGCGAGCCGCTCTTGGCCAGTTCCGCCACATGCGGTTTGGAGACACGGTACAGAAGCAGCAGCATCGACACGGCGATTCCGATGATCAAACCCGGCAATGTGTCGAAGATCAGCACACCGAACATAGCCGCTACGGCTGCCGCGAAATCGGCACGAGCCGCCACGCCGTAGATGCTGCCCAACCGCTTGGTCCACACCCGGTACAGCGCTGCGAGAGAGGAGAAGTCGACCAACTCGACCACGGCAGCGATCACCACGGCAGCGAGTGTCGCCTCGGGCAGTTTCTCGAACAACCCGGTGAGAAAGAGAAGTGTCAGCACCGTGAGCACTGCAACCGTGAGCCCACTGACCTGCGACTTGGCTCCGGCCCCACCATTGACTGCCGTCTTGGAGAGACTGCCGTTGACCACCATGCCCGAGCACAGGCCGGCTCCCAAGTTTGCGGCACCGAGTCCAGTCAGTTCCCGGTTCGCGTCGACGGTGTAACCGGCCTTGGCCGCGTATGTCTTTGCTGCGCCAAGACCTTCGGCAAAACCGATGAGCAGCACGCCGATGGCCGGTCCGATCAAGTCCAGGTAATCCTCGGCTCGCACTCCCTCCGGTAGCCCGACGCTCGGCAGCCCCGCGTCGATGTGGCCGACGATGTCGATGCCCCGATCGTCGAGGCCGAACAGTGCAACCGCCGTGATACCCAGCAGAACGACCAGGAGCGACCCTGGAACCAGCGGCAACCACCGCTTGACCGCCAACACCAAAGCCAGGCTGAGTAATCCGACAAAAACCGTGAGTCCGTCGACGCTCCCCAACTCACGCACAACCGTTGCGGCTTGTACGAAGAAATTACCTTCGCCCTTCTCGACGCCCAGTAGCTTCGGAACCTGCCCGATGATGATGGTCAGCGCCAATCCGACGATGAACCCCTTGAGCACCGGTTCGGAGATGAACGAGGCGATGAATCCCAGTCGCACAAATCCGGCGAGCAACCCGACCAGACCGGTGACGACGGCAAGTCCGACCGACAGGGCGACAAAACGTGAGTCGTCGCCACCGGCAAATGGAGCGATCAATGCCGCAGACAATGCCGCGGTTGCCGACATCGGACCGACAACAAGGTGGCGTGAACTACCAGCAGCCGCATAGAGAACCAGCGCGGGCACTGCTGCGTAAAGCCCCACAACGGGTGGGACGCCGGCAATGGTGGCGTATGCCAGGGCTTCCGGCACCAGCACCGCCCAGACCGTGAGCCCGGCGATGATGTCGGGCCGCAGCCACGCACGTTGATAGCCGGCCAGCGAACCGAAGACAAGCGGGGTGTGCGTGTGTCGAGTGCTCATAGTCCTTGGATCCCTTTGCTTATCTGCATTGCCGAGATCAAGATCAGCAGTCCGACGTTCAGCAGATGGGTATTGGTGGCGATCCACGTCCGAATACGCTGCAACGGCTCTGTTGCCTTCTCCTTTTTGATCAGGAGCAGCGCGACCGGAACTGCGACCGAACTAGCCGATACCAGCGCGAACACAACAGCGGATGCCCACTCCGCGGACGGTGCTGCGCTGCTCAATCGAAAATTCATGGCCGCTGCTATGGCACAGGACATGTCGATGGGATTGAGGACGAAGAGAGCAAAGCCGAGAACACCGGAGCGCCCCGGTGAGAAGTGTTCCACCGATTGCAGCATCTTCGGCAACTGAGGGGCCGCCGCGGCAATGTCACCCGGTCCGGTTGCCGCCGCCATTGCCTGCATCCGCCGATGACTACGGGTGTACACGAACCAGGCCCCGCCCAGAAGTACCGTTCCGAGGATCAAGTGCAGGATAGGTACCCACAGCGGCGGGTGTGTCCGCTGATGAACTTCCAGCGCTGTCAAAATTGCAAACGAGACGGCCAGCGACACAATGATTCCGAGGAACCATCCGACGAGATACGCGATGCTGTTGATCCGCGCCCGCTCGGAGAACAACACTGCGACTACAGCCACTATCGCAAGTGGGCTCATGATGATGCCGAGCGCCAGCGGAATCTGCTGCAACAACAACGACCCCATGACTACCTCCGCTCGGTTAGAATCCGCCGATTCCCTTGCCGATCAGCACAACTCCGATGACCAGGATCAGCACGCTCATCACTGTCGCGTTGTTCGCCTGCAGCCAGACCTTCAACTCTGCCAACGGGGTGCGCAAACGATCCGCCGCGATCAGATACCCGATCACGGGTAGACAGACAGTCGATGCCGCGATGACGGTGAAAACCGCGACGGCGATGACTACCTGCCCGGTCGGCAACGATGCAGCACCGATCGAGACACCTGCGGCGATACACATCATCAGATTTTTGGGGTTGACGGCGGCCAGTGCGAATCCGAGGCCGAATCCCTTGGCTGCCGTCATGTCGTCAATGGCCTGCATCCATTTGGGAGTCTCATGTTCACCGCCGCGTCCACGCCACTGCTTTGCGCCGAACGCAAGCAGGAGAACACCCAAGGCGATCTTGATCCACGAAACACCAGCCGAAGAATCGGAGGATTTCTCCAATTGATTCGACAGGAGAACGAATATTACTGTTGCAACGACGATTCCGAGTAACCAACCCAAGGCAAAACCGATGCTGGTACTTCCTGCTCGCTTGGACAGGAGCATCAGGATGGCCGCGATGATCGGAATCGGCGAGATTGCCACTCCCAACGCGAGTGGCAACAGATCTCCGATGACAGAACCCATTTCGGCCTCTTCTCTCTCCCGCTAGAGACTAGGGAAAACAGTCGGATTCGACCTCACACAAAAAGGATGAACACCAGCGAGAACCCTGGAAGAGGATGCTGTCCCGATGAGACGTCGTGGCCGCATGTCCGGCATTCACCCGAAGGGGATGACGTATTCACCGCGCGGCAACGTAAAAATAAATGGGTACAGACTAAATCGATGCGCAACACGTGTGATGGGAGAGAGAAACGATGACTGCTCCCACTCGCTACCAATTTCTCATCGACGGCGAAGTGTCGGATCGCGTGAAGGCTGCGTTCCCCGAATTGAGTGTGGCACCAACCGCCGGTGGCTACACCAGCCTGTACGGTCCCGTTGCCGATCACAGCGCCATGCGGAGCATCATGGCACGGCTCGATTCGCTGGGACTGACCGTCGCCGAATTACGCAGACTCCCAGACTGATCGACATTCACATGACTGTGGCCCCGACTGGGGGAATCAGCCGGGGCCACAGTTTCTGACGCGATGATCTACGCGGTATCCCACGTTGCGACTGCCCAAATGACCACGATGTCAAGCGCAATCACCAGGATCGACCACATCGGGTAGTACGGGAGCCACAAGAAGTTCGCGATGATGGAGAGTGACGCAATCACGATTGCCGACGCTCTTGCCCACACCGCACCCGTGAAGAGGCCAAGGGAGACCACAATTCCGATGATGCCCAGAACTATGTGGATCCAACCCCACGTCGAGATATCGAACTTGTAGGTGTAGTTGATTCCGACGACAAACAGATTGTTGTCGGCGACAGCAGCGATCCCCTGCAGCAGGGCAACGATGCCGGCTGTCAGCAGCAGAATCGCCGCCGCGAACGTCGTACCGACCGCGAACCCCTGCTTGACAGGGTGTTCGGCGGGTTCTCGTGGTGGAGCAGTCATCAGCGTTCCTTTCGACGAGAAAGCACTTCCCTCTCTAAGTCTCGAGTACCCATTTAGGGAAGACATCACCCATCGCGGATGAATCCCGTCTGCGGCGATCACCGACCGGGACCTCAGGTGTGCTCGTTAAGCCCCGCAAGATGGTCCGAGACCCGGCCGACAGTGAGCATTCCACTGCCCGCACCGGCAATTTCGTCTTCAGCAGACATAAGAGCAGCCCGCGCTCGTTCCATGACCTGACGGTCACCGACCGCGACGGAAGCTGCTGCGATAAGGCACCACAGCGCTTCGGAAAGTAGGTCGTTCGGCGGGTTGGGCAACGCGCGCACCGCTTCTGCGGCCTCGTTCACTTTCCCCTGCGCGAGAAGCAGATGTGGCCGAGCCCAGGGCTCGTACTGGCCCCAGTTCGTATCGGCGTCGAAGGCCGCCGGCACGCCGTGCCAGACTCGGAGTGCGAGAATTGCCAGCGGGAGAATTCCGTCCTCGAGGCCGGGCATGCCGGAACCGGGAAGACAGACCGCCGCGGCTTCGTACAGCTCCTCGCAGTGCGACACGTCCGCGCCTGTGGCGGCAATTCGCATCGCGCGGAACCAGGTGGTGAATACCGCTGCCAACGGACGCTCGTGACGTCCGGCCAATCGATCCACTGCGTCGGCATGTTGTTCGGCGGCATCGAATTGCCCGAGTGCGCCGAGAGCTTGCATCCGCACCAGATGCCCGAGAATTTCGAAGGTGGCCAGATCGTGCCGAGCGGAGAGCGTTATCAGTTCACCCCCGATGGCGTCGCGCTCTGGAGCCAGACCAGTTCGCCAGAAACTCTGTATGAACAACCCGTTGAGTGTGAAGGCAAGAAGTCCGGGGTCGTCGAGGGAGCGGGCGATCTGAACGGCAGCGCGGGCAGGTTCGAGTCCGGGGTCGCCGGCAAGTCCGCGTGATTCGAGTGCGATTGTCGCCAAGAGTCTTGCCCGAGCGAGGTCGTTCCCGTCAGGAAGTCGATCGATGGTGCGCTGAGCGGCCTCGACAATCTGAGCAGCCTGCCCCGGATCGTCGGATCGCGTCCAGATGGCAGGCACGTCGTAATTACCGATAATCCGTGCGGTGAGTTCGACGTCGTCCAATTGTTCAGCGGCACTGATGATTGCCAGTCGCTGGTTTCGAGCAGTCTCCAGTCCGCTTCCGCCCGCAACTGCCAAACTTCGGAGCAGGCCGACGGTTGACTCCAATCTCGATTTCGATCCTGCCGCTACGGTCCGGTCGTACGCTGCCGAAACCTGAGTGAAGATCTGTTCTGCCGCTACAGGATCCAGGTGGTTTTCGCGGCGGAGAATGTCGGACTCGAGGTCGGTCAGTCGTGGCCCGGGGTCGATGCCCAACTCTTCGGCGAGTAGCTCGCGTGCGCGACGTAGGACTGCCAGAGCATCGCCTTGACGGTTGGACCGGTACAGCGCGAGAGCGAGTAGTCGCCAACCGTCCTCGCGCCAAGGGTGTTCCGTGACGTGGGCGTCCAGATCGGGAATCGCTTCGGCAGTTCGCCCGAGATCGAGTTGCGCGGATGCGAACCGTTCGACGGCTGTCAGATGCAGTTCCTCCAAGCGGGATCGCTCCGATCGAGCCCAGGGCTCTTCGGTGTAGTCCGCATATGCCGGCCCTCGCCACAACTCGAGGGCGGTTCGGAGTAGTTCGAGTGATTGCGGTGGTGTGGACTCAGCGGCTTCACGCACCAGGCTCTCGAATTTCCAGGCATCGACCACTTCGGGTGCGGCCTGAATGGCATAGCCGCGCCCTTCCGTCACAATAACTTTCGGCTTCGTTCGAGGCGGACGACCGGGTTCGAGCGCACGTCGCAGCGCCGAGACGAACGTACGTAGTGCGCTGGTCGCTCCGGCCGGAGGATCGACCCAGAGGTCGTCGACAATCACGTCCACCGGAACTACACGGCCGCGGGCAACGATCAGGCGAGCGAGGACAGCTCGGTGTCGTGGACCCTTCAGATCGATCAGGTCTCCCGAGTTATTCCATGCAACCACCGGACCCAGCACTCCGAAAACCGGGCTTCCAACTGTGTGGTCTCGCATGTCCCCACGCTATCGCGCTCATCGAATGCTCATCGAATGCGGCGATGCTGATTGGCATCACCCCGACAAACGAGAGCGACCGATGACGATCACCATCCCAGGCTTCGACTACCAGCAGATTTCCACCCATGACGGCGTGCGGCTCAACCTCGCGATCGGCGGAAGCGGCGCACCGCTCGTCCTTCTTCACGGCTTTCCTCAGACCCATCTCATGTGGCGTCACGTGGCCACCGAATTGGCGTCGGATCACACCGTCATCTGCCCGGATCTCCGCGGATACGGAGCCAGCGACAAACCGGTCGAGGAAAACCCGGACACCTACTCCAAAAGAACAATGGCTGCCGACGTCGTCGAGGTGGCGCAGAATCTGGGACACGAGAGATTCGCTCTCGTCGGCCACGATCGAGGTGCATTGGTTGCCATCAGAGCCGGGTTGGATCATCCGGATGTGATCACACACCTCGGTTCACTGGACGTGCTGCCCACCTTGGATATGTGGGACATCCTGCATGGATCGAATGCGGCCGTGGCATTCCATCTCTACTTGATGGCTCAGCCACCTGGCCTCCCCGAACAGATGATCAGCGCCAGCGCCGACGCGTTCTTCGAGTATTTTCTCGACGTCTGGACGACTGATCGCGAAGCAATTCCGGCCGACGTGCGAGCGGAGTACCTGCGGGCCTCGAGGGAGGCGGTGCCGTCGATCGTTGCCGATTACCGCGCGTCGGCAGGCATAGACGTCGAACACGATCAGGCTGATCGCGATTCAGGCCACCAGCTGCGTATGCCGGTCACCGCCATCCAGCAGGACTGGGGTTCGATGCTCGGCTACGACGCCGAGGCCCTGTGGAAAGCGTGGGCGCCCGATCTCGAGCACCGCACGCTGTCCGCAGGTCACTTCATGGCAGAGGAGGCGCCCACCGACGTGGTCGACGCGATCCGCGCCCTGCTGAAAAGGTAGTTCTAGCGCTTGACCCCGGCCGCCAAGTCGTCGACCAGCACCTTGGCGGTCAAGGCGTATCCCGCGGCCTTGTAGTAGTCGAAGGGAATCACTCGACCGGCCTGTGCGGCGGGCAGTCGCTGCCATGTGGGCGAGGTGTACACGCTGCCGGAGGCGCTGCGATCCAAGGCGAAGATGACGTCAGCTTCTTCGAGACGGTTGAACTGCTCCGACCCGAGCATCACGCGAAGGTCGGGGCCCTCACGGAGCACCTCGAACCCCAGGTCCTCGGCGACGGCGGTGCGGAAATCGTTCTGGAACCACGCGATCTGATCCTCTGCGGCGGCAACGAAGGCAACCTTCTTGCCGGCCATCAGCGGTTCGACGGTAGGGCGGACCTGAGCCACATGGGCGTCGTACTCGGCCAGCACTTCTTCGGCGCGATCGCTGCGCCCGATGCCGGTGAGGAAGTCCGACATGACCTTTCGCCACTCCGGGGTGAAGTCCTTGCCGACGGGCAGGACTGGTGCGATCTGCTGCATCCGGTCGTTGCCGTACGACCCGGTGTCCCACCACCCGGCACTGAGGACCAGAAGGTCTGCACCGAGGGTCGAGATGTACTCGAAGTTGGGATCCGAAGCACCTTCGGCGAAGATCTCGACGCCTGTGGCACCAGGAACTTCACGACGGAGATGTTCAGCGGCGCCGGCGGGGTAGGCGGTCACCGGGTATCCGGCGAGGATCGAGAGTTCGAGGCCGTCTCGCGGATCGAGAGCAACCACATTCTGCGGGTCCGTCGGAATGATCAGCTTCTCGTCGCCGCGCGTGAACTCGAAGGTCTCCGCGTTTTCGGTCGTCGCACCCTCTGAACTGCTGCAAGCGGCTAGAAATGCAGCGGCGGCAACGCCTGCTCCGACGCCGAAGAATCCGCGTCGGGTCAGGTTGTTCACGATCGCCCAGTAGTCACGATCGGTGGTGGTCGGAGAAAGAAGTCGCGTCATGTTAATTAGGTTAGCCTTAGGAACTTGCGCCGGGAATGGGAAAACAGCTCCCACCAGCGCCAATAAATACGGCGAATACGCCAGCGCGGCGGCAGACGAATCCCAGCCCTACCCCTACTACGAGGTTGAATCAGGGGTAAAGAGACCGAAACCCACGACCGCAGAATCGGATGCCCAATCCAAATCGTGTACTCGAACCTTCCCGAACTCGTTGCCACCTACGGTGATTGCCTTGTCTCCGTCGACGGATACAACAATATTGGTGTGCTGACCGGACCATCGTGAACTGTCGTAGATCACGACGTCGCCGATTTCAGGTGTGTAACTGCCGTCGTTCTCGGCGTAGGCGTCAATTCCCTGGTAATACTCCTGGAGGGTGTAAACACCTGGAATACGCCAACTTCCGGAGTTCGGATTGGAGAGCGGGCGTCCGGCTTCTCGCATGATCCAGCTGACAAAATCAGCGCACCATTCCTCGTCAATTCCCTCGGAGTAGAAGGTGCCTGGACGGTCCTGCTCATGCTCGGACTGCAGTAATTCGAGTACGCGCACTTGATCCGAGGAGAGTCTGCTCGCATCAACTTCCGGGAAATCGGCAGTATCCCACGGCAAGTAACGCGAGGGTGCGAATGCCACAACGACGGCACCGACCACAACAACGATGCCGAGTACCCCGGCAATCCAGATCAGGATTCGACGTCGACGGTTCGGTTCGGCAGGACTCACCCTGACGAGTGTGCCAGCTCGCTCGGAATCCAATCGCTGAGCGAGAGGTTATGTCCGCACTATGTGGGTCAGGCGCATGCCAGTCAGCCGATCTGCTCGAACAGGGACACGATGATCCCTTCTGGCCCACGCACGTAGGCCATCCGCACGCTGTTCTCGTACTCTCCGATACCGCCGATGAGCCCGTACCCGTCTGCGGCCACCGCGTCGACGGCCGCCTGGAGGTCGCCGACCTCGAAGGACACATTGCGCAGCCCAAGCTCGTTGGCCATCGCCGTTGGCGATCCGGGCACGTGATCGGGCGTAACGAAGGACGAGAGCTCCAGCCGGGATCCTTCGCCCGGTGGCCGCAGCATTGCGATCTGACAGTGCGCGCCGGGGATGCCACAGACGGTCTCCACGAATTCACCCTCCACGGACCCGGTGCCCTCTAGCTCTAGACCCAGTCCGACGAAGAACGCCGTTGCGGAGTCGAGGTCCGCGACGGTAATACCGATGTGGTCGAAACGTTGTACGTGTGCCATGGGATCCATCTTCCAATTGTTCTCTTGTTTGTTGTCTTGCCGGGACGGAATCGGCGGCTGAGAATTCCCATAGCTTGATTCAGAATGGCGGCGGGTCGTTGCCGTAGTCGACGGGTTTGTGAGGCACGCGCTTTCGCGGTGTGGAGATCGGGAACGTTTGCCGGCGTTTCCGTTCCGCGTGTTGTGCTGTGCGGTGCTGAATCTTGACACGCCGGAGCTTCCGCTCACCTCGGATGCGGGCAGCTTTGTTCTCGAGTCGTGTTCGTCGCGGTTTGCCGCCTTCCGGTGGCGGTGGTTCCTGTTGGCTGGCGAGTAGTCCGGCGGCTCTGGTGCGGTAGCAATGGCCGGTCTGCGAGGTCAAGGTGAGGCTGCGATCCGGGTTCGGGTCCAGTTGCCACTTCCCGGAATGCTTGAGGCGGTGATGGTTGCGGCAGAACGCACTCAGATTCGACGCGACCGTTTTCCCGCCGCTCGCGGGGTTGGTGTGGTTGAACGGATCGTTGTGGTCGAGGTCGCAATTCCAGGCCGGGACATCGCAGTGCGGCCATTGGCAGCTTCCCGCGATGACCCGCAGCCACGCATCGAGTGCCGCTCCGGGGCGGTACACCGTCGCCGAGGCGGGATCAGGTGATTCCGGTACTCGCACTTCCCGAACGTCTGCGTCTTTCACGATGTCGCGGGCATGCTCGGCACTGATCACGCCAAAGCCGTCGAGATGTGCAGGTTCGTTCGATCCTGGACTCAGGGTGGAATCGTGTACTACGACATGTACCAACGGCCGGCGCATGATCACCAAACCACTGCGGTCCTGCGGGCAATCACCGCGGTCGCAGTCGCACACCAACACCGTCGAACCACTCACCAAAGCGCCCAACGCATCCGCGCGCCGCTGCTCATACGTACGGGAATCACGGCGACACACCGACATCGCCAACTCCCGCAACCGGCCGTCAAAGGCGCGGGCCTGCTCCGCCGGGATACTGCCCAAGATGCGGGCCATCCCGTCCTCGGCGGCACTGACCCCCACGAACCGATCCGCCAGGGCCCGGCGGCGTCGTTCCCGCATCCCCTCCGGATCGACGCGGGCGACGATCCGGTCGATCGCCGCCGTCAACCGGCGACCCGTCAACCCGGTACCGCCGTCCACGGGTGGAGCCAACACCTGCTCGAGCAGCAAGCGTTCGACCTCGTCGATCAGCTCGTCACCGACATTCGAGGTCGCGGATTCGATCAAAGAGACCCGATAGAAGTCGAGTTCGCCGCGGGACATCGCCGCCCGCGTGCGATGCAACCGCGTCTTCAACGCAAAACCCAACCCGATGAGCTTTCCGGCCGCAGCACGGCCCATCGTCAGGACCGCGCCGACCTCGGATTCGGCCAACTCGTGCGCCGACGACGTCCACGTGCCACCGTCGACATGCTCGGCGCTGCGGCGGGTGAAGAACTCCGCCACCACCGCCAGTTTCCGCTCGACCAACATCGCTTCACATGAATGCAACTCGGCCATCAAATCGACGAGGGCGCAATCGGTTTCGGTACCACTCAGCTGTGCTGAGATACCGAAACTCCCCACCCCCGAATCGAACATTCCCCCACCCTAATCGAAATTCTGTTCGAATAGAACAGCTATTCGAAACCAGTCGGAAAAGTCCGAAAAAAGTGCCTGCGATGTCCTGACGCATCACAATGTGTGCCACGTACCTATTGCCATGGCATCAAAGTGGTGCCATAGTGGTGCCATGGACTTGACACCGTACGTCGACAACCTTCGCCACGAACTCGCGGTGGCTGCCGAAGCCGGCGGAGAAGACGCAAAGGCACTCGCCGAACGTTTGACCGCACCGCTGGAATCAGCAGTGCGACTCACTCTCCTCGACGCGTTGTCCGCGGCGGCAGCAGAAATCACTCGCGACCTCGCACCAGGCTCGGTGGATCTCCGCTTCCGGGGACGCGAACCAGAATTCGTTGTGACACCCGCCCTCAGCGAACCGACTCCGGCAGACGTCGAAGAGCAACCGACGCCAGTTCCACGCGCCATCACGGAGTCCGACGACGCGGCGATGACTCGAATAAACCTGCGCCTAGGTCAAGAACTCAAGGACCGGGTGGAGGCAGCTGCCCGAGAGGCCGGGATATCGGTCAACGCGTGGCTGGTCCGCTCGGCTGCGGCCGCACTGGAAGGCAATCCGAGCCGAAACACGCCGAGGCAACAACCGTCCCGAGGTTCCGAGAGCTTCACCGGCTGGGTGCACTGACACCAGACTCTCTTCTCGCACCAACCCCTTTCACCAACCGAAGACAACATCATCGGGAGTATCACCATGCCTGTATTCAGCACACCGGACCCCATCATCGCGAGCATCGACGTAACTGTCGGACATATCCGGATCAGCGCAAGCGACCGTGACGACACCATCGTGGAAGTACTGCCCACCAACTCATCTCACGACGCCGACATCCGCGTCGCCGAACAGACTCGCGTCGAATTCGCTGGTGGACGACTCCAGATCAAGACGCCGAAACAGCGTGGACTCGGCATCTTCGGCAAAACCGGATCTGTCGACGTCTCCGTTCAACTTCCCTCCGGCTCGGAACTCGAGGGTACCGCTGCAGTCGCAAGCCTCCACGCCACCGGCACACTGGGAAGATCTCGCGTGAAACTCTCGAGCGGGGAATGCGCACTCGACACCACCGGACCACTCGACATCAGCACCGGCGCAGGCACAATCACCGTCGAGCACGTCGTGGGCGACCTCGATGCGAGCACCGGATCAGGAACCATCCGCATACGCCGCATCGACGGCAACGCGGTCATCAAGAACTCCAATGGCGACAACAACATCGGCGCGATTACGGGCACGCTCAAGGCAAAAACGGCAAACGGCGACGTTATCGTGGAGCACGCTGAATCTGATGCCACTGCCGCAACAGCCAACGGGGACATTCGCTTCGACAGCATCGAGAGTGGAGTTGTCTCCGCGAAAACCGCTGCCGGGAAGATTCATATCGGCGTTCGATCCGGAACCGCCGCTCGATTCGACGCCCATACCTCCTTCGGCCGCGTCGACAACCAGATGAACACCACACACGGACCGGCATCCACCGAGCGCAGAGTGGATGTCCGCGCACATACCAGCTACGGCGACATCGTCATTCGACGTTCGGAGCCTCCAAAAATCTAGCGAAAGGGAACGCTGATGACCCGCAAACCAGCTATCACCGCAACGGGCCTGACAAAGTCTTACTCCGACAAAACGGTACTGGACGGAATCGACATTTCCGTCGACAGTGGCACCGTCTTTGCGCTTCTCGGCCCAAACGGCGCCGGCAAGACCACCATCGTGGAAATCCTTTCGACCCTTGTTCCCGCGGACGGCGGCAACATCCGCATCGCGGGGTACAACCCATCCGACGATCCAGACGCGGTGCGTGCGCGCATCGGTGTCACCGGACAATTCTCGGCGGTGGACGACTATCTCAGCGGCGAGGAGAACCTTCTCCTCATGGCCGACCTTCATCACCTGAGCAAAGACGAACGCCGCACTCGCACTGACGATCTCCTGAAGAAGTTCGATCTAGTCGACTCCGCCGGAAAGCTCGCATCGACATACTCGGGTGGAATGCGCCGAAAGCTCGATCTTGCAATGACATTGATCGGCCGGCCGGAGATCATCTTCCTGGACGAGCCCACCACCGGCCTCGATCCTCGGAGTCGACGCTCGATGTGGCAGATCATCCGCGAGTTGGTGAGTGGCGGCGTCACCATCTTCCTCACAACGCAGTACCTCGAGGAAGCCGACCAACTGGCCGACCACATCGCCGTACTCGACCACGGCCGGATCGTGGCCGAAGGAACCGCTGCAGAACTCAAACGACACATCCCAGGCGGACATATTCGCCTGCATTTCGCAGACCGAGTCCAACTCGACTCTGCTGCAGATATTCTCGACCACTCCTCGCGTGACGAGGCTGCCTATGTTCTGCAAGTTCCCAGCGACGGTGGCGTCAGGTCACTGCGCTCTGTTCTCGACCAACTCGACGCTCACTCGATCGATGTCAAGGAACTCTCCGTCCACACACCGGACCTGGACGACGTGTTCCTGACGCTGACCGCCACCGAAAGGACCGACGCGCGATGACTACTGCAACTCTTGCCTACCAGGACTCGAAAACCATGCTGCGCCGCAGCATTCGCCACATCGTGCGATATCCGTCGATGACGGTGATGCTGGTCGGGATGCCGGTCGTCTTCCTGTTGCTGTTCGTCTACGTTCTCGGCGGGACACTCGGGAACGGCCTCACCCCGGGTGGCGGTGGTGGCGGACGGGCGGAATACGTCAATTATGTTGCCCCGGCGATCATTCTGATGACGGTTGCCGCGGCGGCGCAGGGTACTGCCATCTCCGTTGCCACCGACATGACTGCGGGGATCATCGCACGATTCCGCACGATGGCAATCACACGCACTTCTGTTCTCACTGGCCACGTTCTGGGCAGTCTTCTTCAAACGATAGTAAGCCTCGTTGTTGTCATCGCGGTGGCCGTCGCCGTCGGCTTCCGGCCGAGCGCCGGCGTTGTCGAATGGGTCGCCACGTTTGCGCTCCTCATCTTGGTGTCGATTGCCATGATCTGGTTGTCCGTTGCCTTCGGACTTGTGAGCAAGAGCGTCGAGACGGCAAGCAATCTTCCAATGGTGTTGATCCTCTTGCCTTTCCTCGGAAGCGGATTCGTGCCGACCGAGTCGATGCCAACCGTATTACGATGGTTCGCCGAGTATCAGCCGTTCACTCCGATCATCGAAACGCTCCGGGGACTACTTCTCGGCGAAGCGATCGGAAACAACGCAATTCTCGCAGTCGCGTGGTGCGTCGCGATCACCTTCCTCTCCTACCTCTGGGCGCGTAGTTTGTTCAACCGTCGCCCGGTGCGCTGAGCTCGAAACACACGATCTTCGAGAACAGGTACGGTGTCGCTGTCGTCGAGTTCGGAGGCGATGGCGACGTCGTGCGGAAACCCGAGAACCATCAACTCGCGCCCGGAGGCGCAGTCCCGTAGGCGGTCTTCGATCGAATCCGATACCGCCGCCCATGCATCTGCTGCCATCCGAGACTCCGGCGATACGGACCCGTTCCAGCCGGCCTCGATCAACGCCTCGATAACAGCACCCGCTCCCCACAGATCTTCCACCGCCGGACGCAATTCTCCACCGGGCCACTTCTCTCCGGACGCAACGATCGCCACCCGGGATCGGGAACCGTGTTCGTGCACAACCCAATCTGCTACCGCCGATGCGTTCCTCAACGAAGCACCCACACAAACCGGGCCAAGGGCCGCCAGCGCAAACGCGATCGTCGACCCGTTCGGGGACGGCAATACCAACCGTCGCGGACGTTCCGAATCGCGAATCGACTTGGGAGACAAACTGATCTGGCCTTCAGAAGCCACACTCCGTCGCACAGCCAGAACCGCGTCGACGTCGCGAGCGTAGTCAGCCGCACTCTCGTCGTACCAGGAATAAGGAAAGACCTCGATTCCTGCATCAGCGGCGACGCTCAGAGTCGTCGTGAACGAGAGAACATCAACCACAATGGCCAGGTCAACACCAGTAGCAATCGCTTCGGCACCTGCTCGGCCCCAGTCGAATCGAAGTCCGTACTCGAGTTGGCGATGTTCCGAATTCATGGCGCAAGCATCCCAGAAGAGAGGTACCGACGCTTTGTCAGGAGTTTCTCGTCTATGGTTAGGGTACCCCAATAACTGAAGGACGAGATTGCTGTGAATCCCATGTTGAGCCGCCGTGCCATGTTGTCGGTCACCTTCGCCACTGCAGCAGGTTTTGTCCTTGCTGCCTGCGGTGACAGTGCGAATGACGAGTCCACTACGAGCGCCGAGGGCGGCCACGCCGAACCGGGCGCCTTCCCTGTCACGATCGATCACAAATTCGGGTCCACCACAATCGAGCAGGCCCCCAGTCGTATCGCAGCTGTCGGTATCGGTGACGCCGATGTCCTACTTTCCCTCGGGCTGACGCCCGTCCTGGTCCCGGTGTGGAAGGGCTCAACCGACGACGGAATCGGTGTCTGGGCCGACTCGGCCGTTCAGGGCGCTGAGCCGACACCATTGGCCAACGCCACCACCGAGTTCGATATCGAGACGATTATCGCTGCGGCTCCGGACTTGATCATCGCGGTCAACAACGCGATCGACGAAGACCTGTACAAGCAGCTCAGTGCAATCGCACCTACGGTGCTGCACGCTGCCGATCAGACCGATTGGGTTCTGCCCTGGCAGGAAGTGACAACCCGTATCGGTACTGCCGTGGGCGTTCCCGCACAGGCCAAGCAAGAGGTGCAGGACGTCCAGGATCTGATCACTCGCACTCGCGCCGAGAACCCTCAGTTCGAAGGCAAGACAGCAGCACTCGTCATTCGGTGGAGCGACGGCAATCTGCGCGCATTCAGCCCCGAGGCCGCACGGGCGCAGCTGCTTACTCAGTTGGGGTTCACGGCGCCTGCCGCACTGAAGGAGCGATTTGCGGGCAAGCTGAACTACGAGATCTCCGCCGAGAACTACGACCTTCTCGAATGCGACTACCTACTCTTCGACAACTACGAGAAGGCTCGCCCCGAGATGGAGACGCAGGCTGCGTTCACCAATTTGAACGTCGTGAAGTCCGGTGGCCTGATCAGCTTGGACCCCATCGTCAGTGATGCGGTGTCCATGCCGAATCCACTCACCATTCCGTTTGTCCTGGAAGACTTCGTCGCGAAGATCAATCAGACGATCGCGGCTCGATAGCCTTCGTTCGACCTGACCACACCCACAACGCCACAGCTGACACGGCCACACAGACCGAAACGATCACCCACGGTGACGCCGGCGCTGCGTGGCCGTTGTCGACGAGGTCGTACACAAAGCCGACTCCCACCGTTCCCAGCAGCGCAAGCAGCCCTCCGATCGTGTTGAGCATGCCGAAGTGCGCCCCGAGATTGCTTTCACGGCCGAGGATCGCGATGGTGTCGCGCATCGGTGGCACCATCAGCATCTGACCCAAGTGGAGCAGTCCGATCCAGAGCGCCAGCCCGACTATCTGCGTCGACGCCGACGCCTCGGTACTCACACCGGTAGCCAGTGGCACCAGGAACGAACCGGAAATCAGCACCAGCCCGAAGGCGATCGCTCGGCGATGACCAATGCGGTGAGCCACTGCAACTGTCGGCCCCTGCCCCACTATCACCAGTACCGCCGCGCCCACGTAAAACCAACCGAGCGCAGACTGGGACCCGATTCCGCGCTCGAGTTGTTCGGGAAGCATCAGGTACAGCTGGCTGTAGGCAACCAACTGAAAGCTGCACAGGGTGGCGAAGATCAGGAAGCTATTGTTGGTCAACACACTTCGCCACACGTCGCGCAGCGTATAAGTCGACACCGGATCCTCGTGCGCGTCGCCCGGACGGGGAAACCAGACGAAGAACCCCACCCACATAATCACGAACAACAGAGCTGCCGCCGACGCCGTCCACGAGAACGGAAACACCAGCAGAGCAGCACCGAGCGCCGGACCGATCACAGTTCCCAGTCGGCTGCACATCTGTTCCACTGCAAACAAATCGGTACGACGCATGATGCCCGAGGACTCGAGTTCGCGACCGTATTCAGCGTTGGCCGACTCCACCGCCGGAGCAAAGAGCGCAGCGGCAAATCCCACCAGGAGTACTCCGACAATCACGGCGGCCATACTCTCGGCCAATCCGAGCATCAAAAAACCGACTACTCGAACGGCGATGCCCAACAGAATGATCGGACGCTTACCGAATCGGTCGGCGAGGCTTCCGCCGATGAAGAACATGCCCTGCTGACTGAACATGCGTAGCCCGAGAACCAGGCCGACAATCCATGCCGCAAAGCCAAGATCTTCCGAGAGATGTACCGCGAGAAAGGGCACAACGAGGTAGAACCCGATGTTGAACAACACCATCGACAGAAGCAGTAGCTTCACAACTGGCGGTAGAACGCGAACCTTCGCGAAGGTCTTACTACCGGGGAAACGCGTACTGAGCACCACAACCGAGAACACTATTGCCCGAGCGGGCTTCAGTGGAAATTACCTGCCCGGAAATGACGTGCCCTACGCGGAGCGGCCAACCGCATTCAGCGCTTCCACTATTGCCTCGTTGAATCCACCGCCGCCGTGACCGGCGTCGCCTCGCACTACCAATTCACTACCCGGCCAGCTTTTGTGAATCGCCCAGGCAGTGTCGAGCGGGCCGGAGACGTCGTATCGCCCGTGTACGAGGATCGCCGGTATCTCTGCGAGACGATGCATTCCGTCCATGATCTGATTGGGCACGAGGAAGCAATCGTGGCTCCAGAAGTGCGTCACCAATCGGGTGAACACCCGCCGGAAGTCCGGATTTTCGTATCGCTTACTCGGAGTCCACCCTGGCATCAGCGATACATGTACGTCTTCCCACCGGCACCACTGAAGCGCAGCATTTTCCTGCACAACAGGATTCGGATCCGCAAGCAACCGCGCGTACGCCGCCGGAAGGTTTCCGTCACGTTCATCCATCGGCACCGGCTCGATGAACTCCTCCCACTCGCGAGGGAACACTCTGCCCATGGCGCGGGTGATCCACTCGATTTCGGTGTTGGTGCCACCGGTGATCGCACCCAACACCATCGCGATCACACGCTCGGGAAAGGCCTGCGCGTACACCAGCCCCAAACTGACGCCCCAGGAAAGACCGGTGACGATCCATCGTTCGATACCGAGATACTCGCGCAGGCGCTCGATATCGTCGAGGATGTGGGCCGTTGTGTTCACCGTGAGATCGACGTCGGGCCCGTCCGCCAGCGGGCGGCTACGCCCACACCCACGTTGATCGAACAGGACTGCGCGGAAAATATCGGGGTCGAAGAACCGTCTGGCGCCGAGCGTGCACCCCGAACCCGGCCCACCGTGGAGATACAGAACCGGAACACCCGTAGATATCCCGACGCTCTCCCAGTACAAGGTTTGCCCGTCCGAGGTGTCGAGCATCCCTGATTCGTACGGATCAACCGGAGGAAACAAGTAAGCACTCATGGATCGATCCTGCCATCCGAGCAGCCGTCGGCGAACATCGACTTTCCAAAAACATTGTCCACCAGAATAATTCGACGACTCGTCAGGCAGCATGTTTCGCTCTCCGATGTGCGGGATATGCAGCGAGAACGGCCGACGGGTGGAGAACTCATGAAACGAATGATCGCAGCACTCATCGTCGCGGGCGCCCTCGTGTCCCTACCCGCCTGTGGCAATGACGACACAAACACAGAGACGGCAACCAGAACCAGCAACACTGCCGAATCTACGACCGTTCAAATCAGCTCCGTCACCTCCACCGCCGATCTGGGAATGATCGACCAGGCAAAACTGGCAGCATTTGTTGTGGCCTTCCGCACCGCCTACGCGGATCTCTCTCAGGATCGCGACGACGAAAGCATCCAGGAAATTGTGTTCAGCTCGTGCAACGCCATCGCCGACGGTGCGACCGAGCAAGAGGTCACCAAGGAGATCCGGGATCTCGCCGCGAACGACGGCACGGAAGCGACGCAGACTCAAGCCGAGCAGATCTACAAATTGGTGACACCGGCCTGCCCATGACGAGCACAGCTAAAGCACTTGTCGGCCCGGTGGCCTACCGTGTGTAGGACATCGCGTCGACGGGAGCACACCACATGCGTGAAGGTTTTCGCTTACCCGGCTATGGCGGTGCCGCGGTTTTCCTACGCAGCCACGCTGTTCCGGCTCGGGTGCTCGACACAGCGGCCCCGATCCTGGTGTTCGACGTAGGATTGCTCAGCCCCGACGAATACAACCAATACCTCAGCCGACGTGCCGACGACGGGTTCGTGGAACGGCTGTCGACATTCTTCTTCCACGCCGCGGCCGACTTCCACCCGGAGTTGTCACTGCCAACTTTCAGTGACGAGACCCTCGGCTTGACGATCTCCGTCCGCTCCAGCACCGATCAGCGCGTCGAACTCGAATTCTCGCTTGCCGGAGACGCGACCGGATCGGACTCCGAACGCGATGAAATGGGCTTCGAGACAAGCAGAGTCGTCCTCGCTACCTCAGCTCAATCGGTGAGCCGACTCAGTGGTCGGACGAGCTCGCATTTCGACGGGGAGGCGTAGCCATGGGATTCCTGTTCGAACTTCTCGATTTCCCCGACGGCAGTCGGATGACGGATCTGTGGAACAACACGTGGGCCGACGAAGCGAAGAGTGAAGAGATCGCGTCGGGTCACTTCATTCACCTCGGCGACGATCAGCACGTCGACGTCGAAGCCGACTTCCTGAGTAGCCATCTGCCGTTTCACGTCGCCGGATTCGGCGGAACCTTTCCAGACGGCAAACCCTGGATGTTCATCATGCAGAAAGCACCGGCCGATATCGCGATTCTCCTTCGTGGACAGGAAGATCCGCACTCCATGCTGCGCGAAGCACTCGACCGCGCGATGGAATTCAACCCCGATGCCCTAGTCGCAGAGGAGATGTCCTGGCATCACGGCGATCTCGTGAACATCTACGAGGACGAAGGTGTCCTGGCCTCCGCTGCCGAAAAGTGGTCGGTGGCCGATCTGCTGCGTGGACTTCTGGCGCAATGTTGCGGGGTGGACTTGACCGACATTGTCTCGGGATTCCCGGACTGCGCTTTCCCGGACACCGCGCACGCGTGTGAGGACGATGTTTTCAGCGACATCTTTGCGCGATGGGTTGCCGGCCTGCAGTGATGTGACGAGGTAGACAACCACTCGAAACATTTCGGAGTAGACTCATTTATGAGCGTGATCCGAAATGAAACGAGGTGAGCGGGATGACGAAGACAGACCACGAGTTGGGTCGTCGCGAACGCAACAAACTCGAGAAACAGACACGCATCTTTGAAGCCGCAGCCGAACTGTTCGCAGAAAAGGGCTACAGCGCGGTCACAACACAAGAAATCGCCGACCGCGCCGATGTAGCCGGCGGCACTCTCTTTCGTTACGCCGCAAGCAAAGCCGAGCTACTGCTCATGGTCTACAACGCGGAGTTCCGGAAGCAGATCGAACTGGGAGAAGAACGTGAAGCCAAGTCGACGGACACGGAAACCCGTGTACTCGAGCTTGTTTCACCGCTGCTGATCGCCAGCCGCCGAAACGACGAGAACACCGGCATCTATCAACGAGAAGTGTTGTTCGGCGAGCCGACCGAATGTTTCCGGGCCGAAGGCCTGGAACTGTCGCAGCGCCTACAAGCGCGGATTGCAGCGATCTTGGCCGAGGCTCATCCCGACCACACCGCCCACACCACCACCGCAGCTCGAACAATTTCGAACGTGCTGCACTTCGAGATAGCCCGCGCGGCATTGGACCGGATCACGGCTGACGAACTCACGAACATCGTTGCCGCACAGGTCCGATTGACGCTTGCCGGACTACCCACCGAAAAGGATTGAGGATCACAATGTCTGAACTGAAGCAGATCACCGTTCTGGGTACCGGGGTTCTCGGCTCGCAGATCGCCTATCAGACCGCGTACCACGGATTCGACGTGGTCGCGTACGACATCAACGCGGAGGTCATCGACAAGGCCAAGGCCCGGTTTGCATCGTTGGCCGCCGCCTACAAGGCGGAGAACGTCAAGGGTGCTGCCGAAGGCAAGGCTGACGAAGCGCTGCAACGTATTACGTACTCGCACGATCTCACCGAAGCCGTGGCCAAGGCCGATCTGGTCATCGAGGCAATTCCCGAAGACATCGGCATCAAGCGCGATACGTACGAGAAGCTCGCTGCAGTAGCTCCGGAACACACGGTATTTGCGACCAACTCCTCGACGCTCCTGCCGAGCGATCTCAAGGAGTTCACTGGTCGCCCCGAGAAGTTCCTGGCTCTGCACTTCGCAAATCACGTGTGGGTCAACAACACTGCCGAGGTCATGGGCACCGAGTCCACCGACCCCGCCGTGTACCGAGAGGTCGTCGAGTTCGCGAAGAACATCGGCATGGTGCCGATCGAGCTCAAGAAGGAGAAGGCAGGTTACGTACTCAACTCCCTCCTGGTCCCGCTCCTCAATGCTGCCTCCGACCTACTGATCGACGGCATTGCCGATCCCGACATGGTCGACAAGACGTGGCGTATCGGCACCGGGGCGCCGTTCGGGCCCTTCCAGATCATGGATGTCGTCGGGCTGACCACCGTCTACAACATTTCCTCCCAGGGCGGCGAGAAGCAGCGCGAATTCGCTGACTACATCAAGAAGAACTACATCGACGAAGGCAAGCTCGGCGTCGCAGTCGGCGAGGGCTTCTACAACTACAAGAGCTGATCACTTACCAGCAGACCGCGCGGTGGCCGCTACGTGAATTCACGTCGCGGCCACCGCGCAGTCGTCTGTTGGCAGTATGCCCGAAACACTTCTGAGCGATTGTGGCGCAAGCTTCTTCACGTGTGACCACATCCTCAGGAGACTTCCCTATATGCGTCGTTCCGCTATCTCGGCTATCACTACGCTGGCGCTTCTCGGCGCCGGAACATTGGCCGGCACACCCGCCGTCGCCGCTCCGCTCGCGTGTGGCGGTATCTCGACTGGTTCATTCTCCGGCTCGGCCGGCGGTTCGGAGTACCTGTGTGCGCAGGAAGGTGACCTTCTCGACGTACGCATCGGCGACGTACACGCCACGCAGCCTTCCCTCGGATACGACGAGGTGTACTACAAACTCGGTCGATACACACTCGGCAAAGACGAGATCAACAAGAAGTTCGACGACTGGTGCGAAGCCAACGGTCAAATTGAGGCCGAAACAGCCTCGGAGACATCATCACTGAAGGATCCGGCATCCTTCACCTGCGCACAACCGGTCGGCTCGGAAACCGCCGAGAGCATCGCGCCCATGAAGACAGTTGTGGTCGGGCCACGCGGCGAGCTCTATCTCACCGACGGACACCACACCCTCACGTCGTTCTACGAAACGCCGGACGGCGGCCCTGACATGCACGTTCGACTGCGAGTGCTCGGCAACCTCAGCAACCTGAGCGAGTCGGCATTCTGGGCCGAGATGGAGAAGAACAAGTGGGTGTGGACGCGCGACGTCGACGGCAACCAGGTTTCGGTGCAGTCATTGCCTAAGGGCGTCGGCCTGGCCAACTTCGCCGACGACAAGTACCGCAGCCTTCTGTACTTCGCCCGCGACATCGGCTTTGCGCCCGGCTCGATCCCGTTCCAGGAGTTCTACTGGGGTGCCTGGGTTCGCGACGCCTCGCCGGTCGATCTGAGCGGCTGGAACAACAACGATCTCACCAGCTACCTCAGCACCGTCAAGGCTGTGTCACAGGCTCAGACCACATTGCCCGGTAATGCCGTCGTCGACAGCGGTTTCACCGCCACCGATCTTGGCGTACTGACCGCCTGGAATGACGGGAAAGCGGAATCGAAGGGCGAGTTCGCCAAGCTGTCGAAGCCGTACACAGACGACAAGCCGGGCAAGATCGCCTACTCACTGGCCTACAAAGCAACCCTCTGACCTGCAACGATGAATTTCACATCGATGAAGCTTGACTAAGGCTTCACTCAGTAATCTGATCCCATTCGGGTGTCGCTTCAGCGAAGCAGCGACGCCCTGCCCTGACGGATACATGCCGTCATATCTGCCCAGACGAACCATTGCCGGGCAACCAGGTGTCGTTTTCCCAGGCAGGCGGCATCTCCCCCGCAGCGCGGGCGCTGTTCGAGTACTTCTTCGGTGATCAGCATCAGTCGAGTGACTTCATCTACGAGGACGAACTGAACGGACTGACCCGCGACGGCGTACTGACGCGCCTGGATCTGGCCCTCTCGCGTGATCAGTCCGAGAAGATCTACGTCGAGACTCGTATGCGCGAGCAGGGCCGGGAGTTGTTTGCCTGGCTAGAAAAGGGCGCCCACGTGTACGTCTGCGGCGACGCCACCCGGATGGCAAAGGACGTCGACGACGCGTTGCGCGAGGTGGTCGCCGAGCACGGTGTTCGACACCCACGGGTCCAGTTCCCACACCACCTACCTGACCCGGCCTCCGATCGCCTCGCCTTCGAAGCGATACGAACCGCCCCCCAACCGAATCAGCGGTCATGGACGTCTGGGAGGACGTCATGAGCAGCATTTCTGCAGCATCCTGACGCCCGAAGTTCTATCGGTGAACCGCGACTACGACGTGCTCGGATATCAAAGTGGTCCGCATCTGACGTCAAAGCGCTCACGAACGGCGCCAAGTGTCTGCCGATGGTGTTCCCGGTCATTGTGATGCGTCCGCATGAATCGGAGAGTTTCAAGCATCCTGCGCGGAATGGGATACCAACGATCGAAGTTGAGACCACAGTTCAGGAAGACCTTGTTCGGGACGGCGTCGAAGATGAGGCTGAGGTTGTACTGACCAAGCGTAAGTGCTGTCCAGATCAAGGTCTCTCTGGACTTGCGGGCCAGATCTTCACCATCGAGCTCGTAGAGTGGTGTCTCGTCGAGCTTGCCGAGGAACAACAGGTGGGTCAGAAAGTAGCTGGCGAACGATGAGAATCCAATCGTCACTGACCGCGTATTGATCGACAATGTCGTACCGTAAGTCGAAATATAGGGTTCGTATTCAGTGTCAGTTCGGAGAAGATAACCCGAGCAGTTCACCAGCCAGCTCCCGGGCTGTATGATCCTCGTTTCTCCACTGCGATATAGGATTTCGAGTCCGTCGGGCTGGTCGATCGCGTCGTCAAAGTACTCCATGTCGACAGTGTTAAGTCCGGACGAGATCGTCGCGGCTTCCGATTCCGAGAGCAGTCCGTTGAAGAATCGTCGTGATGGCTGGATCGGTTCCAGTCCGTGGGTTGCCTGAAACCAGTCCCTGACCTCATCCTCGTTTGTGCCATCGAATCGAAGCGCGATCTCATTGAACATGCGGGTTGGTAGCGTTCCCTTCCACAATCGTCGGGCACCGTTGGGAAACATGTCGTCCCTGTTGATGAAGTACGTTCCGGCCCCGGCGATGACGTTGACTTCCCTCCCCGGGTATTCGGTTACCGCTGCGTAGGCGGTATCCATTGCCGTTTTTCCGCCGCCGACGATCCAGATCGGCGTATCGCTTGCATGCATCTCCTCGCTTCGGATGTCGAAGAAATCCGGCGATACAGAGTGGATCTGTTCACTCGATACCGACAGCGGTTCGTTTGGGTTGACCCCGAAGCCCCTCGCTTTGATGACGCGCGTTGCGGCGATCGCAAGGCGTTGTCCTGTTTCCGATTGCGCAGTGATGCGATTGCCATCCGCCGACTCAGCGTGGGAATCGACTGTCCACCCGAAGTACTCGATGACCTGAACGCGTTTCTTGATGACGTCGAGGCAATGCGTGAAGTGATCCAGAACCTCGGGCTTGGTCGCCAAATACGATCTCTCTTGGCCCAAGGTCCACTTGATGTTTCCGGCGGTGAACAGTGGGTGGGGCTGGTGCAACCGAATGTAAGGGTAGGTGTCGCTCCACATCCCGCCGGGCCGGTGGCGTCGGTCGATGAGAATGATCTTGTGGTCGCGCGATAGATACTGTGAAGCGACCGCTGCAGCATTCAGTCCCGCGATCCCGGCGCCGACGATGCAAACATCGCACTGATCCATGAGTGGCCCTGATAGTGCTGGACTTGGACTATTCATTTCAACCTGCCTAGCTCGGAGTGTGCGGAGCGGTTTCGACTGACTCGACCAGGAGAGTGATCGTGATCTCCTTGGAGTTTCGGGTCGCAGGTTGATCTGTCAGCGCCCCCGGTCGGGCATCGTGATCGAATCCGGGTTCGGGATCCACCACCAGCACATCACTCGCTGTCGGCTTTGTCCTCGTGCAAACAGATGAGATCCGCGATAATCGAATGGACACGCGCGACGCCGCACACCTGACCCCACAGGGGTGGTCGATGATCACAGTTGACGAATTCTCCCGGCTCGTGGCCGCGATCTACGCATCGGCCGTCGATCCTGAACACTGGAATTCGACGCTTGCCGATTTTGTGCGAGCCTTCGACGGTGTCGGTTGCGGCCTGCTGACCTCGGGACCGACCAACCGGAAATCCGACGTGATGGTAAAGCAGATAGGTAAAGATCCTTCCGCGCTATCGACCTACAACGCCTATTACGGTCGGCTCGACTATGTGGCAGAAGCCGTGGAGAAGTCTCCGATCGGCCATATCCACACGGGGACCGAACTGATCCTCCCCAACACGAACACGGAGTTCTATGCCGACTGGTGCCGCCCCAACCGCTTCGGCGATGGCCTGTTCGTCCGTCTGACCGGAGGCAATTCCAGTGCATGGCTGGGGATTGCCGCATCCAGGGACTCGGAGCCGTTCGGAACCCCTGATCGACTCAGACTGATCAGGCGGTTGGTTCCGCACCTCCAACAGGCGATTCACACCGAAGCGAAACTCGTACACCTCAAGCAGGGCGAATGCGCTCTCTCTACCGCACTCGAGCAGGTCGAGCGCGGTATCGTGATCATCGGACTGGATGGTCGGATTATGCGGCTCAACTCCAGAGCTGAGACAATCCTCGCTTCCGGTGACGGCCTACATCTCGGTCAGCATGGGTCCATTGGAGCGTCGTTCGCTCGTACCGATCGAAAACTCCGAGACCTCATGTACCTCGCGACGGACTCACACGATAACCGGGTTCCTCGCGGCGGCACACTTTCCTGCCCTCGCCTTTCCGGGCGCTGCGACTATGCCGTTCATGTAGTTCCTCTCGCCGCGGACATCGCCGGAATCGGCACGGTCGGACTGGGCGAAGCGCGAGCCGCCGCACTCATCGTGATCGACGACCCGGATCGCGAAACCGATTTGGACACAACCGCATTGCGCGAGTTGTACGCACTCACCGGCACCGAGTCGGAAGTCGCCCTGCGCCTAGCACAGGGCGACAGGATGGAGCTGATTGCCGAGAATTTCTCCGTCTCGATCACCACAGTCAGGACCCACCTTCAGCACATCTTCGACAAGACCGGCACGCACCGCCAAGCCGAACTTGTGCACCTTCTCCTGTCCGCCGGTCCAACTCTTCACGACAATGTTCAAGGCCGCTTCAGGCGGCTTCCGTGACGAACAATCCGATCCAGGCCGAGAAGCGCCGAGCCCAGCCGGAGAACTTCTCACCGGCACAATCAGAGTGGAGATCGACCCGAACTAGCGACAGGCCACTACTGCTCGTCTACTGCTCGTCGCGACTCTTCGACCCCGGCAACAAGGCTGGGAACCAGATATCGGTCAGGACCTCCGCTGCCTGAACCCGGGTCACGTCGATGGTTCCCTGAACCGCCCAGCGGGTGAAGAAGCGCTCGAGTTGGCTGACCAGCAGTTCGACGCGCAGCCGAGCCTCGTCGCGCTGATCGGACGGCCACCGCTCGAGATATTTCGGCATCGCATTCGGCAGCTGTGTCATCCCGTCACGCGCAGTGATCCGGAATTCCGGCTCGAGTGCTACCGCCTCGTCCCACGCCGGCAGCAGCCTCTTGTTCTCGTCGAACCAGTCGAATGCCCGCTCCAACCACGCGGTGAATTCCGCGCGCGAATGTGTGTCGAGCACACGGTCGAGATCAATGTAGAAAGTGAACGCACTGGCGGCCATACCGGCTTCCCCGATGGTCTTCAGCATCGCCACCTTGCTGGGGAAATGCACGTAAAACGTGGCTCTACTGCATCCGACAGCCGAGGCGATGTCGTCGACCGTTACTGCCGCGTACCCGCGTTCTTCGAACAAAATGCGAGCAGCGTCCACGAGTTTGGCCCGCGTCGCGCGCTTCTGCTCGTCCCGCAGGGTGCCCCGCTTGCCTTTTCGACCATCCGTTGCCGTGCTCACATCAACTACCTTCGTTCACTTTGCGCTCTCTGGCAAATCGCCGACTCATCGTCATCGAGCAACATTGCGTCACTCATTGACACAACGTCAGCCAATGATGCACTATGACTCAAGTCACTTTCCGGGCTTCGACTCTTCGTCTCGATGTCCGGATCAGAACAGAAAGCGATGGCGTATGAGCCCCACGAATTTGCCGAGAGTCTGCATCATCGGCGCCGGGCCGACCGGAATCACGACGGCCAAGCGAATGAAGGAATTCGGAATACCCTTCGACTGCTACGAAGCATCCGACGAGGTCGGCGGAAACTGGTACTACAAGAACCCCAACGGCATGTCGGCCTGCTACCAGAGCCTGCACATCGACACCTCCAAGTGGCGATTGGCATTCGAGGACTTTCCCGTCTCCGCAGACCTACCCGATTTCCCGCACCACTCCGAACTTTTCCAGTACTTCAAGGACTACGTCGAACATTTCGGCTTGCGCGAGTCGATCATCTTCAACACCAGTGTTGTTGCAGCAGAACGTGATGCAGACGGACTCTGGACCATTACGCGCTCAGACGGCGAAGTCCGCACCTACGACGTACTGATGGTCTGCAACGGCCACCACTGGGACCCCAACATCCCGGACTACCCGGGCGAGTTCGACGGCGTCCTGATGCACAGTCACAGCTACAACGACCCGTTCGATCCGATCGACATGCGCGGCAAGAAGGTCGTCGTGGTCGGAATGGGCAACTCCGGCTTGGACATTGCGTCCGAACTGGGGCAGCGATACCTCGCTGACAAACTCATCGTCTCGGCGCGCCGCGGCGTGTGGGTGTTGCCGAAATACCTGGGCGGAGTGCCCGGAGACAAATTGATCACCCCGCCCTGGATGCCCCGCGGTCTGCGCCTGTTCCTGAGTCGCCGATTCCTCGGAAAGAACCTGGGAACCATGGAGGGCTACGGACTGCCCAAGCCAGACCACCGCCCCTTCGAGGCCCATCCGTCGGCCAGTGGCGAGTTCCTGGGACGCGCCGGGTCCGGCGACATCACCTTCAAGCCGGCGATCACCAAACTCGACGGAAAGCAGGTTCATTTCGCGGACGGCACAGCTGAGGACGTCGACGTAGTCATCTGCGCAACCGGTTACAACATCAGCTTCCCCTTCTTCAGCGATCCGAATCTGCTGCCGGACAAAGACAATCGATTCCCGCTCTTCAAGCGAATGATGAAGCCCGGAATCGACAACCTCTTCTTCATGGGACTGGCTCAGCCCATGCCGACACTCGTCAACTTCGCCGAACAGCAGAGCAAGCTCGTCGCGGCCTACCTGACCGGTAAATACCAACTGCCAACCCCCAGCGAAATGCAGGAGATCACCAAGGCCGACGAGGCGTACTTCCTCGCCCCCTATTACAAGTCTCCGCGCCACACCATTCAGCTCGAGTTCGATCCCTACGTCCGCAACATGAACAAGGAAATCGCCAAGGGCACCAAGCGCGCCGAGGCTTCGGGGAACAAGCTCCCCGTCGCGCCGCGTGCCGCAGCGCACGAGCTCGAGAAGGCGGATCGCATATGAGCCTGGTAAATGGCCACTGCAACAGCGAGTTCGAGGCCGTCTACAACGCCTTCGAAGCGCAACTGGCATCCGGCGAGGAACTGGGCGGCTCCATCGCCATCACCGTCGACGGAGAATCCGTCGTGGACATCTGGGGTGGCTACGCCGACGAATCCCGCACCACTCCTTGGGGTTCCGACACCATCGTGAACACCTTCTCCATCACCAAGACCATGGCAGCACTGTCCGCGTTGCTTCTTGTCGAACGCGGACAACTGGACGTCTACCAGAAGGTCGCCCACTACTGGCCCGAGTTTGCGGCAAACGGCAAGGAAGACATCGAAGTTCGCCACCTGCTGTCGCACACGTCGGGGGTCTCGGGCTGGGAGCGCCCGATCGAACTGAAGGACATCTACGACCTCGAGACGTCTACCGCCCGCCTCGCCACCCAGTCTCCGTGGTGGACGCCAGGTACGGCGTCGGGCTATCACGCGATCAACTACGGACATCTGATCAGCGAAGTCATCCGACGCATCGACGGGCGGACCCTCGGCAGGTTCTTTGCCGAAGAGCTTGCCGGCCCGCTGGGCGCCGACTTCCACATCGGCACGTCCGCAGAGCATTTCGGCCGAATCGCAACTCTTGTTCCGCCGCCGGCGCTGGAATTCGATCTGTCCACGCTCGACCAGGACAGCATCTTCATCAAGACCCTGACCTGCCCCTTGCTCGACTACCCCGAGGTCAATACCGCGCCCTGGCGCGAAGCCGAAATCGGCGGGGTCAACGGCCACGGAAACGCACGTTCGATTGCACGAGTTCAATCTCTGATTTCGTGTGGCGGTGAACTCGACGGCCAGAAGTTGCTCTCGCAGAGCACTATCGACTTGATCTTCGAAGTCCAAGCCGATGGCATCGACCTCGGGATCATGACTCCCCTCAAGTTCGGTATCGGCTACGGACTGCCGCACCCGGATACCGCACCACTCGTTCCAGGCGGACGCGCGTGCTGGTGGGCCGGAATCGGCGGCTCGATGCTGGTCAACGATCTGGACCGTCGGATGACCTTCGCGTACGTCATGAACAAAATGGCACCGGGCCTGATCGGGTCCGACCGCAGCAACGCCTACCTGAGCGCTGCGTACAACTCCGAGATCAGTGAGGTCAGTTCATGAAGGCAGCTCAGCTCATGGGGCCTGGTCTCCTCGAGATCAACGACGTGCCGATCCCCGAGATCGGTCCGTCGGAACTGCTGATTCGGGTGGGCGCAGCGGGAATCTGCCACTCCGACCTGCACCTGCTGCACTTTCCGTACAAGATGCGCGAAGAACCGCTGACAATCGGCCACGAAATTGCCGGAACGATCGAAGCCGTCGGGAGTAGCGTCGACGGCCGTTCCGTCGGAGAGCGTGGCGTCGTCTACCTGTGCTGGTCCTGTGGACAGTGCCGAGAATGCATGAGCGGCAACGAGAACATGTGCCTCGCTGCCGGACGAACCGCAATGCCTCCCTGTCCCGGGCTCGGTCCCGAAGGCGGCATGGCCGAGTACGTGAAAATCCCGGCCCGCTCCTTTGTCCCCATCGGAGATCTCGACTTTCTCCAGGCCGCACCACTCGCCGACGCAGCGCTGACCAGCTACCACGCCATCCGTGGCGCTCGTGAGCATCTGCAGCCCGGCGCCACCGCCGTGGTAATCGGAGTCGGCGGCCTCGGTCACGTTGCAGTACAAATACTTCGCGCAATCAGTGCCGTGCGCGTCATCGCCGTCGATGTCGGCCAGGATCAACTGGACCTGGCGAAGCGTTGTGGGGCCGACATCACCCTCGAATCAGGGCCGGACACCGCGCGACAGATCCTGGACCTCACGTCGGCCAGAGGTGCAGAAGTTGTCTTCGACTTCGTCGGTATTGATGCCACGGCGCAGATGTCTGTCGAATCCGTTGCGCCCAACGGCGCCTACCGAATGGTCGGCCTCGGTGGTGGAAACCCCGGAATCACCGCAGAGGCTGCCGGCGGACCTGGCTGGCCGTGGGGTGCATCGGTCCGGAAGTCGTATGGCGGCACCAGAAACGACCTCGTCGATTCCATCGCCCTGGCGCAGGCCGGTCTGGTAACGGTAGAAGTGGCCCGCTTCGACCTCGCTGATGCCCGCGACGCACTCGATCGTCTCGAGCACGGCAAGGTCACCGGACGCGCAGTGCTCGTACCCTAATTCTCGAAAGGTGCTTCACGTGACCACTCCCGCTGATACACAGGCATACATCGCGTCCGTCATGGCAGGCCTGACCGGCCCCGGTGGGCCTTTCGAAATGGGCGTCGAAGACGTTCTCGGTAGTTCGATGCCCGTCATGAAGAACCGTGACAAGTCGCTGGGAGACGTACTCGCAGCGTCTGTCGACTACGGATCACGCGACTACCTGGTGACCAAGGACCGACGCTTCAGCTACCTCGAACATGGTGCGGCCGTTGCCGCTCTAGCCACTGCGCTGCGCGAACAGTACGGCGTCGGCAAGGGCGATCGTGTGGGCATTCTTGCCGCCAACACACCGGAATGGGTGATCACATTCTGGGCAGCTCAGGCGCTCGGAGCCATCGCCGTCGGTTTCAACTCGTGGTGGGTGGCACGTGAGGTGAAGTACGGCATCGAACACACCACACCTACCGTGGTGATCGCCGATGCCAAGCGCGCGCACATTCTTTCCGGGTTGGGCACCGATATTCCGGTGCTCACCACGGAAGAGGATTTGCCGGCCCTGATCGAGAAGTTCTCCGGATCACCGCTTCCCCGTACCACGGTCGACGAGGACGATCCGGCCGTCATCCTGTACACGAGTGGAACCAGCGGACGCCCCAAAGGAGCTGTTCACACCCACCGAAATGTGTTGGCGGTCATCGATTACCACCGCTACAGCGACCGTCTCGCTGCAGCCTTCACCGGGCAACCCACCGACGGACGACCGAGCGACTTGCGTTATCTGTTGACCGCGCCGCTGTTCCACATCGCAAGCCTGCACAATCTGGCGGTCCCTCGACTGGCCACGGGCGGCGCCGTGGTCATTCATCAGGGCGCCTTCGACGTCGACGAAGTTCTCTCTCTCGTCCAGCGCGAGAAAGTCACCAACTGGGCTGTCGTCCCCACCATGGCAAGCCGACTGCTCGAACACGGCAATCTCGAGAAGTACGACCTGACGTCACTGAGCGCATTTGCATTGGCTTCAGCGCCGTCGTCTCCGGCCTTGCAGGAACGTCTACGGGCACAACTGCCTTTTGCGCAGCACGCTCTGGTGGACAGTTACGGACTCACCGAATCCTCGACCGGAATTTCGGTTGCGACGCCCCCGGAACTTGCTGCATTTCCCGGAACTCTCGGCCGGCCGATCATCGGTGTGAGCGTGGAAGTTCGCGACCCCTTCGGTGTTGCGGTTCCCGACGGGGAGGAAGGTGAAATCTGTGCGCGTAGTCCCTATGTGATGTTGGGATATTGGAACGACGAGGCGGCCACTGCGGCTGCCATCGCCCCCGACCGCTGGCTCAGGACCGGCGACTTCGGAGTTCTCGAAGACGGTCGTCTTCGACTCACCGGGCGCAGATCCGACCTTATCCTGCGCGGCGGCGAAAACATCTATCCCCTCGAGATCGAACAGTGCCTCGACGAGCATCCCGCTGTGCTCGAATGCGCCGTGATCGGCGTTGATTCGACAGACCTGGGCCAGGAAGTTGCTGCCGTCGTCGTTCTGCGTGACGAAGGCGCCGCGACGGAAGAGGAACTACGCAGCTATGTCGCCGAACGACTCGCTTACTTCAAGGTGCCGGTGAAGTGGCAACTGAGCACAACTCCTCTGCCCCGCAACGCAACCGGAAAAACCATACGCGCAAAGGTGGTTATCGCATGACCTACGACGCCGTGATCAACAACGGATTGTGGTTCGACGGCACCGGAGCCAAACCGGCAATCCGCAACCTGGGAATCCGGGACGGGCGAGTCACCGCTATCTCGCTCGACCCCCTCGACGAAACCGATTGCCCCCGAGTCATCGACGCCCGGCGAAAGTGGGTGATCCCGGGAATCGTCGACATTCACACGCACTACGACGTCGAGATCCTGGAAGGGCCGGCGCTGAGCGAATCCCTGCGGCACGGGGTCACGTCGATCTTTGTCGGATCGTGTTCCCTATCTACCATTCACGCCAGCCCGTCCGATGCAGGCGATCTCTTCGGACGCGTCGAAGCAATCCCACGCAAACACGTCGTCGAAGCACTCACGAGGGCCAAGACCTGGAACTCCGCGCGCGAGTACATCGCCGCACTCGAGTCACTTCCGTTGGGCCCCAATGTGGCAGCCTTCATCGGGCACTCCGATATGCGAGCCGCTGAGATGGGGTTGGACCGTGCAACGCGGAAGGACGTGCATCCCAGTGATGCCGAACTCGCGTCGATGGAAGCGCATTTGACCGAGGCACTTGACGCTGGTTTTGTCGGAATGTCCGGCCAGCAACTGCTGTTCGACAAACTTGACGGCGAAACCTGCCGCTCACGTACCTTGCCGTCGACGTATGCAACCACGAAGGAACGACGCCGACTCAACGCGATCCTGCGCCGCCGGGGACGGGTATTTCAGGCCGGACCAGACCCCACCAATCCAGTGAGCACCGGTGCCATGGCATTCACCAGCGTGGGCCTCTGGCGTAAGCGACTCAAAACGAGCATGCTCTCGGCAGCAGACATCAAGTCGAACAAGTTTGCCGTGGCAATTCTCGGGCCGCTGGCGCATCTGGTCAATCGACTCGGCGGTGACCTGCGCTGGCAGCATCTGCCTGTGCCCTTCGAGGTGTATGCCGACGGAATCGATCTGGTTGTCTTCGAGGAGTTCGGATCCGGTGCTGCGGCACTGCATCTGACCGACGAGATGGAACGCAACGTTCTGATGCAGAGCGAGGAGTACCGTCGACAATTCCGCAAGGACTACGACCAGAAGTTCGGCGTCAAGGTGTGGCACCGCGACTTCTTCGATGCCGAAATCGTGTCCTGCCCAGACGATTCTTTGGTGGGTAAGACCTTCGGCCAGGTCGGCGTCGAGCGTGGCAGCATCCACCCGGTCGACGCGTTCCTGGATCTGGTGCTCGAGCACGGAACCAAGGTTCGTTGGCGCACAACCATTTCCAACCACCGCCCCGAGATACTGGACAAGTTCGCTCAGGACAACGGCGTACAACTCGGATTCTCGGACGCCGGAGCACATTTGCGCAATATGGCGTTCTACAACTTCGGCCTACGACTACTTCGCCGCGTGTACGACGCCCAGAAGATCGGCCGGCCCTTCATGACGGTCGAGGCAGCAGTACATCGTCTCACCGGCGAACTTGCCGAGTGGTACGACGTCGATGCGGGGCACCTTCGATTGGGTGACCGCGCCGACCTTGTCGTTATCGATCCCGCTCATCTCGACGATTCGCTCGAGGCTTACGCCGAGAGTCCGGTTGTGGAGTACGACAACCTCTCTCGCATGGTCAATCGTAACGACGAGACCGTAACCGCCGTATTCGTCGGCGGCGAGTACGTATTCGGCGAGGGTGAAGCAGCACCGGTCCTCGGCAACCGCCGAACCGGAAAATTCTTGAAAGCAGGTGCCCATTAACATGTCCAGATTTGCCGGCAAGACCGCGGTCGTCACCGGCGCAGCCTCGGGGATCGGCGCGGCGATTGCACTGCGCCTCATCAGCGAAGGTGCGCGCGTCGCAGGCATCGATATCTCCGAGGGCGCACTGAAGGAGATCGCGACCCAACACGACGGTTCCTTCCTCGCCGCACCGGCCGATGTGACCAAGGAGTCCGATGTCGCCGAGGCCATTGCCGCTGCGGCAGCGGAATTCGGTGGGATCGACATCGCATTCAACGTTGCCGGAGCGTCGAGGGTGGGACAGATCGTCGACCTCGACGAAGCGGATTGGGACTTCACCATCGATTTGGTGCAGAAGGGTGTGTTCCTCTGCACCAAACACGAAGCGCGCCATATCCGTGAGCACGGAAGGGGTGGAGCGATCGTCAACGTCTCCTCACTCAACGCCCATATTCCGAGCCCGTACGGAAGTGCATACGCCACCGGCAAAGCCGGTGTCGAGATGTTCAGCAAGAATGCCGCGATCGAGCTCGCGGCGTCGGGAATCCGTGTCAACGCGGTTCTCCCCGGTCTGGTCGACACCCCACTGGTCGCGCCGGTGATGGGGTACGAACCCGCGCGTGACATGTTCCTGGATCGAATCCCCATGGCCCGAGCGGCAACTCCCGAAGAGATTGCCGCTCCCTGCCTGTATCTCGCGAGCGACGACGCCACCTACATCACCGGAACATCACTGGTGGTCGACGGCGGTTGGGAAGTGTCGAACTACCCGGATCTGACAACACTCGGTAACTGAATCAGTTTCCGGGCAGCACGCACTGCGTGTCGAGGCCGAGGACGTGGTTGAGCCGGCCGAAGGCCAACCACGATCCGAGGCACATGCTCAGTTCCACGATTTCGGCCTGAGAGTAGTGGGCAGTCATGCGTTCCCAGAACTCGTCGTCCAGTCCGTGATGATCGAGTGCGTACCGTTCGGCGTATTCGGCGGCCAGCCGTGTCCTGTCGTCAAAAGAATCGGTGGTTCGCCAGTCGGTGACGGACTGCGCAAAATCGGATTCGACAGTTGCACCGTCACGTTCGGTTCGCCAATCCTGGCAGAAGATACAACCGTTGATCTGAGCGATACGCAGCCGAGCGGCCTCGAACTCTCGCAGACCGAGAGTGGTGTCGGAATACACCTTTTGGGAGAACGCGGCTGCGGCGGGACCGATGCCCGGAACCATCTCACCCCACACGTAGCCGATCGGATTCTTGCCCTCAGGGATGTCGATGTTCATATTCGGTCCTCCAGGTATCGGCGCCGAGTTTGCCGACGCCTGGGGTGAGTGGGACGTCGAGCGCGTCGTACAAGCCAGGTTCGGCGGCCCGCAACCACGGGATCGCATTGACGAGACGCCCTACAGCAGTGGCATTTCCACCGGCCGCGCGATTTCCACCCTCGTCGGTGGCCTCGACGTTGATCTCAATTCGTGGGCGGCCTTCGATGATGACCTTGTGCACCCCGTCCCCATCGCCCGGAGGACACGGCCAGTCAGGAGCACACGACGGGTGAATCCGGGTGACGTGTTCGATGACGATCAACGGTTTGCCGTCGACAATTCCCTGAACTTCGAATCGCACACCGCCCTGGGTTCCGGCGGAAAAATCACCCATGTGCTCGGTGGTCACCGTCTCGTCGAGAGCCCGGCGCAGCAGGGTCTCACTGATGCCGTCGAGTTCGACGCCCAACGCACGTGCGATGAGCCGAATCTGTCCTCCCCACACCATCGTTGGGACACCTGATGCAACCATGGGCGGGTCGTACTCCATCGGCTGACCCATACCGACGAGGTAGCGCACCGAATCCGGCTGGTCGTACGTCGTGTAGTCGAAAATCTCCTGACACCGAATCTGGTCGATAGTTCCGGACAGGCCCGTGATCATCACCGGCAGAATGTCGTTTCCCCACCCAGGATCGACGCCGGAGACGAACAGCGCGCCGCCGCCGGCCTTGGCTGCGGCCAGGACGGGATCCCGCACTTCGGGCGGCGCCGAACGGTGGTCGTACAGGGCGTAGACCGAGGGCGTCACCACGACAGCGCCGCCGTGTAGCGCGCGCATGATGTCCGCGGTGGCATCGTCCGGCCGGATCTCACCCGAAGCTGCGTAGACAACGGCGTCGGGAACAGTGGCAAGAACGGCATCGGCATCATCGGTGGCAACCACACCCAACCGGTAGCCGAGTTGCGCGAGGTCTCCCGCATCTCGGCCGACCTTGTCGGGATTTGCGACTACGACTGCGCAGAGTTCGAGCGCCGGATTGGCGGCGACGGCCCGAATCGAGGCACGGCCGACGTTTCCCGTCCCCCACACAACCGTCCGGATCTTCGCCTCGATGTCGCGGTCATCCATAATTCGGACAGTACCCATTCCGGGGTAGTTGTCACGGCCGAATGCGCGAATCTACCCGGTGAGGAAAACCAAGGCTTGCGGCGGGAGAGTCGCGCCGGGGCTGCGCCGATACATCTCGGCCGGCCTGCCCGTAGTAGCCCTCACGTATTCCCCGGTACTGACCAGCGCGTCGACAACATGACGCCGGAAGCTGTCCTTCTGCAATTCACGATCGAACACCACCTCGTAGAGTTGCCGCAGTTGGGGGACGGTGAAAGTGTCGCCGAGGAGACCGGCCGGGTCGACGGCTTCGGCAAACCGGCTCCGGAGGTCGGCAACTGCCAATCCGACTATCTCGGTGTGGTCGAAAGCCAGGTCCAGGGCTCCGTAGGCATCGAGGAGGATCGCGTGGACCGGCATGCCACTTTCCGGCAGCGCTGCAGCGTGCGCAACCGATAAGACCCATCCCCTGTCGTCGCGATTCGGGTTGTCGAGAATTGCCAGTTGATGGAACTCCGCATCTACCATTCCCGCTTTGGAGTGCAAGGCCCGATCTGCTGCGGCAGTGAGTAATTCGCGCTCATGGAGAAAGGTGCCGGGCAAAGCGAACTTGCCCAGCCGATGCTCGACTACAAGCACTTTGAGGGCAGCGTCCGAATAGGTCAGAACGGCGACGTCGACGGCGACCGACGGCCGCGGATAGTCGGTTAACGATTTGCCGCTCGCGTCTGTCCATTCATTCACTCTTGCATATTAGCTCAATCATGATCTATGTTTAGCGCAAAGTTGAGCAAAGGGGTTGACGTGAGGCTGAACGCACTACAGACCGATCGAGCGGCGGGGGTACTGCTCGGCACGGCAGCTGGCGACGCACTGGGCGCCGGATACGAGTTCACGTATCCGAAGGCCGAGGTTGTCATCGACATGATCGGCGGCGGTCCGTTCAAGTGGGCGCCGGGTGAGTGGACGGACGATACCTCGATGGCCGTAGCCATCGCCGAAGTCGCCGCAACCGGGATCGATCTTGCCAGCACCGAGGGCCTGGATGCCGTTGCAGCGCAGTTCATTCGGTGGTACGACTCGAAACCCGAAGATATCGGCAATCAGACCCGGGCCGTACTGTCCGCCCACTCTCCCAACGCAGCGGATATGGCGACTCGTGCGAAGGCGGTCAGCGGACTCAAGGGCGGCAACGGTTCGCTTATGCGCACCGCGCCAGTTGCGCTGGCTTACCTTGACGACCCCAGAGGTGCTGTCGATGCCGCGTGGAAGATCGGCGCACTCACGCATGACGATCCACAGGCCGGCCAAGCCTGTCAGATATGGACCCATGCCATCCGCCACGCGGTGATCCACGGAAACTTCGACGGTGTCCGCGACTACCTGACCGGCGCCGATCAGGAGGTGGTCGATTATTGGGGACCACTGCTCGACCAGGCTGAAAATGGCAGCCCGCGAGACTTCTCCAAGAACGGCTGGGTGGTTCACGCACTCCAGACGGCATGGTGGGCAATAACTTCCACCGACAGCAGCAACACCGAACATCTGCAGCACGCGCTCGAAGCCGCGGTCCGAGCCGGCGGCGACACCGACACGACTGCCGCAATCGCCGGCGGCCTACTCGGCGCCCGCTGGGGAGCATCGGCGATACCGGAGCGGTGGCGCCGCATCATGCACGGGTGGCCGGGGTATACCTCCACCGACTTGATTCGTCTTGCACTCAACACCACAGGAGAAGCAATGCCCACCATCTCCGTCGTCGAAGGTGACATCACCACCCTGGACGTCGACGCAATAGTCAACGCCGCCAACACCGCTCTCCTCGGCGGTGGGGGCGTCGACGGCGCCATTCACCGCGCCGGCGGTCCGGAAATCCTCGAAGAATGCAAAGCTCTGCGCGCCTCCAGCCTGCCCGACGGCTTGCCGGTGGGCTCAGCCGTAGCCACCACAGCAGGAAAGATGAAAGCACGCAACGTGATCCACACCGTCGGCCCGCGATACTCACGTTCGCAGGATCGGTCGGCGCAGCTACGATCGGCGTACACGCAAAGCCTCGCCGTGGCCGATTCCCTTGGCGCCCAGACCGTCGCCTTCCCGCTGATCTCTTCGGGCGTCTACGGCTGGCCCAAGGAAGACGCTGCAAAACAGGCAGTTACGGCAATTCACTCAGCGCATACCGCTGTGGACAACGTCATTCTCGTTGCCTACGACAAGCCGTCGGCGGATGTACTACGGCGAGCACTCGAGTAGCGGCTAGCGAACCCTCATCCGGCGGTTCAACTGCCGACTCCCGAAGTCCAGACCCGCACCGTCACTGGTGGCCAGTGCAGTCAGCACAGCGGCGACGAGCAGCGATATGACTACGACACCCATGATGCGCACCTCGTTCGGACTCGAGCGGAAACACTTTTCTGAAAACAAGTATATGTAACTTAGGGTTACGTGCAATGTGTTGTCACTCACCTGAAACCAGCGATCGCGCTCCGAATCACATCAAACCTGGGCAATTCATAACGTCAATGCCGTCGGAGTTGGCCACACCGGAAGAGATGCGATGTTCGAAGCGTGTGGGGCACTGCGCGTCGGAGTGTCAGGAAACCGAGGATCTGTTTCCGCGTAGGGGCGTCAAGCGCCACGCCACAGCCGTCAGGGCGGCAGCAGTTCCCGCTGCCGGCCAGAGGGCGTGAGTGCCGATCCACCGATGTGCAAGCGCTCCCAGGACTGCACCGCCGATCAAGCCCGCACACATTCCGAAGTGTTGCAGCCATGCCCACCGCGGGCCACCCAGGAATGCGCCCGTCAAACGTTGGCCCATTTTCACCAGGGCACCCGTCATGTAAGTGACGCCGATGGTTACCTCGCCGTCACGCTGGAACACCGAATTGACCGCGCCCATGGACAAAGCCATAGCGGTGACCGCACCGGGAATGATGCCGAAGCTACCCAGTATCGCCCCCAGTACCAACAATGCCGTCACCACCGATAGCACGGTGACCTTGCGTGTCCGAACCGAATAGCGTTCCGTGACATACGTGATCACCGTGCCGAGCGCGATACCGAGCAGGAAGAGCACAATCACGGCCGCGGGCACTCGGGCGGCGGCCCACAATCCGTCGGCGATCGAGACGCTCATCTGAGTCATATTGCCGCTCATGAACGATACGAACTGTCCGCTGAGAACGATGAAGCCGATCGCGTCGACGTATCCGGCCAGCCCGGCAAGCGCTATCGCCAAACCGATGAGTGATCTGCTGTATCCCGTCACCCGAAAAGCCTGTCACAGTCGACCATGAACCATGCAGTCGTAACCGGACAGGTTATGCGTCGAGCGCTGTGAATCCTGCCAGTTGACGCAATCTCACCAGATCTACTTTCCGCCGCGGACGCGTCACCCCCGGTCGGTTGCGTGGAACCCGAACCCGAAGCGCGGCGGGCCGGACCTCGCACCGCACGGGGACCGGGAAGATCAATGCTTCACCATCGACGCCGACAGGAATCTCCGGCCGGTCGGCGTCGACGATCACCTCTAATGCCGTGGCTTGCGTCAGTCCACGCCGATGTGCGCGGCGAAGCAACCCGAGGGCCTGCCGCGGGCTGTTGACCGACAGCGCGACAACGCCGAGTGTTCCCAGGTCCAACCGCGGCCGTTGCCCGAGTCCGGCAAGGTCATCCGTCTCGTACGGGCCGTTGCTGACCAACACCGCTTGTGGTGACTCGATGACGCGGTCCTGAACGTGCACGACAAATTTTGCGCCCTGCTGCTCAGCCAGGACATCCGGGAGCATCCGCACGACCGTACTGGTCTTGGCATCGCGATACGACGGATTCTGCACCACTTCGGCATACGCGCCGAACGACGCGTTGTTCACAAACGGTCGATCACCCACAGTCCCCAGATCTACGTAGATGTCGACGCCGTCATTTAAAGCGTCAAGGCATCGCGACGGATCTTGGAGATCCAAACCGAGATCCGCGGCAAAATGATTGCGTGTACCTGCGCTGATCACCAGATAGGGCAACCCATGTTCCGCGGCGACCGCCGCCACCAAGGCCTGTGTTCCGTCGCCTCCCGCGACACCGAGTAGATCAGCCCCGTTGTCGACGGCCTTGCGCGCCACGTCTGCCACGTCAACCGGGTGGGCGGCGTCGAGAACGTATACCTCGGCACCCAATTCTCGAGCCTTGTCGATCAGACCGAATTTTCCGACCTTCCCGCCGCCCGAATTTGGGTTCATCACGAAGAAGGGCCGTTCTGCAGGGCTCGGAGGATGTTCCGGCACAGGAGAACCCGACTCATCGTCTTGCAGGGCAGCCCGAGCGCACAACGCGGCCACAATCAACAAACCGATCGTCACCAACACCACTGCAAGCAGATTCGCACGGATCAGAAAGACGAGCACCACTATCGGCGTCAACACCCCGATTGCGAGAGCGAACCAGCGCACAAATCCGCGACTGGTGAGAAACCAGTACGCGGCAACCACACTCACCACCACAGCTCCGACGCCCATGATCAACAACATCAGCGTCTTCAAGCCGGCAAAGACCAGCAGAACCACCACTGCTGCGAACGCCGCGGCCACAGCCGCTCTGGCCAACCATCGTTGCTTGCTCGTTGCCATGTCAGCTCCCCTGTTGAACTACGTCGTATGTCATGACATCAAGCGTGAGCGGCATCTGATTGCTGCGCCGACCGGTGTCCACGCCCGTTGCGAACTGCGCCGCGGCACCGGAATCCGTGACCGAATCGAGGTTGTCCTGGTTCATGATTCGGTTTGTCAGATCGAAAGAACGTATCTCGAACGGAAGTCCGTTCGACGCCAGAGGATCCGGTCCGTCCATGATGTGGAAATGCAGATGCGGGGCGTCGGTGTTACCGGAGTTACCCAACTTGCCCAACGATTGACCCGCCGTCAGATTGTCACCGACCTCGAGCGGGATACTTCCTCTCTGCAGGTGAGCGTAGAAGGCATATCGACCGTTTCCGAGATCCTGAACAACATGATTACCACCGAATTGATCGAGCGTGAGCCCGACGGGATCAGCGCCAGGAGTCTGTTCCGGAAGGTCATTCACCATCGAAACAATCTTGCCCTCCGCGACGGCAAAAACATCGCTGCCGTAGTAGGGATAACTGTTGACGGACGTCCGATCTCCATTGAACATCTGTCCCTCGGACGTCAGTTGAACGTAGTCGATGGCAAATCGCTCCGGAGCAAAAAGCTGTCCGTTGAGGGGACTGACGGCACCACGGTGAGCTGTCAGACCACAACAACCGTTTCCGTTCAACCAGTTCTCACCGTTCAGCGGCGGATCGATCACGACCGCAGACTGTGTCGATATCGTGGTTCGAGCCACGGTTTCCGTCATCTCCGCCGGGAGAAGGGGCAGATTCGGGGCGTCCACCGCCACCGAAATTCGATGTTCGACGACCTCGGGAACCTCTGAGCTGGACGGTACCGTCACGTCTATCCAGGCCAAGGCCGATTGGCCGGGGCCCAGAGTCTCCGTCGGCCTCGTAGCGCCGAATACCCTGATCCACGGCAGAAGCCCGTCGGAAATCGAACTCTGCAACGGAACTCCGTTCGACACCGGCTCGATACTCCGCAAGGTAAGCGGCTGCGCGAGGGTATTCGTGAGGAACAGCTCGTACGCGAGGTGTACCTCTCCGTCAGTGGCGGTTACCGGAATCGGAGCGGCAAGGGTAGCGGCAGTCAACGGGGTGAGCACTGGTTCGGCTGAGTTGGAGCCGGGAGCAGAAGTGAGCGAAGAATCCGAAGGAGTCGTCTGTGAATTCTGCGTCGTGGAGCACGAGACAACCATCGCCGCGGCAAGAAAAACTAATGCAATGCTGTTCTTTCCACTCGGACTTGCCATTTCAGGAATGTTAGACCTGAACCAGCCCGGTTGCGATAAATGCGCTCGATATTTACCGTATCGAATTCAATCCTTGAATAAGCGCATTTATGCATACCCACTAGGACTTCATTTATTCGTCTTGACGGCATTTTCTCGAGTCGACGCAAGATTCGCTACCATCGGGGACCGTGCTCCCACCTCTAGATCAGCAGGCTGAACGACTCATAGCTCTCGGCATCGGCGACATCGCCGGGATATCCCCCGCTGCGATACGTGCAGCAGCAACGTCGCGCGCCGAGAACTCTCTGCTCACCATCCACGAAAAGTACGCTCCCGCTTCATCGTTGGCCCACCTTCTCGAACGCCAGGGCAAACACGGCTTTGTTGTCACCGACATGACCGATGTAGATCAGTTCACTCCCACCGAGCACGCAGTGCCCCCGGACAATCCCGTGTATCTACTCGAGGACCTCGACCGAGGCGACGCAATGTCCAACTGGAGTCCGGACGAAGCGCTACCCGCAATCCTCGAAGCCGGGCGCACGCCGTTGACGCTCACCGAGGGTATCCACTGGCTGCTCCAATGCCCGGACGTTCTCGAACGTGGCCACTGCTTCATGACCATCGGCTCACGCTTGCGCAAACCCAACGGCGCACTGGATACGCGTACCCCCGCGCTGTGGATCAGCAACGGGACCGGGCGCGACGGTAAGGACAATCGCAACGCCCCCAAGGTCGGCTGGTGCTGGGCCGGCAACCGCCACACCTGGTTGGGATTTGCGTCGGCGAACACCCGAATTCCGATCAACGCATAGATCCACGGAGACCGGGTAGACAGCAGTACCGACTGCTCGCCTACCCAGTCCAGTGGAGTACATGATGTTTCTCAGTGACCAGTCTCTTCGCAACCGCACCCACCGGTTCGGGACAGCAATGTCGGCCTCATCGCTGCAGTGGCCACCACCGACGCCGGCGCAACGCACTGCGCGCTGGGGCGAAAGATCGGAGATGCTCGGCGCCCTGTCGGTACTCGTGTTCTGGGCTTTCGGCGTCGGCATCGTGCTCGGTGCGGGCGCCATCGTCATGGGAGTGTTCACCTTGCGCCGCCTTGGCCGGGATCCGAGTAGCACGCTGCCGGGAGATGCCGTCGTCGGCCTGATCACCGGCATCATCGGGCTTGCCCTGAGCGCATCGTTCTTCGTGGGAATACTGCCGCACTTGTAGCTAGTGTGTTGTGCCGCTGATCTTTTCAGCAGCCTCCATCAGTTCGCGCACTGCGCCGCGGGCCAGATCCTCGGACGCGGTAATCAACGTCAGGCAACCGGCCGGCTCATTGGCCGGCTGGGTCAACGGCACGCCGAGACCCCAGTATCCCGGCTCCACTTCGCCGTAACTGACGACGTAGCCGTCCCGGCGGGCATCGGTGACTCGACTCGATTCCCCGGGGACGGGCGGCTGCCCGGCCAACAACGCATAGCCGGCGGCGCCGCGGTCGATAGGGTGGCGACCACCCTCACGGAACGACACCCAGTACCGAGCATTCTTCGGCTCGACGACGGCGACGGCGACAGCTTCGGAGCCCTCCGCGACAAACAGCGCAACACTCGCGCCCAAGGAATTCGCGAGCCGACGCAACAACGGTGTCGCCTCGTCCCGAAGGCCGGCGTACAAGTCCCGAGCGAGCGCCGCCAATCCACCCCCGGCCCGGTACTTGCCGTCCGCACCGCGCTTGATGAGGCGGAAGTCAGCCACAGTGGTGAGCAACCGCGACGCAATGGTCCGGTGAACACCCAGGGCGTCGGCAACTTCCTGAATTGTCATTCCATCGGGAGTGGTGGCAACCAATTCGAGGGCCTGCAATCCCCTCGCCAGTGTTTGCGAGCCCGGTTGTTTGCCGGACGACCCATTCGATTCTGAAGCCACGCCCTTGACTCTATTCTCTCGGGGCTTGACGCCGGATCGGCACATCCTCAAGCAGTGGCTGCGGCGGCCAGGTCCTCTTCCCGTCTCGCCTCCGGAGTCTCCGGATTCTCACTGCGGCCGCGGTAGGTCGCGTCGAGAAGCAACGTCGCGATTCCGGCGATCACCAACACCCCACCGAACATCATGTAGACGCTCTTCGGAGTCCAGCCACCATCGAGCAGGTAGCCGGTCAGAATCGGAGCGATAATCGAGACCGTGCGACCGCACCCGATCATCCAGCCCACACCGGTGCCCCGGGCTGCCGCCGGGTAGATGGGCGGGCTGATCGCGTAGAAACCGGTGATGCCGCCATTGGCAAAAATGCCGACCAGTACCGCGAGCGTCAAAGCCAGGGCGACGATGTGGAATCCGGAGGCGTAACCGATGAACGCAGATACTCCACCGAACATCAAGAGAACTGTCACAACTCTCGGCCGCAACACGATCGACAGGCCCGCAAAAATGATCGATCCGATGACACCACCGACGTTGACGAGCACACCGGCAGTGACGCCCATGTTCGAATCCCCCGTTGCATCGGACAGCAACTTCGGCGTCCAGGTATTGGCGAAGTAGAACGACGCGATCAAGCATGAGTACCCGAGCCAGAGGAAAACCGTGCGACGCAGCATGATTCCCTTGAAAAGGCCGTCCCGCACAACACGTTCGGTCTTTCGAATCGGAACGGGCAGTTCCGACGACTGCTCGTAGCCGAGCCGATCCGCGATCTCGTTGTACCGCTCCAGTGCCCCGACCGGCCGCTTCTCGATGAGGAACTCGATGGATTCCGGCAGGGTCTTGATCACGACAACCAGCATGATTGCGGTGATTATCGTGCCGAAGATGAACGCCGACCGCCAGTCGAACACGGAAATCAGGACGCCGGAAATCGCGCCACCCACGGCTCCACCGAGGGGGTAGCCGACACCATAGATTCCCAGTGCGGTACCACGACGCTTGTCCGAACTGAACTCCGATACAAGAACATTCAGGTTCGCGACCAGTCCGCCGATCCCCAAGCCGGCAAACGCACGGAACGCGATGAGCTGTGGAACGTTGACAGCGCAGGCAGACAACGCCATTCCGACAGTGATGCCGACCAGGCACCAGATCGCGAGCCGGCGCCTACCTATCTTGTCCGCCAATGGGGAGATGAAAATTGCACCAAGAGCCGTGCCGATGATGCCGGCGCTGAGCAGGTAGCCGATCTCGACGGAGCTGATGTCCCAGGATTTTCCGAGGTGAGGCGCTACGAACGCCATGACCAGGATCTCGAAACCGTCGATCATGCTGAGGATCAGACAGATCGCGATTGTCGAAATCTGATATCGGCGCATCGGTTGCGTCCGAATCGCTTCACGAACATCCATCGAGGTCTACTTTCATAAGGTGGGAGGGGGCTTCCCCCGAGTAGCAAGAATCAGATATCCCGCAGAATCGCGGTCGTGACGGCAAAGCCGGAGATGTATTCCTTGATCGGCCGGTAGAACTCGTACGCGATCTCGTATTCACCGCAGGCCCGTAGGGCAGAGTAGGCAGCCACCCAGTTGCGCACCTCATGCGAGGAGTGCCCGGCTACCGCATCCATGTCGTCTGCGGTGTAGCGATCAAAGTCCTCGATCCGCCCGGACGCGCACACGTCGAGAAATCCTCTGTCCCACTCCGGATTCAGATCCATGATGTCGGCCTCGTCCGCCGCGAACTTGACGGCCGTGTCGATGACTCGCTGTTGCCTGGCCGCGCGCGCCTGCGGCGTCGGATTCCGGCCGTCGGTCAGCATCTTGCGCTGCGCCTCGTCGGCGGTGGCGATCTGCGGAACCGGCGGATCATGTGACAGCCCACCGGAACCGATGAACAGCACCTTCTTGTCGGAATTCTTGAAATACGCGCCGACGGCCTCGCCGAACTTACGCACGCGGGCGACCTTCACGAACGGCCTGGCCACCGAATTGACGAAGACCGGGATCAGCGGTTTGGACGCTACGTCGCCGTAGATGATCTCCATCGGTTGCACCGCACCGTGATCGACCTCCATCTGACGTGAAATCGCAAGGTCGAGCCCCTGATCCATCACGAACTGCGCCAAGTCCTCGGCCATAGCTTCCGGCACGTTCAGTTCACCGGCAAACGAGTCGTAATCGCCACTGCCCTTTGCCTTGTAGCCGATGCAGAACGGCGGCATCAGATCGTAGAAGAATCCGTTGTAGTGATCGGGTCCGAAGTTCACGATCACATCGGGATCAAAATTGTGAACAAATGCGCGGGCCTGGTCGAACGCTGCTTCCACCGATGCTTTGACATCGGCCGGCGGGTCGAGGTGGTGCAACAGTGGGCTATGCGACATGCACAGCAAAGCCTGCTTCATGACCGGCTCACACCCCGAGCGGAAAGATACTGCGTGATAACGGTATTGAACTCTTCTGCCCGCTCGACCTGTGACCAGTGGCCACACTGGCTGAAGATATGCACGTCGGCATTCGGGATGACGTTGAGTAACTCCCACGTACGCGACACCGGGATCACCACGTCCTGGACACCGTGGATCAGCAGAACCGGAACATCCAAACGAGAGAGCACATCGAAATCGAGCGGTAGTTCGGTGCGGTCACGGTCTCGGGCTGCGACCACCTCGGCGAGGCGATCCGACGCCGTATCGTTGAGGGCGGATTGGTAGCGCAGAGACACCAATTCGTCAGTGACAAGCGACTTGTCGACAACAAAGAGTTCGAGGGTCTTGCGAATGCCGGCTTCAGTCAGGTTCGGGTTGGAGTGACCGGCCAGCGCGCCCGTCAACTTTGCGCCGCCCGTGCCCATCGAGACGATCCCCAGAAGGCGTTCCGGGAAATCGATGGCAAACTGGAATGCAAGCCAACCGCCGAGGGAGTTTCCGACAATCCATGTCTTCTCGATGCCGAGGGCGTCGAGAACGCGCACCGCGTGGCGAACCCATTCCTTGATGCCGTACTCGGTGTTCGGAGCAACAACGCTCTGCCCGTAGCCGATGGAATCGATTGCGATGCAACGCCCCTGCTCACTGAGAACCGGAAGATTGAGCCACCAGTTGGCGGCGGCGGTGACGCCGGTGCCCGAACCGTGCAGGAACAGGATCGGGGTACCTTCGCCCAGTTCGTGGTAATGGGTGAGTTCGCCGTCTGCGGTCTCGATCCACTTGTCTTCGAGGCCGAAGAAATCGTCGGTGATGTACGAGGGAATCTCGGTTGTAGTCATATATCTGGCTTTCTCGTAAGTGTGTGTGTGGCGGATGGTTAGAGCGCGACCGGCACTGTGACCGCGTCCGCGACAGCGCCGGCCGGAGTGAATTTCATTGCGGCCAGGATCGCGTCCAACGTCTCCGGGGCATGCTGCGTCAGGCAGGCGCCGGCAACGAAACGGTCCGGGCGAAGGAAGACCAAGGGAGTGGGACGGTCGTCGAACCACTTCTTGAGTCGGCCGGTGTGATCGCCGAGGACCATAACGTCCGGATCCATGTGCTTCTGAGCCCATTCGCGCTGGGTCTCCGGAACTACCGCAACAAGGCGGGCACCGAGTAGAGACAACTTGTCGAGCGAGGACTGCGGGAGCACGTCCTTGGGGCTGTTGCCCCACACGATCACGGACCACCAGTTGCCGATCGCGTCGTCGAGCAGTTGGTCCGACGCATCCCGCGAGTTCACACGCGGCTGTGGGAACTGGACGCCAACCGGTGAGTTCTTGACGTTGGCGGTCAGCACCGGGATGAGCTTGCTCGTGAGTTTCGCTGCTGCACTTCCCGATTCCCGAGTGTTCGGGTCGGCCAGCACTCCCCTGGTGTAGCGCGGCATCGGCTTGAAGCGCATGTCCGCGAAGTAGCTCTTGACCTGAGGGAAGAGATTGAGCACCGACGACGCAGCGTCGCGGAGTACAGCACCGACCGGATTGGTGATCTTGATTAGCCGTCCGAACGTCAGCGACAGATCCACCATTGCCTGGGCGTGATCCTTGCGCTCCGACGTATAGGTATCGAGCAGTGCGTCGTCCGCCTGACCGGAAAGTACGGCGGCCAACTTCCACCCAAGGTTGGTTGCGTCGCGCATACCCGAATTCCAGCCCTGACCCATCCACACCGGCATCAGGTGCGCGGCGTCGCCCGCGATCAATTGGCGGCCCTTGCGGAAGTCGGAAGCGACGCGGCCGTGATGGGTGAAGACGCGTCGTCGAATGAAATCGAGTTCCGCCGGGTTGGGAACATGATCTGCCAGAAGAGCATTCACGTAGTCGGGGTCCGTGACCTGCTCTTCGGTTTCGTCGTCGTGCAGCATGAATTCCCAGCGCCGAACCGCGTGGGGTAGACCGATGGACACGTACGGACGCTTCGGATCGGCACCCAGGAACACGTTGGGGGTTCCCAGCGGATCGTTGTTGACGTCCACGACAAGCCAACGTGTAGAAGGTGATTCACCCTCGAAGCTGACACCGAGACGCTTGCGGGTCGGAGACTTACCACCTTCACACCCCACCAGGTACTGCGCACTGAATCGCCGTTCTTCGATGGTTCCGTCGGGGCGAGAAACCAACGCGATAGCGGTAACCGACTGGCCGTCTTCTTCGACGTTCTCGACGCGATGACCGAACAACACCTGAACGTTCCCGAACCGGGACAGTCCCTCATGCAGCGCCTTGTCGGCTTCTGGCTGGATGAAGCCGTGCTTACGTTCCCAGCCGAATTCCACGGTCTGCGGGTTGTTGACCAGCATGACCTTTCCGGCACCGTTGACCAGACGCATGATGTGCTGCGGATTGGTGTGCGGACGGATCGCATCCACCAGGCCCACCGTCTGAATGGTGCGGAACGACTCGTCGTCGAGTCCCACACCACGCGGGTAGTCGATCAGCGTATCCATGGCCTCGAGCACGGTGACCTGCTTGCCGTACATGCCGAGGATGTTCGCCAACATCAGGCCGGCGGGACCGGCGCCGACGATGAGTACTTCGGTGTCCTGAGTGGTTTTCATGGCTTCCTATCTGCGCTAATGCAACTATCGCGTGCCCTAGCGCACTATATGCACGATGCGTCTATTAGAAACCACGAAGCGGGGTACGTCAATGAGCTTTTGTGACCGGGGCCGCATTTGGTGCCCGATGGGATCGCTCAGACAGAATGGCGCGGCATCAAAACTGCAGCTAGAGCATGGTTTGCCGGCCTTCTCCATGTGCCCGAGACACAAAATGGCCGCGCCGGAGGTTGTTCACCTCCGGCGCGGCCATTGCGCAGATCTGAAGCCTCTAGACGACCCTGAGATCGAAGGTATGCCGCATCTCGCCGATACCTTCCACGTATGTCTTCAGCGTGTCACCCGCTCCGAGCAGCACCTTCGGGTTGCGGCTGAAGCCGACACCTGCCGGCGTACCGGTGAAGATCGCGTCGCCCGGCAGAAGTGGCACGATGCGGGACAGGTACTCGATAACTTCCGGAATCGTGAAGATCATGTCGCTGGTGCGACTCTTCTGCATCAAGGTGCCGTTGATCGAGCATCCCAGCTCGAGGTCATCCGGATTCTCGAATTCATCGGGTGAGACCAAGACCGGCCCCATCGGACTGAAACCTGGGAACGACTTCGCCAGACCGAACTGCTGCGGTGCGGTACCTCGCCACTGTGTGTGCCGTTCGGACAGATCCTGGCCCACGGTCAGTCCTGCTACATGACCCCATGCATCCGCGGCACTCACGTTCTCCGCCCGCCTACCGATCACCGCGACAAGTTCGGTCTCGAAATCGACAGCGCCCTCCGGCAACAGAATCTTGCCGTGTGGACCGGCCACCGACGCCGGAAACTTCCCGAATACCACCGGTATCTCGGGGATCTCCAGGCCGGACTCCACTGCATGGTCCCGGTAGTTCAAGCCGATGGCAAAGATCTGCGGCGGCAACGGCACCGGGCTTCCCAACGCCGAGTTGTCGATCTTCACGTCAGGAGTGCCCTCGAACCCACTCGCCCAGTGCGTGAACTCATCCCACCGCGAGTAGAGGCTTTGCACGTCGGAGGAGAAGGTCCCGTTGCTGGCAATTTCGATATCAACAGCACCGGCGTCCATTCCAAGACAAGCCCGGCCCGATAAGTTGTAAATACGCATAGCGAACTACCTTTCGAAGAATAGTGACAAACGCCGAGGCGCACATTTCCCGAACCTAACGGCGATCTCAAGTACAGCTCCCGACAAGTCGGCAATTAGACAGCCCACAGCTTGGGTACCCCTGACCTTGCGCACCCTGCCGGCCGGGAGGAGCAACACCATGAAACTCAACTCGCGAATCGTGGCGTCACTTGCAGCTTGCACATTGTTCTTGGGCGGATGCTCGGATTCGCCCAGTACGGATGTCAGTACAGCTACTGGTACTCCTGGAAACGGCGACTTCGCTGGACTGGTGGACATCGGTGACGGCCGCAGCATGTATTTGACGTGTAAGGGGACCGGATCGCCCACGGTCGTGTTCGTGTCCGGTCGAACCGATCGCGCAGATGTCTGGAAAACCGTCGCAGATCCGAATCCGACCGAAACTGCAGTTTTCGACGGCGTGGCCGAGACGACCCGGGTGTGCGCTTACGACCGCCCCGGAACTGTCACCATAACCGGCGAGCAAGTAGACGCAAGCCGTTCCACTCCGGTCCCCCAGCCCACTACCGCCGAAGACGGAATGCGCGACCTTCACGCTTTGCTGAGTGCGGCCGACGTTCCCGGCCCCTATGTCCTGGTCGCTCACTCCTGGGGTGGCTTGATCGCTCGGCTCTATGCCGACACCTATCCGACCGACGTCGACGGTCTGGTCCTCGTGGATACCCTCACCGAACTTCTCTACGACGGCCTGACTCCACAAGAGCAGCAGTGGTGGCTCACGCTCAACAGCAATTACTCTCCTGATCTCGAACCGTACAACCAGGAGAAGAGCAATTTGGAACCCAGCTTCCAATCACTACGCGACGCAGGCGATCCCCCTCCGATGCCCGTTGGGATCCTTGTCTCCGATCAACCGTTCGACCTTGAACCACTCTCGGCTGCAGGTGAATTGCCACCAGGGATACCTGTCGATTTCGGTCCGACGATATTCGCGGCCCACATTGCCGGACAGCAGGCTCTGGCCGAACGTCTACACGCACACCTCGATCTGGACACCGATGCCGGCCACTACGTCCACACCGAGCAGCCCGCACTCACGACCGATGCAATCGACGAAGTTGTTGATGCTGCTCGAACAAATCCGGATCAGTGGTTTTCCTGAAGAACGTCAAGGACGGCAGCACCACACCTTTGCCTCTACGCTCAGTCACACACTGTCCGTGCACGAGAAAGCCGGTCGACTGACGATGAGCACACACGACACGCCATCCGCCCGTTCAGTTCTGCACACACCGCGATTCTGGCTGGCACCGGTGATCGTTGTGCTGTTGCTGATGTCGGCGCTCGCTGCGCTGTATATGGGCGGAATCCTCGACCCCAAGAAGCATCTGGACGAGTTCCCGATCGCTCTGGTGAACGAAGATGTCGGCGGTACCTTGCCCGGAAGCGATCCCGCTGCAGTCGAGAACTTCGGAAACGACATCGCCGCCGCGCTCGAAAACGGGATCGATCCCGAGAAAATCGACTTACAGCAGCTCAGTCTCATCGAATCGCAATCACGACTCAGCTCCGGGACGCTCTACGGCTCCATCGTCATCCCCCGCGACTTCACCCAGCAGACAATAGCTCTGGCGCAGGGAAGCGTCGCCGCCACAGAGGTGCAACAACCGATCATCACCATCTACACCAATCCACGAGCCGGTTCCATCTCCGCGTCGCTGGTGCAGTCGATCGGGACAACTGCCCTGGAGCCGGTCAACAAGAACATGGGTGAGCAACTCACCACGCTTGTCACACAACAATTGCAGGCAGATGGTACCGGAATGCAGCTGTCCGGCGCCAGTCGACTTCTCCTCGAAAATCCGGTGAATGTTCTTACGGTCGCGCATGATCCGCTTCCCGACGGTACAGGATTCGGTCTTGTCGCTTTCTATTTCGCCCTACTGCTGGTCCTCGCCGGATTCACCGGAGCGACAGTCGTCAATTCCCTGGTAGACGGAATGCTCGGCTACGCACCCACCGAGTTCGGTCCCCTGTTCGTACAGAACGACGTAGTCGGGATCAATAGATTTCAAACACTTCTCATAAAATGGGGCTTCATGATCGTGCTGTCCGGTGTGGTGTCCGGACTGTTCCAGTTGATCAGCCGCACCCTCGGAATGCCTGTCACACAAGGCTTTGCCTTGTGGGCATACGGCACCCTCGTGATCATCGCGGTCGGAGTCACCGCCATGTCGGTGATGGCGGCGTTCGGCTCGCTCGGCATGCTGATCAACCTGTTCGTCTTTGTCATCCTCGCCCTGCCATCGTCCGGTGGCACGATTCCGCTCGAAGCAAGCCCCGGCCTCTACTCCTGGCTTGCGCAGTTCGAACCGATGCACCAGATCTACATGGGCACCCGCGCAATCCTGTTCTTCGGCGCCCACGGCGACGCCGGCCTGACCCACGCAATCTGGATGACGTTGCTCGGCCTGGCAATCGGACTGGTGCTCGGATTTGTTGTCACACGCCTCTACGATCGGAAAGGCTACGAACGAACCCATCGCGCAAAAACAGCCTGAAGCAGTTCCCGCGCTCAGGTTTGCCGGTCACGAAGTGCGTCCGCCTTGGCGATGAGCACCGCCTTCTCACGTTCGTTTCCGGCCAAACGAGCGGCCTCGAGCAGTTCGGTACGAGCTTCCTCGGTTCGCCCGAGCCTGCCGAGCAACTCACCCCGAACACTGGGCAGCAGGTGATATCCGGCAAGTTCACCGGAAGCAACAAGCTTGTCGACGAACTCGAGAGCAGGCGCCGGACCGTATGCCATCGATACCGCTGCAGCATGGTTGAGATCCACGACCGGCGATGGGGCAAGCTGTTGCAGCGCCTCGTACAGCAGCACGATCTTCTTCCAGTCCGTTTCTTCGAAAGTTGCTGCTCGTGCATGACATTCGGCAATCCCAGCTTGCAGTCCGTAAGGCCCTCGACCACGCCCGACGTCGTCCGCCCTCGCCAAAGCAACCAGACCGCGGGTGATCTGGGTCCGATCCCACCGCGCCCGATCCTGATCCGACAGCAATATCGGTTCACCGTCGGCGGTGGTGCGTGCGCCAAATCGTGATGCCGACAGCTCCATCAACGCAACCAGCCCGTGTGCTTCCGGTTCCCGCGGAACAAGTTCCGCAAGAATTCTCGTCAGCCGCAATGCTTCACTGCTGAGGTCGGTCCGCATCCACTCGGTTCCCGAACTGGCGGCATAGCCCTCGTTGAAAATCAGATACAGCACGCCGAGAACAGCGCTCAACCGACTCGGGAACTCATCCCGCGGAGGCACTTCGAAGACCACCTTCGCCGCCGTCAGCGTCTTCTTCGCACGCACTATCCGCTGCTGCATCGTTGCGGTTGGCACAAGGAACGCCTTTGCGATTTCCTCCGTCGTCAAGCCTCCGACCACGCGAAGAGTCAATGCCACCTGAGCTTTTCGATTCAAGACCGGATGACAGGCCATGAAAATCAACCGAAGAACATCATCGTCGATGCGATCCGGATCCCAACCGTCTTCGTCGAACCGATTCGCATCGTTGTCGAGCTCACGCGCAAAGTGCGCGTATCGCTCGTCGAGGCGTTCTCGTCGACGCCACCCGTCGATGGCGCGCCGCGTGGCGACGGAGGTCAGCCATGCTGCCGGATTGCGGGGAATGCCCGTGGCAGGCCACTGCTCGATCGCTTCGAGCAGTGCCTGCCCCGCAACATCTTCGGCAAGATCCAAATCACCGACAGTACGAGTGAGTGCGGCGACGATCTTCGCGCCGTCAATGCGCCACACCGCATCGACGGCGTTCCTCACCGCATCATCAGTCACGACTCAGCTCGAGACAGGGCGATCAGTACCCAACTCTTCACGCCAGCCGGCTTCCTTCTGGATGTACTCGTTGCTCTGGTCGAAATCTTCCATCTCCGAAACGCGGCGAACCTCGAGCTTGCTGCCCGGTCCAAGGGGGCAGCGCTTGGCCCACTCCAGGGCCTCGTCCTTGGTGGAGGTCTGAAGGATCCAGAAGCCCGAGAACAGCTCCTTGGTCTCGCCGTACGGACCGTCGGACACGAGCGGCGGATCGGATTCGAAATCGACGATGAATCCCTCCTCCATCGCCAGGCCCTCACCTGCGAGGAGGACTCCCGCCTTGATCAGGGACTCGTTGTACTGGCCCATCGCGGCGATAATTTCGTCGAAATCCATGTCCTTCGACGCTTCGATGGCTTCGTCGGTGGACCGCATGATCAGCATGTACTTCATGGGAATCTCCTTCGTTTGTGGACCGCTCATTCGGTCCCTCTGTCTATACGTCGAACGGCAAAGACACCGATCGACAAACTTCCGAAACTAATTTTCGAAGGACAAGTCCGCCGGTCGAATACGTTGCCCACGGTATCGGCAGAAGGGTCGTCGGGCAGCTCAGAAGTCGAGAAATCCCGGCACGACTTCATCGGCGAGCCCGGTCGCGTCAGCGCTCCCGTAGAAATACACCGAGCCGTAGCCGAACAGGTACTCCTCCACGAACTCGGATTGCGGCTCGGCAACCACCGGCCACCCCTCTTCATTGATCTGGAACAGGAAGCGATGCCCGTCCGCCTCGACGGCATTGGCATACGACGGTTCATTTTGTATGAGTACGGGTTGCGGCGCGATCAGTACCAACGGCGTCACCTCGTCGTCTGCGGGAAGATTGATCAACGCCGCGCTCCCCAGGCCCTCATGACTGCCGGCGGATTCCGCACTTCGTGATGACGGCGGGTGCAGGACTGCCCTGACCCCGATGTCCGGGTATTCGAGGTCGTCGTCGCCGATGGAAAAACCTCGACGGATGAAGACCGAAAGCTCTCGCGCACCGAGCCACGGCGCCGTGTGTGCCCCGAGCGTCAAGAGATACTCATGCGTCCGCAGAATCGTCTGTCCGCCGAAGACCTGCGGCGGGCGTCCACCGATCCTGGACCCACCGTCCGAATCGCTCCAACCCACCCCGAGATGTACTCTGCCCACCAGCGTCATCCTAGGCAGATCCGACGGGCGTCGGATGAAGGTCCGACAATTCCCTACAAGTCGCTGGTGACGTGAGACACACCGCACTCGATGATGGGTGCATGACAACATTCCCCACTCTCGACCCCGAACTCGCCGCAGCGGTCACGATGCTCCCGAAGGTCACCTTCGCCGACCTACCCACCGCGCGGGCAAACTACGACTCCCTAATTGGCACCATGTTGGCTGACCTGTCGTTCGACGGAGTCACGCTTCGCGAACTATCTGCTCCCGGAATCGACGACGATCCCGAGGTCGCCATTCGCTTCTTCACTCCGGCTGCCGCCACAGGTCCGATCCCCGTACTTCTCTGGATCCACGGCGGCGGATTCGCCATCGGCACAGCCGAATCCACTGATCCATTTTGCGTTGAGGTTGCGCGAGAACTCGGATTTGCCGTAGCCAATGTCGAGTACCGGCTCGCCCCGGAAACCCCTTTCCCCGGCCCCGTGAACGACTGCTACGCCGCGCTCACCTACATCCACGCACACGCCGAAGAATTGGGAATCGATCCCAGCCGCATCGCCGTCGGTGGCCAGAGCGCCGGCGGTGGACTTGCCGCCGGAACAGTGCTGAAAGCCCGAGATGAGGGCGTTGTGCCCGTCGCATTTCAACTTCTCGAGATCCCAGAACTCGACGACCGGCTGACAACGGTGTCGATGACAAACTTCGTCGACACTCCGCTGTGGAACCGCCCAAACGCGATCCTTTCGTGGCAGTACTACCTCGGCGAATCGTATTCGGGGCCCGAAGACCCTGATGTATCCATCTATGCCGCGCCCTCGCGGGCCACCGATCTCCGAGGATTGCCCCCGACCTACCTGTGCACCATGGAGCTCGACCCACTCCGCGACGAAGGAATCGAGTACGCCCTTCGCCTACTCCAGGCGGGTGTCAGCGTCGAACTCCACTCCTTCCCCGGCACCTTTCACGGTTCTGGTCTCGTCACAACCGCAGAGGTAACCAAACGAAGCAGCGCCGAGGCGTTCAGCGCACTGCAGCGAGGCTTGCGCGCGTTGTCACCAGTCTCGTAGCTTTGCAAGATGCAAGGTTTGATGTACCGGCTTGCCGAGCTCGACGCAAACTCGGCAGGCCTGGTACGAGTCATCGACTACTTCGACACCCTCGTTCGTCACGGCGCGGACACAGCGTCGCTTCTCCGCGCGAGCGCCCAGTTGGCAGATTGTGTTGCGGGCATCGAGATTGTCGAACACGGCCGAAGCAAGAAGAATCTACGCCGTTGTGACCCTCACGGCCGTTGGTCACCAGAACCCCAGCTCACCCCAAGCATCATCAGAGACATCACCGTCGACGACGAAGTTCTCGGCACAGTTTGGATCGAGCGCCGGGGCACAGACTTGCCACTCGACGAGATGCTCGTCGACCGGATGGCGCTGACCGCCTCGATAATCTTGCGGCCTCGACGCTTACTGACCGAAGCCGAACACACTCACAATCTACTTTTCCCGATGGACGAACTAGCGGTACTGACCTCATGCGCGGGTCTCGGCCTCGACCCCGCCGCTTCAGTGCGCGTCATCGCATCCACCACCAATGATATTGCGCGCCTACAATTCTCGAAGGATTCGACGCCGGGTCGAGCTACTGGAATCGAAGTGGACGGCGAATACCTGAATCTCGTGACGTGTTCATTCATCTCGTTGGCAGAATTCTCCGAAATCGCAAAAGTGATGCCTGTCCGGGCCGGAATATCTTTGGCGGCTGCCGCTTGCGAAATACACACACTTATCGGCACGGCGCGATTCGCCCGCAGTCAATCATCGCCCACCACACCGATTGTGAATGCAGACGATCTCGGCGCTCTCAACCTCCTGGCACCGGGCATAAAGATCGATCACACCCGAATTCCGGACCTGGTTCGCGCCAGAGAGTTCCGCGAAACCAAGGACGGGACCGAACTGCTGGAAACACTGAGAATGTACCTGCGATCCGGCACACTGAGAGCCGCGGCCGACTGCCTGCACCTTCACCACAGTAGCGTCGCTCACCGCTTGGCGAAGCTTTCCCACCACATCGGATTCCATGTCGACACCATCGAAAATCGTGCTCGTGCAACAGCAATGATGATGGTGCTCGACGCCATGTAGATGCTAATGGCCGTCTTCAGAACACTGCGTTTTGATCATCGGCACGAGGAATTGCCGTGCTAGTGCCTCCATCTGCGCATCGTCATGAAGGTTGACGGCCTCGCTGGGAATCATCAGAAAGGAAGCCGTCACTCGGACGAACATCTCGGCCACGAGATCAACATCCACCTCGTCCGCGATAGTGCCCGCGCCCTGTTCCCTGCGGAGTTGCGAAGCAACGAACTGCCGCACCATTGCGAGCGTTCGTCCGTTATCGCCGACGATCGATCCATGTACGTGCGGGCCGGCGTCGATGAGCGCCGAGATCAGTGCATTGTTGGAAATCGCACGCAGCGAGCTCACGAACCCCAGAACTATTCGATCATCCACCGTCTCCGCGAGCTCGATATCAACGAGAAATTGTTCGAAGTATGTGCGGAACTCCCGGAGAACAACCTGCTCGACGAGCGAATCCTTGGTGGCAAATTTCCGGTAGACGGTGATTCGGGACAGGTTGGCGGAGCGGGCCACGTCCTCCATCGACGTGCGCTGAATTCCCACTTTGCAGAACTGTTCGTGGGCCGCATCGAGTAGCCGGATACGAGAGCGATCTTCCTTGCCTGGAGCTTCGCCTGTTATCACACTCCCGAGGGACGTAATCGATTCCAAGGCAGACGAATTGGGATCCTTGCGGGTCACATGCACTCCTTCTTGCCACGAGGGTGCGCAGGTGGAAAATCAGACAAAACACTTGTGGCGCCCATCACGCTATGCTACCAATGATACGGAGATACATGATTTGTTTCATTGCTTCATCGGACTAACCGGGAGTAACGACATGGACGATCTCAGTAGGCGCAATGTGTTGAGAGTTGGCGGCACACTCGGAGCACTCGGCGCACTCAGCGCGCTCGCAGCACCAGCCAGTGCGCAGCCGTGGCACTGGTCACCAGCGGGTTCGGTGCCAGGAACCGGGAACGGTGCAGATCCGAGACAAACATGGGACACCCAAGCGGACCCGCTCGTGGCATCTCTCCTCGACCGAGGTGACGTTCCAAAGGTCAACGAACTCTTGCGCACCTGGAAGAAGAACGGTCAGCCGCTGCCAGCGGGACTTCCGTCCGACCTCCGCGAATTCATGGAACAAGCGCGGCAGCTACCGTCGTGGACCGATCAGAACAAGCTCGCGGCGGCCGTGCGGTTCAATGAGAAACGAGGTCTCTACCTCGGTGTTCTCTATGGCTTCGCCAGCGGAATGATGAGCACTGTCATCCCCAAAGAGGCGTTGGCAGTGTATTACTCCAAAGGCGGAGCGAACATGAAGAATCGCATCTCGAAAACCGCAAAGTTGGGATACGACATCGGTTCTCGCAACGCATTTCAGGCTGACGGCGAGATGATTGTCACCTCCGTCAAGACCAGACTGGTACATGCCGCGGTGCGGCACCTGCTGCCTCAATCTCCGCACTGGACGCACATGGCGCCGGAGGACGTTCCGATCAGTCAGCACGACATGATGGTCACCTGGCACAGTTTGCCGACTACCGCGATGCGAAACCTGAACGCGTGGAACGTGAAAGTCCCCACCGACGAGTCCGACGGATTTCTGCATTCGTGGCAACTGAGCGCTCATCTTCTCGGTATCGAGGATCAGTACATTCCCGCTACGTGGAACGACGCGGAATCTCAAGCCACACAAGTGCTGGACCCGATCTTGGCTCCCACCCCCGAGGGAATCAAGCTCGCCGACATTCTTCTCGATCTGGGTGCGGGCCTCGATTTCACACTTCTCACTCGGCCCATCCTCGGCGCGTTGACTCGCTTCATGCTGGGCAACGAAATAGCCAACTGGCTCAATATTCCGCGCGAACCCGTGTGGAGCACTCTCCTGGAAACGGCATGGGGTCCATTCGTGAAGGTACGGGAAGGGCTCCTTCCCGTACCCCTTGCACCACATGCCTACTGGACCTTCGACGAACTACTCCGACAGTTCGTTCTGCTCTACATGTCCGAACTTCGACCGATCAGCATCGAGATTCCCGAGTTCAACAACCCGAATTACCGCTGAGAGTTGATTTTCGCCGACCGAGCAGTTCGAGAAGCCTGTTACAGCAGATTTTCCGCCTCCTCAATTGCGGCGGCCAACTTCTTGGCGGAATCACGCAGCGCATCGGACAGTTCAGCGTGAACGGCGGCGGCGTCGATTTCAGCCTTGGCTCCGGCAAGAACTGCAGCCCACGAAGCGAGCGCAAGCTCGTTTGCTTCCGTAGTAAATTTTTCCTCGCGAGCCCTGTTCGCTTGTTCCTGAACTGCCAGTGCCTTATTCGACCGCGCACCGTCGATCGAATTGACGATCTCGACAGCGAGCGGCAACAACGCGGAAGCTAGGGCGACTCCCTTGGCGAGTGAGCCGACGTCACCGCCAGTCTTCACAATCGCCGCAGCTCGGCCTGCGGCCTTTTTCGAAGATGCCCCTCTTTGACTGCGCTCGAAGTCGCGCAGACCGCCGATCAGCAATGGTCCGAATTTGCTGACATATGGGGCTAACGCGTCGGGATGTCCGTCCACTGCCGGCTCGGCAGCCGCCGCAACTTCAGACGCGAGCGCCTCCAAGTTCGCCCATGAGGGCTCTTTGCGCTGCCGCTCATCAGTTCTCGCCACATCCTGAAGCAGACGATCAAGTTCTCGCGTGTGTTTCCTGTACCAATCATTGAGTGCCGACTGCAAGTCTTCGGCAACGACTGCCGAGTCTTGCTCTCCAGCGGCAAAGACCTGCCGGACAGCTTTACCCACCACTCCACGTAGGTCCGCCTTGGCATCACGATCGACGTCATGGAGCGAACTCGCCCACTGCTCAAGGCGAGCTGACGCCGCATCGGCTTGTTCAATGAGCGGTCCGGATTCGGCACGCTGGATTTTCAAGTCGGCCAGTGTGCGCATTAGCGCCTGGCGCCAGTACCGCTGCTCAGTTGAAGCCCGCAGCGCAACGATGTCACCCGACGCAACAGTCTTGATCGCCGTCGCCAGCCCATCCATACCGTCCCAGTCACGCGAATCGTCCCAGACATCTGAATCGACATCTCTTGCCGCTCCCGCCATCTGAGCAAAATCCTGCGACACCACATGCATCGGATATTCCGACGAAAGTTTCAGCGAGCTGCCAAGTTCCGCCCTTTTTCTCGACGCCAATCGCTGATATCCGTCGAGGTCATCGTCTGGATCGATACCAGCTTCGTCAAATCTGGAGATGACGAACCACAGATTTGCCGCGCTCCACCCGCCCGCAACTACCTCGCGAAGCAAATCGAATTCACCGGTGGCCAATTGTGGTGTGAGGGTGACGATCGCGATATCAGTGGTACTAATCGCCTCTCTCGCAAGTTCCGTATTCAGTGCGCCGCGGGCATCGTCTGCGCCGATCGCCAGCCCTGGCGTATCACGCAACAGGCAGCCAGCGAGTTCCACACCGTTCACGCCAAAAGTTTCGTGCCGAGCACTGATCGTCAACCACTCTGGAACTTGCACGCCGCTATCCACCAAGAGCCGGCGAATCAAGGAGCTTTTCCCCGTGTCATAAGAACCGAACACGGTGATCACAGGATTAGCCGTCGACGCAAAGTCGTGCCAGCGTTCAGCGTAGCTATCTGCGCGCGGCCCTTGCACGTTGTCCAGCCATGTTCTGACCTTCAGGATATCGATGTCATTCATTTGTCACTCCGTTCATGTTCGCGCAAATTACCGGCTCGGACAAGCAACAGTTCGAACTCCGCACACGATGCAGCCAAAGCACTCATCTCATCGTTCGCGGCTGTCTGCTCAGCCTCGAGCAACTCTTCGTAGGCTGCCAGCGCGTGCGTACATCCGAGAAGGACGGACAGCAATCCATCTTCATTTGACCCGTTCAGGATCAAGTCGATATGGGCATCTGCCGACCGAGCAATCGCGGCGTCCAACTCAGTACGCTTCTTCTCTCGACCTGACTGGGCAACTTCACCTTGGATCATCGAATTGAGGTCCATCGCCACCCCGACTGCAGCGAGGACTGGTGCTGCCTTGGCTACCTTGCCCGCCGCTTTTACTGCTCCCCAAGGCTTGAACTTGACTCCCACGCCTTTGCCGATTGCATAGATCGCATCTCGATTCCCCAATGCCTTAGCCAAGTTCGCGCCGCCCTTCGCAGCTTGTGCAAGCAAGGCGGTTCCATCTAGCGTCGGCGACTGCTTCCCGACAGCGTCAACTTCGATGATCAACCCCTCAACCGCAAACTCGGCAGATTCCAACTCACGGCCAATCGTCGACGCGTGTACACGGAACCAGTCTTCGATCTCTTTCTGTGCTTCGCGATGGAAACGTTCGATATCGGAGTTGAGTTCGGCGTCCGACTTCCACGATTCCACGGCGGCACCAATTGTGTCGAAGTCGTCCGGTCCTGCCGCACGCACCTTCTCCCTCGCCCCGTTCGCATGCGGGGCGACAATGCGACGCACGCGCTCCCGCAAGGACGCTTCCAAAAGTACGGAATCCTGCACACTATTCTTGATCGACTGCTGCACAGAAGCTCGAGCCGTAGTTTCGGACTCGAGGTCGATGAGCTTCTGTTCAATTTTGCCCCGTTCATTGAGCATTGCATTCAATGCCGTATCAAGTTGTGCGCCAGCCACACCGGATCGCCCCAACTTGGTCGAGAACGAATCAAGCATCCGAACGAGTGGCGCAACGCCATCCCAATCGCGGTGGTGGGAGTAGTCTGCGCGACTGACATCCGTACGCGCGCCGACCTCTCCGAACGGGTCACCCGAGAGCGTGTGTACATGGTTTGGGTTTACTTCGATACCACGCGAAGACAAAGCCCTGACGAGCTCCGCTTCCTTTCGACGCTTCAGCAAGAGAAAGTCTTCGGGCGCGGCGGTGGGATCGACGCCCAACTCGTCGGATCGATTGATCAGATAGATCGTTCGGCTGTTCTTTGCCACTGTGTGTCGTGTTCCGTCCACGATCTCTTGGAGTAGCGTCATATCCCCGATAAGCAGATTGACATGCAGCACAACAAGAATGAGCGAGGCATCCGCGGCGGCGGCCAGAGCTAGAGCGTCGTGGTCGCGATTGCCACTTTGAAACCCTGGAGTATCAAGCAATTCCACATGTCCGAGGTCATAGCTCTGAACCGAACTTGTTGTTGCGCTGCCTCGTACATACAGATCCTCGGGAACCGTACCGCTCATCTCCACGAGCAGTCGTTTGATCAGACTGGACTTTCCGGAACTGTAGTCTCCCAGCACTACGACTGTCGGTTTGATGCCAGCCTGATCTGAAGAGGAGCGCCCGCGCTGTGCAGCAGGATCGACCGCGTGCTCGAGATCTCGAATCAACGCGACAAGGGAGTCATTCGATGCCACCTCCCACGCGCGTGACAACGCCTGCCGTAGGCCAACCAGATCAGTGTTTTCCTGCTCGACGAACACTGGTAGACGCGATCCTTCCGAGATGCCCTCGTCGACGTCTCCGTTGTCGTGTTCGAACCAGTCTTCCCCTAGCCAAACCTTGCGAGCGAAGCTCGATCCTCCCGTTTCAGGTGCCCCGGAGCCGCTATCGGTTCGTATCGTCGCCGACCGTTCGGCGAGAACACGATCTTGCGCCCGCGCCATCACCGTCTTCACATCAATCGCTTCCGGCAATGACATCGAAAGTTCGCGGAGGTTCGCAGTCAGCTCGTCCACAGCTTTCTTGCCAGAATGCAAGGACAGCGACTCGTCGAGTAGCACTGTCAAGACCGGCCCGGCCATCTGCCAAGACAGGGCTCGGCCCTGATCCCGCAGGTCCTGCTCAATCCGATCATAGGTCTGATGAACAGCAGCCAAGGACTCACTGATGGCTTTGGATTTTGCTGCGAGACCACGCTTTTCAGTACTCGCTGCCATACGGTCGCCGGCAAAACGGCTGACAGACGACACAGCACCGAGTCCCACCGACGTAGCTACGCCTACCCAGCCCACCGGATTCCAGAAGTTGGCAACAGCGGGTAGTAGCACGACGCCTGACGCGCCGCCGGCCACCATACCTGCAAGTTGCATAGACCTAGCCAGATTGGATGTCAGCCCACCGGATGAGCCATCCAGATTTGCCGAATCGGTCAGCGAGCCTGTGAGATCCGGCTCTTCGTCAGAACTGACGAGTTGCAGTTCCCGAAGGAGGAACGATGTCTTGGACTTCCAGATGCTCCCCACAGCAGCTTGAATATCAGACATCGTGAAGACTGCTCTTTGAAAGGCATCCTGGTCGACCTGCTTACCCTCACCGAAAGCCTCCTCCACCAACTTCTTGGATCTGGCAACGGAATCCTCCCGTAGCCCTGAGAGATGGAATGCGATCAGACGGTTCATCTGCCGATCCAGAGAGCCCTCGGGACTCGCTGTGAACGTCTTGCCTCTGGCCTTTTCCAAAGCAGAGAGCAATTCCGGACTGCCGGCACCGAGAAACGCTTTTCGTTCGTCGCCTTCAATGTAACCCAACACATCAAGAAGTTGCGCGATCCGACGTTCCGCGGCCTCAATCCGTGGGTCGATCGTTTGCCTCAGTTCATCGAGTTCGCCAGCCTTTGCACCGAGCATTCCCCGCAATCCTTCTCGCAGCGACGTTCTGCGCAGATCGGACCCACCCTCGACAATCGATGCGGTTAGCAACTCCTCGAGTGCGCCGAAGTTCGACCATCGAGACAAGTACTCTGTACCGAACTTTTCGCGATCTGACAAGAAGTTCGTCTCAGCAGGGCCTTTGAACGGAGTACTTGCACGAGCAAACAAAGCGCGCCTACTCGAGATAGCAACAATTGGAGTACCCGGAAGGTCGATCTTGGACAACTCAGTTCGGATATTGTCGACGTGCTCGCGAACCCCCCGAGACAATGACTGGCGTGCCGGCTGACTGACAACCTTCGCAGGGTGACGCCAGCGCAGATTACGCACGTTCAGAACCGCGATGGCTGGTTTCCCATACGCGCGAACCCACTGCGCGACTTTCGTGAACTCCGATGCCTGTTGGCTCTGACTGTCGAAGCACAGCAGGACCACGTCGGCTATCTCGACAGCCCGTCGGGCAGTCTCCTCGAGATCAACTCGAGCCTGAGTACGCCCCCACCCATTGATGCCAGGTGTGTCCCAGAGTCGGCATCCGTGCCATTCGATTTCCGTGACGTCAGTAGTCCAATCGCTGTCGCCGGGCGACACGTGATCACCGTCGAGCTCACCGAACGCAGAGAGCAACGTGCTCTTGCCAGCGCCGGTACGGCCGAAGAAAGCGACGTTGAACGTCGACAGTGCCTTGCGCTGACCCGCGAGGTGGGTACGTAGGCCATCACCGAAACCATCCGCAAGTTCAGCGAGTTCACGCGTCAACCCTGCCTCGACTGAACCTGTCGAACCGACATCCGTTGCCTTCGCGAACTGGTCGCCGAGCGAATCAATCAGAGCGTCGAGTTTATCCAGCTCTCGCTCTCCGCTATCCACGGCCTGCTCGATTGCGTATTGAAGCGCAATTCCAGTGTTCTCCATCTTCGCCCTTCTCAGTCCACCCGGCTGCGTTACAGAAGGCGGGGAGTTTTCGAGTCGTTCACAAGTACAGATTCCGCAACAAGGTTCTAGCCGATACAACAAATTCGCGGAGTGCCACTATTCTCCGACTAGGCACGAACCGACATCAGAGAATGTCCAAACAATCATTCTTGCCCTCACCCGCACTTCAAGAATCTGAATTCCGCCTCGGACCTGAACTCTAGCTATTGAAAGTGCAGCATAGAACTCCCCACCGACATTTTGCTGCCCTCCGAGAAAACGGCTGCTGGAAACTCCCCGAAGAACGTTTATTACCACGCCAGCGCACACGAACGTGCAGCGGGATCGAGGCGAACCGACGTAAGAGGGGGTATAGATGACAACATGACGAGTGCGGAATACACGACTAGAGGAGTTTGTCCCAGGAATTGTCGAGCGTCGCTGAAGCATCCCGAAGGAAGTTCGGCTCATTGAACCCAGTCGAGAGGTACAGGCGCCTTGTCCGCGATGATGTTCGAATGGAGCAGCTAACGGCCGAGCAGTCATTTGCCGCACTCATCAAAGAGAGTGCCGTTCCGCTTCTCAAGGAGCACGGGTTCCGGAAGCAGAAACTGACCTTCAGACGGGAGCGAGACGACGTTGTCGACGTCGTCAACCTGCAACGGTCCGCGGGAAACAGTTACGAATCAATACGTTTCTACATCAATTGTGGTGTCTACTCTCCGGGCTTCGATCGAATCATCGGAAAGCCGGAACACGAGCGCCCGGCCGAGGTGGACTGCCAGTACCGACGCCGGATCGAGAACATCGCCTCCGGCATCGGACCACACGTGACCGTCGACGCAGAGACCGATATCCCCGCGACTGCTGGCATTGTGCGCGCCGCACTCACGAGCGCGCTGGAGGTGATGTGCCAGCTTCGTGGACCAGATGATATCGTCCGATTTGCATTGTCGGATATAGACTTTGACGTGTTTCGCTACCGGTTCGCGACAGGCGACAAAGCCGATGCGGATGAGCAATACCAACGAGCGCGCTACCGGTTCGGCGCAGAGCCTCGCTGGCAGCGCCTCGACGACCTGTTTCGACAAGCGTCCGCCCGCACAGTCGGTGCCGATTGACACTACGACGGCGACAGCGCGATATCCGTCTGCCGATCGCACCCTTCCGCGGTGCGACGAGCGCATTCGTCGATCACCTCGGTGATGCCGGACCGTGCCAGCGTGCGGCGTTGCACCATTGCCCCGTTACCCTGCTCGAAGACTTTCTCCAGTGAGGCAGTAACCCGCTCGAGCTCGCCGAACTCGGCCAGCATCGGCGCAACGTAATCCAGCAGTCGCCGAACCAGCTGACGCGTGGGCACCAGGCGCACGGTATCCATGTCGAGAGCTCGACCGGCAATTCCATCTCGGGCGGCCCGCCAGCACGCCGCACGCAATACCTCCTGATCGATGATCGGGGCCGGGCTGCCCGTCGCGATCTCTTTCATCACGGTGACAACAAGCGCATGTACCAGCGTGGCATACGTGATTGTCTCGTCGACTGTGGCTGGAATGTCACTGATCCGAATCTCCACGGTAGGAAGATGATCCGAGACCCGAACATCCCAATAGACCATGTGGGGGTCCAGAATGACACCCGCCTCGAGCATCGTGGCGATTGCGGCGTCGTAGTGATTCACGGACTCGAAGTACGGCGGCGGCCCGCAGCTCGGCCATCGCCCGTACATGATGTAACGCCAACTGGCATAGCCAGTATCGATGCCGGCACTGATCGGTGAGTTCGCAGTCAACGCCAAGAGCGTCGGCAACCACGGACGCAGATGGTTGATGATCCGAACGGCCTGTCTGCGGTCCTCCACACCGACATGCACATGGCAGCCACACATCACTCCCGCAGTAAGCGCCCCGAATTCACCGGCCATTCGTTGATATCTCGAGGTGTCAGTGGTCTCGTTCGGTGGTGGATCGTAGAACGGTGTTCCCACCGCCAGCAGCTGGCATCCGTCATGTGCGGCAGCGTCTGCTGCAGCGAAGCGCAGTTCACGCAGTTGATCCCGAAGGTCGCGGATATGACCCCCGATCGATGTGGCGGTCTCGACCTGACAGCGAGTGAGCTCCAATTGAAGATCGACACCGAGGTCTCTTCCTGCTGCCGCAACTTCGGTATTGCGCAACCTCGGCTGTTTGGTCAGCGGGTCGCACAGGAGGAATTCCTCCTCCACGCCCAGAGTGGGCGTGTCTAGGACGGCAGATTTATGCGGAACGGTCGTTTTTGCCATGGGGTCCTCGGCTTCGACAATTACAAACCACGGGTCTTCAACGGAAAGAACAGAATTCAGTGGTTGCGAAGTTCGTCGATCAGTTCACTTTTCTTCATCTTCGAGTACCCATGCAGGTCCAGTTCCTTTGCTCGCGTCTTCAATTCATCCACGGTCCATTCTTCGTACGAAGTGGACCGACCGCCAGTTTTAGCGACGTTCGAACGACCACGATTCGCTGCTGCGTTGGAGATCCGCGCCGCCTTCTCCTTGGAATCTCCTTTCTCGCGCAATTTCTCGTAGAGATCCTGGTCTTTGAGTTGCGGTTGCGAGTCCCTACGAGCCATCCGTCCGTCCCTTCTTCTGCTGGAGGCATGCCTGTGTCTGAGTGGATCGCTGCACTATGTCGGACCTACCCGATAAGCAGTTCCGCCAAACCGGCGAACGCAACCGCCCACCGCGCCGGGAGGGCACGGTGGGCAGAGCTTTCAGTTGGCGGAAGCCTCCGCCTCCGCTGCACGCAGGAAGCTTGGTGAATTCGACGCGCAGGCGAGACAGATCGCCTGATGTCCGGCAGACGGATCACGATCCATCTCGTAGGCGATGTAGGAGTCACCACATCGATGGCACTGCACGCGCGACTCCCACGGATCGGCTACCTCGTCGCGCGGATCGAACGGACGATCAAGAGTGAACCATCTCGGCTTCGAGAATCGGAGCGCGATCCCGTACAGCGCCGCCGCGAGGACACAGCTCACCGGGGGCGCCCAGACGGTACCGGACGTGCCGCCGAAGGCAACCATCACAATACCGACCAAAGATGATGCTCCCCAAGCGAACACCCCGGCGGGATTCACCGACGGAACGCGTCCCGGGCGAAACTCGGCGGGCGGAACGTGCGGAAATATCCCGCGGGAGGCAACAAGAATGTGAGTGAGCGCAATTGCCACCCAACTGACGATGATGACGCCTTGATAACTCAGCGCCTGAAGGATCCACGTCAGGACGTTCGTCAGCATCATCACGTAAACGACCACGGCGACGACAGCAAGCCAGAAGACCCGTGGCAGAGTGAGTTTGAATGCTCGGGCGAAGAAGTTCTGCACGTTCGTGGACGCCAGGTAGAAGTTCCCGGAGTTCACCCGAGTTTGACTCACCACCACCCACAACAGCCCCCAGAATCCCATCAGTGACACAATTCCGAGAATCGCCGATTCCTCGCTCAACGCTCCTTCGATCTCGATCGTGTGCGCGAGGAAGATGCCGACAACCGCATTCACAAAAAGGGTCATGACGTAAAAGGGTGTGCCAAAAGTGATCCGTCCGTTGAACTTCGCATCTTCGGGCCGTCCGAAGCGAGCGAAGTCCCACGCCATCATGGTGACAACCCACACTCCCATATACACCGTGTACGCAAACCACCATCCCGGAACACCGAGGTCAGCAGCGCCCTCTGGTTCATAGGTGAGCCAGTCGTTGCTGTAGCCGTATCGAACGATTGCCCAGACTACCGAGCCGACGAGTCCGACGAGATACAACGGAAGTAAGAAGCCGTTGATCTTGTCCAGCCACGTACTCACACCACGCATAGCCAGCGGCGCCTGATACACGACGACAATCAGGGCGCACAGGGCTATCGGAAGTGCAGGCAGGTACGCGTGCAGCGCACTGGCAACGATTGCACCCTCCGCCACAACGTAATACGTGATAGTGACACCGAACAGAGCAGCCGCAAAAGCAGATCCCGCTCGCCCGAAGAGCGCCCTCGAGAATAGCGAGACACTTGTTCCCGTCTTGGCTGCGTATCGTGAGACCACCGAATTGATCGCGCCGTAGCTCACGGCGGAGAGTGCGATGCCGATCAGTGTGTCGATCGTACCCACGGCAAGTGTGACGGTACTTCCGACCACAACCCAGAACATCGCGCTCATGAGCCCGAACCATGCCATCGACACCGACAGACGGCTGCTTCGCCACGAAAGCGGAACAATGTGAAGTGAATAATCCTCTGCAGCAGCGCGTTCCAGAACCTTCGGATCGTCATGGGACGATACGACCAGCGCCGGTACCTCGTTTGCACTCAAGCCCTGTGAAATAGACATGGCCAATCCTTTTCGATGACGTTCCCCTGGCGCCGTTGCCATCTGGATACTGGTGTTTGACGAACCACACTCGGGTGCCCCGAATCTCGTCGGGGCACCCGAGCAGAATGGAGCGGGTAGTTCAGAGTGCCGCGACCTCGGAGACAGACAACGTGCCCTTGACGTACTCGACGGCCGGATCGTCGGTCCAGTGGACGATCGTGCGTCGGCGAAACATCGCGCGGAACTGGTCGGTGGTGTTCTCCAGTACTTCACCGCTGCCCCAGTCGAGGATCACTCCGTATTGGCGCACGCAGTCCATCTCATTGATCAGACCGGACTGGTACTCGGATGACACCTCGTGTGCGTCGCGTTCCATCCAGGCGTGCCGATTATTGCGAATGTAATTGCGAGCCTTTTCCGTTGCATCCGAGTCGATCTCGTACTCGAAGATCTCGGGATCGACCTCCTTGATCACCACGCCGTAGTCCTTCTCGGCCCGTTCGATACTCACGTAACCGTCGATGACGTCTTCGAGTACCGCATCGACCTCGCGTTGCAGCGGATCGCCCAGCCCACCGCCGCCGGCCGAGGGACGGGTGAACTCGTCGCCGGACTTGATGGGAATCGCGGCGAAGATCGAGCCGAGATATCTCTCGTTCTCGGTTCCCTTGTTGAGCCACACACCGTGTGGAATTGACGGCAGTCCGCCCCACAATCCCCATGTGACAGACCGCTCACGGTCACAGCAGTAGGACATCACGGTCTTGCTACTCGCCCACAGTCGACCGCCCTTCTCTGCACCGAGGCCACCGCGGTACTTTCCGGGCCCGCCGGAATCAGGAAGCAGATCATGACATGTGGTGAGCACCGGCGCCAGCCGCTCCTGTCCCTCGAAAGGCTGTGTACCGTACTGGACTCCGAACACCGCAGCCGATGCGTTGTAGCCGTCTGCGCCGTTTCGGGCGCCCCATCCGCCCATCATCCAGTCGTACCACATGAAATTGGGGCTGCCGTTCTCTCTCTCGTCCCGTCCGCCCACGAGTAGATACTCGAGGTTGAAGGTACAGGCCATCGCGCGTTCCGGCTGAATGTCGGACCAGATCTCGAATACCGAACTCATGATCTTCTCGAACGGCCCGGAACAGAATCCCGCGCACGGCGACGGCCAGTCCGCGTTGACCACTGATCCGAGCGGACCGAGATCCGCTGTCACCACACGATAGAACCCGGAATTCAGTGGTATGTCCGGGAATTGCATCTTCGTACCCGCAACGATCCCGGCGAACGAACCACCGAATCCGGCGTTGAGCATCGACGAGATGGAAGCATGGGAGTCACTCAGGTCGTAGTGAACCGTGTCGCCCTTGATAGTCATCTTCATCGTGACCGGGATGAGTCCTTCTCCCAATCCCGGATCCTGATCGATGTAGTCCTCTGTGTACCAGACACCGTCAGGCAGAGCGGCAATCTTGGCGCGCGTCAGATCTTCGACGTAGTCCTGGACCTCAGCCATGGCCGTCTTGATCGTCTCGACGCCGTATTTGTCGCACAGACGCTGAATTTCGCGCTCGGCGACCCGTGTGGCCTCCGCCTGCGCCTGCATATCGCCGATGATGTCGCGCGGGTTTCGTGTGTTCTTTGCGATGAGGTAGGCCACGTCCTCGAGGAAATGGTCCTTGCTCCACAACCTCGTCGGCGGGATACGCAACCCCTCTCCCATATGATCGAGCGCGTTGACGTTGAACGAGCCTGGTGTAGCACCGCCGACGTCGGCCCAGTGCCCGTTGGCCTGCGCGTAGCCGAGCAGTTCGCCCTGGTAATAGATGGGCCGGATGATGCGTGTGTCGTTGAAATGGCTTCCGCCCTCGTAGACGTCGTTGATGACAAAGACGTCGCCAGGATGGATGTCGCCCTCGAACTGACGAATTACGGCCTTTGCCGTGTAGTGGAGCGTCCCGACGTGGGCTGCGATGTCGCCCGTTCCCTGCATAACGGTGTTGCCCTCGGTATCGCAGATGGCCGACGAGAAGTCACGCGAGTAGATGACAAAGGAATAGCAGGTTCGCAAGATCTGCTCTGCCATTTGGTCGACGGTGTTGATGAAGGCGTTCTTGAGAACTTCGAAGGTTACCGGATCCAGCGATGTAGTCATTTCATTTGCCCTTCGTATGAATTCGATTGCGGCCGATGGCAGATCATGCGGAGTATTCGAGGATGAGATTCCCCCAGACGTCGACGCGGGCAGTGGTCCGCGGCGGAACGACAGTGGTCGAATCCAACTGGTCGACGATGCACGGACCGGACAGAATCGCACCCGCGGGAAGATCTGCGCGGTCGTAGACCGGGGTTTCGAGTCGAGCCACCTCGTCGGGAAACAGGACGTGGCGCAATTCGGTCGGCACCGGGGTGAAATCGGCGGGATCAATCGGCTCGGCCGGCTTGACGTCAGCTCGCGGAGTAAGACCGATGGCACGCACCAGGATTCGGTAGATCTCCACACCGCCATCCTCGGCCGCAAAGTTGTGTTCCTTGAGGTGCGTAGCGTGGAACGTTGCCACAACCTCGTCGAGACTCTCGAGCGGAACGCTCACCGGGACAGCGATGGCGCGCCACTGCCCCAGATACCGCATGTCGAGGTAGTACTCGAAAATCATGTCCTCCGCGTCGACGTGCTCGGCAGTCAGGCGTTCGCGTCCCTGCGCCTCCAGTTCCCGGAACGACTTGGCGAGGTGCCCGAGATCTGCTTCCGCGGCATCGGCCAGGTACATCTTGGTGAGATCGTGCTGAATGTCCACGAGCATGCAGCCCATCGCCGACGTCACTCCCGGGTGCGGCGGAATAATCACTGTCGGGATGCCAAGATCCTTGGCCAGGTAAGCCGCGTGCAGTGGTCCGGCCCCGCCGAATCCCACCAACGCAAAATCTCGTGGGTCATGCCCCTTGCGAATCGAGATGAGGCGGACAGCATCGGCCATGTTCGCGTTGGCCACCTTGATGATCGACTGTGCGGCCGTGTCGACATCCAGTCCGAGTGGCGAGGCGACCTTTTCGATTGCGTTGCGCGCCAGAGACTCGTCGAGTTCCTTGACTCCGCCTGCCAACTTCTTGCCGACTGTGCCCAGGACCAGATTGGCGTCCGTGTTGGTCGCGAAATCGCCTGCGGCGCCATAACACGCGGGCCCGGGCTCCGAGCCTGCGGACTGCGGTCCGTTGCGGAGTGAGCCGGCGTCGTCCAGCCAGGCGATCGAACCGCCACCGGCACCGATGGTGAGAACTTCGATGCTCGGGAAGCAGATCGGGTAACCGAACTCGACGCTCCACATGTTCGTCGTTCCGAGCACACCGTTATCCGTCAGCGACACATCGGTTGACGTGCCACCCATGTCGAAGCCGATCGAGTTCTCGTATCCACACATTCGCGCAATATGACGGCTGGCGATGGCACCAGCGGCAATGCCGGACGCAGCGAGTCGCGCTCCGTACTTCTCCGCCATCTTCGGCGTCATCACACCGCCGCCGGAGTGCAGGAGCAGGACGTCGTTCTTGTATCCGTTCTCCTCGAGGCGCCCCTCCAGTGTTCGCGCATATGGCCCGATGATCGGCACCAACGCCGCATTCGCCACCGTGGTGGAAAACCGCTCGTACTCGAAGATCTCAGGGAGAACGTCACTCGAGGTCGTGATCGCGACACCCGGTAGCTCCTCGGCAAGTATCTCCGCCATACGGTTTTCGTGATCCGGATTGGTGAAGGAGTTGACGAAGCACACGGCCACGGTCTCGACGCCACGACGCTCGAGGATTCTCGCGACGTCGCGCGCCTGATCTTCGTCGAGGGTTTCGAGAACCGTACCGTCGTAACCGATACGCTCGCGCACCGTCATTCGGTGCCTGCGAGGCACAAACGGTTCAGCGACTTCCTGGTACGGATCCCAACTTTCACGGTCACCGCGACGAATTTCGATGACGTCGCGGAAACCCTCGGTAGTCACGAGCGCAATCTTGGGAAACTTGCGAGTGATGAGCGCATTGGTCGCGATCGTGGTTCCGTGCGAGAAGAACTCGACGTCCTCCCAGTTCACCCCTGCCTGCCTCATACCGGCCAGAACGCCTTCGATCGGGTCGGTCTGGGTCGGGTACTTCGCAGTGGTGATCCGCCCATCCTCGTGCTGGACGAACACATCGGTGAAGGTTCCACCGATATCGACCGCAGTGCGAATCTTCGCCGGCTTGCTGATGGCTTCGGTCATGTTGCCCTCCTCGGGATTGGTCACTGTCCGCCGACAACACAACTCTCCGGCGCCGAAGTGGACAATTGGCCTATCGACTAGGTGGAGGAACACACGTACTGGAGATTGATACAGGTCCAAGACACCGAAAATGCGTCTACCTGGCTGAACGACAAGGCGATTCACGTTACGACGAGGTATCCGACATTCCGATGAAACGTCCGGTCATCAAATCGCAACGCGCTGCCGTCCCGCCTCGAACACCATCGTGTGAAGTGCGGGAGCAGACCGTAGAGTGGGATCGACAGAGTGGGATCGACCGCCACCGCCGTGGCACCGCACGCGAGAAAGGAGCGGACGAGTGAAAATCGGAATGCTGTACTCACTCAGCGGGGCGCAGGCAGAGATGGAGAAGTCCATCCTCGACGGCGCCCTGGTTGCGGTTCACGAGGTCAACGCGAGCGGCGGGATCCTCGGCGAGGAACTGACATTCGCCGTGTTCGACGATTGCTCGGAAGTCGCGATGACGGGACATGGCATCAACCATCTGTGCCGCGAAGAGTCCGTCGACGTCATTGTCGGCGGATACACCTCAGCCAGTCGGGTCGCGATGCGCCCGGCGATCGAAGACAATCAATCGTTGCTGATGTACCCCACGTACTTCGAGGGTGAGGAGACCGATCCGCGCGTGTTCTATTGCGGCGCAGCACCGAACCAATACCTCGAAGACTATCTCGGCTGGATTGCCTGCACCCTCGGACGACGCGTCTACATCGTCGGTTCGGACTACATCTATCCCAGGGTGCTCGGTGAAGCGATTCGGCGGCTCGGCGAGCAACGGAACGTCGAGACCATCGGCAATTGGTACGCGCCGCTGGGCGAGACGTCCTTTGGCGCAGTCCTTGACGACATCAAACGCAAACGCCCCTCGGTGATCATCTGCAATCTTGTCGGACACGATTCGACCACGGCCTTCTACACTCAGTTCCACCAGGCTGGTTTCTCGTCTGATTCCCTACCCATCGCGGCCACCGCGACAACGGCGATCGACCTGGGGCACATGCCTGCCGAAATCAGCAACGGTCACTTCATGGCCGGCACGTACTTCGCCAGAATCGACAACCACATCAACGCGTCGTACCGGCAATCCTTGATCGACGTACGCGGCCAACACCGCACGCATGCAGCACAAGTGGGTGCCTACAATGCGGTTCATGCGCTGAGTCTGGCATCCGAACAGACCGCATCACTCGACCCTGCCGACCTCTCCGACGCGCTGCTCTGCGTTCGATTCGACGGAAACCCCGAGGGACTGCCGTTCCACTTCCGCAGCAATCACTACAGTGCGCACCCGTCGTACGTCGGTCGAGCGTCCGACGGTGACTACGACGTCATCGAAGAATTCTCACCCAGGCTCCCCGAACCCTGGTGGTCTGGAAGTGTCCCACTCCCCGTATCGAGATGACTCCCGTAGCGCAAGAGCGATATAGAAATCCGCGCGATCGGCCGTGGAGTGCACACCACGCCCCGTGAGGCGTTCAATTCGGTTCAGTCGGTAGCGAAGTGTGTTGATGTGGATACCCAATTCGGCAGCCGTGGCGCTCCATTGCCCGTCCAAAGCCAGAAACGTTCTGAGCGTTTCCAGATACTGTGAACCCTTGCTCTCGTCGTAGTCGACCACGGGCTTCAGCAGAGCGTTGTCGAGGACACTTACCAATCTGGGGTCGCTGGCGAGCAGAGTTGCGGCCATCGGTGCGGGGAGCGGAACCGAAGGGCTGTCCGGACCCGACGAGCGTGCGTGACGATCCGCCATCTGCCGGGCGCTGATCAAGCCCCGAACCAGATCGTCGCTGCTTCGCAGGACGCACGAACTCGTACCTATGGACAACGCGCCTTCGTGCCGCAGGGCGAACAGCGTTGCGAGCATATCGAGTTGTCCATCGAAACCTTCACTGCTGTCGATGGATTCGACAGCACCTCTCATCGTGACAAGCGCGTAGGCGTTGCCTTCGTATGATCCGGACACAGACGCGGCGGCACCTTGAAGCGCGAGATCCTGCAATCCGGCAACTACCGTATCGATCCGGCCTTCGGTCGCCTCTGGCACTACGACGGAGACGGCGCGAATACGGATTCCCGGTTCGAGCCCCAACGAACGTGCCCACGGATCGAGTGCGGCGGACGCAACATTTGCCTGAACCAGTTCGCGTATCAGTGCATTCTCGGACTGCGCTCGTGCCGCCCTGGTGACCTCCAGCGCATGGAGGCGGGCGTCGATCTGTCCGGCAAGCTTGCCCACGCGGCGCGTTTCCCACTGCACGCGGTTCGGATTCACCAGCACCAGAGCGTGGCCGGACCGGGGCAACATGAGATGAAGTCCCGCTGCATCACTCGGGGCACCCTCCAGCGAAGTCGGTTTGCGGGAAAGAATCTTGATCGGAAAATCCGCGGCGGGCACGATCGATCCAGTGATGACACACCCCTGCATCACTACCCACACGGTGACACCACTCTTCCCGACGAATTCGTCGAGGAGGTCCTGCACTGCCTCCGAGTGCGAATCCTGTTTCGGCACTCCAGCGGGTTGTGACGTGAGTGTCGCACTGAGTTGACCGAAGAGCATGTCCTTGGGCAGGAGAAACACCGGCATCGATTGGCGCACACACTCGGTCACGAATTCCGGAGGGAGATCGAAGTCGTCGTTGTCGACGACTACACCAACGCCTCCTCCCGACCGCATCTGGGCGAGAAGCGATTCCGGTGCAGACAGCGAGGGCCACGTCCCCGCGGGGACGTACACCACGCAGCCCGCCTCGAAATCGATGCCCGACGCCGAGTCGATTTCGCAAAAGGTGCTGACGGAGTTATCTCGCGCTTTCTCGACAGCCCCGGGCGTGAGGGATCGAAGGCCCGCACGATCGACAAGATCGCCTACCGTGGCCAACGTACCTCCCTCCCAGCGTCGAGGTCATGTGCCCGATTATGAAGCCACACATCGGTTTTCTCGACCGCTGGAGAGCACCCGAGCGCCTATTACAGTGTGGCCTTGGACACAGCCTCCCGATATTGCAGGTGCGATCGCAATGCGGCGTCGACTACCGATATTGCGTTGTCGTTGACCTGATGAGTACGCAGCGCGATGCCGATCTTGCGGGCCGGCGGATCTTCGAGCTCGAGAACACGAACTTCGCCAGGCAATTCGGGACGGCCCAGACGGGGCACCAGTGCGAGCCCGAGACCCGCGGCTACGAACGGGACATGCAGTGCGAAGTCGGAAATTTCTGCGGTGATTCGTGGCCGATGACCATGCAGGGCGAACATGTGGATGAGCCATGAATGACAAATCGTGCCCGCGCCGGTGGACACCCAACTGTATGTCGCGAGGTCTTCGAGTCCAGGCGACTGGGCAAGTGAATGGTCTCGGTGGCAGATTACGTCGGCAACGTCGTCGACCAGATCGTCGGCAGTATTGTCGGCAGTATTGTCGGCAAGGGGACCCACTGTGATCGCCGGATACACCGGCGCCTGCTGCCCTTGCCAATGATGTGTGACCGCAATGTCTACCATCCCGGCTGACAGGGCGTGATACGCCTCGCCTGGGTCCATCTCGGCGAGTGAACAGGTGAGCTGCGGGTGTTGATCCTGAACTTCGGCTATCGCCGTCAGCGCACCGTGCCGGATGGCGGTCGTAAATGCGGCGACACGCACATGGCCCGCAACTTGTGACTCACGAGCGGACGAAACACCGAGAATGGCCTCCAACCGACTCAACACCGGACCTGCCTCGTCGAGGAGCGCATGAGCCTCGGGCGTCAGAGCCACTCTGCGCCCCGTGGGCGTCAACAAGGATCGACCCGTCGCCTTTTCGAGTCGCTTGAGCTGCTGGCTGACCGCGGACGGACTCAGCCGCAGAACTGCAGCGGCAGCCGTCACTGTCCCATGCTCTTTGACCGACTGGAGCGCGCGCAGCGTGGCTAGTTCATCCATGAAGCAATCCTTCACGAAATAGTTCTCGAATATGCGATGGACGTGGACAGTGCTCACACCGGAAACTAGTCGAAGTCCACAAACGAGCACAGAGGAGAGAACATGCTGCCCATCGCGTCCGTGGTCGGGATCGGGCTCATCGCGCTGGGAATGGTGCTGACCCCCGGCCCGAACATGGTCTACCTCGCGTCGCGCTCCATCTCACAAGGCAGGCGCGCGGGATTGGTCTCGCTGGGCGGCGTCGCTCTGGGATTTGTCTTCTACCTGGGTGCATCCGCTGCAGGACTGTCCGCGCTGTTCGCGGCGGTCCCGGCCGCATATACGACCGTCAAACTCGTCGGCGCCGTCTACCTGGCATATCTCGCGTGGAACATGCTGCGACCAGGCGGGCGCTCACCGTTCGAGGCACGAGAACTCGACGCTCACTCCCCTTTCCGGTTGTTCGCCATGGGATTGGTGACAAACATCTTGAATCCCAAGATCGCGCTGATGTATGCGGCACTCGTCCCTCAGTTCGTGCACCCCGAAAACGGACCGGTGCTAGGTCAATTCCTTCAGTTGGGACTAGTTCAAATCACCGTTGCTGTGGCGATCAACGGAGCGATAGTTCTCGCTGCGTCATCGGTCTCCGAGTACCTTCGTCATCATCCTCGGGTCATGGCAGCCCAGCGCCTCGTCACCGGGGCACTTCTGAGTGCGTTTGCCGTCAAGGTTGCCGCAACGTGACTCTGCGCTGTGGCAACTCACTTGAATTTCCAACAAAGTGCCCGTGGGGGTGGCGAGCGGGGGCTTTGAGGGACCATCATCGATAGGTGAGTTTCGTCGGATTTTCCACGCGACGTGCACAGGTGGATCGATGTAGTCCATGACCGATGTCGACCCCTTCGCGACGCAATTCGACGCGACAGGTTCGGTCGCGGCGGAATTGTCTGCGTCCGGGTTCGAGGACGCTACCGAGATCGGCCGTGGAGGTTTTGGCGTCGTCTACCGCTGTCGGCAGCCGTCGCTCGACCGGACCGTGGCAGTAAAGGTTCTCACCACCGACCTCGACGAGGAGAACCGCGCACGGTTCTTTCGAGAGCAGCGCGCAGCAGGCCGACTGACCGGACATCCCAACATCGTGAATGTTTTTCAAACCAGCGTCACCGGTAGCGGACGGCCCTTCATCGTCATGCCGTACTACGCCCAAGATTCCCTCGACACCCTGATCCGACGGCACGGACCGCTCCCACTAGGTGAAGCACTGCGCCTCGGTGTGAGGATTGCCGGCGCCTTGGAGTCCGCGCACCGACTCGGCATCCTGCATCGAGATGTCAAGCCCGGAAACATCCTGCTCACCGATTACGGTGAACCGGCGCTGTCCGACTTCGGCATCGCTCATTTTGCCGGTGGATTCGAAACTGGCACAGGCATTGTCACGGGTTCACCGGCCTTCATTGCGCCCGAAATCGTGACCGGCGGGCCGCCGAGTTCCGCAGCGGATGTCTATGGTCTCGGCTCTACGTTATTCGCCACACTGACCGGACACGCTGCTTTCGAACGTCGCAGTGGTGAACGACTGGTCGCCCAGTTCCTGCGAGTTACGTCGGAGCCTGTTCCGAACCCACGCGAGTTCGGCATCCCGGACGACGTCGGCGCTCTCATCGAAAGAGCCATGTCCGCCAACCCGGGAACCCGCCCGTCGTCACAGGAGCTAGGACAACAACTCCGCGAAGCACAACGCCGCCACGATCTGCCTGTCGATGAAATGTCCTTGTACTCCGAACCTGCACGCACGCAATCCGTCCCATCGCCCACAGCACAGGGTCATCCGCAAAACGAGTACCCCGAAAAAAGTATTCCTCCGCCAACGGATCGCACCGGGGGACTCCCGCTCGAGCTGACCAGTTTTGTCGACCGCCGTACCGAACTCGCCACGGCCAAGAACCTACTGACGACCGCGCGACTGGTGACATTGACCGGAATCGGTGGTGTGGGAAAGACTCGACTCGCATTTCGGATCGCCGCCAAGACACAACACAGTTTTGCCGACGGCGTCCGGCTGGTGGAGTTGGCGGAGCTGCAGGAGCAATCGCTGCTCCCAGGTGTTGTGGCACGCACCCTGGGGATACAAGACCGGTCTGCGAAGCCCGTCCGGGAGATGGTTGCCGAGTTCCTCGCTCAACGAGAGCTTTTGCTGGTACTCGACAATTGCGAACAGGTAGTTACTGCAGCGGCGCAGCTATCCGAATTCCTGCTACGCGCCTGCCCCGACCTGAAGATTCTGGCGACGAGCCGCGAACCACTCGGAGTCGGAGGAGAGTCGATTCTCCTTGTCCCCCCACTACCGGTCCCCGATCCCGACAACCTACCGAAGGGCGCGCCGAGTAACGATGCCGTGCGACTGTTCGTCGATCGCGCCACCGGAGTTGTGCCGGGCTTCGAACTCACGCAGGACAATAAAGTCGCCATCGCGTCGATCTGTAGGCAACTGGACGGGCTCCCGCTACCGATCGAGTTGGCAGCGGCGCGATTGCGGGCGATGTCGCCCACACAAATCCTGCAGCGGCTTTCCGAGCGATACGCCTTGTTGACCAGTGGAAGCAGGGACGCACCGTCAAGGCAACAGACATTGCGAATGTGCATCGACTGGAGTTACGACCTGTGCACTCCGATGGAGCAAGCAGTGTGGGCGCAACTGTCGGTGTTCTCCGGTGGATTCGAACTCAAAGCCGCAGAACAGATTTGCGACGGAGAGCTGACACCGACGGACGTGCTCGACGCCGTGACGTTTCTGGTCGACAAGTCGATACTGATCCGTGAAATATCGGACAACACCGTGCGTTTCCGGATGCTGGAGACAATCCGTGACTACGGGCGACAGAAGGCACAAGAAGCCGGAGAGCATGAGTACACGGAACTTCGTCGCCGACACCGCGATTGGTTCGAAGCTCTGGCGCTCGCAGCAGATACCGACTGGATCAGTCCTCGGCAGATCGAGTTGATCACCACTATCGCTCGGGAAAAGTCCAATCTGCGGGAGGCTTTGGAGTTCTGTGTGTCCGACAGCCCTGAAATCGGCACTCGGATCACCACGGCTCTGTTTTCCTACTGGCTCGCCCGTGGCGCAATCACCGAAGGCCGCCAATGGCTGCGCCGCTTCAGCGAATATCGAATCGGCCCACCAACCATCGAGCGTGCCAGGGCAATTCATGCCGGAAGCCTCTTGTCTGCGGTCCAGGGAGATATTCAAACATCAGAAGCACTCGTCAAGGAGGGGCGAGTCCTCGCCGGCCAGTCGACCGACCCGCTGATCAACGCCTATCTCCAGCATGCAGAGGGCTATCTTGCCTTGTTCAACGAGGATCTTGCCGAGTCGTGTATCCACCTCGAAAAGGCTGCTCAGTTGTTCACCGAACAGAAGAACCTGCCCTTCCAGGTAACTGCCTTGCTTACCCTCGGCATGACACTCGACCTGATGGATGACACCGACCGAGCAATCGAATACAACGAACGCGCACTTGCCATTACCGAGGAACACGGCGAAACGGTGTATCGGACGTACGTCCTGTGGACGCTGGCTGTTGCGACCTGGAAGCACGGCGATGGCGATCGGGCATCTCGACTACTGAAGCAGGCATTGCGATTGGGCCGCAACCTCAATGACCGGTTGAACGCCAGCGTGTGCCTGCAAGCATTGTCGTGGGTCGCGATCGACAGCAAGGATGCCCGACGCGCAGCCATGTTGATGGGCGCCGCTGAGAAAGCGAGCGGGTCTGTCGGAGGTTCGTCTGTTGTCGTGCCGAGCATGGCCGTCTTCCAAGACGATTGTGAACGCAAAGTCAGACTCGCGCTGGGCGAGCGAGCCTTCAACAATGCGCGTAGCAAAGGCGCCGACCTTCGGTTCCGCGACGCTGTCGACTACGCACTGGGCGAGGAACGCACCAGCCCGCGAAGTTCCACTAACGGCCCGTCGAGCAGGCCGACAAAACGCGAACTCGAAGTCGCCGCGCTGGTGGCTGACGGTCTCACCAACAAGGAGATCGCAGCCCGCTTGGTGATCTCGCCGCGCACCGCGCAGGGCCATGTCGAGCATCTACTGGTGAAGCTCGGCTTCACCTCTCGCACACAGGTTGCCGCATGGTTTGCGGAATCGAAAGGCGATCGCACAGAACCGAAGTAGTTGCCTTGCAGTCAAATTCCCTAAGTGGAGAGGACGGCAGTGAGAGCCTTCAACTGTTCACGGCGGTACTCCCGCGCCGGAGTCGATCGGGCTTCGATCTGATCGAAGCCGTGGTAGGCACCTGGTGCCTCGAACAGTGTGCACGGAACACCGGCGTCGATCAGCCGCTTGGAGTAGCTGACGTCTTCGTCGTAGAACAAGTCGTTTGTGCCGACGCCGATCCACGTCGGCGGGAGTCCCGTGAGATCTTCGTACCGTGCGGGTGCGGCCAACGGCGGCACATCCGTGATCGACGATCCGAGATACGCGCTCCATCCGTAACGGTTACTGCGGGGGCTCCACACCCTGAATCGACTCTCGTCGAGGTCTGTTCGCTTGGTTGTCCGGTCATCGAGCATCGGATACGACAACAACTGGAATGCGGGCAGCACCTCGCCGCGTTCTTTGGCCAGAAGAGTCAGAGCAGCGGCCAAGCCCCCACCGGCGCTCTCCCCCACGACAGCGATTCGGCTCGCGTCGACGTCAGGTTGATCCGCCAACCACCGCAGTGCGCGGTAGCAGTCCTCCAAGGGGGCAGGATACGGATGATGCGGTGCGAGCCGGTACTCCACCGACGCTGCAACAGCACCCAATTGCGCGGCGATGTTCCGGCACATTCCATCCCCCATCGCTGCGCTGCCGATGACATATCCACCGCCATGGATGAAGAGCACACCCGGCCTGGGGATATCGGGCGCGGTGGGTCGGAATACCCGGACTGAAACATTCGCGTCGCAGCGGACAACATCCCCGCCTTTTGGCGGCACCAGGGCTCCTAATCCGGTGAGTCGACGGAGGAGTCCCGCAGTGCGCCGAGTGATCACGGTGCGTGGCAGGAATCGTGCGAGCTTCAATGCGGGGTCGAAATCCGTCGCAACCCGATCCGAGGTCATGGCATGTTCGCTTTCCGTCGACGTGTTCAACGAAACTATCGCGATTGCGACACCCTAGGCGGAAAACAACATGATTCAACAACCTGTGTAGTGGCCCGTCCGGACATCCAGGCAACCTGTTGGGGGTTAACACCAGTACCTGTCACCTCCGCCAAAACATCCCTACGGTGAAAACATGCCTGAAAATACGATCGCCCTGAACAACGGCGTGGAAATGCCGGCCATCGGGCTGGGCGTTTTCCAAACCCCACCGGATGTCACGGTTTCCGCCGTCGAGTCGGCCCTTCGCACCGGCTACCGGCACATCGATACTGCCGCCGCGTACTTCAACGAACGTGAGGTCGGAGAAGGTATCAAGCGTTCCGACGTCAACTCCGACGAGGTGTTCATCGAGACCAAGGTCTGGATCAGCGACTACGGTTTCGACACCACCCTCCACGCGTTCGACAAGGCGACGGGCAAGCTCGGCGTCGACCAACTCGACCTTCTTATCTTGCACCAGCCGCTGTCCAACCGTTTCGACCTGACCCTCGACGCCTACCGAGCTCTCGAGAAGCTACTCGCCGACGGCAAGGTCCGGGCCATCGGAGTCAGCAATTTCATGCCCGCACACCTCGACCGACTCTTGGCCGAGACAACCGTCGTACCTTCCGTGAACCAGATCGAACTTCACCCGTACTTCCAGCAGAAGGAACTGCAGCACCTGCACGCCGAGCACGGCATCGTGACGCAGGCCTGGTCGCCGATCGGCGGCATCACCTCCTACGGCGGCGGCGAGAAGAGCACCTTTGACGATCCGACTTTGCTCGATATCGCTGCGCAGCATGGTAAGTCGGCAGCCCAGGTAATGCTGCGGTGGCATCTGCAGCAAGGTCGCTCCGCTATCCCGAAGTCGACAAAGCCAACCCGCATCGCCGAGAACTTCGACGTCTTCGACTTCGACCTCACCAGCGACCAGCTTGCTGCGATCGATGCCCTCGACACCGGCGTACGCGGTGGACCCGATCCCGACAGCATCACACTCGAGAACTACGGCCGGGAGATCCCGGAGGCCTAATGCTTGCGGTGCACCTTTATTGGCCGCCCGTGGTCAACAGAGGCGCACAATTCAATTGCGCATCAGGCAGATTGAACAATGATTAAACGGGACGCGTTTCGGGAAGGCGTACATAATGGCCACATACAGAGTGATCAATCCCGCAGGTGATGTCATAGATACCCGTGACATTGAGAGCGCCGACGACGCACACGCGTGGTTCGTGGACGTGTGCGCCGACAATTCGGAGCTCGGGTGGCGCATGGAGGTAGGACACGGAGGAGACGAATGGTCCTTCTTCGACGACAGCGAAGGTACATCATCACGCTGAGCTCGAAGTATGAACGGAGGAAGTGAGAGCAATGAGTGAGTTGCTGAAAGGAAAGCGGGTTGCCTTCCTGGCAGCCCCCGAAGGCGTCGAGCAAGTTGAACTGACAGATCCCTGGGATGCAGTTCGTTCGGAACATGCTGAGCCTTCGCTTATTTCACTCGAGCAGGGAACAATCCAGGCATTCAATCATCTGGACCGAGGCGATGTTTTCGACGTCGACGATGTAGTCGAATCAGCGTCGACATCGGACTACGACGCCCTCGTACTACCTGGAGGAGTCGCAAACCCGGACTTCCTCCGCATGAACAAAGAGGCTGTTGCGTTCGTCCGCAGTTTCTTCGATGACGGAAAACCTGTCGCTGTAATCTGCCACGGACCGTGGACGCTCGTCGAGGCCGACGTAGTGAATGGTCGGACGCTCACGTCGTGGCCCAGCCTGCGCACCGACATCACGAATGCCGGCGGCAGTTGGGTCGACCACGACGTAGTTGTGTGCACGAACGGACCGAACACCCTTGTGTCAAGCCGGAAACCCGACGACCTCCCGGCCTTTTGCTCGAAGCTGATCGAGGCGCTCTCTGCCTAGCGTGTCGATTCAGGCACCTACGCGGTCTGCTGCCTTGTTGTGACCTTCTTGACGAGCACAATGAGCGCAGCAGTACATCGTGTCTTCCGCTTCGATTCCATGTCCGAGAATGCGGCATCCACAGTGCGCGCACTGTGGTGCCATTGCCTGGGCCGCGCATTCGAAGCTGTCGAAGGTGGCAGTGCGTTCGCCACGCGTGACTGTAAACGTCTTGTCGTACTCGTTACCGCACGTTTCGCAGGTAGCCATGAGCGTCTCCTTCGTCAGAAGCCGTCGGTGCTCTCGACGGCATGTCTGATCGTGGTACCCAGACTCGGTCCGACGTATCCTCTATGGAAGCCTCACCCCCAGTAACACTGGGACCGAATCGCTTTCACACCAACGGTCGAGGAACCGAGCGATTTCGACCCACTGTCCGCGCGGTGAGAACTCCGAGAACGCATTCGATCCGGTCGGTCGATTTCGTCGGCGAACTCGAGCCCACACGGTTCGCCGGAAGGAGATCGGGTACCTCCTGAAAATGACGACACGACCACCCCGGCATCCGCCTCCCCCCGTCTCCACCCACGGCAGGTCCAGCATGGACGATCTGTTGCAGACTATGACGCGAGCGGTGAACACACTGGCAAGAGCTGAAATTCGATTTGCTGTTGCGGGCGGTTGTGCCGTGTATGCACGCGGCGGACCACCATCGGGGCACGATGTCGATATCTTCCTGCGCAAGCAGGACGTGACTCCGGCATTGCACGCACTACGCGAGACCGGAATGAAACCGGTTAACCCGCCCGAGGATTGGCTGGCAAAGGTGTACGACAGCGACGTACTCGTCGACCTTATTTTCTCTGCCTCAGGGCGCGACATCACCGACGAGTTCCTGGACCGGGCAACGTCTATGCGGGTCGGTTCCGCTGTCGCACCCGTCGTCGGCGCGACGGACTTGATGATCGACAAACTGAACGTCCTCGATGCTCATCGTTGCGACTTCGTTCCCATGCTCCAGATCGCGCGCGATTTACGAGAGCAAGTCGACTGGCCGGAAGTTGTCGACCAGACACGAGCCTCGCCGTATGCGCGGGCCTTTCTTGGGCTCCTCGACGATCTCGAGATTGCTTCGACAAAATAGGCAAGCGAATGGAGGCTGGGAGGATGAAGGCAGAAGAGCAACTTCCGCAATACCTGGTGGCACACATCAGACGAGCTTTCGCCGAAGATCCACGAACATCGGAACTCGGTGTGCGGGTGACGATTCGAGGATCGAAGATCTACCTCAGCGGTGAACTGAACAGTCTCGCCCGAAAGCGGGAACTAGAATCGGTAGTCACGGAGTTGGCCCCCGACATTACCGTCTGCAACGACATCCATGTCGTGAGTTCTGCTGAACCACAATCTGATTACGAGGACTTACAGTGATCCGGGTCGCCGCGGTCGGCGATGTGCATCTCGGCGCAGATTCACACGGCGAGTTGCGGCCTGCACTCGACATGGTATCCACCCATGCGGACGTCTTGTTGCTGGCCGGCGATCTCACCCGGCACGGAGGCCGGGATGAGGCGAAGGTCGTTGCCGACGAGTTCGCAGACCTGGGAATCCCGGTAATCGCCGTGCTCGGAAATCACGACTACCACAGCAATGCCGTCTCAGACGTTACGGATACGCTTACTGCGCAAGGGATTTCTGTTCTGGAAGGCGAATCTGTCACCATCGATATTGCCGGACAAACATTGGGGATTGCAGGCACCAAAGGATTTGGTGGTGGATTCGCAGGTAAATGCGCCAGCGTGTTCGGAGAACCACAAATGAAGGAGTTCGCGGGCCACACCGTTGACGTCGCCGAGCGCTTCCGATCAGCGGTGTCCTCCCTCGAGGCAGACATACGCGTCGCACTACTGCACTACTCGCCGATCAGCGACACTCTGCACGGTGAACCGCCCGAGATCTACCCCTTCCTCGGGTCGTATCTCCTCGGCGAACCTATCGACGAGTTTCAACTCGATCTGGCACTCCACGGGCATGCTCACGCCGGAACCGAGCGTGGCACAACCCCAGGTGGGGTGAGGGTGCGCAATGTTGCACAACCAGTTATCCGAGCAGCATATGCCGTATACGGTCTCGGGTGCGCGGACTCCTGACTTCGAACCGCGAGGAGGCGTCGCACCAGGTCATCCCGGGCAGGCGGGGGTGACCATGTCGTAGATCCGTTCCGCTTGATCCTGAGTGGGTTCATTGCCGTTGTGTGCAGCGAGCGTTCGGATTTCATCCGTGACCTGCTGCTCGTCCACTCCGTTCGCAATGTCGTCGCAGGACTGGAGAACGATGAGCTCGATGCTGCTGTCGTCACGATCTTGCGTCAGTTCCGAGTAGCCGGCTCGAAAGGCGAAAACAAACGATGCAAGTTTTGCTTGATCGATCATTCCCAGATCAGTCGGTGACGCCGTCGGCTCACTCTCGTCTGTTCTCTGCGCCGGAGATCTCGCGGTTTGCTGCGTAGCGTAATCATTACCGTCACTGGTGGATTGGTCGGTATCGTCACTGCCGCACGCGACGGCAGAGACAACAGCGCAGGCGATCGCGACGGATGCAATGGTCTTGTTCATGTCTTCTTCTCCTCGATTCGCGATTCGTGATCGCCTGGTCAACGAGTGCGGTCGTGTGACGATTCGGTGATCGGCAATGACGTGACTACCGCCTTGTCCACGTGCACCTCCGGAGACAGCACTTGGAGTGGAAGATCGTTCTGAGGATCGGGTACCGCGGAGAGATGCTGAAGTATGACACCTTCACGCAGGGCCCACGGGCTCACATCGATCGAATCGACATCGAGGGCGTACAACGTTTCGTCAGCCACGATAGCGCCTGCAAGAATCTGGTGAGCGCGCGATCGCGCCACACCCTGCAGTTTGGCGCGACGATCGGTCGTCATTGTCGCCATCCGTGCGACCAAACCGTGAAGATCCTTGCGCGACAATGTTCGTCGCACAAACGGTCCTTTTCGCTGCGGCGGCGCTCCGGCCAGTCGCGCCAATTGCTTGAAGGTCTTCGACGTACCGACAACCCGCTGCGGTTTCCCTTCCCAGAGAAGACGATCCGCTGTCTCACGCAGGGAGGAACGTACGTACCGACGCAGTTCTTTGACTTGCTTACTCGGCGGCGGATCCGTGTCGAAGAAGGTGCGAGTCAGCCGTCCGGCGCCGAGCGGGAGCGAGACCGCCAACTCCGGAGCGGCATCGCGCCCCAGCGTGATCTCCATTGTCGTGCCACCGATATCGATATCGAGCAATCTGCCGGCGCACCAGCCATACCAGCGGTGCACGGCAAAATACGTCAAACGTGCTTCCTGCAGGCCGGTAAGAAATTGTGGACGCAATCCACACTCCGCGGCCACACGATCCAGAACTTCCTCCCGGTTCGCCGCATCGCGGATCGCAGCGGTGACAAAGAGATAGATCTGATCAACCTCGTAATGCCGCGCAGCCTCTAGTGACTGCGTCACCGCGTCGCACACCCGCTCTATTCCGTTGCCGTCCAGACACTGGCTGGCATCGATCGACTCAGCCAAACCTGTTGCGGCTTTTAGTGCGTGCAGCGGTAGTGGCGGCGCCCCTGCAGTAGCTTCCACGATCTGAAGCTGCGCCGAATTCGAACCGACATCGAGAACACCGAGCCGCATGCGTTAGCGAGTACCCCGAACACGAGAGCCAAACATCCGAGCCCGTTTCGCGTCAGCAATCCAGGCGGTGGCGCCTGGTCCACTCCACGATAGCGGAGGCAATCGCGTCGGGCCGATCCTCGGGTGCGAGGTGGCCGGCGGGTCCACATTCCATGACATCGAGGTGGGCAATATTCGACCTGCTCCACTCGATCTCGTCGCGGCCGACCATGAGTAGTTCGGACGGGCCGTTGAACGTCATCAGGAGTTTCGGTACATCGCTACTTCCCGCGAGCCACTTTCCGTACGACGCCACCCGCGTGTGTACGTCTGCCGGGGTGCCTTCGATGGGGAATGCCCGCGGCCAGGCAAGCAATGGCCGGCGACTCTCGGATGTGGGGTACGGAGCACGATACGAGGCCGCATCGCCGTCCGAGAGTCCGCTGAGCACGGTCTTGTCGAGAGCAACCTCGAGAAAGAAGTTCTGTTCGAGCACCTTCGCCTCACCTGTTCCGGGAGTGCGCAATGCCTCGACTCGCGCCCTGGCGTCACCCGGAAAATGTTCGGCCCACGTCATCGGACGGAGGATCGTCTCGAGGAAGGCGACCCCGCGGACGCGATCGGGATGCCGCGCAGCCCAGTCGAATGCCAGTGCCCCGCCCCAGTCGTGTCCGACGAGCACAACATCGTCGAGTTCCAAGGCGTCGAACCAGGCGTCGAGGTAGCGGGCGGTGTCTACGAAGCCATAGTCGATCGCGGGTTTACCGGACTCTCCCATCCCGATGAGGTCGGGGGCGAGAGCGCGGCCGAGGGCACTAACCGACGGCAGAATATTCCGCCACAGGTACGACGACGTGGGATTACCGTGCAGCAGCACGAACGGCGGACCGTCACCCGATTCCCGATGAGCCATTTTCGAGTCGAGCACAGGCGTGATGGGCATGACGTCTCCTCAAAATAGTTTCCATGTACTCTATTTTCAAATAGTAGCCATGTACTCTATTTTCATGCAAGACCGCGAATCATGGACAACCGGAGCACTCGTCTGGCACCTGAGCCTGCGCTGGCGCGCGGGAGTCGACCGTGCGCTCACCCATCTCGGCCTCACGCACGCTCAATACTCGGTACTCGCGCCCCTTCACAGCCTTGTCCGTGCGGGCGAAAGACCGAGCCAACGCGAACTCGCCGAACAGACTGGACTGCAACCGATTTACATCTCCAAACTGGTACGCGCGCTGGAGCGCAGCGGCTTCGTCTCGAGCGAACGCGATACCCGCGATGCGCGCGCTGTTCGTCTCGATCTCACCGAAGAGGGCCACCGAACTGCGTTGCACGCCAAAGAGATCGTTCGCCAGCTGGATCACGAGAACACTCATGCCCTCGGAGGTGAGGGCGGCCGCGAAATCGCAGAACTCCATCGAGCCCTCGTCGCACTACTGGACGCGACCGATGCAGCTGACGAATAGGCCGTTCATCGATCATCGTGCGAAGTTCGAAGTTGGCTCCACCGAAGAGCAAAAACGGACATACTAAACTTCATGAACATTCGATCTGCAGTTCTCTACGCCGCAATCGGCAAGGCCAGCGGGTTTCGCAGCGCAGTCGGGATCACCACGTTCCTGGTGCTCAGATTCCGGGGCACACGCTACGAACGACTCTCGATCGGTGGATCCGTCGTTGCAATCGGTGGCGAGTTCGTCATGGATAAACTCCCGACGACACCATCTCGGCTCGCGCCTCCGTCCTTGACCGCACGAGCTGCAGCCGGGGGCGCCGCCGCCTACGCGATTGCTCGGGCCCAGAGTGAACCCGTCGCCCCTGCCATCGCAATCGGCGCCGCCTCGGCGGTGGCAGGCTCGTATGCAGGCCACGCGTACCGAGGATGGGCATCGAAGCGAGTTCCGGCACTGGCAGCAGCCCTCGTCGAGGATGCAGTCGCCCTCGGAATGGGAGCGGCCGTGCTGGGCCAAGTGTGATACTCGATTGCGTCCGCCGACTGATCGCACTGGAAGATGACAGTTCGGCACACCCTCTGGCGATACGGCGAGCGTAGCCGTATGTCACAGTGGGCCAGAATATTTCCGCCCAACGGAATCAGTCGTGGCTTTTGCGGGCGCTCTTGCCACACTGGATGGAATGACGATCCACCGCACTGCGCAGACACTCACGGTTGAACGTTCGGGGTGCGTAGACCCCCGAGGATCACCTTGACCACTTCGTGGGCGAGCCAATCCACAGACTTGTCCTCGGTCGGCGTATACCACTCGCTCGATGACCAGATGGCATATCGAAGCATGTGGTCGACGACATCGATGTCAACGTCGTCACGAAAAATGCCCCGAGCAACTCCGGCGGCAAGAGCGCTCGACCACTCCCTCTCGAATTGGCCGAACAGCTCCCCGATGTTGCCTTGCTCGAGAATTGTCGCGTGGATGTAGTCACCCTCACGACGCCAGATGGACGTTGCGTGCAGGTACTTGTGCGAACAACGCAGAGCGATCTCGGAAAGCGCCTCGATACGTTCTGTGGGCTCCACGGCAGTAACTGCATGCACCTTGTCTACAAGTTCCTGGAGATAGACCCTGACGATCTCTGCGACGATCGCATCTTTGGAAGGGAAGTAATGGTAGAGCGCACCGGAGCGCACTCCCACTGCGTCGCCGATCTCCCGAATCGTGGTGGCGGCTATCCCTTTTGCTGCGAATATCTCGCCGGCGCGATCGAGGATTTGCTGTCGTCGCTCCTGCGGTTCCATATCGTCTGTTCTCCTGATGCTGTTTCGCGCATTCGACTGTCTGATTCGACCGCTCACCGAAACGAGCGAATGACCCCTACAGTATCGACCTGCGCTCGGAGAGTGGCCGAAGGTACCGCGAATGTAACTGCCAGAGCGCAATTTACTTTGAAGTTGTGAACTCACATCCGTATCGATCAGAGAAGAGGGCATGAAAACACTCAGTGGGGATAGAGCACTTGTGACAGGCGCCGGCCAGGGCATCGGCCGTGGGGTGGCTCTAGCACTGGCGGATGCCGGCGCAGTCGTAGCAGTGGTAGGTCGCACTCGGGCCAAACTCGACGAGACGGTTCATATGATCAGCGAACGAGGTGGGTCCGCATTCGCCTTCGAGTGCGATGTGACCGACACCGATCAGATCGATCGACTGATTGTGGACGTAGCAGGTCGAATGGGTGGGCCGACCATCCTGGTCAACAACGCGCAGACAGCTGCACACGGCCTGTTACTCGACCTCGATGAGGTTGTGTACCAACAAAGCTTGGATTCGGGCCCACTGGCAACGTGGCGACTGATGCGCCTGTTCCATCCATATCTGGTTGACGGCGGACGGATCGTCAATGTGGGATCTGCAGCCGGAATTCGCTGGGATCCGTCAGGATTCGGTGGATATGCTGCCGCCAAAGAAGCAATTCGGGTTCTGACGCGTACCGCCGCGTGTGAATGGGCGTCCGACGGGATTCGCGTCAACGCGATTCTGCCGCTTGCCACATCGCCGATTCTCGACGACTGGGCTCGGATCAGTCCGGAGGAAGCTGCGGCCTACGTGAAGACTGTGCCGTTGGGAAGGCTCGGCGACCCGGAAACCGACATTGGACCCGCTGTCGTGTTCCTCTGCAGTTCAGCCTCGCACTACATCACAGGCCATGCATTGCCCGTGGACGGTGGCCAGGCCCTTGTCCGGTAACTTTTCAGTTCAACGGAATTGGCCTGTCGCCTGACGATCATTCCTTCTACGTTCAAGGAAGAACGATAGGAAGGAAGTGTCATGGCGCCTGTCGACTGCGCATCGTGCGGCCAGCGAGTCCTCGTCGAGAAGTACAGCTCGATCCATACCGGTATCCAATGGCCGGCTGCAGAGAACGTGCGATGCCCTTACCGCGACGTCCAGGTCAACGCCCTGCAACCCGGATCACTGGTGCAATCGTGCAGCGGGCTGAGCGACGCTGTCCAGGCTGCAATTGAGACCGGCAAGCTTCGCGAATCTCCTCGCCCTGAGGGCCTTTCGCACGTATCGAATCATCGCTGAATACACACTGGAGGATTCATGACCGACATCATCGCCGAACCCGAGGTCAGGGTCATCGAGGCAGGCAAGAACCCGACTCGATTTGCGCGAGGCTGGCACTGCCTCGGCCTGGCCGAGACGTTTCGTGACGGAAAGCCGCACCAAATCAAGGCTTTCGGCACCGACTTGGTGGTGTTCGCAGACTCCGAGAACGAGTTGCACATCCTTGACGCATACTGCCGACACATGGGCGGCAACCTCGCGATGGGGCAGATCAAGGGCGACTCCATCGCCTGCCCGTTCCACGATTGGCGGTGGGGCGGGAACGGGCGCTGCACTGGCATTCCTTACGCGCGGCGCGTCCCTCCGCTAGCACGCACACGATCGTGGAATGTACTCGAACGCAACGGAATGCTCTTTACCTGGCATGACCCGGAGGGCAACACGCCGCCGGAGGATGTGACGATTCCGGAGATCGAGGGATGGGGCACCGATCGGTGGAGCGAGTGGTCGTGGCGCACCTTCCACGTGGAGGGCTCGCACTGCCGTGAGATCGTCGACAACGTTGTCGACATGGCTCACTTCTTCTACGTTCATTTCCAGATGCCGGGCTACTTCAAGAATGTGTTCGAAGGCCAGGTCGCTGCACAGCACATGCGCTCGGTAGGCCGGGACGACATCAAAACCGGTGTACAGATGGACCTTCCAGATGCCGAGACCGTGTCGGAAGCTGCCTACTACGGTCCGTCTTTCATGCTCGATACGGTGTGGACGATTTCCGGGGACACCACGGTGGAGGCAAAGGTCATCAACTGCCACTACCCTGTCACCGACAATTCGTTTGTCCTGCAGTACGGCACATGTGTCGAACGCACGCCGGGCAACTCGGACGAGCAGGCCGAAGCCACCGCTCAGATGTTCACCGAGGGGCTCGAGACGCAGTTCCTCCAGGATATCGAGATCTGGAAACACAAGAGCCGCATCGAAAATCCGCTCCTCACCGAAGAGGACGGGCCCGTCTACCAACTTCGCCGCTGGTACCAGCAGTTCTATGTAGACGTCGAGAACGTCACAGACGAAATGACCGCACGCTACGAGTACGAGGTGGACACCACTCGCGCTCTGGAGAACTGGTCCACCGAGGTGCAGGAAAATCTCGCACGCGTCGACGCGGATACGTAAAATTCGCGTGAGCTCACAGTTGCCGCGCCCTGCCCCAGCAGAGCGCGGCAACATCAGTTTCCGGACAGTCGATTTCGGATCGTTGCTACCGCGAGGCGGACAGGGACCGAGACAGCCATCGGATCGAACGTACCGGTAGGGCCGGTTACCGAGATCGCGCCAATCGGACTGCGGCCCTTAATGATAGCGGCACCGACACACGATACTCCGAGCACCGTCTCGTTCCGATCGTGGGCAATTCCGCGGTTACGAATGTCGGCATACTCCCTTCGCAGTCGAACTGGGTCCACTATCGTGTTCGGCGTGGAACGCGGCGGCGTCAGCGCCGCGGTCGGATCAAGCTCTGCCATCAAGGTTTTGCCTATTGCCGTCGACGCCGCGGGAAGGCGCCCGCCGGCGCGGGTGGGCAGCCGAACAGCGAAGGAGCCACCGACTTTGTCGAGATAGAGAACGTCAGCGCCGACTGGGACTGCGAGGTGAACCACGAGACCCGTAGTCGCGTGCAGTTGATAGAGGACTGGCTGCGCCACGCTGTGAAGCCGATCATGATGCAACGCAAGCGAACCGAGTTCGAATATCTTACGACCCAACCGGTACGTGTGACCCTCACGTTGAAGCCATGTCAGACGTACGAGTTGTCCGAGCATGCGGTGGGTCGACGACGCGGGAAGCCCCGTCCGTCTCGACAAGTCCGACAAAGTCAGTCGCTCGTCCTCATCGAAAGCCTCGAGCAATATCGAGGCGCGATCGAGCACCGCTACCGGGGAATTTTCATCACAGGGCATGGGGCATCTCCGTGGGTCGGCAGCGTACGGCAGGCACGCTGCATGAATGACCCCTTCGGCTTTAAGGGCCATATGCAGGTTGTTTGATCGCTTGATCAATGTACAATCGGACTATACAGTGCAAGTGACAGGGGTCACCACCTGACGGACACGCCAGATGCCAACGGCAACTGAAGCGACACTCGGGAAACCCCGGAAAGGAAGGCGTCCATGGCCGTTGTCGACATGAACGACAAGAAGTCCTCTGCCCCACCGGCCGGCGGTCGGTCCACCACAGACTTACCACCGTCGATGGTCGAGCGGATGACACTCATTCTCGATGCCTTCGATGGACGGGCAACCCACCTCAGTCTCGAAGAAACCGCGCGACGCGCCCGGTTGCCGCGATCGACCGTCCACCGCATTCTCGAGCAGCTCGTCAAGCTCGACTGGATCGCTCACGCGCCGATTGGTTACCGCCTCGGCCGACGCGCACTCGGACTTGACGGCGGCATCGGCGACCACGGCCAGCTGCGTGCAGCCGCAGCACCGCTGCTGCACGAACTACACCTGAAAACCGGAATGGTCGTGCATCTGTCAGTTCTCGACGACTGCGAAAATGTCTACCTCGACAAGGTAGGTGGACGCTTCGCTACGACGCTACCGTCGCGCGTCGGCGGTCGCGCACTTGCACATTCGACGGCAGGCGGCAAAGCGATGTTGGCGTGCATCGCTCCCGAACAGGTGGACACCCTGTTCGGTGCGACGCTCCCGCGCTGCACCGACAGCACCATCACGGACATCGCAGTTCTGCATCAAGAGCTGAGCCGTATTCGGCAGCGTCGAGGCTTGGCCTTCGAGTGCGGCGAATCAACACCGGGTGTCGCGTGCGTCGCGTCGGCTATTCGCGGGCACGAAGGGCCGATCGGCAGCATCTCGTTGTGCAGCGATACGCAGACCGCTCAGCTCGAGCGGGTAGCGCCATTGGTGCTCGACGCAGCTCGTGAGGTGTCGCGCTCCCTGTACCCCGAACTGGTCGCTCCACGTCGTGGCCGCAAGCCTCCACCGGTTCCCACGAGCACTTTCTCCGCAGCAACGATGGATCGCCTCATGGCGTCGTCCGAGCACTGGATCTGAAGCCATCGGATTTGTGCTCGGAAGATTTCACACAGCAGCCAATCGCCTGAGAATCCCAGCCAAAGTCTCGACGCCCGCAGCAGCCTCACTCGTCCGCCGGAACAGTCCGACAGGCTCGGCTGTACCAGGGGCCGACTGCGGCAAGCGCACAAGCGTTCCGTCGTCGAGGTCGGTCTGCGGCACGCGCTCGGGTGTGAACCACACCGAGTCACTGCGGCGGGCGAGAGTACGCGCAACCGATACATCAAGTGTTTCAACACAACCGCTCGGCAACGTGAGTCCATGCCGGCGCAGAAACACTTCGGTGTGCCGGCGCGGAACCGTCCCTGTTGTCGCCACCACCAATGGAAATTCGAGTACCCGCGGCATCGGCACCGGTTCCACAAACGCCGTCAAAGGATGGTCGGGGCGAACGACAAGTGCCAGCGATTCGGTGTAGAGCAGCTCGAAGTCGATTCCCTGCAAGACATCGGGATCCGTCATTCTGCCCACCACCAAATCAAGGTCGCCCGCGCGAATCCCTTCCAGAAGTGCGTCGTTGACTCCAGTGACAACATGTACCCCCAACTCCGGATACGTTTCGTGCAGCTGTGAAATCGCCTTCGGTAGTAAAACACTCGCGACTGTGGGAAGCGCACCTACGCGGACCGGCACACTGGGTGCGCCGGGGGCGACCAACGCCCGTGCCGCCGACGTCATGGCGTCGACGGCCGCAGACGCGTGGCCGAGAAAGTACTCGCCGGCCGGAGTGAGACGGGCACCATGACGGCCCCTCTCCACGAGACGCATCCCGGCCATCTGCTCGAGTTCGTTGAGCGTCTTGGTGACCGCCGGTTGCGTCAGGTGGAGTCGCTGTGCCGCTCTACCGAGATTGCGCTCCTGCGCGACGGCGACAAAGCAGGTCAGGTGCCGAAGCTGAATTCGGCTACTCGCTACGCCGGCCATGCGCCCAGACCACCAGACATTTCCATCAGCAGAGGTTATGAAAAGGGCGAGAAATCGTCAATTTACATGACTGAGTAGCGAAAATATGGTGGGCGAACATCCCTTCGACAGGAGACCACCGTGACAATCGGCGAATTTGTAGAGCGCGACGTCAGACTGCACCCTCCCGCACTGACGCCGGGTTACAAGACGAGCATCCTGCGCTCGCCTCGTCAGGCTTTGCTATCTCCCCGCAACACGCTGTCCGAAATTACCGGGCCCGTGTTCAACGGAAAAGACCTGGGGGCGAAAGACAACGACCTGATCCTCAACTTCGCCAAAGCCGGCTTGCCGATCGGCGAAAGGCTGATCGTGCACGGCTATGTACGTGACGAATTCGGAAACCCGGTCTCCGGCGCACTCGTAGAAGTGTGGCAGGCTAACGCGGGCGGACGCTATCGACACAAGAACGACCAGTATCTCGCGCCGATCGATCCGAACTTCGGCGGTTGCGGACGGATGCTCACCGATCACAACGGCTACTACGTCTTCCGCACTATCAAGCCTGGACCGTACCCGTGGGCCAACAGCGCCAACGCCTGGCGTCCTGCACATATTCATATGTCACTCAGCGCAGACGGTTGGGCGCAGCGGCTGATCACGCAACTCTATTTCGAGGGCGACCCCTTGATCGAGCGCTGCCCGATTGCCGCAACCATTCCGTCAATCGATCAGGTACGCAGCCTCATTGCGCATGAAGATCCGTCAAACGACGTGCCTTTCGACGCTCGAACCTACCGCTTCGATGTCACCCTCCGCGGACGACGAGCCACCTTCTTCGAGAACACGATTCCAGGAGCATCACGATGAACGTCGCCCATCAGTTTGCCGCACAATCTCTTGCGACACGATTTCCCGAAACCCCGTCGCAGACGGGCGGCCCCTACGTACACATCGGACTTGCGCCACAGCAGGCGGGATTCGAGATTTTCGAGAAGAACTTCGACAACAATCTTGTCTCCGATGACACAGTCGGAGAACGGATCACGATCGAGGGACGCGTCATCGACGGCAGTGGATCCCCAGTCCGCGACGCCTTGCTCGAAATCTGGCAAGCTAACGCGGCCGGCAAGTACTCGCATCACCTCGACCAACAAGACAAAAGTATCGATCCGAGCTTTGCCGGATGGGGCCGCACCGGCGCAGATTTCGAATCCGGAGTCTTCGAGTTCCAGACGATCAAACCCGGACCGGTCGAGCACAATGGCGACCGTGTCCAAGCCCCACACATCTGCTTCGTCATCTTCGCCAGAGGCATCAACATCGGACTGCATACCCGCCTGTACTTCGACGACGAAACCGAACTCAACGCAGCAGACCCGATCCTCTCGGGGATCGAGCTCCACAACCGCCGAAGCACTCTGATAGCTAAACGACGCAGCGAAGACGGAAAGACCGTCTACACCTTCGACATACGACTACAAGACACCCCGGACGGTGGAGCAGAGACAGTATTCTTCGATATTTGACTAGTACAGTAGGCGCCGGTCCTGATTTCCCCGTGCGGCGGGCGGCAATGCCGATGCGGGCGCTGTGGGCCACTGCTCCGGATCCGGATCAAGCTGTCGAAGCTGTTGCACCTGTTCACGACACCACGGCGAGACGTCGCGACCGCCACCGAGAACAGCGTCCGAAAACTTGTGCCAGTCAACCCATTCCACGCTTTCCACTTCCGTCGGATCGGGAACCGGTTGTGGGCCGTCGTAGATCACCCGAAAGACGGGGCAGATCTCGTTTTCGACGATGCCGGTGTCCATCACTGCGCGGTATCGGAAGGAAGGGAGCGCAAGGCTGACATCATCGACACCTATCCCAAGTTCTTGGTTCAGCCGACGTCGGACGGCTTCTTCGAGCGATTCGCCCGGAGCGGGATGTCCGCAGCAACTGTTGGTCCAGACACCTGGCCACGTTGCCTTGTCCAGTGCACGCCTCGTAATCAGGAGGTTGCCGCTCCGATCGAAGACATACGCCGAGAAAGCAAGGTGCAGTGGCGTTGTAGTGGTGTGGACGCTCGCTTTCGGTTCGATCCCGATGGATCGACCTGCGTCGTCGAGCAACACGACGTATTCCATGTGAAATCCCGTTCTCTTCGTTCGATCAGGGCGCCGGCGTCAGCAGCGTGCGGAGGCTGATCCATCCGGTTTCAGCCAGTCGCGGTGCCGCGATCGACATTCGGCGCCGCTGGGAAACGTGTGCCCGCTTGTGCAGTACGCGGTATCCGCTGTCTTCCACCGCACGCAAGATGTCGCCGTACAGGACAAACGCCGTGCGCATCGCGGGGCGTACCACCGGGTCGAGCATGTCGATCCCCGGTTCGGCAGTGCGGTACACCGCACGGGTGTGTGCGATCAGATGCGCGAGAGCACGCTCGAGTCGGACGTCGCTGCGGCCGGTGACACGACAGTTTCGTAACAGGCCTTCGTCGACACCGAAAGCATTCAGCTCCTCAGTCGGCAGATAGATCCGATCACGATCGAGATCCTCTCCCATATCCCGGATGAAGTTGGTCAGCTGAAAAGCTTCACCCAGTGCGACCGCTGGTCCGGCGGCGCTGTCGCGATCTGTCGCCGTGCCCAGGATCGGAAGCATTTGCAGGCCGATGACAGCGGCGGATCCGTACATGTACTCGGACAGTTCGTCCATCGTTCGATACCGCGAGCGGAACATCTCGGTTCCTGGTATGTCCATTCGCATCGAGCGCAGGAAGGCGTAGTAGTAGTCGTGCGAAATGCTGTATCTCGCAGTGGTATCCACGAGCGCTCTGAGTACCAGGTCGGATCTACTCTCCCCCAGCGGCTGTCCGTCGAGCGCATCTCGGATGCGAGCCTCGAACAGGTCAAGCTTTGCGCTTGCCCTACGATCGGCTTCGGTGGGTGAAGTACCCGTCGAATCGACTGTGACAGAGGAAAGCGCTGGCACATAACCTGATTCGCTGTCACCGGAATCCACGTCGACGATGTCGTCGACCATCCGCGCAAACCCGTAGAGCGCGTGCACGCCGGCGCGTTTGTCAGCCGGCAGTAACCGGGTCGCGAGGAAGTATGTTTTGCCATGCTGCTCGTTCAGGTCGCGGCACAGTCGATACGCGTCGTGGAGGCTCGGGTCGATCTTGTCGAGTTCACGCATGACCGACACCGACTTCGACACCGAGAGCAGCCGACGATTGCGCGTTGTTCGATCCTGTTATCCGCTCTGCGGCAAGCCTTCCCGAAACGAGAACCGTCGGCACGCCGACACCCGGAGTGGTCCCTGAACCGGCGAGGACGACGTTGCCGAGACCAGGAACCAGATTCTTGCGGCGGAATGGCCCGGTCTGACGGAATACATGTGCCGACGAGAAGGGACTGCCGTCGAGCATTCCCTTGTCCAGCCAAGTTTGCGGGGTGTCGAGGTGGTCGACGGACATCGACGAGGTCAGGTTGCGATATCCGCGTTGTTCCAACACTCCTTGAATTTCACGCATGTACGGAACCCCCAGACGATCCCAATCGAGGGGCGCGCTGGAAAGATTCGGGCAAGGAGCCAAGATCGAGATGGGTTCACTTCTGACGCCGTCACGAACGAGATTCAGCGATGGGTCCGTCACAGCCGGTCGGGTGATCAAGAGAGAGGGATCATCCATCAACTGCCCGCGGCCACGACGCGCGGTGATCCGAGCAAAGGTCTCAGACCACTGTTCGCCGAAGTCGATGGTGTGATGAGACCTTGACGGCCACGACTGCGTCACATCCACCGGAACCGTGCCGTGAAAGACGACGGCTGACGGCGATACGACGGAATATCCGCGTCGCCGACCGGTAGACGGCGCACCTGCCTGGTCGAGCAACCGATCGACTACAGGTAAGTCCGGAGTCAACACGAGGGCATCACACGAATAACTCCGACCATCCGACGTCAAAACCTTTGTGACGCGCTTGTTCTCGATGTTTACCTCGGACACGTCGGCGTCGGTGTGAAGCACTCCCCCGTGTCGTGTGAACGCGTCGGCCATCACCTCCGCGATTTTGGCCATGCCGCCCACCGGAAAGTAGACCCCGAGTGAGGTGTCCATGTGCGCGATGGCGCCGTACACGCCCAACGCCTTGGCGGGGGCCATTCCCGCGTAGAGTGCCTGGAATGTAAAGATTCGTCGCAGTCGTTCGTCTTTCACAAAGGATCCGACCCGCGGCCCGAGTCGACCGAAACCACCCAGCCGAGCCAGAGTGGCGGTGTCGCGCACTGCCGATGGCGTCGACACCAGATCGAGTGGTGAATCGAAATTCGAGTCGATGTACCGACTGAACTCGGTGTCGAAGATCGACGCCAGCCACCGTCGAAGCTTGCGGTATCCGTCGGACTCGCCTGGACCGCATGTCCTTTCGACCTCTGCCGACATCGCAAGCGGATCCGAGTACACGTCGATGGAACTGCCGTCTGCGTAACGCGTGTGATAGCTAGGTGAAAGCTTCGTCAAAGTGAGTGCAGGAGTGACGGAATCGAAAGACTCACCCACTGCGGCCAATGCGTCGGCGATCAAATTCGGCATGGTGAGAACACTGGCACCGTTGTCGATGTCGTACAGGAAACGACCCGCGTCATCGACCACCGGATAGGTACCGACACGCCCACCGATCGCGGCCTCACGCTCGAGGACTGTGACACGCTTGCCCGCTCCGATGAGATGGAGCGCAGCGGAGAGGCCGGCGAGGCCGGCGCCGACAACAACAACCGAATCGACTTGCCCGCTCACGGATCTCATGATCGATCACCTGTCACAAGCGCTGGGTTCGAGGCCGACATCAGGATTCTCATTTCTTCATCGTGCTAGCGAGGGTGGCCACGTCGGTGGTCGGGGCGTTCAACGGCCGACTCTTCCATGACAGTTCGTTTCGGGCGAAGCGTCGACGCGAATCGAGCACAAGAGTCGCAAAAAGTGCTGCCGAAATGGGGTGGGCGCAGGCCCGCGCCAGATCTGCGAGGTTGGCTCTGCCGGCAGATTCCGACTGCGCAGAGCACAGCCGAGCCGTGACTGCGGCAAGGTAGCCGGCAGTCCCCAAGCGTCGTGTGCTTCCCGTTCCCAGAACAGCGGCAGCCGGCGGAAGGAGATATACGATGCTCACGCCTGCAAGAGCAACGGCGGTGCCCACTCGTCCACCGAACGAGGACCACAACCACCGGGTGTAGCCCTCCCGAAGTTGAGGCCAGTCGCGATACATCCGACAACTGACAAAACCCGCACCCGAGACCAGAACCGTACGTTTGCCGTGGCTGCGAAGAGCTCTAGCTATGTCCAGATCTTCGGTGGCACTGGAGGCCACCGACTCGTGTCCACCGATTTCACGGTAGGCGCCGGCATCGAACATCAGGAATTGACCACACGCCACCGAAAGTGATTGTCTCAGCGACCTGTTCGCCAAAGGTACCAAGAGGGTCGACATCCACGAAAAGGCCAGCAAGGGCTGGACAAGATGCTCGGCGACGCTGCCCGACTTCTGTTCGGGCCACGGGCACAACAATGCTGCCTCTCGGCCGCGGAGCGCAGCAACCGACGCCGCGACCGCACCGGGCGACAGCCTGACGTCGGCATCGACAAAAGCGATTACGTCCGGTTGGTCTTCGAGACCGATATCGGCAAGGGTCCGACACGCTGCGGCCTTTCCCGTCCAACCAGGGCTTGGCGGATCACACGTGGATATAACCGTGATGCGCGGATCGCCGTCGGCGGCGCGGCGGGCGGCAGCCAGTGTGCCGTCGCCGGAGCCGTCATCGAGGACTATTACCCGAAGTTCGCCCGCATATGTTTGCGCCCGCAGATCCGCGATCAGCAGGGGCACGGTGGATTCCTCGTCGCGGGCGGGAATGCACACAACGACGCGATCGTGTGGCTTACTGATGTCCGTTCGCCGCAAGCGTGGCATGAACAGCGCATTCCCGATGGACATCACCGCAGACAATCCGGCCAGCGCCGCACCCGCCGCTGTCAGGCGATGCAGGATTCGTGGACTCGCGGCGGTCATGCCGTCACCGAGTCCTCTCGGGGCTTCCAGGTCCACATCCAGGCCAGGGGTATCCCCACAACACCCATCGCACAGAAGCCGTAGATCGCCGAAGACTTCAATTCGTCCCCGTCGAGCAGCGCAGCGTGGGCAAGTGCCGAGCCGAGCCACGTCCACATGAACAACACCACGGGCGCGGCATCCGAAACCCGCGGCCCGTACTTCCTGCGGGTATCGAAGCGCTTTCCGACATACTCGATCACAACTGCCATTATCAGGGCGGTGGCAAACCAGCCCAGATAGTTCGTGAACGGAATCGACGGTATGCCGGGAAGACCCGGATTTCCGGACGTCCACGTCCACTGGCCGTCCGTCACCATCTGAGTGTCCAGATAGAGATCCCACCCGACCATCCCGGCAGCCGTAATCACGATTCGCTGTCGAGACTGCCACTTCGGTGACGCGCGGGTTCGCTCGAGTACATAACCCACAGCGCACCAAATGGGATAGAACCCGGCAGTCCACGCAAGTGGAACCACCGCCGGGACACCCAGAATGTCAGGCCCCAACCGATCAGTGGCGTAGAAGTAACTGCCGAAGGGAAAACCTGTTGCCGTGCCGATCATTTCGGCGACAAGACCCAACCCCGCGGTGGCCGCGAACAGTACCGAGGTCCACGCCGGCCCACGCGCAATCACCGCATGAACAATCGATGCAGCAGCTAATAGGGCGACTACCGCAACAGTGACACCGTCACGTGAGTCCCCGCTCACCAAGGGATAGATGATCTGGGCGATCAATGCGCACGCGACGAGCCCCCATACGAGAGCGATCCATCGACCTGCGTTTCCGGCGAATCCGTTTCCGGTGGATGTTCGCCTGGCCGTCTCGGCAGCAGGCGAAGGCGTGGGCGCATCCATCACAGTCTTTCGTCGTCGGAAGCGCGCGGTTCCTGCGGTGATTCTTCCGCCATTTCGTGTGGCGACCTGGGCTGACGGCTCGCATCCAGGAACATTTGGAGAAAGCCGACACCCGGATTGCTTGGGCGCGGATTCTCGCCTCCGTGAGTACCAGAAGAAGAAATAGACATGTCGGTCACATTCCTGTGATTGTCGGCCAGAACTTCACGAGAGCTCAACGAACGGACTGTGAGTTGACGGAAAATCGGCTTCTACCAGTGCATGCATGACACTCTGCCCTTCCTGTCAACACCGTCTCGACACAGTTGAGCACGGAGACGGTACACACCGTCTGCGTGGCATTCGTAGCCGTTTCGCACCCGGATGGGAGTTCTCGAGAAAAAGTTTTCGGGCACGCGGGTGACACGCCATCGTCTTGCCGCGAATCACCCGTCGGTTGGTTTCAGCGCAGCGCGTGCTGCGGTGAGAATCTCCTCCGAGACGGTCGATCCCTTGGTGGCTCGCGAGAGGAGAATCGCGCCGACCATGGTGCACAATCGGGCAATGCCATCCTGATCGCCATCGGCGAGTCCTTCGGCAAAAGCACCGACACCCTGGGTGTAAACCCGACGAGCCTCGGCATCTTCGGGTTCGCGCGCCATGTCGACGGCAAGTGCCGCGGCGGGGCATCCGTCTGCCGGGTTGTCGCGATGCTCGACGGAGAGATAGGTGTCGATCAGGGACTGCTGAGCAACAACGCGCTGGTCCCCATGCTGGCCGAATTCGGACTTGTAGGTCTTCGACAGTTCAGCAAATGCATAGGCGGTGGCCTCGTCGATGAGCGCTTCCTTCGAGGCAAACTGCTTGTAGAAGCCACCGTGGGTCAACCCGGCCGCTTTCATCAAGTCGGCGACGCTGAGCTGGGTGCCCTGCTCTCGGAACAGGCGGGCGGCGGTTTTCACGACACGTCGACGGTTCTCTTCCGCTTGCTGTTGCGATACGCGGCCCATCAACCACACTCTCGTTTGGATTTCATTTGACATCTATCTTAGCGCGAATTTAGATTACATTCGTAATCTAAATTCCATCAGCACCTCGCCCCTGGGAGTCATCATGGATCTGAACAATGCAGTCGCCGTCGTCACCGGCGCCAATCGTGGACTCGGCCGGCATCTGGCCGCGGGACTCGTCGAGCGGGGAGCAAAGGTATACGCAGCCGCCCGAAATCCGGAAACAGTCGATCTACCCGGTGTCATTCCCTTGCAGCTGGACGTGACCGACGAGGAGTCGATCAAGGCTGCGGCCCGCACCGCGTCGGATGCAACTCTGCTCGTGAACAACGCAGGAATCTCCACCTCCGCGCCGCTGATTAGCGGCAACATCGATGACGTGCGCCGCGAGATAGACGTGAACTTCTACGGCCCGCTCGCCGTGACCCGAGCCTTCGCTCCCGTCATCGAAAGTAACAGCGGGGGAACAGTACTCAACGTACTTTCCGTACTGTCCTGGCTTCACCCCGCCGCGCTCGGATCCTATGCCGCAGCCAAGGCGGCGGCGTGGGCAATGACGGACGCTGCTCGAGAGGAACTGGCACCGCGCGGAATCACCGTCTCGGCACTGCACGTCGCATACATGGACACTGACATGGCGGCGGATGTACCCGCCGAGCAGAAGATCGACCCAGCCGATGTCGCCGCGCAGGCCTTGGACGGTATCGAAAAAGATTTGCTCGAGATCCTCGCAGACGACACCACTCGGTACATCAAGCAAAATCTTGCGATTGCGCCGAATTCAAACTGACCACGACGCGCTATTTTGCAGCAACGGCACTTCCGGCCGCCGTCGCTTCGTCACATGTTCTACCTACGGTTGCGTACTGAATTCTTTGTGGGGCAGGCTTTCTTGTGTACTGATGACGAGCCGAGGTCGGAGAATCATGAGTCACTACAAGAGCAATGTGCGCGACATCGAGTTCAATCTGTTCGAAATACTCGGGATCGGTGAGCTACTGGACGGCGACGCCTACGGCGACCTCGATACCGACACTGTGCGCAACATCCTCACCGAGGTCGCGCGGCTCGCCGAGGGTCCCGTCGCCGCCTCTTTCGCCGACGCGGATCGGCACCCCGTCGAGTTCGACGCACACAACCACGCCGTCGTGGTCCCGGAACCTCTACGCAAGACCGTCGAGGCTGTGAACGAGGCCGGCTGGTCGCGGCTCGGTCTACCAGAAGGCATTGGTGGTGTACCCGCTCCCGCACCGTTGGTTTGGGCGATCGGCGAGATGTTGGTCGCGGCAAACGGATCGGCGAGCTTTTTCAACATGGGTCCGCTGATGGCGAGCGTGCTCTACGGCGTCGGCACCGATCAGCAAAAGCATTGGGCAAAAGAAGGTTTCGAGCGCGGTTGGGCCGCCACCATGGTGCTCACCGAACCCGACGCAGGATCCGACGTGGGTGCAGGCCGTACGAAAGCAATCGCGCAGGACGACGGCACGTGGCACATCGAGGGCGTCAAACGGTTCATCTCCGGCGGCGACGTCGGCGACACTGCCGAAAACCTCTTCCACCTGGTACTCGCCCGTCCCGAGGGAGCCGGCCCTGGAACGAAGGGGCTGAGCCTGTTCTACGTCCCGAAGCTCCACTTCGACTCGGAGACACTCGAACTGGGAGAGCGCAATGGCGTGTACGTCACCGGTGTCGAGCACAAGATGGGCCTCAAGTCGTCCCCGACCTGCGAGCTCACGTTCGGGGCCACCGACATACCCGCCGTCGGCTGGCTCGTCGGCGGCGTACACAACGGCATCGCCCAAATGTTCCAGGTGATCGAGAATGCTCGAATGATGGTGGGCACCAAGGCCGCCGGGACACTGTCTACCGGATATCTCAACGCCCTCGCCTACGCCAAGGAGCGCGTTCAAGGGGCGGACCTCACTGAACTGACAAACAAAACCGCACCTCGCGTGACCATCACCCATCACCCCGACGTGCGACGCAGCCTGGCAATGCAGAAGGCCTACGCCGAGGGGCTCAGAGCGGTTTATCTGTACACCGCGGCGCATCAGAATGCAGATGTTGCCGAATTGGTTTCGGGTGCAGACGCCGAATTGGCGGCGCGGGTCAACGATCTACTGCTACCGATCGTCAAGGGTGTCGGCTCCGAAAAAGCCTACGAACTGCTCACCGAAAGCCTGCAAACCCTGGGCGGCTCCGGGTATCTGCAGGACTACCCGATCGAGCAGTACATCCGCGACGCCAAGATCGACACCCTCTACGAGGGCACCACGGCAATCCAGGCGCAGGACTTCTTCTTTCGTAAGATCGCCCGCGACCGTGGCGTTGCGCTCGCGCATGTGACCGGCGAGATACGAAAGTTCATCGACCGCGACGCCGGAAACGGTCGCCTCAAGGCAGAGCGGGCACTGCTCGAGACTGCGCTGACCGACGTACAAGAGATGGCCGGGACGCTCACTGGCTATCTGATGGCTTCTCAAGACCAGCCGTCCGAGTTGTACAAGATAGGCCTCGGCTCGGTGCGCTTTCTGTACGCGGTAGGTGACCTGCTCATCGGATGGCGCCTGCTGGTGCAGGCCGAAGTTGCGTTGGCAGCCTTGGACCGGGACGCGCCTGCAAAGGACCGGTCGTTCTATCGGGGCAAGGTTGTCATCGCGTCGTACTTCGCGAAGAACATCCTGCCCATCCTGTCCTCGACGAAGGAAATCCTGGGGTCCCTCGACAACGAGATCATGGAGCTCGAGGAAGACGCGTTCTGACAACGTGCCACAGTGAAGGCATGTATGTGCCCGACATCGACTACGTGGGGGTCTGGACCTTTCCGATCACGGGGCCGGATGCACCAGACGGCGCCCCCACCAACGTCGTCACTGCGTGCCAAGCCGTAGGAAGAGATTTGCAGTGCCGGTACGCCCCCGATACGTACATGGAGAACTGTCAGTGGACGGTCTCGTTGCTCGACACCGGCTACTGCCACCTCGCACTCAAGCCTGGCCCGCGGCCGAAGCACAAAAGTGCAGGAACCAGTCCGCTGAGGGGCCTCGGGTTCGGCGGGCCACGCATCGAACAGTCTGTGCAGGAGCTGACGGCCCTGATCGCCGGAGAAGTCCAGGATGAGCTGGCCGGCGGATTTGTGCAGTGGCCTATTGAGAAGGACCGATTCTTGATGCCGTCATTACGAGACGGACGCGCGGTATGGGCGGTTCGCAGCACCGATCGCGTTATCGCGGCGATCGGCAAACTTTGCGCGAGGTCGGCTTTGTAGCGTTTCGTCGCCGAGTACGGCGTCGCGGCGATCAGACCGGCAGGAACAGCGACGAAGTCCCCTACCAAGGGCACGAAGGCACACACCAGGGCGACGAGGCCCACTAACGCCTCATCGACGATCGTTGTCAGGCCATCTCGGGCACGTGCAGATGAGCGATCGCCAGCTCGAACTCACCTACCTCGAGAAGCCGCGCACCGGACTCACGGAGTCCCGAAGTTCTGATGGTCTCGGACTCCTCCCTGTTGCCATTCATCGCCGCAGCGCTGTCGAAGGTCACCGACGACACGGCGCGACCGGCGGCAGGATCGACCAGCAAGCTGGCACTGCAGAACCCCTCGAGGTCTTGCATCATGGGCAGGGAGGCCATCTTGTACACGTCGACTGCGCGCTCGAGGTGGCCCGGCTCGACCTCGAGCCATGTGACCCGCACGCAAGCGCCACGGTGTGAGCGGTGGTCACGATGCAGGACGGCAATGTCCCACCGCGCGACGGTAGTGGCGCCATGGAAGACCTCAGCCATGCCGGCGCGGAGCTGCAGGACCGGTCCTTCGCTCGCACGAAGGGAATCCTCGTCCGTCCAGGAGCTGGTGGCGATGCACCGACCGGAGCTGTGGTCGACCAGCAGGGACAGTCCGGCGCAGCCGTCGATGCCGGCGAGCGCGGGCATCACGGTATCGCGCATGTGCTTGATCCCGACGTCGATGAACGACGGCTGCGCATCAATGGTTGTAGAGCGTGCATACACGATCGACACCCTTCTTCTCGGTCGGCGCCTCGACGGCACCGACGGGTCAATCCCCCTCTCTCACACTCCTCCACGGGGCCAAGGCAAAGCAATGATGAAATTCGGACCTGTGGGCGAAAGAATGTACGAGTGCTTTTCTCTTCGCGCCGGTCGGACAGCAATTAGAAGCGGCTCCGCTTCTCCTCGAACAGCTCTACTCGGTTCCTTCGGATGCCCAGTCACACACCGCCCCAACAACCCCCACCCCCGCGTGCTTCGACTTCGCGCACTTCGGGGCCGGCTCAACGAAGAACCAGATACGCCCGCAATCGGTCACTGTGTACTGGAAACGGGCATAACTGCGGCCTTCATTCATGCCATACGCGAAATCGGCCTCGAGCTGGCACAGCCGCGCAGATTCGACCGTCGGATCGTGAGGGGTGTCCCAGGCATCGGTGGCCGTCGAAATGAGCGTGCACCGATGCCACCACTTGTGCGACAACGTCGGCTGACACCGACGGATACTTCGCGGACAACCGCGTCACCGCATGAGCGATCAAACGTTCTTCCACTTCGCTCTTCATCTGTAAAAACTGCGCCCTACCTGCCCATTGTTCAACAGAAGAAAAGTCGGCGACTGTCTTCGACACCGTGTATTGGTCATCGAATTCGGCTGCAGGGTACCGAGGAACCAAAGCGATCTCAGATTTCCCCGTCCCAGGCATCGTTGCGATCGTGCGTGGTGGGGGTCGGCATGCCGTGTCCAAGCCCGCGGGCCTTCATTTCTTCGTTCACAAAATAGAACCGTGCTTTTTGGTTCGGGGTGAGGCGATCAAACCTGTTGTACAGGGATTGGTACTCGTCTACCAGATCGTCGCTCGTAATTCGGTAGACCGACAGCGGCACCTCATCTTGCATCATTGTCTGTCTCCTCAATTTCGTTGGTGCTCACGACAAGAGAGATTCGAGGGTCGCACCCGCCGAACTTCAAAATGTGGACTTGCGTTGACTCATGGATCTATTACACGCCTGTCTCCGACGAGGTCAAAGGATGACTGCTGCGTGGCCCAAACCCGGTGCTAGTCGCGACTTTGCAATCGGGCGTACCGTTTTCGGTCCGCTTCGGTCATGCCACCCTGGAGATTGGCACTCATCTCAGCACTCATCTCGACGATAGGGGTCGCGGAGTCCATGGGGCGATCATGGCCACCAGGTGCATGTGTCCTCTAATGGCCACTTGAAACTCTTACATACAAGCGAAATGTTCTATATCTTCCGATGTGGTGGTTACCTTCCTGTGGCCGCTGCGCATCCCGGTACGGAGCGCTGACGACTGGAAGGGTTTGCTTCTTTATGGATATTCTCAATCGAAAAGCATTATCTCAGAGTCGATCTCGGACCACCGCGGCATTCGGCGCTGCGGTTCTGGCGCTAGCCATGACGCTCGGCAATGCCGGCGGTATCGCCGCCGCGGACACTGTCCTCGACACCACCATCCCGGTCGCCGCACAGGCTCGCGGGGTGGCGATCTCCCCCGACGGCAGCCGCGCCTACGTAGCGCACGAAACCTATCCCGGCGCTTTGTTGGTGATCGACACCGCCACCAATGCAGTCATCGGCAACCCCATCGAGGTCGGCTCGCGGTCGGTAGGCATGGCGTTCACCCCCGACGGAACCCGCGCCTACGTCACTCACGACACCATTCCCGGCAACGTATCGGTGATCGATACCGCCACCAATGCAAAGGTCGGCGAAGTCGCTATCCCCACCTATTCCAACGGGGTGGCGTTCACCCCCGACGGAACCCGCGCCTACATAACCGCCGTCGAACCTGCCGGGGTCTGGGTGGTCGATACCGCCACCAGCACGGTCATCGGCGGTCCCATACGTATCGACGGGTGGCCCAGCGGGGTGGCAATCACCCCCGACGGCAGCCGCGCCTACGTCAGTCACGAAACCAATTCAGGCTATATATCGGTGATCGACACCGCCAGCAACACCGTCGTCGAAGAGTTCACAGTCGGCGTGCGGCTTCGCAGCGTGGCAATCACCCCCGACGGCAGCCGCGCCTACGTCACCCACGACACCAGCCCCGGCAAGGTGTCGGTGATCGACCTCGCCACCAAGGCAGTCATCGAAGAGATCCCGGTCGGCGCGTATCTTCGTGGGATTGCGATCACCCCCGACGGCGCGCATGCCTACGTCGTCGACAGCAGCCGGCAATTGGTCTCCGTAATCGCGATCGACAAGGCACCCACCCTCGACGGGACACCTCCCACGGGCGCCGTCAACACGCCATACACCCACACCTTCACCGTGACCGGACAACCCGCCCCCACGGTGACCGTCACCGACGGCACATTGCCCGACGGACTCGAACTCAGCGCGGCCGGCGTCCTGTCCGGAACCCCCACCACGGCAGGATCGTTCACTTTCTCGATGACCGCGTCCAACGGCTTCGGTACACCGGCCGTCCTCGCCGATGTGACGATCGAGGTCACCCAGACTCCGCCACCTGCGACCGGACTTCTCGGATCACTCGAGAACTTCGGGTCCTGACCTCGGCGTCCTAGCCTGTTGGATACCAACGCAATACGAATCGCGGCCGCTCATCCCACTCCGGGATGGGCGGCCATCGACATTCGAAAATCCGGCGGTGAACGACGACAAGCTCTGGCCGGCAGGGTCTCCTACTGCACGGACCCGAGGTATCCGGCGGTTCGGCCTTCACCGACTTGAAGTGCGAGAGTCACGAATTGTGCAGGTGGATGGGCGAAGGAATCTTGTTGGAACGGTACGAGTCTCCGCTACGGGTGGGTCGCCACAGTCGCCAGTGTTTCGCGGACAGCCGGAACGGGAGATGGTCTTGTAGGTGACGAGCACCGGACGACAACCGTTCGTCTGCAGGCAGGTTGAGCCACAGAGACAGTGAGGATGCGGCGTTGCCAAGGGTTGCGCGTATGCCCGACTCCCCCAGGCGCCGGCCGTATCCGTCGACGGCAAAGCGGCCGAACGCGTCCGGAGTGATATCGGCGTATGGAGCGCGGGTGTCCGGGTCGATCAAGCGCACGCGGGTGCTGTAGGTCAGCGCCGCCAAAGAACGTCCGTGGGTTGTGACTGCATCGCAACCAACGAGGGCATCGAGCGCTTCGTTGACGGATCCGGGTGGAACGTTCCACTCGGTATGGGTTTGCGCTTTGTAGCGGGGCCCACCGAAGAGCTCGGTAGCGAACGATGACAACTGCGCGGTCGGCTCGGATGGCCCACCCTTGTAGATCTCGAACGTCCACGACGGCAACGACACTGGTTCGGTGCAGGCTTCCAGGAATGTCTGCAGCCGCTGAAATGCATCATCAGAACGCTTGACTCGAAGCGAGTGTGCACCACTGGGCAGCCCGTCGTATGTCACTACCTCGGGCAATGCGGCTTCCGGGGTCCGCGCCGTCACAGGTTAGCCAATCGCGAAAGCACTACCCCGGCTGGCTCCTCCGTCGCGTGGCGATAGCCAGTGCCGGCCCACAGGTGCATTCGCTCGGGATCTGCCTGCGCAACAGCGGCTTTGCGCATCGGGTTGGTCAGGTGATGGATGGCCGGATACCCGATGGGCGCTTGTGCGTCGTAGCGATCGATGAACTCGTTCCGAAGTGCTCGTGCAGGACGTCCCGTGAAAGCTCTTGTGAAGACGGTGCTTCCACGCGACGTCTCGGCCAGAGCTGCCTTGTGCGGAGCCGAAGCGCCGCTCTCCTCGGTACGCAGCAGCACTGTACCGACTACTGCCGCGTCCGCTCCGGCACGCAAGGCTGCTGCGACGTCGACGGAGGTCGCCAGTCCACCTGCCGCCAATAGCGGAACCGACGTGCGATGACGGATCTGAGCGATCAGTTCGGTAATCGGTGTTTCGGCCGGAACCTGCAGGGGAGTGAGCGTTCCGGAGTGGCCGCCCGCAGCCGACGATTGCACGACAAGCAGATCGGCACCGGCGTCGACGGCAAGAAGTGCCTCTGCCTCCGAAGTCACAGTGAGGACGACAAGTGAACCGGCAATGCGCAGCGCCTTGATGACGCCGGGTGCGGGAAAGCCGAAGGTGAAGCTGACCACCGGAACCGGGCTGGCCAGGAGCAGATCGATCTTGTCCGCGAAATAGTCGTCGTCTTCGACCGGATCACCGTCGGCAAGTGTGACGCCATAGCGATCCGCCTCGACCTGGATCGCCCTGGCATAGGCACGGTAGGCATCGACGTCGACAGGCAACGGGTTGGGAGCAAAGACGTTGACACCGAACGACACTCCCTCGGCGCGCACGGCGTCGATCTGGTCGGACAGAGCCTGAGGCGTCTTGTACCCGGCGGCGAGGAAGCCGAGCCCGCCTGCGCGAGAGGCAGCAGCAACAAGTTCCGGTGTGGAAGCGCCGCCGGCCATGGGGGCTGCGATGACAGGGACCTTCAGGTCGAGATCGGTTGTGAGTGCGCTCATTCGAACATCTCCAGTCCTACGTCGGGTAGTGCTCCGGCGGTTTCGTCATCTGACATCAAAAACTACCTCCTCAGTCGAGGTGGCCGTCCGAGGGTCCGCATCGAGATCGGAAGGGAATCGGAACCGCAAAACCGCGGCGGCCACTGCCGCGCCCAGGACGACGGCCGCACCCAACAGCAGAGCGTCGCGATACCCGTCTCGCAGCAACGGAGTGACAACGAGTGGGCCGAGAATCTGACCGACGCTGTATCCAGCAGTCAGCAACGCCACTGCGCGTGGGAACTGCAGGTGCGCGCCGATTGCCAACACAATTGACCCGATACCGAGGAAGGTGACACCGAACAGGAAAGCTGAAATCAGTGCGGGGCCGACGCCTCCGATCACAGCAGGAAGCGCTATGCCCACCGCCTGAATCAACAGGGCAACGAGAAGCAGAGTCGGCCTCGACCAACGCAGGCTGAGCCAAGCCCACAGGGCGCACGAGGGAAATGCGGCCAGACCGACCACTATCCAAGCACCGCTGCCCACCCATTCTGGAGCGGCGAGATCGATTGCGGCAACAAGGAACGTGCCCGCGATGATGTAGCCGATGCCTTCCAGGAAATAACTGATGAACAAGGCAGTGAACCCGCGTTGGGAACTGGGAGTTCCCGGCGCGTCCGGTGTGATGGTCGGACGCGGTTCCGGCGTCAATCCCCAGGCTGCGACTGCACACACCACTGCAAGGGCCGCAGATGCCAGCCAGGCTGTACTCCAGGTACCGATGAAACGGACGACGAACACGAGGACCCCGGACAGGGCGATACCCAACCCAACTCCGCCGAATCCCCATCCGGCCAGGAATTGGGACTGCCCCCGAAGGTGCGCGTGCAAAGCGCTGACGGCGATCATGAATACGAGCGCACTGGCAATGCCTGCGACGAGCCGCAGGGCGAACCAGATGGATCCGTCGTGGGTAGTGGGCATGAGCGCCAAAGTCGCGATGAGGACCACCAACGACGTACGCATCACCGCTGCCGAGCGCACCACGCCGGGAATGAGGATTCCCGCGAGCGCGCCGATCAGGTACCCGACGTAGTTGGCCGTGGCCAAGGTGGCGCCGAGCGAGGCGGACAGACCGGCCTGCGTGTGCATCAACGGCAGAATCGGTGTGTAGACGAATCGACCGATTCCCATGCTCGCGGCCAGCGCAGCGGCAGCTTGGACGGCGTGCGCTCGCGGGGAGACACCGTTGTGGACTGTGGTCATGGTCTTATCGTGTGCCCCGGCCGCGCCGGACCGCCACGACCGCTTTGCTCCTGACTGATAGGCACAACCTCCCACCGCACGTAGCATCAAGGATCGTGGAGCTGCGTCAGCTGAGATATTTCGAGGTCGTCGCCGAGGAACTGCACTTCGGCCGAGCCGCGGCACGACTACTGATAGCCGGGCCGTCATTGTCGCAGCAGATCATGGCACTCGAACGCGACCTCGGCGTCAAGCTGTTCGTCCGCGACCGTCGTTCCGTCGCTCTGACGCCAGCCGGCGCGGCCCTGCTCCCTGATGTCCGTGCGCTACTCGAGAGAGCCGAGAATCTGCGACGCCGCGCGGAGCGTCTGTCCGGAGCAGAGCCCGTCCGGATCGGCTACGTCAATTGGCTCCCCACAGAGCTGATCGCGCGCACTTCAGGGGTCGCACAACTGCACGTCGACGCCTGGGTGGTCCCATCGCACGCGCAGGCCGCGCGGGTGGCGAACGGCAGCCTCGACCTGGCGATCGCCTGGGTGCGGAAAACCGATGTCGCCCAACATGCTCTGAGCGCAAGACTGCTCGGTGCGGATCGGCTGTACGCCGTCTCCGCCGGTGCGGAAACCACACCGGTGCGGGCACGCGACGTGGTCGTACTCATCGACGACGACACCACCTCCTGGTATTCGTGGAACGTCTACGCCGAAGAATTCGCTCGCGATACCGGCGCACAGATCCTGCGCATCAACGACGGTGGTATCACCGGCCCGGCATTCTTCGATCACGTCCGTGCCATTGGCCGCCCCGTGGTCAACTCACCCAAGGGCCAGACCGTCACGCTGCCAAGCGATCTCACTGCGCGTCCGATGGTTGCCCCCACGGCAGTCTGGACGTGGTCGCTCCTTTATCGCGAGAACGAAACGCGTCCTGCAGTTCTCGCGGCCGTCGACGCTCTCACCCGGGACGTCGCTGATCTCGGAATCCACGAAGACGGAATATGGCTGCCCATGGACGATCCTTACCGGAGGCATCGATGACACGACGGGCTATTCGCGTTTTCTGGGGACGACGTCCGGAATCGGTGCAAGCCGTGGCCTCCCGGTGGCGTCAGACGTTGGAGCAAGTCGAGTTCCTGTTGCCCGAGTCGGTCGACGGGTCGTGGCAACAGATCCACTCGTCCGGACCTACCACCGCCGTAACCGTCGACCAGTTGGCACAGGTCCTCGAGAACGCGCAGGCCGCCGAAGACTGGTCGGATCGTCTGGGAATCGGATTGAGGCTCGTATCCGGTAGCGGTCCCGAGTGGGGACTCGAGTTATCTGGATTAGCCGGTGGCGAACCGGAGATAATTCTTCAGTCGATGGTTCTTGCGGTCAGTACACCGGACACCTCCGAAGTTCCTGAGGCGGAACTACTTCGGATGCTCGCCGCGGTGTGGGAACCGGACTTCGGCGACGTCACCGACGACAACATCCTCGACGCCCTCGAAGACGAGTCCGACTATCGCGTCGGCGATCCCGTGATCGGCCGAGTCGGCTACCTCTGCGCCGGACGCGCTGAAGCAGTCCCCGACAACCTGAAAGCAGGAGGCGCACTACCGGGTGGTGGCGTGCTGTTACGGATCGGGGCAGCCGGTGAGGTCGACGCAGTCGTCAGAGCATACGAGCGCCTCCGCGGCGCGGGGGCGCTCGATCCTCTTCCGCGTCCACTGGATCGGGCAGTCTTCTGATGCCGTTCGCGGCATCATGGACCCTCGCTTCACACTTCGCGCGTCTACGTGTTCTCGCCGCTCCGCCGCCTGGCAGAAATTGCGCCGTGGGGTCGGTAACCGCTTCCCGTTCGGGTATGGGCCTCGACCACTTCGAAGCCCGCTGTAGCCAGAACCCGGCTGAGTTCGGCCACCGGCCATCGATAGCCAGTCGTCGCCGCGTGATCGAAAGGCTCTACGGCTGCGCCTTCGAAGAAACCAACCAGCAACCCACCACCCGGCCGAATCACACGCGCGAACTCGGCGAGCGGTGCCTCGATATCTTGCGGATTGTGGTGGACGAGTGAGTACCAGGACAGCACTCCCCCCAGAGAATCTGCCTCGGCGTCCAATGCCTCGAAGCCCCCGATATCGAAGGAAAGATCTGGGTACTGCGCGCGGGCTCGTTCAACGAACTGAGGAACCAGATCAATCCCGCTCACAGCCAGTCCGCACTGGGCCAAGAAGTCTGTCCACTGCCCAGGCCCGCACCCAGCGTCGAGCACGGGACCTGTCAGGCTGGCGGCCCAGCTGGTCACCAGGACCCGATCGGATGGGTGCGTCGACTCCATCGAGCCGAAGAGATCGGTGTACTCCTGGGATCTGGCCGAATACGACTCTCGGACGATTTCGCGTCGGCCGGCGCTCGAGTTCTCCATGCCGTCAATGATCGCCGATCTGTGTAGTGGCCCGAAACAGATTTAAGTTTTACGCCGCGAACACTACCTTCGCAGTAATCGTCGAACTTGCGAATCTTCATACGGCCCTCAGGATCACACTTCTAGCGCCTCTACTTACCGTCTCCGTTCGCGCCGCCGCCCCGAGCTTCGATAGCCTCGACGGACTTCTTGAACGACTTACCCAACACTTGAGAGCCGAAGAGTCCGAGTACTGATGCCAGGAGCTTTCCCTTGAGGTTCTTCCCGTCGCGGACCACAACTGCATCTACATCTGTGATACCCGTGGGTTGCTGCGTCAGAGTGTAGGTGTGGCCGGACGCGCCACCCCACAAGTTCGAGTCGGTGGTCGTCATCACGACGCGATGCGGGTCAGTCCAGTCGTAGTGCAGTCGTTCCCAGATACCGCCCGAGCCCTCCGTGACATCGGCATCGTGGGGGCCTTCGTGGTGCACTTTGAGGTAGTTGTCTGCGCTGCGGCCGAAGATTTCCTCGCGCCCCGGGCCGAAGTCGGTCAGCCCGGCAAGGACCTGCTCGGGCGTCGCGGTGGTCGTCTGGTGAAGATGGATCGTGGTCATGGCGCCTTCCTTGAACACTTGGATGATCCGCTCCGGTCCAAAAAACCGGGAGGTGACTCATCCAGCACACCATTCTCACGAGCGTTGCGAAAGAGGGAGGTACGGCAACTCGATCGCCGACCTCGCTGGGAGCGTCGCAACGGGTTCACGTCTACTCCAAATGCAGTAGTCGAAGTTGATCCATCTGGACGATTCGCGCCTCGGAAAACCGCGGCATCATCGGTACAGCGTGCAGACAACCCCACCCGAGGAGTGCCCCATGACCGCCGAGATACCCGAAGCGCCGATCCCCGACGCACCCAATGCCCGGCGCTACGAAGGCAAAGTCGTCTTCATCACCGGAGCTGCCCGCGGCCAAGGCCGCGCCGAAGCAGTCCGCTTCGCCGCTGAAGGCGCAGACATCATCGCCCTCGATATCTGTGCAGACCTACCTACTACCGAATATGCCGGTGCCACACCAGAAGACCTCGCGGAAACAGTGCGGCTGGTCGAACAACACGGCCGGCGCATCGTCACGAGCATTACCGACATCACCGACTTCGATGCCCTCACAGCCGCAGTCGAACACGGAGTCGGCGAACTGGGCAGGCTCGACGTAGTCGTTGCCAACGCAGGCATGACCACCGCATCCCTGTCCTGGGAAATCGATCTGGATCACTGGCACGCCACCATCGACAACAACTTGCACGGCGCCTTCTACACCGCCAAAGCGACGGTACCGATCTTGATCGAACAGGCGACCGGCGGCGCGATCGTCTTCACCAGCTCGGTCGCCGGACTGAAGGGCCTACCGTTTCTTGCAGACTACGCAGCTGCCAAGCACGGGGTGACAGGTCTCGCGAAGACGATGGCGAACGAACTGGCAAAGTATCGAATTCGCGTCAACACCGTCCATCCCCACGGTGTCGCCACAGGTCTCACCGTCCCCGAACTGCATCAAAAGATGGAGACGCGCCAGGACCTCGGATTGCTGTTCATGGGAAGTCTCCCTGACCAGGTGAGCCAGTCCGAAGACATCGCGGCAGCTGTTGCCTGGATCGCATCCAACGAAGCCCGCCACGTCACCGGTATCCAACTGCCCGTGGACCTAGGACGTACCAACCGCTGACACACGGCGGCGGATCGTTGCGAATCCCCAGCACAGACGAGCGACGATGCTGCGTTCCGCGACGCCTCCCTCCGGGCGGGGAGGAGAATGGCGACTATGTCCTTGCTCGAATTCGAAAACCTCATCCGGCGCCCCTGGTTCCGGCAGGTCGAGGCGCTGGACCGGATAGCTCTGGTGGTCTCGATACTCGCCGTATGCACCGAGGCATTTCGGATGGTGGCCGAATCTGCACCACTCGGCGGGTACGTTGCCATCGCAGTCACTGCTCTCGGCGTCGCCATATCGCGGCGCTATACGTGGGCTGGTCTGACTGTTGTATTGGCAGGGTCCGTGATCGATGCAATCTTCTGGGATCCTTTGGTGCCTTGGACTGTTGCGGTCTTCACTGTCTTTTCGCTGACTCTGCGTGGGACCTCCGGGCTGGGCACCGGCCTGGCCGCAGGCTTCGTGGCCTACGCAGCTTCCGTGTACGCCGATTCCGCCGGACTTCTCGACTCGGCCGCTGTTGCGGGATTCGCTTCCGCGATAGCAGCAGCCGCCGCAGGAAACGCTCTCCGCAACCGAGAGCGCTACTGGAAGGCACTCGAGGAACGGGCACTGGATGCGATTGCCACGCGTGAGAGTGAAACGAATCGGCGTGTCGCAGAAGAACGTTTGCGGATCGCGCGCGATCTCCACGACATGGTCGGACATGAAGTTGCCGTAGTGAGTATGAATCTTGGTGTGGCGGAGGTGAATCTGCCTCCGGATTCGGAACGATCTCGGCAGGCGCTCGACGCGGCCCGCGTCGGCGTTTCAGCGGTACTCAACGAGACTCAAAGTATTCTGAATATATTGCGCGGTGATTCGAGCCCCATCGAGGATCAGACCCAACCCGTTCCGGGCGTCGATCAGATTTCCGGACTGATCGATTCCTATCGCCGGATCGGGTTGAACGTCAGTGCCGAAATCGACACAGTTGCAGATAAGTTGGATCCAACTGTCGACGCGGCAACCTATCGGATCGTGCAGGAAGCCTTGACCAACGCGCATCGGCACGGAGACAGTGAGGTCGACCTGACGCTCAGATCCGCAGGCGGTTTCATCGTCGTCGAGGTAGCCAATCGACGCGGCAGTGTCGGATCGAGAGATCGACTGGGAGAAGGCTACGGTTTGGTGGGGATGCGTGAGCGTGCGACATCTGCCGGTGGTGTGCTCGATATCGGAGGCGACGAAACGATGTTCACAGTGAAAGCGACCATACCCACCCAAGGGAGGTCGATCCGGTGATACGGGTAATGATTGTCGACGACCAGGAAATGATTCGCCAAGGGCTGCGTGCCATCCTCGCCGGAAACGACCGTATCGAGGTCGTGACGGATGTCGCCGACGGGTACCAGGCAGTCGAAGTGGCGAGGACCGACCAGATCGACGTCATATTGATGGATATTCGTATGCCGGGCATCGATGGCGTGGAAACGATTCGACGCATCCGCGAGTTCGCGCCGGCAGAGACGGTCAAAATTATCGTTCTGACAACCTTCGATCACGATGCGACAGTGCTGGCAGCACTGCAAGCCGGGGCCAACGGGTTCCTGAGCAAAGCTGTCAGTCCCACCGAACTAGCCACTGGTATCGAAGCAGTAGCCAGTGGTGGTGGCGCACTGTCGGGTTCGGCTGCAGCGTCGGTAATCAGCCGAGTCTCCGAACAACCCGTGCGCACAGTGGACGCGGCGCTGGCTGCTCGGTTCTCTGCGCTGACTCCTCGTGAGCGCGAGGTGGTAATCGCCGCAGCTGCAGGCAAGAGCAATACCGAGATTGCGTCCGACATGTTCCTGTCTCCGTTCACCGTGAAGACTCATGCGGGCCGCGCGATGATCAAGGTGGGCGCCCGGGATCGTGCCCAGTTGATTGTATTTGCCTATCAGGCTGGGTTGGTCGCCTGATCGCGTGTTGGGCTGCCTGCCCCGGCCGGTGTACTTCATTTGCAGTAGTTTTTTCGGTCTCGATGGACGACGACGTTGGGCCGTTTCCCAGGGAAACTGAAACAGTCCACTTCGCATGAGTTGTTGCGTGCGAACTGTTTTCACTTTCTTGTCAGGAGAATCATGCCCCTCGTACTAGCGTGGATAGGGCGATTCAGCGCCCGCCACCGACTTCTTGTCGTCCTCGCGTGGCTACTCGCGCTTTTTGCGCTGGCGGGCGTATTGGTCTCGGGTGGGTCGTCGGAGGAGAGCGCGTCGGCGTCGATTCCGGACACCCGGGCTTCACAGGCCATGGAGGTGATGAACCAGAAGTTCCCGTCCACCGGCCAGCCCGAAAGAGCGCCGGGCACTGTGCAGTTGGTGATGCAGACAACCGGCGGCGCGAGCGTGACGGATACCGATGTGCGCACCCAGATCGACGGTCTACTCGACTCTGCGTCGACTGTCGCGGATGTCGTCACAGTCAGCGACCCGTTCGACTCGTCGAACCCATTCGTTTCAGCGGACATGACGACCGCCGTCTCGACTGTCATTTTCGCTGCGATGGACGAAGATCAGCAGCATGCCGCATATGACGCTATTTTGGCACTCGCGGACACCGCTCCGAACACCCTGGTGGCAGAGGTCGGTGGGCAACTCTTCGAACCCGCGACCTCGGTAGGCGGCATCGGCGAAATTGCCGGCGTCCTTGTGGCATTCGTCGTTCTGTTTCTCACTTTCGGTTCACTTCTCGCCGCAGGCGCGAACATGCTCGTTGCACTCAGCGGCGTCGCCGTCGGCACCCTCGGGGTCCTGGCCTACGGCACCATCAGCCCGATCGAACCGACCACCATCACCTTGGGCACCATGCTCGGCTTGGCAGTAGGTATCGACTACAGCCTGTTCATCCTCACCAGATTCCGCGCCGAACTACGCGATGGTCACAGCATCGAGAAGGCTGTCGGCCGGGCAGTCGGCACGGCCGGAACAGCAGTCGTGTTTGCCGGCCTGACCGTCATCATCGCATTGGCCGGTTTGCGCGTGGTCGGGATCAGCTTCATCACCGACATGGGCATGGGCGGAGCGTTCGGAGTTCTTGTCGCAGTACTGATGTCGCTGACCCTGTTGCCGGTACTGATGCGCACCCTAGGCCTGCGGGCGTTGCCGCGCAAGGAACGCCACCTCGTCGCAGCTGTGCCTGCCGTCGCGTCACATGCTGCTGACGAAAAGCGCAGTAGTAACGCATTTTTCGCAGCATGGGTCGAATTCCTGGTGCGGCGTCCGGTGATCTCGATCGTCGCCGGCATCGGTGTCCTACTGATCGTGGCCATTCCGCTGCTCGGGATGAAAACCGCGCAGAACGTTCCCGGTGGCCTTGATCCTTCGTCTACGCAGCGTCACGCCTACGATCTGATCGTCGAAGAATTCGGCGGCATCCAAAGTCCGCTGATGGTGATCGCCGAAGGCGACAACGCAACGAATACCGCTGCGGTGCAAGAGCAACTCACCAACCTCGACGGTGTACAGAGTGTTGATCCTGGCGTGCTCAGTGAAGACGGAACCGCGGCATTGTTCCGCCTCGTGCCGACGGGTGGCCCTATCGACGAGAGCACCGAGAACCTGGTCGACAACATTCGGGACCGGGCAGACATGGCGCCTGGTGTTCACCTCGAAGTGACCGGTGAGACCGCAATCGGCATCGACATGGACGCCGCACTGCACCAAGCGTTGATCAAATACATCGTGGTGATCGTCCTTCTGTCCTTCGTACTCCTGACCATCATGTTCCGATCACTACTCGTACCGTTGATCGCCACACTCGGATACTTGCTCTCGGTCGGCGCCGCCTTCGGCGGCAGCGTCGCAGTGTTCCAGTGGGGCTGGTTGGATGCGATCATCCCTGCACCGCAAGGTGATCCGATGCTCAGCGTCCTGCCGATCATCCTCGTGGGGGTGCTGTTCGGGCTGGCCATGGACTACCAGGTGTTCCTGGTCTCCCGCATCCAGGAAATGCACAGCCGCGGGATGTCACCCAAGGACGCGGTGATATCCGGCTTCAAGACATCCGGACCGGTTCTCGTTGCGGCAGCTGCGATCATGGTGTTCGTGTTCGCCGGTTTTGCCACCAGCACCATGGCAGTCGCAGCGTCGATCGCATTCGGGCTTGTCGTCGGAGTCCTCGCGGACGCATTCATCGTGCGTATGATCTTGATGCCCGCGATGCTTGCGCTGCTGGGCAAGAGCGCATGGTGGCTCCCGCGCTGGCTCGACAAGATCATCCCCGACCTCGATATCGAGGGCCGCGCACTCGACGAGTACCCCGACGCGAAGTCCGAAGGAAATTCACAGCCCACAGCTGTACTGGTTCCGTGACAAGTCTTGATTGACACGATGTTTCGTGGGGGGCGGCACGTAGCCGCCCCCTGGGAACTCGTTCACTCTCCCCCACTAGGTCGACGGGCGAGAGCCACTGCGCATCCAGGAGGAAGCAATGGAAGGCGATGTCGTGCGAATAACAAACTTACTCAGCGCAATTCAGCAAGTCGAGCTATCGCTGGAGGAACTGAAAGACGCGGCTGATCTCTACGTCGCCGGTCCGACTCCGAGCAGTTCGGCGTTTCTCGAACTGACCCGCGCGCAATTGGTCCTCGTCGCACTGGAAGTACCACTTATCGAGTGAATGTCGAGAAGGCGCAGTCTGATCCTGCGCCAATACAACACTTGGCCGATCCCTGACAAGTCCCACCGCCCTTGGGCCACAAGGTCGACCAGACCAACGGACACCTCCGACGGCGTCGTCACCGACAGCAAAGGCAATGCCGGCCGACAGACTCCGCGGGGTCGGCTTTGCGATCAATGTGGCAGGAGAGCGGCCACCTGGCCCCTGATGTCCTCCTCGATCTCATCGACACCACGAGCCATATTGATCGTTGCCGCCATCGCAAGAAACATGATCGCCGAGACGACGTGCGCCAGCGTCGCGGCATCGGCTTCACCGACCCGTCCGCCTCGGCGCAGCACGCCTGCGATGGCTTCCTCGGTCTGGCCGACGATGTTGAGCGCTTCCGCGTGGTGCGGTTCGTCGGGGTTACCGAAGACCATCTCTCGCAAGTAGGTGCGCCCGTTGTCGATCTGGGTGCGGTTGCATCGCACGATCGGTCGGATTATCGCCATCACCGCCTCGAGTGCGTCGGGGATGCTTTCGGCATCCGTACGACCACGCTCGAGCGCGCCGCTGTAGTTCGCGTTCTGCACAAGAAGGAGCAATTCGCCCTTCGTCTTGGCATACAGGAACACCGTCCCTGTCCCGACGTCGGCTTTCTCGGCGATCTGTTGGGTGGTGACCTCGTCGACGCCGTACTCGGCGAAGAGTTCACTGGCAGCGGCTGTGATGCGGTCGAGTTTCTGCTGCTTGTTTCGCTCGCGCCGTCCGGCTGGCTGGGGAACGGATGACATGACGGATATCCTTCGGAATAAATTATGAGTACATTCAGTTCTGAGTAGAGTCACTATTGATGCGGTTCAGGTGTTCCTCTCGATCGTCCCACGAGAGTCACATCTGCTTCGCGCCGGTGACCTACGTGACCGGCCGATCAACCTAAGGAACACCCAACTCATGACCTCACCTTCACTCTGGCAGCCGTTCACTCTCGGGCGCGTCGAACTTCCGCACAGACTCGCCTTGGCGCCGATGACCCGCAACCGGGCAAATCCGGACGGCACCCCTGGCCCGCTCGTAGCGACCTACTACGGCCAGCGCGCCTCGCTCGGACTGGTCATCACCGAGGGCACACAGCCCTCCGACGACGGCCAGGGTTACCCGAACACGCCGGGGATTTACACCCCGGCACATATCGAGGGCTGGTCGAATGTCGCTGACGCGGTCCATGCCGAAGGCGGGGCGTTGTTCATCCAGCTGATGCACGTTGGCCGGATGTCGCACCCCGACAACACAACACACCACCGCCAGCCGGTAGCGCCGTCGGCCATCTCTGCCGATCAGGACATGTTCACCGCAACAGGTCCGCAGCAAACTCCGGTGCCGCGAGAGCTGAGTATCTCGGACATCGAGACCACGATCGCCGATTTCCGCCACGCCGCCGCCTCCGCCATCGCGGCCGGCGCCGACGGCGTGGAAATTCACGGCGCTAACGGCTACTTGCTGCACCAATTCCTCTCGCCGAACTCGAACCACCGCGCTGATCAGTACGGCGGATCGGTGGAAAACCGGTCGCGCTTCGTGATCGAGGTCGCCGCCGCGGTGGCCGAGGAGATCGGAGCCGACCGGGTGGGAATCCGACTGTCGCCGTCGATGCCGTTGGGCGGGATCAACGAGGGTGATATCGAAAGCGTTCGAACCCAGTACACGCACCTGGTCGGGGAACTCGCGGCGCTGAACCTTGCCTATCTTCACGTCCACCATGTCGGTGACGACGAATTGCTCCGCTCTGTCCGCGATGTATGGCCGACTGCGGTACTCGTGGTGCGCTACGGACGCACGCGGGAGCAGATCGCCGACGACATCGACGCCGACCTGGCCGATATCGCGCCACTGGGACAGTTCGCGCTGGCAAACCCCGACGTCGTCGAACGCCTGCGCAACGATGCCCCGCTCAACGATGTGGACCCGACCACGCTCTACGGCGGTGGCGAAACGGGGTATACCGACTACCCGACACTCGCGCGCGTCTGACCACCATCCTCGCAACAGAAAGAGCCTGACATGCCTTCACTCAACGGATCCGTCGTCTTCGTCACCGGAGCGAACGGCGGCATCGGCACTCACTTCGTCCGCGAAGCTCTTGCCCGCGGCGCGTCGAAGGTTTACGCCACCGCGCGCACACCTCGTACGTGGGATGACGAGCGGATCGTCCCCCTCACCCTCGACGTCACCGATCCCGCGTCCATCCAGGCCGCCGTCGCCGCCGCACCGGACGTGACCGTTCTGATCAACAACGCCGGCGCCTCGCCGTCCAGCCCAGGCATCCTCACCCACACCGATGAGGAGATCCGCACCAACGTCGAGACCAACTTCCTCGGCCCCCTCTTCCTTGCCCGCGCTTTTGCCCCGGTCCTTGCTGCCAAGGACGAGTCGGTCATCATCGATATCCACTCGCTACTGAGCTGGTACGCCGTCGCCGGCATTTACAGCGCCACCAAGGCAGCTTTGTGGTCGGCGACCAATTCCCTGCGACTCGAACTCGCACCTGCGGGTGTGCATGTCGTCGGGGTACACGTCGGCTACGTCGACACCCCCATGGCTGCGAACTCCACTGATCCCAAGACACAGCCCGCGGATCTTGTGCGCACTGTGTTCGACGCAGTCGAGGCCGGCGAGTACGAAGTCCTTGCCGACGAAGCCTCCGCTCAGGTCAAGTCGGGACTCAGCGCACCCATCGAAGCGCTCTACCCCCAGCTCAAGGCCACCGAAGCCTGAACAGCCAGCGGAGGCGTCGCGGAACAGAGATGACCGCGACGCCTCGCTAGCTGCCTGTTCCCACAGCAGAAGGATCAACGCCATGAAAGCGTTTGTCGTCACCAAATACAAAGGGCCACTGCAAGAATCAGACGTCCCAGAGCCGGTAGTCGGTGAGCATGACGTACTCGTGCGAGTGGACGCGGCCGGGCTGAACCAACTCGACGAGAAGATTCGTGCCGGCGAATTCAAACAGATACTCCCATATACGCTTCCGTTGATCCTCGGCAACGATCTCGCCGGTGTTGTCATTGAGGTCGGCGCGAAAGTGCGGTCCTTCAAACCCGGCGACGAGGTCTACGCCCGCCCCGACAAGGATCGCATCGGGACGTTCGCGGAGCGCATCGCAGTCGCAGAGGCCGATCTTGCCCTCAAACCGGCATCAATCAGCATCGAGGAAGCAGCTTCATTGCCTCTGGTCGCGTTAACCGCATGGCAGGCGCTGGTCGAGCGCGGCAACGTCCAGCCAGGACAGAAAGTTCTCATCCACGCCGGCGCCGGTGGTGTCGGATCCATCGCAATCCAAGTCGCCAAACATCTCGGCGCAACTGTGGCGACCACAGCAAGCGCCGCCAACGCGGACTTCGTCCGCGGCCTCGGCGCTGACGTCGTCATCGACTATCGCAGTCAGGACTTCGAGCAGGTCTTGCACGACTACGACCTCGTGCTCGAGAGCCTCGGCGGGGAGAACCTCGAAAAGTCGCTGCGCGTGCTGCGTCGCGGCGGCAAGGCGATCGGGATCTCCGGCCCCCCGGACCCGGCTTTCGCCCGCGAGAGCGGCCTCAATCCGCTACTGCGCCTGGCGATCACCGGCCTCAGCTTTGGCGTCCGCCGTCGGGCCCGCAAGCTCGGTGTGAGCTACGAGTTTCTCTTCATGCACGCCAGCGGTGACCAACTCCGCCACATCACAGGGCTCGTCGACGACGGCGTGCTCCGCCCTGTCGTCGGACAGGTCTTCCCGTTCCACCAGACCCCGCAGGCGCTCCAGGCACTGAGCAAGGGCGGGATCCGAGGCAAAGCTGTCATCAGTAACACCCGACGCAACGAAACCACCACCGAAACCGGAACCTCGCGATGAGTACCGACAACGGCCCCGTAATCACGTCCTACGCGAAGGCGCGCACCCGAACCGTCACCGCCGGCGACGTAACCTACGCCTATCGCGAACTCGGACCGAAGGGCGGAATCCCCGTCGTCTTCTTCGTACACCTCGCCGCGAACCTCGACAACTGGGATCCGCGCATCGCTGATGCCATCGCGAAGGACCACCACGTCATCGCCTTCGACAATCGTGGCGTCGGTGCCTCCACCGGGAAAGTTCCCGACAGTATCGAGGCCATGGCCGATGACGCCGTCACCTTCATCAACGCTCTGGGCTTCGAAAAGGTAGACATCTTCTCCTTTTCTCTCGGCGGAATGGTTGCCCAGGAACTTACGATCCAACACCCCGAACTTGTCCGCCGTCTGATCCTCACCGGCACCGGCCCCGCAGGCGGTAAAGACATCGACAAGGTCGCCGGCACAACCTATTACGACCTGATGCGAGCTACTCTGACGCGGTCCGACCCGAAGGAATTCCTGTTCTTCAACCGCAACACCACCGGCAAACGCGCCGCTGCTGCATTCGTCAAACGACTCGAAGAGCGGACCGAAGACCGCGATACATCCGTCTCGGTCAAGGCATTCCGAACCCAACTCAAAGCCATCAAACGATGGGGACGCTCCACACCGGTAGATCTGTCAGCGATCAGCCAGCCCACCCTGATCGCGAACGGCGATCACGACCGCATGGTTCCGTCGAACCTCTCCGAAGACCTGCACCGCCGAATCCCCGGAAGCGAACTGATCATCTACCCCGATTCCGGGCACGGCGGCATATTCCAATTCCACGACAAGTTCGCCCCCTCCGCCGTCGAGTTCCTCTCACACTGAACGCAGGAACGGCGCCAAGACAGGTACCGGCCCACCACGGGCAGGTCGTCCTGATCTCGTCGGTGCTCGGCGTCCTGGCTCGCCTTGACCAGCGCGGACCCCACCAGCAGAGCTCCACCACAACCACATCACGGAAGAAGATCTCATGACCACCTGGAAAGACGTGCCGACCAGCAGCATCAACGTGGACGGAGTACGTTACGTCTACCGCGAACTCGGAGCCAACTCCGAAGTACCAGTGGTCTTCCTGCACCATTTCGCCGCAGTCCTCGACGACTGGGATCCCCGCGTCATCGACGGCATCGCCGCTCAGCACCGCGTCATCGCCTTCGACAACAGAGGCGTCGGCGGCACCAACTCCAAGGTGCCAGCCGACCTCGAGCAGATGGGCGCCGACGCTATCGCCTTCATCCGGGCGCTCGGCCACGAGAAAGTCGACCTCTTCGGCTTCTCCGTGGGCGGAGCCGTAGCTCAGATGATCGCCCTACAGGCACCCGACCTCGTACGCCGCATGGTCGTTGCCGGAACGGGACCACGCGGCGGCGGCGGAATCTGGAAGATGCCGTTCATTGTCGGCGGCGCCTACGCCAAGGCGGCGCTGGCCCGCAAGGACGCCCGCCACTTCCTCTTCTTCCCCCGCAACGCGGAGGGCAAGAAAGCCGCAAACGCCTACTTCGACCGCCTCGCCGAACGAACCACCGACCGCGACAAGCCGATCTCGAACCAGGCCCGCATCGCGCAGCTCCGAGCCATCACCACCGGCGGACTCCACGCACCGGACGACCTCTCGAAGATCACCGCGCCGGTCTTCGTCGCCAACGGCGACAACGACCTCATGGTCGCCAGCGAGCACTCCGAGGACCTGGCCAGGCGCCTGCCCAACTCCAAAATCACGATCTACCCCAACTCAGGGCACGGCGGCATCTTCCAGTACCACGAGACCTTCGTCCCCGAAGTCCTGAAGTTCCTAGCCGACTGACGAAATCCAACCCTGGGAACAGCTCGCCCCTCACGGTGAGCTGTTCCCGGTTTTCCGAGAACAGCCAAGGAGCCAGCTCGATTTTCAGCCAATCTGTTCTCCTCGAAGATTCTGCCCGCAAGTACCCCGAATACGATGCCGCCAACTGAGCACCGGCAGAACAAATATTTGACCAATCGGTGCGAGAACTCCCATCAACTGACCCGGCAACGCGAACGCACCATGAAAGGGTTTCGCACTCTCAGCTCAGCCCAACGATTCCTCGCCGTTTTCAGCCGGATCTCCCAACACTTCCACTCGCCCCGTCACCGTATGACCGCCACCGACCACCGCACCGAGATAGCCGCTCGATTCCAAATATGGAATCAGGCTACCGAACTGAACGTCGCTGCTTGACCGATCGCTCCGGGTGATTGCCTGCTATTCCCGAAAACTGCTGCATCCCAAACAACTTGACAGCGCCTGTTTGACAGCGCATTTCGCCGGGGTCGGCGTCGGGCAGCCCCGCTGCGATTGAACGTCCAGCTCTGAGGGAAACGGAAGGCGATTGTGTGCGAATGACGAACTTGCTCAGTGTAATTCTTCAAGCCTAGGTGTCGCTGGAGAAGCCGAAAGCAGCTGCTGCTCTCTGGATCGCCAATTTCTCGTACTACCCCACTGCAGCCGAGGGTGAAACGTAGGGTGAAGCGGAGGGTGAAATATTCCAGTCCGGAAACACGCATTTCTTTGTGAAAGGCCCTGCAACGACGTTGATTACCTGGTCACGTGTGTGCGAGCGAGCTTGGGTGGCCTCGACTACATGTGCGGCTCTCCAGCCGTGCAATTTCGAGATTCGAAATTCATTGATGAAACTGGCAATTCGTGCATATGCTCGAACAATACGTCGACCCGGCATATCTGATTCCGCTCTCGGGTTCATGACGACGAATGGATCTGAAACTGACTGATTTACGGCGGCGAGGAATTGCCTATTCATAAAAGGACACCATCCATGCGTAGAGCTTCACTAGTCCTCGTTGCATGTGCCGCGCTACTTGCGGCTTGCTCGTCAGCTGCCGATTCCACCAAATCGTCGGCGACATCGACCGTCGACCCCCGCGGTGGCATCCCGCCCGGCTACCCGCTTGATGCCGATGTGATGGCGCCACTTGTCATTACGGCACTAGGGCCGGATCCGATTCCGGTTACCGGTACAGACGGCAAAGTTCATGTGGCCTATGAAATTTCGGTACTCAACTTGTCGCCGCGGCCCGCGACCATCACTGAGATCGACACACTGGCCGGTGGGCCGGACGGCGAGGTAGTAGCGAGCCTGACGAAAGACGAGGTGCTGGCCCGTACCTTCCCGTCGGCAAATTTCGAAGCGGCGCCGGTTACCGACATCCCCGTCGGGCGCACTGTTGTGTTGGTACTCGATGGGGTCTACGACACTCCCGCGGACGTACCGGCTGAGGTGACCCATCGGCTGGTCACCTCGTATGGCCCCTTCATCACACAGGATTCCGGCCTCAATGCGAGATATCCGGACACCGTGACTCAGATCGGTGGAGCGGTCAAGACAAGTGCACGTTCGCCAGTGACCATCGGGCCACCCCTCGCAGGTGACGGTTGGGTGGCGGCCAACGGCTGTTGCGTGATCACATCGCACCGTGGAGCGATGATGGCGGTGGGCGGACGGATCAACGGGACCGAACGTTATGCCGTCGACTGGATGCGTATCGATATGAACAACCCGGTTCTCAGTTCCAGCGACGGTGACGGCTCGAAGAACGAGGACTACTTCGCTTACGACGCACCGCTGTTGGCGGTGGCCGACGGCACCGTTGTGTCAGTTGTGTCTGACAAGAAGGACGAGCCGCCGCATCAAGTCAACCAAAGTCTGACGTTCGATCAACTCGGTGGCAACTACGTGATCATCGACATTGGCGGCGGCAATTACGCCTTCTATGCGCACATGATCCCTGGATCGGCGTCGGTAAAGGTCGGAGACAAGGTTTCCCGCGGCCAGGTAATCGGAGACTTGGGCAACTCGGGCAACACCACGGAGGTTCACTTGCACTTCCATGTCTCTCGGGCTCCGGCGCCTTTGTCCAGCGACAACGTGCCCTACGAGATCGACCGCTTCACATTCGTGGGCTCGACGGCCACAGATTCCCTCGTGAAGGGACCGGACGCGGGAGAGCGAACCGATCAGCTCCCGCTCAATTCGGACGTCATCAATTTCCCCAAGTAAGGACACCGACAATGCGAAGGGCCCCAATAGTTCTCGTTGCATGCGCAGCCCTGCTGGCGGCATGTTCATCTATCGATTCCACCGACTCGACGACAGCTTCGACACCGACCGTCGATCCTCGCGGCGGGGTTCCGCCGGGGTATCCCCTCGACAAAGATGTGGCGACGCCGTTGGTGATCAACACTCTCGGACCGGATCCGATTCCGGTCACCGGCACCGACGGGAAAGTTCATGTGGCCTACGAGATCCAGCTGCTCAACGTCACACCTCGCCCGGTGACGATCACGCAGGTCGAGACCCTCGCCGACGGGCCTGACGGCAAGGTCGTCACCACCGCAGGACAAGCAGAGGTGGCAGCACGGACTCTCCAGTTCCCGCCGACGTCCGGCGACATAGCCGCGGGTCGCACGGTAGTGCTCCTTCTCGATGACGTCTACGACAGCCGCGACGATGTTCCGGCCGAAGTGACACACCGCATCAGCGCCACGCTCGGCGCGGCGACGCCTGGATCGGAAGCACACGGCGCGTTGTACCCGGACAGCACTACCCAGATCGGCGGGACGGTTCGTACAAGTAGGGCCTCGCCCGTCGTCATCGGGCCGCCGGTTGCCGGTGATGGGTGGATTGCCGACAACAGCTGTTGCGTGATAAATGCGCACCGGGGCGTAGTGATGGCGTTGGGCGGCAGGATGAACGGCGCCGAGCGCTATGCCATCGACTGGATGCAAACCAATGAGGGCGACGCAATCGCTGTCGGCGACGGAACCCGAAACGAGGATTACTCCGGATACGGCGCCGAGTTGTTGGCAGTTGCCGACGGCAAGGTCGTGACCGTGGTGTCGGACATGCCGGATGTTCCGCCCAAGATCCTTCCGGAGGGCGTCGCCGTTGATCAGTTGGCCGGAAACTACGTCATTATCGACATCGGTGACGGGAACTTCGCCTTCTACGCACACATGATCCCGGGTAGCGCGTCGGTAAAGGTCGGTGACACCGTCACCCGAGGGCAGGTAATCGGCAAACTCGGCAACTCAGGGAACACGACTGCGCCGCACCTCCACTTTCACGTGTCCCGAGCGCCGCTACCCCTGTCGGGTGACAACGTCCCATACGAGATCGACCGGTTCACATTCGTCGGAGCTGTAGGCGTGGAGGCTTCTTCTACCGGCGAAGGCATTTTCGTCAATGTCTCGGAGGGTCCCGATGCCGGAGAGCGCAAGAATCAGCTCCCTCTGTATTCCACCATCGTCGACTTTCCGCCCGCTGCCTGATGCTCCGAGCATGCACTGCAACAGACGCTTTCGTGACGGGGCCGAATGCCGGTGAACGAACCAACCAACTTCCGCTCAACGACGACGTCGTCAACTTCAGGGAGATGCCATGAAACTCGCAGCCACGACACTCGCGATTGTGATGGTGACGCTGACAGCCTGCGCGAGCGGAGAAGCCAGCCAAACCGATTCGACATCAACGGAATTCGATTCTGCACAAACCTCGCTCGAGTCCGCGGTACTACCCGTCATCAACGAGCAGATGGAGGAAATGGGGATACCTGGATTGGTTGCCATTGTCGCCAGTCCCGATCGAGGCACCTACAAAGTTGCGGCAGGCGTCGCAAATATCGACACGAACGAACCTATGAAGGTGGAGAACCACTTTCGAATCGGGAGTATCAGTAAGACACTGACCGCGACGGTGGTCCTGCAGCTCGCCCAAGAGGGCAAGCTCGGACTCGATGATGCACTGGCACCCTACTTTCCGACGCTTGATACCAACGGTGCCACCATCAGGCAAGCACTCAACATGACGTCGGGCATCCCCACCTATACACCCGACCAATTCTTGAATGATCTTGCGAACAATCCTGCACGAGTGTGGAGTCCGGAGGAACTCCTCGCTACCACGGTCGGTCAACCGGCCGAGTTTGCGCCAGGGGCAGGCTGGGATTATTCGAACACCAACTACGTGATGCTCGCCCTTATCGCCGAACAGCATGGCCGTGCCTCACTTGGCGCCCTCGTGCAGGATCGCATCTTCAGCCCTTTGCAGATGACCGGCTGTTCGATGCCCGCCCAGGCGGATTCGACGCTTCCCGCCCCGTATAGCCGCAGCTATCAATACGGCACTGAGTGGGACAACCCGAGCCCGCCGGCACCGAAACCGGATTTGATCGATGTGACGAACTCCAATCCCTCCTGGGGATTCGGTGCGGGCGAAGCCATTTGCACTGCCGACGATATGGCGATCTGGGGCCGCGCTCTCGTTGCCGGGGATCTCTTGGATCCCGAAATGCAAGAAGAACGACTCGACTTCGTCACCGGCGGCGCGATGCCCTACGGACTGGGCATCGCGAAGCTCAACGGACTCACCGGGCACCAGGGCCATATGAGCGGCTACCAAACCCAAACGACGCGTCGGGAATCAGACGGCACGATCATCGTTGTCCTGACAAACATCACGCAGGCACCGGACGGGGAGTTGCCGGCGACAAAGATCTCGGAGCTGATCTCGCGGGCGATTCCGTTGCAGGACAAGTAGTTCCCAGACACCAACAGCTGCCGTCCAGAACGACACAAGGCTGTCCTGGGACCCGTTATCCACGCGCTTGAAAGCCTTGTCGATCGGATTCGCGTAGTACCCCGAAGGCAGTTTCACGACTGGCCAGCCACCCAGTTTGAAAATCAACTCCGCCAGCTCGTAGCTGCCCTCAACTTCGATGGCGATCTCGCCGAGAAAGACGTCGACGTCAGCCACCGAATCCGGTGCGAAGCTCAACGGTCTACCCGTGTTCGTCTGCACGGAGAACGAAGCCGCGTCAGCCAGATTGCTCATATGCTCGACGACCGGGAGAAAGGGCAGCGCCAGCGGTCTCCCATATACGGCCAAGTCATGGCACAAGGCTACTGGGGCAATTATGTCGCCAGTCATTACGCGCCGATTGACGCTGGGTACTGTTGACGCTATGACTTCACCGAAAGGCGCATGAGCCGCCACCGCACGCTCGCCGTGCAGATCGAAGGACTCGCCATCGAAGATGGGGAGATACCGCCACCGAAGATCGGCATGGTGCTCGACTTCCCACTTCACTTCACGGAACTCCCGGCCGAGAACATCGACGCCGTAACGATTCGTGCGGTCCTCATAGCCGATGGGCATCCCCCGATCTTCCAGCACACGGGGGAGGATTCACCGCACCGCTGGGAATGGAGCGGGGTGCTACGCGGTGACGGGTGGGAGGCGTCGTGGCGAGGATTTCACCCGCGCTCCGGCCACGTAGAGCTGACCGGCCGCTTCTACGGAACGCTGAGTCACCAGATCACTTCACGAGTGCGTGGCCGTGTGACCCGGGTCCAGTTGCTCAGCTTGCGATACCGGCGAGAACCCGACAGTCACGGGTGGGCGATCGTGCCAGGACACCGCTCACTGCGCGAGGTCACCGAATCACCACGGTTCTTCGACACCGACGTGTTCATGCGCGACGACGTATACGAGGTGGATCGCGAAAGCGGGGCATGGATCGAACTCGACCTCGACGACGTCCCACCCCACCCCGTTCGGCCGCAATTCGTTCCGGGTGATGTGAGTGCGGCGGGAGACGTGCTGTGGACGGTCGACAGTGGACTCCCAATCGTGGCCAGTATCGACTCCGAACATGTTGCCACCGAACATGTCCTACCCGGGCCGACCGGAGTCTCACGGCACGTGTGGGCCACCCCGGGCGGGTGCTGGGTGGCCGGTACAGACGGAACCTATCGATGCACAACAGGATTCGAACCTTGCCGCGTCAGCGACGTCCCGGTACACGCCGGTGCTGTCGTCGGGGAAATCTTGCTGGCCTGCTCACCGGGCGGACGGTGGTGGTTGCACACACCGGGGGCGGATCCGATTGCAGTGAAGGCTCCGGACGAGTACGTCAACAGTATTGCTGTAGAGGGTGATTCGTTTCTCGCACTACTCGAGGCGAGAGTATCCGATCGAGAATCGAGCAGACGGCTGATGCGGGTTACCACTGCTGGTGACGTCACCACAGGGCCCGTCCTGTCATCGGTTCCAGGCCCGCGTCGGCAGCGTCTCTTCCTCGCTGGATCCCCGCTGCGGCTGTTCAATCACGGTACGGCGTCGACGATCCTTCCCGACCTGTCACTGGGCGACGAGTACGATCTCGGTTGGGAACCGTTCCACGTCAAGCAGGTTGGCACCTATGTCTGTACGGTGGCTCATCCATCGAGCGACGCCTCTCCAATCGGACAGCGGCCGGGTGACTGTGATCCGACACGACGGTATCGACTGCTCACGCTCCTGGATGCCGCCACCCTCGAACCGGTGAAAAGCGCACCGATCTTCGCAATCCGACCGGCAATCACGGTCGACGCAACGGGCACAGTGTGGATCATCGCCGACGGCTTGCAGTCCCTTCCTGAGCAATCCATGCAGTGGCCGAATCCGCTGGATGTCGCGGCGCTACTCGACCACCCGTAGCGGCAATATTTCCACATCGGTGAAGGTGTCCGATCCGGACCCTAGCCGGCGTGTGTGGGTAATTCTGCACACAAGTCGTTCCCGGATGGCGGGGTGCGCCTCCCTGAGAGTGCTTGGGTGCATTCCGGCGCACTGATCTAGCGGACGTTGATCGGATCACGGCTCGCGAAGCCTGGCTGGGCAAGTCTCCACCAGAAGCCATCCGCCCTGCGACAATGACAACCTCACCACGAGCCGAGGAGATTTCCACCGATGACCGCCCGCACCTACACCTCACATGTCATCGTCCGGTGGTCCGACATGGACATCTTCAAACACGTCAACCACGCCCGCATGGTGACGCTCCTCGAGGAAGCCCGCATCGACTCTCTGCTCTCCGCCGGCCCCGAGATCGCGCACCTTTTCGAGACGTCCGTCGTCGCCGGGATCGAGGTCCGGTACCGCACCCCGCTCAAGCACTCCGACAGCCCACTCTCGGTCACCATGTGGATCGAGAAGCTCCGCGCCGTCGATGTCACCCTCCGCTACGAGGTTCGTTCCGCACACGCCGCGCCGGACTCGAAGCCCGCGGTCACCGCCACAACCCAACTCGCGTTCGCCGACCCTGACGCCGGTACGCTGCGTCGCCTGTCCGCGGACGAGCGGGCCGCGCTCTCAGCGTGGACCACCGAAGACTGACCCACGCATCGGCGTTGAGCCCGGTTGCGAATCGCACGAGGCACGCCCAGACAATGACTTTCAGCGACATCGACGACACCACCGCATCGTCGCCGCTCAGGTGATCTCAACAACTTGACGGTGCCGCGTCGATACTTCCGGGCTGACGTAGCGTCTTCGCCCAGAAGTACGGCGGCGCGAGAACTCACTCTAGTAAGTGCTGACGTTCTCGAAGTAGCGGCGGGGAACGTCGAACAACATCGCCGTGATCTGCTCCTCGGTGACGCCTTGCTCACGCACGTACGGGAGGACCTCCTTTTCGATATGCAGGTAGTCGAACCCAGGCATCATGTCCTTGAGCGCAGGGTCCATCCAGTCGAAGAAGCAGTTCGCGTCGTGCGAGAGCACCATCTGCTCGGCGTACCCCCGTCGACACATCTCGACCAGCGTGTCCGCCCGCTCTTCGAAAGAGACATTGACGTTGAGACCGAATCGATCCATTCCTAGTATGAATCCGCTCTCCGCCAGTTCAGTCAAATGATCTAGATCCGTGCTATCGCCACTGTGGCCCAACACAATCCGCTCGGGCTTGACGCCTTCCTCGTCACACATCACTCGCTTGACGTCGACGGCCGTCTCACTCTCCGGATGAGTGTGCACCGTAATCGGGGCGCCGGTCAGGTGGTGCGCCTTCGCCACTGCGCGCATTACCCGTTCCACACCCGGCCTGAGTCCTTCAGCATCGATCGCACACTTGAGCAATGCGGCACGGACTCCGGTGTCGGCAATGCCCACGGTGATGTCCTTGACGAAAAGATCGACCATCGGGTCAGGAACCTCCGCGCCCATCACTGCATTGAGTGCCGGCCCCCGATGTTGGAAGTAGAACGGGACGTCGGTGAAGGTGTAGCAGCCAGTGGCTACCACAATGTTCAACTCGGGTACCTGTTCGGCGATACGCTGGACCCGCGGTATGTAACGGCCCAGTCCCACCACTGTTGGATCTACAATTGTCTGCACACCTTGCGCCGCCAGGGCCCGCAACTTCGCGACCGCGTCCGCGACGCGATCGTCTTCGTCTCCCCATTCCTCTGGAAAGTTCTGTTGCATCTCGGTATTGAGAATGAAGATGTGCTCGTGCATATAGGTTCGTCCGAGCGCGGACGTATCAATCGAACCTCGAACGGTCTCAACCTGTGCCATTTCTGACTCCTCATCGGGGAATTACGCCGCACCTATTCATTTCAAGTGCAGGATTGAATACTTGTGCATGTGTTTGTTTCACCGGAGACAAGGCGAAGGAACGCAGACTTCGTCCAGACCTGGAAGCAAAATGCGGGTTACGCTGTGCCGGAGTAGTTTTCACATTCTTGTGCTATCGAGACGGCAGATCCAACAGGAAGGGCCCGGCAGCAACGAGTCGGGCACATCCGATCCGTAACTACAACCACCGCGCATACATGGACAGCAGCATCAGTCTCCATGAACTAGTACATAACGAGCCGAAACACCGCCATTCGCACAGACACTGGCGATCCGTCTGCGTCATGATTACGATCCAACGCACACCAGGGTGTCCCAGGTCTCACTCAGTGAGAACATGCCGCTAGGCCAGCCGGTCCGAGCATCAACCAACTGCCTTGAACGCTCTTGCCGGGGGCGCGCCCGAACGCCACCGTCGAGGTTGGTGACCACCAGGTCGCACGACGCCTCAGCTGGCACCCCGCGACGACGGCCGGTCTCAGCACGGCCATCGCACACACTTAGGCAGTCACTGGATTCGGTTCGGTCTTTCGCCTCGTTCAGGGACAGCTGTCCTGTCGAAAGTCGCTGCGCCCCGCACGGAATGGGAAACGACCCGCAAGCGGTCAGGTCGTGCATGGGCAATCGCGTAGTTGAAGACTCGCCCCGACATGTCTCGGATGGTTTGTTCCAACAACAGCAAGGGCGCCCCCTCGGTGGTTCTCAATACCGACGCCAGAGTTTCATCTGAGAGCACCGCACTGACCGTGAAATCGGACCCACCGATTTTCACTCCGGCACTCGAGAGGTAGGCATACCAGTCGACAACGAAGGGAGTGTCAATCAATCGCTGCGCTTCCGGGAACAACACGTAGTTGGTGGCTGCGGCGTCTACGTCTCCACTGATCGTGCCCGCCGCGTAGTCCACGCGCAAACATGGTGTTCCTGTTGGCACCTCGAGCGCCCTCGATGCAGCACCGGGCGCTGAGATCACTGTGCTCTCGAACGATGTCAGCCGCAATCTCTCATTGAAGAGACTGTCGCTCTTCGATTCTGCAGTGTCTTGAATGTCCTCGAGACGCCTGTGCGCGGTAGGGGCGACCACGTGCGTGCCCACGCCCTGAGTCCGCGCGATCAACCCTTCGTCCCGAAGGAGCGTCAGAACTTCGCGGACGATCCCCCGACTCACCGAATAGGAACCTACGAGTTCGCGCTCGCCCGGAAGGATGCCGTCAACGAAATCTCCACGCAGCACCGCGGCCCGGAGAAGATCCCTAGTTCGTCGAACCGAATCAGGTCTTGCCTTCATCCAACCTACCTCGCGCTCCAACTCTGACGAGTCTCGACGAAGTTTAGTACAGATTTTCAATTATATTGTTGCCCCGCATATTACGCCGTTAATGTATTTTTCATAACGCTGCGAGCTGGTCTTTTGATTCTCGGTTTCGCCGATACGCCGATACTGTTCGACACAGCGCGCGAGATGTTCATATTCCGCTTCGGAGTTCGCTTGTCGCAATAGGTGTGATCACCTATTGTCGGCGTGAGGCGCTGCAGGAAGTGAACCCATCGGCCGAGAATTTTGACTGCGACACAACGGTTTCCGAGAGATATTCTCTATAGAGTTTTGGCGGGGTTGCCATGGCATGCAATTCATCTTCTTGTATGAACTCTTCTGCGACGGTTTCCCAACCGATGCGCTGAGACGCTCCTCGCCTGTCGACACAACACCCGGGGCGTTGGCCCTCTTCCATCAAAATCAGTATCAATCGAAAGGACAGTGACGATGGTCAACTGGAACGAAGAATGCGACGTGTTGATAGCGGGTTCGGGTGGCGGAGGCCTCACCGGCGCATATACCGCGGCGAGAGAAGGACTCGAGGTGATCTTGGTCGAGTCCACCGACAAGTTCGGGGGCACCACCGCCTACTCCGGCGGGGGCGGTGTGTGGTTCCCATGCAACCCGGTCCTGCAGCGTGCCGGCACCGACGACACGATCGAAGACGCGCTCGAGTACTACCACGCGGTAGTTGGCGACCGCACCCCGCGCGAATTGCAGGACACGTACGTCCGGGGTGGAGCACCGCTGATCGAATACCTCGAACAGGATGAGAACCTCGAGTTCGAAATGCGGCCGTGGCCTGATTATTTCGGTAAAGCGCCGAAGGCCCGACTCGACGGCCAGCGACACATCGTCCCGACGCCGATTCCGGCAGTAGAGGTGGGAGACCTCCGCGCGTCGATGCGAGGACCTCTCGACACGGAACGTCTTGGGGCTCCGCTACCCGACGTGCTGGTCGGGGCCCAGTCGCTCATCGGTCGACTCCTCAAAGCAATTGCGAAGTATCCGAACGCCGACCTGCGGTTGAACACACCACTTGTCGAGCTCGTAGTCGAGGAGGGTGTTGTCGTCGGCGCAATTGTCGATCACCACGGCGAGTGCCGCGCGATCCGGGCCAGCAAAGGCGTGTTGCTCGCGGCCGGCGGCTTCGAGGGCAACGATGAGCTTCGCCTGAAATACGGTGTGCCCGGCACCGCCCGCGACACCGTGAGCCCCCGGGGCAACCTCGGCGGGGCACACCAGGCTGGAATGGCAGTCGGTGCCGACATCGACCTGATGAGTGAAGCCTGGTGGGCTCCGGGGATGACTCATCCGGACGGCCGCTCGGTGTTTGCGCTGTGGTTCACCGGCGGCATCTTTGTCAATCAGGACGGCAAGCGGTTCGTCAACGAGTCGTCGGCCTACGACCGCCTCGGCCGTGATGTCATCGACCAGATGGAGGATGGCTCGGTCACTCTGCCGTACTGGATGATCTACGACAACAAGGAGGGCGAGCGTCCACCGGTTCGGGCCACCAACGTCTCCACGGTCGAGACCGAGAAGTACGAGGCGGCCGGCCTGTGGCACACAGCTGACACCCTCGAGGAATTGGCCGAGAAGATCGGTGTGCCAGCCGATCATCTGGTCGCAACAGTTGCCCGGTTCAATGCAATGGTCGCCAAGGGTGTCGATGAAGACTTCGGCCGCGGCGACGAGGCCTACGACCGTGCGTTCACGAATGGTGAATCACCCTTGGTGGCAATCGACAGCGGCCCATATCACGCAGCCACCTTCGGCATCTCCGACCTCGGCACGAAGGGAGGGCTGCGGACCGACACCGCAGCGCGGGTACTCGACACCGCCGGCAATCCGATTCGGGGCCTCTACGCGGCAGGCAACACGATGGCCGCACCCAGCGGCACCGTCTATCCCGGCGGCGGAAACCCGATCGGAACCAGCATGCTCTTCAGTCACCTCGCCGCTCTCGACATGGTCGGCCGTCAAGCTTGAGAACGGATCCCTCCGCCAACTGAACCATTTCGAATGAGAACGCGCTGGGGCCGCAGACGTCGCGGCCCCAGCGATCTGCGAACGAAACCTGCGCCGCATGATCACAGGAGCGTCGACAGCACGGTCAGCACGCATGGCGAGGCCGGCGAGCCTGTGGTGGGTGTTCACGCTGAAAGCGTTGTCTCATAACACTGTTCAGCCTTCCTGGAATCGGTATCGCAAACCGATATTCACCCAGAATAAACTAGAACATGTTACGTTTCGAAATATTCGAGCAGACGAGATGAACTGAAAAGGAAGTCGGCAACGATGGTCAGTTTCTTCACCAAACGCGGGGAGCTACTCATAGCGGAGCAGTTGGCGGTCAGCGCCTGGGCACCGACCCAGGTCGGCGGTCATGCCGTATGTGGTTTACTCGCTCGCCAGCTCGAGACTCACTGCCCGACCGGCTTCGTTCCGGCCCGGCTGACAGTGGACTTGTTCAAGCCGGTCTCGACTGCCCCGATCGAGGTACGCAGCGAGGTTGTCCGCCAAGGCACGCGAATCACCGCCGCGGATGCTTTCATCGTGCAGGACGAGCAAGTGCGGGCACGAGCCTCGGTGGTGTTCCTGACTACTGGATCGGAGCCGGCCGGTCGTGTGTGGAGTCCGGTACTGGACCTTCCGGTGCCTCCGGAAGGATGCGTTTCGCCGCTGGGGTCGCCGCCGCTGTTCAAGAGTAGCGACCGTGAGTGGACACACGATTTTGCAGCGAACCAGAATGGCGACCGCAAAAATGCGTGGCACAGCCTGCCTGCGCTCGTGGACGGGGAACCGATCTCGCCGTTCCAACGCGCCGCGGTGCTCGGTGACACCGCAAACCTCATATGCCATTGGGGATCCGAGGGTGCCGGGTACATCAATGCGGACATGACCCTCACGTTGTCGCGACTGCCTCTCGGTTACGAACTGGGTCTTCGCGCAGACAATGCTGTTGCCTCCGAGGGAATTTCGATCGGTACTGCCACCCTCTACGACAGGAAAGGCCCGCTCGGCACCTGCGTGGTCACTGCACTGTCCAACGCTCGTCGGCAGATCGACTTCGCTGCTTTTTCTCCACTTTAAGAGGTCATCGTCCACCAACGTGGTGGAGGTCCGACGCACTCGGCAGCAACGCACACCGCCAATTTTCCAGCGGGGCAGCAGCAGTTGTGTCGAGATGCAGCGAAGATTAGCGAAACGTTAGAGGTCCCGGCGCCGGTGATCTAGGGTGATCATCGTTCTATCCGCTCGTGACGGGGGAAATACGTGTTCGGCTTCTATGTGACGGCGCTGTTCGTCAGCGGAATCGGCGTGATCGTTTTGGCGCTGGTGACCTCCGAGCTGCACCCCGGCCGCCGCGTTGTCAACGGTCTCATCGGCACCGCGTTCCTGAGCTACGGCATCTACCTGGCCGTGTTCTTCCACAGCGGCGAGTACACAATCTTCCTCTGGGTCTTCATCCTCCCGTTCATCTTGCTGGGCCAGGCGATGCACACCGTCGAGGTCGGGGCGCCTCCCGGGGCGCGTCGCCCCGACCTCGACGCCGACCTCGACGCCGACCTCGTCGACCCCGCCCCGGCACCGGCTCCGGCTCGTACCGCCGCCACCCGCGAACGCATGGCCGCGGCCAAGTCTGCCCAACTCGAGGCCCTTCGCGCCAAGCATGCCGCCAAGAGCGATGAGTTCGACGATCACGCGCCGTCTACGCCTGCCTGACGAGAGGCATAGCGGCGGCAACGAAACCATCAATGGTTTGCTCCGCCAATATCTTCCCCGCCACCTCGACCTACCGCGCGGTCCGACGCACATACTTTGACGAACTTCGGCGACTCGCCCAAGACCCGTCAAAGTAGCGGGGCGTGTCTCGCTAATCTTCGCTGCATCTCGACAGGCAGTTGCTAGCCTCGCGCCATGTCCACGAACTTGGACAGGTGAAGTTGGTGCGCCACAGTGATTGTGGCGGTCGGACCGTTACGGTGCTTACCGAGAATCAGGTCGGCTTCACCACCGCGAGGATCGTCGCGCTCAGTCGCATCAGGGCGGTACAACAAGATGACCATATCGGCATCCTGCTCCAGCGAGCCCGATTCACGAAGGTCGGCAACCTGGGGGCGCTTGTCGGTTCGCTGCTCAGGACCACGGTTGAGCTGACAGATTGCGACAACCGGAACTTCGAGCTCCTTCGCCAAAAGCTTTAGGCTACGGGAGAATTCGGAAACTTCCTGCTGACGCGATTCGACCTTTTTACCCGAGCTCATCAGCTGCAGGTAGTCGATGACGATCAGGCGAATATCGTGTTTCTGCTTGAGCCGCCGAGCTTTTGCGCGAATCTCCATCATCGTGAGGTTGGGGGAGTCGTCGATGAAGAGCGGCGCCTCACTGATCTCACTCATACGACGTGCGAGCTTGGTCCAGTCGTCGTCGGTCATCTTGCCGGAGCGCATGTCACCGAGCTTGATCTTCGCTTCTGCGGACAGCAGACGCATCACGATCTCGGTTTTGCTCATTTCCAGTGAGAACATGACGCTGGCCATGCCGTGGGTGATGGAGCAGGAACGCAAAAAATCCATTCCTAGGGTGGATTTCCCGACTCCAGGTCTAGCCGCGACGATGATCATCTGACCAGCGTGAAGACCGTTGGTGATTTCGTCGAGATCCTTGAACCCGGTAGGCACGCCGAGGGAAATGCCGCCTCGGCTGGCGATGGAGTCGATTTCATCCATCGTCGGCTGGAGGAGTTCGGTGAGGGGCACGAAGTCCTCGGTGGTACGACGCTCGGTCACCTCGAAGATTTCGGCCTGCGCGCGGTCGACAACCTCGGCGACATCCTGGCCGTCGGTGCCGGCGTAGCCGTATTGAACGATCCGGGTGCCGGCGTCGACGAGGCGTCGTAGCACTGATTTCTCGGCCACGATCTCGGCATAGTAGGCGGCATTGGCAGCGGTGGGCACGGTCTGGGTGAGAGTCACCAGATACGAAGCGCCACCGATTTTGCGGAGCTCACCGCGACGGTCCAGTTCAGCCGAGACGGTCACCGGGTCGGCAGGCTCGCCGCGGCTGTAGAGGTCCAGGATCACGTCGTAGACGGACTGATGGGCCGGCCGGTAGAAGTCGCCCGGCCGCAGGACCTCGAGGACGTCAGCGATGGCGTCCTTGCTCAGCAGCATGCCGCCGAGGACGGACTGCTCGGCAACCATGTCCTGGGGTGGTTGGCGGCCGAATTCCTGATCAGGCTCGGACTCGGGAGGCCCCGGGTAATCCTGTCCGGAGTAGTCGGAAGGTCCTCGATCATCCACAACAGCCATCAGAGAGACCTTCCCGTAAAACATTCGATGACACTGCGAGAAAAACGCAGGGCCCTCACTATTTGTACCTGCGCCCACCGACATCGTGCTGGTGGAAAATCACCGGTCGGTAGATAGACGCCGAGACGACGTTAGGGACTTGCCAGCCCACAAACAAACGGGCCTGTGGATGAATCTGTGGAGTAATTGTGGAAACTCCTGAAAAACTGTGTGCACCATCTGGGGATAACCTGGGGACAACTTTTGGTGTTTCCCATAAAACCCCAGCTAGATGTGCATGTGCAATTTCACACACCTGTTGATGAAAAAACTATCTCGACAGTCGGCGCGTCGGCGTGTCGGGCGTGTTGCGGAGCCCAAATGATCACGGATCAACAAGTTGAACGTCACACTGTGACAGTTATCCCCAACCCCGGATCGAGTCGCTATGTGCACAAAAAGGTCGAGCCCCACACACCGAAGTGTGCGGGGCTCGCCAAGAGAACGAATCGACTATGCGCCGACGACGTTCAGGTTGAACTTGGCAACCACATCGGGATGCAGGTTCACGGACACGGCATGCTTGCCCGTGTTCTTGATGTGAGCCTTCGGCAACGCGATGGTGCGCTTGTCGATAACCGGTCCACCGGCAGCCTTGATCGCAGCAGCGACGTCAGCAGCGGTAACGGAACCGAAGAGCTTGCCCGAACCACCAGCGGTCTTGACCGACAGCGTTACGGACTCGAGTCCCTCGATAGCGGCCTTGAGCTCCTTGGCGTGGTCCAGGCCGCGCACTGCGCGCAGTTCCTGTGCACGACGGATTCCTTCGACCTGCTTCTCGGCGCCACGAGTAGCGACGATTGCCAGCCGGCGGGGGAGCAGGTAGTTACGGCCGTAGCCGTCCTTGACCTCGACGGTGTCGCCAGGCGCACCGAGGTTGTCCACGTCAGCGGTGAGGATGAGCTTCATGTTCTTTCCTCCCTTTCCTTAGCGAGCCACGGTGGCGTAAGGCAGCAGTGCTACCTCACGTGAGTTCTTGACGGCAATGGCAACGTCGCGCTGGTGCTGGACGCAATTGCCGGTGACACGACGAGCACGGATCTTTCCGCGGTCGCTGACGTACTTACGCAGCAACGTCGTGTCCTTGTAGTTGATCTGCGTGTTCTTCTCTTTGCAGAAGGTGCAGACCTTCTTCTTCATAACCTTGTCGCGCAAGGGCGGCTTCGGCATGTCTTTGCTCTTTTCTGGATGTCCCTGATCAGGTACGGATCAGAAAGGCGGTTCGTCGTTGCCGCCGCCACCGAAGGAGCCCGAAGCCGGAGGGGCACTGCCCCACGGATCGTCTCCACCGGAAGGTGCAGCGCTCGGACGTCCGCCGCCCGACCCGCCGGAGGAACCTCCGAAGTTGCCGCCGCCACCGCCGCCGCCACGGTTGGCCTTGTTGACCTTTGCCGTGGCGTACTTCAGTGAAGGACCGATTTCATCAACTTCGAGCTCGACGACAGTTCGCTTTTCGCCCTCACGAGTTTCGTACGAACGCTGCTTGAGCCGGCCGCTCACGATTACTCGTGAGCCACGGGTCAAGCTCTCCGCGACGTTCTCGGCTGCTTCGCGCCAGATGTTGCAACGCATGAACAGCGCATCGCCGTCTTTCCATTCGTTGGAATTACGGTCGAAGGTGCGGGGTGTGGAAGCAACCGTGAAGTTTGCCACCGCAGCACCCGCCGGGGTGAAACGAAGCTCAGGATCAGCCGTCAGGTTTCCGATGACGGTGATGATGGTGTCGCCAGCCATGTGGTTCCTCCTGCTTTTGATGTAAGTCTGTTGGGTGCGAGGTTAGAGTTCGCTACCGACAGAAATCACTTGTTGTGGCGCAGAACCTTCGTGCGCAGAACCGACTCGTTCAGACCGAGCTGACGATCGAGCTCAGCAACGGTGGCGGGAGTGGCGTTGATGTCGATCACCGCGTAGATACCTTCAGCATGCTTCAGGATCTCGTAGGCGAGACGACGCTTACCCCAGACATCGACCTTGTCGATCGTGCCGCCGTGCTGGCGCACAACATTGAGGAACGTATCCAGCGAAGGAGCGACAGTGCGCTCGTCCAGGCTGGGGTCAAGGATGACCATCAATTCGTAATGACGCATAAGACCTCATCACCTCCTGTGGACTAAGTGAAAACGGCCACGGACTATCCGTGGCAGGAGGGTCGTTGCGTCAGCAACCCTCGTAGGTTACACGAGGTGCCCCTGACCAGCGAAATCGCGTCCCCGATCACAGGAAACGCCCAGAGCGCTTACGGGCGCTCGTCGAACCGTCTTGCAGCGCGAGCCCCTAGGGTGGGCTTCATGCGAACGGACCGGAAAACCTCGGCGTCGATCCTGACGCTTGTCGTCGGTCTCTGCGGGCTGGCCATGACCCTGGGCTACTTCAACAAGGCACGGTGCGCCGGCGCGCCCTTTGCGCCGGACGGCCGGAGCCTTGCCTTCGATGTCGATAAGAACGTCCGTGTCTGTTACTCCGACATCCAGCTTCTGTGGCTCGGACGCGGCATCGACCAACACCTCTTTCCGTTTGTCACCGGCGGCATCACGCCAGAAGGTTTCCTCTACGGCGGAACCGTCGAGTATCCGGTGCTCAGCGGAATCCTGATGTGGCTGGGCGGAATCGGATCCCACAACGATGCCGAGTTCCTGCTACATTCCGCGTTGATCCTGGCCCCGTTCGGCTTGCTGACGGCGTGGATGCTTGGCCGGATGAGCGGCGCGTACGCGTTGATCTGGTCGGCCACCCCGCCACTGGTGTTGTACGCGTTCCACAACTGGGAGCTGCCCGTCGTTGCAACCAGCGTCGGCGCGATCTTCGTGATGACGTTCGAGCGCATACCTTTTCGGACGCGGGCGATACTGGCGTCGATCATCCTGGCCATCGGTTTCTGCCTGAAGTTGTATCCGGGAATCTTTGTTCTTCCGCTTCTCGCGTATGTCCTGACACGCGGCCGAGACGGCAAGAAGTACGACGTACGCGGCGCGCTGATGACGGCTGGTGCCGCGGTGGCGACGGTGGTTCTCGTCAACCTTCCGTTTGCCCTCATCTCGTACGACGGTTGGCGTGCGTCCTTCAGTTTCCAGGAGAAGCGCAGCGCCGACATCACCACCAATTCGCTGTGGTTCTGGGGTCTTCGACCGTTCTACGGCTTCGGTGTACGCGAACTCAACGCGGACTACGACGCATTGGTGAGCATCCTGTCCCCTCTGATGATCCTGTTGTCGTTCGCGTTGGCGATGTATCTGGGCTGGCGACGCTTTGTGCGCGACGGTTATTTCCCGTGGATCGCGGTGAGCGCGTCAATGTTGTGCGGATTCATCTTGCTGCACAAGGTGAATTCGCCGCAGTACACCTTGTGGCTGCTGCCGTTCCTGGTGCTGTTTCAGATCCGATGGTTCTGGATCGCCGCGTATCTCGTGGCCGATGCCGCATTGGGAATCGGCATCTTCCGCTACTTCTACCAACTCGACATGAACCTCGATCCGAGCAAGTACGAAGCCGTCGTGCAGGCCAGCGTGTGGGGTCATGTGGTGTTGCTGGCCGTGTTCTTCTTCCTGTTCTTGCGGGTACCGCTGCGCTATCCGCTCGCCGGGACGGCTGTCGAGAAAACCCCACCGATACCGGAGCTCAGCAGATGACCGAAAGCTGGTTTCAATCACCGACATTGACCGGCACGCATGTCCGGCTCGAACCGTTGGTCCGTGAGCACGCCGACGCACTGATTGCCGCGTCGGACGATCCGAGCATCTTCCGCTGGACAGCCGCCCCGATCAACACTCACGCAGAGGCGGTCGCCTACATCGAGGCGGCCGAATCGAATCCGGATCGGGTAGCGTTCGCCCAGATCGACACGCGCACCGACGCCGTAGTGGGCAGCACCTCGCTGTATCAAATCGCCCCGGCGTATCGCAGTCTTGCGATCGGGTACACGTGGCTGTCGAAGTCCGCTCAGGGAACTCGGATCAATCCGGAGGCAAAACTTCTCCTGCTGCGTCGGGCATTCGACGATCTCGGCGCCGTCCGCGTCGAATGGCACACGGACGAGTTCAACGAACAATCCCGGGCCGCCATCGCCAAGCTGGGCGCGCAGTACGAGGGCTTGCTCCGCAAGCACCGCCAGCGAACGGATGGCAGTTGGCGCACCACCGCCCTCTTTTCCATGACGGACGAGGATTGGCCGACGATCGCACCGCAGTTGGAGCGACGCGTCCGCAGCTAACCAACCGCCTGCGCGGTTTGCCTGACTTCGTACCGCAAAATCAGTGCATGAGCGAACCGGGCCCGTACGGATACCAGCAGCAGTACCCACAACAGAACTGGCAGCAACCGCAGCCAACGAACGTCTTGGCGGTCCTGGCGCTGGTATTCGCGTTCCTCTTTGCCCCACTGGGAATCGTGTTCGGCCACATCGCGCGCAGTCAGATCAAACGGACCGGTGAGCAGGGCGACGGCTTGGCACTCGCCGGCCTGATCCTCGGTTACATCTTCACCGCGATCGGCATACTCTTCTTCATCGCGTGGATCGCCTTCTGGGGACTGTTCGCGACCGCTGTCACGGAGGCTGCTGACGACGCCCGGTCGAATACCTACAGCTACACCACCGCGCAGTCGTACGCAGCGACCACGGCACCCCGGACCACAACGGTTCCACAAACAACCACCGCGCCCCGGGTAACCACGACGGTGTCCGGCCCCCTTCCCACCGTCACCGGGACGGACCGGCAAGGTTTCATCTCGAACGGTCCCCGCTGCAATGCGTCCAACCCCGCCGTTGCTGTTGCGATCACTACCGGTTCACGAGTCGTCGTCTGTGAAACCGGTGTCGGCCGCTACTACTACAAGGGTGAAAGACTCAGTGACGGAGCAACAATCGAGATCGACGATCCGATCCGTACCAGGGAAGGCTTTGCCGCCCGCAACGACGACGTCACCTACCAACTCAGCCCCAATGGATTACTTGTCCTGGACGGCGGAAGTGAACTGGGCAGCGAACCGGCCGTCGAGGTCTGGTTGAACTGAGAGGCTTCTAGGCCTCGCACAGATCTCGGTACGGCACACCGGGGAGGTATCGCTCCCATTCGGCCTCGGTGATGAGAGTTCCGGCGGTACTGCATATCCGCGCGGAGACAGCATCCGGATCGGTGCCCCACACGCGAATTGTCTTCTCGGTGCCACTACCCGCAATCAGGTCGGCCGCACCCGCGAATTGTGCATCGTTGACTCGCACGGGTTGCGCCGTCAACACTGCAAACCGCTCGGGGTCCTGCGGCGCCGTGATGTCCCACAACCACACCGTGCCATCACCCACGCCGGCCGAGAGCAACTCACCTGCCCGATTGAAGGACACTGAGTAGATCGCCGATTCGGGACCGACCATTCGTGCGAGTTGCCTTGGTTCCGAAGGATTCTCGACATTCCACAACTGCACACTGTGGTCCGCACTACCGGTCGCCATGAGCGTACCGTCCGGACTGAACATCACCGCCTGGGCATAACTTTCGAAACCGCCGACACTGGCAACAATCCGCGGAGCAGCTCGATCGGATATGTCCCACAGATCGACCTCGTTCTTGGCGTTGGCAACGGCCAGCGTGGTGTCACCCGGCCGGAACGCCATCATCTGCGGGTACGACCCGGCATCGGTCCTCGACAGAAGCTCGGGCGCCGCAGGATCGGAGACGTCGACCAAGGCAAAGACGTTGTCATCCTGTGACGACACCGCCAACAGCGTTCCCGACGGGTCGAGTGCAACAACGGCCACGATGCCATCGACGTACTCCTGCCGGTCACTGGCGAGTCTCGGCGTCGTCGGATCGCTGATGTCCCACAAATACGCTCCACCCGTACCTGTTCCGGCCACCGCCAGCCGGCCATCTGCCGATATCGCCGACGCCCCGGTGAACCTGTCCTCACCGCGGGGTGTCATCTCGGGCATCAACACCGGATTGTCGAAATCCTCGGTGTTCCACGCCAGCAACGCACTACCCTTGGCGCCGACGCCAGCCAGAAGTCGCGAACCGTCACCGGCAAAAGGACTGGTGTAGATGGTGTCTCGTGCTCCCGCCCACACTGGCCCCGGCATCGACCACACGCGTGTCACCCCGTTGAGTCCGCCGGTGACCAGAATCTGCCCGTCCTCGCTGTAGTCGACCGTGGTGATGGCGCCGGAATCCGGCAGTACCTCGATCAGCGCTGCTGTACGCGGATCCCACACTCGCACGGTGTTGTCGGAACTACCTGCAGCAAAACGGGTTCCGTCGTTGCTGTAGTTGATTTCGTTGACGTAGCTGGAAAACCCGGTGAGCGCAGCCAATGGGCGCGGGCGAGCCGGATCTGCCATGTCCCAGCGCACCACTTCTCGCGCCGTAGATCCCGCAGCAAATTCCCGCCCGTCGGCGCTGAACGCAACACCCAGATAGTGATTGGTGGTGCCGTCGGGTTCGGTTGCAAAAATCGGTGGCGCAGCGGGATTGTCCCACTGCGTCACATCCCACACCCGCAGAGTGCTCTGGCGCCCACCGGCCACGAGCAAACGGCCGTCGGGACTGAACGTGGCAGTGACGGTTCCCGAAGCCGGATGCGGAAGCGGCTGCAGTGCAACCGCGTCGGCGGTGTCGTCGATGTTCCATCGCAACACGTCCGGCGTCGACGTGCCGGCAATCAACTTGGTTCCGTCCGGACTGAATTCCATGTCCTGCACCACGTGATCCGCGTCGACGAACAGTGTTCCGCGCACCGGGTTGGCCGGGTCCGACACATCCCACAGCGCGCCGCCGCCTGCTCCACCGGTCGACAGCAAACGCCCGTCCGGACTGAACGACGCCGCAAACAGAGCCGTCCCTTCCGCCACCCCGAAGAATTCCGACACCGGCGTTACCGACGCGGCACCCTCGACTATCGGATACAGGCGGACCATTCCGTCGGAACTTGCCACGGCCACAATGGTTCCCGCGGGATTGATTCGAGCTTTCATGGCACCGGGCGGGCCGACGATGCGCGTCGCCGCATGCACACCCGACGCGTCGAGCAGCGCCGAGCGGGCTTCCGTGGTCTCGCTGACGTCATACGCGGCCAATGCAAGCTGCGCCGCCAACGACGGATCCTTGGCGCGCATCCGCGTCGCCTCGGTGGCAACCTGGCGGGACATCGCTTCGTCACGGGCCGTATCTGCCTCGGCGCGTTGATGATTGGCACTGAACCCGGCGACCATCGCGACCACGGCCAGCACCAAAGCGATCACCGACGCGGCAGCCAGCGCCGAGACAAGCCGTCGTAGCACGCGGGTCCGTCGCCGATCTGCACTTTCCTGCTGATCCCGATGCGCGATACTTGCGGCGAGAAATTCTCGCTCGGTCGCGTTGAGATCGGCGATGCGGGTCTCGCTTGGTTCCAGTTCGAGGCCCAATTCACCGGTACGTAGCCATTCTTCGGTCAGATGTAGGCGGGCAGCCCCGAGCAAAGCACCGGGGTCGCGGCCACTGTCTTCCCACACCTGCGCCGCATAGGTGAATCGGCGATGGACCGCCAGACCGGCGCGATCCGAATCGATCCAATCGCGCAGCCGACTCCACGCCGACAGCAATACCTCATGCGAAACCTCGACGGTCTCCTCGTCCACAGTCAACAGACGCCTCAGCGCAAAAAGGTCGATGACGGTATTGACGTCGCCGAAGTTGTCGCCGAGAAAAAGCTCGGTACGGGGAGCTCGTCGACGCGTCTGCGTGACCTCGTCGACGTTGACCAACCGGAGGAAGATCCTGCGCGCCAACTTCTGCTGCTTCTCGGTCAGCTCGCCGTACACTTCCTCGGCGCTCTGCTGAACTGCACCCGCGATGCCGTCGGTTGCGTAGTAGTCGGACACCGTCAGGGTCTTACGCGTGGAGCGCTGCCAGGTTCCCAGCAGTGCGTGGGACAGGAGGGGGAGTGCCCCCGGGTCACTTGCCGTGTGCGAACCGCGCGGCGTCAGCTCACCGACCAGAACCTGAACCAGCTCACTCTGAACCGTCATCCCGGCCTTCACTGCCGGCTCGACGATCACGTCACGCAACTGCTCCTCGGTGAGCGGACCGACCACCATCGGCGAATCGTCGAGCAACGGAAGCAGCAACGGCTCCTCGGCCGCAAGCCCGTAGAAATCGGCCCGCATCCCGATCACGACGATCGTGGTCTCACCCAGATCAGCGAGCGCCCGAAGGAATTCCTCGCGACGATCACGATCGCGCTGCGTCCACAGTTCCTCGAACTGATCGACGATCAGGACCGCGGGAGTGTCGCCGATCGACGACGGAATGTCCTGCGAACCCGGGTGCAGAACCTCCACGTGCCAACCGTCGAACCGCGGATCGCGGTCGGCAATCTTCGGAGCCAAACCGGCCCGCAGCAACGACGACTTACCGGAGCCAGACGCTCCGATGACCATGAACTGACGGCTGCCCTCACCCCGCGTCGCCGCCGCGACTCGTTCCACCAGAGCAGTGGTGAGTTCACCTCGCCCGAAGAACCACTCGGCGTCCTCCTGACGGAAGGATTCGAGTCCGCGATACGGAACGACGGTGTCGCCGCGGCGGCGGGCAGTCAGTTGCCGCACGCGCTGGACCGCGCTGATCCAGCTCTCCTGTTGCTCGCCCGAATCGACTCCGCATGCTTTCAACAGCGCAACGAACTTCGGCATGCTGTTCGGTGTCGGAAGGTGCTGCCCGGAAAACCACCCGGCCACGGTTCCGTGGAGACCGCCTGACCGTTCGACGGCGTCGCGGACTGTCAGCCCCGCGGACTTCCGCAACGCAGTTAGCGATTCAGCAAACTGCCCCCGCGACTCGATATTTGCGGGATCGACATGATTTTCGGTGCCGGATTCCGCCTTCGAGTTCATAGCGAGGCACTTTATCCGACCAGGTCAGAGAATCGCGCGTTGTATGGACTGTGTATTGATCGCGCCTTCGACCGGAATTTCGAGCGAACGCCTGGACATACTGATCACGTCGCATTCCGGCCCGCCCGCAGCCCTTCTGCAAAGTTGCGCCGATGCGGGCACTTCCTCCCTTGGAACCTCAGCCGAAAGGTGTCTTTGTCATGGAGCTTGTCCAGTCGACGCGAATGGCCCCAACATGCATGGTTCTCGTCAGGGGACGCCGCGTGAACTCCCGTACACCGCGCTTGAGCGCCCGCGAAATCGAAGTCCTGCTTACCTGGCTTCGGGCAGATTCCAAACAGGAAGTTGCGCTCGAACTGAGAGTGGGCGTCGGCACTGTCAACACGCACATCTCCCGGATCAGGACCAAGTACATCAACGTCGGGCGACCCGCGCCGACCAAAGCGGCACTGTTCGCGCGCGCCATCCAGGACGGTCACACCACTCTCGACGAATGGTGATTCAGACGGACGAAAACTCCGGCTCTCGCACCGGTTTCGGACGCAGCCACCCCGGGAACCACGACGGCTGCTTGTCCGGTGCCTGATCGAGAACACCACCGGCCGGGTCGTCGATGAACCCGTACCGCACGAGGTCTTCGTCGGGGCGGTAGATCTGGCGAAGAATGACCGCGCACAGCACCAGAACCGCGATATCGCGCAGCACAACAGTTCCCGTGAACCACTGCTCGGGCAGACCCTTGTTCGAGACTCCGAGGTAGTACATCATCCGCGGAACCCACACCAACGCGTCGATGGTCATCCAGGCAAGAAGCAGTCGGCGATGCGGCAGGGCAAGAACCGCGAGCGGCACCAGCCACAGCGAATACTGCGGACTCCACACCTTGTTGGTCAGTAGGAATCCCGCGACAAGGAGGAAACACAGTTGCGCGACGCGGGGGCGTCGCTGCGCCGTCAAAGCGACGTAACCGATTCCCACGCAGACCGCAGCAAACAGAATGAACGACACGGCATTGAGATTCGACGGCGATTCACCTTGCGCCAGGGGACCGTCGAGGCCCGTCCACGACGTGAACGACGCGATTACGTTGTAGATCGAGTCCGGATCGGCGCCACGCTCGGAGTTGAGCCGGAAGAACTCGTACCAACCGTGCGGGTAGAGCGCTGCGATCGGAAGATTCACCGCCAGCCACGCCGCGGCCGCGCTGAGCGCCGTCACCAGCCACTCACGCGTCTTGCCCGCCCGCAGGCACAGAACCAGCAGCGGGCCGAGCAACAACAGCGGATACAACTTCGCGGCGCCGCCCAACCCCAACAAAATGCCCGCGAGGACCGGTCGCTTACGCGCCCACGCCAACAAACCGCCCATGGCAAATGCCGTCGCCAACGGATCGAAGTTGGTGAACACGTGCACGATCACGAGCGGCGAACACGCGACCAACGCGCCGTCCCACACCCGCCTGCCGGCCAAGAGCGTCGTCGCCCACACTGTCACCAACCACGCCAACGCCAAGCCGAACGCAACGACGTTGAAGTACAGGGCAACTTGAATTGCGCCCGGCAGCCACGTGATCGAATCCCACGCCTTTGCGACCTTCATGGAGCCGTACTGATAGAGCCCCGAGAGAACCGGATACTCCATGTACCGCGTCTGCACGGAACCGTCGGATCGGGTTTCCTCCCACGACTTCTTGTACGGGAACGCACCCTGATCGAGGCGCTCCGCACCGTACAGAGGAACTGTGTCCGAGTAACACAAGGCGACGTACTGGCGGGAGCCTCCCCAGTCCAGACCCAGCTGCCCCTGCTCACCGAACGGCGCCTGTTGAATACACGCAGCCTTGGTCGACCACCCCAACGCCAGGAACACGACGGCCAACAGCAAGATGACCCGCATCGGGGTGAAAAAACGGGTCCGGCCGATCAGCGCATGCCGACCGACCGGACCACCTACCGTGCCTGACAACGCAGACACCATTACATCGTTACGACTGGGAACGTCACGCCAATCTGCCGACCGCGTGTCCTCCGCCAACGGCGCAGGGGACTCGATCGCCTGCGACTCCGCATCGTCTGTCACAGAAGTCGCATCGGCATCATCTACATTGGCGGCCACTCCGCGAGGCTACCGCCTTAGCGGCCGGGACTGACACCCGCCGGAGCCTCTTCCGTCGTGGTGACGGCGCCCGGTTCCTCGGTTTCCGTGGTCGGCCTCGAGATTCCCGGAATCGGAATCGTGATGCCCGGCAGGATCTCCACGTCCGTCGTGGTCACGACAACCGGCGGCGCCGTAGTCGTACTGGGCTCTGCCGTGGTTGTCGGCGGCGCCGACGTCTTCGGAGCAGCGGGAGCCGTGTACTCGGGAACACCACCGGCCTGGCCGTTGATCTTGCCCGGCTTGGGGAAGGTCTCGTTGTCCGTACCGTCCAACGCACCGTCCATCGTGTCCTTCCAGATATCGGAAGGTAGCCCGGAACCGTAGATCAATCCGCCGTTCGAGTTGGTGATCGCCTGGCCGTCCGCGGTACCGACCCACACAGCAGTCGACAGCGACGGCGTGTAGCCGACCATCCAGGCGTCCTTGTTCTGACCGGTGTCACCGAGCTGAGCGGTACCCGTCTTCGATGCGGACAGACGTCCACCGGCCAGGTTGTGCCCACGTGAGTACGCCGCGATGGGCTGCATCGCGGCAGTCACGTTGTCCGCGACAGCCGGATCGATCCGCTGCTCACCGGTCGGCGTACCACGGTCCAGGAGAACCGTTCCGTCTGCGGCAACAACCTTCTCCACGAAGTGCGGAGCGTGGAACGTGCCTGACGCCGCGAGAGTTGCATACGCCGACGCCATATCCAGTACCCGAGACTGGTACTGACCCAACACGATTCCGTTGTTCGGGCCGGAACCGTCGGGCTCGGTCAGCGACTCGCCGATACCCGGAATGTTCTCCGGGATACCTGCCTTGTGCGCGATGTCCGCAATTTCCTGCGGTCCGTTGCCGTCGAGGCTGAGCATCTGACGGTAGAAGCTGGTGTTCAGCGAACGCTTGAGAGCCTCTGCGATGGTGCAGGTTCCACAGCTTTCACCTTCGACGTTGCCGATCGAGATGCCGTTGATCGTCAGCGGCGAGCTGTCGTACATCTGTGAGAGCGGAATTCCCTGGTCGAGCGCTGCCGCCAGACCGAACACCTTGAACGACGAACCGGTCTGCAAGCCGGCATTTGCGTAGTCGAAGCCGATTCCGTCGTCGCCGCCGTAGTACGCGCGGACGCCTCCGGTACGTGGATCGACGGAAACAACGGCGGTCCGAAGCTCCTCGTTCTCACCCTCCATATTGGTGCGCACGGCGTCCATCGCCGCGGCCTGAGCCTGCGGATCGATAGTCGTAGTGATCTGCAGGCCTTCGGTATTGAGCGACTGCTCAGTGATCCCGGCATCCGCGATCTCGCGGAGTACCTGGTTCTTGATCAGGCCCTCGGGCCCCGTTGTACCCTGACTTCCGTTCTCCACCTGGGAAAGTGGAATGAAACCTGGGTACTTCATGGGCGCACGGGCGGCTTGATCCAGCGTCCCCGCAGACACCATGCCGTCGAGCACATAGTTCCAACGCGATTCCGCGCCAGTCGGATTGGTCTCCGGATCGAGAAGCGACGGCAGCTGGATCGACGACGCCAGGACGGCGCCTTCCTCGACGGTCAGCTGGTCGACAGGCTTACCGAAATACGCGTTCGACGCGGCTTCGATGCCGTACGCACCACGACCGAAGTAAATGGTGTTCAGGTACGCGGCAAGAATGTCGTCCTTGGACCACTCGTTTGCCATCTTCGACGAGATGACAAGTTCCTTCATCTTTCGCGTCAGCGAACGCTCCGAACCGACAACCGCCGTCTTCACGTACTGCTGCGTGATCGTCGATCCACCACCCGCACTGTCTCGGCCGAGGACATTGTCACGGGCCGCGCGTGCAAAACCGGAAATCGAGAATCCGGGGTTCGTGTAGAAATCCCGGTCCTCGGCAGCAAGCACTGCGTTACGCACGTGCACCGGAATCTGATCGAGCGCCACCTCGCGACGGTTGCCTTCTTCCGGCGGAACAACGGTACTGAGCACCGAACTTCCGTCCGACGCGTAAATCGTCGCAACCTGATTGGTCGGGAGGTCGCCGGGTTTCGGTACGTCCTGCACGATGTACGCCGCCATGAAGGCCAGCACCGGCAGCACCAGGCCGAGCGCCACCAACACGTACGCCGAGCGGCGAACTGTGCGCCACTTCGACTTCTTCTTCACTGCTTTCTGTCCCTTCGGGGGCTCTCCACCATTGCCGTCGCCACCACCGGGACCGCCTGTCGGCGGCTTCGTCGGCGGGGGTCCAGCGGGCGGACGGGAACCGGCATCAGTGCGAGGCAGTGCCGCAGCGGCTGCGACGCGCTGTGTGGGTTCGGCGCCCGGTGCCGGTCGATTCTGGGGTGCGCCTTGCTGCGGACGGCCCTGCTGCGGACCTTGCGGCGGCGGGCCCATCGGGCGGCCCTGCGGCGGGCGTCCTTGCTGGGGCCCTTGCGGGGGTGGGCCCATCGGTCGGCCCTGCGGGGGCGGGCCCATCGGGCGACCCTGCTGCGGCGGGCCCATCGGGCGTCCCTGCTGAGGCGGGCGTCCTTGCGGCGGCGGGCCCATCGGGCGGCCCTGCTGCGGACCTTGAGGCGGACGGCCTTGCGGGGGGCGCCCCTGCGGCGGACCGCTCGGACCACCTGGTCCCGAGGGACGGTCGCCGGGGGTGTTGTCGGGGGAACTCACGAAATCAAATCTCCAGTGGTCATGGACCGATCACATGGGACTTCGATCGGGCCCTTTTTCGGGTGTGGCGTTACTCGCTGGCGGTGCGCCGGCTCGCAGACTGCGTTCGTCTGCTCGGTGGACGTGCTCTCCGCGGTCGCGGCGGCGCAGGCACTGCGCCGAGCACATAGGACTGCACCAAGTGGTTCCAGCTGCAGGAACGGCACACTTCTACGTCGTGCACCGTGAACTCCTCTGCTGTCTCCGCAAGCCGAGCGAGCTCGTCCGTCGTTCGGGCTGATCCCGAAACCTGGCCGAGCTTCTCGCCGAACACCCAGGACACGAGCGTCAACTGTTCCTTACGGCAGATGGGGCAGAGAACGTCACTGCCCCGGCCGTGGAACTTCGCGGCTCTGAGTAGGTAGGGATCGGCGTCGCATACCTGCTTGACGCCAGTCCTACCCGCAGACACTTCGGCCAGCACAGACCGACGCGCGAGCGCGTAGTCCACAACTTGCCGCTGTATCCGCACTTGACCAGAGTACGTGCGTCCAACCGGTCACGGACGGTTCGGGAGGGTCACGATGAACACATTTTGTGGTCCGGAGGCATGGCGACCAGCCATTACGATCACTTCCTGTGAAGTCATCCCGTTCCCCGATGACGCGTGCTCGTGATCTCGATCGCGTCGAAACGTGCAATGTGTTGGACGCCGCGTACGCCGAAGGGCAGTTGAGCGCGGAGGACTACTTCGACCGGACCGAGAAGGCGAGGTCCGCGAAGACCCTGCTCGAGCTCGCGCGCCTGGTCAACGATCTGCAGGTGCCGAAGATCGATACCACAACGGCACCTCGGACGTCGGTGACACGCAAGGCTGTGTACATCGGTGGCGCTGCTCTGATCGTCGTCGGCGCCGTCGCCGCTGTGGCCTGGAGTCGCTCACCGTTGACGCCTTCGGAACACATCACCGCCAGTTATGCCAGCAGCACTTCGCTCGCGCCACCGTTTCCGACCACCACTCTGGTGCCGGAGCCGACCGTCGAACCGATCCTGATCGCACACATCGACACGTTGACTCCAGAGGGTATCGGCGCATTTATCGAGAGGTATCGCGACGAGTTCGGCGACATGTTCATCGATGACGCCAGCTTCCACGGCGACCACTCTCTGGTGAGCCGGGCGGTCCCCGACGCTCCAGCTCTCACCGAGTCCATCAGTTTTCGCGACGGCTTCGAGCGAGATGTGACATCCATTCCGCGGCGAACGGGCCAGCCGACCTTCGACCTCGGTTCCATCCAGATCGACAAGCTCGCGCCGTACATGGTGAACATCGGCGGCTACATCAATGTGCCGGACGCCGCGATCACGCACTTGATCGTGGACGTGAACTACGGCGTACCGAAGATCAGGATCTACGGCGAGAACGGACTTGGCCACAAAGGTCGCATCGAGGTCACGCCGTGGGGCGAGATCTCTCGTTCGTACCCGTACGAGAACTAGGGTGGGTGGGTGAGCGGGGCATGACTACTAACTCTTCGCGTACGCGAGCGCGTGACGTCGATCGTTCCGATACCTGCGCTGTGCTCGATGCCGCCCTGTCCGACGGCCAGATCACGGTCGACGAGCACGCGACCCGAACGGCGTCGGCCATGACCGCGACCACGCTCGGACAGCTCGACCTATTGGTCCACGATCTGCAGAAAGAGACGCTGCGGAACGCCGTCGCGAAAGTTCGTCGTATCGACAAGATCTGGTACGTCGCGGCCGCGTCTGTTGTCTTCTCGGCCATGGTCGGCTTCCTCACCGTGTCCGCCGACGATTCGTCCCCGGCGCCGTTGCCGGTTGCAGCCCAGGGGGCCGAACCACTTGCCCCCATCGTGAGTTCGACGCTGAACACGGTCACCGCAAGCGGAATACGGGAGTTCATAACCCGGTACAACAACAAGTTCGGCACGACGGTGATCGATTCTGCGAACTTCTTCGACGACCATGCAAGCGTCACTCGCGCAGCCGCCATCTCGCCGGATTTTGAGGAGGACATCGACTTTCGAGGCGGTTTCACGACCAGCGAGGGGTCCACCTCCCGATCGGCCAGCACCACAACATTCGACCTCGCTACCGTCGACATCGACAAACTCGCCGGGTATCTGGCGGGAGCGTCGACAAATCTCAACGTCCCCGACGCCAAGGTCTCACACATCGGCATGAGTTCGTCAAACAAAGAGCCACGCATTTCCATCTACGCCAGCAACGACCTCGGCGCGAGCGGATCGATGGAGTTGACCCCGGATGGCCGCCCGATCCGCTTGTCTCCCTTCACTCCTCGATAGGCCCCGGACATGCCGAACGATCTGACCAGGACCACCCGTGCTCGCAATGCCGATCGCGAGGCCACTTGCGCAGTGCTGGACACCGCCTTCGCCGACGGGCAACTCACGGCGACCGAGCACGACGAATTGACCGAACTCGCCGCGGTTGCAGTCACTCTCGGCGATCTCGAAGATTTGACGTCGGATCTGCAGACCGAGGCGTCTCTGCCTGTTCTCCGGAAAGAACCTTCGCTCGACACGCGTTGGATCGCCCTTGCGATCATCGCTCTGTCACTGGTCTCGGCTATCGGTTTCGGAATCAAATACGCCGCGTCCGACGCCACGATCTTCTCGAGCCCCGAGCCACAGTTGCACACCGTCGACGGCCTGGGTGCGATGTTCCGTGCCATCGAAACGGAGTACGGCAGCGGACTGGTCGACGAGATGACCATCTATCCCACTTACGCACGCGTAACGCGCGCCGATCCTGCCGCACCTCGCAAGGCCCTCGACAGCTACTACCGAGGCGACCTCGAGGACACGACTTCGGGAGGATCGCGCGAACCCGACGTGGCACAGATCGACGTCACACAGCTCGATCCTCGCATCGTGATCGCCCTGCTCGACGGCGCCGGAACCACGACGTCGGTGCAAAATCCGTCCACTCGGTACGTCTCTGTCGACGGCACCGAAACTGTGCCGACCATCGAGATTCACGTCCGCAACGACCTCGACGAAAGCGGGTCCCTGACCGCTGCCCTCGATGGGGAAATCATGTCGATCAACCCGTTCACCCCCTGATCTAGCCGTGACACCTTGGTACACGTATCGGGCCGCAGTATGGTTTTATATATCGGCGCGATATAGTTGGGTATCGCATCAAGCGGTTAGATCCACAGACTCGGGAGGTGTCACTTGCTCGAACTCGCAATTCTCGGGCTACTCCTCGAGTCACCGATGCACGGATACGAGCTGCGTAAGCGGCTCACCGGTCTGCTCGGCGCATTCCGTGCGTTCTCGTACGGATCGCTGTACCCGGCACTACGGCGCATGCAGGCCGACGGCTTGATCTCGGAAGACATCGACAACACCACCGGCCCACTCAAGCGTCGGGCCCGTCGCGTCTACCAGCTCACCCCGGAAGGCCGGCAAAGGTTCACTGAATTGGTTGCCGACACGGGACCGCAGAACTACACCGACGACGGCTTCGGCGTTCACCTCGCCTTCTTCAGCCGCACCCCCGCAGAAGCGCGGATGCGGATCCTGGAAGGCAGACGACGCCAAGTCGAAGAGCGCCGCGAAGGCCTTCGCGACGCCGTCGGCCGGGCCAGCGGATCGCTGGACCGATATACCCGCCAGCTCCACCAGCTCGGACTCGAGTCGAGTGAACGCGAAGTGCGTTGGCTCAACGAATTGATCGCAGCCGAGCAATCGATACCAGGAACATCCAAGAAAGAAGGAGAGCCCGACCATGGGTGAGAACAGCACCGCGGTGCGCGTAGCAATTGTGGGCGTGGGTAACTGTGCCTCGTCCCTGGTTCAGGGCGTCCACTACTACAAGGATGCAGACGAGACCGGCACCGTTCCCGGCCTCATGCACGTCAAGTTCGGTAAGTACCACGTCCGCGACGTGCAGTTCGTCGCTGCTTTCGACGTGGACGCCAAGAAGGTCGGCTTCGACCTCTCCGAGGCAATCCTCGCCAGCGAGAACAACACCATGAAGATCGCTGACGTCCCGCCGCTCGACATCCCCGTCCAGCGCGGCCCGACACTCGACGGCATCGGCAAGTACTACGCCGAGACCATCGAACTGTCCGACGCCGAGCCCGTCGACGTAGTCCAGGCACTCAAGGACGCCAAGGTAGACGTCCTCGTGTCCTACCTGCCCGTCGGCTCCGAAGCTGCTGACAAGTTCTACGCACAGTGCTGCATCGACGCAGGCGTCGCGTTCGTCAACGCGCTTCCCGTGTTCATCGCCTCCGACCCGGAGTGGGCTGCCAAGTTCAAGGACGCCGGCGTCCCGATCGTCGGTGACGACATCAAGAGCCAGGTCGGCGCCACCATCACCCACCGCGTGATGGCGAAGCTGTTCGAAGACCGTGGCGTCGTGCTCGACCGCACGTACCAGCTCAACGTCGGCGGCAACATGGACTTCAAGAACATGCTCGAGCGCGATCGCCTGGAGTCCAAGAAGGTCTCCAAGACTCAGGCCGTCACGTCGAACCTCACCGGCTCCCTCGCCGGCAAGGTCCACGACCGCAACGTCCACATCGGTCCCTCGGACTACGTGGAGTGGCTCGACGACCGCAAGTGGGCATACGTGCGCCTCGAAGGCCGTGCTTTCGGTGACGCTCCCCTCAACCTGGAGTACAAGCTCGAGGTCTGGGATTCGCCCAACTCCGCAGGCATCATCATCGACGCCGTCCGCGCAGCCAAGATCGCCAAGGACCGCGGCATCGGCGGACCGGTTTACCCGGCATCCGCTTACCTGATGAAGTCCCCGCCGGTACAGATGGCCGACGACAAGGCTCGCACCGAGCTCGAAGCGTTCATCATCGGAGCCGATGAGGCGTAGGTCTACACCGGGCCGATGAGGCGTAGGTCTTTTCAGCTCACACAGATTCGGGGTCTTGCGCCACTGGCGCAGGGCCCCGATTTCTGTATCCCGCAGGGCGTTTCCGCAGCCGCGCGGCTGATCACGCCTGCGGATGCGGAATCGCCGCGCGGGGCCAGGTGCCGGGCTGCGTGGAATGATGGACGGTAAGGACCATCACACGAATCGAGGACCCCATGTCGATTGCGTCCCTGCCTGTTCTCGACCTCGCACTGGCGGAGAATCCCGAGACTGCCGAGCAGTTCCGGACTCAGCTCCGCGACGCGACCCACGACATGGGCTTTTTCTACCTCGTCGGCCATGGAATTCCCGACGCTTTGCAACGACGCCTCCTCACGGTCGCTCGCGAGTTCTTCGCTCTCCCTTTGACGGAGAAGCTGGCGATCGAGAATCTGCGCAGCCCGCACTTTCGTGGATACACACGCCTGGGCGGTGAACTCACCGAAGGTAAGCAGGACTGGCGTGAGCAGATCGACATCGGTGCCGAGCAACCCGCTGCAGCGCGCACAGCCACGTCGCCGGACTGGGAGATCCTGCAGGGGCCCAACCAATGGCCAGACGCCCTTCCCGAACTGCGGGAAGTCATCGCCGAATGGAATGACGAACTTACCGGCGTCGCATTGCGACTGCTCCGGGAGTGGGCTGTCGCTCTGGGGCAGGATCCGCACATTTTCGATGCCGCGTTTGCGAAGGATCCGTCGATCCTGATCAAAGTGGTGCGCTATCCAGGTCGGCCGAAGAACGCGGGAACTCAGGGAGTCGGCGGCCACAAGGACGCCGGCGTACTGACCCTGCTGTACGTCGAACCCGGCAAAGCCGGCCTGCAGGTGGAGCACGACGGTGACTGGATCGACGCACCGCCACTCGAAGGCGCGCTGGTGGTCAACATCGGCGAACTACTCGAGGTCGCAACGGGCGGATATCTGAAAGCCACTGTGCACCGGGTTATTTCACCGGAAGGCGCGGGCGAGCGAATCTCCGTGCCGTTCTTCTTCAATCCGAACTACGCCACCCAGGTCCCGGAGTTCGATCTCCCACCGGAATTGGCGAAGCACGCTACCGGCGTCACCGTCGATGCGAACAACCCGATCCACGATTCCTATGGCGCCAACGCGCTCAAGAGTCGCTTGCGGGCGCATCCCGATGTTGCCGCACGATGGTGGCCGGACATTGTTGCTGTGCGCCTTTAGTAACCGCCCGCGGTTACTAAAGGCGCACAGCAGAGGGCTCAGATATCCATCGCAGCTTTCCACGCGGTGTGCATGGCACCCTCGATGTAGTCGACCTCGGAGGCGTCACCGACAACACGTACGTCAGGCACCACACCTGCCAATGCGTCGGCCAGCGGCGCCTGAGCCGACACGCCCGAGGCGACGACAACCATGTCGGCCGGAGCTGTCAGTGTCTTGTCACCGGAACGGAATTCGACGTGTTCCTTGGTGATTCGCTGCACCGTCGAATTGCGGTGAATGTTCACACCGACATGCTTGGCGTGGCGCACAGCGGTCCAGCGGCGCGGCATCGCCATCGGAATGCCCAACTGCTGGCCTTCTTCGATCAGCGTCACGTTGCGACCGCGCTCGGCCAGGAACTCCGCAAGTTCGAGCCCGACAAGCGAACCGCCGATGACCACGACGTTCTTGCCCATGGGCAGGAACTTGCGGGTCACCGCACGAATCGCGGCGGGGCTCTTGGTGATTCCGGAGAGCTTGCCCAGCTTGGCCATCGTCCGCAGGAACGGCGGAACCTGCGACGTGTCGCCGGCACCGGTCATCAAGGCGCGCAACGTGTCACCGGTGTGCACGTGCGGCAGGTCGCCGCCGGGAACGGACGGGCGGTCACGAACCGCGCCGGTGGCCACCACAACCACGTCGGCGCCGAGAGCCTTGATCGAAGCGACCGTGGCCTCGGTGTTCAGCCGGATATCGACGCCCAGACGCGAGGTTTCCACCTTGAGCCAATCCAGCAGACGACCGTTGTCCGGCGTCGTGAGGCTCGAGAACCAGAGCGTGCCACCGAGCCGATCTGCCTTGTCCACCACGGTGACTCGATGTCCGCGTTCACTGGCGACTCGCGCGGTCTCGAGGCCACCTGGTCCGGCACCGACAATCACGACGTGCTTGGGTGTCGTCGACTTGACGAAAGGTACGAGCGCCTCGTTGCCGAGCGCCGGGTTGACAGCGCACAGCGGGGTCTCGTCCCAGAAGTTCTCCTGCACGCAGACGTAGCAATTGATGCAAGGCCGAACCCGCTCGGGTGTCCCGTCTTTGAGTTTGTTCACCAACTGTGGGTCAGCCAGGAGCTGACGGCCCATTGCGGCGAAGTCCGTGCGTCCTTCCGCGATCATCTTCTCGCCGACCTCGGGGAGCATACGTCCGACGGTGATCACGGGGATCGATATCGCCTGCTTGATTCGCGTTGCATTGTCGGTGTAATAGCCGACCTTGTCTGGCAGGGGGCCGTCTGTGAAGTTGGCAAAAGCATTCAGTGCGGTACCGGTGACGTGGATGGCGTCAGCGCCGGCCTCTTCGAACATCTTGGCGGCAGCAACAGCCTCGTCGACGGTTAGCCCGTCGGTTTCGCCGTACTCTTGACCGGCCAGACGCACGATGACGGCAAGCGAACCGCCGACCTCCGCCTTGACTGCGCGAATAACTTCACAGGCCAGGCGAGCCCGATTCTCCATCGAACCGCCGTACTCGTCGCTGCGCTGATTCGTGTACCGACTCAGGAACGCTCCGAGGACGTAGTTGTGGGCGCAGTGAATCTCGACTGCGTCGCCGCCCGCCGCCTTCACCCGTCCGGCAGCCTCGGCGAACATGCGGACCAGCCAATCAAGATCTTCCTGGTCGGCCTCGTGGTAGGTCGCCCTCTTGCCCTCGTTGATGGCAGCCATCTTGCCCAGTTCTTCGGGTGTGCAATCGGCCATCGCACTCATGTCACCCGGCGGCTTCGGCATGGACGGCACCAGCTGCGGTCGGCCGTCGAGGGTGTCGATTCGCGCGACCTTGCCGTGGTGCGTCATCTGCACACACAGCTTGCTGCCGGCGTCGTGCACCGCGTCGGCCAATGCCTTGAGTCCGGGGATGAACCGGTCTTCCGAGAGCCCCGGTTCCTTGCGGCTGGTGCAGCCCAACGGATACGCAACAGCGCAGCAGCCGGTGATGATCAGCCCGGTTCCACCGGCCGCACGCGCCACGAAATGGTCGATGTCGCCCGTCTCGATTTCACCGTCTTCGCAGAGGTTCATGTCCATGGCGGGCAGAACAACGCGGTTGGGCACGGTGATGGGACCGATGGTCCCGGGTGCGAGCAAGTGCGGGAAGGTCTGGTTGCGGATCACGAGCAAACGCTAGAACCGAGAGCCGCACCTCGGGGCGCCGTTCCCGATCAACGGGATTCAACGCCGTGATCTGCGAGACAGTTAGCGATCACCTCGAGTGCATATTCCAGGTCGCGTGCGTCCACTCTGCCGTATCCGATCACGAGTCCGCCCGGGTTTTTGTGACTGCGCGCAGACTCCGTCAGAGTCGGTACCTCCACTCCGTATTCGAGCGCACAACGTGCGACGGTCTCGGCCAGATCCGCATCCAACACCAGCGTCGTGTGCATGCCGGCTCCCAGCCCGCGCAGTTCCCCGAAGCGGGACAGCGCAGCGTGTACCAACCGATCGCGCTCCCGATATCGCCGACGCGCAGCCCGTACCGTTCTGTCCCATTCACCGTCCCGCAGGAGTGAAAGCAGAGCCCGTTGCAGCGGAAGAGACGGGAAATCCCCGATGCGAACCCGATGCGCCGCAATTCGACGGGCAAGCTCTTCCGGCGCAACCAACCAACCCAGCCGAATTCCGGCGCCGAGCGTCTTGGCGACCGTACCCAGATACACCACCCGATCCGGCGCGAGTTGCGCCAGCGCTGGCAAAGGCGCTACGTCGTAACGGAATTCGGAGTCGTAGTCGTCCTCGAAGAGGAGGACGTCCCGAGCCCGTGCAAAGTCGATCAACTGATTTCGCCGACTCACCGGCAAAAGTCCGCCGGTCGGATACTGATGTGACGGGGTCACGTACACACCACGAACATTCCGGGGCGCCGATTCCAGCTCGTCGACGCAAAGTCCGTGTGCATCTACCGGCACGTCGAGCAGTGACCATCCGGTGGCAAGCGCCGCCGTCGACGCGCTTCGATAGCCCGGATCTTCCGTTGCCAGTACAGCGTTGGGGGAGCGCAGCGCTGACAACGCCAGTCCGAGGCCGTGTGTAGCCCCGGAGGTAATGACGATGCGCTCGGGTTCGACGGCCATGCCGCGAGCCCGACCCAACAGTTGCGACAGCGCAGAGCGCAATTCGACGTCGCCCGCCGGGTCAGGATCTCCGAAAGGTGGTGGCATGGAACCGACATCTCGCCAGGCCCGACGCCAGGCCGCACTCGCCCGCGGCGGAGTCCACGGCACTCCGGGGCGCAATTGAACCTGCGGCGGTGCGGGAGCGACTACCTTCGCCGGCTTGGGAGTAGACAGCACAACGGATGAAGGAGCTTCTGCCACAAAGGTTCCCGAGCCGCGCACCGCTACGAGCCAGCCCTCGGCAATCAGTTGCTCGTAGGCTCGTTCCACCACGGCGCGGGCAACACCGAGCTCAGCAGCCAGTTTCCGCGAACTCGGCAGCCGCAATCCCACAACAGCCGATCCACCGCGAATGTCTGCTCGCAGGTGATCGGCAACCTGGATCGGCAAAGGTCGCCGATCGGTCCGGTCGAGCACCACCGCTACCGCCGAGGGCAGAAGCATCGTTTCCCTTTCCCTAAGTGGCCTACCAAAGTGCCCACAAATTGGACCATGACGCAAAGCCACTTGGCTAGGAGTATTGCTCACATGACACACACCGTCGCACTCGCCCCACTGTCCCCAACAGCACGTACAACCCATAAGCGCGCGCGTCATCACGGTGTCACCGATCGAGCAGCGCTCTTCGACGTCCTGCGCTCCGCCAAGCTGTGCCACTTGGGCGTGTCCACCGACGGTGTGCCCCTCGTGCTGCCGACCGCATACGGATTTGATCCCGAGGGCCCGGATCAAGACGGTACCCTCTACCTGCACGGTTCGGTAGCGTCACGTAGCCTCGCACCCGACAGCGAGATCTGCGTAACCGTCACCGTGCTCGACGGACTTGTTCTGGCGCGCTCCGGTTTTCACCATTCGATGAACTACCGCAGCGCCGTGATTCTCGGTCGACCCCGGATCGTCACGGACCCGGACGAACGGCTCAGTGCACTGAATTTGATTGTCGATCAAGTAGTTCCCGACCGTTCCGGACACCTGCGGGCGTCAACACGCAAGGAACTGGCGGCAACAGTGGTGCTTGCACTGCCCCTGTTCGAGGCGTCGGTGAAGGCACGCACCGGCGGCCCCGGCGACGACGAATCAGATATCGGTGTCGAAAAGGTCTGGGCGGGTGTCATTCCGGCATCCGTACAGTTCGGTGAACCCATCCGAGCCGAAGACCTCGATGCGGATATCACGCTGCCGGAACATGTCTCGGCAATGATGTAGCCGAAGCAACGCTACCGCGGGATCGGCGGGGACAACGGCGGGCGAATATCCAGACCATTAGGTCGCGGCTCGGAAGTCACCGGCGTGGCCGATCCGGACTCGTCCTGCTTGTCCTCGCCCCGGTTCCCCAGGAACGGACGAACCAGGTCGAGGGGCAGCGGGAATACGACGGTCGAATTGTTCTCGGCGCCAATAGCGTGCAACGTCTGCAGGTAACGCAATTGCAGGGTGGTCGGGTTGCGGCTGATCACGTCGGCTGCGTCGGCGAGCGTAGCCGACGCCTGGAATTCGGCTTGCGCGTTGATGATCTTGGCTCGCCGTTCTCGTTCGGCCTCCGCCTGACGGGCGATGGCGCGCTGCATGTTGGCAGGAATCTCGACGTCCTTGATCTCCACCGTGGTGACCTTGACTCCCCACGGTTCCGTCTGTTGATCGATCACTTTCTGCAGGTCTTCGTTGAGACGTTCACGTTCGGAGAGCAAGGCGTCGAGGTCGGCCTTGCCGAGGATCGAGCGCAGAGTTGTCTGCGCAATCTGCGACGTAGCTGCCAGGAAATCTTCGACCTCGACGATTGCGCGATCGGCATCGACCACTCGGAAATAGGTGACGGCTGTGACTTTCGCCGGCACGTTGTCGCGCGTAATGACTTCCTGCACCGGAATTTTCAGTGTCACGGTCCGTAGGCCGACCCGCTCCATCCGATCAATTGCCGGAATGAGGATTACCAGACCCGGCCCCTTCAACGCGATCAACCGCCCGAGCCGGAACACCACTGCACGCTCGTACTCTCGCAAGACCCGAATCGACATGCCGACCAGCGTCACGAGAAGCAGAACAACGATGCACAGGGAAATGAGAATGGTGGTCATAGCAACTCCCACGGTTCACGACGGCGCACTGTCAGGGTCAGACCCCGGACCTGCTCCACTACGACAGGATCGCCGGCCTTCGGAACAGAATCGTCACTGAACCCGAAATCCATTCGGGCGTTCCACAATCCACCCGCAGCCTCGACCTGTCCGCGCGAGCCGTCCCAACTGCGAACCGTCGCATCGGATCCGATCAGCGATTCCACTCCGGTGCGCACGGGCGCATGCCGGGCGGTCAGAACTTTCCGGCTCGCCACCGCGGTAACACCCAGGCCGACCACTGCAACCCCTGCCGTCACCGGAACTGCAATCACCTGGCCCGCATCGCCGGAGGTGAAGAGCAACCAGACACCCGCCCCGATCAGGAGCGCACCAAGACCGCCGAGCACCCCCGCAGTCGGGGCATGTGCCTCGACCACCATCAACAAGACACCCAACAGCAGGGCCGCGATACCCAATGTCGTCATCACTCGTCTCCACGCTCACGAGGACTCGGTCGCGTCGCGTAGCCATCGTGCGATCGGGCCCTCGACATCAACGGTAATCACGTTTGTCCGGATCTGCCACAACCTGAAGTGATCCACGTGACAGATACCGGACGGTCTGCCATTGTGAAGGGATGCGGCGGCGCGTGGGTGAGAGTTGGTCCACGCGACCAGTCTCAGGGGTAACCCCTGGGTCGGCCAGAAGAATTGGATACTGCGTCCGACGGCATTCGGCACGCTCCGCGTGCTCCCCGCCGCCCCGGACAAAGGATTTGGTCACCCTGCGCCGCCGCATCCTGGATATGCATCATGGGTGACTTCGAACTCGATGCCGAATTGGCGCGTCGACTGGCAGACGCAGCCGACGACGCACCATGGACCCTCGGTGGCCTCGAGGAGGCATTCGGAACCGTCTTCGGGGTGTCCCCGACACTCTTGGCGGTCCGAGTCCTCGATCTCATGCCCGCCCCACCGTTCGAACCGCAGACGCTGTACCGATTGCTGCGCGAACTACCGCGCCTGCGACCAGTTCCCCTCTCGTTGGACACCAACGAATCTTCGGTATGGCGCTTCGACGTGCCGCGATACAACACCAACGCCGACCTTGCCCGCTCGCTCGATCTGACAATCTCGGAACTCGAGTGGTTCGCCGATCGAGGTGAATGGCTACGCACGAAACCTCTCCCGCTGCGCCACTACCGGCCCATGCAGATCAGCAAGAAGGCCGGCGCTCGACTACTCGAGATACCCAAACCAAGGCTGCGCGAAATTCAGCGGAAGATCCTGCGCCGCATACTCGATCAAGTACCAGCACACGAGGCGGCACACGGATTTGTCCGTGGCCGAAGCCCTCTGACTTTTGCAGCGCCGCACGCACAGTCGGAAATCGTGATCGGTGTGGACCTCGCTCAGTTCTTCCCGTCTATCACCGGCGACCGTGTTCACGCGATCTTCACCGCCCTCGGCTACCCGCCCGCCGTCGCCGGAGTTCTCACCGGATTGTGCACTGTTGCAACGCCTGCCGATACCCTGCGCGGAGTGCCATACGCACAGGCGTCACAGTTGCGAACGGCGCACCTGCCCCAGGGTGCGCCGACGTCGCCTGCGCTCGCGAATCTTGTAGCGCGGGGGCTCGACATCCGGTTGAGTGGGCTGGCGAAGACGAACTGGCTCACCTACACCCGCTACGCCGACGACCTGGCGTTCTCCGGAATCGAAGTGACTGACGTCGGCACCCTCCTGTGGACGGTCGAACAGATCGCCGGAGACGAAGGGTTCGCCGTCCATCCACGGAAGACAAAAGTGATGCGTCCGCACCGACGGCAGCACCTCACCGGCCTGGTCATCAACAACCAACCGTCGTATCCGCGTGACGAATACGACCGATTGCGCGCCCTGCTCCACAACGCCGCCAATACCTCTGCCCAGGAACAGAATCGAGAGGGAGTCGGAAACTTTCGCGCTCACATCTACGGCCGGATCGCGCACATCGGCGAAACCAGCCCTACGCGCCGACGCACGTTATTGCGGTTGGCCGACCGTGTCGATTGGGGCGCCGAGATTCACGAGTCGGACTGACCCACGAGTTTCAGCCGTTCACTACCAACTCAGCTGCCGAGGCCAGGGGGACGATCGGATACAGCGGCGGCTCGTCCTCGGGCACCAGGGCGGTCGGCCCGTAAATCCAGTCGGTGTAGGTGTAGTCCTGTGTGCCGCGGGCTCGCAGCAACAGATTTCGCTGCTGCCGTTCCTCTCCGTCGAGGTGCCACAGCTCGCCCCAGACGCGTGCCGTCGTCAGTACCCGGCGGCAGTGCTCGGGACGAACGGCCTCATAGGCCGCGAGAGCTGCGTCCCAGTCGATCACGCCGTCGGCACTCCGCAGACGAGCAACGTGTTCAGCTAGTACCCAGCCGTCTTCGATCGCCATGATCGCGCCCTGTGCCATGTACTGCAGCGGCGGGTGCGCCGCATCTCCGAGCAAAGCGATCCGGCCCGAAACCCACGTCATGATCGGGTCTCGGTCGTACATCCGCCACCACTTGTCACGCCACATGAACGGGATACCCTCGCGCACCTCCGAACAAGAATCAGCGAATGCCGCGTCGAGTTCATCAGGTGTGCCCCAGTCCTCCTCACCTGCAATTGCTTTGGGTGACTCGAAGACGGCAACCTGGTTGAGCATCTCGCCGCCGCGCAGGCCATAGTGCACAAAGTGATGCCCTGGCCCGACGTAGACCACGACCTCCGACAGATCGACGGGACGGTCGGCCAAATCCGCCACCGGCACCGTGCCACGGTAAGCGACGTAGGCGGACGACACAGGTTCGTCGTCGATCAACAGTTTGCGTGCAACCGAGTGCAGACCGTCAGCCGCGATGACCACACCGGCCTCGTGCACTTCACCACTCGAAAGACGCACCTGCGCACCGGTATCGGAGTTTTCGTAGGAAACGGCCTTGGCGTCGGTGACAAGCTCGACTCCGGCACGCTCGCACGCACGCAGGAACAGTCCGTGCAAGTCGCTGCGGTGGATGACCAGGTACGGAAACCCGTATCGGCGTTCGAGATCGGTCAGGTCCAGCTTCGTCAGCTCCGACGCGTCGACGGCATCACGCATCACCATCGACGTGGGCACGACGCCAAGGCTTTTGGCCTCGTCCAATAGGCCGTACTCGTTCAAGATGCGGGTGCAGTTCGGTGCGAGCTGCAGGCCGGCGCCGACCTCACCGAACTCGGCGGACCGCTCGAGCACTCGCACGGTAAGACCCTGGCGCGTCAGGGCAAATGCAGCGCTGAGGCCGCCGATGCCGCCACCGACAACAATGACGTCAGGTGTGTTCATGATTGCTCCGTTCACAGCCACGCCGGCAGTGCCGGCACAGGAGATCCGTCATTGGTCGACAAATCGTGAGGGCGGCCGCTCAGATAGGCGACCAGGTCGGCAAGCGGACCGGCGACGCTAACCGGTGCATCCGCGCCGGGGAGGTTCCAGGCCACCGAAGCGTCGGTGGATTCGATCCGAAGCGCCACGCCAGGCACCGCGCCGCGCTTGCCCACGATGTCATTGCCAAGTGCCACAAGGAAATCGGCCGGAAGATCGGCGAAGGTGACGCCAGTACCGAGATCAACGGCATGGACGCACACCTCCCGCGCCCGCATCCACGGGATCTCCGTGGCTGGGACGGTCCGACCCTGGGCCGTCACGATCAGCTGGGTCCACTGCTCATCGGAGAGTGACCCCATAGCAGCGTCGAGCTTCTCGGCCGAGGACCGCGGCCACGCAAGCAGAGTGGCCGCCGGCAACTGGGAACCTTCCTCGATCCCACGGGCGCGGGCGTCGGAGGAGGCGTACATCGGTGTCTCCTCGCCGGTTTCGGCCCAATGAACGAGGTTACCGAGCGCTTCGGCGTTGGCGGCGACGTGAGCGAGGAGGTGGCGCCGACTCCAGCCCGGAAGCCCAGACGGCGCAGCCACACCGGCGTCATCGAGGCCGTCGACGCCGCTCAGGAACAGCTGCGTTCCGTGCTCCATCCAGCGCCGGGCGTCAGTCATTCCTTCACTACCTTGTTGGTGCACGCACCGAGGCCCGAGATAGCGGTCACGACGGTCTCGCCGCCGAGCAGGTAGACCTTCGGATCGCGGGCATGACCCACGCCGGCGGGTGTGCCGGTTGCGATCATGTCGCCCGGGTTGAGGCGTGTGATGGTCGAGATGTACTTCACGAGCGTGATCGGATCGAAAAGCAGTGTGCCGGTGTCGTCACGCTGCATGACCTCACCGTCGACGGTTGTCGTGACCTCGAGAGCCGGGCGGACTCCGCCGACCTCGTCCGGCGTCACGAGGAACGGCCCAACCGGAGTCGTGGAATCCCAGATCTTGCCCTGGGTCCACTCGATCGTGCGGAACTGCCAGTCGCGCACCGACACATCGTTCATGACGGTGAAACCGGCAATCGCAGCCTCGGCCTGAGCATCGTCGGCGCGGCGCACCTGCTTGCCGATGACGATGACCAGCTCGACCTCCCAGTCGAAGGCCTCGGTCTCGTCGGGCCGGACGATATCGTCGTTCGCGCCGATCAGGCTGTCGGCGAACTTCGGGAACAGCGTCGGATACGACGGGAGCTCGCGGCCCATCTCCTTGATGTGATTCGTGTAGTTGTGACCGACGCAAATGACCTTCGACGGCTGCGGAACTACCGGCGCGAAGTCGGCACCTTCGAGCGGGTACGTGGTGGCATCGTCGGCGGACACAGCTTCTGCACGACGTTTCCAATCCTCATGGGCAAGAAAGATTCCCAGATCGCTCTCACCGAGGTCGACCAGGCGGTCGCCGTCGAGCTTGACTGCGCGCGTCGCTGCGCCGGTGCGAATTGTCGTGAGCCTCATCGTGAAATCTCCATTCGGTTGAGCTGCAGTGCTTCGAAGACGGGTGCGTCGCCGAAGCGGAAAAGGTCGAGTGCGCCGGAATCCGAGTCCGTTTTTCCCGCTTCGGATTTCGCGGAGAACGGCGTCCAGGACGGAACGACGAAGAGGTCGCCGCGGGTCACTGTCCAGGTGCGGTCGCCAACAGTCACCGTGCCGGAACCGTCGAACACCTGGTAGACGCTCGAACCGGTCTCTTTCACCGGAGCGGTTTCGGCGCCGCGGACGATGCGGTGGAACTCGGTGCGCATCGTCGGCAGGACGTCGCCGCCGGTGTGCGGGTTGGTGTAGCGAACCGCCGCGTGGCCGGGTTCGACTGTGCCGCCGTAACCTTCGGCTTCGATCGCGAGCTGATCGCGCAGTGCGCGGTCGGTGAACTCCCACTTGTACGAGAGCAGTGGGCTGCCGGGAGCGACCTGCGTGGCACTGAGCGGGCGCAGTCCGGGGTGACCCCACAACCGCTCGGACCGGGAGCGCTCGGGAGTGATGCGCTCGGCGTCACTGATCTCGTCGCGGCCGAACTCGAAGAACTGCGCTTCCGTCAGGTACTGGAACGGGATGTCCAGGCCGTCGATCCACGCCATCGGCTTGTCGGTGGCATTGTGGTGGGCGTGCCAGTTCCAGCCCGCCTGCGGCAGGAAATCGCCGCGGTTCATCGAGACGGCGTCACCGCCGACGACCGTCCAGACGCCGGAGCCTTCGACGACAAATCGGAATGCGTGCTGGGTGTGGCGGTGCTCGGGAGCATCTTCGCCCGGCATCAAGTACTGGATCGCCGCCCACAAGGTGGGGGTGGCGAAGGGTCGGCCACCCAGCGACGGGTTTGCCAGCGCAATCGCACGACGCTCACCACCGCGGCCGACCGGGACGATCTCGCCGGCTTGCTCCGCAAGGCGTACCAGGTTCTCCCACTTCCACAGGTGCGGGACAGCGCGCGAGCGCGGATGAGCCGGCATGAGATCGCCGATCTCAGTCCACAACGGCACCAACAGTTCTGACTCGAAGCCGCGGTAAAGCTCCTCGAGCGCTGGGGTCACATCCGGCTGGCCTGGCGCGTCGACGGCGTGGAGCCGGACGGGGGAGTCGGTCGAAGTCATGACATAAGAGTGACTGGATTATTCAAGACAGAACACTAGATTCTGCTATACAGAATTATGGAGAAGCCACAGAAGACCCCGCCGGCGTATGCGATCGCCAGCGTCGACCATGCACTGAGATTGGCGACAGTCCTGCAACTGGAGGGAAACCTGACCGTCGCGGAAGCGGCCGAGCGGCTCGGGGTCGCCAGATCGACAGCACACCGGCTACTGCAAATGCTGGTCTACCGGGACTTCGCGGTGCAGCACCCCGGCCGTCAGTACGGCGCCGGACCAGTCCTGGAACTGGCCGAACACTCGCGCTCCGCGACCTCGTTGCTTCGATCGGCCGCGCTGCCGCACATGGAACTCCTGGTCCAGGCGGTCGGAGAGTCTGCCAATCTGACCATTCGCACCGGCGTCGAGGCCCGGTTCATCGTCTCGGTGGAGTCCGCCCAGGTACTGCGCGTCGGATCACGCGAGGGCATGGTCTTTCCGGCACACCGCCTTTCCGGCGGGTTGCTACTGCTCGCCGAACTCTCCGCCGACGAACTGGGCCAGGCCTACGAGAGCAGGTCAGACGCGGATGTGACCGACCAACCGGACCTGCCGAAACTGCGTACCGAACTGGCGCGGATCCACAAGCAAGGATTTGCGGTCAACCAGGGCCGCTCCGAGCGCGGTGTCGTGGCCGTCGGAGTACCGGTGCGTGATGCCAACGGCAAAGCCCTTGCCGGACTGTCTGTTTCAATCCCGTCCGTGCGCTACGACCGGCAGCAGCTGCCGTCCCTGGTAGCGACCCTGCGCATGGCTGCCGATCGCATCGAGGCGGACCTGGCTCACTGAACATCAATTTGATGCATGTTTCTCTATGCAAAATATGAGTTGGATTTATGTGACTGCAGTCACTTCACTGGGTGTATGCCCAATTCTCCCGCCACTTCCACCGTCGACTTGTTCGCCGACGACGTCCTGACCGATCCCTATCCGATGTACGCCGAACTCCGCGAACTCGGCGCAGTGGTGCATCTGACCACCAATGACGTCTACGCCCTGACGCGCTACGACGCGATCCGCGACGCGTTGGCTGATCCCGGCACGTTCTCGTCCCGCAGCATCGGATTCAACCCGATGGTCAACGAGGCATTACAAGGCACGTCGCTGGCGTCGGATCCACCTGTTCACACCGAACTACGGGCGACACTGACGGAGAACCTCTCCCCACGGGCGTTGCGCGGGCTCGCGGGCCAGATCCAGACCAAGGCCGATGCCCTGGTCGCGGACCTGGTTACCCAGGGATCGTTCGACGCCATCGATGCGCTGGCACGCGCATTTCCCCTCGAGATCGTCGCTGACCTGATCGGCTTCACCGGCTCGGTGCGCAACGACATGCTGCGCTGGGGACAAGCCGCGATGGAAGTTATCGGCCCGATGAACCAACGAACTGCCGAGAACTTCCCCATTGCCGGAGAGCTCTACGGCTGGTGCGCGCAAGTCCGCGCCGAGGATCTGGCACCAGAGTCGGTGGGCCGCGGCATATTCGATGCCGAGGCGAGGGGCGCGATCCCGCCCGATACTGCCGGCAAGATCATCCACCAGTATCTGGGCGCGGGAGTCGATACGACGATCGCCGCGATCGGCAACATCGTCGCACTGTTCTCGGCATTTCCGGACCAATTCGATCTAGTCCACCAGAATCCCGAGCTGGCACCGGCAGCATTCAACGAGACTCTCCGATTCTGGGCGCCGGTGCATGCGTGGGGGCGCTTTGTCACCAAGGATGTAAAGATCGACGGAACGCTGGTCCCGGCCGGATCCCAGGTTGCGATTCTCTTCGGCGCGGGCAATCGCGACTCACGGCATTACGAGAATCCCGACGCCTTTTCGGTCGAACGGAATCCGGTGGACCATCTCTCCTTCGGTTACGGCTCGCACGGCTGCGCCGGGCAAGGGCTGGCTCGTCTGGAAGGCCAGGCTGTCATCAGGGCACTGGCCAAGCACGCTCGACGGATTGTGGCTTCCGATCCGATTCTGTTGCCCAGCAACATTACTCGCTCTATCAATCAACTCGACGTCCTGAAAGTGATCCCCGCATGAGAATCGTGCTCGATCGGCCCCGTTGCGAAGGCCATGGTCTATGCGAAAGTGTTGCCCCCGCGTTGATGCACCTCGACGACGAGGGCGAACTGGTCCTCGACCTCGAAGAGTTCGCCGAGGGAAGCCGCGAGCTCGCCGACGCCGGCGCAGCTGTCCGGGTCTGCCCCGTCGCCGCACTCAAACTGGCATGAACGGCGCTGACGCTCGTCGACGAATTCTGGTGGTCGGCAATGGAATTGCAGGCCAGACCGCCTGCGACAGCCTTCGGGCCGCTGGTTTCGACGGCCGCCTGACCATCGTGGGGGACGAACCCCGGACGGCATATTCACGGCCGGCACTCTCCAAAGCACTCCTGGTCGACGGCGGCTCCCCCGAACTGGCTTCGCCGATGCACCAGGCCACCGAGATGGTCGGGGTGGCGGCAGTCGGCCTCGACGTCGAATCAGGGCGGGTGCACCTCGACGACGGTACAAATTTGCCGTACGACGGACTGGTCATCGCGTCCGGTTCACGGGCTCGCCGACTGGGAGGCGTGGAGAGTGCGGAGCTGACGCTGCGCACGCTCGACGATGCCTGGGTTCTTCGCGAACGACTGGCCGCCCAGCCGTCCGTCGTAGTCGTCGGGGCCGGCCCGCTGGGTGTGACTTTCGATTGAATGTGGCGCGATTTCCGATGCCCTGGCTGGCATGGTCCGACGCTTACGCCGCGGAATGATCAGGTCTCGACGTCTCGTGGTGGAGGATCTGCCGTGATTCGGCGGGATTGCCGAACGGTATCGATGATCGACTGCAGGGTGCGTAGTTCGAGATCGAGGCTGACATACCCTTGGCCGGTGAGGTGTGCCCACGAGCGGACTCGGCGTCCGCCGTAGTTCCGCGATATCGAGACTAATCCGGCTTCTGACAGTGTTGCGAGATGGCGCCCGAGGTTGCCATCGGTGAGTCCGAGCCGTTTTCGCAACCCACTATCGCTAGGTGACCAACGATGTAAGCGAGCACGAGCATCCCGAGCAACATCGAGCCGACACTCGCCAATGCCACCGCGCCGTACCCGATCCGGTGCCCGCGCAAGTTGGTGTCAACAACAAGATATGCACTCTTGTCGTTGTTTTCGCATGTCAAAGTCATATTGAATGCAGCATTCTGTCTACTCGCGAGTCCCCAAATTATGTCCTTGAACGGCAACTGCCGAACCGAAATGCGATGTAGAGCACCCTTTGGCTGTGTCACTCAGGGTTTGTGCGCGGTGGGGGACGATAATTTCGGTTATCGCACCGTCTCACCGAAATCACCTGGTCAGCACAATTTCCGCCTGTTCTGGCTCATTGCATCAGATGCCTGTGTGTCATGATCGCTACTCATATGGGGTTGGCTGCGGACGGGAGCGTGAAGTTGTCGGTCAGATCGGAGACATTCGAGGTTGGTTCGTGGGCTCGGATGGGGTCGAGGTTCGGTGTTCGGTGGTCGCCGCGGTGGCGGTGCGATTCGAGCGGTTCCGCCGATCCGATCGATTCCGTCATATCAGGGCCAGCGGCACAGTCCTGTCTTGTACTGGTCTGCGACGGTGTCGGCGCATGTGGAGTTCGAGTCCTGGTTGAAGTGTGACGAGGCGCTGGCGCTGGATTTCGATCCCGACGTATCTGGGTTCGCGGCGCAACCGTTCTGGCTGTTCCGGCGTTATGGGCAGGAGGAGTCGATCACATGCACCGGATTTCTTCGCCCGCCGCGCCGATACCACGGGGGTGGTGGTCGACCGGCGGTGCGGATCAAGCCGCCCTTGGAACCGATGGCCCAATCGAAGGCCGCGATCGACTCCGTGGATATACACGCTTTCGCCCACATTCAACTCGGTCTGCCATCTAGGCGAACGAGGGCAAGGCGCCGCTGCGTTCTCAGCGCTAATGAGTATTTGGCCCGTAGACGGGAAAGGCTCCCGATTGCGGCCGCACCTACGTCACTACCTCCGGCACGGTATCGGTGATCCGGATCGGTGACGCGCCCACCATTTCGGGGACATGAGCCTCCTGTATCGTCGGCCAACGCGTGTTCACCGTTACCTGACAACCCGCCTCCACCATGGTCGTCGTCTCGCGTCGGTGAACATTTGGCGGTGATCGCCGAGAAAGCCGTCAAACCTCAAAAAGCCCTGCGGCGCCCATCCCGCCGCCGATGCACATAGTGACGACGACGTAGCGAGCTTTCCGTCTGCGGCCTTCGATGAGTGCATGGCCCACCAGTCTTGCCCCTGTCATCCCGTAGGGGTGTCCTACAGAGATAGCACCCCCGTTGACGTTGTACTTGTCCGGGTCGATGCCGAGGGCATCTCTGCAGTGCAGTGCTTGTGAGGCAAAGGCTTCGTTGAGTTCCCACAAGTCGATGTCGTCGGTCTTGAGGCCGTGCTGACGCAGCAGCTTGGGAACAGCGAGCACTGGGCCGATACCCATTTCATCGGGACTGCATCCGGCGACGGCGATTCCGCGATAGGTGCCGAGTGCGTCGAGATTTCGACGTTCCGCTTCGCGGCTGTCCATCAGTACCGTCGCTGCCGCTCCGTCGGACAATTGTGACGAGTTCCCAGCGGTGACACTCGCTCTCGGTGAGATGTCACCGTCTAGGAGAACGGTGCGCAGACTTGCCAGCCCCTCCAATGAGGTTAAAGGACGGTTGCCTTCGTCGTGAGTGAGCGTCACGCTCTCACTGCGGGATTGTCCTGTCGCTCGGTCCTCGACGTTTTTTGTCGTTGTGAGAGCGGCGATTTCGGTATCGAACCTACCAGCTTCTTGTGCCTGCGCGGTTCGCGTTTGAGAGAGCAAGGCGAAAGCATCCTGGCGATCTCGGGAAATTCCGTAACGTTCGGCAACTATTTCTGCGGTGTGAAGCATCGGCACATACGTCTCGGGCAGGTGATCGATCAGCCAAGGGTCGCGAGCGCGGTATTGATTGGTGTGTGCGTTCTGGACCAGGGAGATGGACTCGACGCCGCCGCCGATCGTTACGGTCATGCCGTCGACGATGATCTGCTTTGCCGCTGTTGCGATGGCCATGAGTCCGGATGCGCATTGTCGGTCGATGGTCATCCCGGGCACTGCGACCGGTAGATCTGCTCGTAGTGCGGCCTGGCGGGCAACGTTGAAGCCCGAGGCACCTTCTTGCATGGCGCATCCGAGAACGACGTCGTCGATCTCTGCGGGATCAATGCCTGCACGTTGAACTGCCGCGCTGATGGCGTGAGCGGCGAGGTGTTGTGGTTGGGTGTCGTTGAAAGCGCCTCGATACGCCTTGCCGATCGGTGTGCGCGCGGTGGAGACGATGACCGCATCGTGTGTCACGGGAGTTCCTTTCGAGCGCACTCTTTTCGGGTGCGCTTATGTGTGTTCTGTCCAGCGATGAGGACAGGGGGTACGGGTCAAGGGGGTACGGGTCAGCCGGCGGTCAGGGCTGTTCGGCGTGCTTGTCCGAAAGCGACGAACTGGTTCACGGAATCGGGGTCGTCGATCGCGTCGAGGCTCAGGACAGCGTCGCGTTCGGCTCCCTGCAGGATCCGCTTGAGAGGGACCTCGATCTTCTTGCCGGTGCGAGTGTGAGGAAGAGCGCGCACCGCGATGATCTCGTCGGGGACATGCCGTGGTGAGGCTTGTGTTCGGATCGAGCTGTTGATCTTGGCGATTAAAGCGTCATCGAGTTCGGTACCAGGCGTGAGCACCACGAAGAGTGGCATCCAATAGCGTCCTTCGTCCTCGTCGACTCCGACGATGAGTGAGTCCTCGATCTCCGGCAGTCGTTCCACTGCCTGATAGATCTCGGAGCTTCCCAGTCGCACCCCGTGCCTGTTGAGTGTGGAATCGGATCGTCCGTGCATGATTACGCTCCCGTGCGCGGTCACGGTCACCCAGTCCCCGTGGCGCCATACGCCGGGGAAAGTCGAGAAGTAGGCGTCTTTGTATCGGTCACCGTTTGTGTCGTTCCAGAAGTAGACAGGCATGGACGGGATCGGTTTGGTGATGACGAGTTCGCCTACCTCGCCGCGTAATTCGTTTCCGTTTCCGTCCCATGATTGGAGGCAGACGCCGAGTGCCCGAGCACTGAGTTCACCGGGCCAGACCGGTGTCGTCGGTGCGCTGCACGCGAAGGCGGTGACGGCGTCGGTTCCCCCTGTGGTGGAGGAGAGTTGGATGTGTGCGCCGACTTTCTCGTGCACCCAGGTGTAGCAGCTCGGCGGCAGGGTTGAGCCGGTCGACCCGATGGTGCGCAGTGCACTGAGGTCGAATTCCGATCCTGGGTTGATGCCGGCTTTCTCGCAGGCTTGCAGGTGCCCGGGGCTGGTTCCGAGGAACGTGATCTGCTGCTCTTCGGCGATGCGCCACAGTGTTCTCGTGTCCGGATAGGTCGGGCTGCCGTCGTAGATCACGGCGGTGGCGCCGGTGAGGAGGGTGGAGACGACGACGTTCCACATCATCCAGTTTGTGCTTGTGTACCAGAATAATCGATCGTCTGCTCGCAGGTCCATGTGAAGCCCGAGAAGTGAGAGCAACGACAGGAGGATTCCGCCGTGACTGTGCACGATGCCTTTGGGCAGGCCTGTGGTGCCTGAAGAGAACAGTACCCACAGAGGATGGTCGAATGGTACTGCAGCGAACTCTAATTCGGCATCGAATGATGTCGAATCATCCCAATGCAGGGTATTCGAGGCGAGGGTTTGAGCGTACGAACCCGGTGTGTGATGCTCGACGACGATCATGTGTCCGACTGTGGGCAATCCCTGTCGAATCGCCGCCACTTCGGTTCGGCGGTCGTAGTGACGGCCGTTGTAGCTGTACCCGTCCGCGGCGATCAACACCGTCGGTTCGAGTTGACCGAAACGATCGACAACGGCGGTGGCACCGAAGTCTTGTGCGCATTGTGACCAGATGGCACCGATGGACGCGGCGGCGAGAAACCCGATGACTGCGTGCTGACCCGGCGGGAGGTAACCCACAACCCGATCACCTTGTTCGACGCCGCACCCCCTCAGGGTCGTTGCCAACGCAGCTACTCGGCTACGCAACTGTGTCCAGGTCACTGTTTCTTCGCGACCGTCTTCCTTGATACAGACCAGCGCAGCGGTGTCGGTGTGCCCGTTGGTCAGCGCATGACGTGCATAGTTAACCGTTGCGCCGCTGAACCATTGCGCTCCTGGCATGGTTTCGTTGGTCAGGACATTTTCGTACGGCGTGCGTGAATGAACGCCGAAGAACGACCACACGGCTTCCCAGTAGTCGGCGATGTTGTCGGTCGACCACGTCCAGAGCTTTTGATAGTCGAGTGCATCGTCGAATCCGAGGCTGTAACGCGTGTTGGCATAGTCGGAGAACGCGGCGAGTGTGGACGTTCGAGCGATGTCGGGGTCTGGCGACCAGATCGCCTCTGGACGAGCGCTGGGGGTGTGTGAGTCGACCATGCGAACTGGTCACCTTTCGGTCTGGCGGGTGGGGGTGATCGGCGCGTTGTGTGTGTCGCCTGCCCGTGTCATGGGACTGGGATCAGGATTGCTTGCTGCGCGTCGCGTCGATGAGGTGTTGTTCGAGTCGGCGGGTTGCTGCGGCGCGGCTCTCCGGTGTCCAATTCAGTAGTCCTGAACCGGTTTTAGCGCCGAGATGTCCTTCGGCGATGAGCTTGTTCAGCAGCGGTGATGCGTGATCGTCGTTGTTGAGGGTGGGGAAAAGGTAGTTGTGTACGGCTGCGGCGAGGTCAAGTCCGACGTAGTCGGCGTTCTCGAGAGGGCCCATTGCGGACAGTCTCAGCCCGAAGCTGTTGCGAACGACGAGGTCGACGGTTTCGGTATCGCAGACGCCGCCCTCCACGAGGGAGAGCGCTTCTCTCCACATGGCGTGCTGGAGGCGGTTCCCGATGAAACCTGGAATGTCCTTCCGTACGTGCACGGGTACTTTCCCCGCCTGGGTCAAGATGTCGAAGATCCATTCGGCAGTGTCGGCAGCGGTGCTTTCCCCGTGCACGATTTCTACCAGGGGAACGAGATGTGGAGGGTTCCACCAGTGCGCCCCGACCACCCGCTGCGGGTCGACGGTGTTTCGTGCGACGTCGCTGATTTTGAATACGGATGTGTTCGTGGCCAGGATCGCATGCGGCAGGAGCACGCTGAGGTCGGCGAACAACTTCTGCTTGAGCTCGAGTATCTCGGGGACGGCCTCGATGACCAAGTGTGCGCCGGACACGGCATCCTCGAGTGTCGGCGACAGCGCGACCGTGTCGGCCACCGATGGATCCCGATCGAGATTGATCAGTTGCTCGCGAATTCGTTCGCTGACACGCGAGAGCGTTTCGGGCACAGGATCGTGGACCGTGACGGAAGCTCCTGCGTAGGCGAAGACGCCGGCGATGGAATGGCCCATCAAACCCCCGCCGATGACAGCGACCGAGATCTGGTCGATAGTGCTGGGTAGATCGTAGATTCCGGACTGGCTCATGGCAGTTCCCTCTCGAGTCCCTGAGTGCGCTTCGGCGTATTTCTTTTTCGCTCCGTTGCGGAAGGGTTGACGTGTTACCGGTCACGCTACCGAGTTCGTGGGACCAGTGACGATGGGTGATATCCACACCAAATTGCGCGCCGTGAGGTAAAAATCCACACCATGTGAGTAGATAGGTACCGCGAGCGGCGCTGATTCGGTGGCTGATGAAACCGGGAACAGGGGAGTTCGTGTCCGCAGTGCGGCCTCCGCTGGCACGAGTCACCGGGGATCCTGCCAGCACACGCGGCGCTACGGAGGAGAGGGAATGTAGAGACCCCTGACAATTCTCTACCCGTCATCAATTGCCACCAATGTACGGTCGCAGGTGTGGACATCAATCACCCCGACGATGCCGTCGGTGAACACACTGCCAGCGAGTCCACACAGTCACTGACCGAGCTCGTCGAGCATCGTCACCGCCGAGAGAAGGAACTCGCCAGCCTCTACGCCACAGCACGCGCTCTTACCGCGCTCGGCGAGGTCGACACGGTACTCGGCTCGATCGTGCGTCACGCACACGATTTGATCGGAACCGATGTCACCTATCTTTCGGTGTTCGACGACCCCCGGTCGGAGCTGACCCTACGCGCAGTCGAAGGGTCGTTGTCTCCCTCGTTTCGGACCGCCCACGTGCCGGCCAACACCGGAGTCGGTGGCCGTGTCGTGGAGACCCAGTCCGCTTTCTGGGTACGGAACTATCTGACGGACGCCACGTTGGTACACGATCCCGACTTCGATGCGGTACTTGCAGCGGAAGGGATCGTTGCTCTCCTCGGAGTGCCACTTCGCGACGGGGAGAGAGTATTCGGAATCCTCTACGCAGCAGACCGGGTCGAGCGACCGTTCGACATCGACGAGGTTGCGTTGCTGAGCGCTTTCGCCGATCATGCAGCGGTCGCGCTGCAGAACGCGCGCCTCTACGAAGAGAGCACGCGTGCGTTGGCGGAACTTCAGGATGCCTACGCGACTATCGAGCGATCAGCCCTCATTCACGAATCCCTCACGCGCGTCGTACTGACGGGCGGCGGGGCCCGTGAGGTCGCTGATCTCTTGGTCGAGTCACTCGGCGGACGAGTGGCGATCTACGACCGCGACGACCATTTACTCGTCGCCACCGGCAATGTGCAGGGAAAGGCCGACTCCCCCTCCGACGGGCTCCGTCATGTCCTCGCCGAAAGTCGCCTCACCGGCCGCTGCATCACCGGTGACACTGCGCAGAACAGCAGTAAGGAATTCCACAGCATCGTCGCAATCGTGGCCGGTGACAGCTATCTGGGTGCAGTTGTACTGTCCCATGCTCAGCGGCCCAGTGCGATCGAGCGTCGAACACTCGAGCGCGCGTCACAGATTCTCGGACTAATGACATTGAAGCAAAACGCAGTAGTCGAGGCCGAAGAACGCGTCCGCGGCGAACTGCTCACCGAAGTGATCAACGCCAATCGGCCCTATGCCCCAGAGCTTCTTGCCCGAGCCTCCTCCCGCCATATGCGTATCGACCAGTTCAATGCGCTCCTCGTTGCAGAAGGGGACACTGTCCGGTCACTGGACGTGACCAGGCGACTTCACTCATTGTCGCCGGACTGGGCAGGTCTGGCCGGCGACTACCTCGGAACCGCGACTATGGCTTTTCAGGCATCGGACCCGGACGCCGCCGCGGCCGCGATCCAACGCCGACTCCGCGCGACCATGCACCAACCGATACGAGTCTGCGTCGCCCCCCTCTCCCCCCAGGACAGCCTGGGACGCCCCTTCGGTATCGCAACACGTTGCTTGAAGATCCTGCGCGCCATCGGCATTGACGATAAGGGAGTGTCGAGTACGCATCTCGGGTTATATGCCACGCTCTTCGATCCAGACCGGGGTGATGATCTGCGAGTGTTTCTCGACGACACACTCGGCGCTCTGATCGATTACGACACGCGCCGTGGAACCGATCTCATCGGAACGTTAGCTTCATATTTTGAGAATTCGGGAAACCTCACCCGAACCGCAAAAAGCCTTCACGTGCACATGAATACGCTGGTCAAGCGCATCGAGCGTGTCAGTGCAGTCGTCGGATCTCAGTGGCAGCAACCCGACGACGCACTGGCTCTACAACTGGCCGTCCGTCTGCACGTGCTGTCAGCCGAGATCGACCATCAGGGTCACTGACCGTGCCGAGATCGGAAGGATTTCTCTCGCGGTAACTCAGACGACGGTTCGATCGGCCCCGATCAGCACGAACAGCATCGTTGCTGGTGCGTCACTTCGGTTTTCCCATTTATGTCGCGTGCCGCGCTGCACTACGCACGTCCCGGGAAGGATCTTTCGCTCGGTTTCGCCGTCGAGCCGCAACCACATTTCTCCCTCGAGACACAATCCGTAATCCACCGAATTCGACGTGTGAAAGCCGGGGTCGTCGGGCTCGAATGCACCCATCAATCCCGGAAGTTGACGTTCGGCATCCGCGGCGAGTGCGTCGAGATCCCCCACAGGTTCCGGGACGGCTGATCGGGGTGCCCAGCGGACTAAGAGAAATCGGGTTTCCCCAGCACCCGGCCAATACGGCAGCGATTCGGAATCGGGCGCTTGTAGCGGACTTCCGTCGGACGAGGTTGCCCACACGGGAAAGAACTCCAGGCCTGCCAGAGCCCGAGGAGCTAGGGGAGTTCCCAGTTCGTTCTCGACAATCCCCGATGCTCCCCTCGGGTCGTATCCGGTCACGATCCGACGAATCTCCACGACAGTCCCACTTTCGGCTCGATATTTCACACGCGCATCTGCTGAGGCTGCAGTACGCAAGATAATCAATCGAGAGTAGTGGCTCGTCGACCTACTGAACACCGCAGAATTTCACACCCGAAACCCGCCCGCAGTGTCGTATTCCGACCCACGTCAGAGTTTGAGTCTGCGCCGGGGCGTTCCTGACAGTGAATCAGAAACTCTCCATCAGGTGGACTTTATCCACACCAGCACGAGAATTATGGTGTGGATAAATCACCTAAGAACTCACAGGTTTCGCAACTATCGTGATCTGTACCACCCAGCCGGCACACGACTTGGGATCTCTCCGAAGACCCACGGTGCCCCGCGTATTCAACTACTCGTGATCGCGGTTGCAACAGCCCAGAGGACCTCACATGACTTCATTCGTACCAGCCGATGCGCTCGAGCGTCTTTACGCCTCGGCGACCAAAAAGGTATGGCTCCGCCTCATTCCCGTCCTGATGTTTGCCTACATCTTGAATTTTCTCGATCGCACAAACATTGCACTGGCCAAGACCCATCTCGATATCGATCTCGGCATCTCTGCCGCCGCATTCGGTTTCGGAGCAGGACTGTTTTTCCTCGCGTACTGCGTACTGGAAATCCCGAGTAACTTGATGCTCCACAAGTTCGGTGCCCGCCGATGGATCAGTCGCATCGTGATCTCGTGGGGTGCGATCTCGACACTGACGATGTTCGTTCAGGGTGAGACCAGTTTCTACATCATGCGGTTTCTCCTCGGGGTCGCCGAGGCCGGGTTCTACCCGGGCATGCTCTTCTACTTCACCCTCTGGTTCGCGTCCCGAGACCGAGCCGTAGCAGTCGGTATGTTGCTCGTCGCCCCGCAAATTGCCACCGTATTCGGCAGCCCGCTGGGTGGAGCGATTATGGGCCTCGACGGCACACTGGGTATGTACGGGTGGCAGTGGTTGCTGCTGCTCGAAGGCATCCCCACCGTGCTGTTCGGCATCTTCCTGTGGTTCTACCTACCCAACGGTCCTCGCGATGCTCGTTGGCTCTCGGCCGAGGAGAAGGAAGCACTGATCGCGAAGACCACGGTGGCAGGGGAACCGGAACATTCCGTCCGCAAGGCCCTCAAGTCAGTGTTCTCGAGTGGGGTCCTGCTCTCGATCGGTGCGATCTACTTCGTCACGCAACTCTGCGTCTACGGAATCACGTTCTTCATGCCGAGTATCGTCGAGAGTTTCGGTGTGTCAGGGTCTTTGGCTATCGGAGCAGTTTCGGGACTGCCGGCGGTCGGTGCCTTGATCGGCGTTCTGGTGTATCCGAGAATGTTCCGTATCTACGGCCACCCGATTCGGTTCATTGCCGTCGCGATGATCGGCGCGGCCGTTTCTACATTCGTTGCCGCGAACTCGGGCTACGTTGTCAGCCTCATTGCTTTGGCGGTCATGCAATTCTTCGTCACCGGCACGGCGCCCGTTCTGTGGTCTGTGGCGATGAGCCGAATCAGCGGAGTCCAGTCCGCAGCGGGTCTCGCCATGATCAACTCCATCGGACTTCTCGGCGGATTCTTCGGCCCGAACCTCTTCGGTATCGCCGAATCCCGCACGGGGGACCCTGCATCCGCGATCGGGCTCTTGACCATCGCCGCTGCCGTTGCGCTGGTCGTCGTCGCCGTATTGCGTCAGCTCTTGCTGCGCACGCCGATACAACCGACGATCGCAGCAGCCCTGGTAGACGACGAACCGGCATCTGCACCCGTAGTCAAGAACTAGAGCAACAACTCGCAGTGTGAGGGTCCCGTCGCGAATGAACTGCGGCGGGGCCTTCGCTCGTTGACCAACACCGCGAGGTGCGCCGATCAGTGCAGTGGAGGGAGCGGGGCTGGTACTTCACCGAAATCGCACAGCGGCGGCACGGTCGGCATTCCCGAGTAATAACAGCATCTGAGATCGCACGAGCGTGCCTATAGCCCTCCACGCGGCGTCTACTTTTCGGAATCGACCGTTCAGGACAACGACTTGACGGTCGCGTTGTGGCGCTGCGGAAACGTGCAGCGCCACAACAACTGGTTGGTACCAGCGACGTTCAACGACCAGCCTGAATGAAGGTGCTCCTACTCCACTTCGCGCACACGAGTGGAAACTTGTTCGCGAAGGGCGACTTTAGAGAATTTTCCTGTTGCAGTTTTGGGGATTTCGTCAATGACCAAGATTTCCTCAGGTATCCACCAACTCGCGACACGTCCACGCAAGAATGTCCGTATGTCCTCGCCCGTGAGGTCCCGTTCGAGTGTGGGAACCACGCAGGCCATCGGTCGTTCTCCCCACTGTTCGTGTGCAATAGCGATGACAGCGGCCTCCGCGACTCTGGGGTCAGCCATGATCTCATTCTCAAGCTCAACCGATGAGATCCATTCACCCCCTGACTTGATCAGGTCTTTCGTCCGGTCGACGATCCGCAGTTGCCCACGTGCGTCGATGGTCGCCACATCGCCGGTTCGCAGCCATCCGTCGGCTGACATTGCATCGGTCGTGTCGGTGAGGCCGAAGTAGCCTCCGGCGATAGTGGGACCCGCGACCTGCAATTCTCCGGTCGAGGTGCCGTCGTGGGCTGCAAGTGTTCCGTCCTCGCGCATGAGACGGAGCTCGGTGAGTGGCAGCGAGGGTCCCGGGCTGGCCAACAGTTCCAACTGTTGTTCCTCACCCAGCGTTTGGTCGACGCTGTCCAATCGTGAACTGGTCACGACAGGGCTGGTCTCGGTCATGCCCCATGCGTTTCTCAGGGGAAGTCCGAGCTTTTCCCTGTACAGGCGTGAGAGGGAGACGGGGACGGCTCCGCCGCCGCTGACGATGTGCCGCAGGCTGCTCAGATCTCCAGCCTCAAGGAACGGAGCAGCATTTCGCCACACGGTGGTCACCGCTGCAGCGAACGTGACTCGATGGCGGTCCAGTTGTTCGATGAGTTGCTCAGGTCTCGTCGAAGTGCCGGGCATGACCAATTCTGCACCGCACATCAGGGCCGCGTATGGCAGTCCCCACGCGTTGACATGGAACATCGGAACGATCGGCATGATCGTGTCCGACTCGCTCAAGGCGAATGAGTCGGCGATCTGCAGCATCATGGCATGCAGAATGATCGACCGGTGGTCGTAGAGGACGCCTTTGGGCTGACCCGTGGTCCCTGAGGTGTAGCACAGGGCTGCAGCGGTTCTGTCATCGGGGATTTCGAAATCGTAGCTGACCGGTGGCGTTGTGCGGAGCAAGGTTTCGTAGTCATGGAGACGTGGATCGTCGGGAAGTCGGAAGTCTGCGCCGTCATCCATAACAACGATGTGGCGGACAGTTTCGAAGGTCTTGACGACGGGCCAAATCACCTCCAGTATCGAGCGGTCGACGAAAAGGACGTCATCCTGAGCGTCATTGACGATGAAGGTGAGTTGCTCAGCGAAAAGTCGATGGTTGATCGTGTGAAGAATCCTGCTTGTACACGGAACCGCCATGTACAGCTCCAAATGACGCTGTGTGTTCCATCCGAAGGTCCCGACACGTGCTTCCTTCGGCACCTTCAGTCGATCCAAAACTGCTGCCAAGGAGCGTATTCGCGTTGCAATCTCTCCCTGGTTCGAGATCATCCGATACCCGATTTGTTCTGTGATCACATGTTTGTGGCTGTGAAGTTTTTCCATCCGGTTCATCAGAAGCGGTAGTGAAAGCGCCCGATCTTGCATAAGTCCAAGCATGTGTGAATCCCGGTTTTCTCATGTCGTCATCAGCCGAACAATGGCCCGATGGGGTCGTATCTGGAGCTCGATCGCGCCTGTCGATGCGGCAGTTGCGCAGGTCGTAACGGCGCGCGTGGAGTGGTTTCGGATCTTGCCGACACCAGATTCTAAGCATATGCTTAATCATAGGTGATCCAAGCAACATATTGCGAGGGGCTGGAGGCGTGGGCGGTGTAGGCAAGAATGAGTTCCTGGCACCGAATTCGCCCCTGAACAGAGGAAGTCCATGACGAGTGACGCGATAATTGCAGGAGACGCATCTCGGGAGTACTGGTTGTCAGGATTGCATCCGAGCAGTCCGCCCTCGACGACCGAGTCGAACGCGGCGAACCGCCTCCTCGTGTCGGCTCGGGACGCGTTCTCCACCAATGGGTACCGGGGCACCACGACGCGCGATATTGCTGCAGGAGCCGGAATGAGTCCTGCCGCAATGTACATCCACTACGCCTCCAAGCAGGAGATGCTATTCAAGCTGTGCCTGCTTGGGCATAATGCCTGCTACGAGAGCCTCCTCGCCTCGGCGTCAGTGGAGGGAAGCCCTCGAAAACGACTGCGATCAGCTGTGTACGACTTCACTCACTGGCATGCCGAGAACCATGTGGTCGGCAGGATTGTCCAGTACGAGATCAAGTTCCTCGACGACGAGAACTTTGCCGTGGTCGCTGACGTGCGCCGCAGAATTCATGCCGTCGTGGAGAACATCGTTCGAGACGGGGTCAAGACCGGCGATTTCGATGTGGGGAACGTGTCTGCAACAACTCTGGGGATCCTCTCGCTGTCGATAGACGCAGTCCGCTGGTTCCCCTCTCGAGCCATCTCCGACCCAGATGTTCTTGCCTCGCACTATGTCTCGCTGGCAGACCGTATGGCGGGTGCTTCGTCGTAGCGATACGGCCAAAATTCTTCGGCAACTGTTGACAACGAGTGACCTATGCAACACACTAAGCAAATGCTCACTGATTGACTTGGTGGGCGGCTCCCGAGGTGTGATCCCGGGGCGCAGGGTGTTTCGCGAGTTGATTGCGCACCTCATCACCTGCCAAGCCCTCTGCATCACTCCATCGATTCGACTCAAAGGCGTTCACGATGAATGATTCGACGTCCGGCAATCCACTCGCACCCACCGTGCGACGAGAAGACGTCACTGCTGACGAACTCGCTGCACTCGGTATTGATATTGCACGCGATTTCCCTGGCTCCACCGAAGCCGATTTCAAGCGCTATCCAGTCCTGTCAGAAGGAGGCTGGTTCATCGTTGTCAAACATCAACCGACGCTCACCTCAGTTCGTCGGGTCCCGTGGGAGCGACTCGGACCGATCTCGCTGACTTCGAAAAATCTACATATCGAATGACTTTCGACGAGCACTCCATCATTTTCCCAAATCCTCAACGAACAGAAGGCTCGCAACCATGATTGGTGTTGACGTCGGAGGGACATTCACAGATGTCGTATCCATCGAGAACGGCCAGATCAAGACGACCAAGATCTCTACGGATGTCCACACGACTGAGCAAGGCGTCTTGGCTGGTGCAGCCGAGGTAGCTGTCGATCAGGCGCAGGTGTTCAACCACGCAAGTACACATGGTCTCAACGCCGTGATTACGCGCCGCCTACCGAAAATCGCGTTCCTCACCACTGAAGGACATCGCGACATCCTCGATATGGGGCGCACTTGGCGGCCGGCCGAGGGATTGATGAACCCGCAATGGCGCCGATCCTACGGGGACGCAAACCGTCCACTCGTAGATCGTTACCTGCGGCGAGGCATCACGGAGCGCATCACTGCCGACGGCGGCATTCTGATTCCCCTCGATGAGGACTCGGTACGCCGCGAACTTGAGGTTCTGCGTAAGTGCGATATCGAAGGCGTGGCGATCTGTCTTCTCAACTCGTATGTCAACGCCCATCACGAAGAGCGGTTGCGTCAGCTCGTCCACGAAGAACTCGGCGACATTCCAGTCTCAATTTCGAGCGAAGTATCCCCGCTTGCAAAGGAATTCGCGCGCGCCTCGACCACCGTCATCGACGTGTTCATGCGACTGATCTACACCGACTACTCGCGCCGACTGGACTCAGGTCTGCGTGGACTCGGGTTCCGCGGTGATCTCAACTTTGCTGATTGCGCTGCGCAACTCGTTCACGTCGATGTGGCCATGGAACATCCGTTCAGGATCGTCTTCGCCGGCCCAGCCGCAGGTACCGTATCGAGCGCTCACTTCGGCAGTCTCATCGGTGCATCGAATCTGCTGTGTGCAGACGTCGGTGGTACCTCATGTGACATCAGCCTCGTCTCGGACGGCCGACCGTTCGTCAACACGACCTTCGAACTCGAGCATGATCTGCTCGTCAACGCGCTCTCGAACGAAGTCAACGCAATCGGAGCGGGCGGCGGGAGCCTTGTCACCATCAACGCGGCCGGTGAACTCAAGGTCGGTCCGGGAAGCGCCGGCTCGGATCCTGGACCAGCCTGCTACGGCACGGGCGGAACGCAGCCGGCAACGACAGACACCTGCCTGCTGATGGGGGTTATCGATCCGGACGGATTCGCCGGCGGGCGTATGAAGCTCGATGCCGAATTGTCTCGGCAGGCATTCGAGAACCTCGATTGTGCACTGTCCTTCGATCAGCGCGTCAACTACGCATTCAACATCGCGATCAACAATATCGCCGAGGGTTTGACGAACGTCGCCATCCAGCATGGTGTCGATCCACGTGACTTCAGCCTTGTTGCATACGGTGCCGCCGGTCCGATGTTGCTCCCCGCAGCGTTGAGCCTGGTCCATGCCGCGGAGGTTATCGTGCCACCGCACCCCGGTCTGTTCTCCGCACTGGGCCTGGTCAGTACCGACCTCGTCTACGCCGACAGCCGTAGTGCCTACACGTTGTTGACACCCGAGGTCGCCGAGTCCGTCGACAAGATCTTCCAGTCGATGGAGCAGAAGCTGTCGGGGCAGATTCGCGACGACCATCGTGATCGCGTCGAATTCCAACGGAGCTTTGACGGACGGCTGGCCGGACAAACCTGGGAGACCCCGTTCATCGAAGTTCCAGCGGGAACAATCGACGCCGAGGGCGTCGCCCAGATGGTACGCAACTTCCACGACACCTACGAGGAGCGCGCGGGCAACCGTTTCGAGGCACTCCCCGTACAGGGTGTGACTTATCGGGTCCAGGCCATCGTCAAGGCCGACAAGGTCGAGTACCCGACGATTCCGAGCCGCGCAGACGGAGAATCTCCCGAGCCGACCCGCAGTATCACCATCAAATACCTCACCGACGAGCCGCTTGACGGCAAGGAATTCGAACGCGCGCACCTACTCGCCGGGGACCGCATCGAAGGCCCCGCCGTCATTCGCGAGCCTCTGTCGACGACATTCCTTGTCCCCGGACAGGTCGCGACCGTCGGTAAGCATGCCGAACTCCGCATCAGGGAAATGTGAGAACACGAATCATGACCACCACATCGGACCAGACGACCAGCCTCAAGACCCTCTCGGAAAACGAGTTCAACGACCATTACCACTGCGATCGATTTACCGCATCGGTGCTTTCCGCACGCATGCGGTACGTGGTTCAGCACATGTGTACCGGGCTGCTCAACAATGCTTTCTCCGTTATCTTGCGGGACTGGTACGACTTCGCCGCGGTCATTTCCGGCCCGCCGAAAATGAACTACCCGACTTCCGCTGTCAGCAACAGTCTCGCACTGTTCTTCGGCAGCATCGCTGAAGCAGTCCGTAACACCGTCGAAGAGTACGGAGCCGGCGAGTTGCGTCCCGGCGACGTCCTGATTTGCAACGATCCTTACCGTGCCGGAACACACGTCAACGATGTCTGCTTCGTGCGACCCGTTTTCGCCGACGGGGAGATCGTCTCCTTCGTGACGCTGCGCGCACATCAGCTCGACATGGGCGGCATCGTCCCCGCCGGCTTCAGTGGAACCAAGCGAAACGTGTACGAAAACGGACTCGTGATCGCACCGATGCTGCTCTACCGCAACAACAAGCCGATTGCGCAGTCCTTCAACCTGATCTTCGACAACGCACGCTACGGCGAGCTCCTACTACCCGATATCAAGACGATCTTCCAGAACCTGCTTCTGGGCGAGAGGCTGATTCTGGAGAGCATCGAACGTTACGGAATAGATGCCTACCTCGGATCGATCCAGTACAGCACGGACGTCTCCGCAGAGGCGATGCAAAATGCACTCGAAAGCATCCCCGATGGAATCTACGAGGCCGAAGAGGGAATCGACTCCGACGGAATCGACGACACCCTCGACTACAAGGTGAAACTGAAGGTCGTCAAACGAGGCGACCGGATCGAACTGGACTTCAGCGGAACCTCCCCCCAAGCGAGGACCAGCATCAACTGCGGTGCGCTCGATACCAAGACCGCAGTCGGGGTGGCACTGAAATTCTTGATCAGTCCGCACACACCGTTCACCTCCGGTGAGTACCGAAACATCGATATCGTCCTTCCTGCAGGAACATTCATCAGCGCGACACCTCCCGACGGTGCAGTATTCCTCTACTTCGACAGTTCCGGAGTTGTTCTCCTCGCGATCTTCAAAGCTTTGGAGAAGGCACTCGGTGATCGTGCAGTCGGCGGCGACTACGGTTCACTGAATCTGCACAACGCAAACGGACTCCGTCTCGACGGCACCCCATGGAACACCACCGCACAGTGTGGTGGCGAGCACGGGCCATGGGGCGCGACCATAGCGGGTGACGGTGACAGCTATTCGGTCCAATACCAGCTCAATAACCTGGACCCGGCCACCGAAGCGATCGAATCCGAGACACCTGCGGTTGTGCTGCGTAAGCAGTACCAGATCGACAGTGGTGGACCCGGTGCGAACCGAGGCGGAGCCGCCGTCCTCAAGGACACTCTGTATCTTACTGCTGCCGAACATTTTTCGAGTCCGCTGCATACGAAGGTGGCCAGTGGCGCCGGTGTCAACGGCGGACGCGACGGCGCCCTCGGGGCGGTCTGGCTCTTCGAAACAGATGAAACCGACGTCTCCCGAAACAAGAGACTCCTCGATACCGAACCGGACGTCTACGCGCACTCCACCCCAGTCGGCGGTGTCCTCGATCCAGAGACCAAGTGCATCGACCCGGACGGTGAATACGCACACTTCGCCAGCACGCCGGTATGGCGCACCGAGCCCAACGCCTTGTTCCGCTACCTCACCAATGGAGGCGGAGGTTGGGGCGATCCGCTCGACCGAGACCCCGCACGGGTCCTGGCCGACGTCCGAAATGAATACGTCAGTATCGAAGGCGCCGAACGCGACTACGGCGTCGTAGTCGTGGGGAATCCACTCACAGACCCTGAAGGTCTGACCGTGGTGGAACCCGACACAACTCACCTGCGCACACGGCGTCGTCAGCAGTAACAAGTCGTCAGCAGTAACAAAATCTGTGCCTCGAGCGCCGCTCGATCAGATCGCCCGGTCGAGCGGCGCCCTTCCGTGCGTCAATGACGCGATACCAGGAGTACATGAAGATGGTCGAAATCGCCGACGTCATCGTCGAATTGCGTGCAGAAGGGGCCTTCATCGAAGCGATGGTCCGTGATCTCGTCGCCGATGAGTGGACAAATCCGACCCCTGCCGAGGGCTGGACGATCGCGCACCAGGTCGGCCATCTGCACTGGACCGATGCAGTCTCGTCGTTGGCTATCGATCATCTTCACGAGTTCAACGCTGTGCGCGAGCGACACGCTTGCGATCCGGACCAATACGTCGACGACGCTGCTGCCGTGGAACTAGGAACCGGCCCGGCAGATCTCCTTCACCGCTGGACGATGCACCGCGATGCGCTGAGCACCAGACTTGCCGAACTCCCGCCGGCCACCTCGATCGAATGGTTCGGCCCTCCCATGAAGCCGGCATCGATGGCGACTGCGCGGCTGATGGAAACATGGGCACACGGACAGGACATCGCCGACGCGCTCCATATCGAACATCCTGCGGGAAGCGCACTTCGACACATTGCCCATCTAGGTGTCCGAACACGAAACTTCTCCTTCGAACTCCGTGGCCTCCCTGCTCCGACAACGGAAATCTTCGTGGATTTGACGGCACCGGACGGCTCCTCGTGGCAATGGGGTCCGCCGAATGCACCGGAATCGGTGTCAGGGCAGGCTGAGGACTTTTGCCTCGCCGTGACCCAACGGCGTCACACGGCCGACCTCGAACTCGATGTACGCGGTGAGACGGCCCAGCTGTGGCTTTCGATCGCTCAGGCATTTGCCGGAAAGGCAACCTCAGGTCGCGCGCCGTCGGGCCACTCCCAGTAAGTATTCGTTCAGATCCGCCCCGTTCACCTCAGCGCAACAGGACAAGGAAACTGCCTAAATATCATGTCCAACATTACTTTCGACTTCATCGGACGTAGCGTCGTCATCACCGGTGGTGCCCGCGGTATCGGTCTCGAACTCGCCGCACTGTTCAGCCGCGCGGGTGCAGATACCACGATCGTCGACAACGACGCATCGGTCGTGGGCGCCGCTGCGCAGGAAATCGGTGCTCATGCAGCTGCCGCTGACGTGACAAACACCGACGACGTCGACGCAGTCATCGCAGCAGTCGTTGCACGTACCGGCCGCGTAGACATCCTGGTCAACAACGCCGGAATCTTACGCGACAAAGTGCTCTGGAAACTCACCGACGAGGACTGGAACGCAGTCGTCGACGTCCACGCGGGAGGCACATTTCGATTCACCCGGGCCTGCGTCCCGCACTTCCGTGCGCAGGAATTCGGCCGGGTGATCAACGTTGTTTCGTACAGCGGGCTGCGAGGTAATACCGGTCAGGCCAACTACGCCACAGCCAAGGCAGGAATCATAGGATTCACCAAAACAGCAGCGAAAGAACTGGCACGGTTCGGCGTCACCGTGAACGCGATCTCACCCAACGCGGAAACGCGGATGATTGCATCCATCCCGGAGAGCAAACGGCAAGAGCTCACCGCAGGAATACCGCTGGGGCGCTTCGGTGATCCATCGGAAATGGCCGCTGCCGTTGGTTTCCTCGCCTCGCAAGAAGCGTCGTACATCACCGGAGTAGTACTTCCCGTCGACGGTGGAGTGTCGATGTGACCACGTTCGCTTCACTGTCAGAGCTTTACCACGCAGTGGGAACCGACATGGGTAAGAGCAGGCAGATCCACATCACACAGCAGATGATCGATGCCTTCGCTGACGTCACCGCCGATCGACAATGGATCCACACTGATCCTATTCGTGCCGCCAGCAGCACTTACGGGTCGACCATCGCGCACGGCTTTCTGACCTTGTCGCTTCTCGCCCCGTTCATCGAGGACCTGCTGGAGGTGGACGGAATCCAGTCCTCGATCAATTACGGCTTGAATCGGGTTCGCTTTCCCGCCCCCGTCCTAGTCGACTCCACTCTCTATTGCACCGGCGAACTCACATCAGTCGATGCTGCTCATGGTGCTACACAGGCAATTCTGACGCTGACGGTTCACAGTGACACCTCGACCAAGGTTGCCTGTGTCGCTGAGGTCGTCGTTCGACTCATTCAGTAGTGCCAGAACCGGTTCAGCGCGAATTCCAGTCAATCCCCGACCTTGGGAGGAACTTCATGGTCTCCACGACATCATCATCACCCAGTCACAATCAGCGCGAGCAGACACTCCCCAGCGTCTCTACAATCCAGAGTAAGAAGAGGTCCCTTCTAGCCAGCACCGTCGGTAACCTACTCGAGTGGTACGAGTGGAGCGCATACGCGGTTTTCGCACCGTTCATCGCCAAGGCCATGTTCGACAGCAGTGATCCGGTCTCTGCGCTGTTATCTACGCTTGCAGTCTTCGCAGTGGGATTCCTGGTCCGTCCGTTGGGTGGTGTGGTCTTCGGACGCATCGCAGATCGCAAGGGACGAAAATTCGTCCTCATCACAACGATGCTGATGATGGCCGGCGGAAGCCTCGCTATCGGGATCATGCCGACCTACGCTGCAGTCGGCGCCTGGGCTTCAGTGCTCCTCCTTCTCATCCGTGTCGTTCAAGGGTTCGCACACGGCGGCGAGTCCGCGACTGCGAACAGCTACATCTCCGAGCTGGCACCCCCGAACCGACGAGGACTCTGGGGAAGCATCGTGTTCATGGCGATCTTCGGCGGCTCCGTAATCGCGTACACCGTCGGAGGTACCGTGACCTCGGTTCTGTCCGATTCAGCCGTTGCCAGTTGGGGGTGGAGGGTGCCTTTCCTCATCGGGGCAGTCTTCGCAATCGTCGTCCTGTATCTCCGCCGCAATATGGAGGAGAGCGAGGTCTTCAGCCACAAAGCCGAAGATTCCGTCAAAGTCCCCACACGGGGGATCGCACGCAAAATCATCCTCCTGGTCGCCATGATCTCCGGTATCACCGTTGCTCACTACACCTGGAGCTCGTACGTTTCGACCTACGCGATCACTCAGCAGGGAATGAACGCCAGCAGCGCATTCTGGATCACCGTGGTGGCGCAATTGATCGCTTTGGTCACCCTTCCGTTCTGGGGAATCTTGTCCGACCGAATCGGTCGACGCCCCGTGATGATCGGTTTCGCGATCACAATGTTCCTGATCGCGATCCCATTGAAAGAGATGATCACCGACGAACCGTGGACTCTGCTGGTGGCCTCGACGATTGCGCTGGTGGTGGTCGCGGCAGCTGGTTCGATTCTTGCAGCGACCATGGCAGAGTCGTTTCCGACCAAGGTACGCACTCAGGGGATCGGGTTCGCCTATTCATTCGCCGTCGCAGCCTTTGGAGGTTCGGCGCCCTACCTGAACGCTCTATTCATCGAGCGTGGGCTCGGGTGGGTCAGCAGCGCATACATCATGTTCCTGTGTGCATGCACATTCGTCGCCTGCCTAATCATGAAAGAGACAAAGGGTATCGATCTGCGTGATGCCTGAACACCAGCAGGTACTGGCCGACAGCGGCCATCCGGACCTTGCGACCGACGCCCGTTGGGATCCGCCGCCGCCCCACGAATTCACCAACCCAATGCTGCCCACTGCCGTTCGAGTGTACGAAGTCGGGCACCTCGACGACCTACAAGGCGAATCGGCCACCGTCCCTACCGAGGTCAAGGCCGAGTTCTGCCGTCGCCTGGTCGTTGCAGGTGTCCGATCGCTCGAGGTGACGAGTTCGTTTCCCCGAAATGGATCCCACAACTCAACTCGCTGACGCGGAAGAACTCATGATGGAACTCGACCTACCGGACACCGTCCGCCAGGTCATACAGGCCCCGAATGTGCGCGGGTTCGAACGTGCGCTCGCTTCAGGCGCTAGGGAAGGTCGCGGTATTCGTTAGCGCCACAGGGACTTTCGCCCGGAGAAACATCAGATTCAATGAGTCTGAACACCACCCGAAAACTCTGTCGGTAGTCGTAGGTATCGTGCGTCGATGACCGATTTCGCGGAGAACATGCTGGTCGAGGCTCCGGCCGTCGGGAATTCCCGACAGCCGGAGCCTGTGGTGTCGGCGGATGTACGGGCTCGTATCGCGCGGTCGGTGGCGGAGTCGAAGTCCCCGAGCACCGTGCGGGCGTACGCGTCGGATTGGCGACGATTCGATACCTGGTGCACGCGTCACGAACATCAGGAGTTGCCGGCGGATCCGCTGGTCGTCGCGGCGTACCTGATCGACGCCGCCGACACACTCACCGACACCGGGACGCGGGCGTATGCGCCGGCAACACTCTCGCGGTGGATCAGCGCGATCGGCCACCGGCACCAAGTAGCCGGATACCCGCCACCGACAACGGATCCGATCGTCACCGCGACCCTGTCCGGGATCCGCCGAAGCTATGCCGCGGCGGGTGATCGGCCGCGTCGACAAATGGCTCCGCTGCTGACCTCCGACATCGTCACCATCGTGACGAAAGCCCGAGACACTGTTACCGGCTGGGCCGGCGAAATCCTCGAACGCCGCGACACCGCCCTGTTGTTGATGGGATTCGCCGGTGCGTTCCGGCGCAGCGAACTCGTCGGCCTCGACTGCGGCGACATCACTGTGCACCGCCTCGACGGGCTACACGTTCGGCTGCGGCGATCGAAGACCGACCAGGACGGTACCGGCGCGGTCAAAGCACTGCCCTTCACCACGTCGCACGTCAGTTGCCCGCCATGCGCTGCATTGCGATGGTTGCAAGTCGTCGCCGCATACGAACGCGGCGGCAGAGCCGGAGTGATCCGGTTGCTGCGCACATTGCCGGTCTTCGACGGTCACCTGTGCCGCGGCGCAGTACCCACAGCCTCGCCCCACACGCCGCTGTTCCGGTCGATCGCCAAGAACGGAAACCTCTCCACCACAGCGCTGTCCGGGGCTGCAGTCCACGCAGCGGTCCGACGCCGTACTACCGCCGCCGACTACGACGAAACTCTCGTCGCGCGGCTCGGTGGGCATTCCTTGCGAGCCGGATTCGTCACCCAGGCCTTCCGCAACGGCGCTGATGCGCACGCAATTATGCGCCAGACCGGACACCGAACGCCGGGGATGCTCGAGGTGTACGCCCGTGAGCATGCACCCTTGATCGGGAACGCCGTCACCGACATCGGGCTCTGACACCCCATGACCACACTGAACACGGAGCCTGCTGCATCTACCAAGCCAGACTTCGAACACGCACTCGGCGTGAAGGACCGATCCGGGTGGGCACTGTTCACCGACTGGTGCGTCGCCGCCGACCACATCGCACTACCCGCCGCCCCGGCGACGTTGGCACAGTTTATTTCGGAAAACCCCGCCGCACTCTCCACACAACGGCGCCGAATCACCACCGTCAACACGGTGCACCGCGCCGCCGGACACCCTGCACCCGGCGCGGCGGACACAATCCGACGAATAGTGAACACGTCACGAGCGGATAGACTCTCGAGTCTGGAAGTAGTTGCCTCGGAGATCATTCCGCGACTTCCGACCTTCGGATGGCCGAGCGGTTTGTTCGGGCGACGCGACGCCTTGCTGCTCCTTCTCGCCTCGTCAGGGCTCAGTATCGAGCAGATCAGCGCCTTGCACCGCAACAGCATTCACATCGACGGTCAATCACTGATCATCGACGGCATTAACCCGATCCGTCTCGACCCGGCAACGTACCCGCCTGCGGTGTGCCCTGCCGCGGTGTACCTGAGATGGACGCAGATCCTCGAATTCTTGGATCGGACACCGTCGACGCGTCTCCTCGCAGAACACCTCGACTCCCACACACGCCCCACCAGCGAGTTGACGACCGAAGAGGCCGGAACTGTTGCCGGGGGGAAACAGTCGGGTTCGTTGTTCACCCCGATCGACCGCTGGGGATACACCCCGATCTCCGGATCGCCGTTGACTCCGCAGTCGGTCGCCTCAATCATCACCGCTCACCTGACAGGTGCCTCGCCGTCGCACCCACCGTACAGTCGGCGCCCCCGACATAGCGATGCACCCGATGTCTACGAGCCGGAGGTCTTCCCCGAGATCGTCCTCGACGACGGTTACTACGAGAGTGGCCTCGAAGCCCGCCGCGCTGCGCACACCGCCCTCACCGATGTCACCGCAGCATTGGACGACGTCGAGGACAGGGCTGACGAGATCCTCCGTAAGCTTCTCGCCGTCCTCGACACCGAACCCTGATCAGGCCTTACCGGGCGGGGAAGCTCGGCGTAACGTCAGCGATGTCCTCCGGACTTCCGCAGGGACACAGCACACGATGATCCGTCACCACTGGTCATGACCGAACTGGGCGAACTCACGGCCGCGCAACGCGAGGAAGCGATGCGCCGGTACGTGGTGCTCCAACCGCACTTGGCCGGCGGCGTTCCACTCGCCCGCGCCGCCCGCACCGCGCAGATTTCCGAACGCACCGCCCGGCGCTGGCTCACCCGCTACCGCGCCGGCGGTCTCACCGGTCTGGCCCGCACCACCCGAACCCCGCCCGGACATCACCTCGATCCCGACCTGATCCTGCTGATCGAAGGACTCGCACTGCGGAAGAATCCGCCGTCCATCGTCTCCATCACCCGGACCGTCAACACAGCCGCAGCAGCGCGGAACCTACCGCCCGTCTCGTACGGCGTGGTCCGCGCCATCATCACCGCGATGGATCCCGCAGCCCTGACCCTCGCCCGAGAAGGCGCGAGCGCACTACGAGACAAGTATGAGCTGGTCTATCGCAGACAAAGCGAAACCCCGAACCAGATCTGGCAGGTCGATCACACCGAACTCGACATCGAAATTCTCGACCCCGGCGGTGCTCGCGTGCGGCCCTGGCTGACCGTGATCCTCGACGACTGCTCCCGCGCCGTCCCCGGCTACACCGTCGCTCTCGGCGCACCCTCTGCACTGTTGACGTCGTTGGCTCTGCGGCAAGCGATCTGGACGAAAGCAGATCCTGACTGGCCGATGTGTGGAATCCCCGAGATCCTCTACGTCGACCACGGCAGCGACTTCACCAGCGAACACCTCACCCAGGTCGCCGCCGACCTGACATTCCAGATTGTCCACTCGGCCGTTGCCCGGCCGCAAGGGCGCGGCAAGATCGAACGCTTCTTCGGCACCGTCACCACCGAACTACTCCCCGAACTCCCCGGTCACCTCCACCGCGGGCGCCGCCTCACCGCACCGGCATTGACGCTGACCGACCTCGACCACGCCCTACGACACTTCATCGTCGACACCTACCACCGCCGCCAGCACCCCGAAATCGGTACCAGCCCCCACGATCGTTGGCTCGCCGACGGCTGGCTCCCGCGCATGCCCACCGACCTCACCGAACTCGACCTACTGCTCGTCGACGTCGCGAAACCACGCATCGTGCACCGTGACGGCATCCACTTCCAAGGGCTGCGGTACCTCGACCCACTCCTGGCCGCGTACGTGCGAGAACCCGTCACCATCCGTTACGACCCCCGCGACATCACCGAAATTCGGGTCTTCCACCACGGCCGTTTCCTGTGCAAGGCAATCAACCCCGACCACATCGGCGACACCGTCACCCTCAAAGACATCGACGCCGCCCGCCGCGCCCACAGACGCCGGCTCCGCAGTCAGGTCAACGAACGTATCGCCGTCGCCGTCACCCAACAACCCGTCTCCACTGCGCCACCAGAACCGCGACCCCCACGCAGTCGCCTGCGCACCTACCAACAGGACTGACCGATGACCACTACCACGGCAACGGGCAGGTTCATCGTCACCAAGGAACACCGCAGATTCACCGAATTCGCCGACACCGTCAAACGCGAACACACCATCGGAATCTGCTACGGCCCAGCCGGAGTCGGAAAAACACTCTCCGCCCGCCGCTACGCCCATTGGAACAAGATCGGCCCCTACCTCGACGCCTGGACCTCACGCGATGCCGTGATCCACGCCGAACTCAACCGGACCCGTACCCTCTACTACACCCCGTACTCAGGGACCACTCCACGCCGAATCCGCGACGACATCCACAAATCCAGCCGCCGCATCGACGCCTGCATCGACGAGCACCTCACCCCCGCGACGACAACGATCATCCACACCTCCGGTCACGACTACACCGAACTGCTCATCATCGACGAAGCCGAACGGCTGACCGCCAGCTCGCTGGAAATGCTGCGCGACGAATACGACCGCCACACCCACGGCCTGATCTTCATCGGCATGCCCGGCATCGAAAAACGCTTCTCCCGTTACCCCCAGCTCTACAGCCGCGTCGGATTCGCTCACCACTACAGGCCGTTGACCAACACCGAACTCACCTTCGTCCTGACCAGGCATTGGCGGGCCCTCGGGCTCGATCTCGATACCGACGACTTCACCGACACTCAAGCCATCGCCGCTGTCGCACGCCTGACAGCAGGAAACTTCCGCCTCATCGGCCGGCTTTTCGCGCAAGTCAAACGCATCATGAAAATAAACGACCTCACCACCGTCACCGCCGACGTCATCGACACCGCCGCCAGCACCCTCGTCATCGGCACCACATAGAACGAGGCCGACAAACATCGCACCATGCCAACCACACATCAAAAACAACGCCACATTCAATCGAAAGTCACAGATCGAGGCCGAGCTGATCGTCACTGCGATCGGCGACATACCCAACACGGAATGGTTGGCTACCAGTGGACTCGCAGACGGCCGTCTCGAAGCAGATTCACGAGGGCGGATTCGGCCGAACATCGTGGCAGCCGGGGACGTCACGGCCATCCCCACGCGTCAAGGAATACGACGGATTCCTTTGTGGAGCAGCGCAATAGAACAGGCAAAAGTTGCCGCCGTCGCACTCTTGAGCGGCGATGATGCGCCGGAGCTCGACCTCGATCCGTACTTCTGGACCGAGCAGTTCGGGTTGAACCTCAAGGCCACCGGTCACCTGCCGGTGGTGGGCGAACCGGAGTTCCTCGTCGGCGAGCGCCCAGAAGGACCGTCGGTGATGCGCTGGACTCACGACGACGGCCGCGGTGTCGCCGTCGCGGTCAACCACCGCATTGCAATCCCGAGACTACGACGCATGGCCTCAGCCGCCGGATGACGCAGGCCGCGTAACTTCGTGTGGATGAACCAACCCCGGAACCACGAAGGCGATCTCGGCCTGGAGCGCCTCGGCGGGGTCAACCTCAACCTGCTGGTGCCGCTGCTTGCACTGCTCGAAGAGGGTTCGGTCACGCGAGCCGCCGCAAGGGTAGGCATGACCCAACCCGCGATGAGTCATGCCCTTGGCAGGATGCGCCGGATGATCGGGGACGATCTGGTCGTGCGGCAGGGGAGCGGACTGGTGCTCACTCCGCGCGCGCTGGAGCTGATCGATCCATTGCGTGAAGTGCTACGCCAGACTGCGCGAGTGGTGAACTTCCCAGGCTTCGACCCCGCTCACGACAGCCGCACCATCACAGTTGCGATGACTACCAGCACCGCCTTCGTGGTCGGGGCGGAGTTGGCGAGACTGATCGCCGAGCGGGCCCCGAATGCGACGCTGCGCATCCGCAATTTTGTCGCGCCGCAGGCTGCCGACTTCACCGACAACGGTGTGGACGTCGTACTTCTGTCAGAAGCCTTTCATTCGCCGTACCCGCGCGAGCGTCTGTACGAGAACCGGTGGGTGGTGATCGCCCACCGAGACAGCGACCCCGAGGCATCTGCACTGGACCTGCTGACGTCGTTGCCTCATGTCACGTACGACTCCCGTCACCGCGTGCCGCCGTACGCCTCGATGGACGCGCACGGAGTGGACTACCGCATCGGGACGTTGATCTCCGATCACCTGCTCATCCCGCACCTGGTGGCCACGGCCGGTGGCGTTGCCTTGCACACCTATCGCGTCGCGGTCGCGATGGCGGAGCGGGTTGACCTGCGGATCGAGGAGTTCCCGCTACCGGTCGCACCACTGGTCGTCGACATGGTGTGGAACCCACGCCTGGCCGATGCCGAGTTCAAATCCTGGTTGCGGGGGATTCTCGTCGAAGTAGCCGCGCCCAGCTAGCACCCTTTTCCTCCAGTTCACACCCCTTTCAGCGCACTGGAAGGGGTGTGAACTTTGCCGAAAACATGCTCGCTCTGTCCACCATTACCCGCGATACAGAATTCGCTTGACAGAGAGTAAACCGATGTGACACCTTGCTCACTCAGTGCGTGACACGTATCACAAGCGCGCTCGGACTGCCGATCGGGCGGTTCGGAATCCTCGAGCAAGGAGCTCACAGAAATGAGTAACCCGACTGCGCGGCCATCGCGCTACGTAGCGACTCTCGTAGCCGCATGCCTGGCCGTCATGGTGGCCCAGGTGGCGTACTCGCTGCCCGGCGCCCTGAACGGAACCTTCCAGCAGGACTTCAACATCTCCGGCGCAGAACTCACGTGGATCAGCGCCGCTTTTGCCACGACGATGGTGGTGTTCGAACTGACCTTCGGCGTGCTCGGCGACATGTTCGGCCGCAAACGACTGCTACTCGGCGGAGCACTGCTGATCGTCGTCGGCGCAGCCCTGTGTGCAAGTGCGCAGGAAGTCCACCTGATGTGGATCGGCCAGGCCATCGCGGGCATCGGCGCCGGCGCGCTCTACCCGATCTCGCTGGCGATGATCGCCGCTGCAGCGCCCGACGCCCAGGCCCGCGCCAGGGCGATCGCACTGTGGGCGGGCTTCCTGTCCCTCGGTGCCGCACTCTCGCCGATGATGGCCGCCGTGCTCACCGAATTCGGCAGCTGGCGTTGGGCTTTCGGTGCAGTGATCGCCGCAGCACTGATCTCGTTTGTCGTTTCACTGGGAGCGCAGGACTCGTCGTCGCCGGAAGGCCGCAAGCTCGACCTCCCCGGCCAGGCAACGTTGGCGGTCGGCCTGATCGCCCTCCTCTGGGCACTGACGCAGGGATCCGAGATCGGGTGGGGCAACACCACGATCGTCGTCGGCTTTGTCATCGGCGCCGTATCCCTGGCCGCGTTTGTCGTCATCGAATTGCGCACCGAAGTGCCACTGCTGCACCTGAATCTGTTTGCCAACCGGGTCTTCGCGATCTCGGGTATCACCGCCGTCGTCGGCATGTTCGCGTTCCTGGGCCTCTGCTTCTCGATGAGCATTTGGCTCGGTGCGGTTCAGCATGTCTCACCGCTCAAAATCGGCGTGTTGTTCCTGGTCATCCAGGGTCCCGCGTTCCTGCTGGTGCCGCTCGTATCCCGCCTGATCCACAGCGTTTCACCGCGTTGGGTGCTGACGTCGGGCTTTGCACTGATCGCGATCGCCGGCTTCATCTGCTCGCAGTTCGACGTCCAGACCTCGACGTGGACGGACTTCATCGTGCCGATGCTGCTGCTCGGCGTCGGGTTCGCCTTCACGGTCGCGTCGATCACCGCGGTGGCCATCAACACCGTGCCGTTGCGCTTGGCCGGCATGGCCAGTGCCACGACAAACCTGTTGCGTGACTTCGGCTTTGCCCTCGGACCCGTTCTCGTCGCCGCTATTGCGAACAGTGTCGCCAACAACGAGGTCAGGGACGGCCTCGGCGCGGCTGTCGGTGAGTCCGATCTCGGTCAGGCTCATGCAGGCGCTGTCATGGGAATCGGCGAGCAGGGCGGCGCGATGGCGCTCAACTCGATGCCGGTCATTCCGGTGCCGACCGATCCGAGCCTGGCACCCGGACCTGACAATCCAATGCTCGCAATGCCTTCCGCGATCAGCGATCTGGCGTTCTCGTCGCTCGGTAGCGGTTACAGCCTGGCGTTCCTGGTGTGTGCGCTGTGCGCTGCCGCGTCCGGTGTCCTGACCCTGTTCGGACTCTTCGGAAGCCGCCCGGAGTCCGAAGCCGCAGTCGATCTGGGCACCGACGTACTGCATGAGATCGCCAATGTGTCCGACGACGTCAACGTCCGATAAGGCCGGTGAACCTCAGTTGTCCGCTGCGAGCAGGTAGCACCAGGATTCGGTGATTTCGTCGAGGCAGATCTCGCGCGGGGTCCGCCAGCCGATGGAGAAGTAGCGCCGCGAGAGGTGCTCGAGCTGACCGAAAGCCAGCACGCAGCGGATCCGGCGCCGGTCGGCCGGCAGACGCTTTGCCGTGTCCAGCCCCGCGGTCATGTCCTCGACGGCGGACTCGAACCACTGCTCGGTCTTGGCCTCGACGTCCGGCTCGTACGACGCCTCGTAGGACGCGGTGAGGTAGGGCTTGATCTCGTCCCATTGGGAGAACTTGCGGTCGAGCCACGCGTGGATCTCGCCTCGCGAGCCGGAGGCAACCACCGCGGTCAGCGTGGGGTTGTCGGCCGCGGTGAGGATCGCGTCGACCTTTGTCAGCAACGCACTCATCACGTCGGCCTTGGACGAGAAGTGCAGGTAGAAGGTAGTCCGGGTCGAACCTGCGGCCGACGCGATGTCGTCGATCGTGGTCGCGGAGTAACCCTTCTCGCCGAACAATTCCAGCGCCTTGGCAAGGAAGAGCTCGTAGGTCATCTGTTTTTGAGCGGCGCGAAGCGACATGGCCACAGATTCTAGCCGCAGCAAAGCCACAAACCAGCGCGACAAGTCAGATGTCTGTTAACCAACTCACTTGACGCTTTGTAATGTTAATGGCTACTGTGATCGCTACCACGTCATGCAGGCATGACGATGACGAAAGGAAATGCCGATGAAGGTCGACCAGATCGCTGAAGGCAACACCGTCAACACCGTTCTCGGCCCCGTTCCCGCCGACCAGTTGGGTGTTGTCGCGGTCCACGAAGCACTGCTGTCAGTGCTTCCGGGTGCGGAATACGCATTCGACATCACGATGGACCGCGCCGACATCTTCGAGACCCTGGCGGACAAACTGAAGGATTTCCGAGATCACGGCGGAGCGACGATCGTCGACGCCACCGGCATGTTCCACGGTCGCGACGTCAAGCTGTACGAGGCTCTCTCACGCACCACCGGCGTTCACATCGTCACGTCGACCGGCCTCGGCCCGGAGGAGATGCTCGGCGGTTATTTCCTTACGCCGCAGACCAATCCGCCGACGCCCTGGCCGGCGGAGAAGTTCGCCGAGCTCTTCACTCAGGAAATCACCGATGGCATGGTGATTCCGCGCGTAGAGCGTCGCGGCATCCCCGGATTGGTGGCTACCGCCGCGAATCACGAGGGAATGACCGCCACCGAGGAAAGCCTGTTCCGCGGAGCGGCCCGCGCCGCGCTCGCCACCGGCGCCCCTGTCTCCATTCGCTACGGCAACGATGCGGTTGCCGACCTCGAGATCCTCGCGGACGAGAAGCTACCGGCAGAGCGCGTCATCGTCGGCGGACTCGACCGCAAGGATGCCGTCGCCGCCGGCGCCCCGGCCGAAATCGCCCGCCGCGGCGCCTATGTCGCGCTGGACCACGTAGGCACAGCAGATGACGTCCACATCACCGACGCCGAGCGTGCCGCTTTGGTTGGCGAGCTGGTCGAGGCCGGCTACGGAAACCGGATTCTGCTCTCCAGCAACGCAACCGGTGTCGCCAAGGGTCATCCCGGGAACGATCTGCCGTTCAGCTACATCCTGTCGACGTTTGCCCCCGCCCTCACAGCGCAGGGGCTGAGCGAGCTGGATGTGCAACGCATCCTCGTCGACAACCCGCGCGACTTGCTCAGTGCGTCAGGGGCTACGTCGACGCGAGCCGTTGGCTGACCCCACCGCGACAACGGATAACCATCCAATTTTCGAATCTTCTTAGAGGTGAGTGTTGTGTCGAGAGTGAACACCGTTCTGGGGTCGATCCCCGCCGAGGAACTCGGGATCGTGGCCATCCACGAGCACATCGGGTATGGCATGCCGGGCTCGGAGCTGGACACGAAGTGGTGGAAGACCCCCGAGGAGCGGTACTCCGAGACCGTCCCCAAGCTTCGGAAATTCCACGAGTACGGCGGCGGAACCTTCGTCGACGTCACCGGAATCTGCAACGGCCGTGACGTCGACTACTACAAGTCACTGTCCGCCAAGACCGGCGTCCACATCATCGCGTGCACCGGCTTTGTCGGCGGCGACACCGCACTTCCGTTCTTCGAACGAGCAAGCGTCGAGTACCTCACCCGTCAGTTCGTTCACGAGATCACCGTCGGCATCGGCAATACCGGCAGCAAGGCCGGTGTCATCAAGGTCGGCGTAAGCCGCGGTGGCCGGATGACGGATCTGGACAAGCGCATCTACCGCGCGGCCGCTCGCGCTGCGCTGAGCACCGGCGTGCCGATCCTGACGCACCTGGCAATCGACGCCGAGAACGCAATCAAAATCTTCAACGACGAGGGCTTGCCGCTGGATCGGGTGCTGTTCGGGCACGTCGACGACGGTGTGAACGCCGACAAGACGCGTGACACCTGGATTGCCGAACAGGGTGGACGCGTCGGCTTCGACACGTTCGGCTACGAGACCGAACTCCCGGACCCCCCGTTTTGGGCGCGCCCCCGCAAGGAGCGTCTTGACCACTTCCTGCGCTTCCTCGGCAAAGGCCACTTGGATCAGGCACTCGCGGGCGTCGACGCCAACTGCAGCCCGCTCGGATGGCCCGGCGTCAAGGGCCACACCCTGAACTACCTCTTCGAAGACCTCATTCCCGACCTGCGCGAAGCCGGGTTGGACGAAGCCACCATCACCAAGTTGTTCGTCGAGAACCCGGCCGACTTCTTGACCATCCAGAACTGACAAGGACAAGAACAATGCAGTCTTCAGAGCTCGAGAACCTGAAAATCGCCATCGTCGGCGCGGGATACGCCGGTGCTGCGGCAGCCAAGGCCCTGAGCCTGCTCGGCGCCGATGTCAACGTGTACGAGCAAGCTAGCCAGATCCGGGAGGTCGGCGCCGGCATCGGTCTGCGTCCGTCCACCATGGATCGCTTCCGCCAGTGGGGCATCTTCGACGCCGTCGCGCAGGTCAGCTCACCGAGTGACTACTTCGAAATCCTCACGGGCACAAATGATCCGATCATGAAGGAGGAGTGGCCCGCTGTCCCCGGCGACACCGAGGGCACCAAGACTCACCTGATCCACCGCGGCGACTTCATCGACGCTCTGCTCGGCGTACTCCCCGAAGGCATGGTGCATCTCGGCCACAAACTCGAGACCCTCGAGGACAAGGGCGATCGCTCCGTCCTTACCTTCACCAACGGCACCACCGTCGAAGCCGACCTGGTCATCGGCGCCGACGGCATCAAGTCGGTTGTGCGTCAACAGCTTTTCAGCGACAAGGGCCCCGTGTTCTCCGGTGAGCACGCGTACCGCACGGTCATCTCGGTTGACGACGCCTACGGGATGGCGACGGACGACAACCTCCGCATGTACATCGGACGGGGCACCAAGGTCTACCTGCTGCCGCTGCGCCACCGCGGCCAGGTCTCCTTCGACATCACCGCGCTGTGCCCGGACAGCACGTGGGCGCCGACGATCACCCAGGAAGACATCCTGGCGACACTCGAAGGTTTCGACGAGCGGATCGTGAACATCGCTCGCGACCTCGACATGGACACGGTGAGCATTCGCGCGGTCTACGACATCGACCCGGTTGACGTGTGGCACACCGACTCTGTTGCCCTCGTGGGCGACGCCGCCCATTCGATGCTGCATCACCAGGGCCAGGGCGCGAACTCGGCGATCCTGGACGCCGGCGGTCTCGCCGACGCTCTGAAGGAAGCAGATTCCGTCAAGGAAGCACTGGCGTTGTACCAGGCAAACCGCAAGCCGGTGACGGACGAGCTGCAGCGCATCTCGCGTCAGGGCTGGACCGAAGACGAAGTCAACGACGTGTTCCCCGGCCAGAAGACGGCAGCTCAGCCGGCTGCGACCAAGTAAGGAAGCCACGACATGCCCTTGCATCCCCAGATCGCTGAGCTCATCGCCACCCTGCCGGCCCCGCCCGAGGGACCGCTCGACCCGGCGCTCATGCGCGCCGGCGACGAGACGCACGTAGCTCCGCTGAAAGAACGTCTGCCACTGCACGCTGTCGAGGACACGACCGCGGGCGATGTGCCCGTCCGGATCTACACACCGGTCGACGCCGACGCGTACGGACTGTTGGTGTACTTCCACGGCGGCGCGTTCTTCCTCGGCAGCCTGAACACGCATGACCACGTTGCGCGCAACCTCGCGAAGGAGACCGGCCTCAAGGTCATCTCCGTCGACTACCGTCTCGCTCCCGAGGCGGCCTTCCCGGCCGGGCTCGAGGATTGCCACGCGGTAGTGCGCTGGGCAGCGGAGAACGGCGAGGCTCTGAAGTGGGACGGGAAGACGCTCGCACTGGCCGGCGACAGTTCCGGTGGCACTTTTGTTGCCGCCGTCGCCGCACTGGCACACGACGAGGGATTCGACCGCATCACGCACCAGGTACTGCTCTACCCCTCGCTGGATCTGGACTTCGACGTCGATCGCTACGAATCCCTGCGGGAGAACGCCGAAGGGTACGGCGTGGAGACGGCAGGACTGAAGGGCTTCAACAGTTTCTACTTCGAGAGCGGTGCGGACGCGGCGAACCCGCTTGTCTCACCGATCAAGCGTGTGGATCTTTCCGGGCTACCCCCGGCACTGATCGTCACGGCCGAGTACGACCCGATGCGTGATGAGGGCGAGTTGTACGGCCAGCGCCTGAAGGAAGCCGGAGTCGAGGTGACGGTCAGCCGTTATGCCGGTGCCAACCACGGTTTCGCGCAGAACTTCTCCTGGGTCCCGGAATACCACAAGGTGTTCGGGGAGACTGCCGCCTTCATTCGTTCCACCGGTGAGTGACATGACAGACGACGTGAAGATTCATCCGCTCGTGTCGCCGTGGGGCCGATTCGGCCTCTACAGCTTCCTGATCGACGCCCCCGAACTCGCAATCGTCGACACCGGGATCGCGTCGTCGCCGGCGCAGGGAATGGCCCCGGCACTCGAGGCAATCGGACGCCGAATCGAGGATGTTCGCTGGATCCTGCTGACTCACGGCCACATTGACCACATCGGTGGCGCTCACGCACTGTGGGAACTCACGGGCAGGCGTGCGCAGGTTGTGATCCACGAGGCCGACGCACACCTGTTGCGCTCGCGGCAGGCGCACGTCGACGAATATCTGACGGGGCGTGGGCAATACCTCGACGACCCGCAGGGTGTGGAGAAGCAGATGGCGTCGGCGAAAGCTGTCATCTCCGGCGAGATGGAGCCGTCCATCTTGGTTCGAGGTGGCGAAACCCTCTCCCTCGGCGGCGGTGTCACCGTATCGGTGCATTCCATCCCCGGCCACACGGCCGGATCTGTTGCCTACGTGGTCGACGGCCAGAACGACGTGTTCGTCGGCGACGCCGTGCAGGTCCACGGAGCGGCCAACGGCTTCCCCGGCTACGAAGATCCTCTCGCGTACCGGTCGAGTCTTCAGTACCTGCGTGACGAGATCCGGCCGAACCACCTGTATCTGGGGCATCCGTACCGTCGGGCCGACGGTGTCGCCTACGGCGTCGAACTCGACCGCGACCAGGCATCCGAGGCACTGCGCGAGAGTGTCGACATCGAGGTCGGCGTGCGCGGCGCAGCTCACCAGTGCCTGTGCGGCGGTCTGCCGGAGACGGACTCGGCGTACTCACCGTTTGCACCTGTCGCCGACAAACTCGGCTACGAGGGCGACCCGAGCCTCGAACCGTCCCCGTTCTTCACGACGATGCACGGCTACCGCACTCAGTACGACGAAGAAGAATAGGAGTCGTTGACCCATGGCCGAATTCGAAACATTCAACGCAGGTGGACAGGCAATCCACATCCGCAAAGATCTCCGGATCCCGATGCGCGACGGGATCGAGTTGGCGGCAGACGCCTACGAGGGCGTCGACGGAAAACCGCGGCCGGCACTCGTTGCACTGAGCCCCTACGGCAAAGAGCTGCAGGCGCTTGCCCTGACGACGCCGCCGCAACGACGCCCCAGCCCGATGTGGGACGGCTGCATCGAAGCCGGCGACATCGCGCGCATCGTCAGCGAGGACTACGTTCACGTCATCGGTGACCTACGCGGCTCCGGTGCGTCCGAAGGCGAGCACATCGGCAACTACAACGCCGGTGGCGTCTCGCTCGGGCAGGATGCCTACGACTTCATCGAATGGGTTGCGGCACAGCCGTGGTGCGACGGAAACGTCGGCATGGTCGGCATCTCGTACTTCGGCTCCATGCAGGTGCTGGCCGCCGCCGAGCGTCCGCCGCATCTGAAGGCGATCTTCGTGAGCGGCGGCCACTACGACTTCTACGAGACCACCTACCACGGTGGCATCATGTGGTTCATGCCGCGCGCCGCCCGTGAAGGTCGCGGCGGCGACTCCGGCTGGGCATTCACCGACAACGTCAAGTCCCGCATGCTCGAGACGTACAGCCCCGAAGAGGTCAAGAAACGCGTCGCCGAGCGCCTGCAGGATCCCGACGTCGCCGCCTGGCCGAATCTGGTTCACGTGCTGAACTATCCGAAGAACCACGAAGCCTGGTTCGACATCGTGATGAACGAGTTGGACGGCGACTGGTACGAAGAGCGCAACCCGATCACCCTGGCCCCCAACATCGATATCCCGGTTTACCTGCAGATCGACCAGGGCCGCGGCTGGACGATGGACGGCACGATCGAGCTCTTCGACGCGTTGAAGGGTCCCAAGAAGCTGGATATCGGCCCATACCCGCCGATGCAGTCGCGCCCCTTCATCGAAGAGCACGACAAGATGTTCCGCTGGTACGACTACTGGATCAAGGGCATCGACAACGGTGTCATGGACGAGCCGGCCGTGAGCGTCTTCGTCGAAGGCTCACGCGAGGTGGCCACCGGAAACCAGTGGCCACCAAAGGATATCGAGTACAAGTCGCTGTACCTGCGCCCGCGTCACAAACTCGCCACCGAACCGGAGCCCATGGGCGCCGAGTACGCCGCCCCTGACGGCTTCTACCAGGCCCCACTCACCGTGACCGACAAGGTCGAGATCCTGGCCTGGAGCACACCGGTTTTCGAGGAGTCCACCGAGATGATCGGCACCGGAGCCGCGCACATCTTTGCGGAGATCGACCAGATCGATTCGAATTTCATTCTGCGCCTGTGGGATTACGCCCCGAACGGAAAGCGTCAGCTGATCACCTCCGGCTATCTGAAGGCCTCGCACCGCGAACTGGACGAGCGAACCACCGAGGGCAACCCGCACCACCCGCACACCCGTGCGGTGCCGGTCGAGCCGGGCAAGATCGAGGAGTACGTGCTGCGCCTCTATCCGTTCGCGAATACCTTCAAGCCGGGCCACAAGCTCACAGTGGAGTTGTCCAACGCAGAGCCGTTGGCAGACGAGCACAACGCGCTGCTCCCGCCGGACGCGTTCCACCTGCCCGTGGGTCGTCCCGTCACTCATAAGATCTACCGCGACGCGGCGCATCAGTCACGGCTCGTGCTTCCGTTCACGACCACGACTAGTTAGCCGCGCACGGCCAGCGCGATTGGCCAGCGCAGATTGGCCGAGTGAGCACCCTTTTCATCAAGCTCGCACCCCTTCCAGGGCTCTGGAAGGGGTGCGAGCTTTGCAGAAGGGGTGCTCACTTCAGCAGGCTGTGACGGCTGCATGATCCGACCACGCACTAGTAACAGAGCAGACGCTCTGTTACTGTGCGTTCATGCCTCGGCCACGCGTCCACGATCTCGACACACTGCTCGATGCTGCCGAAAATCTCGCCGCCACTGCCGGGCCGGCCGCAGTCACGGTCAGAGCCGTATCCGATACCACCGGCGTATCCAACGGCGCGATCTATCACGCATTCGGTTCTCGCAGTGGCCTGGTCGGTAGCGCGTGGCTACGCGCCGCACAGCGATTTCTCGCACTCCAGCAGTCGAGAGTGGATGACACCCTGCGTAATCCCTCACCGTCCGCCGCAGTCGACGCAGTGGTCGCCGCCGCGGAAGTGCCGGCGATCTTCGCGCTGGATTACCCACATTCCGCACTCCTTCTGTTGACGATCAGGCGCGACGAACTACTCGGCACCGACGTCCCTGCCGATATCGCAGAGCAACTCACACAACTCGACCGGGCGCTCGTCGAGTTGTTCATCCGGTTGTCGACGGCACTCTGGGGCCGTAAAGACGGAAGAGCAGTCGAAGCAATCGAAGCCTGTGTTGTCGGCCTACCTACCGGACTGCTCATCCACCCGGCCAAACGCGCCGACGGTTGGCGAGTACCCGATACAGCAGCACGCGCGCGGTTGGATGCTGCTGTTCGAGCCGTTCTGCGTCTCGACCCACCACTCCCCAAGTCCCGCAACACGAAAGGTCAATCATGACCCCTACGCTCGGCTTCGAAAACAAGATCGCCGTCCTCGATCTCGGCGACGACGAAAATCGCTTCTCCCCGGATTGGCTCGACTCCGTCGACAAGCTGCTCGACCAGGCTCTGGGCGAAGGCGCACACGCCCTGGTCACCACGGCTACGGGTAAGTTCTATTCCAACGGACTCGACCTCGACTGGCTGGGCGCACACACTGACAAGGCAAATTGGTATGTGCAGCAAGTGCAATCATTGTTCGCGCGGATGCTGACGTTCCCGATGCCGACCGTCGCTGCAGTCAACGGTCATGCCTTCGGAGCGGGCGCGATGCTCGGGGTCGCGCACGACTACCGCGTCATGCGCGACGATCGAGGCTATTACTGCTTCCCGGAAGTTGACATCAACATCCCTTTCACCGAAGGAATGGCAGCGCTCATTCAGGCCAAACTCAGTCCTGCATCGGCCGTCGTCGCCATGACCACCGGGCGGCGGTACGGCGGAAGCGACGCGCTTGCTGCAGGTCTGGTGGACGCCACGGCTTCCGCCGAAGCGCTGACCACCAAGGCAATCGACATCGTCGCACCGATCGGCCCGAAGAATCCGGGCACACTTGGCTCCATCAAATCTACGATGTTCGCTTCAGTGGTCACCGCTCTGCACACTGAGCGCCCGTAACGACGGATAATGCTCTCGCAGAGACGCTTCCACGTCATCGGCAACACTTTCGGGGTCTCGACCTTCGGTGCTGAGAACCAGGTCAACTCCGATCAACGACGGCATCGAACCGGCCAGGAGTCGTGACGCTTCCACCAGGTGCTCCAACCCTGCCCAGTTGGCCGGTTCACGCTCGATGATCCTGTTGCGCAACGTATCCGGATCGGCCTCTAGCCGTACCAGCAGGTGCCCGTCAGCCGCGGTCGCGGCCAGCAGAGCACGCCCGTAGTCGTCGTCTTCGACGGTAGCAGTGAGGAACAGGAGTTCATAACCCACCTCACGGTACGACGTGCACAGCATCTCGACGTGCGCGATGGCTCGTTCGGTTCCCAGTGGCGGGTAACACCGCTCCAGTTCGTCAACCTCGATCATCGCGTTTCTCACGCCGGCCTCGCCGAGTCGATCGTGAAGCGCGGTCGAGACGGAACTCTTCCCCGCGCCCGGCGGGCCTGTCAGCAGCAGTACATACACGTCCTCCACTATTCCAGAGCCTTGTGCCCGGACTGAGCGGCGAGAAAGCTGGAGATCACGGAATTACAGCCCTGATCGGAGCACAGCGATGAGCACAACGATCACCGAGATCGCCCCGGATATCTACCGACTCTCGACCTTCGTTCCGGAAGCGAACCTCGCGATGAACCAATTTCTTGTCGACGGTGAAGAACCACTGCTCTTCCACACCGGGCAGAGAGCGCTGTTCACATCGTCGTCCGACGCACTGTCGCGTCTCCTCGACCCAGCCCGGCTGAAATGGATCACGTTCGGTCATGTCGAAGCCGACGAGTGTGGGGCGATGAATTCGTGGCTCGCCGCAGCCCCCGGCGCGCAGGTCGCGCATTGCGCAATGGGGTGCTTCGTCCAGGTCAACGATCTAGCCGACCGAATGCCAGTTCCGTTGCAGGACGGCGATGTTCTCGAAACCGGCCGCCGACGCGTACGCCATATCGACACTCCACACGTCCCGCACGGCTGGGACGCAGGTCTGATGTTCGAGGAGACAACGTCGACGTTGTTCTGCGGCGACCTGTTCACCGCGTTCGGACCCCCGCCCGCAACAACCGAACAGGAAATCGTCGGCCCCGCACTTGCGGCCGAGGATCTGGGGCATGCAACAGCCCTGACGCCGGCGCTCGCACCCACCATCCGCGCCCTCGCCGACCTCGAACCACGAATTCTTGCCACCATGCACGCACCGACCTTCTACGGCGACTGCGTCGGCGCCCTCCACGATCTGGCGACGGCCTACAAAGAACGATTCGACAACGAAACCGAAAAATTTTCTAGGCTGGACTAAGCGCCTCGCTGAAGTTGTCGGCCCCAACCGCTACTCTCACGCCAAGGGCTTGACGGCAGGGGTTCACAAAACGTCGGCAAGCCCCTTGACCGGTAAGAACCCCACCCGTGAAGGAGCGTCGATGTCGGAGCACACTTTCGATCTCGAGATCACTGCCGCATGGACTGCATTCGGGGCTCGTGTGTCTCGATACATCGCGGCAATGCAGGACAACGACACCCTGGTCGTGGAATCGCAGCACGACTCGCAAGACAACCTCGACTACGCCCCCGCCTGCATCCAGTTCTTCGCGTGGGACCAGACCCGCGTCAGGTGCGAGGTACCGTCCAATCAGTTCCTGCACCCCTTGCGGATGCTTGAACCCGAGGATCACGAGTCGCTGATCGGCTGGGGATTCAATCGCCCCGACCAATGCGAGCACGACGCCACCGGCAACGGCTCCATGTCCTTCTACATCGACGTCGATCGTTCCCGGCCCGACGGCGTGGTCGCCCAAGCACTGCGGGTGCTCGGCGACATGTGGAGCATCGCGCACCCAAGTTTTCTCCGTGTACAGGTGAGCGGCCGCGAAGATATTCCAGCCTTCGACAGCGGTCAGACTCAGGCCAGCGAATACGATTCGCTGAACGAGTTGGTCGACAACGCCCTTGGCCGGCTTCTCGACTACACCCCCGAGCGTGACGACGACGGCGACATCCCGCTCGTTCGCGGCGAGCAGATCACGTATATCCGCGTGCTCGAAGACGACCAGTACGTAGAAGTATTTTCGCGGGTTGTTCACTCGATACCCGACACAAACCATGCCGCTCTTGTTCTGTCCCAGCTCAATCGACAGTGGCCCACCATCAAGCTCATCCTGGTGGAACAAAGCGTCCTCGGCGTCGCCCGGGTCGATGCTGCTCCGTTTGCACCCGATCATCTACTGCGAACGATCCGATCCTTTGCCGAACTGGCCGACGCATCGGAAGAGCTCGCCGAAGAGCTTGGCGGGCAACCTATTCGAGCAGACGGGGAGTTCGCCGCCACCGATGGATCGGACAGCGACGGACTCAGCGCGGTTTTTGACGGATCGGCCGTCGAATGGCACGAGTGCTTCGAGTTTCCGCCCGCACTCATGTCCATCCTCGAACTCGACGCCGACCAAAGCGGGGGGCTCACCGCCGACGACGTCGCAGAAATCTGCGGACGCGACCGCGACACCATCCTCGAGTATCTGCGCATCAGTCAGGAACAGGAAGCCGAGTGGCATAACGCCCTGACAAACGCTGTCGCAGTCGGCGGCGAAGATATCGAACTGTGCACCGGCGAGAAACTCGCGTGGACTCAGACGATTGCCCACCTACGCCAAGCACTGCGCGTTGTCGTTCTTCCGCGAAAAGGTAGCGGCACGCAGTAACTCAGACGGAATCACTTGATGACCGAACCAGCGTCAACCGGCAATTGAACCCCGGTGACGTAGCGTGCGGCATCACTGACCAACCACAGAATGGCGTTGCTGACGTCGCTTGATTCGACCCACCGGACAGGGAGCGCATTCGAACTTCGGAACGCGTCACTGACATCATCGAGAGTGATCTCGGATGGCTTCTTGTCCGGGCGGAAAAGCGCGTACGTGTATTCGTTGTGAATCATGTCGGTGTTGACGCCCGTCGGGTGTACCGAATTGACCCTGATCATGTGCGGCGCAAGCTCGTTCGCCAGCGACTTCATCAGGCCAACCACGCCGTGCTTGGCAGCGGCATAGTGTGCCAGGTTTCCCAGGCCCTTGATCCCGGCAGTGGAACTGGTGAGGACGATCGCGCCACCGTCGCCGTGTGCCTCGAGGTGCGGCAGCGCGGCCCTCACTGTCTTGAACACACCGGTGAGGTTGATCGCGATCATGTCGTCCCACATGTCGTCGGTGAGGTTCTCGGCCGGAGCGAAACTCGCGATGCCCGCGTTTGCGAGCACGATGTCGAGGCGTCCGAGTTGCGACACACCATCGTCGACTGCGGCTCTCAAACCGGCTGAATCACGAACATCGGTGTGGGTGGCAATAATTCGACGACCCAGTGCTTCGACCTGCCGAACCGTCTCGTTCAAATCTTCGGCAGTGGCCAGGGGATATCCCACTGATCCCACCTGATCGCACAGGTCGATCGCGATGATATCCGCGCCCTCCTGCGCCAATGTTGTTGCATGAGAGCGTCCCTGACCCCGCGCGGCACCGGTGATGAAGGCAACTTTGCCGTCCAGCTGACCCATTCGACTGCTCCTTCGACCGTGCGACGACGCCCGAGTGCATTCTGCAACTCGCGCATCACGTTACGTCACCGCCTGTCGCCAGGTAGGCGATCTGCGAAGATCGCCGCTCTGCAAAAGGTCAGCCGGGCAACGGAATGACGATGCCGGGAAGGATCTCGATCGAACGGGGCCGCTGCGGGATCTGCGGAATCTCGACCGGCGGCAACCCCGGAATGTTCAGCGTGGTGGAAGGCGGGGTAGCCGCCCCAGTGCTGCGGTCGTTCGGCGACGTCGCACCGGAGTTGGCGGGAACACCGGCCTGTCCACCGATCGGATCCGGCCACGGGAAGGTCTCGACGTCGGATCCCTTGAGAGCGCCGTCCATGGTGCTCTTCCAAATATCGGCAGGAAGCCCCGAACCGTAGATCAAGCCGCCGTTGTAGTTGGTGATGGCTTGGGCATCGGAAGTGCCGATCCACACCGCCGTGGACAAGGACGGTGTGTAACCGACCATCCAGGCGTCCTTGTTCTGACCGGTGTCACCGAGCTGAGCGGTTCCGGTCTTCGAAGCAACGGCGCGACCACCGGCCAGCGCGTGTCCATTGGAGTACGACGCGATCGGCAGCATCGCCTGCGTGACGTTTTCGGCGACGGCAGCGTCGAGTCGACGCTCACCGGGGGAGACCGGACGATCGAGTAGAACTTCACCTTCGGCCGTCACCACCTTCTGGATGAAGTGCGGCTGCTGGTAGACCCCGGAGTTGGCAAGAGTTGCGTAAGCGGACGCCATGTCGATGACGCGGGACTGATACTGCCCGAGCACAATTCCGTTCTCCGGCGGGTCACCCTCCTGGGTCAGGGTGGGGTAGTCGAGCCCGGGAATTCGCTCGGGGATACCGGCCAGGTGAGCCGCGTCGGCGATCTTCTGCGGACCGTTCTCCATCGACAGCATCAGGCGGTAGAAGCTGGTGTTGAGCGAACGCTTCAGCGCTTCCGCGATGGTGCAGGTTCCGCAGGATTCACCGCCGACGTTTCCGATGGTCACACCATTGATCGTGAGCGGCGAACTGTCGAAGCGGGCCGAGAGCGGGATGTCTTCCATCAACGCGGCCACCAGTCCGAAGACCTTGAACGCCGAACCCGTCTGCAACGGCGCCTGGGCGTAGTCGAAACCAGCGCCGTCCGTGCCGCCGTAGTAGGCGGAAACTCCACCGGTCCGTGGGTTGATGGATACCGCCGCGGTGCGCAGTTCCTCCGGTTCTCCGTCGAGGTTCTTGCTCACCGCGTTGAGCGCGGCTTCCTGCGCCTGAGGATCGATAGTGGTCGTGATCTGTAGGCCTGCCGTGTTCAGCGTCTCGTCACTGATACCGGCTTCGGCAAGTTCCTTGAGGACCTGCGTCTTGATGTGGCCTTCCGGGCCGGGAGCCTGATTCAGATCAGTGGGGCGGTTGGCCGCGGCGACAACGGGAAACGTCATCGCGTCACGATCCGCCTTGGCGAGTGTCCCCAAGTCGGCCATTCCGTTGAGCACGTAGTTCCATCGCGCTTCGAGCGCGGGGAGATTGGTCTCCGGATCGAGGAACGAGGGACTCTGGATCACGGAAGCGAGAACAGCGCCTTCGCCGACGGTCAGGTCGCTGACCGGCTTGTCGAAGTACGCATTCGACGCCGCTGCGATGCCGTACGCACCGCGTCCGAAGTAGATGGTGTTCAGGTACGCCGCAAGGATGTCGTCTTTGGACCACTCGCGCGCCATCTTGGCGGAGATGACAAGCTCACGCATCTTTCTGTCGATACTGCGCTTGTCGCCGACCAACACGTTCTTCACGTATTGCTGGGTGATGGTGGATCCACCGCCGGCGCTTTCCTTGCCCATGATGTTGTCGCGGGCCGCGCGCGCGAATCCCGAAATCGAGAAGCCAGGGTTGGTGTAGAAATTGCGGTCCTCGGCGGAGAGGACGGCGTCGCGAACATGAATCGGGATGGCCGACAACGCAACTTCGGTGCGGTTGCCCTCCGGGGGGACCACCTTCCCGAGCACGGTGGTGCCGTCGGCCATGTAGATGGTGGAGACCTGCTTGGTCTGCATGTCAGCGGGACGAGGAACCTCCGTGCGACTGTAGGCAACAGCAAACACCGACGCGGGCACGATGATCATGAGCAGTACGAGCACGTAGATCGTCCGCCGGACGAACCGCCACTTGGAGCGCTTCTTCTTGGCCGGTTTCCCCGGGTTGCCGGAGCGACGCGAAGTCGATGCAGCACCACCTGCCGCATTCGATCTGTTCGATGGACTCACTTACACACTCCCGGTCGGGGACATGACCTCACAGCATCATTGCACCAGGGTGTTGTCTCGATCAGATAACTCCCGGCAACTGCGATACCGAAACGTCACACTACCGGGAGCTCTACTGCCGACGCTCCGCGCGAACCGCTTTCCGGTATCCGCGGTACGCAAAGCCCAGCGCAATGACGCAACCGAGCAGCACCAGCGACGGGGTCACCCCTGGGTCACCTTTGACGATTGCGACCACAGCGCTGATCAACGCCATGAGAGCAAACACCGAGATGAAGCCGGCGATGAGCTCCATTCGCTGGGCGCGCGAAGCCCGTCTCATATGCACCACGCGCGCGAAGCTCGCATCACGACTTGACGCCGCCTGCGGTCAGGCCTGCGATGATCCGTCGCTGGAAGATCAGCACCATGATCACGAGGGGGATCATCACGAGGGTGCCACCAGCCATGATGGAGGTGTACGGCGTGACAAAGGGATCGGTGCCGGAGAATTTGGCCATCGCCACGGTGACGGGCGCTGTTTTGTCGCTCGAGAGCTGCAGTGCCAGCAAGTACTCGTTGACCGTCGCGATGAACGCGAGGATCGCGGTGGTGAACAGTGCCGGCGCGGCGAGCGGCAGCATGATCAGCCGGAAAGCCTGGCCGCGGGTGGCACCGTCGATGCGTGCGGCTTCTTCGAGTTCCCAGGGGAGTTCGGAGAAGAAGGAGGTCAGCGTGTACACCGTGAGCGGTAGGACAAACGAGATGTTGGGAATGATCAGCGCTTTGTAGCTGCCGATCCACCCGAGGTCCGTGAACATCTGGAACAACGGCGTCACGAGTGCGACGACGGGAAACATGGACGCGCCGAGGATGATTCCGGTGACGAAGTATTTGCCACGGAAGTCGAACCGTGAGAGTGCGTACGCCGTGAAGACACCGACGACCAGAGCGACAAGAGTGGTAGCGCCGGCGATGATGAGGCTGTAGGTGCCGATCTTGCCGCGTAGTGCCTTGTTCATACCGGCTCCCCTTTCCGCTGCTTTTCCTGCGTGCTGACCGCGTTGGCTCCGAGGAATCGGACCAGGATGAAGGCCACAGCGAAGATGATGAGGAACGTGATGGTGGACAGTGCCGATGCCGAATTGGCGCCGACGCGCATCTGATCGACCACCAGGACCGAGATGGTGGACGTGGCGGGATTGGATCCCATCATGATTGCGGGCAGGTCGTACATGCGCAGGGCGTCCATCGTGCGGAAGAGCACGGCCACCATGAGCGCGGGCTTGACCAACGGCAACGTGATCATGCGGAAGCGCTGCCACGCCGTTGCGCCGTCGACCTTGGCTGCTTCGTAGACGTCTGCGGGAATCATCTGCAGACCGGCGAGGATGAGCAGAGCCATGAACGGCGCTGTTTTCCAGACGTCGGCGACGACGATCGCGAATCGAGCCGGCCACGGATCGGCCGTCCACAGGATGTTGGTGCCGAGAATCTTGTTGGCGATGCCGTCGTTGGCAAAGATGAAGAACCACAACTTCGCGGTGACAGCGGTGGGGATGGCCCACGGAATCAGGACCGAGGCGCGCAGCAGACCGCGTCCACGGAAAGTCTTGGCCATGATCAACGCCATCGAGAGGCCGATCAGCGTCTCGAGCAGAACCGTCACGATCGTGAAACCGAAGGTATTGCCGATCGACTGCCAGAACTGGGAGCCGAGCGTGCCGGGAGGACACGGAATCGCGCCGTTCGCAGTGTTGCAGGACTGGGTGATCCAGTTCTTGTAGTTGTCGAACCACGTGAACTGACCGGTGACGAACATGCCGGTCTCTGGATCGAGTTTCTTGCCGTCGCTGTGCATCGACATCCAGATCGCGCGCCCGAGCGGGTACACGATGATGACTGCGAGCACGATCAACGACGGTGCGACAAACGCCCACGGCGGGACGCGTCGACGCTTTTTCGGCTTGTCGGCCGACGGCGGCGCCGGCATATCCGGAGGGGGCGGAGGTGTATCTGCAGAGTCAGGCAGAACCTTGGTCAGGGACATCCCTGTGCCCTCGGATACCGACGGCTCTTCGAGAGGTTCCGGCGCTCGGTGTCTCCCACCAACGCCCGAACGGTCGGGACCGGTTGACCCGGCCCCGACCGTGGGGTTGGCAGGCACAGCCGCGGAAGGATCCTGCGGTTCTGCCATTGCTTATTGCTCCTGGTAGATCAGTTACCGGCGGTTTCGATGCCGGCCTTGGTGTCCGCCAAAGCCTGCTCGACGGTCTTCTCGCCGCGAATAGCAGCGTAGGTGTTGTCGGAAATCGACTTCGACACCTGCGTGTAGTACGGCGTGACGGGACGCGGCTGCGCGGTGGCAAGCGCTTCCTTCAGTGTCGCGAAGTACGGGAACTCTGCAAGTACTGCCGGGTCGTCGTAGACAGCCGAGAGGACGGGCGCGCCGCCGACCGCGGTGAAGTACGTCTGCGACTTCTTGGTCTGCATGAACTCGAGGAAGTCGCGTGCCGTGGCCGGAGCGTCCGAGAAGGCACTGATGCCGACGTTGTAGCCGCCGACCGTCGACGCGCCCGGTCCGTCGACACCCGGAAGGACGGTGTAGCCGTACTTGCCGGCGACCGACGTCTCTTCGCCGTCGACCGAGAAGCCGGACCAGCTACGCATGAACAGGGCCTTGCCTTCACCGAAGGCGCTCTGCGACTCACCCTCGGAGTACGTCAACGCTTCCTGCGGGATCGTGTTGTCGGCGAAGGAATCGACGATGAACTGCACGCCTTCCTTCGTCTTGTCGTCGATCGCCGGGGTGATGCCGTCAGCTGCGACCCACGGTCCGTCGTAGGCATTGGTGATCTCGGTGGTGTTGACCGTCAGGCCTTCGTAGTTCTTGAACTGACCGACGTAGCAGGAGATGCCGGCTTCGACAGCCTTCGGGCAGTTTTCCTTGAGCTCGGCCCACGTGGTGGGAGCCTTCTCGACGAGGTCCTTGCGGTAGTACAGGAACGCGGCGTTGGTGTTCTTGGGCGCTGCGTAGAGCTTGCCGTTGTACGTGCCCGACGCGACCGTGGACTCGAGGAGGCCCGACGTGTCGATCTTCAGGTCACCCTCGAGCGGAGCCAGCCAGCCGTTGGCAGCAAACTGCGCGGTGTTGACGACGTCGACGCCGATGAGGTCGTACTCGTCGCTCTTGGCCTGCATGCGCTGGGTGATGTCGTCGACCTGCGCGTTGGCTTCCTTCGCCAGTGGCTTCAGGGTGACCTTCTCGTCCGGATGCTCGGCATTCCAGTCGGAGATGATGTTTTCGAGCGCCTCATTCAGGGCATCCTGGCCCTCGACGATCGTGATGGGGCCGCGGCCTTCGCTGGAGGACGATCCCCCGGATGCGGCTGTGGTGGTGGTGTCGCCGCCGTTGTCCGAATCGGACGAACAACCGGCCAGTACCAGCATCGACACTGCCGACGCTGCAATTGCAGCCCGACGCATCGCCTTCGAGTTCAGAACCATGGATTCGCTCCCCGCTTGTATACGACAAAAGACATCCCGGTAGCCGACGTCACGGCATGCGCCATGAGTGCCGGCTCCCGGCATCGGCCCCTACTGTGGCACGAGACACCCCTACTTGTTGGTATTACGGCGAACCTGAATCGTTCATGTGTCGGATTAGAGCGCCAAGTCAGCCGAGGCGACGGCCGTCGCTGGATGCAAAAATGTGCACCTTGCCCGGGTCGACGCGAAGATTCACGCGATCACCCTTCTGGGGCGGATTACGCCAATCACCTCGTGCCACGATCTGTTGTGGGCTGCCGCCGATAGTCGTGCGGCCGTAGACGTAGGCGTCGGACCCGAGTTCTTCGACGACGTCGACGTCCATCGGAATTCCCGCAGCGGCAATTTCGAGGTGTTCCGGACGAATTCCGAGCACAACTTCGGTCTCGGGTGTTCCGTTCAATGTTTCACGGGAAACAGGAACAACCACGTCACCGAACGCCACACCGCGATCGGTGAGGGGAAGGGTGAAGAGATTCATCGCGGGCGAACCCATGAAGCCGGCAACAAACACGTTCTTCGGCCGGTTGTAGAGCTCCCGCGGCGACGCACACTGCTGCAGGATTCCCTTGTCGAGGACGGCGACGCGGTCACCCATGGTCATGGCCTCCACCTGATCGTGCGTCACATAGACCATCGTGGTCGCGAGGCGTCGCTGCAATTGCGCGATCTGCGTACGCGTCTGCACCCGCAGTTTTGCGTCGAGGTTGGAGAGCGGCTCGTCCATCAGAAACACCTGCGGTTGGCGGACGATGGCGCGGCCCATCGCAACTCGCTGACGCTGACCACCGGACAGCGCTTTCGGCTTGCGATCCAGGTACGGCTCCAGGTCGAGCATCTTGGCAACTTCCTCGACGCGAGCCCGGGTTTCCGTCTTGTTGGTACCCGCCAACTTGAGCGCAAATCCCATGTTCTCGGCGACCGTCATGTGCGGGTACAGGGCGTAGTTCTGGAACACCATCGCGATGTCGCGTTCCTTGGGTTCCTGACCCGTGACGTCGCGGTCACCGATGAGAATGCGGCCACTGTGGACCTCCTCGAGACCCGCCAGCATGCGGAGCGTCGTCGACTTTCCACAACCGGACGGTCCGACGAGTACAAGGAACTCGCCGTCCTCGATCTGGAGGTCGAGCTTGTCGACTGCGGGGGAATTCGATCCGGGAAACAGGCAGGTAGTTCCCTCGAATGTCACTGAAGCCATGACGGGTTGATCCCTTCTACCGGCAGGAACGTGCCGGACGATCCAAGTTGAGGGTGAGTGTGTGCCCCAGCAGCATAAGCGCCGCTGTCGGTATCCGGGAGTACCCTTCTGCGGTGAGTTCGGAGAAGATGTTGACCCGCATCGGCGCTCTGCTGCGCCAGGCAGAATCCACCGATAATCCCCACGAAGGTGAAGCCTTCATGGCGGCCGCACAGCGGTTGGCCACCAACTCGGCCATCGACCTGGCGGTGGCCCGTGCACACACGGCGTCGTCCGAAAAACGGGCGACGCCCACCCAACGGCTCATCACGATCGGTGAGCCCGGCAAGCGTGGCTTGCGCACCTACGCGCAGCTGTTCATCGCCATCGCTGCCGCCAACGACGTGCAATGCGACATCGCGCAGACGTCTGCCGTCATCTTCGCGTACGGATTTGCCGGCGACATCGACGTGTGTGAGGCCCTGTACTCGAGCCTTCTGTTCCAGATGGTGCGAGATTCCGACGCGTATGTGCGCTCCGGTGCGTACCGCGGTGAAACGTCCGTGCGGACGGTCGTCGAAACTCGCGGACGACGACGCGTCAGCACTCAGGTCCGCAAGCCTGTTGCCGGAGTGACTGCACGGCTCAACTTCCAGATGGCCTATGCGGCGCGCATCGGTGCCCGGTTGGCGGAAACGAAGAAGGAGACGGAAACAGTGTCGACTGCGTCATCCTCGGAAACCGCACTGGTGTTGCGTAACAAGGAAATCGAACTCAAGGACTACTACTCGTCCAATTCCAAGGCACGCGGTACATGGCAGGGCGGCGGCCGGGCAAGTGCCGGGCATTCGTCGCATGCACGTCAGGCAGGGGACAAGGCGGCCAGATCAGCACGGCTGGGAAACCTCCCGGAGATCGGTGGCGTCAAGGGGCAGATCGGACGGGGCGAGCGAAGCGACGGGGGTAGGTGAGCGGTGAGAGATAAGCAGCAGTCCGCCGTCTACGAGGCAGAAACCTTGGTGCGCACCATGTTCGACCGTGCGGACCAGCGGGGGACACGTAGCGTCGAAGTTCTGGGATCCACCATCACGCTGCCGGTCGAGCGCAAATTCGGATCCGTGGAGTCGGTACAAACGTATTGCAAGCAGGTTCTTGCACTGAACTGGGTGGGGGAAACCTGGCCCCGCGCAAGTGTTTCGGTAATGGTGCGCGCCCGCGCCGGAAACACTGCCGCTCACTACTCGAATGGCACCATCGCCGTCCCCGAGGATCGAGACGGGCGCTGGGCGTTGCGTGAACTTGTCGTCCTGCACGAACTCGCACACCACCTCGGCAACCCCGACTCCGACGAGGCTTCCCACGGGCCGGAGTTCGTCGACCGATACCTCACGCTGGTCGACGAAATCGTCGGGCCCGAGGCTGCCTTCGTCCTGCGTGCGATGTTTCTTGCCGGTGGTGTTCGAACCGACTGAGCCCTCTCTGCCCTCGGCGAACCCGGTAGTGGCCGCACTGGTCGGCTGGAATACTCGGCGTATGGATGCGCAGCGCAGATTGGTCCTGGTCAAGGGTGGGTCGGAACTGCCGAACCCGGATGCACCTGCGCGTAAGCCCCCACTGATCCGCGAAGCGTACGGACGAGTGTTGCGTGAGGTCCGACGCGATCAGGACCGGACACTCGGCGACGTAGCCGCCCAGGTCGGAATGTCGAAGCAATACCTGTCCGAGATCGAGCGAGGCAAGAAGGAACCGTCGTCGGAAATCCTGCGCGCGATCTGTGAAGCCTTGGGGATGCCGCTGGAGCACTTGCTGTTCCGATCGGGCAACAAGATAATTGCACTCAATTCCCTCACGTTGGGGCACTCTCCGGCACCGATCTCCGGCCCCGTCCTGATGGCGGCCTGAGTCAGTTCCCTTCGATCAAGGTGTCAGCCAGGCCGTAGGAGATCGCGTCGTGGGCGGTGAATATCCGGTCCCGATCGGTGTCCTTTCGCAGCCGCTCGGCGCTCTGACCGGTGTGCTTACTCAAGATCGTCTCCGTCTGCTCGCGGATTCTCAGGATCTCAGCCGCTTGAAGCGCCAGGTCCGAGATGGTGCCGCTACCTTGCGTCGACGGTTGGTGCAGCAGCACCCGGGAATGGGCGAGAACATGCCGATGGCCCGGAGTACCGGCGGCGAGCAGCACCGCAGCAGCCGACGCCGCCTGCCCCATGCAGTACGTCGAAATCGTGGGTTTCAAGAACTGCATCGTGTCGTAGATCGCGAGCATCGCAGTGGTGGAACCGCCGGGAGAGTTGATGTACAAACCGATTTCGCGATCCGGGTTGTCGGCCTGCAGGTGCAGCATCTGAGCCATCACGACGTTGGCGACGCCGTCGTCGATCTCGGTGCCGAGAAAGACGATGCGTTCGTTGAGCAGCCTACTGAAGATATCGAAAGATCGCTCACCCGTTGGTGTTCGCTCGATGACGCTGGGAATCGTATACTGGGACATGATGTTCACAATCCGATCTTGGGGAAGGTAGCCTGCGGTGCGATCTCGGCGAACGTCGTCACGACGCGGTCGACGATTCCGTATTCGCGTGCCTGCTCGGCGGTAAACCAACGATCTCGGTCGCTGTCTATCTCGATCTCTTCGACGGTCCGGCCCGTTTCGGCGGCCAGAATTTCCTGCGACTGACGCTTCATCAACTCGAGGCTCTCGGCCTGGATCGCGATATCCACCGCTGTGCCACCGATACCCGCTGACGGCTGGTGCATCATGATGCGACTGTGCGCCAGGCTGATTCGCTTGCCATGTGTACCGGAGCAGAGAAGCACCTGACCCATACTGGCGGCAAATCCCATCGCTACCGTCACGACGTCATTGGGGATGAGCTTCATGGTGTCGTAGATGGCGAGACCGGCAAACACCGATCCGCCGGGTGAATTGATGTAGAGCACGATGTCGCGCTTGGGGTCGGTAGTGGCGAGGAGCACCAATTCCGAGCACACGCGCTCGGCCATGTCGTCGTTAACCTCGCCGGTCAGCAAGATTGTTCGTTGACGAAAGAGCCTGTCTGTCAGCAGGTCACGATATCCGGTGTCGGTGAGGGTTGGAGTAGTCATGAATCCATTCGTACCGGCGCCGCGGCGCTGGAATCCAGATTGTCTGCTGTAGGCAGACCCGGACCTGAACCCGACGATTCGGACCAGCCTGAACTAAACCCGTGAGCAGCACTTTTCCGCCTTATCGACGGCAACCGCCATTGTCGTCGCCACGCAGTGGGGGTTATATGGGGTTATGCACATCAGTGCAGGTCAGGGTGTCGAGTTGCGAGAGAGGCCGGGGCAGATGCCAAAGATCAACGTCTATGTTCCGGATGACCTCGCGGCAGCGGTGCGTGCCCGGCAACTCCCGATATCGGCGATCTGCCAAATGGCGCTTCGCGGCGCACTCGATCGCGAAGCACCCGATTCTTCGGTGCGCATCACCGAGCACATCGAGACCGATCTGCCGTTCAGCCCTCACCTGGCATCGGTGATATCCCTGGCGCCGGCCGCTGCGGCCAGAAAAGGTTCGTTGACAGTTGATTCCGAGCACTTGCTGCAAGCTCTCCTCGACGAGGAAGAGAACCTCATACTGCGCGGTCTCGACCACCTCGGGCTGACCCGCGCATCCATACAGAAAACTCTCGATCTGGTGGTACCCGACAAGGCACCCGTCGACGACAGCGACGTCACGTACGGCCCCGCGGCCCGCGTGATTCTCGAAGCAGCAGTGGCCGATGCGCACTTGGCCGGAAACTCCGTCGTAAACGGCGCAAATTTGGTGTGGGCCTTGGCAAACGCTTCCACAGGATATGCCGCCGACGTCCTGGACCACCTCGGATTCTTCCAGGTGACCACTCACCAAGCCCTCGGCTTGATCGAAGTTGGTGTCGGCCACACAAACCGATATGCACCGGCCGGCCAAGCTGCGATCCTCACGGAACTGGCCAAGATCACCGACCGCCTCGCGCGCCTCGAGGCTTCTCTCTCGTCTTCGTGTAGCTAGAGCGAAAAACTCGTAGCCCCCTCTCTTCTCACGCATTCCAGAATGGAGGTGCGCTGTCATGGCGCGCTCACTCCCTCGCTTTCACGGACAGATAGTCACGGACGATTCCGAGAGTCTGCATGTGTCGACCGACGTGCTGATTGTCGGCGGCGGACCGGCGGCAACCTGGGCGGCAGTTGCCGCAGCGGAATCCGGCGCCAGTGTCACGTTGGTAGACAAAGGCTATGTCGGCGCAAGCGGTGTAGCCGCGACGGCGGGAGTCGGCCATTGGCTCGTGCCCCCGGTTCCGGAACGTCGCGACGAAGAAATCTCGCGGCGCGAACGCTCCGGTGGTTTCATCACCGATCGAGTCTGGACCGAAGCGGTTCTCGACGAGGCTTGGGAGCGAACAGCTCTCATCCCTGAATGGGGATACAAGCCCAGTGCCAAGCCGCGCAGTCCCGGCTCATTGTTCGGCGCGCGTCCCGGCGAGCGATCATTTTCCGGCGCGGCCCCGGACTACCTCCGCTTCCTGCGTGGGAAGGTCAAGAAATCCGGAGTCCATGTACTGGACCACAGCCCGGCACTGGAACTTCTCGTGGATTCCAACGGAACTGTCTCCGGGGCAACGGGTTACCAGCGTCAGGTCAAACGGCCCTGGCGCGTCGACGCCGGCGCCGTGATCCTCGCGACTGGCGGCACCACGTGGAAGAGCCACTCACTCGGCGGTGACGTGAACACCGGCGAGGGGCACTTGATGGCCGTCGAAGTCGGCGCCCATCTCTCCAGCATGGAGTTCTCGAACTTCTACGGAATGGTGCCCTTCGGAACAAGCATGGACAAGAACGGATTCTTCGTCTCCGCGTCGTACTGGGATCACCGCGGTGAACCGATCCGGTATCACGACCTCCACCAAAGCCGCGCAGAGCTTCTCGGTGCTTCTCTGCGCGGCACGATCACCGCACAGTTCACTCAGTTCGACAAAGAAATGTGGCCGGCGCTGCGCGCTGCGATGCCCAACTTCTTCATGGTGACGGACAAACTCGGGATCGATCCCTTCAACGAACGGTTCCCGATGGATTGGGTCCAAGAAGGAACTGTCCGGGGTACGGGCGGAATACACATTCTCGACTACGAGGCGTCGACGGGAGTGTCCGGCCTCTACGCGGCAGGCGATATCGCGGCGCGCGACCGCATAGTCGGCGCTGCCACCGGAGCGGGTGGCCCCAACCTGTCGTGGGCCATTGCGACCGGGACGTGGGCTGGACGCGCTGCGGCCGGATTCTCCGCACATCGTGGATTACCAACCCGATTCGATGTCGAACCGTCCGGAACCCTCGGTGTTCGTGGTCGAGGTGTCAACAGCGTCGACGACGCTGTTCGCTCGATCCAGTCCGAAATGCTGCCGATCGACAAGGCAGTTTTCCGCAGCAACGACGGACTTGCCGACTCGGCTGCTCGCCTCGATCGACTGTGGGAGAGCGCATCTTCCGCCCCGATCGTCGAATACTCCGGCATGGAGGCAATCGCGCAACGCGAGAGCGCCGGAATGCTGGCGATGGGCCGGTGGGCGGTACGTACGGCCATGGCGCGCACGGAAACCCGTGGCATGCATACCCGCACCGATTTCCCTGACACGGATTCGAGCCAAGCTCACCGACTACTCAGTGGCGGGCTTGACGATATCTGGGTGGAGCCGGATACCGAATTACCCCGTGTTGGTATCACATTGGCCACGCAGGGGAGTGCGTCATGATCGAGATCATCAACGCCGACCGCTGCACCACGTGCGACATCTGCGTCCGAATCTGTCCGATGAACGTCTTCGAAGCCGTCCCGGACGCCCCTCCCGTGATCGCCAGACATTCGGACTGCCAGACGTGTTTCCAGTGTGAGGCGTACTGCCCGGCCGACGCCATGTTCGTCTCGCCCTCACGCACACCGGAACCGCAGGGCTCCGAGTTCCTCGACGAAGAGCACCTTCTCGGGCAGAACCTGCTCGGGATGTACCGCGAACGCGTCGGGTGGCGCAAATCGTCCGCCCGCCCGACACAATCCACAGCCGACTATCACCAGCTTGCCCAGAATGCCAGGAGAACACCATGACCATCCGCACTCGCACCAAAAGCCTGGCCGCACTGCTGGGAATCGCACTTCTCGCAACGGTGACCGCGTGCTCGTCGACCTCGGAAGCCACCGAGGGTACGTCGGCGTCACTGGTTCCGTTGACAGTGGGCGCTCCGTGGAACGGTGCGGCCGGTAAATCCCCCACGGACACAACCTCGTTCGGTTACGCCGTCCACGAGGGTCTGGCACAACCGATTCTCGAGAAGTACGGATTCGAGTACAAAGGCTTCGTCGGCTTCAACAACGGTCCGCCGGTGGTGCAGGCATTGCAGACGGGCGACGTACAGGTCGGCCTGATCGGTGATACACCGGCCGTTCAGGCCAAGGCCAGCGGAATCGACGTGCCCGCCTTGGTGATCGACAAGCCCGCGTCCGATATCTGGTTCCTCGGCCGAGAAGGTGGAGTATCGAAAATCGAAGATCTTGCCGGAAAGAAGGTGGGACTCCAATTCGGCTCCAACTTCGACAAGTACGGACGCGCCGTACTCGAACGTGCCGGTGTCGCGGATCAGGTGGAGTTGGTGAATCTGCTCTTCGCCGACGCGCTTCCGGCCCTGCAGCGCGGCGATATCGACGCCGTTCCACTTCCCGCGACGACGGCCGGCATCTGGCGCAAGCAGATCAACTTCCCCATTCTGTCCAAGGCAAGCGTCGACGACCCCGATCTGCTGGCCACCAGCGTCGCCCTGACTTCGCGTGAGACTTTTGCGGCGAATCCCGAACTGGCAAAGGCGGTCTGGGAGGTCATTCAGGCCGGAGACAAAGCAATCGATGCGGACCACGACGCCTATGCTCAGTTCGTTTTTGATGCCACCGGCTCACCGGTAGATGTGGTCAAGGAAGCAACACTGTGGAATTTCCAGAGCGAACCAGTTGATCCGGACGGATTGAACACGGTGCGTTCGACGCTCGACTTCCTGGTCAAGTCCGGTAAGGCCCCCAACGCCTTCGACGTCACGACCTGGGCAGTGTCATGAGTGTGGAAGCACCAGCACTGCCCACGGTGAGAGCGCCTGAGCATCTCGCGCCGGCACCTACCCGTCGGCGGCGACGCTCACGATTGACCGATGTCACGCTGCGCGCAAGCGTCCCGGTTGCACTGCTCGCCTTATGGGCAGTGGGATCGGCGACCGGCAAGATCGACGAGAAAACCTTCCCGTCGCCGTGGTCGGTGTGGTCCGCATTTGTCGAACTGCTGACGACAGGGGTTCTGTGGGAGAACCTTTCGGTATCGCTTGTCCGTGTTGCCATCGGATTTGCCATCGGCGGGGCACTGGGACTATCGCTCGGCATCATCTCCGGCCTGTTTGCTCTGGCCGACAAACTCCTCGACCCGACGCTGCAAATGCTCCGCACCATCCCGTTTCTCGCAATCACTCCGTTGCTGATCCTGTGGTTCGGCATCGACGAACGCCCCAAGATCATCATCATCGCAGCAGCAGCACTGTTTCCGCTGCACATCAACACTCACAGCGGCGTGCGAAACGTGGATCGCAAGGTCATCGAAGCCGGACGAGTGTTCGGGCTCCGTGGCATCGGGTTGATCCGTCAGGTAATTCTGCCGGAGATGATTCCGTCGGTGCTTGTCGGACTGCGGGTCTCGCTGTCGGTGTCGCTTCTCGCGCTCATCGTCGCCGAGTTGAGCAATGCCCCCAAGGGCCTGGGTTTCCTGATGACCTCAGCTCAGCAGTATTTCCAGACCGACATCCTGGTGGTTGTCGTGATCATCTATGCAATCTGGGGATTGTCGGTCGATCTTCTCGTTCGAGCTATCGAACGAATCCTGATGCCGTACAAGCAATGGGGGAAGTCCGCATGAGCATTCGAGACACCGGTGTACGCGCCAGTGGCATCGTCAAGACTTTTGGTGACCGCATAATCCTGGACGGTTTCTCGCTCGACGTGCAACCGGGGGAGTTCGTTGCACTCCTCGGAGCCAGCGGTAGTGGCAAGACAACCTTCCTGCGAATTCTTGCCGGCCTCGAGGGATACGACGCCGGAGAGGTACAGGCACCAGATGCGCGGACTGTCGTCTTCCAAGAGCCCCGCCTGATTGCGTCGAAGCGCGTCCAGGACAACGTCATACTCGGTCAGCGGGCCACGCGGAAGAATCGGGAAGCCGCAGCCGCCGCGTTGGCCGAAGTGTCACTGGCCGGGCGCGAACGGGCTTGGCCCACAACCTTGTCCGGCGGTGAGGCGCAGCGCGTCGCATTGGCCCGTGCGTTGGTACGCAACCCACAATTGTTGTTGCTGGACGAGCCGTTTGCGGCACTCGACGCGCTCACCCGACTCCGCATGCAGGCCTTGGTGGCGGAACTGTGCCGCAAACATCGTCCGGCAGTGCTGCTGGTGACTCACGACATCGACGAGGCAATCCTGCTCGCGGATCGTATTGCGGTGTTGCGCGACGGTCGTTTGAGCATCCTCGAAAACGTCTCGTTCGCGCAGCCGCGCAATCCAGCGCAACCGGGGTATACAGCTCTGCGCACTCGCCTACTCGAAGAACTGGGGGTCCACGAGTCGGTTGGTGCTGCCCACACGTAGCGGCAACCGGGTCTTCCCGGCCATGATGAAGGGAGTAACCATTTCCTCTCGGCAGGAGCGCGGCATGACTCGTCCGGTACGCATCGGTGTTCAACTCCAACCCCAGCACGCACCCGACTACGGGCTGATCCGCGACGCGGTTCTGCGATCAGAAGACGCGGGGGTCGACATCGTCTTCAACTGGGACCACTTCTACCCGTTGACCGGCGATCCCGACGGAGCCCATTTCGAATGCTGGACCATGCTCGGGGCCTGGGCCGAGCAGACCGAACGTGTGGAGATCGGCGCCCTGGTCACGGGGGGTGGCTACCGCAATCCCGATCTGCTGGCCGATATGGCGCGAACCGTCGACCACATGAGCGGTGGACGCCTCATCCTCGGCATCGGCGCCGGCTGGTTCCAGAAGGACTACGACCAGTTCGGCTACGACTTCGGCACCCCAGGTTCACGGCTGAAACTGCTCGGCGAGTACCTGCCTCGCATCACACGGCGACTGGCCGGTGGCAACCCGCCGCCGACGCGCAATATCCCGGTTCTGATCGGCGGTGGCGGAGAGAAGAAGACCCTGCGACTGGTCGCCGAGTATGCCGATGTGTGGCACAGCTTCGGCGACCGCGAGACGCACCTGCGCAAGTCCGACATCCTGGCCGATCACTGCGCCGCTGTCGGACGCAATCCCCTGGATGTGGAGCATTCCGCCCCGTGGCCCGGATTGGAGAACGCCGCCGACCTGGTGGCCGACGGCGTCACTCTCTTCACAGTCAGTTCGAGCGGACCGGATTACGACCTGACAACCCTCGTCGAGGCAATCGGGTGGCGCGATGAGAACACCGCTCCTGCGTTGAGTGGGTTGGCCTGAAGGCCTGTGCGCCTTTTTGGTAGCGGGAACTACCAGAAAGGCGCACGGGGCGGTTACGCCCTAGCGAGAATCCCTGCGAAATCAGTTCCCACCGGCAGGGTTCCGTACTCGTGACCACGATCCTCGCCCAGTCGAGCGGCGATGAACGCCTCCGACGACGCGGCCGGCGCGTAACGCACCATCAGCGACGCCTGCAGCGCGAGCGCCATGGCTTCGACGACGGTTCGAGCCCTCAGCTGCGCGTCAGCGGGTGCCATCGTGGCGAGCTCACCGAGCTGGCGTCGTACCCGGTCGAGGTGCTGATCGAGAACCGGGTTGTTGCCACGGGCGAGGTTGACCTCGTGATCGAAGGCGGCGACGGAATCGGGTTCACGAGTCATCGCGCGCAATACGTCGAGCGCGATGACGTTGCCTGAACCCTCCCAAACGGCCATGACGGGCTGTTCGCGGTAGCGACGAGCCAGCGGGAAGTCCTCGGTGTACCCGTTGCCACCCAGGCATTCGAGAGCCTCGTACGAGTGATGCGGGCCGCGCTTGCAGATCCAGTACTTCGCGACGGCTGTCGCGAGACGACGGAACGCCTTTTCCTGCTCGTCGGCGTCGTTGTCCTGTGCCCGTGCCAACCGGAGTGCGGTGATGGTCGCGGCCTCGGATTCAAGCGCCAGGTCCGCGAGCACCGACGTCATGGCAGGCTGATCCGCCAGGACGGCACCAAAAGCGCTGCGGTGGCGTGCGTGCCACACTGCCTCAGCGACCGACTGCCGCATTCCGGCGGTACTGCCGAGAATGCAGTCGAGACGCGTCTGCGACACCATCTCGATGATGGTCCGCACACCACGGCCTGGCTCACCGATCATGGTGCCGACGGTGCCGTCGAGCTCGATCTCGGATGACGCGTTGGACTTGTTGCCCAGCTTGTTCTTCAGACGCTGGATGCGGAAGACATTGCGCGTGCCGTCGGGCAGGATGCGCGGGAGCAGGAAGCAGGAAAGCCCCTCGCCTGCAGCACCTTCGGCCTGAGCGAGAACCAGGAACGCGTCGGACATCGGAGCCGAGCAGAACCACTTGTGGCCGGTGAGCAGATAATCGGCACCCGGACCGCCGCGGCCCGCGGGCTTCGCGATGGTGGTGTTGGCGCGTACGTCGGAGCCGCCCTGCTTCTCCGTCATGGACATACCGAAGATGGCGGATGCCTTTCCGGGGGCGTCCAACTCGGGCGTGTAGCTGCGTGAGAGTGCGCGCGGCGTCCAGATGGCGGCGACATCAGGCTGCAGCTCGAGCGAGGGGATTACGGCATGTGTCATGGAGATGGGGCACGCATGACCGGGTTCGACCTGGGAGAACAGCATGAATGCCGCTGCGCGAGCAACATTGGCACCGGGCTTGGGGTTCTCCCACGCCGAGGTATGCGCTCCGTGAGCGACCGCGGCCGAGATGATGCGGTGGTACGACGGGTGATATTCCACCTCGTCGATGCGGTTACCCCACCGGTCGAAGGTGTGCAGTTCGGGGATGACGGTGTTTGCCAACTCGGCATCGTGCTGGAAGCCAGCACTGCCGACCAGTTCACCGATTCCGGTGAGTTCCTCTGTTGCCCAGTCTGCATCATGGCGTACGACGCCTTCCGCAAGCACGGTGTCGAGAAGGAACTCGTTGACGTCGGTACGCGGCACCGACTGATTGAGCACCGCATGCGTGCGATGCGGGGCCGGATGCGTGACGGTGTTTTCGGAAAGTTCAGTCATGACAAACCTTTCAGCTCGCGCTGCGGATGAGGTGCTTCTGGATCTTGCCGGTGGGTGTACGCGGGAGCACGGTCACAAATTCCACCTCACGCGGAATCTTGTAGCGCGCCAGCTTGTCCGAGAGGTAGGTCTTGATGTCGTCGGCATCGATGACGCCAGGTTCACGCCACACGACATGCGCAACGACGGTTTCGCCCCACTCCTCGTTGGGCTTGCCGACAACGGCCACGTCGACAACATCGGGGTGCCCGGAGATCACGTCCTCCACTTCCTTGGAGTAGACATTCTCGCCGCCGGTGATGATCATGTCCTTCGCGCGATCGACGATGAAGAGATAACCGTCTTCGTCGGTGCGCGCGAGATCGCCTGTTCGGTACCAATTTCCTTCGGCAAACGCGGCCGCAGTGGCTTCGGGATCATCGAGATAACCCTGCATGACGGTGTCGGCACGCAACCAGATCTCACCGATCTGCTCGGGCTCCACGTCGATGCCATTGTCACCAACGACCCGCAGATCCACACCGGCAAGCGCGAACTTGCCGATAGACCCGGCCTTGGTCAACTGCTCCTCTGGGTACAGCACCGTGCCGACAGGACCGGTCTCGGTCATGCCGTAGACCTGGCGGAACTCGGTGGTGCCGTAGGACTCCACGAGTCGGCGGGCAACATCGGCACCGATGGGGCCACCGCCGTACAACCACGCACGGACGCTACCGAGGTTGTAGTCGGCGAAGTTCGGCACCATGTTGAGGGCTGTCGTATAGATGACCGGAGGACCAAAGCAAAGCGTAATACGTTGTTCCTGAACAGTTTCCAGGAATGTCACCGGATGGTACTCACGAACCAGCACAACCGTTCCGCCCATGTAGAGCGTGGACATGAACCAGTTGTTGAGCGGTGACGCGTGCCAGATCGGAACAGCCATGAGCAGCCGCTCATCCCGCGTCGTCGAGACGGCAAGGCCGGCAGTGATCGCCACCCCGACCACGTTGCGGTGGCTGTGGACGCAGCCCTTCGGAGCGCCGGTTGTACCTGAGGTGTACAGGATTTCGGCCGGATCGTTTTCGTCGATCTCGACGCCGTCCACACCGTCCACGCTACTGATGGCGTCATCGAAGAAGTCGAAACCGTCTGCGGCAGAGTCTGTACTGACCAACTTTGCGGTGGTTTCGAGGCGACTGACGACCGGTGCCAGTTCACCGTCGAAGACACACACCGACACCTTGGCGTGTCCAAGTACGTAGGCGACTTCAGGCGTCTGCATCTTGTGATTGATGGGAACGACGACGGCGCCCAGACGCCAGGCTCCCAGCATCGCGTAGACAAAACCTGGTGTGTTGAAGCACATCAGAGCTACACGATCGCCACGCCCCACACCCAGATCTTCCAGATACGCGGCAGCACGCCGGCTTCCGTCCTGAACCTGCTGATACGAGTGTTCGTGGCCGCCTGCGATCAGGAACGGCTTGTCGGGCGTCTTGGTGACATTGCTGTCGAATACGCGAACGATGTTCATCGGCAAATCCTTAAAAGTCCTGATGGAGAGAGAGTTTCACTCCATCGAGCTGTTCAGTACTGCGTCGGGTATCTGAAGGGTGGCGAAGATGACGGCTACCGCTTCCTCGAGCGAGTAGCCGAAGCTCTCGCCGGTTGCGGTCTTCTGAATGACGAGGCCGAAGATCGCGGACCAGAAGGCTTTCGATTCGACGTCGATGCCCGCGCGCAGCTGCCAACCGGTGCGGACCAAGGTTCGGAGGAGGGCAGTTTCGCCTGAGGAGTGCAAGGTGCGGAGCGTCTCGGAGATGAGATCGCGTAGCTCGCCGCGTCGGCCCGTCATCATCATCGCTTCGACAAAGATCTCGACACTCGGAGCTCCCGTACCGAGCAGCGATCCGACAAGTTTCTCGGTGTAGTCACCGACGGTAGCGGCGTCCGCGGCATCAACCTCGGCGCGTTTACCTGCCCGGAGAACAGCAGCGCAGGCGACCTCGACAAAAAGCTTCTCTTTGGATCCGTAGTAGTACGTCACCTGATTGGGATGAGCGCCGGCGGCCGCGCAAATCTGGGCGATGGATACGCACTCACCATGCTCGAGAAACAGTTCCGTAGCCGCGTCGAAGAGAGCCTGACGGGTCTGCTTCCCGGATTGCCGTGTTGCTCGCGCTGCCGGTACTGCTTCGGTGGCCATGGACGCACTCCTACTTGTTTGTATGACAAACAATAACTTGGTGTTGTTTGTATGGCAAACAATTTTTTCGAACGCGAACGCCCGAGTGAGAATTACGAGTGATGTCGATCGACACCTCACACACAGCGGACTACTCTTCTCCCACAGAGCGAAGCCCGTTCCTACTCGATCGGGATGAACGCCAGACTAAGCACATTCGATGTTTAGCCAACCGAACAACTCGATTCTTCTCCGAGGAGGTGCCCGTCAATGCTCGAGAATTCTGATGTTCCGCTTGCCACTCGGGCAACTATCGCCGGGGACTGGGCAGATCTGCTGCGCGAACATTTTGTCGCTCTGGACGTATCCGATATCGACGACCGCACACGTTTCACCGGCGCTGTCCAATCGGCTCAGCTTGCCCACATCAAGGTTGCTGCCGTTCAGTCGATGGAACAACGAATAGTGCGCAGCAACAGTTTGATCAGGGACGACGGCGCCGACTACCTGCAAATCGGGATGATCCGCCGCGGTAGCGCGATAGTGCGGCAGGACGAGCGAGAATGCGTACTGCGATGCGGTGACTACGTGCTGTACGACACCACCCGTCCATTCGATTGGCAATTCGAGGGACATCCCAACGACGGGTTCTGGGGACTCGAGGTCTTCACCTGGCCAAGGCCATCTCTGGCGCTCGCGGACGCTGAAATCCGGAGCCTTACCGCCGTTGCGTTTGACGGTCACACCGGCGTGAGTGGACTTCTAGGTCGCTTTCTTCACGATCTTGCGTCAGTCCGCATGGCCTCTGATGTCGCCGGAGCCGAGGCTGAGATCATCGAGGAAATCAGCGATTTGGTGAAATCGTTCCTGCACACCACAATCCGTCCGGTCGCCTCGTATCGCAACGACCTCTACGAGATGGCACTTTCGGTCATCGACGACCGCATCGAGGACCCGTCGCTGTCGCCGGTAAACATCGCTGAATCGGTCGCGGTTTCCATTCGACAGTTGCATCGGGTCTTCGCCGAACACGGCACGACTGTCTCACGCTCGATTCGACGTCGTCGCCTGGAAGTCTGCCGCCGAGAGATGGTGCGACACGGGACCGCAGAGCGGTCGTTGACTCAAATTGCTCACCGATGGGGATTTACGGACCCCTCTACCTTCAGTCGAGCGTTCAAAGCCGAGTTCGGGATGAGTCCTCGCCGCTACCGCTCGGAATCACTCGCTGCGTCACTCGATTCCGCGAACCCTGCCTCACCCCGGTAACAAACGGTAACGCGCACGTAACCTACTGCGCTACTTATCTATTCGAGATCGCCGCGAAAATCCGGCACTGCAGGAACAAACCGAGGTTCTTGGCACTGTGGTCCATGTTTCTGGCATTTCTGGTCAAGTTTGCCGGGCGTTGCGGGCGTAGATTTTCGATACGCCGTTGCCGAAGCGTCAGGCAACCGATGACCTACTCGGATGGAGTGCTCATGGAATCTGCGATCAGTGAACATCTCAAATGCCCACGGACCTTGACTCGTAGGGTTCCGGATACGTACGCACCGCCGTTTCCCATGTGGGTGGGACGCTCGGACGAGAAATTGCACCAAGTGGTGATGGGCTACTTCGGCGTGCAATTCCGCGGAGACGAACAGCGTTCGGACGCACTGGCAGCCATGCGCCACATAGTCGCCAGTCTCGATCTGGCTGACGGCGCGCTACACCACGATCTGACCCACCACCTCGACAACCAAGGCTACGAGAACTTGATTGTCGCAGGGTACTGGACGGACCCTGTGTCCCAACAACGTTGGAGCAATTCCCGAGCGGTGGCGGACTGGTGGGAATCTGCTGACCGCCTGTCTGACGGCTTGGGTTTCTTCCGCGAGATCGTGGCACCGCGGGCCGAGCAGTTCGAAACGCTGTACGCGTTCCAAGATAATCTCCCCGGTGTCGGAGCGGTGATGGACGGCATCAGCGGCGACATAAACGAACACGGCTACTGGGGTTCGATGCGCGAACGATTTCCGATCTCCCAAACCGACTGGATGCAGCCGTCCGGCGAACTACGTGTGATCGCAGGCGATCCCACAGCAGGTGGCCGTGTAGTGGTGCGCGGGCACGACAACATCGCATTGATTCGATCCGGTCAAGATTGGGCCGATGCCGAAGCAGACGAACGCAGTCTGTACCTGGACGAAATCCTGCCGACTCTCGAAGCGGGAATGGACTTCCTCCGCGACAACGGCCAGGCAGTGGGTTGCTACAGCAACAGGTTTGTGCGCAACATCGACATCGACGGCAACTTTCTCGACCTCAGTTACAACATCGGACACTGGGCCTCGCTCGACAATCTCGAGCGCTGGTCGGAGTCCCACCCGACCCACCTACGCATTTTCACCACGTTCTTTCGTGTAGCCGAAAATCTGGAGAAACTCCGCCTCTACCACGAGGTCTCGGTATTCGACGCGGACGCACAGCAGTACGAGTACATCAACTGTCACCCGCACACCGGAATGCTGCGCGACGCCACACACTGATCAGATCAGGAGCACACTTCTCATGGCAATAATTCGACCAGATGACAACGCAATAGATTCTGCTGCACAGCATTACGGAATCGACCTAGACGATACGGCCAAGCGGGAGTGGCCGGCCCTGATCGACGGAGCGCTCGGCTCCTACGATGCAGTCGATCAACTGTATGCCGACGAAGCAGCACCAACGCCGATCTCCCGCGAATACCGGACACCCGAATCTGACGAAAATCTTTTGGGCGCTTGGTATGTGACAACCGAGATTCTTCCGACATCGGACGGCGTCCTGGGCGATCGTCGGGTAGCGATCAAGGACAACGTCAGTGTGGCGGGCGTGCCGATGATGAACGGGTCACGGTCGGTCGAAGGATTTGTTCCCTCCCGCGACGCCACTGTCGTCACTCGACTACTCGCAGCCGGGGCGACGGTTGCCGGCAAAGCAGTGTGCGAAGACCTGTGCTTCTCCGGTTCGAGTTTCACCCCGGCTAGCGGACCCGTTCGCAATCCATGGGACCCGCACCGTGAGGCCGGTGGATCATCGGGTGGCAGTGCAGCTCTCGTGGCCAATGGTGACGTCGACATTGCCATCGGCGGAGACCAGGGTGGATCGATTCGTATCCCTGCTGCATTTTGTGGCGTCGTCGGGCACAAGCCCACTTTCGGACTTGTCCCCTACACGGGCGCTTTTCCTATCGAGCGCACCATCGACCACCTCGGGCCGATCACTCGCAGCGTCGACGATGCGGCACTGATGCTTTCGGTCATTGCAGGCCGCGACGGCAACGACCCCCGACAACCCGAGAATCTCGAGACGGACGACTATTTGTCCAACCTCGGCTCCGGCGTAGCGGGGATGCGAATCGGTGTTGTGCGAGAAGGATTCGGTCAGGCCGTCTCACAACCGGACGTCGACGACGCCATCCGTTCAGCGGCGTACAGCTTGACCGAGGCCGGCTGCGCTGTGGAGGAAGTGAGCATTCCCTGGCACGTGCACGCCTTCCATATTTGGAATGTCATTGCCACTGACGGGGGCGCCTACCAGATGCTCGACGGCAACGGATACGGACTCAATGTCGAAGGTCTTTACGACCCGGAACTGATGGCACACTTTGCTTCTCGCCGTGTTCAGCATGCGAATGACTTGTCGGAAACTGTCAAACTGGTTGCGTTGACCGGACATCACGGTGTTACCGCGCTTGCAGGTGCCACCTACGGCAAAGCCCGCAACCTGGTGCCCCATGCCCGTGCCGCCTACGATGCCGCGCTGGAACAGTACGACGTGCTGGTGATGCCTACTCTGCCGTATGTCGCATCCGAGTTGCCCGCTGCGAATGTCGACCGCGCCACCTTCATCACCAAGGCCCTCGGCATGGTCGCCAACACCGCACCGTTCGACGTCACCGGCCACCCTTCTCTCTCTGTCCCGGCAAGTCTGGTGAACGGTCTGCCGACCGGAATGATGATCACCGGCAAGCGTTTCGACGACGCAAAGGTACTACATGTCGGTCGCGCATTCGAGAAGATTCGCGGTGCATTTCCGGCGCCAGCCCGCCACACGTCCACAGTCCTTATTCCACCGATTCACACGTGATCAGCCCCCACAGGAAAGGTGAAACACAATGTCAGTAACGGTCGACCACACAACGGAGAATGCGGCACCAGCCCAGGCACCGGTCTCCGATCGCGCGTGGGCGTTGTTCCGCGCACTCGACGGCAAGGGATTGGTCCCTGCCGGTTACGTCGAGGGATGGAAGAAGACCTTCGAAGAGGACTTCAGCCCCCAGCGCGGCGCCGAGTTGGTCGCGCGAGCCTGGACCGACCCCGAATTCCGGCAGTTACTCCTCACCGACGGAACTGCGGCAGTGGCTCAGTACGGCTATCTCGGACCTCAGGGTGAGTACATCGTGGCCGTCGAAGACACTCCGACGCTCAAGAACGTGATCGTGTGCTCACTGTGTTCGTGCACCGCCTGGCCGATTCTCGGTCTGCCGCCCACCTGGTACAAGAGTTTCGAATACCGTGCGCGGGTGGTCCGTGAGCCACGGAAGGTTCTCTCCGAGATGGGAACCGAGATCGCATCGGATACCGAGGTTCGCGTCTACGACACCACCGCCGAAACTCGCTACATGGTCCTCCCACAACGCCCCGCAGGCACCGAGGGCTGGAGCCAGGCGCAGCTGCAGGAAATCGTCACCAAGGACTGCCTGATCGGGGTCGCAATCCCGCAGGTCCCCACCGTCTGATCACACCGACAAGAAAGAAGCACACCATGGATGGAGTACACGATCTTGCCGGAGTTCAAGGCTTCGGCAAAGTCCCGCATACCGTCAACGCCGACATCGGCCCCACATTCCATGCCGAGTGGGAACACCTGCCGTACAGCCTGATGTTCGCCGGTGTCGCCGAACTCGGGGCATTCAGCGTCGACGAAGTTCGATACGTCGTCGAGCGGATGGAACCCCGGCATTACATGATGACCCCGTACTACGAGAGGTACGTCATCGGCGTCGCTACTCTGATGGTCGAAAAAGGGATCCTGACGCAAGACGAGCTCGAAACTCTTGCAGGCGGACCGTTCCCGCTGTCACGACCCAGCGAATCCGAAGGGCGGCCTGCACCCGTCGAGACGACCACCTTCGAAGTTGGTCAGCGAGTACGCGTGCGCGACGAGTACGTTCCGGGGCATATTCGAATGCCTGCGTACTGCCGTGGACGGGTGGGAACCATCTCTCATCGGACCACCCAGAAGTGGCCGTTCCCCGACGCAATCGGTCACGGGCGCAACGACGCCGGCGAAGAACCCACTTACCACGTGAAGTTCGCCGCGGAGGAACTGTTCGGCCGCGACACCGACGGCGGAAGCGTCGTTGTCGATCTCTTCGAGGGGTACCTCGAGCCGACGGCCTGATTTTCCACCAACCCTGATCTTCCCGCAACGCCAGGCGGCGGTCATGCGATCGCACCGTTTTGCACGACCGCCGCCAAACCACAGCGATCCACTCATCCGGAAGGACTCTGGAAATCATGGTCGACACACGACTTCCGGTCACGGTGCTCTCAGGCTTCCTGGGAGCCGGGAAAACGACACTCCTCAACGAGATTCTGCGTAACCGTGAGGGCCGCCGGGTTGCGGTGATCGTCAACGACATGAGCGAAATCAACATCGACAGTGCAGAAGTCGAGCGCGAGATATCGCTGAGTCGGTCCGAGGAGAAATTGGTCGAGATGACCAACGGCTGCATCTGCTGCACTCTGCGTGAAGACCTTCTCGCTGAGATTGCGACGCTGGCCGCCGACGGTCGCTTCGACTACCTTCTCATCGAATCTTCGGGCATTTCCGAACCGCTGCCCGTCGCGGAAACGTTCACTTTCATCGACACCGACGGTCACGCTCTGGCGGACATCGCTCGCCTCGACACCATGGTAACCGTCGTCGACGGACACAGTTTTCTCCGTGACTACGCGGCTGGGGGTCGCGTCGAAGCCGAAGCGCCGGAAGACAAACGCGATATCTCGGATCTGCTGGTCGATCAGATCGAATTTGCCGACGTCATCCTGGTGAGCAAAGCCGATCTCGTGACGCCACAACACCTGATCGAACTGACAGCGGTCCTACGATCTTTGAATGCGACTGCCGCGATAGTGCCGATGACTCATGGCCGAATTCCACTCGACACCATTCTCGATACCGGTTTGTTCTCTCTCGAGAGAGCTGCGCAGGCCCCTGGCTGGCTACAAGAACTTCAAGGTGAACACACCCCCGAAACCGAAGAGTACGGAATCAGTTCGGTGGTGTACCGCGAGCGCGCACCCTTCCACCCACAACGGCTACACGACTTCCTCACGAGCGAGTGGACAAACGGAAGGCTACTTCGAGCCAAGGGCTATTTCTGGAATGCCTTCCGGTTCACCGAGATCGGGAGTATTTCTCAGGCCGGACATCTCATCCGGCACGGATACGTCGGACGATGGTGGAAGTTTCTTTCCGACGATCTCTGGCCCGCCGATGACTACCGTCGTTCGGGAATCCTCGACAAGTGGGAAGAACCCGTCGGCGACTGCCGGCAGGAGCTCGTCTTCATCGGCCAGGGCATCGACCCGGTTCGACTTCGCAGAGAACTCGATGCCTGCCTACTCACCACAGCGGAGATCGAACTCGGGCCAGACGTGTGGACCACGTGGCAAGACCCACTCGGAGCCGGACACAGCGAGTCAACCGCTGCGGCCCCCTGAGCCGTCACCGAGGGTTGCCGGATCAAGGGCTTGCAGCACTACCCGAATCGCCGGGCTGGAATCCGCGCTTCGGCGCCACGCTGCATGCACCTCACGCTTCGGCGCCCGCGCCAGTGGCCGCGACACCAACTCTTCCCCCAACGGCGGACGGGCAAGGCGAGGAATCAAAGCGATTACCTCTCCCGAAGAAACCAGCGACAGCTGCGTGGCAAAGTCGTCGACCAGATGTCGCACGTCGGCATCCTCACCGACGTCGGCGAACAACCGTCGGAACCACTGGTGACACACGGTCCCCGGCGGACTTGTCACCCACGCGTGACCCGCTAGGTCGGCACTGGTCAGAGGTCGGTCGAGCTGCGCAAGTGCATGCGTCCGATTCATCACGACATCACCGACATCAGTGTGAATGTGACGCTCGGCCAGCGATGAAGGAAGCGAAGGCGGCAATCCATCGGCATCGTGAACAACCGCAAAGTCCGCTGTACCGGCGTCGACGCTGTGCAGCGCCTGGTCCGGGTCCTGCTCGGTGACGCGCACCTGTAGGTCCGGGCACTCGGTCGACAATCGCACGATCGCCGGCGCAAGCAGCCCCCGGATTCCTGTCGAGAATGCCGCTACGCGGAGTACTCCGCGCGGCGCACCGTCCGAAACCGACTGTGCCGCTTCGACGCAACGCTCCAGCGCGTCGAACACATCGGGCGCCGAATCGACGATGGCCTGCCCGGCGGGCGTGAGCACAACTCCGCGGCCTGCAGTCGCAAGCACCGGCACACCGACTTGACGCTCGAGCCTCTTGATCTGCTGCGAAATCGCCGACGCTGTGAACCCGAGTTCCTCTGCGGCTCGCGCGAGCGTTCCGAGAGCGGCCACCGACCGCAGCGCCCGCAAAGCTCCGACATCGATCATGAAGCCAGACTACGCAATATCGCGAAAAAACCATCGCTGGACCGAAGGTATCGGCACAGGCACGATCACTTCATGACCATCTCGCAGCACCGCGCCGAACTACTCTTCGGCACCAACCTCGTCGCCATGGTGACTCCGATGCGCCCCGACGGAACGCTCGACGAAACGGGCATCACCAGTCTCGTCGACCACCTGTTGAGCACCGGATGTGACGGCATCGTCGTCGGTGGAACCACCGGCGAGTCGCCCACCTTGACCGAACCCGAAATGACGCGACTGGTCAGAGCAGTGAGCGAACAGTCGAACAATCGGGCTCGGGTGATCGCTGGTGTCGGCACCTACAACACTGCCGACAGCATCCGTCGTGCCCGCGACGCCGAGGCAGCGGGAGCGGACGCATTGCTTCTCGTCTGCCCCTATTACTCCAAGCCGACTCAGGCCGGAATCGTGGCCCACTGCGTCGCGGTTGCAGACGCCACCGAACTGCCCGTGATGCTCTACGACGTTCCCGCCAGGACGGGCGTCGCTATGGAAACCTCCACACTGATCGAACTCTCCGACCACCCCCTGATCCGGGCGGTCAAGGATGCCAAGGGCGATCTCTTCGAAGCAATGACCGTCATGTCCCGAACATCGCTGGCCTATTACTGCGGTATCGACGAGCTCAACTTGCCCTACCTCGCGTGTGGCGCCACCGGCGTGGTCAGCGTCGTGGGCAACGTCCTCGCCGACCGCAACGCCGAACTCATCAGCGCCGTCCGGGTCGGCGACCTCAGCTCCGCGAACGCTGTCCAAAGCTCGCTACTCGAGATCGTGGACGCCATCATGCGCACGTCCCAAGGTGCGGTCATGGCCAAGGCCGCCCTGGCAGAACTCGGAATCATCCCGTACGCCGGCGTGCGCCTTCCGCTGATCGAGTCGCCGCCCGCTCACCGGCGTCGCCTCACCGAAGCAATGGATACTCTGTCGATGGCGGTTTGACCTTCGGTCCGGGGCAGTCCGACTATTTCTCGCGCCCGCCGATACTTAAAATCATGCTGATTTGAACGCGTGCGCCCAGTGCAGAAGCCTGATGTCCAAAATCTGCAAGCGTTCTTCCACCCGGAGATCGCTACGGTTAGGACTACGCTGCTCGCATGTTTTCCTCCGTCGCAGCGAAGATCCGCTTGGTGGTGGCACTGCTCCTCACCGCACTCTTGGCGCTAACTCTGTCATCGTGCTCGAGCAGTTCGGAATCATCGGCAGCCCCCACAGACCTGTGTGCGCCTCCCGGAGTGGGAGCTGCAACCGCAGCGCCCACAAACCTGGACGCAGCCGCAGGTGCGGGCGCCGAAGACCGATACACCACGGCCACCGTCACCCCGATCGACCAGATCGACATCTCGAAACTCAACCTGATCAAACCGGGTGTCATCACCGTCGGCACGCTCGGCGACGCGCCGCCGAGCATCTGCGTCAACTCCGAGAATCAGTACACCGGTTATGACAACGAGCTCCTCGAAGCCATCGCAGACAAGCTGGGCCTGAAGGTCGAGTTTGTCGGCACCGAGTTTGCCGGTCTGCTCGCGCAGGTCGCCGGACGCCGCTTCGACGTCGGCTCCTCGTCCATCACCACCACGGATGAGCGTCGTAATACCGTCGGCTTCACCAACGGCTACGACTTCGGCTACTTCTCCCTCGTCGTGCCCAACGGCAGCCCCATCACCGGCTTCGGCGATCTGGACGCGTCCAAACGCATCGGCGTCGTACAGGGAACGGTTCAGGACGATTACGTCGTCAACACCTTGAAGCTCGATCCGGTGAAGTTCCCCGACTACGCAACCGCGTACGCGAACCTCAAATCCGGCCAGATCGACGCCTGGGTCGCACCGTCACAGCAGGCCGAAGGCGCCATCGCCCCAGGTGATCCCACGTCGATCATCCAGAACACCTTCTCGGTGAACAACTTTGTCGGCTGGGCAGTGAACAAGGAAAACCAGCCGCTCATCGACGCCCTCAACTCGGGTCTCGACGCCGTCATCGCCGACGGAACCTGGGCCGAGCTTTACTCCGACTGGGTTCCGCGCGAACTTCCCGAGGGTTGGAAGCCCGGCTCCAAGGCCGCCGCGACGCCTGAGTTGCCGGACTTCGCCGCCCTCGCGGCCGAGAAGCCTGCCACGACGGACGAGACGACGACCTACCAGCCCAAGTCGACGTTCCAGCAGCTCAAGGACACGTTCTTCGACTGGCAGCTGTACAAGCAAGCGTTCCCGGATCTCCTGAAGACCGGTCTGCCCAACACCATCATTCTGGCGCTCGCGTCCGGCGTTATCGGCACAGTATTGGGCATGCTGCTGGCAGTCGCGGGAATCTCGCGGACGCGTTGGCTGCGCTGGCCGGCGCGCGTCTACACGGACATCTTCCGCGGCCTGCCGGCCGTCGTCATCATCTTGATCGTCGGCTTGGGCGTCGGCCCCATCGTCAAGAACATCACCGGCAGCAACCCGTACTGGCTGGGCGTCGCGGCGCTGTCGCTACTCGCGTCGGCGTATATCGGCGAGATCTTCCGATCGGGTATCCAGAGCGTCGAACCCGGCCAGCTCGAGGCCTCTCGCGCGTTGGGCTTCAGCTACCGCAAATCCATGTCGCTTGTGGTCATTCCTCAGGGTGTACGACGCGTTCTGCCTGCATTGATGAATCAGTTCATCTCGCTGATCAAGGACTCGTCGCTGATCTACTTCCTCGGACTGCTCGTCACACAGCGCGAACTTTTTGCCGTGGGACGCGACCTCAACGCCCAGACCGGAAACCTGTCACCGCTCGTCGCGGCCGGCCTGTTCTACCTCGCGCTGACCATCCCGCTGACCCACCTCGTCAACTACATCGACAATCGCCTCCGGACGGGACGCGCCGACACTTCCGGCACGTTGGATCCGCTCGAGCAGGCCATCGTCGTGGAAAGGGGCTGAGGACATGACCAGCTCTGAACTGAAATCCGTCTCCCTCACCGGCACGGACCTGCACCTGTCCTTCGGCACCAACAAGGTCCTGCGGGGCGTCAACCTCCACGTCGACGCCGGCAATACCGTCACCGTCATCGGGCCGTCCGGATCGGGTAAGTCGACGCTCTTGCGCGTGCTGAACCGTCTGCACGAGCCCGAGCAGGGTGACGTTCTCCTCGACGGGAAGTCCGTCCTGAAGGACAACCCTGACGAGTTGCGACAGCGCATCGGCATGGTGTTCCAGCACTTCAATCTGTTCCCGCACAAGACTGTGGCCGAGAACATCGCACTAGGACCGAACAAGCTCAAGGGACTGTCCAAGGACGCGGCTCGCGCATTGGCCCTCGAGCAGCTCGAACTGGTGGGACTGCGAGAGAAGGCGGATTCCCGCCCGGGCAACCTGTCCGGTGGCCAGCAGCAACGTGTGGCGATCGCCCGGGCCTTGGCCATGAAGCCCGAAGTCATGTTCTTCGACGAAGCGACATCGGCCCTCGACCCCGAACTGGTCAAGGGCGTGTTGGCCCTCATGGCAGACCTCGCGAAATCCGGCATGACGATGGTGGTCGTGACCCACGAAATGGGCTTCGCCCGTTCCGTTTCCGACAAGGTGCTGTTCATGGATCGTGGCGCCGTTGTCGAAACAGGAACTCCGGAACAGCTTTTCGACGATCCGGAAACGGAACGATTGCAGGCGTTCTTGTCGCAGGTGTTGTAGGGGCCTTCGGCCCTAAATCCACCCCTGTCGGCGGGCGATCACCGCAGCCTCATGTCGATTGGCCGCACCGAGTTTGGTGACGGCTGAAGACAAGTAGTTGCGTGTGGTGCCCGCCGACAGGTGTGCGCGGGTCGCGATCTCTTCTATGGATGCACCGTCGGCCGCGTACTCGAGCACATCCGCTTCCCGCGGTGTCAGCGGTGAATCACCGGCGCCGATCGCTTCGGCTGCCAACGACGGGTCGACGTATCGTCCACCGGAGTGAACGCTGCGAACCACTTCCGCGAGGGTCGTTGCCGACGTCGTCTTCGGAAGGAATCCTCGGACACCGGCCGCGAGCGCCTTCTTCAAGTAGCCCGGACGGCCGTGGCTCGTCACAATGATCGACGCACATCCCGGCACGGATTGTGCGATCTCCTGCGCCGTTTCGATCCCGTCGATACCGGCCATCTGAAGATCCAAAACGGCAACGTCCGGCTGAAATTCCACAGCGGCGACAACGGCTGCTTCTCCCGATTCCGCTTCGGCCACAACAACTATGTCGTCCTCGAGCGAGAGCATCATCGCAAGTGCGGATCGGATGAGATTTTCGTCGTCGGCAAGCAATACCTTGATCGGCTCGGTCACCGAGACTCCTTGATCGGGGAAGAAAAATGTGCGGTCAGCGTGAAGGTACCTTCATCGTGGATGACCTCGAGGATGCCACCAACAGCTGTGACGCGTTCCCGTAGCCCATTCACACCGGTACCGTCACCTGCGCGTTGTTGCACTGCACCGTCGTTGGCTATCGACACGGATTCACCTGTTACCTCGATAACTGCCTGCTGCGCGGAAGAATGACGCAGTATGTTCGTCACGCCTTCGCGGACAACCCACGCTGCGGTTTCCGCCAATTCGATGGGCAGGGCATCTGCAGATCCGCGAATGTCGGTGGTAATTCCCGCCGCCTCGAGCAGTGATCGCGCACCCGCCAGCTCCGACGCCAGTGCAATGGATCGGTAGCCGCGCACCAACTCACGTGCCTCGGCGAGGGATTCCTGTGCGAGATCACGCACTTCGTCCATCTGCTGGGCAGCGCGATCGTCCCCGCGACGCGACAATGTAGCTGCCAGATCACTTTTCACCGCGATTGCCGACAGCGCACGACCGACCACGTCGTGAAGGTCACGCGAAAAGCGGAGGCGCTCTTCGGCTACCGACAGTGCGGCCGCGGCTCCGCGTGCCTCGTCAAGTTCGGTGACCATCCGCAAAAGCCATACCGACAGCTGCACCGTGAAGGTCATGAAACCCGCCACACATGCCACCAGGATGCCGATCTCGGGTCGCCCGGCAAGCGCACACACGCCGGCAGCAACGGCTGCTCCCAGCATCACCCATCGCCACGACACCAAAGCCGCAAACGGCACCGGGACGATCATCGCCAGCCAGAAATACGGACCCTGCCCCGCGTCGTCAGCCGGTAAGGCAATAACCGCAGAGCAGAGCGCCGCCACGGTCATGACCACCACTGGCACCTTCACCGATGCGGTGCTGGTCCCACCCAACTCGGGGATGCGATCCACTGCGACAACGGCTGCGGCCGCGCTGATCACAACGAAGAGCGCTCCGAGGTAGCGATGCATGGCCGCTTCGGTGATACCGCCGAATATCCCGAAGAAAATGCCGAGGACAAAGAACGACTGACGCGTGTACAGGCGAACCTTGTCGACACTGGACGCCGTTCGCCACGTTCGGGTCGGATTCCAGCGTCCGAAGCTCTCCGCAATCATGCCTACTACCTTCTCAGAGTTCTAGGAGCGAGGTTCCCAGCGGAAGTACACGTTGGCGATCAGTACCGACCCGACGATCCACGCGACCAGAACCAATAGCGGTTGACCGGCCGATACGAAAGTGTCTGCAAAACTCGCTGCGACGGCGCCGTCGTCAGCCAGTTCGGACGACGTACGCCCTACCCATCCCAGATTCACGAGATCGAGAATCGCAGCCATCGGAGTGAAGTCGAGAACGCGAGCGATGTTGTCCGGCACGACATTTCTGATGCTCGACATCCCCGCAGTTGCAAGAATGAGGATCGGCATGCACGTGATCTGCGCGGCTTCGGCATTGCGAGTTACCGCCGAGGTGATGAGTGCCAACGCGGTGAACACGGCAGCGCCACCGATGAACGCCACCAGCACCAGTACGGGATTGACCGGCACCCGCCCACCCAGAACCACCACGGCAATCCCTACAACCACCGTCAGCAGGCCCGTCAGCACCCATGACGGCACTGCAGGGCCGGCCAGAATCTCGGCGTCACTGCACTCCCCGGTGCGCAGACGCTTGAGCACCAGTTCGTCGCGCCGCGTCGAATACACCGACAGCAGGTTGTAGAACACGACGAACACGAGCAGGAAGAGAGCAAAGATCTCGAGGCCCGACGCTACCGCTGTGTCGGACAGACCATCCTCACGCGAGATGATCAGAATTCCGATCGGGAAGATCAGAGGTAGGACTATAGCGTTGAAGAGCAACAGACGGTTTCGGCCCAGAAGGGTGAACTCCGCACGAGAGAGAGTTGCTATGCGGTTCATACCGGCACCCCTTCGAGTTTGACGTGATGGTCGAATTGATCTGCTATGGACAGAAATACGGTCTCGAGGGATGCTGCCCGCGCATCCAGCCCGGACAAAGCCACGTTGTTGTGCTGAGCCCAGATCAGAAGGTCGGTGAGCGTTTCCTGCACGGTGGCAGTAGTGATGACTACCTCGTCACCTTCGACGCGCATCTCGGCACCAGGCAGGTTCGGAAGCAGGAGATCCGGCCTGCGCACCTTGATCTGCGCCGGATGATCCGCCACCACCTCGGCAACCGTTCCACTGCGCACTACGGTTCCGCGGTGCATGATCGCCAACTGATCACACAACGACTCGGCCTCGTCCAGATAATGCGTCGTCAACATGATGGTGACGCCAGAGGACTTCAACTCCGCGATCAATTGCCAAGTATTACGCCGACTTTCGGGGTCGAGACCCGTCGTCGGCTCATCCAGGAACAGCACCAGCGGTTGACCGATAATGGCACAAGCCAAGTCAAGTCGACGCGCTTCGCCGCCCGAGAGGAACTTCACGCGGGTGTCACTGCGATCGCGCATGTCGACTCGCTCGAGCACCTCGTCGACCGGCAGGGGATTCGAGCAGGTTCCGGCCCACATCGACAGACTCTCGCGAGCTGTGAGATCTTGAGGGAGGCCGCCCTTTTGGAGCATGATGCCCAAGCTCGGACGGAGTTCTCGGCGCTCCCGAACCGGATCCATACCCAGCACGCGCACCGATCCGTCCGTTGCCCGCGAAAGTCCTTGGATTACTTCGAGACTGGATGTCTTTCCGGCGCCGTTAGTTCCGAGCAGTCCGAACAGCTGACCCTCCGCGACAGTCAGTTCGAGATCGCGGACCGCGTAGAACGCGTCTTTTCCGGAACCGTAGCGCCGGGACATGGCCTCAACCTCGATAACCGGATCGCCCTTCATCGCGCAGCCTCCGATCGGTTCCAGCCGCGCAGCCCGATGGCGAATCGGATACCCGCATAGACAGCAAGAGCAGCAACAAGAATCCAGAACACGGGATTGGAGCCGATGATCGCGAACACCACTCCGATGAGCGCGATATTCACAACGATCACAACAAGTTCACGGCCCATCGTGGGCGCTGGTCCGATGTCCATCAGGTCCGTCAGGAGGCTTCCTTCATGTGGTTCTCTCATGCCACCAAGCCTCGCGGAAAGTCTGAGCCAAAAACAGTGCAGAGCATCATCACCTACGGTGACACTGTCACGGATCGGCGATGACAAATGTCATGAGGCGTCCCCGCGGGGACGCCTCATGAATTACAGGTAAGGGTCGCCTCGTTGTTTTGCCGTTCATTATTACGTTCCTTTACCCTCGCTTACGGCTTCTACGGTTCCCGAGACCATTCAACGAATCTCGGGAGTTCACGGTGGCTATCAAGCCTTTGGCACTGTTTGTCAAACACGACGGTGTGTCCTCACGCGCGTCGATCACCTGCCAGTACAAGTGTGGAAACGCCTGCTCGCACGAGGTGCCCAACACCTCGGAAGGTGCGTACTTCCGCGATATCGCCCGCGCTGCCCTGAGCCGACGCGGCATGTTGCGCGGCAGTGGCATGGCTGTGCTGGCAGTCGGGGCGGGTAGCGCACTCGCCGGCTGCTCGGACGGAACAGCCGAAGCCGCGCCCGGAACCGGCTCGGCAGGCAGCAGCGACGGTGGCACCGGGAGCACGCCGGCCGGCACCAACTTCACCGCCGTCGCCCCCAACAAAGCCGATGCGGTTACCGTCCCGGACGGGTACGAACAGGGCGTCGTCATCCGCTGGGGTGACGCCGTTCTCGCCGGAGCACCGGCCTTCGACTTCGAGAACCAGACCGCGGCAGCACAGGCGCTGCAGTTCGGATTCAACAACGACTTCGCCGGCCTCCTGCCCGTCGAGGGGCAGCCGAACACCTATCTGCTCGTAGTCAATCACGAGTACTCCACCGAACCGGCAATGTTCCGCGGCTACGACGCCGAGAACCCCACCGAAGAGCAGGTCAAGATCGGCCTCGCAAGCCACGGACTCTCCGTCGTACAGGTCAAGGGCGACTCCGGGTCCGGCAAGCTGGTTCCCGAAATCGGCGCCAACAACCGTCGCATCACCGGGACAACCGAATTCCTTGTCACTGGACCTGCCGCAGGCAGCGATTTCCTCAAGACAAGCGCCGATCCGACCGGCACCAAGGTTCTGGGCACGCTCAACAACTGCGCCGGCGGCGTAACCCCCTGGGGCACCGTTCTTTCCGGCGAAGAAAACTTCAATCAGTACTTCGCCAATGCGGAGGCCGTCACCGATCCCATTGTCGCGCCACGTTTGAAGCGATACGGCCTGGCCGGTGGTGCGTCTGAACGTAAGTGGGAACGCTTCGACAAGCGCTTCGATCTGGTGGCAGAACCCAACGAGGTAAACCGCTTCGGATACGTCGTCGAGGTCGACCCGTGGGATCCGTCTTCGACTCCCGTCAAGCACACCGCGCTCGGCCGCTTCAAGCACGAAGCCGCCACCATCTACATCACCTCCGACGGCACAGTCGTGGCTTACAGCGGTGACGACGAGCGCTTCGACTACATGTACAAGTTCGTCTCGAGCCGAAAGATGCAGGACGGTAAGAGCCAAGCGGCCATGCGCCACAACATGACCCTGCTCGACGCCGGAACACTGTACGTCGCAAAGCTCAGCGGAAACTCTGCCGGCGAGATCGACGGAACCGGCAAGCTGCCGTCGGACGGTAAGTTCGACGGAACCGGCGAGTGGGTAGCCATCCTGCGGACCGGCGAAGACGGTAAGGGCGAATCGTTGGTCGACGGCATGAGCGCCGAAGAGGTAGCCGTTTTCACCCGCCAGGCCGGTGACAAGGTCGGGGCAACGAAGATGGATCGCCCCGAAGACTTCGAGGCAAACCCGAAGAGCGGCAAGGTATACGTCGCGCTGACCAACAATACCAAGCGCGGAGTCGACGGCGGCGCAGCGGCCGATGAGGCAAACCCCCGGAACAACAACAAGAACGGTCAGGTCCTCGAAATCGCCGACGATCACGCCGGCACCACCTTCGGCTGGAATCTTCTTCTCGTCTGCGGAGATCCGGCTACAGCTGATACCTACTTCGGTGGATTCGACAAGAGCAAGGTCAGCCCGATCTCGTGCCCGGACAACCTTGCTTTCGACCCACACGGCAACCTGTGGATCTCGACGGACGGTAATGCACTGAAGTCCAACGACGGACTGTTCAGCGTCGTCCTCGAAGGCGAAAATCGGGGTGAGACAAAGCAGTTCCTCACTGTTCCCGTCGGCGCCGAAACCTGCGGTCCCATCGTGGACGAGAAGCGCGTCATCGTCTGCGTCCAGCACCCCGGTGAAACCGACGATGCCAGCATCGAAAGCCCCGCTTCCCATTGGCCCGACGGCGGCGCCTCCCAGCCTCGCCCGTCGGTAGTCGCCGCCTGGAAGAAGGATGGCTCTCGGATCGGCTCGTAACACTCCACGAAAACGACTGTGGGGCAGATCGCATACTCTGCGATCTGCCCCACATCGTTTACCTCAGATTCTCACGAGAATCAGTTGTCACCATCCTCGCGACGCTTACGCGTCAGGAGAACAACACCCGTTCCCAGCGCCAGCAGCAGAACCAATCCGCCCGCTGCAAGCAACGTGGTGTTCACGCCACTCTCACCAGCGCCACCACCCGAGTTGATCGTTCCACCCTTAGGAGCAGGCGTCGTCGTCTTCGGCTGACCCGGGGTTGCTGTCGGCGGCTTCGGCTGTCCCGGAACCGTGGTCGTAACCGGCTGACCCGGAACCGTCGGCGGGATGACGATCGGAGGAACAACGACGATCGGGGGAATGATGATCGTTGGCGTAACCGGCACCGTCGTGGTCGGCGGCGTCGTGGTCGGCGGGTCCGTCGTTACCGGTGTCGTCGGCGGCGTAGTTGTCGTCACGCCACACGGATCCACAATCTCTTCCGCGACAATTTCTTCTGTCGTGGTTTCGTCCGTGGTGGTCTCCTCCGTGGTGGTGGATTCCTCCGTCCCGGTCACATCAGCATCACCGGCAGTGGTCGCGCTAGCCGTCGTCGTCGCAGCCGTGGTGGTCGGAACCACCGTGGTCGTCGTCGGAGGAACACAAGGCTCCGTCGTGACCGGCGGCGTCGTGGTGGTCGTCGGCGGCACCGTAGTGGTGGTCTCCGGCGGGTCTATCGGGTGTTCGGTGCAGAGAGCGTCGCCCGGGACACAGTCCACCGGCGGGTTCTCGCCACCAACCACCAGGTAGTTGTTCAGAACACCCGGAGTGAATCCGGGACCCGACAACGTTCCGATCTCAGGATTGACCTTGACGGTGTACGTCACCGTCGCGCTCTCACCCTTGGCCAGCTTTCCGGTGACCGTGAAGACGTTGTCAACGACACCCGAAACAACCAGCGTGGAAGTGGTAGCCGGATCCTTCGTCATTACTGCATCGTCGAGAACATCGGTCAGATCGTCGTAGAAGCTGATCTCACCATCCGCGGTGCCCACATTCTTGAACGTGAGTGTGTACGTGATCTCCTGGCCGCCAACCACACGGTTTGTGGTGGACGGATCAGAGGACTTCAGTACCTCAATTGCGGGAGTGCCCTCCACAGGATGCTCGGTCGTCACCGGCGGAGGAGTGATCTCCGGACCGGTCGGCGGCTTCGCAGTACCCGTGACCTTGTTGTTGATCAGAACGCCGCCGGCAACACCGTCGTTGATCTTCACCTGGTAGGTCAGAACAACCGACTTACCCGCTTCGAGTGCACCAGTCCACGAGAGCGTGGTGCCCTCGAGGGTCGGAGCAGTCGCGTCGACACCGTCGACAGTCGCCTTGAGCGAACCATCCACCAACACCGCGTTGTCGAGAACCTTCGACAGATCATCGGTCAACACCACCGGATCAAGGGTCGTGTTACCCGTGTTCGCACCCGTCACCGAGTACGTGATCGTCTGACCAGCAGCAACATTCGTACCCGACACCGGATCCGCAGTCTTCGCGACCGTGAACCCCGGAACCTTCACCGGATGCGTCGTGCACAGCTGCGTCGCCGGATCACACACCTCCGGAGGATCAACCGGAGGAGTCGTACCCGGAACAACGAAGTTGTTCAAGAACACCCCACCGACGACATCGGCATTGACCTTCACCGAATACGTCACCGTCTTGCTCTCGCCGGCCGCCAGGGTTCCCGTCACCGAGAAACCATCCGCACCGACCATCGTCGCAGCCAACGGAGCATCAGCAGTCAAACCACTGAGAACACCCTTGTCCACAACCTGACGCAGATCGTCGAAGTACGCGACCTCACCCGCACCGTTACCGGTGTTCGTGAACGTGAGCGTGTACTTGATGTCCTGACCGGCAACAACATTCGAACCCGAAGCCGGATCAGAGGACTTCACCACAGCGATCTTCGGAGACACCACCGGATGCGTCGTGCACAGCTGCGTCGCCGGATCACACACCTCCGGAGGATCAACCGGAGGAGTCGTACCCGGAACAACGAAGTTGTTCAAGAACACCCCACCGACGACATCGGCATTGACCTTCACCGAATACGTCACCGTCTTGCTCTCGCCGGCCGCCAGGGTTCCCGTCACCGAGAAACCATCCGCACCGACCATCGTCGCAGCCAACGGAGCATCAGCAGTCAAACCACTGAGAACACCCTTGTCCACAACCTGACGCAGATCGTCGAAGTACGCGACCTCACCCGCACCGTTACCGGTGTTCGTGAACGTGAGCGTGTACTTGATGTCCTGACCGGCAACAACATTCGAACCCGAAGCCGGATCAGAGGACTTCACCACAGCGATCTTCGGAGACACCACCGGATGCGTCGTGCACAGCTGCGTCGCCGGATCACACACCTCCGGAGGATCAACCGGAGGAGTCGTACCCGGAACAACGAAGTTGTTCAAGAACACCCCACCGACGACATCGGCATTGACCTTCACCGAATACGTCACCGTCTTGCTCTCGCCGGCCGCCAGGGTTCCCGTCACCGAGAAACCATCCGTGCCGACCATCGCAGCAGTCAACGGAGCATCAGCAGTCAAGCTGCCCGCAACCAGATCAGCATCGTCGAGCAGACCACGCAGATCGTCGAAGTGCGCGACCTCACCCGCACCGTTACCGGTGTTCGTGAACGTGAGCGTGTACTTGATGTCCTGACCGGCAACAACATTCGAACCCGAAGCCGGATCAGAGGACTTCACCACAGCGATCTTCGGAGACAGGACAGGATGCTCGGTCGTCACCGGCGGAGGAGTGATCTCCGGACCGGTCGGCGGCTTCGCAGTACCGGTGACCTTGTTGTTGATCAGAACGCCACCGGCAACACCGTCGTTGATCTTCACCTGGTAGGTCAGAACAACCGACTTACCCGCCTCGAGTGCACCAGTCCAACTCAACGTCGTACCCGACAGGGTCGGAGCAGTCGCGTCGACACCGTCGACCGTCGCCTTGAGCGAACCGTCCACCAACACCGCGTTGTCGAGAACCTTCGACAGATCATCGGTCAACACCACCGGATCAAGGGTCGTGTTACCCGTGTTCGCACCCGTCACCGAGTACGTGATCGTCTGACCAGCAGCAACATTCGTACCCGACACCGGATCCGCAGTCTTCGCGACCGTGAACCCCGGAACCTTCACCGGATGCGTCGTGCACAGCTGCGTCGCCGGATCACACACCTCCGGAGGATCAACCGGAGGAGTCGTACCCGGAACAACGAAGTTGTTCAAGAACACCCCACCGACGACATCGGCATTGACCTTCACCGAATACGTCACCGTCTTGCTCTCGCCGGCCGCCAGGGTTCCCGTCACCGAGAAACCATCCGCACCGACCATCGTCGCAGCCAACGGAGCATCAGCAGTCAAACCACTGAGAACACCCTTGTCCACAACCTGACGCAGATCGTCGAAGTACGCGACCTCACCCGCACCGTTACCGGTGTTCGTGAACGTGAGCGTGTACTTGATGTCCTGACCGGCAACAACATTCGAACCCGAAGCCGGATCAGAGGACTTCACCACAGCGATCTTCGGAGACACCACCGGATGCGTCGTGCACAGCTGCGTCGCCGGATCACACACCTCCGGAGGATCAACCGGAGGAGTCGTACCCGGAACAACGAAGTTGTTCAAGAACACCCCACCGACGACATCGGCATTGACCTTCACCGAATACGTCACCGTCTTGCTCTCGCCGGCCGCCAGGGTTCCCGTCACCGAGAAACCATCCGCACCGACCATCGTCGCAGCCAACGGAGCATCAGCAGTCAAACCACTGAGAACACCCTTGTCCACAACCTGACGCAGATCGTCGAAGTACGCGACCTCACCCGCACCGTTACCGGTGTTCGTGAACGTGAGCGTGTACTTGATGTCCTGACCGGCAACAACATTCGAACCCGAAGCCGGATCAGAGGACTTCACCACAGCGATCTTCGGAGACACCACCGGATGCGTCGTGCACAGCTGCGTCGCCGGATCACACACCTCCGGAGGATCAACCGGAGGAGTCGTACCCGGAACAACGAAGTTGTTCAAGAACACCCCACCGACGACATCGGCATTGACCTTCACCGAATACGTCACCGTCTTGCTCTCGCCGGCCGCCAGGGTTCCCGTCACCGAGAAACCATCCGCACCGACCATCGTCGCAGCCAACGGAGCATCAGCAGTCAAACCACTGAGAACACCCTTGTCCACAACCTGACGCAGATCGTCGAAGTACGCGACCTCACCCGCACCGTTACCGGTGTTCGTGAACGTGAGCGTGTACTTGATGTCCTGACCGGCAACAACATTCGAACCCGAAGCCGGATCAGAGGACTTCACCACAGCGATCTTCGGAGACACCACCGGATGCGTCGTGCACAGCTGCGTCGCCGGATCACACACCTCCGGAGGATCAACCGGAGGAGTCGTACCCGGAACAACGAAGTTGTTCAAGAACACCCCACCGACGACATCGGCATTGACCTTCACCGAATACGTCACCGTCTTGCTCTCGCCGGCCGCCAGGGTTCCCGTCACCGAGAAACCATCCGCACCGACCATCGTCGCAGCCAACGGAGCATCAGCAGTCAAACCACTGAGAACACCCTTGTCCACAACCTGACGCAGATCGTCGAAGTACGCGACCTCACCCGCACCGTTACCGGTGTTCGTGAACGTGAGCGTGTACTTGATGTCCTGACCGGCAACAACATTCGAACCCGAAGCCGGATCAGAGGACTTCACCACAGCGATCTTCGGAGACAGGACAGGATGCTCGGTCGTCACCGGCGGAGGAGTGATCTCCGGACCGGTCGGCGGCTTCGCAGTACCGGTGACCTTGTTGTTGATCAGAACGCCGCCGGCAACACCGTCGTTGATCTTCACCTGGTAGGTCAGAACAACCGACTTACCCGCTTCGAGTGCACCGGTCCACGAGAGCATGGTCCCCGACAGAGTCGGAACAGCGGCAGGAGCACCATCGACCGTCGCCTTCAGCGAACCGGCCACGAGCGTCGCGTTGTCGAGAACCTTCGACAGATCATCGGTCAACACCACCGGATTGAGCGTCGTCTTACCGGTGTTCGCACCCGTCACCGTGTACGTGATCGTCTGACCAGCATTGACGCCGGTACCCGGCGCCGGATCCGCTGTCTTCGCGACCGTGAATCCCGGAACCGAGTGATTCGTCTCCACCGAAGGAGGAGTGATCTCCGGACCGGTCGGCGGCTTCGCAGTACCCGTGACCTTGTTGTTCAAGACTGTGCCCGCGGCAACGCCGTCGTTGACCTTCACCTCATAGGTCAGAACAACGGACTTACCGGCTTCGAGAAGTCCGGTCCAGGAAAGCGTGGTGCCCGACAGCGTCGGGGCGGCGACAGGAGCACCGTCGACGGTCGCCTTCAGCGAACCGGGAACGACAGCAGCATTGTTGAGAACCGCACCCAGATCATCGTTGATCTTTACCGGATCAAGGTTCGTCTTGCCGGTGTTGGTTCCGGTGACGGTGTACTTGATCGACTCGCCGGCCTGAACCGTCGAACCGGAAATCGGATCAGCAGTCTTCTCCAGTTTGAAGCCGGGAACCGAGTGATTCGTCTCCACCGTAGGAGGAGTGATGTCCGGACCGGTCGGCGGCTTCGCAGTACCCGTGACCTTGTTGTTCAGAACCGTGCCCGCGGCAACGCCGGCATTGACCTTCACCTGGTAGGTCAGAACAACAGACTTACCAGCCTGGAGATTGGCGGACCACGACAAAATGCTGCCCGACAGGGTCGGAGCAGCGACAGCAGCACCGTCGACGGTCGCCTTCAGCGAGCCCGGAACGATAGCAGCATTGTTGAGAACCGCACTCAGATCGTCTTTGATCGTCGCGGGAGTTAGGGCCGTCTTGCCGGTGTTAGCACCGGTGACCGTGTACGTAATTGTATCGCCGGCCTGAACCGTCGAACCTGTCGCGGGCACAGCGGTCTTCGCGACTGTGAACCCGGGCATGGGATGCGTCGTGCAGAGATTGGTTGCAGGATCACATGTTGTGGGAGGAGTTGTTGTCCCCGGAACGAGGTAGTTGTTCAGGACTTTGTTACCACCGTCTTTGACCGTGACGGTGTAGGTGACTGTCCCTTTGCCGCCGGCTGGCAACGTGCCGCCGACTTTGATTTTGTCGGTGCCATCCAATGCAGCGGTGAGTCCGCCTGTAGCAGCACCGACCGCAACCGTTCCGTCATCGATGACGTCAGCGAGGTAGTCGGTGTAGTCAATCGTCGCCGGGGCAGTACCCGGGTTCTCGAAATTGAGTGTGTAGGTGATTGTTTGGCCGATATTAACCGTCTCACCGGTAGGTGGTGACGACGACTTCTTCACGAGAACCGGCGTGTTCTTGACCTTGCAGTAAACATTGTCACCCGGTGTGAGTGCTGCCTGCGCAACGTCACCGACCCTGAGTGTCTGGGTCACACCATTTACCTGGCAATCCCATGATGTCGCGTAGTTCGCGGTCTTGGTCGCCGAGGTAGTGGGCTTCTCCCAGAACGTAACAGGAGTAGGCGTCGTATCTGCGAGGAGCGTACGCCAGCCAGTCGATGCCGTCGTATCTGTAGCGCCGGTCGTGGTGCTCTTGATCTCGGTCGCTGCAGCAGCACCCGCGTTTGCGTGGTGCCCGGTGCTCATGCCGATAGTGAAATCGTCACCGGGGGTGACGCGCGTGAGGTCCTTGTCGATCTTGACCTTCGAGAGCAGGACACCGAAAGCCAGACCCTGACGAGAGGTGGCCAGAACGGTATTACCGAACGTCGCCGCGAAGTTGGTCGGAGCGGTCGATGCAACAACCAAAGTGCCCGGCGAATACTCCTGGTTGTTGACCAGGTTCCAAGAATCACATCGGACGGTGGTGGCGGGCATAGCCGTCAGCCCACCGTCACAAGCGCGAATTCCAGGGTAGCCAGGTTCGTCAACACCGACTGTGCGCGCGATTTGTCGCAGCGGCTTGTCCGAATTGAAGGCGAGGAACTCTTTGTCGGTTGACGTGTTTGCGTCAGTCGACTCCGCATCGGCTGCTACGAGACCGTAGTTGTACACCGTGCCATTGGGCCCGGTCATCACGATGTTCTTGAGCGACACCGTCCCGCCGGATTGTCCATTCACGGAGGACTTCTGGTAGATCGCGGGCTTGATCGTCGACGGCACACCCGTGTAGGCGGACGTTCCCAGCGCTGAGTAACTCAACGTGGGGAGTGCCTTCGCTTCGACCCCCTGATGCGTCTTTCCTGCTACCGAGTCGGTGAGGAAAGCCTTGAAGTTGATCTTGTAGCCCTCGGTGAGCTGGATTTCCATCGACTGCCCGGCCGCGGATGTAGCCGCGGCTTCGTTGAGCGCCGACATGTCGATCCAACAGATGTTCTGCGAGAAAGGGCCAGTGTTAGGGGCGCTGAAGGCACAGCCCTTTGCGGGCTGTTCATCCGGCAGCACAGCGGCGCGAGCCGGCGTCTGAGCCTGAACGGGACCGCCGAGCGTCGCGGCCGGCTGCGCTGATGCAGCTACTGCCGTCGCGCCGGAGATACCGAGAATCAACGCGATGGTGGTCCACACCACCGTCCACGCTCGCACCCAGGGCGGTAGCCCTGCGGTGAACATTGCCGACCTTGTCGGCGGTAAGTCGTTAGGCATTTCTAGCTCCCCAGGATGTGCCTGATCGATATTCGGTGGACGGAGATGCGAGAGCGATGGCGCGAACTCCCGTTTGATCGGTTGGTTCGGGTCGGTGCGCCGGATTTCGGCTGATCGACCTCGCACCGGACGCTGCTGCCGGTCCTGCCATTCGAGCTCCTCTTCGGGTAACACCTGCGTGTTGGAAGAGCCGTCCTGTGCAGGACTTTGGCCCTCGAAATCCATGCAAATCAAGAGCAATCTTCCAGTTATCTCGATCAAGATAACAGATAACCGGGAGCTTGCCCACCGAAAGATGGACAAAGCAGACTGATAGTCGCTTTCCTTCGTTGATCGAACAAGGTCCGCTGGGCAGCTTTGGTCAACCGGACAATCTGACAAAATTGGCCGTCGCTGGGTCACACACGACTCGAAACGGCGTTTTGGCTGGATACGCCGGGTCGCTGGAATAATGGGGTGTCCTGGCAGATCTAGACAAATGACCAGTGCGCATAACCGCTGTTGGATGCACCACAGCGTATGAACTTCGACCCAGAACACTTACAACCGACGATGGTTCCGTCGGCAGCCCGAACGCGCCGAAATCGAATGAACGATCGCGATCAATTCATTCAGGGCCGTAGGTAACGAAGTGAGGGGAAGCCCCGATAGACGGATGGCAGGGGGCTCAAAACGCCACTGGTACGTGCCTGTAACCACCCGGTAAGACCAAACTTCAAGTCCGTTTTGTGAAAATTTCCACGGGGGATTTCAGCCAATTTCCCACCATAGCTATCATCTGAGCCCACGTAGCTAGCAAAGTGTTCCCCGATTTTGGCTACCGCTCCGCTGAATTTCTCGTAACCACAGAGCTACATGCGGACCAATCGGTCACGCATCACGGGACACAGCAAACAACTTTCCAGGTCCTGAATAGGGCCAGAGGGCCCGAAAAGGAAACTGCAAGAGCGCAAGCAGTCGCACACGCCTAGCTGCTGCCGAGCCCCACGCTGTTGGAGTAACGGCCGAAGTCACCCTGGGCTCCGCTGTAGACATTGATATCGGTGTTACCGACAATCCCCGGTATGCGTCCTGTGCTCGTGTACTGCCAGAAGGTCCAATTCGACCACCCACCAGGCAAGGGTCCCGGAGCGCTCTGACCGTTGTAGTCAGCAATCCAGAGCGGGTAGTGGTTGAACTCGGTTGTGTTCGCCATCTGCGTGTACCAGAAGTTGGGATACGTGTAGATGATCGGCTGCCGTCCCGTCAACGCCTGGACGGTGTTCAGGTACCGGTGAGTCCAGTCGATCACCTGTGATGCCGGCAGGCCTTTTGCGTCTTCGAGATCGAGGACGGGAGGCAAATCTCCAGGACCGTTGATACCGAGGACCATTGCCGCATAGAACGCAGCTTGCGCTTCCGGCGACGCTCGCACGTCTGCGTAGTGGTAGGCGCCGCGCGCAACGCCCGCAACGCGCATGCGAAGGCAATCCTGGACGAAATACGGATTCACGTAGTTCAGCGACTCTGTCGCTTTGACCATCGCGAACTCATGCCCCGACGCCCGCACCTGGAACCAGTCGATACCGGTTCCATCCACATGCTGCCAAGACGAAACGTCCGGCCCGCGGGGAGCATCCGCCGCAGCGAGACCCGGGGCCGTCAATGCAACGGCCGCAGCCATCGCGATCGGGGTTAGTCTGCCTAAGGTCCTGACGGTGCGTCGCTCGGCCATTCCCCGAGCGTAGGGACTGCTGCCTGATTTGTCTGTTGTTTCACGAACTATTCAGACGCTGGTCATCCCAACCAATCGAGAACCGCTGCCGCCGTCCAGGATTGCTGCATGCTGCCCAACGGTTCACCCGTAAAGGGTTCGTAATACTCGGCAAAACTGCCGTCACTGGCCTGCCTGAGTCCCTCCGCCCGGAGAACATACGATCGTTCAGCCCATCCACGACGCGCAAACGCCCATGAGAACAGCCAGGTGATCACCGGCCAGACAGGTCCACGCCAATACTCACGCGGACGGAAATCGCCGGACACCGGGGAAGTGGACGGCGGGACGGCAAATCTCATGTCCGGATGCCCGCAGAACTTCGGCCCCTCGAACGTTCGTAACAGCGAACGTTCAGCATCGCGACTAAGTCCACCACACAACAATGGCGCAAACATCGCGATGGTCTCGGTATTCACCCAGCGTCCCGTACGGAGATCAAAATCCTTTGCCGCGCCGCTTCTTTCGTCCGTCGTGGCTATGACACCTCGACGGAATCGGTCTGCCCAACCGCGCAGATCTCGCACATCGGAGTTCGGCCGCGAATGTTCCTCGCCAATGGTCGCCAGGACATCGCAGGCCATGGAGAAGACGGCTGAGACAAATACGTCCTCGACTGCAAAACTCATTGCGGTAGACAGCTGTTGGTCGTCGTAGCGCACCGATTTCATTTCTTCGAGCAGCCACAGATAGCGATCGTATTCGTGATCCTTGGGACGTTGCGTCAGGTCCGTTACAACAGCAAGGTCGGCTCGCTGGTACGCAGGAACCTGTCCCGCAACAACATTCCCGTACGCCGCATCCCAACGTGGAGAGTTGTCCATCCCCGATTCCCAGCCGTGATAGAGCGCTATCCGACCATTACCGTCAAGATCTCGTGCCTCGGCAAGCCAACGATGCCACCGAACCAGATCATTCCACCGCCGATCCAAGAACTCCTCGGCAACCGCTCGCGTCGTACGGCCGTGACGACGTGAATGATCGAGGATTCGTTGCACGGCAATCGCATGTACCGGCGGTTGGGTAATCCCGGATGTCGCCGTGCCTATCGGCGCATGCGCAGCCAACGCATTGACGTCCCACCGCGTCGGACCGGGAAAATAGCCGTCGACGCCGTTTGCAAAAACGATGTGCGGGATCATTCCGTTCTTCCACTGCGCGTCGAGCAAGGTATCGAGTTCTACAACGGCTCGTTCCACACTCAACGGAGCCAATCCGACAGCAACAAACGCCGCGTCCCAACTCCACATATGTGGATAAAGCTTGGGAGCAGCGCTAGTCATCGTGCCCAGATCATTACCGCGCAGCAGATAGGCGGCTCGGGCAGCGAGCTGTGTCGGGGTGAATCCACGGTCGGCCATAGAAGTCTATTTTGCGTCGAGTACGGCTTCTGCGCTCATCGGAGTGGCGCGGTGAGTCTTTCTCGGAACCACTTTGCTGGTATTCCTACGGGAAGAAGTTACTAAACCGACAAGGCGGTTGCGGGTCATGGGCATCAAAGAAGAGTCAGCGGAGCGCGAGCGCAAGACCCTGCGGTACTCGCTGATGGTTGCGACAGCCTTGGCAGTCCTGGCCGCGGTGTGGGGGTGGATCTCGCAGTCTCAGGTAATCCTGCTCGACGGTGTGTACGCACTGATCGGCATGGTTCTGACCTGGATGTCGCTGCGCGTCTCCCGGATCGCAGATTCAGGCCCGACGGCGCGCTTCCCGTTCGGCAAGGAAGCTCTGATTCCGGTGGTGATCGCCATTCAGGGCATGGCATTGTTGGCGACTCTCGCGTACGCCGCCGTAGAGGCCGTACGGGTCATCCTGGCCGGCGGAGCCGATGTGACGGCCGGGTCGCTCGCAGCTTACGGCGCGATCAGTGCAGCAGTGTCCGTACTGATCTGGCGCTACGTCGGAAAGGTCGACCGCACATCCGATCTCCTGGTGGCCGAGGCCAGGCAGTGGGGAGCCTCGGCCGCCTTCAGCGCGCTGGTTGCCGTAGGCGCCGTTGTCGCAATGATCCTGGGGCGCACCGATTTCTCCGATGCCGATCGATACGTCGACTCCGTGCTCGTCCTGATCGGCTGTGCGATGCTGGTCCCACAACCCTTGGCTCTGTTGCGAACTGCTCTGGTGGAACTGCTCGAAGGCGCTCCCAGTCAACAGGTTCAGGCGCATGTCCACGACGCGATCGCAGCTGTTCGCGATGAATTCGATTTGGATGAACCAGCCCTGACGATGAGCAAGGTTGGCCGCAAGCTGTACATCGAAGCCATGTTCATGGTCCCTCCCCATACGTGGGAGATCGACGACGAAGATGCGGTACGACGCACATTCGCCAAACACCTCGCCGATCTGCCGTACGAACCATGGCTCAACATCGAACTGACCACAGATCCTGCCTTGATGCTGTAGAACCATCGCACTCAAACGCGGCGTTAGTTGCCAGCCCATTCGAGGAGCGCGTCGGCCGTCCACGTGTTGATCACCCGATCGGCGTCGACGCCGCACTTTTCGGCGCGCTCGCACCCGTAGCCCTGCCATGCCAATTGGCCGGGAGCATGAGCGTCGGTGTCGATGGAGAACATGCAGTCGAGATCGAGGGCCAACTCGATCAACCGCGACGGTGGATCACGACGTTCGGGCCGGGAATTGATCTCCACAGCAGTACCGGATTCGCGGCAGGCTTCGAATACTCTCTCGGCATCGAACTGCGATTCGGGACGAGTACCGCGACCACCCTCGACAAGCCGGCCGGTACAGTGGCCGAGAATGTCTACCCGCGGATTACGCACCGCGGCAAGCATTCTGCGAGTCATGGCCTCGCGTTCGGATCGCAGTTTGGAATGCACACTCGCCACCACGATATCGAGTTCGTCGAGCAGATCCGGGTCCTGATCGAGGGAACCGTCTTCGAGGATGTCGACCTCGATACCCGTAAGGATTCGGAACGGGGCCAGTTCCGCATTCAATGCGGCAATGACGTCGAGTTGCGCTCGCAGGCGATCCGCGGACAGCCCGTTGGCGACGGTCAGACGCGGTGAGTGATCGGTGAGCGCGCAGTAGTCATGGCCCAACGCGGCAGCCCGTCGCATCATTTCCTCGATGGGGCTGCCTCCGTCGGACCAATCGGAGTGCGTGTGCAGATCGCCGCGCAAAGCCTGCCGCAGCGGGCCGTCGCCGATAGGTTGCGCCTGTCCCCGCAACTCGGCGAGGTACTCGGGAACACCGTCGTACGACTGGGCAATGATCGTCGCTGTTTTGGGTCCGATGCCGGTGAGGGCTTTCCAACTGTCGGCTTTGCGACGCGATTCCTTCTCGTCGTCCGACAGCCCTGCGAAGACCTCAGCGGCACGCCGGTAGGCCTTCACTCGGTGCGTCTCGGCCCGCGATCGTTCGAGCCAGTAGGCGATCTCCCGAAGCGCTTCATCCGGTTCCATGGGTCCACTGTTCCGTCAGCAGCGGCTCGCGGCAACCCCTGATCCACTTACGCTGTGGATATGGACGATCCGAAAGCACGATTCTCCACAGCACGAGTAGCACGACTGGCGACCGCCGATACCAACAGTGTTCCCCACATCGTGCCGCTCGTGTTTGTTGTTGTCGGCAACACCGTCTACTCGTGTGTCGACCACAAACCGAAAACCACAACCGCACTTCGCCGGCTGAAGAACATAGCCGCGACGGGCCACGTCAGCCTGCTGGTCGATCGCTACGACGACGACTGGTCGCAGCTGTGGTGGGTACGGGCGGACGGTGATGCCGAAATTCTGGAGCCGGGAACCGACGAGGCGGAGAGCGCGATCGACGCCCTGGCTTCGAAATATCCTCAATACGTTGACACCCGCCCGAACGGGCAGGTGATCGCGGTACGCAATGTCCGCTGGTCTTCGTGGGAATCGCTGCAAAGCAACAGCTTTGGCACACCGCATCGCATCGTCTCGCTCTCACATGTCAACGACCCCGCATCCACGCCGATCTTTCCCGGCGACCCGGAGTTCGCCCTCGAGACGGCCACCACCGTCGAAGCTGACGGCTATTACCTGCAGTACGTCAAGCAGGGCGAACACACCGGAACCCATTGGGGCGCACCGGCACATTTTGAACTCGGCGGGCTGTCCGCGGATCAATTGGATCCTGCCGACCTGTACTTACCCGCAGTGAAAATCGACATCCGGGAGAAGTCTGCCCGGAATTCCGACTACATTCTCAGGGTCGACGATCTGGTCGACTGGGAATCGAGGCACGGGCGGATACCGGACGGCGCTGCCGTGATCTTGTGGACCGGCTGGGAATCCCGTTGGGGCACAGATCTGTACGCGAACATCGACGCCTCCGGTATTCATCAGCCGGGCTTCGGCGTCGACGCAGTTCGGTGGCTCCTCGATTCCGGACGGTTGGGCCGACGAGGCGCCCTGGGTACCGACACCTTCGGACCCGACGCCGGGAGCGACGACAGCTACGCCGTCTCCACCCTGCTGTACGGCGCCCATCGCATCAGTCTGGAGAATCTTGCCAACCTGAGTGCCCTCCCCACCACGGGTGCGCATGTGCTTGTGGGAGGCACTGTCAATCGTGGCGGTTCCGGGTCGCCGGCGACGGTGTATGCGCTGATCTGACGTAGATAACGACACTTACCGACACCCTGTCGACATGTTCCCGACAGGGCGTCGGTATGATTACGACACAGTGTCGTAATAGCTACAGCGTCGTAATTGTCGTACAACCGTCGGCCAGGTCGCCGACACACTTCGGAGGCATCATGTTTCTGGCCGTGCGCGAACTCGTGTTCGCGCGAACTCGATTTTTGCTGATGGGCGCCGTGATCGCCCTCATCTCGATCCTGATGGTGATCATGGCCGGACTGTCTTCCGGCCTCGTCAACGACGGCGTATCGGGCCTGCAACGCACACCGGCACAAGCCTTTGCATTTGCCGAAGGCACCAAATCCGATTCCGCATTCAGCCGTTCGGTGGTCACCGAAGAGCAGGCCCAAGCCTGGCGTGAGCGTCCCGACGTAGCCAATGCAGCCCTGTTCGGAAACATGATCGTGAATGCAAAAACCCAGAACGGCACCCCCGTCGACCTCACACTTTTCGGGATCGAGCCTGGCTCGTTCCTCGAACCTGCGGCCGCAGAAGGTACCGCGCTGAGCGGCGAGAACACCGTCATCGTCAGCAACACCGCCCGCGACGAGGGTGTGAATCTCGGCGATACAGTCACCGTCGACCGCCTCGGAACGGATCTGACAGTTGTCGGATTCACCAGTGACCAAAGAACTTTCGGCCACGTCGACGTTGCGTATGTTCCGCTGAGCACCTGGCAACAGATCCATGCCGGCACCAAGGCCGGTGAGGCACCGCGCGCCGACGCCTACAACGAGGGCAGTGTTATCGCCATCCAAGGCGTCGACGGTGCACTTCCCGATCTGAGTGCCGGCGACGCTGCTGCCGGAACCGCATCGAAGACGTTGACTGAATCTTTCGAATCCTCACCGGGTTACAGCGCCGAGATGATGACGATGACGATGATCAAGGCCTTCCTGTACGCAATATCAGCCTTGGTGGTCGGTGCGTTCTTCACCATCTGGACGGTGCAGCGCAGCCGCGAAATCGCAGTCATGCGCGCCATGGGAGCGTCCACCGGATTTCTGCTGCGCGACGGTCTGATGCAGGCTGTGATCGTCCTCGTTGCATCCGTATTGACCGGTGTGGCCGTAGGTTTGGGTCTCGGTAGCCTGCTCACCGGATCCGGGATGCCGTTTGCTCTCGAGGCGGGCCCCGTCGTCAGCGGTGCAGCACTGCTCACCGTCCTCGGTCTTGCCGGAGCCGTTGTTGCCATCGCCCGCATCTCGTCTGTGGACCCCCTTGCCGCGCTAGGAGAAAACCGATGACCGTTACAACTGCCACGCTCGGATTGAATCTTGCTGCGGCGCAGCTCTGTTTCGGCGACGGCGACAACAACGTCACCGCACTCGACAATGTCGACCTGAGTGTGTTGCCCGGCGAGATCGTAGCCGTCGTCGGCCCGTCCGGTGCCGGAAAATCCAGTCTGCTTGCCGTTGCCGGTGGACTGACAACCCCGACGGGCGGCACCGTGACCGTGAACGGCACCACCATTACCGGCCTGTCCAAGAAGAAACTGGCCGAGTTTCGCCGCGACAACATCGGATTCGTGTTCCAGTCCGGCAATCTCATTCCGGCGTTGAGCGCGACCGATCAGTTGCGTCTGGTCGAGAAGATCACCGGCCGAAAGGGATCGAAAACACCGGCAGAATTGCTCGAGGCCGTCGGGATGACCCACCGCGCCAGCAGACGACCGGGTCAACTGTCCGGTGGTGAGCGTCAACGAGTGGGCATTGCGCGCGCTCTGATCAGCGATCCTTCCGTACTGTTGGTGGACGAGCCCACCGCAGCGCTCGACCGGCAACGCAGCCACGACATCGTCGAACTACTTGCCCGCGAAACTCACTCGAGCGGCGTCGCCACCGTCATGGTCACCCACGATCACGAAGTGCTTCGTCACTGCGATCGAGTTCTGGAGATGATTGACGGGCGCCTGCAGGCGCACTGAGCGATCGTCTGCGCCGCTGCACAATCCACTTGGCCAGAACCCCGTGACTGGGGCTGAACAGATAGACCAGAGTGAAGACGATCCCTTGCGTCATCACCACCATGCCGCCGGACGCAGTGTCGAGGTAGTAACTGATGTAGATGCCGGTGATCGCGCATGCTGCCGATATGGCGGGCGCGATCATCAACATCCGCGAAAACCTGTCGGTCAGAAGGTAAGCCGTTGCACCGGGAATGATCAGCATGGCAACCACCAGCACGACCCCGACGGCCTGCAGCGCGACCACGGCGGTGAGCGCGAGAACTCCCAACAGCAACGCACTGAGGCGCTTGGGGGAGAGCCCGATTGCGTTGGCGTGGACGGGATCGAAGGCAAACAGCGTGAGATCGCGGCGCTTGACCAGTAGTACGCCAAGGGCCACAGCACCGAGCACTGCCACCTGCAGAAGATCCGACGAACTCACGCCGAGCAAGTTACCGAAGATGATGTGATTGAGGTCGGTCTGGCTCGGCGTGACCGAGATCAACACCAACCCGAAGGCAAAGAGTGTGGTGAAGACGATCCCGATCGCGGCGTCCTCCTTGACGCGACTCGTGTTGCGTATCAATCCGATCAACGCGACGGCGATCAGCCCGAAGATCAGAGCGCCGATGGCAAACGGTGCTCCGACGACGTAAGCCAGCACCACTCCCGGCAGGACGGCGTGGGACACGGCATCACCCATGAGCGACCACCCGATGAGCACCAACCAGCAGCTGAGCACGCCGCACACCACCGCGGCGACCACGGCAACAGCCAAGGCGCGCACCATGAATCCGTATTCGAGCGGATCGAGAAGTAGTTCCACGATGTTCATCGATCAGGTCCTGTCCATCACGTCGAGGCCGAAGGCGAGGGCAAGGTTCTCCGGCCGAAGCACGGTATCGGGGTCGGAATGGACCAGTACCTTCCGCATGAGAAGTACCGCTTCGTCACACAGTTTCGGAACCGCGTGGAGGTCATGCGTCGAGACCAGAATCGACCGTCCGTCGGCCGCCAATTCCCGAAGAAGTGTGGAAATAGTTGCCTCGGAACGCTTGTCGACGCCCGCAAAAGGCTCGTCGAGCAACAGGATCGACGCGTCCTGCGCAATGCCGCGCGCAACAAACGCGCGCTTCTTCTGACCACCGGACAGCTGCCCGATCTGGCGGTCCGCGAATTCTGTCAGTTGCACTCGCTCCAGAGCATGGGCAACAGCATCTCGATCAGCGCGTCGTGGACGCCGGGTGAACCCCATGTGCCCGTACCGGCCCATCATCACCACGTCGCGAACACTGATCGGAAAACTCCAGTCGACGTCCTCGCTCTGCGGAACGTATCCGACGTACCCCTTCTTGCGGGCCACCACCGCCTCGATGCCGGCGATACGCACAGACCCGCTGTCCGGCTTGATCATTCCCATGATCACCTTGAACAACGTCGACTTTCCCGAGCCGTTCATCCCGATCAGGCCGCACACGCTGCCCGAGTTCAGCGTCAGGTCGACGTGCTCGAGCGCATGCACGTCGCCGTAGTGGACGCTGACGTTCTCGACGCGGATCGCTTCGCTCATGATGTCCCTCCGGTGAGTCCGCCGAGGATGACGTCGGTGTCGTGACGAATCATGTCCAGGTACGTGGGCACGGGGCCGTCTGCTTCGGACAACGAGTCGACGTACAGAGTGCCGCCGAATTTCGCTCCCGTTGCGCCGACAACCTGCTGCATCGGGGCATCCGAGACCGTCGACTCGCAGAACACCGCGGGAACTGCGTTGGCCCGGACGAAGTCGATGGCCGCAATGATCTGTTGCGGGGTGGCTTGCTGCTCGGCGTTGACGGGCCAGATGTACGCCTCACTGAGCCCGGCATCTCGGGTGAGGTAGGAGAACGCGCCCTCACAGCTCACCAGCGCGCGTTGACCGGCAGGCAGCGTTGCCAGTCCGCTGACCAGCCGATCCTGCACCGATTGGAGTTCCGCCTTGTACTTCGCCCCGTTCTCGGCAAATGCTGCTGCATTATCCGGATCAAGGTCGCTGAACGCGGCCACCATCTTGTCGACGTAGATCTGTGTGTTCAACGGCGACATCCACGCATGCGGATTGGGCTTGCCCGCATAGGCGTCACCAGCGATGGGAATGCCCTCGACGCCCTCACTCACCACGACGTGCGGCACGTCGAGGCCGTCTACGAACTTGGCGAACCACGCTTCGAGATTCATGCCGTTGTCGAGGATCAAATCGGCCTCGTTGGCACGACGAATGTCACCGGGAGTCGGTTCGTATCCGTGGATCTCGGCTCCGGCCTTGGTGATCGACTCGACGCGAAGATTGTCGCCCGCGACGTTCTGCGCGATGTCCGAGAGGACGGTGAACGTCGTCAGTACTACCGGGCGGTCATCGTCGGCGGAGTTCACCGCAGAGCATCCAGCGAGGAACACTGCCGCCAGAGCAACAATCCCCAGGCGGCGGTAGTTTTTCGCGTCGCGAGTTGTCATAGTAAAACTCTAATGTCAGGGCTATCAAATACACAAGTTCGGGTAGCCGAACAATCATGGGTCGTTAAGCTCAGCCCATGCGTCCTACTGCCTTGATCACCGGTTCCAGCCGCGGCCTCGGAGCTGCGATAGCGCGCGAACTCGCACCGACCCACGACCTGGTGCTCGGCGCCCGTTCCGCGGCTTCCCTCGAGGCGATCACCGCCGAACTGCCCGGTTCCACATCGTGGCCCGTCGACCTCACCGATTACGACGCCGTCGCCGCATCCGTTCCCGTCAACAAGCTGAATGTCCTGGTGCACAATGCCGGTATCGCGGATCTCGGGACCATCGAGGAATCCTCGGTCGATCAGTGGCGGCGCACATTCGAGGCCAATGTCATCGCCGTAGCCGAACTGACTCGCGTACTCCTTCCCGCTCTCCGTGCCGGCGGCGGTCACGTCGTGCTGATCAACTCCGGCGCCGGACTGCGCGCCAATGCCGGCTGGGGATCGTACGCAGCCAGCAAGTTTGCACTCCGGGCGTTCGGCGACGCATTGCGGCTCGAGGAACCGTCGTTGCGCGTGACGTCCATCCACCCGGGCAGAATCGACACCGATATGCAGCGCGAGATTGTTGCCGGGGAGGGCGGAAACTACGAACCGAGCAGCTTCCTGAAGGCCTCCACTGTGGCGCGTGCGGTGCGCACTGCCGTCGAAACTCCCGCCGACGCTCATCCGACGGAGGTAGTTCTCCGACCTACCGGCCGGTAAAACTCCTGTTCGACGGTAACAGAATGGTGACGATCGACCCCTGGATATCGCTTTCTCGCAACGCGCCCCGATACTGACATCAGTTGTAGGACAAGGACGTTGAAAGGTGGAGCGCAATGAACAATCATACGGACAAGTGGGAATTTTCCACTGAACCTTGCCGCGCGCGATACGTCGCCGCCACCCACGGCGCGTTGGCGATCGCCCGCCCCCTGACGCCTGCTGAAATGGGCATCCTGACCGACAGCGGGGGGTGGGGAGGATGAGCACCTACGCAGCCGACACCTGGGGAATTCCCAGCCAGACCTTCCTGCAGTGGTACCTCGTAGCCGCTGCAGTCGCTGTTGGACTGTCTCTCTACAGCCGTATGGCAGCACGCCGGTCACCAACAGTTGTCGACGCGGTTCGACGGCCACTGACGCCCCCCGAAGTCGGTGCTCTGACGAGCGACTACCAGGCCATCCTCGCCTCGATGGCAATACTGCGCAGCGCCGATCTCATCACCACCGCCGGGAAAGCCGCACGAGTCCTGACCAAGGAGGACAAGGGCCGCCTGGACTGGTTCACCCGCACTCTCCACAAGCGGCTCGGCAGCGGCACAGTACCGCTACGTCAAGTGCGCCTGCTCGGGCGGATGAATGTCGCGCTCGCCCAACTCCGTACTGGACTGATCGACTGGGGCTACCTTCAGCGCCCGCAGCAGGGCGTCGACGCACTCTTGCGGACCACCCCTCTGGTGGCAGTCATCGGCCTCGGCGTGGTCCGGTTGATCTTCGGCGTAGCCGGTGGCAAGCCCGTCGGATTTCTGCTTCTGACGATCGTCGTGTTGGCAGCGTTGATTCCGTTGCTACGCATCAATCGTCGACGCACTGCGTTAGGTGAAAGCGAACTGCGTCGACTCAAGCATGAGAACTCGTACCTCTCGCCCAAACTGCGGCCGTCGTTCACCAGCTACGGGCCATCTCTCGCCGGGTTGTCGGCAGCCCTGTTCGGTTCCGGCGCACTGGTTCTGGTTGATCCGGCCTTGGCAGGAGCTGTGGCTGCCGGCGCGGCGTACAGCCCCGGCGGTGGAGGCTCGAGTTCCCACAGTTGCGGCTCGTTCTCGGGTTCGGATGGTGGCGGTAGCAGCAGCAGTTGTGGAGGCGGGGGGTGCGGAGGATGAACGCCTACGCCGCCGACACCTGGGGAATTCCCAGCCGAGAATTCCTGTACGGCTACATCATTGTCGCTATTACGCTGGTTATTCTGACCGTCTTGTGGCGCTTGACGCTTCGAGCACGCCAGGTCCCCGTCGAGTTCATCGATCAGCTCACCCCACCCGAAGTCGGCATGCTCACGGGTGAGGCCCGCGCTATCGCAGCATCGTTGGCAATCCTGCGCGGCGCCGGTCTGATCACGATCGACGGCGCGGTTCTCCGGCCGCTGGGACCAGGTGACGCGACACTCGATTGGTACACCCGCACGGTCTACGACAAGTTGGCTGAGCAAGCCTCACCCCACCGTCGACGCCAACTGGCCGAACGAATGACGGTGGAATCGGCGCAGCTGCGGGACTCACTGGTAGACAAGGGATATCTGACGGCGCCGAGTACACGGCGGTCGATCTGGTTCGCCACTCTTCCCCTGAAAATCCTGGTGGCAGTCGGAGTCGTGAGAATCGTGTTCGGGGTGGTGGGCGACAAGCCTTTCGAGTTCCTGCTTCTCGCTGTGATCGCCACAGGCTTCATGATCCCCGTCCTCGGATTGACGTTCGATCGCACAGCATCAGGCAACGCGGCGCGGTCTGCGTTGACGAAGTCTCACGACTACCTCGCTCCACGCAACAACCCCGCGTTCTCCGCCTACGGACCACGATTGGCCGGCATGTCCGCGGCTCTCTTCGCCGGATCGGCGTTCCTGATGATCAATCCGGCGCTGGCGTCCGCAGCGGGAATCGGCGCCGACGGAGGAAGCAGTGGAGGCGGCGACGGCAGCGGAAGTAGTTGTGGCGGTGGCGGCGGATGTGGTGGCGGCGGCGGCGGGTGCGGGGGATGACTCTCCACGGCCTCGGAATCGGCTGGCGCCCCGAAATCTCGGGGATCATCGCTCAGCTGGACGGCCTCGCGTTCTGTGAGGTGATTGCGGAATCCCTCGGCAGTTCACTGCCGCCCGAACTGGAACGGCTAGCCGTTCCGGTTATCCCACACGGCATTTCCCTGTCGCTGGGTGGCGCGGACCCGCTAGATCCTCGGCGCGTCGAGCACCTGGCCCAGGTAGCCGGGCTGCGCGGCGTGCCGATGGTCAGCGAACACATCGCGTTTGTCCGCGCCGGCGGCATCGAAGCGGGGCACCTGTTGCCGGTTCCCCGGACGTACGAGGCTCTGGATGTCCTGACGCGCAACATCACCCACGTCCAGGAGAGTCTTCCCGTACCCCTCGCGGTGGAGAACATCGCGGCTCTCTTCGACTGGCCGGACGACGAACTCACCGAGGGTGAGTTTCTGTCGGAACTGATCGAACGCACCGAGGTTCGGTTGGTACTCGACATCGCGAATGTCTACGCGAATGCGCTCAACCGTGGCCTGGATGCATGGACCGAATTGTGCCGACTACCCCTGGAACACATTGCGTATTGCCATATCGCCGGTGGCAGCGTGCACGACGGCAAGTACCACGACACCCACACCGATCCCGTTCCCCGGCAGGTCGTGGAACTGCTCGAGCAATTCACCGCGGCAGGGCACCATCCCGCGATCATGCTCGAGCGGGACGGTAATTACCCACCAGCGCACGAACTTCTGGGCGAACTCGATGCCATAGCCGATGCTGCAGGACTGCGTCGTATCACCGCGAATACCGAGTGGTCACGCACATGAGCAGCCTCGGAGCACGTCAAGAGGCCCTGATACGGGCGTTGGTCGCGGGCGGTGAATTACCGCCGGGATTCAATGCAGCGGACACCACTGTCGCGTCGGTGGCCCTGATTCGCAAGCGCGCCGGAGAAGTGGCGCACCACCTTCCGATGGTGCGCCACACCCTTGGCGATCGATATCTCGAGTTGTTCACGGCCTGGGCCGTCGGGCGACCGAAGACGTCGTCACATGCCGACGCCCAAGCGTTTGTCGCCCACCTGCAGGACAGCGGCGAACTGCCGCGCCGGCCCTGGTATCGACGGTTACCAGTTCAGTATCGACGGTTACGTCAGTGAGACAACGGCTTCACTGGTGTACATGAGGAATGTCATCGACTCCTGGAAGTACAGTTCCACCGATTCGGCATCATGCGACAGATAGCCGATCGACAGATCCTGCCCGATGTGCAACTCGTAATCGCCACCGCGCGTGGACATCAGGAACGCACCGTCGATAGCCGGAGCCCAGATGATGTCGCCGTCGAGCACCCGCCTGATGTGCTCGCGAATCGGGTAGCCGTGGTCGGAGGTTTCGTTGATCTGAGTGAACGCATCTGCGTTGAGCAGCAACGAATACGGGCCGTTGACACCGGCCAGACGCAACGCCGTGAGAGCCTGGCTGATGGCCTCGGGGTAATCCTTGGCGTCGGCAGGCAGCTTCAGTTCAGGGTTGGAACCACTCGCGCGCACACCCGTGATATTTGCCGCCGGGTATCCCTCGAACACGGCACGATCCTCGGCAAAGGCGATCTTCTGAGCCGCGTCCTTGACCGGCTGCCAATCGGAATCCTTTGCGCCGCGCTCGACGTCGTCGATTGCCTGGCGGCTGACGGTGAACGGCACCCTCAGTTCGATGATCGGCTGCGACTGACGAGCGTGTGCGATCACCCCGTCCGCGAGTGAACTGATCGGAACCTGATGCCCTAACGCAACACAGGCAAGATCGTCGCCCGACGGACCCTCGACGTCGACAACCCGGCGGCCGGCAACGTGACGCTTGAAGGTGCGGCTGGCCTCTTCTTCGATCTCGGCCCACGCTGCTGCCGAAATGGGTGCTAGGTCGCGGTGCAGGTTTGTCATTGCTGGGCACTCCTTTTGAGACTGCCGATTCCGAGAGAACCGTCAGAGATGGGCTTTGTGAACGTTGCTTCGGGGACGAGCCTGGCCGGCACGTCCGGGGGATCATCGAGAAAATCCGCCGTCGGAACGAAGAAATTGATACCGGTGACGGCGGTCGAGAAATCGAGAATGCGGTCGTAGTTGCCGACGGGATTCCCGATGAACATGTTGCGGAGCATCTGCTCGGTGACCGTCGGCGATGCCGAGTAACCGATGAAGTAGGTGCCCATCTCCGCCGAGCCGACATGGCCGAACGGCATGTTGTCACGCAGAATCTGGATCTGCTCGCCAGATTCGTCCTCGATGACGGTGAGTGCGGTGTGAGCGTTGGAGGGCTTGGTGTCGTCGTCCATCTCGAGGTCTTCGAGCTTGGAGCGTCCGATGACGTTCTCCTGCTCCTCAACGGGCAGAGCATTCCACTCCGACATGTCGTGGAGATACTTCTGGACGATGACGTAGCTGCTGCCCGCGAACTCCGGATCCTCGTCGCCGACAGTGACCGCGACATATGCCGCTTGCCCGGACGGGTTCTCGGTGCCGTCCACGAACCCCATCAGATCGCGCTGCTCGAAATACTTGAATCCGTGCACCTCGTCGACCACGGAAGCCGCCCCGGCCAACCTCGTCGTCACAACCGAAGCGAACTCGAAGCACAGATCCATCTGACGGGCCCGGATGTGGAACAGCAGGTCACCCGGCGTGCGGGGAGCGTGGTGTTTGTCACCGGTCAGCTCGACAAACGGATGCAGTTCCGCAGGTCGCGGGCCCTCGAACAATCGGTCCCAGGCATCCGAACCGATGCCGACCACGGTGGCCAAGCCACCTGCGGGAACCCGGAATCCGATGGATCGCTGCAGCCCCGAGATATCAGCCAGAACGTCGTGAACTGCCTGCTCACCACCCTCGTCGATGGTGAAAACCAGGAAGATCGCAGCCTCCGTGAGCGGCGTCAGCAGTGGCTGGGGTACCGCGGGCAGGCTTGTCCCAGCTCTCTCGGCCTCGTCGATCGCACTCGTTTCCGCCATGCAGACCAGTATGGCCGATTTGGACACTCCCGGCAGCAGTAGTCGAGAAGTCCGCCTTACGGTGTCGCCGCCTGAGCACCCGCGTCGAATCCCGCCGGAATCTCGAAAATCCGGCCGTCGAAGCCGGCCCGGTAGAGGTGTCCGGCCGCAAATCCGGAATTGCCGCGCCCGTAGGTCAACACGCTCGATGCCTGAAGTCCACTGGTGAGCGCGCAGTACTGACCGGGGCCGTCGATACGCCACACCTCACCGCTGATGTCCGTGGGGACGATCGCGCGGTCTTGCGAATCCAACGTCAAACCATCTGGGGCTGAGAATATTTCGAGACCACTGAGATCAACCAGCGACTCCGAATAGCCCGGATTGTCGACGGAGATGCGGCTGACTCCCGGATTGGCAAACGTGCGCGACACGTAAAGCCACCGATTATCGGCACTCAATGCGGCCCCGTTAGCACTCGGGAGGCTCGCCCACACCGGGTCTACGGCGCCGTTGGGGCTGACCTTTCCGATCAGCGAACCAAAATCGTTGGTGGCATAGATCGTTCCGTCATGTGCCACGGCAAGACCATTTGCAGCACTCAGGCCACCGGCGATCGGCGTCACGACACCCGAGTTCACGTCCACCCGCGCGACCGACGCAGCCCGCGTCAGATCGCCGATCAGCACGCCGGCGTTGGCTCCGGTTCCCACCAGCAGTGAACCGTCCGGGCTCCACGCGAGTGCGCCCGCACCGCCGGGAACCGTCGCGATCGGGACTGCTGCCGCACCCGGCGCGTCGACTCGGAAGATGCGCCCACTCACCAGGTCTGTCGCGTACAGGCGACCCTGCCCGTCCACGGTGACACCCTCGAGGGCCGCGCCCGGAATCTGGGCGCTGAGGATTGCGGGGGACGATCCAGGGCAGGGCGGAGCGGCGGCGGCACCGGACACACCCAGAGCCAGAAGCGAACCGGCAACAAGAGCACCGGTGATACCCACTCGAATACCGCGATCGAAGATCCTGGTGCGCATCTGCGCAACGCTAGACCTTTGGCCCGATTTCGCCTAGAGAGACCGAAGGAAAGAGATCAAAAGTTCATTGACCTCGGCAGCACGTTCTTGTTGTACGAAGTGCCCCGCGCCGCCGAGAAGGTGCACACCTCGCAAGTCGGGGACGGTGTCCTTCATGCGGTCCAATGCCTTGGGGCCGCTCATCGCGATGACCGGATCCTCGGCGCCCGCGACGAAGAGCGTCGGGACGTTGATGTGAGCGCCGTCCAAATCCGCACTGCGTTCCCAATTGGCGTCGTAGGCTCGGTACCAGCTCAAGCCACCGGTGAATCCTGTTGCAGTAAAAGTCTTTACGTAGACATCGAAGTCCTCTTCCGTGAGCCACGACCACGGCAACGCGGGCGCCTCGGGGAGTACGTCCAGGTAGCCGTTTCCCTCGGAGGGGTGATCCCACACATCGAGGTATCGATAGGCACCGGACAAAGCGTGGAAGAGTCGCTGCAGGAATTCACGCGGCTGGGCGTCGAGTTCCCGCTCCGCCACACCTGGTTCTTGGAAGTAGTGGATGTGCAGAAAGTGCTTGCGCGCCATGGCGGCGTAGATTGTGGACGGCCTGGCCGGAAAGCGGTCCGGCGCATAGGGAACCGCCAAGGAGACCAGCCCCGCAACACGATCCGGGTAGCGCAGAGCGGTGGTCCACGCAGCCGGTGCGCCAAAATCGTGACCGACAAAGACGGCTTTGTCGATTCCGAGAGCGTCGAGAAGCGCGATCATCCGGGCGGCGACCGCGTCGTTGGTGTATTCGTCGATCGCATCGGGGCGTGTAGTGCCGCCGTAACCGGGCATGTCGAGCGCGATCGCCCGAAAACCCGCGTCTGCCAAGGCCGTCGACTGATGTCGATAGCTGTAGCCGAGGCCAGGGAAGCCGTGACACAGAACCACAGCTGTCCCTGAACCGGAATCGTCCATCTGCCAACGGAATCCGTCGACATCAATCGTCTTCACCGTCATGTCAGGCGCTGATCATGTCTTCCTGGTTCCAGAATGCGCGCATCGACAGGATCTTTCCGTCGTCGTCGAAGGTCATGACGTCGATGGGCGCGATGGTCAGCGTCTGCTCACCGAGCTTGGTGATCAGCGAGAAGTGGAAGGCCGCTTCGTTTCCGGCAATGCGGAGGGTGTGCAGGTGAGCTTCCTGGTCGAAGTTCTCGATCACGGAGTAGAACTCGAGAATGGACTCGCGGGTGGTGCGCACGTCGGAACCAACCGGGTCTTCGACCGTTGCACCCTCGGCATACAGGGCCACAACCTGGGCGGCAGTGCCCGTGGCGACTGTCTCGATGTAGGCGTCGACGGTCTTGCGGATTACCTCTGCGGACGGTGCCATGGTCTACCCCTCGTAGTTAGAACAGGTTCTAATTCTGAGGATAACCTACGTCTCTGATCCACGGGTCAGGTTTCGAGCACCTTGCGCAGGCGAGCCTTCTTCCGGTTCTCCCGCACGATCCAGACGACATCGGTGTCGTCCGACGCCTCCAGGCAGACGAATGCCTGCAGGGCGTTCTCCGGATCCGCCGCGACCGCGACGCTCCAGCAGTATCCGAGCGCCTGCCGGAGAGTACGTGTGTCGGCGTCACGACGGGAATCAGCTGGTTGCGAGACGATCCACTCGGTAGCGTCTCGGCACACCCGGACGGCCAGCACAGCGTTGGTCTTGTCCTTCAGCAACCGCGGCTCGCAGATCCCGGCAGCCGCTGCGCGCAGCATCAATGGATGGGTGGAGCGTGCCCACTGCTCGATGATCGCCCGGAACAATTCCGGATCCGTGTCGCCTATCGCCTGAACAGCCATCGCGGCAGCTTCACGTGCACGCCACGACGCACTGGTGGTCGCCTCCGTCAGACTGCCCAAAACAGCCTTGTCGCGCGAACGAACAAGGATGAATCCGAACCCGACGATCCCACAGCAGCGGATGTATTCGTCTTCGGACTCCACCGCCTGCAGGATGTCGTCGCTGTCGGCGCCGCGCGCGAACTCGAGCATGAGCGCGAGGTTCGCGCGCGGGCCGGGCAATCCTGAACGCTCCTGCAGATAACTCCACAGTTCATCGCCGTCCAGATCCGCGAACGTCATGGGAGTCCTTTCGTCGGTACACCCAATCCTGTCAGCCCGGATCTACACGCGCAGCATTTCCGATCAGTGAGCAGGAAGGAGGGACGTCTCCTGCGCCGCGCCGTCTTCTGCGCCGATCTGGACGATGTTTCGCGGCAGGAACACAGCTGCGATCGCGCCGAGAACTGCTGCAGCAGCGCCGATCAGGAACGCGATACGCATGCCCTCGTCGGTGTAGAACACAGCGCCCTCCATCGCCATCGCGATGTGCGAGTTCAAGACCGTGAAGGCGATGACGGGAAGCACTGCGGGGAAGATGCTCTGGAAGACCGCGACCATGCTCGCCGTGGTCGCCTGCAACTGCGGCGGCACTGCTTCGATGAGCAGGTTCGGAATCGACGCGTAGCCCATACCCATACCGACGCCGAAGATTCCGGCAAAGATGATGAGCAGCGGCTTGTTGTCGTGGATGGTCGCTGTCAAGGTGAACCCGACCGCCATGAGGGTCATGCCGATGATCATCAGCAGACGAGGTCGGATGTTGCGGCCAACGAGGAAGCCGACGATCAAGCCACCGACCACTACCATGCCGCCCAGAGGCGCCTGGAAGATCGCGAATCCTTCTGCCGTGACGCCGAATCCGTATCCCAACCCGAGGACTGCTGGGGTCATCACCATCATCGGTAGCAGAATCGTGAATACGCCCGAAGCGCCGTAGCAGAACCCTGCGCCGACGGCAGTGAGCATCACCGAACGCTTACCGAAGTAGCGCAGGTCGATCAGCGGCTCACGGATGGCGCGAGCAGAGGCCACCCACGCGATCAGTAGCGCGACGCCGCCGATCAGATAAGCCAGCGTCGAACCACTCTTCCAGCCCCAGGTCGGACCGAAGCTGACGCCGATCAGAATTCCTGCGATACCCGATCCGAGGAGCGCCGCACCGATCAGATCGACCGACGAGCGTAGTCGCACAGCAGATTCCGCCGTCGAAGCGAAGATCATGCCGCCAAGGATGATCAACCCGACGAAGAAGAACCAGAAGATGCTCCGGAAACCGTGGTTGTCGATCAACCAACCCGTGAGGAACGGCGCCGGAATAGCGATCAGACCCATACCGGAAGTTGCGATACTGACTGCCAGCGCAACAGTTTTCGGCGGAAACACATCTCGAATGAGGGAGTAGCTCAAGAACAAGCATGGAACGAGCAGACCCGTCAGCGCCCGGCCCAGAATCAGGACGGCATAGCTCGGCGCGATCGCCGAGATGAAGGATCCGACTGCTGCACCCGCAACCGCAAGGAGCAGGATTTTTCGCTTGCCGTACATGTCTGCCAGCTTGCCGAGCAGTGGCGACGCAACCGCACCCAGCAGCAGGAACGACGTCAGCAGCCAGGCTCCCTGCGTCGTTTGATAGTGCACCGAAATTGCGGGCAACGCCGTGGAAATCATCATGTAGCTCACTGCGAGCATTTCCAGGAGTAGAACGATTGACGCCAGCGAGAACACCAATCGCGGAGTCCACCGCTCCGGTATCGATGTCGGTTCAGACAGACTGGGAGACGAACCGGAGCTGTGGACATCAGACGCCATGGCTGGAGATCCTTTCGGGAAATCTGCGAATTCGATTGACCCCCTGTCGAATACAGCCAACCGGGGGCCTTGCTGGGAAGTGCGGTGAACGACAGCTACCGATCTCGGTAACGTGTTACCTGCATCACAGCCCTCGCGTCGAACGCGCGCTACGCCATGTTCCGCGGAGCGGGACAATCAGGACAACGACTGAACGGCCCCCAGATACGACTGTGCGCCCTTCTGGTAGCCGGAACTACCAAAAGGGCGCACAGGGCCGAAGGCCCTACAGGACGATGTTCACCATCTTGCCGGGCACGACGATCACCTTGCGGGGCGCATTGCCCTCGAGCAGGGCAACGATCTTCTCGTCGGCCAGCGCGATCTCCTCGACAGCCTTGCGATCGGCGTCGGCCGGGACGCTGATGCGGCTACGCACCTTGCCGTTGACCTGGATCGGGTACTCGACGGTGTCCTCGACGAGCCACTTCTCCTCGACAGCCGGGAAGGGCCCGTGCGCAAGGGATTCCGTGTGACCGAGGCGTGACCACAGCTCTTCTGCCAGGTGCGGTGCCAGGGGAGCGAGCATCAGCACCAGCGGTTCGACGGCGGAGCGCGGAGCGCCGCCGGGGAAGGCCTTGGTGAGGTGGTTGTTGTACTCGATCAGCTTGGCGGCCGCAGTGTTGTCGCGCAGTGCGGTGTAATCCTCGCTGACACCGGCGATTGCCTTGTTGAGTGCACGAAGCGTCTCTTCGCCCGGGGCGTCGTCGGTGACGCGGGGCTTGCCGGTCTCCTCGTCGATGACAACACGCCACACGCGCTGCAGGAAGCGCGAAGCACCGACGACGTCCTTGGTCGCCCAGGGACGCGAGGTGTCCAGCGGACCCATCGACATCTCGTACACACGGAGAGTGTCCGCACCGAATTCGGCGCAGATCTCGTCCGGCGCAACGGCATTCTTCAGGCTCTTGCCCATCTTGCCGTACTCACGGTTGACCTCGGCGCCGTCGTAGAAGTACTTGCCGTCCTTCTCGACGACCTCTTCGGCGGGCACGTAGACGCCACGGGCATCGGTGTACGCGAAGGCCTGGATGTAGCCCTGGTTGTACAGGCGACGGTACGGCTCGCTCGAGGACACATAGCCCAGGTCGAAGAGCACCTTGTGCCAGAACCGCGAGTACAGCAGGTGCAGCACCGCGTGCTCGACGCCGCCGACGTAGAGGTCGACTCCACCGGGATCGTTGGGGCCGTGCAGCTCCGGACGCGGGCCCGTCCAGTAGGCCTCGTTCTGCGGATCGCAGAATGTGTCCTGGTTGGTGGGGTCGATGTAGCGCAGCTGGTACCACGAGCTACCGGCCCACTGCGGCATGACGTTGGTGTCGCGGTGGTAGGTCTGCAGGCCGTCGCCGAGGTCGAGTTCGACGTTGACCCAGTCGGTTGCCTTGTTCAGCGGGGGAGAGGGCTCTGAGTTGGCGTCGTCCGGATCGAAGGACACGGGTGCGTAGTCCTCGACCTCCGGAAGAACCACCGGCAGAGCCGAATCCGGTAGAGCATGCGCGTTTCCGGCAGCGTCGTACACGATCGGGAAAGGCTCGCCCCAGTAACGCTGACGCGCGAAGAGCCAGTCGCGCAGCTTGTACTGGATGGTGCCCTTGCCGTGACCGGACTCCTCGAGCTTGCTGATGACGGTGGCCTTGGCCTCAGCCACGTCCAGACCGTCGAGGTAGTCGGAATTCACCAGAGCGCCGTCACCGGAGTACGCGGCCTCCGAAACATCGCCGCCGGCAATAACTTCGAGAATATCGAGACCGAAAGCGTTGGCGAACTCCCAGTCACGGTGATCGTGTCCCGGAACAGCCATGATCGCGCCGGTACCGTAGCCGGTCAGAACGTAATCGGCGATGAAGACCGGAACCTTGTGGCCGTTGACGGGGTTGATCGCGTAGGAACCGAGGAAGACGCCGGTCTTCTCCTTGTTTTCCTGACGCTCCAGGTCCGTCTTGGCAGCGATCGACTTACGGTATGCCGCAACAGCTTCCGCAGGAGTGGTGGCGCCACCGGTCCAGCGCGCGTCGACGCCTTCCGGCCATTCGTCGGCAACAAGCTTGTCGACCAGATCGTGCTCGGGAGCCAGCGTCACGTACGTGGCACCGAACAGCGTGTCGGGACGCGTCGTGAATACGTCGATGCCGTATTCACCTGCCGCAAAGGTAACTTCGGCGCCGTACGAGCGGCCGATCCAGTTGCGCTGCATGGCCTTGACCTTGTCCGGCCAATCCAGGTATTCGAGATCGTCGACCAGGCGGTCGGAGTACGCGGTGATGCGCATCATCCACTGCTGGAGGTGCTTGCGGAAGACGGGGAAGTTGCCGCGGTCGCTACGACCGTCGGCAGTGACCTCTTCGTTGGCCAGCACGGTACCCAGACCGGGGCACCAGTTCACCATCGAATCGGACTGGTAGACAAGGCGGTACGAGTCCACAACCTTGGCCTTCTCGGCCACGGTCAGCGAAGCCCAGTCGCGGCCGTCGTCGACAGCGCGTTCACCGGACTCGAACTCGGCTTCCAGCTCCGAGATACGACGGGCCTTGCCGGCCGCCTTGTCGTACCACGCGCCGTGGATCTGCAGGAAGATCCACTGCGTCCAGTGATAGAAGTCGACATCCGTCGTCGCCAGGCTACGACGCTCGTCATGGCCCAGGCCAAGGCGTCGGAGCTGACGCTTCATGTTGGCGATATTCGCCTCGGTGGTCGTGCGCGGGTGGGTACCCGTCTGCACGGCGTACTGCTCGGCCGGCAGACCGAAGGCGTCGTAGCCGAGGGTGTGCAGGACGTTGCGGCCGTGCATGCGATGGAAGCGCGCAAAGACGTCGGTGGCGATGTAGCCGAGCGGGTGGCCGACGTGCAGACCCGAACCCGAGGGGTACGGGAACATGTCCTGAACGAACAGCTTGTCGGCGGGCACGCCGTCGGGGGAGGAGAGCGGACCGACCGGATTGGGCGCGTTGAACGTGCCCTCCTCGCTCCAGCGGTCCTGCCAGCGCTGCTCGATCTGGCCGGCAAGCTCCGCGGTGTAGCGGTGCTGCGGGGTGGCGTCGACTGGTGAATCGGGGGACTGCGGAGACTCGGTCACTGTGGTCGCTATCTACTTGGCTGCCGTTGAATACCGTTAACCAGGGTAGAGCCTGCGCCACCCGGGCATACCATCAACTCCACTCGCGCCTATCCTGTATGGGTGATCGTTGTTGCTGTAGTGCTGTTCGTGCTCGCTCTTGCCGTTGGTGGAGTCGCTGTTGCCGGACTGATCGGCAAGCTTCCGCGTAACCGCTGGGCGGGTATCCGGACCCCGGATACGTTGCGAAGCGAAGAATCGTTTGCGCTCGCCAACAAGGTGGCAGGCCCGACGATGGCCGCTGCGGCAGGCCTCCTCGTTCTCGGTGGCATCGGCGCATTGACGATGAGCACCGCCATGGGCCTCGGCATCGCTCTTGTCGCCGTGGTGGGCGCAGTGTTCACCGCTGGTTTCGGCGGCAGCATCGGCGCCCGAGCGGCCGCAGCCCTGCCCGAGCAGAGCGGTTGCGGCAACGACTGCAACTGCGGACACACCGAAGAACCCGCGGCCGAAACCCCCGAAGCCAAGGCAAATGCCGCCGACTGCGGCACCGGCTCCTGCGGTGCCTGCTCGCTCAAGGATGCTTGCCAGCCGACTCATTGATTCACGTGAAACATCGTGTAATCGATCCCGCCGGGGCATTCTTCGGTCTCCTTATCCCCGTGCTGTGCGCGCTCGGCGGCGTTGTACTCACAACACTGTGGGACCCCCGGCTCCCCGACAAGATCGCCACGCACTGGTCCATGACGTCGGCCGACGGCTTTGCGACACCCACGACCAGCGCGTGGACGTTTGCTCTGCTGACCATTCTGTTCGGCGCCGGACTCTCGGCAATCGCAGCTCTCGCGCCCGCGATGCTGATGATGCGTCGATTCATGATTGTCCTCGGCCTGATCGTGGTGGGCATCATCACCGGTGGCCAGGTCGCATCGCTCCACGCTCAACTCGACGTGGTCGACCCGTCGTCCGTTCCCGCGCCCATCGGAGCCCTCGCGGCCGGAGCGCTCGGAGGATGCGTCGTCGGCCTGCTCGGAGCGTCGTTGCTACGCGACTATCGCCAGCGCACCGCGGCGACGGAAGCTCCGAACCGCGCTCTGCCCCGTAGCGACGCTGCACTGCCCATCACCGACGACGTCGGGTTCTCCACCAAGGGTTCCGTGATCTTCGGACTGATCATGGCGGCGCCCGGAATCATCCTCGGCCTGGTCAGCTCCGTCTGGTTCTTGGCACTGTTCCTCGTGCTTGCCGTGTTCTGCGTGACCCTCGTTCGCTTCCGTGTTGTTGTCGACACCACCGAGATCAAGGTGTTCAACATGGGCATGCCTGCCATGACCTACGGCGTCGACGAGGTTGTCGGTGCCAAGGTCGCGGAGATCAAACCATTTGCGGATTTCGGCGGCTGGGGACTCAAGAGCAAGGGGCGTCGCAACTACGGCATCGTCACGCGCACCGGCCCCGCAGTCGTCATTACTTTTGCGGGCGGCGACAAGCTCACCGTCACCACCCCGAAAGCCGACGACATCGCCGGCGCATTGAACAGCCTCGCCGACGCCCGGAGCAGTTAATCGATCGCGCTCGACCCGATCGCTTCCTTCGTCTTCTCGAGATAGCCACACGCGGCGCTGCGGGCTCTGTTGACATCTCGGTCCTCGATGGCTGCCGCGACTCCTCGGTGATGCAGCGACGTCAATGACGGCGGGTGCACACCTTCCGTCACGTTGTAGGTGGCTCGAACGGTTTCGAGGATGCCGGCAAACAATTCCTTCAGAACCGGATTGTGTGCGGCCTCGACAACCGCGATGTGGAAGCCGAGATCGACCTCGACAAAATCGTCCCCGGCGTGGTCTCGCTTCTCCGCCAGCTCACGCAGAATCCGGACGTCCTCGTCCGTGCGCCGCTCGCACGCCAATCGGACCGCCTCGACCTCGAGCGCCCGACGCACCTCGAAGACGTACGTCATCTCTTCGACCGCGGCGTGGCGGCCCAGCAGACCGCCGATATCCGTCCGCGCCCGGACAAAGGTGCCCGATCCCCGCCGGATCTCGAGCACACCCGTAGATGTCAGGGTCTTGATTGCCTCTCGGACAGTGTTCCGCCCGACGCCCAGGACGCTCATCAGCTCCGGCTCCGTCGGGATGCGATTGCCGACGGTCCACGAACCATCCGCGATCTGCGCACGCATCCACTCGAGGGATTGTTCGTACGCCGATTCCTTGCGAACCACTGTCATCTGCCCATCCTCACAGCTTTTGCGCCATTCGCGCCATTCGTTCCGCTCCCTTACGATACGTAGGACGACCCATGTATTTGAGGAGGGGCTTCCCACGTCCACGACAGCACTCACCGCGCAAACCGCAACCCGCCGGACCAATCGACACTTCTACGGTGTCGGCTACGTCCTCACCGTGATCCTGCTCGGCGCGAACATGCCCACCTCCGTCTACGGGCTCTACCGCAGCGAGTTCGGATTCACGCCCACAATCCAGACGCTCATCTACGGCGTCTACGTCGCTGGGTTGGTGCCGGCGCTGCTGTTCTTCGGCCCACTCTCCGACTTTCTCGGCCGACGCGCCGTGCTCCTGATGTCACTGGCTTTGAGCGTCGCCGGAACGCTTGTCCTCGCTTTTGCCGACGCCACCGTCTGGCTGTTTCTCGGTCGAATCGCACAAGGAATTGCGGTGGGCGCAGTCAGCGCGGCCGGTAGCGCGGCGCTCGTTGAACAGGAACCGACGTTCGATCACCGTCGCGCAGCTCTCGTCTCCACTGTGACGGGTGCGCTCGGGGGCGCGCTGGGACCGCTCGTCTCGGGCGCAATTGCGCAATACCTGCCCCAACCGCTGCGCCTGCCGTACCTGATTTTCCTTGTCGCGTTTGTTCCCGCCCTGATCGTTCTGTTGCTGCTGCCGCGCGGCACAAGGACCGCTCGCCCGAAGAGCCTGTTCCAGATTCCCCGCGTTCCCGCGGTAATCCAGCAAACGTTCTGGCTCAGTTCACTTGCTGTCGCACTCTCCTGGGGAGCGGTCGGCCTGTTCCAATCCGTAGTCCCGTCCTGGATGACCAGCTTGCTCGGGATCAACAATCTTCTACTTGCCGGCGGCGCTGCCGCACTGGTCATGATCTGCTCCGTGATCGCTCAACTCGGTGGCAGCCGGATGGACCCCCGCGCGTCCACGATCGTCGGTCTCGGAATTCTTGCTCTCGGGATGATCGGGTTACTTGTTGTCGATATCGTTCCGAGCCTCGCACTGCTGAGCGTTGTCACCATTGTGGTCGGCGCCGGGCACGGATTGGTATTTGCCGGCGGCATGAAACGAGTCAACGCCGCGGCGCGAGCACACGCCCGCGAAAGCCACGGCGCGATCCTCGCGGCGTTCTTTACCGTCAGTTACGCGGGGTTGGCGATACCGTCCATTCTCGCGGGCATCGCCATCACCGTCCAAGGGATGCAGACCGCGATAATCGAGCTGTCGATCATCGGAGCAGTCTTGTGCCTGGTCATGATGACCTTCAACGCCCGCGCAGCACGTCGTTATCCTTAGCCAGGTGAAGTTTCTCAGCAGGTTCTACATCGACGGGTTCATCCTCGGCATCATCATCGCCGCAGTGCTCGGAAGTGTGTTCCCGGTATCGGGCACCGCTGAGACAGTGCTCGACTGGGCCACCAAGATCGCCATCGGCTTCCTGTTCCTGCTCTACGGCGCCCGCCTCTCGCCGCAGGAAGCCTGGAAGGGCGTCAAACACTGGCGGCTGCACAGCGTCGTGTTGGCGTCGACGTTTATCTTGTTCCCCTTGATCGGCCTGGCACTGCGATTCCTGTCGCCGACGCTGATCAGCGACGAGCTGTACACCGGCATCCTCTACATGTGCCTGGTCCCGTCGACGGTTCAGTCGTCGATCGCCTTCACGTCAATTGCCAAGGGAAACGTTGCGGGCGCGATCGTCAGTGCGTCGTTCTCCAACCTGATCGGCGTCTTCATCACCCCGCTGTTGGTGGTTCTCCTGATGAATACCACCGGCGAGGCAACCGTCGATTTCTCGGCGATCCTCGACATCGTCGTGCAGTTGCTGATCCCGTTCATCATTGGCCAGCTGATCCGGCCACTGGTAATCGGCTGGCTTCAAAAGTACGCAGAGCCAACAAAGTTCGTCGACCGCGGGTCCATCCTTCTGGTTGTCTTTGCCGCCTTCAGTGAGAGCATGAAGGAAGGCATCTGGAGCACCATCACGATCTGGCAGATCCTGATCCTGGTGGCGGTGTGCTGCGTGATCCTCGCGGTGGTGCTTGCGGTGACAACCTTCGCGGGGCGCAGGCTCGGCTTCGATCTAGCCGATCAGATCGTCATCATCTTCTGCGGATCGAAGAAATCCTTGGCGACGGGCCTGCCGATGGCGGCTGTCCTGTTCGCGGGTCAACCTGTCGGCCTGATCGTGTTGCCGCTGATGATCTTCCATCAAATCCAGCTGATCGTGTGTGCCGCGCTGGCGCAACGCTTCGCGAACCGGGATCCCATCAGAGTTGGTTAGATCAGTTCCGCTCAACCTCGATGGGATGAGTGGCCAACATGGCCAGCGGCAATGGTTGGCGTCGTAGCACCCGGGCCCACACATCGATACGCGACGGCGTCACAACGTCCGACGGCAAGGAAGCGGTCACCATCCAGTCGTCACGCTCGAGTTCCGAATCAAGCTGCCCAACAGTCCAACCCGAATACCCGGCGAAGATACGAATTCCCTCGACCAGCGGAGCAATCACGTTGGGATCGGAATCCAGATCCACCATCACCACCTTGCCGTCGACGCGCCGCAAACCCGCGACACCGTCGATGATTGCCCCGTTGCGCGCGGTGCCGAGACACAGTGCGGAATCGCGTTTCACCGGCCCGCCGACGTAGAGGGCCGACGGATTGGCGGCCAGTGGCGCCCACTGCGGAAGGACGTTCTGCACAGTCGTCTCGCTCGGCCGATTGATCACGACGCCAAGACTTCCCGCGTCGTTGTGTTCGATCATGTAGATGACGGTGCGGCGGAACGCAGGTTCAACGAGGTCGATGGACGACACCAACAAGCTGCCTGGCCCAACCTCGGGTTCGATCCAGGCCATACGGTCTTCGGGTTCTTCTGCGTGCGACACACCTACATCATCTCACTCCAAGCCCGCCATTCCCGCGAGCAAGGCGAGGTGCCGCTCGAAAAGCTCGGCCGGTTCGGTGAAGGTGTCCGATCCATACTGCCCGAACACCTCGAAGTTCACAGAACCGAACAGCGACACCCACACCAAGGTTCCGCGGGTGATTGCCTCGGGCCGCAATTCGACGCCCATCTCCGCGCGCACACGTTCCAGATCCGCCTTCAAGGGTTCACCGACTGCTGCGTCGGGGAACGATGTGAGGGCACCCGCCCGATGCGCGCTGTCGACTATTGCGATCAGCCTGGTGACCACCCGCGTGCCCGGCCCGGTGGTTTGCTCACCCGGTGCGTTGTAGCCGGGCACCGGACTGCCGAACAGCAGTCCGTATCTAGCGGGTTCGCGTATCGCCCAGGCCCGCACGGCTCGGCCCAACGCCAAAAACTGCCCCCGATAATCTTCTGCCGCAACAGCATCCACTGCAGCATCCACTTCGGCGCCCAGCTCGGTGTAAGCATCCACGACAAGAAGGGTGAGCAGTTCGTCGCGGCTGGCCACATACCGGTAGACCGCCGAGGATACGACGCCCAGATCTCGCGCCACCGCGCGTAGCGACAGAGCCGCAGCGCCGACCGCTGCCAGATGCTCGCGGCCGATCCGGGTGATGTCTTGCAAGGTCTGTTCACGCGCGCGTTCGCGGGGGGTACCGGCCATGGGAACAGCTTGCCTCAATTCCGAGAGCAGAGCCAACAAACGAGAGCAGTGTCGATAAAAGAGAGCAGTGCTCTTGACATAGTCATCCACGTGGTGCATCCTAGAAATCGAGAGCAGTGCTCTCTAAACCACGAACCTCAGGTAGGAGACATCATGTCGAACCTCGAAATCGTCACCGGCGCAGGACCAGTCGGATCCACCGTGGCGCTACGACTCGCCGAGCAGGGGATCAACGTCCGTCTCCTGACCAGATCCGGAAGCGGACCTGCGCACCCACGGATCGAGCGTCGACGCGTCGATGTGTCGGATCGAGACGCACTGCGCGCCGCCGCCGAGGGCGCCACCGCGATCTACCACTGCATTCATGCCGCCTACAACGCCGCGGACTGGGAACGCGAACTCCCCGCGGCAGAAAAAGTCATCCTCGACGTCGCAGCCTCGTTGAATGCCGTTGTGGTGTTCCCCGAAAGCCTCTACGCGTACAACTCCGACACCGTGATGACGGAATCCGACCCCCGCAACGTCACCGGCGGTAAGCGCGGAGTGCGCGCGATGCTACTGCGCGCCCGCGAAGCCTCTGCCACACCGACCGTCAGCGTGGTGGCGTCGGACTTCTTCGGCCCCTACGTGCGCACAGCTCACGCCGGCGAACGCATGGCTCCGAAAGTGATGGCAGGAAAGAAGATTCGGGTAATCGGATCGGCAGATCAGCCACACTCCTTCACGTACGTACCCGATCTTGCGGCAGCGATGATCGCCGCGGCACACAACCCGGAACTGTGGAACTCCGTCCTGCACGCACCCACCGGACCCGCGCTCACCCAACGCACCATTGCCGAGGCGTTTGCCGACGCCGCAGGAGCCCCCGCCGCCAAGGTGGGCGTACTCCCTGCCTGGGTTCTCGATACCGTCGGCAAGGTACACACCGATACCCGCGAACTGGCAGAGATGAACTACCAGTTCACCAAGCCTTTCGTGATGGATTCGACTGCCAGCGAAGCCCTCCTCGGGCTGTCGCCGACGCCACTCGATCAGGCAGCGCGCGAAACTGTCGGCTGGTGGCGAGCAGAACAGGCCCGCACCGCGGCAGCCTGAAGAGCACGCACCTTTCCAATGAATGGGATTTGCGTTCCCACCCGGCCCACGAGCTCCCTAGTGTCCACGTCACACCGAGCGAAGCACTAGAGAGGTACTTATGCCCACGCTTCTACGAACAACCACTCTGCCCGTCGAGCCGGACCAGATCTGGTCTGTGATCAAAGGATTCGACGAACTCGCCTCATGGCACCCGCGCGTCCCCCCTTCCGAAATGGAAGAAAGCGCAGACCCGACCACGCCAGGTGCCGTACGCCGATTCATCGTCGACGGCAATGTCGTAGCACGTGAAGAGTTGATCGAGCATGACAACAGCGGCCGAACGTACAGCTACGAGGTACTCGACCAACCGCTACCGGTCAAGAACTACATTGCGCGCATCGAAGTAGTTCCGACGCCTGACGGCAGTGAAGTCAGGTGGACCGCCACCTACGACGGAGGCGACGAGATCATCCCCGTCGTGGAGAACGCCTTCGGCGACAACGTGTACCTGGTTGGCCTCGATGCATTGCGGGACCGGTTCGACGGTCGATAGTTCGGTTCCCGCTAGAGTTTCACTACATGACCCCAGCCTCGAACCGCCGCGAGGCCTGGTCCCGGACGCTCCACACCGTGCGGGAATCCCCGGGCCTCGGACGGTTGGCGCTTGTCCGCTTCTCGAGCCAGTTCGGCGACGGGTTGTTTCAGGCCGCGCTGGGCGGCGCGATCCTGTTCAACCCGGAACGCGAGACAGATCCCGTGGCGATTGCGGCGGGGTTTGCCGTACTGCTGCTGCCCTATTCGATCATCGGACCCTTTGCGGGTGCGCTACTCGATCGCCTCGACCGGCGCCTCGTCCTGCTGTGGGCAAGTGTTCTGCGCGGTCTGCTGATCCTCACGACCGCTGTTCTGCTCGCCAGCGGGGGAGGGGACACGCCGCTGCTGTTGTGCGCATTGGCGGCTATCGGGGTCAGCCGATTTGTTGGCGCCGGAGTCTCGGCTGCACTACCGAAAGTGGTTCGGCAATCCTGGTTGGTGGCCACCAATTCCGTTCTCACAACCGCAGGTTCAGTGGTGTCAGCCCTGGGCGCAACCGCGGCGGTGAGCATTATCGGGATTGTGGGTGCCGGTGATCGGGCGTCCGCAATCGCCGTGGCGTGCGCTGCCGTCGGATCGGCCGTTGCAGCTGTGGCAGCTGCACGGTTCACCGCCAGATCCCTTGGCCCCACCACCTCGGAAAGAATCAACACGGGCGCTCTTCATTCCGTTCTGACGGGCCTGAAGACCGGAGCCACTGCCGTCTGGGAGGCTCCCGGTGTCACTACCACGATGATCGGAATCGGCGCGCACAGAATCTGTTTCGGCATCAACACACTGATCATGGTGCTGGTGCTTCGGAACACGTCCAACGGCTCGGCGCTCCCTGGTGGGATGGCGGGATTCGGTGTTGCCGTTGGCGCTACGGCCATCGGCATGCTGATCGCCGCACTGATCACACCGTTTGTGATTCCGCGGCTCGGTCGCTCGCGAACCGTCACCTACGCACTGACGGCCGCCGTGATCATCCAACTCGTTTTTGTCACCACACTGACGCAGGGATCACTCCTGATCGCCGCATTCCTTCTCGGCATTGCCGGCCAAACCGTGAAACTGGCCGGCGACGCGGCGATGCAGATCGACATCGACGACAACCGTCGTGGCCAGGTTTTCTCCTTGCAGGACACCGTGTTCAACGTCGCGTTCATCGGTGCGATCGCCGCCGCGTCGACGGTGATCGCACCCGACGGCAAGAGCGTCGGATTAGCCCTTGCCGGTGCGGGCGTCTACGCCGCCGGACTGTCGGCGGTGTTGATCAACCGCAAAAAGCGAGAAGGCTAGGACTGCTGGGCAGCCCACCACTTCAACAGTTCGGCCTCGGCCTCGTCGCGGTCGAGGGGACCACGATCGAGACGCAACTCCTTGAGGAAGGTCCACGCCTTACCCACCTGGGGACCGGCAGGAATGTTCAACAGTTCCATGATGGCGTTGCCGTCGAGGTCCGGACGCACCCGAGCGAGGTCTTCCTGCTCGGCGATACGGGCGATCCGCTCTTCGATGTCGTCGTAGGTGGCCTGCAACTGCGCGGCCCGACGCTTGTTGCGGGTGGTGCAGTCGGCGCGCACCAACTTGTGCAAGCGGGGGAGTAGTTCACCGGCATCTGTGACGTACCGGCGTACGGCAGAGTCCGTCCACTGCCCCTTGCCGTAACCGTGAAAACGCAAGTGCAGGAACACGAGCTGCGAGATGTCGTCCACCATCTGCTTGGAGAACTTGAGGGCACGCAAACGCTTGCGCACGAGCTTGGCACCGACAACCTCGTGGTGATGGAAGCTGACGCCGCCGCCGGGCTCGTTGCGCTTGGTGTCCGGCTTGCCGATGTCGTGAAGCAGTGCGGCCCAACGTAATACGAGGTCCGGGTCGCCATCCTCGAGGTCGATGGCCTGCTGCAGCACCGTCAGAGAGTGCTGGTAGACGTCCTTGTGCTGGTGATGCTCGTCGATCTCGAGCTTCATCTGCGGGATCTCGGGCAACACGTAATCTGCCAAACCGGAATCGACCATGACGTTGATGCCGTCCAACGGGTACATGCCGAGCATGAGCTTGTTGAGTTCGGTCTGCACGCGTTCGGCCGTGATCCGCTCGATCTGCGAAGCCATGTCCTTGATGGCGTCGAAAACGCGATTGTTCAACGTGAAACCAAGCTGAGATACGAACCGTGCCGCGCGCAGCATCCGCAGCGGATCGTCGTTGAACGAGTTCTCGGGAGCCGACGGCGTATCGAGTTCCCCGGCGAGCAGAGCGTCCATGCCGTTCAGCGGATCGATAAACGTGAACGAACCGTCGGCGCCTATCGCCATGGCCATCGCGTTGACCGTGAAATCACGACGCACCAGATCGTCGGCAAGATTCTCGCCGTACTGGACTACCGGATTACGGGACACACGATCGTAGGCATCGGCCCGGAACGTCGTGATCTCGATCTCCTGGCCGTCCTTGATGGCGCTGATCGTGCCGAAATCGATCCCGGTATCCCACTGCTTGTCGACCCAGCCCTTGAGCAGAGCCTGCACCTTCTCGGGACGCGCGTCCGTCGTGAAATCCAGATCACCGCTGAACCGGCCAAGGATTGTGTCGCGCACGCTGCCACCTACCAGGTACAGCTCGTGGCCGGCCGCTGCGAAGCGCTCACCCAGCGGGGTCAACACATCGGAGAGCGTGCGCAATGTGTCGGAAGCGTCGGCAAGGAGCCGTGCACGGCGATCGGCATCGGAGGTAGGGGCAGTCACGTCGATTGAGCTTACTTAAGGTGCGCAAATAGCAGAACGCGCATATCAACGCGAGCACCCGGTTTGCGCGGGTTACCGGCCAACCAGACGATGCCAACTAGTATCGATGGGGTGTCAGGTGCCGAACGAACGAACAGGAGCCGCCGCAACTCGCGGCGTCGTCCTGCCGTCGGCAATCCTGAACGATCCCCGATGCGTACAGTCCGCGAAACTTCGGCGGGCGGATTGGTCGTCGACGGCTGGGGCGGCCCGCCCGAACGCCTGTGTGCTGCACTGATCGGACGAACCGACCGCCGTGGTCGTCTGTTGTGGTCACTGCCCAAGGGACACATCGAGCAGGGCGAGACCGCCGAGCAGACGGCGATGCGTGAGGTCGAGGAAGAAACGGGCATTCAGGGAACCGTCCTCGCGCCACTCGGCAGCATCGACTACTGGTTTGTCACCGAGGGCCGACGCGTCCATAAAACGGTGCACCACTATCTCTTGAGATTCCTCGGCGGCGAACTGTCCGACGAAGACGTCGAAGTCACCGAAGTGGCCTGGGTACCGCTCGCGGAACTGCACTCACGCCTGGCGTACGCGGACGAACGAAAACTAGCCGAACTTGCCGCACAGATGATCGCCGAGATGCCCCACGCACCCATGCTTCCGAAGGAACCGGACGCAGGATGAAAATGGCTCTACGGCGAGCGGGCATCGCCGCTCTGGTGATGGCCGCTGTCGGTGTGACGGGATCGCTCGGGGCGGCACCGGCACACGCACTCCCCGCCTCGCACGACAAACACGTTCAGGCACCACGCACCAGCACCGACGGCAAGTTCCTCGAACTGTCCATCGAATCCACGACACCGACCACCGTCACGACAACCAGCACGCCCACCGTCGTGGTGAAGGGCACGGTCAAGAACGTCGGCGACCGTCCCGTCGAAGACGTCGGAGTGCGGTTGCAACGAGCGCCGGCCATCGACAATGCAGCCGACGTACGCGATGCCCTCGAATTCGACCAAGCCATTTTCGACACAGTCGGCGAGTTCGACACCGTCGCCACCAGCCTCGAGCGGGGCGAATCCAGGCCGTTCACCCTCTCGCTGCCACTGCGCAGCACTACCGGAACCTCACTGGAGATCTCCGAGCCCGGCGTCTACCCGATGCTTGTCAATGTCAACGGCACCCCCGAATACGGCGGCGCAGCCCGGCTCGACGACGCGCGTTTCCTCCTCCCGGTACTCGGCGTTCCCAGCGCGACCAACACACGAACGTCAAGCACCTCGGCTTCAGCCGTCGTCGCACCCGACACGTCCAATCCCGTCGGCGTGACGATGATGTGGCCGCTCGCTACCGCTCCCAGCCTGGTCGGCGGAATCCCCGGATCCGTCAATGACCCCGTTCGACTGATCAACGACGACCTCGCCACCGAACTCTCGGACGGCGGACGCCTCGACGCGCTTGTCGACGCCGTCGAAAATGCCACGAAACCCGAGATCGACGCCGACAACAAGGTGCGGGATTCGCTGTGCCTCGCCATCGACCCCGACCTCGTGATCACGGTCGACAACATGACCCGCGGTTATCTGGTCGTCGACAACGCGGCAGACCCCACCGGCGCAGCCCACGACGGTCGCGGACAGGATGCGGCGTCCAATTGGTTGTCGCGAATCAAGACGCTGGCAGCATCGATGTGTACGACGTCGGTTCCGTTTGCGCAGGCAGATCTCGCGGCAGTCGGTACCGTCGCCCATCCCGAACTGACGGCGACGGCCATCGACCGGCCGGCCGACATCGTCGACACCATTCTCGGCGTGACTTCGCTCCGCAATTTCGTGTGGCCGGATTCCGGAGTCCTCGATTCCGTCACCGTTGACACTCTGAGCACCAGGCCGACAACCACCCTCGTAGCGGCCTCGTCCGTGGATTCGAGCGAGGCACAACTGTCCTCGCGCATCACCGACACCGTCGACGCACTTGCCTTCGACACAGCGGCGGCCGCAGCTTTTGCCGCGACCGGATCCAACCCGTCGACGCCGTCGTACATCGACGAGGACACCGCGCCGCAACTCGAGACGGAATCGCGGGTTGCCCGGAGACAGGACGCACTCGGCGCGATGGCGTGGTCCGCGTTGACTCCCACCGCCGTGCCACGCAATCAGATTCTGGCGCCGCCGCAACTATGGAGCGCCGACGCGGAGGACGCCGGCGCGATGCTGTCGATGCTCGCCACGCTCATCCGCTCCGGCCTGGCGACACCACAGTCCCTTCCGGCGCTGCTCGGCACACAACCCGGCGCTACGGACACGGCAACTCTCGAATATCCGGAGCGGGCAACTCAGGACGGTCCGCAAACAGCGGTCATCGACACGGCGAAGGCTCAACTGCCCCGAATCGATGCGCTCGAACTCTCACTCGTCGACGACCCGCAGGTTCTGCTCACTCCGCGCTCCTTCACCGCCCCGCTGCGTGAGGATCTGCTGCGCGCGATGAGTTCGGCCAACCGGCGCGATACCAGTATCTTGTCCGTCCGGAATGCCGAACGTGCTGCAAGCATCCGCGCAGGCAACGTGACCACCAGCGTCAACGGTCTCTATCAAGCCGTCAGCGTCGTATCGCCGGGCGGCGTGTACACACTGGCGTCCGGTCAAAGCCCGCTGCTCCTCGTGGCCCGCAACGAACTGCCGATCGCCATCAACGTCAACCTGCGGGTGGACGCTCCGCCGGAGATGAAGATCAGTGACATCGGTCCCAAACAATTGCCGCCGCGCGGTAGCCGACAATTGACTGTGCCAGCGGAAATGAACGATTCCCGCAAGGTGGTCGTGAGCTTCTCGCTCACCACCACCGACGGGTTCCAATTGGGCAGCCCGACCAGCGTGACCGTACGGTCGAATGCATACGGTCGTCCGTTGGCCGCTGTGACAGCCACAGCAGGAGGATTGTTGTTGTTCTTGGCCGGACGACGGCTGTGGCATCGATATCGGGGTCAGCCCGACCCAGCTGATGAAGGGTACAAACGTTCATGACCGGGAATCCGCCTGAGGGCAAACGGTCCGCGATCACGCGCCGGAGCACCGCAACCGCGTCACATCCGCGCATGCCACCGTGGGAACGCGGGTACCCGATCCAGCCGGTCAACCCGGACGCACGTTTCGACGACTCACCAACCATGACCATTCCGGTCATCCGCGACTACCCGCGGTACCGGGAAGCGGAAATGGAGTTGGCGAACCGTCCCGTCTCCGAGTCCGGTGACGTCGACCCCGACTCTCACGTTCTGCCAGGAGACCGCAAGGAATCCAACTCGCGACTTCTCGCGGCGACGGGTTCCATCGCCATCGCGACACTGACGAGCCGCATCACGGGATTCGCCAAGCAGCTGATGATCCTGATGGTTCTCGGTCCGGCCATCGCCAGTTCGTTCACAGTCGCCAGCCAGATCCCGAACATGATCGCGGAGCTGGTTCTCGGTGCAGTGTTGACCGCGATCGTCGTGCCGGTCCTTGTCCGCGCCGAACGCGAAGACAAGGACAAAGGCGAAGCCTTCATCCGACGCCTCTTCACGGCGTCCCTTGTCCTTCTCGGCATGGCCGCGCTACTCGCGACCCTCGCCGCACCTGTGCTCACCAAATACGTCTTCCTGTCCGAAGACGGCAAGGTCAGCACCGACCTGACGACGGCCCTGTCGTACCTGCTACTGCCGGCGATCCTGTTCTACGGACTGTCTGCGCTGTTCACGGCGTTCCTCAATACCCGTCAGGTCTTCAAACCCGGAGCCTGGGCGCCGGTGCTCAACAACATGGTCGTCCTCGTGGTGCTCGTGATCTACCGCCTGACACCAGGTGAGATCTCGCTGAATCCGGTCTCGATGGGTGACGCAAAACTGCTCACCCTCGGCATTGGCATCACCGTCGGCGTCATCGTGCAGGCTGCCAGCCTCATTCCCGCGCTACGACGCGAGAACATCTCCCTCAAGCCGCTGTGGGGTCTCGACGACCGCCTACGTCAGTTCGGCGGCATGGCCGTCGCCATCGTGTTGTACGTCCTGATCAGTCAGATCGGCATGATCTTCGCGACGCGCATTTCCTCGCACGCCGACGAAGCCGGCCCCGCGATCTACAGCCAGGCCTGGCTGCTGCTGCAGTTGCCGTACGGCGTCCTCGGTGTGACAGTTCTGACCGCGATCATGCCGCGCCTGAGCCGCAACGCCGCAGCCGACGACACCCCGGCCGTCGTCGACGATCTGTCGGTCGCCACGCGTCTGACCATGATCACGCTCGTTCCGATCATCATGTTCCTCACCTTCATGGGCCCCCAGGTCGGTGAAGCGCTCTACGGTTACGGCCGCTTCGGACCTGAACAGGCCGAACGTCTCGGCACTGCGGTGAGCTGGTCGGCATTCACGTTGATTCCGTACGCGCTGGTGCTGATCCAACTCCGCGTGTTCTACGCCCGCGAACAAGCCTGGACGCCGACGTGGATCGTTCTCGGAATCACCGCTGTGAAGATCGCCTTCTCCGCTCTCGTCCCACTCGTTGCATCCGATACCGATCAGGTCGTGATCCTGCTCGGTGCAGCCAACGGACTCGGCTACATCACCGGTGCGGTCATCGGTGGATACCTTCTGCACCGCAGCCTCGGAAACCTCCAGATGGCCAATGTCGGTAAGACCGTATGGTCCGTCGTCGTCGCCTCCCTGGCCGGTTCACTGACAATGATTGCCGTCGACCGGGTACTCGGATTCCACAAACTCACCGAGAACCTGGGCGGTCCCGGATCCTTCATTCGCGTAGCCGTCGGCGGCATTCTCATGCTCGCCATCACCTTCACGATCCTGTACTTCAAGAAGATCCCCGAAGTGCGCTCGGTAACGGTTGCGGTCTCCCGCAAGATTCGTTCTGTGTTGGGTCGCCCCGAACCAGCCTCGAAGTCCGCCACCGGTAATTCGGCGCAGCGCGACGACGATGCTGTAACCGAGCTGATCCCCGCCGTGCGAACGGAATCGAACCAGCACGAACGACCAGGTGCGCTGCCGTACCCTGGTCCTGGAACCACAAGGTCGCAACCCGCACAGACACGGGGATGGGCAACCGAAAGTGAAGGAGCGAGGGTGAGCGACGACAAGGTCTCCGACGACAAGAATGCCGGAACTTCTGCCGTGAAAGAGTCCACGTCGGCTGGGGCAGCGCCTACGGGTGCGCCGCGAGCAGAGGCTCCCCGGAAGCAAACACCACAGCAGCAAACACCACAGCAACAGGCGCCGCAGCAACAGGCGCCGCAGACACAGGCAATCAAGTCCGAGCCGCCCAAGGCTGTGCCGAACAAGGCGGTGCCGCAAAAGGCTGTGCCGAACAAGGCTGCGCCCCCCAACCCTGTGCCGCCCGCCGGATCTGCCAAGACGCCGCCCGCTGCACCCACCTCTACTTCCCGGCCCTCTCCCCGCGGACCGAAGCTCATTCCGGGTGCCTCCGTCGCCGGCGGCCGCTACCGTCTGCTCGCCCCGCACGGTGGCACTCGTGGACTGCAGTTCTGGGAAGCACTCGACGTCAAACTCGATCGCGAAGTAGCCCTGACGTTTGTCGACGCGGAACAGCGCGGCGACGACAACGCCCAGTCCGGTCCACAGGCCGTGCTCTCCCGCACCTTGCGCCTTGGCCGGATCAACTCGCCGGGCCTGGCCCGGGTCCTCGACGTCGTCCGCGGCAGCTCGGGCGGCATCGTCGTCGCCGAGTGGACGCCTGGCCGATCACTGCGTGAAATGGCCGAGACGACGCCGTCGCCCATCGGCGCAGCACGCGCGATCCGCAGCCTCGCGGCCGCTGCCGAGGCAGCTCACCGCTCGGGTGGCGCGCTGTCCATCGATCATCCGGATCGGGTGCGCATCAGCATCAACGGCGACGCCGTACTCGCGTTCCCCGCAACGCTTGCCGACGCCGATTCCACCAGCGACGTTCGTGGTCTTGGTGCCATGCTCTACGCCCTCATCACGGCTCGGTGGCCGCTGGCAAAGCCGTCAGCCGGACCCGTCGGCGGGTTGCTCCCGGCCGGCCGCGACGCGTCCGGGAATCCCGTCGAGGTGCGAGGAATTCGTCCCGAGGTGCCGTTCGACATCTCGGCCGTTGCCACGCGCGCACTGCAAGCAGAGAGCGGAATCCGCACTGCCGCAACGGTGCAACACATTCTCGATCAGGCATCCGTCGTCAACGACAAGACGGAACTGATTCCCGCCCTGCGCCTCGGACATCGCGACCCCGGCAACTCCGGACACGCTCTGACGGATCCCGAGGCCATCGAAGCCGAGAAGAAGAAGTCGACGCGCATGCTCGCCGCGTTGACCGCGCTGGGCGTATTCACCGTCATCGTGCTGATCCTGCTCGGCGTGTGGGTTGCCAGCTTCCTCTCCGGGAGCAGTTCCAACACTCCCTTGAGTGAACAGAGCTTCGGCTTGACCTCGGAAGCTGCTGCACCCGAGGAAAGTTCGGCTCCCGCTGCCCCGCCGGTTGCCACGGCCCCTGTCGGTGCGTCGACGGTCGCGGTGTTCTCGCCGCAGGGCACCCCGGATCAGCCGGCTACGGCCAAGAACGCCATCGACGGAAACCCCACAACGGAGTGGTCGACGGACTCGTACTTCCAGCCGTTCCCGGCGCTGAAGAACGGCGTCGGCCTGATGGTCACGCTGGACGACGCCGCGACTCTGAAGAACGTTGCCATCACGTCCGATTCGCCGGGTAGCGTCGTTGAAATCCGTTCTGCCCCTTCTGCCGGAACAACTCTCGATCAGACGAAGCAAATCGGGACCGGAACATTGAAGAACGGTGTCACGGATATTCCGGTCACCACCGACAGCCCGAGTCAGTACGTTCTCATCTGGATTACCGAACTCAGCACGCAATCCGGACAAAACCAAACAGCCATCTCGGACATAACGTTCAACGCCGCTCGATAGCCCGTCCCTGACCCCTCCCGATGGCCCGCTCCTGGGTTAACATCCGCCGGTGCACACTTATCGGGGGGGCACCGGGGGCGAGGTAACGGATGTCGAATTACTGACAGCACATGTGGCGGGCGATCCACATGCTTTCCGTGAATTGCTGACCCGGCATCAGGATCATCTATGGCACGTCGCCCGGCGTACCAGCTATTCGGACGAGGACGCCAGTGACGCCTTGCAGGAAGGCTTGCTGTCTGCGCACCGCAACGCGTCCAAGTTCCGTCGCGATGCCGCTGTGCGAAGTTGGCTCCACGCGATAGTTGTCAACGCGTGCCTGGATCGAATTCGGCGAAACAAGTCACGCCAAGCCTTTTCGCTCTCCGCCGACAATGTGGAGGAACCTCGCGATTCTCACGATCATGTCGAAGCCGTGGACATGAGGATGACCGTCGATCAAGCCTTGGCCCTGCTGCCGCCTGAGCAGCGCGCTGCCGTCGTTGCGGTGGACATGGAGGGTTATCCCGTAGCCGAGGCCGCAATTCGGCTCGGCATCCCTGTGGGAACGGTGAAGAGTCGCTGCGCTCGCGCGCGCAAGCGTCTAGCCGCCGAATTGGCCGAGTTGGGTGGCCGAGGGAACCGATCGTGATGTCGACGCGTCTAATCTTTGTGAGCACCAGAACAGGTAGCCGCGCGCAGAAAGGGGAGGCTCGTGAACGATTCGTACGTTCCTGCCCCACCTTTCTCCGAAGACTTGCTGGCCGATCTTCACGGCGGTGTTCTCGACCCCGAAACCAGTGCTGCCTTGTGGGTCCTCGTCGACGACGATCCTGACGCGCTGGCGTTCGTCAGCAAACTCGACAACGTCAGTCATTCACTGCGGACGTGGGACGAGCGCATCGCCCCGCACGAGCCCATGCCGCCCGAGTTGGCAGCGCGCATCCACAGCGCATTGGACAGCGAGTGGAAACAGCAACAGACGCAACATGATTCCGATTCGAATGTAATCTCCATCGCCCGCTCGCGACGCCGGCTACTGATGGGTGGTGCCGCTGCTGCAGCAGCCGTAGCGGTTGTGGCTGTGTTGATTGCGGTACGCCCCACCGAACCGAACGCCGTCATCACTGCGCAACCCACTCCTACCGTAAGCGAAAACCCGACTCCCGAAAGATTCCTCACCTTGATCGGATCCAAAGATCTTGGCCCACTAGAGGATTCACTCAAACTGGCAGGTTGCCTGCAGGCAAACGGATTCTCGCAAGATGAGCCACTTCTCGGATCGGGCGAGGTCACCGTCGACGGCAACCCAGCCGTGGTGCTCCTACTGCGCGGCACGCAGCCACGTCAGATCACCATCCTTGCCGTCGGCCCGGAATGTAGCGCTGACAAACCGAACACGCTGTCCGTCAACACTATCGGCTAGTTCACTTTTCTGCGACCGGCAACAGCAGTGCCAGGATGCGCTCGCGGAGTTCCTCCGTATCATCTTCCACCGCAATAAGACTCGAGAACATCGCAGCGCCGGCCGCCATCACGAGCACAGCTTTTGCGTCCAACAGTGCGGCGTCGCGGTCTTCCGAATCTTCCAGGAACAACTGGGTACTCGGCCCACTGAACCCGCGCCACAGCTCGTTACGTAGATCGTCGTGATCGCGCAATGCCGCCAATAGTCCGGGCGCCGCGGCACGAACCTCGGGCCGGGCGAACAACTGCGCGCTACCGGCCACCACCCAGCGGATCCACCCGTCGCGATCCGTTCCCTCGAAGGGCGTCAGATCCGGGGTGGCGCCGAGGATCGATCCGAGAACCAAGTGCGCTTTGGACGACCATCGACGCGACATCGACGCCCTACTGACTCCGGCTCGGGCGGCGATGGCGCGCACGCTCAATTGCTCCCAGCCGACCTCGAGCAGCATGGTGCGGGTGACTTCGAGGACTGCGTCGTCGATGCGTGGGTCTCGGGGGCGACCAGATCCTGTGGTGTTCATCGTCTCGAATTGTCGAACAGATTTGGCGTCGGCGCTATATCGTCGTAGATACGAGTCCACTGGCATCGTAATGGATCCGCCGAAGCAGGAAGAAGAACATGACCCCCACGATCTTCGAACCGGCCCGTCTCGGGCCGCTGACCTTGAAGAACCGCATCATCAAAGCTGCCACCTTCGAAGGCGTGATGCCGCGGGGAGCGATCTCCGACGACCTGATCAACTTCCACGCCGAGGTCGCTCGCGGGGGTGCCGCCATGACCACCGTCGCGTACTGCGCCGTCTCACCCGGTGGCCGCGTCCACCGCGACACCCTCGTCATGAACGAACAGGCGCTGCCCGGACTGCGCCGTCTGACCGAGACGGTCCACGCCGAAGGAGCGCTCGCCGCAGCACAGATCGGCCACGCCGGACTAGTGGCCAACACCCTCTCCAACAAAACGAAAACCCTGGCCCCGTCGACGCGATTGAGTCCGCCCGCGATGGGTCTCGTCAAGGGAGCGACACTCGCGGAACTCGGCGGCGTTGTCGCCGACTACGAGCGCACCGCGCGCATTGCCGTCGACGCCGGATTCGACGCCATCGAGGTGCACCTCGGCCACAACTATCTGCTCAGTTCGTTCATGAGCCCCAATCTGAACAAACGCCATGATCAATACGGCGGAACCGTCGCCAGGCGTGCCGAATATCCGCGTCGGGTGATCGAAGCAGTCCGCAGGGCAGCCGGACCGTCGGTTGCAGTCACGGCGAAGTTCAACATGTCCGACGGCGTCCCCAAAGGACTGTGGCTCGATCAGAGCCTGCCCATCGCCAAGATCCTCGAAGCCGATGGCCATCTCGACGCCATGCAATTGACCGGCGGCAGTTCACTTCTCAACGGAATGTACTTCTTCCGCGGCGACGTTCCGATGGCGGAATTTGTTGCGTCCCAGCCCAAACTCGTGGGTTACGGTCTCAAGTTGTACGGCCCGACGCTCTTTCCCAAGTACCCCTTCGAGGAAGGGTTCTTCCTTCCATTCGCCCGCCAGTTCCGCGAGGCGCTGAGTCTGCCACTGATCCTGCTCGGCGGTATCAATCGCGTCGACACCATCAAGGGCGCACTCGGTGAAGGTTTCGAGTTTGTAGCCATGGCTCGGGCACTGCTTCGAGATCCGCAGTTGGTCAACAAGTTTCAGTCCGAATCGGTTTCCGAAGGGCTGTGCGTCCACTGCAACAAGTGCATGCCCACCATCTACACCGGCACGCGCTGCGTCGTCCGAGAGGCTCTGCGCCCAGCGACCACATAGCGCGCAACTCCCCACTAGGCTGTTCGACGACCGAGCAGCGTACGAAAGGAGTTCACGTGCCACGCATCAACGCCGCTACCGTCGGCGAGCATCGCGCAGCGCAGCGTCGTGCGCTCCTGAACGCTGCCCGCGAGGTTCTTGCCGAAGGAACCGCGGACATCCCGTCGTTCGGTGAGATAGCCAGGCGCGCCGGACTGGCCCGATCGAGCGTCTATCAGTACTTCAACTCCCGGCAGGACCTACTCGACGCACTGGTCGAGGATTCATTCCCGCGGTGGTCGCAGAAGTTGGCTGAGGCCATGGCGGAGGCCGACGGCCCCGCCGGTCGCATCCTCGCGTACGTCGACGCCAATCTGATCCTGGCCGCAGACGGAGAACACGCGATCGCGGCGTCGCTGAGCCAAATCGCACCCGGCCCGAAGTTCGATGAGAAGAGCCGGGCACTGCACGGCGATCTTGTCACTCCGCTGCTGCACACGCTGCAAGAACTCGGCGCACGCGACCCCGCCGTCACTGCCGAACTGATCAACGCGATAGTTCACACCGGGGTCCGACAAATCGAACGCGGCACCGATCCGGATCAGGTGCGCCGCAGTGCTGGCGCCCTGGTCGCACCGTATGCACACGACCCCAGCTGAGCGCCTGACCACTTTTGCGCCGGGCCCGGGAACAACACCCCTTATCCTGGTGTTGATCGGTACGGCTCTCCAAGAAGCGGAGGGTCTGCACTCACTATTGGAAGGCTCGCATGACCACCCAGCTGGAAACCACGCCCGCGGTCCATGACGTCATCATTGTCGGTTCCGGACCGGCCGGCTACACCGCTGGTGTCTACACCGCGCGCGCTGAGCTCCAGCCCCTGCTGTTCGAGGGAACGCAGTTCGGTGGCGCCCTCATGACCACCACCGAGGTCGAGAACTTCCCCGGATTCCGCGAGGGAATCATGGGACCGGACCTGATGGAACAGATGCGTGAGCAGGCTCTGCGCTTCGACACCGACATCCGCACCGAGGACGTCGACGAGATCGACCTGAGCGGACCGATCAAAACCGTCGTCGCGAACGGCGAAACCTACGCCGCGCACGCAATCATCCTCGCGATGGGCGCCGCAGCGCGTTACCTGGGGATTCCCGGTGAAGAGCGTCTCCTCGGCCGCGGCGTCAGCGCCTGCGCCACCTGCGACGGCTTCTTCTTCCGTGACCAGGACATCGTCGTGGTCGGCGGCGGCGACTCCGCCATGGAAGAAGCAACCTTCCTCACCCGCTTCGCCCGCTCGGTCACCCTGGTGCACCGCCGCGAGGAGTTCCGCGCCTCACGCATCATGCTCGAGCGCGCCAAGGCCAACGAGAAGATCCGCTTCCTCACCAACGCCGAACCCCTCGAGGTCCTTGGCGAGAACAGTGTCACCGGCCTCGTGGTCCGCGACACCGTGACCGGCGAGACCTCCACCCTCGAGATCACCGGCATGTTCGTCGCCATCGGCCACGACCCCCGCAGTGAACTCGTCAAGGGCCAGGTAGACCTCGACGACGCCGGCTACGTCCGCGTTGCACCCGGTTCCACCGCAACCTCGGTCGACGGCGTCTTCGCGGCCGGCGACCTGGTCGATCACACGTACCGTCAGGCCATCACCGCTGCCGGCACCGGATGCTCCGCTGCGATCGACGCCGAACGCTGGCTCGCCGACCGCGGCGACATCACCGCAAACACCCTCGATGCCGCCGGTCACGCCGTCGACGTCGTCGGCGCCCCCTGATTCACCCAGCTGTCGTACCCAACCCTCGAGGAGTAACAGTGTCGAATACCGTCACCATCACCGACGATTCCTTCAAGCAGGACGTCCTGGGCAGCGACAAGCCCGTTCTCGTCGACTTCTGGGCAACCTGGTGCGGCCCGTGCAAGATGGTCGCCCCGGTTCTCGAGGAAATCGCCGGTGAGAACAGCGACAAGCTGACCATCGCCAAGCTCGACATCGACGCCAACCCGGCCGCAGCCCGCGACTTCCAGGTCATGTCGATCCCGACGCTGATCCTGTTCAAGGACGGACAGCCCATCAAGACCATCGTCGGCGCAAAGGGCAAGGCCGCGCTGCTCAAGGAACTCTCGGACGTACTCTGAGTACCCTGTGAACGTAGGGGATTCTCGCAATCCCCAGGTTTTCTGAGATAATCGATCGATGTGCCTGATCAGATCCACTTCCAGGCACATCGATCGAATTCTTTTGCCGATCCGAGAGGTTTTCACGCATGCATCGACTCCGACACGGTGATCACGGCCCGGCCGTCGCCGAGATTCGGGGCACATTGACGAAGCTGGGATATCTGCACCACATCCCGTCCAGCATTCGACGTGAAAGCGGCGACGGTGCCCATTGGGTTGCGCCGGACGTCATCTTCGATCATCACCTCGACAGCGCCGTTCGTGCCTTCCAGCAGCAACGTGGGCTACTTGTCGACGGCATCGTGGGCCCGGCAACGTATCGGTCCATTCGTGAGGCGTCGTACCGCCTAGGCGCCCGCACTCTGATCTACCAGCTGTCCGCTCCGCTGTACGGCGACGACGTGGCAGCACTACAGACCAAACTCCAGGATCTCGGCTTCTACTCGGGGCGCGTCGACGGCTTCTTCGGGCCGATGACGCACGAGTCGTTGTCGTCCTTCCAGCGTGAGATCGGCATCGCCGCCGACGGCATCTGCGGCCCCCAGACTCTGCGCTCGCTCGACCTTCTCGGAACTCGTGTCACTGGCGGTTCACCCCACGCGATCAGCGAGGAAGAACTGGTGCGGCGCAAGGGCCCGCAGCTGGGTGGAAAGCGGATCGTCATCGATCCCGGTCTGGGCGGCCCGTCCACCGGAGCGATTGTGAACGGTATCTCCGAGTCCGATGTGCTGTGGGATCTTGCGATGCGCCTCGAGGGGCGTATGGCTGCAACCGGAATGGAGACGTTCCTCTCGCGGCCGCACAATGTCGATCCGTCAGAGGCTGATCGGGCATCAACTTCCAACGCGTTCGACGCAGACCTGATGATCTCGCTGCGGTGCGACAGCAATCCCAGCCCGTCCGCAAACGGTGTGGCGAGTTTCCATTTCGGAAATTCACACGGTTCGGTCTCGAAGATCGGTCAGATTCTCACGGGGTTTGTCCAGCGCGAGATCGTTGCCCGAACTCCGTTGCAGGACAACAGGACTCATGGTCGCACGTGGGAATTGCTGCGACTGACCAACATGCCGACGGTACAGATCGACCTCGGATACCTCTCGAACGCGAATGATGCTGCGGTGCTTACCAATCCGCGCATGCGTGACACCATCGCCGAGGCCATCCTGATTTCGGTCAAACGCCTGTACCTGCTTGGCCAGGACGATCAGCCCACCGGCACGTTCACGTTTGCCGAGCTTCTTGCAGAAGAACTTTCGGTATCCGACCGCAACTGACACGCGCGTTACTCACACGCGTGTCAGTTCACCGACCTGAATCATCTCGAGGGCCGCGGCCTGCAGGAGTCGATCGAGGGCTTCCTCGACGTCGACTTTCCACTCGTGGTCCCGATCGAGTTCGAGCCGCAAGCGTGGGTACCGATGATGGGGCGCAACAACCTCGAAGCCGTAATCCTCGAGGAAATCTGCGCTGATCATGCATTCCTCCGGTGAACATTCCAATGCTGCAGTTGCCGACGCGATATCCGACGCCGACTCCTGCTCATGTGCGCGGATACCAAAAGCTTCGAGGGCTCGGACACCGCGTCGAACGAGATCGGTCACGACAGCGGAAATGAGGGCCGGCCCGAGGCTTTCCTCGACGCCCGACGGCTCCAGCCGAAGACTGGTCAGCAGAACGGCGTCAGAGCTGACGGGACTGGTGGGGAACATCTGGGCGCGCGGAATGGTGCGGGGAGGGGCGTAGAGAGCGCTGCCGAGTGGTTTGCCGTCCTTGACCGCGACCTGGCCGCAGGATCCCCACTCGAGCATAACCATCGACAGCCACGCTTCTTTTTCGAATTCCTGATCGCAGAATCCCCGCGCATCGTGAAGGGCCGCCGGATCCATCTCCCAGAACACACAGCGGCGAGCGTGTGCCGAAAGTTGATCGAGACCGTCAAGCCGCAGCGATGTGATGACGTGAGTCGACACTGGCTAACTCACTTCCGTAGGTCGCGATCTCAATTTTGGTATCTGCCGAACATTTAGGTCTCCGCCGCACATTTTTGCCCTACCCGACGCGTTTTCCTTCTCCAGAATAAGCCACCACAACTCCGTCTGCGCTGCCGCTGCACCCGCCACATCAAAACTGTTGCGGTTCAAAGTATTTCACTTCCAGGAACCGCTCAGCATCAACATTTTGTCACAGTGACGAAACTAGCTGGTATGGATGGATGTCGATGTTTCGTCACTTGTTCGATTTCTGCGCTTCCATCATGCCCACGATGCGCTGAAGGTCATCCACCGAGCCGAACTCGACCACAATTTTGCCCTTCCGCTTACCCAAACTGACCGTCACGCGGGTGTCGAACGAGTCGGACAACCGCTCCGCCACATCCTGCAGACCCGGCATCATGATCGGCTTCCGCTTCTGTGGGGGAGCGATCTCACTGTCTGCGCGGTTGGCCAAAGTGACAGCTTCTTCTGTCGCTCGGACCGACATTCCTTCCGCCACGATGCGCGCCGCCATCACTTCCTGAGCGTCGGCACCCGCCTCGAGGGAGAGCAATGCACGAGCATGCCCGGCCGACAGGACGCCAGCAGCGACGCGTCGTTGGACAGCCACCGGCAGCTTCAGCAGACGGATCATGTTGGTCACGACGGGGCGCGAGCGACCGATACGGTTCGCCAATTCCTCGTGCGTCACTTCGAATTCTTCGAGCAACTGCTGATACGCGGCAGCCTCCTCGAGGGGATTCAACTGAACACGGTGAATGTTCTCGAGGAGCGCATCACGCAACATCGAGTTGTCGTCGGTCTCACGAATGATCGCCGGAATCTTCTCGAGGCCGGCTTCCTGACTCGCGCGCCAGCGGCGCTCACCCATGACAAGTTGGTACTTGTCGCCGTTGCGGCGAACCACGATCGGCTGCATCAAACCGAACTCACGGATGGAATGCACCAACTCCGCAAGTGCTTCTTCGTCGAAGACGTGACGCGGCTGCTTCGGGTTGGTCTCGATCAGACTCGGTTCGATCTCGAGGTAGACAGCGCCGGCGGATGTCAGTTCAGACTCGAGTTCATCCGCGGTCGGCACTGCAGTCTTTGCGGCGCCAGCTTTGGATTTTGCGGTTTTGGGGGCCGCTGTCTTCGGTGGGGGAGGGGAGGGGTTGGCCTTCTCGCCGCCGTTTTCACGGCTTCCGATGTCACCGCCTCCCACTTCGCCGCCGATGATGAGATCCGCTGCTGCCGCCCCCAGTCCGGGTGCAGTGGCCGGACCGGTAGGAATCAGTGCGGCAAGGCCGCGGCCCAATCCGCCTTTACGTGCCTGGCTCATCTCACTGCTCCTGCGTCGTAGTGGTGACAGAGCGTCCGGCCAATTCGCGGCCGGCATCGAGGTAACTCATCGCCCCGCGTGAACCCGGGTCGTAATCGAGAACGGTCATGCCGTAGCCCGGAGCTTCGGAAACCTTGACGCTTCGGGGAATCACAGCCCGGAGAACGGTGTCGCCGAAGTGCTTACGCACCTCTTCTGCCACCTGGTCGGCGAGCTTGGTGCGGCCGTCGTACATCGTCAGCAGAACGGTCGAGACATGCAGATCGGGATTCAGGTGTGCCTGCACCAATTCGATGTTTCGCAGCAACTGGCCGACACCCTCGAGGGCGTAGTACTCGCACTGAATCGGGATCAGAACTTCCTTGGCCGCGACCATCGCGTTGACGGTCAGAAGGCCGAGAGACGGCGGGCAGTCGATGAGGACGAAGTCCACGTCCAGCTCCGCGAGCACCTTGTCGTTGAGCGCGCCCTTGAGACGATTCTCGCGAGCCACCATCGACACCAGTTCGATCTCGGCGCCGGCCAAGTCGATTGTCGCGGGGATGCAGAGAAGCCGTTCACTGTGCGGGCTTGTCTGAACCGCGTCAACGGCCTTCACTTCGCCGATGAGGAGCTCATAGCTCGAAGGGGTACCCGAGGTGTGAACGACGCCCAGAGCGGTGCTGGCGTTGCCCTGAGGGTCCAAATCGACCACGAGGACGGTAAGCCCTTGAAGGGCGAGCGCAGAAGCGAGGTTGACGGTTGTTGTTGTCTTGCCGACGCCACCCTTCTGGTTGGCGATCGTGATGACCCGACGGAAAGCGGGCTTTGGCAGGGTCACCGAGTGCGGGTGCAGCACCTGGCTTGCGCGATGCGCGGCAGCGCCGATCGGAGTCTCTTCCGAGGAGATCTCGGAATAGGGAGCCGTGAAATTCTCGTCGTCATTGATCACCGGATCCGCGTTCACGCTCGGCTGCGGTGTTGCTGTTTCACGTGAAACAGCGGTCTCCGGCGACGGAGCGGTTTCGGACGTAGTAACAATTTCCGGTGAAACCACGGCTTCAGATCGACCCGACATTGACTGCTCCTTCGATTGCGAATCGACCATTGCGTGCTCTCATCATGTGTACTTCCTTCGTCATCGCTGACGCCGTTTGGGGAGACGCTCGGCCTTGACCACGACGGTGGGTGTCCGGAGAAATTTGGATCCACACTCGAGTATTTCGAACTTGCCCGCGCCGAGTTTGGTCAACGCGGTTCGGTCGCGCTCGATCTCTTCCGCAGCGCTCGAACCCTTCAGCGCAAGCATCCGACCGTGCTCGTGAATGAGGGGGAGTGACCAACGGGCCAGCTTTTCCAACGGCGCAACAGCACGCGACGTCACTACGTCGGCACCGCCGGCTTCCTTCACTACGCCAGATTCTTCGGCGCGCCCCCGGACCACCAGAACATCCAATCCGTTGGATTCGATGAACTCGGCGAGGTACACAGACCGTCGTAGAAGCGGTTCAACCAGGGTGACTTTGAGGTCCGGCCGCGCGATTGCGAGAGGGATACCCGGCAACCCGGCTCCACTTCCTACGTCGACAACAGACTCACCTTCGGCGATCAACTCACCAATAACAGCGCAGTTGAGCAAGTGACGTTCCCAGAGTCGCGGCACCTCGCGAGGTCCGATGAGCCCACGCTCAACGCCGTCCGTTGCCAGAGATTGGTAGTAGCGTTCTGCAATGTCGTATCGATCGCCGAACACAGCGCGCGCAGTCGCTTGTTCATCCCAGTCAACCGACGCCGCACCATTTTGTTCCACGTGAAACATCCTCCCGCGTATACCGCGAAATCAACAATCAAGACCAAAGTTATTATCCGTGTTATCGCCGACAAGTGTTCACTTCTACGCGTCGACTCGCTGTGAGTCTGCCAACTCATTCGCGGTCGCGCCAGGTTTCACGTGAAACATGCCCATTCAAAGAGAGATACCCCTCGAGCAGTATCATCACAGTGACGAAACTAAGCGGGGTTCCTTTATGGGGAAATTTCATCCCGAAAACTGTCTAATTCATTGAACTTGAGGTGAGGCGTTTCACGTGAAACCATCCGGCGCATTCATCCCGCCCCAGACATTCTGAAAATGACACTTACCGACTCGTGGCTCACGTACATGGGTGCGGGTTCTACTCACTTCATGACGGCCAGGAACAGCCGACCGGGGGAGGGGACTTCATCGGCAGCCTGTTCCCGAACTTCGGTTTGCTCGGTCTCGACGAATTAGTCGCCAACCATAAATACTGCCGAGATCCGGAAACACTCCATGACACTGAAGGACTCGGCGACGACTGGATTCAGGTCGCTCGGCAGCAACAAGGTTTCGTTCGCGAGTTCGGCTGGGAGGTCGCTGATGACTGCAATCCTGTATCGGCGTCGTTGACGGACTATGTCGATTCGGTTCGGATCAGTATCGAATCGGGCACCGAACATTCCGGCCTGCTTCCGACCTTCGAGGAAGGCGCGCTCATATGGGACGTCGACTACAGCGACAGCCCTCCGCCGGTACCTCCGCCGGTACCTCCGCCGAAACCGACTGTGATTCGAATACCGTTCGCCCTAACGAGCTTTCTGCCGTCACAGATCGGTCCCGAAGATGACCTGATCGATCTCGACTTCGTCAGGCAAGCAATCATCGACGGTTGTACGCGATCTACCGCCCCAAGTGCCCCCGCCAACGAGGTGTCTCGGTCAGTTGGCTCCTCGGGCTCGACACACGGACTGTCACATTCGTTGCCGTGGTGACGGATATCGGCAACGAGGTGATCGTTCACGAGATACCAGAAGAGGGTGCCGTTTCCGCGACCGTTTCACGTGAAACCGATTGCCGGAAAATGCAAAAAGAATGCGAGCCCCGGATCGAATCCGGGGCTCGCATTCTCGTACTGCTGGGGGAGTGTCAGTCCTTCAGGACAACCACTCGACGTGACGGCTCAGCGCCTTCACTTTCGCTCGATACGCCCTTCACCTTGGCGACGGCGTCGTGCACGATCTTGCGTTCGAACGGCGTCATCGGCGCCAGTTCTTCACGCTCACCGGTTTCGAGAACACGTGCAGCAGCCTCGGCACCGAGGGCACTGAGTGCTTCACGACGGCCTGCGCGCCACCCGGCGATATCGAGCATCAAGCGGCTACGTTCGCCTGTGGACTGCTGGACGGCAAGGCGGGTCAATTCCTGGAGAGCGTCGAGAACCTCGCCCTTACGGCCAACCAGCTTGGTCAGATCGTCCCCGCCGTCGATGCTGACGATCGCACGATCGCCCTCGACGTCCAGGTCGATATCACCGTCGAAGTCGAGTACATCGAGCAACTGCTCGAGGTAATCGCCGGCGATTTCGCCTTCTTCGATCAGGTCGTCGTCAGAATCGTCGATGTCTGAATCTTCGACGTCGACGTCGGTAACGGGCGCAGCGATTTCAGTGCTCACGTCTGCGTTTTCTCCATCCAAAGCGGTGTCAGCATCACTGGACATTGGTCGTTCTCTTTCCTCGATCAGCGCCGCTTATTGCGCTTGGGGGAGTTACCGCGATTGCTCTGTGGCCGGTTCTGTTTCGGTTTCGACGAAGCGCCGCCACCCCCCGAGCCGGTGGGCTTGGTCGCTGGCTTGTCGGCCTTGTTGAGAGATACCTCGGGCAACTCGGATTCGTCTGATGATTCCGTCGCACTCAGTGCTGCCGGAGATCCCTTTTTCTTGGCGGGATTCGGGCGAGCACCGGGCTTGGGAGCATTGTCGTTTCGACGTGAGATCGCTTCTTGCTTCTTCTCTTCTTCTTCGGCATCGATCTTGCGGAAGACGAGGTGCTGCTGGCCGTAGGTCCAGATGTTGTTGGCAACCCAGTACAGAAGAATTGCGATAGGCAGGAACGGTCCACCGACCAGAACACCGAGCGGGAAAACGTAGAGCGCGAGCTTGTTCATGATCGCGGACTGTGGATTCGCTGCGGCAGCTTCGGACTGGCGGGCGACGGATGCGCGGGAGTTGAAGTGCGTAGCAATGCTCGCGATGATCATCAGCGGAGCTGCAACCAGGATGATGTTCAGTCGTGACGGCAACTCGGGAACGTTCTCGGTGACGTAAGCCTGAAGCTGTGCGACTGGGGTTGTGATCGCAGCCGAGATCGGTGCACCGAACAGACGTGCGTCCAGGAAGGATTGCACATCCGCAGCGCTGAACACGTAGTTAGGCGTGCTGGCGTTCGTAGCGGGATCCATACCCAGCTGACCCATACCGGTTCCGGTTCGGTTGAACGAACGTAGAACGTGGAACAGACCGATGAAGACGGGTGCCTGAGCCAAGACCGGGAGGCAACCCATGATCGGGTTGAATCCGTGCTCTTTCTGGAGCTTCTGCATCTCGACAGCTTGACGCTGACGGTCACCTGAGTACTTCTTCTGCAGAGCCTTGATCTGCGGCTGCAGTTCCTGCATCTGTCTGGTGGTGCGGACCTGCTTCACGAACGGCTTGTACAGAACCGCACGCAGCGTAAACACCAGGAACACCACTGCGAGTGCCCAGGCGAAACCGCTGTCTGCGCCGAACACAAAGCCGAAGACCTTGTGCCAGACCCACAGAATCGCGGAGACCGGATAGTAAATGAAATTGAGCACGGCTCTAAGTACTCCTCTGTTCGTCCATAGGACCGCGGTGGCGGCAACCCGCATCACGGCCACGACGGGGCGGAACGGGGTCCCACCCTCCAGAATGCCAGGGGGCACACTTCGCCAACCGCACCACAGTCAAGAAAAGGCCTTTGATCGCCCCGTGCGTACGGAGGGCATCCACCGCATACTCGCTACACGTGGGGGTGAACCGGCAGGTCGGCATCCGCAGGGGCGACACATACGTCCGGTACAACTCGATACAGAAGATGAGAACAGTGGCGGGAGCGCGACGCACAGCCTTCAAAACCGTCAGAAAACGGGAGGCTGAGGGAGTTTCGATCTGCTCATCGAGCGGAGTACTCATGGCTCTTCACTTACCGACACCAATAGATTCATTTTGCCCAGACCTGCGCGCAACTGCTTGGCCAACTCATCGGAACTGGCGCTCGCGCTACCTGGAAGTGCACGAATAACCACATCGGTTTCCGGTGAAACCTGTTGTGCGAGGTCTGCACATATATGACGAAGCCGGCGCGCGACTCGATGTCGAATCACCGCCGGCCCGACAGCCTTGCTCACGATCAGCCCGAATCGGGGACCGTGATTTGTTACTACCAACGCCTCTACCTGCTCGCGATCAAACGCGTGCACGACAAGGTCGCGTCTTCCCATACGACGACCACGTCGCACCGCCACGGAAAAATCCGAGTGGCGGCGCAACCGGTACGGCTCAGGCAACACCCCGAGCTCCTGATCTCAGAATCAGATCAGGCTGTCAGGGAATCGCGGCCCTTACGGCGACGCGCCGAAACGATTGCACGACCCGCACGGGTACGCATACGAAGACGGAAGCCGTGAACACGCGCGCGGCGGCGATTATTCGGCTGGAACGTCCGCTTGCCCTTGGCCACGGTCAACACTCCTCGAAGTTCATTGGCGCCTCCCGGCGCCCTCTAATTGATCGGCGCCACCTGAGCGCCTTGGATCTAACGGTCTTCTCCACCCGGCAAGCGGCTTGGATAATCCTTCCGACCCGACATATGTAGTCAGCACGAAACGATCACCACCAGCGGGTGACTGTTCGAGGTTACTTACCACCGTTGCCAAGGTCAAACCAGCGCATTCGGCGGACACTCCTTCGAAGCAGAAGCGACACGCCGAATGTCCTCGAATCCCCGATTTTCGAACCCAGATGTGCATAGGTCGTTGACCTCGAGCGAGGCACCGAGTGTGACCTTGGCAACATTTTCGCAACGGTGCTCAGAGCATACAAAACCCGGTGTACGCAATTCCGGCAGAGAAGCACTCGACAAGGCCTCATCTGCACGTTCGGTCCGGGGGTCAGGTTGCGACGCGGAAACCCAAGTTTTGGCATTCATCCACAGGGCTGTGAGTATCAACGCACCGCTACCGCCGAGTGTCCAACGCCTCGAGTTACATCAAAAGGCCAGGTAGATCGACTTCGGGTCGGATTCTCAGGAAAAATCCCACAAATAAACCGACTCGGTGCACGTTTGTCCACATCTGTGGATAATTGTGTGGAAACACAGTTCAGGTGGCATATTCGTAGGCTGTTACGAGGTTTCTCACCTCAGGTGGCAGACACACCAACAGACATAACAAAAGTGTCACACCAGCGCACATCCCCACCACCGAACATCCATGCCGCAGCAACGTGCTCGGTAGCGCCAGCGAACTCGCTGTCGGTGAAACACGGAAGGAACCACGTGAACGACGATCCCAACGCGCTCGAACGTGCCTGGGTCGACGTGGTTGCAGAACTCACGAGTGATGACCCCGGGAACGATCTTCCGATACTGAGTAGTAAGCAGAAGGCATTCGTCCGCCTGGTGAGACCACTCACACTCGCGCAAGGATTTGCACTCCTCTCGGTTCCGTCGTCCTTCGCTCAGGAGACCATCGAGCGCGATCTGCGCGAACCGATTCTGCAAGCACTCGGACGACATCTCGGTGGACAGGTCGAGGGCCTCGGCGTCCGTATCGCTCCTCCCGACGAAGATTCGGCAGAACCGGAAGAGCGCACAGGAAGCCGGCAGTTCGAATCGGTCAGCAGTTCCGGCGCCTACCGTCGACGCCGATTCACCGAAGGCGACGGAGAACCATCCGACTCCGAGACCGCCGAGAGCGAAGAGGTCGACGACGACCGGGAAGCATTGGCGAGCGTTCACGAATCGTGGCCGTCGTACTTCACGAAACCGCCGTCGACGCCATCCTCGTCGAATTCCGGTGCAAACAGCCTCAACGCGAAGTACACGTTCGACACGTTTGTCATCGGTTCGTCCAACCGATTTGCTCACGCCGCCGCGGTCGCGATCGCGGAGGCGCCCGCCCGGGCCTACAACCCTCTCTTCATCTGGGGCGCGTCCGGGCTCGGCAAGACGCATCTGCTGCACGCGGCCGGCCACTATGCGCAACGGCTCTTTCCCGGTATGCGCGTGAAGTACGTCTCCACGGAAGAATTCACGAACGACTTCATCAACAGTCTTCGCGACGACCGCAAGGTGGCATTCAAGCGCCGCTACCGCGAGACGGACGTCCTCCTCGTCGACGACATCCAGTTCATCGAAGGCAAGGAAGGTATCCAGGAAGAGTTCTTCCACACCTTCAACACCTTGCACAACGCGAACAAACAGATCGTCGTCTCCTCCGACCGGCCGCCCAAGCAGTTGGCAACCCTCGAGGAGCGTCTGCGAACGCGATTCGAATGGGGCCTGATCACCGACGTTCAGCCGCCGGAACTCGAGACGCGTATCGCGATCTTGAGCAAGAAGGCGCGGATGGATCGCCTCGAGGTGCCGCACGACGTCCTCGAGCTGATCGCCAGCCGGATCGAGCGCAACATCCGCGAGCTCGAGGGCGCGTTGATTCGTGTCACCGCGTTTGCCTCGCTCAACCGGCAGCCGTTGGATCTCACGTTGGCGGAAGTTGTCCTTCGGGACCTGATGCCTGATTCGTCGAGCCTCGAGATCAATGCGGCGACGATCATGGCCGTGACGGCCGAATACTTCAATATGTCGATCGACGACCTCTGCGGGCCGGGTAAGGCCCGTCCGCTCGCTCAGGCACGCCAGATCTCTATGTATCTGTGCCGTGAGCTGACGGATTTGTCATTGCCGAAGATCGGTCAGACGTTCGGGCGTGACCACACCACGGTCATGTACGCGGACAAGAAGATCCGTAAGGAAATGACCGAACGTCGCAAGGTGTACGACCAGGTACAAGAGCTGACGGCTCGGATCAAGCAGCGTTCCAAGCGCTGACCTGCATTTTTACCGGTGCCCCCTCGAGGGGGAAAGTCCTTCCCTCGAGGGGGCACCGCTGTGTCGACTGCGTCCCTCGAGGGCGTGTCATTCCTCCAAACCCACGACACGCCAGGGTTCGACACGCCGATTTAGTTAAACCTTTCGTTTCTTCTGGAAAGTATTCACATCTGGGGATAACTGTGTGGATAACTTCGAAAGTCTGTGGAGATCTCGAGGAGTAATCCGAAAACTTCTTGTCTGTGCACAGAGGGGCCTGATCGCTCCTCGAGTCTGTCCTCGAGAAGTCCACAAGCCCTCGAGGGGGCAGACCTGCATCGACAACCGTTACTCCACAGATTGCACAGGACTTATTACTACTACTGAGAAATTTCTAGGAAAAGCTCTTTAAAAGTAGATTTGTGGACAACTCCTGTGAGGAACCTCGGAACGGGCCTCGCTCGTCCCCGTCTCGGCTTTCCTGATCGCCCCTCGAGGGCATACGGTTGGCGTCGCACCCCGTTGTGCCAAACTTGTCATCTGACGTCTGTGCCAGACTTGCTGTCACCAGAACATGCCTACCGAGAGGAATTACCCGGCGATGGAGCTTGGAAGCCTGAAGTTTCGCGTATCCCGGGAAGAGTTCGCAGATTCAGTTGCATGGGTTGCCCGTAGCCTCCCCTCGAGGCCGCCGGTTCCCGTTCTCGGTGGCGTTCTTCTCGATGCAACCGAACAGGGACTCACGGTCTCCGGCTTCGACTACGAGGTATCCGCTCAGGTTCGCGTTTCCGCAGATGTCACCACTGTCGGTCAGGTCCTGGTTTCCGGTCGCCTCCTTGCCGACATCACCAAGTCCTTGCCCAACAAGCCTGTCGATGTCACCCTCGAGGGCACTCGCGTTCTGATCTCGTGCGGAAGCGCAAAGTTCTCCCTGCCGACGATGCCGGTCGAGGACTACCCGCAGCTTCCGACGCTTCCGCAGCAGTCGGGTTCCATCCCGGTAGATCTGTTCTCCGAAGCGATCAGTCAGGTTGCCATCGCAGCCGGTAAAGATGACACCCTGCCGATGTTGACCGGTATTCGCGTCGAGATCGCCCAGAATTCCATTGTTCTGGCTGCGACCGACCGTTTCCGTCTTGCTGTCCGTGAGCTCGAATGGATGCCGGCAAACCCCGATGTCGAGGCTGCGGTTCTCATCCCGGCAAAGACCCTGTCCGAATCCGCGAAAACGCTTGCCGGAAACGCAAGTTCACCGGTCGAGCTGGCTCTCGGTTCCGGCTCGAGCATCGGCAACGACGGCCTCCTCGGTATCGTCAACGACGGCCGTCGCACAACGACTCGCCTCCTCGATGCCGAGTTCCCGAAGTTCCGCCAGCTTCTGCCGGCGCAGCACACGGCTATGGCAACCGTCGAGGTTGTTCCACTGATCGAAGCCATCAAGCGTGTAGCTCTCGTGGCAGAGCGTGGCGCTCAGGTGCGTTTGCAGTTCTCTTCCGAGGGACTGCTGCTCTCCGCTGGTGGCGACGACGCCGGCCGCGCTGAGGAAACTCTCAACGCAACGTTCCAGGGTGAGCCGTTGACCATTGCGTTCAACCCCGGATACCTCACGGATGGACTGAACTCGCTGCACAGCGAGAACGTCCTGTTCGGCTTCACGACGCCCAGCCGTCCCGCAGTTCTGCGTCCGGCTACCGACGAAGATCCGACACCGGACGAGTCGGGTAACTTCGCTGCGCCCTCGAGCGAATACACCTACCTGCTGATGCCGGTTCGACTTCCAGGCTGATAATTGCTGTTGGGCGGCATGAGTGTTCGTTCGTAGATTCTCGTTGCGGGACTTCCGTTCGTGGGATTCCCTGACACTCGATCTGGTACCGGGAACCACTGTGTTCCTCGGTTCCAACGGGCACGGTAAAACCAACATCCTCGAGTCGCTCGGCTACTTGTCGACGCTGTCTTCTCATCGGGTTTCTTCTGATGCCCCGATGATTCGCAACGGTTCCGCTAGCGCTTTTGCCGGTGCAACGGTGGTCAATTCCGGTCGTGAACTCACCATCGACGTCGAGCTGATCGAGGGAAAGTCCAACCGCGCCAGGATAAATCAGTCGCCGGCGCGGCGTCCCCGCGAAGTACTCGGCATCCTTCAGTCCGTGATGTTTGCGCCGGAGGATCTGTCGTTGGTTCGCGGTGATCCTGGTGACCGCCGGCGATATCTCGACGAATTGTTGACGTTCCGCATCCCTCGAATGGCCGCTGTACGTGCGGATTACGACAAGGTGTTACGTCAACGCTCAGCGCTGCTGAAAACGGCGGGCGGGGCACTACGACGCGGTTCCGGTAGCGGCGAGAATGTTCTCTCCACCCTCGAGGTGTGGGACGGGCATTTGGCGGCGCACGGCGCACAATTGTTGGCCGGACGCCTCGAGTTGGTTCACGATCTCGCTCCGCACCTTGCCGAATCGTATCGCTCGATAGCGCCGGAATCGAGGCCAGCGTCGATGCGATACCGCAGCAGCCTCGGAATGTCCTTGGATCCTGAATTCACCGATCCCACAAGGATTCCCGGAATCGACGACGTCGCGTACCTCGAGGAGCGTTTCCATCACGAACTGTCGGTGATGCGAACCAAGGAAATCGATCGGGGTGTATGTCTGGTCGGTCCGCACCGTGACGACCTCGAGTTGATTCTCGGGGACAGCCCCGCAAAGGGTTTTGCCAGTCATGGGGAATCGTGGTCGTTTGCGTTGTCGCTGCGGCTCGCGGGGTTTGCGTTGCTGCGAACAGAAGGCAGTGACCCCGTATTGCTGCTCGACGACGTTTTTGCGGAATTGGATCGGCGCCGTCGCCGTGCGTTGGCTGCGGTCGCCGCCACCGCTGAACAGGTCATTGTCACCGCCGCAGTTCCGGAGGACGTTCCGGACGAACTCGAGGCAGCCAAGTTCGGCGTCGAAGCATCGGAAACACCCGAAGGTCGTATTTCACGGATAGTCTCGAAAGACTGGTCTGCGACGACGGACTTGTCCGAGGGGGTCGAGAATCGTGACTGACGAAAAAGAGCCCGAACTTCGGGGTATCGATTTGGCTCGCCGAGCCCTCGAGGAGGCCCGCGCTGCGGCTAAGGCCAATGGCAAAGCTGTCGGCCAGGGCCGGTCGTCGCCCAAGTTCGGTAGCGGTAGGCCGCGTCGACGCGGAGGGTGGTCCGGCCCCGGCCCCGATGCCCGCGACCCACAACCGTTCGGTGCACTGACCAGCGCGGTATCCAAATCACGCGGCTGGTCCCCGAGAGTGTCCGAAGGGACGGTTCTCGGCCGGTGGCCGCAGGTTGTCGGTGAAGACATCTCGGCGCACGCCGAGCCCATTTCCCTTCGTGAAGGGGTTCTGAGCATCTCGGCGGAGTCGACGGCCTGGGCGACTCAGTTGCGGATGATGCAGTCCCAGATTCTCGCGAAAATCGCAGTTGCTGTGGGTGACGGCGTCGTGAAGACACTACGAATTACAGGACCGAGCGCACCCAGTTGGCGTAAAGGCGAAAGGCACGTCAAAGGCCGCGGACCTCGCGATACGTATGGCTGAGTAAGGCCTGGTTGTACCTATTACTTCATGTTACAGTTACCCCCGTTACTGGGTGAACTGTGTCACAGAGCATGAAGGGGTAGTCAGATGCCGAGCAAGGTACATGCCGAGCCTGATCACATCTTGTTGCAGGCACGCAATGTCGAATTCGACTGGTCCGACCTGCCGATGCACTGGATTCCGGGCGACCCGTTCAGTACTCACGTACTCAACGTGCTGCATCTGCTGCTTCCAGCCGGTGAAGAGTGGTTTGTCGAAACGTTCAAGGAAGCACTCCCTCTCATCGAAGACGAGAAACTTCGTGACGACGTTGTCGGCTTCATCGGCCAGGAAGCCATGCACGCCGGTGCTCACACCGGTGTGCTGGTCCATCTGAAAGAAAACGGACTTGATCCGACGCCGTACACGCAGCAGATGGAATGGGCCTTCTCGAAACTGCTCGGACCCCGTCCCCTGACAGGCTTGCGAGCCGAGAATCACCTGGTCGAGCGTCTGGCGATCATCGCAGCCATCGAACACATCACAGCGTTTCTCGGTGACTGGGTTCTCAACGCCGACGGTCTGGATCGGGCCGGTATGCACCCGACGATGCTCGACCTGCTTCGTTGGCACGGAGCCGAGGAAGTCGAACACCGCTCCGTCGCGTACGACGTGATGCGCTACTTCGACAAGCGTGAAACCCGCCGTATCCGCACTCAGATCCTGGTCACGCCCGTCATCGTGTGGTTGTGGATCCGCGGAACCCGATTCCTGATGCGCAACGATCCCGAACTTGCCAACCAGGCGCCGAGTCGGCGTCGCCCGCACTTGTCGGATTTTGTGGCAGCAGGCAAGCGCGGCACCGTCCCCACCAGTTTCGAACTGGTCAAGCGGATGTCGACGTACTTCTCCAAGTCGTATCACCCCGGAAAAGAAGGTTCGACGGCTCAGGCCGTGAAGTACCTGGCATCCTCGCCGGCCGCGCAGGCGGCGGCACGGTGATTCCGTCGATCGCCAGGATCAAGGACGTCCTGATCGGGCACGACGGTCTTCCGCGGCACCAGGCTCCGCCAGATCTCGCAGGTCGCGCTCGCCCCGATCGGGCTATGCGGATCACAGAGTCGTTGGCGGACAAGTACCTTCGCGTTCTGACGGCATACGACTACAACCCGAAGATCGCCGGTCACAACCCGGATACCGCGCTGAACATGATGGTCAGTGCCCGCGAGGTCGTGGCGACAGACGAGAATGTTGTCCGCCTGCGCTTCGAGTCTGCAGACGGCTCACCGCTTCCCCCGTGGCAGCCCGGCTCTCATCTGGATTTCCATTTGCCTTCCGGTTTGCGTCGACAGTATTCGCTCTGCGGTGACCCCGCTGATCGCTGGGGATATACCGTCGCCGTGCGCCGAATTCCCGACGGTGGTGGTGGTTCCGTCGAAATGCATGCACTGCAACCAGGCGAGCACGTGACAGTTCGTGGTCCGCGCAACGGGTTTCCCTTTGTCGGCGAGGGTGGTGCACTCTTCATTGCCGGTGGTATCGGAATTACTCCGATCATTGCAATGGTCCGGGCCGCAAAGGAATTGGGAATGGACTGGCACTTCGTGTACTCGGGCCGCTCCCGCGAGTCCATGCCGTTCCTCGAGGAGATCGCTACCTGGGAATCGGAACGAGTATTCGTGCGGCCTGACGATGAATTCGGATTACCCACTGCCACAGATCTTCTGGAAAAGGCTCCGGAAGGTGGAGCCGTATATTGCTGTGGCCCGACGCCCATGCTCGACGCAGTGCGCACGAGTTTTCGTGAAACCTACTCCACGGCTTTGCATTTCGAAAGATTTGGAGCTCCGCCGGTAATTGGCGGGGTCCCGTTCGAAGTTCAATTGGTCAGCTCCGGTGAAGTGTTGACCGTGAATGCCGACCAGTCGGCACTCGACGTTGTCCGGAAAACCCTGCCCGGTGTCGGCTACTCGTGCCAGCAAGGCTTCTGCGGGACCTGCCGGGTGAAGGTTCTCGCCGGCACTCCGGATCACCGCGAAAACCGACTGACCGATGCCGAACGCGAAAACGAGATGCTGATTTGTGTGTCGCGTTCCGACGGCGGACGACTGGTACTCGATCTCTAGTTCTACTCACCTACGAAGGGTCTGCAGATGACCAAGCACGCGCCTCTCCATGCCGTAACTGCACGCAGCGTCACCAACGGTGCCGTCAGCCTTGCCGTATTCGAGCAGGGCCCGGTGGACGGTGAGACGATCGTCCTCGTTCACGGGTGGCCGGACACTCACGAACTGTGGAACCGCGTCGCGGCGCTGCTGGCCGACAATTTCCGTGTTGTCACCTACGACAGCCGTGGGGCCGGCGAGAGCACGATCCCGTCGCGAGTGCAGGACTACCAACTCAGTGCGATGGCCGGTGATCTGTTTGCCGTGATCGACGCCGTCAGTCCGAACGAGCCGGTTCACGTCGTTGCTCATGACTGGGGATCCGTCGAAACCTGGGAGGCCGTCTGCGAGCCGGGCGCCGAGGAAAAGATCGCATCCTTCAGTTCCATATCGGGACCGAATCTCGACCATCTCGGTAAATGGATCCGTTCCAGTGCGTCCAAGCGGCGGTTCCGCGGGCCGGCCGCGCAAGCTGTGGCGTCGGCGTACACGGTGCTGTTTCAGATTCCAGGTCTGTGCACGGTGCCGTTGCGGCTGTGGTTTTCCAAGCACTGGCCGGCATTTCTGGGATTTTTCGACGGTCTCGACCCGAAATCGGTGGTGACCGCGCCGACAATTGCCGACGACATGGTTAACGGTCTCAAGTTGTACCGAGCCAATATTCGGCCTGCTCTGGGCAAACCGCGTGAACGGTACACGGACGTTCCCGTTCAGTTGATCCTGAACAAGTACGACAAGGCAGTTCGCCCGGTGGGCTTCGAAGATACGGAAAAATGGGTCTCCGACCTGCGGCGAACCGAAATTGCGGCCGGTCACTGGTCGCCGATTTCACACGCCGGCGAGGTTGCCGAACATGCGCAGGCCTTTATTGCGAGCCTGAGAGAGCGTCGCCGGGAGAAGCAAACGTCCTAGCGATTCACCCTCCCAGGACCAAAATAATTCGCCTGTGGCGCAGCCAGGGGTGTCATTGGGCGGTTCCTGTCGGTGCTTACCAGTAAGATGGTCTCCGGTAACTAGCGGCAACATTCTCGAACCCGCTCCGACGACACCCGCAAGGGCTTGCTGACGGCTGCGCTCGAGTATTGACGGAGAAGGAGAGCTACCAACCCGTGGCTGCCCAGAAGTCAGATACAAGCACTTCCAGCAAGGACTACAACGCGTCGTCCATCACAGTCCTCGAAGGACTGGAAGCGGTACGTAAGCGCCCAGGCATGTACATCGGTTCCACCGGTGAGCGCGGCCTGCACCACCTGATTTGGGAGGTCGTCGACAACTCTGTCGACGAGGCGATGGCCGGACACGCCACCAAGGTCGAGGTCACCCTCCTCGAAGACGGCGGAATTCGCGTCGTCGACGACGGTCGTGGCATCCCGGTCGGAATGCACGCGTCCGGAGTTCCCACCGTCGAGGTCGTGCTGACTCAGCTGCACGCCGGTGGCAAGTTCGACTCCGATTCCTATGCCGTCTCCGGTGGTCTGCACGGTGTGGGCATCTCGGTGGTCAACGCGCTCTCCACCAGGCTCGACGTCGACATCAAGGTCGACGGCTACGAGTGGCATCAGACGTACACGGACTCCAAGCCCGGCGAGCTCATTCAAGGTCCCGCCACCAAGGAGACCGGTACCACGGTCAGCTTCTGGGCGGATCCCGAGATCTTCGAGACCACGCGCTACAACTTCGAGACCGTTGCGCGTCGCCTGCAGGAAATGGCTTTCCTCAACAAGGGTCTGACGATCACGCTCACCGACGAGCGCGCCGAGGTCATCGATGTCGACGAGGAATCGATCGACGTCGCGGAGGCACCCAAGTCGGCAGCCGAGACGCAGGAAGCGGCTGCTGCCGCTCCGCGCAAGGCCAAGACCCGCGTCTACCACTACCCGGGTGGACTCGAGGACTACGTCCGTCACATCAACAAGTCCAAGAGCCCCATCCACAACTCGGTGGTCGGATTTACGGCCAAGGGCACGGGCCACGAGCTCGAGGTAGCAATGCAGTGGAACTCCGGTTACTCGGAGTCCGTGCACACCTTCGCCAACACCATCAACACGCATGAGGGTGGAACGCACGAAGAGGGCTTCCGCGCGGCGCTCACCACGGTCGTCAACAAGTACGCCCGTGACAAGAAGCTGCTCAAGGAAAAAGAGCAGAACCTCAACGGTGACGACATCCGTGAGGGTCTCGCAGCCATCGTGTCGGTCAAGGTCGGTGAGCCGCAGTTCGAGGGCCAGACCAAGACCAAGCTCGGCAACACCGAGGTCAAGTCCTTTGTACAGAAGGCGTGCAACGAGCATCTTCAGCACTGGCTAGAGGCCAACCCCGCTGACGCCAAGACCATCGTGAACAAGGCGGTCTCGTCGGCGCAGGCCCGTATCGCTGCCCGTAAGGCCCGCGAATTGGTTCGCCGTAAGAGCGCGACCGATCTCGGTGGCCTGCCAGGCAAGCTTGCGGACTGCCGCTCCAACGATCCGGAAAAGTCCGAGATCTACATCGTGGAGGGTGACTCGGCAGGTGGCTCGGCCAAGTCCGGCCGCGACTCGATGTACCAGGCAATTCTGCCGCTGCGCGGCAAGATCCTCAACGTCGAGAAGGCCCGTCTTGACCGTGCATTGAAGAACACCGAAATCCAGTCGATGATCACCGCCTTCGGCACCGGCATCCACGACGAGTTCGATATCGCGAAGCTGCGCTATCACAAGATCGTGCTCATGGCCGACGCCGACGTCGACGGTCAGCACATCGCGACGCTGCTGCTCACGCTGCTGTTCCGCTTCATGCGCCCGCTGGTCGAGCACGGTCACGTCTACCTGGCCCAGCCGCCGCTGTACAAGCTGAAGTGGCAGCGCAGCGAGCCGGAATTCGCGTACTCCGATCGTGAGCGCGACGTCTTGGTGAAGGCTGGTCTCGAATCCGGCAAGAAGATCAACAAGGACGACGGCATCCAGCGTTACAAAGGCCTTGGCGAGATGAACGCCAAGGAACTGTGGGAAACCACGATGGACCCGACGGTGCGCGTTCTGCGCTTGGTGACGTTGGACGATGCCGCTGCCGCCGACGAACTGTTCAGCGTGTTGATGGGTGAGGACGTCGAGGCCCGGCGCAGCTTCATCATCCGCAATGCCAGGGATGTCCGTTTCCTCGACGTGTAGGGCCTACGGCCCTGTGCGCCTTTCCGGTAGCTCCGACAACCACGAAGGCGCACAAGGGGCTCGCCCCCATCTTCTTCTTAAGAAAGTGAACTCATGACCGACACCACGTTGCCACCGGACGGACCGCAGCACGACCGCATCGAACCGGTCGACATCCAGCAGGAAATGCAGAGCAGCTACATCGACTACGCCATGAGCGTCATCGTCGGTCGCGCTCTGCCGGATGTGCGCGACGGCCTCAAGCCCGTGCACCGCCGCGTGCTGTACGCGATGTACGACACCGGCAATCGCCCCGATCGCGGATATGTGAAGTCTGCCCGTCCGGTCGCCGAGACCATGGGTAACTACCACCCCCACGGCGACTCCTCGATCTACGACACCCTGGTCCGTATGGCCCAGCCGTGGTCGCTGCGGTACCCCCTCGTCGACGGTCAGGGCAACTTCGGTTCCCGTGGCAACGACGGCGCCGCCGCCATGCGTTACACGGAGTGCCGTCTCACGCCGCTCGCCATGGAGATGCTGCGTGAAATCGACCACGACACAGTCGATTTCACACCGAACTACGACGGTAAGACGCAGGAACCGACGGTTCTCCCCAGCCGCGTTCCGAACCTGCTGATCAACGGCTCCAACGGTATTGCCGTCGGTATGGCCACCAACATTCCGCCGCACAACCTGCGTGAAGTTGCCGAAGCCATCTACTGGGCACTCGAGAACTACGAAGCCGACGAGGAATCCACTCTCGCTGCCGTCATGGAGCGGGTCAAGGGACCGGACTTCCCGACGCACGGCCTCATCGTGGGCGGCCAGGGTATTCAGGACGCCTACACCACCGGTCGCGGCTCCGTCCGTATGCGCGGTGTGGTCGAGGTCGAAGAAGATGCCAAGGGCCGCACCACAATTGTCATCACCGAGCTGCCCTACCAGGTCAACCCGGACAACCTGATCACCTCCATCGCGGATCAGGTTCGTGACGCCAAGATCGCCGGCATCTCCGATATTCACGACGAGTCTTCCGACCGCGTCGGCATGCGCATCGTTGTCACCGTCAAACGTGACGCGGTTGCCAAGGTTGTGTTGAACAACCTGTACAAGCACACGCAGCTGCAGACCAGCTTCGGCTGCAACATGCTCTCCATCGTCGACGGTGTGCCGCGCACCCTGCGCCTCGACCAGATGATCCGTCTGTACACGACGCATCAGCTCGAGGTCATCGTCCGTCGTACCCAGTACCTGCTCCGTAAGGCCGAAGAGCGCGCTCACATCTTGCGTGGTCTGGTCAAGGCTCTCGACGCTTTGGACGAGGTCATCGCCTTGATCCGTGCGTCGCAGACCGTCGACGTCGCCCGGGCCGGATTGATGAACCTCCTCGACGTCGACGAGATTCAGGCCGACGCGATCCTCGCGATGCAGCTGCGACGTCTGGCCGCCCTCGAGCGTCAGAAGATCGTCGACGAATTGGCCGAAATCGAAATCGAAATCGCCGATTACAAGGACATTCTGGCCAAGCCTGAGCGTCAGCGCGCGATCGTTCGTGACGAGCTCAAGGAAATTGTCGACAAGTACGGCGACGACCGTCGTACTCGCATCATCGCCGCCGACGGCGACGTCAACGACGAAGACCTCATCGCCCGTGAGGACGTTGTTGTCACGATCACCGAGACCGGCTACGCCAAGCGCACCAAGACCGACCTGTACCGCTCGCAGAAGCGCGGCGGCAAGGGCGTTCAGGGTGCCGGCCTCAAGCAGGACGACATCGTCTCGCACTTCTTCGTCAGCTCGACGCACGACTGGCTGCTGTTCTTCACCACGAAGGGCCGCGTCTACCGCGCCAAGGCATACGAACTGCCCGAGGCCAGCCGCACCGCTCGAGGTCAGCATGTCGCCAACCTGCTGGCCTTCCAGCCGGACGAGCGCATCCAGTCCGTCATCCAGATCAAGACGTACGACGACGCGCCTTACCTGGTACTTGCCACCCGCAACGGTCTGGTCAAGAAGTCCAAGCTCACGGACTTCGACTCCAACCGCAGCGGCGGCATCGTTGCCATCAACCTGCGCGGCGACGACGAATTGGTCGGAGCTGTTCTGTGCTCCGCCGACGACGATCTGCTTCTCGTCTCGGCACAGGGCCAGTCGATCCGTTTCTCGGCCACTGACGAAGCACTACGGCCCATGGGTCGCGCAACGTCCGGTGTCCAGGGCATGCGCTTCAACGGCGAGGACGAGCTGCTCTCGCTCAACGTCGTCCGTGAAGGCAAGTTCCTGCTGGTCGCCACTTCCGGTGGTTACTCCAAGCGAACCGGCATGGAGGACTACCCGGTCCAGGGTCGCGGCGGCAAGGGCGTACTCACCATTCAGTACGACAAGAAACGTGGCACTCTGGTCGGAGCGCTCATCGTCGACGACGACGACGAGCTGTACGCGATCACCTCGGGCGGCGGCGTCATCAGGACAGCTGCCAAGCAGGTTCGTAAGGCCGGACGCCAGACCAAGGGCGTGCGTCTGATGAACCTCGGCGAAGGCGACACCTTGCTCGCAATTGCGCGCAACGCCGACGAACCCGAAGAGATCGCTGCCGCAAACACCGACAGTGCAGACAATGCCGATGGAGCTAAGGAGTCCTAGTGAGCACTCCCAACCAGCCGGGCAGTGACCAGAAGAGCACGAGCACTTCCGGTTCGACGCCCCCAAAGCCGGAGCAGCCAGCTGCTCCGGCGGGTGCAGGGGGCTCGCAGTCTCCCGTTGAGGCTTCGAAACCTCCGGCCGCTGGTAAGCCAAGCGGCTCTGCCGCCGATTCCAAGGCTGTGGCCGACAAGTCGGCACAGCCTGCGGCTGGGAAGAGTTCACCGGCTGCTCCCGCTGCCCCGAAGGCACCTGACGCGCCTGCACCGGCTAATCAGGCACGGGGTAATCAGGCGCCGCCGTGGCAGCGTGGTCAGCAGCAGTCAGGTCCGCAGCAGCCTGTTACGCAGCAGGCAGGGGCACAGCAGCCTGTTTCTCAGCAGCCTGGAGTGCAGCAGCGCGAACCCCAGACCAACATCACCCGTCCGGCTGCGCCGCGACCCGATGTTCGGAAGGGGCCTGCACCTGCTGCCGGGAAACCGCCGGTCGGTCCGCCGAACCAGCGGCCAACAGGTCCTGGATCTCCGTCGCAGCCGCCGGCTCGGCCGGTGGTCACGGGAACGGCTGCTCCGAAGGTCACGAACAACGCGGTCACGAACAACGCGGCCATGAACAACGCGGTCGACAACAAGACCGTCGCGAACAAGACCGTCGCCGACAAGACTGTGGCAAATAAGACGGTTGCGAATAAGACGGTTGCCCCGCCGAAGGGGCCGAACGCACCGGCCGGAAATGCTCCGGCCGGTCCCCGGGCCAAGGCTGCGGCGATCGACGGTCCGACTCGGCATATCAGCCGTAAGGATCTGCCGAAGGACATGCCGGACCTCTCCGAGGCGAAGCATCCCCTGCCGCAGGCGGCCGTCGGTGACAAAAATCACGTCGCTGCCGTTGCGGCTGCGTCCAGCGGGGGGCCTTTACGGGCGACGGTACAGATCCGTCGTATCGATCCGTGGTCCACGCTCAAGATCACTTCTGTGATCTCGGTTTCACTTTTCTTCGTGTGGATGGTGGCTGTCGGTCTTCTGTACGTCGTTTTGGACGGCATGGGCGTCTGGGACCGCCTGAACAACGCTTTTACGGACATCGTGTCCGATGGCGGATCCGACGGACTGGTGACAGCGGGGCAAGTCTTCGGCTATTCCGCAGTGATCGGTTTGGCGAACATGGTGTTGTTCACCGCGCTCGTCACGATCGGATCGTTCATCTACAACCTCTGCAGTGACTTGGTTGGCGGCGTCGAGGTAACTCTCGCAGACCGCGACTGACCTGCATAAACGTTGCCCCACCGGACCCGTTTTGGTGTTAGCGGGCCGGTGGGGTAATCTTTGAAACCGGTTCAGGGGCCTATAGCTCAGGTGGTTAGAGCGCTTTACTGATAATGAAGAGGTCGGAGGTTCAAGTCCTCCTAGGCCCACTCCTTGTGCCGAAGAAGGGTTGCTGGAATGAAGGTTTTCCTGCTTGTCGGGGCTAGCATTCTGGTGTCTCTCGTAGTCACCAAGTTGATCAAAAGTCAGCGCGGAGACAAGGTTTGGCACGATTTGGAAACAAGCTAGAACATAGGTACTCTGACTCCGGTCGGAAAACCGAACGGGGCCTTAGCTCAGTTGGTAGAGCGCTGCCTTTGCAAGGCAGATGTCAGGAGTTCGAATCTCCTAGGCTCCACAGTAAGAAAACACCCTCCCGGGAAACTGGGAGGGTGTTTTTGTCTGTGCGCACCCAGATCGTGAGAATTAGCATGCCGACTGGGCGGTACGGTGCCTGAAATCGGACGCTCTGCGCTTACGATTCCCGCATGAGATCTGTGTGGGACCGCATACGCCGCTATTGCGGGACGCTTCATCCTGTCGGCCTTGCCTTTGCACTGGTGTTTTTCACCTGGTCGATGACCCCGTCGCTGCTGCCCCGAGTGTGGTATTTGCAGGGCGTCGCGACGGGTATTTCTCTGGCAATGGGTTACGCGATCGGAACTCTGGTCGCGTGGACGGTTCGCAAGTGTGGCGTCGAACCGCAGTGGTCGGAGCGCACGAAGAAGATCGCGTGGCGGACGATGGCGGTGGTGGCCGTGATCGCGGTTCCGCTCTTCTTGATTCTGGGGGCGCGGTGGCAGCGGATCGTCCGTGAACTTGTCGGTATGCCGCGTGACAGTGCGGCAAACTACCTTCTGGTTGCGCTTATTTCGCTGTTCATCTGGTTCATCCTGCTCGAGGCATCGCGCGGCATTCGCCATTCCACGAACCGCCTTTCGCAGTTCGCATTGCGGTTCGTCCCGAAGGAAGCGGCGAAGGTCGCCAGCCTTGTTGTGGTTCTCGCTCTTGCTGTCTTTGTCGTGAACGGTGCGCTGTACAACGGGTTGATCGCGTTCGCGAACTGGAGCTTCTCTGGTGCGGATACCGAAACTCCGGACGGTATCGAACAGCCGCTCATTGCCGAACGCAGTGGTTCACCGATGTCTGCGGAAGCCTGGGACTCGCTGGGGCAGGAAGGGCGCACCTTCATGGGTAGTGGCCCCACCGCGGCGGAGATCACGGCGCTGACGGGGCGTGAGGCGAAGCAGCCGATCCGCGTGTATGCCGGGCGTGAGTCCTCGGATTCGATTCGCGGCGTGGCAAACCGGGTTGTGGACGAACTCAAGCGCACCGGTGGGTTCGACCGCGGAACTCTGGCCGTCGTGACAACCACGGGTCGTGGTTGGGTCAACGAGGATGTGGCGTCGGCGTTCGAATATGTCGAGGACGGTGACACCGCCATTGCGTCGATGCAGTACTCGTTCCTGCCGAGTCCGTTGGCCTTCATCGCGGACCGCGAAACTCCGATGGTTGCCGGCCGCGCGTTGTTCAACGCTGTTTTTGCGGAGTGGATCAACCTGCCCGTGGAGACGCGTCCCGAGTTGGTCGTGTTCGGCGAGAGCCTCGGTTCGTACGGCGGCCAGGCCGCTTTTGCCGGGGACCAGGACATGATGACGCGCGTGGACGGAGCTTTGTGGGTGGGCACACCCAACTTCACGGAGCAGTGGCAGGAGATCACGAACAATCGTGACTCTGGTTCGCGGGAGATTCTTCCCGTGATCGACGGCGGCGAGTCGATCCGTTTTGCCGCGGATCCGATCGACTTGGAGCTCGAGGCCGACTGGGCTGACGATCGAATCGTCTACTGGCAGCACGCCAGTGACCCCATCACGTGGTGGTCGTTCGACCTCCTCCTCAACAAGCCGGACTGGTTGAGCGAAAAGCCGGAGGGCCGCGACGTCGATCCGGGGATGACGTGGATTCCTCTTGTAACGTTCTGGCAGGTCACGCTCGACATGGTGTTCTCGGCGGATGTTCCGTCGGGTCATGGGCACAACTACGGCGAAGATGCCGCGGACATGTGGGCCAACATCTTGCATCCGACGACGTGGACGCCGGAGAACACCGAGCAGTTGCGTGCGCTCCTGACCAACAATGTGGAGCCGACGAAATAGGTGAAAGTAGCTGTACAGCAACGACTCTAAGGTTCTTTCCTTACCGGTAAGTTTGTTTTGCGGTATATGTTACCCTGCGTTCACTGTGTGTCAGAGCACAGTGCAAACGACGTGGGGAGAACGTGAACGTGAAGAACCGAATGTGGTGGGCAGCAGGCCTGTCCGTTGCAGCACTGGTGGTCAGTGCTGCAACGGCGCCGTTCGCGGCAGCTGAGCCGGCGGATTTCTACACTCCGCCGACTGAACTGCCCGCCGGGGACAACGGCGACCTCATTCGCAGTGAGCCGACGCCCTTGCTTCTCAGCGTGCCGGGATCGAATGGTCCGTGGCCGGCTACCGCCACCAAGATCATGTACCGCAGCGAAGACGCCACTGGTGCTCCCGTTGCAGTCACCGGCACGTACCTCGAGCCGACAAACCCGTGGACCGGGCAGGGGGCGCGTCCACTGGTTGCCAGCGCAGTAGGTACTCACGGACAAGGTGACCAGTGTGCCCCGTCCAAGCTGTTCAACACCGGACTGGAATACAGGTTTCCGACGGACGTGATGGTCGGCTACGAGTCCATCTGGGTGAATATGTTGTTGCTCAACGGCATTGCCGTTGTGGTCACCGACTACGACGGGCTGGGAACGCCGGGCGACCACACGTACGTGAACCGCGCCGCCGAAGCGCACGCCGTCCTCGATTCGGTGCGGGCTGCGCAGCAACTTCCGAACACCAGCATTCCCGACAACGGGCCCGTCGGCCTGTGGGGTTATTCGCAGGGTGGCGGCGCTGCCGCTGCAGCAACGGAGCTGAAGCCGTCGTACGCCCCGGAGCTCGATCTGAAGGGCACGTACGCGGGCGCTCCTCCGGCTGATCTGGAAGCCACCCTCGAGCAGATCGACGGCACATTTCTCACCGGCTTGATCGGATACGCGCTCAACGGAATCGTGGCTCAGTACCCCGACGTGGAGCCGCTACTCGACGCGGAAATCAACGATCGTGGACGCGCGATGCTCGCGGCGACCAAAAATCAGTGCGTCGGCGAGACGGGCCTGCAATTTGCCTTCCAGAAGACGTCGGAGTTCACGAAATCGGGCGAATCGTTGTCGGTTGTGCTCGATCGCTTGCCCGTTGCACAGGGGATCCTGGCAGAACAGAAGATCGGCAACCTGACGCCGACGTCGCCGGTCCTGATCCAGCACGGGCGAGCTGACGACATCGTGCCGTTCGGCCAGGGACAGGAACTCGCGCGGGAATGGTGCAGCAACGGCGCGACGGTGCAGTTCTCCGTCAACGAGCTGCCCTCTGTCGCTCCGGGTGTTGCACTGGGCCATCTAGCCCCGTACATCACGGGAACCCCGGAATCCATCGGCTACATGATCGATCGGTTCAACAACGTTCCGGCGCCGTCGAACTGCTGACCGGCGCTCACCAACGAAGAGAGGCCCGGAACACACTGTGTTCCGGGCCTCTTTGCTTCAAGATCTACGCAGTCTGTTCGTCAACTCGCGGCGGAGCCGACGCCACCGGCGGGTGCTCGCGGTGGCGGCTCTTGTAGAAAACAGCTCCACCGATCACAGCCACACCGGCAATGACGAACAGGCCGATGCGCTTACGTCCACGCGGCTTCGGTTCACGCTCTGCACGCGCCGCTGACTTGGCGGGGAGGGACTTTGCACACTCCACGCCCTTCTTGGCGAGAACAGCGCTCTGACGGCCCAGGAACAGGCCGAGCTGTCCGGCGCCACGGGCAGTTGCCGTGGCGACAACAGCGGCGATGCGACGGGCGTTGTCGGCTGCGTCAGATTCCTTGATGCGGGTTGCTGTTTCCTCGAAAGAGTCTTCGACGCGGGCCACGGCCTGGTCGAACGTGTCGGGAAGCTGGCTGCTGAGGGACTCGGTCACTCGTGTCATGACTCCACTTTGTCACAGGATCTGCCCCAGGAACGCCCGGGTGCGAGGATTCCGAGGGTTGTCGAAGAATTGATCCGGAGCAGCGTCTTCGACGATCTTGCCGTCACTCATGAAAACGATGCGATCCGCGGCAGCGCGGGCAAATGCCATTTCATGGGTGACCACCACCATGGTCATACCTTCGTCGCGAAGCCGGACCATCACGTCAAGCACCTCCTTGACCATTTCCGGGTCGAGCGCCGAGGTCGGCTCGTCGAAAAGCATGACGCTCGGCTTCATGGCCAGTGCTCGGGCGATGGCAACGCGTTGTTGTTGTCCGCCGGAGAGCTGGGAGGGGTAGTTCTCGGCTTTGTCGGACAACCCGACGAGGGCGAGGAGTTCGCGCGCCTGCGCCTGGGCTTTGTCCTTGGGTACTCCCTGTACGTGACGTGGGCCGGCTGCGACGTTCTCCACAGCGGTCATCATCGGGAAGAGGTTGAAATTCTGGAACACCATCCCGGTGCCCTGCCGTTGTTTCGCGATCTGTGCTTCGCTGCGCAAGCGCCGTTTGCCGTTGCTGTCGACGTAGCCCATCGATTCGCCACATACTTCGACGATCCCTGAGTCGATGATCTCGAGGCAGTTGAGGGTGCGCAGGAGGGTGCTCTTGCCGCTACCGGACGGTCCGAGCAGCAGTACAACTTCGCCCTCGGCGACGCTGAAATCGATGCCGTCGAGTACCCGGACGTCGTTGAAGGACTTGATCATGTTCTCGACGCGAACAACCGTTGTGGCGGCGGCAATGTCGGTGGTGGTCATCTGTTCACTGCTTCCGCTAGCTGAGCCGACTCGGCGACATTTGCATCGCCGGAAGTGTTCTTGCGCTTGTAGTTACGGTCGTATCCCCGGCCGGCGCGGGCTTCGAGTACACGCTGAATCATTCCCCAGGCAGTGGTCAGGACGAGGAAGTACAGAGCCGCCGCGCACAGGCCTTCGAGTACTCGGAAGTTGACCTGTACCAGAAACTGTGTGCGCCGCAACAACTCTTGGACCGAGATGACCGATACCAAGGTTGTGGTCTTGAGCAATCCGTTGAAGCTGTTGCCCAGCGGAGGAATCATGACGCGAAATGCCTGGGGTAGCACTACAACTCGGAATACCTTGAACGGCGACATGCCCAGCGCCCGGGCCGCCTCGGTCTGACCGGCCGGCACCGACATCAGTCCGGACCGGACAATCTCGGACAGGTAGGCGGCTTCGTTGAGAACAAGCCCGAGTAGGGCGGACTCGATGACTCCGAGCTTGATTCCCACCTGAGGCAAGCCGGTATAGATGATGACCAATTGCACCAGTAGGGGAGTGCCGCGCATCAACCACACGTAGAAGCCGACAATTGCCCGCAGAATCCACCAGCGGGAGGAGCGTGCCGCAGCAACGACGACGGCCAGTATCAGGCCGAGAACCATGCTGACGACAGTGAGCCAGATGGTGACCCATGCGCCCTCGAGCAGCTGCTTACTGGTCAAGATCGAGAAGAATGCATCCCAGGACCACATGGGGTTACCTTTCGGCTAGATGAGCGGAGCTCAGCGTTGAAGATGAGCGGAGCTCAGGGCTGCAGCGGGCCGGTACTGACGGAGATATCGCCGTCGTAACCGTCGACGCCGTATTCCTCGAACAGAGCGGGGAGGTAGCCGTCGGCACGCATGTCCGTGAGGACGCGCGCCACCTCGACGGCAGTTTTGCTGCCTTGGGAGAATCCGAGGGCCAAGGGTGAGTTGTTGATGCCGTCGACGCCCGTCTCGAAGCGGCCGTCCTTCTGGTAGAAGGAGGTTACCGAGCTCACGATCGCCGCCCCGTCCGCTTGTCCTGCCGAAAGTGCTTGGTAAGCATCAGCATTCGTCTTGAAGGTTTGCACGTTCATGGTCGGCTTGCCGGCGGCGCTGAATGTCTCGTTCAATGCGTTGAGCGTGTCGAACTCGTATCCCGGTGCCTCGACGGCGATGGTCTTACCGGCCAGATCGTCGACGGACGAGATGGACTCGGGGTTTCCTGCCGGTACCGAGACGGAGACCGCCTGTACCTCGTAGGGAACGAGCGAGATGGTCTCGGCGCGAGCCGGTGTGTAGAACATCCCGGTGTCGATCATGTCCCAACGGCCGCTCTGCACGCCGGGGATCTGGGCGTCGAACTCGATGTTGACGAAGTCGGCGCGCAGGCACAGGCGGTTCGCGATCTCCTTGCCCAGGTCAACGCGCATTCCGACGACCTTGCCTGACTCGTCCACGTACTGCATCGGTGGGAGCGTGGCGTTGGTGGCGATGGTGAGGGTGCCTTCTTCTGCGAGGTCCGATGATCCCAGTGTGGGGGTGCAGTCGGTGGGAGCGGCAGTGTCGTCGCTTCCCGATCCACAGGCTGTGAGGGTGGCTGCCAAAGCGGTGGCGGCTGCGACTGCGAGGATTCTGCGCATTTTTCGAGTTGCCTTTCGGGAGTGGCTTCCGCCTACATTTTTTTCGGGCTCCAAAGCACATTTTGGGGAGGCTCTGAATCGTCCGAATCAGTTTCATGGGATCGATTGCACTGAGCTTGGCACGCGATTGATGAAGGGTCAACGCCGTTAACGCGAGAGATACCGACGAAACGAACTGTTAACGAAACAGCGTGTCGTGCGCCACGATCGTTGCTGTTTTCAGTGACCTCCGTCATGTGGCGCGCAGGAATTTCGGTCGATCAGCGTCGAGCCGATCCGGTAGGTACGGCCATGGTCTTCTTTGCCGAGTTTCCCCGAATCTATTTGCTGGAAAAGAAGATCCATTGCGACATTGGCCAGTTGTACTGCACCGTTGTCAATCGTGGTGATCGCGGGTTGCCACATCTCTAGCCACGGCATGTCCTCGTGGCACACCAGGGACAACTCGTTCGGAATGCTCACGCCACGGCCGACGAGGGTGGGAAGGATGCCGAAAACCGCTTCGTGGTTGGCGGCGTACAACGCAGTCATCTTCGGCGCGTGATCGAGCAGGGAACCTATTGCCTCGGCTCCGAAATACGTTGTGAAAGAGCCTTTTCTGACCAGGGATTCATCCACCTCGACGCCGTACTCTGCCAGCGCGCGGCGGTATCCCTCGAACCGTTCACGGCCGGACGTCGCGTCGTCGGTGCCGCCGATATAGCCGATGTTGCGGTGGCCGAGTGCGAGTAGATGACGGGTAGCGAACATGGCACCGTCGATGTCGTCGGCAAGAACGTTGGGTGCTTTGCTGCCTTCCACAGACCGAATGAGGTTGACGACGGCGCTTCCCGAGAGCAGGTCGTTGGTCGCGGTGGCGTTACGGCCGCTACCGATCACGATCGTCCCGTCCACGCCGTGCTCGGCCAGCATCTCGAGCACGTCACGTTCACGCGACACATCAGCGTCTGTGATGCAGAGGATGACTTGAAAACCCTTGTCCGACGCTCTTTTCTGCACTACTTCGGCGACCGTGTGGAACGACGCGTTGAGCAGGTTGTTCATCACGAGACCGATGAGGTGTGACCGCCGGGAGCGCAGCGCGCTCGCGGCGCGATTGGGGCGGTACTGCAGCTTGCGCGCGGCTTCCTGCACGGCCGCCCTGGTCTGCGGAGAGATCAACGCCGATCCACTCAATGCGCGTGATGCAGTGCTTCGCGAAACACCGGCGGCGTTTGCGACATCGATCAGGGTGACTGTCATCGTGTCCTCTTGGCTTCATTGACTGCGTGGTTGCTTCATTCGACTATGCCCGTGTTACGAGTCTGTTTCCTGGCTTGACGATTTTACCGGTTCGGAGCAATGTATGGAATCGATCCCATTCGCACAGTCTGTGCATCTCCATCGAGAGGTCTACTTCTATGAATCGCGACGATGTCGCTTGGTCGGGCTATTGGCCCGCGTCTCCCACCCCGTTCGACGCTGCTGGAGCGGTGGATGTCGATGCATTTGCCGAGCTCATGGATCTCTACGCACGTATGGGCGTCGACGGAGTTCTGATCAACGGCAGCACCGGTGAGTGGTTTTCCCAGACCCATGCCGAGCGCAAACTTGTCGCCGAGGTGGCAGTGAGCGCCGTGAGTGGTCGCTTCCCCGTGCTGATCGGAGTGAGCGCATACACGGCTGACGAATCACGGCGACTCGCGAAGCACGCGGCCGGCACCGGTGCGGATGGAATTCTTGCGACCCCGCCGCCGTACGTTCACACGTCGGCCGACGAGACGGTTGCGTACTACGAAAGTGTTTCCACAGCAACAGATCTACCGTTCATGGCGTACAACTGGCCGCGCGGGGTCTCGGTGGACATGGGTAAGATTCCCGGATTATTCGCCCGCATCGCGGATCTAGAGAATGTGGTGGCGATCAAGGACAGCACCGGCGATTGGCTGAGCATGCTCGACACCGTCGAGCAGTTCTCTTCGCAGGTAAGGGTTTTCGGTAGTTTCCTGCATCGCCGCGGACTGGCCGCGCTTCTCGAACTCGGTGGTGACGGCAACATCGACGGCGGTGGCGTCGGCGCTCCCTTCGGTGTCCCCTTCTATCGCGCTGTTGCCGCAAAAGATGCTGCGGCAGCGCAGGAATGGGCCGACCGTTACCGCGCACTTTCCGGTGCGCTGATCAACGGTGACTACAGCGGCATTCACGCGTCACCGATTCCCCAGCTCAAAGCGGTCATGAACCTGCTGGGGCAGCCAGGCGGTCACGTGCGGGAACCGCTGCTGCCGGTCACCGACCCGAGCATCATCGAAGCCCTGCAGTCGATCATCGATCGATCCGGCATAGCCGAAGCCAGCGCACATACGTCGAAGGAGTTCACACATGTCCACTGAGTTCATGACCAGCGAGGTCGATGTCGTGATCATCGGTGCCGGAATTGTGGGAGCTGCAGCGGCATTTCGACTGACCGATGCAGGCTTCCGTGTCGTGGTGCTTGATCGGTCGGTACCCAATTGCGCCGGATCGGGAACGACGGCCGGAAATTTGCACATACAGACGATTCACACGCGCCGACCCGGTCAGGGTGTGGCACTGGATGTGCGTCGTCTGCTTCCACTGCAGCTAGCGGCGAGTCAGTTGTGGGATCAGCTCGAGCACGATGTTCCCGGCGGTGTCGGCCTCGTCCGCTGCGGCGGTTACATGGTTGCCGAGACCGAGGAGCAGTGTGCCGCTCTGGTACAGAAGCACGAATGGGAACGGGAAGTTGGAATTCCGACCCGTCTTCTCACCGGTGACGAAGTACGCCAAGAGCTTCCGTTACTCGGATCGACCATTGCCGGTGCCAGCTGGTGCGGCTTGGACGGTTACGCGGAACCCGATATCGCGGGCCCGGCTCTCCTGGCGGAAGCGGTCGCTCGTGGTGCGCAGCTGGCTACCGATACCAAGGTCACGGCAATCGAGCGGATCGGTGAATCCTGGAACGTCAGTACCGCGAAGGGGACGTGGCAGGCACCCCACGTGGTCAATGCTGCGGGTCCGTGGATGGCAGAGGTCGCCGCGATGGTCGACGTGCAACTGGAACTGCGGGCTCTGTCGCTGCAAATGCACACCCTTGCCGCCCCGCCCGAAACCTTGAATGTGTTGGTACAGCACGTCGGTGAGGGTATTTCGATCAAGCAGGACCGGCGCAATCGCATAGTGCTCGGCGGTGGATGGCCCGCAGGACAGTTCCGGACTGCAGGTGCGGCACCGATCCGCGAGGAGAGCATCGCGGGCAATCTCGCCCAGACTGGGCGGTTGATGCCGGGCCTCGGTGAGATCGAGCTGTCCGACGTCTGGACCGGCCCGGTTGTGACCACACCGGACGAATTGCCGATCATCGGTGAACTCGAGAGTGCATCAGGCGTTTTTGTTGCGGGTGGAACATACTCGTTCACCTTTGCGTCGCTGTGGGCCGACGTCCTCACAGCTCTGGTCCAGGGCAAGGAACCGGCTGTCGATGTCAGTTCCTTCGGGCCGGCGCGACTGACCGCCTCTCACTGATACCAACGTTATTCGAAACTAGAGGAGACAAGAATGGCAACCGTGACGATGTTCGTGAACGGGCAAGCACTGTCCGGCGGAACACTGAACGACGCGCTGGCAGGGGCAACGTTCCTGGGTGCGGCCGATACCGCGCCGAACTACCAGTTCTTCTCCGTGCGAGACGAATTCCCCGGATTGCACCCGGTGGCCGAAGGTGGATTCACCGTGCCCGGTGAGCTGTACGAGGTCGACTACGACCTCCTTCGACTCGAACTGCTGCCCCGTGAGCCGGAGGAGTTGGAACTGGGCGTGATTCTTCTTGCCGACGGACGAGGGTCGTTGTCCATGCGCATGCGGGCCGAGTGGCTGGATCGTCCCGAAGTGGTGGACATCAGCGACCGCGGCGGTTGGCGTGCGTACCTTGCGAGTAAGTCGTGACCACCTCCCCACTCACTGTTGTGCGGGGCGGAACGGTGGTGGAGTCGTCGTGGAGCGAGCTTGCCGATCTGGTGATGCGCGACGGCAAAATCATTGCAATAGCCGAGCCGGGCGGGCTGATTCCGGACGGTGCGACGGTGCTCGACGCTACGGGGAAGCTGGTTATGCCGGGTGGGGTGGATCCGCACTGCCACGTCGGGTTCACGTCGGGTGAATTCACGTCGCTCGATTCCTACGCCGAATGCACCACCGCCGCAGTGTTCGGCGGCACCACTACGATCATCGATTTTGCGATACCTAGGCCGGGTCAGGATCCGCTGGATGCGGCGAACAAGCTCCGAACCAAAGCTACTGAGGGTCTGTGTGATTCGGCTCTGCACGGATGTGTTGTCGAATGGGACGATACGACGGCCGATCAACTGGCTACGATGGCTGCCGCCGGAATCCGCACGGTCAAGATGTTCACGACCTATGCCGGCGAGTCGATGGCCGACGAACACACCATTCTGCGCACCATGCAAACCACGCGTGATCTTGGTGGCATGGTGATCATTCACTGCGAATCGGACGCCATTGTCGGTGACGCGCAGAATGCCGCCGCCAGTTGTGGGCACATCGATGCGGCCGGGATGGCGACCACGCGTCCGGAATTAGCTGAAACAGCCTCGGTAGCAGCAGTATTGGCTATTGCGGAATCGCAACGGGCGCCGGTGTACTTTGTGCATCAATCGTCGGCGGCGGCTGTCGAACTGGTTGCCGATGCTCGCAAGCGTGGGTTGGTAGCCTTCACCGAGGTCGTGGCACATCATGTGACACTGGATGATTCGGAGTACCAAGGCTCAGAACCGGAACGATTTGTGTGCTGCCCACCGCTGCGTTCACGCGGTACCGTCGACGGATTGGGTAAGCACCTCTTCACCGGTCACATCACGACCATCGGTTCCGATCACTGCTGCTACGACACCGCGCAGAAGCGTCAACACCGCCACGATGTTCGTCATATGCCGAACGGCTTGCCTGGCGTCGAGACTCGCCTGCCCGTCGTATTCTCGAAGTTTGTTGCGGCCAACGGTCTGTCGCCGAGTCGTTTTGTGCAGTTGACGGCTGCCAATCCGGCTCGCACCAATGGGCTCTATCCGCGCAAGGGTTCGATCATGCCGGGTTCCGATGCCGATGTAGCTATCTGGGACCCGGATCTGGAATGGACCGTCTCGGACGCAGACCTGCACATGGCCACCGACTACACGCCCTACGAAGGTCGGCGGCTGCGCGGAAAGCCGGTGACCGTTGTTGTCGGTGGTCACGTCGTCGTCGATGACGGGATTCTGGTGGACGACACTCCACGGGGACGCCATCTACCCGCCGCGCCGCTGGATTTCACGTCGATGTGTTAGATCTTGTTGCGGTAGTTGAGCTGTGGAGCCACAGTCGGGCGGGAGCGCAGCCCCACAGTTCAACAGCGCGTGGTCAGTGCAGGTGTGGTGTCAGCCGAGCGATCCGCTGAAGAAATCGAGGGCGCTGAAGAGATCGGTGAAGGCGCCGAAAAGATCAGTCAGGTAGCTCAGGTCCATGGTGTGTGCCTTTCGTTGGTGATTGCGCTGATGTGCGCATCTCGAATGATTCCAGCGCTCCCTGGTAACGAGGTTCCGTGAAACTGGCGATCGCCTGGGAAAGCCTGAACGCTGGCTTTTGCCCCGGTTTGGCAGCCTCACATCCATCGGAAGCCAGACAATGGCACGATGGGGTGGTGACTTCAACTCATCAGACCGCAACCGCAACGCTGCACACGAACCGCGGCGACATCAAGATCGCTCTGTTCGGCAACCATGCGCCGAAGACCGTCGAGAACTTCGTCGGCCTGGCCGACGGCTCGAAGGAATACTCCACCGAGAACGCATCCGGCGCCAAGACCGGACCGTTCTACGACGGCGCAGTCTTCCACCGCGTCATCGACGGTTTCATGATCCAGGGTGGCGACCCCACCGGAACCGGCCGTGGCGGCCCGGGTTACCAGTTCGGCGACGAGTTCCACCCGGAACTGCAGTTCGACCGCTCCTACCTGCTCGCCATGGCTAATGCCGGCCCGGGCACCAACGGATCGCAGTTCTTCATCACCACCGGCCCGACGCCGCACCTGAACCGTCGCCACACCATCTTCGGTGAGGTTCTCGACGACGAGTCGCGCAAGGTTGTCGACGCTATCTCCTCCACCGCGGTCGATCGCTCCGATCGCCCGGTCGAGCCGGTCGTCATCAACAGCATCACCATCTCCTGAACAGGTAAACAACGAAGATGACTAACCCCGGTTGGGGCGGCGGTGCGAGTGAGGGCCTCCCGCCCCAACCGCGGTGCGTCCGCCATCCAGATCGACCCACTGCTCTCTCCTGCAATCGTTGCGGCCGCCCGGCGTGCCCCGATTGCCTCCGTGAGGCTGCGGTGGGCTACCAATGTGTTGACTGTGTAGCTGCCGGTCAACGCGATGTTCGACCCGTGCGTGGCGTCGCGGGTAATACCGTGACGCAGGCGCGGCCGGTGCCGGTCGTGACGTACACGCTCATGGGCCTCAACGTCCTGGCGTTCCTGGCGACGCTCGTGCAGTCGCGCAGCATCATGAACAATCAGGTCGATTCGTCGATCTTCGCGAACTGGGCCCTCAACCCCGCACTGGTTGCGGGCGGCGAGTGGTTCCGTCTGATCGGGTCGGGATTCCTGCACTTCGGAATCCTGCATCTGGCCGTCAATATGTATGCGCTCTACATCCTTGGCCGCGACACGGAGATCGTGATGGGCCGCTCCCGGTACATCAGCATCTATCTCGTGTCGCTGGTCGGCGGCAGCGCGTCGGTGATGGCGTTTCAGCCGGTCTTTGCGTCGGTGACGTCGCTGTCGTGGACCGCGGGTGCGTCCGGTGCGATATTCGGCATCATGGGCGCGCAGGCGGTTCTGCTGCTGCGTCTGCGTCGTAGCCCGGTCCCGATCATCTCGGTGATCGCGATCAATGTGATCATCAGCATTTCGCTGCCAGGCATCTCGTTCTGGGGACACGCGGGTGGTCTGCTGGCAGGCGCCGCTGCCGCTGCCGCATTCCTGTACGTGCCGCAGTGGTTGGGTGCGGGTCAAGATCGGCTGAAAGCAGTCCGGATCGGCTGGATCGCTTTTGGCGCCGTCACCGTGGTCACGATCGGAATCATCGTGATGCGCGTCGTGCAACTGCGCGAGCAGGGGCTGTTCCTCACCAGCGGCTAGAGATAGTGCACATAGCGGTACTTCTTCTGTGGAGATAATCCACATAGTGCGACGAAGCAATGAATTCTACTGTGGCTCGAGTCACGTAAGTAGAAGCGATGCTTCCGGCCATTCTTAGGAGTACCACCCGCAATGACCTCCACCGATCGCGCCACCCCTGACGGTGGAGTTGCGCCAAGCGAGATCGAATCTCGTGTGGTGAAGAAGGTAGCCAGGCGGCTCATTCCGTTCTTGATCCTGCTCTATTTCGTGAACTATCTGGATCGTACGAACATCGCGTTTGCCAAGCTCACCATGAGCGCCGACCTCGGCATGACCGAGACGATGTTCGGGCTCGCGTCCGGCCTCTTCTTTGTCGGCTATCTCCTGTTCGAGGTGCCGAGTAACTTGGCCCTCCACCGTTTCGGCGCACGCTTGTGGATCGCGCGCATCATGCTCACCTGGGGCATTCTGGCCGCGGCTCTGGCCTTTGTACCGAATGTGGGAAGTCTCTACTTCCTGCGAATTCTCTTGGGTATCGCCGAGGCCGGCTTCTTCCCCGGCGTGCTGCTCTACCTGACATTCTGGTTCCCCAAGAAGTACCGCGTTCGTTTGATGGGCCTGTTCCTGCTGACACTTCCCCTGTCGTCGGCCCTCGGCGCACCGCTGTCCGCTGCGATCATCCAGTACGGCGACGGCTTGTTCGGCCTGGCCGGGTGGCGCGTGATGTATCTGATCGAGGGCTTACCCGCGGTGATCCTGGCGTTTGTCGTGTGGTTCTATCTCACCGATCGACCCGCCGACGCCAAGTGGTTGACCCTGGAAGAGCGCACGTGGCTCATGCGATCGATGGAAGACGAGGAACGAGAACTCGGCGACGCCGGTCACCAGTCGGCCGCCAAGACACTGCGTGATCCGCGGGTTATCGGATTCGGTTTGGTGTACTTCGGCATCACGTACGGCCTGTACGCCCTGAGTTTCTTCCTGCCCAGCATCGTCGCCGGATTCAAGCAGACATTCGATACCGACTTCTCGCTCATGGAGACCGGCCTGATCGTGGCAGTTCCCTACGCAATCGGTGCCGTGGCGATGGTGCTGTGGAGCCGTCACTCCGACAAGACCGGTGAGCGGATGTGGCACGTGGCTGCGCCGACGCTCCTCGGTGCCGTCTCTATTCCGATTGCGCTGTACCTGGATTCGCCGTTCACCGTCATGATCGCCGTATCGCTCACCGCTGTGGGCGTACTGTGCGCGCTGCCGGTCTTCTGGTATCTGCCCACCACGTTCCTCACGGGAGCGAGTGCGGCCGCCGGTATCGCGATGATCAACTCCATCGGCAACGCGTCGGGCTTCGGCGCTCCGTACATCACGGGATGGCTCACCGATGTGACCGGAAACGCCAAGGCGGGCCTGTGGGTGGTGGGCGGCGTGATGCTCTGTGCTGCAACCCTTGTTGTGATGTTGGCAAAGCGATCGGACAATCCTGCTCAGATTTGACCGAGCTTCCCCGCACTGGCACGCAGTCGGATCAGGAGCGCAAGATCGAGCGCCTGGTCCGGCTGACGCCATTCGGCGCCGATCAATCGGTCGATGGATTCGAGTCGTTGATACAGGGTGTTCGCGTGGATCGCGAGGGCAGTTGCCGTCGCGGAGTGCCGGCAGTTGTGAGCCAGGTACGACGCAAGGGTGTCCAGCAACGGAACACCGCGCCGGGTTTCCTCCTCGAGGAGCGGCCCCAGGGACCGCTGCGTCAGCATTTCCAGTTCGTCTCGGCCGGTGCGGCTTAGCAGGATTCGATAGATGCCGAGCGAATTCGCGGCCTCGACCTGTGATTCTCGGCCCAGAGTCTCGAGAACGTCGACGGTGCGCTGTGCCTCCACGTATGCCCGCGCCAGACCTTCTCCGCCGACGGCTGGATCGGCGATACCGACGGTGGGATTCTCAGGTGGTTGTACCCAGGCGGCAGCGACCTCGGCGGGTGTCATCCCCGGAATCATGGCAATGACGCGGGAACCATGTTCGGCAACAACAGTTCCCGGAGGAAAGATGATCTCCTCGATGCTCCGACGCGTTCGTTCGACGGCGTCGGCAGGGCGGGCCACCACCACGGTGTACGAGCGGTCCGGATTGAGACCGGCCAGCCGGAACTGCCCCGTCACCTCGGCCGGCGTCGGTGCCGGCCGGGTGATGAGGTCGACCAGGAACGCGTCGCGGGCGCGGCGGGTGGCTTCCCGGGCTGCACGTTCGCCGACCAGCGCCAGCGCTACGGCCGGGGCCGAGCGTTCGAGAACCAATCGCATTGCCGCAGTAGGATCTTGGCGTGAAGTCAGGAACAGCACGCCGAGGCGATCGCCGGCGCTGCGGACCTCGACGGCAAACAGGAACTGATCACCGTCGATCAGAGTCAGCGCTTGTTCACGTCGATCTGCGGCCAGAATTTCGAAGGCGCGCACCACAGCGCCACGCAGGTGCTGCAGTCCTGACGGGATTTCGGCCGTGCCGGTCACGAAGAACACCGGGCATCGCGTCGACGACGATGCCTCCTGCACCAGTTCGCGAACTCCTCCGCCGCGCAACACAACTTGGGTAAGCGAGCGGTCCCACGTCAGAGTCTGTTCGAGAAGTGCTGTGCGCTTGGCAAGTTCGGTATTGGCGGCGTTGACTTCCGCGACCGTCGCGCGGTACTGCTCGAGGAGGCGGGCATTCTCGATAGCCACTGACGCATGAGCGGCAAGTGCGGACAGTAGTGCAACTTCCTCGTTGCCGAAGCGTCGCTCCTGGCGCTTGCAGGCACACAACGCGCCCAGGATCTTGCCGTCGACCTGCAATGGAACGGCCAGCAGTCCGCGCATGTTCTCGGCTCGAGCGGCGTCGTCGGCGGGGCCGATGTGCGCAAACGACGGATCATTGCGGTAGTCCGGTGTCCATGCGGGAGAGGAGTTTTCGACAACGCGTCCGATGAGGCCTTCGCGGAACGGGACGGTGAGTCCGAGTAGCTGTGACGTATACGCGCCGCTGGTCACTTCGATGATCAGGATGTCGCCGTGAATGAGCGCGAGGTACGAGAGATCTACTCCGAGTAGTCGTTTTGCCTGGTCTACGATTTCCTGCAGTAGCGCGTGATGGTCGTGCATCGTGGTCAACAGTGTTGCGATGTCGTTGAGAGCGGACAGTTCGGTGGCGCGCTGGCGGCGCTGGGCGAGGAGGCTGCGCAGTTGGAGAGCGGATCGTGCTGCCTGTTCGATGTCGTGAACCGCGCCGAGAGGTGCGGCCTCGGCGAGTTGATCACGATGAGCAATCAGTTCATCCGTTGATGCCTCGGTCAGGAGCATCTGTAGCCATTGTTCGTGCATTGTCACTCCCGCGCATGGAGAAATAGCCCATGCATTCGCCGATTTCCTGGAGTAAATCTACATGGGCTGGCATTTCGGGTGTCACTATCGTGGAATTATGACTCCGCTTGATCAGGCCACCGTCGATTCCGCCGCGCTCCTCGAGGCGATCGGCTCGCAGATCGATGCGGATCGCCTGATCGTCGATCCGGACATCATGGCGAGCTACGCGCACGATGATGCCGAATGGGCTCCGTACGCCATGCCTGTTGCCGTTGTGCGTCCCCGCACCGCGGAGCAGGTCCAGGCCGTTGTCCGCGCCTGCATCGCGCACGGTGCGCCGGTGGTGACGCGTGGCGCCGGAACGGGGCTGTCCGGTGGAGCCAATGCCGTCTCCGGTGGTGTGGTGATTGCCTTCGACGCGATGAACGCCATCAAGGAGATCAACACTCTCGAGCGGTTGGCTGTCGTTGAACCCGGCGTGGTCAACGATCACCTGCGTGAGGCCTGCGCCGAGCAAGGCCTCTGGTACCCGCCGGACCCGGCCAGCGCCCCGTGGTCGACTATCGGCGGTAACGTCGCGACCAACGCGGGCGGTCTGTGCTGCGTCAAATACGGCGTCACCAAGGACTACGTGTTGGGGATGCAGGTGGTCACCGGCACCGGCGAACTCGTTCGCCTTGGGCGTCGTACAGCCAAAGGTGTTGCAGGATTCGATCTTTCGGCACTTATGGTGGGATCGGAGGGCACTCTCGGCGTGATCACCGAGGTAACCGTGAAACTTCGCCCTCAGCGCGATCCCGAACGCACCATCGTCGGCTACTTCGACTCCATTGTTGCCGCCGGCAAAGCTGTCGAAGCCGTTGCCGCAGAAGGTCTCACACCGTCAGCCCTCGAACTGATCGATCGGCAATGCCTGCTGGCCGTCGACGCGTGGAAGAACATGGGCCTCTCCGCCGATGCCGAGGTGGTGCTCCTCGGACGGATCGACACTCCCGGTGAGATCGGCGACGCCGAAGCCGAGCGAATGTTGGCGTGTTTCAACCGTTCCGGCGCTACGTGGAGTGCCCGCTCCACTGACCAGGAAGAAGCCGACGCGCTGTTCTCGGCTCGTCGTCTCGCGTATCCGGCGCTCGAGCGACTGGGCCCAGTGCTGACCGAGGACATCTGCGTCCCGAAGGCCGCGGTTCCGGAAATGTTGGCCCGCATCGAACAGATCTCGGCTCGGCACGACACCCACATCGCGAATATCGCTCACGCCGGTGACGGCAACCTGCACCCCTTGTTGATCACGCCGCACGACGACGAGGCGGCCCGTGCGCGTGCCCAGGCCGCTTTTGCCGAGATCATCGACAACGCCCTCGAGTTGGGTGGAACCGTCACCGGTGAGCACGGCGTCGGCCTCCTCAAGATGGGTGGTCTGGCCCAGGAACTCTCGCCGGCCGTGGTCGCGATGCACCACGCGATCAAGAATGCTCTGGATCCGCACGGAATTATGAACCCCGGCAAGGTGATCTGAGCGCCGCCAGTCGTAACCGAATCGATTTCCGGAGTTACATCGGCGAAATCCCACCTCCCTACTCTCGAGTTGAACCACTTGGTTCAACTCGACGTAGGGAGTCACGAATGTTCTCTTCTCAACTGACCACGGCCAGTATCGTTCCCCGGCGCGTGGACACCGTGGCGGCAGTTCGGGCAGCCATCGCGCTTGACGGCGCCGCGGTGTTCGGCGGATTGCATACGGAAACCGACGCCATTGCGTTTGCGTCGAAGTTGCTCGGTGACAAGTACATTCGCGTCGGACGCCAGTTCGAGGCAACAGCCCGCAGCCAGGACGCGGAAGCTGCTGTTGTCGACGAGCAGCCGGTGGACAAGCGTGGCCGCAAGCGGTATTTCGACATGTCGCCGGACCGTATGACGGCACACAACGACGGCTTTGCCTTTGGCGACTACGCGCCCGATTATCTGTTCCTGTGGTGCAAGCAGCCGGCGCTTCCCAGTGGTGGAGATTCGTTCCTGATCGATGCGGTCAAACTCACCAGACTGCTGGCACTGGATCCGTCCACGGCGGAGCTCGCGGACTTCTGCTGGAGCGTGGACATCGACCATTCCGAACCGAACTTTCAGCAGTCCACGTTCTCGCCCATCGCCAGGACGGTTGCCAGTGGTCGTGAGCAGGCGCGATACCACCCCTTCCTCGCGCCGATCGAGGGTGAATCCGAAGATGCGCAGTGGCCGATGGTCCGTAGATGGAGCGAGACGGTGACTCACGTGCGTGACAGCGGACCGATGTTTCGCGCCGAGGCCGGCGAGATGATCTGCATCGACAACTACCGCGTGCTGCACGGCCGTGACGGATACACCGATCCGAACCGTGAGTTGTACTCGATCTGGGGATGGTCGACCGAAGCCGTCGCGGTTCCGCAGCAGGCCCTCGACATCGTCCAACCGGACCTTGCGGCGCTGGCTATGTAATCGGTTCCGCAGCAGCGATGATCGACTCCGTCAGATGCCGAGCGGCGCGATTGACCAGTGTGCTGTCCCCACCGCCGATCAGCGTCATCTGGAACCCGCGCCACGCGGCCACGATTTCGTGTCCCAAAGTTTCGGCAAGTTCGGCGTCGACGCCGGTTTCGGCTATGGCACGGGCGGTTTCGTCGGCCCACTCGTTTGCGACGCCCTCGAGGAGTGGTCGGTACTGCTCCGAGTCGAATGCGGCCACTCCGAAGAGTTCGAAGAAGAGCCGATGGTAGGCAACAAGTTCGGGGTCGGCGAGGATGTCCCACGCGCCGTGGAGACGGTCCGCGATGGGGATCTCGGAATCGCGGATCAGATCGAGGAGGTGGGCTATTCCGGAAAAGCGAAGCCCGGCGCGGCGTAGTGCCTCGAGGAGCAAACCGGCCTTGCTCCCGAAGTAGTACAGCAGCATGCGATTGTTGGAGCCGAGGGCGCGGCTCAACCCGCGGAGCGTTGCAGAGGAGACGCCGAACTCGAGCACGTAGTCGGCAGCTAGGTCGAGAAGGCGATCGCGCTCTGCGCTCTCCGGACTACTCACCGCTCGACTCTACTTCTCGGGCGGCACCAAGCCGTGGACTGTGAGCACCTCGAGGACATCCTCGGGGTTGGTGCCCAGATCCCAGCGTCCGAAGATCAACAGTTTCTCGGTGTCGGTCGCACGGTCCACGATGTCGATCTCGAGCATGGGGACGCGTCGACCCAGACGCGGGTAGCGCACCAGGCGCACCCGGTCGATCTGTGGCCGGGGAAACACGTGGCGCGCTAGTAGACGCTGCACGGCGATAGCTGGGGTGCCGTTGTCGTCGATCACGGCGAGTCGCGGACGCTGCTTCAGGGCGAGCCCGGCCATCACGAACAATCCGATCACGGCAAGGGCGAGAAGGAACCGTCCGGCAGTCTCCGTCGGCACCACGATCGCGGCGATCGCAAGCGCGATTCCACCCGCAAACATCGCGTAGACAGCACCCATCGGAGTGGCCCACGAGACTACGTCCGAGCCGTTGTCACGAGGCTGTGGATGAAATTCATCCTCGAGCATGTGGATAACTTCCTAGGTTGTCCACAGGAGTTATCCACACTGGGGATGAATGACACCCATGTAATTGAAAGCCGGTCACGATCAGGACTAAATCGAGAACGCGCAGGTCAACGCCATTTCATGGTCATGATGAGTCCGACAACCATGAAACCGAAGCCGATCAGGAAGTTGTACGCTCCCAAGTCGTTCATCCATGTGATCGAATCTGCGGCCAAGTAATACACAATCAACCATGCCAATCCGACAAGCATGAAACCGAGCATCACCGACACGTACAACGTGCTCGACGGACCCATCTTCACCTTGACCGGAGTGCGGTTCGCCGGGTTGATCGTGTAGTCGTTCTTCTTGCGTACCTTCGACTTGGGCATAACGTCCTCGCTCTTACGGTGTGACCTGCATATGTGTACCTACACGCTAACGTAGCTGGGTCCGGCCGGTCACGGGCCGACTGGGCATGACAGAGGAAGAACCAGGACAGGAACTAGGAGAGTGACGTGGGACAAACCGTCAGGTCCACCGGGTCACGCAACACCGGGTCACGCACCTTCTGGCGCGTCGGTGTCCTTGTTGTCTGCCTCGTGGCGGGACTGATGGTCGCCACCGCTTCGCGTTCGGCCGAAGAAAATCAGCTTCAGGTCACCGACAGCACCAGGCTCTCCGATCTTGTGCGCAGCGCACAGGCAAACGCCGACGGTATCTCCTCGACGCGCGACGAACTCTCGGCGCAACTGAATGAACTGCAAGTGGAGGCCGCGCGGTCCGACGACGGCGTTGCCGAGGCGCTTGCGCAACTCGACGCGATGGCCGTCGACGCGGGTCTGACGGCCATGACCGGTCCCGGTGTAGTCGTCACCATGACCGACGCTCCGCGCAATGCGGATGGCAAGTATCCCGTCGACGCCACCCCGGACGACCTCGTGGTCCATCAGCAGGACGTCCAGAGTGTCCTGAACGCTCTGTGGGCGGGCGGAGCCGAAGCGGTCGGGATGCAGGACCAGCGAATCGTGAACACGTCGGCGCCGCGGTGTATCGGCAACACGCTGCTCCTGCATGGTCGGACGTACAGCCCGCCGTACGTGATGCGAGCGATCGGCAACACCGAACAGCTCGAGGCGGCGTTGGCCGGCGAACCGGGAATTCGCGTGTTCAAGCAGTACGCCACCAGGTTCGGTCTCGGCTATACCCAGGCGAGTTCGGGCGAGATCACAGTGCCCGCGTACACCGGCGGTTAGCTCGGGCGTTTACCCTGCTCCTATGAGGATTCTCGTCGTCGACAACTACGACAGCTTTGTGTTCAACCTGGTTCAGTACCTGGGTCAGCTCGGAACCGAAGCCGTGGTGTGGCGTAACGACGATCCGCGACTGACCGCTCCGGGCGGGCTTCATGCGGCTGCAGAGCAGTTCGACGGCATTCTCCTGAGCCCCGGCCCCGGCACTCCGCAGCGTGCGGGAGTGACCATGGACCTGGTGAAGGTATGTGCCGAAACCAAGACGCCGGTACTCGGTGTCTGCCTCGGCCATCAGGCGATCGGCGCGGCTTTCGGTGCCACCGTGGACCGTGCACCGGAGTTGTTGCACGGAAAAACGAGCAAGGTTCTTCACATGAACGTCGGCGTACTGGCCGGTTTGCCCAATCCGTTCACTGCGACGCGCTACCACTCGCTGACGGTCCTCGAGGACACCATTCCCGACGAACTGGAAATCACCGCGCACACCGAGAGTGGCGTCGTGATGGCGATGCGCCACCGCGAACTTCCCATTCACTGCGTGCAGTTCCACCCCGAATCCGTCCTCACGCAGGGTGGGCATCGGATGCTGGCCAACTGGTTGACGGTATGCGGCGAGGCTCCACCGGAAGCGCTTGTCGCTGCCCTCGAAGCTGAGGTCGCGTCGGCGCTCGGTGGAGCCCTGCCGGCAATACTCTGATTTACCGACTCTGAACTATCGGTTGGGAATTCCCAACGCTCCCACACTGACCGTGACGACCGCGTCCTTGGAGATCTCGGACCCGGCGGGCTGAGTCTGCGAGAGAATCTTGCCGACCATTTCCGGTATCAGTGTGGTGGTCTGCGTCTGCACCAACTGGCCGGCCGTTCCCGCCCAACCGGCTGCACGCAGCGTGGTCAACGCTTCGGAGACGGTCTTGTTGGTGAGATCGGGAATCGCGATCTTGTTGCCGTTTGACACCCGAAGCGTCACCGTCGAGCCCTTGGTGGCAGACGTTCCACCGACGGGATCAGTGGAGACGACCTGGCCTGCAGGCAGGCCTGAGTCGATCTCGGTTATCTGAACGACAAATCCGGCACCTTCGATGTTGGGTCGCGCCACCTCTTCACGCTGGCCAGTGACATCGGGAACGCGGACCTGTTCGGGACCGGAACCGACGGTGATCGAGACAGCCGAATCGAGAACAACCGAAACCCCGACCGCCGGATCTTGACCGACAACCTTGTCCACCTCGGCGATCGTCGACGCGGCCTGACCGATCGTGGGATCGAGTCGCAGGCCGATGGCGGTGAGTTTGCGTTCGGCGTCGTCCTGACTCAATCCGGTCAAGCGCGGGATGGCGACCTGCTCCGGTCCGGTGGAGACGTCGAGCGTGACTGTGCTGCCCTTTTCGAGGTTGACTCCGCCGACCGGGCGCGTGGTGATCACATTGCCCGGCGCAACAACCTTGTCGGTCTTGTTCTGCCGCTCGACGTTGAAGCCGGCGTTGCGGAGAGTCGCCTCCGCGGAATCGGCGGGCTGATTGGTCAGGCCCGTCGGCACGGCGACGGTTTCCGTCTTCGGCGAGTTCACCTGCCACAGGAAGGCTCCGATCAACGCGATGACGATGACGGCGGCGAAGCCCATCAACGCGTAGCGCAGACCTTTCTTCTTGGCCGGCGGCTCCGGTGCCCGCCTACTCGCGGCGGCGGTGGTGACGGGAGCAACGGGATCAGCTGCGGTGCGGAGATTTCCGGTCTCGCTGCCGACGGCACCGAGAATCGTGGTGCGATCCTCGTCGTTCATCACCATCGGCGCGCTCGGACGCTGGCCGCCAAGCACCCGAACCAGATCGCTTCGCATGTCGCCCGCGCTCTGGTAACGGTTGGCGGGGTTCTTGCTCATCGCCTTGAGGATGATCGAATCCAGCTCGCGCGGAATGTCGGGGTTGATCTCCGACGGCGTCGGCGGATCCTCACGGACATGCTGGTACGCCACGGCAACGGGAGAGTCGCCGGAGAACGGCGGCTGACCGGTCAGGACCTCGTACAGCACACAGCCGAGCGAGTAGACGTCCGAACGTGCGTCGACCTGCTCGCCGCGAGCTTGCTCGGGTGAGAGGTACTGGGCGGTGCCGATCACGGCAGCCGTCTGCGTCATCGGGCTGGACGCGTCGGAGATCGCTCGGGCGATACCGAAGTCCATCACCTTCACGGCGCCGGCGCGGTTGATCATGATGTTGGCCGGCTTCACGTCACGGTGGACGATGCCGTTGCGGTGACTGAAGTCGAGTGCGGCGCAGACGTCCGCGATCACTTCCATCGCATGACGCGGCGCCATCGGGCCGTTGCTGCGCACGATGTCACGCAGGGTGTCGCCATCGACGTACTCCATCACGATGTACGGCAGCGGTCCGGCGTCGGTCTCGGCCTCACCGGTGTCGTAGACGGCCACGATCGCTGGGTGATTCAGTGCGGCAGCATTGTGTGCCTCACGACGGAATCGCAGGTAGAACGTAGGGTCGCGCGCGAGGTCGGCCCGCAGGACCTTGATGGCTACATCTCGGCTGAGGCGGAGGTCGCGTGCCAGATGAACCTCGGACATTCCACCGAAGCCGAGAATCTCACCCAGCTCGTATCGGGAGGAGAGATTACGAGGTGTCGTCATTCGTCTTGTCCTAGCGGTTCTTCTGCAGCGTTTGTCGTGGTGGTTGTAGTTGTCGTGGTGGTTGTGGTCGTTGTGGTGGTCGGCTCGGTGGTGGTCGTCGTAGTCGGCACCGTTGTTGTCGTGGTGGTCGGCTCGGTCGTTGTTGTCGTCGGCCGCGTTGTCGTGGTGGTCGGCTCGACGGTTGTGGTGGTGGTGGGACGCGTCGTTGTTGTCGTCGGCCGCGTTGTTGTCGTCGTGGGACGCGTGGTTGTCGACGACGTCACGACGGCCGGCGAGGAATTGTCAGGGCCGTCCGTCGCGATCCACACGCCGCCGATGATCAACGCCAGAGCGATCAAACCACCGCCGGCCCACGCCATCGCCTTCTGGCCACTGGTCAGTCCACCTGCTGCGGCCGCATCGTCAGCGGCCATCGCGGCCGGACCCGCGTAGCCGGCGGTCGGGGGCATTATCTGAGTGGCGCCCGTCGGGGGCAGCGTGCCGCCCTGGCCCAATCCTGGTGGCGGCGGACGCCTTCCAGCGCGGACGGCTGCGACGGCGTCGGCGAATTCGCCACCGTTTGCGTAGCGACCGGCCGGGTCCTTGGTCAACGTGATGTCGATGAGTTCGCGGATGTTGGGCGCCAGGTCGGCCGGCATCGGAGCCGGAATCTCCTGGACATGCTTCATTGCGACGGTCAAAGCGCCGTCGCCGGTGAACGGGCGACGGCCTGAAAGTGCTTCGTAACCAACGATTCCCAGCGAGTACACGTCACTGGCCGACGTGGCGTCCTGCCCGAGGGCCTGCTCGGGAGCGATGTACTGGGCGGTGCCCATCACCATTCCGGTGCGCGTGACAGGCGCGCTCTCGACGGCCTTCGCGATACCGAAATCGGTGATCTTGACCTGACCTGCGGGTGTGATGAGGATGTTGCCCGGCTTGACGTCCCGGTGCACCACACCTGCATCGTGCGCAACCTGCAGGGCCCGACCGGTCTGCTCGAGCATGTCCAGCGCATGGGGAACCGCAAGACGGCCGACGCGCGCCAACACGGCATTGAGCGGTTCGCCGTTGACCAGTTCCATCACCAGGTAGGCAGTGGAATCGCCTGAGCTGTCCCGAGTCTCGCCGTAATCGTAAATACCGGCAATGCCAGGATGATTCAGCTGCGCTGTGGTGCGCGCCTCGAACCGGAAACGTTCCAAGAACTCCGGATCGGACGAGAACTCGGACTTGAGTACCTTGACGGCAACGCGTCGATTGAGCCGAGAATCCGTGGCTTCCCAGACCTGTCCCATACCGCCGGTGGCGATGAGACGGTTCAGTCGGTAACGATCGGCGATCAAAGCGCCATTGTTCAACGCCATGGTTCAGCCCCCTTGTATTCCGGCTGCGATAACTGCTCGACCGATCGGTGCAGCCACCGAGCCACCGGTAGCGGCAAGTCCGCGGTCGCCACCGTTCTCGACGATGACGGCGACTGCAACCGTCGGATTCTGAGCCGGTGCAAACGCGATGTACCAGGCATGCGGCGGTGTTTCGCGCGGATTCACGCCATGCTCGGCGGTGCCTGTCTTGGATGCGATCTGGACGCCGGGGATCTTGCCCTCGCCGCCGGTGAAGTTCTCCGAGCCGATCATCAGATCGGTCAGAGTTGCCGCCACCGTCGGTGAAATCGCCTGGCCCATCGATACCGGGGCCGGTGCACTGAGCTCGGTCAGGTCCGGTGCCTGCAGTTGGGAAATCAGATTGGGAGCCATCCGCACACCACCGTTGGCGACGGTAGCGGCGATCACGGCATTCTCGAGCGGCGTCACAGCGACGTCGCGTTGACCGATACTGGTCTGTCCGAGGGCCGCGTCATCGGGGATGTCGCCGACGGTGCTGTCTGCGACCGACAACGGGATGGCGGGAGTGTTGGGGCCGATGCCGAATGCCTTGGCCTCGTCCTTGATGGCGTCGGCGCCGTCCTTGATACCCAGCTCGACGAATGCGGTGTTGCAGGAACGCGCAAACGCGTCACGCAGCGACGCCGTCGGATTGGATCCGCAGGTGCTTCCGTTGTAGTTCTCGAGCGTGGTGCTGGTTCCGGGCAGCGTGATCTGCGGCGCCGCAGTCAACTGATCCTCCGGGGTAGCACCGTTCGTGAGCGCAGCCGAGGTGGTGATCACCTTGAACGTCGAGCCGGGCGGGTAGGTCTGGGAAATAGCCCGGTTCACCAACGGATCGGCTGGGTCAGCGTTCAGTTCGTCCCACGCTTTTGTCGTCTCGGCGCCGTCGTGGCCCGCAAGCAGGTTCGGGTCGTAGCTCGGTGTGCTCACCATGCTCAGGATTCGGCCGGTGCTCGGCTCGATCGCAACGACGGAACCGGTGTAGCCCTTGCTGGTCAACTGGTCGTAGGCAACCTGCTGCATTGCCGGATTGAGAGTTGTCACGACGTTTCCGCCGCGCGGATCGCGACCGGACACCAGATCGAAGAATCGCTGGCTGAACAACCGGTTGTCCGAACCGTTGAGGATCGGATCTTCGGTGCGCTCGAGGCCGGTGCTGCCGTACTGCATCGAGTAGAAGCCGGTCACCGGCGCGTACGGGTACGGATTGGGGTATTCGCGCAGGTACTTGTACCGATCCTCGGTGATGCTGGATGAGGCCAGTACCTGACCGGCAGCGGAGATCTGACCGCGCTGGCGTGAGTACTCGTCGAGCAGCACCCGCGAGTTGCGGGGGTCGGCCCGCAGGTCATCGGCTTTGATGACCTGAACGTAAGTCGCGTTGGCGAGGAGTGCGACAACCATCAACATGACGGCCATCGCGACGCGGCGTAGGGGAATGTTCATACGCGCGGCATCATCTCGGTATTGGCGTCGGCGATAGGGGGCGGACCCTTCTTCTTGGCAACTACCGGCGCGCGGGCCGCGTCGGAGATTCGGATGAGGATGGCCATCAGGAGGTAGTTCGCGAGAAGCGACGAACCGCCGTACGACATGAATGGCGTCGTCAAACCTGTGAGCGGAATCAGCTTGGTGACGCCGCCGACGACGACAAAGATCTGGATCGCGATGGTGAACGACAAGCCGGCGGCAAGCAGCTTGCCGAAGCTGTCACGCACGGCCAGTGCCGTGCGCAGGCCACGAACGATCAGGATCAGGAACAACATCAAGACAGCAGCGAGGCCGATGAGCCCCAACTCTTCGCCGATGGTCGCGATGATGAAGTCGGTCTTGGCGAACGGCACCTGATTGGGCCGGCCACTGCCCAAGCCTGTACCGGCGATACCGCCCGTGGCCAGGCCGAACAGCGACTGTGAAATCTGATAACCGGTGTTGGCGTAGTCGCCGAGCGGGTCCAGCCAGGTGTCGACGCGCACGCGGACGTGGCCGAACATCTTGTAGGCGAAGAAGAATCCGATGGCGAGCAGTCCGCCACCGATCACGAGCCACCCCACGCGCTCGGTGGCGATGTACAGCATCACCAGCACCGTGCTGAACAGCAGCAACGACGTACCGAGGTCGGTCTCGAACACGAGCACCCCGACGGACACGATCCAGGCGAGCAGGATCGGACCGAGATCGCGGGCACGCGGAAAGTCCATGCCGAGGAAGTGCTTGCCGGCCGTGGTGAACAGATCGCGCTTGGCAACCAGGACCGACGCAAAGAAGATGATCAGCAGGATCTTGGCGAACTCACCAGGCTGAATGCTGAATCCGGGCAGACGAATCCAGATCTTCGCGCCGTTCACACTCGAGAACTTCGCCGGCAGGATTGCCGGGATCGCCAAAAACACCAGTCCGGCCAGACCCAGCGTGTAGCTGAACCGGGCCATCAACCGGTAGTCCCTCAAGAACACCAGCAGCAGAACAAAACCCGCAATCGCCAGGGCCGTCCACATGACCTGCTGGTTAGCGTCCGGCGATGGCGCTTCGACGCCGTTGTACAGCGCAGTCTGTTGGTCGGCCAGGTCCAGACGGTGAATCAGGACCAGGCCGAGGCCGTTGAGCAATGCCACGATCGGCAACAGCAACGGATCCGCGTACGGCGCATATCGCCTGATCGCCAAGTGTGCAATCAGGAACAGACCCGTGTACGCGAGCGCGTACTTCGCCAGATCCAGAGTGATCTTCTGCTCCTGGCTTGCCTCCACCAGCAGCAGTGACACCGTGGTGATGATGACGGCAAACCCGAGCAGCATCAGTTCCATGTTGCGCCGAGTGGACTGGACCGGCGCCGGAGCAAAACCTCCGGGCGGGCTCGGAAAAGCCGTCCCAGCAGTGGCGTTGGACGACATCAGTTGACCGTCCTGCAAGTCTGACCGGGAATTCCGGTCGGGGTCGGTGCCGGTGTCGGAGTGGTGGTTGTTGCCACGGGAGGCACAGGCTCTACCGGTGGCGGCGGCGCTTCGGTAGTCGGAACCACCGCTGTTCCCACCGGCGGCGGCGTCGGAGTCGCCGAAGTCGTGGTGGACGGAATCGATTCACAACGAGGCAGAAGGTCGCCGCCGATGAGCCGGATCATCTGGCTCTGCGCGTCCGTACGATTGCCAGACGGCAGCCCGGCCCTGACCTGTTCCTGCGCCGACGGTTGCAGATCGGTCACCTCGAGGACGTTGCAATCGCTCGGGATCTCGTTCGGGGAGACAAGCGTCAGGACGTCGTCGTCGCCGACGCACCCGATCAGGTCAGCTTCCTGCAGCGAGTAACCGAGGACTGAACCGGGAATTCCGCGCAGCACCGTGACGCGGCCCTCGTCGGCTCCGACGTAGTAGTTGTTGCGGATAACGGTGCGTCCGATGACGGCGCCAACTCCGATCACCGCGAGCAGCACAACGGCGATAACCACCCACCACAACCGGTTCCGCTTCTTCTTCGGCTCGGGTTCAGGCTGGGAAACAACACGTTTGGGTGTCGCGCGCGGTGGACGCATAGCGGCAGCGCGTCCGGCAGCGGTATTGGGAGGAGGAGTGAACTCTTCTTCCTCGGTGGACGCGGCGCCCGCGACGATGGGACGTGACTGTCCGTAATCGAGGTCGATGACGTCGGCCACGACGACGGTGACGTTGTCCGGACCGCCGCTGCGCAGGGCCAACTCGATGAGTCGGTCCGCGCACTCTTCCTGCGAGCCCTCGCGCATCGTGTTCTCGATGGTTTCGTCGCTGACCACGTCGGACAATCCGTCGGAGCACAGGAGATAACGATCGCCGGCGCGGGCTTCGCGCATGGTGAGCGTCGGCTCGATCTCGTTGCCCGTCAGCGCGCGCATGATCAGCGACCGCTGCGGGTGAGTGTGTGCCTGCTCTGCAGTGATCCGGCCCTCGTCGACCAAGGACTGAACAAAAGTGTCGTCGCGGGTGATCTGCGTCAGATGGTTGTCGCGCAGCAGATACGCGCGCGAGTCACCGATATGCACCAGGCCGAGCTTGCTGCCCGAGAAGAGAATCGCGGTGAGCGTTGTCCCCATGCCGTCGAGTTCAGGTTCTTCCTCGACATGATCGGCAATGGAGTCGTTGCCCTCACGCGTTGCCGCCTCTAGCTTGCCGAGCAGATCCTCGCCGGGCTCGTCGTCGTCGAGATGGGCAAGTGCCGCGATCATCAGCTGCGACGCAACTTCACCGGCCGCGTGGCCGCCCATACCGTCGGCCAGAGCCAGGAGGCGAGCGCCCGCGTACACGGAATCTTCGTTGTTGGAGCGCACCAGACCACGGTCGCTGCGCGCCGCGTAGCGGAGAACAAGGGTCACGGGCGTAACTCGATTACCGTCTTGCCGACACGGACCGGGGTACCCAACGGGACCCGCACAGCCGTGGTGACCTTGGCGCGGTCCAGGTAAGTGCCGTTGGTGGAACCAAGATCTTCGACGTACCAGTCGGCCCCGCGTTGGGAGAGCCGCGCATGGCGCGTCGACGCGTAGTCATCGGTCAGGACCAGCGTGGAATCGTCGGCGCGACCGATCATGACGGGTTGCGAACCCAACGTGATGCGAGTGCCGGCGAGAGCGCCCTGTGTGACGACCAGATAGCGAGGCACCTTCGTTTTACCGAGGGAGGGGAGGACTTTCCCGGCGCGTGTGTACCGCTGAGGAACACGCACTCCGGAGCCGGCGTAGATATCCGACCGCAGCGTGCGCAGGACTGCCCAGACGAACAGCCACAAGAGGAGCAGAAAGCCTGCCCGTGTGAGTTGCAGAATCAGGCCCTGCACGGCTGTCCACCTCCTTCTATGGCTCGATCCCCGCCGCAGCAAGGGTTCGAGCGTTGTCGACTGGCAGCATCATATGGGGCACGGGGCCCCGAAAGATCACGATACTGACATGGAGTGCCGGAGGCGCGCCGACGGACCGCCCTATGTTCGATTGTTATCGGAATATTCGCCAGCAACCTTCGTCACACTCAGAGGATACGGACCAAGATCTCGGAGTGACCAGCGCGAATGATGTCGCCGTCGGCGAGTTGCCAGTCCTGAACCGGCGCCCCGTTAACTGTGGTGCCGTTCGTGGAACCGAGATCGGACAGCATTGCCGTCCGGCCGTCCCAGCGGATGTCGATGTGACGACGTGAAACACCGGTGTCGGGAAGGCGGAACTGTGCTTCCTGGCCGCGGCCGATGATGTTGCTGCCATCGCGGAGCTGGAAGTGGCGTCCACTGCCGTCCTCGAGCTGGAGGGTTGCCGTCACAGCAGCCTGCGGGGCTGCGGGCGCGTAACCACCCTGGTTGTAACCCTGCTGGGCGTACGACTGTGTCTGGTCGTAGTTGCCGCCCTGATTGTTGTATGCCTGCTGGTCGTAGCTGCCCTGATCGTAAGACTGAGCGTCGTACGGCTGCTGCTGGTAACCCTGCTGTTCGTAGCTGCCCTGATCGTAAGACTGGGCGTCGTACGGCTGCTGCTGGTAACCCTGCTGGTCGTAACCACCCTGGTACGCCTGCTGGTTGTAACCGCCCTGGTCGTAGGACTGCTGATCGTAGGCAGGCTGCTGGTAGCCGCCCTGCTGAGCGTCGTACGGCTGCTGCTGCTGGTAACCCTGCTGGTCGTAGCTGCCTTGGTACGCCTGCTGGTTGTTGTTGTACGGCTGCTGCTGGTAGCCCTGCTGGTTGTACCCGCCCTGGTCGTAGGGCGCCTGCTGCGGCTGATCGTCACCGGTGCGGTAACCGTCGCCGCGGTCGTACCCGTTCTGCGGCGGCGCTTCCTGGCCCCGTGGTGCCGGGTAGTTGCCGTCGTCGTGTGAGTATCCGTTGCGCGCCGGCTGCTGATCGGGCTGGCGACCAGCCGGTTCGCGGCTGGACTCGTAGCCTGAGTTCTGCGTCATGGTGCCGGCTCCTGGTTGTGACGGGACTGGATTCGAAACAGGGGGAACAATAGGTGCAGGTGATTGTGGCGGTCGAGACGATACCTGCGGAACATTGGACCGGGGCGATGCCTGATCGGCATCGTCGTCCGGGTCGACAGTGCCGCGGGTGCGGAACTGACCGGTATGCAATGTAGGCGAGGGCTCGAAAGTCACCGAAATATCGCCATACGTCTGCCAGCCCTGATCTCGGATGAAATCCTGCAGATGCCGGCTGAAAGCCTTGATAGTGAGGTCGCGGTCGGCCGCCAACTCCTCGTGATCCGAATTGTTGATCGTGATCACATAGTGGTTGGGGGCAAGGAGAATTCCGCCGCCGAGGTGCTCGACGCGGTCGCGCGCTTCCTGTTGGAGCGCAGCCTCTACTTCTTGCGGTACGACGCCGCCGCCGAAGACACGTGCGAATGCGTCGCCGACAGCTCCTTGAAGCTTTCGCTCAAAACGCTGAACGATGCCCATCGGGGTCTCCTCTCGCTTCGCATTTCCCGGTGGAAAAATGCTCGGCAACTAGCGCCGGCATCGCCCACTCGCGTGTCGTTCGAACTACTGTCAGGTTCCACGGTACTGTCAAACGGCTGTTCGGCAGTATCTGCCTCTGGTTCCTGCATGATATCGGTTCCTCCCACTGAAGTACCCTGTGTTCTTCGTTTCATGCCGTGACCAGTACGAATAGAAGTTTCAAATGTTGTCGTGATAATGTTTCGACGTTGCTCGGGCGAGTGGCGGAATGGCAGACGCGCTGGCTTCAGGTGCCAGTGTCCTTAGGGACGTGGGGGTTCAAGTCCCCCTTCGCCCACCACAGACGAGGCCACAAACTCTTTCGAGTTTGTGGCCTCGTTTTTTGTTGGTTGAGGTAGTCCGGAAATTACGCGTTGTTCTGTCGTCGGACCATCTCGTTGATCCAGATGGGTGCAAACGGAGATGTGCAGTTCGGGGGAGTCGGGTAATCCTCGAGTACCCGCAGTCGTTCACCGATGTCGATTGCCCGCGCCCGGTACTCGGCGTGCTCGATCCCGATCTGAGCCAGGGTGTGGTTCATCGCCCACTGCAAGCGATCGGGGGCGTCCTTCATCTCCGCCTCGATGACGTCGAGCAGACGCGCTAGGTCGAGGCCCTCGGGTTTCTTCGCCACGCGCTCGGTGGTCAGTGCCCAACCGGCGCTCGCGACCACTGGATCCGAATCGCCTGACCAGGCGAGGCGCAGTTCCTCGGAGTGCGGGTTCTTCTTCACTACATAGTTCACGAGCCAGTCGTGAACCTTGGGAGTGCGGGCCTCCCGCAACATGGCGTCCAACTCGTCGCGGTCGAACGCCTTCGGACGGCAGATCAGGATCGCCAGCAGGCGCGCTGCGGTGTCCTCCGTCTTCCAAAGCTGTTGTGCGAGTTTCTGCTGCGTCTTCAGTCGCTTCGCGATGGCGCGCAATTTGCTGAGGTTCACGCCGTGATCGTCGCCGTGCTTCTCGTTCACCGCGCGGGCTTTCGGATCCTCGAGTGCGGCCAGTTCGGCGATTACCTCGGCCACTGTCGTATCGGCCACCTCAGCTTTATCGGCCACCTCAGCCTCCTGTCTTTCGCGTCTGAGTTTTCAGTCTAGGAGGGCAGTGTCGTCAGGAGGGCAGTGTCGTCGACCATGGTTTCCAGTGGCCATCCTGCGGCGGTTGCACCGGTGCGGCCCGAAGTTCAGCGGCTCGCTCCTTGGACAGAGGTGTTTTGCCGCTACGCCCCCAGTCATTGCCTTCCCAGGAATGTTCGAGGACCGGTGGGATGCTGCCCGTGATGCGTTCGGACAGCTGCCCGGTGGTAAGAGCTTCGGCGTAGTTTGCCAGTTCCCGCGCAACGTCTTCGGCATCCTCATCGCACGCGTCGCATCCGCATGCGGGGAGCGCGATGTGCTGCCACGCACCGACGTCGAGATACAACCCGGGAAACGAGGTGAAGGTGATCGCGAGCGGTGCCTGGTCCACGTGAACTGGAGTTATCTGTACAGACTCCAACGTCGCGACGGTCTTGGACTTCGACGGTGCCGCCGGACCGCGGGAAATCGTCACGTCGAACCTGCGTGCGAGATCGCTGATCAACTCTTCGGCAGCCGGTATCAACGGAGCAAACCGTTCCGGGTTCGTCACTCGCCCGTATGCCTCTTCGGGTGGATCGTCCAACGTTGTATCCCTCCGTCATGACCGCTGTGCTCACGCTCCGTCACTTCTTGCCTGAAATATCGTCCCCGCGGGGACGTTTCAGAAGCAATTCAGCCCAGGTGGCTTGTCGGTCGATCACGCGACAGACACGGGACCATTTTCAGTGCAAAAATATCTCGTTGCGTTGTTTTGGTCAGCGGTTTCATGCGCGGTGAGGAATTCGATGAGCGGTCCGAAGGGAATTCAGTACCGAGTTGACCCGAAAGTGGCGCGTCGTCTTGCCGAGGAGCAGCGAAGCCGACAGTTACTTGCACGATGGCGGCAGATCGAATCTGCGGCGATTCGCTTGTCGGCACGTTGCCACGCACACGATCTTCCCATCCTCGCAGTAGCGATTCCGACGGTGGCTGCCGACGACACCGCGCAGATGGAAGCTCTCGCGGATCAGCTCGAACATGAAGTGAATCAGTCGAATCGGCAGTTGGACGCGAAGGTGCGGGAGAATCGATCACGACGGTTCGATCACGATCTGGAAGCCGTTCTAACGGACCTCGCGGCAGTCGAGGAAGCGGCGCGAGTGGCGAGACCGGTCGACGCTGACAAGTCTGTCGATACCTCGAGGAATGCGTCGGATTGCACTGCTGCCGAGCGTCGTAAGCGGCTGTCGGATCAGGTGTCCCGCCGTCTCGGTCGACTTGTCGAACCGGCATCCGAAATCGAAGATTTTGCAGTGGCTGTCGTGACGGCACCGCTGGATCGTGCCCCGATGCTCCTCGACGAACTTGATGCGCAGATTTCCGAACGGAACGCCATCACGAATCGGGTCGGTGCGGATAATTCTCGGCTCGACGCGCTGCGAGTGAAGGCGGCTGCTTTGCAGGATGCCGCAGCAGTCGGCGGCCTTTTGGCGCAGGCAGCCAACGAGATCGAGTGTCAACGTTCCGCTGCTGCGATTCTGGACGCAGTGACGAATCTCGTAGATGCGGCGACTGCCCGCGTCACGGCAGAAGTGGAGCGCCAGTACGTGCTCGAAGCGGTACGAGAGTCACTCGAGGAACTGGGATACGTCACCACCGAAGTTGACGGTGGTGGTCCGGACAGCGTGGTGTTGAGTCGCGCCGGCTCGACAACTCATGGAGTTCGCGCCCGAGTATCCGAAGGGGAGGTCGACCTGCACTCGATCGGTTTCGCAGACCGTAACGACAAAGCGGCGGATACGGCCGCCGATCAAGCGCTGTGTGGCGACCTCGATCCGATGTTGGGAGCACTCGAACGCCGTGGTGTGTCGCCGGGGCGGGTCCGCAGAATCCCGGCTGGTGTTCTCCCGGTGTCGCTTGTTCGCGTTGTCGAACCTCATGGGGAAGGAATCCGAACCGCGCGTAGATCGACTCGTGCGCAAGTCCGGGAGACAGGGCTGTGACGGAAGTGGTGGCCGTGCGAGTTTCCGGGCTGACGCATCATGGTGCGGTGCGCACGAACAACGAGGACGGTATCGGCTGGCTCGGCTGGTCGCTCCGGGGTATGAGCCCAACGGTGTGGGAAACCGACGTGCTCGTGACCGCACCTGTGACGCTTGTCGTATGCGATGGCATGGGCGGTCACGCAGCAGGTGAGGAAGCCAGCCGACTTGCCTGTGAAATGCTCACCACTCCAGGCTATTTCGATCACATTGCGGATGCACAGAGCGCGCGTGAGGCAGTTCGGGTGTTGGTGCAGCGAACATCGGATTCCATTAACGATCTGTCCGATCAACAGCCGTATCTGCGGGGCATGGGTTGCACGGTTGCTGGGGTGGTGGTGTTCCCCGACGGAAGTGCGTTGGTATTCAACGTCGGAGATTCTCGTGTTTACTGCATGGATGGTGACTACCTAGGTCAGTTGACCGTTGATCACCGATCAGCTGATACGAATGCACTCACTCAAGCGCTCGGAGGTGGGCGTCGGGTGGTCCTCGAGCCCGCGTTCTTCGAATGCCGAATACCGGGCAAACCTGGGCTACTGCTGTGCACCGACGGTCTTGACGATTACGCCGACGAACTCGACATAGAGCGGTTGATGGCAGGCGATTCGAACAACATCCTCTGTGAACTCCGAGATCTGGCCCTGTCCGGCGGCGGAGGGGACAACATCACCTTGGCGCGAATCACCGCGCACAAGCGCACCGCGAACGGAGAAATGCATGGCTGATGTGACGCGTCTTGACGGCGGACGAGTTCCCGCACCTGCCACCAGGCTTGACGGTGCAACTCCAATTGCGCAGCCCTCAAACTACATTCGCGAGAACCTGCCAACAACTCTCGCGCAGAGATACAGTATCGTTCGCGAACTGGGCCGCGGGGGCGAGGCGACGGTGTGGCTGTGCACGGATACCGTCGGCAATCAAGTCGCGATCAAGATGTTCCAGCATCCTCCGACCTACAGAACAGATTTCGGTTCTGCCGCATATCGTGATCGATTCCGAGCCGAACACACGGTCCAGGTATTCGCCCGTGGACAGGACGATGGTGTCTCTTACGAAGTGATGGAGTTCTGTGCTCTCGGGACACTCGAAGATCACATGAACCGACACTCGGGCAAGATCACTCACGGAGATGCGGTCGACATTCTGAGGGAGTTGGCCGGGGCGCTGCACGGAATGCAAGGGCCTGACACGGGCATGAAATTGGTACACGGCGACATCAACCCGAAGAACATCCTGGTGCGTACCGATCGGCCCTTGGATTTGGTTCTCACAGACTTCGGCCTGAGCGTCGACCTCGCCGGACGGTCCAGGCTGTCGAACACGGGAAAGGGAACTCTCGCTTACAGCGCTCCTGGTGCGATGCGGTACTACACCCAGGCCGACGACTGGTGGAGTGTTGGCATGACGATGTACCAAATCATTGTTGGGCGCAACTACTTTCAACGGTCGGACGGGCATTGGATCAGCGACGATCGGATCGAGAACGAACTCACCGTGCGAGACATCGCATTGGGTGAGATCAATGAATTGCCGTTCACCGAGCACGAGAAGAAGCGGTGGCAGCTTCTGCTTGCCGGATTGCTCACCCGTGACCGTGAATTCCGTTGGTCGATGCGGGAAGTCGGCGAATGGTGCGGAGGTGGTGCACCGAAGGTGCATCGACTAATCGACGTATCAAAGGTTCCCGATTCGGAATTCGGTACCGGCACAACCCAGGAGAATCAGCATTCCATACCGCCTTTTGCACTCGCCGGTGTCGGGGAGTTTCGAGACCCTCGCGAATTGGGGGAGGCAATGGCCGCAGATCCCAAAGCTGCCGCACGTGCCGTCAGTGGTCGTCGAGCGCAAGTATTGCTGGCGTGGCTGAAGGACGAGGTGAAGACGAGGGCCAGTTATGCGGAGTTGCGAACGTACAGCGACCTGTGGGGACCCGACGAGATTGCGGTCTACTTCGTATCTCAGCTAGCGCCGGCCGCTACTTTGACGTATCGCGATCATCCGATCTCCACTCCTGGAGATTTACGGAAGTTAGCTCAGTCAGCCAGCACGGTGACGGTCGTGAGCCGACTATTCGAGACCCATATTCTTGCGGGCATCGACGGTTCTTCCGCGGAGCGTGGAAGATACAGGATGATTGATGCGAACTGGCATGACATGGTCGAGCAGGCGGACGATCAGGCCAGGTCTGCGAGGGTTTCGATTTCTTCCGACGAGCGAGCCGGACTCACTGCCAATGCGCTGTTGATCGCGGCGTCGGACGATGCGGTTGCCCGAAAGTACATCGCGTCGGTGGCAAAGCGAGTCGAGCAATCAGTAGCGGCGCGTGAGACGTCCGGTTGGTTCGCTTCGATCAGACGGGGATTCGGTCAGTGAGGTTCTCAGCGAATGGCCAATCCATTGTTCCCCGCGTCCAATAGATTTGTCGAGACGGTGCGCCCCCATTCGGTGCGAACGTTGAGCCACACTTCTGCTGGGTCGTGATTCTGCACCCACGAGTTGGACGCGAGAACCTCATCATTGGCGCCGACGTATGTCCAACGGGCATCAGACGAGTCATCGAATTCGTCACCGTCAGTGAGGGATAGGTAACCCATATAGATCCATCCTTTGTAGACGGAGACACGGTTGCACCCTTCGCCTGTGTATCCCTTGTCCGATCCCAGATACATCTGCCACAGCTGGTCCGGGACAGTCGTCCCCTCGGGTGCGCGGACAGTCAATTCCAGTGCATGGCCACACTCGAGATATCTTTGGGTGAAGGGAAATGCTGTCGAGGACAGCTTGGCTATCGAGTCCTCCTCGGCGCCGGCGAAGAGAGATTTCCCCGTGTTGAGAGCCCAAATTCCGCCGATGAGCAGCACAACACCGACTGATCCGAACGCCACTCGCGCCGTCCAGGGGCGGCATACGAGAACGGCTCCGACGATCAACGCGATCACAGACCAACCGGCTACCAACTCCGCCCAGAAGTACGGCAGGAGTGCCCGGATCTCAGGCTCGAAAACCCCCGGGTCCTCCGAGAAGATTCGGCCGCGTAACACGAAATGTCCTATTGCCCAAGGTATAACGATGCTCATTGCGGCCAGGGCGCCCAGCCGTACAGCTGTACCGTCGATCCTGCGGCTGCGCTGCGCGGCGGAAGTGCGTCTTGCCTGTTCTGCGGCGGCTTCGGCCTGTAGTCGATCCGCCGTTTGTTGAATTTCCGCCGCGTCCTGGGCGGCCTGCCGTTCCCGTACCTCTTCCTCGGCGCGTGGGAGTGTCGCATCCAACAGGAGAGCCTGTGCCACCACGTTGTTGTTCATCCTGGGTCCTCCTCGAGGTGGTACGAAAATTCAGTCGATCTGCAGGTCGAGGCTTACGTCAGCGGCCAGGCGTACAACTTGACCGGGTCGGACCTCGTATTCGGTTTGAGGGTTGATTCGAACCCCTTCGATGAAGATGCCGTTTGCCGATCCGGTGTCCGTAACATGGAAGCAGCTACCGTCGAATCGCAAAATACCGTGTCGTCGTGAGAGATTCGGGTATTGCGCGAATATCGCTGCTTGCGGATAGTCGTCATCTCGGCCCAACAGCAGTACGTCGTCTGCGGTGATGTCGAGCGTGTCGCGACTCCCGATGACAACATGGCCGACGCGACGCCGAGTGCTCGGACGGTCGATGACAGTTCTTGGGGACATCGCAGATTCCGACTCGTGCGTATCCTGAGACGTCGGTTCGGTCGGTGCTACGAGATCCCACAGGTCCATACCGCAACCCGGGCACTGCGCGAACACAGAACGATCGGCAACCGCATTGCACCCGCAGGTGACGAGGTCGGTTGTCATGACAGCCACGAGGTGCGATCGAGAGTGACGCCGCGGTCCGCGAGTGCCCCACGCAAACGCGTCATGTCATTCTGCAATGGAATTCCAACCATCCATATTGTGTGTTCGTCCACGTGAACTCCGATTTCCCGACGCTGATCGGCGTACGTTTCTTCACGGCTTTCCGCCGGATATCGCATGGCGCCCAATTTCGAACAGACTTCGACGACTTGGTTCGACGATCCGCGTAATGCACTGTCGGAAGCTAGTTCACGAATGTACGGACCGCTGACCACAACATCGACCGCTTTGCTCAACCAGGGTAGGGACTGAGCGAGTTCATCGGTTGTACGGCCGGAGTAGAGCAGCACGTCCACATCATTGGCGCGGGTCGCGCGCCACATCTCGATCCCGTTGAGCAGTATCCGAAGTGCATCGGGCTGATCTGTCGGTTCACCGCCCGAGACCGTAATCCCGTCGACGTCATCGAGCTCCCTCAACCAGTCCAGTACGCTGTCGATTTCAACGCGCATCGCTTCGTCAGCCGGCCAGGTATCGCGGGACACACAGCCGCGGCAGTGCACGGTACAACCTTGGACCCAGATGCCGGCGCGCCGTCCGAAACCGAGACTGGTTACCGGATAGTGAAGGCGCGAAAGCAGCATCGTCGTCACGACAGTGTCACCATCCATCCGGTGGAATCTTGTGTGATCGCGGTGACCGTGGCGTGGGCTGTGGAAATATCCATCTCGAACAGAGCGCGAGAGAGGGGGTTGACTAGCATTGTCTCGACAATTGTTCCGACCCCACGACCGCCGAAATCCAGTCTTTCACAAGCTGATTCGACGAGTTGCTGAATTACGGAGTCGGCCACCGAGATGTGTGTCCCACTGATGCTGTGCACGCGCCGCGTGACGTTGTCGACGAACATCGGCACCAGATCTTCTGCTGTTCTCGGTGAGATGAAGTCGAAGACCACAATATTGTCGCCGATGCGGTTCAGTAGTTCAGGTCTGCCGATGTCTTTTGTGAAGTGCTCGGAGACAGCAGCTCTGATGGTCGACTCGATCTCGGTATATGGCCGACCTCGGGAGACGACGGGTACCCGTTCGCCCTGACTGTCGGTCCGGTAGACACCTAGGTTCGACGTGAAGACGATCAACGCTTCGGAGAAGTACACGGTCGAGCCGTTTCCGTCGGTCAGTCGGCCGTCCTCGAGAATCTGTAGGAATTTGTCGAGGATCCTCGGATGCGCCTTCTCGATTTCGTCGAATAGGAGCAGGCTGAAGGGATTGTGCCGCACGGCATTCGTGAGTTCGCCCCCGGTGTTATAGCCGACGTACCCTGGTGGTGCGCCGATCAGCCGGGCTTCGGCATGCTCGGATGAGAACTCGCTCATGTCGAAGCGAATGAACGCATCCTTGCGTCCGAATACCAACTCGGCCATCGACTTCGCGAGCTCCGTTTTTCCTACCCCGGTCGGGCCTGCAAAGAACAGAATGCCTTGCGGACGGGAGCTGTCGCCTGACCCTTGTGCGCCGGTCAGGCCGGTCGTCGATCGAATCAGGATGTCAACCGTTTTCCGAATCGGCGCCTGCTGACCGAGAACTCTGCTCCCGAGATACTTGGCACCCTCACGAATTCGCTGTTTGAGCGCGGGATCTTGCCAGGGATTGTCGGGCACCCCTACCCGGAAAGTGCGGATTGCGTCCTCGATCGACGTGGCCGCGATTCGACGATCGATTGCGAGTCGGTTGACCTCGGTGATGGACCGCAGAGTCAATCCGTTGGTTTGTGCGGCGTAACTGTCGATTACGGCTTCACGGGCAGTTGGATCTAGGTCGACACCTCCAGGTAGGGAAGGAACAAGGCTGGTCACTGCTGTCCGACGCTGACCAAATGTAGGTGCGGGGATGGACACGACCCGGACCGCATCTGTGGCGACTAACCAATGCGGTAGATCGTTTTCTTGGTCGACAAGCCAGAAGACCGTGTTGTACAGCGGCGTGATGTGTGGCCCCGGAACTGGATTCCGGCGCGCGGTGGACAACAGTTTCTCTGCTACTACCAGGACACGATGAAACTCAGGATCACTGAAGTCGGGTCCAGGCGTCAGGCGGGAGGCGTTGTCGATGACGAGACACATCGGTCGTTCGGAGACGGCAACTGATTCAAGGAGTTGTTGAAGTGCGGGAAGCTGGCTCGTTCCGGGGGCAGAGGCCTTCCGATCCAGCTGCGACAGTACAGCTGCAGCGCTGCCGCTTTCGTTGTCGTGTAGTACGCGTGCTCCGCTGACGATGTCGAAAGTGATCTGGCATGAGTGGCCGGCGATCGACAACAGGGTGCTCAATGCCTCGATGACAGTTGCAAATCGTGGATGTGGAGTGCCCGGGCGCGGGAGTATTACAAAATCGCGCAGATTGCCGGTAATCGCAACCTGGGGATTTGCGGCGAGTGCCACATCGATTTCTCGGAGCCAGTTGGGGAGATTCTTGATGTGCTCAGGGGTAAGAGTAGGCGCAGTCACGTGAGCAACCATTTTCCTGAGCCGGCCATGGCAGTTCTCCTCTTGTGCCGAAAATTGTCCAGGAACGGAGTATTTCATCGTTGATGGAAATCGGCTGTCGTTCGTTTGACCTACACGCGCAAATGATCCGGGGGTTCGGTCCATGACATGAAAGCTCTCGACAACCAAGGAGACCCTCATGACAGTTCGCACACGTACAGCCGTTCTGGCACTTGCCGCTTCGGGACTTGTACTCACCGCACTGACGGCACTGCATGCTCCGGAGGCCGGCGCCGCTATACGGACCGGCAAGGTGATACAGCAGGTTAACGTCCGCAATGCTCCGAATACGAACGGACCGGCGGTTCGGACGATTCCTGCGGGAACCAACGTCGGAATCAATTGTTGGGTACCGGGACAGGCAATCACCGGACCGTACCGGACAACTTCTACGATCTGGTACACCATCGACGGCGGTGGTTATGTCACTGACTCCTACCTCGAGACCGGTTCCAACGCTGCTGTGACTCCCCGGTGTTCCGCCCCCGCTCTTGCGGGTGGTCGGGCCATGGGACGCAGCATGACAGTGAACGACGCTACTCCGGGTCAATGCACTTGGGGTGCAAAGAATTACTGGAAGCAAGCAACCGGCTATTACCCCAATATTCACGGCGATGCCAAGGCCTGGGCCAACGATGCACGTGCAAACGGGTGGACGGTGGTCGCCGACGCTCAGGCACGGAGCATCGTCGTGTTCCAGCCGGGCGTGCATGGTGCCGACCGCAACTTCGGCCACGTGGGGTGGGTCGATTCCGTCGAGAATCGTGCTGACGGTCGGTACATCCGGGGTCGTGATATGAACGGTTACGGGAATTTCGTGCTGAAGGACGTTCCAGGGATGAGTTACATACTCGCACCGTGATTGACGCGCCCACAGGTCGTCAGATCACCGGAACCACGGTGGGTCCCGAGACTGTGCCGTAACGCGTATCCATCGAGCGCAGGTAGCGCTCGAGTGCGATCTGCCCCCCGGGCATCTGCAGTAGCGGAGGTGGGCGCATGGGGAGTGCCGCGCCGGCGACGAGGGCACTTGCACCGCCCATGCCAAGACCAGCGTCGTCGGCGATCTGAGGTGTCGGCGATTCGATGTCGACATCGGTCAGGAACCGATCGGCCGAAATCTCGGCCACGTGCGTTCCGGAGTTGATCGTCGACTCGACGAGCTCGCTCAAGAGCTGTCGATCGCCCAATTTGTCCGCCCACACGAATATCTCCGCCATCCACTGCGAAGCCGTTTTCTCCCAGGAGAGTCGACTACTGGCGATCTCGAACTGGAATCGCTGCGCGTTGACGTACTGAACTGCGGGCAGTGCGAGTTCGAGTGCTTCACGGTAGCGTTCGCCACCGGAGGCCGCAATAATCGATACGGCGGCCAGGAAGTCGCACTTGGCAACATCGATCATGGTCCTCAGCGCCAGGAACAGCTCCCGTGCGGCACCTAGGTGCACCAGTGCAGTGCCGGGACTTCCTTCCATGATTTCGGCGCACGCAAGGTTACGTTGGCACCAGCCGACATTGCGTCTGTAGGCGAGATCGGAACCGAAGTCTTCGATGGCCTCGGTAAGCACCTTCTTGGCTCGAACGAAATCCGAGGTCATGAAAGCAACGACCCCGATATTGCACCGGCAGACGGCCGCTCGCGCGTGTTGCCCCAGACCGGCGAAAAGTTCCGCTGCACTGGAGAACGCCGCCTCGGCAAGGTCGAAGTCTCCTCTCGCGACATGAAGGCCACCCACATTTTGGTCGACCATCGCGACTCGATCGGTCGAGCCGAACGAGTCGAACGCCGCGCGAGCCTTGACAAACGAATTCTCCGCGTCGGCGAGCCTTCCGGCCTCAAGATAGACCTGACTGAGGTGGGAATCGCTGGTCGCAACGCCGAAGCGAATGCCACTGTTCGAAAAGGCTTTTCGTGATTCGAGTAGTGCTTGCTCGGCATCGTCGTATCGACCCAAGGAGAGGAGGCACACGCCGATACTCTGTTGGCATGCGGCAGACTTCTCGACATTCTCCCCGTTCACGAATGCGGCTCGAGCGAACTCGAGCCCGTCAATTGCCGCCTCGTATTCAGCGTTTTGCATCAACACCAGAGCTAACTCTTGCCGACAATCCGCCTCCAACTCGGACTCGCCCAATCCCACGATCAGTGCGAGCGATTGGTTGACAAAGTCTTCCGCTCTGGATAATTCGAGCTTTTCTCGCGCGAGCGCGCCGAAGTATCGTAGGCATGTCGCACGAAGTACCGGCTCTTCCGCGGCGCTGAACTCTGCCAAGGCCGAGATCAGTAGTCGCTCGGCGGAGACCAAGTCACCGAGCTGCATCTGGACTGTGGCCAAGTGCATGTCGCACGTGGCCACAGAAACGATGTCACCAAGGCGTGTGTGAGCTTGTCGCGCACGGTTATAGGCGTCAACTGCATCGGAATGCCTTCCCTGGTCTTCGTAGATCATTCCGAGGCCGACGTCGATACCTGCTGCGTCGTCCGGATGTTCGTCGGCAAACAGATTGCGCGCGGATACCAAGGATGTGATTGCGTCGTCGATCATTCGGAGATGCAACAGCAAGAGTCCCAACTGCCTGTGGCAGTGTGCGCTGCGACTTGGACGGTCTGTGTGCGAGTGCAGCGCGATCGCCGCTCGGTAGGACTCGACTGCGTCTGTCACACGTTTAGCCTCGAAGTAGAGGTCTCCGAGTTGTTCCCAGCAATCTCCCTCTGCATCAGGGACTTCAGCCGTTCGAAAGAAATCGATTGCCGCGTGCAATTCGATTTCGGCGTCAGCAAGGTCCTCGACAGTTGACGTGATTCCGATGAGGTACTGGCACCGAGCAGCTTCCGGACCTTTGTCGACTTCGCGGTAGAGTGTCCGCGCGATGGTGAACTGCGCCTTTGCGGAAGTGATGTCCTCCATCTCGAGGAGACACGATCCACCACCTTCGTGGCAGCGGGCGGACTCCTCTATCTGCCCGGTGGCGAAGAATCCGCGTGCCGCCCGACTGAACGCAGCGTACGCATGCGCGACAGCGCCACTGTCCTCGTACAGTTCGGCGAGCACACCGCAGTATGCGGCTCCGGTCTCGACATCACCCCAGGATTCGAAGAGGTCACATGATCTCTGGAGCCACATGATCGCCTCGCGCTTGTCACCTGTGTCCGCGAGAACGAGGCCGAGTTCGCCGGCACAGTCTGCTGTCAATTCCGGATCGTCGAGATCTGTCAGCAATTCCAGTGCCTGGTGCAACGTTTTGATCGAATCTGCGAATTGTTCGATGTCCGCCTGTGCAATGCCGATCAATCGTAGGCAGTGTGCAATGCCGTGAAGTTCGCCTTCTCTGACACATTCGCGCTGTGCGGCCCGAAGAAGTTCCAGCGCGTCGATGGCGTTGCCATCGGCAAGAAGATCGAGTCCGTCTAGATACAGACGGCTCGGCCAAGGGTGGTGTTTCATTTTCATCGCACTCGGTCGGGCATGAATTTGCCGATCGTCCATCGACCTATTCCGAATACAACTGCATACGTGGCAAACACTGTCAGTGATCCCACAGAATCAACCTCGTCGCAATTGGTGGACATTCCAGATGCCGACGAAAGTAGCACGATAAGTCCCAATGCGGTGCCGACGATCAAGAGTCCCGTCTCAGGCCTCGCTCCGATCGTGCTTCCCAGAATTACAGCCGCAATAATACCGAGTGCAAGTGGAGTGGAACCCGAGGTGACCCCGACAGGAGAGGTGAGAAACAGGACGACATCAATAGCGCCGAACCAGGCCAGGCCGGCGACTGCTGCGCCGTTTATATTCATACCCCCGATAACGAACCCGCACGCAGCGCTGAGGAATGCGATCGCGACGAACAGTGCAACTGCGCTTATCCGCAGCGGTACATTCGTATCTATTCCGCAAATACTTGGCTCAGTGAGTTCTGACATCGCCGGCACCAGGGCTATAAGTCCGATCACGGAGTAGAGCAGGTCAGCCCCGATGGATACCCCTGGCAACGAGCCGAGCAGGGCAACGACCAGGGCGAAGATGCCAACTGCCACTCCCACTTCGGCCGGAGAGCCAAACGTCGGACTCTCGGACGCTGACAGTTGCACAAGCGCACTCACTGCTATGAACCCTGCCAGAAATGAACGTCCAAATCTATTTGAATTCGATGACGGTTTCAATGGGAAGGTTGACCCACCTGGGTGTTCAGCGCGCGATGCTCGCCCGCCGAGCACGAAATACACCACCATCATCAGGAAGGCTAGAACGATGACGATCGCAGTCATAATGGGAAGTGAGTAGACATTGCGACCAGTCCTTCCGTCCGATCCGATATTGGCGAGGTTTCGAATAGGAGGACGATCACCTGCTTGTCGGATAATGATGAAGGAGTTCAGCGCCGGCCGAAAGTCATTCGATGAGACTAATCTACGAAGACGTTTCAATAGGGAGTTGGTGACATGTCGGGGAGCAGTGACTGGGCCGTCAGTGGTTGGTGGATCGGCCGTGAACTCGGCCGTGGTGGTCGTGCCGAGGCAACCCTGACACGAAATGACCTGATCGAATTATGGGTTAAGGCTTCGGCGTCACCGAAACCGAATATCAGGCACTTCGCCGAGGATCTTACGACGTGGACACACGAACTGGGAGCCACTGAATGGGTCGAGACGATGACCACACCCGAGGTTGCGCGGCGTATGCGTCAGGGTGTCAACGAAGTGGCAACAGGTGTCGAAATTTGGGACATGGTGAGCATGATTGCTGCAGAGTATGCGGATCCCTTCGCGCGATGCTCCGCCAATGTTGTTCGGGACGTGAGGGCAGAGCGTCCTAGAGGTCTGTCCACTGCAATGGTTGATTCCATTCGGCCGCTCGAAGAAAACCATCCACGCACCGCTGCGCGAAACGCCATGATCGCAACCGAGCAGTGCGGCACAGTGACATCAACTCGAGATCATGCCGATCGCTTTGTCGAGACCCCGCAGTCGTTCACGAGTGAGATCGTGGCCGCAGCTATGCGGGGGTACAGCGGAAAGTTGGTGGACTATCTGGATCGAATCGCCGACGATGACGGCAATGAAGACCTCGAAATCCTCAGCAGCGCAATCGAAGATATGACCATCAGATATGGTGAACCCGACGTTGCGGATCGCTCCCCGTCAGCAGAGGAAATCGAGTTTGTCGAGCGAACTCTCGAGTCCTATCTCAATCGACGAATTGTCGACACCGGAGATCTCGACAGGCCACTGATCCAAGGAAGCAACCTGTACACCAGCTCCGACGTCGTGGGCGAGACATGGCGCCGTGCACGTCGAAATATGTTGAAGCTTCATATCGCCGAAATTGAACTGACCGATGACCTCGTGACACGCGTCTACAAATCGAATCGCCACCGTGCGACGCAGGATCTGCGGCGGAAACTGTTCCGGTCAGCTGATCGGACGGCCCACGCGCAACACCCTGAGAGCTATGGTCTTGAACACACTGAACTTGCGCTCGGCTACCGAGGTGCGTTGATGAGGCTTCTGTTCGCCCGCGCGCGTACGTACGTGATGGACAGCTCGATCGAGTCGAGTCATCCGTGGGGCGAAAAATACGAAGGGCCGCTGCCGTGTTGGGAACGCGAGGTAGTTCTCGGCATACTGCAATCTGATGCCGAGACCGTGGTCGATGGTTCCGTCCCCGAGGTCGCAGCATTCATAGATCGAGGTGCAGTTCGGCCAATGGTGCGTCACCTGCTCGAAGTACACAGACCCACGAACACCCTCGCCCCTAGTCCGACCAAATCGGTTGCGCTGGTCATGCAACTCTTACAGGGGGCCCTGGCAATGGCAATCAATGACGACGACATCTTTGCCGGCGACGGTATCGAACTCGTCGGAAAGAAGGCCGCAGGACAAACCTGGACGCAGAAATCTGCCGAAATCATTCGGAGGCTTCGGACACACCGCGACGAATGGACCGAGTTGACGGAGACGAACAAGTGAGTGCATCGAAATACCCGCGCTCGATACGACGCGATGGCGGCGATCTCTCTTGGGATAGTGACGTTGCTCCCGCGGTTGCAGAAGTTGCGGTGTCCATCGCACCCGGCGTTGTAGTAGTCGTCGACGCTGCGGACACGTCGACGGTCCTGCGTTGGCATGTGGCCGAGGGCGGTGGGATCAGGGCGCTGGCCGCGGCCTGTGTGGAACCTGGCCTTGGCGGAATCCTCGAACGTGCGGCCAGTGGCATCGAAAGCGAATGTGACGCTGTTCATCTCGATGCACGGTGGACTCGTCTGGGTCTGACCGCGGCCTGTGGTCGCTGGTCGATGGTTCGGATGAACGAGAGCGTACTGGTGTTGGACGGCGCTGCTGCACGACACCGAATCGGCGATACCACCGCGGCTGCTCGCCTTTTTGCGGTTGCGTCTGCAACTCTCGAAGGGTTGGGGGTGGATTGTTTGAACGGTGAGATGTCCAGCAGCGCAGCCAAAGAGATGGCGATCGTGACGCTGGAAGCGGCAGAAGCGGTATCCGAAACGACGTGGGGTTACGTTCTGATGGACCTCGCTGCCCGAGTGCAGGCCGCCACCGCGTTCGACGACGACACGCTGCGGCAGTGGATCGAAGATCTGGTGGAAACACAATCGTTGAGCTTGGTGGATACGGATATGGCCGGTGGCGGAACTCGCTCTCGTGCTTCGGTCTTCAGTGGGTACATCGATCCGCATGTGGTACCTCCGCGGATTCTCGCGTGGCGTGGTGCGAGCACGCCGGAAATCGAAGCGACTTATCGCGTGGAGGGGGAGACGGGGAGAGTGATTTTGTCCGCACAATTGGCGCAAGGCATCGATCCCCACTCCCGCGAAGCCGGAGAGATGTTGGCGTACGCTGCAAATCGCAGATCAGGGCAGCTTCTCGTTAGCGTTCCGATGGTGGCCGATGGAACCAGCCTGATCGGGATAATGGAGATCGACGAGGATTCCCTTTCCGACATATGTTTCGGGATCTTTTGTGCTTCTAGCGATCCTCGCGATCTCCGTGCCGGCGATTCGGCCGGTGTGCTGGTCGATGTCGATCGGCTCATGCTGGAAGCGTGGGGATTGCAACGCGCGAAGTTGGCCGCCCTGTACGTCGCGAACTCGACGTCGGAGTCGGAGGCTCGTAGAGCTGTGACGTCGGCAGCGCGCGGATTCACTCGGGAGGCATTGGATGCGGCTGAATCAGCGGTGGAGAAATTGACTTGGCTGAATGATGAATTCGGTCGCGACAGTCAGTCGTGGGGTGCCCTGCTGGAAAGCAGAATCGAGGCAATCGAGCGCTTCATGGCAGCTGTGGAGGATGACAGGGCTGAACCACCAGGCACGCAGCCGCTATTGGCCGAATTGTTGATCACGCCGTCGGATGACGACAATGACCGCTCGGACGGGCGATCGTGACTCTCAGGTTCGAGAATCGCTCGGTTGTTCTTGTGCGAGCCGCCGATGCGGGCCCCACGTACATGTCATGGACGTGGATGGATACTCCAGACGTTCCCCATGCCGAACGTCTGGACAGCGAGAACCTTTCCGCAGCCATGACAATGCTCGATCAAGCCCTGTTGTCGCCATTGCCGTTGGGCCGGGGAGAACAGTCACAGGTCGAGTCCAAAGAGGATGCGGCGAGTCGGGCGCTGTTGCAGGGTGCGTTCGCCAGCCTCGACGGTGAACGGAAATTGGCTGCGTTGCTCACCGAGGCTGCGCTTCCGACGACGTTGCGCCGACAGATCTGTGAGCGATTCGAATCCCACGGAACAGTTCACGTCAGGATCACCCCTAGTCCTCGGATCGCACGTGTTCCCTGGGAATTGCTTTTCGCGGACGCCGATCGGAGATTGCTGGACATTGCGCTGGTGACCTTCGACCCGCCGGCGACAGTTCACACTCGTCGAAGTGTGCTGCCCCCGAACTGGGAAGATGTGCGTCACCTTCCTCCACTTCATGTCCTCGATCCACGTCTGCCCCCGAGTGCCCTCGAACGCGGCTTTCGGCAAACTTTGTCGGGTTTGTCGAAAAATGCACTGCTCGATGGCATTTCGGAAGAACTCGAATCGGTTTTCGGGGATCAAGCTGTCAAGATGGACGTGCCGAGAAAATTCGACCGAATTGCGTTGTCAGACGCTCTGAAGAACGGGAGATCTCGGTTGTTCTATTTCGGGCATGTATCCTCGAGTCCCGACGAACCAGGGTCTGCGTCTATTCACCTGTTCGATACGGTTGGCCCCCGGACTTCTGGGCGTGGGCAATGGGGAATGGCAGAGCCATTTCGATCGGCGACGGCACCCGGTCATGCGGCGTCGCCCAGCCAAGACCGTCACCTACCCTTGTGCGCACTGGATTTCCTTCTTGGTACTCAGCAGTGTTCGGACGAGCGCGTGTGGAGTCGGTACGGATCGGATCGAAGGAATTACGGCTTCGAAATCTGGCCTATTCCATGTCGTGTAGCTCTCATAGCGTGTGAGGGTGGCGTGGATTTCCGATCGGCCGAGACTTTCGGTTTGGTGATTGCGTTGGTGGACTCTGGGGCTTCGCTGGTGACCACTACCCGCTGGACGCTTCCGACCGATAGTGCTTTCCACAGCATCGGAAAAGTGCGGCGATCAACGCTTCCCACAGTCGAATTAGCGCTGGTTGTCGATCGCGCGCATGGTGGGCCCAACGCGGTGGAGGCCGTGACCCATTGGCAACGTGAACAATTGCGCTTGTGGGAATCCAACTCGGGTGATCTGGCTTATTCACCGATTGTGTGGGCATCGCTTACGCACACTGTTGCTGAAGCTCGACAGGTGGAGTCCACCGAATCATAGAGGGGGTTGAATCTTAGGAGCGATTGAACTTTCCCGAGTCGACCGAAGCACTCAGTTCCTGAGGAACTGTGTGGGTGAGGTAGTTCCGCAATTTGTCGTTGACCGCGATTCCCACTGCCCCCGCAGTGCTCAGATACGCAGCCAACTTTGCGTGATCGAAGTTCGGCGCGCTGCCCAGCTGATGCAACTCTGCCCAAGTGATGTCTTCACGTCCGATCGTTAACTCGTGCAACAACTCCCACGACGCCGATTCTATTGCCCGCAATAGGCTATCCTCGTCGATGTTCTCCCTGGGTGATCGGCACAAGCGGAGAATCTCGTCGCGTACGGTGGCGTATTCCGGGATGGCGACCATCATGTAGATCGACCATCGTGGATCGCCGTCGTCCATCGAAGACCCCCCGAGTGAGGCGGCGTCAGCGAACGCCGCGCGCCTCACTCTAGGTTTCGATTTTCGCATCGGGTATCGAGTGAACGACCGACAGATGCGTGGGAGGCGCGGGGTCTGTTAGAGCTCGTCGATCCCGATAAGTCCGTCCTGGAGTGCCCGCGCAAGCAACGCGGCTTTGGTCGGAGCGGTTCTCCCAGCCTCGTCGTACTTGCCGCGAATTCGAGTGAGATGAGTGTTGACCGTTCCCGGTGCGATGTACAGCCTTCGCGAGACTACGGATTTGGAGTCGCACTGAATCCACGCGAGTAAAACCTCCTTCTCGCGCGTACTGAGGCCCGGATCGATGCGGCGTGGACGATTGTCATTGTTGTTCGGGTCGCAGTCACTGGAGATCATGTGGGCGTCCTTGGTGTCCGGGCGCCACCTTTGGTGGCGATGGTTTCTTGACTCCTATGAAAAGCGAGATTTTTCGGGAGGTCACTCCCTCTGGTGATTGCAGGTTCATTCACGTGATAGTGAACACTCTCAATTCGGGGCGAAAATGGGCTGTAGCTGGGTAAAGTGTTCTTCGGGATATAGCCGTGGAAAGTTGTTACTGGACACCGAAAGGGCAAGACATGTCGGACGATGCCACGGCCGTGCAATTCATCGATGCCGGAGTGGCATCGTTGACAGAGAACTCGCGGGATTTCCTCCGACGTGGATTGCGAATTGACGACGTTGTCAATCAGGCAGGTTCGTCGTCGGCAACGTTCTTTCGAAAATTCAACAGTAAGGCGGTTTTTGTCGAGGCCGTGCTTGCGCGGTTGAGCGAATCCAATTGGAACTCGACTGACGAGGTCAGGGATATGGTGCGTGGCCAGTTGCAGGCCTGCGGCAATTCGCTCCGCCCGGCGGTCACCGCACTGGTTGCCGAAGCGTTCCGCCCGTTGGTGGACCGATCTTCCGTAACCGAGAATCTCTTGTCTCATGTGTTTGCGCACAATCACAGAGGTACTGCGCAGGCCGTGAAGAATGATTACGTTCAGCGGGACGCTCTGGTTTTGGCCGCATATGAAGGCTTGTTCGAACAGGCCGACGCCGCATTCCGGAGGCCGTTTACCGCAAGATCCTTTGCAGCGGCATTCAATGCCATTCTCGATGGCTTCCGGATTCGGAGTCTGGCTGACCCCGAGTCCGTGTCCGCCACGGTTGTCTCCGATGCACTGTTCGCCTTTCTCGGGGCAGTGGTCGACACTTCCGGGCGTCACCAACATCTCGACGATATGGTCGGCAATGTTGATGCTCCTCCCTCGCTCGGACCGCTGCCCCGAGATCCCCGGGCAGCTATTCTTGCCGCTGCCCGGGGTGAATTCGGGAAACGCGGATATTTCATGACTCAGGTAGACGACATTGCAGACAACGCGGGTGTTCCGCGCCCGACCGTCAAGAAACTGTTCCCAACCAAGCCTCATATTCTTGTTGCAGCGCTACAGGGGAGGGTGGACATTCTTCGAGAAACCGTTGCCGACGATGTGTTGATCGGCCTGGACGAGATCACGATCGTCGAGAATTACATGCTTCGCTGTGCGCAACTCGCGACAGACGAGACCGAATTCATGGACGCCCTGTTGGTCGCAGTCGCCCACGACACGTACGGCGAGCCGGAAAGTTTGCTGTCACTGAAAACGCAACTCAACCTTCCGGCCATCATCGCACCGGTTGTTCAGCAAGGTCAGGACAACGGGTTGTTCTCGACTATCGGCACGCCGATAGACATCGCCGCCGGTTTGACGAACGCTCTCCTGCTGCGTTGTTTCACCCGGCGGACCGAGACGCCTGAGGACAACGCCGCTTTTGTCGGTGGTCTGCTGCTGCGCGGGTTGACCAGACCCTGAACGTATCCGTACGCCGATCATTCGGCCATGAGTGCCGTGAATGTGCGTTCGTCGAGTTCATTCCAGCGACGAGTTGAGTTGGCGCCGTCGCCGAGCAAGACCTGGTCCAGATCGAAGCGGTATCGACGCGACGGTAAGTCCGCCCCGCATACCAACAACCGTGCCGCTAATGCCGCGACGGACCCTGCTGCAGTGGCAGCGGTGCCCAACTGCGGCCATGAGGGCAATGTCCGACCGACCTGTGTGAGTGAGTAGCGAGTTCTCGGAGTGACCTTGCTTCCGACAATCGCATTGGCTATCCGTGCCCGATTCTCGGGATCGCGAAGTTGGTCGTCGGTCAATCCGATCAGCTCTCCGGCTTTGCCGTGAAACGGGGGATAGTCGGGATCCAGATCGTAGCGCTCGATATCGAGAATCACGTTGTCGCCGTTATCCGTAGCCATCACGACCGGTATGCCCTTTGCCCGTGCGCGCAGGCGAATGGCGACTTTCATCGCGAGGTCGTCCATTTCCTCTACGAGTACCGACAAGGATGCGGCATCGATGCCTCCCAAGAATCGGTCCGATTCGGTTTCCGAGTACCCGCGCGGGAAGGAATCTATGTGGGTGTAGGGATCAGTTTCGAGTAGACGGCGTTGCGCAAGAGTCACTTTCGACTCTCCCAAGTCGCAGACGGACGCAGCGAGGCGATTGAGATTACTGGGCCCCAATGTGTCAGGATCTGCGATGCGAAACCGACGCGCGCCTGTCAAGGAGCAGACGGAGACGACCGACGATCCAACGCTGAGTCCGGCTACCCCGATCAATGCCCGACCCCACGCGTGTTGCTCGTCGTCGTCGAGGAGATATCGGTTTCGAGTGGTTCGCAGGCGGTAGAAGTTCTCGGCGTCAGGCAACCGAACGATTGCCGACCGCCACGGGTAGACGACGTACCGACTTGCGCATTCGATGGTGCGCTCGTCGTTCCACCTGTTCGGATCGCCATCTCCGAACGAATCGATGACGGTCAACTCCGAGCGCGCGGATTTCCAACCGTCGACAAATCGTAGACCCGATTCGGGTCGTAGCAGAGTTCGAATGCGGTCGGAGTCTTGTGTGGGATGCAGTATTTCGATCATTATGCGCCTACCTTTTCCACCTGTGTTTGCTTGATTTCGTATTGAAAGTCGGTGCTTCCGAACAGGCAAAAGTGCACTTTCGGCTTTGCGCGGTCACCCAAAATCTGCACCAGTTCGCGGTATTCGCTGCTCGAGGCAGCAAGAGCCTCGACCACCGTTCGGCGAATCAGTTCAGCGCATGCGGTATTCCCACGCGTGTCCAGAGTCTTGTCGCGTCGCAATTCGACTCGCAGCTCCAATGTGTCGCGCAGGTCGGCGCCGGGTCGCCGAGCGAGTACAGATTTTCCGGTGATCGTGTCGACCAACTGCGGGTGCGACAGCGCGGCACGGATGGGTTCGGGATACAGATTGACCGCGTAGAACGACATGGCGACGTCGGCACGCCGCTTCAGGACGATGAAACCCGCTCTTGCGGAAGATGTTCGAAGATCCAGGTCGTGCCCGAGTTCGGTCAGATATCGACTGGTGTCGTGCTGGCTCAGAATTCGGCCGATGTCATTGATTCGGTAGCGGATCAGCGGAATCGTATTGTCGACCGTGAACAGCAAATGACCCTCCTCGTCGATTTCCGTGTAGCGATACGAAGGGTCGTATTCGACGAGAGTCGACGACGCGGCAGCACCACCGAACAGCGCCTCGTCGACATCGTGATGTTCGAGGGCAAGACGGCGTAAGGAAATCGATGTTGGCGTCTCGTGCCCCATCATCCCCGCGTCGGCGGTGCCGTAGACAAGGCATATGTCTTGCGGGCGACCGGACTTGCCGATCAGATCCAGCACGCCGTCGCGCCAGGATTCTCCGATGCTCTCGCCGGCAAGCAGCAACTTCAGGTCCTGGTTGAGGACCACCGGATCCGCGCCGTCGAGAACGTCACGGACGAATGGTGGATAGCCTGCGATTACGACTTGATCGTGGTGTTTGCCGAGCGTTGCGATGTTCTCACGAACCGTCTCGATGTCCACCCCTGGAGCTATGACGGACAACGGGAACCCACGCTGATTCAGTTCTTCCGCCGCGCGCAATGTATATGTTCCACCGATCCAGTTGCCCATCGCGAAGCAGACAACGAGCAACGTCGAACGCTTGTCAGCATCGAATTGCCGCATGATGCGCCCATGGAGCGCAACGCTGTGTGCCAGAGATGCAGCGGACCGTGGCCAGTGCGTCGGCCGACCGGAGGATCCCGAGCTCGACGACCAGATTCGTGCTCCTGTGACATCGCCGCCAAGCATGAGATCTTTCAGCTCGTACGCAGCAATGTAGTTACTTTTCGACGTCGTGGGAATCTTCGTGAAGTCGTCCACGCCATGGATCTCGTCTGGATCGAATCCTTGTTCTGACAAGAATTGTGTGTAGGCGGGTACGACGTCAACCGCACGCCGGAAAATGGCCAATGCGTGATCGGCGCCTGGTGAAGTGGGTGACGAACTGGTCGGATGCATCAGGGCGGGTCCTTTCGTGTGGCGAGTTCTGATGTCGCCGTGCACACGAGAGACCGAACCCCCGGAGCATCACCGGGAGCCGATGGTTGCCGAGAATCGTGAGGTAGTCAGGACCGGAAATCGCCCATGTCAGTCGATCGGACTATTGAACGGACGGTCAACTGTGGTGCAAGGTTTTTTGACGCAGCAACCACAAACGAAGGAGTTCGACATGGCGGAATGCAGGAAGTGTCACAGGCCGGTTCATGACTGCTCGGCGTGCAACGGAGGACGAGCGAGCGGCATGTTCGGAAAGCTCACATGCAGCAAGTGCAACAACACCGGCTCGACATGCAATGAACACGGCGGCTACTGGAAGTAGAGCCCTCGGAGGGCCGCCCCGTATCTTCATGAGAGGAAGCTTCGTGCAGATTTTCCTGGCTTTTTTGATCGTCACGATAGTGGGTTTTGTTTCAGCACTTGCAGTTGGCGGCGGGGCGGCATTCTGGTTTGCCATCGCATGGTTTGTGGGCCTGGTGATCCTCAGTTTGGTTCTCGGCGCATACGCCAAACGGCAGATAGATCTAGCGCATTCCGCTGATCCCCCGACAATCCAACAAGTAATCGAAAGCCATTTCAGTGGGGTTGGATGGAAGAACGTCCAGGGTGACGGTTTGATGAACTTCCAGTCGCGAGGGATCGGGATCAATTCGTGGAACTCGAAGAACCCCGTGGTGTCAGTCAGCCTTTCGCCGACTGTCGACGGCGGTACTGAAGTGTCAATCTGGATGTCGGAGTGGATGACTCGAACGGGGATTGTCTCTTCCTGTGACAGAGTTGTATCCAAGCGATGGACTTTGCTCAGGAAACTCGCTGCACTCGAAGGTGAGTCCGAGGTTCGGCTGTAGCAGGATTAGAAGGGCTGTGCATCATGGGAATGTTCTCCCGAACCAAGGCGCCGACCACCGACTGGACCACTGAACGCATTGCGGCAGTTCCCAACTGGGCGGCCCACCAAAGCCTGCGGCCCGGACTATCCGACGTGGCACAGGAATTGGTCGACAGCCACTCGGGAAGTTTCAACGCCATCGACGTGGACAAGGTTGTCCAGGCCATCGTAAACATTGTGGAATCTATTGCTGTAAAACACCTTCCGGGCAACGCGGATGCGATCAGCGCAATCGTGCGTCGTCCCGGGCCTGAACGCGACGACATCTGGAATTACTTCACTCATTGCGCTGCCAAAGGTGTTGCGGTGTCGGAACATATCGGCGGGATTCTGGTCGGACCACAAATGGCCGAAACTTTCGAGACCATGGCCCGAGAAGGACATTTCTCGAAGTCCGGGAATGTCACTCCTGAAGGCCTACCGATTCTGTCTCCGGATTCGAGTGACACGACAACGTTGAGTGACCCGGGACTCGGTGAGAATGACCCGATACAGATAGCGTTCGGGCTGATGTCCAGCGTTGGTCTGAGCCTCGTCGTCTACGGTCCGTCGGATTTGGCGAGTTGTTTCACTGCCGTCGCCGGCGTGATTCCCGCGTTCCGCGGTTCTGCGACGGAGGGTGGATGGCTTGGATCGTTCTCGAGCATCGAGAATGTGTTGTGGTTCGGGATCGAGAGCGCAGACAGTTCTGCGATCATCGTTACCGTTCTGCCGGATGCGGACTCTGGGCGGGTGCTCCGTGAATTCGTCAATCCACTCGGCGCTCTGGATGGGTCATGGTTCACCGCCTTGGCGCAGAAAACGTTGGTGCCCAGCACCTTTGCCGATATCTTCGGCAGGTCGGTTCATCGTCGGATTTGGCACCTTCCAGGTCTCGAACATCTCAGACCACACGATCACGGACCGATTGAGCTTTCGTGGGATTTCAAGCGCCGGCTGGCGGGGGCCGGGTGGGACTCTCTCGACGGTGACAACTACAAGAAGGACGTACCTTCTCCGGAGGGTTCGTCGATTGTGTATTTTGCGCCGTGGAGAGATAAACACTGCGTCTTTCTCGTGCTCGGGCCTTCGGAGAACGGGCAGATTCCCGAGAACTTGCGCGGTGTCGATCTGGACGACTGCCAGATCGGCGTCGAGTACGAACACATCACCTTGATCAAACCGCTGTATTCGTCACCCTCGTTGTCGGACGTGCAGGCTGCGACGGAGCGTGTCCTCGACCGGGCGAGGTTCCTGTTCTCGAGCGAGACATCCAGTGTGCCGGATATCTTGACGTTGACCAAAGGTGCGAACACTCCCGTCCGGGCGCCCCTGATTCGTGTTGCGCTTGCGTGGCACGGCAACCCAGCCGAAGCCAATGTGGATACGTCGGCACTGCTTCTCGGAGCAAACGAGAGGGTGCAATCGGATAGTGATTTTGTCTTCTACAACCAGCCGGTTCATGCCACCGGTGCTGTGGGCTACGAATCTCGCCAGGTAGCGAACGGTGTTCCCGGTTGTGATTCCATCCGGATGGACTTACCCCGCGCGGCAACGTACACCGACAAGATCGTGATTGTCGGATCGATCGACCGTGGGCAGTTCTCGGGTCTTCGTGGTCTCCATGCGACCGTCGTCGATCTGAGTACCGGTCATCCTGTGATCAACTTTCCGATTGACGGACTCACGTCTGAAACCGCGTTGGTGGTCGGAGAGCTGTACCGCCGCAACGGTGAATGGAAGTTTCGGGCAGTGGGGCAAGGCTATGCCTCTGGTCTGCGCGGTGTCGCAACGGATTACGGAATCAACGTGGACTGAAGTGCCACCTGCGCCGCGTTGTAGCCGCACATCCCGTGGACGCCGCCGCTCGGGGGAGTTGCTGACGAGCAGAGGAAGACACCAGGAACTCCGGTGGCATAAGGATCCAACCCGAACCTGGGGCGGGCGATGAGCTGCCTCGGTGTGTTTGCTCCGGCAGAAATGTCCCCGCCGACGTAATTGGGGTTGTAGGCCTCCATCTGCGGGACGTTGCGAACATGCACGCCGACGATCCGGTCCCGGAAACCGGGTGCGAAGCGTTCGATCTGCCGAGTGACGGACTCGGTGACATCACCCGAATATCCATGCGGGACATGTGCATACGACCAGAGTGGGTGGATGTCTCCCACTGATCGTGATGGGTCGGCCAGGAATTGCTGACCCACGAGAATGAATGGTGCTGAGGGCATTTCACCCCGGGCGGTCTGACGTTCGACGGCGGCGATTTCCGGCATCGATCCGGCGAGATGCAAGGCGCCGGCTTTTCGGGCGTGTGGATTCGTCCACGGTACGACGGTTCCGTCGGAGTCGCCGCGCACGGCGTAGTCGACTTTGTAGGCGGCTGGTCCGTAGCGGTAGCGACGGTAGGCGCGCGCAATGCGATCGGGCTGATGACCGTCGAGGAGTCGTGCCGCGGCGTCGGGTGCGAGGTCGAGCATCACGATGTCGTAGCCAGCCAACGGGGAGAAGTCGGTGACCCGGTTTCCGGTTTCGACGGTGCCGCCGAGGCTGCGCAGAATGGAGGTCAGAGCAGCGGCAATAGAGCCGGAGCCGCCGCGGGCGACTGGCCAGCCGTGTGCGTGGGCGCCTGCGGTGAGCATGAGTCCGCCCGCACTGGACAATGGGGTAGTCAGCGCACCGAACATGTGCGCGGCGCTGCCACCGAACAGCGCCCGGGTCTGTGGGGTCTTCCACATACGTGCGAAACCAGCTGCGGGGAGAATCGCGCCGGCGCCGAACCTGGCCAGTATCAGCGGGTGTTTCGGGATATGGACGATCGGTTGAAAGACGTCCTCGACCAACGCGTCGAAGTGCTCCGACAGATACCCGAATACCGAGCGCCACCGCTTACCGTCGACGCCCATCTCGTCGGCAGTTCGGTCGATATCGCGCCACAGAACCCCGGCGGTCCCGTCGTCGAGTGGATGGACCAGATCGATTTCGGGCCAGAGCCATTCCAATCCGTGATCGGCGAAACCGAATTCCCGGTCGAGTCCGCGGAAGAACGGTGATGCCAGCGCGGTGGGATGGAAGCCCGCGCAGTCGTCGTGGATGAGTCCGTCGACAATGTATTCACTGCTGCGGGTGCCGCCGCCGATCTTGTCGGCGCCTTCGATGACGTGGACCGCGATACCGTGTCGGGCGAGTTCGATTGCCGCTGCCAGTCCGTTGGGGCCGCTGCCCACGACCACCGCTGTTGTCATGCGGCTGAGCGTACGGAAATCGCAGGGAGCGTAGGGAAATCACACGAATGAGATTCCGTTAACAATTGATGCCGCAGCAGCCCTTGGTTGATCGATCAACTTTTGCTACAGTTTCAGACACACTGGCCGCAGCTGATCTTTATCGCTGCGGCCAGTTGTTGCATTTGTCGCACTTTTAGGCCGGTTGCCTGGGGATTCGGTATCCTGTGAAGCGGAACTTTTCTGCACGAACGCAGCCCTGAATCTTTCCGAGGCGCTCTCGGGCGTCCTGCATCGCCGCAGTTCAGAGCAAATATAGGGCTACCTTAGTTGCGCGCATGCTGGGGTTCTGAATTATCGTTTTCGTTACACGGTTGACTCGCAGAAGTTTCAACCGACTGTGCCGGACACATCGTCGTGCCGGTGCTTACGAACTTGCATTGCAAGTTGATGACCATCAGCGTTGCTGGTCGTCGGTGCATATTTATGGCATACGAAGGCTGGGTATGAAGCAACTTCCAGGCCCCCAGGGCCTCTATCACCCGTCCAATGAGCACGACTCCTGTGGAGTCGCATTTGTTGTCGACATGAAGGGTCGCCGCAGTCGCGACATCGTCGAAAAGGCGATTACCGCTCTGGTGAACCTCGAGCACCGCGGCGCTGCCGGATCCGAACCCAACACGGGTGACGGCGCGGGCATCCTGCTGCAGGTTCCCGACAAGTTCTTCCGAGCTGTCGTGGACTTCTCGCTGCCCGCCGAAGGCGCGTACGCAACGGGTATCGCATTCCTGCCCCAGGGCGACGCCGAAGCTCACGAGGCTGCTGCCGCGGTCGAGAAGATCGTCGTCGAAGAGGGCCTGACGGTTCTAGGTTGGCGTGAGGTCGGAACCGACGACTCGTCGCTCGGCGCATTGGCGCGCGACGCGATGCCGACGTTCCGTCAGATCTTTATCGGTTCCGAGGGTGACAAGTTCACCGGCATGGACCTGGAGCGTCGTGCTTACGTCGTGCGTAAGCGCACCGAGCACGAGCTCGGCAGCGCGGGCGCAGGCAAGGGCGGCCCGGGTAGCGAGACGGTGTACTTCCCCAGCCTCTCCGGCCAGACCTTCGTATACAAGGGCATGCTCACCACCCCGCAGCTCAAGGGTTTCTACCTGGATCTGCAGGACGATCGTGTCGAGAGCGCGCTGGGCCTCGTCCACTCGCGCTTCTCCACCAACACGTTCCCGTCGTGGCCGCTGGCGCACCCGTTCCGTCGGGTCGCTCACAACGGTGAGATCAACACGGTCACCGGCAACGAGAACTGGATGCGCGCTCGCGAGTCCCTCATCGACAGCGACGTCTTCGGTGGCCGCGAGAACCTCGAGAAGATCTTCCCGATCTGTACGCAGGGCGCATCCGACACCGCTCGTTTCGACGAGGTGCTCGAGATGCTGCACCTCGCCGGCCGCAGCCTGCCGCACGCAGTTCTCATGATGATCCCGGAAGCCTGGGAGAAGCACGAGAGCATGGACCCCGCTCGTCGGGCGTTCTACGAATACCACTCGGCTCTCATGGAGCCTTGGGACGGACCGGCGTCGGTGTGCTTCACCGACGGCACCGTCATCGGCGCCGTGCTGGACCGCAACGGTCTGCGTCCGTCGCGTCTGTGGATCACCGAGGACGGTCTTGTTGTCATGGCGTCGGAGGTCGGCGTTCTGCCGATCGATCCGTCCACCGTCGTCAAGAAGGTCCGCCTGCAGCCCGGCCGCATGTTCCTTGTCGACACGGCTCAGGGCCGGATCATCAGCGACGACGAACTGAAGTCGGAACTCGCTGCCGAGCATCCGTACCAGGAGTGGATCGACGAAGGTCTGATCCACATGGACGATCTGCCGGATCGCCCGTACACGTACATGTCGCACGAGCGTGTCGTTCTGCGTCAGCAGCTCTTCGGTTTCACGAGCGAAGAGGTCAACCTCCTCGTCAAGCCGATGGCCCTCTCGGGTGCCGAGGCTCTGGGCTCGATGGGTACCGACACTCCGATCGCCGTGCTCTCCGCACGCCCGCGGATGCTGTTCGACTACTTCTCGCAGCTGTTCGCTCAGGTCACCAACCCGCCACTCGACGCTATTCGTGAAGAGGTTGTCACCAGCCTCGGTGCCACGCTCGGCCCCGAGGGCGACCTGTTGCACCCGAGCGCTGATTCCTGCAAGCAGATCGCGCTCCCGCAGCCGATCCTGCACAACGACGATCTGTCGAAGCTTGTTCACGTCAACGACGACGGCGAATTCCCCGGCTTCCGCAGTGTTGTCATCCGTGGCCTGTACCCCGTCAAGGAAGGCGGCGACGGTATCCGTCGTGCGCTCGACGGCATCAAGTACCAGGTTTCGCAGGCAATCGCGGGTGGCGCACGCCTCGTCGTGCTCTCGGATCGCGAGTCCACCGAGGATTACGCACCGATCCCGTCGCTGCTCCTGACCTCGGCTGTGCACCACCACCTGGTTCGCGAGAAGTCGCGCACCAAGGTCGGTCTCATCGTCGAGGCCGGCGACGCCCGCGAGGTGCACCACATGGCGCTCCTCATCGGCTTCGGTGCTGCCGCGGTCAACCCGTACATGGCTTTCGAGACCATCGACGAGTTCCTGCAGAACAAGGAACTCGAGGGTCTGACCCTCGAGAAGGGCATCGCCAACTACATCAAGGCAGCCGGCAAGGGTGTCCTGAAGGTGATGTCCAAGATGGGCATCTCGACGCTCGCGTCGTACACCGGTGCTCAGCTGTTCCAGGTCATCGGCCTGTCGCAGGAGCTGACGGACGAGTACTTCACCGGACTGCAGTCGCAGCTCGGCGGTATCGGCCTCGATCAGATCGCAGCCGATGTAGCTGCACGTCACCGCGTCGCGTACCTCGATCGTCCGGAAGAGCGCGCTCACCGCGAGCTCGAGGTCGGCGGCGAGTACCAGTGGCGTCGTGAGGGCGAGTACCACCTGTTCAACCCGGACACGGTCTTCAAGCTCCAGCATGCAACTCGCACCGGTCAGTACGAGGTGTTCAAGGAGTACACGACCATGGTCAACGACCAGTCGGAGCGCCTTGCGGCTCTGCGTGGTCTGTTCGACTTCAACATCGGCAAGCGGCCGTCGATCTCGATCGACGAGGTCGAGCCGGCCAGCGAGATCGTCAAGCGTTTCTCGACGGGTGCGATGAGCTACGGTTCCATCTCCGCCGAGGCTCACGAGACCCTCGCCATCGCGATGAACCGTCTGGGCGCTCGCTCCAATTCCGGTGAGGGCGGCGAACATCCGTCACGCTTCACGCCGGACGAGAACGGTGATTCGCGTCGCAGTGCGATCAAGCAGGTCGCGTCGGGACGCTTCGGTGTCACGTCGCACTACCTGACCAACTGCACCGACATCCAGATCAAGATGGCGCAGGGAGCCAAGCCCGGTGAGGGCGGCCAGCTTCCGGCTCACAAGGTGTACCCGTGGGTGGCCGAGGTTCGGCACTCCACGCCTGGCGTCGGACTCATCTCGCCGCCGCCGCACCACGACATCTACTCGATCGAGGATCTCGCTCAGCTGATCCACGACCTGAAGAACGCCAACCCGCAGGCCCGCATCCACGTGAAGCTGGTCTCCGAGGTCGGCGTCGGAACCGTCGCGGCCGGTGTCTCCAAGGCACATGCCGACGTCGTTCTGATCTCCGGTCACGACGGTGGCACCGGTGCCACCCCGCTGACCTCCGTCAAGCACGCCGGCGCACCGTGGGAGCTCGGCCTCGCCGAGACCCAGCAGACGTTGCTGCTCAACGGTCTTCGTGACCGCATCGTCGTGCAGGTCGACGGCCAGCTCAAGACGGGTCGCGACGTTGTTGTTGCTGCTCTGCTCGGCGGCGAGGAGTTCGGTTTCGCCACCGCACCGCTGGTGGTCTCGGGCTGCATCATGATGCGCGTCTGCCATCTCGACACCTGCCCCGTTGGTGTTGCGACGCAGAACCCGGTGCTGCGCAAGCGTTTCAGTGGCAAGCCGGAATTCGTCGAGAACTTCTTCATGTTCATCGCCGAAGAGGTTCGCGAGCTTCTCGCGGAACTCGGTTTCCGCACGCTGCTCGAAGCAGTCGGCCAGGTCGACATGCTGGACACCACACGCGCTCTCGATCACTGGAAGGGAAGCAAGGCAGGCAATCTCGATCTGTCGCCGATCCTCACCCAGGTCGAGTCCGCGTTCATGGATCAGGATGTCCACTGCACGGGCACGCAGGATCACGGCCTCGACAAGGCGCTCGATCAGCAGCTGATCGTCTCCGCACGCAATGCACTCGACAAGGGTGAGTCGGTCGTATTCGAGTCCGCGATCACCAACGTCAACCGCACGGTCGGCACCATGCTCGGCCACGAGGTCACCAAGGCGTTCGGTGGAGAGGGCTTGCCCGACAACACCATCGACATCACGTTCACCGGTTCCGCCGGTAACAGCTTCGGTGCTTTCGTGCCCCGCGGTATGACCCTGCGCCTGAACGGCGACGCCAACGACTTCGTCGGCAAGGGCCTCTCGGGTGGACGCATCGTCGTACGCCCGCCGCTCAACGCAGCGGAAGGCTTTGTCGCCGAGGACAACATCATCGGTGGCAACGTGATCCTGTTCGGCGCGACCAGCGGCGAGGCTCTGCTGCGTGGGATCGTCGGCGAACGCTTCGCAGTCCGTAACTCCGGCGCCACTGCCGTCGTCGAGGGTGTGGGCGATCATGGTTGCGAGTACATGACCGGCGGCAAGGTGGTCATTCTCGGTAAGACCGGACGTAACTTCGGTGCCGGCATGTCCGGTGGCGTCGCCTTCGTCTTCAATCCGGACCGTGATTTCGAAGCCAACGTCAACAGCGAACTGGTGGATATCGAGGACCTCGAGGGCGACGAGTACGTCTGGCTCAAGAGTGTCATCGAAAGGCACCGCGACGAAACAGGTTCCGAGGTTGCTGCGCGGATCCTCGCGGACTGGTCCCAGCAGGTGACCCACTTCGCCAAGGTGATGCCGCGTGACTACAAGAAGGTACTGATGGCAATCAAGGACGCCGAAATCCGCGGCGCAAACGTCGACGAGGCAATCATGGAGGCAGCTCGTGGGTGATCCAAGCGGTTTCCTGAAGCACGGTTCGCGCGAATTGCCGGTCCGTCGTCCCGTTCCACTGCGCTTGCTCGACTGGAAAGAGGTGTACGAGGAGTTCCCGAAGGAAAACCTCAAGACCCAGGCCAGCCGTTGCATGGACTGTGGAATTCCGTTCTGCCACAATGGTTGCCCTCTCGGAAACTTGATTCCCGAGTGGAACGACCTGGTGTACAAGGACCACTGGCACGACGCTATCGAGCGTCTGCATGCGACCAACAACTTCCCGGAGTTCACCGGTCGCCTGTGCCCCGCGCCGTGTGAGGCGTCCTGTGTCCTGGGCATCAACCAGGATCCGGTCACCATCAAGCAGGTCGAGGTCGAGATCATCGACAAGGCCTTCGACGAGGGATGGGTCAAGCCGGTTCGCGCCGCTCGTTCCACCAACAAGCGCGTCGCAGTTGTCGGCAGCGGTCCGGCCGGTCTGGCTGCAGCGCAGCAGCTGACCCGCGCCGGTCACGCAGTGACGGTCTTCGAGCGGGCTGACCGCATCGGTGGCCTGCTGCGCTACGGCATCCCCGAGTTCAAGATGGAGAAGCGCCACATCGACCGCCGTCTCGAGCAGATGGAAGCCGAAGGCACCGTCTTCAAGACCAACGTCAATGTGGGCGTGGACATCACGGCTGACGAGCTGCGCGAGCAGTTCGACGCAGTGGTTCTGGCCGGCGGCGCTACCGCAGCTCGCGACCTGCCGATCCCCGGCCGCGAACTCGACGGCATCCACCAGGCAATGGAGTACCTCCCGATCGCCAACCGCGTTCAGCTCGGTGATCTCGATGCTCCGACCATCGATGCCAAGGGCAAGAAGGTTGTCATCATCGGTGGCGGCGACACCGGAGCCGACTGCCTCGGTACCTCGCACCGTCAGGGCGCTGCCAGCGTCCATCAGTTCGAGATCATGCCGCGCCCGCCGGAGACTCGCGCCGAGCAGACTCCGTGGCCGACTTACCCGTTGATGTACCGCGTGGCTTCGGCTCACGAGGAGGGCGGCGAGCGCCTGTTCTCCGTCAACACCGAGAAGTTTGTCGGTGAAGACGGCAAGGTCACCGGCCTCAAGGCTCACGAGGTCGAGATGAAGTCGGGTCGCTTCGAGAAGGTCGAGGGCTCGGACTTCGAGCTCGAAGCCGACCTCGTGTTCCTGGCGATGGGCTTCGTCGGACCCGAAAAGCCGGGTCTGCTCACCGATCTCGGTGTCGACCTGAACGAGCGCGGCAACGTCGCCCGCACGTCCAAGTGGAACACCAACGTCGACGGTGTCTTCGTGGCCGGAGACATGGGCCGCGGTCAGTCCCTGATCGTCTGGGCCATCGCCGAGGGACGTTCCGCAGCAGCTGCTGTGGACACCTACCTCGAAGGTGAGACGGCGCTTCCGGCTCCGATCCTCCCGACGGCGGCTCCGCAGCGCTAGTCGCACGAGACGTACAAAACCGCACCCCACCACGACGGTGGGGTGCGGTTTTTCGTGAAGCCGGTCTATCCGAGTGGCGACTGATCAGAAAGATTGGCGTCGAACATCGATCGCCAGCTCGGTGCGGGACGCGCATCCGGTCGCAGCAAGGATTCGGCTGACGTACTTCTTGACGGTGTCCTGGGTGAGATTCAGTTGCCCGGCGATCGAGGCATTACTGCGGCCGTCGGCGACCAATGTTGCTACCTCTCGTTGGCGTGCCGTGAGCTTTGCAAACAGGTCGAGTCCTGGCAGGGTCTGGAGGCCGCGAGTGAGTATCGAGAGCTGCCGGGCCAAGAGTCGAAGAGCCAGAAGATCTTTCGGCCTTATCGCATCTTTGTCGGGATCGAACAGCCCGATCAGTGCATGCCCGCCCGCCGCGAGATCGAGGTGCATCGCAGTGATCGAATGCATCTGGTGCGGATGAAGATATTCGTGAACGTAAACCGCCGCAGGCTTGGGTAGCCCGCCCAACTCGGAAAGTGACGCGACTCTTGTCGATTGGAGCTGCTGCCGTGCTTGCGGGAGATTGAATACGTCGTGGCGTGCCCAATGTTCTTGGTAATTCGCCTTGATCGTCTCCCAGCTGCCGGAGCCGGAGCCGGCAGCTGTGACCGTGGCGTTCCGGTCGGTGAACTGGCTCTCGAAGGTGTCGCCTACGAAACAGGATGCGTGCCGGATGGGGAATGCTGCGGGTATCGCCTCGACTATGACGTCCCGGAACTCCGTCACCGTTCGCACCGAATCGCAGCGATCGAGGACTGCGAAAACCCGCTCGTATTCGACGGCGGTCAACGCGATGTCACTCACTGATGTCCCCCAAAGTGCACTGGTGCTGAGCTAGAACTAATTCTAGCGTCGTATCGACTGGTTCAATCGATATTGAGGAGTATTTCCATGGGCAGGCTACGTTTCGGTGCTTTCGTAGCACCGCATCATGCGGTTGGACAGAACCCGACGCTGGCGTTGCAACGTGACCTGGAGCTGGTGGAGCACCTCGATCGTCTCGATTTCGACGAGGTGTGGATCGGTGAGCACCACAGCGCGGGCAGTGAGATCATCGGCAGCCCCGAGATCTTCATCGCCGCAGCGGCAGAACGCACCAAACGGATCAAGCTCGGCACCGGTGTGACGTCGCTCAGTTACCACAACCCACTTTGGGTCGCGGACCGGTTGGTGCTTCTCGATCACCTCACTCGTGGCCGCGTAATGCTCGGTGTCGGTCCAGGTTCACTGCCGACCGACTCGTCGATGATCGGACTCGATCCCACGGAGTGCCGCGAACTGCTCGAGGACAACCTCGACATCGTGGTACGACTGTTGAACGGTGAGCGCGTCACCGCTAAGACCAAGACGCATAATCTGGTCGACGCGCAACTGCAGCTTCGTCCGTACTCGCACCCGATGTTCGACATCGTGGTCGCCGGCGTGGCCTCGCCGACCGGACCCCGGTTGGCCGGTAAGCACGGTCTGGGGTTGCTCTCGATCGGTGCGACCCTCACGCCGGAAGGCTTCGACGCGCTCGGTCATCACTTCGGGATCATGGAGGAACGTGCCACCGAGTTCGGTACCGTCGTCGATCGTGACCAGTGGCGACTGGTGTGCCCCATGCACATTGCGGAGACGGAAGAGCAAGCGCAGGAAGATGTGCGGTTCGGGCTCGGGGAGTGGATCGACTACTTCGGCAAGGTCGCGGCGTTCCCGCACTTCGGCTCCGGCGGCGCCGACATGGAACAGATGATCGCGTACATGAACCACTCCGGCATGGGCGTTATCGGAACTCCGGCTCAGGCGCGGGAACTGGTCGGCAAACTCGTCGAGCAGTCAGGTGGGTTCGGATCGATGCTGATCATGGGTACCGACTGGGCGAACCCCGCCGCAACTCGGCGCTCGTTCGAGTTGATCGCGCAGCAAGTGGCGCCGCACTTCCAGGGACAATCGCAGCCCACATTCGACGCGGCGACCAGGGCGGGCAAGGTACGCGAAAGTCACAACGAGGCACAACATGCCGCGATTGCGCACATGACAAAGAAGTACGAAGACGAATTGGCGGCAAAGGCATGAGGGCGGCTGTCCTGTATGGCGTCGACGACCTTCGCGTCGAGGATGTTCCGGAACCGGAACTTCGCGAGGGCTACGTGATGGTCGAGGTGGCGTTCAACGGCATCTGCGGCAGCGACCTCGGCTTGATTCACGCTTACGGGATTTCCGATCAGCCGCATCCCTTGACTGGCGCGTGTGGACCGCAGGTCCTCGGCCACGAATTCTCCGGAATCATCTGTGAGATCGGTGCCGGTGTCGTGGACGTGGCTGTCGGAGACCGAGTAGTGGTGGCGCCCAACTATTACTGTGGTCAATGCGCGCGATGCCGTAGCGGTCTCGAGCATCTGTGTGTAATGGCGGCCTTCCATGGGATCAACGCGCATGGCGGAGGATTGTCGGAGCGCACCGCAGTTCCGGCAAGTGCCGTGCATGTTCTTCCGGACTCCGTGACTCTCAGGCAGGGCGCGGTGATCGAACCGCTATCCGTCGCACTGCATGCGGTAGAGCTCTCCGGCGCGGCGGCAGGTCAGTTTGCGCTCGTCCTGGGAGCGGGGCCCATCGGTATCGCGACTGCCCTCAACCTCCGGGCCGGTGGAGTGGACCGGATTCTGCTGAGTGAGCCGTCGCCGGTACGCCAATCCGTGGCCACGAAGATGGGGTTCGACGTGATCGATCCCGGTATCGATGATCTGGCTGCGGCCGTCGCCCAGCGAACGGACGGGAACGGCGCCGACGCGGTGTTCGAATGTGCCGGTGTCGCAGCGACAGTCGAGAGTGCACTGGCATCGGTGCGAGCGCGCGGCGCAGTCGTCCTGGTAGCGACGTACAAGGAACCGCTCCAGTTCAACCCGTATGCGCTGATGTTGACCGAGGCACGAGTGATGTCGTCTCTCTCGTGTTCGCGTAAGGAATTCGAGAGCGTCATCGACCGGATGGCGTCGGGCGCTTATCCACTCGACCACTGGGTGGAATGTGTCCCCCTTGCGGACATCGTGGTCGAAGGAGTTGAGGCGGCGTCCGCTGGTCGCCGGATGAAAGTACTGGTTGAGGTCGCCACAGGAGGGCTCTGACCAAGTATGCTGCTCAAATATCTGCGGTGACTACAGGGGTCTGCCCGATCGGATGCGGGGTGTTTGATGGGTGCAAAGCGCTTTGTTGCGATGTTGTCGGTTGTTGCGGCCGCTGGTGTAGTGCAGGCCGTCGGCGCACCGACGGCGTCCGCAGCGCCCTGCCCCGAACTGTATGTCGTAGCGATTCCGGGAACGTGGGAGCCCTCAGGCGCTTCGCCCGGTGCAGGCATGCTCGCGCCGGTCACCAGTGGCCTCCCGTCGTCGGTGCGAACCGACTACGTCACGTACTCGGCCACCGCTTTCCCATGGGAATCGAATGTCTACGCCAGGTCGAAAAGGCAGGCGGTCGACAATGCGCGCGGCATGATCGGGGCGATGGCGGCGTCGTGCGGCGACACTCGATTCGCGATAGTCGGGTACAGCCAGGGCGCCGACGCGGCCGGCGACCTCGCAGCCGAAATCGGGACAGGCATCGGCGTCGTTCCGCCCAATCGTGTTGCGGGAGTCGGTCTGCTGTCCGATCCGCGTCGCGCCGAGTCCGATGTGTTGATCGGTCCGTGGGTTGGAGGTAACGGCGCCAGTGGTGCTCGCATCGGCGGATTCGGTTGGCTGTCAGCCGATACCGTCACTCTGTGTGCTGCGGGCGATCTGTACTGCTCGACGCCCGAAGACGATTTTGTGATGCGTCTGGCCGGCTTCATGGCGCAAGTTTCCGATCCCACTCCGGCAACGGCTCTCTCGTTGCGCGACGAGGCGGCTGTGATCGTGCGTGACTTGATCACTGCGGGTGGGCTTCCCGCTCTCATGGCGCAACTTGATCCCGGCGCCAACGATCGGCGTGTCGATCAGTTGGTCGATTTCTACGGGTCACAGGTTCATACCGACTACACCCGTTACGTAGTCGACGGTTCGGGCACCACCGCTACATCGTGGCTGCACAACTGGCTGGCCGGTAAAGCCTGATCAGCAATACGTGTTTTCTGCTGTCTCCACATAGATTTCGGCGATTCGCTGTGACGGCATCGGAGTGACCTGGGCATACACGTCGCCAACTGCCTTGAACTCTGCGAGCACCTCGGATCGCGGCATGCCCTGGGCGATGGCGTTGCAGGTTCCGTCGGCATAGAGGATCTCGGCGGAATCCATGCCGCTCGGGGGGATTCCCGCCAATCGCAGTGCCGCGAGGTAACGCTGACCTCGTTCACCGGCTCCGGCAACAATTTCGTCCGGTGAGCGCGCGTCGATGGGTGCACCGGCTTCGGTAACTGCCGGCGGCAACGGTTGTGCCGCAGTGGCTTCCGCAGAGGCTGGCGGCGGTGGCGCAAGCGCGGGCGTCGACTCCGCGGGAGTGGGTGGCACCGTCTCGGAGGGCGCTGTTTCGGAGCTTGCCGCAGATGAGGCTGCCGCAACAACGGCGTTCGACGTTGGAGAAGCAGAACTTGTTGTCTCAGTTGCTGATTCGTTGCCACAGGCCGCGAGAAGCAGGCTGGCGGCAGCAAGGCACGTGATCAGAAGTCTGGTGTTCATCGCCAGTGAGTGTTACACATCGTCTCGGGTAGTTTGGGCGTTTTAAGGAAATTTCCTTTTACCCTTCCTTCGGGTCGAAATGCCGTGTTATAACTCTCTTAGTTGTTACTTGTGAGTAAGAACATTCCCCTGCGGCCCAGTCGCCCAGCAGAACACAAGCAGCGACAGTCCATTTCTCGACCTCGACCAGGGAGTCATCTGTGCGGAATTCTCACAAGAAAACAAGCATTCGCGCGACTGTAGTTGCGGGCACTGTCGGCGTAGTTCTGGCGATATCGGCTCCGATGGCGTCGGCTCAAGATCCGGTGGCCGAGTCGATTCCCGGCGCGGCTGTTTGTCCGGCGACCGCCGAATCCTGTGTGTCCGTTGTGGTCAACAGCGGGACCTTCAACAACAACGGGTTCAACCTGCCCATTGGTGACGGTGACATGATCATCGCGGCAGAAGCTGGGGCGGGCGAGGGTGTGAGTACTGTTCTTCTGCCACGCGATGACGGTCATTTCGGTGTTTACGCCAAGCCGATGACCGTGCCGGGTGGTGTGCTCGGTATCGATCTTCCGTTCAACAATCTATTCGGTTTGGCGGGCGTCACGGCTGAAGTGCAGGCGGTGGGCGTGCCCGTCTTCAACGATCTGATCACCAACATGGATATCAGCCTCCCGGTTCGGATGAAGATCAACAACGCTTTCCTCGGCAACAACTGCTACCTGGGATCCGAAACGGCGCCGGTGAACTTCCACCTCACGCCTACGGCTGAATCCAGTCCGGCTTTCGAAGTAGCGCCGTCGGGGGCGTTGAAGGTTAGCCCCGTCAAGAGTGCGACAACCGATTTCGCTATTCCGTCTGCCAGTGGTTGTGGCCCGTTCGGAGTGTTGAATCCGATCGTCAATTGGCGCGCCAAGGCGCCGGCAACTTCGGGTACGTCGCTCAATACGGTGTCCACGGCATACCTGTTCCCGGGCGGTATCGACGGATCTGATCCGCTCGACGACCTCGGTGGTGGAACAGGCTCACTCGGGTCGAGCGGTAGCTCGGGTTCCTGACCGTTCTTGCCGCGCTTCGGCTTCGGTTGCCTCATATTTGCCCGTAGCTCAGTATTGTCAGCGGAAGTCATTGTCTGCTGTTCACTACATACGGGGGAGATTCATCGATGAATCATGTTCGAGTTCTGACTTGGGCGGCTGCAGGTGCTGTGGGAGTAGCAATATTCGCTGGCGCACCTGCAGTTGCCGAACCTTTGCCTCCGGTGCCATCGGTGGTAGCGGTCAATTCGATCGAGCTCGTTCGCTCGCTGCCAATCGGCGCCGAGGTTACGGTGTCGGGAATTGCGACTACGTCATCCGGGGATTTCGAATCCAGCTTCTATGACAAGGGATTTGGTCTCCAGAGCGGCAATTCGGGCATTTATGTCAGTGATCCTGACAACTCGGTTGTGACTGTTGGTGACCAGGTCGAGGTCAGTGGTGTTCTCGCGGATCAGGAGGGCCTGCTTGTCATTCGTCCGAGCGTGGTCACGCGTCTTGGTTCCGCCCCGGCGGTACGGCCGGAGCGGTTGCCGCTCAGTGCAATCGGCGAGAGCAGTGAGGGACGGCTTGTCACGGTGTCCGGCATCGTCAGCGCGCCGGTCATCGACGATCTGCCGTACGGACACAAGATCTTGGTGTCGGGAGCGGGAGGAAACACTGTCATCTTCGTGAACACGCAGGCGGGTCTCGACCCGGCGTCCATTCTGGTTGGCCGACCGATCACCGTGACCGGCTTCAGTGGGCAGTACGCGGACACGTATGAAGTGCTTCCCCGATCGAAAGACGACGTCCGACAAGGATTTACGGGAAGTCTTTCATTCGGGAGCTAACAGCCGCCTCATAGAGCCCGCCTCATAGAGCATTGATGCGGGCTCCGACGCGCATGGAACTCGGGTAGAACCGGCTGAGTCGGTACCCGAGTTTCGCTTCGGGGGTGACGGGCACAATTGCCTTGTTGGTTCGCACTGCCTTGACGATTGCGCTTGCCACCCGGTCGGGCGTGAAGTTTCGTCGACGGTAGAAGTTGTCCGCCTTCGTTTGGTTTCGAAGTTGTTCCGCTGCAGTGGTTCCGGCAAACTCGGTGGTCTTGACGATGTTGGTGTCGACAATCCCCGGGCAGATGGTGCTGACGCCGATTCCGTGCGGAAGTAGTTCTGCGCGCAGGCAATCGGAAAGCATGAACACTGCGGCTTTGCTGGTCGAGTAAGCGGTCAACGCTTTTTGGGGTGTGTATGCCGCGGCGGACGAGAGGTTGACGATGTGTCCGCCGGAGCCGCGTTTGATCATCATCGGTGAGAAGGCGCGGCAGCCGTACACAACTCCCCAGAAGTTGATGTTCATGACTCGCTCGAACTGGGCCACAGTGGTGTCTGCGAAGGTTCCCGAAAAACCGATACCGGCATTGTTGACGACGATGTCGGGAACTCCGTGGTGTGCGGCTACGGTTTCCGCGAATCGAGTCATGGCGTGCTCGTCGGAAACGTCCACGTGATACGCGTGTGCGCCTCCACCGAAGACGGCTTCGGCTCCGCCGGCGCTCGCGGGTAGGTTGATGAGTGCGGCTGTGTCCTGGGCGCTTTCGAGGTTGACGTCGCACACAACGACGATTGCGCCCTCGGCGGCAAAAGCGAGCGCGGTCTCGCGGCCGATGCCACTGCCGGCTCCGGTGACAACCACGAGTGTTCCGGTGAGGTCGCGTAGGCGTCGCTGCAGCTTTGCTCCGCGTCGCCAGCTCCCGATGTCCTTCAGTAGTCCCATGCGGTTCAGTCTCATGTGTTTCCCCCGTCGTTTTGCGCAGCTTAGGCTATTTTGCGAAACACTGTGTCTCAGGTCACAAACTGTGAGAACTTCGCTTCACACCGCAGTTGTACGACCGACCTGGAGGTTTCGATGAGCCGCAATTCCCGATCAGGTAGTCGCCGCGCGGCAGCTGCCGCATTGGCGATCACCGCAAGTTTGTTCCTTGCATCATGTGCTGGAAATGACGACAACGAGGGCGGGGGCGGAGGCGAGTCGGCTGATTCCGGGTCGTCGTTGAAGATCGGAATGGTCAACGAGCAGGCTGATCCCGGATCGCCCACCAAGGGCGGTACTCTCACGTTCAGCGGCTACTCGCCGGTGACGACGCTCGATCCGGCCAAGGCTCAAGTGAGCGGCTCCACCGGTGGTAGCGAGCTCAGTGCAATCTACGACGTGCTGATGCGATACGACCCCATCGAGCAGACGTTTGAACCGCAGCTGGCGGAGTCGCTCGAGCCGAATGCGGAAAGCACAACGTGGACGTTGAAGCTGCGCGACGGTGTGACGTTCAGCGACGGAACACCTTTCGATGCGCAGGCCGTCACGGCGAGTATCAACCGGTACATGACCAACAAGGGACCGCAGTCGGGGTTGTGGATTGCCAAGGTCGCCTCGATGGACACGCCGGATGCAACGACGGTCGTCTTCAACCTGGTTGATCCCTGGACGGGAATCGAGCCGATGCTCTCCACCGGCCCCGGAATGATCGTCGCTCCGGCTGCGCAGCAGGGTGATCAGTTCACGCCGATCGGCGCCGGTGCGTTCACGCTCGAGAAGTTTGCTCCCAACGAGGAAATGCTGCTCGCTGCTCGTCCCGATTACTACGGCGGCGCGCCGAATGTCGACAAGCTCAAGATGGTCAGCATTCTCGGTGCACAGCCCACCTCCGAGGCGTTGAAGTCCGGTGGCATCGACGCCGCCTACATACGAACGTTGGGGCCGATCCTCGATCTGGTGGAGTCCGACTACCCGGGATTCATCGACATTCCCTCGCTCGGCTACATCGCAAACGTCAACATGGCCCCTGGTCGACCCGGGGCGGATCTGCGTGTGCGCCAAGCGATGGCATACGCCGTCGATCCGGCCACCCTTGATGTCCGGGCCAATGACGGCAAGGGACTTCCGGGTCAGGTGATCTTCCAGGACACGTCTCGCTGGCACAACGATGTCGCTCCGATCGGTGTGGATCCGGCCAAGGCCAAGGAACTGCTCGATCAGGCGAAGGCGGACGGTTACAACGGCAAGATCAGCTACCTCACCATGCAGGAGCCGTCGGCGCAGGCCACGGCACTCGCTGTGCAGGCCATGCTCAACGCCGTCGGGTTCGACGTCCAGATCGAGAACGTCAACAATGTCGGTGACCTGGTCAAGCGGATGTACGCCGATCGCGACTACGACATGGCGACCGCTGCTCTCAACCTCACCGAGGCGGACCCCTCCGAACGTCTCTACACGGGCCTCAAGACCGGTGGGCGTAACAACACCACGGGTTACTCGGACGCCGAAATGGATCAGTTGCTCGACGAGTTGGGTGTTGCAATCAGCGACGACGACAAGAAGGCCGTCCTCGTGAAGATTCAGGAACGCGCCAACGAAACCCTGCCGTGGCAGGTGTGGGGCACCGGACCGGCTTTGGACGTGTGGAACCAGAATGTGCACGGACTTCAGCCGAGTATCGACGGGATTCTGCTCTTCGACGAGGTGTGGAAGAAGTAGGGGCTACGCCCCCGTGCGCCTTTCTGGTAGCCCCCACTGCCAGAAAGGCGCACAGGCCATTGGCCTCGTACTTTCCACTGAGTGGGACTGAGAATTAATACTTGTGCCTTAGGTCACAAACTGTGACAGCTTCGCATCACATCACAGTTGAAGGTCCGATCTGGAGGTTCGTAAATGAGTCGCAGTTCTAGGCGCGGCAGTCGAAAGGTCGCAGCAGTCGCACTGGCTGTTTCCGCCGGTTTGTTCTTGGCTTCGTGTGCCGACAGTGGAGCGGACGGCGGCAGCGGCGACGCACCCGAGTCCGGCTCAGCTCTGACGATCGGTCCCGTCAACGCATCGACGAACGAGGGCGATCCGGTCAAGGGGGGAACGCTGACATTCAGTGGATACTCCGCGGTGACAAGTCTCGATCCCTCGAAGACACAGATTGCCGGCTCGGTGGCCGGCTCGGAGCTCGGGGCGATCTACGACACCCTGCTTCGTTACGATCCCACGTCGCAGAAGTTCGTTCCGAAGCTCGCCAACTCGATGTCGCCGAGTTCGGATTTCAAGACCTGGACGCTCAAGCTGCGCGATGGTGTGAAGTTCAGTGACGGCACGCAGGTCGACTCTGCGGCAGTGTCGTCGAGCCTGGCTCGATACGTCACCAACAAGGGACCGCAGTCCAGCCTGTACGCGTCGAAGGTCGCGTCGGTCGACACGCCGGACGCGTCGACGGTTGTCTTCAATCTCGTCGACCCGTGGACGGGTATCGAGTCGCTGCTCGCCACCGGCCCCGGAATGATCGTTGCGCCCAGCGCGCAGCAGGGTGATCAGTTCACGCCGATCGGCGCGGGTGCGTTCACACTCGAGAAGTTCGCTCCCAACGAGGAGCTGATTCTCGACGCTCGTGAGGATTACTTCGCGGGTGCCCCCAACGTGGACAAGTTGCGCATGATCAGCATCGTCGGTTCGCAGGCCACGAGCGAGTCGCTCAAGAGTGGCGGCGCAGATGCCGCCTACATGCGATCACTGCCGAACGTGCTCGACCTCATCGACTCCGGCTACCCGGGCTACGTCGACATCCCGTCGCTGTCGTACCTGTCACTGCTCAACACGGCTCCGGGTCGCCCGGGCGCCGACGTGCGCGTGCGTCAGGCACTGGCTCTGGCAACGGATCCCGTTGCACTCGACAACCGACTCAACGAAGGTAAGGGCCTACCGGGGCAGGTCATCTTCCAGGACAGCTCGCGCTGGCACAACGACGAGGCTCCGATCGGTGTCGACCCGGCCAAGGCCAAGCAGCTTCTCGACGAGGCCAAGGCTGACGGTTACGACGGCAAGATCACGTACCTGACAATGCAGGAGAATTCGGCTCAGGCGATGGCTCTCGCGCTGCAGTCGATGGCAAATGCCGTTGGTTTCGACTTCCAGATCGAGTACGTCAACTCGGTTGCCGACGTCGTCAAGCGTTTGTACGTCGACCGCGACTTCGACATGTCGACCGGCTCCGCCAACCTTCCGGAAGCCGATCCGTTCGAGCGTCTGTACTCGAACCTCAAGACCGGTGGACGTAACAACGCAACAAGCTTCTCCGACGCTCAGATGGACACGCTGCTCGACGAGTTGGGTGTCGCGACGTCCGATGACGCGAAGAAAGAGGTCCTGGCCAAGATCCAGGCACGCGCCACTGAGGTTGTGCCGTGGCAGATCCTCGGCAACACGCCGTGGCTTGGCGTGTGGGCCAAGAACGTTCACGGTGTCCAGCAGAGCATCGACGGAATCATGTTCTTCGACGAGGCGTGGAAGACCAACTGACGGAACGTGAATAACTGAGTACGGCAAAGCTGAAGCCGGAGATGCGCACTGCATCTCCGGCTTCGGTGTATTTCGGGGTGTCCAGGTATTTCGCGGTATCTAGTCCATCAGATCGTGGACATAGCACCAGCGCCAGGACTCGCCAGGTTCGTGGGACCGCATCACGGGGTGTCCGGTCTCGCGATAGTGATTGGTGGCGTGTTGGTGCGGGCTGGAGTCGCAACATCCGACGTGGCCGCAGGTGAGGCAGATTCGCAAGTGTGACCAGTTGTCCTCGCCCAGCTTGGCGCATTCTTGACAGACGCCGGGAGTTAAAGCGGCCGGGTCGGTTTCGGGCGTTTCAGCCAATTCTTCGCAACCGCTTGCCACCGGTTCGGGTGCCGGTGTGCGGGCGGCGACGCGCTTCAGGATTTTTTTCATCACCATCCATAGTGCACGGTGGCCGCCGATCCTGCATGCTGCCAGAGTGAACGGCATATTACTGGGGGTTGTAGTAGCGGCTTTGCTGGTCGCAGCGGTTGCGCGTCGATTCGGTTTGTCGTCGCCGTTGATACTGGTGGTCTTCGGGTTGATCGCGTGTCAGGTACCCGGCGTACCGGATCTCGAGCTCGATCCGGATCTTGTTCTGTTCGTGGTGTTACCACCGTTGCTGTACTCGGCGGCGTTGGACAGTTCATATCTGGCATTGCGATCGAATCTGCGTCCCATCGGGTTGCTCGCGGTGGGTCTGCCCCTCGCGACGACCGCAGCGGTCGGCTTGGTCGCGTATCTGATCGTGCCGGAGTTCTCGATTGCCGCGGCGTTGGTTCTCGGTGCGATTGTGGCGCCGCCGGATGCGGTGTCGGCGAGCGCAATCGGACGCAGGCTCGGACTGCCGCGTCGGATCATGACACTCCTGGGCGGTGAGAGCCTGCTCAACGACGCCACCGCCCTGACGGCCTACAAGGTTGCCTTGGCGGCGGCCGTTGGCACGGGTGCCACATTGGCGAGCGGGTTCGAGACGTTTGTGATCGCCGCTGTCGGCGGAACGGCGATCGGGCTTGCGGTGGGGTTCGTGATCTCCAAAGTGCGTGGCAAACTTCGCGATCCGGTGATGGAGAGTGCAATCGGCTTGGTGGTGCCGTTCTTCACCTACCTGGCTGCGGAAGAGATCCATGCGTCGGGCGTCATTGCCGTAGTGGTGGCCGGCCTTTTCCTGGGTCAGCGTTCCACTCGGGCCAGTTATGCGACACGCCTGCAGGATACGGCCGTGTGGAAGGCCGTCGACCTCATCCTCGAGTCGTTTGTGTTCCTGTTGATCGGACTTCAATTACCCAGTGTCGTGAGTGGATTGCAGGGGTACAGCACCTCGATTGTGGTGTGGGCGTCCATTGCGGTGCTCGCGACCGTTGTGGTTGTGCGGATTGCGTGGGTTTTTCCGGCCACGTACCTGCCGCGGTGGTTGTCGCCGCGGATCCGCGCGCGGGAACCGGACGTGTCGGTGCGGTCGGTATTTGTCGTGTCGTGGGCAGGAATGCGCGGAGTCGTGTCGCTGGCAGCGGCATTTGCCATTCCCTTGACAGTGAACAGTGGTGAGGAGTTCCCCGGGCGTTCGCTGATCTTGTTCCTGACATTTGTCGTCGTGGTCGGAACATTGCTCCTGCACGGTCTTTCGTTGCCGTGGGTTATCCGCACGCTCGGTGTTCAGGGGGAGGAAGCGCAGTCCGACGCGAGAGCGGAGGCGGCGGCGCAGGACAAGGCGGCGCGGGCAGCAGCAGCGCGGCTGGACGAGTTGGTTGCCGAGCAGGACGGAGGTGTGCCCGCGGTGCGGGATCGAGCGGCGGACATCCTGCGGACCTGGAATACGCACCGAGCCAATTCGGCGTGGGAGCGATTGGGGCGTAGCGACGACGATCTGGGGGAGAGCCCGTCGGCGGCATTCCGGGCTCTGCGTCTCGAGATGATCGACGCCGAGCGGACTGTGTTCATTGCCGAACGCGATGGCGGCCGCATCGATGACGAGGTCCTACGGAAGGTACTACGTGAGCTGGATCTGGAGGAAGCGACCTTGGATCGGGACTAGATCGGGACTAGACCGATAGGTCTCTTTGGTTTGGCGGAATGCGCAGGCCAGGGCGATTTAGATAACCGTTGAGGACCGCAACTTAACCAATTCCACTGAGCGGGACTCGTTCGAACCATTCTGTGCGTCGCATCACACACTGTTTCTTGTTCAACAAGAAGTCACAGTTTTTCCTGCCTTGGAGGCATCAGAATGAGTCGTAGTTCCCGCCGCGGGCATCGCAGATTAGCTGCGGTCACGCTGGCGATCACCGCAAGTATGTTCCTGGCGTCGTGCGCCGACAACGGGTCGAGCGGCGGCGGTGAATCTGTCGAGTCGGGTTCCGCGCTCAAGATCGGATTGGTCAACGAACAGGCTGATCCCGGCACCCCGACCACGGGTGGCACGCTGACGTTCAGCGGTTATTCCGCAGTGACATCGCTCGATCCGGCGAAGATCCAGGTTGCCGGCGCAACAGGTGGCAGTGAGCTCAGCGCGATCTACGACGTGCTGATGCGCTACGACCCCATCGAGAAGACGTTCGTTCCGCAGTTGGCGCAGTCCCTCGAGCCGAGCTCGGACAGCAAGACGTGGACGCTGAAGCTTCGTGACGGCGTCAAGTTCAGTGACGGAACATCTCTCGATTCCAAGGCAGTTGTCGACAGCATCAACCGCTACGTCAACAACAAGGCAGCGCAGTCGAGCCTGTGGGCAGCCAAGGTTGCCTCGATGGACACCCCGGACGCGTCGACGGTTGTCTTCAACCTCGTCGACCCGTGGACGGGTATCGAATCGATGCTCTCTACTGGTCCCGGCATGATCGTCGCTCCGGCTGCGCAGCAGGGTGATCAGTTCACGCCGATCGGCGCCGGCGCATTCACACTCGAGCGTTTTGCTCCCAACGAGGAGCTGTTGCTCGCTGCCCGTCCCGATTACTTCGGCGGCGCACCGAAGGTCGACAAGCTCAAGCTCATCAGCATCGTCGGAGCTCAGCCCACTGCCGAGGCTCTCAAGACCGGTGGCATCGACGCGGCGTACATGCGTACGCTCACTCCGATCCTCGATCTGATCGAGAACGGCAACCCGGGCTTCATCGACATCCCGTCGCTCGGCTACATCGCGAACGTCAACATGGCCGAAGGTCGCCCCGGTTCGGATCTTCGTGTGCGCCAGGCAATGGCAATGGCGATCGACCCCGAAACCCTCAACACCCGCGTCAACAACGGCAAGGGCCTTCCCGGACAGGTGATCTTCCAGGACACCTCCCGCTGGCACAACGACGTCGCTCCGACCGGTGTGGATGCGGCCAAGGCCAAGGAACTGCTCGATCAGGCCAAGGCAGACGGCTACGACGGCAAGGTCACTTTCCTCTCCATCCAGGAGCCGTCCGCACAGTCGACTGCGCTCGGCGTGCAGGCAATGCTCAACGCAGTCGGTTTCGACACGCAGATCGAGTACGTCACCGGCGCAGGCGATCTGGTCAAGCGGATGTACGTCGACCGTGACTACGACATGAGCACCGCAGCCGGCTCACTGTCCGAGGCAGACCCGTTCGAGCGTCTGTACACGGGCATCAAGTCCGGTGGCCGTAACAACGTCACCAACTACGCCGACGCCGAGATGGACGTCCTTCTCGATCAGCTCGGTGTTGCCACCAACGACGAGGACAAGAAGGCTGTTCTCGCCAAGATTCAGGAACGCGCCACCGAGACGGTGCCGTGGATCGTCTGGGGCAACGTCCCGACGCTGGACGTGTGGAACACGAACGTTCACGGCCTGAAGCAGAGCATCGACGGAATCATGCTGTTCGACAGCGTTTGGAAGTCCTGACTCGACCTACACGTGTCCGGCCCTCGCGGGGCCGGACACGTTAACCGAGACGAATGAGATACGAGGAATTGCTGTGAATTGCGAGTTGGCTGCCCGAAGGAGACGAAATCTATGAACATCGGCGCAATCGGTAAGAAGTTGGGCCAGCTCGTCATTGTGCTCCTCATCGTCAGTTTCGGAACCTTCGTGCTGGCGTCGTTGATCCCCGGTGACCCGGCGGTCGCGGTATTGGGTGAGGGTCGTACCCCCGCCGAATACGAGGAAATGCGCCAGCAGCTCGGACTCAACGATCCACTCCTGGTTCGTTATTGGGACTGGTTGACGAGCGCCCTTACCGGTGATCTCGGTACCTCGCTGGTCCCGCCGCAGCAGGAAGTTCTCTCCGCAATCGGCTCGGCTCTCCCGGTCAGCGTTCAGCTTGCAGTGATGGGTCTTGTCATCGCTCTTGTTGTCGCCGTTCCGCTCGCACTGTGGTCGGCACATCACGAGGGTGGCGTCATCGACCGCGTCATCAGCGCCGCAACGTTCGGTGTTCTCTCGATTCCGAGCTTCCTGGCCGGTTTGCTCCTCATCATGGTGACGGTGAACTGGTTGGGTTGGTTCCCCCGCTCGCAGTGGGTGCGAATCGGGGACAGCATCTCCGGAAACCTATCGCACGCAATACTTCCCGCAATCACCATCAGTCTGCTCGAGATGGCGATGTTCACCCGCGTTCTGCGCAGCGACCTCGTGACCACCTTGCGTGAGGATTACATCCTCGCTTCGAAGGCCAAGGGCATGCCCACGCTGCGCGTCCTGTTCAGTGACGCCTTGCGGCCGTCGTCGTTCTCGCTCATCACCATGATGGGTCTGGCACTCGGCGGCATGATCGGCAGCACCGTCATCGTCGAGACACTGTTCTCGCTGCCCGGTATGGGCACACTCATCGTTCGGGCTGCACAACAAGGCGATTCGCCGATGCTGTTGGGTGCGGTGGTCGTGATTGCCGTCATCTACGTGGTCGTCAACAGTGCGATCGACGTTCTGTACACCTATCTTGACCCGAGGAGTCGTCGTGTCCATGTCTGAAGTGACGCCCGACGGAGCGGCCCCCGCGCCGGCCCCGTCCGAGGTGATGACATATCGGCAGCAGACCGTCCTGCTTGCGCCCGGTCCGATAGAAACGCTGGAGAAGCCGAAGAATCTGGTCCTGATCGGCACGATCCTGACCGTCGTCGGTATCGCTCTGCTCGGCACCGCCCTCTTCGGGTCCGGCATCATGATGATCGTTCGTATCGTCATCGGCCTGGCCTCGCTCGTGTTCCTGTTCAAGGGACTGGGGAAGATCGGTATCGCCAGGTGGGGAAGCCAATTCGACCTGTCGTACTGGCTGGCCTGCATCTGGCTCGTAGCGCTGGTTGTTGCGGCCATCGTCGCGCCGCTCCTGCCGCTCGGTGAATACAAGGACACGGTCAAGACTTTGGCCGAGCCCGGCTTTGCACCTCCGAGCCTGCTCTCGGAGCATCCGCTCGGTACCAACAACTTCGGTCTCGATCTCCTGGCCCGCGCGCTGTACGGAGCGCGTGCCTCGCTCACCGTCGCAATCTGCGCGGTGCTCATCGGCATCGTCATCGGCGGCACGATCGGCGTCATGGCCGGGTACTTCCGCGGCAAGATCGACGCGGTAGTCGGGATCCTCACCAACTCGCTGCTCGCAATTCCGTCCCTGGTTCTGCTGATCGCGCTGGCTGCTGTCCTTACGTCGAACCTGCGCAACATCACGCTCGCACTGTCGATTCTCTGCATTCCCAGCATGGTTCGAATAGCAAGAGCGAATACGATAGTGGTCGCCCAACGTGAGTTCGTGCTCGCTGCCCGGGCAATGGGTGCCACCAAATGGAGAGTCATCTGGCGAGAACTGGTACCCAACGTTCTGGTTCCCGTTGCAGCACTCGGCCTCGTCGCCGTGTCCGGCCTGATCGTCGCCGAAGCATCGCTCAGCTTCCTCGGGCTCGGTATCGCTCAGCCGGATCCGACGTGGGGCAACATGATCGCGGAAGGCCAGGGCGGCATCGTGGAGAAGCACCCGTTCATCGTCCTGGTGCCCGGCGTATTCCTCTTCCTGACGGTGTTCTCGTTCAACCTCATCGGTGAGAAGTATCGGAGCAAGCTGTGACCACTTCAGTGACAAATGGCGTACCGCTGCTGCAAGCGGACAACATCCGAACCGTATTTGCGACTCCCCGAGGCAAACTGCGGGCCGTCGACGGTGTGTCGATCCACGTTTCCGAGGGTGAGACTCTTGGCATCGTCGGTGAGTCGGGTTCCGGCAAGTCGGTTCTCGGCCGCACCATCATGGGTCTGCTGGAGAAGGGTCCGGCACTCGACATCACCGGAACGGTCACGTTTGCCGGCCGCGACATGTCGACGATGAAAAAGTCGGAGATGAAGCACTTCTGGGGCCCGGAGATCGCCATGGTCTTCCAGGATCCGATGACGTCGCTCAACCCGTTCAAGCGAATCGGCACGCACATCACCGAATCCTTGAAGTTCCATCTCGGACTCAAGAAGGACGCGGCCCGTGACCGCGCCGCTGAACTCCTGTCGATGGTGGGAATTCCGGAGCCCAAGCGCCGCCTCGACCAGTACCCCCACGAGCTGTCCGGTGGTATGCGCCAGCGAGTTGTCATCGCAATGGCTTTGGCCTGCGAGCCGAAGCTGCTGATCGCGGACGAGCCGACGACGGCTCTCGACGTGACGGTGCAGAAGCAGATCCTGGACCTGCTCGCCTCGCTCAACGACAAGCTCAACATGGCCGTGATTCTCATCAGTCACGACCTGGGCGTGGTGTCGGGACGTTCCGATCGTGTCGCCGTCATGTACGCCGGTTCCGTCGTGGAAACATCGGCGACGGAAGAGCTTTTCTCGCGTCCACGGCATCCGTACACCGAAGCGCTGATGGCCGCGATTCCGCGACTCGAATCGCCGACGCACACGGTGCTGCAAACCATTCCGGGTGGACTGCCGGACATGACAAAGCCGATGACCGGTTGCCGCTTTGCAGCACGCTGCAAGTACGCGCAGGACGACTGCCTGACCGGGGACCCGGCACTCGCGCTCGGCGGACCGGGCGACAACACGTCCGACGGCCACTCGTTTGCGTGCCATTTCCCCGTCGACACCCCTGAGGGCACAGCGGCATTGGTAGCCAACGAGAAGGCCGGCAAGACCGCAGCGGGCCTCTCGCTCGCAGTGAAGGAGATGGTCTGATGACTGCAGCAACCGATACCAAGAAGCCGGTAAAGCTCGACGACGCATTGACGGTCGAAGATCTGGTTGTCGAGTTCAATGTCGGCAAGGGACAGACAGTTCACGCCGTCTCGGGAATCAGCTTCACCGTCGCTGCGGGTGAAACCCTCGGCGTGGTGGGCGAATCCGGTTGCGGTAAATCGACCGCCGGGCGAGCCATCATGCAGTTGCCCTCGCCGACATCGGGGTCCATCCGGCTCGGTGACGTGGAGATGACGGAGCTGGGCTCGGAAGAGTTGCGTCGCAGCCGTACTCAGCTGCAGATGATCTTCCAGGATCCGATTTCCTCGCTCAACCCGCGCCGCAAGGTCAAGGCGCTCGTGACCGAAGGACCGTCGATCTGGGGTGGTGAGGACAAGGCTGCAATCGAGGCCCGCGCCCGCGCCGTCCTCGCCGAGGTCGGCCTCGACCCCGACGTGGTCTGGGATCGCACCCCTCGCGAATTGTCGGGCGGTCAGTGCCAACGTGTCTGCATCGCAAGAGCTTTGATGCTCGATCCCAAGGTGCTGATCTGCGACGAACCCGTCTCCAGTCTCGACGTCTCGGTGCAGGCACAGATCCTCAACTTGCTCGAGGATGCCAAGCGGCGGCACGGGCTGTCACTGCTCTTCATCGCGCACAACATGGCCGTTGTGAAGAACATCAGCGACCGCGTGATGATCATGTACTTGGGCCGCGTCTGCGAAATCGTTCCCGCAGAAGACATGCAGAACCGTGCGCTGCATCCGTACACGCAGTTGCTGCTGTCTTCGATCCCCGATCCCGACGCAACGGTGACTGCGGCGCAGAACGTCGACCAGAAGGTCGTGGAGCTTCCGTCGCCGCTGAACCCGCCGAGCGGCTGCCGGTTCCGCACCCGGTGCCCTCTCGCCACGGATCGCTGCGCCGAGGAAGTTCCGGAGCTACGACTCGTAGACGGCGGACACCAGGTGGCGTGCCACAACGTGTGAGTTGAGCTAGACGCGCAACATGTTTCGAACGTGACCTGTTTCGTTGACCGACGCAACCCGTCGATTGCCGTTGCGGGACACGAGAATGCGAGTGACGGAGACATACTCGATCGGGAACGTCAGCGGACGCTCCAGGCCGAGTAGCTCCTGGAGAACGATATTGACGACGCCGCCGTGGCAGAACACCGCCACGGTGGCGTCGTTGTCCGTTGACGCCACGATGTCGTCGATCGCTCCGAGGACACGAGTGCGGAATGCGTCGGCGTCGATCGATTCGGGTAGCCAACCGGCTTTGATGCGCTCGTAGGTCTGTGGTGCTCGCTCCAAGACCTGGTGCATCGGAATGTAGTGGGATTGCTCGGCGTCGTACTCGGCCAGACCCGCAAGCACGGTGACCGGGAGTCCTAGAACTTTCGATACGGGAGCCGCGGTTTCCAGAGCGCGCTTTTGTGGGCTGCTGAACAGCCCCGTGATCCGGTACGGGGCCAACGCCGCAGGCAGTCGGTGTGCCTGGGCGTGGCCCTCGTCTGTCAGCGCGGGATCAGCACGACCCTCGGTGACCTCTGCCAGTTCAGGGAGCGCGTGTCGGATCAGGAGTAGTTGCACACGGGACACCTTGCCAGACGGCCGTGTCGGCGGGGATCGTGCCGTTGCCGGGTAGTGGACCACTGGCAAGCAGAACGTCACCGTCGGGAAGCGCAATTGGCTCGGAAGACGTGTTGACGACGCAGCGCAGCGCACTGCCGCGCCGGAAGTCCAGCACCTGATCGTTGTCGTCGCTCATCCAGGTCAGCGGTTCGGTGGCCAGCGCCGACAGGCTGCGGCGCAGGGACAGCGCGCTGCGGTAGAGCTCGAGAGTGGAGTCGGCCTTGCCCGTCTGGAACTCGACGGTGCGCTCACCCCAACCCTGCGGCTGTGGCAGCCAGGGCGCCTGGTTGGCGTTCGGGGGGCTGAAGCCGTACGGGGCGGTGTCGCCCGACCACGGCAGCGGAACACGGCAGCCGTCGCGGCCACGCTCGCGGTGCCCGGTCCGTTCCCAGATCGGATCCTGCAACTGATCGTCCGGGATGTCCTCCACCTCGGCCAGGCCGAGTTCTTCGCCCTGATAGATGTAAACCCCGCCTGGGAGTGCAAGCATCAGCATCGCCGCGGCGCGCGCCCGGCGCTCGCCGAGTTCGAAGTCGCCGGGGATGTCGCGGATCTGGCTGAGGAACCAGGTGCGCGAATCTGTCTGCGGCCTCGCATATTTGGAAAGATGACGGACGCCGTCATGGTTGGACAGTACCCAGGTGGGAGATGCATTCACCGCAGCATGCGACGTGATCGTTGTGTCGATGACGCTGCGCAGCGTCGCTCCGTTCCACGGCGCGAGCAGGAAGTTGAAGTTGAAGGCGCTGTGGAGTTCGTCAGGGCGCAGGTAACGGGTGAGGCGTGCGGGGTTGCCCACCCAGGCTTCGGCGACAAATACGCGCGGCGGATCGTAACTGTCGGCCACCGCTCGCCAGGAACGGTAGATGTCGTGGACTTCGTCGCGGTCGAAGTGCGGATGCTCCACCGGTTCGGAACCGTCGGCCGGGACCGGCGTGGGGTATGTGAGCCCGTTCAGGTCGGGCAGATCCGCGTCCTTGCACAGTGACTGGGCGACGTCGATGCGGAATCCGTCGACACCACGGTCGAACCAGAACCGCAACGTCGTCTCGAAGTCGCCGCGGATATCCGCGTTGCGCCAGTTCACATCCGGCTGTCCGGGTGTGAAGAGGTGTAGGTACCACTCACCTGGATTGCCGTCCGAATCCTTGACGCGCGTCCACGCGGGACCGCCGAAGGAGCTGACCCAGTCGTTAGGTGCCTCGTCACCTGCCGCACCTTTGCCCGGGCGGAAGTGGAATCGGTCGCGCTCGGCTGATCCGGGCTGCGCGAGCAGGGCTTCCTGGAACCACGGATGCGCCTCGGAGACGTGGTTGGGCACCAGGTCGAGGATGACGCGCATCCCGAGATCATGGGCTTCGGCGATCATGGCCTCGGCCTGTTCCATCGTGCCGAATGACGGTTCGATGCTGCGGTAGTCGGAGATGTCGTAGCCCGCATCCTCCATCGGCGACGGGTACCACGGGTTGACCCAGATGGCATCGACGCCCAACTCTGCCAGATAGCTCAAGCGATTTCGGATTCCGGCGATGTCGCCGACGCCGTCACCATTGCCGTCGGCAAAGCTGCGGATGTACACCTGGTAGATCGCGGCGCTGCGCCACCATTCGTTGTCGCGGAAGGTGTTGTCGGGCAGGGTGAGATTCGGGGATTCGTGGGGCACCCTTCCGTTCTAACAGGTTGAGTGCGGCCAAATTTCGGCAGTCTTGTTGAGTGAGAAGTTCGAGGTTTCGAGGTCGAGACGTCCCCGCGGGGACGTTTTCGGCAAACCTGTCGGTACCCGCGTCTACTGTCGACGCACATTCGTAACGGTGGGGGGACATCATGACGAAAACAGACAGAGGCGTGACCAGGGATAGTGGCGTGACCAGGGATAGTGCCGCGACAACAGATCGGGATACAGCCGACCGGCTCGGTACCGAAATCTGCGCACTTGCCGGACATATTGCGGCAGCTACCGCCAGATTTCTGACTTTGGTGGCGCGATTCGACGAGACTCGCGGCTGGACGGGGCCTGGCCTGCATTCGTGCGCCCATTGGCTGTCCTGGAAGTGTGGGCTCAGCCAGCATACCGGGCGCGAATATGTCCGGGTTGCAAAAGCTCTCACCACGCTGCCGAACATGCGTGCTGCGTTTGAAGAAGGTCGCTTGTCCTATTCCAAAGTCCGATCTTTGACTCGTGTCGCCACGCCGCTCAACGACAAACAGATGGTGCGCCTCGGCACGAGTGCTCCGTCCGGCCAGATCGACCGTCTTGTTGCCGGCTTACGTAAGGCAACGAGCGATGATCAGGGCAAGCCGAAGCTGGACCGGTTCGAAACCCGGTGGCACTGGGATCCGGATACTGGCGACTTCGTTTTCCGGGGACGCCTCGCAGCGCAAGACGGTGCAAAGGTATTGGCGGCGTTGACAAATGCGGAACGAGATCGCACGCGCACCACTGAAGCAGCTGGGGAACCTGAAGAACCACAAGAACCACAGGCTGCCAATACGGTGCGGCGCCCACTGCGCGACATCGGTCCGGCACTGGTCGCGATGGCTGACATCGTCGCGGTAGCAACGGATGCGGGTAAGCATAGCCGCTCAGCCGAAGTGGTGTTTTTACGCGAGGAGAAGGTTGTACGCGTGTCCGGTGGGCCCGCGCTCGAGGACGCTGACGCCGACGAAGCGCTGTGCGACGCACGGGTGCGGGCCGCAACCACCAAGCAGGGGTGCATGCTCAGCCTGGGTCGGCGTACCCGCATTACCAGTGCAAAGCAGATGACTGCGCTCATGTACCGCGACGGGTGTTGCCGCACACCAGGATGCGGACGCACGCGCTTCCTACACGCTCATCACGTTCGATTCTGGCGTGCTGGTGGGAAGACGGATCTCGACAACCTGATCATGTTGTGCGGCACGTGCCATCGAGCGTTGCACCGCGATGAGTTCATGATTACTGCGATTGGAGAGCAACAATTCGAGTTCCGGCTTCGTGGCGGTTCGGTGATGGAACCGGCGCCGCCGTCAGTGGGTTTCGCGGATCGGTTGCTCAGCGGTGAGATCGCTGACGATGCGATAGTGCCCGACTGGGGCGGCGACGCTCTCCGCCTGAATCACGCAGTCAGCGTCATTCTGGACGGTTGGGCTGCGTAAGACGGTTGGGCTCGTGGAGAGTCACCGTTGCCAATGCGAGCAGTCGATCGTCAGCACTGGCGTCGACTAACTGGATGCGCAGCACTGCGTGATCAGCGGCGTCGCGGATCACGGTGCCGTAGGACCGCGCTGGTCCGGTGCGGACTTGCGACAGGTAGTGCATCTGCATGTCTGTTGCAACCAGTTCGGGCCGCATGGCCTGGGCCGCCGACTCTACGAGCAGGGCCTGCGCGCCGCCCATGATCGTGCCGATCTGATTGACCACAAACGGAGTGAGTTCGAGTTCGAGCACGCCGGCCGAAGCATCGATGACCCGCATTCCCAATCGGGAGTAGATCGTTCCCTCGACCGCTTGGGTCGGATGCTCCCTGAGTGTGCCGATCCACTGGTCCGGGGTGTACGAATCCGCGTCCCCCGCAGCCGAACGAGGAATGCGGGCAAAGGTGACGAGTCCGCGAGCTGCGAGGGTGGGACCGCTGCCCGAGTCGATCGCGTCGGCCAGCTCACGGAGGTCGGTGAGGCCATGGCCGTCGTAGACATCGGCGGAGACGATGATCGTCTTCTTGCCGATGCGCACGAGGTTACTGTCGACAACGATCGGCCCCTCGGTGAGCGGACCGGCCGAATGAAGTGAGAGATCTTGGGTTGCAGTCCAATCGGGCCGACAGGCCACCAATGCCGGGTCGGAGGTCACATAATCCGCCACGGTGACCAGGACTCCCAGGGAAGCCTGGCCCCCGTGTGACCGCAGTTTGTCGGTGAGATCGGCGCGCATCAGCGAGCGCTCCGGCGTCGGCTGGAACGAGGCCAGCCCGAAGTCGGAGGTGAAGGTTTTCATGCTTGCAAGCACCTGTGGCGACGAGCCGTTCGCGAGGACCATGAAAATGAGAATATCATTCTCATGTGACGGATCGGATCAGCTCCGCCAGTTTTTCGGGCTGATCGATCATCGCGTGATGGTGGGCGGGACGCAGGACGTGGAAGCGCCCGCCCAGGTATGTTGCGAGCCGCTGTTGTTTGGCCATCCAGGACACCGACCACGGGGTCGAGTGGCCGGTGTGGGCGGCTACGACGCTGATGCCGATGTCCGGCAGTCGGTGATCCTCGGACTCGCGTAACTTGTTGAGCTCCATCGCCATATCGGTGTAGGCGACGTATTCGATCATGGCGGCTTCTAGATAGTGCGGTTCGCGGTAGATGTGCCCAACCCATTCGGCCATTGTGTGGGAGGGGCCTGTCGGGGGCACGGATTGGTTGAGAATCTTTCGGGTGGTGGTGCCTAGAAGTCGTTGCAGCCCAGCGGTACTGGCGGTTGTAGCGGCCAGGTGTGAGGCCGTGAGCAGGAGGTTGCGCGGGACGAGCCGCTTCGGATTTTTCTCGGCGCTCGAATCGAGGAGCAGGATGCCCGCTGCTCGCTCGGGAAACAGCCTCGCAAAACCCTCGGCATAGAAACCGGCTATCGAATGACCCACTGCCACAGCTGGTTCAGTGATTCCCACGGCATCGAGAACGTCGGCGATACGCTGCGCTTCGCCGCGAACGCTTGGGATTTGGGCCGAAGGCTCGCTGAGTCCGAAGCCGGGCCGATCGAACCGGACTACGGTGTGGTCGAGACTGAGGTTGCGCGCGCAGTCGTCCCAGTCGAACCAGTTGCCGGCCAGTCCGCCGGAGAGGACGACGGCAGGTCCGTCGCCCTCTACGAGCACATGCAGGCTGTCCCCGCCGACCGTCATCAACTCGCCCGGTGGTTTCACGTGGAACAGTCCCGGCATCAGTGCCTCGATTACTGGCGTGGTTTCGCGAGGGGGAACGCCAAGGTTTCGCGGATGCTGCCGCCGGTGATCAGCATGACAACACGGTCGACACCCATTCCGAGTCCACCCGTCGGCGGCATTGCGTGCTCGAGCGCTTGGAGGAATTCCTCATCCAACTCCATGGCCTCCGGGTCTCCGCCGGCCGCGAGCATCGACTGCTCGGTGAGGCGATTGCGCTGATCAACCGGGTCCGTCAGCTCGCTGTATGCCGTGCCGAGTTCCACTCCCCACGCCACCAGGTCCCACTTCTCGGCGACACCGGGAATGCTGCGGTGCGGACGGGTGAGTGGCGACATCGAGGTGGGGAAATTGGTGTAGAACGTCGGGAACTCGGTGAAATCCTCGACCAGGTGCTCATACATTTCCTGTGCCACGGCGCCCGCGTCCCAGTTGGATTGATACGGGATTTCGTTGTCGTCGCACAGTTTTTGCAGCTTTTCGAGGCTTGTCTCGGGAGAAACATCGACGCCGAGTTTTTCGGCAACTGCCCCGTGCATCGTCTTGACGGGCCACTCGCCGGAGATGTCGACCTCGACCAGTTCGCCGTCGGCTCCTGGCCGCATGATGATCTCGCGCCCGAAAGCCGCCACAGCCGCAGCTTGGATGAGCTCGCGGCACATCCGCATCATGCCCTCGTAGTCGCTGTGCGCTTCGTACGCCTCGAGGATCGTGAATTCGGGGTTGTGTTTGAAGTCGACACCTTCGTTGCGGAACACGCGACCGATCTCGAACACCTTCTCCATACCGGCGACGCACAACCGCTTCAGGTACAGCTCGGGCGCGATGCGCAGGTACAGATCGAGGTTGTACGCGTTGATGTGCGTCAGGAACGGTGCGGCGTTGGCGCCGCCGTGAACCTGCTGCAGGATCGGCGTCTCCACTTCGAGGAACCCACGGTTGCCGAGTGAATCACGCAGCGACTTGACGACGGCACTTCTGGCTTCGAGTAGGTCGCGGGCCTTCGGGTTGAGGGCGATGTCGAGGTACCGCTGACGAACGCGAGTTTCGGGATCCGACAGGCCCTTCCACTTGTCCGGCAACGGATGCAGGCACTTGCCGTTCATGCGCCATTCGAGCGCGATCAGCGACAGTTCACCCTTACGGCTGCGACCAATGGTTCCACTGACCTCGATCAGGTCGCCGAGATCGAATTCGGCAGCGAACTCCGTCAACTTCTCGCGCCCGACGTGATCCTGGTCCACCAATACCTGAATGTCGCCGGACCAGTCGCGCACGTCGGCGAATGCAACACCGCCGTAGTCGCGGACCCGCAGGATTCGTCCGGCAATGCGTACGCGGGTGCCTTCCGGTGACTGTGCTGCCGCGGCGATCGTGTGAGTCGGAGGGTAGGCGACGGGATATGCGCTGATGCCTTCGCCCTCGAGCGTCGCCAGTTTGTTCATTCGCACGCGAACCTGCTCGGGTCGCCGCGGTCCCGGTGCTGCCATCGCCGGTGCGGAGTCCGGCAGGCTGCCGTCGGCGTGAATGCCTTCGGCGGTGACCAGTGCAGCAGGCAGCGTTTCGTGAATTCCGGTGTGCTTGGTGGCCTTGCTCGATCTGCGACTGAAGGTGGGGAGAACAACAAAACCCTCGGCGATCGCCGACGCGAATCCGACGCGTGGGAGTTCGCGATTGTCCTCGAAGCACAAAAAGCGTGGTTCCCAGTCCGGCTGATACTTCACGTTGGAGCGGTACAGAGCCTCGAGTTGCCACCAACGGGAGAAGAAGACCAACACCGATCGCCAGATACGCAGGATCGGTCCGGCGCCGATGCGCGAGCCCTCCTCGAACACGGAGCGGAACACTGCGAAATTGAGTGAGACCCGAACGATGCCGAATTCGTCGGAGCGCGTGGCAAGCTCGGAGACCATCAACTCGACAACACCGTTGGGTGCCGTCGGCTTACGACGCATCAGGTCGAGGGAGACTCCGTTTGCCCCCCACGGGACGAGCGACAGCATGCCGACGACGGACTCGTCGTCGGTACCTTCGTCCATCACGGCTTCGACGAGGAGGCAGTCGCCGTCGAGTGGATCGCCTAGTCGTCCGAGTGCCATGGAGAAGCCACGTTCGGTTTCGGTGTCGCGCCAGTCGTCGGCGCGAACGATGGCGGCGGACATGTCGACCGGGGGCACGTCGCGGTGGCGTCGCATCCGGACGGTCACGCCGCCGCGTCGTACGCGAGTGACTGCCTGTCGAACGGGGCGCATGTCGCGTCCGTTGAGATTGAATTCGCGGGTACGCAGGATGGCCTCGTCGCCGAGCTGCAGGACGTTGAGTCCGGCCCGCTTGTAGGCGGTTGCACCGGTTTCGCTGGCACCCATGACGGCTGTTGCCCAGCCGTACTTCGAGGCCAGATCCTGCCACGCTTCGATGGCGTGCGGCCAGGCTTCGGGGTCGCCGATCGGATCGCCGCTGGCCAGGCAGACGCCGATCTCGACGCGATAGGTGACCGCGGCTTTGCCGCTCGGAGCGAAGATCGCGGCTTTGTCGCGTCGGGTGGCGAAATAGGCGAGGGAATCGTCGGCGCCAAAACCTTGGATGAGCCCGCGGATCGCCGACTCGTCGTTGCCGGTGAGTGCGTTGTTGGAACGTTGGGCGCGGAAGAGCGTGATGACGGCAGCGAGGAGTGCGATAGCACCGAGGAGACCGAGGATCGTGTTCACGAAGGCATGCGGATGACCGTCGAAGACTTCGTTGTCGACCGCCGCTGCAGCGGTGACACGGTTGAGCGCCCACGCAAAACGCTGATCTTCCGGAAGTGTGCCTGGGAAGAGTTCGACCAGTCCCCAGCCCAACAGGGTGGCGATCGCCAAACCGCCGATCAGTACGCCGAGAGCTTTCCAGCCGGCTCCGCGTCGTACGCGGGTGTAGAACTCGGGACGGGCCGCGATCAGAATTCCGATGACGACCAGCAGTACGACAGCAGCTACGGCATTATTCGGATTTTTGTCGGTGAACGTGAACAAGATGTTGCTCAGGGCGATCACGGAGAGATAGACCGTCAACAGCCACCACGCGATGCGCTTGCGGCTGGCTAGTGCGGCAGCAAGAAGACCGACGACGAGCGCCCACGACAAGCTCGTATCCGGTGCGTCGAAGTAGTAGTTGTCGATGTATTCGCGTGGGACCCGGACGATATGACGCAGCGTCGGCGACAGGCTCCACAAGAAGACGAGGACGGAGAAGACTCCGAGGATCAAGCCCGAGATATGCGGGACCTGGCTCAGCCGCCCCGACTGGAAGCGGCGTGCCTTTCGCGGATTCTCCGGCGGAGTTTCAACCAACTCCGCGGTTGTATCCGTTATCTCGCTGATAGGTGCCATCGAGCGTCCTCCCATACCGGTCGATCAGTCTCACTGTTCAGTGTGGCCGTTCGTGTCCGGTTTTGTGCGAGGAGCAGAATGATTGCCATGAGCGCCAACATCCCCGCAGTACCGATCCGCGACGAAATGATCCGTCTCGGCCAGTTCCTCAAGCTCGCCAACCTCATCGAATCCGGCGCAGAAGCCAAGGAAGTCATCGCCGACGGCATGGTGTCGGTCAACGGGGAGGTGGAGGACCGTCGTGGTCGTCAGCTGCGCGACGGTGATGTAGTCGAGATCGGCGGGATGGCCGCCAAGGTGGAAGCTCCCGCCTGATCTCGAGCTCTACTTCTAGCTTTCGCGGACGACTACCCCGTCCTGGTCGCTGTAGACGATCTCACCGGGATTGAAGGTGACGCCGCCGATTTCGACGGGCACGTTCTTCTCGCCGGAACCGGTCTGTGTGCTCTTGCGTGGGTTGGTGCCGAGCGCTTTGACGCCGATGTCGAGGGTGCGCAGGATTGCGGAGTCACGGACGGCGCCGTTGACGATCACTCCGGCCCAGCCGTTGTCGACTCCGCGTCCGGCGATGATGTCGCCGACCAGTGCGGTGTGGATGCTCGCATCACCGTCGACGACGAGGACACCGCCGTTGCCCGGTTCGCTGAGGGTCTGCTTCACCAGCAGGTTGTCCTGGAAGCACTTGATCGTGGTGATGGGGCCGGCAAAAACCTCACGGCCACCGAACGCAGTGAACTGCGTGTCGCAGCTACGGATGTCTGGTCCAATTTCGTCGGCAAGGTCAGCAGTGGCTACAGGCTCGGTCATGCACGACAGAATAGTCGGCAGAGCGACAAAAGCTTCCTTCAACTTCACGCGATCACACCGTCAGCGGAATGTGCTTCCGATAACGTGGCCTTGAATTATTCGATTCACTGCAGTTGACGACTAGGAGTGTTCTGTGACGATTTTCGCGATTTTGGATGTGCGGTTGAAGAAGGAGAGCCTTGATACCGCGCGCGAGGTGTTCGGGCGAGTTTTGGCTGAAACCCGTGCTTTCGAGGGTTGCGAAGGCGTCGACGTGGTGATCGATGCCGAGGACGAAACGCACTGGTTGTGCGTCGAGAAGTGGGCGTCTGCCGAGGCTGATGCCGCTTACCGCGAATGGCGCGCGGGTCCGGGAGCTATCAAGGATTTGGGACCACTTCTTGCCGGTGCGCCCGGTCTGGGTAAGTACGAACTGGAATCCGCGATCTGATTTTTTCGGGGGCGTTTCCTTCGCGAACTGTGCCGAAGGAAGCGCCCCATTCTTGTCTTTCCGCCACGTCACGCTTGGGCTTGTTCACTCGGCTTCACGTGCTTGACGGGGCACCCCGTGGGAAAGGTTCCCAGTTGGTCGACCTTGTAGCCGGCTGGGTAGCTGCGGATATTCGGAAGATCGCGGGCGAATTTCCGGGCGGTGCGCGGTGGGAAGAATCGCAGCAGGCGGCCGCGTGCTTTGAGTGCGCCCCTGGAGAGCGCACGAACCACCGCAGGTGGGCGCTTGTACCCGAACGCCTCGAGAAGGTGATCGTCCATGAGTGAGTAGGCGAATGCCTTGATCAGGGGCTTCGGCGCTAGGTTGTTGGGCGGGAACGTGCACATGAGTTCCAGTGTGGAGTCGGCAACCGCCCTGGCACCCGGATCGAACGAAAAGTGTTCGCGCTCATACTCGTCCAAGAGCTTCGCGAATCCGTCGTAGGTCGTTGGCATGTCCTTGATGTTCATGTGACGGCCGAGTTCGCGGTAATAGAAGGTGGATCCGGCTATTTCGTTGGGCGTCAACGGGCGCCAACCGTACGATTCGAGCCAGCGCACCGGAGTGACGACAAAAGTAGCCAACACGTATCGCATGTCGTCGTTGGAGATGTCGTACGAGCCGTGCATCTGGTTCATCCGGCGAACACTCGATCGACCTTGGTCGCTGCCCAGGCCGTGTTCGAGGACGGCGTCGAGAATGAGGCTGGTGTCGTCGTACCGTTTCTGGACCCGGTCGGTGAATTCACCCGTGGAGAAGAGCAGTTTGCCGATCGACGGCACCGCATAGGTGCGGAACAGCGCAAAACTGAGGGCCTGGTTGATGTCCCAGGGAAACTCTTGAGCAGCAAGAATGCGAGACATCTCTTCGTAGTCGGTCTCGGGATCGAGCTGATCTGTGCGCGCGCGAAGGTCGTAGCGCTTCATGTGAACACTCCCATGGCTTCGGTGTGAGCTGTGCCACCGAGAGTAGTTCTGACAACGCATGTTGTCTAGAGGTGTCGAATTGCCACTGTTCGGTCGTTTCGGGTGTTGTACCAGGGGTATCCGATCAGGGAGTTGTCGACCCGAGGAGTTTCAATGAGTATCTCCCGTACTGCCCGAATCCTGGCAGCCGTAGGTTTGCCGATCGTTGCGTCACTCGCATACGTGGGCACCGCTTCGGCGGATCCACCCCATCCGTTCGGTGGTGCTGCAGTGACCATCGGTTGTCCCAACCAGGGGTCACTGGCGTCGATGACCGGTCTCACCGGGCAGTCCGGGCCTGAAGCCAATCCGCCGATCGCCAAGGGCGACATACGCTTCGAATCCTTCCCGGCAGCAGCACCGATACCGGCCGCCGGGCAGGTCACCGTCGCGTGGGTCAACACCGACACCGGTAAGGCCGGAATCGTCGATCTGATGGGGACGTACCCCTATCTGTCGGCGACTGTGAATACCGGTGTCGGCAACGTTGTTGCGACCGCTTTCGGTTCCATCAACTGGGGCAGTAGCCCTATCTGCCAAAGCAATCCGACAATTGGACGGTTCATAGCCTGACTTGTGCCTGACTCTGTGTCCTGACGCCGCAGCAGTGGCGGTATCGCGTGATTATCTGTCATCTCGGAGATACCGCCACGACCTTGCTGTCCCATATTCTGAAACATGTTCGGTAAAAGTATATTTCAGGTGAGGGAGAAGGCGGCGGCGTGAACGGGTCGAGTGCACGTCAGTTGATGAGCCGGCTGCTCGTCGAGAAGCGTAGTAGCCTTGCGCCCGAGAAGGTCGGTATTCGATGCGAGGGTGCTCGTCGCATGCACGGCCTCAGCAGACGTGAGGTCGCGCAGATCGCCGACATCAGTTTCAACCACTATCAAAGGCTGGAACAGGGTACGTCCGTGGGTGTTTCGTCTCGGGTCATGGTTCGTATCTGCGATGCATTGTTGATGGAAGACGACGAGAAAGCGCGCATGCTGGCGTTGCACCAAGCATGGGCGCGTCCGCGTCGTCCGGGGGCCCGGCCTCAAGCTATTGGGGAGATTTCCGGCAGGCAGCGCTCGAGTTCCGCCGGCGTGTAGAAGAAGCTTCCGCTTGCAACCGGCGTGCAGGGCGCTGCAAACGCGGTTTCACGCTCGTTGTAGAGCATGCGAACCAGCTGTGCGTTGTCCGGTCCGGCAAAGACGTCCCACTGGATGTTGGCGCCCATCGGGCTGACCTGCTCGCCCCGCCACGGGTTGTTGTCGTACGTGTACAAGGTGCCCTCAGGCTGTGCGACCGTGCTGCCGGGCAGCTTCAGCAGTGCAGCAAAGGGGATGATCGTCTCGGCGTGCGCAAATCGAAAGTCGGCCCCGGGCAAAGAATCTGCACCTGAATGTTCTTTCAGCCCAGCCAGGAATTCGTCGCGGAGCACCGTCGCCATCCGGTAGGTAACGTCCTCACCGGCAAATCCCGGTCCCTTGGCGTAGAAATCCTCTGCGTCGTTGGTGTACGCCAGCCACTGAGCGTCGTCCTGGTCGATGAAGCGACCGAAATTCCAGTCACCTTCCTCCGACATACCCGGGGTGATGATGTACGTGTTGTAAAGCATGTACGCGGCGTCGACCTCGTTGTTGATCTCTTCCGAGCCCTTGCCCCGGTCGACGAGTGAGAACTCGCCGGCGACAAGACGATCCACAAAGCTCTTCGAGTACAGCTTCTCCATCATGTGACGTGACACGTCGCGAGTGCGAGGCAGGTTCTCGATCTGCTCGTCCACGGCTTCGAGGCGAGGATCGGAATCCTCGTATTCCTTGTAGTCCGCGTTCAGATCGGAATCGTGGAAGTAAAGGACGTCAGGATCAGACGTGACAGCTCCGATATTTCCGGCGATCGCCGGAAATGCGGTGCTCACGCCCTGGGCGAAGTTGGCGGCACTGTCCACTGCGCGGTCCACACCCGAGGACGTCAGGGTGATCGAGCCGTCCTGCTTGGCAATTGCGTCGAACAGCTGCGGAAGGCGTTCCGTCACACGGGCACCCATCTCGCGATGCTCGGTAATGCCGAGGCCGCTCAGATTGCCGTAGCCCAACGTCTGGTTGGCCGCCATGAGTTCACGAAGTACGGGGCCGAACTCCTTGCCGACGGGAGTTAGAGCGTTCTCGGCTTCGGCGATCTCCCAGAGTTGCAGGCTCAGGTCGTCGTACTTCAGGCTCGAGAGCGCGCGGGAACCATGACGTGCAACGTTTTCCGTGTACACGGGCGTGAAACCGGCGGGCACGGCCTGGAGTCCGCCAATGGCCTGGCCGGGTGAATACGGAGTCTTGGACGTGAAGCCCCCGACGGCAGGTGTGCCCGGGGCCCCGAGAGAACCGGTGTCGAGAGAACCGGTGTCGAATGAACTGAATGGTGACGCGTCGGCAATGGCAGAGGTGCCGGTCGTGACAAGCATGAGTCCGACAGCGCCTGCGGCCGCCAGCAATCCGAAGCGGGGGCTTCGCATGGTGATGAGTCCTTTCTGCTCGCGCCGAAATGGCACGACGAACAGGAAGTTAGATCGGCTAAGCGTCCGTAGGTGGCCATAGGACAGACGTCCAGGTGGCCGCAGGGTTAAAACTCGGATTCACATGGCCAGTCCGGCTACGCTTTTGGCTAACAGCACGGTTGCCGCGGCGAGGATGATGTAGGTGGTTGTGCGACTCAAGACCGCCAGGGAGATCCGCCGCGCCAGGTACGAGCCGAGCAGGTGTCCACCCACCAGCAGGGGAGACAATGCGAGTGCGGCAAGCAATTCGCTTCCGGTAACACCGATCTGGAACTGGAGTGCCATAAGCGTCGCCGCAGCCATGACAAGAAAGATCGTCGACAACGTAGAGCGCAGGGTGGCAGCATCGTCCGGCCGATAGGTCAGCGACAGCGGTGGGCCGGGCATCGCGGCCAATGCGCCCATGAACCCGGCCGCGGCCCCGGCGCCTGCCAGGGTTCGCCGTGATTCGGTCACGGACTTACCCGCGAGCATCACCGCCCCTGCTGCCAGCGCGAGAACGGCCACCAGGAGTTGAACGGACGCCGTTTCAACGCGCTGTATGACCCACAGGCCTGCGGCGATACCGGGAATCATTGTGGCGGTCGCGATTCCGACCGTGCGTGTGTCGCAATGCCCGCGTTCTCGCGCCGCCACCATCAGCATCATCGGGATGGTGAGAATCAGTAGCGGGGCTGGAACAAGCCACGGGGCAATCAGAATAAGGGCGGGTCCGGCGATCAAGCCGAAACCCGAGCCGGTTGCCGATTGAATCGCCGAGGAGGCAACAAGTACGCAGGCAACCAGGAGAAGAATCACAATCCCATTCTCTGGGCGATCTGGTACTGACGGAAGATCCAGATCGTGGGAGCATTAATGGGGCCAGAATCAGGAGGAGCAGGTTGCGATCACACGAAAATCTCGGAGAGTTCCTCGAGGGCAGGTCGGCGTATCTCGACTCGGCCACCAACACGCCGATGTACCGGCGCGTGCGGGCCATGCTCGAAGACCTGCTTGCACGTGGAGTGTTCGACGGTGGTCGACCCATGCCGTCGACGCGCTACCTGGCGCAGGAACTTGGCGTTTCCCGAAATACGGTGGCAGCGGCCTATGACGAGCTGATCGCGCTCGGAGTAATCGAGAGTCGTCCTCGCAGTGGTCTTTACGCGGCAGCCCCGCTCACTCGAACACCTTCTGCAGAGTCGTCGCCGCCCGCTCCGCCAGTTGACTGGTCTACATTGCTCCAGCCCCGCGAGAGCGTCGAGTTCACCCGAACTCTGGGCCATCCCGACGCCTTCGACTATCCGTACCCGTTCATCAGTTCTCAGCCCGAACTGCGCTCCTTCCCGGTCCGCGGTTGGTTGCGCGCGGCGAGTGAGGCGATGACGGGCCCGCATCTGCGATACAGCGTGCGTGACGCCGTCGATCAGGACGATCCACTGCTGGTGGAGGCGCTGCGCAAGGAAATTCTCCCGTCGCGAGGCATCGAAGCAGCGGCTGACGAGATCTTGGTGACCAGTGGAACTCAGCAGGGGCTGTCGCTGATTGCCGACGTACTGTTGCGACCCGACAAGATCATGGGCTTCGAGAACCCCGGATACCTCGACGCTATGCACATTTTCAAGCGCTCCGGTGTGGAACTGTCTCCCATTCCCGTTGACGGGCGTGGGGCGGTGTTCGACCGATCGACTGTCTTCGACGCCATGTATCTCACGCCGAGTCATCACCACCCCACCAACGTCACATTGAGCCTGCCTCGCCGCAAGCTGCTCCTGGAATTGTTGGAGGAGAGAAACGGTTTTGTGATCGAAGACGACTATGACAGCGAATTCCGCTTTCGTGGGAGGCCGACTCCGTCCCTCAAATCCTTGGGGGACAACCGCCGGGTGATCTACCTCGGTTCCTTCTCGAAGTTTCTCTCGGCCGGCCTGCGCATCGGGTACATCGTGGCGGATCCGCCTGTCATTGCGGCACTTCGAGCAGAACGGCACCATCGAACCAAACATCTTCCGGGACATATTCAGCGGTCGCTGGCGTTGTTCATCATGTCCGGTGATTACCACAAGGTGTTGCGCTCGCATCGTCGTCGGCTCAAGCAGAACTGGGAAATCATTACCGAGTCGATCAACAAGTACATGCCACGAGTTGAGACGCCGTCGTTTCCTCCGGGCGGTGTCAGTGTCTGGTACACCGGCCCGGAGGATCTTGACGCTGCCGAACTCACGGAACGTGCAGCCCTGCAGGGGATCCTGGTGGCCGACGGCTCCCGCTACTTCTTTCCGGGGACAGGCTCCCGAAACTGCCTGCGACTGGGTTTCGGTTCGATAGACCAGAATTCGATCGAACCGGGCATCGCACTGCTTGGAGGAATTGCTCACCGACTACTGGATGAGTCTCGCCGGATCAGTGAGTGAGGCCCCGCGCGCGGTGGGCACGAGCGACGCGACCGACTGCCAGGGTCATCGCGGCGTGTCGGAGCGTGGTGCCGGTAGCACCAGCCTGATCCAGTACCGCAGCCCAGGCTGCAGTCATCCGATCATCGAGTCCCCGTTCTACTTCGGGGAGAGTCCACCAGTAACCCTGTTGTGCCTGAACCCATTCGAAGTAGGACACGACCACTCCGCCGGCGTTGGCCAGGATGTCCGGGACCACCAACACTCCCGCTCGCTCGAGTGCGGCGTCGGCCTCGGCGGTGGTTGGCCCGTTTGCACCCTCCACGACAATACGTGCCTGGATGCGATGTGCGTTGCCGCCGTGGATAACTCCTTCAACCGCAGCGGGAACCAGGAGGTCGACATCCAGTTCGAGAACGGCAGCGGGGTCGATCTGCTCACCTCCGGGGAAGCCTGCGACGGAACCGTGCTCGGTGACGTGGGCTCGCAGAAGGGGCAGGTTCAATCCGTCGGCGTTGTGCACCGCGCCGAATCTGTCGCTGACAGAGATGATCCGGACTCCCGCGTCGCCGAGGTAGTCGGCAGCGTCGGCTCCCACCTTGCCGTATCCCTGGACGACGGAGGTGGCCGAGTTCGGTTCTATGCCTGCCTTTTTCAGAGCCAACAACGCGATGTGCGCAACACCGCGTGAGGTTGACGTCCGGCGGCCGAGCGAACCGCCGAGATCAAGCGGTTTGCCCGTCACCACGCCCGGGACACCACGGCCCCGAGTTGCGGAGTAGGCGTCCATCATCCAGGCCATCGTCTGCTCGTCGGTGCCGACGTCCGGAGCGGGAATATCGTTGTCCGGCCCGATGACGGGTGAGATTCCCTGGGTGTACGTCCGGGTCAGTCGTTCGAGTTCGGCCGGGGAGAGAGTCAGGGGATCGACGTCCACCCCACCTTTTGCCCCGCCGTACGGAATATCGAGGAGCGCGCATTTCCACGTCATCCACATGGCGAGAGCCCGCACTTCGTCAAGATTCACTCCGGCGCTGTACCGGATCCCACCCTTCGCCGGTCCGCGCGCGATGCTGTGCTGCACGCGGTATCCGGTGAACACTTCAACGTCGCCGTTGTCGCGGACCAGCGGAACGCTGACGGTCGTCTCACGTCTGGCGGACCCGAGGATGCGGTGCAGGCCGTCCGGGTAGCCCAGGGCCGCCACTGCCTCCGCGAGTTGCGTGCGCGCGTCGTCGAGCGCACTGGCGTGAACGGCCGAGGCTGTCACCGGGGACCGTCGTAATAGGAATCGGCCACGTCGAGGGCAGTGTCGAGCATGGCGAGCGCCGCGTCGACCTGCGTCGGCGTCACGGTGCACGGCGGGACGACGTGGATGCGGTGGTAGTTGTTGAAGACGAGCAGTCCGGCGTCGCGGGCGGCGGCCATCGTCTGGCCGATCGCGGCGTTGGTGCCGCCATACGGTGACAGGGGCTCGCGCGTCTCGCGGTTCGTCACGAGATCGAGTGCCCAGAAGACTCCGAGACCGCGGACGTCCCCGATGCTCGGGTGCTTGTCCGCGAGAGCGCGTAGGCCCGGTCCGAGTGACGTGCGACCGATGAACTCGGCATTCTCGACTATGCGCTCCTCATGCATCGTGGTGATGGTGGCCACTGCTGCGGCGCAGGCGAGCGGGTGGCCGGAGTACGTCATGCCGCCGGGGTACGGACGCTCGGCAAACGAGTTGTAGATCTTCTCGCCGACGATGACTCCGCCCAGGGGCACGTAACCGGAGTTCACACCCTTGGCAAACGTGATGAGATCGGGGACAACGTCGTAATGGTCGATTGCCAGCCAGGCGCCCGTGCGGCCGAAGCCGGACATGACCTCGTCGCAGATCATGACGATGCCGTATCGGTCGCAGATGTCACGAACACCCTTCAGATATCCGGGCGGCGGCGGCATGATGCCGGAGGTGCCGGGAACGGATTCGACGATGATCGCGGCAAACGCGGCCGGACCTTCGAAGCGGATCAGAGTTTCGAGATGTTCGAGAGCTCGCTCACATTCCTGTTCCTCTGTCTCGGAACGGAATTCGGATCGGTACAGGAAAGGTCCGTGGAAATGAACGGCGCCCGAGTTTCCGTAATCGTTCGGCCACCGGCGGTGATCGCCCGACAGGTTGATCGTCTCGGCAGTAGCGCCGTGGTACGAGCGGTACGCCGAAAGGATCTTGTAGCGACCGGTATGCAAGCGCGCCATGCGAATTGCGTGCTCGTTGGAGTCTGCGCCGCCGCTGGTGAAGAACACCCGGTCCATTCCTTCGGGTGAAATCTCGGCGATCAGACGCGCTGCCTCGGACCGAGCCTCGTTTGCGTGCGCCGGCGCGATGGTGCAGAGCTTCGCAGCCTGCTCCTGTACCGCCGCGACAACCTTGGGATGCTGGTGACCGACGTTCGTGTACACGAGTTGCGACGAGAAATCGAGGTATTCCTTGCCGTCGCCGTCCCACAGGTAGCAGCCGTCTGTGCGCTCGACCACCATGGGCTGCAAGGATTTCTGTGCCGACCATGAGTGAAAGACGTGTGCGCGATCCAACTCGTACGTGCGTTGTGACGTGCTGATTGCGGGAGCTGCCATGGCAGAAACCTCCTGATCGAGGGTTGGAACTTCTTCAGTCCACTCAAGGATGGGGAATGGTTGTGGTCCTGCGCCAGATCCAGATTCGAGGGCATCTCCTGGGGCCAGTTACACGATGGAACCTTCGCGTTAACACGAGACGGCTACGTTACGACTGGCCCGAGAAATTCACCACGCAGGTGGCACTGGAGTGGGGGCCAGATCACGAGCACACTGGTGAGCAGTTCATTCACCGCCGTCGGGATCTCGTGTCTGCGGATCTCTCAGGGCCGAAACATCATTCATCGAGGAGTTCACAACTATGTCCGTCATGAAAGCTCCAGTTGCCGTGGTCACCGGGGCCAGCAGCGGCATCGGTGCCGCTACGGTGCGCCACCTCGTCAAAGAGGGTTTCGACGTGGTGATGGGTGCACGCAGAATGGATCGACTCGAGGAGTTGGCACGTGAAACAGGTGCTCGCGCTCTGTCTCTCGATGTGACGGACGTCGAATCGGTCGACGCCTTCTGCGCGTCGATCGGGCGGTGTGACGTGCTGGTCAACAATGCCGGCGGCGCATTGGGAGCCGACAGTATCGCCGACACCGACGAAGCCGACTGGACCGCGATGTTCGACGTCAACGTACTCGGTGTACTGCGCGTCACACAGCGGCTTCTCCCGCGCCTTCGTGAGAGCGGAAACGCTACTGTCGTCACCATCGGGTCGATTGCCGGACGCGAGCCCTACCTCGGCGGCGCTGGGTACAACGCCGCGAAACATGCTGTGACAGCACTCACTCGGGTTCTTCGCCTCGAACTGCTCGGCGAACCCATCCGTGTCTGCCAGATCGATCCCGGCATGGTGGAGACGGAGTTCAGCATGGTGCGCTTCGGTGGCGACAAGGAGCGTGCCGATGCGGTGTACGCCGGCGCCGATCCGTTGACCGCGGACGACATCGCGGAATGCGTTGCCTGGGTTGTGACCCGCCCGAGCCGAGTCAACGTCGACTCGATGCTTGTACTGGCTCGCGACCAGACCTCAGCTCAGCGAGTGCACAGGAGGACGGCATGACCACCACTGCTTCACCGAGTTCAACTGCTTCACCGAGTTCAACAGAAGCTACGCGTGTACCTACTCCTCCGCCCGCAGTGTCCGCGAAGAAGCGCACACCGATCTTCACACCGGAACGGGTGCGCTCCATCGGAGTCCGGATTGCGGCTCTGGTTGCGTTCCTCGTGGCGTGGTGGGGTGTTACCGCAGCCGGTGTGATCGACGAATTATTCCTTCCTTCACCAGGTTCGGTGTGGGATGCGTTCATTCGGGCCAACACCTGGCATCAGGTGGCGCCCGGTGTCGACCGCGAAGTGCTCGGCGAACAGAACTACTTTCTCTGGGAACATTTGATCGCCAGCGGTCAGCGCATAGCGGCAGGCGTCGGCGCGGCCGTGATCGTGGGTCCGCTGATCGGTTTTGCGATGGGAATGTCCGTCCCGATCAGAACCTTCGTGGAGCCGTACCTGAACTTTCTGCGTGCGTTGCCGCCACTCGGCTATATCGGCCTGCTGATCGTCTGGTTCGGTATCGGTGACACCTCCAAGATCTGGTTGCTGTTCCTCGCTGCCTTCCCGCCGATCGCGATAGCCACACTCAACGGCGTCACCTCGGTGAAGGTCGATCAGATCAACGCCGCGCGAGCTCTGGGTGCGAGCCGAACTCAGGTACTGACCAATGTGGTCTTTCCGTCGACGCTGCCGGAAGTGATCAACGGTATTCGAATCGCGGTCGGCTTTGCGTGGACCACCGTGGTGGCCGCGGAACTCAACAACGGCATACCCGGTATCGGCGGGTTGGCCTATCTTGCCGGCACGCAGCTCAATACACCACTCACAATCGCATGCATCATCGTCATAGGTTGCGCCGCACTTGTTCTCGACTCCGCGATCAAGGCAATCGGAACACTCGTAGCACCATGGAAGGGTAAGGCATGACCGGTCAGTCGAGGCGAATTGCAATCGCGGTGGTTTCCGCTGCAGCTCTGGGAACAACTTTGACCGCGTGTGTGGAAACGGGTCGAGGTGAGATGAGCCGCTCGATGGACAGCTCAGTGAGTTGTCCTGTCACAGTGGATGAATCGGTGACTACATCGGCACGGATCGGGTATCAGGACATTCCGAACGGTGACCTGATCGTCAAGGATCAGGGACTGCTCGAGGCGTGCATGCCCAATGCGGATATCACGTGGAGCAAGTTCAGTTCGGGGCAGGATGTAGTGCAGGCCTTCGGTTCCGGAAGCCTGGATCTGGGAACCTTGGGGTCGAGTCCGGCAACAATGGCGTTGTCGGCACCGCTGAATATCCCCATGCAGGTCGTCTGGATCCAGGACGTGATCGGCGAAGCCGAGTCCCTCGTTGTCAAAGACCCATCGATAACCACATTGGAAGGGTTGAAGGGCAAGAAAATCGCGACACCGTTCGGCAGTACGTCGCACTACAGTCTGCTTGCAGCCCTCGGAGCGGCAAACATGACTGCCGATGTCACCCTCATGAGTCTGAAACCGGACGCAATGCTCGGAGCGTGGCAGGGTGGACAGATCGACGCGGTCTGGGTGTGGGATCCGACGCTGTCGAAGCTGACGGCCGACGGTCACATCGTCATGAGTAGCGCTGATGTTGCGACACAGGGCGCGCCCACGTTCGATCTCTCGGGTGCTACCACTGAATTCGTCTCCGCCAATCCGGAATTCATGCTCATGTGGACCAAGCTGCAGGACTACGCAGCCGGCCGGATCAACGCCGATCCCGCTGGTGCCTCAGTATCGATGTCTGCTCAACTCGGTATTGCCCCCGACGTCATCAAGCCGCAGTTGGCGGGCTACACGTACCTCTCGGCGGCGGAGCAAGCCGGCCCCGCCTTCCTCGGCGGCGAATTCACTCAAAGTCTTTTCGGCACTGCGGAATTCCTGCTGCAGCAGGGAAACATCGACGCAGTAAGCCCCAGCAGCACCTACGCCGAGGGAATCTACACGGACGCCGTGACGAAAGTGGGCCAGTCATGACAAGCACGGCTACAGACCTCAGCACTCGCGTCGTACTCACCGAAGTTCGGAAGGAGTACGTCACCTCAGGTGAATCGGTACTCGCGCTGGCCCCAACCAGCTTGACGTTCGAACCGGAAGAATTTGTCTGCGTAGTCGGACCGTCCGGTTGTGGCAAGACGACGCTCCTCCAAATGCTTGCCGGTTTCCAAGCGCCGACCGAGGGAACCATCATGGTCGGGAACACGCACATCAAGGGGCCGGACCCGGATCGTGGTGTGGTGTTCCAGCAAGCAAATCTGTACCCGTGGTTGTCGGTGCGGAAGAACGTCGAGTTCGGGCTGAAGATGCGGGGAGTTCCTCGCGCCGAGCGTGCCGCCGAGGCCGATCGGATGCTGGAAATGGTCGGCTTGGAGTTGTATGGTGACCGTAAGCCCTACGAGCTGTCCGGTGGCCAGCAGCAACGCTGCCAGATTGCGCGTGTACTTATCACAGACCCGCGAATTATACTGATGGACGAGCCTTTTGGTGCACTCGACGCCATGACCCGCGAGAAGTTGCAGCTCGAACTGCTCGACTTGTGGCGCGAGCGTCGTAAGACGGTCTTCTTCGTCACTCACAGTGTGGAAGAGGCGATCTTCCTCGGAACCCGAGTGATTGTGATGGGCGCCAGGCCGGGTCGCGTCATCTACGACCGCAAGGTGTGGTTCAAGGGTGACAATCGCGAACCCGTCGACACCGCTGTCCGTTCGACCCCCGAGTTCGTGGCTATGCGAGACGAAGTCGCAGCCAAGATCTACGAGGCACAAGGTTTGATCGGCGCAACGGTTGCGTTGCACTGACTTTCACTGCACTGACTTTCACTGCACTGACTTTCACTGCACTGACTTTCACTGCACTGACTTTCACTCATCTGGAGGAGTTTTCGTGAAGATCGACCGCAAGAAGCGTCTGATCCGAGTGTCCAGTGGAGCTCTGGCACTGTGTGCGGCTGCATCGGTAGCAGCTTTTGCTGCCCCGGCGTCGGCCGAAGGGTCATTGTCCTTCGGAGATCCGCAGGCACCACAACTGTCGCCGGGAACTCTGATCACCGCGCACAATCTCACCGAATCTGCCGCGCTGCCCAGCGCGGCGAAGAACGAACGTATCACCTATATGTCCCAAAGTGCCTCAGGTGAACCGATTCTCGTCTCTGGCGTTGTTGCTATCCCCAAGACGCCTGCCCCGGCAGGTGGTTGGCCGGTGATCAGTTGGGCGCACGGCACAACCGGAGTTGCCGACGCCTGTGCGCCGTCGGCGGATACTCCCGCCGGTCCGGTTCACGACTACCTGTCGGTGGTCGACCAGATGCTCGACCAGTGGGTCAGCAGTGGGTACGTTGTGGTCCAAACCGACTACGAGGGTCTTGGTACTCCCGGCGGTCACTCGTACATGAACGGGACCAGCGCAGCCAATACCGTGACCGATATCGTTCGAGCCGCTCGGCAGGTGGACGATCAGGTTGGCAAGGACTGGTTTGCGATGGGTCACAGCCAGGGTGGGCAGGCAGCCGCTTTCACGTCGCAGATCGGCAAGGACCGCGCACCGGAACTGAATCTGAAGGGTGCGGTATCGATAGCTCCCGGAAACGGCACGGCCCAGATTCCGGCAATGGTTGCTACGGGAAATCAGGCTATGGCAGGGGGTGTGCCGTTTGTTCCGGTCATCCTGCTGGGCGTACAGGCAGTTGATCCGTCTGTAGTTCCTGAAGACTTGTTGTCGGACCAGGCTCAGCCGCTCCTCGAGGCTGCCCGGACGGGGTGCCTGGCGGCAGTGCGTGCGGTACCGACTGTCCCCGTTGATCAGATCTTCCGTGAGGGTGCAGATCTGACGGCGTTGACAGCAAACCTGAACGAGCAGGAACTGTCGACCGTAACCCCGAAGGTGCCCACCTTGTTCGCGCAGGGAACCACGGATGTTCTTGTCTCGGTGGCAAGTACGTCCGGTGCAGTCAAGGACTACTGCGCCAAGGGCTCGGACATCGAGTTCAAGACCTACGAGGGTGCCGATCACCGCGGAGCAATCGCGGCGTCCTACAACGACGCGATGGACTTCACGACAAGAATGCTCGCGGGCGGAGAGGTGAACCCCGGGGCTTGTTGACCTCGCTCGGCCGATCGCACTCGTGAGGCTGTCAGCGGCCGTGCCGCTTTTCGTAGTCCTCACGAGTGCGATCGGCGCGGCGCTGGGCTTTCTCGTTCATGAGTTCGGGATCGAGGCCGTGACTCTGAAGGCGGTGACGGCGGTAGATGTTGCCAAGCGCCACGACAAAATAGGCCAGCGGGATGAGCAGTAGCGCCATCATGGCGAGAGGGATCCAAATGGGTCCCGGAATCAGGAGAAACAGCAGGAGGATGAGCGTCGCCGGCACCGTGAAACGAACGATGTAGCGAACCTGGGCGCCCGGTCCGACCAGATCGTTCCGAACCCAATCCTGGTACTTGTCAGGGAGGGTCTTGCCCAGAAGGTATCCGCAGTACTGGAGGAAATTCGGGCGGGTCGATTCAGCCATACCTCCAGGGTAGTTGCCGGGAATGGCAGATTTACCCCGGTGCCTGGAAAGTGCGGCGATAGGCGCTCGGCGAGACGCCGAGCGTGTCACTGAGGTGCTGACGCATCGATGTGGCGGTCCCGAATCCGGTGCGGGCCGCAATCGTGTCGATCGAGAGATCGGTTTCTTCGAGTAGTTCGCGGGCGTGATCGATACGCCGAGCGGTGAGCCAGCGGTTCGGCGTTGTCCCGACCTCGTCGCGGAATCTGCGACTGAAGGTGCGGACGCTCATGTTGGCGCGATTCGCCAGGTCCGTCAGAGTGATCGGTTCCCGGAGATGCTCGAGAGCCCAATGCCGAGCGGCGGCAGTCGATTCGGAAGGTTTGTCGGCCAGCGGGCGTCGAATGTACTGGGCTTGCCCACCGTCGCGCCACGGCGGTACGACGCATCGCCGGGCGACGGTGTTCGCCACTTCCATGCCGTGATCGCGCCGCACGATGTGTAGGCACAGGTCCACTCCTGAGGCCACTCCGGCGGAGGTCAGAATGTGGCCCTCGTCGACGAACAGGACGTCGGGGTCCACCTTCACCTTGGGGTAGATGCGCTGGAAGTGATCCGTGTTGCGCCAGTGAGTAGTGGCCCTCAAGCCGTCGAGCAGGCCGGCCGCAGCCAGAACGTACGAGCCGGTGCAGATCGACACGAGCCGTGTCCCGGGGCGGATGTGTTCGAATGCCGCCGCCAACTCGGGGGAGAGGTAACCGTCCTCGTAGGCGGGACCAAGTTCGTACGACGCCGGAATGACGACGGTGTCCGCTGTGGCGAGTAGTTCACTGCCGTGGTCGACCGTAATGCTGAAATCGGCATCCGTTCGCACGGGCCGGCCATCGACAGTGCAGGTGAGGATCTCGTACAGAGGCTTGTCCTCGGCGTCGACCGCGCGTCCGAAGATGCGCGCCGGGATGCCGAGCTCGAAGGGAATGACACCGTCGAGGGCAAGGACAACAACGCGATGCGGTCCGCTCATGGCCTGATTCTTTCATATATTGGCGATCTGGCCACTGTCGCGGGTTGGCGATGTACAGCAGAATCCTCTTGTGACTTCTGAGATCGCTCTCCCTGAATCGGGCCGACAGCGGGTGCGCCCGCCGCGCTTTCACCGTGCCTGGTCGGTGGCGATCGTGGCCTTCCTGGCGCTGGTCGGTGCTGCCAGTTTCCGAGCGGCACCGTCCATTCTGATCGACCCCCTACATGAGGATTTCGGCTGGTCACGCGCCAGTATCTCGGCTGCCGTATCGGTGAACCTGGTCCTGTACGGACTCACCTCGCCGTTCGCGGCGGCCCTGATGGAGCGCTTCGGTATCCGCGCTGTTGTCACCTCCGCGCTGGCGTTGATCTCGCTCGGCAGTGGTTTGACGATCCTCATGACGTCGAGTTGGCAGTTGATCCTGCTGTGGGGCGTCTTTGTCGGCTTGGGGACCGGATCGATGGCACTGGCCTTTGTCGCCACCGTCGTCGACCGCTGGTTTGTCGAGAAGCGTGGGCTCGTCACCGGCATCCTGACAGCCGGTGGTGCGGCCGGCCAATTGGTGTTCCTGCCCGTCCTGGCAAAGATCGCCGAAACCTACGACTGGAAGAGCGTCGCCTTCACGGTCTCGTTCGCCGCGTTGGCCGTCGTGCCGTTTGTGCTGTTGTTCCTGCGCAACTACCCGTCGGACGTCGGGACGACGCCGTACGGTGCACCCGCCGATTACGTCGCGCCCGCTGCGCCGGTTCATCAGCGTGGCGGCGCCGGGGGCCGTGCAATCTCCGTGCTGATCATGGCCTCGAAGACCAAGGTGTTCTGGCTTCTTGCGGGCACTTTCGCGATCTGCGGCGCGAGCACCAACGGCCTGATCGGCACGCACTTCGTCCCGGCGTCGCACGATCACGGCATGCCGATCACCACGGCCGCGTCTCTGCTGGCGTTGATCGGAATCCTCGACATGATCGGAACCATCGCCTCCGGGTGGTTCACCGACCGGGTGGACTCGCGGAAACTGCTCGGCATCTACTACCTGTTTCGCGGAATCTCGCTGCTCTTCCTGCCGTTGCTCCTCGCGAACACGGTGAACCCGCCGATGATCGCCTTCGTCATCTTCTACGGACTCGACTGGGTGGCGACGGTTCCGCCGACCGTCGCGCTGTGCCGTCAGCACTTCGGCGCCGACGCTCCCATCGTGTTCGGTTGGGTGCTGGCGTCGCACCAGATCGGAGCGGGACTGGTGGCCTTCCTGGCGGGCCTGGTGCGTGATCAGATCGGCTCGTACGACGCGGCCTTCTACGTGGCAGGCGCTCTGTGCGCGATCGCCGCTGTGATGTCGCTGATGATTGCAAAACACCGTACTGTGATCGGCACCACCGACGGGGTAAGTTATACGTAACTCCAAGAACTACTCACCAGTAGGGGTACCGAAATGCCAGCTCCGTCCGCTGCGACCTTCTCGCGGCTCGCCGAACTGATCGCCATCGACAACGCTGCCGATCGCCCGACGAAGTCCATCACCGAGGTGTTCACCGGCAAGGAGCTGGCGACCATCCCCGTTGGCACCGCCGACGACGCACTTGCCGCTATCGCTCGCGCCCGCGTCGCACAGAAGGAGTGGGCAAAGCGCCCCGTCCTCGAGCGTGCCGCGATTTTCCATCGCTACCGCGACCTCATCCTCGAGAACCGCGACGCACTCATGGACATGGCACAGGCGGAGACCGGCAAGTCGCGCGCGGCCGCGCAAGAAGAAGTTCTCGACATTTCGATGACGGCGCGGCACTACGCGCGCGTCGCCCCGAAACTGCTGCGTCCGCGCCGAGTATCCGGAATGCTTCCCGGCCTGACCAAGACGGTTGTGCGGTACCAGCCCAAGGGTGTTGTCGGCGTCATCTCGCCGTGGAACTACCCGATGACGCTGGCGGTGTCCGACGCCATTGCCGCGCTTCTCGCCGGTAACGGTGTTGTGCTCAAGCCCGACAGCCAGACTCCGTACTGCGCTCTTGCCTGCGTCGAGTTGCTCTACAAAGCAGGGCTTCCCCGCGATCTCTTCGCTGTTGTTCCCGGGCCGGGCGGCGTTGTCGGAACAACGCTGGTCGAGAACACCGACTACCTCATGTTCACTGGTTCCACTGCCACCGGACAGTTACTCGGCGAGCAGGCCGGTCGCCGTCTCATCGGATTCTCCGCAGAACTCGGTGGCAAGAATCCGATGATCGTTCTGGCCGGCGCAGATCTACGTGAGGTCACCGACGCAGCGGTGCGCGCGTGTTTCTCCAACTCCGGCCAGTTGTGTATTTCCATCGAGCGCATCTACGTCGAAGAGTCCATCGCACCCGAGTTCATCCGGATGTTCGGTGACCGCGTCAAGAAGATGAACATCGGCGCCGGGTACGAATTCGGAATCGAGATGGGCAGCCTCGTCTCCGAAGCCCAGGTCAAGGCTATTTCCTCGCATGTCGACGACGCTGTGGTGAAGGGCGCCACCGTCATTGCCGGTGGAAAGGCGCGCCCGGATATCGGACCGCTGTTCTACGAGCCCACACTCCTCACCGGCGTGCCCGAGGATGCGGAGTGCTACCGCGACGAGACTTTCGGCCCCCTCGTTTCGATCTACCCCGTCAAGGACGCCGAAGAGGCAATCGCCGCTGCAAACGACACCGAGTACGGTCTCAATGCCAGTGTGTGGGCGGGAAGCAAGGCCGTCGGTGAAGCTATTGCCGCACGAGTCCGCGCCGGAACCGTCAACGTCGACGAGGGTTACGCACCTACCTGGGGCAGCACCGCTGCGCCGATGGGCGGCATGGGAGTTTCGGGCGTCGGACGCCGACACGGTGCCGAAGGTCTGATCAAATACACCGAGCCGCAGACGGTTGCGACCACTCGGGTCATGAATCTTGGTGGGCCACGCGGAGTTCCGGCCAAGCTGTGGGCCAAGATCATGCCCCATGCCATCAAGATCATGTCCTGGGTTCCGGGTCGGTAGGCGTCCAGGTGGATCGCTCGAGCGCGTACATCGAAGCCACGCCCGACTCCGTCTGGACCTTGGTCAGCGACCTCGAAGGGATGGGTCGTTTCAGTCCCGAAAATACCGGTGGTGCCTGGACTTCCGGAAAGCCGGGTACGGTGGGCGCAACATTCAAGGGAACCAACAAGCATGGTCTGGTGCGGTGGAGTACCCGCTGCACCATTACCGAAGTTGTTGGTGGGCAGAAGTTCGCCTTCGAAGTAGCTGAGTCGAAGGCGCGATGGAGCTTCCTCGTGGAGCCGTCGGGAACGGGCACTCTGCTCACCGAGACTCGTGAAATATTCGCGACTGCGCCCCGGTATGTACGGATTCTGTCCGGTAGTGGCGTTCTAGGCCGCGGCCGAGATCAGATCATTGCGGCCGGGATCGACACCACCCTCGCGCGTATCAAGATGCATCTCGAGCAGTAGGGAGAACATGCAGTGGGGCCAGTGCGGCCCCACTGCATGTTTTGATCAGACTGCGGCGTCGGCAATTGCTGTGTAGACGCGCGCCGGTTCCTCGGCAATGCGATTGAGGACGTAGAGCCACCACTCGGTCCCGAAGATCACGTATTCGCGAGTGGTGAAACCGTCGGCATGCAAAGCGTCCAGTTGCTCGGTTCCCAAGCCGAGCAGCATCTCGAACTCGACGTGTTCCGCAGCCAATGCCGAACCATGTTCTGCTCGAAGTGTTTCGAGGATGTCGCGGTCGTGTGTTGCGATCGCCACGAGATGTCCGGCCTTGACGATCTTCGACGCGTAGGTCAGGTATGCGTCCCGCAACTCGGCACTTCCGCGCGGATATGCGATTGAATCCGGTTCCAGGAACGCGCCTTTCACCAGTCTGATGCGCCCGGGCCGATCGAGGAGTGTTGCGATGTCCTGCGCTGTTCGGTGCAGTCTCGCCTGAACGGTGACACCGACGTGAGTGAACCGTTCCGCTAACCGGCCGTGAATGTCGAGTACAAGATCGGTACGGTCGGAGCCTTCGGCCGAGATCATCAGTTCGGCTCCGGCACGCTCGGTTGCTTCGGCGAGCCGAACGACGTTGCGGTAACACAACTCCGGATCGACGACGAGACCGATGTGCGATAGGTCGAATGACACCGTGCTGTCGACGCCCGTCTTGCCGATGCGCTCCGCCAGTTCGACAAACACGTCGGTTTCGGCGTTCGCGACATCAGCGTCACGAACACTCTCCCCGGTGTATTCGATGCTGCCCTTATGCCCACGGGCAAAGATCGCCGGCAGGCGCCCGAAGGCTTCGTCCATCGTTTCGCCACCGATGTAGCGATCGGCGACTCTGCGCGCAATTGCTGCGGATGCCGGATCGGCCATCGTGCGCTCTTTGAGTGTTTCGTCGAGGGCCATCCGTCGGAGTACGTCGGCGGCCTGGGCTGCGGGGTCGGGATTCACGATGTCAGCCTACGTTCCCGGGCGGGGCAGGAATTTTTCTTCAAACCCTTGCGTTCGATCTATTGTCGATATATCGTCGATACGTCAAACAAACACAAACAGTCCAGGAGGACAACATGTACGCCCCACACAACAACCCAGAAATGCAAGAACGCCGCGAAGACTGCGGACGTGGACACCAGCGCCGGGATCGCGGTCAACGCCGCGGATTCGGTGAAGGTCGCGGATTCGGCGGTCGCCCCGAAGGCTGGCCTGAAGGTCGTCCCGAAGGCCGACGCGGCGGAAATCCTGAAGGTCGACGCGGCCGTGGCGGCCCTGATCGTCGAGGTCATGGCGGCCCCGAAGGTCGTGGAGGACGCGGAGAATTTGGTGGCCGTGGCGGTCGCCCGGAGTTCACCGAGGCAAGTGCCGCACTTCGCACTGAGACGGGTCTTCTCCGAGGCGCCGTAGTTGCGGTAGCCACTGGCGGAACACCCGAGCAGGTAGCTCAGGCGCAGGCGATTCTTGCCGAAGCGCGGCGCGCGCTGTTCGAACTGCTGGCCCAGAAGCCGGCTGAAGCGCCCGCTGAAGAATCTACCGGTGAGTCCGCTGAAGAATCTGCCGAGACTTCGGCAGAGTGATCACCGCGCTCAGGCGCCGACGGTAACGTCCTCGCTGTTCATGCCGGAGACATGACCGTCGGCGCCCTCTCGCCAGTACCCGACAACATTGTGCTTGTCGCGGGCGATTCCACGAACTTCCCTCAGATGCTTACGAATTCGTCGGCTTGTTGCGCTTTCGCACGCCACCCAGGCGTAGGTATTCTCAGTAGCGGAGTCAGGGAACTCCACCTTCTCGACAGCATCGAAAAGTGCGCTCGGCGCCTTTCCGAGACCACTGCCCGTGAGCCACGTGTACGTGACTTCGCCGCGAGTGACTAATTCCTGTCGATCCTCTTCCGTTTCCACCTCGATGATCGCGTGTGCGACATCGCCTTCGCGGAGTTCTTCGACAATCCTGCCCAGCCCCGGGAGACCCGTTGCGTCCGCGACAAGCAGTTGCCAACGAGGGCCGTCGGGAGCTTGGTAATGGGAGCGCGAACTATCGGACCAGAAGACGCCGAGCAGGTGTCCGGGTTCGGCCCGCAAAGCCCAATCAGCAGCAATACCGCCAGGGTGCACGACGAAGTCGATGTCGAGACGTCGACCACCGTCGTGCACCTTGCGCACTGTGTAGTGCCGCCACGGCGGCTCGGTCCCCAGTTCGGCTTTGCCGTAGTCGGGATTGTTGAAGAACTCGTAATTCGCCTCTGTTTCACCGGGTTTCGGGAAGGCGAGGTCGATTCGCTCGTCACCCTGCCCGCCGGTCGGCCAATGCCAGTCGCCTTCTGCCTCGATGCTGATCCGCCGCATGTGCGGTGTCAGGGACACGACGGATACGACGCGGGCGGGCTCGCAGAAAGACATGCTTCGACCATAGGGTTTCGGCCTGTCGATGTGGGGACAGATGCTGTCGCAAGGAGGACACAATCCCGCGATTATCGGGTTCAGTCTCGGTGGACGGGGCCCTGGCGGGTGGTGGAGCGTCGGCGTCGCTGTTTCGGGTCGATCGCGGACGGTGGGATGAACCAAGGTTTGTGATCGGTGCCCATTTTGATTTCCCAGATGCCGCGGAACCCGCTGGTGCTGTGGATCAATCGGTGGTGGCTACGGCAGAGGAGGGTGAGGTTGTCCATCACCGTCAGACCGCCGACCGACCACGGTTTTATGTGGTGGGCATCGCACCAAGCCGGGACGGCATCGCAATTCGGGAAGGCGCAGCCTTTGTCCCGGGCAATCAACGCAGTCCGTTGCTCGGGTGTGACGAGGCGTTTGTGTGGGGTCGCATCCAGCGGTGCGGCGTTGCCGTCCATCAACACTGTGGAGAGCATGCAGTCACAGGCGAGCATCCGGGTCAGGCTCACACTGAGCGGTCCCATCCACGGCATGTACCCGACGTCCAGATCCTCGAGATCAGGCTCATCGAAATCCGCCGCGACATCGCTACGCATGGTGGCGCATTCCCGATGCTCGGCAAGATCTTTCGCGGTGATGTGCACATTCACGTGCGGACGCTGACCACCATCAACACCGGTCATGGCATTGTCGAGGTAGCGGCGGATCAACTCCGTGAAGGCATCTGCGGTGCGTTTGGCAGCCGACCGCTGATCCGGGGCCCCGTCGGCGGCCGGTTTCGGCATCGACAGACCCGAGAGAGCCGACAACAACATTTCACCAGTGAGTGCATCGAAATCGCCCTTGATCGCGACCCGACCGTTCAACGTCGGCGAAATCCGCAAGACATTGAGGTCGTCATCCTCACCGGGTGGGATCTCATCGGATTCGAAGATCCGCTGCAAAACTGCAATCGCGTAGCGGAGTTTTATGGTGGTCGCCTCGACACCCGACGCGGCAGCGAGAAGGGTTGCCATGCAGGACGGTAACGCGTTCTCAGGCATACCTTTTGGTGGTGATTCGCAGAACGCGACGATTATTGCCGCATGATCGAGCGAGAGATCGCCGGCCTCGAATTGAGCAGTTATATCCGGGAATACCCGCAGTGCGGCACCGAGTGCGGCAATCTTGTTACCGGCCGCGTTCTGCAGCATCGTGTTCGCCGCCAACCAGCGACCAACACCGCGGTAGCACAGCACCTGCTCATCAGGATTGAGCGCCAACTCATCTACTGCGGCAACCCGAATCGCTTCCAACCGAAGGATTTCCGCAGACACACAGACAGCGACATCCCGAACCTCGGACGGACGCAACCGCCACAACCTGCCACGCACACCCGCCGCCGGACCGGCTACAACATCCCCCACCACAGTTGAATCGAAAACCGTCGTCATCAAGGCCTCCCCACCCGTGACCTCAATTATACTCGAACACCTATTCGAATCAAGAGGCATTTCGGACAGGTTAGATCGAGCCCAACTCCCGAGCCCGGGCGACCGCGGAGGTTCGTGACTTCACGCCCAGCTTGCCAAAAATGTGGACCAGGTGAGATTTGACCGTAGTCTCGCTGAGAAACAGTTCCTTGCCGATTTCGCGGTTCGACTTTCCGGCCGCTACCAGCTTCAGAACCTCGATTTCTCGTGGACTGAGGCTGGTTTCGGGTTTTCTGACCCGGGTCATCAACTTGGATGCGATTGCGGGAGAAAGAACGCTGTCGCCCGCAGCGGCAGAGCGGACCGCCGCGAGGAGTTCTGGCGGCGGAGTGTCCTTGAGTAGGTATCCGCTGGCTCCGGCTTCGACGGCGCTGAGGATATCCGCATCGGTGTCGTAATTCGTCACCACAAGTACGTGAGGTGGGTCAGGCAGTGCGCAGACACTTCGGGTGGCGTCGACGCCTGATTTTCCAGGGCCGAACCGTAAATCCATGAGTACCAAGTCGACTGGTGTGGTGGCGCAGAATGCGATGGCCTCTTCGGCGGTTCCCGCTTCACCGATCACTTCGATGTCGGGTTCACTCTCGAGGAGAGCGCGCAAACCGGCTCGTACGATGGCGTGATCGTCGGCCAGCAGTAAACGGATCATTCGTCGCCGATCTCGAGGGGGAAGGTCACGGTGACTGCAGTGTGCCCTGGCTCCGACTCGATGTCGAAAGTGCCGCCTTGCAGTTGGACACGTCGCCGAATTGCGTTGAGTCCAAAAGATTCGGCGGGCCCGCGATCCAGGACCGAGATGTCGAAACCGACACCGTTGTCGACGATGTCGAGGCTGACGGTGTCCGTGGAATACGTGAGTGTCACGGCCATTCGAGTGGCGTGGGCGTGGCGCAGAACGTTCGCCACCGCGCCCTGAGCGATCCGGACGAGGGTTGCCTCGAGCGGCATCGGTAGCGCGATCGGCTCGCCTTCGACTACGGCACGGGCCTCGATGTGAGCGCTGGACGCGCGCTCGCAGATTCGGCCAAGTGCGTCGGACAGTGACTGACCATCCAGCGCTGCGGGTGTCAATTCCGCTATCAGTTGCCGGGTTTCGGCAAGGCTGTCTGCTGCAGCTTCGCGGGCGAGGCTGATCTGACGCACGGCGGGACTGTTCGGATCGGCGCGTTCTGCGGCATGCAGCAGCATCTGGATGCTCGAAAGACCTTGTGCAACAGTGTCGTGAATTTCGGCGGCCAGTCGCTCGCGTTCTGCAAGTTTGCCGGCATCTCGTGACGTCGACGCCAATTCCTCACGCGTGTTCATCAACTCGTCGATCAGGCGACCGCGCTCGGCGGCCTCCCGGTACAGCGCTTGATAGCCGAGTCCGATGGCAACCGCGACAGCGGCGCCGATCATCGGACCGATTGCCCCCGCGATGGACCATCCCCGGTGCAGACCTGTTCCGATCACCGCGACCGACGTCGCGCTCACGACCGCAACCAGGCTCCACGGGCGTCGTAGCAGATGAACGTAGAGGAAGAACAGACCGAAAACGAGGTAGGCAGCCTCGGCGGACAGCGCCATCAGAACTATCCACACGAGGGTCAGCAGGGCCAGCCACCAGCGCGCGGCATTCCCGCGCAGGCGCTTGACCACCCCGAACAGGTAGATCGCGGTGAAGATCACCGTCAAGGCGATGATGTACGGCGTCGCCGCGGTTTCGTCGACGATCGCCCTCAGAAGAACAACGCCGGCCAGCGCAACAACCAGTATGTGCAGGCCGAGTTGGAGGCCGGCAAAGACAGGTGTGAGCGGTGATCGGTGCATCTCGCCCAGCTTAACCAGGTTCGGCGCCGCGCCATCCATCAAAAGTTGTAATCGCGGGTCCTACTTCGGTTGGCCGCGATGTCCGTCCGAGGTGCGATGGAAAGAGTGTGGATCAGCGGGAGTGTAGAGGCAAGCACAGGAAAGGAATTCACAGTGTTTGTCGCAATGAAGGACTTACGGGCAGCGCGAGGTCGTTTCGCGCTGATCTCGGCGGTGGTTCTGTTGGTTGCACTGCTGGTCAGCTTTCTCAGCGGTTTGACCGCCGGGCTACGCCATCAGAATGTTTCTGCCATCGAGTCGATGACGGCGGATACCGTCGTGTTCGCCGATACCGGGGCGGGTGCGTCGTTCGACGAATCGGCACTCACCGCTGATCAACTCGCAGCCTGGACGGCAGGCGCACAGACTGTGGATCCCGTCGGCATCGGCCGCGGTAAGGCCGGTGTGGTGGGCTCGAACCAGAAGTCGGTGGCGCTGTTCGGCGCTGACGGCGGTTTCGGCAACCGGACGCCCGACGCTCCGGGAACGGTGGTCCTCAGCGAGGGCGCCGCCCGGGACTTGGGCGCAGCCGACGGTGACCGAGTCAGCATCGGCTCCGGGGAGTTCACCGTCAGCGCAGTTCGCGGCGATGACTGGTACAGCCACACTCCCGTCGTCTGGACGACACTCGCGGATTGGCAGGACCTGAATCCGCGCGGCGGGGTAGCAACAATTCTGGCTGTATCCGGCGCGTCGGATCCTTCGGCAATCGACGATGCGGCATCAACAACGTCGACGACGGTGACCGGCTCGCTCGATGCCATCGGGTCGTACAAGTCCGAGAACGGGTCGTTGACCTTGATGACGGTGATGTTGCTCGCGATCTCGGCTCTCGTGATCGGCGCATTCTTCACGGTGTGGACGATCCAGCGCATGCCGGATATCGCAACGTTGAAAGCGCTCGGCGCGACGTCGGGTTCCTTGGTCCGCGACGCGCTTGGCCAGGCGTTCATCGTGCTTGTTGTCGGCGTTTCGCTCGGAATCGGCTTGACTGCGATCGCCGGTTCGGTGATCGGCGATTCGATGCCTTTCGTATTGGACGCGTCCACAACTCTGGTGCCCGCAGTGGCGCTCATCGGGCTCGGCCTGCTCGGCGCCGCGTTTGCTCTTCGATTCCTCTTCACCACTGATCCGCTCACAGCACTAGGGAGTTCGCGATGACCTCTGCAGCCGGAAGCACCGTTCTCGACATCCAAAACGTCAACCTGACATTTCCCGACGGACAATCCCGCGTCACCGCTCTCGACGACGTGTCCCTGCGGCTCGATCGCGGGGAGATTGCCGCGATCACCGGCCCGTCGGGTTCGGGAAAGTCCAGCCTGCTCGCGGTGGCGTCGACGCTTATTCGCCCGGACTCGGGCCACGTCTACCTGCGCACCGGCGGCGAAGCCACGGATCTTGCGACACTCGGCCGCCGCGACGCGTCCGAACTTCGACGCACGTCCATCGGCATCGTGTTCCAGCAATCCAATCTGGTGTCGTCGTTGACGGCCCTCGAACAGCTCGAGGTGATGGCGCATCTGGGGCAGTCCGTGTTCACGTCGCGGGCGCGTCGCAAAGCTGCGAAAGCGAAAGCGATGGATTTGCTCGATGCGGTTGGATTGGCAGATCACAGCGGGAAGCGTCCAGGGCAACTGTCCGGTGGTCAGCGTCAGCGGGTGAATCTCGCGCGCGCCTTGATGAACGATCCGCAACTGTTGGTGGTGGATGAGCCCACGAGCGCGCTCGATCAGGAACGTGGCGCGGCGGTCATGGATTTGATCATCGGAGTCGTGCGAGAACACAATGCTGCAACTCTTCTCGTGACACACGACCGCGGACACCTGCATCGGATGGATAATGTTTATCGTGTGGTTGATGGATCCCTGACAGTCGATCGGGAGGTATTCGCGGCCTGACTGCGGGGGCGTGGTCTCCAGTGACCGTCGAAATTCCCCAACCGGAAGTCAACCGACAGATAGCTGGGACGCTAGACTGTTGCGACTGGGCAACATGAGAGGACGTGTTATGGAACGCCGCCGCAATGTTGCGCCGCCGACGCAATCACCGATCGCAGATCTCGAGCAGATGCCGCCGTTGATCCTGCTGGACAGATTGCCGGTCCCGGTGGTGGCTGTCCACCGCGACGGCAGCATTGTTTTTGCCAATCCGTCCTTTGCCGACATGCTCGGCTACCCGAAGAAAGCCGTCGCCGCCTTGCGTCTGCAGGACATCATGTACGACAAGGATGCCGACGACGTCAGTGCGGAGCAGGCTCACCGCGAGTTGAGTTCCGAGCCGGGTTCGATCAAGGAGTTTGTCCACGCCGACAGCACTTTGGTTCGCGCGACGGTCAGTCAATCGTTGCTTCGGCGTGACGACGACACAATCACTCTGGCAGTTTTCCACGACCTGACAGAGCGATTGTGGAACAACCCGCGTCATACCTTGGACAAACCAAACGCCTGATCACACGCGGCGCGGCCTGGACTTCTTCGCTTGGTCCAGGCCGAGGGTGGAGGCAAGTGTGCCGACCACCCATTCTTCGTATTGCTCGCCGGTCCACCCCGACTCGACCACGAGATCGGTATAGGTTTCGGCACTCGTCAAAGTGAGCGCGACGTTGATCGCGGTCTCGAGATCGACGGACGGGTCTTTCTCCACGAGCCCGATCATGAGGTGCTGTTGTACGGTTCTCCGCTGAGCGAGATTGGTTTGCCACAGCAGTGCCGCGTCCTCGTCAGCGGATGCGGCGGCGCGCAAGGCCAGCAGGATGTCTGCGGTTCGTTCGAGGATGAGTCGCCCGTGATGAACCTGAATGCGTAGTTGTCCGAGGGGATGTGGCGCACCGAGTGCCGCCGCCACCCACGGCCGATCCAGAGTGCTTATCCGAGCCTCGTCGCCGGCGACCTCGACTTCCAGCAGCGCCGACAATACGCTCGGCTTGTTGCCGAACACGAAGTAGACGCTTTGGACCGAAACGTCGGCCGCGTCGGCCAGTTGTTTGATAGTCGCTGCCGCGTATCCCGGATTGACGAAGACATGCCGCGCCGCCGCGATGATCTTCGATCGTGCGGTCGCCTGTGCCACTGTTTCTACCCCCACCATGCGCTGGAGTTTAGCTCTAGAGTGAAGCTCCAGCTACTCGGAGGGAACAAGTAAATGAAGGTCCTGGTTCTGGGCGGCTATGGCGCAGTGGGTGTCCCGTTGATGGAGGAGTTCCGTACGAACTCCGCCGTGTCAGCGTTTTCTGCCGGGCGCAACGCTTCTCGCGCCGATGTGGCTGTCGATCTGACCGATCAGAACGTCTACTCTCGGGCCGTATCGGGCTACGACGTGGTGGTCAACGCGTCGGGATTCGAAGACGTCCGGTTGGCGCAGCAAGCAGTTCGCGGTGGAGCTACCTTTGTGGACATCACCGCGACGTCGGAGTACTGCGATGCATTGGAAAACGTCGACGGTCCCGTGCTGCTGGGTGTCGGATTAGCGCCGGGATTGACCAGTGTTCTTGCGGCGGAGGCACATCGACTCGGCAGCGGACCGGTGGACATCATGGTAGGTCTTGGCGGCGGCGAACTTCACGGCCCCGCGGCCACGGCGTGGACGTACGGAATGTTGGGCACCAGATTTCGTGATCCGAGCGGTGAACTCGTCCGCAACTACACGGGAATGAAGGTATTCGACGTCCCGGCCGAGGCGCCTGGCTACCGCAAGGGTCCAGCGGTGCGCGCGGACTTCTCCGATCAACATGCTTTGACGCGTGATCTCGGCGTGCCGGTGAGAACCTACTTGCGTCTGGATACCTCGGCGGCGACGCTCGGTTTGGCCGCGATGACGTGGGCACCGCCCTTGCAGAAAGTAGTTCCCAAGAAGATGTGGGGTTCGGATCGCTGGATTGTCATGGCCCGCACCGAAACCGGCCCGACGCTGTGGGCGTCCGGCCGGAGTCAATCGGCTGCGACAGCCATGATCGCTGCGCGCGCCGTGGACGTCATTCGTCAGTCTCCGATTGCGCGACCGACGTGGCTTCATTCGGTGGAGTCGATTGAGTCGCTACAGGCGGGTATTCCAGCATTGGTGGTCAGGCAGACATAGTAATGGAAATGATTTCCATTACTATGTCGCTGTGCAAACTACGCAATCAACTGCTGCGCCCGGTCAATTCCCTCCGCTTCGCGAGTGGCGTTGTGGAGAACCACCGCTTACAGCTCCGGGTCAGGGTGCTCGGTTCGGAATAGCCAAGTTGCCGTGACACTGCGGAGACCGGGACGTTCGGGTTGGCGAGAAGGCTGAGAGCGAGTTCGCGCCGCGAATCATCGACGAGTGATTCGAAAGTTCTGCCTTCAGAGGCCAGCCGTCTCTGCAGTGTTCGCGGGTGCAGCATCATCAATGTCGCGACTTGCTTCAGTGTGGCCACGCCTGCGGGCAGGGACCGCACGATCAACGCGGACACCGCGTCGTAAAACGCCACATTCGGATCTCGACCCGCCATGAAACGCACAGCAACGCCGTACGCCAACGGATCCACCCGGGGCAGCTGACGATGCATGACTCCGCGCGGAAAGGTCAACAGATTCCGGTCTGAGCCGAACTCGACCGAGCACCCGAAATATTCGATGTACCTGTGTAGTTCGGAGATGCGCGGATGCTGGAATGAGATGTGCGTCGGATGAAAATCCGGGCCCGCCATCATCCTGAACGTCTGGAGCGTCACTCCCATCGCCAGTTCCACGACGTGCGAACGGTACGGCAGTCGATGCAGCACGGTGTCGAGTCCATAGGACACGTCGGTGTCGCCGATCGTCAGATCGACGGCCAACGCCGGGCTGTACACGTGGGCATAACGGGCCACGTCGTGCAACGCGTCGCCGATCGTCTCGGCACTGCGGGCCGCGATGGCGACCGGACCGAGGATGTCCGGGTCTTGTCTGCTTGCAAGCCTGAGGGCGAAATCCGGAACCCCAAGCTCCTGTGCGCATTGTCCGAGCAAGGTGGACAACGCACTGAACGGAACGAAGCTGTCGTAGGTGCCGATCATGGCCGGATCGATGCCCACACGGTCACAGAACTCGTGGGGATCACCCCCGAGTTCGGAGATCAACTCGGGCAATCGTGTCAACGACGAAGCACTGATGAGATCCGCCATGTGTCGAAATGTAAATAAATTGGCGCGTGAAGTCAATTTAATCCTCGCGTGGGCAGTGATGATCGACACAGATGAGTTGTTCAACGTCGAACGCCATCCTCGGAGGAGCCAGAAAATGACATCGCGCACCGACCACACCGCTCTGTTCATCGACGGAGCGTGGAGGACACCGGACAGTTCGGAAACCATCCCGGTTGTCTCACCTCTCACCGAGCAGGAGATAGGTTCGTTCCCCGCATCCACGACGACGGACGTCGACGCGGCAGTGACATCGGCTCGAAACGCGTTGCGGCGGAGCGACTGGGCGGAACTTTCCCCCACCGAACGTGCAGACGCCATTCGCAGATTCGCCGACGAACTCGAGAAACGAGCCGAGGACCGCGCGACGACGGTCACTCACCAGAACGGCATGCCCATCGAACTCGCCCGATTCGCCGAGGGCGCCGCACCCGTCCAACTCTTGCGCTATTACGCAAACCTCGCCGAGTCGACGCCCCCCGAGGAACGACGCGTCAGCCAACCGATGCCGGGCACGACGATCGTGCGACGCGAGCCCATCGGCGTCGTCGCTGCCATCGCGCCCTGGAACTTCCCTGCGGTGCTGTCGATGTTCAAGATCGCTCCGGCTCTAGCGGCGGGTTGCACCGTCGTATTGAAGCCGTCGCCCGAAACTACTTTGGACTCTTACGTATTGGCTGAAGCTGCCATTGCGGCCGACCTTCCTGCGGGCGTCATCAACGTCGTGACGGGTGGACCGGAGATCGGCCGGTATCTCGTGGCGCATCCTGGGATCGACAAGGTCGCGTTCACCGGATCCACCGCAGCCGGTCGACACATCGGCGAGGTGTGTGGCGGAATGCTTCGCCCCGTCACCCTGGAGTTGGGCGGTAAGTCGGCAGCCCTGGTTCTGGACGACGCGGATGTCGAGCAGACGGTAACCGGTCTCGCGACGGCATCTTTGCTCAACAGCGGGCAGACCTGCTACATGTCGACTCGAATCTTGGTCCCGCGCAGCCACAGTCGGACCTACATCGATGCCATCACTGCCATGGCGGCGGGCCTGCAGGTCGGCGATCCGATGGACCCGTCGACGTTCGTCGGCCCCATGGTGAGCGCAAGGCAACGCGATCGCGTGCTGTCCTTGATCGAGCAGGGTCGTTCCGAGGGCGGAACCATCACAACCGGTGGTGGACGTCCTACCGACCTCGACACGGGATTCTTTGTGGAGCCCACCGTGTTCGCCGACGTGAACAACGCCAGCACAATCGCACGGCAGGAGGTATTCGGGCCGGTGCTGTCCGTCATTTCCTATGACGACGTCGATGATGCGCTCGCACTTGCCAACGATTCCGAGTACGGCCTCGGTGGGACGGTGTGGACCTCCGACGAGGAACGCGGAATCGAAATTGCCCGACGCGTCGAGACAGGCTCGTTCGGCGTCAACACCTTCAACCTCGACTGGGGTTCACCGTTCGGTGGAGTCAAAGCCAGCGGTGTGGGCCGCGAACTCGGTCCAGAAGGACTCGCGTCGTACCAGCAGCTCAAATCCATCTTCCTCGCATCCTCTTGAGAATCGAGTCACCATGTCCGACGCAGGACTCGCCGGCGCCCGCGCGCTGGCAGAAAACACAGTCAAAATCGCCGAGCAGTTCGGGACCGCCGAATGGGAAGCCGACAGTGCGTGCCACGGCTGGCGCGTTCACGACCTCGTTGGCCACATGGCGTTCTTCTTCAACTTCATCGCCGATCCGGACCTCGTGTTCCCGCCGAACCCCAGTGGAATGTCCGAGCGGCTCAACGACGCTGCTGTTCGCGAGCGCGCAGATCTACCGCACGAGCAGATTCTGGACTACTACCGGGAACAGTCCGCAGCAGGTCTCGCGACGCTAGCCGCGCTGCAGGGCGAAGAGCTTCGCAACAACACACTCGAGATGCTCGACCTCGGGACCTATCGTCTGCATCAGCTCAGCGATGCGGTGTCGTTCGACCATCTCGTTCATCTGACGTCGGATCTTCTGGCACCGTTCGGACCGATCTCTCGCGGGGATGTCGACGTGGCGGCTGCTATCGACCCGGCGATCGACTGGATGGTCTCAGGACTCCCACAGATGTGCGGCGAAGCCGTCGCCGCCGCATTGACATCGCCTGTGGCACTTCGACTTACTGGTGCCACCGAGCGCACTTTCGTCCTGGCTCGTGGCGGCGAAGGAGTCACCGTCACCGAAACCGGTGACGTGCCCGAGAACATCGCGACGACCCAGGCCACCGATTTCCTGCGATGGGGGACCACCCGATCTGCATGGCGGTCCGCGGTCGATGTTTCCGGCGATCGGAGGACCGTCGCGGCGGTCCTCGATGCCATCAACATTGTGTGATCCACACAGAACTTTCGGTGTGATCCACAGAGAACTCAATTTCGAAGAACAGGAAAATTATGTCTCAATACTTGCAGGACAAGGTCATTCTCATCACCGGCGCGGGCGGGGGGTTCGGTCAGCTCATCGCCGAGAAGGTGGCAGCGCAGGGTGCCAAGGTCGTCGGCGTCGACATCAACGAAGCCGGCTTGAAGGCTGTGTTCGACGGTATCGCGGCAGCGGGGTTCACTGGCACCTACAAGGTTGCCGACGTCACCGATATGGACCAGGTCGTTGCTGCAGCACAGCACGGAATTGCGGAATTCGGAGCGCTCGACGTACTTGTCAACAACGCCGGGGTTATGCCTCTCGCCTACTTTGCCGACCACGAGCGTGCATGGCAGAAGTGGCACAAGGCAATTGACATCAACATCAAGGGCGTCGTCAACGGAATCTCCGCCGTCTACGACCAGATGATCGAACAGGGTCGTGGCCAGGTCGTCAACATCTCGTCGATCTTCGGCAACGCGGGCATCGACGGATCCGGCGTCTACAGTGCGACAAAGGCTGCAGTCACCACGATCTCGGATTCGCTGCGAATCGAGGCCAAGGGCAAGATCAAGGTCACCACGGTCAAGCCAACTGGCGTGACAGGCACCAACTTGGCGAGCTGGATCGTCAACGAGAAAGCGATCCTCGGGCTCACCGGTCAGCGCGCCGGCATCTACATGGAGAACGTCGGTCACCTGACCGAGGGCACCATGCGTCCCGAGCAGAAGGACGTCGACTCGATCGAATACTGGCTCATCAAGCCCGACGATCTAGCCGATGCTGTTGTTCACGTCATCGATCAACCGTGGGGCATCAGCATCAGTGACATTACCGTCCGCGCCAGCGGCGAGGACTACTTGTACTGACGGGCGCTCACAACGCCGACAGACCAAATCGATCTGTCTCACCACTGTCACTGACTCGAAAGACGCAGGAAAGCAATGAAAATCGAAGCAGCCGTCCTCCGTGGCGAAGAAGCCCCCTTCAGTATCGAGGACCTCGAGTTGGCCGACCCGACCCCGCATGAGGTCCTTGTCCGGATCGTCGGTGCCGGCCACTGCCACACCGATGTATTACCCAGGGCCGCAGCAGGGTTCGGAACCCCACCGATTGTTCTCGGACACGAAGGCGCCGGAATCGTGGAAGCCGTCGGATCCGCGGTGCAGACCGTCGCAGTCGGTGACCACGTTGTCCTGAGCTTCGACTCCTGCGGCACCTGCGCCAACTGTCTTGACGCTCACCCGGCGTACTGCGACACCTTCCTGGCCCGCAATCTCGTCGGCAACGCCCTCGACGGCTCCACCCCGCTGACCGACACCGCCGGAAAACCCGTCGCCGGAAGATGGTTCGGTCAGTCGTCCTTCGCCACCCACGCGGTCGTCGACGCACGTAACGCCGTGGTCGTCGACAAAGAACTGCCGCTGGAATTGCTCGGCCCCCTCGGATGCGGAATTCAAACCGGCGCCGGTGCAGTCCTCGAAGTGCTCCAGGTGCGTCCCGGTGAAGGCATCGTCATCGTCGGCGCGGGTGCAGTCGGCCTGTCCGCGGTCATGGCCGCCAAGGTCGCCGGCGCCGGACCGATCATCGCTGTCGACTTGAACAGCGACAGGCTCGAACTGGCCCGCGAACTCGGTGCCACGGACACGATCGTTCCCGGAGTGGGTGATCTGACAGAACAGATCCGCGCGATTGCTCCGGCCGGAGTCCGATACGGCCTCGACACCACCGGGCTACCCACCGTCATCGCGGCTACCCTTGATGCCCTTGCTCTGCGCGGCACTCTGGGACTGGTCGGCGTGCAACAGGGCGATTTGATGATCGCACCACTTGCTCTGACTGCCGGTCGCACCATCACCGGCATCCTCGAAGGTGACGCCAACCCGCACACCTTCATCCCCACCCTGATCGCACTGTGGCGGGCCGGACAATTCCCCTTCGACCGCCTCGTCACTACTTTCCCTCTCTCCGAGATCAATGCCGCCGAAAAGCGCGCTCTCGCGGGGGAAATCGTCAAACCGATACTTCTCCCGGGCATCTAGTTCGCTCGCGCATAAGGTCTCGAAGTAAGGGCTGTGCTCATCCCCGCAATCGGCGGGGATGAGCACGATGACGCTCAGTTCCCGAGAACCCGGGCCTTCTGGGTGTCGAACTCGGCGTCGGTGAGGATGCCGGCGGCTTTGAGCTCGCCGAGCTTGGTGAGTTGTTCGATCTTCGCGTCCATCGATGCTGCCGGCGCAACCTGAGGCGGCAGCGGCGGCAGATCCGGGATCGGTGGAACAGCCTGTGCTGCTGCCTTGGCCTGATCTTCTGCTGCCCAGCGAGTTCGCTGGCGGCGCTGAACATTTCCGTGGATGGAGCTCGCGACAGCTACTCGGCTGGCCCGCCTGAGGAAGCTCATTCGTTGTTCTCCGTTTCATTCAAGGCATCGGCCAGTTCGTCGACTGAAATGTGACCTTCGGTGATCACTCGGGCACCGCTGCGAACCCACGCATCCAGAACGGGGAGCACAGTCAACTCCTCGTAGACGAGAACCGCTGCAACACTTCCGGCGGCGATGTCCTCGCCCACGGCGGCGATGTCGCCGGCGTCGAGCAATCCGGACGCGGCACCGTCGAACTGGGACAGATCAAAGTCTGCGAGGTCGAACGTGGATGCCGGAACCACGCGCAGCGAGTTGTCCGCAGCTTTGACAACAAACTCGAGATCGAGAATGCGGATGGTTCCGTTGTCGACGATCTCGAGCAACTGCTCGAAACCGTCGGCAGTTACTGCGCCATCGGGAAACTCGACGGCAACATATTCGATAGGACCGAACTGGTCTTGACTGGCCATCAGTTCTCTTGTTCCTTCTTCGAGGTCGGTGTTCCGGCCTGGTGAAATGATCATCTGCAACTTTAGTCCGACTGTCTGGTTTCTACGCTTTCACGGTTTCGGCAGCGTCGCGATAGACGATCATCTCGCGCTGCAACGCACGACGGAACCGCGGCTGCTCGGCCAGCAGCACTGCCAGCACCGTCAGGAGTAACCACGTCGCGGCGGCGCTCGCAACCAGCATGAGCACCGGAATCCACGGCCCACCCATCTGCTCGAGCAGCGTCGTCTTGGCCCAAACACGCCAGTACAGCATGAGATTGACGACCAACCCGACACCGTACGAGATGGCGAAGGAGAGCATGAAGGGTTTCCACGTGCCGTCGTAGCGACGTTCGAGAATCGGTTCGGCGCGCAACGGCAAGCTCACCGACATGACGTTGGCGACTCCGAGCCACAGCAGGATCATGGTCAGGACCTGCCCGCAGGCTTTCAACAATTCGGTGCTGTTTCCGGCGCGCCATGACAGAACGACGCTGAGAACAAAGCCGGCGGCGCCGACGAGGATCAGCATCACGATGTTCTTGGCGACCAGCACATGCCACAGGCGGGTACCACCGGAGAGCGCGGCGCGCACCCGACCGGCGTCGAAGCTCAGTGCATTGGTGCAGACCACACTGCCGATGACCCCTGACAATGCGTACAGAGCCAGATAGGGCAGTCGGTCTTCCTTGCTGTCCCACTGGAAAAGTCGGATGAACGCCAGATACGCGAACCCTAGCCCGAGGCTCAGGCCCAGACGGAACGCAATGGATCGAGGTTTCCCGTTGAATACGTGTCGGAATTCCTCGCGAATACGGCTGCCGAGGTCCTGCATGTGCCGAACCGCGGGGTTACCGGCCGCGAGCGGGACATAGCCGCGGATCGCAGCGGCAACGTCGTCACTGTCGCCGGCATCGAGGGCGGCGACACGAGCTTCGAGAACTGCGAGATGTGCTGCTTCGAGCGCAATCCGGGCGGTGGTGACCGCTGCTACCGCGTCAGCTTCTGCTTGAGCTGCAGCGCCGATGCTGGCGTCGGCCGGCAGGGGTGGCTGAAGGCGGGTGATCAGTTCGAGTTGGCGGGCCATGTGCGGTGACGGCGAGAGGCCGCTGTACGTCGGTTGGTTCAGTGCCGCTCGATCCTTGTCCAACACATCCCGGGCACCGATCGCAGCCTTTTCCACTGCAGTTCGGCTCTGCCATCGGACCGAACGTACTTCGGCTTCGGCCGCGAGGGCCCGCGACGCCACTTCGGCCAGATCTTCGACCGCGGTCAACTGCTCACTCCACTCGGTAGTTGTTATGGGGAAATCAGCTCTCCTGCGCACTATCTCACGCAAGGGCAGGCATCGGTGCAACACTGACAGGCATGACAAGCGCGCAAGACAAGGACGATCTGCAGCGATACCTTCAGTCGGCACGGGACGCCTTGCTCTGGAAGCTCGAAGGGTTGTCGGAGTACGAGATCCGGCGACCGATGACGCATACAGGCACCAACCTGCTGGGGTTGGTCAAGCACATGATCGGCGTGGAACTCGGGTACTTCGGCCCGGTGTTCGGACGCCGGGTGCCGGACCTGCCGCAGTGGTTGCGCTCGGACGAGCCCAATGTCGATATGTGGGCCCGCGCAGACGAATCCAGGGATTTCATACTCGACACGTACCGTCGCACCTGGGTCTTTTCGGATGCCACGATCAATGATCTGGATCTGGATGCAGCGGGGGAGGTGAAGACGTGGCCGCTGAAACTCCGTGACGTCACCCTGCACCAGGTACTCGTGCACGTCGTCACGGAAATTCATCGTCATGTCGGCCACGCCGACATCGTGCGCGAAATGATCGACGGCGCTGCAGGTCTGCGATCCGACAACGCCAACGTGGCGCCGGGTGATCAGGCGTGGTGGGCCGAATATCGAGACCGCCTCGAACAGGCAGCGCGCAGCGCCGACCACGCCTGACCCATTTCTACTCGAGAACCGCGGCGGCGCCGATCACGACGACCACGATCACGAAGTTGATCAACAGTAGCGGCCAGACGAAGCGCAGGAACTTGTCGTAACCGACCTTGGCCATTGCGAGTCCACCGACAACGACGACGTTGGTGGGTGCAACCATCAGCATCAGGCCGTGGCCCATCTGGAAGGCCGTGATCACCAAAGACCTACTGACACCGGCAAAATCACCCAGCGGTGCGAGCAGTGGCATTGCGAGGGTGGCGTGTCCGGAGCTGGACGGAATCAGGAAGGCCAGTGGAATGTTCACGAGCATCACGAGGATCGCGAACACACCCGCGGACGCGCCGGACACCAACTGTTCCATCGCATTGAGGATGGTGTCGAGTGTTTCGGTGTTGGTCATGATCACGGAGACGCCGCGCGCGAGCAGGATGACGATGGCAGGCCCCACCATGTCGCCGGCGCCACGGGTGATCAGTGAGACGGTCTTCTTCTCGCCCATCTTGGCGACGATGCCGACGAGGACGGCTGCGAGGATGAACAGCATCGCCAGTTGCGGGAACCACCAGTTCAATTCGAACCAGTATGGCTCGGTGGCGGTGACGTGGTACGCGTCGTACTCGGCCGGCCCGGTTGTACCGCCGAAGATGCTCGACCACGGGATGACGGAGAAGATCATCAAACCGAAGGTGAGTCCGGTGATGACGAGGACCAGTTTCTGAATTCCGGTCAGCTTGCTGTCGATGTCGACAGGTGGTGCTGCCTCTTCTTCCTCGTCGTCGATGTCGAATCCGACGAGCGAGGTGGCCGGATCCTTCTTCACCTTGGCGGCGTAGCGAAGTACGAATACCACTGCCACTGCGGTCAATACGATCCACAGGATGACGCGCAGGACGATACCGTCGCCGATGGAGACGCCGGCTTCACCGGACGCGACGCCGATCGAGAACGGGTTGACGGTCGACGCCATATTGCCGACGAGTGCGCCGAGGATGATCATCGTCGCCGCGACCATGCGGTCGTAGCCGAGAGCCGTCATCAGGGGGATGAGGAGCGCGTAGAAGCCGAACGTCTCGACGGAGAACCCCATGGTCGATCCGAGCAGCGAGAACAGCACCATGATGACGGTGATGAGCAGCCAACCCTTGTCGCTGAGCTTGGTAGCTAGTTGCGAGACAGCGGTTTCGAGGCTGCGAGTGGCGAAACTGACGGAGATGAATGCACCGAGGGCCATGATGAACAGAACGACACCGACAGATCCGAAAAGCCGACCGATGTTATCGGTGTCGACAAATCCCGTGAGTGGATCCTGAACACCGTAGAGGCCGTTGACGGGGGAGAGAATCAGCTGCTGGATGCGTTCGAAGAAAGTCAGCGGGGACGTGACGGTTTCGAAGCTACCGGGGACGGGTGATCCGTCGACGTCGACACCGAAGCGTCCGGCCGGAATGAACAGCGCGGCAATCCATACCAGTACCGTGACGATGGCCAGCATCGTGACGGCGCCGGGAAACTCGAACTTCTTCTTCGCCGGGGTGTGCGCGGCGCCTTCTTCGGTCTTGGTGCTCATTTCTTTCCTTCGAATGTGCGGGCGTACTCCTGGAAGAACAGAGCTTTCGCGACAACGGCCTTTTCGAATTCGTCGAGAAGCACACGCTCGTTGGGGCCGTGAATGTTTGCGTACCCGTCGGTTGCGCCGAAGAGCAGTTTCTCGGCGGTGGGCACGGCAGTGTCGAGAGCCATCACGATCGGGATGGAACCGCCGCCGGCCATCTGTCCGGCTTCGCCGTCCCAGGATTCCGAGAGCGCGAACATGGCCGCGTCGAATGCGGGGCCGCCCTGTTCTGCAGCAAAGCCGTCCCCGGTTTCTCCGGCTTTGACGTCGAGTTCGAGGCCGAACGGGCGTAGTGCCTGTAAGTGCCGGACCAGTGCTGCCTGCGCTTCGGATGCAGGCTGACGCGGATGCACGCGCAGGTTGATCACTGCGCGTGCGGTGCTCGCGACGGCGTTGACTGCGCCGTCGACGGGCGGTGCGTCGATTCCGGTGACGGTGATCGCCGGACCGGACCAGATCCGTTCACCGATTCCGCCGGTGCCGAGGAGGGGGAGTCCGTCACGTACTTCGGCGAGGGTGCGGAATTCTTCGTCGGTGTAGCTGCTTCCTGTCCATTCCTCGCGCAGCAGACCGTCGACGGCGACATCACCGTTGTCGTCATGCAGCGATGCGAGTGCGCGGATGAGCGCGAGGCGCGCGTCGGGAGCGGCACCGCCGTAGAGGCCGTTGTGTTTGTCGGCTCCGAGAGTGGTCAGTTCCACGATCACCTGGGCGGATCCGCGCAATGCGACGGTCAGGGTGGGTGATCCGGGGCGAACACTTCCCACATCGGCGATCACCATGGCGTCGGACTGGAAGAGTTCCGGTGCTTCGGGCGGATAATTGTCGAAGGGGCTGCCGAATTCTTCCTGGCCTTCGATGACGAGTTTGACTGTCACAGGCGGTTTTCCGTCGAAGACGCGAAGCGCCCCGATCATGCCGATCACGTTTGCCTTGGAATCCGCCGTCCCGCGGCCGTAGAGCGCGCCTTCGCGTTCGGTGGGCTCGAAGGGCGGTGTGTCCCACAGCTCGAGGTCTTCGGCGGGAACGACGTCGTAATGCGAGTACATGAGAACCGCGGGCGCCCCGACCGGTCCTGGGATGGTCGCAATGATGACGGGTGCCGTCTTGCCTGGAATCTCGAGACGGTCGATCTGGGTGACCCCGGATTTCTCCAAGAGCGACACGATGAAATCGTGGGCCTCGAAGAGTGGTGCTGCGGGATAGCCATCGGTCGCGATCGACGGTATCCGTACCAGTTCGATCAATTCCGATCGAAGCGCAGGCATCAAATCTGCCGCAGCGTTCTTGATCTGAAGAGGCGTCATCGGCCCAGCGTTTTCGGGCATCGCTTGATCTCCTTCTGGAGCAAAGTGGACAGTGGGTACCTAGCTCTGCGACAAGTCGAGCCGAGCACCCTTCAGACCGGTCAGTCCTTAGTCGGAAAGATTACGGTTGTCTGGTTGATTTCGTGCGGTCGGTGTAGACATTGCGCCCGTTCGTGCCGGGCGGCAGCACGCGAATGGTGCGGGTCGAATTGCGTGATTCCATTCATTCTCGGGCCGCGCGCGCTATGGGATCGCGACGCGCCGTGAGTCGATCAACAGATAGTCGTTTGGTCGATTTGTCACCATTCAGCTATCGGGAAGCACAGCTATCGTCTTGTAACTGTGTCGATTGTTGAATTTGTGACGATTTTCTTCCGGGTTGGGAAATCGTTTCGGGAACTGTTCGCCCTTGTGGATAAATACGCAGGTTATCGCCGGTTTCTCCGTGTATCTGTGACAAAGTGTCACATAACAAACCTTTTGGCTGTTTTGCGACGCTATGGGCGCTTTCCTCCGAATAGTGACGTTTGACAGCAAGCGCACAGCAAGTTTCAATCGTCGAACTGTGTTGGCAATCACATGGCTAATGCCATGTTGGCCTGCTGGGTGCCCCAACTGTTACTTCGCGAGGAGATCGTCCATGAACACATCGTCATCGTCATCAGCCGTGGTACGGCGGAAAAAGGTCGGGCTGGCATCCGTGTCCGCTGTGTCGACGCTTGCACTGGTCGGTGGAATTGTCGCCGGTTTGGCAGGGCCGGCAACAGCGGCGCCGGCGTCGGCGGCGGCCGCCTTCACTGCGCCGATGTGCGAAGGCACGCAGACGTCCGCTGACTATCCCTACGCGGACGACATGGTTATCGATGGTGTGCGCCTGGATTACTACAACGCCGGAAATGTGGTGCCGCTGTACTACAACAACGACCAGCGGTCACCTGCGCCTATCTGTGGTGTGCGCGACGTCCCCGAGGCCAGTGGTCCACAGTCGGAGTGGATGTACTGCACCGACATGAAGGAAGAGACGTGCGATGAGATCTCGCCTGATGGCGAGCCTGGCTACAGCGATGGCGGGCAGTTCAACGTAGTAGGACCGACGCTTCCGGTCGGCGGCAACGATCGTCTGACTCAGGAACAGGAACTGCTCATCAGCTACCTGATTCAGAATCCCCACCCGTTCACGCCGGGTGGCGTCGCTGATGATTCGACGGCTGCGAACAGGGTAAATCGCCAGCTTCTTATCTGGTGTGTATCGGACAAGGAGTACCTCGAAGGAACCGACGCTGTAGTCGATTGCGACGCGGATCTCGGTCCGGCTGAGCAGGCTCGGATTCTCGGGGTCATGAATGTGACACCCGCCCTGAGTATTTCCCTCACGGACCCGGCAAGCGGCACTCTTGCCAGTGGCGGCAAGGCAACATTCACGGTGTCCACCAACATGTACGGCAAGCCACTCACCGTGAGCGCTCCCGCAGGCGCAACTCTGGAACTGTGTGAGCCGAACGCAAATGTGAAGCTGACCGGAAACACCCTGGTTGTCACCGGTGAGGGCAATGATCCGACTGATGTGGCGCTGTGCGTCACGTCCCCGGGTGCAGGCGCGGTCAAGGTATCCGTCTCCGGCGCACCCAGCTCGTTCGAGAGCATCCACTGGAACAACGCCGGCGCCGAGTGCCAGGTTTTTGCAACGTTCAACACCGTCACCCCGGCCAAGCTCCAGGGTGATGCGACGGTGACCTTCGATGCGGCTCCGACCACAACGCCGTCCACGACTGTTCCGACCACGACGCCAGGAGCTCCGACCACGACGCCGTCGACGACTGTTCCGACGACAACCACCAAGCCCAACGTGATCGTTCCGATCATTCCGATTATCCCGATCATTCCGGTGATCCCCGGAGTGCCGGTTGCTCCCGCTCCGACCACGGTTGCGGTACCCACCCCGCGTGTGGTCACGCAAACGACCCCGAAGGCTCCGACGGGTGAGCGTCCGACCTCTATCGACGGTGGCGCAGCTGACGAGACTGCAGGTCCGCACGTCGGAATTGCGATTGCGGGACTCGGCCTGATCGGGCTGGCTGCCTGCGGAGCAATCGCCGTCCGCCGCCGCCGCTCGTAGCAGCGGAAATCTGAACCAGTTTCGATCGAGCAGCGTCCGGTGCCGACTCTCCCCGTCAGCACCGGACGATGCTCGTTCACGACAAAGGAACATCTCTGATGACGTCGATGAATCCGAATCCCGTACCGGATGAGCCAGGCACCAGTTCCGCGGAACCTGTGCGCAGGCGCAAGTCTCGCGTATTTGCTACTGCGGCAATAATTATCTCGGTAACTGTGGGCTTACTCATGACATACCTCGGCTCTCGGTCGGGTGAGAGTACGGCGATACCGCCGGCGCCGACGGCCGGCCAATCGGCGCCGGCGGTACTCGCTCCTGCTGATGCGCAGATGTCGCCTGCCACTTTGTCCCTCGATCCGCTCGGGGTGCAGGCACCGATCGTCGACGCGAGTGTCATCGATGGCGCCTTGACCCCTCCCGACGACGTCAGTGAGGTCGGGATCTGGTTGGACGGTGCGCCATTGGATTCGCAGACGGGCACAACACTGATCGCCGGGCATGTGAATCTTGCCGGTCAGGGTAACGGTGCGTTGTTCGATCTCGGGACAGTCGAGCCTGGGCAGGAGATCCGTACGTCGGATGCCGCTGGGAACAGCACACGGTGGCGGGTGACGGCGGTGGTGTCGCGAGCCAAGGCGGACGGAATCGAGGAGAGTGTTCTGGCCGGGCCGGACGGTCCGCGCAAGCTTGCCGTGGTGACGTGTGGTGGGGAGCTGGAGTTCTCGGACGGGGTCGGCAACTACCAGGACAACGTGTATCTCTACGCCGACGTGATCTAGTGGTGCGGGCGATCCCCCATGCTTGACATTGACGTCAACGTCAAAACACACTGTGGCGGTGACTGACTGCGAAACCTCGGAATGAGACTGCTGATCGCCAATCGAGGCGAGATTGCTCTGCGCATCATTCGAACAGCCCGCGAACTCGGGATCGAGACCGTGTCGGTCTACGCCGAAGATGACGCAACAAGCCCACACGTCGAAGCTGCGACAGAGTCGTTTCCACTGCCAGGCAGCGGCGCGTCTGCGTATCTGGATCAAGACTCGCTGTTGTCGATCGCCCTCGATTCATCGGTCACGCATATCCATCCCGGATACGGATTCCTCAGTGAGAATCCGGATTTCGCACGGGCGTGTGCCAGTGCGGGCCTTGTATTCGTGGGTCCGAGCGCTGAGGTGCTCCGTATCTTCGGGGACAAGTCACGCGCGCGTGGCGCTGCTGTGGAATCCGGCGTTCCGGTGTTGCCGGCCACGGCGGGCGATGCAAGCCTCGACGAGGTGCGGGAGTTCTTTGCGCGGCATTCGCGGGGAATCATGATCAAGGCACTTGCGGGTGGCGGCGGTCGGGGCATGCGTGTCGTGCGCGATCTGCCCTCGCTCGACGATGCTTACCGCGTGTGTGCTGCGGAGGCTCGGGCCGGCTTCGGCAGTGCCGAACTGTTTGCCGAGGTGCTCAGTGAACGTGCTCGCCATATCGAGGTCCAGGTTGTGTCGGCGCCCGGCGCGGCGGGTATCTGTGCGACGGCACTGGGAGATCGCGATTGCAGCGTTCAGCGCAGGCATCAAAAACTTGTCGAAATTGCTCCCGCGCAAGGTCTTTCCGAACCACTGCGCGAGCGTTTGCATGCCGCCGCGGCGAGGTTGTGTGCGGAGGTCGGTTACCGTGGGATCGCAACAGTGGAGTTTCTCGTGGAGGAGCGAGGATTCGTTTTCCTCGAGGTCAATCCGCGTATCCAAGTGGAACACACCGTCACGGAAGAGGTGAGCGGTGTCGACCTGGTTGCCGTGCAGTTGATGATCGCCGACGGCGTGAGTTTCGAATCATTGGATCTTCCTGAGGGGATTACCTGTGCAGCAGGAGTTCCTGGGCATCAGGGAACCGTTGCGGCGGCGTCGGGTATCGCAATCCAGATGCGGGTCAACATGGAAACCATGACGCGCGACGGCGGTGCGCGCGCGGAAACCGGAACGCTTGACGTGTTTGCGCCGCCGAGCGGACCGGGAGTTCGAGTCGACACCTTCGGTGCGGCGGGTTTGTCGCCGAGTGCCCGCTACGACTCCTTGCTGGCGAAGGTGATCACACACACCCGTCGGGCAGATTTTGCTGCGGCGGTGCGCAAGTCGATTGCCGCACTCGACGAGTTTGCGATCGAAGGGGTTGCGACCAACCTTCTTTTCCTGCGGGCGATCCTGTCGGAGAAGGATTTCCGTGACGGCGTCGTCGATATCGACTGGCTCGAGGGACGTATTGCCGATCTCGTCCCGGAAGCCAAGGTTTCGGAGCCTCCCGTTGCAGTGCTGGGTGAGACCGTCCTGCGCGCGCAGATGGCCGGAATTGTCGTCGAGATTGCCGCTGCCGGCGATGCCGTTCACCAGGGCAGTCAGGCCGCTGTGCTCGAAGCGATGAAAATGCAGCATGTCCTGGCTGCCGAGTCCGATGTCGAGGTGATTCGCGTACTCGGCAGGGTCGGCAAGGCAGTGGTTGCGGGTGAGCCACTCATGGTGGTGCGCGATGCCACAGCGGCCGAGCGAGTGGAGCGTTCCGAGGACCTCGACCTGGATCTGGTGCGTCCTGACCTCGCGGAAATCCTTGCTCGACATGAGGTGACCTTGGATGCGGCGAGGCCCGAAGCGGTAGCCAAACGGCACAAGCTGGGTCGTCGGACGGCACGCGAAAATGTCGAGGACCTGATCGACGACGGCAGCTTTGTCGAATACGGCGCCTTGACTTTGGCGGCTCAGCGTAGCCGTCGCAGTGAAGAAGACCTGATCGCAAATACTCCCGCCGACGGATTGATCGGTGGCGTGGCAGCAATCAACGGCGGTGAGAGCGTCGTCATTTCGTACGATTACTCAGTTCTTGCCGGCACTCAGGGCATGCGCAATCATGCCAAGACGGACCGACTGCTCGAGCTCGCCGCCCGTAAACGTGTTCCCGTGGTGCTGTTCGCGGAGGGCGGTGGTGGTCGCCCCGGTGATACGGATGCCGGAGCAGGGTCGGGGCTTGAACTGGGTACCTTCCGGGCGATGGCGGCATTGCGCGGCCGAGTGCCGTTGGTGGCCGTCGTATCGGGGCGCTGCTTTGCCGGCAATGCCGCGTTGGCGGGTGCGTGCGATGTTCTGATCGCCACGCCGGACGCCAATATCGGAATGGGTGGACCGGCGATGGTCGAGGGCGGTGGACTGGGTACCTACCGCCCGGAGGACATCGGGCCGATCGACATTCAACGGCGAAACGGCGTTGTGCACGTGGTTGCCGAGAATGACGCTGAGGCAGTCGAATTGGCAAAGAAGTATCTCGGCTTCTTCCAGGGTGCGGCGCAGCAGTGGACCGCGCCTGATCCTCGGCTGGCTCGGCATGTAGTGCCGGAAAACAGGCTGCGTTCGTACGATGTGCGACGCGCCGTCGAGGCGATTGCCGACGTCGATTCGGTGCTGGAGTTGCGGCGCGATTACGGTCGCGGCGTCGTGACGGCGTTGATCCGGGTGGAAGGCGTACCGGTTGCCGTGCTCGCGAACAGTAGTGAGCATCTGGGCGGGGCAATCGATGCGGAAGCAGCGGACAAGGCGTCGGACTTCCTGGAACTGTGCGAGGCACATCGGATTCCGCTGGTTACGCTCTGCGACACTCCGGGATTCATGGTGGGGCCGGATTCCGAGGAACAAGCGACGGTACGGCGATTCGGTCGCTTTTTCGTGGCCGGTGCGAGGCTCACGGTGCCTTTCGGGACGGTGATCCTGCGTAAGGGTTACGGTCTCGGTGCCATGGCGATGGCCGGCGGGTCATTCCACGCGCCCGAGTTCACGGTGGCCTGGCCGACCGGCGAGATCGGGCCGATGGGTCTTGAAGGCGCTGTCCGACTGGGCTTCCGGAAGGAACTCGAATCAGTCGAAGATCCGGCTGCGCGGGAAACCCTGTTCGGTCAGTTCGTGGAATTGGCCTACGCGCAAGGCAAGGCGCTGATGGCGGCAACAACATTCGAGTTGGACGACGTCATCGATCCGGCGGATACGAGGAAGTGGATCAGGCAGCTTCGCTGCCCGTGAGCCTTTTTGGTAGTGGGCGCTACCAAAAAGGCGCACGGGGCCGAAGGCCCTAAGCGGTAGTGGCAAGGGCCGCTGCGAGCCCGAAAGCAACTGCCATGAGCACAACTTCGCCGATTGCGCGGCGAAGCGATCCGTCGGCGCTCATGCGGTGGGCGGCACTCGCGACGACCCACGTACGACGCCACCACCATCCCAACCCGAGGAGCAGGGCAACGGCAACGAGCTTGGCGAGGACGACGCGGCCGTAGGCAGTGTCGACAAACGCGGTCACAGATCCGAGTCGTACGGCTGCGTTGACAACTCCCGTGATGACCAGCGCAAGAACGCATCGCCACGCGAGAGCAGAGTATTTGGGCAGCCAGAGTGCCCAGGCGCCGCGAGCGGGCATGGCGAGCGCGAGTGCGGCGAGGACGCCGAACCATAAGCCGGCAGCGAGTACGTGGATGGCGTCGAGGATGGATCCGAAGCTCTGCTGCGCCATGTGACCGGTGATGGGTCGGGTGGCGAGAGCGAGTGCGGTGACAACCAATGCCGGTGCGACGGGCGCTGTTTCAGGGTTCTTGAATCCGTAGACGCCGTAGCAGACGACGGCAAAAGCGCACACGATGATGGCTGCTCCGACCCGGCCGACATTGACTTCGCCGACAAAAGTTGCGAAGTGGCCGACGGTCAACGCGGTGATCGGCTGTCCGTCGGCGGCAGCGGCACTCAGTGCGAGCAAGGCGATTTCGGCAACCAGCCACACGGCGGCGATGGCAGTGAGTTGTGTCCACATCGCGCTGTTGGGTGAAGCCGGCCGACGCTCGCCCCGGCCCATCCAGGCGAGTGTGGCGATTCCCAGTGTCACGGAACCACATCCGATGGCGAGGACGCGTACCGTGCTGGACGCTTCAGGGCCGGCGGGACTCGCCAATCCCCACGCGATCAGCACTCCCAGCAGTGCTGTGGGTACGGCAAACAGCAACCACCACCTGTTTGCCGTACCGCTCACGGATCAGCTCGACTTCGGCTTGCGGAGCACGAAGAACAGTGCGCCGCCGAAGACGACAACACCGGCGAGGATGAATCCCCACACCGGGATGCTGCTCGACGACGACTCGGACGACGAACTGTCACCAGCCGACGCGGCCGGGGTGACCGGGGTGCCGGGACCGGCCTCGGTGAGTGTGAAGTTCAACGTTCCCTGAACCGGGTGGCCGTCGGCGGACGTGACGCGATACGCGATCGTGTACACACCGGCGGGTCCCAGATCTCCCAGGTCCACACTCACAGTTGCCCCCTCGACTGAGGGCTCGCCTTTGGACCATTGATCGCGGCTGTCGCCGGGGCCCGTGACGGTCAACGCCGCGAACTGGGCTTGCAGTGCTTCGTTGAAAGTGACGGAAACGTTGTCCGGAGGAATCTGGATGGACGCGCCGTTCTCGGGGTTCGACCCGACCACCGCGGAGTGCGCGCTGGCTGTGCTCACCCCGAGCATGGACGCGAGCATGGCAAGTAGGCCGATAGTGACGACCTTCAGTCGTGTGCTCATGAACGCTTGCTCCTCACAAGTGCACCCAGGCCCAGTGCAGCGCCGAGCGCGCCGAGAACCAGTCCGGCTCCTCCGAGCCAGCGGGCGGTGTTGTCGTTCGATGATTCTGTCGCAGTTGTCTCGTTCGTGGCGTGAGTATCGGCGCTGCTTCCGTGCGCGTCGCCCGTCGAAGCTGCCAAGGTCAAGGACGGCGCCGGCTTGTCGGGCTCACTGCCGTCGGCGAGGGCGGCCTGATCCCAGTTGACGACGTTGCCGTCGCTGTACGTCTGCACCGCATTGAACGAGACCTCGTCCTGCGTGGGTAGCGGGCCGGCGGAGAGAACGAACTGTTGGAACTGGCCGGGGCCGACGCCGACACCGGGATCTGCCGTCCAGGTGACGGACTTGGCGACCAACGACGTCGGGTCCTTCTCGACGACGGCAGTCCAACCTGGCATCGGTTCGGTGCGCGCGGACTTGAGGTCGGGCAGTGCCACCGTCACCTTGGTGGTGGACGCGGTGTCGGATTCAGTGGGTACGCGGAAGGTCAAAACGCTGTACCCGCCCTGGGTCGCTCCCGGAGCTACGACGCTGACGTGCGCCGACGCGATTCCGCCGGCGAGCAGGATTGCCCCGCCGGTTGCTGCTGCCGTGATGAGCGCACGCGAAATCAGGGTGTTCTTCATGTGGAATGTGTCCTCTTGGTCTGGTGAAGGGTTTCAGTGCGAGTTCTTCAGACCAGAGCGGGAGGTCCGCGCGGGGAAATGCCGGCGCGAAGGAGTGCGCCATTGGGGCCGAGGTGGTGCGTCGTCGGGAATCGACGGATCAGCGCTGCGACAAGCGTCGCCGGCGCGGACAGCACAACCTGCACGACGCGGGTGACGACTCCGAACAGTCGCTCGGCAGCCAACACGAGGGTCGCGCAGACGAGCACGGCGACTATGTGTGCTCCGAGCATCGCCAGCCCCGGAGAAGGGGAATGAGAATGCACGGAGAGTGTCATGGTGGTGTGCGCTGCCAGTTGGCCGGCGCCGAGAGCCGCAATGAGCGGTAGCGGTCCGCGGGTCGGAACGGGAAGCGTTCCGGTGATCGCGCCCACGGCCGAACACACGGCTATCAGCAGGGTCAGCGCCGACGCCGGCGGTACATCGCCGCCGGCCAGGCCGTGCGCTGCGATGGCAAGAGCGGTCGACACAGCCCCGACAGCACTACCCCGAAGGAGTGCTGTCGTGGGCGCGTCGGTGGACACTCGAGCAGGTCTAGCGGACGCCGAGGCGTGCGAGCAGATCAGCCTCTACGCCGTCGAGTTCGGAGGAAATAGCGTGGTGAGCGGCCTTGCGGCGAGCCTGCGGCATCTGCTCGGCCGCCCGCACCGCGGTGCTCAGGTCGCTCAGACGCTCACGGATGGCTGCGGCAAAACGCTGCGTCTCGGCGTCGTTCGGCTTGTGGCTGAGGATTTCGGTGACCGAGCTTTCCGCTCCCGCAATGCGGGCGCTCAGCTTGGCTCCGTGGCCGGTGTAGTCGCCCAGTTGGTCGACGGCGATGCCCATCTTCTGAGCGCGCGCGGTATCCAACTGACCACGAACCGCGGTTGCCGCTCGATAGATGATCGGCAGCAGAACCGGAGCCAGTAGCCGAGCGACACCCAGGTACTTGCGCACCTTGGCAACGGTCAGGCCCTGATTCACAGCGGCCTTTTCTTGGGCCTTCAGCGTGGCGATCTGCGCCTTTTCGATCTTGTGCGTCGACTCGATCTCAGCCTTTTCCAGCTTCTTGATCGACTTGGTCTCAACCTTGTCGCGCTTGCGTTGGCTCTTGGCGTTGAGTTTCGCCTCGACCTCGGCCTTGTGCTTGAGAGCCTTCGCCTCCGCCTTGCGGGTGGCACGAGACTTTCGCTTCTTGAACAACCCCATCGAAAAGGACCCCGTTTCCAGGTGTTTGTGCGCTGCCAGGTACCTGCGCTTCGGCTTCAGCCTAGGGGAGCACATAATCTTCGTCATCGTGTGTTCCGATAAAAGCCCCGCGCCCTCGCTCCCTCTGATCGATTCAGGGGCGCTCACGCGTTGCCGTCATCGGGTGCGCCTCGACGCATTGTTTCCGGGCAAGTGGGCGTCGGAGCCTCTCGATACGGGCATCAAACAGCGTCAGGAATCGGCAACGGCCAAGCGTGCGGAGATCGCGGAGCTGGTGATCGGCGCCGCTCCGGATCGTTGGGTGCGGATCAACGCCGATCAGTCGACGGCGGCGCAAGCTCGCGACACCCTGGCCGCATGTGAAGCCGGCGCCGACCGCATCTGGGGCGCCGTGTTGCCCGTCGAACGCGACACCGGCCGCAAAGGTCGATGCGAAATGCTGATCCGCGATACCGACGGCGGCGGCTATATCCCGGTGATCGTCGTCAACCACAAGGTCACCGACCCGGGGCAGGGCGCGATTACATCTGGACTGTTCGAGTGGGAGCCTGCAGTCGATCCGAAGCGCAAGGTACGAGGCCAGGTTCGCGACCAGATGCGCGTCGCGCAGGTCTACCGGATGCTCGAGCGCCGGGGACTGGCGAGTCCGTCGTTGCAGGCGGGTGCGATCGGTTACAACGGCGACTGCATCCTCGTTCACGACCTGAGTGCGATTCTCGAGGACTACGACGAGCGCTACGACGACAGGATTGCCGTGGCGCGCGGCGAGGTGCTGACGTCTCCCTCTCAGGTCAGCGAGTGCAAATCGTGCCCGTGGTGGACGGAGTGCAAGGAAGAGTTGGTCCGCAACCGTGATGTGAGTCTGGTTGCGGTCGGCTCCCGGGCCGAGCTTCTGCGTGACGCCGGATGCAACACCATCGATCAGCTCGCGGCCTGGGAGGGCGAGCCGCTCGAGGATTGGCCACACGGAAACTTCGACGACGCCGTCGTTATCGCGAAGGCGTGGCTGGCGGGCGCTCCGTTGGTACGACGGTTCGACAAGATCTCGGTGACGCGCGCCGATATCGAGATCGATGTCGACATGGAGAGTTACCAGGAGCACGGTGCCTATTTGTGGGGAACTTTGCTCAATGTCGGTGGCTTCTCGATGTATCGGGGATTTGCGACGTGGGATCCGTTGCCGACACGGGACGAGGCGCGATCGTTTGCGGAGTTCTGGGGTTGGCTGATGGCAGAGCGTGCGGGCGCAGCGGTGTCCGGTAAAACCTTTGCCGCCTACTGCTATTCACGTTCGGCGGAGGACAAATGGCTTCTGGATTCTGCGCGTCGATTTGCCGGTGAACCGGGCATTCCGACCAAGGAAGAGATCCGGGAGTTTATCGACAGTCCGCAGTGGGTTGACATCTACCAAGCCGTCAGCGATCAGTTCATCTGCCCGGATGGCAAGGGGCTCAAAAAGATTGCGCCCGTTGCCGGATTCCATTGGCGCGACGCCGAAGCCGGTGGTGAAGCGTCGATGGCGTGGTACCGCGAGGCGGTCGGCTACGACGGTGAGCCGGACGAGACGCAACGGACGCGGATCCTGCAGTACAACGAGGATGATGTCATCGCCACCAAGGTCTTACGTGAGTGGATGACGGACCGCGCGGAGAAGGAAATTCCCCTCGCCTCGGACCTGTAATCCGGCTTACTCGACGTATACTTGGCCCGCGTTGCATGAGTCGGGGGGTCTGACTCGTACGTCCGAGGGGGGATCGTGGGTACGTTTGCGGCCGATATTGCTGAATTGAAAAGCTTGGGCGGGGTGCTACACGGGCTCGCGGATGAAGCTGGTCGGCTGAGCGTGGGACCGTCGGCCGGTGCTCCTCCCGCCACTGGTGGCACGTTTGTCCCCATGGCGCCTGGGCCCTTGCTCGGGAATCTCCCTTTTGCGCCTGCGAATACGGTGCTGACCTCTTTTCTCGAAGCATCAGCGATCTCGCACGAGCTTGTCGAGGGTGTGCTGGTTCCCTCATTGCAGGAACGGTTGGGCGAGACCGGCGACATCATGATCAACGTCGCCGAAAAGTTCCGCAGTTGCGACGAGCAGTCTGCGGCCGAACTTGCCACCGCGTACACCGACGCCACAGGCGCCTGGGTCGCCCAGGAACCCACCGCATGACCCCGACGCGTGCACAGATCGAATCGTGGGATCCAGCGTCGCTCACTGCCGTTGCCGACGCGTGGATTACCTTGGGCAGCAAGGCGGAAGATCTGTTTTCCCGGTACCTCAGCAGTGTTACCACCGTCCACGGTGCTTACTGGGAAGGAAAGACCGCGGAAGCGGCTCAGGACAGGGCCGCCGCAGACAGGAAGACTGCCGGCGAGGTTGTCGATGCTCTCGAAGCTCTGGCAAAAACCGCACAGCAAGGCTTTCACGAGATCGACGCTCCCTTGCAGCGGGCCCGAATGGCTGTTCTTGCAGCAGAAGCGGATAGATTTGTGGTCTCGGACGCGCTTCTTCTCACCGACACCGCGGCCGAACCGGACACAGCCCGTGTTGCCCTGATGGTCGAACGGCAACGTGAACTGACCGACGCCGCAAATGCCACCGAGAATGCGGACAACACTGTGCGAAGCTCCCTGGCAGGCGCTCGTGACGGGCTACGTGTGACATTTGTATCCGCAGCTACCTCGGGTGGGGATCAGGGTAAGAGTGATTCTGACGCTCTAGCCACACATCCGGCGTCGATGACGCCGGAACAATTGCAGCGGATCACGGAAACCGGCCACCTGACACCGGAACAGGTCACGGCGTTGGAGCGTGGTGAAACTGCGATAATCCCGGCGTCGCAGATGGAATACCTCAATCAGCTGGGAAGATCACTGGATGGGAAATCGCCCCAGGAGATCGAAGACCTGCTCTCGAAGTTGCCGCCCGATGCGCAGGCTGCGGTCGCAAACTCGCTGCAGATACTGTCCAACGAGAACGTCAGCGCGACGGTCGAGGGTGATCCGGACGTTCCGACCAAGGGCGGTCTGAACCTTCTACCCGACATGATGCGAGAGTCTCTGACTCGGGATGACTTGGTGGTAAACAGCTTTGAAGTAGCTGGCGGATCCGGCCTTCCCAGCATCGCACTCAACGGGGTTGCCGACAATCAGGCGATCGCCGACATCGTTTCGATGGGCGACGATCAGTACAAGAGCGGAAGCACCCTGGACAGTGCGCTTCTCGACGTGGGGCAGAAATACCTGGATGCGCAGGTCGCTCATGAACAGAACCCGGAACACAAGTTCGAGTACTTCATGGTCGATGGGCGTGGTACCCAGGACATGGCTGTCACCGAGCAGATCTTCGCCGCTGTGGGACATGACAAAATTGCCGTCGATGCCGTTGTCAACAATCCAGAGATCGGCAGCGACTTCGTGAAGGATGTGCTGTCCCACAACTGGACTGACGACGGTAAAGCCGCGTCGACGCTCTTCGACTTCCCGGATGGTGATGCCACTGTGGAGAATCCGAATGATCCCACCGATGTGGCCACGGCAACTCGTACCGGCAGCATCATGTCAGCTGTTGGGGAAGCGGTTAGTACTGACGACGCGTGGAAGTTGCTGTCCAATATCCCTGAAGCCGACGGCCAGTCGACTGGCCAGCTCAATCCCGATCTGTTGCAGACAGTTTCGAATAGTATGAGTCCCTACGTTTCTGATCTGGCTGGTGAAGATCCTGAGAATCATCCAGGTTTCAGCATCGGAGGGTGGACTGATCCCGACGGGTTTCGTCACTACACTGGCTCGGCAAACGTGTTCGCTCTGATGAATACCGACGAAACGGCTGGCACGAACTTTACCCGAGCGGCATACCAGGAGATGCTCGCGAGGCAGGGTGCATATGCGCTGAACCCTATGGGGGAAAGTGCAGCCAACAATTTGGATACTGCGGGAAGGCTGGCGGGGCTGACAGACTACGGATTGATGCGTGGCACTCAGGATGGTTACGACGACAAGGCGGCGCAGGCAGCCGAAATATATGCACGCAAGAACAATGCATATGGCGCCTTGATGAGTCTCGGAACCTTGGGAATCGGAAACCTCCCTGGCGGGGATTACATCAACGCCATGATCGGTGCCGGGGGTGATCCGTTGAAGGAGTCGGTAATCGGTGCCCAGCCTTCAGGGCCTGAAACCGCTAAACTCGCAGGTTTCGATTCAGCTAGACAGGCTTACAATATTCTGAATGCGGCACCGGAATTACCACCTGAATTCAAGGAAGTTTACCGGTGGGCATTCGATGATGGAGAATTGAGATCTTGGGATCAAATTAAGGAGGCGACCAACGAAAAACCTTATAGGCTGGGTGATATTGACACAATGTTTTCGACGTTTGGTTCCTCAACTGATTTCCATGCGACGCGGATGCTGGAAAAATATAATGCGGTGGCGTGGAATGCTCCCTAACAGAGCACTTTCGGTGGCGGTAGCGCTGATATGTGTGGCCTCTATTTCAGCGTGTGGCAGCGACAGATCGCCGACGAATTCTGCCGATGTCGCACCGGCGTCGGAGTTTCCGCACACAACGGTGTGGTCGGCTGATCCTGGTGTCGACTTATTCGGTCGCGGTGCTGAATTGATTCGAGCGACTGCCGAAGCCGCTGCGTACACCCATACCGGCGGACCAGAGTTTACTTATCCGGGCTACATCGATGCGATTCGTGACATTTCCAGGGATCGTTCTTCAATTAGTTCGTGGATCGTGAATCAGACTCCCGACTACGATAATAGGTTTACTTGGTTCCGGAATATTGTCGATTTTTCGGAGAGTTCAGATTCGGTGTCGGCAATTGTGTGTGACTATTTGGTTCACGAGAAGCCGTCGAAATTTGACAGCTCGGTTGTTCTCGATGGTTCAGTGCGTATAGTTTTGGAGAATGCTGCTGAACTTGCGGGCAGTTCGGGAATCGTAGACACCGATGTGGGAGGTCATGATCCACGTGCCCAACGCCCACCCTCGTGGAATGTTTTCGGGAACTGGAAAATCGTGGAGGAAAAATCGATTCCGGGCAATGCGATCTCGCAAGGGTGCGTCGATTGGTGGAAACAAGAGTTCCCGACGTTCACCGTAGACACCCAAGGGAGTAGAGCGCTGATTTCGCCTCCCGGGTATGTCATGCCGACTATGCCGATGGCTGTGCAGTATCCGGAGTGGATCGGTCCGTCGCTCGGCGTCGCCTAATTGGACCGTCTTCGTGCGACGGGGATCGCAATTGCGTTGGACGACTTCGGAACCGGCTACTCGTCTTTCGAGAGTTTGAAGAAACTGCCCGTGGGCATTCTCAAAATCGACAGATCATTCATCACTGAGCTCAGTGAAGGTGATTCGCCGGCTGTGAGTTGGTTCAGGGCTATTACATCAGCGAGCCGATACCGGCGGCGGACGTCGCCGAATACCTCAAACGGTCATAGCCCTTGTGCGCCTTTGTTAACCGCGGGCGGTTGACAAAGGCGCACAAGGCAACAGAAACCTACCGCGGTGTCATACGGAGAGCGCCGTCCATGCGGATGGTCTCGCCGTTGAGGTAGTCGTGCTCGACGATCATCTGAGCGAGCTGCGCGTACTCGGACGGCTGGCCCAGACGCGACGGGAACGGAACGCCGGCTTCGAGGCCCTTGCGGTACTCGTCGGTGACGCCCGCGAGCATCGGGGTGTCGATGATGCCGGGAGCGATCGTGTTGACGCGGATGCCGAACTGAGCCAGGTCGCGGGCAGCCGGAACCGTCATGCCGTGCACGCCGCCCTTGGATGCGGAGTAGGCGATCTGTCCGATCTGGCCTTCGAATGCGGCAACAGATGCGGTGTTGATGACAACGCCGCGCTGGCCCGACTCGTCGACAGCCTCGGTCTTGGAGATGGCGTCGGCGGCCAAGCGCATGACGTTGAAGGTGCCGAGCAGGTTCACGGTGATGACCGTGCGGAACAGTTCGAGGTCATGCGGGCCGTTCTTGGACAGGATGCGTCCGGCCCAGCCGACGCCGGCGCAGTTGACGACGATTCGCAGCGGAGAGCCGGATTCGACGATCTGGTTGATGGCAGCTTCGACCTCTTCGCCGCTGGTCACGTCGGTGGGGATGAGGGTGACACCGGCGGGGACGTTGTCGCCGGCGCGTTCGATCGACGCGGGCAGATCCAGGCCGAAGACGGTGGCGCCGGCGTCGGCGAGGCGCTTGGCCGTAGCTGCTCCCAGTCCGGAAGCTGCTCCGGTGACCAGTGCTGCGGTTCCCTTGATTTCCACTTCGTATGCTCCTCGAGTTAGCGATCGGTAAGGCAGTGGTACGTGTTGAGAACCATAACGCGGCGCTCTATGTGAGGGCGAACGCGCGAGGGCCCCACAGCGCTGGGTACCTTTGATGCGAGGTGAGACGTAAGGTTTCGACCTCATCGGACGAGAGGGGGCCGCGGTGAGCAAAGCACCTGTGCGCCCCGCCGCCTCGGTCGAGAACTTCGAGCGATTGCAGGGCGACCCACTCTTCGAGGATCTCGCCGAGTTGATTGCAGAGGTTCTTTCCTACGCATTCGATGCTCCGGCGGCAGTCGAGATCGAGCAGTGGACGATCAGCTGCCTGCCGTCGACAAACCGATCCGCGGATCGCCATCGATTGTTCACCCTCAACATCGGTCCGATGGAAGTGCTGAGCGTCGAGTGTCATCTTGTCGGCGGGCAACCGATCGAACACGTCATGTCGGTCTTCGTGTCGAGTTCGGCGTTGGAATCCCGAACGGGTTGCAGTATCGAGGAACTTGCTGCAAAACACGATTTGCTCGGCATCCGGCGTACTGCGTTAGCTTCAGCCGACGGTGACGGGACCATGATCGACTGCAGCCTCGAGGACTCGGATGCGTTGGAGCAGTTCGCCGAACTGCCCGTCGACGCGTCGACCGTTCGGCCGCTGGCGGAGCATCTCGTAGCCAAGGGCAAAGGGCCTTTCCGGCAGTACCACAACCCCGGATTTGCCAAGTACGTACTCGAAAGGTCGGTCGATCATGGTTGAGCAAATGTCCATCCGCTTGCCGCGTGTGCTGCGAGACGGTGACGATGCCGGCGCCGTCGACGTGTTGCAGGAGTACTTCACGAGGCCGCTCCGAAAGACAGGGTATCTCCGTACCGGTGCGTTGTGGGATTCCTGGGATCCCAGTGGTAATCGTGATCGCGACGCGGACGTCTTCACTGCGGAAGATCTTGTCGCAGTGACACTTCTCGCAGTTCAGGTTCCAGCCCAGGGCGCATTGTTCCTGCTGGGGGAGAGCAACGCTTCACTGAACGCGCTCCTGGCTGATGTAGGTCCAGATCGCGATCTGGTGGACGAAGTTGATCCTTTGACACCGGAATCTCCGGTGTGGCGGCTGGAGACAGCGCTGCGCGAGATCCACGGCGTCGGCCGCACGATGGCATCCAAGCTGATTGCTCGCAAACGCCCGCGGCTCTTCCCGATCTACGACGACGTCGTCGGTCGAGAACTCGGAACGAAGGCCGCCCATCTGGAGCCGGTGCGCAGCGCCTTGCGCGACGGGGAACTCCAATCGCGATTGCAGGGCCTACGCGATCTGGCAGGTCTGGGCGAAGTTGTGCCCGCAGTGCGGATCCTCGACGTTCTGGCGTGGATGCAGGGCAAGGGTTACAAGCCCGCTTCGGAGTAGACGGGTTCTTTCGAATCGTTGCATGATTGGGCACGATGGCAGTGCGCAACTGTGGGTCACGGTTCATTGAATATTCTTGTACGTCAACAAGTCTCGAGCACAGATTCGCTTAAACGTGTCCGATATGTCCCTAGGAATCGAAATTATGTTCGACTAAAATTAGTTCATGGGCAGTCGGGAAGCGTGGCAATACGACGGCGAGGGCCTCAAGACCGAGGTTCTCGACCTCGCTCGCGCCCGGCACGAGATGCAGTCCCGCATGGTTGTGATGATCACGGAAATGTTCACCCGCGACACCCTCGGCGGCAAAGGATTCCGCGCTATCGCACAGTGGCTGCACCTGTCCACCAACCTCGAGATCGGTGAATGCAGCCAGTTGGTGGGCCTGGCGCGGTTGTTCATGCTCGAACCTGTTGTCGGACAATCCTTTCACGACGGTGATATCGACGCGTTGAAAGCGCGTCAGGTCGCCCACTTCTGCCAGCACCCGCCCAAGAACATGAGCCTCGCCGACGTCGAGAAAGCCCGCGAGATCCTCCTGGCCCTCGCCTCGAAAAAGGTCACCGACTGCGATTCCGTCCGCGCCGCCATTCGGCGGATTCAGAAGCAGTACGGCAACCGCGCCGACGGAGTGCCGGCCGGTGAAGACTCCGAGCTCAACGAGTTCTACGCCTCCCGCGGTTTGTACGGGCGAGTCAGCGTGAAAGGTGACCTCGACGCCGTCAACGGTGCCCGTCTCATCGCACTACTGTCCGCCCTCTCGGCGCCCACCCCGGAGAAGGACGGTGTGAAAGACGAACGCACCCCGGCACTTCGACGCGCCGACGGATTCTGCGAAATGCTGCGCCGCTACGAAGCCGCGGGCCTCGGTCCCGTCGAAGGCGGCATGAAACCGCACCTGACGATCACCGCCACCGCAAAAGACATGACCGATCTTCAGGCCCTCAAAGACATGTTGCCTTCCACCGAGGAACTCGGGTACGCGATCACCAACTGGGCCGGTCCCATCAGCCTCGACACCGCCCGAATGCTGGCCTGCGACTGCGAGGTCACCCGAATCCTTCTCGATAGCAACGGTGTTCCGCTCAATCACGGCATGAAGGCACGCCTTGCCAGCGTCCCGCAGCGGCGGGCCCTGACGGTTAGGGACGGTGGATGCGCCTTCCCCGGTTGTGGCACTCCACCGGGCTGGTGCGACGCCCACCATCTGATCCACTGGCTCGATGACGGCCCCACGGACCTCGACAACCTGATCTTGTTATGCGGTCACCATCATCGGATGATGCATCACACGCAGTGGCGTGTCGACATCGGAGACGACCGAAAAACCCGGTTCTATCCACCGATGTCCGTGGATCCGTATCAAGTTCCCGTTCCCGGGAACACGCCGCCAACAGCGGCCTGAAAAACAAACGTGTGCACCGGGGATCAAACATGCTCCGGTGCACTTTGCTGCCTACAACTCCGATATCGGCGTCTCCAAAGTGATGTCCACACCCATCCGTCGCAGATTTCCGTCGAGAACCTGCCAGATGGAAATCTCGAGGAACTCGGCCAATTCAGTGCCGGACACGTCGGAACCGGGTTGGCTGAGCCAACGATTGACGCTGACGTCGACCAAGCCGATGACGCCGAAAGCCAAGGGCTCTGCCATCTTCGACGGTTTGCCGCGGCTGGCGAGGATCGCACCCAACAGGTTTCCCAACTGGACGGCGATGGCTGTCTTGGTTCCGGTCACCACTTTCGAACCGGTAGCTCGGGTGCTCGGCGAGCCCTTGCCTAGAAAGTGGTGTAGCCGTGGGTATTTCACAATCCACTGGAGGTAGGTCTCGACTGCCCGCGAGATAGCCTCACCGACCGTACCCTGCGGCGTGAGGGTGGGTGTCAGGTCGGTCATCATCATCTCGAGAATGCGGACTCGCAGCTGCTCGTCGAGGTCGGCTCGATCCTTGAAGATCCGGTAGACAACGGAACGGGGGACGTCGGCACGTTCGGCGATCTGCTGGACGCCGACATCGGCGCCACCTTCGTTGACTGCATCGAGTGCTGCGTCGAGGATCCGCGCTTTGCGCTGCTCCTTGTGATCGTTCCAGCGAGTGCTGCGCCCGTCGGGCTGCGCCGACTCGGCTGTTTTTGTCATAAATCGAACGATACTCACCCGGCCATTGACTGGACAAGATGTCTCACATACTTTGGTGGGACAGCGTGTCACACACAGATACCGTTCTCTTCAGGAGTGGCAATGAGTAACAGGGTTTTTGTCGTCGGCGTCGGCATGACGAAGTTCGAGAAGCCGGGAGCCCGCGAGTGGGACTACCCCGACATGGCACGCGAGTCGGGTACCAAGGCGCTCGAAGACGCGGGTATCGACTACACCGAGGTTGAGCAGGCGTATGTCGGCTACGTCTACGGCGAGTCCACCGCAGGTCAGCGCGCTGTCTACGAGCTCGGTCTGACAGGCATCCCCATCGTCAACGTCAACAACAACTGTTCGACGGGATCGACCGCGCTCTATCTCGCCACGCAGGCAGTCAAGAGCGGTCAGGCCGACTGCGCACTGGCGCTGGGCTTCGAGAAGATGCAGTCCGGGTCCCTCGGATCCACCTACGACGACCGTGAACAGCCACTCATGCGGCACCTCCTCGCTCTCGCCGAGCTGCAGGAGTTCGCGATGCCGCCAGCTCCGTACATGTTCGGCGCCGCGGGCGTCGAGCACATGGAACGCTTCGGGACCACTGCAGAGCAGTTCGCGAAGATCGCCGTCAAGAACCACAAGCACTCACTGAATAACCCGTATGCCCAGTTCCAGGACGAGTACACCCTCGAGCAGATCCTCGAAGCACGCCAGATCCACGGGCCGCTCACCAAGCTCCAGTGCTCGCCTACCTCGGACGGATCCGGCGCGGCGATCATCGCCAGCGAAGCATTCGTCGAGAAGCACGGACTCGCTGCTCAGGCGATCGAGATCGTCGGGCAGGCCATGGTCACCGACATGAACAGCACCTTCGAGGACAAGAGCGCGATCAGTCTCGTCGGCGCGGACATGACTCGTAAGGCCGCTGAGAAGGTGTACGCGCAGGCCGGGATCACCGCCGACGACGTCGACGTCATCGAACTCCACGACTGCTTCTCCACCAACGAGTTGCTGACGTACGAGGCGCTCGGACTGTGCGCAGAAGGTGACGGCGGCAAGCTCGTCGACGCCGACGACACCACCTACGGCGGACGCTGGGTGGTCAACCCGTCCGGCGGCCTCATCTCCAAGGGACACCCCCTCGGCGCAACCGGCCTCGCCCAGTGCGCCGAACTCACCTGGCAGCTCCGCGGAACCGCCGACAAGCGTCAGGTCGACGGCGCGAAGGTCGCGCTCCAGCACAACATCGGACTCGGCGGCGCAGTTGTCGTGACCGCATACAAGCCCTACGCACGCTGAATCACACCCACAACCCGCTAGCTACCCACTAGGAGTTTCATCATGGCTTCCGTTTCCGTCTCCGCTGTACTGCCCGCATCCCCCGAGAAGACCTGGGATGCGCTCTCCGATCTGTCTCGCTGGGAAGAGTGGCTCACCATTCACCAGGGCTGGAAGAGTGAACTCCCCACCGAGGTTGCGTTGGGCGCCAAGTTCACCGAGGTCGTCTCCGTGATGGGGATGGCAAACAAGATCGAGTGGACCGTGGAAGAGGTCGAGGTTCCGAAGATGGTCAAGATTGCCGGTACCGGAATGGCCGGCGTCACCGTCGAATTCGTTCTCTCGGTCGAGGCCGACGGTGCGGGTTCGAAGGCAACCGTCGACGCCAGCTTCAAGGGCACCATGATCGTCGGGCCGATCGGCAAGGCAGTTGCCAAGAACGCCAAGGCTGATCTCGAGGCCTCGCTGGCTAAGTTCGCCGAGCTGGTCGGGTAACGGCTCAATGACAACACCGAAGACCAACGCGGTCGAATTCGATACGTCCGGGCTGGACGTATGGACCGATCCGGAGCACTTCGAGGTGACAGCCGAGCGCATCGCCGAATACGCCGCTGCCACCAACGATCCCATCGAGCGACACCTGAAGGGCGAGATCGCTCCACCGGTCTTCGCGGTGGTACCCGTCTTCATGTCGATGGCACCCGCTGCGCTGTCGGTGGCGCCGGTCGAACTGCTGATGAAGCTCGTTCACGGTGAGCAGGACTTCCTGTTCCACCGTCCGATCTACCCCGGTGACCATCTGGTCGCTCGTGCCAAGCCCATCGGATTCGAGGGCCGGGACAACGGCTCCACCGTCGTCATCTACGTCGAAACCAAAACCGACAAGGGTGAATTGGTCAACGAGCAGTGGATGACGGCCTTCTTCCGCAAGGTCGACGCAGGCCCCGGCCTGGGTGAGAAGGCTCCCGAACACCGATTCGACGAAGCTCTTCGCGCGGGTAGTCCCGCAGCGGTGGTGAACCAGCATATCGACGAGGACCAGACGTTCCGGTACTCACCGGCTTCCGGCGATCCGATGCCAATCCACCTCGACGAGGAGATCGCTCGGATGTCCGGGCTCCCCGGAATCATCAATCACGGGCTGTGCACGATGGCGTTCACGTCGTGGGGAGCCCTGACCGAACTGGCGGGCGGAGAGACCGAGCGGTTGCGCCGTCTCGCAGTGCGATTCGCGAAGCCCGTGCTCCCGACCCAGGACATCGAGACGGTGTTCTACAAGTCGGGTTCGGCAGACGGAGCCACGTCGTACTCGTACGAAACCAGCGCGCTCGGTGACCTCGTCATCAAGGACGGCCTCGCGGTCATCGCCGACAACTGAGTCTTCATGTCCGACAACTGAACTGATGGGAATCTGAACTGATGGGAAGTCTCGACGGTCGCGTAGCGATCATCACCGGAGCAGGACGCGGCATCGGCCGTGAGCATGCGCTGCTCTTCGCTCGTGAGGGTGCGAGCGTCGTGGTCAACGATCTCGGCGGCGCAAACGACGGATCGGGCGCAGATGCCGGCCCGGCGCAGCAGGTAGTCGACGAGATCGTTGCCGCAGGCGGAAAGGCGGTCGCCAACACCGACAACATCGCCACCTGGGACGGCGCCGAGGGCCTCGTCAAGCAGGCCGTCAGCGAGTTCGGCCGACTCGACGTTCTGGTCAACAACGCGGGCATTCTCCGCGACGCCTTCATCGCCGGTATGGACGAGAGCCAGTGGGATGCAGTCATTGCCGTGCACCTCAAGGGTCATGCGGCGACGCTGCACCACGCTGCCGCGTACTGGAAGGACCAGAGCAAGGCAGGCGAGACCGTCAACGCTTCGGTCATCAACACCGCTTCGGCTTCGGGTACCTTCATGCCCAACGCGGGCCAGGGCAACTACGGCGCCGCCAAGGCGGGCATCGCAGCCCTGACTCTGGTGGCCGCTGACGAGCTCGATCGATACGGTGTGCGTGTCAACGCTATTGCGCCGATCGCGCGTACTCGGCTGACGCTGGCGACACCCGGTATGGGCGCGTTGTTCGCCGCCGAGGTCCCCGAGGGTGAGTTCGACGCGTTTGCGCCGTCCAACATCTCCCCGTTGGTGGCCTATCTTGCGGCAGCGGACTGCAAGCTGACCGGCAAGGTGTATGCCGTTCAGGGTGGGGCCATCACGGAACTTGCCGGCTGGCACGGTGTGAACACCATCGAGAGCGAGGGTCCCTGGACCACCGCCGACCTCGCAGAACGTCTGTAAGCGCATGGCACGCAACGCATACGAACTCGGCCTCGGGCTGAGTGAGGAGCACACGGCACTCGCAGATTCGGTACGCTCCTTCGCCGACCGCACCATCACTACCGAGCAGGTTCGCGCGGCGGTGGAGTCACGGACCGAGGACAAGTTCCCCGAGTTCTGGACGGCATTGGTCGGGCAAGACCTTCTCGGGCTCGCGGTTCCGGAAGAACAGGGTGGTCACGGCGCCGGTCTGCTGACCTTGGCGGTGGCACTGGAAGCATTGGGCCGCGCTGTCTCTCCCGGCCCGTTTGTTCCGACGGTATTGGCAAGCGCCGTTCTCGGTGCTGCCGATTCCAAGGCGGGCCCCGAGTTCCTGCCCGGTCTGATCGACGGAAGTCGTACGGCAGCAGTCGCCTTGGGTGCTCCGTTGGCGGCCGAGTCGTCGGACGGCGGATACAAGATCACGGGCGCACTCGACGGTGTGCTCGGCGGTGAACATGCCGACGTGCTGCTGGTCCCGATCCAGTTGCCCGAGGGTGTTCGCTACGCGGTGCTCGAGAGCAGCGCAGTCGCGATCACCGTGCAGGACAGCATCGACGTGCTGCGCGGCAGTGCGCGGATCGAAGCTGATGGAGCGCAGATCAGCGCCGAACGGGTACTCGACGGTCTCACCGAGGCGCGGGTACGGTCCATTGCCGCAGTCGTTCTCGGCGCCGAAGACGTCGGCGTCATGTCCTGGTGTGTTTCCACCGCGTCGGAGTACGCCAAGACCCGTGTGCAGTTCGGGCGACCGATCGGCCAGTTCCAGGGCGTCAAGCACAAGTGCGCGCAGATGGGCATTGCGCTCGAACAGGCGCGAGCCGTTGTGTGGGATGCAGCAAGCGCACTGGACAAGGGCGACGACACGGCAGATTTTGCCGCCGACATCGCCGCTGTGATCGTGCCGGACGCCGCAGTGCAGGTGGCGCAGGACTGCGTGCAGGTCCACGGCGGCATCGGATTCACGTGGGAGCACGACGCCCACCTGTACTACCGGCGCGCACTCTCGATCCGCGGCATTCTCGGTACTCGCGAGGATCGCGCCAATCGTGTTGCGCAGCAGGCACTTGACGGTGTCAGCCGGGCTTCGGTTCTCGAACTGCCGCCAGAGGCAGAGGAGATCCGCGGCGACATCGCGGCTGAGCTTGCCCAGTTGGTCGATCTCGACGAGGACGACCAGCTGATCGCACTCGGCGACGGCGGCTGGGTTCAGCCTCACCTGCCGAAGCCGTACGGGCGCAGCGCCGCTCCGCTCGAGCAGATCGTCATCTCCCAGGAGATCAAGGCTGCGGGTATCTCGATGCCGCAGCTCCTGATGGGTACCTGGGCCGTGCAAGCCGTCGTGGCGCATGGTTCGGACAAGCAGAAGCAAGAACTGGCAGTACCGACCCTGCAGGGTGAGCTGGTGTGGTGCCAGCTCTTCAGTGAGCCCGGTGCTGGTTCCGACCTCGCGTCATTGTCCACGAAGGCCGAAAAGGTCGACGGCGGTTGGAAGATCACCGGTCAGAAGATCTGGACCACGGTCGCTCAGTTCTCCGACTGGGCAATGCTGATCGCCCGCACGGACGCCACCAAGCCGAAGCATCAGGGCATCACGTACTTCGTCCTGGCCATGTCGACACCGGGCATCACCGTCCGCCCGCTGCGTGAGATGACGGGCTCGGCTCTGTTCAACGAAGTCTTCCTCGACGACGTATTCATCCCCGACGAGAACGTGGTCGGCGAGGTCAACGACGGCTGGAACGTCGCACGTACGACGCTGGCAGGCGAGCGCGTCGCACTGAGCCAGAAGATGGAGGCGTACGCCTCGGACTCCGATCTACTGAAGTTCGCGAAGTCAGCAGACCTGAGCCCGATCGGACGCTACCGCGTCGGTGAGCTGGTGGCCGAGAGCCAGGCGATCGACCTCATCGGCTCCCGCGTTGTGCTCAAGCAACTTTCGGGAATCGACGTGAGTACGACGTCGAGCGTCGGCAAGCTGTTGGCGATGAAGATCAGCCAGTCGATCGCCGAGTTCGTCGTCGCCGAACTGGGTGCTGCCGGAGCGGTCAGCATCCCAGGTCAGCCAAGCGACAAGGCGATGGAGCAGCTCATTTCGGGCCGTGCCACCACCATCTACGGCGGCACAACCGAGGTGCAGCTCAACGTGATCGGTGAGCGCATGCTCGGATTGCCGCGAGACTGAGGGTATTAATCGGGTGGGGCTCAGTCCTGGATTCTTCTCCAGGGCTGAGCCTCTTCCAGTTCGAAGGCCAATTCGAGGAGTGTGCGCTCGTCGCCGAGATCGGCGGAGAAATGCGAAGCCAACGGCAAACCGTTGCTGGTCTGGTGCATCGGTAGCGAAATCGCGGGACCACCGGAGATGTTGTTCAGCGGCGTGAACGATGTGTACGCGATCAGCTTGTCGAAGAGTTCCTCGAAAGGCTGAGCAGGAGAAAGGTATCCGAGCTCGGGGGTGGTGTGCCCCAGAGCCGGCGAGAGCACGACGTCGTACTTCAAGAACATGGCGCTGTATTGCTGCTGGAGCCGTCGCAGGCGGTAGAGCACGCGCGGCGTCTTCACCAGGTTCTTCCGGTACAGCGTGTAGAGGCCCTTCGTGAGGTTGTCGGTCGCCGACTTGTCGAAGTCGGGCCCGAGCATCTGTTTGCCACCGGTGGAGATGGCAAACGACAAAAAGCCCCAGTAGATGCTGAAGTCGTCGATGAATTCCGGGCCGACGGGCAATGCCGCGTCCTCGACGTGATGGCCAAGGCCGGCAAGGAGTTCAGCCGTAGCTTCGACGGACTTGCGTGTCTCGTCGTCGGTCTTGGTGACCGTCACGGAATCGGTGATCACGCCGACGCGCAGGCGGGTTGAGCTGGGTCCTTCGATCAGGCGAACCGGTGCGAGTCGTGGATTGCGGTAGTAACTTTCGGCCGCTGACATCCATCGTGCAGTGTCACGAACCGTGCGGGTGACGGCGCCCTGAGCGATCAGCCGGATCGGCATCGACTTGTCGGCCGGATCGGCGATGGTACGGCCGCGAGTTGGCTTGAGTCCGACCAGTCCACAGGCGGCGGCGGGAATGCGAATCGATCCACCACCGTCGTTGGCGTGCGCGATCGGGAGGACACCGGCAGCAACCAGTGCGGCAGCGCCACCCGAGGAAGCGCCGGACGAGTAAGCCGGGTTCCACGGGTTGTGGACGGGTTCTTCGGTCATGTACTCGGTGGACGCACTGAATCCGAACTCGGGCAGTCGGGTCTTGCCGATCGAAATGGCCCCGGTGGAGAGGAACTGCTTCGCGAAATCGCTGTCAGCCTTGGCGGGGACTGCTGTGAAGGCGGTGCTGCCCTGCTGGGTGGGAAGGCCGGCGCTGTCGGTGTTGTCCTTGATCGCGGTGGGGACGCCGGCGAAGATGCCCGCGGCCGGCCGGTTGCTCCTGGCAAGGGCGCGATCGAAGTCTGTGCAGGCCAGACCGTTCAATTGCCCCTGCACTGCCTCGGCGCGCGCGATCGACGCCTCCATGACTTCCCGTGCGGTCACCTCGCCTGATTCGATCCGGGCGGCGACGCCGGTGGCGTCGAGATCGCCCAGGGCATCATCGGTGAATGCGTGGACGGGGGTGTTGGGGCTCATGGGGATCCTTGTCAGGCGGAGGCACTCAGGTCGTCCGTCCAGCATATTGGACGGACGACCCCTGAGTGGCGCTATCTGTGGATTGCGGTATCAGCTACCGAAGATCGTCACAGCCTGCTCTGCTGCCTGCGGTGCCTGCTGGAACAGGCCCTGAGGGATGAACTGCTGAGGAATGAACTGCTGGGGACCCAACTGCTGGAAGTTCGTGACCATCGGGTGGATGACGTTGTTGAATACATCGTTGAACATGTGTTGTGTCCTTCGGTTACAGCGTTTTTCGAACTTCTGACTCCATCGACACTAAGCACGGTTCGAGTGGTTTTCAACGAAAATCGCTGATACACAGTCAAGTTCAAGTTCATTGCCAGCTGGGGGCCAGGAATCGGCGTTTCTTCACAGCTTCGACGCGGTGCCGTGCAGGTTCTTGGCCGTCGGGGATGTCTCGACGGATTTGGGATCGGGGTACGTGCCCAGCACCCGATCAGCAGTTCCCGCGGTGGTGACGGTGAACCAGTAGTGCTCGTTCTTGAAGTGATGGTTGCGATGGTTGCGCCAAACCGACCGGTAGAGGGCAGTTTTCGGCTTGTAGTCACTGTGGATGAGGAAATGAGTCCACTCGTAACCGAGGCCGAGTACGGAAATACAGGTCAGGAAGGTCAGACCAAGTTCGACGCGGGGAAACGCCAGGAGTGCGACAGCGGTCAGGACGGGAATCACGATCAGGAGTGTCTGCCACGGAATAAAGATGAGTGAGACGGTTCGCGGGGCGAAATGGTGCTCCCGATGGCTGCGCGCCAGGCGTGAATCGAGTGTGACGCCGGCAATGGTCCGCGGCTTCCAATGGAGAACGAAGACGTGAATGATCCACTCCACGAAGGGGAATGCGGCAAGCATCACGAGCGGAACAAGTGCGTCGGTGATCTGCCAGTTGCCCAGCGCGATGCGAGTCGCCGCTGCAGCCACCAACATGGTGCCGATCATCCACGGAGTCGGTGACTTGCGGAACGTTCGTGCGGCATCGGCGAGAGTGATGGGCTTGCTCATGGTTTCAGGCCTTCCAGGAAGGTGAGAGCGTCGCCGATTGCCGTCGTGCCGGTGTGAAGGAGCTGTGCGGCTGACGCCTCGGCAGTTGACTCGTCGTGTGAAGTGATGGCGGAGGCCAGTTTTCGATACAGGTCGGTCTGGCCGACTTCGGCCACCATGACGGAGGCAAGTGCCGTCATGGCCGGTTCGTAAGCGGTGCGCAGGCTGTTGAAGATCAAGCGGAAGGCAATGGACTCTGCGCTGTCGACAACGACGTCCCAGAAGGCCAGGGCCCGCGCTTGCAACTCCACCGGATCTTCGGTGGCGCCTAGATGATTCACGGCCATGTCGAGTTCCTGGGCAGATTCCGCGGAGATGCGACGGGAGGCAAGCACCGCGATCTGCGGTCCCATCAACTCACGAGTTTCCAGGACACTGCGCACCACGGCCAGGTCGGGGACACCGTCGCGTATCAGCAATTGGGGGAGAAGCTCGGGTCCGGCCTGGCGTCGAAAATCACGCACTGACGTCGATTCGCCCTGGCGGACCTCGACTAGTCCCGCTTGGGCGAGCTTCTGAATTGCCTCTCGGACCGCGGGCCTCGAGACGCCGAACGCCTCGGCGAGCTTGCGCTCGCTGGGGAGATTTTCGCCCGCCGCAAGCTCTCCGGCCAGCACTTTCACCGAAATCTGGTCGAACACTGCGCCGGAAGCCGAGGTACGTGCAACGGGTTGGAACATGTACTGACGATAGGCCACCTTCTGGCAAGAGGTCAAGTGGTCAATTGGTCAGACCAGTTGTCTGTGGCGTGAAAGAGACAACCCTTGACCGATACTCTTCACCGTAACCCCGCAGGTGAGGATATTTTTTAGGTCACCCTAATTTCAGTTACTGTCAGGACACTTAATGACATCACTTCTGCTGCCGGCACTCGATACCGATGCCGAATTCGCTCGCATCACCGCCGCACTCACCCGGCGAGGTTTCCTCGGGGCCGGTGCTTTAGCCGGGATCGGATTGCTTACCGCCTGCGGAACCAGTTCGGGCGAAACGGCCGAGGGCGAGATGCGCACGATCACCACCGTTAACGGCCAGGTGGAGGTGCCCGTTAATCCGCAGCGGGTGGTCAGCGCCGATTACTACACGGGCCCCGCGATGTTCGACGCCGGATTCACACCCGTCGGACTGCCGGTGGACTACGAGAACGCGGACGGCGTCCCGGAACCCTATGCGTCCGCGCTGCGGTCTCTCCCGAAGGTGGGACGCTGGTACGAGCCCAACGCCGAGGCGATAGCGGCTTTGTCTCCCGATTTGATCGTGATGACCAACCTCCTTTCGGAGAACAACCCGGATCTTTTCGAGCAGATCCGGTCCATCGCACCCACCGCGGTTTTTGCCGAAGACGGCCAGTACGCGTGGAAGGAGCGTGCCCTCGGGGTCGCGGACGCACTCAACCAGAGTGCGAAAGTTCAGGAGTTGGCAGACCGGTACGAGGCGCGGATTGCCAAGTTCCGCAGCGACAACGCGGACGTGCTGAGCAAGGTGAAGGTCGTCTACACCACGTACTTCGAGGAGAGCGGCTTCTCGCTGTACTCGCCGACCAAGTATCAGACGACGGTCATCAGCGAGGCCGGGTTCCAGTTCAACGACCGCTCACTCGCAATTCCCGCCGGCAGCAACGAGTGGTTCCCGAAGGAGCAGTTGGAGTTACTCGACGAGGCCGACGTCATCATCACCAACAGTGGTAAGGGTCCGATCAACGAGAAGTTGGCGAACGACACCATCTTCCAGCGTCTGCGCGCCGTCAAGAACGATCAGGTTTACTCGTTCGACTACGAGGGCGTCGCGTCATTCGGTTGGGCGCTTACCTTCGTCGAGCAGTTCCAGCCGATTGCTGAGGAGATCAGAACCAAGCTCTGAAGGAGGCTTCGGATGGGAGCGCTTCCAGACCATCCGGGCCAGCGCACCCACCACGGACATTGCCAGGACAACTCCGCCGCCGATGATGCCGGCGGACGAGTCCGGGAAGATACCTTCGAGCAGCAGCCAGACACCGAAGACGAAGAACAGCACCGCGGCACCGATCTTGATGAATCCCTCCGGGAGGTGCTTGCCCAGCACCGAGCCGACGATGATGGCGAGAGCGTCGGCCGCCACCATGCCGACGGTCGATCCGATCCAGATGCCGATCCAGTTGTTGTCGGTAGCGAGGGTGATGGTGGCGAGCATGGTCTTGTCGCCGAGTTCTGCCAGGAAGAAGGCCGACGCGACGGCGATGAAGGCGGAGCGCGTGACGCGTCCGGCCTTGTTCTGCTCGTCCTCGGTGAGATCGTCACCGCGCAGGGTCCAGAGGCCGAAGACCAGGAAGGCGATACCGCCGACGATGGAAATTGCCGCCGTGGGCAGTGCGACGCCCAGGTAGTGCCCGACAGCCACTGACACCAGGTGAACAAGGGTGGTGGCTACGGTGATTCCGCCGAGAACAACCCACCAGCGATAGCGCAGGGCAAATGTCATTGCCATCAGCTGGGATTTGTCGCCGAGTTCGGCGACGAAGATGACGCCGAAGCTCAAAAGTATTGCGGCTAGCAAGATTAACTCCTCCGGTCCGTATCGGTCGGAGGAAATATGGGGCCTCCGGCCTGGACAGACGCAACGGGTGCGTTTGTCCGGCCGAAGGTCTCGCCCACCGAGGTCAGAAACCTTCGGTTCGCCAGGCCGGGTGCTTCGCGATCCGCACCAGGCGGAACGCGTTGAACCAGTATGTCGACACAGGCGATTGGGGGCTACTCCCCTTCGTTGTTACCGAGGTTAGCCTGCGTTTCGCGAATTGGCAAAGCGCACAGCAAGTTTGGGAGCCCGAACTTATCGCTTACCGTTGCCGTCAGCAGGCGAGGAGCATTGCCAAAACTGCGGTGTCGGGATCGCTGATCGGATCGATGCCTACCCGGCTGATCATCGAGACGACCGTCCCGTCGGCCTCGGCTTCCACCCAGGCCGCGCGATGGTCCAAGCCGAGGTACGGCAGTCCGGGAAGCAGAACACACCCAGAGGCGCTGCCCTCACATTCCGGCAGGCTGGGAGTCGTTTCGGAGGGTGGGTGCAGCATGATCAGCGCCGGCGGTTGATGCTCGGAAAAACGTCCAGGTGGCAGAGCAAAATCTCCGAGAACTGGACCTTCGGCCATCACCAATCCCACAGTGCCCGGTTGTGGATCATCCGGGACGTCCTCGCGCACGCCGAAAACCGTCGAGGTGGGCAACAGACCGGGGAGTGACGCGACCCGCACAGCCAATGCGAGCAGTTGCGCCCATTCTTTGGTGGTGTCGGGCCAACGCCCCGAAATGACAAAACCCTGCAACGCTCCGGCTTGCTGGAACGGTGAGATGCCTATCGCTTCATTTCTATTCATCTCTGTTCCTCCCCGAGGTGATGACAGGTAAATCCGGCACACGTCGTTGGGTAGGTAAAATATGCGCCTAAACACTGCTGGCACACAAGAGTAGGAGAGTGCCAGCGGTGATGAGCGCAGGTGCCGGCGGTGGTTTGCGCAGGTGAGAGCGGTGGTATCCATCACGCATGACTGCCTCGAAGCGCTCGTCGTTGGATGATTTGGCAACGCAGGCCTGGATATTCGGATATCCACTGTTGATCGCGGCGGTCTCACGGGACGTGATGACGGCAACGGCGACACCACAGGGCATGAAAGCGCCGCTCAACCAGTTTGCGTACGCGCGGGAAACCCCGGATGCGTCGTTCACGGATGTGGTCTCACCCAACGCGGACACTCTCTACTCGTCGGCGTGGTTGGACCTGCGGACCGAACCGCAGGTCCTGACGTTGCCGGACTTCGGGACGAGGTACTGGCTGGTTCCGATTCTCGACGCGTGGAGCGATGTCTTCACCGTGCCCGGTTCCCGCACGGTAGGTCGTACCGGCGGACCGTACGTCGTGGCGGGTCCGACATGGAAAGGCGAAGTGCCGCGGGGTACGACGCTTCTCCGCTCGCCGACGGCGATGAATTGGATAGTGGCGCGCTACGCCACATCGGGCGGCACCGACCTCGCCGCAGTACACACGTTGCAGGACGGAACCCGGCTGACACCACTGTCGCAGTGGACGGACAACAAGGCGGGATACACGGCTCCCGAAGGCTCGCTCGACCCGACAGTCGATACGTTCACACCCCCGGTCGACCAGGTTGCCGCGATGGACGGACAGGCGTTCTTCACCGCACTCGACGCGTTACTCGACGACAATCCACCGCGTCCCGAGGATTCCGAGATCATGAAGCAGCTCGGCGACATAGGAATCGGGTCGGGACTCGCGTGGGCGTCGCGGCCACCCGAAGTGCGCGACGCATTGGACCGCGCCGCACGCAGCGGCATGGACCTGCTGCACACGATCGCGGCCGACGCCGAAAGTTCCCCGAAGAACGGCTGGACCATGCACCGCGGGTTGGGGCACTACGGAACGCACTATGCGCAGCGGGCTTTGATCGTATGGCTGGGATTCGGCGCCAACCTCGACGCGGACGCCGTGTACCCGCATGCCACCACTGACATCGACGGTAATGCCCTGACCGGGGAGAAGAACTACGTACTGCACTTCGACGAGGACGAGCTTCCGCCGGTCGAAGGTTTCTGGTCGCTGACAATGATGAACGAGCGACAGTTCTTCGTGGACAATCCGATTGATCGATACGCCATCGGTGACCGAAGTGACTTGGGATTCGAGGACGACGGCTCCCTGAATATCTACATTCAGCACGAGTCTCCCGGCGGCTCGAAGGAAAAGAACTGGTTACCCAGCCCGGCAGACGGATTCAACGTATTCTTGCGACTGTATTGGCCCAAGGCTTCGGTGCTCTCGGGATCGTGGACGGCACCGGGTATTCGTCCGACGAACTGAAATGCTCGGAGGCTACTGATGGTCGCAACGAACCCGTTTGTGTTGTACGGCAAAGAGATCTGGTGGATGATCCTGGTCCGTGGAATCTTCGGCGTGATTTTCGGAATCATCGCCCTCGTGTGGCCGGGAATAACCGTGGTGGCCTTGGTCTTCGTTTTCGGTATCTACTCCATCGTGGACGGTGTGGTCACCCTGGTGCGGGCAATCCGCGACCGAGCGCATCTCAGTTCATGGGGATGGTTCGTCTTCACTGGCGTGGTCTCGGTGGCAGCCGGTGTTGTCGCATTGGTATGGCCCGGAATCACTGCGGTGGTACTGCTGTACATCATCGCGTTCTACGCCATCCTGTTCGGAATCCTCGGCGTGGTTGGATCTTTCAAGCTCAAGGGCTTGTCGGGCTCCGGGTGGGGATGGCTACTCGCCGCGTCGGTGCTGGCCGTGATCTTCGGAATAATCCTGCTCATCTTCCCTGGTGAAGGCATCATCGGGTTGACCTGGTTGCTTGGTTGGTACGCAATATTCTTCGGCATTCTGATGATCGTCGGTGCGTTCCAGATCAGGAGTCGGGCAAAGGAAGCTGGTGTTCTCTAAGCGGGCTCCCGCTCCTGTTCCCGTCCCCGCCCCGGCACCGACTGTCACAGGCAGCGAACATTGGTCGATTCCGCGCGGGCTGATCGTGCTGCTCGGCGCTGCCGCAACAGTGGTCGCGGTTGCCGGGATGAAGGGCTTCAGTGGAATTCTCGGTCCCGTATTTCTGGCCTTGATGCTGACCGTTGCCGTTCAGCCGATTCAGGATTGGGCGCAGAAGCACGGCTGGCCGAAGTGGCTCGGCATGCTCGGCGCCCTGGTCACGGTGTATTTGATCCTGATCGGCTTGGCCGCGTCGTTGGTTGTCTCGACTGCTCAATTGGCCACGATCCTGCCGGAGTACTCAGACAAGATGGGTGCGCTCCTGGACGAGGCTCGAAGTAGTCTGGCTAGCTTCGGAGTTGATACCGAGCAGATCCAAAACACGGTCAGCAGTATCGATCTCACCAAGGTTTTGGGAGTGGTCGAGACAGCTCTCGAGGGCCTCCTCGGAGTGTTCTCGGACCTCGTGTTCATTTTGGCGCTACTGCTGTTCATGGCCTTCGACGGCATGAGTATCCGGTCGAGACTGCATATCCTGGCCGAAGAGCGCCCTGAAATCTCTTACGCTCTTTCCACTTTTGCCAAGGGAACCCGCAAGTACCTGGTGGTGTCTACCGTCTTCGGTCTGATCGTCGCGGTGCTGGACGGCGGCGCACTGTGGTTGATGGGGATCCCTCTGCCGATTCTGTGGGCGTTGTTGTCGTTCATCACCAACTACATCCCGAACATCGGATTTGTGATCGGTGTGATCCCGCCGGCACTGCTCGGACTCCTCGAGGGCGGACCATGGTTGATGGTGTGGGTGATCGTCGTGTACTCCGTGATCAACTTCGTCATCCAGTCCATTATCCAACCCAAGTTTGTCGGCGACGCCGTTGGTCTGTCGGTGACGATGACCTTCCTCTCGCTCATCTTCTGGTCGTGGGTGTTGGGCGCGCTCGGTGCGCTGCTGGCTATTCCGCTCTCACTTCTGGTGAAAGCCGTCCTGCTCGACATCGATCCGTCTACCCGGTGGGCCGACATCTTGATCAGTGGTCCGAAAGAGGTTGCAAAGCCACCAGATGCTGTCGAGGAACCGGAAGTGGACGAGGAGCCGCCTGAAGAGCAGTCACGGGTGAACACCGAGCCAACTTCAGGTTGACGCAACCTTTCTTCGAGATTGACAGGAACTTGGCAGCTTTACTCCAGGATTACCAAAGCCTGGTGGAGTGGACTGTTTCCCAGTCGACGAAGAAAGGCCACGTCATTGGGAACGCCCGAACGATCTCTGCACACGGCTAGTTCGCTCCATGCGTTCAACCGGTATGAGATCAAGTATCTAGCCCACGAACGAGACGTTCCCGCATTGCGCGAGGAACTGAATGCACACATGGACTCCGATGTGAATTCGCCGATCGGTGGATACCCGGTGACCAGCCTGTACTACGACACACAGAGCCTTCGCTTCTACTGGGAAAAGATCGAAGGACTCAAGTTTCGCCGGAAACTCCGAATTCGCCTGTACGGTCGCCCGTCCGACGCAGTTGACGAGACGCCTGTGTACGTCGAGATCAAGCAACGGGTCAATCGTGTGACTCAGAAGCGGCGCGTTCAGGTTTCCTACGATGTTGCGCGGCAATTGTGTGACGGCCGACGCGACATCGACGTGGACAGAACGGCGCAGCCCTTTGTCAACGAAGTGTCCACGCTGATCGGCAATCTCGACCTCCGGCCGTCGGTCACGACCGGATATCTGCGTGAAGCGTTTGTCGGTATCGACGCCGACCTCGGCTTGCGGGTGACCATCGATCACAAAATTCACGGCCGAGATCGCGACTTCCACTTCGCGGCCGAAGCGCAGAATCGCTTCATCATTCCACCGCACCTGTGCATCGTGGAGATCAAAGCCAATGAGCGTGTGCCTTATTGGGTTACGGATATGGCAGCACGGATGGACATGTCAGTCGTGCGAATCTCCAAATACTGCCAGAGCGTCGAAGCCTTCGGGATGGCGCCGCGCTCGCGCCTGCATGCCCGTGAAGAACTGCTCACGCCCTCGATTCCATTCGAGAGCTCCCTCGTCACATCAGGACTGTAAATGAATTTCGATCTACAAGATCTCAGCGGCACCTTTTCGACCTTCGACATCATTGTCTCGCTTGCACTTTCCTTCGTGCTGTCCGCGACCATCGGCTACGTGTACCGATTGACGCACAAGAACGTTTCGTACAGTCAGTCGTACGTGCAGACATTGGTGATGGTGGGCATGGTCATCAGCCTCATCATGCTGGTTGTCGGATCGAACGTCGCACGGGCGTTTGCGCTCGTCGGCGCGCTCTCCGTGGTGCGATTTCGCAACGCGATCAAGGAAACTCGCGACGTAGGCTTCATCTTCCTCGTCATGGCAATCGGAATGACCACGGGTACAAGGTTTTACCTCCTGGCAATTGCCGCAACCATCGCCATCTGCCTGGTCTTGGTCCTGATGAGCAAATTCAACATGTTCAAGCTCGACGTGCAACGTCAGGTAGTGAAGGTCCAGGTTCCCCCGGAGCCCGGATACACCGCACTGGTCGAAGACATTCTGATCGATTACACCAAGGAATTCGAACTGGTTTCCACCGAATCGGTACGTTCGGGCGCTCTCACCGAGCTGTATTACACCGCCCAACTGAAGCCGGGTAAGAAACCGGCAGAACTGATCTCGGCACTCAGTGGCGTCAACTCCGGCCAGCGAGTCACAGTCCTGACCGGTTACGACCAGACTGATATCTGATGGGCGAGAATGCAGCGCCGGTTGCACCCCGTAGGCGGCTGATCCACAGGGTGCCAACGCCTCTGCGTCAGCATTGGAAGTTGGCTGCTGCGTTCGTCGCGTTTGTGGCTGTGCTTGCCGGCGTATTCGGTCAGACTCGGGTGCGTCCGTACATAACCGGCGACGCCACGGTCATCGCGTCGCAGGTTACCGAGAACATCACGGGCTCAGTTGATTTCTTCGACACATCGGTTGAACACACCTTCAGTGTGGAGTTCAGCGAATCCGACTACGACAAGATGATCGATGCTTACGCAACCGACGGTGAGAAGGAGTGGATCGAGGCCGACATCACGATCGACGGCACCCTGGTCACCGATGTCGGCTTGCGACTGAAAGGTAACTCCACGCTTCGTGGCCTGAGTAGTACTGAATCCGGCGGACGCGGGATGCAAATCCCGGACGGCGCGGTGGTAGCTGATGCGACAGTACCGGCGGCCGCACCCGAGTGGGGTGGCGGGGGCGGCGACATGGTCAGCCTGTCAGCCGATGATCCGGCGTCTCTGCCTTTCCTGATCAGCTTTGACAAGAATGTGTCCGGGCGGGCCTACCAAGGTATGACGCAGCTGTCGATCCGGCCGGGAAGCCCAGTGCTGAACGAGGCGATGGCGCTGTCGCTCACCGCTGAATCCGGCCAGCCAACACAGCGATACAGCTATGCGGTGTACTCGGTGAACGGCTCCGAAACCCAGACGCGGTTGATACTCGAGCATCCAGACGAGGGCTATGCGAACTCACTGTTCGACAGTGACGGAGTGCTCTACAAGGCCGATGCCAACTCGAGCTTCACCTATCAAGGTGACGACCAGACGACCTACGTCGACCAGTTCAAGCAGATCAATGCTGAAGGTTCGCAGGACCTTCAGCCGATCATCAGCTTCCTGAAGTGGCTGGATTCGGCGACCGACGAGCAGTTCGACTCAGAACTCGCAAACTGGGTCGACGTCGATTCCTTCGCCAGATACGTTGCGACGCAGAATCTTCTGGTGAACGGTGATGACATGGCGGGGCCGGGCAAGAACTACTATCTGTGGTACGACCTCGAGTCGAAGAAAATCTCTGTCGTTGCGTGGGATCTCAACATGGCGCTGAGCGGTAATTCCGAAGCGGGACCGCATGATTCGATCAGTATGGGAGGTGGCGGTATGGGAGGCGGCGCTCAGCAGGGAGCCGCGACGGACGGCGCCGCACCACAGGGCACAATGACAGCAGGAACAATGCCCCCCGGTCGTGCAGCGCGCGGTGCAGGACAGATGGACGCGGGACAGATGGGCACGGGAGAGTCGGCTGCTGGACAGGAAGGCGCCGAGCAGGCGCCCGGCGGGGCCATGGGCGGGGGCATGGGCGGCAACCAACTCAAGGAACGGTTCCTCGCGTCGACGGCCTTCACCGAGACCTATGACACGGCGTACCGCGAACTGTACGAGCAGCTCTTCTCGAGTGGCCGCGCGCTGGGAATTCTGGACGATGTCGCGTCGTCGATTCCGCTCAGTGACGGTTTGACGGAGGAGGCTCTTGCCGCCCAGGTAGAGACGATGAGGACGCGGTTGCAGGCCAGGACGGATGCGCTGGCGGACGATCCGGTGATCGCCGGCTGAGGTAACTCTCAGTATTTCTACAAGATCGCCATCTATCGTCTCGGCCATGAGCACCGCGAACAACACCGAAAACACCCACCGCCAGCCGTCGCTACTTGGTCGACGGCTGGCGGTGGGTGGTTTGGCAGCTGTTGTGGTGGGTGCGGTGGCCGGTACGGGCTGGGTGTGGTTCTCGGGCGGCGAGAACAACTCGCGGGCAGTTGCGATAGTCAACACCGATGCCGGAACCATGCTGGACGGCGAGGAACTGCGCGCCGGTGACACACTGGTCGAGACACTGAGCGCGAGTGAAGACTTCGACTTCCACGTCGTGGACAGCCCCGGCGGTAACTACTTTGCGACTCTCACCGTGCCCGAGAATTTCAGTGAGTCGGTTGCCTCGATGCTGGGCCCGGAGCCGCAGCAGGCAAGTATCGACCTCGACGTTCAGGGCGCAGACGGAGCGAAGGCGGTGGCACTGACCAGCGCGGTGTCGGCCCAGGTCAGTGCCGACGGTATCAAGGGTTTGATGTCACAGACGTCCGCTGCTCGTCGAGCATTCGATCAGAATCTGGTGACCGCGCAGATGCTGGTAGCGGGAACAGCGGGCGCCGAGAAGTCGATCGACCAGGTGAAGGCCGGGGCAGACACGATCCTGCCGTACCTGGAAACAGCGCGCGCTGGTTCGTTGGAGTTGACGAGTGTCGCGGAGCAGGTTTCCGGCGTCGTGGATCAGGCTGCCGGGTCGGCGGAGGAATTGGCCACGCGCGCAGACTCGCTCGGCTTGACGTTGGGTGAGGCGTCGTCGTCCACCGCAGATCTCAAGTCGCGCATCGACTCGCTGACCGGTGCGTTGAGCGGATTGCCGGTGCCGCAGGATATTACGGCGCAATTGGCGAGCGTGAGTACCGACTTGGGTGCCGTGACTGCGCAATTGAACGCGGTGCCGTCGATGTTGGGTGGGTCGGTGGGCCCCGATACGGCGCTCGGCGATTTGGTGCGTACTGCCGTCGGCCAATTGCAGGGCGCCAGTGCGCAATTGAACAGCGCTGCCGGTCAATTGAGTGACGGTTTGATTCCGATCGCAGACCAGGCTCCGCAGATGCTCGAAGATGTGACCACTCAGATCACCCAGGGGTTCGGGACTCTCAAGTCGGTTGCGACGTCGTTGGTGACCGGGTTGGACACCGCAAAATCCGGGCTGCCGGCGTTGACAACTCCGCAGCAGGTTCAACTGATGTCGGTGCTGTCCGATCCTGTGGCGGTGAATCAAACCACTGCGCCGGGAAGTGGATCGGATTCGCGCACAATCGCTTTGGTGTTCGGCGTGGCGACAGCTCTTCTTGCTGGTGCCTTGCTGATGCAAACGGCGGCGCCCCTGGTGAAGGAGCGCCGCCGCGTAGAGCAAGAAGAACGTGATTAGACGATCAGGCCCGCGGTCTGCGTACGAGCGCGCTCGAAGCGTGCCGTGACGTCGTTCCAGTTCACGATGTTCCAGAATGCCTTGACATAGTCGCCCTTGACGTTCTGGTAATCGAGGTAGAAAGCGTGCTCCCACATGTCCAGCATCAGCAGCGGCGTGAGGCCGATGGAGATGTTGCCCTGCTGATCGTAGAGCTGGACGATGACGAGGCGTGCGCCGATGGAATCCCACGCGAGGATGGACCAGCCGGAGCCCTGGATGGCGTTGGCGTTCGCGGAGAAGTGTGCGCGGAAGAGATCGAACGAACCGAAGTTGTCGTCGATCGCTGCGGCGAGTTCGCCTTCGGGCTTGTCGCCACCGTCAGCGCTGAGGTTGTTCCAGAAAACGGTGTGGTTGGTGTGGCCACCGAGGTGGAAAGCCAGGTTCTTCTCGAGCAGGTTGGCCTGCGCGGCGATGGTGTCGTTCTCGCGAGCCTCGGCCAGCTTCTCGAGTGCAGCGTTGGCGCCGGCGACGTATGCCGCGTGGTGCTTGTCGTGGTGCAGCTCCATGATCTTGCCCGAGATGTGCGGCTCGAGGGCTGCGTAGTCGTAGGGGAGTTCCGGCAGCGTGTAAACAGACACGAGGGTCCCTTCTTTGCGGGCTCCGTGAGCCCTGCTTCTTCGAGAGTATGGTGCTTGGATTGCGGATCAATCTTGGGTATCCACCCAATAACATTCGTACACGGTCTGCAACAGTTCAGCTCAGGTAGTCATTCCCTGACAATAAAGTTCGGGTAACCGAAAACTGCGTGATCTCGGACATTGGGGCATCCGGAAATTCGTCGTAAAGGTGAACGGAACCTTAAACTTGCTCGATGCCCGCACCAGTTTTTCTCCCGGAGTCATCAGAGGCGGCACCGCCTCGGGTGTACCTTCCGGGCGCTGACCTGCTGCGCGCACTCGCTGTTGCGGCGGTAATCTACTCCCACATCTCGTTCTACGTCATCGACGATCTCGGCTCCGGTTGGTGGCTGATCGACGTCGTGTACGGCGCCTTGATCGAACCGGCCCAGCTCAATCAGCACCTGTCTTTTGTCGGAGTCGCGACGTTCATGATGTTGACCGGCGCCCTGGTGACTCGGTCCGCGATACGTGATCGGCCCGGCAAATTCCTGACCAACAGATTGAGTCGACTGGTACCGGCCTTCTGGGTGGCAATTGCGATAGCCATCTTGTTGGTTCGTCTCGGTATCAACGGCATGTTCAGTGGCCAGGACGGTATTTCGAATACCCAGGCGCTGATGAGTTTCTTCCTCGGCGGGTTCTTTCTCACGCCTGAAGTGGCTGTTCTCGGTGTGACCTGGACGTTGACGGTCCAATTCCTGTTCTACCTTGCCTGCGTGGCGCTGCGGCCGATTCTGCGCATGCGGCCGGTCATCATGCCGCTCGGCGGGGCAGCGCTGTGTTCGCTGGTGTTGCTCTACAACATTTACGCACCGATGCCGTACACCGTTCCGATGCTCTCGAAGATCGCGGCGACACTCCCGGCGGTTTTCCTCGGACAGATCATGTACCTCGCGTGGGCGCGGCTGGCCCCGGGGCGGTGGCTGATCGTCGCCGTTCTGGCACAGATTCACGTGATCCTCGTGGCCACCGAGTTCCGCGTCTACTGGGCCGGTGAGAACTACTTGTGGACCATCACCGTCGTAGCCGCCGCGGTGGTCCTCATCGGCCGCTACGACGGCGGCCCGACGCGCTGGGCGTTCGTGAAGTGGTTGTCGACGCGGAGCTACATCATCTACCTCGTCCACACGCTGATTCTGTATCGCGTCGTCGAGAACACGACCCCCCACGTCGGTCCGACGCTCGCCTTCGGCCTCTTTCTTGTTGTCACGGCGATCGTCGCGGAATTCGGATATCGCTGGGTCGAACTGCCAGGTGCCAGAGCCATCACGGCATGGCGGAACAAGCGCTCACGCGTAGAATCAAAGAATGAGCTGGTACGACGACATTCTGGGGCGAGCGTCCGCACAATCCACCCTGATCAGTCCGCAGGACGCACTGCCAGGACGTGAGACCGCGATGCCAGTGCCTGCCGCGCATTACGTGAACGGGCATCCGCTGACGCCGCCGTTCCCCGAGGGGATGCAGACCGTCGTCGTCGGTATGGGTTGTTTCTGGGGTGCGGAGAAGGAGTTCTGGCAGCTTCCGGGCGTCTACAGCACCGCTGCCGGATATGCGGGCGGATACACCCCCAATCCCACGTACGAGGAAACCTGCTCGGGACGCACCGGGCACACCGAGGTAGTGCTCGTCGTCTTTGATCCGGCCGTCATTTCGTACGAGCAGATCCTGGCTCACTTCTGGGAAAATCACGATCCGACGCAGGGGATGCGTCAAGGAAACGACCAAGGTTCGCAGTATCGATCCGCGATTTTCACGACTTCCGAAGATCAGGAACAGATCGCGCACGCATCTGCACTTGCATTCGGCAAACGATTGACTGACGCCGGTTATGGCGCAATTACGACGGAAATAGGTCCGCTGCGTGATTTCTTCTATGCCGAGGACTATCACCAGCAATATCTTGCAAAAAACCCCGGCGGATATTGCCCAGTGCATGCCACGGGAGTCAGCTGCCCGGTAGGACTATTGCGCCAAGATCAGGTGCCGGCACAAACCGATATTCTTCCGCCTCACGAATAGTTGGTGTTGGAGGACACATGTGATTCCGATCGTTAATACTTGCAACTAGATCGAAATAGAGGGAATCTCGATAGCAAGAGTGTCTTGTCGAGAGAACTGAGCGCATCATGTCCGCTAGTACGCGAGCAACAGCGTCGTTGCTCCGACGCACCATTCACGTCGGCCACGACCCGATGGTCAGGCGTAGTGATCGCATCGAAGGATTCATGTCCTTCGGCTTGATCGTTCTTGCGATCCTGCTGGTGCCGTTTGCCATCTGGGCAGGCGGCGCTACGGCGGCAAGCCAGAATGCCCTGATCGCCGACCAGGCCAGGAGCACCCATTCCATCGCCGCCGTCACGACGGGCGACTCGGTCACGTCCAGTGTCGCGACCGCCGATTACATTCCTGCGAACACCGAAACAGCACCGGCTCAGTGGAACTGGAACGGACAGGTTCATCGCGAAGACATCACCGTCGACGAGACCACGCCTGCCGGCACTTCCGTCGACATCTACGTCGACAACAACGGTGACAAAACCATTGCCCCGATCACGCAGAGCGCAGCTGACGTAGCCGCGGTTGTGACCGGAATCTTCACGTGGTTCAGCATCATGTCGCTGCTGACCATCGGTTTCATGCTGATTCGGGTATGGCTCGACCGTAGCCGCGACGCACAGTGGGACCGGGACCTGCGCGCATTCCTCGACGCACACGGCTAAGGGCTTCGCCCCTGTGCGCCTTTTTGGTAGTGGGCGCTACCAAAAAGACGCACAGGCCGAAGGCCTAGGCGATCTGCGGCATGACCTCGCTCGCCACCAGTTCGAGATGATCGAGATCGCTGAGATCAAGCGTCTGCAGGTACATACGCTCTGAACCGGCCTCGGCAAATGCTCCGAGTTTGTCCACCAGCTCCGACGGCGTTCCCGCCAAGCCGTTTTCGCGCAGTTCGGCTACTTCGCGGCCGATGGCAGCGGCCCGCTTGGCGATTTCCGCCTCGTCACGTCCGCAGCACAAGACCAGTGCGTTGGAATACGTCAGCTCGTTCGGGTCCCGGTTGATATCGACACAGGCCTGACGAACGCGCCCGAAGATCTCCTTGGTGTCGCCCGCGGACTGGAACGGGATATTGAACTCACTGGCATACCGCGCAGCCAAAGCCGGTGTCTTCTTCTTACCGACGCCGCCCATCAGAATGGGCGGTCCGCCGGCCTGGTGCGGCTTCGGCAACGCCGGAGAATTCTTGATCTGCACGTGCTTGCCGTCGTAGTCGAACTGCTCGCCGACGGGAGTGCGCCACAAGCCCGTCACCACGTCGAGGGTTTCCTCGAGCAGCTCGAACCGGTCCTTCAGCGCCGGGAACGGAATCCCGTACGCCTCATGCTCCTTCTCGTACCAGCCGGCGCCGATACCGAAGTCGACGCGGCCGCCACTCATCTGGTCCACCTGCGCGACGGAGATGGCAAGCGGGCCGGCGTACCGGAACGTTGCCGACGTCACGAGCGTGCCGAGGCGGATCGTCGATGTCTCGCGGGCAATGCCGGCCAGCGTGATCCACGCGTCGGTCGGTCCGGGAAGGCCGTCGGAATTCATGGCCAGATAGTGATCGGAGCGGAAGAACGCTCCGTACCCGAGCTTTTCGGCCGTCTGGGCCACCGCGAGTAGTTGTTCGTAAGTAGCGCCCTGTTGGGGTTCGGTGAAGATACGTAGATCCATGCGCTCAACTCTGCCACTGCGGGTGCGTCAGGGCAGCGCGGGAACGACAACACCCACCTGTCCGGCGGCAAGGCACAGTGACAGTCCGGGGGTCCGCGGCGCTACCTTGACGGTTGTGCCGTCGCCGACAACCTGCACGAATGCCGAGTGCAAGCCCTGCTTCACGGGTACGGAGACCGCGTCACCGGTGGTCAAGGACACGTCGATCGTTCCGTCTGCGCTCGCGAGATAGTTGAGCTGAACTGTCCAATCCCAGACGGCCAACGGTCCGTCCAACGTCAGTTCTGTCGGGCCGTCGACACGTGTTCCGCACTGCGGATCCGTGCCCTCGGGAATCCGTCGCGTGAACGTGACTTCGCCGTCGACGACAGTGCCGTTGTCGTTGATCAGTCGCAGAATCGGTGTACTGGAAGCAAATTCGGGTCGATCGGGCAGTGGGCCGAGTACCTGGGAAGCCATGTTGTTCGGGTTGGTGAAAGGAAGGAGAACCCAGATCGAAACCGGCTGATCGAGCAGCGGCGTATCCGTGTTCTGCGCCAACGACACCCGGGCATTCTGAAGATAGTCACGGGTTGGGCTTTCCCGCCAGACATTCACGAACGAGAATGTCGAGACCAGGGAACTGACGACAAACAGAACCGAAAGACCCACGGCAATAGCGCGGATCGGCACCGTGGTGTGGGAGTCGACGCGGGGTTCGACCCGGGGTGGCGCCGCGAAGTAGAGCGCAATTGCGAGAGCGAACACCGTGGCCGAATCCGTGAAATACCGCAGAGTCTGTGCCAATTCGTACGTCGTGCCCTCGGCGGTGCGGGTGACGGTCATCGCAGCAACCGACGCCAGAAAATACACAGCGGCGCAGATCCAGATCCAGGCAGCGCCTTGTCGGGAGCGCACGGTGACCACGAGTGCGGTGAGAAGCATGATCCAGGCAGCAATGACCAGGAACATCGGGGGATTCGCCCACGCGGGACCCGGAATCCATCGCTCCCACTGCCACGGCCCACCCAACAAAGTCGGGAGCATTCCCAAGGAAGTTCCGTGGTGCAGCAGGGCCGTGGACATGCTGCGACCGTTGCCCGTCACCGGCGATTCGACGGTGAACAGGTACACCGGAATCCAGATCGCGAGCACAACGGCGCACGGAATCCACAGCGCCTTGGCTTTTTTCGCAGCGGTGAGAATCGGCGACGCGTCGGACTGCGTGCGCAGATACAAGACGACGAACACGAGCGCCACAAACGGCACGAGTACCGACTTCTCGAAGAACAGCAACGAGACCACAAAAACAGCGGTCCCCGAGACGGCATAGTGCCGTCGGCCGGTCCGCACGAGTTGTATCGCGTCGCCGCACACCCAGGCGAGAGCAATCTGCAGGGGAAGCGCATTGAGCGCCGCCGACCACCAGGCAAATGCCGGCAGAGTGAGCGGGATGAACAGATAGCCGAGCAACGGAATCAGCAGCGCCGGACGCCATCCGAGCACCAGTCTGAGCGTGCGGAGCAGCGCGAGTGATGCCAACGCCTGACCGAGGACGAGCAGCATCACCGGAAGAGCCCACTGGTACGGGGCAATTCGCGTCACGAGGCCCGTCAGGAAGAAGGCTGCCGGCATGAAGTGACCGTCGTGGTCGTAGAGCAGCAGTTCGCTCGAGAAGAGGGGGAAGCGAGCTCCGCGTCCGATCAGGATGAGATCGTCCCAGTAGAAGTAGTTCTGCGACGCCACCCACGTTCGAATACCGAGTGCGATCGCGATCGACGCGAGTGCAGTCGGCAAAACGCACCTGGCACTGGGCTTGGTCATCGGGAGAGTCATCGCCTGGCAATGCTGCCAGGTGCCGTCCCACAGTGCTGCCAGGTGCCGCGTGAACGGATTGTCCGGTGGACTCCGGCCGCGAATTCACAGGGAATTCGCCCGCTTGTCAAATTCATCCTCGAGCCTGTGCATCGTTCGCTAACACCTGTCAGTAAACCCACAACCCATGAGCCCTGACCTGTGGATAAAGGTCTGTGGATTCATCCCAAGCTGGGGATGAACCTGTGGATAGTGTGGATAACTCGAGTTTTTCGGTGTCGCAGGTCACATTATCGGCACAAAGTTGTACCTGGAGATGAAGTTCAGGTTACGGAACAGCTCCGAAACCATTTGCTGCCGTTACCGATACGGCGTGACAGAATCGAGCATGTGAACCAGCTACAGGTCTGCGCACGGTGCGCCGCACGATGGCCCGTCGTCGGTCCCGCGGGTAGATGGTGTCCCCGCTGCGGCGGTGTCCTCCTCATGCCGGTCCGCACCGACGTGTATCTGCCCCCTTCCCGTCGCGGCTTCCGGTGGATCGCCCGCAACCCCGGGGAACCACGTGGCGTCGGAGATCCCAACCCGCCGCGCGCCGACCCGTCGACGCCCCGCTACGACGCCGTCCCGACGTGGGGACTCACCGACGTCGTCGACACCAGCCCAGCCGAGGAGTCTCGCGCCGACCGGATGGCCGATCGCGTCGGCTCGTTGCTCACCATTGCGGCAGTCCTGTACGGGTTGGCCGTCTTCGCGGAACTCGGCCGCTACACGATCCTGGTGTACAACCAGACCCGTCTGGTCCCACAACTGTTGTTGCGGCTGTCGGACGCCGCCGTCTACTTCACGCAACTCGGTGGGCTGCTTACGGCTGTTCTCGCCGCCGTGGCCGCGGTGTGTTGGCTGCTACGTGCGCGCCGCGACCTGTACGCGCGGGAAAAGCGCGCTGATCCGCGCTCACGCGGTGAAATCCTGGTCGGCTGCGCCGTGCCGGTCCTCAATCTCGTGATGCCGCCCGTATATCTACTCGAACTCGTGCGCCGCGACCCGCGCGGGAGCCGGCTCGTCAAGATCTGGTGGGGGTTCTGGGCGTTCAGTGGCTTCCTCCTTGTCGTGAACGCGTATTGGCGCTCGCGACCCGGCCTCCAGGCAATGGCCGATGGAGTGCTCCTCTCGGCCTTCATTGCGTTGATCGCCGCTGTCACCGCTGCGCTCCTGCTGGCGGTGATCCGGCGTATCGAGCACAAGGATTGGCGAGGCGAACCGGACACCGCGACCAGATGGGTGCCGGTTCCACGATCGGTGCTGGAAAACGCCGTGCCGGAAAAAGCAGCCGCTCAGTGAGCCCGGATCGCCGAGGCCCGCTTGTCGTAGCGCATCGAGGCGCGTCGGCTGCGCGGCCGGAACACACGCTTGCCGCCTACGAGCTTGCCCTCGAAGAAGGGGCAGACGGGCTCGAGTGCGATGTCCGGCTCACCCGCGACGGCCACCTGGTCTGTGTCCACGACCGCAAGGTCGACCGCACGTCCAGCGGCACCGGCATCGTCAGCGAGATGACCCTCGATTCCCTGACCGCACTCGACTTCGGATCAACCGGCGAGCCCGCAGATCTGCTGACCCTGTCCGAACTCATCACCTTGGCGCTGGATTTCTCGCGTCCGGTGAAACTGTTCATCGAAACCAAACACCCCGTGCGGTACGGCGGACTGGTCGAAGCGAAACTCCTCGCCGAACTGCACCGCTTCGGCATAGCGTCGCCGCCGTCCGCGGATCATTCCCGGGCCGTCGTGATGTCCTTCTCGGCCAGCGCGGTGTGGCGCGTGCGCCGAGCAGCTCCCCTTCTGCCGACGGTCCTTCTCGGGGATGCGTCGCGGTATCTCGGCGGCGGCGCGTCGACGGCTGTGGGAGCGACGGCGATCGGCCCGTCGGTCAAGGCGCTGCGAGAGCATCCCGATCTTGTGGACCGCGCCGCTGCGGCCGGACGCGCTACCTACTGCTGGACCGTCGACGACAAGGCGGATGTGGACCTGTGCCGTGAGCTCGGGGTCAGTTGGGTGGCCACAAACCATCCCGGACGCACGAAGCAATGGCTGGGCAGTGCTTGATCGCGGGTGATGCCGTGTAGTTTTGCCCTCGTGGCTAAGAAGAGCAAGAGAAACAGTGGACCGAAGGTAGACAGTGGGCGCGCAGCGAAGCTCGCAGCCCGCCAAGCAGAGCGTGACGCCGCATCAGGCGCGGTCAACCGCCCGTTCGAAGGCCTCGCGGCAGAGTGCGACCTGGTTGCCATGCGCGAATTCGTTCCTTCGGCCACGGCTCCGCTGCCCGTCATCGGCTCGGATCGTCCCGTCACCGTCGCGACGGTTCTTCCCGGCGCTGTTGCCGCTCTCGTCCGCAACGAGGGTGAGACGGCAACCGGATTTGTCGGTGTTCAGGTTCAGGCTCACTCCGCAGATCTGGGCGCAGACCTCGCCGCATCCGTGACGTGGGTTGCCGACGCAGCCCCCGGCGACGCGCTCCCCGCTGCCGATCCGGCGGAGGACACCCCGGCCGTCACCGCTGTCGTCGATCCCGCCGCACTGCTCGACATCACCGTCTACCAGGATTTCAACTGGTGGATCCCCGAAGGCACCGAAACGGATGCCCAGGTCAAGGCCACCGTTGAGCAGGCCAACGCGGCAATCATGCCGTCGGCTCGGCTCGAAGGTGACGGCCTCGTCGCAGCCTGGTGGGTAGACGCCGGAGAGAAGGCGCACCTGCGTTGGGTTCGCCCCGAAAGCGAAGACGATCTGATGCTTGCACTGGCTCGCGTTCACGCTGCCGGCGGACTGAACCTGGGTGAGGGTTCGCGTTACGCGGGATCCTTCCGCACCCACGGACTGCTGGTTCCGGTCTTCGACCTGGACCCTGAGAAGCACGCAAACGAGTGGGTTGCGGCAACGGTCGAGTTCGGCGATCGCCTGGCGCAGGCCCTGGCCGTCGACGCACCTTTGACGTCGGCCGAACTGCGTTCGCGCGACGGACTGCGTGGACGTCAGGTCACGCTGCGCTGATAGCGCTTCTATAGACGTTACGCGAGGTCACGTATAAAGTTCTACGGATGACCTTGGCGCACGACATCTCCGGTAGCGGTCCCACGCTTGTGCTCGTCCATGGCATTGTTCATCGGCGCCAGGCGTGGGATTCGCTTTTGGATCAGTTGACGCCGTATCGGCGCGTCGTCACGGTTGATCTCCCCGGTCACGGGGATTCTGCGCTGCCCGAACTCGGGACTGATGTCATGGGCCAGTTGATCGACGACGTCAGTGCATTCATCACAGAGGTGACGCCGCCGGGCGAGCGCGCCCACGTCGCCGGTAATTCTCTCGGCGGGTGGATCTCACTCTGCCTCGCGGCACGCGGCGACGTTGCTTCGGCAACGGCGCTCTCGCCGGCCGGATTTTTTGTCAATCATCTGGATCAGGTGCGCGCGATAGGCACGTTTCAGGCACTCCGAAGCACGGCCAAACTCTTCGGCGACGGATTGCCCCGCGCGTTGCAGTACAAGCTGATTCGCTATCCGGCGCTTGCCGCATTCTTCGCGCATCCGAGTCACGTCGACTACTCCGCTGCCCTGGCCGACTGCCGTTCACTTATCTCGAATGAGCTTGTCGATCTAGGGATGGAACTCGATTTTGTGCTGCCGCCGATCGTGAATCCGGCTGTGCCCGTGACAGTTGCGTGGGGCCGACGCGACCTGATCCTGCCGGTCTATCAAGCCCAGCGCGTGAAAAAGCCCTTCCCGCAAGCAAAACTCATAGTTTTGCCTGGGGTAGGGCATGTTCCGATGACCGACTCACCCGAGCTGATCAGCTCGATTCTGCTGGCCGGCAGTGAGTTGCGGCGTTAGACGGCTCCACCGGCAACGGCGGGTGCTCCCGAAGAATCGCCAACGACGCTCATTTCACGAGACACGAAATCCTCGATGTCGAACAGGTTGGCGCCCGCACGATCCGCGATGGTGAGAAGTGTTGTCATGCTCGCAACTTCCTCGACCTGCTCCTTGAGGAACCACTGCATGAACTGCTCACCCAAGTAGTCGCCTTCCTCACGAGCGGTGCTCGCGAGCTGAACGATCTGCTCGGTGACGGACTTCTCCTGGGTGAGTGCAAGCGCAATGGCTTCCCGGACATCCTTGAAGTCGGACTTGGCGCCGTCGACACCCGTGAGTTCGACGTTGATGCTGCGATCGAGGAAGTACTGGACGATCATCATCGCGTGATTGCGCTCTTCAACGGCCTGCTTGTAGAAGTGCTTGGCAAGCTGCGGAAGATCGGCGTAGTCGAAATAAACAGCAGTTGCCGTGTACTGGTGCGAGGCGTTGAATTCGTTGCGAATCTGGTCTCGGAGGAGCGCATGGAATTTAGTCATGTGTGTGTCACCAGAAGTCATGAACCCCAAGATAGTGCAGGTCAGGGGCACTGTCATCCCAGTGCAGCCTTATTGTGGTAAGCGTTTCCAAACTAATGGAAACCTAATTATTCAAGCCCCGGCACCCGCAATTTTCGGAGCAGTGGCATCGGTTGCGGGCGGATTGTTCATCTCGCGCGCCACAAAGTTTTCCAAGTGGAAAAGATTGTTTCCTGCCCGATCCACGATCGACAACAACGTGGTCATACTCGCGACTTCCTCAACCTGTTCCTTGAGGAACCACTGCATGAACTGCTCACCCAGATAGTCTCCGGTGTCACGAGCAGTGCGAGCCAGACGCGTGATCTGAGCCGTGACGGTGTGCTCCTGCTCGAGCGCCAATTCCACAGGTCCGCGCACATTTTCGAACTTCGTGACAACCTCGCCGACTCCGGGAATCTCGACGTCGAGATCGTTGTCCAGCAAGTACTGGATCATCATCATGGCGTGGGAGCGTTCTTCGCTCGCCTGGTTGTAGAAACGCGTCGCCATTTGCGGAAGATCATGCGAATCGAAGTACACGGCCACCGCGACGTACTGCTGAGACGCCGTGAACTCGTTCCGGATCTGCTCACGCAGAAGAAGGGTGAATTCGCTCGAGTTCTTCGCCTGTGTCATGTCTCCAGGTTACTGCGTGCAGGCCGCCGTCCGGGATCTACGTTGCTCAGCCGGGTGTGACCAATTCCGCAGGAATCTGCTGATCATTGGCGAGCGCGTCGAAGAATTGTGATGCCTTGGTCTTGTCCCACAGCAGAACGTCACCCGAGCCGTCGACGTAATCGAATCCGCCGACGGGAACCGTTGTAGTTGTCATGCCGCCGCGCAAAGCCCACGCGAGTGACGCCAGATTCCAGATGTGGTCACCGTTGTCGACCTGAAGCGACTTTGCCGTGTCGGTGGCAAGGGACCACAACCGGAACGGATTGAGGAACGTCGTAGGACTGGTGGCCTTCGACAGCAGAGCCGACATGAACTTGCGCTGATTGTTCATGCGATCAAGATCGGCCAGCGCCGTTGCGCGGGTACGCACAAATCCGAGCGCCTCCGAGCCTGTCAGGTCCTGACACCCGGCAGGCAAGTTGATACCGGCAAGGGGATCGTCGATCGGAGAATCCAGGCACACGTTGACCCCGCCGACAGCATCGACGATTCCCGCAAAACCGCTGAATCCGATTTCCGCGTAGTGGTCGATCCGCAAACCCGTTGCTTCCTCGACGGTCTGCACCAGCAACGGCGCTCCGCCCCACGCGAATGCGGCATTGATCTTGTCGGAACCCTCACCCGGAATCGGAATATACGAGTCACGCGGAATGCTGACCATCGTGGTCTTCCCACTCTTGGGCACATGGACCAGCATGATCGTGTCCGTGCGCTTGGGTCCGGTATCGCCACCGGTCGCGAGCGCCTGCTCCTGCTCCGGAGTCAGACCGTCGCGGCTGTCCGAACCCACGATCAACCAGTTCGTGCCAGGTGTATCCGCGACGCGGCCGGCGTAGTCGGGAAGTGCGTCGATCCGATTCAGTGAATTGTCGACGTAGAAAATCGCGCCGACAAACGCGAGAAGCAGCACCAGCAACGTGATGCCGATGCGCTTGCCCCAATTCTTGCGTCGACGAGGCGCCGACGGCGGCTGCTGACGCGGCGGTGGCTGGCGGGGTGGCTGATTCGGCGGCGTCCTCCGCGGGGGTGGCGGGGGAGCTTGACGGTATTGCTGCGCTTGCCGATCCTGCGGTGGCTGCCGGTTCTGCTGGGGGTCCCGGTACGGCTGTGGTTGCTGCGGCGGGGCCCAGTTGTTGCGGTTTTGGGGTGGCGGGGTCTGCGACCACGCCCGGTTCTGGGGTGGCTGGTTCTGGGGTGGCCGGCCGTCACGGCGAATGACCTGAGTTCCCTCGGGCGGGCGCTGTCCCTCGGGCGGGCGCGGCGGCTGACGCCGCGGCGGCGGACCCTGAGGTGGAGGACCCGGTCGCGGCGGGCGCTGAGGATAGGGGGAGTCGCCGGTCACCAGTTCACGGTACCGGTCACGGCAACCAACCCACATGATCGCGAAGCAGGGCGTAACCGATGAACGCCACCATGTCGATGAGCGCGTGGGCGATGATCAACGGCCACAGGCGTCCCGTTCGCTGCCAGTACCGACCGAAGATCAGACCCATGACGACGTTGCCGACACCACCACCGAAACCTTGGTACAGGTGATAGCTGCCCCGCAGCAGCGACGACGCGAGCAACGACGAGTTCTCGCCCCACCCGAGCAGGCGCAGCCTGCTGATCAGATACGCGACAACAAGAACTTCTTCGGCGCTCGAGTTCGCGATCGCCGAGAGAATCAGGATCGGGACGCGCCACCAGTGATCGTCGAGGGCACTCGCCTGGACGGTGAGATTGATGTTCAACGCCTGCGCCGCGAGATAGAACAGCAGTCCGGGAAGGCCGATCAAGGCGGCAAGGCCAAAGCCGGGCGCGATGTCGCGTCGTAGCTTCGGTTTGGGAGGAAGGCCGGCTGCGGTCGGGCCGATACCCGCCCGCCAGAGCAGGTACAGGCCGAGTGCAGCCCACGCGAACAGTCTTGTCACACTCAGCAATTGACGAGCAAGGTCGATCCAGTCGATCGCTGCCTGCGACGGATTGAGCGCCACCGTCTGATCGGACAGGGCGACCGGCGTCGCGAGGGATTCGAGGAGCGACAAGACGCCGGAAAGGCCACTGAGGCCGAAGGTGACCAGCAGGACGATCGTGATCTCGATCCGCACACCGCGACGTTCGGACGCATCGAGAGCAGGTCCGGCGGGAGCGGGTGGGTTCAACCACGAGCGGACGGTTTGGCGGGCATTCACCCGCGCAACGCTATCCGTTGGCGGCGCCGCCTGTGACATGTGAACCGCCGGGGCGCAGGCCGTTGAGGAACGGGCAGCCGACAAGGATGCGGATCGCGCGGGACAGCGAGATGGCGTCGTCGACGGGGTTGGCAAACGGCATCCAGACGTCCCGGTCGCCGGTGTGGTCCTCGACGCGCAGACGCAGTCCGTAGCGATCGATTCCGAGGGGGCGTACCCGTCCGGTGCGCAGGTACGAGGGCAGTTTGCGTGTGAGCATGTCCACAAGGTCGCTGTGATCTTCGTCGAGGTGCTGCAACCACGCCGTTTCCATTTCGCAGAACGGATCGGGATGAGCGGCGAGCAGGTCTTCCACGGCGACGGGTTCGGCTCCTGACGAGTCTGCGACAACGGCCGACGCGAGGCTCAACCGGAGTAGTACCGAGGTGTGACCGAGGTCGAGGAGTGCCGGGTGCGGGTGTTCGGCGGCGACGTCGTCGGCCAGTACCCGCGATTCGTAGTCCGGCACCGCGTGCAGTGTGCCGCGCAGCCAGACGAGTGAGCGGACAGGTTCGCGCAGGGCCAGCGGCGCGTGGTCGGTGAGCTCCAACACTGCAGGTAGGCCGCCGTTTCCGGCGCTCCAGGCAAGTGCTGTTGCAGCCGAGCCGGAGGGGACGGCCACAACGATGTCGCCGTTGGATCGCAGGTGGTGCACCGATGTGACGGTCGGTTCGCTGCCTTCGATCGCGAGAACCGCATCCTGGGCTCGGGCGCAGGCGCTACGTACTCGTTCGGCGGTGGATGGACCGGTGCTCGTTTTCGTAGCCATGCTGCCCCCTCGGTGGGTGTTTCCGGTTACCTCACCGGCTGATGAGGTAACCCTAACCTAAGCTGCTGTGGTGTGAATCGCAAGACTTTTGCGCAACTCGCCTGAAATCCCCGACCGCACCCGCCACTACGGTGGAGCGGTGGCCATACCTCTTTCTCTCGGGTTGCCCCCGAAAAGTTCCCGTGGACTGCTCGACGGACTCCTCCTCGGCGCCCCTGGCGAACCCCGCGTTGTTCCCGCATCTGCCCTGCTCGGAGCCGAATCCGCTGGACGCGTCGTAGTTCTCCTCGATATCGACCCCGCGCGGTTGCGAGCGGACGCCGGTGCGTCGTACGAAGCGGTGCGCTTTGATCTGGAGTGCACAACCGAACAGATCGACGACGCCATCGCACTTCGCGTGCCCGCCCCGCTCGCGGTGTACGTCGACGGCGGCGACGAGGTTCTGTCTCCGGCCGAATCGGCTGCGTTGCTCTGTGAAGGAGGACGCATCCCGGGCCTCGATTCAGGGCACTCACCTGCCGAAATCGCCGATTTTCTGGCCGTGCTGGCCCACGAATCGGTGGGATTTGTCGCCCGAGCGGCCGACGCGGACGAGGTGATCGGATTGCTGTGCGGAACCATGGCGGCCCTGCGCGGCGACGACGCCCGCGCTGCCATTCTCGACCCGCAGCCGGCAAAACTGGCTGCGCTCATCCCCGAAGCCCAGTCCGCGTTGCGCGAGGTTCTCCTCACGATCGAGGTATCCGACCCGACTTCGGTGGAAACGGCACTGCATTCGGCAGGTTTGAGCTGATCGTTGCGTAACCTTTGAGGCGTGCCAAAAATCGCGTATTTCGGTCCGTCGGGAACCTTCACGGAGATAGCGCTCGCCCAGTTCGAGGCAGAGGGCGCATTCGACGAGCTGGTCGAACGGGTGCCTGCCGGTAGCCCACCCTCGACGCTCGACCTGGTTCGTGACGGCGTTGTCGACGGCGCCGTGGTGCCGTTCGAGAACTCGGTGGAAGGCGGTGTCGCGCCGACGCTGGACTCACTCGCCTTGGGCTCGCCGCTGCAGATCGTGGCCGAGACCGAGATCGAGGTGAGCTTTTCCATCCTCGTTCGCGACGGCATCAGTGCTGATCAGGTGCGCACCATCGGTGCCTACCCGCACGCGAGCGCCCAGGTGCGGGGATGGATCGCGGCCAATCTCCCGAACGCGGAAGTTGTGATCTCCTCGTCCAATGCCGGTGCCGCGCTGGACGTGCAGGCGGGAACCGTCGACGCCGGTGTGTCCACGGCCTTGGCCGGCCAGATGCTCGGATTGTCAAGCCTTGCAGACAATGTCGCCGACGTGGGAGGCGCGGTGACGCGCTTCGTGCTGGTCACCAAACCTGCGCCGGTACCGGCCAGAACCGGCGCAGACCGCACCGCCTTGGTGCTCCATCTGGACAACGCTCCCGGATCTCTGGTCCAGGCACTATCTGAATTTGCCGCTCGCGGAATCGATTTGACGCGAATCGAATCGCGTCCGATGCGCACGGAGCTCGGAACCTACCGATTCTTCGTCGACTGTGTTGGGCACGTCGAAGACTCCCTGGTGGCCGAAGCGATGCGCGCGTTGTACCGAAAATCCGGAGTTCGCTTCCTGGGGTCGTGGGCGACCGCGAATTCAACAGGGCCACAGCCTCCTTCGGATGAAACAGCGATCGCGTGGATCGAAGACCTCAAACGCGGAGAGGGAGAACGATGACCGGCAGGCTCATTCTCGTTCGGCACGGCCAGACCGAAGCCAACGTAGCGAAGCGGCTCGACACAGCGTTGCCCGGAGCCAAACTCACCCCGGAAGGGCTGGCGCAGGCCGAAGTTCTGGGCAAGGGTCTGGCCGCCGCGCCGCCGCTCGCCTTGGTGTCGTCCTTGGCGTTGCGCGCAAGGCAGACAGCGGGATTCGTCGAACAGGCCGCCGGGGTCTCACTGGACGTGCGAGACGGTTTGCATGAAGTGCAGGCAGGTGACCTGGAAGATCGCACCGACGAAGACGCGCACCGTCTGTTTGTCGAAACCTTCCATCACTGGCACACCGGCAACCTCGGTATGCGTATACCCGGTGGCGAAACCGGTTACGACGTCTTGGAACGGTATGTCCCCGTGGTCAACTCGCTGCGCGACGAGTTCCTCGAAGGGTCGTCGGGCGCCGGCGATATCGTTGTCGTGAGCCACGGCGCCGCCATCAGGCTGGTCGCAGCTCAGCTCGCGGGCATCCCGGGACTGTTCGCGGCGAACAATCACCTTGCGAACACCGAAAGCGTCGAACTACTGCCGCGCGCCGACGGCGGTTGGGATTGCTTGCGCTGGGGAACGGTGAACCCGCCGTTCGAGCACCGGCTCATTCCGGGCGCCGACGACGTGATGGGCTGACGCTCCAGCTCACCACCAGGTTGTCGCTGAACCTAACTGACGGCCGAGTTCCGGCGTCAAGGTTCGGACGTAGCTTGCTGTGAGGTGGTGGGAATCGTGGTACACCAACACATTTCCCTCCGTCACGCGGCATAGATCGGGACCACAGACACCATCGCTCAGATCCAGTAGCGCTACGTTGGAGAGTTCCGCAATTGCCTCCCACGCCGGGTTGATGTCGCTGAGCATGTCTGCCCGCGGCAACGCGCAATGATCCGCTGAGGTAGCGGTTGCCAGGCAGTCGATGGCGCGATACGGAACGCCGTCGTGGTGCAGCCATGGAGTATCGCGGATCGCGAGAACCTGAACGCCGCTCTGCTCCAGCTCGTGCCACACCTCGACGTAGGCTTCGGGCGTCACGTCGCCGGGACCGTCCGGACTGGGCCGGCTGGCGGTCGTGAACACATAATCGGGTGTGGTGGCGGCAAGTCGGTCGATGACCGCGCTCGACCACGGCGCACAATCCGGCACGTCGCTGACGGCGGGGCTCTCTCCCGCGACCAGCGGACAACCCATCTTCAGATACGTGTCGACCCGGAAACCATTGCTGCGGCCGAGTTCGTCGAGTGCGGTGATCCAGTGCTCGGAGTGGGATCCCCCGGCCAGGGCGATCGTGCGGTCTGCGTTCACGTCACCGTACGTGCAGGTCACGATGTCGATCTGCTGGAAATCCGAGATACAGCCGTCGAGCGTGGTTATCGGAAGATCCAGTGGTGCGTCGAAAATGGACGGAACCATGGAGGCTTGCGGGACTGAAACCCCGTCGGTCAACGTCAATGCGCCGGGGTGGGTGGGGATGTCGAGGGTATCGGCTGCGCGCTGACCCGTGCTCTGACTTCCCACGTAGGCCTGCCAACCGAACATTCCGGTGACGATGACCGCCGCACCGACGACGGAGGCCAGCAGGATCGGCCTCCGTGCCGGAGCATCGCGCTCGATCGGTACCTCGACCGCCATCCGCAAGCCGTAGGCCACCGCGAGCGATGCGGCGATAATCAACGTCCCGCCCACAAATCCGGCTTCCGGGCGCCCGGTCACAACGAGGGTGAACACCAGGATCGGCCAGTGCACCAGGTACAGCGCAAAGGCGAAGGAGCCAAGCTGCGAGAGGGCGGGGTGCGCGAGAATGTGTGCGGTCCAAGTCTTGTTGCCCTCGCCGCTGACTATCAGTGCGATGGCCGCGAGCGTGGGAACCAGCGTCCACGGTCCGGGGAATTGCTCGGCGCCGTCGAGGAAGAACCCACACAGCAGAATCGACGCCAATCCGGCGATGCCGAGAGCTGTTTTCAGTGCAAGTGGCCACGCTCCGACCCGCGTGATATTCCAGCGTGTCAGCATCAACGCCGCGAGTGCGCCCACCGACGGCTCCCACAGGCGGGCCGCGGAATCGTAGTAGTTCCAGGCTTGATCGTGGCCCGACATCACTGCGGCGTAGGTAAACGACGCAACAGCAAACGCGCCGAACACCAGCGTCAGTGTTGGTCGCAGAAGCTCTGGGCGAGTGCGTGATACGCATGACGCAACCACCAGCACCACTGCGATGGCCACGAGATAGAACTGACCCTGCACGGCCATCGACCACAAGTGTTGGAGCGGAGACACCGAACCGTCGGCCGCCAGATAGTCGCTCGACGTAAGCGCAAGCTGCCAATTCTGGAAGAAGCCGAGAACGGCTGTCAGCTCGTCGGCGAGGCCGGCCCATCGGGTTCGAGGCAACAGCACCAAGGCCGCCGCCGCGGTCAGGAACGTCACCGCCGCGATCGGGGGGAACAATCTGACGAATACCCGTTTGAACGCCGGTAGGGGATTGAGCGAGCCACCGGCCTCGGCGCGGCGAACCAGCGAACCGACAAAGAAGTAGCCGGACAGAACCAGGAAGACGTCGACCCCGCCGGATACCTTGCCGAACCACACATGGAAGACCACCACCAAGGCGATCGCGAGTCCCCGAAGCCCGTTGAGGTCTTCGCGGTACTGCCGTGTTCTCGGTTTGTGCGGTGACTCGACGGTGGTGGTGGGGGTGGTCAAAGGCATGCTGGGTGAAGGCTCCGGGCGTCTAGGGGATCGCCCTAGGTTACCGGGAGACGGCACCAGGCGATTCGGACAGCAGTTCTACCAGCGAATTCACCGCCTGTCGGAGCCGTTGGGGTGTTCCGGAACTGATCGAGCTCCACTGCGTACCGTCGGCCGACGTGCTTGACGACGCGACAACGCGGCCATGCGCGGTATTGAAGACCGACACCACTCCGGCGGGGAGATTCTCGGTGCCGACGCCCCGCGGGATGCCGACAATTTCGGTGAAGGACGTGCAGGTGACCATCGCACTGCCGAGCTGGCCGGCCTCGACGGGTGGTACGCCGGCTTGGGTCAGAGCGTCGGCGACGGTGTCTGCGTCGGGTCCGGCGTTCAGTGCGGCGCTCAGCATGTCGGTGGGTGCGTTGATCACGGCAATCGGCATGGGTTCCGACGGGCCGAGTGCGCGCACCACCGCATCTGCCGGATTCACGACTTTGTGAAGTGTGTAGATTCTGGTTTCTTCGTTGAAAGATGCTTCCACGCAAAGCGTTTCGTCGGCGGCAACGCACACCCGGGTCAGTGTTCCCTGGTTGTGGCTGCGCAGTGCAAGTTCCCATGCGGGGCGCGTCAGGGTGCGCAGTGTCGCAGCTATGCCGTGATGGATCTCGCCGCCCAGGAGAAGATCTCGCGCAGCCAAAGATGTTGCTGCACTGCGCATTGCGGCATCGTATTCGGCTACCGAATCCCAGAGTGCTGTGCCGCCGAGTACCACCGGGAGCACGTCGAGGCCGAGGCGCTCGCGGGCATACTCGATCTCCGCCGACGTCAGATCGACGGAGGGGAAAGCGTCGGTGTCGGTGGCTATTCCGAGATCAAGGGTGCTCACAGGCGCGATTCCAGATCGGCGGCACCGATCACCGAGGTGATGACGGTACGCCCATCGGCAAAATGCTCGAAGTGCTTGAGGTAGTCGGGGGTGTCGTGGAATTCGGTGTCGTCGTCATCTGCCGCGGCATGCCGACCGCTGGCGACGGGGCCCGTTCCGGAACTCGGCGTAGCGCGGACGGCGTCGGAGCGCACACTTTCGGTGCCGACAGCATTGACTACTGTCCCGGACGCCGCGCGGGGCGTGATCTGGTCGGCAGAACTGACCGAAAGCCCTGCGCCGGTCGAATATGCGCCGACGGGTGTTGTGGCAGACGCTGCGGTGGTGGCTGTCGCATGCCGTCCAGTGCTGTTACCGCCGGTCAGGGCGGTCAACGGTGAACTCAGGAATGATGTTGCACCCGCGCCCAGCCCACCGGCTAACCCACCGCCCGCACCGACCGCCGCCGACACGGCACCAGCCGCCGCGGTAGCCGTGGTTGCGGCTGCTGTTGCTGCAGTGGTGGCGGCGTTGGATCCGGCGAGTACGGCACCGAGCTGGGAAGCGGCCGCAGTGACTGCAGGGTTGGAGAGCACCGACGTGATTGCCGCCGCAGCAGTGCGGACCGGCTCGACAAATGCGTTGACGGTCTGTTCGGCGACGCTGACATTCTGCTGGGGGCCTTGGCCGGCAACGTCGGACATGGTGATGGACGGCGGCGGCTCGAACTCGTCCCGCACGGCGAGGGGAGCCGTAGCGGAATCGTAGGTTTCCATGGCCGCCGCTGCCCGGAGCTTGAGCTGCTCTGCAGCCAGTTCAGCCACCGCAGCCGATCCGGTGAGGGCGCCGCCGAGCGTGTACGCGGCCAGCTTGGCTGTTTCGACGGCAGCGATTTCCGGTAACGACGGCATGGCGATAGCCGCGACGGTGTACGTCGCCGACTGAACCTGTGCTTTGCCGCCGGTCTTCTGGGCGAGCATGGAAGACCGCGCCGCCCACTCCTCGAACGGTTTGAACTTGGCGAGAGCGGCATCGGCAGCGTCGCCCGTCCAGCCGATTCGTAGATTTGCCATCACTCGGCTGACCGTCGACGCAGTGTCTCCGAGTCCGGCGGATACTGCCGTCCAGGCTCCGCCCGCGACGCTGAGTGGCACCGGGCCCGCGCCGGCGATCAACGCAGCTGAATTGGGCGCTGCGCCGCGTGGATACCAGATGACGCCGGTGATGCCGACCATTGTTCTTCCCCCCAGAAGTGAAAATGTGCGAAGTAGTGACGTGTCTGCGGACGAGGATCAGAGTGGAGCCGAAGCCAGATCCGCCTGCGTCCGGTTGTCCTCGAATTCATAGGCGGCGGCGTAGCGGCGCAGTGCGGCGGCTGCGTCTTCGAGTTCGGCAACAGCGCGGTCGGCTGACGATGCCAAGCTTTCGGACGTCGCATTGAAACTGCTCGCGGCGCTGGTGGACACTTCGTCGGAGCCGGACGGCAGGACTTGCCGGGCGGGTCTTGTGGACGCGACGACTCCGCGCAGCCGTGCGGCCCCGGCTTCGAGTTCGAGGGCAGCGGTAATCAGTGCGTGAGGATCGACGTGCATGTGCCGAACTCCTAGGTGACCAGTGCGAATGATGGGCGAGGATCATCATCCGTCGCCCTACAGACGCCGAACGTCAAACTCCCCGCACCTACTTTGATGCGCGCCGGGAGCTGTCGGTTCCCTCGAAATCGGACTGGTTTCTCAACCCCACCCGAGTTCGTGCAGACGGTCCTCTTCGATTCCGAAGTAGTGGGCGATCTCGTGGATGACCGTGACCGCAACCTCGTGCACGACCTCTTCTTCGGACTCGCAGATGTCGAGGATCGCGTCGCGGTAGATGGTCACCGTGTCCGGCAGGTATCCGCCGTACTGAGAGTCACGCTCGGTGAGGGCAATGCCCTGGTACAGCCCGAGAAGCCCCGGTTCCTCGGGGTCACGAGGTTCGACCAGGACAACAACGTTGTCGATGGCCTTTGCCAATTCCGGCGGAATGAGATCGAGTGCCTCGCCGACCAGGTCTTCGAACCGGTCGTCGTTCATGGTTACCGTCATGGCTTACGACGGCGGGGACGCGCCGGGCAACGGCGTCGGCACTGACCGACCTTCCGGTGCTGAAGGCGGCGGGACCGGAGCCGCGCCGTTGATCAGGATTTCGCCTTTGGCACTGCCGGTGATGGCCGCGAACCCACCGGTGGCGACTTCCGTGCCGACGGAGCAGTTGACGCGTCGGCTGCCGGCCAACCAGCTCTCGAGGGCGATGTTGTCCCAGAACAGGGTCAGTGTCTTGTCGCGCAAGGCGTCGGCAGAACCCAGGTACTCGTTGGCAGCCTGCGTGCAGACTCCTTCGAGATAGGCGTCCTGATCCTCGACCGACGGCATGCCTGCGGGAAACTGAGTGCCCAGGTCGATCACCGAGATGACCTCGTACGCGTGGGGGTTTGCGCAATCCACGGGGTCGGTCGGGAGATTCTGGTTGATGCCGATGCAGGTTCCGACGTCCCAGACATTCGACTGATCCTGATCGGCAACCCTGCCGATGAATGGCAGAAGTTCACCGGTTGTGGTCGAGAACTGCAGACCACAGCGCAGCGAACGGTCGCCAGACGTCCAGGACGATTCACTCGGGAACATCAGTCCGACGCTGAACTTGCCCTTCGGGTCGAACCGCGAGCCGAGGTACGAGTTCACGATCGGAGTGCAGTGCTCGTCGCGCAGTTCTGCGAACCGCAGCGCGCCCGGGTATCGCGATCCGGGGCCGAACTCCGCGCCCGGGAACACCGACAAGTCGAGCGGGCCGGCAACTTCGAAGCGGTGCTCGGTGTCGCACGAGACGATGGACATGTCGGTGCGATCACCACCCGATGCCGTCGCAGGCGTCCAGTTCAGGCAATCGCCCGCGCCGGCAGACGTGAAGGCGTTTTCTTCGGCGGACTTGTTGGTGGCCTGAGAGCCGATTCCGCCGACAGTGGCAGCTGGCTTATCGCCACTGTTCAGGCCGCCGGAAATCGCGATTGTCGCAATGGCGGCAACAACCGCGCCCACCGCAACAGCAGCCAGAACGCGTCTGGTGCGGTGCGCTGAGACGGTTTTCTTCTCCGACGCGCCCGTCGGGCCCGCCGGATCGGACGGCTTCTCGATCTTGTCTTCAGGCATCGATCCCATCATGCCTGTTTTCCATGCCGTACCGAACCTTCACGGCAAAACGTTTACGTCCGAAGCAGGTATTTTATGGACTATGACCGAAGAATCCGGGCTCGAACCCGAAGCCGTCGAACTTGCCGGGCGCCTCTTCGACATGGCGCGGACCGGCGACGCGGCGTCTCTGGCGTCGTACATCGACGCCGGGATTCCGGTGGATCTGACCAACAGCAGCGGCGACACGCTGGTGATGTTGGCCGCATATCACGGCCACGTTGATGCCGTCGTTGCTCTGATCGAGCGTGGCGCCGACGTCAATCGGGCCAACGACAAGAACCAGACACCCCTTGCCGGTGCCGTCTTCAAGGGTGAGGACGCCGTCGTAAAAGCACTGGTGAGCGGGGGAGCCGACCCGCGCGGCGGGCATCCGAGCGCTATCGACGCGGCCCGGATGTTCGGACGCGAGGACTATCTTTCCCTGCTCGAATCCTGAGCGTCGCCCGGAGCGGCCGCGGACGTGACCGTTGGCGACCTGGGGTGAGTGGGTAAAGTTCCTAGTCGTGATTGACCTCAAGTTCCTCCGCGAGAATCCCGAAATCGTCCGCGAGTCGCAGCGCACCCGTGGAGAAGATCCCGGACTGGTCGACGCTCTGCTCGAAGCCGACGCGTCCCGACGCGCCGCTGTGCTGACCGGAGACAACCTCCGCGCCGAGCAGAAGGCGTTCGGCAAGAAGGTCGGTCAGGCATCTCCGGAGGAGCGTCCCGCACTGCTCGCGGGGTCCAAGGAACTTGCGGCCAAGGTCAAGGAAGCCGAAGCCGCGCAGCACGAGGCTCAGGCCGCGCTCGACGCTGCCCATCGCGCGATCTCCAACGTCGTGCAGGAGGGCGCCCCCGCCGGCGGCGAAGACGACTACATCGTCCTCGAGACTGTCGGCGACATTCCGTCGTTCGACTTCGAGCCGAAGGATCACCTCGAGCTCGGTGAATCGCTCAACCTCATCGACATGGAGCGCGGCGCGAAGGTCTCGGGTTCGCGTTTCTACTTCATGACCGGGTACGGCGCGATGCTCCAGCTCGGTCTGCTGCAGCTCGCGGCGCAGAAGGCGATTTCCAACGGCTTCACGATGATGATTCCGCCGGTGCTCGTGCGCCCCGAGATCATGGCCGGTACCGGCTTCCTCGGCGCTCACTCCGACGAGATCTACCACCTCGAGGAAGACGACCTCTACCTCGTCGGCACCTCCGAGGTCCCGATGGCCGGTTACCACTCGGGTGAAATTCTCGAGCTGAACGAAGGCCCGAAGCGCTACGCCGGTTGGTCCTCGTGCTTCCGCCGTGAAGCGGGAAGCTACGGCAAGGACACCCGCGGCATCATCCGCGTCCACCAGTTCGACAAGGTCGAAATGTTCACATACTGCCGACCGGAGGACGCCGACGCCGAGCATCAGCGTCTCCTGCGTTGGGAGCGGGACATGTTGGACGCCATGGAGATTCCGTACCGCGTCATCGATGTTGCCGGCGGAGACCTTGGTTCCTCGGCCGCTCGTAAGTTCGACTGCGAGGCATGGGTTCCGACGCAGCAGGCGTACCGCGAACTGACCTCGACCTCCAACTGCACCACGTTCCAGGCGCGACGGTTGAGCGTTCGGTACCGCGACGAGAACGGCAAGCCGCAGACAGCTGCCACCCTCAACGGCACCCTCGCCACGACGCGCTGGATTGTGTCGATCCTCGAAAACCACCAGCAGGCCGACGGCACCGTTCGCGTGCCGGCAGCACTGGTTCCGTTTGTCGGCACGGATGTGTTGCGCTGACTTCTTCCTAGCTGAAAAGCCGAGGCCGCGACGATTTTGTCGCGGCCTCGGCTGCTTTTCTGCCCGACCAGGTGTGTTCGGCTTGGGGGTAGTTGTTTCGCGCAGAGCGGGGCTGAAGGTCTGATGATCTGCAGCTCCGCTCTTGTCTATTTCGGCCTCCTTAGCTCACCCAAGACGGTGGCCAGCAACATTTTGCTCCTTATTGGACGTCCGTCTTACCAAAACTGATACAGGTAGCAGTTTTCTAGCTACTCTGTGATTCAACTTTTGATCAACAGTTCTTAACCAAAATGTCGACTCGCTGGGTGGGCTTCCCTTCTGCTGCGCAAAGCAGATTCGGATTTAGCTCAACTGCTGCTGTGGCACTGGCTGCGGCGGTTGTTCCGTCCAGTCAGTGCATCGCAGAGAGAGGGCTCGAAGCACATGAAAGACAAGAAGTTACGTCGGTTGTTAGCCGGCGTCAGCACCGCAGCGATGGCGGTGGGCTTCGCGACGTCGTTCGGCGTCATGACAGCGTCCGCTGCGCCCGTGAGCACATCGACGACGTCCGGCAGTTGGACATTCAACCGAACGATCAGCAACGGTACGCCCGTCCCCGGCGAAACAATCACAGTCACGAACAACATCCGGTGGAACGGTGGTATCGCTCCGACCATCAGTGCCTTCAAGGACATTCACCCGGACTGCCTCACCTACGTCGTGGATTCGTCAAAAGTCGCCGGTAAGGGCGTCGGCACGAATACGACCTCCACATCTGTGAGCATGACGGGATCGTGGATCCGCAGCGCCGTCGATCGGAACATCGACTACACGGTCAAGTACACCGTCGGCCAGAACTGTGCCCGCGACGTAGCCCTGATAACGGGCGCCGGCATCAGCGCGAACCAGGGTACGGGCTCTGAAACCGCCAATACGGGTCCGTCGATCACCGTTGCAAAGGCTGCGACGCAGACCACCCTCGCCGTAGCGCCTGCACCGCAGGCCGATCGGGCCTCGACTCTGACGGCCACCGTCACAACAGGTGCCACCGGCGACGTCGCCTTCTTCAACAACGACAACCCCATTGGTACCGGCACGATCGCCAACGGCACCGCTACCTACGCGTGGACCCCGTCCGGCGCGGACGCCGGCAAGCCGTACTCGATCACCGCGAAATACCTCAGCGACGCCACCAACGCAGTATCGACCTCGACCGCGCAGACCGGAACTGTGGCAGCTGCGCCGACCGCCCCTGCGGCGCCGACCGCAGTCACCGTGAACCCGACATCTGTTGTTGTCGGCGGCACCGTGACGGTTTCCGGTACTGCTGAGGCCAATTCGGAGGTCACTGTTATTGCTGGTAACAAGACGTGCAAGGCTACCGCTGGTGTTGCCGGTGCTTTCAGCTGTGACATCGTCACCAGCGAGGTCGGCCCTCTGACCGTGACTGCCGTTGCGGCGAATGCTGTTGGCGTCGGTCCGATCTCAGCTCCGGTCACTGTGACTGTCTTGGCTCCGCCTGATGTTGATACGACGGTTGGTTTGACGGTTCCGTCTGCGGCGACGACGGGTGTTGCTGTTGATTTGACGGCGACGGTTGCTCCGGCTTCTGCGGTGGGTTCGGTGTCGTTCAAGGTTGGCGGTGTCGAGGTTGGTTCTGCTGTTGTGTCGAATGGTGTTGCGACGCTGTCGCACACGTTTGCTGCTGCGGGTGTGCAGTCAGTGACGGCGGATTTCTTGGGCGCTGGTTTTGTGGCGTCGAGTGCGGGTCCGTCGACGGTGACGGTCTCTGATCCGGTTCCGGTTGATGTGGAAACGTCGCTGGTGCTAAATGTTCCGGCTGCCGCGACGACGGGTGTTGCTGTTGATTTGACGGCGACGGTTGCTCCGGCTTCTGCGGTGGGTTCGGTGTCGTTCAAGGTTGGCGGTGTCGAGGTTGGTTCTGCTTCGGTGTCGAATGGTGTTGCGACGCTGTCGCACACGTTTGCTGCTGCGGGTGTGCAGTCGGTGACGGCTGATTTCTTGGGCGCTGGTTTTGTGGCGTCGAGTGCGGGTCCGTCGACGGTGACGGTCTCTGATCCGGTTCCGGTTGATGTGGAAACGTCGCTGGTGCTAAATGTTCCGGCTGCCGCGACGACAGGTGATGCTGTTGATTTGACCGCGACCGTTGCTCCGGCTTCCGCTGTGGGTTCGGTGTCGTTCAAGGTTGGCGGTGTCGAGGTTGGTTCTGCTGTGGTGTCGAATGGTGTTGCGACGCTGTCGCACACGTTTGCTGCTGCGGGTGTGCAGTCGGTGACGGCGGATTTCTCGGGTGCTGGTTTTGTGGCGTCGAGTGCGGGTCCGTCGACGGTGACGGTGTCTGATCCGGTTCCGGTTGATGTTGACACGACGCTTGGTTTGTCGGTTCCGTCTGCGGCGACGACGGGTGTTGCTGTTGATTTGACGGCGACGGTTGCTCCGGCTTCTGCGGTGGGTTCGGTGTCGTTCAAGGTTGGCGGTGTCGAGGTTGGTTCTGCTGTGGTGTCGAATGGTGTTGCGACGCTGTCGCACACGTTTGCTGCTGCGGGTGTGCAGTCGGTGACGGCGGATTTCTCGGGTGCTGGTTTTGTGGCGTCGAGTGCGGGTCCGTCGACGGTGACGGTGTCTGATCCGGTTCCGGTTGATGTTGACACGACGCTTGGTTTGTCGGTTCCGTCTGCGGCGACGACGGGTGTTGCTGTTGATTTGACGGCGACGGTTGCTCCGGCTTCTGCGGTGGGTTCGGTGTCGTTCAAGGTTGGCGGTGTCGAGGTTGGTTCTGCTGTGGTGTCGAATGGTGTTGCGACGCTGTCGCACACGTTTGCTGCTGCGGGTGTGCAGTCGGTGACGGCGGATTTCTCGGGCGCCGGTTTTGTGGCGTCGAGCGCTGGTCCGTCGACGGTGACGGTCTCTGATGCAGTGGTTGTCGACACGACTTCGACAACCGTGCTCAGTGTTGCCGGTGAAGCGAAGGTCGGTGTGGAACTGGATCTTTCCGCTGCGGTTGCCGGTCAGCCTTCAGGTGATCCGGCTCCGTCAGGCGGCACGGTCGACTTCAAAGTTGACGGTGTCAGCGTTGGTTCGGTTCCGGTAGTCAACGGTGCAGCGACGTTGCCGCATACGCTCAACACTGCCGCTACGGTTACGGTGACTGCTGTGTACAGCGGTTTCGGTACGTTGGCCGGCTCGACGTCGAATGCGGAGACTGTCAATGTGACTGTTGTAGCGCCGACTGATGTGGATACGACGACAACGTTGAATGTGCCGGCATCAGGTGTTGTGGGTAAAAGTGTTCAGTTGAAGGCCAATGTGTCTCCGCTGGGCAGCGTCGGTACAGTGCAGTTCTTCGAAGGCAATGTGCCGCTGGGCGCAGCGGTGGACGTGGTCAACGGTGTTGCTGTTCTTGATCACACCTTCGCCACTGCGGGTAATCATTCGATCACTGCGGTGTTCAGCGGTGGTCCCGGGATGAAGGCGTCGGAATCTGCCGGGTCGACAATCAACGTCACCGAAGCGGGTACGGTACCCGGTGGATCGGGTTCGCTGGGTAACATCTTCGGCTCGTAGAGCGGAATTGATCGTTCTTCGCCCGTAACATGAAGTGGGGCTGCAGGTCTGACGACCTGCAGCCCCACGTTTGGCTAGGTCGAGGCTAGAGCTTGCGGGTGCGCAACTCGTGTCCCTTGGACGTCTTGCAGGCGCCGGTTTCGAGATCCCACTGCCAGCCGTGCAGGTTGCACGTGAGCTTGTTGCCTTCCACCACACCGAATTTGGTGAGGTCGGCCTTCAGGTGCGGGCAACGGCGCTGAATCTCGTAGCCGCCCAGTTCGATTGAGGCGGTGTCGTCGTGTGCTTCGGAGAACCAGCCGTCGGCGTAGGCGATGCGTTCGTCGGTGAGGCACTTGAAGAACGTGTAGAGGAACTCGTTGTACCCGCCCACTCGCCACGCCTGGAAGCGGGTGGAGAGGAAGATGGTGTTGACCCAGTCAGGTTCGTCGTCGCGCAGGACGGTGCGAACCAACTCGGGTGCGATGCGGAATCCGTAGCGGTACTTGCCTTCACCGTCGATGGGCTCGCGGACGAGTCGCTTCGGGAAGTCGAGGACTACGGTCTCGTCGCCCATGACAAGTCCGACGGGGTAGCCGATGCCGTCGCAGATGACGTCCGACTGGGCCATGATGGGTTCGAACTTCGCCTTGATCGCTTCGAGTAGCGGCTCACCCTCGGCCGGTGCCCACGACGCCTTTTCGGCGGCGAGGACGGGAGCCATCTTCTGGGCCATGTTCTCGATGTACTCGGCTTTGTTCGAGAAGATCTTGTCGACCTCGGCATCCGGAATCGGATGGGACAGAACAGCTTCACTGCCGTGAATATCCACGACGGAGCCGGGGATCATCAGCAGGCCACCGTTATTGCCGTGGATGCGCATCTGCTCGAGGAACACGATCTGATCGGGGAAGATGTTTCCTTCGTCCTCGTGATCGTCGTTGAGGTCGCGCAGAGCGTCGTCGAGGAAAACCGGCGGGCCGGCCGACGGGACGACCCAGGTAGCGTCGACCTGCTCGATGTAGCTACGGCAGCGATCCATGCCGCGCTGACGCTTCTGCTTGCCGAAGTTGCGCTTGGTGCCCTTGGGGATGTCGTAGACCATCGGGTACCAGATGGCGCCCGAGTACTGCAGAAGGTGGATGTCGATCTTGCCGAACTGCTCGCCCAGAACATCCATGTCGACGGGACGCGCGTCGTTCATGTTGAAGCAGGTGGTCTCGCCGTCGGAAATCACGATGCCGGAGTCGCCGATCGGGCCGTCAGCCGGAGCGCGCAAGGCAATGATCATGATCTCCAGGTCACCCTTGGGGCCTGAGACGGTGTGCTTGACGGAGTCCTCGGTTTCGAAGAATTTGTGGAAACCGAGCTTCTCGAGCTCACGCTTGAGGTCCGGGACCGGATAGTCCGGCAGCAGGACCGTGGCGTCCTTGTTGACGTGCTTGCTCAGGTTCTCGGGATCGAAATGATCCTTGTGAAGGTGCGAGACGTACAGGTAATCGCAATTACCGATGGCGTCCCAATCCAACTCCGAGTTATCCGGGAACGGGAACCACGACGCAAAATACGCGGGGTTGACCCACGGATCGCACAGGATCGAGCCTGCGGTCGTCTGAATGTGGAATCCGGCGTGACCGACGCTGGTGACCTGCACTGGTATGCCTCCTGAAAATGTGCTGAGCGACGGTACCAGGGTAGGCCCTCCGCGCGGCGGGTTCGATCAGGCAACCCCTGGGCATCGCGGATAACCCGACGTCACCACCGGAAACACGCGCCCACGCGGTGGGTCAGATCACCGGTTCACCGCTAGGCTGGGAACCTGTGGACCCCGTATACAGAACAGTCATCGGCATCGCCCGTACCGTCTTCGCGTTCGAAGGCCTGAAGTTCTCGGTTCAGGGCGATCGGAATATCCCCGCAACCGGTGGTGCGGTGATCGCGATCAACCACACCGGATACATGGACTTCACCTACGCGGGTCTGCCGGCGCGCACCCCGAAGCGGTACATCCGGTTCATGGCCAAGAAGGAAGTTTTCGACAACAAGATTTCCGGGCCCATCATGCGAGCCCTCAAGCACATCCCCGTCGACCGCGGCGCGGGCGCTGACTCCTACAAAGCGGCCGTCGACTTCCTCAAGCGCGGCGAACTGGTCGGTGTGTATCCCGAGGCCACGATCAGTCGGAGCTTCGAGATCAAGGAATTCAAGTCCGGCGCTGCCCGCATGGCAATCGAGGCCGGTGTTCCCATCATCCCCGTCGCGATCTGGGGTGCACAGCGCGTGTGGACCAAGGGCTACCCGAAGCGGTTGGGCCGCACCAATACTCCGATTTCCATTGCTGTCGGTGAACCCATCCAGCCGTTCGAGCCGGCCAGTGAGCTGACGGCCAAGCTGCGCACGACGATGCAGGAACTGCTGCTCGAAGCTCAGAAGGGCTACCAGCATCCCGCAGGCGAGTACTGGGTACCCGCACGATTGGGTGGCAGTGCGCCCACCCTCGAACAGGCAGACAAGATGGATGCCGAAGAAGCCGAGGCCAAGGCAAAAGCACGCGAGGCCCGCAAGTCGGAAGGCTGAGTCCGTGACCGCCGAACCCGTGTACACGGCAGTCGAGACCACCGCGCGTGTTCTCTGCCGTCTACAGGGTCTGGCGGTCACCCGAACCGGCACCGAGAACGTTCCGCGTATCGGCGGAGCGGTGATCGCGATCAATCACACGAGCTACCTGGACTTCATTCATGCGGCCCTTGCCGTGCGCGAGTCGAAGCGGAAGCTTCGAGTGATGGCCAAAACAGAATTGGCGAACAACAAGGTTCTCGCGTTCCTCATGCGCGGCTGTGGCGTTATCGAAGTGGATCGCTCGGCCGGTGCCGAGGCCTTCCAGGTCGGCGTCGACGCACTGGGGCGTGGCGAATTGGTGGGCGTGTATCCCGAGGCGACAATCAGTCGGAGCTTCGAGATCAAAGAATTCAAGTCCGGCGCGGCCCGGATGGCCATCGAAGCGAATGTGCCGATCATTCCCGTGATCGTCTGGGGTGCGCAGCGATTGGTGACAAAAGGTGGACCGAAGAACTTGGGCCGCAACCACTTTCCAATCTCCGTGGAAGTTGGGGCGCCAATTGATCCGGTCGAGCCGGCGGACGCACTCACCGAAATCCTGCGGATCGAGATGGACGCCATCTTGCGTCACGTTCAGGATGGGTTTGCCCATGAGCCGGGTGGGTACTGGGTCCCGCGTCGGCTCGGGGGAGGGGCGCCCACTCCGGAGGAAGCTGCGGTAATGGATGTGGCGGAGCGGGCGAAGAGAGGGCGTTGAGGCCAGAGCGAAACCGCCGTTGGACAGTTGTGGGTCACTTCGATTCCCCATGGCCATCTAACAATGGTCGGAGACAACGAAAGGGGCAGTAGTTAGGTCTCTCGATGATCGTCCCGATCAGGTCCGCATCGGCCCCTAATTGAAAGGCCTTTGCGTATCGCCCGATAATTTGTCCGGGAGACGGCAGTGTTCGAGAATTCACCGACACGCCGGGTAGTGAACGACCAGTTTTGGACACGAGTTTCGGCACGCATCTTCTCCCAGTTCGCCGAAAATCGCCTCTCATGTTTCATATACGAAGGTCGTATTTGAAACGAGCAGGACAATGTGACTTTCGGAATCATTTGGCACGAGTTTCACGGAATTATCTGGCACGGTGACGGCTGTCGAAGGTAGCGGTAGAGGGTGGTTCGTCGGATGCCGAGAGGTGTTGTCAACTTGTTTTTGTGCAGCAGTTTTCAGGTGCAGTAGGGCATCACATAGAGCGGTCGGTCAAGCAGCGAGGACCAGTTCGGTAACCTGATCCCGTACCTGGAATCGGGCGGCTAGTTCGGTGCGGTGATCGGTGGCATTCATACGGTGCCGTGACGGTCGGAAGTGCGGGGAATGCGACTGAAATCGGACAGAACCGTTGCGCTGCAACGACAGTGCGGAACCTTTTGATCGCCCGTTCGCCTTGCCGGGTCGGTAGATGGAGTTCTCGGCTCGATTGTTCAATATTTCGATTGCCGGTGTTCGACCGTCGACATGGTGGTGCGGCGCGCGACCTGGTAGCTGGGAAGCTTGTCGGTGATCAGCACCCGCGGCGGGTGACCCTAATGTTTGAGGAGTGTGCGAAAGAACCTGGTCGCAGCTTTCCCGTCCCGCTTCGATTGAATGAGGACGTCGAGGACGTTGCCGTGCTGGTCGACTGCCCGCCACAAGAATTCTGGACGCCAACGATCTTGATGAACACTTCGTCGAGATGCCATTTGTCGCTGGCCTGTGGTTGACGTCGGCGCAGGCTGCGGGCGTATTCGGGACCGAACTTCGTGCACCAGGTGCGGATCGTCTCGCACGTCACTTCGATCCCACGCTCGGCCATGAGTAGTTCGACCTCTCGGAACGAAAGCGTGAATCGGTGGTGGAGCCATACACGGTGGGCGATGATCTCTCGAGGGAACAGGAACGCTTGTAAGTGGACGACACGACCGCATCATCCCAGATCCGGCATTTTCAACAACTTGACAACGCCAACGTGTGGGAGGATCAGCAGGCCCGATATTCCAGCGGCAAGACGAACTGCTCGACTTCGATCCGATGCAGTGCCTGCGGGTCTTTGGACTCGTTCAACCCGCCCGGTGAAGGATGCGCCACACCGGTGACGGTGAGGTCGACCGCGAATCGGACGATGTTGTCATTCTGCCGTTTGCGTCTGACTCCGGGACGCTGACGCCATTTCAGTATCGTTGGGAGTTCGCCCCGTAGGCCCTTGTTCTGTCTCGGAGGTCGTCCGCGGCGTCGGCGTCGGCACCTGATGGCCAGGCTTGGTCAGAGCCAAGCTGGCAAGGTGCTTGTCCAAGCGGTACGCCATCGGGCGGAATGTCGCGTAGGTGAGCCCTCCTGAGAACACAGCCCCGGCAACAGGCACGGCCTTGGCCGCGATCCCCGCGTATATCTGCTTTGTCATGCGGACGCCGAGGTATGCGGCTACCTTCTTAACCACTGGATATAGCACCCCCTTGGTCAGAGCCTTCTGAGGCAGCTTCTTTACGACCTGACCACTCATCAGGGCGGCGATCTTGGCCACGCCGCCCTGTGCGGCTACCACCCCGAACATGACGCCGACGAATAGCGTGAGAATGCCCTCGGTTGCGTCGTCGATTCCGTCGCCGTCCTCGCCGAACAGGTCTGGCCAGCTGTAAATGTAGGCAAGTTTTTGCGCGATACGCAGAACATGGCCGAAGTACTGAGCCAGGTCTGCCGGGACCGTGCCGGCAATCGCCCATCCGCCGGGGAGGCCCGCCGCCACAGACAGCGCGGTTGCCTTGCTTGTCTCATATTTGATCGCTGTGTTCGCGATCGCGGATATCACATCCGCTGGGACGTTCGCTGCGGCTGGGGTCGTGGCGACCGCGCACTCGATCTGCTCATCCGTGCAGTACCGTTTCAACGATGACCGGAGGTATGCGCTTCGGTCGATCCTCACTCCGGGGAGTTGAGCCGACGCCTCCAGCGTCTGAGTGAACTTCGATGCATGGTCGATTTGCTTGCCCTTGGCCATGCGACGAACTTATCGGACGCTGCCGACAACTCTGCCCAGAGGAGCCGGATAAAGAGTTGTCAGTCAAGGTGCACCTTGACTGACTTCAGGCCACGAACGTGACGACGTCCGGTTAGGATTCCGATCGGCGTTGCTTGACATCCACTGACCGTGCCAGATAATTCCGTGAAAAACGTGCCAAATAACTCCGAAAGTCACAAACAGGCTCTCGAGTTTCAAAAACGAACTTGGTCTCAACATGTCAACGCACCATGCAGCGTATCGGGCGGCGCCGAAAATCGGGGCCGATCGACTGCAGAGACCACCATGGACGCGCTCGCGGCCGTCGGCACCGTGAGTGGCCCGCGAGACAACAGTGTGGGCACCGTGGATTATCAGGCACTGGTCGATCACGCGAACGCTCAGTTCGGATACCTCCTCCGAATGGCTGCGCGATTTACGAATTAGTCTCTGGTATTGCAATCGCTTTTTATTTCTGGAGGGCAAAGGCCTTTGGAATGCGGCCAGATACTCGGCGCCCATCGGTCGAGCGAAATAGGAGATCCCTAGTGAAAACAAAGATCGTATCGTTGAACGCAACGAAGAACCCAGATGGCAAGTCCAATGGTCGCTGTAGGAAGAATTTTGAGCAGAGTAGAACGCCAAGACTCTCTAAACTCTCAGAACTGTTCAATGTGGATTGTCTGAAAACAGATTACAGAATGATATTTCATGCTAATCTCGGTGAAGTCAGGAATTCAACTACAGAAAATGGTGCAATATGTCCAATGGCATTCTCCTATCAGTCATGCTTCCCTTCGGTCTAGTGTTTAGGTTTCTGATGCATAAAGGCTTAGGGCTGCCCTTCAGTTCAGGGCTGTGATACATTCTCGGACAATCGAGATGGTATGTGGACTTTTTCGAAAAGAATCTGTCAAGATCGTACTGCTCCTGCGGTCCCTGATGTTAAGTTTTCCACGTACCTGCATCCGAGTCATTTGTGAAGATGAAAGGTCGCGGAGAAGGTCTTCTCTGCCGGCAAAGCGCGCGCGAAATCTCGATGCCTCTCAACGTGGGTGGGTCAGAGCCGAGGTCATCGATGCTTTCGAGGCCGCACATTAGGGCCCGAGAACAGTTTTTCTTCTCATGATTATCAACTAGTAGTGCGCTTGTAACTGGTGATTCTCGTTGGTGAGAGAAGAAAGATTCAGGCGAGTTCGAGACCGCCCTCGGCCGCGAAGATCAAACGGCCGTCGTCGAGGGCGATCGCCCACCGCAGCACCAGCGCCCAATCCCGTCCCAGATCAGAGTTGTCGATGACATTGTCGGCGTAGTCATCGACCACGACCCCGAACTGTGGCTCGGTATCGCCGGACCGTGATCCGGAGGTCCGGATCACTTTGACCCGAGAACCCACCGCAATGGGGTCCCTGCGTTGAGGGCCAGAATCGAACATAGACCTGATTGTGGCAGAGAATCCGCCACACCCACCGGTCACGATCGCGTTGGACGTGCAACCGATTCAATTCGAGACACTCAACCACGTCGCAAACGAGGCATGAAACTACCGGCGTATGTGCAACCGGAAGCGTCGTAAGCGTCCTGGAACTGCAGAATTGACGTTGCCGACCGAATGACGGCGGTGCGGCCGTTACGACAGGTACGGCACCAGTGGCAGATTGAAGAACCAGTTGGCCAGGCAGATCAAGATCGGCTCGGAGTGCTAGTGATGGGGCGGTTGCTATCGGATCTCGGTGGAGACTGGGTCAAGTTGGAGAAGACAGCCCCGCTTTTCCTCGAATTCTTCCACGACCGCGGTGACTCGAAGGGTGTCTTTGACCCCCAAAGTGTCGGGGATGTCGGGACCGATGAGCTGCAGATCAGAGACGATGTTGACGTCCCGGAACTGGAACGCCGGCCCGCCGGCGTCGCTTTCGTCGAAATCTCTGGCACCAATCAGAATGTCATAGCGCGTTTTGTAGTTGCCGTGGTTGTTCATCGCGGCGATGTGACCGTCGAACTGGATGGTCCGGCCTGCATACTGGGTAGCGAAATCGGTGACTGGTTGGCCGCAGTTGTCCGTATCGTGCAGGATCCGGGCGAGATCCTCGTTGTTTTCGATGGTGAGTATCTCAGCGGTTTCAGGGGCCGCAGGTTCCGCTGCCGGTTCGGGAGCAGGCTGCGGGGAGGGTTGCTCGGCGCTCGAGGCTGCCACGGCTTCGGTCGTGGACGCGACGCTGTCGTCTTCCTGCAGCGCCCCGACGGTGATGATGCCCGCCAGGATGACACCGGCGCCGCCGAGTGCGGCCCACAATCGCCAGGGGGTCTTTGGCTTTGGTCGGCGGAAGGTCATGGTGGTTCGCAGGCGGCCTTGGTGTTGGGTGACCAGTTCCCAGCCTTCCTGCTGCTTGCTTGTGATCGTTTTCGCCTCGGTGCCCCGGATCGCCTTGATCTCGGTGAGCTCGTACTGTGTTTCCTCGCCGGTCATGTCTCTTTCCGTCCTTCGGATAGGGGTGTTGTGGGAGAACCTGTACCCAAGGGCAGGGAAGCAAGGTGCATGGTGGGCTGGGATGCCCTTATCCCACCGTGGTTGACGTTGTCGGAAGTTGAACCAGAGTTGAGCTTCAATTTCCAGTCAGGTCTTCGGGAATGAACCATGTCGGCTGATTTCCTGACAAGGTGCAAGCGATCAACGCGTCAGTGTACGAATTCACAATAGGAGTCACATCCGACTCGGCTGATAGAACGCCATTTTCTACATCGGTGTAGTGCTGTGCAATTCGGTCGGCATCACGAATCATTTTCGTAACTGCTAGGCGGACATCAGAACTTGCTTCGTTGATCGTTTCCGAACCGTCAGTTTCATTGCCCGTTGCCGCAATCGTAGTGAGGGACACGAGTTGTGCAGAAAGGGTGACTGGTTTTATGGAGGATTCGTCGGTCAAAATAATCTTTTTGAACGTGGGATAGAAGTCTTTCCCACGATTCTCCAATCCGTCTTCACCACTGCAGACGATGGCATCGGTCTTCGATGTGGAGGACATGACCGCAGTAGGCGTCGAAGACGTCGCACTACTCGAGGTCATACCGCTCTCGGGTTCGGGAAGGGCGGTGGGAGCCTCGTTCGAGCAGGCAGTGAGCATGCCGGCGCACACGAAACCTGCCAGATGGCGAAATTTGATCATTATCGTCCTTGTCGAGAGTATGTCATCCTAGGGAGGATGAAGAGGAAATTAGCATGATAATTTTTCTGTGCAGAGATTGTTCGATACTCAGTGTAAATCTGAGTACCTCTCGACATGGGAAGTCAATGCGACCAATATGTCAGCCAATTCTTCATGTGTCATTCCGGGCGGAACAGTGCGGTAAGTGTATGAAATATTCGGCTCTTGAGAATGCCATTTCATTTCGGGTGCGTCGTCGTATAAACCGTAATTGACTTTCGGCATCGAGGTGAAATCGAAGAAGTCCGAAAAATTCTTTCTAGCGTACTGTTCCTTCTTTATGCTCTGTCCCCGCCACCGCTCCACGTCCAGGTGGTCAAGTTTCATCGTGAGGCGAACACGCCCTGCCTGGTATTTCCAGCCGAAGAGATGACCCGAATTACTCGGGGCTGAGTACTGGATGGATCCGTGCGACTCGGAAAGGTCGACGCCGACCTGGAGGCCGCAGTGTTGTTCGAGGTTTTCCGCGAATCGTGACAAACGAATCTTCTCGACGAGTGGCAGCAATCTCGCGTCCTTGAGGCGTCGGGTTTCGTCCGCGTCCAGGACGGCAGCATCACGTGCGTCGGTCTCCAAAGGGTGGTGATCACGCAGGTAGATAAGCCTTTCGAGAAGTTTAACGTATCGGCTGAGTAGGTTCGCTTCGTACTCGTGTGATCCGGTCTCTCTCAGATTTTCTGCCGACCACTGAAGAGGGCGGAGGAGTTCGTCGTAGGAGACGTGTCGCCACGGTTCTGGGAGTTCGTCGGCGGGGTGGATCAGAGAGATCACCATACGGTGGGTGAAGAAACGGGTGCGCCCAAGATGTGCAAGCTTTTCCCCGTTCGGGATGCTGTGCAGCGTATTTACCGCGCCGAGCTTATAACCACCCATGTCGTCATGGCCAACGTAAAGGTCGTATCCGTTCGCGACGCGTTCGACGATACTTCCATAAAAGGAAAGAGAAATTTCCTTCAACGGCCTTGCCTCATTCAGATGTGTACTGAGCAGCCAGTACAGCATTCCGGTGTGAAATCCGTCTTGGTCCGAGGCAGAGAGTTGGTACAGGGGATCGTGTGCCAAGGCTTCGACAACGTCGCCTTTTTCTACTCTCATCTTTTCTCTTTCACTATGCTGCCAATCAGCGGGGCGCCGAATTTGTACAGTACGGGGGAGTCTCTACGGCAGATGCGGTGTTGGCCGCTATCGGAGTTTCTGCGGGGTCTCGGCGGTCGGACGCCAGTTCATCGGCATGTTGGCAAGGCCGTAGTCGACGAAGAGTCTGATCATGTCGGAGCGGTTGGGTTCGCCGTCGCCTTTGACGAACTCTTCGAGAAGTGCACGCTCATCCAGTCTCATCAGAATGTCATCACCCAGGCGTAAGGCGGTGGCTGCTCTTCGGGGGCCGGGCCTGGGCATGTGTGTATCCGTTTCTGTTGTCGGGCAAGGGAATCGTGGTGATGGGGCGGTGCGTGGTGCGGGCGGCAGGAAATGTGATGTTCTACTGGAGGGCGTTGCGCATCAGTGCCGCGGTTTCTGCGTTGTAGGCCACCAGGGTCACGACCTCGACTTTTGTGTCCGCGGATCGGATCGCTGCGACGGCCTGGCGTACCGCGTCCGCCTTCGGCCAGCCGTACGAGCCGCCGGAGATCAGCGGGAAGGCGACCGTGCGGGCGCCGACTGAGTCCGCGGCAGCGAGACTGCGAGTGTAGGCCGCCCGCAGCAGCGCCGACCGATCCTCGCGGCGCGAGTACCGCGGGCCGACGGTGTGAATCACCGACTGTGCGTGGAGGTTTCCGGCGGTGGTGGCGACGGCGGCGCCCACGGTCAGACCGTCGGGCAGGCTGGTGGCGCGCAGGACCTGGCAGGCGTCGAGGATGTCGGTTCCGCCGGCGCGGTGAATGGCTCCGTCGACTCCGCCGCCGCCGAGCAACGACGGCTTGGCGGCATTGACGATCGCATCGACGTTGAGGGTGGTGATATCGCCTTCGATAACGTCGATCCTGGTCATTACTTCTCCGCCGCGGTCGTCGGTGTTCGACGTGGTGGCGGCCTGCCAGAGTTCGGTCTTGGGACGTGCCCAGGGCATCGCGGTGAGCACCTCGTCGGGGTTTGCTCCGAGCAGCCTCGAGTACCGGGCCGCGACAGAGGGGGTGCGGCTGTGTGCCTGGACGCAGTGCAGGAGAACGCGTTTGCCTTCGGCGCGCAGTGCCTGCACGGTGCGGGCGGCATCGTCGAGGACGAAGTCGAGGTTCGGGTTCTTGTCTCTGCCGGCGTCGATGAGCCGGAACTCGATGTGTTCGCCGCTCACCTGCTTGGTTCCCATTCGGCACAAGCTCACTACGGCGTCGAAACCGGTGCCGTCGACGGCGTCGCTGCGGCCGAGCAGTACACCGTCGTCGTGGGGGTGGCGGGTCAGGTGCCCGGTGCCACGGAAGTGGCTGTAGTCGAGGACTGGGGTTGACGGCCAACCGTGTTTGTCGTTGGCGCCGCCGTTGGCGGTTTTCACGGCCAGGCGCACCAGGTCCGTCGCGGTGTATCCGGGCCAGCCGTGCAGGATCCGACGCCACCGCGCCGGCACTGCGGACGCGCCCCACCGTGCGCCGAGCAGGCCGCCGGCGATCGCGGCGGTGGTGTCGGTGTCGCCGCCGGCGCGGACTGCGGCTTCGAGCGCTCGCTGCAGGTGGCGGGCGTCGCCGGCGTCGGTGGTGGTGATCGCCCACCACGCGGTCTGCAGTGCGTGCACCACCCAGCCGTTGTTCGCGAAATCTTCGGGGGAGCCGTTCTCGGCCTGATCGAGCAGCGGTCCCCAGAACTCGGCGACGTCGGCCGGGACGTTGGTCAGGTAGCCGCGGACTCCGTCGAAGGTGCCGTGCAGAACAGCGTAGCGGATCGCGTAGGTCCACAGCTGGCAGGCCTGGACGGCGCGTTCGTCGTCGTGGGTGAGCGCCGCGATCTGGGCGGTAGCGGCAATGCAGCCGGTCGTGTTGTCGAGGTAGGCGAGGGCCACGGGTGCGGTGCGCATCAGTGAGCCGTTGCCGCCTTTGCGTCCGGTGATTGCCCTGGCGCGGGCTGTCATGGCTTCGGCGTTTGCGGGGCGCTGTGAGAGTACTGCGCGGGTTTGGTTGCCGATGTCCGCCGGGTTCGAGTCGAACCACCGAACAAACTGCGCTGCAACGGCATCCAAGCCGGCGCCGTGACCGATATCGGCGCCGGTTGCGGCGACTTCGGCGATGGCGAGCGCCATAGCGGTGTCATCGGTCCATTCGCCCGGCGCCCAATTGAACGGTCCGCCGCCGATCATCTCGATAGCTGTGTCCGCGCTCGGGTGGGTGAATTCGTAGCCGGCGCCCAGTGCGTCACCAGCGGCGGTAGCGAGCAGAACCCCTGCTGCGCGATCGGACTGCCGTGCGTTCAGGTCCATGACATCTCCTTTGATCAACTTTGCGCTAACTATAGATCAGATTTGAGATAATATGCAAGAGTGAATGAATGGACAGATTCGAAAGGCAAGTCTCTCGGGGACTACACGCGTCCCTCGGTGGCGGTGGATGTTGCAGTGCTGACCTACTCCGGCGGCGCACTGCAGGTGTTGGTGGTCGAGCATCGTCGTGGTTCGTTGGCGTTACCGGGGACCTTCCTGCACGAGGGCGAACTACTCACCGACGCGGCCGAACGGGCACTGCGCACCAAGGCAGGGCTGGTCGATACACAGTTTCATCAGCTGGCGATGTTCGATGATCCCGCCCGCGACGAGCGGGGTTGGGTTCTCTCGATGGCCCACACCGCCGTCGTACCTGCCACAGATCTCCCTACCAGTGCCATCCTCGTGGGCGTGTCCAATGGGAAGGTCGACCAGGAGTTGGCGTTCGATCATGCCGACATGGTGCGTCTAGCAGTCGAGGATCTGCGGTCAAGGTATGCGGCGCAAGTCGACCCCGCTGGTCTGCTGGGTGACTCGTTCACCGTGCTCGAGTTGCGTCAACTCTACGAGGTGGTGTTCGATCGCGAATTGCAGAAGGACGCATTCCGGAGGTATGTCATCGAGGCGCTCGAGAGTACGGGGGAGATGTCGAACCCGGGTAACGGTCGCCCTGCCGAGATGTTCCGCAGGAAAGGCGAGGGGCGACTTCCTGCGCAAGCGTCGGTGTTGCTGACCGGATAGCGATAGCGTTCAGACACGAAACCCAATCCGAAAGGTTATGCGAGGGAGGGACGATCGGGCATCCTTCCGATCTACTCCCCGCTGTTTCGCCTTGGGATAGCGTCCACACTGGAGTCTCCGGAAACTCAGGCCAAGACGAGGTCGACGCACCGGCGTTCGACTTCCTTGGTTTCTTTGGCGTGGATTGGCGCGGTAGCGGGCAGGTCGGCTTTCTTCGATCATCCCATGGGGAGTACGAGAGCCGCGGTCAGGATGAGCGGCGGTTTGGTGGACATGAGGGCCTGTTGGTCGAGAAGTTCCAGGCGCTGACGCAGGCGGTAGTCGAGTTCGACGGCCTTACGGTTCAGGCTTTCTGACGATTCCTTGGGCTTGTCGCCCGTTTGCTCCTTCTCCGCCGCGACTGCGGCATCGAGGAGGAGTCTTTCCGTCTCGCTTTGAAGGCGTTTGGTGACGAGTTCGCGGGTTTTGTGCAGCTCAGCTGCTCGCTGGGGTTGAACCTCGGCGAGGTACTCGGGGAGCTGCTGGGAGATGATCCAGCTCGCCGCTTTATCTTCCGCGTCGGATAGCCAGGGGAGCGAGCGTGCGGTGGTGACAGCCGGCACGTCAGGAGCCGCCGCACAGTCCAGATACGGTGCCGGTCCGGCTGGTGTGACGGTGCCGTAGTGATCGACAAAGGCGTACCCGAAACGGCGAGCCACCGAAGACCCGGTCGCGTCAGCGACTTCCTCGATCACTCCGACGAGCAGTTGTGGCTCCTCCAGGGTGGAGGACACCAGCACGGTGCCGGCGGTGAGAGCGCCGCCGAATTGTCGGAGTGCTTCGTCCATGACCGCGTCGTGCAGCGGGTGGCCAGGAGCGAGCAGATCCGCGCGGCCGAGGTCACCCGGTTGGACATGGGGCAGATCGAAGGTAACCCGGCCGTAGCGGGTTGCGATAGGGCCGTGCTTGCTAGCACGGAGATGGGCGGGCACATTGGAGATTTCGTAGCGGCCCTTTTCCCGTTTGGCGATGCGCCCACCGAGCCTGGTGAAGGCGGCCTTGAACGCCAGCTCGATGTAGTGCGGCTGAAGCCGGCGGGCGCGGGCATCGTCCATCGCAGCTCGGAGCGCGGCGAGGTCGGAGTCGGCGAGATGCTCGGAAGCGAGGGCGCGTTCGTCGAGCAGCTCTTTGAGTCCGTCGCCGACCGAGCGGTCGATGACCTCGTGCATCTTGGCTTTTACTTCAGGCTGCTCGCCATACTGGATGGCATTCATCAGCAGATCGCGCAGGGGAGTATCGGCGAACGCCTCACCGAGCACGTCGAACACCTTGCCGCCATAAGCTTTTCGCTGCTCCTCAATCTTTCCGAGCAGCCTCGTAAAGACTGCACCTTCGCGGGTGTTAGCTGCGACGAGGTTCCACAGTCGGCAGACCTCTTCCTGGCCGATGCGATGGATGCGGCCGAAGCGTTGCTCGATGCGGTTCGGATTCCACGGCAGGTCGTAGTTGACCATCAGGTGCGCAGCCTGAAGGTTGAGGCCTTCACCCGCGGCGTCGGTGGCGAGCAGGATCTGGCAGGCGTGGTTCGTGGTGAATTCTTCGGTGATCTGGCGGCGTTCGCCGCGGCGAACACCGCCGTGGATGGCTTTGACAGTATCGGGGCGACCGAGGAGGGAACCGATCCTGGCTTGGAGGTAGTCGAGGGTGTCTCGGTGTTCGGTGAAGATGATGAACTTGCGGGGCCACCCGTTGCGGTCGGTGGTGAGGGCGTGGTCCTGCAGGATCGTGGACAGTTCGGTCCACTTGCGGTCGGTTCCGGCGTCGCGAACTTGTTTGGCGAGTCGTGTCAGGTCGGCGAGTTCGAGTAGTTCGGTGTTCAGTTCCTCCACGGTCTGGGCGGCTGTCGCGGCGTCGAGGAGTTCTTCTTCGAATTCTTCGATCTCGTCGGCGTTGTAGTCGTCGGTGTCGAGGGCTGCCAGATCGAGGCTCGGTTCCGCCTCGGTGTAGGTGCCGTTGAGGATGTCCTGTTTCTTGCGTTCGAGTCGTTCGGTGCGGCGAACCAGACTTTTGTAGATCGCTTCGGGACTGGAGGCGAGCCGGCGTTGGAGGACGGTGAGGGCGAACCCGACGGTGTTCTTTCGTTTTCCGCCGACGCGTTCGGCGCGGTTCATTCCTTCGCGGACGTAGGAGGTGACCTGTTCGTAGAGGTCGTATTCGATCGAGGTCAGTTCGTACGGGACGGTCTCGGCGATGCGCTCGGGAAAGAGTTTCTTACCCTCGAAGGTGAGCAGGTCTTCCTTGACCATTCGGCGCATGATGCCGCTGGTATCGGCGGTGACTTTGTTTTTACCTTCGAACCGGTCTTTGTCGAGCAGGGTGAGGAACAGTTGAAAGTCCTCTTCCTTCCCGGAGTGCGGGGTTGCCGTCATCAACAACAGGTGACGAGTGACTTCGCCGAGTGCTTCACCGAGCAGGAACCTTTTGGTTTTGTTCAACTTCCCGCCGAAGTAGTGGGCTCCCATGCGGTGTGCCTCGTCGACGATCACAAGGTCCCATTCAGTTTCCTTGAGCTGATCCTGCAATTGTTCGTTGCGGGAAAGTTGGTCCATCCGAGCGATCAACAGCGGATTGGAGTCGAAGACGTTGAGATTGATATTGGCGTCGATCAACTGATTCGTCAGCAGATCGAACCGGAGCCCGAACTTGAAGAACAACTCGTCCTGCCACTGCTCGACGAGCCCGCCCGGAGCGACGATCAGACATTTACGAACGTCGTCGCGCAGGATCAGCTCCTTGATGTAGAGCCCGGCCATGATCGTCTTGCCGGCGCCGGGGTCGTCAGCGAGGAGAAACCGCAGCGGAGTGCGCGGAAGCAACTCCCCGTAGACCGCTCTGATCTGGTGAGGGAGCGGCTGGACGTCGCTGGTAGCGACGGCGAGCATGGGGTCGAACAAGCCGGCGAGGCTGATGCGTTGCGCTTCGGCGACGAGTTTGAAGTCCGAGGCCGAGGCATCGAAGGGGCGGCTGCCGGTCTGCGCGATGTCGAGCTGAGCTTCGTTCTTCCGAAAAATGACCTGTTGACCGAGCCCGCCGACGGTCGTCTTGTAGGTCAGCTCGAGAGCATCCGCGCCGTGCCACTGCACCGCGATCACAGTGACCACTTCGGCGGGAATCAGCCCCTGTAGGCGTAACCCCGGCCTCAGTTCTTCGAGCTGCACGTTGAACCTCCTGATCGACAGTTGGTTAACGCTAGCGGAGTGCGACAAAGCGGATCATCGCACCAGCAGCGCCGGGCTATTGTTCTGAGCAAAAACGACTCGGTGGTCAGGGCGATGGAACGAAACGACAAACAACAACTACGGGTAATTACCGCTGAAGTCTCGACCTGGATCAACCAGGCGAACACTGCGCGGGAACACCGCGCAACGATCGAGCCCGCAGCCCGAAGTGCTGTTAGTGCGCTGCGCGGTTCAGTTGTATCAGTGAACCGGAACGGAGCGGCGCTCTGTCGGGTTCTCCCGCTGCGGACGTCCGACGAGGTTTTGCTCGGAAAGCTGGCAACCGACACCGCCCTCACACCGCTCACCGTCGCTGAAGAGCGATTGCTGCAGGTGCTCCAGATCGACGCGGCCGCTGCTATCAAAGAGGTACGTGAGAATTCGGGCCTTCGTCGGTTCGTTCGGGGCTCCAAGAAACGTGCCGCAGGTCGTAGTGCTGCTGATTTTTTGGTGGAGTATCGAGACGGGGCAGTCAATGCTGATGTGACGGGCATCCTCGCCCGCCTGGCCGGGCCGAGTGTGCCCGAGCGGGTTAATACTGCGGAGGCGTTGTCTGATCGGGTGGGCCTGGTAGCGCGGTTGAGCGACTTCGGTCACTGCAGCGAAATCCTCGGAGCTGCTGCAGCGGCAGAGTTACCGGCGGCAATCGTCGTTCTCGAACAGGCTCTCAAGGACGAGACCATCTCGCGTAGCCAGGCTGAGAACGCCGGAAACGAAGTCCGCCGCGCGGAGACACAAGCGTTGTTGGCCGAGATGCCGGTAGAGCGACTCAAAGAAGCAACTCGTGATCGCCTTCGCGTCAACGCTCTCATCGATGCCGGCATCACGACTGTTCAGGACGTCTTGGAGCTCGGTCACCGGCTCGAGCAGCTACCCGGGATCGGCGGTACGACCGCCACTCGAATCCGCGGCGCAGCCCAGACACTTCGGCAGACGACGTACGACGAGATGCCGACGAGGATCGACATCAAGAACAGAACAGCCTCGACGACGGAGTTCCTTCGTTGTCTCTCGGCGTGGGATGCCACGCGGAAGATCAAGGGGGCGACGGCTGATCTCGCCCGCGTCGAAGAACTCGCCCCGCTGGCGCGTGCAATTGGCCGCGATGTCCGCCATCTTGTCCTGTTCGCGGAAAACACCACGACCTTCACCGATCTCCAAGTCGATATCGATGCGGTCATCGACCGCGCTCAGCTCGTGGCGGGAGCAACCAATGCAGCAGGGACAGCTGATCCGTGGGACGACTTCCTCACACGACCCGCCGACTACTTTGCGCTGCTCGCCGAACTCGGATTCATCACCGAAGACGAAGAAAAGACCCACGGTGACCTCCCCGACGACGTCATCGAGGCGGTCCGCGCCCTGGAACTGGACACCGAATACCTTTCCGCGTCCCTGCGCGGTTATCAGAGTTTCGGAGCCCGGTTCGCCCTCGTCCAACGAAAAGTCATTATCGGAGACGAGATGGGGCTCGGGAAAACCATCGAGGCGCTCGCCGTGCTCGCCCACCTGCGGTCGAAGGGCTCTCACCACACCGTGGTCATCTGCCCCGCCGCGGTCGTGACCAACTGGATCCGAGAGATCTCGTCCAAGTCTCGGCTGCGTCCCCACCGCGTCCACGGCCCCGGGCGGGAAGGTGCCGCTCAGAACTGGATACGCAACGGCGGCGTCGCTGTGACAACGTTCGAAACTCTGGCATGGTTCGACGTCCACGTCACAACCATCTCCGACTTGGGTTGTGTAATCGTGGATGAGGCGCATTACATCAAGAACCCGGACACGCTTCGTTCACTACGCACCACCCGACTCCTTGACTCGGTGGAGCGCGCGATCCTCCTGACCGGCACACCGCTGGAGAACCGCATCGACGAGTTCCGAAATCTCGTCGGCTACCTTCGGCCCGAGCTTGTGGTCGATGCCACCGAACTGACTCCCCGCCTGTTCCGGAAGCAAGTCGCCCCCGCTTACCTTCGCCGCAATCAGGAGGACGTGCTCACCGAGCTGCCGGATCTGGTCGAGGTCGAGGAATGGCTCCCGCTTTCGACCGCTGATGCAAGCGCTTACCGGGATGCCGTGGCGGCGGGGAACTTTATGGCGATGCGCCAGGCCGCGATGTCCCAGGGAAAGCGATCACAAAAGATGGAGCGGCTCCTCGAAATTGTTGCGGAAGCCGAGGAAAACGGCCGACGAGTGATCGTGTTCTCCCACTTCCGAGGAGTGCTCGAGCAAATTGTTCTCGCGTTGCCGGGCAAGGTATTCGGGCCGTTGACCGGTTCCGTCCCGGCAGCGACGCGGCAGACGATGGTCGATCAGTTTTCCGCGGCCGGTCATGGCGCAGCTTTGGTGTCGCAGATCGTGGCTGGCGGTGTGGGTCTGAACATTCAAGCAGCGTCGGTGGTGGTGATCTGTGAGCCGCAACTCAAACCCACTACCGAATGGCAGGCCATCGCGAGAGCACGCCGTATGGGGCAGCTGGAATCCGTTCAGGTTCACCGGCTTCTCACAGAAGAGGGGGTTGACCCGCGCATCACCGAGATTCTGGCGCGGAAGCGTGAGGTGTTCGACGAGTTCGCCCGGGTCAGTGATACCGCGCAGAGCGCGCCGGAGGCTTTCGACATCTCGGAAGCCGAACTCGCGCGGGATGTTGTCGCCGCTGAGCGTGAGCGCTTGTTCTCCGCTCCGCAGCTCGATAACCCGGCCAGCTGATTAGTCCGCGGAAGCCAGCGACGAAGATTCAGCAAACCTGTCGACGGATTCGAAAGCAGGAGTGAGCATCCAGTTCGGTCCGGGAGCGGCCCATGCCCCAGATGGATGGGTGCACGTGCGCGCGTTGTGATCAGGAGTTGCTGTGCTTGGCGATTGTCGCCCGCTTGGCTGCGGCGAACTCCTCCGCGTCGAGCAAACCTTGGCTTTGCAGGTTCGCAATCTGCTGCAGCTCCTCGGCGAGGCCGCCGGCGGGCGTGGCGGCAGGCGCGAGCTGCGGGGCGTGATGGACGATGACCTGTGGCCGTTTCGAATCGGCGATCTTGCGCTGCAATTCGTTGATCCGCGGCAACGCCTGACTATGAAGCACCTTCTGCAGCGGAAGGCAGTTAGACAGCGTCCAAGGGTCGTCGGCCGTGACCATGCCCGCTGTTGTACTCGATGTTCGTGATGTCGGCGTAGGGGGAAGGTGGTAACCCGTCCGCCGCCGAGTGAACCGGTCATGAACCCGGCGATGCCGCCGACCTTGGCGATGATCAGTCGATCTTCGAAAGCGGCGAGGAATCCGGCAGAGCCGTTGTTGAGGATGAACCACGGCAATTCTCTAAGGTCGGCATGATCGGTATCGACACTGTTCCGGTGCGCGGCGAGGTCTAGTCCTGCTTGAGCGGTTGCGCCGTGTTGCTGGGTTGCGTTCTCGGCTTCGTGTGTGCGGATGGCGTCCCGGACGTCAGTCGAGAATCCGGTCGAGATTGGGAAGTCGACATAGTGGCAGACGAACTCGATCTCGAAAACAGAATGCGTGGATCTCACTTCGGTGAGTGCGGATACAGGTGTTGGAAGTTCGCGCGGTTCTCGTGCAATGTACTCAGATCCTCGACCGTTTGAGCAGTTCCCGCGACGTGGGACAGAAGGCCGATCGCCAGCCCTTCGGGACATGATGGGTGCAAGGCGAATTGAATGAACGTCAGATGATGCTCACTTGGCTCCGTCGACCGTATATATCGAGCGGTCTCGGCTTCGATCATGCTTGTAAAGACTTCGGTGGGCAGATGCGGCCGCTCGAGCAGGTCGGGTATCGATGATTCCATCGTGGACACCGCGAGAAGGATGTCGTCGGAACATGCGGGATTCTGTAGCGCGAGTGAGCGGACATCGTCGCCGGGATACTCAAGGGCAATCCACCCGATCAACGAGGAATTTCCGGACTCGGCTGCGCACGTCAGGGCACAGTGTCGTTCGAGCGAGACATAGACGTGCGAATACGGCAGCCTGCCAACGGGCACGGGTTGAGAGTCGATTTCGCATCCGAAGTTGCTGGTGTGCAGCGATTCCGCGACGATTGCTTCGGCCCGGTTCAAGGGCACGCCGAATCGGGCGTGGATTTCCTCGCTCGAGTGCGGGCGGAGATAAGTGAGGATCTGGTCGAGAGCGTCGAAAAGGCGTTCCTCGGACCACGTCACGTCGCACCGAATGACTGCATTCATTCCGATGCATCCGTCGATCGTCATTGCGCGGAGTTCGACGACACAGTCGTTGAGGAGTGTTGCGGTGCAACCGCTTCCGAATATGCTCGCGCGGAGAGTTGTGCTGTTGTAGACCAAGAATCCTGCGGCTAGGTAGTGCTCGGACCAGCTGTGCTCGGACACGGTTACTCCATTGGAATCGTCAGGGAAGTGGAATGTACTCAGGCTGCGAAAGCCACACTGCGCAGTGGTGCGACAATCTCGTTTGCGATTGCGACTTGCACGCTGGCCGGCACAGCGGCTTCGTGATTGCGGCGGGCGGCCACAGCAAGTCGATCAGCGGTTTCATTGAGCGGATGTCCGGAATGCCCTTTGATCCATGAGAATGTGATCGATCGGCCAACCATCAGTCGATGAATCCGGTCGACAATGACAGATTCTTCACCGGACAGTTCGCGGAGGGGAGCGCCGGGTTTGCGCGTGACTGCTGCGATCGCGTCGCGACTGTCGGAGAGAATGCGCAGTTTTCGGTTCTGGAAACTCGACAGCGCAAGCTCGATGGCAAGGAGTTCTCCTGCAAGAACGGACTTCACCAACGGAAGCATCTTCTGTCTCCGGATGCCGTCCTCACTGACACAGGCGATTCCTACACCGCTGCGACGAAGGGATTTCGAGGCGTCGGTGGCAACAGTCAGGGGAGGCAGACTTGCAATGCGTGTGATCTCCTGTGCTTCGAATTCTTCCTGAAGTCTGCGGACAAGCAGGCCGATCTGGTTGGCGGCTTCCACCAGCGCGCACAGAAGGGGCCCGCGAGCGGTTTCGATGAGTTCGAGTGAGGGAAACGAACCTGAGGCAGTTGTCAGCTCACCGCGCAGGCCGGCGTCACTGACATGGAGCACGGCGGTGCTATTGCTGGACCGTAGAACACCGAGAAGATGTTCGACCGCATCGAGTCCAACGCCGTACCGCACCTGGGTGGAGGTGCCTTCTCGTCGGAAGAGTGCAGTCTGTGGAACATCGAGATTGTCGAACCACGTCAGTGCTGCGCACGTGAAGCGCTGTCCCGCGGCACCTGACTTACGAATGTGAATTGCGGCGATCATGCTGGTCTCCCATCGGCTCGGTGTTGGAAGCCAGCATGCATCGCAGTTGACAAGAATCAGAAGAAAGTTTTGATAAGGGGGGATATCACGCATAAGTTGGACAAGAAATCGCGGTCGACTAGTTTTAATCTGTCCGTTGTGACGTTCGCTGCAACAGTAACGAAGGAGTGTGACAACGATGCTCGAATCAGCTTTGGGGGCACGGCTCCTTCTCTCCAAGCCTGACATCGCCGCGCTGGCCAAGGTGCAACGTCCTGTTGTCACGATGTGGATTGCTCGCAACAAGTCAGCTATGTTTCCGTTTCCGTCTCCCGTTGCAGGGGGTCAAGGAAATGAAGTTTTCGACGCTGCCGAAGTTGTCGAATGGATCAGTCGACGAGGTTTGGGGAATAACGACTCGTTGCACGAAGATCTCGCGATGTATGCGGCACTGGAGCACGAATCTGACCTCGACGCGGACACCGTTTTCGATGGACTTACAGCATTGTTGTGTCTGAAGTCGACGCTCGATTGCCAGTTGGATGAACTTTCGTCCGCCGACCTGCTTGATGAGGTAGATGAACTGGACCCTGACGATGAGTACATGTACTCGGAGATCGAGGCGTTCGGTGAGCAGTTGGCTACGTTCGCGTGGTTCGTGGACCGCATGACCGATGCGTCCTTCGGTCCGGTCCGAGCATTTGAAACGCTTGTGGCACAGAAACTTCGACGGCGGAAGAGTAGCTTCTCCGAGACCGCTTTGACCCAAAGCGCATTGAATTTGGTCGCCCGGGTGGGTGCATCGTTGGTGGAGGACGAACGAACTCGCTTTGTTGATCCGTCCACTGGCGGTAGCGACCTGATGGTGGCGTTGCGCCGAGCGCTACCTGAAACCATGTCGCCGGTTGCTCTGTACAGCGGTGCCGATACTGCCGAATCGCGAATGAAGTTGCGCAGGCTCGCAGTGCACGAGTGGCACAGCCAAAAGGTCGACCACGACGGGTTCGATCAAGACTTCACTGTTCCAGGTCCGGCATTGTTTCTCGCCCAGTATCCATCGCCTACCGCGGTGGCATACTCCGATGTAGAGATTCTGTCCGCAATCGACAATATCGCGATGCAGATGAACGATAGTCATCGAGCGGTGATCATCGCTCCCGCAGCAGTTCTCGTCGAACCGTTGCGTCGTCCAGATGCAGCACGGCTGCGCTCGGATTTGCTACGTTCCGACCGGGTCAGAGCAGTGGTTCGCTTGCCTGAGGGTTTGGTGGTCTCGCGACCAGGACAACCCATGGCATTGTGGGTACTCGCCTCGGCGCACGCCGACGTCAAGCCGGTTGATCGGTGGACCGTGATCGCGGATCTCGGTGCAACCGAACTTGATGATCAGGCGATTGAGGGTGTGGTGTCGGATGTTTCGGCGGCAATGGGATCCTGGCATTCGATCCGCGCGCATGCGTTCTATTTCGGCGTCATCGCCAAGACTTCGGTTCTACTCGCTGACGATGCCCGCGGGCTGAAGGTTCGGAGACAGCGAGATCACCGAATCCGAACGTCAGGAGCAGAGGCTGCCGGTCGGGTACTGGAGTTGACGGATTCGTTGAATGTCATCGGACGGCGTGTTTCCGCCAGCGTATCGGTTGCCGTGGAGTACTCGGAATCATTCTCGCAGAACTCAGTTTTGGTGGCAGATCTGATTGCACGTGGCGAGATCAAGATCGTTCCAGGCAACAGAGTCGACGATTCGGACATTGCAGGAGGTGGAGACATTCGGGTGATCGGAAGTGATGAAGTACTGGCGCGCTGCAAATTGGGTGAGCGAACGATTGACCGCCTTGCATTCACTCATCAGAACCCGAGTGGGCGGTACACCGAACCTGGCGACGTGGTCTTCTGCACGAGTCCGGCTTTTGGTGTCCTGGTTGATGCCGAGGGTTCGTCTGTGGTGATCTGGCCGGCACGGATACTCAGGGTCATCGATCCGTGTTCTTCGGGACTGATTCCGGAACTCGTTGCGCGTTACCTAATTTCACAGCAGAGCGGAAGTCGTCCAACCAGTGCCATCAGGTCGGGAGCCAGGTGGAGGTCGTGGATGCTCCCGCGAGTATCGCCCGAGGACGTTCATCAGGCGCTTTCCACGCTGGAGGAGTTACGCGAGCGGCGAAGGGCCGCCGTCGAGTTGATCGAAACGATAGATACCTTGACAACGACATTGGCGGACGGCGTGGCGCACGGTGCGCTGACTGTCGTTTCGCCGAACGTGCAACACACTGAGAGAGGCTGACATGCCACCCAAGAAGAAATCTGTTGTCGGCGCGCCGTCAACGATGAAGGAACTGAAGGATACGTTGTGGAAAGCCGCAGACAAGCTGCGCGGATCAATGGATGCGTCGCAGTACAAAGACGTCATTCTGGGGCTCGTATTCCTCAAGTACGTATCCGATGCCTTCGACGAGCGCCGCGAAGCAATCAAGGCTGAACTTGCCGGCGAAGGCATGACCGAAGATCAGATCGCAACTCTGATCGACGATCAGGACGAGTATCTGGCCGGCGGTGTCTTCTGGGTGCCGGAAACCGCGCGCTGGAAGTATCTTTCCGAGAATTCGAACGGCGTCCAAGGACTCAATGGTGAAGCCGGCAAGACAGCGGGTGAATTGGTTGACGCGGCGATGCGCAACATCATGCTCTCCAACACCACCCTAGCTGGCACTCTTCCAATGATCTTCAATAGCGACAGTCTCGATCAGCGCAGGCTCGGTGAGCTGATCGACTTGTTGAGCGACACTCGTTTCACCGGTCACGGTTCGACGAAGGCTCGCGACTTGCTCGGTGAGGTTTATGAGTACTTTCTCGAAAAGTTCGCTCGTGCTGAAGGCAAGCGAGGCGGCGAGTTCTATACGCCTGCAGGCGTTGTCCGAGTCTTGGTAGAGGTGCTCGAGCCCTACAGTGGACGCGTCTACGACCCGTGCTGTGGGTCGGGTGGCATGTTTGTTCAGACAGAGAAGTTTGTCGAGAGCCACGGCGGAAACCCTGCCGAGGTTTCGGTGTTCGGTCAAGAGGCGAATCAGCGCACCTGGCAGATGGCCAAGATGAACCTCGGTATTCACGGCATCACGGGAAACCTTGGTGATCGCTGGGAAGACACGTTTGTTCAGGACAAACACCCGGACATGTTGGCAGACTTCGTGATGGCCAATCCGCCGTTCAACATCAAAGATTGGGCGCGCAAGGAAGACGACAAGCGTTGGAAGTTCGGCGTCCCGCCAGCTGGTAACGCCAACTATGCCTGGATTCAGCACATCATCTCCAAGCTTGCTGCCAGAGGTAGCGCAGGCGTGGTCATGGCAAATGGCTCGATGTCATCGAATTCGGGCGGTGAAGGAGACATTCGCGCACAGCTCGTCGAGGCCGATCTGGTGTCGTGCATGATTGCTCTGCCCACGCAGTTGTTCCGCAGCACGGGAATCCCAGTGTGCGTGTGGTTCTTCGCCAAGGACAAGAGCGTTGGGCCAAAGGGGTCGATCGATCGCCAAGGCCAGGTTCTGTTCATCGACGCGCGCAATATGGGCACGATGATCGACCGTGCTGAGCGGGCACTTTCGGACGAGGACATCAAGAAGATCGGTACGACCTTCCATTCGTGGAGGGGCGCCAAATCTGCCGAAGGTGTTGAATACCAGGACGAGCCGGGATTTTGCTATTCCGCAACTCTCGCGGAAATCAAGGAAGCGGATTACGCACTTACCCCGGGCCGGTATGTGGGCGCCGCAGCGATCGAAGACGACGGCGAACCGATCGGGGAAAAGATCGAGAGATTGACCTCTGAGCTGCTTGCTCGGTTCGATGAGTCTGATCGGTTGCAGGCGTTGGTTCGCGAGCAGTTGGGGAGGGTGTTGTGAGGACGACAACGCTGGGAGAACTCTGCCGCGAAGGTGGCGGTGGTATTCAAACAGGTCCTTTTGGCAGTCAGTTGCATGCAGCAGACTATGTCTTGGACGGCATTCCGAGTGTCATGCCTCAAAATATCGGTGAAAACACGATTTCCACGGCAGATATCGCCAGGATTACAGCTGTCGACGCAGCGCGACTCTCGAAGTACTTGTTGGCAGAAAACGACATCGTGTATTCACGGCGCGGAGATGTTGAGAAACGTGCGCTGGTTCGAGCAGAACAAGCGGGGTGGCTGTGCGGAACGGGTTGTCTGCGAGTTCGTTTCGGCCCGCAGGCCCAATGCGACCCGAAATTTGTTTCGTACTATCTCGGTACGGAATCGAGCAGGTCGTGGATAAGGCTCCATGCTGTGGGGGCGACCATGCCGAACTTGAATACAGGAATCTTGTCAAACCTGCCGATTTCTCTCCCAACTCTGACAGAGCAGCATGCGATTGCGACTATTCTCGGTGCACTCGATGACAAGATTGCCGCGAATCTGACCCTTCTTGAAACTGCGGATAGCCTGGCATGTGCTCTCTTCCTGCAGGCGCGTCTGGGCTCGCCTGAATCTGAATGCACGTACGAACAGATTGCCGATGTTGGTGGCGGCGGAACCCCACGCACGGCAGTGGCTCAATACTGGGATGGTGATGTTTCGTGGGCCACACCAACTGACGTAACAGCCCTTAATGCTCCATACCTTCGATCGACTAGTCGAATGATTACGGATGATGGATTGGCGAACTGTTCCTCCAGATTATATGAGGCAGGTTCAATTCTAATGACTTCACGTGCCACGATTGGAGCTTTTGCCATTGCGGAGAGCCCAATGGCTGTTAATCAGGGTTTCATCGTGGTCAACGCAAAAGATCCGCGACATCAGTGGTGGCTGTTCCATGAGATGCGATCTCGTGTTCCAGATTTTATATCGCATGCTAATGGCGCCACGTTCTTGGAGTTGCCACGAGGGCGTTTCAAATCCCTGCCCGTACCGTTGCCAGACGACGCCGTCCTCGCTAAGTTTGACGCAGAGGCGGAATCACTTCATTCCGCAGCATCCGGTGCAGACAAGGAATCTCGAAAGCTGAAAGAGATCCGTGACGTTCTTCTCCCGCAACTGATGTCGGGCAAACTTCGGGTTCGTAACGCGGAGAAGGTCGTCGAGGCGGTGCTGTGATAGGTGCGTCGAGTGATGATCCGTTCCTAAGCTTGGATCCAAGGCTTCGAGAGGTTCTGGAAACACTTGCAGTCGAGGATTGGGCAGTGCTTGAGTCTTTGGTTGCTCGGATTCGGGAGCATCCGGGTTCATTCGGTGAATGGGTTCCGCCGCGGCGTATCGACGACAAGCGGATGGCAATGGGATATTGCGTGGCGGGCGAACTGGTTGATGAGGCGTTAAATTTTCTGTACTCGCATGGATTCATCTTGACTGGATTCGATTGGGCCCACTGGGGACACGGGCGCACACTGCTCAACGGTGAAAACAGTTCAGATCTCACTGTTGAAGAGACCCTCGGGCTGATTACGATGATTGTGCGCAGTGATCGTTTCAGTGAAGGCGCATTGCTCCGTGCCTTCGACAGTGGGACGATGCCGAAACTGTTTGCACACCTACTCGACTTCGCAGATATTGCGAAAAATCCCTGAACGCGAAGGAACTCGATGAATATTCGAATTTCTGCAGATCAACTTCATGCGCTACACATGAAGACCGTAGACGCAGCGAAAGAGCTTACCTGCGAAATCGAGTTTGCTTTGGAAGTAGTTCGCGACGGGACGATCGTCGACGGAAATCTCCACCGCCGGATCACCGAATGGAACCAGGCTCTCAAAGAGTTAGCGATTGAGGTGCACGGTGAGGCTCGAATCCCGGGCGGCGGATTAGAGTGGGTGCCTGAGGAAATCGAGCGTCGTCGTGCAGCAGAGACTCGGCGAGAGACAGAGCTCGCCGAGTATCGAAAGGCGCAGGCGGAACTCGCTGCCAAGCAACAGGAGGTTGCCGAACTGGCAGCCAGGCTTGGACTTGGGGACTCGGCTACGAGATCTGACGACAATGCTGTCACCCCTCCAGTGATCTCTCCGTCAAACGTGAAGTCACCGGCCTCTCCGATTTCAAGAAGCGCAGCACCAGCCACGAAAGCCTCCACCGCATCCGTCGTGGTAACACCGACTGTGGTTACGGCACCTCCTGTCACGAAGTTCTCCTCAGCATCAGGTGTTCCGCCGAAACTGCGAGAGTGTGAGGTCTGCAGATCACGAAAAGGACTGCAAGATTTTGCCGGAGGTGCTCGCTGCAAGCAATGCTACTCGGATGAAATGACCGTCCGGAGGGTGCATAACACACTCATTTCCTTCGGTGTGAAACCTTTGGGCGAACGGTCCGGAGGTGAATCGCCGGCATTGGCGCGGATGCGGAAGGAAGGCGAAGACGCGAAATATGCGTTGCTGGCGCGGCGGCAGTCGAGTCGGTCCGCGCCGGTGGCCCCGCGAAAGGCGAATGCGAAACCGGGTCTGGAGATTCGAACTCAGCAGAGTCCGGCGGTGAATAGTTTCAAGACGGAGAAGGGGAAGCTCCAAGACCGGTGGAACAGAAAGTGATCGTGTGTACTCTGGGACTCTTCACTCGTAGGACCGATAGCCTTCGGACCCGGTGGAGTAGTACACGTACTCAACGTGGTGAATAGTGAGTTCTTGATGCAGACATTTGAGTTTCCCGTGGGAGACCATGACCATCTGGCCGGTGAGCAGGACTGCGTTCGGCGCAGTATCGAACTCATCGGCCAGATTTTGTCCGGTGCTGCGCAACGCAATGACAGTGCGGACGCATTTCTCGCGAGGGCTCTGGATTCGCCTTTGCCCATGCTGATTTCCGAGTCTGTCGTGCTTACCGCGTCGACTGCTTTGACGGTATCGGCTGTACTAGGGGAACTCATCGAGCGGCATTGCCCGTTTGTAGGGCCGGGCGAAGGTTCGGATCCGCCGTCATGGCAGCGGGTCAAGATCGACGACGATCTGATTTCGGTTCCGCACACATTGTCGGCTCACTTTGCGGCGGGCACGATTGCCAAGGGTTCGACCGTTGTCCGCATCGGTATCGGTAGCTACCTCGACGATCGGCTGGTGCTGCGCGCATACGCTAACGGTGGAGCGGCAGAAGACGCACGGGCGGTTGTCGATTCCATCATGTCGCACGCTCGTGGTGAGCGAAACTTCCTGCGTGGCAAGGTGCTTCTCGCGAGTTTCGAGAACGGGCTTAAGTTCGACGTCACCGAGCTTTCAGAGTTGGACCGTGCAAGTCTGATTCTGCCGCAGGAGGTGTGGCACGAATTGGATACCAACATTGCATCTCTGACGACACGTGCTGATCTGATGCGTGAACTCGGATTGGGTACTCGGCGCGGTGTGTTGATAGCCGGCCCACCAGGGGTCGGCAAGAGTGCGATCAGTCGGACCATTGCCGCAGAGTTGGTTGGACCCTTCACTGTCATCATTGTCGATGCCAAGACTGCAACGGACGCTCTGCGCGAGGTGTACCGGGAGACAAAGCATCTCGGCCCGAGCGTGATTCTGCTCGAAGACCTTGACCTGTACATCGGAGATCGTCGTCGAGGCAATGCAGGTACGACGCTGGCCGAGTTTTTGTCAGTGCTCGACGGCAGTGAAGAATTCGACGACGTATTGACGTTGGCCTCGACCAACGACCCCGACTCGTTGGACAGCGCCGCGACAAGATCGGCGAGATTCGATTCTATAATTCACCTCGGCTATCCAACGAAGCGCGCAGTCGCACAGATACTTCAGAGGCTTCTCTCTCGTGTGGATTGCAGTTCTGAGATCGACTGCGGTGTGGTTGCAGCTGCCTTGAGTTCGGAGGTATCGGGCGCTGACCTCCGAGAGGTTGTTCGTAGAGCTGTGCTCGAGTACGGATCAGAGCTGACAACCGAGCGACTCCGCCGGGTTATCGAAGACGGGCGTTGGAAAACTGCAGAGTTGACAGGGCAGTACCTCTAATCATGTGCTTGCCAGATCTGGATCCGCGAGATTGACCATTGGTTACTCACACCATGGGCTACCTTCGCGCCTTGTATCGATGCTCCCCGGAATCGGGTGGGCGTGAATTTGATGGTCAATTGCAGGTTTCCGTTGCTGGTTCTGCCGACGTGGCTTGGTCGGCGATCAGGTGCGCGAGACAGTAGTTCCTCATCCTCGTTGTCCGTGCTGCCTTGGGCGTTGCTCGATGCAGGAGAGTCGGAAATGTGCCGGGGCACGACCTTAAGGGCGAAAAGGTATGTAGACCATCGCGTATCGACGGAATTCTCTCAATTGCCGGTGCATGTCTTGGACTCCAGTGATCAGATCGGCACACTTCGACGCGGTGAACACTCGCGATTGTGGAGGCCGACCGAACAAATGCATCTCCAACTTTGCCCGTTTCGTACCAACCAAGATGCGGGCAATCGATGGTCAGACACAACTGACCGTCTGCGGTATCACTGAGCTGAATGAATCGTGGCGACGCGAGTTGTTCGAGCTCAGCACGTATCTGTGCTGGCAATGTGTCCGAGGTGCCTACGAAATAGACGGCAATGGTGAATCCGGGATCGCCGACTGGAACACCATAGAGTCTAAACTCATTCAACGAACCGCCCCCTAGCCGGTTCTGAATCATGATTGGTCGGTTCTGCGCTGGATGCCTCGCATGAGACCGGCTCGGTACTCTTCGAGGCGTCTAAATCGAAGTTCCCGTTCGGGTGTGATTGCGTGATCTGACGATCGTTCGGTATCAAGCAGTTCCGTCACCCGATTGACCTCCGATGTCATTCGAGCAATAGTTGCTTCGGTGGACTCCACTGGCTTTTTGGTAGCCTTGCTTGGAGCTTTCGCCTTCTTCTTTGATGCAGTCGCGGCTGGTTTCTTGGCAGCAGGCTTGCGTGGCGCCAGTTTCACTGAATTGAGTTTCTTTTGTGCAGCCAGAGCCGAACGTCGATGTGACAGTTCTGCATCCGATTCAGAGTCCTCGGAACCACCGATCGGCCTGAGGCCGTGGCTCGCTACGTAAGTGTGTGCTGCGGCAATGACGACCTCGAGCTTCCGGCACCGAGCGCATCGGCGAGGCGTCGACGCATCGACTTTGGTCGTGCTTCCACACCACCTGCATTTTGGGGTGCTGGGTGGGCGATGCTTCGCAAATTCGGGATTGGACCCGGCGATGTCGCGGGCTCCCCACGGTGGGGAGTTGTCGCGAACCGGATTGCCGGTGTGAAGTCGAACGCGCGCCACGTTGTCCTCATCTCAATCGATTTCTGAATATTGCTACTGCACAAGGTCTTCGCGGGACCACAGTCGTCATCGACAGTCAACTGGTAGAGGGGTCAGCGTGCCAGTTGGGTCACGAAGTCTTGTTCGGTGGTAGGCACGTTCCGCCTTCACGTAGTTGTCTGCTGAACAACCTCGACCGATTAGATCACTTTCGTTACTCGTCCAGTCTCAGACGCAGGTGCAGTTGGTAGCTTTCCAGCCGGACGGTATTCGACCATGCAGGTCAAGCGACCGTCCGACTGAAGTGGATCGTCGGGACATTACGTCAGCGATACCCGTGTGCCGCCCGAGAACATGGAATCGTGAAGTTCGATCTCCGCAGGAACTGCATCTGTCGGCATGTCGAAGACCACGCGCATGGTGACAGCGTTTCCGGGATTGATCTCATCCCAAATTGCGACGTCGGTGTCCAAACTGAAAGCTGCTGACGTATCCGCGCTGAACTTACGGCCCTTCGCGTCGTACATTTCCTGATCGCTCGGACTCAGGGATTTCGGCTGGTCGGAAGTGTTCTGGACAGTCATCGTCACGATCACGAACTGTCCCTGGGCCTTCTCCGTAAGGAAGGGATTGTCTCCGAGCGAACTCAGACCGCTCTCGATTTCTGTTACGACAAACTCGAATTTGCCATCACGGACCGGTGTGTTCAGTCCAGGAACGGATGCGGGCGTCGTAGTCACCGCCTGTGGGCTCGCATCGACAGACGCTACCTCGGCCGAGGCGGTCCGGGCTGTGGCAACTTTTGGATCATCTTTGTCGCCCCCATTGCTCATTGCACTGATAACCAGGAGTGCGGCGACGACACCGACTACCCACGGCCACTTCTTCTTTTTCTTGGGGAGCGATACCTGCTGCGGCTGAGAATTGTTCTGGGGAAAGGTCATAGCTGAATCCGTTCGATCGACGTGAAATGTGATGGGGAGTGAAAAGAGTGAAGGGTGTTAGCTGCTGCCGAGAGTCAGACCGACGCCGTCGGCTGCTTCTTCTTCGGTGTACGAGATCCCGCCACGATGCGCGATCTCGACCTCATAGAATTTGCTTCCCCGAGGGACGCCAGAAACGGTGAAAGAGAAGACGCAGTATGAAGATCCGCCTGTGCTGCTGTCAAGAGTTCCTTTGGCAAGTAGCTTTCCAGCTTCGTCAGAGATCTTGACTGCAGCGCCAGGGCTCAGGTCGTCATATCCCTTGGTGCCGACACAGTCGTATCCGCTCGGTGCCGACGCTGTCGTTGCGCCCGACGTCAGGGAGATTGTGCCGGCGATGTCGAAAGTTGAGTCTTGCCCTGAACTCTGGAGTGCTGCGTTGATCCCGAATCCGAGTCCGGCAACGACTGCGGTCGCTACGATCCCCGAAGCCACACCGATAAGAAACGGCTTGCGACTGCCGCCCGACCGGGTCGGCGGACTTGTTGTCGGGTGGGTCGGTTCCGGAAATGCTTCGGCAGTCTGTACGCCTGAATGTAGGACCTCGGTGGGGCGCTGTTCGGTAGTGCCTAGAGGTTCGGTAGTGCCGTGGGCTTCGGTGGGGCCAGTCATAGCGACTCCTGGTTTGTGGATGTTGGGTTGAATCATTACGAAAAGTGCCCGTCATGTATAAATGGATGATTGATAATGGGGGTTATCGAAACCCAAATAGCAAGACCAAATCTGGTGGCTATTGTGGGTGAAGAGTAATAATTGTCGTGTCGATCGGTGTTTGCCGTGGTTGCACGGATATAAAGAGCGCAAAGCGATTTGTCTCGTTGTGCGGTTATGCAGCGACGGCAGCGTCCAAGTTGGGGAAGGCAGGGTTTGCAATGAGTGTCCGAGGACTCAGCGAGGACGACTGGGAGCAGATGGCTCTCGATGACCTTGGCGAACTGGGTTGGAAACCCACCGCAGGCTCCGACATCGCTCCAAGCAAGGGCGAACGCGAGTCATGGGCCGAACTTCTGATCGCACCACGCCTTTCCGCTGCAATCGCGCGGCTCAATCCGCACCTTCCTCACCATGTCGTTGAACAGGCTGTTCTTCACATCGCGACGCCCGGTTCGTCGGATGCGATCGCTGAGAATGAAGTCATTCATCGGTACTTGACCGAGGGCCTTCGAAAGATCAGTTATGTGGACCACACCGGAGTGGAGACCACGCCGACAATCCGGCTCGTATCAAGTCGCGCCGAAGACAACGACTGGTTGGCTGTCAATCAAGTGACGGTCGAGCGCGGTGATTTCAAGCGCCGATTCGACATCGTTTTGTACCTGAACGGGATGCCGGTCAGTGTGATCGAGTTGAAGAAGGCCGGCAACGAGCACGCAGGGCTGCTCGAAGCGCATGCGCAATTGCAGACCTACGTAAGGGAATTCCCGCTCGCGTTTAGATTTGCAGTCTTCAGCCTCGTGTCCGACGGAATCACCGCGGCCTACGGGACGCCGTTCACGGCATTCAATCACTTTGCGCCTTGGAACGTTGGTGAGGACGGAAAGCCGGTCGCTTACGACAATGGGGACTTTACCCCGCTTGGCGTTGCGTTGTTCGGCATCTACAACCAGGATCGTTTTCTGCAACTCTTGCGAAGCTATACCGCATTCGACAAGGGCGAAGATGGACTGCTGAAGCGAATTGCCAAGCCTCACCAGTACTTCGCCGTCATGAAAGCCGTCGACAAGACTGTCATCGCGGTCGAGAGCGACGGCAAAGCCGGCGTTGTCTGGCATACCCAGGGCTCGGGAAAATCAATGGAGATGGAACTCTACGCAAACCTGGTTATCCGCCATCCGAAGCTGGCAAACCCCACGATCGTAGTGATCACCGACCGCACCGAATTGGACGGGCAGCTCTTCGAAACCTTCGCGCGTTCACAGCTCCTCCCTGAACAACCACAACAGGTCCGCAAGCGTGAGGAACTGCGTGGTGAACTGTCCGGGCGCAAAACCGGCGGTATCTACTTCACGACATTGCAGAAATTCGGAAAGACCAAAGCCGAACGTGAATCGGGTGAGAGTCACCCGCTGCTCTCTGCCCGACGCAACATCATTGTCATGGTCGACGAGGCGCATCGCAGTCACTACGACAACCTCGACGGGTATGCCCGCCACCTGCGCGATGCACTCCCGCACGCAACACTGATCGCGTTTACCGGTACACCGATCTCCTTTGCCGACCGTGACACGCGTGCCGTGTTCGGCCCAGACATCGATGTGTACGACCTCACCCGCGCAGTCGAGGACGGTGCGACGGTCCCCGTCTATTTCGAAAGCCGGCTAGTCAAGGTTTCATTTGCCGACGACGTCAGCGAGGAACAGCTCGACGCCGCAGCAGACGAATTGACTGTGGGGCTCGATGATACGGACCGAGAACGTATCGAGAAGAGTGTCGCTGTGGTCAATGCCGTATACGGTACGCCAGCGCGACTGGCCATGCTTGCGGCAGATTTTGTCGAGCATTGGGAGACACGCAGCAAGGCGATGAGTGCATTCATCAGCTCGGACGAGAATCCATCAACACCCGGCAAAGCCATGATCGTAGGTGCGACCCGAGAAATCTGCGCGAATCTCTACAGTGAGATCGTGAAGCTTCGCCCCGAGTGGCACTCTGACGAATTGTCTTCCGGCCGTATCAAAGTGGTGTATTCGGGCAATGCAACTGATGTCGATCCAATCAGTCGACATGTGCGTCGCGACTCCGCAAACGCAGCCGTCAAGAAACGATTGAAGGACGTCGATGACGAACTGGAAATTGTCATCGTCAAGGACATGATGCTTACGGGCTTCGATTCACCGCCGCTGCACACGATGTATCTCGATCGGCCGCTCAAGGGCGCTCTGCTCATGCAGGCCCTCGCTCGGGTGAACCGCACCTTCCGGGGTAAGCAGGACGGACTGCTCGTTGCCTACGCTCCGATTGCAGAGAATCTTGCAGCTGCGCTCGCCGAGTACACCGAATCGGATCAGAAGACCAAGCCGTTGGGACGAAATATCGATTCGGCAATCGATACTGCCAAGGACCTGCTGACTGTTCTCGAGTCGATGCTCCACGATTTCGACTGGCGCGCAGAGTTGCGCAAGCCGGGGCGTCGGGCGTACTTCCATGCTGCGAACGCAACCGTCAACTATCTTCGAGATCCCCGCAATCCACAGAATCAGGTTGGAGACGGAGAGGAGTCCCTTGCGGCCCGCTACCGCAAATTCGCATCGCAACTCTCAAGAGTGTGGGCACTCTGTGGCAGCCGCCCCGAGCTCGCCGAAGATGCGCTCACCGCACGGTTTTTCGAAGAAGTGCGCGTCTACATGGCGAAGTGGGATGCTGCAGACAGGCAGGCCCGTGGGCAGGCGGTTCCCGAGGATGTTCAGCGTGCACTTCGTCAGTTGATGGCGGCTTCCGTCGAATCCGGTGAGGTACTTGATATCTACGATGCTGCTGGAATGCCTAAGCCTGCGCTCAGCGACATCAACATCGAGTTCATCAAGAAGACCACCGAGGCGAAGAATCCCAACCTTGCGATCGAAGCTCTCCGGAAACTGATCAACGAGGAATCACGAAAAGCGGCGAAGCACAATGTTGTTCGTCAGCGTGCGTTCTCCGAGCGGCTACAGGATCTGATGCTCAAATACACGAACAGTCAGTTGACTTCCGCTGAAGTGATTGCCGCGCTGGTTGAGGTAGCGAAGGAAGTCGCGGCTGAGGCCGACCGGGGAAGCAAATTCACACCGCCACTCACCAGTGACGAACTTGCTTTTTATGACGCCGTGGCAGAGAACGAGTCTGCCGTGGAATTGCAGGGCGAAGGAAAGCTTGCAGACATAGCTCGGGATCTCGTCGGTGTAATGAGGAGGGACGCGACGACGGATTGGGCAGTTCGCGAGGACGTCAAGGCCAAACTCCGCTCGAGAATCAAACGTCTGTTGACGATTCACGGGTATCCGCCGGATCGCCAACCCGACGCGATCAAGTTGGTCATCGAACAGATGGAGGCGATCGCACCGTCTATGGCGGGGATCTGAATTCGATCGCCTCATTCCTATCTCCATTTTATGTCTGAGTGAGGTGCGCTGGCAGGAGCGCCCTATCCGAGGCTGTCCGATTCACGGAGCAACGGCAGAAGTCAGGGAAGGCTGCGTCGGCGGCCGTTGCGGTGCTTGGTGATTCGGGCGCTTGAAATCTGCGAAGTGTCCGATCCCTGCGCGATAGTCGGTGAATCTCGTTCTGGCGTAATCGGACCAGCATAGAATTTGGGTCCTGAACTCGACGCAGACAGTCGGACGGCTGAGGCGCATCCTGGCCCGGGTCCTCTGCCTGTGTCGAGACGGGAGTCCGGTAGGCATCGTTGACGCCGAGGAAGTTCACTTTCGCGCTGGGGATCCGACGTAGTGTTACGCGACACGCCACCGCGATATACGTCGTCTCGTCGGGCCCCGCCGCGCATGCGACTGGCGGCGAAGAGAACTTTGAGCGCCGCACCGTGAAGGTAGCGCGATCCTTTGTGCCTAATCGGCCCGTGCTGGCAGGCCAGTTCAAGGGTCGATGAAAAACGTTATGTCGGTCTATCTTTCGCGATGATGCAGCTTCTGGTCAGAAATCGTTGAATATTTACAAACCGACCGGTATGTGTTATTTTTCTCTTGTCTACACACCCCGACTATGGGTCCACCCATCTCCGTTCGATGCCATTCCCTTCTCGAGAGGTCTCATTTCTCATGTCTAAGAACATCCGCCGCGCCGGAACCGTTGCCACCTTCGTTGGCGCCGCAGCACTGATCGCGCCCGCATTCGCGGGAGCCCTGCCCACCGGTTCGCTCGGCTCCATCGACGATGTACCAGCAGCAGGGTTCGCGTGCTCGGCGATCTCCACAGAGACGACCGTTAATGGCTGGGGCATCCCCTTCGACGATGAGAAGAACCAGGTCGCCGCATACACGGCCGACAACGTCTTCGACGACGACGGCGCCCTGGAACTGTCCGTCCACGGCCCGACGGACCGCTCCGTGTCCTACCACTCCGCCGCCAGCCTTCCGCTCGCCGACGTGATCGCCAAGGAAATCGGTTTCTCCGAGCGAGCTGACGTCGCGAAGGCCTCGTTCCAGCTGCGCTTGGGCGGAACCACCGGCGGCAAGTTCACCGACACCACCGGGTTCACCACCCTCGTTTGGGTGCCGAACCCCGCGCTCTCCGCAACAGATGGCGTGGTCCACGCCAACATCCAGGACGGATTGTGGTGGAGCACCCAGAACATCGACGGTGCAAAGGATTACGCACTCGTTACGCTTGACGCTATCTCAGCAGCGCAGCCGAACGCGGTCGTCGAGCACTACGGCGTGAGTATCGGTACCGGCTCCGCCGAAACCTCTACCCTCGTAGACGCAGTGAAGTTCAACGGCTGCACCACAAACTTCGCCAAGAACGACCCAGATACCGACACGAACAGCGGCTCGCTCGGAAACATCTTCGGCAGCTGATGTGAAATGAGTTAGCTATTCCCGCCACCTCCGGAGGTGGCGGGAACGGTACGTGAAGGTTCCCACGAATCCGGGTTTTCGACGGTGGCGCTGTCCACAGATAAATAGATGCTATTTGGCAACACCCACGGTCTTTCACCCAGTCTATGGGCGGGCGGCCGCGAGCTCAGCTTCGGCGAGTTGCCGGCAGTGTGACGACTTTGTATGCAGACTGCCGTTTGCGCATCAAATCATGACCGTCGCAAGTCCGGCATTCGCCGGGCGACGGCCTTTGCGATGCCGATGTATATCTGGTGGTTGGCGCATTCGAACCGGTACTGACCGCACCGCTCGATCGGGAATGTGGTTCTGAAATATTTCAGTCGGGTGCGAAATTATCGTCGGGCATAATTCTTACGACCATGCCGCGAATCGTGCGAGTCGTGGTAAGTGGAGCCGCAGTTGGGTTTCCATCGGCCTAAGGTCCATTGCCTAGGCAGGCCGGGGTTGCCGCGGTAGCGTGCGTTCGGTTTCGGCATTACCACGATCGTGGCCGGTAGATGGACGTAGCCCAATTGGCAGCACTTGTCAGCTGATCCTCGTCGATCTCGAAGGTGGTGTCGGCGTCCGGAGATAGTGGATCACAGGGGCAGTGTCCGTTAGCTGGACCCGCATACGTTGAAATCACGGCACCGCCATCGACGACGAACACTTTCGGATAGATTTCACACGCCAATTGTCTCCGCACTTTCGTGAGGTGAGTGGCCTTGACCTCGTAAATGTTCGTTCCTTTCATCGAGAGTCTCTGTTGCATTTGCTGGGTAGATCTAGGTGTTCGCCCAGTGATGGACGAGGCGCCGGGCGCCAGGGTTGCTACTCTTGCCACCGGGCCAGTTCGCGTTTGCGTCGCAATCCGTCAATCTTGTCGGGGATGTCGACGAGCCATCCCGCTCCCCGGAACAAGTGGAAAAGGCCGGCGAAGCCCGCGAGCGGCCCCGAGATTGCGAGTGCGGCGCCTACGACGAAAATGATGGTGCCGAGTGTAATGGCGACGGTGGCGGTAGGGCCGCTGATCACTCCCGCGAGGCTTAGTAGAGCAAGGACGATGATCGCCAGCATCGCGACGGGGATCAGTCCGAAAAGCGCCGCACGGTTCTGTTGGGTTTGATAAATACGATTGAACTTATCGGCGCCCTTGTTGCAAGGGATGACCGCACCGGTCGTATCGATGCGCAAGAGCGGCCAGAGATGGAACTCTTGTGGGTCGCAGGCGAAAGTGCCAGCCGTGATCACTACTACCGATTTTTTCTTAGCGTTGTTCTTGCTGTGCCTTTCGATGATTCTTCGCAGATCGGTGGCCGTGAGCGAGCGGTCGGAATGGACGATTTGCCCTCGCGCCCGGGGAGTGCTGAAGTCGAGGTGGCCGGGGACGTTGGTTTTGTAGGTGCGGAGACGGACTTTCTTTCTCCGTTCGGTCGACGCTAGGTACGTCGATACAGCTGCGACGGCTTCTTTTTCGCTGTAAACAATCGGCACGGGTGTTCTCCTCGGTGATGAAAATCAACAGGGTAGCGCTGGTATCGGACAATCCCTGCATATTCACAGAAATTATGGGCCGCGCGCCCTGCGGGGAGGCCGGGCAGAGGGGGTGAGTCAACGACGCATCGGCCACTAGGCAATTCTTTCGCCACAGATTGGCTGCTCGTCGATGGTTTCCGCGGCGATCGCTCGGTGAAACGACCCATTCTTGGCCTATCGTCAGCGGGCCAGTCCGCATTGAAACTTCATGTGAAACCTACTCTGGTCGCGAAGGTTGTCGGAGTTGCTCGGTACTGTATTACGAAGTTAACTGCAGAGAACCTCTGCGAGTTTTTTGGTGGTCCTCGTCTTTATCGAATTTTTGTAGCGAATAGCAGTAATTGTGGTGAGCGATGTCAGGGTTCGACCTTCGAGAGGGACTTGGTTGTGAAGATTGTTTTTCTGCACGGAATCGGTGACGGCGATCCGAAATCGAGTTGGCTCGACGGCCTGGACCGCGGTCTCGCGCAGGCTGGTTTCGGTGCGGTCAATCGGGATATGGTTATCGCACCTCACTACAGCTCGTTCCTCACAACAAACGGTATTGGTGCGAAGCTGCCGCCGGTGACATATAAACCGCGCGACGACTCGGCCAGTCGCCGCGGCTTCGAGCGGCGTCAGGCGAAAGTCCAGCGGATTCTGGGTCTCGAGGGTGGGGTCCGCACCTTCGGTTTCCACCGCGTGCCCGGGCAGGTTCTCGCTCCACTGCAGCAGGCCGCGATCGGAGCGCTACCACTCTTCGATCTGCAGCAAGTACGCAAGTACGTCCAGGAGGAGCCGGTCCGCGGAGCGATCCTGCGGCACATCCTCGACCATCTACCCACCTCCGGCGAGATCATCCTCATTGGCCACAGCCTGGGCAGCGTCATCGCGATCGACCTTCTCGACCACCTTCCTGAAAATGTCCATGTCCGCAGGTTCATCACCATCGGCAGCCCGGCGAACGTGCAGGCCGTGCACGATGGCAGCGAGCGACTACTCAAGAAGTTTCCGTACGGCCGGGTCGACGACTGGTCGAACTTCCTCGACGTCGGCGACGTCGTCACCGGCGGCAGGGGGCTGGCGACCACCTTCCCAGGCGCCCAGGATTTCGTCATCGACAACGGCGCATCCCATGCGTCCGGGGCGTATCTCGGACATCGCGCCCTCGCCATGCTGGTTGCAGATCTGCTGTACCCGTCGAAGGAAATCGCAATCCGCACATCGGATATCGCGGTTCGTCTCAATGACAACGAGGCCTCGGTTTTGTTGATGCTGCACTACGCACACGCGGTCCACCGCAACCTCAAAGACAAAGCGCTGGCCGAACGCTACCGACATGCACTCGACATCGTCCAGGACAACATAGTCGCGCAAGTAGAGCAGGCCGCGTCAGTTAGTGGACAGCCCGTCGCAGTCGAACTGCAGCAACTGGTCAATGGTCAATTGCCGATGATTCCGCATCGATGGGAGGTACACGAAGTGGTCGGCGAGTTGGTGGTGCTCGCGCTGACGAACATCATCGATCCGTATGAACTCGAAATCGGGAACGCCCCCCGCGACGCACTCGCCGACATTGCCGTCGAACTCGGGTTCGTTCGTCAGCTCGGAAAGACAGTGAGCACCGCTCTCGAAGAAGTCCAGAAATGCTTGGACAGTCGCGGTGGCGTCCCCTGGGGCCGGGTAATTACAGCCGCAGTCGGTCTCGCCTTGGTCGCGGCCGGACCGGTCGGGCTCGTGCTGGCAGCGCCGGCCGCCGCGGCAGGTGGCGCCGCTATCGTCGGCGGGCTTGCAGCATTCGGGCCGGGAGGGATGATCGGTGGTCTCGGAATGCTTGGTGGTTTGGCCGGAGCGGGCGCGGCGGTGGCCGCGGGCGCGGCGGTGGGCGGCAGTGCCCCTGATCAGCCGATCACGGATTCGACCACGTTGATCCTGCGGGTATCGACCGAGCATGCACGCAAGATGCTCGGCCTTCCTCATGACGAAGCGCTCTGGTACCAGTTGGCGGATGTGGAGACGAAACTCTCCGCCCGAATCAACCGCCTTACGGCGTTTAGCGATCCGAAGTCGGGGAAGTTGGCTCAGCTGCAGGCAGCGAAGTCGACAATCACGAAACTGATGGCATTCATGCTCGATCGAGGATTGGCGCCGCGAGCCATCGAAGCCGCGACGGGGGAAAAGCCCTTGGCTGACAAGGAATTGATCGATACTCCAGCCTTGACCTGAGCCCCCAAATCTTCCGATGGTTTCTGATGCGAGCAACACCATGAAGCGCTTTCTTGGATGCGGTGATCGTCGAACTCGCCACCATCGCGTCGAAGTCGAGCGATTAATCGGAAATCGTTAGCTACAGCGAACATCAGCACAGAGACGCGGCCCCAACTCAAATCGAGAGAGTTGGGGCCGCCAGTCGCTTTCAACGTCGATCAGTCGAACAAACCCCTTGTGAGATCAAGGTCGGGGAATACAAAGTCATCTCTCGTCGAGGGTTCCGATTCGACGGACAACCCCTCACCAACCGCGATGAGATCCGCATCCGTGATCACCCGCGCGTGCTTGGTCGCCTGATAGGCAGCAGCTTCCACTGCCGATCGTTTGCGCGGAGAGTTCCTATCGCTCATATGCCCCACCTCTCGATGTATCAATAATGTCGGACACCGAGCGAGACCGTCGTACCTCACAGGCACAATGGCGGGGTGAGCCCAGAGCGCCCGACCAACCCAGCCCGCCCAACACTTGTCGCGACAGATGTCGACGGCACCTTGATCAACGAGGACGAGTTGGTCAGCGCTCGCACCCGCGAGGTGATTCATGCCGTCGTGGAATCAGGAACACCGTTCCTGCTGGCAACGGGCCGTCCGCCGCGCTGGATTTCACCAGTCGTCGAGAGCCTGGGTTACGCACCTTTGGCGGTCTGCGCCAACGGCGCTGTTGTCTACGACAGTTACGCAGACCGCGTGCTCAGCGCCGCAACCTTGTCGGTGGAGGCTCTGATCGAACTTTCCGGACTGGCGCTCAGCGTGCTTCCCGGCGCCGGCCTGGCAGCGGAACGAGTGGGGGAGAGCGCCCACGACGCGGCCACCCCACAATTTGTCAGCTCCCCGGACTACGAACATGCGTGGCTCAACCCCGACAACACGGAAATGTCCGAGGACGACGTACTGGCGGTCCCGGCCGTGAAGCTGCTGATCCGTCGGCCGGGAATGACAAGCACCGCAATGTACGACGCCCTGGCCCCGCACGTCGGGTCGTTGGCGGACATGACGTACTCCACGGAGAACGGGCTGATCGAACTCTCGGCTCCCGGCATCACAAAGGCGTCGGGCCTGGTGGCTGCGGCGAATCAGTTCGGGTTCGACCTGTCCGGACTGGTGGCATTCGGCGACATGCCCAACGACATTCCGATGCTTGCGATGGCAAATCTGGGCGTCGCGATGGGGAACGCTCACCCCGAGGCAAAAGCAGCAGCAGACGAGGTTACCGAGACCAATTCCCAACACGGGGTCGCAAAAGTCCTCGAGCGCTGGTGGTCGTAAAACCCACCAGCGCCCGAGGACTTCCCACAGGAGTTATCCCACGGCATTGAGAATCTGTGTGACTACACCGGTGATCTGGTTGAAGATCAGGGCGCCGTTCTCGAAGTCGCTGCGGAACCCGTCCGGAATCGAGTACTCGTCCGAGATGGGGAGTCCGAGCGAACCCAGATCCGATCCGTAGCTCTGCCATGCCTTGAAGATCTCGCCGACCACGGTGTACACGCCTCCGTTGGGGGAGGTGTAGATAGCGCCGTTCTGGAACAACGCTCCCAGATTGCCGAACTTGGCCTGCAGTTCTCCGGTGATCGCCTCACCGAGGCGGCCGAGGTCGCCGCCTTCGGCGATCCACTTCTGTGCGAGCGGTGAATCGTCGGTCAACTTCAGAACCTGGTTGACGAGGTCCGTCACGGAAGACCCGGTGCCACCGGCAACGGTGTCGGCCGGAGTGTTGGGCTTCTGGACTGGAGGCGTGACGGGGTTGGCCGGGGCCGTTACTCCGTTAGCCGCATTGGCTGCGATCTGGCGGATTTCACCCATGCGGGCGTACGCGGCATCGCCCGGGCAGGCGGTGCTTCCGACGTCACGGTGAGCGAAGATGATCGGCAAATCGACTGCAGCACCCTGCGGGTACGGCGTGTACGGCGTGCCTTCGGAGTACATCGTGGTGCGGCCCATCGGATTGAGGCCGGCCAACTTGAGTCGCCACCCGAGGAACTGACCAACCGAATTCAGCATGGCCGACGACGGCTGAACGGTGGAGTAGTCACCCATCATCGCGATACCGACGGTGTTCTCGTTGAAACCACCGGCATGTGCACCCTGGACGGGCTTGTCCAGACCGCCTGCGCGGCCTTCGAAGATCTGACCGTACTTGTCGACGAGCACGTTGTATCCGACGTCGCACCAGCCCAGGGTCTGTGCGTGGTAGGCGTAGATCGAACGGACGATCCCAGCCGACTCGGCCTTCGTGTAGTTGTTGACACCCGCGGTGTGGTGCACGGTGGCACCGCCGAGGCCGTCGTCGTACGTCGGGCCGTCGCAACGCAGGCCTTCGTCAGCACCCCACTGCGAGCGAGTGATCACTGCGGGACCGCCGGTCGAGAACGGCGCCGCAACTGCCTGCAGATTGTCGTCCGACGGGCTGGTGCCCGGATCGATGAGTACCGCCGTGACTTCGTCAGCGGTGGTCTCGACCTGGCGAAGCGGCTTCGACACCGATGCCGGGGTGTAACCGAGTTCGCCTTCGGGAGCGGGGGCAGCTTCGGTGGTGGGCGCAACCTCTGCCGGTGCCGATGAGGCGGGCGCGGGTGCTGCATCGGTTGCCGGTGCGTCGCGCGGCGTCAGAATCTGGATGGCCTTGGTGAGCCCGACGTAGAGGGGCTCGGTGGCGGAGAGAGTGTTCGTCGCCTGTTCGGCGTCGATGGCATCGGGGGAGAACCACGGGCCCCAGATGCCGTCCTCGGACAGCGCGCGGATCTTGGACTGCGCCGAATCGACGGTGTCCGAGGTCAACGCGACCATGCTGAACGGGGCGTCGCGAGTGAGTTGCTTAACCACAGCGCCGGGGAATTCCTCGTCCTGAACAGGCGTTTCCGTCGGCGCAGCCGGATCGGCCGGTGCCGGCAGAAGCTCCGTCGGAATCGTGATTCCGGGAGGCAACGCGATGTCGGTGGGGATCAGTGCCTTGAGATCACCGAGGTTGATGTCGGGCAGATCGAGCCCCGTCAGTTCCTTGAGCGGAATGACGATGTCGGGAACCGACGCGAGCAGAACCTGCGAGATCTGGGTGGGCACCGCCACGGACGACGTCTCGTTTGCCGAGCGGACGTCAGGCGTGTCGTTGGTGAGGCCGTATACCGCAAAAGGACTTGCGACAGCCAGTGCGGCTACGGCCCCAAGTACGAATGAGGGCTTCGGTCGACGGTGTGGCAAGGGATGACTCCTCGGTTGTAGTTACTTACGAGCGAATTTCAGGGCCGGTAACGGCCTCGAACAGAATCGGCCGGAACCGGATCCGAGCAGGTCGGAGGCCATGTTGCGCGGATCAACTCCATCTTTCGGTCGCATATGTCTGCAACTCGTGATGCGGATGTGACTCATGTGACTGGTGTTGCTAAGTCCAGGCACTCTTGCCACACTAGTCACAAGAGTCCATAACGCTCAACCTTAGGGTGAGACTTTAGCCAAATCGTTGTGGACTGGACCACGTGCGGAGAACCGACTTCGCAGCCCCGTGAGTCCGGTGGCGATGAGGAGAGCGTTGATGGCGAAGAACGAGCGAAGCGGAACCGCAGGTAAAAAGCCTGTTAGACGCCGTTTCCTGGTGAGTGGACCCGGTCGACGCCGTTCCGTGATGCGTATCTCCGTGCTGGGATTGATTCCCGCTCTGGCGCTCGGAATTGCCGTCGGAGGTATCGGAACTCTTTACCAGGACGAGCCGTCGGTTATGCCCGTCGTGTCCGCCGACACCCAATTCACACTCTCCGGCCACGGCAACGGTCACGGCCGCGGAATGGGTCAATGGGGCGCTTACGGCTACGCCAAAAACCAAGGTTGGTCCGGCGAGCGAATTCTCAGCCACTACTACGGGGGCACTGTTCTCGACTCCATGCCGGCCGCTCAGATGAGCGTTCGGCTGACAGCCCGCGACGACGAAACACTCGACGTGTACTCCGCCGCCGGAATGGTCGTGAACGGGCAGCGCACCGCGCCCGGTGAAGCCGCCCACCTGACCGCACTTCCCGGAGGTGGCGCCAGCGTTGTCGTCACCAGCGGCTGCGGCGGCGGTGTCGTCTGGGAAGCGGTCACAAACCATCCGTGGGTGGATCCGGTAGATCTGTCCCCGGACCGGCCCGCCGACCAATTCTTGACGATGTGCGACGACAACGCCCCGTATCGCGGCGCGCTTGGTGTTGTGCTCGACAACGGAGCGGCGCGCACAGTCAACCTACTCGACATGGAGGACTACCTACTCGGAGTGGTGCCGGTGGAGGCGAAGGCCGATTGGGCCGATTCCGGTGGAGCAGAAGCACTGCGGGCCCAGGCCGTCGCCGCGCGTTCGTATGCCGCAGTCGAGCATCGCAGCTCGTACGCCGACACCTGCGACACGCAGGACTGCCAGGTCTACGGCGGCGCAGGCAAGGAAGATCCACGAACCACCGAGGCCGTGCGCAGCACCACCGGGGCTGTACTCTCGCGCGATGGCGACATAGTTGCAACCGAATTCTCCTCGTCTACAGGCGGTTACAGCTCAGGTGGAGCATTCCCGGCTGTGGCAGACGAAGGTGACACCATCTCGCCCAATCATGACTGGACGCAGATGTTTTCCGCCGGCGAGATCGCGGAGGCCTTCGGGGTCGGCGAATTGACGTCGCTGAAAGTTCTCTCCCGAAACGGCCTCGGCGTCGACGGCGGCCGCGTCACGGCTCTCGAAGTTGTCGGAACAAAGGCAACCGTCGGTGTCACCGGAATGCAGGCGAGGATGAAATTGGGGCTGAAATCCGACTGGTTCACTATCGGTGACGGCGCTGGTGTGGTAGAGAGTCCGGTATCGGAAACTGTAGCGCCAGAACTAAATTCGCAAATTACTGATTCGTCCGGTACGGTTGTCGAGACGCAGATCGAGGCAAAGTATCGAGAGTTCGGTGGCGCCACCGGCACTCTCGGCGCTCCGGTCGGCCCGGAGATGCAATTGCCCTCCGAGGCAGGCACCTTCCGCGTCTTCGAAAATGGAACCATCATCTGGACCGAGATTTTGGGTGCGCAGGTAGTTGATGCCAACGTGCTCCGCGAGTGGATACCGACGGATATGAGCTAGGGGAAGATCGGTCGATATTTACCTCGCACAAAAACGATTCTGTCGGGCCTCGCCGCAATCCGGTGCAGGCCCGACAGGTCGTTTACGGCCCGGAGATCAGATGGTGGGCGCGTCGCCGAGCAGTCGATATTCGAGCCACAGTTCGGCCCGTTCGGTAGGGGAGCTGAGATCGAGTTGGAGCAGGCTCTCGATGCGAGCGAGCCTGCTGCGCAACGTATGTCGGTGAATGTTCAGTGCAGTGGCCGCAGCGTCTCCCACTCCGTTGTGAGCCAGCCACATGGCCAAGGTCCGGTAGAGGTCGCTGCCACCCTTTGCTTCGAGGAGTGGTCGAAGATGGGCCGCCGCAAAAGCCGTCGACCGATCAGGGTCGAGAAATGCCGACAATCCACTTTCGGAGAGTTCCGCAAAACGCATCGACGGCAGGTTACGGGCACTGGCCTCGGCTGCTGCCTGCGCGGCCTGCCTTCTGGCCCGCGAGAGATCGTCCCACCACAGCATGTCCGACACTCCGACGGTTACGTCGATGCCTTTGATACGACCGAGGATTCGTTCGCTGTCCGTGGCCGAGACGACGGCGATGAGCGCGCCGTCGGTGATGCCGAATGCCAGATCGCGACTCAGGCCGTCGAGCAATGAGACGGACACGCTCTCGAGTAGGCCGACGGGGCCCGCGACGTGGAAGACCTGAAAGGGTTCAATCGGAAATCCGCCCCATAGCTCTCCGGAGATGTTGCGCGCGAGCGTATTCTGGCCCTCGAAGAGCTGATGCATCGCCACCGTGCGTAAGTGATTCATCGTCAGTTGCGCATCTCGGGTGCGGGCCGTCATCAACGTGAGAAGGGAAGCGGCGGTGATCACGATGCCCTGATTCAGTGACCCGACGGCGCCGGGGCAGCCGGCGACGAGGTATCCCATCAGCTTTCCCCGCGACGTTGTCAGGGGATGGGAGATGACGTCCTCGTTCTCGCTCGTGACAAAGCTGACCTCCATCGGGCGGGCCTCACGCTCGGGGGCGGTGCGCTCGATTCCCGCGGCTGCGGCGGTGTGCGATATCTCGACGGTGTGGCCGGCCGAGTCCAGCAGTGCCGCCCATCCGCCGATCAACTCCGCGACCCGGCGCACAACTGCTCGGGTCCCGTTGACCGTCACAGCGGCTTGGAGGAGTCGCCGCACGCTCTGATAGTTGTTGCGCAGGGCTTTCATGTCGTCCTCGGACTGTGCCCGGGACACCGCTTTTGTCAGTGCGATGAACGGCGTTCGCAGCGGGACGTCGAGAAGAGGCACGTTGAAACGTGTGGCCGCATCCACGAGAGCCTGCGGTACTTCCTCGTATCCGAGGCCGGTTCCGAAACCGATTCCGGCAATTCCGACGCCCACCAGGGTCCGCACGAATCGGGTTGTTCCCGCGGCCGTCATGGGTAGCGACACCCCGGTGATGAGGAGTAATTCGCCGCCGTCGAGGAAGGGCGTCGGGTCGGGGAGTTCGGAGACATGTGCCCAGGTCAGGGTGCGGTCAAGTTGATCTTGCCCGGCCAGTACTCGCAGGCCGAACTGTTCGGTCGCGCAGAGCTGGCGCAGGGTGATGGGCATGGGTTCAGTCTGGCACCTTGTTCGCGCCACTATGTAGTGCCTGCGGTCACGTTTGTACAAAGTGGAGCCTGTCGCGAGGGGGTTCGAGGTCCGACACTGGCGCTAGCCAAAAAGCGCCACCAAAATCCCACCGGAGAATCCCACAAGGAGTTTCGATGTCCAGTACGGACCAACCCGCGCTTCAGCACACGCTGAAGAAGCGGCACCTGTCGATGATCGCGATCGCGGGCGTCATCGGGGCCGGACTGTTTGTCGGCTCCGGCGTGGCGATCCAGGAAACGGGCCCCGGCGTCCTGATTTCCTACGCACTTGCCGGCGTCGTCGTCATCCTCGTGATGCGCATGCTCGGTGAGATGTCGGCAGCGTCCCCGGAAACCGGGTCGTTCTCCTCGTACGCAGACAAGGCCATCGGCCGCTGGGCCGGCTTCTCCATCGGCTGGCTGTACGCGTGGTTCTGGATCATCGTCCTCGGAATCGAGGCCACCGCAGGCGCTCTCATCATGAACCGATGGGTACCGGGTGTTCCGCAATGGACCTGGGCACTGATTCTGATGATCGTGCTGACCTTGACCAACATCATCTCGGTCAAGTCGTTCGGTGAGTTCGAGTTCTGGTTCGCGTCCATCAAAGTTGTTGCCATCATCGCGTTCCTCGGCATGGGTGTCGTCGCGATCTGTGGATGGATGCCAGGCGTCGAAGCACCAGGCATGACCAACCTGACCGGCCACGGCGGGTTCCTGCCCAACGGCACGGGAGCCATGCTTGCCGCAGTCCTTGTGGTGGTGTTCTCGTTCTTCGGAGCTGAAATCGCCACCATTGCCGCTGGTGAATCGGCCAACCCGCTGGAAGCTGTTCGCGCAGCCGTCAAATCCGTCGTGTGGCGAATCCTCATCTTCTACATCGGCTCGATCGCCGTTGTCGTCACCCTGCTGCCGTGGGACAGCGCGTCTGTCGCGCTCAGCCCGTACGTCGCCGTCATGGACTCGTACGGCATCCCGGCCGCGGGCAACATCATGGACGTCGTTGTTCTCACCTCAGTCCTGTCCTGCCTGAACTCCGGCCTGTACACCGCAAGCCGCATGATCTTCTCCCTCGCCGGACGCGGCGACGCCCCGAAGGCGCTCTCCCGCATCGAGAAGACCGGCGTCCCGATGCGCGCCGTGCTGGTCTCGACCATCGTCGGATTCCTGACGGTTGGCATGAACTACCTGTCCCCGGACAAGGTGTTCCTGTTCCTCGTGAACTCGTCCGGTGCGATCGCGCTCTTCGTGTGGCTCGTTATCTCCGTGTCCCAGTTGCGAACTCGTCGCAAGCTCGAAGCGTCGGGCCAGGAACTGGAACTGAAGATGTGGCTCTTCCCGTATCTCACCTACGCCACCATTGCCGCGATCATCGCGCTGTGCATCGGCATGGTCGTCCTCGACTCGACCCGTAGCCAGATGTTCGTGTCCCTGGGTCTTGCGGCGATCCTCGTGGGCATCGGGCTCTACCGCTACCGCAACGACGACAAGACGGACGACAACAAGACCGGGGCCGCCCCGGCAGAGGTAACCCCAACGGTGGAAACGACAACAGCGGCAGTCACTACAAAGGCCTGACGCCTACGTCCCCATCTGCACGATACTTAGATGTCCTAGTATCGGCCACGGACCGAGAATTTCGAGCGCCGTGCGCACAGCAGATGGGGACAATCATGACCACACCCGAACCGATCGTCATCGTCGACGGGGCTCGCACCCCGGTCGGCAGCTTCGGTGGCGTCTTCAAGGACGTCCCCGCACACGAGCTCGGCGCCACGGCTGCCAAGGCCGCGCTGACCCGCGCCGGCGTCGCACCTGAGGACATCGACGAGGTTGTCATGGGCTGCATCGGCCAGGTCGGCCCAGACGCCTACAACGCGCGCCGCGTCGGCATCGCAGCCGGACTGCCCGAGAACGTTCCCGCGTATACCGTCAACCGCCTCTGTGGCAGCGGTCTGCAGGCAATCTGGTCGGCAGCAATGCAGATGCGCTGGGGCGCTGCCGCCATCACGCTCGCCGGCGGCGACGAGAGCATGTCCCGCATGCCGTTCTACGATTTCTCGGCCCGCGCCGGCTTCAAGTTGGGCGATCACGGTCTCGTCGACGGCACCGTCGCGATGCTCACCGACCCCTTCAGCAACGCCCACATGGGCCGCACCGCCGAAGCCGTCGCCCGTAAGTACGGCGTCAGCCGCGAGCAGCAGGACGAGTTTGCCGTCGAATCGCAGCGACGCGCAGCTACCGACGCTGCAAAGGCCGCTTTCGCCGAGGAGATCACCGCGGTCGAAACCGGTGGCCGTCGCTCCGTCACCGTCACCGAGGACGAGCACCCCAAGCCCGGCACCACGATGGAAACCCTCGCGAAGCTGCGCCCCGCATTCGAAGAGGGCGGCTCCGTCACCGCCGGCAACGCGTCGGGCATCAACGACGGCGCAGCAGCCCTCGTTCTCGCGACGGGCACCGAGGCAGCCAAGCGCGGCCTGACCGGTCTGGTCACCCTCGAAGCTGTCACGACGGCGGCCATGGAGCCAGGCCTGATGGGCTACGCTCCCGTGCTCGCCCTCGAAAAGCTCTTTGCACAAACAGGTTTGAAGCCGTCCGACATCGGCACCGCCGAGGTGAACGAGGCATTTGCTTCGCAGGCCATCGCCGTCATCCGCGACGCCGGCCTCGACCCGGAGAAGACCAACCCGTACGGCGGCGCCATCGCCCTCGGCCACCCCGTCGGCGCAACCGGCGCGATCCTGACGCTGCGCGCTGCCCGCGACATGGTGCGCCGCGACCTCGAATTCGGCATCGTCACCATGTGCATCGGTGGCGGCCAGGCCCTCGCCGCCCTGCTCAAGCGAGTCTGATCATGGGAACCAAGCGCAAGCCGTCGTGGTACGACGACGAGATCACCGCAGTCGCCGAACTGGCTCGCGGTTTCTTCGATCGTGAGCTGATCGCCAAGCGTGAGCAGTGGGACGCTCAGCATCGCGTCGACCGTTCCGTGTGGCTCGAAGCCGGCAAGCTCGGCCTGCTGTGCTGCTCCATTCCCGAGGAATACGGCGGGGGCGGCGGAACCTTCGCGCACGACCTCGCTGTCTTCGAGGCGCAGGGGTACTGCGGCGACTACGCGCTTGGTAACTCCGTGCACAGTGGCATCGTCGCGCACTACGTGCTCGAGTACGGCAACGAAGAGCAGAAGCAGGCGTGGCTGCCGGGCATGGCGACGGGCGAAATCCTCGGCGCCATCGGAATGACCGAGCCGGGAACAGGTTCCGACCTCAAGGCAATCACGACGTCGGCTATCCGCGACGGTGACCACTACGTGGTGAACGGGTCGAAGACCTTCATCACCAACGGTGGCAGCGCCGACATGATCGTGCTCGCCGTCAAGACGGACCCCAAGGCCGGCGCCAAGGGTGTCTCGCTCTTGATCGTCGATCTGCGCGACTGCCAAGGCTTCGCGGTGGGCCGAGTGCTCGACAAGGTCGGCCAGCACGGAGCCGACACATCCGAGCTCTCGTTCACCGACGTCCGCGTTCCGGTCTCGAATCTCCTCGGCGAGTCCGAAGGCCTCGGCTTCGGTCAGCTGATGGCGCAGTTGGTTCAGGAACGCCTCATCATCGGCGCTCAGGCCATCGGCACCATCGAGCGGGCGGTCGAGGAGACCGTCGCGTACACCAAGGCGCGTCAAGCGTTCGGGCACAGCCTCTTCGAGTTCCAGAACACCGCCTTCGAACTGGCCGAGTGCCAGACGATCGCACGCACCTGCCGTGTCTTCCTCGACAATTGCATCGAGGATCACCTCAACGGTGAGCTCGACGGCGCCGACGCCGCGATGGTCAAGTACTGGCTCACCGAGCAGCAGTGTGCCGTCGTCGACCGTTGTGTTCAGCTCTACGGCGGCTACGGCTACATGCGCGAATACCCGATCGCGCGCATGTACGAAGACTCCCGCGTGCAGAAGATCTACGCCGGCGCCAACGAAGTGATGAAGGGAATCATCGCGAAGAGCCTGTAGACGCCAGCTCTCGAGGACGTCCTGGCCATCTCACTCCAGGGCGTCTTCGATAGCGGTGGCGGCAGAACGGACGCGAGAACACATGCTGGCGCGACTGATGTAGGTGTCGTCTTCCCTGATGACCACCATGCTGTTGTCCATCATGTCCAGGACGATCACGCAGCCGGGTTCGAACTCCTCCTCGGATTGGGTGAGAACAAATGCCTGATGTGTGCCGATGGTGATTTCTTTGCTGTCGGCTGAGACTTCCTGCGCAAGACGCGCTGCAAATGGGGCGGCAACAACGTCGTAGCTCGCGATTCGCAACTCGAAATCCGGGCCACGCCACGCGCAGTCGTCCAGCAGCGTGGTAGCCGATTCCATCGACCGCTCAGCGGTGGACTTGTCGACGTTCAACTCCGTCGCGACGTCGTCGGGAATGTTGCACAAACCGTCGTCGGCTGCTGGTTCGGGGGACGGTGTGGTGCTGGTAGGGGACTGTTCGAGCGTGGCCGTTGCCGCCTGCGCCCGCGCAGTCCCTTCGACGCTGCGACCGCATCCGGTCATCACCGAGATCAGAACGGTCGCCAGCATCAGCGCTCCGGCTATGCGTGTCATGTTGGGCCCCACCTCCCGCTGCCCACCCGGGCAGCCCACGTGCTTGGACGCATCGGACCGGGGTATCGGTTCCACAGCGGGTGTGATCACGACTGCTAATACGCCCCCGGTAGATCAGGTCCGATACCCTGGTTCATCGTGACCGCTGCAAATTCAGAGACCGCCCTTGCTCAGTACGACCTCATCGTCGTCGGTTCGGGATTCTTCGGGCTGACCATCGCCGAGCGCGCCGCCACCCAGTTGGGTAAGCGAGTGCTGGTTCTGGATCGCCGTCACCACCTGGGTGGCAATGCCTACTCCGAGCCCGAGCCGGAGACAGGCATCGAGATCCACAAGTACGGAGCGCATCTGTTCCACACTTCCAACAAGAAGGTCTGGGACTACGTCACCCAGTTCACGGAATTCACGAACTACCAGCATCGCGTCTTTGCGCTGCACAAGGGCCAGGCGTACCAGTTCCCCATGGGGCTTGGCCTCGTCTCGCAGTTCTTCGGGCGGTACTTCACGCCGGAAGAGGCACGCGCGCTCATCGCGGAACAGTCCAGCGAGATCGATGCGAAGGACGCCTCCAACCTCGAGGAGAAGGCGATCTCGCTGATCGGCCGCCCTCTGTACGAAGCCTTTGTGCGTGACTACACCGCCAAGCAGTGGCAGACCGATCCCACGGAGCTGCCCGCGGCCAACATCAGCCGCCTGCCGGTCCGCTACAACTTCGACAACCGCTACTTCAACGACACGTACGAGGGCCTGCCCGTCGGCGGCTACACCGCGTGGCTCGAGAACATGGTCACGGACCCGAAGATCGAGGTCCGCCTCGACACCGACTACTTCGACGTCCGGGACGAGCTGCGCAGCGCCAACCCCGACGCACCCGTCATCTACACCGGCCCGCTTGACCGCTACTTCGACTACTCCGAAGGTGAGCTGGGCTGGCGCACCCTCGACTTCGAGACCGAAGTTCTGCCAGTCGGCGACTTCCAGGGCACCCCGGTCATGAACTACAACGACGCGGACGTCCCGTTCACCCGCATCCACGAGTTCCGCCACTTCCACCCGGAACGCGAGTACCCGGCCGACAAGACCGTCATCATGCGCGAGTTCTCACGCTTCGCCGAGTCGACCGACGAGCCGTACTACCCGATCAACACGCCGGAGGATCGCGCCAAGCTCGCCGCGTACCGCTCACGCGCCAAGGCGGAAACCGCTGACAACAAGGTGCTGTTCGGTGGCCGCCTGGGCACCTACCAGTACCTCGACATGCACATGGCCATCGCCAGTGCGCTGACGATGTTCGAGAACACCCTGCGTCCGCATCTGGAATCGGGTGCGGAATTGGCAGGGGAGAGCGAATGAACGCACGTCATCTACTCGAGGGTGAAAACGCCGACGTGGGGGACGAGGTAAGTTACCTCGGTAAGTCGCTTCTCCAGCGGATCATCCTGCCGCGCGCCGGTGAACCGCTCGACGTTCGTACGCTCTACTTGGAAGAGTCCTGGTCCAACAGTCGGCGGGCGCACTCGACTTCGCGCACGTCTGTAGCGCTCGGCGCCGAGACCGAGGTCTCGTTTGCCACCTACTTCAACGCTTTCCCTGCCAGCTACTGGCGACGCTGGTCCATCCTGAAATCGGTGGTCCTGCGTCTGGAACTGTCCGGCCACGGCCGCGTCGACATCTACCGTTCCAAGGCGGATTCCTCGCGAATTCACGTGGAAGGCAAAGAATTTGCCGACGGTGATGCAGCTCTGGAATTCGACGTCGAGCTTGCTCCGTTCGAAGACGGTGGCTGGATCTGGTTCGACATCACCACCGATTCGGCCGTGGTTGTCGAGAGCGGCGGCTGGTACGCCCCCGTCGAGGCTCCCGGCGAAGCGACTGTCGCCGTGGGTATTCCGACGTTCAACCGCCCGACGGATGCCGTGAAGGCACTTGCCGCGCTGGCATCCGATCCGCTGGTGTCCGACGTGATCAAGGCAGTCATCATGCCGGATCAGGGCACCCGCAAGGTGCGCGACGAGCCAGGATTCGCCGAAGCTGCTGCAGCGCTTGGTGATCGGCTCACCATTCACGATCAGGGCAACCTCGGCGGCTCCGGCGGATACAGCCGAATCATGTACGAGGCACTCAAGAACACGTCGTGCCAGCACATCCTGTTCATGGACGACGACATCGAGATCGAACCCGACTCGATCCTGCGCGCCCTGTCCTTCTCTAGGTTCGCGAAATCGCCGATGCTGGTGGGCGGCCAGATGCTCAACCTGCAGGAACGCAGCCACCTCCATGTGATGGGTGAAGTGGTCAACCGCGGCATCTTCATGTGGACCGCAGCGCCGAACGTCGAATACGACCACGACTTCTCGAAGAAGCCGCTGCGCGAATCGAAGCTCCTGCACCGCCGCATCGACGTCGACTTCAACGGCTGGTGGATGTGCATGATCCCGCGCCAGGTCGCCGAAGAAATCAAGCAGCCACTCCCGCTCTTCATCAAGTGGGACGACTGCGAATACGGTTTGCGCGCAAAGAAAGCCGGCTACCCGACCGTCACACTTCCGGGTGCCGCGATCTGGCACATGGCGTGGAGCGACAAGGACGACGCCATCGACTGGCAGGCGTACTTCCACCTCCGCAACCGTCTCGTGGTTGCCGCACTGCACATGCCGGGCAACGGACGCGGCCTCGTGGTCAACACGGTGAAGGCAACGCTCAAGCACCTGCTGTGCCTCGAGTACTCCACCGTCGCAATCCAGAACAAGGCCATCGCCGACTTCCTTGCCGGCCCCGAGCACGTCGCGAACATGCTGCCGACCGCACTCGGTGAGGTACACGCCCAGCGCAAGGAATTCTCCGACGCCGTCGTACTGCCGTCGTCGACGGAACTGCCACTGCCGTCAGGTGCCGACGTCGGAGACGTGAGCTTGCCGCTCACCACCGTCGCGAAGGTGACCCGAGTCCTTCGGGCAGCCGTTCACAACGTGAAGCCGGCCAAGGCCGAACACCTCGAGCGACCCCAGCTCAACGTGCCGACCATCGACGCCCGCTGGTTCCTGCTCTCGCAGGTGGACGGCGTCACCGTCACCACCGCCGACGGCCGCGGAGTCGTCTACCGCAAGCGCAACCCCAAGCAGGCACTCGAACTGCTCAAGGAAGCCACCCGGTTGCGCCGCGAACTCGCCGCCAGGTTCCCCGAACTGAAGAAGCAGTACCAGGATGCCGTTCCTTCACTGACCAGCACGGAAAGGTGGGAACGTGTCTTCGGTATCTCCTGAGGCTGTATCTCCCGAGGTCAAGATCCTCGCCGGAATCCAGTCGACCGTCGGGCAGGTGCCTGGAGCCGTCGCCGTTGCTCGCGGAATGTCGCACTTCGGTGAGCACTCACTCGGCTGGATCGCGATCGCTGCCGTCGGCGCTGCCGTCGACAAGCCGCGTCGCCGCGAATGGGCGGGCGCTGCCGTCGGTGCCTTCGGGGCACACGCCGCGTCGGTCGTGATCAAGCGTGTCGTGCGGCGCAAACGCCCGTCCGACCCGTCGTTGCAGGTCAACGTCTCGACGCCGAGCAAGCTGAGCTTCCCGTCCTCGCACGCCACGTCGACGACGGCGGCGGCATTCCTGATCGGTCGACTCACCGGGCTACCCTTACCGGCGTTGCTGGTGCCCCCGATGATGCTTTCGCGCCTGGTTCTGGGAGTTCATTACCCGACCGACGTGCTTGCCGGTGCGGCACTGGGCGCCGCATCCGCGGCGCTGGTGCATAAGGCCGAACAGAAATATGGAGAGAAATGAGCGAGGAAGCGGCCACGGTCAGCGGACCCCCTAAGTCCCTGCCCGCCGGCATCGTCAAGGCGCTCCGCCCACGCCAGTGGGTCAAGAACGTTCTTGTGCTCGCCGCGCCCATCGCGGCCGGCACAGCCACCGAAGCCGACGTGCTCTTGCCCGTCGCGCTGGCATTTGTCGTGTTCTGCATGGCGGCGTCCGGCATCTACCTCGTCAACGACGCAATGGACGTCGAGGCAGACCGAGCGCATCCCACCAAGCGCTTCCGCCCCATCGCGGCCGGAGTTCTGCCCGTCAACATCGCGTACGGCATGGCCGTGGTGCTGCTGTCCGGTTCGATCGCTCTCTCGTTCATCGCCAACTGGCAACTTGCCGTGGTGATGTCCGTGTACATCGTCATCCAGCTTGCGTACTGCTTCGGTTTGAAGCACCAGGCCGTCATCGACATCTGCATCGTGTCGTCCGGATTCCTGTTGCGCGCCATAGCCGGTGGCGTGGCAGCCGAGATCGAACTGTCGCAGTGGTTCCTGCTGATGATGGCATTCGGTTCGCTCTTCATGGCTGCCGGAAAGCGGTACGCAGAACTGAAGCTGGCCGAACGTACCGGCGCCAAGATCCGCAAGTCGCTCGAGAGCTACACGATGACCTACCTGCGGTTCGTGTGGACGATGGCCGCGACGGCACTCGTGCTCTGCTACGGACTGTGGGCCTTCCAGCAGGACGACATCAAGGGCACCAACTGGTACGCCATTTCGATGGTCCCCTTCACCGTCGCAGTGCTGCGGTACGCCGTGGACGTCGACGGCGGCGAAGCCGGTGAGCCCGAGGAAATCGCGCTCGGTGACCGGGTTCTGCAATTCCTCGCAGTGGCGTGGATCGGAGTAGTGGGTGTCGCTGTCTACATCGTCTGAGCCGGCCACTGAAGCCGACCAGGTCGCCGACACCGCGGCACCGAGCACCACCCCTAACCGAGCAGTTTTCCTCGGCGGGGTGGTGCTTGCTGCCGTCCTCACGTTCTGGGGAGCGTGGGAGCGTCGATGGATCGCCGACGACGGACTGATCGTCCTGCGCACCGTGCGAAATCTGCTGGCCGGCAACGGCCCCGTCTTCAACGCCGGTGAACGCGTCGAGGCGAATACGAGCACCGCGTGGACGTACATCGTCTACGTCTTCGGCTGGCTGACGCAGATCCGGCTCGAATATGTCGTCTTGGCAATCGCTTTGGTGCTCTCGACCGCAGCTGTGGTCTTGGCGATGCTCGGAACGGCCCGCCTGTACCGCGATCTGCGACCAGGCGTCGGCGGGACGGTTTTCCTCGTTCCGGCCGGCGTTCTCGTCTACATTGCTGTTCCGCCCGCCCGAGATTTTGCGACGTCCGGCCTCGAGACGTGTCTGGTGATTTTCTGGATCGCGCTGCTGTGGTTGCTGATGGTTCGGTGGGCACAGGCGTCAGTACCGTCGACGGCGTCGATTCTGATTCTCTCTTTTGTTGCCGGGCTCGGGCCCCTCGTGCGCCCGGAGATGGCGATCCCTGGTGCTCTTGCACTGATGATGATCGTCGTGTCCGCAGGCTTGACGTGGAAGGTCCGCGCGATGATCGTGGTTGTCGCCGGACTCGTTCCGGTGGCGTACCAGATCTGGCGCATGGGTTATTACGGACTTCCGTACCCCAATACCGCGGTCTCGAAGGATGCAGGCGGTGCAAAGTGGTCGCAAGGATTTGCCTATCTGTGGAATCTCGTCGGACCGTACTTGCTGTGGTTGCCTTTGCTGTTCCTGCTGGTCGGTGCGCTGCTACTTCTTGCGATCGGCAGGAACGAGCGCACGTCCGCGCCCCAGACCGTTTCAGGGTCACGCTGGGTGCGGTTGCAGGCGTGGTTGCGCACCCCACGCGCTGTTGTCACGTTCATTCTCGGCAGCGGCCTGATTCTGGGTGTGTACTCGGTTCGAGTCGGTGGCGACTTCATGCACGGCCGCGTCCTGCTTCCGGTGTTGTTCTGCCTTCTGATCCCGGTGGCGGTCATTCCGCTTCGGGTCCCGGCGCGCACGGCATTCGGCCGCAACCGGGACACCGCGATCTTCGGTGTCTCCGCAGTGCTGTGGGTGGGGACCATCGTGTGGGCAGCCGTCGCCGCAAATACCACCGGCATGCCGGAAGGCTCGATCGTCGGACGCTCGGGCATCGTCGACGAGCGTGCGTTCTACGCTCTCAACACCGGTCACGAGCATCCGATCCGAGCCGAGGACTACCTCGACTACCCCTGGATGCGAGCAATGGTCGAGACCATCGCGGACACCCCGGACGGTGGACTACTCATTCCGTCTCCCAGTTACAACGCGTGGTTCGTCGTTCCGCCGCCAGGGCCGATAGACGAATCGGGCGAGCATGTCGTTTTCTTCCTGAACCTCGGTATGACGAGCATGAACGTCGGGCTCGACGTTCGTGTGCTCGATCAGATGGGATTGGCGTACCCGCTCGCCGCGCACACGGAGAGGCTGGAAGACGGCCGTATCGGTCACGACAAGAACCTGTATCCGGATTGGGTGGTTGCGGACACCGGGATGGTCGACGTCCACCCGTGGCTGCCCTTCTTCCTCGACGAGGAATGGGTAGCTGACGCGAAGCTGGCGCTGACCTGTCCGGAAACGCAGGAGTTGCTGACCTCCTACCGCAGTGAATTGACGTGGGCGCGATTCAAGCAGAACTTCCGTCAGGCATTCGACTTGGCAAAATATCGATTCGATCGAGTGCCCGCGTACGAACTACAGCGATGTGGTCTTGTGCCACTTGAAACCCAAAAGTGATGCAGATCACTATGCCGTAGGAGAAAACATGTTGCGATCCCGTAACGCTCCCGTGATCGGCGCCGATGTATCCGAAGACGATTCACCTACCCGAAATGCTCCCGTGAGCACCAGGGGAGAAGCGCCCGGTGGTTGAGATCCATTTGTCACAACCAAACCTGTGACATAGGGTCCACCGAGCGCAGTGTGACTTGGAACGAGGTCCGCTGCCAGTCTGGTTTGTCCAGGCTGGCGCACATACCTGTTCCCCGACGGAATCCGTCGGTACTTCCCCTAGTCGGGGGTAGCTACCGCAGACGAAGAGAGAGAGCAGTATCCATGCGATTTGCCCCGACGAGGCTGACACAGCGCCTCAAGCACCGAGCACTTGCCATCGGTGCGGCAGCACTCGTGCTTCCCCTTGCCGCAGGCGTCGCCGGTAGCGCAGTTGCTACCGCTGCTCCCGCGCACGCTGCGCCGGTCCAGACCGCGCCGTGGGGCGGATTCGAAGAGCTGTGGGTGCCCTCCACGATGGGCAACATCAAGGTTCAGGTCCAGTGGGCCGCTCGCGGCGGAAACGCTGCCCTCTACTTGCTCGACGGCCTCCGCGCTCGTGACGATGCCAATGCGTGGTCCTTCGAGACCAACGCTCTCGAGCAGTACCGCAACGACAACATCACCCTCGTGATGCCGGTCGGCGGACAGTCCAGCTTCTACACGGACTGGTACGCACCCTCGAACTTCAACGGTCAGCAGATGACCTACAAGTGGGAAACCTTCCTCACGGAAGAGCTGCCCAACTTCCTCGAGAACTACGGCGTCTCGCCTAACAACAACGCTGTCCTCGGCCTGTCGATGGGTGGCAGTGCCGCACTGACTCTCGCCGCGTACCACCGCGACCAGTTCAAGTTCGCCGGCTCGCTGTCGGGTTACCTGAACATCTCGGCTCCCGGTATGCGTGAAGCAATCCGCGTCGCGATGCTCGATGCCGGCCGCTTCAACGTCGACTCCATGTGGGGACCCCCGTGGAGCCCGGCATGGCTGCGCAACGACCCGTTCGTCTTCGCGCCTCGCCTCAAGGGCCTGTCGATGTACATCTCCGCAGCAAGCGGTCTGACCGGTAAGTACGACAACCCCAAGGGCTTGGTCGGCTACTACAACACGGCAAACGCCATGGGCCTCGAAGCACTTGCGCTGGCCAACACCCGTGCATTCCAGATCCGGATGAACACGCTCGGCATTCCGGCCACCTACAGCTTCCCGTCCAACGGCACCCACTCGTGGGCGTACTGGTCCGAGGAACTGTTCAAGGCCCGCGGCCAGATCCTCGACACCATGAACGCCTGGTGACCATGCTTCACCGCTTTACCGTGCATCACTGCATGACGCTGCACCGCAAGACCTAGACAGACGAGTGCCGTTCCGGACTTCCGACAGGAAGACCGGAACGGCACTTCTGTTTTGGAGATGCCGTAAACAGGAACTTCGGTAACAATTGCACCACCAGTAACAGCGCGGCAACCCCTAGTCGGAGTCGTTTCCGTGTAGAAAGAGTTTCGACAGGGCTCTGGTCGCCGAGGTGGCGTGCGAGGCAGAGATGCCTCGCCGCGTAGGCACTGAACACGTGAGATACCGAAGACGTGAGACACCGAGTACGTGAGATACCGAGTACGTGAGACACCGGGTAGTAAGACACGCGGACCGGAAGTAAGGGAAAGAGAGTGAACTCATGCGAGTAGGCCTTGCCAAGCGGGACCGCAGTCGGTCCTTCGGGACCTATAGAACCAAGGTCGTCGGAGCGCTGGCAGCACTGCTGGTTCTGCCGATCGCAGCAGGTCTGACCACTGCAGGCACGGCTGCCGCTGCGCCGAGCCCGGCTCTCACCGCGCCCGCCGCAACCCAGAACCAGGGCGGCGCCACCGTCGGCAAGGTCGAATGGCTCAGCGAGCGCCGTGTCGCACTGTGGATCAACTCCCCGTCGATGGGAATCCCCATTCAGGTTCAGATCCTTCTGGCCCGCGACTGGAACGTGAACCCGTCGGCAACCTTCCCGTCCGTCTGGATGCTCGACGGCCTTCGCGCCACCGATATCGAGAACGGCTGGACCGCCGAGACCGACGCCGAGTCGTTCTACGCGGACAAGAACGTCAACGTGATTCTCCCCGTCGGTGGACAGTCCAGCTTCTACTCCGACTGGCTCGAGGCCGACAACGGTGTGTTCTACCAGTGGGAGACGTTCCTCACCAAGGAACTTCCGTCCATCCTCGAGAACGATTGGCGCACAACGCAGACCCGCGGCGTGGTCGGTCTCTCCATGGGTGGCACGGCCGCGATGTCTCTTGCCGCGCGCAACCCCGGATTCTTCAAGTTCGCCGCGTCGCTCTCGGGCATCCTCACCACGACGTCGCTCGGAATGCCGCAGGCAATCCAGTTCGCGATGAACGACGCGGGCAAGTTCAACTCCGCAGCGATGTGGGGCCCGCCGTCGAACCCGCAGTGGGCAGCCCACGATCCGTACACCCAGGCCGACAAGCTCAAGGGCGTCAGCCTGTACGTCTCGAGCGGTAGCGGCACCACCGGACCGTACGATCAGCCGTCGGGAATCCCCGGTGTCAGCACCAACTACGCCGGTATGGGCCTCGAGATTCTTGCGCGCCTGACCTCGCAGACATTTGCGACCAAGCTCAACTCGCTCGGCATTCCCGCGCAGATCAATTACCGCCCGTCCGGCACGCACTCGTGGCCGTACTGGCAGTTCGAGCTTCATCAGCTGTGGCCGCAGCTAGCCAACGCGCTCGGCACCGACGTGGAGAAGCCGGCATGTGGCGCTTCGGGTGCCATCGCGGCAACCGCAGCGGCAAACAGCTGGATCGGTGACTGCGTCACAGCCGAGTACAGCGTCGCGGGTGGCCTGGCTCAGGACTTCCGCAACGGCCGCATCTACTGGACCTCCGCCACCGGCGCGAACCCCATCGCGGGCCGTATCGCCGGCGAGTACATGAACACCGGCGCAGCTGCCGGCCCGCTCGGCTTCCCGACGACCCCTGAACTCGGAACCCCCGACGGTCAGGGACGGTTCAACCACTTCCAGAACGGCTCCATCTACTGGACCTGGTGGACCGGCGCACACGCCGTCCGCGGAGCGATCCTCAACGAATGGGCAGCACAGGGCTACGAGGGCGGTCCGCTCAAGTACCCCACCGCAGCTGAGATCGCGACCCCCGGCAAGGCCGGAAATGTGCAGGGCTTCGAAATCGGCGCCATGTACAACAGTGCAAACGGCACGTACGCCGTGCTCGGCATGATCATGGGCAAGTACGGCGAACTCGGTTGGGAAAACGGATGGCTCGGGTTCCCGAAGTCCAACGAAGTGGCGATCAAGGACAACGGTCGCTTCACGGAGTTCGATGGCGGCAACATCTACTGGAGCCCCGCAACGGGCGCCTGGTCCGTCGCCAACGGCCCGATCTTCGACGGATGGAAGAGTGTCGGCTACGAAGGCGGCAAGCTCGGATACCCGCTCAGTGACAAGTTCGACATCCCCGGTGGAACTCAGCAGAACTTCCAGTTCGGCTGGATCACGGTGATCGACGGCAAGACCGAGATTCACCCGTAGGACGCAACGTACGACACACAACGCACGGCGGGCGGGCCCGATCACGGATCGGTGCCTGCCCGCTGTGCGTTGCGTAACCTGATGATGGACTTTCGACTGAAGGCAAGGACGGACATTGATGTCGCTTTTCTCGGGTAACCGAAATACTTTTGCGCGCGCGATCGCAGTGGGCTCTCTGACACTGATCACCGGTGGGATGCTCGTCGCTTGTGGAAGTGACGACTCGACGGTCACCTCCACCCCGACCACGACGTCCGCCGCGGCATCGTCGTCGGCTGCGAGCAGTTCGGCTTCCGCGAGCGCGACCACAACGGCGTCCGCAGCGCCCACCAGTCCCGGAGCGGCCGCTACGGCTCCGCCGGAGCAGCCCCAGAGCATCGAGGGTTTCCCCGGTCCGACAGAAGTAGAGGTCAACCCGCAAGCACAGGCATTCCTCGACGGTTTGAAAGCCAAGGGAGTTACTCCCGAGGGTGACGGCAGCATCGCGATCAACACGGCCAACTACATCTGCGCCGCGAATGTTCAGGGCACCTCGGACGAGGAGATTCTTGCGTTGGTGACGGCCGTCGTGGGTTCCGCGGCGACGGATGGCACTGCGATCACGTCAGAGCAGGCCACCGCCAACGCTCAGATCTACATCGATGTCGCCAACGCCACATTCTGCAAATAGATGATGGCGCGAGGCGGAAAGCGTCGGGGTTGCCTGGTCCCGCTGCTGATCATTCTGGTGGTCGCTGCCGTGGTGATCGGCGGTTGGTACATCCTTGCCGGGCGGGTGCCGACACCCGAGCCGTTGCCACCCGGACCGGAGAAACCGGCGTCGCAGCCGGCTAGTTGTCCCGATGTCCAGGTAGTTGCCATCCCTGGAACCTGGGAGTCCAGCGCTGCCGACGATCCGTATGCTCCGGCGGCAAATCCGGCTTCGTTGATGCTCAACGTCACGGGTCCTTTGCAGAATCAGTTCGACGCTTCACGTGCGGATGTCTACACGGTTCCTTACGTTGCGCAGTTCTCGAATCCGGTGGCGTTTCCGCCGGACGGGCAGCAGTCGTACAACAACAGCCGGGGTGCGGGAACTGCTGCCACCAACGACTTTCTGGTGCAGCGCCATGCCGAGTGCCCACTGACGAGTTACGTACTCACCGGCTTCTCGCAGGGCGCGGTCATCGCCGGTGACGTAGCCGCGAGTATCGGCAACGGGACGGGCGCAGTGCCGGCAGATCTGGTGCTCGGTGTCGGCTTGATCGCGGACGGGCGTCGTGATCCCGCGTACGGAATTACCGTTGGCCCAAGCGTTGCCGGTGTGGGTGCCGAGCTGTCGCTGAACGGTTTGAAGTTGCCGGGTCTGACGATGACGGGTCCCCGTGAGGGTGGGTTCGGCAAGCTGAACGACCGCACCTATCAGATCTGTGCGCCGAGTGACGGAATCTGTGACGCCCCGGCAGGAGCGATGAATCCGGGCAACCTCATGACGTCGCTGCCGCGTTTGGCGGAGTACTACAACAATCCTGTGCATGCCATGTACAACTCCTTCCAAGTTGATTCGGATGGCACGACGGCGACCCAATGGATGGCACAGTGGGCAGCGGACATGATCAACGGGGCGCCGACGCCCCCGCACAGTTGATCCTTTTTGTCTGGCTGGGGTGCGTCGGCGAGTAGTCTGCTGGATTGGTCGTGGCAAAGTGCGACCACTGCTCGCCTGGTCCTCTAAAGTGCTGTCACGAACGTGACTGGCGAGTAAGTTCGGATGTTCCAGCCTGTTGACTACGAAGGAGTGATCCATGGGTTCCACCCACAGCCTTGGTGCGCGTCGCGCGCCCCGGCTCGCAGTTCGCTGCAGGGTGGGGATGATCACAACTCCAGGTCACGGCATCCCGCGGGGTGCAGCGGTGGAGCGCACGCGCGGCGCCCCGGAGCCGCCAGGCTCTGCGTGCCTGGCAGTCGGCACTTTCGAGGAGTGCGAATCGGCTGTGTCGACGCCGCTGGACACGATCGCCACGATCGGTTCTTCGCTCGCCACGATCCCTGAGGCCGAGCACGCGCGGCGATGCGGATGATGCCGATCTGTAACATATCGATGGTTTGGGATCGATGAAGTGATTCAGGTGAGTTGCGCACGTAGTGCGTTTCGATTGATTGACGATATACCCGAGAGAGCGAAGGAAGTCTGGGGCGCAAGCATGACCAAAAATGCTTGTGTGATCGCTTCGGAGGAGATGGAATGAACGCGCTGTTCGATGGTTTTCTCGACGAGAAGGGCCGGATTCGCCTGAAAGAGGGCTTCACTCTGGTCGACTACGTCGAGCAACACTCGCGTGTGAACGCGGACGAGCTCGCGTACCGCTACATCGATTACTCGCGTGAGCGTGACGGTGAAGCACAGGAGCTGACGTGGCACCAGTTCGGTGTACGTCTGCGTGCTGTTGCCGCCCGCCTCCAGCAGGTCACCAAGCCTGGCGACCGCGTGGCGATCCTGGCACCTCAGGGTCTCGACTATGTCATTTCGTTCTTCGCGGCCATCCAGGCCGGTTCCATCGCCGTTCCGCTCTTCGATCCGGACGAGCCCGGCCACTCCGATCGCCTGCACGCCGTTCTCGGGGACTGCAAGCCGTCGGCAATCCTGACTGCCGGATCATCGGCCGCAGGTGTGCGTGCGTTGTTCCGTTCGCTGCCCGCCGCCGAACGCCCGCGCATCATCGCCGTCGACGCCATTCCCGATACCGTCGGCGAAACCTGGGTTCGCCCCGATATCGGCTTCGACGACATCGCCTACCTGCAGTACACGTCGGGTTCGACGCGAGTTCCGGCCGGTGTGGAGATCACCCACCGTGCTGTCGGCACCAATGCACTGCAGATGGTCGACTCCATCGAGCTCACCGAAGATTCACGCGGCGTCACCTGGCTGCCCCTGTTTCACGACATGGGTCTGCTGACGGTCATCCTGCCTGCGTTCGGTGGCAAGTACATCACCATCATGAGTCCGCGCGCCTTCGTTCAGCGGCCCAACCGCTGGATCAAGGAACTCGCAGCGGCCTCGGACGGCGCAGGCACCTTCGCGGCCGCCCCCAACTTCGCTTTCGAGCATGCTGCTGCCCGTGGCCTGCCCAAGGACGGCGAGCACCTCGACCTGAGCAACGTCATCGGCCTGATCAACGGCAGTGAGCCGGTCACGACGGCGTCGATGCGCAAATTCAACGAGGCGTTTGCGCCTTACGGTCTCCCCAAGACGGCGATCAAGCCGTCGTACGGCATGGCGGAGGCGACGCTTTTCGTGTCGTCGACCAAGCATTCCGACGAGGCCAAGGTCATCTACGTCGACCGCAACGAGCTCAACAACGGCCGCATGGTCATCGTCGATCAGCACGCCGACAACGCCATCGCGCAGGTGTCCTGTGGATACGTCTCACGCAGCCAGTGGGCCGCCATCGTCGACCCCGAAACGCAGACCGAGGTCCCCGACAACCACGTCGGCGAGATCTGGCTGCACGGCGAGAACATCGGCGTCGGTTACTGGGGCCGCCCCGAAGAGACCGCCGAGACGTTCCACAACACGCTGACCAACCGCCTGCCGGAAGACAGCCACACCGACGATCTGCCGCTGGACGCGCACTGGATGCGTACCGGCGACTACGGCGTCTACGTCGACGGCGAGCTGTACATCACCGGTCGCGTCAAGGACCTGGTGATCGTCGACGGCCGCAATCACTACCCGCAGGATCTCGAGTCTTCCGCTCAGGACGCGAGCCCCGCATTGCGTCCGGGCTTCATCGCGGCGTTTGCCGTTCCGGCAAACCAGTTGCCTGCCGTCGTCTTCTCGAATTCCCACTCGGGTCTGACGTTCGACGACGACGATTCCTCGGAGCAGTTGGTCATCGTGGCCGAGCGTGCACCCGGTGCCGGTAAAGCCGACCCGCAGCCGATCGCGGATACGGTCCGCGCCGCGATCTCGACTCGTCACGGTGTGACCGCACGCGACATCCTGCTTGTTCCGGCCGGTTCCATTCCGCGTACGTCCAGCGGCAAGATCGCTCGCCGCGCGTGCAAGGCAAGCTACATCGAGGGGACGCTGCGTGGTGGCTATCAGCAGACGGCATTCCCCGATAGCGTTTGAGGAACATCCCCTTCATGATCGGTAGCTTGGTGAGTTGATGGTTGAACAAGATGGTGCGCAGGACAGTTCCGTAGACGTGAGCGCTACTGCTGACGCGAGCGGTGTCGACATGAGTGTCGCGCAGCTCCGTGAGTGGTTACGCAACTGGATCGCCGACGCGACCGGTCAGCCGGCCACGACGATCACGGACGATCGTCCGATGGAGGAGTTCGGGCTCGCATCACGTGATGCGGTTGCCCTGAGCGGCGACATCGAGGATCTGCTCGGAATCACACTGACTGCCACCGTTGCGTATCAGCACCCGACCATCGCGTCGCTGGCCACTCGGATCATCGAGGGCGAGCCCGAGGTGCCGGAAGAGAGCGTCGACGCGTCGTACTACGCGCCAGGCGCCAGCATGGATGCCCACGACATTGCCATCGTCGGCTTGTCGACTCGTTTCCCCGGCGCCGGACATACGCCGTCTCAGATGTGGGAGATGCTGTCCGCGGGCCGCGACGGCATCAGCGACCTGCCCGAGGATCGTTGGGTCGAGTTCAAGTCCGATCCCGCTCTCAAGGCCGCGATCGAGAACGCCAACACCAAGGGCGGCTACCTCGACGACGTCAAGGGATTCGACGCGGAGTTCTTCGCGATGTCCCCGCTCGAGGTCGTCAACGTCGATCCGCAGCAGCGCCTCGCTCTCGAACTGACCTGGGAAGCGCTCGAGCATGCGCACATTCCCGCGAGCGATCTCAAAGGCAAGCAGGTTGGTGTCTTCATCGGCAGTTCCGCCAACGACTACCAGCTGCTCGCGGTCAGCGACCCCACGAACGCACACCCGTACGCACTGACGGGAACGTCGACGGCCGTCGTCGCGAACCGTGTCTCGTACTTCTTCGACTTCCGCGGGCCGTCCATCGCGCTGGACACTGCGTGCTCGTCTTCGCTGGTCGCAGTGCACGAAGCTGTGCGCTCGCTGCGCAGCGGCGACTCCAACATCGCTCTTGCCGGCGGCATCAACATGCTGCTGGCCCCTCCCGGAACTCTCGGGTTCGATCAGATCGGCATGCTCGCTCCCGACGGCAAACTGCGCGCCTTCTCGGCTCAGGCACAGGGAATCGTTCGCAGCGAGGGCGGCGGACTTGTTGTGCTCAAGCGTCTCGAAGATGCCGAGCGTGACGGCGATTCCATCCTTGCGGTCATCGCCGGTTCCGCCGTCAATCAGGACGGCCGCTCCAACGGACTGCTTGCACCCAACCCGGACGCTCAGGCCGACGTGTTGCGTTTTGCGTACCGCGACGCCGGCATTCTGCCGAGCACCGTCGACTACATCGAAGCTCACGGCACCGGCACCGATCTCGGTGATCCCATCGAGGCCGACGCGCTCAGCCGCGTTGTCGGGCGTGGACGTGACGACAACAAGCCGGCACTGCTCGGCAGCGCAAAGACCAACTTCGGGCACCTCGAGGCCGCAGCCGGCGCTGCCGGCCTGATCAAGGTTGTCCTGGCGATGCAGGAAAACAAGATTCCCGCGACGCTCAACTACCTGGGCCCGAACCCGCACATCGATTTCGAGAAGGCGCACCTGCAGGTGACGCCCGAGGCCACCGAGTGGCCCCGCTACACCGGCAAGGCCATCGCCGGTGTGTCCGGCTTCGGTTTCGGTGGAACCAACGCGCACGTCGTGGTGACGGAGTACGTGCCGGCAGTCGCTGTTGTTTCGGACTCCGATGCTGATCTGGATGTCGAGACGCTGGATGTCGAGACCGAAGCTGCCGGTGTTCTTGCCGACGCAGCGCAGTCGATGGGGCTCGTCGAAGACCAGACGGTTGTGCTCGCGGTTTCCGGCGCATTGCCGTCGCGTCGTCGCCGCGCCGCTGCTGATCTGGCGGACTGGCTCGAAACCGAAGAGGGCAGCACGACGCCGCTGGTGGATGTCGCGCGCACACTCTCGCGTCGTAATCACGGCCGCTCACGCGCCGCCGTTGTAGTCAAGACTCGTTCCGAAGCCATCAGCGCCCTGCGCGCCGTTGCTGCCGGAAAGCCCGCTGCCGGTGTGTTCTCCGCCGACGCACCGTCGCCCAAGGGGGCGGTGTGGGTGTTCTCGGGCTTCGGTTCGCAGCACCGCAAGATGGCCAAGCAGCTGTATCTGGAGAATTCGGCGTTCAAGGCAGCCGTCGACGAGGTCGACGTGCTGATCCAGGACGAGGCCGGGTACTCGGTGGCCGAGATGTTCCTCGACGACTCGTTCGAGTACAACGTCGAAACCGCTCAGGTCGCGATCTTCACCATTCAGGTCGGCCTGGCCGCACTGCTGCGTCATCACGGCGCCGACGCCGACGCTGTTGTTCCGCACTCGATGGGTGAGGCTGCGGCGGCCTACGTGTCCGGTGGCCTGAATCTGGAAGATGCTGTCCGCGTTATCTGTTCGCGTTCGCGTCTGATGGGCGAAGCCGAGGGCGCTCTGGTCGGTGACGACATCCGCCTGATGGCTCTGCTCGAATACAGCGCGACCGAGATCGAAGCGCTGCTGCCCACGTATCCCAAGCTCGAGGTCTGCGTGTACGCGGCGCCGACGCACACGGTGATCGGTGGACCGCAGCCCGATATCGAGGCAATCGTCGCCGCCGCTGAGGCCGACGGCAAGATGGCTCGCGTTCTGCAGACCAAGGGTGCAAGCCATACGTCGCAGGTAGATCCGCTGCTCGGCGAACTGGCTGCCGAATTGGCCGGTATCGAAGCGTCGACGTTGAAGGTGGGCGTCTACTCGTCCGTCGATCAGGACACGTTCTACAAGGCCGGCCACGAGCCGATCCACCAGGAAGCGTACTGGGTCAAGGGACTGCGCCACAGTGTGTACTTCACCAACGCTGTGCGTCTGGCAGTTGCCAACGGCCACACCACGTTTGTGGAACTTGCTCCCAATCCGGTGACCTTGATGTCCGTCGCCGCAACGGCATTCGATGCCGGCCTGCACGACATGCAGCTCATTCAGACGCTCAAGCGTAAGGAAGACGAGTCCGTCGGCGTGCTGTCGGCTTTGGCTCAGCTGTACGTTCACGGTCACGCTGTGAATCTCGAATCTCTGCTTCCCGCAGGTGAATTCGCAGTTCTGCCACGCACTGCTTTTGTGCGCAAGCCGTACTGGCTCGACATTCGGGTCAATGCGGGCGGCTCGGGACGCGCTCCCGGTTCGCACGTTGCACTGCCCGACGGCCGCCACGTGTGGGAAGCCGACGCATCCGTCGTCTCCGACCTGGCCGCTCTGGTGACAGCCGCTGCAGCTCAGGTTCTTTCGGATGTGACGCTCACCGCGGCCGTCCCGCACGGCGAGCTTTCAGGCGCCACGACGGTCACCACTACGCTCAACCCGCACCCGGGCGGAGCGTCGGTGCAGGTGCATGCCCGCGAGAACGGCTCCTTCCGATTGCTGTTCGACGCGGTTGTCACGTCGGGTGAGGCTTTGCCCGAGCTTGTCGTCGCCGCACCGGCCCGTCCGACGGGCACTATGGAAGCTCTTGCCGAGGTAGTCGAAGATGCCGGCGACAAGTGGGATCCCCACGGTTCGCAGAGCCTCGACGACCGTCTGAGGATCGTTGTCGCGGAATCCATGGGTTACTCGCCGGAAGATCTGCCGGCCGAGGTTCCGCTCATCGAACTCGGTCTCGATTCGCTCATGGCGATGCGCATCAAGAACCGCGTCGAGTACGAGTTCGACATTCCGCAGTTGCAGCTCCAGGCAGTCAAGGATGCAAGCCTGCTCGAGGTCAACAAGTACCTGCGCTACGCCATCGAGAACCGCGAAGAGGTTCAGGCGATGGCCGATCAGCAGGCCGCCGAGAAGTTGGCGGCGGATGCCGGCGACGTCGAGGTGGTTTCGGCGTCGGCTTCGGTTGAGCTCCCGGTGGAGATGCCTGCTGCCGATCCTTCCCGTGCGGGCACAGCGGACGACGCAGGTTCCGACGTCCCGCCGCGAGATGCCGCTGAACGCTTGACGTTTGCGACGTGGGCAGTGGTCACCGGCAAGTCGGCCAAGGGCATTTTCAATGCTCTGCCCACCGTCGACGACGATCTGGCACAGAAGTTGGCTGTCCGGCTGTCCGAGCGGGCCGGCGGCGAAGTCACCGTCGACGACGTACGTGGTTCCGGCACGATCGAAGACCTTGCGGACGTTGTGCGTCAGTACCTCGAAGACGAGGGCAAGATCGACGGTGTGGTGCGTATTCTGCGCGGCCGCCCCGAAGGTTCCACTGCCGTACCGGTATTCGTGTTCCACCCGGCCGGTGGATCCACCGTTGCGTACGAACCACTGCTCAAGCGTCTGCCTGCCGGCACGCCGATGTACGGGTTCGAGCGCACAGAAGGCCCGATCGAGAAGCGCGCCGAAGAGTACGTGCCGTTGCTCCGTGAAATTCAGGGTGACGGACCGTACGTGTTGTGCGGTTGGTCGCTCGGCGGCGTGCTGGCGTATGCCGTCGCAGCCATCCTGCGCAAGCAGGGGGCCGATGTGCGGGTTGTCGGCATGCTCGACACCGTCATGGCCGGCGAGGACGTTCCGGACACCGCGGAGGAGCGACGGAAGCGGTGGGAGCGGTACGGAGCCTTCGCGAAGCGCACCTACAACCTCGATGTGCCATTGCCCGTGGATGTTCTGGCCGAAATCGAATCCGATGAAGATCAGATGCAGTTCCTGATGGACATGATCAAGATGAGTGGCGTCAAGATCCCCGGCGGCATCATCGAGCACCAGCGGACGTCGTTCCTGGACAATCGCGCCATCCAGACCGCCAAGTTCCAGAGTTACGACGGCGACGTCGTGATCTACATGGCAGACAAGTACCACGACGAACTGATGACGCTCGAGCCTGCATTCAAAACCCGTAAGGCAGACGGTGGTTGGGGCAGCTACGTGAAGAACCTCGAGGTCGTCTACATCGGCGGGGATCACCTGCAGATCGTGGACGAGCCGTATATCTCGAAGGTCGCGGCAGACCTCACCACCAAGCTGGCCCAGATCGAAACAGCCCAGATCAAAGCAGCGGAAACCGGAGTTCAGAAGTGACGACAACCACCGCGGAGAAGCTTGCTGAACTCCGCGAAAAGTTGGAGAAGGCAAAGGAACCCGGCTCCGCCCGGGCCATTGCCAAGCGCGACGAGGCAGGGCACAGCACGCCCCGTCAGCGCATCGACATGCTTCTCGATCCAGGCAGTTTCATCGAGATCGGCGCGTTGGTCAAAATGGCGGGCGAAGGCAATCCGTACAGCGACGGCGTCATGACCGGACACGGAACCGTCGACGGGCGCCCCGTCGCTGTATTTGCGCACGATCAGACGGTGTTCGGCGGCGCTGCCGGCGAGATGTTCGGCCGGAAGGTCGCCGCTGTCAACGACTTTGCCCTCAAAGTGGGCTGCCCGGTCGTCGGCATCAACGATTCCGGTGGAGCCCGAATTCAGGACGCGGTCTCCTCACTTGCGTGGTACGCCAACATGGGTTCACGTCAGGAGCCTTTGTCCGGCGTGTGCCCGCAGATTTCGGTGATTCTCGGAAAGTGTGCCGGTGGAGCGGTATACGCGCCGATCAACACCGACGTCGTGGTTGCCACCGAAGAGTCCTACATGTTTGTCACCGGCCCCGACGTCATCAAGTCGGTGACCGGCGAAGAGGTCAGCCTCGACGACCTCGGTGGAGCGCGCAAGCAGGCAGAGAACGGAAACATCCATCACGTCGCCCCGGACGAGAAGGCTGCGTTCGAGTGGGTGCGTGAGTACCTGAGCTTCATGCCCTCCTCATGGCAGGAGAAGGCGCCGCTCATCAATCCGGGCCTCGAACCCGAGATCACCGAGACGGACCTCGAACTCGATGCCTTCATGCCGGACGCGGACAACGCCGGCTACGACATGCACGACATCATTCTGCGGATCTTCGACGACGGCACCTTCCACGAAATCGGAGCCCAGGTCGCGCACAACGTGATCACCGGGTTCTCCCGCGTCGACGGCTTGCCTGTGGGGGTTGTCGCGAATCAGCCCACGTACCTCAGTGGTGCCCTCGATGCGGCGAGTTCCGACAAGGCTGCGCACTTCGTCCGCCTGTGCGACGCGTTCAACATCCCGCTCGTCTTTGTCGTCGATACACCGGGTTTCCTTCCCGGCGTCGATCAGGAAAAAGTCGGCGTCATCAAGCGCGGCGGGCGTTTCCTGTTCTCGTACATCGAAGCCACTGTGCCGAAGGTGACCGTGGTAGTTCGTAAGGCGTACGGCGGCGGGTACGCCGTCATGGGTTGCAAGCAGCTCGGCGCCGACATCAACCTCGCGTGGCCGACGGCGCGTATCGCTGTGATGGGCGCCGAGGGTGCCGTCAACATCATGGGCCGCCGTCAGCTTGCCGAAGCGGGCGACAACGCACCTGCCGTGCGTGCGCAGCTGATCAACTACTACAACGAGTTTGTCGCGACGCCGTACATCGCGGCTGAGCGCGGATACATCGACGCGGTGATCGAGCCCTCACAGACGCGTCTCGAAATCCGTAAGGCTCTGAAGTTGCTCAAGGACAAGACGATTTTCAAGAACCCGCGCAAGCACAACTTGATGCCGCTGTAACCGTTCAGTTGTCGCGGCCCGGTACTTCTTTCGAAGTGCCGGGCCGTTGTCGTTGAATTGTCCTAGTCAACCGTGTCCTGTGCCGTATCCTGCGCTGTATCCAGGGCATCGAACTGTTCACGCAGCGCCTCGATCGCTGCCCGCACAGCGGGCCGCTCGCTGTCGGTCCGCCAGGCCACGTAGATGTCGCGTCGCAGCGGCGGAAGAGTGTCGCGCATCCGAACACCTACCGGTGGTATCACTCTCGCGAGACGCGGAATCAGCGCTACGGCAAGCCCTTGCGCCACAAATTCCACTTGCGCGGGGAACTCGGCTACCTCGTAATCGATTCGTGGGTCGAATCCTTGTGCGCGCAAGACTCTGACGGTGAAGGTGTGGAAATCCGTGCCGCGCGTCCAACCCGCCCACGCGTGGTCGGACAACTCGCGCAGCGCAACAACCTTGTTCTCCGCCAGCGGATGTGACGCGGGGATGGCGACCACCGCGACGTCGTCGTACACCGGGGTGAACGAGAGCCCGTCAGGAAGTTCGATGGGTAGAGTGCTCCAGCTGTCGACCACAACAACATCCAGGTCGCGGCGGATGAGGGCGGGGAGAAGTTCCTCGGATTCGCCTTCGGTGAAGGTGATCTCGAGTTGGGGATGCGCGCGTTTGATCTCGGCGACAGCTTTCGGCAGCACCGTCCGGCTGGGAGAGACGAGTGCGCCCAGGCGCAGTCGTCCCGTCACTTCGCTGTGCAGTGACGCGATTTCGGCCTCGGCCTGAGCGAGTACCGAGAGAACCTCGGCGGTTCGCCGGGCGAGGACGCGGCCCGCTTCGGTGAGCCGTACGCCTCGGCCTTGGGGAACGAGTAGCGCCACACCAACTTCGCGCTCGAGTTTGTTCAGCTGTTGTGAGATGCCCGACGGCGTGACGTGCAGAGTGCGCGCGGCAGCGGCAACTGATCCGTTTTCTGCGACGGCGTGCAGGGCACGCAGCCTTTCGAGGTTCAACACGGTAGTAATGCTACGCAATATGCGATCCGAATATTTGCTTGTGCTGAATAGTTAGCGGCAGGAACATTGTGGGAGTGACCACCTTGACCTCACCCACGCGCACGCCCACCCGAATTACTCAGGCTCGCTTCGATCCTCGATTACTGGTCATCGGCGGCGCCGCTGCTATCTCCGTCAGTTCGATTCTGATCAAACTGGCAGATGTGTCGCCGTCGACCGCGGTCTTCTTCCGGTGTTTCCTGGCCTTGCCGCCGCTGGCCCTGCTGGCGTGGCGCGAGTATCGACGAGTGGGAATGCCAACCCGAAGGGCGCTGGTGCTGCAAGCATTGGGCGGCATCCTGCTCGGGCTGGACTTTGCTCTGTGGTCGCAGTCGATTCTCATGATCGGCGCCGGGATAGCAAGCGTCGTCGTGAATGTGCAGGTGATCGTGGTGCCCGCGTTGTCCTGGCTGGTGTTCGGCAATCGCGTTCCGCTGCGCTTTCTGTTTGCGTTGCCCTTCATGTTCACCGGAATTGCCTTGGCGGGCGGTGTGTTCGGCGGCGCAGCGGCCGGGACGGATCTGCTGTGGGGAACAGTGCTGTCCCTGATCTCCGGAATCGCCTACGGCGGCTACATCTTCGTTGTCGGCCGGATCGGCGCGGCCGACCGTGCGGCGAGTCAGGTGCTGGTGTCGACAGCCTCGGCAGGAATTGCCGGTTCCCTGATCGGATCACTGTGGGGACAGATCGATTTCACCCCCGGCTGGGAATCGTTCATCTGGCTGGCCGCTCTTGCTCTGGTCGGCCAGGTGTTCGGCTGGATGCTGATGGGCTATTCGCTACCTCGGCTGCCTGCGGAGGTGGGTGCGACGCTACTGCTCATGCAGCCGGTACTTGCCGTACTGCTGGCGGTCGTTCTCCTGGGTGAACGGCCAAGTGCTGCGCAGCTACTCGGGTGCGTCGTAGTTGTCGGAGCGGTCTCGGCCGTCTCCGTACGTCGCACCCGAGTAGGTAGTGCCGTCTAGTGCACCCGCATCTCGCCGGGCATCCACATTCCCGAGCGGGTTGCGGTGCCCGTCTCCACTTCTGCCGGAACGGCATTCGGGAAGTACCGGTCGTAACGTTCGAGAGATCCCCAGTCGCGGGCCCAGTCGTTCTTCAGGTACGTCGGGACTGCCGTGGCCTCGGCCAGGACCTCGGTGAACCCGAGCGGCCCGCCGTTGTCCGCGGACTGCCACGTGTCGGTCGAACTGACAGCCAGTGGCCGGTCCGGGAGGATGCGGAAGTTCGGCATCTCCGCGACGCCGTTCACATGCGAGAACGGACGCTGGCACGGGAACTGAAGGCCGACAGCCCAGTCCAGCAGAATCGGCTGCTCGCTGCCGAGGTACGAGTTGAGTGACTCGAGCTTCGGCACGCGAGGCGGCGTGAACGCCATCCACTGATCGCCGGTGAGGTTGGGATCGAAGGCAACCACGCGGACTGCGTCGGCGTCGGTGGCGAGTTCGTCGATCGGGATACGAACATTGCGCCACGACGGCGCCGGCCCGATGTCGCGGGGCATGTACGAACCCTGCAGTGCCACTGTCCCGTCCGGCTGCGTTTTGCCGTACTCGACGAGCAGTGACTGGCCGTAGGTCACCGCTCCGGTGTTGTCGACGGACCAGACGCGTCCGGCCACCGACATGACAACAAGCGGAGATTGTTCACTGCGAGCGGGTAATTGATACCAGCTCGAGATCAGTGACGCCGGTTCCTGCACGCCGGCCTGGTAGCTGCCCATGATGGGCGTAGTGGCCGGGTCGAGGCCGTATGGGAGTTTGGCGGTGGACCCGTTGACGCCGATATTGCCGGTGCCGCCGCTGGTTCCGGAGTCCGAACCGGTTTCGAATGTGGGGCCGACGCTTTGGGTGTCGGTGTTTCCCATGCCCTGCTTGACCTCGATGTAGTCCGCGGTCAGATCGGTGGGAACACCGTTGGCGGAGAAGCCCTTCGCCTCTTCGCCGGCCAAGGGGTCTTCGGCATTGAATCCAGGGCCGGGGATGGGCGCCAGGTTGCCGGAGTTGACGTCGGTCTCGGCCAACACGTCTTCGGCCATGCCGCAGGTTTTTCCGGCGAGGGCTTCGATGTTGCTACGGCCCAGTGAGTATGCCGGGTACTGGGAGACGGCGCCCTTGAGGAGAGAGAGGACTTCGAAGAGCACCATGAGGCCGGCGATCACGGTCAGCGGCGCTGCGGCAAATTTGCGAATCCGCTTGCCCTTGACGGTGTTCGGCTTTTCCGGTGCCGCCGCAAATCCTTCACGCAGGTACTGCCAGGCCGCGACGGCCAGAGCGAGCCCGAAGAGTGCGAGGAACAGGGTGTTTGATTCGTGTCCGCTCAAGGAAACAGTCTTGTCGAACCACGGCACACCGTAACTCGAGACATACCAGTAGCCGTTGATGCCGGCAAAGGTCAACGCCAGCATCAGGAGCAGGCCAGCTACGAACACCGAGCGGTTGCGGCGCGATCGCAGTGCAGACGCGGATACAGCAACAGCTGTCAGTGCCGCGAGCGAACCGGCGATGCCGGCGTACGCACCGAAGTGGTGAGTCCACTTGGTGGGGTTGAACATCATGAAGAAGATGGTGCCGAAGACAACTCCGACCAGACGCCACGACGGACCCGTAGCGGCGCCGGGAACCCGGCCGCGTCGGAGCAACACGAAGAGCGTCGTGAAGAGGCACAGGATCATCGTCAGGAAGGCGAATCGGCGGGCTACCGAGCCGTCGACCGTGTCGACAAAGAGGTAGTAGTACCGCAGGAAGTCTTTGTACCACTCGAGATTCGGTCCGATGATGGTCCGGACGCGGGTGGCCTCGAGAACGCCGGCCAGCGTCTGATCAGCAAAGATGACGACAAGCACCAAGGTTCCGGCCGCCGCGATCGGTGCAAGCAGTGGCAGTGTGCCGACCTCACGGTGACGCTTCACGACGATTCGGATGAGCGGCCGGATACCCGCGAGAAGTGCTGCGATACACATCAATCCGGTGGGGGCAGCAGCGAGGGTAAAGGCGCCGATCAGCACTGCAACGGCAGCCGGGAACAGTCGGCCGGTCGCGATGGCGCGCTCGATGGAGCACCACGTCAGCAGGGCGCCGAGCGCGACGATGGGCTCGGGTCGCAGACCGTTGTTGTATGCGAGCCAGAATGCGAGGAAGACCATCCCGCCGGTCCACAGCGCGACGTTGCTCCGGCGGACCGCACGTCCGAGGCGTGGAACAACTTCACGGCTGATGACCATCCAGCACAGGATTCCGGCAATCAACGCGGGCAGGCGCATGAACGGGCTGGCCGTCGAGATCTTGGCCATCACCGCCAGCACGTCGTAGTACCAACCGAACGGGGCTTCGGGGACGCCGAACCAGCGGAAGTAGTTGGCCATGTATCCGGCGTCGGGAGCAACGCGGGCCATGGTGAGGAGATAACCGTCGTCGGACGTGTTTGCGCCGATGAAGTGCCACAACGTCAACGTGCCGACAACAACGCCGTCGAGTCCGGAGAACTTCCACCAGCGTGCGGGGAGGAAGCGGCGGTGAGTGCGGCCGTCGATTCCGTCGAGCTTGGCGAGGGCGATCAGCGACACGATCGTGGACAAGACGGCCACGATCATCGCAACCAGCTTGAGCGTCGTCGGACTGGACGAGAACCGGGAATCGACGGTCATCGAGAATCCGAGACCCTCGGGGGCCGCGCCGTCGGGGAGGTCGCTGAAGACACCGACCACCTGGGGGCGGAAGTCGCCGTCGAGTTGTCCACGAACGGGGTTGCCGTCGGGGTAGGTGAGTCCCTCGAATGCTGCGGCGGTCCGGTCGACGTCGGAGTTGAACGTGATGGCGGTGCAGCGACTGGACTCGACGTCCTCACGCGAAGCCGACGCCACGACGACATTGCGGTCAAGGACGTCGACGTTGCTTTCGGACACACGCACAAACATGGAACTGAGGGCCGCACCGTCGCCCTGAGCGGGGGCCGTGGACATGAGAATGCCGCCGCCCGCGGGAAGGGAGCCGACAGCGGTGCAGGGTATCGACGCGTTGACGTCGATGGGGACCTGAGCCATCAAGGGTGCCTCGACGTCGCCGATCACGCCGTTCTGCGGCCAGTTGACCGCTGCCGTCGTCTGCACCACCGGAAGAAGCGGGGTGGCGAGTGCCAGAACAAATCCGATGAGGCCCGCGATTATCGCGATCAATCGCGTTTGTCGGAAGCGCATCCGTGCATCCGGACGGGATGGCGGCGAACTCGGAGTTAAGGGTGGCACTGTGGCGACGTCTGGCACGGCTACCGATGTTATGCGAGTGTTACCCGTGGACCTACCGTGCCCGGGAGGTTTGGTAGGTCCACCGGTAACAGTTATGACTGGTAACGAATCGGACCTGGTGTCCAGGTGCCCGAACGGGTCTCGGTTGTCACGTCGATCTGAGCGGGTTCCGCCGCCGGATCGAGCGGTGTGTACTGCTCGAGCGAACCCCAGTCGCGATCCCAGTCGTTGTCGAGATACGTCGGCAAGGTGCGGGCTGCAAGCAACTCACTGGTCCAACCGAGCGGACCGCCGCCGTAGTGGTCCTGCCAGGCATTGGTGGACTCCGCACCGATGCGATCGGGAAGGATGCGCCAGTCCGGAACTTCGGCCACGCCGTAGAGATGATCGACCGGACGTTGGCACGGGAACGCAAGACCCACAGCCCAGTCCATCAGTACCGGATCGGTGGATCCGACGACGCTCTGCAGAGTGCGCATGTCGGAAACCCGCGGCGGGGTGAGTGCAACCCACTTCTCGCCGCCGATGTCGGAGTCACTGGCGATCACACGCACGGTGTCGGCATCGGCGGGGAGCTGATCCATCGGGACACGCAGGTTGCGCCACGACGGAGACGGGCCGATGTCGATCGGAGCGATCTGGCCGAGCGCTGTCACGCTGCCGTCGGCCTGCGTCTTGCCGTATTCGACGTGGACAACTGCACCTGGTGTGACGATGCCGTCGGTGTCGACGTAGCGGATACGCCCGGCGGCAGCGATGGTCAGCAGCGGCGCCGCGTCACTGCGCTGCGGCAAGGCGTACCAACCGGTGGTCAGGGAAGCGGCTTCCGACGAGCCGAAGCTGCCGAGAACCGGAGTGGTCGCGGGATCGAGGCCGAACGGGAGCGCAACGTTGCTTCCGTTGATTCCGGCCGTCGACGCCGATCCGCCTCCGGTACCTGCGCCCGTTCCCGGGGTGGTGGTGCCGTTTGCCGACGTGGTGGTGTCGAGGCTGTTGGCGCTGCCGGCAGCCTTGTCCTCGGCATCTGCGGTCAGGTCGCTCGCCACTCCGTCCGGGGTGAATCCTGTTGATTCGGTTGCCCCGAAAGCGCCTGCGCCTGCCAGGTCGGCGGGGCGGTCGATCAGCTGCAGAACACCGGTATCGGGATCGGATTCGACCAGGACCTCACCGGCGAGGCCACAAGTTCCGCCGAAGACGGATTCGACGTTGGATTTGCCGATCGAGTACGCCGGATACTGCGCGACTGCGCCTTTGACCAGGGACAACACCTCGAACAGCACAACCGCGCCTGCCGCGATCGTCAACGGGGACGCTGCGAGCAGGCGAGCTGTCCGGCCGTTGTTCTTCTTCGGAGTCGACTTCTCGAGGGGTTCACGAACGTGGAACCACGCAGCCAGCAGCAACGCGAGAATCGTCAGGCCGAGGAACGCGGTGGAGAAGCCCTTGCCGGCGATGGACGGCGGCTTGTCCCACCACGGGACGCCGTAACTCGAGACGTACCACCAGCCGTTGGAGCTGGTGAACGCCACGGCCAGGATGAACAGGATGCCTGCGGCAAAGAGCGCGCGGTTCCGTTTCGAACGCATGCTCGACGCGCTGACTCCCACCGCGGCGAGCACGGCCACCGTTGCTGCCAGCCCCGCATACACGCCGAAGTGGTGAGTCCACTTGGTCGGCGTGAACTGCATGAGGAGCAGCGACGCGAACACGATGCCCAGGATCCGGCGCGACGGCCCGATCGCGGTGCCGGGAATCCGGCCCTTCCGCAGGATCAGCATGACGCAGAAGATCAGTCCGACGATCATCACGAACATGCCGAAGCGGCGTGCCAACGAGCCGTCGGGGGAGATTGTCATCAAAGCGTCCCAGCGAACTCGCTCCTCGAACCACGGGACGTTGGGGCCGATAGCTGTTCGCACCCTGGTCGATTCGAGCACCGTTGCCAACGTCTGATCGGCAAACACCGCAACAAGTACGACGGTTCCGGCCGCGAGGACCGGCATGATCTGCGAGAAGAAACCCACTCGTTTGCCTCGGGCGATCAAGATCTGCACGATGGGGCGCGCCCCGGCGAGCAGTGCACCGATCGCGATGAGTCCCGACGGGCCGGCAGCGAGGGAGAACGCGGCGATCAGCACCGCAACCGCCGCAGGCAGCAAACGGCCTGTGGCAACGGCACGTTCGATGGAGCACCACGTCAGCAGAGCGCCGAGCGCGATGATCGGTTCGGGACGCAAACCGTTGTTGTACGGCAACCAGAACGCCAGGAACACGAGGCCGCCGGTCCAGATGGCAACCTTGTTGCGGCGCACCGCAACACCGAGCCGCGGGATCACCTCGCGGCTGATCACCATCCAGCACAGGATGCCGGCGATCAACGCGGGCAACCGCATCCACATGCTGGCAGTGCTCACCTTGGTGAACGCCGCGAGGACGTCGTAGTACCAACCGAACGGCGCTTCGGGAACACCGAACCAACGGAAGTAGTTGGCCATGTATCCCGAATGTTCCGAAACCCGGGCCATGCCGAGGAGGTATCCGTCGTCGGACGTGTTGGCGCCCACCACATGCCACAGCAGGAGCGTGCCGATGACCAGACCGTCGACGCCCGTGAATTTCCACCACCGCGCCGGGAGGAACCGTCGTGCGCGTCGGCCGTCGACGCCGTCGATCCGGTGCAGCGCGTACAGCGAGACGATCGTGGAGAGTGCCGCGACGATCATCGCAAAGAGTTTGAGAAGTGTTGGGCTGGAAGAGAATCGGGAGTCGATGTCCATGTCGACGGACAGGCCCGCCGGCGGAGCGCCTTGCAGATCGGTGAAGATGCCGACAACCTGCGGACGGTAGTCGCCGGTCAGGGTTGTTGTCAGGCCGTCGATTCCGGTGACGGTGGCGACGGTCTGCTGGTAGTCGCTGGTGATGGTCAGCGCGGTGCATCCGGTGAGTTCGCCCAATGGCGCCGAGATCAGGACCGATTCGCGGGTGATCGCCTCGAGGCGATCCGCGGTGGTCCGAACGGTCAGGCCGCGCGCATCGCGGTCGGGCGCACCGTTCGGCATGGTCGAGACCAGCGTGCCGCCGTCTTCGCCGAGCTGGCCAAGCGCGGGGCACGGGATGGTGATGTCGAGGGAGGTCGGGGAGTAGGAGATCAGCGGCGCCGAGACGCTGTTCAACGACCCGTCCTGCGGCCAGCTGACACTTGCTGCCTTCTGGTCGACCGGGAGGAACGGGGTGGCGAGCGCCAACAGCATGCCGAGCAGACCGGTGACGATCGCGATGATTCGTGCCTTCTGCACCCGTTGGGCATCCGACTCGGGGCGAGCGTCGGGGCCAGTGGGCGGAGACTGCGGGGGCACTACTACGTCAGACGGCACAAGGAACGATGTTAGGCGAGTGTCGCCCGTTACATCCTGAGAGACGACTTAAGGAAGCGCTACTTGTTGGTCGTCTTACCGCTCACGAGGTCACGGACGTCCCACACCCAGACGTCGTCGACCGAGGTGGCGTCGAAGCCCACCAGAGCGTTGACCGTCTGACGCAGCGCGTTGTCGTTGCTTGCTTTCGGGAGTACCAGGACGTCGGCACGCCAGAACCGCAGGTCGGTGAGGGCGTCGGCGCGGGTGGTGGCGTCGACAACGGGGATCTGACCGGTCTCGTTGGTCTTGACCAGAAGCGACGACGTGGGGCGGAACTCAGCCCCGTAGATGCCGCCGCGGGTAATCGAATGAGGGCCGACGAAGTAGCCGCCGGCGATCGGGAAGCCGAAATCGGCATCGATCTGCCAGCGCATGGCCCGCGCTTCTTCACCGCTGGACACGGGAACCGACACGAGGCTGCCGTCGCTGACGTAGTTCTCCCACGATCCGCTGGTGATGAACTTCGGGGTGTCCGGGCGTTCGACGGTATCGATGCGCGTCGGAATCAGGACAACCACTGCGAGCGCCAGCACCGCCAACCACGCGCCGGGCAATATCAGGCCAGGGCCGCGAGAATTGCCGCCGCGGGGATTACGAAGCTCCACCAGCGCGCGATACGTACCCAATGTCAGCAGCAACCCGATGGCGGGAATTGCACCCATGGCAAAGCGTGACTCCAGGACCGACTCGAACAGCGGCAAGTGGGCCAGGAACTTCCAGGGCAACGTGATGCCGGTGTGATCGCCCTTGTAGACAAGCTCGGACCCCAGTGACAGCACGCCCATCACGACGATGACGGCCGCAGCGGCGCGAGTGAGCTTCATCTTCCACAGCCATACCGTCGCGAAGAAGATCAGAATGACGATCGGCCAACCGAAGTACGAGTTCTCCTCGGTGGGGTTCATGCGGTACTCGGCGCCGGTCTTGTCGCCGCCCACCGATTCGGTGGGGAGGGTGGTGAACGCGCCGAAGTCGGCTCCCGCCTGGCCGTGGCCGACGCCGTCGTAGCTTGCGGGGCCGAAGAACTGTGAGTAGAGCGGTATCGCAGTGATGAGGATGGACACGATTGCGCCGACGGCCAAGCCGGGCAGGCTGCGCTTGATCGCAGCCCGCGCTCTCGGAAGATCCGAGAGTGCGTACACAGCGCCGAACACCATCGCGGACATGGTGAAGATGAGGAGTGGTTCTTCGCCGAGGAAGATCTGCCACGCCATGAGCAGGCCAAGGACGACGCCGTCCCTGACCACATTGGTTCCACGTGAAACGCGGATAACCTGCATGAAGATGAACGGAATGACAAAGAAGGCCACAAAATTCGGGTGACCGTTTGCGTGCGAGATCATGGCCGGGGCAAATCCGCAGAACCCGCCACCGATCGCGGCCGCACACTTCACCCGAACGGAAACGCCCGTCAGCACATACCGGGAAAACGTCCAGTACCAGGCGATTGCGGTACCGGCCAGGCCTAATGTCAGCCCGATCGCATAAGTCGGCGTCGGCCCGAAAAGCAAGGTGAGCGGCGCCAGCGGCATGCTGATGCCGAACATCGCGGTATTGGCCATCAGGTTCACGCCGAGCGGATAATTCAGCAGGTCGCTGTACAACGGTGTGCGGAACTGAGAGAGCGCGTGCGCGGTGTCGGCGAAGAACCATTCCCACATCGACTGGTCGCGGCCCGCGTTGACCAGATAACCGGACTCCAGGTTGCGCCAGAGATTCGACATCACCCAGAACGCGGCCAGGACAAAGAGCACCATGATCGCGAGATCGACCATCCGGCCTCGGCTGATAACTGAACGGACCCGCCCTGGTGTCGCCTCGACCAGCTGTTGTTGAGGTTCGGGCAGAGTCTCGGTCATGCAGTCGGCGCCTTTCGGATGAAACCAATCTCGGTGGTTGCCTCGGTGGTTGTCTCGGCGGCTCCTCGATGGTTACGAGGTACCCGCTGAAGGTATCGATTCGATAACTTATCCCGCCAGCGTAACGAACGATGGCCTGGAGACCAGCCTGCAGCTGCGCGAGCAGGCCGTATTCGGGGCAGTTCAGGCTCGCTCGTGCCTCGTTCGAGATAACCGGTCGGTCGAGTTTGGCGGCTTTGTGACATGGGTACCTCGGAGGTGTCCTGCTCGAATTCGTGTACCCCGAATTCGTTCACACAGCCCCGACGGATCGCGTTCTCGACAAAGCGGGAACCCATCGGGGTCACAACCTGATGGGATGGTGCTTGTGCATGACGAACACACGGGTTTGCGGCGGCGCAGGGGGTAAACGCGCAGCGAGTAGGAACAAGGCTCGTAACGGGGCTCGCATCGGGGCTGTCGGGGCAGTGGCCGCCCTTGCCGTCGCGTTCGGCAGCACCAACGCGTCGGCGGGAGTCGACAACGCGAGTTCGATCACGGACGTCAAGGGAAACCGCATAGAAGTCCTGCAGATGGACACAGCCATCCACACAGTCCCGCCGCTCGACAGTTCGCCACTGAGCGTCGAGTTCTTCCACGACGGCGTTGCGTCGGTGCGCATCGACGGCCCAGACGCGGACAGTTTCACCGGAACCCAACTGACGATCGGCTACCAAATCGGCTACCCGATCGCGTTGACCGGTGCCACGGTTGTCCTCAACAGCCCCGGACTCGACTGGGGCGTGGAGAGCGGAACCAACCTCGGAATCGGGTTCATTCCCGAACCGGCTCTGGGACTCGACATCTCGAATGCATTTGTACTCGGTGGAGACATCATCCCGTCACAGGAACTTGACGTGGATTTGGCGCCGGGTGGAATTACCGACGTGGAGTTGCTCGAAGATCAGACATTCGACGGCCGCGAAGCGACGGTGCGGATGCAAGGAATCCACGGATACGTACAGGGTGCCATCGGTCCGGTCACCATCCGGCCGTACGCAAAGGCCGTGACATCCAATGGGGACACGGTCGTCACATACGGAGCGCCGCAGAGACTTTGACTTTAAAGGGCAGAGGCTTTGATCGTTACGACTCTCACCGTCACGCTGCAACAGTGTGACGGTGAGAGTTGTTGGGAGCCTGCGTATTCGACCGGTATTCGGTAGGGATCGACCGGCGGTGAGTGCGGGAGGCGCGGACGGCCTTCATTGCGAGTGCCACCGCCGCCCACGCCGTGCATGCCGCCGTCACAAGAAGTAACAGCGCCCAGTCGTGGGCAAAGAATCCCACAATCGCAGCGATGGTGAACGCCAGCGACACAAAGACGATGCGACCGGCAAGATCTGTCGAGAGCAGGTAATCGACAGCAGGTTCGTCGGCTGGGTGACTTTCTACCTCGGCGTCGTCGGTGTCGTGCGCGTGCAGTGTTTCCCGGGTGGGGAGATCCAGAAGTGCACCCCACTGCGCCGCAGCGACGGTATGCGGTAGATCCTTCGGAAGGCTCTCAGGTTCACGTGTCTGCGACACGTCGATAAGAGCCCGCGCCAAAGTGAGCACCGCGATCCGATGCTCTGTCGCAACACGGAGCAGCTCGTGAAATGCCTGCTCGGGGCCGTATGGCTTACCTCGCGCAATGACAAGAGTGTGCTCTGCTGCGTCCAGGATCGCGCGATGTGGAACCAATTCGTGACTCTGCGCAACGAGTTCGCTCAATGTCATCACCTGCCCCGCCACGATGGGTGCGCAGTTGTCATGTCAACCGCGTCGTGAAGCAGTCGAATACCCCGGTGGTGGCGAGGACAAACTCGACCCCTGTCTGACTAGGGGTCTAACTGGGGCCGGGTGTGATCAGGGTTGGGGTGCCGGCGCGTTCAACGCACCGAGGCAACTCTCGATCAGATCGGCCACGATGAGCTTGGCTTGTGCAGGGCTGTGAACTCGTCCTTCCCAGGTAGCAAATGTCACGATGGCCAAAATGCTGAGTGTGCCCGCGCGAAGATCCGCGATATCGGCCGGCAACTCCGACGCCGACGCAATGCGCTGCTGAACGTCGCGAAAGGTCGCTGCCTGCAGGTGGTCCCGGATGACCGTCGACATTCCCGGATCGAAGATGGACTGCACCAGAAAGCGCGCGTACAAACTGTGCTCACGTTCGATCGTCTGCTCGGCCAACGGCAGCACCGACGCCTCCACGAGTTGGCGCATGGTCGGCGGTTGCTGTGCGACGTCGATCGCGTTGAGGAGATCGTGTCGGCGCTCCGCAGCCGGCTTCATGCGTGACTCGATCACCGCGGACAGCAAGCCTTCGCGTGAACCGAAGTGGTACTGCGCTGCCGACTTGTTTGCCTGCCCAGCCTCGATCTGGACGTCGCGCAAGGTCAGTGCTGCTAAACCGCGCTCCGCCACCAATCGCTCGGCCGCATCGATCATGGCCGTGCGGGCATCGGTTTTTGTCACGTTATGAAGTTAGGGGTGCGGAGGGGGCGCGTCAACGACCGTCACCGGCAAGCCGACTGTGAAGAATATCCCGTTTGTTTACTGTTATCGGGGGTACCGCGTCAGTTGCGGGTGACAACCACGAACGGTCCCTGCTCGGTGATCGTGAAGCGAGGATCGTCGAACAGCTCCTTGGGGAAGGTGACCGTGTACCTGCGGACATTGGGATCGTTGGGGTAGACATCCTCGGCCAGGCGCAGGGTGTATCCGTCGGCGCCCTGGCGGAAGACAAATGCGTCGGGGCTGCGCCACGGTGCGGCATCCAATGCGGCAATCAACTCGTCGGGTGTCTCGAGTTCCGACCACTTCTCGATCAGCTCCGCGCGGGCCCGGAAGTCTGCCAACGGATTTGCGTAGTGCGACGTCAATCCCTGGAAACCGAAGTACGGGTAGAAGCTCAGGAAGCCGATATCGGCTGTCAGGACCACCAGATCGTGGGGCTCGCGGCCCAATTGTTCGCGGATGATGCGGTCGATGTCCGCGTAATTCGCTTCGGCTCCCGGCGGGCGCTTGTCTCCGCGCTCGCCGTTTCCGTCGGTATCGCTGTATGCCACAGCGATATCCGGGGCCAGCACCTGCGGGATGTTCTGTGCAAAGGAAATCGCGCCGATGACGCCGAGAGCAACGAGTACTGCTTTGACCCGCGGATTCTCGCTCGTGGCCAACACGATCCAGCCGGCGAACTCGAAGAAGCCGAACACACCTGCCGCGGCGAGGAGCCCGATCAGAACCGGCTCGAGCCGGAATCCGAGAAGAGTGCTGCCGGCAACCGTGAACATCATCGACAACAGGGCCCACAAATACACCGCAATCACGCCGATACCCAGCGCTCGTGCCCTGCGAGAGAACAGGAACCGGGAAATCAGCCAGATCGTGCCCAACATGCACAGCGCGCCGACGAGTGAGAAGTGCAGCATCGGGAAGGGGAGTACCGCGCCGGAATCCGGGAGGTAATGCATAGCGGTGCCCGACTCGGCGGGAGCGCCCGAGAGCGCTTCGAGCAGGTAGGGAGCCCAGACAGTCAGAGCGACCACGCCGGCGATGACGGCGATGACGATCAGTCGGATCAGTGGTCCGAGTGCGGCTTTCCAGGTGTTCTGGGCGCGGGCTGCGAGAACCGCCGCGACGATACCCATCAGTGTTACCGCAAACGCGGCAAATCCGAGGTACAGCGTGTAGACGGTCGCTGCGTATCCGAGGAACAAGCCGGTGCCGAGAACTGCTCCCGCTCCGGCAAACCGGGACGAACCCGGGCGATCGAGGGCGCCCCAAGCGAGGATGAGCACCGGCGGGATCAGGAGGTTGACGACGGCGCCGTACGCCTCAGGGGAGTTGTACGCCAACACAACCGCGGTGACGGCCAGCGCCGCGACTACCGCCCAATCGCGTCGAATGAGCTTGGTCCACAACACGAGTGCAATCACGGCGACAACGGCGATCGAGCCGATCGCATAGGGCTTGAAGGCTTCCCAGCCGTCCATACCCAGCAAATTTGCGACGCGTCCACCGACCCAGAACCAGCCGGCCGGGTAGAACGGCGGGAGATCCACATACGTCATGTCTTGCAGCGCAGCGGAATCCGTGAGCCGAGTCAGGTATTCGGTGCGGAATTGTTGATCGACCGAAACCCCGTGCAGATACAGCGTGGTTGCGGCGAGGGGGAGTCCGAGCGTCGTGGTGACGAAGCCCGAAAGCCCCGCCCACGAGAGGAGCTTTGCAGTTCGCTGCGCTTTGCGGGCGCGGAACATCAGCACCGCGACGCCGATCACGGCGATACAGACAACCTGCAAGACCGTCGTGACGGCTTGAGTGACATTCGACGACGTGAACGCCGGCCAGTCGACCTGGCTGAACGCGAACAGTCCGACAGCGGCGACGACGACCGCTACCAGTGCCGCGAGCGCCATTTCCACCACCGTCGCCGCGGCATTACGCCACGGCGACGGGGAGGCAGTTGTCAGAGCTGGTTCAGCTGTTGTCTGTGACACGAAAAAGAGCTTAGACGGGCAGCTTCCGGAAGATAGGTCGCGGCACGTGGCGCAGAGCCATCATCACGAAGCGGAACGGGCCCGGGGCCCAGACAATTTCCTTGCCCTTGTCCGACGCTGCAACAGCAAGCCGCGCGACGTCTTCCTTGTTGACGGTCAGGGGTGCTTCCTTGACGTGGGCGCTGAACTTGGTGCGCACCATGCCCGGTCGAACCACCGTTACGCTCGGGCCGAACTCCGCCAAAGCCTCGCCGAGGCCCAGATAGAAGCCATCGAGACCGGCCTTGGTGGAGCCGTAGACGAAGTTGGCGCGCTTCACGCGCTCACCGGCAACCGACGACATCGCAATGATCTTGCCGAAGCCCTGAGCCTTCATCTTCTCGCCGATCAGCACGCCGACGGAGACTGCCGCGGTGTAGTTGACGTTTGCGACCAGGACAGCCTTGCGCTGGTTCTGCCACAGCTCCTCGGCGTCACCGTCCAAACCGAACGCAACGATCGCGACATCTACGTCGCCGCCGGCCCATGCCTTGTCGATGACGTCGGGGTGGCTGTCGAACTTCACAGCGTCGAAGTCGACGACCTCAACCTTGGTGGCGCCCTTGGCTTCGAGGCCCTTGACCGCGGCATCGGTGCCGGGATCGCCGGGCAGCGTCGCCAGAATGATGCGCAGCGGCGACTTCTTCAAGTACTCCTCGCACATCGCGAGGCCGATCTCGGACGTTCCACCGAGAAGCAAAACAGTTTGCGGGTTACCTACAGCGTTGATCACAGTTCCAGCCTTCTGGACATATCGGAGGCGAAAACGCCTGTGGGGTCGTACTTTCGGCGCGTCGCCATCCACTCGTCGATGCGCGGGTACATGGAATGGAAGGTCTCTGCGGACGTCCGCGAATCCTTGGCCGTGTACAGGCGTCCGCCGAATTCGAGGACTCGCTTGTCGAGTTCGGTGACAAATTCGTTGAGGCCCGGCTTGATGCGGAAATCGACGCAGATGTTCCAACCCGGGATCGGGAAGCTCAGAGGAGCCTGATTGCCCTCGCCGAACAGCTTGAACACATTCAGGAACGAGTGATGACCACTGCGCTGAATGTCGACGATGATCTTCTTGAACTCTTCGACAGCCTCCGGCGGAACCACGAACTGGTACTGCAGGAATCCGTTGGATCCGTAGGCGCGGTTCCACTCACCGAGCATGTCGAGGGGGTGGTAGAACTGCGTCAGATTCTGGGCCTTGTCGCGGTACGTCGCGGACTTGCGGAACCATGCCTCGGTCATTGCGCCGAAGATCAGCTTGTTGCCCAGCCCATTGGGGAGTCCGTTGGGAACGGTGAGAAGTTGGGGCGCGTCGAACCGGAGCGGGTCCTTCTGCAGCTTGGTCGGAAGCTGATCGAGCTTTGCCAGACTGCCCCGCGAAATAGCTGCCCGGCCGAGCTTCGGCGGCGCGGACATCGCGTCGAACCATGCGGAGGAGTAGGTGTAGTTGCCTTCGCTACCGTCGCTGTGGAAGGCGATGGTCTCGTCAAGGCTGTTGGTGACGTCGCCGTCGGCGATGAAATATGCCGTCTCGGTCGGCGTCATCTTGATGGTGGCCCGCAGGATGATGCCCGTCAGGCCCATACCGCCGATCGTGGCCCAGAACAGCGCAGCCTTGGGATCGTTACGCCCGCCCTTGGGGGTGAGGGTGCGAACCTTGCCGTCAGCCGTCAGCAGATCCAACGACACGACGTGGTTGCCGAAGCTGCCCGCGCTGTGGTGGTTCTTGCCGTGAATATCGGAACCGATGGCGCCGCCGATCGTGACCTGGCGCGTACCTGGCAGCACGGGAACCCACAGGCCGAACGGCAGAGCAGCCTTCATCAGCTGATCCAGGTTCACCCCGGCGTCGACGTCTACCAAAGCGGTGTCACGATCGATGCGATGAATACGGTTGAGCGCATTCATGTCGATGACCAAGCCGCCTGCGTTCTGCGCCGGATCACCGTACGAACGGCCGAGACCGCGCGCGATGACACCGCGTCGCAAATGCGACGGCTTGGACTCGTTCTTCTCCGCAACCTGGGCGACCGCACTTGCGATCACTTCCACGTCGGGGGTGGACAACACCTGTGCGGTGGTGGCGGCGGTGCGTCCCCAACCGGTGAGGGTGCGGGCTTGGGTGTGGAGAGCCTGCTTGGGCGTCTCTTCTGCTGTCGTGGACATCAACGTAGAGGTTACCTGGGAGTACAGCCGGACGGCTTGGGCTGGAGTCGTTACGCTCGTCGTCGTGCCCGAAACGCCTGCGAACCACCAGCACGAACCCCACGTCCCTCTGCCGGTGGAGGTTCCCGTCACGACGGACCTCGCCGATGACGCTCTCGACCTGAAAACGCAGATCGTCCGGTTTGTTGCGACGGGCGGGTTGTCGGCGATCGTGGACTACGGGCTGTATGCGCTGCTCCACGCGTTGGGGCTGTCGTACACCGCAGCAAAAGCTCTGAGCTTCGTTGCCGGTACCACCACGGCGTATCTGATCAATCGCCGGTGGACGTTCAAGGCCGAGCCGTCGCGCGCCCGGTTTATCGCTGTTGTCGTGCTGTACGCGGTGACCTTTGCCGTTCAGGTCGGGCTCAACGCAGTGATGTTGCATGTGCTCGCCGACGAATGGTGGCGCATGCCTCTGGCGTTTGTCATCGCGCAGGGCACCGCAACGGTCATCAACTTCATCGTCCAGCGAGCTGTGATCTTCAATATCAAGTAAGAGTTGCAGCAATTAAGGGCTGTGTGAATTAAGGGCCGCGTGAATTAGCGCATTCGTCCCGTTCTTGAGGGAGAATGCAGGTCATGATCATCGTCCTCGACTCCTCCGCCTTGGTCCGCGGCGCACGGTTCGACAATTCCGTCGCCGACGCCAAAGCTCGCGGACTCCGCGTTGTGGTCCCGCGCCTCGTTGCCCTCGACGTCGCAAATCGCTACCGCAAGGAATCCGCGGACATGATCGCCGCTCTCAGCGTGCAAGCGCGGATGTACGACCGACTCGGTCTACGCCGGGACCTCACCCGATTCATCGACGCCGCCCACGACAAAGCGGACGGCTATGTGCAAGATCTGGTCGACGATCTGCAGGGAATCGGCATAGAGGTCATCGACCCTGTCGACGTGCCGCACCTGCTCGTGGCCGAACGCGCGATAGCGATGCAACGGCCGTACGTCGACAAGAAAAAGCGTGACGGCTACCCCGCGACACTGAACTGGTTGACCCTGCTCGATCTGGCCGATCGGAATCCCGGCACCGAAATACTGTGGGTCAGCGACGACACACGGGCGTTCGGTGACACGCAGGAAGCGTCGTGGCATCCGGATCTACTGCGCGAACTCGACTCACGTTGGTTGGACAGCCGCGTCCGATGGGCGCTGGAATTCCCAGTCTTCGACGGGCCGGCGCAGGTTGAGGCGACGTTTGTTGAGGAGCGGGTTGTTGAGGCGCGGGTTGTCTTGCCGGAGCTAGTCGAAGTGCCCGAGCTTGTCGAAGTGGCTGAGGTTGTGGTGCGCGAGGTTGTCGTTCGCGAGGTTGTGGAAGTCGCTGAGTCGGTTGGATATGCCGCGCCGGCTGCTCCTGTTCCTGCTGCGCCGGTGGCACCCGCTCCTAAACCGGTACAACGTGCAGCCCGCACCCGCGTTGCACCCCAGCGCATTCCGCCCGCACCCAAGCCGACGTCCGGTGGACTACGCAACCTCGGGAAAGTGATCGGTGGGCGGAAGCGAAAAGTCACTATCGTCGAAGATCTTGACGAAGTCGACCTCGCCGGAAACTGACCGCCCTTAATCTAGGCGGATGTCCCTGTCTCCGATAATCACTCGCCGAACCGGCACGCGGTTCGGCAGCCCGAGTACCTCGTCGCGGATTCTGTACAACGTGTGTCGCGCGATGGTGCGTCCGGTTGTCGGAGTGGCGCCGTTGACATACGGCGCAATTCGGCGCGCAGCGGTATTGGACTCCGCGGCACGGATGCGAATTCCGTCGGGAATCGATCGAGAGATGATTCGTTTTCCTGATTCCGGCGGGGGATCGGGCTTCGACGGAGAACTGGTGCGCACAGCCGGTTCTACGGCCGATATTCGCGACGGAGCGGTTTTGTACCTGCACGGGGGCGGCTTCATGTGTTGTGGCCTCAACACACATCGTCCAGTGGTTGCGAGCATTGCCAAGCGGACAGGTTTGCCGGTGTTGCATCTTGCGTACCGGCAGTTGCCGTACACGAGCATCAGTGGATCGGTTGATGATTGCCTGAGTGCGTATCACTGGCTTCTCGCGCAGGGCGGATTACCGGAAAAGACTGTCTTCGCCGGTGATTCGGCGGGCGGATTTCTGGTGTTCGCAACAGCGTTGGCGGCGGCTGCCACTGATCTTGCGCCTGCAGGGTTGGTTGGGTTGTCGCCATTCCTCGACCTGGACTGCACCGCAAAATCTGCACATGCCAATGCTCGACGCGATGTCATCGCCCCGGTTTCTGCCTTGACAGCAATCGGTTCGTTGGGCGGCGTAATGCCGTCGCCGGTCGACGGAGACCTTGCAGGGCTTCCGCCGTCGCTGCTGATAGCAGCGGAATCCGAAGTGCTCAGAGTGGACGCGGAACTGATGGCGCAACGACTTTCGATAGCCGGTGTCGAATGTTCACTGCAAATCTGGGACGGGCAGATTCACGCTTTCCCAGCGGTGTGGCCGAGTCTTCCGGAAAGCCGTGCAGCTCTCCGTGACGTCGCAACGTTTATTCGGGCGCGCATCGCCTGAGTCTTGACGGTGTTCATCTGACGCTCGTCTTGCCGGAGTTTCTTGTCGGACCCTCGGAATAGGGTGTGGTGCAAGTTCGAACCGGGGGGTTCAGTGAGCGATATTGCACCAGATGACGGGGGTCATCGCCAGTTGGTCGATGTGTTGTCGTGCGCTGCCGAAGAATTGGTGCAGTGCTCGTCTGCGGCGTTGACCGACGACGGAATCATCTCTGCATTGCGAGATCTCGAGCGAACAGTTCGGCTGATCGATGCTGTTGGTTATCAACTCGTGGCCGAAGGAATGGAACGTAGCCTGCACGTGGGACAGGGGCTTCGGTCGCCGAATCAACTGCTCGTGCAGGTTCTCCGTATTTCTGCGTCGGACGCATCACGGCGTGTGCGGGCGGCACGGTCTGTGGTGCAACAAGTTTCGGCCTTCGGGGAGCAGACTCCCGCGGTGCTCCCCGAAACCGCTGATGCAGCACGTGACGGGGATATCGGCCGTGATCACATATCGGCGATCGCGGATGTCATGCACAAAGCGCCTGCGGCACTTGATTTCGAAGACCGACAAAGCCTCGAAATGGTGCTCGCCGAATACGCGCGCACGGGCACTCCGGAAGGAGTGACGGCTGCCGGCATCGAGGCATTGGCTTGGCTCAACCCAGACGGTGAACTAACCGATGACAGGGATCGGCGACGTCGGCGGTACCTCAGTGTACGCAGACAGGACGCAGATCTGATGGCACGGATCTCCGGTGAGCTCGATCCGGTTGCAAAGGCACAACTTGATGTTGTGCTGGCCAAATGGGCGAGACCAGGGATGAACAACCCGGATGATCCGGAATCACCTGGCGGGGACTGCTCTGAGGTGGGCGAGTCGGCAATTGCGGCAGCAGCGTCACGTGACACACGTACCGCCGGTCAGCGAAACCACGACGCATTTTCAGCGCTGTTGAAATGTGTCCTCGACGGAGGTGTGTTGGGCAACCATCGTGGCCTTCCCGCGACAGTCATCGTCACCATGACATTGGAGCAGTTGGAGGAATCGATCGGCGGCGTGGCAACCACGGCAACCGGCGGTATTCTGCCGATTCGGGACGCGCTCGCGATGTCCGAGAAATCCCATCCGGTGTTGGTTCTCTTCGATCATGACGGCCGCCCGCTGCATTTCGGTCGTGGGAAGCGCCTCGCGACTGTTGATCAGCGCCTGGCACTTATTGCAGCTGACCGGGGATGTACGCGGCCCGATTGCGACGCACCGCCCTCGCGGTGCGCCGTCCACCACATGACGGAATGGAATGATGACGGACTCACCGACATCGAAAACCTCACACTCGTCTGCGACAGCTGCCACAGCTTGGTCAAAAAGGGCCCGCAGGGCTGGATCACCAACGCGCGGAACGAGAACGACGGGTACACCGGAAGAACGGAGTGGACACCGCCGGCGCATATCGATCCGGAACGGCGGCCTCGAGTGAACTCCCGGCACCATCCACGAGAATTGCTGGAACGAGCGCATTCGATCATTGCGTGGCGCAAGAAACTACATCGAGGAGACCCGAATCGGCAGAGACGGTCTTCGACAGAGGATCAAGATCCTGAGCCGAATTGAAGAGCTTGATACAGGTCAACGTGGCAGTTCAACGCGGCGGTCCCTCGTCGAGGACAAGGGAACCTGACCGCTGTTGGCCTTGCGCGTCGAACCAGATCAGGTCGACCGTATCGCCAGGGTGACGCATGCTCATCGCGATATTCAGGTCGGACGTCGAGGCGATAGGAGCTCCCCCGAAATTCGTGATCACGTCACCTTCGGTCAACCCGGCAAGCTCTGCTGGCGAATCGAAGCTCACTGCAACCACTTCCGCACCAGGCGGGGAGCCCACGTGATCTTTGACTGCTACGCCGAGCACCGGCGTGGGGCCTACACGTACCGTCTCCGAGGAGCGACCACTGAGTACTTGGTCGACAATCGGAAGCGCCGTGTCGATCGGGATCGCGTAAGACTGCGGGGCGGGTGAGACTTCCGTTCGATCTTCGATGGCGATGGCATTGCCGGCGCTACTGACTCCGATCAATTCGGCAGCAGCATTCACAAGTGGTCCGCCGGAATCGCCGGGCCGGATGTCGGCATTGACCTCGATGAGGCCCTTCAGCTGATTTCGTGAGCCATCCGTCGAATTGCGAGTGTTGACTGTGACCCCGAAACCGGTGATAGTGCCGAGCGCAGGAAGTGGAACTCCTTCTCCATCGGCATTTCCGATGGCGGTAACGGGATCGCCTCGCGCGGCTGTCTGTGAGCTTCCCACGGTGGCAACTGGAAGGTCGGACGCTCCGACGAGCCGGAGTACTGCGAGGTCTTGGCCGCTGTCGTAACCGAGTACTTCTACGTCGTAGATCAGTCCATTGGACATGTTCACGGCCGTGATTTCGGTGCCACCGCTGATCACGTGATGGTTGGTCAAGACCACCCCGTCCGGAGACAGGACAATACCTGTTCCTGCCGTGGTGGTGAACCTGGCGGACGAAGTGATGGTGACAATGCTGGAGACGACCCGCGCGACCAGTTCCTGTGGCGTCAGCGAAATCGCAGGCGGCGGCGGGGTGGTGGTGATGACCGTGACGGGTGACTGGGCGTTCGGTTGCAGTGAGTTCGGTATTAGTGAGCTCGGTGTCAGCGGCGGCGCGGCCAGCGTGAGACCACCGAGTCCCAGGACGAGCAGTACGGCGATCCACAGGCCCCGTTTGGTGCCGCGGCTACCACTGTCTTCGCTCATCCGTGGACCCATGTCGTCGGTGTACCCATGTCGCCTGTGTACCCATGCCCGTCGGTTACCAGTACCGGTGTATCTATTTTGGTGCAGATTACCGATTCGGCGGTGGTGCGGTCACAAAACGGGGCACTAGAACCTGGGCGCCTAGAACCAGGCCCCTAGAACCTGGGCAAGAGTCCTTGCGTGCGAAGTGCCTCGAGTGATGGTGCGGCACTATCTTTTGCAGACAGTTCATAGGCCAGGGGGTGACCTGCCCGGTCGGTTGTTGGCCAGGCGATGTTCAGTTCCGGATCGAAAGGGTCGAGGTCGCGGTCGAATTGCGGGGAGTATTCGATGCTGCAGAGATACATGACAGTCGATCCGTCTTCGAGGGACAGAATGGCGTGCCCCAGGCCTTCGGACAGGTAGACCGCTTTGCGGTCGATGTCGTCGATCAGGACGGAATCCCATTCGCCGAATGTCGGGGATCCGACGCGCAGGTCGACGATCACGTCGAGGAACGCCCCTTTGACGCAGGTGACGTACTTGGCTTGCCCGGGAGGTGTGTCGGTGAAGTGGATTCCGCGCAGACTGCCCGCTGCAGAAACCGAGCAATTAGCTTGCGCCAGTTCGAGGTTGCGGCCTGTTGCGGCCGTGAACGCTGAGCTCTTGAACCATTCGAGGAAAACGCCGCGGTTGTCTCCGAACTGTCGGGGAGTGATTTCCCAAGCTCCGGGAATTTTCAGTTCGCGGATGTCCATGTCACCATTCCTTGCCGTGTTCGAGTAGGGCGAGGAGGTAATCGCCGTAGCCAGATTTACCCAATGTTTCCGCTTGGGAGCGCATTTGGTCGGAGGTGATGAATCCCTGCCTCCAGGCAACTTCTTCGGGTGAACCGATTTTGAGGCCCTGACGATGCTCGATTGTCCGCACGTAGTTGGCGGCTTCGAGAAGGGAGTTCGAGGTGCCGGTGTCGAGCCAGGCGGTTCCACGGGGGAGGATATCGACTTGTAGACGACCCGCGTCGAGGTAGTGGCGATTGACGTCGGATATCTCGAATTCGCCTCGGTCGGAGGGCTTCAGGTCTCGCGCGATGTCCACAACGTCGCTGTCGTAGAAATACAGTCCGGGTATGGCGTAGTTCGATTTTGGGGATTCCGGCTTTTCCTCGATGGAGATCGCGCGTCCGGCGTCGTCGAACTCGATGACCCCGTAGGCAGTGGGATCGGAGACCCAGTAGGCGAAGATCGCCCCTCCGTCGATGTCGGAGAATCGCTTCAACTGGGTGCCCAGACCCGGACCGTAGAAGATGTTGTCGCCCAAGACAAGTGCAACAGATTCGCTCCCGATGTGTTCGGCGCCAAGGACGAATGCTGTTGCGAGTCCGTTCGGTTCGTGCTGGATCGCGTAGGTCAGATTGACCCCGAATTGGGAACCGTCACCGAGTAGGCGCCTGAATTGTTCGGAGTCGTGCGGCGTGGTGATGATGAGAATGTCGCGAATGTTCGCCAACATCAGGGTGGAAAGCGGGTAGTAGATCATCGGCTTGTCGTAGATCGGCAGCATCTGCTTGCTCACTCCGAGAGTGATCGGGTGCAGGCGAGAGCCTGTGCCGCCGGCCAGAATGATTCCACGCATACGTGCAGTGTCCTTCACGTGCGCATATCGAAGCAAACGCATCGGGAACCGATGGGCAAACGGATCGGGCACCGATGTGCAAACGGATCGGGCACTAATGGGCAAAGCGGTCAGATCCGACGAGCAAACCGGTCAGGCGCCGACGGGCGGTAAGGTTCGAAGGGTTCGGCAAGCTTGAGGAGATGAACGTGCGACTGCTGGTCACCGGGGGTGCCGGGTTTATCGGCGCCAATTTTGTTCACCAGACGGTGACTTCGCGTCCGGGCGTCGAGGTTACGGTTCTCGATGCTCTCACCTATGCCGGTAATCGGAGCTCACTTGCCGAGGTGGAGGATCGTATCCACTTCATTCACGGTGACGTCGCCGATCATGGCTTGGTGGACGAGTTGGTATCGCGATCCGATGCGGTGGTGCATTTTGCGGCGGAGAGCCACAACGACAATTCGTTGAGTGATCCGGAACCGTTTATCCGAACCAACGTGATGGGCACGTTCTCGCTGCTGCAGGCTGTTCGGGCGCATGAGGTTCGGTATCACCACATCTCGACGGACGAGGTGTACGGCGATCTTGAACTGGATGACCCGACGCGATTCACCGAGTCGACGCCGTACAACCCTTCGAGTCCGTATTCGGCGTCAAAGGCGTCGAGCGATCTGATTGCGCGGGCATGGGTGCGTTCGTTCGGGATCGAGGCAACGATCTCCAATTGCTCCAACAATTACGGCCCGTTTCAGCATGTCGAGAAGTTCATCCCGCGCCAGATCACAAATCTGATCGACGGTGTGCGTCCCCGGTTGTACGGGGAAGGTCGCAACGTTCGCGATTGGATTCACGTCGACGATCACAATCGTGCGGTCTGGGACATCCTGGAACGAGGCAAGTCGGGCGAAACGTACCTGATTGGCGCGGATGGTGAAACGGATAATCGGACGGTGATTGCAGCCCTGCTCGAGATTTTCGGGCGCAAACCAGACGAATTCGACTTTGTCACTGACCGTCCAGGGCACGACATGCGGTACGCGATCGATCCGACGCGAATTCAACGGGAACTGGGATGGCAGCCGTTGTATCGCAATTTCCGCAGTGGATTGGAAGCCACCGTGGAGTGGTATCGCGACAACGAACAGTGGTGGCGTCCACAGAAGGCTGTCACCGAGGCAGGCTATTCAGCGTCGGAAGCTGTCGTGGACTGAGCGGCTTACTGGACTTTGTCAGCTCTGGCTTTGCTGGGATCGGGTACCCGGGAACGCTCGTGCACGAGAGCGTTGCGCAGGACCCGCGATCCCGAGAGCGCAGCCACGACGCCGGCAAAGACTTCGCAGAGGGTGAAGAGCAGCCTCGACGCCAGCGCGAGGCCGAGCGCGACGCCCGCATCCATGAACGGCGAAAGCGCCGCGACGATGACGGCTTCGCGGACACCGATTCCGGACGGGACGACAAATACCAGGACGCCCGCGCACATACCGAGGGCGAGAGCCCCGATGCATTGGACGAGCCCACGAATTTCGAATCCCGCCGAGCTGGACGCGAGCAGCCACAGTTGGATGCCGTAGAGCACCCAACTAGCTGCGCACCAGCCCAGCGCGAGGGCTATTTTGTGCATTGTGAGCGGTTTGTGCAGGGGTGCGCGGCGGAGCAATTTCAGCGCGAGGTTCACCAAACGGGTGAGGACGGGTGGGTACGCGCAGACCAATGCGATCGGTACCAGGATGATCACGCCGACCGCTGCTACCGTGCTGACCTCGAACAGAGCAGGTAGACCGAAGAGTCCCACGACCAACGCCGAAGTTGTACTCAACCCCACCGTGACCAGCACTGCGACAAAGCCTGCGGCCCGGGACACGCCGGCGCGCCTCACGAGTTCCGTTTGCAGCACAAATGCCCACACACTGCCGGGAAGGTACTTGCCGAGTTGGCCGACCAGATAAGCGCGGGCAGCGTCGAACGCCGGGATCGGTTGTTCCAGGGCACCGAGTGCGTGTTGCCAGGATCGCACTGCGGCGCCCATGCCGAGGAAGATGAACAGCGACGACGCAGCGAGCGTCCACCAGTTCAGTTCGGTGATCGTGCTTTTGACGGCGGCCCATTGGGACTTCACCGCAAAAATGATTGCGATGACGATCGCGACGGTGACCAGAACTTTGAATCCGTTGACGAGCAGTCCGCGCAGAGTGTTCGGCTTCGCGGCTGGCTCGACATCGTCGACCGGCATTTCGGGTTTGGGATGTTCGGATTCGGGGGGTGTACTCACGCGCCTGGAACTTCCCACCCGTTCGTCATTTGCCTGACGATACCAACCAGGGTTCTCCCAGCTACACAACGAGTGGTTTGTCGGCCCGTTCGCGCCACCAGGTGAAGGCGTCGCGCAGAGAATCCGGGAAGGCGGCTAAACCGTCGAAGCTTCCGGCGGCGTAGATCGCCGCAACTGCCTCGATAGCTTCTTCGGAGATGCCCGAACGGCTCATACCGATCCGGTTGACGCCGTGCAGTGACACCGGATTGCCGAAGGCCTTGGCAAACGGAGGAACGTCTTTGACCACCACGGTTCCCATTCCGATCATGGATCCGGATCCGATGACGCGTCGCTGGTGAGCGACGGTATGCATCCCCAGATTGACGCCGTCTCCGACGCTGACATGCCCGGCGAGCGTAGTCCCGGACGACACGACACACCGGTCACCGACCTGAACGTCGTGTTCGATGCCGACACGGTTCATCACGAAACAATCGTCACCGATTTCGGTGCGTCGTTCGCTGCCCTGGTGGACGGTGGTCAGTTCACGGATTGTGGTTCGGGCGCCGATGCGGATTCCGAGGCCCGCGCTGTCGGACCACGAGGTGGGATGGTGTGCGCCGAGGATCTCCGGTGGTGCTCCCAGCACGGCTCCCGCCCCGATCCAGCAGTCGTCGCCGATGTCGAGTGGACCGGTCAGGACCGCGTTCGGTCCGATCGTTACACCGGTCCCGATCAGTACTTCGGCGCCGACCAGGGCGGTGGGATGGATATGGCAGTCAGGTCGTGAAGACATGCGTGTTCCGGAATCCTCTCGAAGTATCGAATTGCGTTTCGATACGCTTCGTTGGTTGTCGGAGTATTTCGTTCCGACGACGGTCGGATGAATCTATCGGAGGTAACTCAGTGATCGCGATATCCAGTATCTCGTTCGGGGAAGAAGTCGAGCGCGAGGTGCTGGACACTCTGCGATCGGGGATCGTCGCGCAGGGCCCCAAGGTCAAGCGGCTCGAGGACGAGTTCGCGGCTTTGGTCGGTACTCGTCATGCGGTGGCGGTGAACAACGGCACCACGGCGCTGATCGCGGCACTTCAGGTTCAGGATCTGCAGCCCGGTGACGAGGTTCTGACCACGCCGTTCACATTTGTTGCCACGTTGAATGCGATTCTCGAGGCCGGTGCGACGGCCAGGTTCGCCGACATTTCCGAGTCCGATTTCAATCTGGACCCCGCTGCCGCTGCAGCCAGAATCGGCGATCGTACGAAGGTGCTGATGCCCGTCCACCTGTACGGCCAGTCGGCTGACATGGGGGCGTTGATGCCATTGGCCGCGACGCATGGCCTGACCGTCGTCGAGGATGCCGCTCAAGCTCACGGTGCGACCTTCGAGGGACGCGGCGCCGGCAGTTTCGGGTTGGGCTGCTTCTCGTTTTACGCGACGAAGAACCTCACGACCGCCGAAGGCGGAATGATCACCACTGACGACGACGCGACAGCCGACCGACTTCGTGTCCTGCGTAACCAGGGTATGCGGGCTCGCTACCAGTACGAGATGGTCGGCCAGAACTACCGGATGACCGACCTACAGGCAAGCTTGGCGCTGCCGCAGATGGCGACGTACATGCAGCAGGTCGAGGCGCGTCGACGCAATGCGGAAGCCTTACGAGTCGGTTTGAAAGATGTCGACGGGCTGATCCTGCCGGCTGAGCTGTCCGGCCGCGGACATGTCTGGCACCAGTTCACCTTGTTGTTGGCCGAGGACGCACCGATTTCTCGCGACGAATTGAGCGAGCGTCTCGCAGCGAAGGACATCGGCAGCGGGATCTACTACCCCAAGGCTGTGTACGACTACGAGTGCTACCGCGAACATCCCCGTGTGGTGATCGAGGACACGCCGGTTGCGACGTCGGTGGCGTCGCGGTGCTTGAGTATTCCGGTCCACGCGGCATTGTCCGCCGGAGATGTCGATCAGATCGTTGCCGCAGTGCGCGGCGCTATGGAGGCCTGAAAATGACCACGAGCAAGCCCCGTATTGCCCTTGTCGGCTCCGGCCAGATGGGTTCGCTGCATGCGCGTGTCATCGCGCAGTCGGCTTTGTGCGAGTTGGAGTTGTTGATCGAGCCGCGCGAGGAACAGGGCAAAGCTGTTGCGGAGCGGTTCGATACGCGCTGGGCTGCGGATTTCGACACACTCGACGGTATCGACGCTGTGGTGATCGCCGCAGCCACACCGGCCCACTACGAGTTGGCCGGACGGGTTCTCGATCTGGGTAAGCCCGTTCTGGTGGAGAAGCCGTTGGCCGCGACGTACGAGCAGAGCGTCGACTTGGTCGATCGTTCACGCGCGTCCGGTGTTCCGCTGATGTGTGGTCTCCTCGAACGTTTCAATCCGGCTGTTCGCACTGCGCGCGAGTTCTCCGGCGATGTGTGGCAGGTTAACGGTATTCGCCACTCTCCGTTCGTTTCTCGCATTCCTACGGGCGTCGCGACAGACCTGTTGATTCACGACATCGACTTGGCTATCGGATTTGCCGGTTCGGAGCCGAGTTTGGCTAAAGGCGAGTTCGGATACTTCCATCCGACTTCCGTGCAGAACCGGTCGGAAGATTGCGCCGACGCTGTTCTGCGTTTCGATTCGGGTGCGGTGGCGACTATTTCGGCCAGCCGAATCAGCCAGCGCAAGATCCGTCAACTGTCGTTGCTCGAGGCTGATCGACTCATCGAGATCGATCTGCTTCGTCGCGACATCACGATCTACCGTCACATCGACGACAACATGCCCACCGATCGGGACGGCTACCAGCAGCAGACGGTCATCGAGATTCCGACGATCCGTTACAGCGAGGAGCCGCTGGCAGCGCAGTTGACGCATTTCCTCGGGTTGGTGCAGGGAACGGGTGATGCGGACGGTGAGCGGGCGTCAATTCTGCCCGCTCACCGTGCGGTTCACGAAGTCACGGAATCTGCGCTCGCTGCGACGCTTTCTTCCTGATTGCGCCGCGTTCGGAACGCCCAGGCGCCTTGAGACAAGGCGACCAGTAGTCCGACGCCGGCGATGCCCCATCCGAATGTGCTTCCAGGCGGGGCGAATTCGATGGTGAGTGTCGATCCGGCGTCGGCGCTCGGCGGTAGATCGACTTGCAAAAGGCCGCCGGGGCTGGCCTTCGTTTCCACCGACTGCCCGTCTACGGTTGCGGTCCAGCCGGGCCAGGCGAGCAGGGCGAAGGTGACCGTGCCTGATCCGGTGTACTCGACGGTTTCCCGGGTGTCCGTTGCGGCGGCGTCGCCCTGAACCTCGAGTCCCGGTGTGGTTGCGGAGACACGACCGTCCGGCCACTGGTGATCGGTGGTGCGGCGGCCGACCGTGACGACGCGATCGGGCGAGACGGTCCAGTCGCTTTTGGGAAGGGCGTCGAGGGCGCGTTTTCCACCGTACGGTCCGGAATTCTGAACGACGACGGTATCGATGCGCATCGCGTCGAGCCAGGACACGCCGGTGCCCGGTGACTCGGCGAGTAGTCGATCGACTGCGTCGGGGCACTGGACGCCGCCGTAGTAGTTCAGGCACAGGGCTTGAACGAAGTCGTTGTAGCTGATTCCCGCGTAGCTGTTTACGGCGTCGACGCCCGCAGGCTGCCAGGCATTTCCGAACAGCAAATCGCCCCATTGTCCGGTTTGGTTGTCGAGCGGAATGTTGACGGGATCGGCGATGGCGAAAGTTGTTCCTTGGTATCGGTCTTCGAATTTCGATTCCAGGAACGCGATCTGCCGCGGGAACTTCCACGGTGTGACGTTGTAGTTTCCGGTGAACCAGAAGTTTGTCTGGGCACTGAGCACTACGACGATGCCGGCCGCGAGTGCACCTGCCAGGTAGCGGGGTTTCCGGTAGGCCACGATCAGAGCGACGGCCGTCAGAACCACGGTGATGAGCAGCGATGCGAAGTGAATGCCGATGTCTTCGGGGACATTCGACCAGGCGAGATAGAACTGGAGCGCCAACAATCCTGCGGTGATGATCGATCGCGCGCGGATTCGATCACGCTGCAAGCCCGCGGACAGAGCAACCGCCGTGACAACGATGGCGGGCAGTTGGCCGTATTCGAGAAGTCTTGCCGGCCAACGGAACAGCCACAGATTCGACGGGCCGAGAAGCAGCACCACGTAGATTCCGCCGAAGACGAAGAGCGAAACACTGTGACGCCCCAGCGCCTTGAGCGAACTCCATCGAATCCAGGGAGCAAGCGGGATCAGGAACCAAGCCAGGTAGACCAGGGGAATCGTCATGGCAGGTGATGCAAATGCCGTGACGTACGGCTGGTTGGAAGGTCCTGAAACGTTGATCAGATCACCGAGATCGGGGCGTAGCGAGCCGTCGTTCGCGATGCCGGACTGCGTGCGCACGGATACGCCGGTGGTGAACAGAAGTGGCAGGTACACGATCAGCGACATCATGATGATCGCCGTGGCACTGATGAGAAGTGACCGGATACTGCCTGCCCGTTTGATCGCGATGCATTCCGCGATGACGGCGATATAGACGACAGCGACGCCAACCGCTCCGTACGGGTTGCCGGTGGTCATGGCGAGATAGCCGAATGCTATCGGTACCAGCGGATTCACGCGCCCGAGTGCACTGGCCCGCGTCGACCACCACACGTGGGGGATCCACGCGAAGGCGATCAGTCCGGATGCCCAACTGGAAGCGTCGAAGTAGAGTGTGTAACCGGCGAATGGCATGGCAAATCCGGCGATGAATGCCATCGACCGGTTTGCGCCGTACTGCCGAGCCACGAGGTAGACACCGACGGCAAGTATCGCCATGAATTGCATTTTGACGAGCGTGATCCCGATGCCGAGGTTCGGAATGAGCGCGATGGCAACCGAATCCAGAAGGATCACGGGATTGTATGTCCCGTAAAGGGCTTCGGCGGTGACGTTTCCACCGGCCCACAATTCGGGAATGAGCGTCGGCCACGAACCGGACAGAATTCGTTCGCCGATCGTGTGCCATCCCGGCGTGAAAGCTGCTGCACTGTCGTCCCAGTAGTAGAACCAGCGATTGGAAATCAGTGGGATTGCCGCGACGATCGAAACCAGAGCGGCGAGCAGAATCGGCGGCACTACGCGTTGAGCAAGCGGCAAGTCAGATTTCACGATGTGCTTTCGTCGTCGAGTCGATGGCTGTACTTCGGAGCCCGGGGCGTGCCCTGTCCCTCAGAGCCCTGTTTCTCGGTGCCCCTGTTTCTCGGAGCCCATTTCCTTGGAGCGTAGTATTCCGACGAGTTCGAACTGCAGTCGGGGAAGAAGGAGATCGGCACGTGGCGACATCGCGGACGGAACCCGTTCGTGGGGAATCAGCTACGCCGGAGCTTTCGGTGGTCATCCCCGCATACAACTCAGGTGAGGTACTGGAGTCGACGGTGCGACAGTTCGCCGAGTACTTCAGCGCCAACCCTGCCAAGAGCACCAACCCTGCCAAGAGCACCAGCCCAGTCGAGATCATCGTCGTGGAGAACGGTTCCACGGATAACACTGCGGACGTGTGTGCCGCGTTGTCGGCTGCCTGGTCCTGGCCGGCCGTGACTTTCCGCCCCATGACCAGTGACAAAGGTATGGGTGCGGCACTGCGCGCGGGAATCATCGCGTCACGGGGAGCGCGGGTGTTGCTCACCGCGGACGATCTGCCGTTCGGTTTCGGCGACATCGAAGGCGCGAACCGTGTGATGGCTGATTTGGGGTCTGTTCCTCCTGTGGTCATCGGTTCGAAGGCCCACGCGGAATCCGAGGTGCAGCGTGGCCTGTTGAGAGCGATCATGACCGGTGGATTTGCCACCCTTCGGCGAGCCATATTGGGTACCCGGACGGGTGATCCGCAGGGAACGTTCATCGTCGACGGCACCTTGGTGCGCCAGATCGCGCCGGCTTTGGCCGAGCGAGGTTTTCTGTTTACGACGGAACTGGACTACGCGCTGGAATTGGCGGGCGTGCGCCCTGTGGAGGTTCCGATTCGTCTCAGTGACGATCACCTCGCGCATGCCAGCCGGATTTCGCCGAAGGACGTCATTCAAATGGCAAACGGGTTGTTGTCGCTTCGCCGGCGAAAGAAGGAGCTGGCCGCGGTGGCCGGCCCGGGGTACCGCGGGTAGAACCAGCGTGGCCTGGTGCTTGCCGCGGGGGTGAGCGGGTTCGCGATACCCTGCGAGGTGTGGATACCGTGAAAGTGACCGATGGCCAGTCCGACACCGGGCAGTCCGACAGCGGGGTCGAGTTGATCGAACATCGTGCGAGCTCGGATCGCCTGGTGGCGCAACGCACGTTGTTCACCGGAACCTCTCCCGTCGCCAGTGACGAGTTGTACGCCGTAACCAAGGTCGGCATGTCGACACGATCTCGGTTCGAATTGCGACTTCAGCCCGGAGCTGTTGCGCACACCAATACTTTCTTCGGTCGATTTCCGGCCAGCTACTGGCAGCGGTGGACGGCTGTCACCGAGGTCACCGTCACCGCGCGCGTCGTAGCCGAGACGGCCTGCCGCGTTCAAATTCAGGCGTCCGACATCGGTGGTCACCGTCGTATCGTGACCAATGTCGTTGTTACCGGAACCGAGCAGATTTCCATGACGGCGCCTCTCGACACTTTTGTCGACGGCGGCGCGCTGTGGTTGCAGTTCGAAGCGCAGGGCGGCGGCGCAGTTGTCGACGACGTCGAATGGTCCGTCGTTTCACCGAAGCTGATCCGGCCGGTAGCGGTAGCGATCTGCACGTTCAACCGCGCCGACGACTGTGCTCGCACCGTCGAGGCTCTTGCGTCCGACGAACGCGTGTTGGGGTTGCTCGACGCGTTGTACGTCGTCGATCAGGGCACCGATCCGGTGGAAAGCCGTGAGCTTTTCCAGGAAGTGTCGAAGAAGTTCGGATCGCGTCTGCAGTACCTGCGGCAGGCGAACCTGGGCGGTGCCGGCGGTTTCACGCGAGGACTGTACGAGGCTTCGGAGGCCGGACCGCACTCCGACGTGATTCTGATGGACGACGACATTCTGTGTGAACCGGAATCGGTCCTTCGGCTGAGTGCGTTTGCGAACATGACAACGGAACCGGCCTTGATCGGCGCTCAGATGCTTTTCCTGTTCAATCCCGACTACTTGTTGGCTTCGGGTGAACGCGTCGATCTGGGCACCCTTCAGCGCGGTGTGCCGACCGACGAGCACGGAGTCCGTAACCGGAGCGTGCTCGAGAAGCTGCCGGAACGCCGAGTGGACGCCGAATACAACGGCTGGTGGACGTGCCTGATCCCGGCTGAAGCCATCGAGCGCATCGGATTGCCCCTGCCGGTGTTCTTCCAGTGGGACGACGTCGAGTACAGCCTGCGCGCCGGGCGAGCCGGAATTCCGACCATCACGTTGCCGTCGGCTGCCGTCTGGCATGCCGACTTCTACTGGAAGGACGTCGACGGCTTTGCCCACTACTTCAGTACTCGCAACGGTCTGATCACCGCGTCACTCGATCCGGGTTTTGCGCCGAAGACACTGGCCAAGCAACTGGCCCGGGATATTTCGCATTCGATAGTCGGTTTGCAGTACGGCCTTGCGCACACACAAATCCGGGCGATCGAGGGATTCCTCGAAGGCCCGGCGGGCCTGGCCGACGGTGGGCAGAAGGCGCTGGCGACGATCAACCAGGAACGAAAGCGGTTCCCGGAGACGGTGACTCGTCCGGCGTCTGAGTTGCCGGGAAGGCTGCCGATTCGCCGCGTTGCGCCCAGTCCCAAGACCGGCCTGTGGACCGATCTCGTTCTTGCGAAACGCGCTGTGATGCAGGCTCGCAACCAGCTCGAGCGGGGTCCGGTGGCGATCTCCTACGAGGACGCGCAGTGGTGGCACGTCGGACGCTTCGATCATGTCTTCGTGACCGACGCTTCGCAGGGTGGCGTGCGTGAACGCCGCTTCGACAGTGAGACGGCTGCCGAGATGAGTGGTCGCCTTGCCGGCGTGATCAAGCGATTCCTGGCCGAATCGCCAAGTGTTGCTGAGGCATTCGCCCGGGAGTTCCCGCAGCTCACCAGCCGCGAGAACTGGGCTCGCCTGTACGAGAAGTGACTCTCACCTGATTATCTTGGCTATCACCTGTTCGTTGTCGAAGGTGTAACCGACGTACTCGAAGGAGATGCCGGTGCGTGTGACGTATTCCGTCCACGCCCGGTATTCGTGGTTCTGCCACCCGGGGTAGTTGAAGAATTCGTCGAACACGATGATCGATCCCGGGACTAGGCGGTCTCCGAGGAGATCGAGCACCGTTTTGGTCGACGAGTAGAGGTCGGCGTCGACGTGCAGGAACGCCACAGTTTCACGTTCCTGGTCGAGGAATGTCGGTAACGTTTCCTCGAAAAGCCCTGGAACAAGTTGTGCCCCAGGCACTTCGGGGAGAGACTCCTGAGCGAACTCGCCGGCCGGAAATCCGGTTCGCCATGTTTCCGGTAGCCCGGAGAACACGTCGAAGCCGGCAACGATGCCATCACGTTCGTGAAATTCGTCGGCGATGATCTTCAAGGTCGTTCCGGATGCGACGCCGAATTCGAGTGCCATTCCTGGAATCTCGACCAAATTCAGTGCGTGTCGCAGTGTGTCGTGAGGATGACCGAACGTCTGCGCCACCCGCATGTGTTCCAGGATGAACGACGCGCTCGACGCGGTTGCTTCCAAATCGACTGCGTAGGCAAGGTCGCGGCGTTGGCGGAATTCCAGTTCGTCGATCCTGCTCCGAAGGCCCGCGATATCTTCGCGGGCCCCGGCCAGTTCGTCGTGCGAGCGCGTTAGTTCGTCGAGAATCTGCCGTGTGCGCTCGGCATTATGGCGGTCGGCGTTCTCGATCACCTCGGATACCGCACGCTGAAGCTTGGTCCTGGCGCTGGAACGGAACTGCTCGAACATGGCAACCTCTCGTCGGGATCACTCCCATGCTGCCAGGGTTCGGCCGCTACTGCCTTCGGCCCCGGTAATGATCCTTGATGCGGCGGGAGAGCACCTTGATCTCTCGCGTGCGTTCCGCCTGCAGACGGGCGTCGCTGCGTGCGGCGTTCCAGGCGTTCTCCCGCTGTAGTTTCCGATAACTTCTGAGTCTCCGCTCGTCGATATCACCGCGTTCGAGTGCGCCCACGACCGCGCACCCAGGCTCGGAGTTGTGTGCGCAATCGGAGAACCGGCAGGCCGAGATCAGTTCCTCGATCTCGGGGAACGTCTTGTCGATACCCTCGCCGGCGTTCCACATGCCGACGCCCCGCAGCCCCGGAGTGTCGATGAGCGTCCGGCCGCCGGAAAACGGAATCAGTTCTCTTGTCACGGTGGTGTGGCGTCCTTTGCCGTCGCCGGCCCGCACCCGGCCCGTTTCGAGTACGCAGCTCGCGGCGGTATCACCGAGGAGCGCATTGGCAAGAGTTGATTTGCCGGCGCCGGAAGGACCGAGTATCGCCACGGTGCCGTCCAGAACTGCGTCGAGTATGTCCATTCCCTCGCTGGTTTCGGCACTGACGGCGAGCACTGTTGCGCCGGGTGCGACGGCGGAAACTTCGGCAAGAACGGCGGAAATATCAGGAGCTGCATCGGTTTTGGTGAGCGCGACGACCGGTGTTGCGCCGCTTTCCCATGCGAGTGCGAGTAGTCTCTCGATGCGTCCGAGGTCGACGTCGCCGTCCGACGCCGTGGTGATGACGACGGTGTCGACGTTTGCGGCCAGTATCTGACCTTCGGATTTTCCGGATGCCGCGGATCGAACGATGCTGCTCGATCGTGGGAGTATCGAAGTGACCGAGGGTGTTTCGGTCTCACTCGTGGTGTTGACGGGCGTGGTGTTGGCGGGCGTGGTGTTGGCGGGCGTTGTGTTGGCGCGCGTGACTTTGGAGACTGCAACCCAGTCGCCGGTACACAGTGCATTGCTGCCACTGAGTGCGCGGACGGTACCGGTCGCGACGGCAACGTCACACTGGCCGCGGTCCACGCGTATGACGCGCCCAGGTTCCGTGTCAGGTGAATTGACAAGCAGTGCGTCGAATGTTTCCGAAAGTGTTGCGTTCCAACCGTATTCGGTCAGTAATGTGCTGTTTTCTGGCATGGTGAAGGTGTCCTCGAGTACGAAGAATCGTGAGTATTGACGGTGCGATAGGTGCAGAACACGACAGTCATCAATACTCACTCCTCGAAAATCTCAGGACGCACCATGCGTCGGTGCAGAATCGTCTCAGACGGTGGCAGAGCGGTGCAACCGAATTAAATTAACTCGGGCGCTCGAACTTCTCTTCCCGACCGAGTTTGCGCAGTCGCATCCATTCTCGCAGGCCGGCGGGATCGCGCCGCGTGATCAGGAAGTACCAGCCGAACCGAATCCATTCCTGCGGAAGCAGTTTGCGCATTCCGGGCTGTGCAAGGATGTACCCACGGTTGCGGTAGGTGAAGAAGCGCTTCGTATCGTTGTCCGGGTATTGCGTGTGCATCCGCCCGCCGAGAATCGGCTTGAATTCCTCGGCGCCGTTGGGATGTACGTAGGCGGTCTTCAGGCACGTGCCGAATTTCAGGCCGGATCGTACGAGTCGACGGTGTACTTCCACTTCGTCGCCGCGGACGAACAACCGAAGATCCGGAACACCGACGGCGTCGATGGCGTCGGCGGTGAACAGTGCGCCGTTGAAGAGGGATGCGATCCCCGGCAGAAGGTCCTCGTCGCCGAGTTCGGAGGTGTCGAGTTCGCTACGCAACCGACGCCACGAGGTGCCGCGGCGCAGGGGGAACGCCAGGCGGTCGGGATCGTCGATGTCGCAGACGACGGGAGAGACCTCGGCAAGGTCGTGTCGGAGCGCGCACGCGAGCAGTGTTTCGAGCACTTCGGGTCCCTCGGGGCGACCGTCGTCGTCGGCGAGCCAAACCCGGTCTGCGCCGAGTGACAATGCATACAGAATGCCAAGGGCAAATCCTCCGGCACCGCCGAGGTTGTGCTTCGAACCGATGTAGCTGGTGGGCAGGGAAGCGCCTTCGACCAGTTCGCGCACCGCGTCTTCGTCGGCGTTGTCGACGACAACGAGGTGATCGAGCGGCCGGGTCTGCGTGCTGAGCACCTTCAGCGATTCGGCCAGCAGTTCACGACGCTTGTGTGTGACGACGACCCCGATGATCTTCTCGGGTGTGCTCACGCGGGCGTCTCCCGTTCCATGTCTCTGATCACGTGGCGGACATGTTCGGCGGCGTCGTCGCCCTCGTAGGCACGGACGACGTCTTCGATGTCACCGTGCATGCGGATCTGGCCGTGGTCGATCCACATCGCGCTGTTGCACAGTTGGGCGAGGAACTCGTTGGAGTGGCTTGCAAAAACCAGGATTCCGGAGCGTTCGACCAGTTTCTGCAGGCGTACGCGGGCCTTTTTCATGAATTCCGCGTCGACGGCGCCGATGCCTTCGTCGAGGAGCAGAATTTCCGGGTCGATGCTGGTGACAACACCCATGGCGACGCGCACGCGCATGCCGGTGGAGTAGGTGCGCAGTGGCATCGAGAGGTACTCGCCGAGTTCGGTGAATTCGGCGATCTCATCCATTTTCGCGAGCATCTGCTTGCGAGTCTGACCGAGGAACAGGCCCCGGATGATGATGTTCTCGTAGCCGGAAATCTCGGGATCCATACCGACACCGAGATCGAAGACCGGGGCGACGCGACCACGGATGGTTGCCGTTCCGCGGGTCGGTTCGTAGATCCCGGAGAGGAGTCGCAACAAGGTGGACTTGCCGGCGCCGTTATGGCCGACCAGTCCGATGCGGTCGCCTTCTTTGAGGGTCATCGTGATGTCGCGGAGAGCTTCGACGACAACAACATCGGAGTCGTTACGGCCGATGGATCCGCCGGCCTTACCGAGGAAAGCCTTCTTGAGCGAGCGGGATTTGGCGTCGAAGATCGGGAAGTCGACGCACGCGTTCTGCGTGTGGATGCTGACTGGCTGACTCATGTGTTTTTCCTCTAGACCCAGTAGGGCACGCGTGCCCGGTACTTGCGGAGTGCCAGGAGCGCGACGGCCCAGCCGACAACGGTGAGGGCGATGACGATGTACCAGTGGTATGCCTGCTGATCGGCTCCGATAAGTGGTGCTCGGATGATCTCGAGGTAGTGGTACAGCGGGTTGAGTTCGGCAAGCTTCACCCGCTCGGCAGCTTCCGGACTCTGGTCCTTGAGAGCCTGCGTCGTCCACATGATCGGTGTCAGCACGAACAGCAGCAGGGTGAGGCTGCCGAGGATGGGTGCGATGTCGCGGTACCGCGTGGAGAAGATGCCGAACACGATCGATACCCACAGTGTGTTCGCCACGATCAGCACGAATGCGGGTATTGCCGCGAGCGCCGTCCAGCTCATGTTCTGCCAGATGCTGAACGCGAACAGGAGGACTATGTAGATCGCGAAGTTGTGCGCAAAGAACAGCACTTGACGCCACACCAGGCGATACACGTGCACGCTCAGCGCCGACGGCAGCTGCTTGATCAGGCCCTCGTTGGAAATGAAGACTTCGGAGCCCTCGAGGATGCTGGCGCTGATCAGGTTCCAGACGATCAACCCGACCGTGACGTACGGCAGGAACTCCTTGAGCGGGATGTTCAGCAGAGCGGAGTACAGGAGGCCCATCGCCGCGGCCTGGACACCGGTGGCGATGGTGATCCAGAAGGGGCCGATCACTGACCGGCGGTACCGCTGCTTGATGTCCTGCCAACCGAGGCTCAGCCACAACTCGCGCTGCCGTAGTCCATCGCGCAGGTCTTTGAAAGCGCGATGGAAGGTCTGGGAGTCGGACACGGGCACAGGTTGCTCCGACGTCTCGGATTCGGTTGCGGATGCTGACACGGAGGTCGAGCCTACCGGCCCCGGTGCAGTGCGAACTTTTCCTCGGGTGTTGTGGTGGCCGGAGTTACAGATATTGGCCGGTGCCGGGGGACTGTTGATCGGGGTGCCCGGGGTTCCCCGGTGTGTGCGGGACGCCGATGCTCATGCCAGGAGGTAGTGCACCTTGACGCATTTGTTCGAGCTGGGCACGTGCCGCCATCTGCTGGGCGAACAGTGCTGTCTGAATGCCGTGGAAGAGGCCTTCCAGCCATCCGACCAGCTGTGCCTGTGCGATCCGCAGTTCTGCGTCGGTCGGAACGGAGTCGTCGGTGAAGGGCAGTGTCAACCGTTCGAGTTCTTCGCGGAGTTCCGGTGCGAGGCCCTGCTCGAGTTCGCGGATCGAGGATCGGTGGATTTCCTTGAGCCGTACTCGGCTGGCGTCGTCGAGCGGTGCGGCGCGCACTTCCTCGAGGAGCTGTTTGATCATCGTGCCGATTCGCATGACCTTGGCCGGCTGCTCGACCATGTCGGCGATCGATTCGCCTTCGGGCTCCCTGGCGTCTTGCCGATCGGTGTTCGTCTCCGCGCCGTTTGTCTCCGCGCCGTCGGGGCCGATGACCAGTATCCGTTCTTCCTCTGGCTTGTTCATAGCTCCATCTTGTCGTGTCAGGGCGACAAACTGCACTTAACCCCGAAAAGGTAACCGAAAAGTAACTGTACTGACGGGTATTTCGGTGTCTGCCTTCGACTACAGAGCCGCATGCCCCTAGAGTGTCGAGCATGGCTTACGACGTTGCCCGCGTTCGGGGATTGATTCCCTCACTCGGTGACGGCTGGATCCACCTCGACCCGCAGGCGGGTATGCAGATTCCCGACGCAGTCTCTCGGACAGTGTCCACCGCATTCCGGGCAGCCGCGTCGTCGTCGTCCGGTCGGCACGTCTCGAACCGTCGTAGCGCGGCAATCCTGGACAGTGCTCGTTCCGCCGTTGCAGATCTCGTCGGAGGTGATCCGGCGGGTGTTGTCCTGGGCTCGGACCGGGCGGTCCTGCTGGCCTGGCTGGCGGAGTCTCTGAGTTCGCGACTGGGCCTCGGTACCGGTCTGGTGCTCTCCCGGCTCGACGAAGAAGCAAATGTGGCGCCCTGGCTGCGCGTCGCCGGTCGGTACGGCGCACAGGTGCGTTGGGCGGAAGTTGAAATCGAGACGTGCGAACTACCTAGTTGGCAGTTCAACGAGCTTATTACCTCCACGACGCGACTTGTAGCTTTGACTGCGGCTTCGCCGATCGTGGGTTCGGCGCCCAATGTGCGTGCTGCGGCGGATCGGCTGCACGAATTCGGCGGCCTCATGGTCGTCGACGCTGTTGGTGCTGCTCCCTACGCGCATTTGGATATGGCCGAACTCGGCGCCGACATCATCGCGGTCAGTGCGCCGTCCTGGGGTGGTCCGCAGGTTGGTGCGCTGGTGTTCCGCGATCCCGGCCTGCTCGACCGTATCCCCGCCGTCTCGCTCAACCCGTACGCGCGTGGTGCCGAACGTCTCGAAGTGGGTGGGCATCAGTTCGCGCTGCTGTCCGGGCTCACCGCGTCGATCGATTTCCTCGCAGGCCTCGATGAATCGGCCACTGGCAGTCGCCGGGAGCGCCTCGAAACGTCGATCAGTTCACTGCAGAACTATCAAGACGGCCTTTTCGAGCACCTGCTGCGGTCCCTGTCCGCGCTGCCCCATGTCATGGTCATCGGGCATGCCCCGACGCGGGTTCCGACGGTCAGCTTCACGCTCGACGGTACGGCTGCCGACAAGGTGGCAGCGCATCTCGCAGACAAGCGGATTGCGGTCATGAGTGGCACTCACGGCAATTCACGCCTCCTCGACGCGTTGGGTGTCAACGACGAGGGTGGCGCGGTCACGATCGGGTTGGCGCCGTATACGACGCGATACGAGATCAACCAACTTGTTGCCGAACTCGGCACGCTCGGCTGATCTCGTACCTGTTACGTCACTTCACGGTGAGGATGACCTTGCCTACCGTTTCGGGCGAATCCAGCAATTGGTGAGCTAACGGCGCTTCGGCAATCGGAAGCTCAATGGAAACGACCGGTTGGACGGAACCGTCGGCGATCAACGGCCACAGTTTGGCTCGAACGTCGGCCACGATTTCGGCTTTTCCGCCTGGCCCCGTTATCGGACGCCCACGTAGGCCTGTCGCGGTGATGCTTCCGCGTTTCCCCAACAACTTGCCGATGTCGACTTCGCCCTTGCGTCCGCCCTGCATCCCGATGACGACGATGTGCCCGTCCGCCGCGAGGGCGTCCACGTTCCGGCCCAGGTACGACGCTCCCATGTTGTCGAGGATGATGTCCGCGCCGTGTCCGTCGGTGGCTTCGGCGAGAGCGGCGACAAAGTCCTGTTCGCGGTAGTTGATCGTGATGTCCGCACCCAGCTCACGGCAGCGCGCCAGTTTTTCCTCCGAGCCGGCGGTCACGGCGACTCGCGCACCGAGAGCTTTGCCGACCTGGATGGCGTGAGTTCCGATTCCGCCGCCGCCCCCGTGGATCAGCAGAGTGTGTCCGCGGCGCAGTCCGGCGCGCATGACCACGTTGGACCAGACCGTGCAGGCGACTTCCGGCAAGGAAGCAGCGACTCGCAGATCCACTCCCTCGGGTACCGGAAGGAGTTGTGTCGCAGGTACTGCGACCTTCTCGGCATATCCGCCACCGGCAAGCAGTGCGCACACTTCGTCGCCGACGGCCCATCCGGTGACACCTTCGCCGAGCTGGCTGATGACGCCGGAGCATTCGAGTCCGAGGACGTCACTCGTGCCGGGCGGTGGCGGGTAGAAACCTTGGCGTTGCAGGAGGTCGGCTCGGTTGACGGCGGTCGCTGCGACGTCAACCAGAACATGCCCGCGAGGCACTTCCGGATCGGGCTGCTGCGCCCAGGTCATGACCTCGGGGCCGCCGGGCTGGTCGATAGTGATGGCGTACATGGATACGACGCTAGCGAATCGCCCCGCAATAGGAGGGTTTGGCGCTACCGTCGCTGTCGTGACTTACTTCGGGAACATGCAGAACGAGATCTACCTGAGCGGCCTGGGCGGCACCGTCCCGTCGCTGCCCATGACAGCGGCTGGGCTGGAAGCTGCCGCGCGTGAGCAACTCTCACCCGAAGCCTTCGGATATATCGCGGGCAGCGCTTCGACCGAACGCACCGCAGCATCGAACCTCCGGGCGTTCGAGAAGCACGCGATAGTGCCACGCATGTTTCGAGGTGCCGCCGCCCCCGATGCCCGTGATCTGAGCGTCGAGGTGCTCGGTACGCGTTTGGCTGCGCCGATTTTGACCGCGCCGGTCGGAGTACTCGGCTTGGTACACGACGACGCAGAGGTTGCGGTCGGTTCGGTCACGTCGGAATTGGGTATCGGCTCGGTTTTGTCGACTGCGGCCTCGTCGACCATCGAAGATGTCGGCGCGGTGTCGGGAGATAACTGGTGGTACCAGTTGTACTGGCCGGCGGACGACGAGCTTGCCGAATCGCTTGTCCGCCGTGCTGACATCGCGGGAGCGAAGGCCATCGTGGTGACGGCCGATACGCCCGGCATGGGTTGGCGTCCAAGGGATCTGGAACTGGGGCACTTGCCGTTCCTGCGGGCGAAAGGCATCGCGAACTATCTGTCCGATCCGGTCTTCCGTGCAAAGTTGGCGACACCGCCCGAGGAAAGTGCGGAGGCACTGCAGATTGCGGTTCTGACGTGGGTGTCGCTGTTCGGCAATCACGCCGTTCGGATGGCAGATATCGCGAAACTTCGCCAGTGGACGTCACTTCCGATCGCGGTCAAGGGAATTGTCCATCCCGACGACGCTCGCGCCGCGGTTGCGGCCGGTGCCGACGGAATCATCGTGAGCAACCACGGTGGTCGTCAGGTGGACGGGGCGATATCCGCGTTGGACGCGTTGGGGCCCATAGCGTCGGCCGTCGGACACGAAGCTGACATCCTGATGGATTCGGGTATTCGGTGTGGTGCGGACGTGATCATCGCGCTGGCGCTCGGAGCAAAGGCGGTTTTGTACGGGCGGCCGTGGGTATACGGCTTGGGATTGGCCGGAGCGGACGGCGTCCGCCATGCTTTGCGGAGCCTGCTCGCCGATTTCGATCTCACGATGGGACTGGCTGGGGTGTCGTCGGTGGGGGAAATCGACAGGTCCCTATTGGTGGCCACTTCCGGACATTAGCGCCCTTGGCCGCTTCAGGACTTCAGGCCTGTGAAGAAGACTGAATGTGGCGTATGCAGGTCTAAACTGGGGAGCCGTGACAACTGACACTACAACCGACGAGGCACCCGTACTCCGGGAGCCGTCCAGCGTACCGGCGGAAACGTCGCCTTCGCAGCAGGAAATGCCGCCTTCGCAGCAGGAAATGCTGCCCGCGCAGCAAGAGACTCCGTGGCTGACGCCTGCCGAGATGCGTGCCTGGCGCGGCTACATGGACGGCAATCAGCGGCTCATGGAGGTCTTGAACCGGGAGCTGCAGGATTCGCATGATCTCTCGTTGGCGGATTACCGCATCCTCGTGATGTTGTCGGAAGCCCCGGACGGTTCAACTCGGATGAGTGACTTGGCAGACGGTGTCCTGTCCTCTCGTAGCCGCCTCACGCACCAGATCCGTCGCATGGAGTCTCAGGGCATAGTCGAGCGCACTACCTGCGCCGAGGACGGGCGTGGCGTGCTTGCGCAGATCACCGACGAGGGCCGACGACGCCTCGCTGCTGCCGCACCCACCCACGTCGCCGGCGTGCGCAAAAATCTCGTGGATTTGTTGACGCCCAATGAACTGGAAGTGCTGGCAGACGTCTTCTCGAAGGTTGACGCGGCCATCGGCGATCGCTGAGTAACGGGGAGCCGTTTTCACAGTTCGCGAGTGCACCGGATAGTATCGCCCACGGAAGCGTGGCAGAGCGGCCGAATGCACTCGCCTTGAAAGCGAGCGTGGCGTTAAACCCACCGGGGGTTCAAATCCCTCCGCTTCCGCCAACAGTCCCTCATCTGCTTGCGCAGGTGGGGGACTTTTTTTGTCGCCAGCTGCAGTGTTGTCTCTGCGTTCGACCGTCGATCGCAGGGACACGGTTCAATCTATTTGTTGCAGTACGCAACCTTGCGGGGATATTCAAGAATGAATCGCGGATTTGTGGATGTTCAACTGAACAGTTAGGCCACTAATTCGCGTAATTACCTGACCATTCGGATAGGTATTGACGTGGACTTGGGCAACTTTTATTTCCACTTCGATGTTTTGCAATCGAAAGCATATTAAAGAAGCGCCGCGATGCGGTGTCGCGCCGTAACTGTGCTGACTGACTATTGTTATTGTTCGGTGACCGAAAGAATGAAATAAGTTCTGTCCGTTACTGTTTCGACTCCGAATTCAGGAACTCTCCCTAAGTTGGCAGAGCAGAGCAACCCCACCATTCGGTACGAAATGTGCAACCATGGCACCGGCGCCTTCGGTTGGATATTCGCTGTCGGTGTTAACCGCGCACCGTCGTTCGTACGCGTAACGAGAAAAATCGAGACCTATTACGGTCTTATTACTCGGAGGTGGATTTACCGATGCTCGCCGAACCCGTTATAAATAGTGGTGACACGGCCTGGGTGCTCATTTCCGCAGGGCTAGTCCTCTTTATGGTTCCAGGTCTCGCGTTCTTCTACGCTGGATTGGTGCGCGGCAGTAACGCGCTGGTGATGTTGCAGCAGAACCTGGTTCCGCTCGGCTTGGTGTCCATCACCTGGGTTGTCTTCGGCTACAGCTTTGCGTTCAGCGGCGACTGGGGATCCGGCTTCCTCGGCGACTTGAAACTCTTCGGCTTGCAGGACATTCACACCGCAGCCGCACCGGGATTCCACTTGATCGAGGGGGCTGTTGCAGTCCCGACCTTGGCGTTTGTCGCCTATCAGATGATGTTCGCGATCATCACGCCTGCTTTGATCACCGGTGCCACGGCAAACCGTCTCAAGCCGTTGGGGTGGGCTGTTCTCCTTGTTCTGTGGTCGATCATCGTCTATCCCCCGATCGCCCACTGGCTCTTCAATCCTGAAGGCTGGTTGGCGCTCCGTGGGGCGCAGGACTGGGCCGGCGGAATCGTCGTCCACGCGTCGGCGGGCGCCGCAGCACTCGCGATCTTGTTGGTTGTCGGCAAACGCCCGGGCTGGCCGAACGCGGAAGCCGTTCCTCACTCCGTTCCGTTGGCTCTGGTCGGCGCTGGCATCTTGTGGTTCGGCTGGTTCGGTTTCAACGCCGGCGACGGTCTGGCTGCGGATGGTGTTGCGGCGCAAGCCTTGATCAACACTCACATTGCCGCTGCCGGCGGCATGGTCGTCTGGCTGGTCATCGAGCGATACACCGAGGGTAAAGCCACGGCGATCGGTGGAATCACCGGCGCGGTCGGAGGTTTGGCGACCATCACACCCTGCGCGGGCTTCGTGAGTACGTTCTCCGCCTTGGCAATTGGTGTGCTTGCCGGATTGATCTGCCACTTCGGATTGGCGCTCAAGTCCATTTTCAAGTTCGACGACGCACTCGACGTCATCGCCGTCCACTTTGTCGGCGGCATCCTCGGATCGCTGCTTCTCGGTCTGTTTGCAGAGAAGGCGATCAACCCGATCGGCCGCGACGGACTTCTGTTCGGTGGCGGACTCGGTCTACTCGGTGAGCAGGCTTTGGCTCTGATCACCGTCATCGCCTTCTCGTTTGTCGTGACCTGGTTGATCGCCATGGGAATCGAGAAGACGATCGGGCTCAAGCTGGCTCCGAAAGACCAGGTGAACATCGACCGTCGTCAGCAAGGGATGGACGCATACCGCTACAACCCGGCGTTTGTCGAAGCAGGTGGAGCACCGCAATCGACCGGGTTCGACGGGGGAGTCGTAGCCGACGGAGAAAAGCTTGCTCCACATCCCGATGCGCCGAAGCATGAACTGATCACTGCGGTCCTCCAGACCATCGAGTCGGAGAAGATGCGTGAGGCATTGCTGGCTGCGGGAGCGGAGTCGATCGTGGTTTCGGAAGCCCATGTGTCCGCGAGTGATTCGGATTCTCTCAAGTTCCGCGGCCAACGCAACGACGTCGTCTTCACCGACCGATTGCGGGTCGAAGTTCTTGTACCGTCCGAGCGCGCCCAAGCCGTGCTCGACGCAATCAACCGGCACTCCCTGGGAAGGAGGAGCGGATTTGTGCAGCAATCCGCGGAACCGTTGTCGGGGTCGCGCGCACCTGGTACCGGAACCTGACCAGCTTTCCAGCTGACCACACGGAAGTGAAGAGTATGAGCGAGAAGGAGTTGTCGGAATGCATCTGACACCGAGAGAACTCGACAAGCTGACCATCCTCATGTTGGCTGACGTGGCTCTGCGACGAAAAGCAAAGGGGCTCAAGCTTAATCACCCGGAGTCGGTAGCTGTCATCACGGCGGCTGCATTGGAGGGTGCTCGCGAGGGGAAAACTCTCGAGGAAGTCATGGCGGACGCGTCGCACGCATTGACCGTCGACGACGTCATGGACGGTGTCGCGGACATGATTCCGCGCGTGCAGGTCGAGGCGGTCTTCCTCGACGGTAGCCGCCTCGTCACCGTGCATTCGCCCATCCAGTAGCCGTAACGAACTCAGGCTGAAAGACCAACTCAGGAGCACCCGAAGATGGCAACAAAATCATCGAAGAAGAATTCCGGCGACGAGAAGAAGGTTCCGGTCGGGGGATACGTCCTGCGGGATGAACCGATCGAGATCAACGAAGGTCGGCCGCGTCTGAAGCTGCGTGTGCGAAATACGGGTGACCGGCCCATTCAGGTGGGATCGCACTATCACTTCATGGAGGTCAATCGAGCATTGTCCTTCGATCGTGAGAAGGCGTTCGGCTGGCGTCTGGACATCCCGGCCGGTACTGCCGTGCGCTTCGAACCGGGAGACGAGAAGGAAGTGACGTTGGTGCCGTTCGGCGGCAAGCAGCGCGCCCACGGATTCAACAGTTTGGTGGACGGTTGGGCTCCCACGCACGCCGCGTATCGCCCGCGCTTACCCCGTGCCGTCGCTCTTGCAGATGAGCTCGGCTTCTTGTCCGAACCACAATCCGACTGAGCCTCGTTCACGGTGGCCGAAGGAGAGCAATACTCATGACAAGCATTTCACGGCAAGAGTATTCGGGCCTGTTCGGTGTCACGAAAGGTGACCAGATCAGGCTCGGCAACACGGACCTGTACATCGAGGTCGAGGAAGATCTTCGAACCATCGGTGATGAGTCGATCTACGGCGGTGGCAAGACTCTGCGCGACGGTATGGGCCAGGATCCGGCGTCGTGTAGTCGCGATGGCGCACTCGATCTGGTGATCACCAACGTCGTGATCCTCGACGCCACGATCGGCGTCGTCAAAGCCGATGTCGGTATCAAGGACGGCAAAATCGTCGGGTGGGGCAAGGCCGGCAACTCGAGCACGATGGACGGGGTGACGCCGGGACTCACGACGGGACCGGCAACGGATGCCATCTCCGGTGAGCAGCTGATTCTGACTGCCGCTGGTATTGATCCGCACGTCCACCTCGTTTCTCCTCAGCAGGCGTACCACGCGCTCAGTGGTGGTGTGACGACGCTGATCGGCGGCGGTATCGGGCCGTCGGACGGTACCAACGGCACCACCATCACCTCGGGTATCTGGAACATGGAGATGATGCTCAAGGCCAATGAGGGTCTTCCCGTCAACATCGCCATGTTGGGTAAGGGCAACTCGTCCGGCTATCCGTCTTTGATCGAGCAGATCAAGGCAGGTGCCGCGGGACTGAAGGTCCACGAGGACTGGGGCGCAACACCAGCCGCGATCCGGGCGTCGCTGCGTGCGGCCGACGAGATGGACGTTCAGGTTGCCATACACACGGATACGTTGAACGAGGCCGGCTATGTCGAAGACACCATTGCGGCATTCGAGGGCCGCACCATTCACACCTATCACAGTGAGGGCGCCGGCGGCGGCCATGCACCGGATATCCTGAGGGTGACCGGTGAGGACAACGTTCTTCCAGCGTCGACCAACCCGACGTTGCCGTACGGCATCAACACGCAAGCCGAGTTGTTCGACATGATCATGGTTTGTCACAACCTCAATCCCAAAGTGCCGTCCGACGTTTCGTTTGCCGAGTCACGCGTTCGCGCGGAGACGATCGGTGCGGAGAACGTGCTGCAGGATATGGGGGTTATCTCGATGTTCTCGAGCGACTCGCAGGCAATGGGCCGTGTCGGGGAGAACTGGCTCCGGGCGATCCAGACAGCCGACTGCATGAAACGTGCCCGGGGAAAGCTGCCGGAGGACTCCAAGACGCACGACAACTTCCGGGTCCTACGGTACGTCGCGAAGACGACGATCAACCCGGCCCTGACATTCGGGTTGTCCCATGTCATTGGTTCCATCGCGCCGGGAAAAATGGCGGATCTTGTTCTCTGGGAACCCGCTTTCTTCGGTGCGAAGCCTAAAATGATCATCAAGAACGGAATGATCAGTTGGCACGCCATGGGAGATCCGAACGCATCGTTACCGACCCCGCAGCCGGTGATCTACCGGCCGATGTTCGGTGGGTTCGGTAAGGCACTGCCCGAGAGTTCGGTGTCGTTTGTGTCCCAGGCCGCGTTGGATGACGGCATCAAGGATCGACTAGGACTCGAGCGTCAAGTTCTTGCCGTCGAGGGCACTCGCACCGTGACCAAACGCGACCTCGTGCGAAACTCTGCGACTCCGGAGATCAAGGTCGATCCGGAGACCTTCGCGGTGACGGCGGATGGCGTTCACGCCTACGTCGAACCGGCCGAATCCATTCGCCTGAACCAACTTTACTTCTTCAGTTAGGGGAATCCTGTGTCTGAAACAATCGCACACACTCACGGCGAGATGACGGCGTCGACAGACAAGCCCACTCGAGTCGACGCGCTACTCGGGAAGGAGACTGACGAAGAGTGGGCCGGTCGACTCGAGAAGGCAGTAGTCGACGTACTTTCACTCGATCAGTGGGAAGCGCAGAAGAGCCGGTTGCGACGCACGACGGTCGGCGGACGTGAGTTGGCGGTGTCACTCGACCGCGGTGTTCAGTTGCAGGACGGCGACATTCTGCTGTGGGACGAGCCGGAGAACACCGTCGTTGTCGCGCGGATCAACCTCAAGGACGTTCTCGAGATCGACCTCAGTGCATTGCTCGACGTGACACCGGAGAAGATGATCCAGACGTGTCTCGAGTTGGGTCACGCTGTGGGTAACCAGCATTGGCCGGCAGTGGTGAAGGGGATGAAGGTCTATGTTCCGCTGACGGTAGACAAGGCGGTCATGGGTTCGGTGATGCGCACCCATGCGTTCGAGGGCATCGAGTACACCTTCATTCCTGGCTCCGAGGTCATTCCCTACATTGCTCCGCACGAGGCACGCCGACTGTTCGGTGCGGCAGCGCGCGAGGGTGAGGGGCATACCCATGACCCCCTCGTGTGAAGGGTCGCAGCTGAGCATCAACCGTGCGATGCGGATGATGCAGTTTTCCGATTCGATGTTCCCGGTCGGTTCCTTCTCGTTCTCGAACGGGTTGGAATCGGCCGTGGCGCAGGGAATTGTCACCGATGCTCCGTCGTTGCGGGAATTTGTTCTCTCGGCCGCGCATCAGGGTGCGACATGCGATGGTATCGCCGTGCTGGCCGCCCACCGGGGTGCGTCGGACGGTAATTTCTCGGCAATTCTGGCGGCGGATCATGCCGTGATCGAACGCAAACTGAACGAAGAGTCCCGAACGATGACTACCCGGATGGGTAAGAAACTGGCGGAGCTCAGCGGCCGACTCGCCGGTGAGACGTTGTTCGACAAGTGGCTATCGGCGATCGAGGCTGGAGAAACCCCCGGCACGTATCCGGCGGGTCTCGGAATTGCCTTCGCGGAGATGGGTTCTCCGGAGCATGATGCCTTTACCGTTCATCAGTACGGTGTGGCGATGACGTTGCTCGGTGCGGCGCTCCGTATCGTTCGGGTAGATCACCTTGCCACGCAGGAGATTCTGTTCGAGGTGAATCAAACCGCCGACGGCGAGTATGCGGCCGTTCGCGAGTACGGGCTTGATGACATGTCCAACTTTTCCCCGATGATCGACATTCTGGCAGCGGTTCATGTCAAGGCGCATGTCCGAATGTTCATGAACTAGAAGGAGAATCATGAAGAAGACAACGCGCATCGGAATCGGCGGTCCTGTGGGTTCGGGCAAGACTGCCCTCATCGAGGCGATTACGCCTGAATTCGTGAAGCGGGGAACCAGTGTACTGATCATCACCAACGACGTGGTTACCACGGAGGACGCCAAGCATGTGCGCAAGGCACTCAAAGGTGTTCTCGTGGAAGAACGTATCGTGGGAGTCGAGACTGGTGCGTGTCCCCATACCGCCGTTCGCGAGGACCCCAGTATGAACCTCGCGGCGGTCGAGGACATGGAACGCACGTTCCCGGACACGGATATCGTGTTCATCGAAAGTGGTGGTGACAACCTCACTCTGACGTTCAGTCCCGCTCTCGTCGACTATTTCATCTACGTCATCGATGTAGCTGCGGGAGATAAGATTCCGCGTAAGAACGGACCCGGGATCTCGCAGTCGGACATCCTGGTCATCAACAAGACGGATCTGGCACCGTACGTGAAGGCCGATCTGGGTGTCATGGATCGAGACTCGAAGGGAATGCGCGGTGACAAGCCGTTTGTCTTCACCAATTGCATGACCGGAGAGGGAATCAAGGAAGTGGTGGACCTCATCGTGCACGGTGTCCTCTTCGACGAAGAGGAAGTGGGAGCGAGCGCCAAGTGAGCGCTCCAGCTGCCTCGGGGGCCGCGCGGTCGCTCCCGGGGCCGATCCCGACCGTTCCGGAACTCGACCAGTACCAGGATCAGCCGAAGCAAGCCCCGGCCGGCAAGGTGGGCAAGACCGGGGTGCTCGAGATGCGTTTTGTCGATCGCGGCGACAAGACGATTCTCCGGGACATGTATCGGAAGACGCCTTTACTTGTTCAACAAGCGCTGTACTGGGACGAAGCGTTGCCGGCAATGCCGTGCGTCTACATGATCTCGACGTCCGGCAGTGTGCTGCAGGGTGATCGGCTGTTCCTGACCATCGACATGGAACCCGGATCCTTGGCGCACGTCACGACACAGTCGGCAACCAAGGTGCATCAAATGGATGCGAATCATGCGTCGCAGTTGCAGAAGGTGACCTTGGCTGAGAATTCGTATCTCGAACTGATGCCGGGTGTGACTATCCCGCACCGCAATGCGAGGTACTTCGCACGCACCGATGTCACGGTGGATCCGTCTGCAACGCTGCTATTTTCGGAAATTGTGATGCCTGGCCGTAAGTATCACAGGAGCGCCCAGTCCGATACGGAGCTGTTTGTCTACGACCTGTACTCCACCCTGATCAAGGCGCGGCGCCCGGACGGAGCGGATCTCTTCACCGAGAAACTGGTGATCGAACCGCGGCGTTTCCCGGTGCGATACAAGGGAATCATGGGGGAGTACGACGTCTTCGGCAACGTCATTCTGCTCACTCCGAAAGAGAATGCCGACGAGATACTGGAACAGGTTGTTCCGGGGCTCGACGGGAAGGTCTTCTCGGGTGCGAGCCGACTACCGAACGATGCCGGGTTGATCTTCAAGGTCCTGGGTCCCGAGAGCGAACCGGTCAAAGCCAAGGTCCGTGATTTCTGGGCGCTCGTTCGAAAGTCGGTTCTGGATACCACTATTCCGCCCGTCCCGCTCTGGGGATGACGCGGTTCGCCGGGAGAAGAAGTGTGAGGGATGTGCGATGACCACCATCACCAAACCCTGGGACGATATCGCGGACAAGAACGTCGTGCTGCGATTCATCGACACCAACCTCAAGGGCTCCGGGCAGGTGATGTTTCAGGGCAATGCACTGACCGGACTGCTGTTTCTCGTCGGTATTTTCTGGGGTGCGATAGCCGCCGACACGATCACCGTGGCGATCGGCGCGGTAGTGGGTCTGGTGGTGTCCACGGTTACCGGGATGCTGCTGCATTCGGATGACGATTCGATGCGCATCGGTTTGTACGGATACAACGGAATCCTGGTCGGCGCAGCATTTCCCACGTTCCTTGCCGGCGGCGTGATGCTGTGGATTTACCTGGTTGTCGGTGCTGCGGCGTCCACTATCGCATTTCTTGCGGTTGCCAACGTCTTCAAGACCTGGGGTGTGCCGGCGCTGACCTTTCCGTTCAACCTCGTCAACTGGTTCTTCCTTCTGGCCGCCTTCCAGTTCCTGCGGATCGAAACGTCGGACCTCAGTGCCGCACAGTTCCCGCAGCACATCGGGGATTCATCGGTTCACGCCGACATCACGTTCGGCTTCCTCTGGGACACACTGTTTCGCAACGTCTCCCAGATATTTCTGATCAACAACACCATCACCGGAATCATCTTCGTGGTCGCCTTGCTCGTTGCGTCCCGGTGGGCGGCGGTGTTCGCCCTCATCGGTTCCGCCGTAGCGATCGGTTCGGTACTTGCGCTCGGCGCAAACACCGTCGACATCGGTAACGGCCTCTACGGGCTCAGTTCGGTGTTGACGGCTATCGCCTTGGGGTCGGTGTTCTACAACCCGTCGTGGCGTGTGTTTGTCTATACGGTATTCGGGGTGCTGGTGACGGTAGTCATTCACGGCACCCTGGTCTCGGCCTTCGCACCGATCAGTCTGCCGGCGGGTACCGGTCCGTTCGTGTTTGCGACGTGGCTGTTCCTGCTACCGAAGAAGAAGTTCGTTCCCGTCCAGCACGACACCATCAAGGGCGGCGCCGCAGAGGGCAAGGACTCGATCGTGAAAGCAAATGGTTAAGGGGGCCTAGATCGTTCCGCTATGGCACCCTCGCGAACCGGTATCGCTCGAGTATTGCCTGGCCTGCGGTAGTCGGGCATGGTCGAAGGATGACGGTGCAGGTAGTTGTGATGGGTGTGGCGGGCGCTGGAAAGAGCACCGTGGCAGTAGGTCTCGCCACGTCCCTCGGTGCAGACTTCGTCGACGGCGACGATCTGCACCCCGAGTCCAATGTCGCCAAGATGAGATCGGGCACGCCGTTGACCGACGAGGACCGAGCGCCGTGGCTCGACGCAATCGCCGCCTGGCTGTCCGAACGCGCCGATGCCGGCCGTACCGGCGTCGTTGCCTGTTCGGCTCTGCGGAAGCACTACCGGGACAGGTTGCGCCCCGACGGTCTCGACGTGCAGTTTGTGCACCTGGACGGTGATTTCGAGACGATCGTGACCCGGATGCGTGCCCGCGCCGGTCACTTCATGCCGGAGAGTTTGCTCATCTCCCAGTTCGACGCCCTGGAACCGCTTACGGACGACGAGCGTGGGATCACGCTGAACGTTGTCTCGAAACCGAGCACACTGGTGGGCGAGGCAGCCGATTACATTCATACATCTCAGAGGAGCGTCACAGCGTGAGTAGCACCGTCAATCCCGGCCCGTTCGATATTTCCGGGAAGGTTGCCCTGGTGACGGGTTCGAGCCGGGGTATCGGTTCGGCACTTGCCACGGGACTTGCCGAGGCCGGCGCCGTGGTCGTTCTCAACAGTCGAAATGCCGAGGTGCTGGAGACGGAGCGTCGACGCATTGCCGAGGCGACCGGCGCGAGCGTGCACGCGTACGCGTTCGACGTCACCGATTCGGCTGCCGTCCGTGACGCGGCGACGCGCATCGAATCCGAGGTCGGTCCGGTCGAGATCGTTGTCAACAACACCGGTGTCCAGCATCGTGCTCCACTGCTCGAATTCGGCGACGACGATTTCCGGCGCGTCATGGATACCAATCTGACCAGCGCGTTCTATGTCGGACGTGAATTCGCTCGGGCCATGGTTGAGCGTGGACGCGGCAAGATCGTCAACATCTGCTCCGTGCAGAGCGAATTGGGCCGAGCGGGCATCGCGCCGTACGCGGCCAGCAAGGGCGGGCTCAAGATGCTCACCCGCGGCATGTGCGCCGACTGGGCACCGTTCGGTTTGCAGATCAATGCGATCGCACCGGGATACTTCGACACCGAACTGACTTCCGCACTGGTCAACGATCCGGAGTTCACAGCGTGGCTCTCCAAGCGGACCCCCGCCGGACGCTGGGGTCGCACCGAGGAGCTGATCGGATCGCTACTGTTCTTGGCGTCCCCGGCATCGGATTTTGTCAACGGTCAGATCCTCTACGTCGACGGCGGCATGACAGCAGTCGTTTGATCGTCCGTTGTTTGATCGCCCGTCACTCTCGAAACAGAAAGTACCCACATGACAGACGCCAGCGCCCCCCGCATCCATCTCGGTCCCGTCGAGGAGCCGCACCTTGCCGACGGAATTCGCCGGGCCGGTGGAGTTCTCGTTCCACTGGCCGAGGCCGAGGGCGTCGTCTGGGCGCAGGGTCCGGATACGTTCCCGTCGTCGCTGCCTGATGCGGTTCGCTGGGTACAGTTGCCGTTCGCCGGCATCGAGCCGTGGTTCGACGCCGGTGTCATCGACGACAAGCGGGTCTGGACATCAGCTGCCGGAGCCTATGCGGGCAACGTCGCCGAGCATACGATGATGCTCCTCCTTGCCGGAGTGCGTTCTCTCCCCGAACAATTGGCGGCGCAATCGTGGCGCAAGGAAGAGTTCGACCCGCGAGTGGGCACGTTGCAGGGCTCGACCGTGGCGATCATCGGCTGCGGCGGAATCGGCCGCGCGTTGATTCCGTACCTCGCCGCGTCCAAGGTCAAGGTCATCGCGGTCACCCGTTCGGGAACCCCCGTCGAGGGCGCTGCCGAAACCCTCTCGGCTGACCGTACCGGCGAAATCTGGTCCAAGGCAGATCACTTCGTGATCGCGGCGCCGTCGACATCGGCGACCCGCCATCTGGTCGGCAAGGCCGAACTGGACCAGATGTCGGAGTCCAGCTGGATCGTAAACATCGCGCGCGGCACCGTCGTCGACACGGATGCACTGGTCGACGCTCTCGAGGCCGGTTCGATCGGCGGCGCGGCACTCGATGTCACCGATCCCGAACCGCTGCCGGACGGACACCGGTTGTGGAAGCTGCCCAACGCGATCATCACTCCGCACGTCGCCAACCCCGCTACGACGCTCACCCGCGTTCTGGCAGATCACGTGGCCGCCAACGTCGCTCGATTCGCTGCGGGCGAGGACTTGGCTGCCGTAATCGATCCGTCGGCGGGCTACTGACCGCTCGCGTTGGTTCCCTTCACGTAGTCGGCCACGACGGTGCGCAGAACATCGCGTACCGCCTCGGCCGGCTTGGAGAGGGGCTGATTGGCCGGAGTGCCCAGGGAGACATGGACTTCGATGCCCGGCTCGATGCGTCGTAGCTCCAGGGCTTCGACGTCCATGACCCGGCGGGCAACCGACCACGGTAGGACCGTCGCACCCAATCCGGTGCGCACGGCTTCGGACAGTGTCATCACCGATTCCACTTCGGCCACGACGTTCGGTTGCTGCTCTGCACGGTCGAAAGCCTGCTCCACCACTTTTCGGATGGTGTGCATCCGTCCCGGAAGCAACAGGGGCAGTTCGGTGATCTCGGACAGGGAGATGTCGGATCCCGATTCGCCTGCCAGTCCGGTGCCGAACGGCGCGACCACCACCAATTCCTCGGTGAGCAGCCGTTCGAACGTCACGCCCTTGATCGGGCCGGCGTCGTACAACAATGCCAGATCCATGCGGCCGGTCATCATTGCTTCGCTGAGCACACCACCGAAGTTCTCGTTGATGTGCAACAAGATGTTCGGGTGCTGCTCGCGCACGCGGGCCAAGAGCGGCAAGGCAATTGCCGTCGCGGTGCTGTACGGAGCGAGGCCGACGGAGACGCCGCCCGCGAGCGCCCGCCCGACCACGGATACCTCGGCCTGCGCACTCTCCACCTGACGCAGAATCACCTGAGCATGCCGATACAGCGCATGCCCCGCATCGGTCGGTTCGACGCCCTGTTTACTGCGGATCAGGAGTTGCTGACCGAACTGCGTTTCGAGCGACGTCATCTGCTGGCTCAGCGCGGGTTGCGCGATATGCAGAATGTCGGCAGCTCGGGTGATGCTGCCGGCATCCACAATTCGTACGAACGAGTAGAGCCTTCTCGTATCCATGGTGTGCAAACTACCAGCTCAGCCGACATATCGAATTCCGATCACCCCAACGCAAAATGGTATTAACAACCCTTTGGAGATCCTGAGTAGCGTCCCAGAAACACAAAAGGCAACACACAGGACAACGACGGGCAACGGCGCCCGTACGACTCCGCAAACAAACCGGGAGGACCGAAATGGCAACCAGTGTTGATCTTGTCGCCGATCTCGGCGAAGGTTTCGGCGCGTGGACTATGGGCGCCGACGAAGCTTTGCTCGACACTCTGACGTCGGCCAATATTGCCTGCGGATTCCACGCGGGTGATCCACGCACGATGGATTCCACAGTTCGCGGCTGCGTGGCCCGCGGAATCGGAATCGGCGCGCACCCGAGTTTCCCGGATCTCGCCGGGTTCGGCCGTCGCGCGATGGATCTCAGCGAGAACGAGGTGCGCACCGATGTGCTGTTCCAACTGGGTGCACTCCATGCTTTTGCAGTCGCGCACGGAACATCGTTGTCCCACATCGCTCCCCACGGCAAGCTCGGGAATCTTGTTGCCGTACGCCAGGATTACGCCCGTGCCGTGGTCGATGCGGTCACGGCCTTCGATCCGTCGTTGATCGTGCTCGCCCAGGACGGGGCGTTGGCGGACGAGGCGAACGCCCGGGGATTGAGCGTCGGCATCGTCGGCATCGCGGATCGTGCCTACAACGCCGACGGAACCCTTGTGGCCCGCAGCGAGCCGGGAGCGGTGATTCACGACGTCGACGTTCTGGTCGAGCGGACTGTTCGCATGGTGGTCGAAGAAGTCATCGAAGCGGTGGACGGCACCCTGATCCCGGTTGTCGCCGATACCGTCCTCGTGCACGGTGACAATCCCGGCGCCGTCGCGAACGCAAAGGCGATCCGCGCCGCTCTCGAAGCCGCCGGTGTCACCATTGCGCCACTGGCCCAGGTCGTGGCGTCACGTCAGGCACGTGATGTCGGGTGTTCGGCGTGAAGACCGCCGTCGACGACTGCGGTGACGCCGCAGTCCGGGTCTGTGTCCGAGGCGGAACCGTCGAGCAGAACTGGGACACCGTCCGCTCGATCGCAGCACGCCTCGACCCCAGCTCGGACGGCATCGTCAGCGTCATCCCGACGTACGACGCCCTGCTCGTCGAGTTCGACAACCTCCTCACCGACCACGACGCCGTCCGCGCACTGGTGTCCGATGCAGCGGCCGCCCCCGAGCCACTGTGGGGCGCACCCCGGACGTTCGAGATCCCCGTCGTCTACGGCGGCGAGTACGGCCCAGACCTACGCGAGACGGCACAGTTCCTCGGTGTCTCCGACACCGAAGTGATTCGGCTGCACTCCGAGGCTCCGCTCGTCATGCGTTGTTACGGCTCGCCCGGCGGCGCCCCGATGCTCGACGGCCCGGCGTTCGGCCTTCCCATCCCGCGCCGATCGAGCCCGCGGCCCCGCGTCGCGGCCGGTTCGGTTGCGGTGGCCGGACGTCAGGCAGTCGTTTCGGCAAAGCCGGCACCCGGCGGTTGGGCCGTCATCGGCCGCACCCCACTCATCTTGGTCGATCCGACGGCGGAACAGATTTCTGCTTACCGCCCGGGCGATCTGTTTGTCTTCCGCGCGATCGACGCCGATCGCTGGGACGAATTCGACGGACGCTCGCTCCTGCCGATCGGAGGTGATTCCCATGGCTGAGACCATCACCGTCCTGACACCCGGAATCAGTTCCGTGCAGGATTTGGGCCGCGGATCGGCGTCGCAGTTCGGCCAGGCGACGGGCGGCGCAGCCGACCAGATCAGCGCGGAGATCGCCAACGCGTTGGTGGGTAGTAGGCGCGAGGCCCCGCTGCTGGAGTTGACGGCCCTCGACTTTTCAGCGTCGGCGTCCACGGATCTGCTGATCGCCGTCACGGGTGCACCCGCAACGGTGACCGTGGACGGACATCGGCAACCGCAGTGGGAACCGATCGTCTGGCGAGCCGGTCAGCGGCTTGCCGTCACCGGAATCCACGACGGGCTGCGCGTCTACATCGCCGTCCACGGGGAGTTGACGGCCGACTACCTTCTGGGGAGCTGCGCTCCCGACCAGGTGCTCGGATTCGGCCATCACCTGACTGCGGGGGAGTCGCTCGTCATCGACGTCGACTGCCCGCCGATCGACCACCCGGTGTTCCGGTTGCCGCTGTTCCGGCTGCTACCGGACCGGCCCGCCTTCGGCAGCGTGTGGACGCTCGACGTGACGGGCGGCCCCGACATCGAGGACTTCGGCGACAGCGCTGCCGCGCTCTTCGACACCGAATTCGTCGTGGGCGATCAGAGCAACCACATCGGGCTGAGGCTGGCGCCGACAGATCAGCGCCCGCTTCCACAACGCACCAGCACCGGCGAGGTCCTTTCCCGCGGCGTCCCCATCGGAGCCATCGAAGTACCCGCAGGCAACGAACTTCTGGTCCTGCATCGAGGTAGAGGCGTCACCGCCGGCTATCCGGTGCTGGCCGTCGTCACCACCATTTCACTCTCACAGCTGGGACAGGCCCGACCAGGGCACCGTGTCCGATTCCGGAACTGCAGCGTCGCAACGGCCGTTGCAGAGCACCGTGAACAGCAGCACCGCATCGCCTTGCTGAGGCGGCGTGTGGAGAACGTATTCACCACCCTCCGGATACCTCTTCACACCTCGGAAGCCCGAGTACCGAGCCACGTCGGCACCACACGCCCCGCGAGCGCTCCGCGCCGCGCGTCTATTTTGGAGACAGCATGACCAACACCATCGAAGCGGTAGACGGCCAGGTGGCCGACCCGCGCAAGGTCCGGAAAGTCGTCGCAGCGGGCTGCGTCGGCATCTTCGTCGAGCTCTACGACAACGGCGTCTTCGCGTTCATGGCGACGGCACTGGCCATCGTGTTCTTCGACGTCTCGAAGTCGAGCGACGCTCTCATGCTGGTGTTCGCCGGCTACGCGGTCTCGTTCTTCGTCCGGCCCCTCGGCGCGGTGGTCTGCGGCATCCTCGGCGACCGGATCGGCCGACAGAAGATGTTGGTGTTCGTCATCATGCTGATCAGCGTGGCGACCGCCGGTATCGGCTTGCTGCCCACCTACGCGGCCATCGGCATCGCGGCACCGGCGCTACTGATCTTCCTGCGGATCGTGCAGGGATTCTCCGTCGGTGGTGAAGCGGCCGGCGCCATGACGTTCCTCGCCGAGCACGCCCCGGAAGGCAAGCGCGGCGTGATCACCAGCTACGCGCAGATCGCGTCGTTCCTGGCACTGCTGACCGGAACGATGATCGCGTTTGCCATGTCACCGTGGCTCAACGCCGAAGCCATCAACGGCGGCGGACTCGCATCGTGGGCGTGGCGCATCCCGTTCCTCATGGCCATTCCGATGGGAATCATCGGCTGGTACATCCGTCGCGCGATCTCCGATACCCCGAACTTCGAGCGGCTCAAGGAATCCGGCGGCTTGTCGCGCAATCCGCTCAAGGAAGCGTTCTCCACTCCCGAGCACCGTCGCGCCATGATTCTCGCCCTGTTCATCCCGCTGATGAACGGTTCCGGCTACTACGTTCTGTTCTCATACATGCCCACGTTCCTCAAGGGCGATCAGATCGGATTCTCCACCAGCACGGCACTTCTCGTCACCGCCTCCAGTCTCGTGGCGATCTGTCTCGCGATCCCGTTCATGGGTGCCCTTTCCGACCGGATCGGCCGTAAGAAGGTCATCGCCGGTGCTGCTGCGGCAATGGCGATCGGCGCGATCCCCTGCTACGCGATGATCGTGACCGGTAACATCGGACTCGCGGTTCTCGGTGCCTGCCTCATGGCGGTGATCTTCGCCGGACACACGGCCGTCATCCACATCCTGATCGTCGAACTGTTCCCCACTCGGGTTCGCTACTCCGCCTACGGTTTGGGATACAACATCTCGTCCGCACTCTTCGGTGGTACCGCGCCGCTGCTGATGACGTGGCTGATCCCCGAATTCGGCATCTACGTTCCCGCGTTCTACGCGGTCATCACCGCAGTCGGCACCCTGATCGCGGTCAGCACCATCACCGATCGCGCCCACGTTCCGCTTCGCGACACTCTGTGACTTCATTCGTGAGTCACTCCTGAACCGGCCCGGTGGTCGCCTGCAGTTGCGGCGGCCGCCGGGTCATACCAATTTCTTCCTGTAGGAGCACACAATGCCTTTCTCCGATTACCGCACAGCACTCGTCACCGGCGCCAATACCGGGATGGGCGCCGCAGTCACCGAGATGTTCACCAAGCGTGGACTCACCGTCTACGGCGTCGCCCGCAATGCCGACAAGCTCGGTGAGGTTGCCGATCGCACCGGAATGATCCCGCTGCCCGTGGACATCACCGACACCGCCGCGCTCGCCGAAGCTGTTGGCGGACTGGAGATCGACATCCTGGTCAACAATGCCGGTGTGTCCGCTACGGGAAATATTCTCGACGCCGAAGAAGCGTCCGTCGACGCGATGGTGGACGTGAATCTTCGTGCCGTACTGCACCTGTGCCGCATTCTGCTGCCGGGAATGGTGGACCGCGATCTCGGCCACGTCGTCAACATCAGTTCCATCGCGGGCCTGTACAACTTCTACGGCCACACGGCCTACCATGCGACCAAGGCTGCGGTGCACCAGATTTCGCGTCAGCTGCGAAACGACTGCATCGGCAAGCGGATCCGCGTGACCGAGATCTGCCCCGGCCGGGTCGAGACCGAGATCTTCGGCCGCAACCTCGGTGGCACGCCCGAAGCCATGAAGGAAGCGTGGGAAACCTTCTACGAGGGCTACGAATCCATCACCACCAAGGACATCGCGGATACCATCGAGTTCGCGATCGACGCTCCCGGCCACGTCAACCTGGGTCTCATCGAGGTGCTCCCCACCTTCCAGGTTCCCGGTGGCCTCGACTTCATCCGCCGCAACGACTGAGAGAGCGCATCATGAGTTTTGCACTACCGGATACGACGCTCGGAGTGGTGGCCCACGCGGCCGGTGACCTGCGAGTTGAGCAACGCGCGCTGACCGCGCCGACCGCAGAGCAGGCAGTGGTCGAGATCGCCTACGGCGGCGTCTGTGGATCGGATCTGCACTACTGGACGCACGGCGCGGCGGGGGAGTCGATTCTCAAGGCACCGATGCTGCTCGGCCATGAGGTAGTCGGCACGGTCGTGGCGGCCGCCGCCGACGGAACCGGGCCGGCAGTCGGAACTTCCGTAGCCGTACACCCCGCAACGCCCGGCGGCACCACTCCGCGGTTCCCGAGCGATCGGCCCAACCTCTCACCCTGCTGCACATACCTGGGCAGTGCGGCGCAATACCCGCACACCGAAGGCGCATTCGTGAAATACGCGGTGCTCCCGACGCGCATGCTCCGCGAACTGCCCGAGGGGCTGGACCTGCGGACCGCGTCGGTGGCGGAGCCGGCAAGCGTTGCCTGGCATGCTGTTTCACGAGCAGGCGACGTTCGCGGCAAGAAAGCGCTGGTCGTCGGTTGCGGTCCCATCGGCGCCCTGGTCGTAGCCGTACTCAAACGAGCGGGCGCGCAGTCGATCACCGCGGTCGACATGCACGACGTCCCGCTGCAGATCGCGTCGACGCTCGGTGCGGATCAAGTTCTGAAGGCCACCGACGCGGATGCCGTCGCCGCATCCGATGCCGACGTGGTCATCGAGTGCACCGGTAATCATCGCGGACTCGAATCCGCCATCCGCGGCGCGACGCGAGGCGGACGGGTAGTCATGCTCGGGCTCCTTCCGTCCGGACCCCAACCGGTACACATCTCGCTGGCGATCACGCGAGAGTTGGAGTTGGTGGGCTCGTTCCGATTCAACGACGAAATCGACGAGGTGCTTCTCGCACTCGCCGACGGTTCCCTGGCTGTTGATGCTGTTCTCACCCACGAGTATCAGGTGACGGAGGCTCTGGAAGCCTTCGCGGTCGCGAAAGATGCGTCGGTGTCGGGGAAGGTGTTGTTGAGGTTCTAAGGCCTTCGGCCCTGTGCGCCTTTGTTAACCGCGGGCGGTTAACAAAGGCGCACACCAGGTTATTCGACCACCAAGCCCTTGGCTTCCAGGAGCGCTGTCAGATTGCTTACCTCGAGTGGGGTTTCGCCCTGCTTGTAACGCTCGATGTACCCGGCTTCGGCTTCGTCGCGGGCGCGCGAGAGTTCGATCGCCTCGGCAACCTCCTCACGGCGGATGACGACAACGCCGTCGCAATCGCCCTTGATGACGTCACCGGGGTAGATGACCTGATCGCCGAAGACGAGGGGATGGTTGATCGGGCCGAGTGATTCCTTGACGGTTCCCTCGATGTACACGTGCTTGGAGAAGACGGGGAATCCGAGTTCACGGATCTCGCGGGTATCGCGCACTCCGCCGTCGGTGACGAGCGCGGTAATGCCTCGTGCGACACAGGCATTGGCCAGGACGTCGCCGAACTGGCCGGCTGCCTGATCGCCCGACGAGACGATCAGAACGTCGCCCGGCTGGGCGTAGCTGATCGCGACCTGCAGCATGAGATTGTCGCGGGGGTGGCACTTGACGGTGAAAGCTGAACCGCAGAACTTCATTTCGCGATCGATCGGCTTGATCGCCGGATGCAATGAACCCTTGCGTCCCTGTGCCTCGTGAATCGTGGCCGCGGAGAACGTCCCCAGTTCGGCAATCAGGTCTTTGTCCGCGCGGTCGATCTTGGTCTTGACGTGAATCATCTTGTACTCCAGAAGGTATGGAAAATCAGGAAAGGCGTTCGACTGCGTCGGCGATCTGTGCCGCAGCCTTTTCGAGGACAGCCTCCGACGTGGCGAAGGAAATGCGGAAGTACGGCGATGCGCCGTAGGCCGAACCTTGAATGGTGGCAACCGACGCTTCGTCGAGGAGGTAGAGAACCAGATCCTGGTCGGACTCGATCACGGTGCCGTCCGGTGTTAGCTTGCCGATCAGGCCGGCGCAGTTGACGAAGAGGTAGAACGCACCCTGCGGAACGACGGGTTCGAGCCCGGGGATCGCACCGAGGAGGCGAGCGGAGAGGTCGCGCCGAAGGCGGTAGCTCCGAACGGATTCGGTGAGAAAGCTCTGGTCGCCGGTGAGAGCTTCCACCGCTGCGGCCTGGCTGATCGAGGACGGGCAGGAAGAACTCTGGCCCTGCAGTTTGTTGATGGCGCCGATCAAACCGGAATTACCGAGACCGTATCCGAGTCGCCACCCGGTCATGGCGTGAGACTTCGAAACGCCGTTGGTGACGAGCACCTGATCGCGAAGGTGCGGGGCGACCTGCAGCAGGCTCGGGACGGGAGCGTCGCCGAAGTTGATCTCGTCGTAGATCTCGTCGACCAGCACGCTGACGTGGGGGTTAGCCTCGATCACGTCGGCGATGGCCTGCAACTGCTCGCGGGTGTACACCGATCCGGTGGGGTTGCCCGGGGCATTGAGGATGACCCACTTGGTATTCGGGGTGATCGCAGCGGCGAGAGCTTCGGGGGTGAGAAGGAAGTTGTCGGACTCCTCGCAGTTGACGATCACCGGAGTTCCGTCGTGTGCGAGCACCATATCCGGGTACGAAACCCAGTACGGCGCGGGAACGATGACCTCGACGCCGGCTTCGACGGTCGCCATCAAAGCGAGGAAGATGACCTGCTTCGCGCCGCCGCCGACGGTGATCTGGTTGTCCGCGTACTGGATTCCGGTTCGCGAAGCCGCGCGCGCTGCGATCGCCTCGCGCAGTGCCGGGATGCCGTTGACTGCCGTGTACTTGGTCTGGCCGGTGTTGATGGCCGTGATCGCCGCCGACTTGATGTTGTCCGGTGTGTCGAAGTCGGGCTCACCGACCGTGAGGTCGAGTATCTCGCGGCCCTGTGCCTTCAGCTCGCGCACTCGTTGTGCGGCAGCCACACTCGGCGACTCCCTGATTCTGTCGACGCGCGCAGCCGGAACGAATGTCGCCATGATGGTCTGCTCCTGGGTCCGGGGTGAGCGTGGATTCCCGTCGTCGACGAGCCACAATTCTCACTCGGTGATCCGTTCGACCATAGGGGTCTACCAGGGCATCTGACCAAGACCGAACCGTTGTGGCCCGATAAGCAAACGTGATGGAGCGCCGGTGAAATCAGACCGACAGCACACGCAGATCCTCGAGACCGTCGACAACCGGGATCCGCCAGGCCGCAAGTTCTTCCGGTCCCTGCTCGTCCCAGAGCTCGAACAGTTCCGAGTCGGTCGACGCGATGGTGCGCTCCACCATCTCGATCAGCCACGTGAGCCGCTCGCTGGTCAAGGCGTCGGCAAAGGCGTCGAGATCAAGTTCCTCGACGGCAGGATCCCGTTTGCGATCGGCGCGCACAATGAGCACCAATTCGAGTAAGGCAACGGCGATCTGGCCGCCGTCCACCTCGAGGTAGTCGTCCTCGAACGCCCATTCCACGGACTCGAAGGTGAAATCACCGTGCCCGATGGATGCAATCAAATCCCCCGCACCGTCGTTCTCGAACGGTCCCGATCCCCACGCGCCCACTGTTGTGCTCTTCTCTGATGTGTCGACTCAGCGCGCTTCCAGCGCGATCTTCGCTCCGAATCCTAGAAGAACCGTGCCGGTCACACGTTCAAGTGCCTGCCGCACTTTCGGCTTCTCGAAGGTGCTACGGGCGCGGGAGAGAAGCACGACGTAGGCGCTGAGCCACGCGATGGAGATCGCTGCGTGGATGATCACCAGGAGTGCGAGTGACGGACCCGTCGGCCATCCCGCTGGAACCAGTTGCGGCAGCAGGCTGGTGTAGAAGACCGCGATTTTGGGGTTGAGAAGGTTGGTGGTGAAACCGGTTTTCCAGGTCCCGGCCTTCTGCGAACGCGGTGCGTCGACGCTGCGCAGTTGGGATGAACGGCTGCCCCACAGCGCTCGCGCCCCCAAATAGATCAGATAGGCAGCGCCGGCGAGTTTCACGGCGGTGTATGCCTCCGCGGAAGCGGCCAGCAACGCCGACAAGCCGAGCACGGTGAGCAAGCCCCATACGAGCAGTCCGCTGATGATGCCTACCGCTACCCGGAATCCGGACGATCGACCGCCGGTGAGCGCTGCCTGCGTCACGACGGCCATGTCCGGTCCGGGCACGAGTGTGAGGAGTGCCAGAACGGCGGCAGCGGCCAACAGGGCGGAGATCATGGACTCAGTATGGGGAGTTGCCTCCTTGTGAACAAATCATGTCGCGTTGGGTCGGAACTGCATGGACACGCCCGAAACGGCAACGGTTCGGCGAATCTGAGGACAAAGTTATCCACACTGTGTAGAACCTTGTTAGTCGAGGTAGGTGGAATAACCTTGATGTAATTCATGTAGTTGTGCACAGGTTATGCACAGTCGTGGGCTGGATGTGAATGAAGTTATCCACACCTGTGTGTGCATCGGTGGAGAACTTGCCAAGAGTGACGCATACCCGGCTTTTGATCGACTCAATCCTTCGGTCGAATCGGCAGCCACGACCGAACAGTCTGACACGGCGTTATGTGAGAAGGTGGCCACTTATGCGGACGTCAGTGGTACTCGGAGTGATTCTCTCGGTAAGTGCATTCGGCCTCGTCGGTGTCGCGCACTCCGATACAGCTGTCGCTCACGCCGAGACAGGGATAGCTCACATCGAGACAGAGATCGCTCATATCGCACGGATCGAGCAGTTGACGCCCACTCGCAGTGCAGTGTTTGTCGAGTCCGCGTCGATGCGCCGCGAAGTTCAGGTTCAGGTTCTGCACCCCGAGAGGGCGCCGGGCCCTCGCCCGACGTTTTATCTCCTCGACGGGGTCAGTGCCGGGTCGGAGTCGGGATACACCGAAAGTACGTGGACGCAGAACACCGACATCGAGGCGTTCTTTGCCGACAAGGACGTCAATGTGGTTCTACCGGTGGGAGGTACCGGCAGTTTTTATACCGACTGGCGCAGCGACGACCCGAACCTCGGTGTGAACAAATGGGAGTCGTTTCTGACGCGAGAGTTACCGCCCCTCATCGATGAGGCATTCGCCGGGAACGGCACCAATGTTGTCGGCGGCGTATCCATGGGCGCGCTGGCTGCGGGCAACCTGATCACTCGGAATCCGGACTTGTACACGGGATTGGCTTCGTACAGTGGGTGTCTCGACACCACGGCGCCGTACTCACAGGACTTCGTGCGCGCCACGGTTGCCAGCAAGAACGGCGACGCCACGAATATGTGGGGGCCGGCCGGGGATCCGGATTGGCGCAATCACAATCCGTCGGGCAATGCGGAGGCGTTGCGCGGCAAAACGATCTACAGCTCTGCGAGCACCGGATTGCCAGGAGCGCACAACACAGTCCTCACCATGGAAGGAGCGACGGCGATTGTCCGGGGTGGGCCGCTCGAAGCGCTCGTCCATTCGTGCACCCAGGCCTTCGAGAGCAGGCTCGAAGGCCTGGGCATCGCGGGAGTGTTTGCCTACCGGGACAGCGGAACCCATTCGTGGCCGTACTACCAAGACGCACTGCACGATTCCTGGCCGACGCTACAAACCGCGCTCGGCCGCTGAGGGTCTACGCGGCGAGAGCCAATTCCAGCAGTTTCATCGCATCGTCGCGAGTGTGCGCGGCAGCGATGAATCCGGCCTTGTGGCAGAACACAGACGAGTCGACACCGGTTTCGGCCGCCAGATCCGAACCGTTGAGGCCGCGCCACTGCTCCGGCAACAGCTTTCGTGAACCGAACTTCGAATCAGCCGGCTTGACGGTCTGAATCGACCAGCCGCCGTTGGTGTTCGGGAAGATCGTGAACAACAGCTCGGGCTGAGCCGACGCCGCCCGGCCGTGCGGAATGAAGCGTTCCAGGACGACAAATCGCGGATCCGACGCTTTGGCGTACGTGTCCGCGAACTCCTTCTCAGCCGCCGCGTCGCCGGCGTACTTGGCGCGCAAGCGAATCAGGATCTGGGTTGCGAGCGCAACTGCGAGTTCGAATTGTGTGTCGAACTCCTCGTCGGTGGACGAGATGGGATTGAACAGATCCAGAACTGCGGACAGGTCGAATGGCTTGGTGCCGAACTCGTTGAGGGTGTAGATCTCCTGACCGTTGTCGACGGCGTCGATGCCCTCGACCAGGCGGCCGTCGATGCGACGGCACACGGACTCGTCGCCGTTGCAGAACTTCAGGCCGTATTCCTGCCACAGCAACCCGAAGGCCGAGTACAGGATGCCGTTGTTGCGTTCGCCCGCACCGCGCTGGTGGTGGTCGAAACGGCCGGCTGCCGGCTCGTAGCGTCCGCCGACGTCGAGCACGATGTCTGCGCTGTTCAGGACGTCCTCGTCACGGGTGCGGACGACGGTGGCGTCGGGGTACAGCTGCTTCAGGAGCGATACGCCGAAGACGTCGTCTGCGTGGAACTTGCCGTTATGGGTCGCGATGATCACCAGTCGAGACTAGGCAATCGGCTCGCTGATGCCTATTCAGCCGACCGTGCGGATGCGATCGGTGGCCGGCGGAGCAACTGGTGAGCCGGAGGTGAACAGGGCAACCAGGGCGTCGAGGTCGTTGCCCGCCCCGGTTGTTTCGATGGCGCTGCGCAGGGCTGTGAACCCGTCGCCGCCTTCGGCGAGGAACTTGTTGACCGCAACACGATAAACCGTGTCCGGGTTGATGTTTTCGCCGTTCAGGCGCATTTCCGAGACGCGTGACCCGGCGGGGGCTTTGCGGTCGAGTGTGTAGGTGAAACCAGCAGACGGGGCGAGGATTCGTTCGAACGGCAAGTATTCCGGCGAAAATTGGAACTGCTGTTCCAGCGCGTCTTTCAGCGCCGCACCTGTGATGGACAGCACCTCGAGGCTGTTGCCGAACGGTTGCACCGCATGGGCCTGGCGGTAGGTCACTGTTCCGTTGTCGAGGTCTTCGCGGATTCCGCCCGGATTGGTCAGAGCGATTTGGGCTCCCCGCGCGGTGCCAGCCGCCAATTGAGCGTCGGCGATCAGGTTGCCAATGGCGGATTCTCCGCTGGAGGTCTGGTCGCGAGTCAGGTCGGCGGTGATTGTGCCGACGGGACGTTGTGCCACTTCGGCAGCCGCATTCCATGCTTGATCGGCAAGCGCTGCCGTGTCGGGGTCCGGCGAAATATCGTGTGTCACTATCTGATTGAACGACGATGTCTGATCGCGCAGGACGTCCCGAGTGGTGCGGTCGATCACGACATCCGCAACGGAGACGATGCGACCGTGCGACGCACCCTGCATCACCACGCGGGGATTTCCGGCGGGATCGGGGTATTCGCAGTTGTACTGCTGATGACTGTCCGCGGTAAAGATGACGTCGACTTTCGGCGATGCGCGCAACGCGATGTCGCGAGCGGGACCGGACGTGACGTTGCAGTCGTTTGGCCCACCCGCAATGTCCGGTTCGTCGCCGCGGTGCAACAGCACGGTGATGGCTTTGACGCCGAAGAAGTCGAGAACGTCCGCGGTGCGATCGATTGCTTCGACCTCGTCGCCGAATTTCAGGGTCGAAACGCCGTCCGGTGCCACGATCTGAGCTGTGTTACTTGCCGCAATCGCAATCACGCCGAGGGGAACGCCGTCCACGATGTCGACCGTGAAGGGCAGCGTCGCCGGTGTGCCATCGGTATACGTCATGTTGGCCGCCATCAGCGGAAAATTGGCTCCGCCGAACGTGGGACTGAAGGTGCAGGCGTTCTCCGCGGAGCACCCACCCGATTCCATCCGACGAAATTCCGCGAGGCCGTCGTCGAGTTCGTGATTACCGATCGCCGACGCATTGATCTGCATGCGGTTGAGCAATTCGACTGTCGGTTCGTCGTTGAACATCGACGATTCCAGCGCAGACGATCCCCAGTTGTCACCCACGGAGTAGAGCAACGAATTCGACGCTTGGTTTCGCAGTTGGGACACGTACGCGGCGAGGTATGCGGCGCCGCCCGCGGGGGTGTACGAACCGTCGGCCTGCATGATTTGGCTGCGTTCGCCTTCTGGTGGCAGCAGACTGCCGTGGAGATCGTTGAACGCGAGCAACCGGACCGAGACGGTATCGGGGCTCTGGGCGCTAGCCACGCCAGTCACACTCAGGGAGGTTGTGAGGAGAGAAGTCGCGAGCACAGCACAAGCGCGTGTGATGCCTCGCGTCATACTTCGTGCTCCTTCCTCCGGACCGGTTTCGAACCTTCCTGAGTGTGCCTGGCCGCGAGAACGAATTCTAGGGCTGGGCGTAACAGTTATGTATCAAGTGTCACGCGCTGACGCCGATTCCCGCCAAGCGCTTGGCTTCGTCGGTCAAGGCAAATGCGAGGAAGGCATCGTTCTCGTCCGGATCGCCGATGGTCATGCGGACGCCCTCGGTGCCGTACTGGCGGATCAGGATGCCGGATTCGGTACTTGCATCGGCGTAGCCGGGAGAGAGTTCGCGGAGCGGCAGGTAGACAAAATTCGCCGACGATTCGGGGACGGTGTAGCCGGCCTCGATCAGTGCGGTGCGAACGCGAGTCCGCTCCGCGATGACGGCGTCGGTGCGGGCGAGGAGTTCGTCTGCTGCGGCCAGCGATGCGATGGCGGCGGTCTGCGCGAGCGCGCTCACCGAGAACGGTGTGTGGACCTTGCCGAGCGCGACGATGATCTCGGGATGGGCCACCGCGTAACCCACCCGGATACCGGCCAAGCCGTACGCCTTCGAGAACGTGCGCAGTACAACCACATTCGGGCGATTGCGGAACAGTTCGATGCCGTCCGCATCGGATCGGGAGTACTCGTAGTACGCCTCGTCGAGAGCGACGACGACGCGGGGCGGGACGGCGTTCAGGAAGCTTTCGAGTTCCGCTTTCGACAGTGCATTGCCGGTCGGGTTGTTGGGGTTGCAGATGAAGATCAGGCGCGTGCGGTCCGTGATCGCGGCGAGCATCGCGCCGAGGTCGTGCCCGAAATCCTCGGCCAGCGGGACCTTCACCGACACCGCGTGGCCAACCTGAGTCACCACCGGGTAGGCCTCGAAGGAGCGCCACGCGTAGATGACCTCGTCGCCCGGATCGCATGTGACCTGTACCAACTCTTGGCACAGCGTCACAGAGCCGCAACCAGCAGCGACGTTTGCCGGTTCGACATTCAAGAATGACGCAAGCGTCTCGATCAATGCCACCGCGCCGTTGTCGGGGTAACGATTCGCGTGTCCGACAGCTTCGGCCACGGCATCACGGACGCTGGGCAGCGGGCCAAGTGTCGTTTCGTTGCTCGCGAGTTTGATCGCACCCGGAAAATTGCGTCCGGGAACGTAGGCGGGGATCGAAGCGAGGTCGGGGCGAATGTGTGGGGTCACAGTCCGATTATGCGCGCTCTGATTCGGTGCGCTCGAGCCGTCCACGTGTCAGAGTAGGAAGCATGTCGGGAATGTTCCGAGATGCCGCGAATCTGCGGGTGGCCGACGGCGGCGTCGCCACTGTGCCACTGACCGTGGTGGAACCCGACGGCCCGACCCGTGGCGCGATCGTCGTATTGCACGAGGCGAGGCAATTCAGCAAAGCGCTCCTCGAGTTGATGGCTGCCCTTGCCGTCGACGGCTGGCTGACCGTCGCCCCGCATCTTTTTCACCGTGAACCCGAGGTAATCCAGGGCGATGTTTTTGGTGACAACCTCTTTGCCGACGTCGACGCGACCCTCGATTGGCTCACGGGCCGCGACGTCCCGGCCGACACCATCGGCGTCCTCGGTTTCGACGCGGCAGGCACCGCGGCGATGCTCGTCGCAACCAGTCGTCCCGTCGGTGCGGCTGTGAGTGTCGCCGCTCGTGGGATCGTCGAAGCGCTGTCTGTCGACGCGCAGGCATTGCTCGACGCAGCGGTGTCCTTGCAAGCCCCGTGGCTCGCCCTCTACGGGGAGGACGATCCCGACACTCCACCCGAGCACGTCAACAGGCTGAGGGAGGCGACGGCAAAAGCCGACGTGGCGACCCTGGTGGTGAGCTACGCAGGATTGCAGCATCGAGCGGACGAACCACCACAAGTCCCCGAAGGCCGGGACGACGACGACCCCTGTGCAGCCGCGATCATCGACGCCCGCACCCGGATCTTCGACTGGTTCGACGGCAACCTGCGATAACGCCATGAATCAGGGCTCTGACCACTCGTTTTGCCATTGGTGGTGAGAAGTGTGTAATCTTTCGTCCCGGCGGTCCGAAAGGATCGGAACCCCCAGGGAGGCGTGCCAGAGCGGCCGAATGGGACTCACTGCTAATGAGTTGTCCCTTTTACGAGGGACCGGAGGTTCAAATCCTCTCGCCTCCGCCACGCCGGTGATTTTGACCGGCGGGTAAGAAATGATAGAAAGTACGACGGCAAGACACGCAAGACCAGCAACACAACAGAACATGCGCCCGTAGCTCAACGGATAGAGCACTTGACTACGGATCAAGAGGTTAGGGGTTCGAATCCCTTCGGGCGCACAACAGAAAGCCCCTCACCAGCAGAGATGCCGGTGAGGGGCTTTCTTGTATTTCTGCACGTGCACACGGATGCATCCGATTGGCCTGATGTCTATTGGCGACGTAGGCCTCCGCATCCTGCTGTTACGTCCATCACTTCGCGATGTGGGTGACGCCGTCACTGTGGATCACGTGACGCAAGTACCGCTCCGGCGTGGTGAGGACGGTGAGATCCTGCTCCGGGTCCCCGTCCAACACGAGGAGGTCCGCGTGAGCGCCCGGCGCGAGGGTGCCGATTTCTCCTTCCATTCCGAGCAAGCGCGCAGCAGTGCTGGTGGCGCTGCGTATCACGTCGAGGATCGGCTGAACGCGCGCACGGATCGTGAGCTCTTCGAGTTGACGCGTTTGCAGATGCCCGAGCAAGTCGGTGCCGTAGACCAGATTCACTCCTGCCCGGTGGGCCTGTTCAAGCGCGCCGACGGCCGCTGTGCGAACCTCGTCGAGCTTCTTCAGTGATCCTGCGGACAGGCCGGATGCAGCACCGGCCTCGTACATCGCCTCGTACGTGATGATTGTCGGGACCAAGAAGGCGTCGTTCTCGACGAGCAGGCGGATCGACTCGTCGTCGATGAGGTTGCCGTGCTCGACGCATCGCACGCCAGCCCTCAGCGCCTGATTCACCGAGCGCGGGTGGTAGGCATGCACCGTGACGTACCGATTGTGGTTCTCGGCCTCGATGACAGCCGCACGTATCTCTTCCTGTGTGTACTGGACCGCTGAGATCTCGTCAGTCGGGGATGCGACCCCACCGGAGACGACAAGCTTCAGGTGATGCGCGCCCTTGCGGAACTCGTCGCGGGCCGCGTGGCGAACGGCATCAACGCCGTCCGCGATCCGTCCGAAGTCGGGTTTCAGCTGACAGCAGGGCACAGAGGTGTCATTGAGAGAGCGGAAGTCTCCGTGGCCACCGGTCTGCGATAGTGCTTTACCGCCGAAGATCAGTCGCGGCCCTGGGACCAAGCCCTCTTGCAAAGCACGGGCCATTCCATGGTCGGCGCCACCGACATCACGCACGGTGGTGAAACCACGTCGGAGCATGTCGCCCGCCGAGCGCAGCGCTCTGACAGTCGCGTAGCCGGGCGTCCATCCAGCAATTTCGGCGGTATTTGTCGTCGTCACCAGGATATGGACGTGGGCGTCGACCAAGCCGGGCATGACGGTTCCCCCACCTGCATCGATGATTCGAATGTCACCGGCCGAAGCGGGGGGCCGCCCCACCCCGCTGTCGACGATCCTCCCGTCGGCGATATCGATCCAGGCATTCTTCTGCCGCTCGCCAGTCGAGGGTTCGAGCGTGTGGGCGTTTATTACCCGAGTGTGCATGGTCTCTCCTTGAAAACGATTGATTGTTGTCCGTGGGCTGCGGGAATGTTCGCGTCGAGGCCGGGATGCGCGCAACATTAGATGCATAGTCGTGATTCATGCAACACTTTGTTCATGTGAAGTTCCCCCAAGAAGGCCTGAGATTGCGGTGATAGCGTGACTGCGACCAGTGACGTGTTTCAGGTCGTCAGCGACGCTTGATGCCATGTATTAGATCCAGTGAAAAGAGGCGCTCCGAGGTGACGGTTGGGACGATGCTCGCGCAACGAGCAGAGCGCGCGAACCTCGGAGCTCAGGCCGATCGGGTCCTACAAGTTCTTGCACAGATGCCGCAGTTCGCCTCGTATGCATCTGGCCGCGAAGTCGCCGAGCGAGCTGGGGTGAATGTCTCCACTGTTGTGCGGACCGCCCAGCAGCTCCAGTTCGAGGGGTGGAGCGATCTTCGTCAAGCGCTCCGAGCCGAATATCTCGACTCTCTCGTGACAACAAATCCCGAGCGCCCCGAATCAACGGAGGCGGCGGCGCAAATGCTGAGGCAGGACGTGGCAAATCTCGCCGCCGTCTCGTCCGCGGCCAACGTCACTGCTATCAAGAGCGTTGCCGACGCGATGAAAGCGGCCCGTCGAATCGTGTTGATCACCAGTGGATCCGGGGCAGGACCCGCACAGGTACTCAGTTACCTGGCGTCCGTCTACGGATACGACATCCGCCTCTCGGCCGGCTCCGCAACGTCGCAGGCGATACACGTGTCACACCTGGACGAACGCGACTGTGTCATCGTCATCAATGTTTGGCGCCTCACCAGTACATTGCGTGGATTAACCCGTCTTGCACGCGAAAGGGGCGCGACTATCGCCGTTCTCACCGACCTGCACTCGTCACCCCTGAACACATACGCCGATCACGTCGTGATCACCCCGATCGAGGGTATCTACGTGACTCCGTCGCTGACAGCCATGGTCGCTGTCGTCCAGGCCATCCTCGCCGAGCTCGAAAGCTCCGATGCTCGTTTTTCGGCCGGACGCATCGAGCAGGCTTGGGACACGCTCGGTCTCATGGACGATCAGGCTTGATGCATAGTCCCGCCGCCGATGAGTTTCACCTCTCCGCCGAGTCTTAATTCCCGTATTGCCATCATCGAGAGTGTGGGAGCGCACAGTGAATCAGCTACTACGGGTCCAGAACTTCACCATCTCCAGTGACGGAGTCGCCGCGGGTGAGAACCAGAGTTTCGAGAGCCCGTTCGGGTTCGACCATCGCGATATGTTTGCGTGGGCCGGAGCCACGGCCAGCTGGCCGAATCGAACCGACCCCGGTGGAAGTCGAGGGCTCGACGATTACTTCTCTCGCGACTTCGCCCAGAATATCGGCGCCGAAATCATGGGCCGCAACAAATTCGGATTCCAGCGTGGACCCTGGAAAGACCTCGAGTGGCAGGGATGGTGGGGCGACGAGCCGCCATTCCACACGCCCGTGTTTGTCATGACCCACCACCCAAGACCGTCGTTCACCCTTTCCGACACGACTTTTCATTTTGTCGACGCGGACCCGACGACCGCGCTCGAGCAGGCCCGCGAGGCCGCACAGGGTAAGGACGTCCGGCTCGGCGGTGGGGTGACCACAATCAAGGAGTTTCTCGACGCGGATCTCGTCGACACCATGCACGTCGCGGTTTCTCCGGTCGAGCTCGGTTCCGGGCTCCGTCTCTGGGAGTCGCCGGACGAGCTGCGTGACCGTTTCAATCTCGAGATCGTGCCAAGCCCGAGTGGGATGACCCACCACCTGTTCTGGCGAAAATAACTCAGAGCGGTAACGCGCCGCTGATGTAATCGCAGGCACATCTGTCGTAAATGCCCGATAATGATCCGTGCCCTCAATTGCCTCGTCGCTGTTCTGGATTGCGCTGATCGCTGCGCTCGCGCCCTTTGTCGCGGGCCTGTTCCCGCGGCGCCTGGTACCGGAAGTTGTGCTGCTGTTGGTCGCCGGCGCGGTTGTCGGGCCCTTTGCGCTCAACCTGGCGGCAGAGAGTGAGGCCATCGGGATACTTCGGGAACTTGGCCTCGGCATGCTGTTTCTGCTCGCCGGCTACGAGATCGACCGCAAGGAACTGAGTGGCGCTGGTGGCCGGCGAGCCCTGTACACGTGGCTGTTCTGCCTCGCCTTGGCGTTTGCGATTGTCGCGCTCTTGGGGGCGCAGGGTGTGATCTCCGCAGAAGCGGCCGTTGCGATTGCGATGACGTCAACGGCGTTGGGCACCCTGCTGCCGATTCTCAAGGACAACAAAATCCTCGACACCCGGCTTGGCCGGACGGTCCTCAATCACGGCGCTGTCGGCGAACTCGGCCCTGTCGTTGCGATGGCCGTATTGCTCGGTGCGCGTGGCGCTGTCCTGTCGCTGGTGGTCCTCGCGGCATTCGCGCTGATCGCGGTCATTCTTGCGGTGCTGCCGACCAAGCTGATCTCGCACGGATCGTGGACGCACACACTTGTCCGTTCCGGAGCGGACACCACAGCACAGACCACGGTTCGCCTGACGATCTTGTTGCTGGTCGGGCTGGGTGCACTCTCGGCCGTATTCTCGCTGGACGTTGTTCTCGGCGCCTTTGCGGCCGGTTTCATCCTGCGACGCCTGATGCCCGACGGCAACGAGCGGTTGGAGATCAAGCTCGACGGTATTGCTTTCGGATTCCTCATTCCGATCTTCTTCATCACTTCCGGAATGGCAATCGACGTGTCGGCGGTCGCGGAGAATCCCACCGTCCTGCTGGCGTTCCTTGTTCTCATCATCGTGGTTCGCGGTGTGCCGGTGTTTTTCACGACCAAGTTCGAGAAGGTCGAACCGCCTTTCAGCACCAGGGAGAGTGCGCAGGTCGCGCTGTACGGGGCTACTGGGTTGCCGATGATCGTGGCCGTCACCGGTGCTGCTGTCAGTGCCGGTCAGATGTCGTCGGACAATGCGTCGATTCTGGTGGCGGCCGGCGCAATTACCGTTCTGCTGCTCCCGATGTGTGCAACGCTGCTGAACCGTACGGCGAGGGTCGCTTCGGTCGTCTAGAGACCCAACTGCTCGTCGAGCCAGTCGAACATGCGTTGGTCTGTGAGGCGTCTTGCCATCGGTTGGCAGTGGAAACTCGCGCCTTCTGCTGCCGTGAACGGAACCACCGTGGTGGGCCCGCCGGACAATGAGGCGAGGCGTTGCGATTGCCCCGGCCAGAACTGTTCGTGTTCTGGATCGGTGATCAGCAGGGGAGTGGTGATCGAGCCCGCAACATGTTCGAGGCGATATTTCCGTACCTCGGCCAGAGTGTTGTAGTAGCCGTCCGTCAGGTAGGGCCGGGCTCGGAACCGCCAGGTGCGGGCCGTTTCCTTCGACGCTCGCAACCCCATCGCCATGTCCCGGTCGAAGGCCTCCGACTTGCCTTCTTCCAGCAAGTTCTGCATGCCGCGCGGTATGTGAACGAGCCACGACGCGGACACGTCGACCACGCCGGGATCGGCGATTGCGGCGGCGATCCGATGCTCGAACGCCAGTGACTGTGGCACCCAATAGCCGCCCTGACTGATGCCGCACATCGCCAACTTCGACGCGTCGACGTCGGGTCGGTCGATCAGGAAGTCGACGACAGGGGTGATGACAGCTTCCCAGTCATGGCGGAACGGAATATTGTTCTCGAACAACATGGACTGCTGACCCGGTCCGTCGAACATCAGCACGTTGTAGCCGCGTTCGAGCGCTCCGGCGCCGCCGTTGACCCACATCGAACTGATGGGGCCGTCGCTGCCGTTCACCATGATGAGCGTCGGCCGTCGCACGTCTCCGGGTGGGCGGAAGAAGTACCCCGGCATCGTGGTGTCCTCGTACGGAATCCGCACGCGCTCCACGGAGTGCGAGGTGGTGTCGACAAAACCGTCCCACGCGGCGCGGTGATGCCGGAACGTGGGAACTAAAACAGAGTCGTCGGTCAGTCCGTCGACGGCATTGACGGCAACAGCGAAGTACGACGCTGCCCGCAGGTACGCACTCGACGCGCTGCGCGGATGTCCGGCGCGCGCGGATTCCTCGGCTTCCTCGAAGATCCGTGATCCGAGGTCGAACCACGCGACGTACCAACCTTCGTGGTCTTTGTCGCCGACTTCGGCAATGGCAGCAAGAACTTCTCCGGTATCGGAGGCGCCGTACGTTGCCTGGCCGAGGAGAACTCGCAGTTCGTAGTCGAACGACTCGTTGCGATAAAACCCCGTGGTGAACGCCTGATGTGGGTGGGAGAAGAACGTCGACGCGAGTGACATGGGCACACCCTTCGGTAGGTCCGTGTATGTCAGGATCGCCCGAAATCGCTGTTCAAAAACCTTTCCTGTCGCCGCAATACCGCACAACCCAGGGTGCACAGCCACAAAGACATTCCCAAAACCTGTGCACGTTGGGCGATTCCCAAGCCCAGATTACCGCCGCCGGCCAGTTCTATGCCGTTAGTTGTCAACATCCACACCGTCGCAAGGGAAGTCACGATCAAAAGGCCCAATCCGACGGTGCGCAACAGCGGATGCTCGCGATAACGGAAGGCCCCGACGGTGAACGTGATCATCGCGGTGAAGATCGCAAAGACCGCTACGCTGCTGGTCAAAGCATGAACGTGATGTAGTTGCGGCAGTAGTCCGCCGGGCTCGCTCGCCGCGCAATCCGGGCCGGAGCAGTCCAGCGGAAACGACGCGTCCGCAATCGTGGCAACGCCGAACACAGCCAGTGCAATCCAGCCCGCCACATAGAATTTGCGTCGCTCCGTAACCAGTAGCCCGAGCGTCGCTGACACCAACATCAAAACGGCGGAGATAACGTCAGCGTTACCGAACACGTCGCGGTACTTCTGATTTGCCGCGTCGAGTTCACTGAGGAACGACGTCACCGGATCAAGTCCGGTGTCGAGGAAGAACTCCAGAACCCACGACGAGTACACGATTCCACCGAGAATCAACGCACCCGCCAGAACTACTCGCGCTCCACCAAGTCCGCTCACCTCACGAAGCTTACGGAGACAGAAGAGTGTTCCGGACGCGTTCGGCTGCCGTCGACGGATCTTCGTGCTCCCAGATGCGGATGACGGTCCAGCCCTGTTCGGCGAGGCGTGCATCGGTGTCCCGGTCTCGCAGCACATTGGCGGCCAACTTGTCCGCCCACCACTGCGCATTGTTCTTGGGGTATGTCGCGTGGAGCGGGCAGCAATGCCAGAAACAGCCGTCGACGAACACCGCCACCTTCCGCCGCGGAAACACCAAATCGGCCCGTCTACGAACACCTTTGACGGGAGCCCGATCGACGAAGTACCGCAGTCCACTCCGATGAAGTTCGCGCCGGATCGCGATCTCGGGTTTGGTGTCGCGTCGACGCTGTGCGCTCATTCGAGCGCTGGTTGTCGGATCCGTCGCGGGCACTGTCTTCACTTTCGTGGGGTTCAGCTGTCGGAGTCGTCGCCGTCGTCCGGGTCTGACCAGGTGGGGGCAAACCTGTTGCGACGCTCCACTTCACCGTGCACGATGGTGACAAAATCGTCAAACGAGAGTGTTTGACTCTCGGTGGGACGGCCGTTGCGGGGAGGCGGCTCGTCGACGTCGAAAAAGCGTACGCCGCCATCGGTTTCGTACAGTCCGATGAACACTTTTTCGAAGAGGTCGTAGCGCGTGTCCTCGGCGCCCAGATCAACCCACGCCTTACCCGGAACGCCGACAACCGCACGTTTGCCGCGGCCGGAACGCTTCGACAGCGTCGTGACGTGGTGGGCGAACGAGGATTTGCCGGTGTCGCTGGTCTTGGTGGGGTCGCCGTCGTCGCACGTGGCGTACGGCTCGAACATGACGGCCACCAGAACGCTGTAGGGCTGTCGCTGATGCAGAACCATTGCCTCGCCACGCAATTCGTGATCATTGCGGACGATGTTCTTGGTCCAGCGGCCGAGCTTTCCGCTGCGGGGGCTGTAGTCCTGGAAGTTGTACGTCTTGATCGACACGCACAGGATCAAGCCGAGTGTGGGGTCGAGTGCCTTGACATCCAAGCGCTTTCGGCCCTTCGCGACATCTACCGTCGCTTCCTGGCCTTCGCCCGTCGCAGTGGGGGTGATGTTGGGGTACAGCGGGCGCAAGGCGTCGGCAACCGTCTGGGCGAGTTGATTGGAAAGCCGCTGCGCGTAGTTCTTCTTCTCGCCGCGGTCGGCGTCTGCCGCAGGTTTGTCGCCCGCGAGTCGCAATGCGTCCCACAGTGGTTCGTGCTGGGGTTCCGGAAACAGCGTTTCGGGAAACAGGGTCTCCGGCTCGGGAAACAGTGAACCCTCGCTCATGCCACTGCCCCGTTCATGCCACTGCCTCGGGATATCCGCCCATCCGCTCGAGATGGCTTTCTACGTCCTCGATGAATCCGGGAATGAAGCGAAGGTTGCCCATCCGTGCGCGTTTGAGGAAGCCCGCAGTAGCCCGAGCGGACAGCAACCGAGTGTCTTCGAGGAATCCGCTCAGATCCTCGTAGTCGTGTTGAACGGGCCACGTCGAGGTGTGGACGCGGAACGCTTGGCGGTTACGGCCCCACGCGGCACTCGGCCAGGCGTCGCCAGGTTCGAGGGGTGTCTCGTACTCCGCGTCGTATTCGATGGGATCGACCAGACGGCTACCCACCCACGACGCCATTCGCACGCTCACGGCATTTCCGACGAGCTTCCAGCGATGGCTGTGGCGTAGGCCGGGAACGTCGACGGCCGGCAGTGTCCAGTCGGGATCAAAACCCTGTAGACGTTCGGCGTCGACCAGGCCTGGCGTGACGATCTCACCCGAAGGTAAGCGGACGGCCGGCTGGCTGGGGATTCCGACGGACGAACCGCCCTTGAGCGTCGGTACGGCGTTGACGGCCCAACCGAGTCCGCGGGTGCCCTCGGTCCAGTAGAAGCCGCACGGGAAATCGGCAGGGTCGCCGCCGAGTCGCTCACCGGCATCTTGTCCGAAGAGGATTTCGCGGGGATCTTCGGTGCGCGATGCCAGCATGATGACGCGCTGGCGGCGCTGAGGGAGACCGAATGCCCGGGCGTCGACAACGCGGTACGCCCACGTGTAACCGAGGTCTTCGAGAGCGTCGGTGATGTGCCGCATGGCTGCGCCCTTGCCTAGCTGCAGCATGAATGGCACGTTTTCGATGACCAGCCACCGTGGACCCTTTTTGCGCTTGACCAGTCGAAATACTTCGTCGACGAGGCCCGAGCGGGCGCCGGTAATGCCCGCAGTCTTACCGGCCTGCGAGAGGTCCTGGCACGGGAAACCGGCAGCAACCAAGTCGATATCGGCCGGGAGCGCGCGCAGTTTCGTGACGTCGCCGTGCAAAGGGACGTCCGAGAACCGGGAACGGAGAACTGCCTGGGCGCCCGGGTCGATTTCACACAGCAGTTCGGTGTTCCACCCGTGCTCCGACAGACCCAACTCGAGCCCACCGATACCGGCAAACAACCCCACCATGCTTTGCGACGACGTCACAGCACCCTTCCTCACGAACCGACTTGTAAGCACGTTACTCGAGAAGTCCGACAGCTTTTGCCACAACTTTTCGCGCACCGGCATTCCGCACGTATCGGTGGACGAATCGGGCTGTGAATCGCCTTACACACACAGTCGCAGGTCACCGACGCCGCGGAAAAGGTCCTTGATCGCGGTAATAATCACCAGCCAGCAGTGCTCTCGAGGGCATCGTCCATTACCGTGGTCGGGTGAGCATCCAACCTTCCGATAGCGCATCCTGGCCTGCGGTATTGACCTGGCAGGCGCACAACGCTCCTCGCATGGAGTCGGTACGCGTGCAGTTGAGCGGCAATCGCATCAAGGCGTCAGGCCGGATCATCGGTGGCGCGTGTAGCGAACATCCCGCATTCAGCGCCTCATATGACCTGGTCACAGACGAGGCGGGTATCACGCGCAGGTTGTCGGTGCGTACCGCCCTCGCTGCGGGTGAGCGTCAGATGTCGATCAGCCGAGACGAAGAAGGAACCTGGATGGTGGAGAACGGCGCCAACCACCAGCGCTCGTCCTTCTCCGGCGCGCTCGACGTCGACGTGATCCTCAGCCCGTTCTTCAACACCCTTCCCATCAGGCGCTTCGGCTTGCAGAACGACACTCAAGATGTCGAGGTTCCGGTTGTGTACGTCAACCTGCTGGATCTGCGGGTCGAAGCCGCAACCATCACGTACAGCAGCGGTACCGACGGCATCAGCGTGATGTCACCCGTATCGAGTGCAACGGTGACCGTCGACCACGAAGGATTCATCCTCGATTACCCAGGACTGGCCGGCCGGATCTGACAGCGGGGATCTACCTGCGTCGCCGGATCACGCCGCCACGGCGGCCGGCGTCGCGCATCCGGTCGATCCAGCCGGATTCTCCGACGCTCACCTCGGTGATGTCCCAACGCTCATGCGATTCGTAGGCTCCTCGCGCGGCAAACCCGGCATCGACGAGTTCCGCTGTCGAACCGTGCGCGTGCAGTTCGCTTCGCGCCCTCTGCAGTAGAGCAAGAGCCTCGTCCAGTGCGACCAGCAGTGCATCGCGGTTGCCCTCGCACATCGCCCGCACCAGTCCCGGCGCACTGCCGGCCACGCGGGTGCCGTCGCGGAACGATCCGGCGGCCAACCCGAGCGCGAGTTCACCACCGGCGGCGCCGGTGATCGCCAACGATTCGGCGAGCAGGTGCGGCAGATGCGAAATCCGGGCCACAGCCCGGTCATGTTCGAGAGATTCGGCCGGAACGACGACGGAACCGCAGTCCAGAGCGAGGTCCGCGACCTGCGTCCACACATCTGCGTCGACGCCGTCGTCGGTGGCCACGACCCACACGGCGTCGATGAACAGGTCTGCGTCGCCAACGGCCCAGCCAGACGCGGAGGTTCCGGTCATGGGATGGCCACCGACAAAGCGGGCACTCAGGCCACGACGCTCGACGGCTGCCTTCACCTCGCCCTTCACGCTCACGACGTCGGTGACCGGATTGTTCGGGGCATGTGCGGCAATGGCTTCGAGAGTGGCGTCGACGGCCGGCATGGGCACGGCGATCACGATGATTGCGCCGGTCTCCTGAGCTTTCCGAAGAGTGGCAGCAAGATCGGTGTTGGCTTCGAAACCGTCGGCGCGCGCTGCGTCGGCCGACTCGCTCGAACGGTTGTAACCCCACACCTCGCGACCGGCGCGGGCAGCGGCGCGCAACAGCGAACCGCCGATCAAACCGAGGCCGAGGACGCAGACGGGAGGGGCAGAATCGGTCGCAGACACCCGTTCAGGTTGGCATATCCGGGCGCGGACTTCACTCACGGGCACTAGCCGGGCTACCGTTGCGCCATGGGTGCACAGCGCGCGAGTAACAAGAGCGCCTCCTCGAACCAGTCGGAGGAGTTCGAAGGCTTCGGCGTGGCAGTGGTACGTGACGAAGGCAAGTGGACGGTCAAGGCTTTGACCTCTGCGGCTTTGACGTCGTTGTCGAGCGCCGAAACCGAACTCCGCGAGCTTCGTAGCTCGGGTGCCGTTTTCGGCCTAATCGACGTCGACGAAGAGTTCTTCATCATCTTGCGTCCTGCGCCGACGGGAACGCATCTGCTGATTTCCGACGCGACCGCCGCGATCGACTACGACATCGCAGCGGACGTCCTCGACGCGCTGAACGTTGAAATCCCCGACATCGATCCAGATGACCTCGACAATGTCGAGCCCTGGGAAGAGGGGGATCTGTCGGTCCTGGCTGATCTGGGGCTACCGGAACCCGTTCTCTCGGTGATCACCGCCGATACTGATCTGTATCCCGACGAGCAATTGGCGATGATCGCGCAGCGACTCGGATTCGAATCCGAATTCTCTGCCGTGCTCGACAAGCTCCCGCGGTAGATGTCACTCGCTGACGATCAGCGCATGATCCGTGCGGCCATCAGTGCCGCGCGCAGTGCATCGGTCTCCGACGTTCCCGTTGGCGCGGTTGTCTTCGACGCGGACGGCGTCGAGGTTGCCCGTGCGGCCAATGCGCGGGAAGCGTCGTCCGATCCCACGGCTCACGCCGAGATTCTCGCGTTGCGTGCAGCGGCGAAAATCTACGGCGACGGTTGGCGTCTGGAAGGTGCGACGCTCGCCGTCACTCTCGAGCCGTGCACGATGTGTGCCGGCGCGTTGGTTCTCGCCCGTGTCTCCAGGGTCGTTTTCGGGGCCTGGGAGCCCAAGACCGGTGCCGTCGGATCGCTGTGGGATGTCGTTCGGGACAGAAGATTGACCTACCGTCCGCAGGTGCGCGGTGGGGTGCTCGAAGACGAATGTGCTGGGCTTTTGGAGGATTTCTTCCGCGAGCAGCGGGGCTGATTCCGCTATTCCCGAGCGAGACGGATTCCACATCGGGGTGGCAGTAACCGGCAGACGCAGGCATGGTGGAGGACAGATGCCGTCACGGTATCTGCGAATTGCCGGAAGGTGATTTGTTTCGCGTTCACTCAAGGGAGTACTCGTGGGAATCGCAGACAAAGCTCAGAACAAGGCAGAAGATCTCGGCGGCAAAGCCAAGGAAGCTACTGGCAGTGTCACCGGCAACAAAGACCTCGAAAACGAAGGCAAAGGCGACCAGGTGAAATCGGCGGTCAAAGACGCTGGTGAGAAGGTCAAGGATGCTGCTTCCAGCGTCAAGGACAAGCTGACCTAACGATCCGCCACCAGGCGATTTCGGTCTCGGGCACACCATCCGGTAAAGTCACCAACGGTGGCGTGTCCGAGCGGCCTAAGGAGCACGCCTCGAAAGCGTGTGACGGGTAACCCCCGTCCGAGGGTTCAAATCCCTCCGCCACCGCCAAAAGCTCCCCACCTGTTCACGCAGGTGGGGAGCTTTTTTGTGTTTCTTGCCGGTGCTGCAGCTGCGTTGAGAGTCGCTCGACACAACGAGTAGGACACAACGAGTAGGACGATCGAGACCCGCCTGCTGACAGTGGTGGGCAGTCAGAACCGCACGGTGAACACCACGTGCCGATCGTCGCGGGCCGCGCGCTGGAAAAAGTCCACCACTTCCTGCAGCCAACCCCAGGCGTACGTGCGCTCGTCCACGCCGTACTCCGGGTTGCGGTCGTCGAGCGGCATCGCGTCATAGCCTGCGCCGAACTCGAATTCGGTGATTTCCGCCAGGTACGAGGCGACTTCGGCGACCCGATTGGGCGTCATATAGGTAATCAGTTGGTCGTCGGTGTTCGTGTTGAGGTCCTCGTCCCCCAAGATCACGCCACATGCCGGCCAGTTCTCGGGCGCGCGCTGGTACCCGCCATCGGAGAGGGAGCACAGGATCGGGTCCCACGCCTTGTCCGTGTCGCATGAGAACTCGGAGCGCCCTGTCTCCTCGATGTCCTCGACCAACGCATCGAGTCTGTCGTCGTCGCCACGTGCGTCGAGAAGTTCCGTTGCCACGTGGTCTGAAAGCGCGAAATGTACCCCAAGTTCCATGGCGTGATGCTAACGGCTGCCCCTGGTGGTCAACTCGGGTTCAAATCCCTCCGCCACCGCCAAAAGCTCCCCTGAGGCGCCTGAGCAGCCAGCGCCCGTGATTCTCGCTTCGGGAGAGGCGGATTACGGTGCTGCGGCGTAGAACGACTCATGGGCTCCTGGTTGGTCAGTGATTACCGAGGTCACTGACCAACCAGGAGCCCGCGAATGCGATCACCACAGGCGATCCTGGGAGCCGTGGCAGGAAGCAGGATCTTCCGTGGATTCTGCAAGGTCCACGAGGCGGCGCAGATTGTGTCGACGTGCCAACGTGAGGGGACTATTAGCTATGTCGGGCGGATGGGTCGCCCCGACGCATGGGGTGTCACTACTGACCGTTGGCAAGTTCCCGCAGTTTTTGGCGCGACACCTTGCCCGCGGCCGATCGCGGAAAGTCCACGACAAAGATGTACTCGCGCGGTCGCTTGAAGCCGGCGATCTGCTCACGTACGTGTTGGTCCAGCTTTGCGCGGAGGTCTTCGTCGTCGTTGAATCCGGACGCCAATTGGACGATCGCCACCACTCGTTGGCCCCACTCCGGGTCGGAGACGCCGATGACTCCGACGTCGGCAACGTCTGGATGTTCGAGCAGTGCGCCCTCGACTTCCGCTGGATACACGTTCACGCCGCCGGAGAGAATCAGGTCTGCGCGCCGATCCAATATGTACAGGTAGCCGTCGTCGTCGAAGCGTCCGACATCTCCCGACGTAGTGAATTCGCCCCACTGCGCAGCAGCGGTCTTCTCCGGATCTCCCAAGTATTCGAATGGGCTGGTCTTGAAATAGATAGTGCCCTCTTCACCGGGGGGAGCCTGCTCTCCGTCCAGCCCTCGGAGCACTACGGCGCTCGGGTCCGGTCGCCCGACGGTGCCCGGATGTTCGAGCCACTCGGCGGTGGAGCACACGCACACGAGCCCCTCGGTGGAGCCGAGATATTCAACCAGAACCGGACCGAACCAATCGATCATGGCGCGCTTGGTTGCCGGAGGACACGGAGCCCCGGCATGAAAAAGAACATCGACACTCGAGATATCACAGCTGTTACGAACGCCTGCCGGTAAATCGAGAAGCCGCTGAAAATGCGTGGGAACCATATGGGAGGAAGTAATGGCTTTGTCGCTGATCGTTCGAAGCACCGTTTCGGCATCGAAGCCAGGCAAGACGTACAGCGTGTGCCCAGCATGCAACAGAGAAAGTGAAACACCGCCCGGCGCAGCGTGATACACGGGCGAGCACACCAAATGCCGTCCAGGTCCATGGGGTATTCCCACGTTCCCGAAGAACGGACCGGTCGCCTGGAGCGGGCTCTCGGGCGTTGCATCGATCATCGGGCGGCGGACGCCCTTCGGTCGGCCAGTTGTGCCGGAGGTGTACATCATCGCCGAGCCCAGCGAGCGGGTGGCGGGAGTTTCGTCGGCGAAGAGGGTAAAGGCTTCGTAGCTGGACCAGTCGGCCGGCGCGCCACCGATAACCACGCGGTGCGGAACTGCGTCCTCTATCCGGCCGACAACCTTGTCGGCGAGCTCTGCGTGAACAATAAGGACGGACGCGTCGCAATCGCGCACGATGTACTCGACTTCAGGTCCCGCCAGATGAGTATTGATCGGAACGAAATACAAACCACTTTGCGTGCATGCCAGAGTAATTTCGTAGAACTCGGTACCGTTCAACAGTAGACCCGCGACGACATCGCCTCTGGTCAACCCCAGATCGGCGAACTTGTTGCTGAGCTGGTTGGCCTTACTGACAAGCTCACCGAAAGTTGTTGTCTTGCCTTCCATAACGATCGCGGGCCGACTGGGATCACGTTGGCCCAGAAGCCAGGCGCCGGGCATTGCTATGCCCGTCGGCTGTTGGCGATCCTCGCGCTCGCTGTTGACCACGGTAGACATGAATGTCCTCTTTCCTGGAGGGATATCGGTGACTATTGCGAAGTGTTCGTAATTTTTTCGGACGTGTGCGTTCGCCCACGCATTCCAAGTACCACTGGAAATCCGATGGCAACCAATGTCCAGCACTCTGTGGACATTGGTTGCCAAAGGTCGACCGCATAGCGGCTAGTGGCGCGAAGGTCCCGTGATCACCTGCAGTTCGGTGAAACTGTGTAGACCCCAAGGGCCATTTTCGACTCCGATGCCACTGGACTTGTGACCGCCGAACGGGAGATGCGGTAGAACACCGCTGCCATGCCCGTTGATCGAGACCTGACCGGCGTCGATCTGCGGAGCGAGCCTTGCGGCATGTTCGGCGTCGCCCGACCACACGGACGCGGTAAGTCCGTACTCTCCGCGGTTGGCGCGGACGATGACGTCGGCCTCGTCTCGGAACGAGACGATGGGAAGCGCCGGACCGAACTGCTCTTCGTCGACGATGCGCATACCGTCGTCGACCTGGTCGAGGATGGTCGGCTGATGAAAGTAACCCTTGCGGTCGATTGGTCCACCGCCGGCGGCGGCCCTCGCACCGTTGTTCAACGCATCCGCAACCAAGGTCTTGACCAGATCGAATTGCGGCTTGTTGTTGATGGGCCCGAGCACCGTTCCGTCGACAGTGCCCTCGTCGACCTTGACGGATTTGGCAATTTCACTGAGGGCCTCGACCAGTTGAGGCTGAATACTTTCGTGTGCGTACACGCGCTTGACGGCCAGACAGATCTGCCCGTTGTTGTTGAATGCGCTTTGGAACAGGCTGGGTGCGATCTTCTCGACGTCCACGTCTCCGAGAATGACGGCGGGATCGTTTCCACCGAGTTCCAGAGTGATGCGCTTGAGGCCGTCTGCAGCCCCGAGAGCGACCTTTCGCCCGACCGAGGTCGAACCGGTGAAACTGACTTTGCGCGGAACTGGGTGCGAAACCATAGTTGCGCCAAGCGGATCCGGCCCGGTGACCACGTTGAGTACACCGTCAGGGAAGGTGCCACGAAGGACGTTGGCGAGCGCAAGCGTTGCCAGCGGTGTGTACGGAGAGGGCTTGACGACGATAGTGTTGCCCGCGCGCAGTGCCGGCGCGATCTTCCACATCGCAAGCGCGATCGGAAAGTTCCACGGGGTTATGGCACTGACGACCCCCATCGGTCGACGGGTGACCTCCTCGAAGCCCTCGGCATCGTCTCGGATGATTTCCCGAGGGATGTCGAGATCGGCGTAGTAGCGCAGCCACATCGCCGCGACGCCGAATTCCATTGCGGCATCGGTGAGGGGCTTGCCCTGCTCCATCGTCAGGATCGGGGCCAGTTCGCCGATCCGGCTCTCGATGACGTCTGCGGCTCGGCGCAATGAGTCACGCCGAAATTCGTCGTCGAACCGCCAAGATTCGTACGCGGTCAGAGCCGCGGCGAACACACCGTCGAGCTGATCCGGCGTGACGGACGGTGCCTGTGCGAATACCTCACCCGTCGCGGGATTGATCACCCCGAAGCTACCCGTGGTAGGGAGATCGCGTCCGTTCGATGTTGCTGCGGCAGACAAGAATAGCGAATCCGTTGAGGTCATTCTCGATCCATTTCGTGGTCAGTGGTGCGCCGGCGTCAGCACCGGCTTGATTGCCTTGCCGGAGAGCGAATCCTCCACGGCCTGGTTGATCTGATCGAGCGTGTAGGTCTGGACGAGCTTGTCGAAGGGGAACCAACCGCGTTGCCACAGATCCACCAGCTGCGGGAGAAAGACCTGCGGGACCGAACTCCCTTCCAGCACATACGTCACTGACTTGCCTGCCAACAGAACTGGGTCGATGTCGAGCTTTCCGGAACCGCCGCCCACCAACACCGCCTTACCCGGGGTGTCGAGGATGCTGACAGCCGTTGTGATGACAGAGGTCACTGCGGTCGTTTCGAAGGAGAAGTCAAGTCCACGCCCGCCGTTCTTGATTGCCTCGACGAGATCCGGTGCATCGCCGCGCACCGTTCGGGTAGCACCAACTTCTACAGCCGTTTCGAGCCGAGAGTCGACCAGGTCGACCACGACGATGTCACGGGCACCTGCAGCCTTGGCTGCCATCACTGCCGCAAGTCCGACACCACCGGCTCCGAACACTGCAATACTTTGTCCAGCAGCCAGTTTCATTTCGTTGAGAACCGAACCAGCGCCCGTCTGCAAGCCGCAGCCGAGAGGACCGAGAAGCTCGAGCGGCAGCGCTTTGTCGACCACGACCACATTGCGTTCGGTTGCAATGGCGTGCGTGGCAAAGGACGACTGCCCGAACCACCGGTTCGCCACCGGGTTGCCATTCCGATCGAGCGCACCGGTACTGAGATCCGCGCGGCGCCCCGTGAGGTTTCGAGACATGAATTCGTCGCAGTAGGAAGGGCTTCCGGCAAGGCAGTTGCGGCAGCGACCGCAGGATTCGAAACTCATCAGCACGTGGTCGCCGACTTCGACGCCTCTGACCGCGCTGCCGACCGCTTCGACGATGCCGGAACCTTCGTGGCCGAGAATGATCGGCCCGGTCTGCGCCAGGAAATTGGGATCCCGTAGCAGAAGGTCGGTGTGGCACAACCCGGCGCCGACCACCTTGACGAGAAGTTCGTCCGACTCCAGCGGCCCGAGCTCCACTTCCTCGAGTTCGAACTTGCCGTCGCTGTCACGCAGAACGGCGGCTATTGCGGTAGTGGTCATGATTTCTTCTCCGTGGGATTAACGAGCTCGAGCGCATCTGCCCAGACGCCTTTACCTGCGATAATGCGACGCAGCTTCATGATCTTGCGTTGTTCGTTCAAGGTGGCAGCGCCGACCAGTCGATCGCCCGAGCGGTACAGCGCCACAAATTTGTCAGTGTCAGGATCACCGGAGGCAAAGACCACTTCATCGGCGACTGCCGTGCCGACGAACTGGATGCGGCTCTGATACCAGTCGCTCCAGAAATAGGGGACGGTCTCGTACGGCTTGGCATCTTCCGGCGCAACGGCATTGATGGCAGCCTGGTGCGCCTGATCGGCAGCATTGGTCCAGTTCTCGAGCCGCACAGACAGTCCGTCGAATGCAGGGTTGGGCCAGTGGACGACATCGCCCGCCGCATAGACGTCTTCAAGCGAGGTCTGAAGGAACTCGTTTGCCATCACTCCACCATCCACCGGGTGCAGTTCGATACCCGAATCTGCCAGCCACCCCGTCGCGGGAGACGCTCCCACACCGACGACAACAAGCTCAGCCGGCAACGAAGTGCCGGTACTCAGCCGGACCGCCTCGACGTGAGTGGTGCCGATCAGCCCCTCGACCTGAACATTGCACAGGAGTGGAATTCCGTTGCGTTCGTGAAGCTTTGCGAGCGCCTGGCCAACGGTCTCGCCGACTGCACGGACGAGTGGAATGGGGGCGGCCTCGACGATCGTCACGTCTGCGCCGCGATCTCGGGCGGACGAGGCGAGCTCGGATCCGATGAATCCGGCGCCAACTATCACGAGTTTGATTCCAGGGCGGAGTCTTTCACGAAGGGCGAGTGCGTCATCGAGAGTGCGAAGCCCGACAACGCCCTCCAGATCCGGCATGTCAGGAAGAGAGCGTGGTGACGCACCTGTCGCAATGATCAACTTCTGGTACGGAAGCCAGTCGTTGTCACCAACACGCACGCGGTGCGATGCGGGGTCCAGTCCCGTCGCCGGCGCCCCGAGGCGAAGCTTCACATCGAGGGCGGCGAGCTCCTCGGCCGAAGTGTGATAGTCGGGCGCGGCGCCGTCTTTCAGGAACTGCTTGCTCAGGGGAGGCCGGTCGTAGGGAAGATGGAACTCGTCGCCGACCAGCGTGATCGGTCCCGCGAACCCCGCTTGACGGGCGGACTCCGCAGCCCGCAGACCGGCCAGTGACGCCCCGACGACAACCAGTCCGGCTCCATGATCGATATCTGTTGCGTTCACGATCATGTCTCGTCGAGTGTCAGAGCTTTGGCCGGACATGCGCGAACAGCCTCCCGGGCGAGGTTCTCGTCACCGGCATCGACCAACTCCTTGTGGAGAATCAGTGAACCGTCGTCCGCCACCTCGAAGTAGTCCTCGGCTACCGATTCGCAGATTCCGATTCCTGTGCACCGCCCGCGATCGACAATGATTTTCATAGCGTCGTTCCTGTTCTTTGCTGGAGTTTGTTATACGCGTACCGGGAGGTGCTTGATCCCGTTGATGAAGTCGCTGAAGAGGTACACCGGCTCGCCGACCTCCATAGCAGGAAGTTTGGTGAGGATTTGTGAGTACAGTGCCCGCAGTTGGGCTTTGGCGACCATGTGGCCGAGGCAGTAGTGGACCCCGCCGCCGCCGAAGGAAACATGGTTGTTAGTGAAACTGCGCTGCAAATCGAATCGATGGGGATCCTCGAAGACGTCCTCATCCCGGTTTCCCGAGCCGTAGAACATGACGACCTTGTCGCCCCTTTTGAGCTGAGTTCCACCCAGTTCGAAGTCCTGAGTGGCCGTGCGCGCGAAGTTCTGGACGGGTGAAGCGTGGCGAATGAACTCCTCGATCGACTGCGCGATGCGGCCGTCGAAGTCTTCCGTCAGCCATCGCTTCTGGTCCGGATTCTTGTGCAGTGACAAGGCGGTGTGGCTGGTGGTCTGTTTGGTGGTGTCATTGCCGGCGACGCTGAGCAGGACCATCGTTGAGGCGATTTCGAGCTCGGAGAGAGGTTTGCCGTCGAACTCGGCGTTTGCCAGCGCAGTTGCGATGTCGTCGGCCGGATTCTCACGACGGAAATTGACCAAGTCATTGCCGATCTCCGACAGTCTTTCCATCTGCTGCATGGCGTACTCGGCCGGTGTGAGATCCGCTGGGCATTCGTCCGGGTCACCTGCGTTGACGAAGTTGTCGCCCGCTTTGGCGAACTCTTCGACCAGACTCTCGGGGACGCCGACAAGATCGGCGACAGTGAGCATCGGCAACTTCGACGCGACTTCTTCGACAAAGTCGAACTCGCCCGCACCGACGACTCGGCCGACGATCTGCTCGGCGCGTTCTTCGATCTTCTCGCGTAGACGCTTGACGGCCTTCGGAGTGAACGCCGAGCTGATTACCTGGCGGTATCGGGTGTGGTAGGGCGGATCCATCACGAGGAAGGTTGGGGCACCGACTGTTTCGCGGTCAATTGGCGGGAACATTACACCCCGCGCCGAGTCCTGATCGGAGCTGAAGATTTCGTGATTCTGGCTCACGAAGGCGATATCGGCACTTTTGACGAGTGCCCAGAACCCTTTCTCGCTGTCGTCGGGTTTGAAATGCGGGCGTTCCATCGGCTTGTGCCAGCTCACCGGAGCATTCTCGCGCAGCCAGGCGAATGTCTTGTCCCGCTCGGCAAATGTCCGACCCCAGAACTCGACACTTGTGACATCGATGTTCGGGGCAGTCACCGGGTGATCGGTGAATGGAAGTGAGGTGGTCATGCAGGTACCTTTCCGTGGCTCCTGGCGGTGATTTGTTCGGTCGACGAGGTTCCTGATCGTCGCAGGTGTTGCGTTCTGGGACAGAAGATTTCCCTCACGGACGCCGATTCGAGAGAACCAAACTGCCGGCGGCGCCGAAGAAGTATCCAACTCCCTGGACGAAGCTGATTTCGACTTCGGGAACCTGCTCGCAGGCCTCCCCGCGTAGCTGACGGACCGCCTCCTGGATGGCGAACATTCCGTACATCCCGCTGTGTGTGTACGACATGCCACCGCCGTTGGTGTTCATCGGAAGTCGGCCTCCCTTGGACGTATGTCCTTCGGCGACAAAGTCTCCCGATTCACCGTGACCGACAAACCCGAGATCCTCGAGCATGTAGAGCGGAACGTGGGCGAAGGCGTCGTATGCCATCAGGTGGTCGACATCGTCGCGGGTGATTCCCGCGGTGGCGAAGGCATCGGCGCCGGCATCACGGAATGCACGGAACGATCCGGGCTCGTGCATCTGCGAAACCAGTGGGCCTTCGGCAGATTCGCCGGAACCGAGCAGGTACACATGCCGATCGGATCCCGGCATGTCTGCCGCCCGTTCGGCACTGGTCAGGATCACGGCGCCGCCACCGTCGGTGAGCACACAGCACATGTCACGGGTAAACGGGTAGGCCACCGGTGGACCGGACAGCACTTCATCCACAGACGTCGGCTTGCGACGGAAAGCTCGCGGATTGTCGAGGGCCCAGTTGCGCTGTGCAACAACAACCTCAGCCAGGTGCTCAAGCGTCATTCCGCGGTCATGCAGAAAGCGCAGCGCCGGGACTGTAAAGGTCGAATACGGCATATTTGCGCCGTAGACGGCCTCGAACTGACCGGTCATGGAATCCAAAGGCGTCAAGTATGGTGGAGCGCCAACGCGGGACCGTCCGGACTCGCCATGCGTCACGAGCACGACGTCAGCGGCACCGGAAGCAATGGCGGCCGCGGCGTGACGGACATGAAGCATAAAACTGCATCCACCAACGCCTGTTCCGTCCAGCCAATGAGGCGTGATACCCAGGTGGTGACTGACTTCCATCGGAAGCAGGCCGGTGGTAGCGACGCCGTCGATGTCCGCTGGCGTGAGGCCTGCGTCGGCCATTGCGTTGCGGGCGGCATTGGCGTGGAGATCGAGGATGGACATGCCTGGCAATACACCGATTTCCGTCGTCTCCGACGCACCGACGATCACGATGTTTCCGTTGTGCATAGATGTCACATGGGTTCTTGTCATCTGGCCGACTCCTGCAGCGGCGTGAACATTGGGAGCTTCGTGTCTCCACGTTCGACGAACGTGACTTCGAGCGCGAGGTCGAGCGGGAGGTTCCCGGGGTCGGCATCCACCCCGATCACGTTGCTCATCAATTGTGGTCCCTCGTCGAGTTCGACCAGTGCGACGACGATGGGGGTCTCGGAATCGAACGGGGGAATCGGTCGGTAGTTGATTACGTAGGACACCAGTCGGCCTCGGCCGCTGACAGGGGTCCACACCACGTCGTCGGAGTTGCAATGCGGGCAGAAAGGTCGTGGATAAAAGTAGTGCTGTGTGCATGACTGGCAGCGTTGAATCGTGAGTTCCTCCCGCTGCGCACCCTCCCAATAGGGAGCGGTGGCCGGGGTCGGAACCGGTACAGGCCCTGTCATCGACAGTCCTTTCGTCGTATGGGTCTGGGATCAACTCATGAAGGTATTCAACGGAATTCAGTCCGTTAGCGTTGCAAAAAGAACATGTGCCGTTACTGTTCGCGTAAAGAAATACGTACCGTTACGTTTCATTTAAAGGAACACGTTCCGCTAGTTTTGCCTAAACGGAACGCGTTCTGTCACGACCAGAGTGATCCAGTTCATCCTTTATGTCAAGGCCTGGTCGAAAATCCGAAAAATCGAACTGTCCTCCTTGGATGAGAGACTTGCCAATCACATACGTAACGTGTTCTCTTTAGTTGGAGAGCGTTGTAAGGCAACGTTTTCGGCGTTCTCGTCGATCCGAATCACACTTACCGTCCGGTAACCCCGGTCCGCTCCTGCGGAATATCACTTGGATGAAATCGAGGTTCTACATGCCGATCGACAGCTCACTCGTCGGACGCACCGGCAAACCTGTCTGGAAGAGTTGGACGTCGAAAGACGCACTGCTGTATGCCCTGGGTGTCGGCGCCGGTCAGCCTGACCCGCTGGACGAGCTGGAGTTCACCACAGAGAACAGTGAGGGCATAAAGCAGATGGTGCTCCCGACCTTTGCCAATGTGGCTTTGTCGGGCGACGACTCCTTGCTACCCGACGATGTGGACTTCACCAAGGTGTTGCATGCATCGCAAGCGCTCAGCCTGACGGGCCCGCTTCCGACCGACGGCCGCGTTGAAACCACTGGCACGATCACCGGCGTCTACGACAAGGGTTCCGGTGCCTTGATCATGACGGAGACCGTTGCCCGCGACTCTGTCGGCCAGATCGTGGGAACTCTCGAGTCCGGGTTGTTCTTGCGAGGCTACGGGGGGTTCGGCGGTGAGCGAGGGCCGTCGACCGCATGGGAATTGCCAACGGGCAAACCGGATCACGTTGTCACATACACGACTCGACCGGACCAGGCGCTGCTCTACCGACTCAGTGGCGACCGGAATCCCTTGCATTCGGACCCGGCATTCAGTGCCCGCGGTGGGTTCAATATTCCCATCTTGCACGGAATGTGCACCTACGGCTACGCCGGCCGGGCCCTCCTGCATGTTGTGGCCGATTCGGACCCGAAACGCTTCACTGGGATGTCCGGGCGGTTCACCAAATCCGTGTTGCCCGGACAGTCGATTACCACCTCGATCTGGAACGACGGCAAAGGCGTTCGGTTCCGGACGGTCGACGATCTCGGTGACGTCGTCATCGACATGGGCACCGCCACAATCCGCTGACTCTCCACTCCATAACGATTCGCCGCGATGTTCGTCGAGGCACTAACAAAGGAAAGATTCATGGGTTCACTCGAAGGTCGCGTAGCGATCATTACCGGCGGCGGACGAGGCATCGGCGCGTCGATCAGCAAGTTGTTCGCCGCACAGGGCGCAAAGCTTGTCATCAACGACCTCGGCTCGTCACCGGACGGCCAGGGCGGGGACCAGGGACCGGCGCGTGACGTCGCTGCTGAAATTGTTGCCGGTGGCGGTGCCGCTGTCGCAGACGGCGGAGACATCGCCGACGTCGCGACCGGTCAGCGGCTGGTCGATCTCGCACTGGAGAACTACGGCAAGCTGGACATTCTTGTCAACGTTGCGGGAATCCTGCGTGACAAGATGATCTTCAACCTCCCGGAAGAAGACTGGGATGCGGTCATCCGCGTGCATCTGCGTGGCCACTTCAGCACCATCAAGCCGGCGGCAGCTTACTGGCGTTCGCTGCGGAATCCCGACGGCCACTTCCGCATCATCAACTTCACTTCCGATTCCGCACTGCAGGGTTCGCCGGGTCAGCCGAACTATGCCGCAGCAAAGATGGGCATTGTCGGCTTGACTGCCTCCACTGCAAATGCCCTGGCGCGATACGGCGTGACGGCCAACGCTATCGCTCCGGGTGCCGCCACCCGACTGACACAAACCATCCCCGACGAGAAGCAACTGGGATTCGACGCTGTTCCCGGCAACGACTCCCCGGACAATATTGCGCCCATCGTCACGTACCTCGCCGGTACGGGTTCCGATTGGCTGTCGGGCCGCACCCTCGGCGCCTCCGGCCTCGAGGTGAAGTTGTGGAACAACCCCGACGTCATTGCCTCGGTGTCGTCAGACGGGCCATGGGACCTCGACGACTTGGCCGCCAAGGTCGAAGGGGAGTTCCGACCGTTGGCAGACGGCCTGCACCCGTCCTTGTTCATGAGCCAGGTTCCTAGCTGACCAACGCATACTCGGCGAGAACGAGTACCGGACGCTGAGCGTGTGAACTGGGGTTGGGGCCGGGACGATATCGTGGTGGCTGATGCGACAGTGTCAGATTTCGGTACACGATTGGGGACAGCACGGATGGCCGCAGTGAAGGTTAATGGCCGCACACCTGAGGCGAAGGCATTCCGTGTCGAGCGAGTCGTGAAAGCGGCCCGTGAGTTGGCATCCGCCGGTGGCTACGAAGCCGTGCAGATGCGGGAGGTCGCTCGTCGTGCCCAAACCGCCCTTTCGACGCTGTACAAGTACTATGCGTCCAAAGACGAGCTGATCACGGCCGCCGTCAGTTCAGAACTGGACTCTCTGGCCGAGGACGTGCTCCGCCGTCCGCCAAGACAGCGGACGGCGGAGGGTCGTGCCGGAGAAGTGTTTGTCCGGGCCTTCGTGGCGATGGTCAAGGATCCGGGGTTCGCACACTCCGTGCTGGCCGCGGGCAATACAGTGCTCGAGTTCGACCCCGATCGAGTCCGACATTCTGCAGAAGTCACCGACATAACACCCTGGTCCACCCCCTTCACCTCTATTGCCGCAGTTCAAGCGTGGGGCCCCGACCATCGCTGCAGCCCAATGCAGTTACGCGCGCTGTGCATGGTGGAAACCCTGTGGGTCGCCAGTGTCGGCAGTTGGCTGAACGGGGAAACGTCAGCCCACGAGGTGAAACGGCGCCTGCGCTTGGCGGCGAAGCGCTTGCTTGCCGCGGATTCCGCTGACCCGAAAGATAATTCAGCAGACAACGGCTGACCGGAACAAACCAGTCTGTACAACTGAATAAGGCGCGATTGCGGCCCCGACTTTCCGAAGTCGGGGCCGCAATCTTGCCATGCCTGTGCCTTCCGCGAGGCCTGGATCGTCTCTGCGAGTGAACTTCAAACCCGGAAACAATTCTTCAAATGTGTCTTGTGTCACGCTCGTGTGTGGAATACCCTCCACAAGAACATATTTCGATGCTGAGTCGGTTTTCAATTGACAGCGTCCGATCCGCGGGTGGATTCAGTGCCTGCGATGAGCTGTTCACCAACCGTCGTCGAGTGACCGGACAACCGACCGCTCACGGCTGAGCAATTCGCTCGCTTTCCGAGGAGAAACCATATGGCCCTGCGCCGTTCGTCCATTGCACTCTTTATCGTCGGCTTGATGCTGATCACTGCTGCGGCGGTGATCAGGTACGTTGTTGTGCCGCATATGTCCAAGCTGCCCGCAGATACCAAAGAGGGCGCACTGTTCGAGGGCGCACTCCGCCAGATCGACCCCACGACCTTCGGGCTTGACGCGGGCACGCCGATCACCATTGACCGCTCGTTGAAAGTTGATCGGGTAGTAGGAGATACCGCGCTCGTCACGTGCACAGTGGTCACCCATCTTCCGAGCGGTGACATCACCGATGTCCGCTCTTTTGCCGTTAATCGCGTGGATTTCACCCAAGCCGCCCCGCCGGACGGAGTGTCGGTCGAGGACCAACGCGGCGGAATCACGCTGTCCTTCCCGATGAACCCCACCACCGACGACGCGCTCGTCTACGACCAGGTGACACGCACTGCTCAACCTGTCACCTACACCGGAACAACGACGCTTGCGGGGCGCGAGGTGTACGAATTCACCGGCACGGCAACCGCTCCCATCGTGGACCCCGCGGTTCTGGGTCCGGTCATGGCTGGAATCGCAGCTCTCGTCCCGGGCGGGGATGGCTCCACACTGCCGCGTGAGATAGTGCGGACCTTGATTCCCGCATTGTCGCCTGACCGGGCGGCTGCAGTGGAACAAGCACTAGCGGCTGCGCCCGACCCGGTGCCCCTCACGTACACCTCGGTGAACATGCTCGACGCCGCTGTCGACACTCATTTCGGTACGCCCATCCGCATCGCCCAGAACCAAACCGCAGTGCTCAATATCGCGTCGGGAGGCGCGTTGGTGCCACTTCTCGATCTCTCCCAGGTCCGGGCCCAGACCTCCGACGCGTCGATCCAGAAGGTTGCCGACAAGGTTGCACGGGGAGAACGGCAGCTGAAGATAGCGGAATTCTGGGTTCCGCTCGTGTCTGCGCTGGTGGGGGTGCTCCTTCTCGTCGTCGCGATCGTTCGGCGCAAGCCCGGTCGCGGTGGTGGCAACCACCTCGAGGTCTCCGGTTCGGGCACCGGCAATCCGGACGCGGAGTTTGTCCGCGCCCGCGGCTGACCGTCCTCAGGAGCGTCGCGCATTCCACTCTGCCGCGGCGTCGTCGATATCCTGCTTCAATTTCTCGAAGAACGACGGCGCCGGGGTAGGTATCAAATAGGCTGCGGCAGTGAGTGATTGACTGAGGGCGATTCGACGCTCGTCCAACTCGTCGTCGCTCAGGAGGGCCAGGTCCGACATTGTGAACACCTCCTTCGAAGCGTGGTGCTACTTTACCAAATCATTACCAAGTGCCGCAGATGACCTCTCGTGCCCAGTCGTCACGGAGCACATTCACAGAGTTCCCACAGTTGGCAACCCCTGACATCCGTTGAAGCTGCAACTATCGTCGAACGCATGAAAAAGATGTGGTGGATCGGCGGAGCAGTAGTCGTGGTCGTGCTCGCCCTACTCGTGGGGCCGTGGGCGTACGGGAAGTTCATCGCAGAAGATGACGCTCCCGCAGCCGTGGTGTCTACGGAAGGTGCCGAGGCGGCGTCCGGGTCGATCGACGGTGCGTGGACCGTCGTCGCGGGACAAGGGGACAACCAGACGGCAGCCGGGTACACCGTGCACGAGATTCTCAACGGATCGAGTGTGACTGTCGTAGGCACCACAGGAGAGGTGAGTGGCAATGCGACGGTCGACGGTGAAAAGCTCACGGCCGGCGAAGTGACCGTGCAGGTGGCGAGTATCAAGACCGACTCCGACCGGCGTGACAGCCAGTTCACGGGCAACGTGATGGACACCAGCACCTATCCGACGGCGACGTTCACGATGGACTCGCCGGTGGATCTGTCGTCGGTGCCGACGGATGGGACAACTGCGACGGTGACGGTGCCTGGCACGTTGACGCTCAAGGGCCAGTCCAAGCCGGTGTCCGTGGACATGACGGTTCTGCACTCCGGTGACACGCTGATCGCGTCCGGCTCCATTCCGGTGACGTGGACCGACTTCGGTGTGCAGCCTCCGTCCCTCGGGTTCGTAACTGTCGACGGCAGTGGCAGCGTGGACTTTCTGGTATCGCTCGACCAGTCCTGATCAAGCCCGGATGGCGGTGCGTTTCCGCCGCCAGGGAAGATTAAGGACATGAACTTGAATTCGCGGCGCGTCCTCAGGTACGAGTGTTGTCTCGGCGGACGGTCCCACTAATGCGATTGTGGAAGCCGTTCCGCTCAGGCGAAGACCCGGATCCGCGGTTCACTCTCGCAAACGAGCGGACATATTTGGCCTGGGTGCGCACCGCGACTGCGTTCATCGCGTCGGGCGTCGGCCTGGAGGCTTTTGGCGGCGACATTCTGAACGAGAGCGTTCGCTCCGGTCTGGCGGCGCTCCTCCTTGTTGGCGGAGCGCTGATCGCCATCACATCTTTTGTCCACTGGATCAGTGCGGAGCGGGCATTGCGAGCTGAACGCTCACTGCCGGTGCCTCTCATGGCGCCGGTAGTGGGAATCGTTCTGGTCATCTGTGCGACTGTCCTCGTGGTCGAGGTTGTGAACTAGCTTGACTACCGTAGAGCCGTCCGACGCAATCAGTCCTTCGGGCAGGAGCGCGATCAGCCCTCCTGACAAGGGATTACAGTCCGAACGCACGTCGCTCTCATTCGTGCGTACAAGTCTGTCCATCCTCGGTTTGGCCGTGGCGTGCCTGCGCTGGTTGCCGCCGTTCGGTTCGGTGGCGATGATCGGTCCGGCAATCGCGGCTGTCCTGATTGTTGCCGTCACGATCTACGAGCGTCGGTCGAGATCTGCGCGGCTCGAGCTCTTTGCCGGGGAAAAGGCAACGCCCGCTTTGGGTATGGGTGCTGTACTGGCGGTGAGCCTGCTGGTTCTCGCGGCTAGTGGGTTGTGGATTCTGGTGACGTGAGGTCGGCTTTCGGTGACCAGCCGGGAGGTCCGAACACATAGCCGGCGCGATTGCGCCATGACGTCGACGCTTTCCAATCGCGGGCAATGGCAGCGTATTCGCGCGTTTGCAGTGTCCAGATGTTGTACGTTCCGACTGGCGTCGTGAGTCCGTATGTCGGCCGGTGTGTTTCAGCGGCAAAGCTGCCGAAGATCCGATCCCAGACGATGAGGATTCCGCCGTAGTTGCGGTCCAGATAGTCGGCGTCCGACCCGTGGTGGACGCGGTGGTGTGATGGCGTATTGAAGATGAATTCGATGGGACGCCAGAGCTTTCCGACCCGCTCGGTGTGCACGAAGAACTGGTAGACCAGGCTGACGGAGAAGCCGACGAAGATCGTCCACGGCGGAATTCCGAGGAACGGCAACGGTAGCCACATGATTATTTCGCCGCTGTTGTTCCACTTCTGACGCAGGGCGGTGCTGAAGTTGAAGTATTCGCTCGAGTGGTGCGCTTGATGTGTTGCCCAGATAACTCGAACGCGGTGTGCGATGCGGTGATACGCGTAGTAGAGGACATCGATTCCGAGAAGCAGGATCACCCAGGTGTACCAGGCGCTCGGTGAGAGATGCCATGGCGCGAGATATACCCAGATGGCGGAATATCCGATCAGGGCAAGAACTTTCCAGAAGGCGCTGGTCGCGATGGAGACCACTCCGAGTAGGACGCTCGTGCGGGCGTCGACGCCACGGTAACCGCCCGTCGCGGGGTGTGCTCGGCCGTCGGCGCGGTCGGGATGATCCTCGAGTTTGCGTGCTGCTGCCCATTCGATCACCAGGAAGAGGGCAAACGCGGGGATGGCCAGCGCTACCGGGTCATGGAGTGGTTCCAGGAGAGACTTCCAAGATTCGAGGAGGGTGTCCCACACGCTAGTTGTCCTGTCCGTTCACGGGTTTATCGTTACATTATGCATTAATGTGTAACGACATGGAAGATGCATTCCCTTGCGCCTTTCCATAGGGGAATGGTAGGAATTGCCGGTGCACATCACCGCAAAGGTGGACTACGCCGTGCGAACGTTGGCGGAACTCGCAGCAGCTGGTCCAGGCCCGGCCAAAGCCGAGTTTCTCGCAACGTCGCAGGTGATCCCCCATAAGTTTCTCGAGGCAGTTCTGTCGGATCTACGACGCGGCGGCCTTGTGACGAGTAAGCGCGGACCCGAGGGTGGTTACTGGCTTGCCCGTCCCGCGTCGGAAATCACGATTGCCGACGTCATCCGTGCAGTGGAAGGTCCGTTGGCGTCGATCCGTGGGGAGCGCCCCGAGGATGTCGATTACACGGGTCCGGCGACGCAGCTCAAGGATGTGTGGATAGCGGTCCGCGTCAATCTTCGCGCGGTGCTCGAGAACGTCACGATGGCGGATGTGGCCGACGGCCACCTACCTGACTTTGTGAATCAGTTGACGGCGGATCCGGGGGCCTGGAAGCGGCGCTGACGTTGGGGGCTGTAGCGGCGCTGACGTTGGGGGCTGTAGCGGCGCTGACGGTGGGGGCTGTAGCGGCGCTGTCAGTTCCCGGATCGGTCGAAGCGCGTCATGTCGAGTGGCGCGGTATTCGCGGAGTTCCCGCCGGATGATTTCGCTTCGTACATCAGATGATCGGCATGGACTATCGCGCGGGAGAACGCGGTGTAGTCGAATTGCTCCATGTCTGGGGTGAACGGCATCGTGGAGGCGCCGATACTGACTGTCGCCAGGGGTGCGTCCGTGGCTTCGACAACTGCGCGGGGCAGAGTCGCTATGCGTTTGCGTAGTCCGTATGGCGTTCCGATCATGACGAGCGTGAATTCTTCGCCGCCGGTGCGCGCTGCGTATCCGAATCCGTTGACGTGTTGTTGAAGTCGGTTGCCGGTTCTGATGATGACGGTGTCGCCGACTTCGTGCCCGTAGGCGTCGTTGACGGCTTTGAATTTGTCGATGTCGACGACGGCGACCGCAACGTCGACGCGGTTGGCGTGTGAGGTCGACCAGACCCGTTCGGCCATGTCCCAGAGTCCGCGCCTGTTGAGGAGGCCGGTCAGTGCGTCGACTTTCGATCCGTTGGCGCGTGCGAGTAGTTGCCGCCAGGCGAGTTGGATGGTGGCCGGGATGAAGATGACGGCGCACAGGATTACGTCGGTGCGCGCGATGACGCCGGCAGTGGGCAGCGTCCCGCGGGTGATGGCGAGGATCGCCAGGGAAATGATGAACGTACAGGAGAAGGCAAGGTGGAAGGCGAGCCATCGAAAGTTGAGAAAGTACGTGAAGTAGGCGCCGGAGGCTACGAAGAGCACCGCGCCGAAGAGTGCTGCATCGTGGCTGGTGAACGTGATGATGACGGAGGCTGTTCCCAGATCTGCCCAGATCCCGAACAGTTTCAGAGCGCGTGACCCGCGAACTTTTCCGAGGAACCAAAGGGCAGTGGGGATGAGGTTTACGGTCGCGAATGCGATGAGCCAGGTGCGCGCGAACTGTCGGTCGGGGCCTTCGCCGCTGATCAGGAACAGATAGGCAACCAGGGAAAAGTTGAGCGAGCAGAACCCGATGGTGAAGTTGACGAGCCGCAGCATTGAGCCGGGGCCGTTCTTCGATCCCCACAGCATGGCCGAAGGCGGCACCGGCCAGCTTTGTAGGAGTGGGTCCATGAAATTCCTCAGTTGTTCAAGATCGGGTGGTTGATCCGCAGCGGTTAATCCATGAGGTTGGTTAATCAATGGCAACCGTTTTGACCATTGTCTGGTGTAGGCGTGGCTTTTGTCGAGGCGGTGCCGATCCGCGAGCCTGGCGAGTGTGACCTACCCGACAATTGCCGCGAGGCTGTGCCGGAATCCACAATTTTGCATGACTCTGCAAACTTGCAGATGTCTGCAAGTTCCGTAACGTGGAGAGAGTGATAACCGAGCCAGGTCTCCGAGACCGCAAGAAGGCGGCAACCCGCGCTGCACTCAGCAGTGCGGCAGAACGGCTCGCTCGGGCTCTCGGAATCGAGTGCGTCACCGCCGACGCGATTGCGTCCGAGGCTGGAGTGTCGACGAGGACATTCCACAACTACTTCTCCAGCAAGGAAGAGGCGGTACTCGCCAGCTTCGAGGAATCGGTAACTCTCTGGATCGAGGCGCTTGCATCTCGGCCCGCGGACGAACCGATTCTCGACGTCCTCGAGGATCTTGTGGTCGAAATCGTGACTGGCTCCGGTCCGACAGCGAGTAAGACAACAAGTATCTGGATGCTGTCGGACGCGAGTCCCGCTCTCTATCGGGATGCTGCGGACATGCATCAGCGGATCAACCGTGCAGTCATTCAGGCATTGGCCGAACGTACCGGCACGGATGTCGAGCGTGACCTGTACCCGACACTTCTCCTCGGAGCGGTGGCCGGAGCCGCTAAATCGGTGATCGACATCTGGTCCGGCGGAAAGTCGGATGCTTCCGGACCGGAAGAACTGGTCCATGACGCTTTTCGGCAAATTCGTGCAGGGTTGCCTGCGCCGCCACCGCGTCTCTGAGACACCGCGTCTCTGAGACACCGCGTCTTCAGCACGCACACCTAATACCTGTCCACGTACACGCACCGAAACAGCAAGGAGCCCGTCGTGGCCACCTATCTCTATCGGATCGGCAAGTTCGCCTACCGGCGAAAAGGCGCGGTCCTCAGCGTTTGGTTGATAATCCTGGTTCTGATGGGCGTCGGGGCTGCGACCCTGTCCGGTCCCACCAAGGACTCCTTCAACATTCCGGGTACTCCCGCGCAGCAGGCTCAAGACCTGATGGCGGAGCGTTTCCCGGACGCTCCCAACGCTATGGATTCGTTGAGTGCCCGATATGTTCTCCAAGCGCCTGCAGGTACGACGTTGGCTGATCCGGCAAACGTCAAGGCCATGGACGACATGCTCGCGCAGATCCGCGCGATCGACACGGTCGAGGACGCTGCCAAGGTCGATCCGGCGACGGCGACGCCGGAACAGGCCGCGAAAGCGTTGGTCAACCCGGTTGCCGCCAATGATTCGATGACGGCGATGTTCCAGGAGCAGGCCGCTGCTGCCGGAACTTCCGAGGCAAAAGCAAGCTCAGACGCTGCGGCATTGTCGCCGCTCAGCGCGGACGGCACGGTCGGATACATCGAGGTTCCCTTTGTCGGCGCTGTCACCGATGCCGATGAGGCGATGCGTGAGTCGATCAATGCTGCTGCCGATGTGGCACGGGCCGAAGGACTCAACGTCCAGGTCAGTGGTACTGCGGCGCAGGAAGCCGAGATGCCCGGTGGGCTCACCGAGTTGATCGGTATTGCCGTCGCTGCCGTCGTTCTGGCAATCACGTTCGGTTCGCTTGTGGCCGCCGGACTTCCGCTGATCACCGCGATCATCGGTATCGCAATCGGCAGCCTCGGTATTACCGTCGCGACGGGCTTCATGGACCTCGGATCGATGACGCCGACGTTGGCGATCATGATCGGTCTGGCAGTGGCGATCGACTACTCGCTCTTCATCATGTCCAGGTTCCGGCATGAGCTGACCTTGACCGACGACCGATCGGAAGCCGCCGGACGCGCAGTCGGAACTGCCGGTTCCGCAGTCGTATTCGCTGGTCTGACGGTCATCATCGCCCTCGTGGCATTGCGTGTCGTCGGCATCCCGTTCCTCTCGGATATGGGTGCGGCAGCGGCATTTACAGTGCTCATCGCAGTGCTCATCGCCTTGACGTTGTTGCCCGCGATCCTGGGTATCTTCGGCCGGAAGGCTTTTGCCGGCAAGATTCCGTTCCTCGGCAAGAAGGCTCAGGAGTCCGAGGATTCGGGTAAGCCAACGCTGGCTCTGCGCTACATCAGCGCCATCGTGCGACGCCCGCTCGTTCCTTTGATCGGCGGCGTTGTACTTCTGGGCGCTTTGGCTTTGCCGGCAACGGGATTGAGCCTGTCATTGCCGTCGGAGGCAACGGGTGATCCGGCAACAAGTTCGCGTCAGGCGTACGACTTGATCGACGAGGGCTTCGGTGGCGGTAAGAACGGTCCGCTGCTCGGTGTCATCGACGCACAGGGTGCAGACGTTCCGGCCGGCGAGGCATTCGAGAAGGTCGTCTCGACGATCTCGGGGCTGAACGGCGTCCAGAATGCACAGATCGTCAAAGTCAACCAGGCCGGCGATACCGCGCAGATGTTGATCACTCCGACAACCGGTCCCACCGATCCGGCAACCATGGAGTTGGTGAGCAGTCTCCGCAGTGCCGAAGCAGGACTGGCTGATTCGATCGGTGTGAGCTACGGAATCACAGGTCAGACTGCACTCGAGGGTGATATCTCGGATACCTTGCAGGACGCGTTGGTTCCCTACCTTGCGGTAGTGGTCGGCCTGGCATTCATCCTGTTGCTCTTGGTGTTCCGCTCGATCCTGGTTCCGCTGACCGCGACGTTGGGCTTCCTGCTCAGCGTGCTCGCGACATTCGGCGCCACGGTTGCGATCTTCCAGCACGGCTGGTTGGGAATTATCTCGAACCCGCAACCTTTGGTGAGTTTCATGCCGATCTTCCTGATCGGTGTCGTGTTCGGACTCGCGATGGACTACCAGGTGTTCCTCGTGACGCGCATGCGTGAGGAGTACGTCCACGGAGCTAACGCCAAGCAGGCTGTCACCATCGGCTTCAATCACGGTGCCCGGGTTGTCAGCGCTGCCGCGATCATCATGATCTCCGTGTTCGGTGCCTTCATCGCGGAGCCGAACTCGTTCATCAAGTCGATCGGGTTTGCGCTCGCTGCCGCAGTCTTCTTCGACGCCTTCATCGTTCGTATGGTGATCATTCCGTCGGTCATGGCGTTGCTCGGCGACAAGGCGTGGTGGCTGCCCAAGTGGCTCGACAAGATTCTGCCCAACGTCGACATCGAGGGTGAGAAGCTGAGCCAGCAACTCCGCGCCGACAAGGAAGCGGAATTGGCTGCAACATCTGCCTAACTGCACAGCAGGGTCCCACACACGTACCGCAATCGACTCCAAGTCGGTTGCGGCACGTGTGTTTTTGTCGGAGTTCCCGGTGGCCGAAAAAACCTTGCGGCACTTGTCGGCAGAGATTGGTAACCTTCGCTCACTATGCTGATCAGGCTGCTGCGCACTTACCTAGAGCCCTATCGTGGCGAACTGACGGGCGTTGTCGTCCTGCAGTTTATTTCGACTATGGCTGCCCTTTACCTTCCCAGTCTCAATGCCGACATCATCGACAACGGTGTGACAAAGGGGGATACGGGCTACATCCTGTCAACGGGTGGGGTGATGCTCCTTGTGACGTTGACGCAGATCCTGTGCTCCGTGGGTGCGGTGTACTTCGGTGCTCGTGTTGCCATGGGCATCGGACGCGATCTACGGGCGTCGGTGTTGCATCAGGTCGGTACTTTCTCGGCCCGCGAGGTCGGCTATTTCGGTGCGCCGTCCCTGATCACCAGAAATACCAACGACGTCCAGCAAGTGCAGATGATGGTCGTGATGAGTTGCACCATCCTCGTGATGGCTCCGATCATGTGCGTCGGCGGCATCATCATGGCGCTGCGTCAGGATCTGAATCTGTCCTGGATTCTGGGTATCAGCGTGCCGTTGCTGGCGATTTCGATGGGTTTTTTGATCGCGCGGATGGTTCCCGGCTTCCGGCTCATGCAGGGTCGTCTCGACGCGGTCAACCGTGTTCTACGCGAACAGATCACCGGTATCCGGGTTGTCCGCGCGTTTGTTCGCGAGCCTTCCGAGGTGAAGCGCTTTGGTGTAGCCAATGACGAACTGACCGAAACGGCGCTCGGTGTCGGAAAACTGATGGCGGTGATGTTCCCGCTGGTGATGCTGATCAGCAACGTCACCAGTGTCGCGGTCATCTGGTTCGGTGGGCATCAGATCGACAGTGGAGCCATGGAGATCGGCTCGCTCACCGCGATGCTCAGCTACATCATGCAGATCCTGATGGCCGTCATGATGGCTACTTTCATGGCCGTCATGCTGCCGCGTGCATCGGTCTGCGCAGAACGTATCTCCGAGGTGCTCGATACGGCGTCGTCGGTCATTCCGCCCGAGAACCCGATTCGAGAACTGAAGAACCCGGGCGTCGTCGAACTTCGCGGCGCTCAGTTCCAGTTCCCCGGCGCCGAGGAACCGGTGTTGCGCGACATCACTTTCCGGGCCGAACCAGGCAAGACCACCGCGATCATCGGCGGCACCGGATCCGGTAAGACAACGCTGCTCAACCTGATTCCGCGACTCATCGACGCCACATCCGGGTCGGTATCCGTCGGTGGTGTCGACGTCCGCGACATCGACACCGACCTGCTGTGTTCCGTTATCGGACTTGTTCCGCAGAAGCCATACCTGTTCTCGGGAACCGTCGCAACCAACCTTCGCTACGGCAACCCCGACGCCACCGACGAGTGGCTGTGGGAATGCCTCGAGGTCGCTCAGGCCGCAGACTTCGTCCGCGCGATGCCGGAAGGCCTGGACACCCCGGTGTCACAAGGCGGTACGACGGTTTCCGGTGGTCAGCGTCAGCGTCTGGCCATTGCGCGGGCACTGGTGCGCAAGCCACAGATCTATTTGTTCGACGATTCGTTCTCGGCCCTGGACCTCACGACAGACGCGAGACTGAGAGCGGCGCTGCAGCCCGTTACCCGGGACGCCTGCATCATCGTTGTCGCGCAACGTATTTCCACCATCGTCGAAGCCGATCAGATCATCGTGCTCGATGACGGTGCCATCGTCGGTGTCGGTACCCACGACGAACTGCAAGTCAGTTGTCCCACTTACGGCGAAATTGTCGCCTCTCAGCTAGCCGTACAGGACGCATCATGAGCAATCGGCCGAGTTCCTCACCTCCGATCGGACCTCCCGGCGGTGGTGACCCCACCAAGAAGGCCATGAATTTCGGCCCTTCGCTGAAGCGTCTTCTTTCTCGGCTCAGCCCCGACAAGCCCGCTGTCATCCTGATTTTTGTTCTGGTCACGGTCAGTGTGGTGCTGTCTTCGATCGCCCCGAAGATCCTGGGTAATGCAACCAACCTCATCTTCGACGGCATTGTCGGTAAACAGCTTCCCGCCGGAATTACCAAGGACCAAGCAGTGGCGGGTCTGCGCGAGCAGGGCCAGAATCAGTTCGCGGACATGGTGTCCGGCATGAACGTGGTCCCCGGTACCGGGATCGATTTTGCCGAGGTCGGCCGAGTGCTGATGATCGTGCTGCTGCTGTTCGTCTGCGCGTCGCTGTTCAGTTGGTTGCAGGCGTACCTGCTCAATATTGTCGTGCAGCGCACGGTTCGACGCCTACGCGAGGACGTCGAGCAGAAGATTCATCGACTTCCGCTGCGGTACTTCGACACTCATGCGCGCGGCGATGTTCTCTCGCGCGTGACCAATGACATCGACAATGTTGCGCAGAGTCTGCAGCAGACGCTGAGTCAGCTGGTGACGTCGGTGATGACGGTCATCGCGATCCTCGTGATGATGCTGGTCATCTCGCCGATTCTGGCTTTGATCGCCATCGCGACGGTTCCGCTGTCGATCATCGTCACGGCTGTCATCGCCAAGCGCTCGCAGAAACACTTTGTCGCACAGTGGAAGAGCACCGGCGGCATCAACGCGCAGGTTGAAGAAGCATTCACCGGACACGAGTTGGTCAAGGTGTTCGGCCGGCAGAACGAGGTCGAGGAGCGTTTCCGCACGCAGAACGAGAAGCTCTACCAGTCGAGCTTCAAAGCGCAGTTCATTTCCGGTCTGGTTATGCCTGCTGTCATGTTCCTCGGCAATCTGAATTACGTTGCCATCGCAGTTGTCGGCGGTATGCGGGTGGCCTCCGGCACGATGACGCTCGGTGATGTGCAGGCGTTCATCCAGTACTCACGCCAGTTCACGCAACCGCTCACGCAGATCGCGTCGATGACCAATCTGCTGCAGTCCGGTGTTGCATCCGCTGAGCGGGTGTTTGCGCTCCTCGACCAGGAAGAGCAGTCCGTCGATCCCACGGACGCTCAGTCCCCGGCCGTCTCCAAGGGACGGGTGGCATTCGAGGACGTCACGTTCAGTTACAAGCCGGAGCAGCCCCTCATTGAGGATCTGTCCTTGGTGGCCGAGCCCGGTCAGATGGTTGCCATCGTCGGCCCCACCGGTGCCGGCAAGACCACCCTGGTCAACCTGATTCTGCGGTTCTACGAGCTCAATTCGGGTCGCATCACTCTCGACGGTATCGATATCGCGAAGATGACGCGTGACGATCTGAGGTCGCGCATCGGCATGGTGCTGCAGGATGCCTGGCTGTTCGGCGGCACGATCCGGGAGAACATCGCGTACGGCAAGCCGGGCGCCACCGAAGAGGAGATTCAGCGCGCTGCCAAGATGAGCTACGTCGACAAGTTCGTGCACTCCCTGCCCGAGGGATACGACACCGTCATCGACGAAGAGGGCAACAACATCAGTGCCGGTGAGAAGCAGCTGATCACCATTGCTCGAGCGTTCATCGCGCAGCCGTCCATTCTGATTCTCGACGAGGCCACCAGTTCTGTCGACACGCGCACTGAGCTGCTGGTTCAGAGTGCCACCGCGGTTCTGCGCAGCGACCGTACAAGCTTTGTCATCGCTCACCGGCTTTCGACGATTCGTGATGCGAACTTGATTGTGGTGATGGAGGCCGGCCGCATCGTGGAACAGGGAAGCCACGAGGAGCTGCTGCTCTCGCGGGGTGCGTACTACCGGCTCTACAACAGTCAGTTCGTGGGCGCGGAGATCTAAGGCCTAAGTACACTGAAGCAGACTTGGTCCGCTGGGTGGACCACAATCTGTGTACTGGAGGCGCTCGGCGGTGCATTCGTTGCTGGGGAAGGCGCGCCTGATACTCGATTCCTTCGACGCGGATTCGGGCGCGCTTTCGCTGACCGAGCTTGCGAACCGAAGCGGCGTTGCGAAGGCGACGGTGCATCGAATAGCCGGTGAACTGGTGTCACTGGGCCTGCTGGAACGAGTCGGGACCAAGTACGGATTGGGGTTACGGCTTTTCGAACTTGGCCAGTTGGTGCCTCGTCAACGGATTCTGCGTGAGGCGTCGCTTACGTATGTGCAGGATCTTCATGCGGCAACCAGGGAGACGGTTCACCTCGTGATTCGTGACGGTCTCGAGGTTCTGTACATCGACAAGATCTCCGGTCATCACGGTGTGGACCTGCCGTCGCGGGTGGCCGGCCGGCTGCCGATGTATGCGACGGCCACCGGCAAGGCGATACTCGCGTACTCGCCGGATTCCGTATTTCGAGCGGTGGTAACCAACGGATTTGTCGAGTTCACCGACCGGACGGTGAACTCGGAGGACGGGTTACGTAGGCAACTCGATGCCGTTCGCTCGGAGCAATTGGCGGTGGAGAGCGAAGAGGTTCGGCTGGGGACGTCGAGTATCGCCGCACCGATCTTCGGAGGACACGGGGAAGCGGTTGCCGCGATCGGCGTCTCGAGTCCGCGGTATCGAATGGATACCGAGCGCTTTGCCGAGCCGTTGCGCGCGGCAGCTGCCGGAATCAGCCGGAAGGTGTCGGTTCTCGAACGCTCTGCGTAAGCGTTCCTATCGACGCACCCACAGCAGTGCTATCACTCCGAGAACCGAAGCCCCGGTCATGGAGATGGCCACTGCAAGACTGGTATTACCCAGCAGGCCGACGATCGGTGCAACCACTGCGGCAGCGCCGAACTGCGCAAATCCGATCAGCGCGGCCGCTGAGCCCGCGGCTTCTCCGTGACGCGACAGGGCAACCGCCGGTGCGTTGGGCATGACAAAACCCGTTGCGCACAGCATCAGCAGGATGGGGACGGCAAACCCGACGAAGCCCAACGAGTCGGTGGCAGCAACGGCAACAAATGCAGCGCCGACGACGCTACTGCCCCACATTGCCCAGATCGTGATGGAATTCGGCGACCACCGTCCGAGCAGCACGACGTTGAGTTGAGACGAGCCGATCAGCACTACGGCCCCGCCGGCGAAGGCAAACCCGTACGCTGTGGCGCTCAGACCGAACTGTTCCTGCATTACGTAGGACGACGCCGCGATGTACGACCACAGCACACCACGGCCGAGACCGCACACGAGAACCAACACCATGAAGTGAGCATCACGACCGAGTGCAATGTAGCTTCGCGCTATCGCGCCGATGCCCTTGCCTGACCGATTCTCGGGTGGAAGTGTTTCCGGGAGTGACGCTGCGGCGAGTGCAATCATGGCGATACCCAGGAGGAAGAGAGCGAGAAAGACTCCGCGCCATTGTGTTACGGACATCAGTGCCCCGCCGATGGACGGAGCCAGGATGGGCGCTACGCCCATGACCAACATCAGTCGCGAAAGTACCACCGCCGCATCGTGTCCGGTGAAGAGATCACGAACGATCGCCATCGCGATCACACCGGTGGCCGCGGCGCCAAAACCTTGAAGGGCTCGCAGCGTCGTGAGGACTTCGATGGACGGCGCAAAGAAGCACGCCAACGATGCGCCGACGTGAATCACTGTGCCCACGAGCAAGGGGCGTCGACGCCCGTAGATGTCGGAAAGTGGGCCGATGATCAACTGACCGAACGCAAGACCGAGAAGCGTTCCGGTCAGGGTCAGCTGAACCATTGTCTCCGACGTGCCGAATTCCTGCGTGATCTGCGGCAGCGCAGGAAGATACATGTCGACGGTGAACGGACCGAGGGCGGTGAGGATTCCGAGAAGCAGTACCAATCGGATCCGTGCACCGCCCGTCGGGGCGATTGCCGTTCGTTCAGTTGTGCTGTTGGTCAAGGAAACCCGAAACAACACTGTAGTAGTCGTATGGCCGCTCTTCCTGAAGATGATGCGACGCCTGGTCCATGATGTAGAGGTGGCCATGCGGGATCATCCGCGCCAGCATGAGCGGGTAGTCCGGGGTGAGGAACGCGTCGTGCATTCCCCAGGCGAAGAGCGTCGGTGCCTGGATCTGGCCGAGTTCGGCTGTGAGGTCCTGCCAATCGCCACGAGGGGAGTCTGCCGAGGCAGCCAAGGCCATTTCCTCGGGGTCGAGGCTTTGCTCGTATCGCATCTGGAGGGTTTCGGCGGGCAACTTCGATCCGTCGAACCATTCTAGGCTGGTGATCAAGGTGCGGAGTTTTTCGAGGGTGGGGCCGGTGCCGCCGTAGTAGACGTCGCGGGCGTTGCGGCCGCGACGGCCATCTTCGGGGAGGGGCGCGAGCGGGCCGTAGAAGACGGGCATACTGCCCGTGATCACCAGGGAGCGAACGCGTTCCGGGTACTTTGCCGCGAGATTGAGCGCTATGGTGCCGCCCCACGAGTTGCAGACGAAGTCGGCGCGTTCGATGCCGAGTTCGTCGAGCAGAGCAACCATCTTGGCGGCGTGGAAGTCCCACATGGGGCCGGTGATGGTGCACTTGTCGGACCGACCGTATTGCAGGAGATCAACGAGAATCGCCCGTCGATCCGAGGCGAAGAGAGGGGCCACCGGCCCGAAGTCGGACCACGCGGTGCAGCCGGGTCCACCTCCGTGCAGGAAAATCGTGGGGTCGCCCTCGCCGAGGTCGTAGTAGTGGAATGTGACGCCATCAGCTTTGGCGTACAAGCTCTTCGGTTGATCAGCCATGGCTATACCTGACCTCGAGGTGACAGCAATGGGAAGTATTGCGGTCCGGCAGGCGAACCCGGTTCGTGGCTGCGACACTTCCGAATGCCTAGCGTGCTGGCATGAGAACAGAACTCGAGCACGCGCGTGATCGCGCAGAGGCGATGATCGGAACGCGGGAAACACGAGAGCTGGGAACGGTGCGCCCGGCGGAGTCGATTGCTTTTGCGGTTGCCGCCGCCGAGACCGACCCCCGGTTTCTGGACCCGGAGCACCCGGCATTTGCGCTCCACCCGATGTATCTGCCTTCGCTTTTGCGTGGTCCGCAGGGCGGATCCGATCGAGAGTACCGATCAGACGGCATGTTTCGTGACGAAGTCCCGGGCACAGACGGCATCGATGTTCGCTTGATGGCAGGCGGGCAGAGTGTGACGTTCCTGCAACCAGCCCCGTTCGGCGAGCCGGTCACCGTAGCGCGGGTACTCGATACCGTGGCGATCAAAGGTCGGGCTCCTGACGAGTTTCTGCTGCTTTCGGTCACCAAGACCTATCGGGGTGCGCAGTCCGGCGCATTTGCCGAGGTCGTCGAGAAGTTCATCGTCCGATGACCGAAACCGTAGTCGTCGGCACACCGATCGAGTCGGTCGCTTTGGTATGCGATCCGGTCCGAGTCCTTCGATTCGGGGCGTCGACGCACAATTCGCACCGTATTCACTACGACGCCTCCTATGCTGCGACGGAAAAGCTGTCCGCGCCGGTTGTCATGGCTCAGTTGCAGGGCACGCTCTTCTACCGTGCTGCCGCACAGTTTGCCGGTGGATATGAAGGCGTTGTCTCCGTGTCGTGGCAGAACCGTGCGCCTGCTCCTGTCGGAGCCACACTGGAAGTCTCGGGTGAAATCACTGAGATACATGGTGAGAAAACAACTTTGACTCTACTAGAGCACTCCGATGACGGTGTCCTGTGTGCTGTCGGAACCGCTGTGGTGGTCCGGGTCTGCTGAGCGAACCGAATCCGTTGGCGTAGACCGCGATGTCGCCCAAGATCTGTTTCATTCAAACGTTCAGTGTCGAGAGGACTTCACATGACTGGTGTCGAGGCGTCGGAAGCCACGTTCGCGCTGCCCGAGCGGCCGCGAGCGGCCGGTCGGCAGGATTGGACGGCATGGCCGGGTTACAACGCAGCCGGCAGCGGATACCGCGGTTACTGGTACCCGGTCACGTGGTCGAACCACATCACCAAAAATCCCAAGAGCTACACGATTTGTGGTGAAAAGCTGGCGATCATCCGCGACGCCGGTAAGGCGTACGCCCTGCATGATCGGTGCCCGCACCGCGGTGTTCCACTGTCCGAGGGTGATCAGCAGTTCCCGGGCACCGTCAGTTGCCCGTACCACGGCTGGACGTACCGTCTTACCGACGGAAAACTGGCTGCGGTCATCACCGACGGTCCGGATTCCAAGATCTGCGGCAAGCTGAACGTCCAGACCTATGCGGTCGAGGAGCGACTCGGTCTGGTGTGGGTGTACATACCGATCGCCAACGAGCCGGCGCCGTCCATCGACGACCAGTTGCCGCGTGAGCTCGTGGAGAACAAGGGCATCGTCGGCGGTCGCATTCAGCCGCGAGAAGGTAACTGGCGCTTCGCATGTGAGAACGGTTTCGACGAGGGACATGCGAAGTACCTGCACCGCACCGCATTGTGGCGCTTGTTCAAGCCGATGCCTACGTGGAACATCACGAGCATCATCCCGGAGGGTCGCTGGATTTACCGGGTACAGGAAGAGGTGTACTGGGAGGCCGACTTCCCGGGCGTGGGAACCTGGACCAATAAGCGGTGGTGGAAGAAGAAGCCCGACGAGACCCAGATTTCGCAGATCGGAAACGTCGGTGCCGGTCTGGATGTCAATCCTGTGATCGCAGCACAGAACTTTCCCGGTTTTGCTTCGCTGTCGATGCCCGGCGTCCTGCGCATCGCGTACCCCAAGTTCATTCACTACGAGTTCTACGTGCCGGTGGACGAGGACAACCACAAATATGTCGGCCTCATGGTCAACTTCGTCTCCGGTGCAGCAAAATTGGGGTTCTACGCCAAGTACCTCGGCGCGATCCGCTGGCTGTTTCACGGCCAGTTTTCCGGGCAGGATGCATGGATGGTCGAGGTCACCGACGCGCCGCCGGAGAAGCTGTACCGACCCGACGTATCGCTGACAACGTGGCGAAATCTGGCAGAGGAAGAGTACGCCGAGAAGATCGCCGCCGCGGCCGAACACACCCCCAAGGCGCCGGTTCGGCCCACCCGCGAGCGTCGGACGGCTGCCCCGCGCCCGGCTCCGGTCACCGACGCCCAGATCCCCACCGGCACCAGCGAATAGGAGAAACGCATGTTCAAGATTCTGACGGCAGTCGCTATCGGTGCCGCTGTTGCCGTGGCAGTTCCCAAACTATGGCAGTTGGCGGGCGAACGCAGCAATACTCAGGTACATCAGGTCAATCCATGACCACTGCGAGGGCCGACGCTCTCGCAGGCCTTGACGACATGCGCCGGGAATGGGTCGAGCACGCCTGGGTCAACGTCGATCGCGTGAGATTGCGAGATCTCACCACCGGGGTTGTGGACATCCCCAGCCCCACCGGCGACGAAGCACCGCTGGCCCGCCACATCACGGCGGTCTTGACGGAGTCGGGCATCGAGGCCCATACGATGGATCTCGATGACCGGCAGGCGAACTCGTGGGGACGGTTGCGCGGTGACGGGTCCGGGCCGGATCTGTTGCTGTATGCGCCGATCGACACCGTCACGACAGGTGATCCGGCAGAAGATCTACCGTGGGTGGGAAACGAGTTGCGAGCCGACCTGACGTCGCACGCCCAGGTCGACGAGAACTACGTCATCGGGTTAGGTGCGTCGAATCCGAAAGGCCATGCCGCCTGCATCATCGCAGCGGCCGAAGCAATTGCCGCAGCCGGTATTCCACTCCGCGGTGACCTGGTGCTCGGATTCGGTGCCGGTGGTATGCCGACCAATGCCCGCCCCGGTGTCGGAAACCCCCGGCGCAATACAGGGCAGGGCGTCGGCTGCTCGTTCCTCCTGGAACAGGGAGTGTGGGCGGACTGTGCGCTGATCGCCAAGCCCGGCTGGACGGTCTCCTGGGAAGAGGTGGGGCTGGCTTGGTTCGAGATCACGGTGCACGGGCTGCACACCTACGTCGGCTCTCGCCACCGGCTGCCGTACCGCAACGCGATTACCGCGGCCGGTGAGGTTGTCGCGAAACTGGAGGAATGGTTCCCGAAGTACTCAGCGGCGCATCAGGACGGATTGGTTGCGCCGCAAGGAATTGTGGCCAATATTCGTGGCGGGTGGGAGAGAACAGCGTCGTTCACCCCTGAGCAGGTGCGCCTGACCGTTGATCTACGGCTGAGTCCACGGACGACGCCCACCGCCGCCAAACGTGAACTCACTGCCGTGGTTGCGGACATCGCACAATCGCTGGATCTACAGATCGAGGTCGAACAGGTGCTGGCAATACCGGGGGAGGGTTCGGATCCGCGGATGTGGTTGCGGCACTCGGCCGTCGACGCGTGGGAAGCCGCTGAGGGGAAGCCTCATCAGGACTTCTTCGACGCCAGTGGTGCAACCGACGCAAACATCTTGCGCAGCCGCGGCATCCCGACGATCCGGGTGGGTATGCCGAAGGTGGTCGACGCTCCGTTCGAGGTGGACTTCGCGATGGGGATGAACACAGTCGATCTGGCTGCAGCAGAAAGATTTACGAAGTATCTGATCCGAGTGGCCCTCGACACCGTCACCCGCTCGCTCGAGGAAGTAGGAATCGACTGATGGCGAAGATAGTTCTGGGTGTCGGTGCTTCCCACAGCACATTGATGAACACCCATTGGGAAGAGACGACGCACAAGGCGGAGGCCGAACGCTTCCGGGACGCGCTGCATCTGACCCGGGAGAAAATCGCGGAAGCGAATCCCGATGTTGTATTGATACTCGGCTCCAACCACTTTCGTGGTTTCTGGCTGGATCTTATTCCGGCTTTCACGCTCGGCGTCGGCGAGTGTATTTCCAGTGGCGAGTCCGGTACACCCAAGGGCCCGCAGCAGGTGGACGTGGACTTCGCGAGGCACCTTGCAAACGAGCTGATCGAAGGTGGCCGGTTCGATCTTGCCTACTCGGCTCGATTGCAGATCGATCACGGTCAGTCCCACGCGATTCAGTATCTTCTCGACGGAATCGATGTTCCGATAGTTCCGTTGGTGGTCAACGTATTCGCGCCGCCGCTGCCGACTTTCAAGCGATGCGAGGAAGTGGCGAAGGCTCTGCGGGACGCCATTGCGTCGTACCCGGCGGATACCCGCGTGGTGGTGATCGCCTCCGGCGGTTTATCCCATCGGCTGCCCTGGCCTGACTGGCGTGACCCGCACGGTGAGGACGAGGATTTCATGGTTCAAGCCTGGCTGGACGGTCGGGAGAATTGGTCCGACTACGACGTCCGACGGCGTCAGATCATCCGTGCCGCCGATGCCGCGATCACACCGGAGTTCGATGACCGAATTCTTGATCTGTTTGCCAGTGGCAAGGCAAGTGAGCTTGCCGAGTTCACGACGGAGCAGATCGAGGACGAGGCGGGCAATGGTGCGCAGGAGCTACGGACATGGCTCATGATGGCTGCCATGCTCGACTACATTCCGGGAGAACGCCTTGCCTACGAAGCGATTCCCGAGTGGCTCACCGGTATGGGCGTCACGGTTCTCGATCCAGCTGGAACAGCCAGCGTAACAACATAATCTGCCACCTTCAGCAAAGGAAGTTTCTCTCATGACAATCTGGACCGAACTTGCCGGACTCGATTTCGAGTTGACGACCGTCGACGCGGGCGGTGTCCCCACGCGCTCTCTGCAGGCCGGATCCGGCGACGAGGCCGTGATCTTCCTGCACGGCACCAGTGGACACCTCGAGGCATTTGCACGCAATATCGCGCCGCACGCCGAGTCCTACCGGGTTCATGCGATCGACATGCTGGGTCACGGCTACACCGGTAAGCCTGATTACCCGTACGAGATTCCGCGTTACGTAGAGCATTTGGTGAATTACCTCGACGCGGTCGGGCTGGATCGTGTGCACCTGGTGGGCGAGAGCCTCGGTGGTTGGGTCGCCGCCTACCTGGCCAGCGAGCAGCCCGAACGTGTCCTCTCGTTGCAGTTGCTCGCGGCTGGCGGTACCGTCGCGAATCCGACGGTGATGGAGCGTATCAAGACCTCGACAGCGAAGGCCGTTCAGAGCGACGACATCGAATTGACCCGCGCCCGCATGCAGTTGCTCATGCACGATCCGGCCAATGCAACGGAGGAATTGGTTCAGGCGCGTCACCGGATCTACCACCAGCCCGACTTCGTGGCCAACATCCACAACCTTCTTTCCTTGCAGGAGATGGAGGTTCGCCAGCGGAATCTGTTGCGCCCGGATCGGATGGCACTCATCAAGGCGCCTACCCTGGTGGTCTGGGGACAGGAAAATCCGTTCGGCGACGTTCCTGAGGCGAAGAAGATGGCCGAGGATATCCCGGGTGCTCAGCTCGAGCTCTACGCGGAGTGCGGTCACTGGCCGCAGCACGAGCAGGCAGCGAAGTACAACCCGCTGAGCCTCGAGTTCCTGGCCAAGGCGTCAGCAAGCGCGAAGGCAGCCATCTGAGAACCAAACAGACTGCTGCGTAACAGAGCCGGCCTCTCGATCAGGAGGCCGGCTCTGGCGTTTTCCGAAGGTACAGTCATCGTCTCACCCTGAGGAGTTCTCGTGAAGAAAGTACTTCTACTGACGGCAGACGCCGACAACGGACTTGGCAGCGCGATCCGTGACGCCGTGGGAAGTGAGGCCGAGGTAGTTCGCTTGCCCGAGCGCACTACGGAAGCACTACATGCACTGTTGCCGATGTGTGATGTCGTGGTGGGTGACTGGAGTGGTGATCTGCCGCTCGGCAAGCAGGAAGCCGAACTCGGACGGCAACTACTCCTTGTCCAACAGCCAGGTGCCGGAACCAATTTCATCGACGTGGATGCGTGGCGCGCCTTCGGGGTTCCGGTCGCGAATACACCCGGCGCCAACGCGGAATCGGTTGCGGAATGGGCAGTGCTGGCGGCAGGTGCGTTGTGCCGCTCCATGTTCTGGGCGCACAACGAGGTCACCGGCGGGTCCTGGCCACAGGAATCCATCTTGACGCGAGATTGTCGCGACTTGGCGCAGCGCCGGGTCGGCGTAGTAGGGGTCGGTTCGATCGGCCGTCGGTGTGCAGAGTTGTTCGGGGCCTTTGGTTGTGATGTCTACGTCACCGCGCGTTCGAGACCGCGCGAGCCTATGAATGCGACCTTTGTATCGCTCGAGGAACTGTTGCCTCTCTCCGACGTCCTGGTGCTCGCCGTCCCGCTCACGGAATCAACTCGGGGACTGATCAATTCCGGCCGAATTTCGCAGTTGCCCAACGGCGCGATCGTCGTCAATGTGGCGCGCGGCGCTGTTGTCGACGACGCTGCATTGGCACGAGCTCTGCGTTCGAAGCATATCGGCGGCGCGGCCCTCGATGTGTTCGACGTTGAACCACTGCCGATTTCGAGCCCCCTTCGCGGATTCGATTCGACGCTTCTGAGTCCTCATGTTGCAGGGGGTAGCGCCGGAGCGCGTGCGTCGATCTACTCGATGACGGCGCAGAATGTCGCAGGCGCGCTGCGCAAGCAGACAATTCGGTGGACATTGTGACCGAAGGCCGTGTTACCGCAGTATTTCGGTTCGCACGTTCCTCCAGGTGCGGTGTTTCGCCCAGGTAAGTTCCTGTCCCCGGTCCGCACGGTGGACCCGGTTGGTTCTCGGTCACAGGTAGGCACGGCTAGGTTTGCTCTCCACAACCCGCAACTGCGGCACAGATCACAAACAAAGGTGTGAGTAGATGGCCTCGCTGTCAAAGTTTGGAAGGACTGCTCTTGTTTCGGCTGCGCTGCTGCTGACCGTTGCAACCGGCGCATGCAGCCGCCCGGCGACGCAAAGCACAGCTGATTCCGCCGGAAGTGGACCACTGCGTATCGCAGTCGGAATCGACGCTTCCTATGCTCCGTTCTTCGTGGCGGATCAGGAAGGTATGTTCGACGCCGCAGGTCTGGACGTCGAACTTGTCCAATTCGGTCGTGGTGGCGAGGCCGTCGACGCACTCTCGACCGGGCAGGTCCAGATCGCCGGTAGCTCCGATACGACAACCATCGCCCAGTTGCGTCAGAATCCGTCGTTGCGCGCGATGTATTCGTACGAGGCGTCGGGCGACTACATCAAGGTTGTGCTGCGGAACGGCGTCGACTCACCGGCTGCGATCAAGAAGATGGGCATCGTCCCGGGTCTGAGCCAGATTTCGACGGACAAGTATCTCGCGGCCAATTCGATTGCCCCCGGCTCGGTGGAGATGATCTCGGCAACCCCGACGGACATGCCCGCGCTGCTCAGCCGCGGCGACATCGACGGGTTTGTTCTGTGGGAGCCGTGGCCGGCAACAGCCCTGGATCAGGGCACCGGCCACGTAGTGGCAGTCACCGGAGACTACGGCTGGTTCTACCATCACTGGGCGATCACGACGGCTCCCTGGCTGTCGGCCAACGAAGAGACCGCGCGGACCGTTGCGAAGGTGCTCGACGAAGCAACGCGCAAGGTCGAGTCGGATCCGGCAGCTGCAGCGTCCGCGACCAAGACCGCTGTGAACGTCAGGGAGGATCAGACTATTGCCGCGGTCGACGAGATCGACTTCTCCGTCGTGAATCTCGAAGCTGCGGATATCGAGTCGGCACAGTCGATCGTCGACTTCTACAAGTCGATCGGTGTTCTCAGTGAACAGCCGGATCTCGAATCGGCAATGCTTCTGGATTGGTACAAGGATGGTGCACAGTGAGTATCGCAACAAGTAGTACGGGCACGACCGGCCCCGGTAAAAAGAACACGGGTGTGGCCATTGACGTGGTCGACCTCGGGATCAGTTTCGGCGCGGCGGAGATCGTCGCCGGAATCGATATGCACGTGCAGCCCGGTGAATTCGTATGTCTGCTCGGGCCGAGTGGCTGCGGCAAGTCGACGCTGCTGTCGTCCATGGCCGGTTTCGTGGAACCCAGTGCCGGGGAGATTGTGTGCGACGGAGACGTCGTCGACGGCAGTAACCGCCACGCAGGCATGGTGTTTCAGAGTTCCGAAGCGCTATTCGAATGGATGACCGTAAGCCAGAACGTGGCGTACGGACCCCGGATGCGCGGAGCGAACCGCAGCGAGCAGGCCAGTATCGCCGCCGAGTACCTTGCGATGGTCGGCTTGCCCCACGCCGGGGCAAAGTTCCCCTCGCAGCTCTCCGGCGGTATGCGGCAACGTGTTCAGATCGCACGAGTTCTGGCCAACCAACCGTCGCTGGTTCTCATGGACGAGCCGTTCGGTGCGTTGGACGCTCAGACTCGTCAGGTTCTGCAGACCGAACTCGACCGTATCTGGCGGCACACTCGATGCACCGTGGTGTTCGTGACTCACGATATCGACGAGGCGCTGACATTGGCTGACCGTGTGGTTGTGATGTCGGCCGGCCCGCGGGCTCGGATCAAGAGCGTCTACGAGGTCAATGCGGCTCGTCCCAGGGACCGTAACGATCCCGAGGTGATCGAGCTCTACGAGAAGCTGCGCGACGATATTCGGGCAGAAGTGGTTGCGTCGCTGCGGAACCAAGGCATTGAGGAGGACGAGCTGTGACGGCTGTAGTGACCGGTGGTTCAGCCGGTGTGAGAACAGTAAAGGTGACACAGACGCAAAAGCGTTCGTCGGCGCGGCGATCCAAGATTGTCAAGGCGACACTGATGTATGCCGCTTCAGCGGCAATCGGTCTGGGTATCTGGTCGTTCCTGGCATGGTGGTACGGACCGACCACGATTGCATCACCGGCCGAGGTCTGGTCTGCGGCACAGGAACTGTGGGAAAGCGGCGTTCTGTGGTCGTCGATCACTGCGTCAGGTCAGCGAATTCTGATCGGTTGGTTTCTGGGCGTCGTGATCGGCGCTCCCGTCGGAATTCTGATGGGCCGCATCGCCATCGTACGACAGCTCCTCGATCCGTACATCGAGTTCTTCCGGTTCATTCCGCCGATCGCATTTGTCACTCTTGCCGTCGTCTGGTTCGGCATCGGTGAGACGTCGAAGGTTGTTCTGATCTTCTACACCTCGGTGTTCATCGTCACGGTCAGCACGATCGCCGCGACTGTTGCGATCAGCGAGAACAAATTGCAGGCCGCAGCCAATCTTGGTGCGGGCAAGCTGCAGATCATGAAAACGGTGGTCCTGCCGTCTTCGATCCCGGGTATCGTCACCGGTGCTCGCCTGGCCATGGGTAACAGCTTTCTCACCATCGTGTCGGCGGAGATCGTCGCCGCCGACCAGGGTATCGGCTCGATGATCTGGCAGGCCCGAAACTACGGTCGAATCGACTGGACGTTTGTCGGCATCATCGTCCTCGGCATCATGGGCTTCATCTTCGACCGGATTCTCCGAATTCTGTCCTCGCGGTACCTCGCCCGCTACGGCGTCAAATAGTCAGGAGCGCAGCATGAGTAAACCGCTGAGCATTGCAGAGCAGGCCGGAATTCCCGGCCCGCCCGAGGTCGTCGACGTCGAGAGCGAACGACGTCGACGTAAGACCGCCGTCATCGGCGGATATCGAATACTGTCGAAATTCGGTTTGGACGAAGGAATCTCGGGACACATCACGGCCCGAGATCCCGAAGAACCTGAAACGTTCTGGACGGCGCCGTTCGGTCGGCACTTCTCCCAGGTCCAGCCCGAAGAACTACTGCATGTGGCATCGGACGGCACGGTGATTTCCGGCGACGGACCGCTGAACCGGGCAGCGTTTGTCATCCACAGCAAGGTCCACGAGGCTCGTCCCGATGTGATCGGAGCTGTTCATGCACATGGTCTGAACGGCAAGGCCTTCTCTTCGCTGCACTGCCGCCTCGCTCCGATCACTCAGGACGCGTGTGCCTTTCACGAGGACCACTCGATCTACGAGGAATATCACGGGGTGGCACTCGACGAAGAGGAGGGTATTCGCATTGCGACGGCCCTCGGATCGAACAAAGCGGTGATCCTGACCAATCACGGCCATTTGACTGTCGGAACCTCTGTCGAGAGCGCAGTGTGGTGGTACGTGTCGATGGAGCGTTCGATGCAGGCAGAATTGGCGGCGCGAGCCGCCGGTGATCCGGTCGTCCTGCACGAGAAGATCGCTGCGCAGACCTACGAGGCTGTCGGCACCGAGAAGGTGGGGTGGTTTGCCTACTCGACCATCATCCAGAAGATTGCGGCAGACGAACCCGAGGTGTTCGCGCGCTGAATTTCGTGAGTACGGGCCCGTCGACCGAAAGGTCGGCGGGCTCTTTTCATGTTGTCCCGCAAACGTTACCGAGGTCTGTTGAGCGGACCGGTTTCATTTGCGAGGGTCCGTCGGCGCAATACCGTATCGGGTGTGAACACAACGTCTTCCACGGCGGCCGACAACGAGATCGGCGTCGATATTCTGATCATTGGTGCCGGCCCCGCCGGGCTGTACGGCGCGTACTACGCAGGCTTCCGCGGCCTCTCCGTTGCCGTGATCGATGCCCTTGCGGAACCGGGGGGACAGGTCAGTGCGATGTACCCGGAGAAGGCAATCCTCGACATTGCGGGATTCCCTTCGGTCAAGGGACGCAATCTCATCGAGGGCTTGATTGCCCAGGCTGCCCCATTCGATCCGGTGTACTTGCTGGGTATGCAGGCTCGTGAGTTGTCGCATGACGACGCCGGCCGGGTGCGAATCACCACCAGTACAGGCCAGGTGGTGGTCGCCGGCGCGGTTGTCATCACCGGCGGCATCGGAACCTTCACGCCCCGTCCGTTGACAAAGGGTTCGGAGTTCATGAATCGGGGATTGAGCTACTTCGTCCCGGATCTGTCGGCGCACACGGGGAAAGACGTTGTCATCGTCGGCGGCGGCGACAGCGCATTCGACTGGGCTGTCCACCTCGAACCGATTGCCAAGTCCGTCACTCTGGTTCACCGACGAGATCGATTCCGCGCGCACAAATCCACAGTTGCCAAAGTTCAGGACAGCAGTGTCCAGGTTCTTGTGAACGCGGATGTCTCGGAGGTACGTGGAAACGGGTGGATCGGCGAGGTCGACATCACCCACAAACTGGACAAGAGCACGTCCACGTTGCCGGCTCAATCCGTCATCGCAGCACTGGGATTCACCGCTGACCTGGGCCCGATGATGGACTGGGGGATGGAGATCGACAATCGCCATATCGCCGTCAACACGCGGATGGAAACCAATGTTCCGCGCGTGTACGCAGCCGGGGACATCACGGATTATCCCGGAAAGGTCCGATTGATTGCCGTCGGCTTCGGCGAAGCCGCGACTGCTGTGAACAACGCTGCGGCCGTGCTGGATCCGGAAGCGGAGATCTTTCCCGGACACTCTACGGAACAGGAGGGTTAGGCAATGGCATTTGTCATCGGTGAAGCATGCATCGACTACACGGACCGATCATGCATGGAAGAATGCCCCGTGGATTGCATCTACGAAGGTGACCGCAAGCTCTACATCAACCCGAATGAATGCATCGACTGTGGCGCTTGTGAATTGGCGTGCCCGGTAGAGGCGATCACCGTCGACCGCAAGGCAGACCCGGACTTCAAGGAAGACAACAAGCGCTTCTTCCTCGACATCTTGCCCACCCGCGGTGAACCCGTCGGAAATCCGGGTGGTTCGGCAAAGATCGATATTGTCGGCGTCGACACTCCGATGGTTGCGGCGTTCTGATGGGAAGCTGCACGCGATTCGGATACGTGGATTCGTCCTTCGGGCAATTGCATTACGCGCAGCAAGGTTCGGGTGAGACGATTCTCCTGCTTCATCAGGCACCCCGTTCGTCGGACGAGTTCCGCGAGCTCATCCCACTTCTTGCCGCCGACTTCCACGTGGTCGCGATGGACATGCCGGGGTACGGCAACAGTGCTCCGGTGCCCGGGCCGCAGACCATCGAGACCTATGCGCGAGGTGCGTGGGAATTGCTCGACGGGCTTGGCGTCGAACGAGTCACGGTTCTCGGCCACCACACCGGAGCGGCGGTGGCGCTCGAGATGGCGGCATCGCGCCCCGATCGGGTTGCCGCCGCCGTGCTCTCGTCGTGCCCGTGGGCCGACCGCAACTACCGCGAGGGGCACTCGGGACCCGGTGGGATCGACTGCGTCGACCGAGCCGCAGACGGCAGCCATCTCACCAGTCTGTGGGAGATGCGACGGCCGTACTACCCGGAACCCGGCACCGCGCTGCTCGACAGGTTCATCCGGGACGCGCTTGCCTACCGGGTTGATCCGGCGGAGGGCCACAAAGCCTGTGCTCGCTACGTCATGGAGGAAAGAATCGGTTCGGTGACCGCGCCGGTCTTGCTGATCGGCGCGCAGAGAGATCCCTTTTCGATGCCTAATGTCGCCCCGCTGCGTGCACATCTGACGAGTGCGGCAGTGGTGGAAACAGAGATCGTCGAATCCGGGACCGTAGCTCTCATCGAAGAGCACGCCCCGCAGATTTCATCCGCCGTCCGCATGTTTCTGGAGAATTACGCAGGTAGGCGCCCCGTGTAAACTCTGCGGGACGGGTTCACTGAGCGGACCGTGTGGCGTGCGTCTCATCGCATGGTCACCATAGTGTCGGTTCCGAAAGCACCTGCACCCAACGAGCACCCCGACTGATTCGGTCCCGTGGCAATCGGGCTCGGCAGGCTGTCACAGATCGTTCAGGAGGACACTCATGGCCGCTCCACAACAATCCGTCGGGTTCGGATCAGTACTGCCCATCGCGCCAAGTGCTGCTGCGCCATTGCAGCCCGCAGGAGAGCTGTCCTCGGTCCTGGGCAAGGCTCGAATGATCTTGGACGCTTTCGACACCGACCACAGTGACTTGTCTCTGACGGAACTCACTCGGCGCAGTGGGGTAGCGAAAGCCACGGTTCACAGGTTGGCCGGCGAGCTGGTCGAGTGGGGACTGCTCGAGCGCGCGGGCACAAAGTATCGGCTCGGCCTGCGATTGTTCGAGCTTGGCCAGTTGGTGCCCCGTCAGCGGATTCTGCGGGACGCCGCTTTGCCCTACATGGAGGACCTGCTGCTGGCGACACAGGAGACGGTTCACTTTGCGGTGCGGGACGGCATCGACGTCCTGTACATCGAGAAGATCATCGGACACCGCGGCCTCAATCAGCAGTCGCGGGTGGCCGGCCGGCTCCCGCTGTACTGCACCGCCACCGGCAAGATCATCCTTGCCTTCTCGCCGCAATCGGTCTTCGACGAGGTGGTCGAGCAGGGTTTCACCGCCTTGACCAGTCGGACGACGATGTCAGTCGGTGTGCTGCGACAGCAACTCGAGCGGATGCGTAAGGAACAGCTCGCGGTGGAGGTCGAGGAGACGCGGCTCGGTTACATGAGCGTCGCGGTACCGGTGTTCAGCGGCCCGCGCACTCTTGCCGGTGCGTTGTCCGTGACAGCGCCGACGGCTCGGCTCAACGTCAGTCGCATCACCGGGGCCCTGCGCACAGCAGGCGTCGGGATCACCCGCAAACTTCATGCCATGAAGTGCACGCATTCACCGAGTGACCCGCTCGCACTGCGTACGATTTGCAGTCCGGTGATGTGTTCGTTCAACGGCTGTGGCAAGTAGGCTCTACCGCCGTGCGCTGAACTTGCTCTTCTCGCTGTCCCAGGTGTGTTGGCCAACGCCCCGCTCGCGCAGCGGTGCTTTCTGCACCTTCCCGGTTTCGGTGAGTGGCAACGAATCCACGATGTCGATGTACCGCGGGAGGGCAAAGTACGGCAACTGTTGCTGGGCAGAATCCAGAATCGAGATGGGATCGAAATCGGCACCGGGACGGAGTATTACAGTCGCCATGACGTCGTCCTCGGCCAGCTCCGACGGCACCGGGAAGACGGCAACCTGACTGATCGACGGATGCAGCGCGAGAACTGTTTCCACCTCGGCTCCGGAAATATTCTCACCTCGCCTTCGAATCACGTCTTTGATGCGATCGACAAATCGGAACCAGCCGTCTGCATCACGAATCACCCTGTCGCCGGTGTGGATCCAACTGCCTGGCTCCGGAATCGGGTCGCCCAGATAGCCCTGTGAGCACGAGCCGGCAACCGTGGTGCGGACAACCAGTTCGCCAGGCACTCCGTCGGGTACGGCGCTACCGTCGTTGATCACCGCAGCGTCGTAGCCGCTCATCACGGTGCCCATGTATCCGGCCCGTCGATTTCCGGGAAGCGTGCCGATCACAAGATTGGTTTCGGTACTTCCGAATCCGTCCACGAGTTCCACACCGAATCTCTTGGCAAACGGTTCGATCAGATGCGCAGGGGTTGCGGGCGCCAAGGCAATCCGGATGTTGTGCTGCCGGTCGTGTAGTGCGGGGTCCGCGTTGATCAGCATCGCAACCATCGCACCTAGCAGATAGTCGACAGTCGCCCCGATCTCACGAACCTCACTCCAATGATTACGGACCGAAAACCGTTGTCCCAAGACAAAAGTAGACCCGGCCCAGACGGACTGAACAAAGGCATTGAGAGCATTGGTGTGAAACAGGGGCAGACAGTTGTACAGCACATCATCGCGAGTGAGTCCCAACGAGGCGCCAACGCTTTTGCCCCACTGCAGGAACTGCGCATGCGGGCATCGCACACCCCGGGGTATACCGGTGGTGCCGGAAGTGAAGAGTATCGCGGCCATGTCGAGGGGATCCACTGCTTCGGGTTCACAACCCGGATTCAAACCGGCCGTGGGGACGTGTGGTTCGCCCATGACCCACACGGTGCCATCGAATCCGGATACAACGTTTGCGCATTCGGGTGAAACCAGGATGCGTTGCACTTCAGCTTGTTCGAGTGCGCTGACAATACTGTCGGCGCGAAGAGCAGTATTGAGCGGAACGGCCACCGCGCCGATCCACGCGCATCCGAGAACAAGGTCTGCCAGTTCGATCCTGTTGCCGGACAGTGCCGCCACACGTTCCCCGCGGCCGACACCCGCGCTGCGGAGAGCAGACCCCATCGACGCAGCGCGTTCGAGCAGTTTGCGGTAGGTGACCGTGATCCCGCCGACGACAAGGGCCGGGTGCTCCGGACGCTCCAAAGCTCGCCTCCGGATCAAATCCGGAAGCGAGCGCGGAATGGCATGTGTGTCGCAGGGCATGAACGACTCCTTGCCGATGGCTCGTAGGGTGCGTAATTGTATCCCTCTCAGGGTACGACGACCGCCCGACCGGCAACCTTGCCCTCACCCATCAACTGCAGTGCACTTGCGATGTCATCCAACGGAAATTCCTGCACTGCAACGGAAATCTTGCCTTCGATGAGCAGTCGGATCATCTCGGGTGCCAGTTCAGCTTGGCGGGCAGTCTTGCGAATCATGTTGACGGGCAGGATCCGGACGTCGCTGAGCAACCAGTTCGGCAAGTCCAGCGTGAGACTCTTACCCAACGTGTATCCGATCAGGGCCGCCCGGCCGCCGGGGACAACACTTGCCAGCAGATGGGGCAAGCCGTCACCGCCCAGCGTGTCGATCAATGCGTCGACGGTAGGCTCGGATCCCAGCACACCGGCCAGTTCGTCACCTTGCCCGACGACGGGACGCACACCTTCCGGGATCAGGGCAGCTTGATCTTCGCGCGGTACAACACCGATCACCTCGGACGCTCCTGCGAGCAAAGCGAACTGCGCTGCCATCGATCCGACAGCACCCGACGCTCCGGCGACGACCACACGTTCGCCGGCTGCAACGGCCGCAACGTCATTCACGGCCACGTAGCCAGTTGTGCTTGGCAGAAAGAACGTTGCGGCAACGGCCGGCGACAGTGCGGGATCAAACGGTGTGAAGGCCTTGTCTGCTGCCACCAGATACTCGGCCCAGCAACCGTTCTTGAACAGGCCGACGCCACCGCCTCGGACCAGAAGGCGAGTGCCCGGCTCGTACGTGTCGGATTCGACTACCGTCGCGGCTCCGTCGGTTCCACCGATGTGCGGGAGATTCGGCTTGACTCCGAAGTTTCCGCTCGCGACGGTGATGTCGAGATGGCCGAGCGCAGCAGCGTCGATCCGCACCAGGGTCTGGCCGGATTCACGCGTGGGAATGTCGATGTCGTCGATTACCGGTGAGGTGCCGAACTGATGGAGTCGGGCCGCGCGCATTGTGTCTCCTTGTAGCGATCTGTGAATGGTTGTACGAATATGAGTGCGGTCAGGACAGGATCGACTGGTCGCGAAGTCCGGTGATCCGTTTGTCGCTGTAGCCGAGGACCGACTTCAGGACGTCGTCGGTGTCCGCGCCCAGCACCGGTGCAGCGCGCCGAATCGAACCGGGTTCGGAGTTGCGGCGAACAGGGATGCCCTCGTGGAGGAATGTTCCCGCGAGGGGGTGTTCCTGTACGGAATAGAAATTGCGTGCCCGCAGATGCGGATCACCGTCGACCAGGTCACGTCCGTCCTGGATGGCGCCTGCCGCGATTCCCGCCGATTGCAGGCGCTCCATGACGGTTTCGGGTGGCAGAGTCCGGGTCCAGTCGGCGATCGCGTCGTCGATTCGTTCGAGGTTGGCTCGGCGACCCTCCACGCTCCTGAAATCGGGATTGTCGATCCAGTGCTCCGCTCCGATGATGCGGCACAACGTATTCCATTCCGTCATGCCGCGGATGGCAATCGAGCACCACCGGTCTGCGCCGTGGCACGGGTACACGCCGTGCGGCGCCAGTTCGCAGTGGCTGTTGCCGATCGGATCGGGGGACTGTGAGCGAGCCGCTCGGAGAACACTGGTGCCCATGTGCGCTGCCATGGCTTCGAGTTGTGACAGGTCTACGTGCTGGCCTCGCCCTGTCCGGTCGCGGTAGTCGAGAGCTGCCAGCGCCGCGACTGCTGCTTGCAGTCCGGCAACTATGTCACCGTGGCCGTAGATGACTCCGACAACATCGTCGGCGTTCCAACCGGTCAGCGAGGTCAATCCGGTACTTGCAGATACGATGTCGGCGTACGATACCCAGTCCTTGCGAGGGCCGGTGTGACCCATCCCGGACATAGACACGTAGATGATGTCCGGGTTGAGTTCCCGCAGTTGTTCGTAGCCGAGCCCCATCTTGTCCATGACCGACGAGCTGAAATTCTCGACCACGACGTCGGATTTCCTGATCAGGTCGCGTAGGACCGAAAGACCCTCGGCGGATCGGGTATCGAGCGTGATGCTGCGCTTGTTTCGGTTGACGTCGTTGAAGTACCCGCTGGTGTTCGGATTGTCATGAGGCCCGCGCGACAGATGCATGAACGGTGCGAAGCGAGTTGGGTCCGGGCGTCCGATCGATTCGACCTTGATGACTTCGGCTCCATGGTCGGCGAGGATTCGGGTGCCGTACGGGCCGGCCAGCACCCAGGTGAGATCCAGCACGCGGACACCGTCGAGGCTGAGCGCGCCCGTGTCACTGAACTCCTGAGTTTCATGCACTGCCACAGTCGTGTTGGTGGACAAGAGTTCCTGATGCTGACCCAACCGGGCGGCCTCGAGCGTTCCGATGCGGTGGCCTTCGGGGAAAGCGAAGCCGAACCCGAGATCGCGGTAGGTGCCGTGATCCCCGGTCACGTCAGTGAAGAAGTCACGGTCGTTGAGTTGTGGGTTGCGCAGGAGTTCTTCGGGCCGGTCGACCGCTGCCCACGGCAACTTGCGAGACTGGGCGCTGACTGCAAATTCTTCCTTCGGCCACTTTGAGATGAAGGCTGACAGAACGTCGAAGATGTGTTCCTGGTGTGTCTTTCGGTAGACCGCGTCGGACCACTCGGGTTGGTCGAGATCGTCCTGGGCGTCGTTGTCGATCAGCCAGGCCAGCATGCCGTCCCACATACGGGGGCTACCGCCGAGGCCGCCACCGACATAACCGTCGGCGGCCTGGAACAGTCCGTGCGGAACGAGTGGATGTACGCGGCCAGGACGCGGCGGGACACGGTCCTCGTGAATGTAGGCAAGAGTGCCCGCTTCCAGCGCGGCGGCAACACATTCCTGAGCACTGATCTCCAGCAACGGGTTCTGGCCCGTGGACCGCGAACGCAGTCCGAGCAGCACGCCGATTGCGGCGTTGATTCCGGCGAGCTGCTCAGCCTGGAGTTCGGGGAGCAGGAGTGGAGGGTGTTCGGGATCACCGACCTGAGCCATCATTCCGCCGAGCGCTGCTACGGTCAGGTTGGTTGCCTGCCACTCACTTCGGGGACCCGATGTGCCGAATGGCGTCACCCGGACATGCACGAGGGAGCCTCGGCGCTCTAGCGGAACGCCGGTCGCGCTGCCGTCGAGCAGGACATCCGCGCTGCGAAGTAGTGTGTCGAATTCGGCGCGGTCGTTGCTGTCGCCCAGATCGAGAACCACCGACTTCTTTCCCGCATGCCAATGCAGGTACGAATCACCCTGGGACTCGGCGCGACTCGGGTCACCGGTGGGTGGTTCTACCAGAATGACCTCGAAACCCAGCCCGACCAGGATGCGCCCGGCGAATCGCGCAAACGGACTGGAAATCTCTACGACCCGTACCGGGGGATGCACCACAACTACTCCGTTTCAATCGAAAGATATCGCCGAACCGACTGGTGTCGAACGTAGTTCTCGGGTCCGGTGGGCGACATGATTCCGGTCTGCCCACCGGACCCGTTCTCACACGCCGCTCAGGCTGCGTTCTGCTCGACCCATCCCGAGAGAAGTACAGCCGACGGATCGATGTCTGCGGAGATCTTGCCCTGCTCGCGGAAGAACGCAACCAGTTCGTTTGCCCGCTCCACATCGTCATCGGTGAATCCGCGCCCGCCGAAATCGATTTGGGCCACCCGGTCGGCAGCCTCGGCCGGGTCCATCTGGATAGCCGAGGCAATTGCGGTTGCCGCCCGATCTGGATCCGAGTTCACGATTGCCGACGCTTCCGAGATCACCTTGAACACCTTGCCTGCGGTTTCTTCGTTCGCGGACAACCAGTTATCCGACGCGATGATCCACTGCGCGTACTTGGCGCCGAAATCACCGGTCGTGGCAACTACGCGTCCACCGGTATTCAAACTCTGTGTCACCCACGGGTCGAAGGACAGGAAGCCGTCGATATCGCCACGCGCCAGTAACGCGGGCTGCTCGGGCGGACTGGTGCTCACGAGTGTGACGGTCGCGGGGTCGATGCCGAGGCTGGCGAGGTACTGGTTCGTGAAGTAGAGACCGATACCGGGGAAGACGCCCATGGTCTTGATCGACTTCGGTTCGAGGCCATTGCGCAGCACAACCTGGAAGTACCGGTCGGATTCCTGGAAGACACCAAGAGCCCGCAGGCTCGGGTTGGCAGCCATGACGGACAGCGCTGTCGAGTCGGCATTGCCGGATAGCTCCGAAGTTCCGGCTACAACGTTCTGAGCACCCGCTGCTCCGCCTTCCGTCTGGATGACCTGGACGTCGAGACCAGCGGCCTCGAACATGCCCTCGTGGTCAGCTAAGAAGATCGGAGCGTACGACGGGTCCACACCAACAGCGATGCGTACCAGGCCACCACTTTCCGCGGAGTTGTCGGTAGCGGGACGGGTGCATCCGCTGACGGCGATCGACAGGGCGGCGAGAGTAGCGATCGCGCCCACCCATTTCTTTTGAAATCTGTTGAGCATGATGGCCTCTCGGTAAAGGGGGAGCTTTCAGCGTCCGGTGAAGATGGGGGAGCGCTTGTCGAGGAATGACTGAAGTCCCTCGGCAGCGTCGTTCGTCTTGATCAGTTCGAGCACTGCGTCGAATTCGAGGTCCAGCGCTTGATCGAGCGGCAACGACATTCCCTCGTCAACAATGCGTTTGATCATCCCGATGGTGGCAGTGGGTTTCGATGCGAGCTCACGCGCAAGGTCAGCGCAGTGTGCATCTAGGTCGTCGTCTGCAACGACAGCATCGACCAGGCCGATGTCGTGTGCGCGCTCGGCGCTCAGTCGATTGCCTTCGATCATGAGCACTTTGGCTCGGTGTGCGCCGATGAGGCGCGGAAGCCGTTGGCTGCCACCCGCACCCGGAAACAGTCCGAGGCCTATCTCGGGAAAACCGATGGTCGCCGACTGTGCCATAACGCGGAAGTCGCAGGCCAACGTCAGTTCGGCGCCGCCACCGAGTGCGTGCCCGTTGATCTTCGCGATAACGGGTTTGGGAGCCGTCTCCAGGATCCGCTGTACCTCGACCCACGGGCGCATCGCCCGCTGAGTCTCTTCGGTCAGCTCGCGCATCACGGTGATGTCGGCGCCGGCGACGAAGAACCGGCCAGTGCCCGTCATGACGATGGCGCGGATGCTCTGGTCCGACGCTAGTACCGGCAGTAGCTCCAGAAGTTCGGCGATCAGGCTGGGATTGAACGCGTTGGCGGGAGGTTTGTCGATGGTCACGGTGGCGATCGACTCTGTGACGTCGACGGTGACGAAGTTGTAGGTCTGTCTCGTCAATTGAGCTCCTGTCAGCGGGTTGGAGGTGTACACCGGTCGAGCCGGAGGATGCCTGGAGGAAGTATGGAGTGGGACTCTCGCGCGGCGATACAGCTCGGGTTCGGTCAGTAGACCAGGGCCGGATCGAAGATCGATGCTGTTGCTGCGCGTTCTGCGGTGATCACGGCGATTTTTAGTCCTGTGACAGGATTGAGTCCGTGACTTCTGTAGTTCCGACCCAGCCCGAGCCCGCTGTCGACAAGCGTCCCGAGTCGATTTTTACGATGGGGACGCGAATCGAGGACCGGCTCGGACGAACCGGCACCATCCACACACCGCACGGCGATATCGCGACGCCGTCGTTCGTGGTGGTCGGGACCAAGGCGACGGTCAAGGCTGTGCTCCCCGAGTCGATCAAGGAATTGGGCACGCAATCGGTTCTCGCAAATGCGTACCACCTGTATTTGCAGCCGGGTGCCGACATCGTCGACGAGGCCGGTGGCCTGGGCAAATTCATGAACTGGGACGGACCCACCTTCACGGACAGCGGCGGCTTCCAGGTGATGTCACTTGGCGTCGGGTTCAAGAAAGTACTCGCGATGGAAGCCGTCGGCGTGCAGTCCGACGACGTGATCGCGAAGGGCAAAGAGCGTCTTGCGACGGTCGATGACGAGGGCGTCACGTTCAAATCGCACCTCGACGGCAGCAAGCATCGGTTCACCCCCGAGGTGTCGATGCAGATACAGCATCAACTCGGCGCCGACATCATGTTCGCGTTCGACGAACTCACCACGCTGCTCAATACGCGCGGTTACCAGGAGCGATCGGTCGAGCGCACGCAGGCGTGGGCGATTCGCTGCATCAACGAGCACGAGAAGCTCACCGCCGAACGCGCCGACAAGCCCTATCAGGCTCTCTTCGGCGTGATCCAAGGCGCGCAGTACGAGGATCTGCGTCGGCAAGCGTGCCGTGGCCTCGAGTCGATCGAAGGCGAGAACGGGTACGGGTTCGACGGCTACGGCATCGGCGGCGCCCTCGAGAAGCAGAACCTCGGCACAATTGTGCGTTGGTGCAACGAGGAACTGCCTGAGCACAAGCCGCGGCACATGCTCGGAATCAGCGAACCGGACGATTTTTTCGTCGCAATCGAGAACGGCGCAGACACCTTCGACTGCGTCAATCCGTCCCGTGTTGCGCGCAATGCCGCGATCTACGTGCGCTCCGGCCGGTTCAACATCAACACCAGCCGATTCCGCCGTGATTTCACACCTATCGACGACGAGTGTGACTGCTATACCTGCGCCAACTACACCCGCGCGTACATCCATCACCTCTTCAAAGCGAAAGAAATGCTCGCGTCGACGCTCTGCACCATCCACAACGAGCGATTCACCGTGAAGCTGGTCGACGACATCCGAGCCAGCATCGAAGGCGGGTACTTCCACGACTTCAAGGCGGACATGCTCGGAAAGTTCTACGGCCCGAAGGCCCCGCAGACTCAGGCGTAAGTCGGTTCGCGCTTCTTCACGTAGGCGATGACGCGGTAGGTGATCGGCATGACCAGAATCTCGACAAGGGTTTTCCACAGGAAGCCGACCAACACGTAGTTGATGAAGTCTTCCCATGTGCTGATGCCGATGACGCCGGCCGCGATGGAGCAGAAGATGAGGGTGTCGGCGAATTCACCGACGACGGTCGAGCCGATGAGACGTGCCCACAGGTGCTTCTCCTGCATGCGCTTCTTCATCATGACCAGGACCAGGGAGTTCAGAAGCTGTCCGACGAGGTAGGCGGCCAAGCCGGCGACCAGGAGTCGGGGAATGACACCGACGACGGTTTCGAGGGCGGCCTGGTTCTCGTAGAAGGCCGCCGACGGCAGTTGCACAGCGATCCAGAAACATGCGGCAGCAAGAATCAGCGCGCCGAATCCGAGGTAGATCGCGCGCCGGGTGGCTTTGAAGCCGTAGACCTCACTGAGAACGTCACCGAGGACGTACGCGAGTGGGAAGAGGAAGAAGCCACCGTCGGTGATGACGGGCAGGATCTGCAAGGGCCCGAGGGACAACTCGGAATCCGCGAAGAAGGCGACCCCCTTGGTCGCCGCCACATTCGAGATCAGCAGCGTTGCGGTGAACAGCGCGACGATCGTCGGATAATAACCGAGGCTGACGTGCGCAAATTTGGTCTCTTGAGTCGATGAGTCTTGCTGATCCTGAGCTGTCACGTCCGCAATCCAAGCACCTCAGGGTGTCTCCAAGCGAGTTGGCGACCGTCCAGTTGCCCAGAACACAGCAGAAAGCCCGGCAATTCCTCGAGGAACTGCCGGGCTTTCGCGAGGGCTCTGGGTTATCCCTTGACTACCTGGGTGCCACCGGCCAGTTGGTCGTGCTTGCCCTGTTTGGTGGGGCTGTTGTTGATGGTCACCGCGATGACGATGTACGCGATAAACGCGAGGAGACCGCCGATGATCGGAATGATCGACAGCAGTGTGAACGCATTTCGGATCGCGGACTGCTGCGGTGTGGGCTTGGGAGCGCCGGCAGGTCCATGCACCGAAAGGCCGAGCATCTTCTTGCCCAGCGTCCAACCCTGGGTTACTTCCATCCCCACGAAGTACGCGAAGGTCAGGATCCCCGAGAACAGTCCGGAGATCAGAATCAAGCTGTCCGCGTCACTGACCAGGACTGCGAGAATTGCCGCGACGATGCCGACGATGATGCCGTCGATGATTCGCGCAGCGAGGCGCAACCACAGGTCACCCGGCTGAGCGCCGGAAGGCAGTCGCGTCGATCCGCCGTAAGCGCCCTGATCATTGAACTGCGGCGGCGGGGGAAAGTTCCCGCCCTGAGGCGGCGGCGGGTATCCACCGGGCGGCGGGTAGTTCCCCTGCGGTGGGGGGTAGTTGCCCTGCGGGGGCGGGTATCCACCGGGAGGCGGGTAATTCCCCGGGGGCGGCCCGGCAGGAGAGCCTCCCGTCGGCTGGTAGCCGCCACCGGGAGGTGTGACGGGAGGTGGGTAGCTACCGGGCGGCGGTGATTGCGGCTGGCTGTACGGATCTTGTGGTGATTGGTTTCCGTCGTTCGGATTCTTGTTGGGGTCGTAACCGCCGGTTGTCATTGTTTCCCCTCAGTCGTGAATGCGCGTCGAAGCGTTCAAGCCGGACACAGCATTCGAGTGTGACAGTGATTACGACCTTAACCGCCATAAGCGATAGATGTTGGTGTCACTTACGCCCTCGTGTGTTGATGTCACCTGTGGTTTAGGCTGCGTTTCATGACGAGTTCCGGGGAGAACGGCGAGATATCTCCCGATAAATACGTGCCTGAACCCGGATATGGCGAGGTTCCCAGCCTCCCGCAGGAAGGTTACGGAGAATCTGCGGGACAGCAGGAGTCGTATTGGGAGATTCCGGCGACACCATCGCCAATCGAGCAGTACCCGGGTTATCCACCGCCGTCGTACACCCCGACCCCAGAGCCACAAGCGCAGTATCAACAACCGCAATACCAACAACCACCGCAATACCAACAACCACCGCAGTACCAGCAGTACCAACAGCCGCCGCAGTACCAGCAGTACCAGCAGCCACCGCAGTACGGACCTCCCAGCCAGTTCGGTGGGTACGTGCAACCGGTGGGAACGAACGGCCTTGCGATCGCGTCATTGGTGACGGCGATAGTCGGCGGTTGCTTTTACGGACTCGGCGCGATTGTCGCGATAATTCTGGGCGTCGTCGCGCTCAATCAGATTAAACAAACAGGCCAGCAGGGGCGTGGGCTCGCGATTGCGGGTATTGCCGTCGGTGCCTCGGTTATCGCCATGTGGGTGATATTCGTGATTTTTATAGCGGCGGTGGGTTCCGTCTAACGCCAGCGTCGATGCTGCGCAGGTGATGCGACTGCGAGCGGCGGTTCCTGAATTGCTGTGGTGTGAGCGTCGGCGGGGAGGGGTTTGCCGAAATAGTAACCCTGGCCTGTGGTACACCCTGCGCGAGTGACGGCTGCTGCTTGTTCGGCAGTCTCGACGCCTTCGGCGATGGACTCCATTCCCAGTTTGTCGGCGATCGCGGCGATGGACTCCATCACGATGAATGCCCGCTCGGACGAGTGCTGCGCGTCGCTGAGAGCCCAGGTGAGGCTCTGGTCGATCTTCAGGATATCGAGTGGCAGTTCCGACAGAGCCGCAAAGGACGCAAAGCCGGCTCCGAAATCGTCGAGCGCTATCCGGATGCCTTCTTTGTGCAGCGTCGCCAGCGTGGCGGCGGCATTCTGGCCGACGACGCCGAGTTCGGTGACTTCTACGATGACTTTGTTGTGCGGGGTGCCGGAGCGGTCAAGGGTGTCGATTATTTCTCGGGCAGCATTGTCGGTCGACAGCTGGCGTGGCGAGAAATTCACCGCGATATTCAACTGATCATCCCAGTGGGAGATGTGTGCGCAGATCAAGTCGAGGGTTTGCAATCCGATGGGAATGATCAAGCCGGACAATTCAGCAGATCGCATGAAATCTTGTGGTTCGATGACTCCACGAAGGGGATGGCGCCAGCGTAGGAGTGCTTCGTAGCCGGTAACAGTCGAGGTTTCCAGGTGTACCTGGGGTTGGTACAGCACTTCGAATTGATGGTCGTCGAGTGCCTCGCGAAGCTCGCGAACCATGCGGATTCCTTTTCGTTCTGTTCCCGCCCTAACGCACTGCCGCGCGGTTGCCCTCCAGCGGGTGCTTTGGTCATGTCGAGGGCAAGCCCCGCTTGTAACCTGCCCAGGGCTCCTCGCCCTGGTTCCCTTCACCTATGCCGAAACGGTACTTCACTCCGCGGCAATTGCCAATGATTAACTATTGTCTAAGATCCCTTGACGGGATCCAGGGGATCGACAGATGTGAAGATCCAGGGGTCACCCGGAACCTTCTGTGGATCGAAGCGAACAGCCAATTCCGTCGGCGAAACTACTTCACCAGGTTCGGCCAATCCGATGCTCGACGCAATCAGAGTCAGAACTTCGGCTGGGGTGCGGCCGAGGTCGCGTTGATCGGAGAGCGTGACCGCCCCGTCCCGTTTGGCCAGACGCTTGCCTTCGGAATTGAGTGCGAGGGGGACGTGGGCGTAGATCGGCGGTGTAATGGCCAGGAGTGTTGCCAGGTAGGCCTGGCGCGGTGCTGATGTCAGGAGGTCGTCGCCGCGGACAACCTGATCGACGTTCTGGGCGCCGTCGTCGACCACAACTGCCAAATTGTATGCGGGAACCCCGTCTCCGCGGAGTAGCACCACATCGTCGACCAATCCGGATATGTTGCCGTGCAACATATCTCGCACGGTGAATGACGTCGTCTCGGCACGCAGGCGCAGTGCGGGTTTACGGCCGGAGGCCAGCTTGACGGCTTGCTCGGAAGGAGTGAGATTCCGGCACGTTCCGGGGTAGGCGCCGTCCGGGGCGTGTGGCGCGGAGGGTGCCTGCTGAATTTCCTTGCGGGTGCAGAAGCACGGGTACGTCAGCCCGCGATCGGTCAGCGACGTGATCGCGTCCGCGTACCGCGGCAGTCGGTCGGACTGTTTGACGACGTCGCCGTCCCAGTCGAGGCCCAGCGCTCGCAGGTCACTCAGTTGGCGTTCCATGGCGCCTGGCCGCACACGATCCAGATCTTCGACGCGAATGAGAAAGTCGCGACCGGAGGTCCGGGCAAACAGCCAGGCAAGGAGGGCAGTGCGAAGGTTTCCCAGATGTAGATCGCCGGATGGGCTCGGTGCAAATCGTCCTGATCCCGGCACGTCAGCCCCTGGATACAAGAGCATCGGGAATTTCCATGTCGTGGAGGGTGAGCTTTATCTGACTCTCCAGGGCGTACTCGAGATAGTGCGGCGGATACATGCCGGGATTGCCTATCGCGTCGAGTGCGAGTCCGTCGACGGTTGCGAGGAGCAGCGCTGCGCGGGTTTCAGCTTCAGGCAATCTGATTCCGATCAGAACTGCGCAGATGCCGGTGCGAATAGTGAACAGCATCGTCCGCCGAATTTCCGCCAACGATTCGCTGGTGACAGCCCGGATGGCAAATGCGGCAAGGACGTGTGCTTCGCGCGTGCGCTGCTCGTCGAGGGGAAGCAGTTGTGACAAAGCCTGGAACAGCGCAACGTGCGGGTCGGTTCCGGCTGGGGATTGGGTGAGACGGCTCAGCATTCGCTCTGCCAGAGTGCGCAGAGCAAATGTGAGCATCTCGTCCTTGGTCGAGAAGTGGTGCTGCACGGCGCCGATCGAGACGTCGGCGCGCTTTGCCACCTCGCGCACACTCGCATTGTCGAGTCCTGATTCGGCGGCAACATCGAAAAGCGCCGTGGCCAGCAAGTCCGGGTTGGTGGCTGATTTCCGACGTTCAGGCATGCGACGGACATTACCCGCGTATCGAAGCAATCCGCACGTCAGGGGTGGTTTTTCAGACGGCCCTGCCGAGATATGCGAGGAGTTTGGTTGCCTTGTCGGCATCATCGGCAACCGGGATCTCGGGGCCGCATACCCCTGCCATACGAATGGAATCACCGAGGCCGGCAGCAATCTGTGACACCCAATCGACGTCCTTTTCCGGAATCGAGGTGTCGGTGCCCGTAGCGGCTGCAAGGTCCCAGCCGTGAATGACCAGATCGAAGCACAGAAAACCGTCGACGGTGGCTCCCAGGTTGGTGCGGCCGAAATGTCCGTCGTATTCGAGGGTCGACCTTTCCGGATCGTCGAGAATCGCCTGCATCGAATCGCGCACTGCTGCCCAGGCGGCGGACGGGTTGTCGTCGACGGACGGTCCCGGCGCCAATTCGAGGCCGACGACCTTGACCATGTCGCGTTCGCTGTCGATCACGTGCCGGACCACATCGCGAGCCGTCCACCCTTCGCACGGAGAGTTGTTGTCCCACCGGTCCTCAGGTACTGCGTCGATCCGCTGGGTGAAGCCGGCGGCGAGGTCACGGTAGCGATCTGCGGGGGAGATATCGGCTGTAGTCATGCCACTGATTCTTCAGGATGGGGCAGGGGCGGCGATTGGTTATTTCGGACACTTGCCGAGAACGTGACCACGGTCCCCGGGGCCGTGCCAGTCGGGAGCTTCACTACGCAGTAGTTCTCGCAGATACCAGCTCATTTCGCGAACCTAGCCAGAGCTACCGACACCGTGGTTTTCCGATGATTCTTGTCAGTCGATCGGACCGAACCTGTATCCGAATCCGCGCACGGTCTTGATGTACTTGGGATTGGCCGGGTCGGATTCGATTTTCGACCGCAAGCTCTGAATATTGGCGTCGACGGCGCGAGTCTTGGTTGAATTCGTTTCACCCCACACCTTTGCGAGGAGCTGGGTTCGGGAGTAGACGTGGCCGGGGTGCATCGACATTTCGAGGAGCAGGCGCAATTCGGTTCGAGTGAGGTCGAGGCGTCGACGGCGGATGGTGGCGGTCATGGATCGGCGGTCGATCGTCAACTCGCCGTGGCGCTCTCGCTTGTCCGTCTGTGGGGTGGGCGTACTGCGGAGGAGGCTCGTTATCCGAGAATCGAGGCTGCGAGCGTCGAGTGGGTTGATGGCGAAATCCGACGCGACTTGTGGTGGTGCATCGTCGATGTCTTCGGGGGACTCGACGATCATGATGATCGGAATCTCGCTGCGGAGACGGATTTGGCGGGCGACCTCGAAGCCGTCGATGTCCGGGAGTGAAAGATCGAGAACGGCAACGTCGAAGCTGTCGGTGCCGAGTGCGTCGAGGCTGTTTCGTCCGGACGCGAACAGATGAACGGTGTGGCCGACGCGCTCGAGTTCGACGCCGAAGGTCTCCGCTAGCGCAGGCTGATCCGTCGCCGCGAGAATCACGCTCATGTAGTGCCGCCCTGTTGCTGCTCGTCTCGGTAACCCGTCAATACCGACTTCGGCCAGTGTCGCAGATCACTATCGGCCCGGCCACTTCGGGCACGAGGAGCGGGAGCTGACAAACAAGAACGACCAGGGTTCAGGCAATGCGCTGCTACGCTGCTTTTCGCACGTCGATACGTAGCCGGGGGGCTCAGGTGGGGAACGAAGTACTACAAGCAGACGCCGAGTCGCTACGGGCGTTGGCCGACGCGGTGAGAAACCAAGGAGCCGTGATTGCCGGCATCGACGTGTCGGGAATTCTCGCTGACGCGGCAGCGGCGATGCCCGATTCGGCGAGCGGCCCGGCCGCCGCGAGGGCCGGTGACCCGATTACCACCGGATACCGCGCTACCTCGGAGATGTTGACGTCGATGGCTGACGCTGCCCAATCCAGTGCGAGCAGCTACGACGCTGTCGAGGTCGCATTCCGGAACCGGCTGGCCACCTACCAAGCGGCCGTGTAGATGGCGACGATCTCCCAGGTCCGCGCCTGGGATCCGACTGGTTTGGCCGCCGCTGCAACGGCATTGGAGCAGAAGAACCGGGACTTCATGCACGCTGTGGAATCAGCGCATCGCGCGGTCGACTTCGCGCTCGATCAGTGGAAAGGCGAAGCCTCGGCTGCAGCGTCGGCGCGAGCCTTGGCTGACAGTATTGCCGCGACACATCTGACCACAGGAGTATTCGCCGAAGCCGACGCGTTGAGTGAAGCTGCTGCTGCGTTGGGGCCGGCGCGGGCGGCGGTGATCGACATTGCGGACAGTGCGATCGCCGAGGGCATGGCTGTCGCCGATGACGGTCGAGTGAGCGCACCTCGGTACGGAAGCGGTAACACTGCACTCGACATCTTGGGGCAGGCTGCGTTCGACGAGAAGGCGCACAGCTTCGAGGCGAGACTGGTTCCGGCCTTGCACATGGCGGGAAGCCTCGACGAGGGGGCTGCCGCGGCCTTGTCGAAGGCAGCAGGAGACCTCGCTGATCTCGCACAGTCCCCAAGCGCCCAGCAGACGATGAGCGCGGTGGTGGCCGCGATTCTCGACGGCAACGCGTTCCCCCCGGTCGGTGCGAGGGAGTTCAACGAATTCTGGGAATCGCTGTCCCCCAACGACAAAGATGCTCTCGCGGCGTTCGATCCGGGAATCGGGAACAGAGACGGGATGCCAGCCGTAGATCGCGATCATTTCAACCGGATCAACCTCGGCAACCTGCAGTCGTCGACGTCGACCGAACTCGCCGACCTCGACGGCAGGCACCCCGATTGGGCCAAGGGTCGCAACATTCCGTCGGATGCGGGCAGCGTGGACGAGGCGGACCAGCAGGCGCGCCGCGACTACGAGCGGTGGCAGCAGCAACGCGCGGACCTGCAGCAGCGTCTCGACGGTTACGGCGTCCTCGCCGACCAGATCGACCCCACTCTCGCCGAGGAGGGTGATTCGGAGAAGTATCTGCTCGGTGTCGACGACGAAGGTCGGGCCATCGTGGCACTGAATAATCCCGACACCGCGACGAACGTCGCAACGTTCGTACCTGGCACCGGCAGCCACCTGGGAACCATCGGCGGCGACATCGACCGCTCCCAAATGATGTTGGACTCGACGGAATACCAGCGACGGTTCGCGGGGCTCGAGGGATCGACCTCCGTGGTGACCTGGTACGGATACGATGCGCCGCAAACGATCCCGCAAGCAGGGCTCGACGGGTATGCCGATGGTGGGGCCGGATCGCTGGACCGGTTCCAAGACGGTCTCCGTGCATCCCACGACGGCACGCCTTCGCACAACACGGTTATCGGACACAGTTACGGATCGACCGTGATCGGCGCTGCGGCCTCGGGCGGACGATCGATCGACGCGAACGATCTGTTTTTCGTGGGTAGCCCCGGAGTGGGGATGGACCGGGTCGAGGGACTCTCCCTCGAGGGCATCGATCCCGGACATGTCGGCGGCCACGTATACGCCACCGCCGCGGCCAATGATCCGGTTCCGATGATTGGGGACGTGTTCGGCAGTCTCTCGCATGGCGCGAATCCCGCGAACGATCTTCCATTGATCGGATTCGGTGCCACCGTTGTCGAATCCGCACCCGGGACCGGGATCGACGCCGGTCTGCTGGGTGAGCTCCCCAGCCCGGCCGCGCACAGTGAGTACTGGGAAAACAACAATCCGGCTCTTGCCGGTATGGGCCATGTGATCGCCGGACTAGGAGCGCCATGACCAACGCAACTCGACGCCGTAAAGCATTCGGCTCGAGCAGTATCGCGGTGGCAGTGCTGCTGTCGGCGTGTACGACGACGGAGAACGGAAAAGTGATGGAAGCCGACATGAATCTGACCCGCCCGCAGGCCCAGGCCAAGGTGATCGAGTACCTGACCGAAACGATCGCGGCACTGCCGCCGGGTGCCTACCTGACGCGGTATTCCGAGCTGAACGAAAAAGTCACCCTCAGCCCGGGTGGCACCGTCCCGTGCAACGACAGCAATCTGTCGAAGGACACATCCGTGGACTACGGCGTGACGTATTTCCTCGAGTCTTCTGACGCTGCGAGCGTTCCAGGTTTCGGCGATACGATCCGCAATCTGTGGACTGAGCGGGGCTGGAAGTTTCGAACGTACGACTCCGCCGGGGACACGACGAGCACCGAAACCATTTTGCCGGATGGATATCGGATGGTCTTCGACGAGCATCCACGAGGAGCGGGCCTGAGCGGGTCGTCGCCGTGTTTCCCTCGACCCGAAGCGTCGGATCATCCGAACGCGCCCGTGCAGATCGATCAGCCATGACCGGGCCCGCATCCTCGTTTCCGGAGTTGACTGTCCTTGCCCGCCAAGTCGACATCGAGGTCGGGAAAGTTCGCGCCCGCGCAGATGCCGGAGGTGGTGCCGTCAGCGTCGAGGTCGACGCGTTCGGTGCGATTACCGACCTGCAACTGACTGAAAGTTGCCTCGGGGCCGGCGCCGCTGCACTCTCCGCCGCGATCACAGCGTCCCACCGAACCGCCTGCGCGGCAGCAGCGGCGGCCGCGCAGGAACTACGCGCGCCTCTCCTTCGCGACTCTCGCGTCGCCAGGGCAATGGAGGCGTTCAATCAGGTGCCGGCCGTACCCGAGACTCATCTGCTGCGACGAGCTGGCCGGGCACCGGTCGACGACGACCCGCCCTTCGGCGGCGGTTCGTTCATGCGACGTGCCTGAAACCCGGCAAAAACGCTCGCAAAAAAGAACCCCCTGTGAACCGCTTCTCAGCAGTTCACAGGGGGTTCCTTTGGCGGAGGATAGGGGATTTGAACCCCTGAGGGCGTTAACCCAACCCGCGTTCCAGGCGAGCGCCATAGGCCACTAGGCGAATCCTCCGTGGAGAAGCATACCCAAGAGAACGACTGAAGCGTTAAACGGGTATCTGACCTGCGGCTATGTGGCGGCAATTCGGCGCCCGGCCGAAACGCGGCGGGTGGTGTCCCAAGGTTCCGGAAGGCCGTCTACACTGTTCATTGGATCCCGCGCGGCGCGCATCCTGTGAACTCCCCCAGGGCCGGAAGGCAGCAAGGGTCAACGGGCTCTGCCGGGTGCGCGGGGTCCTCTATTTTTTTCACATATCCCGACCCCGCCTCGTCGGTGAAAGGCCGCTCCGGATGCCTATCCAAACCCAGATCGGGTTGATGAGCCATGAAGAACTCACCTCCGAGCATGAGAGTCAGAGCGCGAAGTACTCGCAGCTACAGGCCCAGAAGCTCGTCCTCGATCTGACTCGCGGTAAGCCTTCGCCTGAGCAACTCGACCTTTCCGCAGCGTTGCTTGCGCTGCCGGGCGACGGTGATTTCCGTGACGGCAGTGGCACCGACTGCCGCAACTACGGTGGCCTGACGGGGCTGCCGGAACTGCGTGCGATCTTCGGTGAACTGCTGGGCATTCCTGTTGCCAACCTTCTTGCCGGCAACAACGCGAGCCTCGAGATCATGCACGACAACGTGGTGTTCTCACTTCTTCACGGCACTCCTGACTCGGCGCAGCCGTGGGCGCGCGAAGAGAAGATCAAGTTCCTCTGCCCGGCTCCGGGTTACGACCGCCACTTTGCGATCACCGAGTCGTTGGGCATCGAGATGATCGCGATCCCGATGAACCACGACGGTCCTGACGTCGCGAAGATCGCGGAACTGGTTGCCGCGGATCCGCAGATCAAGGGGATGTGGGTTGTCCCGGTGTACGCCAACCCGACCGGTGCGGTGTATTCGAAAGAAATCGTCTCCGAGCTGGCGTCGATGCCGGCCGCGGCGCCTGATTTCCGTTTGTACTGGGACAACGCGTACGCGGTTCACCCACTGTTCGGTGAGATCGCACCGTCCTACGACGTTCTGACGATGGCTGCAGAAGCCGGACATCCCAACCGTCCGCTGGTGTTCGCGTCGACGTCCAAGATCACCTTTGCCGGTGCCGGCGTCAGTTTCTTCGGTGCCTCTGCCGAGAACCTTGCGTGGTACCAGAAGTACCTCGGTAAGAAGAGTATCGGCCCGGACAAGATCAACCAGCTCCGCCACTTGCGATTCTTCGGTGATGCGGATGGCGTTCGCGCACATATGGAGAAGCATCGCGAATTGCTCGCGCCCAAGTTCGAGTTGGTTCTGAAGATCCTCGAGGATCGGTTGGGTGCGTCGAAGGTCGCGTCGTGGACCGAGCCGAAGGGCGGCTACTTCATCAGCCTCGACGTTGTCGACGGCACGGCAAAGCGCGTCATCGAACTCGCGAAGAATGCCGGTATTGCGCTCACTGCAGCCGGTTCTGCCTTCCCGTACAGCACGGATCCGGATGATCGGAACATTCGTCTGGCCCCGAGTTTCCCTTCACTCGGGGATCTCGAGGTAGCCATGGACGGTGTCGCGACGTGTGTCCTGTTGGCGGCAACAGAATCGCGTCTCACCGAAAGCTGAGTCGCCTGTGACGGCGCGCCCAAGTCGTGAGCGTCGGTCATCTCTTGTAGCGTTCGGTGCACCAGTTCCTGACATTGGCGCATATCCGGAGGTTGTACGTGGCGGGTGCAGTCAATGCTTCGGAAAGTGCTGTGGTGGAGATGAGTTCAGGGGCATCTGAATTACGACAGGCGACTCCGCAGCGAATAATGCGGGTCGGTGTGATCGGCTTTGTCGTTCTCGTGGTGCTTGCTGTTGCTTCAGTCCTGATGGTTCTGTTCGGTGTTCCGATGGATGTGATCTATTGGGGCATTTTCCACAATTTCCTCGATCTTGACGTCTACCGCCACGGCGGCAGTTTTGTGGTGCAGGGACTGCCGTTGTACGACGGTCCGGTTCTCCAGGGAATGATGTTCACGTACACCCCGTTCGCGGGGATTCTGTTCACGGTGTGGGCGGTGCTCACGTTTCAACAGGCGATCGTCGTGTGGACGGTTCTCAATGTTGTCGCGCTTTTTGCGGTGGTCGTGCTGTGCTGGAAATATCTCGGGTACCGCCTCGGCGTCAAGACGTATGCAGTGAGCGCGTTGGCCACGGTCATTTTCCTGTTCATGGAACCGGTACGCACGACGCTGTGGCTCGGGCAGATCAACATTTTCCTGCTGCTGTTGATCGTGTGGGATTTGGGCCGGGACGAAAAAAGTCGCCTTCGGGGTATCGGCGCCGGGATCGCGGCGGGGGTCAAACTGACTCCGGCGTTCTTCTGGGCGTACCTGTTCATCACGAAGCAGTGGCGCGCCTTGGTGACTGCGGTGATCACGTTCGCCGCGACGGTGGCTTTGGGTTTCATCGTGATGTACAACGACGCGTTGACCTACTGGACCGGCACGCTCTTCGACAGCGATCGGGTGGGACGTACCGACTCACCGAGTAATCAGTCGGTGTCGGGTTTGATCGCTCAGTTGACGCATACGCCGACGCCGTCGAAGGTGCTCGTTCTCGGGTGCAGCGTGGTGGCTGTGTGTCTCGGACTGGGAGCTGCGTGGATGGCTCACCGCAGGGGGCAGAAGTTGCTCGGGCTGACCATGACCGGGCTCACCGCCACAACCGTGTCCCCCTTCTCGTGGGGTCACCACTGGGTGTGGTTTGTTCCGCTGGTGATCCTGGCTTCTCACTACGCGATGGCGTCGAAGAATATCTGGGCTTGGGTCGTGCCGATCGTGTTCCTCCTACCCGTCCTGAACTGGTCGCACACGTGGCCGATACCCGCGGCGGATATGCAGGGCACCGACCGCTTTATCGGCATGGGAATGTTTATGTTGCCCTCGCCCGACTACCTGCGAATCGCCATGGTGGCTGTCTATCTGTGGGTGTTTGTCGTGGCCGCTGCCATGACGCTGATCGTGTTCGGTTGGAAGAAATGGACAGTGCCGAATCTGGAAGCTGCGGACACACCGGCCTGACATGGCAGGATCGGATGTATGGCACTTCATCTGAATCTCGTCGGTGATCCCGAAGCGGATGCTCTCCTCTCCGAGGACCCGTTGGCCTTGTTGCTCGGAATGTTGCTCGACCAGCAGGTTCCGATGGAGACGGCATTTCTGGGGCCGAAGAAGCTCGCGGATCGCATGGACGGTCTCGACGTCCGTCGCATCGCGGAGATGGACACGGACGCGTTCATCGAGATTTGCGCGCAGACGCCGGCAGTCCATCGTTTCCCGAAGTCGATGGGCGAACGCATCCAATCCGTGTGCCAGTTCATCGTCGAAAAGTACGACGGTGACACCGCTGCGATCTGGACGTCGGGTGATCCGAACGGCAAGGAAGTGCTCAAACGACTCAAGGCGCTGCCCGGCTACGGCGATCAGAAGGCCCGAATCTTCTTGGCGCTGCTGGGCAAACAAATCGGGGTCCAGCCTGACGGTTGGCGCGAAGCAGCTGGGGATTACGGACTCGACGGGTCACGGCGGTCCATAGCCGACGTGGTCGACGAGCAGACGCTCCTCGAGGTCCGCGAGTTCAAGAAAGCCGCCAAGGCTGCAGCAAAGGCAAAATAGTCAGCCGAACTGCGTACTACTCGCCCGCACCAGCTTCACCAAGTCGCCTGCCGGCCCTTCGAGTTGTCGCGGCGGCCGCCAGACGGCTCGCAAGGTGCGTGCGAGGTCGAGGCCGTCCACCTGGACAACCCGAAGGTCACCCGATTTCACCTGTTCACTGACTGCAAGAGTGCTCAGCACTGCCGGTCCGACACCGCCGAGGACGCTGGTGCGGATGGCGGCCGAGCTACCGAGCTCGAGCAGGGGCGTCGCGCGCTCGTACTCCGAAAGCGCAACATCGAGAGTGGTCCGAGTACCAGATCCTGGCTCGCGGACCAGCAACGGCGTCATGGCCAGTTCGCCGATGGTGAGAGGTTTACGCCGACGCGCCCACGCGTGATCGGGATCGACAACGACCACGAGTGAATCGCGGGCGACGGTGATGCTGTGTAGGTGCCTCGGCACAGTCGGGGATTCGACAAATCCGAGATCGCACATTCCTACGTCGATCGCTTCGATGACACGCGTCGAGTTGTAGACCTGCAGATGCACTGTGACGTCGGGGTGTAACCCACGAAAAGTGCCCAGCCACGCCGGAATCAGATGTTCGGCAACAGTCATGCTGGCGCAGACCGTCAACTCTGCCGATCGCTCGGTCCGCATTCCTTCGGCCACGTCGAGTAGCTGTGTCGAATTGGCCAGGACACGCCGGGCCCAATGGACGATGACGGTGCCTTGCGGCGTTAGCGTCGCCCCGGTTGATTTTCGGTGGATCAGAGGCATACCGAGTTGGCGTTCCAGCGCTTTGATCGCACGGCTGGCGTTGGGTTGCGCGATATGCGCGAGACGGCTTGCAGCGCTGAGGCTTCCGTGATCATCGACGCCGACCAGTAGCTCGAATGTGGTGAGGTCCGGCCAGCGTCGGGTCATGCGTTCAGGCTATACCCAATTACCCGGACATATCGTATTGATATGCCGTGATAGCAGAAATCGAGCTACCGCACCAATGATTTCTGACGGACTCTGGACGAGTGAACAGCGATGTGAAGTCCGTAGTCGACAAACCGGCCGTTGCCTCGCCGGCGCCTGTGCGGCGGTGGGCGAGTATCACTGCGCTCGTGCCCGGAGTGGCCCTGTGCGCCGTCGGTGCGGCAATCGCGCTGGGGGTCGGGCGGCTCTTTTCCGCTGTCAGTCCGCTGCTGATTGCCATCCTCGCCGGCGCGATCGTGGCGAATACTGTCACCCTGCCTGCGAAATTCCAGCCGGGACTGACATTTTCGTCTAAACGACTGCTGCGAATCGGAATCGCATTGCTCGGTCTGCAGTTGATGTTCAGCGACATCGTCGGTCTCGGCTGGGGTGTGATCGCCGTCGTCGTGGCGATCGTTGTTCTTGGCATCGCCGGAACAATGTATGCCGGAAAGCTTTTGGGTCTGTCGTGGACACAGCGAATTCTGATTGCGTGCGGCTTCTCGATCTGCGGCGCCGCGGCTGTGGCCGCCGCGGATGGCGTGGTGAATGCAAAAGAAGAAGAGTTACTTACTGCGGTAGCGCTGGTGGTGATCTTCGGAACGTTGATGATTCCGACAATTCCGTTGTTGGCGAGGAGTTTCGGACTCGATGACGTCAGCGCGGGCATGTGGGCCGGTGGGTCGATTCACGAGGTTGCGCAGGTTGTTGCCGCCGGCAGTGCTCTCGGTGCTACCGCATTGGGTGTTGCCACCATTGTGAAACTTGCGCGTGTGCTGATGCTGGCGCCCGTCATGGCGTTCCTGAGTATCCGTCAACGTGCCATGTCCGACAATTCGAATCTCCAGGTGAAGCGGCCACCGCTGGTGCCCCTGTTCACGTTGGCCTTCATCGCATTCATGGGGCTGCGCTCAACGGGGATTCTCCCGGAAGAGGTTCTCGGCGTGGCGAAGACGGTGCAAACCGCATTGTTGGCGGCTGCGATGTTTGCCCTCGGGCTCGGTGTGCGACTGAGTGTGATCCGCGGCGTCGGAGTGCGCCCATTCGTTTTGGCTGCATTGTCGACGGTCTGGGTGGCCCTGATCGCCTTGGTCGGTGTTGTGCTGGTCAGCTGATCGTTCTCACCCTTGGCGCTGGGCTTTCCATTCGCTGGGGCTCATCGAAAACTGCGTGCGAAACCACCGCGAGAAACTGCCTTGAGTAGAAAATCCGAGGTGCACGGCAACGTCGGTCAACGAATAGCGTGGGTTCGACACCAAGCGTTGCGCGAGGCTACTGCGTACCGAATTGAGAACAGCCGTGAAGGTATCACCCGATTCTGCTAGATGGCGGTGCAGGGTTCGCCGATCGAAGCCGAGGCTCCGAGCCACATGTTCGACGGAGCATCGTCCGGTGGGGAGCAGCACTTCGATCAATTCCCTTGTACGGCTGAGGGTATCGGATGAATCCGCGGCGGGAAGCGAGTCGAGGAATGCTCGTGCATATGGGCGAAGTAACTCATCGGCCAGTTCGTTGCGGGCATCTAGATCGCTCGCATAAAACACGATTCCGGTGAACTCGTGATCGAAGTCCACCGCGTTGCCGAGAATTCGTCGATGTGTACTGGTGTCCTGCGGAGCACTGTGTGTGAATCCGACGCTCACCGGATGCCAGGCAGGCCCGAGAAAGCTCCGCAGGATCTGCACGGTTGCGCCGACGGCGAGTTCGACGGTCTGCCTGGTGTCGACCGAGTCTGCGGAAGGCCGCGTAGTGGCAGGATCGCCGACCTCCAGGCCGATCCGCAGGGTTGCCAAGCCGCTGACCTCGGTCAGGCGGATGCGAAGCGCCTCGTTGTAGGTGTGCTCGTACCGGATCAGGACGTCCAGTGCGCTCCTGACGTCGGGTTCTTCCCTGATGACCAGGCTGAGCGGCCCGAGATTGGACAGCCTGCGGAGTTCGGCGAGGAGGAGGCCGAAATCTTCGCGCCCGGATTCCGTTGCGGACAGTTCGAGGAGCGCGGCAATCGAGGCTGCTGGCACCCACTGATCGGGGTTGGCCAGGCTTGTCGGAGCGAGGCCGACGCTCCTCATCAGGTCGACGGCATCGATGTGGACCGAGCGACACAGGTCGACGTAGCGGTTGAGCGACGCATAGCGGGCGAGTGGCTTCACGAGGTTCCTTAGTTCTTGACTTAATGTCCCGAAATGTTGTGCTGCGTGTCTCGTACAGTTAAGCATGTGAGCCGGATCTCACCTAGTGTTGTTCACATCAGATCGCGACCCCGGAGTCGAAAGTAGCTTCTGGAAGTTGTTGCGTACGAACATAGCTCGACCGAATTTGTCGAGTATGCCCACAGAATTGGAGAGCATCGTGGCACACGCCATTCGATTCCACGAGATCGGTACCCCGTCTGTCATGCGTTGGGAAGAGGTCGAGGTAGGTCAGCCAGGTGCTGGCGAGGTCCGGATTCGCCACGGCGCCGTCGGACTCAACTTCGCCGACACGTACTTCAGAAGCGGCCTCTACCCTGCGCAATTGCCTGCCGGTATGGGCGTCGAGGGTGCCGGAACTATCGAGGCGGTCGGTGCGGGTGTTGCCGATTTCAGTGTGGGGGATCGGGTGACCTACACCGGCAGTCCGCTCGGGGCGTACAGCACCGAGCGCATCATGCCGGCTGCCGACCTGATCGCGTTGCCCGACGGTATCGATTTCGAGACGGCAGCAGCGATGACCATGCGCGGCCTCACGGCGGCTTACCTTCTGCGCCGCATCTACCCGCTGAAGGCAGGGGATACCGTTCTGCTGCACGCTGCTGCAGGTGGAGTTGGTTTGATCTTCACTCAGTGGGCAAAGCTGCTGGGCATCAAGGTGATCGGGACTGTTTCCACAGACGAGAAGGCAGCTGTTGCCCTGGCGCACGGGTGCGACGAGGTCATCATCTACACCCGCGAGGATGTTGTTGCGCGGGTCAGGGAGATCACCGGTGGTGTCGGTGTGCCGGTTGTCTACGACAGCATCGGGCAGTCCACGTTCGAGGTCTCACTCGACTCCTTGGCACGCCGAGGGCTGATGGTGTGCTTCGGAACCGCGTCAGGGCCGACGCCGCCGATCAACGCAATGCAGTTGGCGGTCAAGGGATCTCTTTTCGTCACTCGACCGGCCTTGGCCGACTACATCGCCGATCCGGCGGAGCGCGCCGAATTGGCCGCCGAGCTCTTCTCACACGTCGAAGAGGGTCGGATCAAGATCGGAATCAATCAGCGGTACGCACTCGAAGATGCGGTGCGTGCGCATCACGATCTGGAATCCGGCCGCAGTATCGGTTCCTCCGTCTTTACCGTCTGACGCCATCCGTCGAAAGGGGAATCGTCATGAATAACACTGCAACGCTGATTGATACGGCCACCAGGTCGATCACCGTCGAGAAGCTGACCTGCTCCATCGGTGCCGAACTGTCCGGAGTGGACCTCGGCGTTGTCGCTCGCGACGACGCTTTGTTCGCCGAAATCAAATCGCTCCTGCTCGAGCACAAGGTTCTGTTCTTCCGTGACCAGGACTTCAGCCGGGCGCAGCACGTAGAACTGGCACAACGCTTCGGCGACCTCGAGGATCATCCCGCGCTGGGTAGCGATCCCGACCATCCCGGGCTGGTCCGCATCTACAAAGACCTCGACAGTCCGCCGGAGCATTTCGAGAATGCCTATCACTGCGACGCGACGTGGCGCGTGAATCCACCGATGGGATGCGTACTCCGTTGTGTGGAAACACCACCCGTCGGAGGTGACACCATCTGGGTGAACATGGCACTGGCATACGACAATCTGCCTGCCGGCATCAAGGGCCAGATCAAGGACCTCAAAGCTCGGCACAGTATCGAGTCGAGCTTCGGTGCCAGGATGCCGATCGAACAGCGCCATCAGCTCAAGGAGCGCTTTCCGGACGCCGAACATCCCGTTGTGCGAACGCATCCCGAGACCGGCGAGAAGATTCTTTTTGTCAATTCGTTTGCGACGCACCTCGTCAATTACCACACACCGGAGAACATTCGATACGGCATCGACTTCGCTCCTGGCTCGAGTAACTTGCTCAACTACCTCGCAAGCCAGGCCCAGATTCCCGAGTACCAGGTTCGGTGGCGCTGGACCGAGAACAGCGTCGCAATCTGGGACAACCGTTCAACGCAACACTATGCAGTGCAGGACTATTGGCCTGCAGTTCGAAAGATGGAACGCGCCGGAATAGTCGGCGACGCACCGTTCTGATCGTCCCCCCTTCTTTCTCAGCTCTCATCTGATTGGAGTTTTGTTATGCATTTTCACGATGATGCCTTGTTCCCGGAGGTTCAGGAGAAGCTTGTGATTACGGTTGCGCCGTATGGTCCGGAGTGGGAGCCGGACGATTTTGCGGAGGATCTGCCGTTGACGATGGACGAGCATGTTCAGACTGCGGTGGATTGCTACAACGCGGGTGCGACGGTGTTGCATATTCATGTTCGTGAGCTTGACGGTAAGGGTTCGAAGCGGCTTTCGAAGTTCAACGAGTTGTTGGGCCGTTTGCGTGAGGCTGTGCCGGAGATGATTTTGCAGGTGGGTGGGTCGATTTCGTTTGCGCCGGAAGGTGAAGGTGCGGATGCGAAGTGGCTTTCCGATGATGTGCGGCATATGTTGGCGACGTTGGATCCGGCTCCGGATCAGGTGACGATTGCGATCAATACGTCGCAGATGAACATCATGGAGTTGATGACCCCGGATGATATTGCGGGGACGTCGATGGAGCGTCCGGAGTTGGCGAATACGTATCGGGAGATGACGGTTCCGGCGGGTCCGGAGTGGGTGGCGGAGCATTTGCGTCGGTTGCAGGAGGCGGGTATTCAGCCGCATTTCCAGCTCTCGAGTATTCCGCAGCTCGAGACGGTGGAGCGGTTGATCCGTCGGGGGATCTATACGGGTCCGGTGAATTTGACGTGGGTGGCGATCGGTGGTGGGTTCGACGGTCCGAATCCGTACAACATGATGAATTTCGTTTCGCGGGTTCCTGATGGTGCGTGTCTGACGCTCGAGACGTTGATGCGCAGTGTGTTGCCGGTGAACACGATGGCGATCGCGATGGGGTTGCATGCGCGGTGCGGTAACGAGGACACGATTTGGGGCCGTAAGGGCGAGAAGATGACGTCGGTGCAGCAGATCGAGCAGTTGGTGCGTATTGCGGGTGAGTTGGGCCGTGAGGTGGCTACGGGTAAGGAAGCTCGCGATATTTACCGGATCGGTCAGAGGTATGCCGATACCGATGAGACGTTGGCGAAGTTGGGTTATGCGCCGAATCGTCGGCCGGGTCAGTTGGGTTTCACCCACCACGCCTGACAATAATTCTCAGGGGGCATGAGCTGAGACAGTTCATGCCCCCGAGTCATCCCCAGAATTTGTTGCTACAGAATTTCCGAACCTTTTGTCCATCAGGCGATTTCCGGAAACTTATACCTCGACCAGGGTTCCGCCGTCGTCTTCCTTCCTCGAATGCTCCAAGGAGAATCATGGGATTACAGGCTACTTCCACGCTCAGCGTGGACACCGCACGCAGCAGCGGTGGACGGCGAAAGATATACCCCTGGATCGTTTTTGCGCTGGCCTTCGGCCTCCTGCTCTCGGACTACATGTCCAGACAGGTCCTCAGCGCGGTTTTCCCGATCCTGAAAGCGGATTGGGATCTCTCCGATTCGCACTTGGCGTCGTTGAGCAGTGTTGTCGCGCTGATGGTCGGGTTGCTGACGTTCCCGCTCTCACTTCTGGCCGATCGTTGGGGCCGCGTCAAGAGCCTGATCCTGATGGCCGTGTTGTGGAGTGTCGCTACTCTGCTGTGCGCGATTGCCCAGTCCTATGAACAGATGCTCGGTGCGCGATTCCTCGTCGGTGTCGGTGAAGCCGCATACGGCAGTGTCGGTATTGCCGTGGTGCTCAGCGTGTTTGCGCCGCGAGTGCATGCAATGCTGGCCGGTGCCTTCATGGCCGGTGGTTCGTTCGGTTCGGTGATCGGTGTTGCGATCGGCGGGTTCATCGCCGTTCAGTTCAGTTGGCGTTGGTCCTTTGCCGCGATGGCGATCTTCGGTCTCATCCTCGTTGCGCTGTTCCGCGCTCTGGTTACCGAGAAGAAGTTGGCCGCTCACGCCGTCGAGGGTTCCGCCGGCGCCGCAGTGGAACCGGATGGGTACCGGGCGCCGGTATCGACATTGTTCACCAATCCGGCGGTGCTGTTCGCCTATATCGGTGGCGGGCTGCAGATGTTCACTGCCGCTGTACTTCTGGCGTGGTTGCCGAGTTTCTTCAACCGCTACTACGATCTTGCGCCGGACAAGGCCGGGGTCATGGCTTCGGTGTTCGTTCTCCTGGTCGGCAGCGGCATGGTGGTCTGCGGATTCATCACCGACCGGTTCAGCCGTGACAACTCGGCAAAGAAGTGGACGACGGCGATCGTCTACTGTGTGATCTCCCTGGTGTCCTTGGGTATCGGTCTCCGGTTAGGCACGGGCACAGCGCAACTCGTACTTCTGGGAATCGGTGCATTCTTCTCCGCCGGCTGTTCGGGTCCGACAGCGGCGATGGTCGCCAACCTCACGCATCATTCGATCCGTGCATCGGCCATGGGAACGCTGACGGTCGCCAACAACCTGCTCGGACTGGCGCTCGGTCCCTTTGTCATCGGCATTCTTGCCGATCATCTCGGACTCCTGAGAGCGCTGCAGCTTTCACCCTTGGTCTACATTGCCGCCGTGGTTGCCTTTATTGCGGGCAAGCGTGCGTACCCGGCCGGTATTCGTCGTCTGGAGAATCTTCAGAAAGCGCCTGCAATGAATGCCTGATCCGGCATTGCAACTCGAATGGGCACCTACCCGCTATTTGCGAGTAGGTGCCCATTCGTCTGTCAGCTGATGTTGTGGCACAAAAGAACTGCCGAAGTCAGTTATCCGACTGACGCTGCTTGTGTGCTTCCATCTCCTCGACGAGGATCGGAACGCCGATGTTGCACGAGTGGATACCCACCACGGTCGCCAGCTTGAGGACCTCGAGAATCTCCTGCGGTGTCACCCCCATGTCCAAGGCTGCCTGAATGTGGCGCCTGGTACCCGGTGCATACATGTGGGTGGCGGAGGCGTCGACGGCGATACACAGCAGCTGAACAACTTTCGGTGAGAGGACACCGCTCTGGTACGGCTCCATCGCCATTTTCATATACAGTTCGGTCCAGTTCGGGTCCATGTCGTACAACCCGTCCCAGAGCGTATTCCAGCCGCCGCCGGCCTTCATCGCCTCGACTACTGGATAGCTGTTGGTGTCCTCGGTCATCATTCCTCCGTTTGTTGTTCGATACGAGCAGGTCTAGCGGGCGGTTGAGGCGGCCGCGAGTTCGCGCTTGAGAATTTTCCCGGTTGCGGTCATCGGCAGTTCGGTGACGAACTCGACGTGGCGGGGGTACTTGTAACTGGCCATCTGCTCTTTCGACCACGCGATCAGGTCGTCAGCCGTGATCTGCGCTGCCGGGTGGAGGATGACAAACGCCTTGATCTCCTCGCCATGTCTCTCGTCGGGCAACCCGACGACGGCGGCGAGCGAAACGGCGTCGTGGGTCACGAGGACTTCTTCGATTTCGCGAGGGTAGACGTTGAATCCACCTCGAACGATCAGGTCCTTCGCGCGATCCACTATGTAGTAGAAGCCGTCGTCGTCGACGCGAGCCAAGTCGCCGGTGCGGAACCAGCCGTCATGCATGACTTCGGCAGTGGCGTCGGGGCGGTTGTAGTAGCCCTTCATGACGTTGTGGCCGCGCAGAGCGATCTCACCGACTTGTTCCTGGCCGGTGACGGTGTTCCAGTGCTTGTCCACCAGTCGCGCCTCGATGCCCCAGATCGGGACTCCGATCGATCCCGGCCGAGGATCACGCTCCGGGTCGCTGAACAGTGCCAACGGCGAAGACTCGGACAGCCCGTAGCCTTCGAGGATCTGGACGCCGAACTGCCGCTTGAACTGGGTGAGAATCTCCACGGGCAACGCTGCGCCGCCGGAGATCGCCTTGCGCATGTTCCGCGCAATCTTCTCGACATCCACATTTCCTCCGTCGAGCGCGCCGAGCAGACCCCAGTACATAGTGGGCACGCCGGCAAAGACCGTGATGTTTTCCTGCTCCATCAACGCGAGCGCAGCGGCGGCCTCGAACCGGGGCATCAGGACCAGCGTCGAGCCGACGGAGAGTGCGGAGTTCATGGCGACGGTTTGGCCGAAGGAGTGGAACAGTGGGAGCGTGATCAGGCACGTATCGAGTTGTGTTGGGGTGCTGTCGAAGAGGCGATTGGCGCAGAGCGCGTTGAGAACCATGTTGGAGTGGGTGAGCTCTGCGCCTTTCGGAGCTCCCGTGGTTCCGCTGGTGTAGAGAATCACTGCCGTATCCGCCGGTTCTCGCACCACGGTTTCGAACTCGTTTGGCGTCGCAGCGATCGCCTGGGCAACCGTGTGGACGTCCGCGAGTTGCGACGGCCCCTGCGGATCGGCAGTGATCAGGAACATGTGACTGCACGCGGGAGCACCCTGGAACCCGTCGAGGCCGTACTCGCCGATCGGCAGGTCGGAGCCACCTTCGAAACAGAAGTATGCTTTCGCATCGGAGTCGTTGAGGTGGTACGCAATCTCCCGGCCCTTCAGCAAGATGTTGAGCGGTACCACCACTGCACCGGCCTTGAGGATCCCGTAATACACCGCGAGGAACTCGGGGATATTCGGGCAGGAGAGCGCAACCTTGTCACCGGGTTGCACGCCTCGGGCCACGATCAGGCTTGCGATCTTGTTGGCATGGCGGTTCAGTTCCGCGTATGACTGGCGTGCGTTGCCGAGCACGACGGCGTCTCGATCCGGGTATCGGCGAGCCGAATCTTCCATTAATGCAGATAAATTGAGCATCGCTGCGTGTCCTTCGAAGTGTAGGTAGGAGCTCAGGTCAGCGTTTACGAGACCACGTCTTCGCGAACCTGGGTCAGCTCGTCGATGAATTCCTCGGCCTGCGACCATTCCCCGTACCCGGAGGCAGGATTCAGGTGTCCGACGTCGCCGAGGTCGACCAGACGGCTGCCCCAGACCTCGGCCATGTTGGCCACCCGGAGCCGATCGGCCAGCGGGTCGTTCGAACTCACTGCGACGATGCTCGGGAACGGCAGTTGGCGACGGGGAATGGGCAACCATCCGTTGCTGTCGAGATCCTCCAGCATCGGATAACCCTCGGGTAGTTGGCGTTCCAGGTCCGCGGGAGTTGCCAGCAGCGCGCCCACGATTGGGTGACTCGCCTGTAGAGCCCAGTGGACTGTGATCATGACCCCGGCGCTGTGGGCAACAAGCACGATCGGTCCGTCGATGTCGCTGATCACCGCGTCGAGGGCTGCGATCCGGGCAGCCAGGCTGAGCTTGTTCTCCGAGAGGGGAGGCACGCTACGTACCCGGTCCAGCTTGTTTTCCAGCAAAGTCTGCCAGTGTTCGTCGACGTGGTCGCGTAGGCCGGGCACGATCACGACGGTGGGTACTGAGGGGGCGTTCGCGGAAGGGTTGGTCATTGCCGTCTCCGGGGTTGTTTGGTGATGTTCGGGGCGTAGCGCCGGCGCGGTTCTGCCACTGTGGTTGATCGCCGGGGGCGGAACCCGATTTACGTTGTGACGGCGCGATCTACGAGGCGCTCGACACTCTTGTATCGGGGTCACGATAGCCGGATCGGTCCATCGATATTTGACATAATGAGACAAGCCTGTTGACGTTTCGGGACTCGTAATCTCAGTCGGTCATGCGACCCTTGACTGCCCCAAGGGTCAAGAATCCTGTCTCAATGCGTCAAGTTGGATTGCTTCGACACGGCTATCGTGATCTCCATCACCAGGAAGGTCGAGTGCGCGGCAACACAGGCATTCGAGTGGAACGGGACGATACATGTTGTGATGCAACGACCTTCGGGTGCGAGCTGACACTGACGTCGTCTCGGGCTGCGCCCCTTATTTCTCAGCTCTCATCTGATTGGAGTTTTGTTATGCATTTTCACGATGATGCCTTGTTCCCGGAGGTTCAGGAGAAGCTTGTGATTACGGTTGCGCCGTATGGTCCGGAGTGGGAGCCGGACGATTTTGCGGAGGATCTGCCGTTGACGATGGACGAGCATGTTCAGACTGCGGTGGATTGCTACAACGCGGGTGCGACGGTGTTGCATATTCATGTTCGTGAGCTTGACGGTAAGGGTTCGAAGCGGCTTTCGAAGTTCAACGAGTTGTTGGGCCGTTTGCGTGAGGCTGTGCCGGAGATGATTTTGCAGGTGGGTGGGTCGATTTCGTTTGCGCCGGAAGGTGAAGGTGCGGATGCGAAGTGGCTTTCCGATGATGTGCGGCATATGTTGGCGACGTTGGATCCGGCTCCGGATCAGGTGACGATTGCGATCAATACGTCGCAGATGAACATCATGGAGTTGATGACCCCGGATGATATTGCGGGGACGTCGATGGAGCGTCCGGAGTTGGCGAATACGTATCGGGAGATGACGGTTCCGGCGGGTCCGGAGTGGGTGGCGGAGCATTTGCGTCGGTTGCAGGAGGCGGGTATTCAGCCGCATTTCCAGCTCTCGAGTATTCCGCAGCTCGAGACGGTGGAGCGGTTGATCCGTCGGGGGATCTATACGGGTCCGGTGAATTTGACGTGGGTGGCGATCGGTGGTGGGTTCGACGGTCCGAATCCGTACAACATGATGAATTTCGTTTCGCGGGTTCCTGATGGTGCGTGTCTGACGCTCGAGACGTTGATGCGCAGTGTGTTGCCGGTGAACACGATGGCGATCGCGATGGGGTTGCATGCGCGGTGCGGTAACGAGGACACGATTTGGGGCCGTAAGGGCGAGAAGATGACGTCGGTGCAGCAGATCGAGCAGTTGGTGCGTATTGCGGGTGAGTTGGGCCGTGAGGTGGCTACGGGTAAGGAAGCTCGCGATATTTATCGGATCGGTCAGAGGTATGCCGATACCGATGAGACGTTGGCGAAGTTGGGTTATGCGCCGAATCGTCGGCCGGGTCAGTTGGGTTTCACCCACCACGCCTGATTTTTCGTCAACCTGCATGTTTTGTCCGGGGCGCGCCAGTACTGCCGTGCCCCGGACACGCTCAGTACAGCCGCCGGCGCATTTTGCGCACACCAATTGTGTTGGCTCGCATCCCGGTTCGTAGCGACTACCTTCACAAGACACTAAAGGGTATGAGAAAAGTCAGATGAGTTCACAACGTTCTTGGGCACGGAAGGCGGCGGTCATCGCCGCCACTACAGCGACCGCATTCAGTTTGGGTGCCTGCGGCAGTGATTCTGCCTCTGCCGACGGCTCTGTCATGAAGATCGGAATCACTCAGGGAGTGCCAGGCGATCTGCTCACCGTCGTTGCTGAAAACGAGGGTTTCTTCGACAAGCGTGGGGTCAACGTCGAACTGATGCCTCCCTCCTTGACCACCGCCCTCTCCGCCGCCGTCATTTCGAACGACATCACTGTCGGGACCATGGTGCCCGGGACCTTGTGGCCGGCAATCGACAAGGGCGCCTGTGCAAAGGCTTTGGGCTCCACGCTCGGAAACACGATGGATGTGATTGCGCAGCCAGGCACCGAGATCGCCGGTGACCCCACCGATCCCAACACCACTATGGCGAGCATCAAAGGAAAGACCATCGGTGTCACTTCCCGTGGATCCGGCATGGAACTGTGGATTACGCAGCTGCTCAACGATGCCGGTCTGGACCCGGCCAAGGACGTCACGTTCGTGGGAGTCGGAGCGCCGGCCACAGCAATCCAGGCGTTCAAGGCCAAGCAGGTTGACGTTCTCTACTACGGCCCCACTATGGCCGAGCAGTTGCCCGAATCCGAAGTAGTGCGCGTGACGGACATTATCGGCAAGCCCGGGAATGCGCTTTCCTCGCTTGTTCAGGGATATCCCTCGGCGTCCTGCAACACGATCGAGCAACGCCCGAACGACTTGTTGAACTACTGCAAGGCGATGTGGGACACCTACGATTTTGCGCAGGATCCCAAAAACGCTGCGGCGATGGGCAAATGGATGTCCGAGCTGATCGGTGTCTCGCCTGCCGGGGGACCGGCAGCCTGGGACGCACTGAAATCGACGTATCTGCCGATGACCATCACGCAGGAATCGTGGGAAGCGCAAGCCGAGTTGGCTGGTTCGCCGGCTCCCGTTGCGCCGGATTTCGCCAGCTCGGTCTACGAGCCGTGCACGGGTGGTGATCCGCGATGACCCCTCCCGCTGCCGTCGCGACGACGCGCGTCGACCCGGTACTTCAACCTGTCCCACCAGAGGAAAAGAAGCCGAAGGGTAAGAAAGTTGTTGTCGGCGCTACCGGCGCCAAGGCCAAACTTTCCGGCGGATCATTACTCGCGGTGCAGATAGCGCTGCTGATCGCGATACTGGCTGCCTGGCAGATCAGCTACAACTACGCCGGTGAGAACAAGCTGGTGGTGTCGAACCCGAAGCTCGTGTGGGAGGCCTTTCTGGCTTGGCAGGAGAAAGGCACTTTCTGGCCTGACCTGTGGTCGACGGTGTCTGCGGCCTTCATCGCATTGATTCTGAGCGCGGTGATCGGTATTGCCGCGGGCATCGGGCTCGCGCTGGCGCCGAGCGTCGAGGCCGTGGTTTCTCCGTTCCTGGACGCGATCAATGCGATGCCGCGCATTGCTCTTGCCCCGGTGTTCGTCATCTACTTCGGTATCGGTTCGACCTCGAAAATCGTCCTGGCATTCACGCTGGTTGTCTTCATCATCACCATCAATACCAGGGCCGGTGTATCGAGTGCCGACTCGGAATTGCTTCGGCTGTCCGTGGTCATGGGAGCGAGTAAGTGGCAGCGCTTCTACAAGGTGCTCTTGCCGGTGGCCGTGCCGTCCATCTTCGCCGGTCTTCGGCTAGGCCTGATCTACTCGCTCCTCGGCGTAGTCGGCGCAGAACTCATCGCCTCGACAAGTGGCTTGGGGCAGCAGATCTCGGCATCCTCGGCTGCGTTCGACCTCGGGACGGTGTACGCCGCGCTGATCGTTCTTGCAGTGATCGCCGCAGTGTTCAACGCTGCCGCCGGGCGTATCGAGAAGTCGATTCTTCGTTGGCAACCCCCGCAGGACGCATGATGACGTATACAGGAGTGAAAGCTGTGGGAACCGACAACGCCGTTGCAGTCGAAGACCCCGCGTTCGAGATTCGTTCTGCAACATTGGATTACACGCCAGCTGGCGCGAGCACCTTCTCCGGAGTTCGAGATCTCTCGCTCACGGGTAAGCGGGGTGAGCTGTTGGTACTGGTAGGACACAGTGGCTGCGGAAAGACAACAGCGCTGAATCTGATGGGGGGATTGATTCATCCGACCACCGGCTCCGTCTCGGTGCTGGGCACCAGTCCGGCGCAGGCGCGTTCGGAGATGGGATACATGTTCGCCCGTGACGCGCTGTATCCGTGGCGTACGGCCAGGCAGAATGTGGAGCTCGGTATGGAGCTTGCTCATGTCGGAAAGGCCGAGCGGCGTGAGCGGTCGATGGAGATGCTGCGCAGAGTCGGACTCGAGGCTGCAGCGGACCGGTACCCGTGGCAACTGTCGCAGGGCATGCGTCAGCGTGCGGCTCTCGCCCGGACGTGGGTGATGAAGCCGGCATTGATCCTCATGGATGAGCCGTTCTCGGCGCTGGATGCGCAGACCCGCGACGTGGTTCGCGACGAATTCCTTGATGTGTGGAGCCAGGAACGGCAGACCGTGGTTTTCGTGACACACGATCTGAACGAGGCATTGCTCATCGCGGATCGGGTAGTTGCCATGCGCGCCGGTGAGGTTGTGGTGGATATGAAAATCGAGATGGATCGACCTCGAGATGAGGCCGGCCTGGAAAGCAGCAAGGAGTTCCGTGACATGTTGGGGGAGTTGCGCGCAACGCTGAACTCGCACTGATTCTCGCGCAGCGAGCACGCGCGGCGGTTGGCCCGTAAGGCAGCCGTGATTGATTAGTTGACCCCGCCAGTGAGAAGGCCCTGTCGCGAACACACGTGACAGGGCAGAGGTGTGGCGGTCGATCATGCACATCGTCGCGATCGGATGGGCGAGGGATCGCCAGAGTGCGCTGAACCGTCCACAGCGAAGGCGTCGGTCACGCCCTGACGCGAAAGGGTTCTCCAGGGATGCGGGCTCGATCTAACTCGGCCGATGATGCAGGGCGGGCAGATATCGCAGCCAGTGAATTCACCCGCGGCGGGCGAAGGCAGCGGTTCCACGGGCGATTAGCGTCGTCGTTGATCTGTTGGTTCGAGAAGGGACGCCCCGTGACCGAGATCGTAACCCGAGACAACTTCGTCGAGGCTGAAACCGCGCACTACTTCCGGGAGCAGCTCACCAAGGCCCCGGTCAACAGGTACTTTCACTCCAGGGTGCCGGTGAACGTCGAAACCCAGGTCGTGATCCGGTCGAACGTGGACCTGATCTACTCCTTCGCCGTCGTCGACGTGACCGAGGAAGCCACCTTCTCGCTCGCGCCGTCCAGCGAATACCAGGTGGCCGAGATCATCGACGAGAACCATTACGTCGTCGGTGTCATCTACCCCGGTGAGATTTTGACAGTGCGCAACGCCGACCTGTCCACCGGCACTCATGTGTATGTGGCGGGCCGCACCGCGACCGGGGGCGGGCTCGCCCGCGCCCACGAGTTGCAGGACGCACGCCGGATCACCGCCGCGACGTCCAATCCGTACCGAGGCCGGGAGTTCGACGAGGACACCCGCAAGTCGGTCGGCGCCGAGCTGGAAACTCATGCCGCCGAGGCGGACTTCTCCAAGGGCTTCGGTACCCCCGTCAGTACGGATTCTTACCAGCACCTGTTGGGCGCCCGCCTGGGCTGGGGTGGTCTGCCGCCCGAGGATGCCCAATACTTCCAGGCGGTGGCCACATCCACCGGTGTGGATGTGTGGACCTTTGCTGTTCCGCCGCTGGACTACGAGCGCAACGGATACTTCTCGGTGATCAAGTACGACGGGATGGGCTGGCTCGACGTCGACCGACCTGGCCTGTCCGACAGCGAACTGGTTCGCAACGACGACGGCACCATCAGCATCTGGTTCGGTGACGACCGCGTAGCGAACAAGCCGAACGTCATCCGCGCGACGGAGGGGCAGAAGTTCTATTACGGCATGCGCCTCTACCGTCCGCGTGATGCCGAGGAAACCCGCGAGTTCATCGAGAAGGTTCGGTCGACACCGATTACTCCAGTTGGCTGACGGCTGTACCGCCAGTCGGTCCACTATTGCCTACCTCGGACATCATCGAAGCAGCCGGTGAACGGCCCAGAGTTACTGTTGCGACCAGACCTTCGGACTGCATCCGAACTGTTGGCGGAACCACCTCGAGAACGCGCTCAACTCGGAAAACCCGAGTTCCACCGAGATTTCGGTGAGGGAACGATCTCCGCGCTCGATCGACATTGTGGCCTGATCGCGTCGCACCGCATCCAGGATCGACGAGTACGTCTCACCCGACTGCGCTAGTCGCCGATGCAATGTCCGCCTGTCCATCCCCAGACTGCGCGCGATACGCGTCACCGAGCAATGCTCTGTCGGTAGCAGTGTGGCGATCAGGTCTCGGACCTGTCCGGCCAGGGACGGGTTCTCCGGCGGTGCGAGTAGTCCGAGATACTCTTGGGCGAACGGACGAAGTACGGGGTTGGACAGTCGATTTGGTGCATCCAAATCGCTTGTTGCAATGATGATTCCGTCGATCTCGTGATCGAAGTGGATGGACGGGCCGAAGATGCGAATGTGCATCTCGTCGTCGGCGGGCGCCGCATGCGTGAAACAGGTGGATATCGGTAGCCATTCGTCGGGCAGGAAATCGCACAGGACTCGTAGGGTCGACGCGACAACCAGATCCACCGATTGCTGTCCCAGGATCATCCCGTCCATCGGCGTCACTCGAATCGTGGCCAGGCCGCGAGATTCTGTCAAATCGAGACGGATTGCTTCGTTGTGTAATTTCATGTGGCGCAATACGATTCCGAGTGCGCTCCGTACGTCGGGCTCCTCGCGTGCGATCAGGCCCACCGGACCGAGGTTCGACACACCGCGATCAAGGGACATTCTGAGGCCGAAATCGTCACGGCCCGATTGTGATGCGGAGAGTTCGAGCAACTCGCTCACGGACTTCGCTGCGATCCATCCCTGCGTCGAGGCAAACGAGGCGGGGTCGATCCCGGCAACCCGCATCAGGGGGTGAGGATTCAGTCCAACCGACTGTGCCACTTCGACATATCCGTTCAAGACAGCACTACGTAGCCTCAGCATCGACGGCCCGAACTCTCGACGTGTTGTCCCATGTTGTCAAGGATATCGACCCAATCTGTCAACGCGGTCGCCGGGGACGACTGTAGCGTGATGGTCGTCACATCGATTGGGCCGAGCATTGCCCCGCGACATGCTCGGTGCCCGAAAACCCTGTTGTCCACACCGTTTTGTCGGCACGAATTTCTTCGAGAAAGGGATTGTGCATGAAACTTCTCAACCGGGTTGCGGTTGTCACGGGCGCCGGACAAGGTCTTGGCCGGGCTATCGCACTCGCGATGGCCGAGGAAGGCGCGAACCTTGTCCTGTGTGATGTTCAGGGTGACAAACTCGCAGAGGTATCAGCCGAGATCGAGGGCTTGGGGCGCGAGAGTCTTCCGGTTCGTTGTGATGTCTCGTCGAAAAGTGAAGTGGCCGAGATGTTCACGGCTGCAGCAGAGAGATTCGGTACCGTCCACATTCTCGTGAACAATGCGGCAATTGTGCCGACCTCGCCGGCCGACGAGATTCGACGTAACAAGCACTACGAGTACGTCACGACACCTGTTCCTCGGCGCGCAGTCGGAATTACCAGCAGCCTCGATGATGACGACTGGCTCCGGTGGTGGGATGTCAACGTGCACGGCCTGTTTTACTGCACCCGCGAGGCACTGAAGTACATGGAACCTCAGCAGTACGGCCGGATCGTCAACATTTCCTCTGTCGCCGGTATATCCACCGCAAGCATGCACAGTCCTGGTTACTCCGCGAGCAAGGCCGCCGTAGCGAACCTGACCAAGACTGTTGCCCTGGATGTAGCCGGCGCCAACATCTTTGTGAACGCAATCGCGTGCGGAGGTGTGCTCACTCCGCCGTTCGAGGCCTACCTCGAACATGCCACCGACGAGGAAAAGCGGAATCTCTATCAAATGATCCCGGTCGGACGGCTCGGAAAGCCTGAGGAATATGCGTCCCTGGCGCTCTACCTAGCCGGTGAAAACCACTATCTCGTCGGCCAGGTGATCAGCGCCAACGGCGGCGTCGTCATCTAGTCCAGGCTCCACATTCCGTCACCCACTTGAGTATTCGAGGACATCAGTTGAACACGCAAAGTTTCCGGACATCGAAGACGATGTTCATCGCCGCTACGACAGTTGCCGCATTCACTTTGGGAGCATGCGGGAGTGATGCCGCTTCGGCAGAGGGTTCCGTCATGAGGATCGGAGTCACCCAAGGGGTGCCCACCGACCTGCTTACCGTCGTCGCCGAGAACGAGGGGTTCTTCGACAAGCATGGAGTCAACGTCGAATTGAATCCACCTGCCTTGACCAATGCTGTTGCCGCCGCTGTCATCTCCAACGACCTCACGGTCGGTTCGATGGTGCCGGCGATGCTGTGGCCGGCGATCGAGAAGGGCGCATGCGTGAAAGCTCTTGGCTCCCTGGTGGGCAACACGATGGATGTGATCGCGCAACCGGGAACCGAGATTGCAGGTGACCCCACCGATCCCGACACCACGATGGCAAGCATCAAAGGCAAAACGATCGGCGTGACAGCCCGTGGCGCGGGAATGGAATTGTGGATCAGCCAGATGGCACAAGAGGCGGGTATGGATCCGGCCAAGGACATAACTTTTGTCGGAGTCGGAGCGCCGGCCACCGCAATCGCGGCGTTCAAGGCCAAACAGGTCGACGTCCTCTATTACGGTCCCACCATGGCGTCGCAGCTCTCCGAATCCGAGTTCGTGCGTGTCACGGACATCATCGGTAAGCCCGGCAATGCGCTGTCGGGTCTCAATCACGGTTATCCCACCGCGTCCTGCAGCACGATCGCAGAGCGTCCGAATGACGTCATGAATTACTGCAAGGCGATGTGGGACACCTACGATTTCTCGCAGGATCCGCAAAACGCCGCCGTAATGGGGAAGTGGATGGCAGAGCTGACCGGCGTGGCTCCGGAGGCGGGAACTGCGGCCTGGGAAGCGTTGAAGGACGCCTACCTGCCGATGACCATCACCAAGGAATCATGGAAAGAGCAGGCGCCCCTCGCTGGTTCGCCGGCACCTACCGTCCCGGATTTCGCGAGTTCGGTCTACGAGCCTTGTGCAGGCGGTGATCCCCGCTGACCCCTGCCTTCAGTCCCGGTCGCGTTCTCGTTCCCCACGTTCCTCTCGCTGACGCTGAAGGAACGGACTGGGGTTCTGGCCGCCGATCGGACCGTGTCCGAGGACGCCGTGCTCGTAGGCGGACTCGGCGTGCAGTGCGACGTCGATTCCGCGGGCCTCGTCTTCGCGCGAGATGCGGAAGCCGAAGGTTCGATCGATCAGCTTGCCGAGGCCGTAGGTGACACCGAAGGCATAGAGCGCGACGACGACAACACCGACAAACTGCTTGCCGAGCTGTGCAAGACCGCCACCGTAGAAGAGTCCTTCAGGGCCGCCGGTCATGACGGCCGTCGCGAGGAGTCCGATCAACAGGGATCCGATGATGCCGCCGACGAGGTGCACGCCGACCACGTCGAGGGAGTCGTCGTAGCCGAGTTCGTGCTTCCAGCCAACGGCATAGGAGCAGACGATGCCGGCGATCAGTCCGATGATCACGGCCCCGAACATATTGACGGTTCCGCAGGACGGCGTGATTGCCACAAGGCCGGCAACGACGCCGGACGCGGCGCCGAAGGTCGTGGGATGGCCGTCGCGGTTCTGCTCGACGAACAGCCAGCCCAACAGACCGGTGCAACCGGCGACGAGGGTGTTGAGGAAGATCTGCGCGGCCATACCGTCGGCGGCAAGAGCGGAACCGGCGTTGAAACCGAACCACCCGAACCACAGCAGACCGACGCCGAGCAGGACGAAGGGAAGGTTGTGCGGACGCATCGACTCGGCTTTGAATCCCATGCGCTGACCGAGGACCAGAGCCAGCGCGAGGCCAGACGCGCCGGAGACGATCTCGACGACCAAGCCGCCCGCGTAGTCGAGGGCTCCCATTCGAGCCAGCCAACCGTCCGGATTCCACACCCAGTGAGCGACCGGTGCGTAGACGAGGAGGGACCAGATCGGGACGAAGATCATCCAGGCGGAAAACTTTGCCCGGTCTGCGATGGCGCCACTGATCAGTGCTGCGGTCAGGATGGCGAACGTCAGTTGGAAGGTCGCGAACAGCACTTCCGGAACGTTCCCGTGCACGGTCGACGGGTCGATACCTGCCATCCCGAGGTGTTCGAGTCCGCCGATGATGCCGCCGTGATCGTCACCGAATACGAGGCTGTAACCCACGAACAGCCAGGCCACGGTGACAAGCGCGATGGAGACGAAGCTCATCATGATCATGTTCAGTACGCCGGTCGAGCGGACCATGCCGCCGTAGAACAAGGCAAGGCCTGGAGTCATCAGTAGAACGAGTGCGGTGCTGATGAGCAACCAGGCGGTTGCTCCGGCGTCGATGGTGGCGGGCACAGTTTTCTCCTCCCACATGCGGACCTGTCCGCATGCTCGGCATCCACGATGGGTGCGTGTGGTTTCCACTGCGCTGCGACCATGTTGCGAACATGTTTCGTATCCGTCTGGGCGTTGCACCCGCACCGGGCGAGCTGTCGTACCTCGCCGGTAGTCTTTGCGCGTGGCCCTGTACCGGAAGTATCGACCGGCGTCCTTCGCCGAGGTGGTGGGGCAGGAACATGTCACCGCACCACTGAGCACCGCCCTCGACGCAGGGCGTATCAACCATGCCTATCTGTTCTCCGGCCCTCGTGGCTGCGGAAAGACGTCGTCAGCTCGTATTCTGGCGCGCTCACTGAACTGCAAGGAAGGCCCGACGTCGACGCCGTGTGGAGTGTGCAACTCCTGTATCGCGCTCGGTCCTGGCGGTTCCGGCAACGTCGATGTCACCGAACTCGACGCCGCGAGTCACGGTGGTGTCGACGACACCCGTGAGCTTCGCGACAAAGCCTTCTACGCGCCGGCCGAGTCGAACTACCGCATCTTCATCATCGACGAGGCCCACATGGTCACGGCGGCGGGTTTCAATGCACTCCTCAAGATCGTGGAAGAGCCGCCCGAGCATCTCATCTTCGTCTTCGCGACCACGGAACCTGAAAAGGTCCTTCCGACCATTCGGTCGCGTACGCACCACTATCCGTTCCGGCTTCTCGCGCCGTCCACGATGCGCGGGCTCCTCGAGAACGTGTGTGCGCAAGAGAACGTCGCTGTCGAGCCGGCGGTGTACCCATTGGTCATCAAGGCCGGTGGCGGATCGCCGCGTGACTCCCTCAGCGTTCTCGATCAGCTCCTGGCCGGAGCCGGCGACGAAGGCGTCACCTACCCGCGGGCTCTCTCACTTCTCGGCGTTACCGACGTGGCCCTCATCGACGAGGCCGTGGACGCACTGTCCGCCGGTAACGGTGCCGCGCTGTTCGGAACCGTCGAACGTGTCATGGACGCCGGCCACGATCCCCGTAGATTTGCACTCGACCTTCTGGAACGCCTCCGCGATCTCATCCTGATGCAAGCAGTTCCCGACGCTGCCGAAACAGGATTGGTCGACGCACCCGAAGCTGAACTGGTCACCATGCGTGAACAGATTCAGAACGTCGGACCGGCCACCCTGACGCGTTTTGCCGAGACCGTCCACGCCGGGCTGGGTGAGATGCGCGGCGCCACCGCACCTCGTCTGTTGCTCGAAGTGATGTGCGCGAGGATGCTGCTGCCATCGGCGTCGGATTCCGAATCGGCTCTGCTTCAGCGGTTGGAAAAGGTCGAAAGAGGTATCCCGGCAGCAGGTTTCGCGCCGGTAGGGTCCGTTGTCGCTGCTTCAAGTGCGGCTCCGCCGGCAGTGCATGCTGCGCCGACGCCGTCCCCCGAGCCTCCAGTGGAGTCCAAGTTCCAGCGTCCGTCGCAGCGCAAAGCAGAGCCGGAGGTTGTGCCGCCTGCGCCGACACCTTCGCCGGTAGTAGAGGCCGCGCCGGAACCTGCGCCCGCGCCGGTTGTTGAGCCCGAACCTGCTCCGGTAGTTGAGGCTGCACCAGAACCTGCGCCTGAGCCCGTTGTCGAGCCCGAACCTGCTCCGGTAGTTGAGGCTGCACCCGAACCTGCGCCTGAGCCCGTTGTCGAGCCCGCGCCGGTTGCCGAACCGGAACCCGAGCCCACTCCGGTTGAGGAAGAGGTACCGGTCGCGGCCCCAGCTTCGGCAGGCCCGACCGTCGAAACGCTCCGCGAGTCGTGGAATACGTTGCGCAACAAGGTGGGTGAGCGAAACAAGGTCCTGCCGGCCATGCTGTCGGCCGCGACGGTTCACGATGTGCGTGGCCATGTGTTGGTGATTGCGCATGTCACTCCGGTGCTCGGTGCGCGTGTCACCTCGCCGCACAATGCGGCGGTCATCTGTGAAGTGCTTTCCGAAATGTTCGGTGGCACTTGGCAAGTGGAATACCAGGAGGGTGCACCGGTTGTCCCGGCCGGTTCGGGTCCGGCAGCCAAGGCGGCCGAGGCTCCGGCGCGCCCGGCGGCAGCGCCACGGTTCTCGCGGCCAAGTCAGGAGCGGGCGGCCAAGGCTCCTGCGTCGACATCGCGGCCGCAGGGCGCAGATCGCGGTTCCGACGACATCCCGCCGCCCGAGGCTCCGGATTACCCGGACGACCCTGGACCGGCCCCCGAGGTCGACTACGAAGCGACACCTGCCGCGGCAACGCCGGAAGAAGAAAAGCAGATGTTCGCGGAGGCTGCGCAACCTGCCGATCCGACAACCCGTCGCGACCCGGAGGAAGTGGCAAAGGAACTGCTCAAGGACGTCCTGGGAGCACGCAAGCTCGAGTAGGTGCGGCCCGTCTGATCCTCTCGGTCATCAAGCACGATCGCTTTGGTCCTTCCCAATAATTTGGAACACGTTCTACAGTGGGTGGACCGGAGGTCTGACTGCAGGCCGGTTCGACGAATTAGACGGAAGGAACACCTCACAGTGACCACAGAGGCATTCATTTATGAAGCCATCCGTACCCCGCGAGGCCGCGGCAAGAAGACAGGGTCTTTGCACTCGGTCAAGCCGATTTCGCTGGTCACGGGTCTGATCCAGGAACTGCGCGTGCGCTTCCCCGATCTCGACGAAGACCGGATCTCCGATCTCATCCTCGGGATCGTCGGGCCGGTGGGCGATCAGGGTGCCGACATGGCGCGCATCGCTGTCAACGACGCGAAGCTTCCTGACACCGTCGGTGGCGTGCAGATCAACCGCTTCTGTGCGTCCGGTTTGGAAGCCGTGAACATGGCAGCCCAGAAGGTTCGCTCCGGTTGGGACGAGCTCGTGATCGCCGGTGGCGTCGAGTCCATGTCGAGGGTCCCGATGGGCTCGGACGGCGGACCGTGGGCACTGGACCCGGCCACCAACTACGACAACTACTTCGTTCCGCAGGGCGTCGGCGCAGACCTCATCGCCACCATCGAGGGTTTCTCGCGTGACGATGTCGACGCGTACGCCGTCCGCTCGCAGGATCTGGCCGCGAAGGCTTGGACCGGCGGATACTTTGCCAAGTCCGTTGTCCCGGTCAAGGACATCAACGGCATCACCGTTCTCGACAACGACGAGCACATGCGTCCGGGCACCACGGCGGCAAACCTTGCCGGACTTGCACCCGCGTTCAGTGTCGTCGGTGAGGTCGGCGGCTTCGACGCGGTAGCGCTCCAGAAGTACCACTGGGTCGAGAAGATCAACCACGTTCACCACGGTGGTAACAGCTCGGGAATCGTCGACGGCGCCGCACTGGTGCTCGTGGGCTCCGAGAGTGCCGGTCAGGCAATGAATTTGACCCCGCGTGCCCGCGTCGTCGCGACGGCGACCAGCGGTGCCGATTCCACGATCATGCTCACCGGCCCGACGCCGGCAACCAAGAAGGTTCTGGCTGCGGCCGGCCTGACGGTTGACGACATCGACCTGTTCGAGATCAACGAGGCTTTTGCCTCCGTCGTCCTGAAGTTCCAGAAGGACCTCAACATTCCGGACGAGAAGCTCAACGTCAACGGTGGCGCAATCGCCATGGGACACCCGCTCGGCGCCACTGGCGCAATGATTCTCGGCACGATGGTCGACGAACTCGAGCGTCGCGGTGGCAAGCGTGCTCTCGTCACGCTGTGCATCGGCGGCGGTATGGGCGTTGCCACCATCATCGAGCGCGTCTGACGCGACCGGACTACAGGAGACGAATCAGCGTGACCGAGAACAACATGATCAACTGGGAGCAGGACTCCGACGGCATCGTCCTGCTCACCATGGACGACCCCAACCAGGGCGCCAACACCATGAACGACCTGTACAAGGCGTCGATGCAGGCCACTGTCGACCGCTTGTACGAGGAGAAGGACTCCATCACCGGAGTTGTCCTCACTTCGGCCAAGAAGACGTTCTTCGCGGGCGGTGACCTCAAGAACATGATCAAGGTCGGGCCAGAGCAGGCTCCCGACATCTTCGCCGAGGTCGGAACCATCAAGGCCGCGTTGCGTCGCCTCGAGACCCTCGGCAAGCCCGTGGTTTCCGCGATCAACGGTGCAGCGCTCGGCGGCGGCCTCGAAATTGCCCTCGCGACGCACTACCGCATTGCCGCTGACGTCAAGGGCGTCAAGATCGGTCTGCCCGAGGTCACTCTCGGACTGCTCCCCGGCGGCGGCGGCATCGTGCGCACCGTCCGTCTGCTCGGCCTGCAGAACGCCCTCCTGAACCTGCTCCTGCAGGGTCAACAGCGCGGACCGGTAGAGGCCAAGGAAGTTGGCATCGTCGACGAGGTTGTCGGTTCCGTCGAGGAACTGGTTCCGGCCGCGAAGGCATGGATCAAGGCCAATCCCGAAGGCGGCGTTCAGCCTTGGGACAAGAAGGGCTACAAGATCCCCGGTGGAACTCCGTCCACCCCGGCCTTTGCCGCCAACCTTCCGGCGTTCCCGGCGAACCTGCGTAAGCAGCTCAAGGGTGCTCCCATGCCCGCTCCGCGTGCCATCATGGCCGCAGCGGTCGAGGGCTCGCAGGTCGACATCGACAACGCAATGCTCATCGAGGCTCGTTACTTCACGTCCCTCGTGACGGGTCGTGTTGCGAAGAACATGATCCAGGCGTTCTTCTTCGACCTGCAGGCCATCAACGGCGGCGGCTCACGTCCCGCCGGTATCGGGAAGACCCCGATCACCAAGGTCGGCGTTCTCGGTGCAGGCATGATGGGTGCAGGCATTGCCTACGTGTCCGCGAAGGCGGGCTTCGAGGTGGTCCTCAAGGACGTCACCATCGAGGCTGCCAACAAGGGCAAGGCTTACTCCGAAGGTATTGAAGCCAAGGCACTTTCGCGTGGCAAGACCACGCAGGAGAAGTCCGACGCACTTCTTGCCAAGATCACCCCGACGGCTGACCCCGCCGATTTCGCGGGCGTCGACTTCGTCATCGAGGCAGTTTTCGAGAGCCAGGAACTCAAGCACAAGGTGTTCCAGGAGATCGAGGACATCGTTGCGCCCAACGCGCTACTGGGTTCCAACACCTCGACGCTTCCCATCACGGGTCTGGCGACCGGTGTGAAGCGCCAGGAAGATTTCATCGGCATCCACTTCTTCTCGCCTGTCGACAAGATGCCGCTGGTGGAGATCATCCGCGGTGAGAAGACGTCCGACGAGGCATTGGCTCGCGTATTCGACTACGTCCAGGCCATCCGAAAGACGCCGATCGTGGTCAACGACTCGCGCGGCTTCTTCACCTCGCGCGTCATCGGCACCTTCATCAATGAAGCCATCGGCATGCTGGCCGAGGGTATCGAACCGGCTACCATCGAGCAGGCCGGTATGCAGGCAGGGTACCCGGCTGCGCCGCTGCAGCTTTCGGATGAGCTCAACCTCACTCTGATGCAGAAGATCCGCAAGGAAAGCGCGGATGCCGCCAAGGCCGAAGGCAAGGAATTGCCCGCAGATCCGGCAGGCGACGTCATCAACACCCTCGTCGACGGTGGTCGCACCGGTCGTCTCGGCGGCGGCGGATTCTACGAGTACGCAGACGGCAAGCGCACCGGCCTGTGGCCGGGTCTGCGTGATGCCTTCAAGTCGGGATCGACGGAAGCACCGCTTCAGGATCTCATCGACCGCATGCTGTTCATCGAAGCCATCGAGACCGTCAAGTGCTTCGACGAAGGTGTCCTCATGACGACGGCCGACGCCAACATCGGCTCCATCATGGGTATCGGCTACCCGGCCTGGACGGGTGGCGTCAGCCAGTTCGTCACCGGTTACGAGGGCGGCAAGGCTGGATTTGTCGCTCGCGCCGAGGAATTGGCAGCCAAGTACGGTGAGCGGTTCACGCCGCCGGCGTCGCTGAAGGGCTGATTCAGACCCACCTGAAAAGAGCGAACGTACCTTTCGGCGCATCTAACGCGCTGAAAGGTACGTTCGCTCAGTTCTGGGGAGAGAAAAGCACACAGGAGCCGAAGGCCCCTACCCCTTCCACCACGGGCGCAACGGCACATGTGCCTCGCCCTTGGCGCCGAGTTTGACGGCCAGAACCTGGTGCAGCTGAACGACATTGCGCTCGAAGCCCAGGCGTGAGCCGGCCATGTAGAGGCCCCACACGCGAGCGGTACCTTCACCGACCTCCGCGACGCAGACATCCCAGTTGTCGACCAGATTCTGGCACCATGCCGCAAGGGTCAGGGCGTAGTGCTCGCGGATGTTCTCCTCGTGCCGCACTTCGAGTCCCACGTTCTGGATCTCGGAGATGATGCGGCCGGAACCGGTGAGCTCCCCGTCTGGGAAGACGTACCGGTCGATGAACCCGCCGGCCTTGGCACTGCTGCGATTGTCCGGTCGGGTGATGCAGTGGTTGAGCAGACGCCCACCCTCGCGAAGTTTGCCCTTGAGAAATTCGAAGTACGCCGGGTAATTCCCGACGCCGATGTGTTCGGTCAGTCCGATGGAAGAGATTGCGTCGAAACCGGATTCGGCGACGTCGCGGTAGTCGGAGAAACGAACCTGGGCGAGGTCGGCGAGCCCCTCGTCCTCGATGGCTTTCTGTGCCCAGTCGGCTTGTTCGCGGGAGAGGGTCACGCCGATCACCTTGACGCCGCGGCGGGCGGCGTAGCGGACCATCGAACCCCAACCGCAGCCGATGTCGAGGAGGCGGTCGCCTGCTTGGAGTCCGAGCTTCTCGAACACCAAGCGGTACTTGTTCTCCTGTGCCTGCTCGAGAGTCTGTTCGGCGTTCTCGTAGGTCGCGCAGGTGTAGGTCATCGAGGGTCCGAGGACGTACTCGTAGAAAGTGTTGGAGACGTCGTAGTGGTGATGGATGACTTCGGCGTCACGAGATTTGGAGTGCCGCAGTCCTTCTGCGACGCGGCGCCAGCGGGGAAGGTGTTCCTGCGGCGGCGGCGCGATGGGACGCAACAAATCCCAGCCGAGGGAGCGGGTGATGCTGGCAAGCGTCAGTGCGGAGGGGCGCTTGAGGTGTAGTTCGTCGCCCATGACGCGAAGGATCTCGTACGGGTCGCCGGGATGAACACCCTCGGCTTCGAGGTCGCCGGAGACGTAGGCGCGTGCCATGCCGAGATCGCCGGGAGCTGTTGCAAGATAGGTGGTTCCGCGGGTCGACTTGAGGTGGAGGCCGTAGTCGGCATCCTCAGGTCCGGCGACACTACCGTCGTAGGCGGTGAATCGAAGCGGCAGCATGCCGTCGGAAAGCGTCTCGAGAATCTCTGCGATGGAGAGCTTTTCTTGGTTCTTGGAATCCTTGAACGTGGTCATTTCCGTTGCACCGCCTTAGAAAATAGGTCCAATAAACGCGAATTGGGGTCGTAGCGATCCTTGAGGTGCAGGTAGCGGTCGCCGCCGTAGTACTGCGCCTCGAAGTCTTCCTTCGAGTAATAGGAGTCCGAGTAGAGGGACTTGTGTCCGTCGAAGTCGCCGACCTTGTCCTCGATCAATCTGTTTGCTGCTCCCTCGCGCTCACCGGGAACGATCGGCACCGAAGACCAGAAGCCGATGTTGACGTAGGTGCGCTTGGGTTCGAGAGGGTACAACGGCCAAGGCCGCGCTGCGGAGGCTCCGGCGGGACTGGGCTCGCGAAGACGCAACGGGCACAACCACAGCGGTTCGATCGGGATTTCCTCGAGGAACCACGAGACAAAATCCGCGGTTCGTTCGATGGGCACCTCGACGTCCTGGACGACGCGTTCACGTGGGGGCTTTCCCTTGCGCTTTTCGAGGCGATCGCCGATGTCGTACTTGTGGTCGAGGGCGATCAGTTTCCAGTAGAAGCTGCTGCGGAGGTACTGCTTGGGCCACAAGCGCCGGATCTTGGGGTTCTGGGCTCCGAAGGCCCGCGAGCACCAGAACCAGTCGGTGTCCCAGCGCCACAGGTAGTCCCGGATGGTGAGGCGATCGGTTTTGGGATGCACCAGCGACGGATGCTGGATCGAACGGTAGAAGATGTTCTGTCCCGTGTAGTCGCTGACCGGCCCATCGTCGTCGGTCTGAACTCCGAGCGTGAGGTAGCTCTCGGCATCGGTAAAGACGACACCGTCGAGGTAGTCGACCGCGACGCCGTCGTACTCCCGGTCGGTGACGATGCGGTCCATCGTGGTTTCGAGTGCTTTCAATGAATCGAAACGCAGATGGCGCAGGGCTACATACTTTTTCACCGGTTCGAGGCTGATCTTGAGCCGCGTGGAATAGCCGAGGGTGCCGTAGGAATTGGGGAAACCGAAGAACAGTTCGGCGTGTTCACCGTCAGGTGTGGCGGTGATGATCTCGCCGTTTCCGGTGAGGATGTCGATCTCCAGAACGGATTCGTGCGGCAATCCGTTTCGGAAGGACGTGGATTCGATTCCCAACCCGGTGACGGCGCCACCGAGCGTGATGGTCTTGAGCTGGGGCACGACAAGTGGCGCGAGCCCGTACGCAAGCGTGGCGTCGACAAGATCCTCGTACGTGCACATGCCGGCGACGTCTGCCGTCCGCGCCACCGGGTCGACGGCGATCACACCGGTGAGCCCGCTGACGTCGAGGCCGGGAGTCGACGACTTGGCACGGGCCCGGAACAGGTTGGAGGTCTTCTTGGCCAGTCGGACCGAACCATCGGGGGGTATCGCGTGATACGACGCGAGAAGTCGCGCAACACCTTCCCGGTGCTGCGCAAAACCGGTTTCGCGCGCGCCGTCGGAACCCGGACGCTTACCTGCCCGGATCCTGGAAAACTTCGGAACTACCCCATTGAACGAGAGAGTCACAACCTCGACGCTATCCCTAGCGGTTGCTGGGGGCCATCGGTAGGGGTCGATTTGCGGGAATTTGATCGAGTTGTTGCAAACGGTCGCGGATTTGCGGCACCGATAGTGAACCAGCTCACATGATCTGGTCGATAGTCGAGATACCGGGCCGGAACAGGCAGTATGGAAACAAGGGTCTGTGCAGCATGCAGGTAGTCAACTGAGGAGTAGTACGGGTAATGGGTCAGGTCAACGCAATGAGTTCGACGGTCGTTCCACATGCACCGGAGCAGGTGCTCGCGGCACTCTCCGATTACGAGACCGTGCGCCCGCGCATTCTGTCGGAGCAGTACCTCGACTACAAGGTGCTCAGTGGTGGCCAGGGCAACGGAACAGTTGCAGAGTGGACCCTCAAAGCGACGGAAAAGCGTTCGCGCAACGTCAAGGCGACGGTCACGGTCGAGGGCAACGTCATCACGGAGAAGGATGCCAATTCCAGCATGGTGACCACGTGGACCGTGGCCCCCAACGGAACGGGTACCACCGTGACAACGCTGACGCAGTGGCAGGGCGCTACGGGTATCGGCGGATTCTTCGAGCGGACGTTTGCGCCCAAGGGCTTGCAGCGCATTCAGGCTACGGTGCTGGACAACCTCAAGCGTGAACTCGGATAGTTCCTGCTCACTTCCCGCTGATGATCCGGCCCAGAGTTTTCAGGGCCGGATTTTCTGCATTCCAGTAGTCGCTGTGCACTGCCAACCCCGGTGAGCCTGGCGCGCTCGTGAATACCTGGGCGCCGAACGTGGGGTCGGCCGGATCGAAACCGTGAATCCCGAGCGCTCTCGGTATCAGCTGCACGGGGTCCCAGAATGCTGTTGTTGCGTAGACGTGTTCACCCATATCGGCTTCCGCCGTCGTATCGAGTCGCAATTCGTCGACGCGCTCCGCGTCGACACCTGGGCTCGCGACGAAGACCAGATCGTCGACGTTCAGTGAGCCTCCGTCGGTGGTGGCGGCGCCGATGACGGTGCTGCCGTAGGAATGCCCGATGACCACGTTGTGAGAGGCCGGACCGTCGTGGGACGCGCGTAAGCCGTCCTGGAATGCGTCCAGCGCGGGTGCGGCAGCGTCGGCGTAGCGGTCGAGCCCCGCATCGGGAATGGTTGGTGGAGAATCGTATCCGGACCAGAGAATGACCGAGTTGACGGATCCGGGCGATGCCACACGGGCTGCGTCGTACATCGCCCTGGTTCTCTGAAGGTCTCCGCCGATTCCGCCGACGGTGGTCCCCGTTCCGGGAACCAGGGTTGCGACATTGTCTGCGGTATCGGGATTTCCGAGTGCGATGGCGGTGTGTCCGTCGGGGCTCACCGACAGGAGGAACATGTCCGGCCGCAGCTCTGCGGCGACGGCGGCGTAGGTACTTGGCGATGCTTCGCGCATCGATTCCAAGTAGCGTCGGTTGTAGTAGTCGCGGTCGAGCGCGGGGAGTCCGTCTCGATTCCCGATTGCCGGATAGCGCAGCGCCAGTGCGTCTTTTTCACTGGGGGAGAGGGTGTTCCAGTAGTTGCTCAGTTCGGCGGGGTTGTCGGGCAGGCCGACTGGATCGAGTGCAACCGCGGCGAGAGGTCCCAGAAGCTCGGCGAGTTGGCCCAATGCCGTTGTCAATGCGACGGCGGCCGTGTGGTCGACGTGCTCCACTGCATCGAGGGCTTCGGAGAGTCTGACGCCAAAAGTTGCTGCAGCCCCGGCATAGTGGTCTGCCTGCAGAATGTCTGCCAGACTCCCCGGTGTTGCAGGTGCCGGCGGAAAGACCTCGCCGTTGTCGGTGACGATCAGACCGTGTGTGAGAGTCGCGTCGTCGACGATCATGTTGACGGCGCGGTACGCATGACCGAGCGTATTTGCCGCTCCGGCATAACAGTCCGCCACATTTCGTACGGCAATGGAGATTCGACCGGACACGCGAAGTGTGGCCGAGAGTTCGGCGGCGGCCGCTGTTGCCGCTTCGCCTTTCCAGACGTCGAATTCGCGCTCTACCGTGCGTCGGGCCGCGTCGAGTATGTCTTCGACCCGCCGATCTGCCTCGATCAGTTGGGAACTCGCGGTTCGCAGTGGCTCAGGTGAGAAGGCGTGAACGTCGGAGATAGTCGGACGCATCGAAATTCAGATCCTGTGAAGCGCGGCAGCGAAGTCACGGTCTGCCGCTCCGAGCAGGCGCGCGGTGTGGGCGGTGGCGTCTGCTAATGCCGAGATTCGCCCGGCCATGAACAGATAGGCGTCGGCGACCGGTGCGATGGCGTCGACTCCGGCAACCTCGTCGGCGCGAGCTTGGAGATCCGTCGAAAGTTGCTGTAGTGCATCAAGATCTGCTTGAAGGAACGTGCCCATGCCGGAACGGTAGCTGGCGCGGCGCCGCTGTGGCGCTTGCGAAATCAGCCTGTGGATAAGCCGTGGTTATCCACAGGAAGGTTGTCCACAGAAAGATGACTACTGGCTTGTCAGAAACGCCTGCACGCCATCCGAGATCGCCGAGGCGTATTCGGCTTGGCCTGCGGGGCTGCTCATCCGGGCGGCTTCGGCGGCGTTACGCATGTTTCCCAGTTCCACGAGAATCGACGGTCGCTGCGCCAGATTGAGTCCGGTGAGGTCTGCGCGTGGCGACAGGCCGTTCTCGCCGATGTACGTCGACGGTGTGAGTCCGGCGGCGGTCAGGGAGTCGCGCATGGTTTCGGCCAGTGTCACGGAAGGTCCGGCCTGAACGGGGTTGAGGGGCGGCGCGGAGTAGCAGACGTGAAAGCCTTCTGCACTGGCGTCGGCGCCGTCGGCGTGAATGCTGACCACGATGTCGGCGCCGGACGCATTGGCTGCCTCGGCTCGGGCGTCGACGCATGATCCGACGCTCGTGTCGTCTGGCCGACTCAGGAGGACGGTGGCGCCTTCGGCTTCGAGTTCACTCTTGACCAGGCTTGTGACTTCCCAGTTGAAGGTGTGTTCGGCAAATCCGGCGTCGGTGTTGGTACCGGTGGTCTGGCAGTTCTTGGTGCCGCCGCGGCCGGTGGGGACCTGGGTGTCGATGGTGTCGTCGTTTGCGCCGTTGTGTCCGGGATCGAGGAAGACGACTTTGCCGATTAGTGGTTCGGTAGCGGGCGCAGCCGCCGGTGTGACCGCAGCGGCGCTCTCGGCTGTGCCCGTCGGGATAGTGCATCCAGCGGTGATCAAGGTAGCTGCGAGAGCCACACCAAGCGTGAGGCTACGACGATTAGGCAGTTTTGTGATCTCTGACGGGTTTCGGCGCACCCGCTCACGGTAGCGCGCACCGACTACGCTGGTGGGGATAACACTGGAGAAAGGACCGCACGTGCAACCAGGTGGAGCACCCGATATGTCCGCATTGCTGGCTCAGGCTCAGCAGATGCAGCAGCAGTTGATGGCTGCGCAGCAGGAAATGGCTCAGGCGGAGGTGACCGGCCAGGCCGGTGGCGGACTGGTTATTGCCACGGTCAAGGGCACCGGTGAGGTGGTCGGTCTGCAGATCGATCCCAAGGTCGTCGACCCTGACGATGTCGAAACCCTGCAGGATCTTGTGATCGGCGCCATCGAAGACGCATCGCGCAAGGCTCAGGATGTTGCAGCAGAGAAGCTCGGCCCCTTGGCCGGCGGACTCGGCGGAGGCCTTCCCGGTCTCCCCGGTTTCTAGAGACGAGTCCGCGTGTACGAAGGTCCCGTTCAGGATCTGATCGACGAACTCGGGAAACTTCCCGGGGTCGGTCCCAAGAGCGCCCAGCGCATCGCCTTTCATCTTCTGTCGGTTGAACCGCCGGAGATCGACAGGTTGAAGAATGCACTGCAGCGCATCCGCGACGGCGTTCAGTTCTGCACGGTGTGCGGAACTGTGTCCGATCAGGAGAAGTGCAGGATCTGCGCGGATTCTCGTCGCGACCGAACGGTGATCTGCGTCGTAGAAGAACCGAAAGACGTTCAGGCGGTGGAGCGGACAAGGGAGTTCAAGGGGCGCTATCACGTTCTCGGTGGAGCACTCAATCCGTTGTCCGGCGTCGGGCCGGATCAGCTCCGCATTCGGGAGTTGTTGGCCCGCATCGCAAACCAAGAGGATGGCGTGGACGTGTCCGAGGTGATCATCGCGACCGACCCCAACACCGAGGGGGAGGCAACGGCGACGTATCTGGTTCGGATGATGCGCGACATTCCGGGTTTGACGGTCTCGCGCTTGGCTTCCGGTCTGCCGATGGGTGGCGATCTCGAATTCGCGGATGAGCTGACCTTGGGCAGGGCATTGTCCGGACGCCGCGAATTGTCCAGGAACGCCTGATGACGAGTACACGGTCGGGGCGTCGTAGTTCGGAGGAGACGCGCGCGCAGATCATGGAATCTGCCGGCAAGGCCTTCGCTACGCGGCCCTATCGAGAAATCACGCTCAAGGACATCGCGGAAGACGTCGGGGTCAGCGCACCGCTCATCATCAAGTACTTCGGTTCGAAAGAGCAGTTGTACGACGAGTTGGTCGACTTCCGGGCGGCGGCGAATACCGTTTTCGACGCTCCGAACGATTCTCTCGGTGAGCGGATGGTGTCGCTGTTCACCAAACCGCAGGAACCGTACAAGCCGTTGTCGGTGAGCCTGCTCTTCATGAGTGGGGTGAGTGAGGAAAGCAACCGCAAACTGCGTGAGAACTATTCGACGCAGATGATCGACGCGCTGGCCGCTCGGTTGTCGGGGCCGGACGCGCGACTACGCGCCGAATTGGCGATGTCGATGGTGGCCGGAGTGGCCGTCATGCGTCGACGGATGTTGGCCGGTCACGCGACGGGCACTCAGGCCGAGGTTGTCGCGATTTATGCGCCGTTGGTGCAGAAACTTCTCGACGGGTGATCGTAGTCACTGTACTTGCGGGGTAAATATCCGTTCACCTACTGTAGGTGAACGGATATTTACTATTAGAGAACAGGTGGCGGTAGGTTGACGACGCTGGACCGTGCACCAGCAGTCCCACCGGTTGTAGCGCGCTCCCGTTTCCTGTTCCCCATCGTTTCCGCAGGCGCTGTTTTTCAGGCCGTCTTGCAAACCGTCATAGTTCCGCTGCTTCCCGAACTTCCGCACTTCACCGGCGCCAGTCGCACCGCGGTGTCTTGGCTTGTGACGGTGACACTTCTGGTCGGCGCCGTCGTCACGCCCATCTTCGGGCGTCTGGCCGACATGTTCGGCAAGAAGAAAATGTTGTTGGTCGCGTTCTTCTTGATGACGCTCGGATCGATGCTGTGCGCGGTGTCCTCGAATATCTCCGTGCTCATCTTCGCGCGAGCTCTCCAAGGTGCAGGCGCCGCTGTCATCCCCATCGGAATTTCCCTGCTGCGCGACGAACTGCCCCGGAACAAGGTGAACGGCGCCGTCGCCATGATGAGTTCGACGCTCGGAGTTGGTACTGCCCTTGGTATTCCGTTCTCGGCGATGATCGCTCAATACTCGAACTGGCATGTGCTGTTCTGGATCACCACTGCAATCGGGTTGTCGGTGACTCTTGCCGCCGGGTTGTTCATCCGTGAGTCGGAAGTCAGTCCGTCCGGCCGCTTCGACGGGGTCGGTGCGGTGGGCCTGAGCGCCGCGCTCGTCTTGCTGCTTGTCCCGATGACACAGGGCAGCAGTTGGGGATGGGCGAGCGGTTCGGTGATCTCGATGCTGTTGTCGTCGGCGCTTCTCTTCACGCTCTGGGTGTTTCAGCAACGACGCAACGTCAACCCTCTGGTTGATGTTCGCGCGCTGGTCAAGCGTGCGGTGCTGATCCCGCATATCGCCGCGCTTCTGGTCGGCTTTGCGTTCTTCGGGAACACGCTGATCACCACGCAGTTATTGCAAGGCGCACAGGGTCCTGGGGCCGGATACGGGTTGACCATCATCGCCGCGGCGCTGTGCCAGATTCCCGCCAGCATCGCGATGGTTCTGTTCTCGCCGGTCGCCGTGCGCATCACCGACCGATTCGGTTCGCGTACAGCGATGTTGACCGGCGCTGCATTTCTTGCCGGTGGCTACGGAATTCACGCTGTTGCGGGTAAACCCCTGTGGGGAGTGGTTGTCGCGTTGTTCATTACGGCTATCGGAACCGCGATCGTCTACAGCACCCTCTCGCTGCTTATTCTCGTAGCGGTGCCGCGTCAGCGCCTTGCGGCGGCAAACGGGGTCAACTCGTTGTTGCGTACCTCCGGCAGCACTCTCTGCAGTGCGACGGTGGCAACTATCCTGGCCGCTTATGTTGTCGCCGGTAGTGAGCATTCGACGTCGTGGGCAGGTTTTGCCGTCGCCTATCTGGTGTGCGCTGCGTGCGCGGTGGTTGTCTTCGGAGTGTCGTTCCTGCTCCCGCAAGGCCGCACCTCGATCGATATCGAGCTGCCGGAACTCAGGATTTAGGCGGGATTCGGAAACCGGAGAGGAAGAGCGTGATCATCAGATCGGCAAACTCCTCGGTGGTGTACTTCTGGCGGTCCGGCCAATGGTTTGTCGACCACAAGGTGTCGCGCACCGACCGATAGAAGATCTCGGGGGCGATGTCCTTGCGAAAGATCCCCTGTTCGACGCCTTCCGCAATGGCCTTGAGCCAATGCTCGCGAACCTCGCGAGAGGGGCCGTCGACGGACTGCAGCAGATCGTTGTCGCGAAGGTATGTCCGTTCGTTCTGGTAGATCGCGGTGGGGTGCGGGTGAAGTTCGATCACGATCAAGGTCTCCCGGATGAGGCCCCGCAACACCGCCTCCGGCCCGTCGGCCGATCGCTCGACCTGGTTGAACCGTTCCTGAATATCCGCCATGAAGACCCGGAGCAGTTCGGCGACAATCGCGTTCTTGGATTTGAAGTAGTGGTACAGGCTGCCGGAGAACACGCCTGCTGATTCGCCGATATCGCGGACCGTCGTGGATGCGACGCCCTTCTTCGCGAACAGTTCGGCCGAGCTTTCCAAGATTGTGTCTCGACGATCGGGTGTGGCTGCCACATGCTCTCCGCTGCTGATCTGTCCCGTTTCGGGCAGGTGTTCTCTTTCGAGCAATCCTGCCTGACGGCCTGAGTTCGTACCCGATCAGGTGTGATCCGGCGCCGTATTTCAACTTTCCGGCTCCTATGCTAACTTCAGGATCAAGCGCTTGATCAACTCTAACCCTACTGGAGGTTTCAGTGCAGAGCTTGGAGGCACAGTTCCCGCAATTCATCGGGACGGAGGCCGAACCGCCACGAGTTGCGCGTTACGCCGTCAACGAGGCGATGATTCGCAACTGGGTGGAAGCACACGAGGACAACAACCCGGTCTACGTGGACGCCGATGCGGCCAGGGCGACCGGTAGGCGCGACGTCGTCTGCCCGCCCGCGATGATCTCGACCTGGGTGATGTCCGGGTACCGGCGCTATCGCGAGGTTCAGCAGCTCCGCGCCGACGGCGTCACCGAGGACTTTTCCTACTCACGCCTACTCGCACTGCTCGACGAAGCCGGCTACACCTCGGTTGTCGCCACCAATGTGGAGCAGGAGTACTTCGCGGAACTGAATCCGGGCGACCACGTCACCGCTCACTTCACGATCGAGTCCATATCGCCTTTCAAGCAGACCGGCCTCGGGCACGGCTGTTTCATCACGTTGTTCAAGAACTACGTCGACGGCAACGGCAAGACCTTGGTGGAAGAGCGATTTCGGATCTTGAGGTTCAACCCCGACACGCAGGAGGTGCCCGCATGAGCGCGGCCGAAACATCGACAAACGCAGTACCTGTTCCCCGGACCTCGGTGCCGGGGCTGACCGTCACCGGAGACAACGACTTCTTCTTCGAGGCAGCCAAGGAAGGCCGTCTCGAGATTCAGCGTTGTGCCGACTGCAAGACGCTTCGCCACCCACCTGCGCCCGCCTGCCCGTCGTGCCGTTCGTTCAGTTGGGACACAGTCGAATCCACGCGTCGCTGCACACTGCACAGTTTCACGGTGATTCACCACCCCAAGGATCCCGCCTTCGAGTACCCGCTTGCCGTCGGCTTGGTCGACCTGGAAGAAGGGACCCGTCTGGTTGCCGACATCGCCGGAATCGACCACGACGACTTGGTATTCGGCATGGAACTCGAAGTCGGCTTCTCCGAGCACGCTCACGGTGAGATCCTGCCGCAGCTTCGGCGCCGCGGGGAGGCCTGAGAGATGACCTTTCCCCAGTGTGATGTGGGCTCGAACCTTCCCACACTCGAACTGCCGCTGGACCGGACGCTCATTGTCGCGGCGGCCATCTCGTCGCAGGATTTCGAGGACGTGCACCACGATCCTGGCAAGGCTCAGGAACGTGGCACCCCGGACATTTTCATGAGCATCAACTCCACGAACGGGTTCGTCGACCGGTACATCACCGATTGGTCCGGACCGAATTCTCGGATCGTCAAAACTTCACTGCGGCTGGGAGTTCCGAACTTTCCCGGTGACACGATGACCTTCACGGGCGAGGTAGTGGAGAAGGACGGCTCGGCCGTCACGATCGCCGTGGTCGGACGCAACGAACGAGGAACACACGTCAGTGCCAAGGTGACCGTGGCACCGGTAGAAGGAGTGTCGGCATGAGTCGAGGATTTTCCGGAGCAGCGGCAATCGCCGGCATCGGAGCGACGGAGTTCTCCAAGAATTCCGGGCGCAGCGAATGGCAGTTGGCGTGCGAATCGGTGATCGCGGCGCTCGACGACGCTCAGATCGAGGCAGAAGAGGTGAACGGATTTTCGCTGTTCACCATGGAGAACAACCCCGAGATCGCCGTCGCGCGCGCCCTCGGTATCCCGGAACTGAGCTTCTTCAGCCGGATCCCGCACGGCGGTGGCGGCGCGTGTGCGCCCGTTCAGCAGGCCGCACTGGCCGTATCGAGCGGTGTTGCCGACGTCGTGGTCGTCTACCGCGCCATGAACGAGCGTTCCGGGCATCGCTTCGGGGCCGGTCCGCCCGCCTTTGCGTACAACCAGACCACCGACCAGGAATACCGGAACTGGATCAACCCGTACGGATTACTCACTCCCGCTCAGCAGGAAGCGTTCCTGGCCAAGCTCTACATGCACAAGTACGGTGCAACCAGTGCGGATTTCGGGCAGATCTCGGTCCTCTCACGCAAGCACGCTGCCAACAACCCCAAAGCCTGGTTCTACGAGCGGCCGATCACGATCGAGGATCATCAGAACTCGCGCATGATCGCCGATCCGATCCGTCTGCTGGACTGCTGCCAGGAGAGCGACGGCGGGCAGGCGTTGGTCATCGTGAGTGCGGAGCGCGCACGGGATCTGCCGCACAAGCCGGCCATCATCACCGGAGCAGCACAAGGTGTTGGTCCACAACAGATTTCGATGAGCAGCTACTACCGTGACGACATCGACAGCATGCCGGAGGTCGAACTGGTCGCTCGTCAGTTGTGGAACCAGGCCGGTATCGGCCCGGACGACATCGACGCCGCGATTCTCTATGACGCTTTCACTCCGATGGTGCTGCTGCAGCTCGAGGAGTACGGCTTCTGTGGACGCGGCGAGGCCAAGGACTTCATTGCCGACGGCAATCTGGAACTGAACGGCCGTCTGCCGATCAACACACACGGCGGTCAACTCGGTGAGGGATACATCCACGGCGTCAACGGAATTGCCGAAGGTGTTCGGCTGATCCGGGGAACCTCCACCAACCAACCCACCAAAACTCTGGACAACGTGCTCGTGACCGGCGGTTCTCCCGTCCCGCACAGTGCGCTCGTCCTCTCGGCAGATCGCTGAATCTGCCGCACATATTCGAGAAAGCAGGAACAAAGATGAGCGAGCGGATCACCTACGCCAGGGCCACCCACGGCGAGGAAGAAATACAGGCGGTTGTCGACGTACTGCGCAGCGGGCACCAGGGCCTGCGCATCGGCAAGAACGTCTTCGAGATGGAAGAACGCATCGCGGCCTTGGCGGGCAAGAAGTTCGGCGTCATGTGTAACTCGGGATCCTCGGGTCTGTACCTGGCAGTCGAGCTGCTCGGACTCCCCGCCGGTAGCGAGGTCATCACATCGCCGTTGACGTTCTCCACCGACATCGCGCCGATCGTGCGTGCCGGCCTGGTGCCGGTGTTCGTGGACGTTGAACCCAACACGTTCAACGTCGACGTCACCAAGATCGAGGCCATGGTCACCGAGAAGACCGGTGCCATCCTGATGCCGAACCTGGCCGGCAACTGCCCGGACTGGGACGTCATTCGCGATATCGCAGATCGCCACGGGCTCAAGGTGATCGAAGATTCGTGTGATGCGATCGGAGCCACGCTCCGCGGCACTCCGACCGGCTCCCGGGCAGACATCGTTGTCACCAGCTTCTCCATGGCACACATCATCACGTGCGCGGGAACCGGTGGAATGGTGTGTGTCGACGACGAAGCCAGCCGCGACAAGGCTCTGCTGCTTCGCCGCTGGGGCCGTCGTAGCGAGCCGAACCTGTTCGGCAGCACCAAGTCCGGTCGAGTCTTCCGTGAAACACTCGACGGCGTCGACTACGACAACGACTTCATCTTCGAGCTCATGTCGTGGAACTTCGAGCCCTCCGAGCTCGGCGCAGCCTATGGCGTCGTGCAGCTCGACAAGCTGGAAGAGAACTACAAGACGCGTAAGGCCACGTTTGCTGCTTTCACGGCGGCGTACGGTGCTCACCCCGAATTCTTCACGACGCCGGTAGAACTCGACGGTCTCGATACGGCGTGGCTGTGCTACCCCGTGATGATCAACGAGAACGCACCATTCACGCGTAGCGACCTGCAGGAAGCCATCGAGGCCGACGGCATCGACACCCGAACTGTGTGGAGCGGCAACGTCACTCGTCACCCGATGATGAACAACATCGAGTTCCGTCAGCCGGCCGAAGGATTGCCGGAAGCCGACGCGGTCTTTGCCCGAGGAATGACACTCGGCATGAGTCACGGCCTACGTGACGACGAAGTTGCCCGGATTGCGGAGAGCATCAATCGCTTCGCCTCGAAGTTCAAATAGCATGACGAGGCGCTTTGACGGCCGCCGGGCGCTTGTCACCGGTTCCAGTCGTGGAATCGGTGCGGGCGTCGCAGAAAGACTGGCAGCGGAGGGTGCCGACGTGGCCCTCGTGGCTCGGACGCTCGGTGCCCACGCGACCCTGCCTGGCAGTCTCGAGGAGACTGCCGCTCGAATTGCGAAGTACGGAACCAAGGTCGAGATAGTGGTCGCGGATCTGACCGACGAGCAGCAGCGCGACACCGTCGTGGCTCAGGCAATCGAGAAGCTCGGCGGGACTATCGACATTTTGGTGAACAACGCGGCAGCAGCGATATACGCGCCGCTGTCCGAGTACCCGCTCCGTCGGCGGCGTGTGGTCTTCGAGGCAAACGTCCACGCGCCACTCGACCTGATGCAAGCCGTGATACCCGGCATGGTGGCAAACGGGTACGGCTGGATCGTCAATGTGTCCAGTGGAACCACGAAACAGTGGCAAGGTCCGCCGTTCTCCTTGATCGAACCGGGAACCGCGATGACCGTGTACGGCGCCTCCAAGTCCGCGCTGAACCGCATCAGCAACGGAATGGGTGTCGAACTCTACGGCGAGGGCGTGCGCGTCAACACGATCGAACCGCGGGCAGCGGTGCTCAGTGAGGGCGCAAGGGTCCTGGTCGGTGAGACTATTCGGCCGGATCAGGTCGAATCTATGGAACAAATGGTGGAAGCGGTCACGGCGCTGTGTGATTGCGACACCGAGTTCACCGCGCGTTCGTGCGTCAGCTTGGACCTGATCGACGAGTGGGCCTTGACCGTGCGCGGTCTGGACGGAACTGCATTACCGGACACAACAGCACTACCGGACTTGACAGCATTACGAACCGAGGAGTTGGCATGAAGCCCGTCATCGTGGACGCAGCACGAACACCGTTCGGCAAGCGTGAGGGATGGCTGTCCGGTGTTCACGCGGCGGAACTGTTGGGTTATGCGCAGTCCGGTGTGCTGGATCGGGTGGGAGTGGATCCGAAGGCTGTCGACCAGGTCATCGGTGGCTGCGTCACGCCGCTCGGCGAACAGTTCGGCAATATCGTGCGGACATCCTGGATGCATGCCGGGCTTCCGCTGAAGGCGGGCTGCACCACGATCGACGCTCAGTGCGGAACCGCGCAGCAGTCGGTGCAGTTGCTGGCGGGCCAGATTGCCATCGGAGCCGTCGACGTGGGTGTGGCCTGCGGGGTGGAACTGATGTCGCGGGCTCCGCTCACCTACAAGGTGGGCACCGGTCTCGGAACGCCGCGGCCCGAGTCGTGGTCACTCGATACCGTCGATCAGTACACCGCAGCAGATCGTATTGCCGTCAAACGTGGTTTCAGCCGCGAGGATCTCGACGCCTTCGGGCTGCGCTCGCAACAGCGGGCCGCTGCAGCGTGGGACGCCGGCCGATTCGACTCGCACATCATCGACGTGGTGGTTCCAGGGGAGGACACTCCGGTTCACCGTGATCAGGGACTGCGCGAGTCGAGCCTGGAAGGGCTCGCTAAGCTGCGCACCGTTCAAGAGGGTGGATTGCACACCGCTGGAACGTCTTCGCAGGTCTCGGACGGTGCGAGTGCTGCTCTGCTGATGTCGGCAACTCGCGCTTCGGCACTGGGCGTGCGGCCGCGGGCCCGGATACTGGCGCAATGCGTCATCGGCGGCGACACCGAGTTCATGCTCGACGGTCCCGTGGACGCCGCGTCCATCGTGTTGGAACGCACGGGCCTGACGATCGCCGACATTGATCTTTTCGAGGTCAACGAAGCGTTTGCCTCGGTGCCCATGTCCTTTGCGCAAGCACACGGCGTCGACCACGACCTGCTGAACGTCAACGGTGGCGCCATTGCGCTCGGTCACCCGGCCGGGGCAACCGGTATTCGTCTGCTGGCCAATGCGATCGACGAATTGGAACGACGCGACAAGTCCATCGCCCTCATCGCGATCTGCGCGTCGGCCGCAACCACCTGTCTGATTCTCGAACGTATCTGACGCCGAAGTAGAAACCGAAGATTGAGGAACCCACCATGGCACTGTCCCTGCTCGAAGACCACCGTGATCTCGCCGAAGCGGTAGCCGCGTTTGCGGCCCGCAACAGCGCAGTTGCCGATACCCGAGCCAATTTCACACGCTACGCAGCCGGCGAGCAACCGGATTCCTGGAAGGCGTTGGTCAGCCAGGGTCTGCATGCGGTGCATCTGCCGGAGGAATACGGCGGTGACGGTGCCGGTCTTGCAGAACTTGCAGTGGTCGTCGAGCAGTTGGGAATGACGCTCTACCCCGGATCGTATGTTCCGACTGTCATCACCGGTGGAGTCCTTGCGGCCGGTTCCGGTAGCGCGGCGGCAACCATGCTGGGCGAGTTGGGAAATGGTGCCACCGGTGCGGTCTGCAGCGGTTCTCTGGTTGCGGAGCGCTCGGCCGCCGGGTGGACTGTCAGTGGTACTGCCGACCCCGCCCTTGGCCTGCCCGGCGCGGATGTCGTTCTGGTACAGGCTCGTAGCAGCGAAGGTGCGCTGTGGTTCCGGCTTACGCCGGCAGCCACCGCGGTAGTGGAGGTCGAGGACGGAATCGACCTGACACGCTCCATCGGCACGTTGACTCTGACCGAGCATCAGGTGTCGGCCGCGGAGATTGTCGACGGATTATCGCCGCACCGCGTCGAGTTGATCGTCAATACCGTGTACGCCGCCGAGGCCAGCGGGCTTGCGGGTTGGGCGCTGCGCACAGCAGTCGAGTACGTCAAGACTCGGGTTCAGTTCGGCAGCCCGGTAGGCAGCTTCCAGGCCGTGCAGCACAAAGCGGCCATGATGCTCGTGCGTTCCGAAATTGCCTGTGCAGCAGCCTGGGACGCAGCCAGGTCGGAAGAACACGACGTGGACCAGCAGACGCTCGTTTCCGCTCAGGCTGCTCTTGCGGCGTTGCCGATCGGGATCGAGAACGCACTCGAATGTGTCACGTTGCTCGGCGGCGTCGGCTTCACCTGGGAGCACGACGCGCATCTGTACTGGCGTCGCGCGCTCAGCATCGCGGCTGTTGTCGGTGCGGAGGAGAGGTGGGCACACACACTGGGTGAGCGCTCTGCTGACGCGGTTCGTGACTTCTCGTTTGTCGATCCCGACATGTTGCCGGACTTGCGGGCTGAAGTACGTCGGGTGTTTGCCGACGTGGAACTGCTGCCAGACGACGGAACCACCGACGCGAGTTGGGCTCCGGCCAAGGGAAGCGCCAGGCGTGCTCGTTTTGCCGAGGCCAAACTTGTTGCCCCGCATTACCGCGAACCCTACGGTTTGGGGGCAGGTCCCCAGGAACAGGCAGTGATCGCTCACGAGTTCGCCACGCGTGGATGGGCGCAACCGTCCACAGTGATCGGCGAATGGGTGCTGCCGACGATTCTCGAACACGGCAATGCCGAGCAGCAGGACAGGTTCGTCGACCCGACTCTGCGCGCAGACATCATCTGGTGCCAACTCTTCAGCGAGCCGGGAGCAGGCTCCGACCTGGCCGGATTGAGCACCAAGGCGCGCAAGGTGGACGGCGGCTGGGTCATCTCGGGGCAGAAGGTCTGGAACTCGGGTGCGCACGAAGCGGACTGGGGCGTCTGCCTCGCCCGCACCGACGCGGATGCTCCGAAACATCGTGGGCTGTCGTACTTCTTGGTCGACATGACGTCGGCGGGCATCGACGTCCGGCCGCTCAAGCAGTCCACCGGCAAGTCGGAGTTCAACGAGGTGTTCCTGGACGACGTGTTCGTCCCGGACGAGTGCCTGGTTGCCGAACCGGGACAGGGCTGGAAGCTTGCAGCGACCACACTGTCCAACGAACGTCTGAGCATGGGTTCGCGTCTGCATCACGGTTCGAGTGAGCAGTTCCGTCAGGTTATCGCCGACGGTAGTCACGACTGCTCGCGCGAGGATGCAGTGGAAGGTCTGGGGCGCAGTATTTCTCGCGAACTGGCACTATCCGCCATGAACCTGCGCGGCGTTTCGGCCCGACTGGCCGGTCAAGAACCCGGCGCCGAGATCAGCGTCTCCAAGGTATACAACGCACTGGCCCAGCGTGAGGGTTCGCGAGATCTGCTCCGTTTGCTGGGACCACGTGCGGCAGTGGTCGATCCCCGTGCCAACTACGGCATCGATCACATCGGTTTGCCATCGATTCTCTTCGGCGGCGGAACCGTCGAAATTCAACTCAATGTCATCGCGCAGCGCGTTCTCGGCCTGCCGCGCTCCTAGCCATATTCTCGAGGAGTCTTACCCATGTACCTGGATTTGTCAGAGGAGTCGAAGACTCTGCGCAAGGAATTGCGCGCGTACTTCGCCGAAATCATCAACGACGAGGATCGCCGCGCGTTGGTCGATCAGACCGAAGGCGGACCCGTCTTCGATCGCATCCTGCGCCAGATGGGCAAGGACGGCTGGTTGGGCTTGGGGTGGCCGGAAGAATTCGGTGGCCGCGGGGAGAACCCCGAAGCTCTGTACGTGTTCTACGACGAGGTGATTCGCGCCAATGCACCGCTGTCGCTTGTCACGCTGAACACGGTTGGCCCCGCGTTGATCAAGCATGGAACCCAGGCGCAGAAGGACTTCTTCCTGCGCCCGATCCTGGCCGGCGAGTTGATCTTTGCCATCGGCTACACCGAGCCCAACGCCGGTACCGACCTCGCTGCTCTCGAAACGCGAGCTCGCATCGAGGGTGACGAGCTTGTCATCAACGGCAACAAGATCTTCACCAGCGCCGGCGTCTTTGCCGACTGGGTGTGGCTGGCCGTGCGCACCGATCCGGATGCTCCGACACATCAGGGCATTTCGGTGGTACTGGTACCGACAAGCGCTCCCGGATTCTCCGTTACGGAAATCCACACCGTTGGCGGAATCAGCACCTCGGCAACCTATTACGAAGATGTGCGGGTACCGCTCACCAACGTTGTCGGTGAACTCAATCAGGGTTGGAAGCTCATCACCAACCAGCTCAACCACGAGCGGGTTGCCTTGGCCGCCCGCGGTGGTATCGCCAACGAGCTTTTTGCCGAGGTGGTCGAGTGGGCGAAGACGGAACCGGCCGGTGACGGCCACGTCTACGACATCCCATGGGTCCGGGAAAAGCTGGCAGAGGTCTACGCGCTGCTCAGTGCAGCCGATCTGATGAACTTGCGACTCGTTGCCGACGTTGCCGCAAACACCTTGGGCGGTGGTGATTCTGCTGCCGCCAAGATCTTCGGCACCGAAGCCGTCGTGACTACGTACGGAATGCTGCAGGAAGTGCTGGGAGCCAAGGGATTGCTGCGTCCGGGAACTCCGGGTGCAGTGCTCGAAGGCCGCGTCGAGAACCTCGGCCGACGCGCTCAGAACAACACCTTCGGCGGTGGCACCAACGAAGTCATGCGTGAAATTGTCGCGGCCAAGTGCCTGGGTATGACGCTTGCTGCGCGTCGTCGCCCGGCTGCAACACCGAACGAAAAGAGCTGACATGGAATTCGAATTCGACGACAATCTGTCCGCGGTGCGGGATCTGAGTGAATCGATCTTTGCTGCGAAGTCCGGAGTCGACCGACTACGTACGGTGGAGAGTGCAGGCGGCTTCGACGCCGACCTGTGGAAGGTGCTGGCCGATTCCGACGTTCTGGGAATCGCCCTGCCCGAAGAGGTGGGCGGCGCGGGGCTCGGAATGCTTGGGCTCGCTGCAGTTCTCGAGCAGCAGGGTCGACGCGTTGCGCAGGTACCGCTGTGGTCGGTCGTCGCAACGGCGGCGCTGCCGATCGCAGAGTTCGGCAGCGAAGAGCAGAAAGCATCGTGGCTTCCAGGACTGCTCGACGGTTCCGTGATTGTCACCGGCGCGTTCGACATCGGACACGGTGCCAACCTGCGGGTGCGGGCAGAGGCAACGGGTGACGGATGGACGCTGCGCGGAACCGTCGATTCGGTGTCCGCTGCTGACGTTGCCGACGCTGTGGTTGTTCCGGTGGCGATGCCCGACGGCGGAACCAGCGTGATGATCGTGCGCACCGATCGTCTTTCGCGCACCACGTTGAACGTGACAAACCGTGAAAGTAACAGCACTGTGCAGTTCGACGGGGCCACCGTCAGCGCCGCTGACGTTCTGCCTGGCGACGGCACTGCCACTTACGAATGGACGCTGCGCCGAGCACGGGTTGCTCTGGCAGCCTTGGCTGTTGGGGTGTGCGAAGAGGCGCTGGCCATGGCAGCAAAGTACACCTCGGAGCGTATCCAGTTCGGTCGACCCATCTCCACCAACCAGGCTGTGTCCGTCCGGGCCGCCGACGCGTATCTCGATACCGAGAGCATCCGACTGACCGCGCAACGCGCGGCCTGGCTGATGGACACCGGAGTGGAGAGTGAAGCGGAAGCTGCTGCACTGGTGGCCAAGTGGTGGGCATCGCGCGGTGGACTCCGAGTTGTTCACGCAACGCAGCATCTGCACGGCGGTATCGGCGCTGATGTCGACTACCCGATCCATCGCTACTTCCTGTGGGGGCGTCAGATCGCCTTCTCCCTGGGAAGCGCGGGCGCGATCGGCATGGAACTGGGCAATGTTCTGGAGAAGGGTGCTTCGATCGGCGCACCTGTATGACCACGGGGGAGAACCTGGCGGTGCGCGTCCTGCGCGCACCACAGGGTCTTCCACAGGCGGAAGACTTTTCGGTCGAGAAGGCTTCAATTCAGCAGCCGCAAGACGGTGAGGTGTTGTTCCGGGCTTGCTATCTGGCGATCGATCCCAGCGCCAGGCGGCGCCTACCGTCCGCTGACGGACGCCCAGGACCGCTCGGAGCGGTGGCCGGGATCGGCGACATCGTGCTGGCAGGGGTGAGCCCTCCGCAGGCAGGCCTCGACGGTGCGTTGGTTGGTGAGGTTGTCACGTCACGCCACCCGGATTTTGTGCCAGGGGACCTGGTTCGTGGCGGAAATACGTGGCAGGTCTTTCACACGGTCCGAGGCGAGCACCTGGACTTGTTGGAGCCACGTCCGGGATTTCGACTGGAAGCGGAACTGGGAGTACTCGGTAGGCCGGGATTTGTGGCGTACTGCGGACTGCACTTCGCGTCGACGCTCGAAGCCGGTATGACGGTGGTGATCTCGGCTGCGGGTGGCGCCGTCGGGATGGTGGCCGGACAATTGGCTGCGCTGGCCGGCGCCCGCGTCGTCGGCATCGCAAGTGGTGACAAGGTCGCCTACGTCGTGAACGAACTCGGTTTTGCAGACTGCATCGATCGGACTGACGAGACGATCGCTGCGGGACTGGCGAGGACCTGCCCGGATGGCGTCGACCTGTATTTCGACAATGTCGGCGGTGAGACGCTGGCCGCGGTGTTCGAGCAGCTCAACGACTTCGGTCAGGTTGTGGTGTGCGGCATGGCAAGTGAGTACAACGGCGCCGAAGCCGACTTCGGGCCACCACTGCGCCCGGTTCTTCGCAAGCGACTGAAAATTCAAGGCTTTGTGGTGTACGACCATTACGAGCACTATCCGCGCTACCGCGAGTGGGCAATCGAACAACTCGACGCAAGGCGGTTGCGTTATCGCGAGGACGTCGTAGACGGGTTGGAGAATGCCCCGCAGGCGTTGGAAAACGTACTGACCGGCCGGAACCGCGGCCGTCAGCTTGTACAACTTGGTCCTCTGCCGCAAGTTCTGCGGTAGCGGACGCGTCAAGGAACCCAGCCCGACACGGTGGTCGGGGAAATGGAAGGTGTAACGCATGACGAATGACAGCACCAGATTCACAGGCCTCGCGGTCGTCACGGGAGCCAGCCGGGGAATCGGCCGGGCGATTGCGAGACGCATTGCAGCAGAGGGGATACCGGTCGCGGCGGTCTCGCGCACATTGCGTGCCGGCGACGGAAGCCTGCAAGGCTCGCTCGAGGAAACCGTCGGATTGATCAATGCGGCAGGAGGAACCGCGAAAAGCTTTGCCGTCGATCTGGGGACTCCTGAACTCGATCGCGCCGCACTGATCGCGCGGATCGAGGACAGCTTCGGACGACCGGTGAGCATCCTCGTCAACAACGTGGCTGCGTCGCGGCGCTACGAGACACTGTTTGCGGACATGCCGCGAGAGTGGTTCTACGACTCCGTCGAAACGAACGTGTGGAACACCTGGGACCTGATGAAGGCGGTCATCCCGAGCATGCGCGCGAACGGCGCGGGGTGGATCGTCAACATCTCGTCCCGGCAGGCCGGGCCACGCGTCGGGCCGCCTTTTGCGCCGCATCCGCTGGCCGGATCAGTTCTGTACGGCGGAACGAAGGCGATGATGGACCGGATCAGCACGGGATCCGCGATGGAGCTGTACAGCGACAACATTGCGGTGAATTCGCTTGCGCCCAACCGTGGCGTCGCAACCGAGCACGCTGCCGCAGCGGTTCCGGGATGGCCGTCCGAACCCGAGGACACGATGGCCGAAGCGGCACTCCTGCTCTGCACTGCTGAACCGTCCGAGGTAACCGGCCGTGTCGCATACAGTCTGCCCCTGCTCAAAGAGTTCGGTCGTTCCGTACATGCGCTCGACGGCAGTGGTCTGCTCGCCGGCTGGCAGCCCGACGACCTCGACGAGGACGGCTTCCCTGGGGACTATCTCACCTTCAACCCGCCCGCCCCGGTGCCGGCTGAACTACTGAAGTAAGGAGCGACGTGGATACGTACGCAGAAATCATTCGAAGCCGCGCCGAGGACGACAAAGTTGGACTTCGATACGAGGACACTTCGTGGTCGTGGCGTGAGGTGGTGCAGGAAAGTGCCGATCGTGCAGCGGCATTGACGTCGTTGGTGCCGCAACCAGGCGACCGTCAGATCCACGTGGGCATCCTGCTCGAGAATGTTCCGGACTTCGTATTCTGGCTGGGCGCCGGACCTTTGGCCGGCGCGGCCGTTGTGGGTATCAACGCCAGTCGCAGTGGCGCGGAGCTGGCACATGACATCAGCCACGGAGACGTGGACGTCGTCATCACCGAGAATGCCTTGGCGCATCTCGTCGACGGCACGGGCCACGGTCTGCCACCCGAGCGCATCCTGAACATCGACAGCCCCGAGTACGCCGACTTCCTGGCGCCGTTCCGCGGAGCAGCACTACCCGAGACTGTGCCGACACCGGAAGAAAAAGCGCTGCTGCTCTTCAGTTCCGGTTCGACGGGTGCACCGAAGGCCGTGATCGTCGGACAGGGACGGTTGGCACGCTTGACAGCTGCCATGGTCGATCGGGTATCGCTGCGCCGCGATTCCGTGACCTACCTGTGCATGCCGCTCTTCCACGGCAACGCGGTGATGTTGAACCTGGCTCCGGCGATGTGCGTCGGCGCGACGGTTGCGATGACAAGGAAGTTCTCGGCCAGCAAGTTCGGTCCGGATATCCACCGCTACGGCGTCACGTACGTCAACTATGTCGGCCGGGCACTGTCGTACACGTTGAGCAGCCCGGAGGATCCCCGGGATGCGCAGAGCACCCTGGAGTTGGCCTTCGGCACCGAGGCGTCGGAAACCGACGTCCGACGATTCTCGGAGCGGTACGGATGCACCGTGATGGAGGGCTACGGGCTCAGCGAAGGGGTGTTCCGGATCGGGCGCACACCGCAGACGCCCCGGGACTCTCTGGGTATTCCGCAGAACGGTCTCGACATCCGGGTTCTCGACGAAGCGACGGGTATCGAATGCCCGCCTGCGGAATTCGACAGCGACGGACGTCTGGTCAACGCCGAAGCGATCGGTGAGATGGTGGCAATCGGCCTGGCTCACACGTTCGAGGGGTACTACAAGAACCCCGGGGCGATGGCGGATCGAGTCAAGGGCGCCGATTTCTGGTCCGGCGACCTGGCCTACCGTGACAGCGACGGCTACTTCTATTTTGCCGGACGGTCTTCCGACTGGTTGCGCGTGGACAGCGAGAACTTCTCTGCCGCGCCGGTTGAGCGTGTCTTGCAACGGGTTCCGGGAGTGGCTGCCGCTCCGATCTTCGCCGTTCCGGACCCGCGGACCGGTGACCAGGTCATGGTTGTGGTCGAGATGGAAGACGGCGTGAGCTTCGACCCCAAGAGCTTCGGTGATTTCCTCGACGAGCAGCCGGACATGGGCGCAAAGTGGTGGCCACGATTCGTTCGGGTCATCGATCGGTTGCCCTTGACCGGAAGCAACAAGGTCAACAAGACGCCGCTACGGCGCGCAGCTTGGGCCACAGACGATTCCGTGTACACCAGGGTGGGACGAACGCGTGAGTACGTCTTACTCGACGACGGTGGCCGAGACGCCATAGAAGCGGAATTTCGCGCACATGGCCGATTGGCGATGTTGCCGAGCTAGCGTGCTGTGCGCCTTTGTTAACCGCGGGCGGTTACAAAGGCGCACAGTGGTTAGGTGCCAGTTGTATCCAGTTCGATGATGCTGCTCGCGGTGTAGGTTTGTCCCGCAGGTAGTTCGGCGACATAGGGCACCAGCTGATCTGCGAACTCTTCTACTGTGAAGACCCCCTCCGCGGCAACAAACTTCTGTTGCACCGTGGGCGGGGCCATCAACGCCACCATGTCGCCGTAGACGACAAACACCTGGCCGTTGATCGTCTGTGCTGCCGGAGTTGCCAGGAACGCCACGAAGGTGGCCACACGTTCGGGTGCCATGATGTCGAGTCCCGTATCCGGTTCGCCGTCGGCAAAGACGCCTGCCGTCATCTCGGTGCGGGCACGTGGGCAGATCGCGTTGGCGGTGACGCCGTACTTCGCCAGTCCGCGCGAGGTGGACAGCGTCAGTGCAACGATGCCGGCTTTGGCGGCAGCGTAATTGGCTTGACCAGCACCGCCGAGCAGAAACGCTTCGGACGCCGTGTTGATGACGCGTCCGTACACCGGGCCACCAGCAGCCTTGCCCGCGGCGCGCCAATGCACCGCAGCCGAGCGGGAGAGCGCCGCATGGCCTTTGAGGTGAATCGCGATGACGTCGTCCCACTGCTTCTCGGTCATGTTGAAGAGCATCGCGTCGCGGGTGATTCCGGCGTTGTTGACCACGATGTCCAAGCTGCCGAAGGTATCGACCGCGGCTTCCACCAGGCGATCTCCCAGCGACCAGTCGCTGACGTCGCCGGTCACCGCAATAGCACGGGATCCGAGAGCTTCGATTTCGCGCACGACATCGTCTGCAGCAGAACCGATGTCGTTGACCACGACACTGGCACCGCGAGAGGCCAATGCGAGTGCTTCGGTGCGGCCCAAGCCGGCTCCGGCGCCGGTGACGACAGCGGTGCGGCCGGTGAGCGAGGTATCAACTGAGTTAGGCAAGAGCTGGCTCCCTGGGTAGTCCGAGAATGAGTTCGCCGATCTGGTTGCGGAGGATTTCCGACGTACCACCGGCGATGGTCTGGAAGCGCACTTCCAGAAAACTGTGATGGACAGGCATTTTCAGTTCGCTGCCTGCGGGCAGGAAGCCGGAGAGCAGCAGTCCGGCGTCGGCGAGTCGCTGACCGTGTTCGCTGCCGACGAGTTTCAGGACCGCGCCCTCGGGGCCCGGTCCTGCGCCGAGCACCGCGAGTTCCGCGATTCGGGTGGTCAATGCCCGCAGCGCCAGATCCTCGGCAACCAGGTCGGCCACCGTGTCATCCATGCCCGAGTTCTGTTCGCGCACCACGGTGAACAGATCGTGGATGCTGTAGGTGACGCCAAGACCGAGTCGTTCCCGGCCTATGGTGACACGCTCGTTTCCGAGTGCGGACCGCGCAACTCCCCAGCCGCCGTTGACTTCACCGAGCACATCGGCATCGGGAACAAACACGTCGTCGAGGAAAACCTCGGAGAAATGAGAATCACCGGTGATCTGCTTGATCGGACGCACCTGCACTCCTGGCGCAGACATGTCGATCAGCATCATGGTGATGCCCTTGTGCTTTCGCGCCTCCGGGTCGGTGCGAACAGTTGCCATGCCGTGCGTGGAGGTCACACCGCCGCTGGTCCAGGTCTTCTGGCCGTTGACAATCCAGCCGCCGTCGACGCGCCGAGCCCTGGTAGTGATGCCTGCTGCGTCGGAACCGGCGCCGGGTTCGCTGAACAGCTGGCACCATTTCACGGTGCCCATGAGGCTGGCGTCGACAAAGCGTTCGTGTTGCTCCGCGGTGCCGTGTCCGACAACGGTGAGGAGCACCCATTCACCGATTCCGTACTGCGGCAACTCGAGTGCCGACAGTTCCTCCTCCAGAACCAACTGCTCAACGGCGCCCGCGCCGCGGCCCCACGGCTTCGGCCAATGGGGAACGGCATAACCCGAGTCGACGAGTAGGCGTCGAAGCTGATCAGCAGGTGCCGCGACGGCTTCTTTGACGAAAGCCCGAGCCTGCGTGCGGTACTCGTCGGCCTCGGCGGGCAGTTCGATGCTCGATTCGCGTCGGATCCCGGCGGCGGTGGCGTCGGCGATATCGGCTCGCGCGACAACGGGGGAGAAGGAGGCGTTCAGGGCGCCCGCACGACGCAGATACAGGTGGGCGTCGTGCTCCCACGTGTAGCCGATTCCGCCGTGCACCTGGATGCACTTCTGCGCTACCCGCATGGCGGCGGGGAGGGCGGTCACCACGGCAACAGCTGCGGCGAGGGCGCTCTGATCCTTGTTGTCGGAGGCTGCCTGGGCCGCATCCCACGCTGCAGCGGTCGACATTTCGCGGTCCACGAGCATGTTGGCAAGGATGTGCTTTACCGACTGGAAGGAGCCGATTGCGCGGCCGAAAGCAAAGCGGGCCTTGGCATATTCGACAGCCAGGTTCGTGGCCGCGGTGATCACGCCCGCGGCTTCGGCAGCCGCCAGGGTGCGTCCGATCGACACTGCGTTGGCACTCGCGCCGGGCAGAACCGCAACGGCGTCGACGCTACCGTTTGTGGTCACCGCAGAGAGCGGGCGCGTCGGATCGAGCGTCGGAGCTCCGGTGATCTGTACCTGTTCGCGCCGTAGTACAACAACGTCCTCACCGATCGCGACCAGAAGAATGTCGGCCATCGCAGCGCACAGAACCTCGACAGGTTCGGCAATCTCGACACTGACGCCCGATAGGGTGGCCGTCGCGGCGATTCCGACTGCTGCGACAGCGGTTCCGTCGATCAGACCCGGAAGCAGTTCGGCCTGTTGTTCGATAGCTCCTGCCGCGGCAATCACCGCCGATGCCCACACCGTCGGAAGCAGCGGCCCGGGAGTCACCGCGGATCCCAATTCTTCTACCACCACGGACAATTCAGGCAAGCCGAACCCGGCGCCACCGTATTCCTCCGGCAGGTGGACGCCCAACCAGCCAAGCTCGGCGAAAGTCGACCACCCCGACGGCAATTCGTGCGTCGGATTGTCGAGACTCTCGCGAGCCTCGGCGAGTGGGTCCGCTCGCGAGATGTAACTGCGAACCGACTGCGCAAGAGCGCGCTGGTCTTCGGAAAGTGCAATAGACATGGAGAACTACCTCGTTACGCGACTGAGCCCGCAGGCTGATTGTCACTGCCGCAGGACTACCGCAGACAGGAGTTGTTCCCTCTACACGTATCACGACAAACCCGGCTGTAGTGGACAATCTCGCTGAGTGGGTCCAGCGCATCCGCTATCGGAGCGCTACTCTGCGAACCGTGAGTCGTATCAATTCATTCATCCGGCCGTTGGTTCCCCGTGATCCGCATGAGGCACATCGAGTAGCCACACCCCTCGAACTGCTGACGGACCTGTGCTTTGTCGTGGCAGTTGCCCAGGCAGCCACGGGCCTTCACCACGCGATCAGTGAAGGGCACGCGGCCACCGGTGTCGGGCACTTCGCGATGGCGTTCTTCGCGATCTGGTGGACGTGGCTCAACTTCACGTGGTTTGCCTCCGCCTACGACAACGACGACGGCATTGCGCGACTTCTGACGATCTTCCAGATTCTGGGCGCGCTGGTACTCGCAGCCGGGATTCCGCGCTTCTTCGACAACGATCCGCTGCTGATCATTCTCGGCTACGTCATCATGCGAATAGCCCTGGTGATTCAATGGGTTCGAGTGTCGAGAAACGATCCCGAACACGCACTCACCGCCCGCAGATACGCCCTCGGTATCGTGCTCGTTCAACTCGGGTGGATCGGCTTCTACTTTGTACCGGCCGCGATCTACGTCCCGACGTTCCTGTTCCTGGTGCTGTGCGAATTTGCCGTGCCGGTGTGGTCGGAGAAGCCGGGAATGACGCCCTGGCATCCACACCACATCGCCGAGCGGTACTCACTGTTCTTCATCATCGTTCTCGGCGAAACGATTCTGTCCACCACCGTCGCGATTCAGGACGCGGTGTCCGGTGAACATCCGGCGGCCAAAGTGGCGTACGTCGTGGTCGGCGGAATCCTGATCGTCTTCAGCCTGTGGTGGCTGTACTTCCAGCGAAACGCCGGCGACGCTCTCGGCGGCGACAACGTCTCGCCCTTCGTCTGGGGTTTCGGGCACTACTTCATCTTTGCGTCCGCCGCTGCCATCGGTGCCGGCCTGGCTTCCCGCGTCGACTATTGGACCGGCCACGCCGAAGGCAGCGCGTTGGTGACCGGTGCGGCCGTCACGGTGCCGGTGGCCGTCATCCTGGCAGCACTGTGGTTCATTCACATCCGATTGCATGATTCGTCGACGCGAACCCTCGTGCCATTCGGCGTCGCTATTGCGGTGATCCTGGGCGGTACTTTCACCGCCGTCCCGGAATTGGTGGCCGGTCTGGCCTGCGCGGCACTGCTGGCAGTGGAGTTGGTTCTCACCGAGGGAACGAAGGACTCTGCCGCGCACTGATCGCGAGGCGTGTTCTCGAAATGACGACCAGAGTAAGGCCGTCGGTTCAGTCTCGCATCGTCGAAAATCCAGATCCCAGGCACAGATCCAGATTTCCGACGATGCGTTGCAAACCGAGTCTCTACAGACACCACACGGGAGTCGGAGAAGGTCCGCCCAATGACCTCGTTGCCGTTCTCGACGTCCTCGGAGTTTCAGCTGCCGGGACTACTCGACCTTGTCGAGGTCGACTCCCTTGGTCTCGCGGCTTGCCAAGAGGGCGATCACAGTGATCGACATCGTGATCACCAGGTAACCCACGACCATGCCGACGCCGTGGTTCTCGATGAGCCAGATGGCGATGAACGGGGCGGGTGCACCGGCGAGGATCGACGAGCCTTGGAACACCAGCGAGGAGCCGGCATAACGGTAGCGGGTCGGGAACAACTCGGTGATCCAGGCTGCTTCCGGTCCGGCGAGCATGCCGTGGAACAGTGCGCCGACGCACACACCGAGCCACAGCATCGGAAGACTCTCGAGCTGCACGAGCCAGAAGAAGACCGGCGCCCAGATCATGAGGACGACAGCGGGCACGAGCATTGCGATGCGGCGGCCGACACGGTCGGACCACGCTCCGCCACCGATCATGCCGACGAACTGGAACACCGAGGCGAAGGTAACGGCCATGATGACATCGCCGCGCGCAAAGTCGAAATATGTGGTGGCGTAAGCGATAACGAAGATCGTATAGATGTAGAAAGCGATGTTTTCGCCGATGCGCATACCGAGACCGATGAGCACCACACTCGGTCGCGACAAGGCTTCGAAAATGCTCGAGCGTTCTTCCTGCGGAGCCTGTGCGGCTTGCTCCTGTGCGGCCTTGAACACAGGCGATTCCTCGACGCCGCGACGCACCCAGAAGCCGATGGCGAGCAGCGGGATCGCGAACAGGAAGGCGATGCGCCAACCCCACTGGTCGAACGCCTCGTCCGGGACTGCGAATACGAGAATCGAGACCACGACAGTGGCCAGAACCGTACCCATCGGAGCACCGGCCTGCGGCCACGAGGCCCAGAAACCACGACGCTTGGGTTCGCCGTACTCACTGACCAGCAGCACTGCGGCACCGAACTCGCCGCCGAGCGCGAAGCCCTGGATCATGCGCAGTACCACCAACCCGACAGTGGCCCAGATGCCCACCTGTTCGTAGGTGGGTAGCAATCCGATCGCGGCAGTCGCCGTACCCAGCAGAATGAAGGTGGTCACCAGCATCGGCTTGCGGCCGTACTTGTCGCCAAGGTGCCCGAATACGATGCCGCCGAGCGGCCGGGCGACGAAGCCCAGGCCCTGGGTGGCGAGTGCGAGCAGCAGCTTCGCAACGCCGCTGTCGCCCGGGAAGAAAAGCGGCCCCAGTACGGTGGCGGCGAGGATGCCGTAGATCGCGAAGTCATACCACTCGAGAACGGCACCAGCCATGCTGCCGGTCAGTACGCGCTTGAAACTACTGCGGGGAACGGCGTCGCTGACGGGAGGCTCTTCCAGGTCGGAGACCTGGGTTGTCTGTGATCCCATGAGGATCCTTTCGGGTCGGGAAGAAACGGGGAAATGTGGGTCAGAGCGCGAGTGTGATCTTCTGTCCGCAGGCGCGCGAGCAGCAGGTCATCATCGATTTATTCTGAGCGCGTTCGGTTTTCGTGAGCACCATGTCTCGGTGATCCACCTCGCCGTCGAGTACGGGGGCCTCGCACGAACCGCACAGGCCTTCCTCGCAATCGCTGGGGATGTCGATATTGGAGGCGCGCAACGCGTCGAGGAGGGTCTGATCGGCAGCGACCTGGATTGTCAGACCTGAGTCGCGGAGTTCGACCTCGAACGCGTGCTCGTTGGACGGGTCGAGTGTCGCGAGCGTCGAGGTGAAATGCTCGACGTGCAGCGAGTCTTCCGGCCAGTGCGCAGTAGCCTCTTCGAGCGCGGAGAGCAGTCGTTCAGGACCACAGGAGTAGATCTGAGTGTGTGCCGTCGCAGTGGAGAACACTGTCGCGATGTCGAGACGGTTGCCAGCGGCGCTGGAATGCACGACAAGGTGGTCGCTGTGATCGGCATTCAGCCTGTCGAGCATCGCCATCGTGGCGACATCGCGTCCGCAGTAATGGATCTCGTAGTCCTTGCCGGCGGCCTTGGCGTGATCGGCCATTGTCACGATCGGCGTGATACCGATGCCGCCTGCCACGAAGACGTAGCGCTCGGCAGCCGGATCGAGCTTGAAATGGTTGCGGGGCCCACGCATTTTGAGTGTGTTTCCGGCTTCGAGAGTGTGGTGCACGTAGCGCGAGCCGCCCCGGCTTTCGGACTCTTCGCGCACGGCGATCTCGTAGCGGGACAGATCGTCAGGGTTGCCGCACAGCGAGTACTGCCGCGTCAGATCGCCGAGATCGATGTCGATGTGCGCGCCCGGCGTCCACTTCGGAAGTGCTTTGCCGGAAGGATCGGAAAGGGTCACCGTGACCACGCCGTCGGCGGCGGGAGTGATCGCCTCCACTCGCACCGTGCGCGAGATATTGGTCTTGGACGGCTCGCCGACCTTCACGGGCTGTCGTCGCAGGAGAATCGAAGCATCGCGGAGTTCAGGGTTTGCGTCCGGATTCCACTGCACCCAAACATGATCCGGACCTCTGAATGAGGTGTTCGGTAGGTAGGTGAACTCCTGATCGGGGACGAGTTCCAGGTGTGGGAGTCGTGTGGTGATCTCCTCGAGGAAGATCTGCATCTCCATGCGAGCCAGATTCTTGCCCATGCACTGATGGCTGCCGTAGCCGAAAGTGAGGTGATCGCTGGAGTTCTCGCGACGGATGTCGAACTCGTCCCCGCTCTCGAAATGGCGGTCGTCGCGGTTCGCGGACGATGTGACGATCAGGAGCTTGGAGCCCTTCGGGATGTCGATGTCGCCGATTCGGGTGTCGGCAGTGGCCAGTCGGCGCCACGCGGCAACTGAGCCAGAGTGTCGCAGGCACTCCTCGACGGCGTTCGGGATCAGACCGGGATCCTCGCAGATCTCCTGCCACACGCTCCGGTTTTCGAGCAGCAAGCGGAATGCGTTGGCTGATGCGTTGGCGGTGGTCTCATGAGCGGCAACGATTCCCGCCATCATCATCGAGTGCAGATAGGAGTCGGTGACGACCTCCGGTTGTTCCTTCTGAACGCGGAGACCGTAGGGCATCCAGCCGTGGCCGGAGGGATCCTTGCGCATCTTTTCGAGCACCGTGCCTGCGTACTGCCAGAACTTGCCTACGGCTTCGGCGACCGCGACCTGTTCCTCGGGTGCAGGTCGGCCCCAGGTGTTGACGGTGTGCGCGATCGAGTACTTGCGTAGGTCGTCCATGTCCTCCTCCGGCACGCCGAGGAAGTGCAGCGCCACGGTGAGCGGGACCTCCCACAGCATTTCGTCGACGAGGTCGACCTTGCCTGAGTTCACGAAGCGGTCGACGTACTCGCGGACGAGGCGCCGAACCATCGGCTCGTGGTGCACGAGTTCCGCCGGCGTGAACGGATCCATCAACGCGCGGCGACGCGGCATGTGCGCCGGCTCGTCTTCGTTCACCAGGGTGCGCGACATCGCGTAGTCGTATTTGGCGAGGGTGGCGGTGGCTTCCTCCGAGACAGGGGTGATCTTCTCCAGTGCGATGGACGGCGAGAACAGGATGTTGTCGCGGAAGACGGCCTTGACGTCCGAATAGCGAGTGACGACCCAGTAGCCGATCTCGGGACTGAAGAACACGGGCTCCTCGTCACGGGACCAGCGCAGCGACGCAGCGGGGTCCACCTGGTAGTCGCCGCCGAAGGGATTGAAGCTGGCTGCCTTTCCGGATACCGGACATCCCGAGTTAAGAGCCGCATGATCGATCGGGCATCCGTTCATGACTTCTGACATCTCTATAAACCGTCCTGAACTGTGAAGTTACTAATAGCGCACATAGTGTGCTTTGAGCGCACTTCGCACAGGGTAAGTGAGGTCACATTCAAAGGTCAAGATGGCTGAAAAACACAGTCGGGCGAAGATTTCCCCGACGGAACGATCAGGCAGAGATGAGGCGTTCGAGTTCTCGCGCTGTGGTCATCACGGCTTGGGCAGCGAGTTCGGTGTCGAGACCGTCGATCGCCACAACGCCGACGCTGCGTTCGAGGTTCGTAGCCGATCCGAGGTTCTCCGGCAGTGCAATCCCGGAGGCAATGCCGATGGCGCCGTGCTCGAGTTGCCCCACAGTCAGGCTGTATCCGTCCTTGCGTGCCCGTTTGATCTCTTCGGAATCAGACGCAGCGTCGGGCCGCATGGCCAATATCGCGATACCGGCAGCACCCTTGTCGAGGGGGTGTCGCGTGCCGGTTCTGTATCCCACTCGGATGAGAGTGTCTTCGGGTTCGGCGACCATCAGTACAACGCAATCCTGGCCTTGCGCAACGGATATGAAGGCGGTTGCACGCGTGGTGTTTGCCAGTGAGTGGAGTAGGGACTGCCCGTCCCGGTTGAGCTGTGGCTCGAAGCAAGAACCGAGAACCGCGGCTCCGACACCAAGACGAATCCGTCCATCCTCGATGCGAGCGATCAGCGAATGTGCTTCGAGTGTCGAAACGATGCGATAGCAGATGGCTCGGTGCACGTCGAGCTCACGAGCAAGGTCCGCAACCGAAATCCCGGTCGGGAACTGGGCAATGATGTCGAGCGCACGCAGCCCACGATCCAGAGTTTGCAGGGTACTCATTGGCGTCCTGTTCGTGGTCGGGCGGTCCGTGTCGACTTTACGTTTCCAGGCGCCCTGGTGCGGTAAGCAGAAGTGCCGGGATGCAGAAGCGCTCCAACTCTACAGATCAGCGAACCGAGAGTCGTTCCTTGCGAAGCTGATCGACCTCGGGCAGGTGCAGGGGCTCGAGTGAGTCCACGCCCAGAGCGCGCATCAGTAACAGGTCCGCCAACTCGGGATTGCGGGCCAGGACCGGTCCGTGCATGTACGTGCCGATGACGGAACCCTGGGTGACGCCCTCCAGGCCGTCGCCGACACCGTTGCCGACACCGTGCGTGACGCGTGCGAAGCCGGACGCGTCGGCGCCGAGAGTGGTTCCACCACGATGGTTTTCGAATCCAGACAGCGGTGCGGTGAGCCCCTTGATCAAGGGCTTCGTGATGACTTCACCGATCGAGCGCTTTTCCTGCGGTGCGGTCGTGACGTCGAGCATCGACACGCCGTCGACGCGCTCGCCGCTCGAGGTTTCGTACCAGTTGCCCAGAACCTGGATGGCAGCGCAGATAGCGAGGACGGGTGCGCCGCGCTCGGCTGCGCGCTGCAGTCCGGGGTATTTCGCGAGATGCCGGGTAGCGAGGCGCTGCGCAGAATCCTCAGCACCGCCGAGGGCATAGACGTCGAGTGAATCCGGCACCGGGTCGTTGAGCGTGATGTCGACGATCTCGGCGTCGTAGCCGCGCATGCGCAGGCGCTGACGCAGGATCAGGGCGTTACCGCCGTCGCCGTAGGTGCCCATGACGTCGGGGAGGACAAGCCCGATGCGCACTGTCGAATCAGACATCGCGAGTCTCCTTGGCGATTGCGGTGTTCAGATCGCGGAATGCCGTGTAGTTGGCAAGAACTTCGACGCGACCGGGCGGGCAGGAAGCAATGGCGCGCAAGGGATCCGGCTCCAAGGTGTGCTCGACGCCGGCGTAGGTGAGGCGCACTGCGAGGTCGGTTCCGCGCTCACCCGCTGCGACTACCTTGACGCCTTCGAAGTGTTCGAACTTCACGTCCCACAGCCAGGAGAGATCCTCGCCATCGGGGACCTGCCCGTTCACGGCGATGACCAAGCCGTCGACGGAAGGGTCGATCATCGACAGTGCTTCCTGCCAGCCGGCGGGATTCTTCGCGAGGAGCATGTGGACGGAATGGGAGCCCACCTGGACGGTGCTGTATCGCCCGGCAACTTCCTGGACCGTCGACGCGGCGGCAACTGCGCCGACCGGATCCGCGCCCAAGGCCACTGCAGCAGCGACGGCCTGAGCTGCGTTGCCGCGGTTGGCTTTTCCGGGAAGCGTCAGCGTCATCGGAATCTTCAAGCCATCAGGGCCGTAGAGATTGTCGTCGTCGAGCCACCACGCCGGCTCGGGCCGCGCGAAGTCCGAACCGGTACTGCGCCAGTGCTTTCCCTCCCACACGATGGGTTCGCCGGTGCGCGGGCAGCTGACGGAATCGCTTGCCCAGCCGCCGCCGGCCGCAACCCACACGACGTTGGGGGCGTCGTATGCCACGGAGGTGACCAGCACGTCGTCACAGTTGGCGACGATGACCGCTTTCGGGTGCGCGTTGACGCATGCCCGCAGTTTGCGTTCGATCATGTTGATCTCGCCGACGCGGTCCAGCTGATCGCGGCTCAGATTCAGGAGCACGATCACTTCGGGGTTCACGGCGTCGGCGACATGGGGAACGTGAAGTTCGTCGACTTCGAGTGCCGCGACCGGCGCGTTCATCCGGTTTGCCAGTGCCGCGACGATTCCGGCGTCCATGTTGGCGCCGTCGGCCTGTGTTGCTACGTCACCAAGCGTCGCGAGTGCCGCTGCCGTCATGCGCGTTGTTGTCGACTTGCCGTTGGTGCCGGTGACGACAACGGTTCGCTTCCCGCGTCCGAGTTGGGTCATCAGCGTCGGGTCGATCTTGAGGGCGATGAGCCCACCGATCATGGAGCCCTTGCCGCGGCCGGCTTTCTGCGATGCCCAGGAGGCTGTGGCGGCAGCGCGCAGGGCGAGCTTTCCGCGTGTCGTGATCGATAGTCCAGTTCCCACGGCCCGAGTTTGGCACAGCGCGCCGTCAGACTTCGAGTCGTGCAGGTGCTTGTCGTACGGGTGTGTTCGACGGAACAGCGGCCTTGGGGGTGCGTCGGATCTGGGCGGCGCTTGCCCCGGCGATCACGACTACGGCTCCCACCAGTGACAATGCGCTGGGATTTTCGTGCAGGAACAGCCAGGATGCGCCGATTCCCACTACCGGGACGAGCAGCGAGAGTGGTGCGACCGTGCCTGCGGGATAGCGTCCCATCAGGATGGTCCAGATGCCCGACCCGGCGATGGTGCCGATCAACACGATGTACGCGAGTCCGATCAGCGCCGGCCACCCGTCGGCACTGAACGAGGTTCCGAGGGCCTCCCAGCCCGTGCTCGGACCTTCGACGGCAGCGGACAGGGCAAGCATCGGCAGCGGAGGAATGACGCACATCCACAACATCAGGCGCATGGGCGCTGGGTCCCCGGTGGTACCCGCGGCCGCGAGGCGGCTACCGAGGTTGCCGAAAGCCCAGGACAAGCCGGCCAGCAGGGTCAGGATCACTGGTAACAACGCGGCCTGGTGCGAGCGATCCCATCCGATCAGGGCCATACCCGCCACGGCAACACCGATGCCGGACACCTGCCACGCGCTGAGCTTCTCCCGCAACAGAACTGCGCCCAGCAGAACAGTGAAGGGAGCGGACGACTGCAGGACCAACGAGGCGAGACCGGTCGGCATACCCGTGTGCATCGCCCAGTACAGGAAGACGAATTGGCCGAAACCGAAACCGAAGCCGTAGAGCAACAGCCATCGCGCCGGAACCTGAGGGCGCGGCACGAAGATCATCACGGGAATCGCGATGAGCAAAAAGCGCAGCGCGGCGAAGAAGTACGGCGGGAAGTGGTCGAGTCCGACCCGGATCGCCAGGAAGTTCAATCCCCACATGATCGCGACGGTCAATCCGAGAAGGCGGTCGCGAGGAGTCATGTCGTTAATCGTGAGCTGTGTAAAGCATCAGGACAAGCGAATAAAGATGGACCATTAATGTAGTTTTTCTACATGGATGCAACCCGGTTGAGAGTGCTGCGTGAGCTGGCGGACAGAGGAACGGTCGGAAGCACCGCCGACGCCCTCTCCATGACTCCGTCCGCAGTCTCGCAGCAGCTCAAGATCCTCGCCCGCGAGGCCGGTGTGCCGCTCCTGGAACCGGACGGGCGCAAACTCAGGCTCACCGACGCCGGCCGTGCGTTGGTGCTGCGCGCCGACGACGTGGTGGCCGCTCTCGAACGTGCGGACGCGGAGATGGCGTCGTACCGGGTTTCGCCGCGAGGCAAGGTGCGGGTGGCGTTCTTTCCGTCCGGGGCGGCGCTGCTGCTGCCCAGGGTGTTGACGGCACTCGAAGGGTCCGGCGTCGACATCGATGCGTGCGACGTGGATCAGCCGGCGTCTGCGGTGCCGCGGCTTCTGGCCGATCACGACGTGATCCTCACCCATCGCGACGAACGCGCTGCGGAGACGTCGTTTCCGCGGGTGAGCGTGCAGTCTCTGATGCGTGAGCCCATCGACTTGGTGCTGCGGCCGGATCATCCTCTGGCAAAGCAGGATTCGGTTCGGTTGGATCAGTTGGTGGACGAGAACTGGATCAGTGTGCGCGGAGGATTTCCGGTCGACGACGTACTGATGTCAGTCGCGGCTGTTACCGGTGTGCAACCTCGCGTCGGACATCGGATAAACGATTTCCGGGTTATCGAGGAGTTGGTCGCCGCCGGACACGGAGTGGCGTTGATGCCGCGGCACGCGATCACACATCCTGCAGTGTCGAGGAAACCGATCGCCGGTGTGCGTGCTGCCCGGGTCTATGAATTGGCCACGCGATTGCACGCCGATCGAAGTCCCGCGATCGCAGTGGTGCTCGCGGCGTTCCGCGACGTTGCACGGGCCGTCGGAGAATAAACAAAACGGGAGCGGCACGATTAGTGCCGCTCCCGCTTTGGTGGTGCAACCTGCAATTGAACTGAAGATGAATCAGGCTGCCAGAGCCTTGGCCTTCAGGGAGGCGAATTCGTCTTCGGTAATGGTGCCGGCGTCGAGAAGTGCCTTCGCGTCTGCGATTGCCTCGGCGGGAGACTTACCCGCTACCTCACGAATGTAGCTGTCCTGTGCCTGCTTGACCTGGTGCGCTGCCTCCATGGAGCGCTGAGCCATACCGTCGCTCTTGACGATCAGGTAGATGAGCGCCGTGAGCCAGGGAATGACGAAGAGGAAGAATACCCAGATAGCCTTCTTCCAGCCTGAAGTCTTGTGGTCGCGGAACAGGTCCGTAATGATTGAGAACAGCAGAATCAGGTATGCGACGAACGCAAAACTGACGAGTATCACCCAGAGGAAATCCCAGAAGGAATCCATGTCGAGCCCCATTTCGCAGGTCGGAATTGTCTGAGATGAACTATCTCACGCGGTGACCACATCCGCATCATCCTCAAAGGATGAAATAACGGTAATGAATTCTTTAATATCCGATTCAGGACGTACGTCGTTCATCGAAAATCGATGTGAAGTTCAGACAAGTGTGGCTCCTATCCGAATGGATAGGAGCCACACTCGACAGTTGTCCTAGCTAGCGCGGTTAACTGCCGAAACCACTGCTCGCAGCGACGCCGTCGTAATCGAGGTAGCGATACCGACGCCCCAGACGACGGTGCTCTGACCGTCGGGGCCGGTCACGGCGCACTCGACGTATGCGGCAGCCTGGGCGTCGTCACCAGCGGACATGGCGTGCTCGGAGTAATCGAGAACGCGAACGTCGAAGTTGATGCTTCCCAGAGCGTCGACAAAGGCAGCGAGCGGGCCGTTACCGGTACCCGAGATCTCCTGCTCCTTGCCGTTCACCTTTACGATCGCGGTGATCGCATCAGTGCCACCGTCCTCCTCGGACGCGGTGACCTTCTGCTTCATGCGCTCGAGCGGGCGGACGGGAGCCAGGTACTCCTCGTGGAAGACGTCCCACATTTCCTTCGGCGAAACCTCGCCGCCCTCGCCGTCGGTGATCTTCTGGACGGACTGCGAGAACTCGATCTGCAGACGACGCGGCAGCACCAGACCGTGATCGGCCTTCATGATGTACGCGACGCCACCCTTGCCGGACTGCGAGTTCACGCGGATGACGGCCTCGTAGCTGCGGCCGACGTCCTTGGGGTCGATGGGCAGGTACGGAACCTGCCACACGATGTCGTCGACGTCGGCGTTCTGGCCGTCGGCGTCGATCTTCATGGCGTCGAGGCCCTTGTTGATGGCGTCCTGGTGACTGCCGGAGAACGCGGTGTAGACCAGGTCGCCGCCGTACGGATGGCGCTCGTGGACGGGCAGTTGGTTGCAGTACTCGACCGTACGACGGATCTCGTCGATGTTGGAGAAGTCGATCTGCGGGTCGACGCCACGCGTGAACATGTTCAGGGCGAGGGTGACCAGGCAGACGTTGCCGGTGCGCTCGCCGTTGCCGAACAGGCAGCCTTCGATGCGGTCGGCGCCGGCCTGGTAGCCCAGCTCGGCTGCAGCGACGCCGGTGCCGCGGTCGTTGTGGGGGTGCAGCGACAGGATGACCGAGTCGCGGCGAGCCAGGTTGCGGTGCATCCACTCGATGGAGTCGGCGTACACGTTGGGCGTGGCCATCTCGACCGTCGCGGGCAGGTTCAGGATCACCGGGTTTGCCGGCGTGGCACCCAGGGTTTCGGTGACGGCGTCACATACTTCCTTGGCGTACTCCAGCTCGGTGCCTGTGTAGGACTCGGGGGAGTACTCCCAGCGCCAGTTGGTGTCCGGGTACTTCTTCGACTCGGCGAGCACCAGTTCGGCGGCGTCGGTGGCGATCTTCTTGATCGTGGCCTTGTCGGCGCGGAAGACGACACGACGCTGCAGGATCGAGGTGGAGTTGTAGAAGTGCACGATCGCGTTCTCAGCGCCTTCACACGCCTCGAACGTGCGCTTGATCAGCTCGGGACGCGACTGCGTCAGCACCTGGATGGTGACATCGGACGGGATTGCGCCGTCTTCGATGATTTCGCGGACGAAGTCGAAGTCCGTCTGGCTTGCCGACGGGAAGCCGACCTCGATCTCCTTGTAACCCATCCGGACCAGCAGATCGAACATACGACGCTTACGCGCCGGGCTCATCGGGTCGATCAGGGCCTGGTTGCCGTCACGCAGGTCCACGGCGCACCACTGCGGGGCGCGGTCGATGACTTTGTCCGGCCAAGTGCGGTCCGGCAGCGTGACCGTTTCGACTTCTTCGGAGAATGGCCGGTAACGGAACGTGGGCATCGACGAGTTCTTCTGCGTGTTCCACGCAGGCTGGTCGGCCGGTGCCGGCTTGGTGGGAGGCGTGATGATGCGAGTGCCGGTGGTGAATGCGTCAGCGGGGGACATGGGGTGATCTCCAACGATTGTGGACCCGGCCTGATGACCTGTTGGTCAAGACCGAAAGTCCGGAAGGCTTGGTCGACCGGCGCACACAAAACCCCGCGACGGGAGGCCAGTCTGGATCAGACCCCGTCGCGGCAACCAAGAAGGAGTGCGCGCTGCATGCACTGCACTCTACTCCTGGAATGTCGGCGAATGAGGTGGGGTCTCGGCGACATGCCGAAATTGTCGTTGAACGGTGCTGTTGTTTCGTGCTCCGAAATGATCGACTGATCGCATGGATGATCCTCGAATTGCTGTGGCGCGCGCATACCTCGATGCGCTTCTCTCACACGACGGTAATTCAGTACCGCTGGCTCCGGATGCCGTGCGACACGAGGCGGGGATCAAAACCGGGTTTTCGGGAAATCACTTGCGGCGCAGCCTGTCCGGCGGTCCACAGTTTCGTCTGGTGCGTGCGATCCGAGATGTGGAATGGAGCGTCGACGGCGATAATGTCGTAGCCGAGTACCTCCTCGACGCAGGGTTGTTCGGCAAGAATCTGATGACGGTCGACGTGCACGAGACCTTCCGAATACCTCCCGACGACCTCCGTATCCACCGCATCACGGCCAAGATCAAGCCCACTCGCGGCAATCGCCCGTGACCCGAGTGTCGCGATGGATACTCTGCTGTGTCCTGATCGTGACCGGTGCGTTGAGTACCGCGGCCTGGCGCTGACTGTCGTGCGCCGGGATTATTTACACAATGCAAGACATCGTGTCCCCTGACGCGGCCGTTGCAGTGTTCGACACCGTCGCGAGTTCACTGGTCAGCAGCATCCGCATCCTCCTCGCCTGCGGAGTTGCCGTCGCCGTTGTCGGTTACGTTGCCGGTGGTTCACGTTCCGCGACGTCAATGCGAAACGGGATCTCGCAACTGATCCGGCGTGAATCCGAACCCGAGGTAAGGGCCGAGGTCAGTACGCGTCGGGAAGTCCCAGGACCACGTCGGTAAGCTCGACCTCTGGTATCTGTAAACAATTTCGACCTGGAGGTAGAAACGCGTGGCTCTCGTCGTCCAGAAGTACGGCGGATCCTCGGTGGCAACCGCCGAGCGCATCCGACGAGTCGCTGAACGGATCGTCGAGACCAAGAAGGCCGGCAATGATGTCGTCGTCGTGGTGTCTGCGATGGGCGATACCACCGATGAGCTGCTCGACCTGGCTCAGCAGGTGTGCCCTTCCCCGCCGGCCCGTGAAATGGACATGCTGCTGACCTCGGGTGAGCGCATCTCCAACTCCTTGGTTGCGATGGCAATTCATTCTCTCGGCGCTGAGGCTCGTTCGTTCTCGGGCTCACAAGCCGGAGTCATCACGACCGGCAGCCACGGAAACGCCAAGATCATCGACGTCACGCCCGGCCGTGTTCGCACGGCGCTCGACGAAGGCTCGATCGTTCTGGTCGCCGGATTCCAAGGCGTCAGCCAGGACAGTAAAGACATCACGACGCTCGGACGCGGTGGATCGGACACCACCGCCGTTGCGTTGGCAGCTGCGCTCAACGCCGACGTGTGCGAGATCTACACCGACGTCGACGGCGTTTTCTCCGCCGACCCGCGCATCGTCCCCGACGCTCACCGTCTCGAGACGGTTTCCTTCGAGGAAATGCTCGAACTCGCAGCGTGTGGTGCCAAGGTGCTCATGCTCCGGTGCGTCGAGTACGCCCGTCGTTACAACGTGCCCGTGCACGTCCGTTCGTCATACACCACCAAGCCCGGAACAATCGTGTCCGGATCGATGGAGGACATTCCTGTGGAAGAGGCCCTGATCACCGGAGTCGCGCACGATCGCGGCGAAGCCAAGATCACCGTTGTCGGATTGCCGGACACACCGGGACATGCTGCCAAGGTGTTCCGCGCTGTCTCCGATGCCGAGATCAACATCGACATGGTGCTGCAGAACATCTCCAAGGTGGAGACCAACAAGACGGACATCACCTTCACGCTGCCGACCGCCGACGGCCCCCGCGCCGTCGAGATCCTGACCAAGCGTCAGGAAGACATCGGCTTCACACAGATCTTGTTCGACGACCACATCGGCAAGGTTTCCCTGGTCGGTGCCGGAATGCGGAGCCACCCGGGCGTCACGGCCACGTTCTGTGAGGCACTGGCCAAGGCCGACATCAACATCGACCTCATCTCGACCTCCGAGATCCGCATCTCCGTGCTGGTCAAGGACACCGAACTCGACGACGCCGTGCGCGTTATCCACGCCGCTTTCGGTCTCGGCGGCGACGAAGAAGCTGTAGTACACGCAGGAACAGGACGGTAATTTCTCATGACAACAATCGCTGTTGTCGGTGCGACCGGTCAGGTCGGCATCGTCATGCGCACTCTGCTCGAAGAACGTAACTTCCCCGCGGACAAGGTGCGGTTCTTTGCATCGGCACGCTCCGCCGGTAAGAAGCTGACGTTCCGCGGCGAAGAGATCGTTGTCGAGGATGCCGCAGCAACGTCCGACGAGGATCTGAAGGGCATCGACATCGCCCTCTTCTCCGCCGGTGCGACGCTGTCCCGTGCGCAGGCTCCGCGCTTTGCCGCGGCCGGTGCGACGGTTGTCGACAACTCTTCCGCATGGCGCAAGGATCCCGAGGTTCCCCTCGTGGTCAGCGAAGTCAACCCGCAGGACGCGAAGAACCTGGTCAAGGGCATCATCGCGAACCCCAACTGCACCACAATGGCAGCGATGCCGGTGCTGAAGGTTCTGCACGACGAAGCCGGTCTGCAGCGATTGATCGTCTCCAGCTACCAGGCTGTGTCCGGTAGCGGCATCGCCGGCGTCGAGGAACTCCTCGGCCAGGTGCGCGCCGTTGTCGGTGACGCCGAGAAGCTGGTTCACGACGGCAGCGCTGTCGAGTTCCCGGCCCCGAACAACTACGTCGCCCCCATCGCGTTCAACGTCCTGCCGCTGGCAGGTTCGCTGGTCGATGACGGCAGCGGCGAGACCGACGAGGATCAGAAGCTCCGCAACGAGAGCCGCAAGATCCTCGGGCTTCCCGATCTGTTGGTTTCGGGCACCTGCGTGCGCGTACCCGTCGTGACCGGGCACTCGCTCGCGATCAACGCGGAATTCGCCAACCCGCTCTCGGTTGCTCGCGCCAAGGAACTGCTGGCCGACGCTCCGGGCGTCGAGCTGGTCGAGGTTCCGACGCCGCTCGCCGCCGCCGGTGGCAACGCGTCGCTGGTCGGTCGCATCCGTCAGGACGAGGGTGTCCCCGAAGGCCGCGGACTCGCGCTCTTCGTCTCGGGCGACAACCTGCGTAAGGGTGCCGCGCTCAACACGATTCAGATTGCCGAGCTGCTGGTCGGCTAGATCTTTCGTTCGGTATCGGCCCCGCACCTAGGTGTGGGGCCGATGTCGTTTCGATAGGGAGTTCTAGTCGAGTTCGGAAATAGCGACGAGTCCGCCGAGGTACTCGGCATCCGAATACGCCTTGGCGAGAAGCACACCGAGTTCACCAAGAGCTTCGTGGTCGCCGCCGTACGCAACAAACATGCCCGCTTCGGATCGGTGCCGAAGCGGCCCTCAAGATGCTGTGCATCCCGACCCACCACGGCATGGGCCACCGACGCCCAGTCGTAGCCGGAACCTTCGAAGCCCTCTACCTGCTCGAATACCGCTGCCACCTTGCCGAAGTGCTGGTCGGTGAGCATCAGTGACCAGTTTCCGGGAGATGTTTCGAAGAGCTGCAGCGGTTCGATCGATGGTGATGTCATGCGTGTATTGAAGCAGATCCGACCGACAGGTTTCAGTGGTCTGCTAACGCCCGACCGACTGGGCGAGAGCAACCGCAAAAGCGGAAAGTCGTTCTCGGGTATAGGCTTCGGGGTCGCTGACGGCCAGTCGTCCGAGCATTTCGGCAAACGACATCATGGTGTGTGCGAGGAGAACCGGATCAAGGCCTTCGAGCTTCGGTTCGAGGGCAATCCCGGCGCGCGCCAGTTCTTCGGCGCGGGCGAAGACAGCTCCGCGAGAGAGCTTCAGCAAGCCGTGATACTCGCTGGGGGCGTTCTCGACAGACGTCAGAATCAGGCGCCAGCGCGTCGGGTTCTCGAGTACGGCGTCGACGAAGGCGCCAACGGTCCCGGTGTATGACGCCGCTGGGCCGAGCTCGCTCAGATCTGTCGGCATGGTTTCGAGCACCTGAGTGATGGCTCGCTCGTGCTCGCGGCGTAGGAGTGCGGCGACGAGATCGGTCCTGGTGTCGAAAATCGTGTAGAGGACAGGCTTGCCGACGCCGGCTTCGGCAGCGACGGATTCCATGCTGAGGTTGTGCAGGCCAACGCGGCCGGTGATCTCGAATGCTGCGTCGAGGAGCTGTTCGCGTCGTTGCTCCGGCGCCATGCGAGGGGCGTATTTGCGTCGCGGTGTGTCCGTTGTGTCTGCCTGTGACCTGGTCATCGTGTGCCTCACCTCCGCTCCCACCCTAATCTGCCTGCCACTTCTTCGTGAATAATACGCAACCGTTGTATTCGGCGTCCGCAATTGTTACGGTGGCGTTGTATTCAATGGTGGTTGGTGGGGCGGCAGAGATGAAGGGGACCTCGAATGTCTGGACTGGCTATGGATCGACCGCGTGAGGATTACGGCTTCTTCGGCCCAGGATCACCCAGTTGGAAGATCTGGGCCGCGCCGACAGCATTGATCGGCTTCCAGCGGTCGGTGGTGCTCGAGCACTTCGACCCCTTCCTTGCCGCGGCGGTGGCAGATATGAGTGGTATCTACAGTGATCCAGCGGGGCGACTCGACCGAACACTGGCATACTTCCTGACCGTCGCGACCGCCGATGGGCGGACGGTGATGGCCTTGTCCGACCATCTCATGACGGTTCATGCTCAGGCCACGGGCATCGAACCGATCACCGGAACTCGTTACAGTGCAAACAATCCGGCCTCGCAACTCTGGATCCATGTGACCGGTTGGCATTCGGTGCTCAAGTGCTACGAAATGTACGGTCCGGGTACACTTTCTGCCGTCGAAGAGCAGCGGTACTGGGAGGAATGTGTAGTTGCCGCGCAGTTGCAGACATGCAAGGCATCCGACGTTCCACGCTCCCGCGAAGAGGTACGTGAGTACTTTGCAGAAGTCAGGCCCAGATTGTGTACCTCCGAACGTGCCAACCGAGCGATGCACTATCTGCTGAGAACGCCCAGGGCGCAGGGGAAAACGAAGTTCGCGACTTTCAGTCGATTGGTCGCGCCGGCAACAATCGCAACATTGCCTGGCTGGATGCGAACCATGGGTGGATTTGATCAACCGGCGTTGCTGGACAAGGCAATTGCACCGGCAGTGCGAACTGCGGTGCGTGTGGGTAGTTCGCCGAAGAATATGACCGCTGCTCTGAAAGTCATTGCGCCGATGACCGGCAAGGTGCTGGAGCGTCATCTGCGTGACGAGCAACCTCTCGACCCGAGGGTGGTCACGCCGGCGGAAATTCGGGAGCGATTCCCGCGCATCACCAAAGTTCCGCAGGCAGTCTGACTGAACCCACGGCTTTTGGCACCGCATCGAGGTCTCCTTCGATGCGGTGCTCGGCCGTGTTCTGTTGTGCCTGAGACGTTTTCTCAGGTTCGATAGGTGTTGTTTGCCGGTCTGGGGTGTTGCTGCGGGTCGATCGCCGGCGGCGGAATGAACCAGGGTTTGTTGTCGGCGCCCATCCGAATCTCCCATTTGCCAACAAATCCGGTTTTGCGGTGCATGAGCCGATGATGTGAACGACACAGCAGGACAAGGTTGTTCATCACCGTCGGCCCGCCGTTCGACCAGTGACGGATATGGTGGGCGTCGGTCCATGCCGGCACGCACTCACACCCTGGGAAGGCGCAGCCTTTGTCCCGGGCGATCAATGCGACCCGTTGTTCGGCTGTGACCAATCGTTTTCCGGGTCTCGCATCGAGTGGCGCTCCGTGGTCGTCGAGTAGGACTGTCGACAGGAAGCAGTCGCAGCCGAGCAGTCTGGTCTGCGAGACCGACAGTGGTCCCATCCACGGCATGTGGCCCACGTCGAGATCGGAGAGGTCCGGATCGAGTGAAGCTTCTTCCTCTGCAACGGCTTCCTGCGCCGCGCAGTCGCGATGTTCGGCGAGATCTCGGGCATTGATGTGCACGTTCAGATGCGGCCGCTGGCCGCCGTCGATACCGGTTTTTGCGCAATCGAGATAGCGGCGGATCAGTTCGGTGAATCCGTCGGCTGTTCGCTTGGCTGCCGACCGGGCATCGGGGGTTCCATCCGCAGCGGGGGTGGGCATGGTCAGATTCGACAGGGCCGAGAGAATCATTTCGCCGGTGACGGCGTCGAAATCGCCTCGAACGACAACCCGACCGTTCAACGTCGACGCGATCCGGAGCTCGTTCCGGTCGATATCTTCGGCCGGTGGAATGTTGTCGGACTCGAACATTCGCTCCAACGTGGCGATGACGTACCGCAGCTTGGTTGTTGTCGCGTCGACTCCTGATGCTGCAGCCAGGAGAACGTCGATGCACTGGGGAAGTGCCTCGGCCGGCATTCCTTTTGGTGGGGACTCGCAGAACGAAATAATCAGTGCCGCATGATCGAACGAGCAATCTCCGGCGTCGAAGCGTTGTGCGACTGCGGGAAACGCCCGCAGTGCGACGCCAAGGGCGGCGATCTTGTTTCCGGCAGGGATCTGCAGCATCGTATTTGCTGCCAGCCATCGGCCGACGCCGCGGTAGCAGAGCACCTGGTCGTCCGGGCGCAGCGAGAGTTCGTCGACCACGGCCACGCGGATCGCTTCGAGTCGCAAAATCTCCGCGCTCGCCTCGATTGCGGCCGAACGAAGGTCAGCTACCGGCGCTTGCCACAGCCTGGACCGTAATCCCACGGCAGAACCGGAAACCACATCTGACGTATCGATTCTCATTGAATTCCCCCGATTCGGATCCCCCGATCCGCATAACTCCATCCTAATCGAACACAGTTTCGAGTTCAAGGGTTTTCTCGAACTCTCGACTCGGTCTCGTCGATCAGGATTTCGAGTCCTCGGCGGAAGGCAGTCGGTGTTTGACCTCGAAGCCGCAGGGGTAATCCGGTCCGGATGCCGTCAGCGATAGGGGCCTGTAGTGGATGAACCTGTGGTGGGCAAGCCGCACAAGATCCGTCGACGCGCGGTGCTGCAGGGCTTGGGATTGATGGCAGGACTTGGCGCGCTGTCGGTGGGGTCCGCTTCAGCTCGGGAATCTGCGCACGCAGCTTTGCCTGACATCGACCCGCTGCGGCCGCTCCAATTGCCTTCGCCACGGTTGGAACCCTTTCGTGAGGCGCTGGTATTTCCGCCGAAATTGGCCGGTAGCGACCTGGAGCTTCGTGCCGCGTCGTCGATGCACCGGTTCCATCCTGACCTGGCGCCTTCGCCTTCGCTGGGGTACGGCGGGATGGACTACCTCGGGCCGACGATCGAGGCTCATGTCGAGCAGTCGTTAACGCTGCGGTACGCCAACGACATCACCACGCATCCTCTTGCCGCTGATGTGGATTCGCGTCTGCACGGTCTCAGCGACAACGATCGGACACAGGTTCCCACGTCGCTGCACCTGCATGGCGGTGTCACCGCGCCGCAGTACGACGGGAATCCCGAGTTGATTCAGCGTCCGGGCGAAGGATTGGTGCACGAGTTCGGCAATGCCCCCGGTAACGGGAATCCCAGCGGTAGCGGTAATCACTGGTATCACGACCACGCCATGGGGATGACTCGGCTGAACGTCTACGCGGGCTTGGCCGGTATGTATCTGCTTCGCGACAACTACGACACCGGTACGGCCGGCAATCCGCTCGGCTTACCGTCGGGGGAGTTCGAACTGCCACTGATATTGCAGGACAAGGTATTCACCTCCGACGGACGGCAAAGCGTCAGGTCGACGTGGACAACACCACAGGGTGCCTGGGATCCAGCGACGCCCGGAGACGTTGGCGTGGTGAACGGCGTTGTGTGGCCCAGAATCGAAGTGGCGCGGGGGTTGTACCGCCTGCGTGTCCTCAATGCCGCGTCGTACTCGGTGTGGAATCTGTACTTCGGAAATCGTATGCGATTCTGGGTGATCGGCTCCGAATCCGGATTGCTCGCAGCGTCAGCGCCGACGGATCATGTGCGTCTGAGCCCGGGCGAGCGGGTTGATCTCCTGGTCGACTTCGGCTTGCTCGAACCGGGTACCAGTGTGGAACTGCGCAACGATGAACCGGTGCCTTTGGCTGTGGCGCAACGCGGTACGCAGGTGATGCCCCTGTTCGCGCGGTTCGACGTGAGTAGCGCGAAGGGTTTCACCGGGTCGGTGCCGCAGCAATTGAGTTCCGCTGCCCCACCACCCCCGGCCGTGCCCGACGTAGTCCGCAATCTGACGATCATGCAACTGTCCCGGCCGTCGAGCTATCCGTCGATCACCATGTCGCTCAACAACTTGCGGTATACCGACTCGGATATCGAATTGCCGCGTCAGGGAACCGTCGAGCAGTGGAATCTGATCAACGTCACAACAGAGCCGCATCCGATTCACCTACACCTGGTGACTTTCCGGGTCTTGGGTAGGCAGAGCATCAACACACCTGCGTACACGGCTGCGTACCCGTTGCCGGATCTCGGGACGCGCTGGACGCCGTCGGCGGACGATTTCGTGACCTCGCCGATGCGGGCGCCGGAAGTGTGGGAGACGGGCGCCAAGGATACCGTCATCGTGGATGCCAACTCCATCACGCGCATCATCGTGCGCTTCCCGACGGCCGACGAACTGGGCTTCGATCCCGACGCCACGTTCCCCCGAGCTGTGGTGGTAGATCCTGCGATGGAGGAACCTGCGATGGAACACAGTGGACACGGTGGTGGATCAGGCGATCTGCAAGGGTACGTCTGGCACTGCCACATGCTCGATCACGAGGATCACGACATGATGTTGAGGTATCGGCTGGTGACGTAACCTTTCGTAGGGAGAGACGTTCCCACGAGGAGGCTGCTGTGTCGGAAGGTGCGCCCACCGGGCCCCTGGACGGATACCGGGTAATCGAGCTCGGCACGTTGATTGCCGGACCCTTCGCCGGGAAACTGCTCGGCGACATGGGTGCCGACGTGATCAAGATCGAGTCGCCGGATCGCCCAGACCCGCTTCGCACCTGGGGACAGGCGGAGCAGGACGGTCACCGATTCTTCTGGACGGTCCACGCCCGCAACAAGCGCTGTGTCACGCTGGATCTGCGGGTCGAGAAAGGTCGGGAACTGTTTCTGGATCTGGTCGAACACGCGGATGTCGTGGTCGAGAACTTCCGCCCGGGCACTCTCGAGAAGTGGGGTCTGGGGTTCGACGTGCTCAGCGAGCGCAATCCGAAACTGGTGCTGGCCAGAGTATCCGGGTATGGGCAGACCGGGCCGAAGGCCAAGAGTGCTGGGTATGCCTCGGTGGCCGAAGCTGTCAGCGGTTTCCGGCACCTGAACGGTTATCCCGGCCAGGCACCGCCGCGTATCGCACTCTCGCTCGGGGATTCGCTCGGCGGGATGTTCGCGGTACAAGGTGTGCTGGCGGCGCTTCTGTCCCGTGAGCGAACCGGCCGCGGCCAGGTTGTGGACGTTGCACTCACAGAATCGTGTCTGGCAGTGCAGGAATCGACGATTCCCGACTACGATCGCGGCGGCATCATCCGTCAACCCTCGGGAACCAGGCTCGAAGGAATCGCGCCCTCCAACATCTATCAGACCTCCGAGGGAAACTGGGTGGTCATCGCGGCCAATCAGGACACGCTCTTCGTGCGGCTGTGCACGATAATGGGTCGACCGGAACTGGCGCAGGACGACCGATTCTCCAATCATGTTGCGCGCGGCAAACATCAGGACGAGCTCGACGAGTTGATCGGCGCGTGGGTCGCGCTGCAGGACCCCAGCAGTCTGGTGGAGCGTCTGACGGAGGTGGGAGTTGTTGCCGGACCGATCAATACCGTCGAAGACGTGGTCAAGGATCCACAGTTGATCGAGCGCGGAATGCTGGTCGGTCACTACGACGACCGGATCGGTGAGGACGTCCTGGGCTTGGGCGTTGTGCCGACCTTCAGTGAGACACCAGGTTCTGTGCGGAATGCGGGAGCGTCGTCGCCGGGTCAGGACAACGCCTCCGTCTGGGGTGGACTCCTCGGGCTTTCGGACGACGAGCAAGCAACGTTGCTCGAGAAGGGAGTGATCTGACATGACGGTTACCGAAGTCAGCATTCGTGAAGTGGGTCCGCGCGACGGGCTCCAGATCGAGGCCCCGGTGCCATTGTCGGAGAAACTTCGACTCGTAGAAGCTCTTGTTGCAACCGGTGTTCCGCGCATCGAGGCCACGTCATTCGTGTCACCGCGCGCCGTTCCGGCTCTAGCCGACGCAGAAGCGCTGGCAGCAGAACTGCACCGGTGGCCAGGTGTCGAGTTCTCCGCGTTGGTGGCCGGAATCGGCGGCGCAAAACGGGCGGTAGCGGCCGGTATGGGAACCGTCGAATATGTCGTCTCCGCCTCGAACGGTCACAGTGAAGCCAATACTCGATCCACCACCGAGCAGGCCGCCGAACGAATTGGGGAGGTGGTCAAGATTGTTCACGACGCCGGAGGTCGAGTCGAAGTCATCGTTTCGACGGCGTGGGACTGCCCGTTCGACGGACCTACCCATCCTGATCGAGTGTTGCGGATTGCGGAGCAGGCCAGGGAATTCGGCGCCGATCAGTTCTCGATCGCGGATACTATCGGCACGGCAACTCCGGGACGCGTCGCGCAGTTGATCGATGCGGTTGACGCCCATGTCGGCGACTTCAATTTAGGTGTTCATTTCCACAACACACGCGGCAGTGGTCTTGCCTGCGCGCTGACAGCGGTGCAGCACGGAGTTCGGAACCTCGACGCCTCCACGGGTGGGCTGGGTGGTTGCCCATTTGCTCCCGGCGCCAGTGGAAACATCGCCACCGAAGAACTGGTCTACATGCTGGGCGACATGGGCATTGCGACGGGCATCGATCTGGACGCGTCCATCCGCGCGGCAGGTGTCGCGGAAGAGATTGTGGGTCATGCCGTTCCCAGCAACCTCCTGCGAGCGGGTGACCGGATCAGGTAGTGGGAGCGTCGAGGTCATCGGACCGTACGATATTTCAGCATCATGTCGTGGTCCTCGTGGTCGAGAATATGACAGTGCCACACATAGCCCTGGATCTGTTGTGCCGCAGGGTAATGGCCGGAATGAGCTGTGGCGGCCGGGCTGAATAATGCGTCCGGATCGAATCCGAGTTCCTCGGCGGTGGGGAACCTTACGATGATTCGGGTGACGGTGCCGCCGTCGATCCGCACGGTGTCCTTCCATCCGGACTCCCACTGCGCCGGCCCGATCATGGGGCCCCCGAGAAATCCGTCGGCAGCAGGCGTCCACTTGTAACCGATGGGCGGTTGAGGATGTGCCGCTTGATATTCGAGGGTCTTCAAGGGTGCGCGTCCGAGAATGCGGAACATCACAAGGTGAAGGTGGATGGGATGCGGATCGGGCGTGATGTTGACGATGTCCCATTGTTCTACGGTGCCCTGCCGGGGCATTTCGATGTCGGTGCTGTCGAAGCGCAGATTGTTGAGAGACATGATGGCCGGAGGCAGGCGGAGTACGTACGGCTGAGAGACGGTCACCGTTCGGATCACCGTGGGAACCTCGAGCGGCGGAAGCGCCGACGGTTGCCGTGCGCCGCCGCGAAGCGAGTTCGGCACAGTGCCGATGAACCCGCGACGGGAATCGGCGACAAAACGGCAGAACACCGGCATCGCTACCTCGCCGAGCATTGCAGCCTGGAAGGGTGGTTGCTCGTCGTTGATCAATTCGACGGCATCACCTGCGCGGAAGCCGGTGAAATCCACGAGCACGTCGATGCGTTCGCCGGGTGAAAGCCGAAAGCTTGTCGTGCGTACCGGAGCGTCGAGTAGGCCATGTTCGTTGCCGATGACCGCGAAGTGCATCCCGTTGCTGAAGTGCAGGTTCCACACGCTGTACGACCCGGCATTGATGATGCGGAAACGGTACAAACCGCGTGCCACATTCATCCGCGGCCATACCTTGCCGTTAACCACACCGACGTCTCCGACGGCACCGCCCTCCCAGGAACCCTGCGGAACGATCGGGGTGGAACGCACGGATTGATACCCGTCGGCCGTGAAGATCTTCTCCTGGAGAATCAGGGGCATCTCGTACTCTTCGGCGGGTAGTCCCAGTGGGTTTCCCTCTCGGCCGGTGTCGAATTCGTCACGCAGGAAATACTGACCGGCCAACCCGGCGTAGACATTCAAGCGGGTGATGCCCATGGCGTGATCGTGGTACCACAAATGGCCCGCGTGCTGTTCGTTCGGAAAATGGTGAGTGATGCTGCGTCCGGGAGCTATGGCTAGAAGCGGATGCCCATCGCTGCCGGGTGGTGTGACACCGCCGTGAAGGTGCAGCGACGACGGGGGAGCCAGCCGGTGATCTTCGGTGACTCCGTGGATGCTGGTGTCCATGTCGTCTGCCAGTGGATGGCGTTCGAGCCGGTTGGTGAAGTTCAGTGTGAGTGCCTCTCCGACATGGCATTCGATGGTGGGGCCCAGGTAGTGGTCACCGCCGAACCCCAGCGACGGCACAGCATCGAAATCCCGGTGGAATTGGTGGCGGTGTACAGCGGCGTCGAGTGAGAGAGTGGTTCCGGAAATAACACGCGGCCGGGGGAGTTCGTCGACGAAGGGCGTCATGGGAGGTGAGTGAAAGATCAGTGGACTGCGCAGTTCGCTCCGGGTCGGAGTATGCGTAGCCGACACCAAAGCCGCGCTGGTTCCAGCGAGGCCGATCGCACGAAACAAAGCACGCCTCGTGAACCTTTGGCTCACCGATTGCACCTCCTCCGAGATTCAGTCTTCCATACCGCACCGTATGGTATGGATGTCGGCTATGTCCACAACTCGGTGAAATGCAGCTCGGTGCAGGAGAATTCGAATCACCCGTGGCGTAGGTCAGGCAACGAACTGGCGCTGTAAAGGTGGACGTGGTGTCACGCAGTGATGCGATGGACCAGCCGTAGGCATCTATGATCGAGGAGTGAGAGTGAGAACTGAACGCGCCCGCGAGAACGGCCTGCGCTGATGGCGCGGGCCAACCGTCTGAGCGTCGAGAGTTGGCTCGACGCGGCCTTTGATCTTCTCGTGCGAGAGGGGGTTTCCGGGGTCAAGATTTCCACGTTGTGCGACGAACTCGGAGTCACCAAAGGCAGCTTCTACTGGCATTTCGACGATCTCGGCGCGCTGATGGAAGCGATGGCCGACTATTGGTGCGGCACACAGAACGACGCTGTGCGAGGGCTCGCGTCTGTCGAATCAATTCCGGTGGAGCAGCGATTCGAGATGATGGCCCAACTGCTGATCGACGAGCGTAATTGGTCCGTCGAGATCGCGGTGCGAGAATGGGCACGAAGTGACGAGAAAGTCGCCGAGGCTGTGCGTCAGCTCGATCAACGAATCTTCGATATCATCCAGGAAGCACTGTTGGAGTTGAATTTTGACGCCGAAGGTGCACGCCTGCGGGCAGGTGCTCTGGTGTATGCCGGAATCGGATTCGTGCACGGCCGAGGCAGTCTCCCGACGCCCACCAGCGCCGAGCTCCGAAAAATCTTCACGTTGCTGACGCAGGAAAGCTGATGGCGCAACGTCCACACTCGAATGCCTGATCGCTCATTTGAGCGCAACCATCTCGTGCAGAGTTGATCCTGTCCGCTCGATCATTTCTCCGTCGATCGTCACCTTCAGAACGAAGTCGGAACGGAAACGAAAATATCCGGGGCGGCCGAGAAGTCGATTCAGTACGGGCTTGACCAGTCGGGTTCGGGCTACCGGAACGTCAGCCAGGAAGTCGTGCGCATGAACTACCTCGCGCACCGTCAGCGTGAGATCCACCGACCCCGGAATGTGCAGACGCAGCGTCGACGGAAACGAGCGATTCGCGACGTCGTGGAAGACCGTCGGCCCTTCGGTCATTTCCAGTTCACCGTTGCTCAGAACGACACTGTCACCGCGGGCCAGCATCAGCGGCAGCGACCAGTGCTCGCCGTATTTCTTCTGGGTGTGCACGGTGGCGTAGACCAGTGAGAAGTCGTCGACATACAACCGCCCCCAGTACCAGCGATCGATGATCCGCTTCATGTCCCCGACGCCCCAGTTGTGGTCGTGATAGCCGCGACCACGGGCATCGAGTGTGGCGCCGCCGATAGTGACGGTGCCCGTCACCGAGGCGCGCGGTGCGCCGACAACCCAGGCGAAGAACTCGGTGTCCCCGTACGTGGTCTGTCCGCGTCCGGGCATCCAACTCGGTACCTCGTTGCGAAATTCGAGATCGAACACAATGTCTTCTTCTTCGAGATGCACTCTGTGTACCGGCAGGTCTCCCGAATCGAATTCGGCTACAGCGCTGTTCGGGCCTATCCGAACATCGCACTTGTCCGTTGATGCACTGACGTCGGCGGAGGAATACGGCTTGACGACTTCCCGGCGCGTACCGTCCGGGGAATAGATATGGATTTCGATTCCGGGTTTGCGATTGACGAGTTCGCGCAGTTGTAGCATCGCAACCACGATGTGCCCACTGTCGAGGTGAGCGTCGAAGTACCAGTGTTCGAAAGCAAACTTGTTGTCTGATGGATGCGCGCCGTTGTCGCTCGGGTGCGTTCGAGTGATCTCACCGTCTTTGCGTCCCGGTCCGTTCCACGCTTCCACGATATTCATTGTCGTCATCGAGCGACTCCTATCGTCGTAGTGCGCCACTTGCATCGAATGTGGCCTCGCGGCCCTTCATTTGTGCCTGGTACCAGTTTTCGCGGTGCTTGACCATCACCTTTTCCACGATCGCGCCGGTTCCGGGGACGCAGCGCCTGATCAATTCCATCGCGGTGATGAGTGGCAATCTCAGGACGGGTATGAGTAGCCAGGGAATGACACCGGGCATCCGGTACTTGCGCCGTGTACCAGGGGCCATGAACATCGCGGCGTACACCGAATTGATGCGAAAGTTGTACGCCTCTCGTAGCCGGGTGAGTCCGCGGTGGCCGTCGCGTGGCGCAAAAGCCTTCGGGTAACTCTCGATCAACTCACTGCCGTGCTTGCCGGAGTCGTAGGACCGCGACACGATCGTCATGGCCAGTGCGCGTAGGGAATCCGTGGCAGTTTCCGGGTACCACGTGGTGCGCACCCCCAAAAGGTGTCCCATGTACTTCTGGAAGTGGATCAGAGCCCGGATCTCGGACGGCGTCGTGTGGTAGCCGAGTGTCCACAGTGCGAGGCCAGGGGTGACGCTGCCGGCGATCAAAGTCAGGAGCATGTAGCTCTGACTGATAGGAAGCCCCCACTTCGAGGTATCCCATTCCGGGTGATTGGCTACTCGCGACCGCACGGACACGTGCATCACGCGAACCCTGAGAGCTGTTGCGCGACCGGCGGATCCAGGTTGGAGCAGTGCGCCCGGTTGGGATACGTCGATCCAGAATCGGCAGGTTTCGAGGAACCGGCGTAATGCGTTGTCGCCCGCATACCCGCCGGCGAGGGAGAGCGGAGTGGCAACTGCGGATTCGGTGTAGATCTCCAGTGTTTCCGCGCCCGCGAAACTGAACAGCATTGTGCCCCAGCGCCGCCAGATTGCAGCGCCCTGCTCGACCAGTGCCGGATCAACCCAGGCCGGTACCGTTTCGAATTCCTCGAAGAGTGCGCGCATGGATTCCGGAGCCTCCGGCACGGCGTCGATGCCATGGGTAAGGGCGGTTTCGAGCATGGCGCGGCCGGTTTTCGCCCCGGTCTCGCCGCGATAGACCTCGTCGACAAATCGTTCGGCGACGGGATCTCCGGTGAAGAGATCATCACAGAACTGTTGTGCCTGTTCGGTAGTGGGGAAGATGTCGGCACCGGTCAGCTTTTTGACGATTGTGCGTGCTCGCGCGATTCCGGGTTTTTGTATGCCTTCCCAATAGGGGAATGCCGTAGGGGTTCGATCGCTTGCTGTCATGTCACCGCCTGATAGCAGAGTCGCGAGATCAACCATACTATACCGTATGGTACTGATTGCGAAAGTTTATTTGAAGTCAGCCTGGACTGTTTTATGTTTTCGATCTACAGTCATCATGTGACCGAGACCACTTCCGATGTGAAAGTAAGCCGTACGCAGGCAGAACGTACAGCCACGATGCGTGGGCGACTACTCGACGCAGCCATTGAATCGCTGGTCGAACTGGGTTACGCGCGGACAAGCACCCAGGAGATCGCTCGGCGAGCGGGTGTATCCCGCGGTACTCAGCTCCATCATTTCCCGACCAAGGAATCTCTGGTCGTCGCCGCTGTCGAATACCTGGTGGACAAACGGCTGGCGGAAATCCTTTCGGCAGAGGTGGACAGTGGCCGCGGACTGGAGATACTGGCCGACGCGTTTTCCGGTCCACTGTTCTATGCAGCCCTCGAACTGTGGGTGGCGGCGCGCACCGACCCCGCACTGCATGCGGCGACTGTGCCACTCGAGCGCAAGGTGAGTGAGGCGCTCGAGTTCGGTAGCGCCGAAGTCTTCGGTGATCGCTTCGACTCCGAGGCAGTCGAATTGACTGTCGAACTTGTCCGAGGGCTTGCGGTGTCAGCCCTGTTCCGTACCCCGGAAGCCGACGAAGCGCTGCGCGCGCGGCTGCTACCGGCCTGGCAATCCCGAGTGGAGAACAAGTGAAACTTCCCGAACATGTCGAAACACTGATCGTCGGTGCCGGATTCGCCGGTATGGGTCTGGCGGCCAGAGTTCTTCGCGATGACCCGGCAGCGGATGTGGTGTTGATCGAGCGAGCCGCCGACGTCGGTGGCACGTGGCGAGACAACACCTACCCCGGTTGTGCGTGTGATGTGCCGACGGCGTTGTACTCGTATTCCTTTGCCCCGAGCGCAGACTGGAGTCATACCTTTGCACGTCAGCCCGAGATCTATGCCTACCTGAAGAAGGTGGCCGCCGATACCGGCGTGGGAGATCGAGTGGTTCTGAACTGCGAACTCGAGGCCGCGATCTGGGACGAGGGAATGTCACTGTGGCACATACAGACGTCCCAAGGAGCGTTGACGGCGAAGGCTCTGGTCGCTGCGACCGGAGCGCTGTCCACGCCCAAGGTTCCCGACTTTCCCGGTCTCGACCAATTCTCCGGTACCACTTTCCATTCCGCGACGTGGAACCACGAGCACGACCTGCGCGGTGAGCGCATCGCGGTGATCGGTACCGGCGCCTCGGCAGTGCAATTCGTTCCCGAAATTGTGGAGGAGGCTACTCATGTCACCGTGTTCCAGCGAACTCCTGCCTGGGTGATTCCGCGGGCGGATAGATCACTCCCCCCAATTCAAAAGGCTCTGTACACCAAGGTCCCCGCTGCGCAGAAGGCTGTTCGCGGTACCGTCTACGGCTTTCGGGAAGCTTTGGGTGCGGCGATGTCGCATGCCACCTGGGTTTTACCGGCTTTCGAGATGGTGGCAAAGGCGCACCTGCGTCGGCAGGTGAAAGACCCCGGGTTGCGCCGGAAATTGACTCCCGATTTCACCATCGGCTGTAAGCGAATGCTCCTGTCCAACGACTGGTTGCGAACTCTCGATCGGGCGGACGTGAGCCTAGTCGACAGTGGGCTCGTCTCGGTCACCGAAGACGGAGTGGTCGACGGGCACGGAATCGAGCACAAAGTCGACACCATCATTTTTGCGACGGGATTCACGCCGACGGAACCACCTGTCGCACACCTGATAACGGGGAGGAGCGGTGCAACGCTGGCCGAACAGTGGAACGGTAGCCCCAGCGCGTACAAGGGAACGACGGTCAGCGGCTTCCCGAATCTGTTCCTGATGTACGGTCCCAACACCAACCTCGGCCACAGCTCGATCGTGTACATGCTCGAGTCTCAGGCCGAGTACGTCAACGACGCGTTGAACACCATGAAGCGGGAGGGGCTCGACGCCCTCGACGTCAATGAGTCGGTACAGGTGCAGTACAACAAGGGAATTCAGCACGAATTGAAGCGCACGGTGTGGAACAAGGGCGGCTGCTCGAGTTGGTACATCGATGCGGAGGGGCGTAACTCGGTGCAGTGGCCGACGTTCACTTTCACATTCCGTTCTCTGCTGGGGAATTTCGATCGGGAGAACTACTCGGCCCGGAAGATCGAAAGCGTCGAGGCATGACGGCAACGCACTACGACGTCGTAGTCATCGGGTCGGGGTTCGGCGGTAGCGTCGCCGCTCTTCGTCTGACGGAGAAGGGCTATCGCGTCGGAGTGCTCGAGTCTGGTCGCAGATTCGCCGACGACGAGCTCCCCGAAACCAGCTGGCGTCTGCGAAAGTACTTGTGGGCACCGTGGATCGGGTGCTACGGGGTTCAACGTATTCACCTGCTCCCGGATGTTCTGGTCATGGCGGGTTCCGGAGTTGGTGGCGGATCACTCAACTACGCCAACACCCTGTATCAGCCGCCCAAGCGGTTCTTCGAGGATCGTCAATGGGAGCACATCACCGACTGGCATGACGAGTTGGCGCCGTACTACGACCAGGCGAAACGAATGCTCGGGGTGCGAACCAACCCTTCGTTCACGCCCGCCGACGCCGTAATGAAGGAAGTCGCGGAAGAAATGGGTGTGGGCGAGACATTCACGTCTACCCCTGTTGGCGTCTTCTTCGGGGACGCCGGAGTGTCGGTGCCCGATCCGTTCTTCGGAGGCAAAGGACCGGAGAGAACCGGGTGTACCGAATGCGGTGGCTGCATGACGGGGTGCCGTGTCGGTGCGAAGAACACATTGGTCAAGAATTATCTGCACTTGGCCGAACATGCCGGGGCGCGAGTTCATCCGCTGACCACTGTGCGGGAACTTCGGCCACGCAAGGGCGGTGGGTATCAACTTCTCGCGCGCCGGACCGACGGTATTCGAAAGCGCGAACAGATTTTCACCGCCGACCAGGTGGTAGTGGCTGCTGGTACCTACGGGACAGCGCGATTGTTGCTCGGGATGAAGGAATCCGGAGCGCTGCCGCATCTGTCGAATGCACTGGGCACTGTGGTTCGGACCAATTCCGAAGCGGTGCTTGCGGCAACATCGAAGTCCCGTCGACGCGATTTCACGCAGGGCGTTGCGATCACGTCGTCGTTCCATCCGGACGATCACACGCACATCGAACCTGTGCGATACGGCAAGGGCAGCAATGCAATAGGTCTCCTGCAGACTGTTCTCAGCGACGGCGGCGGCAAGGTGCCGCGAGTCCTGAAGACGCTGGCAGTTGCCGCACGTCACCCGAGCGCATTTGCCCGGTCTTTATCTGTGCGGAACTGGTCCGAGCGGACTGTCATCGCGCTGGTCATGCAGACGGACGACAATTCGCTCGAACTGTCGAAGAACACAAGAAGGTTCGGGCGTTCTCTGACCAGTCGCCCCGGCCCCGGTGATCCGCCACCGACGTGGATTCCACAAGGTCACACTGCTATTCGTAAAGTTGCGCAGAAGATCGACGGTGATCCAGGTGGTTCCATCGCCGAAATCGTGAATATTCCGATGACGGCACACTTCCTCGGTGGGTGCGCGATAGGTGATTCGCCGTCGACCGGCGTGGTAGATCCTTATCTGCGCGCGTACGGGCACAACGGGTTACACGTGATGGACGGCTCGGTGGTGAGTGCCAATCTTGGTGTGAACCCCTCGCTGACCATCACCGCTCAAGCTGAGCGGGCGTGCGCGCTGTGGCCGAACGCCGGCAGAGATGACGCCCGGCCGGCTGTAGGTGATCCGTACGTTCGGCTCGTCCCGACACCGCCGTCCAATCCGGTAGTGCCCGAGCATGCTTCGGGCGCCCTGAGACTTCCCCTGATTTTTCCAACCGAGAAGGTGCCCGATGTGGAGCGTCCCTGAATCTGCAAGCGAACGCACGGACTGGCCGGCGAGTGATCCGCCGCCGTGGCCGGCGCGGGTGCGGGCCACGTTGTGGTGGCATCGGAGCACGTCGGCGGCACGTGAACTCGGGCCGGAGGGCAGAACTATCCCGATGACCTTGGCGATGATGGTCGATTATCTGGACTCTCCGGTGGGGCCGTATCGAGAAATCCTGGCGAGTCCGGTCCTGCGGGCGCCGGGTAGGCGGATCGGGCAGATACCTCGGATGGCGGTGCCCTTCATCGCAGTGGATTCGGAATCTTCGGTGCACGGTGGCCGCACCCATTGGGAACTGCCGAAGGTTCTCGCGCAGTTCGACGGGGATGTCCTGGGCCGTGTGGCTGCGAAGGGGGACGGTTGGCAGGTGAACACCACTGCGCGGGCAAAGGGGCCGCGCCTGCCCATCGTAGGAGCTCTGGGGTTTGCGCAACCCACCGAGGGCGGGCGGTTGGCTCTCGCGTCGGCGCGGCTCACGGGCAGATTCCGTTACGCGCGCGTCGACGTCGAATCCGAGGGATCGACCTTGCCGAACTGGCTGTTAGCAGGCTCGCACCACGGAATTGTCATCACGGACGGAAGGATGAGGACGGGCCCCGCCAAGCGCGTCTAGACCGAGAAACAGGTGAAGGCCGTACAGCAAAACGCTGTACGGCCTTCGGCGTCGACGCCCCACAGGCGCCTCTCGGCGGTAGGTCGCTCGCAGCGACAATGGGGTGGGGCCCGGGGCTTGTTCGGGCGCCGACGGAGTGATCAACGGACGCCCGAGCTGTTTTGTTCCCTGGCCAAGGCTATGAGCCGCGTCACTTATTTGGTTAGGGAACCCTTTTCTTGACTAATTCCAGAAAAGGCGCATACTGGAACCATGCAAGATGACGGGCAGGATCTCGACCTCCGGGCGCAACTGCGTGCGGCCGGGTTGCGAGTCACTGCGCCTCGTCTTGCAGTTCTGAATGCGGTTACAGCCCAACCGCATTCGGACGCAGATTCTGTTGCAGCGCAGGTGCGGCAACAGTTGGGATCCGTATCCACCCAGGCCGTTTACGACGTGCTGAAGGCATGCGTAAGCGCAGGGTTGCTACGACGCATCGAGCCTGCGGGTTCACCCGCACGATTCGAGACGAGAACCGGGGACAACCATCACCACCTCGTCTGTCGTAGCTGCGGCAATGTCGTCGACGTCGATTGTGTTGTCGGCCAAGCTCCCTGCCTTGAACCGTCCGACCGTCACGGCTTCGAGATCGATGAAGCCGAGGTCGTGTTCTGGGGCCGTTGCAACGATTGCCTGAAGAGTTCTGCCGAGTCGGGCATTGTTTCCGACGCGGTTTCACAGAATCACGATGCAGCCCGCTAGCAGTACGGCCCATATTGCCGCACAGCCCATTTGACTTTTAGGAGGCTTCGCCATGACCAAGCCCACCACGAACAACTTCGGTATTCCCGTAGCCAGCGACGACGAGTCGTTGACTGCAGGTACTCAGGGACCGGTCCTGCTTCACGACCACTACCTGATCGAGAAGCTGGCCCAGTTCAACCGTGAGCGCGTCCCGGAGCGCGTCGTTCATGCCAAGGGCGGCGGCGCTTTTGGTGAACTGGTCATCACGAACGACGTCAGCAAGTACACCAAGGCCAAGTTCCTGCAGCCCGGGAAGAAGACCGAGTCGCTGGTGCGTTTCTCGACCGTCGCCGGTGAGCAAGGTTCTCCGGACACATGGCGCGACCCGCGCGGTTTTGCCATGAAGTTCTACACCGAAGAGGGCAACTACGACCTCGTCGGCAACAACACTCCCGTGTTCTTCATCAAGGACGCCATCAAGTTCCCCGACTTCATCCGTTCGCAGAAGCGTCTGCCGGGTTCGGGTCTGCGCGATCACGACATGCAGTGGGATTTCTGGACTTTGCGTCCCGAATCCGCGCACCAGGTGACGTGGCTGATGGGCGACCGCGGCATTCCGAAGACGTGGCGCAACATGGACGGCTTCGGCTCGCACACGTACCAGTGGGTCAACGCCGCCGGTGAGCGGTTTTGGGTGAAGTACCACTTCAAGACCGATCAGGGCATCGAGTTCCTGACGCAGGCCGAGGCAGACAGTCTCGCCGGCAGCGATCCCGATTACCACCGCGCGGATCTGTACAACGCAATCGAAGCCGGCAACTTCCCGAGCTGGACCATGAACGTTCAGATCATGCCGGTCGACGAGGCCGAGGGCTACCGCTTCAACCCGTTCGACCTCACAAAGGTGTGGTCTCAGAAGGACTACCCCCTCATCGAGGTCGGCAAGTGGACTCTCAATCGCAACCCGGAGAACTTCTTCGCGCAGATCGAGCAGGCGTCGTTCGAGCCGTCGAACGTGGTGCCGGGCATCGGTTTCAGCCCGGACAAGATGCTCCTCGGCCGTGTGTTCTCCTACGCCGACGCCCATCGTTACCGCATCGGCACCAACTACGCCGATCTGCCGGTCAACGCACCGAAGAACGAGGTGAACTCCTACTCCAAGGAGGGCGCCATGCGTTACAGCTTCAACTCGCCGTCGACGCCGGTGTACGCGCCGAACTCGTACGGCGGACCGCACGCCGATCCGTCGGTTGCCGGTGACGAAGGCCTGTGGTCGTTCGACGGTGAAGCAGTTCGCGCCGGATACATCGAGCACGCTGAGGACGGCGACTTCACTCAGGCCGGAACCTTGGTCCGTGAGGTCCTCGACGACGCAGCACGTGAGCGCCTCGTGAGCAACATCGTCGGTCACGCAAGTGCCGGAGTAAGCGAAGCAGTTCTGCTGCGCGTCTTCGAGTACTGGAAGAACGTGGACGCCGATCTGGGCAAGCGCGTCGAAGAAGGCGTGCGCGCCGGTCAGTAACGGGCAACCTCGTACGTAAGAATGCGGGCCGCTGCAAGGGAATCCAACTCCTTGCAGCGGCCCGCTTTTTCTCGTTTCAGAGCAGCCCCCACCAGTAGAACAGCGTTGCAAGAATGAATTCGACGACAAAATCCACGACGATTCTCCTTCACTTTTCACGTACATTCCATGATCCGCGCCAGCCGACACTGTTTCGACTGAGGCTTCGGCGGGCAGTCGAGTCGTAGGACTGTCAGTGCGGCCAATTCGGCACTGCGCAGCCCTTTCGGCACTCGGGTTGAGGAGATGATCGGCCATGATGCGTATCGGCTACACGTTGATGACGGAGCAGGCTGGGCCAAAGGATCTGGTCCGACATGCGGTTCGGGCCGAGCAGGCCGGGTTCGACTTCGAGGTGATGAGTGATCACTACTCGCCGTGGCTGACCGAACAGGGGCACGCCCCGTACGCCTGGTCCGTTCTCGGAGCGATTGCGCACGCCACCGGATCGGTTGATCTGATGACGTATGTGACGTGTCCGAGTATTCGCTATCACCCGGTGGTGATCGCTCAGAAGGCCGCGACGGTGCAGATACTCGCGGACGGGCGGTTCACGCTCGGATTAGGGACCGGCGAGTGTCTCAACGAGCATGTGGTCGGTGACGGATGGCCGTCGATCGATGCCAGGATGGACATGCTGGAGGAAGCGGTTGCCATCATTCGGGCGCTGCATTCCGGAGATCTGGTGACCTGGAAGGGTGAGTACTTCGACGTTCAGTCGGCACGTATCTGGGATTTGCCCGAAATTCCTGTCCCACTCGCGATTGCGATGTCCGGTGACAAGTCCGTCGAGCGATTCGGGCCGATGGCGGACGATCTGATCGGTGTGGAACCTGATTCGCGGCTCGTTCATCAGTGGAAGCATGTTCATGGTCGCGCGTTCGGACTTCCTCCGGCGCGCACGGCAATCGGTCAGATTCCGATTTCCTGGGATGACGATCGAGACGTCGCCATCGCCAGGGCGCATCAGCAATTCCGATGGTTCGGCCTCGGCTGGCCCGTCAACTCCGAGCTGCCGACCCCGGCCGGGTTTGCTGCCGCGTCGCAGTTCGTCCGCAAAGAAGATGTGGCAGAAAACATCCCGTGTGGTCCAGATCTCGACGCGATCGTCGAAGCGGTCAAAGCCTACAAGGATGCGGGCTTCACCGATGTGGCGCTGGTGCAGATCGGTGGCGATACGCAAGACCGCTTTTTCGACGAGGCTGCAAAACCGCTGTTGGAGGCCCTGCACGTCGAATTGGGTTGATCGAGAAGGTCAATCGGGTTCCGCCGAGAGGGCTTGCGTCGAGTCGTGCGCTGCCACCGTGCAATTGAGCCTGTTGAGCGACAAGGGCAAGTCCGAGGCCGCTTCCGGACTCGCCTGCACCGGTTCCGCGAACAAAGCGCTCGAACATCGCTTCTCTCTCGGTCGGGGCTATCACGGCACCGTTGTCGTCGACGACGATCGTGGCGGATCCCGTGCTCACCCCGGCCCGGACGGTGATTTCGACCGCGTCGGCGTGGCCGTGCCGGACGGAGTTGGTGACGGCGTTGGTCAGCACCAGACGAATGCCTGCGGGAAATGCCTGGACCGAAAGCTCGTCCGGCGCTTTCAAACGGACGGCGACCTGGGGGTGCAGTCGAGCGACATCTGCGACGGCGCGATCGGCTACCTCCACGAGATCGACGTCGGCGCAGTCCTTCGGATCGGCCACGTCACCCAGGGCGAGTGTTTCCAGATCGGTGAGGGTGCGCTCGATCTGGCGCTGCGCCTCCAACAACTCGCCGGCCAGTTCGCGGCGTTGACTTTCCGTGAGGTCCAGCGTCGCGAGAACTTCCAGATCGGTGCGCATCGACGTCAGCGGGGTACGCAGCTCGTGAGCGGAGACGCGAGCGAAATCGCGTGCCGACTCCAGCGCTTCCTCGGTGCGGCTTCGATCGCTTTCGATCCGGCTGAGCATGCTGTGGATTGCTTCGGACAGTTCCTCGGCTTCGCGCGTCCCACGGACTGACGGTGCCCGGAGGGAGAGTCCTTCGACGTCGAGGTTGCTGCCGATCGAACTGGTGGTCTCGGTTAATTGCTGCAGGGGGCGGACAGCTCGGCCGGTGAGGAACCAACCGAGCCCGGCCGCGGCGAGAATCGCGACCACTGCCGCAGCCGCCACCTGGAACTGCTGCTCGCGGATTGCCTGCGCGAGTGGATCTTCGGGGATGGTGACGGCGAGTGCAGCTCCGCTGTCGCCCGGGAGGAGCACATCTCGACTGCGGACGTCGGTAGTAGCCAACGCGCTGATGCCCGTGGCATTGAAGCCGGGGTCGACTACGAGCGGTTGTGTTGTTGCGGTGGGTGACTCGAACAGAATTGCAGCCGGAGAACTCGACGCAATGCCGAGAGTGACCGAATCGAGAGTGCGTTCCAGTTGTTCGGAGCCGCCCACGCGCAGGAAGACCGCAAACGCAATTCCGATCGCGGCAATGACGATGCCGGCGGCCAGACCCGACGCGATGGCTACTCGGGTCTGCAGTGACAGCGGCCGCTTCACCGTTCGGCCCTCAAGACGAAGCCGACCCCGCGGACTGTGTGGATTACCCGAGGTGCACCGTCGATCTCGAGTTTCTTGCGTAGGTAGGTGACAAACACATCGACGACATTGGTGTCGGCGGCAAAATCGTAGCCCCAGACGAGTCGCAGGAGTTGTGCGCGGTTCAGCACCACGCCGGCATGCTCGGCGAGGACGGACAACAGGTCGAATTCTCGTTTGGTGAGTTCGATTCGCCGGCCGCCGATATGGGCGCGATGACCGCGGAGATCCACAGTCAGAGGTCCCACCGTGATCGGGTGATCGAGAGTCGGGGCGCTTCGCGTCGTTCGTCGTAGCAAGGCGCGCAGTCTGGCAACAAGCTCCGCCAACTCGAAAGGCTTGGTGAGGTAGTCGTCGGCGCCCGCCTCCAACCCGGCAATGCGATCCCCCACCGAACTTCGGGCGCTGAGTACACAAATCGGAACGTCGTTGCCGATCGCCCGCAAGGCTGTCACCACCCCGACACCGTCAAGACCGGGCATGTTGACATCGAGAACGAGGGCAGACGGGCACTGCTTGCTCACCGAGGCCAAGGCAGAACGGCCGTCTACCGCTGTTGCCGTGTCGAAGCCGGACAGTCGCAGTCCACGTTCGAGCGAATTCAGTACCTTTGCGTCGTCGTCAACGATCAGGATGCGCTCGCGTGTACTCACCCCAGCCATAGTGCCACCGGATTTCGGTCGACGGCCTCGCGCCGAGCGAGGGCCACCGCTTTCTCATCAACTCCTAAGAAACCGACAACAGATCTGCAGGGTTGGCTTCATAGCCTCGGGTTTCTCGGATGCGACCGCGCCGAGAATTCGAGAACGTTCGATCAAGGAGAGCAACGATGACGCGATTGACAGTGAACGGCAAGCGGGCCAGGCGGACCGGTGTGGTGGTGGCGTCCATGGCGGTACTCGGGCTGGCCGTGACTCCGGGAATCGCCTGGGCTTCCAACCCCATTGCCGACGGATCGCCGGTGGCCGTGCGATCCATCGCGACTGCTCCGTCCGAGCCCGGTGTGGAACCGGAAGCAGCGTGCGGTGCCGCGACGCCGATTTCCGACGAGGAGCTGCAGAAGCTCATCGACGAGGGCAAGGTGGTGCGCGCGGAGGAGGCCGGTACAGCGGCGCTCACGATTGAAGTGCCGAGCGAAGCTGCGACCTTCATTGCACGTGAGGGAATGCCGGCGCTGCCGACCGTCGAGTGGGCCCCGACGATCGAGGGTGTTCCGGCAGAAGTACTCGACGTGGCGGGCGTCGCTCCGCTGGTTGAAGGGGTTGCTCTGTCTTGCGCTGTCGCGGCGGGGTGACACGCGAAAGGACTCAGCGGGGTGACACGTGAAAGGAGCTACGCATGAACCGTTTTGACCGGGAACGGTACGACCGTACTGAACTTGAGAACGACGACGGTGATGTCTGTCGGTAGCACTTGCTACGTTCGTGGCGGTCTCGGCGAGCATGCCGAGGCCGTCGCCGTCGGCGTCATGTGTGTGGTGTCTTGGGTCGAGTCCTCTTGACTCGACTCAGGGCGCGTTTCGAAAGGTGTTGTGTTTCATGGTCATGGGCCCCACCCACGCGATGTCCGGTGCTGCTGTGGGTCTGGTGGTTGCCGAACTCTTGCCCCTCGACTGGGGTGGGCCTACCTCCACTGCCGAAACCCTGACGTTTGCCGGGGTGTGTGCGGGTGCTGCGTTGCTTCCGGATCTCGACACGAGCCAGTCGACGGTTTCCCGGTCGTTCGGACCACTGAGCAAGGCGCTGGCACAGGGTGTTGATGCGATATCGGTTGCCTTCTATCGGATCACCAAAGGCAAGAAGGACGGTAAGCGGCGTGGTGGTCACCGGACACTCACCCACACGGCGTTGTTTGCGGCCGGGTTGGGCGCCGGGGTTTCCGCGCTGGTTGTCCAGTTCGGAAAGCCCGCAATCATCATCACGTTGTTCTTCTGTCTGGGGTTGGCGATTCGCGGTCTCGCGGGGGACTTTGCGAAGGACAAGGGCTGGCTGGTCGTCTCCGCGTTGGCGCTGGTCCTGTCTGCGGTGACGTGGCAGCAGTATCCGAGTGAGGCTGGGTCCACCGGATTGGGCGTCGCAGTTGCGCTCGGATGTGCGACGCATTGTCTGGGTGATGCCATCACCAAGGAAGGCGTGCCGTTTCTTGCGCCGCTCATTCCGCTGGGTGGCAAACGGTGGTGGGAACAGCGACTTCCGTCGTTCCTGTCGATCCGCGCGGGTGGCAACCTCGAAAAGGTGTTGATCGGCCCGGCGCTCACGCTCCTCACTGTCTGGCTGATCGTCGGTGCGTTCGACGGTGCGTCCGAAGCCATCTATGCGGTGTTCTCACCGACTCCGTAACTTTTTATTACGGAACCACTGGCATCGTAATGGAACTTGTTCTAGGTTCATCTCTAACGTAAGTCCGATTCGGCAGAGACGAGTAGTCCGTGGAACGCAGCGGTTCAGCAGATCAAAGCGCAGTGGATCGACCATCCAACGCCGGATCCGTCAGCAGGCGGGGATTCCTGGCGGCCGGGGTCGGCGCCGCTGCGCTCGCAGGCCTGACCTGGTCGCCGGCCGGAGCGGTGCCATGGGGCCCACAATCCACCCTCGCTCCGCCGCCCGACTTCCCGGCCGGTATCCCGCTTTCCCAGCAGGCCTACGCCAACTGGTCCAAGGAGATCGTTCTCGATCACGTGTGGACGGCAACGGCTCGCAGCTCCGATGACGTGGTGACCCTTGCCAACTGGGCGCACCGCAACGGGTACACCGTCCGCGCTCGCGGCACGATGCACGGGTGGAGCCCGCTGACAGTGGTCCCGGGTGCACCAGTGGATCGAGTGCTGTTGGTGGACACAATGGTTCACCTGAATTCCGTCGAGGTGCACAGCGACGGAGAGCAATCCGTCGTAGCCGCCGGTGCCGGTGCCAGCATCGAGTCGATCCTCACGGCACTGCAGGACCATGGCTTGGGTTGGGCCAACTCTCCGGCCATCGGGGATCTGTCCATTGCCGGCGCGCTCGCAATCGGAGCCCACGGCGCAACCTATCCTGCAGCGGGAGAAACCATTACCCCCGGACAGTCGTTCGGATCACTGAGCAACCTGATCACGGCCGTGACCGTCGTGGTGTGGGACAGCAGTTCGGGGAGTTACACGCTTCGCGAATTCGCCCGCTCCGATGTCGAGAGCCCGGCATTTCTGACCCATCTCGGGCGCACATTCGTCACCTCCGTCACCCTGCAAGCCGGCGAGAACTACCGGCTGCGCTGCCAGAGTTTCACCGATATCCCGTGGCAGGAACTCTTTGCACCGCCAGGATCGCCGGGTCGCACCTACGAGAGCTTTGTCGAAGCGTCCGGACGCGTCGAAGCTATCTGGTTCCCCTTCACGTCCACTCCGTGGCTGAAAATCTGGACACCGACGCCGGTCAAACCGCCCGAGTCGAGGGAAGTGCACGGCCCGTACAACTACTTCTTCTCCGATGCACTCCCCGAAGCAGTCACCACCCCACTCGGGATGGTGGCCAAGGGATTGCAAGCGGCTACGCCACTGTTCGGCGCTTCCCAGTTCGGCGCTGTTGCAGCCGGATTGGTGCTCACGGACACCGACGACCTGTGGGGCTGGTCCAAGGACGTGCTGTTCTATCTGCGACACACCACGGTGCGAGTAGTCGCGGGCGGCGGTGCGGTCATCACGAAGCGTTCCAACATCGCCCGTGTCATCCACGAGATGACAACGTGGTTGAACGAGCGGATGACGCACCTCGCGTCGATGGGGCAGTATCCCGTGAACATGCCCTTCGAAGTGCGCCTGTGCGGCGTCGACGACAACGGCGAAGTCCTGGTGGACAGTGCCGGCGTGCCGGATCTATCGGCGGTGCGGCCGCGGTCGGATCGCGACGACTGGGACACCGCCATCTGGATGAATGTGGTGTCCATTCCCGGAACTCCGGGTTTGCCGGCGTTCCTTCGGGATATGGAACGGTGGATGGTCGCGAACTACTCCGGTGATTACGCCACCTTCCGGCCCGAATGGTCGAAGGGTTGGGCATTCACCAACGACGCCGCCTATCAGGACGACGAATTCCTCACGTGCACAATCCCTGCCACCTTCCGGGCGGGCGGTGACGGAAATTGGGACGCCGCCCTCGCGACCTTCGACAAATACGATCCGCACCGAGTCTTCAGCAACACCTTCATCGACCGGTTCATGCCGTCTGCCTGAGTCTCACCGTGCAAGTTTTTCTGCGTCAGCCGACGTCCGCTGCTGCCTTCGTTTCCTGCTCGGGTGACGAGAACGTCTTGTTCGGGATGAGCGCCGTGGCGATCAGGCCAACTACAACAAATCCGGCCGCAAGGTATCCGCCGAGTGTGATGCCATGTGTCATTGCGGATTGGGCCGCGTCGGCAACGAAGGCAGTGCTCGGCGAGCCGGCCAGCGAGTCGATGGCCGCGCCGGCGCTGTCGGTGACCGCCCGCGTCAACTGATCGGCCTGAGCTTGGTCGACACCGGATTCGGTGAGGTCGTTGTTCAGAGTGGAATTGAGAGTGCTGAAGAAGACCGTGGTGAGGATGGCGATACCCAGTGCGGATCCGAGTTGGCGGAACGCACTCTGAATGCCGGAGCCTTGACCGGCGCTCTGTTCGGGAATTTCCTCGAGCACGACGTTGGTTACCTGCGCCGTCGCGAAACCGACGCCGATGCCGTAGAAGAACAGCACTGCGGCAATGGTCCACCAGGGGCTGTCTGTCGCAGCGATGAATCCGAGACCAGCGAGGCCGAGCGCTTCGAGAGCCAGGCCGATACGGACCAAGCCCAACGGCGAGACCTTCGATGCCAGTCCGAAACTGGCGCCACTGGCGACAAAGCTGCCGATGGCAATGGGGACCAGGGCGAGTCCGGCTTGGAGTGCGCTGTATCCAAGCGTGAACTGAAGCCAGAGTGGAAGCACCGCAACGATTCCGAACTCACCGAGTCCGATGATCAGCGTCGCGATGTTGCCGTTGCGGAACGACGAGATGGAGAACAACCGCACGTCCATCAGTGCCCGCGACGGATCGTCACTACGGGTGAGCATGGTTTGCCGGTAGGCGAATGCGCCGAGCGAGATGGCGGCGAGAACTAGCGCGATCAGAACCGGTGACGGTCCGCTGGACCATGACAGGCCGAACAGTTCGAAGGGCTGCTTCGTGGTCAGCCACCCGTACGTACGTCCCTCGACGAGGCCGAAGGCCAGCAGGCCCAGGCCGGCGATGGACAATGCCGCTCCGGTGGCGTCGATGCGCCCAGTGGTGCGGGGTGAGGGCGCGATGAACAGCACTGCGCCGATGAGAATGAGCGCAGCAAGCGGAATGTTGATCCCGAATGCCCAACGCCACGAAGCGTGTTCGGCAAGCCAGCCGCCGAGCAATGGGCCGAGGGCGGAAGCTGCACCGATGGTGGAACCCCACACTGCGAAGGCCTGGCCGCGGGCTTTGCCGGTGAACATCGCGTTCAGAAGCGACAGTGAAGTGGGCAGGATCATGGCCGCGCCGGCGCCCTGCAGGAATCGCGCCAGGATGAGCAGGCCGCCGTTCGGTGCCAGTCCGGCCAGCAGGCTCGTTGCGCCGAACACGACGACACCGGCGATGAAGACGCGACGGGCGCCGACCAGGTCGGCAACTCTGCCGACCAGAAGCAGGAGTGCCGCGAACACGATTGCAAAGGACTCTTGGATCCATTGAGCCTGAACGGAATTGATTCCGAGATCTTCGATGATCGAGGGGACTATGACGTTGACGATGGTGGTGTCGACGACGATCAGTGCCACGCCGAGTGCAATGGCGATCAGGCCCAACCACTTGCGGGTGGTGGGTGAGATGTTCATGAATAAACCTCCATTGTGAAGTAACTTCACGATGAAGGTATATTTGGGACGGTAAGTTGTCAATGTGCGCGCTGGGCTCGACCGGCCGCCGTCTGGCACAGGAAAGGTGGGATCACCGAGGTGGAAGCACCGCGCGACATCTCCGTGGAGCGGGAGCGGCTGATGGATGAATTCCGCGCGTACGGTGCGACGTTCACCGAATTCAGCCATCGATTCGCCTCGTGGCTTGGTCTGCATTCCACCGACGCAACTGCTCTGATGGAAATCACCGCGGCTGAGGAGAAAGGTGCGCCGCTCTCACCCGCACGTCTTGGAGAGCGGATCTCACTGACATCGGGCGCCACTACCGCGTTGCTCAACCGTCTGGAAAAGGCGGGACATATCGTCCGGACCCGCGAGAATGCAGACCGTCGAGTGGTCACGCTGCACAGCAGTGCGCATGTGCAGGACCTGGCTGACGAGTTCTTCGGACCACTCGCCGTACGACTCGACGCCATGATGGAGAAATATCCGCCCGAATTACTGAGTCGATTCGAGGAATTTCTCGTCGACCTGCACTCGACGATGAACGAACACCTCGAGCAAGACACTCGCTGAACAAAAAATGCCGCTCGACTCCGGAGAGTCGAGCGGTTCACGCCCTAGTTTGCAGCGGTCCCGCGATCCACCGTTCGATGTCGGCATGGGTCCGTAGGCGGACAATCGTGAGGTCCGGTCGCCGATCTCGCAGTGCCGCGATCCGGAGTGCACTCGTACGGTGCGTGTTCCAGGCCCAGCGAACGATGTGATCTCGGTCGGAGAAGAACGTGTGTAGTGGTGGCTCGATATTGCCGTTCCACAAGACTTTTCGCCCCAGCCGCCTCTGTACCGTCCGAACGATAACCTGGCGCATCACGGTGCCGCGCGACAGGTCCAGCCACACAAGAAGATCCGCTTCATCGGCGAGTAGATCGCGAACGGACCGGTACTGCCATTCCGTCACCCACCGCGGCGCCGAACTGAATGTTGTGACGTCGACCAGGAATTGCTCACGCGGTGTCCAGTTCGGGCCGTGATAGAGACCGTCGATCTCGACGTGTTCGATGCCGAGAAGCATTCCAATTCGGGAGGCCAAGGTCGTTTTTCCGGAACCGGATGTTCCCGCTACGAGAATGCGCTTCGGGCATCCGGGCAAGCGATCTTCTGGACCGACAAGAGGCACGAGAACACTGTAGCCATCGGCCGAATCAAAAAAACGGCGAGGGGAATAGCAATTCCCCTCGCCGTCTTCTGTCGTAACTACTTTCCGAGCTTGGCCTTCAGGTCTTCGAGAACCAAGTTGGCGCCTGTCGGTCCGAGACCCAGGAACCAGGTTTCGTCGCTGACTTCGCTGGCGCGACCGTCCTTGACGGCGTCCATCGTTGCCCACAAGGGGCCGGCCGTGACGGTGGTTTGACCGGTGTCAGCGGGACTTCCGTAACTGGAGTAGAAGATCTGATCGCCCTCGGCTTGGGTGATCGTTTCCGGGCTGACCTCGACGGCCAGTTCGTCGATGTCCTGGATTGCCGGACGGGGGAGTCCGACGTCCTTCAGGATGACGCCGATGAAGGACAGGTTTCCGTACAGACGCAGCTTGCCGGACATGAAGCGGACCAGCGAGATGGTCGGGGAACCGTCGATCGACGCGCGGACCTCGTCGGCATGGGTCTGGTAGTCGTTGAGGATCTGCTCGGCCTTCGTCTCTTCACCCAGCGCGTCACCGGCAAGGAGGAAGTTCTCCTTCCACGGGAATCCGGGACGGATGCTGAAGACCGTCGGCGCGATCGCGGACAGCTGCGGGTACAGCTTGTCCTGGCGCAGTTTGCTGCCCAGGATCAGATCGGGCTTCAGGGCAGTGATGGCTTCGAGGTTGAGATTGTTGGTGGTGCCGACATCGGGGACGCCCACCAACTTGTCGGCGAGGTACGACGGCTGGCCGGCTGCGCTTTCCGGGCTGGCGATACCGACCGGGGTGATGCCGAGTGAGAGGACTTCGTCCAACTCTCCGCTGTCCAGGACGACGACGCGGGTCGGCTTCGTCTCGAGTGTGACCTCGCCCAGTGCATGTGTGACGGTGCGCGGGAACTCGCCGGGAGCGGAGTCACTACCGAGCTTCGCGGTTTCCGTGTCGGCGGTGCTGAACAGCTTGCCGCCGGTCGCGACGTCGGTGTTTCCGTTGGCGTTACTTCCGGCGTCGGAAGTTCCACAGGCTGTTGCTGCAAATACTGTCGCCAGCGCAACCATGGCGATCCGGACCGATGTGCGGGTCCGGAATGAAGTACGAGTGAGCATTAGGCAAGGCTACGCTTGTGGTATTGGGCACTTTTAGCTGGTCTCGGGGCGAACATTGCTGATCCCGACTAACGGAACCTACTCCGCATTTTGCATTCGGCGACTCGGTAAAAGTGTTAGCTTCGCGAAAGACCTGCCAATTGTGAGCGAAGACACGTGAGGAACCCGATGACCCTGAACGTTGCCGATCTGTTCGAGGCCGTTGCCGATGCGATTCCCGATCGAACACCGCTGATTCTCGAGGAAAGGCGCCTCACTTATCGGGAACTCGAACTACGGTCCAACCGATTGGCGCACCACCTTCAGTCCGTCGGCGTCAAACCGGGGCAGCACGTCGGAATCCACATGAGGAACTGCGTTGAATATGTGGAAGCGCTACTGGCCTGCATGAAGATCAGGGCTGTTCCGATCAACGTCAACTTCCGCTACACCGACGTCGAACTTGCGTACGTCTATACCAACTCGAAGATGGTGGCATTACTGGTCGAGGACGAATTCGCGGAGATTGCATTGGGCGTTGTACCGCAGTGCCCCGAGATCGACCACGTTCTCATCGTCGGCGACGAGTACGAAACTGCACTGGCCGCAGCGTCCGACGTCCGGGATTTCGAGACTCGCTCAGACGATGACCATTTCATCATCTACACCGGCGGAACTACGGGGATGCCCAAGGGGGTTGTCTGGCGGCACGAAGACTTCTTCTTCGCTGCTCTGTCCGGAGCCAACCTCAGCGGACCGCCGCGTCGTAGTCTCGAAGAAGTGGTCGATGCGGCGATTGCGAATACCAATCCCACTGTGCTGCTGCTTATTCCACCGCTCATGCATGGTGCTGCCATCTACTCGCTGCTCACTGCCTTTCTGATGGGAGCGCCGCGAGTCCTGACCCGGAGCTTCGACCCCCTCGACGTGCTCAGGCTCGTCGAGGCCGAGAAGATCACCGGCATCACTGTTGTCGGCGACGCGATCGCCCGTCCGATCGCCGATGCGATCGCCGATGCCGACGGTAAGTACGACATCTCCTCGTTGAAACTGATCGGATCCGGCGGCGCGCTGTTCTCGCCGAACCTCAAGGAAGAGTTGAAGTCTCGAATTCCCGGGTTGGTGATCAAAGATGCGTTCGGTGCCTCCGAATCCGGTAACGACGGCGTCGTCGAATTCGGCGAGGACGGAACGAAGCGAATTCGGTCCAACCCCAACATGATTCTGGTCGACGAGGAATTCCGTCGGATCGAACCGGGATCGAATACTGTCGGCTACATCGCACGAGCGGGGCATGTGCCACTGGCCTACTTCGACGATCCGGAGAAATCAGCCGCGACGTTCCCCGTTGTCGACGGTGTACGGATGGCAGTCCTGGGCGATATGGGAACGATGGAAGTGGACGGCACGATCGTGCTGCTCGGACGCGGTTCCATGTGCATCAACTCGGGCGGAGAGAAGGTGTATCCCGAAGAGGTGGAACAGGCGCTCAAGACTCACCCAGCGGTTTTCGACGCCCTGGTGGCGGGTGCACCCGACGCGCGGTTCGGGGAGAAGGTGGCTGCGGTCGTCCAGATCAGGCCTGGGTTCGAAGATGTGGAACCAGATGCCCTGTCCGAGCACTGCCGGATTCATGTGGCGGGGTACAAGATTCCCCGTTCGATCGTTCTTGTTCCGGCGATCCTTCGCTCACCGAGCGGAAAAGCGGATTACCGTTGGGCAAAGGAAACCGTCGCTGGGGTGTAAGCGCCGCGCAGCGGTTTGCGGACACCTGTGCTGGAGATCGCTGGGAGTCGTGTGTGGCTGGGAACGATGCAGGTGCAGGGCATGTGTTTGTTGTTCGCGGACGGCTCGAATCGGTTGACTGGGACGCAGCTGTCGTCTCGACGAGCGGTAGTTTCCTACCACGCGAGCACTGGTGGCCTGTGCTTGGACTCACTGCACAGTTGGACTTCGCACCGGCCGGCGCTGGTCGGGTTCGGTCCTTTCCGAAGGAGGGGCGTCCAGCTTGGCTGTTGAATGTCGCGTCGCGGATTTCGGTGGACTGGTTGGTGGAGGGCGTCTACGAAGTCCTTGACGTGATCGCCAGAACTGGAATTCAGCCGGGCGGTAACCGAGTCAAACCGCTCGTTGCATTGCCGACGTTCGGAGTGGGGTTGGGTGGCCAGGGTGGAGTACGCGGCCACGTAATCAAGGCACTGATCGACGCCGCAGCAGTGTGCGCCGACAAATACGACTTCGATATAGCATTTGTCGTTGCCAATGCCGCCGATTATGCTGCCTACCAATCTGTTCGGCGTGGGCATCTGTATAGCGCCGGAGTACCTCCGCAGGTCCAGCAGCTAGCAGATCGACTGCGTGCCGGTGACGTCTCGTTGTTGTTGGGTGCGGGAGTCAGTATTCCGGCCGGATTGCCTTCGTGGGACAGCCTCCTTGACCGGATTCGAAGCGAAGCGCTTCCGTCTATCGATGCCGAATTGTTCTCCGGTCTCGGAGTTTTGGATCGCGCACAACTGCTGTCCAAGGCATTGCATCCTCAAGGATTGGGCGCCAGCGTTGTCGAGTTGACCGGGGGTGGCGCCAAGCCGACGCTGTCTCATTGCCTACTTGCTTCACTGGGCGTGACCAAAGTGGTCACCACCAACTACGACTCGCTCTACGAGAAAGCTTTCGAATCTGCTCACGGCCGAGGTTCGATAGCGGTGCTCCCAAGGGAGGAAGCAACCGCAAGCCGCCCCTGGATACTCAAGATGCATGGCGACAGCGGAGACCCGGACAGTATCGTGCTGAGCAGACGAGATTTCGTCAGATACGACGCGGAGCGGCGCCCGCTGGGATCAATTGTTCAGTCCCTCATGGCTACTGGTCACCTGGTTGTTGTCGGGGCTTCAATGACCGATGACAACGTGCTCAGGCTTGCTCACGAGGTGCTCGCTCTCGACGAACATAACGGTCGACAGAGAAAGATCGGAACAGTGATAACTCTGCGCCAAGACAATCTGCGAACTGAATTATGGAAGAATGACTTCGACTATGTCGCGGCGTCGGAAGCAGATAACGACTCTGCTGCCGCTCGCGATCTCGAGATATTTCTCGACAACCTTGCAATTCTGACAACCGTCGACACGCCGTATCTCTTGGATGTGAACTACAGCGGGTTGCTCGATGGTGAAGAGATCGCACTTGCAGATTCCTTGCGCGAAGTTGCCAAGATCGTTCGTTCTCTGCCGGAATCAAGTCGCGAACGATGGGGAGTTCTGGAAGCGACGCTGCACAGGTTGGGTGCGGAAACGCGGCCTATGCGTCGTCGCCGGGGTGTAAACGATCGGGCGAACATTTCGCGAAGCGGGTAGTGGTTGTTTACCCTTTTCATGCCCGCTTTGTCTCGTTTATGCTGGATCGGAGATTTGTCGTGCCTGCCAAACAACTGACTTCAGTGGATTTCGAATTGATTCCCGCAAATATGGAAACCCGCTCCACTGATGTCCTGACGATTTTCCTGTTCGATTCGGGTGACTCGACTCCGCTCGACAAGAAGGAACTACTCGAGTTCCTCGGTGCACGCGCGTCGAGGATCCCACAATTGCGGTGGACCGTGACCGCAGTTCCCGGCGGGTTCGGGTTTCCCTATTGGATCGACTCCGCACCCTTCGATATCACCAAGCATGTCGAAGACAATGTCGAAATATCCTCGTGGAAAGGTGTTTTCGAATACTTCGCCGACATTGCCGCACGGATCGTCGATCCCTACGAATGTCTGTGGCGACTGCACGTTGTTCGAGGTGTTCGTGATGCCCCAGGGGTGCAGGGTGAAGCAACGGTGGTGATCCTCAAGGGCTCGCATGCATTAGGTGACGGGCATGTGTACAACGCGATTGTTCACGACCTGTTCTCGTCGAAGCATTTACCCGACTTCATTCCGGAACTCACGGCGCCGAACCCGTGGTGGTCGTCCGTCAAAGGACTCCTCGGAACTCCGCGCCGGTATGTCCGCGCATTTCGTGCTCTGCCGGAAACCCGGAAATACGACGCACCGGATTCCGGCGGTGGTGCCGTGACCTTTACGGGCAAGCGGTCGGCTGCCGCGATCATGCTCGATCTGGTGGCGATTCGAGAAGCCAAGAAAATGTGGCCAGGCGTGACAGTGACGGCTATCGCCCAGACGATCATCTCGTTGTCGCTGGAAGAACATTTTGGTGACAAGAGTCCACGCTCGATGCAGGTGATGTCCGGCGCCCCCGTAGGGGCAGAGGTGCGCGGACAAAATCACATGGGTTGCTATCACGTCGATCTGGCGATGGATAAACAAGATATTGCGGAACGACTTGCCGCGATCACCACAAACAACAACCACGGCAAAGCGGAATATCCTGACGCATACCGGGCCGTACGTGCGCTGCAATACGAACTTCCGGCTATTGCGGTCAAACCTGAATTGTCATCGGATCCGAAACTGGGAACTGTAGCGAGCAGCGTCAATCGTGGACCGGCCGTCATGACTCTCGGCGATTCAAGAATCGTTTCGACCACGTCATTTCCGTACGTGTCGCCGCGGAGCCCGTTCAATCACGGGATCTACTCGGTGGGTGACGTGCTTGCGATCTCGGTACTCAGCGGAACCCCGGACAGCGGTGACATCGATATCTACGCGGCTGTCCTGGAGAAGAACGCGGCCCGCGTCCTGGCGTGCCTCGAGGAACGAAGTACTAAAGCCACGGCTCGATAGGCTTCTTCACCCACATGATCTTCTCGTCGGCGTGCGTGCGCTGCGCCTCAGCGCGATCAGGATGCGCCGCTGCCCACTGATCCTTCTCGTCGATGAGACCGGCTGCGATGGTCCAGGTCTCCCGGGTGCTCGGGGGATTCGCGTCGGCGGCACGCGCGAGTTTGCGCAGTCGATCGTCGGGCATGTCGAGTAGTTCGGCGGCGGTGATCCCACGATTCCATGCGAACTTGGCCAGACCCACCGCCTTCTCACGTCGACTGCGACTGGCGATGTCGTTGTGCGCGAAGTCCTCGTTCTTGCCCATGGGTAACCACCTCCTGGAGAGCACGGTACAACAAAAGAAGGCACCTTCTCCGCGAGGAAAAAGTGCCTTCTTCAAGTTCTTCACTGTCGGGGTGGCGGGATTTGAACCCACGACCTCTTCGTCCCGAACGAAGCGCGCTACCAAGCTGCGCCACACCCCGTGTCGAACCTCGGTTAGCTTACAGCACGAAGTCGGCAGGCATTAAATCCGCAGGTCAGTTGCGTAAAACCGGCGCAGCTGAGTGAGCGGAACCGCGCTCGGTGGAGTGCTCCGGTTCGCGGCCGGTAGACGGCACCAACGTCAACAGGGTTGCCTCGGGGCGGCAGCAGAAACGTACCGGAGCCCACGGCGAGGTTCCGATGCCGGCAGACACGTGAAGCTGTGTGTGAGCACCCCACTTGGACGGGCCCTTCACGCGGGAGCGGTCCAACTCGCAGTTGGTGACAAGCGCGCCGTAGAACGGCAGGCACAGCTGCCCGCCGTGTGTATGGCCGGCGAGAACAAGGTCGTAGCCGTCCTCGGCGAACCGATCCAACACCCGGGGTTCGGGGGAGTGCGTCAAACCGAGCTTGAGCTGAGCCAGGGGATTGGGCGGGCCCGCGATGGTGTCGTAACGATCGCGCTTGAGATGCGGATCGTCGACGCCGGCCGTGGCGATCTTGATGCCGGACACCTCGAGTTCGCGTCGTACATGCGTCACGTCGAGCCAACCACGTTCGGTAAATGCAGCCCGCAGGTCTCCCCACGGCAGCGGATCGCCCGTGATGCGCTTCTTCTTGTCGAAGAGGTAGCTCAACGGGTTCTTCGGCTTCGGAGCGAAGTAGTCGTTGCTGCCGAACACGAATAGACCGGGGCGTGCGAGCAGGTCGCCCAGTGCCTGGACAACTGCGGGGACACTGCGCTGGTGCGACAGGTTGTCGCCGGTGTTCACCACGAGATCCGGGTCGAGGCTTTCGAGCTCACGCAACCAGTTCTGCTTCAATCGCTGGTTAGGCATCATATGCAGATCGCTGAGGTGGAGAACCCGCAACGACGACGACCCCGGCTCGAGTACGGGCATCGTCACCTCGCGCAACGTAAAAGCATTGCGTTCGATGCCGGATGCGTACCCGATTCCGAGTGCAGCGACGCCCGCGGCACCAAGTGCGGTGCGGGTCAGGTTGGTGCGGAACTGGTCAGACACCAGTCAAGGATATAACTAAGGGGACGGGAGGCGGGGCGTGCGCGTAGCGTTTCCCCCATGTCCGACACGACAGCAACGCTCAAAGACAAACTCCGTTCCGACATGGTCGCATCCATGAAGGCCAAGGATCCGCTTCGCACCGGCACCCTCCGGATGCTCATCGCAGCAGTTCAGACCGAAGAGGTTGCCGGTAAGGAAGCGCGAGTCCTCACCGACGAAGAAATCATCAAGGTTCTTGCCAAGGAATCGAAGAAGCGCGGGGAATCCGCCGAAATCTACACCGAGAACGGCCGTGGTGAACTTGCCGCGAAAGAGCGCGCCGAAGCGCAGATCATCGACGAGTACCTGCCGACGCCGTTGACCGACGCAGAACTTGTCGACGTCGTCGACACGGCGATGGCGCAGGTAGCCGAGGAGCTCGGCGAGCGTCCGGGTATGCGTCAGATGGGTCAGGTCATCAAGGCCGCCAGTGCTTTGGCCAAGGGTAAGGCTGATGGCGCGCGTATCTCCGCTGCCGTGAAGTCTCGCCTGTAGGCGTCACCGACAGCGCTTGTCAGCTCCACCGACAAAAGAGAACGGCCGCAACCTCGTGTGAGGGTGCGGCCGTTCTTTCGTGCGGGTGCTAGCGCGGTTGTGGCGCTCCGGGTGCCGGCGAATCGGGTGCCGGTGAGGCCGGAGCAGGTGAGCCGTCCGGTGCCGCCGGTGCCGCCGGTGCGCGTACCGACCCGTCACTGATGTAGATCGTGATGGTGGAACCCGGTATCGCCGAGCCCGACGGAGACGCGCCGGTGACAGTTCCGGCACGCGCTCCCGATGCGGACGTCACCGCGTTGACGGTGAATCCCGACTCCTGCAGGCGGGACGTGGCAGCGGACTGGCTCAATCCGACAACCTCGGGAACCTGTCCGTTCTGCGAGCCACGTGCATACTTCTGATCGATCGGCGGAAGCGCCGTCGGACCGAAATTGTTGGCAACCGGCATCATCGCGGCGAACCAGCTCCGAGCCGGTTCGGTACCGCCGTATAGGTTTCCGCTGTAGCACGGGCGAAGCGGAGTCGAGCAGATCTCACCCGGAGTCGGGGAGTCGCCGAAGATGTAGACGGCCGCGGCCAGATTGTTCGTGAAGCCGAGGAACGCCGAAGACTTGTGGGTCTCCGTGGTACCGGTCTTACCGGACATCGGCAGAGACCATCCAGCGCTGCCTGCGGCACCCGCAGATGTACCTGCACCCACGTCGTCGCGGCTGAGCGCATTGGCGAGGGTATCGGCCAATCCGGGCTCGACTACCTGCTCGCAGCCCTGTTCCGTGACCGTCACCGGCTTGCCGTTGCGGTCGACGACGGAATCGATCGGACTGGGCGGGCACCACTTGCCGTGCGACGCCAATGTTGCCGCGACGTTCGACAGTTCGAGCGGATTGATCCAGGTCGGGCCGAGCGTGAACGAGCCGAGATTCTGTTCCTTCTGGAAGTCGGCCATGCTGCGATCGTCGAAGCCCGACGTATTGGGCTCGGCGTACGAACGCAGGCCGAGACGCACGGCCATATCGACTGTCGGCGTCACACCGGTTGCTGCGATGAGCTTCACGAACGCGGTGTTGGGCGACTGCGCGAGAGCATCCGTCACCGACATCGTCGCCGGATAGTTACCGACGTTCTCGACGCAGTACGTGGACACCGGACATCCCGCCGCGCCGCCACTACCGAAGCCCTTGGCGTCGAAGCGGCGGGGAACATCGAGCATCGCGTCGATGCCGAGGCCCTTCTCCATGGCGGCGGCGGTGGTGAATACCTTGAACACCGAGCCGGCACCGTCACCTGACAGTGAATACGGCTGAGCCAGGACGGTTTCGCTTGCGTCGGCGTCGAGACCGTACGTGCGGCTGCTGGCCATCGCCACGACCTTGTGCGAGTCCTGGCCGGGCCGAATCACGCTCATGACGTTGGCGATGCCGTCGAGGTCCGCCTTGGCGTTTGCGTTGAGACCAGCCTTGGTGGATGCCTGCACCGCCGGGTCGAGCGTGGTTTTGATGAGGTAGCCGCCCTCATTGATCTGCTCGCGACTGATCCCGGCGTCCGAGAGGTATTTGAGTGCGTAGTCGCAGAAGAATCCGCGGTCACCGGCCGCGATGCATCCGCGCGGGAGCGTATTTGGGGTGGGTAGAACACCCAACGGTTCGTCTTTGGCCGCCCGGAACTCGTTGGCCCGGTCGGAAATGTTGGTGATCATGGTGTCGAGCACGGTGTTGCGGCGCTCGGTGACACCTTCGACGTTGGTGTACGGGTTCAAGGCCGAACTCGACTGAACCATGCCGGCGAGCATCGCGGACTGCGGAACGCTCAAGTCTTTGGCGTCGATGCCGAAGTACGTCTGAGCGGCATCCTGGATTCCGAAGGAACCGTTACCGAACGGCACCAGGTTCAGGTAGCGGGTGAGGATCTCGTCCTTCGTGAGTTCCTTGTCCAGGGTGAGCGCCATCCGGATTTCGCGGATCTTGCGAGCCGGAGTGGTCTCGATCGCGGCGCGGCGCTCGGCATCGGTTTTTGCGACGACCAACAGTTGGTAGTTCTTCACGTACTGCTGATCGAGCGTCGAGGCACCTTGCTGGACCTCACCGGAGGTGGTGTTGGTCAGGAAGGCGCGCAGCGTTCCCTGCCAGTCCACTCCCTTGTGATCGGGGAATCGACGGTCCTCGATGGAGACGATCGCCAACTTCATGTTGTTCGAGATCTGGTCGCTCGGGACCTCGAACCGGCGTTGCTCGTACAGCCAGGCGATGGGATTGCCCGCCGAATCGACCATCGTCGATACCGCGGGGACCGTGCCGTCGACCAATTCAGCTGAAACGTTGTCGACCGTGTCCGCGGCTCGATTGGATGCGAATCCGAGTCCGCCTGCCAGCGGAAACATCACTCCGGCAACGAGGACACCGGCCAAGGCAGAGCTTCCGGCGAGCTTCGCCACTGTTTTTGCAATCGACACGATCTACAGAGTACGTGTGCGCACCCCATGGACGTGGCATGCGAAGAATTCGTGCCGAATAAAACGTCCTGAACACCCGGTTTGTACTGCCGTACCAAAAAAGGTGGACGCCCGTCTTGCGTCTGGGCGTTTCTTTACCTAAATTGTGTGAACGGTGTGATTGACATAACACTCGATCACGAATGTGTCTCAGCTTTCGTCGTGATATCCCGCGACGGAAGCAGAGATGTTGTGCTGCTCGCCCTCGAGGCGACGGACATACTTTGTAGAGGGGACCAGAGAATGTACACAGCCACCCCGAGTAGCCGTTTGGATGTCGAACAAGCAGAGGCTCGCATCGCCTGGGTAACACAGGCACGCTGCCGCGAAGTAGATCCGGATCAGCTTTTCGTTCGAGGTGCCGCGCAACGTAAGGCAGCAACAATCTGCCGACACTGCCCGGTCCTGATGCAGTGCGGCGCCGACGCTCTCGACAACCGCGTCGAATTCGGAGTGTGGGGCGGGATGACCGAACGCCAGCGACGCGCTCTCCTCAAGCAGCACCCCGACGTCGACTCGTGGTCCGAATTCTTCGAGGATCGACGCCACCAGCAGTCAACTGCTGTCTGACCTAGCTTTTTCTGGTCTAGCCTTTCCTGATCTAGCCCTTCCGAGTGAGCTGGTCGCCCACAGCGCGCAGTGCCTCGAGGTCTGACACCTCGAACGGCAGTGACGGAACGCCGATCAGCGGCACCCTCGGATGAGCTGCGGTAAACCGGCTCAGCAGCGCCACCTCACGTTTGGCGATTGCTGCGCGGTGAGCATGAATGCGAAGCACCGCCTCCGTCAGTGCCTCGGCGTCGGTCGGATTCTCCTTGGCTGCGAGTTTGTCCGCGGCCGTTGCCGCGTGATCAGCCGGCAGTGCGGTCAGAGTCGGATGTGTTCGGTTCAACACCAACCCGGCAAGCGGCATCGAATCTCCGGCCAGGCGGTCCACGAAAAACGCCGCTTCGCGCAACGCGTCAGGTTCCGCAGCAGCGATCACCAGAAAATGGGTGCCTGGCTGACGCAGGAGTTCGTAGGTCTTGGTGGCGCGCTCACGGAAGCCGCCGAACATCGAATCGAGCGACTGAACAAACGCCGACGCGTCAGCGAGCATTGCGCTTCCGACGATCGTCGACACACCCTTGAGTGCCAATCCCATGGCGCCGGCAACAAGCTTGGTCAAACCCCGCCCCGGAGCTGAGAGCAACCGGATCATCCGGCCGTCGAGGAACGTTCCCAGCCGCTGCGGAGCGTCCAGGAAATCGAGTGCGTTCCGGGACGGCGGCGTATCCACGATCACCAGGTCCCACTTGTCGTTCGACGCGAGCTGTCCCAGCTTCTCCATCGCCATGTATTCCTGAGTGCCGGAGAACGATGTGGCAACGGTTTGGTAGAAGGGGTTCGCGAGGATCTGCTGAGCCTTCTCGGGGCTGGAGTGCTCGAGCACCATCTCGTCGAACGTGCGACGCATGTTGAGCATCATCGCGTGCAACTCGCCCGTTGCTTCCGGACCGAGTTTCACCGGTTGCGGTGTGTTGTCGAGTTCCGCGACGCCCAGAGCCTGAGCCAGCCGTCTCGCGGGATCGATCGTGAGAACGACGACGCGTCGGCCCTGCTCGGCCGCCCGCAACGCCAACGACGCCGCAGTGGTGGTCTTGCCGACGCCGCCAGCGCCGCAGCACACCACAATTCGTGCGGTCGGATCGTTGATGATCGCCGAGATGTCGAGCACCGGAGCACTGCGGCGTCCGGTTCTGGAACTGCCGACCATGACATTGTCAGGGACCGCGTTTTCGGTGGTTTCGGTCATCGGACACCCTGTTCCATGAGGTATTCGGCCAGTTCGTAGAGGCCACCCAGATCGACGCCGTCGGCCAGAGTAGGCAAGTGCAGTCGGGCGCCGTCGATCTCCTGCAGTTTCTCCGCACTGGATTCCTGCGCTTCGAGAACAGACGCGTGCTCGATGGTTTCCGTCAGCAATCCGGCGAAGTCGTCGTCCGACAGTTCGAGGCCGACATCCGTGAGCGTGGATCGAATGGACGCGGCATCGATCTTTCCGGCCGCAGCACCCGCCAGAGTGCCCTCCGGCAGGAACTTCGGGCTGGTGCGGTTGACGATGATCGCGCCGAGATTGAGCTCGTCGCGCGCCAATTCCAAGGCGGCATCCGCGGTTTCCTGCACGGGCAGTGCCTCGAGTAGCGCCACCAGATGCACCACTGTTTCCGGCGAGTGCAGCAGTCGCACGACGCCCTCACTCTGCGAATGCACCGGCCCGCCTTTGGCGAGATCGGCCATAGCCTTCGTGACGTCGAGGAAACTGCCGATCCGGCCCGTCGGCGGGGCGTCGACGACAACGGCGTCGTATACGCGCTTCCCGGTCCGATCGGTGCGGATGACGCACTCCTTGATCTTGCCGGTGAGCAGTACGTCACGCAGGCCAGGTGCAATGGTCGTGGCGAACTCGATGGCGCCGAACTTGCGCATCGCGCGGCCGGCGAAGCCCAGGTTGTAGAACATCTCCAAGTACTCGAGGAAAGCCGTCTCGATATCGACGGCCAACGCCATCACCTCACCGCCACCTTCGGCAGCTGCGACTTTCGTTTCCTGCGGGGGTAGCGGTGGCACGTCGAAGAGCTGCGCAATTCCCTGGCGGCCCTCCACTTCCACCAGCAGAACGCGTCGGCCACCTTCGGCTAACGCGAGCGCCAAGGCGGCGGCTACCGTCGACTTACCGGTCCCGCCTTTTCCCGACACAAAATGCAGGCGGGCCTTCGATGCGGACTCCGGCCAGCTCTTGCTCAGCTCATCTTGGGATGCAACCACACCGCGAGCCTATAAGTCTGGGGCCGAAGATGTGCGCGGGATAGGCTCACCGCATGAGTGAATTGACTTCCTGGGAATACACCGTTACTCCGTTGCTGGTCCACAACCCGAAGGCCATCCTCGACAATTGGGGCGTCGACGGTTGGGAGCTGGTGACGGTTCTTCCGAGCGCGTCGGGCGAACAGCACGTCGCATACCTCAAGCGTCCGAAGGTTGCAGGCGCATGACCGAAACAACACAGACCTGGTCAGCGCGTCTCGCGGAACTCGGCATCGAACTGCCCGCGGTTGCGGCGCCGGTCGCTGCCTATGTCCCTGCGGTTCGTAGTGGCGATCACGTCTACACCTCGGGCCAGTTGCCTTTTGTCGACGGAAAGCTGTCGCTGACGGGCAAGCTAGGCGCGGACGCGTCGGATGCTGACGCAAAGGCCGCCGCGCGTGTCTGCGCGCTCAACGCTCTTGCCGCGATCAACGCTCTGGTTGGCATCGACAACCTGGTTCGTGTGGTCAAGGTCGTCGGATTTGTCGCCTCCGCGCAAGGCTTCACCGGTCAGCCCGGCGTGATCAACGGCGCGTCCGAATTCCTCGTCGAGGTCTTCGGCGACGCAGGCATTCACGCTCGCTCCGCTGTCGGTGTTGCAGAACTTCCCCTCGGCTCCGCTGTCGAGGTGGAACTGATCGTAGAAGTTCGCTGATGACAACGGTTCATCCCGCATACGCGCAGCTTCGCCGCGTCACCGACATCGCGTCGGTCATGCTCGAGAACAACCCGGGCATGATGACGCTCGACGGCACCAACACCTGGATTCTGCGGGCGCCGGGCAGTGACCAGTATGTAGTCGTCGATCCCGGTGACAACGACGAAGAACATCTGCAGCGAGTGGCCGGAGTCGGCGCGGTGGCGTTGGTCCTGATCACGCATCGGCACTTCGATCACACCGGCGGAGTGAGCCGTTTTCACGAATTGACCTCGGCGCCAGTGCGTTCCGTTTCTCCCGAGTTTCTGCGCGGCAGCGGTACGACGCTTGTCGACGGTGAACTCATCGAGGTTGCCGGGCTGCGCCTGCGTATCGTGGCAACTCCCGGTCATACCGCGGACTCGGTCTCGATCGTCATCGAGAACGAGGGCAGTGTGCTGACCGGCGACACGATACTCGGCCGTGGCACAACGGTTCTCGATGATTCGGACGGCGATCTGGGGGACTACCTCGCATCGCTGCGTGCGCTCATCGAACTCGGCGACGGGCGAACCGTTCTTCCTGGGCATGGCCCGGAATTGCTTGACCTGCAGGAGATTTCGAAGCACTACCTCGCGCATCGCGAAGAACGGCTCGATCAGGTGCGAGCGGCATTGGTCTCGCTCGGCGATTCCGCGTCGGTACGCGACGTGGTCGAGCACGTCTATTCGGATGTCGATCCGAAACTCTGGCCGGTGGCAGAAAAATCGGTCAATGTGCAGTTGGCATATCTGCGTCGCTGAACCGTGCAGTGGAACTGCCGCCTGTTATGCCAATTGAGGTATAGCTGGCGGCAGTTTTTGCATTTGTTTGATATGGGTTCGGGGCCAATAGTTAGTCCATGACCTCACAATGCGACGGATGGATCCGCAACTACGTGGATGGCTCCTACGTCGAACCCGACGCGTCGTCGAGCTTCGACCAGGTGGACCCCGCAACCGGCCGTGTTCTTGCCAAGGTCCACGAGGCCGACAAGGCCCTGGTCGATCGGGCTGTGATCTCTGCCAGACGTGCTCTGGACAACGGTTGGGCCGATACGCCGGTCCGAGAGCGGACGGCGCTGCTGCGACGGGCCGCGGATCGGATCGAGGAGCGGTTCGAGGAATTTGTCGCCGCGGAGATGGCGGATACGGGCAAGCCGATCACGCAGGCGCGCGAACTCGACGTTGCTCGCGCCCTGACGAACTTCCGTACCTTTGCCGACATCGTCGCCGCAGCGGGGCAGGAGTCGTTTGTCACGGATCTGGCCGGCGGCAAGCAGGCGCTGAATTACGCGATCCGCAAGCCGCTCGGTGTGGTTGCGGTCATCGTGCCGTGGAACCTGCCACTGCTTCTCCTGACCTGGAAGGTGGCGCCCGCGCTGGCATGCGGAAACTCCGTGGTGGTCAAGCCTTCCGAAGAGACGCCGGCGACGGCGTCGTTGCTGGCCGAGGTGCTCGAAGAAGTCGGCCTTCCTGCCGGCGTCTACAACGTCGTGCACGGGTTCGGTGCGAATTCTGCGGGCGAGTTCCTCACCACCCACCCCGGTATCGACGGTGTCACCTTCACCGGGTCTTCGGCAACCGGCTCGCACGTGATGAAAACCGTTGCACCACGGGTGCGTCCGGTCTCGTTCGAGCTCGGCGGCAAGAACGCCGCGATCGTGTTCGACGACGTCGACATCGACGAAGCGCTGACGGGTCTGACCAAATCGGTGTTCACCAACACAGGCCAGGTCTGCCTGTGCACCGAACGGGTGTACGTGCACCGCAGCATTTTCGACGACATCGCCGGTGGACTTGTCGAGCGGGCAGCAGGATTGCGTCTGGGTGACCCGACGCTCACTGCGACGACGACAGGCCCGCTCATCTCGCAGGCACACCGGAAGAAGGTTCTCGACTACTTCGAGATCGCGGAGCAGGAGGGCGCGAAAGTGCTTACCGGTGGCGGAATTCCGGATCTCGGGCAGGATCTGTCCGGTGGATCGTGGGTCGAACCCACCCTGTGGACTGGCTTGACCAACAAGAATCGCGTCGTGCGCGAGGAGATCTTCGGACCCGTCGCCGCACTCATCCCGTTCGATACCGAGGCAGAAGCGATCGCCTTGGCAAACGACACCGAGTACGGCTTGGCGGCCTCCGTGTGGACCAACGACCTGCGCCGCGGACACCGCGTCGCCCAGAAGATGAACGTCGGAATCTCCTGGGTCAACACGTGGTTCACCCGTGAACTGCGATCCCCCTTCGGCGGTATGGGCCTGTCCGGTATCGGACGTGAGGGTGGCGAGTCCTCGCTGCACTTCTACACCGAACCGACAAATGTGTGTGTGCAACTGTGAACATCGAAACCGCAGGAAGTTCCAGAGAAATGAGCGAGGCGTGATGACAGCCCCAGAAGACACCGTATCCGCGCTTGCGCGTCGCCTCGACGACGCTGCGCAGAGTCGCACCGACACACCGAGCCTCGCCGACGATCACACTATCGATATCGACGACGCCTACCGGATTCAGAACGAACTCATCGAACGACGCACTGCCCGTGGCGAATCGGTGGTGGGCATCAAGCTCGGCTTCACCAGCCAAGCGAAGATGGCGCAGATGGGTGTCTCCGAGGTGATCGTCGGGCAGTTGACCGACGCGATGGCGGTGACGGACGGCGGTGACCTGGAACTATCGGCGTTCATCCACCCCAAGATCGAACCCGAAGTTGCGTACCGGCTGTCGAAGGACGTCGATCTCGACGACCCGAGCATGGACATAGAATCCTGCGTCGACGCGGTTGCTCCGGCGATGGAGATCATCGATTCGCGCTACCGCGACTTCCGCTTCACCTACACCGACGTTGTCGCCGACAACACCAGTGCCGCTGGATATGTCATCGGCCCGTGGCAGTCGATGCGCAGTGCCGCGAACTTGGTGGTGCGCATGGAGGTAGGAAGCGAAACGGTTACCGGTTCGACGGCAGCAATCCTCGGAGATCCCGTGCACGCGTTGCATGCCTTGGTGGATATCGCCCGCCGTCGGCACATTCCGCTCCGGGCCGGCTACGTGATTCTGGCCGGCGCGGCGACTGCTGCCGTGCGACTCGACGAGGGAGTCGCACAGTGCAGCATCGACGGACTGGGTACCGTCTCGGTGAATGGTGTGCGGCGATGAGTGGGGCGCAGGTCATCGAGAAGATGGCAAAGCCGCGCGGAAAGTTCCCGCACGTCAAGGTGGTAGGTGACTTCGTCTACGTCTCCGGTACCAGTTCACGTCGGCCCGACAATACGTTTGTGGGCGTCGAGGTCGACGAGATGGGCACCACGGCGCTCGACATTCGCGCGCAGACACGTGCCGTCATCGAGAACATCGCGGCGATCCTCGCCGAGGTGGGTGGTGAACTGCGTGATCTGGTTCAGGTCACGTCATACCTGGTGTCGATGAACGACTTCGGCGGATACAACGAGGTCTACGCCGAACTATTCGATGAAAACGGTCCGACGAGAACCACAGTGGCAGTTCACCAATTGCCCCACCCGCACTTGCTCATCGAGATTTCCGGTGTGGCCTACGTGCCTGCCTCCCGACGGCTGTCAATCGAGAACCCCGCCGCCCGACGGCTGTCAATCGAGAACCCCGCCGCCCGACGGCTGTCAATCGAGAACACGGAGAACGCATCATGACCACCATTCCTCCCGTCATCGACTTCAAGAAATGGATCGACGACAACCGCCACCTGCTGCAGCCACCGGTCAACAACCAGACGATGGCACTCGGAGACGACTTCATCGTGCAGGTTGTCGGTGGGCCCAACCAGCGGACCGACTACCACCTCGACCCGTACGAGGAGTGGTTCTACCAGGTCGAGGGCGACATCCACGTCAACGTCATGACCGAAGACGGACCGGTGCGGGTCGACATCCGCGAGGGCGAGAGCTGGTTGCTGCCGGGAAACCTGCCCCATTCGCCGCAGCGCCCCACCGCAGGATCGATCGGTCTGGTGATCGAAAGAGTGAGGCAGGAAGGAACATTGGAGCACTTCCAGTGGTACTGCCTGGAGTGCAATCACAAGATCTACGAAGTCGAACTTCAGGTACGCGACATCGTGGCCGACCTTCCGCCCGTCTTCGTCACGTTCTACGAGAGTGAAGACGCCCGCACGTGTGACAAGTGCGGCACGCTCCATCCCGGCAAGGGCTGAGCGATGAGCAACATGATCGACATCCACACCCACTACGTGCCCAACGGGTGGCCCGATCTCACGGCTGATGCCGGCCCGGACGCGCCGTGGCTGAAAGTGGAGTCGGAAACCGAAGCCATGATCATGATGGGCACCAAGGAGTTCCGACGGATCCAATCCGACGCCTGGGACGCCGAGGTGCGCCTGCGTGACATGGATGCCGACGGTATCCACACCCAGGTCGTCTCGCCGACACCGGCATTCTTCAACTACGGCCGAACAGGCGAGCAGGCCAGTCGTATCTCTCGGATCTTCAACGACCTGGCGCTCGAGATCGTCGAACCGGCAAAAGATCGACTTATCCCGTTCTGTCAGGTTCCGTTGCAGGACACCGATGCTGCGTGCCGCGAACTCGAACGATGCATCGCCAACGGGCACCGAGGCGTCGAGATCGGCAATCACGTCGGCGACCTCGATCTCGACAGCGAAGGAGTCGTGACATTCCTGCAGCACTGCGCGTCACTGGATGTTCCGGTCTTCGTGCACCCGTGGGACATGGCGTCCTCACCGCGCCTGGATCGGTGGATGGCGCAGTGGCTCACCGCAATGCCCGCAGAAACGCATCTGTCGATACTCGCGCTGATTCTCGGCGGCGTGTTCGACAAGATCGACGACCGACTCAAGATCGGATTTGCCCACGGCGGCGGATCTTTCGCGTTCTGGCTCGGCCGGATGGAAAACGCCTGGTACGGCCGCAACGACATTATCGGTACATCGGAATTCCCGCCGTCGCACTATCTGGGCCGGTTCTACGTGGATTCTGTCGTCTTCGACGAACGTGCACTGCGACTACTGGTGGACACAGTGGGCGTTGACCGGGTGATGGTGGGAAGCGATTACCCGTATCCCCTCGGCGAGCGACCGGTAGGTGAGGTGGTGCGCAAGAGTGAGTTCTTGGACGAGACTGCACGCCAACTGATCTCGCGGGGAAATGCGGAACGCTTCTTGGGGATCGGCTGATCCTTCAGCTATACCATTTCCGGTATGCCGCACGGTGATTTCGGCATTTGTGAGTCATGTCTCTAATGAGCATAATTCAGACAACCTTTGAAACATGCTCGGCAAAAACAGATTTCACCGTACCGTACTGCCCCTCATCCAATCGATAGGTATCCGCGATGACCACAAGCGTAACCAGTGACGGAAAGCCGTTGCCGGAGAAAGCTGCCCGCAGCCGGGTTGCCATGGCAACCCTCGCCGGCACAACCCTCGAATGGTACGACTTCTTTCTTTACGGAACAGCCGCAGCGCTGATCTTCAACAAGCAGTTCTTCCCGAGTCTGAGTCCGACCGCCGGCACCCTAGCAGCCTTCAGCACCTTTGCGGTCGGGTTCATCGCCAGGCCCGTCGGCGGCTTGGTGTTCGGGCACTTCGGTGACCGGATCGGTCGCAAGGCGACGCTTGTGGTGTCTCTGGTGATGATGGGAGTCGGGTCCACGCTGATCGGACTCATTCCGAACTACGATTCCATCGGTTTCTGGGCGCCGGTACTTCTGGTGGCGATGAGAGTTGTCCAGGGCATCGGCCTCGGCGGTGAGGGCGCCGGTGCCACGCTGATGTCGATGGAGCACGCGCCAGCCGGGCAGAAGAACCTGTATGCGGGTTTCCCGCAGATGGGCACCCCCGCCGGACTTGTTCTGGCCAATGGCATCTTCCTGACCACCAGTGCGTTGATGTCGGACTCGGCCTTCCAATCGTGGGGTTGGCGCATACCGTTCCTGCTCAGCTTCGTTCTGGTGGCGATCGGTCTGGTGATCCGGTTGCGGGTTACCGAATCGCCCTCGTTTGCCGGGATCATGGAGAAGGGCGAGATAGTCCGGTTCCCGCTGCGTGAGTCGCTCAAGGTCGGGTTCCCCCGGTTGTCACTGACGCTGGCCGCGTGTTTGGCGAACTCCGCCGTGGCATATGCCTTCATGGTGTTCACTCTGTCGTACGGAACTCAACATCTGGGCTACGACAAACAATTCCTGGTGCTCAGTGTCACCGCGGCAGCGGTCCTGTGGTTCCTTTCCATCCCGATCTGGACCAAGGTGGCCGACAAGTACGGTCGACGGCACATGTTCATCGGAGGATCCGCCGCAATCCTGTTGTGGTGCATCGCGTTCTTCCCGCTGCTGAACACCGAGAACAAGGTCGTTGCAGTTGTGGCGTTCCTGGGAATGGGACTGATCATTCCGGTGACTCATTGTGTCCAGGGAAGCATCATTGCCGACACGTTCCCGGCCAAGGTTCGATACTCGGGTTCGTCGTTGATTCTGCAGAGTGGTGCAATTCTGGGCGGCGGATTGGCTCCGATGATTGCGACGGCTCTGCTGGACGCCACGGGATCATCTGTGGGCGTGACGTGGTACCTGGCGTCGATCTGCTCGATCAGTCTGGTTGGCGCGATAGCGCTGTTCAAGGTGGTGCCCGACTCATCGCGGGGATTGCAGCACGAAGAGCAGCGGGTGGCAGAAAACGCCTGACGTGTAACGATATTCGAAGCCCGCTCCCGCTCCGGGAGCGGGCTTTCGAACGTTTACTGGTTCATGAGTTCTTCCGCGAAACTGCGCAACGACGCGATAAGTGCCTGTGCCGACGGACTGGACGTCCTCGTCGCCGACGACGTGAGACCGACGCTGTGACCGATGGGATCCAGGGTGATCGGGAGTGTGGTCAAGCGGGTGTCGTCGCGATGAATCAGACTCGGAAGGACAGCGATCATGTCGGTTTCCAGCAAGAGCTGTCGCACCGTGAGGAAAGACGTTGCCTCTACCCGGTTCTCGGGTAAGGGGAGACCGTTCCTGGCGAAGAACTCCTCGAGTTCGCGTCGGAGCACCGTTTCGACGCCGGGCAGGATCCAGGGGAACTCGCGGAGTTCGTCGAGCTGCACCTCGTCACGGTTGGTCAGTGGATGATCCACGCGGGTAACAAGTTCAACTGACTCGGCGTAGAGATTGCGTCTGACGGCGCGGTCGTCTGTCGGTGCTGTGAGTCGGCCGACGATGAGGTCGATACGACCGGCCTCCAAGTCGGTGAGTAACTGCTCCGGAGTGCCTTCGCGGACGATCACGGTCAGTAGCGGATGCTGAACTTTCAGCCGCGCAATGGCGCCGGGCAGCAAGACGTTGGAACCGGCGAGATGTGTTCCCACGATGACGGTTCCGCGGTGTGCGTCGGCCAATTCGACGACGTGTCGACCCGCTTCGGTGAGCTGAGCGATAACCGCCCGAGCGTGGGTGGTGAAGGCATCGCCGAATATTGTCGGGGTGATGCCGCGTGGTCCGCGATCGAACAGGGAGACGCCGAGGATGGACTCTATGTCGTGGAGGCTGCGGGTTGCCACAGGTTGTGTGATGTGCAGTGCGGCAGCGGCGCCGACCACGCTGCCCTGACGGCTCAGGGCGTCGACCAGAAGCAGGTGGCGAAGTTTGAGTCGCCCGTCGAGGAGCTTGGGCATGTCCATATCTGCAATCCTAGCGGGGATTGCCGCCCGAAGTTGCTCAGGTGAAGGTGATTCCGATCGGTTCGTCGGTCGAGAACTTCTTCCAGGTGTTCTCGTTGTCCGGACTTCCGTTATGTGCAAACGAAGTCCAGAGCGTGCGGATGCGTCTACCCATTTCGTCGACGGTGGTCCAGTCGGCTATGCCCAGCATGGGTGAACCGTGCCAAGACTTTTCGGTGCCGAGGATGAACGGAAGTTCGATGCAATGCGTAGCACCGAAGATGTTCTCGGGAGGTGTCCAGTCGAATCGGTAGGTGTAGACCGAGGTACCCGCCTGAGTGAAGGTATCGGCCAGTTCTGCGACCGTCTCGGCAAACATGTTCTGCGTCAACGTGGTTTCGTCGGCCATGGAGCCGCCGGGGAGCCCGCGAACGAAGGCGGATCCCTCGTCGTGGGTATATCCGATGACTACCTCTGTCACGCCACTGTCGGCGCTTCCGGTAAGTGGTGCAACGTCGGATATCGGGGCAAAGGGTGGCTGAACAACATTTTCAGACCGTCTGCCGAACTCGACGGCTGTGGCGCGGAAGGCGTCCAGGATTAGGGGGAGGGGAGCGGTATTCGGATCGCCGTCGAGCAGTCGGGCAAAGGTCTCGCCGTTCTCGATCGCAGCGGTCTTGGTGAAGTTGAGGTCCAGCCGCGGGGTGCTTTGCAGAATTGCTCGGTGGAACAAAGGCCGAGAGTTATTACTGTTCAACAGGTTCACGATGGAATGAGCGCCGGCGGACTGGCCGAACACGGTGATCGAATTGGGATCACCACCGAATCCCGCGATGTTCTCGCGTACCCACTCGAGGGCCGCGATCTGATCGTGGACGCCGAGGTTGCCGTCGCTGACGCCCTCGAGGAGGAGATAGCCGAGTACGCCTACGCGATAGTTGACCGATACGACCACGACATCGCCTTCGGCCGACAACGCGCCGCCGTCGTACCACGCCAGTGAACCTCCGCCGCTGGAGTATCCACCGCCGTGCAGCCACACCATGACGGGCCGGCTACCGGACAACGAGGGCGTCGTGACGGTGACGGTGAAACTGTCCTCACTCTGCTCAGGCTCGGGGTGCGGCGCTCCCATGACACGCTCGAGTCGCGACGGTGGTTGAGGAAACACGGTGCCTGGCCTGGTGGCGTCGAGAATGCCGGTATGAGATGCGGCAGGTTCGGGCCGTTGGAATCTGGCCGCGGTTGCGTAGCGGATCGCGCCGAAATACAACGAACCGTCGCGTCGGATGCCGCGGAACTTCCCCGCAGCAGCGGAAGCGATTATCTCGGACATGCATCCCCTTGGAGTCGTATTTGCCTCCATCGAGCATGCCAGCGCTCGCACGTGACACAAATGCCTATGTGGTTGCGCGCTATACCCGTCGCGCCGAGCGTCGGAAACGACTTCGGCCGCCCCCACCGATGTGGGAGCGGCCGAAAGAGTCGAGACGGTAGAACTAGCGTGCGCGACGCGCGAGACGCTCGGAATCCGAAATCAGGACGCTCTTGCCTTCGAGGCGCAGCCATCCGCGATGAGCGAAGTCGGCCAGAGCCTTGTTGACGGTCTCACGGGAAGCGCCGACCAGCTGGGCGATCTCTTCCTGGGTGAGGTCGTGAGTGACGCGCAGCGCGCCACCTTCCTGGGTGCCGAAGCGCTGTGCGAGCTGCAGCAGTGCCTTGGCGACACGGCCGGGAACGTCCGTGAAGATCAGGTCGGCGAGCGTGTTGTTGGTACGACGCAGGCGACGTGCGAGAACGCGGAGCAGCTGCTCGGCGATTTCGGGGCGCTGCTGGATCCAAGCCTTGAGAGCGTCGCGGTCCATGCTCACGGCACGAACCTCGGTGACGGTGGTGGCCGTCGAGGTGCGGGGACCCGGGTCGAAGATGGACAGTTCGCCGAACATGTCGGACGGACCCATGATCGTCAGCAGGTTCTCGCGACCGTCAGGTGAGCGTCGACCGATCTTCACCTTGCCGGACACGATGATGTACAGGCGGTCACCGGGTTCACCCTCGTTGAAGATGACATGTCCACGGGGGAAGTCGACGGGTTGCAGCTGCTTGGTCAGCGCCGCTACCGCTGAGGGCTCGACTCCTTGGAAGATGCCGGCTCTTGCCAGGACGTCGTCCACGTGCGCTCCTTGTTGGGATTTGTTCGTTTGTGGTGTCATTTTTTGCGCTATCTAACTTTGTACCCGGTTGTGCTTGGTTTGTACTCACGAACCGCCCAGACGCAGGCCTTCACTCGTGCGAGCGAGACGCTGCGTCAGACACAGTCCGTGTTGAATACAACAGGTACGGCATCGAAGTCTACGTCCCACGCGCTCGGCACGAGTGATTGATGCCACGAAAGCGTCGAAATTATCCTGATGGCGAATAAAATTGACTACCTTGTATGCCTCTTCGATCGCCTTAGCGAGTGGGCAGTTCTTCTGCGCCCGATTGCCGCGGAGCGATGGCCGGTCGACCCTTCCGGCGCAGGTGGAAGCGGGCAAACGCATGCGGGAACCCATCGGTCGCCAGCGACGCGACGTCGTCGGGACCAGCCTGGTCGAGGAACTCCGCCACCTCGTTCTCCCGAACCGAGAGTCGACGCAGTCTCCGTTCGACCCGTTCCATGGCCAGCGCAAAAAGCATCAACAGCACTGGGAAGAGAATCACGGCGAGTCCTTGCATAGAGGAGAGTAAACACGGCCAACATCTCGGAATCGACACGACCAAATGTCATGTCGGGGTGTATCCGTACAGTTGTCTGAGTGCAGACCACCCCGACCGAGCGCTCAGCGACCCGCCGGTCTGCCGGCGCTCGCGACGAGGAATCCCATCTCGCGCTGGTCCGTCGCGCGCGTCGGATGAACCGGAAACTAGCCGTTGCCTTCCCACATGTGTACTGCGAACTGGACTTCACGACGCCCCTCGAGTTGACGGTGGCGACAATCCTGTCGGCGCAGTGCACTGACGTCCGCGTCAATATGGTCACCCCGGCGTTGTTCGCCCGTTATCCCGACGCCAAGGCCTACGCCGAAGCCGACCGGACCGAGCTCGAGGAGTACATCCGGTCAACGGGCTTCTACCGGAACAAGGCCAACTCGCTGATCGGATTGGGTCAGGCGCTGCTCGAGCGTTACGACGGCGAAGTGCCGAACAAACTTGCAGACCTCGTGACGTTGCCGGGAGTCGGTCGCAAGACAGCCAACGTGGTTCTGGGAAATGCGTTCGACGTCCCGGGAATCACCGTCGACACCCACTTCGGACGTTTGGTACGTCGGTGGAAGTGGACGGACGAAGAAGATGCCGTCAAGGTCGAACATGCTGTCGGGGCTTTGATCGAACGTAAGGAATGGACCCTGCTGTCACATCGTGTGATCTTCCACGGACGACGCGTCTGTCACGCGCGTAAGCCGGCGTGCGGAGTGTGCGTTCTGGCCAAGGACTGCCCGTCCTACGGCCTTGGTCCTACCGACAAAACTGAAGCTGCTGCGCTGGTGAAGGGCCCGGAGACGGAGCATCTGCTCGCTCTGGCCGGGTTGTGACCCAGATGTCCAATGCTGCTCGGTGGTCCCTTGTTGTGCTTGCGGTTGTTGTTGCGCTCGCTGTTGCAATCTGGCCGCGCGGGGGAGATGACACCCCGGTTTCGGCTGGCGGTTCCTCGACGTCCGCCTATCGGCCGCCGACGTTCACCCCGTCGTCCGAATCGCTCGATCAGCTTCGTGGGCAAGCCGGACTGACAGCGTGCCCGACGCCTACCGCCGAAGCTCCGGCCGGCGCCGCACTCGCTGGGATCACGCTCGACTGTGTTGCAGACGGAAGCTCGGTCGATCTTGCTGCCGCGCTGGGAGGTAAGCCCGCGCTGCTGAATTTGTGGGCGTACTGGTGCGCGCCATGCGCCGAAGAACTGCCGCATTTGCAGGAATTTGCGGATCGCGCGGGGGACAGTATCACTGTGCTGACCGTGCATTCCGATCCGAACCAGGAAAACGCTTTGACCCGACTGATCGACTATTCCGTTCGACTACCCGGAGTTCAGGACGGTTCGAGCAAGGTGCAGATTGCCGTCGGCGCGCCACCTGTGCTGCCGGTCTCTGTGCTCATTCGTCCCGACGGAACCGTCGCGAAGGTGTTGCCTCAACCGTTCCGCAGTGCGGATGAGATAGCTGCCGCCACGGCGCAGTATTTGGGAGTTGTCGTATGAGCTCATCCGTTCCCGAATGGTTACGTGCTGTAGCCAGCACCCAACCCACTGATCCACATCGACTCAACCCCGTGCTCGACCGTCGGCCGCCGCGCGGGACGACCACCAGGCCCGCCGCGGTGCTCGTCCTCTTCGGAGGATCCCGAGAGGCTGATCCCATGTGCCTCGGTGGGATGCCGGACGACGCTGACGTACTACTGACACAACGCGCGTCGACTATGCGCCAGCACAGTGGACAGGTCGCTTTCCCCGGCGGTGCCGCCGACGACGGTGACGACGGTCCGATCGGCACAGCGCTGCGCGAGGCGCAGGAAGAAACAGGTCTCGACCCGCGCGGTGTGCTCCCGCTGGCGACGTTGCCCGAAATATTCATTCCGCCGTCCGGATTCGACGTGACACCGGTGATCGCTTATTGGGAAGACCCGGTCTCGGTGGGCATCCAGGATTCCGGCGAGGTCGGCCGTGTCGCGCGGGTTCCGCTGCGCACTCTGCTCGACCCCGACAACCGCTTCCAGGTGCGTCACCAGGCCGGGTACCAAGGTCCGGCGTTTTTGGCCGACGGCATGCTCGTGTGGGGCTTCACTGCCGGAATACTGGCCGGACTCTTCGAGGTGTCCGGTTGGGAAATCCCCTGGGATCATCACGACGTGCGTGATCTGGACACAGCGCTCGCAGAACTGGGCGAAGACATCGAAGATTCGGCGGTTCCCCGATGACAGGTTCGCGGTGGGTCGATCTTGCGATCGTGGTGGTGGCTCTCATCGCCGCGACATCGGGATGGCGTCAGGGCGCGGTAGCGTCGGCGTTGGCTTTTGTCGGTGTGATTCTGGGTGCTGTCGCCGGAATTCTGCTGGCACCGCATGTTCTGGTGCATGTGACCGAGGGCAAGCTGCGCATCCTCGCCGGCATCTCACTGATCGTCGTGTTGGTGATCATCGGCGAAGTTGCCGGCATGGTTCTGGGCCGAGCCGCGCGCAGCGGTATGCATTCTCCGGCCGCAAGATCAGTGGACAGCGTGATCGGTGCAGGGCTTCAAGCAGTTGCCGTGGTGGTTGCCGCGTGGCTTTTGGCAATTCCGCTGACGTCGTCGTCTCAGCCCAACGTCGCAGCAGCAGTCCGAGGGTCGAACGTGTTGGCCGGTGTCGACGACCTCGCGCCGCAATGGTTGCGGCAGATTCCGACGGAATTCTCGGCGCTGCTCGACACCTCGGGATTGCCCGATGTCATCGGTCCGTTCGGCCGCACACCCATCACCGAAGTGGAAGCGCCGGACGCGAGTGTTCTGGCGAGCCCGCTGGCCGCGCAGTTGCGTCCGAGCGTTCTGCGCATCAACGGCGTCGCGCCGAGTTGCCAGCGCGCGCTCGAAGGTTCCGGGTTCATCGTCGCGCCTGAGCGTGTCATGACCAACGCACACGTCGTGGCGGGTACCGAGAGCATCACCGTCGACACGATGCAAGGTGCACTACCCGCCCAGGTTGTGCTCTTCGACTCGGCCGTCGACATCGCGATCCTCGCGGTGCCCGGACTCGAGGCGCCGGTTCTGCCGTTTGCCGCTCAGCCCGCTCAAACGGGGGACAACGCACTGGTGCTCGGATATCCGGGTGGAGGTCCGTACACGGCCAGCGCGGCTCGTGTTCGCGAAATCCTGAACCTCAACGGTCCTGACATCTACAAAGCCGGCACCACACAGCGTGAGGTGTACACCGTTCGTGGATCGATTCGACAGGGCAATTCCGGTGGGCCCATGGTCAACGATCAGGGTGAAGTGCTCGGTGTCGTGTTCGGTGCCGCCATCGACGACACTGACACCGGGTTCGTCCTCACTGCCAATGAGGTGTCGCGCCAACTCGCCATGGCGGAAAGCGCGTCGACGCCGGTCTCCACCGGCGTCTGCATCCTCTGAGTAGCTAGTCGGCTGCCAGGAAGTCCCGGAGCGCGTCGTTGACGCGCTGTGGGGCTTCCCAATGGGCGTAATGACCGACTCCGGAGACGGGGTGCAACTGTTCGCCGGGCGCCCAACGCCGACCGCGTCGTATTGTCCGCGTGAGAATGTACGGGTCGAGTTCGCCGTGTATCTGCAGGATCGGAATGTGCAGTGTCTGATCCATCAGACGCATGAACCGGCGCCCCTCGGTGCGAAGCTGACTTCGGAACGCCCACCGCTGGTACTCCAGCGTCGAATGAGCGACCCCCGGAATGCGGATCGCTGAACGTAACTTGGAGACAACGTCACCGAACTCGGCCTGCTCGGGCCACGCAGGACCCGAGCGGGAGCGCACCAGACGCTCCACTTCGGCGCCGTTGTCGGCAGTCAGACGCCGTTCCGGGCGGAACGGAAGCTGGTTCGCCAGGAACGCCGGAAAGAGTGCCTTGCGCTGATAGCGGTCGCGGAGGACTGATTGTTTGAGCGCGTGCGGATGCGGCGACGACACCAGAGCGATCGACCGCACCAGACGCGGATGCAGGATCGCGGTTGCCCAGCACACCAGGCCGCCGTCGGCGTGACCGATCAGAGTGGCCTTGCCGTATCCCATCGCCCGGATCAACCCGGCCACGTCGCCGGCCAGCGTCCAACCGTCGTATCCGCGGGGCGGTTTGTCTGAATCTCCATAGCCGCGTAGATCAATGGCAACCACTCGGAAACCCTGCGTGGACAGTGCCGTCAACTGGTGGCGCCATGACCACCAGAAGTCGGCAAAACCGTGCAGCAGAACCACCAACGGAGCATCCGGATCAGCGTCGCCGACCTCGACGACGTGAAACCGGATGCCGTTGGCATGAATGTCCCGGTGAATCCAGGGGCCGTCGAATCTGACGGTGGATGGATCTGGGGCTGACACAGCTGCTTCGTTACCTGCGCGCGTTGAAGTCGACCGACGGCTTTGTGTCGTCGTGGCTGCCGGGAATGACGCTCTTTGCGGCTCTGAGCGATTCGATTGTCTTCTCGGGAGCCCGCAACTTGCGAACCCGCAGATAACCGAGGAGTGCGAGTACTGCGGTGGTCAGCACCATGATCAGGAACACGATCAGGAAAGCGGCCCAACGCTCGAGCCATACGCTGAGCAATTCCGCCAGGAAAAAGAAGAAGAAGAATGAACTGAACAGCAGAACAGTGAAGGCCAGAATGAAGAAGACGCTGCCCTGCAGGCCCTTCTTGACCTCACCGGTGACTTCGGCCTTGGCAAGCTCGACTTCGGCACGCACCAGTGTCGAAACCTGAGCCGTCGCATCCCTGACCAGTGCGCCGATCGAGGCTTCAGCCGGTGTTCGGGCGTCTACGTCGGTGAGAGGAATGGACGACACCGTGTTCGGCACCCCATCTCCGGTGAAGCGTTGGCTCTCTCCGTTGGTCACGCTCACTTGTCGACCTCTCCAGGTAGTTCTCTCGCGTCTGTGGCTATGGCATTGGCTTCAGCTCGCGCCGCATGAACCCGTCCACGTCGCCACAGCAGCGCTGATCCGATCAGCGACGCTATCAACGATGTCACGAGAACTGCGGCCTTCGCTATTTCGGCCTCGCTGCCATCGCCGACCCCGTCCAGTGCGAGGTCTGCTACAAGCAGGCTAACGGTGAACCCGATGCCGCCGAGCACTGAGAGGGCAAACATGTCTCTGCGTTCGAGTGTCTTGGGCTTCGTGGCTATGCCCAATTTGATCGCGAGCAGGGAAATTCCGAAGATTCCCACAGTTTTTCCGACGAGGAGGCCGACAAAGACCGATTGCCCGACGGGGTCGGTGAAGATGTCGCCGAGTACCTCGGCGTTGATGGGAACGCCGGACGCGAACAGTGCGAACACCGGAACGCAGAAGCCGGCGGAGTACGGCTGGATGCGATGTTCGAGTCGGGTGCCGGGGGCGTATTCCTCGTCCTTGTCGCGGACAACTCGGGTGAGCAGGCCGAGCGCGACGCCGGCGAGAGTGGCGTGGATACCGGCCTCGTGCATCGAGTACCAGGTGAGCAGGGCAAGTGGCACGTAGAGGAACGGCGTCGTGATGCGTTTGTGTTGGGCGTAGGCGTACACCGCAAGCGCCGCAGCGGCGGTGAGCAGCCACAACATCGCGATCGACGCGGTAAAGAGCACCGCGATCAAGATGATGGCCAGGAGGTCGTCGACTACCGCAAGACTGAGTAGGAACACGCGGGCGCTGGCCGGTATCCGGGAACCGGTCAGGGCGAGGATACCGAGGGCAAACGCGATGTCGGTGGCAACGGGGATCGCCCAACCCTTGTCCATCCCAGGAGTGCCGAAGCCGATCGACGCCGCGATGAGCGCGGGAACGAGAACTCCGCCACATGCCGCGATGATCGGAAGCGCTGCAGCTTTGCGATCGGAGAGCTCTCCGACAACCAGTTCGCGCTTGAGTTCGAGGCCGGCCACGAAGAAGAAAATGGCCAGCAGACCGTCCTGCGCCCACGTGCCGAGACTGAGGTTCAGGTGCAGCGCAGACGGTCCGATCTGGAAGTCGCGCAGCGCGATGTAACTGTCGCCGAGTGGTGAATTCACCCAGATCAGAGCAATGGCAGCGGCGATCAGCAGGATAGAGCCGCCAACGGTTTCGGTGCGTAGGTATCGGGACAGTTCGGAACGCATTGTGGAGATCACGCGGGAGCAACGCCTTTGTTCGGTTTGCAGACATGTGGACGCGACGAATCACGTGCCGACCAGACTTCCCGGCTCACCTTTACGGAATTTTATCGCGGATTCGGCCCAGAACCCGAATTTGCGCGAGAAAACGCGCAGGGTGTTCAATTCCTACTGACTGAGATTCATCCCACCAATTGGGCAATGTTCGTATACCGCAATGTTCGTACAGCTGCAGGAGCACCACGAGTGAGCACGTCACTGAGTAAGAACCCGCCGACGCCGGCGGGCGGCGAAACTGTCGGCGGCGTACCTCGCCGTCGAATCGTTGTCGCGAGCATGATCGGCACGTCGATCGAGTTCTACGATTTCTACATTTACGCAACGGCCGCGGTGTCGGTCTTCCCGCTTCTGTTCTTCCCCAAAGGCAACGACACCACCGCGCTCCTCGCGTCTCTGGCGACATTCGGTCTGGCATTCGTGGCGCGTCCACTCGGCTCGATTCTGTTCGGTCACTTCGGCGACCGGGTCGGACGTAAAGCGACCCTCGTCGGCTCGCTCCTGACGATGGGCGTCGCAACCTTCCTCATCGGCCTCCTGCCGACCTATTCGCAAGTCGGGCTGCTCGCGCCTGCGCTACTCGCGCTGATGCGCTTCTGTCAGGGCCTCGGCCTCGGTGGTGAATGGTCCGGAGCAGCGCTGCTTGCCACCGAAACCGCAAAGGAAGGCAAACGGGCCTGGGCGGCCATGTGGCCACAGTTGGGTGCACCCATCGGCTTCTTCCTTGCCAACGGACTGTTCCTGACGATCTCGTTGATGATGGACCACGACAGCGCCAACCCGGACCTTGATGGCGCGTTCCTCTCGTGGGGCTGGCGAATTCCGTTCCTGCTCAGCGCAATCATGGTGATGATCGGCCTGTACGTGCGTCTGCGGCTCGAAGAAACGCCGGTGTTCGCGCGCGCCGTCGAGCGCGGCGAGAAGGTCAAGACACCCCTCGCCGAGGTATTCAAGACAAGCTGGCGTCAGCTGATCATCGGCACATTCGTCATGCTCGCCACCTACACGCTGTTCTACCTCATGACCACGTGGGTCCTGAGCTACGGAATCGGCAAAACCGCCGCGGACGGCGGTACGGGAGCGGGCTTCAAGTACACCGATTTCCTTGTCCTGCAGCTCATTGCGGTTGTGTTCTTCGCAGCGGCGGTCCCGGTGTCCGGGTGGCTGGCCGACCGCTACGGTCGACGGATCACGCTGCTCGTCATCACCGCGACAATGATGCTGTTCGGCCTCACATTCGGACTCTTCCTGCACACCGACGGTATGAGTGACGGCCGCATGCTGGCCTTCCTGGTTGTGGGCATGATCCTCATGGGCCTGACCTTCGGACCGATGAGTGCTGTTCTCCCGGAACTGTTCCCGACCAACGTCCGGTACACGGGCTCCGGTATCGCCTACAACACCGCAAGCATCCTCGGTGCGGCAGTAGCGCCGTTCATCGCGGTCTACCTGGTCGACCACTACGGCGTCGGCTGGGTCGGGATCTACCTACTCGTCGCGTCGGCTCTGACGTTTGTTGCATTGCTCGTCATGCGTGAGACGAAGGACGAATCGCTCGATGATGTAGGGGCGTAGGGGGCTCCGCCCCTGTGCGCCTTCCTGGTAGCGGGGACCACCAGAAAGGCTCACAGGGGCCGCAGGCCCTACTTACCGCGTATTGCGTCGAATACCTTGGGGTCGACCAGGGTTGAGGTGTCTCCGAGGTCGCGGCCTTCGGCTACGTCGCGTAGGAGGCGGCGCATGATCTTGCCGGATCGGGTCTTCGGCAGTTCCGGCACGATGGTGATCTGACGGGGTTTGGCGATGGGGCTGATGTCGGTGGAGACCTGAGCTTTGAGCTCTGCGATGAGGATGTCGCCGGTGTTTTCGACGCCTTCGCGCAGGATGACGAACGCGACGATGCCCTGTCCGGTGGTCTCGTCCGCGGCGCCGACGACGGCGGCTTCGGCGACGCCGTGATGGTTGACCAGTGCCGATTCCACTTCGGAGGTGGAGATGCGGTGGCCGGAGACGTTCATGACGTCGTCGACGCGGCCGAGGACCCACAGGGCGCCGTCCTCGTCGTACTTGGCGCCGTCACCGGCGAAGTACCAGCCTTCTTCGGCGTAGCGGGACCAGTAGGTGTCGCGGTAACGCTCCATGTCGCCCCAGATGCCGCGGAGCATCGCCGGCCACGGCTCGTCGAGGACGAGGTAGCCGTTGCCGCCGGGGCCGAGGGGCTTGGCGTCGTCGTCGACGATCTTCGCGGAGATACCCGGTAGCGGCGCCATCGCGGATCCGGGTTTGGTGGCGGTGATACCGGGCAGCGGGGAGATCATGATCGCGCCGGTCTCGGTCTGCCACCAGGTGTCGACGATGGGGGCCTTGTTGCCGCCGATGACGTCGCGGAACCAGCGCCACGCTTCGGGGTTGATCGGTTCGCCGACGGAGCCGAGGAGGCGGATGGAGGACAGGTCGTGGGCGTCGGGGATCTCGCGCCCCCACTTCATGAAGGTGCGCACGAGGGTGGGTGCGGTGTAGTAGATGGAGACGCCGTACTTCTCGATGATGTCGAAGTGGCGGTGCTCGTTCGGGGAGTTGGGGGTGCCTTCGTAGACGACCTGGGTGACACCGTTGGAGAGGGGTCCGTAGACGATGTAGGAGTGTCCGGTGACCCAGCCGATGTCGGCGGTGCACCAGTACACGTCCTTGCCGGGCTTGTGATCGAAGACGTTGTGGTGGGTGTAGGAGGCTTGGGTGAGGTAGCCGCCGGAGGTGTGGATGATGCCCTTGGGCTTACCGGTGGTGCCGGACGTGTAGAGGATGAACAGGGGATGTTCGGCGTCGAACGGCTGTGCCTCGTGCTCGGGTGAAGCCTGGGCGACGGTCTCGTGCCACCACAGGTCGCGACCGGGCGTCCACTCGACGTCGATGCCGGTTCGGTTGACTACCAACACGTTCTGTACGGAGTCGGCTCCGGCGACGGACTCGTCGACCGCTGTTTTGATGGGTGCTGCGGCGCCGCGTCGCCACTGACCGTCCACGGTGACAACAAGTTTGGCTTGCGCATCGTCGATGCGTGAGCGCAGCGCGGTGGCGGAGAATCCGGCGAAGACGACCGAATGGGTCAGGCCGAGGCGGGCGCACGCGAGCATGGTGACGATCGCTTCGGGGATCATCGGCATGTAGATGGCGACGCGGTCGCCGGCGACGAGGCCGAGGTCGGTGAAAGTGTTTGCGGCGCGGCTGACTTCGGCGAGAAGGTCGTTGTAGGTCAGATCGCGGGAATCGCCCGGTTCGCCTTCGAAGTGAATGGCGACGCGGTCACCGTTGCCGGCGAGGACGTGGCGGTCGACGCAGTTGTAGGCGACATTCAACTGTCCGCCGACGAACCACTTGGCGACGGGGGCGTCGGTCCAGTCGAGGACGTCGGTCCATTTCTGGTGCCAGTGAAGGCGCTCAGCCTGATTCGCCCAAAAAGCAAGGCGGTCGGTATCTGCGGCAGCCTGCAGTTCCGGTCCCGCGTTGGCGGCCGCAGCGAACTCTGCGCTCGGCGGATATGCCTGGGGGACGTCCGTTTCGGCTGCGCTTGTCATGGCTGACGGCCTTCTTTCCACATTGATCGACACTTTTCTGACTCCGTGTGAGGGTAGTCACAAGCTCGCGCAAACGCACCGTTGCATCACGTTGCAACTCGTTGTCCTGCGACGATCGGTCGAATCGATGCGACGGGTGGTCGCTTCCGACGACGAATGAATGTGTCCGAATTGAATTACCCCCAAATTTCCAACAATGGGTGCGGTGCGCACTTCGAGGTTGATGTGTCTATTGTCAAACCATTATTCGACCGCAACTCGAAGTTACGTTCATCTTCAGTTGTAGGCGACACGACGCCGGCAGTTACGGCTGTCGGCAGGCCACGAGCATGCTCGGGGTCTATTAGATGTGGAAGGAACTCCTTTGCGTATCTCACGCATAGCGACCGGTGCGGTCGCGCTCGGAATGACGGCAGTGCTGATCACGGCATGTTCGTCCGACGATTCGTCGGGCGGATCGTCCAGCGGGGTCGTCAACGCCTGGGCGGGCGAGCCCCAGAACCCGTTGATCCCTACGAACACGGGCGAGAACATGGGCGGCCGCGTCGTCGACGCCGTATTTGCCGGCCTCGTTTCGTACACCGCCGCTGGTGGCACGGAGAACGAGGTGGCCGAGTCCATCGACAGTACGGATGGTCAGAACTTCACCGTCAAGCTCAAGGAGGGCTGGACCTTCACCGACGGCACCCCGGTCACCGCGAAGTCGTTCGTCGACGCGTGGAACTACGGCGCTCTCTCCACCAATGCTCAGATTCAGGCTTCGTTCTTCGATCCGATCAAGGGCTTCGACGAAGTTGCAGCCGAGGTCCCGACGGCGCAGACGATGTCGGGTCTGAAGGTAGTGGACGACTCCACCTTCACGATCGAACTCAAGCAGCCCGAATCGGCGTTCCCCGACCGCCTCGGCCACTCGGCGTACTACCCGCTGCCTGAGGTCGCTTACCAGGACATGACCGCGTTCGGTGAGAATCCGATCGGTAACGGTCCGTACAAGCTCGACGGAACGGGTGCGTGGCAGCACAACGTCCGTATCGACACGGTCGTGAACCCGGATTACAACGGCAACCGCAAGCCGAAGAACGCCGGCGTCGACTTCATCATGTACAACAGCCTCGACACGGCGTACACCGATCTCCTGGCCAACAATGTCGATGTTCTCGACCAGGTTCCGCCGAGCGCGGTCACGACCTTCGAGTCGGACCTGCCCGGACGCACGGTCAACCAGCCGTCGGCAACCATCGAATTGGTCACGATCCCGGGGCGCCTGCCGCACTTCAGCGGCGAAGAGGGCATGCTCCGCCGTCAGGCGATCTCGATGGCGATCAACCGCGATCAGATCACGCAGCAGATCTACAACAAGACCAGGACGCCTGCGCTCGACTTCACCAGTCCCGCAATCGAGGGTTGGAACGACTCGCTGACCGGAAACGGCAACGTGAAGTTCGATCCCGAGGCAGCCAAGGCTGCTTGGGCGAAGGCCGATGCAATTGCTCCGTGGTCGGGCAGCTTCGAGATCGCGTACAACTCCGATGGTGGACACCAGGAATGGGTCGACGCCACGTCGAACAGCATCCGCAACATCCTCGGCATCGACGCAAAGGGCAAGCAGTACCCCACCTTTGCTCAGATCCGTACCGAAGCCACCAACCGCACCATCCAGAGTGCATTCCGTGCCGGCTGGCAGGGTGACTACCCGCAGCAGTACGGCTTCCTGGCGCAGAACTACCAGACCGGTGGCAGCTCCAACGACGGTGACTACTCCAACCCCGAGTTCGACCGCCTCCTGCGCGAATCGGCCGGCCAGACCGATCAGGCGAAGGCTCAGGAACTGCTCGACCAGGCTCAGGAAGTCCTGCTCAAGGACCTGCCTGCAGTTCCGACGTGGTACCGCAACGCAGCCAGTGGATGGTCGGAGAACGTCTCCAACGTCACCATCAGCTGGAATGGTATTCCGGTCTACGAAGACATCGAAAAGAACTGACGCGTAGAACGATTCGCATCTGAAACGTGAGTTCGGGGTGGCAGGCGCTCTGCCTGCCGCCCCGAACTCGTGTTCACGTCGGATTGTCCGCTGACGGACACGATCATCGACAAGGAGGTGATCCGATGCTCTGGTACATCGGTCGCCGAGTGCTTCAAATGATCCCGGTTTTTCTCGGGGCCACTCTTCTGATCTACGCCATGGTCTTCTTGCTTCCCGGTGATCCGATTGCCGCGTTGGCGGGCGACAAGGCGCTCAGTCCGGCTGTTGCACAGCAGCTTCGGGAGCGCTACCACCTCGATCTCCCCTTCTATCAGCAGTACCTGCTGTACTTGAAGGGCATCTTCACGCTGGACTTCGGCACGTCGTTCTCCGGACGGCCTGTCAGTGAAGTTCTGGCACAGGCATTTCCGATCACGATGAAACTTGCCTTCATGGCACTGATCGTCGAGACGGTCTTCGGTGTCGGCTTCGGCCTCATCGCCGGCCTGCGTAAGGGCGGATTCTTCGACAGCACCGTCCTGCTGTTCAGCCTCGTTCTCATCGCCATCCCGATCTTCGTGATCGGCTTCCTGGCTCAGTTCTTCATCGGCGTCAAATGGGGCATCGTCCCGCCGACGGTCGGTGGCAACACCAGCTTCAAGAATCTCCTGCTCCCCGCCCTGGTTCTGGGTTCGGTCTCGTTTGCCTACGTACTGCGACTTACCCGAACGTCCGTGGCGGAGAACCTGAGTGCCGACTACGTGCGAACAGCCACCGCCAAGGGACTTTCCCGCGGACGAGTGGTTCGCGTGCACGTGTTGCGCAACTCGCTGATCCCCGTGGTCACCTTCCTGGGTGCCGACCTCGCGACGTTGATGGGCGGCGCCATCGTCACCGAGGGCATCTTCAACATCAACGGCGTCGGCGGCACGATCTACCAGGCGGTGACCAGAGGTGAAGCGCCGACGGTGGTTTCGTTTGTCACCATCCTGATCGTGATCTACCTGATCGCGAATCTGCTCGTCGACCTCTTGTACGCCGCGCTCGATCCGAGGATCCGCTATGTCTGAGACCGTGAAGACCGGACGTGCAGTCCGGCAAAGTCATTTCGTGGCACCGCCCGAAGTTGCGGCACCGGGGGAGACGGACGCCGTCAAGCTCGATCAGGCGCCGACAAGCATGTGGACCGACGCGTGGCGCGATCTGCGCAAGCGTCCCCTGTTCATCATCTCGACGATCATCATCCTCGCGGTCATCGTCATCGCAGCGTTTCCGAGCTTGTTCACGAGCACCGATCCGCGGTTCTGCGATCTGACCTACAGCATGCAGGGGCCGACCTCAGGGCACTGGTTCGGTTTCGATCGTCAGGGCTGTGACGTCTACTCGCGCACCATCTACGGTGCTCGCGCATCCGTACTCGTGGGCGTCGGCGTCACGGCGTCGGTGCTGGTGATCGGAGTGATCTTCGGTGCACTGTCCGGGTTCTACGGGGGCTGGACCGATTCGATTCTCTCCCGTGTCGCCGACATCTTCTTCGGTATCCCGCTGATCCTCGCTGCCATCGTTCTGATGCAGCTGTTCACCGATCGCACCATCTGGACCGTCGTCGGCGTCCTGGCGCTCTTCGGCTGGCCGCAGATGGCAAGAATTGCTCGTGGTGCGGTGATTTCGGCGAAGAACAACGATTACGTCATGGCTTCGGAAGCGTTGGGTGTCTCGAAGCTCAAGACCCTGATTCGCCACGTCATCCCGAACTCGTTGGCTCCCATCATCGTGGTGGCCACCATCTCGCTCGGCACGTACATCGTTGCCGAGGCGACGCTGTCCTTCCTCGGTATCGGGCTCCCGTCCACCGAGGTTTCGTGGGGCGGTGACATCAGCAACGCTCAGGTGACGCTGCGTCAGGGATCGACCATTCTGTTCTACCCGGCAACGGCTTTGGCGATCACCGTCCTCGGATTCATCATGATGGGTGACGCGCTGCGCGACGCCCTCGATCCCAAGTCGCGGAAGCGGTGAGCACGATGACCACCAAGGAAACTCTCACCTCGGAGGAAACTCCGCTGCTCGAGATTCGTGATCTCGAGGTGTCGTTCCAGTCCAATTCCGGTCCGGTTCCGGCAGTTCGAGGCGTCAGCCTGACTGTCTATCCGGGTCAGACGGTCGCCATCGTCGGCGAATCGGGTTCGGGTAAGTCCACTACCGCGCACTCGATCATCAATCTGCTTCCCGGCACCGGCAAGGTGACGGCAGGCGAGATCATCTTCGACGGCAAGGACATCTCGAAGGTCTCGGAGAAGGACTTCGTCCACATCCGGGGCAGCCAGATCGGTTTGGTTCCGCAGGACCCGATGTCGAATCTGAACCCGGTGTGGAAAGTGGGCTTCCAGATCGAGGAAGCACTGGCCGCCAACGGGATCGCCAAGGGCAAGGCAGCCAAGGTTCGCGCCGCGGAGTTGCTCGAGGAGGCAGGTCTCGCTGACGCCGAGAGCCGGCTGGGGCAGTACCCCCACGAGTTCTCGGGCGGTATGCGTCAGCGTGCGCTCATCGCGATCGGATTGTCAGCTCGTCCGAAACTCCTGATCGCGGACGAGCCGACGTCGGCGCTCGACGTCACGGTTCAGCGTCAGATTCTCGACCACCTCGACGGTCTGACAACGGAACTCGGCACCGCCGTTCTGCTCATCACCCACGATCTGGGGTTGGCCGCCGAGCGTGCCGAGCACCTGATCGTGATGAGCAAGGGTCGCATCGTCGAATCCGGTCCGGCACTGGAGATTCTGAAGCGACCGCAACACCCGTACACGCAGAAGCTGGTCGCTGCTGCGCCGTCGTTGGCGTCGAAGCGGCTCAGTTCGTCGGTGGCCCGCGCCGAGATTCGGGAACAGGCGGAAGAGGTCGCCGAAGCGGTCAAGGCCGAGGAAAGTACGGCAGAGTCCTTCGGCAAGGCGACCGACGACGTTCTTGTTGTCGATCATCTGACCAAGGTGTTCAAGCTGCGCAAGGGTTTCCGCAAGACCACCGACTTCACAGCTGTGAACGACGTGTCCTTCAAGGTCCGCCGCGGAACCACCACGGCGATCGTCGGCGAATCGGGTTCCGGTAAGTCGACGGTCGCGCAGATGGTTCTCGGTTTGCTCGAGCCCACTGCAGGCAACGTGGTCTTCGACGGTCAGGACGTGTCCGAACTCGGTGCGAAGGAAACTTTTGCGTTCCGTCGCCGAGTGCAGCCGATCTTCCAGAACCCTTACGGCACGCTCGACCCGATGTACTCGATCTACCGCACGATCGAAGAGCCGCTGCGTACCCACAAGGTCGGGACCAAAGCCGAGCGTGAGGCTCGCGTCCGCGAACTTCTCGACAAGGTCGGTCTGCCCCAGTCGGTCATGCGACGGTTCCCGAACGAGCTGTCCGGTGGACAGCGTCAGCGCGTCGCAATTGCGCGAGCGTTGGCCTTGCAGCCGGAGGTCGTGATCTGCGACGAGGCGGTGTCCGCTCTCGACGTGCTCGTACAGGATCAGATCTTGACCCTGCTCAACGACCTGCAGGCAGAGTTCGGGTTGACGTACCTCTTCATCACGCACGACCTGGCCGTGGTCCGTCAGATCGCGGACAACGTGTTGGTGATGTCGCGTGGCTCGATCGTCGAATCGGCGCCGATCGACGACGTGTTCGGCAATCCGCAGCAGGACTACACACGCAAGTTGCTCGACGCGATTCCCGGTGGGTCCATCAAGCTGGGAAGCTGACGCAACAGGTAGGTAGGCAAGTCCACAGAGGGGCTGCAAGGGTACCGTCGTTGATCGTGACGGACCCCTTGCAGCCCCTCGTCGATCTTCCAGGCGTACGCGCCGCCGCTGATCACGCGCGCGACGCACTCGGTGAGGTGCATCGGCACAAAACCAACCGCCGCGGATGGCCGACGACGGCTGCCGAAGCTGCAGTCCGCGCCGCTCGGGCATCGGCGTCTTTGGCGGGAGGGTCGACGGAGCTGCCGGCAGAGGGGATGGCCGGTGATCCGATTCTTGCCGGCGCCCTGCGGGTTGCGCAGGCGCTGGACGGTGACGGTCTGCCACTGATGGAGTCCACGTGGAAACGGGCGCCGCTGCAGGCTTTGGCCAGGTTGCACCTACTGGCGGCGGCAGATCTGGTCGAGGATCCTGACGAACTGGGACGACCTCGCATGGATCCGGGCGTCGGCGAGCGTCTCGACGCTCTCGCCCAACTGGTGACGGGTGGAACGTCGGCGCCGGCTCCGGTTCTTGCGGCAGTCGTGCACGGCGAATTGTTGGCACTGAGTCCGTTCGGTACCGCCGACGGCATTGTGGCGCGCGCCGCGTCCCGACTCGTCGCAGTCTCGTCCGGTTTGGATCCCCACAACCTCGGCGTCCCTGAGGTCAGTTGGCTGCGTAGGCCGCAGGCGTACGCCGATGGAGCCGCGGGATTTGCTTCCGGTCGTCCGGAAGGCGTCGGGAGTTGGGTAATTCTGTGTTGCGGCGCGCTTGAAGCTGGTGCTCGCGAGGCAACGTCGATTGCCGACGCCGCGAGTCCGAGCTAACCCACATCGGGCTGGTACCACATCGGGCTCGTTCCACACACAAAACGGGCGGCGCTGCCGATTATCGACTTCGCCGCCCGTTAGCACGGACTACTCGTTACCAAGCGTGCTCGGTGGGTTGTGTGGATGGCCTCGGCGAGGGATCGCCATTTTGAGGTCGTCCCCGCAACTTGTGCGGAGTCCTCGCTCAAATTGAACGAATCTCGCAGGCCCACAACACTTCTGCCCTTATAGTGGCTTGTGCTCCGCGTGGGTGCCCTAGTGCCCGTGCTGGGAATCCGGGTTGGGGAAACGGTCCTTCTCTTCTGAGCCGTTCCTGGCCTTCCGTTCTTCCGTAACTCCTTTGTACCCTGTGTTGCGGCTCACAGCAAGTATCAATTTTTGTTTGTGTGCTTGAAGTTTCACCGTTTTCGGCGAAGTAGTGCAAACGTCACAACACCGGCTGTCACAGCTCCGATTCCGAGCGCTGCAGTAGTCGCCACAGCGGTGCCCGACTGTGCTGACAGCCGAGCGCGAAGCGAGACCGGATTCGAGAAAGTCAGTATGGGCCAACCATTTCCGGCTGCTGCCTTGCGGAGCGCGCGGTCGGGGTTGACGGCACTCGGATGCCCGACGGCCTCGAGCATCGGCAAGTCGGTGATCGAGTCGGAATAGGCGTAACTCGCGGAGAGGTCGTATCCGTACTCGGCTGCGAGTTTTTCCATGGCTTCCACTTTGCCGGGGCCGTAGCAGTAGAAGTCGACCTCGCCCGTGTAGTGCCCGTCCTCTTCCTTCATCGACGTCGCGACCGAGTGTGTTGCTCCCAGTGCGCGGGCGATCGGAGCGACGATCTCCTCGCCCGACGCGGACACCACGATGACATCGTGGCCGCGCACCTTGTGGTCGGCGATCAAATCGGCGGCCTCGGCGTAGACGAGGGGGTCGACAATGTCGTGCAGAGTCTCCGCGACGATCGACTTGACCTGTTCCACATCCCAGCCGGCACACATCGCGGTGATGTGTGCGCGCAAGCGCTCCATCTGATCGTGATCGGCGCCCGAGAGCAGGAACAGGAACTGCGCGTAGCTGCTCTTGAGAACCGAGCGCCGGTTGATCAATCCTTGCGCGAAGAACGGCCTGCTGAAAGCCAACGTGCTGGATTTGGCTATGACGGTTTTGTCGAGGTCGAAGAAAGCGGCAGTCCGCCCGGTTGTCAGTCCATTCCCAAGCTTGTCGGTCACAGCTACCGAGGATAGTCCGACAGTCGGTTCGGTTGCGTCACCACAACCGGGAAATGAACGGCGACACTTACGAATCGCTGCTGTTCAGGCTTGCATTTCCCGGACATTTGCAGTGTAGGATTACGGCAGTTCGACTTGCTCGGACTGTGTTCAGCCCAACCCCCCGGGGCTGAACAGACAAGACAACCCCCGCCTCCCCCCAGGCGGGGGTTGTCCACTTTCTCGGGTACATCAACTCGGCTTCGTCAAGTGAGAGTTATCCACAGAACCCGAGTTGTCCACAGCTCGATTCGGGTATCTGTTCTTTACCGGCGACAACGCTCAGGCTCATGCTCATGAACTCGAATGCTTCAGGGGAATCAGGGCATGTCGACGCGGATGTCCTTGTGTTGGTCGAAGATCCGCTGGTTCTTGCCAGCGTGCGGCGCGTCGTGGCTGCCGTTGATCAGTCGGCGGACGAGGGGCCACAACCGGTGTCGCGCCAACAATGGAACAGGGCATCCGCGGTGGTGCTGGACATTGCACACGCGAAGGCGTGCTCGAGCCGCAACCCGAGGCGTTCACGCGTCTTCCTTGTCGGTGAGTCCGAACCGACGCTCGACGAGTGGAAATACGCGACCTCGATCGGCGCCCAGGCGGTATTCACTCTGCCGGCGGACGAGAATGCGCTGGTTGCAGTGTTAGCCGAGCACTCGGTGAGCCGTGGCGAGGGCACAGTTGTTGCCGTTGTCGGCGCGTGTGGTGGAGCTGGTGCCTCGGTAAGCGCAGCGGCGATCGCCTTGGCGTCCGCCGCCCGTCGCATCCCGACGATGCTTGTCGACGTCGACGCACTTGGTTGCGGCGCGGACGTCGTGCTCGGTGTCGAAAATGTTCCAGGGTTGCGATGGGCGGCGTTGACGGTTGAGGGTGGGCGTTTGTCGGCGGATGCGCTTCGTGATGCTCTGCCCGCTCGCGGGCAGCACCTGCGGGTGCTCTCGTGCAGCCGCGGGGAGATCGGTGGTCCTTCGGTCACTGCGCTCGGGGCGGTGCTCGACGCCGGCCGACGATCCGGCGGTCTTGTCGTGTGCGATGTTTCCGGTTGTCGAGGACTGGAGGGTGAGGCCGTATTGGAGGGTTCGGATGCCGTCGTGATGGTTGTTCCCGCGACGGTGGCAGCCTGCGTCGCTGCGGAGAAGGTGGGAATGTGGGCGGCGCAACATAATTCGAATATCGGGTTGTTGGTGCGCGGACCGGCTCCGGGTGGTCTGCGCGGGGCCGATGTTGCGACCATGCTCGGGTTGCCGTTGATCGCAGTTGTCCGGGGACACCGCTCGCTCGGGTCGATGCTCGAACGCGGCGGGCTGGAATTACGACGCAAGTGCGCGCTGACCCTCGGAGCGGACGCGGTGCTGGACGGACTCGCGGCTGGATCACGTTCCTGGAGTGTTGCAGCATGAGTGGTCTGGTCACGGCGGAACTGCTCGATCGGGTCCGTGATCGGTTGGCGGCGTCGACGGCCGCTGAGCCGACAGCGGCGACGGTCGCCGACGCCGTTCGGGCTGAGTCCGCCGGAGTGCTCGGTGATACAGATCTGCTCGAGGTCGTGCGAATTCTCCAGACCGAGCTGACCGGCGCCGGGCCGCTCGAGTCTTTGTTGCATGAACCAGGAGTCGCGGACGTTCTGGTGACTGCTCCGGACCAGGTGTGGGTCGATCGTGGGGTGGGACTGGAACGAACGAGCGTGAAATTTGCGGACGAGGCAGCGGTGCGACGCCTTGCTGCGCGTTTGGCCTTGTCGTCCGGAAGGCGACTTGACGACGCACAGCCGTGGGTCGACGGCCGGTTACGCGGAGTCGGCGACGGGCATTTCGGTGTCCGATTGCACGCTGTTCTCGCGCCGGTCGCACAAGGGGGAACCTGCTTGTCGCTACGGGTGCTCAGACCTGCGACGCAAGGCCTTGACGCATTGTGCGCTCGCGGAGCGATCGAACCGGAGGCACGTGCGCTGCTTGATCGAATCATCATGTGCCGTTTGGCTTTTCTTGTGATCGGTGGCACCGGTGCGGGGAAAACGACATTGCTGTCGGCTGCGCTCGGTGCGGTAGACCCCAGGGAACGGATCATCTGCGTCGAGGATGCGGCCGAGTTGGCTCCGCCGCATCCGCATGTGGTTCGACTGGTCGCACGCGCGCCGAATGTGGAGGGCGTCGGCGAGGTAGCGGTACGTGATCTAGTGCGACAGGCGTTGCGCATGCGACCCGACCGCATTGTTGTGGGCGAAGTGCGGGGAGCCGAGGTCATCGACCTTCTGACGGCCCTGAACACGGGTCATGACGGCGGGGCAGGCACCATCCACGCGAATTCACCCGAGGAAGTGCCGGCGCGGTTGGAGGCGTTGGCCGCGTTGGGCGGAATGGATCGACATGCGTTGCACAGTCAACTTGCAGCCGCAGTCCAGGTGGTTCTGCACGTGCACCGCTCCGCCGACGGTTCTCGGCGACTCGAGCAGATCGGGGTCATCAACCGCGCCGCAGACGGATTCGTACACATCAACCAGGCCTGGCCGGCTGCGGGTCCGGGGCGCGATCAACTCGAAAGAATGCTGCGCCTCCGTGATCGGGATGGGCGCAGTGATCGGGACGGGCTGCCGGCATGAGCGCCACGTTGCTGCTGTGCGCGCTGTCGGTGATGGTTGCTCCGACGGTGAATTCGCGTTCCAGGCTCCTCGAATTCGCAGATTCGCGGGGGAAGGCATCATTCACCGTGCCGTGGACGCTGATTGTCGCTGCACTGCCACTGGTACTGGGTGCGTTGTTCGGAGGTATCTCTGCATTGGTCGCTGCCGCGATTGCAGTGGGAACTGCGCTCTTTCGTGCTCGGCGGAAGAAGGCATCGTTGGCAAGGGACTCGGAACTGGCGTTGCTACTTGCCGGATTGGAGGTCCTGATTGCAGAGTTGCGGATCGGTGCGCACCCGGCGTCCGCGTGTTCCATTGCCGGTGAGGAGTGCTCGGGCGCTGTGGGGGAAGTATTCCGTCGCGGTTCGGCGCGAGCTCGGTTGGGTGGCAGTGCAGCCGATGCATTCCGATCCGGTGGTTCGCTCGTCGACAGGGAGTTGGTGCGTGTTGCGTCAGCGTGGTCTGTCGCTGAACGATACGGTCTGGCGCTGGCCGAACTTTTGGGAGCTGTGCGGACGGATATGTTGGGTCGCAACCGTTTCCGTCAGCGCACCGAAGCCGGACTGGCCGGCGCGCGAGCTACCGCGACGGTGCTTGCAGGGTTACCGGTCCTCGGCATCGGATTGGGTGAGCTGATGGGGGCGGCGCCGTTGCAGGTGCTGTTCGGGGGTGGCGCCGGCGGAGTGATGCTGGTAGTCGGAACGGGGTTGGTAGCTCTCGGCCTCCTCTGGACCGACAAGATCACGTCGAAGGTTACCTCGTGATCTGGCTGGGAGTAGTGACGATCGCGCTGTCGTTATGGATAGTTCCGGACACGCGAATGTCACTGCCACGCATGGCAACAATGCTCGACAGAAGTGCCGTGGATACAGTTCTGCCGGATGAGCCATCGGCCGGCGATCCTCTGGCAGTCGCAGCAAGTTTCGACCTTCTAGCTGCATGCCTTCGTGGCGGTTTGCCGGTTGCCGAAGCAGTGGGGGCTGTTGCCGCTACGGCGCCGGCGCCGATGGATGACACTTTGCGGCGTGTATCGGATCTGCTCACCCTTGGCGCCGATCCGGATGTGGCCTGGGGTGAAGCTGCGTTGGATCCCGACACCGAATCACTGGCCCGACTGGCGCGCCGGTCGTCACGGTCGGGGACGTCGCTGTCCGTCTCGATGGCGGAACTTGCAGAACGCCGTCGAGATGACGCGGAGGATGTTGCTGCCGCGTCCGCCGAACGCGCGGGCGTGCTGATCAGTGGTCCGCTCGGACTCTGTTTCCTGCCTGCGTTTCTCGCGCTGGGGATAGTGCCGGTGGTGGTCGGATTGGCTTCGTCGGTACTCGGCGACGGGCTTATCTGAGAAGAACCACGATTCTTCCGCGGCAGAACAACTGTCGTGGTCTTACAGGAGGGGAAAACGATGTTCGGAATGATGGGAAAGTTGTCAGCGAGGTTGACGTTGCTCGTCGCCGAGGACGACGGAATGTCCACGGCAGAATATGCAATCGGGACCATTGCCGCCGCGGCATTCGGAGCGGTTCTCTATTCGGTGGTCACCGGCGATTCCATTGTCACGGCGCTCACCGGAATTATCGACAAAGCGCTCAAGACAGCTGTGTGATGTTGTCCACGAGGAGCATCCGCGAGGCTGATGACGGTGCAGTCACGGTCGAGGCAGCAATTGCGCTCGCCTCGATGATCACTGTGGTGGTGCTGTGCGTCGGCGCGGTTCTGGCGGTGACGATGCAGGTTCGGTGTGTGGATGCTGCTCGTGAGGCGGCGAGATTGACTGCCCGCGGTGATGGGGACAACGCGGTCACCACGTCGCGCCGAATCGCACCATCCGACGCCCGGATTTCCGTGCAGATCGTGGACGGATTTGCCGTGGCGGTGGTGAGCGCCGACAGTGTTTTGCTGCCGATGTTGGACATCACCGCAGAAGCAGTCGCAGCCGTGGAACCCGGAGCGGACTGATGACTCTGCAGGCGGACGACGGTATCGCAACAGTGTTTTCGTGTATTGCGCTGGCAGGGATCGTCGCGGTGACGGGTGGGCTGCTGCACGTGGGTTCGGCGGTCACCGCGCGTCACACCGCTCAGTCGTCTGCGGATCTCTCGGCCTTGGCGGGGGCCGGAGCGCTCGAGCGCGGCGCGGAGGCAGGCTGCGCCGCGGCAATCGACGTTGCGACGCGGATGCGAACAGTGCTCGCGGAGTGCACTGTCGAGGACTGGGATGTCATTGTCCAGGTGCGGGCGCCGGTATTGTTGTCCCGCTTCGGTATCGGCGATGCGGAGGCGTCGGCGCGCGCTGGCCCGGTCGACTAGTCAGCTGATGGTGTCGATGACGGCCGTCAGGATCTTCACGGCGCCGTCCTTGTCGAGTGGATCGTTTCCGTTGCCGCACTTGGGGGAGTAGACGCATGACGGGCAACCGTTGGCGCACTCGCACGAGGTAATTGCGTCGCGGGTTGCGGAAAGCCAGCGCGAGAGTTCACTGTGCCCCCGGTCGGCAAATCCCGCGCCACCGGCGTGGCCGTCGTAGACGAACACGGTGGGCAGACCGGTGTCGGCGTGGATTGCCGTCGACACTCCGCCGATGTCGCCTCGGTCGCAGATGGCGACCAGTGGCAGGAGGCCGATAGCTGCATGCTCTGCCGCATGCAGCGCCCCGGGGAACCGCTCGGGCGAGACGCCGACGGATTCGAGCAGTTCCGGTGTGACCGTGTACATCACGGCCCTGGTCTCGAGCGTATGTGCGGGCATATCCAATTCGATGGAATCGAGGACTTCGCCGGAGTTGAGGCGTCGGAGGTACCCGACAACCTGATGGGTCACTTCGACGCGCACGAGTGCGACGGTGATGTCGCCGTAATTCTTGTGCTCGAGTTGTTCGGTGATGATGATCTCGGTGGTTTCGCGCGCCGAGGTGGTCCAGTCCGGATTTTCCGCGTGGACCAGTGCCAGACCGACTTCGAGGTCGAGTTCGTCCACCACGTACGCATCGCCCTGGTGAATGTGGACCGCACCGGGGTGGACGGTGGCGGGTGCCCGTCCGGTGTCGACGGTTCCCAGCATCCGCCCGGATTCGCCGTCGACTATTGCTACTTGGGTGCCGATACCGCCGCGGATGTCCAGCGATCCGTGGGGGTTGGCGTCTGCCGTGATGAACCAACCGTGGGTGCGCCGCCGGATCTTCCCTTCTTCGGCGAGCTTGGTGAGGACGTCGATGGCTCCGAACGAGGCGACCTCGGCGTCGGAGAGCGGGAGTTCCATTGCTGCGCAGAGCAATTGTGGTCCCAGGATGTAGGGATTTCCGGGGTCCGTCACGGTTGCCTCGACGGGTTTCTCGAGGATGGCCGAAGGATGGTGAACAAGGTAGGTGTCGAGGGGATCGTCTCGGGCGATCAGGACCACCAGCGACCCCTCGCCGCGTCGACCGGAGCGTCCGGCCTGTTGCCAGAACGAGGCAACGGTCCCCGGGAAACCCGCTACGACAACGGCATCGAGCCCTGCGATGTCCACGCCCAGTTCGAGCGCGTTAGTCGTTGCCGCACCAAGCAGAGTGCCGTCCGCAAGTGCTGCTTCCAGTTCGCGGCGGTCTTCGGCGAGGTATCCCGCGCGGTACGAGGCGACTCGTTCGGCCAGATCGGTGTCGACTTCTGCGAGTAGCCGTTTGGTGGTCATGGCGGTCAGTTCCGCGCCGCGGCGTGAGCGTACGAAGGTGAGGGTGCGTGCGCCTTCGATCATCAGATCCGCCATGATCCGGGCGGCCTCGGCACCGGCGGGGCGACGGACTGGACTGCCGTTCTCGCCGGTGAGTGCCGGCACGAGTGGAGGCTCCCAGAGTGCGACGGTTCGCGGCCCGTGGGGTGATCCGTCGTCGGTGACCTCGGTGCAATGCGCCCCGATCAACCGGGAAGCCGCTGTTCCGGGGTCCGCGGTGGTGGCGCTGGCCAGGATGAACGTGGGCTCGGCGCCGTATCGGGCCGCGATGCGTCGGAGTCGGCGAATGATGAGGGCGACATTTGATCCGAAGACACCACGGTAGGAGTGGCATTCGTCCACGATCACGTATTTCAGATTGCGGAAGAAGTGCGCCCAGCGTTGATGGGTGCGGAGCAGTGAGATGTGCAGCATGTCGGGGTTCGTGAACAGCCAACGGGAGTTTTCGCGCGCCCATGTGCGCAGTTCCTGTGACGTGTCCCCGTCGTACGCGCTCGGATTGGTTCCCCGCAGTTCGGCGTCGAAGTCGGTGAGGGACAGCACTGCCCGTAGTTGGTCGCTGCCGAGAGCTTTGGTGGGGGAGAGGTAGAGCGCGGTGGCAAGAGGGTCCGAAGCCATCGCGGTCAGGACGGGGAGTTGGTATGCCAGTGACTTTCCCGAGGCGGTGCCGGTGGCGACCACAACATGGTTTCCGCTGTGTGCAAGGTCTGCGGCTGTGCGCTGGTGGATCCACGGAGCGGTCACACTGTGCTCGTTCAGGGAACGGACCACGCTGGGGTGCAACCACTCCGGCCATTCGGTGAACCGGGCGCTGCGAGCGGGTAGTTGAGCGGTGAACGTCAGTGGATCTTCGTTCCCGCTCACGCCGGCGACGACGCGACCGAGGAGCATCTGTCCGTAGGTTTCGCTCGGCGCCGCGTCGGGATCAGGAATGCGGGAGGCTGCGTTCACGTGACTCTCCGGGATCGGCGTTCGGGTGTCCCGACAGTTCGAAACTGCCGTTACCTGCAGTTTTGATGATACGCATCGGCTGGCGGAAGTGGCGGCACGGGGTGGCGGCCGACTGCGGCGGGTCGAAGCCGGTGATATTCGGTAGCAAATTCTTAACGTATTTCGACTGTTGTGCACGCGCAGAACATGGTTGACTGACAACCGGTCGCAGCTTCTGTGTTCGTAGGCTTGAGAAAGTGCACGCTCGCAGGATCTTTTGTTGCGGACGTGGTGCTCTTGCCCTTTCCTGCGAGGATGCAAGCCTGGGGGGAAATCAGCTGGTACTGCGGCCGGAACGGGCCCGATGGATTGAATAAGCGCAGTTCATCGAATCCGGTGTTAGAAAGAGAAGGAAAAGCATGGCACAGGGCACTGTGAAGTGGTTCAACGCTGAAAAGGGCTTCGGCTTCATCGCTCCCGAAGACGGTTCCGCAGACGTCTTCGTTCATTACTCCGAGATTCAGGGCAACGGTTTCCGTACTCTCGAGGAGAACCAGCGTGTGGAGTTCGAGGTAGGGCAGGGCAACAAGGGGCCCCAGGCGACAGGCGTTCGCGCGGTCTGATTCTTCCGAGCTGGACACGGTCTGTCCCTCGTTGCCTCGCCGCAATGGGGGACAGACCTTTTCGTAATAGGTCCCATTATTTATGCCGCAACGGTCCTCGTGCCCTACGTTGCACTCTGTGAGCCAACTGTCCTTTTTCTCCGCCGAGTCGATTCCCCCTGCCGTGACAGACCTGGCCGGCATGCTGGCTGGACACGGTCAGGTGGTGACAAACGAAGATCGTGCTCGGATCTCGATCGTCGTAGATCGAGACTGGCGGGCCCAGGCCATTGCCGAGCTGATTGCGCAATGCGGACTCGGCGCGGAAGTGACGCGTAGTGATGAAGGAAGCCCGCTCGTCCGAACTCAGGCGACGCCGGCCCTGCTGCCCCTGTCCGTGCAGTGGACCAAAGGTGCCGTGAAGTCCGTCCCGGCTGGATGGGTTCCGAATCCCCGCCAGCTCCGGGTCTGGGCAGTCTCGTCCGGCAGGATGGAAGAGGACGGCGAACGCTTCGTTTTCGGCCTCGATCCGCACGCGACTCAGACTCACGCGCCGTTGGCGCAAGCCTTGATGCGAGTGGGTATCGCACCTACTCAGCTGGGCAACCGGACGCCCGGTCCAGGGCTTCGTATCGCCGGCAAGAAGCGACTGACCAAGCTCGTCGAATACCTGGGCGAGGCACCCCGTCACGTGGACCTCGAAGCGGCCTGGCCACAGATCTGACCGTGTCCATACTGTACTGATCTGCACGAATGTCGTGCGGGTATGTCACTCTGTAAAGAGAGACACGGGGTATAACTTGCTCCACACGTCTAGTTCTGAAGAACTGCCGACGGCAGTGATCGTCCAAAGGAAGGTTCGGGCAGCAGGTGGCTAAAGCGGACAACGGCAGCGGTCAGGGAGCGTCCGGTAACCCTCGTCGCCTCGTGATCGTCGAGTCACCGACCAAGGCGCGCAAAATCGCTCCTTACCTCGGTAAGGACTACGTAGTCGAGGCATCGGTCGGTCACATTCGCGACCTGCCGCGCGGCGCAGCGGATGTTCCGGCCAAGTACAAGGGCGAGCCGTGGGCCCGTCTCGGCGTCAACGTCGATCACGACTTCGAGCCGCTCTACGTCGTCAGCCCGGAGAAGAAGGGCAAGGTCGCCGAACTCAAGTCACTCTTGAAGGACGCTGACGAACTCTTCCTCGCAACTGACCCCGACCGCGAGGGTGAGGCCATTGCGTGGCATCTCCTCGAGACCCTGAAGCCCAAGATTCCGGTTCGTCGAATGGTCTTCCACGAGATCACCGAACCGGCAATTCGGGCTGCTGCCGAAGACACCCGTGAGCTCGACATCGACCTCGTCGACGCTCAGGAAACCCGCCGTATCCTCGACCGTCTCTACGGTTACGAGGTCAGCCCGGTGCTCTGGAAGAAGGTCATGCCGAGGCTCTCGGCGGGCCGCGTCCAGTCGGTTGCTACGCGTGTCATCGTGCAGCGTGAGCGTGAGCGCATGGCGTTCAAGTCGGCTTCGTACTGGGACATCTCCGCCACGCTTGATGCCGGCGCCGACGCCAGCCCACGCAGTTTCGGTGCGCGTCTTGTCTCGGTCGACGGTTCCCGCGTTGCTTCCGGTCGCGATTTCGGACCGGACGGAAAGCTCAAGGGCAGTGCCGTCACTGTGCTGGACGAGGCGTACGCGCGTCGACTGGCCGAGGCTTTGCACGGCGTCGACCTCACGGTTTCGTCTGCAGAAGACAAGCCGTACACCCGTAAGCCGTATCCGCCGTTCATGACGTCGACGCTGCAGCAGGAGGCCGGTCGCAAGCTTCGCTTCACGTCCGAGCGGGCCATGCGTATCGCGCAGCGTCTGTACGAAAACGGCTACATCACCTACATGCGAACCGACTCGACGACGCTGTCCGAGTCGGCGATCGCTGCTGCTCGTGCGCAGGCCACCGAGTTGTACGGCCCGGAGTACGTCCATCCGACGCCGCGTCAGTACACCCGCAAGGTCAAGAACGCGCAGGAAGCGCACGAGGCAATTCGTCCGGCCGGCGATGTGTTCCAGACGCCGGGGCAGTTGCACTCCAAGCTCGACGCCGACGAGTTCAAGTTGTACGAACTCATCTGGCAGCGCACCGTGGCTTCGCAGATGGCCGACGCTCGGGGCAACACGCTGACGCTTCGCATTTCCGGCACGGCCGGCACGGGTGAGGACTGCACGTTCTCCGCGTCCGGTCGCACCATCGTATTTGCGGGCTTCCTCAAGGCTTACGTCGAGAGCGTCGACGAAGAGGCAGGCGGTCAGTCCGACGATGCCGAATCCAGGCTTCCGATACTGGTCAAGGGCCAGGAAGTCACGGCAACCAAGCTCGATCCCGACGGTCACAGCACCAACCCGCCGGCGCGATACACCGAAGCCAGCCTGATCAAGACCCTGGAAGAGCTCGGTATCGGCCGACCGTCGACGTATTCGTCGATCATCAAGACCATCCTCGACCGCGGATACGTCTACAAGCGGGGCAGCGCACTGGTTCCGGCGTGGGTTGCCTTCGCCGTGGTCGGTCTGCTCGAGGCGCACTTCGGCCGGTTGGTCGACTTCGATTTCACCGCAGGCATGGAAGATGACCTCGACGCTATTGCCGGTGGACGTGAGCAGCGCGGTAACTGGCTGAGCAGCTTCTACTTCGGTGGCGAGCACGGTGCCGAAGGTTCGGTCGCCCGTGAAGGCGGCCTCAAGAAGATGGTCGGCGTCAATCTCGAGGAGATCGACGCCCGCGAGGTCAACTCCATCCGGCTGTTCGACGACGCCGAGGGTCGTGAGGTTCACGTACGTGTCGGCCGCTTCGGCCCGTACCTCGAGCGCATGGTTCAGAATCCGGACGACCCCGAAGGCGATCTGATCTCGCAGCGGGCCAATCTTCCCGATGACCTGCCGCCGGACGAGCTCACCCCCGAGTACGCCGAGAAGCTGTTCGCGACGCCTCAAGAAGGTCGCAAGCTGGGCGTCGATCCTCTGACCGGAAACGAGATCGTCGCGAAGGAGGGCCGCTTCGGTCCTTACGTGACGGAGATTCTGCCCGAGCCGCCGGCCGAGCCAGAGCCGGACATCGTGCCGGTTCCGGAATCGGAAGAGGTCAGCGCGGGCACCACCAAGACTGCGGTGAAGAAGGCCGCAGCCAAGAAGGCTCCCGCGAAGAAGGCTGCGAAGAAGGTTGCGGGCCCTAAGCCACGCACCGGATCGTTGCTCAAGTCCATGGACTTGGCGACGGTCACCTTGGAGGATGCACTTCGGTTGCTGTCCCTTCCCCGCGTCGTGGGTGTCGATCCCGAGAGCAAGGAAGAGATCACCGCTCAGAACGGCCGATACGGTCCGTATCTGAAGAAGGGCACCGACTCGCGTTCCCTGGCCGACGAAGAGCAGATGTTCACGGTCACCCTCGACGACGCGCTCAAGATCTACGCCGAGCCCAAGCGACGTGGACGTCAGGCGTCGGCTACTCCGCCGCTGCGTGAGCTGGGTGTCGACCCGGTCAGTGAGAAGCCGATGGTGATCAAGGACGGTCGTTTCGGTCCGTACGTCACCGACGGTGAGACCAACGCCAGCCTGCGCAAGGACGATGCCGTCGAATCCATCTCGGATGCTCGTGCGTCGGAGTTGCTCGCTGACCGTCGTGCTCGCGGACCGGTGAAGAAGAAGGCCGCTGCGAAGAAAGCCCCGGCGAAGAAGGCCGCTGCGAAGAAGACCGCCGCCAAGAAGGCCCCGGCCAAGAAAGCGGCTGCCAAGAAGGCTCCGGCGAAGAAGGACTGAGCCGGACTCGTCGGTGCCGACGGTTAAGGTTTTTGCATGAGTAGTGATGTGACCGAACGTGGTGTGTTCGGTCGGCTGGTAGGTCAGCACGACGTCGAGCAGAGTTTGCGAGCCGCCGCGCTGTCCGCCAGAGGCGACTCCAGCGGATCCGATATGACCCATGCGTGGCTCTTCACGGGGCCTCCCGGATCCGGGCGGTCCGTGGCGGCGCTGTGCTTTGCCGCAGCCCTGCAGTGCACGTCCGACGGCGAACCGGGATGCGGGCAGTGCCATGCATGCACAACCACGATGGCGGGAACCCATGGTGACGTACGACGGATCATTCCCGACGGATTGAGCATCAGCGTCAAAGGCATGCGCGAGATCGTCAATATCGCGTCGCGCAGGCCAACGACCGGTCGTTGGCAGGTCATCGTCGTCGAGGACGCGGATCGATTGACCGAGGGCGCGGCCAATGCGCTCTTGAAAGTTGTCGAGGAGCCGCCGGACCGCACGGTGATCCTGCTCTGCGCTCCCACCACGGACCCAGAGGACATGTCGGTCACACTCCGTTCGCGATGCCGGCACTTGGCTCTCGTGACGCCGTCTGTCGAGTCGATCGCCCAGGTGTTGATCGGGCGCGACGGATTGGCTCCCGACCAGGCAAGATTTGCCGCATCGATCAGCGGTGGTCACGTCGGTCGAGCGCGACGCTTGGCTACCGACGATGTCGCGCGGGACGAACGTGCGCGGTCGCTCCGGCTTGCCTTTGATGCCGCGTCCGCATCGACGGCGTACAAAGCAGCCGAAAATCTGGTGAAGTCGATCGAGTCCGAAACCAAGACACTCTTCACCGACGTCAAGGAACGTGAACTCGAAGAACTGAAGGTCTCGCTCGGCGGCGGCGGAACCGGTAAGGGCACAGCCGGCACGCTCCGAGGGTCTGCCGGATTGATCAAGGAACTCGAAGCGCGGCAGAAATCGAGGGATACGCGGGCCAAGCGTGATCTTCTCGACCGGACGCTGATCGATCTTGCCGGCATGTATCGCGACGCCTTGTCGTACGCGTTGGGGTCGTCGTCCACGTCCACTCATCCTGATATGGCCGAGCGGGCTTCCGATCTGGCATCGCGGACGTCACCGGAAGGTCTACTGAAGTGCATCGAAGCAGTGCTTGCATGCCGCGAAGCCGTCGATTTCAACGTCAAGTTGCAGTGGGCTCTCGACGCGATGGTTGCGAGTATCGGCGAAGCCTTCCGACCCCCGTTTTCGCGTTCCGGGGGTTGACCAGTTAGACTCGCCATCGCCGAAAGGCACGCTGCCTTAGCTCAGTCGGTAGAGCATTTCACTCGTAATGAAAAGGTCGAGAGTTCGATTCTCTCAGGCAGCTCGGCCAAGAGCCCCGTACCAGGAAATTCTGGTGCGGGGCTCTTGTCGTTTGCCGGTAAATACTCGATGCCCCGTTTATCCTGATCCTGCGTACACGCGCCTGAGCAGGGGAGAATCGCCATGTCGGAGCAGAACTGGGGATCTGGCGAGCAGCCGAACCAGCCACCGCAGTACGGGCAGCAACCGCAGTACGGACAGCCACCTCAGTACGGGCAGATGCCTCCCGTGTCGTCGCAGGGATATGGGCCTCCGCAACCTGCCTACCCGTACGCCTCCTGGATTTCGCGTGTCGGCGCGTATTTGCTCGATTACCTCATCGTGCCGCTACCTGGCGTGATCGTCGCGATCATCGGCGCGGTGATCGCGTTCTCGGGAGCGGAGGTCACCACGTATGACGACGGAACCGTCACTACGGAAGGTGCAAATTCGGTCGGCCTCTTGGTCATCGGGATCGGGATTGTTCTGACCCTCCTGATCGAGGTCTGGAACTACGTCTTCCGTCAGGGCAATACCGGCCAGTCATTGGGGAAGAAGTGGCTGGGCATCTCCGTGGTTCGAGAGTCCGACGGTGTTCCGCTGGGACCACCCATGGCTCTCCTGCGATGGATATTGGAAGCGATCCTCGGCGGAGCGTGCTTCCTCAACTACTTGTGGCCGCTCTGGGATTCGAAGAGCCAGTGCTGGCACGACATGATTGTTCGCTCAGTCGTTATTCGAGCGAGATAGAACGGGTTCGCGTGGCCGCAGCTGTCGGTGGCCACCAGCTTCTACAGTGGATCGTATGAAGACCGAGACCTCCGCAGTGCGGGGCTGGCGGGCGCTGAGCGCTCCGGCCGGCGTCGCTGCAGTGGGGGTCTCGGCTTTTGTGCTTTTGCACGTCCGAGATCCGCACAATTCCGGAAGCTACGGGGTCTGTCCCATGTATGCGGTGACAGGTCTGTGGTGCCCGGCGTGTGGTGGCCTTCGAGCAGTCAATGACCTGACGCATCTCGATATCGGTGCGTCGTTGTCGAGCAATGTGTTGATCGTTCCGTTGATCGCGGTACTGGTTGTCGCGTGGGGGCGGTGGGTTGTGCGCAGATGGAACGGGTTGACCGATCGGATGATCGTGCTTGCGCCGGCAATGACAATCGCGGTGCTCGGAACGCTTGTTGCCTTTACGGTTGTGCGGAACACCCCTTGGGGTAGCTGGCTAGCGCCGGCCTGAATTTGAGTGAGGTCGAAATGGCAATGCAGGTTTTCTCACTGATCGTGCTTCTCGGTGCACTGATCGTCTTGATCCCGACAGCCAGACGGGTCTTCGGCAAGAAGGATGACGAGTAAGTACTCGACATCGTCTGGTCTGAGGCACATGCTGGCGGTATGGCTGATTCGTTGAAGGCCCGCGTGCGCGAGAAGTTGTTGCGCCAACTCTCCGAGGATGGCCGACGCCCGATTCACGATGCAGAAGGTGACGATTCCCGATTGTTGTCGGTGTCGGACGACCTCGAAGCCCTCGAATTGGCGCAAGAGGGAGATCCGATCATCGAAGAACTGGCGCAGAGGTACTGGGTTCCCTGAAGTTTACAAAGCGCAGCGCTGTGACCAGGCGATTTGGTGTTGTGTTGATCTTCGCGTAACTTATTCCAGGTCAGAGCGACACGGACACCGACTCCCACCTGCGAGGGTGAGTGACACGAGGTTGTACGAAGTGCCTGGCGAACACTCCAGTTAGTTTCGAAGATCAGCCCGGTTTGCGCCGGTGCAGAGAATCGGATAGGCTGGAAAAGTTGCCCCGGAGCGAGTGGCCTGAAGGTCGCGGTGATGGTGTGCGCGTGTTCTTTGAGAACTCAACAGTGTGTCGATGAATGTCAGTGCCAAATTATTTTGGTACTTCGCATGTCGAATGATGTTCCGGGCCTTCGGGTTTCGGTTCTGATGTTCGGGGTGTGAGTATTTTTCGTTGGTGATTGTTCATTCTTCCGTCTGAATGGTTGCCGACACATTTTTTGCTAGTTGAGTTTTTTTGCTAGTGATTTGACTCTTTTTGTCTATGACTGATTTAGCTTGCTTTCGGGTGAGCGATATCTAGAGTCTTCAACGGAGAGTTTGATCCTGGCTCAGGACGAACGCTGGCGGCGTGCTTAACACATGCAAGTCGAGCGGTAAGGCCTTTCGGGGTACACGAGCGGCGAACGGGTGAGTAACACGTGGGTGATCTGCCCTGCACTTCGGGATAAGCCTGGGAAACTGGGTCTAATACCGGATATGACCTCCTATCGCATGGTGGGTGGTGGAAAGATTTATCGGTGCAGGATGGGCCCGCGGCCTATCAGCTTGTTGGTGGGGTAATGGCCTACCAAGGCGACGACGGGTAGCCGACCTGAGAGGGTGACCGGCCACACTGGGACTGAGACACGGCCCAGACTCCTACGGGAGGCAGCAGTGGGGAATATTGCACAATGGGCGAAAGCCTGATGCAGCGACGCCGCGTGAGGGACGACGGCCTTCGGGTTGTAAACCTCTTTCAGCAGGGACGAAGCGCAAGTGACGGTACCTGCAGAAGAAGCACCGGCTAACTACGTGCCAGCAGCCGCGGTAATACGTAGGGTGCAAGCGTTGTCCGGAATTACTGGGCGTAAAGAGTTCGTAGGCGGTTTGTCACGTCGTTTGTGAAAACTCACAGCTCAACTGTGAGCCTGCAGGCGATACGGGCAGACTTGAGTACTGCAGGGGAGACTGGAATTCCTGGTGTAGCGGTGAAATGCGCAGATATCAGGAGGAACACCGGTGGCGAAGGCGGGTCTCTGGGCAGTAACTGACGCTGAGGAACGAAAGCGTGGGTAGCGAACAGGATTAGATACCCTGGTAGTCCACGCCGTAAACGGTGGGCGCTAGGTGTGGGTTCCTTCCACGGAATCCGTGCCGTAGCTAACGCATTAAGCGCCCCGCCTGGGGAGTACGGCCGCAAGGCTAAAACTCAAAGGAATTGACGGGGGCCCGCACAAGCGGCGGAGCATGTGGATTAATTCGATGCAACGCGAAGAACCTTACCTGGGTTTGACATATACCGGAAAGCCGTAGAGATACGGCCCCCCTTGTGGTCGGTATACAGGTGGTGCATGGCTGTCGTCAGCTCGTGTCGTGAGATGTTGGGTTAAGTCCCGCAACGAGCGCAACCCCTATCTTATGTTGCCAGCACGTTATGGTGGGGACTCGTAAGAGACTGCCGGGGTCAACTCGGAGGAAGGTGGGGACGACGTCAAGTCATCATGCCCCTTATGTCCAGGGCTTCACACATGCTACAATGGCCAGTACAGAGGGCTGCGAGACCGTGAGGTGGAGCGAATCCCTTAAAGCTGGTCTCAGTTCGGATCGGGGTCTGCAACTCGACCCCGTGAAGTCGGAGTCGCTAGTAATCGCAGATCAGCAACGCTGCGGTGAATACGTTCCCGGGCCTTGTACACACCGCCCGTCACGTCATGAAAGTCGGTAACACCCGAAGCCGGTGGCTTAACCCCTTGTGGGAGGGAGCCGTCGAAGGTGGGATCGGCGATTGGGACGAAGTCGTAACAAGGTAGCCGTACCGGAAGGTGCGGCTGGATCACCTCCTTTCTAAGGAGCATCTCTTTCGCTCGCCGCACACAGGTGTGGTTGAGGAAAGCAGAGGCCATTTCGTTCCCGTATGTGGAACGGTGGTTGCTCATGGGTGGACGCTGACAAGCATTCGTTTTCATTACTGCCGGCCTCAGTGCTGGTGGGAGAACAAATTATATCGACATACTGTTGGGTCCTGAGAGAACACGTGAGTGTTTCCTCTCTAGGAAGTAACGACAAATAACTGCAAGTTGTCATACCGCTCCACTGTGGTGGGTGTTGGTGTCAACGTGAATGTGGTTGTTTGTGTGTTGTTTGAGAACTGCACAGTGGACGCGAGCATCTTTGTTGTAAGTAATGAAGAGCGTACGGTGGATGCCTTGGCACCAGGAGCCGATGAAGGACGTAGGAGGCTGCGATAAGCCTCGGGGAGCTGTCAACCGAGCTGTGATCCGAGGATGTCCGAATGGGGAAACCCAGCACGAGTGATGTCGTGTTACCCGCGCCTGAATATATAGGGCGTGTGGAGGGAACGTGGGGAAGTGAAACATCTCAGTACCCACAGGAAGAGAAAACAACCGTGATTCCGTGAGTAGTGGCGAGCGAAAGCGGAAGAGGCTAAACCATGGGTGTGTGATAGCCGGCAGGTGTTGCATTCGTGGGGTTGTGGGGTTCATTTTGTCAATACTGCCGTGTTGGCCAACAGTAAGAAATCATGAGGTTAGTGGAAGTGGTCTGGAACGGCCTGTCGTAGAGGGTGAGAATCCCGTACACGAAAACTTTGTGACTGTTGTAATGGAAACCCAAGTAGCACCGGGCCCGTGAAATCTGGTGTGAATCTGTCGGGACCACCCGATAAGCCTGAATACTCCCTGGTGACCGATAGCGGACTAGTACCGTGAGGGAAAGGTGAAAAGTACCCCGGGAGGGGAGTGAAATAGTACCTGAAACCGTGCGCTTACAATCCGTCAGAGCCTTTGCACACTTCGGTGTGGGGGGTGATGGCGTGCCTTTTGAAGAATGAGCCTGCGAGTTAGTGGCATGTCGCGAGGTTAACCCGTGTGGGGTAGCCGTAGCGAAAGCGAGTCCGAATAGGGCGATCATAGTGGCATGCTCTAGACCCGAAGCGGAGTGATCTACCCATGGCCAGGTTGAAGCGACGGTAAGACGTCGTGGAGGACCGAACCCACTTAGGTTGAAAACTGAGGGGATGAGTTGTGGGTAGGGGTGAAAGGCCAATCAAACTCCGTGATAGCTGGTTCTCCCCGAAATGCATTTAGGTGCAGCGTCGCGTGTTTCTCACCGGAGGTAGAGCTACTGGATGGTCTAGGGGGCCCACAAGCTTACCGAAATCAGCCAAACTCCGAATGCCGGTGAGTGAGAGCGCGGCAGTGAGACTGCGGGCGATAAGGTTCGTAGTCGAGAGGGAAACAGCCCAGATCGCCAGCTAAGGTCCCTAAGCGTGTACTAAGTGGAAAAGGATGTGGGGTCGCGAAGACAACCAGGAGGTTGGCTTAGAAGCAGCCACCCTTGAAAGAGTGCGTAATAGCTCACTGGTCAAGTGATCCTGCGCCGACAATGTAGCGGGGCTCAAGTACACCACCGAAGCTGCGGCATTCACGCAATAGCCCCCAGTTGATCCAAGGATTTTCTGGCAGGTGTGTGGATGGGTAGGGGAGCGTCGTGTGGCCATGGAAGCGGCAGGGTGACCTAGCCGTGGAGGCCACACGAGTGAGAATGCAGGCATGAGTAGCGAAAGACGAGTGAGAAACTCGTCCGCCGAATGACCAAGGGTTCCTGGGCCAGGTTAATCCGCCCAGGGTGAGTCGGGACCTAAGACGAGGCCGACAGGCGTAGCCGATGGACAACGGGTTGATATTCCCGTACCCGTGTGAACGCGCCCATGGTGAATCAGTGATACTAACCGTCCTGAAGCCACGAGAAGACCTTCGGGTCTCGAGTTGGTGGATGCACGGGACCTGATCTGGTAGTAGCCAAGCGATGGGGTGACGCAGGAAGGTAGCTGGGCCGGTCAGTGGTAATACCGGTGTAAGCGTGTAGGGCGTGACCTAGGCAAATCCGGGTCGCATATAAGCCTGAGACGTGATGCGTAGCCGATTGAGGCGAATTCAGTGATCCTATGCTGCCGAGAAAAGCCTCTAGCGAGCTTTCACACGGCCCGTACCCCAAACCGACACAGGTGGTCAGGTAGAGAATACTAAGGCGATCGAGATAACTATGGTTAAGGAACTCGGCAAAATGCCCCCGTAACTTCGGGAGAAGGGGGGCCCTGTCTGGTGACGACATTTACTGTCTGAGCTGGGTGGGGCCGCAGAGACCAGTGAGAAGCGACTGTTTACTAAAAACACAGGTCCGTGCGAAGTCGTAAGACGATGTATACGGACTGACGCCTGCCCGGTGCTGGAAGGTTAAGAGGACCGGTTAGTTCTTCGGAGCGAAGCTGAGAATTTAAGCCCCAGTAAACGGCGGTGGTAACTATAACCATCCTAAGGTAGCGAAATTCCTTGTCGGGTAAGTTCCGACCTGCACGAATGGCGTAACGACTTCTCAGCTGTCTCAACCGTAGACTCGGCGAAATTGCATTACGAGTAAAGATGCTCGTTACGCGCGGCAGGACGAAAAGACCCCGGGACCTTCACTACAGCTTGGTATTGGTGTTCGGTTCGGTTTGTGTAGGATAGGTGGGAGACTGTGAAACGGTGACGCCAGTTATCGTGGAGTCGTTGTTGAAATACCACTCTGATCGAATTGGACCTCTAACCTCGGACCATGATCTGGTTCAGGGACAGTGCCTGGTGGGTAGTTTAACTGGGGCGGTTGCCTCCCAAAATGTAACGGAGGCGCCCAAAGGTTCCCTCAGCCTGGTTGGCAATCAGGTGTCGAGTGCAAGTGCACAAGGGAGCTTGACTGTGAGACTGACAGGTCGAGCAGGGACGAAAGTCGGGACTAGTGATCCGGCACCGGCAAGTGGAAGCGGTGTCGCTCAACGGATAAAAGGTACCCCGGGGATAACAGGCTGATCTTCCCCAAGAGTCCATATCGACGGGATGGTTTGGCACCTCGATGTCGGCTCGTCGCATCCTGGGGCTGGAGTAGGTCCCAAGGGTTGGGCTGTTCGCCCATTAAAGCGGCACGCGAGCTGGGTTTAGAACGTCGTGAGACAGTTCGGTCTCTATCCGCCGCGCGCGTAAGAAACTTGAGGAAGGCTGTCCCTAGTACGAGAGGACCGGGACGGACGAACCTCTGGTGTGCCAGTTGTTCCGCCAGGAGCACCGCTGGTTAGCTACGTTCGGAAGGGATAACCGCTGAAAGCATCTAAGCGGGAAGCCTGTTCCAAGATGAGGTTTCTCACCCCCTCGAGGGGGTAAGGCCCCCGGCAGACCACCGGGTTGATAGGCCAGAACTGGAAGTACAGTAATGTATGCAGGTGACTGGTACTAATAGGCCGAGGACTTACCACAAAGAAGCTACGCGTCCACTGTGCGGTATCTGAAACAACACACAGATACCTTGAATTCGATTCCCCATCATTCACCGACACTTGTCGGTGAATGTGTGGAGGATCTGGTTCACGGTAAAGTTACTGTGACAGTTTCATAGAGTTACGGCGGTCATAGCGAAGGGGAAACGCCCGGTCCCATTCCGAACCCGGAAGCTAAGCCCTTCAGCGCCGATGGTACTGCACTCGACAGGGTGTGGGAGAGTAGGACACCGCCGAACACAACTTGAGAAAGCCCCCCAACATTGTTGGGGGGCTTTTCTCGTTTCACCCCAAAAACCTGTATCGGTCACAAGTTTCACCAGTCGCAGTCCGCCATGGCAATGAACCTGCCACGGAACGTGCCATGCGTGGTTAGGCTCGGAGGAGGTTCCCGGCGCGGAGAGCGCGGGCCCTCACCAACGCATGAGTGATGACTTTGGAGGCTTCGATGACCGATATTCTCGACCGCACCAAAATTTATGTCGACGGATCCTGGATCGAATCGGCAGGTAGCGGCCGTATCGACGTGCTGAATCCTGCAACTGAGGAAGTAATCGCTCAGGTCGCAGAAGGTACTGCAGACGACGTTGACGCCGCAGCGGTTGCGGCACGAAAAGCTTTTCCCGAGTGGTCGGCGTTGACCGGTGCTCAGCGCGCAGAGTACCTGTCCAAAGCTGCGGCGCTGATCGCCGAGCGAACCGACGAACTCGCTGCGCTGGTGTCTGCGGACATGGGTATGCCGCTGGGGTTCGCGAAGCCTGTACAGATCGGTATGCCGCTCGCGAACCTGAACGCGTTCGCGGAACTCGCACGAACCTACGACTTCGACGCTCATGAGGTTGGCAACTCGTTGATCGTCCGTGAGCCGGCCGGCGTTGTCGGCGCGATCACGCCCTGGAACTTCCCCTTGCATCAGGTGGTCCTGAAGGTTGGCGGCGCATTGGCAGCCGGCTGCACCGTTGTTCTCAAGCCAACCGAAGTTGCGCCTCTGATCACGTATGCGCTTGCCGATATTTTTGATGAAATCGGTTTGCCTGCAGGTGTATTCAACCTCGTGAGTGGCTACGGACCGGTTGTCGGTGAGGCAATCGCCGGCCATCCCGAGGTGGATATGGTCTCGTTCACGGGTTCTACGCGTGCAGGTAAGCGCGTTGCCATCGTGGCAGCAGACACCATCAAGCGGGTCTCACTCGAATTGGGCGGGAAGTCCGCAAACGTGATTCTCGATGACGCAGACCTCGAAAAGGCCGTCACGGATGGCGTCGCAAAGTGCTTCATAAACTCGGGCCAGACGTGTTCAGCGCTGACTCGTATGTTGGTTCCGGCGGAGAAGGTGGATGAGGCCGCTGCAATCGCTGCCGCGGTCGCCGCGCATTTCCCCGTGGGAGATCCGACGCAGCCCACTTCCGTGCTTGGGCCGTTGGTGAACGCGAATCAGCTCGGACGCGTTCGAGGGTACATCGAGAAGGGTGTGGCTGAGGGCGCCACAGCTGTAGTCGACGGGCGCGAAACAGGTTTGGCCAGTGGATATTTTGTCGGGCCGACGGTGTTCTCCAATGTCACTGAGGACATGACGATTGCGCGCGAGGAGATTTTCGGGCCGGTCCTCTCGATCATGGGATACAAGGACGAAGCCGACGCAGTTCGGATCGCCAACGGTACCGAGTACGGTCTGGCCGGCGGTGTCTGGTCGGGTGATCCCGATCGGGCGGATCGCGTCGCACGGCAGTTGCGGGCGGGTCAGGTAGAAGTGAACGGCGGAGCATTCAACACGAATGCTCCGTTCGGTGGCTACAAGCAGTCGGGTATCGGACGTGAAGCAGGCACGTTCGGGCTCGAAGAGTTCCTCGAGATCAAGGCAATTCAGCGTTAGTCGGATGAAATGGCGATGCACCCGTACCTCCTGGGACGGGTGCATCGCCATTTCTGTACCTGGATCAGGATTTAGCGGCTTCCAAGTGTTGAGCCGAGACGTTTGCCAGGTGGGTGAGGTCGGAGGCAACCGTCGCGAAGGAGTAGCCCTCTCCGAGACGCTGCGCTGCTATCTGCCCGGCTGGGGTGTGGATTCCGGCGGCAACACCGGCCGCGGCAGCGGCTTCGCGGACCCGAGTGAGCGCAGCTTCGAATTCCTCGGACACATCCGGATCGTTGGAATGCTTGCCGCCGACGGCAATTCGTAGATCGGACGGGCCGACATAGACGCCGTCCAATCCGGGCACTGCGCAGATTTCTTCGACGTTCGCCAGGCCTTGTGGTGTCTCGATCATCGCGAAGACAACTGTGTCGCGATTCGCGTCGGCGGGGATAGGGCCGACCCGGAGTTGCGAGCGCATCGGTCCGTAGGAGCGAACGCCGAATGGCGGGTACTTGGCGGCAGCGACTGCAGCCGCGGCTTCTTCGGCGTTGTTGATCAGTGGAACTATGACGCCCACAGCGCCGGCGTCGAGAGCTCGCCCGATGGGAGTTGGATTGTTGGCTTCGACTCGGACCATGCCGACGGTGGACGGCGACGAGTCGATGGCGGTGAGCCCGGCGACCATTCCCGAGTAACCGATCAGACCGTGCTGCATGTCGAGTGCGATGTAGTCCCAGCCGACGTGTGCGATCCATTCGGTCGAGATCGGGCTGTCGATGACGGACCAGTAACCGAGGATGCGTTCGCGTCCGCGGATACGTGCGGCGAATTCCTGTGCAGACATAGCGGGGTCTCTCTTGGTGTTGGCGGGTGTTTTTCAGCGGTTGTAATTGGGCATGGGGCCGCGCAGTGCGGCTCCGACCAGATCGCATTCTTCGACGATCGTATTGTCGAGGGCGCCTCGCTGGAGTGCCGCGATGTTGGATTCCAGGTGCGTGACCTTCGATCCGCCCAGGAGTATCGGGCCGGTTGCGGGCTTACTGACGAGCCAGCGGAGCGCAAGTTCGGTCATAGCGATCCCGGCTTGTTCGGCGATCGCCGACAGCTGTGCGATGGCATCGAAGATCTGCGTGTTCCAGTACCGCTCCTTGTACATCGACGCGAGGCGGGAGTCGCCGAATCGGCCGTCGGCGGGGTTTTCCTCGAAAGTATGACGCCCGGTGAGTAGTCCACCGCCGAGCGGGTTGTAGACCATGGTGGTCAGCCCGGTCACGTTCGCGAATTCTGCGTATTCTTCTTCGATCCGACGTGCGAGCAAGTTGTAGAGCTGTTGTGCGACGATCGGTCGCGGCGCACCCACTGTGTCTGCGGTGTAGTTGATGTCGCTTATTTGCCAGGCTGCGAAGTTGGAAACACCGAGAGCGCGTATCTTTCCTTCCGCAACCAGTTCGGCGACGGTCGTAAGTGTTTCGCTAAGCGATACCGCTCGATCCGGCTGATGGAGATAGAACAGGTCGACATAGTCGGTGTCGAGCCTGCGCAGGCTTCCTTCGATGCTTGCCCGGAGTCCCTGCGCCGAGAGTGGGCTGTTGTCACCGGCATCGGGGTGCGGCATTCCCGCCTTGGTGGCCAGAGTGACGGAATCGCGTCGGCCATGGAGGAGTTTCGACAGCATGCGCTCGGACTCACCGCCCGCATATCCGTTGGCGGTGTCGATGTGTGTGATGCCGGCGTTCAGTGCTGCGTCGAGCATCGAACCCGCACCCGAAATGTCGACGGTGTCTCCGAATGTCATGGTGCCCAGCACCAGTTTCGGAAGCTCGAGTGGGGCGGTCATCAGGCAACTCCTCGTGATTCGGTCTGCTTGGCTAGCAAGTTCTTGGACAGGGCTGCGACCACGTGCCGTGGTTTGATCCCGACCATGGTGGTGGGATCGAGGGCAGCGCTTCGTAGTGCTCGGGTGTACGGCTCGCGTGGGCTGGCGAGAACTGTTTCTGTGGAACCGGTTTCGACGATGGTTCCCTTCGACATCACGACTACGGTCTCGCTGATTTCTCGGACGACGCCCAAGTTGTGTGAGATGAAAACGTACGTCAGACCGGTATCGGCTTGGATTTCACGTAGGAGTTCGAGTACCTGTGCTTGCACCGAAACGTCGAGAGCGCTGGTGGCCTCGTCACACACCAGGATCTCGGGTCCGCTGGCAAGTGCGCGGGCTATGCCGATGCGTTGACGTTGCCCACCGGAGAACTCCGCCGGACGTCTATGCAATGCCGAGCTGGGTAATCCCACGCGGTCGACGAGCTCGGCTGCGGCCCTCGCGCGGTCCGCCTTGCTTCGGACTCCCTTGAGTCGTAGGGGTTCTCCGATGATGTCCTCGGCAGTCAGATGAGGGTCCAGCGATCCGTACGGATCTTGGAAGACCATCTGCACGCGGGAGCGGAAGGGGCGCAACGACTTCTCCGACAGCTGCGCGATGTCGGTGCCGTCGACGAGAATGCGTCCACTGGTCGGCGTGAGGAGTCGGACGATCGATCGAGCGATGGTCGACTTGCCACATCCGGATTCGCCGACGATGGCAAGGGTCTTACCCTTCTCCACCGAGAAGCTCACAGCATCCACGGCTCGGAATACCCCGTCGGGAACCGGATACTCGACAACGAGGTCTTCGACGGCAAGCAACGGACTGTTGTGTGTGCTCATGCCGAGGCTCCGATCTGTGTTGAACGCGTATCGGTGGCGGGGTCGCCGTCCCACGGTCCCAGGTGAGGTATGGCGTCGAGAAGCTTTTGTGTGTAGGCGCTTTGCGGTGCGTCGGCGAGGACGTCGGCGCTGCCGGTCTCGACAAAACGTCCGTCCTTCATCACGTAGATGCGATCGGATACGAGTCGGGCAACTCCGAGGTCGTGGGTGATGACCAGCATTCCGATTCCGGTGCGCTCCTGCAACTCGAGCAGTAGGTCCAGAATCCCGGCCTGCACGGTGACGTCCAATGCGCTGGTGGGTTCGTCGGCAACGATCAGTTCGGGGCCGGCGGCAAGTGCGCCGGCGATCAGGACACGCTGCAACATTCCACCCGACAGCTGATGTGGGTACTTGTCGAGTTGCTGATCCGGATACGGAATGCGCACCTGTTCGAGCAGTTCCACTGCCCGCTCGATTTGCTGTTTCTTGGCAGTCACGCCGCTGTGGCGCACGGCTTCTCGAAGCTGACTGCCGATGGTGTGGACGGGACTCAGAGCCGTCATCGGATCCTGGGGAATGAGGGCGATGTGTCGTCCACGAATGTCGTTCAAGATCTTCGTGTTTCCGAGAATGTCCTGGCCCTTGAACGCGGCCTTCCCGGAGAGGACGGCAAGATCGTCCGGAAGCAGCCCTAGGATTCCCATAGCTGTCGTCGACTTGCCCGAGCCGGATTCACCGATGATGGTGACGGTTTCACCGGCATCGATGCAGAAGGACACGCCGTCGACGGCTCGGATTACGCCATTGGCAGTTACAAGTTCGATCTGGAGGTCGTCGACCCGAAGTAGATTTCCCATGTCTCACGCCTTCGCTTTCTGGGCGCTGCCACGCCCGAACAGGCTTGCGCCCAGTCGTTTCGATCCTGTCGGCCGATCGCGCAGGCCGTCGCCGAGTAGGTTCACTCCGACCACCAGCAGCACGATCATCAGGCCTGTCAGCGTCACGATCCACCATGAGGTGGTGATGTAGTCCTGACCGTCGGCGATGATTCGGCCCCATGTCGCGAACGGACGTTGTGGTCCCGCGCCGAGGTAGCTCAACGAGCTTTCCAGAAGGACGGCCTGGGCGAGGAGCAACAGCACGACAAGCGACGCCTGCTTGACGATGTTCGGGATTACGTGGCGGACGAGGATGGCCATGCGGGTCAGGCCCAGGACTCTGGCTGCTGCTACATAGGGCTTTTCGCGTTCGACGAGCACCAAGGAACGGGTCAGTCGGGCGACTTCGGGCCACTGCGCGATTGCGATGACAAACGTGATCACGGGAATGGACGGACCGAACAGCGCGACGACAAGAAGAAGCATCATCAACAGAGGAAGGGACAGCTGTGCCTCGAGCAAGCGTGAGATGACCGTGTCGACCCAACCGCCGAAGTAGCCTGCGGCAGAACCTGCGACGACGCCGATGATGCCGGACACGACGACGGCGAGAATGCCGATTGTCAGAGACACTTGCCCGCCGTGCAGGATTCGCGAGAGTAGGTCGCGTCCAAGCTGGTCGGTGCCGAACAGGTGGCCCTCGCTGAGCGGAGGCAACCGTCGCTGGCTCAGGTTGGTTTGATTCGGATCTGCCAGTGGCAGCAGGCCGGCGAGCGCGACGGGAAGAATCACCAGGAGTGCGCAGATCGAGCCGGCCCAGATCTTGACGCGGCTGTCTCGCTTACGACGTGTGGCTCCGGCGCGAGCGAAATCTGCCTCGGTGACTGCGCTGGGGCGCGGTGTTGTGGGAGGTTCCAAGACTGTGGTCATCAGTTGGCGCCCTTTCCGAGGCGTACCCGTGGGTCAAGGAGGGGATAGAGGAGGTCCACTGCGAGTTGTACGAGTACCGCAAGGACTGCGGTGACGAGTACGGTCGCTTGGATCAGTGGGTAGTCGCGTGTCTCGAGCGCGCGCACCACCAGTGAGCCGACACCAGGCCAGGCGAAGACGACCTCGACGACTACGACGCCGTTGAGCATGCCGGCAAATCTGGTGCCCAGTGCGGTGACGATGGGAATCGCCGAATTACGCATGGCGTATCGCCAGGTGAGTTCGCGTTCCGATACTCCGCGTGATCGAGCGACGGTGATGTACGGAGAGGCGAAGGCCGAGACCATTTCGCGTCGAACCATCCGGGAGATCAACGCGATCTGGAGGATCGCGATAGTGACGGTGGGCAGGATCAACGACGGCCACGTGGTGAATCCGGCAGCCGGGAGCACGGGGATCAAGACCGCGAAGATCGTCACCAGCATCAGGCCGCTCCAGAACTCCGGCATGGACTGTCCGCCGACGGCCACGACGTTCGCGCCGAGTTCGCGTCGCGTGTCTGCGTGACGGGCCATCCACACGCCCAACGGAATCGAGAGCACGGCGGTCAGCAGAATAGAACTGACGGCCAGGGTGATGGTGTACGGAAGTCTGCCGAGAACAACGTCCATGGCCGGCGCCTGGAACGAGTACGACGTGCCGAGATTCAGGTGAAGGAGATCCCACAGGTAGATCAAGTACTGGGAGAACACGGACTTGTCCAAGCCCATGTCAGCGCGGATCTTAGCGAGATCTTCTGTACTCGCCAGCGGCCCGGCCAAAGCGTAGGCAGGATCGCCCGGAGCCATGCGGATGAGGACGAACACTGTTGTGAGCGTGAGGAAGATCGTCAGTGCGCTCTGTGCCAAGCGTTTGAGCACGTATTTGAGTGTCGGGTTCATCTTTGTGCGACGACGCGGGGAGATTTCGCGTGCGGTTTGCGGTGTCGGAGCAGTGAGAGTCATCGCCTCAGGCCTCCAATCGGACGGCGCCGAGGTCGTAGGAGTTGATCGGGGTCAGTGAAACATTCTGAACGCGTGTGCGTTTCGCGAGCAGTGCGTTGGGGACAAAACTCCACAGGCAGGGCCAGGTGTTCCAGATGTCCTGCTGCGCGGCGTCGAGAAGAGCGGCACGCTGCGACGGATCCGGTTCGCTCGATGCGGCTTGGATCTTGGCGGTGATCTCGGGGAACACGTACCCGTGATAGGTGTCGCGGGTTGCTTCCTTCTCGGCGGTTCCCGCATACATGCCCTGCAGCGTGGTCAGTGCAAGTCCAGTCTGGTTGCCGTAACCGTTGCCCAGCACATCCCAGTCCCCGGTCTTGCCCTGACGCCACGACGAGATGTCACCACCTGGCTCGAACTGCTGCAGTTTGACGCGAACACCCACTGCTTTCATCATCTCGAGTACTGATTCCATCACCGATACGTCGTTGGTGAATTCTCCGGTTTCCCAGATGAAGGTGAGTTCCAGGTCATCGGCACCCTCGGCGGCGAGCATTTGCCGCGCTCTTTGTGGATCATATTGGTAAGTGCCGGTTTTCACGGCTCCGTCCAATGTCGACGGTGCAGGACCGGTGGCCGGGACCGCCGATCCGATCAGCACGTCACGGGCGAGCGACTCGCCGTCGATAGCGTAGGTCAGTGCCTCGCGGACACGTGGATTGGACAGTGGGTGATCGGCGGGCTTTCGGAAGTTGAAGAACAGTTGGTTGATGCGAGTGCTCGGCACGGTATCGACCTGGACGCCAGGGAGGTCTGCGAGTTGTTCTGCGGAGTCCGGGCTGATCGAGTCGATGACGTCGACCTCACCGCTCCGCAGCGCAACCACTCGGCCGGCCTCTTCGGGGATGAAGCGAACTTGGACTCGGCGAACACCGGGGGCTGAGCCCCAGTAGTTGTCGTTGGCGACCAGCGTGTAATCGCCGGTGCCACGGTTCGATTCGCTGACGACGAACGGGCCGGAACCGACACCGCTCTGCAGTTCGTTCGGTTCGTTGGCGGCCGCCGGCGTGATCAGGATATTCGACATGAGTGAGTCGAGCACCGGCACCGGGGATTTTGTTCGGAGAATGAACGTGCGGTCGTCGATCGGCACCACGGTGGGCCACTCCGGGAACTGCGGGGCAACAAACGATCCGCTGACCTGCTGGTACATCTCCATGGCTGTCGTGACGTCGTCGATGACCACGGGCGTGCCGTCGGAGTAGCGGATTCCCTCGCGGAGTCGAACTGTCCACTCGGTGGGGCCGGTCGACTCGAACTGATCGGCAAGAACCAGTTGTGGGGTCAGAGTGTCGCCGATGCGGGTGAGTCCCTGCCGGACGCCGCGTTGAGCGGTGACTGCAGCATCGAATTGGTTGAGTTTATTGTCGAGACTCACCAGCGAACGGTTGAGTCCGAGCACGAGCGTGTCTTGGGTCGGTTTTCCGGTGGGACCGGCGCATGCGGCCGTCGAACCCAGCAGCGTTGCGCCACCGATCAGTCCCGTGAACTGCAAGAAGGAGCGCCGGGAGAGCTGTGGTGTTCGCAAACGAGAATTGGTCATCGGTGACCTTTCGATCCTGACGGGCAGCGTGGGGGCGACGCTCCGAGTGGATTGTTTGCGCACAATCGTGTCGGACTCTCGCTTGTAACTCAGCTCACAATGGCACTGTTGCGCACTTCGCGCAAGTCCCGTAACTTCATTTGCGTACTTCGCGCATCAATTGCGGGACTGTGCATACTCGATTCAGACCGAAAGGGGGTCGAGGTAGTCGATGAAACCACTGGTAGTAATCGCAGATGACCTGTCAGGCGCCGCGGAATCGGCCGCTGGATTTCTTGCCCGCAGTAGCTCTGTATCGCTCAGGCTGCGCCCCGGCACGCCGGACGGAAGCGATGTGACCGTCTTCGACCTGCATTCGCGTCGTTCCGATCCCGCTCAGGCCGCGCGCGATGTCCGTACTGTTCTGCAATCGGCCGCGGGCTTCGCTGTTGTGAAGAAGATCGACTCTCTACTCCGGGGCAACATAGCTGCCGAGGTTGCAGAACTTACGCGCGACGGATCGCCGGTCATTGTTGCCGCCGGACTCCCCACGCTGGGACGGACGGTCCGCGATGGCGTGCCACTTGTCGACGGTGTTCCGTTGCATACCACCTCGTTGTGGCGCGCGGAGGCGACGCAACCCCCGCATTCGATCGCCGAAGTGCTCGGTGACTCGGTGCTCACTGCCGGCGTACCGCTGGTAGTCGTACGGTCGGAAGCGCTACCTCGGATACTCCAGGAGATCGCCGATTCCGAATCGGTTGCCGTCTGCGATGTAGAAACGGATGCAGACCTCGACGCAATTGTGGCTGCAGCGCAGGTTGTTCCGCGCTCCAGGCTGGTGGGAACCGCTGCGCTTACTGCGACCGTGGCGCGAAGTCGAACAGCACGATCGTCGGATACTGCTGTGCAGCTGCGTGCTTCGCGAAGCAGCTTGACGGTTGTGGGAACGGCGGACACCTCCGCAGCTGAGCAGGTGGCGTTGCTTCGGAATTCCGGTGTTCGGCACGTACTCGTGAACAGCGCTGACCTCCTGTCGAATTCGGCTGAGCCGTCTACGATCCTGGAAGCACTCGATGGCGGAAATGTTGTCGTTTCGGTTGGTGGGCCAGTCGTCCCGACGGAGGCTGCCCGCTTGGTATCTGCTCTGGCTGAACTGATCACAGCCGTAGATGTGAGTCTCGCGGGCCGCGAACACCCACTTGATCTAGTCCTCACCGGCGGCGAAACCGCACGCAGCGTTCTCGATCGACTGGGCATCGAGCATCTGTCGCCGGTATGCGAAATCGAATACGGTGCAGTACTTTCCATCGATCCGACGGGGCGCTACATCGTCACGCGGCCGGGCAGTTTCGGCGATGTACACAGTTTGCTTTCCATCACGGAGTTTCTCTCGCGCCCTGCATCGGTCGTGACTCCGCACAATCCACTTTCGGCAAATCCTTCAGACAACGAGGTCAACGTAATGCCCATAGAATCCGCACCACTGCCGCTGATCGCTGTCACCATGGGGGACGGGGCCGGCGTCGGGCCCGAAGTGATCGTTCCGGCGTTACTCGACGACGAAACAAGAAAGCGTTGCCGCCCAGTTGTTGTCGGCGACGCAAAACGCCTACGTCTGGCTGCTGAAGTACTCGGCATCGATGTCGACGTGGTCGCGGTCGACGAGATCAAGGATGCCGAATTCACGTCCGGACGGATCAACGTTATCGACCTTGACCTACTGCCGGAGGACTTGGCGTGGGGTGAACTGTCAGCCGTTGCCGGAGACGCCGCATATCAGTACATCCGTGTTGCAAGCGAACTCGCTGTCCGCGGTGAAGTTCAGTCGATCTGCACAGCGCCCCTGAACAAGGAGGCCCTACATGCAGCAGGTCATATCTTCCCGGGACACACGGAGTTGCTCGCGCACCTGACAGGTACCGAGGAAGTGTCGATGATGCTGTCGACGCCCAAACTCAAGGTCATCCACGTGACCACGCACATCGGGCTCCTCGACGCAGTTGCTCGGATCGAGCCCGGACTGGTCGAACGGACTATTCGTCGAGGTCACGAAGCCTTGGTGCGGACGGGAAATCCGGAACCGAAGATCGGAGTGTGTGGAATCAATCCGCACGCGGGAGAGAACGGGCTCTTCGGCTACGGGGAGGAAGAACAGAAGATCATTCCGGCCGTCGAACTGCTTAAAGCAGAGGGAATGGATGTGCACGGCCCGCTGCCCGCGGATACGGCATTCTTCCTGGCCGGCCGTGGCGACTACGACTTGATCGTCGCGATGTACCACGATCAGGGGCATGGTCCGGTCAAGGTTCTCGGAATCGAAGCGGGCGTCAACATCACCGTCGGTTTGCCTGTCATTCGTACATCGGTAGACCATGGAACCGCCTTCGATATCGCAGGTAAAGGCATAGCCGAGGCCGGTAGTATGGTCGAGGCGCTGCGACAGGCAGCCGAATTGGCAACCAGCACATTCGTTTCCAAGTAGGCGCGGAGTTTCGAAGGGGGAGCGATGGCCATCCGGGAATCGGAGGCGAGGCGATCGGAGATTGCGAGGCTCGCTCGCACCAGCGGTCTGGCCAGTGTCGAGGATCTGTCTGCTCAATTCGGGGTGACCGCGTCCACGATTCGCCGCGACCTGAGCCAGCTGACCGCGCAGGGGGTTATTGCCCGAACATACGGTGGCGCGATTGCTCTCAACCCTCATCCGGAATCCTCCTTGCGTCAACGCGCAATGGAGGGGTTCGAGGCCAAACGGGGAATTGCCGAGTGGGCTGCAGCGCAGGTCCGGCCTGGAGAGACCGTCCTCTTGGATGCCGGTACGACGGTGGGCGCGATGGGCGAGTTCTTACGTCACGTGACGAATTTGACGGTGATTGCTGCTGGCTTGACCGCGCTCGAAGCGCTCGCCGATGCCGAGGGTGTCCGAGTCGAATGCCTCGGCGGGACATTGAGGCAGCTCAGCCAGGGGTTTGTCGGGCCACTCGCTGAGGCATCGCTACAGCGGGTGTCCTTTGACAAGGCCTTTCTCGGTGCTGATGCCGTGACCGCTGACTTGGGTATTTGTGAAGCGGAGCTCGACCAGACGCGATTGAAGGAAATGATGATCGAGCGCGCCGGCGAGGTCTACATACTTGCGCACTCCGCCAAGCTCGGGGAACGGCCATTCCATGCGTGGGCCCCGATTCCTCCGGGGGCGGTGCTGGTCACCGATTCCGCAGTAGACGCACGGCAAGTCGCATTGTTCGAGGACGCCGGAATACGGGTCGAGATTGTGTGAGTTCGCCCTTCATCCTTCGGTGTCCGGCGTCACATTTGCGCAATTTCGGTGAATTGACGGTGATATGACGGGCTCTAGCTGCGGAAATGGCAAAAGCATTCGCCCTGACCAGGCGATTTGTTAAAGGCTTCGGCAGTCGCGTAACTTATTCCAAGTCAGAGCGACACGGACACCGACTCCCGCTTCACAGCGAGTGACACGAGGTTGTACGAAGTGCCTGGCCAAAATTCGAAGTAGTTTCCATCATGTATGGTTGTGCTTCAACCCCAGTTCTTCTTCACGATGTTCCGGTTTGCGCCGGTGACTTCGATGGGATAGGCTGGAAAAGTTGCCCCGGAGCGAGTGGCCTGAAGGTCGCGGTGATGGTGTGCGCGTGTTCTTTGAGAACTCAACAGTGTGTCGATGAATGTCAGTGCCAAAATTATTTGGTACTTCACATGTCGAATGATGTTCCGGGCCTTCGGGTTTCGGTT
>NZ_CP079698.1:4887500-6739623 GCF_019334125.1 Rhodococcus globerulus
CGGGACCACCCGATAAGCCTGAATACTCCCTGGTGACCGATAGCGGACTAGTACCGTGAGGGAAAGGTGAAAAGTACCCCGGGAGGGGAGTGAAATAGTACCTGAAACCGTGCGCTTACAATCCGTCAGAGCCTTTGCACACTTCGGTGTGGGGGGTGATGGCGTGCCTTTTGAAGAATGAGCCTGCGAGTTAGTGGCATGTCGCGAGGTTAACCCGTGTGGGGTAGCCGTAGCGAAAGCGAGTCCGAATAGGGCGATCATAGTGGCATGCTCTAGACCCGAAGCGGAGTGATCTACCCATGGCCAGGTTGAAGCGACGGTAAGACGTCGTGGAGGACCGAACCCACTTAGGTTGAAAACTGAGGGGATGAGTTGTGGGTAGGGGTGAAAGGCCAATCAAACTCCGTGATAGCTGGTTCTCCCCGAAATGCATTTAGGTGCAGCGTCGCGTGTTTCTCACCGGAGGTAGAGCTACTGGATGGTCTAGGGGGCCCACAAGCTTACCGAAATCAGCCAAACTCCGAATGCCGGTGAGTGAGAGCGCGGCAGTGAGACTGCGGGCGATAAGGTTCGTAGTCGAGAGGGAAACAGCCCAGATCGCCAGCTAAGGTCCCTAAGCGTGTACTAAGTGGAAAAGGATGTGGGGTCGCGAAGACAACCAGGAGGTTGGCTTAGAAGCAGCCACCCTTGAAAGAGTGCGTAATAGCTCACTGGTCAAGTGATCCTGCGCCGACAATGTAGCGGGGCTCAAGTACACCACCGAAGCTGCGGCATTCACGCAATAGCCCCCAGTTGATCCAAGGATTTTCTGGCAGGTGTGTGGATGGGTAGGGGAGCGTCGTGTGGCCATGGAAGCGGCAGGGTGACCTAGCCGTGGAGGCCACACGAGTGAGAATGCAGGCATGAGTAGCGAAAGACGAGTGAGAAACTCGTCCGCCGAATGACCAAGGGTTCCTGGGCCAGGTTAATCCGCCCAGGGTGAGTCGGGACCTAAGACGAGGCCGACAGGCGTAGCCGATGGACAACGGGTTGATATTCCCGTACCCGTGTGAACGCGCCCATGGTGAATCAGTGATACTAACCGTCCTGAAGCCACGAGAAGACCTTCGGGTCTCGAGTTGGTGGATGCACGGGACCTGATCTGGTAGTAGCCAAGCGATGGGGTGACGCAGGAAGGTAGCTGGGCCGGTCAGTGGTAATACCGGTGTAAGCGTGTAGGGCGTGACCTAGGCAAATCCGGGTCGCATATAAGCCTGAGACGTGATGCGTAGCCGATTGAGGCGAATTCAGTGATCCTATGCTGCCGAGAAAAGCCTCTAGCGAGCTTTCACACGGCCCGTACCCCAAACCGACACAGGTGGTCAGGTAGAGAATACTAAGGCGATCGAGATAACTATGGTTAAGGAACTCGGCAAAATGCCCCCGTAACTTCGGGAGAAGGGGGGCCCTGTCTGGTGACGACATTTACTGTCTGAGCTGGGTGGGGCCGCAGAGACCAGTGAGAAGCGACTGTTTACTAAAAACACAGGTCCGTGCGAAGTCGTAAGACGATGTATACGGACTGACGCCTGCCCGGTGCTGGAAGGTTAAGAGGACCGGTTAGTTCTTCGGAGCGAAGCTGAGAATTTAAGCCCCAGTAAACGGCGGTGGTAACTATAACCATCCTAAGGTAGCGAAATTCCTTGTCGGGTAAGTTCCGACCTGCACGAATGGCGTAACGACTTCTCAGCTGTCTCAACCGTAGACTCGGCGAAATTGCATTACGAGTAAAGATGCTCGTTACGCGCGGCAGGACGAAAAGACCCCGGGACCTTCACTACAGCTTGGTATTGGTGTTCGGTTCGGTTTGTGTAGGATAGGTGGGAGACTGTGAAACGGTGACGCCAGTTATCGTGGAGTCGTTGTTGAAATACCACTCTGATCGAATTGGACCTCTAACCTCGGACCATGATCTGGTTCAGGGACAGTGCCTGGTGGGTAGTTTAACTGGGGCGGTTGCCTCCCAAAATGTAACGGAGGCGCCCAAAGGTTCCCTCAGCCTGGTTGGCAATCAGGTGTCGAGTGCAAGTGCACAAGGGAGCTTGACTGTGAGACTGACAGGTCGAGCAGGGACGAAAGTCGGGACTAGTGATCCGGCACCGGCAAGTGGAAGCGGTGTCGCTCAACGGATAAAAGGTACCCCGGGGATAACAGGCTGATCTTCCCCAAGAGTCCATATCGACGGGATGGTTTGGCACCTCGATGTCGGCTCGTCGCATCCTGGGGCTGGAGTAGGTCCCAAGGGTTGGGCTGTTCGCCCATTAAAGCGGCACGCGAGCTGGGTTTAGAACGTCGTGAGACAGTTCGGTCTCTATCCGCCGCGCGCGTAAGAAACTTGAGGAAGGCTGTCCCTAGTACGAGAGGACCGGGACGGACGAACCTCTGGTGTGCCAGTTGTTCCGCCAGGAGCACCGCTGGTTAGCTACGTTCGGAAGGGATAACCGCTGAAAGCATCTAAGCGGGAAGCCTGTTCCAAGATGAGGTTTCTCACCCCCTCGAGGGGGTAAGGCCCCCGGCAGACCACCGGGTTGATAGGCCAGAACTGGAAGTACAGTAATGTATGCAGGTGACTGGTACTAATAGGCCGAGGACTTACCACAAAGAAGCTACGCGTCCACTGTGCGGTATCTGAAACAACACACAGATACCTTGAATTCGATTCCCCATCATTCACCGACACTTGTCGGTGGGTGTGTGGAGGATCTGGTTCACGGTTAGTTACTGTGACAGTTTCATAGAGTTACGGCGGTCATAGCGAAGGGGAAACGCCCGGTCCCATTCCGAACCCGGAAGCTAAGCCCTTCAGCGCCGATGGTACTGCACTCGACAGGGTGTGGGAGAGTAGGACACCGCCGAACACAACTTGAGAAAGCCCCCCAACATTGTTGGGGGGCTTTTTCGTGTCCCCGAAACACCCCCCGGGATCGAGCGAACGGTACACCCGTCGCCTCGGATCGACCGAACGTACCGTTCGCACCATCACGGGCGGGGCAATCGAGGCGAACCGGACCCTGTTACAGCGCTGATTCCAATGTCTCGCAGAGCATTTCGAGTGCCCGAGGGTACTGGGACGGCGATGGCGTGCTGTAGCCGACAACAATGCCGTCGGAGCCGGCGGAAGACGTGTCGGGGTGCCGGAATGTTGACAGCCCTTCAAGTCCGAGGCCGCGCGAATTCGCGGCAGCCATCACGGATTGTTCGCTGCCACGGGGCAATCGAACTACGGCATGAAGTCCCGCGGAGATCCCCTCGACCCGAACTTCGGGTACTCGCGCAGAGAGGATCGCAACCAGTTGATCGCGTCGTCGTCGGTAGGAAACCCGCATCTTCCGAATGTGAGTGTCGAACCGTCCTGACACAATGAAGTCTGCCAGCGTCAGCTGATCCGTTGAACTGACCCAACGCTCGTACGGCCCTTTGACTGCGAGCACGGGTTCGATCAATCTGTCCGGCAACACCATCCAGCCGATACGAATGGCCGGCGAGAGCGTCTTGCTCGCGGTTCCGAGGTAGGCGACGTGTTGTGGGGCGATCCCCTGTAGTGCGCCGACGGGCTTTCTGTCGTAACGGAATTCACCGTCGTAGTCGTCCTCCAGTATTACTCCGCCAGTGCTCGACGCCCATTCGACGGCAGTTGCCCGCCGTGCGGGTGTGAGCGGTCCGCCGAGTGGAAACTGGTGCGTCGGCGTCAGAAGTGCGGCTCCGGCGGTAGTGGATGCCAATTCGTCTGTGCACGTGCCTGATTCGTCAACGGAGATAGGAACGGTTCGTATGCCCTCGTCGATCAGTAACTTCCGGTGTAGATGAAGACTGTAAGCATCCACTGCAAATGTTCCGCCTAGGGTGCGGGCTAGAAGCGCGATCCCGTGACCTGAACCGGCGCTGACCACTATTCGATTCGGGTCTACCCGCACCCCTCTGGTTCGGCCCAGGTACCCGGAGAGGGCATTGCGAAGTTCGACGCGACCTCGGGGGTCGGTGGCGCCAAACGCGTCGTTAGGTGCTGCGGTTAAAGCCCGTCGGGCAGACGAAATCCAGGCAGAACGAGGAAAAGCTGATACGTCAGGCGATCCGGGCATCAAACTGTGTGTGAAGCGCACTGTCGATGGTGCGTGCGCCGCGTCATTGCGGGAGTCCGCGAGCGAAGCGACGACGGTGCCGGAGCCCTGACGTGTCGCGAGCCACCCGGCTGCGGCGAGTTCGGCGTAGCAATCGGCCACGGTGTTTCGTGCTATGCCGAGGTCGTGTGCAAGAGTGCGTGACGGCGGGAGTCTGGTGCCAGGCTTCAAGACACCGCCGTCGATCGCGTCGCGAAGTGCCTGCAGAAGCGCTGCTTTGACGCCGACGCCGTGCGGCAGTTCGATGTGCAGATCGAAACCGAGATTGGCCCACGAATTCACTCGCAAATTGAACCATGTTTGAGGGTCATTGCGAGATTATCGTTCTAGGTATGACAACAACAGGGCAACGACTCAACATCGCACAGCTGGCACCCGACGTTTACAAGGCCATGGTCGCGCTGGACAGTGCTGCACGTAAGGGCCTGGATCCCATACTGGTCGAGTTGATGCTGACGCGTGCGTCGCAGTTGAATCATTGTGCATGGTGCTTGGACATGCACACACGTGATGCGCGCAAAGCCGGCGTGACGGAGCAGAAGCTGTACCTGCTGAACGCCTGGGAGGAAGCCCGGGATCTCTACTCCGACAAGGAGCGCGCAGCCCTCGCATTGACGGAGGCCGTCACAGTTCTCACCGACGGGTTTGTCCCCGACGCCGTGTACAACGAAGCGGCTGAGCACTTTGCCGACGCCGAGCTGGCTCAGCTCATCAGTGTCATATTGACCATCAATGCATGGAACCGCATTGCCGTCACTTCGCGTATGGCACCGCCTGTCCGGGACTGATTCCCCTCGTGTGGATAGTCTCGCGGCATGGATCTTCGACTTTCGGGAAAACGCGCAATTGTTGCTGGTGGTAGCAAGGGGATCGGGCTTGCGATCGCCAGAGGTTTAGCCGAGGAAGGCGTCGATCTCGCGATACTTGCCCGAACAGAACAGTCAGTGACCGACACGGCCCGAGAACTGGCGTCGGAGTTCGGGATTCGAGCAATCGGTGTGGCCGCCGATACGCGAGACGACGACGCAATTCAGGCGGCGGTACGTGAGGTTGTCGCGACGTTGGGTGGCGTCGACATTCTGGTCAACTCTGCGGCAACCCCGTGGAGCGCTGGAAGGCCAACGGATTTCTGGTCGACGACCGATGACGTAGTGCGGGGAGAAGTCGAGGTGAAGGTTCTCGGCTATCTCCGTACGGCCCGGGCAGTCGCCCCGCACATGGTGGCGCAGGGCTGGGGCAGGATCATCAACATCAGTGGCCTGGGCGCGCGTACCGCCACCTCGATTGCGCATACGGTGCGCAACGTCAGTGTCTCGGCGCTGACGAAGAACTTGGCCGATGAGTTGGGCCCCAGTGGAATCAATGTAACGGTGGTTCATCCTGGAGTGACTCGAACCGAACGACTGAAGGCACGGATCGAAGACGAGATAAATCTGACGGGGCAATCGCTCGCCGAGGTGGAAGCGGGGATTGCCACCAACTCGATTCGCAAGATCGTCGACGCCGCCGAGGTGGCCGACGTCGTCACGTTCCTGGCGTCGCCGCGCAGCGTCGCGATCACGGGTGACGCGGTTGCTGTCGGCGGTGGTATTCCGGGGCCGGTGTACTACTGACCTGCACGGAGGAGTATAAATACATCTTGTGTCTATGTTGCATTCCACGGCGGAGTCGGTATTCCGCGAAGTGAAGGAACTCATCCTGTCCGGGGAGTTACCCGGTGGTGAGCTCATCAGCGAGGGCGAGATCGCCAGTCGAATGGAGTGCAGTCGTACTCCCGTGCGTGAGGCGTTTCTGCGGCTCGAAGCCGAAGGGTGGATGCGCCTGTACCCGAAGAAGGGTGCATTGATCGTCCCCGTGGCGGACGGCGAGGCCGAGCATGTTGTCGCGGCGCGGCAACTGGTAGAGACGCAGAGTGTGCGTGTTGTAGCTGACCGACCGCAGGCTCGCAGCGGATTGATTGCAGCTTTGCAGGCGAGCATGGCCGAGCAGCGCGAGCTAGCCGACGGCGGCGACGTCGCAGCATTCAGCGCCGCCGACGCAGATTTCCATAAGATGATCGTTGCTGCGGGTGATAACCCTCTGCTCGATACCTTCTACGCCGGTCTGCGGGATCGACAGCGGCGCATGACGGCACGATCGATCTCGCTCGACCCCGGCAAGCTCCCCAGGATTCTCGAAGACCATGCCGAACTGGTCAGCCTTGTCGAGGCCGGCGACGCCGATGCATACAACGACGCGGTGCTGGCGCATATGCGTCGTGTTCATGGTCTCGGACTGCGCGGGGGCCTGTGATGAGCGTCGAAACCCTGTTGTCGAACAGGTCAACGGAAAACCGTTCTGCCCGAGCCTGGCTCATGGTTGCCGCCAGTATGTTCGCGGTTGCCTGGGGCGGCAACGAATTCACACCGCTGTTGGTGATGTACCGAATCGACCACGGCTATTCGCCCGTGATGGTCGACTTCTTCCTCTTTGCCTACGTAGTAGGGATCGTTCCTGCGCTCTTGCTCGGTGGCCCGCTGTCCGATCGGCTGGGTCGACGCCCGATCATGCTCCCGGCCCCGTTCATCGCGATCGCAGGCTCGACGCTGCTGGCTTTCGGAGCAGATTCCGCAGCCGTCCTGATTGTCGGACGTATTCTCTGCGGTATCGCGCTGGGAATCGGCATGGCCGTCGGCGGTTCCTGGGTGAAGGAACTATCTGCAGCTCCTTGGGATCCGGATGCCACCGAGGGCTCTGGTGCCAGGCGTGCCGCGATGAGTTTGACCGCCGGTTTTGCGTTGGGTGCGGGCTTCGCCGGCGTGTTGGCACAGTGGGCGCCACTGCCCAGCGCGTTGGCTTATGTCTTGCATATCGTGATCACTGTGCTTGCGGGAGTTGCCTTGTGGCGCGCACCTGAGACTCGCGCCGCGCAACCGAAGACCGAGCGTCGACGGTTGATCGACGACCTGAAGATTCCGTCGGCAGGTCATCGCCGATTCCTGTACGTAGTTGTTCCGTTGGCGCCGTGGGTGTTCGGAGCAGCAAGTGTCGGGTACGCAGTCATCCCCGCGCTGATGACCGGCCACAGTGGCAATGCGCCGGTCGCCTTCTCGGCGTTCCTCTGTGTTGTTGCCTTGGCCTGCGGATTTGCGATCCAGTCCCTCGGACGCAAGATCGACACGAATAGCAGTGCACGTGGCGCCGTCGTCGCGCTGGTGTTCCTGGTAATCGGAATGGCTGCAGCGGCCTTGGTAGCGTCGACGCTGACAGTTGCCGCCGCGATTGTTGCGGCTGCGATCCTGGGCTGCGGGTACGGAATGGCGTTGGTGTCCGGCCTGCTCGAGATTCAGCGCATAGCCGGGCCGGATGACCTCGCCGGCCTGACTGCGGTGTTCTACTCGATCACCTACATCGGGTTCGCGGTTCCGGCGGTCTTGGCGATGCTGTCGGAAAGCATTCCGGCGCTGAGCTATACGGCAACCCTGTTGTTCGGCTCTGCGGCAGCTGCGGCCTGCCTCGTACTCGTACTGTTCAAATCCCGGTCGCATCTCCCGGCGGATGAATCGGCTATGGTCAAGGCGGGCTGAGCCTGGCCCACGAATCAGGAGGAATACTCAATGGGGACTTGGGGTTCGGGTCCGTTCGAAAACGACGCGGCCGGCGATTTGCTTGTGGCGGTTCGGGCCGGTGAGTTCGACATCGCCGATTTCACCAGCCATGTCGACGACGAGTACGTCGAGGTGGACGATTCGCAGGCGGCAATCGCGATCGCTGAGATTGTTGCGGTGGCGCACGGACTCCTACCGGCCCCTGAGCAACTCGACGGTATCGATGCCGTTGCCTACACCGCGTCCTTGACCCCGGAGCAGCGCGAATGGATTCTCGCGACACTCGAACGCACGATTGCCGACCCCGAAACTTCCGAACTCTACGAGTTGTGGGCCGAGAACGGTCCGGAAGATGTCGAGGAATGGCGGGCGCCGATCCTGAAAAGGTTGGAGAGCCTCAAAACCCTGAGCTGAGGTCGGACTGATCGATGACTCAGGTCCGGCGCGGTAGGGGTTTCTGATTGAGCCACGCGTCCCACAGTGGACGCAGCGGGATGTCGGTGAATCGTGATGCCAGATCGGTGAACTGCTCGGTGCTGACAGTGCTGTGGCGGTGCTTGGTAGTCCACTGACGGAGGAGTTCGAAGAACTTGTCGTCTCCCAGAACCCCGCGCAAAGTATGCAGGGTAAGAGCGCCGCGTTTGTAGATTCGATCGTCGAACATCATGGCCGGCCCGGGATTGCCGAGGATGAGATCCTGAGGCTTGCGCATCAGTCCTTGATAAGCGTTGGCCGCAAGGGCTTCGGACGACGGGCCACCAGAGTTTTCAGACCAGATCCACTCCGCGTAACAGGCAAAGCCTTCGTGTAGCCAGATGTCGCACCACGCGCCGATCGTGAGGCTGTTGCCGAACCACTGGTGTGCCAACTCGTGTGCGACAAGGCGTTCGGAGCCGCGTCGGCCGGTGCAGTGATTGGCGCCGAAAATCGAGAGCCCCTGTGCTTCGATGGGAATCTCGAGTTCGTCGTCGGTGACCACGGCGGTGTAGTCGGCAAAGGGGTACGGGCCGAACAGTTTGCCGAAGACGTCGAGCATCTGCGGCTGGCGTGAGAAGTCGACGTCGAACTCGTTGTGCAACCGGGGTGGATGAACCGCGAAGATCGGGACCCGGCCGGAGCTGACCTGCCGATGCTCGTACTGCCCGATCTGAATGGTCGCCAAGTAGGTGGCCATGGGCTCGGTCTGCTCGTACACCCAGGTGGTTGCGCTGGCGCGGGTTTGCTTGCGCACCAATGCGCCGTTGGCGAGTGCGTAGAACGGGGAATCGGTGGTGATCGAAATGCGGTACGACGCTTTGGAACTGGGGTGGTCGTCGCACGGGAACCACGACGCGGCCCCGTTGGGCTGGCTCGCGACGAGGGTTCCTTCGGTGAGTTCTTCCCAGCCGACTTCACCCCAGAGACCTTTGATGGGTTCGGGATTTCCGGTGTACTGAACGGTGACAGAGAGCGCTCCGCCGGCGGGAATCTTGGTGCCGGGCGTGACGATCAGCTTGTTGTTCTGGCGGGAGTACTTGGCGCCGCGGGCGCCGTTGACCGACACCTTGGACACCTGCAGGTTTTGGGCAAGATCGAAGCTGAACTTGGATCGGTTCTCGGTGGTGACGGCGGTGATGACGGCTTTGCCGGCCAGACGGTTACTGAAAACCTTGTAGGTCAGTTCCAATTCGTACCGGGATACGCGATATCCGCGGTTGCCGTTCTGCGGCAGGTACGGATCGATCGGCTCGTCGAGCATCTTGTTCGGCTTCACGAAGCCGCCCATGGGGCAATGGGGTTGCCCTGCCACCGGGTCGACGGCGGAACGGTGTCACCTCGCATGACCAATGATGCAGGTCCGACGGTTGCGCCTGCGCCGATTCCGGCTGCGGGTAGCGCGACACAGTGTGGTCCCAGCGTTGCTCCTGCTCCCAAGGTGACGGTGTCCATGGCCATAATCCGATCATGGAAGAGGTGAGTTTGCACGACGCACCCCCGTTCGACGGTTGCCCCGTCACCCAAAGTCACGAGATCTGCTTCGGGTAGCCAGTACGACTCGCACCAAACCCCTTTGCCTATTTTGGCGCCGAGTCCGCGCAAGAAAATGTTCAGTACGGCAGTGCCAGTTGCTGCTCGTGCGAACCAGGGAGCGGCAACAGTCTCGACAAAGGCGTCAGCAACCTCGTTGCGCCAGACGAAGGAACTCCAGAGTGGATGCTCCACCTTCTTGATCTTGCCGACGACAAGCCACTTGGCCGCGACGGTGATCGTCCCGGCAACGGCGCCCGCGATCAGCAGGACGACGCCGCTCAGCAGGGCGGCAAACCAGAATCCGACGGCTCCGGCGAGGGCTTCGAGTGCAAACAGCACGCCAAGGCCGATGCCGAAGGTGACCATGACGGGGATGAGTCGGCAGGTTTCCACGACGCCGCGGGCGATCTTGAGACGCGTCGGGGGATTGAAGGTGCGGGCCGCGTCGGTGTCTCCGACTGCACGACGCAGGCGCACGGGCGGGCTACCGAGCCAGGAGGATCCGGACTTCGCCTTCGACGGCGTCGCGGACAACACCGCAACAAGCCCGTTCTTGGGGACGCGTCGGCCGGGGGCGGTCATTCCGGAGTTGCCGAGGAATGCGCGCTTGCCGATCTTGGCGTGCTCGATGTGCATCCAGCCGCCGCCGAGCCCGTAGCTGGCGACCATGGTGTCGTCGGCGAGGAACGCGCCGTCTGCGACGGTCGTGAACTTGGGAAGGAGCAGGACGGTGGACGCTTCGACGTTCTTGCCGATCTTGGCGCCGAGAAGGCGCAACCAGCCGGGCGTGAGCAGGCTGGCGTACAGCGGGAAGAGGAAGGTGCGGGCGGAGTCGAGCAGACGCTCGGTGGCCCAGACCTGCCAGCCGATCCGGCTGCGGACGGGGTGGTATCCCTCGGTCAATCCGATCGACAACAGGCGTACTGAGACTAGCGTGATGACGGCAAAGACCAGCAGGCTCAGAATCGTCGCGAAGGGAAGCATGATGAGCGACTGGGCAATTGCGCTACCGAGGGTTTCGGTGTTGCGAATCCACCAACCGATCAACACGATTCCGGCCACGAGAGCAAAGATCGGGACACCGGCAAGGAAGACGGACGTGATGCCGTACACCGGAACCCAGCCGGGGGCGCGCTTCGGATGTTCCGACGGCCAAGGATGATTCGCTTTGCCGACCTTGGTGGCTGGCGAACCTGCCCACTGCTGATTGGCTTTCACCCGGCCGAACACAGCTGATCCGGGTTCGACGACGGCGCCGCGTCCGACACGGGCACCGGGCAGAAGTGTGGAACGCGATCCGATAGAAGCACCGGCCCCGATCTTGATCTCACCGATATGAATGAGATCGCCGTCGATCCAGTGACCGGACAGGTCGACTTCGGGTTCGACGGAGCACCCGTCGCCGAGTTCGAGCATGCCGGTGACGGGCGGCAACGTGTGCAGGTCGACGCCGTGGCCGATGTCGGCTCCGAGGGCTCGCGCGTAGTACAACATCCACGGTGCGCCCGAAAGATTTGCTGCGCCACTGGCTTCGGTGAGTCGCTGGGCAATCCACAGTCGCATGTGTTCACTGCCGCCGCGCGGGTAGGTGCCCGGCTGTAGGTTGCGCAGCAGGGCTCGGGTGCCGATCACCGCGATGGTCATACGGCCGATCGGCGTGATGAAGACGAGGAACGCCAACAGAATCCACCACCACGAGACCGTCGGCGCCCAGCTGACGTCGACGAACCACGCGAGAACGTTGTTCGCGATCGCGATCCAGGTAACCCACTGGAGACCGGCAAGGGTCGTGATCGGAACCGTTGCCGCAACCTGAGCCAGTTGGGTTTTCAGAGGCGTGGGCGTGACGATACGTGGTTCGACGGTTTCCGTAGGAGCCAATTCGTCGAGGTATTCGGCCAGAGATCCCAATCGTGGATGATCGTAAAGCTGGGCGACGGTGACCTCGGGGAAGCGTTCGCGTAGTGCCGTCACCAGCTGGGCCGCGGAGAGTGATCCGCCGCCCACTTCGAAGAAATCGTTGTCGAGGCCGGTGATCTGGGCGCCGAGGATGGAACCCCACAGTCCCGCGACCCAGGCCGCGGTTCCGTCGAGTCCGAGTGCGGCTCCGGCATCTTCGCCGGCACCGGGAAGGGGCCAGGGGAGAGCGTTGCGGTCGACCTTGCCGGAGGTACGCGTCGGGAGTTCGTCCATCAACGCCAGACGCGGGACGAGCGCTGCCGGCAACTGTTCGCTGAGCGTCGCGTGCGCTGCCTTGAGGTCGAAATCGGGGTCGGTACTCGCGATGTATCCCACGAGTATTTGGTTTCCGGCCGCAGTCTTCTTGACCGCGGCTGCGGCACCACTGACACCGGGAAGGTTCTGCAGCGCGTTGTCGACCTCGCCGAGTTCGATCCGTCGGCCACCGAGCTTGACCTGATCGTCGGCCCGGCCCTGGAACATGAGCCCCTCGAGCTCGAGCCGGACGAGGTCGCCACTGCGATAGGCACGCTCCCAACCGAGTGAGGGCATCGACGCGTACTTCTCGGCGTCTTTTGCCGGGTCGAGATAGCGGGCGAGGCCGACGCCACCGATCACCAGTTCGCCCACCTCCCCGACTGCGACGGGGTTGTTCTGAGCGTCGACGACTGCGAGGTCCCAGCCGTCGAGGGGGAGACCGATGCTGACGGGACTCTTGCCGTCCATCAAAGCCCCGCACGCAACAACCGTCGCTTCGGTCGGTCCGTACGTGTTCCACACCTCGCGGCCTTCGACGGCCAGGCGTTCGGCCAACTCGGGCGGGCAGGCTTCACCGCCGAAGATCAGGAGGCGGACAGCTTCGAGGGCCTCGGCCGGCCACAACGACGCCAACGTGGGAACAGTGGAGACGATGCTGACGTCGCGGGAGACCAGCCACGGCCCGAGGTCCATGCCACTGCGCACGAGTGATCGTGGTGCGGGAACCAGGCAGGCGGCATGACGCCACGCGAGCCACATTTCCTCACACGACGCGTCGAAGGCGACGGACAGTCCCGCGAGAACACGGTCACCGGGCCCGATCGGCTCGTCCTGAAGGAACATGCGGGCCTCGGCGTCGACAAACGCTGCGGCATTGAGGTGGGTGACGGCGACGCCCTTGGGTGTGCCGGTGGACCCGGAGGTGAAGATGATCCAGGCGTCGTCTTCGGGCAGGGGATCGCGCACGGGTGGGTGCTCCAGCCGCTTCGGTGCCGTGCCAGGCCCGATGCCGTCACCCGTGATGATCGCGGCTACCTGGGCTTCACCGAAAACGAGTTCGGCGCGCTCTTCCGGATCATCGGCGTCGACGGGTACGTAGGCGGCGCCGGCCGCGAGGATCGACAGGATTGCCACGTACAGCGAACGCGAACCGGACGGCATCCGGATGCCGACGCGATCACCCGCGCCGACTCCGGCATCGGCGAGCCAGCGCGCGCCCTGTTCGATTTCGCCCAGCAATTCGGCGTACGACAGCGTCGTCTCACCGTCGTCGATGGCAGGTGCTTCGGAGTTGGCCTGCGCGGATGCCCGCACGATGTCGATGAGGGTGCGCGGCGCAGGTGCCTGCGTCGAGCGGAGAAATACGGACGGAATCCCGAAAGACGATTCCGTTTCCGCGTGCGGCTGGAGTGGCAAACCCGTTGATCCTGTTCTGCTCATGAATCTCAGTCGTGCGACCTGTCGAGTTGTTATCTCATGACAAGTTTGCGAGTTGGTGAACAGTTCTGCCTAATGCAACATGCCGACGCGGCGCTTATTCCGAGTTCGTGACGCTCTGCAGGTGTCCTTCGGCCGAATCGGCGAACTCCGGAGTGTCGAACACTTCGCCGCCCAGCGGGTCGACGGCACGAGAATCTGCGGAGATGTCGACGACGCCGGTATCCGGGTTGATGTTGACCGCGTGTTGCGGGACTTCGTGGACTGCGACGAACATGTGGGTATCACTCGGATCAGTGGTGATTCCTGATTGCGACGGCGTCAGCCCGGCGAAGCTCGACGAGATGTTCAGGTCGCGCAATCGTTTGGTCGACGGTTGTGGCACGTCGACCGAGCTGTTGGTGGTCGAGATCCGCAAGTACCGCGGAGCCGCGGCAACCTCGTATCGGAACGCCTTGAGCATCGACAGGCACGCCAGCACCATGATGATCGAGAACGGAACCGCCGTCGCGATAGCCACGGTTTGCAGGGCGGTCAGTGATCCACTGCCGCCGACAAGGAGCAGAACAGCTGCGGCGGCGCCGGACAGGAAGGTCCAGTAGACCCGGGTGATCTTGGATGTCTCGAGATTGCCGCCCGTCGCGAGAATGTCGATGACGATCGAGCCCGAGTCGGCCGACGTCACGAAGAAGAACACGATGACAACGATGGCGAGAATACTCGAGATCGTGCCGAGCGGAAGACCGTCGAGCAGCGTGAACAGCGACGTGTTGGTATCGACGGCGCCGGACGCGTCGAGCATGGTGCCCTCGTTGCGCTGACGCAGGATGCCGGAGTTGCCGAAGATCGTGAACCACAGCGAACCGACGAGTGTGGGCGCGAGCAGAACACCGAACACAAATTCACGGATGGTGCGTCCACGCGAAATGCGGGCGATGAACATGCCGACAAACGGCGCCCAACTCATCCACCATCCCCAGTAGAAGATCGTCCACGCGCCGGCCCAGCCGTCGTCGGCAAACGGTGAGGTACGCAGCATCAGTTCCGGAAGAGCCTGAACGTAGCCGCCGAGGTTCTGCACCCAGGACTGCAGGAGGAACAGCGTGGGGCCGAGGATCAGCACGAACAGAGCTAGAACCGCGGCCAGGATCATGTTGATGTTGGAGAGCCACTTCAGTCCCTTGGTGACGCCGGAGACCACGGAGAATGTAGCCATACCTGTCACGATGACAATGATGGCGATGACCAACCAGTTGTCGGTCTCCACCCAGCCGAGGTAGTCGAGGCCGGCGGTAATCTGCTGAACACCGAATCCGAGCGAGGTAGCGACGCCGAACAGGGTGCCGACGATCGCAACGACGTCGATGGCGTGCCCGATCTTGCCCTCGATGCGGGCGCGTCCGAGCAGGGGTTCGAGGAGCCAGCGGATCGACAGCGGGCGACCCTTGCGGTAGGTCATGTACGCCAGTCCGAGGCCGACGACAACGTAGATTGCCCACGCGTGCAGGCCCCAGTGGAACATCGTCAGTTCCATTGCCTGATTTGCGGCCGCGTCGGTCGATCCTGCTACCCGGCCCGCGACCGGCGGGTCCACGTAGTGCGAAAGTGGTTCTGCCACTCCGTAAAACACCAGACCGATGCCCATGCCTGCACTGAAGAGCATGGCAAACCAGGACATCATGCCGAACTCGGGCTGTTCGTCGTCGCGGCCGAGTCTGATGTTGCCGATCCGGCTGATCGCGCAGTAGAGCGCAAAGACCACAAATCCGGTGGCAGACAGGATGTACCACCAGCCGACACCATCGGTGATGGCGTTGTTGAGGCTCTGGAAGGCGTCGGACGCAGTCCCGGAGTAGATCACAGCAAAGGCGATCAACCCGAAGATCACTATCGATGCCGGGACGAATACGGGTTTCCGTAGTCCCCTCCACGCGTTTTTGACCGCAGTCATCTCGCTCCTTCACACAGTTCAGCGTTCTTGTCGCACTCCGGCGACATCGTCGACGCGCTCAGCCCTCGTACGGCGGCCACAGGTCACGTAGGTGGGCATGCGCTCGCACCATCGCAGTAAAGACCGGGCTATTGCTTTGCAATTCAACGTAGCTGCGCAGTTCTGGCGACTCAAATGAATGAAAGATGGTGCAGTGTTGACGAATCTGCCGGTCTTGTTCGACTATCGATCTGTATTTTGTTGCTGTTTAAGGATTCTCGTAATCGTTTGCTCGAAATCTGTTCGAATCTCTCTGGAATGCAAGGAATGAAGGGTCAATGCGAGATTCGGAACGAATCGTATTTGTCAAACTCGGTGAATGATTCTGTAGGTCAAGCGCTTATGGCCCGTGAAGGCTCCTCGGAAGGTTGCGGTGCCACGGAGGCCGAAACGTTACCGTGATGGTGGTCACCACGAAGAGATGTCGGGCGATTTGTCGGAGTCGAGAGCGTGTTCTGCGTTGGGGTTGACAAGCCGGTTGACTCCTGCCATTCTCGTTTGCAGGTCACGAGTACCAGTGTTCAGCCCCGGCTTGCTGGTCGGCAACCCTCCTCCGCGGTGGGGTGCTCCGGGTGACGACCCGGCTGTATCCGAAAACGGATTCGGCAAGCGCGGACTCTTCCGGGGACATCACCCGAACGAATGAGTCCTTGAACGTGAGGATTGTCTTCGATGACTGCTGTTCTGAGTGCCGATACCTGCACCGCTCCCATTGCCAAGGTTTCTGGCGCCGACCTACAGGTTCCCCTCGTCCAGGGTGGTGAGTGTTCCTACGCGAACTTCGACTACGCAGCGAGCGCGCCCGCATTGGCCCAGGTCACCGATCGCATTGCGGAACTTCTTCCCACGTACGCCAGCGTTCACCGCGGTGCCGGATACGCCTCCCGGATCTCCACGCTGACCTACGAGAACGCTCGCGAATCGGTTGCTCGCTTCGTGAACTGCGCTGACGATCAGGTTGTCGTCTTCACCCGCAACACCACGGACTCGCTCAATCTTCTCGCTCAGTCCGTGCCCGGCAGCACCGTCGTTCTCGACGTCGAGCATCACGCAAACCTGTTGCCCTGGAACGACGCTCGCATCGTCACGGCCGCCGATACCGTCGAAGAGACCATCGAGCGCCTGATTGCGGAACTGTGCACCAAGCCCGCCGCGCTCCTCGCCATCACGGGAGCGTCCAACGTGACCGGCGAGATCCTGCCGATCGCACGCCTCGCGGACATTGCACACCGTTGTGGTGCACGCATCCTCGTCGACGCCGCTCAGTTGGCTCCCCATCGTCGTATCGATCTGCAGGAATGCGGAGTCGACTACCTCGCGTTCTCGGGTCACAAGCTGTACGCACCGTTCGGTGCCGGCGTCCTCGTCGGTCGCCGCGACTGGCTCGACGAGGCCAAGCCGTACCTTGCCGGTGGCGGCGCTGTCCGTGAGGTGACGCTGGAATCCACCGAGTGGGCCTGTGCTCCCGCCCGTCACGAGGCCGGTTCGCCCAACGTCCTCGGTGCTGCTGCAATCGCCGCAGCCTGCGACGCACTGACCGCGCTCGACTTCGACGCCATCTCGGAGCACGAGAAGGCGCTCACCGCTCAGTTGACCGACGGACTGGCCGCCATCGCCGGCGTCAACTTGCTCCGGTTGTGGGCCGATGCTCCCGACGCCGTCGGAATCGTCACCTTCACGGTCGACGGCTACGAGGCCGGCGAGGTTGCCGCATTCCTCTCCGCAGAACACGGCATCGGCGTCCGCGACGGACGCTTCTGCGCGCACCCGCTGCTCTCGCGTCTCGGCCTGTCCGGCGGTGCCGTGCGCGCCAGCCTCGGGTTGGGCAGCAGCTCCGACGACGTCACCCGCCTGATCAACGCCGTGAGCATCCTGGTTTCGAATCAGCGTGATTGGAACTACGAAAAGACCGCCGGTGCATGGAATCCCGTGCCCGAGACCCGCACTTTCCTTGGTGGCACCGCCGGCGACGCCGGCGCAGCCGAATGCGTCTGAGCCCATATCCGGATGCACTGATCGAAATAGGCAACTAACATGGCAGACATGACAACTGCGACGTTTGGAATGTGTACGAGCTGACGATCGTCTCGCGCTCACCCCTCCCTCCATACTTTCGGAGAAACACATGTCTTCTATCGCATCTCATTCCCTGCATGTAGCTGTTGAACTCACCGGATTCGGCCACCACCCCGCCGCCGAAGGAGCTCCCGGAAACCTTCCGCTCATCGGCGCGGATTACTGGGTGGATCTCACCGAAGGTGACACCCTTCTCGATCTAACGGCCTTCCCTGTCAATGTCATTCGTATCCGGGCCAGCGACCTGCGCGATGCGCAGGCTCAGCGCGCCCAGATTCGTGCAGCGATCGCCGAGGACGGCCGCGATCCCGACTCTGTTGCAGTGTTGGTCGATCTCGAAGTTCTGATCGCTCCGGAAGCGCGGGCCGCGCGTAAAGAGTTGGCGCAGTTGGACAGTGCGCTGAACGTCCCGCGAGTCCCGGCATCGCTGCACTACGTCGGTACGCCGTCCGGGCTCGGCAGTTTGATTGCCGATATTCGGGCTGCCGACGTCGCAGACGGTGTGACTTTGCTCCCGTTGTCGTTGCCTCGAACTCTCGAACATCTTGTCGGCGAAACCATTCCGTGGCTGCAGTCGCGGGGATTGGTGACTCCGGCCACCGCTGTCGACGAAGTTCTCGGTCGCTTCGGATTGCCCCAGCGTCAGCGCACTCTCGCGTCCTGATCACCGATTGCATCTGCGTACAGGTGGAACAGCGAGGGTAGTTGGTCGGCGCCGTCCACCTGTGCCAGAAGTGTCCAGCACTGCGCAGTGATCGACCGCGCTCTCTTGCCGATCCAGTTGGTGGGCAGTAGTTCCGGTGGCAGGAGCGGATCGGGTTCCATCGCTCGCGTGAATTCCGCGGCGAGTTCGACGGTCATCGTGACGGCGTCGGTGTCAGTGAAGGCTGAGGTGTTCCGCAGTTTTTGCAGGCGCGAGGTCGCCACGTTCAGTAGCTGATCGTATCCGGCCGCAATCTGATCCAGTGGCCACAATTGTGCGGCAATCTTCGACGGGTCTTCGAGGGTGCCCACTTTCAGGTCGCGAGCGGTCAGAGAAGACAGATACTGTTCGACGTCGAGTTGGGCGGCCGCATCGAGAACATAGGGTTCCCACGCGTGCGGCGAGACGTACAAGCCGCCCTGCACGAGGGCTCCACCGAGATAGGTCACCCTGGTGCGCAGTGCATCTCGCGCTTTCCGCGACGACTCCGGAATTGCGAATCCCACCACATGCCAGCGCCCGTCCCACGGCGTCGTGGTGCCTCGATCTTGTTGATAGGCGAGCCGAACGAACTCGACGTCGGGTTCCATCTCCCGCACGGCTTTCGTGGTTGCCCGCAGCGTGGCCTGGCGCCCACGCCCCTCCTGTGTGAACTTTCCCTCGGCGACTAACCGCTTGATGCACAGTCGAATCTGCTGGTCCGTCATGTCGAGGGCGCCGGCGGTGGCATACAGGGTGTGCCCGTCGACAGTTCCGTCTGCGCGCAGAAGTCCCTCGATCAGAATCCGCGTGGGTACATCGACAGCTGTCATCGCTCAGCCCTTTCTTTCCTTCTCGACATCTTCGCACCTAACTGTACTATCGAAATAGAAACGGTCGTTCGAGATTCGTACGTTAGGGCGGGGAGATGGCAGTGCAATCGGAGCGCGAGAGGAAGAACAGCCCACGTTTACGCAGGTGGGTGATCGCTTCTCTGGGGGTGGTCGTTGTACTGATCATTGGTCTGGTCGGCTGGACCCTGTACCAAAACACCTACGACCTCCGTGAGGAAAAAGTGACGATCACCGGGGGATTGGTGCCGCTTCAGGGAGTCCTGGCACTTCCCGATCGCGGTGACGGTCCCTTCGGGCTCGTGGTTTTCGTCCACGGAGACGGACCGATCGATGCAACACACGAGACCTTCTACCGGCCGTTCTGGGAGTCGTTCGCGCAGGCAGGCTACGCGTCACTTTCGTGGGACAAGCCGGGGGTCAACGGGGCGCCGGGCAATTGGCTGGATCAGAGCATGGATGATCGAGCCGCGGAGACAGAAGCGGCGATCGAGTGGGCGCGGGGACGCTCGGATATCGATCCGGCTCGCATCGGCCTGTGGGGTGCAAGTCAGGCAGGCTGGGTGATGCCCAAGGTGGTAAACCTCGATTCGGACATCGCGTTCGTCATTGCTGTGGGTCCCGCGATCAACTGGCTAGAGCAAGGTGAATTCAATACTCGTGCAGAGCTTTCCGAACGGAATGCGTCGGCCGACGAGTTCGAGAAGGCCCGGGCCGACCGAGCGAAGAACTTGGAACAGTTGGCCAGGGACGCGTCGTTCGACGATCTCGTGGTGTCCGGTGAGGCTGACGGTCTCACCGAAGATCGCTGGAACTTCATCCGGAAAAACTATCGGTCTGATGCCCGAGCCGATCTCGAAACCGTGGATGTTCCGGTGCTCTTGATTCTCGGCGGACATGACGTGAACGTCGACGTGGCAGATACGGAATCGGTGTATCGCGAATTGCTCGACTCACCAGGGCAATTGGTGGTCAAGAAGTACCCTGAAGCGACTCATTCGCTGGTGGAAAAGAACCTCGAAGACTCCGAACTGATGTCGACCCTGGTGGCCGTCCTTGCACCTCGTTCGCTCTTCGCGCCCGGGTATCTGGCGGACCAAGCCGCGTTCTTGGCGGGAATTCAGGGCTGAGTGAAGTGTCGGACTGTGATGCCGTGCTCGTCGAGCCCTACGGTTCCGTCCTCGTACATACGCTCAGATGACCATGTGGCAGTAGATGCGGTCGCCACGGTGCACTGCCCCGGTTGCCAGTTCGGCAAGCGCGGCGAGAAATGGCACCGATTCTTCGGAAGGCTCGACCGTCTCGTCGATTGCCCAAGCGCGAGCCGCTGCCATCACACCTTCGGCATCCAAACCGGCTAGTGCGTCCCGTAGTTCGTCGGCGACGGTCAGGATGTAAGCGTCACCGTCGTCGTTGACGGCAACCAGCGATCCTCGCCTGAGTCCGGCTGTGATCTCGTCATATGTCCTGCCGGTGAGCACCGACTCGAGGCGGCTGAGCGAGACGATCGGGTCGACGCCCTTGGCTTGCACAGGGTCGATCGGCCCGTCGTCCAATGCGGTGGCTGCGGCGGCATCCGAGGGGGCTGCGAAGTAATCGGTGATGGCAGACATACACCGCATATTCTCACATCTGTCTGACCGCCGGCGGGCCTGGAAATTAGGAAACCGTCGGCACCTGATGGTGTCGACGGCTTCGCAAGTGTCAGTGCCCGCCTTGCGCCTCTCGGCAAGTGGCCGCTCGAAGCGGCATTTCTGGGGTGGTACCCGGGGCAAAGAACCGAACACTGACAGCCAGTACAACGACCGGGTCCTAGAAGTTATTCCACAGCCGTCACCTGCGGGTATTGATCATCCGAAGCGCAAAACGGAACAAGACCGCAGCGCCAAGGCCGACAGCGAGGCCCGCAAGAACGTCGGTGAGAAGGACTCCGATACCAACACCGAGGACCGTCGCGGCCGCGACGGCAAGGGCGACATCAGCGCGAGGAGCGGCTATCGCGAGGTCCTTTCCCGAGAATCGAACGAGTGCCGGTCCAGCGGAGCATGCCATAAATCCGTTGTCTGTGGGTGTGACGCGGCGGGCGAGCCAGGCTCCGTCTTTTCTGAGACGGACACGAAGCGGGACGGCGTCAGAGTCGCGTCGGCGCTATTTGCCGTTTCGGCAAGGAACGTTGCACCAGCCGTGGAGATTGCTCATCCTGGAATGCATGAGCCCCGAACACCATGACCACGAACACCATGACCACGCACAGCAGAACCACGACAACCACGCTGACGCGACCGAGAACCCGTTTGCCAAGGCGGATGCACAATTCTGGAACTCGCTGTACGAGGAACGCCCAGCACGGTGGAGCGGAAACCCCAACCCGCAGTTGATCGCCGAGGCTTCAGACCTTGCGCCGGGTACCGCGCTTGACGTCGGATGCGGCGAGGGCGCCGACGCTCTGTGGTTGGCACGCCGCGGGTGGAAGGTCACGGGCACGGATATTTCGTCGGTGGCGCTCAGTCGCGCTAAGGCTCACGTCGAGGGCTCTGGCGTTGATATCGAGTGGCTGGAAGCAGACCTGACCAAGTGGGATCCGCAGGGCCGTTCGTTTGATCTGGTGTCCGCGCAGTTCTTCCACATGCTCGAACCCGCACGCGGGGAACTGTTCCGAGCTCTCGGTGAACTGGTTGCACCGGGTGGTCATCTGCTGATTGTCGGCCACTCGCCCCACGAGTCGCCGACGGAGCACCATCGAGCAATGCTGCATACCCCGGACTACGTGGAGTCGCTGTTCACGGATGGGTGGAAGGTGTTGGTCTCGGAGTCGCGGGAGCGCGATCTTCCCGCGAACCCCGAGATGCATCACACCACGGATACCGTTGTGCTGCTTCAGCGATTGAGTGCGAGTACCGACAGCAGCTCGTAAGCGACGTGAGCCGCTGCGATACCGGTGATCTCGGCGTGGTCGTATGCCGGCGCGACCTCGACGATGTCGGCGCCGACCACGTTGAGGCCCACCAAACCTCGCAGTGTGTTCAGCAATTCGCGCGACGTCATGCCGCCCGCTTCCGGTGTTCCGGTACCCGGAGCGTGGGCGGGATCGAGTACGTCGATGTCGACGGAGACGTACACCGGGCCACCGTCGAGGCGCTTACGCATGCGCTCGACGATGCTGGCGACGCCGTCGACCTCGTAATCGTCGCTGCGAATCACCTGGAAGCCGAGCACTCGGTCGTCCTCGAGGTCCTTCTCGCTGTAGAGCGGTCCGCGGATGCCGATGTGCTGTGAGCGCTCCATATCGATGAGGCCCTCTTCGCTGGCGCGGCGGAAAGGTGTTCCGTGCGTGAAGGGTTGGCCGAAATAGGTGTCCCACGTATCGAGGTGGGCATCGAAGTGCAGCACGGCGATGGGTCCGTGATCGCGTGCGAGTGATCGCAGGATCGGCAGCGCGATGGTGTGGTCGCCACCGAGCGTGAGCACCGAGGAGCCGTCGGCGCGCAGGTCGGTGACCGCGGATTGAATCGTCGTCAACGCTTCCTGGATGTCGAAGGGATTGACGCCGATGTCGCCGAAGTCGGCAACCTGCTGGTTGGCGAAGGGGGAGACCTTCAAAGCCGGGTTGTACGGACGCAGCAACTTCGACGCAGCGCGGATGTGACCAGGGCCGAAGCGCGCGCCGGGACGGTAGCTGACCCCTGAGTCGAAGGGGATCCCCAGGATGGTCACGTCGGCGCGCGACACCTCGTCTAGACGCGGCAGGCGCGCAAAGGTGGTCGGTTCGGCGTATCGGGGGACTCGAGTCGCGTCGACTGGGCCGATGAATGATCCGGCGTCGTTGGTGGCCATGTGTGGGGTCCCTGCTTGTGAACGGCACATCGGTGATGTAGCTCTCTGTGCAAGTATGGTTTCTTCAAGAAGCCTATTTGTCAACTCTTGTTTCCTATAAGGGACAGATTGTGTTGAAGGAGTTACCGCGTGGTGAAGATGAAGGACAGCTCGGAGCCTGGTGGGCCGCAGATCGGGGCCAGGCTCAAGGCTGCCCGTCAGTCGAAGCGGTTGACCCTCGACGACCTGGCCGCTTCGTGCGGAGTGACCAAGGGATACCTGTCGAAACTCGAGCGCGATCACGTCAACGCGTCGGTGGCGACCCTGATCAAGGTGTGCGCTGCACTGGAGATCCCCGTCGGCTCGCTGTTCGAGAACGCGACAGCAGGCGAGGTGGTGCGCGCCGACGCTAGGCCACAGATCAGCTTTGGCGGCGAAAAGATGGCGGAATTCCTGCTCACGCCGTCGAATGAGCGTCGCATCCAGGTGCTGATGAGCGAAATCGAACCCGGTGGGGGAAGTGGGCGGGAGTACTACAGTCTGCCGGCCGATGTGAACTTCGTTCACGTCCTCGAAGGTGGTTTGCGGGTGTCGTTCGAGGGTGGGAGAACCGACCCGGAAAGTGAGTCCGTCGACGCGGAGGACGTGGTCCTCCAAGTGGGGGATTCGTTCACCTTTGCTCCGCGTCACAACCACAGTTTCTCGGCTGAGGGCACCGTGCAGGCCAAGGTTCTGTGGGTGTTGAATCCGGCTTTGCCGGAGGGTCCACGCGTTCCTGCCTGATATCCCAGGTTGAATTTTAGGAAACTCTAGTTGACAGATTGGGCGTTGCCGATCACCCTTTGTAGTCGTCCCCGTCGCATACTGACGTCACGGAACTTCTCGAGGAGCGCACGATGAAGGTCGATTCCCTCCGCGTCGGACTGTTTCAAGGCCCGCTCACGTCGAAAGGTGCCATTGCGTCGGTGGAGTGCAATGTGGAGGCGATCGGGGCCGCAGCACGCACAGCGGCGGCGTCGGGGGCATCCATCCTGGTGACGCCGGAGATGTCCGCAACGGGATACAACATCGGTGGACTGGTCGGAACGCGCGCGGAACCGGCGGACGGACCGATCTTCGACGCGATTGCGGCGGTCGCGGTCAGCACCGGAATCACCATTGTCTACGGCTATCCTGAACTCTCCGGCAGCGATGTCTACAACAGCGTGCAGGTAGTAGGGCGCAACGGCCTCTCGCTTGCCAACTACCGCAAGACGCATCTCTTCGGGGCGCTCGATCGTGAGAATTTTGTGCCAGGTGACACTTTGGTTATCGGATTCGATCTCGACGGAATCCGGTGTGGTCTGTTGATCTGTTACGACGTCGAATTCCCCGAAGCTGTTCGTGCCCATGCTGATGCCGGAACCCAGTGGTTGATCGTGCCCACCGGACTGATGGCTCCGTACGAACACATCGCACAACAAGTTGTTCCGGCTCGTGCCTACGAGAGCCAGATGTTTGTGACCTACGTCAATCGCTGTGGTTCGGAGTCCGAACTCACCTATTGCGGGTTGTCGTGTGCGATCGATCCGACCGGTAGGGAACTGGCCCGAGCGGGTGCCGCGCAGGAACTGATTCTTACCGATATCGCCGCCGCGGTTGTCACTCGATCACGTTCGCTCAATACACATCTCGATGATCGTCGACTCGATCTGTATCCCGACCATCGCTCCCAGCGAGAGGGCCGCCGATGACCGTTCCCGTAGCTCCCGACAGTTCCTCCGAGCCGGGGCCGTTGCCTCCGCTGACGATGTTCGGCCCCGACTTCCCCTTTGCCTACGACGATTACGTTGCCGACCCGGCTGGGTTGGGATCGGTGCCCGACGTCGCGTTCGGTACCGAAATCGCGGTGATCGGCGGCGGGCTTGCCGGCATGATCGCGGCGTACGAGCTGCTCAGAATCGGACTCAAACCGGTTGTCTACGAGGCAGATCAGATTGGCGGCCGAATGCGCTCGGTCGAATTCGACGGCTACCCGGGCGTAGTCGCGGAGATGGGTGCGATGCGATTCCCGCCGTCGTCGACAACGCTCTTCCACTACCTCGACGAGATGGCGCTAGAGACCCAGGAGTTCGCCAACCCGCTGGCGGAGGTGACCCCGAGTACCGTCATCGACCTCAAGGGCGAAAGCCACTATGCGCACACACTCGAGGATTTGCCGCCGATCTTCACCGAGGTCGCACAGGCGTGGGCACGCACTCTGGAAGACTACGCCGATTTGATTCCCATGCAGCAGGCAATTCGGGACCGCGATACCGCTGAGATCAAGCGGATCTGGAACGAGTTGGTGGTGCGATACGACGACCAGACGTTCTACGGATTTCTCGCCGCGTCGAAGCACTTCAAGTCCTTTCATATGCGGGAAGTGTTCGGGCAGGTAGGATTTGGTACCGGCGGCTGGGATACGGATTATCCCAATTCGATCCTCGAGATCCTTCGTGTGGTCATCACAGCAGCCGATGACGATCACCGTGGCATCGTCGGTGGATCGCAGCAGTTGCCGTTGCGGCTGTGGGACCGAACCCCCGCGCAGATGAGGCACTGGCCGGCAGGCACAACGGTTTCTTCGCTGAATGGCGGGAAAACGCGGCCCCGTGTCACTGAACTGCGACGTACCGAACCGTGTCGGTTCACGGTTGTCGATGCCGAGGGTTTCATCCGAACATATGCGAGTGCCATTGTGACTGTGCAGAGCTGGATGCTTCTCAACAACATCCGCTGCGCCGACGATCTGTTCCCGATCGATCACTGGACTGCGATCGAGCGAACCCATTACATGGGCTCGACCAAGGTATTTGTTCTTGTCGATCGTCCGTTCTGGAAAGACAAGGATCCCGAGACCGGTCGCGATTCGGTGTCTATGACACTGACCGACCGCATGAGTCGCGGCACGTACCTCCTCGATCAAGGGGAAGGGAAACCCGGCCTGATCTGTCTGTCGTACACGTGGTCGGATGATTCGTTGAAGTTGTTGGCGCTGAACGCTACCGAGCGCATGGAGATCATGTTGCGCTCCTTGGAAGAGATCTACCCCGGCGTCGATTTCCGTAGTCACATCATCTCCAGTCCGGTCACGCTGTCCTGGGAAACCGAACGCGACTTCATGGGTGCCTTCAAGGCAAATCTGCCCGGGCATTACCGGTACCAGGAGCGGCTGTTCTCGCACTTCGTGCAAAGCGACCTGGAACCGCGTCATCGCGGAATCTTCCTCGCGGGCGATGACATCTCCTGGACGGCGGGCTGGGCCGAGGGAGCGATCCAGACGGCGATCAACGCAGTGTGGGGCGTCGTCCACCATCTGGGCGGTTCTACGCCGTCCGGGAATCCTGGTCCTGGGGACGTCTTTGCGGATCTGGCGCCGATCCGGCTGGGTGACTGACCCGAGATTTGCAACTGCCGGATTGTCGTGTCCGGGGAGGGTTTGTACTCCTATCGGGCACGAACTTTATTCGGTGATGCACGTAACACTGGAAAGTGTTCGGATCCAATACTTTCCAGGAGGGTGTTCAATGGCGAGCACATCAACGGCAACCAAGTCAGAATTCGCGGACTCAGCGGATCCAGCGTTGGGACTGGTTGCCGAGTTGGCAGCAGCAGGGCAACGACTGGTATTTCGTCAGGGCGACGAACTGACCGGCGTGGTTCTGTGGCCGTCCGGAGAGCCCTCCCTCTCCGATCTGTGCGAGAACTTCGAATCCCTCGGACTTCGAGTGTCGACGCACCGCCCGCTTCCGACAGTTCTCGGATCGGCGCACCATTTCACCTTCGAGCCCTGCGCCTTCGACGGCGGTGCGCTCGAGAAGATGGCCTCGGCTTTCGAAGCTGTTGTTGCCGGTAGGACCCGGATGGACAACTTTTCCAGCCTGATCGGCCGAGCCGACATCACGTGGCGTGACGCAGAGTTGCTGCGCGCGGCGTGCCGGTTCCTCGCGCAGGCACGCATCGGGCTGTCCGAAGGCTACATCGTGGGAGTATTGCAAGCGAAGCCCCTATTCGTTCGGGCGGCACTCGGACTGTTCACTGCGCGATTCGACCCGGCAGTGCCGAAGCGCAGTGTGGCGGTTGCCGCCGCGATCACCTTGATCGACGAGTTGGTCGACAGCGCAGACACTCTCGACGAAGATCGGGTTCTTCGCGGTGTTCGCTCGTTTCTCCAGGCAACATTGCGGACCAACTGGTACCTGCGCGACGGCGCCGGCAATCCGTTGTCGTACGCGTCGTTCAAGATCGACTCCCAGGTTCTGTCGACGCCGCAGAAAACCGTTCCGTTCCGCGAGATCTACGTCAGCGCACCCAACGTCGAGGGCGTTCACCTGCGAAGCTCGTCGGTGGCACGTGGCGGCCTGCGATGGTCCGATCGCTTCGAGGACTTCCGCACCGAGGCCTTGAGCCTCATGAAAACCCAGAGCGTCAAGAACTCGCCCATCGTTCCGACCGGAGCCAAGGGCGCTTTTGTCGTGCGCGGAACATCCACGCCCACACCGGACCAGGTGCAGGAGTCGTACAGCACGTTCATTCGCGGACTGCTCGACGTGGTGGACAACATCGTCGACGGCTCGCCGGTACATCCGGCCGAAGTGATCGCCTACGACGGTGAAGACTCGTATCTTGTCGTGGCAGCGGACAAGGGAACCGCCCGGTTCTCCGACGTGGCGAACGGCATTGCGATCGAGCGTGGTTTCTGGCTGGGCGACGCCTTTGCGTCGGGTGGTTCGGCCGGCTACGACCACAAGGCCATGGGCATCACCGCCCGCGGCGCGTGGGTGGCTGTGCGACGCCATTTTGCCGAACGTGGTGTGGACGTCGACACTGATCCTTTCACCGTCGCGGGGATCGGCGACATGTCCGGCGACGTGTTCGGCAACGGAATGTTGCTCTCGCACAAGATTCGTCTGGTTGCGGCGTTCGACCACCGCCACATCTTCATCGACCCGAACCCGGACCTGGAGGCCACGTTCAGTGAACGCGCCCGCCTCTTCACCGTGCCGCGCTCGTCCTGGGACGACTTCGATCGCACCGTGATATCGAGCGGCGGCGGCGTGTGGCCGCGCAGCGCAAAGTCCATCAGTCTTCCGCGCGAGGCCCGCGACGCACTCGGAATCACCGAGGAGAAGCTCACCCCGCAGGAATTGATCCGGGCGATCCTGTGTGCGCCGGTCGACCTGTTGTGGAACGGGGGCGTTGGCACCTACGTGAAGGCGTCGGGCGAGAGCAACGTCGACGCGGCCGATCCGTCCAACGACGGTGTTCGTGTGAGTGCGGACGAATTGCGTGCCGGCGTGGTGGGGGAGGGCGGCAATCTCGGTTTCACACAGCGCGCGCGGATCGAATACTCTGCCGGCGGTGGACGAATCAACGCCGACTTCATCGACAATGCGGCCGGTGTTGCGACGTCGGACCGAGAGGTCAACATCAAGATCGCTCTTGCAGGGTTGGATTCCGGCTCACGAAATGCGCTTCTGGCGTCGGCCCAGGACGAGGTAGCCGCGTCGGTACTGAAGGCCAGCGAGGATCAAACCCTTGCCATCAGCCTGGCCGAGCATCGGGCACCGGCACTTCTCGACCAGCACGAGCGGCTGATCGAGAATCTGATTGCGGCGGGCGCCATGAAACGCGTCGAAGAATCGCTGCCGGATGCCAAGTCGCTTGCCGTGCGGGCCCGGGCAGGTCAGGGGCTTCTTCGCCCCGAACTTGCTGTGCTGGTTGCTCAGTCGAAGAATGTGCTGACTGCCGAGTTGGGTGCTTCCGAGGCCCCTGACAACAAGATCTTTGCCGACCGGCTGACGCAGTACTTCCCGCCGTCGGTGGTCGAGGCAGCGCCAGAGGCTGTGCAGGCGCACCGACTCGGACGCGACATCATCATCACTTCGGTGGTCGACGAACTGGTCAACCGCGTAGGGCCGGGTGTGCTGTTCCGGCTGGAAGAGCACTTGGGTGTGCGCAGCCCGGAAGCGTCGTTGGCGTATGCGGTGGTCAGTGAGGTGCTCGGCACCGAGGGTCTGCGCCGCGACATTCTGAACTCCGATCTTGATGCTGCCGAACAACTTCAGGCACTTGATCGACTGCAACAGTTGCTCGAGTCCGAAATGAGCTGGGTGCTGCGACGGCCAGGAGCGGCCGGACGGTTTGCGGTGAACCCGCGGGCAGACATCGATCGATGGTCGGGGCCGGTGCGCGAACTCACGGCGGGGCTGAACTCGAGCGAACGTATCGAGGTGTCCTTCGGAGCTCTGGCGTTGGCCGACCTTGCACTGCAGGAGAATACGTCGGTCCAGGCGGCTGCGACCGTCTACCGTGAGCTCGCTGCAGAGCTTGATCTGGGTGACGTGCTCGGCGGCGTCGACGTTGCCGTCGGAGCTTCACACTGGGAGGTCATGGGCAGCGCTGCCGTTCATGCTCGATTGACGACGCGATTTGCGGATCTGGTATCAGGTGCTCTCGACGACGATCGCGACGGTGTGGTGCAGCGGTGGTCGAGCGCCAATTTCGATGCTGTGCACCGATTTACGACGTTGATGTCCAGTGTTCGCCGCAGCGGTTCGCTCGACACTGCACGACTGTGCACCGTCGATGCGGAACTCGAATTGCTGATCCGCGGTACATCGTCGTTCTTGTCAGCGGCTCTCCCAAGCGAGTAGCGACAGCAGCAGTTCAGCTCTGACCCTGGCCTCTCCGAGGTCGCATCGCAAGAGTTCTTCGACGCGGGTGATGCGACCTCGGAGAGTGTGCCGGTGGATACCGAGTTCGGAAGCGGCAGATTCCCATTGGCCGTTGGCCTCGAGGTAGGCGCGGAGCGAGATCGCGAGGGCTGTTCCGTGTTTGTCGTCGTGTTCGGTCAGCACGGGAATCGTGTCGGCGGCCATGGCAACAAGCGCTTCTCTTGCGGGTTCGGACGCAAGAATCGTCGAACCCGTCAGTGCATCGAATTCGAGAATGCGCGCTGTAGCCGTTGTGAGGTTGGCTGCAGCGCGGGCTTGGACGAGTGCGCGCGAAGCGTCGAGGATTGGGTGCGGCGTGCTGATCCCGGCGCGAACTGCCTTGGATTCGCTCGGAGACAGCTGCGCCAGAAGCGCTTGTGCGGTGTCGACGGTATCGGTGCCACGAAGCAGCACGGTGAGTGCGGTGTTCTCCACTTGGGCAAAAAGAGGTCTTCCTGCGCGTGCAAGTGCGCTGTCCAGCTCGCGTAGAGCAGGTCCCAGCGCTGATCCTCGGATGTGGACGACGCGTACCAATCCGTTGGTGTCGCTCGCTTCGCCGAGATACGACGGCACGGAGTCTTCGGCGATTCGTCCGTCGAGTAGCAGTCCGAATGCCATCGAGTTCAGTTTGGATCGTTCGGCCCGCAGGCGCACTGGCTTCTCGAGTTCCAGGGTCAACAGTGAAACAGCATGTCCGAGAAGCACTCTGTCGATGTTGCTCAGTGGTCCCGAACCGGCCAGTGCAAGGTAGCCGTGCCAACTGTCGGTCACGCCGACCGGGGAGAGCGTAAGCGTCCGCTCGGGGGTGCTCTGCGAAATCGATGCCGGTGCATTGGGATCGCGAGTGGTCGCGGCCACGGCACGCACCTCGGCGATCAGCGACTTCTGATTTGCGGGATGTACGGCGGTAATGCGGTCGCCGACAAACGCAACCGAAGTTTTTGTCGCCGTGGCCAGTTCGCGCACGATCGCGGAGACACCGCCGCGCAGCGCAACCCGGGTGATGCGCGTCTGTACTTCTGCCGCGCGCAGGACGGACTCGTACTCCTGCTGACTCAGCCGGGTCATCACCGCGCGGGTGACTGCCGCGAACGGGGTGGTGAACGGAACGTCGAGCAGGGGAAGTCCGCGACCGCGGGCAGCTGCGAGAAGCTCCGGCGGGACCTCTTTGTGAGAAAGTCCCGTTCCGAACCCCAGCGCTGACACTTCCGCCGACGCCAAACGGTCGACGTAGTCGGCAAAATCAGTGGCAGTAGCGCCCACGAATGCAAGCCCGGTGGTGAGCACCAGTTCCCCGCCCGAGAGCCACGGAGTGGGGTCCGTCAGCTCTGTGGCCTGTGCAAACGTGACCGGCTGAGTGGATGACGACGGGTCGGTCAGCAATGTCAGCGACAGGTGCTTCTGACGCAGTAGCCAGGAGATCGGAACGGTCACGAGTTCAAGGCTAGCGGGAGCTGCCGATATGGAGTAGGCCTGAGTATGTAGATATCCATTTCGGCACTGCTCGATGGTGCTCGCGCGTCGCATACTCGAATGCAATACACAACCGAGAGGGTGGTCACATGAGTGCAATCGAATACCGGCTTCCGCAGGAACGTCGCATCGTCACGGAGTTCCCGGGCCCGCGCTCGGCTGCGCTCGCAGAGCGTCGTAAGAAGGTTGTCGGAGCAGGCGTCGCGTCCACCCTTCCGGTGTACGTCGCTGACGCGGACGGCGGAGTGATCGTCGATGTCGACGGCAACTCGCTCGTCGATCTCGGTGCCGGTATCGCCGTGACCAGCGTCGGTGCATCCAACCCGGCTGTTGTCGCCGCAGTTCAGGATCAGGTTGCGCACTTCACCCACACCTGTTTCATGGTCGCTCCGTACGAGGGCTACATCGAGGTCGCCGAGCGCCTCGCCGAGCTCACCCCCGGTGACCACGAGAAGCGTTCCGTTCTGTTCAACTCCGGCGCCGAAGCCGTCGAGAACGCCGTCAAGATCGCGCGTCACGCAACGGGTCGCGACGCCGTTGTGGTGTTCGATCACGCGTACCACGGCCGCACCAACCTCACGATGGCACTGACGGCAAAGTCCATGCCGTACAAGAGTGGCTTCGGCCCGTTTGCCCCCGAGGTCTACCGCGTTCCGATGTCCTACCCGTACCGCGAGGGCCTGAACGTCGACGGTTCGAAGATCACCGGTGAGCAGGCCGCACAGCGCGCCATCACGATGATCGAGAAGCAGATCGGCGCGTCGAACACGGCAGCCATCCTCATCGAGCCCATCCAGGGTGAGGGCGGATTCATCGTTCCCGCAGAAGGATTCCTCCCGACGCTCGTCGCGTGGGCCAAGGAAAACGGCGTCGTCTTCATCGCCGACGAGGTCCAGGCAGGCTTTGCCCGTACCGGTGCCTGGTTCGCCAGCGACCACGAGGGAATCGTCCCGGACCTGGTCACGCTTGCCAAGGGCATCGCCGGCGGTATGCCGCTCGCAGCTGTCACAGGCCGCGCCGACCTGATCGACGCAGTCCACCCGGGCGGCCTCGGCGGCACGTACGGCGGTAACCCCGTCGCCTGCGCCGCGGCGCTGGCATCCATCGACCAGATGCACGAGCTGGACCTCTGTGGTCGCGCCCGCACCATCGAGACCACCGTCGTCGGCCGAATGAACGCGCTGGCAAAGGAACTCGACGTCATCGGCGACGTTCGTGGACGCGGCGCCATGCTCGCCATCGAGCTGGTCAAGCCCGGCGGACAGGAGCCGGATGCCGACATCACGAAGGCCATCGCAGCTGCGTGCCTCGCGGCAGGCGTTGTGATCCTCACGTGCGGCACTTACGGTAACGTCATTCGTCTACTCCCTCCGTTGGTCATTTCCGAAGAGCTGCTCGACGACGCCCTGACCGTCCTCGAGTCTGCTATTCGCACTGCAGCACAGGAGAACTGACATGTCGAACGTCTCGGAACTTCTCGATTCCGTACCCCAAGGTCTCTGGCTGGGCGGCAAGCTCACGCCGGCCGAGAAGACCTTTGCGGTCTACAACCCGGCAACCGGCGAAGAGTTGGCTCAGGTAGCCGACGCCACTGCAGCTGACGGTATCCGTGCGCTCGATCTCGCTGCTGCGGCACAAGATGATTGGGCCGCGACGCCCGCTCGGACCCGTGGCGAGATCTTGCGTCGCGCGTTCGAGTTGTTGCACGCCCGCGCCGAGGACTTCGCGCTGATGATGACCCTGGAAATGGGTAAGTCGTTGGCCGAGAGTCGCGGTGAGGTCAACTACGGCGGCGAGTTCCTGCGTTGGTTCAGTGAGGAAGCCGTCCGCATCGGTGGACGTTTCACACAGGCTCCGGCCGGTAACGGTCGCATCCTCGTCACCAAGGAAGCCGTCGGACCGGTTCTGGCGATCACGCCGTGGAATTTCCCGTTGGCCATGGGAACCCGAAAGATCGGACCGGCACTTGCGGCCGGCTGCACCATCATCGTCAAGCCGGCCGAGGACACTCCGCTCACCATGCAGCTTCTCGGCCAGGTATTTGCCGACGCCGGCCTGCCTGACGGTGTGCTCTCGATCCTCCCGACCTCCGACGCCGCAGCTATCAGCGGACCGCTGATGGAAGACGCACGTCTGCGCAAGGTTACGTTCACCGGTTCCACCGGCGTCGGAAAGCTGTTGGTGCGCAATGCCGCTGACAAGCTTCTCCGCACGTCCATGGAACTGGGTGGCAACGCGCCGTTCATCGTCTTCGACGATGCCGACATCGATGCAGCTGTCGACGGTGCGATGCTTGCGAAGATGCGTAATGGCGGCGAGGCATGCACCGCAGCTAACCGCATTTACGTTGCCAACTCGGTGCGCGAAGAATTCACCGACAAGTTCACCGCCAAGGTTGCGGCCTTGAAGGTGGGTGCAGGTGACGCCGAGGGCACCAACATCGGCCCGCTGATCAACACCAAGCAACTCGCCACCGTCACCGGACTCGTCGACGACGCCGTGTCCAAGGGTGCTCGCGTGCGCACCGGTGGATCGGCGCCCGAAGGCCCGGGGTTCTTCTTCACCCCGACCGTTCTCGACCAGGTGCCCGCCGACGCGCGCCTGCTGAAGGAAGAAATCTTCGGACCTGTTGCAGCCGTAGTAGGTTTCGACACCGAAGACGAAGCCATCGCCGCAGCGAACAACACCGAGTTCGGGCTTGTGGCGTACTTCTACACCCGCGACATCGATCGCGCGATGCGCGTCTCGGCGAAGCTGGACACCGGCATGGTCGGCGTCAACCGCGGCGCGATCTCCGATGCCGCAGCACCGTTCGGTGGTGTCAAGGAATCGGGCTTCGGTCGCGAAGGCGGAACCGAAGGTATCGACGAGTACCTCGATACCAAGTACGTAGCGCTGTAAGTTCTTTCGCGAACAACGAAGGCCTCGCCGGATTCCCAGCGAGGCCTTCGTTGTGCGCGGTTATTGTCCCAGTGGAGTGGGGCGGTAGTACTTGCCCTCGTGATAAAGAAGCGGCGCCGCAGCGGAATCATCGTCTTCGTCGGCGTGAACTCGGGTGACAAGCCCGACAACAAGGGTGTGGTCGCCCACCGGAATCAACTGATCGACCGTGACGCGCATCCAACTGGGCGTGCCGTGCAGAACCGGCTCTCCGGTATCGAGGACAGCCCAGAGTGATTGATCGGCAAAACGCTGATCGGCGCTGCGCGCAAAGCGCTGGGCCAAATGCTGTTGGTGTTCACCGAGAAGATGAATCACCAAGGACTTTGCGGCCTTGAGGGCGGTGATGCTCGACGACGTCTCCGCGATGTTGAACGACACGAGCGGCGGCTCGAGCGAGAGCGACGAGAACGAGGTCGCCGTGAAACCTACCGGTCCGGTGCCGGAGTCGAGGGTGACAACAGTGACTCCCGCGGGGTGACGGCCCAGTGCGGCCCGGTAGTCGGCGGCGCAGATGCCGGTGGACAACTCGGGCGCGGTGGTCGCGTCGGGTGTGGTTGGGTTGGAAATATCGTTCGGCGTGTCAGTCAACGGGGCTCTCCGGTGGGAAATTTGGTCTTTCGACCCACTATAAGCGCGCGTCTGACCGTCCTTAGTCCATATCCACGGCAAGGCCGGCCGTGATGCGCAGCAGTTCCGGATACGTCGTGCGGAAGACTGTGTTCGGATGGCCCGCCGCGGCCCACAGGATCGGATACTGCTCGAGCGCGGTGTCGACGTACGTCGGCAGGTTGGTGGGGTGCCCGAGCGGCGCTACTCCGCCGATGGGTTGACCCGTTGCGGCCTTGGCCATCTCCAGGGGAGCGCGGGTCAGTTTGCCTTCGAGGCGCTCACCCGTTGCCTGCAGATTCACCTGGTGCGCGCCTGAGACCAGCAACAACACTGGATCGTCGTCGAGTAGGAAGACAAGTGACTTGGTGATCGCGCCTACCTCCACCCCGACAGCTGCCGCTGCTTCTTCGGCAGTGTGCGTCGCGTCGGCTTGCGTGACGATGACGCCGTGATGACCGCGAGCGATCAGGGTTTCGGCGACGTGCGAGGCGTTGGGGTGGAGGAGGCTCGTCATGAATTCAAGAGTAGGACTAGTCGGCGATTGTCACAGCCGGAGTTGGCACTGTGTCGGCGGACTTTCGGTTCTTCCTGATTGTAAATCCGAACAACATGGCGGCGCCGACCACGGCGTACAGGAAAAGCGTCAGTACGGGCTGGCCGACTCCGACGTTGCCGAAGTACACGATGCTTCGAACACCCTCGGTGCCGGCGCCCGGAGTGATCCACCGGCCGATCGCCGCATAGAACGACGGGAGCACATTCGAGCCGAAAGCGCCTCCGGCACTAGGATTGCCGAGGATGACAAACACTGCGATCGCCAATGGAACGGCGAGGACGCCGATTGCCGCGCGGAGTCCGACCGTGAACATTGCCGTACCGAACACGACGGCACTTCCCAGCAGCGAGAGCGGGAGCCAGTGCCCGGCAAAGGTCCCGAGAACGTGCGACGTGATGAGTGCGCCAAACGCCCCGGAAATCACCGAGTACACGGCGATCACACCGGTATGCGCAGCTGCCTGGCGAAGCGTCTTCGGTGCACCGATGAACAGGCCGATTGCTGCGGCAAAGAGGTAGCCGCCCACAACCCAGCCGATCGAGAGGTAGAAGCCGGACAGGCCGCGGTTGTCGTGAGCGCCCACCGGGATCTCGTCGCGCACCACGAACTCGCGGTTCTGGCTGCTCTCGACCTGGGTAAAGATCGATTCGAGTGACGTTGCAATGGAGCTACCGCCCGCACTGGCGGTGATCAGGGTGTCGGCTCCCGCCGGATTGATGACAAACGCACCCTGGATCTCGCGATCGTGGAGCATCCGACGCGCTGCGGCGGTGTTGTCGCCAACGCGCGCGTCGAGCGGGCTGCCGTCGATGGCGTTGAGCTTGTCGGCGATCTGCTGATCCATGCCGGCCGGTGTGCCCTGATCTGCGATGACCACAATCTCGATGTCACGTGGCGTCGGCTGATGGAACGCGGCGACATAGCTGAGGATGAAGCCCATCTGGAGCAGGATCATGCCGACGAACAGCGCGACCATGACTTTCGTGGCGCCGTATTTGGCCAGCAAGTTGTCGCTGGGGTGTTCGTGCGGAGGCGTGGGTGTTTCCGGTGCGGCGTGTGCCGGATGCGTTGTGGTCACGATGAGTCCTGATCTTGTCGAAAGTAAAGAGCTTGTCAATACCCGAGGTATTGAATACTCTAGGTATCGTGACCGAATCCCGTCAACCGGACTTCGTGCCGGTAACCCGCCCCGGACGCGACGTTGTGCGGCAAAGACTGCTCGACGCTGCAGCGGAAGAATTTGGGGAGCAAGGATTCAGTGCTGCACGTCTCACCGAAGTGGCCCGCCGAGCGGGCTTCACGAAGGGCGCCGTCTACTCCAACTTCGAGTCCAAGCAAGACCTGTTTGCCGAACTATTTGCGCAACGGTCACTCGAACTTGCCGGAAGGGTGCTCGCCGAGATCGCGGGCATGAGCCCCACCGACGCCGCCGGCAAAAGCGGCGAGGCAATCGCGTCGTGGATGGCGGGCAACCCCGGGTGGTTGCTGCTCGTCCTCGAATTCGGAGTCCTCGCCGGACGTGACCCCCAGATCGCCCAGGCATACCTCCGAGAGCGTCGGCACCTACGTAGTCAACTGGTGGAATTGATCGGAGCGCGAGCCCGGGAATGGGGCGTCGAGGATGCCTTCGATGTGCGGACTACCGCAATCTCGTTGATGGCCTTGATATCCGGATTGGTCCTCGAACACTCCGTGGACCCGGAAGAAGTCGATCAAGAAGCAATGGGCGCCGCAGTGACCGCTCTGTTTGCAGGCGCAGTCGCGCGGGCCGGTTTGCCCACCAGCTAACGCATCGGCGTTTGGGTGGCGTCGCAGTCGCGGATATTCGGTGCCGCGCGCCAATTGTGCGCCCGCAGGGACAACTAGCCGCGCGGCTGAACATTAGCCGCGCGGCAACCGCATCAATTCCGACATAGCAAACAAAACGCCCGCGACCGGAATCGGCCGCGGGCGTTCGAGCAAAGAAACTCAGACTGTTGCTGGAGTGTTCTCGTCGAGTTTCGGATCTTCGTTCGCGATCCGCTTGTTTCGGATAACGCTGCTGATAAAGGCCGCGCCGATCAAGAAGACACCAACAAGGCCGGTGATGATCTCGTTGATGTGAACACCGATGGACACCATCAGGATGACGGCCAGAGCGCCGATGGCCCAGTGAGCGCCGTGCTCGAGGTAGACGTAATCGGACAGCGTGCCCTTGCGGACGAGGAAGACGGTGATGGAGCGGACGAACATCGCGCCGACAAAGCCGAGGCCGAGAGCGATGATGATCGGGTCCGAGGTGATCGCAAACGCGCCGATGACGCCGTCGAAGGAGAAGGACGCGTCGAGGACCTCGAGGTACAGGAACAGGAAGAATCCGGCCTTACCTGTTGCCTTGGCCAGCTCGGTGGGTCCGCCTGACTTGACGGTCTCTTCGTCTTCGTCCTCTTCGGGAAGGTTGAAGAGTTCACCCAACCCGTTGACGGCGATGTACGTGATCATGCCGAGCACGCCGGAGATCATGACCGTCGTGACCTTGTCGTCTGCGGCGAGGAACGAACCTGCCAGAACCAGAGTGAGGCCGGCAACGACAACTGCGAGCTGATCCAGCTTGCCGATCCGCGCAAGGGGCTTCTCGAGCCAGGACAGCCAGGTGATCTCACGCTCTTCGAAGATGAAGCCGAGGAACAGCATCAGCAGGAACATGCCACCGAAGGCGGCGATGGTCGGGTGAGCGTCGGTGATCAGTGTTTCGTAGCTCGGATCGCCGTTGGGGAAGTAGGCGGCGTCGTCGGCCGGCGGGTTCAGCGCGAGGTCGAGTGCCGCGATCGGCCCCAGGCCCGATGCCGCCCACACGATGACAAGCGGGAACACCAGACGCATACCGAACACCGCGATCACGATGCCGACGGTGAGGAAGATCTTCTGCCAGAAATCACTCATTCTTCGCAGAACGGTGGCATTGATGACGGCGTTGTCGAAGGAAAGCGAAATTTCCAGAATTGACAGGATGACAACGAGGAATAGTGCCTCGGGGCCGCCGTAGATGAACGCGACGATCATCGCGATGATCGAAATGCCGATCGATAAACCGAATATTCGCAGTACCACGGAGCGTGGCCCTTTCTAGTTGGTCAGTGCGCAGTGGTTACTGCAGCGGTTATCTCACCGCAATCGAGACGAAGCCGGGGAGAGTTCCACAGCGTACTGCGGAACTCTCCCTTTGGTCAGCTCGACGGTAGGTCGACTATCAGACGTTGACGCCGTAGTCGCGTGCGATGCCCGCGAGGCCCGAGGCGTAGCCCTGGCCGATAGCGCGGAACTTCCACTCTGCGCCGTTGCGGTACAGCTCGCCGAAGACCATGGCGGTCTCGGTGGAGGCATCCTCGGACAGGTCGTAGCGGGCAAGTTCGTTGCCGTTGGACTTGTCGACAACGCGGATGTACGCGTTGCGGACCTGTCCGAAGGACTGCGAGCGTGCTTCTGCGTCGTAGATCGAGACGGGGAAGACGACGCTCTCGATGTTGGCCGGAACAGCGGCGAGGTTCACGTCGATCTGCTCGTCGTCGCCTTCGCCTTCACCGTCGGTGTTGTCACCCTTGTGCTCGATCGAGCCGTCGGGCGAACGCAGGTTATTGAAGAAGATGAAGTGCTGGTCGGAGACGACCTTCTTGTCTGCACCTGCGCCGATTGCGCTGGCGTCGAGGTCGAAGGCTGCGCCGGTGGTGGAACGTGCGTCCCAGCCCAGGCCGACAACCACTGCGGTCAGGTTCGGGGCCTCCTTCGTGAGAGAGACATTGCCGCCTTTGGTCAAGCTGACGCCCATTCAGGGGTCCTTTCAAGAGAAGAGACATGGCCCGCGACGACGATTGGCCGTCTTGGGAATGTGTTTACCTCCTCCACCCTAACGGCACTTCGGGTGTGGCTGCGGTAACAGTGGAAATCGAAACGGAAGCGCAAGCAGTCGGCCCCGTAGGATTCAATCGTGGTAGGCAGATGGTCGGAGCGCTTCAATCGGGGGGTGAGCGTGGAGGAGTCGATCAGTCGTGCGCGGGAGGCGCAGACTGCGATGGTCTCGGCGTTTCTCGACATGGACAAGCGTCAGACGATTGCTTCCGCTGCTGTCAAAGCGTCGACCGAGCTCTTCCCCGAGCGTGGTCTGGGCGAGGCCTGGAAACCGGTGAGGGACAAGTGCTACGTGGCGGTGTCGAACTACCTGTCCACGAGCGAGCAGTACGGGAACGACCAAGCTCTCCATCGTGATGCGCGCACTGCCACTGCGGCCTTCGAGAAGTCGGTGGCCGAACTGGTATCCGCAGCTCAAAGCATTGATGCCTTCTACAACGGCAATCGAAGCCACCTCGAGCAGGCCACGGCGACGATGTCCACGATTCCGGTTCTCGGTCAGCAGGCGCGCGCGGCTGCCGAAGCCGCTCGCCGCGCGTTGAGTGATACCGATCGGCGCTATTGCGAGTACCCGTCGGTGGTTGCGTCGTCGGAGCATCTGGACGCGTCCGTTGCCGCGCTCGCTCGGGCGGAACACGGTGAGCGGGCAGACGAAATCCGGGTCGAAGCCGAGCGGGTCAACGCCGCGGCAGCAGCACTCACGGAAGCATTGGCCCAGGCACCGTCCACGCAGCGACATGCGCAGACGACGGTGTCGGCCGTGTCGACGAGGCTGGCTGCGGTGCGAACGCGGGTGGACCGCCTCGACCCTGCGTATTCGGCATTGCTCCGGGAGTTCAATGCCGCGAGTTCAGCAGATCTGGTCAACAACAGCAGTCGGAGTCGTGAACATATCGATAACGCCGCTGCCGATTTGAACGAGGCAATGCAGGCTTTGGATGTGGGCAATCCGGAGCATGCGTTGGCGTTGATGGCAGATGCGCGTCTTCATCTTGCCGAGGCGGAAGCCTGCGTCGATGCTGTGACGGATCGTTTGACAACACTTCGGGCAGTTCGGGCAGATCCGACAGAAAAAGAGCGTCAGGTCCGTTTTCGTTTGAAAGACGCGCAGATGTTTGCCGTCAATCACGGTTTGGTGGCGGAATGGGGGTCCGTGCTCGATGCGCAATTGGCGCGGATCGAACGGGCGGCTGCGTCACTGACGGGAACTCATCCGGACTACTGGTCGTATGTCATGCAGTTGGATTCGGTTTCGGCGTTCATCGCCGAAGTCGTCGAAAAGATGCGAACGCAAGCAGGAAGACGCTGACCAAGAACTGAATATGCAGGTCGGGGCCGATCGGGGGATCGGGATGGACACCCGAAAAATCAAGTGGGGGGGCATGAAACGTGGAATTGCCATCGGTCATAGAGAGAAGAGACATGCAGCACTTTCAACACCTCGAGGATGATGTGCGGGAGCAATTGTTCCTGCATGCTCCCCGGACCTTCAGCGACTCCGACGAGCGAGACCTGCTGGCGATCGCTTTGGGCGCGACTCTCTACGTTCCCGCCACGCGGGCAGGGTTGGCCGAGATCGTGGAGAAGCGCGCTGGCGAAGGTGTCAGTTCGATGGTTCTCGATCTCGAGGACGCCGTCGCGGACGACGAGGTGGAAACTGCGCGGGCCAATGCCGTGGCCGCGCTCGACAAGATCGCGGCAACGGATGCGGTCGGCATGTTGCTCTTCGTCCGGGTCCGTGAAGTGTCCGACATCGCGGACATTGCACAATCGCTGACCATTGGGCGCGCTGCGCTGACCGGATTTGTCATCCCGAAATTCGGGAGTGAATCCGGCGAGTCATTCCTCGATGCCGTCGCTGACGCGTCGGAAGCGCTCGGAAAGCATCTGTACGCCATGCCCGTCCTCGAATCGCCGGAATTGGTACACCGTGATACCCGCGATCATGAATTGCGCAGTGTCCAGGAGCTTCTGGCTCGTCATCGGGATCGCATTCTCGCGGTTCGCATCGGTGCCACCGACATGTGCAGCACGTTCGGTATCCGCCGTGACCGCGACTTGACGATCTACGACGTGCGTGTAGTTGTCGATGTCATCGCCGACATCGTCAATTACCTTGGCCGAGCCGATGGTTCGGGTTTTGTCATCACCGGGCCGGTGTGGGAGTACTTCGCGGACCACGAGCGTATGTTCCGTCCGATGCTGCGTGCGACGCCGTTCGAGGAGCACGACGCGGTGCGGTTCCGGCAGCACTTGGTGAGCCGCGACCTGGACGGTTTGTTGCGGGAAATCGCTTTGGATCGGGCCAACGGCATTCAAGGTAAGACGGTTATCCACCCGTCGCACGTTGCCGCGGTCAATGCGTTGTCCGCAGTCACCCATGAGGAGTACCACGACGCTCTCGACATTTTGGGCGTCGAGGTGGGTGGGGTGCAGGCGTCCGGCTACCGGAACAAGATGAACGAGATGAAGCCGCACCGCAACTGGGCTAGGCAGACAGCCTTGCGTGCACGTGTTTTCGGCGTGACCAACAAGGGGATCACATTTGTGGAACTGCTGACGGCGTTGGTTGATCGATGACCAGCAGCGTGGGGTCGGTTCCCTGGGCCACAGAAGAATTCGGATTGGATCTTGTACACGGCGACTCCGCTGTCGGACGGACGGTGCCGGAGTTGGTGATTCCCGGACTGCGTCGCAATCCGCGCCGTGCGCACCTGTTGGTGTCGACGGTACTCGGCAAGCACATCCCGACGCCGCCATCGGTCGTCATCGGGGCCGCCGACGATCTGGGTGATCTGGTGCGCGAGCGCCTGGGCGTGGGCGTTGACGTTGTTGTGCTCGGATTTGCCGAAACTGCAACAGGCTTGGGCCATTGTGTTGCTGCTCGCCTGCATGCTCACTGCTACTTGCATTCGACGCGCCGCGACGTACCAGGGGCTACCACGTTGGCCGGGTTCGAGGAGGGGCACTCGCATGCGACAAGTCACCTGATGCAACCGACGTCGGCGGAACTGTTCGAGAACAATTTGCCCCTGGTGTTGGTAGACGACGAAATATCTACCGGTGCTACAGCTATCGATGCCATTCGCGCACTGCACGGCCAGTGCCCGCGCGAGCGGTACGTCGTGGCCTCGCTGGTGGACATGAGAACTGACGAGCATCGCGCGGCCAGTGAGGCTGCCGCGGCGGAATTGGGAGTGGCTATCGATTACGTCAGTCTCGCATCGGGTTCCACTGTTCTGCCGCTCGGTCTGACGGAACGAGTGACGGCGCTGGATGCTCCCACTCTCAATATTGCCGGTACCGATCGCGGTTCGGTCACCAGAGTGGACATTCCGTGGCCGGCGGCAGTGCCGGACGGAGGCCGTCACGGGTTCCTCGACGCGGATTCGGCAGGTTTCGACAGCGCGGTCGAAGCCGCTGTCAGGGTTCTGGATTCGACGGTGGTGCCAGACCGTGCACTGATCGTGGTCGGTCACGAAGAGTTGATGTATCTCCCTCTTCGCATTGCGAGCGGTCTCGAACGCGGCGGCCGCCAGGTGCGGTACCAGACGACCACGCGGTCTCCGGCATACGTCATGGACCATGTTGGCTACCCGCTGCGTCGTGGATTCACCTTTGTCGCACCGGAATCCGGCGAGAACGAGCCGCGCTTTCTGTACAACGCGCAGTGGCCGGACGAGGCCGTCGACGCACTTGTCGTGCTGATCGTGGACGAACCTGCCGACACCGATCGCCTGATGGCGTCCGGCGGTGTCGTGGAGGCACTGAGAAATGCCGGGACCGATGTTGTCGTGGCAACGGTGCGCGGCGCGGACCCGTCGATGTTGCGGGATTCGAGAGAAGGTGAAGGCACATGACGGCGCCTCTGGTCGGACCGGAGTTCGGTTCGTATGCACCCGACGAAGTGACGTGGTTGCTCAAGGATCTGTCTCACGTGGACCTCGAAGCGGATGTTGCGCTGCGGGAGAAGCGTATTCAGTCGGGTGAAGCACATTATGCCGAATCCCTTCCCATCGAGTACCAGCCCGATGCGGCGTATCGCGAACTGTTCGAAACCGTGTTGTCGGAGAGTGCGCCCAGGTTGGCGCGTGCGGTCGGAACGGTCACAGACCTGGTGCTGGCCGAGCGCGGCTCCGACGTCGTATTGGTCTCGCTGGCCCGCGCGGGTACTCCGGTGGGAATTTTGATGCGTCGGTGGGCGCAGCACGTCCACGGATTGACCTTGCCGCACTACGCCGTGTCGATTGTGCGGGGTAAAGGCATCGATTCTGTCGCGCTCGATTATCTTGCGCGCCATCATGATGCGTCGAACATCGTCTTTGTCGACGGCTGGACGGGCAAGGGTGCTATTGCCCGGGAACTCGAGGCCGCTCTCGCCGAATATCATGCGGCGGGCGGCGCCGAATTCAATCCGGACCTCGCTGTTCTCGCGGATCCCGGATACTGCGTTCGGACCTACGGCACCCGAGACGATTTCCTGATCGCGTCGGCGTGCCTCAATTCGACTGTGTCCGGTCTGGTCTCACGGACGGTTCTCAACGACACCCTCATCGGACCCGGGGACTTTCACGGCGCGAAGTTCTACGCCGATCTGGCCGATGTCGATGTGTCCAACCGTCTACTCGACGTCGTCTCGGCGGAATTCGACAACGTACGGAGCGATGTCGCGGATTCACTTGCCGCTGTGCGCGATTCGGATCGGACACCGACCTGGGCCGGCTGGGAATCGGTGGAGAAGGTGCAGGCGGAATACGGGATTTCGACCGTGAACTTCGTGAAACCGGGTGTCGGCGAGACCACCCGCGTGCTGCTTCGCCGACTGCCGTGGAAGGTACTCGTACGTCGGAGGGCCGCGCCCGAACACGCACACATCCGGCTGCTGGCCGAAGCTCGCGGCGTCCCGGTCGAGGAAGTACCCGATCTTGCGTACTCCTGCGTCGGATTGATCAAGGACATCACATGAGTGCGTCACCGGTACTGGTTGCGACCGATCTGGATCGCACGATGATCTATTCGAAAAACGCGATCGGCGGGGATCCCACCGGCACCGATCTGACCTCGGCACAGCACTACGTGTGCGTCGAGTACTACGACGGCGGTCCGCTGTCTCACATGAGCACCGAGACCATCGATCAGCTCCGGGCGCTCAGCGCGGCAACGCCGGTGATTCCCACAACCACCCGGACTATCGCGCAGTTCCAGCGCATCGACCTGCCGGGCGCTCCGTGGAAATACGCGATCACGAGCAACGGCGGCAACATCCTGGTGGACGGAAAGCCCGATCTCCGCTGGCGCAGCGAGATCGACCGATCGACCCGCACTGCCGGGATGGAGCTGGCGCACGTTCACAGTGAACTGGAAACCCGCATCGACGTCAGCTGGGTCAGTTCCATGCGGGTGGCAGACGAGCTGTTCCCGTACTTGGTAGTGGACTTGTCGACCATCCCGGCCGATTTCGAAGCGGACTGGAGTGCCTGGTGCACCTCACGCGGATGGAACGTCTCGCGACAAGGCCGGAAGATCTACACGATGCCGGACGCGGTCTCGAAATCTCGAGCACTCGCCGAGGTGCGAGCCCGCCTCGTCGACGCGGGCGAACTCACGCCGGACGCCACTGTCCTGTCGGCCGGAGACGGTGCACTCGATGCGGACATGCTCGAATATGCGGACTTCGCGATCCGGCCCCGGCACGGTGAGCTGGAAGAACTCAACTGGCAACGGCCGACCGTTACTGTGACAGAAGGATCCGGTATCGCGGCGAGTGCGGAGATTGTGCGTTGGTTCTCCGCCCATGTTGCCGCGATGACGGTCGGAACACCGCAAGAGTCCGAGCAGCTCTCTAAGTAATGCACGCTCTGAAATGAAGGAGATGTAGTTGTCTGTATCGCTTGCCAAAGGTCAGAACGGTCCGTTGGATGTGCCGGAGGTGATTGTCTCAGTGCAGTTGGCCGCCGCCGCTGACCTCTCCGCACTGCTCGTGGCCGGCAACGGCAAAGTGCGCTCCGACGCGGACTTCGTCTTCTTCAATCAGCCCACCGGGCCAGGCGTGCAGTTGGTTCCCAACCCGGGTGGCATCGCGTCGCTCAAGGTTTCGCTGGCCGGTGTGCCTGCCGACATCGAGCAGGTTCGTGCGGTGATCACTCTCGACGACACTTCCTCGAATTTCGGGCGCACCGCGGCGCCGACGGCTCGGGTATCGGATGCCTCCGGAAACGTGCTGTACGAGTACGTGATCGACGGGCTGTCCAGCGAGTCCATCGTCATCGCGCTCGAGGTGTACCGCCGTCAGGGCGCGTGGAAGGTCCGCGCCGTCGGGCAGGGCTATGCCGGTGGATTTGCAGCGTTGGTGACGGATCACGGTGTCTCCGTCGACGACGCACCAGCACCCGCTGCCCAGGCCGCACCCCCGCAACCGGCCTACAGCCCGCCGCCGCAGCAGCAGCCGGTGTACAACCAGCCTCCCCAGCAGCAGCCGGCCTACAACCAGCCGCCGCAGCAGCAGCCGGTCTACAACCAGCCGCCGCAGCAGCAGCCCTCGTACAACGCGCCGCCGGCCCCGCCCGCGCCGCCGGTGTACAACCAGCCTCCTGCCGCACCGGCTGAGGTGAGCCTGGTGAAGGGTCGCCCCGTCAGCCTCACCAAGGGGCAGAAGGTCACGCTCCGCAAGGAGGGCGGCGTTGCACTCACTCTGATCCAGATGGGGTTGGGCTGGGACCCGATCAAGAAGAGCGGCATGTTCGGCAGCCGCACGGCCAATGTCGACCTCGATGCGTCGGCGCTCCTGTACGCCGACGGCAATCTGGTCGACGTCTGCTACTACGGACAGCTCACGTCGAAGGACGGGTCGGTGCGTCACATGGGTGACAACCTGACCGGCGACGGTGATGGTGACGACGAAGTGATGACGGTCGATCTCCAACGCGTGCCTGCGCACGTCAACGCGGTGATCTTCACGGTTACGTCGTACCGCGGGCACACTTTCGAGCAGGTGCAGAATGCGTTCTGCCGTTTGGTCGACAGCACGACCAACTCCGAATTGGCTCGGTACACGATGCAGGGCGGTATGGCGTTCACCGGAATGGTGATGGCAAAGGTGTACCGGCAGAACGGTGAATGGAAGCTGCAGGCGATCGGCGAGGGCATCCAGGCAAAGCACGCCGGCGAAGCCGCACCACAGCTGGGCCGTTTCCTGATGGCGTAGTGAGTGAAATTCGGTTGGGGTGTGAAAGGGCTTGGCTCGGTAGATGATTAATCGTGGGATTCGGTTCGGTTCAGTTGCGGCCACCGTGGTGGGACTGGTTCTGACGTTGGCGGGTGCCGGCGCCGCACACGCGTCGGTTCCCGTGGACTCCGGAGAGAACGCAGGCATCAAGTACACCGCTCTCGGAGACTCCCGGGCGTCGGGACCGCGCTTGGAACCGATGTACCCCGACGGGTGCTCGCGGTCGTACGAGAACTTTGCGGGCAAGATATCGCGCGAACTCGGAACCTCGGAGTTCGCGGACGTGTCATGCAGTGCTGCTCGTAGCGAGAACATCATCTCCACACCCCAACTGATTCCGACGCAGTGGCCGGTCCAATTGGATGCAGTACACCCGGACACGAATCTGATCACCCTCTCGGTCGGTGGCAACGACTCGAACACCCTGATCGTGGGGGCACTGTGTGTTGCTCCCGCACCGGGCGTCGATCGCGGATGTCGCAACGATCCGCTCACCGAGTCCCTTGCGCAGTCCGGCATCGATCAGGCTGCCGATTCGCTCGACAAGACTCTGGCTGCGCTGACGCAGCGGGCTCCGCAGGCGCGGATCTACATGGTCGGAGCAGGCGGGATGATCGGTGCCAGGGCGTGCTGGCCCAATGTTCCGTTCTCGGACGGTGACGCGGCGTGGTTCATGAACTACTACGCGCGTTTCAACACACAATTTGCCGCGATCGCCGGCCGGTACGGCGTTCACGTCATCGACATCGCCACGGACGCGGTAGCGGGTGGACACGACGCCTGTGCTGCGCCGGAGCAGCGGTGGTTCGAGGGCATGTTCTCGGAGTCGACGGCGCAACGACTGCACTTCACAGCGAGCGGAATGACCGAAGTTGCAGGCCGAATTGTGGCAGATCTGCGAGCGAACCCCATCGGCGTGGCATAGTTCTCGGCTGTGACTGTGGAGTTCGTTCCTGGACAGAATGCGCCGCTGCAAACATCCGTCGTGACGTTTCGTGCGTCCAGCCAGACGCCGTTCGACGTGTCTGCGATGGTGGCGGATACGCGCCTGCAGGCCCTGTCGTCCGACGCTTTTGTCTTCTACAACCAGCCGTCGACGGCCGGTGTGCAGCTGACAGGCGACGTCGTCCGGGTCGATCTCGATCGTCTTCACCCCGATGCGGCAGCGGTGCTGTGCATCGTGAGCGTCGATCCGAGTGCCGCCACAGCCGGGGCCTTTCGGGTTGCCGGTTTGTCTGCGCGGCTGAGCGATGAATCCGGTTCGGTACTCGGCGAATTCGACATTCCCACCGCAGGTTCGGAGACCGCAGTCATCTGCTGGGAGCTGTACCGGCGAAACGGCGCGTGGAAGGTTCGAGCAGTCGGACAAGGCTATGCGGGCGGTTTGGCCGAACTCATCGGCGTTCACGGAGTCGAGGTAGACGACGCGCCGGCAAACGCGGGAAGCCCTACTGCGCCGGTGCGCGACGATCAGGTTGTGGAGCCCGTCGAAGAGGGCCGCGCACTCGAACGTATGTGGATGATCTTCGAAGACGCATCGAGGTCGGCGGCGTCGCTGATATCGAGCAGCGAATACGCGATGACGAGGTTGGACGAGGAACTGTCGGTAGCGGTAGCTGACGCGAGCACCCGCAACTCGCCGGCCGGTATTGCCGCCCGTGAAGCTGCGCAGAAGCGTCACGACGAACTGGTGGCGACAGCCCGCGAGAGCCATACGCGAGATTCCGCGCAATTGGCCCATGAGCTGACCGTCGTGGATTCGGTGATTCCGCGGGCGATGGCGTCCTGGGAATCACCGGTATGGGCGGCGGGTTCGGCGAGGGAATCTCTGACGTCGAGTGATGGTGTGCGACTTGGCATGTTGTCCGCACCTGACCGAAGTTCACTGAGTGTGCCCTACTGCATGCCGCTCCCACTGCCACGGCCGATCTGGGTGGACAGCACCTCCGGGGCAGCGGCGGTCGCTGTGGTCAGTGCGTTGACGCTGCGAATCATGGCTGCCGGGCCGATGCCATTGCTTGACGTCGTCGATCTGACCGGGTCGTACACGTTGCTGACGGATCGTTTGTCCGCGCAGTTGGCCGGGCCGGTAATTCGCACGCATCAGGAGATTTCTGCGCGGTTGACGGAGTTGGCCCAAGCTGTGGATTTCGCGGGGCTGGCAAGAAACAGCGGCCAGGAGTTCGCGATGTCTCACGACGCCGGCCCGAGCACTCCACGACTACTGATACTCGGCGACTTCCCGCATGGGTATTCGGCGCAGGACGCCGAGGCGATCATGTTTCTCGCCGAGCACGGACCGATGATCGGATTGTCGATACTGCTTGTCGGAGATGACGAGTCGAGTTCGACCGAGGAGAGCATCGTGGCCTTGGCACATGGGTGCCGCCACGTTCCGGCGGCCGGTGAGATCGACGTCCACGATCCGTGGACGGGCTCGCACTGGGTCTTGGTCCCGGACACCCTCAATCCGGCCACGCAACCGCAACTCTTTGCCGCGTTCGACAAACTCTGACTCGATCAGAGTTCGTCGAGCGTAATAATCCCGTCCTGCAATGCACGTGCAAGCAGGCTCATCTTCGTGGGGGCTCGCCGACCGACGGCCGCGTATTTCCCTCGAATTCGCATCAGATGTGTGTTGATTGTCCCGATCGAGATGAGCAGCTGCGCGGACACGACGGTCTTACTGTCGGATTTGAGCCAGTGCCGGAGCACTTCGATTTCGCGGCTGGAGAGACCGGGATCGCGTGGCGGCGCAGCGGGTTGTTCGGGCGACCCGGTCACGGAAGTGCTCCTCGATCTTGACTGATTGCAGGGCCGCAAGCATATAAGAACCTACCGGAAGGTTTTAATTGCAGGGGTGGATGGCAAAATTCGGGGCTCCCAGGCAAAGTGGTTGGTACGACTACGCGCGGTGCGTGGCGGCTCTACCCGAGGAGACTCATGGCATTCTGGGATCAGCTGAAGGCTAAGGCTCAGGAAATGAACAGCCAGCTCAAGACCAAGACGAGCCAGTTCCAGAACAAGGAGTTCAAGAACGCAAGTATGGCGATGTGCGCGTTGATCGCGGCCGCAGACGGCTCGATCGACCCGGCGGAGCGTCAGAAGACGTCGGCATTGATCATGAGCAACGAGTCGCTGGCGGTCTTCCCGCCGGCAGAGTTGAGTCAGCAGTTCGATTGGTACTGCAGCAAGCTGACGTCGGACTTCGAGTTCGGAAAGCTAGAGGCAACCGCGGCAATTTCCAAGCTCAAGTCCAAGCAGGATCAGGCTCGCGCGGTCATTCAGATCGGCATCATCATCGGCGGCGCCGACGGCAACTTCGATCAGCATGAGCGCGCAGTAGTGCGGGACATGTGTTTTGCGGTCGGAATTGCTCCCTCGGAATTCGATCTCTGATAGTTCTCTTGCAGAAAGCGGGTGCGGTGCCACTGGCACCGCACCCGCTTTTGTCTCGTCAGTACTCCGGGTAACCGTCCTCGGGGCCGAGCATGCGCTCGATCCTGGTACATGTGATCTTTGCCAACTCGTCGACGCAGATCTTGCGTTCCACGGATGCCGGATTAGTCAGGCGGACGCGGATGTTCTCGAGGAGGTCCTGGGCATCGTGCCCGTGTGAGCACCAGATGTATCGGAACCCGAAGGTCGACTCGTATTCCTCACCGGCTCGGCGGATGGTGGCCATCAGCGACTCGTCGGAATCCCAGATCGCGCATTGTTCGAGGTGGGATGGCACACTTTGGGCGCGGACGCCGACGGGCGGATGGCAGTGCAGGGCATTTTCGACATCTGCGTCGGACAGGTTGAGCAGTGCGTTCTCCGCTCGGGCCAGGATCTCCGCGTAACTGGCAAACGGGCGACCGTCGCTGACCCATCCAGCCCACGTCATCGAGCAACAGCATTCGTACAGCGCATGGATTGCCTTCGGGCGGGGCAGTTCGTTGAAGCGTTCCAACCCGATCGACTGATGTAGCAGCATGTGCCCTCCCGGTCGGTTCCTGAGGCAGTGTTGGGCGTCCTGCCACGGGTTAGCCAGATGTGCGATCACCATCGATGATCCGACGTTTACCTGCGAATGGGAAGGTTTGCCAGCTCGAATTTTCAGGTTCTTAACACGTGGGAAATCCGTTCAACCGACGTGAACATGGGGCCGGCGGGAGCGTCGACGTTCGGCGCGGCGCAGCACTTCGCGGGTTACCGGAGCGGTTTCGCCTTCGCCGATGAACAGGAAACGAAGCAGGTTGGTCAGAGGATTTCCCTCGGACCATTCGAAGTAGACATCCGGGATCACGCCAGTGAGATCGCGAGCCTTCAGGAGAACGGCTGCGATGGTGTTCGGCACTGCCGGACTGTCCACTCGCAGGACGCGGTGTCTGCCGCGGCGTCGGCCGTGGACAACAAGATCGGTGCTGAAATCGGAGGAGTCGGTGACATTGACTTCCATGAAGATGATCGATTCACCTCGGGGGATGTTGCTGTGCACTCGTTGCTGGAGTTCCTTGACTCGGTACTCCTTTTCGCTGAGGTGGGCGGCGTCGTGCGCGACAATTGCGAGATAGCCCCGGTGCGTGGCTTCGTTGATGAATTGCACAGCGGTGTCGTCGAATTCGACGGATTTAGCGCGCAGCTCGAACGCGCGTGTCACCCTCGACAGGAGGGATACGACCATGATCGCAGCGATGAAGAACGATGCAACTTTCACCCCGTCCGGTCGTTCGATGATATTGGCGATGGTTGTGTAGACAAAGAGAGCTGCAACAAAACTGAAGGCTACGAACAGTTTTCGATTTCCACGTCTGCGCACGGACAGGGTGACTGCCACCGCCGCGGAGGAGATGAGAACCAACACGCCGGTTGCGTACGCGGAACTCTGGGCGTCGACGCTTGCATCGAAGTAGAACGTCACGGTGATCGCGATGACGCTGAACACGAGCACGAGTGGGCGGACCGCGCGAGCCCACGACGGGGCCATTCCGTACCGGGGGAGATATCGGGGAACAAGATTGAGGAGACCGGCCATCGCGGAGGCGCCGGCAAACCACAGGATGAGGATCGTGCTGAGGTCGTAGACGGTGCCGAATATCTGCCCGAGATAGTCGTGAGCAAGAAATGCCAAGGCGCGCCCATTTGCAGCGCCACCCGGCTGAAACTCGTTCTCCGGGATGAGAATTGTTGTCACCAGGCTCGACGTCAGCAAGAACCCACTCATGATCAAGGCGGCCGCGGTGAGTAGATGTTTAGTGCCGCGGATACGGCCCTCCGGTTGCGCTTCGGTGTCGCGTGGCCCGCCTTCGATCTGCGGCATCACGGCAACACCGGTCTCGAAACCCGAAAGGCCCAGAGCAAGTTTCGGGAATACGATCAGAGCGATCAGGATCATCATCGCGGGATTGCCGTGTTCCGTCGACATGGCTCGGGTCCAATCGGTGACCAATGCGGGCGCGCTCACTATGTGCCACAGGCTCACGCCGATCACCACGAGATTCAGCGTCAGGTACACCGCGACGAGTCCGACCGCGATGCCGATGGCCTCGGTGAAACCGCGAAGGAACACCGCTGACAGCAGTGCCAGGAGAACCAGCGTGATGACAACGGTCTGTCCGGAGAGAAATGTTGGCGCAAAAGGATTTTCGACGAGGTGGGCGGTTGCATCCGCAGCCGAGAGCGTCATCGTGATCATGAAGTCCGTTGCGGCAAATCCCAGTAGCACCAAGACGAATATCTTGCCGCGCCACTTCGGAAGCAGACGTTCGAGCATGGCAATCGAACCTTCGCCGTGCGGACTTTCCCGCGCCACGCGTCGGTAGACGGGTAGTGCGCCGAACAGGGTGAGAAGGATGAGCACAACCGTTGCCAGCGGGGCCAAGGTGCCGGCTGCGAGGGCGGCGATCCCAGGTTGGTACCCGAGCGTCGAGAAGTAATCGACCCCGGTCAGGCACATGACTTTCCACCACGGGTGGCGATGTTCCTGCTTTGACGTGATGCGGTGTGGACCCAGGTGTCCGCCGGGTTCTTCGGTGATGTCTGCGAGCATCCACGACCTCAGCCGACGTCTAGGAGTGTTCGGTTCGGCGGTCGTCGCCATAGTGATCGCTCCTCGTGCGCAGGCTCGATCAACCGGGTACCCGTTTTCCGGTTCTCAGCATTTCCGGTTCTCAGCGGATTCGCAGGAATCTCGAGCTGAATTCTTCGGGAAGCGGGTCTACATTGAAGTAGTCGAACTTCGCCGCAGGCTTGACTTTTGGAACCTGCGACGAGAATGCGGAGTCGAGAGGATCGTGTAATGGCTACCACTGTGGAGACCAGGAATCCGAGAAGTTCGAGCGTGCGGACCGTCCCGCTGGCTCAGTACATCGAAGAGCACCCGACGGTGCGGGTTTTTCCTCCGACGAGCGAACGCGCCGCGCGGATCGCGATGCAGACGATGTGGGCGCTGATTGCAGTGTCGCTTGTGATCTTGGTGCTGGATGAGGCCGGGCTCTTCGGCTGATCGCAACTCGAGGTTACTCTTGAGTAATGAGCGAACAGAAGAGCTGGAATGCGTTCACCGTAGAGCGCGAAGACCACATTGCCCAGGTCACGTTGATCGGCCCGGGCAAGGGCAATGCGATGGGCCCGGATTTCTGGAGTGAACTTCCCGAGATCTTTGCGGACCTCGACACCGATCCCGATGTGCGCGCCGTCGTCATCGCCGGTTCCGGCAAGCACTTCTCGTTCGGTCTTGATCTGCCGGCGATGAGCGGTGAATTCGGTGCTGTCCTCGCGGACAAGGCTCAGGCCGGTCCGCGAACCAAGTTCCACGACATGATCAAGCGCATGCAGTCCGGCATCAATGCAGTCGCGGATTGCCGCAAGCCGGTGATTGCCGCAGTTCAGGGTTGGTGCATCGGCGGCGGCGTCGACCTCATCACGGCAGCAGACATTCGCTACGCAAGCGTCGACGCCAAGTTCAGCATCCGTGAGGTCAAGGTCGCCATCGTTGCGGACATGGGCAGCCTCGCCCGTCTGCCCGCGATCATCGGCGACGGACACCTGCGCGAACTCGCGTTGACCGGCAAGGACATCGATGCTGCGCGCGCCGAGAAGATCGGCCTCGTCAACGACGTGTTCGACGACGCAGACGCCGTGCTTGCCGCAGCCCGCGCAACTGCCCAGGAAATTGCGCTCAACCCGCCGCTCGTCGTCCACGGCATCAAGGACGTGCTCGATCACTCGCGCAGCGCGAGCGTCGACGACAGCCTGCGCTACGTCGCAGCCTGGAACGCGGCGTTCCTGCCGTCGCAGGACCTGACGGAAGCCATCACCTCGGTCTTCCAGAAGCGCCCGCCGGTCTTCACCGGGGAGTAGACAAACGGGGAGTAGGCAAACGAAAATCCCCGCGCACCGGAAGGTGAGCGGGGATTTTTTGTGCGCAGATCTTTCAGTGACCGCCGTTGGCAGCGAGACGCTTGATCGAAGCCTCGACCTCGGCCTCTGCCTCGGCGCGGCCGACCCAGTTTGCAGCCTCGACGTGCTTGTTCGGCTCCAAGTCCTTGTAGTGGACGAAGAAGTGCTTGATCGCGTCAAGCTCGAACTGCGAAATGTCGCTGAGGTCCTGGATGTGATCCCAACGCGGATCACCTGCAGGAACGCACAGGACCTTGTCGTCTCCGCCGGCTTCGTCGACCATTTTGAACATGGCAACGGGACGAGCTTCGACGATTACGCCGGGGTACACCGACTCGGGCAGCAGAACCATGGCGTCCAGAGGATCGCCGTCCTCGCCGAGGGTGTTCTCGATGTATCCGTAGTCAGCCGGGTAGCCGAAGGCGGTGTAGAGGTAACGGTCCAGCTTGACGCGGCCGGTCACGTGGTCGACCTCGTACTTGTTGCGCTGACCCTTGGGGATCTCGATGGTGACGTCGAACTCCACGCCGATTCCTCGCTGTCGTGTCGGTAATGATTCGTCCGGAAGGATATCGGGTCAAGGATAAGGTTGGCTGACCACCCAGCAGGGCGAGCACAGACGGAGGGGCGTTGGCGGGCCAGGGAAAGAAAAAGATCGGCTCGTTGGAAGAGCGCAAACGACGCACAGTGCGCATTCTGCTGGCGGTGTGTGTGGTCGCGGTAGTCGCGATCGCAGCAGTGCTGGTTGTCGCACTGGGAACTTCCGAAGAACCCACGCAGAACGCGATTGTCACGACATCGCCACAACCGAGCCCGGTGACGCCGTCGCCGCAGGTAGTTCCTGTTCCGGCAGACGCGCCGATACCGTCGGAGGCTGGAATTGCCGCGGCTATCGGACCGGCTGTCGCGAACCCCGACCTGGGGAAATTCACCGGCGTTGTCGCTGATGCGCTCACCGGGCAGGTTCTGTGGAGCGCCGACCCGTCGACGCCCATGACACCGGCATCCACCACCAAAGTGCTGACCGCAGCTGCTGCGCTGCTGGCATTGCCGCTCGATCATCGACTGTCGACGACAGTGGTCCAGGGTGCTGCGCCGGGGCAGTTGGTGCTGGTCGGTGGCGGTGACCCGACATTGACCGCAACGCCGAAGGGGCAGAGCGGGTACTACGCAAACGCTGCGCATATTGCCGATCTTGTCGATCAGATCAAAGCGTCGGGAACGCCGGTGGACAGCATCGTCGTCGACAGCGGTCTGTTCAAAGGTGACACCATGGCGCAGGGATGGTTCCCGGCCGATATCGCTGCGGGATACATCACACCCATCGAATCGGTGATGATCGAGGGCGGTCGATTCGACGGCTCCATGGACGAATCACCGCGTTCGGAAACTCCCGCATTGGACGCGGGGAAGGTTCTGGCACAGGCGCTGGGCGTCGACGTGGCCAAAGTCTCGGCAGGAACTGCGCCCGCCGGCGCCAAGGCGATCGCGAGCGTGCAGTCCGCACCGCTCAGTGACCGTCTGATCCAGATGATGGAACATTCCGACAACGTGCTCGCCGAGACCATCGGGCGCGAGGTGGCGATTGCGTCAGGCACCGAAGCGTCGTTCGCTGGGGCAGTGGAGGGAACCGCCAAGACTCTGCGCGCCGCCGGCTTCGATTACACCGGTGTGACGCTGTTCGACTCGAGTGGACTCTCCGTCGACGATCTCATTCCCGCGGAGGTTCTCGATCGAGTGATGACCGCCGCAGCGGGAGACGGCGACCCGAAGCTGCGGCCGTTGCTCGACTATCTGCCTGTTGCCGGTGGAACCGGCAGCTTGTCCGACCGATACGCGTCGGGCAATCGGACCGGCGCAGGCTGGGTGCGTGCCAAGACGGGAACTCTGTCGACGGCTAGTGCGTTGTCAGGTTTTGTGGTGGATCAAAACGGACGAGTGCTCACCTTTGCGCTCATGTCCAACGATCGGCCACCGGAAGTCAGCCGTCCGGCTTTGGACGCCATCGCCGGAGCATTGAGGAATTGCGGGTGCCAATAGTGGCAGCAGAGAACGACTCGACAACTCTGGGTGGAGCGGTCGACTGGAGTCTCGCGACCAAAGCCGGCATCAAATTGGCTCGCGGTGGTCCGGCCATGTCGCGCTACACCGCCGAAACCGCAACCGCGGAGCTGGCTGACGCGTCGAAGCGCGCCGAACTGCCGGTGCGCGATGTCACCGGTCTGGCCGACGGCCTGCCCGTCCCGGCAGCGGAGGTTCTCGACCGAGCCGGCTGGATCACTGCGGCGTCGCGGTCGATGGCCCATCTCACCGGCGCCGATCCGGACGGCAACGGAAATCTGCTGGTCGGCAAACCCGCGGGATTGCAGGCAGGTGCGATGCTCGCCTACCTGTCGTCGGCGATTCTCGGGCAGTACGACCCCTTCACCGGCGAAAACGGCACACTGCTTCTGGTCACGCCGAACATCGTGTCCGTCGAGCGTTCGCTCCGACTCAACCCGAGTGATTTCCGGCTATGGGTCTGCCTCCACGAAGTGACGCACCGCGTGCAGTTCTCGTCGTCACCGTGGTTGGCGGATTACATGAAGGAATCCGTCGAAACATTGAGCGCGAGCGTCGACGAGTCGATGACGGATGTCGTTGGGCGTCTCACCGCCGAACTGCGGTCCAGGAAGAACCCTGCAGCCGACGGTGACGACGCCACCCCCGGCGGAATCATCGGGCTGCTGCGTGCGTCGCAGGCGGAGCCGCAACGCGAAGCACTTGATCGCATGCTGGTTCTCGGCACTCTGCTCGAAGGTCACGCCGACCACGTGATGGATGCAGTCGGGCCTGCCGTTGTGCCGTCCGTCGCCACGATTCGCGCCGCCTTCGACAAGCGTCGGCAACGCAAGTCCAATCCGGTCCAGCGCATCATCAAGATGCTGCTCGGCATGGACGCCAAGATGGCGCAGTACGTCCGAGGCAAGGCGTTTGTCGACGCCGTGGTTCTCAAAGTCGGGATGGAGCAGTTCAACACCATCTGGACCGGCCCGGAAACATTGCCGTTGCTCGACGAGATCGACCATCCCGACGCGTGGGTGACACGCGTGCTCGGTTAGACGGTGCTGCCTGAAACTGCGTCACTGCTGGAAATGCGGCTGGCGCTGCGGGGGTGGCTGCGTCGCTACCACTCTCACGGCCGGGTGTGTGTGGCGCTGTCCGGTGGTGCTGATTCCTTGGCGCTCACTGCCGCTGCGGTGGCCGAAGCGGAGTCGGTGGACGCGCTGATCGTCGACCATCGTCTGCAGGAGGGCTCGGACGTCGTCGCTCGCGCCGCCGCTGATCAGGCACTGGCTCTGGGAGTTCGCTCGGCGCGGGTACTCACTGTCGACGTCCACGGCAACGGCAGCCTGGAGGCCGCCGCCCGTGATGCGCGCTACGAGGCACTGGACGGCAGCCGGGGAGATGCACCGGTTCTGCTCGGACACACCCTCGACGACCAGGCCGAAACGGTTCTTCTCGGACTCGCCCGCGGATCCGGTGGTCGATCCATTCAGGGAATGCAGGCCTTCGACGATCCGTGGGGCCGGCCGCTGCTCGGCGTGCGACGCGGCGTGACCCGAGCCGCGTGTGAGGACCTGTCGATCACGCCGTGGGAGGACCCGCACAACACCAACGACGAGTTCACGAGGGTTCGATTGCGGCACGAGGCCTTGCCGCTACTCGAAGAAATTCTTGCGGGCGGAGTTGCCGAAGCACTGGCCCGCACTGCCACACAATTACGTGAGGACGGGCAGGTTCTCGACGCGCTTGCCGGCGCCGTACTGCTTCGCGTTGTTGTCGACGGGGAAGTGGAAGTGGACACACTTGCCGAATCCGCCGGCGCGATCCGACGGCGCGTTCTCCGGAGCTGGCTTCTCGGCAGTGGTGCAAAAGCGTTGACGGACAAGCAGTTACGAGCCGTCGATGCATTGATTGCCGATTGGCGGGGGCAAGGTGGTGTCGCGATCGGTGGCGGAACCCCGGAGTCGAGGTTGGTGGTGGTTCGTCGACGTGGCAGGCTGACCGTCGGATTCGAAGACCGACGAAGGGTTTGACGCGTGTACGAGGGTGACATCGCATCGGTACTGATTACCGAGGAACAGATTCGTCAGCGAACGGCCGAACTCGCGGAGGAGATCGCGGCGCGTTACCCCGTCGGTGCACCCGAGGGTGACCTGCTCCTGATCGGTGTTCTCAAAGGCGCAGTCTTCTTCATGACGGACTTTGCCCGGGCTCTCCCGATTCCGTCTCAGATGGAGTTCATGGCCGTCAGCTCTTACGGGTCCTCGACCTCGTCTTCGGGCGTCGTCCGCATTCTCAAGGACCTCGACAAGGACATCGCCGGCCGTCACGTGCTGATCGTCGAGGACATCATCGACTCCGGTCTCACGCTTTCCTGGCTGATGCGCAACCTCAAGACCCGGAACCCCGCGTCGCTCGAGGTCGTCACGCTGCTCCGCAAGCCCGACGCCGTGAAGATCGACGTCGACGTTCGTGACGTGGGCTTCGACATTCCCAACGAATTTGTCGTCGGTTACGGACTCGACTACGCCGAGCGTTACCGCGATCTGCCCTACATCGGATTGCTGGATCCCGAGGTCTACGGCGGCTGAACTCGCTGCCTCGCGTGAGGTAGGAGTGTGTGTTCGCTCGCTGAGCAGGACGTTGGAGTGCGTGTTCGCTTACAGGGAACTATGCGCTGTGGTTGCTCGGGAACCTCGTGGTCCTGGTCGTCGTTGAAATTGCAGACGATCGTTTCGATCGACCTCGACGGCTGCTGACGGGCACAGACAGGACCGACCACGGTAACCTGCAGGTGTCCGGTTGACAGCCGGCGGCGACCGGCAGACCCGCACTCCCGAAAGGACCGGCCACATCGGCCGACCTGTATGAACCGTAAGACTGTGTTCCGTAACGTGCTACTCGTAGCCGTCGTGCTGATGGTGATCTACGCCTTCAGCTACTTCGGTAACGACACCCGTGGCTTCAAGACCGTCGATACGTCGGTCGCGATCTCCCAGATAGACGCCAAAAACGTCACGTCTGCGCAGATCGACGACCGTGAGCAGCAGGTTCGCCTGTGGCTCAAGGAAGGTAACGACGCGACTGGTGGCCAGACGCAGATCTTGGCGAAGTACCCCGAGAGTGCGTCCCAGCAGATCTTCCAGGACATCGAGGGTGCCGGGCTCGAGAAGTTCAACACCACCGTCACCACTCAGAGTTGGCTGACGTCGATTCTGTTGTTCGTCCTGCCGATGATCATTCTGTTCGGCATCTTCTTCTTCGTCATGAACCGCATGCAGGGCGGCGGGGGACGCGGCGGTGTGATGGGCTTCGGTAAGTCGAAGGCCAAGCAGCTGTCCAAGGACATGCCCAAGACCACGTTCGCCGATGTCGCCGGTGCGGACGAAGCTGTCGAAGAGCTGTACGAAATCAAGGACTTCCTCCAGAACCCGACGCGCTACCAGGCCCTCGGTGCCAAGATCCCGCGCGGTGTCCTGCTGTACGGGCCTCCCGGTACCGGTAAGACGCTCCTCGCTCGCGCTGTTGCAGGCGAAGCCGGTGTCCCGTTCTTCACCATCTCCGGTTCCGATTTTGTCGAGATGTTTGTCGGTGTCGGCGCGTCGCGTGTTCGTGACATGTTCGAGCAGGCCAAGCAGAACAGCCCTTGCATCATCTTTGTCGACGAGATCGACGCCGTCGGTCGTCAGCGTGGCGCAGGCCTCGGCGGCGGGCACGACGAACGTGAACAGACTCTTAACCAGTTGCTCGTCGAGATGGACGGTTTCGGTGACCGCACCGGCATCATCCTGATCGCCGCAACCAACCGCCCAGACATTCTCGACCCGGCTCTGCTCCGTCCGGGCCGCTTCGACCGCCAGATTCCCGTCGGTGCCCCCGACCTCGCCGGCCGACGCGCCATCCTGCGTGTTCATTCGCAGGGCAAGCCGATCGATCCCAACGCAGACCTCGAGGGTCTCGCCAAGCGGACCGTCGGTATGTCGGGCGCTGATCTGGCCAACGTCATCAACGAGGCCGCACTACTCACGGCGCGCGAGAACGGCACCGTCATCACGGAAGCCGCACTGGAGGAATCCGTCGACCGCGTTGTCGGTGGACCGCGTCGCAAGAGCCGCATCATCAGCGAGCACGAGAAGAAGATCACCGCGTACCACGAGGGTGGACACACACTCGCGGCGTGGGCGATGCCCGACATCGAGCCTGTCTACAAGGTCACCATTCTCGCTCGCGGTCGCACCGGCGGCCACGCGATGACGGTGCCAGAGGACGACAAGGGTTTGATGACGCGCTCCGAGATGATCGCTCGCCTCGTGATGGCGATGGGTGGACGCGCCGCGGAGGAATTGGTCTTCCACGAGCCCACTACCGGAGCGTCGTCGGATATCGACATGGCCACCAAGATCGCTCGCGCGATGGTCACCGAATACGGCATGAGCGCCAAGCTCGGTGCAGTCCGCTACGGGCAGGAGGGCGGCGATCCGTTCCTCGGCCGTTCGATGGGCGTGCAGTCCGACTACTCGCATGAGATCGCCCGTGAGATCGACGAGGAGGTGCGCAACCTCATCGAGGCCGCGCACACCGAAGCGTGGGCAATTCTCAGCGAGTACCGTGACGCCCTCGACCTCATTGCCAGCGAACTGCTCGAGCGTGAGACGTTGACCCGCAAGGATCTCGAGAAGATTCTTGCCGGCGTCGAAAAGCGTCCGCGCATCACGGCGTTCAATGATTTCGGTGGCCGCACGCCGTCGGATCGTCCGCCGGTCAAGACGCCTCGCGAATTGGCGATCGAGCGTGGCGAGACGTGGCCGGAGCCGGCTCCGGCGCCCGTGCTCGTGAAGTCGGGTGCGCCCGCTGCCTCGAGCATCGGCGGTTCCAACGGCTACGCACAGCCCAATGCTCCGCAGCAGCAGCCTGCGGCCCCCCAGCAACCCGCACCTGCGCCGGGTACTCCCGACTACGGAGCACCGGCCGGTTGGTCGGCTCCGGGTTGGCCGCCGCGCGAGAACGAGACGCAGGCGTACCCCGGCCAGCAGACCGGCGGATACCAGGGCACGCCCAACCAGGGCGCTCCTAACCAGGCACAGCCTGCGCCGGGCCAGTACGGTCAGCCGGCACCGGGTCAGTACAGCCAGCCGGCACCCGGTCAGTACAGCCAGCCAGCACCCGGTCAGTACGGTCAGCCGCAGAGCCATCCGGGTGAGCAGGCCTATGGTCAGCAGAATTCGGGCCAGCAGCAGAATTCGGGCCAGCAGTACCAGGGCCAGCCTCAGTACCCGACCCAGCATTACACGGGTCAACAGGGTCAACCGAGCTACCCGGTGCAGTACCCGGACGGTGGGCCGTTTGCCGATCCGAACCGTGGAAATGCCGGTGGAAACACGGGCGTCGAGGGTCAGGATCAGTGGCTGGCGCCGGAGTCGGATCCCAACGCCGCGTCGAGCGACGACGGACCGAGCACCATGCGCTGGGACGGACCGGACGGATCTCGCTGACCAACCGCCGTTAGGCTCATGCGGCGGGGTATGAAACAAACTCTCGAGGAGCGTTCGGTTGTCGGTGAATGAAGTGGTCAGTGAACTGGTATCGGTTGAAACAGGGCGGCCGTTCGATCAGGCCCGTGCAGAAGCAGCGGTTCGTGAACTGTTGATCGCGGTGGGCGAGGATCCGGACCGTCCCGGTTTGCTCGATACACCCGCACGGGTGGCTCGGTCGTACAAGGAGATCTTTGCCGGGCTGTACTCCGAACCGGATCAGGCGCTGAACACCACGTTCGACGAAGGACACCAGGAACTGGTGCTCGTGCGAGACATTCCGATGTACTCGACCTGCGAACATCACCTGGTCTCGTTCCACGGAGTGGCACATGTCGGCTATATCCCGGGTAAATCCGGCAAGGTCACCGGCCTGTCCAAGTTGGCGCGAGTTGTCGATCTGTACGCAAAGCGGCCGCAGGTCCAAGAACGGCTGACAAGCCAGATCGCCGATGCGTTGATGCGCAAGCTCGATCCGCGCGGTGCCATCGTGGTCATCGAGGCCGAGCATCTGTGCATGGCGATGCGTGGTATCCGCAAGCCCGGTGCGAACACGACGACGTCGGCTGTTCGTGGGCTCCTGCAGTCCAGCGCGGCCTCGCGTTCCGAGGCTCTGGACCTCATTCTTCGTAAGTGAGCGCAGTGAACTCGGCGGGCGGCGTGTCGACGGATCCGGGTCGGACGCTGGTGATGGGGGTCCTCAACGTCACCGCTGATTCATTCTCGGACGGTGGCCGGTTCCTCGATCGAGATGCGGCGCTTGCCCGCGGACTGGAACTGAAAGCTCTGGGCGTAGACATCGTCGATGTCGGTGGCGAATCGACCCGGCCCGGAGCCTCGAGGGTTGATCCGAAAGTGGAAGCGGCACGGGTAGCGCCGGTCATCGAGGAGTTGGTGGCCGCGGGCATTCGCGTCAGCGTCGACACCATGCGCGCATCGGTTGCCGCTGCCGCGATCGAAGCCGGCGTCGACATCGTCAACGACGTATCCGGTGGTCGCGCAGATGCCGACATGGCGTCGGTGGTTGCTGATGCCGGGATTCCGTGGGTTCTGATGCACTGGCGCTCGGCGAGTGACTACGTTCACCGCGGCAGCGCCGATCACTACGACGACGTTGTCACCGACGTTCGTGATGAACTCCTGACTCAGGTCGACCTCGCACTGAAAGCGGGTGTCGATTCCTCTGCCATCATCCTCGATCCGGGCCTGGGGTTCGCGAAGAACGCCGACCACAACTGGGCACTGCTGCGGGCGTTGCCCGAGTTCACGGCGTTGGGTTTTCCTGTTCTGGTGGGGGCGTCGCGTAAGCGTTTCCTCGGGTCGCTGCTCAGCGATTCCGACGGGACGCCGCGTCCGCCGGCCGGCCGTGAAACTGCGACAGCGGTGGTCTCCGCGCTTGCCGCACGTGATGGCGCGTGGGGTGTTCGTGTTCACGACGCCCAGGCGTCACTCGACGCTATCGCTGTTGTGGAAGCGTGGTCTCGTGGACGGGAAAGGGACTGACATGGGCGATCGGATCGAGTTACGAGGACTGAAAGTCCGTGGCAATCATGGTGTTTTCGACCATGAGAAGCGTGACGGTCAGGACTTCTTCATCGACGTCACGGTGTGGATGGACTTGGCCCCGGCAGCCGCGTCGGACAATCTCGAACACACGCTGCACTACGGCGAGTTGGCCGAGGCTGCCGCAGCGATTGTCGGTGGACCGTCACGCGATCTCATCGAAACCGTTGCTGCCGAGATCGCCGACAACGTCATGACGGATACGCGGGTGCAGAGCGTCGAAGTTGTTGTCCACAAGCCGTCGGCACCGATCCCACTCGTGTTCGCAGACGTTGCTGTCGTTGCTCATCGGACGAGGCAGAAATGACTCGGGCCGTTCTGTCGATCGGCTCGAACATCGGCGATAGCCTGGCCCATTTGCAATCTGCGGTCGACGGTCTCGGAGACGCCGTAGTGGCTGTGTCACCGGTGTATTCGACCGCGCCGTGGGGTGGCGTCGAACAGCAGGATTTTCTCAACGCCGTCCTACTCGTGGACGATCCGACGGCCGGAAGCTACGACTGGCTGCTGCGGTCGCGCAAACTCGAGGAAGACGCCGATCGGGTGCGTGATCAGCGATGGGGTCCGCGGAGCTTGGACGTCGACGTGGTGGATTGTGAAGGAATTGTCAGTGCTGATCCGGAGCTGACGCTGCCGCACCCGCGGGCACATCTGCGGGCCTTTGTACTCATTCCCTGGCTTGACGTCGAACCAGGTGCAACCCTGATGGTCGATCAGGAGGTTCGGGCTGTTGCGCAGGTGCTCGCGAACCTCGATCGCTCGGAGCGCGACGGAGTGCGCGTCACGGATTCGGTTCTGATTCGGTGACCGAACAGGATCGGGGCATGAAACCGACAAAAATCAGCGAACTACTGGTTTTGACCGGAGTGGCCGCGGTTGCCACCTGGATTCTGATTCGTGTGTTCTACGGTTCGATGCCGCCCATCCCGGTGTACGCGGGCGCGTCGCTGTATCTGGCCGCGATCGCCGAGGTGATCCTCGCGTTTGTCATTCGGTCCCGGATCAAGGGAAGCCAGATCGGCGACGGTTATCGACAACTGCACCCGATCGCTGCTGCACGCGCCCTCGCGCTCGCAAAAGCGTCAGTACTGGTCGGTTCAGCTACCACCGGGGTGTGGATCGGAGCACTGGTGTATCTGATCCCACAACGATCCGTTTTGAAAGCTGCCGCCGAGGACACGCCGGGGGCGTGGGTCGGACTTGGTGCAGCAATTGCGCTGGTAGCAGCCGCGCTGTGGCTCGAACACTGTTGTAAGACGCCAGAAGATACACCGGACGAGCCGGCGCACTGAGCGCTGCGGTAGGCGAATCGCATGGGTAAGGTCCATGGCACCTGCGCTCTCGACAAGTACCCTGGCAACCATGACGAATTCTGGTCGATCGAAGTCTGCGCGCCGTAGCAAGCGCAGCGCGAGCCAGATGATCGTTGCCGGTCTTCTTGCTCTCGCCGTCATCGCCTCACTGTTTCTGATCTTCAGTAACAGTGTTCAACTCCTTCGTGTCGGACTGGTGGTGGCGCTCTGGGCAGCCACGCTGGGTGCGATCGCGATGACGAAGTACCGCCGCGAATCGGCGCTCGACAAAGCAAAGGTCGCGGACTTGCAGACCGTGTACGAGCTGCAGCTGGAGCGTGAGATTTCCGCTCGACGCGAATACGAGTTGAGTGTCGAAAGTCGTATCCGCCGCGAAGTCGGCACCGACTCGGCAGAACTGTCGGCGCTTCGCGAAGAATTGGTGGCGCTGCGACGCAATCTCGAAGCGCTCTTCGACGGTGGATTACTCCCCGAACGCCCGGCTTTGAAGGCCGACTCGACGCGCGTCGGAGAACTCGGCGGCGGTTCCTACAGCGCATATCAACCCGCAGCATCGGGCCTGTACGTACCCGGTGCCGGTCAGAACGCCACCAATTCCCCGAGCCCTCAGGTAGGTGGGTTGGCGTCGCCGAACGACGGTCCGGTCACCGCCGAAACCACCGTCGTGTTCGAGGAAGTCGCGTGGCGCGAGGCAGCTGCGAAGAATGCGGCAGTGAAAGATGCTCAGGTCAAACGCAATTCGCAGCAAGCGCAAGGCGCGCAGCGCGGCGAAAACCGTGAGCCTGCTGTTGCCGCAGTGAAGCCTGTGGTTGTCACGCCGCCGATCGCGAAGCCTGCAGTTGTGAAGCCTGAGACCGTCAAGCCTGTCGCCAAGCCGGTCGCCAAGCCGGTCGTTGACGAGCCAGTAGTCGAAGAAGTGGTCGAGGTAGTCGCCGAAGTTGTCGAAGAGCCAGTGGTCGCCGAAGTAGTCGAAGAGCCAGTAGCCACACCTGCAAGCAGTGCTCCTGAGCCAATTGTCACACCTGCAAGCAGTGCTCCTGAGCCAACATCCGAACCCACGGAGGAACCACGTCGTCGGCGTCGCGCAGTCCCGGACAGCGCCGACAGCGGTGCTCACTCCAACGGTTTGACGGTGGCCGAGATCATGGCAAATCTCAGTTCTGCGAATCCGGCGGAAGGCTCGGGGCGTCGTCGGCGCCGTGAGGATTGAGAGCCGTTGAGTCCTAGATCACTCGCTCGTCCATAGCGTCGCGTCTGGCGCGGGGGATATCCTCGTCGAAGAACGTCTGGTACCCGCAGAGCGGGACTGGAACGAACGAGAGGAATCCGGTGACTTCCTTCGGGATCACTAACGGACCTGTGCCTGCGCGATTGACGGTTGGAATTGTCTCGGCAGGGCGGGTCGGAACTGCTGTAGGCGCCGCACTCGAGCGCGCTGGACACATTGTCGGCGCATGCTCTGCTGTCTCTGCGGCATCAGTTGCGCGGGCGGCTAAACGACTGCCCGATTCCGAGATCCTGCCTGCCGCCGATGTTGCAGCTCGTTCGGAATTGTTGATCCTTGCAGTTCCGGACGATCAACTGGCGGATCTGGTCAAGGGCCTGGCAGCTACGAACGCAGTCAAGCCCGGGACACTTGTGGCCCACACATCCGGTGCCAACGGGATTTCGATCCTGGCTCCGTTGACGGAACTGGGCGCGCTGCCATTGGCTATCCATCCGGCGATGACGTTCACCGGGCATGACGAGGACACCGCACGGTTGTCGTCGGCGTGCTTCGGGATCACCGCTGCAGATGACATCGGGTATGCGATCGCTCAATCGCTGGTCCTCGAGATCGGCGGCGAACCGGTTCGGGTCCGCGAGGAGAACCGTGCGCTGTACCACGCTGCATTGGCGCACGGCAGTAATCACCTCGTCACGCTGGTGGTGGATGCCGTCGAGGCGCTGCGCGCGTCGTTGCAGGGAGATGAGCTGCTCGGTCAGCAGTTGATCGACGGCGATCCCGGAGGAGTTGCAGAGCGGGTTTTGCAGCCACTTCTCTCCGCTGCCTTGGACAACGCATTACGACGCGGCCCGTCGGCATTGACGGGTCCGGTGGCTCGCGGTGATGCCGCGGCTGTCGAGACACATTTACGAGTACTGACGGATCTCGACCCGGAGCTTGCAGCCGGATATCGAGCGATGTCCTTGCGATCGGCCCAGCGGGTGGGCGCCCCCACCACATTGTTCGACATCTTGACTGAAACGGGAGGTGACCGTCGTGAGTGATTTGCAGGGCGGATACAAGCGCGGCGAACTGACAGTGCACCACGAGCCGGACATGATTCGGCGTGTGTCGAAGGCCTTGCGCGGAGTGGGTCGCCAGGTGGCGTTGGTTCCGACGATGGGCGCTCTTCACGCGGGGCACATCGAGTTGGTTCGTCAGGCCAAGATCACCGGAGCGGTTGTCGTCGTCTCCATCTTCGTGAATCCGCTGCAGTTCAGTGCGGGCGAGGACCTGGACGCGTACCCACGCACTCTCGACGCGGACCTTGATCTGCTTCGGGCTGAGGGCGTCGAGTTGGTCTTCGCGCCGAGCGCGAAGACGATGTATCCGCGCGGTCAGCGCACGACAGTAATGCCGGGTCCGTTGGGCAGCGAACTCGAAGGCGGCGCCCGCCCGACGCACTTCGCAGGCATGCTGACGGTGGTGGCGAAGCTGCTGCAGATCGTGGCTCCCAACCACGCGTACTTCGGGGAAAAGGACTACCAGCAGCTGACGCTGATCCGTCAGATGGTGTGGGATCTCAACTTCGACGTGCAGATCATCGGTGTTCCGACGGTCCGCGAGTTCGACGGACTTGCATTGTCCTCCCGCAACCGTTATCTCGACGAGAGTCAGCGGACCGCGGCCGTGGCATTGTCGGCGGCGCTGATCGCCGGCGCTCATGCTGCCGCCGGTGGTGCAGAAGCGATCCTCGAGACTGCGCGCGCCGTTCTGTCCGCAGTCCCCGAGATCGAGGTCGACTATCTCGAAGTTCGTGGTGTTGATCTCGGACCGGCCCCGGAGCGAGGTGACGGCCGACTGTTGGTGGCCGCCAAGCTCGGTACCACCCGCTTGATCGACAACGTGGGAGTCGCGGTGGGAACCGGATTCCTCGAACGTGACACCGATCCTTCCGCCGACGCTGTTGACGACCTGCTGTCTCACTGAGCCCCCTCACGAGTAAAGGACCTTGGATATGTTTCGCACCATGATGAAGTCGAAGATCCACCGCGCGACGGTGACTCATGCCGATCTGCATTACGTCGGCTCGGTCACTGTCGACGAGGATCTGATGGACGCCGCCGATCTGCTCGAAGGTGAGCAGGTGTGCATTGTGGACATCGACAACGGTGCCCGCCTCGAGACCTACGTCATTGCGGGTGAGCGCGGCAGCGGTGTCATCGGAATCAACGGTGCGGCAGCGCATCTGGTCAAGCCGGGCGATCTCGTGATCCTCATCGCGTACGGCGTGATGAACGCGCAGGAAGTCAAGGAGTACAACCCGCGAGTCGTGTTCGTCGACGCCGACAACAACCAGGTGGAACTTGGTTCCGACCCAGCGCACGCACCCGAAGGTTCCGGTCTGATCACTCCTCGTATGCTGTCGACCCTGGACGCCGAGCGCGAATCCAGTCTGGTCTAACCGTGCTGCTCACGGTCGACGTGCGGAACACCAACATCGTTCTGGGATTGTTCTCCGGGGTTGGTGAGTATTCGAAGTTGTTGCAGGACTGGCGGATGCGTACCGATCCGCGGATGACGGCTGATGAATTGGCGTTGACCTTCCGCGGGCTGCTGGGGCAGCATGTCGATCAGATCACCGGTGTCGCGGCGTTGTCGACGGTACCGTCGGTGCTGCGTGAGATTCGCGTGATGCTCGGGCGGTACTGGGGACATGTTCCGCACGTTGTGGTTGAACCAGGTGTGCGAACCGGAGTGCCGCTGCTGGTGGACAATCCCAAAGAGGTGGGTGCCGACAGGATCGTGAACAGCCTTGCTGCGCATTATCTTTACGAGAGCCCCTGCATCGTTGTCGATTTCGGAACGTCGACGTGTATCGACGTCGTGTCGGGCAAGGGTGAGTTTCTGGGCGGCTGTATTGCGCCGGGCCTCGAGATCTCGACCGACGCCTTGGCGTCGCAGTCTGCCGCACTGCGGAAAGTGGAATTGGTGCGTCCGCGTTCGGTGGTCGGAAAGAACACCGTGGAGTGCATGCAGTCAGGAGCCGTGTTCGGCTTTGCCGGTCTTGTAGACGGATTGGTACGACGCGTTCGTGAGGAGTTGCCGGAGTTCGGTGGCTTGGACGTCGCGGTGATCGCCACGGGAGACAGTGCACCGCTGATCATTCCGGAGTCCGCCACCATCGAGCACCTCGAACGGGATCTCACGCTCGAGGGGTTGCGGTTGGTGTTCGAGCGCAATCAGGCGCGTAGGGGATCGGGTCGACGGCCGATAGCGTGACCGTCCATGTGTGACGTAGGGAATTCTCTCCACAGGTTTCGCGATCGCAGAAGTTGTGCCACAATGGTCAACGTGAATCGCTGCATGAGTGCTCAGGAGTGTTGTCGAGGCTGACCGCTGCCTTGACCAATTCACATCTCCTTGGAGCTAGCTCGTGCTACCCACATATTCTGCAGATCTCTCTGTTTTGACCCCTACTCTTGCATCTGGTCGTGGTGTTTCCGCAGGTAACGGGGCTAATCGCGGTTCGTCCGGACGACGTCAGAACCGGGCTTCGTTGCCCACCCGCTTGCGTCCCGCTGATCTTCTGCGCCTCACTGACGAGGGTGCAAACGGTGTTCTCGACGGACGTTTCGATCACCTCATTCCCGAGGCGTTCCCGACCGTCGAGCGGTGGTCCACTCGCTTGTATGCCGACGACGACGTCGACGTCTGGCTCATCAGCTGGGTTCCGGAACGTAACACCGAATTACATGACCACGCAGGTTCTTTCGGGGCCCTCACGGTTCTCAGTGGTTCGCTCACCGAATATCGCTGGGCAGGTGAAGAATTGGTGGAGCGTCAGCTCGACGCCGGCGATCAGGCGGCATTCCAGCTCGGTTGGGTACACGACGTCGTATGGACACCGCCGCAGCCCGGATCGAAGATCGAAATAAGCTCTGATTCACCGACTTTGAGCGTCCATGCCTACTCGCCGCCATTGACGGCAATGTCCTACTACGAAGTCACGGACAACAACACACTTCGTCGCACACGTACCGAGCTGACCGACCAGCCCGAGGGAGTTTGAAAATGACTATCGACCAAATGCTCGACGACGCTCGCGCACAGATCGATCGTATGTACGTCTTCCAGCTCACCGAAGCCTTTCATCGCGGGGCGATCTTCGTCGACATTCGCCCGCAGGCGCAGCGCGCCATCGAGGGAACTCTTCCCGGCGCACTCGCGATCGAGCGGAACGTTCTCGAGTGGCGACTCGACCCCACCAGCAGCGCACACCTCGCGTTGGCCACCGACCACGACGTCGAGTGGGTGATCGTCTGCTCCGAGGGCTACACCTCGAGTCTGGCCGCTGCGTCGTTGCAGCAACTCGGCCTGCGTAACGCCACCGACTTGGTTGGCGGATACAAGGCGATCAAGGCTGCAGGCTTGCTCGGTGCGCTCAGCGGAGTGCGTCATTGCACCCGTGAGTTGGCGGCGGTTTCCGCCCACTGAGGCGGCCGGCGGGTTTGCCGGAACGCTTTCGGGCTCACCCCGTGATGTCGGGTGAAGGCGGTTGTGAGGGCAAAGGGGCTCGAGTAACCCACTTCTCGCGCGATCGACGACACTGTTCGTGCCGGGTCTGCGAGTAGATCCGCCGCCACCGACAAGCGCCACTCGGTCAGATAGCCGACGGGTCCGATCCCCATGAAGTTGGTGAACCGGCGCGCGAAGGCCGCTCGCGAACAGCCGGCCTCCTGGGCCAAAGTCGCGACCGTCCAGGGGTGTTCCGGCCGATTGTGTATGAGCCGCAAGGCATGTCCGATGATGGGATCCTCGTAGGCCTTGATCCATCGCGGTGATCGATCCGGGTTCGCCGCGAACCAGGTACGGACCGCCGAGATCAGAACCAGGTCGAGGAGCCTGTCCAACAACACTTCCTGTCCTGGCCCGTCCGCGGCGATTTGTTGTTCCAGAAGCGTTGTCATCGGCGCGGTTTCGATGCTGCGTCGGACTACCGCGACGGGTGTCAGGCTGTCGAGGATCTGACGGCTGACATAGGAGTCCAAACGGTATGTGCCCGTGAGCATGACGGTCTGGCCGCTGGTCGAGTTGCCCCACGTGCGAACGCCGAGAACCGACATGTCCTCGAGTGGTGATCCGTCGACTGCGGCGCAGTTTTGTGCCTCGTCGATGAGTACGTGGATCGGGGTGCTTGGGTTATCGGCGACCGTATAGGGATCGGGGCCGCGCAGGAGTGCAATGTCGCCGGCCTCGAGGTTCTCGGTCTGTCCAGTGTCCGGGACGACTACTGCGCTGCCGCGAACCAGAATCAGCACGGTGACGGGTGCGTGGTCTTCGATACGTAATGACCAGGGCGGATCGAGCAGCGAGCGCAGCAGAAAAGCGCCCTCCGCCCGCGATCCGGCCAGCATCATCGACAATGCATCCATGTTTCGACGGTAGACGCTGACGTATGTTTTTGCGACCTTTGACTATGGATCGTATTGCCGCCGCGCGATCGAATGAGTTCATGACTACAACAAGCGACATTCAATCGGCAGTGGTGATCGGTGGTACCGGCAAGACCGGTGCGCGCGTTGCGCAGAGGCTGACGGCGGTGGGAATCCGTACCCGAATCGCGTCGAGAACATCCGGGACGCGTTTCGACTGGAACGATCAGACGACGTGGCAGCCCGCGATGTCCGGTGTCGAAGCGGCATACGTGACCTATGCGCCGGACCTCGCAGTGCCGGAATCGAGCACCCACATCGAGGAACTCGCGGAGCTTGCGTACCGCGAGGGGGTTCGTCGCATGGTGCTCCTGTCCGGACGCGGTGAACCTGCGGCGCAGAAAGCCGAGCAGGTTCTGGCCGACAGCGGTCTGGAATGGGCTGTGGTGCGGGCCAGTTGGTTTGCCCAGAACTTCAGTGAGGGGTATCTACTCGATCCGATTCGGGAAGGTCACCTGGAACTTCCGGTAGGCGAGGTGGGGGAGCCGTTCATCGACGTCGACGATCTCGCCGATGTGGCGGTGGCCGCATTGACTCGGACCGACCTCCTCGGCCGAGTTCTCGAGGTGACGGGTCCGGAGTTGCTCACCTTCGTGGAGGCCGTTGAGGCGATTTCGGCGGCGTCGGGGCGTGCGGTGTCATTCGAAAGAATTGGACTGCAACAGTTTTCCGACGGCATGGCGGAAGTCGGAGTCCCGAGTGATGTCGTGGAGTTGCTCACGTACCTGTTTGCCGAGGTTCTCGACGGACGAAATCAAAGTGTGACCGGCGTCGTCGAAGAGGTCCTGAAACGACCCGCTCGAGATTTCACCACTTTTGCCGCCGAGGCTGCTCGAACGGGGGTCTGGTCGTGAAGAAATCCGAGATCTTTCTGGAGTTGCTGGTCGGCGTGACTGCGTTCGGTGCACTGGTCGCCGGCGGTGCGCTGTTCGCATTCTCCGCCTTCGTGATGCCGGCCCTGCGCTCGGTGGATGCACATACCGCGATTACGTCGATGCAGGCGTTCAACGTGGAAGCACCGCGGAGTGCCTTGATGCTGCCCCTCGTCGGATCGGCGCTCACCGCGATCGCCGCCGGAATCTGGGCATCGATCTCGAGACCGGACGGTTGGGTGCTCGCTGTTGTCGGTTGCGGCGGGGTGCTCGCGTCCTTCGCGGTGACAGCGATCTACCACGTCCCACGCAACGACGCTTTTGCCTCGGTCAGGGCTACCGACGCAGGCGCATGGTCGTCATACGAGGCCGCTTGGACGATGTGGAATCACGTCAGGGTTGGCCTCTACCTCCTGTCGGGAATCGTGCTCGCGGTGGCCGCGGTGCTACCAGCAACAAACGCGGTGGACACGGCCCAGTAGTCTTGTACCCCGTGAGTGATGTAGAAGCCCAGCCAGTCGACGACACCCCCGAGCAGCTCCGTATCCGGCGCGAGAAGCGTGAACGGATCCTGGCGCAGGGGCAGGAGGCGTACCCGGTCTCGGTTGATCGCACGCATACTCTGGCGCAGATCCGTGCCGAGTTCCCGGAACTCGAAGCTGACACCGCTACCGGCGTGATTGTCGGCGTCGTCGGCCGCGTCATCTTCATGCGCAACACCGGCAAGCTGTGCTTCGCGACTTTGCAGGAGGGCGACGGTACCCAGCTGCAGGCCATGATCAGCCTCGCCGGCGTCGGCGAAGAGGCACTGGCCGCCTGGAAGTCCGACGTCGACCTCGGCGACTTCGTCTTCATCCACGGTGAGGTCATCAGCTCCCGTCGGGGTGAGCTCAGCGTGATGGCCGACGCGTGGCAGATCGCGTCCAAGGCGCTGCGTCCCCTGCCGGTCGCTCACAAGGAAATGAGTGAAGAGTCCCGTGTGCGTCAGCGCTACGCGGACCTGATCGTTCGGCCCGAGGCTCGGGACAACGCCCGCAAGCGTGTCGCTGTTGTCCGTGCGCTGCGTAATGCGCTCGAGAGCCGCGGCTTCCTCGAGGTCGAGACGCCGATGCTGCAGACGCTGCACGGCGGCGCGGCAGCTCGCCCGTTCGTCACACACTCCAACGCCCTCGATATCGACCTGTACCTGCGTATCGCGCCGGAACTGTTCCTCAAGCGTTGCGTCGTCGGCGGTATCGAGAAGGTCTTCGAGATCAACCGCAACTTCCGCAACGAGGGCGTCGACTCCACTCACTCGCCCGAGTTTGCGATGCTCGAGACGTACGAGGCCTACGGCACGTACGACGATTCCGCGAAGATGATTCGTGAGCTCGTCCAGGAAGTTGCGCAGGAAGCATTCGGCACGCAGGTCCTCACCCTCGCCGACGGTTCCGAGTACGACGTCAGTGGCGAGTGGCAGGTTCTCGAGATGTACCCGTCGCTGTCGGCTGCCATCGGCACCGAGGTCACGCCGGATACGACGGTCGACGAGCTTCTCGCCTTGGCGGAGAAGGTCGGCCTCGAGGTTCCCAAGGACAAGGGTTACGGCCACGGCAAGCTTGTCGAGGAGCTGTGGGAGCACCAGTGCGGCGATCAGCTGTACGTGCCGACGTTCGTGCGGGACTTCCCGGTCGAGACGTCGCCCCTGACTCGTGATCACCGCAGTAAGAAGGGTGTCACCGAGAAGTGGGACCTCTACATTCGCGGATTCGAGCTGGCGACAGGCTACTCCGAGCTGGTCGACCCGGTCATCCAGCGTGAGCGTTTTGTCGATCAGGCGCGCCTCGCGTCGGCCGGCGATGACGAAGCAATGGTGCTGGACGAGGAATTCCTTGCCGCCATGGAGCAGGGCATGCCGCCCACCACGGGAACCGGCATGGGTATCGATCGACTACTGATGGCGCTCACCGGCCTCGGAATCCGCGAGACGATCCTGTTCCCGATCGTGCGTCCTTCTGCTCGCTAGATTTTCCTGAAAAGGGTTCGACCGCACACTGTTGTGGTCGAACCCTTTTTCTGTTCCCCGACGGATTCGGGCCCGCCAGTTCAACGAACTGTTGCGTCCGTGGTCTCCGACTTTCGGATCGTCGAGATGATCTGGTCGATCGCTGCCTTGTCGAGGGACTCGGGGTGACCCTGATCTGACTGGATCAGGAAGATCATCACTTCCGCCGTGGCGTATCCAGGTGTGGCGACGATGTCGAATGTTGCTGATGACGGGTCGCATTCGTTGTCTGGGGGGATGTTGGTGGCGGTTACGGTGTATCGGACAGCGGGGCGTCCGGAAATGGTGAAGTGAGTTGGTTCTCTGTAGGCGATGGTGGCGTGGGTGCCGTGCTTGTCGGAAAAATGAGATCGGCTTTGTGGACCCATTCTTGTGCGACGGTGTCGATGTCGACGCCGTTGCGACCGGTTGTCCCCAAGTGCGCCAAAGATAATGGTGTCCTCAGTGGTGGTCCACCCGGCGACTGAGCCTGAGTTATTTCGCCAATCGGGTGGAATGTCATAGGTGAGACCGAATTTGGTGGCGATAGGCTGAGGTTGGCCGGGTTCCACATCGATCTTCGGTGGTGGCCGATCCAGAGGGTGGAATCAGCACATTGTGGGCGCGTTTTCCGAAAAGCGATTGATAACGCGTTCTAGTTTGTTAGCGTCTGCACGGTTTGTATCTGCCGTCAGAGGAGTCGATCGTGCGCAGAACTGGGATTTTCGGGGGAGTTGTACTCGCGGCGGCGATCCTCGTCGGGATGGGGTCGACGGCGTCGGCGCAGGCACCGTTGCCCGTTCCCAGCGCGTTTCTTGCCGGCGTTCCCCAGGAGTTGGGGAATCCTGGTGGTTCGGCTCCCGGATCCAACGACTTTTCGTGTAAGCCGACTGCTGAACATCCGAATCCCGTTGTGCTCGTGCATGGTACGGCCGGCAACAGGGCGACCAACTGGGCTACCTATTCGCCATTGCTCGCCAATGAGGGGTACTGCGTTTTCGCGCTGACCTACGGCAATTTTCCGGAACAGCCGTGGCCGCTGTCGGCGATCGGTGGGATGCAGGAAATACCTTCCAGTGCAGCGCAATTGTCGAGTTTTGTCGATCAGGTTCTTGGTGCTACCGGAGCGTCGTCGGTAGATCTGATCGGACATTCGCAGGGCACGATCATCAACGGGTATTACGCGAAGTTCCTCGGTGGCGCCGACAAAGTGGACAACATCATCTCGGTTGCGCCGCTGTGGAAGGGAACGCTCGGAAACGAGCAGGTCAGCATCGGGCGCACCATGCGTGATCTCGGGGTGTCCGCGGCAGCGCAGGCCGGATTCCCGATCTGTAAAGCCTGCTTGAACATGGGCGCGGGATCGGAGTTCATCGAGAATCTTCGTGCCGGTGGCGTCTACGCGTCGGGTGTTCACTACACGAACATCACGACGCGATACGACGAGCTGGTTCTTCCGTACACAAATGGTCTCAAGCCTGGGCTGAACGCCACCAACATTGTTGTCCAGGACGGTTGTGAGCAAGACATCTCCGATCACCTCGCCATCGCGGCATCGCTGCGCGCCGCGACATTTGCTCTCAATGCGCTCGATCCATCGCACCCGCGACCGGTACCGTGTCATCCGGTGTGGCCCATCGTGGGTTGAGCAGAGCATGGAGGCGTGCGATGGGCATACGGGCACTAGCCTGCGCGGCGGTTGCGGCAGCAGTACTGGGGGCTGCTGCCGCGCCGGAACGTGCGTCGGCGGATACGCCGCCCGTGACTACACCGTCTGTCACTTCAACACTGCCTGTTCCGTTCGGTTTCGCCAGCGGGATTGCGCTGGAAGCGCTCGACCCCGGGGGATCAGTGCCGGGAACCAACAACTACTCGTGCACGCCTTCGGTGGCGCATCCGGATCCCGTGGTCCTCGTCCACGGAACCGCGGCAAACCGTCAGACCAACTGGGCGGTACTTGCGCCGGTTCTCGCGAACGAGGGTTATTGCGTTTTTGCACTCACGTTCGGGAACCGATCCGACCTGCCATGGCCGTTGTCGGCTGCAGGTGGCCTCGCGCCGCTGCCGGAGAGTGCACAGCAGTTATCGGACTTCGTCGACGGAGTACTGGAGGCGACGGGTGCCTCGAAAGTCGATCTCGTCGGACATTCGCAGGGGACGACCGTCAGTGGGTACTACGCCAAGTTCTCAGGCGGTGACGACAAGGTCTCGAAGATCGTGTCGATAGCCCCGCTGTGGAACGGTTCCGACGTCGGTCCGCCGAAAGGCGTCGGCGGTCCGGATTTCGACAACGCGAGCTTTGTGTCCGAGCTGCGTGACGCCGGCGTGTACGCGGACACCGTCGAGTACTCCAATATCGTGACTCGCTACGACCAAGTAGTGGTTCCGTACACCAGCGGAATACTCGCGGCGTCGAATGCGTCCAACATTGTGGTGCAGGATGGTTGCCCGCAGGACCGGTCGGACCACATTGCCGTGGTGGCGTCACAGAGAACGGCAGCGTTGACGCTGGCGGCACTCGATCCGTCGGCGACCCGTGAAATCCCGTGTGATCGAGTGCTCCCGATTATCGGCTGATCTCAGCGCCGAACTCGATATACGTACCTGTTCGCTTCAGGCGTACAGGAAGTGGGAAACGATTGCCGGAGCTGCGACGTTGTGAGATGTAAGTAAGCCGGTATCCCCTGCCAATCGGGTGGAGGAGCAGCAGGTGGACTTCGCGCCCTCTAGAGTAATAAGTGGGGTCGTGCAACCTCAGTCGATTCGTAGACGCCATGTCTGCTGACCGGCGAGGCGATCAGTCTGTAGTGCCGGAGCGAAACGCGGCGACCAGGGACGAGACATCCGGTCTCGAACCTGCCCGCCGGAGAGTGTGAGGGAGAGCGATGTTCGAGAGGTTCACCGATCGCGCGCGGCGCGTTGTTGTCCTGGCTCAAGAAGAAGCCAGGATGCTCAACCACAACTACATCGGTACGGAGCACATCCTCCTCGGCCTCATTCACGAGGGCGAAGGTGTTGCCGCCAAGTCGTTGGAGTCGTTGGGTATCTCCCTCGAGGGAGTCCGCAGCCAGGTCGAGGAGATCATCGGCCAGGGCCAGCAGGCTCCGTCCGGTCACATCCCCTTCACACCGCGCGCCAAGAAAGTCCTCGAGCTGAGTCTGCGCGAAGCGCTGCAGCTCGGACACAACTACATCGGTACGGAGCACATCCTGCTCGGTCTCATCCGCGAGGGTGAGGGCGTTGCAGCCCAGGTTCTGGTCAAGCTCGGTGCCGATCTCAACCGTGTCCGCCAGCAGGTCATCCAGCTGCTGTCGGGCTACCAGGGCAAAGAGCCCACCGAAACCGGTGGCACTCGCGGAGAGGCCGGCACGCCGTCCACCTCGCTCGTGCTCGACCAGTTCGGTCGCAACCTGACGCAAGCTGCCCTCGAAGGCAAGCTGGACCCGGTCATCGGCCGCTCGAAGGAAATCGAGCGTGTCATGCAGGTTCTCTCGCGTCGTACCAAGAACAACCCGGTCCTCATCGGTGAACCCGGTGTCGGTAAGACCGCTGTTGTCGAGGGCCTGGCTCAGGCAATCGTCAACGGTGAGGTCCCCGAGACCCTCAAGGACAAGCAGCTGTACACGCTCGACCTCGGGTCGCTCGTGGCCGGCAGCCGTTACCGCGGTGACTTCGAAGAGCGCCTGAAGAAGGTTCTCAAGGAGATCAACACCCGCGGCGACATCATCTTGTTCATCGACGAGCTGCACACTCTCGTGGGTGCGGGCGCGGCTGAGGGCGCTATCGACGCGGCCTCCATCCTCAAGCCCAAGCTTGCCCGCGGTGAGCTGCAGACCATCGGTGCCACCACTCTCGACGAGTACCGCAAGTACATCGAGAAGGATGCCGCACTCGAGCGTCGTTTCCAGCCCGTTCAGGTGGGCGAGCCCACCGTCGAGCACACCATCGAGATCCTCAAGGGTCTTCGTGACCGCTACGAGGCTCACCACCGTGTGTCCATCACGGACGGTGCTCTCGTGGCAGCTGCGACGCTGGCCGACCGCTACATCAACGACCGCTTCTTGCCGGACAAGGCGATCGACCTCATCGACGAGGCGGGCGCGCGAATGCGCATCCGTCGGATGACTGCACCGCCGGACCTGCGCGAATTCGACGATCGCATCGCCGACGCGCGTCGCGAGAAGGAGTCCGCGATCGACGCGCAGGACTTCGAGAAGGCCGCGAACCTGCGTGACAAGGAAAAGACCCTCGTTGCTCAGCGTGCTGAGCGTGAGAAGCAGTGGCGTGCGGGCGACCTGGACGTCATCGCCGAGGTCGACGACGAGCAGATCGCCGAGGTTCTGGGCAACTGGACCGGCATCCCCGTCTTCAAGCTCACGGAGGAGGAGACCACTCGTCTGCTCCGTATGGAAGAGGAACTGCACAAGCGGATCATCGGCCAGGAAGAGGCAGTCAAGTCCGTCTCGAAGGCGATCCGTCGTACGCGTGCAGGTCTGAAGGATCCCAAGCGTCCCTCGGGCTCCTTCATCTTCGCCGGCCCGTCCGGTGTCGGTAAGACGGAGCTCGCGAAGTCGCTCGCCAACTTCCTGTTCGGCGACGACGACGCTCTGATCCAGATCGACATGGGCGAGTTCCACGACCGCTTCACCGCTTCGCGTCTGTTCGGTGCCCCTCCCGGGTACGTCGGATACGAAGAGGGTGGCCAGCTCACCGAGAAGGTCCGTCGCAAGCCGTTCAGCGTCGTGCTGTTCGACGAGATCGAGAAGGCACACCAGGAGATCTACAACACCCTCCTGCAGGTGCTCGAGGACGGCCGTCTCACCGACGGTCAGGGTCGTACCGTCGACTTCAAGAACACGGTGCTGATCTTCACGTCCAACCTCGGTACGTCGGATATCTCCAAGGCTGTCGGCCTGGGCTTCAGCTCGGGAACGGGCACCGGCTCGAACTACGAGCGGATGAAGCTCAAGGTGCACGATGAGCTGAAGAAGCACTTCCGCCCCGAGTTCTTGAACCGTATCGACGACATCGTCGTGTTCCATCAGCTCACGAACGAGCAGATCGTTCAGATGGTGGACCTGATGCTTGCTCGCGTCGAGAAGGCACTCAAGAACAAGGACATGGCCATGGAGGTCACCGACAAGGCCAAGTCGCTTCTGGCCAAGCGCGGATTCGATCCGGTACTGGGTGCGCGGCCGCTGCGTCGCACCATCCAGCGCGAGATCGAGGACCAGATGTCCGAGAAGATCCTCTTCGGAGAGATCGGACCGGGACACATCGTGCTCGTCGACGTCGAAGGCTGGGACGGCGAAGGCTCGGGCGAGGACGCGAAGTTCACGTTCACGCCTACGAAGAAGCCGATCGACGTGCCGGACGCACCGCCGATCGAACTGTCCAAGGCAGGCGAGAGCGAAAGCGCCGCAGAGTAAGTAGTACAGAGCTGTAAACGAAAACGGGCGGCACCCTTACCGGTGCCGCCCGTTTTGTGTATCACGGGGAGAGAGCATATTCATGAACGAGATCGAGATGGGCCATCTGCGACGTTGTGTCGAATTGGCGCGAGAGGCATTGGACGAAGGCGACGAACCGTTTGGATCGGTACTTGCTGCCGCTGACGGGACTTTCCTCGCGGAAGATCGAAACCGAATTGCGGGAGGCGACAGCACACGACATCCGGAATTCGAGTTGGCGCGGTGGGCCGCGCAGTATCTGACGACGGAAGAGCGCTCTACGGCAACGGTATTCACCTCCGGCGAGCATTGTCCGATGTGTTCGGCTGCTCATGCCTGGGTGGGATTGGGCCGGATCGTGTACGTGTGTTCGTCTGCGCAGTTGAGTGAATGGCTTACGGAGTGGGGAGTGGCCTCGGGGCCGGTACGATCCCTCCCGATCAACGAGGTTGCGCCGAATCTTCCGGTGGAAGGGCCGGTTCCGGAGCTGGTCGATGAGGTCCGCGAACTGCACCGCATGCTGCATTCACGCGGCGCCTGACGACACGCAAACGGACGGCACCTCTCGATCGAGATGCCGCCCGCTCTATGACGTTCAGGACATGACGTTCAGGACACTACGTCTACAGCCCGAGCCTGTTCACGCAGTTCGCCCTTGACTACCTTGCCACTTGCATTGCGCGGCAAGGCTTCCACGACGATGATGTCCTTGGGGTGCTTGTACCGTGCCAGGCGATCATTGAGGAAGGTGCTCAGCTCCTCGATGGTCAGGTCCACGGTTGAACCGGGGGTCATCGCGATGATCGCTACCGGTACCTCGCCCCACTTGGCGTCGGGACGCCCGACGACCGCGGCTTCGACTATCAATTCGTGTTCGTACAGAACGTTCTCGACCTCGGCGCAGTAGATGTTCTCGCCGCCGGAGATGATCATGTCCTTCTTGCGGTCGACGACGTACACAAATCCTTCGTCGTCGACACGGACCAGGTCGCCGGAGTGAAACCACCCGCCGTGGAAGGCATCTGCGGTGGCCTGGGGGTTATTCCAGTACTCACTCATCATTGTGGGTCCGCGGTAGACAATTTCCCCGATTTCGCCGGGTGCCACGTCATCCATGTTCTCGTCGACGACGCGAGCCGAGATGGTGGGGATGACCCGGCCGACTGAACCGAGCTTACGGATGGCGTCATCGCCGTCGAGTACGCAAGTGATGGGAGACATTTCGGTTTGCCCGAAGACTGCGACGTTGAACGCATCAGGGAAGGTTTCGGCCATTGCCCGCAAGATCGTGTCCGACGACGGGGCGGCACCCCAGGAAATGTTCTTGAGCGAGAGGGCTCGAGGTTGGGCTTTCTGAACTGCACACACCGCCTGCCACTGCACGGGCACGAGGAACAAGCTGGTGACCTTCTCGGCTTCGAGGATATCGAGAAGCTGACCCGGGTCGAATGCGCCAACCGGGTGGATCACCGTGGTAGTGCCCAGTTGCAGGCTTGGGGCGATGGAACCGAGGGCAGCGATGTGGAACATCGGCGACGCACAGAAGCCGATGGAATCCTCGTTGAACAGGTGGAAGGCACGAATGCAGGTCAACGCTTGTGACGAGAGATTGGAATGCGAGAGCACGGAACCTTTGGGGCGTCCTGTGGTTCCCGAGGTGTACATGATGAGAGCCGGTGTGTCGTCCGGGATGTCGATCAATGCATGAGGTTCACCCGGTTCGCTGATCAAGTCCTCGTAGTTCAAGCTGTCGCCCTCAGCGGGTGCGCCCACCGTGATGGAGATGTCGATGCCCTCGGACGCTGCGCGGGCTGCGCCGGCCAACGGAGCCAACGGGCCCTCCGCGACAATGACTTTGGAGCCCGAGTCGTTGACAAGGTAGGCGACCTCAGGTGGGGTCAGTCGGAAGTTCACCGGGACAGCGATCGCGCCCAACGCATTGGTCGCGAGAACAATCTCGAGGTACTCGGGGCGGTTCAGCATCAGGATCAGAACGCGGTCACCAAAACTGACGCCGCGCCGGGAGAGCGCGTCTGCCAGTTTTTCGACGCGCTCGTTCAGCGTGCTCCAGGTGATGGAATCGCCCTGGAATCGCAGCGCGATGCGGCCCGGGATCATCTGCGCGTGGCGGGCAACCTGATTGTTCCAGTTGGTGCGTCGCAGGCGCTGTACCTCGGACGCTGTATCGGTGGAGGGCATCTACTGTTTCCTCTCAATCACTTGAAGTGGGGTGCGCGTTTCTGAAGCATTGCGGTCGCGCCTTCGGCGAAGTCGGCTCCGACAAGAAGTTCTGCTTGACCGGTCTTTTCGAGTTCCAGAGCGGAGTCGATGCGATCGAGTGTTGCGGCGTTCAGTGCGGCTTTGGTGAGTTGGAGAGCACGACGGGGCGCTGCGCTGGTGCGCTTCGCGACGGACTCGATGTGTGCAGCGAACTGATCGTCGGGAAGGGTTTTGGAGACGAGCCCGAATTGCGCTGCATCTGTAGCGGATAGACGCTCACCCAGCAGAAGCATCTCGGCTGCACGCGCCCGGCCGATCGCTGCCGGAATCAATGCGCTGGCGCCGCCGTCGGACATCAGTCCGATGTTGACGAAAGACATGAGGAAGTAGGCACTTTCGGCAGCATAGGTCAGGTCTGCGGCGAGGGCGATGGAGACGCCTACACCTGCGGCAGGTCCGTTGACTGCGGCGATCACGGGCACGGAGGTGCTGGTGATGGCGCGAATCACGGTGTTTGCGGTGTCCATGACGATCTGGGGATCTGTCGGATTGGTTGTGATAGCTGCGAGGTCTGCTCCCGTACAGAAGGCGCGGCCTGCTCCGGTGATGACGATGGTGCGCACATCCGGGTTGTCGCCGGCGTCGGTAACAGCGTCGATGAGACTTTTCATGGTCTCGAAGTCGGCTGCGTTCATGCGTTCGGGGCGGTTGAAGGTCAAACGCAGAATGCCGTTGTCGAGTTCCGTCAGGAGACCCGCTGTGGACGAGGTCATGACGAACTCGGGGAAACGGTACAACACATGCGAATCATCAGCACACAGCTTCCTTCTCACGGTTGATCTGGCGAAATGTGTTCCCTTGGCGTAGGCCGTAACTCGTGCCGCAGGAGGGTCTCTTCAGTGGTGAATCTATCTGCGAGATTGTGCGAATAGCGGTTAACATAACACCTTGAGTGGCAGTGTCAAGGGTGTTCGGAGAATCCGATACGGTAGCTGTGAAACGAATGGAGGGATTCATGCCCGGACGGACACGCGTCGTCGCACGTGGCGATGAATCCACTTCGCGCACGCGGCCGAAGAATCGCAAGGCTCAGATCGCGGCGGTTGCAGCCGAGGCGTTCAGTGAGCGCGGGTACCACGCGGTGGGTATCGACGACATAGCGTCTGCCGTCGGCGTGTCCGGTCCCGCGCTGTACCGCCATTTCCCCACCAAATACGCACTGTTCGTTCACGCGGTCGAAAACTTGTCTCGGGCACTGCTCGATGCGGCCGATTCCGCGCACTGCGAGAGCGACGATCCGCGGCAACAGTTGCAAGCCGTCATGGTCGCAGTCATCGGTGTCACTCTCGAGAATCGGCGTCGGGGCGGGCTCTATCGTTGGGAAGGCCGCTACCTCGAGAAGGTGGATCGCGAGAACCTGCGCCTGGACGTGGTGGCCTTGCGCCTGCGGGTGTCAGAGCCGTTGGCTGCGGTCCGCCCGGAGCTCGGTCGTGCCGATCTCGACCTCGTCACGGCAGCGATTCTGAGTGTGATCGGCAGTGTCACGGGGCATCGATCGACGTTGCCGCCCAAGCAGATCGAGTCCTTGATGCTCTCCGTCTGCTGGTCTGTGATCGATATGGAACTCCCGCGGCGAGTCTCGTCGGTAGCGCCTTTGCAAGGCGTCAATACGATTCCAGGACTCGAACGTACATCGAAACGTGAAGTGCTGCTTCACGAAGCGGTGCTGCTTTTCCATGAACGTGGGTATCACGAGGTCAGCATCGAGGAAATCGGAGCCGCCGCCGGGATCACCGCATCGAGTGTGTACCGGCATTTTCCGAGCAAGGCAGACCTACTGGCCGCAGCCTTTCATCGGGTGTCCGAACAATTGACCGTCACGTTGGGCTCCGCCCTGGCAGAATCCGAGACTCCGCGCCCGGCTGTGCACACACTTGCTGAGCTGTACGTTGCCGTCTTCTTCGCTCAGAGTGAGTTGCTTGCCGTCTATTTCGCGGAAGTCGGAAATCTCCCTGCCGATGCCGGCAAGGAGCTACGGAAGATTCAGCGACGCAATGTCGAGGAGTGGGCGCACCTGTGCGTCGACGCCCGGCCCGAACTCACTGTCGCGTCGGCTCGATTTCTTGTTCACGCGGCGCTGGGACTGGTTCTCGATGTCGGCCGCGTCGTCCGATTCGCGGAAGCCGAACGCGTCGCGGCACTTCTGTCGGCGACACTTCTCGGATAGTCGCGGGTAAGTTCGAGTGGCAAGGCGTTTCACACAATCCGCAGACGGAAGTAGGGACACCCAATGCCAACTCGTACCGCACGCACGGCCTGGAACGGCACCTTGGAAGCCGGATCGGGGCAGGTGGAACTCACCAGTTCCGGAGTCGCGACATTCGACGTGTCGTTCCCCAAACGAGCAGCTGAGGAAGCCGGCGGAACCACCAGCCCAGAAGAACTGATCGCCGCGGCACATTCGTCCTGCTACGCGATGCAATTGTCAGCGCTCATCGCCGAGGCCGGGGGAACTCCGCAGAGCCTCGACATCACGGCAGATGTCTCGTTGGGCCCCGACACGGTCGGCTTCAAGCTGACCGGAATCAAGCTCACCGTTCGCGCCGAGGTCGACGGCCTCGACGCCGACGGTTTTGCCAAGGTAGCCCAGGCCGCAAAGGAAACATGCCCGGTCAGTAAGGCTTTGACAGGCGTCGACATCACATTGGATGCAGCGCTGGACTGATCTTCTCGTGCTCGGGCGCCGTTTTCGGCGCTCGAGCACCTCTGATCACCAGGTAGCTCGCGAGCAGTATCGGGAGCACCCACAGATCCGAAGGATCGCGGACGACGAGGATCGGCAAGAGGTTTCCGCGTAATCCTGCTGCGGCCCAACGGAGAAATCCGATCACCCACTCGTACGCGTCGCCAACCGGCGCAACCATTTTCACGGCGGCAAAGCCTATTCCCGTGACTGCGATGGACCAGGCGATCGCTGCTCGCCCCACCAGGCTGCGTCTGGGCACCTCGAGAACCGAGAGCAGAAGCAGTGGAAACAGGAACACACCGGCTATGTCGGACAGCTTGCCCGTCATCGTGTTTCCGAAGGCGTCCTTGAGCACGTGGTCGTTGATCAGAATGATCGCCACCGAAACCAGGGCCCACGGACTCAGCAGCAGATCGCCCGGACGCCTCACGACAGGTTGATGGTTGCCGAGCCGGACGAGAACAGATCGCATTTGAACTGCAAACGCAGACCGGTGGCGGCTTCGGGGACCTCATACGACAATTCACCGCGCTTGGCCGCACCCGGCGCTAGCTCTCCGTCGACGCTCGACGTGTTGCTGTCGGTGAACGTGATGTTGTACGACTTGTTTGCCGAGTCCTGCAGTTCGAAGCACATCATCGACGACACCGCGGCGGGCTTGTCACTGTTGTTGGTGACCTCGGTGTCAACCACGACGTAGCGGTTTCCGGGATCAGCGGTGATGAACTGATTGGTCGAGACGTACGGATCGACAACGCCGTGTACCTGAACGCGCCAGTCACCGAGTTCGACGACGTCACCGATACCGAAAGCGGCAGCGGGTGCGGCGGACGAACCGTTGTCGTCGACCTTCTTCGCTTCATCGGTTTCGCCTGACGCGATGGTTGCGAACAGGGCTGCGCCGACGGCGAGGACGGCGAGGGGAGTGCGGAGTGATCGCATGATGGGTGCCTTTCGAGAGCGGGTATGGCACTAGTCAACGATGTCCGGGATGCCTTTCGCGTCAGCCGAAAGATCGGGTGATCTCCTCCTTTCGGTCGTTGTTTGCGCGCGTGGTGGTCCAATCGGCTGATTCGAGGAGTCGGTGGTGGTCTATACGCTTACTCGGTGATCACCACCCGAGGAACTGCAGTGCGACGACGCGTATGGACAACTGTCGCCGTCGCATTCAGCATTTTCTGCTCGATCATGACGGCGACTATCGCCGGCTCGTCGGGAAATGTGCCACCGGTGCTGGTCGGAATCGGCTTTGTTCTCGGCGCAGCTGGTGGGATATCGCTGGTGTGGCGGCGTCAACGTCCCTGGGCGGTTCTGGCGATCACGCTGGTCGGTCCTCTGTTCTTTCCGACAGATGCCACGGCGGCGCTCATCGCTTTGTTTGCAGTTGCTCGAATCGCGCGCGGAAATCAATTGGCGGTCGCGGGCGCGGCGGTGTACGTCGCATGCGGAATCTCGTTGACCTACGACGCCTTTCGGGATCGCGAGTTTTCGGTGCTGACAATCGGAACTGCTGCGCCGAAGGACGGCACAGAGCTCGCGCAGTACAACCTGGCGCTGTGGATTCCATGGCTGGTCGCAGCCGTCATGGTCGCCGTCGTGGTGGCGCTCTCGCTTCTCGTTCGTACCAAAACCGAACTCGTCGAGGCCGAGCACGTGCGGGATCTGGCGACGGAACAGACCGATGCGATGCGCGACGAAATGATTCGCACCGAGGAACGCACCCGGATCGCCCGCGACATGCACGACACAATCGCGGCCAGCTTGAGTCGAATTTCGTTGTTTGCCGGCGGGTTGCAAGTCAGTGCTGCAGACAATCCGGAGAAGGTCGTCAATACCGCAGCCATGATCCGAACTACCGCACACGAGGCTTTGGACGAATTGAAGGGCATCGTCGGAGTGCTCAGGGGAAGTGGTGATCGTCGTGAGCACGGTGGGCATCAGGGCATCGATGCGATCGGTGATCTGGTCAACGGTGCTCGTGCGGCCGGCATTCACTGCCGTCTGGAATCGGAACTGCTTCCGGGTGACGTGGGAATGTTGGCTGGTCACGTGTGTTATCGCGTAGTGCAGGAAGCGCTCACCAATGTTCAGAAATACGCGAGCGATCAAATGCTCGTCATTTCCGTCACTGGATCACCGCATGACGGAATTCGCATTCTGGCACGCAACAAGCTCAGCGATCTGCCTCCGATGACGTCGATCGGTTCGCGTTCGGGGCTCCGCGGATTGGCCGAGCAGGCACGCGAGATCGGCGGCAAGGTCGAGGCCGGCGCGCTGGGGGAGGACTTCCTCGTCAGTTGCTGGGTGCCCTGGTTCGCATAATTTTGTCGGTGGCACTCGGTAGTCTTGCGCCCACCATGAACACAGACTCGCGGGTGACGACGCTGATTGTCGACAACGACGCCTGGGTGAGGCGCGGGATGAAGGACATCCTCGAAGCCACACCCGACATCGTGGTGGTTGCAGAGGCCGAGGACGGCGACCAAGTGCCGGCCAAGGTCACTCGATTTCGTCCCCACGTCGTACTGATGGACCTCAAAATGGTCCGCGTCGGGGGCTTGGAAGCAACTCGCCAGTTGATGTTGATGCCCAACCCTCCCAAGGTCATCGCAATGACGGCTTTCGACGTCGACGGCCTGGTGATCGAGGCGGTCGAGGCCGGCGCACACAGCTTCATGCGGAAAGATGCTGCACCCGAAGCCTTTCAGCAGGCCGTGCGCGTCGTTGCATCCGACCATGCGCTGTTCAGCCGGGATTCTCTGCGGGCTATCGCCGAGTCCACTCCCCGTGAACCTGTTCGGGACCAGACGGCGTTGGCGGTGCTCACCGACCGTGAGCGCGAAGTTCTGGTGCAGTTGGCCACAGGTCTGGGAAACGGTGAAATCGCGGAGCGTATGTACCTCGGTGAAACAACGATCAAATCGCACGTCTCGTCGTTGTTCTCGAAACTCGGAGTGAACAATCGGGTGCGTGCATCGCTGGTTGCGTACCGGTGCGGTCTCGTCGTGTGATGTAAGGACTAATCTCGCCGCTGCTGTTGTTGCACCTTCGGTGACTGATCAAATCGTGATTGACCAAGACGTGACCATCGAAGTGTGGTCGGACGTTGCTTGTCCGTGGTGCTACATCGGAAAGACCAGGTTCCTCTCGGCCCTGGATCGTTTCGAGAACAAGGACCGCGTCAACGTCATCTGGCGCTCGTACCAGCTTGCGCCGGAGACTCCGGTGGGAGAGGGCCGCACGGAACTCGACGCCTTGGTCGAGATGAAGGGAATGGCGCCTGATCAGGTACGCCAGATGTTCTCGCATGTGAGCGCGACGGCCGCCGAGGTCGGATTGACCCTGGACTTCGACACCGTGATCGCCGCCAACACTTTTGATGCGCACAGACTGCTACATCTCGCCGGTGAGCGACAGAACGAACTCCTCGAAGCACTGTTCAAGGCTCACTTCAGCGACGGAAAGGTGATCGACGATCGTGAGGTGCTGGTAGATCTGGCTGTGAGCGTCGGCCTCGACGCGGACACCGTGCGTGAGCAGCTCAACTCCGATGCCGCCGCCGAGTCAGTGCGCGAGGATCTGTCCATGGCCCGCCAGCTCCAGGTCAGCGGCGTTCCGTTCTTCGTCGCCAACCGTGCGGTCGCTGTGTCCGGCGCTCAGCCCGAAGAGGTGTTCCTGCAGCTGCTCACGCAGGCTTCCGAGCCGGCCTGACAGCGAACATCCCTGACAGCGCGTGCGCAGAGGCGCTGTCAGGGATGGGTCACGGCCGCAATACGCAGCGAGTTCCCCCGTAGATCGTGGTAATACATTTGTTGCAGTGAATACAGAGCGTCTGCCCGTGGCCTTCTTCCTCGATCGTCTTGATCAAGTTCGGGTCGCTGAGCAGTGCGCGGCCCATTTGGACGAACTCGAATCCCTCACGCATGGCGAGGTCGATCGATTCCTTGCCCGTGATTCCGCCGAGCAACACCAGCGGGAGGTCTACTGCGTCGCGGATCTGGCGCGCGTGATCGAGTAGGTAGGCGTCGGTGTACGGGTAGGTGCGCAGGAAGTGTTTTCCCACGAGTTTGATTCCCAGCTTCTGTGGCTGCGGCATGAGTGCCCCGAATTCCCGTAGCGGTGCGTCACCTCGGAACGTGTAGAGGGGGTTCTCGAGTGAGCTTCCGGCTGTGAGGACCACCCCGTCCAGGGTTCCGTCTTCTTCGAGCCAGCGCACAACTGTGATTGCCTCTGCGAGCCAGAATCCACCAGGCACGCCGTCATCCATGCTGACCTTGGCGATCACGGCGATTTTCGTACCGACCGCGTCTCGGACGGCGCGTGCGGTTCGACGCGCGAAGCGTGCTCGATTCTTCAGGCTTCCGCCGTAGGAATCGTTGCGGTGGTTCAGTTTTGGGCTCAGGAATGAACTGATGAGGTAACCGTGACCGAAATGCAGTTCGATGGCGTCGAACCCTGCTTCGGTGGCGGCTCTGGCAGCGTGGGCGTGGGCCTCGACGATCCGATCGATGTCGGCCTCGGAGGCGGCTTCGGCGAAGCTGAGGGTTGTCAGGTGAAAGTGTCTACTCGATGTAATTGCCTTGTGGCCGTTTGATTTCGGGTTTGCGACGGCACCCGCATGGCCGATCTGTGCTGAGACGGCCGCGCCTTCGGCGTGAATCGCGTCGGTCAGCCGACGTAACCCGGGTGCGGTTTCCTCGGTCCACTGGAGCTGCCCTGCGGAAGTACGACCCTCCGGTGCGACGGCGCAGTAGGCCACTGTTGTCATACCGACGCCGCCGGCAGCGAACTTGCGATGAAAGTCGATCAGTTCGTCGGTGACCACACCTTTGGGTGTCATTCCCTCGAACGTGGCCGATTTGATGATTCGGTTCCGGAGCGTCGCCGGTCCCAACTTCGCAGGCGCGAAGGCCTCTAGTGTGGTCATCGGCTCGTATCCAACTCTGCGACAGCTGCTTCGAGCTTCTTGATCTGGTGTGCCAGCCACCCGGATTCCCAGAAGTTCGCCTCGGTGGACGGCTGTGTCAGCAGTTCCCGGTGGCAGGCCAGGAGGACGCGGGTAGCAGGTCCGTTATCGGGCTCGAATGCGAGAGCAGCCTCGGACAGCGCGGTGGCCTCGACCACTGCTCCTTCGGCGAGTCTCGTTTCGGCGAGTTCGATTGCACGCTCCACTCCGGCCAGTTCGACGAGATCAGCCAGAGTCTTCGTTCGGGGCAGATCGTAGAGCGCTGTGGTGGAGTCGTGATGGAACCATCCCAGGTAGGTTTCCCAGATGGTCTTGACTCCCCACTTGACCTGACCGTAGCCCTGTCCAACGTAAAGGTGTGGCGGCAAGTTGATTTCGCGCATCAGCGATTCGACGGACTTACCCGCGTTGATTCCGGAGAGCGTCGTGCGGTGAACGTAGTCGACGGCGTCGTACATCCGTTTCAAGACGGCGTCGATGAGTTCTTCGCCCTCGATGGGCTCGCCGCGGCCGGTGATCAGGGTCTGCGGTCGCAGGTCGCGCAGCGTGCGAATTGTCTTCAGGTACGGCTCGACAAAGCGGTATCGCTGTCCGCGGACGGTATTGAGATTGGGGAAGTGGCCGAAGAGGGGGCCGAGCAGGTTGCTGATCATCGCGATGCGATGCTGTGGAAGCCACACCATTGCGCCGTCGACTGTTTCGCCGACACCGGAATGTAATTCGACATCCAGTCCGCCGACCGTGAGGTCGAGACGATCTGTGAAAGTGAGATCCGGGATCGGCTCGTCCTGTGCATTGGACACGGATGGGAATTCTGCGGCAAAGCGTGCGACGGTATCGCCGTCCCGGCCGAACCATACGGGTGCCCATTGACGCATCCGCTTGATGACACGAGCATCGTCGAGCTGAACGGACTGGTTCAGCTCGTTGGCCACGTAGACGGCACCCGGCTCACGAAAGGCGTGAACTCCACCGACGTGGTCGGTATGGCCTTGAGTGGTGATGATGTACCTGGTCGGCCCGGAGTAGATGTCGTCGAACAGCTTTCGATGATGCGGTCCTTCGAATCCGCAGCCGGTGTTGACGATGATCCGGCCGGCCGGCGTGACGATCATGTACGCCGAGCTGGTGCCGCCGCTGCGGTAGATGAAATCGTTGATCGTGATCGCTTCGTCGGTGTACTCAGGTTCGAGCAGGGTCTTTCCCGGTCGTTGCGCGATCAGAGCGTCGACTTGATCGGAGATGTGCTGGTTCACAGAACCTCTACTTTCACAGAGAAGGCGTCAAAATAGTTGGCAAATCGAGTGCGCAGTTCGGCCGGTTCTCGGCCGAAGTCTGCTCGCAGGTCGTACACAACCTGACCGCCCGAACCGCGTTTGTGACTGGACATGTACTCGCGGATCTCTCCTCGCGCCTGCTCGGTCATCTCGAGGCCGGCGCGGTTGTAGATGTGCTCGACAGTTCCGATGTCGTTCGCCATGAATTGGTCGAAGTACACATCCACTCGCCGCTCGTCGGGGATCAGGGCGAGATCGCGGGTTCCCGCATCGAGCAACCGGCTGACGCGGTCGATCCAGTAGTCGCACACCGCATCCAGGTCGAGCTCGTGAAAGTTCATCCGGGCGCCGTAGCCGACCATCGTCGCTGCAGACTGGACTACCGACACCGGATCGCGGTGTGTCATGACGACGGTGGCGTCGGGGAAGGTGTCCATGAGTGGACCGAGTTGCTCGAGGTGCTGCGGGCACTTGAGAATCCAACGGTTCGGACCACGTTGCCACTGAAGGAGTTTGAGCATCGTCTTGATGAACTCGTAATGGGGGCGCTGATCGTGGGCGAGATAGTAATCGCGCCAGCGAGGTGCCATCGACGACATCCACTCGAAGTTGTAACTCGAGAAATCGAGGCTTTCGAGTTCGAGTTCCTCGTGAATATGTTCCGGGGTCATCGGATGCATTGCTGCCACCAGAGGGCTCTTGGCCTGCATCTGGTTCCAACGTTCTTGGCTCCGAAGCAATCTCGGGTCGACGCCGTCCACGCCGAGTTCGTCACCCGCGAAGGGGACGGGTTCCTGACTTTCCCAGAGTGGCAGCGACCGGAAACGGGAATCAGCCGACATGAGGTTCAGGAGATGCGTGGTACCCGAACGCGGCAGTCCCACAACGATGATGGGAGCCACGATCTCCTCGTCGTGAATCTCGGGGTGGCGACGCAGGACATCCAGTACTCGAAGTCGGTTGGCCGCGTAGCGGGTGCACGCTGCGTGAGTAGTCATCCGGGAGACCGGTGAACGGTTGGGATCGGCGTCGATCTCGTCGAGCCACAACGCCAGTCGCTCGCGGAAGTCGTCAGGACCGAAATCGCCGAGGCCTGTTTGTTCTCGCGCGGCGGAGAGAACGCTGTCCACGGACAGGGTTATCGGGTTCGCTTCGGCGTAGGCCCACGTCTGTTGCTGGGATTCGGTGAGTACGGGGTAACGGAGGTCGGTGATGCGCACGCGTTTCGGTGAGGTTGCTTCAGGTTGCGCGGTGGACGACGGCATCGAAGTCATCCTCTGATCGAGAATCCGCCGTCGACGGGCAAGGTCTGTCCGGTAACGAATTGTGCGGCCGGGCTGGCAAGGAACAGTACGACGGGAGCGACGTCCACGGACGGGTCTGCCCACCGGGCCATCGGTGTGCGATCGAGTGACGGTTTGCTGTGTTCAGGGCGCTGCTGGAGTCCTGCCGTCATTTTTGTTGCCGTCAGTCCAGGGGCTATGGCGTTGACTCGAATGCCGTCCTTGGCCCAATTCGATCCCATCGTCTTGGTCATCTGGACGACGGCGCCCTTCGATGCGCCGTATCCGGGCACGACGTCAACGGCGAAGTACGACGCCATCGATGCGACGTTGATGATAGAAGCGCCTCCGCTCTGCGTGCTTTCCTTGAGCAGTGGCAGGACAGCGGAAGACATTCGGAACCCACTCACGACGTTCACCGCGAGCGATTCCTCGAATACCTCCGGGTTCCATTCGCCTTTCTGGGTAAGCGTTTGACCTGCGTTGTTGACCAAGATGTCCAGTGCGGACAGCCCTGCCGCGACGGCGGCGATCTGCTCGCGATCTGTCATGACGCACTGCCGGTAGACGAATGCCGAGAGGTCGTGCTCGTAGTCGTCGGCCGACGCTTTGGTTCCGGTAATCGTCACGTGCGCGCCGGCGTCGACGAAGCGGTGTGCAATCGCAAGTCCGAGGCCGTTGGACCCTCCGGTTACGAGAACTCGGGAGGAAGAAAAGTCGAATGCCACAACACTTTTCGCAATAGAATCAGTTGCTCTGTCTTCGGTGCTTGATGTCATGAGGTGTGACAGTAGCCAGTTTGTGAACAATGTTCAATAGCTGTTGAACATTGTTTAGCGAGCAGCTAGTGTGTGTGGATGAACGCAACGAACACCACGTCTGTCCGCGGAGATACGGAAGCACGGCGCCGAGGGATCCTTGATGCTGCAGCAGCCATCCTGGATGTGGGTGGCTACGCCGCACTGACGATTCGGAGCGTCGCCAAAGAAGCCGGTATGAGTCCCGGACTCATCTACCAGTACTTTGTCGACAAACGCGACATCTTTGCAGCTCTCCTCTTCGAGAGTCAGCAGGAGTTGACCGTGTTCATTGCCGAATTGCCACGCGATCAAGGCATATCGGCCCTGATCGCAGCTATCGTGCCTGAAACCACCAAGCAATGGGCCCGAGTCGGGCACGTGGCATCTGTGTGGAGAACGACCGAAGACGCTTCGAACTCCGACGGGCAAGCGGTCCAAGACTTACGACATTCCACCGAAGCACAATTTGCAGAGTTGCGGACAGCTCTCGAAGACGCAGCGGGTGCACAGGGGCTTTCACTCCGTGAGGGACCTTCCCTGATCCCCTTCGTCTGGGCCGGCCTCATGGGGCTGGCCGACACCATCGTCAACAACTGGGCCCAAGACCTCGATCCGACGGAGTACATCACGTACTCGGCAGACGGGCTAGCGAGGGCAATTACACACTGACTGGAGCATCGATGACGCGAACTACCCCGCATCATGACGACCCACCCGAAGCGACGTGCGATACAACCGCTGCCATCGATATCAGCACTGCCGCAGGAGAACTGCTCCTCCGGTATCGCGAAGCGTTGACTCCCGACGATGTCGATCCCGTCGCGTTCCGAAAGGGTGCAGACCGAGTCAGTCAGGAATTCATCGCTGGGGAACTGGCTCGCCGATTCAGCGGCGACGCGGTGCTCTCGGAAGAATCACCTGACAATGCTGTGCGGCTCGGTGCGTCGCGTGTCTGGATCGTCGACCCACTCGACGGAACCCGCGAGTTCGGTGAGATCGGCCGCGGTGACTGGGCTGTGCACGTTGCATTGTTCGAAAACGGCTCTCTCACAGCAGGAGCCGTGGCGCTCCCGGGTCTGGGAATAACGCACTCGAGTAGAGACCCGGTACCGCTGTACAACGTCGTGCCGTCCAACCCTCGGGTTGTCGTAAGTCGCACTCGGAGGCCGGAGCCAGTGATGGCACTGGCCCGAGCGTTGGATGCCGAGTTGATCGAGATGGGCTCGGCTGGAGCCAAAGCCATGGCGGTAGTGCGCGGCGACGCTGACATCTACGCCCATGCCGGCGGACAGTACGAGTGGGATTCTGCCGCCCCGGTTGCCGTGGCTCAGGCTGCCGGCCTGCATGTTTCACGAATCGATGGCTCTGCTCTGCACTACAACCAAGAGAACCCTTGGTTGCCCGACTTGTTGATCTGCCGCCCTGAACTTGCTGCTACCGCACTGGAGGTGCTGAACCGATGACTACCACGCTGACGCATCTCGAACGGCTCGAAGCCGAGAGTATCCATATCATGCGAGAAGCGCTCGCCGAGAGTGAAAATCCGGTGATGCTGTATTCGGTGGGCAAGGACTCCGCCGTGATGCTGCACTTGGCGCGCAAGGCGTTCTACCCGTCGAAGCTTCCGTTTCCGTTGCTGCACGTGGACACTACGTGGAAGTTCCGCGAGATGTACGGCCTTCGCGACGAGACAGCAGCGGCGCCGGACCTCGATCTCCTCGTGTACAAGAATCCGGAATGTGTGGAGAAGGGAATCAACCCCTTCACCCACGGCAGTGCCGTCCACACCGACATGTGGAAAACCGAGGGACTCAAGCAAGCTCTTGATCACTACAAGTTCGACGGGGCGTTCGGCGGCGCCCGGCGTGACGAGGAAAAGTCCCGGGCGAAGGAACGGATCTTCTCGATCCGATCAGCAGCGCACCGCTGGGATCCGAAACAGCAGCGGCCGGAGCTGTGGCGGATGTACAACGTCCGCAAATCGCCGGGAGAGAGCCTGCGCGTGTTCCCGCTCTCGAATTGGACCGAGCTCGACGTGTGGGAATACATACGCCAGGAACAGATTCCGATTGTCCCGCTGTACTTCGCCGCCAAGCGTCCCGTCGTCGAACGTGACGGCGCGTTGATCATGGTCGACGACGACCGGATGCCGTTGCTGCCGGGTGAAACACCGGAACTCAAGAGTGTTCGTTTCCGAACCCTCGGGTGCTATCCGCTGACCGGCGCTGTCGAATCGACCGCGACATCCTTGACCGACATCATCCAAGAGATGTTGTTGACCACCACATCCGAACGCCAAGGCCGGGTCATCGACCACGACTCGAGCGCGTCGATGGAGAAGAAGAAGCAAGAGGGGTACTTCTGATGACCGTTTCCTCGGATCTGATTGCCGACGATATCGAACAGTATCTCGAACGTCATGCCAACAAGACGATGCTCCGCTTCATCACCTGCGGCAGTGTCGACGACGGCAAGAGCACGCTCATCGGTCGCCTTCTCTACGAATCGAAATTGGTTTTCGAAGACCAACTTACGGCTCTGGAAAACGACTCACGCAAGGTCGGCACACAGGGCGAAGGTCTCGATTTCGCGCTCCTCGTCGACGGACTGGCTGCCGAACGTGAGCAGGGCATCACTATCGACGTCGCGTACCGGTACTTCACGACCGAGCGTCGCAAATTTGTCGTCGCCGATACTCCTGGTCATGAGCAGTACACCCGCAACATGGTCACCGGCGCATCGACAGCTGACCTCGCGGTCATCCTCATCGATGCTCGCAAAGGTGTGCTCACTCAAACCCGCCGCCATTCGTACTTGGTTTCACTGCTCGGTATTCGACATGTAGTCATCGCCGTCAACAAACTCGATCTTGTCGACTACTCGCAGGAGGTGTTCGACAACATTGTCGCCGAATACCGTGCTTTTGCAGACGAAATCGGTTTGAAGAACGTCGTTCCGATTCCCATGTCGGCATATATGGGGGACAACCTCACCGAGCGCAGCGCGAATACCCCGTGGTACGACGGTCCGACACTTATCGATCACCTCGAAACCGTCGAGATCGACGATGATGTGCAGCAACGCCCGTTCCGTATGCCGGTGCAATGGGTCAACCGCCCCGACCTCGATTTCCGCGGCTTCTCCGGCCAGGTCACTTCCGGCATCATCCGCCCGGGTGATCGGATTCGAGCGCTTCCCAGCGGAAAGGAATCGACCGTCGCGCGCATCGTCACGATGGACGGTGATCTCATCGAAGCCATCGCCGGCCAATCCGTGACCATCACACTGACCGACGAGATCGACATCAGCCGCGGCGACATGCTCGCTTCATCGGATGCGCTGCCCCCGGTAGCCGACCAGTTCGAAGCCCACGTGGTGTGGATGGGTGAGCATGAGATGCTCCCGGAGCGGCCGTACCTCTGCCAGATCGGCACTATGACGGTCCAGGCTCGAATCACCAAGCCCAAGCACAAGATCAATGTCAATACTATGGAGAAGACGGCGACCGACACGCTTGCACTGAACGAAATCGGTGTCTGCAACCTGAGTTTCGACCGTCCGGTGCCATTCGACCCGTACGCCGACAACCGTGATACCGGTGGATTCATCCTCATCGACAGGTTGACGAACACCACCGTCGGCGCCGGACTCATCCAGCATTCTCTTCGGCGTTCGGACAACATTCACTGGCAGGCCGTCGATATCGACGAGAAGGCGCGAGAGACGCTCAACAGTCACAAACCGTGCGTAGTGTGGTTCACCGGGTTGTCCGGCTCGGGTAAGTCGGCGATTGCCAACGAGTTGGAGCGTAAACTCCATGCGCTAGGCTGCCATACCTATCTTCTCGACGGCGACAACGTTCGCCACGGACTCAACCGTGATCTCGGATTCACCGAAGCTGATCGTGTCGAAAACATCCGCCGCGTAACAGAAGTCGCTAAACTTATGGCCGATGCCGGACTGATCGTCCTCGCTTCGTTCATCTCACCGTTTCAGATCGAACGTCAATCCGCCAAGGAAACCATCGGCGCCGATCAGTTCTTCGAGGTGTTCGTCGACACCCCGCTGGCTGTCGCCGAAAAGCGAGATCCCAAGGGGTTGTACAAGAAGGCGCGCAGTGGTGCGTTGAAGAACTTTACCGGCATCGACTCGCCGTACGAAACTCCGGTCTCGCCGGATATTCGTATCGATACGACGTCATCGTCGACTCTCGATGCCGCTGATCAGATAATCCGGCATCTGCTCGAACGCGGAATCATTCACTGATTTCTCGATCTGCTGATAACTCAACCCTCAATTAAGGAGTCCTACATGCCTTCTCGTGACGAGATCTGCGCCGTTGTCGACAGCTACGTCAAGCTGCTCGGATCGCACCAGATCGATGAGTTGATGGAATTGTTCCATCAGGGTGCTGTGCAGCACGAGCCCGTCGGTGTTCGCACCAATCGGGGTTTTGACGAGATTCGGGCATTCTTCGCCGAGAGTGAGGACACGCCGTTCACCGTGAGTCTGCTGACCCCTGTCACTGTTGTGGGCAAGTTTGCTGCGATGCAAATGCGTGTCGAGCGCGAAGGTTTGGAGGATTTTGCGTCTACAGATCTCTTCGAGTTCGATGACAACTGCAAGATTCTCTCGATCACTGCAGTCCCCGACATCAAGGCCCTCATTCCCTGATTCGGGCGGCCCGGACGGCTGGAGCGTTCGAGAACGGGAGCAGATGTGCACCGATGTCGGGGCAGGAGAGCGTGACCTGCGCTGCATCGACAAACCGATACGGTTGTGCTGCAACTACTCCAGCAAGATTCTTGCGTAGGCGGGACATCTCGGCCCGTACGGTCACCGTGCGGGCTGGGTCGTCGAACAGGTCCTGAGCTAATTGCGACGCGGTGCGCCCTCTTCGCTCCGATCCCAGGAGAAACAGAATTTCCGCATGGCGCTGGGTGGGGGAGTACGTCCATTCACCCAACTCCGAAGACACTGTTACCGACATGCTCTCGGAATCACGCAGATCGACGTGCACTGTGGGAGCAGCGACGTTGCTTCCGGTGGAGGTCGGCCTGATCAGCCAACCTCCTGGTAGCGGATCCAATTCGCACAGCCCGAGGGCCGGGAACCACGTCCGGCCGGGAGTCAGCGCCGAGGGCAGCAGGATTCGAGTGCGATGTGGCAGAGAATCGACCGCCGCAACCCAGCCATGAGCGTCGGTGACCAGTGCGGGTGATCCGCCGCGTGCGAGCATCGGCGCTGCAACAGACCGTAATTGGTCGAGGTTGTCGCGGTGCTTGTCACGCAGGTGTGATTGGGCAAGACGTGCGACGGCGTCGACCAAGGCGAGTGTGGTGGGGTGAATGGTCTTGGCCGGCCCGCTGATGTCGACCACGCCGATTACCCGATCGTCTCGTGGATCTCGAATAGGTGCACCCGCGCAGGTCCACGGATGATGGCTGCGCGCATAGTGTTCCGCCGAAAAGATCTGAACGGCTTGATGCGACACCAATGCGGTGCCGATGGCATTGGTGCCGACAGAGTCCTCGGCCCAGTTTGCACCCTCGATAAATCCGAGCCGCCCCGCCTGATCCAGTACCCGATTGGATCCGCTGCGCCACAGCACTGTTCCACGTATGTCCGCGACAACCATGATGTTCTCGCCGCTCGCTGTCACCGATTCGAGTCCGCGGGTCACGTCGTCGAGTACGTCGTACAGGCCCGATTCACGGCGACGAAGGTCGAGTTCTGCCACATCCATCGACGGTTCGATTCGGCTCTGTTCAGGATCGACTCCCAGCTCTCTCAGCCGCTGCCAGGACTTGCGGATCACGTCGCGGGGACGAGCGGGGGATCGATCACCGGCCATCGTGGCGTCGTACACCGCGGCGAGGGTCCTCGCGTAGTTGCGAGGATCCTCACCGGGTGGCATCGCGGGCTCGGGCAACCGCGTTGTGGGTGTGGCCATGTCAGCGATATACCAACCCTCCGTCGATGAGTCCGGCTTGGCCGGTCATGTAATCAGAATCCGGTCCGGCCAGATAGGAGACAAACCCCGCCACGTCGTCGGGAGTCTCGGCTCGGCCCAGAGCAATGCCGCCGACAAACTTTTCGTAGGTCGCACCTTCCGGCGCCCCGGTGAGTTCGGAGAATCGCTTGTCGATGGTGACCCACATGTCGGTTCCCACAACTCCGGGGCAGTACGCGTTGACTGTGATGCCGTCTGATGCGTATTCCTTGGCCGCAGCTTGAGTGAGTGCCCGGACGGCGAATTTTGTTGCGCTGTACACACCCAACATGGCAAAACCGTCGTGGCCGGCAATGGACGATGCGTTGATGATTTTCCCGCGCTGACCGAGTTCCTTGAACTTCGCGGCCGCGGCTTGAATACCCCACACCACGCCGTCGACGTTGACGCTCCAAATCTTGGAGACTTCCTCGGGGGTGACGTCGGACAGGGGGCCTACCAGTGCAATTCCGGCATTGTTGACGATGATGTCGAAGCCGCCCAACGTTGAATGTGCGTGTTCAATGCTTGCCTGCACCTGGTCGCGGTCGCTGACATCCGCGATGAACGTGGTTGTCCGACGGCCGATTTCGCGAATCTTGTTGGCTACGGCGTCCAGCTTGGTCTGGTCGAGATCGACTAGCGCGATGTCTGCGCCGTCGTGGGCGAGCCGGAGTGCGATTCCACGTCCAATCCCTTGGCCTGCTCCGGTGACCAGTGCAACTTTGCCGGTGATGCTCATATTCAGTGTCTCCTCGTTGGCGGGTAAGCCGATGAGTGAGTTATATGTGATGACGACCACACTATAGAAGGGTTGCATCGCGTTGCAAACCCGAACAATCGGACATCGATTGCAACTGTCGGCAACTCTCCCTGTGTCCGGTTCGGCGCCTTCATAGTTGCGCGACCACTTCGCGAATTGCTTTGTGGCACAAACCGGGAGAAGAAGATATGACTGCAACAGTCGATGTTCCGAAGGGTTCGGCGACGCCGAGCCGTCGACCCTCGCGCCGCTGGATTCCGTTCGGTGCTGCAAATCTTGTGATCGTTCTGGTTCTGGCTCTGGCGAGTTGGTATCTTCTGGCCGATCCGGTGACCAGCCCCTGGAATTTCTATCCGTTGCCGTTCAATGCAGCGCTGTTCTGGGCCATACTTTTTGTGGTGTTCATCGGCTTCAACTGCGAGTTTGCTGGATTCGATCGACTGCCGCAGCCGGCCAGGGGCGTTGCAATCATGGCAGCGACAGCCGTGTTCGCGGTTGTGGTGACGTGGTTGCTCGCCAACGGAATCGGGAGTCTGTATCCGGACTTCGCGGCAGACCGCGCCGGCGGTCTCGGCTACTTCGCCGGTGCGCTGTTTGTGCTGTTCGGGTTCGGAACCTGGGTGATGGTGGTGCTGAACTGGCAGCATTGGCCGTGGGTCTCCATCGGGATGAAGCAGCCGTTGGTGGGTCTGTGCGAGATCGCGTTTGTCGCGGTACCGACGCTTGCCCTGTATTTCGTTTTCGGGCTGCCGTCCGTATCGCTGTCCGCAACCAATCCATTGATGACCGTCGACACCGTGCTCGGGTGGTTCTACTGCGTTGTGGTGGTCGTGATCTTGACCGGTCAGACTCTGGAAAATTGGCCGTGGCGGCTGTTCGGTGGTGGAGGGAAAACCGCACTCGCGGCTACGGTGGGCAATTTTGCACTGGGAACCGGGCTGTACTTCGTGGCACTGTCTGTTGTGAAGGTTGTGCTGGGAAGTGCTGCGGTTGCCGAGTTGGGTGGCGTCGTGAATCAGTTTCCGGCCCAACTCGGTGTGTGCTGGGCCTTCTGGATGATCTTCTGGGCCAATGCATTCGGAAACAAGCCGACTGGGTTCGCTGACGGGGTGAACCTGTTGATCCGCGCAGTGCTCACGTTGGGGCTGGCAGTGGTGACGTTCCTCTTCTACTACCGTTTTGCTGCCGAGCACATTCTTCACGAACCCGCAGTGGCCGACGGATTGCACGGCAATGCACTGGGTTTCGTGGACTGGACGGTGCTGTGGACGTTGTTCTACGTTGTCGGCTTCCAGTCGCTGGGGCTTGGCCGATTGAAGCCTGGATCCGCGTGAACTGGTTGCCCGCAAATGCATGCGGGCAACCAATCGCGTAGGTCAGACTTTCGTGAGGGGTGCTGACTCTGCGGCAGTTTCCTTCTGCGCCGCGTTCTTTCGTGCGGGAATCAGCAGCGCGATTGCACCGGCGATCAGTGCGGCACCGCAGGCGATGAGCAGACCTGTACGGAACCCGGCTTCCGTCGGGAGGGTGTGACCGGCGAAGTCCATACTCATCTGAGCCAGGACAACGCCAACGACAGCGGCGGAGATCGAGGTGCCGACGGACCGCATCAGGGTGTTGAAGCTGTTGGCCGACGCCGTGGCGGACGGCGGAACCGCGCCCATGATGAGGGCGGGCATCGAGCCGTAGGCAAGGCCGATTCCAGCGTTGCAGATGCAGGTCACGATCAGCAAGCCCCAGTCGGCGCCCTTGGACACAGCCAGCAGAAGCGAGACCAATCCGACTCCCAGTCCGAGTGCTCCGATCAGATCGAAGCGTTCGCCGGTGTTGTGTACCGGGGTGGCGGGAACGAAGAACCAGATCAGCACGGCGATGATCACGCTGAGAACGGCGGAACCCCAGAAGAGGACACGCCAGTTGGTGTGCTCGGCCACGGCAGCTGCCATTGGCAACCCGAGTGCGCCGCCGATGCCCGTCGTGTCGAGATTCGGTGCGCGGATCGAGAATGGATCGGTAGAAGGACTGGCATGGACAAGCCCACGCATTTGATCGAGTTCGAAACCATGCTGCTCGGGCGATACGTCGGCCTCCATCCGCCGCAGTACAAGCATGGTGGCAATCACCTCGATCGAAGTGCTTACACGTTGCTCAGTCGCATCGACATGCAAGGCCCTATGTCGATCGGTGAACTCGGCGAGGCCTTCGGGCTGGATACATCGACACTCAGTCGCCAGACGTCCGCAATGGTGAATTCGGGTTTGGTTCAACGTATTTCCGACCCCGATGGCGGTATGGCGCGAAAGTTCCGCATCACCGACGAGGGGATGCGCCGACTCGGTGCGGATCGGGCTGGCAACGTGGACGGCCTGGATCGGGTCGTGGCCGATTGGGAACCTGAGGATGTGGCGACGTTTGCGATGTGGCTTCGGAGGTTCAATTCCGACGTCGAGAAACTAGCCGGACGTCCCTGGCCGCGAACGTAGCGGGGCACAGTCCGGGAGAACTTCAACGGCCCGGGGATTGCAACGGATTGCAACGCTTGTGACCCGGGCCACTTATGCGATGTGCTGTGTATCACATTCCCAAAGAAGGAGAAGTGATGACGCAAACCATCGATTCCGCAGTCGTAGCCGCGGAAAGCTCGACGGCTGTGACACCTCAGGAGCGCGTCGACGCCTGGCTGGCGGATTTCGAGTCGGCGCTCGCCGCTCGTGACATCGAACGGGTCGCAGCAAAATTCGCCCTCGACAGCTTCTGGCGAGACTTGGTTTCGTTCACCTGGAACATCAAGACCGTCGAAGGTCGCGAGCAGATTGCCGACATGCTTTCCGAGCGTCTCGACGACACTGATCCTTCAGGATTCCGGACCACCGAGACCCCCGACGAAGCCGACGGCGTCACGTCGGCCTGGATCGAATTCGAGACCTCGACGGGCCGCGCGCACGGACACCTTCGGCTCAAGGACGAACTCGGCGATCCTGTTGCTTGGACACTGCTGACGTCATTGCAGGAACTCAAGGGACACGAAGAGGGCAAGGGCACCCGCCGGCCACGCGGCGCGAAGCACGGGGCAGACCCGGACCGCATCACCTGGGCCGAACAGAAGGAGATCGAGGACCGCGAACTCGGCTACACCACACAGCCTTACGTCGTGATCGTCGGCGGCGGCCAGGGCGGAATCGCGCTCGGAGCGCGCATGCGTCAGCTCGGAGTTCCGGCCATCGTGATCGACAGCCACGAGCGGCCGGGGGATCAGTGGCGCGGACGCTACAAGTCCCTGTGCCTGCACGATCCGGTTTGGTACGACCACCTGCCCTACATGCCGTTCCCCGACAACTGGCCGGTGTTCGCGCCCAAGGACAAGATCGGCGACTGGCTCGAGATGTACACCAAGGTCATGGAGGTTCCGTACTGGAGTTCCACGACCTGCACGTCGGCGTCATTCGACGAGAAGGCCCAGGAATGGACCGTCGAGGTCAACCGCAACGGCGAGAAGCTGACGTTGCGTCCCAAGCAGTTGGTGATGGCGACCGGTATGTCCGGCAAGGCCAATGTTCCGACCTTCCCCGGGCAGGACAAGTTCCTGGGCGATCAGCACCACTCGAGCAAGCACCCCGGCCCGGATCAGTACGTGGGCAAGAAGGTTGTGGTCATCGGGGCGAACAACTCCTCGCACGACATCTGCGGCGCTCTGTGGGAGAACGGCATCGACGTGACGATGGTGCAGCGCAGTTCGACGCACATCGTGAAGTCGGATTCGCTGATGGATCTGGGCTTGGGTGATCTGTATTCGGAACGCGCACTCGCCGCCGGTATGACGACACACAAGGCCGACCTCACGTTCGGTTCGCTGCCGTACCGGATCATGCACGAGTTCCAGATCCCGGTGTACGACGCAATCCGTGAGCGCGACAAGGACTTCTACGATCGCCTCGAAAAGGCCGGCTTCGAGCACGACTGGGGCGACGACGGTTCTGGCCTGTTCATGAAGTACCTACGACGCGGCTCGGGTTACTACATCGACGTCGGCGCTGCCGAACTGGTCGCGAACGGGGACATCAAGCTCGCGCACGGCAACATTTGTGAGCTGACCGAGAACAGCGTGATTCTCGAAGACGGAACGGAACTACCGGCCGACGTGGTGGTCTACGCAACCGGCTACGGCTCGATGAACGGCTGGGTGGCCGATCTGATCGGTCAGGACACTGCCGACAAGGTGGGCAAGGTCTGGGGCCTGGGGTCGAACACCACCAAGGATCCAGGACCGTGGGAGGGCGAGCAGCGCAACATGTGGAAGCCGACGCAGCAGGAAGCGCTGTGGTTTCACGGCGGCAATCTGCATCAGTCTCGCCACTACTCGCTGTATCTGGCGCTGCAGTTGAAGGCGCGCTACGAGGGCATTCCGACGCCGGTGTACGGGCTGCAGGAAGTGCATCATCTGAGCTGAAAACAAACTGCTGTGCGCCTTTGTTAACCGCCCGTGGTTAACAAAGGCGCACAGCAGGGTCAGCGCAGGGCGAACTTTTTCGCGACATCGGCATCCTTGGTCGCGCGCTCGGTGAGGAAGGCAAATGCCAATCCGAGTGCAAGCCACAAGGTTGCCTGTGTAGCGAGGGACGAGAGGCGGAACTCCCACAGCAGAGTTGCCGGGAAGTCGTCGCCCACCTCGTTGATCGTGGGCAGCGAGAGGTAACCGATTGCCACGATGACAAGGAACGCAGCCACCGGAGCGGCGACGCGCACACTGAGGAACTCGTGGGCGGATACAGCTTTTGCCGCCGCGGCGGCCGCGGTGACGGCCAGCAGTCCGAGGATCACGGTCGCGAGCCACAGCCAGGTTCGCTGGTTGATCGTGTCGGGATCGCCGACGGCTGGTGGGTTGGCCGGGTACTTGAAGAAGGGCACCGCCTCGATGGCGAGCCAGCCTCCCAGTGCGATGGCCATCACCAACAACGGTCCGGACATGGTGGTGATCCGCCGCGCGTAGTTGGCGACTACGGCGAAGATGGCACCGAGGGCCAAGCCCGCGAGCGACGTTGCGAGGAAGAGTCCAGCGCGTTGACCGTCACGACTGACGAGTGGAGCTTCTTCGTCGCCGTGCGAGTGTCCGGCAGTTTCGCCGGCGGCACTGTTGGCTTCTTCGATCGCGATGGCAGCGTTGACGTGCGGTTCACCCAGCACAAATGCAACTCCGCCGGCAAGGATGCCTGCGATCAAACCAGCCAACAAGCCACGAATCAGAAGCTTCGTGAAATTGTCGACTAGTGGCACGGGAGGCCCATCAAGTGGCGTCCGTCGTGCATCAGCTCATGCATGTACATGCCTGTGCGTGAGATTGCGCCCTGGTCGAATCCGACCAGGTAGAGAGCCAGCATCGCGAACAGCACAACAGCTGCGGCGAGGAAGGCAAGACGAGTCGAATCGATCGACGAGTCGGGAGAGTAGGCGAGTGCCATCGAAGCCTCCTGGGATTTTCGCGTCCCCTAGGTCAAATGCGATGGCCGGAGTGTCTGGCTGTCGAGGTGGTTTCACCTCGAATTACAGTGGCGCGACCGCTCCGGGCTTTCACCGGATTCCTGTCGACCATCGCGTGTACAGAGCGCACTTTAGCAGTGAACACACGAAAATCGTGAAGGATTTTGTTCGCTAGGCGACCAAAACCCTTCACGATCACGGATCAACTCTTGGCGGGGACGTCCAGAACGACCTCGAACTCGAGCAGCGACGCTCCCGAGGCGACGGGCTTGGCGCGCTCACCCGAGTGCGCTGCGCGGGCCGGGCCGTCACGCCAGTCGGCGAACGCCTCTTCGTTTTCCCACTGCGTGACCACGAAGTAGCGGTTCTCTCCGGCGGTGGGGCGCAGGAGCTGGAATCCGAGGAATCCGGGAGAGTTCTCCACGGCATGAGCGCGTGCTGCGAAGCGCTTTTCCAGTTCGGGGCCCGCGCCCTCGGGGATTTCGATTGCATTGATCTTCACGACTGCCATGTAAGCGACATTACCGCGCGGCTCCACCGCGTACGGTGACATTCGTGTTGCATGACGAAGGTGGTACCGGCCAGCCGATTCTGTTGTTGCACGGCCTCATGGGTAGTGCCCGGACGTGGCGCCGCCATGTGCCCTGGATTCGCGAGTTCGGCCACGTCTACACGTTCGACGCGGCCGGTCACGGACGGCCGGCGCCCGCAGAATTGACGACCGAGGCCTTTGTCGAAGACCTTGCGTCGGCCGTCACGATCATCGACGAGCCGATGATCGTGATCGGGCACTCGATGGGTGCCCTGCACGCGTGGTGTTTTGCCGCCGCACATCCGGACCGAGTGCGTGCGTTGGTTCTCGAGGACATGGCACCGGATTTCCGCGGGCGCACTGCGGAGGACTGGGCTCAGATGGTGTCGTCGTGGCCGCAGCCGTTTGCCACCGATGACGCGGTGAAGGAATTCTTCGGTCCGGTTGCGGGACAATACTTTCTGGATTCGTTCGACCGCCGCGACGACGGGTGGTACCTGCACGGTGACGTGTCGACCTTCCGCGATATCTCGGAAGAATGGGGCACGCGACATTTCTGGGATCAGTGGAGTGCAATCGAGGTGCCCACCCTTCTCGTCGAGGGTGAGTTCACGATTACCCCGCAAGGCCAGATGCGCGAGATGGCAGAGCGTCCGGGGACTCGGTATGTGCGCATTGCCGACGCCGGTCACCTTGTCCACGATGATCAACCAGACCGGTACCGCGACGAAGTGACGGCGTTCCTGGTTGATCAGAGCTGACTTCGGATCGACGCTCCCGCTTCTTCGAGTTCGACGGCTCGCCTCGCCAGGAGCCCGGCTGCGAACTTGGCTTTGTCTCCGCTGTGTCGCGGCACGACGTGCAGATGGGAGTGAAAGACGGTCTGACCGGCAGCACGACCGTCGTTGACCAGGATGTTGACGCCGTCTGCGGCGATGTCGCAGCTCCGCAGCGCGCCGGCGATGAGTGTGCCTACCCGGAACATCTCTGCGCCCTCGTGGTTTTCGAGTCCGTCGAGGTTGGTGGCGTGGCGTTTGGGCACAACAAGGGTGTGTCCGCGACTGACCGGGCGGGCGTCGAGAAAAGCGAGCACGGTTTCGGTTTCGAAAACACGAATTGCGGGCTCGTCTGCCGAGATGATGTTGCAGAAGACGCAGGTATGGCTCATGACTACAGAATGTATCCCGTCGGTGGATCAGAGCAGACGTAGCTCCCGTCCGCGTGCGAGTGCTTCGCGTCGATTGTGGACTTGAAGCTTTCGGTACAGCGTGCGCACCTGCGTCTTGACCGTGTTGACGGAGATGAAGAGTGCGTTTGCCATCTCCGTCAAACTGGCGTCGGACGCGATCAGATCAAGAACCTGTCTTTCTCGCTCGGTCAAGGTGACCAGGTTCAGTTCGTGTGGAAATGTTTCTCCTGGAGCAAGTTTCAGGAATTTGGCAAGTGCGCTCGATCCGGTACCCGCTATGGATTCAAGGTGATCGACGTCGTGTCGAGATATGGTCGAGAACGATCGGAGATTGCCGGTTTGGTCTGCGATGCTGCAGGCATTCGACCAGGCTTCGGCGGCGCGTCGCGGCTCGCCACCTCGCGAATGCGCGACGGCTTGAATCAGGAGTGCCTCGATTTGTGGGCGTGGGTACGACTCTCGCGCCCAATCGAATTGGTGGCACAGCGCGATTGCAGATTCATTCTGACCGGCCCGCTGATACAGGCGCGCGACGGAAACCAGTGTCCAGGGGTTGGCGGCCGGCTCGGCAATGTCCGACGACAGTGCCATTGCCAAGTTTCCGTCCCCGAGCGCGAGGGCGAGATCGATTTTGGTGGAGCGCAACAACGGTAGCGCAAACGAATCGGGTTTCAGCTTTGTGGGGTTGTCGGAAATTGCCCTGCGCAGCAACGTGATAGCTGCGGCTTCTTCACGGCAGGCGAGTGCGTACTGGCAGTGCGTGTAGAGGACAAATGCCCACAGTTCCTCGTTGTTGTCGGGCTCTCCCAGGGTTGCGACGGCCTCACGTGCATCCTGGAGGTCGAGAGTGCACAGTGCAGTCAACGCACGGGCTACCAGTCCTGGCGTTCGTACCATCGAGTGGAGCCATCCATATGTGTTCGGATGTTTGCGCTCGAGCCGTGACCATCCCTGTGACAGAGTGGGTTCCCCGACAATCGCCCAATTCATGGCTACACCTCCCGCCGCATTGCGGGCGATGAAGTCGATGCCTTGTGATTCACCGCCCCAGTACGCCATGCGCATCTCGGTGGTGGATTCGGCGAACCGTCCGCTCAGTTGAAAGGTGATACCCCATTGCACGCGCATCAACGGGAGTTGCGGGCTGATGTCGTCGGGGTTCGTAGCGAGAGCGCTTCTGCTGATCTGGGCCAGGCGGCGGGTCGTTTCGGCTGCAGGCCCGTATTTTCCGGCGACGCGCAGCCTGATCGAGTGAACACAGCCGACATTGAGTACGTCGCGGGCGTCCTTGCTTGCGCCGATCGCTCGGAGTTCTTCGGCAGAGCGAGGCAGCGCGGTGATCGGCTTGGGGATGTCGCCCGGCTGCATAGTGAACAGGTCGCGGCCCGCCAGAGCAATCGAACTCTTCTTCGCCGTTGCGGGCGGTATCTGTTGCAATGCGCGGCGTACGATATCAAAGCTTTCGGAAAGCATTGTTACCCAATTATTTTCGATAATATTGATGGCAAGATCCCAGTCGCCACCTTCGGTCGCGTACTTCAGCGCCGACGCGTGTCGGCCGGAATCGAGTCGGAAATGTGCCAGCGAGGACAATTGCTCTGTCGGATCGAGTCCGAGCTGTGGTTGCGTTGCCATCAGTGACGCGCGAACTGCCGCTGGAAGTTCCCAGCTTTCGTCAGTTCCGATTTCGATCCGGGAGAGTGTGCCGGCCGATTCCAGCTCGAGTAGACGTTCACGAATCCGGTCACGGGATTCGGGGGAGGCGAACAGGTGCGCTGCAGTGCTCACATCGAGGGTTCGCGCTGTCGAACAGGATACGAGGAAGTCCCGATGGTCAGCGATGTCGGTGTTATCGAGGGTCGTGCGCCGGGTGTACTCGTCGATCGTCTGTTGCAGGTTCAGCTCGAGGAGTTGATCTCGATCATGTTGTGTGGGTAGTAATTCGACGACCGCGGCGCCGGCATGTACGAGAGTTGGTAGGCCGCCGGTCATCGTCGTGATCTTCTCGGCTTCGCCGGGAAGGGGATTCGACCCGATGAACGTCAGTAGGTTTGCTGTGTCGGCCGAGTTGAAGAGTAGTTCCTCGGCACGGATCAGTTCGTGATCTACCTCGAGGAAATATGGTTCGGCAAACAGGGTGAGTCCCGACAATGTCACGGCGATGTCCAACTGGTGGCAGCGGGTGACTAGTTCGACAAGTTGCTCTTCGAGTGCGTGGTTTGGGATGAGATCCGGCCGAATCAATACCAGGAGAACTGGATTGGTGACGGCGGAGAATGCGGCGGCGAGGTCGGTGAACGGATCGCCGGATACGTGTGGGGCAACAATGCCGGACTGCCTGCTCTGGCGGAGGATCGTGGTGAGGTATTCCGATGCGCTCGAATTGAGCGGTGGAGCCGGAACCCACACGAGATCGTGGTCCGAGGTGTCGGAAGATTCGAGCCAGGATTTCAGGAGGTCGGATTTACCGTATCCGTTCGGGGCGCGCACAATTGTCAGGGGAGTCCGGCGATCCAACTTTGCAAAGAGCGCCTGACGGGGGAATGGTCTGGCGATGGCAGAGTGATTGACGCCCTCGACAGTTGCGTCCCCCTCCCGCCCCGACATCCTTGTGTTCCTAATCCCCGTTGTGCTCGTGCTTGCAATCTTCGGACCGACAGGCACAGAGAGATTGGGTGAAATGTCCAATTCTTCGTGTGCTTCCGAAATAGTAACTGGTACGGAGAATTGATGCCCTAATTAGGGCAATTCGGGCACAATTCTTCTCGAGGGAACCCGGTGTCTGGCCGATAATCCAGCCTCACCACAGGCTTTTGTGCCCAGAGAGTGAGGACGTAGGGCCATAGCTCGAGATTCGCCGGAGTGTTAGCGCTTAACCCGCTGTCAGCGGTTGCCCTCACCGGCCAGTGCAAACAGGCCGTCTTCGGTTTGTTCCACCAATCCGTCGACAAGCAGTGAATGCAGTGCGCGGTCGCGTTGACCGGGGTCGGTGAGCCAGACGATGTCGAGGCGCGCACGTTCGACGGGATGGTGGGTCTCTCGAAGAACGGCCATCAACTTGCCGCGGACCTGGCGATCGGTACCGGCGAATTTCTGCACTTTCTTCGGTGGACCGGTGTGTGCCGGTTTTCCGGAGGCAACCCAAGCGCAATTGGGCAGCGGGCAGTTGTCGCAGCTGGGTGTACGCGCCGTGCAGATCACGGCGCCAAGTTCCATCAGTGCAGCACTGTAGGTTGCCGCTCGTGCGCGGGTGCGGGGCAACAGTGCGGCGACGTCCGCGAGATCGCGCGTGTTCGACGGATTGCCCGGCTCTGCGTTGCCGTGCACGGCACGGGCAACAACGCGGCGAACGTTGGTGTCGACGACGGGAACTCGTTGTCCGTAAGCAAAGCACGCCACGGCACGCGCCGTATAGGAGCCGATACCCGGCAGTGACAGCAAAGTGTCCACGTCGCTGGGGACCACGTCGCCGTGTTCGGTGGCCAGGACGCCGGCACACTCGTGCAGGCGCAGTGCGCGTCGTGGGTAACCGAGCTTGCCCCACGCCCGCAGTACCTCAGCCTGGCTCGACGCCGCCATTGCCGACGGAACCGGCCAGCGCTGGACCCATTCCTCCCAGATCGGCGCGACCCGTACCACCGGCGTCTGCTGGAGCATGATCTCGCTCATCAGAATCTGCCAGGCACTGACTCCGTCGCGTCGCCACGGAAGATCACGGGCGCTATCGGCATACCACTTCAGCAGCACCGAAGATTCCACTGCCACCTTGACTGACACACTCCTAGGGCCTGGTTACGCGCTCGGCGACGTTCACCAAGACCCTATCGTTACGCTCCGACATCCAACATGCGCACCTGATGCAGAGAAAACGGTGGGTGGGCGGTATCAAGAACCGCCCACCCACCTCGTCGTTTCGATCAGGACGCGTACTGTGCATCCGTTCGTGTCGCGGTCGACGCGGGCGTCGACGTTCCCGAGTACCGGCGAACGATGATGTAGAGGCAGATCAGTCCGATCGCTCCGGCAGCGGCAAGGAATGAACCGACCTTCCACGCATTGTCCGGATTACCGTTGATCAGCATCACCATGATCATCGGCGCAAAACCGCCGATGATGGCCGAGATCTGATAGCCGAGCGACGCTCCGGAGAATCGGATCTCCGGCGGGAACAATTCTGCGAAGAGTGTTCCCTGAGTGCCGGTTTGGAGCGACATCGCAACGACGCCGACGATCACGGCCACTGCGAACGGCCAGATCGTGTCCGGACTGGAGCCGCCGATCATCAGCCACATCGGAATGCCCCACAGCATCATCGCCGCGGTGCCGAGACCGAAGACGAGCTTGCGGCCGTACAGATCGGAGAGGTAACCGGCCAGCGGGACCAGGGGAATCTGAATGGCGCAGGCAATCAGGATGTACGTCAATACCGTCGACCGCGGGATATCCAGATACGTCGTCGCGAACTGCACGGATCCGGTGATCATCGTGTAGAAGAAAATCACACCGATTGCATTGGCGCCTGCCGCGGCAAGAACCGTGCCCGGGTTCTTCTTGAGGACCTCGAGAATGGGGGACTTGCGGACAACCGGCGATTCTGCGAGCTTCTCGGCAATAGCCTTGAATTCAGGCGTCTCCTCGAGATAACGGTGAATGAGGAACGCGACCGGGAGCATCACCAAACTGATCCAGAACGGGATGCGCCAGCCCCAGGCGAGGAACGAATCCGCGGCGAGAGTGGCTGTAAGAATGAGGAAGACGATATTTCCGAGCACGACGCCAATCGGAACGCCCAGTTGCGCAAAGCTTCCGAACAATCCACGACGGTCGGCTGGGGCGTTCTCGGTTGCCAGCAGCACTGCGCCGCCCCACTGTGCGCCGACGGCCAAGCCCTGGCAGATTCGCAGAGTGACAAGGATAGCCGGGGCCAGCCAGATCACATTGGTGTTCGGGACGAAGCCGACCAGCGACGTGGCAATGGCCATCAGGACAACCGCGGCCACCAACACCGGCTTGCGGCCGTAGCGGTCACCAAAATGTCCCGCGAGCACGCCGCCGATGGGGCGAGCGATGAAACCGACTGCAACGGTGGCAAACGAACTCATTGCTGCAACCACCTCGCTGTCGGTGGCGAAGAACGTCGAGTTGAACACGAGTGCCGCAGCAGTCGCGTAGATGAAGAAGTCGTACCACTCCAGGGAAGTGGAGATGGCCGCTGCGAAGGACGCGCGCCGGGACCTACCCTGGCGCTGCACCGCTGATTCGGTGTTGTTGGTCATCACGATTCACTCTCTGTGGGATCGTTCACTTGGGTTCGTTGAGGACTGGAGTTGCGGCGAATTCGGCGCGAGCGAGCGAGCGACGGTGGACTTCGTCCGGGCCGTCCGCGATCTGCAGGAACCGTGCCTGCGCATACAGGACCGGAAGAATGGTGTCCTGCGACAGCCCGGCGCCGCCGAACACCTGAATGGCGTTGTCGATGATGTCCTTGACTGTCAGTGGAACCAGAACTTTGGCCGCTGCAATGTCATGGCGCGCAGCCTTGTTCCCCTCGACGTCCATCCGCCAGGCGGCGCGCAGAACGAGCAACCGGGCGGCGTCGAGCTTGATCCTGGAATCAGCAAGGTTGGCCTGTACAACACCGAGATCGGCAAGGGGAGACCCGAAAGCGACTCTGGTCCTGGCACGTTCGGTGAGCAGTGCGATTGCGCGCTCTGCCATACCGATCAACCGCATGCAGTGATGAATGCGTCCTGGACCCAAGCGTGCCTGAGCGACTGCAAAACCCCGACCGCGGGGACCGAGCAGGTTTTCCCTGGGGACACGAACACTGTCGAAGACGATTTCGCCGTGTCCACCCTCGTGGCGGTCGTCGAAGCCGAGAACCGTTGTGGAACGGACGATCTGCAGGCCGGGGGTGTCCATGGGTACCAGCACGATGCTGTGGCGGCTACCGACCGGAGCATCGGAGTCGGTCACGCCCATGACCATCGCAACCTTGCAGTCTTCGCGAAGGGCAGCAGTGGACCACCACTTGCGTCCGGTCAGCACCCACTCGTCACCGTCCTCCGCGATATCGAGACACACGTTGTTTGCATCGGAACTCGCGACCTCGGGTTCGGTCATCGAGAAGCACGATCGGAAATCGCCGTCGAGAAGTGGGGTCAGCCACTCGGCCTTCTGCTGCTCGGTGCCGTAGAGATGGAGCAGTTCCATATTGCCGGTGTCCGGTGGATTGCAGTTGACGGCTTCGGGACCGATCAACGGACTCCAGCCCGTCAATTCCGCCAACGGTGCGTATTCGAGGTTGCTCAGGCCGGCGCCCTCGCGGGCCGGGAGGAAGAGGTTCCACAGGCCCGATTCCTTGGCCGTTGCCTTGAGTTCGGCCATGATCGGTGGTGCGCCCCAGTGGCTGGGGTCTGCCGCCAATTGCTGCGCTGCAACGGCTTCGGCGGGTAGGACGTGCTCTTGCATGAAAGTCGTCAGCTTCTGTTGCAGCTCTTTGACTTTCGGACTGTATTCGAAATCCACGTCGGTGGTTCCAATCTCGGGGCGCGTCGCACAGAAAGTCAGCGGCGCAGTTCGTGAACAGAGGAAGTGCGGGTCAGATCGAGCGCACGCTGTAGAAGCGGGCCGACCATGTCGGCGACGTCGTCGAATCCTTCGCCGACAGTGTCGCCCTTGGCGTGTCTGGCATTGATGCCCTCGAGGATGACGGCAATCTTGAAGTCGGCGAACACCGTGTACCAGTCGATATCCGGCAGATCGATGTTCCGGCGGTCGGCATATCGTTCGAGTAACGCAGCGCGACTGGGAAATCCGTCCAATCGAGCAAGTCCGCGAGTGATCGGGTTGTCGACGGCTCCGGGTTGATCCCAGAAGCTGAGCATGATGCCGACGTCGGCGAGTGTGTCTCCGAGTGTTGCCATCTCCCAGTCTAGAAGGGCAACAATCTTTCCGGGATCGGAGCGGGAGTAGAGAACATTGTCGAGTTTGACGTCCCCGTGCACGATCCCGGGTAGGGATGTGGTGGGAACGGCACGGCGAAGTTTGTCGAGGAGTGCCGCGACCTCGGGGCGATCAGTGGTTCGAGAGGCGTCCCATTGCCGCGACCATCGGTCCAGTTGTCGCTCCAGGTATCCGTTGGTTCGCCCGAAAGTGTTGAGTCCCACTGAATCAGGATCGACAGAATGAAGGTCGGCGAGGACATCGGCAAAGGCAAGTCCGGCGCGTTCTCGATCGGCCGGAGACAGGGCGGCGGCGGATTCCGGGGTGCCGATGGAATTGCCGTCGATCAGTTCCATCAGATAGAACGTCGCGCCGAGTACGTCTTCGTCCTCGCAGAGAAGGAACGCCTCAGGTACCGGCACCGACGTGGATGCGAGCGCGTCGATGACGGTGAATTCCCGAACCATGTCGTGAGCGCTCGGAAGTACGTGACCGAACGGCGGACGCCGTAATACCCAGGTGTTCGAGCCGTCTGCGACGCGATAGGTGGGGTTGGATCGCCCGCCGCTGATGAGTGACGCCGTGATCTCTCCGTCGATCCCGCCAGCGAGATGCGTCGACAGGTACGTGGAGAGTGCGTCGAGGTCGAGTCCGGAGACGACGCGGCCTGCGTCGGACGTCGTCGATGATGCCGCGGACATTCGATGCACGCTCCTTTCGATGGAAACACAGCCGAACGATCGTTCGGCTGTGGATCATCATCAATGGAACGATCGACAAATGTCAACCATGAAAAAATATCGAACTTCCTGCGAACATTGGTGTGGGAGCAACGATGATCGAACCGCTTGCCAAACGATCGTTCGCCTGACATTATGGGAATTTAGTGACGCAGGTCTCACGGATGTTGGAGGTGTGGATTCCGGTGAAACGCGTGGAAAGGAAGGAGTGTTCGGGCCGGTCAGGCCGGTTCGACCATCGCGGTGGCCAAAGCGCAGTAGCGATCCGCAAGGTCCTGCGCGCTCAGTGGGCCGTCGGCACGCCACCACACGCAGACCTGCTGCCCCATGTTGATGATGGCGCGAACGGCATCACGCGGATACGCGGTGCGAAACGCGCCTTCTTCCACTCCGCGTTCGATGACATCCCGGAAGATGTTCTCCTGCTCGTCGCGCAGTGCGACTACCAGGCGGTGCCCCGGCTCATCGAGACTGCGCAGCTCGGTTGCTCCGACAAGAGCGTCTTCGCGCCGCGTCGTGTGGAACATGACCCAGGCGCGAACCAGCGCTTGCAGTTGGTCTTTCGGCTCTCCGCCCGAGCGGAGCAGCGCGCTACGCGTCATGCCGTGAGCGTCTCGCAGTGCCTGGAGCATTATTTCCTGCAGAATGTCCTGCTTGGATTTGAAGTGGTGATAGATGGATGCGACTGTCAGATCGGCGCCTGCAGCGATGTCGCGCATGGATGTGCCGTGGTAGCCGCGTTCGTTCATGTTTCGGACGGCGGAATCGAGAATGAGCTGCCGGACTGCGGCAGTTTTTGCCACGCTCATTTTTCGAACTCCTCGCGTTCTGCACGTCTTCCGGTATCCGGACACAGCGTAGTAGCCGAACGATCACAAGGTTCGACGGGCAGCAAATATCCGCCGTGAACTGTGAAGATCCACGTCCTGTGAGCTTATCGTTCGTTAACAAGAGGAGAATTGCCTGTGCAGCACATATCGCTGACCGTGGACGATGGCATTGCCGTCATTACTCTCGATCGACCGGACAAGCTGAACGCCTTCACCACAATCATGGAAAACGAGCTGATCGAGGCGTTCAACAACACCGATGCTGACGACTCCGTACGCGCCGTGATTCTGACCGGAGCAGGCCGAGCGTTCTGTGCCGGCGCCGATCTGTCCTCCGGGCCGGATACCTTCACCGCATGGAGCGCCGAGCAGAACGGCGCAGAGGAGAGTAGTGCCGGCGAACGGCGCGATGGCGGCGGTCGTGTGGTGTTACGGATGTTCGACTCGCTGAAGCCGATCATCGCGGCGATCAATGGTCCTGCGGTCGGCGTCGGTATCACCATGACTCTCGCAGCGGACTTCCGATTGGCGGCCGACGACGCCCGGATGGGGTTCGTCTTCAATCGCCGAGGCCTTGTGCCGGAATCTTGTTCCTCATGGCTGCTGCCGAAGTTGGTTCCGCTGCAACGAGCGCTCGACTGGATTTACTCCGGGCGCATCTTTCCGGCTACCGAAGCCCACGCCGCCGGATTGGTCTACCAACTCTATTCTGCCGACGATCTGCTTGGCGAGGCTATTGCCCTCGCGCGCAGCCTTACTCGCCACAGCGCTCCGGTTTCTGTTGCTCTCTCGCGTCAGATGGTCTGGCGCCTGCTGGGCGCCCCACATCCCATGGTGGCGCATCGGATCGAGAGCATCGGGATCAACGCCAGAGGGGCGCAAGAGGACGTCCGGGAAGGCATCAGCGCCTTCCTCGGCAAGCGTGACGCGAACTTCCCGGATCGGTGCAGCGACGCGATGCCTGACCTGTTCTCGGAACATCTCCCGCGACCGCAGTGGTGATGGAACCACAGTGGTGACGGAAACCCGTACCCGCCACCGGAATCGAGGATTCCGGTGGCGCATAGGGAACGGCTCAGCGGCCGGTCCAGACAGCCGGGCGCTTCTGTGCAAAGGCCAGCGGGCCTTCCTGTGCGTCGGCGCTGGTGAAGACCACCTTCATTGCAGCGGCGTTGGCTGCCCACACATCAGGCTCCCAATCCGATGCCGTTGCGGTTCGATGGATCATCGACTTCGACTCCCGCACCGACAGCGGCGCGTTTGCCGCAATCTGCTCCGCCAATTCGAGTGCAATGTCCAGTGCGGTTCCCGCCGGTGCCACTCGGTTGACCAGGCCGAGTTCCTTGCCCTGAGCGGCCGTGATCGGTTCGCCGGTCAGGGCAATTTCGAGCGCCACCTTCCGTGGGACTTGTTGCTGCAGCCGGATTACACCGCCGGCAGCGGCGAACAATCCGCGCTTGACCTCGGGCAGGCCGAGCTGCGCGTTCTCGTCGACCACTGCAAGGTCGCTCGCGAGCACCAGTTCGGTGCCACCGCCGAGTGCAAATCCGTTGACCGCGGCTATGGTCGGCTTGCTGATCCAGTGCTGTACGTAACCTGCGAAACCCCATTCGGGATGGCCGTCGGCGTCGGTGCTCTCTCCCGCCGACAGCGCCTTGAGGTCCGCGCCGGCGCAGAACGCGCGGCCGGAGCCGGTGATCACGACGACGCGCACGTCGGCGTCGGCTTCGGCCTGTTCCAGCAAGGTGCCGACCGCGGTCGACAGAGCCGCGTTCACCGCGTTCAGGGCCCGCGGCCGATTCAGGGTGATGATCGCAACCTGCCCACGAACCTCGTACAGTGCTGCTGCTTCGGATGTCTGGTGCTCGGGCGTGATTGCCATGGACTGCCTCTCGTCGTAAAGTCTTACCTAGCGCTCGTTAAACTGTTACCACGGGCGTGCCCGAACAGTCAAAGATGTCGGATCACCACGAGGAGCATGTATGCGCGCGGTCCAGCTAGCCGAATTGATCGGACCGGAAGGGTTGCGTTCGGTGGATATCGCCGAGCCGACAGACCCGACGCGGGTAGTGGTGGATCTGCATGCCGCCGGAGTGTGTTTTCCGGATCTTCTGCAGACCACCGGCAGTTATCAGATGGCGCGTGACTTGCCATGTGTTCTCGGATTGGAAGGCGCGGGAGTTGTTCGTAGTGTGCCGGCAGGGTCGGATCTGTCCCCGGGTGACCGCGTAGCTGTGTTGTCCACGGAGGACGGATCCTGGCAGCGTACTGTGGCCGTGAAGCCGTCCTCGGTCTTCCCGCTCCCTGATTCCGTTTCTCTCACAGCAGGATCCGGATTTCTGGTCAACTACCTGACTGTGCATTTCGCGCTCGACGAGCGAGCTCGGTATCGAGCTGGTGAGACGGTGTTGGTTCACGGCGCTGCTGGTGGAGTGGGTATTGCCGCATTGCATGTCGCTGCCGCGCTCGGGCTCGAAACCATTGCGGTCGTGAGCACGCCGGAGAAGGCCGCACTGGCTGCCGAGTCGGGAGCATCGCATGTCGTCTTGGTTGACGGCTGGAAAGATCAAGTTCGCGAGATCACGAACGGTCGCGGCGTCGATATCATTCTCGACCCCGTCGGTGGTGATCGTTTCACGGACAGCTTGCGCAGTCTCGCTCCCAACGGTCGCCTGATCGTCTTGGGCTTCACTGGCGGTGAGATACCGACTGTCAAGGTCAATCGACTTCTGCTGAACAATATTTCGGTGATGGGCGCCGGATGGGGTGAGTATCTGCGAACCGATCCCGGATACCTTGCCCGTCAATGGAATGTGCTTTACCCTTTGCTCGAGTCCGGAGTTCTGCGAGTGCCCGAACCGACTCTCTATCCGTCAGATCGTGCCGTGGATGCGTTGACATCCCTGAAAGACCGGTCTGCTGTCGGAAAAGTGGCTCTGTCCTTCGAATGAGCTGGAACCATTCATCTTCCGTGAACGAAACCTTGGAGTGAAAACCATGTACCCCGGAGCCTATGTCGCAACAACCCCGGACAAAGCTGCTGTCATCGTCGCGGAGACCGGTGCGGTGGTGACGTTTGCGGAGTTGGAAGCGAATTCGATTCGCATCGCGCGTGTTCTGCACGAATTGGGTTTGCGACGCGGCGACAATCTGGCGGTACTCGCGACCAACAACATTCAAGTTTTCGACATCTACTGGGCCGCCATGCGGTCGGGTGTTTATCTCACGATGGTGAACTGGCATTTGACCGCTCCCGAGGGTGCCTACATTGTCGAGGATTGTGACGCCAAGATTGTCATCGTCGATTCAGCGCTACCCGAATTGGCGGGAACATTGGCCGATCTCATTCCGGCGAATGTGATTCGGTTGTCCTTCGGCGGCGAGCTCGAGGGATATGCCTCGCTCGACGCGGCGGCGGCGCTCGAGTCCGATGTGCCGTTGCCGGATCAGCCTCGTGGTGCCGACATGTTGTACTCGTCGGGAACGACCGGTCGGCCCAAGGGGATCAAGCCGGCGTTGCCTGATCGTCAGATTCAGGATGCCGGTGATCAGATGACGGTGATGAATCAGACTGCTTGGGGCGTTACGGATTCCGATGTCTATCTTTCGCCGGCTCCGCTGTATCACGCTGCACCGCTTCGTACCTGTGCATCGGTACAGGCGTTGGGCGGAACCGTCGTGGTGATGAACAGGTTCAATGAAGAGAAGGCACTCGAGTACATCGAGAAGTACCGCGTGACGTACAGCCAGTGGGTTCCGACGATGTTTGTTCGGATGCTCAAACTTCCACAGGAAACGCGAGAGCGTTACGACATTTCGTCGTTGCGTCTGGCGGTGCATGCTGCGGCGCCGTGCCCGGTTGACGTGAAGCGTCGGATGATCGAGTGGTGGGGCCCGATTCTCGACGAGTACTACTCGTCGACGGAGTTGAATGGTATGACTATCGTCCATTCCGACGAATGGTTGCGTAAACCGGGAACGGTGGGCCGGGCGGCCTTGGGTGTTCTGCATATCTGCGGCGAGAACGGTGAGGATCTGCCTGCGGGAGAGGTGGGAACCCTGTACTTCGAACGTGATGCACTTCCCTTCAATTACCACAACGCACCTGAAAAGACCCGGGAGGCACAGCATCCCGAACATCCGACGTGGACAACGACGGGTGATGTCGGATATGTCGACGAGGACGGCTATCTGTTCCTGACTGATCGTAAGTCGTTCATGATCATCTCCGGTGGTGTGAACATCTATCCGCAGGAAATCGAGAACGCGCTGATCGAACATCCGTCGGTGTTGGATGCGGCAGTGATCGGTGTTCCCGACGACGAGATGGGCGAGATCGTGATGGCAGTTGTGGAGCCTGTTCCCGGTCTGGAGGCAGATGATGCGCTTCGCGACGAATTGCTCGATCATCTGCGGGGGCAGATTGCGAAGTACAAGCTGCCGAAGCGGCTCGTGTTCAGCACCGACCTTCCGCGCACCCCTACCGGAAAACTTGTCAAAGGCACACTGCGTGCTCGTTATTCAGACAATGCCGGCGCACGATGAGCGGCCCGTTGCATGGAGTGCGCGTACTGGAGTTCGCCGGCCTCGGGCCGGGACCGCACGCTGCGATGATGCTGGCCGATCTAGGAGCCGATGTCGTCCGCGTCGAACGTCCGTCGGGCGGGCTGGAAATCTCGCCCAAGGATCAGGACCAATTGTTGCGCGGTCGCCGCTCGATCGAGGCTGATCTCAAGACCGACGCGGGACGGGAACTCGTCAGGGCCCTCATTGCGAAAACCGATGTGTTGGTGGAAGGTTTCCGCCCCGGCGTTACTGAACGGCTGGGGTTCGGTCCGGACGACTGCAGGAAGATCAACGACCGACTGATCTACGCCCGCATGACGGGATGGGGTCAGGACGGCCCACTCGCTCAGCGTGCGGGTCATGACATCACCTACCTTGCGCTGACCGGTGTCCTCCATACGATCGGCCCAGCCGACAAGCCCGTGGTCCCGTTGAATCTCGTGGGCGACTTCGGTGGTGGCTCGATGTTCTTGATCCTGGGAATCGTCTCCGCGCTGTACGAACGCGAGAAGTCCGGTAAAGGCCAGGTGATCGACGCAGCCATAGTCGACGGAACATCAGTACTGGCACAGATGATCTGGTCGCTGCGGGGCAGCGGTCAGTGGAGTGATTCTCGCGCAACCAATCTGCTGGACGGTTCGACTCCGTTCTACGACACGTATCGCTGCTCGGACGGCAAGTTCGTTGCTGTCGGTGCACTCGAGCCGCAGTTCTACCGAGCGCTGCTCGACGGTCTGGGATTCGATTCCGCGTCACTGCCCGAACAGATGGATCAGGATGGCTGGCCTGAACTGCGCGAGCGATTCACCGAAGCGTTTGCCGCACGTACACGTGACGAGTGGACGGCGCTCTTCGAATCGACGGATGCGTGCGTTGCGCCGGTGCTGAGTCCGGCGGAAGCTGCAACTCACCCACACCTGGCGCACCGTGGAACTTTGGTCGAAGCCGACGGAATAGTGCAGTCGGCGCCGGCACCGCGATTCTCCCGGACAGCAACGACTCAGCCCGCGGGGGCGCCCAAACCCGGCGCGGATACAGCAGCCGTGTTGAGCGACTGGCTTGGGGCCTGAAGTGGCGGGCACCTGAAATGGGGGGACCTGAAGGCAGGTCCCCCCAGGTCGTCAACGCCGCCGGTAGGTCGGAGCCCGCTTATCGAGAAATGCCGCAGTAGCTTCTGCAGCGTCCTCGGTGAGAGCGGTAATGACCTGCTGGCGGTTCTCGAACTCGATCGCCGCATGCAGGGTCGGGGTTTCCAGTGCCAACCACATGCCCTTCTTTGTCATCTCGACCGAGACCGGCGGATTGTTCAGGATCTCACCGGCGATTCGAAGTGCTTCGGTGAGAAGGTTTTCCGAGTCGACAACTTGGGAAACGAGCCCGATGGATCGCGCATGCGCGGCGTCGAATCGACGCCCGGTCAGCATCAGTTCGTGTGCATTGCCGGCCCCGATGATGCGTGGCAACAACCACGAGACGCCAATATCGCACGCCGAGTATCCGGCGGTAATGAACGAGACCGCAAATACTGCCTCGGGTGCGGATATCCGGATGTCACTGGCGCAGACGAGTGCTAGTCCGCCACCCGCCGCCGGCCCGTTCACCGCGGCGATCACAGGCTGGGGGAGTGAATTGATTCGCTCGGTCAGATGTGCAATGTCCTGCTGTCGTCCGAACGCCGCAAGGGTTCTGCCTTCTGCCTCGTCTCGCTCGGAGTCGCCGTAGCCCTTGAGGTCGAGCCCGGCGCAGAACGCTCGTCCCGCACCGGTGATGACCACGACACGACATGTTCTATCCGACGCGATGTCGTCCAGCGCTGCAGTTAGTGCCGCGACCAGATGGACGTCGAGCGCGTTGAGTCGTTCGGGTCGATTGAGAGTGAGCAGGGCAATGCCCGGCGTTGGTGTACTGATTTCGAGTAGGTCGGACATAGTCTGTTTCTCCTTGTTACTTATCGCTCGCTAAGGTATGAATATCAGTGAATCGCTTACTTCGGCAAGACCCTTCCGTCGCCGCTTCCTGCCCCGACCGGACGACTGCCTGAACGACAAGGACCCGACATGACTGCAACACGACCAGACGTCTACTCGACCCATGACAACGGCGTACTTCGTGTTGTGATCAACCGCCCGCATCGAATGAATGCGGTGAACACCGAAGCGTTGCAGAATCTCTCTACGATCTTCGACGATCACGCGCGTCGCGGCGACGTACGGGTAGCGGTACTCGAGGGAGCAGGCAGAGCATTCTGCACCGGGGCGGACCTGGCCGATGCAGTGTTGTCGGGTCCGCCCTCCGCGGACACCATCGATGCCGCCAACGACCTGGCGCGTGCCATCAGGTCGTTCCCCACCCCCGTGATCGCAGCGGTGCGAGGTCCCGCTGCAGGAGTGGGTGTTTCACTGGCATTGGCGTGTGATCTCACCCTAGCTGCGGAGTCCAGTTACCTCCTGCTCGCCTTCACCAAGGTGGGCTTGATGCCTGACGGCGGTGCAACAGCTCTTGTTGCGGCGTCGATCGGCCGGGCTCGGGCCATGCGAATGGCACTCCTAGCGGAAAAACTTTCGGCACGAGACGCTTTCGACAGTGGACTGATCTCGCAGGTCTGCCCGGACGACGCATTCGACGACGAGCTTGCGGAGCTGATTCGTCGCCTGGGTAGCGGGCCGGGCAAGGCATTCCAGCAGACCAAGGACGCGATCAACGACGCCACCCTGACCGAACTGGACTCTGCCTTCGAGCGTGAGCGTGCCGGACAGATCTCACTACTCGCCGGTGCTGATTTTGCGGAAGGTGTCGCGGCGTTCCAAGGCAAGCGGGCGGCGGTGTTCGGCGGGTAGCGGTAGGCCGGGTGAACTGAGCGACGGGTTGCCGTCCGTGAATATTTGCAATACATCTCAGCTTTGACGTGGCACACTGGGTGACTCACAGCCGACGCACACGATCAGGAAGGACGCTCGAATGCACGCCAGCTTGTACTCGTACCGCAAGTCGCAGTCGATGATTCATTTCCTGGACCGGCTGGCGGAAAACTCCGGCACGGCCGCCGGATTCCGCATGTGCTGAAGCCCCACCACTCGGGGCGTGTGCGTCCCGATACCAGCTCACCCAACGGGTGACCTCACGGCCGACCTCGGCCACCCCGGACGATCACACCTCGAGAACCACCACTCCCTCTGTGAGAGAACAAGGTTGTCGATTGTCATGCCTCGCCCACCCACCGCCATCACCACCCGAACCTGGATGAACGCGCAAGTGCGAGTCCTCAACGCCACTTACGAGGACTTCGACCTCGTACCTGCCGCTCGCGCGGTCGTGCTGCTCGTCGAGGATCTTGCACTCACTCTGGTCGAGCATTCTCCGCGCTTCGTCGTGCGCTCCCAGCATGTGGCAATCCCGCTGCCGCGGACGATCCAGCTGTTCGAGTACGTGCACACCCCGCCACGTCCGACGATCGACGACGACACCCGCGCGAGTTTCGCCGGCGTTCTGGCGCGCGACCACTATCGGTGTGCGTATTGCGGCGTGGCGGGGGCGACGACGGTCGACCACGTGTACCCACGTAGCCGAGGCGGAAACAACAGCTGGTCGAACCTCGTAGCGTGCTGCCTGACCTGCAATAACGCCAAGTCCGATCAGACCCCGGAAGAGTCAGGCATGCCGCTCCTCTGGGTACCTCGAACGCCTCGCACCGACCGCAAACGCCAACACACGATCTGGCGTGAATTGACTCCTCATCTCTGAATTGCCTTGGAAGGAGGCACATCCCATGACGACGATGATGACCTTGGCTGACCTGCTGCCTGTCTCGGAGGAGGTCGGAGACTGGGCCGTCGCCGCCTGCCGAGGTGATCGGCACCCAGACCGGTGGTTCCCCCACCCGAGTGAGGCGTTCGACTACGCGGCCGAGACCTGCGCCCGGTGCCCCATCACCATCGCGTGCGGCGCCTACGCGGCCGATACTGCGCAGACCGGGGTCTGGGGCGGCTGTGAGTACCGGCAGGGCAAGATTGTCCGCTGACTGCACGTCGGACCCATACCAGTGGTGGTGTGGGTCCGACGGTTTCGATCGTCTCAACGCCTGTCAGTTCTTGGCGATGTCCCGACCGATGATCTCCTTCATGATCTCGGTGGTCCCACCGTAGATCGTTTGAATTCGACTGTCGACGTAAGCTCGCCCAATCGGGTATTCCATCATGTAGCCGTACCCGCCGTGCAATTGGACGCATCGGTCCACGACACGCTTTTGTAGTTCACTTGCCCACCATTTTGCCTGCGCCGCTTCGACGGCGGAGAGTTCCCCGTCGTTGATCGCCAGGACTGCATTGTCGACGTACGCCTGTGTCACGTCGATTTCGGTGAGCATCTCGGCGAGCGCAAATCGTGTGTTCTGGAAGTCGCCGATGGGCTTTCCGAAGGCACGGCGGTCGAAGGCATAGGCCTTGGTCCATTCGTAGGCTGCACGTGCCACGCAGATTGCGCTGACGGCAATCGAGAGTCGCTCGCGGGGAAGTCGTTCCATCAAATGGATGAGTCCGCCGCCCTCTGTACCGAGTAGGTTGCTTGCCGGAAGACGGACGTTCTCGAATGACAATTCGGCTGTGTCCTGGCCTGCAAGACCCACTTTGTGGAGCTTGCGACCGCGGGTGAACCCTTCCATCCCACGTTCGACGACCAGGAGGCTGAAGCCGCGCGATCCTGCGCTGGGATCGGTACGGGCAGCGACGATCACGATGTCGGCATGGATACCGCTCGTGATGAATGTCTTCTGGCCGTTCAAGATCCAGTCGTCTCCGTCACGAACGGCAGTGGTCTTGATGCCCTGCAGATCGCTACCGGTTCCCGGTTCGGTCATCGCAATGGCGCAGATGATCTCTCCGGCAGCCATTCCCGGAAGCCAGCGTTGTTTCTGCTCGTCGGTACCGAGATCGGCGATGTACGGGATGACGATATCGTCCTGGAGTCCGAGCCCGGCGCCGAACGAAGTGGTGGCGCTACGGGCGATCTCTTCGGCAACGATGTAACGGTAGCGGTAGTCGAGTTCTCCTGACCCGCCGTACTGTTCGGGTACGGCCAAGCCGACGATGCCCATCTTACCGGCGGCAAGCCATGCCGATCGGTCCACGAGACGGTTTGCTTCCCAGTCGTCGTAGTGTGGGCTCACCTCACGGGCGATGAACTCGCGGACGGAATCTCGATAGGCTTCGTGATCTTCGGTGAAGAGTGTGCGACGCATACTTCCCCTCCTGTCCTAGACGGAAACGCGTTCGGTCATCGAGCGCAGACGCGCTCCGATGATGTCCTCGGCTTCGGAGACCATGCGCTGCACCATGTCGTCGACGGTAGGGATGTCGTGGATCAGCCCCTGCGAGGTTCCGACGGTCCAGATGCCGGCGTCGGGATCGCCCTTCTCGTAGACGGTGCGTCCGCGGGCGCCGGCGACCAGTTCGCGGACGTCTTCGAATTGTCCTCCACGTGAGAGGATGTCGACCACCTCGCGGCTGACCGTGTTGCTGGCGACGCGAGCGGTGTTGCGCAGTGGCCGGAAGATGAGTTCGGTCTGGGTCTCGTCGGCGGCGACGATGGCTTCTTTGATGTTCTGATGAATCGGCGATTCGACGGTGCACATGAAGCGTGTGCCCATGTTGATGCCGTCGGCGCCGAGAGCCAGGGCGGCGACGAGTCCGCGGGCGTCGGCAAATCCGCCGGAGGCGATCATCGGAATCGAAATCTTCTCTGCCGCTGCGGGGATCAGAACCAACCCGGCTACGTCGTCTTCGCCGGGGTGACCGGCGCATTCGAAGCCGTCGATGCTGATGCCGTCGACACCGAGGTCCTGAGCCTTCACCGCGTGGCGCACGGTGGTGCACTTGTGGAGCACCTTGATTCCGGCGTCGTGGAACATCGGCAGGTGCGGTCCGGGGTTGGAGCCGGCGGTCTCGACGATCTTCACGCCCGAATCGACGATCACCTGGCGGTACTCGTCATATGGCGGCGGTGTGATGGACGGCAGGATCGTGAGGTTGACGCCGAAGGGCTGATCGGTGAGGTCACGGCAGCGGGCGATTTCGTTGGCCAGGTCCGCGGGTGTCGGTTGTGTCAATGCGGTGATGAATCCGAGTGCGCCGGCATTGGCTACGGCAGCAACGAGTTCCGCTCGCCCTACCCACTGCATACCGCCCTGCACGATGGGATGGCGAACACCGAACGTTTCCGTGAATGCTGTTGAGATCATGAGGGTCCTTGCTGTTGCGTCGGAGTGGAAGTCGGTCAGAGGTGGCTGATTCCGGCCAGGTCGCTGACGTAGTTTCGTGCCTTCGTGGAATCGAAGGAGCGTGCGATCTGCAGTTTCTCGGCTTCTAGTGAGCCTTCTGCGTGGGTTGCGAGTACGGATTGGTATCCGCCGTAGTCGCGGGCGGTGAGGTCGGCGATGAAGTTGAGTAGCCTCAAACGCTTTTCGGCAGGAACTGCTGCAGCGTAATACTTTTCGAGTACTGCGCGAATGTCGGGGTTGTCCCAGTCTTCGCCTCCGGGACCGGTGGCGAGCAGGCCGCCCGAGAGGTCGGTGAGTATTGCGACCGCGTTGTGAAATCCGTGGGCGAAGTGGTATTTGGCCATGTTGACGGCGAGCGGATCGGGCTGCTGAACGCCGTGCGCACCCGGCTTGGACCGGACGGCGGCCAGTTGCGCCAGCCCACGGACGGTTTCGCTCCAGGTGATCAGTTCCGTGATCTTGCCTTTGACGTGGCCGGCTTTGCTGATGCCGTTGGCTTCGGCGATCAGCGATGCCGCGCCGACCATGATGTCGAGCAGTGGCAGTTTGTAGTTGATGGCGGTGAAGCGGTGGTAGTCGACGAAAGCCAGTGCGAGCGGGCCGGCGAGTTCGGGTTGGCGGTTGAGGAAGACCCGATTCTTCGGTACGCGTACGTCGTTGAAGACGGTGAGCGATTCGAGCAGCTTGTGCTTCGTGGAGATCGGGAACTCGAACGAGTTGCGTTCCCCGGCAGCGTACGGGGAGACGTACAGTTCGAGGCCCGGCGTGTCGATCGGGATGGCGAAGGAGACCGCGTAGTCGGCGTCGTCGGGTCCCATGGCGCGGGTGGGTAGCACGATGAGCTCGTCGGCGTTCGCGGAGAACGAGGTGTGGCATTTGGCGCCGCGCACGGTGATGGAGTCGGCGTCTTCGTCGACGATGTGCAGGTAGAGGTCGGGGTCGGCCTGTTGACGCGGCGCGAGTGAACGGTCGCCTTTGACGTCGGTTTGGGCGACGGCCAGGGACAGGTCGCCTTCGCACACCCGCTGGTAGAAGGCGCGGGCGTTGTCGAGCTCTTCGCCGGTGGTGGCGCGTAGGAGTGCAAACAATGCGTCGCTGCCGACCTCTTTGAGGACGATGGTTCCGCCGCCGCGTCGTGATACCTCTTCGATGAGTGCTCCGCGGCGCACGAGGTCTTCGGCGGAGTTCGGTGCGACGTAGAACGCGCTGACTGGTTCGCCATCCACGTCGGTGATCGCGAGGTCGGGTCGGTCGTCGGCGATGTCGTAGCACAGTGCCGAATGATCCACTGCAAGAGTCAGTTCAGGCTCCGCGTAGACGTCGGATATCTTCTTCCCTCGGTAGAAGACCCGACGGTCGTCGTTGAGGCCTTTTCGGTACTGGTCACTGGACCGTATGCCCACGGGATACTTCCTTGCTCTTCGGTCGCGGTTATTGCCCTGAACATAGCTTAGCGATCGCTATATAAGCTATGTTGCACGGTCTTCAGATGTCAATGGGTTGGGTGAACGGCCATGCATCAGCGTGGTGACCCGTTCGGCGGCTTCGCGCACAAGTACGCCGAGTTCGGTAATGCGTTCCCCGGTTACGGATGACGGTGCGTCGACCAGGCAGAGAATCAGTGCGGGTGATGTGTCTTGATCGAATGCGGTCGCGTTCACGGACAGCAGTTGGTAGTGCGCGTTCGGGTCGATTGTTCCCACGGCAACGTCCGCGGACAGCAGTCGACGTGCCTCTCTCAGTGCGAGCGCGGCCCGCTGTCCGCCGACCCCCGGTGTGCGCAACTCTGCGACCGCATCGGAGATCGAACGGTCCTGTTGCCAAAGGCATTCCACGGCAAATCCGCGCTCCCGGACAGTGTCGAGGATCGGTTCGTACTCTGCCTGTAAAAAGTCGGTCTCCGTGCTCAGGGCTTTTGTACCGAGTTGGAGCCACTCGTCGAGTTGATCCTGCCCGTACCAAGCTGCCAGTGCGGCGCCTAATGGTGGTGCCATCAACACCTTGTCGCCGACGCGTAGTCCGAGCGTTCCGCTGCGTCCGGAGATCGGTTGAACAACTTCTGCGACAACCAGATCGGCGCCTGACCGGATGAATCCCAGGCATGCCAGTTCTGACGTGTCGGCCAATTCATGCATGACGGTTCGGGCGAGATCGACGACATCGGTTGCGCGAGAGGCGGCCTGACCGATCGGGACCAGGGCGGGGCCGAGTTGGTACGTCTTGCGAACGGGATGGCGGACGAGCCAGCCCGACTCCGCCAGCGCGACGACCATGGGATAGCAGGTTGCCTTTGCGACCCCTAGGTGCCGAGCAATGTCGGCGAGGCTTCGCCCCGTTTTGGGATCGGATGCCAACAGTTCGGTGAGCATGACGATGCGATCGGTCTGCGGTGAGTTACGTGCCATGTGTTCGCATAATGCCACTCTGGCGCCGCACTGTGACCCACGCTACTGTTCAGGTACTTAGCGATCGTTAATCAAGCGCCATGATTTCCGGAAGGACAACACATGACTGTCAATGGTGGCGAACTACTTGCCAGAGCCCTGGCCGAAGCTGGAACTACCGAGGTATTCACCCTGCACGGAGGGCATTTGGATGCTTTCCTCGTTGCCTGTCGGCGAAACGGCATTCGGCTCACCGACACCCGTCACGAAGCCACTGCCGGACATGCCGCCGACGCCTACGCGCGGGTGACCGGGACGTACGGCGTTTGTGTCGTCACGTCCGGTCCTGGCTTTACCAACGTCTACACCGCGCTGACAAATGCGCTCCTCGATCGCACCCCGACCATCTTCGTTGTGGGAGCTCCGCCGATGCGCGAGACCGAGACAAATCCGCTGCAAGGTGGGTTCGATCAGATAGCAGCGGCCACACCGGTGACCAAGTGGGCCTATCGCATCACCGACCCCGCACGCGTGCCCGAAATCGTTGCTCTGGCTATTCGTAAGGCTACGACCGGAATTCCGGGTCCGGTACTGCTCGAAGTTCCGATCGACGTGATGTTCGGCGAGGCCGACGAAAACGCCGTGAGATTCCCCGCGAACTACACAGTCGACGCCCGGCCCGGTCCAACTGCCTCGGCCGTCGAAGCCGCACTCGATGTTCTTGGCGAAGCGAACAATCCTGCGATAGTCATCGGCGGTGGTGTCACGTTCTCCCGCGCCGGCGAGGCTCTGGTGGCATTCGCGGAAGCAGTGGATGTACCCGTGTTCTACCCGGGAAAGTCGGATGGAGCGATACCCGCAAGTCATCGTCTCGCCGGCGGTGGACTGTTGGCGATCGGGTCTTTGCCTGCGCTCGGACAGCCCACTCCCGACGTAGTGCTGATAGTCGGAGCCCGGGCCGGAATGTTCACCGGCGGGCGCACCAGTTTGTTCCCTGGCGCGCGGTTGATACAGATCGACGTCGACGCGTCCGAAATCGGACGTATGCAGGATGTCGAGGTTCCGATCCTCGCCGACTGCCGCGAGGCGCTCGTTGCGTTGAAAACTGCTGCTGATCAACGTCAATGGCCCGACTGGAGGAGCTGGGTCGAGGCCGCCACCAGTGCGAAGCACGCACATCGTCATGGATTCACGGATGAGCAGACGCAGACCGGCAAGGCGCATCCGTACTTTGCGGCGCGCGCGATCGTAGAGGCGTGCCCTCCCGGCACGACCTTTGTCATGGACGGTGCCGAGGCGCCGTCATGGGGTGAATTCTTCACGACGACAGAACAAGTGGGTGGCGTTCTGCGCCTCGGATATCTCGGTTGTCTGGGAGTCGGGCCGGGATTTGCCATCGGCGCACATCGTGCGCGCCCGGAATCACCCGTCGTGCTGATCACCGGCGACGGTGCTGCAGGATTCCACATCCAGGAATTCGACACCATGGCCCGTCACGGAATACCCGTTGTGACAGTGGTATTCAACAACGCAGTGTGGGGGATGTCGATCCATGGTCAGGAAGCTGTGTACGGGGATGAAGGTATCGTCGTGTCAGAGCTCGCGGACAGCGCATATGAGAAGGTTGCCGAGGCCTTCGGCGGGTACGGCGAGCGAGTGAAGGATGTTGCATCCATCACCGACGCGATGAAGCGCGCATTCGACGCCGGGGTGCCCGCATGCATCAACGTCGAGGTGGATCCACACGTCGTCCACCCCATTACGACAATGATGCTCGGCGACGTCACCAGTACGGACGAAATCGTGGTCCCCTACTACGAGAACATTCCTCGCTGATGTCGACACGTGTTGCGGGGAAAGTAGCGGTTGTCATCGGCGGAGCATCCGGCATCGGTTGGGCAACAGCGCAATTGCTGGCGTCAGAAGGCGCAACTGTCGTGATCGGTGACATCGATGTCGACGGTGGACGGTCCCGCGCCGTCGAACTCGGCAGGGGAGCCGAAGCCGTGTGCGTCGATGTTGTCGACGAGGAATCGGTTCGCACGGTCTTCGAAGAAACTCGGGCGAGGCTCGGTCGGGTGGACATTGCGGTCAACTGCGCCGGCTTGAATCTGCCCGGATTCATCACCGAGTTGGACGCCGATACGTGGAGGCGCACGGTGGATATCTGCCTGACCGGTGGGTTCTTCGTCATCAAACATGCTGCCCGAGCGATGGAGGCCGGGGGAGCGATCGTCTCGATCACCTCTCTGAACGCACGCCAGGCTGCCGCAGGGTTTGCGGGATACTGCTCCGCCAAAGCAGGTCTCGCCATGCTCACCGAGGTTGCAGCGCTCGAGCTCGGTGAGCGCGGAATCAGGGTTAACGCCGTCTCACCCGGTCTGGTCGAGACACCCCTTGTCGAGGGGCTGACATCTGTCCCGGTCATCCAGGCAGATTTCACGGAGAACACCCCGCTCGGACGTAACGGGTCGCCGCGCGATGTTGCGGAAGCTGTGCTCTACCTGGCCTCCGACGCGTCGTCGTGGACAACGGGGGAGGTTCTCGACGTCAATGGCGGTGCGCATTTGCGTCGGTACCCCGATGTCATGAAACACCTCGGGGCCCTGTCGTAGCGGCAAGCTTCGAGGCTGCCCTGCCGCACATGAATCCGCTCCTTCGAACTGAGAAAGATCTACTCACATGATTACGGACTACCGCCTCGCCGACGAGAGTCGTCGTCATGCTCTTGCTCGACCCGACGCCCTTGCTCTGACTGGCCGTGATGGTTCGATCACTTTCGCGGAGTTGGACATTCGAACAAACAGGCTTGCGAATGTTCTGATCGCGCTCGGTTGTGGTCTGGGCTCTCGGGTGGCGGTCGTGGACAGAAGTTCCACGCAGGTGGTCGAGGCAGTGCTGGCCGCGGCGAAGATCGGGGCAGTGACCATCCCGGTGAATTGGCGATTGTCCGGTGCGGAGGCCGCCGAGGTGCTCGCCGATTCGGAAGCGCAAGTGTTGTTCTTTCACAGTGAATTCGACGGGGTGGTCTCCGCAGTCCGGGAATCCGGAGCGCCGATGCAGCGGTTGGTTCAGATCGACGGCACCGGCCCATTGGACTACGAAGCTCGATTGGCTGGTGCGAGCGCGGTGGATCCCGGTTGGCGTGGAGGCTCGGATGACGTTGTTCTGCAACTCTATACGTCCGGTACGACGGCAAAGCCCAAAGGTGTTCTCACGTCGAACCGGAACCTCGGGGCGTGCACACAGACCGGTGGCCCGTGGGGATTCGACGAATCATCCGTCAGCTTGTGTGCGATGCCGCTGTTTCACATCGGTGGATTGGGTTGGGTCCTCGTCGGTCTCGCGAACGGCGCGCACAACGTGATTCTGTCGGAGTTCACGCCGCCTGACCTGCTGGACGTGTTGGAGACCATGAGCATCACGAATACATTCCTGGTGCCTTCGGTGATCGGGATGATGGTCGAAGTACCGGGCGCGCGAGACCGAGATTTTGCAGCGCTCAGATCTATCGCCTACGGGTCCTCTCCGATCACACCGGCAGTGTTGAGGCGAGCTCTCGACACATTCGACACCCCGCTGTTTCAGGTCTACGGTTTGACCGAAACACACGGAGCTGTAACACAACTCGATGCGGCCGACCATTCGGTTGACGGAGAGAGAGCCTCGTTGTTGCGGTCGGTGGGCAAGCCGTACCCCTGGGTGGAGTTGAAGGTTGTGGGCCCGAGCGCATCCGAGGTAGCACTTGGAGAGGAGGTGGCACTTGGAGAGCCAGGGGAGATCTGCATCAGATCCGAGCAGACTACGCAGGGCTACTACGAACGTCCGACTGAGACGGCGGCTGCGATCGATGCAGACGGTTGGTTTCACACCGGCGATGTCGGACGGATCGACGACGATGGATACGTCTACATCACCGATCGGATCAAGGACATGATCATCTCCGGTGGCGAGAACGTGTACCCCGTCGAGGTCGAATCGGTGATCGCCGAATATCCCGGCGTTTCACAGGTTGCCGTTGTCGGAGTGGAGGATCCGGTCTGGGGTGAGGCAGTCAAGGCGGTGGTGGTCGCTGCTGCAGATCACGAACTCGATGCCACCGCGATACTCGCATTCACGCGAGCACGTCTCGCCGGATACAAGTGCCCGAAATCGATCGACGTCGTTGCTGAACTTCCACTTGGCGCTACCGGAAAGATACTCAAGCGCGAACTTCGAGCGCAGTACGCAGCACTGTGAGAACTAGCGAGTCCGCTTGCGGCGAGGCTTGTATCCCACCGTGTTCAGGGCGATCTCTGCGTATTTCTTGGCGACTTCCTCCGGGCTGAGTTCGCCTTCCGCGTGGTACCACCGCGGAATGGACTGACACATGGCGAGTAGTGCGCGAGTGGTCTCGGCTGTATCGGCGACAGAGAACACTCCTCGTTCGACGCCATCGCTGACGATGCCGAGGGCGAGTTTCTCGATACCCTTGCGGACAACGCGGTATCGCTGGCGGTTCTCGGGGCTGAGGTACCGCACCTCACCTTCGAGGGCCGCCAGGCGCGATCGGGTTGTCATGCGCAGCACGATTGCTTCGACGACATTCGTGAGCTGTTCGCACGGGTCGTCACCGCCGTCGGCCGATGCGGTGTGTGCACGCGCGAGCACGTCGCCGGTCGAGATCTCCAAGAGCGCGAGGAGAATCCCTTCCTTGCTCTGATGGTGGTAGTACAGCGCAGGAATCGTGACACCGACGCGACGCGCGATGTCTCGCACTGAGGTGCCGTGGAAGCCGTTGTCGTAGAATCCTTCGAGGGCAGCTTGGAGGATGGGGCTCAGTTCGAGTGGCTCGATCCGTCGCCAACTGGCCTCGGTGGTGGCGGTTTTCGCCGAATTCTTCGTGACCATGACTTCTCCATTAGCTATCGTTCGATAAGGCCTGGGGGGGATCGTACGCTGCGGAGGTCCGCGCTCCTTCGTGCGCCGGACTACGGACAAGGCGGTTGGTTTCCGCGACCAGGCCCTTCCCGATGTGTCGGAAAATCGCGGCGGGTGCACAATATTGAAATGCCGAATTCAAGTCCTAAGTCCGCCTGGAAGTCCCTCCGTGAGGGAAACGAGCGATTTGTGGGCGGCGAGTCCATCCATCCCAGCCAGGGAATCGCGGATCGCGCGAAGCTGGTCAACGAACAGCACCCCACCGCCGTGCTGTTCGGTTGTGGTGATTCACGTGTTGCCGCCGAGATCATCTTCGATCAGGGGTTGGGTGACATGTTCGTCGTCCGCACTGCAGGTCACGTGCTCGACGATTCCGTTCTCGGCTCCATCGAGTACGCCGTCCATGTTCTCAACGTGCCTCTCATCGTTGTGCTCGGGCACGACGGCTGTGGCGCCGTCAAAGCCACGCTCGACGCTCTCGACAAGGGCGCAGTGCCAGACGGTTTCATTCGCAGTGTGATCGAACGCGTTGCGCCGTCCATTCTCATGGGACGCAACGAAGGCCTGAAGACTGTCGACGAACTCGAGGGCCGGCACGTTGTCGAGACGGGCTCGCTCATCATGCAGCGGTCACGAATCATTGCCGACAAGGTGGCCAAGGGAGAGTGCGCGATCGCAGGTGTCACCTACACGCTGTCCGACGGACACATGCGCCTGCAGGGCGTAGTAGGCGAAATCGGCGAGTAGGCCGGGATAATCCCCGCAGTCCTTCGTCACACGGTGCCGACACGCCGTCTCAGCTGACCGTTTGTGAGCCTTTCGCCAACTACCGTTGAGACCGTGTTGGAACCGAATGGACCACTGCCCCCTCAGATCTACTGGCGTCGCCGGGCTCTGGCCATCGGTGCTGCCGTTATCGCCCTGGTGTTGCTGATCTGGGCGATTTCGGCACTGGTCGGTGGGGGAGACGATCCTGCCGAAGCAGATGCCGCGGCGGTGACTTCCTCACTGACGTCGGAGGTGTCGTTCACGCCGAACCCGTCAGGAAGCAACAGTTCCGGCGGCAACGGTGGCGGCGGCAGTGGTGATTCCGGTTCGAATGGTTCTGCGACGTCCGCTGCTGCGAGTTCGACAACCTCGGCGACCAGTGCGGTTCCGGTGCCTGCTGGGCAGTGCGCCGACTCGTCCCTCGCAGTCAAGGCAACCGCAGACAAGCCGACCTTCGCCGGTGGTGAGGAACCGACCTTCACGATTGTCATCACGAACATAGGTTCCGCCGCGTGTGACCGCGACCTGGCCGGTGGACTCCAGCAGGTGCTTGTCTACAGCATCGACGGTAAGAACCGACTGTGGTCCAACGTCGACTGCTACCCGCAGCCTGCTCCGGATGTGCGCAACCTCGAACCGGGTGAGCAGGCCGCCTTCAAGGTTGCCTGGTCCGCCACGACGTCGACTCCGGACTGCGCCACTTCGCAGAATCCGCAACGCAATCCCGTGGGCCCCGGCGCGTACACCGTGGTCGGCCAGCTCGGTGCACTACGTAGCGGCGCGGAGCCGTTCAATATCGCCTAGTAGCGGCGCGGAGCCGTTCAATATCGCCTAGTAGCGGCGCGGAGCCGTTCAATATCGCCTAGTTGAACGAACCGGTAATCGAAGATTCGGCGAGCCGTGACAGACCTTCGCGGATGTGACGAGCCCACAGCCCACCGATACCTTCGACGGACTGAAGGTCGGCCGCAGTAGCAGCCAACAGAGCTTGCAAGGTGCCGAATGATCCGACCAATCGGTGGATCTGATGGAACTGAAGCCGCGGTACCCGCATGAGAACCCGGTATCCGCGGGGCGTCATCGGGGTATCGAGGGCTTCGATCGTGCCCGGGTAGCCGAGCACTCGGGCGAGTGTTGTCAGGTCGAGGAGATCGGCATCGGTGACACGGTCCAGGGCAGCGAGCACATTGTCCATCGCGGCGGTTCCGACCGGCTCGGGGCCGGCAAGGTAGTCGCGAACGATGAGCTGACGCGCAATGTCGTTGTCGCCGACCAGTTCTTCGAGCTGAAGGGCGAGCTGGCGACCGTCGGTGCCGAGTTCGAGGACGTCTTGTTCGATTTCTAGCGATACGCGTCGAACCATCTCGAGTCTCTGCACCACCGTCAATGCGTCGCGCAGAGTTACGAAGTCCTCGATCTCGACGACGGACAGTGATCTGGTGACCTCGTCGAGACGCGCCTTGTATCGCTCGAGTGTCGCAACGGCCTGATTTGCCCGGGAAAGGATCGTGGCGGAACCTTCGATGACGTGTCTGATGCCACCGACATAGACGCTCACGATCGACATCGACTGACTTACCGACACGACCGGGTATCCGGTCTGGATTGCCGTGCGTTCCGCCGCCCGGTGCCGAGTGCCGGATTCGACGGTCGGGATCTTGTGGTCCGGAACGAGTTGAACGTTTGCGCGGACGATGTGCGAGCCGTCCGTGGACAGCACCACGGCACCGTCCATCTTCGAGAGTTCCCGAAGGCGGGTGGGCGCGAACTCGACGTCGAGGTTGAAACCACCGTCGCAGAGCGCTTCGATCTCGTCGTCGTAACCGAGGACGATCAGGGCGCCGGTGCGACCTCGAAGAATGCGTTCGAGGCCGTCGCGCAGCGCGGTTCCGGGGGCCAATCTGGCGATGGTTTCTCTCAACGCCGGCGACGACTGGGGATCCGCCATCGCACTGATCATTGAGAAACTCCCTGCTGAGGTCGATGTCACTAAGTCCGGGTCCGATAGCTGGTACTGGCAGATCCTTCGATTAGATTACCTATCCGTGAGTAGCTCCTGGACTTTGCCTGACGACCTGACCGTGCCCGTGCCCGTCGAATTCTTCCCGGCGGCGGGTGAGAAGTTGCCTCAGCACTGGTCGAAGTGCTTCGGTTGCGGCGACGATCAGCCGGCCGGGATGGCGATGAGTTTCAAGGCGGGCGAGGGCCTCGAAGTGACCGGACGCCTCGAAGTCGCGAAGAAGTACCAGGGTGGACCCGGAGTCATTCACGGCGGAATTCTCTCCACCGCTTTCGACGAGGTGCAGGGCGTGGCATGCATGGTCCTCGGCACTCCGGTGGTGACCGGTCACCTCGAGATCGACTTTGCTCGGCCGATTCCGCTTGGTTCGGTTCTCGAGTTCCGGGCTCGCGTCGAGGGCACCGTTCGCCGCAAGGTCTACACCAGCGCAGAAGCTGTCATCGTCGAAGGTCCGGCGGCTGATCCGGACGTCATTGTCGGAACGTCGCGTGGACTGTTCCTGACCATCACGGCCGAGCATTTTGCCAAGACCCAGGAATTTGTGGACGGCGTTCCGACCTCGCCGTTCGGGACCTCGTCCGTCTGATTGCCCTGTGCTGAGCACCTCCGTCATTTGACGGGGGTGAGCTTGGGTCGAGGCGCGCCCTGCTTGCCACCGAGCAAACCGGCGTAGGTCAATGCTTCGGCTATGTTCGTCACTTCGTTGACTCTCATACCGGGAATGTTCGGCCCGGAGTCGACCGGCACTATTGCGCTCGTGAATCCCAATCGGGCAGCTTCGATCAGTCGTCGGTTGACGCCGGCAACTCGGCGAACCTCACCGGCGAGTCCGACTTCGCCGAGGATCACCATTCCCTTGGGAACTGGCTTTCCCTTCACCGCGGAGGCGACGGCAATGGCGAGGGCCAAATCGGCACCTGGTTCCGTCATTCGCATGCCTCCCACGGTTGCCGCGTAGACGTCGGCTTTGGCGATCGATACTCCGGCGCGTCGCTCGAGTACCGCCAGAACCATGGCGACGCGCGCGGTGTCCAGGCCGCTCACAGCGCGGCGGGGAGTGGGGAGTGGGGTAGGCGCCACTAACGCCTGTACTTCGCCGAGCAGCGGGCGTTTGCCGTCCATCATCACGGTGACAGCAGTGCCCTCCACCATCTCTTCCCGATGGTGGAGGAACAATCCGGACGGATCGCTGATTTCGTTGATGCCTTGTTCGGTGAGTTCGAAACAACCCACCTCGTCGGCTGCTCCGAATCGGTTCTTCACGCCGCGGACCATGCGAAGCGTGGAGTGTTTGTCTCCTTCGAAATGTAGGACAACGTCGACGAGATGCTCAAGCGACCGTGGGCCGGCCACGGCTCCGTCCTTGGTGACGTGGCCGATAAGGAGTACGGGGATTCCGCTGGACTTCGCCAACGACGTGAGCGCGCTGGTGACCGCTTTGACCTGTGTGACGCCACCGACAACGCCGTCGACGTCGGCCGCGAGCATGGTCTGCACGGAGTCGACGATCACCAGGGTGGGTTTGACCTGCTCGACGTGGCCGAGGATGGTCGCGAGATCATTTTCCGCGGCCAGATACATCCGTTCGTGGACGGAATTGGTGCGATCGGCCCGGAGCCTGACCTGCCCGGCCGACTCCTCTCCGGTGACGTACAGCGCGCGGTCTTGCGGACTCCGCATCGCCCACCGGTAGACGACCTCAAGCAGGAGCGTGGATTTGCCGACGCCAGGTTCCCCGGCGAGCAGGACGACCGACCCGGGAACGACACCACCGCCGAGAACTCGATCGAGTTCACCGATCCCGGTGGGCTTGGCCTTGGTGCTCTGGCTGTCGATCTGGGTGAGCGGAGTGGCGGGTGTGGTGGGCAGGACAGCGGCCGATCCGGCCTTGGCGAGCGATGCTCCCGCGCGACTGGCGACCGGAGCGACGACGGACACTTCGGACATGGAGCCCCACGTGTCGCACTCGGGGCAGCGGCCGACCCATTTGGGCACGACGGATTTGCATTCGGAGCACCGGTAGTTCGATTTCGCTTTGGCCACCGGAACAGACTAGAGGCGAGGTCCGACATGGACCCCGCCTCTAGTGTGGCAATTCGTGACCTTGGCGAAACGCAGTGTCCGCCTGAGGTTTACAAGCTCAGTGTCCTGAGCCCTCGACCGGTGACTTCTCGGACACGTCACGCTCGAGTTGCGGGCCCGCATCAACAGGGACCTGAACCGTGACGGGGCCGGCCTTCTCGAAGGTGAAGGTGATCGGGATGGTCAGGCCCGGGCGAACGCCGGCCTTGATGTCTTCGAGGACCACGAGCACGAGCGCTGCGGGAGCGTCTGTGTTCTGGTCCTTGTTCTCGATCTGCTTCTCGGCTTCGGCCTCAGCGGACTCGCCCGCGGGAAGCTCTCCGGCCTGCAGGGATGTCTGCGGCTTGAGCACCAATCCGGCGACCTCTTCACCGGCGACAACGCTTGCAGCGTAGTCAGTGGTGATGCTCACCAGCTTGTCGGTCGTCTCCGTGCTCTCGTTCACGATCGTGAAGGCCAGCACGGCCTTTCCGCCGGGTTCGATGCTGTATTCCTCGGACGAGGGGTAAGCGATATGCACGTTGCGCAGGGCGATGTCACCAACGGTGGCACTGTTGCCGTTCACGGCGGCCTGCTGGACGGCAGTCTGGCTCACCTGTCCCGAGCCGCATGCGGACAGCGCGATGGCTGCGCCTGCAGCCAGTGCAATGGCGGTAGCGACTCGGCGAGTCGGCTTGCGGATAGCAGTCACGGTTTGTCCTCCAGGGCGTCAGGTTCGCACTCCACTAGGCAGAGTAGTAGTCAGCTCTCGCGGGCCGGTCGCTGGGTAGCCACAACGGTTGTCCGCGTGGGCTTTCACGCCGCCGTGAACAGGCCGTCGACGCTGGTTGAATGCACGTCCAACAGGCACTGTCAACCCCTACGCTCGAGCAAGGATGCCCCTGACCTGCGCCGTTGATGCATGGCTGGTTCTTCGACGTGTTAAACTAGTGGAATCGAAAGGGGCACGGGACACATGATTTTCAAGGTCGGAGACACCGTCGTATACCCCCATCACGGTGCGGCGCTGATCGAAGCTATCGAAACCCGCACCATCAAGGGTGAGCAGAGGGAATATCTCGTTCTGAAGGTTGCTCAAGGCGATCTGACAGTTCGAGTTCCCGCAGACAACGCAGAATACGTCGGAGTTCGCGACGTCGTCGGCCAGGAAGGCCTCGACAAGGTTTTCCAGGTTCTGCGTGCACCGCACACCGAAGAGCCCACCAACTGGTCTCGTCGATACAAGGCGAACCTCGAGAAGCTTGCTTCAGGTGACGTGAACAAGGTCGCCGAGGTTGTTCGTGACTTGTGGCGTCGTGAGCAGGATCGTGGACTTTCTGCTGGTGAGAAGCGCATGCTTGCCAAGGCTCGTCAGATTCTCGTCGGGGAGCTCGCGCTCGCCGAGGGCACTGACAACGAAAAGGCCGAGATCATTCTCGACGAGGTCCTGGCGACCGCGTCCTGAATCAACACCACAACAAAGCTGACAGTGTCGGTAGTCGCACTGGTTCCTGCCGCAGGTCGGGGATTGCGCTTGGGTGAGCAAATACCCAAGGCATTCGTCGAACTCGGTGGGCGCACCATGCTTGCACGCGCGGTTGACGGGCTCCGGAAATCCGGAGCGGTCGACCGCGTTGTTGTGATTGTGCCGCCTGAACTTCTCGGATCAGTCAAGGCTGATCTCGGGCGTAGCGACGACGTCGACGTGGTTGCAGGTGGAGCAGAGCGCACGGATTCCGTGCGGGCCGGGCTCGAGGCGGCCGGAGACGCAGAGTTCGTACTCGTGCACGATGCTGCGCGAGCTTTGACTCCGCCGGCGATGATTGCGCGGGTTGTCGCAGAACTGAAGGCGGGTAGCGCTGCGGTCATTCCCGTGCTGCCGGTCACGGACACCATCAAGTCCGTCGATGTTGTCGGCATGGTTACCGGTACCCCGCTTCGCAGCGAACTTCGTGCGGTACAAACTCCCCAGGGCTTTTCCGCGCAGGTATTGCGCCAGGCCTACGATGCCGGTGATCTGGCGGCAACGGACGACGCGTCGTTGGTCGAGCGACTCGGCGTTTCCGTACAGACCATCGCCGGTGAAGCTCATGCCTTCAAGATCACGACGCCACTCGACCTGGTACTTGCCCGAGCACTTCTGGACGCGGATTCGTAAGGACGGAAACTAGATGCGAGTCGGTCTGGGGACGGATGTTCATCCCATCGAGGTAGGACGGCCGTGTTGGATGGCCGGTTTGTTATTCGAGGATGCTGACGGCTGCTCCGGGCATTCCGACGGCGATGTTGCCGTTCACGCGTTGTGTGACGCTCTTCTCTCCGCGGCGGGATTGGGCGACCTCGGATCCGTCTTCGGTACCGGGAGGCCGGAATGGGACGGAGTGAGTGGCGTCCGGATGCTCGCCGAGGTTCGGCGGTTGCTCGAGGAAAACCAGTTCACGGTGGGCAATGCCGCAGTTCAGGTCATCGGGAATCGCCCCAAGATCGGTCCGCGTCGCGATGAGGCGCAGCGGGTCCTCTCCGAGGTTCTTGGTGCCCCGGTTTCGGTCTCCGCCACCACCACCGATGGACTCGGTTTGACCGGGCGCGGCGAGGGGATCGCCGCCATGGCCACCGCGTTGGTCATGACAACCGGCAACGACAGGTAAGATCGCTGGTCGTGACCCTGCGCCTATACGACACCGGTACGCGGGCCCTGCGGGATTTTGTTCCGTTGGTCCCCGGACATGCATCGGTGTACCTGTGTGGGGCGACAGTCCAGGGTGATCCTCACATCGGACACGTGCGTAGCGGCGTCGCATTCGACGTGCTGCGCCGGTGGTTGCTGGCGCACGACAACGACGTTGCATTCGTGCGCAATGTGACGGATATCGACGACAAGATATTGAACAAGGCTGCCGACGCCGGCCGTCCCTGGTGGGAGTGGGCCACGACGTTCGAGCGTTCCTTCACGTGGGCGTACGACCAGTTGGGTGTATTGCCGCCGTCGATCGAACCGCGGGCCACCGGTCACGTCACGCAGATGGTCACGATGATGGAGCGTCTCATCGCGAACGGTCATGCGTACGCCGCGGGCGGTGACGTCTACTTCGACGTGCAGAGCTACCCCGAATACGGCGCTCTCTCCGGGCACAAGCTCGACGACGTCCATCAGGGTGAGAGTGCTGCCGAGGGCAAGCGTGACCCGCGTGACTTCACGCTGTGGAAGACGGCCAAGCCTGGCGAACCCTCGTGGCCGACTCCGTGGGGACCCGGCCGTCCCGGTTGGCATCTCGAATGCTCGGCCATGGCGGAGTTCTATCTCGGCGCCGCATTCGATATTCACTGCGGTGGAAGGGATTTGGTCTTCCCTCATCACGAGAACGAGATTGCCCAGGCAAAATGCGTCGGCGACGATTTTGCTCAGTACTGGCTGCACAACGGCTGGGTCACGATGAGTGGCGAGAAGATGTCCAAGTCGCTCGGCAATGTGCTGTCGGTGCCGAATGTCTTGAAAAAGGTTCGCCCGCAAGAACTTAGGTACTACCTCGGTAGTGCTCACTACCGTTCGAATCTCGAGTACTCGGACGAAGCCCTCGAAGAGAGTGCCAAGTCGTACCAAGGACTCGAGGCGTTTGTCCTGCGTACGCACAAGCGCGCAGGTGGCGTCGAACTCGGAACGTGGACAGAAGGTTTCGCGGAAGCGCTCGACAACGACTTGTCGGTCCCGATCGCGTTGGCCGAGATTCACGGCAAGGCGAGTGCGGGCAATACCGCGCTCGCAGCGGGAGACCTGGGCGCGGCGCGCGTGGCGGCAGGTCAGGTGCGAGCGATGCTCGCCATCCTGGGCGTCGACCCCCTCGACGCGCATTGGTCGCAGTCCGGTGGCGACACCGAGGCGGCAATGGAAGCTTTGGACGTGTTGGTGCGCGCCGATCTCGATCGGCGGCAGCAGGCACGGACGGAAAAGAACTGGGCGGTGGCGGATGAAGTCCGTGATCGCCTCATCAAGGCGGGTATCGAAGTAACCGATACTCCCGACGGACCCGAATGGTCCCTGAAGGCAGGGCAGTAACAATGGCTGGAAACTCGAGCAGGCGCGGCGCAGTCCGTAAGGGCGGCACCAAGAAGGGCCAGGTTGCCGGTTCCGGCGGTAAGCACCGTCGCGGTCTCGAAGGGCGTGGCGCTACGCCACCCGCCGAGGCACGCACCAAGCATCCCGCGGCGAAGCGTGCAGCGCGCGCCGCACGGGCCGACGAGAAGCAGGGTCGTGGTGGCCGTCCGGGTCCGGGCCGCAAGGTTCTCGACGGTCCCGAGACAGTGCTCGGACGTAACCCGGTGGTCGAGTGCCTGCGCGCTGGCGTTCCGGCGACGGCGCTGTGGGTTGCCGTCGGCACCGAGAGCGACGATCGCCTGAAGGAATCCGTTCAGCTTGCCGCTGATGCCGGAATCTCCATTCTCGAAGTACCGCGCACCGATCTGGATCGCCTGAGTGCCAACGGTCTTCACCAGGGCATCGCGCTGCAGGTTCCGCCGTACCGCTACGCACATCCGGACGATCTCCTGTCCGAGGCGCGTAAGCACGCCGAGCCGCCGTTGCTCGTCGCGCTGGACAACATCACCGACCCCCGCAACCTGGGCGCCGTCGTGCGCTCGGTCGCGGCTTTCGGTGGACACGGCGTCGTGATTCCGGAGCGTCGTAGCGCGAGTGTCAGTGCCGTCGCTTGGCGTACCAGTGCCGGTGCTGCTGCTCGTCTGCCGATTGCTCGCGCCACCAACCTCACTCGCACGCTCAAGGACTGGGCGTCCAAGGGTGTACAGGTTGTGGGCCTCGACGCCGGTGGCGACACCACTCTCGACGATTTCGACGGCAGCGGTCCAGTGGTGATCGTGGTCGGTTCAGAGGGCAAGGGACTCTCACGTCTCGTCCGCGAGAACTGTGACGCGATTCTGTCCATCCCCATGGCTGGACCGGTCGAGTCGCTCAACGCTTCGGTTGCTGCCGGAGTTGTGTTGGCCGACATCGCGCGTCGTCGCCGTAGCAGCTAGGGCCTTCGGCCCGGTGCGCGTTTCCGGTAGTGGGAACGACCAGAAACGCGCACGGGGGCTTAGCCGAATTCGATCGACGTGTTGATTTCCTCGACCTGGTCGGAGAGCGCCATGTCTTCCTTATCGGTGAACTGATTCGCGAAGCTCACCAGGTACACGGGAGACGATTCGTCAGCCTGGTAGGCGATGACGGTCATGACCGCCAACAGGGGAACGTCAACGTTCGGCGGCGACCAGGTTCCGGCGATGCGGATCGCCTTCTGTCCGTCGATGTCGAGGTCGACCTTGTTCACCTCGGTCCATCCGTTGAGCATGCCGAGCGACGCCTGGGCGCCGGCAAGAACCTCGTCGGGGCTTGCGGTGCCCTGGCTTTCCACCGTCAATGTCGTGTTCGGCATGAAGCCGTTTGCATCGGCCTGGTTGCTGGACAGGATGTCCGTGACGCTTCCGGTGGTGACTTTCTGGGTCTGCGACCATCCGTCCGGAAGGCTGACGCTGATGGCCGGTGCGTCGGCGTCGGTGCCGGAGTTGAGGGTGACACGTTCGCCGCTGAAGCTGATGCTGTCATCCGACGTTGTTGCCGCGGCGGCCGAGGTAGTTGCGGAGGTCGCTACCGAGGTGGCCTCCGAGACAGCCTCGCCGTCGTCGGAGCTGCTGCATCCCGAGAGAACAAGTGCTGCGGTGATCAAACTGGCTGCGCTCAGAGCGATTGTGCTGCTCTTCATACTCATATGTCAGTTTCCTTCGGCTTATTCACGACGGCCATGCGCCGACGCCAGCAGTGGCTGAGACTATCAGCGCCGCCTACGCCGCCCGGAAGGTAACCGAACTTCCCGGTCTCATTTGCGCCAGCGTGGCGATTCCGGGGTCGGTGACCACTGCGATCACCGGATACCCGCCGGTTACGGGATGATCAGCCAGGAATATCACGGGGTGACCGTTCGGGGGCACTTGAACCGAGCCGGAGACGACGCCTTCGCTGGGCAATTCGCACGTACGTGAGCGATGCAGCGGTCCGGGGCCGCGTAGCCGAACGCCGACTCGATCGGTGTCTTCGGTGACGGTCCAGGCGTGGTGCAGCAATGCGTGGACGGAGGCGGGTGTGAACCAGTCGTCGCGCGGTCCGAGGGTGATGCCGAGCGGAACGGGGCATGGGGTGGGCGCCGGCGGTGGGATGAAATCCTCGATCGGCCACTCGGCTTCGCCAACTCCGACGAGCAGGTGATCGCCCGCGCGGACGGGCGCTGGGCCGAGTTCGGCGAGTGTGTCGGTGGAGCGAGAGCCGAGAGTTTCCGGGACGTCGATGCCGCCGCGGACAGCGAGATAGGTGCGCAGTCCGGTTGTGCTGTAGCCGATTTCGAGGAGGTTGCCGCCATCGAGTCGGAGGGTCGAGTAGTCGGCAACGGGACGTGCGTTGACTGTCACCGGTGCCCTCGCGCCGGTGACTGCAACGGTCAGCGGCCCGACGGCCTGTGCGGCGAATCCACCTGTCGTGATTTCGAGCGTGGCGGCATGAGGTGCGTTTCCTACCAGCCTGTTTGCCGCGTCGTGGGAGATCAGATCAACCGCGCCGGAGCGGCCGACGCCGCTGGCCGCGCAACCTACCCGTCCATGGTCCTGGACGGTGGTCAACGGGCCGGGGCGAACGACATCGAGCCATGCCATGAAGCCATTGTCCCTCAGCGAGGAGTGCGGGCGCAGGAATCAGGTGAAGGGCGTGATCGTCACGTCGGACGCGGTGAGCAGTCTCCGGATTTCGGTGGCCATGTCGACGGCGGCCGGGGTATCACCGTGGACGCACACCGAGTCGGCGCGGACCGTCACGCGGCTGCCGTCAATGGCGTCTACGACGCCCTCGAGCACTATCCGGCGCACGCGTTCGGCAATGGCAAGAGGGTTGTGAAGCACTGCCCCTGGCTGGTTTCGGGGCACCAACGTCCCCTCCGGCGTGTACGCGCGGTCGGCAAAGGCCTCGGTCACAACTGTCAGACCGGCCGCTTCCGCTTCGGCCAGGAACACCGAACCCGGGAGCCCGAGAACGGGGAGGGACGCGTCGTAGCTACGAACGGCGTCGACAACGGCGCGCGCTTGTTCACGGTGATGCACTATCGCGTTGTAGAGCGCGCCGTGAGGTTTGACGTACGTGACGCGGGAGCCGGCGACACGGGCCAGTCCGTCGAGTGCCCCTAGTTGATAAATGACGTCGGCCGCGAGATCGGTGGGTGAGACGTCGATGAAGCGTCGGCCGAATCCCGAAAGATCGTTGTATCCGACCTGCGCGCCGATCCGTACGTTCTGCGCCACAGCGGAGCGGCAGGTCGCCAACAGTGTGGTCGGGTCACCGGCGTGAAACCCGCACGCGATATTGGCGCTGGTGACCACGGTCAGCATGGCGTTGTCGTCACCGAGCGTCCAGGCGCCGTATCCCTCGCCGAGGTCGCTGTTGAGGTCGACGCGGATCGTCATGCGTGCGCCGGAATCCGTCCGGCATTCTTGCGTCGCGCAGAACCGGTGAGGCGGCACACCAGGTAGATGACAAACGACACCGTGGTGACAAAGCTGGACACCGGAACTCCGGGTGCGAGGGAGAGCAGGATGCCGCCGACAGCGGCGAGTTCTGCGAAGACCACGGACAAGATGGTGGCCTTGAGCGGGCTCGCGGTGACGTAGGCGGCCGCAGCGGCGGGCGTGATGAGCAACGACATCACCAGCAGCGCGCCCACGATCTGCACACCCAGAGCGGCCGTGATGCCGACAAGAACCGCAAAGACGATGGACAGCGCGCGTACCGGAACACCGCGTGCCGCAGCCACTTCGGGATCGGTGCTGGCGAACAGCAAAGGGCGGTAGATGAATCCCAGCGTGCCGATCACGAAAACCGCGCACAGAAGAAGCAGTTCGAGTCCGCTGTTGCCAGGTGCCACGATCTGACCGACCAACAACGAGAAGCTGGTTCCGGTGCGGCCGTCGTACGCCCAGAGGAACAGCACCGACAGTCCGAGCCCGAAGGCCATGATCACGCCGATCACCGAATCGCGGTCTCGCGCTTTGGCTCCCAGTAGTCCGAAGAGAACTGCCGCGACCACCGAACCCACAATTGCTCCGGCGCCGACACTCACTCCGACCAGCAGGGCGGCCGACGCGCCGGTCAGCGACAGTTCACTGGTTCCGTGAACGGAGAACGACATCTGCCGGCTCACGATCAGCGGGCCGATGATGCCGGCCAACAATCCGAGGATCGCGCCGGCAATCAATGCCTGCTGGACGAAGTCGTACTGCAGAAGGTCGACAGTGGCGGACACGTCGAACATCCGCGACATCGCATCGGTGAATTTGTTGCTCACGCGTGATCCTCATCGCTGTGGTGGACGCCTTCGCCCGGACGCAGGCCGCCCGCGCTGCCGAGAGCGTCGATGGCGTCGCCGGTGCCGACGACAACCAGGCGGCCACGAACCTGCAGTACCTCGACGTCGGTGTTGTACAGATCAGAGAGAACCTCGGACGTCATCACCTCGGCCGGCGTTCCGATGCGGAACTTGCCGTCGACCAGATACAGCACCCGATCGACCAGCGGAAGGATCGGATTGATCTCGTGGGTCACGAACAGTACGGCCGTGTTGTGGGTGCGTCGACGCTTGTCGATCAACGTGGACACCAGATGCTGGTTGGCGAGGTCGAGGCTGAGCAGCGGTTCGTCGCACAGCAGGATCTTCGGATCGCCGACCAGTGCCTGCGCAATACGCAATCGCTGTTGCTCACCGCCGGACATGGATCCGATGGGGGCGTCCGCGAACGCTTCGGCGCTGACCTGCGCGATGGCGTTGTCGACAATCGCGCGCCGACGCCCCCGCCGAAGCAGGCCGGTGCCCCACTGATGTCCGTCGACCCCGAGACCGACAAGGTCGCGCCCGCGCAGCGGAAGTCCGTCGTCGATGGATTTCTGCTGCGGGATGTACCCGACGTGCGAGTTTCCGGCGCGGGCCGGGGTTCCGGCGATTTCTGCGCTGCCGCCGCTGAGTTGTAGCTGCCCCAGCAGAATCTTCAGAAGTGAGGTCTTGCCGGAGCCGTTAGGGCCGAGCACGGCGATGAACTCGCCGGGCTGAACCTCGAGGTCGAGGCCGTCCCAGAGGGTGCGGGCGCCGAAGGACAATCGGGCGTCCTTCAGGGCGACTGCTGGCACGGAGTTTGTTGCCGGCGCCGTTGTATTCGCGGAGGTTTCTGTCACAAGCCGATCGGTTCTTCTCGGAATTGAGTGGGAAAAAATTACTGGGCAGAGAGGGCGTTGGCTAGCGACTCCGCGGTCTGCGTCTGCCACTGAATGTAGTCCAGGCCTTCGGGGAGAGTCTCCGTAACCTCGACGACGGGCACGCCTGCTTTCTCGGCGGTGGAGCGCATGTCCTGCGTCACTTTGTCCTGCGTCTGAGTGTTGTAGACGAGGGCCCTGGCAGCCTTGTCCGACAGCAATTGGCGCGTTGCGGCGATCGCGGCCGGTGACGGATCGTTGCCGTCTTCGATTGCGCTGGTGAATTCCTCGGGGGTTGCGTCCTTCAGTTCGGCGGCAACCAACAGGTAGTGCGCGATGGGTTCGGTCTGCGCGACCGACTCGCCGCCGTGGGCAGCGGCAATCGAATCGGTGACAGCGGTGACGCCGGCCAGTTTCTGGCTGTATGCCTGCGCGTTTGCCTCGTACGTCGACGCATTGTCGGGGTCGAGGGCACTGAGTTGGTCGGCGACGGAGTGGGCCACTGCGTCGACGGTGGGGATGTCGAACCAGACGTGCTCGTTGACGGCACCGTGCGTGTGACCGTCGTGCGATTCTCCCGAGGTCTCGCCTGCGTGGATTCCACCGTCGAGCAGGTCGTACGCGTTGACGGTCTTCTGGTCGCCCTTGCCTGCGTCGAGGATGTCGGTGACAAATTGGTCGTAGCCACCACCGTTGTAGACGACAAGCGATGCGTCGGTGATCTTGGCAGCCTGAGCCGGGGTGGCTTCGAAGGAATGCGGATCCGCGGACGGCTCGTCGATGATGGAGGTGACGGTGAGAACGTCACCTGCGACGGCCTGCGCAACGTTGCCCCACACGTTTGTGGAGGCGACGACGGAGATGCCATCGTCCCCGGTCTTTTCGGAGCCGCAGGCCGTCAGTGCCATGGCCGCTGCGACCGAGATGGTGGCGAGGGCGGCGATGCGGATTTTGGACGACGAGCGCACGAATTTTCTCCTGAACGAAGGGTGGGCTAAATGCTATTGGAAACCGTTACCGTTACACATTAGCGCATAGTCGCTGGTAGGTCATGTTCGGTTCAGCCCCGTCGTGCCGACTTTGACGGGTACCGATAACGTCCGTCTATGCCCCGGTCCCGTCAGCCACGCCGTCAAGCCACTTTGGCGTCGCTCGCCGCCGAGCTCAATGTGTCGAGAACAACAGTCTCGAACGCGTACAACCGACCCGATCAGCTCTCCGTCGAGCTTCGGGATCGAGTGCTCCAAGCGGCCAAGCGACGCGGATATCCCGGACCCGATCCGGTCGCCCGTTCCCTACGTACCCGCAAAGCCGGTGCCGTAGGACTTCTCCTCACCGAAGCGCTCAGTTACAGCTTCCGTGACCCGGCTGCCATGAGCTTCCTGGCAGGCCTCTCGGAATCCTGCGAGGAAGCTGGGCAGGGGTTGCTCCTGATTCCTGCCGGACCAGGGCGAGACGACGTGGATGCCGCCGCGGTCGTGCAGCAAGCCGGCGTCGACGGTTTTGTCGTCTATTCGGTTGCCGACGACGACCCGTATCTTGCCGCCGTCCTCGAACGTCACATCCCGATCGTGGTGTGCGATCAGCCGCGCGAGATTCCCGGAGCGTCTCTCGTGGGCATCGATGACCGCGCTGCCATGCGCAAGGTTGCCGATTACCTCATCGGTCTGGGCCACACCGAGATCGGTGTGCTTTGCATGCGGCTGGGGCGAGACCGGATGGATGGTGTTGTCAGTCAGGAGCGCCTGAAGTCGCCGCATTTCCACGTTCAGCGTGAGCGGATCGAGGGAGTGCGCGACGCGATGTCGACGGCGCAGATTGATCCGTTTTCTCTGACTGTGATCGAGCGGTACGTCCACACCACGCAGTCCGGGCACTCCGCGGCAGCGGAGGCGCTCGCGACCAATCCGAAGATCACGGCACTGATCTGCACCACCGACGTACTTGCCCTCGGCGCTTTGGACTGGGCACGCTGGCAGGGCATCGACGTGCCCGGTCAATTGTCGATCACCGGATTCGACGGCGTGGGCGAGGCGCTTCGTGAATCGCTGACCACCGTGCGCCAGCCTCAGGAGGAGAAGGGCCGGCGCGCCGGTGCACTGCTGATGTCACCGTCCGGTTCCGGTGTGCCGATCATCGAGATGCTCGAGACGGAACTACTGGTCGGCCGTACGTCGGGTCAGGCCAAGATCTGAGCGGGTAAGTCCAAGAGCTGAGCGCAGCGTAGTAGGCCGAGATGGCTGTAAGCCTGGGGATGGTTGCCAAGTGACCGTTCTGCGACCGGGTCGTACTCTTCCGCGAGAAGACCGGTAGGACCTGCTGCTGCGACCAGTTGGTCGAACAGCGCCTCTGCTTGCAGGCGTTGTCCGATCAGCAGGTACGCCTCGACCAACCAGGCCGCGCAGAGGTGGAATCCACCCTCGATGCCGGGCAGGCCATCGTCGTGGTGATAGCGGTACACCGTTGAACCGCTACGCAATTCGGCTTCGGTGGCGACTACCGTCGCGGCAAATCGCGGGTCCTCCGGATCGATCAGCCCGGACAGTCCGATGTGCAGGGTTGCGGCGTCGAGATCTACGCCGTCGTATGCGGCGGTGTACGACTGGACGTCGTCCTTCCATCCCTTGTGGCGCACCTCGTCGGCAATCTGATCGCGCAATTCGGCCCACTCGGGCAGTGCCGTTCGGCCGAAGCGGTCGGCCAGTTTCACTGCGCGGTCGACGGTCACCCACCCCATCACCTTGGAGTAGACGTGATGGCGCGGGTTGTCGCGGATCTCCCAGATGCCGTGATCAGGTTCGAACCACCGTCGTTGCACGGCTTCGACCATTGCGCCTACCAGTTCCCAGTCGCGATCGCTCAAAGGCTCGGCAGCTCCGGCCTTTTCGCGGGCATCGGCAAGGTGGACGATCAGTTCGACGATGGGGCCGAAGACGTCGAGTTGGACTTGCTGATTGGCAGCGTTGCCAACCCGCACCGGGCGGGAGCCGGCGTACCCGGGCAGGGAGTCGATGACGGCCTCAGGCGGCAGTGACGTGCCGTTCAGCGTGTACAGCGGGTGTAGACGCTCGGGGCCCGGCAATGTTTCGAGGACACGGTGGACCCAGTCGAGGTACTCCTCGGCTTCGTGCGTCGACCCGACACTCACGAGAGCTGTTGCGGTGAGCGCGGCGTCACGCAACCAGCAGTAGCGGTAGTCCCAGTTTCGGACGCCGCCGATCTCTTCAGGCAGTGACGTGGTCGCCGCAGCCATGATGGAGCCTGAGTCGGCGTGGACGAGTCCACGCAGTGTGAGAGCGGAGCGTTTCATCAAGTCCGGCTTGAGTTTCGGCAGCTCGAGGGTTTTAGCCCAATCGGACCAGTAACTTTCCGACCTGGCGCGGCGATCCGCTTCGGGCGCCGGTGACGGGTCCATATCTGTTGTGCCGCAGCGCAGTTCGAGAACGATATCGCCGGCTGACGGCGTGACGATTGCATGGGCGGTCTGTTGATTGCCGTCGGTGGCAATATTCCACTGCACACCGGGGGATCGCAGCACGTACGGCTCGTTGGTGCCCAGGACGCGGATGCCGTCCTCCACGATCTCGAGGGTGACTTGAGCTTGGCCGAACTCCGGGCGCGGTGCAAACGAGACCACGGCGTCGGCTCTACCGGAGATGATGCGGGTGAAGTCGGTTCGGCCCTGTTGCACGTCGTGGGGGAGATAGTCGGTGACAGACAGGCTGGCCCACCGAGTTTGAACGGTCATGGTGCCGTCGAGGTACTTCTGGCTCAGCGGCAGCGCAGTCCGCCGTGGCCCGACGCTGAAGTGCCCGGCTGCTGTCCCGCCGAGCAGGTGGGCGAATACCGCTGCAGAGTCGGGTTCGGGGTGACACAACCAGGTCAGGGTGGCGTCGGGCGTAACCAACGCAACAGTGCGGGGGCTGGCAAGCATGGACAGCCGCTCGATGGGCGGCGCGTCCGCACCCGAAAGCCACGTGCGGCGCTCTTCGAGCAGAAATGCCAACGCGGCCGCGACGTCCTCGGTGCTGTCGACGCGGAAGGCGGCCATGGTGTCGCCCGGGCCGACCTTGACGCCGATGTCCGGGCCGGACAGCCTGGCGAACGCCTTTTCATCGGTGACGTCGTCGCCGATGAACACGGCGGCGGTTGCGCCGTCCTGGTGCCGGATGAGATCAAGCGCTTGGCCTTTGTCGGTGGCGATGACAGCCAGTTCTACGACGGACTTGCCTTCCGTGACCTGCACTCCCGGCCAGAGCGCGGATTCCGTTCGCACCGCGATCAGGGCTTTTTCGGCGTCGTCTTCGGGGGAGTTTCGAACGTGTAGAGCGATGCTGGCAGGTTTCTTCTCGACGGTCGCGCCGGGAGTGCGGGACGCGATCCGGGTCAGTTCGGTGCTGATCTCGCCGAGCAGTTTCTTGGCGTCGGCGTCGATGGCGTGAACAAATCCGATGTCGAATTCGGAGCCGTGACTACCGACCAGCTGTACTTCGGCGGGGAGTCGGGAGAGCGCGGCGAGGTCTTTGAGGGCACGTCCCGAGATGACGGCCGCTGTCGTGGAAGCCAGGCTGGCGAGCGAGCGAAGGGCGCGGACCGATTCCGCGCGTGGATACGCCTTCTCCGGATCCGCGACGATGGGCGCCATGGTCCCGTCGTAATCGGAGGCAACCAGCAACCGTGGCGTCTGCGCCACGGCTGAGAGGGCTCGACGGAGTTCGATGGGGAGATCCTGTGCGCTCACCTCTTCAAATCTAGGTGATTGCGAGCGTCCTGGCTCGGTACGTCGGCTCGGCAGGTGCCCAGAACCGATTATCGATCCGGATTATCCCTATGCGGGTCTGCGGGATCCGTCGCCGAGCAACAGTTCAACGGTCAATTCGAGTCGATTGGCGACGTCGGTGGCCGATGATCGGCGTGTGAGCCAAGCCACGAGGTTGGACAGCCACACATCGGAGATCACGCGGGCGATAGCCAACTGTTCGTCGTTCGGTTCCTCTTCGGTCATCGCGCGTGCAAACAATCGGTCCATCAGTTGGCCCACGTGATCGACCTCGGCAGCAGCAGACGCGTCGGCGAACATGAATGCGCGGGTCATTGCTTCGGTGAGCAGTGGATCGCGTTGCATTGCTCGGGTGATCAAACTCAGGATCAGCTGCATGCGCTCGAGCGGGCTTGTTCCGGGCGGAATCTTGCCTCTGGAGTCGATCTTCTCGAACTCACGCGCCAGAGCGGAAACCAGGAGGTGCACCTTCGACGGAAAATATCGGTAGAGCGTTCCGACGGCAACATCCGCACGCTCGGCCACCGCGCGCATCTGAACGGCTTCGTATCCGCCCTTGGATGCCAATGTCAATGTGGCATCGAGAATCCGCTTGCGACGTTCGCGTTGCGCGTTGGAGCTGAGATCGTCCTCTCCGAGCGTCGCGGATGCGACGGCAGTGGAGCGGGATCGAGATGTTGCGGTCATCGACAAATTCCTTCGCGCCTTGACTCATGGCCAGGTGTCATATTAGAACACGTTCTAAACAATTGTGTCACTAATGGAGAGGTGGGAACCAGTTGTGACTATCGCCACGACCGATGAACAACGGGCAGTCCAGGAGTCGATCGAGGCGTGGGCGCGATCAGCAGCGCCGATGGACATGGTACGCCGTGGACCAGCGAATTCGTGGCGCCAGGGTTGGCCGGATTTTGCCTCGTTGGGGCTTTTTTCCGTTGCTGTGCCCGAGTCGGTGGGCGGCTCAGGAGCTGAGATCGTCGATCTGGCGGCGATGATCGAGCAGGCTGCGATTGAACTCGTTCCGGGTCCTGTTCTCACTACGGCACTGGCCGCGTTGGTGGTCGGGCGCAGTGCAACTCCCGCGGCAAAGCGCTGGTCCGAGGCGCTTGCAGACGGTGCGATTCCCTGCGCCGTCGTATTGGACGAAAGACCAGTTGCTGCAACGGCTACCGAATCCGGAGGGCTCGAACTTCACGGTGACGGAGGTTTCGCGTGGGGCGCAGATGCCGGCGTGTCAGTACTGGTTTCCGCCGACAACGGCAATGACGTCGTGTGGGTGCTCGTCGACGGTGAATCGAGTGGAGTCACGTATGACGCGCTCGACACGATCGACAAGTCCCGTCCGTTGGCGAAGGTCTCCTTTGATCGTGTGGTCGTGGATGCTGATCGGATCATCGGCGACATAGCGACGGGATCGGTGGCTGATCTCGCTGCGACGCTCGCGTCGGCAGAGGCTGCCGGAATTGCCGCGTGGAGCCTGCGGACTGCGGTGGAGTACGCAAAGATTCGTGAGCAGTTCGGCAAACCGATCGGTTCCTTTCAAGCGATCAAGCATCTGTGTGCCGAGATGCTGTGCCGGGTTGAAAACGTCGGTGCAGTCGCCTGGGACGCTGCCGTGGCGGCAGAGTCGGGTGACGAACTTCCGATCGCCGCAGCAGTAGCCGCCGCGGTGTCCCTGGATGCGGCAGTCGACACGGCCAAGGATTGCATCCAAGTGCTCGGCGGCATCGGGTTCACCTGGGAGCACGAGGCGCATTTCTACCTTCGTCGCGCCGTGTCGCTGCGCCAGATGATGGGCGGCTCGTCTCGTTGGCGCGCCAGGGTGGCGGAGTTGACGCTCGCGGGATCGCGTCGTCACCTGCAGATCGATCTCAGTGCGTTGGAGTCCGATCGCGCCGAAATTCGCAGTGAAGTAGCACAACTGGTCGCTCTGCCGGAGTCCGAGCAGCGCACTGCCTTGGCTGAATCGGGTTACCTCGCGCCGCATTGGCCGGTGCCGTACGGCAAAGGGGCGAAGGCAGCTCAGCAGATTTTGATCGAGGAAGAGTTGGCCGCGGCAGGCGTCGGCCGACCTGACCTGGTCATCGGATGGTGGGCCGTGCCAACCATTCTCGAGCACGGCAGTGTCGAACAGATCGAACGGTTTGCCGTCCCCACCTTGAAGGGGGACATCACGTGGTGTCAGTTGTTCAGCGAGCCGGGAGCTGGATCCGACCTCGCCGCGCTGCGCACCACTGCCGAGAAGGTAGACGGTGGATGGAAGCTCAACGGGCAGAAGGTGTGGACTTCGCTTGCGCGTGAGGCTGATTGGGCGATCTGTCTGGCGCGTACCGATCGTGGTGTACCCAAGCACAAGGGCATCACGTACTTTCTGCTCGATATGAGAACACCGGGGATCAGGATTTCGCCGCTGCGGGAAATCACAGGCGATTCGCTGTTCAACGAGGTGTTCCTCGACGACGTTTTCGTCCCGGACAACTGTGTCGTCGGAGAGCTCGGTGGTGGTTGGAAACTGGCCAGAACCACACTCGCCAACGAGCGGGTCGCGATGAGCGGTGGCTCGTCACTTGGTGGTGCGATGGAGGAATTGCTTGTTCTGGCAGGAAGTCCGGATCCCGTGGTCGCGGACAAGCTGGGCGGTTTGATCGGCACCGCGATGGTGGGATCGCTTTTGGAGTTGCGAACCACATTGCGGCAGTTGGATGGCCAGGATCCAGGACCGGCGTCGAGCGTCCGCAAACTGGTCGGTGTTCGGCAGCGTCAGACCGTCGCGGAATTCGCGATGGAGTTGGGCGGTCCGGCTGGTTGGGTCGAGGGGCCGTTGTCCCGGGAGTTCCTCAATACGCGTTGCCTGTCCATCGCCGGCGGTACGACGCAGATCCTGCTGACCGTCGCGGCCGAGCGAATTCTGGGGCTACCGCGGGAGTAGTAGGTCTACAAATTTGGTCCCGTTGGTGATACAACTAGAACACGTTCTATATCGACGACGGGAATTTGCCAGCGTGGACTTCACCAGAGATGAAACCCAGGATGCGGTAGCCGAGGTGGCTACCGCACTCCTGGCGCGCGAACTACAGCCGGATGCCTTGTGGGCGGCCTTCGCCGAGGCGGATCTGCTCACGTTGGCGCTACCGGAGCGACTCGGAGGGGAGGGTCTGTCCGTCACCGACGTGGGCGCCTTGCTCACCGAAGTCGGCCGAGCTGCAGCGCCGATTCCAGCGCTGGCCACACTCGGATTCGGGGTGCTGCCCATAGTCGCGCTCGGCAGCGACGCGCAGCAGGATGAACTTCTGGCCGGTGTTGCCGCGGGACGGGTGTTCACGGCTGCCTTGGCTGAGCCGGGCCGCCAGTTTCCCGAGCAGCCGGCTGTTACGGCAAGGAAGACCGGTGAGAAGACCGGTGATCGGTACCGCGTCAACGGGACTGTGCTCGCGGTCCCCTTCGCTGCGAGTGCGCACCGCGTATTGGTTCCGACAGACGTCGGTGTTGTGTTGATCGACCCGAACTCGGCAGGTGTGACGCTTACGCCGACGCCGAGTTCGTCCGGCAGCCCCGAGTTTGCGATTGTTCTCGACGACGCCACGGGTGAGCTGCTGGGCGCCGGTACGGAAGCCGTGCAGACGCTCTATCGCATTGCGTTGGCGAGCATCGGAGCTGTGGTCGACGGATTGGTTTCCGGAGCCGTGGATCTCACTGCTGCCCACATCGGATCCCGCGAGCAATTCGGTAAGCCGCTCGCGACCTTCCAGGCCGTCGCACAACAGATCGCCGACGCCTACGTCACGTCCCGGACACTGCACGTTGTGTCGCTGTCGGCATCGTGGCGCGTGTCGGAAGGGCTTGATGCGCAGTCCGATCTGGATGTGATGGCGTACTGGATAGCTCAGGAAGTTCCTGCGACCATGCAGGTTCTCCATCATCTGCACGGCGGTTTGGGAGTGGATGTCACCTATCCGCTTCATCGCTATTACGGGGCAGCAAAAGACTTGGCGCGCCTGCTCGGTGGCGCTTCGCATCGACTCGACCTCGTGGGGGCCCGGTGTTCATCGATCTGACCGACAGTCAGCGCGCGTTGCAGGCTGAACTTCGTCGCTACTTCTCGACTCTGATCTCGCCCGACGAGGCGAAGATCATGCGTACCGAACGGCACGGACCCACCTACCGCGACGTGATCCGCCGAATGGGCAAGGACGGGTGGCTCGGTGTCGGCTGGCCGGTCGAATACGGCGGGCGAGGCTTCGGCGAGGTGGAGCAGCAGATCTTTGTCAACGAGGCTGTGCGAGCAGATGTTCCACTGCCGTCGGTTACGTTGCAGACGGTCGGACCGACGTTGCAGAAGTACGGTAGCGAGGAGCAGAAGCAGAAGTTTCTTCCCGCCATCCTGGCCGGCGAAGTGCATTTTGCCATCGGATACACCGAACCTGAGGCCGGAACCGACCTTGCGGCTTTGCGTACCGGTGCCGTCCGCGCGGGTGACGAGTACATAGTCAACGGTCAGAAAATCTTCACCACCGGTGGACATGATGCGGACTATGTGTGGCTGGCTGTGCGAACGGGAGCAGTAGACTCGCGGCACCGGGGCATCTCGATCCTGATCATGGACACGAAGGATCCTGGGTACACCTGGACGCCGATCATCACCTGCGACGGCGCCCACCACGTCAATGCCACCTACTACGAGGACGTTCGCGTTCCGGTGAACATGCTTGTGGGCGAGGAGAATCAGGGCTGGCGCCTCATTACCACCCAGCTCAATCACGAGAGAGTCATGCTCGGACCAGCAGGCCGCGTCGGTGGCATCTACGATCATGTCTTCGACTGGGCTCGCCGCGAGAATCTTCTCGATCACACCGACGTGCGACGCACGCTGGGGGAGATCCACGCAACCTATCGACTGAACGAACTCCTCAATTGGCAGGTGGCATCGAGTGATTCGGACTCGGTTGATGTTGCCGACGCCTCCGCGACCAAAGTATTCGCCACCGAGCGTATTCAGCGAGTCGGCCGACTGGCCGAGGAAATTGTCGGTCGATACGGCAACCCTCTCGATCCGGAGACCGCTGATCTCATGGAGTGGTTGGACATGCAGATCAAGCGCAATCTGGTGATTACCTTCGGCGGCGGGGTCAACGAGGTGATGCGTGAACTGATCGCGACCGCAGGCTTGAAGCTGCCAAGAGTTCCGAGATAGGAATTGACTGTGTCAGATCCCATTCTTACTGCTGCAGAGCAGGTTCGCGCCGCCGGACCGAGCGCGCCACGCACCGGCCGAGATCCCGTAAACGTGCCGATGGTCCGCAACTGGGTCGAGGCGATCGGCGACAAGAACCCGATCTATGTCGATGAATCCGCAGCACTCGCCGCCGGGCATGGCGGGCTGGTCGCTCCGCCGGCCATGGCGCAGGTGTGGACGATGCGAGGACTGGGCGCTGTACGCGAATCCGATGATCCACTCGGCCGTATGACGGAGATCCTCGACGAAGCCGGCTACACGTCGGTCGTTGCAACCAACTGCGATCAGACCTACCACCGCTACTTGCGACCGGGTGAGGACGTGACGATCTCGTCTGTCTTGGAAGACGTTGTGGGGCCCAAGAAGACGGGCCTCGGTGAGGGCTGGTTCTTCACAACTCGAAGCCTGTGGCATGTCGGTGACGAATTGGTGTCCGAGATGATGTTCCGGATCCTGAAGTTTGCTCCGGCGGCCGGTGAGACGGTTCCATCGGATGTGCCCGAGGATCTGGATTCTTCTCGAATGCTGCGCCCCACGCCGTCTCTGGACACACAGTTCTTCTGGGACGGAGTTGCCGCGCACGAGCTTCGGATTCAACTGCGTCCCGACGGTAGCGTGCAACATCCACCGGTGCCCGCGATCTGGAAGGACAAGTCGGCGCAGACCGACTACCTCGTGGCTTCCGGGCGGGGAACCGTATTCAGCTTTGTCGTCCATCATGCGCCCGCAGTGCCCGGTCGCTCTCTGCCGTTTGTGGTTGCACTCGTCGAACTACCGGAAGGCGTGCGTATGCTCGGCGAACTTCGAGGTGTCGCGCCTGTCGATGTGTCGATCGGGATGTCCGTCGAAGCAACGTATCTCGATTTTCCGGGAGATGAAGAGACTGGCGGAACTCCGTGGACTCTGTATGCGTGGGTACCGGTTTCGCAGCAGGAGGATGCTCGATGACTTTGGTTTCGGACATCACTGTGGGAGAGCAGCTTCCGGCGTTGGAGATCTACGGCGACCCGACGTTTGTCGTGTCCACGGCTTTGGCAACGCGCGATTTTCAAGACGTGCATCACGATCGCGACCTGGCGCAACAGCGCGGCTCGAAGGACATCTTTGTCAATATCCTCACCGACACCGGGTTGGTGCAGCGCTTTGTCACCGATTGGGCGGGGCCCCGTGCCGTCATCACCTCGATCAAGCTCCGACTCGGGGTGCCGTGGTACGCGTACGACACTTTGTCGCTCAGCGGAACCGTCACCAGCTTCGACGAGACGCTGGTGACCGTTGCCGTGGTGGGCAAGAACAGTCTGGGTGATCACATCACCGCCCAGGTCATGCTGACATTTACCCCGCTGACTTCCACGACGGCCGGAGATATCGAATGAATGCACTGTCGGGGAAAGCCGCAATCGTCGGTATCGGCGCGACGGATTTCTCGAAGGACTCCGGCCGAAGTGAACTTCGCCTGGCGGCGGAGGCCGTCCAAGCAGCTTTGGACGACGCGGGCCTGACCCCTGCCGACGTGGACGGGCTCACCTCGTTCACGATGGATACCAATACCGAAGTAGCCGTGGCACGTTCGGTGGGAATCCCGAACCTGAAGTTCTTCAGTCGCATCCACTACGGCGGCGGGGCTGCTGCGGCTACGATCCAGCAGGCTGCCATGGCTGTCGCGACAGGAGTCGCTGACGTCGTTGTTGCCTACCGTGCTTTCAACGAACGCTCCGGTGCCCGGTTCGGCCAGGTGAACTCCGGTCTTGTGGCACAGGTCAATTCATCAGGATCGGACAACGCTTTCTCGTACCCGCACGGCTTGGGAACTCCCGCTTCGTTTGTCGCGATGGTGGCGCAGCGGTACATGCACGTCTACGGTGCGTCGAGTGAGGACTTCGGCCGCGTTGCCGTTGCCGATCGCAGGCACGCTGCCACAAACCCCAATGCCTTCTTCTACGGAAAGCCGATCACACTCGAGGAACACCAGAATTCCCGCTTCATTGCCGAACCGCTACATCTACTGGACTGCTGTCAGGAATCCGACGGCGGTGTTGCCATCGTGGTCACCTCAGCCGAACGGGCCAAAGATCTGAAGAACACCCCGGCCGTCATCGCGGCCGCAGCTCAGGGCAGCGGGGCCGATCAGTACATCATGACCAGCTATTACCGTGACGGTCTGACCGGACTGCCGGAAATGGGGCTTGTGGGTGATCAACTCTGGGCGCAGAGCGGTTTGCGGCCGGCGGATATGCAGACCGCGGTTCTGTACGACCACTTCACGCCCTATGTGCTGATGCAACTCGAAGAACTCGGCTTCTGCGGTAGGGGAGAAGCCAAGGACTTCATCGCCGGTGGCGCGATCGAACTCGGTGGGAAGCTTCCGATCAACACTCATGGCGGTCAACTGGGCGAGGCATACATTCACGGGATGAACGGCATAGCCGAGGGTGTCCGTCAGATCCGCGGGACTTCCGTGAACCAGGTCGACGCTGCCCAGAACGTATTGGTCACTGCCGGTACCGGCGTGCCGACGTCGGGACTGGTTCTCACTCGGTAGGCAAAGTCTCTGCTGTGTCATTGTCCATCGGGACAGGTGACCCGGCCCGGTTGTGATGCGATACTCGGAACATGTTCGAGAATGCCTTGCTGATCGACGCGGCGGGTCGGCAGACCCAGCGGCACCACCAGGCCTTTTCTCAGGACTGGGACCGCATCAAGGAGTGGTCCGACAACGTCTACATGCCGTATACGGTCACGCCCATCGGTAGTCGACTACGTCCGGCGTCAGACATGTATTCGGCTACAGTCGGTCGGATCGACGTCACCCGTTTCTGCTACGGCATTCCCGTCACGGTGGGTGAGTGTTCGCCCGAAGCAGGGAACATTCTGGTTCTGACGACGATTCGCGGGAACGGGCGGCATGCCCTTGGTGGGGGTTCGTCCGTGAATACCGCTGTCGGAGAAACGTTTGTGGCGGACTGCAGTCGTACGGACTACTTCGTGGAGTTCGACGAGGATCATCTGCAGTTGAATCTGACTGTGCCGCATCAGCTTGTCGCCGATCATGCCCAACAGTGGTACGGCCGGGCGCCGGATGATCGTCTGTGGCAACACAAGTGCTCGATCGGTGGGCGCGGATCGAGCTGGCTGGCACTGATGGATTACGTGGTGCGGGCGGTCGCAGAGTCGCCCGAAGCCTTGTCGCGCGAGCGGTTGGGGGCGCGGGTACAGGAGCTGATCACTGCGCAACTGCTCGAGGAGTGGGCGGCGCAGGCCGGTATCGCACTCGGTGCGGGTATCGATTCTGCGGAGCCCGTGTATGTACGAGCGGCGGAGGAGTACATCGACACTTTCGCTCGTTCGGTTCCGACTGCCTCGGAGATCGCGGCTGCGGTCGGAGTCAGCGTTCGGGCACTCACCGCGGGCTTTCGCCGATACCGTGACACAACACCCGGCCAGTTGTTGCGGGAGCGTCGGCTTACCGGAGTGCGCAGTGAACTCCTGTTTTCGGACGGAAGAACAATTTCCGATATCGCCAACGCCTGGGGGTACGTCAACCTGGGCATTTTTGCTGCCGGATACCGGAAGCGATTTGGGGAATTGCCGTCGCAGACCAGGTCGCGAGTCTGAACGTGTGGTCTTGGGGAAGCCGTGACACCCCGTTTGCCTCTCCGAGGATCTAGGTCGATCCGTTGTTTCTTGTCGGAGCCTTCTGCAAGGATTGACGGTGAGAGTGACAGCAGGCCCGGAACATCAATCAGACCTCGCATTAGGAGCTCAGTCATGGCATCTCGACTCAATCCGTACATCAGTTTCAACGGCGACGCCCGTGAAGCGATGGAGTTCTACAAGAGCGTTTTCGGTGGCACGCTCGCGCTGAACACCTTCGGTGAATTCGGACAAGAGGGCGCCGGCTCGGACAAGATCATGCACGCAATGCTCGAAACCGACGAGGGCTACACCGTGATGGGCTCGGATACTCCTCCCGGCATGCCGTACAACCCGGGTGACAACATCACGGTCAGCCTCAGCGGCGACAACGGCGATGTACTGCGCGGCTACTGGGAGAAGCTGTCTTCCAGCGGAAACGTGTCGATGCCGCTCGAAAAGCAGATGTGGGGCGACGAGTTCGGAGCCTGCGTCGACAAGTTCGGAATTAACTGGGTCGTCAATATCGGCACTCCGCAGAGCTGAGTGATCCGGTCCGGTTCTGCCGAAATCAGACGGAACTTCTGCCGTTTCGAGGCAGAGCCGGGCATGTGATCGTCGTTACATTCTCTCTGACAGAAGAGTTTTCAGTCGGATGGAGAAGTGTGATGACGATCGAAGATGTTGCAGGAAAGGCTTTTTCGAAGGAGCGTTTCGACGGTCTGTTGGCAGATGCCGTGCACGGACCCGCTGGCGTCCCCGGTGTAGTTGCCATGATCACCGATCGTGACGGCAACGTCTACGAGGGTTCCGCAGGCGAGCGCGCTGCAGGCTTCGGAGACCCGATGTCCACGGATTCGGTCTTCGCCCTGTTCTCGACAACCAAGGCCATCACCGGAACTGCGGTACTGCAGTGCGTCGAGGAAGGTTTGCTCGATCTCGACGCGCCGGCGGCCACGTACGTTCCGGAAATCGGTGAGCTGAAGGTTCTCGACGGATTCGGCAATCAGGGTGAGCCGATTTTGCGGGAACCGAAGCGAGAGATCACAACTCGCATGTTGATGCTTCACACAGCGGGATTCGGCTACGACTTCTTCAACGAGTCGTACAACCGCCTCTCGCAGGAACATGGTCAGCCCAGCGTGATCACCTGCACCAAAGCTGCGCTCGCCACCCCGCTGCTGTTTGATCCGGGCGAGAAGTGGGAGTACGGAACCAACATGGACTGGGCCGGTCAGGTCGTGGAATCCATTCGTGGACAACGACTCGGCGACGTCATGCGAGAGCGGATCTTCGAACCGTTGGAGATGGCGGACACCGCATTTTCGATGACTCCGTCGATGAAGGACCGCCTTGCAACCATTCATCAGCGAGAATCCGACGGAACGCTCACTCCGCTCGTAGGATTCGAACTGCCCGCAGAGCCCGAGGTACACATGGGTGGACACGGGTTGCACGGCACCGTCGGTGACTACATGAAGTTCATCCGGATGTGGCTGAACGACGGTGCCGGCAGTCAGGGGCGGGTGTTGTCGCAGGAAACGGTGGCAGCAGCAACCAAGAACGGCCTCGAAGGCCAACATGTCGGTCTTCTGCCTGGCGTCATCCCGACATTGTCCAACGACGCCGAGTTCTTCCCCGGAGTGCCCAAAGGATGGGCGTACTCGTTCATGACAAACGAGGAAGTGGCTCCCACCGGGCGACCAGCGGGTTCACTTGCCTGGGCGGGACTGGCCAACCTCTACTACTGGATTGATCGCCAAAGCGGCGTTGGTGGATTCTGGGCAACGCAGATCCTGCCGTTTGCAGATGCGGGTTCGGTTGGCGGGTACTTGGATTTCGAGTCGGCCGTGTATCGCTGACGGCAACAGCTCCCGCTGTTCGGGATCGGAGACGGGAACGCTTGGAGTTCGGAGTACTCATGCAGTAAGCGAATATGTACAACGAACTAGGAGATGGCATGAACAGCCTCGAGGGTAGTTTCGAAGGCAAGGTTGCACTGATCACCGGTGCCGCTCGCGGGCAGGGACGAGCTCACGCAGTTGCGTTTGCCGAGCGCGGCGCCGACATCGTGATCTGCGATCGCTGCGAGAACAGTGACGCCGTCGCCTACCCTCTCGCGACCGAAGCTGATCTCGCCGAAACAGTGCGTCTCGTCGAGGCCACCGGGCGTCGTTGTATTGCAGTCAAGGCAGATACCGCCGACCGTGAGGCAATGGACGCCCTGGTGGCCCGCGCGGAAGCCGAGTTCGGCAAGGTCGATATCGCTGTCGCCAATGCCGGTGTATCCGTTCCAGCCCCCATTACGTCTATGACGTCGGCGCAGTGGAACGAAGTCATTTCCTCGAACCTCACGGGTGTTTTCAACACCGTCGCCGCCGTGTCCGGCGGAATGGCAAAGCGTGGTTACGGCCGTATCATCACGATCTCCTCGATGATGGGTCGATCCGGTGGCACTCAGATGGCCGCATACGGCGCCTCCAAGTGGGGTGTCATCGGACTGACCAAGAGCGTGTCCCTCGAGCTCGCGAATTCCGGCGTCACAGTCAATGCGATTGCGCCGGGCAATATTTCGACGCCGATGATCCACAACGACATGATGTACCACATGATGCGTCCGGATCTCGAAGAACCGACCATGGCCGACGTCGAACCGGTATTCGCGACATTGCACGCGCAGCCCGTCGGGTGGCTTGATCCGTTCGAGATTACCCGCGTCATTCTGTTCCTCGCGGCTGATGCCAGTGCCCACATGAGTGGCATCGTTGTTCCTGTCGACGCCGGAGTCGCTGCTCGTTCGAACGCTTGACCACAGTGTCGTCCCGCCGACATGTGCGGGCGTCGTGGGTTGTCGGAGTCTTGAGTCTGAGCGGTGTGGTGGTCGCACTGCAACAGACTTTGGTTGTTCCGCTTCTCCCTGAGTTCGCGACGGCATTGGGAGTCTCCAACTCGACTGCGTCGTGGTTGGTGACATCAACTTTGTTGACCGGTGCCGTCGCAACTCCACTTATCGGCCGGCTTGCCGATATGTACGGCAAGCGGGCCATGATGTTGCTGTGTCTCGGCGTCATGGTCGTGGGCTGCTTGATTGCCGCGACCAGTCAGAGCTTCCTCGTTCTTGTACTCGGTCGATCGATGCAAGGATTTGCCTCGGCGTTGTTGCCCGTGGGAATCAGCATCATGCGCGACGCACTGCCGCCCGAAAAGCTCAGTGGTGCAGTTGCTCTCATGAGCGCGACCGTGGGTATCGGCGGGATGGTCGGCATGCCGATGGCAGGGGTGCTCTCGGCACATTGGGGCCTGTCCTCGCTCTTCTGGGTGACCGGTGCCGTCGGAATTGCTGTCGCAGTTGTACTGCCTTTTGTCGTACCGGAATCGGCGGTGAAAAGCCGCGGACGCTTCGACTTCCTCGGCGCAATAGTCTTCACGGCCGCAATGACCAGCCTGCTTCTTGCCATCTCCAAGGGCACGGAATGGGGTTGGGGAAGCCCGGTCATTCTCGTGCTCATTGCGGCGGGAATTGTGTTGCTGAGTTCGTGGGTACCGTGGGAACTGCGCGCGTCGGCGCCGCTCGTGGATCTACGAACATCGGTCCGCGCCCCGATCCTGGTATCGAATATCTGCGCGCTGCTGCTCGGATTTGCCATGTTCATCAGTTCCCTGGCTGCTACGCAGGAACTGCAGCTTCCCGCGGAATCCGGATTCGGACTCGGGTTGTCTGCGTCAGCAGCGGGACTGGCAATGTCGCCGGGTGGGCTCTTGATGGTCCTCCTCGCGACGGTTTCACCTAAGGTCACTCGCCGCTGGGGAGCCAAGACAACACTGGCGACCGGTGCCATCGTCATCGCTTTCGGCTATGCCCTGCGTGTATTCCTCGCTCCGACGCTGTTCACCATCATTCTCGGCACAGCGATTGTGTCTGCAGGCGTCGCATTTGCCTTGGCGGCGATGCCCACGTTGATCACCGAGTCGGCTCCGCTCGACCAGACTGCTTCCGCGAACAGCGTCAACAGCCTGCTCCGTTCCGTGGGTACTTCGACCGGAAGTGCAGTCGCTGCTGCGGTATTGGCCAGTTCGACCGTGTTGATCGGCGCCGCGGTTGTGCCGACGCTGCATTCGTTCGAGGTTCTCTACTCGATCGGGGCGGGAGCTGCGTTACTGGCTGCGATAGTGACAGTCGCGGTTCGTGTCGAACGGAAAGGCGATGTTCAGCGGGATCGCTCCGCAGAGAACGTTCAGTCCGCAGAAGCTGTCCGCGAGTAATTCCGTAGAAATCTGTCGGGGCTCTGCGTCACACTGGGGTCTCGGGTTGGATTCGTGCTGACGCGGGAGGACGCATGACCGGAGCGATTGTGGCCGAGGGACTGGTCAAGAAGTACGGCGAGTTGACGGCGTTGGGCGGCGTAGATCTGGAAGTGCGCGAAGGCTCGGTGATGGCACTTCTTGGACCCAATGGCGCGGGAAAGACTACAGCGGTTCGCATATTCACCACGCTGCTCACTCCTGACGCCGGCCGCGCCGAAGTCGCCGGGCTGGACGTCGTCCAGGATGCGCGGGCCCTGCGATCCAAGATCGGGGCCTCAGGTCAGTACGCCGCAGTCGACGAATACCTCACCGGGTACGAGAACCTCGAGATGGTCGGACGGCTGTATCACCTGGGAGCAAAGAAGAGTAAGGCGAGGGCGCGCGAGCTACTTGACCAGTTCGACCTGGTCGAAGCCGGTGATCGCCCGGTCAAGGGCTATTCCGGCGGTATGCGCCGACGCCTCGACCTGGCCGGTGCCTTGGTGGCCCGGCCGCAGGTTCTTTTTCTCGACGAACCGACAACAGGACTCGATCCGCGAGCGAGGCTCGGCCTCTGGGATGTCATCGAAGGACTGGTGGCACAAGGCACGACACTGCTGCTCACGACGCAATACATGGAGGAAGCCGAAAGGTTGGCCGACCAGATTGCGGTGATCGACCGCGGTGTGGTGATCGCGCGTGGAACGTCCGATCAACTCAAGGCACGGGTTGGTGGCGAACGTATCGAACTGAGCGTGCACGAGAACGAACATCTCGACATCGTCCGGGAGGAATTGAGGGCACTGGCCGTCGGGGAGATCCAGATTCAGGAGAACGTCCGACGCATCACCGTGCCGGTCGACGACGGAACCGATGCATTGGTCACCGCCCTCAATCTGCTGTCGGCTCGCGGAATCAAGGTATTCGATGTCGGGTTGCGTCGGCCGACACTCGACGACGTTTTCCTCACGCTGACCGGGCACCAGGCTGAATTGGAGGACCAGAAATGACGGTGCAGATGGCACTCGAAGACGGCCTGACCATTGCCAAACGAAACCTGATCAAGATCAAGCGGGTTCCCGACCTTCTGGTGTTCACGACACTCTCGCCGATCATGTTCGTGTTGTTGTTCGCGTACGTGTTCGGCAGTGCGATCTCCGTTCCGGGGACGTCGTACCGCGAGTTTCTGATCGCCGGAATCTTCACGCAGACAGTTATATTCGGTTCCACCTGGACTGGTCTGGGTATGGTCGAGGATCTGCAGAAGGGGATCATCGACCGCTTCCGTTCCCTGCCCATGGCTCCTTCAGCGGTGCTGATCGGCCGCACGTCCAGCGATGTCCTGATCAACGTGATCAGCCTGGTGGTCATGTCGATCACCGGTCTGCTCGTGGGGTGGCGCATTCACTCCAGTTTCTTCGAAGCGCTGGCCGGATACCTACTTCTCTTGTTGTTCGCGTACGCGTTGTCCTGGGTCATGGCAGTGGTCGGCCTGTGGATCAGGACGCCGGAAGTGTTCAACAACGCCAGCTTCGTCGTCATTTTCCCGCTCTCGTTCATCGCGAATACATTTGTCGAAACCACCAACCTGCCAGGGCCTTTGAAGGTGATCGCGGAGTGGAATCCGGTGTCGGCCGTGACTCAGGCGGTGCGCGAGCTTTTCGGCAACACCAACCCCGCCATGACCGTTCCCGATGCATGGCCACTGCAGAATCCGATTCTCGCGTCGCTGTTGTGGACGGCCGGCTTGCTGATTGTCTTCGTGCCGTTTGCAATCCGTCGATATCAGAAAGCCGTCAGTAGGTGACTCGTGCTGCGGGTTTGGTGCCGGTCACCACTGTCGACGAGGTGGCATCGTGTGCGGAAATTTTCACGAGAAGTCCTCCGTGAGTGAATGATTCCACGGTGCGGTCCACCTGTTCGTTGCTTGTTTCGACAAGCAGGTGCCCGCCGGGTTTGAGCCACGTCGCTGCCTCGTCGGCAATCCTTCGTTGGATATCGAGTCCGTCGACACCGCCGTCGAGGGAGACACGGGGTTCGTGGAGTCGCGCTTCGGGTGGCATGAGACGGATCGAATCGGTGGGGACATACGGTGCGTTTGCCGCTATGACGTCGATCCGTCCGCGGAGTTGGGTGGGCAGCGGATCGTAGAGATCGCCAGCGAGAACCTGGCCAGGCTCGGCGATGTTGCGCCGTGCGCAATGAACCGCAGCGGGTTCGATGTCGATGGCGTACAACTCGATCGCCGGGACGTTCGCCTGCAGGACCGCCCCGACTGCACCCGAGCCGCAACAGAGATCAACGGCAACACCGCCAGGGGCAGTCAACGAACATGCCTGCCTGGCCAAGAACTCAGTGCGTCGGCGTGGCACGAATACCCCGGGTTCCAGCACTATTCGCAAGCCGCAGAATCCTGCCCAGCCGACAATGATCTCGAGTGGTTCGCCGGCCACCCGCCGAGCGATCATGACGTCAAGCTCGGCGGGGGATTGTGCGGCATTCAGTAGAATTCGCGCTTCGTCCTCGGCAAATACACATCCTGCGCGGCGCAGGACGGCGGTGGTGGATTTTTGCCGAGGACGAGAGTGCATCGGTGCGGACATAGGAGAGTGCCTTTCGGGAATTACCGTATGGGCGCTCTCGACCGCTACCGGAAGCTGAACGGAGGAGGCGGCGCCACTACTGACCTAGCGGTAATGGGACTCACCTCCTGAGTGTCTGCGTATCGACTGTGTCTGCATGTCGACTGTCTGCATGTCGACCTGCGCGTATTGAACGTCGATACTCTATCGAATCATGGTCGTCTGCGCGCGCCATTGAGCGCATTCACTCTGAATTCGGCGGCGATTTCCGGGTTGTCGAGCGGCCGAACCATCTGGTCAGACGGGTATTCAACTCCGCCTGTGTGTCGCCAACCCAGGCCACATGGCCGTCGGGACGAAGCAACACTGCGGGAGCGTCCAATTCGGTACTGGTGTCGACGATGTGGTCGACGCGATCGTTCCATCCATCGACCGACAGTTGACCACCCTGGTCGATCAGCAACCCTCGGCCGGAGTGCATCAGGTCGTAGAGGTTGCCGCGGGTCAACGCGATGTTCTTCAGCCGCCGGCCTAGTAGGTCATGGTCGTCGCCGAAGTCGTAGCGAATCGAGATCGCCGTGATCTTCTCGGTCAGGTAGCGGTTGACGTCGTCGAAATTCATCAGCTCGGAGATCAAGCGCCGCACAGCTTGTGGGCCCGCCGCGGTGGAGATCAACTCCGCCTGTGCGCGCGTGTTGTCCAGTACGTCGGAGGCCACCGGACGCCGTTCGGATTCGTAGGTGTCGAGCAGGCTTTCCGGTGCCCATCCGTTGATCTCTGCGGCGAGCTTCCAGCCGAGGTTGAACGCGTCCTGGACGCCGAGGTTCAGACCCTGCCCGCCTATCGGCGGGTGGATATGGGCGGCGTCGCCTGCGAGAAATACCCGGCCACGGCGGTAGTGATCGGCCAAACGTGTGGCGTCACCGAAGCGCGAGAGCCAACGCGGCGAGTGCACGCCGAAGTCGGTGCCGGCGATGACACGTAGCTGTTGTTTGATGTCGTCGAGGGTTGTCGGGACGGCACGACTGTCGGCAATATCGGCTGCGGGCACCACGACGCGATGAGCACCATTGCCGGCCGGGCCGATTCCGAATCGCTTGTGAGTTTCGCGGATCTTGGCGACCACGGCTGCCAGTTCGTCCGCCGGCATGGTCACGTCCATTTCGCCGATCAACGTGTCGGCCGTCGACGGCTCGCCGGGGAACCCGACGTCGATCAGCTTGCGCACGGTGCTGCGCCCACCGTCACAGCCGACTAGGTAGCGCGCCTGAAGTGTTGTGCCGTCGTCTAATTCGGCAGTTACGCCGTTGTGGTCTTGCCGGACCGCGACGACGCGCTTCCCACGCCGAATGTCCGCGCCGACTTCGGTGGCGTGTTCGGCAAGAATCCTGTCGATCTCGGGCTGGGGTATGCCCAGTACGTAACCGTGCTCGGTATCCAAGTAGGTGGGTGCGGGTTTGGAGATACCCGCGAAGAATCCGCCGAGTGGATACTTTCGGCCGTGTGCGAGGAATCGGTCCAGCAGCCCGCGCTGCTCCATGATCTCGATACTGCGCACATGGATGCCGAGGGCGCGGACAAACGGAGTCGGCTGCTCGGCCTTGTCCAGCACCACGACGTCGACACCCTGAAGCCGGAGCTCACCCGCCAGCATCAATCCGGTTGGTCCGGCACCGACAACGATGACGTCACTCATGTAGACCCCTCCTGTGGGCAAGGCATGCGCTTGCTCGCAGCGGCGAGTCTGCACCATCACCCGGGCCTTGCCGCAAGCCCCGGGGTACGCGATATGGTGAAAGGGGCGGAGGTTCGAAGGCCCGGAAGTTCGACGGCCCGGAAGTTCGACGGCCCGGAAGTTCGACGGCCCGGAAGTTCGACGACTCAGTGCCGAGCGGTTGCGGTGTCCGTTCCCGCGGTCCCTCGACTCATGGCCAGAACCGCGTCACGGCGGTCGATGCTTCCGAACGGTGACCCGCCGGTCGGGTTCTCACTTCCGAACAGCCAGGTGGGTCCGTCGGCCAGATGGTCGAGAGCTTCCCGGGCAACGTCGGCGGGATCGGCAAGGTCGGCACGCGATGTGGCCCGCGCGCCGAGTGCACGATGGAGAGATGGGGTGTCTGTTGCGCCAAGCACGAGGGACAGAACGTCGACGCCCTTCGGATGCCATTCCGCCCAGAGACTTTCGGCGAGAATGAGATCGAATGCCTTGGTGGCGCCGTACGTGGCGTGTGTTGCGCCCCCGGCCCAGGCTGCTCCGGAGGTCAGTAACACCACGGCGCCCCGTCCTCGGGCGACCATCGGCGCGCCGAAGCGGTAGGTGGCCTCGAGCACGCTGGTGCAGTTCCGATGAACGAGAGACAGATGGTTGTTCAGATCCTTGTCGAGGAATTCGGCGCTGTAATCGTCGCTACCGGCGTTGTACACAAAGAGTCCGACCTCGAGATCGGCTGTTATCCGTTCCAGTTCGGACATTGCGGCCGCTGCGCTGAGATCTAGTGCAACCGTGCGTACTTCGACATCGTGCTGTGCGCGGATGTCGTCGGCGAAAGATTCCAAGACGAGCGCTCGCCGGGCGACAAGAACGATGTTCACGCCGCGAGTGGCCAGTTCGTGAGCGAATGCGGCACCAACCCCGTCGGATCCGCCGGCAATGATCGCCCACGGTCCGTACTTCTGTGCGAGATGTGTTGGCATTGTGTGATTCCTTTCAATGTGGACTCTGTTCGACGTGTGTGGTCAAAGCGCGAATTGTCGTGCTGGTGCATCGCTCACGTCGAGGGCGCCAGCATGTTGCGGTGCTCGGGCGTCCCGTCCAGGTTGGCATTGATTCGCTCGACGGTTCGCCAACCCTCCGCGGTGCGCACCCACCGCCAGGTGTTGGCCGAGACGCGAGCCACCCAGAAGCGGTCCGCGTCACTGTCCCAACGGATGTTGAGTGCGTAGTTGCGTCCCGTCGCGTTGTCGCCGTCGATCTCGATGTGCGGTGCGGTCAATACATGACCGCACCCGTTGCGGATCAGACTCTGGTGACCGTCGCCGAGCACCATCTCGGCGATTTCTTCTCGACCCTTCATGTGACGTTGGGGGACGGCGTCGAAGGTGCCGTCTTCGGTCCAGAGTGCCGCAGCAGCCGCACCGGAACCACTGTCGACGGCCGGACCGTACTGCGCGACGAGTTGCATGATCTCGACCTGGTCTTCAAGAGTGCGAACTCGGTTCGTCAGATTCGTCACCGCGGTCCGAAGGTCTTCGTTCTCAACCATTTTCACACCTTTCCAGGAACGACGACTATGCGTGCCGGACCGTTGGCGTCGCGCGACGCATCGAGTGCCTCCGCGACTTCGTGGAGTCCGACCGTCCTTCCGAGCATCGGGCTGATGTCGACCTCGCCGGAGCACACTGCGTGGAATGCTTCGTCCCAGTGGGCAGGAAGTGGGCCTCCGCCGAATTGGATGTTGAGGCCCTTGCGCTTAGCGGTGAGCGTGTGGAGGTGATCGCCCTCCGGCGGTCCACCGGAGGAGAATATCCTGGTTCCACGCTCGCATCCTTTGACGATCGAATCGAGAACACCTGGTATTCCGACACATTCGAAGATGACGCAGCCTGGTAGTGCGGCTATCGCCATCATGTCCTTCGTTGTATCCGGCGATCCGTGTGCCACATCTCGCCAGGCTTGGTACGGGGAGATTTCGGCGGGATCTATGACAGCGTCAGCCCCCATTGCCATCGCGGTCTCGCGGCGAGAGGCAATGAAATCCACGGCAATGATCGGGCCGATTCCGAGACGTTTGAGGTTCGCAATCGTAGAAAGGCCGATGGCACCGCAGCCGATGACCAGCGGAACCTCGCGGGTACCCATCTGCGCACGTGCTGCTGCGGACCATCCGACCGAGAGTGCGTCGGCAACGCAGATCACCTCGCTCGGAAGGTCCGAGCGCACCACGCGTGTAATCGATTCGTCGAGGAGTAAGAACTCACCGAAACCGCCGGGCGATTCGGGATTCTGCCCGATGATCTTGCGGCCCAAGGGTGTGGCGAGCACCGGGAGGGAACTTACTCGGGTGCCGACGGGGATTCGCCGGTCGGTGCCGGGTCCGTAGTCGACGACTTCGGCGCAGTATTCGTGGCCCATGACGATGTCGACGTTCTGATCGTACGTGGACATTCCGCTGTCGTCGTGGATGCCGGCGTCCGGGTTGTCCATGAAGTGAAGGTCCGACGCACAGATTCCGCAGGCCAGCGAACGAACAAGTAATTGGCCGGGGCCGGGAACCGGATCGTCGACCACTCCGACGTCTACGGTGCCTTCTCGCAGTACTGCAGCGCGCATTCGATTCTCCTCCGCGAATATGTAGTTCTCATTCTGTGGGTGAACTGTATCCATGGATTGGCACTTACGGAAGACTCTCTCCTGTAAATTTAATAGAGCAATATCTCCTGTAAAGGTGCTGCGCACTTGCTGGCGGTCACTACACTCACTGGCATGTCAGAACCTCATCGCCGTCTGGGGCGACCCCGCGACATCAGCATTGACGAGCGAGCTCTCGAGGCGACGCGCGCACTCTTGATCGAACGAGGCTTCGAGGCGACGACGATTCAAGCCGTTGCCAGTCATTCGGGCGTGCATTCGTCGGCGATCTACCGCCGATGGTCGTCGCGGATCGAGTTGATCGAGGAAGCGGCGTTCCCTCGATTCACCTTTGCCGGCATCGTGCCGAGTGGGGATCTTCGACGCGACCTTCGCAGGTTCATCCGTGCGTACGTCGCGGCCTTCAGTGCGCCGGCGGCGCGAGCGGCCGCTGCGGGGCTTCTTGCTCATCACCAGAAGCCGGATCGCGATGCGTCATCAGAGGTGTATCCGAGGATGTCGGTGCGGCCGCTGTTCGAGGACATTCTGCGCGCCGCAGCTCCCGGAAGTGTTGATCCCGCAGTCGATCCCGACGACGCCTTCGACATGCTTCTCGGTGCAATTCTCACTCGCACAGTGGTATTCACGCCGACGTCGAGGCAGCGTCCCATTGAGCGCACGGTCGAGATGATGGTGCGATTGTTACGCCCGGTCGACTGAAGGTCCCTTCGCTAGCGGGCGCCGCGCAGATACGCATCGATCGGGATCCTCAGTTGAAGAACGAATTCCGACGATTCGGCGTGATGGGTCGGGGTTGATCTCGCTCCGATGCATCGATCGAATATCAGTCCTTCCAGCAAACTGACAAGATCGGTTGCCGCGCTCTCCGGATTCGTCACGCCGTGACGTACGAAGATCTCTTGCGCTCTGGCCGTGGAGAACAGGCTTTGCGCCAGGGCGTCGTGCAATTCGCGATTGCTTCGCGTCTCGAGGAGGAGTGCGTACCGGGCGATCAACTCGTCGCGGCGACGGGACAGGAGATCGCCGAGATATCGGGCGATCAGAGTTGCCGGATCGGAATTCGTCTCCAGCAGTTCGTCGAATGTCGATTGTGACCGTTCGACGATGTGTTGCACTGCCGCTGTCAGCAGCGCTTCTCGGGTTCGAAAGTAGTACGAGGTTGAACCCTGCGGGATACCCAGGGCGGCATCGACGGCGCGATGAGTCAATGTCCGCGGACCGTGTTCAGCGATGATCGTGACAGCGCACGCTCCGATGAGGTGTCTGCGATCTCCATTCATGCCTATCCCGTTCTGCGTAGTGCGGATCACGTTGACTTGGCTCCGAGCCGGTCTCTAGCCTCAACTCTACAGATGTAGAGGAGGGTCATGCGACTAGACGAAGAGCAGTTGTCGGCACGTGCATCACTCGACGCCCTGCGGGCCCGGATTGCGATCGGCGGCATCGGGGGTGGGATCTACCTCTGGGGTGGTGTCGGACGTGGAAAGACCATGCTGATGGACGAGTTCTATAACAGTGTTCCAGTGGCGAAGCGGCGCATTCACTTTCACCAGTTCTTTGCCGATCTGCACACCCACGCGCACAGTCTCGGGTCGATGGGCAAGGCGCTGGATCAGGTGGTCGACGGGATTCGGCTGCTGTGCTTCGACGAGTTCCACATCGACGACATCGCTGACGCACAGTTCATGGCGAGAGTTCTGGAGAACATTGTTGCGAAAGATGTGACTGTTGTTGTCACGTCCAATGTTCCGCCGTGCGATCTCCTTCCCAATCCACTTTTTCACGATCAGTTCGTGCCGTCCATCGAGTTGATCGAGAGGGTGTGGGAGGTGATCGAGTTGGGTGGAGCGGTTGACTACCGAATGCTGGGGGAACCGCGTCAGCGGGATCGACGGTTCGCGTCGGGAGCTTTCCACTCGAGTGCAGGTGCTTTTGACGGTGAACCGGTCGAATTAACAGTGGGGTCACGCACATTGATGTGCTCTGCGCTTCGCGACGGAGCCGTGTGGTTCGATTTCGATGTGCTGTGCGGTGGTTCGACGTCGGCGGCCGACTACCTCGATCTTGTCACCCGCTTCGATGAATGGGTGATCCACGGTGTGCCGATCCTCAGCACCGCAACGGAATTCGCAGTGCGGCGTTTCGGGAACGTCGTCGATGTTCTCTATGACGCCGACGTGCGGTTGACATTGTTCGCCGAAGGAGGCCTCGAGGACGTAGCCGGCCACCTTCGTGACGCCGCGGGGCTTGCCCGGCTGTTCAGTAGGTTGTCGCTGCTTCAGTCGATGGGGGTCATGGTGCGGTCAGAACAGTAGTCAGCGCGCTCGACAGTGCTGCCTTCACGTATGGCGTGAGGTTCTCGACGAGCCGCGACGCGATCGCGGTGGCGACCTCCGCCGGCTGTAGCGGAACAGTCGGTGATTCGGGAAGGCCAGGCTGCGGCGGCGGAGTGCTGTTGGTCATCATCGGCTGATACGTACCGTGTTTCGTGAAGTAGCCGAAAACCGAGTCCACAAACTCTTCCGGTGCATCGCGTGGTTTGGGCATGTTGCAGATGCCGTCTCCTTCGATGCATACCTCCTGGACGGGTATGTCGCCGAAGCCGGCGCGCGTCCCGGACATCGTTGCACCGGGAACAACATTCGGGATCACGGTTTCGATGCCGCCGTGAGAGTTTCGCGGGTCTGAATACAGGACGCCGGTCACCTGGGATTGGGGAATTGACCCGTCGCGGGCGATGTCACCGAGAACGTCGCCTGCAATCCGTGCACCTTGGGAGTACCCGGTGATGACAACGTCGCTCCCGGGGCATTGGCTGTGAAAGGTATCAACTTCAGCATGAAGTGCTTGGACGCCCACTGCCACGCTGGCGTCGTAGGTTTGGTCGCCGAGAGGCCAGAAACTAGCGGGGTAGCTCACGGGTTTTGCGACGTATCCCTGGGCGGCATAGCGATCGGTGACGGGTTGTGTGGTCTGGCCGGTCGGGTCCCAGGTTCCACCAACTGCGAATACCGCGCCGGTCGGGCATGAGTTCGGTGATGCCGTCGCAGCATTGGCGGACAGCAGCGCGGTCCCCAGGGCGAATGTGCACACCACTGACAGCGAGTATTTCCTCATCGGGCCGTCCCAATCCATCTTTTGCTCTCGTAGCTCCACTGGGAAGCTCGCGGTCCGACGCGGGTTGTTCGGTACTGAGCGCAATGGTGACGGTGTGATGAGTCCTGGAGGTATTCCTCAGGTAAATACGACGTTGCCAGTCACAAGAATGGCAGTGACAGAGAAAACTTGCTCTTACGGCCCTGGCACCTGCGGCGGGTTGTCCGGAACCATGACAGCACCGATGGCGTTGCTGATGGGGACAGCGTTGTTGCCGTTGGCGTTGGCTGTGGGGCCGAGGGTGGCATAGATGACAATGGTGGTTTCGGACTTCGGTTCGTAGAGCGCAACACCGTTGTATCCGCCGTACGACGGGTTCATGACAAGCCACCCGCCCAGGTGCGCCGTTCCGAACGTGAAGAACTTGTCGTCGGTCAGAGGTCCGAGACCTGCGGTTGTCGGGGCCATCTGTTCGTCGAAGACTGTGTCGGAGAGCAGCTCGCCGGTTCCGAGGGCGCGAACCCATTTCCCGACGTCGGTGACTGTCGAATTCATATTGCCGCTGTGTAGGAAGGCCGTGGGATTCCAGAACGTCGAGTCCTCGAAGACACCGCGTTCAGTGGTGTAGCCGTGCAGGACGGGATCCGGGATTTGCGGGTTGAGCGCAACCCGACTGTCGGTCATGCCGAGTGGGTCGAAAATACGCTGTTGCAGTAGGTCACTCAAAGATTGCCCGGTCGCCTTCTGGACAACTTCACCGAGCAGGGTCAGGTCGCTGTGTGAGTAGGCAAAACTCGTTCCGGGCGCGAACAGCGGTGGACGGGTGTTGGCGAGATCGAGGATTTCCTGTGCGGTCCACCCCAGGATCGGGTTGGCGTAGAAACGCTTCTCGAATTCGGGGTTGGTCACGTAGTCGGAGATTCCGGTGGTGCTGTTGGCGAGCATTCGCGGTGTGATCTGGTCGGAACGCGGAAAGCTCGGTTCCCACTTGGCAATCGGTTCGTCGAGTGGGAGAGTGCCGGACTCGTCGAGTTGGAGGAGGACGGTCGACAGCATCGGTTCCATGGGCTGTCCGACGCGTAGTTGCATATCGGTTGTTGCTGGCACGCCGAGTGGGGATTCGCCGACAGCGCCGGTGACCACGTTGGTGTCACCGCGCCACACCCCGTACACCGCGCCGCTGAGGCCCAGTTCGGTCACCTGGGTGCGGACAATGTCATCGATCTTCTGTGATTCGGGGCTGACGGTGCTGGACGCGGGACTGCTCGTGCCAGTGGTGGTGTCCTCGTTGGATCCGCAGGAGGCAAGAACTGTCACGGCGAGTGCAATCACGGCCAATCGAGTTCGTCGCTGTCGCGAGGTGGACTTCATCCGTGGCGATCCCTTCGTGTCCTCAGCGGAAAAGGAATGTCGCAATTGACTGAATCTACCGCGACCGGACAGTGCTCGTCGCTGAATTAAACGGGTGGAGTCAACAGAAAAGCCCGGCACCTTCGTAGAAGGTGCCGGGCAGTGCTGATCGAGGGCTTGTCGGCCGAAAACTACGGAAGTAGTTGGTCGAGGAAGGTGTTGCTGAAGACCTTGTGCGGGTCCAGTGCGTTGAAGGCGGCGTTGGCAGTGTCCCAGTTGTCGCTGGTGGGGACGCCGTCGCGGTAGGTCTGGGGGAGGGCGTTTTCGATGATCTGCGTGTCGGTGTACGGCTTGTCGGCGCTGAATGCCCAGCCCTTGGACCATTCGGGGCGGAAGGTGGCGTCGTTGTTGTTGTAGTGGCCGCGCATCCATTGCTCCATTTCGCGGTAGAACGCGAACATGCCGGGTGTTCCGGGGACTCCGAGGACGTTGAGCCAGATGGCGGTGTCCCATTCGGGGTGGTCCGGTCGCGGACGCATAGCGGAGATCGTGGGGGCGCCGGCGGATGCGACTTCGACGTCGGATGACTCGTCGAGGCCGCAGCATCGGATTTCGACGGGTCCGTTGAGAGGGAATTGCCCGATGGAGCGGTAGTACTCCATGCGGCCGTTGAACCACTGCGTGAAGTCGTGGATGACCTGGCCGATGTTGGCGCGGGACGTGATGACGGCGCCACCGCCTTCGGTCAGGCGCAAGGTGGTGGCCCGGATGTAGAACTGAACGTCCTTGGACCATCCCCATAGGTCGTTGGCGAAGGTCGCGGCAAGGCCGGCGACGGTGGTGGCGTACATAATCTGCCCGAATGCGGGTGCGATGCCCGGGTTTCCGGAGTTGATCTGTCCGATCATGTCGGTGATCGGTTCGGGGAGGTTGTCGGAGAAGATGTAGTTGTACGGTCCGGTGACTTCGCGGGAGAAGCGAGGCTTTTCAGGAGCGAGGGACCACACCTTCATCCACGGGCGTTCGGTGAAGGGGTACCAAATTGCCTCTGCGCGACCGTTTTCGCGGACGAACTTCTCGAAGGTACGTCCGGAAGCCCCGCGAGCGCCGAAGAGTTCCTGCCAACCGATGTCCGTGTGGCTGACGCAGCGCATGCGGTAGTTGGGCGCAGCCTGCAGTGTGACTGAGGTGAGGAAGGTGCGGCCGAGGTGAGTCAGGAGTGGCTTGATGGCGGTATCGGCCCGCGAGTACGTCTTCAGTGCGTATTCGTTGCCGTTCCAGACCACTGCGGTCAGGGAGGTGACGAGGTTGGAGAGTGAACCGAAAGTTTGTCCGGGAACGTGTGCTTCGCCTTCCGCGGGAAGGGCTGCGCCGTGGGCGTCGACGGCGAGGCAGCCTGCGATGGACAGGACGCCGGGCGCGGGGAGATTAGCGAAGCCAAGGCCCTGGGCCTGAAGTGCTGTGGTGATGGCGTCGAGGGTGGCACCGGGTCCCGCGGTGACCGTCGCCGGTGACCCGCCGGCGTCGACGTTGACCCAGTTCAGATGAACCATGGTGTCGGCGAGAATGACCTTGTCGATGGAAGCGCCGTTCACCACGGTCAGGGGTGTCCAGCCGTGCATGGCTCCGCGGGGCCGGATGGTGTAACCGTTGGCATGTCCCCAGTTGGCCAGGCGTACTACGTCTTCGGGTGTCTTGGGAGCACAGGTCCAGATGGTGTCGAGCATGATCTCTTTGGACCAGTTCTGGTATGCCTGCTGGTAGAGCGCGATGCCTTCCGGGAAGGCCGGGGGTGCAGCGAGGGTGGGTACTTGTCCGCCACTGGATCCGAACGGAATGGCGTAGGCGGGGGTCCAGCTGCCGGCAAGGGCGGTGGCGGCGACTGCGCCGGCTCCGGCGGCGAGGAATCCTCGTCGGGACAGTCGGGTTGTTTCGTCTTGGGCCGTCATCTTCGGGCTGCTCCATCGGGGGTTGGGAACTGCAATGAGTTCGACAGGTGAATCTCAGGCAAGAGTGAGAACTACGTCAGCTAGGGCGGGGGCGTCGCGCTCTGCGACAGATGCGGAGATCAAGAGTTGCCCTTCGCCTTTCCAGATTCGGATGCTCAGGTTCTCACCCGGGAATACCACCCCGGCAAAGCGTGCACGGAACCCGGCCACCTGCGTGCTGTCGCCGTCGAGCATTGTGTCCACTGCGGCCTTGCAGACCATTCCGTAAGTACACAGTCCATGCAGGATAGGCGCTGGAAAGCCTGCAGCGGAGGCGAATTGCGGATCCGAGTGCAATGGATTGCGATCGCCGCACATGCGATACAGCAAGGCCTGCTGCGGAAGTACCGGTATCACGACCTCACCGTCGGGCCTGTGATCAGGCAACGGAATCGACTCCGACGGCCCGCGCTGCCCACCGAATCCTCCTTCGCCGCGCGCGAAGATCGACGAACGGGCAGTCCACAACGGGTTGCCCTCCACGTCGACGGTGACTGATTCCTGCACGATGACTGCAGCTTTGCCCTTGTCCCAGATCTCGGCGATCCGAGTTGTGGTTCGCCCCGTGCCGCTGGCCGGAATCGGCTGATGGACCGTGACTTCCTGGCTTCCGTGAACAACTTTCGCGAGATCGATCTCGACACCGGGGAACGAGACCTTCGGTGCTTGGGTGGCGTGAAAGTTGGCCGCGACGGTGGCGAAGGTGGGCAGCACTTGTGGCTTCTCGTCGTCGAGGTATCGCAGTTCGTTCGGATCGAGCGGACGAGCCCCAGCGCCGAGCGCCAGGTGGTAGTGCTGCACGTCCGACGGCGTCCACGAGAACTCCTGTGGCGCAAGCTCTGCGCCGAGTGCGACAGAAGGATCAATTGGCATGATCGACCGCCGTGTTTGCGGCCTCGGAGGCCTCAGGGGTCTCGGCGGCCGTTGCGGTTTCTGTGACCTCAGCGGTCTTCACGCGCTCTGCGATGTCCAGCACTGCCAGGTAGCCGAAAGTCATTGCGGGACCGATGGTCGCGCCTGGTCCGGCGTACGTGTGACCCATGACCGGTGCGCTGGCATTGCCTGCGGCGTAGAGACCTTCGATGACGCTGCCGTCTTCACGCAGTGCTCGGCCGTTGACGTCGGTGCAGATTCCGCCCTTGGTACCGAGGTCGCCCGGAACCATCTTGATGGCGTAGAACGGGGCCTTGCTGATTTCGGCGAGGCTGGGGTTCTTCAGTCTCGGATCGCCGTAGTACGCGTCGTAGCCGCTGTCGCCGCGCCCGAAGTCCTCGTCCTTGCCGTTGCGCGCGAAGCCGTTGAACCGCTCCACCGTTTCGGTCAGGGAAGCGACGGGAAGTCCTGTCTTCTCGGCCAATTCGGCGATCGTTCCCGCCTTGACCACGATGCCGGCCTTGAGCCAGCGGCTGGGGAAGGGGGACCGGGGAGTAATGCCGGCAAACGTGTAGCGGTTGCGGTAGCGCTGATCGAGGATCATCCAGGTCGGGATGTTCTCGCCGGGGCCTTTGCCCTGGCCGTACTCGCCGCCGTACATCGCATGCGTTGCCTCGACGTACGGCGCCGCCTCGTTGCCGAAGCGCTTGCCCGACAGGTTCACCATCATGCAGCCGGGAAGAGTGCGCTCGGACAGGGCGAACCACGGTCCACCGGTGAGTGGGATGGACGGGCCCCACCAGGCGTCGTCCATGAAATCGACTGCGGCGCCGATCTCTTGGCCCGCTCGGATGCCGTCGCCGGTGTTTGCCTTAGCGCCGACGGTCCATTCGGTGCCGATGGGCCCGCGCTGGTACTTCTCACGCATTTCCTTGTTGTGCTCGAATCCGCCGGAGCCCAACACGACTCCGTGGCGAGCACGGATGACCTGATCTTCGCCGTCGACGAGAACATTGACGCCGCGAACCACGCCGTCTTCGGTGTAGAGGGACGTCAGGGGTGTGTTCAGCAAGATGGGAACACCGGCGGACTGAAGGCCGAGTCGAATGCCGGCGACGAGTGCCTGGCCGCGAACCAGCAGATCCTTCTTGGTGGCCTTGGCTACGAGGAATCGCATGCCTACCTTCATGGCGCGCAGAGGTCCGCGAGGATTGCGCATCAGCAGGTTGAGCCACTTGTAGTCGGCCTGGGTGATGACAAAGTTCTTGGGTGCCTTGACGTAGTCGGGTTCGAGATTCTTGCGATCGGCACCCAACTTGTTGCCGTCGAAAGGGGTGGGCTCGACACTGCGTCCACCGAGGCGTCCGCCGGGAGCTTCCGGGTAGTAGTCGGAGTAGCCGGGTACCCACTGCAGTTGGAGCGGAGTGTTCTTCAGAACGAACGAGAGCATCTCGGGCCCACGCTCGAGGTAGGTGTCGATGCGCTCGGGAGCGACGACGTCGCCGATGATGCTGTGCAGGTAGGAACGTGCGGCATCGGGTGTGTCGGTGACACCGTCTGCCTGCAGTGCCTCGTTGTTGGGGATCCAGACTCCGCCACCGGAACGGGCGGTCGATCCGCCGTAGTGGGCGGCTTTCTCCACGATGACCACACTCAAGCCCTGATGGGCTGCGGTCAAGGCCGCTGTCATACCTGCGGCACCACTGCCGACGACGACGATGTCGTATTCCTGCTTGCTCATGTAGAACACGTTATAGAATGATGGGGGTGTCAGTCCATGCTTTCTGCCAGGAAGTATTTGCGAACGTTGCCTTCGATAACGAAACGCGTTGCAGTAAAATTGAGGATGGTGCAGTGTGACCTGGGATACTTCGGTTGATGTCCTCGTTGTCGGATTCGGCGTGGCGGGGGCAAGCGCCGCACTCGAAGCGGTGGCGGCCGGTTCATCGGTGATGGCGATCGACCGGGCATTGGGAGGTGGCGCCAGCACCATTTCCGGTGGAATCTTCTATGCCGGTGGCGGCACCGCGATTCAGAAAGAAGCCGGTATCGAGGACACTCCGGAAGCCATGCTCGCGTACCTGAACCGCGAGGTCGGTGATGCGGTGACGCCCCAGACCTTGCGTCGGTTCGTGGAGGAGAGTCCGGCGACAATCGACTGGCTGCGCGGTCACGGTGTGCCGTTCGAGGCGTCGCTGTGCCCGTACAAGACCTCGTATCCGAGCAACAAGCACTACCTGTACTTCTCGGGCAGTGAATCGGCCGGCGGGTTCCGGGACATCGCCAAACCTGCTCCGCGTGGGCACCGTGCCAAGGGCCGAGGAACGTCGGGGAAGATGCTCTACGGCCCGCTTGCGAAGTCGGCCCAGGCCAAAGGTGTGCGGTTTCTCGGTCAGACCCGAGCAGATCGGTTGATCATCGAGGACGGCCGGGTGATCGGCGTCGAGGCGCTGACGCTTCGGGATGCACCCGCCGGGGTCCGGCGGCGTCACGCTGCGCTCAGTTCGATTTCCGCCAAACCGGGTGTGTATGCGCCCCAACTGCGTTCGATTGTCGACGCCCAAATCAGCAAGATCGAGAAGAAGTACGCCAAGAAAATCCGCATAAAGGCGCGTGGCGGCGTGATCCTCAGCGCGGGTGGATTTGTATCCAACCGCGAGATGATGCGCACTCACGCACCCGCGTACAAGGGTGGGATCCCGCTCGGCACGTCGGGCGACGACGGCAAGGGAATCAACCTCGGAATCGAGGCGGGCGGCGCCACCGACAAGCTCGGTAACGTTTCCGCATGGCGGTTCATCGTCCCGCCCAGCGCTTTTCTCGGTTCGATACTGGTGGGCGAATCCGGAGCGCGAATCGTCGACGAATCGCGTTACGGTGCGGCGCTGGGGCAAGCAATGGTCGAGAAGAGCAACGGAATCGGTTGGCTGCTGGCGGATTCCGACCTCGTTCGTGAAGCGAAAGCGCAAATCCCCGATCAGTCCATGTGGTTTCAGCGGGTGCAGACCGCCGGCATGATGCGTACCGCAGTACACGGCAACACGATTGCCGAAGTGGCGCACAAGGCGGGAATCGATGCAGCCGGCCTGTATGAAACGGTCGATGCGCACAATACTGCTGCGGCGAACGGTCAATCCGATCCGATGGGCAAGCCGTCCGACTTCATCAGACCGATACTCAACGCCCCGTTCACGCTGTACGACGTCTCGATCAAGCCCAACATGATGAATCCGTGTCCCATGCTCACACTTGGTGGATTGGTGGTCGACGAATCGACCGGCCTGGTGAAAAATGAAGCCGGGGAATCAATCCTGGGACTCTATGCAGCCGGACGCACAGCCGTCGGTATTTGTTCCAATTCGTATGTGAGTGGCTTGTCGCTCGCTGACTGTGTGTTCTCCGGCCGTCGCGCCGGACTTCATGCGGCCACGGTCACCGCGATGGCCCGTATCAGTTCACCCCCCAGCTTCAGCTCATCTAGGGAGTAGTCATGACCAAGGCAAGTGTGGCGATTGTCGGGTCGGGAAACATCAGTACCGATCTGCTGTACAAACTGCAACGTTCGCAGTGGCTGGAGCCGCGGTGGATGATCGGAATCGACCCGGAGAGCGAAGGATTGGCGCGCGCCGCCGCGATGGGGCTCGAGACCTCCGCCGAGGGGGTCGACTGGCTGTTGAATCAGGCGGAGAAACCGGACCTGGTATTCGAGGCGACGTCGGCCTACGTTCACCGTGACGCGGCTCCGCGTTACGAGGCCGCGGGAATCCGCGCTGTCGACCTCACCCCGGCTGCTGTCGGCCCGGCGGTAGTTCCTCCGGCCAACCTCCGCGAGCACCTCGACGCGCCAAACGTCAACATGATCACCTGCGGCGGGCAGGCAACTATCCCGATCGTGTACGCGGTATCTCGTGTGGTGGAAGTGGCTTACGCCGAGATCGTCGCCTCCGTTGCATCACTGTCAGCCGGACCGGGAACCCGCGCGAACATCGACGAGTTCACCAAGACCACCAGTCGCGGTATCGAGACGATCGGCGGCGCCCAGCGAGGCAAGGCGATCATCATTCTCAATCCCGCCGACCCGCCGATGATCATGCGAGACACCATCTTCTGCGCCATCCCCGAAGATGCAGACCACGCCGCGATCACCGACTCCATTCATCGCGTCGTCAAGGACATCCAGCAGTACGTGCCGGGCTACCGGTTGCTCAACGAGCCGCAGTTCGACAAGCCGAGCGTCGTGTCCGGCGGATATGCAACGGTCACAACGTTTGTCGAGGTCGAAGGTGCAGGCGACTTCCTGCCGCCGTACGCCGGAAACCTCGACATCATGACGGCGGCAGCCACCAAAGTGGGCGAGGAGATCGCCCAGAAGCTTCTGAGCGTGAAGGCATGAGCGACATGATTCACTTCGATTCGAGCTGGGACATCCGCGTCACCGACACCTCGCTGCGCGACGGTTCCCATCACAAGCGTCATCAGTTCACCCTCGAGGAAGTCCGGGCGATCGTCGGTGCCCTCGACGGAGCCGGTGTGCCGGTCATCGAGGTCACCCACGGTGACGGTCTCGGCGGGTCCTCCTTCAACTACGGCTTCTCGAAAACGCCCGAGCAAGAACTCATCAAAGCTGCTGTGGAGACGGCAAAAAACGCAAAGATCGCCTTCCTGATGCTGCCGGGGCTGGGTATCAAGGACGACATCGTCATCGCTCAGGACAACGGCGCGTCCATCTGCCGTATCGCCACTCACTGCACCGAGGCGGACGTCTCCATTCAGCACTTCGGCCTTGCTCGTGAGCGTGGACTCGAGACCGTCGGATTTCTCATGATGGCTCATTCGATTCCGCCGGAAACGCTCGCCAAGCAGGCTCGCATCATGGCCGACGCCGGTTGCCAGTGTGTATACGTGGTCGATTCTGCGGGGGCTCTTGTTCTCGAGCAGGTGTCCGAACGGGTCGAGGCGCTGGTCCAGGAACTCGGCAGCGACGCTCAGGTCGGTTTCCACGGACACGAGAACCTCGGTTTGGGTGTCGCGAATTCGATTGCCGCCGTTCGCGCTGGGGCCAAGCAGATCGACGGCAGTACCCGTCGTTTCGGTGCCGGTGCGGGCAACGCGCCGGTGGAGGCGTTTGTCGGAGTCTGCGACAAGATCGGCGTCAAGACCGGTATCGACTTCTTCGCGATAGCCGACGCCGCCGAAGATGTTGTGCGACCGGCCATGCCACAGGAATGTCTCCTCGACCGCCAGGCGCTGATGATGGGTTACGCCGGCGTGTACTCCAGCTTCCTCAAGCATGCCGAGCGTCAAGCCGAGCGGTACGGCGTGTCCTCTGCCGAGCTACTGGTGCGCGCGGGGAAGCGCAAGTTGGTTGGCGGACAGGAAGATCAGCTGATAGATATCGCGTTGGAGCTTCAGCGGGAGGCCGCCGCGTCGTAGACTCGGTGTGTGGCTGACGTACTGGACGGAAAAATTGCACTGGTGACCGGCGCGTCCTCGGGGTTGGGGCGCGCCGTCGCCGAGATCCTGACCGGCAGAGGCGCCAAGGTTTTCGGAGTTGCCCGGAGCAAGGACACATTGCACCAGGCAATGACCGAACTGACGGGAAGTGACGGTGCGGGCCGTTATTCGGCTTCCGACGTTTCCGACTCCGCTCAGTGCGACGCCGCTGTGCAGGCTTGCGTCGACGCCTTCGGCGGAATCGACATCCTCGTCAATGTGGCTGGTTCACATACCATCCGCCATACCGCAGACATTGCCGATGACGACTGGGCACATGACCTCGCGGTCAACCTGAACGGGCCGTTCTTCCTGTCACGAGCTGCGCTGCCCCATCTTCTCGCGCGTGGCGGCAACATCGTCAACGTTTCCTCGATCGCTGGACTCGAAGGGCAGGCATACTCGGCAGGGTACTGCGCTGCCAAGCACGGGCTGATCGGGCTTACCCGAGCGATGGCTATGGAGTTCACCGGAAAATCTCTGCGCGTCAACGCAATCTGCCCTGGCGGCATGATGACTCCGCAGGTCACGGGATTCACCTTCCCGGACGGCGTCGATTTCGATCTGATCATGAAGGTCGCGTCACCGCGCGGACTGATGGAGCCGGAGGACGTGGCGAAGATGGTGGCCTTTCTTGCTTCCGATGATGCCTCTGCGATTCACGGCGCGGTGTATTCGGTGGACAACGGAAAAATGGCATGACCCCGCTGGTTTCGGGACCGATCTTTCAGATCTGTTGGGTAGTAGCCGACATCACCGCAGCGGAAGAGGAGTTCTCCGAGAATTGGGGCGTTCAGCGATGGCTACGGATGCCCGACCTTCACTTCGGTCCGGAGACCACGACTTATCGGGGCCAGCCCGCCGATTACACAGCCCACATTTCCCTTGGTTATGCGGGAACTCAGCAAATTGAACTGATCCAACCGGTTTCGGGGCGCAGTCTCTATTCGGAGTTCCTCGACACCCACGGTGTTGGCGTTCATCACCTTGCATTTGTTCCGGACGATTACGACGAAACCTTGGCGGAGGTAGAGCGTCGGGGAATGTCGGTGTTGCAGCAGGGGTGCATCGAAGACGTGGGAATGGAATTTGCCTACGTCGACGCAGGCCCGATGGGCGGCTACGTGGAACTCATGAAGCTCTCGCCCGAGATCCGTTTGATGTTCGATTCGCTCATCACGTATTGAACGCAAAGACTTTCGATAAGTAGCCGGAGATACCGGCGCAGTCACCTCGGTATCCGAGGTACCCGTCCGGTCGGATTACCAACGCACAGTTCTCCTCCACGCCGTAGGCGGCACACAGCTGGGAATCGGAATCTCGAATGATCGGCAGTGTCGAATAGACGGAATCAGACGACGGTGGTGCGATCACGTACACATCGAGCTGTCCGTGTGCCGCGTGAACAGCAGCGGCAGAATGCTTTTCGCAGTCACCGATGCTGTCTTCGGATCCGTCCGAGCAGAGAAGAAGCGTGTGGTTGACACCGGCCAGCAATTCGAACAACCGGATGGGGAACTGCACGCAGTCGCGGGTTAGCCCACGTGCGTCCGGTGCCCGTTCGCCGGGGTGAACGTTCGAGACGTTCCCGGTTTCTCCGCCGTTGAGCGGACTGTCGGGATAGGCAACCAGTAGTTGTGCCTGCCGACGCATCGCGGTCTCGATCGAGGACTCTCCGGCGCCGATCCCTTCGCGGGCGTTGCGGACGGTCATTCCGACAACTTCTTCACCAACCGGCCGTCTCTCGGCGTCGTAGGTGTCGAGAAGGCCAGGGGCGGCGAAGTTCTGTGTTGCCAGTGCCAGTTTCCACGCGAGGTTGTGCGCATCCTGGATTCCGGTGTTCATACCTTGTGCGCCGGTAGGCGGATGAATATGCGCGGCGTCACCGGCGATGAAAACCCTTCCGCGACTGTAGGCATCGACAATTCGGTGGCTGATCCGAAAGACCGACGACCACCGCATCGCCGAGGCCGTCGCAGGTTCGGGCGACAATCGGTCGAGCACAGCCTGAATGTGGTGGAGTTCGGGCGCCTTTCCGGACGAAAAGCCGTGTGCAATACCGTCAGGTCCGGCAGGATCCGGGAGAAGCTCGTCGGGAACCAGCATCGACATCCGATATCGTTTGTGACCGGGGAGCGGGATACACACCAGGAGATCGTCGGTAGCTCCAGCGTCGTCGACATGACTGGCGCGAATCGCGTATCCACTGGGCATCGACCAGTCAACTTCGACGTCGCCGAGCATGTAGCTTTCGGCAAAAGCTCCACCCTCGAAGGTCAATCCCAAGCCCTTACGGACAACACTGTGCGCACCGTCGCATCCCACCAGATACTTGGCCCGCACGGTACTTCCATCGTTGAGTATGCAACTGACTCCGTCGTCGCTGTCCTCGAAACTGTCGAGTGAGAGCCCGCGTTCGATCGAGGTTCCGAGTTCTCGCAGCCTGGCCGTCAGGATTCTTTCGGTCTCGTACTGGGGGAGTCCGCAAAAGGTGTACGGCACGTCGCCGGGGAGTGTGAGATCCATCCGCCCCACTTCGGAACCGTTGGTGTAGCTGATCTGCCCGCGCAAGATGGTGGCGGCATCGAGAACCTGTCGCAGTACGCCCATGTTCTCGAATACTTCGAGGGTGCGGGGTTGGATGCCAACTGCTTTGGCGTACTGCGGAGGTTCGCCAAGCGGGTCGACGATCCGAACGTTCACCCCGCGACGGCGCAGTTCGATGGCGGCGGTCAGCCCGATCGGGCCGGCGCCTGCGACGAGTACATCGATATCCATGTGCACCTACTGGGTAGGGGGAAGCCTCCATTCCAGTATGGCGACCGAGATTATCGTCCGCGGGAAATCTCGCAAATCCGGCATCGCGCCATTCGAGTGAAAAAGCGTGGATGCAGAACTCAGGGAATCGGGGTCGACGCGTCCACACTGGCTCGAATGCTCTCCATTCGCTTCTCGACGTAGTCGAGATACTGCGGGTGTGTGACGATGTACGGGAGATTCTGCGCTATCCCTCGCGCAACGTATGCGCCTGCGGTCGCGGGCTCCATGCCGATGTTTCCCGTTCCTTTGATGTGGCTGACATCCTCGACCTGACCACCCAATTCGGTGGTGTTCCGATCGAGATTCGACATGACCAATCCCGGGCACAGCACGGAAACGCCAACACCGTGTGGCGCCATCTCGCTGCGCAGTGCTTCGGACAGAGCAATGACTGCGCTCTTTGCGGCACTGTATGCGCCCCGCCCGGGAGCGCCTGCGGTCAATCCCATGACGGAAGCGGTGTTGACGATATGCCCGTATCCACGTGCTCGCATATCCCCGCCGAAGGCGGACACGCCGTTGAACACTCCGGTCAGATCGATCGCGACAAGATTGTCGAAGGTCTCCGGATCCATGTCGACCACGTCGCGCCCGTTGAAACCGATGCCCGCGTTGTTGACGAGGATATCCACCGGGCCGAAAGTATCTTCGGACGTTGCCTTGGCCGCTGCCCAGGCCTTACGATCACGGACGTCGAGCGAGACACCACAAAATCCGGCGCCGCGTGACGCGATCACCGAATCCAGAGACTGCCGATTGATATCGGCGACCGTGACGGATAACCCGCGCTCTGCCAGCGCGTCGGCGATGCCGAGGCCGATACCGCTCGCGCCGCCGGTAATGAATGCGTGCCGCGCCGAGGACAACTCCATGCCTTTTCCTCCAGTGAATACTGTTCGATCAGAACTCGGTGACACCCGCGTCGGGTGCTAATTCGTGTGCGGTGATGTACTTCGATTCGTCGGATGCCAAGAACAACACCGTGTCTGACACATCTTCGGGTGCGATGATGTCGACGGGCAGCATGTTGATCATCATCGCGCCGATACGACTGTTGCCGGCAATCGCCTTGTCGAGCTGCCCGCCGAGGCCACCGTCGTTGACCATGGGCGTGTTCACTCCGGTGGGATGGACGCTGTTCACCCGAATGCTGTGTTGAGCGAGTTCCGCGGCGAACGCTTTTGCCATTCCGCGTACTGCCCACTTGCTCGTGGTGTACGGCATGGTGAACGGCTGAGCCTTCAATCCCGCTGCGGAACTGATCAAGATGATCGATCCGCTACCGCGCTCGACGAGATGTGGGGCCGAGACCATGACGGTGTTCCAGACACCGGTCACGTTGGTACCTATTGTGTCCTCGAAGGATTCGGGGGTTACCTCATGCCAGGGAGCGGCAGAGCAGATCGCCGCGTTCGCGACGACGACATCCAGACGGCCGAGACGAATGACGGCATCGTCGACGATCCCACGAAGCTTCTCGAGGTCCCGCACGTCGACGATCGCTGAAATTGCCTGCTGTCCAGTCTTTTCCACCAGTCGAACGGTCTCCTGTAGATCCTCGGGGGTGGCCGGTGCATACGGGACACCTCGGATGGGTGCGCACAGATCGACGACAATGACGTCTGCGCCCTCGGCCGCCAAGCGAACGGCGTGCGCTCGTCCTTGTCCGCGGGCGGCACCGGTGATCAGGGCGACTTTGCCGGATACACGCCCGTTTACGCGCTCGGTCATAGGTTTACCTTTCAGGCCGGCGACTTGGCGGGGTGGTTCGAGAACCACAGGTTCTCCTCGGTCACCCGAGCGCTCTTCCAGCCGTCGGCGGTGCGAACGACCTCATGGTGGTAGTTGCCGCCGCAGTAGGTCATCTCCGCAGCGCCCGGGAGTTGCATCGGGTTGTAGAACATCGCCCGTACGTTGGCGGTGTCACCGTCGAGTTCGACCTCGACGTTGGTGACAAAATGCTGAGTCATCGGAACCTGGCCGAGTGCTTGTGTGAGCAGCGTCAGCACTTGGTCCCGGGATCCGGCCGGGTAGCCGACGGCGCTGTAGTCGAGATGCGCATCCTCGGTGAACACGGTAGTCAGCAATTCCCAATTCTTGGTGTCCACGGCGCGGGCGTATCGGTAGATCAGTTCGGCGATCTCGATCTTGTCCTGAACAGTCTGCAGATCCACGAAGTTCCTTTGCTGACGGTGGGTTCCTGGCCCTCGTTTGCTCGATGAACTCTCGGCGAGGCGTCACGTTCATGAGAACGCAATTCTCATAAAGTAGAACATGAAGTGTGAAAAATCCATCGCCGCCGGATCTGGTGACGGGTTGCGGCTTCTGTCGACCTATGTGACCTCGTGCGAATTGCGATTGGATGTACCGATTCGACTGTCGAACAGCGTTGTGTTCCAGTACTCTACGCTGCTCATTTCGACGTAGCCGCACTTGGTGAATGTGTTCGGTGTTGCAACCAGAAGGATATTCTTGAGATAGAGAATTGCCTTTTCAAAGTGTGGTCGAATCAGGCATGATTCACCTATGAGTACCTTGGAACATCTCCACGACCTGACCGGCAAAGTTGCGATAGTCACGGGTGGATCCCGCGGGATCGGCCGAGCGATTGTCCAGATTCTTGCCGAAGCGGGAGCTGACGTTGTCATCGCGTCCCGCAAACTCGACTCGTGTGAACGCGCCGCCGACGAGGTCATGGCGTCGACCGGGCGAAAGGTTCTGCCGGTTGCGTGTCATGTCGGACGTTGGGACGATTGTGAGCAGTTGATCGACCGGACGCTCGAACACTTCGGCCGACTCGACGTGCTGGTGAACAACGCGGGTATGTCACCCCCGTACAAGAACCTCGACGATATTACCGAGGACCTGTACGACAAGACTCTCGGCGTTAATCTCAAGGGGCCCTTTCGTCTTGCCGTGCGCGCCGGAACGTACATGGCCGAGAACGACGGCGGTTCGATCATCAACGTCGGCACCGCGGGCTCCCTCGTCGCCAGCGTTCGAGAGTTGCCATACGCGTGCGCCAAGGCGGGCCTCAATGCCCTCACTGTCGGACTGGCTGAGGCCTTTGCGCCGACGGTGCGCGTCAACGCAATTCTTCCCGGGCCCTTCCTGACGGATATCTCCAAGTCCTGGGCTCCGGCCGAGGGCGAAGATGCGCCATTCGTGCCGCTCCGTCGGATGGGCCGTCCCGAGGAGATCGGTCCACTTGCACTCCATCTCGCAAGTGCGGCTTCCAGTTACACCACCGGGGCGATCATCCGCGTCGACGGTGGAGTTACCCGCAAGGTCTGACGAAAGGGAAACATGACCGACAACCTCCTACTCGAGGGCAAGGTGGCCATCGTTACCGGTGCCGGCGGCGGGATCGGCCGCACCTACTCTCAGGGACTCGCCGAGGCCGGCGCCGCCGTGGTGCTCGCTGACGTCAACCTCGAGGCCGCCACTGCAGCAGCAGGCGAACTGACGGCGGCCGGTCACCGTGCCCTTGCGGTGCATGTCGATGTCCGGGACGAATCGAGTACGACCGAGATGGCGGCTACCGCGGCCCGGCACTTCGGGTCCGTCGACATTCTCGTGAACAACGCCGGATTGATGGCCGAAGTGGTGGGCGAGGGATCCCTGACCACTATGGATCTCGAACTCTGGAACCGCACGCTGGCAGTCAATCTCACCGGTCCGCTCTTGTGCGCCCGCGCGGTAGTGCCCTATATGAAGGAACGCGGATACGGCAAGATCGTGAATCAGTCGTCGAGCGGTGCATTCATGGCTGCGCAGGCGTACGGCATCACCAAACTCGGCCTGGTGAGCATGACTGTGTCGTTGGCGCGAGAGTTGGCGCCGTTCGGTATTCGTGTCAATGCGATCGCTCCGGGAATGGTCAACACCGAAGCGGGTTCGATCGCGTCACCGCCGGAACTCAAGGAAATGGTCAAGCACGCCATTCCGTTTCCGTTCGGCGAGCCGGAAGAGCTGATTCCCGGTCTGTTGTACCTCGTCTCGTCGGGTAGTGACTGGGTGACCGGCCACACGCTCAACATCGATGGCGGTTGGGTTGTTCGAGTCTGAATCTGCACTGCCACCAGTACTTCTCACAGTGAGGATCCACATTGAAGCATTATCTGGTTGTCGAATCGCATCCCTCTCATCCGGATCGGCTGGACGAGTTCAATCGGTGGTACGACGAGATCCACATACCTGAAGTAGTGGCTCTTGACGGATTTGTCGGCGGCACCAGACTGGCGGCTGCTGACGCAGATGGCGGTCCTTCCGTGACGCTCTACGAGCTCGAGGGTGATCCCCATGAGGCCAAAGCGAAACGTTCATATCGCCGCTGCGGCAAAGAAGTTGAATATGTCGGACTCGCTGAGCTATGGCCCGATTCCGAAAATGCGGATCATGGCCGTGCAATCGGAGTATTCCAAGCCGCGTTGATCGTGCAAGGCACAGAAAAGGATCCGAGGCCGCCGCCGCACTGCGACGGCGGCCTCGGATGGTGTGGGCGGTCAGCTCGGCAGATTTGCCGGGATCCAGTTGGGGTCGCGCTTTTCCATGAAAGCGCGCATTCCCTCACGGGGCTCCGGTGACGTTTCGAGCGCGCCGAACATGGTTTCGTAGTCGAACAGTCCGTAACGCTCGTTGAGCATTCGCTTGACCTGGGCACGGGCCAGTGGCGCGCTCTGCAATACCTCGCGTGCGGCCTGGAGCGCGGCAGTTCGGAGATCCTCGTGCGGCACGACGCGGGAGATCACTCCGAGCCGAAGTGCCTCTGCGGCATCGAATTTACGTGCGGAGAGCATCAGATCGCGCGCAGCTGCAATGCCGACGTGAGCGGGCAGTACGGCGGCATAGGTCGCGTCAGGGATTCCTCGCAGAAGTTCGGGAACGCGGAATGTGGCCCGATCGCTGGCGACGGCGATGTCGGACATCATCGCAACAAGGAGGCCGCCGGCCTGACAGATTCCGTTGACCGCGGAAATCACAGGCGCGCGGCTGTCACGGATGGTCATGAACGGGACGACGTCGTTGCCCGAAAGCCCCTCCGGCATATTGTCTCCCGGATCGGAGCGTCCACCGAGATCGCCGCCGGGCGCAAATACGTCGTCGACGCCGGTGATGATCAGTGCTCCCAGATCAGGATCGGAGTTCACGAGGCGAACTGCTCGTTTCAGTCCGTAATACATTGCGGGGGTGAATGCGTTTCTCGCCGTTGGTCGGTCGATGGTGCACCACCCGATCGCGCCTTCGCGCTCGAACCGTAAACCGTCTGCTCCCAAGTCGTCTCCCATACGAAGAGCATACGTCATTCTCTGATGTAAGAATCACAATCTCGTCAAAAAGTAGGGCCCAGGAACACTGCTGTTCCCGGACCCCACTGATGACTTCTGCCTGTCAGGACGTCAGGTCGATGAGGACCTTCCCGACCGCCTGGCCGTCGGCGACCATCCGAAGAGCATCAGATGCCTTGTCCAGCGGGAACTCGGCACCGATGTGGGGAACTGTGCGGCCGGCGACCAGTAGATCGGTGAGTTCGGCTTCATTCCGACGGTATTCTTCCGGCGGTATGTCCTTGAACTGGAATCCGTTGACCTGCACACCCTTTACCAAGATCAGATTGAGCGGAATCTTGGGGATGACACCGGACGCGTACCCGATGGTGACAAAGCGGCCGCCCGGACGCAAAGCACGAAGCGCAGGTTCGGAGAGGTCGCCGCCGACTGGATCGGCAACAACGTCTGCTCCATGCGGGAGAGCCTTTTTCAGTGCCGTGCGCAGGTCCTCGGTGCGATGGTTGACGAGGTGCCCGGCGCCGTACGACGCCGCGACGTCAAGCTTGTTCGTGCTCGACGCGACCGCAGTGACCGACGCCCCGAGCGCAACACCGAGCTGAACGGCGGCAAGGCCGACACCGCCGCCGGCGCCGAGAACGATCAACTCGTCCCCGGGTTTGATATGAGCTACGGATCGGAGCGTGTGGTACGCCGTGCGGTGAGCCACACCGAAAGCGGCGGCAATGCGTGTCTCGACACCGTCCGGGATGCGGCCCAGCGTGAGTTTGTCGGAAGCTATGACAATTTCTTCCGCAAACGCACCGACAAAACCGGTTCCGGTGACGCGGTCACCCACGGAGACAGCTGTGACGCCTTCGGCAGTCTCGGACACGACTCCGGCGAACTCACTGCCGGGCGTGAATGGCGGTGGGACACTGACCTGATACTTGTTGGCAATCAACAACACATCGGAGAAGTTGACGGCTGCGGATTCGATACGGATCCGAATCTGCCCGGCCTCGAGCGGAGCCGAGGGGAGTGTTTCGACGGTGACGACCTCGGGAGGTCCGTACGCCCCGCACACAGCAGCGCGCATCGCAGGTTACCTACCCTGCCAGATCGGTGTGCGCTTCTCGATGAAAGCAGCAGCACCCTCCTTGGCGTCACCACTGCTGAACACCGTTGACTGCCATTGCCCGAGTTTCTGTGCAGCGCTGGTTGAATCGGTTACCGCGAGGCGGACGAGTTCCTTGCATGCAGCCAAGCCGAGTGGAGCGTTTGCGGCGACGCGTTCGGCATATCCCACTGCGGCCTCCAGAACCTGGTCCGGATCTACGACGGCGTTGATCAGTCCGAGTTGGTAGCCCCGGTCAGCCGTGATGAGATCGCCGGTGAGGGTCAACTCCAGGGCGACGTGCATCGGGATTCGGGTTCCGATGTCGGTGCCGCCGCCGCCGGGGAACAATCCCCGTTTCACTTCGGGGAAGCCGAATTTCGCGGCCGACGACGCGATGATGATGTCGGAACCGAGGAGGAGTTCAAGCCCGCCGCCGATGGCGGTGCCGTTGGCGGCACCGATCACCGGGGTTGCGAGTTTGCCCGCTGCGAGTCGAGCGAAACCTTCGGAGGTGAAGGCTCCCTCGCCTTCCGTGGCAAACGCCTTCAGGTCCATGCCTGAGCAGAATGCGCGGTCACCGGTGGCGGTGATGACGATTGCGCGGATGTCCGGGTCGGTGTCAGCGGCCAGTACTGTATCGCCGAGTTCGCGATACAGGCTGCCGGTGAGCGCATTTCGTGCGTCCGGACGGTTGAGACGCAGGATCAGGATCTGTCCGCGTCGTTCCTGGATCAGTTCGGGGGTTGTGTCGGTCATGACTTGTACTCCGTTGTCTCGGCGAGTTCGGCAGCAGCGATCATCGATTGGGCGACAATGGGACCGAACGCGAGGAGCTTCTCGTTGTCACCGGCGCGCTGGAACCCCTGTTCGAGGATGATCGCGAGCTTCCACTTGGCGAGGATGCGGTAGTAGTCGAGGTCGTCGACCTGACGGCCCGAGATCTCGGAGTAGTGCCCGGCCAACTGTTCCATCGACGGTATGCCCTGCAGGTTGACGTAACTGCTGGTTGCTGCCTCTGGAGCGCTGGTGTCCTTGGGCCAGCCCTCTAGCATCCAGGCGAGGTCCAGTTTGGGGTCGCCGACCGTTCCCATCTCCCAATCGACGATGGCGGAAAGCCGGGCAGGTGCGCCGTTTTCGAACATCACGTTCGCGAACTGGTAGTCGCCGTGCATGATTCCGGGGATGAAGTCGAGCGGCTTGTGGTTCCGCAGCCACTCGGTGGCGACTTCGATTCCTTCGAGTTCGCGGCCCTTGATCTTCTCGAACAAGCTGGTCCAGCGATCGACCTGACGCTCGTGGAAACCGTCGGGTCGACCAAGATCCTGGAGGCCCTTGGCTTTCCAATCGACCTTCGACAGAAGTGCGATGCCTTCGGCCAGCTGGTAGCCCAGTCCGCTCCGTGCTTCGAGGTCGCTCTTGAAGGGCTCCGGCCAATTCCGGTCGTCCATGGGGGACCAACCGTCGACAAATCCCATGAGATAAAACGGCCGGCCGAGTACGGATGCGTCCTCGCACACGGCGATTGCCTCGGTGTGGGGCACATCGGTGCCGTCGAGTGCCGAGATGATCTGCCACTCGCGGAGGATTCCCTTGTCGCGGTTTGCGGGAGCCTCCGGCGGTGGTATCCGGATCACGCAGCGAAAGTCGTCACGGGTGAGTTCGTAGATTTCGTTCTGGGTACCGCCGGAGAGGTATCGGTGCTCGAGCGGCGCACCCTTGCCGAGGCCCTCGCCGTCCATCCAGTCCGAAAGCCGTTGAAAATCGATCACAGGTTCCCCACTTCCAGTTCGATGTAGTCGGCGTACTTTGCCTTAGCGGCTTCTTGCTTGCGTGGGATCCATTCCGTAGGCCAGAGGTCGTCACTGGGGCTGTAATCCCGCAGTACCTGCTTGGCGACGGTGGTCTTGTGTACCTCGGTCGGGCCGTCGGCGAGGCCCATCACTGCGGCACCGTGAATCATCTGGAAGAGCGGAAGCTCGTTGGTGACACCGAGCGCACCGTGTATTTGCATTGCCCGCCAAGCGATGTCGTGTAGCACAGTCGGCATGATGACCTTGGCGGCGGCGATGTCCTTGCGGACCTTCTTGTAGTCGTTGTACTTGTCGATCTTCCATGCCGTGTGCAATACGAAGAGCCTGAACTGAGCCAGTTGGGCGTAGGAGTCCGCGATGTAGCCCTGCACGAACTGCTTGTCGGCGAGCCGGCTGCCCGCGGTTTCGCGGCTCAGTGCGCGCTCGCACATCATGTCGATTGCCTTCTGTGCAAGGCCGATCGTCCTCATGGCGTGGTGGATTCGTCCGCCGCCGAGGCGCGTCTGTGCCACGGCAAATGCCTGACCTTCGCCGCCGAGGAGTGCATCCTCGTGTACCCGGACACCCTCGTAGTGGATGAGGGCGTGGGTGCCGTCGTTGAGGGGCTCACCGTACAGACCCACGTTGCGGACGATGTTGATTCCCGGTGTGTCCGACGGTACGAGGAACATCGACATGCCCTTGTACACACTGACATCGGAGTTCGTGACGGCCATGACGATCAGGAACGACGCGGTTCTCGCGTTGGAGGAGAAGTACTTCATTCCGTCGATGACCCAGTGGTCGCCATCCTTGACTGCGCGCGTGGTGAACTGCGCGGGGTCGGCACCGGCCTGTGGTTCGGTCATGGAGTAGGTCGAGAACATCTCGCCGTCGAGTAGTGGCTGCAGGTAACGCCGCTTCTGCTCTTCGGTGCCGTAGTGGGCAATGATCTCGGCATTGCCGGTATCCGGTGCCTGGCATCCGAATACGATTGGTGCCCAGGATGATCGACCGAGAATCTCGTTCAACAGAGCCAGCTTGAGTGCGCCGTATCCCTGGCCGCCCATGTCGGGTCCGAGATGCGTGGCCCACAGTCCTTGCTTCCGAACCTGCTCCTTGAGCGGGTCGATCGCTTTACGCCTGGCTCCGTCCAACGGCACGAACTGCTCGTGCGGCCAGACCAGGTCGAGCGGCTCGACCTCTTCACGTACGAACTTGTCCGCCCAGTCCAGTTTCGCTTGGTACTCGGGGTCGGTCTCGAAATCCCACGCCATGTGCGCCTCCTTGGTTACTTGGAGAATAGCGTTCTTATTGATAAAAATGCAATTCTTTTCGGGCAAAATTCTAATTCTTGATCGCCCCGACGGTCGGTGTGTGATCCAGTCAAACCTGTTGGGCTGGTGAGGTTCTCCAGCAGGCGCACCGCCCGCGTGTGGGTACGACAAATGCCGCCGACACGGGTGTCGGCGGCATTTGTCCAAGCATGGAGGCTACGAGTTGGCGAGCTCGTAGCGTCGACGGTATTCGGCCTTGGATGTCTCGCTGATATCGACATCGGTTGCCCGTGCACGCAGGGCGCCCACGGTGGCGTCCTCGCGCTTGATGTGCTTGAAGGGATCCCAGTCGAAGAACCGGGCAACGTTTCCGAAGGTGATCTTGTCGATCTCCTCGTCGGTGAGCTTGGCGTCGACGAGTTCTTCCATCAGCATCTCCGGCGAAATCGGCCAAGTGGAGTCGGAATGGGGGTAGTCGCATTCCCAGGCGATGGTGTCGATGCCGAGGCGGTCACGGTTGTTCAGTCCGCTCGGCTCGGTGATGTAGCACGCCAGGAAGTTCTTGCGCCACACGTCGGTTGCCGTCATTCCCTTGGGTAGGAAGCTGGTTCCGGTCCAGGACTGGTTGACGACGTGGCGTTCGACGCGGTCGAGCCACGGTGCAACCCAGCCGACGCCACCCTCGCTCATGGCGACCTTGAGATCCGGGAACTTCTGGAAGGCTCCGCTGAGCATCATGTCGTTTGCCGCGATAGTCGAAATGAGCGGTGTCAGAACCATCATGTCGTCGATGTTGAAGCCCTCGGGGCGCTTGACCAAGCTGAAGCCGCCACCGATGTGCAGGCTCAGGACGATGTTGGTCTCGACGCATGCCTTGAAGATCGGATCCCAGTAGCCGGACTTGAAGTCGGGGTAGCCCTCACCCACGCCGTACGGAGTCTCAGGGATGCTGATGGATCGGCAACCCATCGCGGCGAGACGGTGGATCTCCTTGACGGATTCCTCCACGTCGAAGAACGGGATGATGCCGAGGGGGATGAAGCGCCCGGGGTGAGCATTCGGTACCTCACCGACGACCCAGTCATTGAAGGCCCGAGATGCCGCTAGGGACAACTTCTTGTCCGGCAGGCTCGCAAGGTGGGTTCCGGCGAATCCGGGGAAGGTGGCAAAAAGTGTTGCGGCCAAGGTGCCGTTGGCATCCATGTCGCGTACACGCAGGTCCATGTCGTAGACGCCGGGACGCATCTCGGCGTAGCCCGTGGGATCCATGCCCCATTCTTCCTTGGGCCAGGAGACGACGGCGTTCAGGCCGGAACTGCCGACCACCGTGTCCTGGAAAAGCCAGGCCTGCACGTTGGGGTTGCGGGGGTGGGCCGTCAGCTTGGGGGCCTGGTCCATGAGGCTTTTCGGGAAGTGCTTTTCGAAGATGTCAGCCGGTTCGACCACGTGGTCGTCGATGCTGACCATCACCATGTCGTCAATGTTCATTGAGAATCCTCTCCTGCGCTGCGCAGAGATGCCCGGCAGCGGCGCCTACTGCAATGAGAATATTGTTTTCGCTATTGAGAATCAATAGCTGGACGAGCGGAGAATCACATATTCGCTGTGTCCGGTCACCGCAACACCGTGCCGCCGTCGACGTTGACGACCTGCCCGTTGATCCACTCGCCGTCATCCGACATCAGGTAGGCGACCATGCTCGAGATGTCGCTGGGTCTGCCTCCCCGTGTACTGCGAGAACGCGCGATCAACGACTGCAGCAGTTCGGGCGACGCGCCCTCCTCGATCTCTTTGGTGAGGATCAGGCCGGGAGTGATGGCGTTGGCGCGGATGCCGTCGCGGCCCCAGCGCGACGCGACGTGCCGGGCCAGGGAGTTGATAGCGGCTTTGGTTGCCGAATAGGCAGGACGCTGCGGATCACCCGTGAACGAAGCGATCGACGATGTATAGACGATCGTGCCGCCACCGCGTGCGAGGAGTTCGGGAATGGCGTGCCGGGTCACGAGCATGTGGCCGCGGAGGTTGACGGCGATGGTGCGGTCCCAGACCTCGAGGTCGATGTCGACGATATCGGTGTCCTTGGACACCGAACCCATATCTCCGGCATTGATATGGACGGCGTCAAGGCCGCCGTAGGTCCGGACGCTGAATGCCACCAATTTCTTGACTGACGTGTCGTCGGAAATGTCGAATTGTGCTGCAACGGAACGCCCACCGGCTTCGTTTATTGCCGCAGCGGTCTTTTCGGCACCTTCGAGGTTGAGATCACCGATCACGATCTGTGCGCCCTCGTTTGCCAGTCGCTGCGCGGAGGCGGCGCCGAGGCCGGTGGCGCCGCCGGCAATCAGAATGACCTTGTCTGTCAAACCCTGCACGAGGGTCTCCTGTTCTGTCGTCAAGCGATAGGGGTGACGTTGCTCGCCCGATAACGGTCACGCAACAGGCGCTTGTACAACTTGCCGTTGGGATCTCGGGGGAGGGCGTCGACAAAATCGATACTTCGGGGGCATTTGTACGACGCGAGCGCTTTGTGGCAGTACTCGATGAGCTCGGCGGCGAGGGTAGCGTGGGCTGCCGCTGGATCGACCAGTTGCACAACAGCCTTCACCGACTCGCCCATCTCGTCGTCGGGTACGCCGATGACTGCGACATCGGCGACGGCAGGATGCCCGGCGAGTTCGTTCTCCGCTTCTTGCGGATAGATGTTCACTCCACCCGAGATGATCGTGTGCGCCTCGCGGTCGGTCAGATAGAGGTATCCGTCCTCGTCCAGACGTCCGATGTCGCCGAGTGTGCGCCACCCGCGGTCGTTGGTGACGGACGCGGTTTTCTCGGGATCGTTGTGATATTCGAACGGACGGCCGCCGGAGAAGTACACCGAGCCGACCTGTCCGACGGGGAGTTCCGCTCCGTCCTCGCCGACGATGTGGCATTGCTGCATCGGTCGCCCGACGGATCCGGGGTGCGTCAGCCACTCCTCGGGTGTGATGGTCGAAGCGCCGACATCCTCGGTGCCCGAATAGTATTCGTGGATTATCGGCCCCCACCAGTCGAGCATCTGCTGCTTCACGAGGATCGGGCACGGCGCCGCTCCGTGTATTGCGTTGCGCAGGCTCGACAGGTCGTATCGCGCTCGCTCCTGCGGTGACAACCGAAGCATGCGCACGAACATGGTCGGCACGAACTGCGCGCTTGTCACTCGGTGACGCTCGATCAGTTCAAGGCATTGGAGTGGGTCGAAGTTCTCCATCACCACGACCGTGGCGCCGAGACGGTGCCATGACATCGAAAAGACCAGGGGCGACGCGTGATACAGCGGTGCGGGCGACAGGTACACCGCATCGGTGACGGTGTTGCCGGCCATCAGGCCCCTGGCGATCAAGACGGGTGCGGCACTCGGATCTCCGAACGCCGTTCCTGGCAACGGTTTACGCACACCTTTGGGACGTCCGGTGGTCCCGGACGAATACAGCATTTCGCGGCCCTCGCACTCGTCGTCGAGTGGTGTGGCCGTCTCGCCGGCCAGCACGTCGTCGTACCGATCGAATCCGGAGATGTCACCGAGCGCCGATATCCGGATGGAAATACGCGAGACGTCGAGGCCGGCCACGACGTCGGCAAGTGCTTCGCTCGAGATCAAGGCGCGGGCACCACAATCGTCGAGAACGTACTGCACCTCGAGCGGGCGTAAGTGGCGGTTGATCGCGGTGTAGTGAATGCCGGATCGCTGCGCTGCCCAGGCAATTTCGAGAAAGGGGCGGTTGTTCTCCATCAGGATCGCGATGTGGTCGCCGACGCCCAGCCCGCGTGCCCGCAATGCCCGCGCAAATCGCGTCGAGCGTTCGTCGAGTTGGGCGTATGTCGTGACCTCACCGCTCGACGCCATCACGATGGCCGGGGTGTCCGGGCTCCGGCGAGCGTGGTAGCTGGGTGTCATCGTCGCGGTCGTCATTGACGCGCCTCCACTATCGATCCGTTCGAAGGAGCATTGCGCCGCCGGGGGACAGGCCACCCGTGGCCGCGACGGCGACCTTGGCGCCGACGACCTGACGTTCACCGGCCTCGCCGCGCAACTGTGTGACCGCTTCGTGAATCAGCCCCATGCCGTGGGTGCGGCCGTGTGAGAGTTGTCCACCGTGCGTGTTGAGTGGGATCACGCCGTCGCGGGCAATGTTGTGGCCGCCGTCGAGGAAGTCCTTTGCTTCGCCGATGCCGCAGAAGCCCAGCGCTTCGATCCAGGACAGGCAGTTGAACGAGAATCCGTCGTAGAGTTGCGCGACGTCGACATCACTGGGGCGCATCGTGGTTCGTGTCCACAGGTGAGCAGCTGGGCCGAGAACCTGAGGCTCGTGTGTCAGTGTGCTCTGATCCCATTCGATACGTTCGACAATCTGCGTTCCGACAGCTTCGACGAGTACCGGCGGCTTGGCAAGATCGTGTGCTGCATCGATGGCGGACACGATTACTGCGACCGAAGCGTCGCACGGTACGTCGCAGTCGTAGAGACCGAATGGCGTGGTGATGGTGCGGGCCGAGAGGTAGTCGTCCATCGTCATCGGGTCGCGATAGATCGCGCTCGGATTGAGTGCGGCATTGGCTCGTTGGTTCAGCGCAATCCAGCCCAAGCTTTCGCGAGTTGTGCCGTACTTGTGGAAGTGGCGCTGCGCATTCTGCGCGAGAGTGTGTGCTGCGGAGGTCGCTCCGAACGGGAACATCCAGCTCGGGGTGCGACTCGGCGCAGGTGGGCTGATTTCGCCCAGACGCATCAATTCGTTGTGGGTGGCTTCCCAGACGGTTCGGTAGCACAGCACGTGGCGGGCAAGGCCGCTGGCGACGGCGATCATCGCCGCGATCACCGAACCGCTGGGGCCGAAGGTTTCAATGCCGCCGTTATGCCAGGTCGGCCGGATGCCGAGAGCCGCCTCGACGCCGGTCACCCCGCCGCCCTCGCCGAACCCCCCTACCGGTCCGGCGCCGGGATAGCTTGCGAGACCGTCGATGTCGTCCATCGTGAGGCCGGCATCGGCGACAGCGCGTTCGCACGCCTGCACCGTCAGCTCCATGGGGGAGAGCATCAAGCGTCGGCCGATCTCGGACATGCCGATGCCGGTGAGCGCCGCCTTGTCCTCGAACTTCACGGTGGTGGACATCGGTCGCACGCGTCGCCGGATCTCTTCCGGATCACCCTCGGCCTGTGGCAGCGGCGCAGGTTCTGGTTGCTCGGCCGTCGGCCGGAACAACGGGAGCCACACATCCCCGTCCTGGTGGAAGACAACTTCCATGCGCATGCCCAAGTGCAGCTGCGCAGGATCGCACTCGATGACGTTGGTAGTCAGCCGAACCCGAGGATCGTCTTCGATCGCGACCTGAGCCACCACGTAGGGTGCCGGAAGCCCAGGCATGCTGAAGCGTTCGTTGACCGTGAATCCGATGAGGGTGGCGTAGCCGGAAACCACGCGCACGCCCATCTGATGTGAACGGCAGTACCTGCAGACCGGCTGCGGCGGATGGATGAGAGCCGTACAGGACTCGCACTCCTGTACGCGCAGCCGGCCATCCGCGCCGGACGTCCAGTAGAACCGGTTTTGCCGGGTCACAAGGGGAAGAGGACGCCCCGACTCGGCTACCTTGTTCTCGTTTACCGGATCGACTACCGCGGAATCAGTCACTTACTTCAGTTTCCTTACTTCTGCGCAGTGATCGGTGCGGCGAGTCCCTGCTCGTCGACGATCAGTTGGATTTTCTCGAGGGTCTCGTCGAGGCCGGCACCGAGACGCGGGCCGGGGGTGAAGGTCGCCGGGAGGTGACGCATGCCCTGGATGACGCCGATGGAGTCGTAGTGCACGGTGCCTTCGGGGTCGCACGTGAAGTCCGGCATCCGGTCGAACACTGCGACGAGCATGCGCTTGAAGACCGTTCGGGCCAGGTTCGAGCCGATGCATCGGTGTACTCCCAGACCGAAACTGAAGTGTCGGTTGGCCGTTCGTTCGAGGTCGACGGTATTCGGGTCCTCGAAGAGTTCGGGGTCGCGGTTGGCCATTGCCCAGGAGAGCCAGAGTCGATCGCCCTCTTTGAACTGCACGCCGCCCAATTCGCCGTCGGCGGAGAAGGTGCGGCCGTCGCCCGGTGTCGGGCAGAAGAAGCGGAGAAATTCTTCCGTTGCCGAGTCCAGCATGGTGTCGCGTTCCCGGCTGAGGATCTCGCGCTGATCCGGGTTCTGTGACAGCCACTCGAGTGCGTGTGACGTGAGCGCCGTTGTCGTGTCGAACCCGCCGCCGATGAGCAGGCTGAGGACTCCGAGAAGTTCGAGATCGTCCGGCTTTTCGCCGTTGACGGTGGCTCGGGCGATCGCGTCGACCATGCCGGGCCTGGGGTTCTCGCGGATCTGGTGGAGATTGGTGAGGAGGTCCAATCCCATGGCGCGGTGGAGTTCACCGATCCGGGCGATGTCAGGTGAATCCGGCGGGGTGTACATAGCCGCGTGTACCGGCTCGCAGTAAACGGACCATTTGACGACGGGGATACCGAGCATTGCCAGCGTGATGACGGCCGGGACGATGTTTGCCAGATCGTCGATGAAGTCGATCTTGCCGGACTCGATCTTCTCGTCGAGGCTGGCGCGGATCACCTCGTCGATCAGCGGAACCCACTTCTTGATAGCAGCAGGAGACAGGTAGGGGTTGAGAACCGCACGGAACTCGCGATGCTCGGGGTCGTCCATTTCCAGGATGCCGCCACGGACACCGGACGCGCGTTCCGCGGTCGGAATCATGATTCCCTTGTAACCACGACGAACTCCCTTGAGGTCGTGATCATTCGAGATGTCAGCGGACCGAGCGAGAGCGAAGACCTCGTCGCCGCCCGACGCAACCCAGTGCCCGCCGTGGGTATCGGACCAGGCCATCGGACACTTCGAGTGCATCTCCTGGGTGATGTCCAGGAAGTTGTCGCGATAGTCCGCTGCGTGCCGGTCGAACTGGAATACGGGCTTCTCGTGGTTGTCTTGCGCTGGCGCATTGTCGATGCTCATGGAGCTGTCCTCTCTGGCGTCTTGGCGTCGGCGTTCTCGGAGGCGGAGTTGCTCGCAAAGATGGTGATGGCCTGCTCCGGGCAGGAATGGGCAGCTTCCCGCACCTTGTCCTCGAGATCGGCAGGAACATCGCCTTCGATGGCCGTAGCGTGGCCGTCGATGTCGCTCAGTTCGAACACATCCGGTGCAGCCATAGCGCACAGTGTGTGCCCTTGGCACAGTTCTGGGTCGACCTTCACCTTCACAATATTCCTCCTGTTTGCACGTGAATCTTTTTGTTATTCAGGCTGTTTCGACTAGCTGATCGGGGATGGCCGGCAATGACGATGTTGATCGAACTTGCGTCGTAGACGGACGGAAGGTGGGCACAGAACGTGTCCATGCCGCGAGATGGGCTGGGCTGGGAAATGGCTCGGGCCTGAGTGCGTGACTCACCGGCGACGGGGCTGCCGTCGTTACAGGTGAGCGTTCGAGTGTCGCATTCTGGTTCACAAGAATCTCCAATTCAATTTTGGAGAATCCTACTCTCGCTCTGACGTGGCCGCAAGATCCCGAGTAGAGACTGCTCAGGTGCAATGCAACCTTTCGGTGGGGGGTATGCGTACGACTTCACAGTTGCTACATTCACACCACCAGGATGCAATATTCTCGAATATGAGAACTCTATTTTCATACTTTAGTGAGGAGAACGGATGTCATCTCAGGAAACGGTGTCGGCCAACGAGGGCACCGCCGTGCTGGATGTCGATCGGCGCTTGCTCATCGACGGAAAGCTCGTGACAACAGAGCAGACGTTTGCGTCGATCAACCCCGCTACCGGTGAGATCCTCGGTTACGCACCGAATGCGGGTGTCGCGGAGGCAGAAGCCGCTATCGCAGCAGCGCGCAAGGCCTTCGACACCACCAGCTGGGCAACCGATGTGGAATTCCGCATCAAGTGCCTCGACCAGCTGCATCAGGCAATGCTCGACAATCTCGAAGAGTTTCGTGCGCTGACGATCGCCGAGGTCGGAGCTACCTACCTCAATACGCAAGGCAACCAGCTCGAGGCGCCTATCGGCATCATTCGCTACTACGCTGATCTCCTGCGCACCTACCCGCTGACCGAACAGCTCGGCGAGGTAGACATCAAGGGGCAGAAGCACAATCGCTGGATCGAGAAGGAAGCCGCCGGAGTTGTCTCCGCGATCATTGCGTACAACTACCCGAATCAGCTGGCGTTTGCCAAGCTGATTCCGTCGCTCGCCGCGGGTTGCACGATCGTCCTCAAGGGCGCTCCGGACACACCACTCATCACGTTGGCGCTGGGTGAACTGATCGCCAATCACACCGACATTCCGGCCGGTGTGGTCAACGTACTGTCCTCGTCCGACGTGGAGACCGGCAAGATCATGACCACCCACCCCGACGTGGACGTGGTCACCTTTACCGGATCCACACCCGTCGGCGCGTCGATCATGGCTGCGGCAAGCGCGAGCCTGAAGAAGGTCTTCCTCGAGCTCGGCGGGAAGTCGGCATTGATTGTGCTCGAGGACGCGGACTTCGGCACGGTTGCACAGTTCGCGGCATTCTCCATCTGCTCCAACACAGGTCAGGGTTGTGCGCTCACCACCCGGTTGCTCGTGCCGCGGGAACATCACGACGAGATCGTCGCGAAGGTGGCCGGAATGATGGCGCACGTGCCAGTCGGAGACCCGACCAACCCGAAGATCTACATGGGCCCGCTCATCAGCGAGAAGCAGCGAGACAAGGTCGACGGTTTGGTTCAGCGGGCCGTCGAGGCGGGCGCGACGCTCGTGACCGGTGGCACGCGGATCGATCCCGGCTACTTCTACGCGCCGACCCTGCTGGCAAATGTCCACCCGGACAGCGAAATTGCGCAGGAAGAGGTCTTCGGACCCGTGCTCGCAGTCATCCCGTTCGATGACGACGATCATGCCGTGGAGATCGCCAACAACTCGAAGTACGGACTCTCCGGTGGCGTGCTTGGTGCCGACGACGATCGCGCGATCGCCATCGGCCGCCGTATCCGCACCGGAACCTTCAGCGTCAACGGTGGCAACTACTTCACCCCCGATGTTCCGTTCGGTGGCTACAAGCAGTCGGGCATCGGCCGTGAGATGGGTACCGCCGGACTGGAGGAGTTCCTCCAGACCAAGGCTTTTGCGACGGTGGTCAAGTGAAGCCACTCGAGGGGATCCGCGTTCTCGAGGTCGCGATGTACGGCTTCGTTCCGTCGGCGGGCGCAGTGCTCGCCGACTGGGGCGCCGAGGTCGTCAAGGTGGAACACGCCGTCACCGGTGACCCACAGCGCGGCCTTCGTCAGGTCGGTGCGTTGAAGGTCGAGGGGGATCCCAACCCCAACGTCGAGCACGCCAACCGAGGCAAGCGCAGTATCGGCATCGACATGGGAACCGCCGAGGGTAAAGAGGTGTTGGATGCACTGATCCGCACAGCGGACGTGTTCCTCACAAGCTTCCTGCCCCAGGCTCGGACCAAGTTCGGAATCGACGTGGACGACGTCCGCGCCGTGAACCCGAAGATCGTCTACGCCCGCGGCAGTGCACTCGGGCCGCGCGGTGTCGAGTCCGACAAGGGTGGGTACGACATGACGGCCTTCTGGGCCAGGGCCGGAATTGCCGCTACTCTCACGCCTCCTGGAGTGGACGGCATGATCACCCCGCCGGGGCCGGCGTTCGGTGACACGATCTCCGGCACGAACCTTGCCGGCGGTGTTGCGGCAGCGCTGCTCAAGAGAGAACGTACGGGCGAGACCTCGGTAGTCGACGTCTCCCTCCTGGGCAGCGGCGTGTGGGCCATGGGACACGGGATTGCGTTGTCGGCGCATCTCGACCAGGCCATGGTGGCGCCGGTGCCGGGTGGTCATGGTGCACTGACCAATCCGTTGTCCGGGTTGTACCGCACATCGGACGGGCGCTTCCTTTCGTTCGTGATGCTCCAGGCCGGCAAGTACTGGGCCGATGTGTGTCGCCACATCGATCGCCTCGACCTCATCGACGACCCTCGTTTTGCCGATTCCAAGCAGATTGCCGCCAATACCGAAGCCGCAGTGGCTATTCTGCGTGAGGTGCTGGGCAGCCGCACACTTGCGGAATGGTCGGAGAAGTTTGCCACTCTTGCCGGTCCGTGGGCGCCTGTGCAGGACTCGTTGCAAGTGTCGAGCGACGCGCAGGTTCTGGCCAACGAATATCTGCTCAAGGCAGGGGAACTCGAACTGGCCGCAAACCCGGTGCAGTTCGACGTCACTGCACCCGAGCTGCGTGCAGGACCGGAATTCGCCGCTCACACAGACGAAATTCTGACTGAGTTGGGATTCGACTGGGAACGTGTCATCGCTTTCAAGATCGCGGGAGCAGTTACCTAGGAACTGTGACCACACCTGACAAATGAGGGCCGACCCGTTGGGGTCGGCCCTCATTTCAGTTCTCGTGCAACTGTTCGCGGTGCTCAGCTGTTTTCGGCGTCGCGAACCGTAATTGTGCCGTCCCTGACGGCGTCGGCGATGCTCTCATGGAGCATCGGGCAGCCGTCCTTGAGTGCAGATTTCTGCCCCGACGCGATGGCGTCCTTGAACGTGTGACACCGACGTGCCGGGTCGGAGGTCCACTGAATGCTGGTGTGCTTGTACGTGTTCTTGCGAACCAGTACGCACGCGCCGCATGTCTTGCAATCGACTTCCTGCATCCCCGAGTCGAGGTATTCCTGCTTGTCCTCGACGGTCTGGGCTTCGATTGCGCCCCGCCGTTCCGGTTGCCCGGCAAAGTCCGGAGCCTTGGCCCAACGGAGGTCACGGATCGAGGCGCTCACGACTAGACCTCTGCTTCCTTCTTTGCAGCGGCTTCCTTCTCGGCCTTCTGACGGGCGAGGTTTTCCTCGACCTCAGCGTGCCAGGCTTCGTTGGCCTTGGTGGTGTCCACTTCGAACTCGAAGCGCTGCGTCATCTTCTCGGTGACGTCGGCCTTGTCGACGTAGAACTGCTCGTACCAGCGTCGTAGCTGGTAGACGGGGCCGTCCTCCTCGCAGAGGAGTGGATTTTCGATCTTGGTCTTGTTCTTCCAGATCGCGACGTCCTGAAGGAATCCTTCGCTGATGCCCTCGGTGAACTTGCCGGCCAACTTGTCGGCCATTTCGTCGGAGACGCCCGTCGGCTTCTTGACCGTCACGCCCCACTGCAGCACGAATGAATCCGGGCTGATCGGGTAGTGGCAGTTGATCAGGACGCTTTCGACCTCGTATCCGCTGTAGCTGTTCCACAGAGGATTGACCATGTACGACGGTCCGTAATACGCAGCCTCGGAGCGAAGTAGCGTATCGCCGCCGTACTGGGATGCCATTCCGATGTCGGGACGGCCCGTGGTGTTGAGGTACTGAGTGGCGATCTCACCTTCGAAGACGTTCTTGAAGTACGTCGGGAAGGCGTAGTGGATGTAGTAGAAGTGCGCCATGTCCACGACGTTGTCGATTATCTCGCGGCAGTTGGAACCCTCGATGACCATGGAGTTCCAGGTCCAGTCTGTCCACTCGTCGCTGTACGCGCCCTCGATGCGAGGGATCACGATTTCCTCGGGCGGAGGATTGCCCTCCGGGTCGTTCCAGACGAAGAGCTGAGCGTTCTGTTCGAGTGTGTGCCACGCCCGGGTGCGGGCGAGCGGGGGCACGCGGCGGGCGTAGGGAATGCCGGTGCACTTTCCGTTTCCACCCCAGCGCCAGTCATGGAACGGGCACGCGATGGAATCGCCTTTGACCTCGCCTTGGGTGAGGTCACCGCCCATATGTCGGCAGTACCCGTCGAGGACTTTGATATCGCCCTTGCTGTCGGCGAACACCACGAGCTTGGTACCGAAAGCCTCGATCGCGTGCGGTTTGCCGTCCTTGAAGGTCTTCAGAAGACCCAGGCAATGCCATCCACGCGCGAACCGTGTCTGCACCGTTCCCACGTCGATCTCGCGAATCTGCGCCATAGTGACCTCACATCCCTTCTAGCTGTTAATAGAACACGTTATAGAATGAACTCTGATTTCGCTAGATTTCGGAAGCACTTGTTACAGCGTTGCGGCCCTCAATGACGCGATTTGCGACATCTCGACAGAAAAGAGAACGTGTTCTAGTCTCAAAGGTAAGTGAACTATCCGAGCGAGACAGACGGGAGCGTCGAAGTGGGTAACCATGAGAGCCACGAGGTGATGCAGAAGCTCGACGCATTGTTGCCGGCACTACGTGAGCGGGCGCAGGAGACCGAGGATCTTCGTCGTATCCCTGACGAGTCCGTCAAGGCATTGCAGGAGACCGGTTTCTTCCGTCTACTGCAGCCGAAGCAGTGGGGCGGATACGAAGCCGATCCGGTCCTGTTCTACTCGGCGGTCAAAAAGATCGCGAGCGCCTGCGGATCGACGGGGTGGGTCTCCTCGATCATCGGTGTTCACAATTGGCACCTGGCGCTGTTCTCTCAGCAGGCGCAGGAAGACGTGTGGGGCAAGGACTCTGACGTTCGCATCTCGTCCTCCTACGCGCCCATGGGTATGGGTGAGGTAGTCGAGGGCGGATACAAGGTAAACGGCGCGTGGGCGTGGTCGTCGGGTTGCGACCATGCAACGTGGGCAGTTCTGGGCGGGCCGGTCTTCAAGGACGGTCGCGCCGTCGATTTTGTCAGCTACCTGATTCCCCGCGAGGACTACCAGATCGACGACGTCTGGAATGTGGTCGGACTGCGCGGAACCGGCTCCAATACCGTTGTGGTCAAGGATGTATTTGTTCCGACCCATCGCGTGCTGAGCTTCCGGGCGATGAGCGAACTGACTGCTCCCGGACTCGAGAACAACACCGCTCCCGTCTACCGGATGCCGTGGGGCACCATTCATCCCACTACGATTTCGGCCCCGATCGTCGGAATGGCCTACGGTGCTTACGAAGCGCACGTCGAGCATCAGGGCAAGCGGGTTCGCGCAGCCTTTGCCGGCGAGAAGTCCAAGGACGATCCGTTTGCGAAGGTACGTATCGCCGAGGCATCCAGCGACATCGATGCAGCCTGGCGTCAACTGTCCGGCAATGTCGCCGACGAGTACGCGTTGATCCTTGCGGGCGAAGAGGTTCCGATGGAACTGCGTCTACGAGCGCGACGCGATCAGGTCCGGGCCACCGGTCGCGCGATCGCGTCCATCGACAAGCTCTTCGAGAACTCCGGAGCAACAGCACTGCAGAACGGCACGCCGATTCAGCGATTCTGGCGCGACGCTCACGCCGGACGCGTCCACGCAGCCAACGATCCAGAACGCGCATACGTCATGTTCGGAACAGGCGAGTTCGGTCTGCCGATCACCGACACGATGGTCTAGGGGAGACGTCCGTGACAACCACCGAAGAAGTGTTCACCTACGAATCCACGTCGCGTTTTGCGCAGGTGCGCCCCGATCTGAAACTGCATTTCCACGAGGCAGGCGTCGGAAACGACAAGACCATCGTGCTGCTGCACGGCGGTGGCCCAGGCGCATCGTCGTGGTCGAACTTTGCCCGCAATATTCCGGTGTTGGCGAAGAACTTTCACGTCATCGCGGTCGACCAGCCCGGCTACGGACAGTCGGACAAGCCGACCGAGCATCCGCAGTACTTCGTGCACAGTGCGTCGGCGCTCAACGACCTCCTGGACACGCTCGAGATCACCGGTCGCGTTGATCTTCTGGGCAATTCGCTCGGTGGTGGCGCTGCTGTTCGCTTTGCGCTCGACTACCCGGACCGTGCCGGCCGGCTGGTCCTCATGGGGCCAGGCGGTCTGAGTGTCAATCTCTTTGCGCCGGACCCCACCGAGGGCGTCAAGAACCTCGGGAAGTTCAGCTACCAGCCCACACGTGAGAACCTCGAAGCATTCCTCCGGATCATGGTCTTCGATCAGAAGCTGATCACGCCGGAACTCGTCGACGAACGTTTTGCCGCAGCCAGTACTCCCGAGTCCCTGGCTGCGGCCAAGGCGATGGGTAAGTCCTTCTCCAGCGGTGACTTCGAGCTCGGCATGCTCTGGCGCGAGGCGTACAAACTGCGCCAACGGGTGCTGTTGATCTGGGGCCGTGAAGACCGCGTCAACCCGCTCGACGGCGCACTGGTGGCGCTCAAGATGATTCCGCGCGCGCAACTGCATGTCTTCGGTGGTTGTGGGCACTGGGCGCAACTCGAGAAGTTCGACGAATTCAACCGGCTCGCAACCGACTTCTTGCTCGACGGAGGTAAGTGATGGGTATTCGATCTCTGGCATACATGCGTATCGGGGCCACCGATATGGGCGCATGGCGCGAGTACGGGCTCAAGGTTCTCGGCATGAGCGAGGGCAAGGGCGTCGACCCCGATTCGCTGTACCTTCGCATGGACGATTTCCCGGCACGTCTGGTCATCGTTCCGAACGAGTCGGATCGTCTGCTCGTCTCCGGGTGGGAGACAGCGAATGCGGCTGAGCTGCAGGATATCCGTGACAGGTTGTCGGCAGCCGGGGTTCCCTTCAAGGAGGGCACGTCGGAGCAGTTGAAGGACCGTCGCGTGGTCGAGCTGATTGCGTTCGAGGACACCTCGGGGAACTTGCTCGAGGTGTTTCACGGTGTAGCGCTCGAACATCGACGCGTCGTGAGCCCGTATGGACACAAGTTCGTCACGGGGGAGCAGGGGCTCGGACACGTCGTGCTCACCACCGATGACGACGACGCGTCGTTGCGCTTCTACCGCGACGTCCTCGGATTCAAACTGCGAGACTCGATGCGTCTGCCACCGCAGATGGTCGGCCGACCCGCAGACGGCGATCCGGCGTGGCTGAGGTTCCTCGGCTGCAACCCGCGTCATCACAGCCTGGCGTTCCTGCCGTTCCCCAACCCGACGGGCATCGTGCACCTGATGCTCGAGGTGGAGAACTCAGACGACGTCGGACTGTGCCTTGACCGTGCGCTGCGCAAGAAGGTCAAGATGTCGGCGACCCTCGGGCGCCACGTCAACGACGAAATGCTCTCGTTCTACATGAAGACTCCCGGCGGCTTCGACATCGAATTCGGTTGTGAGGGACGCGAGGTCGAAGACGAGAGTTGGATCGCGCGGGAAAGTACGGCAGTGAGTCTGTGGGGTCACGACTTCACGGTCGGACTGAAGCCGTGAGTGCCCCTGCACTCGACCCGCGGCAGTTCCGTACCGTCCTGGGCCAGTTCTGTACCGGTGTCACCATCATCACGACCGTCGACGACGGCGTGCCGGTGGGTTTTGCGTGTCAGTCGTTTGCCGCGCTCTCCCTCGACCCGCCCCTGGTGTTGTTCTGCCCCACCAAGGGTTCTCGGTCGTGGGCGGCAATCGAGAAGACCGGAAAGTTTGCCGTCAACGTGTTGGCGGAGGAACAACAGTCGGTATGCGCGCGCTTCGGTTCGCGTGAGCCGGACAAGTTCGCCGGTATCGACTGGACACCGTCGCCGTTGGGTTCACCGATCATCGACAAATCGCTCGCGCACATCGACTGCACCGTCGAAACCGTCCATGACGGCGGCGATCACTTCGTGGTCTTCGGTCGGGTCTCGTCGATGAGTGAGGTCAAGACCGAGCGTCCACTGCTGTTCTATCGCGGGCAGTACACCGGGATCGAACCGGACAAGACCGTCCCCGCGCATTGGCGGGACGATCTCGAGGCGTTCCTGACAACAACGACGGAAGACACCTGGCTGTAGGGGCCTGCGGCCGCTGTGCGCCTTTTTGGTAGTGGGGACTGCTGGAAAGGCGCACAGGGGCGGAGCCCCTACAAGGAAAAACACGTCTGGCAGAAGTCCTCACCGAACGGCGTGAGCAGGATGCTACGACGCACTATCTTGTTGGACCGGCCCGCGCGTCGCACGGCGTCGATCACCGCGGGCTGGACTTCGACGACCTGATATCGATCCGCTTCGACAGGTTCTCGAGAGAACGACACCAGCCCGAGTCGGTGCAGGTTGTTGAGGTAGGCATTCGTACGATCCAGGTGCCGGCACCCGGCGAGATCGCCGATCATCGACAGGCCTTCGTCGATCATTTCCGACCCGACGCCGAAGGGCCGGGCTGTCCGGACGTCGACGCTCGGTTGTGCGCCCGACAATGCGAGCAGGCGCAGGATGCGTGCTTCGTCCGGTGCAATCTCGTCGAGGATTCGGTCGTAGGCGGGGTGAAGATCGTCGCGGTCGGTGACGTCGGCGGAACGGTCGAGCAGGTTGTCGCCGCGCTGGCGAAGGGCCGCGAGCATGGCCTCGGTGCTCTGTTTACCGGTGGGGCGAGCACGCATGGCCGATCGCAGGTTTTCGGATCGGGAGGGCCCGGCACTTGCCGTTCGCTTTGTCGAAGGTTGAACGTTGGCGGCTTCGGCGGCCTCTGCTGCCGCGTCGGCGGCGGCTGCAACGATCTGCCGCGTCGCCTCGCGCGCTGTGCCCAACGCCCATCCCGTTATTTTCAGGGAGGTGAGTGTGGTGGTGGCGGTCAAGCCGACCAGGCTACGGATCAACCGCTTTTCGACGGATTCTTCGGTGCCCGTGTCGATATCCCAGTCATACGTGGGTTCTTCGCGCTGCTCACTCATTCTCATACTCCGAATATCGCGAGGTGCAGGAAACCGGCCAACGAGCCGAGTACCGCTCCGTGGACGAACAACAACCATTCATCTTGTTTGACGGCAGATCTCAGCAGTTCGCTGAAGTCTTCCGGTGACAGTTTGTTCATTTGCGCCGTGACGAATATCCGGATTTTCTCGGACTGACTTTCGGCAAAAGCCGCGTCCTCGAATACTCGTGGAACGAGGTCGAGCACTTCGGTTGTCGCGAGGCTCGGCAGACGCTTGTAGCTTTGCGAGCCGACCGTCATTTTCACGACGGATCGTGCCCATCCGACAGCGTCGTCGACGGATTCACGCAGTACCTGATCGAGCATTCGGCGGGTTCGGTCCGAGCGTGGTCCTTCGAGAAGTTCTGTGCCGATGTTCTCGAGTGTGATGACGTGATCGGCGAGCGTTTTTGCGTACCCCTCGATGATCTCGGTGCGTCGTTTGAGGAAAAGACCTTGCCGCCACGGCACCCATCGGCTGGGCGCGATGGGCTCGAAGATCATTGTGATTCCGAGGTAGTTGACGATGTAGCCGATGATGACGCCGCCGATGGGCAGGATCCACCAGTACGGCAGGAAGTGCAGTACGGCCACCAGGACAAACCCCATCGGAAACCCGAAGTAGAAACCGAAGTTCTGCATGAATCGCAGTTCTTTGTTTCCCATGGTCCGGAAAATGTCGTTGAGTAGTTTCGGGTGCGACGACAGGTACCGGATCACCATGAGTTTGGCGTCGATGAATTCGTCGATGTTCTCTTCGATGCGGTCCGTGATGGTGCGGACGCTGGCCGGCAGATCTTCCTCGACCTTCCGGAAAACAGCTTCTTTCACCGGGTTCGGAAGGTTGTGCCAGAGCTGAGGATTCTCGGCGGTCATGATTCTGGTGACCACGCCGCGGACTTCGCTTCGCGAGATGGTGACCAGATGTTCGGCGATGCTGTCCGGATCGAGTTCACGGTAGAAGTCGGCGATGCTGCCCACTTTTGCCAACGATTTGTCCACTGCGATCGACGCCATTTTCTCGGCCCGGGAGGGCACAATTCCTTGCCAACCGAAGCGGCCGTCGCTGGTGATCGCCGGGATTACCTGGACCCGGCGCGGGAGCAGTGGGAACAGGATCTTGAGGCCCGGAATTCTGACTCCGTGGAATTCGAGTGGGGCGAAGAGCATCAGCACGCCCGACCAATTGGTGATGTACCCGATGATTCCCGTGAACAAAGGAATGGTGATCAACTGTTCGAGCAAGTGGTCCGGCACCGTCGCACATCCTCCTCATATCCGAGAACCTCACGTTCGGACATGATTGCCGAAACTTCGCTCTTCGTGGGTGTTTCGTTGGCTACTGCTGCGCCTTCCCAGTTGCGTCAGCATAGAGGCCCGACAATTCGGGCTGTAGGTGGGTAGGAAGTTGATGTAACCTCACGTACATGGTCAGTATTGCGCACAACACGACGACGCCGGTTCTCTTCCGGCGCATCGTTTAGCAACTGCTGACCGAACCCTTTCAGCCCCGGGAGTTATCGCCCCGGGGCTTTCCTGTTTCGTCGCTCCGTGTGCGTCTCCCCTTGAACGATTTGGAGAGCTCTCATGAGCGTTGACCACCGCGAACTCGGGCGCGACCTGGAGTTTTTCGCTACCACCCCCATAGTCGGAGCCGGCCTTCCACTCTGGTTGCCGGACGGCGCCGTCATCAGGAACGAACTCGAAAAGTTCGCCGCCGAACAAGCAGCGCGCTCCGGTTGTCGGGGTGTCTATACCCCCGTTATGGCGAAGAAAGAGTTGTACGAGAGATCTGGTCATTGGTCCAAGTTCTCGGAAGACATGTTCCCCGAAATGAAGATAGGCGGAGAGTCATTTCTCCTTCGTCCGGCTAACTGTCCTCATCACGCTCAGGTATTCGCCGCTCGCGGTCGTAGTTATCGCGAGCTACCTTTCCGCGTTCGTGAACTCGGCTCGATGTTCCGTAGCGAACTCTCCGGAGTTCTCAGCGGATTGAGTCGAGTCCGACAGATCAATCTCGACGACGCACATGTCTTCTGTAGTCGTGAACAAGTGCAAGCGGAAGTGATCGTCGCGCTCGACGCGATCGAGCGCTGCTACTCGACTCTGGGGATTGCCGAACGGGAGTACCGCCTCTCGATCAGAGGGGGAGAGGGGCAGTACCTCGGCACCGACGAGCAGTGGGTGGACGCCGAGGATCACCTTCGCGAGGCGCTGAATGCACGCTCGATCGAGTACGTGGAAGCGAAGGGGGAGGCAGCGTTCTACGGTCCCAAGATCGACGTCCAGGTGCGAGACGCGCACGGCCGCGAGGAAACACTCTCGACCGTGCAACTCGACTTCAATCAACCGGAGCGGTTCGACCTCGAGTACACCGCTGAGGACGGATCCAAGGCTCGCCCCGTCATGATCCATCGGGGCTTGCTCGGGTCGATGGAACGCATGACTGCGCTTTTGATCGAAAGGTTCGAAGGGCGGATGCCGCCGTGGCTGGCACCCAACCAAGTCTCGATTCTGCCCGTCGGCGACCGGCACCAGGTTGAGGCCGAGCGTCTACGGGCAGATCTCGAGGCTCGCGATGTCCGCGTGGCCGTTGCGTCCGAAGGGTCGTTGGGACGCCGCATCCGCGAGGCTCGTACTCACCGGGATTCGTACGTCGCCGTGATCGGGGACAACGAAGTGCGGGGCGGCACCGTCGACACTCTGATCCCGGCGCGGGATGAGCGGGCCGTCGTCGACGCGGGAGTGTTTGTCGATCAGGTGGTCGCGGACATCAACGAGCGTGCCCTGCTTCCGGCAGGGTTCTAGCCGACGGGAAGTTCGTGGAGCGCCCGCACCAACGGCGCGAGTTCGGGTGTCTTGCATGCCTCGTCGAGTGCGGCTTCGAGGGTGGCGTCGTGCGTCGGCCGTGCACTTTCGAGAAGCTCGCGGCCGGCCGGCGTCAACTCGGTGTAGATGCCTCGACGGTCGTCGGCGCACAGGATTCGGGTCAGTAGTCCACGATCTTCGAGACGGTTGACCAATCGCGTCGTGGCACTGCTGCTCAGCGCGGCAGCGCGAGCCAGCTGGGCCATGCGCATGTGCCAGCCGTCTTGGCGGCTCAACGCGTCGAGGACTGTGTATTCGACGACGGACAGTTTGTGCTCACGCTGGAGAGCGCGTTCCAATTCGGTGTCGAGGGCGCCGTGCAGCGCTGCGAGCGTGCGCCACCCTTGCGAACGGATTTCGACGGCGTCGTCGGCGATCCCCATGTGATTCTCCTTGTCCGATTCCTGCCGCTCCAGGTTACCAGCTTGCGCATGTAGCGCGCGCGTGCAACTATTTATAGCGCGTGTGCAACTACTGCACACGCCCGCTAACGGCTTACGCGTAAATCTGTGAAAGGAACATCGAGATGCCATTGGGTCTCATTGCCCTCGCTATGGGCGGGTTCGGGATCGGCCTCACCGAATTTGTCATCATGGGCCTGCTGCCCGAGGTCTCCGCCGATTTCGAGGTCACCGAAGCCGTAGCGGGCTACCTGATCTCCGGCTACGCACTGTCCGTCGCGATCGGTGCAATTCTGGTGACCGCGGCCGTCATCCGGTTCGAGCGCAAGAAGGTCCTACTCTCGCTGATGGTGCTGTTCATCATCGGCAACCTGATGTCCGCGCTGGCCCCCTCGTACGAGGTGATGATGGGTGGGCGCATCGTTGCGGCCCTGTGCCACGGCGCGTTCTTCGGCATCGGATCGGTGGTCGCCGCCGGAATGGTCGCACCGGACAAGCGTGCAGGTGCCATCGCAATGATGTTCTCCGGGTTGACCATTGCCAATGTTCTCGGCGTTCCGTTCGGCACGATGCTCGGCCAACAGTTCGGATGGCGCTCGACCTTCTGGGCGATCACCGTCATCGGCATTGTTGCACTGATCGGGATCGCGGCTCTGGTGCCTACGACGCCGGCACCAACGGCGGGCGGCGGCCTGCGTGGCGAACTCGGAGCCTTCCGCAACAAACAGGTGTGGCTCTCGATCGCGATCACGATTCTCGGCTACGGCGGAATGTTCGGCGCGTTCACGTACATCGCGTTCACTCTCACCGAGGTGAGTGGCTTTGCAGCGTCCAGTGTTCCGTGGTTGCTGATCCTTTTCGGTTCCGGTCTGTTTGTCGGCAACGTCCTCGGTGGGAAGGCTGCCGACCGTTCGCTGACGAAGGCGCTGGTCTGGATTCTCGCGATCTTGACCGTCGTTCTGATCGTGTTCGCGGCGACTGCGGAGAGCAAGGTCATGACCGTGATCTCACTGTTCTTCATGGGCGCCTTCGGTTTTGCGATGGTACCAGGGCTGCAGATGCGGATCATGAATTACGCGTCGGAGGCGCCGACTATGGCATCGGGCGCCAATATCGCCGCTTTCAATGTCGGAAATGCATTGGGCGCGTGGCTCGGTGGTCTCACCATTGCCGCCGGGCTCGGCTTCACCTCCCCGATCTGGATGGGAGCGGCAGTTACCGTCGCCGGTCTACTGGTCCTGATCGTCGCCGCCAAGATCGATCGCACGACGGTGTCAGAGCAGTCGGGGCAGACCACCTCGCTGCACCCGACCGCCGTGTGAACCTTGCCCATCGCGTGAACGTATCGCTCCCCCTGTCAGACAAGGGCAGCGATACGTTCACGCGGGTCAGGTGAGGCGGAATTCGGACGTCACTCCGGAAAATGGCGTGATCGCGCCACTACCCCGAGCCTTCGACGCGCCGAAGTGCTGGACTCGATAGGTACCAGCCGGAGTATCGGCCGGGACATCCCACGTGATGCGAACGACGGAACCGTTGCTCCCGACTCGGCGCCAGTGCAGTTTGGTGGACCAGTCGTTGTCGTCGGCGACCCGCGTCCAGGATCCACCGGTATTGCGCTGGATCTCGTAGAAGGTCCCGTTTCGGTGAGTGTCGTTCTTGGGGTGACCCGTGACGAACTCGACCGCAACCTGCCCGCCTGGTGAGCTGTCGCCAGGCTGAACGGTGGTATCGCCGAATTGTGTTCCCGGCAAAGGTTCGTCGAAGTCGACGCCAGGGCCGAAGCTGGGTTGGAACCCGGACAGGTTGGCGGGCGCAGGGCCTCGAGGAGGTTCGTTGCCATCGCGCATCGTGGCCGCGAGGGTGGCATACCCCTGCTGATAGGCCGGCAGCGTGTAACGGCCGAACATCGTCGAACCGCCCTCGTACTGCTGCGAATCGTATTCTTGCGGCGTGGTGCAGTAGCTGGAGTACGAGTTCGCGTATCCCTGGAAGATGACGTTCTCGAGGGGTATACCGAGTTCTTCGGCGACGGTTCTGCGCACTCGTAGGCCGGCGACAATGGTGAATTCCGCAGGGCCGCCGACGATGTAGAACTGGCCGATCCGCAGGATCTGGATCTTCAGCACGTTCGGCACCCATCCGCTCGGTGGCAAAAGGCCGACCGGAACGACTACGAGTTTGGGGGCCTGTGCATCCTGAAGCCATTGAGGCACAGGAGCATCCATGCCGCCCAAGGCGTCGATCATGGGGTTTCGGGTGCCCTCGGGGAAGATCGGAATTGCCGGCCCGTCCTCGACGCTTCCGGCACTCATCGCCGCACCGATCGCGGCCGGAGCGGTGCGGTGCTCGCGTCCGTCCGGGGTGAATCTTCCACTCACCACCTGATCTGCCATGTCCAGGTACATGATCCGACTGTCCACGCCGCTGGCGACGGTTTCGGAGGCCGAGTCGAAGGCAGTTTGAGCAGCCGCTACCTGGCGGAGCCCGATGATCCGTGCATTCTCGAATTCGTCGTCGGTCGGTCCGCGGCCGGGCTCGAGGAAGAGGTTGGGTGACATGTCGCCGCTGTTGGTCTGCGGAAAAGCAGCAATGAAGCTGGTGTCGCCGTCGAGGTAGCGCACACCCTGATCATCGTGCTCCCAGAAGTACGCCGCGGCGCCCTTGTTGTCCCCGGAGATGAGATGGTTCTCGTTCGTGAGCGAGGCGCAGTGGGTGGCGAACCAGTTGATCGCTCCGATGTCCTTGCTGCCCCGGCTGATCCGCATGACACGCATATGGTGATCGTTGCCGCCGGGGTAGTAGGCCTTGTCCTCTTCGGGATTGAGGTCGAACGCCACTCGTGATCGGTTGACGCTGGCATCGGTGAGATCGGACCGGCCGAAACGAACGGTGCCCGGCGCCAGGTTCTCGTGGGCGGCGCTGATCGCCTCGACGATGCCGTTGACCTCGGCTTCGAACACCTGCAGTTCGAATCCGAGAACTGCGAGGTTGTATGCGTAGTTGTGCGACGCCCCACCGCACGCCGCGTGTGAATGGATAGCGGTCAGCATGACATTGCGTTCGGTGTAGATGTCACCGAATTTCCCGGCCAGTCGGCGCAGGACCTCGTCGTGAACGGACTGGAAGATCATGCAGTTGTCGACGCAGACGTAGGCAATCCGCGACCCGCCGGACTCGAAGACGAAGGCGCGTGCGCGCATTCGCTGGTGCAGGCCTTCGGCGCGTTGGTCGAAGCTCGAGTAGCCCATCATGCCGACCTCGGCGACCGGTCCGGTCACGTCGGAAATTCCGACGCCCACCTGCAGCGAGGATGACGACTTGTCGGTGCGTGCGGGTGAAACGGTGCGTGCCGGCGACGCTGCGACGGCCGGGCTCGTCGACAGAGCGGCGAGCGCAGGTGCGGCGGCAGCGCCGGCCAGTACGGTGCGTCGGGTGATCTGCACGAGTGTCCTTTCGGGCGGTCTGACGCGAGTTGGTCAACCGTCCAGGAGTGTAGCCTGAGTCACACGTGATCGAAAGGGGTGCGTCGGTCCACCGTGCCCCAACCCCAGCGAGCGAACGTACCTTTCGGCGCATCCAAGGCGCCGAAAGGTACGTTCGCTCGTTCGGGCAGGAGCCCTGGCAGCCGCAACCGCCTTCCTGTTTAGAACGTGATCACATCGCCCACGAAAATCTGGTCAGGATCAGTGATCCACGCGTTCATCGCCCAAACCTCTTGCCAATTCTTCCCTCTCGTTGAAGCAAGGTCGAACAGTGTGTCGCCCTCGGATACCGTCACCGTGTCGCCGACTGCCGATTCAACTGGATTTGGTGCCGGAGCATCCAGCGCGGGTGCAAAGATCGGTGCGGGAGCGACGCTCGCCCCGGTGTCGCATGCACCGACCGACTTCAGGAATCCGACGGGGTCGACTGCGCCGCCACTGTGGATGCGGAGATGCAGGTGCGGGCCGGTTGAGCTACCGGTATTGCCCGTGGCGCCGATTTCGTCGCCGACCTGGACATGGGTGCCTTTGCCGACCCATGTTTCGGAAAGGTGGCCCATCTGAATCTGCTCGCCGGTATCGGCTTCGAGCTGGATATAGGTTCCGTATCCGCTAGGATCAAATGGTCCGGCAACCGAGATCGTGCCAGAGGTCGGGGCATGGAGAACTGTTCCGACGTCGACTGCGAAGTCCGCTCCATCGTGTCCGGCATGGAATCCCTGCGAGATTGCCCCATCGACCGGCCACTCCCAATTGCACCTGGTATCAGTATGAAGTGCTGCCGGGGCCACATGGACGGCTTCTCCGGCAGAAGGCAGAGTTGATACGTCGCCTGAACCGGGAGTGACACCACCCCAGCCGAGGTGTGTGCCGCACACCGGCCACGCACCGATGCCTTGAGCGTCGAGGGTTGCCTCCGCTGCCGCGACTTGATCCGCGATCGATGCCATGTCGGCACGGGCGGGTGCACCGTCGGGTTTGTAGGCATCCCACGTCGACTGTGTGAATTGCAGTCCGCCGTAGAATCCGTTGCCCGTGTTGATGCTCCAGTTTCCGGAACTTTCGCACATGGCTACTAGTGACCAGTCGTGTGCGCTGGCCACGCCCGTATTTGCGAAGGTGCCGATGGCTGTAAGAGCTCCTGCTCCTGCCGCTAGTGCGACGAATCTTCTGGCGCGAGGTCGATGTTGTTTCCTGTGTTTTCCCATGATTTTCCTTGATCGGGGTCGGCAATCTCGCCGCACGCGTCAGCGATCGACTGTTGGGCAACGTTGTTTGCGAGATCGCCTATGCTGGAGGGCGATTCAGGTGAGTTGGCAGCACGTGTGCCAACAGTTCTCGCTATCCGTGGACAATTATGTAGCTGGTGACTGAACCGATCAGACCAATATCCCTGTTGCAGTGCGAATCTCGTGAAGAGGATGCGTGTCGGGAAACCTGCTGCGTGTCCATTCACTGTCGAGGACGCCGATAGTTCCTTCCGGTCTGGGACCTGAGTGATTCGCGTCCCGTCGGGAGACGCAACTTACCCGGAGCGTCGGGGAGAATCGGTGAGGCGTGGGCAAGTCTCATGGTCACGATTTGTGAGTCACGACAAGGCTGTTGCCTCACGCAGGTGGCAACAACGGCCCAATTACCCGGTGGCATACCTATTTTGCGGATCATCCCAAGCTTCAGCGGACTGAACCAGGACGACCGGTATCACGTATCGATGAGGCAACTGGTCGATGAATTCCACCTGACCGGATTGGTGGAGTTGTCGCAGGCATGAGGTATTCCACTGTGCCAGAATCTTTCTGGGTGGGATTTCCGGCCGGGCGAAGGTTGCGGCCTGGTCGGTCGGTTGCAGGTCAGGGCAGGCGCGAGATTTCACCCGCGGTGCGAGCAGCATCGCGTGACCGGAGGTCTACGACAACGGCACGCGTCAAACTGTTTGATTGGACCTTCTCCGTCGGCGCCGGCGGCTGTGGTGACGCTCGACAGCCCGAAAACAGGTACCCGAATGGGTCATTCGACCCGTGTGACGAATAACGGCGGATGCCATGGTGGATCAACACCGAAACGGTCTCGTCCGAAGCCGTTTTCCAACACTGAAGTTTCCAACACTGAAGTTCTCCAACACTGAAAGCATGCGACACGCCGTGCGCTCCTATCGATCGATTGGCGCCCCCTTGTGAGGGATCTGTGTCGCTCCCTCAGGGTCGCAGTCTTTGCGCCCGGGGATGAGCCCTCCTGCGGAGCCGACAAGGTGGCGCCGCAGGAGGGCATTCAGAACAGGTGCGCTCGATCAGGCGGACGCCGTCAGATCGCTGTCGACTCCCCGAACGTCATGGCGAGGTTGGAAATCGTGGTGGTCATCAAAGCTCGTTTCGGCAGGCCGAGGCGTCGTAGTTCGGCGGCCATCGGGTGGGTGCCAAGCTGGAGCTCCGCACCACCCGGGCGAGATTTGACGCCGGTGGGAGCCATGTCCCAGGACGTACAGCGGGTGATGCCGTCGAGATGTGAATATGCGGCAAGTGACATGTTTGCTCCCGAGCCGGGAACGCTCACTCCGGGCTTCACGCTCAACTGCGCGATGAGTCTGCCGTCGTGAGATACCGAACCGCGTTTGACGGATCCGACATGCTCGGTATCGAACTCCGCCATCACCTTCGGGAATCCCCAGATCTCACGGCCGGCGGCCTTGGTGAACTCGCCGTCGACGGGCAGTTCATGGATGAGGGCCCCCGCTGTGCCGGACGTGAGCGCACGAAGGTCGCCCAGCACCGAAATCTCCGGTGGGGCGGTATGGCTTCGCACCATGTATGTCACGCCGAATTCGTTGTACGGTCCCAGATCTCCGTCCACGTAGTCGACAAATACCAGTCCGCACAGTGCGCGCCCCGGGCGGAATTGCAGAACGGTCAGTCCGGTGTGGTTGATGATCGACTGGGCAGTAACACTCGGAACGGAGAACATCGCCATGAACGCGGAGGCGGTACGGACTTCTACGGGCATCTCGACGGTCTTGCCCAGGATGGTATAGCTCATGCCACCACCCCGCGGAGTCCGTCGGCGCCGTACACGGATTCGAGCATCGAGCGGAAATCCGGTCCGCGACGCAGCATTTGACCGCCGTCGACGTTGATGATCTGTCCGGTGATCCACGTGGAGTCCGGTCCGAGGAGGAATGTCGCGAGTGCTGCGATGTCCTCCACTTCGCCGACACGTGCGAGGGGAGTGTTGGCCATGTAGTCGTCGAGAATCGGTCCACCGTCGGTGATGAGCGCGACCAGATCGGTCCGGGTGAGGCCGGGACGAATCGCATTGACTCGAATATTGCTGGCACCCAGTTCATCTGCCGCCAACTGTACGAGATGGTCGACGCCGGATTTCGACACGCCGTACGCTCCGAACCATCGATGTGTGTTGCTGCTCGCGATCGACGAGATCGCCACGATGGAACCACCGCCTCCGGAGACGAGGGCACGTGCGCCGTGCTTGATCGTCAGCATCGTGCCGGTCACGTTGAGGTCTACCGTGCGGCGCCACGCATCGACGTCGAGTTGGGTCACCGGGGCGATGGTTTCGTTGCCACCGGCGCAGGCAACAACGCCGTCGAGTGTTCCCGTTGCCTCGACCGCGGATGCGACTGCAGCGATGACCTCGGCTTCGACGGTTATGTCGGTGGGTACAGCAGTGACGGAGCCGGACCCGTTGCGGGCACGAATCGAGTTGGCCGCAACATCGAGTTTGTCCTTGTTTCGTCCGCAGATCGTGACGTGGGCACCGGCTCCGGCGAGCGCACCGGCAATGCCGAATCCGATGCCGCTTCCGCCGCCGGTCACAAGTACCGATCTGCCTGCAAAGGCGGTGTTGTCGCCCATGTCCATCTCCCGGTTGTCGTCTGCGCGGTGTACACGGATCGAGGTGCGCCGAAGAACTTCGGCAATAACGCCCCGAGCTCTATAGGAACAGGTTCTACTTGTTGAGGCAAGGGTTTCTCGAGAGAGGACGGCGAGATGGCGAATCGGCCGAACTTCGACCTGATCGACGGGCGCTTCTATTCCGGTGACCTCGGCGATGTGCGCGACGCATACGCGTGGATGCGTGAGCACGAACCCGTGTACCGAGACAGCGCGAACGGCATCACCGCCGCTGCAAGCTACGCCGCCGTCATCGCGGCCGAGCGAGACCCTGCGTTGTTCTCCAATGCCGGCGGCATCAGACCCGAAACCGGTCCGCTTCCGCAGATGATCGACATGGACGATCCAGAGCACCTCACGCGTCGACGCCTCGTCAATGCCGGATTCACCAAAAGGAAAGTCGAAGCAAAACGCGATCGGATTCGACAGATCTGTGACCAGTTGATCGATGCTGTCTGTGAGAGCGGGGAAGCGGACTTCGTGGCCGATCTTGCCGCGCCGTTGCCGATGGCGGTCATCGGCGACATGCTCGGTGTGCGTCCGCAAGAACGCGCGGTGTTCCTGCGGTGGTCGGACGATTTGGTGAAAGCGCTGGGTAGTAACGCTTCCCCAGAGCAACTTCAGGCGATGATGGCGGCGTACGTCGATTTCACCGAGTACATGACCCGGACGATCAGGGAGCGTCGGTCAGCCCCAGCAGACGACTTGATCAGCACGTTGATTCACAGCGAGATCGACGGAGAGGAGCTGTCGGACCAGGAAATTGTCAACGAGTCGTTGTTGATTCTGATCGGCGGCGACGAAACAACGCGCCACGTGCTCAGCGGAGGGATGGAACAACTACTGCGCCACCCCGATCAGTACCGAACGCTGGCCGCCGACCCGGAGATGATTCCGTTGGCGATGGAAGAGATGCTGCGATGGTCGTCGCCGATCAAGAACATGGCCCGCACACTTACCCGCGACACGGATTTCTTCGGTGCGCGTCTGAAAGCGGGAGAGAAGATGCTGCTGCTCTTCGAGTCGGCGAACTTCGACGACGCTGTGTTCGTGGATGCGCCGCAGTTCGATATCGGTCGGACACCGAACCCACACGTCGCGTTCGGGTTCGGCACGCATTTCTGCTTGGGTAATCAGCTGGCGAGGCTGGAAGGAACGATCATGTTCGAGCAGCTTTTCCAGCGTTTACCGGGGATGGAATTGGCGACGGACGAACCACTACCGCGTCGCGCCGCCAACTTCGTGTCCGGCATCGAATCGATGCCGATACGATTCCCGCTCGCCAATCCGCTACCCGGGTAGTTGGCAGTTGGGCGCTGCCGCGTCCTCGGACAAGGGACTGCCCGTGGGGTTGACGTAAACGACAAGGAGAACCAGGGGAGTGGTCTGCGAATTGTTGCCGATGTGAACGTGATCCGATCCGCTCGGTTCGATGAGGGTGTTACCGGTCTGATAGATGCCGTCGACCGAGCAATCGGATCGGTAGTGGCTCAAGGTGCCGCCGGCAACGGCGGCGTACAGAACACCGTCGTGGAAGTGCCAGCCGGTGGATCCACCCGGGTCGACAGTGATTTTGCGCAGCACATAGTCCTTGTCGCCGAACGTCACCTGCCCGAGGATTTCGCCGTGCACCCCGGTGCTCGGTGTCGCCGACGCGACGGTGGGAGTCACCGCAAGACCGCAAGCTGCAGTCAGAGCAAGTAGAACTCGATGTCGTATACGCATGAGCAGGCCTCTCGAATGGGTGTGCTCATGAGTGTCCCCCGGCAATGCTTGAATTGTCGGATATTAGGGACTGTGGTTGTAAACAGTCAGGCGTATTACGCGGACAACGCAGTTGGTACGTGAAGTTCTGTTTCGGTAAACCCGTTCCTCGTCCGGAACGTTGCCTCCGAGGTGATGTCCGTGGTGTTACCCGTGCTCGGTGTGGGACTTTTCCGAGTCGGGACGATTGAACGCATCAGTTGCGGCACGGTGGTGCAGATCCGTCACCGTGGAAATCTGCTTGGATACCAGTGCATTGAGTTCGCGATGCTGGTCCTCGGTCTCGCCGGCCGGGATATCACGCAGAACTTCCCACATCGCACTTTTTCCGCAGAGCGCGGTTCGCATGACTTCCAGGGCAGCTAGTTTCACGAGACGACGCTGCCACAGTGCATCGATGTGAACCAGTTTTCTCAGCCGATTCAATCCCGCATCGATCACCGGATAGCGAGGTAGCGAAATTTCCTGAGTGTCTTCGATCAGTTGCAATAACTGTCCGATTTCGTACTCCAATTCGTTCGGCAGCGAATCCAGCCGTCCCTCCGCCCACGATCCGTAGGAGTCGACGAGCGATCTCGCGAGCTGTAGACCCAACGTTGCACCACAGAGGTGTGTGACCAGGTAGGCCGTGGCGATGTGTTCCTCGGATGATCGAGATCGATTTCCGAACATGTTCGCCCTTCCTTGATGCTGTGTGCAGTGTTTTCCTTCGCGAGATGCTCGCGATCAGCTGAACGCGGTGGCGCCGATTTATGCGTGGAGCACGGCATATGTGGGATTGTGCTTGCTGATTCTTCGTTTGCCGACAGTGGCTTCAGGGTATTCCGAGAGTGGTGATCGCGGTAGAGCAACTAGCCGTGTGTATCCGTCGATACTACAGTCGCGCGCGACTTGTCGGGACTTGATCGAGCGGCCCCTGGTTCGCGCACGACAAGGAGTGGAATCATGTTTCGTCAGAATGCATCTCGGCACGAGAGGCATGAATCGTCTGCAGGCGATGCAGCCCCGGCAAATGATTACGCAGCCTCTGATCGCGCGGCGGTGCCGGTTCGAGAAACAACGCCTGGTCGGATGTGGGTGCCTCGCACCCGTGGTGCTGTCAGTGGCCTGGCCCTGATTCTGCTTGGACTCTGGGGAGCGTTGATACCGTTTGTGGGTCCGTACTTCTCGTTTTCTTTTACGCCGGATGAGGCGTGGACCTGGACTTCCGCCCGGGGTTGGCTCGAAGTGTTGCCGGGTGCAGTGACCGTGGTTGGCGGGATCCTGCTCTTGTTCAGCGCCAACCGCGCCGTCGCCGGCTTCGGCGCGTGGCTCGGTGTTGTCGGCGGCGCATGGTTCATCGTCGGACCGGTGCTGGCGCCCGTGCTGCACATGGGAGACCCTGGAAGCCCGACAGCAACCCGGCCCGGGATCCAGGCTTTGCAACAGTTGGCGTTCTTCGAAGGCCTCGGTGCGGTGATCCTGTTTTTCGGCGCGGTCGCTGTCGGGCGTCTTTCCCTGCGAAGTCATCGAGACGTGCGACGCGCGCAGCGACTCGCAGATACGCACGTTGCAGATACGGCAGCCCCGTGACGGCGAACTTCGACGGCATCATGAAGGCATGATGCCGTCCACCCATTTCTTGCCGTTTGCCTGTCCCAGGCGAAGCTGAATCTGCTTGTCGAACATAGTCATCAGTGGAAGTGGATCGATCATCCCGCCATGGAGCCCGCTCAGCGAATTGCTGCCACTCATTCGCGTGCCCGAAACTGCATGGATGCAAACACAATCAGTCGGGGTTACGGTGAATGGGACGGATCCGAGCTGAGAGCCAAGGTTGTTTTCACTGGGGCAGACTTCGAACAACAAGGAGTTCACATCGTGAGTGCAGCGTCGAAAGCTATGTACAAACCACTTTCGCTCGCAACGAGTGTTCTCGGCGGAATCGCCGCCGGTGCTGTGTTTCAACAAGTTTGGAAGCGTGTCGCGCACGAGGGCGAAGCGCCTGACCCGCACGATCTGACCAGGTCAAGCAAGGAGGTTCTCATTTCCGCAGCACTGCAGGGAGCAATTTTTGCAGTGGTCAAAGCGGCAGTGGATCGCATGGGTGCAAAAGGCTACCGCGCACTCGCACATGAGAATCCGGTCTGACTTCGGCTTCACCGCGACCACACCGACGACGGTAGGGATAGATTGATGAGCGAACAGCTACTGAACCGGCTTCCGAAGAATTTGGCGAGGACCGGAGCGTTTACCACCGTCACGGCTCTCGTCGGGTCTGCGGCCGGCCGTAGCCCCGAAAAAACATCGTGGTTCAGGAACTTGCGCAAGCCGGCATTTCAACCGCCGGCCGTTGTTTTTCCGGTCGTGTGGACCGCCTTGTATGCCGATATTGCTGTCAGTTCCGCCATCGCACTTGATCGACTCCAAGAGGAGGGAGACCGTGCCGATGAACGAAGGTTGGCACTGTCGCTGCTGGCTAACCTCGCCGTCAATGCAGGCTGGAGTTGGGTCTTCTTTCGCTCACATCGACTCGCTGCTGCACCCGTCATCGCGGCAGCCCTAGCCGTCAGTAGTTCTGACCTGGCGATGCGAGTTGGGCGCGTCGACCGCTCTGCAGGCCTTGCACTGGTTCCGTATCCGCTGTGGTGCTCGTTCGCCACAGTCCTCTCTGCTGCAATCTGGAGAAACAATCGCTAAAAGTAGGATTGCGAGATGCACAAAGTTGCGAGTCGACGCCGGAGTCAGCCGCCACCCGCGCGGTTCTTGTTCGAAGCTCTGATCGATCCGCATCGGGAGCCGGTTCGGCACTGGCTCGATTTGCGGGACAACGAGATTGAGCCGAGGATTATCGAGGCGGTTGAACCGGAGTTGGTGGTCTGGTCTTCGATCTGGCCCGACCGCCCCGATGCGATAATCCGTTTCGACGTCGAGGCGGTCGGCAACATCGGTCAGTAGCGTCAGATGAGATCCGGGTTCTCGGCGTACACCTCCTCGAGGATCGACAGGTCAAACAGTTGATCTGCTGAGATCTCCAGTCCGGCTTTGGCCAATGCCGCGATGTTCTGTTCGATCAATGCCGGGGTCATCGTGAATAATCCGTTTGCCTTGGTGTCGGCCGAGACCACAAGATCGTTCTGTGCGGTCGCTTCCTTGGTCTGTTCCTCGAGTTCGAGGTTCTGGTCCTTGCCGTACACCTCGACTGCGAGGCGGGCGGATTCTGCGGGATCGGCGACAGCGTCGCGCCAGCCCTGAATTTCGGCCTTCAGGAAGGCTTTGAGCTTGTCTCGCTCGTTGTCGATGGTCGATTGTAGGACGGTGAACGATTCGGCTACGAGTGGCAGATTGTAGTCCGCGAACAAGAAGTGGGCGTTGGGAAAACCTTTTGCCGCCAGGGTGATCGGCTCGTTGGTGACGTAGGAGACCCAACCGTCTACCTCGCCGTTGGCCAGTGGGCTGGGGTCGAATTGAGCGGGCACTATGGTCATCTGACTTTCGGTGAGCCCGTTCGCGGCCAGGAGAGCGCCGAAGACCAGCTGGTTGGAATCCTGGACACCGATCTTCTTGCCGATCATATCCTGCGGCGAATTAATCGGTGCTGCAGCGGAACTGACTATCGCAAACGGATTCTTCTGGAAGGTTGCGCCGACGATCTTCGCCTCGAGTCCGTCGAGAACAGCGGGAGCGGTGAGCTGCGGAGCTGACATGCCGATCCACACCTTGCCGGTGTCCAATCCGGCTTCGACACCGGTGCCGGCGGCGCCGCCCGCAACAAGTTCGACGTTCCCGAATCCGGCGTCCTTGTAGTAGCCCTTGTCGAGGGCGAAGTATTCACCGGCAAATTCGATGTTCTTGATCCAGGACAATTGCACTGCAACAGTTCCGAATTCGGATCCGTCGTCGGAGGTGCCACCGCTCGAGGCTGTGGAATCACTACTGCAGGCGAGCAATGACGCGCTGCCTGCCACAGCGATGCCGGTCAGTGCGGAGTAACGGAAGAAAGCTCGGCGGTCCACCTGGCGGACGGGCTTGAAAGGCGTCATGAATCGGAACACTAGGGGCAGTCGATTTCGTCGAGTTTGCTTGGCGGACACTATTTGTTGAGGTTGTGTTAACAGTTCTCACGCTTTGCCTGCCGAAGGACCGAAATGGGACAGAGCGAGGTTCTCGAAGATTCCGACAATGGCGTAAAGGATGATCGACACGACCGTGATCACCACGATGGACGCCCACAACTCGTTGTACTGGTAGCGCGGAATCGCCTTGATCATGCTCGATCCCAGGCCTTGCCCGCTACCGAGCCACTCGCCGATCAGCGCTCCGATCAGTGCTCCGGGCACGGAGACGCGCGCGGCGGCGAACACTGCGGGAAGTGCCGAGGGAACCGACACCATTCGCAGTGCAGTCCAACGACTCCCGCCGTATGCGGCAATGAGGTCCTGAGCTTGCGTTGGCGCTGCCCGCAATCCGACCATTATCATGACCAGTGCGGGGAAGAATACGACGATGGCGACCATTACTGTGACGCCGACGATTCCGCGTCCGAAGATCAACACGATGATCGGGGTCATCGCGACGAGCGGCACGGACCGCAGCAGCATCGCTACCGGCATGAATGTCTGTTCTACGGTGCGGGATACGACAAAGATCGAGGCTACGACAATCGCGGCCGTCATTCCGACGGCAAATCCGACACCCGCATCGCGCAGGGTGATGAGCAGATCGTCGAGGATTCCGGCCCTCGCGTCAGCGGATTTCGGTCCGGAGAACAGGTATTCCCACACATCGGCCGGTGTTTTTCCCACGCGCGGTCCGACTTGGGGAAAGGCGTTGAGAAAGACGACCCAGATGACGAGCAGCAGTGCGGACGCAACGGCGATCGGAGCGAGGAATCTGAATGTTCCTCGTACCGCGGTCATTTCTGTGCTCCCGGAGCCGACGTCCACGGTGTCACGATCTTTGCGACCGCGGCAACGAGGGCGTATCCCAGGCCGGCGAGCAGAGCTGCGGCGATAGCCATTCCCCACGTCCGAGGGACGTTGTACGACGATTGCGCGGCCGTCAAGGCAACTCCGATTCCGCTGTCGACACCGCCGAGGTACTCACCGAGGATGGCGCCGAGGACAGCCGACGGCGCGGCAATCTTGAGAGCGGCAAATGTGCTCGGAAGTGCGCTCACCAGTTGTACTTTGGTGAACTTCTGCCAGCGCCCACCGCCGTATGCGGCGACCAGGTCGAGGCTCGCTTTGTCGGCGGATCGTAGGCCGGCGAGAGTTCCGACCATGGTTGTGAAGAAGCAGTACATCGCCGCCAGGAAGATCGTCGGGGTCCGTCCACCGAAGACCACCAGGATGATCGGGCCGAGGGCGAGCAGTGGTGTGCAGTAGCTGAGGATCGCAAGTTGAGTGGCGAGACTCTCGATCGGCGGGATGAGAACAACCAAGACTGCCAGGATGATCGCCAGCAAGTTTCCCCACAGGAAGCCTTGTAAGGCGCCGTAAGCGGTGACAGTGAAATTGGGGCCGTAGAGCGCCCAACCGTCGTCGAACATCGTCGAGATCACAACCCACGGTGTGGGGATCGTGCCGCCCGCAACGCCGGCAGCCGCGAGAATCCACCAGATTGCTATCAGCCCACAGATTCCGATGGCGCCGCCGAGCCAGGTGGGACGCGTGAAGCCCCGCCGCCTCGTCGGAATGGGTTCTGCAGCTGCGGTGGCAACATTTTCGATGTCGGTAATTGTCATGCAACGCCTGCTTTTCCGAACAGGAGACCCGACAGGTAGTCGTGGATCGCGTGGAATTCGGGCGTACGCATCATCTCGGGGGTGCGCGGACGAGGGAGATCGATGGGAACAACTTCGAGGACACGTCCGGGCCGAGGACTCATGACGGCAACAACATCCGAGAGGAACACCGCCTCCGAGATGCCGTGAGTCACCATCAACGTTGTCGCCGGTTTCTCGGTCCAGATTCGAAGTAGTTCCATGTTGAGACGTTGGCGGGTCATGTCGTCGAGCGCACCGAATGGCTCGTCGAGGAGGAGGACACTCGGCTTGACGACAAGCGAGCGAGCGATCGAGACGCGTTGACGCATACCGCCCGAGAGCTGAGCGGGTTTTGCCTTCTCGAATCCTTCGAGGCCGACAAGAGCGATCAGATCGGCTATCAACTCCGGGTCCGGATCGATTCCGGCGACCTGGAGTGGCAGCTTGATGTTGGAAGTCACGGTCCGCCACGGGAGGAGAGCAGAATCCTGGAAGGCGATTCCGAGTTCCCGGCGTTTTGTCAGTTCGGCGGGCGTTTGCCCGTTGACCAGCGCAGTTCCCGCGCTCGGAGTGTCGAGTCCGGCGAGGATGCGCAGGACAGTGGACTTACCGCAGCCGGACGGCCCGAGCAGGGACAGAAAAGTTCCCTCGCTCGTCTGCAATGAGACGTCGGTCAATGCGGTCACCGACCGCCGTCCCATCGTGAAGGTCTTACCGAGGCCCGATATGTCGAGACCTGTTCCGAGAGGACGAGGTGTGGTGATGGGACTGGTCATTTCCGCACAGTACGAAGGTTCGATTGCAGGCATGTTGCCTGCTCGTCACTGCTGTGTGAGGGGCTTGCGGCCGCGGGTGCGAGTTCGTGTCGCACTCGCGTGGTGAGATGGACGCATCCGAGTTCAGGACATCGCGGGATCGAAAGGGGCGAGGGTTGCTGAAGTTGTATCGTGCCGAGCGGGCCGACACATTGGTCTGCGCTCTGTCCACTCTTCTCCGCTCGCCGTTGTCGGATCCGTTTGCCCGGGAGATAGTCGCTGTGCCGGCAAAAGGGGTGGAACGCTGGCTCAATCAGCAGCTTTCCTCACGATTGGGCACTGCGACGGAATCCTCGCAGGACGGCATCTCCGCGAACATCAGTTTTCCCTCTCCGGTTCGACTGGTCGACGACGTCCTCGCTACGGTGAGTGGTGTCGGCGCGGACAATGATCCGTGGGCGCCGACGCGCTTGGTGTGGACAGTTCTGGGTGCCATCGATGATTCCATTTCCGAACCATGGTGCGGCGTGCTTGCCAAGCATCTCCGTGGGCTCGGGGTGGGGCGACGCTTTGCGTCGGCGTCGCATGTCACCGATCTGTTCTCCAGTTACGCGGCGCAGCGTCCCCAGATGCTGATCGAGTGGGCGGCCGGTCGGTTCACCGACGGCCACGGGTTACCGCTTGCCGAGGACTTCGAATGGCAAGCCAAGTTGTGGACGGTTGTCGCGGATCGAATCGACGTGGCAGGTCCGGCCGAGCGACTCATGTCGGTGTGCAGCAGGCTGAGTGATGACGCTACTGTTATTTCTCTACCGGAACGTATTTCGGTGTTCGGTCCCACCCGACTTCCAGTTGATCAACGAATGATTCTCGAGGCCTTGGCGACCCATCGTGACGTGCACATCTGGCTGCCGCATCCAAGCCCCGCGCTGTGGGACGAGATGAGCTCCCAGTTGTCGTCGGGGGCGGTCGCCACTCGCCGTTCGGACGACAACTCTGCGTTGATCTCGCCGAACCCACTGTTGTCCAGTCTTGCCCGTGATGTTCGTGAAATGCAATCAAGTCTGGCAAGCATCGATCTCACTTCGGAATATCTGCCTGCCACATCAGGCGCACCGACCCTTCTGGCGGCAATACAGGCGGACATCGTGTCCGATCGTGCCCCTTCGGGTGGAGTGAAACCCGATGGGAGCGTACAGGTTCACGCGTGCCATGGCGCGGCTCGTCAGGTCGAGGTCCTGCGAGAGTGCCTGTTGCGGTTGTTCGAAGACGATCCGACGCTCGAACCCCGTGATGTCCTGGTGATGTGCCCGGATGTCGAAACATATGCGCCGCTGGTGCGTGGCGCGTTCGGGCAGGGTGTTCACGGACACCCCGGTCACCGCCTTCGCGTCCGCCTTGCGGATCGTGGTCTGCGTCAGACAAATCCGATGCTGGCTGTGCTGGGCACTCTGCTCGAACTGGCAGACGGCCGCGCCACGGCCAGCCAGGTTCTCGATCTTGCCACCAGCATGCCGGTACGTACCCGATTCTCGTTCTCCGACGACGAATTGGAGCGTCTGCGAGAGTGGACCGGAGCGGCCGGGGCGCGATGGGGCATCGACATCAGGCAGCGGGCAACGTTCGGTCTGGCCGGTTTCAAGCAGAACACGTTCAACACCGCCGTCGACCGTATTCTGTTGGGAGCCAGTGCAGACGAGTCGGAAAATGCGTGGCTGGACCTTGCATTGCCCCTTGACGACGTCGAAAGCACAGACATCGACCTCAGCGGGCGCTTTGCCGAGTACATCGACAGACTGGCGGTTTCGTTGCGTGATCTCGCGGGCCCCCATTCGCCGTCGGAGTGGCTTCGGGTGTTGCTCAGAGCGTTGGACCTTCTCACCGATGCGGCACCGGACGATGCCTGGCAGAGCGCGTCGGCCCAGCGCATTCTTGCGAGTGCGGTCGAGTTCGGTTCGGACACCACACTTCAACTCTCCGACATCCGTGCACTTCTTTCGAAGAGTCTGGCGGGGCGGCCGACTCGGGCCAATTTCCGTACTGGTGAATTAACCGTGTGCACCATGGTGCCGATGCGGTCTGTACCGCACCGGGTTGTTGTACTGCTCGGACTCGACGACGAGGTGTTTCCGCGTTCCGGCGGCGTCGACGGAGACGACATCCTGGCTCGCGATCCTGTTGTCGGGGAGCGGGATCTGCGTAGCGAAGACAGGCAACTGCTGCTCGACGCGGTGATGTCGGCCGGTGAACATCTACTGCTGCTGTACACCGGTGCAGATCCCGTCACCGGTGCATCCCGCCCACCGGCTATTCCGCTCAGCGGGTTGCTCGATGTCCTGAAGTTGGCGGTGAGGCCGAACGGCCTGGACCAGGTTGTGACCCGGCACCCGTTGCAGTCATTCGACAAACGGAATTTCGAGGTGGAAAGTCCGTTCAGCTTCGACGCCGCAGCGTTGGCAGGTGCCAGTGCCATCACCGGAACGCCGATCCCGCCGCCGTCGATCCGCTCGGCGTCACTGCCGTCGATACCGCCACGCGACGTCAACCTCGCGGACCTGTCATCGTTCCTCACCCACCCGGCCCGCGGATTCCTGCGCCAGCGACTCGGTGTGCGGGTACCGGAACTCGGCGACGACATCGCCGATTCACTCGACGCGGAACTCGACGGGCTTGCGACCTGGGAGCTGGGAGATCGAATGCTCCTCTCTCGCTTGACCGGACGCAGTTCGGCGGACTTCCGGGCTGCCGAATGGCGGCGAGGCACGTTGCCGCCGTACAAACTGGGCAGCGCCGTGCTGGGAAACATCGAGTGGGTAGTGGATCAGTTGGCGTCACTCGCACTGCCACACATGGCCGGAGATGCCGCTTCCGTCGATGTTGCCGTCGATCTTGGTGGAGGTAGACGGCTGAGCGGAACAGTGACGGGACTGTACGGAAATTCGATTGTGCGGGCGCAGTACTCGTCGTTGGCGCCCAAACATCGGGTGAGCGCGTGGGTCAATTTGCTGGCGCTTGCCGCTGCCGGCGATCACGGGCAGGTCAACGCGATCACGGTGGGGCGCGGTGGAAACCAGCGCGCGGCAACACGTTCCGTTCTGTCCGCTCCCGAGAACCCGCTCGATATCCTTCTTCAGTTGGTCGATCTGCTCGATCGGGGCTTGCGCGGTCCGATTCCGATGTGGGTCAATACCACCGCCGAATACGCGAAAAGGCGCTTTGCCGGACAGTCGATCGACAATGCCATGAGCAGTGCCGAGGCCACATGGGGGCGGCAATTCAGCGACGGTGACGATCCCAGCAATGTCTACGTCTTCGGTGAATCCAGTTCCTTTGCCGACCTCGCCGCTACGGCGCCACTCGAGGACGAAGGTGTCTGGGCCGAGGAGCCAACCCGGTTCGGCGTCCTTGCCAACCGGTTGTGGTTGCCCTTGTTGCTCAACGAAAGTGCGGAGTAGTCATGGACTTCGACCTGCTTGGCCCCCTTCCTTCCGGCACAACGGTATTGGAAGCAAGCGCGGGCACGGGTAAGACCTACGCCATTGTGGGTTTGGCAACTCGGTGTGTCGCCGAAGGTGTGGCGGATATTTCGCAGGTATTGCTGGTGACGTTCAGTAGGGCTGCAACACAGGAGCTTCGGGAGCGGACGCGTGAGCGGTTCGCTGGTGTATCGGCTGCGCTGGCAGACCCGGACGGTGCTCGTCACTCGGAAGACGTGTTGGTTCGTCATCTGGCATCTGCCGGCGACGAAGAGGTGGCACGTCGCCGCCGCCGACTTCTGCAGGCACTCGCGGAGTTCGATTCCGGCACCATGACCACAACGCACAGCTTCTGCCAGCGGATGCTCGACGGTCTGGGTATCGCGGGTGAGCGCGAACCGGATGCGACGTTTGTCGAGTCGGTCGACGATCTGATCGACGAGGTTGTGTCCGATCTCTACCTCGTCCGCTACAGCGCGCTGGATACGTCCCCACCGTTTTCTGTGAAGGACGCACTGGCGATCGCGCGGAGTGCGGTCGCAGACGGGCAAGCTGTACTCGAACCCGATGCCGACGAGGACACCATCCCGGGGCAGCGGGTGTTGTTCGCGGCGGCAGCGCGGGATGAGGTCGAACGACGCAAACGTGCCAGGGGGATTCGCGACTTCAATGACCTCCTGACGTTGCTGCACGGGGTGCTCGCCGACCCCGACTACGGACGGGAAGCCTGTCGCCGCGTGCGCGAGAAGTTTCGTGTGGTCCTGATCGACGAATTCCAGGACACCGACCCGCTGCAGTGGGATATCTTGCGCCTCGCATTTCACGGGCACACCACGCTGGTTCTTGTCGGTGACCCCAAGCAGGCTATCTACGCGTTCCGTGGAGCCGAGGTGCTGAGCTACCTCGACGCCGTACAGCAGGCCGATTCGCATCAGGAACTCACTACCAATTGGCGCAGTGATCCGGGTCTGCTGGCTGCGCTCGAGCATCTGTACGGCGGTGCCGCGCTGGGCAACGACAGCATCGTCGCTCATCCGGTTGCGGCGTCGCACAAGGTTTCTCGGCTTCCTGGACAGTCGCCGATGCGTTTGCGTTATCTGCCGCGCACCGGCGCAGGTCCGCTCAATCGGTCGCAATTTCCCGCGGTCGGCAGATTGCGGAGCCGCATTGCCGACGACCTGGCCGCCGACGTCGTGCGCGTGCTCTCGAGTGGTTCCGAGCTGAGTCTCGGTGGTGTGAGCCGGCCGGTTGTACCCGGCGACATTGCAGTCCTGGTGCGTAATCACAAGCAAGCCGAGATGATTCGTGGCACGTTGGAACTCGTCGGTGTTCCGTCTGTATTGACCGGCGGCTCCAGCGTCTTCGCGACGGCGAGCGCAAAACACTGGCTGTGGCTGTTGCAGGCCGTCGAGCAGCCTCACCGTGCAGATCGGGTGCGGCTGGCTGCGCTGTCGCCGATTCTGGGCCATACGCCCGAGGCGATGGATTCCGATGGCGACGCCGTCGTGGCTGCCGTGTCCGGGCAGTTGCGAGTGTTTGCCGAGCTGTTCCAGCGAATCGGGTTTGCGGCGGTGTTCGAAAGAATATCGGGTGAAACAGGTTTGGAGCGAAGAATCCTGTCGTCGCCGTCCGGCGAACGTGATTTCACCGATCTGCGTCACGTGGCGCAATTGCTGGGCCGAGTCGCGGCCGAAGAATCGTTCGGCCTGAGCGCCCTCGTACGGTGGTTGGGGGATCGGATCAAGGACCCGGCGTCGGGAAGCGTGAGTGATCGCAGCAGACGTCTGGACAGCGACGCAGCGGCAGTGCAGATCGCCACGGTTCACGCCAGCAAGGGCCTCGAGTTCCCGATTGTGTACGTGCCCTTCGGTTGGGACAGCGTCGGCGGATTCGCCGCTGCGACCCAGATGCTCCACGACGGCGACGGACGCCGGATTCTCGACGTCGGTGGGGCTGAAGGGCCGGGTTACAACACTCGGAAGCTGACTGCTGAAACGGAGGGAGCGGGCGAAGAGTTGCGTCTGCTGTACGTGGCGCTCACCCGGGCGCAGTGTCAGCTTGTTCTTTGGTGGGCACCGGCATACGGTACGTCGCGGTCTGCGTTGCACAGGTTGCTACTCGGGCGTACACCCGGAATCGTGGAGCCCGCCCGAGTGGTGAAAGTACTTGATGACGGCGCCATTGCCACGCGATTGGAATCGTGGCCGGCGGACCACTCGAACGTGATTTCCGTCGAGTCGGTCGGGCCGCACCCACCGTCGGTCGATCGTTGGTCCGAATCCGTCTCGGAGACCTACGAGTTGGAGGCAGCCCGCTTCGATCGTGACCTGGATACGCTGTGGCGCCGGACGTCGTATTCGGCGTTGACGGCGGGCGCTCATCATGCGCCCACCACCGGCAGTGAGGTCGAGGATCCGGGGAAGGACGACGAACCGGCGGACTTCGTGGACGTCGGACCCGTGGAAGCCTCACCGCTGGAGGCATTGCCGTCGCCGATGAACGGACTTCCCGCGGGCGCCGCGTTCGGCACGTTGGTTCACGAAATTCTCGAAGTTGTCGATACCTCCGCTGTGGACTTACGCAGCGAACTCGAGATGCGATGTGCACAGGCGGTTTCTGCGCGGGCTGCGGACCTGGACCCAGTGGCGCTGGCGAACGCGCTCTTTGCAGTCATGCACACGCCACTGGGCTTCGGAACGCTGGCGACAATCGATCCTTCGGATCGACTGCCGGAGTTGGACTTCGAATTGCCGCTGGCCGGTGGTGACGATCCGGTGTCATTGATGGTCACGCTGCGTCAGGTGGCCGAACTTCTCCGAAAGCATCTGCCGCACGACGACATTCTGGCGGGTTATGCCGATCACCTTGGGCGGGTCGACGCCATACCGATGCGGGGATTCCTGACCGGCAGTATCGATGCAGTACTGCGCATTCCGGGGCCGTCGTTCGTGATCGTCGACTACAAGACCAACAGGTTGGGGCGCGGTGATCTCACGGCTGCGCATTACACCCGGGACCTGATGGCAGCTGAGATGATTCGCTCGCATTACCCGCTTCAGGCTCTGTTGTACTCGGTTGCATTGCATCGCTATCTGCGGTGGCGACTTGCGGATTACGATCCGGGGCGGCATCTGGGCGGAGCGCAGTATCAGTTTGTCCGGGGGATGCTCGGACCGGAAAGTCCGCCGGAATGCGGTGTCTTCGAGTGGAAACCACCGGCCGCGCTCATCGTCGAGTTGTCGGATCTGCTCGCGGGTCGATCTTCGCCTGACGTACTGGAGTTCTCATGACCGAAGCGCAGTTGGCCCAGCGAGCACGTGGGATCGTGCGCACGTTCAACGAGGCCGGGGTCCTTCTGGCCGCCGACGTCCACGTTGCTGTCAGATTGTGCACGCTGGGCGGGGAACCGTCGCCAGGCGTGATGTTGGTGGCCGCGTTGGCGGTTCGGGCGGTGCGCTCGGGATCGGTTTGCCTTGATCTACGACGCATGCAGGATGTCAGCGTCGACGGGGCCACCGAAGCCGAACTTGCCGCGTTACCCTGGCCGGAACCTGAAGCGGTGATCAGCGCGTTGCGGTTGAGCCCCTTGGTGATCGGCGGAACTGCCGGGCCGTTGCGACCGCTGCGACTGGTGGATAGCGACGACGGAGAGTTGCTGTACCTGGATCGGTACTTTTTGCAGGAGCAGACAATTCGGCGGGTGCTCGACGAGCGAGCCGAGACGCATCCGACAGTCGACACCGAACAGTCGCGCACCCGATTGCAGACAACTTTTCAGGGGGATTCAGGCCATACCAGTGGCCCTGACCGTCAGCGCATTGCGGCAGCCCTGTCGCTTACACACTGGACGACGGTTATCGCGGGTGGCCCGGGTACCGGCAAAACTCACACGGTGGCACGTATTCTTGCGCTGCTTCTCGAAGAGCACGGCAGCGAGTTACGAATCGGTCTGGCTGCGCCCACCGGCAAAGCGGCTGCGCGATTGCAGGAGTCGGTGCGCGAGCAGGCGGAGCAGTTGAAACTTCCGGCAGACCTCACGGCGATGACGCTGCACCGTTTGTTGGGCTGGCAACGGGGCAGCGCCAGCAGGTTCAAGTACAACGCGTCCAACCGCCTGCCGTTCGATGTGATCGTGGTGGACGAGACGTCGATGGTGTCGTTGACGTTGATGGCTCGATTACTCGAGGCCGTGCGTCCTGACGCGCGACTGCTGTTGGTCGGAGATCCGGATCAGTTGACGTCGGTGGATGCCGGCGCGGTCCTCGCGGATCTTGTTGCACGACCGTCGAATGCGGAGGGAAACAAGGCGCTGGCCGACATTGTCGGTGCGGACTTGGAACCTGGAGGTACTGCCGAATCACTCACCGCGCACGATCGTGAACGTCTCCGCGGCGGCATAGTTCAACTTTCCCGTGGCCGACGATTCGGCGGAATCATTGCGCAGTTGGCAAGCGCGGTTCGGGAGGGCAAGGCAGAGGAGGTTATCGGCCTTCTTCGTAGCGGTGATTCCGCCGTGTCGTTTCACGCGCCCGAAGACCTCGACGCGCTGCGTTCCGATATCGTCACGAGCGCTGAGTCCGCGACTGGATTCGCGAAGCAGGGTGACGCGATGAGAGCGCTGAAAGCGATGGAATCGCATCGGCTTCTGTGCGCACACCGCGACGGCCCGTACGGCGTCAGTCGGTGGGCAAAACAGGCCATGGACTGGGTGGGGGCTGCGGCAGGGGAGTTCCTGAATCCTGAACAGTGGTATCCCGGCCAGCCGCTGTTGGTCACAGCCAACGACTACGAGGTCGGCATCTACAACGGAGATACCGGAGTGATTGTCGAGGGCGAGGGCGGAGTGCTCATGGCAGCCTTCCAGCGCGGCGACAACAATTTCCAGTTGCACCCGAGCTCATTGTCGTCCGTGCAGACGGTCTATGCGATGACCATCCACCGAAGCCAGGGCAGTCAATACGACACCGTCTCCGTCATGTTGCCGGCCGAGGCGTCGTCGCTGCTCACTCGGGAGTTGTTGTACACCGCGATTACTCGCGCGCGAACTCATGTTCGCGTGATCGGAACAGAGGAGTCCGTGCGCGCCGGCGTCGAACGCCAAGTGCTCCGGGCCAGCGGCTTGCGTCGTGCCATCCGTCCCTACGACGGTTGAAATGGCTGCATAAGTTCCTCTGGAAGCCCTCGACCTTCAGGTGAGATTGAGTGCGTTTGTATCTGGGTATGTACTTCTGTGCATGCTCCGCTGTCGATGCTTCATCGAGAGATACGAGACACTAGATGGACTCTGCTGATGCTGAACCCCTCAGTAAGTCGGAACGCGCCGAACTCGAGAAGTTACGCGCCCAATTTGCGGCTACCAAGCCGACTGAGCGGCAACGGGCTGAGCATTCGGGGCTTCGGTGGATCGGCGTCTGGATCTTGCTCATTTTGATTCTTGTGCTGTCGTTCGCCGGTGTTCTCGCGCGTTATGCACGCAGCGAATTGCTCGATTCCGAACGCTACGTGCAGACTGTTGCGCCGCTGGGGTCGAATCCTGTCATCCAAGGTGAGATCACCAACCGGATCACGGATGAGATCGATTCACAGCTCGACATCGAGAAAGTGACAGCGGACGCGTTGGCAACGCTGACCGAGAATGCGGAGCGGGTGCCACAGGTAGTGGTCGGTCTCGCGCCGGTCATTGCTGATCAGGCAAAATCGTTCATCCACCAGACAGTCGGCTCCGTGGTGTCCTCGGACGCATTCGAGAATCTGTGGGTCGAGGCGAATCGTGAAGCCCACCAATCCTTGACGGCGGTATTGACCGGCGACACGCGAGCTGCGGTCGATATCAGTGACAAGGGTGAGGTCAGCATCTCGCTGGCCCCGCTGATCGAGAAGGCGCGCAGCGCACTCGTCGATCGTGGGTTTGCTTTTGCCGACAAGATTCCCGATGTCGACAAGTCCTTCGTGATCTTCGAATCCCCGAAGTTGGTCAAGGCTCAGCGTCTTGTGTCTGCGCTGGACAAAGCGTCCTCGGTTCTTCCGTGGGTGATCATCATCCTCGCAGCCGGGGCAATCTGGTGCGCACCCAAGGGATCGCGTCTGCGGACTTTGTCGCTGGTCGGAATCACCGTTGCCGTGGCGATGGCGCTCCTCGCGGTCGCACTCAGCATCGGGCGCGCGGTGTACCTGGACGACATTCCTGCCGACGTGTTGTCGCCCGCGTCAGCCGGGGTTATCGTCGACACCCTTCTCCTGCCGCTCAAGACCAGCCTGCGTGCCGTCTTCGTTCTCGGCGTTGTGATTGCGATCGTCGGCTATCTGACGGGTGGATCGTCGTCGGCGCTTGCCGTGCGCCGCGGATTCAGCAAGGCAGTCGACTCTGTCAGATCACCGAGTACGGATCGTGAACCACGTGCCATCGAGACGATATGCGCAAAATACATTGTGGCGCTTCGTGTTTTGGTCGTTGTCATCGCCGTGGCTGTACTTGTCTTCTGGCGCTACCCGTCGGGAGTTGTCGTAGCGGTGACGGTGCTTGTGACAGTGCTCGCGTTGGTTGCGCTAGAGGTGATTGCGCGGCCGGCTCGGGTGCATTAGGGCCTTCGGCCCCGTGCGCCTTTTTGGTAGTCGGCACTACCAGAAAGGCGCACAGGACCCGCAGGGCCTCAGACGTACGGCGAGTACGCGGGCAGATCCAGCTGACCGTTGCCGGACAGGCCGATCACGATCACCTCAGGTTCGGTGACGGAACGCGCGTGAGCGATCGCACCCGCAACTGCGTGGGTGGATTCCGGAGCCGGGATGATGCCCTCGGCGCGGGCGAAGATCAGACCGGCGTTCAGTGCATCGTCCTGATCGATGGCGATGGCATCCATCAGTCCCAAGTTGACAGCATGGGAGACCATCGGCGACATACCGTGGTAGCGCAGTCCGCCGGCGTGGATGGCCGGGGGAACGAAGTCCTTGCCGAGCGTGTGCATCTTGAGCAGTGGGGTCAGGCCGGCAACGTCGCCGAAGTCGTAGCGGTACTCGCCCTCGGTGAGGGACGGGCAGGCCGACGGCTCGCAGGCAACCAGACGAGTCTTGGTGCCCTCACGCAGATTCCGTCCCAGGAACGGGAAGGTCAGGCCGGCGAGGTTGGAACCGCCGCCGGCGCAACCGAATACGGTGTCAGGGATGGCGTCGCCGGCTTCTTCGAGCTGAACCATGGCTTCCTGGCCGATGACGGTCTGGTGCAGCATGACGTGGTTCAGGACGCTACCGAGTGAGTAGTGCGTGTTCGGATCCTGCGCGGCAACCTCGACTGCTTCGCTGATCGCCATGCCTAGGGAGCCCGTGGTGTCAGGGTGCGATTTCAGCAGTGCGCGACCGGCTTCCGTCAGATCCGACGGCGACGGGTGGCAGATTCCGCCGTAGGCCTCCATCTGGATGCGGCGGTACGGCTTGGAGTCGAAGGACGAACGGACCTGCCACACCTCGACGTCGAGTCCGAGCAGTGCGCCGGCGAAGGACAGCGACGCGCCCCACTGGCCGGCACCGGTTTCGGTGGTGAGCTTGGTGGTTCCCTCGATGGCGTTGTAGTACGCCTGAGCCACAGCGGTATTCGGCTTGTGCGAACCGACGGGGCTTACGCCTTCGTACTTGTAGTAGATGCGGGCAGGCGTTCCCAGTGCTCGCTCGAGGCGGTGTGCGCGGAAGAGCGGGGAGGGCCTCCACATGCCGTAGATCTCGCGGACGGTCTCGGGGATCTCGATGTACCGCTCCGTCGACACTTCCTGCGCGATGAGATTCATCGGAAACAGCGGTGCCAGGTCCTCAGGACCGAGTGGCTCGCGGGTGCCCGGGTGCAGGTGCGGGGGAACGGGTTCGGGGAGGTCGGCCGCCAGGTTGTACCAGTGCGTCGGAACCTTCGACGGGATGGAAACGCCCAATGGTTCGAGCGAACGGTTGAGTGGGGTGGTGGTCAACTAACTCTCCTTCATGGATTTCGGTACCTGGTTCGCGGTATCGGGTGATCCAATGCTGGAGCGTTGCGGACCACCCGATCTCGTCTGGGCAGCACACAGTTGCGGCTGACCGTCAGCGGTCAGGCCACCAGCTGTGCGGGGCGGGGAAGGTCACGAGCCGATGGTACATCGAGTGCCCGCATGGTTGCTGAACCGTCTCGGTCTGTGGACTGGGCGAGGATCGAGTGAGCACGGTTTGTCTCGAGTGAGCATGGACTTCAGCAGGCAGGAAACCGTGCTCACTGTGCAGAAAGGGTGCTAGCTCCGGCACGTACCATGAACCCGAGACAGCAACGAGATGAACGGAGGCGCAGTTGCGATGGCAGACCTGAGCTCGCGTGAGCGGATGATCCGCAGCGCCGTCGAGTTGATCAGCCGCAACGGCGTCGACGCGACCTCGTTCAACGACGTGATCAAACACAGCAGCGCCCCGCGCGGGTCCATCTACCACCACTTTCCTGGCGGCAAAACTCAGCTGATGGTCGAGGCCGTGCAAGCTGCAGGCGCCGTCATCACGCGTCGGATCAGTGCGGCGTCGGCTACCGGATCGCCGGCCGACATCATCGATGCCGTCGGCGATATCTGGCGTCGCAACCTCGCGAACTCCGATTTTGCGATCGGCTGTCCGATCATCGCCGGTGGGCTCGCCCGGGCGAGCGAACCCGAAGTTGCGCAGGCCGCTGCCGAGGTTCTGGCGGGTTGGCAGACACTTGTCGAGACCGCGCTTGGCGAGGCAGGCTCACCGCCGGATCAGGCGCGATCGATGGCAAATCTGACCATCGCCTCGATCGAGGGGGCCGTTGCGCTGTGTCAGACGACGCGCAGCATCGAACCCCTCGAACGAGTGATGTCAACTCTGCAGGATCTCTCGAAAATTACTGTGGCGCACCGATATTAAGTTCGTCGGGATGGGCGCCGACGCGAGTGCCGTCGTCGAGCGTGGCGATTTCGCTGAGGTCGAGTTCGGTGAGTTCGAAGTCGAAGACGTCGATGTTCTCCGCGATGCGGGCATCGTGCACGGACTTCGGAATGACGATGAGGCCGTTCTGCAGATGCCAGCGGATCAGTACCTGCGCGGCCGACTTGCTGTGCCGATCACCGATTCGGGTGATGATCGGGTCCGTCAAAAGTGTGTTCGGCTTCGACGCCGGACCCCATCCCGCGTTGCTGGTTCCGCCGAGTGGGCTCCACGATTCGACCGCAATTGCGTGCTCGGCAGCCTTCTCACGAATGGCGTGCTGGGGGAGATGGGGATGCAATTCCACCTGATCCACAGCGGGAAGCAGCCCACCTCGATCGACAAGAAGTTGCAGGTGGTGGGGTTCGAAATTACAGACGCCGACGGCTTTCGCGCGGCCTGATTCAGCGATCTTCTCCATGGCGTCCCAGGTGCGGAGCAGTCGTTCCTTGTCCTGGAGCGGCCAATGGACGAGGTACAGGTCGACGTAGTCCACGCCCAATTTTTTGATGCTGGTATCGAACGCTGCCAACGCCGGTTCGTAGCCCTGATCGGAGTTCCACAGCTTTGTGGTCAGGAAAACGTCCTCACGGGCAACGGATGATGCCGCGATGCCGCGTCCTACTCCCTCTTCGTTGCCGTAGGCGGCAGCGGTGTCGATGTGGCGGTAGCCGGCGTCGTCGAGTGCAAAGCGCACGGCGTGTTCGGTTTCGTCGTTGGTGGCCTGCCAGACTCCGAGGCCGAGTTGCGGGATCGTGGTTCCGGAATTCAGGCTGATGTCGGGGATGCTCATGTATTCAGGCTAGCGAGGCTGCAGACGGATTGCCTGGCATCATGTATTCACGTGACCCGAATCCGAATGTTTGCCACCGACCTCGACGGCACCCTGCTGCGCTCCGATCGAACGATTTCGGAGCGGACGGCGCAGGCGATGGAGAGCGCACGCCTGGCGGGAATCGAAGTGGTGTGGGCGACGGCTCGGGCTCGGCATTCGGTGCATACATTGGCGAGCTCATGCGGGTTCCGGGGCAAGGCCGTGTGCGCCAACGGTGCTGTGATTCTTGATCTTGCCGACGGTACACCGAAGATCGTCGATACTGTCTCGATCGAAACATCCTTGGCGGCAACGGCAATGGAACAAATCCGCACACTCCTTCCCGGCGTCGTGTTCGCGAATGTCGGGCCGACACAGTTCTTTGCGGAACCCGAATACGCTGCGCTGTGCGACTTCACGGATCACCACAGGCACGTCCACGAGATGGTTCTTGCCGATACGTTGCCGCTGGAGATCGAACCGATGGTGAAGATTGTCGCCCGGCATCCGGACGTGTCGAGTTCCGATCTCTACCGAACCGCCGCGGCAGCCGGAATTACCGGCGTCGAACTCACTCATTCCGGTGCCCCGTACATGGAAATGGCGGCATCCGGGGTGTCCAAAGCCAGTGCACTCGCACAGTTGTGCGCCGCTGAAGGCATTGACCCGTCGGAGGTCGCGGCCGCAGGTGACGCCGTCAACGACCTGCCGATGTTGATGTGGGCAGGTACCGCCTTGGCGCCGTCGAACGCGCTACCGGAAATTCTCGAACTTGCAGACCGAGTGCTGGCGAGCAACGACGAGGACGGGGTGGCGAGCTACCTGGAGGAATTGGCGTCTTCGAACCACGGCTAACTCGCCAGTCTGGTGTGATCGCCGCCGGCGGCATGCTGCGCTAACAGTTTGATCGCATGCTCGACTGTCGCGGCGAGAATGTCCTCCGGCTCGCCGCTGAATACCTGTTTCTCAGTCTCGGCGACACCATGATCGACAACCCCGAACCACACTGTTCCAGGATCTTGGTCCTCCTGGGGTTCTGGGCCTGCCTCCCCGGTGACGGCCAGAGCCAGCGTGGCACCCATCAGGGTTGCAGTGCTGTGGGCCATGACTCGCACCGCGTCTTCACAGACGACGGGGCCGTCCGGAACGTGGAGCACGGAATGCTTGACCGCCGGACTGTACGCGACAATCCCACCACTGAACCAAGACCCGGCATCGGGCGCCTTTCCCAGGTGCGCAGCGATATTTCCGGAGGTCAGCGATTCTGCTGTTGCGACAGTCAAACCGCGTCTTGTTGCTGCGGTTGCCAATTGCTCACATACGTCGTCGAGGCCGCGTTCAATGGGGAGTTCGGGTTGCGGATCGGTGCTCACCTCTATTGTCCTTTCAGTTCGCAGAAGAAGTGTGAAAACGTTCCCATACCCGGTGCGTTTTCAGCAGTTCTGTTACGGCGGTGACTGCTTCCTCCGGGGTCGGGGCAACTACCACCCCCGAATGCCGAGTCGTCGATTCCGGCAGCCCCAGTGCAAGAATACGGGAATGTTGTTACCTACCAAGTCGAATACACCTTCCTCGGTGTAGAACTTGGTCGCGAACCCGCGAGTGTCGCGCACTGTATCGGCTGAGCCGCGTGAGCCCAGTACCGTCGAGAAGCGAACGAATGTGGGGGTTTGTGTTCCTTTGGCAAAAAGTGCTGCCTTGCAGATACTTTCGGCGGATCCGTTCGCGACGAAGTTGCCGTGTGCGGCAGCGCCACCCGTATGCATAACCCGCTCGGCAATGTGCTCGTGATCGAAGTGAGTGATCTTCTCGGTCTTGTAGAGGTGAGTTCCGATCGCAGTCGTGAGAAATTCGCCTTGTTGTGCCCGGCCGTGGCTGTCCGTCGCGGGCTCGGCTCCTGCGACAGTACGTACTTCGGGCTGTCTCTGATATTCTTTGGGAGGCAGCGGCGGGCGTGGTTGGACGGGCTCTCGGAGGTCCGGCGCCCTGGGAGCAGGTGCGCCTGGGATGTACGGTGATGAAGGCATCGGACAGCCCCTTCTGTTCGTCACACATCGTGCGAAGAGAATTCCTCTGACAGAGCCCTACCCAACAGATGATTCGACAAACATGGTGCTGCTGAGAACCGGTCGTGTTGTTATTCGACCATCGGTAGTGGACGCGAGGCGCGGCGGCAATTTCAGCCCGTGACGGCTTTCGGTCCGAATCCCACACCACAATCCGTCATGAACTCCGTGAATACGCGATCGAACCGGTCCGGGTAGTCCAGGTGCGGGAAATGTCCTGCGCGGGGGAAGATCTCGACCCGACCCAGGGGTAGTTCGGCGCGGGCGTTCTCGGTGTGCGCGTTGGGGATGATGGTGTCTTCGGCGCCCCAGACCAAGAGTGCCTGCAAGTTCTGGAACTTCGCGAAATGTGGTGTTGCGGCGACTGTTTGGCCCTGGTAATTGATCACCGAGCGGGCAGTGGCAAGGAAAGCCTGCCGGGTTGCGGCGTCGGATACCGTCGCAAGGCTCTTGCGAGCTTCACTGGCGCTGGCACCCAATTTGAACAGCCCGATCTTGTTGAACAGTTCGAGAGCTTTGTCGGTGACGTCGGTCAGCGTCTTGGACGCCAGGACGGGAAGAACCAGTTCGCTGCCGGGCAAGGTTGCGGCCCGAAGGAGTGGGCTGACTTCGGGGCCCAGGCCACCGCTGGCCACCAGGCACAGGCGCTCGACGCGGTCGGGGAACAGATACATGGCTTGCATGGCAACACCGCCGCCGAGGGAGTGGCCGACCAACGTGGCGGAGGGGATGTCGAGTGCTTCCAGGAGATCGCGCACGGTCGCGGCGTGGGCACTCAGGGAGTAGTCGCCGGCCGGCTTGTCGGACGCTCCGTGCCCGAACAGGTCGGGTGCGATGACGCGGTAGCGCCGCGACAGCGTCTCGATCTGCGGTTCCCAATTGGTATGTGAGCCGAGAAGGCCGTGGATCAGGACGACAACGGGGCCTTTGCCCTGGTCGACGTATTTCAGCTGGTCACCGTGCAGTACAACGGTCTGCAATTGATCGGTTGCCATGGTTGAGCCTTTCGGAGCGGCCGGTTTGTCCAGCGCTCGCGTGTTGTGAGGGCCGCATCTCCGCCCCGACGCGGATTCACGGTATTTGTGACCGGGAGTTACCCCAGTTCCCTCAGTATGCCCATTGCAGGTCGTCCTGTCGTGGTCATACCGGGTGTTGTGACGAACCGCGATTGCTGTTGCGGCGGGAGACGTAGAACTCACTTGGCTGCGGATCAGGCAAAATCCTCGAGCTTTCCGAAGGTCAGAGCAACATCCCAGGGATGGACGTTCCACGTCTGGATGGCTGTTGTGGCGAAGATGCCTGCCGCTTCGATGGTCTCCTGCGACGCCGGCGCCGCGACGGAAACCCCTGGTTGAGCGCTGGGAACCTCAGGCCAGACGCCGGTATCGGCGGGTGCGGGTGCTGCCTCCATGACGGCATTGGCTGCGCCGTCCTCGCTGATCACGGCAAACAGACAATGCGGCTGCGCTGGAGCGTCCCAACCACCCTGTTCTACCAGCCAGAATTCGCTGCGCGCCGCAGCGGAGAGAGCAACGTGTGCGAGTGCCAGCTCGAGTTCGTCCCACGGATCTCCGTCGACGGGGATGGGTTCGCCGAGTTGGAACGATCCGGCGGCTTCGGCGTTGTCGGAAGAGGCGAAGCGCGGTTGCACCGACAGGGTGCCAGACTGTGCGTCCAGGAAGGCAATTTCTCGAGATCTGTTGTCCGGCATCATGGTACGGGCGATTCGTCCACGACCGAGCAGCTCGGCAAGACCTTCGGGATTGTCGATGCTCCACAGACGGGTCTCGTCCTCGGACCAGGTGCGGATCATTCCACTGACGACAGGACTGATCAATACGGGTTCGAGATTCGTAGTGTCTGTCTGTTCACTCATCGCGCGCTCCCACCGAAGTTCGTACCGCCGGACGGGTTCCAGGGGACTCTCGGACAAGTATGCCGCCTCGCGCTGTGCGCCTTACTAACCGCGGACGGTTGGTAAAGGCGCACAGTAGGCGATCACATATGCGTGCCGCCATCGATGCGGATTTCTGTCCCGGTCACAAATGAGCCGTCGTCGGATGCGAGCATCGCGATCACCCCTGCCACCGCGGACGGGGGAGCAAAACCGTCACCGATGGCCGGTAGCAGCTTGCCGAGCAACGTGTAGTCGATGTCGGCGGGGAATCCGGGGTCGGACGTCATTCCCGACGCGATGCTTCCTGGCGCGACGGCAACGGCACGCAGTCCCTGCTTGCTGTATTCGAGAGCAAGTGCATGCGTGAAGGATTGGATACCGCCCTTGGATGCCGCATAGGCAGCCATGTAGGGGTGGGCAAACGTCGCGGAGGTGGAACTGAAGTTGACGACAACACCGTTGCCGCTTTCCAGCAGAGCGGGAAGCGCCTCGCGTGTCATGAGAAAGGTACCGGTGAGGTTGACGCCGATGACGGTGTTCCAGAAGTCGAGCGACATCTCGTGGGTGCGTTCGGAGCGCAGAATTCCAGCGGCATTGACGAGGACGTCCAAACCACCGAGTGCCGTGATCGCAGAACCGATCTGTTGCCGAACGGAGTCCTCTTTCGAGATGTCGACGGTGACGACGGTGAGGCGGTCGCCATGGCCGGCGGCAGCTGCTGCGGCTCGAGTGAGTTCGAGTCCTGCTTCGGAAATATCCGCGGCAACGACGGTGCCGCCTTCCTCCAGGATTCGAGCCACCGTGGCTTGCCCGATGCCGGACCCGGCACCGCTGATGAGGATGCGCTTGTTGTCGAATCGGTTCATGAAAAATCTCCGGTCTGTGGAAGAAAACGGCGCTGCTACTTTTGATTCTCCGGAGAAGAAAAGCTCGAAACCAGGGGTTATCCCATTGAGCGAACAGGTGACCGGTAACGCTGAGCGAACACGTGGCAGTCGAGCATGCCACAGCCGGATGTGTGTACAGCGCAAGGCTGTACGTAGCGCGGCGCTGGTCGGGTCACCGCGAGATGAAAGGAGGAATCCTGCTCGCCGACCATGCATTCCCCAACCGCCATGAGTCACGGGTGGAGCGAGTTTGACGCCAAAGCTCTTTGACCGTATTCCTGCTGCGAGGTCTTCGGCGAGCGTTAGGGCGAAAGATGCAACTTCGTAACGTGATCGTGCTGTGTGCTCGACACAAAAGCCCCCTCGGCCTTTGCGAGGCCGAGGGGGCTTTCGGATGTAGTTGCTACAGACCTGCGGCCGTTGCCAACTCGGGCAGGTATGCACTCGGCTGGCCGAACAACTGCGCGCTGCTGTGCGCGCGCTTGAAGTACAGCTGAGCGTCGTGTTCCCAGGTGATGGCGATTCCGCCGTGCAACTGAACGGCTTCGGAGGTGATCTGCTGGAAGGCCTCGGAGCAGTACACCTTGGCGATTGCTGCGTCACCGGCTGACTGTGTGGCCACCGCGGCGTAGGTCATGGACCGTGCCGTCTCGACCAGCGTGTACATGTCGGCCATCCGGTGCTTGAGGGCCTGGAAGGACCCGATTGCGCGACCGAACTGTTTGCGAGACTTCGTGTATTCCACCGTCTGTTCGACGATGGCTGCGGCAGCACCCACCTGTTCGGCGGACAGTGCAATCAGGACAACCGTTCGGATGCGATCGGCCAGATCCGCAGACCATGCGAGAGGCCGCCCGCGAACACCGGAGAACGTGACCTCCGAGAGCGTGCGCGTTGGGTCCATGGTGGGGACGCGTCGGCGGGAAACACCCTCGGCCTCGGGATCGACTTCGTAGAAGCCGTCGGCCGTCAGCACCAGTAAGGTGTCGGCGACGTGTCCGTCGAGGACATAGGCAGCGGTGCCGTTCAACGCGTCTTCAGTGGCGGAGACTCCGAAGGAATCCCAGCCGCTCGCACCCGCCCAGCACAGTGCAAGTGTGCTTTCGCCGGCAGCAACGCCGGGGAGTAGACGCGAGCAGGCGTCGGCATCGCCCGAGAGCAACAGGGCCTGCGCAGAGAGAATCGCGGAACCAAGCATCGGCGACGGCGTCAGCGTGCGTCCGAGTTCTTCCTGGACCACATGAACTTCCGCCAAGCTTGCTCCGACGCCGTCGAACTCCTCGGGAATCGCCAGTGCGGCGACGCCGATCTGCTCGCACAGCTTGCTCCACAGCGCGGCGTCGTAACCGTTGTCCGTGGTGATGGCGGCGCGGACGGAAGCTGAGTCTGAATGCTTGCTCAGGAGATCGCGTACCGACGCGCGCAATGCTGCCTGGTCTTCGGTGTCGATGCTCATGACGCAACCAGGGATGCGACGACCCGGGCGCGGTGCTCGGACGGAGTGCCCCACGCGGTAAGCAATGCTCGTACCTTGGTGAGCCACAGCGAGAGGTCGTGTTCCATCGTGTAGCCGATGGCGCCGTGAACCTGGAGTCCGACGCGAGCGGCCTTGTAGGCAGCATCGCCGCAGGCAACCTTGGCAGCGGAGATGTCACGCGAGGCATCGGCCGACTGATCGCGCACCGACAGCGCGGCGCCGTGCAGGAGCGGGCGAGCCATTTCGAGAGCGACGGCAACCTCGGCCAGGTGGTGCTTCATGGCCTGGAACTGTCCGATGACCTTGCCGAACTGCTTGCGCTGCTTTGCGTATTCGGTGGTGACCTCGAGGAGAGTCTGCCCGAGGCCCTGAAGCTGAGCAGCAGTGGCGAGGGCGCCCATGTCGAATGCGGCGGAGAAGTCGGCGGAGCCGAGCGACTCGCCGGCGGATACCTCGAAGAGCTTGCGCGAGAGGTCAACCGACGCCTTGGCTTCGCCGGGAACGCCGAGGCTGACTTCGCCGTCCTGTGCCAGCAGAACCAGGTCAACAGAGTTGGCATCGAGCGCAAACGGTGTGTGCGGGGGAGCTGCGACCGTGGCGAGCGAACCTTCGGCAAGAGCGGAGAGGCGCTCGGGTGCAACAGAAGCCAGCAGAGTCGGTGCTACTGCGATGGTTTCGACGACCGGGCCAGGTACCGCATGGCGACCGAGCTGCTCGAGAGCAACAACCAGGTCGACGGCGTCGGCGCCCAGGCCGTCATGCTCTTCGGCGATGACAAGTCCGTTGACGCCGGTCTCGGCGAGGCGCTGCCACAGCTTCTTGCCTGGTGCGGTGTCACCGTCGTTCCAGGATCGGATGACGGCGGGCATGTCGGACTTGGTGAGCAACGCATCGATGCTCGCAGCGAAGTCCTGGTGGGAGGAGTCGAGCGCGAATCTCATCGGTCCGCCTTAGGTAGGCCGAGCAGACGCTCAGCGATGACATTTTTCTGAATCTCGTTGGTGCCTGCGTAGATCGGGCCGGACAGGGAGAACAGGTATCCGTCCATCCAGTTGTCGGCCAGTTCAGCTTCGGGGCCCTGCAGTTCGAGGGCGGTCTCGTGGGTAGCGATGTCCCACTCGGACCAGAAGACCTTGTTGATCGAGGACTCGGCACCGAGTTGTCCACCGTCGGCGAGACGGGTGACGGTCCCGAACGTGTTGAGCTGGTAGGCGCGAGCGCCGATCCAGGCGTCGGCGACCTGATTGCGCAGAGCGCTGTCGTCCGTGCGTCCGCTGGCCTTGTACAGCTCGAGAAGGCGGTCGACGGTCGCGAGGAAGCGGCCGGGGCTACGCAGCGAGAGGCCACGCTCGTTGCTGGCGGTGCTCATCGCGACGCGCCATCCTTCGTTGACGCTGCCGATCACACCGGACTCACCCGGGTTGGCCGGGTCGTCGGGAACAAAGACGTCTTCGAGGAAGATCTCGGCGAAGCCGGGCTCACCGTCGAGCTGATCGATCGGACGCACGGTGACGCCGGGCGAACGGAGGTCGAACATGAAGTAGGTAATGCCCTTGTGACGCTGTGCATCCGGATCGGAGCGGAACAGGCCGAAGCCCCAGTCCGCGTAGCTGGCGCGTGAGCTCCACGTCTTCTGGCCGTTGAGCAGCCAGCCGCCGTCGACCTTCTTCGCGCTCGAACGCAGGCTGGCGAGGTCGGAACCGGACTCGGGTTCGGACCAGGCCTGTGCCCAGATGTCGTCGGCGCGTGCCATGCGCGGCATGATGCGTGCCAGCTGCTCGGCGTTTGCATGTTCGAAAAGTGTGGGAGCCAGCAGGAAGATGCCGTTCTGGCTCACGCGTCCGGGTGCACCCGAGCGGTAGTACTCCTCCTCGAAGATGACCCACTCGAGCAGTGACGCGTCGCGTCCGCCGAGTTCCTTGGGCCACGAGACAACGGCGTAGCCGGCGTCGGCGAGAGTGTGCTCCCACTGACGGTGCTCTTCGAAGCCCTCGGCGGTATCCATCGACTTCAGGGGAGTGGCGGGCACATTCGCCTCCAGGAACGAGCGGACCTCGTCACGGAATGCGGTTGTGGCGTCGTCGAATACGAGATCCACTAGTTTGTTCCTTCCTGCGGTGTGCGAGCACTGGCAGCCATAGCTTTGGCGTCGAGACCACCAAGCGAGTCTTTGCCTACCTCGGCGTTGTGAGCGTGAGCGAAGTGATGCAGACCGAAGACGGAATCGATGCCGTTACGCATCCCCATCTGATCCTCACACTGGTTGACGGCCTTCTTGGTGAGTGCCAATCCGAAGCGCGGCATCTCGGAGATGCGTTCGGCAAGTGCAAACGTCTCCTTCTCGAGATCGTCGCGGGAAACAACGCGGTTGACCATGCCGATTTCGTAGGCACGTTGCGCGGTGAATCGATCGCCGGTGAAGAGCATTTCCTTTGCAAATCTCGAGCCCACCATCCACGGATGGGCAAAGTACTCCACACCGGGGATGCCCATGCGGACAACGGGATCGGAGAAGAACGCGTCGTCGGCGGCGACGATCATGTCGCAGACCCACGCGAGCATCAGGCCGCCCGCGATGCAGGCGCCCTGGACCATGGCGATGGTGGGTTTGGGGATCTCCCGCCACCGGCGGCACATTCCCAGGTACACCTCCATCTCGCGCGCGAAACGTTGGTCACCACCGGGCTTGTCGACGTGATCCCACCACATGGCGGCTTTGTTCTCGTACTCGACGTGATGGTCGCGGCCCGGAGTTCCCAGGTCGTGTCCCGCACTGAAGTGCGGGCCGTTGCCTGCCAGGACGATGACTTTGACGTCGTCGTCGTCGACAGCGCGCTGGAAAGCGGCGTCGAGTGCGTACGTCACTACCGAGTTCTGGGCATTGCGGTAGTCGGGACGGTTCAGGGTCACGACGGCCACAGTGCCGCGGACCTCGTAGGTCACGACATCGGCTTCGAAAGGAACGGTCATGACTGTTCCTCGCGCAGAACTGTTTTGAGGACCTTGCCGGAGGGATTACGCGGGAGGTGATCGACGAAGCGCACTTCGCGCGGCACCTTGAATCCGGCGATCTTCTCCTTGAGGAAAGCGATGACGGATTCTTCGGTCAGTCCGGCACCGTCGAGCTGAGCGATGTAGACACGGCCCACCTCACCCATCCGGTGATCGGGAATGCCGATGGCAGCCGATTCGTGGACACCGGGCAGGCGAGCCAGCATTCCTTCGATCTCGGCGGGGTAGACATTGAAGCCACCGCTGACGTACATGTCCTTGAGACGGTCGGTGATGTCGAGATATCCACGCTCGTCGAGGGTTCCGACGTCTCCGGTGTGCAGCCAACCGTCGGCGTCGACGGCCTTGGCTGTGGACTCGGGATCGTCGAGATATCCGAGCATGACGTTCGGTCCGCGAAGCAGGATCTCGCCCTGGTCGCCGATCTTGACCTCGAAATCAGCCGTCGCGCGGCCCGAGCTCGTGGACACCGTGACCGGGTCGTCGTCGGTGCGGCACATGGTGGCCACCACTGCTTCGGTCAGGCCGTAGGCGGTGAGGACTGCGTCGAACAGTTCGCTTTGCATGCGCTCGACCAACGCGACGGGAACCGGTGCGGCGCCCGTGATGGCGATGCGCAGCGACGAGAGGTCGTACTCGCCGCGGCGAGGGTGATCGAGGATCGTCTGGTAGATCGTCGGCGCGCCCGGGAGGATGCTGACCTTCTCACGGTTGATCAGTGACAGGGTCTCGTCGATGTTGAAGACGGACACCGGCACGATGGTCGCGCCGTTGAGGAGGCAGACCAGAATTCCGGCCTTGTATCCGAAGGTATGGAAGAAGGGGCTGATGATCAGGAAGTTGTCATCGGCAGTTACCTCGGCATTATCTCCCCAGGCCTGTGCGACACCGATCGACTGGCGATGAGCGCTGATGGCGCCCTTGCTGCGACCCGTCGTACCGGAGGTGAAGAGGATGTCACTGACATCGTCGGGCGTCACCGCTGTAGCCCGAGCGTCGGCTTCGGTGCGGGTGTCGTCCGTCGCGAGGGCGAGGAAGTCCTCGAACTCGATGACGCCGTCGCGAGCGTCGTCGCCGTCTACCGGTACGCGGATCACAGTCGGAATCGACAGGTCGGGATTAGCGTCGAGCAACTGCTGGTATCGATCGGCCTTGAGGAACTTGCCGACGACTACCAGGGCAGCCGCGTCGACGCGCTCGACGATGTCGAGTGCCTCGGTGCCCGTGTATCTGGTGTTGATCGGGATAATTGCTGCTCCGGCGTACTGCGCGCCCATAAGCGCAATCACCCAGTGGTGGGTGTTGGGCGCCCAGATGACAACACGGTCGCCTGCCTTCACTCCACGTGTGATCAGTGCGCCCGCAAAATCACGAACACGCTGGTGCAACTGTGCAAAGGTCAGTCGGGTGTCGCCATCGGCAATTGCCGCGAGCTCACCGAACTCCTCGGCGGCCCTGATAAGGGCTGATGGGATGGTTCTCGGTTGATCGGTCACTGGACTCCTACCTGACACGCTACCTAGCAAGTGCTTGGTAGGTTATCTTACATATGTGGACCAGAGCGAGAGCCCGGACGGGCAGATGACCGACGACGAGTTTGCGGCAGAAGTTTCGCAGTGGCTGGCAGAGAACCTGACCGGCAAATTTGCCCAGCTCAAGGGTAAGGGCGGACCGGGCAGCGAGCATGAGTTCTTCGAGCAACGCCTCGAGTGGGACAAGCATCTCGCGGCCGCGGGCTGGACGTGCCTTGGATGGCCGAAGGAGTTCGGTGGCCGCGGAGCGACCATCTCCCAGCAGGTTGTCTTTCATCAGGAGTACGCGAAGTCGGGTGCCCCGGCACGCGTCAGTCACATCGGCGAGGAACTTCTCGGTCCGACCCTGATCGCTTACGGAACCGACGAGCAGAAGCGTCGCTTCCTTCCGGGCATCAACACGGTCAGCGAGCTGTGGGCGCAGGGGTACTCCGAGCCTGGAGCCGGCTCCGACCTTGCCAACGTCTCGACGACGGCCCGTCTCGAAGACGGCAAGTGGATCATCAACGGCCAGAAAGTGTGGACGTCGCTCGCGCACGTTGCGCAGTGGTGCTTTGTCGTGTGCCGCACCGAGGTCGGATCCAAGCGTCACCAGGGCCTGAGCTTCCTGCTGGTGCCCTTGGATCAGCCCGGTGTGACCGTGCGTCCCATCCAGCAGCTCACCGGCACCTCCGAATTCAACGAGGTCTTCTTCGACGACGCCGTCACGGACGCAGACCTCGTGGTCGGCGAACCGGGCGAAGGCTGGAAGATTGCCATGGGCCTGCTCACTTTCGAGCGTGGTGTGTCAACACTCGGTCAGCAGATCGGGTTCGCCCGCGAACTTCAAGGCGTCGTAAACCTGGCGAAAGCCAATGGCAGCGACCAGGATCCGCACATCCGCGAGAAGATCGCCCGCGCATGGGTCGGGCTACGCGTCATGCGCGCCCACGCTATGCGTACTCTCGACGCGGTCGACGCCGGAACCGGTGGCGGCGAAGCATCCGTCGCAAAACTGTTGTGGGCCAACTGGCATCGCGACCTCGGGCAGCTCTCGATGGACGTCCAAGGTGCGTCGTCGTTGGTCGCACCGTGGGAGAATTCCGAAGGCCAGCCATCGGACATCACCGATCCCGAACATCTCGAGTTGGACGAGTGGCAGCGACTGTTCCTCTTCACTCGCGCCGACACGATCTACGGCGGCTCCAACGAAATTCAGCGCAACATCATTTCCGAGCGTGTGCTCGGTCTTCCCCGAGAGGCTCGCTAAATGTCTGACTCCACAGTGGTTTCGCCCTTGTCCGTAGCGCCGGAGGAAACTCCGGGCCACGGATTGCTGAAGGGCAAGAAGGCCGTCATCACCGCCGCCGCGGGAACGGGTATCGGTTTCTCGACCGCGCGTCGTGTCCTGATGGAAGGCGGCGACGTCCTCGTCTCCGACTTCCACGAGCGTCGTCTCGGCGAGACCGTCGAGAAGTTGAAGGCCGAATTCCCCGGCCAGCAGGTCGAATCGATCATCTGCGACGTCTCCAGTACCGCACAGGTCGACGCACTCTTCGACGGCGCAGCCGAGAAGCTGGGTCGCATCGACATCGTGGTCAACAATGCAGGCCTCGGCGGGGAAACACCGGTCGTCGACATGACCGATGACCAGTGGGATCGTGTCATCGACATCACCCTCAACAGCACGTTCCGTGCGACGCGCGCCGCACTGCGCTACTTCAAGAGCGTCGAGCACGGCGGTGTTCTCGTCAACAACGCATCGGTTCTCGGCTGGCGTGCACAGCATTCGCAGGCCCATTACGCAGCGGCCAAGGCCGGCGTCATGGCCCTGACGCGTTGCAGTGCGATCGAGGCTGCCGAGTACGGCGTCCGCATCAACGCCGTCTCGCCGTCCATCGCCCGCCATGCCTTCCTGGCAAAGGTCACCAGCGAAGAACTGCTGGACCAGTTGGCGTCGGGTGAGGCTTACGGCCGCGCGGCCGAGGTGTGGGAAATCGCTTCGGTGATCGCGATGCTGGCGAGCGACTACACGACATACATGACTGGTGAGATCGTTTCTGTTTCTTCGCAGAGGGCGTAGGCCTGCCGTGCGCCTTTCTGGTAGCACCGACTACCAGAGCGGCGCACAGTGAAGCCCTGGATAGGATTGAAATCATGACGCCATCCCGAAATTCCGACGACACTGCAGGAAAATCCGGTCGCCGCGACGAACTTCTCGCGATCGCAGCCGGCCTGTTTGCCGACCGCGGAGTACGGGCGACGACGGTACGCGATATTGCCGATGCAGCCGGGATACTGTCGGGCAGTCTCTATCACCATTTCGATTCCAAGGAGTCGATGGTCGACGAGATTCTGCACCAGTTCCTCGACGACTTGTTCGGCAAGTACCGCGAGATCGTGGCTGCAGGTCTTGACAGTCGGGCAACGCTCGAAGCGCTGATCGTCACGTCGTACGAAGCGATCGATGCGTCGCATTCGGCCGTCGCGATCTATCAGGACGAGGTCAAGCACCTGGTAGCCAACGAGCGATTCTCGTACCTGGTCGAACGCAACACCGAGTTCCGGGACCTGTGGGTGGGAGTGCTCGAGGCGGGGGTCGCCGACGGAAGTTTCCGCTCCGATCTCAATATCGAACTGGTCTTCCGCTTCATGCGCGACACCGTCTGGGTTGCCGTGCGTTGGTATCGGCCGGGTGGCACATTGACCGCGCACACCGTTGCAGCTCAGTACCTCGCAATTGTTCTCGACGGACTCTCTGATCCGTCTGCGGCAGCTGCCGCACCCAAAACTACTGCTGCACTATCGAACTAGGAGTAAAGATCATGTCCGAGGTTTACATCGTCGATGCTATCCGCACCCCGATCGGTAAGCGCGGCGGCGCACTGTCGGGAGTGCACCCCATCGATTTGGGCGCACACGTCATCAAGGCGGTTGTCGAGCGCACCGGCATCGATCCGGCAGAGGTCGACGACGTCATCTTCGGTTGCGTCGACGCCATCGGTGGCCAGGCCGGCAACATCGCCCGCATGTCTTGGCTCGCAGCAGGATTGCCCCAGCACGTTCCGGGTGTGACGGTGGACCGTCAGTGTGGTTCCAGCCAGCAGGCCGTCCACTTCGGTGCGCAGGCAATCCTCTCCGGCACCGCAGACCTGATCATCGCCGGTGGCGTGCAGAACATGAGCCAGATCCCGATCTCGGCAGCCATGATCGTCGGCCAGCAGTACGGATTCGACACTCCCTCTTCCGGTTCCGTCGGCTGGACCGAGCGCTACGGCGACCAGGAAGTGTCGCAGTTCAAGGGCGCAGAGATGATCGCCGAGAAGTGGGATGTCAGCCGCGAAGACCTCGAGAAGTGGGCACTGCAGAGCCATGAGCGCGCCAAGGCCGCCATCGCAGCAGGCCGTTTCGACAACGAGATCGTCACCATGGGCGACGCGACCGTCGACGAAGGCCCCCGTGAGACCAGCCTCGAGAAGATGGCGTCGCTCAACGTCCTCGTCGAAGACGGCCGGATGACAGCTGCTGTCGCAAGCCAGATCTCGGACGGAGCGAGCGCACTGCTCCTGGCGTCGGAAGAAGCCGTCAAGAAGCACGGTCTCAAGCCCCGCGCCCGGATTCATCACCTCAGCGCCCGCGGTGACGACCCCATCTTCATGCTCAGCGCGCCCATTCCGGCAACGCAGCATGCGCTGGAGAAGACGGGGCTGACCATCGAGGACATCGACATCGTCGAGATCAACGAAGCCTTTGCTCCCGTTGTCCTCGCGTGGATCAAGGAAATCGGCGCGGATCCGGCCAAGGTCAACGTCAACGGTGGCGCAATTGCCCTCGGTCACCCGCTCGGCGCCACCGGCACCAAGCTGATGGCAACGCTGCTCAACGAGCTCGAGCGCACCGGTGGACGCTACGGCCTGCTCACCATCTGCGAGGGTGGCGGCACCGCAAATGTGACGATTATCGAGCGTCTCTGACAAATCTGCTGTGCGCCGTTGTTAACCGCCCGCGGTTAACAACGGCGCACAGCAGTTAGTTCGGGGTATCCGCCACCTGCACGTCGAACTTGACGTTGTCGCCGTCGACGCTGGTCACAGTTCCCGTCACGTCGTATTCGGTGCCCTGGTCGGTCAAGGCGCACACGACGGTCGCACCGACCTCCGCGTCGAGTCCTTCTGGGCAGGTGACGTCGTCGGGTGCCCTACCGACAGTCGCTGCAAGCTGGCTGGACATCTGGGCTGCGACCTTGTCGGCAGGTACCTGCTTCTCGCCGACGCTGACCGATGCCGAGCACGCGCCGGAAGCCAGTGCGGCAGCTACGCAGATTGCCGCAACAAGGTAATTTCTCTTCACTGTGTTCTCCCAGGTGAGCGCGGTTCCAGCCTCGGACCGGCAGGCCCTCGCTGATAGTAGACCTGGAATCAGCTCTTTGGACGATTCGGGCACGATGGATCAGCGTCGGCGAACCGACAGCGTGAATCCCTCCGGCATCAGGGTCAGACGCTCGACAACTTTCAACCGGTACTCGGGATCCGGTTCGACGGTGTACTTCTGCAGGATCGTTCCCAGAACGAGAACTGCCTCATGGATGGCGAATTGCCTTCCGATGCACGCGCGTTCGCCGGTTCCGAAGGGCTTGTACGTGTGGGCGGGGCGCGCCTTGATGTTTGCCGGCAAGAATCTGTCCGGATCGAAGGCTTCCGGATTGTTGCCCCACACGGGATCTCGGTGCAGCGACGGGATGAGGACAAGCATCCAGTCGCCCTTCTTCATCGGGTATTTGTCGATCAACGTGGTGTCCTGCCGAGCGGCGCGGGCATAGGCCGGGGCCGTCGGCCACAGCCGCAATGATTCGTCGAGGACGCGTCGGACGTACCGCAATTTTGCGATCTTCTCGAATACCGGTTCTTCCGTGCCCCACACGGCATCAACTTCTGCCTGCGCTTTGGCCAAGACCTCCGGATTCTGCGACAGGTAGTAGAGCGCGAACGACAAAGCGCCGGAGGTTGTTTCATGCCCAGCGACCAGGAAGGTGACGACCTGGTGCCGGATGTTCAGCTCGTCGATCCGGTTGGGATCATTCTCCCGGGCAGCACGCAGCATCAGTTCCAGAAGATCTTCGTGTGCGCCGCCAGGGTTCTCTCGCCGAGCGCGAATCACCTCGTCCACAACTTCGGCCATGTATGCCTTGCGCACGTCGTCGCGTTGGTCTGCTCGCCGTGCGAGGCGTCGGCCGAGGGCTGTGGATTTGAGGAACGTAGTCCGCTGTGAATGGGACAGGGTGCCGATCATCGCCTTCACAAACGGATGCTGTTCTTCGCGCTCGAACGAATCGAAGGAGTAGCTGAACCCCGTGCGGCCGATTGTCTCGAGCGTCAATTTGGTCATGTCAGCCGAGACGTCGATGGGGGAGTCGGTGCCATGACGGTCCCAGTACGCAACCAGTTCGCCGGCCACGTCGAGCATCGTGCGGTGGTACGAGCGCATGGCCGTCTGGCTGAACGCCGGAGCCAGAAGATTGTGGGCCTTGGCCCAGTTGGGTTCGCTGTTGTAGGCCGTGAAGAGTCCGTCGCCGCCGATCCCTCGTAGGGCTTTGACGCCTGGTGCCAGGTGTTTTGCAAACCTGGACTCATCGGAAAGGTCGGCAACCATGTCTGCGCCGGATACGAAGACAAAGCGATTTCCGACTACATTGCGTTCGAAGATCGGGCCGAGTTCGCGGCCGATGCTCACTGAGTTCTGCAGTGGTGTACGGACGTTGACACCCAGAATGTCGCCGAGGAGGGGGAGGCGCCAGGCCGGATGCGGAATAGCAGGCGCGCCCGTGTTCGGCGTTGCGTCGACGCTCATCGTTGTCCCCCGAGAAGAGTTCGCTTACTGAATTGGTGTCTAGTACGCAAAGTACGCCTTACTGAATCGGTGTCAAGTAGTAATCTGAGTTCGCCATGGTCACCCCACGTAAGCGTCTCGATCGCGAGCAGCGACGCACGCAACTCCTCGACATCGGTGCGCAACTATTTGCCGACCGGTCGTACGAGGATGTCTGGATCGAAGAGGTCGCCGAAATCGCGGGCGTCTCGCGTGGGCTGATGTACCACTACTTTCCGACCAAGCGCGACTTCTTCGCGGCGATAGTCGAGCGAGAGTCCCAGCACCTCCTCGACGTGACGGCGCCGGATTCGACGCTGCCCATCCAGGAGCAAATCGCGGCTGGGCTGGATGCCTACTTTGCGTACGTGAAGTCGCACAGTAAGGGAGTGCGCGCAATCAATGTCGGGACGTTGTCGGCTGAAGCGGGTATCCGGGCAATAGTCGAGCGCGAGTTGGAACAGCAACAGATTCGGATCCTCGACGCGCTGGGATTCGACGACGAGCGCAGGCAGATTGCCGCTGTCGCGGTGCGCGGCTGGATTGCCTTCGTTCGTGCGGTGTGCCTGAACTGGCTCGATCAACCGTCGATTCCGCAGGAAGAATTGCGTGTGATCTGTCTTCGCACTCTTGCCGGGGCGCTCGGAACGGATCTGAGCAGCACGCAAGAGAATTAGCGAAAACAGGCTGATCTCAGTCGATCTCGGCCATATTTCGAGATTTTCGCGTGATGACCGCACCGAATGCCGCGGCCAACGGGAACATGACGACGCCGTAGACCGCGGCCGGTACTGCCAGACGCACGTTGTCCATCAAGCTGACGGCAATGGTGATGGCCAAGGTGCTGTTGTGGATCCCGATTTCCATCGAACTGGCAATGGCTTGGCGGTCCTCGATACCGAAAAGCTTGGGAACGATGTATCCGATCGACAGACTCAGCAGGCAGAACAGTGCTGCGACAACTCCGATGTCGACGAGGTAGTCCGCAATATTCTCGCGCTCCGATATGACAGTGCCGACTATGACCAGCGCCAGCACGATGGCCGACCCGATGCGCACCGGCTTGTCCATTCGCTGGGCAAAAGCGCTACTGCGCAGGCGAACCCACATCCCGATTGCCACCGGAATCAGGACGACGGCAAAAACCTGCACAACCTTCGTGAACTGGAGGCCGAGGGTGTCGTCGGCGTCGGTAGGTTCGAAATAGCCGAGGGCGAAGTTGGTGATCACCGGCAGGGTAACCACGGCGATCACTGAATTTACTGCTGTGAGTGTCACATTGAGCGCAACATCGCCGCGAAAGAGGTGGCTGAACAAGTTGGCTGTGGTGCCGCCCGGCGATGCTGCCAGGAGCATCATGCCGACAGCGAGCAGGGGATCGAGATCGAAGGCGGTGACAAGCCCGAACGCGGCGGCCGGCAGCAGTATCAACTGGCAGACGAGGGCGATCGAGACTGCTTTGGGTGCTTTTGCGACACGGGCAAAGTCCTCGAGGGTCAGTGAGAGTCCGAGGCCGAACATGATGATCGCGAGTGCAATCGGAAGACCGACCGATGTGAGAGCTGAGTCCATGTGGCCACTTCCAGTCACTTGGGGAGAATTTTACTGAAACTACCGTGATGCTTGGGTTTGCGTGGCCATTTGGATGCATTCGTGTATCGGTCCGTGACGAGGTGGCTGAGCGCGGTTATCGTCGAACTATGTGCCGAAACATCACCGAACTCCGAGGACTCGAACCAGCTGCCACAGCGGAGGAGATCGAGGCAGCCTCTCGCCAATACATACGTAAGGTGAGTGGGATTGCCAAGGTCTCCGATGCCAACCGTGATGCCTTTGAACAGGCAGTTCGCGAGGTCACCGAAACCACGACGCGTTTGCTGAGTGCACTGCCGCCGCGCAAGCAGCCACCCCAAACCGTCCCGCCGTTGCGTCGACCCGAGGTTCAGGCTCGAATCGCTGCTCGTTCGTCCTGACCCGAGTGGATCTCACTGACATCGACGTGTGGGACGTCGAACCACTCGAACAACTTGCCGGAGGACTCGAGGGTGTCCTGGTTGCGCACCGTGTTCGAGACATGCGACGACGGCTGGACTTGTTGCGCAGGGAGGCTGCCTCCGACGAATTACAGATCCGTGAAGACGGTTCGGTATCGGCAGTCGCTCCCATTGCCGAAGGGCATCCCCTTCACGTTCACGCAGAGCTGCTCTCGGCTGCCGCGCGTGAGTTGATCGGGGAAGCTCTGCTGGTATCCGCGGATCTGCACCACGCACTGTCCGTGCGGTCGCAGGTGGGTACGGATCTGCGGGACAAGGCTTTTCGTGTCAACGAAGAGTGGCGCGCTTTCAGTCCGGCGCGCCGACGAGAAATAGTGCAGCGCGCGCCGGATCTGATTGCGAATCTCGACGGTATCCCGACAGGTGTGCGCAGTCCGGTGAATCTGCGACGTGTGCAGGCCGAACGGGCACGGCTACAAGATGATTCGGTGCGTATCTCTCAGGAACTGCACCGCGAATACTTCGGTGGACGTTTGAGCAATACCGGTGCGGGCCTCTGGTATGCGCAGCGGAAACTCGAGGATCTGAATGCGCTGGACGAGCTCCTGCACGAACAACCCGATCGCAAGCTGGTCCTGATGGATATGCGTTCCGGCGAGCGCGGGTTTGCCGCGATAGCGATCGGCGATCCGGATACGGCTGATCACATTGCCGTGACCGTTCCGGGGCTCAACACCAATGTCAAAGACTCACTGCGCGGAATGGTCGGGGAGGCAACACGATTGCGCGACGAGGCACAGCGTCAGCTCCACAGTGCCGGACGTGACGAAAGCGTTGCCACGATCGCCTGGATCGGATACGACGCCCCTCAAGTCATCGGCCCCGGAAAATTCGACCTCGGTCGGGCAAGTTTCGACGTGAGCCGTTCCGCGAAAGCGGGTATCGCGGCCGATGCACTGGGGAGTTTCTTTCACGGCCTGCGAGCGGGCGCTGCGAAGCCGGATGTGCACATCACCGCACTCGGTCATTCCTACGGATCCCTCGCGACTTCGCTTGCGCTGCAACGGGGTGCAAGTGCATCGGTCGACGATGTGGTGTTCTACGGATCTCCGGGTGTGCGAGCAAAGGTGGAGGCGGATCTCGGGATCGCGGATCGACACGTCTACGTCATGAAGGCCGAAGGGGACAGTATCGCCGGCTTCGGGCGCTTCGGTGGTGATCCGACGCGTACGGAGTTCCAGCGATTGTCCACAGCGGAGGGAATCACCCCCGACGGCGTGAAACATGAACGCGCCTTCGGGCATGCGGAGTACGCAAGAACCGGAGACAACGGTGAATTGCGGATGACAGGCTACAACCTCGCCGTTGTGGTGGCGGGGTTGCCGGAGCTTGCTGTCCTGGCCTGAATGCGCCGCCGGTAGTTTCGGTACACACTGTGAGGGTTGTTCCTTCATTCGATCTCGAGGAGTGTTCATGCCTGTTTCCACCGTCACCCTGGCCGAAGGTCTGACCGTTAGCGCGCAAGGCTACGGCGCTATGTCGGTAGCCCCCGTGTACGGCCCGGTGGATCCGGCAGAAGCACTCGCGACGCTTCATCATGCGGTGGATATCGGGATCACCTTCATCGACACTGCAAACATCTACGGCGACGGTGCGAGCGAGCGGGCCGTGGGTAAATTGCTCGAAGGTCGGCGCGACGAGGTTCAGTTAGCCACCAAGTTCGGGTTAGTGGGCGGCATGTCGGCAGGTCAGCGGGGGATCAACGGCGATCCGGCCTACGTGGCACAGGCACTCGAGGAATCGCTCGGTCGACTCGGCGTCGACCACGTCGATCTCTACTACCTCCATCGTGTTGATCCGAGCGTTCCGATCGAGGACACCGTGGGCGCGATGGCAGAGCAGGTGAAGGCCGGCAAGATCCGCCACATCGGGCTTTCGGAAGCAACGGGAGACGAATTGCGCCGCGCCTATGCGGTCCATCCCATCTCCGCGATTCAGTCCGAATGGAACATCTCGAGTCGCGACGTGGAGAACAAGGTGGTGCCGGCCGCCGCTGAGCTCGGCGTGGGATTTGTTCCGTTCTCTCCCGTAGGACGAGGGTTCCTCGCAGGGTCGTTCGATCCCAGCGAGTGGGGCGAGAACGATCTGCGTCGACGCTTCCCGCGTTTCACGGACTCCGCGCTTGCCACCAACCAGAAGGTGCTCGACGTCGTGCGCGACGTGGGCGTCGAATCGGGAGCCACTCCGGCGCAGGTGTCACTGGCGTGGCTCGACGCCAAGGGACGGCATTACGGTCTGCCGTCGGTGTCCATTCCCGGCACCCGTTTTGCGGCGCGCGTGAGCGAGAACGCCGGCGCACTGGACATCGTGCTGACCGAGGATCAGATCGCCCGACTCGACGCGCTTGCGGCCATCACCGAAGGGGAGCGTTCGGCAGATCTTAACTGGATCTCGCAAGGCCGCGAGTAGTCAAAAAAGCCGTAAGCCTGGCGAACTACTAGTAAGATAACTGCGCGATGAAAAAAGTGTGGTTGGTCTGGGGTATCGGTGTATTCGCGTATGTAATCGCCGTCCTTCACCGCACTTCATTTGGTGTCTCGGGTCTGGCTGCAGCAGAACGTTTCTCGATTACTCCCAGTGTGCTGTCCAGTTTCGTAGTGCTGCAGATCGTGGTGTACGCGGGTATGCAGATCCCGGCGGGAGTGCTGCTCGATCGATACGGCTCTCGCATCATGATCGGCGTCGGCGCGTTCATCCTGACGTGTGCGCAGCTGACGTTGGCGTTCACGGAATCGCTGCCCGTCGCGATTGGCGCACGCATCGCGGTCGGGGCCGGCGACGCTCTCACCTTCATCTCCGTGCTTCGACTGGTTCCGCAGTGGTTCCCACCGCGGCAGGTACCACTGGTGTCACAGTTCACGGGAATTCTCGGTCAACTGGGACAAGTACTTTCGGCCCTGCCGTTCATGTTGCTGCTGACCGGGACCGGTTGGACGCTGGCTTACGGCAGCGCGGCCGGCCTGGGGCTACTCGCTTTTGCATTGGCGCTCAGCCTGATTCGTGATTCTCCGCCGGGAACCGAGATTGTTGCGGTTCCCGCCGGGGCAAAGGAGATCGGCCGCCAGATCAAGACGGTCTGGATGCGTCCGGGCACACGCCTCGGGTTCTTCAGTCACATGGGTACACAATTCTCGATCACGACATTTGCGTTGTTGTGGGGAGTTCCGTACCTGTCGTCGGCGCAAGGCCTCGACGCCGCAACAGTCGGTTCGCTACTGACCCTGTCGGTGATCTCCGCCATCGTTGCGGGCCCCATCCTCGGCATCCTCACCGGCCGGTATCCGATGCGCCGATCCTGGCTCGTTCTTTCCATCATGGTGAGCAGTGCGGTGATGTGGACGATCGTGCTGGCCCGCAGCGAACCGTCACCGCTGTGGTTGCTGACGATATTGATCATCGTGATCTCAATCGGCGGTCCGGGTTCGGTGATCGGCTTCGACTACGCCCGCACGTCCAATCCCAGTTCGTCGATGGGCACCGCTCAGGGAATGGTCAATATCGGTGGATTCCTGGCGTCGTTGATCGTGATCCAGGTGATGGGTGTGATTCTCGGCCACATGGGCGGCTATACCTTCGACGGCTTCCGGGTGGCCTGGTTGGTTCAGTACCCGGTCTGGATTCTCGGCATCATCGGTGTGCTTGTCACCCGGGGCAAAGCCCGACGCCAACTCGAGGCAGACCGAGTTCGGTTCCGTCCGATGCGCGAGGTTCTCCGAGGTCGTCGGCAGTAATTCATCCGCGACGGGTGAAGCGAGTGCATGTGCGCTCGTACCACCCTTGATGGATGAACGATCCATTGGACATCGGCCCGGTTGAATTGGTGGTGCTGGGGTTCCCAGGTTCGAGAGTGGACCCGGATACCGTCGCCGCATTGCAGAATATCGTCGAGCGTGGGTTCGTGACCCTGCTCGATCTCGTGTACATCGCCAAAGATCTCGATGGCAGCATCAGGCAGGTCGACGTCGATGAAGACCTCACCGACATCGGCCTGGCGATCCTGTCGATCGAGGCAAAGGCTCTGATCAGCGACGAGGATCTCGACGTGGTTCGTGAGTCCCTGGAACCAGGTACCTCAGCGGCAGTCATCGTCTACGAGCAGACGTGGGCGCGAGACTTCACCACCAAGGCCCGCGCAGGCGGTGGCGAGGTAGTTCTCCATGTTCAGATCCCACACGACGTCGTAGTGGCCGCAGTCGCTGCGGCGCTCTAGGTAGCTCAGGCATCGTCTCAAGCAGAGGAGATCAGCATGGTTTTTCGAGGTGGACGCAGAGGACGGCCGGGATTGCTCGGCACCGTCGCGCGCACAGCAGTGGTGGCCGGAACGGCAAAGGCGACATCCAATGCCATGGATCGGCGTAGCCAGCGGAAGGCGAGCGAGCAGCAGGCGCAGTATGACCAGTACGAGCAGCAACAGGCGCCGCCGCCGCAGCAACAGGCTGCCCCGGCAGCGCCGCCGGCCGGTGACGACCTTGTCTCGAAGCTTCAGGAACTAGGTCGCTTGCATCAATCGGGAGTCTTGTCCGACGAAGAATTTGCGGCGGCAAAAGCTCGGTTGCTCAGTTAGCTTTCACGCCAGCGTGATGTCGGCAATCAGACCGTGATGGTCGGATCCTTTGACGTCGATACGGTCGAGTGACGTCGCCACCGGGCCTCTGGTGAGGATGTGGTCGATGCCGACTATTGCGGGGTATGGCTTGTCGGTCGGGTAGGTCGGGATCAGCCCCGCACCTACCTGATCGGCTGCGCTGGTGTACCCGTTCGTGAGGAGATCACGAAACTCCTTGTGTGAGTAAGTTGCATTGAAATCTCCGCTCGCTATGACGTTATCGCGACCGTCGACGTCGGCCAGGTAGCTGCCGAGCGTGCGCTGTTCCGCTGCCCAGATCGAGGCGGGGGAGATGTACGGCGGTGCGGTGTGGACGGCAAACAGTGTGACCGGCTGCGCCAGGCCGACATTCAACTCGGCCGCTAGGGTTTCGGGGGAGAAGCCGTCCAAACTTCGTGTGGCGGACAGAGGGAAGCGACTGTAAATTCCCGCTCCGCCTCCGCCGCCGCCATAGGGAACCAAGAACTGGTGGGGCAGAACATCCTCGAGCCCAGCGGTTTTCAGTGCTTCGGCCGCACCTGACGTCAACTCCTGCACCGTCAACACATCCACATTGCGGTCGCGGACGGTGGCAACCAGAGATTCCGGGTCCGCTGAACCGACCATCAGGTTCGCCTGCATGATTCGAATGGACGGTCCGTTCGCGGCGCCGGTCGGTCCACCCACGTACAGCGGACCCACCGTCCACGCGAACAGGCCAAGGACTACCGCCGATCCTGCGCACAAGATCCAGCGTCGGCCGAAGCCTGCCGCCACCCCACCGATCAAGGGTGCAAGCATCGCCACCGGGGCGAAGGACGCCAGAACAATCACCACATTGCGCTCTACGGCCAGACGCGTTGCGATCAAGGCAACAAGCCCGACGACGATTCCCGCCACCCCGATAATCATCGCGAGGCGACGTAGAGTTCGTCGTCGGGTTGTTGTCGTATCGGTGTGCATGTTCTCTATAGAAGCAGAACACCAAGATTCAGAGTCCGTGTCAGATGGTATTTCTTGCCCTGCGGTCCCGGTCACGGTCGGCGAACATGACCTCCATCCGAGCTTTGATCTCTGCGGTACTGATTGCTCCACCGCGTGGGGCAGAGTTCGTGGCGGTAATCGGGGATGTCGAGGATTGCGGAATCTGGAAGCCCATGGTGAATGTCCCTGTCCTGGTTGCGGATGTGGCGATCGTTGCAGGAGTGGTGGATTACAGGCCGGCGCCGGTTTCGAGGAGTTCGAGTTCGGTGCCTAGGTGATCGAGCAGGGGGTTGAGGTCCGGAACGGTTCTTCGGCAGCTGGTCAGCCCGAATGAAATCTGATCGTCGCTGCTGGTGCAGGTGATGTTGAGAGCTTGTCCGGTTGTCGGGATCGACAGGGGGTGGAGAGTGTCGAGACGGAATCCGTTCCAGTACAACGGTGTACGCGGACCGGCAATATTGGAGATGATGATGTTGAACGGCGGCCGCTGCGGTCCCCGCTGCCCGACAAGCATTTCCATTCCGAGGGGAGCGATTCCGAGGGCGCTCATGGCGAGTACCTGGGCGGGACTCATCGCGCGGAGTGAGTCTTTTCCTTCATTCATGCAATTGCGTATCACGTCGAGTCGGTCGGTGGGGTTGTCGAGGTGAGTAGCCAAGTTGCACATGAGCAGTCCCACGCGATTACCGCCAGCGGTGCGATCGTCGGCGTTGTCGGTGGCGCGCAATGACACGGGGACCATAGCAACCAAGGGGGCGGACGGTAGCGCGTCTCGCTCGTGCAAGTAGTGGCGGAGGGTGCCGGCGGACATTGCCAGAATGATGTCGTTGATGGTGGCGTCGGAGTGCTTGGCCAGCAATCGGATCCGTTCGAGAGGGAAGGAACGGGCGGCGATGTGGCGGCTTCCACCGATCGGAACGTTGAACAACGTGTGGGGCGCGGTCACGGAGACAGCGCTGCCTTTGCCGCGTACGGCGCGGTCCATGGTGCGGACCGTCGTCGGTATCAGTCCGGCCACCTCACCGACGGCGGCCCGAGATGCTCCCCACAAGGTTGCAGGTAGGGACGATCCTTGCGCGCTGGACTTTGCCGCGATCGGTGTCGGCACCGATCTCAGTGAGTGCGGAACCTGCCAGGGGGCGGACATGTTTCGACGGTGGGGATCTTCACTCATGCTCTCGCGGAGCAGCCTCATCGCGCTGGCTCCGTCGGCGAGGGCGTGGTGGATCTTGGTGTACACGGCGTAGCGGCCGTCGGTGAGCCCTTCGATCAAGTGCATTTCCCATAGTGGGCGGCTGCGGTCGAGCAGAGTGCCGTGCAATCTCGAGATCAATGCGGTGAGTTCGGTCATGCCGCCCGGGGTGGGAAGTGCGTCGCGGCGTACATGGTGCTCGATATCGATCTCGTTGTCGGCGAGGGTTTCCCATCCCCACTGGCCAAGCGAGGTGAGGGAGCGCCGGGCCCGCTTACGGAACACTTCGGCTACTTTGCCGCCGGTGAGGGCGATATCGAACATCGCGCGCATGTCGGTTGCGGATGCTCCGTCGGGTGGGGTGAAGATCGCCAGGCCACCGACGTGCATCGGGTTCTCGCGGGACTCGCCGAGAAGAAATAGCGAATCGGTGGGTGCCATCGGTAACAGCATGCATGTCCTTCACTCATGAAGTCGGGGTTGGTGCGCGTAGGTCTTCCCGAGAACTGGTATTCGAGTGGGTGTTATCGATAGGTCGTGGACTTTCGGCGTGGTCGAAGTCACATTGAAGTATCTCGCTATCGGTTCTACAGCCCGGGCACGGTCGGCGCTATTCGACATGTCAGGGCACTGACCTGGACGTTTGCATAGGTGGCAGGTAGGGCATTGTGGGTTGAAACTAATCATCAAAATGAAGTGATATGTCTCACATTTCGAGTGTTGGTCGGTACCTGCGTCCGTTCCGACCGCACTCCTTTTTTTGAGGCGTCTGCGCCCGGGTGTCGAAAGTGCGCTGCGTTGACGGCCAGGCCCGTGTGGGCACATTATCGAGAGGTAACGCGACGGTGCATCATCGACGATGCCGCGGAATCGAAGTAGCACATGGACGAGAACGATCCACTCCAAACGCGTCGTGACGTGCTTCCGTTCATTTCGGATGAGCTGCGAGAGGCGGGATTCGACGATGCCCGTGAGATCGGGCGCGGCGGCTTCGGTGTGGTGTACCGCTGCACGCAGGCCGGGCTGGACCGCACGGTGGCCGTGAAGGTCCTTACCGCCGACCTCGACGAGGAGAATCGGGCGCGCTTCTTTCGGGAACAGCGAGCGATGGGGCGACTGACCGGGCATCCGAATATCGTGGGTGTCCTGCAGGTTGGAACCACCGATACCGGTCGTCCCTACTTGGTGATGCCCTACCACCGTCAAGGGTCCGTCGACACCAAGATTCGCGAGAACGGGCCGCTCGACCTGGAGGAAGTCCTGCGGCTCGGGGTGAAGATGGCGGGGGCGCTCGAGACCGCGCACCGACTCGGCATTCTGCATCGCGACGTCAAGCCTGCCAATATTCTGCTCACCGACTACGGTGAACCGGCCCTGACGGACTTCGGAATCGCACACATTGCAGACGGTTTCAAGACCGCGACCGGCACTGTCACGGGCTCGCCCGCGTTCACTGCCCCGGAGGTTCTCGGTGGTGAACCGCCAAGTCCCGCCTCGGATGTGTACGGGCTCGGGGCCACTCTGTTCAGCGCCCTCACCGGGCACGCGGCATTCGAGCGCCGCAGCGGCGAGCAGGTTGTTGCCCAGTTCCTACGGATCACCGCGCAGCCAGTTCCCGACATGCGTGAGCACGGTTTCCCCGACGACGTATGTGCCGTCATAGAGAAGGCAATGTCCCGGGATCCAGGGGACCGTCCTTCTACGTCGGTGCTCGGTGAGAATCTTAGGGAGTTGCAGGTCCGCCGCGGTTTGCCGGTCGATGAGATGGCGCTACGCGCCGCCCCAGGGGCCGACCCACGGGATCCGCAGCCGCCGTCGACGCGATGGCATCCACCCGCATCGCCGGTGGCTCGGAAAGCCGATAGAAATCTGCCGCTGGAGCTGACGAGCTTCGTCGGTCGTCGCACCGAGCTGGCGGAGGTGAAGAATCTGCTGTCGGTGTCCCGGCTGGTGACGTTGACGGGGATCGGTGGTGTCGGTAAGACGCGTCTCGCGTTGCGGGTCGCGAGCAATGTTCAGCGGGATTTCGCCGATGGCGTGTGGTTGGTCGAGCTGGGCGAGTTGCACGACGAGTCGCTTGTGGTCGGAGCGGTGGCCGCAGAACTCGGCGTGCGCGACCAGTCGTCGCGACCGTTATCGGAGATTTTGGTGGAGTTCCTGGCCACTCGGACATTGCTACTGGTCCTCGACAACTGCGAGCAGGTGATCGATGCGGTGGCAGGATTGGCCGAAGTGCTGTTGCGTGCGTGCCCGCAGCTGCGGATTCTGACGACCTCGCGCGAGCCCCTGGGTATCGGCGGGGAATCCGTATTGCGAGTGTCCCCGCTGGCGGTGCCCGACCCGGATCGGGAGCCGTCGCTACGGGGCTTGCCCCGGTACGACGCGTTGACGTTGTTCTCCGAACGTGCGGCCGCTGCGGTGCGCGGCTTCGAAATCACGGAGGAGAACAAGGCGACGGTAGCCCGGATCTGCCAGCGTCTGGAAGGGCTGCCGCTGGCGATCGAGCTGGCGGCTGCCAGACTGCGCGCGATGTCGCCCGAGCAGATCCTGCAGCGGCTGGACGATCGTTACACGCTCCTGACCAGCGGCAGCCGGGGCGCGCCGACGCGTCAGCAGACCTTGCGATGGAGTATCGACTGGAGCTACGACTTGTGTACGCCCGGCGAGCAGCATCTCTGGGGCAGGTTGTCGGTGTTCGCGGGAAGTTTCGAACTCGACGCGGCGGAGGAGATATGTCGTGGCGACCTGACACCCGAGGGGCTGCTCGACACGTTGGGGTCGCTGGTGGACAAGTCGATCCTGATCCGGGAGGAATCGGACACAGTGGTCCACTTCCGATTGCTCGAGACGCTCCGTGACTACGGCCGGGAGAAGATTGTCGAGGCCGGCGAGTACGAGGTGCTGCGTCGTCGGCACCGGGACTGGTACCAGCAGTTGGCGCTCGACGCGGCAGCCGGATGGATCAGTCCCCGGCAACTCGAGTTGATTGATCGGCTAGACCGGGAAGTTCCGAATATGCGGGAAGCGCTCGAGTATTGCCTCTCCGACAACGACGACGGAGTCGCCGCCGGACTGAGTATGTCCACCGCGCTTTATCACTTCTCGCTGACTCGCGGTCTGTACACCGAGTCGCGGCATTGGCTCGATACTTTCCTGGCTCGCGACGCCGGAAAGCCCACGGTGGAACGCATTTGGGCGATACACGCCGACAGCCTCCTGGCAGTGGTGCAGGGCGATCTTTTGGCAGCAACCGCGTTGGTGGAGGAGGGGCACGCTCTTGCCGAGCACCTCACCGACCCCCTTGTTCACGGACTCCTCGACCAGTTGGACGGGATGCTGGCGCTTTATCGCGATGATCTTCCCCGCGCATCCTCGGGGCTGGAGAGCGCACTGGAGGTTTTCGACACTCGTGGTGATCTCACACTGCAAGTGGGCGTGCTGCAGATACTCGGGTTGGTGTACGAGCTGCTCGGTGAAACGAAGCGGTCTGTTGGCTGTTACGAAAAAGCGCTCGCGATCTGCGAATCTCACGGGGAATCGGTCTATCGGTCGTACACCCTGTGGGCCATGGCTGTCGCGGTGTGGCGGCAGGGTGATCAAGATCGTGCCGTGGCGTTGCTCGGGCAGGCGTTGCAGCTCACCGAGCAGGTGAACGATCCACTCACCTGCTCGGCATGTCTGGAGGTGTTGGCCTGGATTGCCGCCGCGGAACCGGATCCTCGACGCGCCGCCGTGCTGATGGGAGCAGCAGAGGAGTTGGGTCACTCCGTGGGCAGCATTACGATCGTCTTTCCCTCCCTGCAGCCTTACCACGAGGAAAGTGCGGCGACGACGCAGCGTGCATTGGGAGAGAAGGCATTCGGGACGGCACGTCGTCAGGGTCGACTCATGAGCATGAATGAGGCGGTCGCATTTGCGCTCGGCCGGCAACCTGTGGATACAACGCCCACCGGGTCGTCGGTGGTGCTGACCAAACGTGAGCGTGAGGTCGCCGAACTCGTCGCTCAGGGGCTGACGAACAAACAGATTGCTGCCAAATTGGTGATCTCGCTCCGCACCGCACAGGGCCATGTGGAGCATATTCTCACCAAACTCGGATTCAACTCGCGTGCGCAGATCGCAGCATGGGTGGTCGAGAAGTCGGGCGGGCAGGCCTGAATGTGCTGCGCACAGCAAGTGATTCGCGGGCGCCGATCCCGGGCATTCGAGGTCAAGTAAAATCCCTGTGACCAGTAACGAGAAGAGAAGGGGATCGAAGTGACCGCGCATACCGAGCAGCTCGAGTTCCAAGCAGAAACACGTCAGCTGCTGGATTTGATGGTTCATTCAATCTATTCGAACAAGGACAGTTTCCTTCGTGAGTTGATCTCCAACGCTTCGGACGCGCTGGACAAACTCCGTCTCGAGGCATACCAGGACAAAGACCTCAACGTCGACGTCTCCGATCTTCACATCGAGATCGATATCGACAAGGACGCACGCACGCTCACGATCCGCGACAACGGTATTGGTATGTCGCGTGACGAGGTCGTCGACCTGATCGGCACGCTCGCGAAGTCCGGCACCGCCGAGGTCCGTCGCAAGCTCAAGGAAGCAAAGGATGCCGCAGCTTCCGAGGAACTGATCGGCCAGTTCGGTATCGGTTTCTACTCCACGTTCATGGTCGCGGACAAGGTGACGCTGCTGACCCGCCGCGCCGGTGAAGACCACGCGACGCGCTGGGAGTCGACCGGCGAAGGCACGTACACGCTCGAGCATGTGAACGAGGCGCCGCAGGGCAGCTCCGTGACACTGCATCTGATGCCCGAGGATTCCGAGAACGGCCTGCACGACTACACGTCGGAATGGAAGATCAAGGAACTGGTCAAGAAGTACTCCGACTTCATCGCGTGGCCCATCCGTATGGATGTCGCTCGCACGTCGACGCCGGCCGAGGGTGAAGAGCCCGAGGTCACCATCGAGACCGAGACCATCAACTCGATGAAGGCTCTGTGGACTCGCTCCAAGGACGACGTGTCCGAGGAGGAGTACAAGGAGTTCTACAAGCACGTCAGCCATGCGTGGGACGAGCCGCTCGAGGTCATCCCGATGAAGGCCGAAGGTACGTTCGAATACCAAGCGCTGCTGTTCATTCCGTCGACGGCGCCGTTCGATCTCTTCATGCGTGAGCGCAAGGCCGGCATCCACCTGTACGTCAAGCGCGTCTTCATCATGGACGACTGCGAAGAGTTGGTGCCCGACTACTTGCGTTTCGTCAAGGGTGTTGTTGACGCACAAGATCTCTCGCTCAACGTCTCTCGAGAAATTCTGCAGCAGGACCGTCAGATTTCGGCGATCCGTCGTCGACTGACCAAGAAGGTCCTCTCGACGATCAAGGACATGAAGGCAAACGAGCCCGAAAAGTACTCGACCTTCTGGACCGAATTCGGCCGCGCGCTCAAAGAAGGCCTGATGGCCGATGCCGACAACCGTAAGACGTTGCTCGACATCTCGTCTTTCGCCTCGACCAACAGTGAAGACGGCGTGACCACTCTCGCCGAGTACGTCGAGCGCATGAAGGACGGTCAGGAACAGATCTACTTCATGACCGGCGAATCTCGCCACCTCATCGAAAGCTCCCCGCACATGGAGGCTTTCAAGGCCAAGGGCCTCGAGGTTCTGGTTCTCACCGATCCGGTCGACGAGATGTGGGTCGACGCTGTTTCGGACTTCGACGGCAAGACCTTCCAATCGATCGCCAAGGGTGAGGTCGACCTCGACACCGAGGACGAGAAGAAGGCAGCCGAGGCTGAACGTGAGGAGAAGGAAAAGGAATTCGGTGCGCTGCTGACGTGGCTGACCGAAACCTTGTCAGACGACATCAAGGAGACGCGGCTCTCGACGCGACTCACCACGTCGGCTGCCTGCATCGTCGGCGACGCATTCAGTATGTCGCCGACGCTCGAGAAGATGTACCGGGCGTCGGGGCAGCCGGTTCCGCACAGCAAGCGGATCCTCGAACTCAACCCGTCGCATCCTCTCGTAACGGGTCTGCGCGATGCGCAGGCGGCAGATGGTTCTGCTGAAAACCTTACGGAGACAGCGCAATTGTTGTACGGGATGGCATTGCTCGCCGAGGGTGGCGAGTTGAGCGATCCGGCGCACTTCACGCGCCTGCTGGCTGACCGTTTGGCTCGCACCGTCTGATCTTCGTTCCCGTTCGGTTGAACTCCCGGCATTCGCCTTCATCGGCGGATGCCGGGAGTTTTTTTGTGGAGAAGTTCTAATGAGGACCGTTTCTGTCCGCATTGGGTTCTACCGTTGTTTTCACAGGCAAGATCCCACAAACAAAGGACGAACCGATGAACGCATCGACCAGCACCCTCACCGGCGAGCGCGCGGACCTTATCCAGACCTTGCGCGAGCATCGCGGGTTTCTACTTGTCACTGTTCGGGGCTTGACCGACGAACAGGCAGCGTCGCGGCCCACCGTGAGTGAACTGTGCCTCGGCGGATTGATCAAGCATGTGGCCCACACCGAGCGGGGATGTGTGGATTTCATCCTGGAAGGCCCATCCGGTATGGGTGGGGATGTTGATCCGGCGAAATTCACGCCGGCGATGCTTCAGGCGCGCGTGGACGAGTTTGCCATGGTGGGAGACGAGACCTTGGCCGGCATTGTGGCCGAATATGAGCAGATCGCGGCGAGGACGGATGAGTTGGTGGCATCCTTGGACAGTCTCGACATCTCGCATCCGCTGCCGTCTGCGCCGTGGTTCGAGCCTGGTGCGCGCTGGTCGGCCCGGCGTACGCTGCTCCACATCATTGCCGAGACTGCCCAGCATGCAGGCCATGCGGACATACTTCGCGAAGCGATCGACGGTTCCAAGACAATGGGATGATCGACCCACCTATGTTTACACATCACACTGATGTGTAACACTGGTAGGCATGAGTACCGAGAAATCTGCCTTGCAACCGCCGATGCAATGGGACGCGTGGGGCGATCCGGCAAAGAAGCGTGAGCTGTCGGACGCGGTCGTAGCTTTGCTGACCGGATTTCTTGGTGTATCGGCCCCGAAGCAATCCCGACTTGCCATTGGGGACGTGCGAGTGACGCCGTCCGCTCTGTCTCAGGCGCACGTCGACGCGCTGGCTGACGTGGTCGGCGCGGAGTACATAACTACGGAGGATTCGGATCGGATTCTTCGAGCCGGTGGCAAGAGCACCCCGGACTTGTTGCGTCGCCGTAGCACCGAACCCCAGGACGCGCCGGATGCAGTAGTCACACCCGGCACGGACGCCGAGGTGGAGCAGGTTCTGCGGTACTGCGGGGCCAACAAGATTGCCGTAGTGCCGTTCGGCGGCGGTACCAGCGTCGTCGGCGGATTGGATCCCATCCGGGACGGGTTCGACGCGGTACTTTCTCTTGATCTTCGACGGTTCGATCAGCTTGTCTCACTGGACGAGGAATCCGGCATCGCCACGTTCGGCGGCGGAACAACGGGACCGCACGCCGAGGAATTACTGCACGAGTACGGCTTCTCCGTCGGACACTTCCCGCAAAGTTTCCTCTTTGCCACGCTCGGTGGTTTCGCGGCGACGCGTTCCTCGGGACAGGCGTCGGCCGGTTACGGACGTTTCGAGGATATGGTCCAGGGTCTCACCGTGGTCACTCCGAGTGGTGTGCTCGAGACCGGTAGAGCGCCGGCATCGGCCGCGGGTCCTGATCTCGGGGAACTGTTTGTCGGCTCCGAGGGTACTTTCGGCGTCATTACGCACGTGCGAGTGCGGGTTCACCGACTTCCGGAGACGACGGTTCGCGAGGGATGGAGTTTTCCCGACTTCGCTACCGGCGCAGCAGCATTGCGCGAGCTTGTTCAGGAAGGGTCAGCACCGACAGTGCTGCGGTTGTCGGACGAAGCCGAGAGCGGCGTGAACCTGGCGACCACCGACAAGATCGGCGAAAATGCCTTCACGGGTGGCTGCCTCGGCATCACCACCTATGAAGGCACGGCCTCGCATACCGCAGAGCGAATGGCTGAAGCCCGCGCAATTCTCACCGCGCACGGCGGAACGTCGCTCGGCGCTGAACCTGGAAACAGTTGGGAACACGGACGGTTCGATGCACCGTATCTGCGTGACGCACTGCTCGACGTCGGCGCGCTGTGCGAAACTCTCGAGACGGCAACGACGTGGGGCAATCTTGCGAACCTGCGCTCGTCGGTCACAGAGGCATTGACCAAGGCATTGGTCGAGCAGGGCACCCAGCCGCTTGTGATGTGCCATATTTCGCACACATACAAGACCGGTGCATCCCTGTACTTCACCGTGGTGTGCGCTCAGACCGAAGATCCGATTGCTCAGTGGCATAAGGCCAAGACAGCAGTCGGCGACGCCATCATCGCTGCCGGTGGCACGATTACTCATCATCACGCTGTCGGTGCGGACCATCGGCCGTGGATGAAGGACGAAATCGGTGAATTGGGCGCGAATATTCTTCGCGCAGTAAAGAATGCAGTGGACCCCGCCGGCATCCTCAATCCTGGAAAGCTGATTCCTTGAGCCAAACCCGCAGTCAGATCGAGAAGGTAACCGTCCTGATCAATCCGATGGCGGGACATGGGCATGCGCCCACAGCCGGCCGCAAAGGTGTTGCGCGACTGCGTGAACGTGGAGTTGCCGTCACCGAGATCATCGGCACTGATGCTGACGACGCCAAGAAACTGGCGCGTCGGGCGATCGAAGACGGTACCGACGCTCTCGTGGTGGTCGGTGGAGACGGTGCCATCAGCATCGGACTGCAAGCGGCGGCGCTGACCGACACGCCGATCGGACTCATTCCGGCGGGCACGGGAAATGATCACGCCCGCGAATTCGGAATTCCCACAGGTGATCCCGAAGCTGCCGCTGACGTGATTGCCAACGGGATCGTGCAGCAGTCAGACCTCGCGAAGATCACGCTGGCCAACGGGTCCGTGGTGTGGTCAGGCACGATCATTGCCAGTGGCTTCGACTCGTTGGTCAGCGAGCGGGCGAACAAGATGACCTGGCCCAAGGGGCGAATGCGCTACAACCTGGCGATGCTTGCCGAGCTGGCGAAGATGCGGCCGCTGCCGTACCGGATCGAACTCGACGACGAGGTGATCACCATGGACGCGACGCTCGTGGCAGTCGGTAACGGGCGATCCTACGGCGGCGGCATGCTCATTACGCCTGGTGCGTCCAAGACCGACGGTTTGCTGGATGTGACTGTTGTCGGGCATGGTTCACGGCTGCGTCTGGTGCGCCTCTTTCCCCGGGTCTACAAGGGAACACACATCCATCTGGACGCGGTGTCGACGTATCGATCCAAGAAGGTCAGGCTCATCTCCGAGGGCATCATCGCTTACGCCGACGGTGACCGAGTGGGGCCGCTACCGATCACGATCGAAGCAGTGCCGGAGGCTCTGAGGATTCTGAGCGCTGAACCTGTGTAACCGGAAGGGGTTTGCCGTCCCGGCGCAGGCGGTGGTGTCAGACTTCCCCGATGAACGAATCGTCGAAGTCGGTGAACCGCACCGATAGCGATTTCTTCTCGGGCGCAACAGAGTCGGATGTACTGGCCAGCCGGTAATCACACACAACCGGGGTCAGTGATCACGTCACTCTGGAGTAGTCATATTTGCCGGAGGTTGACCTGCAAAGCTGACCTCGAATGCAGCACCGTCGAGTCGCGCTTCGATAGATCAGGGCACCGATAGGGTCTGTGGACGCGAGTTGCCCGACCTCTTACGGTCCAGAGGGCAGATACTCGACGGGCACACCTGACGGATCAGCTCCGATTCAATCCGAGTTCTTGTGCGACTGCAGAATGGGCACGTCGATACTTGTCAGTCATCGATCCACCGTCTGATTCGATGTATACATACAGGCGTTCAATGGTTCAACGCCCAATATCGGGTCACCGAACTTGCCAATGCCGGTCTGAGCCTGCAAGCGTTGATGGCGCTGCTCTGACATGTCATTCCCCAGATGACGTTTCGCCCTCGCGTCCATCGGTCGAGCGATCAGCCACTGCGAGTGTCCGCTCGGCGCAGTCGCACAGGATGCCGTGATCTGGATCGAAACATAAAATCCTTGTCGCACAGAGGGTTTGATACGGTTTTGAAGTATTTGGCGTCGGTTCGTATGTCGATAGGCGACCGCGCGTCGTTGATCGGGCTCGGTGGAGGGGTGCTCATAGCAATATCGCGATGGGGCCGAAGGTCTCCAATGCCTAGGCTCGATGATCCGGCCCAATCCTGTTTGGGTTCGCCAATAAGCTTCCTGATCGTCGTCGAGACCGCTCGACCCACCTAACAATTGCCACTTGCATATGACGTCAGTCACTTGTAGGTTTCCTTTGTCAAAACGTTTAACCAATGGGTGGCCAGGGGATTTCGGGCGGTTGGGATCCACTCAATCAGGATTGAGGAGAAGTCATGCACCAAAGTGACGGCATGGCCGTTCCGGCCGAAACGAGCATCTCGAGAACAGCCGAACAGAGTCGTCGTGCAACGCTCGCAGCTTATTTCGGCAGCATGCTGGAGTACTACGACTACTTCATCTACGCGTCGGCGGCCGCGTTGGTTTTCGGCACAGTCTTCTTTCCCGCCGCGGGAGATCTCTCATTGCTGATCTCGCTCACGTCATTCGGTGTTGCCTACGTGGCGAGACCGTTTGGGGCGCTGCTGTGGGGACACTTCGGTGACAAGCTCTCGCGCAAACAGGTTCTCATGATGACGCTGGTGATGATGGGCACTGCAACGCTCGTCATCGGTTTGATTCCGTCGTACGAACAGATCGGTATCGCCGCACCCATCGTCTTGATGCTGATGCGCATTGTCCAGGGAATCTCCGCTGCTGGTGAGACTGCGGGGGCGGTGAGTCTCGTGGTCGAGAGTTCTGGAGAGTCACGTAAGGCTTTCAACGCAAGTTGGATCCAGTCTGGGAATCTTTCCGGATTTATCCTTGCGAATCTGGTTTTTGTTCCTATCGCGATGCTTCCGGACGAGCAGCTCATGAGCTGGGGCTGGCGTATCCCATTCCTATTCAGTGCGGCGCTGATCGTTCTCGGATTCGTGATTCGACGGGGGCTGGAGGACCCAGCGGAGTTCATCGAAGCGAAGTCGGAATCTACTGAGTCAGTCTCTCCCCTGAGGGAACTCGCGCGAAATCACAAGGGAGCCGTGCTGACTCTCGCGGCCTTGGGGTTGTTCCAGGGAACGCACACGATGGTCACGGTCTTCGGTCTCGCGTATGCAACGAAGGTCGTAGGGTTGGCGAGCTCGACAGTCCTCTGGATGCTCGTGGCAGTCAGTGCTCTTGCACTGGTTACGGTCCCGTTTGGTGGTTGGTTGTCGGACCGAATCGGCTGCAAACCTGTATTCCTGTACGGATCGCTCGTGAGCATCCCCGCGTTCGCGTTCTACCTCTGGTCATTTACCACCGGAAACCTTGTTCTGATGTACGTCGCGGCAATCCTGACATACGCACTCGTTTACAGCATCGGCAATGGCAGCACGATGGCCTTGTTCGCAGGCCAATTTGACGTGAGGGTTCGATACAGCGGTCTGGCAATCGGTATGCAGCTCGCCGGTCTGGTCTTCGGTTTCGCTCCGTCGGTTGCCATCGCATTGGTCGGCGGGGATCCGAAGAACTGGATCTACGCAGCTCTCGCACAGGCGACGCTCTGCCTTGTGGCCTCTATCGGATGCATCTTCGCTCGCGAAAACCCGCGCACGTCGGCGTCCGGAATCGACGCTTCGGCGAAGGAAGACGCTAATGCGTAAGACTGCGCTGACACATCAGGCTCCTTGGGTTAATTTGACGGTAGATGCGGAAGATGTGCAGTCCATCGAATCCGATGTGTTGTGGTCGATGTATGCACACACCGTCATCATCAGAGGATTCGAGCGGTCCCTGATCCGAGTCACGAGCGAAGGTCTCGTACATGGGCCGATGCACTCGAGCATCGGGCAGGAGGGGGGTGCCGTTGGCTCCGCGCTTGCTCTTCATCCACAGGACACGATCAACGGAACTCACCGAGGGCATCATCAGTTCCTCGCGAAGTCACTGGCCTACTTGGGGAGTAAAGGGCACACGATTCTGCACACCGGCGAGCTTCCGGCATCTATCTCGAATTTGCTGAGTCAGTCGTATGCAGAAATCCTCGGCTTGCGTAGCGGATTCAGCCTAGGTCGTGGAGGGTCGATGCACCTGCAGTGGCTGGAAGCAGGGGCATTGGGGACAAATGCGATTGTCGGCGGCGGCATACCGTTCGCAGCTGGCAGCGCCTGGAGCCAACAGCTGGAATCGGGCGTCGACCGCGTCGACAATGTCACCGTCACATACTTCGGGGACGGAGCGGCGAACATCGGTTCTGCACTCGAGACAATGAACCTGGCTGGCGCATGGAAGTTGCCACTGTGCTTCTTCGTCGAGAACAACCAGTACGCGGTAGCGACCCACATCGACGAAGTAACAGCAGAGCCCCGACTATCCGCACGCGGTCAAGCTTTCGGAATTCCCTCTTGGAAAGTCGACGGTATGGACCCAGTCGCCGTGTATCTCGCCATGCGGGAGGCGCGCGAACACATGGCAACAGGCCAGGGACCGGTTCTCGTCGAGGCTGACGTCTACCGCTTCTACCATCAAAGTGGCGCATTTGCCGGCAGCGCTTTCGGCTACCGCACTCGCGATGAAGAGAAGCAATGGAAGCAGCGCGATCCGCTCGTGGCCGCACGAAATTATGTTGCCCAGCGAGGCCTCGCAAGCGAGGCTGACCTCCGATCCTTCGAGGCGACCATGAACGAGCGGTGCGACGACATCCTTTCCGGGTTCTTCGAAACAGGAGAAGACGGAAAACGAGCGATCGCGGAACGCTTCTGGCCGTCAACAGACCTGGTGGACGAGCACATCCGAAGCGACCTTTCTGAGCTCTCGGATATCGCGCACCAGGAGGACGCGGTCACCGACGAGACGTCGGAGGAGGTCGTATTTGTCGACGCGGTTGCGCGGTCCCTTGGAAACGCGCTGACGCGCGACTCGTCCGTTCTCTTGCTCGGTGAAGATATTCACCGCCTGAACGGCGGCACTAACGGGGCGACACGCGGAGTTTTCGAGCAATTCCCCAACCGCATCATCGGAACACCTATCAGCGAGAACTGCTTCGTGGGGGCAGCCGGAGGGCTTGCGATGATGGGCACATACCGGCCAATCGTCGAATTCATGTTTGCGGACTTCGTACTGGTTGCGGCTGATCAGATGTTCAACCAGATCGGCAAGGCGCGACATATGTTCGGCGGAAATGTAGAAATGCCGGTAGTGGTCCGCGCCAAGGTTGGGATCGGTTCAGGGTACGGTTCGCAGCACTCGATGGATCCAGCTGGCCTGTTCGCGATGTTCCCGGGATGGAGAATTGTCGCTCCCTCAAATCCTTACGACTACGTGGGACTACTCAATACCGCTCTCGAGATCAACGACCCGGTGCTGATCCTGGAGCAGACAGAGCTTTACCACGCCAAGCAGAACTGCGAACTAGGCTCCCTCGACCATCACCTGCTGCCGGGTATCGCTCGTATCGCGCGTACCGGCAGCGATGTCACCATTCTGACTTATCTGAACATGGTCGGAGAGTCACTCGCGGCAGCGGAAGACGCGCAGGTCGATGCGGAAGTGGTCGACCTCCGATGGCTCGACCGCGCCAGCATTGACTGGGACACCATCGAAGCCAGTATCAAGAAAACCAATCGGGTGCTCATCGTCGAGCAAGGTTCCTATCCCGCGGGGTACGGGGCGTGGCTTGCAGACGAGATTCAGCGCCGCCTCTTCGACCACCTCGATCACCCGGTCACCCGAGTGGCAGGAGGGGAGGCATCCCCTACGATCTCGCGTCGGCTCGAGCGTGCAGCGATAGCCCGGCGTGAAGAGATCGTCGTGGCACTCCAGCGGGACGTGGAGCTTGCCGGTGACCGCCCGTTGCCGACGAAGTTGGTGCCGAGCCTTTGATGAACCAGACACTCGATCAGCACCGCGTAAAGGCATCGCCCTTGGCTCGCAGACTGGCATCCATCGCCGGACTGGATATCGGAACCGTATACGGGACCGGGCCGGGCGGACGGATAGTTCGCAGGGATGTCGAGGCCATGATGTCCGTGTCCATATCGGCATCGACGTTGGCGTCCGACGATGAGGAGATGCTCGGGCACCGTCGTACGGACATAGTCGCGAAACAAGACGTATGTGTGTCACAACTGGTGGACTTGCACCGCACAGTGAACGCCGGTCGAGATCGGCCGATCTCGATGACGACTCTGGTAGCCAAAGCAGCAATTCTGGCGTTTCGGAACAGTCCACTACCGCCGCCTCCGGGAAAGACCGAGACTCAGTCGGCAAGTGTCCGCACGTGCAAAGTCGCTTTTTTCACTCCTCGCGAGGGAACCCAGATCATCGACAGTAGCGCTGACTACCCTCTCTCGTTTTCAGGCGACGCGATCGGTATCGATGCTGGGTCGGCCTGTACGGGAAGTGGACTACCTGACGGGGTCTCCGTATTCGTGGCCGATCTCGGAGACGCAGGAGTGACCGAATACTGCTATCCGCGGCCCGAGTCCGTAGTGCTCAGCCTCGCCATCGGTCGAGTCGAGGAGCGGGTCGTCGCTGCCAACGGGGGAATCGGAATCCGGAAGATGCTGACGTGTACGGCAAACGCAGACGGTCGCGTCGTGTCTGTACTCGCGGTATGTACATGGCTCCGCGACCTCCAACATCATCTCGAACAACCCGCAACGTCGTTGCTGTGAAATAGAAAGTGAGCGTGAAACATTGACCTCCAGAAGAAATGTTGTCGTCACCGGAGCCGGCAGTGGCATCGGAAGAGCAACTGCGAAGGTACTCTCTGAATTCGGATACGGGCTCGTCCTCTCCGATCGCAACGAACAGGGCCTTCAGGAGACCATCTCGGAGTTATCTCCCCAAGCGGCCGTGACGTCACACGTTGTCGATGTCACGGACACCTCAAGCGTCGCGGATTTGTTCGCGCGGGCTGCGAGTTTGCCTGGCGGCGTTGGAGGATGCGTCCACGCGGCCGGTGTTGTTGGAACTTCGACAATCGACACCACCGAGTTCACAGAGTGGGAGCGCATCATCTCAATCAACCTCACCGGAACATTCCATGTGATCGCGGAATCTACCAAGACATTTGGGCAAGGAGGCTCGATCGTGTCGATCTCGTCGATGGCCGCCCAAACGTCGTCGCGGTTCGCATCGCCTGCATATGCAGCCTCCAAGGCCGGGGTAGTCGGACTCACTCGATCGCTCGCGACACCACTCGCGGAACGCGGTATCCGGATCAACTCTGTCTCCCCAGGGGCGATCGACACCGCCATGCTGACGGAGTTCGGCTCCGAACGTCGTGAGTCTTTGAAAAGCGCAAACCCGATGGGACGTCTGGGGACACCTGAGGAGATCGCTAGAACAGCAGAGTTTCTGATTTCAGACGCGAGTTCATTCGTGACAGGTCAGGTGATCGCCGTCAACGGTGGTGCGTTTGTAGGGTGAATGGGTGAGCTGTAAGCCCACATGATTGCCGATAATGACTTGGCGATCTGCCAAACAGCACTGGCGCGATCGCGGGTGTAGGCACGTTAGAGAGAGCGGAACCTACACCCGGCCGGCTGGGGCGGCTACAGATTCTCGGACTACGAGGTTGCAGGGCAGCAAGACCTGCGATGGCGTGGGAATATCGCGTTCGGATTTCCCCACACGATCGAGAACGGACTGCACCGCCGCCGCACCCATTTCGAAGTAGGGAATGGCAACAGTGGACAACTGAGGCATCAGCCCGGCAGAAATGAGTTCCAGATCGCCGAATCCGACAATCGACAAATCTTCAGGGATGCGTAGGTTCAGTATGTTTGCTGCCTGATATACACCCATCGCCATATGGTCGCTGAAGCAGAAGATCGCCGTCGGACGGTCTGAACGATCGAGCAGTTCCATGGCCGCGTGCCGTGCACTGGCCGGGTTGGTTTCCCCTGCTTTTACAAGAGTCGGATCGAACTGGACGTCGCTCCCGGCCAGTGCATCGCGATAACCCATGAGTCGCTCGACAGCGGCTACGAGATCTTCTGTGGTGGTGACGAATCCGATACGACGGTGGCCGTGGTCGAGCAGATGCCGAACGGCACGATGCGCCCCCTGTCGCTCATCGGAGACAACCGACGGATGAGTGGTCGAAGTGGGGAGTCCGTGGACTACGGTCGTGATCGTGTTGTCGAGTATGGCCGGTACGTGGACGACCTGCTTGACCAGGGCTGCATAGAGAACACCGTCCACCTGGTGCTGCATCAATGACTGAATCGCTCGACGTTCAGCATCTGCGTTTCCTTCACTGTTCACGACCATCAGGACCAGACCTGCTCGTTGCGCAGCGTGCTGCGCGCCCAATACGAGTTTTCCTGCGTATGGCGTGGTGACGATCTGATTACTCACCATTCCGATCACACCGGACCGCTGTGTGCGTAGCCCACGGGCAAACGAGTTGGGCTTGTATCCGATGCTGACGGCCGACTCGTGTACGAGACGTTGTGTTTCGTCGCTGTAGCGTTCGAGACGTCGACCGTTGAGGATCTGCGAGACTGTCGCAACTGATACCCCACACAACGCTGCGACATCTCGAATGCCGGGCGTTGTTGCCATTACGTGCTACTTCCCCCGGATCAAAGTTCGTATCGTCACAAGATTGAGTGTCACGTTGACACTACCTGGTGGCATTGTGTAAATACCATTGCGAGCCACCAACGCCGAAACTCCATCCCATTCGCGCGGCCCTCTATGGCTCGCGGGCTCTGCTGTCGAATTCTCGTCAGTCGATAGCCTTGCGGATTTCGTCGAAACCGCTTATGTGCCCCGCATACTGAGATCCGAACCAGTGGCCGAAGACTATGAAAGTCTGGGTGCGAGCGACTGCGGGGTGGCGGCTGACCTTGGCAGCGACAAGATCACGTAACTGTTCGCTCGACGTACAGACGACGTGCACCAGAAAGTCGTCGGCACTGCCGAGGTGGAAGACGTTGACCACTGCCGCAAGACCCACGACGGTAGCTGCGAAGTCATCGATGTTCTGTCGAGATTGGGTGTGGAGACGTACAGAGATGATTGCTTGTAGGGGCAAACCCACTGCTGCAGTGTTGATTTGAGCGTGACTTGACTGCAAGATGCCTTCGTCGATGAGCCGCTGAACGCGTGTCAACGTCGTGGACGGTGCCACTCCCACCTTGTCTGCGAGGGCCCGGTTCGAAATTCGTGCGTCCAGGACGAGTTCCCACAGAATCCGTTCGTCAAGCTCGTCCAACCGGCTTCCCGGATCAGGGTTTCGGGGGTTGGACCCGGCGCGTGAGATTGGCATGAGTTGATGTTAACGAGTCTCTTTATACCGCCGGGATGCCAGTTGTCCGAAGGCAACTGGCATCCCGGCGTAAGAAGTTATGCATTCTGTGTGAGTTGCGCGAGCGCTGCGGATACCGTTGTGGCTGCCGTTTCACCGGCGCGAACGGCTCCCTCCATATATCCTGTCCATCCTGATGCCGCCTCGGTGCCTGCGAAGTGAAGGACACCGATCTGCTGGCGCAAAGCGGTGCCTACCGTACTGAGAACACCAGTCGGCATGAACGTGGCAGGGCCGCCGAGGGCCCCGTCCTGTTGGGACCAGTCGGTCTCGTGGAAGTAGGTAGGGCTGGCGGCTTGTGGGCCGTAGCACTGCTCGAGCAGTCCGAGGATCTTGCTGCGCCGTTCGTCTTCGGAGAGTACGGCGAAACGGTCGAGCAGTCTTCCGGCGATGAAACCAATGAGAGTCGCTTGGCTGTCGGCTGGCTTGGTGCCTGGGAAAATCATGATTCCTAGGGTCTCGGTGTCAGTTATCGCACCGGAGTACCCGTGGTCCTCCCAGAAGGCACTCGGGTATCGCACCTGGATCTTGCTCATGCGACCCAAAGGGGCTCGCATCTGGAGTTGGGCGCGTTGGCGCGGCAACCGGGGGGAGAACGATATTGCGCTCGCTGCGGCGGGTGGTGTGGCGATGATCACCTGCCGAGCCCGAAATGCGCCGTGTTGGGTGCTCACGGTTGCGCCGCCCTCGTCGTGCTTGATTGAGGTGGCGCGGGTGCTCAGATGGATGGCATCGCCGAGTTCGACGGCGATCCGCTCACTTATTTGCCCCGCCCCGCCAATCCACCACTCGTTCTGTGCGCCGCCATGTGTCGCAAGCAGCGTGCGGATGCCTTCGCATTGGGCGACGTAGTAGGCCAGGTACAGGAGTGACGCGTCTCCAGTGCCCGCGCCGAGCACACAGTTGAGGTCGACTTCGAGCAGGGCTCGCACATCGGGGCACGTGACTTCTTGGTCCAACCAGTCGGCGACGGTCAAGTCGTCCAACTCAACGGCCCTGGCGTGGTCCCAGGGTGCCTTCGCACCAACAGCTTCGGCCAAGGCGTCCAATCGGCGGTAGGCATTGGCGAGACTCTCACGGATTGGTGAGCCTGCAGGCAATTCCCCGTCGGGGGCGTCCATACGGCCGGACGGGACGATCAACACATCGGTGCCGGGCTTGATCGCGCTGACAGTGGTGAGGCCGAGCGAACGTCCGAGAGCCAGCGAGCGGTCGTGTGTTGAACCGATGAACATGCCACCGAAGTCCACAGGACCTCCTTCGGTTGAGGCTGACCAGGTTCGACCGCCGACGCGGTCATTCTGCTCCAGGACGACAACGCGGTAGCCGTCATTGTGGAGGCAGCGAGCCGCGGTGAGGCCGGAGATGCCTGCTCCGATGACAACAACGTCTGTTTCGGTCGTAGTGCTAGTGATCATGGGATGCTCCTTGGGTCTTGGTTCGGTAAAAGTCGGGTTGGTTGGGTGGGGCGATGCAGGTCGTTCAGCAGTCTGCGAGTGCGGCCCATGCGGCAGGCTTGCGATGACGAAGGGCGATGGCTTGTATGACGCCGACGCAGAAAGCAAGGACTACAAAGATGCCGACGCAGATTGCGGCGGAGGCGCTTCCGACAATGAGCGGGAAGTTTGCGAGCACGGAAGCGGCCACGACGAGGAGTCCGACCAGTGCAAGTAGAGGGGCGATCAGAGTCGTCCAGATGTTGCCGCGGTGAGGGGCACGGCGAAAGAACACGATTATCGCTGTCGAGGTGACGGCCATCAGCAGAATCAGACCGAGGGTGCCGATCCCGCCGCAGATTGTGTAGATGTCGGCGACCGGGTCCAATTCCGTGAGGATCGCAATGAGGGTCAGTGCCGCGAACACAGTGGTGACGGTCAGTGAAGCGTTCGATGGCGCTCGGTGGGTCGTGTTGATCTGACCGAGAATGCGTGGCAGAGCTCCGGCGCCACCGAGCGTGAACAGATAGCGGGCCGCGACGTTGTGGAAGGAGAGGACGCAGGCGAAGAAGCTTGTCACGATGAGGATTTGGGTGATATCGGCCAGAATGGGCGAGACGTAGCGTCCGGTTAGATCGAGCATGAAGGATTCGGCGTCCGCTTCTGCGGCAGACACCACCTTGTCGGTGCCCCAGCCGAGGGCCATCGTCCAAGAGGACAGTCCGTAGAAGGCTGCAATTGCGATGACTGCGATGTAGGTGGCGCGGGGGATTGTCTTCTCCGGATTACGGGCCTCGCTGCGGAACACTGCTGTCGCTTCGAATCCGAAGTATCCGCCAAATGCGAAAACCAAGCCCAGGCCGATCGCGCCGCCGACGGTGTTGGTCGGGTTGATCGGCTCCGTGTTCAGTCCGGCGTCTCCGCCGTGTGCGACGATGGCAACGTTCATAGCGACGATGACTAGTGCTTCCAGAATCAGTGCGACACCAAGAACTTTGGCGCTGAGGTCGATGTCTCGATACCCGAGCCACCCGCACACAGCGCAGGAAAGCAGCGACCATATCCACCACGGAGTCTGTGGGCCGCCGAATCCGGCAATCAGGTTCGTGGTCGCTGCGCCGACATAAGCGTTGGTGCCAACGAGGAACACGGCGTAACAGGTCATTGCCAGAGTTGCTCCGCCGAGTCCTGCCGTTCGGCCGAGGCCGGCGCGAATGTAGGAGTAGAAGGCTCCGGCGTTGTGGACACAGCGACTCATGCGGGTGAATCCGACTGCAAACAGGAGCAATACGATCGCTGCCGCAGCGAAATAGAGTGGAGCTGTGACGGTGCCACTGGTGGCGAAGATCAGCGGTACGCTGCCCGCCACGACCCCTAAGGGTGCCGCAGCTGCAACGACCATGAAGACGATCGACGTTACTCCGAGTTGGCGGTCGAGTTCGGTTGACGGACTTTCAGAGGTAGTTGGCATGGCAGAGTTCGTCACTTCAATTGGTGTGGTGCTCATAAGTTCGCTCCCGGTCTAGGGATGGTGGCAATGTTCGCTGGAACGCCATGAGCATCGCGAATGATTGTTAATCCGTTGTTTCAACTGAACTTTGTTGCGAAACTGGTGTGAAAATCGAACAGTTGGAGTTTTTGGGCTTGCCGCCGGGCCGAGTGACGCAACGAAATTCGCTGTAATTTCTGAACGAATCAAGTCGGTGACAGTTGGCGTCTGTTGGGGGTTAGGGCAATGCGTGCATAACGGGTTGCGTCTTTCGATTGGCTCCCCGCAACGAAGAACGAGCCGCCGAGCCGTGCTCGAGCTTGCCGACCAAAACGCAGAAGAGGAGGTGCTTTCTCGCTCTTACGGCCAAGTGCGATCTACGTCGCTTCGAGCAGGTGCCCCAAACGTGCGCGGATGTCGTTCGGCGGCCCTCGGGACTGCGGCCCGAACCGTGCTGGTGCCGGTGGCGTTTATGTCGGCACTCGGTATGTCAGATTATTGCAGATGGAGTGGCATTCTGGTCCTTTCATGATTGCGAAATACTAAGTCGGACTTCAGAAATCGCACATTAGGGCCCAATCGTCGCGCAGAATACGATCGATCCGGCCATGGCGCACCGGAGCGCAGCGGGTAATGCAAACGATCACGATCAAATGTGGGTCGTCGATCTTTGCTCGACCCGACCGGCGATCCCGCCCATTCGATGTTTGAGGGTGGGCCCATCCGATTGCGCATGCGCGCAAAGGGTCGTGCAGCACGGGGCTGGTTGACATTTCCTGTCGCGCAAATCACAATCGTAGAAACGAACGCTCGTACGTTTGTTGATCGTCCACTCCGCTGCACGGCGGGGGGAACTTGAGAGATTGGAATCGCAATGAGCCGCTTGGAAGGCAAGGTCGCGCTGATCACTGGGGCCGCTCGCGGCCAGGGTCGCTCGCATGCATTGGGCCTGGCCAAAGAGGGTGCCGACATCATCGCCATCGACATTGCCGGCCAGGTCGGCAGCGTGCCGTATCCGATGGCAACGTCCGGCGACCTCAAGGAAACCGCTCGACTGGTTGAGGCATTGGGCCGTCGCGTGGTCATCGCGGAAGCAGACGTACGTGATCTCAAACAGATGCAGGCGGCGGTCGCTGACGGCCTTGCTGAGCTGGGGCGAATCGACATCGTGTGCGCCAACGCGGGAATTATTTCGGCTAACAAGGTTCTGGACCTGACCGAAGAGCAGTGGAACGACATGATCGACACGAACCTCACAGGGGTGTGGCACACAGTCAAGGCGGCAGTTCCGAACATGGTCGAACGTGGTGAAGGCGGGTCAGTGATCTTCACTGGCTCAACCTCGAGCCTTGGTGGCTATCCGAATGTCGGCCACTACGTCGCTGCCAAGCACGGAATCGTCGGGCTTATGCATAGCCTCGCGAATGAACTTGGACCGCAAAATATTCGAGTCAACGCAGTACATCCCACCAACGTCGACACCAAGCTACTGCAGAACGAAACCTTCTACGGCCTCTTCCGCCCTGACCTCGAACAACCCACACTCGAGGATTCGCGAGACGCATTCGCAACGATGCACTCTCTCCCCAACCTTCCCTGGGTGGAGCCAATCGACATCACGAACGCCGTCGTTTTTCTGGCATCAGAGGAGTCGCGCTACATCACCGGAGTGAACCTACCGATCGATGGCGGCGCAAGCCAGAAGGTCGGCGGCTGACCCGCGTCATCTCGGCGACGGCTTGTAGTGGGTGAACGGGCCGGTCAGATCCTGGTCCACACGCCACCTGCACGGGAAGGCCCGCGATTGTCCACCACCGTCGACAATCGCGGGCGGCTGAGGAAATGTTGCCAGTGCACAACACTCATTGGGAACCGTCATGCTGGCCGTCGACAACGTGTCGGCCAATAAAGTTTCAAGTACAACTGATTGTCTGCTGGTGGTAGATCCACCTCGTGATATCCATACCAGCGTTGACGAGATTCTTGTCGTCCACTTCGGACGCAAGTGCTTTCGTGCACCTGGGATGAAGCTCAACGTTAAGGAGAAGTAATGTCCGAGAGTGGTACCAGTCGGCACCAACTGCTGATCGACGGCAAGTGGGTCGACCCAGTCGAGGGTGGCACAGTTGACACCTTCAACCCGTCGAACGGTGAAAAGCTGGCTGAATTGGCTGCCGGAGGCCCGAAGGATGTCGAACTCGCGGTCCGGGCAGCTCGGCGAGCATTCGACGATGGTCCCTGGCGTCGCATGCCGGCAGAGGCCCGTGCCCGCATACTTCACCGCTTCGCAGATCTCGTCGAAGTCAACGCAGACGAGATCGCTCTCATCGACACTCAGGACTGTGGCAAGCCCTACGCATTCATTCGCGACATCGATTTGCCGAACATGGCCGATCTGCTGCGCTACATGGCCGGATGGACGACGAAACTCGAAGGTCGAACGATCCCCCTGTCGCGCCAGAATCCGGGTGACTTCTTCTCTTACACCCGTCGGCAGCCGGTGGGTGTTGTCGCGCAGATCATCCCGTGGAACGGGGCCGCGCTCGCCACTGTATGGAAGCTGGCTCCTGCACTGGCGGCCGGTTGCACTGTCGTCCTCAAGCCGGCGGAATTGGCCTCCTTGGCGCCACTGCGCATCGCCGAGTTAGCAGTCGAGGCCGGCGTACCGGACGGCGTAATCAACGTGATTACCGGAACCGGGGTTGACGCAGGAGCGCCGCTGGCCGGCCACCCTCAGGTAGACAAGGTTGCGTTCACCGGGTCTGTCGAGACGGGCAAGAGAATTGTTGTAGCGGCTGCGACCAATCTCAGCAAGCTGACCCTCGAACTTGGTGGCAAGTCCCCCAACGTAGTTTACGACGACGCCGACCTCGATATCGCTGTGGATGGTGTGCTCGGTGCCGTGCTCTACGCACAGGGTGAGGCTTGCACCGCCGGCTCTCGACTGTACGTGCAGCGCGGAATCTTCGATGAGGTTCAGGCGCGAATCGCAGCGCGCGTACCGGAGCTCTCGATCGGGCCGAGCGCGGAACGTGGCGTCCTGGTCGGGCCGATGATTTCTGCGCAGCACCGGGCCAAGGTCAAGGCATTCGTAGACGGCGCGGTCAGTGAAGGTGCGCAGATCATTGCCGGCGGGGCCGAAACGCGCGAGCCTGGCTACTACCTCGAACCTACAGTGCTGGGCGGCGTCAACGACGACATGACTGTTGCCAGGGAAGAGATCTTCGGTCCGGTGGTCTCGATGATGCCGTTCGACGATGAGGCAGAGGTGCTGCGCCGAGCGAACGACACAACGTTCGGGCTGGCAGCCGGAGTCTGGACCGCGAATGTCGGTCGCGCCCATCGGTTTGCAGAGTCAGTGAATGCCGGTGCCGTCTGGGTCAACTGCTACAACGTCTTTGACGCCGCGCTACCTTTCGGCGGATTCAAGCATTCAGGATGGGGCAAGGAGATGGGCGGAGAGGCCCTCGACGGATACCTGCAGAGCAAGGCTGTCACAATTTCACTTGCCTGATCACCTCCATAGGCACAACGCTGCGGCGCCCGGTCAGTCACTGGCCGGGCGCCGCAGCGTTGTTGGTACTGATCTCCACAAAGTGTTCGCTCTATTGCTCTGACTGCAGGGCCGACTAGATATTCCAGCGCCGGAAATAGTGAACATGTTTCCCATTGGCATTGGGCTGCAGCGGTGCCGGTGCAACCTGTCGTGCTCTCGGACCGGGCAGAGTCGAACCGTGCGCCCCAAAGAGTTCGACCCCTTCCCAGAGCGTGTCCACATGCCTTCATTGCCGTACTGCGCAGAGTGGGTGCAGACAAGACGCCCGTTCAACCCCAGGTGCTACTCAGGGCTGAACGGGCGTCGGCAAGTTGGTTCGGGCAGCGCGGATGAGGAAGTGGATTGCACTGCTTGATCACTCACGGAAGGGTTGCTTGACCCAGCCTTGGTCCCAGTTGGAGACCTGGTGAGTCCGGCCCTTCAGTTCCTGGAAGTACCAGGTGCCGTCGCGTTTGACGAATTGATCTGTGTAGTTGATGGTCAGGATGACCGGGTCCTTCTTGGTGCTGTCCTGACTGTTCTCGATGGTGCACAAGCACAGCAGATAGAAGTATCCGATAGCGCTTTGTCCGTCGTCTGCGAGGTCGATACGCGGGGCGATCATGTAGTGCAGGGCCCAGGTGATCTTTTCCGACAATGCGCGGAAGTGTGCCTTGATCTCGTCGTGGCCGATCATCGAGCCACCTTCGCCGTCGACAACCCAGCGCCCGTCTTCGACAAAGAGACTCGCGATGCCATCAGGGTCGTAACCGTTGTCGCAGTACCCGGCATACCGATATTTGAGCTGTTCGATCGCGCGAACGTCTTCGAGTCGAGTCAGTCGCTGCGCAAGGTCGTTGACGGTCACGTCGTCGGTAGTCATTGTGATGTGTCCTTTGTTCGATTTCGAAACGATGTACCCACCATGCGGTGATAGAAAGCACCTGGCGGTCAGGAGATCTGGGGGAGGACCTTGGAGGCTGCCTCGAGGTTGCGCATCCCCTCGCCAGGGTCGTCGGCCGGGTCCACCCACAAGACCGCTCTCTCGACGCCTAATGCACGGTAGTTATCGAGAATCGCCGGATCCGATGGCGCGGAGGCAACCGCGATCCCGACGGAGTCGGGGTCACGGCCGCTCTCCTCGACGAGCCGACGGAACTCCGGCACGCTCCGCGAGAGAGTCGGATCGTCGGTGGGTGGCACGACATACCAGGTGTCGGCCCACTCGGCTGCATGTCTCATCGTTGTGGGGCCGGCTCCGCCGAGATAGATGCGCGGACCGTTGCTCTGCGCCGGTTTCGGCCATGCCCATGACGGGGCGAGCGAGGCGCGTGCACCGTCGAAGCTGGCTTCGTCTTGCGTCCACAACGCCTGCATCACCTTGATCTTGTCCCGAACGGTGGAGTAGCGCTGCTTCCACACCACGCCATGTGCTTCTGCTTCCTCGACATTCCAACCCATCCCGACGCCGCAGATGACTCGGCCGCCGGAGAGGTGATCGAGCGTAGCGATCTGCTTGGCTTTCGCGATCGGATCGTGTTGTGCGAGAAGGCAGACGCCAGTCCCGATCATGATCCTCTGGGTGTGAGCCGCGATCATCGACATCGTGACGATCTGATCGTAAGTCCGCAAATAGAACTCGGGAAGCTCCGGGCCACCGTAGGAGATCGGATACTCGGTTGTGCGAGAAACAGGGAAGTGAGTGTGCTCGGGTACGAACAGCGACTCGAAACCGTAGGCTTCTGCCGCCTGCCCGAACTCGACAGGGTTCGGGCCCCGGTCCGTGAAAAAGTAAACTACGCCTACATCCATGATCGACTCTCTCAGTTCACTGATTGCTAGATGTAAGAATCGGCTCAGTCGCCGACGACGACGTGGTCATCGAGAACAACGACGAAATGCTTGCCGATGAAGTTTTCCACATCGGCAAGTGCTGCTTGACCCGCTTCCGATGCCCAACCGGCATCCATGGCCTCAGCGCTCTCGTAGTCCAGGACCGCGAGACCATCGATACCGAAACCGTTGTCGGGTTCACTGGCCCCCTCCTGCGGGACGACATGTCGCTGCACATAGCGAATCACACCAGGAACCTTCGCTGCCAGAGGGGCGTGCTTCTCACGCCAGTACTCGTCAAACTCAGCGAAAGACATTCCCGGCTTGCGGCCGATCAGAGCGATGGTGCGGACCGGTGCATCGTTGTGTGACATGGGTAGATCCCTTCTGTAGGTAATTGTTGTTGTCAGCCAGGGTATTTCGCGAGCATGCCAGCATCGACAGGCAGCGCGGTTCCGGTCACGTACCGAGATTCGTCCGAGGCGAGCCACAGCACCGCCTCGGAAATATCACTGCTGTCGACCCACGGCACCGGTAGTAGGTTGATGCGGCCGAGGACTTCACGTCCGTCGTCGAGGGTGGGTGTATCCAGATCAGGGCGGAAGATCCGAGCGGAGGTCGGATTGTCGATCATCTCGGTACGTACGTTGGTCGGATGCACGGTGTTGACCCGGATGCTGTGCGAGGCAACTTCGTTGGCCAGTGAATTCGCCAGACCGATCACCCCATGTTTGGCAGCGGTGTAGTTCGCAACGTGCGGTACTCCACGAATACCCGCGATCGAACTGATGGCAATGATCGAGCCACCGCGGCCACCGGCAATGATGTGCGGAACCGCGGCCTTCATTGTCTGCCAAACCCCGGTGAGGTTGATGTCGACGACTGCGTCCCATTCTGAGCGAGTCAGTTCCCACGACGGCTTAGCCGGACCCAGGATGCCGGCATTGGCGACGGCGATGTCCAAGCGGCCCAGTTCGGCGACTGCGGCGGCGACCGCGCCGATCACCTTCTCGTCTCGAACGTCCGATTCGATTGTCACGACTCGTCGCCCACACTGTTCGACGAGTCGTGCGGTCTCCTTCAGGTCAGCCGCGGTCGGCATCGAGTAGCCGACGGTATCGATCGGGCTCACAGAATCGAGCAGGATCAGGTCGGCGCCGTGTTCGGCGAAGGTCACGGCATGTGACCGCCCCTGGCCGCGGGCTGCACCGGTAATCAGTGCGACCTTCTCTGAAAGGCGTTGATCCGGAGGGATATTCATGAAGCTTCCTTTCGGGGACGTAGACGATGTGAGAGTTCTCGCAAATCCAGTTGCTGTACTCCGACTGCGATCGCGATTACTGCCGCCTGAACGAGGAACTGCGTCGACGACGGCGCGCCGAGTGAGAGCACGAGTTGGGTCAGTTGGCTTAGGAACAGGGCACCTACCGCAGAGCCGATGATATTGCCGCGGCCACCGGTGAGGGCCGTTCCACCGACCACCACCGCAGCAATCGCGGGGAGTAGGTAGCTGGTACCGGCATTGGTGCTCGGAGTGCTGACATATCCGGCGAGCAGAACTCCGGCGGCGCTGTAGCACAGGGAGGCGGCGACGTAGCCACTGATCTTGATTCGGCCGGTGCGTACGCCGGCAGCCCCGGCAGTTCGCTCGTTCGAACCCACGGCGACCACCCGACGGCCCCATGTGGTGTACCCGGTGGCGAACACGGTGACGATAACCAGTAGGACCGCAAGCCAGACCGTATTTGACACTCCGAGTGTCTTCTCCAGAGCGAAGTCGGACACGCTCTTCGGTGCTCGGGTCGGGGTTCCTCCAGAGTAGGCGAGGGCCGCACCCATCAAAACCGCGTTGACTGCGAGAGTAGCGACCAGCGGAGTCACCGAGAACACGGACACAACGATCCCGTTGACGAGGCCGACGACAACCGCGATAACGGCGACAACTGCGAGAGCCCCGAGGATGCTGCCATGATCTTGCGCGTACTGGCTACTGACCAGCGCAGCGAGGGTCATCATTCCGGGCAGGGACAGGTCGATGCCCTTGAGCATGACCACGATGGTCTGGCCGATCGCGGCGATTGCCAGGATGCCGGCGAAGGGAAGTAGCGAATCGATGGCACTGCCTGAGACACTGCCGGGCGCGATCAGCCAGCTGAACGCGAAGAGTGCTGCGGTGATGGCGATGACCGAACTAGTACCCGTCAGGGACACCGACCTGCGTCGACGGCTTTGGTCGGCGTGCTTAGGTTCGGCAGGGGTGGGTGTGGGTGTAATGGCCACGGTCAGCTCCGCTCGGTGAGTGTGCGAGTTCGCGAGTAGAGGGCTGCTGCAGCGACGGTCAGTGCACCGAGAAGCCACTGCTGCCAGTACAACGGAAGGTCGAGAAACTGCACCACGGTGTTGATCTGGATCACCAAGACCGCACCGAAGCATGCCCCGACAAACGATCCGCGCCCGCCGAAAATTGACGCCCCGCCCAGGACCGCAGCTCCGATGCTGGCCAAGGTGTAGCTGTCGCCGATGCTGGCGTTGCCGGTGCCTGCTTGCGCCATGAGAAGCAACGCGGCCGGCACTATCAGGATCGAACAGCCCACGTAGGCGGCGAGTGTGATCCTCTTGGTCCGAACTCCGATTCGATCCGCGGTGTCCTGTGCAGATCCTGTGGCGCGCAATCGGATTCCGAAGACGCTGCGATACATCGACACCTCGAGAATCACAGCCACCGCGATCGCCACGATCACCATTACCGGCACGAATCCGAGCTTGCTGCCGACATAGGAAAGGAAGACCGGATCAATGGTGCCGTCGGGCAGCGGTCGCAGCAGGTATGCGATGCCTTGAATGGCGGTGTAGGTGACCAGCGTCGCGATCAGGGGATTGATCTTCACAACCACGGCCAACGTCCAGTTCACTGCCCCGACTACCGCCGCGACGACGACCAAGACGATTAGCCCGAGCAACATCCCTACTGGAGTCTTGTATGCCGATAATACGAAGGATCCCACTACAACGAGAAGGCCCGCCAATGGCCCGACAGACAGGTCGATACCGCCGATCATCATCACGACCTGTTGCGCCATCGCGAAGAACATCAGGATTGCCAGCAATGGCAGAATCAGTCCGAAATTTCTTGTAGTTAAATAGAATTCGCTTTGACTGATCGCGACGATCCCCAACAAGATCGTGGCTGTTGCGAGGATCGCGGCCGGAGCCAGGTCATTACGGGCGATCTTGCGACCCAGTGTGACCTTCGCGAGCGTCGCTTCGACCCGGCTGCGACTACTGGTCGCACTCAGGACAGCTTGCGCGATGCCGTGTTCGGACAGATCCTCGCCGGAGAGTTCCTTCGCGACGGTCCCGCGAGAGAACACGATCACGCGGTCGCAGAGCTGTTCGAGTTCTGCCGCCGAGGATGAGAGCACGATGATCGCCGAACCTCCGGCAGCCGTCTCTCTCAGTATCGAATAGATCTCCTCCCGCGCGCCGATATCGACGCCCTGAGTGGGTTCGTCGGCGAGGATCAGTTCTGATTCGGCCATCAGCACTCGACTGAGTACCACCTTCTGCTGGTTTCCGCCCGAGAGGGTGGAGATATCAACTTCGGGTGATGGCGCCTTGACGCGCATCGCTGCGAACGCTTGGGAGGTGATCTTGCGTTCGCGATACCCCCGAATCACTCCGAATCGTGAGATCCGGTCGAGCGCAGACAGTGAAGCATTTTCGCGCAGGCTCAACCCGGGCAAAATGCCTTCATTGTGTCGGTCATGGGACAAGTAGGCGATGCCGCCGGCCAGTGCTGCAGTTGGGCTGGAGGTCTTCACGTTTCGGCCCGCGAGGGTGACTGTTCCCCGGTTCGAAACCAGTCCGCCGAGCGCCCGCAGAACTTCTCGCTGTCCCTGCCCCTCGACACCGGCAAACCCTATGATCTCACCGGAGCGAACCGAGAAGTCCACATCCGAGAACCGGCTACCGGAAAAGTCTGCGACGTCGAGCAATGTATCCCCGAGTGTGACCGTGCTGGCCTCTGCGCGGGTGTAAGTGCGGGTAAGTTCTTTTCCGACAACGAGATTGACAACGTCTTGCTCGGTAACGTCGGCGCCAGCAAAGGTCCCCACCAGTGCACCGTCCCGTAGGACCGAGACTGTATGCGCGATCTGTTTGACCTCGTTGAGGCGGTGTGAAATGTAAACCACCGCGCCACCGGAGTCGATCAGCTCCGAGATTAACCGGAACAGCTCTGTGACCGCGGCGGGCAAAAGATGCTCGGTCGGTTCGTCGAGTACGATGACCTTGGGCTCTTCCGCCAGTGCTTTGGCGATCTCTACGACAAATCGTGCATCGGGCTGCAGTTCGCGCACCGGGGTGCCGGGATCGATCGACGCCACGCTGTTCCAGCGGTCGAGAATTTTTGTAGCCCAGCCGATTTGGTCTTTCACGGCTGGACGACGGTGGTTGGGCATGCTCAACCGCATGTTCTCGGCCACCGTCAGATCCGGAAGCAGCGCCGGCTCCTGATAGACGATCGCCAATCCCTGTTCGCGGCACCACTGTGGTGTCAGATGACTGGTGCGCGCTCCGCCGATTTCCACAGCGCCGGAGTCTGCGGTGATCGAACCGGCCGCGATGCCGACCAGAGTCGACTTGCCGGCACCGTTCTGGCCAACCAAAGCGTGTACTTCGCCGCGGCGGACATCGAGGGAAACGCCCTTGATGGCGTGTACACCGGGGTACTTCTTGTCGACGGAATCGAGCCGTAGCACGACTTCCTGGTCCGTGTCGGTGGTCACGGCTCTGCGCTGGCTCTGCGTATCAATCACGGACATCACGTCGTCCGGAGGTGTGATGGTCACGGGGACTCCTCGTGGTTATGCTCGCCGAATCTCACTGGAAGACGGCTTGCAGCTGCTCGGGGGAGAGCGCCGATGACAGGTCGGCGTCCGGGGGCAGGTCCTCGCGGCAGGTAGGGAGCTTGCCGTTGAGAGTATCGACGAAGGTGGGGAGCTTGAAGTTTTCCGGCTCGTTGTCAGGTTGGCCGTTGATCGCAGCCAGAGCCTTGCGAGCCGCGATGCGGACGACAGTGGTAGTGCCGTCGAGAGTCAACAGTTGAAAGTCAGGGTTCGTCTCGTGGTACTGCAGCCACATGCATCCGAGCTCGTTGTCGGTTGCAGAGGTCGCCAATGGCGGTATAGGTCGACCCGCGTTGACAAACGCGCGGAGTCCGCCCTTCGAGGAAACTCCGTAATCTGATGCGAGGGAGTCGATCTCGGGATACTTGGTGAGTGCGCCGGCCATCGCGCGCTGCTCGTACGCGGCATCCCAGTTGGAGGGCTGCGGTTCGTTGGTCAGCGGGGAGAATGCATTGCCGAGCTCCGCGGAGGTCTCCATAAGTCCGTCCCACAGTGCCACCGTCGAGGGGCTGCCACCTGGGAGTCCACCACTGAACAGAAGCTTGCTGCCGGGTTCGACCTGGCGGTTCAGCCATTTGGCCATGGTGTCGCCTTCGGTGTCGAAGTCGTATTGGACGTACCCGTCGTAGTCGACACCGACCGTGCCGCCAGGATCGGCAATGTAGGGGACGACGACCACACCCGCGTCGTGCGCGTTCTTCAGTGCGTTGAGGGCCTGACTTCCGAAGTCATCGTAGGTGATGATGGCGTCGAAACCCTTTGCAGTGTATGAGTTGATCGCGGTGATGTACTTTTGCAGGTCGCTGTCCGCCTGGGCGTACTCGACGGTGACGTTGGGGCAGGCGGACAACTCGTCGACAAGCTCCGCCTGGGTGATCTTGCGCCAGGAGTTTGCTCCGAAGCCGGCGACGTGGGCAATTTTCAGGGGTTGGTCTCCGCACAGCTGATCGATCGGCAATGCCTGGCCGCCGTCGCTTGTAGATCCGGCGGTGCCGCCATTCGATCCGGCAGGCGCACTGGCCGAGCAGGCTGCAACAGAGAGCGCTGCACTGAGCGCAACGGCGGCAATGGCCGTGCGGCGGCAGGTCGAAATGTTCATTGAACTTCCTTAACTCGTGCTGATCACATTCCGAGGTTTGATCTTTGCCGTGAACACATACGAACGTTTGCTCGTTGGTGTGGCGTATCGCACACTCTTCGTCATTTTGTGATGCACGTCAAGTCTTTGGTGGAAGTTCATTGACCTGAAGAGTTTTCCGCCAATCTGTAGCGATTGGTTGACGGGATCGCATTCATGGTTGATACTATTCATACGAACGCTTGTACGTTTGAGGAGGACGGCCATTCGCCCTTTTGTGGGGAATAGTCTCTAAATATGTTGTCGCACTCAAGTTTTAGTTTCGATAGTGCAATGTGATTGCTTACCCTGGGTGTACGGCGTTGGTTTTGAAGTCTGCATTCGGGTCAAAGCTCTGACGGTCACGAGCGGGGCACTGGCTGTATGTCGCTGTGTCGAGGGCTCCGGATTCCCCGCGCACATCTCCTGCATTGTTCGAAGGGTGTGCCGCCCGCTATCGCGACGCGACAACATGAACTGTTATCCCAAGCTCGCCAGAGCGCCCTGCGCCGAATTCGAGCAGGGGCTTCCCGGCTCCACTGCCCAATCCCGTTGACATCAGGAAGACATATGAATTCACTGTTCGACAACCACAAGCTCGGTCCGATCGAGCTTTCCAGTCGGGTCGTCATGGCGCCCATGACGAGGGTGCGTGCCAGCGCAACTGGCATACCCTCCGAAAGTGCGGCGCTGTATTACGCTCAGCGCGCGAGCGCCGGTCTCATTGTCAGTGAGGGTATCTCGCCGTCCAAGCAGGGGCAGTCCGAACCAAACATTCCCGGGCTCTACAACGATGAGCAGGAAGCGGCGTGGCGGCCCGTCACTGCGGCGGTTCACGATGCGGGCGGTCGGATTTTTGCTCAGCTGATGCATGGCGGCCGGGTAGGGCATCCGGAAATCAATGACATGCAGCCGGTCGGTGCATCGGCAATCGCGGCTCAGGGCACTATTTTCAACTCTGGCGGTCGACTTGCGTTCGTGACGCCCGTCGAGATGAGTGTGGCGCAGATTCACGAGCAGATCGAGGTGTTTGTCGATTCGGCCAAGCGGGCGATCAATGCCGGTTTCGACGGGGTTGAGATCCACGGTGCGAACGGATACCTGATCCAGCAGTTCTTGTCGGACAACAGTAATCAGCGCACCGATCAGTACGGCGGCTCGCACGAAAATCGTGCGCGATTCGCGATCGAGGTGGCGACAGCTGTCAGCGCGGCCATCGGTGCTGATCGTGTCGGCATCCGGTTCTCCCCGGGGGGAAAGTTTCACGACATGAACGAAAGCGACCCCGCAGGTTTGTACAGCACGCTCGTCGGGTCGCTCAACCAGTTGGGATTGGCCTACCTTCACATCCTCGAGACCGCATCAAGCGAGATCAATGACGACATCCGGAAGGGGTGGGATGGAACGCTTATGGTCAATCCTGCCACCGTTGGCAGCGCCACCTTCACGGGCATGGACGACGCCGACCGTTGGCTCGAGCGCGGTGCCGATCTGATTGCATTCGGTCGGTATTACATCTCCAACCCCGACCTGGTCCGACGACTTCGTGATGGCCTCGGGCTTACCGAACCAGACCTCGACACCTTCTATTCCGGTGGCGACAAGGGTTACATCGATTACCCCGAGGCAACTGCACGTTGATCGACTGAGGTGTGCGTGACGAATCGGCAGATGAGGGAGCGTCGCGTCGCCTCGATGAAAATGCTTGGTTTGCCATGGCGCATGCGGTTCTTGGTGTGAGTCGGCCTCGACCGGTGAACGTCACGGTCGGGGACGAATCGTTTGTAGTGGTCGGCAGCTACCCAGGCTCCCACTAGCGAACGTACGTACGTTTGTCGTAGTGTTGGGGAACACATTTTGTACACGTAATTGTGCAGGCAATAAAGGAGAACCATGCTTACTCTCGTCGACGCCATCCGCCGCAACGAGCGTTTGGTACCGGACCGCGAAGCTATCTTCGACGGAAGTCGTCGACTGACGCACGGTGAACTCGCGGATCGCGCGTGGCGAGTCGCCGCAGGCCTGCGACGACTCGGGGTTGCGCCTGGGGACACGGTTGGAGTCCTTGCCGGAAATACCACGTTCAGCATCGAGACCTTTCTTGGAATCGTGGCTGCAGGCGCCGCGTTCGTTCCTTATAACTGGCGCTGGACCACCGAGGAACTTTCCCACGGGATCAACGAAACCGGCGCCCGCGTGGTATTGGTGGGCGACGGATTCGACGCAGCGATCGCAGACGTCGAAATCGGCGGCGCGTTGGCCGCCCCGATCGTCGTCGTGCAAGAAGGTGAGGAGTTCGAGCGTGTCGTCGCCAGTGAGGCATCGGGCTACAAGAGTGGCCCGATATCGCCGTCCGACACGGCATGCATCTTGTTCACGGGCGGAACCACCGGCTTCTCCAAGGGAGTAATGCTCTCCCACTCGGCGGTTTTGGCCAATGCGATCAACGAAATCGCAGACTGCCGCATAGGCGCCCGCCCCAATGATCGAGGTTTGATCGTCACCCCGCTCTTCCATTCCGCGGCGTTGCTGTGCTGGTTCCTCCCGCTCTATGTGACCGGAAACAGTTCTGTGCTGGCACACAAGTTCGTAGAAGACGAGATCGCCGACCTCGTCGGAACAGAATCGATTACCAACATGTTCCTGGTCCCGAACATGATCCGTCGGATGCTCAAGGCAGGAGCATTCGACACCGATGGGTTCCGGCGCAACTTCAAGGCGCTCCACAGCGGCGCAGGACTACTGCGCATGCCCGACAAGCTTGCTGTCTCCGAACTGATCCCCGACGTCGATCTGTACTTCCGCTACGGCTTGACCGAAGCAGGCCCGATGGTCAGCCGGTTGCTGCCTCAGGACATGCTGCGCCCCGAAATCGACGGCTCGATCGGTACGGAGTATCTCCTCACCGAGGTCACACTGCGTGATCTATTCGAGGATACGTCTGCTGCAACTGGCGAGATCGGCGAAATCTGCGTGCGCGGCCCGAATCTCATGACGGGATACTTCGGGCGACCTGAGGCCACAGCTGAGGTTCTGCGTGACGGGTGGCTGCGCACTGGCGACCTTGCGGTGAGGGACGAGCAGGGTTACTTGTTCTTCCGGGACCGCGCAAAGGACATGATCAAAACAGGTGGTGAGAACGTGTACAGTTCCGAGATCGAACAGCTGCTTCACACTCATCCGGCTGTCATGGAAGCGGCAGTCATCGGAGTGCCCAGCGACGAATGGGATGAAGAAGTACGCGCAGTCATCGCCGTCCGACCTGGAAAGACAGTCACCGAGCCCGAGATCGCAAGCTTCCTGCGCAAGCATCTCGCCGGATACAAGGTTCCCAAGCTAATTGCCTTGGTCGGGCCGGATGCGCTGCCGATCAATCCAAGTGGAAAGATCGTCAAGACCAACATTCGCAGCGCTATGGGATGGTGACAGCCCCGTCCATTACCCCCGGATGTGTGACGCAAGCGCGCGTTCCGGCTAACGTACGATTGTTCTCGGAACCTCTCAGACGACCCATCATGCGTCGACTCAACCCTTCGGAGGCACAGTGACTCGGGCAACTCGGGCGACACGCGGCGGTGCTCGCACCAGCACTGCAATTCGCGAAGCTGCAGCCAAACTGTTCTATTCCCACGGCTACGAGGCCACCTCTCTGCGCGCTGTTGCCAGCGAGGTCGGGATCCAAGTGGGCAGCTTGTACAACCACATCAGCGGCAAGGACGAGTTGCTCAGCGACATCATGATTTCGGTGATGGACGAGCTACTGGAATCGGTTCACGAGGCAATCGCACAGGCCAAACCCGGTGCGGTCAACAAGTTCAAAGCTGCTGTCGACTGCCATATTCGGTACCACGCCGAGCATGCTCGCGAGGTGTTCATCGGCAACTCGGAGTTGCGTGCGCTGAGTGCAGAAGACCTCGACGAGGTGCTCGGCAAACGCGAGGAATACGAAAAGCTGATTCAGTCCTTGGTGAAGAACGTGGCCAAGGAAACCGGTGCCGACGTCCTCGACGCGAAACTGCAGACGTATTCGGTTCTTGCCCAAGGAGCTCATGTGTCGTCCTGGTATAAGCCGGGTGGGCCGAAGTCTCTGGACAAAGTCGTAAAGACCTACATCACAATGGCTTTGCGGCAACTGGGAGTCGACGAGAGTAGCTGAACAAACCAAGTCGAGATGCCGGTGGAGCGATAGTCGCTCCACCGGCACTTTTGGCTTTGTGGCTGGATAAGTCAATCGACCTGTGCAGCTTGATGGTGCAATCGAGACTGCCCAGGTGTCGTCGTGACGCACGTTCGTCGCGATAGCACCTGGGCAGCTGTGGGAACGGGTTGGTCAGACCGGCATTACGCCGTTCCGTCGGGCCGGCGCCGTCCGGTCACGCTTGCGGTAGAGCGCGAGTCGGTTGATCAACTCGCGGCGCAGTTCGTGGGCCGGAACGACCGCCTCGACAGCGTTCTCGTTCGCGATCTTGAATACGTCGATTCCCTCGGCATATTCGGCCTGCTTCTCTGCGATGAACGCAGCCCTTTCCTCCGGATCTTCGATCGCCTGGATGCGGTTGTAGTGGATGCCATTGACTGCAGCGTCCGGACCCATCAGTGCAGGCTTAGCCGTCGGCAGCGCGATCAAAGCGTCGGGTTGCATCGGCGCACCGGACATTGCCAGGTACCCACCGCCATAGGCCTTGCGAAGCAGCACAGTGACACGCGGTACTCGGGCCTCGGATACGGCGAAGATCATCTTCGCGCCATGCCGGATGATGCCCTGACGCTCGACCTCGGAGCCGATCATGTACCCGGCGATGTCCACGAGGAACAAGATCGGGATGTTGTAGGCGTTACAGATCCAGATGAAACGCGCTGCTTTGTCAGAGGAGTCGGGGAAGATGACCCCGCCCTTGACTGTGGGCTGATTTGCAACGATGCCGACGCTCTGGCCGTTCAGCCGCGCGAAGCCAGTGACCAGTTCCGGCGCGAAGAGGTGCTTGTAGGGGAAGAAGCTGGCATCGTCGACGAGTGAGTCGATGAGCTCGTGGATATCGAAGATCTCGGACTCGACCTCGGGAACGATTTCCTTGATCGTCCGTAGTCCTGATGGCTCTGCCGGCGCAGCGATTGGGGGCTCTTGCTCCCAGTTGGATGGCAGGAATGACAGCCACACGCGGATCGCAGCGATAGCTTCTTCGTCGTCCTCGACGAGGACGTCGGACAAGCCCGAGACGGTCGAGTGCATCTCTGCGCCACCCATTTCCTCGAGCGTGACGTCCTCTCCCGTGACCATCTGCGCCAGGCGCGGCGAACCGAGGTACGCGGTGGCGTGACCACGAACCATGATTGTGAGGTCGCACAGTGCGGGAACGTACGCAGAGCCTGCGGGCGAGGGGCCGAACAGAGCGCAGACCTGCGGAACACGGCCGGAGATCTGCACCTGGTTGTAGAAGATGTTGCCCCAGGCGCGGCGGCCGACAAAGCTCTCGAACTGCTCGTCGATGCGGGCTCCGGCCGAGTCGAAGAGGTACACGATCGGGGTACCGGTCGAGTCGGCAAGCTCCTGGGCGCGAACAATCTTCTCGTAGGTCCGCTTGCCCCAGGTGCCGGCCTTGACGGTGTAGTCGTTGGCGATGACAACCACATCGCGACCGTCTACCTTGCCGACAGCGGTCACGACGGCGTCGCCAGGCAACCCCTCGTCGAAGCGGGCGAGCAAGCCGTCCTCAAAGCTCCAGCTGTCGTCGAAGAGCAGTTCGAGCCGGTCGCGTACGAGCATCTTGCCCGCGTCGATCTGTTTCTGCCTCTGCTTCTCGGAACCGCCGAGTCGGGCAGCGGTCAACCGAGCCTCCAGCTCCTCGTGAGGGCTCCGGGCCGGTGCGGTATGGGTATCGTCCAAGGTGTCAGTCATCGGATTTCTCCAAGTTTCTTCGTGATCAGAGTGATTCGTGGATGGCTACTTGTAGCTGAACAACAGAGAGGCACCTCCGTCGATCACCGTGGTGGTTCCGTTGACTCCACGGGAGGAACGGCCGGCAAGGAACGCGATCACCGCCGCGACGTCCTCGGGGTCGAGGATTCGCCCAGTGGGGGTCTTGGCGGACATGCGTTCGGCGGCCGCTCGGTCGAGCATGGGGGTGTCCATCGCACCGGGTGCGACAGCGTTCACCGTCACCGATGTTCCCCAGAAATCGAACATCAACGAACTAGTCAGGTTGATGAGCGCTGCCTTCGAGGCCGCATAGGCCGGGTACTCGTAGCCGCGCGTGCCTGCGAAGGATGCGCAGTTGATCACTCGACCGAATTCGGCCCTACGCAGGTCGTCCGCAAACGCCTTCGTGAGCAGAAATGGCGCTGTCACGTTGACATCCATGACCTGTCGCCACGAGGCCGCATCCGTGTCGGCAAGATGGGTGCGACGCAGGATTCCCGCGATGTTGACCAGGTGCGAGACAGCTCCGAATTCGACGTGTACGGCCTCGAGCAGTGAGGTTGCCGCCGATTCCGACGTGATGTCGACTCCGAAGGCAGCGCTTTCAGTGCCGGTGCTTTTCAGCTCGTCTGCCGTTCGTTGGGCGGCAACTTCGTCGATGTCGACGCATGCAACGGCCAAGCCGAGATCGCCCAGGATCTTTGCTGTCGCTGCGCCGAGTCCTCCGCCCGCCCCGGTGACGACAGCGACCGCCGAGCCGAGCGTAGAGGACACGTCACTCACCTGCTGCGACGACCGTGGCCAGTGCGATGCCCGCTCCGACGACCTGACCAACCGTGACGGCCAAAGACTCGACGATGCCGGTGATGGTGGCGCGGATGGGATTCTGCATCTTCATCGCTTCGAGGACCATGAGGATCTGTCCGGCCTCGACCTGTGCCCCGACCTCGACGTCGATCTGTGCGACGGTGCCCTGCATCGGGCTCTTGATTTCCCCGCTGGCTGCTCCGCCCCCTCCAGCGCGCTTCTTTCGTGGACCGCTGCTGGCCGCGCGGCGAGGACCCGGTGCGGGGATTGCGTCGGCCGAAGAGGCCAGGGCACTGGTACCGGCGAAGAACGGGATGACATAGCGGCGCTCGCCCACCCAAACCTCGTTCCGTGGCAGGGCGACCTCGACCTCGTCGTCGATGTCGACAGGTTCTTTCACCGCCGGAAGCAAGGAAGCGAGGTCGATGTCGCGCTCGAGCCAGTTGGTATGCATCGTGACGTTGCGAAAGTCCTTGTGCGCGATTATCGCTCGTGCAGCCGGAACGGTCGTCGGAACTCCGTCGATGACAAGTTCGTCCAGCGCCAGAGCCAGTCTGTCCAGCGCTCGGTCACGGGTGGGCGCCCAGACGATCAGTTTGCCGACGAGGCTGTCGTAGTAGGGCTGTACCTCGTCACCGGACTCGTATCCGCCGTCCCAGCGAACACCGGTGCGCGTCGGAGCCGTCAGAGTGCTGATCGGCCCGGGGCTGGGCATGAACAGGGCACCGCCCGTGTCCTCGGCGTTGACACGAACCTCGATCGCGTGGCCGCGAGGAGTCGAGCCGGACTCGGTGATAGAGAGCGGTTCGCCGGCGGCGACAGCCAACTGTTCGGCGACCAGATCAAGTCCGAGAGTCATCTCGGTGACGGGGTGTTCGACCTGGATACGAGTGTTCATCTCCAGGAAATAGAATCGGTCCTGCTCCGCCTCGACGAGGAACTCGACCGTTCCAGCGCCGACATATCCGACTTTCTCGGCCAGCCGTACCGACGCCTCGCCCATGGCGCGGCGTAGTTCGTCGGACAGCCCTGGCGCCGGCGCTTCCTCGATCAGCTTCTGGTGGCGGCGCTGTACCGAGCAGTCACGGTCACCGATCCACACTGTATTGCCGTGTTTGTCTGCGAAGACCTGAACCTCGACGTGGCGGGCGGACGACAGGTAGCGCTCGAGGTAGACGTCGTCGCGTCCGAATGCTGCCGCGGATTCTTGTTTGGCGGCCGCAAATGCGGATTCGGCCTCGTCGGCCGAAGCGACGGTGCGCATGCCGCGACCACCGCCGCCGTAGGTGGCTTTGATCGCGACAGGATAGCCGTGCTCGGTGCCGAACGCGATGACATCCGCGGCTGAGGTGATCGTGCTTTGCGAACCCGGAACCTGCGGCACCTGGGCTTCGGCAGCGATCTCACGGGCGGCGATCTTCGAGCCCATCACCTCGATTGCCGACGATGGTGGACCGATGAAGACCAGGCCGGCATCCTCGACGGCCTTCGCGAATGTTGCATTCTCGGCAAGGAATCCGTATCCGGGGTGGATCGCCTGTGCATCGACGCTCTTCGCTGCGTCGATGATCTTGTCGATGGCCAGGTAGGATTCGCCGGCGGCTGCCGCGCCGAGCAACACCGCTTCGTCGGCCAGACGAACATGCAGCGCATTCGCATCAGCCTCCGAATAGACTGCGACGCTTGCGATTCCCTCTTCAGCGCATGTGCGGATGATGCGGGCCGCGATTTCGCCACGATTGGCAATGAGGACCTTGGACAACATGCCCGGACTCCTTAATTCGAAAACGTTCGTCGGCAGTGCATTTCGCTGCCTCGGGGTTGAAAGTCAACACTCGCCTTAAACAAACGAGCGTACGTTTGTACTTACGGTACAGTTCCCAGCAACACAGGTCAATGCACTTCACGGACCAATACGCACGAGGAGAAAGCGCCGGTGACAACTTCCAGTGCACAGCTTGAATCCCTGATCCAGGCACTCGACGTCGAACGTACGCATGTCGGCCGATTCATCGGTCCGACCACAGAGCGTGCCCTGCCACGACTCTTTGGCGGGTATGTCCTCGCCCAAGCAGTCATGGCGTCCGGACGGACCGTGCCATCCGACCGCAACCTGCATTCGATGCACGCGCTCTTTCTTCGTGGCGGTGACTCGACGGTCCCTGTCACTTTTGACGTCGCCGAACTGCGCGACGGTCGTTCGTTCAGCGCGCGCGCAGTCACTGCAACGCAAGCAGGTGCGGTTCTCGCCGCTGTTCAGTTGTCCTTCACGACGGAGCAGAGTGGCCTCGACCACGAGCGGATCGAAAGTTCGTTCACTCCACCACCGCACTCGCTGCCACTGCTGGGGGAACGACTGCGACCCGAACTGGATTCGTTGCCACCTTGGTGGGCGGACATGCATCCTTTCGACATCCGATTCGTCGATCACCCCACAGCTCTTGCATCGGGTGAAGTTCGAGACCCATTGCAGGACTACTGGGTTCGTGCGGCCGGTGTGGTACCGAATGACCCGCTGCTGCATGCGGCACTCTTGACGTACGTATCGGATCTGACGCTTCTCGATCCATCCTTGATGCCCCACGGTCGATCCTGGTACGGAAACCGGATCATCGCCGGCGCCAGCCTCGACCATGCCATGTGGTTTCATCGACCTGTGCGGGTCGACGATTGGCTTTTGTGCCGTCAAGTCAGTCCGATCGCCACCGGCGGCCGGGCATTGTGCGAGTGCACTTACACCCTCTCGACCGGCCACCGCGTCGCGTCGGCGACTCAAGAAGGACTACTCCGCGAGCCTTGATGGGACCCGTATTCTCAGTCGAGCCGCTCGACCGGCACCTCGTCCGCGAGAAACCACGTGAGTTCACCGATGAACTTCTCCTCGTGTTCACGCAGGGCGTCGGCTGCTGGGGTAGTGAATGCGACTGCAACCGCCTCGACCGACGGGAAGTACAGCTCGGCCATACCGTCGAACGGCCACGATTTGCGATGCTCGATCGCCGGGTTCTGTACGTATCGCTCGAGTTCGGGTAGCTCCCATACGAACTTCGGATGTTCGACCTGCCAATGACGGAGGAAGTCCTCGGTGGTGACATCGGGATGAGCCTTGATCAGTGCTACAACTTTGACAGACATGTCTCTCCTTGATCGAAGTTAACGTGGATCAATGTTCGAGGGTTTTGGTCTTGTCGAGTCCTGCGCCAGTCAGCGCGCGTACCTGCAATTCGTCGTAAGCGGCATCGTTTGCCTCTTCGCGACTGAGATAACTACCCACGATGCAACCGAGGAATCCGGCGGGGACCGACAGCAGAATCGGGAAGGCCAGCGGGAATGGTGCGACTGTTGACAATGAATCTGACAACAACGGCGCAAGACTCGGCCACACGAGCGGCCCGGTGAGGATCAACGCGAGTGCAGATAGTAGGCCCGACAGTGCACCGATCACCGCGCCGAGCGTCCGCATTCGTCGCCACAACAACGTCATGATCAGGACAGGAAAATTTGCACTCGCGGCAGTGGAGGTGGCAAGGGTCGCCAGGAACGTCACGTTCTGGGTACCGCCGATTGCCAGTGTGGCACCAACAGTGATGATCACCAGGGCAACGGCGGCGACGCGGCCGACCGTCATCTCTTCACTTTCGGACCGATGGAACGTCTTGGACCACAAGTCGTGAGCCACGGCGCTCGACGCACTCAGAACCAGACCCGCCGACACCGCGAGCAGCGTCGCGATAGACACCGCGACCACAAGTGCGAGCAGCAAGTCGGCCGCGAAACCGTCACCACCACCGAGCCATACGGTCAGTGCAGGTAGGGCAAGGTTTCCTCCCTTGCCTGCGATCTCTTCTCCGCCGGATCCGAGCGCTGCACGGGCAGAAAGGCCGAGGAATGCGATGAGCACGTTGAAGCCGCCGATCAGGCTGATCGCCCACACAGCTGATTTGCGTGCCTCGATGGCATCAGGGACGGTGAAGAACCGCATCAGAACGTGTGGCAGGCCCACCGCTGAAAGCGTCACCGCGACAGCCATCGACACAATATTCCACGAGCCGTTGAACGAATTACCGGTAGCCAGGTAGTCATCACCGAGACTGCTCTGCGAGATGGCCTGTTCGACGATGTTGAGCGGGTTGGGGTCGATCCTGATCAGCACGAGAATCACCAGGAGTGCAACGACGGCCATCAGCGCGACGGCCTTGATGATCTGCAGCCATGTCGTCGCGAGCATGCCACCGAAGAGCACGTAGGTCAGCATCAGTACCGCCGCGATGATGACGCCCCACGAGAAGTCGATTCCCGCCAGCGCTTCCATCAGTACGCCACCGGCAACCATCTGCGCCAGAAGGTAGAAGACACAGATGAAGAGCGTAGAGATCGCGGAGACGACGCGCACCGGTCCGGATCGAAGCCTGGTGGCGAGGGCGTCCGCAAATGTGAATCGCCCTAGGTTTCTCAGTTTCTCGGCGATGAGAAACAAAACCATGAGGAAGATCCCGCACGCGAAAATTGCGTACACGATGCCATCCATACCGTAGAGGTAGGCAAGGCCGGCATAGCCGAGAAGCGAAGCGGAGGAAAGGAAGTCGCCGGCAATGGCGATGCCGTTCTGGCGACCGGACATCGCACCTCCAGCGGTCCAGAATTCCGCAGACGTCCGGGTTCGTCGAGAAGCGAAGTAGGTCGCGACGAAAGTTGTGCCGAGCAGCAGGATGCTGACTACAACGGCGGTAGTGTTGAATCCGTCAGACATTGTCGCTTACCTCGCTCCCTGCGGCCGCGGGTGATTGCAGTACAGCTGCGGCGAGGTGGTCCCAGTGACGTGCGCGGCGCACATACCAGGCACCCAGGCACATGACGGTGACGACGTAAAGGCCCGAGAGCATCAGGCCGACGCTGAGTCCGTGAACAGGGCGCGTTGCGACCAGGTCCGGCGCGAACGCCGCCGCGCCGACAAGAGCACCGAACGCTGTCCCGAATATTGTCCAGGCGGTGGTGAAGAATCTTCGTCGATCACGCCGTAGCCGTAGCATCGCCGAGTCGCTCCAGAGTCGACTCCAATCGACGCCAGTGTCGTTGTGAAGCATGGCCATTCCTTTTTCGTCCGATGTGCCACCGCGAGATTCGCGCTGTAATGCACATCACAAATCATAAACGAACGGGTGTTTGTTTATCTAATGGTGCGCTCTCGTAGAATGCAACCTTGGAAAAACGTGCGTTAGTTTGTATTGTCGCAAGGAGGCCAGATGACCGGAGGGTTGCCCGGCAGAGTCGAGGAGTCCCATGACCGGAATTGGTACCCAGGCGGATACCACGGCACAAGCAGACCTGCGCGAGATGGTGCGTGACATCGTCAACCGTCACGCGCCGCCGGAGAGGGTCCGCGAATGCGACATCGCCAACATGTTCGACCTCGCGCTGTATCGAGCACTGGGAGAAGCGGGGCTCATCGGACTTGACGCACAGGTCGGTAGCACCCACGGGGCCGATCCGCGCAACCAGATCGTTGTCCTCGAAGAACTCGCCGCCGGCCCGACCTCGATGGCCGTCTGCCTGGTCGTGCAATATATGGGTGTCGGGTTGCTCAGCGAGTACGGCACCGACAACCAACGCCGCGACGTACTCGCGCCGTTGCTGGACGGCCGGGAGCGGGTTGCGTTTGCATTGACCGAACCCGACGGGGGTACCGACGTCGCTCGCGTGATGCGAACTCGTGCAAGACGTGTTGAAGGAGGTCGTTGGATTCTCGACGGCGCCAAGACCTGGATTTCCGGCCCGAAGAACGCGACAAACCTGATCGTTCTCGCGCGAACGAGCGTTTCGGAGACGTCCACGATCGATGGCATCACCATGTTCGTGGTCCCCACTGACGCAACGGGGATCACAATACGAGAGCTCGACACTTTCGCGATCCACAGCCTCGATACGTGCGAGATTATCTTCGACGGAGTCGAACTCGACGAATCGTCTGTCCTTGGGCAGGCTGACCGAGGATTCCGGCAGGTACTCGGGACCCTCAACGGGGAGCGCCTCAACGCAGCGGCTGCCGCACTGGGAATTGCTCGCGGCGCCCTGGAAGCCGCGGTCGACTACGGCCGTCAACGCCAGGTTTTCGGACGCCCAGTCGGTAGCTTCCAGGCCGGCCAGCACAGGTTGGTCGACGGTGCAATCCAGATCGAAGCCGCCCGCGCATTGATGCTCCAGGCTGCCGATGCCACCGCTTCGGGAGCACGAGCCGACATCCTCAGCGCCATGGCCAAAGTCGCGGCATCCGACGCAGCTGTCGCAGTGACCGACGCCGGTATGCGTCTGATGGGAGGATCAGGCTTCAGCAAGGAATACCCCATGGAACGTTTGTTCCGTGATGCGCGCCTCTATACCTTCGCGCCGTTGACCAACGAGATGCTGCGCAATCACATTGGCGAGAAGTATCTCGGATTGCCTCGATCGTTCTGACCCCCTGACCCAACCAAAGAAAGCGAACACGACATGACTGCCATCACCCCGTTTGCCGACGAATTGAACTCGCTGCCCCCCTTGGCCTCTCGATATGTCAATGTTGACGCCTTGCCATGGCGTCCCTCCGGCTACGACGGGATTGACATCAAGGTGCTGCTCAAAGACGAAGAGTCAGGCCTCCTCACTGCCCTGTTCCGGTGGCAGCCCGGATCAGTTCTGCCGCTACACGAACACGTGCGAATCGAGCAGACTTGGGTGCTCGAAGGGAGCATCGTGGACGAGGAAGGCGAAACCACGGTCGGTAATTTCTCCTGGCGCCCACAGGGCAACCAACACCGAGCTTCCGCGCCGAACGGCGCACTGGTGCTGTGCTTCTTCCTGACCCCTAACAAGTTCCTGGAAGGACCGAATGCAGGCTCGACCCTCGAGTGACTCCACGAAGCGAAGGACGGGCATGACTAGCACCAAAATTCGTTACACACACCTGTTTTCGCCGTTCACCCTCCGTGGGCTGACGTTCGAGAATCGGATCTGGGTGGCGCCGATGTGCCAGTACTCGGCCACCGACGGTGTTCCGAACGACTGGCATATCGTCCACCTCGGAGCGTTTGCCAAGGGAGGCGCGGGACTCGTCCTGACTGAAGCGACCGCCGTGACCCCCGAGGGCCGAATTAGCCTCGGCGACACCGGGTTGTGGAACGACAAGCAGGTCGACGCCTTCGCCCGTATCAACCGATTCATCGCAGACCAGGGTGCAGTGCCTGGTATCCAGCTCGCACACGCCGGTCGCAAAGCCTCCACACAATTGCCGTGGGAGGGTGGCGCGTCGCTTGCACCTGAGAGCGGAGGATGGTCTACCCTAGCTCCGTCCGCTGTGGCCTCGGGAGACCTGGCCGGCCCTGTTGCTATGTCGGAGCACGAGATCGGCGAACTGGTCTCAGCTTTCGCCGATTCTGCCCGGCGTGCCGATCGGGCAGGGTTCGAGGTTGTGGAGATCCACGCCGCGCACGGATATTTGATCCACCAGTTTCTCTCACCGCTGTCGAATCTACGTGACGACGAATACGGTGGGGACTTCCACCGTCGGACGCGCCTGCTGCGCGAGATCGTGTCCGCGGTACGCGCCGTTTGGCCGCAGGACCGGCCAGTATTCGTCCGCATCTCGGCAACCGACTGGGCGGAGGGAGGTTGGACAGTCGATGACAGCGCAGCACTGGCCCAGACCTTGACCGGATTTGGTGTCGATCTCATCGATGTATCCAGCGGCGGATTGACACCTGAGCAACAGATCACTGTTGGACCGGGCTACCAGGTGCCCCTCGCGCGGCATATCCGCGAGGCGTCGCCGATTCCAGTTGCGGCGGTCGGATTGATCACCGACTCGGCGCAGGCCGAGCAGGTGCTGGTCGACGGATCCGCTGACGCGGTATTTCTCGGTCGTGCTCTGTTGCGCGAACCGTTTTGGCCGCTCAAGGCGGCGAAGGAACTCGGCGCCGAGATCCGGTGGCCGATGCCGTACCGATCCGCGAAGTACCGCGGAAGTATCCCCTGAATCAGGTGGCGCCCGATCGGCTCAACCCGAGAACAGCAGAATGAAGCGCCGGTTCATGCCCCTCGGGGAGAATGAACCGGCGCTTCATTTGCGGACGCGGCAGGTTAGTTCACCGGAACCGTCGCGTGGACCCGCACCGTATTGCGGAGCGTCCCCAGCCCGTTGATCGAGGTCACCAGCGTAGATCCGTCACTGAGGTAGGTGTGGTTGGCATGACCGACACCTCCGGGAGTGCCTGTCAGGATGACGTCTCCGGCCTGCAAGGTCACGATGTGGGATATGTACTCGATCAACTTGGCAGGGGTGAACACCAGATCGCTCGTCGAGTCTTGCTGTTTGATCTCTCCGTCGACCGACGTCGTCAGGGATGCTCCGTCGACGAACTCGTCTGATGTCACGAGAACCGGGCCGAGAGGGCAGGTCTTTTCGAATGTCTTCCCCTGCAACCACTGAGGAGTCCGGTTTTGGTAGTCCCGCATGCTGACGTCATTGGCGACTGTGTATCCGGCGATGTAGTCGGTGGCTACGTCCTCGGATACCGCAGTCGCTGTGCGTCCGACGACGACGGCGAGTTCACCCTCCCAATCGATCTGCTGGTCGGCGTACGCGGGTACTTCGATGTTGTCGTGGGCGCCGATCAACGCTTCGGGGAACTTCGCGAACAATGTGGGGTACTCGGGCCGAGTGCGACCCATCTCCTCGATGTGATTCGCATAGTTCAGACCGACACAGACGATCTTCGTCGGCGCCGGAACAACCGGTGCGTAATCGGCATCGCCCATCGGGACCGTCGGTCCCGTTGCGCCTGTGGCGAGCGCGCGCCAGTTCGGGTTGCGCAACAGCTCAGATACATTGCTGTACGGAGTGATTGCGACTGCAGCATTACCGTCGACGCGCACGGCGACTGTGCTGCCGTCTCGACGCAGAGTGGCGAGCTTCATGAGGCCGTGACCTCGGCCGGCTTCTTGACCATCAACCCGGATCGCTGCACTCGGCAGACAAGCTTGCCCTGCTGGTTGAAGCCGCGGTGCTCGAACCGTACGATCCCGGTGTCGGGGCGCGATTTCGACTCTCGCCGCGACAGGATTTCGGTCTCGACACGTAGCGTGTCACCTATGAGAACTGGTGCAGGGAAAGCGATTTCCTCGAAACCGAGGTTGCCTAATGTGGTGCCCAGAGTGGTTTCCTGCACCGGAATGCCGACAACGACGCCGAGCGTGAAGACGCTGTTGACGATCCGTTCGCCGTAGATGCTGTCCTTTGCGAATTCGGCATCGAGGTGCAAGGGCTGTACGTTCATTGTCAGTGTCGTGAAAAGTAGGTTGTCGGTCTCGGTCACCGTTCGGGTGACTCCGTGCTCGATTGTGAGTCCGGGCTCGAGCTCTTCGAAATACAGTCCAGTCATGGGATTTCGTCCTTACGTGGTGTTGGTGGTCAGCGATTGTTGATGGATTCGGCGAGGGCAACCACGCCGCGGGCGGTTTTGACGTGTGCGATGTCGACGTGCTCTCCCTCGAAGAGTGCCGCGGCCTGTCCGTTGGCCTGAGCTTTTTCGAAAGCCTCGATCATGCGGCGGAAGCGGTCGACAATCTCCGGATTAGGTGCGTACACGTCGTTTACGGTCTCGATGTGCGAAGGATGGATGAGGACCTGCCCAGCGAAGCCGAGTCGACGGTTGCCCTCCGCGAACTGCCGAAGGCCGTCCAGGTCAGCGATTTCCTGCCATAGCCCGACAATCGGGTGCGCTAAGCCGGCAGCTCGGCAGGCAAGGACTGCTTTACTGCGGTAGTGCAGGGTTTCCAAACCTTCAGCGGTCCATTCGAAGCCAACTTCCCGGGAGACGTCGGCGTCGCGCGCGGCGGCGACCATCAGTGACGCTACTCGGGGATGTGCTGCCGCGATCTCTTCGCAATTCACGAGCGATTTCGCTGTCTCCAGCGTAGGTATGACCTCGGTGCAGCCCTTGGGTAGACAGGCTTCGATTTCGAAGTGCGTGAGCAGTGCCGCGAAATCGAGGACTTCGCGCGCCCCGTACACCTTCGGGAGTAACAATCCGTCGAGTCCTGGTCGCACTACGGCGGCGAGATCCTTTCCGAAGTACTCGGTGTCGAGAGCATTGGGTCGAACCAGCACTGTTACATCGGGATTGGTTGTCCGCAGCGAGTCGATCGTAGCGGCCGCAACGATGCGAGCTTGATCCTTGAGGCCGGGTGGGACCGAGTCCTCGAGGTCGAGAATTACCGCGTCGGCACCGGCGCGGACTGCTTTGTCCGCCCAGCCTTCTCGGTGGGCGGGCACAAACAACAGAGAACGTAGAGGGCGCATTGAATCCTCACTCGATAATCGGGCCCGGCAACACGGTTGCCGGAGTGTCATGACTGGTTCCGGGACCAGGAAGTTGCATCGCTCGACAGTGGAAACTGGTCGCTGTACGCACAGTTGGGGATCGAAATCCGAGGTAGGTGGCCTGGACCACATTTACTACCTCCCGGCGGCCGATGGAAATGGTTGACCTGCGAGTTCATCACCCGTAACCTTAAACGAACAATCGCTCGTACGTTAACATGATCAGTGCACCCGGCGCTATGAGGAGCATCAATGACAACTCATCCAACAGGCATCGCACCCCGCTTACTCGGGCAGCCTGAACGTTGGTGGAACGACCTGAATGTCGGCGACATCGTGCAAGGCCCTGGTATGACAGTGACCAGCGCTCATTTGGTGAACTGGGCTGGCCTCACCGGCGACATCGTCTCGCTCCACCTCGACGAGGAATATGCGTCGACCACGCAGTTCGGCCAGCGAATTGCGCATGGGCCGTTCACCCTCTCATTGGCACTTGGTTTGATCACTCAGACCGGATACTTCACCAATGTTGTTGCATGGCTTGGTCTCGACGAAGTGCGAGCGCTGCAGCCGGTAGTTATCGGCGACACTCTCCGACCCGAAGCCGAACTGATTGTCGGTAGGCCGACGAAAAAGCTGAATCAAGGTATCTGGACGTTTTCCTACCGAGTTGTCAATCAGAAGGGAGAGGTCGTGATGACGTTCCGAAGCTCCTTCATGGTGCGTCGGCAGCCCGAGCACCCCTGACAGATACCCCAACAGTCACTGTTGCATGTTCGAAGAGGAGTAGAAATGGCACAGCACGACAAGCCCGTGGTCACACGCAAAGGCGAGGAAGAGCGCAACACCGGACAGTCCGGGGGAGCCGTTCGCGTCTCCGGAGTCAGCACCCAACACACACCCGCTACCAAAATCTGGTTCGGAAAAGTCTTCAACGAACCTGGCTACCGTTCACTCCCACATCATCACGGTGAAGCGGAAACTGGCGGCTACGTACTAACCGGTAGCGCGCGAATCTACTTCGGCGAGAACTACAGCGAATACATCGACATGGCCGAAGGCGACTTCGTCTTTGTCCCACCTTTCATGCCGCATGTCGAAGTGAACATGAGCACCACTGAGGAACTGATCTGGCTGACCACCCGCACACCCGAGAACATTGTGGTCAATCTGCCTGACATCGAGGACGACGTTCTTGTCGGATACACGCGCGTGGCACCGAGCGGGGCACACTGACAGGCACGTTCGGAAACGCGGTTTGACACACTCTTGATATGGATCTGGCGTGCTCTGCACAGCCGGCGCCGATGGATGACCGACTTGCCGAGCACGCCAGCGCCGAGCACACCAGCATTGTGTGAATCGAGTGGCAAATTGTGTGAAGAGCCGGATAAAGACGCGGGTCTGTTCGCGTAACTTGGCAACGCGGGCAGAAATTCCCGGCTCCAGGCACTCGGATCATCGATTCTTGTCTGTTGAGGTTCGGAACCGCTCATATGCAGTGATCTCAGACGGATCAACTGTCGTCACGCCAGCCAACCGCTTGTCCCAGACGTCGACAGTGAGCAATGCGTGACCTTCGGTGACAGTGCGAGCAACCAATTCGGTTTCCGCATGGTCGTTTTGACCGCGGTCCGTACCCATTCGCGCGTATGTACGTCCGCGTTTCTTGGCGTGAGACTAGATTCTGCCTCGTGTATTCAGGTCGACTGTCTCGAAAGACCTACAACACTCCAGTGCTGGCCCAACCACTCCGGAACATTTCGTCGCTGTCAGATTCCATGACGTTGCGCAGTACACCGCACGCCTTGCTTGGGAATCGTCCTTGAACGCGGTTGAACATGAATCCCTCGACCTCGCGAGGCAACGGTCCGAAGATCTGCGCGTGATATCTGCGCTGCGCTATCGCGACTTGGGTGTTGGGGAGGTCATAAATTCGGCAATCGGCAATAGATAGGGAGGACTGTCAGGGGGCCCCAGAGTCAGACGGTCCGCCGCGTCGGTCCCAGACCGTCGACGATTCGGCTCGGAACGATGGCCGAACTCGAACTGGTCAGAACTGTGTGCTCCGCACGAACTGTGCTATCGCACTGAAGATCTCCGCTTCAACTCAACTTGTTCAGGGGCGCATTCCCTGAACAAGGTCGACTACGACGACTGTTGTTTCGGCCGACCAGGGAAGGCTGATCCGTCGAATTACTGCAACGGCAGTGTCGCGGGGAAGATTTGGGGACATAAGAATTTTCAAGCGGTCCGCTAGATTCGTTCTGTCGCGGAGTCAGGTTTCGGACACCGATTCATCGCCGACGAATTATCTGGGCAAGGCATCATCGACGGCGAGAATCGAATCGCGCGGTTGTGCTTGTAGAAACGTATCTGGTGGGTGTTCGGGAAGAAGCGAGGGCTGAACAGGCGGTCGGGCTCAGCGGTTCATGACGATCTCGTGGCTGGAAGCTCACGGCAAATAATCTGAACCCGTTGTGGCGTAGACATTACCGAACACTGGACTGACACCGGAAGATGTACTTGTGCGTGATCAAGGACGTATGTTCGAGCAAAGATTGTCGGCTATTCGATCGACTCGCGACTGCGAGGGTTGCTGGCCGTCCATGCACTGTCCAATGCCGTCACTCTCCGGAGCTATCGCACATTCCGGCACGGGAAGCGATTCGATCGAGAATCTCTCATATACATTGTCCAGCAATGGTTTACGAGTTTGTATAGGAAGGATTGGTGCATGCCTGTTGACCGGCTAATCGGGACATGCGGGCAGGTCGGGCCAATATGCATACAGGTACTTATTCTGCAAGGAATGCAGAATATGGGAACCGGCGCAGCTTGCATTCGTAAGCCGGAGTTGAGACTGTCGATATCGATCGGGAAGTCCTCATATGCAGACTGGCGATCAGATATTACGGAATGAGGGACGTTGGTAGCCAGTCCCGTTCGAGTATGGGAAACGTATCGCCTTCGCTTCGAACCCCCGAGTGGTTCGTTCAGTATATCCACGTTCAGTCCGACAGGCCCCATCAAGCGTCGCTGCGTTCGTAGACATTGCACCTGGTGAGTCCCGAGAATGAACATCGTGGCGAATGCCGCGACGTGGACTGCCCTTGATATCGCCGTGTTTTTCAATGCTGTTGTCGGGCTGAGATATACATGAGTCTTGTCATCTCTGTAGGTCCCGACGCGGCGCCGACAGGCGGCATTTGACGGCGGTTCATTGTTACGGTGATGAACTATTCCGCACGGCGTTGAAGATCTCTCTGTCTCGATTGGCCAGTCAATGTGGTGTCACGCGGCTATGGCATCTCCTCTCTCCCGTGCAGGAGAATGGCTTCGGCCGGCAACGATTTGATCGGTGGCGGCGCGAGAGGCGCCGAGGACCGAGATCGTGTTTGAAAAGCTGAGAGTTCCGGCGAGATGCGCGGTCAAGTTGTGGTGCAACTCATTGCTTCGAAATGCTGAGGGCTGGTTCCGTCCCGGTGTGCGGAAGCTTCCTTCTTGCTAATCGACGCGAAATTTGCTTCTACCACTGGAGTGGGGGTGCCGGATGCACTGCCCCGTGGAGCGAATCGAGCATTCCAAGTCCTATAAGTTCAGTGCAAGAACGTCTTTCGAAGACTGGGGCAACCGATCTTGATAGTCGGAGGTGTTTGACTCTCCGGTTCGAAGTGATGCCTGTGTGATGACGTACCGCTGAAAACCGAAACGCCCAAGGGCTTGACATGAGCGATGTGTGACGTGAAACTAATCACAAGACGAACAAACGATCGCTTTTTAAAGTGGCCAGGCATTGCCTCGAGCCCGAAGGGGAAACCACGTGAAGACTCGAACCCAAAAACTGCGCGCCGCCGGTGGCGCCGTTGCCGTACTCACATCGCTGTTCTTGGCGACTTCTTGCTCGAACGGCGTTTCGTCCGGCGAGGACGGTTCCGGCAACGTAAATCTGAAGGTTGCGACCTACGAGGGGCTGTGGCTCGAAGCGCCGGTATACGTAGCGGAAGAGCGGGGAATCTTCGCTGACCACGGCCTCGAGATCGAACGAATTAATATTCCCACAGGCCCCACCCAGATCGCGGCAGCCCAGAGTGGAAGCGTCGACGTGGTGACACTGACGACGAACGCGATCATGCAATCGAATGCGAAGGGAGGTCTTCCCTTCGTTCAATTGATCGGAAACATCCAGCACCAGATCTACGGGGTATCCGGACTCGAGAGTGTGATGGCTAACTGCCCGTACGCCAACAAGCCGTACCCCGAGCCGATCAAATGTATGAAGGGAAAGCGTTTAGGCGTCACCGCGCTGGGATCGGACAACTACAACGTCGCACTCTCATTGCTCCAAGACGCCGGAATGAGTAAGGACGATGTGGACATCCTGCCACTCGGTGGTGGGACGCAGTTGCCACTGGCCATGCAGAACGGGCAGGCCGACTTTGCAGTGAATACCGAACCCGGTCCGACACAGGTAGAAAAGGTGTGGAAAATTGCAGTGCCGGTAGTGCCATTGCAGACCGGGGACACAAACAAGTACTTCAGCACGTGGAGCGGTTCGGGTTTCTTCGCGACCGAACCGGCTGTGGAGAAGAAGCCGCAGGCGTACCAGAGGTTTGTCGACGCGATGGTGGAAGCATCCGACTGGGCTGCCGACCCTGCCAACGAGCAGGAACTGGTCGCGATCTTTAAAAAGTATGCGCCGAATACAGCGGACGAGACGATTCGCGAACTCGCCAAGACTGCGCCCGAGACCTTCGGTGCGCGCATGAACTGTGACGGCGTCATGAATGCGGCTGAGTGGCTGGCCGCAACCGACCAGGCTGTCGCCGAAGACCTGCCGACGAATTGCGAAGACTTTGTCTGGAGCTACACAACCGAAAAGTACCTCGTCAAGTAATCGAATGGGGTCGACTCAAACGCCAGCCAGCCAGAGCAGTGGGGAAGGAGCTTTCATGTCATCACGCAACTCAACGCCACGCGTGGCGATCGTCACTGGGGCGGGCAGTGGAATCGGCGCAGCTGTCGCAGCCAAGCTCGCCGACGACGGCTACCGAGTAGTCGCAGCGGATGTCAACCAGGCCGCCGTTGAGAATCTGACTGCCGAACTCGCCGAGCGGGGACACAGTGTCTTCTGTGCGGAAGTTGATGTGGCGAGTCCCGAATCTGTTGCGGCACTGTTGCATCGAGCCTCGACTTGGGCCGCGAATCCGATTACAACGCTGGTTAACTGTGCCGGTGTAAATAGTCACCACGACGTTCTGGATCTGCCTTTCGAAGAATGGGAACGCGTCATCCGGACCAACCTCACCGGTACGTTCTTGGTCAGCCAGTTGGTTGCCAAGCTGATGGTCGAAAACGGCAGGGGCACGATTGTGAATATTTCCTCCGTGAACGCTGAATTGACGTCCGGCAACGGAGCTCACTACGCAGCGTCGAAGGGCGGTGTCCGACAGCTCACCAAAGCATTTGCGGTGGGGTTGGCGCCCTACAACATTCGGGTCAATGCCGTCGGCCCTGGGCCGGTCGAAACCAACCTCACCGCACACCGGATCGCCGACCCGGAGATCCGTCAGAACATGATGCGCGGCGTTCTTCGTGGACGCTTCGGCCAGCCCGACGATATCGCCTCGGCGGTCGCGTTCCTAGCTTCCGACGACTCCGACTACATCACCGGAACCACTCTCTACATCGACGGAGGAATCCTCGCATGCCGATAGACTTCATTATTGACGATCTGGGACCGATCACCGATTTCCGGGCCCGGCCGAACACCCCCGAATACATGGCGATCTATGACCAACCCGGCCGCCGTGACCCCTGGCCACGGTTCGGTTATCCACGACCAGGCAACGAGTCGCTATCCGAGTTCGTGGAGAACGTCGCTCAAGTTGGTATCTCACGTGCGGTCTTCACAGGCCGACAGGGATCGTTGGCGGGTGAATGTCCCATACCCAACGACTACATAGCCGATTGCGTTGGGCAATTCCCCCAGCGACTGGCCGGCTTCGCTGGCATCGACCCCCTTATAGGCGACGCCGCCTTGGTGGAGGTTCGACGCGCCATTACCGACCTGAAGCTCTCCGGCATTGCGATTGATCCGCCGCGTCAACTCCCGGGGGAGGCAATCGGCTACGACAACGAGAAACACCTCTTCCCCGTGTACGAGCTTGCTCAGAATCTCGATGTGCCGGTCGTTCTGACGATGGGGCCAATGGTGGCCCAATTCGGTGATCCGTGGCCTGTGGACCGCGTCGCGACCACATTCCCGAACCTCAAGATCGTCTGCTCGCACGGGTGCTGGCCTCAGGTCACCGAACTGATTAGCCTGGCCTACCGTCGGTCTAACGTCTATCTCGAAGCATCGATTTACGAATTCTTACCCGGAGCAGAGCCGTTCATCGACGCCGCGGCAACGATCATCTCCGACCAGGTCTTGTACGCCAGTGCATTCCCGTTCAACCCGCTGCGAACACTTGAGAAATTTCTCCAGTTTCCAATCCCATTCGAGGCCATGAAGAAGATCGTCTCCGAGAACGCGACGAGGCTGCTGGGTCCGATTTCCGCAACGACCGACGTCGTGACGGCCGCAGTTAAGGCATCGCGATGAAGAGCGCAGGCATCGACAGTGGCGTCGATTTTCCGGGAGAACGTGTGACGCGCGAGGCAACCATCGGTTCGAATTTCCCAGGCTCGCAGCCGAAAACGCAGGAGCTCGCCTTCTCTGTCAAGTCGGTCCGGCATTGGTTCGGCGGTCCGCGCGAACAACCGCCGGCACTGGATGACGTCTCGATCAACGTCCGCGAGGGAGAGTTCCTTGCCCTGGTCGGACCGAGCGGTTGTGGAAAGACGACCCTGCTGAATATGCTGGCCGGTTTGATCCGCCCGGACGAAGGCAATATCGCGGTCCGAGGAGAGCAGGTTGTCCGGCCGCGTGCTTCTGTCGGCTACATCTCGGCCAGGGATGCGCTTTTGCCGTGGAGACCTGCATGGAAGAACGTAGCTTTCGGCCTTGAGACCCAGCGAATGACCCGTGCCGCCCGCAAGGAACGCGCTTATGAGATGCTCGAACTTGTCGGTCTCAAGGGGTACGAAGAGCTCAAGCGTGGAGAGCTGTCACAGGGGATGCGGCAACGGGTTGCGATCGCCCGGACGCTGGCGGTCTCGCCGGAGATCATTTTGCTCGACGAGCCATTCTCTGCGCTCGATCAGCAGACGAAGTTGATCCTCGAAGGTGTGTTCATCGACATCTGGGAGAAGTCACGCAAGACCATCGTGATGGTCACGCACGACATCGAAGAGGCTGTGGCCATGGCTGATCGCGTCGTGATGCTGACGCATAGACCTGGTCGGATTCGGGTGGACATGGAGATCGATCTTCCTCGACCACGGGATGTCGCCGAGATCCGGTACGACCCGAGGTTCCGCGAGATTACCCACACAATTTGGGGTCATCTGCGCGAAGAGTTGCAGTCCATCAACGTCTTTGAGGAGGGTTAGCATGGAGTCTCAGGTTCTCCCCGCGACCAAAATGGCCCAGGATCTTCCCGCGACCAGTATGTCCGATGGGGCAGTGCGAGGCAGGCCGTCAATCCGAATGCCATCCAGGCGCCGAGTGGCGATCACTACAGCCCAAGTCGGAATTGGCGTGCTGTTCTTGGCGCTGTGGCAATGGGTGGTGGATGCCGGAGTGGTCGCGGAATTCTCCGTATCCAAACCCACGAAGGTATGGGCTGCTCTGACGGCTTATGTCACAGGCCCCGACTTCTGGGCAGACAGCCTGGCCACGATGACCGAAACCTTGGTCGGATTCGTGATCGGGGCCACCGTGGGAGCGATTGCAGGGCTGATGCTTGCCCGCTTCAGCTTCTTCGACGCGGTTCTCTCCCCCTACCTGACTGCCTTGAATTCGCTGCCGCGTGTCGCACTCGCGCCGATGTTTATCCTCTGGTTCGGGATCGGTATGGCCTCGAAGGTGTACCTGGTGATCAGTATCGTGTTCTTCATCGTCATGATTGCGACTCAAGCGGCAGTCAAGACCGTCGACCCGGACTTCATGATGATGGGCCGCGCGATGGCGATCGGCGAGTTTCGGATGTTTGTCAAGATCGTCTTGCCGGCTTCGGTTCCAGGTATATTCGCCGGGCTCAAGCTGGGTACGGTGTATGCCTTGCTGGCAGCTGTGTTCGGGGAGATGCTGTCGTCTCAGCAGGGCTGGGGTCAAAAGATCAGTTTGTACTCACAGTCTTTTCAGCCGGACGCCGTCATCGCCGTGTTGTGTGTAGTGATGCTGTTCTCGGTCGCAATAAATGGGCTGATGAGTCTTGCCGAGCGTCGACTGTTGTCCTGGCAGAGATGATGATGCGGCGCCCGACTTGATCCTTACTAGGTCCGCGATCATGAATCGATAGCATTGAGCTGCAAACGATTTGGTCCTCTTTCTGAACTTCGGGCCGGTGCATCGAACCGATTCAGGTGCTGCGTTATGCAGAATAATCATCAGTTTTAGTGCTGGAAATGGGACAGCTTCACGTCAAGGTCGGGTCGGTTACCGCAGCGCGGCGGCCGGCCACCTTCGGAGTGTTGCCCTCTTGGACGATGAGCATTCCAGGAGGCTCATCGCGGACTGTCCGTTCCACAATATAGAAACCTCAAGGAGAGCTGTGATAGTCGACTTCCGGGTTCGCCCGCCGTACAAGAGTTTCACAAAGCTGCACATCTTCCAGCCACGCGATCCGAACCCAGACCCACTCACGGCGAAGGGGTTTCAGCTGGATCTTCCTCCCTATAGATCCAGGGATGAGTCTTCGATGGGCGCATTTGTTGAGGAGATGGACGAGGCCGGCATCGACGTTGGCGTTGTGATGGGTCGCACCGCGCCGCCTGCCGCAGGTTCGGTTTCCAATGATGAGATCGCCGAAATCCTCACTGCGCACCCAGGCCGCTTCGTCGGCTTTGGATCGGTGGACGTCACCAACCCGAAGTCTGCCATCGCCGAGGTGGACCGATGCGTCGACCTTGGGTTCAAAGGCATTGCATTCGACAACGGCTACTTTCCGTTGTACGACGACGACGAATCCATCTTTCCGATTTACGAGCGCTGTCAGGAGAAGGGGCTAGTGGCCTCGATTACGAGCAGCTTGTTCCTGGGGCCGGACCTGACGTACTGCGACCCGGTACATCTGCAGCGAGTTGCATCGCGGTTCAGTGATCTCAAAATTGTTGTTCCACACGGTGGTTGGCCGCACGTCACACAAATCTGTGGCGTTGCGTACCGGCACACAAACGTGTACTTGGTTCCTGACATCTACCTCAACATGCCTAACACTCCTGGCACTTCCGGGTATTTGGAGGCGGCGCACTCGTACCTGGGGCGTCGGTTGCTGTTCGCCAGTTCGTACCCGGTGCGTCCGATGGGGCAAAGCGTGGAGCAGTTCCGGAACCTTCCGTTCCAGACCGAAGAACTTCGGGCGCGTTGTCTCGGCCAGAATGCCGTCGACTTACTTGGCCTGGGCGCATGACGACAGCAGCCGATTCGACAGCCTCGGCGACTGACCGGGAGCTCACAATGGACGATTTGAGAAAATTCATCATCCGAGTGGATCCACCTCACTCGCACCCAATCGCCGCAAGTGAGGCGCACTACCGGGGCGTCCACGTCCCGCTCGCACGGATCGGCGCGACGAACGACCCTGATCGCATTGCGTACCACACCCGTCGGGTCGAACGACAGTACGACAGGTCCGGTGGTTGGGAGCACCGACCAACAGCCTGGCGATTTGTCACCAACTGGGTACGGCGCCCATCAGAGCAAGGGGAAACGAAGCCTCAGGGTCTGTCGCGTGCAGTTGCCAACGACGTGGTCCACTGCGTCCGTGATCTGCGGCGCTGTGAGGTGACTGAACACATCCTGCTGGACTGTCGGGCAGGGCTGTCATCATCGGCAGTGGTGTTGTTCGAGTACGACCGCGAGCTGACCACCACGGCAGACGACGCCCGAGCCCGATTGGCCTTCTTAGCGGGCTCGGTAGCAGGGGCGGCCAGGGAACAGCCCGGGATCAGGTTGATCACGGCCAACTACGTTGTCAACGAGGACGAGACTGCCCCCGTTACTGAGCCAGGCCAATTGTTCACTGGGCGACTGTTGCCCGAATCCGACAAGGTCGGGTACCTGGAGTTCGTCTTCGACAACCAACATTGGGCTGAGCAGTTTTTCGAGAATCCGGAGATTGCAAACCTGCTGCTGGACCTGACCTTCAAGCACGCGGCCGGATATCTCGTTGCCGAACGTGTGGAGTTCGATCGCCGGTGACTTCGATCGCCGTCGATCGCAATTGTCTGAACCATTGTCGAGAGGACCAGTAGATGTTGAAGAAGGATTTTTTGTTCGTCGGTGGCGAGTGGGTCGAGCCGAATGGCTCGGACCGCATCGATGTGACATCGCCTATCACCGAAGAATCGATCGGGTCAGTGCCGATGAGCGAGCCGGCCGACGTGGACATGGCGGTGGCTGCCGCGCAGCGAGTCCATGCTGAGGGCGAGTGGCGACGCCTGTCGATTAAAGAGCGCGCTGCCTATCTCACGGAAATCGCCCGGCTGCTTGAGCCTCGGATCGAGGAGGCTGTGCGCCTCCAGGTGGACGAAATGGGGGCCCCGTACCGCTGGATCAAGCGCCAGACCGAGGGGCGCATTTTGGGCGTCCAACGCTACATCGACGATGCGCTAGCGCTGGAGACGAGGGAGATGCGTGATGGGCCCGCCGGTACCGTGCTTGTTGATCGGCAGCCGGTGGGGGTCGTTGCTGCGGTTATTCCGTGGAATGGTCCGGTGCCGTTGGTGCTGGGCAAGATCTATCCCGCGCTTCTCGCAGGATGCCCTGTAATTGTGAAGCCTGCACCGGAGACTCCGCTGTCGGCGTATCTGGTGGCCGAGGCTGCCGTCGAAGCCGGCCTGCCCAAGGGGCTGTTGAGTATTCTGCCGGGTGGTCGCGAATTGGGTGAATATCTGATCAGTCACCCAGGAGTGGATCGGGTCTCGTTCACCGGAAGTACTGCTGCCGGCCGCAGGATTGCGTCGATCTGCGGTGACCGCCTCACCCGAACCACTTTGGAGTTGGGCGGTAAGTCTGCCGCGGTGTTGCTGGACGATGTGGACCTCGACGCCCATCTTCCGCTACTGATCGACAGTTCATTGCCGAACAATGGTCAGGTGTGCCACGCCACCACCCGAATCCTGGTGCCCCGGTTGCGTTCCGCAGAGGTCACAGAGCGGTTGGTCGAGGCTGTCTCGCAGATGCAGGTGGGCAACCCGCACGATGAGGGGATCGACGTCGGCCCCTTGGTTTCGGATCGACAACGTGACCGTGTGGAGAGCTACATCGAAGTTGGAGTGCGCGAGGGGGCCACAATCGTTTGCGGCGGTCGTCGCCCTGATATTGGTATGGGGTGGTATGTGACTCCGACCATCTTCAGTGGTGTGAGCAACTCGATGAAGATAGCTCGGGAGGAGATCTTCGGACCGGTGTTGTGCCTCATCGAGTACGACACAGTAGATGAGGCGATCGACATAGCCAACGATTCCGAGTACGGCCTTGGTGGTGCGGTTTTCACTTCAGACGTGAAACGGGGTGTCGAAGTCGCGTCCCGGATTGAGACTGGCACCTGCCGGATCAACGAAGGTTTATCCGGCGGCGGCGGCGGGCCTTTCGGTGGCGTCAAGCATTCCGGTCTCGGCAGGGAATACAGCAGGGAAGGCATCGAGAGTTTCTACGAGATCAAATCGATCACTTTGCCTCTGGGGTTCGACCCTGCTGAGCTCTGATTCGGTTCCACCAGGTCCCGGATGTCGTGGGGAAGTGCCGACGGGTTTGGCGGCATGGGCATTCACCCATGAAACGGAATAAGCAGATCAGTCCTCTAGACCCCTGAACAAGGAGAGTATTCAGATGGAACTCACTGTCCCAACCTCGCGTACTGCTCTCGCAGCAGTGGTACCAGATTTCGGCCAGAAGTTAGAAGTTCGAGAAGTTCGTGTGCCGCGACCCGAGCCCGGCGCCCTAGTGGTGGCGGTTGAGGTGAGCACGGTATGCGGGTCCGATGTGCACATGTGGAAAGGCTCGATGTCGGCGACCATCCCGGCGGCGCCGCCGATCATCCTCGGGCATGAGATCGTCGGGCGGGTCGTCGAGATCGGAGCCGGCGCCGACGTCGACTCGGTGGGTAGACCTGTCAAGGTCGGAGATCGCGTGATCTGGGAGCCCGGACCTTGCGGACGGTGCCTCATGTGCTCGGTCGAAAACGAGACCTCACTGTGCACGAATCGGCAGGTGGGCATGCTTCAGTCGCTCGACGTATTCCCTTATTCCGCAGCCGGTTTCACGCAGTACTCATACGTGTGGCCTACCGCAGGCAGGCTCCTGGTTCCGGAGGCGCTCTCCAGCGAATTGGCGTCCGCTGCCTCGTGTGCAGCGCGCACCGCCGTGGAGGCACTCACGAAGGTAGGTCAAATCGACTACTCGTCTCGCGTCGTGATCCAAGGCAGCGGGCCGCTGGGTTTGTTTGCAGTCGCTATGGCTGCCGAACACCGACCGAGCAAACTAGTGGTAGTGGGCGGGCCAGCTGACCGCCTCGAGTTGGCCAGGGCATGGGGAGCCACCGATGTCGTTTCCGTAGAGCAGATCCCGGACCGTGCGGAACGCCTGCAGGCGGTGCGAGAGCTGACTAATGGTGGACCGGACGTAATTATGGAGATGTCCGGCGCCCCGGGAGTATTCAGCGAGGGTATCGACATGGCCGCGAAGAATGCGCGCTACGTCGTGGTCGGCTCGCTCGGTGGAGTTCCGCAAGAGGTCGTGGCATCACAGATCGTGACCAAGGGCATGCAGGTGACCGGGAGCTACGCCGCAAAGATCGGCAGCTATCACAAAGGAATGGAGTTCCTGGCAGCGCGATCAAGCGAGTACCGATGGGACGACATGTTCACCGGTAACAGCTATTCCCTGGAAACGGCGACCGACGCTCTGGAAGCGCTGTTGCAGCAAACCGAGATCAAGCCGGTGGTCCGCCCCTGGGCGACGTCATGAAGCCGACATCGGATCGTCCTTTGCGCACGATCTCATTGATGTGGCGCAAACCCGGCATGTCGTTTGCGGAGTTTGACACCTACTGGCGTGACGTACATGCGCCGCTGGCTGCCCAAGTGCCAGGAATCATGAGCTATATCCAACGGCACCGAGTCTTCCCGGCCGGAACAGCGGGCGAGGGCGACGGTCTCGACGGTGCGCCCGACGGATTCGCGATAATCGAGTACGCGAATCACGAGGACTTCGAACGTGCCTGGGCCAGCGACGAGGGAAAGGTCGCGCTGGCAGATATCGAGCACTTCCGTGGGGAACGCCAGATGCTCCACTTCGAGGACATAGTCGTCGTCAACCGAGCAGCGGTCGTCGACACAACGCACCCGCCGTTGGTTACATTCACGGAAGTTCCGGCCGAGGAGGAAGGATGATTCGGGTCGGTGCGTGGCTGCCGACCCGTGGACATCTGTCGCTCGAACCCGGGATTGTGAAATTGGCGCAGAACGCGGAACAGGCGGGCTTCGACAGCGTGATGATTCCCGATCATGTGGTGATGCCCGCTGAGACACGTTCGAGGTATCCGTTCTCTGCCGACGGAGTTCCCTCATGGGATCCGCGTACCCCTTGGAACGATGCGGTCGTGTCGATGGCACTTTGTGCCGCAGCAACCGAGCGAATCGAGATCGGGACAGGTGTCCTGATTCTGCCGCAACGGAACCCGGTCACTCTTGCCAAACAACTGGCGAGCATTGACGTAGCCAGCGGTGGACGAGTGATGCTGGGCGTGGGTGCCGGCTGGCTTGCAGAAGAGTTCGAGGCTCTCGGGGTGCCTTTCGGTTCGCGCGGTGGTCGGATGGATGAGTGGCTACACCTGCTGGAGGATCTGTGGACGGGGGAGCCCGCTGCCTTCGATGGCGTGCATTATTCGTTACCGGGAGGGGTTCTTTCGTATCCGACGCCGGCTCACCGGATTCCGATTGTCGTCGGGGGTATGTCGAAGGCTGCCTTGCGGCGAGCTGCATCTGCCGATGGCTGGTTTGCGATCCAGCGGATGGACACCCTCGATGTCGATGAAGTGAAATCCGGGATCGAGGCGATCAAATCGCAGAGACGAGGCCGGGGGGTACCTCGGTTGCTGCTGCGCGCAATCGGTGATGTTGAGCGGTTGCTCCCGAAGGTCGAGCAATTCATCGACGTGGGGGTTACCGATTTTGTGATTGATGCCGACCTCGAAGATCCGACCGCGGCACGTCAGGCCCTGGACATGGTGCGACAGGCCACGCGCTAGGCCCGAGACATTGGCCACCGTCGTTGGGCGTGGTAGCTCCGGGACGTGAGGTACATCCGTGTACACAATGTCCCGGAGCTCACCGAATTCAGGCGTTCCTTCGGGGGCTGAGCTTGTATCAGCATGTGTTGGAACTTGATTCATCGGTGTCAGACTATGCAAATCCTGGTGAGGTCGCCGTCGTGGGCCAGTCTGGCAACAGCTGCGTACTGATGCGGTTGATGTCATGCGTGTGGAGCCGTGGTGCAGCAGCCGAATGCGGCCAGGATATGACCGATTTTGGAATTGAGATACGTCTTACGCCAACGGAATTGGAGTCGTTGGAATCGGGGCGCGCGAGATCGCTGCGGCGGTGCGCAACTTGTACTTGACGTTTGCGGAGATGCCTCCCCGAGGCGTAGGTGAGATTGTCGGCACCCCGGACGCATGATTAACACAACGTGCTTTCTGCACAGGTAGTTGTGGCCAGGATGGGTGCTCCGTGTGTGCCCGCTCAGGGGTAAAGCTTCTGCGTGCCCTCTTGAATGACGTATCCACGGAACCTGAACTACAGGCTTCGTAACTCTTGCAGTCGATTTCGACGGGATTGTCGAGGTATCGATGACGTGGCCAGATAGGCTTTGCGCTTTAGCATCTGAAAGGATTGCTCAGGAAGGAATCATCGGTTGCCGGCCTGGCGCATCCGCTCCAGGGCATCTTGTGCAGTGTTCATGTCAGTGAGGTCGGCATCGATGACGAGATCGGTGACGCCTGCACATTGAAACTCGCCGATCATCGGCAGCAGAGGGTCCAGGTCTCCGACAGCGCGGAGCACCACTCGGTTGGCTGTGTCGTGGCGGACCCGACGCAGGGACTTGACCCCGGAACGGATTCGGTCGACGTCGAGTGCATCGGTGTGCTGTAGCGCGAACCACCCGTCGGCCGACGCTGCTCGGCGGATCGCGGCAGGTGACATACCGCCCACCAGAATTGGAAGTCGGCCGGGCGGCGTCGGGTACGTCAATACCCCATCCGGTAGCGAGTAGTGTTCGCCATTGAATGCTGAGGGTTCTCCGCTCCATAGGTTCCGCAACAGAGCAATCCACTCATCCATACGCTGACCGCGCCCTTCGAACGGGACATTGAGGGCTTCGTACTCCTCGGCGAGCCATCCGGCGCCTACCCCTACAAACAGTCTCCCGCAGCAGGCTGCATCGATGGTGGCCAACTGCTTGGCCAGGATCACGGGTTCGCGTTGAGGCAACACCAGCACGCCAGTTCCGAATTCGATCCGGTTGGTGACCGCAGCGCACAGGGCTAGAGACACAATCGCGTCGATCCAAGGTGCACGTGGGTCCCAGGCGGGGACCCCATCAGCGGCGAAAGGGAACCAGGAATTGGTTTCGGTTCGCATCACGATGTGGTCCGGGATGATCATGAGATCGAAGCCTGCGTTCTCTGCGTTTTGGGCGAGAATCTGGATTCCAGGATCGACAGATTCGGTACCGCGAGTCGGCACCCATGCTCCGTAACGCATCATGACCGAGTCAACCTCCTGATTGTCGGACCGGAATCTCCGTGGTCCGGTTATGGCATCGTGCGGTGGATGGGCGCGGTCCTACCGTCGTGTGATGTTCTGCAGACCGCGCCCAAAGGCGCCCACGGACTTGTGTTCGGTTATCGGGGCAACTATCAATTCCGCAATTCGGGACGGTCGTACTGGAGGATCCGGATGGGCTCGGCGCGTAGTTGCGTGGCGGCGTTCTTGGCCCAGTACGGGTCGTCCAAGTGGCGGCGACCGATCATGACAGCATCGGCGTTTCCGCTTGAAATGATGGCTTCTGCGTGTGTGGGGTCGGTGATCAAACCGACAGCTGCCGTTGGCATTCCGGTCTCCTGTCGGATCTTTGCACTGAAGGGTACTTGATAGCCAGGGCCGGTCGGAATGGTCGGTTGGGCCACATTGCCGCCGGTGGAGACGTCAATTAGATCGACTCCGCGTTCCTTCAGCAGATTGACGAGACGGACGATCTCCTCGACGTCGCGGCCTTGGTTCTCCCAGTCAGTCGCCGACACTCGGACGAACAATGGCATTGACTCAGGCATTCGTGCCCTAGCCGCTTCGACGACCTCGAGCGTCAACCGGGCTCTGTTTTCAAAGCTGCCACCGTAGTTGTCAGTACGTGTGTTGACCACGGGCGAGAGGAACTGGTGGAGCAGGTAGCCGTGCGCCGCGTGGATCTCGATGACCTCGAATCCTGCCATCACCGACCGAGTTACTGCATCGGCGAATGCCTGAACGAGTTCCTTGAGATCCTTGTCGGTCGCTGATGAGGGTGCGTGTAGTACGCCGAAGGGCTCGGCGGTTGGTCCCAAGGTCGGCCAACCTCCGGCGTCAATGGGGACAGAACCTGTGCCGTCCCAGGGACGGTACGTGGAGGCCTTGCGTCCAGCGTGGCCCAACTGGATCGCCGCGACGGCTCCGTTCTCGCGGAGAAATTCTGTGATGCGTGCCCAAGGAGCGATATGGGAATCAGCCCAGATGCCTGCGTCGTAAGGGGCGATACGGCCGTCGGCTCGCACGCTTGTGGACTCCGCCATCACCAGTCCAGCGCCTCCCACGGCTCGCGATCCCAGGTGTACCAGGTGCCAGTCGGTTGGGTGTCCGTCAATCGCTGAGTGTTGGCACATCGGGCTGACCCAAACCCGGTTACGAGTCTCGATCGCCCGTAGTGACATTGGGGAGAACAGTTGTACTTGGCGTTGGGGTCGGGCGTGGATTTGATCTACCTGCGATGCGTGCAGAGTGGAGTGTGGCATTTCTTCCCGCCATTCTTTCGTTAAAACGAGCGTTCGTTCGTAGTGTTGGATTTCACAACCCTAGATTTCGGTTAGATGAAATGTCAAGGGGTACTGCTCTTCTGGGTATCCCATTCTGTGTGTCCGGGCCGTGGCCTGACCGCCATTTTGTGGCGATCTTTCGGGTAGTGTGTTTCCTGGTGAAAGCGACGTGTCGGGATGGTCTGTTCGGAATGGAAGTCCGCCTGCTGCGTCCTCGCTAACATGCCGGCATATGGACACATGCAGACTCCCGGGCCGAGGTCCGGGTCGCATCGAATAAGCAATCATGTTGTCCGGCAACAAGTACGAAGCGGTGTTGCACCGCCCTGATTCAGCTCGAACCATGAGTAGTGTGCCACGCCGGAGTGGGAAGTGCTGAGGGCCGCAAGTATGACGCCCGGACAGTCCGATCCGTTCCAGCGAACGATCCGCCAACTGCAGTCGACAAGGAATCCCGCGCTTCCTCAGTAGGGTGTCGTACGCACCTGGTGTGAGGAATTCTGGCGATCTGCATATCGTGCAGAGGGGCGAGCCGGTCCCGGCTGGCCAGTGTTTCGATACTCTGAATGGAGTGAACGCTTTCACGGCTGCACTGAATGCCAATGGTGTCAGAGCCGCTGAATTGCTGCGATCAGGTCTTTGCCAGGTAGACCTGTTCTCGTTAGTTGCTATTAGATGTGCTGGTCCGGCGCACCAGTTTGACCAGTTCGCCGGCCGGCCCGCCGAGTTGGCGTGGCCCGCGCCAGACTGCGCGTAGTACGCGGTCCAAATTCAGTCCATCCACAGCGAGTGTCCGTAGTTCGCCGGATGCAACCTGGTCGGCTACGGCGAGTGTGCTCATTACTGAGGGGCCGACTCCACCGAGAACGCTTGTGCGGATAGCGGCTCCGCTGCCCAATTCGAGGAGCGGGGTCGCACGGTCGTATTCCTGCAGCGCCACATCTAGGGTGGTGCGCGTGCCAGAGCCGGGCTCGCGAACTAGAAGAGGTGTGCTTGCAAGCTCTGCAACGGTCAGCGCCTTTCGCCGACGCGCCCAGGGATGGGCGGCGTCGACAACCACGACGAGGCTGTCGCGCGCTACCATGATGTTGTTCAATCCGGTTGGAATGGTAGGCGATTCGACAAATCCGACATCGCAGGAACCGTCTGCGATTCGTTCGAAGACATGTGTCGAATTGTGAACCTGTAAGTGAATCTTGACGTCGGTATGCAGTTGGCGGAAACTGCCTAACCATCCGGGCATGAGGTGTTCGGCGACGGTCATGCTGGCGGCCACTGTCAGTTCTGCCGAGCGTTCGACTTGCAGGCCTTCTGCGACATCGATCAGTTGGTTGGCACCGGTCAGGACTTGACGGGCCCAGTGAGCAATCACGGTGCCCTGCGGTGTGAGAGTGGAACCGGTAGTGCTGCGGCGCAGCAGAATTACTCCGAGTTGCCTTTCGAGTTTCTTGATCGTTCTACTCGCATTCGGTTGCGCCATGTCGACAATTCGACTTGCTGCGCTGAGGCTTCCGTGGTCGTCGACGCCCACAAGTAGTTCGAGGTCGTTCAGGTCGGGAAATCGTCGGGACATTCGCTGAGTATATGCATTGCCGATTAGTCATATCAGTGTTATATGCCGTGATGCTTAACTAGGGGCTACCGGCGACATGGTTTGTGCCGGATTCTGGAGCCATGAGTAAGCAGATGAGTGGACTGAAGTCCGGAAGTCGCGATGCCGGAACGGGTCTGGCTCGTCGAAGGAGCCGGCCGGTATCGTTTGAACTGCTTCCAGGTCTCGTGCTGTGCGTAGTTGGGGCTCTTCTGGCAATGGGAGTGGCGCGCTTGCTCGGAACAGTCAGCCCGTTGTTGGTGGCCATCGTGCTCGGTGCCCTGCTGTCGAACCTCGTGAGCCTTCCTGCAAGATTGCAGCCGGGACTGACTTTCTCCGCCAAACGTCTTCTGCGCCTGGGTATCGCCTTGCTCGGATTGCAATTGATGTTTAGTGACATTCTAGGTTTGGGATGGGGCGTGATCGCGGTTGTCGTCGCCATCGTCAGTCTCGGAATTGTCGGAACTATGTTCGCCGGGAAACTCCTGGGTCTGACCTGGACCCAGTGTATATTGATTGCGTGCGGATTCTCCATATGCGGCGCCGCTGCTGTTGCAGCTGTTGACGGGGTAGTGGATGCGAAGGAGGAGGAACTCCTCACCGCAATTGCACTCGTTGTCATCTTCGGTACGCTGATGATCCCGACAATTCCACTTCTGTCGGGTATGTTCGGACTCGACGAGATGACTGCTGGTATGTGGGCTGGCGGTTCAATTCATGAAGTGGCACAGGTAATTGCGGCTGGCGGTGCACTTGGCGGTGCCGCTTTGGGAGTCGCCGCGATTGTCAAACTCGCACGAGTACTGATGTTGGCACCGGTCATTGCAATTCTCAGTGTGCGCCAACGGAAGCTATCGGATTCATCCTCAACGGGAGGAAGTCGTCCGCCGTTGGTTCCGCTGTTCGTGCTCGGCTTCGTTGCCTGTGCTGGACTCCGTTCGGCAGACGTGGTTCCTGAAAGCGTTCTCGATCTCGCAAAGCTACTACAAAGCGCGCTACTGACCGCCGCGATGTTTGCACTAGGTGTCGGAGTACGTATTGCGATGTTGAAGAAGGTGGGTGCGCGGCCGTTCATTCTCGCAGCACTTTCGACACTATGGGTGGCGACTATTGCACTGGTAGGGGTACTACTGGTCTCGTGACCCCATCATGGCACTGAGGGTCTTCCTTCCGGTTCAGGTATTCGCCAGGGACTGAGAATGCAAACCTGGGAGGGTGCGGAGTCGATCGCAGTGGTGAACGCCTCGCAGACATCGCGCCCCTGTGCGAAAGACTACCGTGTTGGGATCAGACAGATCCGATGCAACGGCATCCCGTCTGTCGCAGCACTCGCTGCCCACGAATCGAGTGCGTTTTTCGACTCCGCACATGCAGCACCGCGAAAAGTCGCGTGTTCACAAGAGGTCTCCACCCATCTGACTGTTCAGGCGATCCGCAACGGTCCCTGGTCGTAGACATCGAGCTTGCTGCATATTTCGGGAAGGAGGACCCTGCGTCGAAGTCCAAGTGCAGCCTCAGTGTTCGTCGAGGATCAGCGTTCGTACCCGCGGCGAATGCGGTGCAAGTGAACCATTCGGAATCGGACACACGCGATGATCCATCCCGACGTGGTTCGGGAGACAGCTCAGGGCGGTCCAATGGGTGAACCCGCGTGACCGCCCCGAGTTAAGAAGTCATGAATTCCGAAGCTGCGCAGTGTCGTTGCGTGCCGCCAATGCCCTCATTAACTGCTCATCACGCCAACGTACGCGATCGTCCCACTCCTCGAGTCCTAGCAGTGTTCGGCGTTCCGCCGTGGCGCGCGCGACCAGGTCAGGTGTCCACGGGTCGTCCTGTCCGCGTTCGGCTCCCATTCTCGCGTACGCGGGCCCCATCTTCGTTGCGTGAGACTCAATCCCGCCCCTGGTATTCAGATCGACGGTCTCGAAGGGGCCGATGACGCTCCATCGGGGGCCCAAACCGCTCCGCACCACCTCGTCGATGTCGTCGACCGAAGCAACGCCGTCGCGCAGCAAGCAGTACGCCTCGCGGAGAAGGGCACCTTGTAATCGATTGAACACGAAGCCCTCGACCTCGCGGTGGACGACGACCGGACGCAGCCCCGCCTGGCGGTAGATCTGCTCCGCTCGCTCCGTCGTGATCGCGTCGGTGCGGGGCGAGGGCACGACCTCGATCACCGGCAGCAGGTACGGGGGATTGCCGGGATGCCCGACCACCAATCGCGCCGCTGTGGCATCGTCGAGGCGCTCTGCAATCCTGCTCGGCACGATCGCAGAGCTCGAACTGGCGAGGACCGCCCGGGTTGGCGCGAATTGCGCTACCTCAACGAAGATTTCGGCCTTCAGTTCCACCTTTTCGGGAGCGCATTCCTGAACGAGGTTGACCTCCCGCACGGCGGCTTCGATCGAGGCCGGGAAAGTGATCCGGCTGGCGATCGCGGCGGGGTCCTCGACGAGGAGCCGGTGATCTGCGAGCAACTTCAGTCGATCGAGGGCGTCCTTTTTACCGCGTCTGCGTGCGTCGGGGACTGGATCGAAGACGCGGGCTTCGAAACCGGCCTTGGCGAACAGGACCGCGAAGGCGACACCGATCGAACCGGCGCCGATGATCGCGACAGACGACCGTGCCGAATCTGGCTGTGCGGTCATACGGTCCACCAGCTGCGATCGCCGGCCCATCCGCGTTCGAGAATGGATCGCACCGCACCGTGGTCCAGATCGCGGGGGTTGTTCGCCGTGAGTCGTGTCGCCAGCAGTGCCTGGTTCGCGACGGTGTCGAAGTCGTCGGGGGAGAGCCCGAGGGTCTTCAGGTCGATCGGCGCCCCGATCGACTCCAGGATGTTCTCGATCCCCGTGATGCCGGCTCGCGCCTGCTCCAGTTCGGACCCCGCAGCGTTGGCAGTGCCGAGGAGCCGGCCGATCTCGGCGAACTCCGGAACCCGAGCGGGCAGGTTGTAACGCATCACGTACGGCAGCAGTGCACTGATCCCGAACCCGTGTGGGGTGTGGGTGAGAGCTCCGATCGGGGACTGGATCGCGTGGGCCCCAGCGGTGCCGGCGGTGTTGATCGCCATCCCCGCGCAGTATGCGGCGAACAGGGTGTCCGAACGTGCCTCCAGGTCGGCAGGGTTCGCGCATACGCGACCGAGGGCGGACTGCAGCAGCGGAATTCCGGTGCGGGCGTAGAGATCTGTGAGTCGGTTCTTGCCGACGTACAACTTCGTCGCGATGTCTTCGGCGGATGGGTTCTTCGCGCGGCCGGTGAATGCTTCTACGAGGTGACTGAGCGCGTCCGCGCCTGCGGCGGCCGTCAGACCGGGCGGGCAGGTGAGGGTCAACTCAGGGTCGATTACCGCGGCGAAGGCCTCGAGGTGGGGGCTCGCGACCCCAATCTTCATGCCCTTGTCCTTGTCGTAGACAACTGAGATCGAGGTGACCTCGGCGCCCGTTCCTGCGGTCGTGGGAACGGTGATGACCGGGCATCCCGGACCGGGGACGAGGTATTCGCCGTAGTAGTCACGCACGTCCCCGCCGTGGGTGAGGACGATGGACACGACCTTCGCGAGGTCCATGCATGATCCTCCGCCGATGCCGAGGATGGCGCCGATCCCGGTGGAGCCGAATCGCTCGGCCACTTCGAGGATGTTCTCGCGGGGAAGGTCGGGCTCTGTCCCGGCGTACACGGACACGGTGAGGCCGCGCGTCTGCAGTTCTTCGCTGATTGCGATGAATTCTGCACTGGCGGCCATTCTTTCGTCGGTGACGACGAGGACGTGTTCGGTGAGTGATTCGAGGATCGCCGGGATTTGGCGTCGCTGTCCGGGGCCGAACAGCACGCTGGTCGGTTGGCGCAGCAGGCCGAGTCCGAGTTCGTTGTTGGTGCGAACTGCGGCGGGGGCCGAGGCGGTGTCAGGGGCGGTGCTCATGCAAGGGCTTCCTTCTCGTCAACGGTGATCGCGAGGTATTTCGGTTCGAGGAATTCATTGATCGCGTCGTGGCCACCCTCGCGGCCGAGGCCAGAGGCCTTGATGCCGCCGAATGAGGCCGCTGGATCAGCCATGATTCCGCGGTTGACGCCCACCATCCCGAAGTCCAGGTGCTCGCTGACCGCGACCGCACGGGACAGGTCGCGTGTGAACACGTACGCGGCCAAGCCGTAGGTGGTGTCGTTTGCGAACTCGATCGCTTCGGTGGTGGATCCGACGGTGTAGATCGTGGCGATCGGCGCGAACAGTTCCTGGTTGCAGACGGCGCTGGTGCGGTCGCGGACCGCGAAGACCGTCGGTTCGAAGAAGTATCCGGTCGATTCGACTGGGGAGCCGCCGGTCAGGAGTTCTGCGTCGATTTCGCGCAATTGCTCTACGAGCCGAGTCACGGTGTCGAGTTGGCGCTCGGAGATGATCGGACCGATGTCTGTCTCGGGGTCGAATCCGTCGCCGACCTTCAGTGCGCGGGCAGCGGCAACGAACTTGGTGGTGAATTCGTCTGCGACGGACTTGTGCACGATGATGCGGTTGGCGGCGACGCAAGCTTGACCGGCGTTGCGGAACTTGCAGATGATCGCTTGTTCGACTGCAAGGTCAACGTCGGCGTCTTCGAGCACGAGGAACGGACCGTCGCCTCCGAGTTCCATCGAGGCGTTGACGATTCCGGGCGCAGCTTGTCGCAGCAGGGTGGAGCCGACTCCCGTAGAGCCGGTGAAGCTAACCTTGCGCAGACGTCGGTCGGCCATCACTGCCTCGGACACCGACGATGATGATGTGGTGTGGACGAGGTTCACGACGCCGGCAGGGAAGCCAGCTTCCTCCAGTACTCGGACGAATAGTGCACAGGTCAGTGGGGTTTCCCTGGCGGACTTGACGATCACCGGGCAGCCGGCCGCGAGTGCGGCCCCGGCCTTGCGGGCGATCATCAGCAAGGGAAAGTTCCACGGGGTGATGAGGAGCGCCGGCCCGACCGGCTGATGGGTGGTGACGATGCGGTATCCGCCGCGCGATGCCGGAGCGTAGGTGCCGTGGAGGTGGGCGATCTGCTCTGCGTACCAGAGGAAGAAGTCGGCGGACAGCGCGAATTCGCCTCGAGACTCGGTGAGTGGCTTCCCGCTCTCGAGCGTCATGACAGTCGTGATCTCGTCGGATCGGGAGAGTAGTGCCGCGTGTGCGCGCCGGAACAGATCTGCTCTGTCGCGTGGTGCGACGGACCGCCAAGACTGCTGAACACGGTCTGCGGCGTCCAGGGCGTCCAGAGCGTCCTGTGCGGAGCCGGAGTGGACCTGTGCGATCTCCTCGCCGTTGGCGGGGTTGTCCACTGCGAACGAATCCTCGGTGGTGCGCCACTGCCCCCCGATGTACAAGGCGGTGGGGACTGTGTAGCCGTGCAGTGTGACGCTGTCCGGGAGCGTGGTCGATGAGGTCATTGTCGTGTAGGTCCTTTTAGGGGTCGCGGTGTGGTTCGCCTGTTCGATCTCGTATTACGGTAGGACTGTCCGATGCGGGTCCGCCCGGACTGAATCGATTTGAGACAGTGATGAAAGGGACCACTCGTGAGGACCGTCAACATCGAGCACCATGCAGCCCCGCTGCGGCAACAGGTTCTGCATGCAATGCGTGATCAGATACTCGACGGCACTTTGGTGCCGGGGCAAAGGCTCCGCGAGAACACACTGTGTGAGCAGTACGGCGTGTCCCGCACTGTGATCCGTGAGTCTCTTCGCCAGCTCGAGAGTGAGCATTTGATCAACGTTCTCCCGAATCGCGGGCCGATCGTAACGGTGTTGTCCGAGGATGACATCGAGGCCATCTACCAGGTGCGGCGCGCGCTCGAAGGGCTTGCCGGGGAATTGTTCGCGGTGAACGCGAGTGATGCGCAGGCCATCGCCCTGTTGGGGCACATCGTGGACATGGAGGAGACGTACCTGCAAGGCTCAGTCGAGTCCCGGGAGATCAGCAAGCATCGCTTCTACGAGTTATTGCTCGCAGGAGCGGGCAATGAGGTTCTTGCAGTGTCCTTGTCAGGGATTCACAGCCGGATCGCGATGTTTCGCCGCGCAGCGTTTCTCGACGACGACCGGGTCAAGGAGTCGATGCGCGAGCTCCGCGGAATTGTTGTCGCGGCGGCGGAGCGGCGAGATCCGGGTGCCGCGCGGGCGGCATGCGAGAGCCACATCCAGCTGGCAGGTGAGCTCGCAGTCGTCGCGTACACCGGTCGGCTGTCCGAGGCAATGGAGCCGACCACGTAGCCTGAGTTCTGTCATACGGTATTACGGAGATGTGGTTTTGCGTCACATTCGCGACTGTCAGACCCCATGGAGATGTACGTGAGCTCAACTCTTGATTCGGATTTCGACCGCAGGCGCCTCGCGCAGGTCCGTGAGGCGTTCTTCTCTGCGCCGTCTGTGACGGGCGTAGTCAGAGCGGATGTCCTCGAGTCCTGGCAACGTTCCAGACAGGCTCTGGGCACACCCACGGCGGTCTCGTCGGTTCCGCATGTCGGCGACGAATACCTCGACGAGGAACTGGTGACGATGTTCGCGGCACCTCTGGCGCGCGTATCGGAGGGGTTGGCGGACACCGACCTTGGTCTGGTTCTCGCCGACGCCCACGGCCGCGTGCTGAGGCGCTGGTTCCAGGACAGGACGGCAGCGGAGCATCTCGATCGGCTTGGCACGGTCCGTGGTGCAGTGCTCTCGGAAGACTCTGTGGGGACTAACGGACTCGGCACCGCAGCCGCCACGGGCCGGGTGACTCAGATTTCGGGGGCCGAGCACTTCGCGGAGTTTTACCAACAGGCCAGTTGTACGGGCGCTCCAGTCCGTCATCCGATTACCGGGAATCTGCTTGCTGTCATTACCATTTCCACCGGCGCCGCGGCGAATACGCACCTGCTGAAGCCGCTGGTCCATTCGGTCGCCGTTCAGTTGGAACAGCACGCGCTCGATGTGCAGCAACCCGCGGCTCGAGTGTTGCTTGACGCGTTTCTGGAAGCGTCGCGTGTCCATCTGCAGCCCGTCGTCGCCTTCGGCCCGCAAAACATCGTGATGCAGAGTGTGACAGCAGCGACGCTGGCGCCCACGGACATCGGAATCCTTCGGCAGCGTTCCGGGGACTCCGGGCACCGACATACCGCTCGGATACCAGTCGAGCTCTCGGTAGGTCAGTTCGACGCTCATGTCACTGCCCTCGGGAGTGGGGCGGGTTCAGTCGTCGTCCTCGAACGCCGACGGTCGTACAGCGCCGGCGGCGTCACCCACATTGAATTCCGGTTGGCGGGCGGCTCACGTTCGTGGGCTACGGTCGTGCAGCGCATCAACCAGCATGTACTCAAGGGGACTCCCGTCGTGGTGGGGGGAGAATCGGGGACTGGGAAGACTTCCGCGGTGATGGGCAGGCAATTCACACCTGGTGCACCGATGCCCAGAACGGTCGTGGACGCGGCTGAGCATCTCACTGTGGGCACCGCGGCGTGGCTCCAACGGGTGGCAGGGCTCATCAGTGGCACGACACCGGTGGTGATCCGTGGAATCGACGCGCTGGACGGCCCGCTCCTGACCGGGCTACGCGCCCTGCTTCAGTCGGAGGCGCGCCAGACCGCAGTCCTGCTGACCCTGGCTGCCGAGTCACCTATCGACACCGAGACTGTGGCAGGCAAACTCGAAGTCGACCATGTTTGGCTGCCGCCACTTCGCGACAGGTCTGCCGACATCGGTCCGCTCTGGCAGCAGTTCGTCGAAAAGTTGACATTGGGTGCTGGCATGCAATTGTCCGCGGAAGCTTTGGAGGTGATGACTGCGTACTCGTGGCCGGGGAACGTCTCGGAGTTGAGGTCCGCCGCAGAGAAGCTGCACCGCGCTGGAAAGCGGGGAGTGGTACGCGTTGCGGATTTACCTGCCGCTGTTCAGGGCGGCCGGGCTCTCACGATGATCGAGCGTGCCGAACTCGATGCCTTGCGCCACGCGCTCGAAGAAGCAGGCGGGAACCGCTCCAAGGCGGCGCAGATCCTGGGGCTGTCGCGTGCCACTGTCTACCGGAAGATGAAGGCGTATCGACTCGGCGCGTGACCGGAGGTCACTGGGCCAGGTAGCCGCCGTCGATGACGAGTTCGGAGCCGGTCATGAAGCTCGACTCATCCGAGGCCAGGAACACCACACCGTGTGCGATCTCCTCGGGCGTGCCTGCACGGCCCATCGGTGTGCGTGAAAGGACGAACTCGTTGACCGGCGCGGCTTGCGCTTCCGTCAAAGGAGTTTCGACGAACCCTGGGTGTACCGAGTTCACTCGGATGTTGTTCTCCGCGTAGCTAATCGCGGCGCTCTTGGACATGTTACGCACAGCGCCTTTCGTTGCGTGGTAAGCGTGGGCGCCCGCGACTGCGGCCGACCCCCAGATTGACGAGACATTGACGATCGACCCGCCGCCTTGCTCGATCATGTGAGGGACGACAGCACGCATGCCCAACCACGTTCCTGTCTGGTTGGTAGCGACTACCTCTTCCCATGCGTCCCTGGTTAGTTCGTGGAGCGCCTCGTACGCGATGATGCCGGCGTTGTTGACCAGAACGTCGATTCGTCCGTGTGTGCGGATGGCCTCGTCGACCACGCAGGCCCAGTCCTCCTCGCATGCCACGTCGAGTCTGCGGCTGAATGTCTGTTCGGAACTTGTATCGGACATGCTGCGGCCGGTGGCGATAGTGATCGCCCCTTCGCGGGCGAACCCATCCGCTATCGCTCGACCTATGCCTTGGCCGGCACCGGTGATGATGGCGACTTTTCCTTGCAGGCGGTTCATGACGGCTGAATGATTCCTCTCATGGTGGTGTCGGCCCTCCTGAGATAGCTGGAGTGACGGGTGCCACAGTGGGCCGGGTCTCAGCGTCATGGACGCGAACGGGCCATGTGCGGGATGAGTCGTGATGAGATCGCGGTGACTCATAATGCGACACTCCCGAAAAGCGTGATGCCAGGGGCGGCATCCTCGTGGTCGTGATGGACGTCACCGGTGAGGAATCAGGCTCTCGGCGCGTTTATCGATGACCGCACAGGAGCTTGCAATGCCGATAAATCGACCAACAGACCCACTGGGGCGCATTTACGCCGAATGGACAACGGAGTTCGAAGCCAATCCTGAGATGTCACTGCAGCTGATGCGGTGGGTCTTCGAAGACTGGCAGCGGGTGACCACGGAACCGGAGGGCGTGACCTACCGCTCCACGGAGTTCGGTGGTGTTCCTGGGATCTCCGTCGAGCCGCTCGACGCCGACCCGCGCGAGGTGCTGCTTGTGCTGCACGGCGGCGGTTTCGCGCTCGGATCATCGGCTAGCCACCGTAAGTTGGCAGGTCACTTGGCCAGGGCCTGCGGTGCCCGCGCTTTCGTCGCGGATTTCCGACGTGCGCCGGAACACCCGTACCCGGCGCAGCTCGACGACGTGACTGCCGTCTTCGAGGCGTTGCTCGCCGAGGGGATCTCGCCGCGCGACATCACATTCGTCGGCGATAGTGCGGGAGCCAGCTTGAGCGTCGCGACGACGCTCCGCCTGCTGGCGCAGGACCGGCCTCACCCCGGCCAGGTGGTGACGATCTCTCCGTGGCTAGACATGGAGAACTCGGGCGCCACTCTCGTGACGAACGACGACACCGATTTCCTGATCACCCGAGAAGGTTTGCAGGGCAACATCGACCGGTACCTCGCGGGTGGCGCCAGACCGACCGATCCGCTGGTCAATCCGCTGTACGCCGACTTCACGGGGTTCCCGCGGCTGTATATCACCGCGTCTGATTCCGAATCCCTGTACGCCGACGCGACGCGGCTGCACGAACGTGCCGTCGCGGCCGGAGCGGACGTCACCTTTGACAGTGCGTCGGGCGAACAGCACGTCTTCCCGCTTCAGGCGGGTCTTCACGAAGCGGCCGACGATGCCGTCGCCGCCATCGCGACCTGGTACCGCGCCGGCCGTGCAGTGGACGCAGCCGAGAGCACGACACACACCATCGCCTGAGCAGAAACCCGAAAGGACCACGTTCGACATGAGCAATTCTTTAACCCCCTCCCGCGATTACGATGCCGTCGTGATCGGTGCTGGATTCTCCGGTCTCGCACTGCTGCACCACCTGCGCGAGATCGGTCTCCGCACACTGGTCGTCGACGGTGAAGCCGGTATCGGCGGAACATGGTGGGTCAATCGGTACCCCGGAGTGCGTACCGACAGTGAGTACAGCTACTACTCGTTCTCGTTCTCGAAAGAGGTGCGCGAGGAATGGACCTGGACCGAGCGCTACCCCTCCGGGGGCGAGGTTCTCGACTACCTCAACTTCGTCGCGGATCGGCTCGATCTGCGCAAGGACATTCAACTGAACACGTGGGTGGAGTCGGCCGTATACGACGACACCGCAAACACCTGGATGGTGAGGTTCGCCGACGGCCGCGAAATCACGACCAAATATCTGGTCAGTGGGATGGGCGTGTTGTCGCAGGCCATCTATCCGGACATCGCGGGACTGGACACCTTCGCCGGCGAGAAGTACCACTCATCGCACTGGCCGAAGGACGGTGTCGACTTGAAGGGCAAGCGCGTCGGGTTGATCGGCCTCGGTGCGTCGGGCATCCAGATCGTTCCGAGGATCGCGCCCGAAGTGGCGGAGTTCTTCGTGTTCCAGCGCACCCCGAACTACGTCGTCGAAACCTCGAACGAGGCCGTGACCGCGGACGACATGGCGTACCTCCGGGAACACTACGACGAGATCTACGAGAAGGCTGCCAACCATCCGTTCGGGGTGGCGATGGAACCGGCGCAATACAGTGCGCTGGAGGTCGACGACGAGACCCGCCGCGAGATCTTCGAGAGCAAGTGGAACCAGGGCGGCTTCCACTTCGCCAACGAATGCTTTAACGATCTTGCCAGCAACCATGAATCGAGCGAACTGGCATCCGAGTTCATCCGCTCGAAAATCCGCGAGATCGTCAAGGATCCTGCGACCGCCGACCTGTTGTCGCCGAAGAACTACTCGTTCAACGGTAAGCGGGTTCCGACCGGCCACGGCTACTATGCTGCGTTCAATCTCGATCACGTTCATCTGATCGACGTGGCGGGCACTCCGATCTCCGCGATTACCGAAAAGGGTGTAATCGTCGGCGACACCGAGTACGAGATCGATGTGCTTATCTTCGCGACCGGGTTTGACGCCATGACCGGAACGCTGACCAACATCGACATTGTCGGCAGGAACGGAGTCACCCTGCGCGACAAGTGGGTTGACGAAGGACTTCGATCCAATCTGGGGATCAGCGCGCACGGGTTCCCCAACTTCTTCATGTCCCTTGGGCCGCAGACGCCCTACTCGAACCTCGTCGTCCCGATCCAGCTCGGTGCGCAATGGTTGCAGCGCGCCTTGGTCTGGGCCGCGGAGAATGGCGTCGAACGTTTCGAGGCCACGCCTGAGTCGGAAAGCTGGTGGGTCGAAGAGACCGAGCGAACGGGCAAGGCAACCGTGATGTACAGCGAGGGAAAGAAAGCCAAGGCCTGGTTCCTGGGCGACAACGTCCCTGGCAAGCCGGAGGAATTCCAGGTCTACATGGGTGGCGGGCACGTATACCAGCAGTACTGCCGTCAGGCTGAAGCAGACGGCTACACCTCATTCCTCGCCGACAAGGGCGCGCTCACCCACTAGTCCTGCAACGGAATCCGGACGCGACGTCGACGATGTTCGCCACGGGCCGACCATATTGTCCACCGCAGCCGGTGTCGTTTGTGGACACCACCGGCTGCGGTGAACAAGGCACGCGCACACTGCCGACGTCCAATATTTCGGTCCTGCATGGCAAGTGGAGGAATCAGATCGGGATCCTTCCACACATTCGAGTCCGACAGTGTGTGGTTGCAGTCGAGAAGTTTCCCACGTACGGACAGTCAACAGCTCTGTACGCCGCCCAAGCTTCGAAAGGAATTCTGTGAGTGACTCGAGCTCTGAACCCCAGAGCAGTTTTTGTCTACGTGGTCGCAAAGCGCTTGTCACTGGCGCCGGCCGCGGAATCGGCAAAGCCATTGCTAAAGCGTTGGCGGGCGCTGGCGCCGATGTCGTCCTGACCTCACGTTCAGTCGACGCGCTCAACATCACTGCCGGTGAAATCGAATGGATGGGCAGGTCGGCTGCTGTCATTGCTGCCGACCTCAGTGAGCATTCGAGTATCAGCGATTTTGTCGATCGGGCTGAGGAGGGTGGGCCAATCGACATTGTTTGCCATGCGGCTGGAGCCCAGCATCGGGAGGCGGCGACCACATTTCCCTTGGAGGAGTGGGAACACGTGCTGGCGGTGAATCTCACCTCCCCATTTCTGCTCAGTCAGGAAATCGGGCGACGACAGCTCGAGCGGCAGACATCAGGAAGTCATGTGTTCGTGGCCTCACTAACCTCGGTGCTGGGACTGCCCGATTTGGTGGCGTACAACGCCGCCAAATCAGGTTTGATGGGCGTCGTTCGCGCGCTGAGTCGTGAGTGGTCAGGCAGCGGTCTCCGGTTCAATGCTGTTTCACCCGGCTACGTGGAAACCGAGATGACGAAGGATCTCTTCGCGGACGAGCAGAAGAGAGCATCGCTGTTGGCACGAATCCCGATGGGAGAATTCGGAACACCCGAGCAGCTTGGCGCACCGGCCGTATTCCTCGCTTCTGACGCATCCGAGTACATGACAGGGCAACTACTCATCATTGATGGCGGGTGGGCCGCCGCCTAGCTAGCAGCGTGCTGATTAGCGTCTTGTGTCGTCATGCGGTCGGACTCGCAGGCGATGACGGCGGATGGAGTGGTGCAATGTCGACGGCAGGTGGTGGCTCGGCGCGGTAGTGATGTGCTCGGGACGCGGACCCACTGCTCAACGGCCAACGGCCAACGCGATGCGATCGCCAGCGAATTGCTTTTGTAGACGTCTGCGGCGGCCCGGAACAACTGTTGGGGCACGGTGTCGTCAAGCGGTGTGATCCCCGGGCACGTCGACAAGGTCGTCGAACGCCTGCTGAGGGCCAAATTCGCCGGTACCGCATCTGTACCCACCCTCGACTCCAGCGCGACACCGCTAGGACAGAGGCATGAAGGGACGGAGCGATACCGGCTTCCTTCGCTGATCGTAGGGGGGTTCTGCGTAGTCAGTTTCGGCAGATGTCGGCGCCGATACAGCGGTCACGCGCCGAGTTGTGGGCGATAGATCGTGCACGGTTGGTCAGCGTGCAGAGGACGATCGTGTGATCGTTGACGCCGTCGCTGCGATCTCAGGATGCTGGATCGGAAATCCGACGTGGACAGCAGGCCTCACAGGCCTGGCCGTATTCGCGATCGCTGACCGTTCTCTGGGGTCGGAAAATCTGCCGGTAGAAACCTGATGAAGTACTGCAAGCTGATAGATCAACTGTGTCGAGGAATCCTCCGGGTGAGTGATGGCACGCGCCAGCATCGATCCTGCGTGCTTTTGGGAATATGCTGGGAGTGCTTTTGGGACATTGGGTTGTACGGGGTTTGTGGTTCATATGGGAGACGAAGACTACTGCCGCACTCAGCGGGATGTTGGCGGCACTTCGGCTGCAATCGAATTGGTCGCCCACGGATTCGAGGATGTCACCGAGATCGGTCGTGGGGGATTCGGTACTGTCTTTCGCTGCCGTCAGCCGGACCTAGGCCGAGTTGTTGCTGTGAAGGTGCTGACGTTCGGGGATGAAACTGGATTTCATCCTGCTCTGAGCGAGCAGCTCGCGATGGGTCGACTTACAGGTCACCCGAACATCGTGGACATCTTCGATTTGAGCAGAACGAGGTCTGGTCGGGCATTTATCGTGATGCCCTACTTCGCATGTGGCTCATTGGATGCACTCATCCGCGAGCGCGGGCTCCTCAGCCTTGAAGACTCCCTTCGGATTGGTATCAAACTCGCGAGTGCGGTTGGAACTGCCCACCGCATCGGTATTGTTCATTGCGACATTAAGCCGGCCAATGTATTGGTGAGCGACTACGGTGAGCCCGTACTCGCAGACTTTGGTATCGCTCGCATCGCTGGGCACTCCGACGGCGAAGTCGGAGCGGTTGTCGGTTCGCCTGCATTCCTTGCCCCGGAACTGTTCAGCGGCGTGATGCCCACCCCCGAATCCGATGTGTACGGACTTGCCGCAACCGTCTTCTGTGCGCTGACAGGTCGGGCAGCATACGAAAGGCGCTCAGGCGAAACACTCGCTGACCAGGTCAAGCGTGTTCTTTCGCAGCCGGCACCCGATCCACGAAACAGTGGAATCCCAGCAGATGTCAGTACTGTCGTCCAGACTGCAATGTCGCGTTCCCGAAGTGAAAGGCCATCGGCCCTGCTATTTGGTGAACAGCTTCAGCGACTACAAGCTCGGCACGGATTTCCAGTAGACGAGATAGCGCTCTTCGCAGGCAGGGAACGTGCTCTGACAGGCGTTGCCAGACGTCCCATCCAGCCCGGCGAACAAAGAAGCTCACCGGCCACCATCGAAGGTAACTTGCCGTCCGAGCTGAACAGCTTTGTTGACCGCCGCAAGGAGGTTGGCGAGACAAGGAACTTACTTGGCCATGCGAGATTGGTGACATTGACAGGTGTGGGAGGCGTCGGTAAGACACGGTTGGCATTACGCATTGGGCAGAAGGTTCGCTCGGGGTTTCCGGACGGGGTGTGGATGGTCGATCTATCCGAACTACGGGATGGTTCGTTAGTCTCCGAAATCGTTGCTGAAACGCTGAAGCTGCGCACTCAGCCCACGCAAACGCCCGTGGATGCGTTGCTGAATCGACTGAACTCGAGTCGGACATTGCTTATCCTCGACAATTGTGAGCACTTGCTCCACGCCGTTGCGGTGCTAGTTGACACATTGTTGCGACGGTGCCCGGAGCTGCGGATACTCGCTACTAGTCGCGAAGCAATCGGAGTGGATGGCGAAGCAATCCAGCAGGTTCTCCCGCTTCCGGTTCCAGATGTCGAGAGCGGTGGTACCGGCGGCGTCGTGCCGAAATATGATGCTGTTTCGCTCTTTATCGAAAGAGCATCAGCGGTTTCCGGACTCGAAGTGACTACTGAGCAGTATGAGACAGTGGCGCGAATCTGTACCGAACTCGACGGCTTACCTTTGGCGATCGAACTTGCCGCAGCCAGGTCTAATTCTATGTCTGTCGATCAGATCCTCGAGAGACTCCCACATCGTTACGCGTTGCTGACGCGAGGACGGCGTGGAGCTCCTGAACGCCAACAGACGTTGCGCTCAGCGATTGACTGGAGCCACGATCTCTGCAGTGAACAAGAGCAACAGACGTGGGCACGCATGTCTGTTTTCGCAGGCAGTTTCGGACTGGACACTGCAGAAGACGCGCTGGAAGGACAATTGAACCCAGCCGAGGTACTCGATGTAATTTCGTCGCTAGTCGACAAATCGATCCTTCTCAAAGAAGACGTTGGCCAAGTCGTCCGCTTCCGCATGCTTGACACGATTCGAACCTACGGGCTCGAACGGCTCGAAGGTAGCGGAGAAAAACCGCTCTGGTATCGGCGTCACCGAGATTGGTATGCCAGGCTCGCAATTGACGCGAACTCAGCTTGGATCGCCGGCCAGCAGCGAGATTCCCACAATCGCTTGGCGCGCGAACTTGTCAACATCAGATGTTCCCTTTCATACGGTCTGACAGATCCTGGCGATATCTCTACTCTCCGGGTGGTGAATGCGCTGTTTCGGTTTTGGTTGGCTCGTGGAATGCTCACCGAGGGACGGTACTGGCTTGACCGTGCATTGCTGTCGGCGAATGAGTCTGAGTGTCAGCGAGAAGATCTCCTGGCAGCGTTGTGTGCAGATACCACCCTGGCTTCACTGCAAGGAGATCTGGAAACCGCACGATCCCTTGTTGCACGGGCGAGATCGCTTGACGTAGGGACCCAGGAGCCGGCGATCCACGGGTATGCGCTTCACGCAGAAGGATTCTTGTCGCTTTTCACAGGCGAATCCACAAAGGCCCAAAGGCTTTTGGAAAAAGCGCTTCAGGTCTTCGGGGACTTGCATGACACCAGTGCTCAATTCGAGGTCCTGGTGAAGCTGGGGTGGGCGTACGCCTTGGCGGACGACTTCGTCAGTGCCGAAGCGCACTTTGAGAAGGCTAGGTCAATCACCGAAACTCATGGTGAAGAGGTGTACCAGTCATATGCCCTTCGCGGTATCGGGTTTGCCTTGTGGAGACTGGGCGATCCCGAGGGTGCAGACCAGGCTCTGATTCAGGGCTTGAAGTTGGCAAGGCTGCGCGACGATCCGTTTGAAGCTGCACTCTGTATGGAGTCGATGGCATGGGTGGTATGTGATGAGGGGGACCCGGCTCGGGCCGCAACTCTGATGGCGTCTGCGAAATCGCTTGTCCAACAAGCTGGTAGTACAACTGTTGCGTTTCCCTCGCTGCTCCCGTACCACGATGCCTGTGCGCGAGCAGTCATGTCAGCACTGAGCCCCTCCACGGTCGAAGCCATACACAAGCGCGCGTCGTGGTGTGATCTCGCTTCGGCATCTGCCTACGCATTGAATGAAATGCGTGAAACACAATCCACAGGCAGTAAACAGCTGGCAGGGTTGACCAAGCGAGAATACGAAGTGGCCGAATTGGTTTCGGAAGGGTTGACCAACAAGGCAATCGCCGGAAAATTGGTTATCTCACTCCGCACCGTCGGTGGACATGTCGAGCACATCCTCACAAAACTCGGCTTCACCTCACGCGCACAAGTCGCAGCTTGGATGGCAATCAGGCGTCAATCCGGTTCCCGATAATGTCCCTTTCACTGATCTGTCAACGAGGGAGACCTGCCGGATTTTCCGTGACTCAGCCCGAACCTGCCGAGGAGCCCTGAAAGTCGATTCGAAAAAGTCGAAACATGAGCTGTTGCCAGGCAAGGTGCGATCGCCGGTCTACGCAGCTCCCCACGATCGAACGGTATCAGGTCGTTATCGGTGATTTGATCAAGTTTCAAGAAATGGATGGTGGACTGTGTCCGATCACATTGGCCCACAACCGAAGCCATGTATCGGACCACCGTCAGTGAGTAGTTGATCGTAGGATCGGTTTTTGTTGGGGCAAAAATCGGGCTTGGATGTCGACGATCTTGCGCCGAAGCGTCGCCTCGCGGGCATACGAATGCCGATCGGGAATCGATGTCGATGAACGCATGATCGGTGAGCCAATGGGAATATCAGCTCGGGAGGCAAGTGAGACGATGTGTCACGCAGTGATCCGAGTTGACGATCCTGCCCGAAGGTGGACTCGTGCAGCAGTATTCCGATTGTCGAGGGTACGTGGACGTTGCTGAACAGCCTCTTTGTGCCACCGTATGAAGTAGGTAAGGTCGTCGATGCTGTCCGCGCTGCGCACGTCCCGCCGATCGGTGTCGCTAATTCCGGTGCGGGATTTACCGCGTCGCCGTGATCTTCGTGGCGCTGATCGCGATCTGGTCGGAAAGTAAGTCTGGCTACTCGGCTAACCTCATCACGGGGACCAGCCCCGCTCAGAAACGATGTGGTTTTCGTCGAACAACAGCGGAGTCGTCGACGACCTTCTGGGACCCTTCCTGGAAGTGCCTTTTCTGAGATGGTGGACTTGTTGTGCTGGGAAGCAGTATGAATAGGTGGTTTCATTGACAACCACCTATTCATACTAACCAAGGACGGTGAGTAGATAAGCAAACCAGCACAACATCATATGTCGACGCGCCGGTTGTTTCGCGAGCGGAGATTCAACTATCGGTTGCCCGAACGACCGCAGCGGGTATTAATTGCAGTTGGCTGAGATCGGATTACTGGTTTGGACGGCTGAGTCGGTAGTGAAGCTAGGGCTATCACACCTGGGCTGCGGCCTCCTGTGATTTCCGGCTAAAGCGTCCCTCGGACTGATGGGCGCGGTATCCAGACCGCGTTCTGCCCTGGCCCGTTGTACCTCAGCTAACGCGCCGCTGTCGAAATATGTGCGAGCCGCTCGGGAAAACGCTGACGACGACCACTCAACACATCGGGGTGCGACCTCCGATGAACCGGAACTCCGGTCTCGAGGAGATCAACGATTATCGCTTTGGGGGAGGAGTTTCATTCGCATTCAACTCTAGATCTGCGTTTCGTGCGGTGGCAGTCCTGGTGCCGAGAGCTTCTCCGGTCCAGCGATCGTAGGGGTGTGGTTGCGGATCGTTCCGGATTCGTCGGACGGTGAACTTCCAGTCGCCTTCGAGTCGACGGAACTCGTCGAAGTACTTCCCGGACGCGAAAATGTGAGCAGGTCGTTCGTTAGTCACCGCGGGAAACACGGTGGATGTCGCTCGGACTGCAAGGTAGTCGCACGTTGCACGGGCTTCGTCGCCTGCACCTTCGACAAGTATGTTGTAAGTCATATGCCGTACGCTCCATCCCGCATCCGCCGAAGCTCGAAAGCTGTGGACGATGTCTGCGAGTTCGCCTCGGCCTCGGCGTGGGGTAGGTAGGGGTCCACCGGGTGGCCCGAAGGGCTCAAAGACCGCGTCCTCGGAGAAACAGTCGCTGAAGGTGTCGATGTCGAAGCTGTCGAGAGCGGCGCTGTACAGGGCTATTAGCTGCCTGATCTGGTCGCGGTCGTCGGCGGTGAGGGTGTTCTGAGAGAGTGCGATTGTGTTCATTCAATTACGACCTTTTCGGCGAAGACGTCTTTGAGGATTGTGGTGTCCAGAATTTGGTTCGGGTCGGGCAGTTCGGAGTAGCCTCCAAGTCGTAGCGCTTCCCACATCTGACCGGTGAAGAGGTCGGGGTCGATTCGCATGAGCCCATTTGCGACGGTGTAGTCGGACTGTGCCAGGTCGACGCCGAGTTCGTTGGAGCGGTTCGTCGAGGTTGAATCGAGGCCCAGACTTTTGCCGTACTGGTCCACTGTTAACTGTGCCCCATACTGTGGATCGCTGACGTTGTCTTGCCAGCCTTTGACCGTTGCGCGCATAAATCGCACGATCTTGTCTCTTTGGTTTCGTATCGAATCGCTTTTAGCGAACACGATATCGGCGTAGGCAGGTAGGCCCATATCTGCGAAGGTAGTCACTTCGTAGCCTGAGCCGCGTTGGAGACCGAACTTTTGCTCTAACACAACTGGCTGGTTAGTTACGAAACAAGTCAGACAGTCACCTTCGCCTTTTGCTAGCGGTTCCGGATCTACGCCGCTCGCGACCAGCTGATAGTCCGAGCTCACATTATTGACTCGGCACACTGCGTCGAGGGTTGGACGCATATTCACCTGGGTAAGTATGCGCGACTTTGACATCGCTTCAGCCGATGTAATTGGATTTTTTGCCAGCGAGAGCAAACCGATGGGTGAACGCTGGAAATCCGCTGCAAAAGCTACGAGGTCGTTACCTTGAGTGATCGATGTGGTCAGGTTCCCGAGGGATGCCTGCACGCCGATATCGGCGCGGCCTGCGGCGACTAAGGCCTCTGGAGATGGTGAGCTGGGGCCACCTGGAATGAATTCGACATCGAGACCTTCAGTTGCATAGTAACCCTTTGCGTCTGCGATGTAATAGCCCGCGAACTGTGCATTGAGGAAGTACCCGAACGCGACGCGAACGGTGTCGCCGCTCAAGGCGGAGTTGGACGCTCGCGTTCCCCCTGGCGCGCACGCAGCCAATGCGAGACTGACACTTCCCAGTCCAATCCCTGCAAGAATGGAGCGCCGGTTCACTAGGGCGTCGGTCATTTGGTCGACCACGGTGTCTCCTGCAAGGTGATATTCGTGGACTTGGGCGTCGAGACGGTATCGACATTGAAAAATGGCGGGTTGTCCGGTTTGCCTGCCATGGCGAAGAGGACTACCGCACCGTCCGGCGACAGATACTGAAGGTGGCTCCCGGCTGAAATTCCGAATGCAGTTCCGGCATTAAGAGTGACCGAGTCGTCGTTTTTCAGGTCGATGAGCGTAAGAGTTCCTGAAATGAGATATTTAACTTCGTCGCGTTTGCTCTCACTCGGGGTGAGGGGCGCCCCAGACGGAGTGTGGACAACGAATACGCCGCCGAAAAGTGGTAGTGAGGATCCCTCTTCGCTTTCAAAGAATCTCATATTGAGATTGCTGTCAGATGATCCGTAAGACCATTTCTCGAATATTGCCGAATCAATCGGTGTAACTGTTACTGTCATTGCATTTCTCCGAGGTTCCGTGAGTGCGGGTATTTAACAAGTTGAATGGTCTAAAGTTCGGACCACGAGGGGCTACTGAGAGGACGTCCGGTGAGGCCTTCGTCTCCGAAAGGTGCGTTGTCGTGGGGCTCTCCAGGGGCAGTTGCTGTCCACAGCACCGTTGCGCCTGTCTCCGAAGCATAAGAGACGGAATCACCGCGACGGGCGGTGAATGACTCACCAGGATTGAGCGTCCATGTACGGTTGGTGTCAATTTCCCGAATGACCAAAGTTCCTTGAATGACTACTTTCAGTTCGTCTCCGTTGATATTCGAAGCGACAAGGCACTCGCCCGGGGCCGTACAGACGGTGAAGATTCCGCCGAACACTGAGTAGGTGTCCGAAGAGAAGTGGAACAGCTTTGCGACATCGGTGTCACTGTTTCCGTATCTCCATCGCGCCATGTCGTCGGTCGAACGGGAGAGAATGGTAACGGTCATTTTGGTACTCTCATTTCTTTTTAATGGCTGGTGTCATGGTTTTCACAGGATGAGTGAAGAGATCGTGGAGGAGTCGCTGACCTCGGTCACGAGTGCGCGGACCCGTTCGAGTTCTTCTTTTGCGTGCTCCGGTGACGTCCAATCGAGCATGACGATGAGTTCGTCGAAGCCGAGTTCGTATGCGCGTCGCACCGTCGCAATGTTCACATCGCCAGAGGCGCCGATCGAGAGGAGACGTTCGAACCCGTGTCTCGTCGGTGCCTCTGGATCAAGCGCCGACCACGCTGTCCGAGACACAGTGGCCAATTGCTCTGGCCGGGCCAACGCGATCCAACCGTCGCCACGTGCCAGGGCACGTCGCTGTGCCGCGTTCGACATGCCCCCGATAAGGACTGGAATTGTTCCCGCCACCGGTCGGGGATAGCAACGCAACCCTTCGGGAAGATCGAAGACTGCTCCAGACAAGGCAGGGACGTCGCCTTGCCAACAGGCGCGAAGCACGTCGATGGCCTCGTTGAGGCGACGACCTCGGTCCTCGAAAGTCCAACCGAGCGCTTCGATTTCGCTGGTCTGCCAACCTGCTCCAACCCCCAGCCGGAGGCGCCCTCCCGAGAGGAAGTCCACAGTTGCCGCAATCTTGGCTGCCAAGACAGGGTGCCGTTGGGTCAGCACCAGGACATTTGTTCCAATGGTTGCCCGTGTGGTGCAGACGGCAACTGCCGCCAGCGTTGTGAGCGGCTCCAGCCATTGGGAGTTCAGACTCCAGCGGGCGATGCCCTCCGCGTCATAGGGGTATCGCGACTTGTCTGTCGCGGACAGCACTACGTGGTCGCCGATCCAGAGAGAATCGGCCCCCAACGTCTCTGCTTCACTCATTGTCTGCGCGAGGAATAGTGCGTCCCCGGCAGACGCCACGTTTGGGATGTTGCATCCGAACCGCACCCTGGTGCTCCTTGCTTTCGATAGCTGGTCTGTTGTTTGCCGTTGTGTGTTCTGGTGATCTACGTGGTGCGATTCCGTCCCCATGCTTCGAGGTGCTTCGAGAGTGAGAACGCGGCTATCGATATCCCCGTCGCAACTACCGCCAGTGACCATCCTTTGAGGACTTCCCCGTAGGCGATGGCGAGACCGAACGAGACCCCCAAACCGTCTTGGCCGATCAGGTACTCAGCGAGCATCGTGGCAACGATGGCCATGGGAGCTGTAGTTCGTGTCGCGGCGAGGATCGAGATCACCGCTTCGGGTAGCAATAGGCGGGTCATCAAGGTTCGCCGCCGTGCGCCTAACGTATCGAACAGATCGTGTGTCATCCCGCGGGGTTGCTGGAACGCAGCCAGCGTGAAGACGAAGACGGGAACCGTCGTGACAATTGCGCAGGCGACAATTACCGCGGGTCCACCATAGCCAGCTATCCGCGCAACGATTGGGATTAGCGCCACCATAGGTACAGACCTTGCGACAAATGTTGCGGGAGCGATCGCGCCAGCGGTCACTCGCGACCACCATGCACCCACCGCGAGAAGTAATCCCACCGCGGTACCGATGAGCAGTCCGGAAATGGCGCGGAACACAGTCGGAGATGCGAACTCAATTAGCTCCCAAGGGTGGCGGACGATGTACTCGAGTACATTCAGTGGTGACGGCGCAATGACGCCGACAAAGTTGTTGACTATCAGCCACATCCACCAAAGACCGATCAGGAAACTGACAAGCCAATATCGGTCTAAGAGTCGAAGGATACTATGCCAGAACCACTTCCGGAGTTCTGTGATTCGATCCCCCCGGGTTCTGATTGCGTCGGGCCTTACTTGAATCACGTCATCCGCCTTACAATTACGAAGCGGGCAAGACTGAGGACAATTTGCGCTGCGGAGACAAGCAGCGTGCACGTCAGTGCTGCCGCCCAAAGCAATTCGATCTGGACATTTTGCGCAGCATTTATGATGACGACACCTAGCCCTGCGTAGGCGCCAAACCATTCCCCGGTGAGGGCGCCCATGACAGCGGCAGCAACTGCCAATGCCAATCCGTCCAGTACTAGGGTGAGCGAAGAGGGGAGTCGCACCTCGATAAAGGCCTTGAATTGAGTCGCTCCGAACACCTCCACCATGTCCATGTGCTCTGGGCGGGCGCTTCGAAGCCCCGAACCCACGGCGATGAAGACAGCAAAACCGGCACCGACAGCTGCCGTAATACAGGGGGCGAGCCCCGGGCCAACCGTGATGGCTAGCAGCGGACCCAGGACTACGATCGGAACGGCATTAGCGAGGGCGGCGAAACGCTCAGTACCGTTATCGAGCTTCGGCACCAAGACCGATAGCGCGGCCAGGGTCAGTCCGATCATTCCCCCCATCAATAGACCGACGCCTGCCTCAATTATGGTGGTTCGGGTTGCGGACGTTAGCAGCGCGAAGACTTCAGGCCTAAAAGCCTCCGTCGCAACGGATGTTAGGGAAGGCCATGCTGAGCCCACCAGCTGTAATCGCCCAACGACTTCCAAAACTGCAAGGGTGAGAATCGCTCCCGACATCAGCCGAAAGTTTCGGGATGTTGAGTTTCTCAATCGAAAACTCCTTCCTCGAGCTGACGTGTCAACCGTCCGACCTTCGTGATGAATTCGCTTGTGTCAGTGAGCTCTCGCGTTCGAGGCCGTTCGAACTCACTGTGCTCCTTGTGTACGACCCGGCCAGGTCGCGTGCCCATGACTATTACGTGATCGGCAAGAAACACTGCCTCGTCGATGTCGTGGGTAACAAGCACAGTAGTGGTCTTCTCAGTCTCCAAAATGCTTGCCAGTTCTACGTTTAGCCGCCGGCGGGTGGGCACGTCCAGGGCTCCAAAGGGCTCATCGAGGAGTAGGACATCTGGCTGTAGGACGAGACTGCGCGCTATAGAAACCCTCTGCCGCATTCCGCCGGATAGCTGTTTTGGACGTGCGTCACCGAATCGGTTGAGCCCGACAAGGTCAATTAGGTGATCGACCCGCGCTGAGTCGATACGCTGACCTGAGATTCTGTATGGCAGTTCGATGTTCCGCCGTACACTGCTCCATGGCAATAGCGCGTGATCTTGGAAGGCGACGCCTAACCGGTGTTGTCGCGCTAATGCGGCCGGAGTGTCGCCCCCTATCGTGACTGTTCCTGAGGAGGGCTCGTCTAAACCGGCAATCATCCTGAGAATTGTGGATTTCCCGCATCCTGACGGACCCACAATGGCGAGAAATTGGCCTGCGTCGACGTCAAGACTCACATCCGTGAGCGCAGCCGTAGTTGAGCGCCGCGAAGTAACGAACTCCCTGCTGACAGCATGTAAAGAAATCGCTACTTCACGGTGCTGCGCGATGGAGCCCACGTTGGAGCTGTACGAGATTGTAGTCATGCCTGGCAACCTTCGATTCGGGTCCGACATGCGAAGGCATGCAGAGACGATGAGGGAGATATGCGATGTGAGGAAGAGCGACGAGTATCGGAGCAATCGTCAGCCAGCACGGAGAAGAAGCACCTGCAAACACAGAAGCAAAGCTGCGCAGTGCGTCTTCGAGAGGTAGGGCCGTAGTGGGCCGGCAATAGTTCAAATGAAGACCGGCAATAGTTCAATGAAGATACGCAACTGAGAACTGGTCATGTAGCTGAACGGCCCTGCAGATCAGTTGACTGGATTGACGCGACTCAGCCGCCGCCGCCGCCGCCGGCGATAAATTCGGAGGGCGCGAGGCGGCAAAGTTGGGCCACGGGAAGTCGGTTGCGACGAACGTGATTCCAGAACATCGGACTGACTCCTCCCGTGACTAACGAACACTTGCCCGTCTGTTCTTGAAGTTAACAAGCGCTTTGTTGCAAAATCGTTTCGGGGGAGTCAAATCTATGTCAGGCCAGACAGTCCGGGTGGCCGATGGTGACGCGTAGGGAGATCGGATGCTCCTACTGAACGCCAGCCGCTACTGCGGAATTGTGCCGGGTGTGCGAGATGCGCAGACCGTGCCCAGTCGCCGGTTTGGGCGCCTTTCCCCTCATCGATGTCGAGCTTGCGGTAACGAGGTGAGGGGTGCTCTTCCGGAGCGGCGGTGAAAGACTGAGCACCCAGCCGGTCTCTGCATATTTGAACTCGGCGACCCCGGTAGTCTTGACAGTTTGAAAGAGCAGATTTCGTAGTGCCCGTCTTCGCGATCACGCATTTGGGGATGGAGGAAATCAAAGGTGTTGCGATTGAACATCTTCCAAGTGACTTCCATGTCGGTGGCTTCGCAGTTCAACATCATCCCGTGCGGATCTACTCGGAACCAGTTCGGCAAGCATGGCCACGAAACGGAAGCCCGCCATTGCTAGACGATGTAGCATTGCGGCATCCGGTAACGATGCTGGCGCATCGGCGAAAACGGCGTCAGCACCTGTCCGGGACGTGAGAAATGTTGGGTTGTGCATCGATGGCTGCAATCAGGCGGAGACGTTGTCTGATCATCCGCTGATATTCCAGTGGTGGAGCCCCCCGCTGTATCGACGGAAACCATGGTCGGCACGCCATTGGATACGCTGACAAGGAGATCCGACGGTGAGGATGTTCGTAGTCCCTGATCGCCGTGCTACTCGGTCTGACTGTCGCCCTGCCGGCGGTCGGGGACCCAGTTCGCTGGTCGGGTGGACATGACTTCATAGGGCTTTATGATGTCTCGTCAGTGTTCTGTCGGCCTCCCGACCGGCGTCGACTTATCCGATCGGCACGGAATGCGCGACATCATGACAGTACTCACGAAGGAAGAAGCCCGGATTATCGGTGGTGCCGCCACTCATGCCTGCACCCTTCGCGGCGTGGCGATCAACCCTCTTGGTCGGGCACTCGGTGATTGCGAGTTCCCCACGACTCCTGCCGGTTCCGCGCTGCTCTGGAATTTCTGGGAGCTTTCGGTGTCGTGTCCTGCTTGGGTATCGAGGGCACCAGTTCCTCCGGTGCTGGGCTGACGAGCGCAGCACGCAGTGCCAGGATCACGGTTCGTGAAATCATCCGCCCCGGGTGGTCGGTTCGTCGCCTCCAGAGCAAGCACGATTCGATCGACGCATTGCAGGCTGCGCGGGCAGTGTTGTGAGATTGTGCTGAAGTTAGTCCAAGGACGAGGGATCGAGGTCCTGCATGCATTACACAATGCAAGTAAGTCGGCGGTAAAGCCCGCACTGCGGCAATGAACCAGATTCATCAGATGCTCGTCACCTCACCTGTAGATGGCTCTCTGTTAGACCTGCATCGACCACGGGTTGCCAAGGCGACTACCGTTCGCGAAATCCATGACCCCGGAGTTTCTTGTTACACGGCCAGCAAAACGCGGTTTGTGCGTGTTTGCCGGATTGTCGGGTCGAGGGTGAGACGCCGGCAAGAGTCGCCAGAGCGTCATAAGTCGGGAAGCGATTGCGGCAATCCCCGATCTCCGCAAGAAGGTTTGCAGCCCTGACTATTTCGGACCGTGCGATAGCATGCGAAGATCTTCTGATCGGGATGTGCGTCGAAGAGTGTTCGGATCGGTGGCTCGATCCGGCGATTTCCGCGGTCAGCGTTTCGATGGTGGTTGACCAAACTTGTCGTGATCTGACCGCGAGCCTCTGCTTCGGCTGGAGAAGGGGCAGGGCGCCGCGCTGTCGACGTGCCGGTACAGCGTCTGCGCGGCGATGCTGCCGGTGTAACCGACCGATCTGAGCCACCGAACACAGCGAGTCCGGCATCGATCAGGACCTTCCGCGACCGGCCCGTCGCCGCGCTCGACCGCTATTGTGTGCACCCTGGCCTTGCGGAACTTCAGTCACCATCACGCGCAGCGCATGTTGTCGTGCGTGACATCGAATCGCTCTTTCACCTTGCCGTCGCTCTCTGAGGTTCACGCTGCGTGAAGTTCAGCGGCACAGTCGATCCCATCTATGACACCTGATTCCTGGACATTCACCTTCTCCGCTTCGCCTTCGATGCTTCGCCAGGTGGGCGCTGGTGTTGGTCGCTCAGTGCACGGCGCTGATGAACGCACGGCGCTGTCGTCAGTTTCAACGCCGGGCCGCTGGGTTCTGCGGTGCTCCTATTGGCTCCCGATGGGCAAGCATTCACAGCAGTGCCCCATCGGCTGCCGGGTTCAGCACTAATCACCCTTTCAAAAGGCGGTCGGTACAACCATGGTTGTTCAGTGAGCTTCATTAGCGGAACGTCAGGAAGGTTGGGAAGGTAGCAAGTTAGCGGCGTTCTGGTCATACGAGACGACTGACGCACTGGCAGCGTCATCGTCTCGCCGGGTGCATTCTCTGGGAACTGCTGCCCATAGCGGTCGGCTGTCTACTTCGTCGATCGGATCATGTAGCTGAAGGTGAGTGTGTATCGAATTGTCGCGAGGTGCTCAACTTGGCGCGATAGCGAATTGATGAAAAGCGCACGTAGTCAACATGTTTGCTGCACCTCGCGGGAGCGGGCGAAAAACACCAGCTGTTCAGCCATGGACATCATCGAGTTCAGCACTGCCGGGTCCGCGACCTCACCCGCCTCGAACAAGGATCTGTCGGATGTGTTGAGCGCGATTCCGAGAGGAGTCGGCCATCCTCGCAGCGCATGCGTGATTTGCCTGAGAGTCGACAGTGTGCTCACCGCGCCTTGCCACCCGAATGCGGTTGCTATGCATCCGACGGGAAGTCCGTCGAAGTAGGTTCGGTCGTCTTCTCTAAGTTCCTCGGTGTAGTCGAGCGCATTCTTTACCAGTCCGGAAACTGATCCGTGGTACCCCGGCGATCCGATCACGACTGCGTCTGCTTTCCGAAATGCGTCGACGAGTCGAGCAGAGGAGGGTGAGTGCTCAGCGCCGGGTTCATAGGGTGGTAAGGCGAGTTCGGGGCCTGCGAACATCTCGGTGGTGCAACCGAGTTCCGCAGTCTTTGCGAGGATTCCGCGTGTCACCACTTCTGTGGATGAACCGCGCCTCGTTGATCCGCCGATTCCGACTATATGTAGTTGGTTCATGTCAGTCCGTTCTTCGGATGTGGTGTGCGGGTAGAACCTGTTAATCGCAGCGGGTTCTTGTAGGTCTCCTTCATCGGCGTGACGGATGCGGGGCAGAGAGTCGCTGCCGGAACTCCGAGAAGTGCTGGCGCGAAGTCGATCTGTTACCGCGGTGTCGCAACGCACTTCGTGGGCGAAACGGCGGTCCTCGTCTAGAAATTTGATGTCGTTGATTTCGGCGGATTTCTTTGAGTGCGATTAACGTCAATCTGCAAGTGGAACGGCGGGCCGATCGAAAGCGATGTACCAGGGTCATCCGCACCCCATCTCCGCTTCGAGTCTCAATCAAGTTCGAGTTAAATATATTGTCCTGCAATTACTTCCAATATGGTGTACCTGTCCGGATTTGCCGGTGTCGCTGCTCGAACCGTTCTGACTTTCGGATGTTGCGGCTCCGCCGTTTCGCCTACTGGTTGGAATCCGCGCTGTTGACTTCAGTTCGAGAAATCAATGCCGATCCGGCGGAATGTGCGTGTGCGGCCCGCCATCGTTTCACCCGGCGGTTATCCAACCCGGACGGTAGTCAAAATGTTGTATCCGCCATTCGTTGTCTGCCAGGGTGAGTTCGAGCCGGTAATGGGCTCCGTAGATGCGACGTCCATCCTCGTTGTGGTCTTGTTGAGGTATTACCCGTCCAACGATCATCGTGGCTCGGGATCCGTCTCCATGGATGGTGATTGCCAACGGGTGGCCGAAATGCTGCATGTACGGCCAATGTCGTCGGAATGCTTTTTGTTGGCCGATGATGTCGCGGCGTCCGTCGCGGTGACCCATCGGCGTGAATTCTCCGGAAGCGTCCGAGGAATACGCTGTGATCAAGAGGCTGATGTCTCCTTGATCGATGGCCCACGCGTAGCGAGTGAATGCGTCGGCGACACGCTGCTCTGGGGTGAGGTCGGTCAAGACCGGAACATTCCGGATCCACGGCGAATCGATTTCGCTGACGATTACCGGAGTCTCGTCGCCGACTTGCCATCCCACTGCTGCTGGCAGGTGCCAGCTGTCAACTTGCGCGAGATTGCCTTCGGTGAAGGTCACTTCGAGGCGTAGGTCGTCGAAGACCCATCGGTCGTCGCTGTGGCGCAATTCGCCGAGCAGGACTGCACCGAACACTGCGGCACTTTCTGTCTCGTCATTGGCGAGCACGCCATAGAGGTAGGCGGTTAATGTCGCTCGTGCGTCATTTCCGGCCACGTATGTGTTCGTCGAAACCAGCCGCGGCGGATTTGCGCGGGAGAAGTCTGACCGCAGGTGAGCAGCAATCTCGGAGGCACCGGACAAGGCTCCATGGGTGTTGCTGTGAAATGTCGCGTCCAACGTGAAGACGTCGGCCAGCTTGTCGTGGTCGTCCGAGCGCCAGTCCCGGGTGAACGTGTCAAGCGTCTTCAGCACTCCGTTCCTGATCGATGTGGTCATCGTTTCTCCTGTGCAGATCATTCGAGAGGTCTTCCGAGTGGGCGAAAGGCGCTGGAAGGGTTGAGATTTGGTTGAGTTTGGACGTAGCGTTAGACCCTTGCGGTGCCTCGAACTGTCATAGTCAGTTCGTAGGGTGTGGAAGTTCGAGGTCGTTGTTGCCTGGCAGTCCTCCACCGACCGCCGGCTCCGGCCATGTGACGTCCAGGCGGGTGCGGCTGATGCGCCACCCGTCGTTCTCGATGCGGTACTCGTCGGCGTAGGTTCCCAGCAGGATCCATCGGTCCTTCGAGGGATCGGTCTGCAGGTCGATCAGGTACGAGCGCCCCTCAGCGATAGTGGGCCCGGTGAATTCGACCCAGTGGTTCGTGATCGCGTGATGGAACGGGTAAATGCCGTCACCGGTCTGGTCGTACGCCGCGTACGCCTCCTTAAGTCCGGCGATGACGTTTTCCAGTCCTTCCCATTGGCCTCGGCCCGCGTCCACGATCGCGTCCGAGGTAAACACTTCGTCGAGTCGGTCGATGTTATTGCTGTCGAGTAGATGGGCGTATTTGATGCGGAGAGTACGGATTTCTTCCGTGGCGAGCAGGCGGTCGAGGGGGTTCATGAGGTTCCTATCGGTGGACGGGGGATGGGTTGATATCTGTAGCCGGCATCTGATGAAAGTGCGTTATCGAGACGGGTGTGGGCAGTGCCGCGTCCCAGCTGTCCTCGAATTGCCACCTTGATACTCGCGGTTCGCAATTCTGTTCCTGCACAGTGATTGTGGCGGTGTACGACGAGGCTGGTGCCGGCGCGGGTGCCCAGGCCTGGATTACCGCGTCGCTGGGAAATCCCAGCGCCTCTGCGGCGCCCGGATTGAGGTCCGGTGCGCTGAGCAGGGTGTAGAGATATGCCTGTGCTCGATGGGCAGCCCACGAAGCCTGATAGTTCGGTTCGGTGTTGGGTAGCACAGGCGTTTTGTCGAGTGCAGCGAACCGCGCAGTGCCGCCGTGGAACGTCACCGTTGTGGTGTACCTGATGATCGATCCGACCGGCGGGAGGTCCTCCCGGGGCGCTTGGTATGCGACGACGAAAGAGAGTGAGCCGCCATCGGGTCCACCGTCGGTCCATACGGAATGCAGGATGTGGTGTGAACTCGTCGGGTCGGGGACGGCAGCGAACCATGCCCTGAGCTCATCTCGATCTCGTGCGAACACAACCGTCCCATCGCGGCCCGACAGGGTAACCGACGGGTCGAACATCTCGAGGTGCTCGAGGGTTTCTCCCCATTCGGTCTCCAGGAACCCGAACCAGCGATGTGCTAGAGCCAGGGCTGCGTACCGACGGGATGCAATCGTGGTTTTCATCGAGGCGTCACGTCCTCGAGCAAAGTATCGCCGTCGATGACGTTGACAACGTGACCCACCGCTCGATCGGTTGTCGCGAGAAGAGCGAGGAGCGCTGCGGTGTTGGCGCGGCTGGTTGTCCCCTCATATACGTTCTCGCCGATCGTTACCCGTCCTGTTGCCGGATTGTCGTTCAAGAGGCCAGGACGCACAATGGTCCACCGCAGAGTGCTCGCCCGGAGTGCTTCGTCGGCAGCATGTTTCGCCTGTTGATACGCCACCATGTCAGGACTGGTACCCGGGGCGGATGGTTCGTCGGCTCCGAGGTACGAAACCTGGACGAAGCGCACGATATCGGCGAGCGCCGAGGCCTCCATTGCGAGAAGTGCACCGGCGCGATCGAGTGAGTCTTTGCGCTGCGGACCTGAACCGGCGCCTGACCCGGCCGTGAATATCGCGCTGTCAGCGCCGCGGATTGCTTCGGCAACATCGCTCGGCGTCGCACGTTCGAGGTCGAGAATAATTGCCGTCCCGCCATCGTCTTCAACGTCGTTGCGGTGGTCAGGATTTCGAATGGCAGCAAGGACAGTGTGGCCCGCGCTCGCCAGTGCGCGGGTTGTGAGACGCCCCACCTGTCCGTGTGCTCCGAAGATTGCGATGGTGCTCATGCTGCCTCTTTCGTCGGCTGATCGGTTTCGAGCTCGCGGGCCAGTCGCGCGAGGACTGCGGTTCGATTGCGCTCGTCGGGTACCATCGGATTGATCATCACCTCGTCCGTTCCGTAAGCGTCGGCAAGTTGACGGAGTTGTTCGACCACTCGCGTAGGCGTTCCGGAGATCAGCCGGCCGGCGTTCCGCTCACGAGTGGTTAGTTCGCTGTTGGTCCAGCGGTGTTCGCGGGTGGTCGCGATGGAGGGGATTCTGTCGAATGGTGTTGGACTCTCCGCGTGGGCGAGCCAAAGGTGGAATGCATCGGCAAGTTCAACCGCATCCTGCTCGGTATCGCCCACGGCTACGAACACCGCGACGATCACGGACGGTTGCGCGAGAAATGTGCTGGGTACGAAGGATTCGCGGTACTGTTTCGCGGCCGCCGCACCACGGCCTGACGGGTTGATGAAGTGCGCAAACGTGAAACCCAGGCCATACATACCGGCGAGGGCGGCGGTTGAACCGCTGGCCGCGAGCACCCATGGGACGGGTACGGTGGGCGCTGCCGGCGACGCTGTGAGACCCGTGTAGCCCGACGCTTCCGCGTGCCGACCCGTGAGGAACCCGACGAGGTCCTCCACCTTCGATGGATAGGGGAGCACGCCTGTTTTCTCGTCGTTGAGCGCTGCCGTCACCAGTCGGTCGGCTCCGGATGCGCGACCGAAGCCGAGATCGATCCGCCCGGGGTTCAACGCCTCGAGGGAACGGTAGTTTTCGGCAACCTTCATGCTGCTGTAGTGCGGGAGCATGACCCCGCCGGAACCGATCCGAATGGTTTTCGTGTGTGCAGCGATGTGCGACATGATTACCTCGGGACTCACACTCGCAAGTGCTTCAATTCCGTGGTGTTCGGATACCCAGAAGCGTGAGAAACCCAAACGTTCCGCCTCTTGAGCCAGGCGTGTCGATGAAGCGAGAGCCTCGCTGGCGGTGAGGTTTTCGTCGATTGGCGAGTAGTCGAGTACTCCTAGTCGCATGTGCTTGCTCCTTCTGCTGTGTTCTGACAATCAGAAGGCTAAAGCTTCACACCTATGTGAAGGTCAAGTCGAAGCGTGATCGGACCCGGATGTCGACTTCGCTTGCTCTAGATACCGTCGAATTGCCTCGGCTTGCTCAGTGAGCGTCGCCACCCGTTCCTCGATCGTGCTGAGCTCTTGGGCCAGGTTCGCGGCCATCTCCGGGTCGGACATTGCTCGCAACGTCTCGCCCTCCCCGGTGAAGCAGGGCAACAAGCGTCGTATGGCGCTTGTACTCAGACCGGCCTCCAGAAGTGCACGGATCTGAAGGACTCGTTTCACACTCAGTTCGTCGAAGTCGCGATAACCATTGGCCAGGCGATTCGGGTGGATGAGGTCTTGCTCCTGGTAGTACCGCAAGAGTCGGGTGGAGACACCCGTTCGTTGTGCAAGGTCGCCGATCTGCATGTCCTGATTCAACCCAAACCATGACATGCATGGCAAGGAGCGCGCCGTCGAGTCCAGGTCCGCTCCGGCAAACGATTCCACCAATTGACGTTGATGCCGAGTTCAGGGAATTTCTGCGTAGCCTCCGTGTATCGTCGGGATGCGCTGTCAGGTGAGAGGCGTTGGTGCGGGACTCTCACTGCAAGGCCCTTGAAGTGCATGGCCTTATCGCCAGCCTCAATGCCGGGTTCGCCGGGCCCTGCGATACTCGTCTCAGCCCTCGAAGGGTGAGGATCTGCGGCAGTGATTCAACGGCTACTGGGTTGCGCACCAACCACATTCCCTGAAATGGTGCCTGTGGAGGCATGGTCGTTCAGCGAGTATCCACTTGGAGCTGAGATTCACGATCAGTACACGCTGCACATGCCGTCGCTCGTGACCTCGTTCACGAGCGACTCCTGAACGAGCTCGGTCTTGACGGCGTGGTTGCGTTCAATCATGGACTTGTCCCTGTGGCAACTCGCGGTAGGTGAACTCAACAGCGATTGATGGGTGTACACCCTTCGTGGGGCAGATAACAATAGACTGGTGGTCTGATATTCTGGCCGGATGGTGGCGACTCACGGATTTCAGCGCGCGCGCAAACCGGAGCAGATCGAGGCTCGGCGATGCGCCATTCTCGACACCGCCCGCGCACTACTCGGATCCAGGTCCGTTGCAGACATCAGTTTGCGTGAACTCAGTGAAACCGTCGGACTGGCAAAGTCGAATGTGCTGCGGTACTTCGACAGTCGTGAGGCCATCTTCCTGGAAGTCTTGGACGAGAACTGGGTGGCGTGGCTCGGCGGTTTGGAAGCCTCGGTGATCCCGACCGACGACAGCTCGCCGTTTGCCGCCGAGATCCATCTGGCGTCGACCATCGCGGAATCGCTTGTCCCTCAGCGTTTGCTGTGCGAACTGCTGAGCGTGATGGGGAGTGTTCTGGAGAAGAACATTTCGGAGGACTTCGCCCGCGACTTCAAGAAACGTGCAGCGGTCAACACGACTCGGCTTGCATCACTTGTGCATTCGCAATTGCCTGATCTTGCAGATGAGGACGCGGCACATTTTGCCAAGGCAACTCTGGTGATCGTCGCAGGAATGTGGCCATACGCTGAACCGGCAAAGTCCATGGCTGTTGTTCTCGGTGAGATGCACGCACCACCCGCCGCGGAAATGTTTGCCACGGGGCTCCGGGAAGGTCTGGTCAATCAACTCGTCGGGTTGTCGGCACGGGCGGCAACCCGAACGAGCTGACTGACATCTCAGGAGCTGTGCAAGGTCAGTACGGTGATCTCGCTCGGCGCGAAGACTCGGAACGGTGGGCCCCAGAATCCTGTGCCACGGCTCGTGTACAGCTGGGTGCGTTCGCCGTGACGGCTGAGACCCGACACTGACGGTTGATCGAGTTTGACCAGGAAGTTGAAGGGCCAGATCTGACCGCCATGGGTGTGTCCGGCCAGCTGTAGATCAACTCCGGCAGAAGCGGATTGGGGAACCTGCTTCGGTTGATGGGCGAGCATCAGGATGGGCAGTTCAGGATCGGCTCCTGTCAATGCGTCCTCGAAGTTCGCACCGTGTCCTTCCAGTCGCGACCCCAATGCGGTGGCGTCGTCGACGCCGGCGATCACCAGACTGTCGCCGCCTTTGGTGACAACGATGTGGCGGTTGTGGAGCGAGTCCCAGCCGATCGACGTCATGTAGTCGAGCCACTCCTGTGCTTCATGGAAGTACTCGTGATTGCCGGTCACGTAGACGCGGGCAAGCCTGGCGTCCACCGAACTGAGCGGAGACGTTTGGTTGCGTCGCTGCTCGACTGTTCCGTCGGCGATGTCTCCGACATGGGCCACGATGTCCGCGTCGAGTTCGTTGACGGCGGCAACAACCCGAGACGACCACTTCGCCCGGTTGATCGGACCGAAATGGGTGTCGGTGATTGCGACGACACGAAGCTTGTCCATGCCGGCGCCGAGGCGCGGAATCGTGACGTCCACGTGCTTGATCCGTGGCAATCGCATCGCTTCGCGATAACCCCAGATCAGTAGAGCTGCCGAGATGATCAGTGCCGCAACGGCAACAACGCGTGCGCGAAGTGGGTTCTCCACCCCGCCGACGAGTAGGCCGAGCCGCAAGACCTCGCCGAGCAATGTCCAGACGAACACGACCCAGATGATTCCGAGGAGCGCATCGCCGACCAGTCGAAGTCGATCACGATCGGTGTGTCCGTTGCTCAGCACCATGCTGGCGGGCAGGGCGATCAGGAGGGCAGCAAACACGACGGTGCCGATAATCGTCACGGCGCCCGGCCAGTCCGGTCGAATGACCAAGCTCCACCAGGGATAGGCGAACAGCAATGCCAAGATCGAGGCGACGACCGCGCTGATGGCGACGATCTTCAGTGGCTTGCGGCGCTGGACGTGGGCAGCTTCGGTCGCCGGTGGTGTAGTCACCCCGTCCAGAGTAAAGGTCCAGTGGTCTATTAACAAGGGGACGGCGGTCCGCTATTTGGACGTCGGTACCTTCGGATAGGTTTCGAGGCGTTGGAACTCGACCCGAGACCAGGTGGGTGGCACATGGAAAAATTCGACGTCAAAAAGGCATACAAGGAACTGTATGCACCGAGTCGGCGCGATTTTTCGCTGGTGACCGTGCCGCGTTTCAGTTACTTTGCCGTCGACGGCCACGGTGATCCCAATACCGCCACCGAATACTCCGAGGCGCTCGACGCGCTCTATGCAGTGTCCTATGCCACCAAATTTGCGAGCAAGAAGGAACTGGACCGGGACTACGTGGTTGGCCCGCTCGAAGGATTGTGGCGGGCCGATGACCCCGAGGCGTTCGTAACGCGCGACAAAGCGTCGTGGGACTGGACGATGATGATCTCGCAACCGGAGTGGATCACGTCAGCCGAACTCACTGCCTCGATTGCCGCAGTCGGTGCAAAGAAGAACCTCGCCGCCCTCGACAAGGTGCGGTTCCTCGAACTGGAGGAGGGCCTGTGTGTGCAGATCCTCCACATCGGGTCGTACGACGACGAAGCTCCGACGTTGGATCGCCTGCACAACACCTTCATTCCGGCCAACAATCTGAGTTTCAACGGCGATCATCACGAGATCTACCTCAGTGATGCACGCCGGACGCAGCCCGAGAAGCTCAAGACGGTTCTGCGTCAGCCTGTTTCGAGGCCGTGACGGCGGATTCCGGCATACGCGCGTGGTGCATATCGTGCGCGAAGTGGCAGAAGATGCCAGAAACGATCCGACAACGTCAGGAAGCGCGCGAACCAGACGTAGATGCGCTCATCTCGCGGAGTCCATTCCCATTCGAGGGTCTGACGTGCCTTGTCGGGCATCAGTGCTTTGCAGATCCAGTTCGAGGCAGCAACCGTCGGGCGCGAGATGAGCGTCCACGCCCAACGTGGCACCTTGGGTGGTGGGGCGATTCGGTGTTCGGCGACGCGTGTCGACCACTTGGTGGTGTGGGTATTGATCAACTGATTGTCGAGCATGTCTTCCCAGTACGTGTGAAAGCTCGCGTAGTTGTCGAAAGCCGGCCGATCAGTGAGACCGTAACAGCGCCACCACGTTACAGCTTCGCGGACGAGTTGATCCTTCTGTTCTTCGGTGAATTTCTTGTACGCAAACCGCTCGTTGAAATCGAGGATTACCTCGAAGAACGTAACGTGGGTCCACCAGAAAGTGTCCGGAGCCAGTGCGTGATACCGCCGGCCGGTTTCGTCGGTTCCCTTGAGTTCGGTGTGAAAGTTGCGGACGAGCGTTCCGGTGCCGTGATCGTTCCGGTCGTACACAACTCCGTAAATGGAGGGAAGCGAGCGGAACAGTCGATCGAGAGGGTCGGTGAAGAAGTTCGAATGATCTTGCAGCGCACCGCTGACCGCTGGATGCATGTTCTGAAGAGTTCCGGCGCGCGCGAGGTACAGCAAGCCGCGAATGTCGCCGAAGTGCAACCACGTCAGGGAGCCTGGTCCGATGGGAGCAGCTCGAAGTGTTCGTGGCTCGGGATTACTGACCGACTTCTCGGAAACCGTATCTGCATCATTGGTCATTCGGGTGACCTCTTGCCTCTCGCGCGGACATGACAACGCATGTTGTCATGTTTTGACTTTCGCGTCACCGAGCAGAAATGTCAATCGTTATGCGGAGATCGACGGCACCGAAGTTCAGAGATCGATGCCCCGTAGTTTCTCGAGATCGCGTCGTTCGCGCTTGGTGGGGCGGCCCGCTCCGCGATCGCGCATCGGTATCGACGCCAGCAATTCCGGGGGTGGGGGCGGCGGTGAAATGTCCTTCAAACAATCGTCGACCAGCACTGCGCCAACCCGTTTGGTGATGGGCTTGACCACGACAACGATGCGTTCGACGCCCGAAACGCGTACCCGAACCTCGTCGCCGGCCTTCACCTGCTGAGCAGCCTTTGCCGAAGTTCCGTTCACCCGCACATGGCCGGATCGGCACGACGCCGCAGCCTGGGACCGGGTCTTGAAGAGGCGGACGGCCCACGTCCAACTGTCCACGCGGACACTGATCGCGTCGGGAGGTAGTTGGGCCATGGCTACGACGATACCGGCCGTGTGAGTGGTGATGCGACTACGGAACCTTGAGGGTAGTGGAGGCGCCCGCCGGCTCGTCTTGCTCGATGTCCGCTAGTTGCTCGATACCGGTCTTGGTGCCGAGAACGGCATTCGGGAGGAAGATGACGCAGATCAGGGCAATGACGGCGAACGGAATCGAAATGAGGAATACCTCCCCGACTCCCTGCCCATATGCCGATTCGACGATGTCGCGTACGGGATCTGACAACGTGTCGATGTTCGGGAGTGCCCCCTCCGTCAGTCCGCTTGCCGATCTCGCGATACCGGATTCTTGTAGCCCGTTCTCGATTTCGGTATCGACTCGCGCAGAGAGGGCTGCTCCGAGCATCGTCACACCAAGGACGCCGCCCAAGCTGCGGAAGAATGCGGCGGCCGAGCTGGCCGCGCCGATCTCGCGCACGTCCGTGGCATTTTGTACAACAAGGACAAGGTTTTGCAGCAGCATGCCGAGGGCGAGACCGACGAGCGGTAATGCAAGAAAGAGCACGACGATATTGGTGTCGACTCGCAAGGTCGAGAGCAGGATGCTGGCGACGGTAAGTAGAGATGCTCCCGTGATCAGCCAGGGTTTCCAGTGCCCGGTGCGCGAGATGAGCCCACCCACGACAGTGGATGCGATGAGGTTGCCTGCGACCTGGGGGAGGGTGATCAGGCCCGCTCCGGTGGCCGATGCGCCTCGGCTGAGTTGCATGTACTGGCTGATGAAAATGGCGACGCTGTAGAGGACTATCCCAACGCACACGCTGGCAACGATCGACAGGGTGAAGGTTTTTCCGCGGAACATATGCAGGGGGAGTACGGGGTACTTCACCTTGCTCTCGACAACCAGCGTCACGGCAATCAGCACCGCGGTGCCGATTCCCATGCACCAGGACGCCGCGGAGTTCCACTCGAATACCTTGCCGCCGAGCGAGAGCCAGATGAGGAGTGTCGAGATAGCGGCAGTGAGAAGGACCGATCCGACGTAGTCGATCCGTCCGGTGCCCTTTCGTCTCGGCAGGATGAGCTTCAACTGGATGACGATCATCGCGACTACCGCAAAGGGAATGACGATGTAGAAGTTCCAACGCCAGCCGATGGTATCGGTGACGAGGCCGCCCACGAGAGGTCCGCCGGCGGTGCCTGCCACGACGACAGCCCCGAGGACGCCCATGTACTTGCCGCGTTCGCGAGGGCTGATGATGTCCGAGATGGCGATCTGAGAGAGGGTGATGAGCCCGCCGGTTCCGATTCCCTGAACCAGCCGCGCTGCGATCATCAGGGTGGGTTCACTCGCGAAACCGGCCGCAAGTGAGCCGATCATGAAGATCAGGAGCGCGATGTGCAGTAGAAGTCGACGGCTGAAGAGGTCGGCCAGCTTGCCCCAGATCGGTGTGCAGACGGTGACTGCGAGCAGTGATCCGGTGACGACCCAGGTAAGGGTCGTCTGATCGCCATGGAGATCGGTGACGATGCGCGGGAGGGACGTGTTGATCACCGACGTCGACAACACGGCGACAAGCATTCCGATGAGGATTCCGCCGAATGCTTCGTTCACTTGGCGTCGAGACATTGTCGGCGCTGGTCCGCTTTCGCCGGTCGATTCCGTCATGGGGTTCCTCGCCTAGCCGTCAAAGTATGTGACCGAAGTCAATCACATTTAGTTGATTTCAGCAACTATATTGCGGAACGGGTGACGTGGAAGGTCCTATGCTGACCAGGTGAGGTCGACAAAACCTGAAGCTGATATTCACGCGATTCAATGGGCAATCCGGCGACTGGTGCAAGGTTCCCGGAAGACGCTGATCGCCGACGCGGGTGCGGCTGTACCGGAGATGACTCCCGCTGCTTTTGTCATCATGACGCGCGTCGTCGACATGTTTCCGGTGTCTCCCGCGGCCGTCATCGCGGTTACAGGTTTGGATCGAAGTGTCGTGAGTCGAAATCTGACTGCTCTTACCAAGCAGGGCTACGTGGTGTCCGAATCCGATCCGGATGACGGACGGGTCTCGCTGTTCTCTCCGACGCCGGACGCTGCGGCAAAGTTCGGTGAGGCGAGCAGGGCGAATCGTGATCGGATCGCCGCCGCGATCGACGACTGGTCCCCAGAGGATGTGTCGACGTTTGTCACATTGTTGGAGAGATTCAACAAGTCAGCCTACGAGAGCTGAAGGATACAGAAAGACTTTCGGCCCCACACCTTCGAAAAAGTATGGGGCCGAATGCAAATGCCGGACAGGTTACGCGTAGTCGTAGAAGCCGCGACCGGTCTTCTTGCCGAGGCGGCCGGCGTCGACCATGCGGCGCAGCAGTGCCGGGGGAGCGTAGTGCGGCTCGGCGAACTCTGCGTACAGCGACTCTGCCGCTGCGAGAGCAACATCGAGGCCGACGGTGTCGAGGAGCGTCAGCGGGCCCATCGGGTAACCGCAGCCGCCCTTCATTGCCTCGTCGATGTCTTCGGCGGTGGCGTAGCCGGAATCGAGCATCCGGATTGCCTGGCACAGGTACGGGATGAGCAGTGCATTGACGATGAAGCCCGAACGGTCGCCCGCGCGAACTGTCTTCTTGCGCAACGTGTTCTTCGCGTAGTCGGTGACCGCGAGGACAGTCTCTTCGGACGTGGTCAGGCTGACCACGATCTCGACGAGCGGCATGACCGGCACCGGGTTGAAGAAGTGAACGCCGACAACCTGGCCGGGGCGCGAGGTGGCCTTGGCGATCTTGATGACGGGGATCGACGACGTGTTGGTCGCCAGGATGCCGGCCGGCTTCACGATCTTGTCGAGCTTGCCGAAGATCTCGTACTTGAGTGCTTCGATCTCGGGAGCAGCCTCGATCACCAGATCGCGATCGGCGAACTCTTCCATGTCCAGGGTGACGCGGACGCGAGCGATGGCGGCGTCTGCTTCTTCCTGGGTGATCTTGCCCTTGGCTACGCCGCGGTTGATCGACTTGGCGATCCGCTCGCGTGCGGAAGCGGCAAATTCTTCCTTGGTTTCGAGCACCAGTACCGAGCTACCGGCTTTTGCACATACCTCGGCGATGCCGGCACCCATGGTGCCGCCGCCGATTACGCCTACAAGTTCCACAATTCTCCTCAAAAATTAGGGGCAAGCCCCTGTGCGCCTTTCCGGTAGTCAGAACTACCAGAAAGGCGCACGGGGCGCGAAGCGCCTTACTTCAACAGCGCACGCGACATCACGACGCGCTGGATCTGATTCGTGCCTTCGTAGATCTGCGTGATCTTGGCGTCGCGCATCATGCGCTCGACGGGGAAGTCAGTGGTGTAGCCGGCGCCGCCGAACAGCTGCACCGCGTCGGTGGTGACCTCCATGGCAACGTCGGATGCAAAGCACTTGGCTGCAGCGGAGATGAAGCCGAGGTTCTTCTCGCCGCGCTCTGCGCGAGCAGCGGAGGTGTACACCATCAGGCGAGCGGCTTCGACCTTCATCGCCATGTCGGCGAGCATGAACTGCACAGCCTGGAAGTCGCTGATGGACTTGCCGAACTGCTTGCGGTCCTTGGTGTACGCCAGTGCCGCGTCGAGGGCGCCCTGAGCAAGGCCGACGGCCTGTGCACCGATGGTAGGACGTGTGTGGTCGAGGGTTTCGAGTGCCGTCTTGAAGCCGGTGCCTGGTGCGCCGATGATGCGGTCGCCGGGGATGCGGCAGTTCTCGAAGTACAGCTCAGCAGTGGGGGAGCCCTTGATGCCGAGCTTCTTTTCCTTCGGTCCGACGACAAAGCCCTCGTCGTCCTTGTGGACCATGAAGGAGGAGATGCCGTTTGCACCCTTGTCGGGGTCGGTGACAGCCATGACGGTGTACCAGGTGGACTTGCCGCCGTTGGTGATCCAGCACTTGGAGCCGTTGAGGATCCAGTCGTCGCCGTCGGCCTTTGCGCGGGTGCGCATGGCGGCTGCGTCGGATCCGGCTTCGCGCTCGGACAGTGCGTACGACGCCATTCCGCCGTTCACGAGGTCCGGGAGAACCTTGGCCTTGAGCTCTTCGGAGCCCTTGAGGATCAGGCCCATGGTGCCGAGCTTGTTGACGGCGGGGATAAGTGAGGAGGAGCCACAGACGCGAGCAACTTCTTCGATGACGATGCAGGTGGCAACGGAATCGGCGCCCTGGCCGTCGTAGGCCTCGGGAACGTGGATGGCGTTGAAGCCCGACGCGTTGAGCGCGGTGAGTGCTTCCTCGGGGAACCGGGCGTTCTCGTCGACGTCCTTGGCGTGCGGCGCGATTTCCTTCTCGGAGAGTCCGCGGATAGCTGCCCGCAGCTCGTCGTGCTCTTCGTTCAGAGAGAAGAGATTGAAGTCTGGGTTTCCGGCCATGGGAGCACTCCTTGATGGAAGGTGGATCGAACGGCGCCAACAGAACCAGCATGGCTCGTCGGCGGACTGGTGCCAATGACGTCAGTCAAACACGGCACTCAGTGCCACGTCAAGGGAATGGGGTGTGACGTTGCGGTGTACGACAAGTATCAGCCGAGTTGTTCGTGAATTTTTTTGCTGATCTCTTCAGCTGAAGTTCCCGGAGGAAATGCCACTACCAGCACAGACTTCTCTTCTCGTGGACTGGACTTTGAACCAGGGGCAACGCCGTACGTGCGACGCACATTCAGCAGTGCTTGGCGCAGTGCGTCGGCTGTGGCGTCGGAATCGCCCTTGATCATGCTGCGCAAGAGGTAGTTGTGGCACGCGGTGACAGCGGCGGCGAATCCGACAACCTCGAGCACCGGTTCGCGCGGGACAGCGCTGCGCAGATAGTCGACAAAAAGCCGCTCGTACCGGAAACCTGTCACCAGTTCGCGGTCGCGCAAAGCAGGAACGTGCTGCACGACGCGGTATCGCCGCATCGACAGATCACGATTCTGCTGGAAGAAGTCGAAGACCAGACCGGCTGCTTCACAGACCGACGCCCACGGATCTGGCGACTCAGTGGACAGGAACTGCGCGACATGCGCGAGAAGCGACTCGTGATCGGCGAAGATCACGTCTTCCTTGGAACGGAACTGCCGAAAGAACGTGCGACGCGATACCCCGGCAGCAATGGCAATCTGTTCGACGGTGGTGGCTTCGTAGCCGTTCTCCGAGAACAACCGAATGGCTTGGGACGCGACATGGACGCGGAACTCTGTCGGATCGGTTCCGGGAATGTCTGGACGCTCATTCATGAATGCCAGTATCCACACTGCTTGTCGAATGACGGGCCTCGTACCTAGGACTCCGCTCGTAGTGCCGGCGAATCCCGCTTCGCCTACTCGGCTTCGATCGGCGCGAACGGTTGGCCGGGCAGAGTGTGTCCGGGCCCTGGCACAAACAGCGTGATCTCTGTTGGCGGACCAGTCGTAGTCGTCGTCTGAGGCTTTTCCGATCTCGACTGTGGCGCGGTAACGCCGATCGGAGGCGCTCCGATGGTGTCGTATAAACCGTAGTCGTCGGTGATGAGTTCACCGTCACTGAACAGGCTGAGCCCGAAGCTGATTCCGGTGAATCCGTCCGGAATCTGCGGAGTGGTCCATTCCGCTTCGGTGTAGCTGTCCTCAGGCCCGAACCAGGGACTCGCAGTCCAGTACGACCAGGCCCCAACAGCGTTACGCAGATAGACGGCAAACTGCGTGTTGGTGGTCGCGGTGTACCAAGCCCGTATTGAGTACGCATGACCTGGTGTGACGCTCGGTGCGCAGTTGCCGAGGTCGAGGGTCGGGATCAATTTACCGTCTCCGTCGACGTGTGCGGACATCGTCAGCTTCTGGGCTGTCGTGCCGGTTCTGCCGGGCGAAACAGGAGCGACGGCCCGGGAGTTGGTTCCGTACCCGCCTGCGCTCCAGCAGTCGGGAAGCCCTTGTGCTCCTGTGGTCTCGAGGCTTGGGTTCTGCAGTCCGTTGACGCCGGGGGCCGGAGCGGGCACAACCGCTCCGGGGTGCGCCGGCGTCGTGAATCCGCCGATTACCTGTCCGACGGTTTTCACCTCGGTTGTGTCGCTGCGCGCGGCAAGCCACGTGGCGAACTGTTCGAACAACGCCGGTGTGACGGCGAGTGGGCTGCAGTTGTCCGCGCATATGTTGTGGAAGGTCAGTTGTACCCATCCTCCACCGGTGTTCTCCGCGTTGGTCACGGTGTTTTGTAGATCTTCCAGCGTCCAGGTGTTGTCGACCTGTGCAGGTGCTCTGGTCGACAACCTGTTTCGGGGCGGCGTCGACTCCGCGTAATCGCAGTTTTCGCAACCGAACCGGGTCTTGAGATCCCCGAGTCTGCGGGCACTGTTGTATCCGCAGTCCGCGACAATCGATTGAGCCGCAAGGTTCATGGAGGCAAAGGGATAGGCGAAGTTGGCTGCGGGTAGACCCCAGTTGCTCAGATTGACTCGATCGTTGCACACCTGTCGAGTCACTTCCGCGGCCGGCAGTGCTGCAAGATCTGCGTGTCCCACTGTGTGTCCCGCTATCTCGTGACCGTCAGCGGAGAGAGATCGTAGATCGGCGAGGGTCAGGTGGCCTGGCGCGCCCACGAACCCGGTAATGACGAAGTACGTTCCCGCAAGGCCCTTCGACGTCAGCACCCGGCCGGCAGCAAGTGTGTCGGCATTGGAGTCGTCGAACGTCAAACTCACGATGGTGTTACCCGAATCGACGGGCGGGATGGTTGTGGGCGGCGAGGTTGTCGAATTGCCACCGAACGATCCACTCGATCCTGACTCGAACGGCGCTGCCTGCGCGACCGACCCGACGGGCATGTCGAACGCGACGAGGGCTGCGCTCGCCGCAACCATAGCGGTAGAAAGCAGTACTGTGGTAGTTCTTCTGCTACACAACAATATTCATCTCCATCGGTGTCGGGCAATCGATCTATTCCACGGTCACGGATTTGGCAAGATTTCGTGGTTTGTCGACATCCCTTCCCAGTTCGAGCGCGACGGCTCGGGCGAGAATTTGCAGTGGGACGACGGCTTCGAGCGGACCCCACGGAGTCGGTTCACCGGTGAGTACAGGAATTGTGCTTCCGTCATAGCCGACAGTGACGACTCGGGCACCGCGAGCACGAACTTCGGAAATATTCGCTCTCAGTCTCGGGTCGCCGTTTTCGACGGCAACCACGGGCGTTCCCGGCTCGATCAGCGCAAGTGGGCCGTGCTTGAGTTCGCCTGCGGGGTAGTGCTCGGCCCAGCGGTAGCTCAATTCTTTGAGCTTCAATGCGCCTTCCGCTGCGTAGGGGAGTGCGGAACCGCGTCCGAGGAAGAGGAAACCGCTTGCTGTGCTGAGATCGTGTGCGATCGCCGGCACTACGCGGCGCGAGATTTCGAGTGCGGTGGTCAGCTGTACCGGTAGTCGGCGCAACTGCTCGACAAGTTCGAGGGTTGCCGTCACAGAAAGTCGGCCCGATGACACCAGAGCAGACAACACAGCGCAGACTCCGACAATCACCTGGGCAACAAATGTTTTGGTCGCTGCGACGCCGATCTCTGGGCCGGCGGAGTATGCCAATACTGCGTCGGCGCGACGGCTCAGCGTCGAGTGCGGATTATTGGTCAATGCGAGTGTGCGCACTTCCGTCGGTACCGGGTGGTCGAGCGCTCGCAGGACGTCGGCTGTTTCTCCGGACTGGCTGATCGCGAGACGCAGGGTGCGAGGCAGGACGACGTCGTAGGCAACTTCGCTGCCGAGCGTCAGGGTTGTCGGAACTGCGGCGAGGCGCCCCAGTGTTTGCGCAATAACCCGTCCCGCATGCATCGACGTGCCGCAGGCGATGATCTGCAACGCGTCGAACGGGGGCAGCCCGAGCTCGTCCCACAATCGTCCGTTGGCGATGGCCGGACCCAGCTCGTCGATCAATTTTGCTGCCAGCACTGGCTGTTCGTCGATCTCCTGATCCATGAAGTCGGAGTGTCCTCGTAGTTCAGCCGGCGAATGCGTCCGGGCGAAATCGACGGGTGTCGGTGGATCGATCATCAGTCCGGAGTTGCGCCACCGAAGGGTCTCGCCGGCTTCGACCACATCGCCGTCTCTCAATATGTGGAATTCCGATGCCCACTCGGATACCGCTGCCGGATCACTGGTCACGAAGGTTCCGGCATCGTTGTGCGCCAGTAGCAGCGGTGAGTGATGAGCCGCTGCGACGAGCCGTCCCGTGCTTTCCTCGAGGACTGCCAGAGCCCACGAGCCTTCGAGTTGCGTCACGGCAGTCTGGACGGCATCGAATAAGTCGGACGATTCGGCAAGGCGCGCCTCGATCAGGTGGCAGACGACTTCGCTGTCCACGGCAGAGGAAAACTGATGCCCTGACGTCGTCAAGGTTGCGCGAAGCTCGTCGCAGTTCTCGATTATTCCGTTGTGCACAAGACTGATTCGTCCGGTGCAGTCGCAATGAGGGTGTGCGTTGGCTTCGTCGACGGCTCCGTGTGTGGCCCAGCGTGTATGGCCGATTCCGACGTTACCGAGTCGGGCTCCGTTCCAATCGTTCACCCGGTGTTCGAGGTCGTCGATACGGTGAACGGTGCGTATTCTCGCGAGAGTTCCTATCTCGGTGCTCACGGCGATTCCAACTGAATCGTATCCTCGGTACTCGAGATTCCGGAGTGCGGACAAGAGGACCGGCGCCGCGTGATCGCGGACTCGACACGCGACGATTCCGCACATCAGCGGGACTCGTGTCGCTGGAACATATTCAAGCGAGATGACGGGACGGAGAATGTGTTCACGGAGACTTCCTCGGAGAGTGGGGGTACGAGCGGTTGAAGTGATGTCGACGGTGACGGCAGGTCAGGAAACTACATCCCAGATTTCGGGGTCCTCGCCGCCGAGTCGCCACAGTGCGATCCCGTCCAGTTGATAGTGCTGTGCAACAGCGATTTTCGGCGCGATGCTGCGGGCGTCCTCGAACCAGACTTCGTGGGTTACGTCGCCTGTTCGATACGTGAAACGATTGGATCGACTGACCGGATCCCAGGCCGGTGTTGCAGAGTAGGTGACGCTCAGTTCCACCGCTTCCTTCCAGGTCAGTGGCGTGCCGCTAGCGCCGGTCCAGTCGTATCCGTACAGCGGGATTCCGAGCAGGAGCTTTTCCCGGGGTATCTGTTCTGTTGCGTACTGCACGACGCTGTTCACCCAGTCGTATGGTGCGATCGGACCGCTAGGGCTGTTCTCCCAATGCCGGTCGTACGCCATCACTACCACTTTGTCGGCAGAACGTCCGATAGCTGCGTAGTCCTGCGCCAGGTTGCGTGTGTCGTACCCGGCGTCGTCCTCTTTGGGGTGGACCGTGACATAGAGGACCTTGCCGATCTCCCGTATCCGGACGGCAAGATCGGATACGAAGGAGGAGAACAATTCTCGATCGTCGGTATGGAGATCCTCGTAGTCGATCTGAACACCGGAAAATGTATCCGACGCGGTGAGCGTGGTCAACGAATCGATATGCGCAGCGCGGAGAGACGGATCGCGCAGAATACGTGCCACGGTGGTGCGATCCCAGCGTCCAGCGGTGGTATTCGCGACCGAGGGCACAACCTGCAGATGGTCTGCCTGCGTGCGAATCTCGTCAATTCGATTGACGGCGTGTTCACTTGAAGGCTCTGGTACAATCGACCCGTCTGCGCCGACCGAATACACGAAGGGTGCGGCCACGTCGATGTCTTGGGACTGATCCTGCAGAGAATCCAGTGCGCTCTCCGAGTCCCAGTGTGGCAATGCGGCGACCACACGAGAGCCCGCGGGAACAACGGTGGTCGAACTCATGCCGAGGAGGCTGGCACTGCCGATGACGGCCGCTGCAGTAATTGCCACCAGAACTCCAAACCTGTTTCTCTGCATTGTGATCCGCGAATTGCGGCGTCCCAGCCTGGACATCCGGTCAGTGAACAGCGGGCGCCAGCGCTTTCAGGTCGCCGGTTATATGCAGGATGATTTCGTCCACAGTTGTCGTGGGACGAAATCCGACCAGATCACGAGAACGTGTGTTGTCGGGAACACGCCGACGCATGTCCTCGTAGCCTGCGGGGTACGCCTGGCTGTAGGGGACCAGGGTGACGGGGCTCGGGCTTCCGGTGAGCTCGATGATTCTACGAGCAAGGTCGAGAATCGAGATCTCCTGTGAGCCGCCTAGATTGAATGCCCGACCGAATGATTCGGGGGTTTCGAGGATGCGAACGATGCTCGGAACGACATCACCCACGTAGGAAAAGCAGCGTGTTTGGCGACCGTCACCGAACACGGTGAGAGGCTCTCCGTTCAGTGCTTGCTGCACAAGATTGGGGACAACCATCCCGTATCGACCGGTTTGGCGCGGTCCAACCGTGTTGAACAGTCGGACGATGGCCACATCCAGGCCGAGTTCGCGCCAGTACGCATGGGCGAAGGCCTCGTCGATTCCCTTTGCCGCAGCGTAGGTCCACCGCGAGATCAACGGGGATCCGAGGATACGGTCGGAATCCTCATGCAGGCTGTCGGAGGTGTTCTTTCCGTAGATTTCGCTGGTCGATACCAGGAGCATGTCCGCCCCGGCTTCGAGGGCAGCGTCGAGAACGTTCTCGGTGCCGTGGATGTTGGTGCGTAGGCTCTCGAGTGGCCGGTCGACGATCAGACGTACCCCGACCGCTGCTGCCAGGTGAAATACGCGGTCGACTCCTGCCATCACGTCGTGGACGCATCGTCGATCCGTGACGGTGCCCTCGACGAAACGAAAGTTCTTGTGTCCCGCGACAGTCGCAAGATTGTCGAGTGTTCCGGTGGAGAGATTGTCGAGGACGACCACGTCGTCTCCGGAGTCGAGGAGATGCTCGACGAGGTGACTTCCGACAAAGCCCGCTCCACCTGTGACGACAGTTTTCATGATGCGCGCCTTTCGTCGATGTTCGTTGTTTCAACCGTCACGGCGAGGGTTGTCTGTCGGTAGGTCATGTCGAGTACTGCTCGAGCGGCAGGCAGCCAACTGAGATCGACGTCGGAATGAGCGGTGTGCACGAGAATCAAATCTGCTCCGAATGCGACAGGATCGTCGATTCCTGTGAGTACCGCGCCGCTCCGTAAGGTGAGGGTCTCGAAATGCGGGTCGTGATAGACCACGTCGGCGCCCTCCGCAAGCAGGGAATCGAGGATTTCGAGTGCCGGCGACTCTCGGTGATCCCCGACATCGGGCTTGTATGCAACGCCGACAACAACTATGCGCGTCCCGCGCAGACCTTTGCCTCGATCGGAGAGGGTGTGGAGAATCTGTTCCAGGACACGGTGCGGCCGGGCCGAGATGGCAGTCATCGCCTGCTCGATCAGCGGCGCGCCGAGTCGCTCCTTACGTAGCTGCCACAAGAGATAGTGCGGATCGCAGGGTATGCAGTGCCCGCCAACCCCTGGTCCGGGATAGAAAGGCATGAACCCGTACGGCTTTGTGGCGGCAGCAGCGATCACGTTCATCACATCGATGTCGAGCGTGAGGCAGATTTCGGCAAATTCGTTGGCAAGGGCGATATTGACTGCGCGAAACGTGTTTTCGAAAAGTTTGGTTGCCTCTGCCACTTCGGGAGAGTCGACGCGGTGCAGCCGTGTCGTGTACCGGAGCAACACGGACGACGCCGCGTCTGTGCAGGCCGGCGTAGCTCCGCCGATCACTCGGGGAACCTCTTCGTGGCTGAATCGATCGTTGCCGGGGTCGATGCGTTCGGGGCTGAACGCGACGAAGACGGCCGATCCGACGGGCAGGTCACGGTCCGTGAGGGGATCGATCAGCAAGTCGCGAGTGCACCCCACATACGACGTCGACGTCAGCATCAGTACCTGGCCCGTGACCGCATGATCCACGACGGTGGAACAAGCGGCGCCGAGTGCTTGGAGATCCGGAGTCAGGTGCTGGTCCACCGGTGTGGGCACGCAGACGATGACGGCGGCAGCCTCACGCAGTCGGTCTGTGTCGGTGGTGGTTTCGAAGGCCGGATCATCGACTGCGACGGCAAGTCGAAGGCGATCGGTCTCGAGAAGATCGACATTCTTCTGATCGATCGCCACGAGCCGCTCTGTGCTGACATCGATTCCGAGGACGCGGGCGCCGGCTGTGTGAAAGGCCAACGCCGTAGGAAGGCCGACGTAGCCGAGGCCGACGATCGCCACGTCGAAGGAAAATGTCCCATGCGGGGGTGGACTGTCCGAGATGAGTTCGACCAGATTGCCATTATCCCGAGGAAACTCTGTGGCTGCTGACGTATTGGGTTGCATCACATTCTCTTTTCGATAAGACGGCGTCGTATGCAGCGCTGGTGTACCTGCATTCCACTGCGGAAGCAGTGCCGAGATTTCAAGCAGTAGTCGAGGTCAGGGAAGATACTGCGAATTTCCGATCCACCTCATGGCTGCGCAATCTGAACCTTGATGCGAGGAGGTAGCTGTGAACCGTCAAATCGGACGTTTCGGACTCGATATTTGCATGAATGCTCGGGGTCGTCAAGGTATGCGCGGGATTCAACTTGATAGCTGTCGAATGGTTTGAGGATGTTCGATTGGTGGTAACTGGAGATGTTACGACTGCAAAACCGAGCCTGCGTGATACGTAACCGCTGTTTGTGTCGCATTTTCTTGATGGGTATGTCTGCAAATCGGTACCGACGTGAACTGTGCCCTGGATTTGCGGAAAGTCGACGGTGTCAAGGTGAACTCTCGGAGTGGGCATCGTGGAGCGAGACTTCTCGTATAGGGGCGCGAGCCGCGAAGATTTACTGTAAGTTCACAAACGGGGCAATTCGTACAGTGATTATCTCCGGCAAGAATCACCGCTATTGATATTCGGGAATTGTCGATGTGATTATTTCGACGGGCTGGGGAGGTTTGGAATTAGTTCCGAGTGATTTCGTTTCTGGAGTCGATGCATTTGGTCGAGTGGATGGAATGTGGCTGCATGAATCAGTTTTGTCGTCTCACGAGTTCGCTGACGTCTGGGGGACCCGGGCAGGGTCCGACCTATTACGCCGGTCCGGTGTGGGCAGGAGGTGATCTGTGATAGCGATAGTCGTTCTGTCGATTGTCATGTTCGGGGTCAATGCGGTCTTCTGGTCTGCGGTGGGCGGGATGAGGAGGATCGAGCAGTTCCGGCAGGAGAGAATTGCCGGGCCATCCGGTGGGCAAGTAGCTGGTCGGGGAGCGCGGAGTGCCGAACGGTTGACCCCGGACGACGTAGCGATTCTCATTGCGGCCCACAACGAGGAACTCGTTGTCGAGCTCACCATCGCGTCTGCATGTTCGCTTGTTCCCGCATCGAACGTCCACGTTGTCTCCGATGGAAGTAGTGACCGAACAGCGGATCTGGCGCGGTCGGATGGTGCGCGAGTGCTGGAACTTCAGCCGAACGTGGGAAAAGCCGGAGCACTGGCTGCCGCGATCGAGCACTTCGGGCTTTCGGAAAAATACGCAGTGGTTCTACTGCTCGATGCAGATACCCGGTTGTCCGCCGACTACCTGGAAACGGGTCTACCCTATTTCGACGATCCGGATGTGGTTGCGGTGGCGGGCCGTGCGGCCACCAACGTCGATCCGACGCCAGCTACCCGGCTCGGTCGAATTCTGGTTGCGTATCGTGAACGTGTCTATGTCGCAATGCAATTGCTGATCAAGTACGGGCAGGCGGCCAAGCGTGCAAACGTGGTCTCGATCGTGCCGGGATTTGCGAGCATGTACCGGACAAACATTCTTTCCCGGATCGACATCGATGCTCCCGGTTTGGTGATCGAGGACTTCAACATGACATTCGACGTGCATGCTCAACAGTTGGGGAGGATCGCCTTTCATCCGAGTGCTGCAGTGGCTTACACCCAAGATCCGGACAGCTTCCGTGAATACACGAATCAGGTGAGGCGGTGGACACTCGGCTTCTGGCAGACCGTGCGCAGGCACCGTGTACGAGCCGACAAGTTCTGGCTGGCGCTGAGCTTCTACATTGCAGAATTGATAATCAGCAGTGTGGTGTTGCTGCTTTTTGTTCCGCTGCTCGTGGTATCACTGGCCGCTGCCGCAGCTGCGCGCTGGATGCCGGCACCACCTGAACCCCTTGTGGAATTTGCGAATACGCTACCGCCGCTGTACTTGGTGCTGGGATTGCTGATTCCGGATCTGATCCTTACTGTCCTTGCCGTGGTCACGATGAAACGGCCCCGGTATCTGTTGTACGCACCGATCTTTCCGTTGATTCGGATAGTCGACTCCTACCTCTGTCTGCGTTCCTTGGCGCAATCTCGGGCCGGCGGCTCGAGTGGAAGGTGGACCAGTCCGACGAGACGGGCAGTTGTGGATGGTCGTGCTTCCTATCCGGAAGAGTTGGTGTGACGGGCCAGGTCGACCAGTTCTGTCATGGCGCCGAGCCAACTTTCCGCGTGAGCACCTGCCGGGTTGGTCCGGAAGAAGTGCGTGATGATGATCGAGCGGAAGAACCCGGCCATCACTTCGGCGCGGTGGTCGAACACCGACTCGACCACGTCGAGTCGGCACTTGGTGGCATCTCGCATGCGCTCGGTGGCCTCGTCGGCTATTTCCGATGCGTACCGAGAGACTGCGGGCACAACCAGCAACGAGGTTCGCAGGTTTCGTCGAACAACGGTCTCCGGCGACAGTTCACGGGCGTCGAATTGCGTCACGACGCCCATCAACGCAGTGAGTGGATCAAGTTCTGGCGGTGCGGACCGATATCCGGCAATGATCTCCTCGAAGGATTCGAGTGAGAACAGTGTTGCTTCCTTGGTTCTGAAATAACGGAAGAACGTGCGCGGTGCGACTTCGGCAGCATCGGAGATCTGTTCGACGGTGGTGTCCGTAAAACCCTGGCGAAGAAAGAGTTCGACAGCGCATGATCGGATCGCCCGACGCGTGATGTCCTTCTTGCGTTCGCGTCGACCGATGTCCGATGCTGCCCCACCCGTGTTGTTCATAAAGGCATTTTGACGTAGCGACCCGCGTTTGGGGTACTCGAATCCTGTTGTTCACCATTTCGACGGCAACTTGTGGCATGAATGCCAACTGGCAGTCGTGCCACTTTGTGACTGTGTGTTCATGGCAACCTCCACTTCCGCGTTCGGGCTCCCGAACGGTCGACTACTGCTTGGGGATTCCGAGGCGTCGTATTCGGTATATCGCTCTGCTGCAGCAAGTTTGGCCACTTCCGATGAGCTTGCCGCGGCGCCGGACACAATGACCTGGCTCGATTTGCGGACACCGCAGGAGCAAGCCGCAGACAGTGGGCCAGGCCTACCGCCGAGTTGGGTGGTCGAACGGGTGAATGCGCACCCTTCTGGCGATCTGGCACTGACTGAGCAGAACGCGATAGTGCAGCAGTTCATCAACGGAACAGTATCTTTCGGCCAGTTCTACGTCGCTCTGCTCGAGCGATCCTCGGCCGAGTTGGCGCGCGCTGTCAGCGTTGTCGTGCGAGCGAACGGCCCGGTGCTGCTGACCTGTCAGGTCGGGCGTGATCGAACGGGAGTTCTCAGCGCACTCCTCTTACTCGCGGTCGGGGCTACGCGGGACGAGGTGATCGCGGACTACCTGCGAACAAACGACGCTCTCCTCGTTCTCGCCGAGCGGCTGCCCGAGATGCCGAAGGAGTTCGATTTGACGTGTCTGGCAACCGATATCGAGCTGGCGCTCGATTACATCGAGCACCGCGGTGGAGCGCAGTCCTATCTGATCGCTTCCGGATTGCCCCCTGAAGACCTTCACCTGCTGCTCACTCGATTCTCCCGCTGAACACACCAGCAACCCACACCAAAGACAGCCTTCGAAAGGATTTTCGTGAAGACCTCACGACGTCTCATCACCGTAGCTGCGGCCTTGGCCGTAGCGTCGACACTTGCCGCCTGTTCGTCCGGGGGAAGCGCAGCCACTTCGGGCGAGCCGGTCGACGGCGGTACGGTCACCGTCGGTATGGATCGTGACATCACGTCGCTCGATCCGGCCAAGGGGGCCATCACGCAGCAGCCCACATTCATTCTGGCGAACGCGTTGTTCGATCCGCTGTTCACCTACGCCGACGACGGCGCGGTAGTGCCACTCTTGGCGCAGAGTCTGGAAAGTGATGCTGCACAGACCAAATGGGTGATGAAACTTGCCTCCGACGTGACGTTCAGCGACGGCAGCCTGCTGGGAGCGCAGGCAGTGATCGACCACATCACTCGCTTGGCGGATCCGGCGACAGCGTGTGCGTGTGCACGGGACGCCAAGAGCATCGTCGAGATGACGGCCGTCGATCCGACAACCATCGACTTCACTCTCGACCGTCCGAACTCCGCCTTCAAGAATCTGTTCACCCGCCAACTCGGTTACGTGACGTCGCCGACGCTCGACGAATTCGGCGTCCCGCTCGGTTCCGGCCCGTACGTCCTGACCGGAAATCAGTCCGGAACGTCGATCACGATGGATCGCAACCCCGAGTACTGGGGCGAGCGTGGGCACGCTGACTCGCTCGACTTCAAGATCCTCCCGGACAGCGACTCCCGGTACCAGAGCCTGGTTTCCGGAGAGGTCGATCTCATCTGGTCCGAAAGTTCCACACAGTTCCTGTAGGCGCCCACTGACGGGTTCACGGCGTCGACCGCGGACACCGGAATGTCGACGGGCCTGTTCAATACCAAGGTGGCACCGTTCGACAGCCCTGTGGTGCGTCAAGCCGTTCAAGCCGCGATCGACCGGGACGTTCTGCGCAGCGTCGTGAACGAAGGCACCGGCGACGTGAGCTACGGGCCGATTCCGTCGACGTCGTCGTACGAGCAGACTGCCGAGTACCCTGCATTCGATCAGGATCGTGCCCGGAAACTTGTTGCGGAATACGGCAAGCCGATCTCTTTCACCTACACCTCCGACAACCGTCCGCAGTCGCAGCAGCGGGCAACCGTCATCAAGCAGATGCTCGCCGATGTCGGAATCGAGGTGACGCTCAACCCTGTGGACACGACCACGTGGGGCACGGTTCTGCGCTCCGGAGATTTCCAGATGGTCGACATGACGACCAGCCTTTTCGGTGACGCCGACTCCGGCAGCACCAGTTTCTTCGCCTCGACCGGAGTGTCGAACTTCTCCAAGTACGCCAACGCGGACGTCGATGCCTTGATCAGCGACATGCTCGGTGAGCAAGATCCGGATCAACGCTCCGAACTGCTCAACGATATTGCCGCGCAGGTCTTCGTCGACGCACCGGTGGTTTTCTACACCCAGAACGTCGACGGCTACATCATGTCCGATCGTGTCGGCGGAGTGCCGGATGTCTCTACCCGGTCGATCATCTCGGTTCGCCCGAGTGAGTTCTGGGCAGCCACGTCGTGATTCGCTCCACCGCTGTTCGAGGAGGGCGAGCGCTGCTCGTGCTCGCTCTCCTCGGGCTGGTGACCATGGCTTTGCCCGCACTGCTTCCCGGTTCGCCGGCCATCACTGTCCTCGGGCCGGAGGCCACGGCGGAACAGATCGCGCAGTTCACCAGCATGTACCACCTCGACGACAATGTTTTCGCGCGATTCGGGCGCTGGCTGAGTTCTGCCGTGACCGGTGATCTCGGCACGTCGATCATCACGAAGAACTCTGTGGGAGAGGAACTTCTGGAGCGTCTTCCGGTGACTTTGGAACTACTGGTGGCGAGTCAGATCATCGCACTGGCAATCGCGATCCCGGTTGCCCTGCGCTCGGCGTGGAAGCCTGGCTCGATCTTCGACCGGGTCGCCACCCTATTCAGCTACGTCACGCTGTCGACTCCGGGATTTGTTCTCGGGGTGCTGTTGATCTACATCTTTGCGATCTGGTTGGGGTGGCTACCGGCCACGGGATGGGTCAGTTTCACCGACGACCCCGTCGGCAACCTTCGCTTCCTGATCCTGCCGGCGTTGACGATGGGACTGACCGAGGCAGCCGTCTACACCCGAACACTGCGCTCGGATGCAATGGACACTCTCGACCAGACCTACATTCATGCTGCCCGCAGTCGGGGGATGAGCGGCACCCGCTTGCTGAGTGCCCGTGCTCTACGGCCGTCTTCCCTGCCGTTGCTGACCATGGTGGGCATCGCAGTCGGCGGGGCGTTCGGCGGAGCTGTACTGGTCGAAACTCTCTATGCCGTACCGGGAATCGGCCGACTGATACAGACGGCAATAGCCGGGCGTGACTTCCCCGTCGTCGAGAGTGTCGTGATCATTGCCGGTGTGGCCGTGGTCGTCGTGACGATTCTCGTGGACCTCACCTACCGATTGATCGATCCGAGGATTGCCCGTGAGCTATGAATCCGTTGCTGTCACAGAGCCTCGGTGGGACGTGCTGGGAGACCTGTGGCGCGGAGTCCGGCGAGCGCCGGGAATCACCCTTGCTTCGGTGTGGCTCGTCGCGCTGTTCGGCGCAATTCTTCTCTCCAACTTCACAGATCTCATGGATCCGCTCGAAGCGGACTTCGGTGCAGCCAGGCAAGCGCCGAGTGCCGCCCACTGGTTCGGTACCGACTCCACGGGCCGAGATGTCTTCGCGCGCACAGTTGCCGGTGCACAATCTTCGTTTGTAGTCGCCCTGATCACCTTGACGGTGGGCATGGTCGGCGGCAGCATCATCGGGATACTTTCCGGCTACCTTCGTGGGTGGACCGACCGTGTTTCCGGCTTGCTCATCGACGTGCTCATGGCGTTTCCCTCGTTGATTCTGGTGATGATCGTGGTGTCGTTCCGAGGCCCGAGCCTGCTCACGATCGGAACCACTATCGGAGTACTCACCACTCCGACCTTTGCCCGCGTCACGCGTGCTGCGACACTGAGCGCACGTGAACGCGAGTACATCCAGGCAGCACGTCTGATGGACACACCCCGGTGGCGAATTCTTCTGGGCGACATAGTTCCCAACGTCGCTCCGGTTGCCATCACCTTTTCCTTCACCGCGATGACCGGTGCCATTGTCGGGGAAGGTTCACTCAGCTTCCTCGGCTTCGGGCTGGTACCGCCGACGCCGTCCTGGGGCGGGATCATCGCCGACGGGCGGAGTTTGCTGGCCACCGCTCCCTGGGTGACCTTGGCACCTGCAATTGCGTTGTGCGTGACGGTGTTGTCGATCAACCTCATCGGTGAGAGAGTCAAGGAGAAACTTCGATGACCCAGGTCCTTCCGCCACTCCTGCGGGTCGAGAACCTGTCCGTTCAGTATACGAAGCCCACTGGCACTACCTACGTGTTGGAAGATGTTTCGTTGACTGTCCGGGCCGGGGAGTCGCTCGGAATCGTCGGTGAATCCGGCTCGGGGAAGTCGGTACTCGCGCGGATGATTCTCGGTGTCGAGTCTGCGCGGGCCGCAGCCAGTGTCCAAGGGGCGATCTACTTCGACAATCGCGAACTGACCGGCTTGGCAGCACGCGAGCGGGCCGGGTTGGCCGGTGTCGACATCGCAATGATCTTCCAAGACCCCATGACGTCACTCAATCCGGTGGTTCGGGTGCGACGCCAGTTGATGGAGTCGGTAAGCAATCGGCAGCGGCTGAGCCGAAAGGCGGAGCGGGAGGGCGCTGTCGAACTTCTCAGGGCGGTAGGGGTTCCGGATCCGGAGCGACGCGTCGACGCGTATCCGGCGGAGTTCTCAGGTGGTATGCGGCAGCGTGTCAGCATTGCTGCTGCCATCGCGGGCAAACCACGGTTGCTGTTGGCAGACGAACCGACCACTGCGCTCGACGTCACCATCCAGCGCAAAGTGCTGGATCTGCTCGACGGCCTGCGGCGCGATCTGGGCATGTCGATGCTGCTGGTCACCCACGATCTGGGTTTGCTGACCGGTCGAGCCGAGCGCACGGCGGTGCTCTACGCCGGGCGCATGATGGAGACGGGACCGACGGTCTCGGTGACCACCACACCGGCTCACCCGTACACGCGTGGTCTGCTCGATTCGATTCCGCGGGTCAGTGGCCCGTGGCGCCGTGAATTGCCGACCATCGCAGGTTCGCTGCCCTCGATGGCGGCGCCGCGGGTGGGGTGTCCGTTTGCCCCTCGCTGCCCGATTGCGTTGCCCCGCTGCTCGAACGAACGACCGCCGATGACCACCGTTGCATTCGGCCACGAGGCCGCGTGCTGGAATTTGGGCGAGAAGGGCACATCGTGATGACACAGGCAAATTCGGTCAGAGATCGGGTGGGAACCGCTGAACGAGACGGGAATCAGGCGCCGGCACTACGGACCGCCGGATTGTCCGTCAGCTTCGAAACTCCGCGAGGGGTACTGCGCGCGGTGACCGACGTTAATCTGACACTGCATTCCGGGCGAATCCTGGCGCTGGTCGGAGAATCCGGATCGGGGAAATCCACCGTGGCGCGGTCGGTTCTGGGTTTGACCGCCCGCACCGGTGGCGAGGTCTTCTACGAGGGCCGACCGCAAGCCGCGGTGCGTGAGCGTCGCGGCCGTGCCGATCGCAAGCAGATGCAGATGGTGTTCCAGGATCCGGTGGCCTCTCTCAATCCCCGTCGGCAGATTCGGGACATCGTGGCCGAGCCGCTGGTGGTCCGCAAGATGGATCGGGCGGCGCGGCGGGCGCGGGCGGAGGAATTGCTTGCCGAAGTGGGGCTTGATCCGGACGCGTACGGCGAGCGGTTGCCGAGGGAGATCTCGGGCGGGCAGGCTCAGCGTGTAGCCATTGCCCGCGCTGTGGCCGCAGAGCCGTCGGTTCTTGTTGCGGACGAGCCGGTTTCAGGTCTCGACGTGTCCGTCCAGGCGACTGTACTCAACTTGCTCCGGGAGTTGACCGACCGGCGGGGTCTGTCGATTCTGTTCATCTCCCACGATCTTGGTGTTGTTCGGGCGCTGTGTGACGATCTTGCCGTTCTGTACCTCGGACGAGTGTGCGAGACGGGCCCGACGGAGGAGGTGCTGGCAGCCCCGGCGCACCCGTACACCGCGGCTCTGCGTGCAGCCGTCCCGGAACCTGGTGAGATGCTCGGCGAACTCGGCTTGTCCGACGTTGAGCCACCATCACCACTGAATCCGCCGAGCGGCTGCGCTTTTCGAACTCGATGCCTCCGCGCTCACGACCGATGCGCAGCGGACATTCCGCAACTTCGCACTATCGCACCGGGTCGTCAGGTGGCTTGTCACAGCCCGCTTGTCGGATCCGACCAACAAGCAGTGAGGTGAAAGAACATGCGCGATTTCGGCCCGGAATTCCTCTGGGGGACGGCAACGTCGGCTTATCAGGTGGAGGGCGGTTGGAACCAGGACGGAAAGGGACCGTCGATCTGGGATGACTACGCGCACAACGGTTTGTGTACTCCGGATGGCACGAACGGAGATGTTGCTGCCGATCACTACAACCGGCTCGGTGAGGATCTCGACCTGATCGGGGCATTGGGAGCCAAGATCTATCGGTTCTCGGTGTCGTGGCCGCGGGTCCTTCCCGGTGGCACCGGGAAGGTGAATGCTGCCGGCCTGGACTTCTACGACCGCCTGGTCGACGGTCTTGGCGAGCGCGGTGTCGGTGCGGCGCCAACTCTGTATCACTGGGATCTACCGAGCGCGCTGCAGGAACGTGGCGGCTGGATGAATCGGGATATCGCGCAGTGGTTTGCCGAGTACACGGCGATTCTCGCGGATCGGCTCGGGGATCGGGTGGCCCAGTGGATCACACTCAACGAGCCGCTGGTCCCGACGGTGGGCGGGTACGTGGCCGGTGCGTTGCCGCCGCACCAGAAGCTGGGGCGCGCCGGACTGGCCAGTATCCATCACATGCTGCTTGCACACGGCCGGGCAGTCGAGACGTTGCGGGAATTGGGAGTGCCTGGCCAGATCGGGACGACGCTGTCGCTGTCCGGAGTCGAACCGGCAAGCTGGTACCCGGACGACGTGGAAGCGGCACGTAAGGCCGCACACTTCACCGAGGCGCTCTTTCTGGATCCGTTGTTGACCGGCAACCATATCCCGGAACTCGACGATGAACTGCGCTCTCAGGGCGTGGTGAAAGACGGCGACATGGAGACCATTTCGTCACCGTTGGACTACCTCGGGGTCAACTGGTACGCCACCATGGGAGCTGCCGCACCGCACAATGCGCATCGGTACACCGAGAACGTGCCAGACGCAGCACGGTTGTTCACGGGGGCGAACCCTGAACTCGAACGCTTCGGCTTTGCGATTGTTCCGCTACCGGGCTGGGAGTGGGGCGGCAGTCACCGGCAGATCACGCCGGGCGGTCTCGGGCATCTGTTGCGGTGGATCGACGACAGCTATCCCGATCATCCGCCCTTCGTCATCGGCGAAAACGGCCTTGGTCTCGTGGACGAGAGTGGGCCGTGCGGCCCGTACGACGACATCGTGCGGGTCGAGCACATCGACGCTGTGCTCGACGATCTAACCGAGGTCATCGCGTCGGGAATCGACGTTCGCGGTTTCTACGTCTGGTCGCTGATGGACAACGTCCAGTGGAATTACGGATTCACTCAACGGTTCGGATTGGTGCACGTGGACGCGCAGACATTGGTGCGTACCCCGAAGACCTCGTTCCGGTGGTACCGACATGTAGCAGGAGGAAACTGATGAGTGACAAGACACTACCGTCGTCGCGTTCGGTCGATCTGACCGCGGCACCATTCCATCTCGGGGTCGAGGACGTGGAATGGGTACGGACGACAATTGATTCGATGAGTCTTCCCGAGAAGATCGGGCAGCTCTTCGTCAATCACAATGCACATTTCGACAATGCGTATCTCGATCGCCTGGTTGACGAGTTCCGCGTCGGTGGGATACGGCATCACACCGCGCCGGCCGCCGAGGTTTCCGCAGTGGTGCGACGGGTGCAGGAGCGGGCGAAGGTGCCGCTGTTGGTGGCGGCAAACATCGAGGCCGGCGGCGACGCCACTGCCAGCGAGGGCATCCTGGTGGGCTCGGCACTGCAGTGCGCGTCGGCGCCCGACCTGACGGCGTCCCGCCGCATGGGATTTGTCGGCGGCGCGGAATCTGCTGCCGTGGGCTGCAATTGGTCGTTTGCCCCGGTCGTGGACGTGCACTACAACTGGCGCAACACGGTGATTGCCTCGCGCGCGTTCGGTGACGATCCCGACGTCGTGATCGATCATGCCCGGGCCTACTCCGAAGGAATTCGAGACGGAGTCGCCGAACGCCCGATGGCTCTGTGTGCCAAGCATTTTCCGGGTGACGGGGTGGACGAGCGGGATCAGCACATGGTCACCTCCGTCAACACGATGACAACGGCGGAGTGGGACAACAGTTTCGGGAGGATCTACCGGAACATGATCGAGGACGACATCGCCTCGATCATGATCGGACACATTGCGCTGCCGGAGTATTCGCGGCAGCTTCGCCCCGAGATCGACCGGATTCTGCCGGCGACCATAGCGCCGGAACTGGCCGACGACCTGTTGCGTGGACAACTCGGGTTCAACGGTCTGATCCTCACTGACGCCACTCACATGATCGGGTTCACCGCGGCATTGCCGCGGCGTGAATTGCTTCCGGCAGCAGTCAACGCGGGCTGTGACATGGTGCTGTTCTTCCGTGATCCGGTGGAAGATCTCGAGATCATGCGCACCGCCGTCGAAACTGGTGTGGTCAGTGCCGAGCGGCTGGATGTCGCACTCCAGAGAATTCTCGGACTCAAAGCGTCTCTCGGATTGCATCGAGCTCAGATCGCGGGAACACTTGTCCCTGACGACGACGCGCGGGCCGTGGTCGGCTGTGACGAGCATCGGGCCATCGCGGCTGACGTCGCCGATCAGACGGTGACGCTGGTCCGCGACACCGGCGTGTTGCCGCTCGACGTGGACACCCATCGCCGGATCCGGTTGATCTGCCCACCGGATCTGCTTCGATACGGCGCGCCGCCCAGCTACCAGGGCGCGATGAGGGCGGAACTGGAAGCTGCGGGGTTCGAAGTCGAGGACTATCCGCCGGCGTTGCCGAAGTCATTTGCCGAGATTCTCGACCACGTCGGCAGCTCCAACCGGGACTTCGGAAAGTCGTGCGACGCGGCGATCGTTGTGGCCGGGTTCCACGGGATCGGCCGGCAATCGTCGGTGCGACTTGCGTGGTCGATGCCGTTCGGTCCCGAAATGCCCTGGTACAGCGCCGAAGTTCCGACCATCTTCGTCTCGCTCGGGCTGCCCAACCATCTGGCCGACGTGCCGATGGTGTCGGCGCTGATCAATGCTCACGCGCCGACACCCGAGGTGATTCATGCCGTCGTACAGAAGATCCTGGGCCACAGTGAATTCCGGGGCTCGCACAACAACAAGGTGTTGTGCGGGTTGACCGAAATACTCTGAACTACTTCGTTATCGCCCGGAGCTCGAACTTGAGAACCTTGCCCGTCGGTGTGCGAGGAAGATCCAGGGGAAAGACGATGTCCCTCGGAACCTTGTACCCGGCGAGCAAGGACCGGGTGTGCGCGACAAGCTCTTCGGCGGTCGCAGTCATGCCCTTGCCGAGGACGACAAACGCTTTGGGACGCTCGCCCCACTTCTCGTCGGGAACCCCGATCACCGCAACGTCGATCACCGCGGGGTGGCTCATGATCGCCTGCTCCACCTCGACGGTGGAGATATTCTCGCCGCCGGAGATGATGATGTCCTTCGCGCGGTCCTTGAGCTGAATGTATCCGTCGGGATGCATGACGCCGAGGTCTCCTGAATGGAACCACCCGCCGGCAAAGGCTTCCGCGGTTGCAGCCTCGTCACGGTAGTACCCGAGCATGACGTTGTTGCCGCGGAGCACGATCTCGCCCATGGTCTGACCGTCGGCGGGAACGTCGTTCATGTCGGGGTCGACGACCCGTGCATTTTCCGCCTGGACCATGCCAACGCCCTGCCGGGAAAGCAGCGCGGCGCGCTCGGACTGTGGCTTCTCGTCCCAGGTTTCCTGGTATTCGCAGATCGTGTACGGCCCGTACACCTCGGTGAGGCCGTACACGTGGACGACGGTCACACCGATGTCCTCGAGCTTGCCGATGATCGTCGGCGACGGGGGAGCACCTGCGGTGGTGATGCGAAGGGCGTCGACCTTGTGGGCCTGATCCGCGTCGGCGATGGTGGAGCAGACAGTTGGTGCGCCGCACAGGTGGGTCACGCCCAAGTTGTCGATCGCATCCCAGATCGAATCGGCACGGACGGCGCGCAGGCAGATGTGGGTGCCGGCGGCCTGGGTCACTGCCCACGGTGTGCACCAACCGTTGCAGTGGAACATCGGCAGTGTCCACAGGTACTTGGTGGAGCCGCTGAACCCGTTGTGGAAGGTTTCGCCGAGGGAGTTCAGGTACGCGCCGCGGTGGGAGTACATGACGCCCTTGGGTTTTCCGGTGGTACCTGACGTGTAGTTGATGGCGATGCACTGCTGCTCGTCGTCGACCCCCCAGTGCAGTGGCTGATCGGCGATCGCTTCACCTTCTGCCAACAGATCGGCGTACTGCCCGGTGACGATTCCGGTGGGAACCTCGGGGTACGGGACGGTGGAGTCCGGGATCTCGATGATCTCGCGCAGGCTTGCCACATTCGTCTTCGACGACGCGACGGAACCGACGAACTCGGAGTCGACGAACAGGATCGCGGTTCCCGAGTGATCAAGGATGTACTCGAGTTCAGGTCCGGCGAGGCGCGAGTTGAGGGCGATCAGGATTCCGCCGGCCAGAGGCACGGCAAAATGCGCAAACAGCATTTCGGGAATGTTCGGCGCCAGGTAAGCGATGCGATCGCCGGGCTGGATACGGTCCCGCAAAACACGTGCCAGAGCGGCTACCTCGTCGCCGAACTCGCGGTAGGTGTACGTCCGATCACCGTGAATGACGGCGGTGCGATCTGGGAACACCGACGCGCTGCGTTCGAGAAAGCGCAGCGGGCTGAGCGGGGTGTTGTTGGCTGTGAGTGCGGCGGGTGCAGACACGGGTTCCTCCGAGGTTCGCGTGGTCGGACGTTGCAGCTCACCCGTCACGGTGAATGTGATCGGCGCTACAAACGCTCGTGTTGGACGATATTGGGCTAGCCCACCAGCCGCTACCCTACGAAGTGGGTATCCGCGTTTTCCCCGACCAGGAGTGCACGTGAACAGGGTTTTAAGGCCGAGCGACGACGACGCGTTGCGGGCGGCGCTGCGCCGGCTGCAGCCGCAGACGGAACTGCCGGTCCTGTTCGGTGGGGGAGTGAGCGGCAACTCCTTGACCATCACCAGCTACGTCGGGACGCACAGCACTCTGCTGCGCAACCTCGAGATCAACGCGGCATGCGGACTCGGTGGGCGGGCTATCGCCGAGCAGCGCACAGCTGTGGTGCAGGACTACGCCAATTCGTCTCAGATCACCCACGACTACGACTACGAGGTCGGCACCGAGCGAATCGAATCGTTGATGGCGGTTCCCGTGGTCGTTCGAGGGAAAACCCGCGGCGCGCTCTATGGCGGACTGCGCGCCAACCTGCCGATCGGAGATGTTGTTGCAGACAAGATGATGCGTGCGTCGTACTCGTTGGCACGCGAAATCGAGATCCGCGACGAGGTTGATCGTCGTGTCGCGATGATCGACACTGCTGCGGTGGAACAGGTTTCGAGCCGCGAGGCAAAAATATCGGAGACGTTGACGGAAAGTTTCCTCGCGTTGGGTGAGATCGCGGCAGGTCTGCAGGACGAGAAACTCAGTGCGCAGGTTCACGCCGTCGAGGCAAAACTTCGGGCCTTGACGGCGCCTGCAGAGATCGCGAGTGCGATAGTGCTGTCGCCGCGTGAAACGGACGTGATGAGGTACGTCGCGTTGGGGCTGCGCAACGCCGAAATCGCGGAGCGCCTGTCCTTGAGCGTCGAAACCGTCAAGACGTACATGCGCAATCTCATGGCCAAACTCGATGTGCGAAGTCGTCATGAGGCGGTTGTCGAAGCTCGTCGTCACGGTCTGATTCTGTGATCACGCACAAATAGAGGTGCAAAGATACCGGCATGGGTCGTCGCATCATTCTGAATACCGAACGACTGACGTTGACGACTTGGCTCCCGTCCGACTTCGAGGACCTCGCTGCGCTACACGCTGATGCCCTGACCATGCGGTTCATCGGGTACGGACGACCAGACACTCGGGATGAGGCGCAGTCGCGGCTGGACGGGTATCTCGATGAACAGAGAACTCGGGGTTGGACCAAGTGGCGCGTGGAGAACCGCGCCGGCGAAATGATCGGCCGGGCAGGATTCGGTGAATTCGACTCGAGTCGTGAACTGGCGTATGCCTTTCGGCGGGATCAGTGGGGACGCGGATTTGCTACTGAGGTTGCCTCGGCGTTGGTGGACTGGCACTTCGAATATCCGGCGTTCGACCTGTCGTCGCGTGGTCTGTGCGCGCATGTAGAGGCCCGACATCGAGCGAGTATGCGGGTGCTCGAGAAGGTTGGCTTCGATTTTGTGGACATGCGCGAGTACAAGGGTGTTACCTGTGCGTTCTTTCAGTTTCCCGTCGTAGCGCTGCCCGGGCCGGCCGGGAAATCCGACGCGTAGCCGATCTGGGACGTGAAAATTATTTTCGGCCTTCACGAACCCTTACCGGCGATGGCCTGCTTGATTGCGATCCGCCATCGCGCTTGTCCCGGTAAGCGGAATCCTCGAGACCCGCCGCCGTTGTGGTTGATATGACGGACCTCACAATCGCACAAGCAGCACACGAGTGATGAGGGCATCGATGCAGGATTTGTTCGACAACAGTGACATGACGGGCCTGGCCGGGGCGATTCGCAAGGGGGACGTATCCGCCAAGGAGGTCCTGGAGTTCAGCCTTGACCGGCTCGACGAGCGGAATCCGGCCGTCAATGCAGTGATCAGCGAGCGCCGCGACGAAGCTCGGAACGAGGTCGCTGCCGGTCTTCCCGAAGGCCCACTGCAGGGTGTGCCGTTCGTGATCAAGGACCTCGGACTTGATGTCGCGGGTCTGCCGAGTACCAACGGATCTCGTTTGTTCGCCGATGCTGTGGCGCAGGAGGATTCGGCGCTCGTCGAGCGATACCGTCGTGCCGGGCTGGTGATTGTCGGTAAGACGAACACTCCGGAGTTCGGCAAGAATGCGAGTACCGAACCTGCACTGTTCGGCCCCACCCGCAACCCGTATGCGCTCGATCGTTCACCCGGTGGGTCGTCGGGAGGCACGGCTGTAGCTGTTGCGGTGGGAATCGTGCCCGCGGGCCATGCCAGTGACGGCGGCGGCTCGATCCGCATTCCGGCGTCTGCGTGCGGCCTGGTTGGTCTCAAGCCGAGCCGTGGTCGTACCCCGACGGCGCCGGCACGAACTCTGTTTGCGTCGCCGATGGGTGTTCACCACGCGCTTACTCGCAGTGTGCGCGACACCGCTCTGCTCCTCGATCTTTCCGCTGGACCCACTGTGGGCGATCCGTACGTGATCCTGGCGCCGAAGCGGCCGTACGTCGAGGAAGTGGGCGCGGATCCCGGACGCTTGCGGATTGCTCTGAGCAACGCGCTACCGGACGGCACGCCGGTGGACCCGGAGTGTGCGGCCGTCACGTCGAGCGTCGCCGGTCTGCTCGAAGAACTCGGCCACCATGTTTCCGAAGGCGCCCCGGACTTTCCGCTCGATGCACTGACTTCCGGGCTTTCCGTGTTGATGGGCATACCGATGACCATCGAGGTCGATGCACGACTCGAGGCCGTGAACCGCGCAATCCGCGACGACGACCTCGAACCGATGGCTCGGATGATCTACGACCGCGCGAAGTCCGAAACCGCGACCAACGTAGTCAAGGCGCTGCAGGAACTCGAGCGAGCAGCGCAGGTGATCGGTGCGTTCTTCGTCGATCACGACCTGTTGCTGACCCCGACGATGGCTCGCCCGGCCGCTCCGCTTGGTCTCCTCGATACGGCAAATCCCATGTCGATCTGGGAGCACTCGGCCGGATACAGCGGATTGACCAGTCCGTTCAACAGCTCTGGTCAGCCGGCGATTTCGTTGCCGATGGGTCATGACTCGGCCGGTGTGCCTATCGGCGTCCAGTTGGTTGCCGCCTTCGGGCGCGAAGATGTGCTGATTCAGGTTGCGTCGCAACTCGAAACGGCGCGCCCGTGGTCCATCGCTCCGGTGTGGCCGCCGACCCAGGGATAACAGTGCGCAGTAGCGGTCCGGCGGTGGTTTCATGCCCGCTGCCGGGCCGCTTTGTCGTGTGTGGAGGCGTTCGACAAGCCCGTGGAAATTCAAAAAGTATTTCTAATCGAAATATCGCATATCGAACGACTTTTCTGCGTAGTATCCACAATGAGCGGTGGTGAGTAGTTGCGTCGGTGTGGAGCGAACAGGCTCCGATCCACACGGACGGGGCCGCCCAGCGCGATCGAACTGCGTTGTCACAGAAATGGATCAAGGATGGTCGTTCAACCGGACATGGCATATCGGCGCTCTCTGGCCGTGGCAGAACTGACAGGCCCGGGGCAGTTGTTCGAGGTGGCTGAAGAACCCGTGCGCGGGCACGTCATGCCGGTGTTCAAGAATCGTGCGCACACGCTCCGTGAGCTTCTGGCGGCGTCGGTCGAGCACGGCGACACCGAGTATCTGGTGTGCGACGAACTGCGGATTACCTTCACCGATCACTTCGCTCGTGTGGCATCACTGGCAGAGGAGTTGCGAAGCGCGTATTCGATCGGCAAGGGCGACCGCGTGGCGATTCTGTCTGCGAACAACGCACAGTGGATCATCACCTTCTGGGCGGCGACGTCCCTCGGGGCGATAGCGGTCGGGATGAACTCGATGTGGTCGGCTCCCGAGATCGACTACGGCATGCAGCATTCCACTCCGAAACTTGTTGTCGCCGATGCAAAACGACGAGAACTGCTCGGTGAGGTCGGCGTGCCGGTGCTGTCCACCGAAATCGACGTACCTCGCTTGTCCACACTGCATGCCGATGCAGCACTGTCGACCTGCGCCATCAACGAGGACGACCCTGCCGTCATCCTGTACACCAGTGGCACAACCGGGCGGCCGAAAGGTGCGACGCACTCGCACCGGAACATCATCACGGCAAACGACTTTCACCGATTCAACGATGCCTTGGCAACGCATTTCGGAAACCCACCCGCGAACCGTCGGTTTCTGCTGTCGAATCCACTGTTCCACATCGCGTCACTGCACAACCTTGCCGTGCCACGATTGTCGATCGGGGACACCGCAGTCATCTACAGCGGGCGATTCGAGATCGAACGCGTGCTGCGATTGATCGAGCGCGAGCGGGTCACCAACTGGGGTGCTGTGCCGACCATGGCGAATCGCCTTGTTTCACATGGTGATCTGTCTCGATACGATCTATCCTCGCTCAAGACGATGTCACTGGGATCGGCGCCGTCGTCAACCGCTCTGAAGGAGAAGGTTCGCGAACTGCTGCCGGTGGCGGGGCGTTCGTTGGGGACGACGTACGGGCTCACCGAGTCGTCGACCGGAGCCACCTTGGCGACAGCCGCCGATCTGGAGGAGTACCCGGATTCCGTGGGCCGCCCCGTCGTCACGATGAGCGTCGAGATCCGGGACGACAACGGTCATCGACTCCCGGACGGTTACGAGGGTGAGATCTGCCTGCGCGGACCGCACGTGATGGTGGGCTACTGGAACAACGATGCCGCGACGGCCGCCGCGCTCGACGATGAAGGATGGCTGCGTACAGGCGATTTGGGATTCATGGCCGATGGTCACCTCCGCGTCAGCAGTCGTAGATCGGACTTGATTCTGCGTGGTGGGGAGAACGTCTACCCCGTCGAAGTGGAGAACGTCCTGAGCGAGCACCCGTCGGTGCAGGAATGCGCGGTGATCGGAATTCCCCACGCGGACTACGGCGAAGAAGTGGCCGCAATTGTTGTGGTCGAGGAGCCGGGATCCGTCTCGGAGGCAGAGTTGCTCGGGTACGTGCGGGAGCGTCTCGCTAAGTACAAGGTGCCTTCCCGATGGCGACTGACCACAGAACCGTTGCCGCGCAATGCAACCGGAAAGGTCGTGCGTAAACAACTCGACGTTGACGGCGAACCGGCGATAGTCTCGGAGAATCGTCACGCGTGGACTTCGCTGCTGACGGCACTCGACGAGCGTCGTCGGGCTGCACAGGAGATGGGTGGCCCCGACAAGCTACTGCGGTACCGGCGGTTCGGGCGCGTTGATGCGCGCGAACGAGTAGCGAAGTTCCTGGACGAGGATACATTTCAGGAAATCGGCGTACTGGCCGGCGACGCGTCGATCCCGTCCGACGCCTTCGTTGCGGGGTCCGGACTTGTCGACGGCCGTCCGGTGCTGGTCGGTTCGGAGGATTTCACGGTTGCCGGCGGATCCATCGGAACGGCAGCGGCCACAAAACGCGCCCGCATCGCAGAACTTGCCAAGCACGAGCGGACTCCACTGGTGATGATGCTCGAAGGCGCCGGGCACAGGGCAACCAACGCACTGCACCCACACCGGCCGGCGCCCAACGATCTGCAGGCAATGGCCGAGCTTGCCGGATTGGTCCCGACGGTTTCGATTGTGTGTGGACCCTCGGCTGGGCACGGAGCTCTTGCCGCACCGATGTCGGATTTTGTCATCATGGTCAAAGACCACGGCGCGATGTTCACAGCCGGCCCACCGCTGGTGGAGGCGTCGCTCGCCGAGAAGGTGACAAAGGAAGACCTCGGCGGTAGCGCCGTGCACGCTGAGATGAGCGGAATCGCCGACAATGTTGCGGCGGACGTAGACTCGGCGCTCGAGTTGACGCGCAAATACCTGTCCTATTTCCCGTCGAACGCGTGGAGTCGCGCGCCACTGGCGGATCCTGACACTTCGGTTGCGGCGCCGCGCTCCCTCGATTCTCTTCTCGACGTAGTTCCGCCGAATCCTCGTATCCCGTACGACATGCACGATGTGTTGTCCGTGATGGTGGACGAGGGCACCCTGTTCGAGCTGCAACCGCAGCACGGTTCTTCTGTCATCACGGTACTGGCAAGGATGGGTGGCCGGGTTGTCGCCGTTGTCGCCAATCAGCCACTGGTGCTTGCCGGTGCGTTGGATGTGGCCGCGGCGGAAAAGGCCTGCCGGTTCATCGAGATGACCGGCGCTTTCCATATCCCGTTGATCTTCCTGGCCGACAACCCGGGCGTTCTTGCGGGAAGTAAGTCCGAACGGGACGGCATACTGCGGGCGAGTGCTCGGATGTTTGCGGCGCAGCATCGGTCCACCGTGCCGAAAATGCATGTGACAGTGCGCAAGGCCTTCGGATTCGGGGGCTCGGTCATGGGTCAGAATGCTTTCGACAATCAAACCGTGTCGTTGTCGTTTCCGGGAGGGATGCTGGGAGGTATTCCGGCTGCCGTGGGTGGGAGCACCTCGAAGGCGGACGGGCGGACACAGCGTGCATTGATCGAGAACGAGGCTGCAGGTCCGTGGCGTCTGGCAAGTTCGGTGACGTACGACGACGTCATCGATCCACGCGAACTACGCAACGCGCTGCTCGGTGCGCTGAGGCTGTCGAGTGGGCGAGATGCGGAGCCGGTTGCCCCGGTGGTGCACACCGGATACCTGCCCTAGTGAAATCCGACGTGCCACCGGGCTTTCGGACCAGATTCGGCGCTCGACTGCGGATTCCGCTGATCGCCGCACCCATGCTGAGAGTGAGCGGGCCGGACCTCGTGTCGGCAGCCTGCGCGGCGGGCGTCGTCGGCGCCTTTCCGACGGCAAACGCGCGCACGGCAGAGGAACTCGATTCGTGGCTGGCGACATTCGATCGTGCCCATGAGGAGAGCGGCGGAGAACTGGCACCGTACTGCCCCAATCTGATCATGAGAGCGCCGCGACTGGCAGACGACGTTGCGTGCTTGGTTCGCCGCCGAGTGGAAATGGTCATCGCGAGCGTAGGCTCACCGGCCCCGATCATCGGACCGCTCCACGATATCGGCGCTGCGGTCTTTGCCGACGTCGGCACGCTTCGTCATGCCGAAAAGGCAGTTGAAGCCGGTGCGGACGGACTCGTGCTGCTCTCGGCCGGAGCGGGTGGGCAGACGGGGTGGATGAACCCGTTTGCCTTCATCCGTGGTGTCCGTGAGTTCTTCGACGGTACAGTCATTCTCGCAGGTGGAATCTCCGACGGGCAGGCGTTGTGGGCTGCCGAGGTGGCAGGCTTCGACGCGGCGTACATGGGCACACGTTTCATCGCGAGCGACGAGAGTTCGGCGTCGGCGCCGTACAAGGACATGTTGGTCGAGAGCACGATGGACGACGTGGTGTTGACCAACGCTTTCACCGGACTGCGGACGAACATGCTTGCTCCGTCCATCAGAGCGCAGGGGCTTGATCCCGACACACTGAACGAGCAGATCTCCGTGAAAGAATCGGCCGAGCTGTTCGGACCGGGGTCATCAGAACCGGGGCCGAGAAGGTGGACCGACGTCTGGAGTGCGGGCCATTCGGTGTCGGGGGTGAAACGACGCAGCCCCCTTTCGGAAGTAGTTCGCGAAACAGTCGCAGAGTACGAGGACGCCCGAGCGAGAACACGTTCGGTGCTGGAGCAACGACGAGCAGCGAACGCAGACTCCTGAGCAGACGTATTTCGATAGTCACCTTCCCGGTGATCGGGACAAGGATGGATAACTCCTGTGCAGGTTGCCATTGTCAAAACTAGTTCCGAAAAAACGTATACCTAATAGACATATCCGGGTTAGTCTGCCTGTGAGCCGAAGAGACCGTGTGCGTGGGGTTTCTCGCCGACTTTGATCTATCTCGAGAGGGAATTCGATGAGCGGAAAATGGAACGGCAAAGGCAAAATTGCCGCAGTGTCGCTGGTGGCTGCCTTGGCCGTCGCGGGATGCGGCGGGGGCGGCGGCACCAGCACTGCAGGCGGCTCCACTGCATCGGCCGCGGATATCGACCGAGCGGCCGTACTTCGCGTCACCGCGTCTGCGCCGACCCGAAACCTCGATCCGTACCTCCAGACCAGCTACGGCGGTTGGGGATATCTGACTCCGATGTTCGATCGCTTGACCATGGTGGACAAGGACGGAAATCTTGTTCCGGGACTTGCGGAGTCGTGGGAGTTTTCCTCTGACGGTGGCTATCTCGAGCTGAAATTACGAGACGACGTTTCGTTCCACGACGGCACCAAGTTCGACGCCGCCGCCCTCGCCGCAAACGTCCAGCGTGGAAAGACGATGGCAGGCAGCACGGTTGTCGCCGCGCTCGACGACATTACGTCCGTTGATGTTGTCGACCCGACTACTGCCCGGCTGAACCTGACCAAGGGTTCCGGTGTGGAGCTACCCGGGCTGTTCAGCACCAATGTCGGCATGATGGTCAGCCCCAAGACCATAGAAGCCGGCACGGACATCCGAAATGATCCGGGCCAGAGCGGATCCGGACCGTACACCGTCACCAACTACGTACCCGAGGAATCTCTCGAGGTTACTCGTGCACAGGGCGACTACTGGGATCCAGCGGCCGGACTGCTCGGTGGAATCAGCTTCAAGACCATGCCGGACGCGACAACGCGTTTGAACGGAATGCAGACCGCCGCCACCGATATCAGCTGGGTGAGCTCGGCCAACGAGATCGTTCAGGCGCAGTCGCTCGCGGACCGCAACGTGCTGGGTATCGACAAGGTGAAGTTCCGCAATGTGCTTGGTGTCTTCATGCGAGCACGTGACGACCTCGCGAAACCCGAAGTGCGTCAGGCTGTTGCACACGCCATCGATCCCGAGGCCATCAGCGCGCTCTTCTCGGGAACCTGCACCCCGTACCGTCAGATGTATCCGGAATCGAGCTGGGCGGCCGACCCGTCGTACCAGTACCCGTATACCTTCGACGTGGACAAGGCCAAGAGCCTGGTCTCCAGTGCCGGTGGAGCCAAGATCACACTGACCTTCGGTGCCGGAACAAATACGGAAAAGCCTGCCAACGTTATCCAGTCCTCCCTGGCAGCAGCAGGATTCGAGGCGGAGCTCAATCCCGTTCCGAATACCCAGAACGAGCCCGGCTACATCGCCGGCACCTTCCAGTCGATGGTGTCGAACAGCTTCAGCCCCAAGGTAGACCCCGCTGAGACCGTCAATACCTTTGTCGTGGGTCCCTACGACTTCGGTAACGGCAATCCCGAGATCGCCGCACTGGCAACAAAGGCTGCCAACCCGACGTTGTCGCAGGATGAGCGGGCCGGGCTGTACCACGAGATCTGGTCGAAGACACTGGCCGAGGCCATGTTCGTCCCGATCTGCAATCAGACGAACGCGACGATCTTCAGTGACAAGGTAGTCAACGCCGACAACATCCCGTGGGTTGACACCGGAATCTTCGATCTGCGCTACGTCGGAATGACCAAGTAGCACTGCAGATTCAGAAATCTTGCTGATAGACCGATCTGCTTCGCAGGTGATGCGACAAAGAATTCACGCAGACGCATCACCTGCGAAGGGAACCGCCGACAAGACCGGCTGTAAGCGCCGGTGAGGGGTGCTTATGTTGCGTTACGCGGGGCGACGGCTGCTGGCGGCGGTGCCGCTGTTGTTGATTGTGCCTTTGATGATTTTTCTGTTGATCGATTTGGCGCCGGGGGATCCGGCTGCGATTCTTGCCGGTGATGATCCGACTCCGGAGCGGTTGGCCGAAATCCGGTCGACACTTCACTTGGACGACAACATCTTTCTGCGGTACGTCCGGTGGGTGGGCGGTGTTCTGCAGGGTGATCTGGGTACGTCGTTTCTGTCGAATCAGTCGGTGACGGAGCTGATTTTCCGCCGGATGGCGACGACGTTGTCGCTGGTTGTTTTTGCGATGGTGCTTGCGGTGACGATCGGGTTGATCCTGGGTGTTGTTGCCTCGCTTCGTCCCGGCGGAATTGTCGATCGTCTGGTGAATGTGGTGGCGTCGATTGCGATCGCGATTCCCGCGTTCTGGTTCGGTCTGGTGCTGGTGTCGGTATTCGCGGTGACCAATCAGATCTTCCCGGCCTTCGGGTATGCGCCACTCTCAGACGGGTTTGTGCCGTGGATTCAGCACCTCATTTTGCCGGGTACTGCGTTGGCGTTGTTGCCTGCGGCGGAGGTGACGTTGCAGCTGCGGTCGTCGCTCGGGCAGGTACTCAAGAGCGACTACATCCTCAACGCGGAGGCGAAGGGTCTCGGGCGCGGACGTGTCGTGTTCAAGCACGGACTCAAGAACGCGTGCATCCCGGTGGTCACGGTGCTCGGTTTCCGTGTCGCGGAAGTGCTGGGCGGGGCGGTGACCATCGAAATCATCTACAGCATGCCGGGGTTGGGCTCTCTGGCCGTGAACAGTGTCCAGAACCACGATATTCCGGTGTTGCTCGGGTTTGTCCTGTTCACCACCGTGGTGGTGGTGCTGGTGAACCTGCTTGTCGACATTTCCTACGGCTACTTCAACCCTAAGGTTCGCGCATGACTGATCCGAAGGTAGTGACCACATCCGAGACGGCGGAGCGGCCTGCGAGGGGCCAAGGCTTGAAGGCTGTTCTGCGTAAGCCGGTGACGATGGTCGCGGGTATTTTCATCCTGCTTCTGGTGATCATGGCGGTGTTCGCTCCGATTCTGGCGCCGCACGATCCGTACGTGCAGGACCTGGTCAACCGATTGCAGCCGCCGAGTGCAAATCATCTGCTCGGCACCGATGATTACGGCCGAGATGTGTTGAGCCGGTTGATCTACGGTGCGCGGATTTCGTTGACGGCGTCGTTGCAGGCGGTGAGTGTGGCGCTGATCCTGGGACTTCCACTCGGTGTCATCGCCGGTTATCGCGGCGGCTGGGTCGATTCGCTGATCACCCGGGTGATGGATGCGTTGATGTCGGCTCCGTCACTTGTGCTGGCGATCACGATCGTCGCGGTACTCGGTTCGGGAATCACCAACGCGATGCTCGCCATCGGTTTGGTCATGGCGCCCAGGTTTTTCCGGGTTGCGCGGGCGTCGACGATGGATGTGCGGCACGAGACATACATCGAGGCTGCAATCGCGTTGGGCTGTCGTCCGGGCAGAACCATTATCAGGCATATCCTTCCGAACGTGATGCCGCCGGTGGTGCTGGTCATCTCCGTCTCTCTCGGTGCTGCGGTTGCGGCGGAAGCGAGCCTGAGTTTCCTCGGTCTCGGGGCGAAGGCTCCGGCGGCGAGTTGGGGTTCGATGCTCAGCACCGCGGCGTCGAATATGCAGTTGGCGCCGTACCTGGTGTGGCCTCCCGGCGTGATGATTTTCTTGACGGTCCTGTCCTTCACCTATCTGGGCGACGGTGTTCGCCGATCTTTGCTACGGAGTCGTAATGGTGACAATGACTGATCTGATGCGTAAAGAGCAGTTCGATGCGAGCACTGAACCACTGTTGCGGGTTCGGGATCTGACCATCGAATTCCCCAGCGGCGGAGGCGGTTGGCAGACGACGGTCGAAGGTGTCTCGTTCGACGTCGGTGCCGGCGAGTCGGTGGCGTTGGTCGGTGAGTCCGGATCAGGCAAGACGGTGTCCTCGCTTGCGGTGATGGGTTTGACGCAGGCTACCGGCGGCCGGATTTCGCGGGGTTCCATCGAATTCGACGGTCGTGATCTGACGAAGGTTCCGGAGCGGGAGTGGCGCAAGCTCCGCGGTACCGGAATGGGCATGATTTTTCAGCAGCCTATTCGCAGTCTCAATCCGGCCTACACGGTCGGTGATCAGATCGCTGAATCCGTGCGCAAGCACTTGGGTTTGAGCCGCAAGGAAGCAATGGCTCGGGCGGTGGAGATGCTCGAATTGGTGCAGATTCCCCGGGCGAAGGAGCGGGTAGGCGATTATCCGCACGCGTTCAGTGGTGGCATGTGTCAGCGTGTGATGATCGCGATGGTGATGGCATGTAATCCGCGGTTGCTGATCGCGGACGAGCCGACCACTGCGCTCGATGTGACGGTGCAGGAGAAGATCCTCGATCTGTTGCGGGATTTGCAGGAGCAGACCGGTGTGGCGTTGCTGTTCGTCAGTCACGATCTTGCGGTGGTGGCGGAATTGTGTCAGCGGGTGGTGGTGATGTATGCCGGTGAGATCGCGGAAAACGCTGCGGCAGAAGAAGTGTTCTTCCGTCCCCAGCATCCGTACACGTCGGGTTTGCTGGCTTCGATTCCGCAGCCGGGACTGAATACGGATCGTCGGCTGCATGCGATCCCGGGCGGGATTCCCGCGGCGGCCGATTGGCCGACAGGATGCCGGTTCTCGCCGCGGTGCCCGCATGTGGCGCCGGGACTGTGCGATGTGGAGCATCCTGCGATGGCGCAGGTTCCGACCGGAGAGGCGCGATGCCTGCGTGTGCAGGACCTCGATCTGCAGGGAGTGAGTGTGCGATGAGTCTTCTCGAAGTGAAGAACGTGTCGAAGTCGTTTGCATCGGGCCGCGATTTTCTGGGCCGTCGCACCAAGTGGTCGCATGCGGTCAAGGACGTCAGTTTCAGTCTCGAAGCCGGTGAATGTCTTGCCGTGGTCGGGGAGTCGGGTGCTGGTAAGTCGACGGTGGGCCGGATCGCCTTGCGGTTGATCGAGCCGGATACCGGTTCGATCACGTTCGATGGCGTTGACGTGCGGGCCGCAAAACCTGCCGAGTTGCGTTCGATGCGCCGCGGTATGCAGATGATTTTCCAGGATCCGCACAGTTCTCTCAATCCGCGGATGACCGTTGTTGATGCTGTGGTGGAACCGCTGATCGTGCATACCGACATGGGTCGGGGTGAGCGTGAGAAGTTGGCGACGGCGATGTTGGACAAGGTGGGGATCGGTTCGCGTTATTTCGGCCGGTATCCGGCGGAGCTTTCCGGTGGTCAGCTTCAGCGTGTTGCTATTGCTCGGGCGTTGACGTTGAATCCGAAGATGATCGTCTGTGATGAACCTGTTGCTGCGCTGGATGTTTCGGTGCGTGCTCAGGTGCTGAACTTGTTGCGGGATCTGCAAGAGGAGTTGGGTCTTGCGTATCTGTTCGTGTGTCATGATTTGGCGTTGATCGAAGTGATCGCCGATCGTGTGCTGGTGATGGCGCGCGGTGAGGTTGTGGAAAGTGGGTCGGTGGAGGACATCTTCCGTCGCCCGCAGCAGGAGTACACCCGAACATTGCTCGACGCTATTCCGGTACCCGTTCCACGATCTGTCCGTGGGCAGGAATTCGAGGGCGTCCGAGCCGAACCTGTCAGTTGAGGAGAATTCGATGACATCGGCACCGATGGCAGTGGCACCCGCACAGTCTCGAACCATATTGCGCACCACGGAGTCCGGCGACTTCCTGATGAGTGACTATCTAGGTGAGCACTCCGACGGTTCGGCAACCGGGGGCTTTCAGGCGTATCTTGTCGGCCAGAAGGCGGAAAAGCTTCGGCCCCACTATCACGAGGTGGATCAGTTTCAGGTAGTTCTCGACGGCAGTGGACGCCTCGGTAGGCACGCCATCGGCGCGGGCACTGTGCATTACAGCGATGCGTACACGGTGTACGGGCCGATCTTCGCCGACGCTCCCGACGGTCTGTCGTACTTCACCCTTCGGCTCGACCCCGCCGCAGGATTGAACTACATGCCGGAATCACGAGTCAAAGGTGAGACGCGAGCCGGCGAACATTTCACCTGTGCGATCGACGACGCCGCAGGAGAGACGGGAAAGCTGGATCTACTGGCCCGTACCAGACGTGGCGCCGCAGCATTCGGTGTTGCGCTCGACCTCGGTGGGGTGTTGACCGCCGATGCACTCGCTGAATGTGTGGGTCGGGGGTATGCAGTTGTGTTGTCCGGCAGTGTTGCGTTCGGCGACCGTACATTGCCGTCGGGAAGTCTCATTCCGTTCGAGTCTGCTGTTGCACTGGAGGGGCTTTCGGGACAGTCCGATCGCACGAACCTGGCCCTGGTTGTCTTCGCGACGCTGAGTGAGCCCACTCAGTAGGAGCCGCCGAGTTGATCCGCCGCCGATCGGAGCAGCTCGCCGTACCGCGCGAAGTACTCCTCGGTGAGTCGAGTCGCCGGCCCACTGATCACGATCGCAGCCAGTGGCGATCCCGACGCATCCAGCACCGCTGCGGCGAGGCTGGTTGATCCTTGCTGGACGGCTTCCTCGCTTGCGGCCCATCCACGCCTGCGTATCTCCTGGTACTCGGCATCTGCGAGGAGGAGATCGGGCTGACCCGAGCTGTTCATGCGTTCTTCCTGCGACTGGTACGCGTGGATGACCCGTCCCGCTGCACTTGTCTCGGGTACGTGTATCTGCCCGGGCTTCAGGCCTGTCCGAACCATGTGGGTACCTTCAACCACCCCGAGGACGATCATGTGTTCTTCCTCCGCGACAGCGAGATGTACTGTCTCGCCGGTTGTATCCCGAATCTTGGTCATGACGGGTTGTGCTCGGGCAGCCAGCGACGAGCCGTTGTAGACCTGTCCGGCTACGACAACACAACGGGTGGAGAGCTCCCAGCGGGGTGGAGCCTCGCCGACAGGGTGGATCCATTGCGCTTCATGGAGGGTTGCCAGGGTGCGTTGCATGGCGCTTTTGTCGACCTCGAGTAGCCGTGAAAGCGCGGTCAAGCCGATTGGCTGATGGGCAGCAATGGCTTCGATGACGCGGAGTCCGCGCGTGAGTCCACTGATTGTCTTGACTGCGATCTGAATCACCCCTACTGTGATTAAAGAATTGATACACAGTATCACATAGAGATACTTGCTGTGAAGACGATCTTCCTGAAAGTTCGCACTTTCCTTCCCGCTGGCGGTCCAGTGCACTACCGAGAGGTTGCTGTGAAGAAGTTCAAACCCACTGTCGATCAATTGATCCCGAACCTGACGCCGGCGGAGGAGATAGTTCTGCTTGCGCGAGCTCTGTGGGCCGAGGGGTACCGGGATCATCTCGCCGGGCATATCACGTACAACCTCGGTGACGGCACCATGCTGTGCAACCCGTGGCTTCTCACCTGGGAGGAGATCCTCCCCGCCGACATCATTCGTATCGACGTAGACGGCAATGTCCTACAGGGCGATTGGCCTGTCCCGCTGGGAATTCCTCTGCACCTTGCGCTTCACCGAGCACGTCCCGACGTCGGCATTGCGCTACACAATCATTCGGAGTTCGGAACGGTCTGGGCTGATCTGGGCGAGGTTCCACCCGCTTACGATCAGAGTTCCAGCCTCGGCGGCGGTGAGGTAGTGCTGGTCGACGAGTACGACGGCGGCGTCGACAACATGGAGGCAGCCGAGGCCGCGATCCGGTCGATCGGGCCCGCTGATCGCGCACTCCTGGCAGGACATGGCGTTTTTGTCACCGGAAGTACCGCCGCAGCAGTCTATTTGCGGGCGGTCGCTCTCGAACAACGTTGTAAGAATGCCTGGATGATCCGGGTGGCCAGTGGACCGGAGAAGACAGCTCTGCCCGACTGGTGGCTCGATCGAATGGCCGGTAGTGACGGAAACAGCTACCACGGCTTCTGGGAGGCTGCGGTGCGCGCTGCGTTGCGCTCGGATCCTGAACTGGCCGAGAGCCTTCAGGCCTCCCAATGAACAACCAAGGCTCTGCGGCCATCAGCCACTCTGGAACGGATACCCATGGATTTTGAACTAGACGCAGATCAGCGAGCGTGGCGAGAGGAGATACGCACGTTCCTTCGCGACAATGTCACACCGGAACTGCGCGCGGAGATGGCCGAGCACGATCTCGAGTTCATCGGCGGCGAGCTCACGGCCTTTCGCCGGAAGATCGGGGCAAAAGGGTGGTTCGGGCTCAATTGGCCCAAGGAGTTCGGTGGGCTTGGTCTCGGTGCGGTGTATCAGCATCTTCTGGTCAGCGAATTCGAGTACTGGGGCGTGCCGGGACCGGACTTGACCGTTACGTCGGTGGCTCCGATGATCATGCGCCACGGCACGCAACAGAACCGGGAAGAATTCCTGCCGCCCATTGCACGCGGTGAACTGACCTGCGCCGTCGGTTATTCCGAACCCAATGCCGGAACAGACCTTGCGAGTCTGAAAACCCGGGCGGTGCGTGAGGGCGACGAGTGGGTAATCAACGGTTCCAAGATCTGGAACAGTATGGCGCAGCGCGTCACTCACGAATGGCTGTGTGTTCGCACCAATACCGAGGTGCCCAAACACAAGGGTATCTCGGTGATCATCGTGCCGATCGACGCTCCCGGTGTTGTGATTCGTCCGATCACCGCGTGGTCCGGATATCGAACCAACGAGACGTTCTTCGACAACGTCCGTGTCCCAGCGACCAACCTGATCGGTGAAGTCGACAAGGGATGGAAGTACATCACCGGTGCACTGGATCTCGAACGTGGTGCCCTCACGAATGCAGGTGACCTGCGCAGAGCCGTCGACGATCTGTTGATTCTCGCGCGGGAGATCCGAGAAGACGGAACACGTCCGCTCGACAACGCAGATGTACGCCGCAAGCTCGCTCAGTTGGATGCGGATGTCGAACTCGCGCAGCTCATGGGATTCGAGGCGTCGTCCCTGCTCGAAAGTGGAACCATTCCGTCGGTGCTCGTCAGCGTCGAGAAGATTTTCTCCAGTGAACTCAGACAACGGATTGCCGATGTCGGAACGGCGATGCTCGGTCCGGCAGGTTTGATCGCGGGATCGGACCCTCACGCAGTGATGGCAGGAAAATTCGAGCGACTGTACCGCGCCGCGCCACTGCTGCGATTCGGTGCCGGAGCCAACGAAGTTCTGCGAGATGTTATCGCCCAGCGCGGGCACGGCCTACCGAGTTACGGACGCTGACATGATTCCGACCTTCCTTGACGGCGTAGGAGTTTGCCGATGAAACTTGTTGCTAACCAAGACCAACTCGATCTGCAGGCAATGTCGGCTGCCGTCCTGGCCAAACAATGCCCGATCAGTGTGGTACGAGAACTGGCAGAACCGATGTCCGAAAGCAGCCCGGACAAACTGATGACGGCGCTTGCCGAGGTTGGTGTACTTGGCCTGGCGATCGATGAAGAATACGGCGGCGGTGGAGCCAGCCTGTACGAACTCGGTGTGTTCTTTCGGGAGGCCGGCCGGGTTCTCTGCCCGTCGATTGTCTACAGCACACTGCAATTCGGTATTGCCGTCGGGCGACTGGCTACGTCGGAACAACGCAGGCGTTATCTGCCTGCGCTGGCCGAAGGTCGACTTCGCGCCGGCGTTGCCGCCTGGAATCCCGGGGACGCCGGCGATATTCGACCCACTCTGACCGCAACACCAGCTCCGGGTGGGTGGCTGCTCAACGGAACCCTGCCATTTGCCGTGAACGCCTCGATGTCCGACGTGGTTCTCGTGACCGCTCGCACATCGGTGTTTGCCGAACCGGAACGGTTGATCTGCGCCTTCGTCGAGCCGACAGCCGAAGGTTGGAATGCCGTCCCATTGTCGAACATGTCCGGAGAGAGGCTATCTCGCGTCGAACTTGTCGACGTGTTCGCCTCGGACGCGGCCGTTTCTCTCGGGGGCAGCGGAAATGGGCTGAGCGCCGACGATCTTCGGTGGGTCGCCAATGCGGCAGTGGCGCTTCAATGCATGGAGATGGCAGGCGGCGGCGCCGCAGTTCTGGATCGCACCGTCGACTACATTGCCCAGCGTGAGCAGTTCGGGCGTCCGATCGGTAGTTTCCAAGCCGCACAACACATTGTCGCGGACATGCACATCGCGCTCGAAGGTGCCCGCTTGGCTGCCGCGCACGCGGTGTGGTGGGTGGCTCGCGGTGAATCCGCCACCCGTGCGGTCGCGATTGCAAAAATGCAGTGCAACGAGGCCTACAAGCGCGCGACCCTGGATGCACATCAATTGCACGGTGGTATGGGATACGTCCTCGAGACTGATTTGCACCTGTGGTCGGAGCGGGCGAAGGTCACGGAAATCCGATACGGCACAGCAGATATTGCGGCGGGTTGGCTGCAGAAGGAGCTGAACCTTGCCTAGCGAAGCGAAACCCGGACCGCGGCAGGCACTTCAGGATCTTCGGATCGTGGATTTGTCGAGGTGGGTGGCAGGAGAATACGCAACAAAGATGTTCGCAGATTTTGGTGCGGACGTTGTCAAAGTCGAAAAGCCGGAGACGGGCAGCTTGACGCGGGCGTGGGGACCGTTCCCCGGCGACGTTCCGAACGTCGAGCGAAGCGCACTCTTCCTGCATCTGAACACCAACAAGAAATCGCTTGTCCTTGACTTGACCTCGGATTCCGATCGGGAGGTTCTCCTGAACCTCGTGGACACGGCGGACGCGGTGGTGGAGTCCTTCCGTCCCGGCCAGCTGGAGAAATTGGGCCTGGGACCGGAAGTGCTGCACGCGCGCAACCCGTCGCTGGTGATCACGCGGATCAGTCCTTTCGGCCAGACCGGACCGTACCGGGATCGTGAAGCGAGCGGCCTGGTCCTTCAGGCTGCCGGTGGCCCGATGAACGCAACTGGTGCGGCTGATCGTGCGCCGTTGCGTAAACCGGGACTGCTCGAGCACTACACGATCGGCCGTACCGCCGGCGAAGCCACGATGGCGGGAATCTTCAGCGCCAAGCGCACAGGAGAAGGTTCCGTGATCGACGTGTCCGGGCAGGAGGTTCTGCTCGCCGGCGCCGACCGGCGAGCGTCGTACCTCGTTTCGGCGGCGTATTCCGGCATGAATGCTCCACGCGGAGTGCGAAGCCCGCACCGGCACGGCGCGACGTTCACCGGACCGTTCCGGGCCAAGGACGGATTTGTGATGCTGTACGTGACCAATCAGGCTTTCTGGAATCGGTTGGTCGACATAGTCGGCGAGCACGACGACGCGTTCCATACGCGGTACCACGGGCGCGAGACGATCATGGGAAGGGATCGTGACGAGTTCATGGAATATGTCACCGAGTGGTTCGCGCAGCGGCCCAAAGTCGCCATCATGGAACAGTGCGAGGCGGCACGTATTCCCGTCACGGCGTATCTCGACGTCTCGGAATTGTTGAGTCACGATCACTTTCGTAGCCGAGGCGCATTTGTCAGCGGTACACATCCGGTTGCGGGCACGTTGGAGTACACGGGTGCGCCGTGGCGGATGGCCAATGGGTACCAGTTGCGTCATACCGCACCAACTCTCGACCAGCACGGCCCACAGATCCGTGAGTCACTGACACAAACAGGGGAGCGAGTATGAGTTATCCGCTCGAAGGGATTCGTGTTGTCGACCTGACGGTTGTGTGGTCCGGCCCCGGAGCGACAGCGATGCTGGGGGACTTGGGCGCAGAAGTGATACGTGTGGAGGGGAACAACCGCGTCAGCCGACAAGTTTCGGCAAAGACAACGAAGGAATCGATCGCGCAGACCGGGTATCACGGCGGCACCTATCCGGAGAAGGATCCCGGCGAGCGACCGTACGACCGCACAGCTCTCTTCAACTGGCATTCCCGGAACAAACTGTCGGCGTGCATGAATCTCGATACCGCTGAGGGACACGCAGCTGTGATCGAACTGATCAAAGTCAGTGATGTTCTGGTGGAGAACAATTCCAACGGAACTCTCGAGAAGTTGGGGCTTGGGCACGAGCGTTTGCTCGCACTCAACCCTCGATTGATCGTCGCTCGCATGCCACCCCTCGGAATGGCCGGACCGATGAGTGACTATCTCGGTTACGGCCCCAATTTCAACTCGCTGGTGGGGATTGCCGCGATGGACGGTTACGAGGGTGAGGAAGCCGACTCGGCCGGCGAGAACTACCACATGGACGAGGCAGCTCCGGCAGGTTTGGCCTTTGCGGTGATGGCCGCGCTGTTGGACCGCGAGCACACCGGCGTTGGGGGACTTGTCGAGTTTGCGCAGGCGGAGAACGTCATGGCGGAGATCGGGGAGTTCGTGCTCGACGCGCAGGTGAACGGGAGAGTTCCGGAGATCCTCGGCAACTCCGATCCTCATGTGCTACAGGATGTTTACCTCAGTGCGGATGAGGATCGGTGGGTGGCGATATCCGTTCGCAGCGATCGCGAGTGGACGGCATTGGCCTCGGTAATCGGCGGGGACGAACTTGCCGAAATGGGCGCCGATACAGTCGCCAGACGGACAAACTCCGCGTCGATCAGGGATCGAATTGCGAGGTGGGCCCGCTCGATGTCGGCTTCCGAGGTTGTTTCGGTGTTGCAGGAGTGTGCCGTTCCCGCAGGTGAAGTGATGAGCGAAACCGGATTGCTCGAAGACCGTCATCTGCGCGAGCGTGACTGGTTCCAGGAGCGGTCACATCCGTCGGTGGGAACCTATCGGTATCCAGGACATCCCTGGCGGGTAGAGGGATTCGATCTGGCATTCGGACGGGTACTCCCAGGGTTCGGTGAAGACAACGAGTACGTCTACAAGAAGATCCTCGGCTATTCCGATGAGAAGTATGCCGATCTCGAGAATTCCGGACTGGTCACCGACCATCAAATAGCGTGAGAGAGAAAGAACATGACTGAAAGCGTAGCCGTGATTCCGGATTCGGAATCTCTGATCCCCGACAATGTTGCCGAGCGTGTCGGGGAGGTAGTCTCCCAGGCGAGCGGAGCTGTGGTCGCGCGGGACTGGCAACGGTGGGCTGTGTCCGTCGGCGAAACCAACCCGCTGTACTTCGACAGCAACTATGCCCGTGAGCACGGCTATCGCGATATTGTCGCTCCGCCGCTGTATTTGCAGTACGCGATTCTCGGGGTGACGCCGATACCGGAACTTCGGGTAGACGGCTCATCCGGTGCTGCCTCCGGGAATCTTGTTTTCCCGTTGTGCCCCAAGCGAATGGCGGGTGGCGAGAACACCACCTTTCTTCGGTCGGCCTACGACGGAGATGTGATCACCAGTGTGCGCGTCGTGGATTCGGTGGTTGAGAAGCGCGGTCGGTCCGGCCGATTCGTCCTGGTGACGTGGAAGACCACGTATACCAATCAGAACGACGAGGTTGTTGCCGAAGCGACCACCTCGATGATCGCCCGACCGTAGCGCGAGGAGTTGAAAGTTATGTCAACACAAGTATATTTCGATGATATCAACACCGGCGACACGATTCCGGTGTTGGCTGTCAGTGTCACTGCACTGCAGATGTTCCTCTTCAGTGCAGCGACGTACAACGGGCACCGCATTCACTACGACCGGAGTTGGGCTGTCGACGTCGAGGGCTATCAGGACGTCGTTGTACAGGGCCCGCTTCAGGCGGCGCTTCTGGCGCGCGTTGTCACCGACTGGATCGGTGGCGGGGGATCGTTGGTGAACTTCTCGGCCTCGAACCGGGCTGTGGCCTTTCCCGGCGAGCCGTTGGAATTCACGGGGACAGTGACCGGAAAACGCGACGAGAACGGTAGAGCGCTGGTCGATTTGGAACTTGCCGGAGTGCGGGGTGGTGAGGTGCTGATGCCGGGAACGGCCACCGTGCTGCTGCCACGCCGTGACAGTGCTATCTCCGCCGGAGCGTCCTGATGGCGGGACTGCGCGGTGAGGCCGCCATCGTCGGGTTCTGTGAATTGCCCGCCCAGCGCAAGCAGACCCGTCCTGAGTTGTTCACCATCGAGCAGTGGGCAATGCTCTCGAAGCTGGCAATCGAGGATGCGGGTCTGAAGGCGTCGCAGATCAATGGTCTTGTCACGCATGGTATTGCGGAATCCGATATGTTTGCCCCGGCCACGTTGTCCGAGTATCTCGGGATTCCCTTGAACTTCGGTGAGCGAGTAGACCTCGGCGGCGCAACGGCGGCAGGGATGGTGTGGCGAGCTGCCGCAGCCGTCGAACTCGGTATCTGCGACGCGGTACTGGTCATTGTTCCTGGGTCGTTCATGACACCGAAGTCGCAGATTCAGCCCGCTGTGGATCCAGGGTATCTCGGTGCCTCGAGTGGCAAGTTCGGTTCTCCTCAAGCCGAATTCGAGATTCCGTACGGTAATCTCGGTCAGAACGCGCCGTACGCCCAGATCGCTCGGCGGTATGCGTCGGAATTCGGGTACGACGACCGTGCCACCGCCAAGATCGCGGTGGACCAGCGAACCAATGCCTGCAGTACTCCCGGTGCGGTGTTCCATGGAAAGCCGATCACGATCGACGACGTTCTGGCGAGTCCGATGATCGCCGATCCCATTCGGATGCTCGAGGTTGTGATGCGGGTGCAAGGTGGAGCAGGCATTGTCGTGGCGAACGCTGACATCGCGCGTCGCGGTCGCAACAGGCCGGTCTGGGTCAAGGGGTTTGGCGAACACCTGTCGTTCAAGACACCGACCTATGCAGAAGACATGGTGCGCACCCCGATTGCGAAGGCTGCGGACACGGCATTCGACATGGCGGGTATCTCACGCTCGGCAATCGATGTCGCGTCGATCTACGACTGCTACACGATCACGGTGGTGATGAGCCTCGAAGACGCGGGCTTCTGTGAGAAGGGGAAGGGTATGGAGTTCGTGTCGTCGAGAGACCTGACCTTCCGAGGGGACTTCCCGTTGAATACCGCCGGCGGCCAATTATCCTACGGGCAAGCCGGAATGGCGGGCGGGATGCACCACGTATGCGATGGCGTACGTCAGGTGATGGGCCGATCCGGGGCGGCGCAGGTTGCCGACTGCAATACCGCTTTCGTGACCGGGAACGGCGGCATCATGAGTGAGCAAGTCGCACTGATACTCCAGGGAGATTAGGGATGTCGAACGAAAAGCCGTATCCGGAACCGACGCCGGTGTCCGCACCGTTCTGGAATGCTTTGCGAGAAAGCAAGATAAAGATTCAGTACTCGCCGTCATCGGACGAATTTGTCTTCTATCCGAGATTGCTGGCTCCGCGCACGTTGGCCGACGACCTCGAGTGGCGTGAGATCAGTGGATTGGGCACGCTGTACACCTATACGGTGGCTGACCGTCCCACAGCACCGCCGTGGTCGGATGCGTTGCCGCAGATGTTGGCGGTGGTGCAGTGGGACGAGGGGCCGCGGTTCAGTACCGAACTGGTCGATGTCGGCGATCTGGAACTGACTGTCGGTATGCGCGTGGAACCCGTGTTCTGCGACTATCCGGATCGAGACATCACGCTGCTGAGATATCGGCCTCGAGCGCTCTGCTGAGATATCGGCCTCTAGCGCTCTGACACCTTCAGTATCAGAGCGATACGAGCATTAGTCTTCGTGTTTGCGGAGCTCGTCCGGGGTACGGGGTTCAGGCTTCTTCCGGCGTGCTTTGCCGGCGCTGGATTTGTCGGATCCGAGTCGAGAAATGTTCTCCAACATCCAGTTTGCGCGGTCACGCTCGGATTCGTAGTACATCTCGGACCATCGCAGCACCAGTTCGGGATATGCCCATCCAGCTTCTTCGGACGCGCCTTCGGCGTCGGCAATTGCGCGGATGCGCATCTTCTCGGACTGGTCGCGATGTTCGGTGAGTACCGATTGCAGTTTGTCAGGGTCGGCCAGATGGCCGAGCCACATCCTGAGCATTACGCCGTGTTTGAGCACTGCGGGTTCGACCGGCGATTCGTTTGCCCACGTCGCTACCGCGTCGGTTCCGGCCGGAGTGATCGCGTACAGGCGCTTACTCTTGACGTCGTTTGTGCTCACCACGCGGGACGTGGCAAAGCCGTGCGCCTCGAGATTGCGCAGTTCGCTGTAGATCTGACTGTACGACGGTGCCCAGTAGAAGAATCGCAGGCTCCAGTCGGCCCATTTCTTCAGGTCGTAACCGGAGAGTTCGGATCCGAAGGACAGCAGACCCAGGACGGCCCAACTTGTCGGTCGCAGAGTGGGCGCGTCTGCAGGTGTTTTGTCCTTTGCCATAGTCGAAAGATTACCTGGCGGTAGACCTAAAGAGAGTATTTCGGTTAGAAATATGCTGGCAATATGTCGTAGAAGGTGCCTGTGAACAGCTGTCTGCGTGCCGCTCCCGTAGGACCACTGAGCGGGAGAGGCGTCAAGCCTACGTCGGCCGAGTGTTTCAATGCAGATATGCCGCGTGATCTTTTGGTATCGACGCTCGACGCGCTCTGTGTGGATTTGGCACACCGGTGCGGAGACCGGGTGGCATTGCTCGACGGCTGCCAGGAGATCACCTACGGCGAACTGACCGATCAGGCACTGCGAGTGGCCGCTGTTCTGGCAGATTCCGGTGTGCGACCGGGTGCACGGGTGGTCCTCAGCGGCCGGAATACCACCGACTGGGTCTGTATCGCACTCGGGATACTGTGCGCTGGGGCAACCGTTGTTCCGGTGGGCCACGGTGTCAGTGGTCCCGAATATTCACGGATCCTTGATGTCACCGAACCGGCGCTCGTAGTCGACCAACCACGGATCGCCGACATCATGGCAGCCGCCAGAACTACCGCCCCTCACCCGGATAGACCGGCAGCGGGGCCCGACGACATCGCGGTGATTCTCTCGACCTCCGGCTCGACCGGGGTGTCCAAGCAAGTTCCCATGACCCACGGACAGCTGTCGCGGTTGTACTCGGCAGTGGCGGACCGGCTCGAGCTGACCAGTGCGGATCGAGTGATCGGTGCCGTCCCGTTTGCACATTCGTTCGGTTTCAACGGTGTGCTGCTGACCGCAATGTGCGCCGGAGCCTCGGTGCGCGTCGTCGAACACTACGACAGAGCCGACCTTGCCGATGTGATCGTCCGTGACCGCGTCAGCGTGGTGATGGGGCCGCCGACCATCCTCTTCGATCTGGTCGGCAGTGGCCGCGACGACATCGGGTTGGTATGCAGAATGGCGGTGAGCGGCGGTTCCGAAGTGCCACTCGACAGAATGCGCGGAGCGTGCCGCGAACTCGGAATCGTGAATATGGTTGTCGGCTACGGGCTTACCGAAGCCTGTGGAACCGTCGCCATGGGCAGTATCACCGAAGGCGAATCGGGTTCGCTCGCGATGTTGACCCCCGTCGACGGACTCGAAATTCGGATTGTCGACGACTACGGCTATCCGCTGCCTCCGGACGAGGACGGCCACGTTCTCTGCTCCGGGTACAACATCATGCACGGATATCTGCGAGGGGTAGACGATCCGGAATCAACGCCCGACGACGCAGTAGACGGTGACGGTTGGTTGCGAACCGGCGACATCGGTTGGTCGGACGACGAGGGGCACCTGTATATCGTCTCGCGGGCAAAAGACACGGTGATCGTCAGCGGCTTCAACGTCTACCCGCAAGAAGTGGAGACGGTATTGATGGATCACCCGTTGATCCTCGAAGTCGCGGTGATCGGCGTGGCCGACCAACGGCAAGGCCAACGGCTGGTTGCCTGCATCATTCCGGTCCACGGATACTCCGTCGATTCCGAGGATCTGATCGATTTCTGCAAGGAACGGTTAAGTGCCTACAAGGTGCCGCGCATCTTTGTCGAGCTGGAGATGTTCCCGACAACGCACACCGGCAAACGATCACGAGAAGAACTACGCAAGCAGGTTTCGCAGAGATTGTGACCTGTACGCACAGGTGTCAGGCTACGAAATGAATAGGCCACTGGCCGTTCACATCTGACACGTCTTTCCCTTGACTGCTCAGAAACTCGGCAAAATCCCGTTGACGTTCGGCGTGCCACTGTGCCTGATCGACCATGAGATCAAGATCGTTGATCTCCGGAAAACGCAGTGCTAGTTCTCGTGCCAGAGCTGCCGCGGCCATCGCGTCGGCCTCTGCCTCGTGCGCGGATTCGAGTGTGATTCCGTAGAACTCGCAGACCGCAGACAACGTTCGTTTTCCCTTGCGGAACTTGTCCATCGCGCGATCGATCACGTAGGGATCGACAACCAAGCCGGGAACCAGCGCCGGTTTGCCGATTCGTAGGCCTTCGCAGTGCATGACCGTGAGGTCGTAGGACGCGTTGAACGCAACAACCGAATGATCACGTGCCCACGAATTGTGGAGAGCCTCACGGATCTCCTCGTAGCCCTCGGCGTAGTCCTGACCGTGCTCAGCCGCATATTCGGTGGTGATGCCGTGAATAGCGATGGCACCGGCCGGAATATCGACGCCCGGGTCGAGTAACCACGTGCGCGTTTCCACACTCGAGCCATCCACGACGGCAACACACGCGCTGACGATCCGGGCTGTGGATGGATCGCGCCCCGTGGTCTCGAGGTCGAACGCGCAGATCGGGCGATCGGACCAGTTGTTCATCGGGGGCCTTTCGGTGTTCAAGTTCATGTCCGGTTCACTATGCACGCAGGCACCGACAAGAACTGGCCCGAAGCCTCTCGACCTACATTGAGTCGGTCCCGACAGTCACATTAAGTCGGACCCGACAGTGAATCGCTCCAACACCTCCAGTCGCGGAGTCACACCGAAGCCCGGCCCTTGTGGCACAGCGATGTGCCCGTCCTCGATGACAAACGGTTCGGTGATGTCCTCGGCGAAGATCGGTCCGGTTGGCGGCGAAATTAAAAGTGCAGCAACGATATTCGTTTGTTCGAGCGACCCGTGGCCCGAGCTCGGGACCACGGGCGGCGACGTCCGTCAGGCTGAAGGTTGCTCGGCCACTGCCTTCCCCACGAAACGGTGGGTCTGATCGAATGCAGCGGCTACCTGGATCGAGTTGGTCATGTCACTGATTTCAGCCCAGCGTTCGGCGACCACCTCGGGCGAGAGCGCCTCCTGCGGGATGTAGACGCCCTGCGACTCCTCCATCCGGGCGATCGCGAACACGCCGGCGCCGGCGCTGAGGATCGTCTTGGTTGGTGCGTCCTCGGAGACCATGAACAGCGCGCCCGGTGAGATCGACTCGGGAGCAAGGAGTGCAAGGGTCTTCTCGTCGAGCAGGTCCTCGGTCATGCGGGTAGCCGCTGTCGGGGCAAGTGAGTTCACTCGAATGCCCTTGCGCTCACCTTCGATGGACAACACGTTCATCAAACCGACGACGCCCGACTTGGCGGCGCCGTAGTTGGCCTGGCCGAAGTTGCCGTAGATGCCCGACGCGGACGTGGTCATGAGAATACGGCCGTAGTTCTGCTCGACCATGTGCGGCCAGACAGCCTTGGACACGATGACCGAACCCATGAGGTGAACGTCGATGACCTTGCGGAAGTCGTCCAAGTCGGCCTTGATGAACGACTTGTCGCGCAGGATGCCGGCGTTGTTGATGAGGATGTCGACGCGCCCCCACTTCTCGATAGCAGCGGCGACCATGGCGGCAACTGCGTCGGCGTCGGTGATGTCGCAGTGATCTGCAAGCGCTTCGCCGCCAAGAGTCTCGATTTCGGCTACTACCTTCGCGGCTGCGGTATCGGCGCCGCCACTGCCGTTGACGGATCCGCCCATATCATTGACTACAACGCGTGCGCCGCGAGCGGCGAGCGCCATGGCGTGAGCTCGGCCGAGACCGCCGCCTGCACCAGTGATGATCGCGACCTTGCCTGAGAAATCCAATGACATGGGAAAAACCTCTCTGATCTGGGATACTACTGAGTATTACTATGTCAAAATGTGGAAACAAGTCAAGGCAGTGAAGGGCGAACGATGAGTGCTGACGCACCTGATATGCGCTCGGTGATCATCGAGACCGCGGCAGACGCATTTGCGGCAGACGGATATGCCGCCACGACCATTGACGACCTCGCCGATCGCGTCGGCGCCACCAAGGGTCTTGTCTACTACCATTTTCGGTCGAAATTCGATATCTACCTGGCTATTTTCGAGCAGGGTATGAGCAGGCTCAGAGCGGAAGTCGACGGAGAAGTGGCGGCGGGCGGCACCGGATTGGTCAAGCTCGCGGCGATGTCGCGGGCGCATCTGATCAATCTCATGACGCACCTCGGACATCATCATGCAATCCACCAGGGCGTGCGGGGGCAGATGAGTTCGGCGCTCAAGCCGCGCCAGCAGCAGGCGCTCGTCGAACTCAACGCTCTGCGCTTGGACTACGAGAAGCTTTTCGAACAGGTGATGATCGAAGGAGTCGCAGACGGTTCGATCCGCGCCTCGTCACCGCGCATGGCGGCAAAGGTTCTGCTCAGTAGCCTTAACGGTATCGATCTCTGGTATCGCCGTCGCGAGGGCCAGTCGGTCGCCGAAACCGAGGCGCTGGCAGACGAGATCGTCGAACTCCTGATCGGCGGGTTGCGCGCGGAACACTAGCGCGGCGCCAGACTGTCCGTAGAACTGACTGTCGTGGCAGACAGTCTGTCGGTTGTCGCAGCTCTCGCCGCACCCCAAGGTTCTCTTATGGCAATTACCGAGGGTGTAACCGGCGAGCAGACCGGGGTGGATCGCGAGTACGGAGATCGCGTACTTGCCGTCGAACCTGGCGGAAACGAGTTCATTCCCGACGAGGATCGCCACGGCACCCCTGGTCAGCTGTTCTGGACGTGGATGTCCCCGAACCTCGAATTCGCCACGATCTTCATCGGAGTTCTCTCCGTATCCGTATTCGGGATGACGTTCTGGCAGGCGACGCTCGGACTGGTCATCGGAACCGCTCTCGGTGCGGCCGCGCACTTCGTGCTGTCGGCACGCGGACCGTTGCACGGTGTGCCGCAAATGGTGCTCGGCCGATTGGGTTTCGGATACCGAGGTAACGCTCTGCCGTCGGCGTTCATGTCGATCATGTGCGGCGTCGGATGGTTTGCAACCAACAGTGTCAGCGGCGCTTTTGCGCTCAACACCCTGACCGGATTGCCGCCGGTGCCTTCACTGTTGGTGATCGTCGTCATCCAGACCGTGTTCGCTTTCTTCGGGCACAACCTGGTTCAGGCTTTCGAGCGATATGCGTTTCCCGTACTTGCCGTGATCTTTGCCATCACTGCGATTGTCATTCTGACAAAAGCCAATCCAGGTGCGCCGGCGATCGAGGGCGGCGTCGGTGGACTCGGCGGTTTCCTCCTTACCGTGGGCACCGCGTTCGGGTACGCCGCCGGGTGGACGCCCTATGCCGCTGATTACACGCGCTACCTTCCGGCGTCGGTCTCGACATTCCGAACAGGTCTGTTCGCGTCGGCCGGACTGTTTGTCTCCTGCGTGGCGCTGTCGGTGGTCGGTGCGGCATCGGTCACGATCGGCGCGCCGTCGTCGGATAACCCTGCCGACGCGTTCACATCCAATCTTCCTTCGGCACTTGCCAATCTGACGCTACTGGCCATCGCGCTCGGTGCCGTCGCCGCGAATGCGCTCAATGTCTACTCCGGCTCGATGGCCTTTGTGACCATCGGATTGAAACTCCCGGTGAAAACGCAGCGAGCCATGGTCGCGATGGTTTTCGGAGTTGTCGGATTCCTGGTTGCGTGGTGGGCACTCGCCGACGCAGCAGCAAGCTACGAAGCTTTCCTCCTTGTTGTCGCCTACTGGATCGGTCCGTGGCTCGGCATCATGTTCGCCGACCAATACCTGCGCCGCGGGCAGCGCATCGACAATCTCCTTTACGACCCGGAACACACCAACTGGGGTGGATTCTCAGCCTTCGTGATCGCACTCCTCACCTCGGTTCTGCTGTTCTCCAACCAAGAGAAGTTTGTCGGGTACGTCGTACGGTCAGTCCCCGAGCTGGGCGACATTACGTTCTTCGTGGGATTTGTCATCGCGGGCGGGCTTTACCTCCTCGTCAACGGTTCGAAGATCTCGCGCGACAAGCCGGTGAGCGCACAGCGCTAGAAGCAGAGTCGCGTACATCGACGGCGTCGACGGGTCGTATCCGAGTAGCGCCCGGATACGGTCGAGTCGCTGATAGAGCGATTGCCGGCCCAGGTGCAGCGCAGCCGCCGAACGTGTTGCGCTGCAACCATGACGGAGATGAACCTCGAGTGTTCTGGTGAGATCACTCGAATGGGTGTCGTCCCAGGAAATCAGGGGAGCGACGACGGCAACCATCCGCTCCCGAACGTCCACCGGCAACTGGTCCACCGCGAGTTCCGGGGCCAGTTCACGAGTGGTTGTCACCACGCGCCCGGCGAGCCAGGTCCGACGAGCCGACGTCGCAAGGCGAAGCCCTGATCGGGCAGCATGAAGTGCCGCACTGACCTCGGACGGAGTGAACGCACACGGGTCTCCGATCACCACCGTGACTCCGTCGGTGATGTTGGACGACAGGGATGTTCCGAATGCCGCACTCACGGCTCCGACAGCATCGATCGTCTTGGCCGGCACTGCAACAAGACCGAACGTGCTGGCATGTACTTCGGCTCCCAAGTTCGGTTGGCCGAGGAGTTTGGCCGCGGAATCGAGGAGGCGAGTGGCGATTCGCGAACCAGGGGAGTCGATCGCGATCGCAACGACGCGGTGGCCGGGAGTGGGATGGAACCCAGCGGCCGCGGATCTGACGCGAAGGTCGATCTGCCGTACGTCGGTGCGCTCCAGCAGATCCGACACGAGAGTAGCGGCCGCCCGCTGGGGACGACCGGTCAGGTTTCCCGAATAGGTCAGTGCCAACCCCAATGAACCGGCTGAGCGTTGCAACAGCCCGTGCAACGTTGCCGGATTCAGTGTCGAACCAGGCCCGGCCGTCAGAGTCCCCCAGGCTCCGTCTCTGGAATGGATAGCGGCAGTGGCAGTTCCGGCGTCAGCGGCACGCCAGGCGGACCGATCGTCGTCGACGCCATGTGCTGCGACGAGGGCGCCACTGCCGCTTGTCACGATCAAAGGGCACCCCGTTACGTCACTGATGCGCTCGAGCAGAGTGGCCACACCACTGCCTGCCATCAACTCGAGTTCGAGCACGCGAGCGAGATCATTTCCCAGGCGTAACACAGCGACTTCACGCGAAATGATTTCGGTATTTGCGTTCTGACACAGTTCGATGAAAGGGACAACAGTCCGGAGTGCGATCAGCGGCATTCCCATGATCGCCGCTTCCTCGATCATGTCCGACGGAATCGCGTCGAAGGTTCGGCCGAGTTCTACGGCAACTCCGGCGACGTTTCGGTTCCCGACCTCTCGCAGATAGTGCCGCCTGGTCCCCGGATCGACCCCGGACAGACCCAAGCCGGTGGTGAGCAACAGTTCGTCCCCGGACAGCAACGGGCTGATCTCGTAGATCTCGCTCGAATGGACCCAGCGGACCACACGTCCCAACTGGCTGCCACCGGCCAGAACCTGTGGATCGGCCCCACGGAACTGGTTGTCGAGCAGCTCGCGCACGGTCAGAGTCATCGGTTGGGCGTTCCTCACTCTGGGCGACAGTATGTCCACAATAAGGGCGGCTCGTTACAACAATGTGTCAGTTGTGGATGTAGTCCGAACAGCAGAAAGTAGAGGGATGTCGACGACTGTGACGAGCGCTTCCCGCGCTCTCGACCCCCAGACAATGTTGCAGGCAGCGATATCCGAGGCCGAACTCGGCCGCAGTGAGGGCGGAATTCCCATCGGTGCGGCACTCTTCGCGTCTGACGGCACCCTTCTCGGTAGTGGACGAAACCGTCGAGTCCAGCACGACGATCCGTCGGTGCACGGTGAAACCGACGCCTTTCGTGCGGCCGGAAGGCAACGTGACTACCGGCAGACCATCATGGTCACCACGCTCTCGCCGTGCTGGTACTGCAGCGGGCTCGTGCGTCAGTTCAACATCGGATCCGTGATCGTCGGTGAAAGCGTGACATTTACCGGTGGGCACGAGTGGCTCCGCGAAAACGGGGTGTCTGTCACCGTTCTGCGAGATCAACACTGCATCGATTTGATGACCGAGTTCATCGAAACAAACCCGGCACTGTGGAACGAAGACATCGGAGTAGCGGAATGAAGGCTGTATCGACCGTGGATATTTCCCTCTGGCGGGCGGGCGGTCCGGGCGCTGAAGCTGTCGCGCGTGAGGTGGACGAAGGGCTGCAACGTGCGGGCTTCCTTCTCGTGCGCGGGCATGGGATCACCCGCGAACTTGCCGCAGACGTGCGAGCCGCGGCCCGGAAGTTCTTTGCGCTACCCGAGTCGACCAAAGCAAAGTACGCCGCAATAGTCGGTGAACGCGGATGGATCGGCCCGGGGATGGAGGCCAACGGCTACTCGGAGGGAACCGAGACCCCGCCGGATCTCAAGGAGACCTTTGCGATCGGGGCTGAAACTCGGACGGGCGATCCGCTGGTCGACGACGTCTGGTTTCTCTCCAACGTCTGGCCGAGCGAGGTTGCCGAGCTACACGAGCTCTTGACCGTCTACACCGCGCAGATGCGTCGACTGTCGGACGATTTGCTGGAGATGTTCGCAGCTGCACTGGGTTTGGCGAACAACCCGTTCGACGGGCTTGCCGACCTCCCCACGTGGACGTGCAACATCAACCATTACCCACCGATGAGCGTCGTGGGTGAGCCTGAGCCGGGACAGTTCCGCATCGGTCCGCACACAGACTTCGGGACGGTGACAGTTCTCGATCGTGAGCTCGGATCCGGTGGACTGCAGGTGTACACGGACGAAGGCGGATGGGAAGACGCCCCGTACGACGCGGAAGCGTTGACGGTAAACATCGGAGACCTCCTCGAGTACTGGAGTGGGAAACGCTGGCCGTCGGGCCGGCACCGCGTACTTCCTCCCCAAACGGACGCTCCGGAGGAAGATCTGGTCTCGCTCATCTACTTCTACGAACTCAATCACGATGCGCTAGTCACCCCGTTGGAGTTGCCGATCGGCCGAGTGTCCGGCCTGGAACCCGTCGTGTCGGCCGATTTCATCAAACTCAGGTTGGACGCGATCACTCTCTAGTCGGCGAGAATCCCTGGTTTGTCCCGTTCTCGGAAGAGGGGTAGTGTGTGGGCGTCGTGCGCCGTCCGAGCGCATGGCGAACGAGCAGTAATTCAGGGAAGAGGAGGTGTGGCTTGTAATGCGTGGCCAACCTCCGAGTACCAACTGAAGCTGTAGACCGCCCGGGTCGCCGGGTATTTTGCTGCAGCTTCATCGTGTGTTCATCGGCCTCTGCTTCGCTGTGAAGCGCGCCTTGGCCGTTCACTCTTCCTTGAAAGCTGTTGCAGCATGTCTGAATTCAAGTCCCGCCGGTCGTCCTTCCCGCGTCGCTCGGCAGGTTTCGGTGATAGTCGAACCGGTCACACGCCCGTCGCCCGCGCCGTCGTGAAGGCCGCAACGACCGATGCGATTGCGCCTGTGGAAGCCACGGTCGTGAATAGTGGTGTGTACCGCGACGGAGCTCGGATCGCGTCGCCGTCCACCCTCGCCGAAGCGTTGTCGTGCCTGCCGGATTCGCAGTCGATGGCATGGATCGGGCTGTACCGTCCCGACGACACTCAATTGTACGCTGCAGCACAGCATTTCGATCTTCACGAGTTGGCTGTCGAAGACGCGATTGCCGCACATCAACGTCCCAAGCTCGAGCGATACGGTGAGACACTCTTTGTCGTGTTGCGCGCTGCGCGCTATCGCGACGAGACCGAACGCGTCGAATTCGGTGAACTGCATGTGTTCTGTGGTCCCAACTTCGTTCTTACTGTCCGCCACAGTGAATCACCGGATCTCACGGCCGTGCGAACCAGAATGGAGAACGATCCCGATCTCCTCCGTCTGGGGACCGAAGCTGTTCTCTACGCAATCCTCGACGCCGTCGTCGACGGCTATGCGCCGGTTGTCGCCGGCCTGCAGAACGACATCGACGAGATCGAGACCGAGGTATTCAGCGGCGATCCCGGAGTGTCGCGTCGTATCTACGAATTGACCCGTGAAGTGATCGAATTCCAGAGAGCCACACGGCCGTTGCTCGGCATGCTGCGTGGGCTGTCGGCAGGATTCGACAAATACCACACGGACGAAGAACTGCAGCGCTATCTTCGCGATGTCACCGACCACGCGACAACAGTGGTCGAGCAGGCCGACGGGTTCCGTCAACTGTTGGGAAACATCCTGACCGTCAATGCAACCCTGGTATCGCAGAATCAGAACGAGGAAATGCGAAATCTCACGCAGGCGAGTTACGCGCAGAACGAGGAGATCAAGAAAGTGTCGGCCTGGGCGGCAATTCTCTTTGCCCCGACACTGATCGGAACTGTGTACGGCATGAACTTCGACGACATCCCGGAACTTCACTGGCAGTTGGGCTATCCGTTTGCGCTCTCGATGATGGTGCTGACGTGTGGAAGTCTCTACACGATTTTCAAGCGGCGAGGCTGGCTCTGACTGTGCGCCTTTATCAACCGCGGGCGGTTGATAAAGGCGCACAACAGGTTAGAGCGTTGCCGTGCAAACGGTGAACTTGCGTTCGGCGTGCTCGAATCCCGAATCTGCTTCGGAACCACAATCTTCGATGGACGTCGAGCCCTGGAGGATTTCGATTACCTGGACTACGTCGCTTCCCGAATCGGCGCAGTCGATACGGGCCGGCTCGTCGTCGAGGCCACCCGGTCCGAGATCCATGCATCCGCCGACGACCCAGTCGATGTCGAGACAGACCGCGCCCTGTTCCTGGCCGAGCAGAGTCTCGTAGTAGGTCTGATCGATGTCGGACGCGCACTCATCCGACGTGGGGGCTTTGGCGACAACCTTGTAGTTGGATTCGTCGCTGCCGCACACGGCGTGGTCGATTTCGGCGTCGTTCGTGGTGCCGCCGATCTTGACGCAGTCGCCGATGTTCACGTCGATATCAACGTCGCCGCCCGCGTCGGTGCCCTCTTGGCCGTCGATCTTCGAGGTGGTGGTGCTCGCTGACGTGGTGGTCGAATCTGCCACGGTGGATGATGATTCCGCGATGGCTTTAGGCTCGACGTCAGATCCGCACCCGGTGGCGAAAATGGCGATTGCAGACGTCGCGATCAGTGCTGTGCACAGCCGTCCGACGATTCCGGACATTCAAGTCTCCCTTGCTGATCTTGGATTATTCGGGCTCTATTCCACTTCACTGCTAGTCGAATAGCGAATCGGGCTGTCAGTATGAGTGGGTGGACCTCCCTCAGATGCCGCCGCTCGCCCCGATGTTGGCGAAGGCCGCTACGACAGTGCCGGTACAACCCGAATCCGACCAGCCGACGTGGTCGTACGAACCGAAATGGGATGGGTTTCGGTCGATAATCTTCCGCGACGGGGACGAGGTAGTCCTCGGTTCACGCGGAGGAAAAGACCTGGCTCGGTACTTCCCCGAAATCGTCGAAGCGGTGAAGTCGGAACTGCCGGGCAAATGTGTGGTGGACGGCGAGCTTGTCGTGCCCCGGGAAGTGAACGGCGTGACGCGGCTGAGTTGGGAAGCGCTGTCCGAGCGCATCCACCCCGCAGCCAGTCGAGTGACGCTGCTCGCCGAACAGACACCAGCACAATTTGTTGGATTCGACCTGTTGGCGCTGGGAGATCGGGATGTCGCGGCCGAAGATTTCAGCGTGAGGCGAGCATTGCTGGTCGACACGATCGGCGGCGGTCCGAGCTGTCATGTCACGGCTGCAACTTTCGACAGCGGTGAGGCGATGCGGTGGTTCGAGATGTTCGAAGGCGCTGGTCTTGACGGTGTGATCGCCAAGAAGCTGGTCGGCCCCTACCTGCAAAACAAGCGCGAGATGATCAAGGTCAAGCACGCCAGAACCGCAGATGTCGTACTGCTCGGATACCGTCCGCACAAGAGTCAACCGGGTATCGGTTCGATGCTGCTGGGTTTGTACGACGGTTCCGAATTGAAAATGGTCGGTGGCGCTTCGGCATTCACCGCCGCGCGGCGAATCGAGTTGCTGGAAGAACTCGAACCGCTACGCGTCGGCGACGACGTGGTGGCGGAAGGCGAGGCAAGTCGATGGAAGTCGGCGGCCGATCGCTCGTGGGTCCCGCTCCGCCCGGAGCGGGTGTTGGAAGTGGCGTACGACCAAATGGAAGGGGAACGCTTCCGGCACGCAGCGCGTTTTCTGCGGTGGCGTCCGGATCGGGTTCCCGACGAGTGCACGTTCGATCAGTTGGAGGTTCCGGTGCGGTACGACTTCGCGGATGTCCTTGCAGGTGGTGTGTGATGGCCAGTCCGGCAGTGGAACTGGATGTCGACGGGATCGCGGTCCGTCTCTCCAGCCCCGACAAGATCTACTATCCGCAATTGGGCACCGACGGCGGGACCAAGCGTCATCTTGTGGAGTACTACCGCACAGTCGCGTTGCAGGGCGCCGCGGTGGCCGCCCTGAAGGATCGACCGACACACCTGCAACGCTTTCCCGACGGTATCGAGGGCGAAGAGGTCTACCAGAAACGATTGCCGGCAAAACGACCTGAACATGTCGAATCCTGTGAGGTGACGTTTCCGTCCGGGCGCAAGGCCGACGTCCTCCGAGTGCAGAACGCTGCCAACATCGTGTGGGCGGCAAACCTCGGAACCATCACGTTTCATCCGTGGGCAGTGCGCTGCCCGGACACCGATCATCCCGACGAATTGCGGATCGATCTTGATCCGCAGCCCGGAACCGGTTTTGCGGAGGCCGTCGCGATCGCCGACGAGGTACTGCGTCCACTTCTCTCGGAACTGGGCCTGGAAGGGTTCCCCAAGACGTCCGGTGGACGGGGCCTGCACGTCTACATTCCGCTCGCGCCGCGTTGGGATTTCATCGAGGTTCGACACGCGGGAATTGCACTGGCTCGTGAAGTCGAACGACGCAGCGGCGATCGGGCGACAACGGCCTGGTGGAAGGAAGAACGTGGTGAGCGGATCTTCATCGACTTCAACCAAAATGCCAGGGACAGAACGATTGCCGCAGCCTATTCTGCGCGCAAAACTCCGATTGCAACCGTGTCGACGCCGGTGACGTGGGACGAACTGCGCGACGTACACCCCGACGACTGCACGATCGCGACAGTCCCGAATCTGCTCGCCGACCGCGGTGATCCGATGGCAGCGATGCACGAGAAGGCCTTTGAACTCGATGTTCTCCTGGAAATGTTCGAGAAGGACATCGCAGCAGGATTGGGAGACCTCCCATATCCGCCCAACTACCCCAAAATGCCGGGTGAACCGAAACGGGTACAACCGAGTCGCGATCGAGATCGGAAGCAGACAGAAACCGAGTAGCGTCTGAATCGGACAAATCCGAGACTCGCGAGTGCATTGTGAGGTTGAAATGGATCACCGGGGCGCACGGGTTGCAGGATTGATAGTGGGCGGCGGGATAATCGCAGCTCTGAGCATTGTCGGCGCTGCTTCGCAGGCGTCGGCCGCAACATTGGACTGCTCTGCGAGAGGGCTCGATCAGACTCTGGTGGACGGGTCGTCGGCGTGCCGGGCGGTGGCCGATGCGGGCAGTTCCGCCATCTCGCATGTCGAAGGTGACGGAGTAGGGGCCGCAGACTCGCGCGACGGCGGCACGTCTGCTGGGCTTGCGATGTTCGGTGGCGTCGCGGCCGCGGAAACTCGCGGTGGAATGCTTGCTGCCGTTGCCTTCGGGCGGGATTCGTTAGCTCTCGGGCGCACCGCATCGCCGTTTGCGGTCGTCCTGGCAGGCCCAGGCGGTCGCGCTGCTGTCGGTGATGCCGACGTTGGCGCAATCTGCGCCGGGGGTCCTGCGCTGGTTTTCAATATCGCGACTGCTCAGGGATGTTTCAGCGATGGAATTTCGACCTGGACGCTGCCGTGACGGTGCCCCGCACTACAGTTCACTTCGTGACACCGGTCACAAAGATGTAAAGCTGTGGTGGGTCGATCAGGGCAGCTGCCGTGATCAAACGGGGATCGGAGGACGCGATGACTGCAAACGCACGACGCGGTTCACTCGCACGCACAGAGGTGCCGGCGCGGACCGAACTGTACGTCGATCGTCGATTCCTGCCACTGGCAGACCGGTTCTTTGCGATGTACCGGCAACCGCAGCAAGGCGGCGGCGCTTTGGTTGCCTACCAGGGCGGCGAGAAGGTCCTCGACATCTGGGCCGGATATGCCGACCGTGACCGCCGCTGGGACCACGACACCATCTCACTTTCGTTCTCCACGGGCAAAGGTGTGGCCAGTACCGTCGTACATCGTTTGGCTGAGCGTGGATTGATCGATTACGACGCGCCGGTCGCGCAGTACTGGCCCGAGTTCGGTGCCGCTGGCAAAGACAAGATCACCGTTCGTGACTTGATGACGCATCGCGCCGGCCTGCACAAGGTGCGTGGATTGATGCGCAATCCGCTCGATCTCATGGACTACGACGCAGTTGTTGCCGCACTGGCTGCGAGCAAGCCGGATCCGCGCCGGCTGAAGGGCCCCGGATATCACGCGGTGACATACGGATGGTTGGTAGCCGAATTGGTTGCGCGGGTGACGGGACTGCCCTTCACGGACGTCGTCGAGGCGGAGATCGCGAAGCCGCTCGGTGTCGACGAATTCTGGTTCCGCGTACCCATCTCCGAGCGGACGCGTATCGCGAAGCTGTTTCCGCACATCAATCCAGCGGGTCTCAACTGGGCGTTTGCGTCTACGGTTCTCTCTCATGTCGGCCCCACTCGCGGTCTGGCCGAGGCTGCGATGCCCGACGGATTCGACGTGATGGTTCGTAATCCGGCGGTGCATGACACAGTGATGCCCGGTTGGAACGGAGTCTTCAGCGCGCGGGCGCTGGCGAGGATGTATGCGGCAATCGCCAACGGCGGCATGCTCGACGGAAAGCGGTTCCTGAAAGAGTCGACCATCGATCAGATGGCGACCATTCAAACGCGAGAACGTGACTACGTACTCGCGGTTCGGCCCAATTGGGCGCTGGGTTACCACCCGCCGATCATCGCGGCACGGCGTCAACCGCGAAACGCCATCGGACACTACGGCGTCGGTGGGTCGGGCGCATATGCCGATCTCGACAGCGGCTTGTCGTTGGGTTTCACGACCAACCGATTGGGTAGTGCCGTAACAGCACTTGGCGACCTTCGTCTCGCCAGGCTGGGAGCCGAAGCACAGGAGCTCGCGCGTCGGGGATAACGAGTGAGGTGAAAATGGTCGTAGATCTTGCGGCAGCAACACGATTTCTGGCCGGCAACGGCCGGATACTCGACCGTCACCGGTTGAATTTAGTTCTGGGGCAAGGTGATCGAGATGCTGCATTGGCGGCGGTCGACGGCTACCGAAATCCCGACGGCGGATACGGCTGGGGTCTCGAGCCGGACCTGCGTTCGCCAGGTAGCCAACCCGGTGGAGCACTGCATGCGTTCGAGGTTTTTGCCGATGTCGCCGCGGTGACCCCGCGGGCCCTGGAATTGTGTGACTGGCTGCAGACGGTATCGACCGTCGACGGTGGTCTGCCCTTTGCTCTTCCGATTTCCGAACCGGCTGGGTGCGCACCGTTCTGGGTCGACGCGGATCCGTCGGAATCGTCGTTGCAGATCACGGCCATCGTGTGCGCCACGGCGTTGCGGGTAGCCGAATTCGATTCCGCAGTGGCCAAACATCCCTGGCTCGATTCGGCGGTTCGGTTCTGCCTGGGTGCGATCGAGCGTGCCGAGACGTTGAGTGCTCTCGAATTGGCATTTGCGTTGCAGTTCCTCGATGCGGCGAAAGAGGTCCGGTTGGTGGCAAAACTCGGTGCGCTCATTCCTGCGGACGGATTGGTGCACGTGGACGGGGGAGCTGTCGACGAGTACATGCGTCCGCTCGATTTCTCGCCGTATCCTTCAGGTCCGACCCGCACGCTGTTCAGTGCGGGAGTGATCGATGAGGAACTGTCCGCATTGGCGGCGAGGCAGTGCGACGATGGCGGATGGATGGTGGATTTCGACAGCTATTCACCCGCTGCCGTGCTTGAATGGCGTGGTCATGCCACAGTTTCGGCAGTTGCCCTGTTGAAACGCAATGGCGTGATCTGAAAACCGTTCTCGCGCCAAATTGGAACACGTTATAGTCTGGAAAGTGGATGTGCTTATGTGTTTCAGGGATAGGGGAGAGCTATGGCGTATGTGATCACGCAGCCGTGCTGTAACGACGCCTCATGTGTGGACGTGTGCCCGGTCAACTGCATTCATCCGACGCCTGACGAAGCCCAGTTCGCCACCACCGAAATGCTCTACATCGACCCGGACACCTGCATCGACTGCGGTGCGTGCGTGGATGAGTGCCCGGTCGATGCCATCTACTCCGACAACGAACTTGCTGAAGCCGACGCGCCGTACCTCGAGATGAACGCGTCGTACTTCGAGAAGCATCCGATGGGGCCGGACTGGCCGGAGCCGATCACCATGGCCAAGATCGCTCCCGAGTTGGGGACGCTGCGGGTCGCCATCGTCGGTTCAGGGCCGGCGGCGTGTTACGCGGCGATGGAACTGGCCGGCAAGCCGCGGGTCGAGGTCGACATTTTCGATCGCCTACCGACGCCGTACGGGTTGGTCCGAGCAGGCGTGGCTCCCGATCATCCGGGTACCAAGGGCGTCACCGACCAGTTCCGCGCTGTCGTGTCGAAGAAGACGGTGCACTGCCACTTCAATGTCGAGGTGGGCAATCATATTTCGCATACCGAACTGCTCGAGCATCATCATGCGGTGATCTACGCGGTAGGTGCGGCAGGTGATCGCAAGCTCGATATCCCGGGCGAAGATCTTCCGGGAAGCCATGCTGCAACCGAATTCGTGGCCTGGTACAACGGTCATCCGAGTTACGCCGATCGCAGTTTCGATCTGTCCGGGGAGCGGGCCGTCATCGTCGGCAACGGCAACGTTGCACTCGACGTCGCCCGCATCCTCGTCACCGACCCGGAGGTTCTGGCCAAGACAGACCTTGCGGATCATGCCCTCGAAGCGTTGCGCAACAGCAATATTCGTGAAGTGGTGATTCTCGGTCGTCGAGGTCCGGCGCAGGCCGCGTACACCAACCCCGAACTGCTGGCGCTGGGCCAGATGGCGGATGTGGACGTCATTGTGGATCCGGTGGAGGCAGAACTCGACGATTCGAGTCGGGCTTTTGTCGAGAGCGACGCCGCAGAGCCGTCGGTGTTACTCAAGGTGAAGCAGGCCCAGGAATTTGCCTCGCGCACAGCCGATCCCACACGTAAGCGCATAGTTCTGCGATTCCTCACCTCCCCGGTCGAGATCCTCGGCGACGGCAGTGTCGAGCAGGTTCGCATCGTGAAGAACCAACTGGTCGCAACACCCACCGGTCAACTGTCCGCACGGCCCACCGAGGAAACCGAGGCCCTCGACACCGGACTGGTATTGCGTTCGGTCGGTTACCGAGGAACGCCCGTCGCGGACCTACCGTTCGACGATGCTCGAGGCGTGATCCCCAACGAGAACGGCCGCGTGATCGATCCGGAATCGGGGATGCCCATGCCCGGCGTCTACGCTGCGGGGTGGATCAAGCGTGGCCCGACCGGTGTGATCGGCACGAACAAGTACTGCTCGGCTGAAACCGTGTCCATGATTTTTGACGACTTCGCAGCTGGGCGCCTTGCAACGCCAAGTGCGGAAGCGGAGAAGTTGACGGTACTTCTGGCCGACAGGTCACCGGATCAGGTGGACTACCAAGGTTGGCAGCGGATCGACAAGGCCGAGCGCGCATCCGGGGCGGCTGTCGGTCGTCCGCGAACCAAGCTCATTTCGATCGAATCGATGCTTGCGGCCGCTCGCGAGGAAAGCTAGCGGAGATCGTTCAACCTACGTGCTCGGTGAGAGACCACTGTCCCGAACCCTGCAGTTCGAGTTGGCGATTGTGAAAGACGTTGAGCGTGCTGCGGTGTCCCACGCTGACCATAATGCTGTCGGGCAGTTCGCTGCGCAGCATGCGGTAGAGCGTGTACTCGAGGCCTTCGTCGATCGCGGATGTCGCTTCGTCGAGGAACACGGTGCGGGGCTTGGCCAGAACTACCCGGGCGAACGCCAGTCGCTGTTGTTCGCCCGGAGAGAGGATTCGGGTCCAATCGGCTACTTCGTCGAGACGGTCGGTCAAATGCGGAAGATGCACCTGGTCAAGTACCGCTCGGAGCCTGCTGTCCTTGGCGATCGAACGATCCGGATACGCCAGTCCCGTGCGCAACGACCCCAGCGGCAGGTACGGGCGCTGGGAAAGGAAAAGCGACCTACCCACCGGCCGGGTAACCGAACCGTCCGCGTAAGGCCACAGTTGTGCGATGCTTCGCAGCAAGGTGGTCTTACCGCTTCCCGACGCACCTTTGACGAGCAGGGCGTCGCCGTGATCGAGTGTCAGATCCAGCTCGGCGATCAAAGTCTCTCCGGAAGGCTTGCATACGTGGAGTTTTCGGATGACAAGCTGATCTCCGGCGTCTGAAACGTCGAGCGTCGGTAGTGCCCGGGCTCGCTTGTCGGCGTCGGCGAGGCCGGTCAAGCGTATGAGGGTGGCGCGAAAGCTCGCGAAATCGGCGTACGACTCACGGAAGAACGACAAAGATTCGTGGACTTGGCCGAACGCCTGCGCGGTTTGCATGACGTCGCCGAAAGTGACCTGTCCCTTGAACAACCGAGAGCCCTGCACCAAGAACGGGAAGATGACTGCGGTCTGGTTCACGGCGAGATTGAAGCCACTGAACTTCAGCGTCCGGAACACGATGGCCCACATGTTGCGGATCACCGCAGCGAAGCGTGTTGCGAGCGTGCGACGTTCGACGTCCTCGCCGCGATAGAACGCGATACTTTCGCCGTACTCCCGCAATCGCACCAAGGCATAGCGAAAGGTCGCGCCGAGCTTCTCGTTCAGGAAGTTCAACATGATCAGCGGTCGGCCGATCCAGAATGCCAGCGCGGTGGTCACCAATACGTAGATGTAGACCAGGAAGATCATCGCGCGCGGAATCTCGGTACCGAAAATGGTCAGGGGTCCGGAGAGATTCCACAGGATCGCGGTAAAGCTCACTATCGACACCATCGCGGTGACCGCACCCATCGACAACGTGCGGGAATAGGTCACGAACGAGGTGATATCGGTCTGGATGCGCTGATCCGGATTGTCGATCGGGTTATGCAGGAACTCGCCGCGGTAGTACGCAAGACCGTCGAGCCAATCGTCGGTCAGGGTGTTGTTGAGCCAGATGCGCCACTTGATGTCGAGGGCCTGGCCGACGAAGTACGTGAGGAGCGAACTCACGACGTGGATGACCGCCAGGACGGCGAACACTCTGAGATAGTGCCAGAACCCGGCTTCGTCGAGGTTCTGAATCGTGTCGTAGAAATCCTTGTACCAGTAGGAGAACAACACCGTCACGCGCACAGCCCACACCGTGAGCAGCAGCAGTACTGCAAGAATCAGTATTGGAACGGGGCTGCGCCTGGGGTTGAAGTACGGCCAGGCCATCCGTCGAAACTGGCTGCCCCAGGCAGTGAAGCGGGCCAGCAGAATTGCCGTGATCGCGAGGGCGGCGGCGGTGATCGTATAAGCCTTCGCCAGCCACAGCGCACTGTCCGGAACTGCGGTGCTCCAGTTCACGTGCACCTCCGTCGCAGAACGGAAAAGGCGATCCCGTCGGGTACGGAAGCTGAAAAGCGGATTCACCGAAGTGGACGCCGCCAAACCTGGAAAACCGTGCTCCCCGGGCCGTTGACAGCTACGGTTCAGCGAACCTTCGTATTGCTGGATTTCTCGTTTTATGTGTTAATTACAAGGGAATTGTGCGGTTTGCTCCGAATGGTGCGTTGGCGTCGATGCCAGGCGGGTATCGACGCCAGCCTCGCATAACCAGCAAATGCACGTTGTCGAAGGAAAGTAGTGAGATGGTCAGCAAGCGAGTGCGTCGGACATCCCGGATAGCTGTAGCGGTTGTCGGAGTAGTGGCTGCAGGCCTCACATTTGCCGGACCGGCAGCGGCTTTCCCGCTCTTTCCCGGTGGTCCGGAGATTCCAGTACCCGTCGTCGCCGGTGTTGCCGGCCTTGATCCGGCGCTCCCGGGTTTCATGGGCACGGCGGATCAGATTCCCGCCCCGGTTCCCAACTTCTCGGCACCGTCGGTCAACCCGTCCAACGGTGAGCGTGTCGGAATCGCTCAGCCGATCATCATTCGTTTCAACGAATCGATCGACGACCGCGCCACCGCGGAACGCGCAATTCGCGTCACCACCAATCCGCCGGTCGAGGGAAACTTCTACTGGATCAACAACAGCCAGGTGCGGTGGAAGCCGACGCAGTTCTGGCCCGCGAACATCGCGGTGACCGTCGACGCCGGTGATTCACATTCCACGTTCAACATCGGCGATGCGCTCGTCACGGTTGCGGACGACAACACGAAGCAGATCACCGTCACTCGCAACGGTGAAGTGGTGCGCACCATGCCGACGTCGTTCGGCAAGCCGGGCCACGAAACGCCCAACGGCACGTACATCGTCGGCGAGCAACTGCGTGACATGTACATGGATTCGTCCACCTACGGCGTTCCGATCGATTCACCCGAGGGCTACCGGACCTACGTCGAATACGCGTCACGAATTTCCTACAGTGGAATCTTCGTCCACGCGGCACCGTGGTCCGTTGCGCAACAGGGATTCACCAACGTGAGCCATGGCTGCCTCAATGTCAGTACCGAGAACGCCAAGTGGTTCTTCGAGAACGCAGGCAAGGGCGACCCCGTCATCGTGCAGAACACTGCCGGTGGAATCCTCAGCGGCGCCGACGGACTGGGTGACTGGAACCGCTAGAAGCGCCTTACAGTTCTGGGCATGACCGTTGCTCGTTCGCTTCTGCTGTTCGTTCTTGCCGCCGTACTCGAAATCGGTGGAGCCTGGCTGGTGTGGCAGGGAATTCGCGAGAACAAAGGCTGGATCTGGGTCGGCCTCGGCGTGATCTCACTCGGCCTGTACGGGCTGGTCGCGACGATGCAGCCCGACGCGAACTTCGGTCGAATCCTGGCCGCGTACGGCGGCATATTTGTCGCTGGATCCTTGCTGTGGGCAGTGGTGATGGACGGTTTCCGCCCGGACCGTTTCGATATCGCCGGCGCGCTGATCTGCCTGGTCGGGGTTGGCGTGATCATGTATGCGCGGTAGGGCCTTCGGCCCTGTGCGCCTTTTTGGTAGTGGTCGCTACCAAAAAGGCGCACAGGGGCTTACCGCTAAGCCTTCGCCCGAACCACCAGAACAGTGCCGGGGAACTCGGCTGCAAGTTCGCGGCGAGCGTGCTTGATGCACGCGGTGCCGTAGCCCTTCTTCCGTGCCTGCGGAGCGATCCAGATCGCGACGTTCACTTCCTGATCGGTGAGCTCACCGAAAACCAGGCCGACGCTCTTCGGGGTATCAGACGAAAGGTCCTCGGCGACAAACCAAGCCGCGCTTTCGTCGTCGATCCGCCCCAAGCCTGCAGCGCGCTCCGATTCGACGCGATCCGAAGCCCACGGAGCGCCGCCGTCGTCGAACTGCTCCGTGGAGCGTTCCGCAAACAGTGCGGCATCGTCGGTGCTGTCGGTGAACGGGCGCAGGTTGAAGTTCGCGCCGCTGCTTGCGGGGCGATCCACGGCGGTCCATTCCAAGGTGGCGTCGAGGTTCTCGAGTTCGCCCTGGATACGGTCGCGTGCCGCCTTGGTCAGTGCGCTGAACTTGAGGCCCAACACGGCTTCCGCGTTGGACTCCGACGTCCCGAGCAGTTCTGCAACCGTCGCGACTGCTGCCTGATGATCGGCGCTGTCGACAACGGCGTCCAGGACCTCGTGTCGGCGTTCCAAGGCGCGAACAAGTGCGGCGGTGAGCTCGCGACGGTCCAGGATCTGATCTTGAATGTGCGTCGTCATAAATGCGACTCCTTGCTGTTCGAGGCTACGTTGTTCGAGGCTACAAACGATTGCCGTGCGGACCGTACTGGTCAATACTGCTCCACCTTGCACGTTATGGCACGTGTTCAGCCTGTGGTGCGGCGGACGAGCCGTTCGTAGCGCTGACGTGCAGCCTGGGTGCTGCCGAGCCCGAGTCCGAACGCGATGTCCTGCCACGTCATTCCGCGTTTGCGTGCGAGCGCGAGGAAGAGCGCTTCGTCCTGGTCCATTTCGGCGCGAGCCTTGGGGATGAGACTCAAGGCGGCCATGATGTCGGCGTCGTCGACGTCCGGTTCACCGGGTTCGCGTGTGCTGCTGCCCGCGGCGAGGCCGCCGACGACGCGGATCGCGCCGTACGGTTCGAGCATGTGGGGGAGGGATTGCCTGGCGCGTTGGCCCTCTGTTGATCCGTGGCGTTCGTTGATGCGAAAGAGCCCGGCGTACTCGCGATGTGCGCGCTCACGGCCGGGCTCGATCGGTCGAAATGGGTCATCGGTCATGCTTTTCAGGTTTGCACGATCCGTTGGCAATGTAAACACTTCGTTGTAAACAAGTTGTTCACTTGTTTGCGAGCGGCTCACAGACGACGACCGGGATAACCCGATCCGTCCAGGCTTGGTAATTGTCGAAGTCTGCGTACATCGCGACCAGTTTGGGCCAGAGTCGGGCGCGTTCCTCGTCTGTGGCGACACGAGCTTTCATCGACTGCACGCGCGACTTGATCTGGACGGTCACCACAGGATCGGCCTTGACGTTGAGGTACCACATCGGGTTCTTCGGCAGACCGCCTTGTGACGCCACCAGAATCACGTTGTCGTCGTCCTCGAGAAAAAGCAGCGGACTGATCCGTTCCTCGCCCGACTTTCGGCCAGTGGTTGTGAGCAGGCAGATCGGCAGCCCGCGTGGAAACGCGCTGCCGACCCGCCACTTGCTGCCCAGCATTCCGTCGGTCGCCCGATACATCGCGACGTTGGCTTTCGACATCCACTTGATGATCGTGACTGTCACCGGAGCGTCGAGTCCCTTGGGTTTAGCTGGGGGAGTACTCATGTCAGATGCGCTCGATGATCGTGCCGGTTGCCAGTGCGCCGCCCGCGCACATCGTGATCAACGCAGTCGAACCGTCGCGCCGCTCGAGTTCGTGCAGAGCCGTCGTGATCAGCCGCGAACCGGTGCTGCCGACCGGATGGCCGAGCGCAAGCGCGCCGCCGTTGACGTTGACGTTGTCGAAATCCGGTCCGTGAACCTGCGCCCAGGACAGTGCAACCGAAGCGAAGGCCTCGTTGACCTCGAACAGATCGAGATCGCCGATCTTCATGCCGCTCTTCTCGAGTACGCGGGTCGTGGCCTGAACCGGACCGTCGAGGTGGAACTCGGGTTCGGATCCGACGAGGGCCTGCGCGACGATGCGGGCGCGTGGCTTCAAGCCGAGAGCGCGGGCCTTGTCCTCGTCCATGAGCAGGACGGCAGCTGCACCGTCGGAGATCTGCGAAGACGTTCCGGCAGTGTGGATTGCGCCCTCCATGACCGGCTTCAACCGAGCCAGGGACTCGGCCGTCGTGTCACGCAGACCCTGGTCGCGATTGACCAGCTTGGTCTCGCCGGTCAGGTTGCCTTCCTTGTCGACCTGGGGTGCGGACAGTTCGAGCACCTCGCGGTCGAAGCGGCCTTCTTCCCAGGCCTGCTTGGCGAGGGCCTGGGAGCGGACGCCGAGAGCTTCGAGGTCCTCACGGGTCAGTCCGCGGCGACGTGCGATGCGCTCGGCGGCTCCGAACTGGTCGGGCATGTCGATGTCCCAGGTGGCGGGACGGCGTGGTCCGGCGAGAGTTCCGACATTGGCCCCAAGCGGGACCTGGCTCATCGCTTCGATGCCGCAGGCGATTCCGGCGTCGATCGCGCCGGTGGAGATCAAGCCGGCGATCAGATGGTTGGCCTGCTGAGCGGATCCACACTGGCAGTCGACGGTGGTGGCACCGGTCTGCCATGGCAGTCCGGCGTGCAGCCATGCGGTGCGGGTGATGTTGTTGGACTGTGCGCCGGCTTGGGTGACGCAGCCGCCGATCACCTGCTCGATCAACATCGGGTCGATTCCCGAGCGATCGAGAAGACCCTTCTGAGCAGCTCCGAGAATTTCGGCAGCGTGCAGGCCGGCGAGCCAGCCTCCACGCTTACCGATCGGTGTGCGGACGGCCTCGACGATTACTGGTGTGCCCACGGTGGGTTCCTTTCCTTGTATTGAAAAAGTAGAACAAGTTCTTAGCAAGAAGCAAGAGGTGTCTACTGTTTCCTTTCCTAGTAAGCAGGCTTGTGTTTCAATGTAAGTAGAACGTGTTCCACATTACGGATGGTCATCACCTCGGTGATGAAAAGGCTCATGGCAGGAGACATCAGTGGCACAGCCCGCAATCCCCCAGGGGATCGACTTCACGGACCCCGACATCTACGCAGAGCGGATGCCTTTCGAGGAATTTGCTCAGCTGCGTAAGACCGCTCCCGTGTGGTGGAATCCGCAGCCGCCGGAGATCGGCGGGTTCCAGGACGAGGGCTACTGGGTGGTCACTCGGCATGAAGAGGTCAAGGACGTCTCGCAGCGCAGTGACATCTTCTCGACCCACGAGAACACCGCGATCCCGCGTTTTGCCGACGACATCCCGCGTGAGAACGTCGAAATGCAGCGATTCATCCTGATCAACAAGGATGCTCCCGAGCACACCAAACTCCGCAAGCTGATTTCGCGCGGGTTCACGCCGCGAGCGATCAACAGCCTGCGCGACGAACTGACCGAGCGTGCCGAGCAGATCGTGAAGACCGCTGCCGAGAGTGGTGCCGGAGACTTCGTCACGCAGGTGGCGTCGGAACTTCCGTTGCAGGCGATTGCCGAGCTTCTCGGTGTGCCGCAGGAAGACCGTATGAAGCTCTTCGACTGGTCCAACCAGATGACGTCGTACGACGACCCGGAGTTCGACATCGATCCGCAGGCCGCGTCGATGGAGATTCTCGGGTACGCGTACCAGATGGCGGATCAGCGCAAGAAGTGTCCCGCCGATGACATCGTCACCAAGCTCATCGAAGCTGACATCGACGGAAATGAGCTCTCCCCTGAGGAATTCGGCTTCTTCGTGATCCTTCTTGCGGTCGCGGGAAACGAGACCACTCGCAATGCGATCACACATGGCATGGTGGCGTTCCTGGACAATCCCGACCAGTGGGAGCTGTACAAGAAGGAGCGACCCAAGACGGCTGCCGACGAGATCGTTCGTTGGGCCACGCCGGTCACGTCCTTCCAGCGCACCGCTCTCGAGGACACCGAGCTCGGTGGACAGCAGATCAAGAAGGGCGATCGCGTCGTGATGATGTACGCGTCGGCCAACTTCGATGAAGACGTCTTCGAGAACCCGACGAAGTTCGACATCATGCGCGACCCCAATCCGCACCTCGGATTCGGCGGCACCGGTGCGCACTACTGCGTCGGCGCGAATCTGGCTCGCCTCGAAATCGACTTGATCTTCAACGCGATCGCCGATCATCTTCCCGACATCAGCCGGCTCGGAGATCCTCGTCGTCTGCGCTCGGGCTGGCTCAACGGCATCAAAGAGTTTCAGGTTGATTACAAGACCGGCGGCTGTCCGGTCAAACACTGAACCAGCCCTATACTGAGAGGGTAACCGGCAGGTAAGTATGTGTATGTAGGTATGTGTACGGAATCGAAGGTTGGCGCTGCGCTTTCGACTGCACAGAACTACAGTTGACGTTCTGAGGAGCCACTAGCTGGCTACTTGGAACTACGGTGGCGTCTGTGGGATCCCTCATCTCCCGCAGGCGCCACCGTTTGTAGTTCCGGGGGCGGGTTGTTTCAGCCCCCGTACGGTTTTGTGATGGCTTCCAGGAAGTGCCCCGACGGGTCGAGGAAATAGACACCGCGCCCACCGTCATTGGTATTGAAGCCGGTGCTCGATTTCCGCGGATCGGCCCAATGATCGAGTCTCAGATCGAGTATCCGCTGGTAAATTCCGTCGAAGTCGTTCTCGGATACCAGGAATGCGTAGTGCTGCGGTGAAATCTCAGCGCCTTCGTCGACCTGCGCGTAGTCCAGCATCACTCCGTGCTCGAGTTCGACGGAGAGGAAGTATCCGGCCGGCACAGGATCCGGAAGACCAAAAATGTGGGTGAAGAACCACGCAGACTCTTGTCTGTCTTGCGCGGCGATGATGGTGTGATTGAACGAAATGGTCATTGAAGAACCCTTGGTGTACGACGCCTCCATGCCTGGCGCAGTCCGCCATCGACACGCGACGATAAAAACCAGGAAACCATTTTCGTGAAGCCGACGCAACAGTGAGGGCTCCGGTCAATATGACCGGAGCCCTCACTTGATCGTTTTGTTCGGTCAGGCTTTGCGAGCTGTTTTCATGGCGCGCTCCACTTCCCAGAACGCGCGAAGTGACTGGATTTTGCCCTCGTCGTTGACGCGGTAGACAAACACGCCTTCCGCATCGACGACCATGCCACCAACCGTGCTCCGAATCTTCCCGATGTTGACGTTCTCGTTACCGCACACCAGGGAATCGTCGATAAGGAATTCGAGCGACTCCGTCGTGGCGATCGTCATGTCGTAGAACTTGGAAATGGCTTCGCGGCCGTGATGGCCTTTGCCCTCGGGATCGAAGCCCGAAGGACCGACCGGATCTTCGACCCAGCCATCCTCGGCAAAGAGATCCAGCCAGGCTTCCTTGTTCTTCCCACTTGCCGCTGCCCGCGATGCATTGCCCGCTACACGGGCGGGATGTTCGGTGGTCATCGTTTCCCTCACTGAATGTATTTCTCGGCGAACCTGCGCATGGAATCCTGTTTTGCCTCGAGCGGCGCGTCGAAGCCGATGCCGTCGAAAACCCAAGGAACCGTGATGATGTCGGTGACACCGGCGTCCTCGAGTTCGGCGTAGCCGTCTTTTCCGAACCGGTCGACGCATACGGTCTGGATCTCGTACGGTTCGTTCTCCTTGCCGTACTCGGCGCGCAGTTCGCGCAGTCTGGCGATGACGCCGACCAGATCGTCGAACTTGATCATCGCCGACGTCCAGCCGTCACCCACCCGCGCCGCGCGCTTGAGAGCAACCTCGGTGTGGCCACCGACGTAGAACGGAACCGGTTTGGTGGGAGTCGGACTCATCTGTAGGCGATCGAAATCGAAGAACTCGCCGTGGTACTCGACCATACCGCCGCCGAGGATCAGCTTGATGACGTCGATCATCTCGTCTACCCGGGCACCGCGACGCTCGTAGGGAGCCCCACACCACTCGAATTCTTCCGGAGCCCAGCCGATTCCGACGCCGAAGCCGAAACGGTTGTTCGTCAAAGCGGCGACGGACCCCACTTGGCGGGCGAGGAGCACCGGATTACGGCTACCCAGCTTCAGTACCTGCGTGTAGAACTCGATTTTTTCGGTGACAGCGCCCATCGCGGCGGCGGCGATCAGCGGATCGACCCAGGGGGTTTCGGCAGTCCACATCCGAGACCCGTCCGGCGTGTACGGGTAGTCCGCCGTCTGGGTTTCCATGAAGAACAGTGAATCCGGCAATGCAATGGACGTAAAGCCGCACTCTTCAGCGGTTTTGGCGATACCGGGCAGCTGATCCAAGGGGTTCATCGCAACCCCGACGGTGTACTTCATTCTCGACTTCTCCCTGATCGACGGTTGGCGTGTTTACGTGGTGGGGCGTTCGGAGCCGACGACCCACATCGCGAAGTACTGTGAGCCACCGCCGTACGCGTGACCGAGGGCCTTGCGTGCATCGGCTACCTGGTGGTCGCCTGCCCTGCGCATTACCTGCATCGCGGATTCGGCAAACCGAATCATGCCGGACGCGCCGATCGGGTTGGACGAGAGAACCCCGCCCGACGGATTGACGGGGAGCTTGCCGCCGATAGCTGTTTCGCCGGCTTCGGTGAGCTTCCAGCCCTGTCCTTCCTCGGCAAATCCGAGGTTCTCGAGCCACATCGGTTCGAACCAGGAGAACGGCACATAGATTTCGGCGCAGTCGATCTCGCTGAGCGGATCCGTGATTCCGGCGGCCTTCCAGAGCGCTGCCGCAGCATCGCGTCCGGCCTGGGGGTTGACCTGGTCGCGACCCGCGTAGGTTGTCGGCTCGGTGCGCATCGCCGTTGCATGAATCCACGCGACGGTACGGCCTCGAGCCTCGACCTCGGCGGCGGCCTCTTCGTTGCCGATCACCAGCGCGCACGCGCCGTCAGAGGACGGGCACGTCTCGTCGTAGCGAATGGGATCCCACAGCATTTGTGACGCCTGAACGGATTCGACGGTGATATCGGGCTGCTTGAGGTGCGCGTACGGGTTGATGCTGCCGTTGAGACGGTCTTTTGCGGCAACAATGGCACCGATGTGCGAGGGTGCCCCCGAGCGACGGATATACGAACGGACGTGCGGCGCAAAGTAACCGCCGGCCCCGGCGCCGACCGGCATGTTGAAGGGAATCGGCGTGGACAGTGCCCACATCGCATTCGACTCCGACTGCTTCTCCCACGAAACCGTCAGAACCCGTTTGTGAACTCCGGATTTGACGAGGCTCGATGCCACGATCGCTGTCGAACCACCGACAGACCCGGCAGTGTGGACACGAAGCAACGGTTTCCCGTTGGCGCCGAGAGCATCCGACATGGCGAGTTCCGGCATCATCGATCCCTCGAACAAGTCGGGGGCCTTGCCGATCACCACGGCGTCGATGTCGTCCCAGCCGACATGTGCGTCGAGCATCGCGGCGTCGATCGCTTCGCGGACCAAGCCGGCCATCGACACGTCGTGACGCTTTGCGACGTAATGAGTCTGGCCGGTGCCGAGCACGGCCGCGAGTTGTGGCGTTCCGGCCATCAGTTCCGTCCCTCCAATACTGCTACCAGGTTCTGTTGCAGCACTGGGCCGCTGGTTGCATGGGCCAGTGCGCGATTCGCCTGGCCTCCCCAAATTGCCTGCGCTGCGTAACCGATACGTTCGAGACCACCCGCAAACATCGGGTTGCCGCTCAGTGGGCCACCAGACGGGTTGATCGTCGTTGCATCCGTGAGACCGATTGCCTCCTTGAGGATCAGTTCCTGATGGCTGAACGGTGCGTGGAGTTCGGCGATGTCGATGTTGCTGACATCGCCGCCCGTAGCAGCCTTCGCGGCGGATGCCGTCGACGGTGATGTCGTGAGATCACGTGCTCCGAGGTTCGGAGAGTCGATGCGGTGTTCGATGCCGGAAATCCAGGCCGGGCGCTCGCACAGGTCACGAGCGCGGGTGCCGGATGCCAGAACGATAGCGGCTGCTCCGTCGGTGATGGGCGCACAATCGTGGGCGCGCAACGGATCTGCGAGGAAGGGACTGGCAAGCAAAGCCTCGATGTCGACCTCGCCGGCGAGCTGCGCGTTGGGATTGCTCATCGCGTGACGACGGCTACGAGCGGTTACCTCGGCCATATCCTCGTGCGTCCACTTGCCTGCGTCGATACCGAGTCGTGCCTGCAGTCCGGCAATGGATACCGAGTCGGGCCACAGTGGCGCAACAAGATAAGGATCGAGTTGCATGGTGAGGATTTTGCGCAGGTGTCCTGCGGACGACTTGCCGAAGCCGTACACGAGTGCGGTATCGACCTCACCCGTCAAGATCTTGATCCAGGCCTCGTAGAACGCCCAGGCCGCGTCCATCTCGACGTGGGACTCGTTGATGGGCGGAACGGCACCGATGGAGTCGATAGCCGAGATGAAGGAAAACGATCGTCCGGCAAGATAATCGGAAGATCCCGAGCACCAGAAACCGATATCGGATTTGGTGATTCCCAGGTCTTTGTACAGTTGCTGGAAACAGGGGACCAGCATTTCGACGCCGTTGGTGGTGCCGTGGGTCTCGCGTACGTGCGGGGCTTGTGCAAAGCCCACCACTGCGATGTCTGCAGAAGTCATGTCAGAAGCCCTCACAGGTGGTGTTGGAAGGTGGAGTACTCGGCGTCGGGTTCACCGGTCGGCCTGAAGTATTCGATGTTTTCGAGCGTGTAACCCCACTCCTCGCGTGGCTTCCACTTGGCCTCGACGCGCATCCCCATGCGCACGTCGGCCGCGTCGCATTCCAAGATCAGATGCAGGAACGGAATGTCCGCGCCATCGAGCAGCACGTAAGCCGCGACGTACGGAGGCTTGATCCGCTGGCCGAGAAACGGAACGTTGACGATGCAGAACGTCGTGACAGTGCCCTTGTCCGGCAGTTCGACCTGTTCCTTCGTCGGAAATCCATTGGTGGGATTGGCGCCGCGCGGGGGAATGTAGACCTTGTCGCCCGGGCCGCTACGTCCGCCGATGAGTTTGCCCTCGGCGAGCCCGCGGAGGTAGAAGCTCTCCTCAGCCGACGCGGAGTGCATGAAGTTCAAGTCGATAGGCGTCGTGATCATGGTGACTGGATCCGCGCTCGAATCGACTGAGGCGATACCATTTTCGCTTTCGCCAGGCTCGAAGCACTCGATGTCCGTGATCTGACCGACTCGCTCCGACGCCCACCGAGCGCGCACGCGCATACCGGTGCTGATTGCGCTGGGGGAGTCGACGTCGACCGCGTGAAGCATTGCGGTGTCTGCGCCGTCGAGCTTGATGAGGGCCCACGCGAACGGCTTCGTGAGCGGTTGCCCGTCGATCGGTTCCGGCATCCACGACCAACTCACGACGGTTCCGCCGTCGGACACTCCGACGAAGTCTGTGAGTGGTTCGGCGGTATCCGGATCGAATTCGGGTGGCGGCACAAAAACTCGACCGTTCGACCCGCGCGCCCCGATCACCTTGCGATCACGCAAGGCAGTTACGAATGCGCCGATGGTCGGCCCCGTCGATCTGGTGTAGTCGAAATGGAGATTCAGTGGTGCGCTCAGTGGCTTTTCGGCCACCCCGCTCTTTCCGATGGTCACAAGATCGAGTAGAACAGGTTCTAGAGATTGTGGCAAGGGTCACTTCTGATCACCGGAGACGTGGAGGCGCAAGATGAAGCTTGGGTTGCAACTCGGATACTGGGGCGCACAGCCCCCCACGAACGCTCCGGAACTGATCGAAGCAGCCGAGAACGCGGGCTTCGATTCGGTCTTCGCCGCGGAGTCCTGGGGGTCCGACGCTTTCACACCACTCGCGTGGTGGGGATCGCGGACCGAGAACATTCGGTTGGGCACGTCCGTCGTCCAGATCTCTGCACGCACGCCCACCAGTTGCGCCATGCACGCGCTCACACTCGATCATCTCAGTGGAGGTCGGACCATCCTGGGGCTCGGCGTATCCGGGCCGCAGGTTGTCGAAGGGTGGTACGGGCAACCGTTCGAAAAGCCGCTTGCGCGCACTCGTGAATACTTGGACATCATCCGCCAGGTCCTCGCTCGCGAAAAACCCGTCGCCAGCTCCGGACCGCACTACCCGCTGCCGTACGACGGGCCCGGAAGTTCGGGTCTTGGCAAGCCGCTCAAGGCGATTACGCATCCATTGCGCGCCGACATCCCCATTTGGCTCGGCGCCGAAGGACCCAAGAATGTTGCCCTCGCCGGCGAAATCGCCGACGGTTGGCTAGCCATCTACTACACCCCGAGGCTCGCACCGATGTACAACAAGTGGCTTGACGAAGGATTCGCGCGCGCCGGAGCGCGTCGTAGCCGTGAAGACTTCGAGGTAGCTGCTACCTGCCAGGTCATCGTCACGGACGATCGCGCAGCAGCCATCGCCAAGCTCAAACCCATGACAGCCCTCTACGTGGGCGGAATGGGCGCACCGGAGTTGAACTTTCACGCCCAGGTCTACAAGCGCATGGGTTACGAGAAGGAGGTCGACGAGATCGGCCGGCTCTTCATGTCCGGTCGCAAGGAAGAAGCTGCGGCGGTCGTCCCCGACGAAATGGTCACCGAGACCATGATCATCGGCAACCTCGACGAAGTTCGAGCCGGCGTGAAGCGCTGGGAAGAGGCCGGCGTCACGATGCTCCTCGTGACCTGCCGCGACGCCGATCATGTACGGGAATTGGCGGCAGCGGTGCGGGGCTGACATTTTTTGAGCGAACGTACCTTTCAGCGCATCTGAGGCGATCAACGCCACTTTCGCACCGCGAAAGTTATCCACAGGTGCCGGTAAAACCCCAGGTCGCCGTCGATGGTGAGAGTGACGTGTGCGTCATGCTGCACTCATGCGTCGAGGCGAGTGGGGGCGGGACCCCGATGAGATTTACCGAGCCAGCACGAGCGGAGTAATCCGAGTGTCGGAGTTGGCGAGACTACGAGTGTCGAACTCAGCCGTTCACGGCAGATGCCGAGCCGGCGGGCCGTGGCAACGGATACTTCCCGGGGTCATCATGCTCGGAAACGGGCAGCCGACCCCACGGCAGCGGGCGGTAGCCGCGCTCATGTTCAGTGGCGCCGACGCGATGCTCACGGGTCGGTCCGCATTGGCAGAGTACGGATATCGCAGCAATTCGGGTGACGTGCAGGTTCTGATACCGATCCATCGACGTGCGCAGTCGGTCGGATTTGTGGTGGCGGAGCGCACTATTCGGCTACCTGAACCAGAGACGCGGAGCGGCCTGCGTTGTGCGCCGCTTCCGCGTTCACTGCTCGACGCGGCCCGGCGATGTAGGGGCATCGGTCCTACTCGGGCGCTGATTGCGGAGGTCATTCAACGAGGTGATGCGTCGGTGCGTGAACTCGCCAAGGAACTCGATGCGGGAAGTTGTCGTGGGTCCGCCCTTCCTCGGGCAGTGTTGCGTGAGGTGAACGCCAATCTGCATTCCGTCCCGGAAATCGAGGCGCGCGAATTGTGGAAGCGAAGTGGTCTGCCCGACATGTTGTTCAACCAAGAGATACGCGACGCGGACGGAAAATTCATCGCGATTCCGGATGGATGGATCGACTCTGTCGCATTCGCGTGGGACATCGATTCGTTGGAGTGGCACTTGTCGCCGACGGACTACAAACGCACGGTCGAGCGTCGGACGCGGATGCAAAACGCCGGAATTATCGTGCTTCCCACGGTGCCGAGCGCGCTGCGCACCGACCCTGAACGTGTCATCGACGACCTCAAGAGACATTTTGCGCTTGCTTGCTCTCGTCCGCGACCACAAGTGTCCGCCGTCATGAACTGATCAGAATCAGCATAAGCGGGACGAAGTGGACCGAAACAGACCAAGCGAACGTACCTTTCGTCGCCTTGGATGCGCCGAAAGGTACGTTCGCTCGAAAAGGGGAGTGGGAGGAGCCTCAGACTCCCTTGAACTTGGGCGCCCGCTTCTCGCCGAAGGCTCGGGGGCCTTCCTTTGCGTCCGCGCTCATGAAGACCTTCATGCCCAGCTCCGCGTCGATGCGGAAGGCTTCTTCCTCGTGCATGCCCTCGGTGTCGCGGATGGTCTTGAGGATTGCCTGGACTGCGAGAGGTCCGTTGGCGGAGATGAGGTCGGCAAGTTCGAGTGCCTTGTCGAGAGCTTGGCCATCCGGGACGACGTGGCCGATGAGACCGATTTCCTTGGCTTCCGGGGCTTTGATGTGGCGTCCGGTGAGCAGAATATCCGCGGCGATGGTGTACGGAATCTGACGGACCAGGCGCACTGCTGAACCGCCGAGCGGAAAGAGCCCCCATTTGGCTTCGGACACTCCGAATTTGGCGCTTTCGCCGGCGACGCGGATGTCGGTGCCTTGCAGGATTTCGGTTCCGCCGGCGATGGCGGCGCCCTCGACGGCTGCGATGAGGGGCTTGGTGAGCCGTCGGCCTTTGAGGAGACCTTCGATTTTGGACATGTCGACGCCGCCGCCGGCAAAGGCGTCTCCCGGGGGTTTGGCGGACATGTTCTTGAGGTCGGCGCCGGCGCAGAAATCGCCCCCGGCTCCGGTGAGGACGGCGACGCGGATGTCTGGGTCGTTGTCGACTTGATTCCAGGCGTCGACCATGATCGCCATCATGTCGCCGGTGATGGCGTTCTTTCGCTCGGGGCGGTTCATGGTGATGATCAGGACGTGACCGCGTTTCTCCACGAGGCAGTGCGGTGCAGTTTCCGAAGTGTCGGATTTTTCGGTCGTCGTAGAGGACACTGATGGCTCCTGGGGCGTCTGTGAGCTGGCTCTCAAATTGGGTCTTGCCAGAAAAGGTAACACGTTCTACTTTGAAGGGCGTGGCCCTTAACATCGCAGACTTCGTAGAGCACTCGATCGACCTCGTTCCGGACCGGGTTGCACTGGTCTCCGATGATCGGGAGGTGACGTACGCGCAACTCGAGGACCGCGCCAACAGGCTCGGTCACTACCTGCGCGAACATGGCGTGAAGCCGGGTGACAAGGTCGGCATCTACTGCCGCAATGTCATCGAGGCAATCGAGGCCATGGTCGCGATCTTCAAGATCCGGGCGGTGATGGTCAACATCAACTACCGCTATGTCGAGAACGAGTTGCAATACATCTTCGACAATTCGGACATGGTTGCGCTGGTCGCCGAGCGTCGATACGCAGACAAGATCAAGAACGTTCTCCCGAACGCGCCCCTCGTCAAGTCGGTTGTCGTCATCGAAGACGGCACCGACGGCGACTACTCGTCGTTCGGCATCGAGTACGAAGCCGCACTGGCGCAGAGTTCGGGCGAGCGCGATTTCGAGGATCGCAGCAACGACGACATCTTCATGCTCTACACCGGCGGCACGACGGGTAGCCCGAAGGGCGTCATGTGGCGCCACGAGGACTGGTGGCGAGTGCTCGGTGGTGGCATCAACTTCGTTACCGGCGTTGCGGTCGAGGACGAGTACGAGATGGCGAAGGTCGGCGCAGCCAACCCGAGCATGGTTCGCTACCCGATTCCTCCGATGATCCACGGCGGCTCGCAGTCGGCGGTGTTCCACAGTCTCTTCGGTGGCGGAACCTGTTTGATGCACCCTGAGTTCGACGCCCATGAGGTATGGCAGAACATCGACAAGCACAAGGTCAACCTCATCTTCATCACCGGCGACGCGATGGCTCGACCGATGCTCGACGCGTTGATTGCCGGAAACCCGGAAACGGGTGAGCCTTACGACCTTTCGTCGCTGTACGTCATGGCAAGCAGCGCGGCGCTCTTCTCACCGAGCATTCAGGAGCAGTTCCTGGAGCTGCTGCCCAACCGTCTGCTCACAGACTCCATCGGAGCGTCGGAGACCGGCTTCGGCGGCTTGGCGGTTCTCTCCAAGGGGCAGAAGCACACTGGCGGTCCGACGGTCAAGATCGACGCCTCCACAACGGTTCTCGGCGACGACGGCAACGAGGTCGAACCGGGATCGGGTCAGCGCGGAATGCTTGCGCGCAGGGGCAACATCCCGCTCGGTTACTACAAGGACGAGGTCAAGACGGCCGAGACATTCCGCACCATCAATGGTGTTCGGTACTCGATTCCCGGTGACTATGCACAGGTCGAAGCCGACGGCACGGTCACGATGCTCGGACGCGGTTCGGTATCCATCAACAGCGGCGGCGAGAAGGTGTACCCGGAAGAGGTCGAAGGCGCGTTGAAGGCGCACCCCGACATCTTCGACGTGCTGGTGGTCGGTGTCCCGGACGAGCGTTTCGGGCAGCGAGTTGCCGCGGTGGTTCAGGTCCGTGAAGGTACGTCTCCGACGCTGCACGACATCGCCACAGCAGCACGCAAAGAGATTGCCGGATACAAGGTTCCGCGCAGCGTGTGGTTTGTCGACCAGATCAAGCGCAACCCGGCCGGTAAGCCGGATTACCGGTGGGCGAAGGCCGAAACGGAGTCCCGTGAGGCCGACGACCACAACGGCAACGGTGCTCCCGAGGCAAACAGTGCAGAGAGCGTGGAAGCCTGATGAGATCCGATCTTGCCGACAAGTTCGGCATCGAATACCCGATCTTCGGATTCACGCCGTCGGAGCACGTAGCGGCTGCGATCTCTCGCGCCGGCGGACTCGGAGTCCTGGGTTGCGTGCGATTCAACGATCCCGAAGAACTCGAAGCTGCCCTGACCTGGATGGACGAGAACACCGACGGTAAGCCGTACGGCGTTGACATCGTCATGCCCGCAAAGGTTCCCACCGAGGGCGGCGCGATCGATCTCGACAAGTTGATCCCGGCCGAGCACCGCGCGTTTGTCGATCGCACCCTCGACGAGCTCGGTGTGCCGCCGTTGTCCGACGACGTCGAACATGCCACTGGTGTGTTGGGCTGGCTGCACTCCGTTGCCCGCTCGCACGTCGATGTTGCTCTGGGGCATCGAATTGCTTTGATCGCCAATGCTCTTGGTTCACCGCCGAAAGATGTCATCGATCAGGCTCATGCAAAGGGGGTCCCGGTCGCGGCGCTGGCCGGTGCTGTCGAACATGCCCGTCGTCATGTGGAGAACGGCGTCGACATCGTGATCGCGCAGGGCTACGAAGCCGGCGGGCATACCGGTGAGATCGCCTCCATGGTGCTGGTTCCCGAAATCGTCGATGCCCTCGGTGACTCTGCGGCCGTGTTGGCTGCCGGTGGAATCGGAAGCGGTCGACAGGTGGCTGCAGCTCTTGCGCTCGGTGCGTCCGGAGTGTGGATGGGTTCGTACTGGCTCACCACGTCGGAGTACAAACTGGGCAGCGCGTCAGGGGAAGGGCCGTCGGCAATTCAACGTGCATTGCTGAAAGCGACGTCGGCGGACACCGTTCGGTCCCGGATCTACTCGGGCAAGCCGGCGCGGTTGCTCAAGACGAAGTGGACCGAAGCGTGGTCGAAGCCCGGCGCACCGGACGCGTTGCCGATGCCGTTGCAGAATCTTCTGGTCAGTGATGCGCACCAACGTATTTCGGCGTCGGAGAATCCTGATGTCGTGGCAATGCCGGTCGGTCAGATCGTGGGGCGGATGAACGAGATCCGTCCGGTCGCCGAGGTTATGGCGGAGTTGGTTTCCGGATTCGAAGATGCGCGTGCGCGTCTCGACTCCATGAAATAGCAGACAGAGCAAAAGGCTCTCGGCCACAGTGGCCGAGAGCCTTTTGTTGTTTCAGCCCGCCAAGTCGTCCGGTCCGACGTTGTCGGCCAGCCATTCTCCGCGACTGAGCACGCCGCCGTCGTCTCGACGACGGGCGATCACGAAAATGACCAGGGCAGCGGCGGCGACCAACGCGAGGATGCGCGATGGCGTCAGGTTCGGATTCTTCATACTTGTAATTTTGCCGCAAGATCTGTCGGCATGGGAGATACCGTGTCGAAGATCAATGCTGCCTTGAATGTCCTAGGTCGATGTGTCCGCGTGCAGGTTTCCGATCCGCTGTCGTAGACCACCGAAATGCACGTCGAGAGTGTGCGCAGCTTCGATGGCATCGCCGGTACGAATAGCGTCGAGAATTGCGCGATGCTTCGACGCTATATCGACGAGCGGTGTATCCGAATGCCCGATTGCCTGCTGGATTTCGCTGTACACCTGCCAGAAGACATCCATCAATTGTGCAAGCACCTGATTGTCGAGCGGTGAATACAACCGGCTGTGGAAAGTCGCATCGATATCGGAGAAATTCTTTCCGGCTGCTGCGCGGACTTCCATCCCTGTGACGAGTTCGTCGAGTGCGTCGTGGTCCTCGGTGGTCATCTCTGCCATTGCGGCGCCGATCAGACCGGTTTCGAGAGCCTGACGGATATCGACCAATTCCATCGCTTCGTGGCCGGTGCCCTGAAGTGACAATCTGCCCCGGAACGTCAGGCCGTCGGCCAGAGCGTCGAAGTTACTCGGAGCGACGAACATTCCGAAACCGTGCCGGATTTCGACGACGCCCAAGGCCTGCAGAACCTTGAGAGCCTCGCGCAGAGTGTTCCTGCCGATTCCCAGTTCTTCGGAGAGTTCCGCCTCGGTGGGCATCGGATCACCGGGGGAGAGCCGACGATCCAGGATCAGGTTCATGATGTCTGATTGAAGTGCGCGCATGCGGTTCTGCGCGCTGAAACGAGCACGCGGTGTGCCACTCCGAACAGACATCGATTCCCCTTTTCCGAATTGAACGTCCTTCATCCTATGTCCGCTTGTCGACTCCATCGGGTATCACGCATCCACGGTGCGTTGCAGCAGGCTTGGGGCCGCGCCGAGCAGTTTTGCGGTGTAGGCGTCGGACGGGTTGTCGAACACTTCCTGCGCTGTTCCCTGTTCAACGATCCGCCCGGCATTCATCACGACAATGCTGTCGGAGACGTAGCGAACGGTCTGGATATCGTGCGAGATGAAGACCATTCCCAGCCCGAGTCGTGCCTTGATGTCGCTGAGCAAATTCAGGATCTGCGCGCGCACCGACACGTCGAGCGCGGATGTCGGCTCGTCGGCGACGATCACGTCCGGTTCGAGTGCCAGAGCACGGGCGATGGCAACGCGCTGGCGCTGTCCGCCCGAGATCTGACTCGGGATGACTTCGAGCGCGGATTGGGGAAGCCCGACCAGTCCGACCAGTTCGCGGACCCGAGCAGAGCGGGTGGAACGATTCCCGATGCCGTGTACGTCGAGTGGATCGGTGAGGATGTCGGCCACCGTCATTCGCGCATTGAGCGCGGTGGCCGGGTCCTGGAACACGATGGAGATAGCGCGCCCGAATTCCTTGCGGACCGACGCCGATCGGGTCAGAGCACTCTGTCCACGAAAGACGACGTCGCCCGACGTCGGCTTCTGCAGTCCGACCATGACCTTCGCGAGCGTCGACTTGCCGCAACCGGACTCGCCCACGATGCCGATCGTCGTCCCTCGTCGCACGGCGATACTGACATCGTTGACGGCGTGCACGGTTCCGGGTTTGAACAACGATCCCGAACGAGTCTTGTGGACGACGTGAATGTTCTTCAGTTCCAGGATGGGTGTTTCGGCTGTGGTCATCGCACGCTCTCCAATTCCGATTCTGCGGATACGGGTGCCGCGGACTGGTTGGCGAACCAGTGCTCGGTCCCGCCGATCCGAACCATCTCGGGCTTTCGGTGGGGATCGGAATCCGGACGCAGGGAACGTTCGGCAAAACGGTCACCGGTGGCGAAGCTGCCGGGCGACGGCACGGTTCCCTGGATCTGGTGGAGCCGCGGAGCCTCGTCCTCGATGGAGAGAACGGCGCCGAGGAGGCCCTGGGTGTATTCGTGACGCGGATCGATGAGCAGATCGCTGGTGGGCGCAGACTCGATGACCTGACCGGCGTACATCACCGTGATCTTGTGGGCGAGCGAAGCAACGAGTGCAAGATCGTGGCTCACGAAAACCATCGCAAAGCCGAGCTTTTCCCGCAGATCGTTGAGCAGGTCCACCACCTGAGCCTGGACGGTGACGTCGAGAGCAGTGGTGGGCTCGTCGGCGACGATCAGGCGCGGGCTACGCGTGAGCGACATCGCGATGAGGACGCGCTGGCGTTGACCACCCGACAACTCGTGCGGGTAGCTGGCAAGCGTGCGAACCGGGTCGAGTCCGACAAGTTCGAGAAGTTCCTCGGCGGTACGTGTTCCGCCTCTTTTGGTGAGCTGCTTGAACTGGGCGCGGATCAACATTGCCGGGTTCAGGGAGCTGAGTGCGTCCTGGTAGATCATGGCCATGTCGTGTCCGCGAAGCTTGTTTCGTTCCCGGTTGTTCAGTTCGAGGACGTTGACGCCGTCGAAGAGGATCTCACCGGTCACCACTGCGGTCTTGGGCAGCAGGCCCATGATCGCCAGTGACGTCAGCGACTTGCCACAGCCTGATTCGCCGACCAGAGCCATCGTCTCGTTCGGACGGACCGTGAAGCTGACGTTGTCGACGATCGCGGTGTCACCGTAGCGTTCCGGGAAACGGATCGTCAGATTGCGTACCTCGAGCAGTGGAGCGGCGTCGCCTTCGTAGACAAGACGATCGGTGCGTGTCCGTTCGGTTTCCGCCAGGATCTTCAGGTGCGTTTCGAGTGGCGTCGGCGCGACGACCGGTTTCAGCGCCTTGGTGACAATGACACTCGAGTCGGCGAAGTCATCACTGACAACCAGTGATTCGGCGTCTCGCGCGGCCTCTTCTTCCAGGATGAGCTCGTTGGACGTTTCCTCCGCAGCGGCGGTGCGGGCTGATTCGAGAGCTGTCTTCTTGGTCTTCTTCAGGCTCGGATCAGCCATCGCGTCGGTGAGACCCTCGGCGAGGACGTTCAGGGAGAGCACGGTCAGAAGAATCAGCAGACCGGGGAACACCGTTGCCCACCAACCACCGAGCAGGACCATGTTCTTGCCGTCGGCGATTACCGATCCCCACGACGGGTCCGGTGGTCGCACGCCCGCGCCGATGAACGACAGGCTGGCTTCGAGCACGATGGCGTCGGCAACCATGACCGTGCAGAACACGAGAACAGGGGCAGCGCAGTTGGTGACGACGTGCTTGACGACGATGTGGGAAGTGCTTGCCCCGATGACTTTTTCAGCGGCGACGTAATCCTCGCCGTACTGGGCGAGCACGTTGGCGCGAACGACACGCGCAACCATCGGGGTGTAGAGGAAGGCGATGGTGACGATGAGGACGGGGATCGAACCGCCGAACGCTGCAACGAGGACGGCTGCGAGCGCGATGCCCGGGAACGCCATGACGACGTCGAGCACACGCATGATGGTCTCGTCGACGGACTTTCGGCTGGTTGCGGCCACCGAACCGATGAGGGCGCCGGCGCACAGTGCCAGGAAGGTGGACCCGAGGCCGATAGTCAGTGACCAGCGTCCGCCGTACAGCAAGCGGCTGAACAGATCTCGGCCGAGACTGTCCTGGCCGAACCAGTGTTCCGCGCTGGGTCCGGACGTACCCACAGCTTGTTCGAGCGGGCTGTACTGCGTGATGAGCGGTGCGAACAGGCAGGCGAGGACGATGATCGCGAGGACGGCCATCGAGAGCCAGGCGGAGAGGGGAAACCGTGAAAAGGTGATACCGGGACGCGAAAGCTTCTCGGTGAGTTTTCTTCTCATCATGCTGCGCTCCGAAGTCGTGGATTGACAAGCAGGTAGAGGATGTCGACCGCGAGGTTGACGACGACGAAACCGACTGCGATGACGATGACAACACCCTGGACAACTGCGGGGTCGCCGTTGGTGACGCCGTTGATCATGAGCTGACCCATGCCGGGAAGGCCGAAGATTTGCTCGATGACAACGGCGCCACCCAAGAGATACCCGACGCGCAGACCCAGAACGGTGAGCGGGTTGATCAGCGCGTTACGCAACACGTTTCGCCCGATCACCACGGGGTAGGGCAGGCCGCTTCCGATGGCCGTGCGGACGTAATCCTTGTCCAATTCCTCGACCATGGACGTGCGGATGATGCGGGTGAGTTGAGCCGCGACGGGGAGTGACAGAGACAAAGCGGGGAGCGCCATGTACCACAGCCAGTCCGTGACCGAGTCGGCCGGATTGACGTAGCCGCCGGTGGGGAACCACCCGAGTTTGACAGCCAGATACTGAATCATGAGCAGCGCCAACCAGAATGACGGTGCGGCGACGCCGGCGAGTGAAACCACCCGGATGACCTGATCTGGCCAACGATCACGGAACAGGGCGCTGGTGACACCGAAGATCAGTGAGAGCACGATGGCGATCACCAGGCCCAGAACAGTGAGTTGAATCGTCAGCGGCAGTGCCGTGGAGATCGAATCCAGCACCGGGGTACCGGAAATCAGGCTGTCACCCATGTTCCCACTGAGGAGATCGGTGACGAAGTGGACGTACTGCAGCGGCAGTGGGTCGAGCAGTCCGTTCTCTTCCTTGAACTGCTGCAACTGTTCTGCCGTCGGGTTACCACCGTTGAACGCCGCCGTTGCGGGATCGGTGGGCGCGAACTGCATCACGATGAAAACAAACGCGATGATGCCGAGGATCAGGGGGATCAGTATCAGTAATCGCCTGATCAGCATGGGGAGGACTCTGGCCATCGGGGGATCTCTCAGTTGACGGGAAATTGCCGCGCGCGGGCGATCAGGCCGGCTTTGCCGCAAGCAGGTTGACGCCGGGGTACGGCAGCGGGGTGACGTCGGTGATCTTCTGCGGATCCCACGCGGTCAGCAGTTCCTGATGCAGAACCGGGTAGTAGACAGCGTTTTCGGCGATCTGGTTCAGGTACGACTGCACGAGGGTGCTGCGCTTGGCGGGGTCCGTCTCGCGAGTTGCCTCGTCCATCGTGGCGTAGATTCTCTGAGCCTGCGGCGTGTCGTCCCACTTGGCGTACGTCTTGGTCCACAGGCCGCCCTTGCTGTACGTGTAGCGAACGAGAAGGTCGACGTCGGATCCGAAAGCCTGCGGGTTCGACGTGCCGGCCGCGATCTGGAACTTCTGGCCACTGTTGAGCTTGCTGACCATCGCACTGGTGTCCTGCGGCTCGAGCGTGGTGTTGAATCCGACTGCGTCCCAGGACTCTTTGATAGTGGGGAGGCAATCGGCGAGCCAACTGACGTTGGTGGAGAGCAACGTGAGGTCGAGTCCGCTGACGCCGGCGGCAGCGAGGAGCGAGCGTGCCTTGTCCGGATCGTACGAGTAGACGGTGGACGCGCGCGAGTAGTCGGGATTGCGCTCGTACAGGTAGCTCGTGGCCGGAGCGGCCTTGCCGCCCAGGGCGATCTCGATCATCTTCGGAGTGTTGAGAGCGTAGAACATAGCCTGGCGAACACGAACGTCGTCGAACGGTGCCTGCGTCGTGTCGAAGAGCAGGTACATCAGGTTCATGCCCGGATTGCCCTCGACGGTACGTCCACCGGACGTCAGCGTCGGGACGTTCGCGACGGGGATGTTGTCGGCGAGCTGAGCGCCGGCATTGTTGCCCGATGCTCGTGCGATACGCGAGGACGTGTCGACGATGGACAGCCAGTTCATGGTCGTGAAGTTGGCCGGACGCGGGCCGTTGTACGCGGGGAAGGCTTCGAATGCCGTGTTGCTCTTGGGAGTATGGCTGGTCACCTTGTACGGACCGGAGCCGACCACGAGCGCGCCGGACTTGGCTTCGTCCCAATGGCCGTCGAAGACATGCTTGGGCATGATCTTGGCAATCGAAAGGCGTTGAGCGGCAGCGCTGAACGGGTAGTTGAAGTTGAGTGTCACGGTCTGGTCGTCGACCTTGGTGACGGACTGCAACCAGGAAGAGAAGAAGGCGCGGATCAGCACGTTCTGCTGGGGATCGAGAATGCGCTCGAAGCTGAAGACAACGTCGTCCGAGGTGACCGGGGTGCCGTCGTGCCAGGTGGCGCCGTCGCGGATCTGCATGGTCCAGCTCGACGCGGTGGCGTCGGTGGGAACAGTCTTCGCCAGCGCGGCATACGTCTCGCCGGTGGCCGGATCGTTCTCGAGCAGGCCTTCGTACACGTGGTTGACCGCGGCCATCAGGAAGCCGGATGCGGTCTGCATCGGATCGAAACTCTGGTCGTTTCCGTAACCGATGGCGGTGGTGAGGTCGCCCGTGGACGAGGAGCCGCCCACGGCCGAGGTCGACGAGGGGCCGCCGCCGCACGCTGCGAGTGTTGCGGTGATACCTGCAGCTGCTCCGAGCAGGCCGGTGTACCGGAACAGGTCCCGGCGGGTGATGGCGGAGCTCAGCGGTCGTTGGTTCTTCAAGGCGGCCTCCAAGGCGGGGAGCGGGACATCTCGGGTGGGATAGGGGATGTCCTATGTTCGACGTCCGATGTTGCGTAACCTACATTGTGGATCAGAACGCGTCTAGAGAGTCGTGAGAACTTGCGGGGAGAAATTTCGTATTTCGGCGAGTTTCATTCACCATTTAGTGCTCTCACCTGCATAGATGAAGACTGTGTTACCGACCTCGAATTGACGGTCGATCTCACTGGCCGTATAACATAGGACATCCCTTATCCAATCTTTGGAGACTTCATGACCCGATACAAAGTCGGCGTGGTCGGTTGCGGATTCTTCGGTAGTTCACTCGCACGCGAGTTTGCTGCCCATCCACGTTTCGAACTCACGATGCTCTGCGACCGAGATATAGAGCGGGCGACGGAAGCTGCGGGAGAATTCGGTGCGACCCCCACCAACGATCACGGTGCGGTGGCGGCTGAAGCGACGATCGACCTTGTTGTAGTCGCGACGCCCAATCACACCCATGCGGAACCGGCACTTGCCGCACTGACACAGGGCAAGGCAGTGTTCGTGGAGAAGCCACTCGCAGTCGAGCTCTCCGAAGCTCGCGGCATGATCGAGTGTGCCGACACCAACGGTTCGACGCTCATGGTCGGACACATCATGCGGATGATGCCGGGTGTGCGAGCCCTGGCCGCGTCGGTCCGGTCCGGAGACATCGGTGACGTCAACGCCATCGAGACATCGAGGTCCCGGTGGATAGACACCGCCGGCGCGGACCCACAGTGGTGGAAGCTCGACAAGAGTCAGACCGGCGGCGAACTCACTCACGAGATTCACGAACTGGATTTGATGTGCTGGCTCGGCGGTGACGTCGACGGCGTGTCGAGCATCGCGACACCGGACGACGGATTCCGGACGACGGTCGTGAAGTTCGCCAACGGCGCGGTCGGCACCCACACGATCTCGACCCGCTCGCACACGTCGTCGTGGGATCTGACGGTCAACGGATCGGACGGCGCGCTTCGGGCGGATTTCCGTACCGGACTTGTGCAGCGCTTCACCGGAGGTCAGGTTGTCGAATCCTGGCCCATCTTCGACGACGCGGACGAGAATCAGTCCTTGATCGACTCGGCAACCAAGACGCAGAAGTACAACTCCGGCGGCGGGGCGTCGTCGGTGTGGATGCAGGCCGCAATCCGCCACGAAATCGACGAGATCGCACGGGTTCTCGATTCCGGCGCCGAATCGCCCCTCACGGCGGACACCGACCGAGCACTGGTCGTGGCGCAGCAGGTGCGTCTCGGACAGGCCGAGCCCGCGGACATTCGAGCTGCGCGATGAGCGTCCGCGTTGCCGTGATCGGCAGCGGCGGAATCGCGCGGGACCACGTACGTTCGCTCGCCGGCCTGCCGACAGTGGAGGTCGCCTACGTAGTCGGTAGTGACTTGAACCGGGCTGCATCGGTGGCTGCCCTCGCACCGGGCGCGCAGGCGAGCACCGACCTGGACCGAGTTCTGGCAGATCCGTCGATCACGGCTGTCAACGTCGTCGGGGCAACTCCGGATCATGCGCCGGTGACGATTGCAGCCGGCCGTGCGGGAAAGCATGTCCACGTGGAGAAGCCGGCCGCGCTGAGCGTCGCCGACTTCGACGCCATGGTTGCAGCGACCGAAGGCAACGGTACGTCGTTGATGGTCGGTCAGACCGTGCGGTTCCAGCCGTCGATCACCTCGATCGGCGCTTCCGTCGCGCAGGGCGCTATCGGTGATCCCCGTTTGATCCATTTGAGTTGGTACACCGGCCACGTCTGGCCGGGCGGCTGGCGCGGGTGGCAACACGACAAGGAACGCTCCGGTGGGCATCCCGTTCACAACGGAACTCACGCACTCGATCTGGTGACCTGGCTGATCGACCGCAAGCCGATTCGCGTGTTCGCTCGCAGCTTTCCGACGTTTGCCGCCGGCATGCCCGTTCATGACAGCTTCCATCTGACCGTCCGCTTCGAGGACGGTTCCTTGGCGCTGATCGAGTTGGCGTACGCGCTGCCACAATCGGGAAAGATGGTGCGTCGCATCGTCGTCTCGGGCACGCAGGGCACTCTCGCGCACGACACGGGCGATGACCCGGGGCTCATGTCCGACATCACCAACGCGCCGCCGTCGTCGATCGAAGACGCCATGACGCATCAGATGCGCCACTGGATCGGCACTCTTGACGGTTCTCAGACGCCGTTGGTCCAGAACTGGCAGGTGCGCGCGGCGCTCGCCACAGCCGTCGCCGCGCAACAATCGCTTGATACCGGGCGCGCCGTTGCAATCGGAGGGCAGCAATGACCAGCACTGGTTCGATCCGTGTCGGATTCATCAGCGGCGTAAGGCATGCCGGGTCCTACGCGGACTTGTTGCGAGCCGACCCCCGCGTGCACCTGGTCGGTGTCGCCGACGAATCATCGGTGCCCGACTGGATCCGCGAAGACGGAATGAAGATGGCTGCCGGCGCCGACATCGCGTGGATCGACGACCTCGGTGAGCTTCTCGACCCCGACCGGATCGATCTGGCAGTGATCTGCAGCGAACCGGCTCGGCATGCGAGGCTCGCTATAGCTGCCTTGAACGCGGGACTTGATGTCCTCGTGGACAAGCCGGTGGGAATCGACGAGACAGAAGCCGCGGCGGTTCAGGAAGCAGCTGAGGCAAACGGGCGCATCTGCACCGTAGTAAACCGCACGCATTCACCCGCCCTGCGGAGACTGCGCCGCTGGATCGACGCGGGAAACCTCGGACTTCCACGCCACGTGGACATCGAGTTCCTCGCCAGCGGAACACATTTTGCGACATCCGTGGAACGGCCGGAGTTGGTTGTCGACCCAGCACTGTCCGGCGGGGGAGAAGTTGTGAACTTCCTTGGATACGCCGCCGACTACCTCCGTTACCTCACCGGACTCGACGTCACCGAGGTGTACGCGGAGACAAGCACGTTGTACGGCGGCGCACACGAGAAGTTCGGTGTGGAAGACACCGCGCTCATTTCACTCGCGCTGGCACACGGCGTCACTGCGACCGTCACAGTCGGAAGAATCCCCGCAGCACCAGGTTTCGGTGCCAATACCGCAACGGTTCGGGTACTCGGATCGCACGGTTACGCCAGTTCGGACGACGACAAACCAGCGCTCATGCAGTTCGGTGCTTCCGGTGATGTCACCGCACTACCCATCGGGGGCTTCGGATCCGACAATGCGGTGTCGAGCTTCCTCGCTCACCTACTCGATCGACTGCCGAACCGGATCAACCCCGATTACTCGGTTGCCGACGCTCGCGCATCGATGCGCGTGATCGACGCCGCATACCGGTCCGCCGCGTGCGGGCAGCCGGTTTCCGTGTGATCAACCTTCAAGTGTTTTGCCCCGCAATTTAATCCGATAATCAACGTACGGAGACCCCATGAGCACGGACACCACGACCTTCAGCGGAATTGTTCCTCCGATCGTCACACCCTTGACCATTGATGGCGACGTCGACACGAAGTCGCTCGAGCGACTCCTGTCGATGCAGATCGAGGCGGGCGTCGACGGCCTGTTCATCCTCGGTTCCTCGGGCGAGGTCGGCTACCTGACCGATGCTCAGCGCGCCCAGGTTGTGCAGACGGCCATCGGACATGTCGGCGGCCAGTTGCCGGTGTTGGTCGGTGTCAACGACATGACGACGAACCGCGTCATCGCCGTTGCCGAGCAGGCACGTGAGGCCGGTGCCGACGCCATCGTCGCTACAGCTCCCTTCTACGCGATCACCAATGCCGAAGAGACGGCCACGCACTTCCGCTCCATCCATGCGGCAGTGGACCTTCCGCTGTTTGCCTACGACGTTCCGGTCCGTGTTCACAGCAAGCTTTCCACCGCAATGCTGGTCGAACTCGGCCGCGAAGGTGTCATTGCCGGTGTCAAGGACTCGAGCGGCGACGACGTCAGCTTCCGCATGCTGCTGCGTCAGTCCGTCGGCCTGGAGAACTTTGCCGTCTTCACCGGCCACGAGGTTGTAGTCGACGGCTGCCTGCTCATGGGTGCATCAGGTGCGGTGCCCGGCCTGGCAAACGTCGATCCCCACGGCTACGTCCGGTTGTGGCGCGCCGCGCAGGCCGGCGACTGGGCTGCCGCCAAGGTCGAGCAGGACCGGCTCACGGATCTCTTCTCCATCGTCGACGCGCCGACGCCGGGCCGCGTCAGTGCAGGTGCTGCCGGATTGGGCGCCTTCAAGACTGCACTGGCTCTGCGCGGTGTCATCTCGAGCAACACGATGTGCGCTCCGATGCTGTCTCTCGACGAGTCCGAGGCCGCAACCATCAAGGTCATTCTCGAACGCGCCGGACTGATCTGACGATGACGCACGGGCAGGAGCGTTGGATCGGTGTCGACATCGGGGGCACCAAAGTAGCTGCAGCCGTGGTTACCTCCTCAGGTGAAGTACTCGAATCCGTACGCGCAGCAACACCGGCGGCGGGCCGAGACGCGGTGCTCGACACTACAGCTGCACTGATCGACCAGTTACGCGTCACACACACCGTTGACGGAATCGGTGTTGGTGCACCGGGAATCGTCGATCGGTCCAGTGGTCGAGTGGTGTTCGCTTCCGACATCCTGCCCGGGTGGATGGGCGCAGAGGTGCGCAGTGAGCTCGAAGCGCGTACGTCGCTGCCGGTGACCGTGGACAACGACGTGCGAGTTATGGCGCACGGGGAGAACATGATCGGTGCCGGCCACGGTCGGAGTTCCGTCTTGTTCGTCTCGATCGGCACCGGCATCGGTGGCGCGCTGTCCATCGGCGGTGAACTCCGTCATGGCGCTCACGGCACGGCAGGTGAACTGGCACATCTGCTCGTTCCCGCGGCCGGTGCCATCGGCTGTGGCTGCGGCCGCACCGATCACCTCGAAGCGGTTGCCTCCGGACCCGCCATGGCTGCCGAGTATGCCGCCAGGGCTGGTGTTCCCGTGCAGCCTTTGCCGAAGGTGGTTGCACTGATGCACTCGGGTGACCCGATTGCCCGCGCAGTGATCACCGATGCGGGTGAACTACTCGGCCGGGTTCTGGCCGGAGTGGCAACGGCCTTCGATCCCGAGGTGATCGTGATCGGCGGCGGCGCCGCCCAGATCGGAGCAGATCTGCTGTCGCCCTTGATGTCGGCATTCCGAGTCGAAGCGATGAAGCCGATCGCCGAGACCGCCATTCTCCCGGCACGGTTGGGCACCGACGCGCCATTGGTGGGCGCCGGACTGCTTGCCGCCGCAACACGAACAGAGGTATCACGATGACACTCGACGAGTTACTGAAGATCATCAGCGGAAAGCTGGTCGTCTCGTGCCAGGCTGGCCATGGGCACGCGCTGCGTGACACGGCAACAATCGAGCGGATGGCCAGGGCTGCCGTCGACGGCGGCGCTGCCGCGATTCGCTGCGGCGGAGTGGGCGGAACACCCGATGTCGCCGCTGTCGCCGCTGCTGTGACGGTGCCGGTGATCGGTCTGACGAAGATCGGATCCTCCGGGGTGTTCATCACTCCGACACGAGAATCCGCGTTGGACGTTGTCGACGCCGGTGCACAAATCGTTGCAGCCGACGCGACATTGCGCCAACGCCCGGACGGATTGACATTCGCGGATACCGTCGAGGCAGTCCATGCGCGAGGCGCTCTGGTGATGGCTGATTGTGGAACGCTCGAAGATGGCATTGCGGCCGCAGAGGCCGGCGCCGACATCATCTCGAGTACCCTTGCCGGTTACACCGAGAACAGTCGACGGCTCAGTGGTCCCGATCTGGAGCTGATCTCGGAACTGAGGAATGCACTTCCCGATGCAGTGCTGATCGCGGAAGGTCGCTACCACAGCCCGGAGCATGCAGCGCAGGCGATTGCGCTTGGTGCGGATTCGGTAGTGGTGGGTACCGCGATCACCGATCCAGCCTTCATTACCGCGACGTTCGCCAAGGCGATTGCGGGCGCGCGGAGCGATGGTCGATGACGGCTGAGCGTCGCAGAGTCGAAGCACTGCTGAAAAATTCGTCCACACCGATCCGGTGGGTGTTCACCGGCGACAGCATCACGCAGGGTTTGGCTCACACAAACGGGCAGCGCAGCTACGTCGAACACTTTGCGGAACGCATCCGTGGCGAGATGTCGTTGTTCAATCACATTGTGATCAACACCGGCGTGAGCGGTAACCGCTCGTCCGACGTCCGTGACGGATTTGCCCATCGCATCGAGATCTTCGAGCCGTCGGTGGTGTTGATCATGCTCGGCACCAACGACGCTCTCGGCGGCGGCGACGACCTCGAACGATTCCGGGAAGACCTGTCCGACATCATCTTCCGCTCACGTGCGCTCGGTGCCGTTCCGATTCTGCAGACGCCGCCACCCATCGACGTCCCGAACGCGCCGACGCGATCCGCGCTGATCGACTACGTCGAGATGACCCGCCAGGTTGCCGCGTCGACGCGCGCGATCTTCATCGATCACTACGAGCAGTGGTTCGCGGATTCACCGGAGGGGCCGCCGCCGTCACTCTTGGCTGATGCGTTCCATCCGAACGAGAACGGGCACTATGTGCTCGCGGACGCGGTACTTCGCGAGTTGGGGATCGCCGACATGGACAGTTCTGTTGCAACACAGGTGATGTCGTGATCCTGCGTGGAAAGCTGATCACCGGAGGCCGCATGCTGGCCGACGGAGTTGTCGAGACGTCCGGTGATCGAGTGGTGTGGGCCGGACCCGCGTCGGAGCGGACGGATCAGCTCCCGGAACCCGCTGATCCGGGCACGACGATCATTCCCGGTCTCGTGGACGTGCACTGCCATGGGGCCGGCGGATTCGGTTTCCCGGAAGCCGATCGTGACGGCTCCACCGCAGCGGCGGATCACCACCGACACAACGGAACAACCTCGGTGATCGGGTCGTTGGTGTCGGCGCCGCCGAATGTCTTGCATGGCCGCATCGAATTGCTGGCGTCGCTTGTGGAGCGCGGCACGCTCGCCGGAATCCATCTGGAAGGACCGTTCCTGTCGGTACTGCGGTGTGGTGCACAGGATCCTGCAAGCATTCTCGACGGCGATCCAGCCCTGCTCGAGTCGCTGTTGGCTGCCGGGCGCGGTCACATCCGTTCGATGACCATCGCACCCGAGACCGCGCATTTTGCCGAACTGTCGACCATGCTGACCGAGAACGGCGTAGTGGTCAGCATCGGTCACACCGACGCGTCCAATCCCACCGCCACCCGCTCGATCGCGCATTCCGCTCAGGCACCGCTCAGTGCCACACACCTTTTCAACGGAATGGCGCCTATGCACCACCGTGAGCCTGGCGCAGTGGCTGCCTGCCTGGCGGCCGCAGCCCGTGGCCAGATGGTGGTCGAGTTGGTCGGGGACGGTGTTCATCTGGCCGACGAAACGGTCTCCACAGTGTTCGATCTAGTCGGCCCACATCAGATTGCTCTGGTCTCCGACGCCATGGCGGCAGCAGGTATGCCGGATGGGCGGTACCCGCTCGGTCCACTCGACGTGGACGTTGTCGACGGAGTGGCCCGACTTGCCGGACAAGGCGACACTGCTATAGCCGGCGGTACCAGCAGACTGATGGATATCGTGCGGCGGACGGTGCTCGATGCCGGCGTTGATCTGCTCTCGGCGGTCACCGCCGCAACTGCAACTCCCGCTGCGCTGTTGGGATTGACCGGGATTGTCGGTGACCTCGTCCCGGGATGCCGCGCCGATCTTGTCGTTACCGACCAAAAACTTTTGCCCCGAGCAGTCATGGCTTCGGGAAACTGGCTTACGAACACCATGGAAAGCTGAGGGGAAGAACTCCGATGGAAATTGTCATCGTCAACGACGCGGATACAGCCGGCACGGTTGTCGCCGATATCTTCGACCACGCAGTACGCTCCGGCGCACGAACTTTGGGCTTGGCAACTGGATCGTCGCCGCTCTCCGTCTACCGCGAACTTGCGAGGCGCCACCGCGAGGAAGGCTTGAGTTTTGCCGGCCTGCAGGCTTTTCTGCTCGACGAGTACGTCGGCCTCCCGGATGGACACCCCGAGTCCTATGCGCAGGTAATCCGGACCGAGCTGGTCAATCACCTTGACCTCGACAGTGCTCGCGTGTTCAGTCCGAACGGAACTACCGGAGACCCGTTCGGCGCCGCCGCGGCCTACGATCGCGCGATCGCCGCCAACGGTCCGGTGGATGTACAACTCCTCGGCATCGGGGCAAACGGCCACATCGGATTCAACGAGCCGACGTCGTCGCTGACCTCACGCACACGGGTGAAAACGTTGACCGAACAGACCCGGATAGACAACGCACGATTCTTCGAGAGCCTCGACGACGTTCCGCGCCACGTCATCACACAGGGTCTCGGAACGATCTGCGACGCAGGACATCTTGTGATGATCGCAACCGGAGAACACAAGGCAGACGCGATCGCCGCCGCGGTCGAAGGACCCCTCGCCGCGGTCTGTCCCGCATCGGTTCTTCAATTGCACCCACACGCAACAGTTGTCGTCGACGAAGCCGCGGCGTCGAAGCTTCAGCTCACCGAGTTCTACAAGACAGTGTCAGCACACAAGCCGCTCGCGCAACACTACTGAGCCGACGCCGCACCTTCACTGTGCTCCGACCGTGACTTTCTCGAGAGTGAGCGCCCGCTCCGGCGTGAGCAACTGGAATTCGGCCTCGCCGCGTTGACGGATCCAGACCGGATCGCTGGTATTCCAGCGCTCCGCGCTCTGGGTTCGGGTGACAACTTTGAAGGTTGCGGTCCGCGGAAATTCGCTGCAGACCCGGATGAGTGTGGGCTTCTGCTTCGGGCCCAGCTCAGGACGTGAATCTATGTATGCGGCAACCGCTTCGGGATCGAAGTTGCTGACATCACCTACCGGGATGACCGACGCCATCACTCGGTCGCCGACATCGCTGTCCGGGACTGCGTAGACGGACACCTGCGCAAAGCCGGGGTAGGCGGTGAGCGCGCGTTCGATGGGGGCGGCGCCGATGTTCTCGCCGTCGACGCGCAGCCACCCGGAACTGCGCCCCGCGAAGTAGACATATCCGTCGGCGTCGGCGTACGCGAGGTCGCCGGTCCAGTACTGACCGTTGCGCATACGTTCGGCGTCGGCTTCGGGGTTCTTGTAGTACCCGGCGAAGGCTCCCGGACCGGTCACGTTGACCATTTCGCCGGTTGCCTCGTCTGCGTTGACGATCCGGCCATCCGCGTCGAATTCTGCAGGTGGGCAGGGAACTCCGGTTTCGGGGTGAAGAATCTTCACGCCTTCGGGGAGCAGTCCGAGAGTGCCGGCACGGGGGATAGGCGCTGCGCCGATCGACACTCCACCCTCGGTGGAACCGAATCCGTCGATGACGCGCGCGCCGAAGCGACGGACAAACGTGGCGACTGCGGGAGCGGCACCCTCGTTGCCGTACATGATCTTCAGAGTGTTGTCGTGATCGTCGGGCTGCTCGGGTGTCGCGGCGATGAAGGAAAGCGGTTTGCCGACGTAGTTGGAGTAGGTGATCCCGTATTTGCGGACGTCAGGGAGAAATCCCGAAGCGGAGAACTTGCGGCGCATGGCAATTGCGCACTTGCGATGCAGTGCGATTGCCCACGCTGCCATGATCGCGTTGGAATGGAACATCGGCATTGCCATGTAGATGACATCGCTCGGCCCGAGTTCGAATCGATCGCCGAGCATGATCGCGGGATCTGCGATCTTGGAGTGCGTGCAACGAACAGCCTTGGGATCGCCGCTGGTCCCCGAGGTGAAGATGAGCATCATCAGGTCGTCGGGAGAGACTGCGCAGGCGTTGTGCGGGGAACGGGCGAAGGGCGCCAACAGTTCCGCCCACTCCGGCGAGTCGACGTTGATTACCCGAACGTCGCCGAGGTCGACCCCGTCGAGAAGGTGCGCCTGACTGTTCTCGGTGAAGATGATCTGGCAGTCGGCCAATGCGACATCTCGAGCCAGCGCCGGCCCCCGCCTTGTTGTGTTGAGTCCGGCCAGCACCGTGCCGGAGAAGGCCGCGGCGCCCAACATCAGTGAGAACTCCGGAATGTTCTCCATCAACAAACCGAAGTGTCGTGGACGCTCGTGGTCGAGCACAGCATCGAGCATCGCGGCGCGGTCGAACGAGGCCTGGATATGCTCGCGCCAGGTGATGACCTGGTCCTCGAATCGGATGCCGTACGAGTCGATCTCACTGACTCCGAGGAGCAGATCTGAAACGGTGGGGCTCTCACTCATAATTGCATCATTACCGATTCGTCGAGGACCAGGTCCGGGTATTCCGCTTGGTGGGACTCCGCTTAATGAGACAAGCTCATGCGGGCTCGTCAGCGAGTTCCTTACCGAGACTGCGCAGCAGATCGGTGGTGTTGCCGAGCAGGAATTCGTGACGCTTGGCAGCGAGGAAGTACCGGTGGATCGGGTGATCCTCGTCCAATCCGACGCCGCCGTGGACGTGGACGGCGGTGTGTGCGACGCGATGGCCGGCGTCGGCTGCCCAGAACTTCGCGGTCTTGACGGACTCGCTGGCAGGGAGAGATTCGCTCAGCTGCCAGGCCGCTGCCCAGAGAGTCAGACGCACTCCCTTGACGTCGATGTACCCGTCGGCCAGTCGTTGAGCCACAGCCTGGAAGCTGCCGATCGGGCGACCGAACTGGACTCGCTCGCGCGCGTATTCCGCGGTCAATTTCAGGGCCTGATCGAGTACACCGTATTGGTATGCGCTGGAACCGAGTCGGGCACGTTCGACGATCCATTCGCTGATCTCGGAGCCCCGAGCCACCGAGCCGAGCACCCGGTCGTCCGGTAGTTGGACCGCATCGAGATCGACCTGGCCTGCGCTGCCGAAGTCGACTATCGACTGCCTTGTGACACTGACACCGACGTCGCCCGGCTGCACCAGGAACACGACAACACCGTCGTCGGTGCTTGCGGGGACCAGGAAGAGGTCGGCTATCGGTGCGCTGTCGACCACGATCTTCGTGCCGGTCAGCTCCCAACCGGTTTCCGTTCGGTTCGCACGCGTGAACGGGAGAGCCGGATTGTCGCCCCATTCTTCGGACAGCGCTGCTGTCAGGATCTTCTCGCCGCGTGCTGCGGGCGCAGCCCAGTCGGCGCGCTGGGTGTCGTCGCCGAATTCCGCGATCGCGGCGGCGGACGACACGATGGACGTCAGATACGGCACCGGCGCAACAGCCCGGCCCAATTCGACAAGAATGCTGCACTGCTCGAGCACACCAAATCCGTCTCCGCCCAGCGATTCCGGCAAGGCTGCGCTGAGAACGCCGGACGATGCGAGCGCCGCCCACAGTGTGCGGTCGGTGCGGTCCTGCGCTGCGTCGAGTTCACGGAGGCGGTCGTTGGTGACCAGTTCGTTGACAATTCCGCGGGTGAGGCCGGCCAGATCGTTCTGGGCCTCGGTGAAGGTGAAATCCATGTCGCGAGGTGTCCTTATCGCTTTGAGGGCGGCAAGCCCAGGGCCGTCATACCGATGATGTCGCGCTGCACTTCGTTTGTGCCGCCGCCGAACGTCAGGATCAACGAGGAACGGTGCATCCGTTCGATTCGTCCACGTAGGACCGCGCCGGGGGAGTTCTGCCGGATGACGGCCGACGTTCCGAGGATTTCCATCAGCAATCGGTAAGCCTCGGTGGCGAATTCGGTGCCGAACACCTTATTGGCCGACGCCGCTTCCGGGCCAGGAGCGTGATCGGTGGTCGACGCGATTTCCCAGTTCATCAGTTTCAGGTACTCGGCCTTGGCATGAACCCGCGCCAGGTTGATCTGCACCCATTCCTGATCGATCATGCGTCGGCCGTCGGGAAGCTTGGTGTTCTGGGCCCACTCGCGGACCTCGCGCTGCGCCGTCAGAATCGGACCGGCCGAGGTAAGCGCAACACGTTCGTGATTGAGCTGATTGGTGATCAGGCCCCAGCCGCCGTGTTCCTCACCGACGATCGACGACGCCGGAACACGCACATCCTGGTAGTAGGTGGCGCTGGTGTCCGGTCCGGCCATGGTGTGCACCGGTGTGTAGGAGAATCCTTCGGCGGTGGTGGGGACGATCAGCATGCTGATTCCCTTGTGCTTCTTGGCATCCGGATCGGTGCGGCAGGCGAGCCAGATGTAGTCCGCGTACTGGATGAGGCTTGTCCACATCTTCTGACCGTTGATGATGTAGTCGTCGCCGTCCTTGACGGCGGATGTGCGCAGCGATGCCAGGTCGGTTCCGGCTCCGGGCTCGGAATACCCGATGGCAAAATGCAGTTCGCCGCGCGAGATCTTCGGCAAGAAGAATGCCTTCTGCTCCTCGGTGCCGAAATGCATGATTGTCGGGGCCACGGAGTTGATGGTCAGGAAGGGCACCGGCGCTCCGGCGATCGCGGCTTCGTCGGTGAAGATCAGCTGGTCCATGGCGGATCGTTCCTGCCCGCCGTACTCCTTGGGCCAGCCGAGCGTGAGCCAGCCGTCCTGGCCCATCTGTGCCACAACTTCGCGGTAGACGTTTCCTTCGCCGTACTCGCCGGTGGTGGCTGCGAGGGCTTCGCGGCGAGCCGGGGTCATCAGTTGAGCAAAGTACGCGCGCAACTCCTCCTGAAGCGCTTGTTGCTCAGGTGTGTAGGTGATGTGCATGGTTGCCTCTCGAAGTAGAGATACAAATCGACTATCTGGCACAGGTTCTATAGGCAGGTTCTCCGGGCGTGGCACGCACGTGGGCGAATCCAGGCACTCGTTTCTGCTACTTTTCCGAATCATTGCACACGAGGTGGAACAGGTTCTAGTGTTATGGCAGGAACGGTGCGGAGCGCAGCCCTGCGATGCCCGTTTCTCCACTAGTCTGTGGCGCCCAAATGTGTGAGTAGAGAAGAGGAATACCCATGGAGGTCAGGGTTGATCTGGACCGTTGTGAGGCCAACGGAGTCTGCGTCGGTATCGCCCCCGATATTTTCGACCTCGACGACAACGAGGAGTTGGTGATCAGTTCGGCGCGTCCACCGGAGGATCGCTGGGAGGATGTTCGTTCCGCGATCGCCCAGTGCCCACGCGCCGCATTGACGGAACATCCGTGAGGGCTATTGCCCAAAACAGGAACACGTTCTAAAGTTGCGAAGTCGTGAGGCCCGACAGGCTCCGCCGAGACGGTCGGGTTCACGATCGCACAGAACTGGGAGAACGCGTCGATGAATGCTGTGAAGAGCGAGGACACCAGTCTCGAAGGCAAGGTCGCCATCGTGACCGGTGCCGGATCGGGACTCGGAAAGTTCGAGGCCATCGCCCTGGCGAAAGCCGGCGCGTCGGTGGTTGTCAACGATCTGGCGCCGAACGAGGCCGTCGAAACAACTCTCGACGAGATTCGTAGCCTGGGCGCCAAGGTCGAATTTGTAGCCGGCAATGTCGGCGAACGTTCCACGGCGGACGCGCTCATGGAGAAGGCGCAAGGCCAGTTCGGCAGTGTCGACATCGTAGTCAACAACGCCGGAGTCGTCCGCGATCGGATGCTGTTCAACATGTCCGACGAAGACTGGGATCTGGTACTCGAAGTCCATCTGCGTGGACATTTTCTGTTGTGCCGCAACGCCGCTGCGTATTGGCGCACCAAGTCGAAGGAAGCCGGCGCGCCGGTATACGGGCGCATCGTCAATACGTCGTCCGAAGCGGGATTGCTGGGGCCGGAAGGTCAGCCGAATTACGGTGCCGCCAAAGCGGGCATCACGGCGCTGACTCTCTCCGCCGCTCGCGGGTTGTCTCGATACGGGGTGCGCGCCAATGCCATCTGCCCACGGGCACGGACGTCGATGACCGAGGGTGTTTTCGGTGACGCGCCGGACGAGGGCATCGATCCGCTCTCACCCGAGCATGTGGCCTCGTTGGTGTCGTATCTGGCATCGCCGGCAGCAGACGCAGTCAACGGTCAGGTCTTTATCGTCTACGGCCCCATGGTCGCGCTGATGGCGGCGCCCGTGGTGGAGCGGCGGTTCGACGCCGACGGGGCGGCCTGGTCGCCCGAGTCGTTGTCCGTCGCGATCGGTGATTACTTTGCCGACCGGGATCCCGCCACGATGTTCTCGGCTTCTGCAGCTCTTCGGGAGTTGGGCTGACGCGGGTTGCTGCCGGCTTGCCCACGACACGAAACTCAAATTCACAGATATCGCCGTTGTCGTCGTGTTTTTTGGTAGAAAGAGCATGGTCACATGTCCGAATGACTGATTTGTCGCGAATACGAGACTGTCGGTCTTCAAAAAAGTGGACTGTGTTCTAATTTCGCGCGTCATGGGCAGGGTGGTAGAACCCGCGAACGGAGCGCGCGTTTTCTGATTGTTGACGGCATCGCCGATGTTGATCATCCGCCAAAAGTATTAACTTGCATGATATTTCGATCATTTGGCCGCAAATGGCGGACAGTATGAGGTGTGTTCGATGCAGGGTTTCCCGGTCGTGAAATTTGGCTATTCCCGGTGATATGCGCCCGTTTTTGACAGGTGAACACGTTCTAGTTAATATGACCTGAGTCACAAGCTGTCGGGGGCTGGACTATGCAAACAGACAGTGTTGCGGCAACAAGAGACGAGGAGGACGGATGGTAGACCTCGTCGAGGTGCCATTACGGGCGGTCGGTGGCTTCTTTCAGATGTCAGCGGAAACCTTGCGGGCAGTCTTTTCTCGTCCCTTCCAGCGTCAGGAATTCATCGATCAGGCCTGGTTCGTAGCCCGGGTCTCGATGGTCCCCACCGTGCTGGTCGCCATCCCGTTCACCGTGCTCGTCAGCTTCACCATCAACATCCTGCTGCGGGAGATCGGCGCTGCCGACCTCAGCGGTGCGGGAGCCGCGCTCGGCACCGTCACACAGGTCGGCCCCATCGTGACAGTCCTCATCGTCGCCGGCGCCGGCGCCACCGCAATCTGCGCGGACCTCTCCGCCCGTACCATCCGCGAAGAAATCGACGCGATGAGAGTGCTCGGCATCAATCCGATCCAGCGGCTTGTTGTGCCTCGGGTGCTTGCGTCCACCGGAGTGGCCCTGCTGCTCAACGGCCTGGTCATTACCATCGGCATCCTCGGCGGTTTTGTGTTCTCGGTATTCATCCAGGACGTCAACCCCGGAGCATTTGTCAACGGCATCACCTTGCTGACCGGATTCGGCGAGCTGATGCTCTCGATGGTCAAGGCTGGACTCTTCGGCATGATCGCCGGACTTGTCGCCTCGTATCTCGGGCTCAACGTCAAGGGCGGCGCCAAGAGCGTCGGCGACGCCGTCAACCAGACCGTCGTGTTCGCCTTCATGGCGCTGTTCGTCGTCAATGTGCTCATCACCACCATCGGTATCAAGTTGACGGCCGGATGAGGCGCACGGCGAGCAGGAGAACTGTGACACACCACGACGGACGGGAGGCGTACTGATGGCATTGGCAGCAGCAGGGCGTTTCCCGCGAACTCGGCGGCAGATTCGATCCGTCTCTCGCGGCGTCGACAGCATCGGTGATCAGGCACTGTTCTTCGCGAAAGCGATCGGGCATGCACCAAAGGCTTTGATGCGCTACCCACGCGAGACACTTCGCTTGATCGCCGAGATCAGCATGGGAACCGGAGCACTGGCCGTCATCGGTGGCACCGTCGTGATCGTCGGCTTCCTGACTCTCTTCACCGGAGCCACCATCGCCGTGCAGGGCTACAGCTCGCTCGGCAACATCGGCGTCGAGGCACTGACGGGATTCTTCGCAGCGTTCATCAACGTTCGTATCGCCGCACCCGTCATCGCGGGAATCGGTTTGGCCGCCACCATCGGTGCCGGCTCCACCGCGCAACTCGGAGCGATGCGTGTGTCGGAGGAGATCGACGCACTGGAGACGATGGCCATCCCATCCATCCCGTATCTGGTCAGCACCCGTGTCATGGCCGGCATGATCGCCATCATCCCGTTGTACTCGCTGGCAGTGATTGCGTCGTTCATGGCCAGCCGTTTTGCGACGGTGTACCTGTACAACCAGTCCGGCGGTGTGTACGACCATTACTTCACAACCTTTCTGATACCCACGGACATATTGTGGTCGTTTGCGCAAGCGATAGTCATGGCCCTAGCGGTCATGTTGATTCACACCTACTACGGCTTCAACGCGACCGGTGGCCCGGTCGGCGTCGGCGTCGCCGTGGGTAATGCGGTGCGCGCCTCACTGATTGCGGTTGTCACCGTCACCCTGCTCATCTCACTCGCCATTTACGGTGGGTCCGGCAACTTCAACTTGTCGGGATAGGGGACGGAGAGAATGACAGTTCCCAGGTGGCACAAGAAACTTGCCGCGGCCGGTTTGATCCTCGGACTCGCGGCAATCGTGGCCGTCGCACTCACCATGTTTGCGGGCGGCTTCACCGAGAGCACCCCCATCACCGTGATGTCCGCTCGCGCCGGTCTTGTCATGGAACCGGACGCCAAGGTGAAATTGCGCGGCGTGCAGGTGGGCAGCGTCGAATCGATTTCCCTCGACGGAGATCAAGCGAGTCTGCAACTGGCGATGTATCCCGACCAGATGTCGAAGATTCCGTCCAACGCCGGCGTGGAGATCAAGTCCACCACCGTCTTCGGAGCCAAGTACGTCAACATCGTCATCCCGGACGATCCGTCGACACAGCCCATTCAAGAAGGTGCGGTCATTACCTCCGACAGCGTGACCGTCGAGTTCAACAGTGTGTTCGAACATCTTTCGGAGGTACTGGCCCAGGTCGAGCCGGAAAAGCTGAACGCAACACTCGGTGCTATTTCGACGGCACTCAACGGCCGCGGCGAAGCACTCGGCGAGGTTCTCGAATTGGGCGACACCTACTTGCAGAAGATGAATCCCACGCTGCCGCAACTGCAAGAGGATCTGGCGAGCGCGGCCACGGTCACCAACCTGTACGCGGACGTGGCACCGGACCTACTGCGCATCCTCGACAACGCAACCACTACAAGTGGTTCCATCGTGGCCGAGCAGGCCAACCTGGATCTGCTGTTGCTCAACATCACCGGCCTCGCCAACACCGGTAACGCCTTGCTGACCGACAACGAGCAGGACCTCACCACGTCCCTGGACACCCTGACGGCAACCACGACGCTGCTCGAGGAATACTCACCCGGTCTGACGTGCTTCCTCGTCGGATTGAACGACGGGCGCATCAAATTCGAGCCGATGGCCGGCACCGGTGACAAAGCGGCCTTGATGCTCAGTGCGAGCTTCATGTGGGGTGCAAAGGCGTACACCAATCCGGAGTCCCTTCCCAAGGTTGCCGCATCGGGCGGCCCGAATTGTTACGGCTTCCCCACCTTCGATCCGAAGGTCGACGGTAAGGCCCCGTTTGCGGTCACCAACACCGGAAACGTGCCGTTCGTGCCCAACACGGAGTTCGAGGTGACGGTTCCGACGATCTTCCAGTTCCTCTTCGGGGACTCTTACGAACAGGACGGGGAGTGATGAGACCGACAACGGTAAAGCTCTTGATCTTCACACTCGTCATGTCGGTGATTTTTGCCGGACTGGCCATCGTGTTCAGTCAGGTGCGATTCAGCAGTAGCAACGGTTTTCACGCCACGTTCGCCGATGTTTCCGGTCTGAAGTCCGGCGACAAGGTACGGATCGCCGGTGTTCCGGTCGGATCCGTGACGGGCGTGTCCATCGACGATTCCAACCAGGCTGAAGTCAGCTTCGACGTCGATACCCAGTACTCGTTGATGAAGAGCACCAAAGCGACGGTCCGCTACGAGAACCTGGTCGGCGATCGCTACATGGAGCTACTGGAAGGCACCGGTTCGACCGAATCTTTGTCGTCAGGCGGTTCGATTCCGGTTGATCAGACATCGCCCGCTCTGGACCTGGATCTGTTGCTCGGTGGTTTCAAGCCGCTCCTGCGCGCGCTGGATCCTCAGCAAGTCAACGATCTGTCAGGAGCGCTGCTTCATGTCCTGCAAGGCCAGGGCGGAACTCTGGTTTCTCTTCTGGGAAACACCAATTCGTTCACCAATACGCTCGCGGATCGCGACCAGTTGATCGGTGACGTGATCACCAATCTCAACGACGTTCTCGGGACGATCAACGACAAGGGCGATCAGTTCTCCACCACGATCGATCAACTCCAGCAGTTGGTGAGTGGTCTGGCGCAGGACAGCGGTCCGATCGCAAATTCGATCACCGAAATCGCGGGTGCAACAGGGGATCTTGCGGCGCTACTGGGAGCTACCCGTCCGGACATTCAGACGTTGATCGGTGAAACCAACCGCACGATGACACAACTCGATCTGGGCAAGGAAGACATCAACACCGCACTCGCGCGTCTGCCCTCGGACTACCAGAAGCTGATCCGCGTCGGAACCTACGGTTCGTTCTTCCAGTTCTATCTGTGCGCCAACACCTTCAAATTCTCCGGCCCGGACGGAACCACGATCGTCCTGCCCACGGCAGTACAGACCACGGGAAGGTGCGCGAAGACACAATGAGTCCTGCCCGTGAACGAAATCCCGTACAGATCGGCGTCGTCGGTCTGGTCCTGGCTGTCGCGACGGTCGGTGCCACACTGCAATACGATCAGCTCCAGTTCCTGTCCGGCGGTATCCGGCACTCCGCTTACTTCGCCGACGCAGGCGGTTTGGTTGCCGGTGACAACGTGACGCTGGCCGGCGTCAACGTCGGCAAGGTCAGCGAGGTCGAACTCGACGATCAAAGCGTGCTGGTCACCTTCACCGTCCAGGACGGCATTGCACTCGGAGAACAGACGTCAGCCGACATCAAGACGAATACCGTGCTTGGCCGCAAGTCGCTGGCCGTTCGGTCCGAGGGGCCGGGGCTGTTGCGCACCGGTACGCCGATCCCCTTGGAACGCACCAACTCTCCGTACTCACTCAACGAAGCACTCGGGGATCTCGGTACCACCGCGGCGGAACTCGACACAGAACAGATCAACGATTCTCTCAACGCGATCTCGGATACGCTTGCCGACACCCCGCCGGAGTTGCGGGGAGCCCTCGACGGCATGACTCGGCTCTCGCAGAGCATCAACGCGCGAGACGAAGGTTTGCTCCAATTGCTCTCGCGCGCTGAGGACGTCACCAAGATTCTCGCGGATCGCAGCGGGCAGATCGACTCTCTGCTGGTGGACGGAAACAAGCTGTTCGGTGAGCTGAGCTTGCGCCGTGACGCGATCAGTGAGCTGATCGTCAACACCTCAGCGGTATCACGTCAGCTCTCGGGGTTGGTTGTGGAGAACGAGGCCCAGATGGGTCCCACCCTCGAGAAGCTGAATTCTGTTGCCGAGGTTCTTCAGAACAACAAGGACAACATCTCCGGCGCGCTCGACGGCCTCGGCCCGTACATCACGGCACTCGGCGAGACCGTGGCAAGCGGACCGTTCTTCGACGCCTTCATCATCAACATTCTTCCCAGTAACTGGTGGAAGACCCTGGTGGACAGCAGCGTTGATCCCGAACAAATTCCGTCGGATCTCGAGGACTTCTTTCCCGGGATTCCGCCGACGATCAGGGGGCCAGGAGAATGACCGACACAACAGCCTCCACCGGCTCGCGTAATAAGTGGGTACTGATCGGCGCTGCGGCGCTGGTCGTGCTACTCGTCGCGGCCGCGGCTTACCTTCTGATTCCGGGACTGGGCAAGACCAAGATCTCCGCCCACTTCGTGTCCACGACGGGACTGTACGAAGGCGACGTCGTCCGCGTACTCGGCGTCAACGTCGGCAAGGTCACGAAGATCGAGCCTCGAGATCAGGACACCTACGTCGAGATGGCTGTCGACCGCGGCGTCGACGTACCAGCGGACGCTCAGGCTCTCATCGTCGCGCAGAGCCTCGTTTCTGCGCGGTTCGTTCAGCTGACCCCGGTGTATTCCGGTGGTGACCAGATGCCAGACGGTGGCGTTATTCCGATCGAACGCACCGCGGTCCCGGTCGAGTGGGACGAGATCAAAACGGAACTTGCCAAACTCTCCGAGGCACTAGGCCCGGAAGGTATCGACGACGAAGGTTCATTGGGACGCTTCATCAATACGCTCGGCGACAACCTCGAGGGCAATGGAGAATCCATTCGGATGACGTTGCGCGAGTTGTCCGCCACCATGCACACACTGTCTGAAGGCCGGACGGATCTCTTCTCCACCATCCGTAACCTGCAGGCGTTTGTCACCGCGCTGTCCTCGAGCAACGAGCAGATCGTGCAATTCAGCGGACATCTCGCTTCGGTCAGCAGTGTTCTCGCAAGCAGCTCCGACGAATTGGGCACGGCCCTCAGCGATCTTGACCTCGCGGTGGGTGACGTCCAGCGGTTTGTCAACGACAATCAGGCAGCTCTGAGCGAATCGGTGGCGCGGTTGGCCGACGCGACCCAGGTCCTGACCGACAAGCGCCCCGAGATCGAACAGGTGCTCCACTCGGGCCCGACATCGCTGGCCAACTTCTACCAGATCTACAAGCCGGCGCAGGGCAGCATGACCGGTGCAATTGCACTGAGTAACTTCAAGAATCCGATTCAGTGGATCTGCGGATCCATTCAAGCCATCGATACCGGTCCAGCTGAGAGAAGTGCCGACCTGTGTAAGGAGTATCTCGGCCCGGTGCTCAGCACGCTCATCATGAATTACCCGGGATTCCTCTTCAACCCGGTCTCCGGAGTCCAGGCCTTCCCGGACCAGATCGTGTACACGGAGCCCGGTTTGGAAGCGGCGGCGAGCCCGGGTCAGGCCGCGTCGGCCCCGCAGGCGGCAGCAGATCCGTTGAACGGCGTGCCGATGCCGTCCGTGCCCAAGGACCTCACCGAACTCTTCAACATGGGGGGAGGCAACTGATGCGCGCCAGAGGTAAAGCAGTAGTGGTGACGTTAGCCGTCGGCGTTGCTCTCGGCGCCAGTGGTTGTGAATGGAACGGGCTGAACTCCGTGCCGATGCCCGGCACCCAGGGCCGAGGCGAGGGGTCGTACGAGGTTCAGATCGAGATGCCCAATGTCACTACCCTGTCGCAGAATTCACCCGTCCGGGTGGACGACGTGGCCGTGGGGAGCGTCTCGAATATCGAGGTCCAGGGCTGGCATGCTCTGGTGACGGTGTCGCTCAACCCCGAGGTCGAGTTGCCCGCCAACGCGACCGCGAAGATCGGGCAGACCAGTTTGCTCGGATCGCAGCACATCGAACTGGCTCCGCCGGTCGAGGAGGCGCCGGAGGGGCGTCTCGAGGCCGGCGACGTCATTCCCCTCGAACGAGCGGGTGCCTACCCGACCACCGAGCAGACGCTGTCTTCGTTGTCCGTCGTACTGAACGGTGGCGGACTAGCACAGGTGCAGGACATCACCACGGAATTGAACGCGGCACTCATCGGGCGAGAGGATGCTGTTCGCGACTTGCTCCCGCAACTCGACCAGCTCGTCGGAAGCCTCGACAAGCAACGCGGAGACATCATTTCGGCGATGGAAGGTATCGACCGGCTGTCGTACACCGTCGAGGCGCAACGTGACACTCTGAACAAGGCGCTCGACGGAATCCCCCCGGCACTGGACATCCTGGTGGCACAACGTCAGGACATCACCAACGCGTTGACGTCCCTCGGCGGCCTGAGTGAGGTGGCCAGTCGCGTCATCAACGAAAGCGGCGAGGATTTTGCCACCAATGTTCGGTCGCTGTCTCCAACTCTGAAAGCGCTGGCCGATTCCGGTAATGCGCTGACGCAGGTGCTCGGGGTTCTGCTCACGTTCCCGTTCCCGCAAAACGGAATCGACAACGTCATTCGAGGCGATTACGCCAACCTGGCCATGACCATCGACTTGACGCTGCCGCGACTCGACGCGAACTTCCTCACCGGTACACCGCTTGCAGGTTCCCTGGGCGGCCCGGAAGGTGTTCTCGGCACGCAAGCAGGGCTGGGCGGGCAGGCAGGCAACCCGTTGAGTGATCCACTCAGGCCGGCCGCAGTTCCGGCTCCCGCAGCCCCGGCAGCAGAGGCTCCCGCGGCGGACCCGAACACCATCACGATCCCGGGACTTCCGCCGATCACCATTCCAGGACTTCCTCAGGGGGCACCAGCACCATGATGCTCACAAAGTTCGTCCGCATCCAGCTTGTCATCTTCGCGGTATTGACCGTCATCGGTCTGGTCGTGATGGCAACACAATACGTACGTGTTCCGGCGATGATCGGGATCGGACGCTACGCCGTCACCGTCGAATTACCCTCCACCGGTGGGTTGTACAAGAACTCCAACGTGACGTACCGCGGCCAGAGCGTCGGCGTAGTGAAGGCCGTCGAGTTGTCACAAACCGGTGTGAACGCCCAGTTGTCCATGGACAGCGGAGTCGAGATTCCGGCCGACGTCGACGCCGTGGTCAAAAGCGTGTCCGCGATCGGCGAGCAGTTTGTCGATCTGATCCCGCACACCGACTCCTCCGGTGCCATCGTCGTATCCGGTCACCTGGAGAACGGCTCCGTCATACCGGTTGACCGCAGTTCCGTGCCCCAGGATGTCGGCGCGTTACTCGATCAGGCAGATCTGTTGCTGCAGAGCATCTCCGACACGAAACTCAAGACCGTCATCGACGAATCCTTCAAGGCGTTCAACGGTGCGGGACCGGATCTGCAGAAGCTGATCGACTCGGCTCGCCTGTTCGTCGAAGAAGCGAACAACAACTCCGACGCCACCAAGACACTGATCGAGCAGGCCGGACCGCTGCTCGACACCCAGATTGTCAGCAGCGACGCCATCCGTTCGTGGACAAGCGATCTGGTGACCTTCACAGACCAGTTGCGGGCCAGTGACCCGGATCTGCGGGCGATTATCCAGAAGGGCCCGGCAGCGGCGTCCGAGGCCAATGCACTTCTCCAGGATCTTCAACCCACGTTGCCGATTCTCTTGGCGAACCTGGTGTCCGTCGGTGAGGTCGGGGTGTTGTACAACAACGCAATCGAGCAGATCCTTGTGATCTACCCGCCGCTGTCGGCAGCGCTCGTTACGGTCGCCGGCTCCGGAAACCCCGCGGATGGCGCCTTGGTCGACTTCCACCTCGAAGTCAACGATCCGCCGCCGTGCACCACAGGATTCCTCCCCGCCGAGCAGTGGCGCAGTCCCGCGGACGAATCACCGATCGCAACTCCGTCGGATCTGTTCTGCCGCATAGCCCAGGACTCGCCGATCGCCGTGCGCGGTGCACGCAACCTGCCGTGCGCGGAATTCCCGGGGCGCCGCGCCGCGACAGTGGAACAGTGCAGGACCGGTTACGAGCCCCTGGGCACCAATCCGCAGACCGGGCCGCCGCAACCGATCACCGCGACCCCCAGTTCCTATGCGTCGGAGCCTGGCGTCACCGCACGTCGGTACGATCCGACTACAGGCACGTACATAGGACCCGACGGGAGGACGTACTCGCAGCCGAAACTCGGTGCCGGCGGAGACATCAGTCTCGAAGAGTTCATGAAGGGTCAGCAAGGTTGATGAAGGAAGAAGAACCCAAGCAGCGGGTGCGCCGTCGCGCGTCCCGGAGCGCCGGACCCACCGGCGCAGATACAGACGCAGCGTCGACGGTAGTGCCCAGTGAAACGGCAGTGCCCAGTGAAAAGGCAGTGCCCAGTGAAAAGACAGTGCCCAGTGAGAAACCGGCTGAACAACCTGTCGCACTGACCAAAACCGAAGCGAGTGTCAGTGCACCGAAGTCGCACGCTGAAGAGCCGAAGGCGCCTGCGGCGGTGTCACCGGATTCCGAACCTCCGGTTCCGGCAACAACGCCACCGAAGTCCGGGAAGTTGGTCGGCGGGATAGTCCTGGCATCCATTGTCGCGCTGGTGTTTGCGGTGGTGTCTGTACTGCTGTTGGTGGATCGCAGCAAGGCTTCCAGCGCTGAGGAAGAACGGTCCGCATATATCGCCGGTGCGCGGACCACAGCGCTCAACCTGACGACTCTGCATTCGGAGACTGCGGGCGCCGATCTCGACAAGTTCTTGGCCGGCACCACCGAGGAATTTCAATCGCAACTCGACGGACGTAAGGACTCGTTTGTCGACGTTCTCGGACAGGTAGGCGTCCAGACGGACGGCGAGATCCTCGAAGCCGGGTTGGAAAAGATCGACGGCGATTGTGGAACCTCGCTCGTCGCGGTGCGTGCAATGCAGAAAAACGCGGAGCAACCCGAGCCCGAGGAACGCAACTATCGCCTGCGAATCACCATGTGCGATACCGACGGGCAGCTCCTTGCCTCGAATGTGGAGTTTGTGCCATGACCCCGGAGACGACAGACCCAGCAACTACAGCTACAGGCGCGACGTCCGCGCGCGTGTCACCATTGACCATCGTCTTGTGCGTGATCAGCGCGCTGGCGATTGCACTGGCAGGCTTGTCGGCGTATCTGTACTTCGGTCCGGACGGAACTCGGGATCTGGCGGCCACGGACAACACCAGAGAAGAAGTGGTGCAAGTGTCCTCGGACCAGGCAGTCGCGATGTTCCAGTACGACCACAACAATGTCGATCAGCAATTGCACTCGGCAACAGAAGGATTGACCGGCGATTTCCAGAATCAGTTCACCGAGTTGATCGAGTCGGTCATCATTCCCGGCGCGCAGGAGAAGGCGCTGACCGTCCAGGTTGTCGTACAGGGCGCGGCAGTTCTCGATGCCGCACCGGATACCGCCACCACGATGCTCTTCCTCAATCAGATTACGACGTCGAAGGATTCGCCGGAGGCAGTCGCCAGTGGCAGCCGCGTCAAGATGGGGCTGGAGAAGCAGGATGGTCGCTGGTTGGTGAATAGCGTTCAGCCGTTCTGATCGACACATGCTCGACATGAAACAACCCGGCCGAGGGAGTCCCCTCGGCCGGGTTGTTTCATGCCGGCGTACTCAGTTGTTGTCGTCGATTTCGTGGTTCTCGTCCGGTGCGATCAGTGCCGGCCCCGCAGCGCCGCCGTGCGCGAGAGCGTCGAGGAACGAGTGAGCCCAACGGTCCACGTCATGAGTGAGTACCTGACGGCGCAGGGCGCGCATGTGGCGGCGTCCGTCTTCCTTCGGCTGGTTCAGTGCTTCCACCATGGAGTCCTTGACGTCGTCGAGGTCATGGGGGTTGCACAGGAATGCCTGACGCAATTCTGCTGCCGCACCGGTGAATTCGCTGAGCAGTAGAGCGCCGCCCAGGTCGCTGCGGCACGCTACGTATTCCTTGGCAACCAGGTTCATGCCGTCGCGAAGTGGGGTGACCAACATGAGGTCGGCGGCAACAAAAAACGCAATGAGTTCGTCGCGGTCGACCGGTCGGTGGATGTAGTGGACAACAGGGCGGCCGACTTCACTGAACTCGCCGTTGATGCGGGAGACCATCTGCTCGATGTCGCCGCGCATCTGGACGTAGCTTTCGACGCGCTCGCGGCTGGGAGTTGCCAACTGGATCATGACGGTATCGGCGGGATCTATCCGTCCGTCGATGAGTAGTTCGTGCAGTGCGTTCAACCGGACGTCGATGCCCTTGGTGTAATCGAGGCGGTCGACGCCGAGCATGATCTTCTTGGGGTTGCCGATTTCTTTGCGAATCTGCTTGGCGCGGTCGCGAATTGCCTTGGAGCGTGATCGCTCGTCGAGCTTGCCGGAGTCGATGGAGATGGGGAACGCGCCGACGCGGACGGTGCGGAAACCCACCTGCACAACACCAAGTTTGGAGCGGACGCCGACGTTGCCGCGTGAAGTTTGTTGTCCCGCAAGCCGCCTGGCGAGGAAGAGGAAGTTCTGTGCGCCGCCGGGAAGGTGGAAACCGATGAGGTCGGCGCCGAGGAGGCCTTCGATGATCTCGGTTCGCCACGGCATCTGCATGAACAGTTCGACCGGCGGGAACGGAATGTGCAGGAAGAACCCGATGGTGAGGTCGGGGCGCAGCATCCGCAGCATCTTCGGTACGAGTTGAAGTTGGTAGTCCTGGATCCAGACCGTCGCGCCGTGGGCCGCAGCCTTGGCGGTGGCTTCGGCGAAGCGGCGGTTGATCTCGACGTACGCGTTCCACCATTCGCGGTGGTACTCGGGCTTGACGATGACGTCGTGATAGAGCGGCCAGAGCGTGGCGTTGGAGAAGCCTTCGTAGTATTCGTTGATCTCGGTGGCGCTGAGCGGTACCGGGTACAGCTCCAGTCCGTCTTCGACGATGGGGTCCATGTCGGCGTCGGCAACACCGGCCCAGCCGACCCACGCACCTTGCTTGCTACGCAAGATCGGTTCGAGAGCGGTGACCAAACCACCGGGACTGCGCTTCCATCTTGTGGAACCGTCTGGCAACCGCTCCAGGTCGACGGGCAGGCGGTTCGCTACTACGACGAACTCGGCCTGCCCGGACACGGTCTTCTCTGCGGAGAGAGCAACTGCGTCGTCAGAGGGGATTGAGCTGGCCGATTCCGGACTGACAGACACGTGGTTCCTTCTCGTTAGGTATAGGTGAGAGACTCGATCGAGATTCAGTCGAGCTTGCTGACGGGGCTGATTCCGAGCATCGAGAGCAGCATCCTGCACTCGTCGGCGTCTTCCGCGTACGCAGCGACAACGCGCTGTGCCATACGGGCGGTTTCCTCGGCTACGGTCTCGATTTCCTCGTCCGGGATCTCGACTTCGGCTTCGACGGTCGTCTTCTCAGACATCATGTTCCTCTCGTGCTTGCCTGCACGGCGCAAGCAATGGTTCCGCAAGCAATGGTTCTACAGCGACTCTATGAGAACTGGGCACGTCAACGCTAGTTGCTCATGCATTAGGGTCGACTTACTTCTGTGTCTACCGGACATTCTCGTCCCTATCAATGCTTGGAGTTCCATGAGCACGACCCAGGTGAGTGAAGCCGTCGATTCGGGTGAATCAGGCGCAGGTAAAAGCAGTGGGGCTGCGATTTTGCGTCGAGTTCTCGTGCGTAATCGGGGACCGCTGGCCATCGGCACCGTTCTGGTGTGCCTGCATCAACTCGCCGAAACCGCGGTGCCGATTTCGATCGGTGTCATCATCGATCGGGCAATCGAGACTTCGGACACCACCACGCTCGTCGTGTCGATCTGTGCGCTCGGTGCGTTGTTTCTCGTGCTCACCGCAGCCTGGCGGTTCGGTGCTCGGTTCATCGTGACGGCGATGCAGCAGGAGGCACACAGATTGCGCCTCGAAGTGGCACACCGCGTTCTCGACCCGCGAGGTGTACACACGAACCTGCGATCCGGCGAATTGCTCACGGTATCGACGTCCGACGCGGAACAGGCGTCCTGGATAGCCGACATCGTGCCGCGGGCAGCAGCGGCACTGACCGCCGCGGTGGCGTCGGCTGTCGCGTTGCTGTGGATCGACGTCACGCTGGGGCTGGCGGTGTTGATCGGCACCCCGGTCATTCTCGGTCTACTGCAACTGTCGGCGCCGCTGATCACGTCCCGCGCGACGGGGAAGCAGGCGTCGATCGCCCGGGCATCGGCAATGGCAACGGACTTGGTGAGTGGACTGCGGCCGCTCCGCGGCATCGGCGCGGAGAAGTCGGCGTCCGATCGCTATCGCGGTGCAAGTCGCGAAGCCCTCGCATCTGCGGTCCACACGGCAAAGGCCACTGCGATCTACACCGGTGTGTCGGCGACGGTCAGCGCTTTGCTTGCTGTGGGGATCGCCGGTTGTGCCGGCTACTTCGCATTGCAGGGCCGAATCTCGGTGGGGGAGTTGATCACCGTGGTCGGACTGGCGCAGTTCTTTCTCGAACCGCTCGGCCTGCTTGCTTCTCTCCCCGGATATTTTGCGGTTGCCCGCGCGTCGTCCGATCGGTTGGCGTTGGTGCTCGACGCCGATCCGATCCTGACCCCGGGCTCGGTGACCGAGACACCGGGCTACGATCTGACTCTCGAAGGGCTGCAATTCCGTTCACTCGGCGGCGTCGATCTGCACTGCGACGCCGGCGAATTGTTGGGGGTCGTGGCGTACCAACCGCAGGACGCCGAGGCGCTGGCCACGGTGCTGTCCGGGCAACCGGGCGCACACGAGTACCGAGGTTCTGTGCGGATCGGCGGAATTTCGCTGCAGGACATGGACTTGGCACTGGCCAGGCGCACCGTGCTGGTGGAACCGCACCTGACCGATCTGTTCGGGGGTTCGCTTGGCTCCAATCTCGCAGCTGGCGCAGGCGATGCGCAGTCCTCGGATCTGGGGGAGGTGCTGGCTGCCTCGGCCGTCGCCGATGTCGTCGACTCCCATCCCCATGGACTCGACCTCGAGGTCACCGACCGCGGAGCCAGCCTGTCCGGCGGTCAACGGCAACGGGTCGCGCTGGCACGCGCGTTGCTCACGAAGGCGCCCGTGCTGGTGCTGCATGATCCGACAACCGCGGTGGACGCGGTAACGGAAGCGTCGATTGCGGCAGGCATCGCGGAATTGCGCCACAGCGGAACAGCGCTGCACACCACGATCCTGATCACGAGCAGCCCGGCGTTGCTGGCGGCAACGAATCGTGTGGTCGTTCTGGATCGGGGAGTAGTAGTGGCACAGGGGACGCATGCCGAACTCGCTCACCACGACACCGACTATCGAGGGGCGGTTCTGCGATGACCGGGAAAGAGACACGCGAACTGCTGCCGATCGCGGGCGGGCGCGAAACCTGGCAGTGGTTGAGGTCGGAGTTGGTGCAGCGGAAGCTGCAGAGTTTTCTTGTTGTGGCGGTGTCGGCCGCAGCGGCCGCGATGGCGTTGGTACCGATCTACGTGTTCGGTGTCCTGGTCGATCGGGTTCGTGAGGGTGCTCCCACGTCGACAATTCTGACGGTGGTGGCGATCATCGCGTCGGCGGCCGTCGTTGGTGGTGTTTTCACGGGATACGCGTCGTATCTGGTCAAGAGGCTGGGTGAGAACATCCTCGCGGATCTACGCGAGCGCACCGTCGACCGGGCACTGCGGTTGCCTGTGCCGACGCTGGAGAAGGTCGGTAAGGGTGATCTGCTTTCTCGCGTCGGCGATGACGTTGCCGTGATCGCCAAGGCAGTCTCCGAGGTGATTCCGAACCTGATCGGAGCCGTTCTGCTGGTCGCGCTCAGCATGGTGACCATGCTCGGTCTGGACTGGCGTCTGGGACTGGCCGGTCTGGTGGCGCTCCCGATGTACGCGATGGCGCTGAAGTGGTACCTGCCACGATCGGCGCCGATCTATGCGGCCGAGCGTGTGGCGATGGGTGCACGTTCGCAGGCATTGATCAGCAGCGTGCAAGGTGTCCGGACGGTGCGGGCCTACAGCCTGGAGAAGGAGCACCTCGGACGGATCGACGACGCGTCGGCGAAGGCCCGCGATCTTGCGGTGGGAGTGTTCGGCCTGTTCACCAGGTTCGCCGGGCGCGGGAACCGGGCCGAGTTCGTGGGCCTGTCCATGATCCTTGTTGTCGGGTTCCTGCTGGTGCGCGACGACATCGTGACTGTCGGCCAGACCACAACGGCAGCATTGCTGTTCCACCGCCTGTTCAATCCGATCGGTTCGCTTCTCTACACCTTCGACGAAGTGCAGTCGGCGGGCGCGAGCCTCGCACGCCTTGTGGGTGTCGTGGATATCCCGGAACCCGACCTCGCCGACATCGACGTGGCCGAACCTCACGATCGCTCACTGACATTGCGGGACATCAGGCACAGCTACGACGGCCGCGAGGTTCTCCACGGCGTCAGTCTCACTCTGGCCGCGGGGGAGCGGGTGGCGCTGGTCGGCTCGACCGGTGCCGGGAAGTCGACGGTGGCGGCGATCGCCGCCGGATCGTGGGCACCGACCTCGGGAAGCGTGCTGATCGGTGGTGTTGCGTTGGCCGGCGTCGCTGACCTACGACGCCACATCGGCATTGTCAGTCAGGAAGTGCACGTATTTGCCGGCTCGCTGATCGAGGACCTGCGTCTCGCAGCACCCGAGGCGTCCGAGGAGGACGTGATGTCGGCGCTGAAGACCGTCGGGGCGTCTGCGTGGGTGGCGGCCTTGAGTGACGGTCTTGCAACCGTTGTCGGCGAAGGTGGCCACGAGATGACGGCGTCGCAGGCACAACAGTTGGCGTTGGCGCGGTTGGTTTTGGCAGACCCGGCTGTTGCGGTGCTGGACGAGGCGACGGCGGAGGCCGGAAGTGCTGGTGCCCGCGAATTGGAGGCAGCTGCTGATGCGGCAACGGCCGGGCGGACCACTCTTGTTGTCGCTCACCGGCTTACGCAAGCGGCGGCAGCGGACCGGGTGATCGTGCTCGAGCACGGACGGATCGTGGAGGAGGGGCCGCACCTCGGGTTGGTGGCTGCCGGCGGGCGGTACGCGCACCTGTGGACAGCATGGGAAGGTCGCGAGACGCGATAGTGTTGCCGCAAGCGGGGGAGCTTCGGTCAACCCGAAATCAGGCTGAGAAATGCAGCGGCAGAACACGAGGAGGAAGGCAGCTATGACGGTCGCCACTATCAACGGAATCCCGATCAATTACCAGGTCAAAGGTGATGGGGATCTGGTGGTGCTCATCATGGGTACTGGAAGTCCTGGGCGGGTGTGGGATCTTCACCAGACCCCCGCACTCGTTGCGGCGGGGTACCGCGTCTGCACCTTCGACAACCGTGGAATCGCGCCGTCCGGTGAGAGTGTCAGCGGTATCACGATGCCGGACATGGTTGCCGACACCGCAGGATTGATCGAGCATCTCGGTGGCGGCCCTGCGTACGTGATCGGAACGTCGATGGGTGCCCGAGTGGCTCAGGAACTCACGTTGGCCCGTCCGGACCTGGTCCGCAAGGCAGTGTTCCTCGCCGGCCATGCTCGGATGGATCACTTCCAGCAGACGCTGTCCGAGGGGGAGCGCGAGTTGGTCGACAGTGGCGTCGAGTTGCCCGCAAAGTATCGCGCTGCGGTAACAGCAGTGATGAACCTGTCGCCCACTACCTTGGCTGACGAGCGCTCAGCCCGGGACTGGCTGGACATTTTCGAATTCTCCGGTGGCACAACAGCACCCGGCGTTCGAGCTCAGCTGAACATGGATCGCTCGTTCGATCGCCGTAGTGAGTACCGGGCGATCATGCGTCCCTGCCTGTCGGTAGCCTTCGCCGATGACCGGATGATTCCGCCCTTCCTTTCCCACGAGGTTGCAGACTGCATCGCTACCGCGACGTACGAAGAGATCCCGGACACCGGTCACTACGGTTACCTCGAGCGACCGGATGCCGTGAACAAGGTGCTGATCGACTTCCTGGCCGGATAACCGCTCAGGCCAGTGCGAGGAACAGTTTCTCGAGTTCGGCTTCGGTAAGAGGGTCCTTGCCTTCGGCGCCGGTCATGCATTCACGCAGGCCGGAGGCAACGATCTTGAAGCCTGCCCGGTCGAGTGCCTTCGAGACCGCGGCCAATTGGGTGACTACGTCCTTGCAGTCACGGCCGCTCTCGATCATCGTGATCACTCCGGCGAGCTGGCCGTGAGCGCGGCGCAGTCTGTTCAATACGAGCGCAATGCTCTCTTCGTCGCCGGTCATCGTGGCCCTTTCTCGAATGTTCGTACTCGGACGAGAGTACCCCGGGGGGCATGGCGGCTGATCGTGAAGGATTCTGCTCGCGCAGCGAGCAGAATCCTTCACGATCGAAGCCTCAGAGTGCGCTGATTGCGGCGCGTAGTTTGGTGGCCGCCTCGGTCGCGACCGCCTCGAGTCCGCTTTCGTCGGAAACCTGCACCATCACATCCGGATTCATGGCCTCGACATAAAACGAATCTTCGGCCGACGTGTCTTCGCGAACCACGACATTGCACGGCAGCAGTAGGCCGATTTGACGATCGACCCCAACGGCGCGGTGCGCGAGCTGCGGATTGCAGGCACCCAGGATCAGGTACTTCTCCATGTCTTCACCGAGTTTGGCCTTGAGGGTTGCTTGCATGTCGATTTCGGTGAGGATGCCGAAGCCTTGATCCGAGAGGGCTTCGCGAGTGCGGGCCACGACGTCGTCGAATGTTCCGCTGACCTTGGTGCCAAGAGCGATATCCATGGGAGTTCTCCTTCTGTCGTCTTCATTTCAGCATACCCCTAGGGGTATCTGGTTAACAGTGATGTCGGGTACATGATCTAGCCGTGCGAGAAGCTGATCTTCGGCAGAACCCGGCGCAGCCACGTGGGTGACCACCACGCCGCCTTGCCGGTAAGGCGCAGCGCAACCGGAAGAAGAACCAGGCGGACGAGGACGGCGTCGAGTACGACCGCGACGCCGAGGATGATTCCCATCTCCTTCGGTGGCAAGGGGTCTGCCAACGCGAAGGTGAAGAATACGGCCACCATCACGGCAGCCGCTGCTGCGATCACTCGGCCGGAGTGTGCCAGTCCGTCGATATGAGCGATCTTGGGATCGCCGGTTCGCTCGTAGTGTTCCTTGGCGCTCGAGAGGAGGAAGACGGTGTAGTCCATCGCAATCGCAAAGATCATCGCGAAGAAGAACACCGGACCCCATCCGTTCAAGAAGCCCTGAGGTTCGAAGCCGAGCAGGCCGGATCCGTGGCCGTCCTGAAATATCAGCTTCGCGACACCGAATGCCGCGCCGGTGGACAGCAGGCTCACCAACGTGCCGATGACGGCGATGAGCGGTGCCTGCAGTGCGATCAGCAGTAGGGCGAATCCGAGTGTCAGAATCACGGCAATCACGATCGGCAGGTAGTCGTTCAATGCTTGCTGAAGATCGAGATTCTCGGCTGGGGCGCCCCCGACACGCGCGGATTCGGGTAGTCGCTCTCGCAGGTCGGCGAGGATGCTCTCCATCGCGGGATCTGACGGGTCGACGCTCGGAACCGCCTGCAGCATAACCAGATCGGAACCATCTGCCGAGGGTTGTGCCGGAGTGAGCATCGCTATGCCGTCGACGGATTCGGCAACGCGCGCTGTCCCTTCTGCGTCCTCGGCGGTCGTGACAATTTGCAGCATTCCGGGAGCGCCGTCACCGAACTGCTGCTGTACCAATTCGTATCCCTGGCGGACCGGAGCGTCCTCGGGAACCACCGCGATGGACGGCATGGCCACTTTCAGTCCGACGACGGGGATGATGAGCGCAATCAGAATCAGCAGTGCGCCGATGCCGAACGGCCAGGGGTGCCGGTGCAGCAGTGACGCCCATGACGCGAACAGTGGGGAACGGTGTTGCTGGCGCCGCGCGTACGGGAGTGAGCCGGCGTTGACCTTTGCACCGATTGTGCCGAGAACTGCAGGGAGCAGGGTCAGTGTTGCAGCGAGAACGAAGATCACTGCGAGCATGATTCCCACCGCCATCGTGCGCACTGCGGGTGCGGGAACGATCAGAACCGCCGTGAGGCTGACGAGGACTGTCAGGCCGGACAGAACGACGGCTTTGCCTGCGGTGTCCATTGTTTCGGCAACAGCGGCTCGGGGGTCGGGGTTCTTTCGTAGCGCGTCGCGGAATCTGGCCACCAGGAACAGGGCGTAGTCGATGCCGAGTGCAAGGGCAAACATCATCGCGAAGTTCATGGCCCACACCGAGATCGGCGTGATCTCGTTGAGAATCACCAGTCCGCCGGCCGACGCGACGAGACCTGCGAGGGTCAAAAGCAGTGGCAATCCGGCTGCGACCAGGGAACCGAAAGCCAGCACCATGATCGCGAGAGTGACTGGCCACGACATCATTTCGGCCTTGATCATGGCTTCGTGATTGGCCTTGTTGAAATCGCTCCACAACGCCGACGCGCCGGTCGGGTACACCTCGATCTCGTTGGTCGAGAGGTCGGAGAGTTTTCCTCCGAGTTGGTCGATGGCGCTCACCATGTCGTCTGTACTCGCGTTGGCGCCGGCAATCAGGATGCCGGTGTGTCCGTCGGGGCTGATCGTCATGCCGGGTTGTGGTGCGACAACGTCACCGAATCGACTGTCTCCGGCGAACAGTGCCGTTGCGCGGGCGAGGGTGTCCTGCAACTCCGGATCGCTGATCTGCTGCGAATCCGAATGCACGACAACCTGGACTGCGGCCGAGGAATTTCCGCCGAAATGCTGCTCTGCCAACTCCCGGACCTGTACCGATTCCGACCCGTTCGCTTGCCAACCTGCGCCGGCCAATGACGTGAAGACACTTGGTGCTGCGGCGCCAAGTGCCACGAGGGCGATCAACCAGATGCCGATAACCCAGCGGGTATGCGTGGCCATGGTGCGTCCGAGTCGGGCGAGTGCTCCGTCGCGTGCGCCCTGGTCGGGTGGCGCCGAATCGGCGCTTGTTGCGGTCGTCATTCCAACTCCTGATACGGGTGGGGGTATTTACGATTTGCTGTCATGTATACCCCTGGGGGTATCTTGTTGTCACATCTCGGACCATGAGAAGTGCGGTACCGATGTCGGCTTAGGCTGTCGGCGGAGAGCGGCTGAGGCGTCGATTTCGGCCGGAAGATGAAGACACTCGTTCGGAAAGTGAGGAGACGCGCATGGATGCATCGGATTGGGACGAGCGGTACAGAGCAGTGACGCAGCCGTGGGGGATCGACCCGGCCGGAACGGTGGCTACGCGTGTGGCCGACCTGGACCCGGGAACTGCCGTCGACCTGGCGTGCGGCGACGGGCGTCATGCCCGCTGGCTGGCGGAGCACGGTTGGTCGGTGACCGGTGTCGACTACTCGTCGGTGGCGATCGACCGTGCGCGGTCGGCGGACGTGGACAGTGCCGTCAAATGGGAAGTCGGTGATGCGACGTCATGGACAACGGAAAGTGACGTTGACCTGGTTCTGGTGAGCTTTCTGCATCTTCCGCTCGCTGAACTTGTCGACACTTTGCGACGCGTCGCCGGGTGGGTCGCGCCGGGTGGGCGAGTGATGTACCTCGGGCATTCGATCGAGAACTATCACCGAGGGGTCGGCGGTCCGCCTGAGCCGGACATCCTGCCGGGCATTTCCGATCTAGCGCGAGCTGCCGAAGGCTTCCGCGTCTATGCGCTCGAACATGTGGTGCGTGCCCAAGATGACGGCTTTGCGATAGATATTCTGCTCGAGTTCGGTCCGTGGGACCGGCGCTGAACAGGCGATTCGCACCCTGGCCGACAAACTATGACGTGCGTCGCATTGTGGCAGGGCGCCAAGCGCTATGCGATGGGTCGCCATGTTGATACCCTCACCTAATTAAGGATAGCCTTTGCTTCTGACTTGGGATCGATGATCGGCCGCCTGGTCGTGATGTCGGGGATGGACAACCTGTATGAGTGAATCACCGAGTGACTTCAGTGCTGCATCTCTCACTGTCGATATTGTCGGAATCGGGTTCGGCCCCGCCAACCTCGCCTTGGCAATCGCAATCGAGGAACACAACGCAAACTGTGCAGCAGTTGATCGTGTCACCGCACGATTCTTCGAGAAGCAGGACGAGTTCGCCTGGCACCCGGGAATGCTCCTCGACGGAGCCACTATGCAAATTGCCTTCCCCAAGGATTTGGTGACGTTCCGCAATCCCCAGAGCGGATACAGCTTCTTCTCCTACCTTCACGAGCACGGGCGCCTCGTCGATTTTGTCAATCACCAGACTTTCTTCCCGACGCGTCACGAGTTCAACGATTACCTGTGCTGGGCCGCTTGTCGGGTTGATGCAGACGTGAGTTTCGGAACCGCGGTCGAAGCAGTCGACGGAAATCGAAACGGCGACGGCATTGTCGACCGTTTCGACGTTCGGCTAGACGATGGGACCGTGGTCACTGCGCGAAACGTCGTGGTCGCTGCTGGTCTGGTGGAGCGGATTCCCGACTGGGCGCAACTGTCCTCCCGCTGTTTCCACAACCATCAGTTCCTGTTCCATCTCGACGCGATGCCGGCACCGACACACAACCGGTTTGTTGTCCTCGGCGCAGGCCAGAGTGCCGCGGAGATCGTCGACTACCTGCATTCCCACTACCCGAACGCAGAAGTGCACAGTGTCTTTTCTCGTTACGGATACAGCCCCGCCGACGACAGTCCGTATGCCAACCGCATCTTCGATCCGGAAGCCGTCGACGCTCTGCACGGTGCAAGTGCCGCCGAGCGTGAGCGGATTCTGGCGCTGCACCGCAGTACCAATTACTCGGTTGTCGACATCGAATTGATCAACAGCCTCTATGCCACCGAGTATCAGGAAATGGTCCGCGGTCCGCGCCGGTTGTTCATGCACAAGGCGTCGGAGATCACGAGTGCCACCGAATCCGAATCCGGCATCGAACTGACCGTTCGTAGCAATCTCGACGGACTCACCGAGACACTCGAGTGCGACGCACTGGTCCTCGCTACCGGCTTCACTGCGGCCCCGCTGGATACGTTGTTGGGCGATCTCGTGTCTGATTCGTCCGTTCCGCGTACCGTAAGTCGGGACTATCGTATGGCTGTAACGGATGACGTGACGGGCGGTATCTACCTGCAGGGTGGTACGGAACGGACACACGGACTGACGTCGTCGCTGTTGTCGAACGTCGCGGTACGTGCAGGCGAGATTCTGGCGTCCGTTCTGAGCAACCAGAAGACGACCGGTGCGCTTGCTAGTCTGAGCGCACAAGAAACGTACGTAACAAGTGAGGCGAGATGAGCACTAATCCTTTCGATGACGAAGACGGACGCTTCTACGTGCTGGTGAACGACGAGGACCAGCATTCGCTGTGGCCCACGTTCTCCGAGGTCCCTGCGGGCTGGCGTGTGGTGTTCGGCGAAGAGAGCCGGGCAGCGTGCCTCGAGTACGTGGAGAAGAACTGGACCGACATGCGTCCCAAGAGTCTGCGCGAGGCGATGGAAGCAGACCAGGCTGCAGCAGGACGCAGCTCGGAGAGCTGATCCGTTCCTGGAACACGCGACAAAAGCTGGGCACCGACATAGGTGCCCAGCTTTTCGCGTTCGGCTAGTTCTACCTGCTGGCTGCCGGCGTGCGGCGTTTCCGCTTTCGGACCATGGGACGACGCAGTGAGTCCACACGCATGAGAATCCGGGGGCGTCGTAGCGTACGGGCCACCCACTCGCCGAGTGTGACGCCCGCGGCCAATGCGCAACCGATACCGAAGGCCGACAACAGGGCAGTCAACCCGACCAGCACCTGATCGTTGAGCAACGAATAGAGCCCCTTGTACAGCGAGAGACCGGGAAGCAGTGGCGTAATGCCTGCGACGGCCACGACAAGCGGCGGAGTCAGTGCCCGGCGCGCCATCAAACCACCGGCGAGGCCGACGACCGTCGCTGCGATTGCAGCCGCGATGACTGGCCCGACGTCGAGTGTCTGCACGTAGATCGAGACACCACTGCCCGCCGCGCCGCCGAGGAAGGCGGCTGTCAACGCTCGCCTTTCCGCATAACAGGCAAGTGCGTAGAACACCGACGCGAATGCGCCGGAGAGCATCAGCACCGGAAGCTGGGTGATCGGGGAGGCTTCGACGTTGATCGGTGGCAACGTCGAGCCCAACATTCCGGTGACGCGCAACGAGATCGCGACGCCGGCGATGATGCCGCCCGTCATCATCACGACTTCGAAGAAACGTGCCACTGCGGTGATGGGCGCGCCCATGATTGCGTCCTGCACCGAGCCGACCAACGACAGCCCCGAGAGCAGAACCACCACCCCGGCCGCGATGATCAGCGACGGTCTGATGCTGATCCCCAACTGTTCCTGAAAGGTGTACAGGGTTGCGGCCGGGGCAGCGGCGATCAGGCCGCCCATCACCTGCTGGAAGAAGAACGGCAATCCGAAACGGTTGAGAACCCGGTTAACTCGGTCGATCACCATCGTCGTCAGGAATGACACCGTGGCAACCAGGAGTCCGCCGCCGAGGAGCACGGACACCGACGCGGCCATCGCAGACCACGCCAGAGTTGCGGTCCAGCGACTGTACGGATGGGGCGCGGTTGTGATCGTCGTCAGTGCCTCGTGGGCCTGATTCGGGGTGATGGCCTCGCGTCTGATGCGACGCGTCAGACGGTCCACCGCAGCGAGGCGGGTGAAGTCCATCGAGCGGTAGTGGACGATACGCATCGTGCTGGCCGGCGGGCGGGTCGGTCCTCGATACGCGGACAGAACGATCGAGTTGTACGTGACATCGACATCGCACTGAGCCAAACCGTAGGTCGCTGCGATGAACTGAACCTGTTCGGCGGTGTCCATCGCCGCCGTTCCCGATGCGAGGAGCACCTCGCCGACCCGAACTGCCAGGTCGAGGACTTCGGCCACCACTGCGTCGTCGGTCAGGTCGATCGGTTGTAGAGGCGCGGGTGCCGACGTGACCGTGTCCAGCGTGGCCTGGCGGTGGCCGGTCAAACGGTCGAGGGCCTCGGCGAGTTTCGACATCAAGGGCGGCGCGTCGGTGGTCGACTCTGCGGGGTGCTCATGGGGCCCACGGTATCTAATGTGACCCGCGCGCGGCCACCGTGACGGCTTGGATATGATGGCTCCGCAAAGATCGTTCGCGGCGACGCGTGCGACTTCGCCTCCTTAGCTCAGTGGTAGAGCACTCGCCTTGTAAGCGAAAGGTCGTCGGTTCAATCCCGACAGGAGGCTCCAATACAGAGGGCGTCCACCCGGCAATCAGCCGAGGGGCGCCCTTTTTGGTGGTGGACCTAGTTGGCGGACGGCCTGGTGTCGTGGGTATCCGCGTTGGCCTGGCTCGGGTTGATCGCAGCGGCGATGTGTTGTTGCGCGACTACACGAAGTTTGATGTTGCTCGTCTGGGATTCTTGGATGAGGAGCGAGAAGGCGTCGTCGGCGGTGACGTGTCGGGTGCCCATGATGATGCCTTTTGCCTGCTCGATCACGCCTCGGGATTCGAGGGCGAGTTCGAGGTCCCTCGTGCGTGCTCGGGCAAGCTCGAGTCGATGCGAACTGCGCAACGCGAAGTACGCCGTGAGGGCAAAGAGTTCGATGATTGCAGCGTCGGCATCGGTGAATCCGTACTGGTCGCGGCTGTACAGATTCAGTGTCCCGAGCGGTTGCCCCTGTCCGGGGAGTGGTGCGGAGAGGAAGCTCGATACTCCGGCACGCCGCGCCTCACCGGCAAATTGCGGCCAGCGACGGTTGGCTTCGCTGGAGTGTGCGTGCACGACACATGAGGCGTGGGCGGATTCCACGGCGGGCCCGACTCCGAGCTGAAATTGCAGCTCGTCGACCGAGTGGACGAGATCGTCGGTCGCGGCGACGGTGCGATGGGTGGAGTCGGACTCGGCGACGGTGATGCCGGCATGGTGGGCGCTGTCGATAATGTCCACGGCATGGTTGCAGATTTGCTCGAGGAAGTGCCCGTCATCTGTGTGCTTATCGGGTTGCGCATAGAGTGAGCGCAGGGCGTCGGTGGTTGCCCTCAATCGGGCTGGAAGTACGAAAGTGCCTGCACTGTAACCGGTTCCATGGCAAATATCGGCGTGTGGCGGCGTCATAACTTGCACACCCTTCTTCCAGGCCCGCAAATTCGGGTGATTTGTCCCATTCTCGCACCTGGATACCTGGTCTGCAGTCTGTTTAGTCGCGGAACGAGTGGATTGCCGTCGGATTCGTTACCTTTGTCACGAATCGGACATCGAGCATATTGGCTGGTGACGTTTGGCGACGCGCAGAAATGGGTATGCGCCAGTTCGCTCTAAATCTGTTGTGCTGCAACACATCCGTAAGAAGTTGCGACTGTAGTACAAGATTCTTCGTCAAGTCCCCGGATGCTCCGTGCATGGCCTATTCTCAGCGCCAGCGCACAAACTTGTACGTGTAACCCGAAGACAGTGAAGGGGATACGACAATGAATGGACTTATTGCCGCATTGAACAGCGGATTCACCCTCGGCCTGGCGAACACGATCCTGACTTTCGGCGGAATTATCGTCAATCTCAATATCGTGATCAATAACTGACTCCGCGAAACTACTCTGTTATGCAGGTAAGAACCCGTTATGCGGGTTCGATGCCTACATCGGATATCGGCCGCTCGCTCTTGCCTTTGAGCCATCGGTTGGGGAGCTTTCCGGCAAGTTCTCCGAGTGGGCCCACCGCAGCACTCAGTACCGCGACGGTGTCCTGAAGTATTTCGATGCTCGCACTCATGCGTTCGAGGTTGGGGGCCAATGACGTCAGAGTGTCGGAAAGGGCAACAATCTGATCGAGTGGACCACCCTCGGCGATAAGTCTTTCGAATGCGCCGTTCTCTGCGAGCAGCGTTTCGAGGATTCCGTTTTCTGCCAGTGCGCGATCGATGACGCCGTTCTTTGCGGTGAGGCGCTCCACCGCGCCGTCCTGGGCCGTCAATCTTTCCAATGGGCCGTCTTCGGCCGTCATCCGGTCGAGTAGCCCACCGGGTGCAAGCAGTCGCTCCAACGCGCCGTCCTCGGCGAGCACTCGGTCCAGCGGGCCGCCCGGCGCGAGCACGCGTTCGAGCGGGCCACCTGGAGCTAGAAGGCGTTCGAGTGTTCCGTCCGGTGCAGTCAACTTGTCGACCGGTCCGCCGGGGGCCAACAGTCGATCGAGTGGCCCGCCGGCGGCGAGAGCCTGCCCGATGGGACGGTCGTCCGCTGTCAGTGACGACAACTGTTGAATCATCTGCAACGGCCCGCGCGGATTTGCCAGGGATGCCGCGCCGACCGTCGCGGCGCCTGGGTTCGAGATGACAACTCGTACGGTTGTCACCGTCAGTTCGGCAATACCCAGGCTGATTTCTGCGGCGGCGATGCCCGCGCGCACGGGTAGCGTGAGTATCTCGACCAGTCTCATTGAATAACTGTAACCGGTCACACACAAATACTCGCCCGGATAATGCGGGCGTCAGTGCAGAAGAACGTCAGTGCAGAACCTTGAGGCCGACCACTGCTCCGATGATGACCAGAATCAACAGGACTTTGACGATCGACGAGGACTCGGTACCCGTGATCATGGCGTATCCGACGGTCAGCGCGGCGCCGATGCCGACCCAGATTGCGTACGCAGTGCCGATCGGAAGCGTCCGCATTGCGTACGCAAGACCGGCCATGCTGACGATCAGACCGAGTATGAACACGATGGTGGGTGACAGCTTGCTGAATCCATCGGATTTGCCCAGTGCGGTGGCCCACACAGCTTCGAAGATTCCGGAAATTACGAGCACGATCCATGCCATGACGAACACTCCTAACACCGTCTTGTCGCTGGCCGGGTACGGTGTGCTCGTCCGGATGTCGTTACCGACTCACTTCACGATAGCAACGGAACGCAGGTCGAAGGCTGATTCGGGCGGTCAGACCAGTCACATCCGAAACCGTTCACAGGAACTTCCCAGGGAACACGCAGCGTGAATCCAGTAGGAGGGGAGAAGATCGTTTTTGTGACCGACAAGCCAAGTGAAGCCCGCATCCTCGTTGTCGACGACGAGCCAACCATCGTGGAGTTGCTCTCCGTGAGCCTCCGTTTTCAAGGTTTTGAGGTTGCCACCGCATCCAGTGGCGCCGAAGGCCTCGACGTGGCGCGGACATTCCGTCCCGACGCGATCATCTTGGACGTCATGATGCCCGGAATGGATGGCTTCGGACTGCTGCGACGGTTGCGTGCGGACGGCGTCGACGCCCCGGTGCTTTTTCTGACGGCGAAGGACGCGTTGGACGACAAGATTACCGGCCTCACGTTGGGTGCTGATGATTACGTGACCAAGCCGTTCAGCCTCGAGGAAGTGGTGACGCGGTTGCGCGTCATACTGCGCCGAGCAGGGCGCGGAGTTGCGCCGGAGCAGTCCCCTCGGGTTACGTTCGCGGACATCGAACTTGACGACGACACGCGTGAAGTGTGGAAGAGCGGAGAGCTGGTATCGCTGTCTCCGACGGAGTTCACTCTGCTGCGGTACTTCATGGTCAATGCCGGCACTGTCCTGAGCAAGCCGCGCATCCTCGATCACGTCTGGAACTACGACTTCGGCGGCGAGGTGGGTGTGGTCGAGTCCTATGTTTCCTACCTTCGACGCAAAGTCGACACGGGTGAGACTCCGTTGATCCACACGTTGCGTGGCGTCGGGTACGTGATGCGCGAACCTCGGCGATGACTTCGCAGTTGCAGACCGAAAAGCCTTCCTCGGGAGGGCGATTCCGTGTGCATGCGCTTCCGCTCCGATTCACGCTTGTGGCCGCACTACTCATTCTGGCTGGAATGGGTTTGCTCGCATCCGGAGTGGCGGTGACGTCTGCGCTCGAGAACTCGCTGACGCAACGTACCGATCGGACTCTGTACGAGGCCATCGACGGTTGGGCAAAGCCGCATTCGCGAGATGTCCAGCCGCCCAGCGCCGTCGGCCCGAATACCCGTCCGCCGAGCCCGTTCTTCGTGCGCACGGTGACTGCGGACGGAAAAATCATCACCCTGAACGACCAATCGTCGTCGACAACGCCGGACCTGTCTGTCGACGCGACGAACGGGCCGGTCACGACAGGTTCGACGGACGGTTCGGATGTGAAGTGGCGTGTGCTCTCCACTGTTCGAGACGGAACAACCACCACAATCGGCGTCCGCATGACGGATATCGAGCAGACTGTCGACGACCTGATCGGTCTCCAGTTCGGGATCGGTGTGGTGGTGTTACTCGTACTCGGCGGTGCGGCCTACTTCGTCGTCCGTCGTAGTCTTCGGCCTTTGGTAGAAGTTGAGGAAACTGCAGCAGCCATTGCCGCGGGCGATCTCCACCGACGTGTTCCAGAAAGGGACGATCGTACCGAAATCGGTCGATTGTCGGTGGCGCTCAACGGAATGCTGGCCCAGATTCAGCGGGCCTTTGCTGCAACGGAGGCGTCGGAAGAATCGGCACGCCGCTCGGAAGAGCGTATGCGACGTTTTGTCGGCGATGCGAGCCATGAATTGCGCACTCCGCTGACTACCATCCGCGGGTTCTCGGAACTGTATCGCCAAGGTGCCATGACGGATACGGCCACACTGATGAACCGCATCGAAGGGGAAGCGTCGAGGATGGGCTTGCTGGTCGAAGACCTCCTGATGCTCGCGCGACTCGACGAGCAACGTCCACTCGACAACAAGACGGTGGATCTCCTTGCCGTTGTGGCAGATTCGATTCAAGCGGCGCGGGCCATCGCGCCCGATCGGAGCGTCACGCTGGCGATGACGGGTGGGCCGGGGACCCCCGAGGTTGTCGGGGATCAGGCCCGCCTGCGCCAAGTAGTCGCGAACCTGGTCGGAAATGCAGTCAAGCACACTCCGCCGGACGCTGAGATCGTCATTCGGTTGGGGACTACCGAAGACACTGTGGTCATCGAGGTTTCGGATACCGGCCAAGGGCTCAGTGAGGAAGACGCGGCACGAATTTTCGAAAGGTTCTATCGCGCGGACACGTCCCGCACGAGGGAAACCGGCGGTGCGGGTCTCGGTCTGTCGATCGTGTCCGCGTTGGTGGAAGCACACCATGGAACCGTCTCGGTGACCAGCGCGCCCGGCGAGGGTGCGACCTTCCGGGTCGAACTGCCTCGCGAGCCCCACGAAGACTGACCTGGAGAGAAAACTGTGTAGCATCCACTGCGCAACACCACTCGAACGTCGTTGGCGCCAGACCGGTCACGAGGTAGTTCCGGGGCGACAAGATCGTGAAAACTGCTGCCGCCGAAGGTGAAAAAAAGAACGATTACCTGCGTTATCTTCGAACAAGTCCAGCGACAGGCACTTCTCGACGAAGTTGCACGCTTGTACGAGACAAGTGGTAATCGACGTTCGGCGTGTCGAGTGCCACACGCGGAGTGCGCGACCCACCGCTGCCGAGTTCGCGGAAAGTCCGGTCAGGCGACGTAGGACTCGAGGCGGGTTCTCACCAGGGTGTCGATGTCACCGCGACGCTTCTCCGAGACCACACCGGCAAGGAGCAGTACGAACAACTCGTCGATGCGCTCCGAGAGATCCGCTCGACGCGTCAGCACGTTCGAGACCATTTGCACGCCCGTGAATGTCGCCGTGACAACACGACCTACGGATTCGGGTGTGACGTCTTGGCGGATATCGCCTTCTTGCTGTGCGATGTCGGCCAGCCTTTGAAGTTCTCGAATCCAGGTGAGATAGGGCTCGAAGGGGCCGTCGGCAGTATTGAGCTCCAAGGTGAGTCGGATGCCGGCGCGAACGACTGGATCGGAGATCAATTGTCGAGCGATCTCGTTGCAGACCATGATGACCTGCTCCAATGCCGGGGCGCCGGTAGACGCAGCTGCAGAGAACGATGCCAGGGAAATGCGATGCTGCTCGTCGATGACGGCCTGGGCAAGTTCGTCTTTGGAGGAGAAGTGAAAGTAAACCGCGCCCTTGGTCATCCGTGACGCGGACACGATGTCATTCATGCTGGTGCTGCCGTACCCAGAGATTTCGAAACGGTCAGCCGCGCCGCGGAGAATCTGCTGGCGACTGATTTTGGCGCGTTCCTGCATTGCTTCCGTTCCTCCGAATGGTCCCAACTGGTGTGTCCCGTTGGGCGCTGGTCCTGCGACCAGCGCTCAACGGTAGCAGCGAAACTCGTTGTTGTGCGACAACGTAAACGGACTGTTCGGAATGTGGAAGTGCAGGTCACCGTCAATAAACGGAATAAAGTGGACGGCCGCAACACTGGATCGGACATTGCGGCAACTCTCACAGTTAACCGTCAGCGCGCTGAAACGTTGCTCGTATGTCCGATTTCGCGAAGTGCTGCCTTCAGACGTGCTTGGGCGTCTTCGAGAGATTCAGGCGACGGCGACGGATCGGCGCCACTGATGTCGAAATTTCCCATTGTGTATGCGGGAAAAACATGGACGTGCAGATGCGGCACTTCCAAACCGGCGATCAGGAGCCCGGCGCGCGGCGCGTCGAACGCTTTGCGCACGGCCTGGCCCATCGTGCGCGCAACTGCGGTCACTTTGGCAAAAAGTTCGGGATCGACGTCCTGCCACTGATCTACCTCGGTACGAGGAACTACCAGTACATGGCCCTGTGTCACCGGCGCGATAGTAAGGAAGGCAACGACGTCGTCGTCCTCCCACACAAAACGGCCAGGTAGGTCCCCGTTGATAATGGCGCTGAATACTGAAGGCATAGGTCAAAGGCTATCCCGCACAGTGTTTGGCAGGAAACCCGTCGTTGGGCAGGAAAGTTCGCAGGCAGGGAATCTGGTTGCCAGGAAACTCCCAGCCCGTGTCCAGAGTGATCACGGCGTAGCGGGCGATTCTGAGACGCATGACGACAGAAGCCATGCAGACCGTGGGCGCCACGGACGCTGGGGGACGTTCCACGACGGCGGTAGTGCTGGACGTGGTGGTCCCGGTGTACAACGAGGAAGCCGGCCTCGCCACGTGCGTTCGGCGGTTGCGCCACCACCTACGAACCCACGTTCCCTATCCGGCGCGGATAACGATCGCCGACAACGCCAGTGTCGACGGAACATTGGCAATCGGACACTCTCTCGCCGAGGAATTCGACGACGTCCGAGTTGTGCACCTGGACGAGAAGGGGCGGGGTCGGGCGCTGCGGCAGGTATGGAGTGCGTCCGACGCCGACATTGTCGCGTACATGGACGTGGATCTCTCCACCGATCTCAATGCATTGATGCCGCTGATCGCACCGTTGGTGTCCGGGCATTCGGATATCGCGATCGGATCCCGGTTGGCACGTTCGTCGCGGGTCGTTCGCGGCCCCAAACGTGAGTTCATCTCACGCAGTTACAACCTCATTCTGCGCAGCGCACTGCACGCCCGGTTCTCCGACGCCCAGTGCGGATTCAAGGCGATGCGCCTCGATGTTGCGCGCCAACTGCTTCCGTTGGTGGAGGACACAGGATGGTTCTTCGACACGGAACTGCTGGTATTGGCCGAGCGGTCCGGGATGCGAATCCACGAGGTACCGGTGGACTGGGTCGACGACCCCGACAGCCGAGTCGACATCGTTGCCACCGCAGTTGCCGATATCAAAGGAGTAGTGCGCGTGGGCCGAGCACTGTCGAGCGGATCTCTGCCCCTGGCGGACCTTCGGGCAAGCTTCGGACGGGAGCCGCTGGTTCCCGGTGTGCCACGCGGGATGGTCGGACAACTGGCCAGGTTCGCCGTTGTCGGTGTCGTCTCGACCCTGGCCTACGCACTCCTGTACCTCGCACTGCACTCCGTGATGGGTGCCCAGTGGGCCAACGCAGTTGCACTGTTGGTGACTGCGGTCTTCAACACCACGGCCAATCGTGCCTTCACCTTCGGTATTCGAGGTTCGGAAGGTTCCGGGCGCCATCAGGCACAGGGTCTGCTGGTATTCGCGTTCGGGCTCCTTCTCACCAGTGGATCGTTGTTCGTGCTGCATTCCGCGGCCCCTGACGCATCCAAACATATCGAGTTGGCCGTCCTGATCATCGCCAATCTTGTTGCCACAGTGAGTCGATTTGTTGCACTTCGCTGGGTATTCCGTTCCGCACAACCTGTAGGAGTTACTCGATGACCGCTACTGTCGAACAGGAGGGTGTCGTCGCGCCTCTTCCCGAACCGCCACGTTCCGTGCGCTGGGAGCCGTGGGCTTTGGGCGCGCTTCTTGTGGGTACCGGTGTTGCCTACATCTGGGGGTTGGGAGCTTCCGGTTGGGCGAACTCGTTCTATGCCGCTGCGGTGCAAGCTGGTTCGGTGTCGTGGAAGGCTTTCTTCTTCGGCTCTTCGGACGCGGCCAACTCGATTACCGTCGACAAGCCGCCGATGTCGCTGTGGCTCATGTCGTTGTCCGTGCGCATCTTCGGGCTCAGCTCGTGGGCGATGTTGGTGCCGCAGGCGTTGCTCGGTGTCGGTTCGGTCGCGCTGTTGTGGGCTACCGTTCGCCGGTACTTCGGCGCCGCCGAGGGACTCCTCGCTGGGCTGGTTCTGGCGCTCACTCCTGTTGCCGCACTGATGTTCCGGTTCAACAACCCCGACGCGCTGCTGGTTCTCCTCATGATCGCGGCAGTATGGGCGATGATGAGAGCCGTCGAAGACGGCCGAACCCGATGGCTCGTGCTGGTCGGTGTGTTCTGCGGCTTCGGCTTCCTGACCAAGCAGTTGCAAGTCATGCTTGTCGTCCCGCCGCTGGCTCTGACATACCTGATCGCGGGTCCTCCGAAGTTGGGCAAGCGGGTTCTGCAACTGTTTGCCGCACTCGGCGGTCTGATCGTTTCTGCCGGTTGGTGGTTGGCGATCGTGGAACTGTGGCCGGCTGATTCGCGTCCGTGGATCGGCGGTTCGCAGAACAACTCCATTCTCGAATTGACGCTAGGCTACAACGGATTGGGCCGATTGAGCGGCAACGAGACCGGCAGCGTCGGCGGGGGTGGAGCGGCACCGGGTGGTGCAGGCGGCGGTGGCGGCATGTGGGGTACCACTGGCATCACGCGGCTTTTCGAATCAGCCCAGGGCGGCCAGATAGCCTGGCTGATTCCGGCAGCACTCATTTTGCTTGTTGCCGGAATCGTAGTGCGGGGTAAGGCACCTCGTGTCGACACACAGCGCGCGTCGTTCATCGTGTGGGGTCTCTGGTTGCTGGTAACCGGACTGACCTTCAGCTTCATGGCCGGAATTTTCCACGCCTACTACACGGTCGCGCTGGCCCCGGCGATTGCCGCGCTGGTCGGATCGGGCTCCGTGCTCTTGTGGCGTCGCCGCGAAACTGTGTGGGTTCGTATCGTCCTGGCTGTTTCACTGGCGGCAACTGTGGCGATGGCATGGGTATTGCTGGGACGCGCACCGTCGTTTGTCCCGTGGCTGCGGTGGACCATTCTTGCGGTCGGCATTGTTGCCGCGGCGGCGATGCTGATTCCCGCGATCACTCGGGGACGACTGGCAGTAGCGGTGGTACTCGCGGCGCTGTTCACGGGACTCGCCGGGCCGAGCGCCTATGCGATCGACACGATCAACACTCCGCACACCGGTTCGATAGTCTCCGCCGGCCCCAGTGTTCAAGGTGGAATGGGTGGACCGGGTGGTGGTCGCGGGGGATTTGGTGGAGCAGGCGACGGCGGCATCCGACCTACTGGCGGCGCGGGCGCCACCCGACCTACTGGCGGCGCGGGCGCCGCAATGGGCACACCGCCTACCGGGATGGGTCAGGCCCCAGGTGCCGGCGCAACCCCGGGAGCTGCTGTCACGCCGGGGACTGCAATCGACGGCGCTCGAGGTGGCATGGGCGGTTCGGCAGGTGGGCTCCTGCGGGGCAGCACCCCCGGTGCGGCTGTGGTGGAGAAGCTCGAGGAGAACGCCGACCAGTTCACCTGGGTAGCGGCGGCAATCGGGTCGAACAGTGCGTCTGGATACCAACTCGCGACGGAGTCTCCGGTCATGGCGATCGGCGGCTTCAACGGTAGCGATCCGTCGCCGACGCTCGAGCAGTTCCAGCAGTACGTGGCGGACGGGAAGATTCACTTCTTCATCGCAGGCGGCGGAATGGGCGGCGGTATGAACGCCGAAGGAACGGCCACCGCGATCTCGAAATGGGTGACCGAGAACTTCACGGCGACCACAGTGGATGGAGTGACTCTCTACGACCTGACGGTCTGACACGCGCCGTCGGCAGGGTCGCGCAGTCCGGTCAACCCGATCGGACTGCGCGACCTTGTTCTGTCTTGTGTACCGGGAACCCCCAGGTGGCACACGCTGCGAGACGCACCGGTGTGGGGCCGTAGTCTGTTCACGTGCGCGTACTCGTAATCGGCTCCGGAGCCCGTGAACATGCCCTCCTTCTCTCTCTTGCTCGCGATCCAGGTGTCACGGCCCTGATCTGCGCGCCCGGTAATGCCGGTATCGCCAAGATCGCCGAGCAACACCCGGTCGACGTCGCGTCGGGCGAGGCTGTCACTGCGTTGGCGAAAAAGGTCGAGGCAGACCTCGTTGTCATCGGTCCTGAGGTTCCGCTGGTACTCGGTGTCGCCGATGCGGTGCGAGCAGCCGGTATCGCCTGCTTCGGGCCTTCTGCCGACGCAGCCCGCATCGAAGGTTCCAAGGCTTTTGCCAAGGACGTCATGGCTGTTGCCGGTGTCAAGACCGCTCACAGTGAGATCGTCGACAATCCCGCCAAGCTCGACGAGGCCCTCGATCGTTTCGGCCCCAACTGGGTGGTCAAGGACGACGGACTGGCCGCTGGCAAGGGCGTCGTAGTTACGACCGACCGCGGCGCAGCGCGTGACCACGCTGCCGAACTGCTCGAGAGTGGCCACCCGGTCTTGCTCGAATCATTCCTCGACGGACCCGAGGTGTCGCTCTTCTGCCTCGTCGACGGAGAGACGGTTGTTCCATTGCTGCCCGCGCAGGATCACAAGCGCGTCGGCGACGGTGACAGCGGACCCAACACCGGCGGCATGGGTGCGTACACCCCGTTGCCGTGGTTGCCGGACGAGATGGTCACGCAGATCGTCGACGACGTCGTGAAGCCTGTCGCCGCGGAGTTGGTTGCACGGGGCAGCGGTTTCACCGGCCTCCTCTACGCCGGCCTCGCGATGGGTGTCAACGGACCGGCCGTGGTCGAGTTCAACTGCCGATTCGGTGACCCGGAAACGCAGGCAGTTCTCGCGCTGCTCGAAACGCCGCTGGGCGGATTGCTCAACGCCGCGTCCACCGGCACGCTTGATTCCGTTGGTCCGTTGCAGTGGCGCGACGGCAGTGCCGTCACAGTCGTGATTGCCGCAGAGAACTACCCGGCGACGCCGCGCACAGGCGACGTGATCACCGGAGCAGACGCCGAGGGCGTTCTCCATGCCGGCACAAAAAAGCGTGACGACGGCGCCGTGGTGTCGGCCGGCGGTCGTGTGCTGAGTGTTGTCGGAGTGGGTAAGAATCTTGCCGAAGCACGCGACGACGCCTACGCGAAGATTGCACTCGTGAAGCTTCCCGGTGGGCATTTCCGAACCGATATCGGCCTCGGTGCCGTCGAGGGGCGTATCGCTCTTCCCTGATCCACATCTTCCTTAAGTGACCGGTGAACCGTGTGTTCACCGGTCACTTTTGTTTGAAATGAACGACTGCTCGATGTTACCGACGGGTATTGCTCATCGGAGTTGTTCGGGAACGGTATATCTCTGCGCGGGGGCCAACCGAACAAGAAGGAGTCACTTGAGCATTCGAGCTGGATCCAAGGACCGATACGCGCGTACCACTTCCGGGCTGACGCGTAGAAACTTCCTTGCCGCAACAGGATTAGCTGTAGGCGCTGCCGCATTGTCTTCGTCGTGGACGACGGCAGCGGCCTCGCCCCGACGGGCGCTGAGTGACGGTGACCGCGTTCCGGCCCTGGTGATAGGTAGTGGCTACGGTGGAGCAGTCGCCGCACTGCGATTGACGCAGGCCGGTATCGACACGCACATGGTCGAGATGGGCCGATCCTGGACCACCCCGGGATCCGACGGTAAGATCTTCTGCCCGACGCTCTCGCCGGATGGTCGTTCGTTCTGGCTCAGAGATCGCACAGTACAACCGGTTTCGCACTTCTCGGGCGGTTCGATCGACAAGAACATCAGCCGATACGTCGGCGTTCTCGACGCCGAGGACTTCGGTGGGATCAAGGTCTACCAGGGTCGCGGGGTGGGCGGCGGATCGCTTGTCAACGGCGGAATGGCGGTGACGCCGAAGCGTAACTACTTCGAGGAAATCCTTCCCGGTGTCGATTCCGAAGAGATGTACTCGACCTACTTCCCGCGGGCCAACGCTGCGCTGGGTGTGAACAATATCGATCCTGCCTGGTTCGAGTCGACCGAGTATTACGCATTCGCGAGAACCGGCCGGAAGACCGCCGAGAGATCGGGTTACACAACAACATTCGTTCCCAACGTCTACGACTTCAACTACATGAAGCAGGAGGCTTCGGGGGCGGTTGCCAAGTCCGCCCTGGCGTCCGAGGTCATTTTCGGAAACAACGCGGGCAAGAAGTCCCTCGACAAGACCTACCTCGCGGCGGCGTCGGCAACCGGACGCCTGACGATTTCCGCACTGCACGTCGTGACCAGTGTGTCGCCGGCAGCAACCGGCGGTGGGTATCAGGTAGTGATGAACCAGATCAACGAGCAGGGAAACACAGTCGGAACCAAGACGGTTGTTGCCGACAAGGTCTTCTTTGCAGCGGGAAGCATCGGAACCAGCAAGTTGCTCGTGTCGATGAAAGCGCAAGGGCAACTTGCGAACCTACCGGGAGCCGTCGGCCAGGAATGGGGCCACAACGGTAACGTGATGGTGGCCCGCGCCAATCACATGTGGGACGCGACAGGGGCAAAGCAAGCGTCGATACCGGTGATGGGTATCGACAACTGGGCCGATTCCACAGCACCCGTGTTCGCGGAGATTGCACCGTTCCCGGCCGGGACCGAGCTATGGGTGAGCCTGTACCTGGCAATTGCCAAGAATCCCGAACGTGCGCAATTCCAGTTCAACTCCACCACCGGCAAGGTTGGACTGAATTGGCAACGCTCCCAGAATCAACCGTCGATCACCATGGCCAAGAAGGTGTTCGACAAGATCAACAAGAAGGAAGGCACTATCTATCGCACCGATCTTTTCGGTCCGGTCCAGACGTGGGGCGATCAACTCACCTACCACCCGCTCGGCGGGTGCGTGCTGGGTAAGGCGACCGACAATTACGGCCGGCTTCCCGAGTATCCGGGACTCTATGTCATGGATGGCTCCCTGGTTCCAGGCAACGTCGGTGTGAATCCGTTTGTCACCATTACCGCTCTGGCGGAACGGAATATCGAGAACATCATCGCGAACGACATGCACTAGCTCAGCAGCAATGTGCACCGGGGCATGTTTCTGCCCCGGTGCACACGTTGGTTTTTCAGGCCGCTGTCGGCGGTGTGTTCCCGGGAACGGGAACTTGATACGTATCCACGGACATTGGCGGATAGAACCGGGTTTTTCGGTCGTCTCCGATGTCGACTCGCCACTCGGTGTGATGCATCATCCGATGGTGGTGACCGCACAGCAGGATCAGGTTGTCGAGGTCCGTGGGGCCGTCATCGAGCCAGTGGATCAGATGGTGGGCGTCGCACCAGCCTGGCGGGGTGCCGCAACCGGGGAAGGCACATCCGCCGTCCCGAACTGTCAGGGCCCGCCGCTGCGGGACGCTGGCAAGGCGTGCCTTCATGCCGTGATTGAGGGGAACACCGTTGCCGTCGAGGAGGATTCGGGTGCCCTCGCAGTCGCAGGCCAGCATTCGGGCGGTGTCGAGGCTGATGGGGCCGGCCCAGTTGGTGATCGCGTACCCGAGTTCCTCGGTGGAAGGCAACATGTCTTTGAGGGCTTGGAGATCGGTCATGTCTTTTGCGGTGGCGGTGATCGTCAGGTGCGGTTTCACGCCGCCTTCGACGGGACCGAGGCCCGCGGCTTCGTAGCGGCGCAGCATTTCGCAGAATCCGTCGGCGCGTCGAAGTGCCGGGGTGCGTTCGTCTTTCACACCGTCCTTCTCCGGTGTGGGCGCCGAGAGGGCGGACAGTAGTGCGATGAGACGGGCACCGTTGACGGCGTCGAGGTCACCTTTCACGCTGACTCGCCCGTACAGTCCGCGGGAGGCGTAGAACTCGTTGAGCTCGGAGTCTTCACCGGCCGGCACTCCGTCGGCGCGGTTGCCGTACTGCTTCTGGATCCGCCGAATGGCGGCGCGGACGGAATCGCAGTCGGTGATCTTTTTCGAGGCGAGGGTCAGGAGGATGTCGCGGGCTTTCTCGACGTCGGCGAGGTTCATGTTCTTGGGCGGGTGCTGGCAGAAGTGGGCGACCTGACGTGCTTTCAACGCGTCGATATCACCGTCGTGAAAGGATTGTCCGACAACAGGTTCGAGCATGAACAACCGCGCCAGGCCGACAAGTTGACTGCATTCGCCGATCTCGAGGTTGGTGGACAGGTGCAGCCACTGTGCGATGGCCCGGAATCCTTGGCCGCCGAGGGTGTCGCGGGTGAACATCTCGGTGATCATCACGACCATGCGGGACTGCATCTCGTGTCGGGCGCGAGCGAGGTCGAGTACCTCGGTCTTGAGGCCCTCGCCGTCGTATTGCCACGCTTCCCGACTGTCCATGAACTAATTTTAGTCGAACATAATTTCGATTCCTAGGGACATATCGGACAGGTTTGACGGAGATTTGATCGAAAACCATGTATTTGCACGGCTATTCAGCTCTTCGGCGGGAATCGATAAGTTCAAAAGCTTGATCGGACAATGTTGTCGGTGAATCCGCGAGCGAATCAACCCCCGTGAAACGGAGTCACCAATACGCAGGGCACGGCGCGGGTACTCTCCGAGTCCAAGGCGTTGAGCACGTGCCCTGTCGCAACCCGTGATGCCGCAATGGCAAGATGGTCCGAGAAGTCCAGCGAACATTCATCCTGCACAAAGATATTCGTAGCATTAGGAGCCTCGGCATATCCACTGGTGTACGGGATCACCAGTTGGTCGTACCGGGTCATGATGTTGGTGTACGTCACGCTTGGCGCGTAGAGGCCTGCATAACTCCCTGCGTCACTCGCCCACAGTTTCGCCAGGAAATCTGACGCCGGAAGCCCTTGTGGGCAACCAGCGCAGAACGGAATCAAAGTCCGTGCGTCGTCGGGAGCCAGATCAAGGATCCACTGGCCGTCGCCGTTCGGACCAGTACCCAGAGTACCCCTCCAGGCTGGACCCAGTGATACAAATTTATCCACAACGTGCGCTCCGTCAAAGTATTTGACGTAATAGTTGCCAACGAGGGTGCCCTCGGAAACGCCAACAATGCTGACCTTCTGCGCGCCTGTGGCAGTGCGAACACGCTCGACGAATTCCCCAACCTCTGCGGCGCTGTCCTCGAGTCGTCCCAGGCCGCCCACCGAATCGAACGGCGCCGGTAGGCTCGCGTTTTCCCCGAACGTCGGCGCAAAAACGCAGTATCCCTCGTTGGCTAGCAACGGTGAGATTGTGGTGAACATATTGAACCGGTTGGCACCCAATCCGTGTAGAAGAACCACAGGCTCTGGATGTGCGGCCGAAGGTACACAGTTCCAATCATTCGAGCCCGCCGCGGATCCGTATGGATCGCGGACCGAGTCCTGAACGAAGAGGTCATAGGGAACGGGATACTGAGGATCAGCTGTCGCAGTGGCACGGGATGAGCCGATCAGTAGTGCCAGGCCGGCCACCACAACCAGCATGGATCGAAACGCCGACATGCTCACCTCCGTGAATAGCGGACAATTGAATTCACGCTAACTGCCTTTGGTTGACAATGCGGAGGAATGATCAATACCTCTGGGTTATGGAATGACCTTGGCTTCAAAGGGGGTACGTGGCGTTTGCGACCCTCGCGTCATCGGTGGCGGGGGAGGGTCTGTCGTGTCGATGTCTTCCGGGGCGAGATGCGACAGTTCTCCGGCGATAAGTTATTGATGGCCGCCGCGTAGCCCGTCGAGCATCAGGTCGAACACCGCGGAAGCGCGGCTGTCGAGCTCGACAGCGTCGATCCCGAGGTCGCGGGCGATACTCTCACGAAATATGCCGTATCCGAGATATGTTGCAGCACTGAGCGCGTGCATCACATCGCCGTCCGCGTCGGCAGGGAGTTCGCCCGTCTTCTTGTCCCGTTCGAGCGCAATACGAGTGGCGTCGAGACCCGGGAAGATCTGAAAGTCAGGATCCTCGTCGAGGGCGAGGAGCGCCTCGAGCTTGACGAAATCGCGCTTGGACAGGGCGATCTGCCACATGGCCCGGCGACGGTCTGCAAATGGTTGGTCCCAGTGCGTTTTCGGGTCCGGGCGATTGCCTTCGAGTAGTCGCATAATCGCGGCGCGCAGCAGTCCTCGGCGGGTGCCGAAGTAGTGATAGATCTGCCCGTGGTTGACCCCGGCCTCTTTAGCGACCTCGCGCAGCGTGATTCCTGCCAGAACGCCATCGCGCTTGAGCAGTCGCAGCACTGCGTCGATCAGCTCGTTCTCGGTTTCTTCTCTGGTGCCTCGCGGGCGCCGGATGGGGGTCGAAGCATCTCTTTCGGACATGTTCTCCATGCTCCCAGCCTTCCTCGAAGCGTTCACGAGCACCGCTTGCCGTGACTCACTTCACAAGATACAGTCCACACCTACCAAACGTTAATAACGAACCGTTAATAGGTGGAACATGACCGAAACTGCGCTACCCCTCAAGGGAATCCGCGTCCTGGATATGGCAACGGTCCTGGCTGCGCCAGTGACCGCCACGTACCTCGGCGACTTCGGCGCCGAGGTCGTCAAGATCGAGGAACCCGGCACAGGTGACTTCATTCGTGGAGGCGGCGAGAGTAATTCCCTGCGATCACTGCAGTGGGTGCAAGAAGGACGAAACAAGAAATCGGTGACCGTCGACCTGCGCACCGAGCGGGGTCGTCAGCTGATCCGTGGGATGCTCCCGCATTTCGACGTGATCGTGACGAACTACCGTCCCCCCACACTGGAAAAGTGGGGATTGAGTCCCGAGACGATGGCCGAGATCAACCCCCGCGCCATCATTGTGTGCATCACCGGCTACGGCCTGACCGGCCCATATCGTGAGCGGGGCGCATTCGATCGCATCGCAAGCGCATTCTCCGGATTGACCTACGTCACCGGAGAACCCGAGCGAGACCCGGTGCGGTCCGGCTACTCGGTGATCGATTACATGTCCGCATATCTCGCCGCGTTCGCCGCCGTAACCGCCCTGTATCACCGCGACCAGCACGGTGGCCCCGGACAGATCATCGACCTAGGCCTGTACGAAGCAGGGTTCCGCGCGTGCGAGAACGCACTGCTGACCTACGGCGCTGAAGGACACGTACGTGAACGCGCCGGCAACCGCAATCTCGGCATCGTGCCGGCCAGTGACTTCGACACGGCCGACGGTCGCCGCATATCACTGCACGCCGGCACCGACGCCCTCTTCCGCAAGTTCGCCACGGTGATCGGCCAACCCCACCTCGCGACCGATCGACGGTTTGCCACGAGAGCGGACCGAGTCGCGAACCAACAGCACTTGTATCCGATCATCGCCGAATGGGTCGCTGGCCAGACTGCCGACGGCGCAGTCAAGTTACTCAGCGACGCTGATGTGCCTGCGGCGCCGCTCATGAGCATCGCCGATATCGCGTCCGACCCGCACTATCGCGAACGCGGCACCATCGTGACCGTCGACGACATCGAATACGGCGAGCTGCCGATGGCCGCTCCCTTTCCCAAAATGAGCGCCACCCCGGGCACGATTCGCACTCTGGGGCCAGGCCTCGGGGAACACACCGACGAGATTCTGGCCCAGCTTCTACACCTGGACGACAGTGAGCTCGCTGGCTTGCGCGCCGACGGAGTCATCTGACGTCTGCGTCGAATTCTCGTAACCCACTGCCTTACAAGCTTATTCGATCACCGAAATGAACGACGCACAGAAAGTTGGTTCGATGTCCCCCATCTCCACCGTCCCTGACACCCTGAGGGTGATCAATCCGGCCACCGAGGAGGTTGCAGCCGAGCTCACAATTGACGGCGCGGACGAATGCGCTGCCGCCGTCGACCGCGCAACCGAGGCGCAGCGGGTGTGGGCTGCGATGGCCGGTGAACAGCGCAGCGAGCTGTTGTGGCGCTGGGCCCAACTGGTCGAGGACGACTGCGCCGAGCTCGGACGGCTCGATACCGAGGACACCGGCAAAGTGCTCTCCGATGCACGTGCTCAGGCCCGCCGTGGCGCCCGCCACGCCCGGTACTGGGCAGGCAAGGCAGACAAGCTTGTCGGTCAGCAGTTCGGCGATGTGCCCGGCCAGTTCTCCTACACGCGGCTCGAGGCCCTCGGTACCTATGTGGTGGTGCTGCCGTGGAACGCGCCGGCTCATTCGTTCATGGCGCGGGCCTGTCCACCTCTTGCCTGCGGTAACTCCGTCATTGTCAAGCCGTCAGAGCTCTCCCCGCGCTCAGCGATCCGGTTGGCCGAACTTGCCGTACAGGCGGGCATACCGACCGGCGTTCTCCAGGTGGTCGTCGGAGGCGGCGCCACCGGCGGCGCCCTGTGCTCGCACCCGGACGTGGCCGGGATTTCGTTCACAGGGTCCGTCCCGACCGGACAGCACATCGCCCGCGCGGCCGCCGATACATTCAAAAAGCTCACCCTCGAGATGGGCGGAAAATCGCCGATCATCGTATTCGACGACGCAGACCTCGACTCGGCTGCTCGCGCAACGGTCCTCGGCATCTTGAACAACGCAGGCCAGGTGTGCGCCGCCGGCAGTCGGCTCCTCGTCCATGCTTCTATCGCGAAGGATTTCGTGGCAGAAGTGGCCGCGCGTATGAGCAAGGTGCGTGTCGGTGATCCACTCGATCCGCAAACACAGGTCGGCCCCGTCGTCAGCAGCGGTCAGCACGAAAAGATCCTCGGATTCCTTGACACCGCGCGCAGCGAAGGAGCGCGGATCGTGCTCGGCGGCGACCGGGTGACAACACAGCAACGTGGGTTCTACATCGCCCCGACGCTGATCGACCAAGTCGACCCTGCGATGACAGTCGCGAGCCAAGAGATCTTCGGTCCGGTGCTCAGCGTGCTGACCTTCGAGACCGAGGCGCAGGCACTCGAACTCGCGAACGCCACAGAATTCGGGCTCTCGTCCTATGTGTGGACCCGCGACCTGGGTCGGATGATCCGGATGAGCGAGGGAATCGAAGCCGGTGTCGTGCACGGTAATTCGAATCTCATGCTGGACTCGGGGCTGCCGTTCGGCGGTTTCAAACAGAGCGGTCTCGGTGGCGCCTATGGCGATGATGCGGTCTCTGGCTGCACCCGAACAAAACGCGTCACGCTTCGTACCGCCAATACCCCCCTGCCCGGGCCGTGGCCGGGAATCTGACGTCATCCCTCCCACCCCAACTTTGGAGACCACTCATGCCAATGAACACCCGCATCATCGTCCAAGACGCGACCGACGGCCCCCTCGCTCTACGCGAGGTGACGCTGCCCGACCCCGGCCCGCATGACGTTCTCGTGCAGATCCATGCCACCGGCGTGTGCCAAAGCCAGCTGTTCTGGATGCACGCCGATCACGCCGAACCGATGTTGTTCGGACATGAGGGGTACGGCACCGTCCTCGCCACCGGATCCGCCGTCACCCACATCGCGGCCGGCGAGGCCGCGATGATCACGTGGGTGCCCCGCACCGACGACCGCATTCCCACCCGCGCTTCGATCGATCTTCCCGACGGACGCACAGCTTACTCACCCAACGTCTACACCTGGGCCGAACACGCACTGGTCGACGAACTGTATGTAATGCCGTTACCTCCCGAATCGCGTGAGGACGTCGTCTCGGTTGTCGGCTGTGCGGTTGTCACCGGTGCGGGCGCCCTCTGCAATGCTGCCCCCGTCGAACCCGGCAACACGGTCGCGGTGTTCGGCGCCGGTGGAGTCGGCCTGTCCGCCGTCGCCGCTGCATCGATCCGTGGCGCGTCACGCATCGTTGCAGTCGATCTCGATGCCGAAAAGCTCGCCTTCGCCAAACAATTCGGAGCCACCGACACCATCGATGCTTCGGTGACGGACAACCCCGCCGCAGCTATCGTCGAACTGACGGGAGGGGTCGACATCGCCGTGGACTGCGTCGGGCTCACCTCCACCACCGTGCAAGCCCTCGACAGTGTGCGCGCCGGTCGAGTCGGCGGTCGGCGAGGTGGCACGGTAGTCCTCGTCGGACTCCCCAAGGGCCTCACCGAACTCAACCTCGCCGGTCTCATCGGCGGTCAGAAGCAACTTGTCGGAACCACCGCAGGCGGCTGCGGCCAAGACGACATCGGGACGTTCCTCGACTGGCACACTGAAGGACTGCTCGATCTCAACACGCTCGTCACCAACCGCTACATCCTCGAGGACATCGACCGAGCTGTCAGTGACCTCGCAGCCGGCAGAGTTCTCGGCCGCGCAATAGTCACGATGTGACGGGCGTTCAGAACCAGGTGTCATCACCGCCAAATTCCCTGTCGCTCCGCGACTTTCGAAAAGAAGGTTAGAAAAAGATGAGACGACCGTCTCTTGCACGTGCAGGCACCATGTTCACTGCGTTGGCAGCTACCGTGGTGCTGCTTTCCGGATGTGCCGCTACCACTGATTCGGCGACCGATGCGTCCGGTGTGACGTCCGGCCTGGTCGGCGAACAACCAGACGGCGGCGAACCTACCTCCGGTGGCACGCTGTCCTATGCCACGCTCTCCGGAATCAGCAGCCTGGACCCGGTCAACCGCCAGGACAGCGGGGCAACCGGAGGTAGTGAGATGGCCGCCATCTACGACCTGTTGATTCGCTACGACACGGACGCCAAGGAATACAAGCCCCAGTTGGCGCAGTCTCTGGCAGTGAATGGCGACAACACCGTCTGGACATTGAAGCTGCGACCCGATGCGAAATTCAGCGACGGTACCCCTCTCGATGCGGACGCGGTGCAATGGAGCATCAATCGCTACCTGGAGAAGAACGGTCTGCAGACACAGGTATGGAAGGCTTCCGTCGCAGACATGACATCACCGGACCCGGCGACGGTGGTCTTCACCCTGAAGCAGCCCTGGAACGAGTTCCCGATCATGTTCACCACCGGACCGGGCATGATCGTCGCGCCCTCGTCCATGGCGACCGGGACGTTCACCCCTGTCGGTGCAGGGCCGTTCACCGTGGAAAAGTTTGCATCCCAGGAAGAATTGGTTCTCGCGGCGAGTTCGACTTACTGGAACGGACAACCTCGCCTGGCGAAGTTGCGCTTCCCGGTTATCCAGGGCGAACAAGCCAAACTCGAAGCGCTCCACAGTGGCGGCATCGACGCAGCGTACGTTCGACGATCAGAGGCCGTCCACAACGCACTGGCTGCCGGCGACATCGGCTACATCCACACCGTCAGTCTGGGAACCATCGGTCTGATCAACCAGCGAGAGGGCCGCGCAGCATCCGACGAGCGAGTGCGCAAGGCGATCGTTGCCGCGATCAACCCCGCCGTCTACAACGAGCGGGCCGAGGACGGCTACGGCATGCCCGGTAGCGACATGTTCCAGTCGTGGTCCCAGTGGCACGGCACGGTTGCAGCTGCCGGCTACGATCCCGAAGCCGCGAAGAAATACCTCGCCGAGGCCAAAGCCGACGGCTACGACGGCAAGCTCACTTACGTCGGATCGAACAGTGCCGAGACCCAGCGAAATGCCCTCGCCTACCAGTCCATGTTGCAGGCCGTCGGGTTCACCGTCGAAATCTCTTACAGCCCAAGCATTACCGACCTGGTCAAGAGACTGTATGCCGACCACGACTTCGATGTCGCTCACGGGGGATTCAGTGTTCTCGAGGAGTCGCCGTTCGTGAGAATGTACGGCAATTTCCACAGCGAGTCCCCGTCGAACGTACTCGGCTACAAGAACGCGGAGATGGACCAGCTGCTCGCCCAACTGCAGACTGCGCCCAACGACGCCGACCGACTCGCCGTTCTCGAGAAGGTCCAAACCCTCGTCAACGACACGGCGCCCTTGGCCACTATCGGTGCCGGTAAGGTCCTCGTCACGTGGAGAAAGAACGTGCACGAGATCACGCCGAGCGCGGACGGAATCATGCTCTTCGGGAACGCCTGGCTCGCTGCCGATTCCGGGTCGTGAGCATGCCGCCACTTCACCCTTTACCCGCAGTCCGTCGGTTGCCCCCGGACAGGGAACGCCTGAAAGACACACCGCAAGAAATGAACTGGTTCCTGATTGGGATTATCCGAATAGGAACCTGAGCGGCAAGAGCTTGGACCCGGTGTTGCATCGGGTCCAAGCCTCTGGGGCGGTGCCTGAACCTGCTGGTGGCACATCGTCGACATGATTCTTCATGCCGTGTTCACAACGTGCGATATTCCGCAGCAGCAATTCTCGGGTCCGCCGAAGTCGACGGTGTGAGGGCGTCGTGTTTCGGGCGTGATCGGTTGTCGAGATACCGGAACGCCGCGCCGCCGATCGTGACGGCGAAAGTCGCGAGAGCTGCGCCGGCAACAACATCGGTGAGCCAGTGCACGCCCAGGTACAACCGAGTGAGCGCCACGACAAGAGTGACAACGACAGCCACGAGCATCAACAGCCGTTTGACTGAAGGTGTGTGCTGCATCGCAACAAGTAGAACAACGATGCCGATCAATGCCCCAGTGCCCGTTACATGTCCGGAGGGAAAGGAATGATCGGTCTCGAGGAGAACCTGAGAAGCTGTCGGGGGTCGCTCGCGAGCGACTACGGCCTTCATCACGGTGCTCGCCACCGCGGCCGAACCGACGGTGCCGACTACGACGATCCCGGGAATCACCGAGCGGGCCTGCCACGAAAGAACGGCGCCGGCTCCGATCCCGAGAATTGCTGTCGCAACTGGACTTCCGAGATCGGTCACGGCCACTGCAATCTGGTTGAGTCCGTGGCTTCGATGCGCGATCATCCATTCCGTCACAGGGCCGTCGAATCGGGACAACCACCCGTTGTGCATCACGGCAACGGAGAGGGTTACCAGAGCGACGATCAATCCGGTTGCGCGAATGACGCTCGATCGCAGCGTCGACGCCTGGTAGATCGAACCGAAAGCGAACAGAGCGGAAGCCAAGACGACAGCAGTCACAGCAATTTCTGCGCTGGAGCTTTCGGTCAGCACTTCGGTGACCGCGGTTCGCACGGCCGAGACAGTTGCAGGCATAGCCCGAAGTCTGCCGAGACGATGCTGAAGAAACGCTGAATGCACATTCGGTAACAGTGCGGGATCTGGTCTACTGGTTTCGGTATCGACGGAAATGGAGCCTGTGGTGCGAGTGCTGGTGGTCGAGGACGAGGTGCGCCTGGCTGAGACGATTCGGCGGGGGCTAGTGGCCGAAGGCTTTGTGACCACTGTCGAACACAATGGTGACGACGGGTTTGTCACTGCGTGTAGCAACGAGTTCGACGTGATAGTTCTCGACATCATGCTCCCCGGGAAACACGGTTACGACATTGTGCGTGACCTGCGCGCGCGTGCGGTCTGGACTCCGATCCTCATGTTGTCGGCGAAAGACGGGGAATACGACCTGGCCGACGCATTCGACCTCGGTGCCGACGACTACCTGGTCAAACCTTTTTCCTTTGTCGTGCTTCTCGCGCGCCTGCGCGCTCTGGTACGGCGCGGTGCTCCACAACGCCCGACGGTACTGACCGTTGGCGACCTTGCGCTCGATCCAGCTCGCCACCAAGTGAGCCGGGGTGCAACCGAATTGACGCTCACACCACGCGAGTACAGCGTTCTCGAATTCCTGATGCGGAACAGCGGAGTTGTCGTGACGAAGCGCGAGATCGTCAGATCCGTCTGGGATATCAATTACGAAGGCGACGAAAACATCGTCGAGGTCTACATCGGATACTTGCGTAAGAAGGTTGACGTACCGTTCGGGAAACACAGTATCGAGACGGTGCGAGGTGTCGGGTACCGATTTGTGAGCGAATCGGACTGAAGGTCAGTCTTCGGTCTTCGGGATCACAATCTCGAATCTACTTCCACCACCGAACCTTTCACTCATTGTGATAGTTCCACCATGCGCGGCGGTGATATCCGACGCGATGGCCAATCCCAGGCCGGTGCCGCCACCCTGCCGCGAGCGCGGGGAATCGAGCCTGACGAACCGGTCGAATATTCGCAGACGTTCGGCCTCGGGTATGCCCGGTCCGTCGTCCGCGATCACGATGTGTGCGCCGTCCTTGCTGTGGAAGCAGTGCAGCCACACCTGCGACCCAGCATGTCTGATGGCATTGTCGACGAGGTTGCGCACCAACCGGGTCAGCGAACGTGGGTCACCGCTGACTCGAACCGGCGCAATCTCCACTGTCACTGTGAGGCTCGAGATCCCGGCGATTCGGGTCTTTTCGGTGAGAAGGATGTCATCCAAATCGACATCGACTACGGCCCATGGGTGTTCGGCGTTGCTCTCGTCGGAACGGGCAAGTGTCAGAAGGTCGTCGATGAGTTGGCGCATTCGACGGGCCTCGGGCAGCAATGCATCTTCGATCAAGGCATCGTCGAGTAGTTCGGGGCGTCGATGTGCAAGTTCGAGAGCAGTTGTGATGGTGGACAACGGGCTTCGAAGTTCGTGGGAGGCGTCGCTGACAAACCGTTGCTGTGCTTGTGCGCCTTCGTCGAGGCGGGCCAACATGTCGTTCATTGTCCTTGCGAGGCGGGCAATCTCGTCGTTTCCCGACGGAACTGGCACTCGTTCGCCGCGGCTTCCGCTCGAGATCGACGCCACCCTGGATCGAATACGTTCCACGGGGGCAAGTGCTGAACCCACGAGGCGGTACGTCGCGAAAGCGGCCAACCCGAGAACAAACGGTCCCACCACCGCCAAAAGTATTGCCACAGCGGTCACTACGGATTCGACGGGTTCTCGGTCCGCCCCGACAAAGACGGTGACAGGCCCGGTAGGTGTCGCGACGCCGCGGCCGATAAGCCAGTAGTCGCCGTTGTCGTCCACTTCGACGCGACCGAGCGACGCAGCGTCTCCGGGTTCGAGCGTCTTTTGGGAAAGTAGTTGGTTTCCGGTACCGGGGGACTGCACCAGAACTCGATGATCCGGACCGACGATCTGAACGATCCCGACCTGGCTGTCCGTCGAGAGCAAGGACGGATCGAGATCGGCTGCGCTTTCCGCTGTGAGTTCCTGTACGAGTTGAGTGGCGCGAGTGTCCGCGGTGTCCTGCGCCGACAGTTGAAGCGAGTGTGCGAGAAGAAGTATGAGCGCGCACCCCGCTGCTACCAGGCAGAACGCTATGACCAGCGTCGACGCCACAGTCGAGCGGATACGAACACTCCACTGTGAGGGATGGAGAATCGACGACGCGAAGTTCATGCCGTCCAGTCTCGCCCAGGGAAGGAAGTATGCAAGATCCTTCTCAGCATCCTTTCAACTGAGGATCACTTATCGTGTGGTGTCGTTGGTGTCCGATAGTCGGGGGATTGCAATGGGAAACGTGCCAAGTGGTTCGCAAGACCTTCGTGTGGTCGGTGAGATTCAGGTGGACGAAGACGGCTTCTTCGCGTTGGTGAACGCTTCGACCTACGAGGGTTTTGTGGACGAGGACTGGAGCCTGCCGCAACTGTTGGAGCATTTTGCGGCCGCGCGTCGGCTCGCGTCGGCATTTGTTGTATTCGTGGGCCCGGAGGCCGATGGCACAGCGGTGAATGTCAGGCTCGGTCACCCGAAACGTGTTCCCGACGACGGCGCATCTGCCCGGATCGATGTTACCGATGGAGTGCTTTTTGTTCCGTCGTTCACGGATCTGACGATGGCGGCCCAGTTCGCGGACAGCGCCGTCGTCGAGCATCCGGAGCGCACCACTCAGGTACACGTTCCGGGTGGAACTTACGAGATCCTTGCTTGGCGAACTGGGGAGTCGTTGCATGTCTCGCTGGAGCGGGTGGGTGAGCAGCCTCTTGCTGTACCGACAGATCAGTGGGATGGCACGATTGCGTGGTTTTCCGCATAACTCGGAAATTAGCGTGATTGAATCGAAAAAGGTTTTAGGAGAGAGTGATTCGTCGCTAGGTTTCGAGGCGGCGTAGGGAGCTGTCGAGCGTGCTCATGAGTTGGGCAAGCCTGTTCTTCCCTATCGGGGCAGTCGGGTATCGCCCGAGGACGTCGACCAGCACAGAGGTCGCGCGATCGCAGGTCGACTTTATGGACTGTGCTGCGGCGGCTTCATCGCCGCCCGCCTCGAGTTCGGCTACTCGGGCGGCACACGCCGCCGCTCGCAAGATGTGGCCGACTTGCGTCGCTCTCGCGATGGGGTGCAGGTAGGCAGCAGCTGCGGCGTCACCGCAGGCCCGTGCCGCGAGCTGCCCGGCCTCGCTCGTGATCTCCTGTGCAGCCCGGTGTGCATCGAGGGCGGCGACGCGCTGCAAGATCGTTCTCGGCGCTCCGTCGGCGAAAGCCCGTGCGGCGTCGAGTGCAGCTCGCGGGCGTGGGTCGTCGGGTGCTTCGGCCTCGAAATAGGGCAGTAGCTGCTGAGCGCTTTCGGCGGCGAAGCTTGCGACTGTGCGTAACTCGTCTGCCGTCAATGGGAAGTCGCTGTGTGCCTGTGTCATCGCTTCGATTCTCTCAGGTGGCTTCCGGACCGTAATGCTACTGATCGAGAACCCGCTGACACCCGATTGCCTGTACCGACTACCGTCGAGGTGTGCGCTCAGAATCTCGTCGATCGAACATCCAGACTTTCCACGTCATGGACGTGTGGAAAGCCGCCACCGAACGTCAGCGGACTCATGGTGACGTCCTGACGCTGGCGGCCGGCCAGCCGTCGACGCCCGCGCCCACCCCGGTGCTGGCCGCAACGCGCGAGATCCTCGGCACAGAACTGTTGGGATACACCGAGACGTTCGGCATTCTTCCGCTTCGTGAGGCCATCGCCCGGTACCACGCGCAGAGTTCGGGAATCACCGTCGACGCCGATGACGTCGTTGTCACCACCGGATCTTCGGGTGCATTCACCTTGCTGTTCCTGGCGGCGTTCGACGAGGGCGATACCGTCGTCGTGGCGCGTCCAGGCTACCCGGCCTACCGCAATACGCTTGCGGCGCTGGGATGTAACGTCGTGGAACTCGATTGTGGCCCAGCTACCAGGTACCAGCCGACCGTCGAGATGCTCGACGCGCTGCCGACGCCGCCGGCCGGACTGATCGTTGCCAGCCCCGCCAACCCGACGGGTACCGTCATCGCACCCGAAGAGCTTGCCGCGCTGGCGAAGTGGTGCGACAAGAACGGAACATTGCTGATTTCCGACGAGATCTATCACGGCATCGGCTACGGAGACCAGCAGACGTCGAGTGCCTGGGAAACGTCCCGCGAATCCGTGGTCATCGGCTCGGTGTCCAAGTACTTCTCCATGACCGGGTGGCGTCTCGGCTGGATGCTGGTGCCCACTTACCTGCGTCGCCCGCTACAGAGACTGGCGTCGAACATGACCGTGTGCCCGCCCGCAATTTCGCAGTACGCCGCAATCGAAGCGTTCTCGGCGGAAGCGAAGATCGAGCTGGACGGCCACGTCGAGCGGTACGCGCTCAACCGTGAACTTCTGCTGACAGGCCTGCCGAAGCTCGGCATCACCGAACTTGCTCCTGCGGACGGCGCTTTCTACGTGTACGCCGATATCGGGCATCTGTGCGGCGACGAGGGTGCAACTGCCTGGTGCTCGCGGTTGCTGACAGATACCGGAGTTGCGCTTGCCCCGGGAATCGACTTCGACACGGTGCACGGAGATCGGATGGTTCGTCTCTCGTTTGCTGGTGCCACCGCGGATATCGAAGAGGCACTACGACGCCTCGAAACGTGGCTCACGTAACAATCAACAGGGCGTTCGGGCTGTTTTCCGGTGCCGACACTGCTGCTCCTGGCACGATGGAAACGTGTCGGGAGCCGCAACACCCAAGGGAGCAAAACGTCGCCAAGCGTTGGTGGCGTCTGCTGCTGAACTTTTGCTGGAGGGTGGATTCGACGCGGTTCGTCATCGCGCGGTCGCTGCCAGGGCCGGTCTTCCGCTGGCCTCGACAACCTATTACTTCGACTCACTCGACGATCTCATTGCGTGTGCCGTCGAGTTGAACGGTAATGCCGACATGGATGCGGTTCGGGCCCGTGTTGCGGCGGTGACGCAGCGTCGACGGGGACCGGAGTCCACCGTCGACCTGCTGGTGGAGGTGCTACTCGGCGAGGACGAGAAGCGGCCGGAGAGCCGGGAACGATTGATCGCGCGGTACGAGAGATTTGTGGCGTGCGCCCGCCATCCGGCACTTCGTGAGGTGCAGTTGCGATTGCGCGCGCAACTGGACGAGGCGCTCACCGAGGCATTGGCACGGTCGGGTCGCACCAGCTCGGAAGGGCAGTTGCGACGCCTTGTTGCGATGGTCGACGGCGCCATGATCTCGGCACTGGGGGAGTACGACCCCGACCCACGTGGATTGGCGCGCGGAATGCTCCTCGAATCCATCGACGTGATGGCCCCACCTGCGTAGGGGTAACAGCACTGTTCACGCACCGTTAGACTGAGGCCTCGTGAGCCGCATCCCGAATGTCCTTGCCAACCGTTACGCCAGCCCGGAGCTTGCAGCTCTGTGGTCTCCCGAGCACAAGATCGTGCTCGAACGACAGTTGTGGGTGGCGGTGTTGCGGGCACAGGCTGAGCTGGGCATCGACATTCCGGCCGACGCTATTGCCGATTACGAGCGAGTCATCGACAACGTCGATCTTGCGTCCATCGCGGATCGTGAGCGCGTCACCCGCCACGACGTGAAGGCACGTATCGAGGAGTTCAACGCTCTTGCCGGTCACGAGCAGGTTCACAAGGGCATGACCAGCCGCGACCTCACCGAGAACGTCGAGCAGTTGCAGATCGTCCGCTCACTCGAGCACGTCTACAGCCACGGCATCGCCGTCGCCGCCCGTCTGGGTGAGCGCGCTGCCGAGTACTCGTCCATCGTGATGGCCGGACGCTCACACAACGTCGCAGCTCAGGCGACGACATTGGGCAAGCGTTTTGCTTCCGCAGCCGACGAACTGCTGGTCGGGCTGACCCGTCTGCGTGAGCTGATCGACCGTTACCCGCTGCGCGGAATCAAGGGCCCGATGGGTACGGCTCAGGACATGCTCGACCTTCTGGACGGTGATGCGGCGAAGCTCGAGCAGCTCGAGACGAAGGTTGCCCAGCACCTCGGGTTCACCAACGTTCTCACCAGCGTCGGCCAGATCTACCCGCGCTCGCTCGATCACGACGTCATCTCCGCGCTCGTTCAGGTGGGCGCAGCGCCGTCGTCGTTCGCTCACACCATCCGTTTGATGGCCGGCCACGAACTGGTGACTGAAGGCTTCCAGCCGGGCCAGGTCGGCAGCTCCGCGATGCCGCACAAGATGAACACCCGCTCGTGCGAGCGCGTCAACGGCCTACAGGTCATCCTGCGCGGCTACGGGTCCATGGCTGCCGAGATGGCGGGCGCTCAGTGGAACGAAGGCGACGTCTTCTGCTCCGTCATTCGCCGAGTCGCATTGCCTGACGCATTCTTTGCGATCGACGGCATGTTCGAGACGTTCCTGACCGTGCTCGCCGAAATGGGCGCGTACCCGGCCGTCATCGAGAAGGAACTGACCCGCTACCTGCCGTTCCTCGCAACGACGCGTGTACTCATGGCAGCAGTTCGCGCCGGTGTCGGACGTGAGACCGCGCACGAAGCCATCAAGGAAAATGCTGTCGCCGTGGCACTCGCGATGCGTGAAGAGGGCAAGGAACCCGATCTGCTCGATCGCCTGGCTGCGGACGACCGACTTCCCCTGGATCGCGCTGCCCTCGACGAGGCACTCGCGGACAAGGCGGCCTTCATCGGTGCCGCGTCGGCTCAGGTCGACGCCGTAGTGGCCGAGGTACAGAAGCTTGTCGACGCCAATCCTGAAGCTGCGGCATACGCGCCGTCGCCGATTCTGTAGGGGCTACCCCCCGTGCGCCTTTTTGGTAGTGGCCACTGCCGAAAAGGCGCACAGGGTCGAAGACCATGAACTGCATCTTCTGCTCCATCATCGCCGGCGAAGCCGAGGCAAGTGTTGTCTACGACGACGCGAATGTACTTGCCTTCATGGATATTCGGCCGTTCACGTCGGGGCATCTGCTGGTGGTGCCGAAGCGTCATGCCAGCGGATTGTCGACCCTCGATTTCGACGAAGGTGCCAGGATATTTGCAGTCGCGCAAAAGATCGCCACAGCGATGCGTACCGGACATCTGCCCGTCGACGGGGTGAACCTGCATCTCTCTGACGGAGCCGTTGCAGGGCAGGAAGTTTTCCATGTTCATCTGCACGTCATTCCGCGCAATCGGGGCGACGGTTTCGGGCTTCGTGCAATTCCGCGCACACCCACCAGGTCAGTTCTCGACAGTACGGCTGCTGTCATCCGAGACGCCCTGATCCAGTAGTTCACCCGACGTGGGTGCTTCGGGGACTTTGGTTATCGAGCTACCGTGGGGCCGACTGCTGGTGGTATCGCCGTTGATGCACATCATGGTTCTCGTATTTCCGCTTCTACGGTCCGCTGGAACCCTATTTCGATCGAAGTCGGAAACTGGGAGATATCACTCTGGTCCGGTGAGGCCGAAATATACCGCGGTTATCGAACGTAAACGGGCAATCCGGCAAATCGGTGTAACTGTGCGTCTGTCATCATCGAGATCGATAACGTGGTTTAAATACCACCGAGCTGGAGGATGATCGCGTGATTACAGTTCTCATCGCCGACGATCAGCAGGTTGTCCGTCAAGGGTTCGAGCTTTTCCTCACCGATCACCCTCGCATCGAGGTCGTCGGCCATGCGGCATCGGGATTCGAAGCACTTCAGCAAGTCCGATTGCTTCAACCGGACGTGGTTCTCATGGATATCCGCATGCCGCACGGTGACGGGCTGACTGCGACTTTCGAGGTTCTGAAGGAATTCCCGAAAACTCGCATTATCGTCGTAACGACGTTCGACCTCGACGAGTACGTTTTTGGTGCGCTCGACCTAGGCGCGGTCGGGTTCCTGCTCAAAGACACCGACCCGGACGATTTGGTGGACGCGGTCATTGCCGCTGCAGACGGTGGCTCGGTATTGTCGCCGAAGCTCACCCGCAGAATGGTCGCCGAATTCGCGCGTCGTAAACCGTCTGCCCCAGTCGAATTTCCCGACCACGGATTGAGCGTTCGGGAAATGGAAGTGGTCCAGCTACTTTCGAGTGGGTTGGGTAACGGTGAGGTGGCCGACGCGATGAAACTCGAACTGAGCACGGTGAAATCGCATATCGGCAATATCTGCCGGAAACTCGATGTCCGCACGCGGGTGCAGATTGTCATCTGGGCGTATCGGAACAATATGGTGAGAGATTCACGGGTTCGATAAGAGCACGTGGTGCCCGCCTCCGCAAAGCGGCGACGAACACCACGTGAGAGTGCACTTATCCGAGCAGCTTTGCCTTCAGCGTTGCGATAGTCGACCGACTGAGCCCGAGGCCCTCGGTCAGGTAGCGATCGATGGTTCCGTAAGAGGATTCCACTTGATCGAGTCCGGCTTCGATGTAACCGGCCTCGACTCCGAGGAGAGGCTCCATATTGGTTGCCACTGCCGGACCAGCCACGCTGGAGATGTACGCGAGTGTCGCCTTGATGCTTTCGGTCGAGTACTCGTTGGTCAGCATGTAATCACTCATGATCGTGGCGCGGTCGACGCCGGCGATGCTCAGAAGCAACATCGAGGCCCAGCCGGTGCGGTCCTTACCGGCGGTGCAGTGAAAGACCTGTGGCCCATCGGTTTCCGCGAGCGACGTGAGCAGTTGAGTGAATCCGGCCCGTTCTGCGGTGCCCGTGACAAACGCGCGGTTTGCATCCTGCATCAACGACCGGGCTTCTTCGGGCGACTTGATCTGGAATGCCATCTGGTAGATGTCGCCGGCCAGGACCGGGATGTTCTCGTAAGCGACCCCGGCAGGCAGAACATCCGGCTTGTCGGCGATTTCGGCTGCGGTGCGCAGGTCGTAGACCTTGGTCAATCCGAGTGACTCCAAGGCAGCCATGTCGGCGCCCTTCGGTGTGATGGCATTGGCCCGGTAGAAAACACCCTTGTTGACGTGTTGGCCGAAGGAGCCCGAGTACCCGGATCCGGTCCCGGCGACGTCGCGGAAGTTGTCGATACCCACCAGGCGCGGAGCATCGGCAACCTGCTGTGAGCTGCCGAAATCCAAAGAGCCGAAGTCGAGCGAGCCGACGGGCGGCTGGGGAGCAGCCTGGGCAAGTGCAGCGCCGCCGATCAGGAGACTGCTCGAGATCGCCAGTGCTGCGACGGCACGGACGCCGGTGTTGCGTGAAGTTCGTGACATGTGAAAGTCCTTCGTGGAGAGGGAATCTGAATTCGCGAGAGGCTCTGAATCGAGTGTGGACCCGCGAAACCCGCAAATTCGATGGGCCTCCCACCCAATGGGAGATCTGCTTCGGCGGGGTTGTCTGCAAACTGGCAGTTCATCAACTGTGACGGCGGCCTCTCGCGCACCGGGCCTGGCTAGCTGCATTATCCGGTTAAGCAGGGCAGACGGCTCCCCGGACGGGGAGTCTCTGTACCCGTCCTGGCTACCAGGGTTCTGTACGAACTGCGAACGCCCGATAGGGTGATAAGCGTGCGTCCTACACTTGATTCCTACACTCATCTGGCCGGTGGCAAGGTCCGTGACCTTTACACGATCGACGACGAGCACTTGCTGCTGGTCGCGAGTGATCGGATCTCGGCCTACGATCACGTGCTCAGCACGCCGATTCCGGACAAAGGCCGCGTCCTCACCGCGATGAGCGTGTTCTTCTTCAACGTCCTCGGCGGCAACAATCACCTCGCAGGTGAGCCGGACGACGACCGCATCCCCGAAGAGGTTCTCGGGCGTGCGCTGGTTGTGCGCTCGCTCGACATGATTCCCGTCGAATGTGTGGTCCGAGGATTCCTCACGGGTTCCGGTCTGGTCGATTACCAGAAGACCGGCGCGGTGTGCGGCGTCAACCTTCCGGAGGGCCTCGTGGAAGCGTCACGCTTGCCCGATCCGATCTTCACCCCGGCGTCCAAGGCTGCTCTCGGAGATCACGACGAGAACATCAGCTTTGATCAGGTAGTGGAGAAGGTCGGTCAGACGCTCGCGATTCAGCTTCGTGAGGACACCCTCGACGTGTATGCGCGAGCATCCAATTTTGCCGCTGATCGCGGAATCATCCTCGCCGACACCAAGCTCGAGTTCGGTCTCGACGGGGGCGGCAATCTCGTGCTGGCCGACGAGGTGCTGACACCTGATTCCTCGCGGTACTGGCCACTCGAAGGCTACGAGCCTGGCAAGGTTCAGCCGAGCTTCGACAAGCAGTTCGTTCGCGACTGGCTGACCGGCCCCGAATCCGGATGGGATCGGGCGTCCGATACCCCGCCGCCGGCTTTGCCGCAGGAGATTGTCGACGCGACCCGTGCGCGCTACATCGAAGCGTACGAACGTATTTCCGGATTGTCCTTCGCAGATTGGGTCGGTCCCAGCGCATGAGCCTCGTCCCGCCGGTCGCGAAGAAGGTTCCCACCGAACGCACCCATCACGGACACACGTTCGTCGACGAGTACGAGTGGCTGCGGGACAAGGACAACGCCGAGGTAGTGGCGTATCTCGAAGCCGAGAATGCGTATACCGAGGAGCAGACGGCGCATCTGGAGCCGTTGCGCGAGAAGATCTTCCAGGAGATCAAATCGCGCACCCAGGAAACGGATATGTCGGTACCCACCCGGATGGGTAAGTGGTGGTACTACGCCCGTAGCGTCGAAGGTAAGTCGTACAACGTTCACTGCCGTTGCCCGATCGCCGACGACGGTGACTGGACGCCGCCCAACTTGACCCCCGGGGTTGAACTGGACGGCGAACAGATCCTCATGGACGGCAACCTCGAGGCAGAAGGGCACGACTTCTTCTCTCTCGGCGCGTTTTCCATCAGCGAGGACGGCACCCTGCTGGCGTACTCCGTGGACGTCGTCGGTGACGAGCGGTACACGCTGCGGTTCAAGAACCTCGAGACCGGGGAAATCCTCGGTGACGAGATTCCCGACACCGCTCCCGGCGCAACCTGGGCACTTGATCACAGCCATGTCTTCTACATGACTGTCGACGAATCCTGGCGTCCGGACACCGTGTGGCGCCACAAGCTGGGAACGCCGCAGAGCCAAGATGTTTCGGTGTTCCACGAACCGGATGAGCGGTACTGGGTGTCGGTCGGTTCGACGCGCAGCGAGAAGTACCTGGTGATCTGGGTCGGTTCCAAGGTGACCAGCGAGGGCTGGATCCTCGAATCGGCCAACCCGGAAGGTGACTTCCGTGTGATCATTCCGCGTCGTGAAGGCGTCGAATACGGCGCGGAGCATGCCGTGATCGGGGGAGAAGACCGCTTCCTCATCCTCCACAACGACGTAGTGGACGGTGTGAAGGCCGAGAACTTCGTGCTGGTGGAGGCTCCGGTATCGGATCCGACGAACATGACGACGTTGATCGCGCACAGCGACGACGTGCGGCTGGAAGAAGCCGAGGCTTTTGCCGGCCACATCGTGCTGAGTTACCGCCGCGAGGCGTTGACCCGAGTTGCCGTGTGGCCGTTGACAGCTGACGGCTACGGCGAGCGTCACGAGATCGATTTCGACGAAGAGCTCTTCAGTATCGGAATGGGATCGAATCCGGAATGGGCGCAGCCCACCATCCGGTTGGGCTTCACGTCTTTCATCACTCCCGGTCAGGTGTACGACTACTACGTCGCCAGCGGTGAACTGGCGCTGCGGAAGTCGCAGCCCGTGCTCGGCGATTTCGACGCGAAGAACTACGTGCAGCGACGTGATTGGGCAGTGGCCGAGGACGGTACCCGCATTCCGCTCTCGATCGTTCGCAAGGCCGGCGCCCCCGAAGGTCCGGCGCCGTTGCTGTTGTACGGCTACGGTTCCTACGAGGCCAGCATCGACCCGTCGTTCTCGGTTGCGCGGTTGTCGCTACTCGATCGCGGTGTTGTGTTTGTTGTCGCGCATGTACGCGGCGGCGGTGAGATGGGCCGGCATTGGTACGAGAACGGCAAGACTCTTACCAAGAAAAACACGTTTACCGACTTCGTCTCCTGTGCACGGCATTTGATCGATACCGGCGTCACCGCCGCCGATCGTATGGTTGCCGACGGTGGTAGCGCGGGTGGCCTACTCATGGGTGCTGTAGCCAACCTCGCACCGGAACTCTTTGCCGGCATTCTTGCGAATGTGCCGTTTGTGGATCCGCTGACGTCCATCCTCGACCCGTCGCTGCCGCTGACGGTCATCGAGTGGGACGAGTGGGGAAATCCCTTGCACAACAAGGCTGTCTACGAGTACATGCACTCGTACAGTCCATACGAGAACGTGGAAGCCAAGGACTACCCGGCGATTCTGGCGATCACCAGTATCAACGACACCCGAGTGCTGTACGTCGAACCGGCAAAGTGGGTCGCGAAACTGCGTGCCACCAAGACCGGCGACGCTCCACTTCTTCTCAAGACCGAGATGAGCGCAGGACACGGTGGTGTCAGCGGTCGTTACGAGAAGTGGAAGGAAGTTGCCTTCGAGTTCGCGTGGGTCCTCGACACTGTCGGGGCGGCGAACTAGCTTCTGCGGTAACGGACCTGGGGGCGCCCAGCACGTCCGTATTCGGTTTCCCGGGTGAGCAGACCGTCGTCTGCCAGTTTTTCGAGGTAGCGCCACGCTGTCACCCGGGATACGCCGACGGAAGCGGCAACTTCTGCTGCGGTGAGCGGAGTGTCGGTATCCCGAACGCACGCCGATACGAGTCCGAGCGTCTGGGAGGCAAAGCCCTTCGCCGACGCGGCCCGATCGTCGGAGGTGCGTAGTGCGGCCATCGCGCGATCGATGTCGTATTGACTCGCTGCGGATTCGCCGGCGGGCAGCGCTGCGCGGTACTCCACATACCGTTCGAGCTTGTCGCGGAATGCCGCAAACGTGAACGGTTTGAGCAGGTAGAGAACAATTCCGCGGGCAACGGCGGTTCGCACCACATCGAGGTCGCGCGCGGAGGTCACCGCAATGATGTCGGGGCTCGGACGCAACCCACCGAGCGCCGATGCAACATCGAGTCCGCTTGCGTCCGGTAGGCCGATGTCGAGGAGCACCAGATCGATGGACTCACCGGCGGCGTGCGCTTCCGTGACCGCTCGCAGAGTGGCCTGACCGCTGTGAACCACACCGTGCACGACAAACCCCGGCACTCGCTCCACATAGGATCGGTGCGCCTGCGCGATCAGTGGTTCGTCGTCCACCACGAGTACCCGGATCACCGCTGTGCCTGCCGTAGCGGGATGCGCACGACCAGCATGGAACCCAGCCCAGGCTCGCTCACGAAGGTGCCGCCGTGGCGTTTCACGATCTGCGAAACCAACGCGAGGCCGATGCCGCGGGATCCGGATTTGGTGGAATATCCACGCTCCTTGGCCCTTTCGAGCGCATCGGGCGTCATGCCTGGCCCACCGTCGGCCACCGCAACCACCATTGTCGAATCCTCTTCCATGACCGTCACTTCCACCCACGGCTGCTCGCTGGTCCGCGAGGCGTCAATGGCATTGTCCACCAGATTGCCGACCAGTGTGACCAACTCACGGGACGTGAGCGGCGTGAGAGCACCGAGTGCGGTGTCCTCGGTGACGGTCAACTCCACTCCGCGTTCGGTCGCCTCACTGAGTTTTCCGAGCAACAGAGCGGCCAGAGCCGGTTCCTGAACGGCATTGACGAGACGATCGATCAACTGCTGAGACAGCCGTAATTCGTTGGTGGCAAAGGAAACCGCCTCGTCGTATTTTCCAAGCTCCACCATCGTGATGATGGTGTGCAGGCGGTTGGCGCTCTCGTGGGCCTGCGAGCGCAGCGATTCTGCAAAATCGCGAACCGAATCGAGTTCGCCGAGAACATTCTGCAATTCGGTGTGATCGCGAATAGTCAGAACTGTGCCAATTCGCTTGCCCTCCCACTCAACCGGGTGCTGATTGACCACGAGTATTCGTTGATCGGTGAGATGGACCTGATCAGTGGCTGAACTTGCGTCGACATCCCGCAACGTGGCCGGAATCGAGGACAGATCGACTCGGCCTTCCGGTAGATCGAGAAGGCGACGCGCTTCGTCGTTGACTATGTCCACCTGAGCCGTCCCGCCCCGTCCCCGACCGATGACCACCAGTCCCTCACCGATGCTGTGGAGAACGGCGTCGTGATGCTCGTACATCGTGAGCAGTTCGTCGGGTGCCAGACCCAGGGTCTGACGTCTGATTCGCCTACTTACCAACAACGAACTCAAAACAGCTGCAATCAATCCCGCGGCAGCAATTGTCAGGATGGTCGGAATGCTCTGGGCGAATTGCTTGCTGATCTCCTCTCGGGTGACGCCGACAGCCACCAAACCGACAAGCGTCCTACTCGCGTCGTAGACCGGTGTGACCGCGCGAATCGACGGGCCCAACGAACCTGCGTACGTCTCGGTGAACGTCTCACCTGCCAGCGCCCGGTCGATGTTGCCGGTGAACAATTCGCCGATCAGTTCGGGACTGGTATGGGTGTACCGGGTGCGATCGGGCGCCATCACCACGATGAAGTCGACGCCGGTGGCCATGCGAATTTTCTCGGTCTGCGGTTGCAGAATCGCGGTCGGGTCGTCGCTGGAGAGCGCCTGCGCGGTGGAGTCCGTCAAGGCCAGTGTCTCGGCGATCGAGCTCACCTGCCGACTAATGGCGTCGTCGCTGTCACCTCGCTCGTCCACTACGGCCAGTGCCGCTCCCGCGCCGATGACCAGCGACAACAGCGCAAGCTGCAGCAGCAGGATCTGCCGGGCGACGCTCATGCGTCGGCGACTGCGTCGTTGGACCATCGGTTACTCCTGAACGTTATGAACACAAACTTCACGCCTTACACATTTCCAACAAGAATTCTCCACGAACTCGAGTGATCCCCATCACTTCACTGATTTCCATCAAAGGACATCCCCATGAGCGTCACGGCAACAGGGACAGTAAACGATTCACCCCAGCCGAAGGGCACTCCGGCGAAGCGCGACAAGACGCATTGGCTCTACATGAGCGTCATCGTCGCCGTCATCGGAGGCATTCTCGTCGGTTGGCTCGCGCCCGAATTCGGCAAGTCGGTCGCCGTGTTGGGCACATTGTTCGTCAGCTTGATCAAGATGATGATCAGCCCGGTCATCTTCTGCACCATTGTGCTCGGCATCGGCTCGGTGCGCGCAGCAGCCAAGGTGGGCAAGGTCGGCGGACTGGCGCTCGCCTACTTCATCGGTATGTCCACTGTTGCCCTGGCGATCGGCCTGGGTGTCGGTAATCTTCTCAACCCGGGCAGCGGCCTGAACATCGAGCCGAACCCGGCGTCCGTCGAGAAGCTCACCACGGCAGCGCACAGTGCCGGTGGAACGTGGGACTTCGTCGCGTCGATCATCCCGACGTCGTTGCTGTCGTCCCTGACCGCGGGCAGCGTGCTGCAGACACTGTTTGTCGCCCTGCTCGTCGGCTTCGCGATCCAGTCGCTCGGCAAGTCCGGTGAACCGATCCTCAAGGGCATCGGTCACCTGCAGAAGCTGGTCTTCAAGATCCTGACCATGATCCTGTGGCTCGCCCCGATCGGTGCCTTCGGTGCCATCGCCGGCGTGGTCGGCCAGACCGGACTGAACGCAGTGGTCCAGCTCGGGACACTGATGATCGGCTTCTACCTGACCTGCTTGATCTTCATCTTCGGTGTCCTCGGCACCCTGCTGCGCGCCGTCACCGGATTCAACATCTTCAAGCTGGTCAAGTACTTGGCCCGCGAATACCTGCTCATCTTCGCGACGTCGTCCTCCGAGTCGGCACTCCCGCGTTTGATCGCCAAGATGGAGCACGTGGGCGTCGAACGCTCCACCGTCGGCATCGTCGTCCCGACCGGCTACTCCTTCAACCTCGACGGCACCGCGATCTACCTGACCATGGCCTCCATCTTCATCGCCGACGCGATGGGTCAGCCACTCGCGTTCGGTGAGCAGCTCTCGCTGCTGGTGTTCATGATCATCGCGTCGAAGGGCGCAGCCGGAGTCAGTGGCGCCGGACTCGCGACCCTCGCAGGCGGCCTGCAAAGTCACCGTCCCGAACTACTCGACGGGGTCGGCCTGATTGTCGGTATCGACCGCTTCATGTCCGAGGCTCGCGCTCTCACCAACTTCTCGGGCAACGCAGTCGCCACCCTGCTCGTCGGCTCCTGGACGAAGACCATCGACAAGGACCGCGTCGTCGATGTTCTGGACGGCAAGATTCCGTTCAACGAGGCGACCATGCTGGACGACGAGGACGAAGCCGAACAGCACAAACTCGAAACCGCGCCGACTGGCACCCAGCAGTCCTTCGTGAGCCACCACTAGAGGTTTGACCCCTCCGCTGGAGCGGAACCCGTACTTCAGATCAGTGATCCTGGTCGGAGAATGACGAACGAGACCGTTGCACTCACCGTGCGGCGGTCTCGTTCCTCGTTCGTGGCAGGCTTTCCGTCATATCGATTCGCATTCCCGACATCGGTGGGTGCTTAAATCGCGATACCGGAGCGGAGCACGGCTCATTCCCACAGACCGCCGTCCAGAATCGAACGTTTCCGACCGGCGCTAATGGTGCGAGACGGCCTGACCTACCGTGGGGCCATGTGCCTTCACCTCGACGCAACCGCCGCGCTGTCGATCGCAGGCTGGGTTCGCGAAGAACCTACTCGATCGGCCTCTGCCCCAGTTCCGCAACCGCTGGTCGGCGCTTGTGATCAACTCATCGTGTGGGCGAGTTCGTTCTCCGTGCTTGCCAGTTCCGACGACCAGGTGTGGTTTCTCTCGGCGGAGAACTATGCCGGTGGGGTCGGCATCAGCGATGAGGCGTTTCCCTGGGATGCGTTCCGGCACGAGAGTCTGGCGGTTGCTTCCGGGCCGGCTGAGCGCGCGGCGATCAACGCCTTCTGGTCCACTCACCTCCCGGTCCTGCTGTCGGTACGCAATGGGTACGAGTACCTGGCGATCGCACCGGACGGTCAGGTTGTCCGTGGGGGAGAGCCGGAGTTCGAGGAGGTCACCATCGTCGCCGCTGATTTCGACGCTCTGCTTCGGGGTGTAGCCGCAGGCGTCAGCACGGCAGACCCCCTCGCCGATGCACTGCTTGGAACAGTGGCTATTGCCCGGCCGGGCAGTGACCGGTAGCTCTGAGGGAGGCTGAGTTGATTGCTCGACTGTGTTCCTATCGAAGCCGCTGTGTCTGTCAACCGATCTTTTCTCGGACACTGATCGGTGAAAGAAGCCCGAACGGTCCTCCACCCCTACGGAAGGCTTTGGAGGACAATGTTTTTGAGGGGTAGCCTGCACTGATGACGCGTGCGCTGTCGGGAAGGTCAGCTGCCGAAGAACGAGTTCAGAGAGCCAAGGGATCCGGTGACGGGTGGTTCGCCCCAGTTCGGTCCGGGGATGACGTAGACGGTGAAGTAGCCATAACTGCCGCTGGAGGAAGTGGCGACGTCGCATTTCACGACCGTGAGCTCGGTGGGAAACTTTGTCCCGGAGGGATAGTCACAGGCGCCGAATTCCACTCCGGTGGGCATACTGGGAGTGGCCCATGTTACGTAGGCCCCGTCGTACGACCATCCGGCATCCATAACGTCCACAGTGATGTCGGCAGGCACTAGAGCTGAGCCGGTCAGGTTCAGGTCGGTCAGGTTCGCGCCGGTAAGGTTCGCGCCGGTTAGGTTCGCGCGGGTCAGGTTCGCTTCGGTGAGGTTCGCGCCGGTGAGGTCAGCTTCGGTGAGGTTCGCGCTGGTCAGGTCAGCGTCGGTGAGGTTCGCGTTGGCCAGGTTCGCGCCGGTCAGGTTCGCTTGACCCAGGTACGCGGAGTCCATGTTCGCGCCGGTCAGGGTTGCGTTGGCCAGGTTCGCGTCAGCCATGTAGGCGCCGTGCAGGTCAGTGCCGGTGAGGTCAGTGTCGGCGAGGTTCGCTTCGGTCAGGAACGCCCAGGACAGGTCCACGCCGGACAGGTCTACGCCGGACAGGTCCGCCCCATCACAATGGCTTCTGGCGGCCTCGTAGGGTTGGGGGTTGGCGATGTAATTTGCGCACCGACTGGCAAGGAATTCGGCGGCGGTTTCTGCTGACGCAGGTCCGACCGCGGTACCGAACGTCATGGAAGCGGCAAGCGTGATCCCGCCGACTAGGGCGGCGAGGCGGGCGCTACCAAGGCGAGTCCACCCAGAGCGAGAATCAAGAGTCGTCATCTATTTGGCCTTCACAATTTGGTCCCCGCACCGTGCGGCATGGCACCAGAAAGCAACCACTTCGCGAACATAACGGACATTTGGGCATCAAACACCCCGAAGCGGTGGCCCCTTTAGGTCACTCTTCGGCAATGGACTTATGTGGCCGGAAGTGCCCTGGTCGACATGTCGTACTGGATCACCGGCGTCGGACCGCTCGGTGGCTCACCGTTCTGGACGACCTCGATCGCATTCTCGGAGCATCGACGTAGCGGTGGGCGAGATAGTCGCTAAGTTGGACATCATGACAACTCCAGTACAGAACATCGTGATCAACACCCTCGGCGGCGTACCCACTTCGCTGGGCGAATACGGCGGCCGGGCAGTGCTCGTTGTCAACGTCGCGTCCAAGTGCGGCCTCACCCCGCAGTACGCCACGCTCGAGAAGCTGGCGAGTGAGTACGCAGATCGCGGCCTGACCGTGATCGGTATCCCGTGCAACCAGTTCATGGGCCAGGAACCGGGCACCGCCGAAGAGATCCAATCCTTCTGCTCCACCACCTACGGCGTCACGTTCCCGATGATGGAGAAGATCGAGGTCAACGGCGAGAACCGTCACCCGCTGTACGCAGAACTCACCAAGACTCCCGATGCAGACGGCGAAGCAGGCGACATTCAGTGGAACTTCGAAAAGTTCCTCATCGCGCCGGACGGAACCGTCGTCAACCGTTTCCGTCCGCGCACCGAGCCGGACGCTCCCGAGGTCATTGCCGCCATCGAAGCGGTTCTGCCGCACAACTGACCACCACCTGCCGCCGGATGATCATCCGGCGGCAGTGTGTTGTTCACCCGGAGCTGCCACCATCAGAGGTATGTCTGCTGAACTGATCGTGTCAGTGTCCGGAATCAGAGACGAGACATGTTATCTCGCTGCGGGATTCGCAGACGAGATGGATGCAAGGGGAGTGCGGCTTTCCCTCCTCGTGGCACCCAGGCTCAAAGACAAATACCGACTCGCCGACGACGCCGTCACCGCTGCCTGGTTGCGTGAACGCCGCGAGCACGGGGATGCCGTCGTATTGCACGGTTACGATCAGGCGGCGACCAAGCGTCGACGCGCGGAGTTCGCGACGCTGTCCAGGCATGAGGCAAAACTCCGTCTGCTGGCAGCAGATCGAGTGTTGGAGCAGGCAGGATTGCGCACCAGAGTGTTCGCTCCGCCCCGCTGGGTGGCCTCCACCGGAGCGATGTCGGTGTTGCCGGAGGCCGGATTTCGCTCGATGGCCGGACTCGGCGCCGTGCACGACCTTGCGCGAGGAACATCGCAGCGAGGTCGTGTGCTCGGAATCGGTGAGGGTTTCAAAGTCGAACCGTGGTGGTGCCGAGCCCTGATCCTCGGGGCCGGCCGCAGCGCAAAGCGCGGCGGCCTTGTCCGACTGTCGATTTCGGCCAAGCAGTTGGGGAACGAAGGGCCGCGTCGGGCGATGCTCGACGCGATCGACCTTGCGCTCTTCCATGAAGCGACATCGAATGTGTACCGGTGGAACTCATCGGCGTCGGAACTGGGTGCGGCCTAGCGAAGAGCGGTCCGTACCACCAGCGCTGTTGCCGCGGATGCTGCGCCGAGAACGATAATGGCGGGCGGCAATCCGCCGAACAGTGCAGCCAATCCGATGACAAGAATGGGACAGATGAACTCGCCGGTAAAGAGGCTGGCGGTCCACGCACCCGTTCCGCGCCCGCGCTGTTCGAAATCGAGTTGAGACAGTACCCAGGTGACGAGGGTTGGTAGCAGAACGCCTGCGCCGGCAGAGGCGACGATTGCGCCGGCCGCAATCGACGTGGCAGTATTGCCGACGCCCATTCCCGCGAGTCCGGCACCGATCAACAGGAATGACGCGGCAAGAAGCCGTCGTGGGCCCCACGTGGATATTCGGCTGAACAGTAAGGCTCCGAGTGCTGTTGCGGCAGAGGCGAATCCACTTACAAGGCCGATGATACCCGGTGAGCTGACTCCGATCGCATCGAGTAGATACGACAATTCGACGATGGGTGCGTAGAACAAAATTCCGCCGACAAACGTTACGGCGAGAGGGATCAGGAGTGGACGCCAACGCATCGGAACGTCGCGGGATGCATCGGCTGCGGCGGCAACCGGCCGCCACAGGAGTAGCGGGCACAGCACGGCAAAAACGAGACTGACGCTGTACAGCCAGAACGGTGCACGCCAATCCACTTGTCCCAGAGCGCCGCCGACCGCGATGAACACAACTGCGGACAGGGAAGTGAAGACCATCTGGAGGCCGAGATAGCGATCTCGTTCCTTACCTTCGAAGTAATCGGCGAGCAGTGTGGTGCAGCACGTCATGATCGCCGCTTCCGCCGCTCCCACACCGAAGCGACTCGCGACTATCAGCGGCAGGCTGTTCAGCCAGAGTGGAGCAGTGCCGAAAGCAGCGTAGACGACGAGCGCGGCAGTGAGGAGTTGGAGACGTCCCACTCGATCCACAATTCGTCCCGCCACAGGCGCCAGCAGGCCGATCATCAGGGCTGGCACCGTGATGACCAACGGAACGAGAGCTGCGACACCAGGTTGATCTGCAAAAGCATCGACCATGCGAGGCTGCATCGGCGCCAGCAACACAGCTCCGAGCACCGACAGGCAGCTCATGGACAGCAGTAGAACACCTTGGGCTGGTCCCGCGCGTCGGATACTTGCACTGCTCGCGCCGGTGTTCGGCGAGGTAATTCGTGTCATGACTTCCCCTTGTCCTTCTCGGCATGACCTGCATCACAGGTCATCTCGAAGTGTGCAGGTGGAAGCCGTTGCAGGGAAATCACTTTCGCGGGTAGTTGACATCAGTCCGAGTGATATCGACAGAAACGGGGCGTCTGTTCAGGTTGTGTGGGGATCGGTCGACACCGACTCGGCAACGGAGGCAAGGACATCACGCATGAAGCGATGTTCGACATCGCGATCGGACAGCGGATGCCACCACGCCGCCTCGACCAAAGGTACGACGTCGAAGGGTACCGGCCAGATAATCACGCCGAGTTCGGGAGAGATGCGCCTTGCCAGCCTTTCCTGAACCAGTGCGATGCGATCGGTACCGGAGATCATGGCCGCGATGGTGATGAACGAATCCGTGATCACCTGGATCTGCGGGGTGATACCCAACAGCTCCATCTGTCGAGTGGCAGGCGTGTACGCCGTGGGAGTTTGGTAATTGACAACCCAAGGAAGGGTGCGGAGATTCTCCACCGTCAGCTCTTCCGTGATTGCCGGATTGTTCGTGGCTGCAACGCACACCCACCGATCCGTGTACAGGTCCATATGTGGCAGGTCGCTGAGGAATCCGTGTGGAAGCCAGATGGTGTCGGTGACGCGGAGGCGCTCGAAGGCGTGATCGATTATGTCGGGAGAGTGCTGTTCGAACCGGATTTGGACTCTCGGTGCGTGCCGAGCCATTGCAGCCGCAAAGTCGGGGCCCAGAATACTCAGTCCGTAATCGGATGTGAGGATAGTGAATTCGCGCTCGCACTCCGCTGGATCGAAGTGCGCGGTGGCCGCAAAGACCCTTTCGACGTCCGACAATGCTAGAGCGCACCGTTCGAGCAATTGACTGGCCAGGGGAGTGAGCAAGTAGGAATTTCCTGATCGCACCAGAAGTTCGTCGGCGAAGTGCTTGCGGAGTTTGCCCAATGCCGCGCTCAACGCGGGCTGGCTGAGGTTCATCCGGCTTGCTGCACGGGTGACGCTCCGCTCGCGTAGCAATGCGTCGAGCGAGACCAACAGGTTGAGGTCCAAGTTACCCAGGTTCATGACGCTCCCGTGTTTGTGCGGTTCGATCAGTATCAGCCATACCGCGTGGATCAAACAGGCTCACGCGCCAGGAAGTACCGCCGACCAGCCGCCGTCGATCATCAGATTTGCACCGGTCACGTAGGACGCTTCTTCGGAGGCCAGGAAGAGGGCACAAGACGCCACTTCCTCCGGCAGTCCGACTCGGCCCATGGGTATCTTCAGCGCGATCCGACCCATCGGATGACCGTCGGAGAGAAGGTCGGCCTCGGTGGCGGGCGTGCGAATCATCCCCGGGCTTACACAATTGACTCGAATTCCGCACGATGCACCTTCCGCGGCCAACTGTTTGGTCATCGCTACCACAGCGCCCTTGGTGGCGGTGTGGGCGATGCGAGGATTGGTTACCGAGCCCGATACGCCGGCTGTGGACCCAACCAGGATGACGGCTCCGGCCTGTGAGCGCTGCAGGTGACGCCACGCATGCTTGACGGGTAGGAACACCACGTCTAATTCGTAGGTCAGCACGAATTTCCAATCCTCGAGGGATGTGTCCGCGACGGGGGAGAACCGGGTGGCGCCCGCGTTGGCGTACAGAATGTCGATTCGACCGTGTTCTGCGGAAACCGAGTCCAGCCAGACGGATACCGCGGCGGGGTCCGTGAGGTCGAGCGGTGAGCTGTCGATCATCAGGCCTCCGGACGATTCGACGAGATCAGCCGTCTCGCGAGCCTCGTCGACCTTGATGTCGCACCCGTAGACAATCGCACCCTCCGAAGCGAAGAGTAGTGCCGCTGCACGCCCCTGCCCACCAGCGGTGCCGGTGATGACGGCGACCTTTCCGGCCAGTCGACCACTGTCGCTGCTCATTTCACCGCGATGGGGTTGACCGGAGATCCCACAGCTCCGGTTACCGGAATCGGTGCTGCGGTGAGGAAGAATTCGTAGACACCGTCGCGGGCGCAGTCCTCGGCCAGAGCATCCAGATCCCACATCTCGCCGAGAAAGAGCCCGATGTTCGGGATAGCAACCTGATGCAGCGGTTGGAAAGCGTCGTCGAACTCGTTGGGACGCACCTCGAATCCCCACGTGTCGGTGGCAATTGCCGCAATCTCGCTTTGGTGCAGCCAGTCGGCTGTCGTGAACGAGAGACCGGGTGCAGCGCCGCCGGCATAGTCGCCCCAGCCCTCGCGTCGAGTGCGGGCGAGTTGGCCCGTGCGCACCAGCACTATGTCGCCACGCTCCACCTTGGCCGACGATCCCTGCGCCATGGCGGTACTGACCAGATGTTCGGTCGTGATGGGGAATCCGTCGGGAAGTTCACCGTCGCCGATATGGCGACCGACGTCGAGAAGCACTCCGCGCCCGACGATTACATCGGAAACTGTCTCGATCCCGGTTACTCCGTCGCCGAGGCTGGTGACAACCTGATCGGCCGGCCGGCCGTTCCAGGCCTTTCCATGATCGAAGATGTGACCGAGGCCGTCCCATTGAGTCGAGCATTGCAGCGGCATCGACACCACGTCGTCGGCGCCGCCGATTCCGTGGGGAAATCCCTGCACTCCGGCTACGGCATCCGTTCCCGTGTCGAGCATCGTGTGGACGGGATTAGTGCGACGACGCCACCCTTTTTGCGGGCCGTCCATATCGAAACTCTGTGCCAGGGAGAAGGAGACTCCTCTCGTTATCAGTGATGCAGCTCCTACTCGCTTCGACTCGTCGAGGAAGTTCATTGTGCCTCGAACGTCGTCGGGACCCCAGCGTCCCCAGTTGGAGCAGCGCTTTGCGGCGGCCGCGATGGCCGCTTCCGGATCTGATCGGTCCAGTTCGTATTCGGTGTCCACGTCTAATCCTGTTCGTGTCGGGAGCGAATTGAATCTTCGTGCAGAGCGTCGGAAATGGATTTCACACCGCCGTGGCCCGATGCGCCTCCGTCGACGGCGATCTCGGCTCCACTCACGAACGAAGCGTCGTCGCTCAGTAGGAACGCCACCACCCGCGCAACCTCATCCGGTGAACCTGCTCGGCCCATAGGTGTTTCGGCGATCGAACCGAGACGAAACGCTTCGGACGCGGAGGCCGTCATCGGTGTGTCGATGAAACCCGGATGCACGATGTTGACGCGAATCCCGCGCGATCCCAGTTCGAGGCTCGCGGATCGTGTCACACCTCGAAGCGACCATTTGCTTGCCGTGTACGCGATGGGGTAATGCCCGGTTACCGAAGCGAGCGACCCGATGTTGACGATCGATGCACCGGCCTGCATGAGGGGAGTCAATGACTGAATGGCGAGTAGCGGACCCATCACGTTCACAGCCTGTACGCGTGCAAAATCGGAGGCGGTGACTTCGCCGAGGCGCGAACGCCAGGTTATCCCAGCACAATTCACCAGACCATGCACCACGACGGCAGAAAGTTCGTCCCGAAGTTCCGCCCAAGCCGTCGAATCGGTGACATCGAAAGACTTGTGGGTGGGTCCGGATTCGACTGGGGGTGCAACGTCCAACCGGATTACCCTGGCTCCCCGTGCATGTGAGACGTTCGCGACGGCAGCGCCGATCCCTGCAGCGGCCCCGGTGACTACGATGATCTTGTCTGTGAGGTCGGTCATCGGGCGGCCCGAAGGCTCGCTCGAGCACGAGCATGATCGCGGCGCCGGACAGGAGGCAGTGCCGGTGCGGGAAGTTCGGCGACAACGGTGTTGGCGAGTGTTCCGAGCACATCGACAGACAGGACGACTCGGTCACCGACACGTAGGGGTGCTGGCGTTCTCTCTCCGTTGCGTCCCCACAGTTCAGCGAGACAACCCCCGTTTCCGACGGTCCCGGAACCGAGAATATCCCCGGGGTGCACCCACGTGTCTCGTGAGGCGTACGCCGTCATGGTCTCGAAGGTCCAGCCCATGTTGGACAACATATCCCGGCCGACCTCAACACCGTTGACACCGACGGTGCACTCGAGATCGAGGAAGCCCTGACTGTCTCGATACGGGTCGAGTTCGTCGGCGGTCACCAACCACGGTCCGATCGACGTTGCAAAATCCTTGCCCTTCGACGGCCCCAGATTCACCTGCATCTCGCGGCTTTGCAGATCGCGGGCGGACCAGTCGTTGAGGATTGTGTACCCGAATATGTGGTCGGTCGCTTCCTTCACGGTGATGCCGGACCCGGATCTGCCGATCACCGCGGCCACCTCGAGTTCGAAATCCAGCGCTGCGCATCCGTAGGGCACACGCACCTGCTCATCGGGACCGACTATCGCGTAAGGATTGGTGAAGTAGAACCGAGGCGCTTCGTACCAGGCTTCCACCACCCCGGCTTGGCCGTCGATGCTGCGCCGTACGCCTTCGACATGTTCTTCGAAAGCAACGAAGTCTCGAAGGGTCGGCGGTTGCAGCGGTGCACGCAGTGAAACTCTCTCGAGTGCAACACTTTTGCCCATGCTGAGGGCGCTATCGCCGGCGTGAAGAGCACTGTCGAGGCCTGATGTCACGAGATCGAGTACCGAAGGATTCCCCGCAATCGGAAATACTCGCGAGCCTGAGACGACACCGGACTGCTCGACGTCCTCGTGGAGATACGTAACAAACTTCATGGCAATCCCTTACACCGGTGGGGCAACGAACAGGCCCTTGTCAGGGTCGTTGAACGACTTAGTTGCGACGAACTCATCCATCGCGTTTGCCGTGCCCCATTGGTCGGAGACGGCAGGATCGGAGAAATCGTAAAGGTGCGGGTGCCACGAGTCCTCGTCGAGAACCTCGAGTTCCGTGGTGTATTCGACAGTGTTGCCGTTGGGATCGAGGAAATAGGAGAAAGTGTTGTTGCCGGCGAGGTGCCGCCCGGGCCCCCAGATCTTCTCGGTTCCGTTGCGCAACAATCTTCCGGTTCCCCGCATGTACTCGTCGATACCACGAAGCTCGAAAGAGGCATGGTGCAGCGACACATGTGGTCCACGCGCGACAGCCATACTGTGGTGATGCGAGTTGGTTCGAAGGAACCACATCATCTCGCCCATCCGTGGATGCATGAGAGTGTCCGACAACCGGAACCCGAAGTGCTTGTCGTAGAACGATACTGTGCGTTCAGGATTGGGGGAATTGAGCACGACGTGTGAAAGTTTGACCGGAATCGACTCGCCCTCTTCCACTTTCCGATGCGTTCGGACGGCGACATCGGCGGATACCTCGACGGTACGGCCGTCGACATCGAAGAATCGGAACCCGTATCCGCCACCGGGCGTTTGCATAGTGTCCGGTTCGCCGACGAGTTGTACATTGTCCTGCGCGAGGCGTTCGGCGAGTTGATCTACCTGTAGAGCGTCTGCGACACCGTAGGACACCAGGTCGAGGCGCTTGTCTTCAGCGCGGCGCAATCGCACGACGTACTGCTCAGGCGACCCCTCGGCCGCCAAGTATGCGACATCACCATCTGTTGCGGTGACCGTCAACCCCCATTGCTTGCTGTAGAACTCGACTTGAGCGTCGTAGTCCGGCACTGCGAGATCGACGTGACGCAGGTGAGTGAATGCGTAACCGCTCATGAGGGAACTCCGGGAGTGTGTGATCGGGTGTTGTCGGGAATCAGTCCGAGTCGGGCAGCGTTTCCACCGAGCAGACGTCGGCTCGCGGCGAGATCGAATCCGGCCGAGTTGATTTCGCCCACAGGGTCGTCGGATCCCATGTCGAATGGATAGTCGGACCCGAGAACTACCCTTTCGGAGCCGACAGCTTCGACCAGGGCACGTAGTGCGCCGGATCCGTGAACCAGAGAGTCGAAGGTAATGCGGCTGAGATAGCTGCTCGGAAGTTGTGCGCATCTGCGCGCTTCGGGGCGCACCCGCCAGGCGTGATCCGAACGTCCCAAGTAAGTGGGCAGGTAACCGCCGCCATGCGCAGCGATGATTTCGAGTGCCGGATGGCGGTCGAGAACTCCGGAAAAGATCAAGTGCGACAGTGCAGTTGCGTTCTCCACCGGCTGTCCCACGGTATTGGACAGGTAGAAACGATCAAGCCTGGCGTCGAGCGTGCAGCCGAAGGGGTGCAGAAATATGACTGCGCCGAGTTCCTCCGCACGCTCCCAGAGCGGTTCCAGGCGGCTGTCCGACAGTTCGACAGTTCCCTCGCCCTCGGCATACTGCGCATGTGAGGATATTTCGATGCCGGCCAGTCCGCACCCGTGGACCGCGTCATCCAAAGCCGCCACACACAAGTGGGGGTGCTGCAGTGGAGCGAGACCAAGACCCACGAATCGATCGGGTTCTTCGGCGACCAAAGCAGCGATCCCACGGTTTGCGCTGCGGCACAAAGTCATTGCCAGATCTTCATCTGCCCAGTAGTGGTATTGCGACGGTGACGGCGACACCACCTGCACGTCGATGCCGGCAGCGTCCATATCGCGCAAGCGGCGCTCGACGGAGGTCAGCTGCGGAATGCGTTGCGCCACCATCTTTCCGGATACGGCGAGCGATTCCTCACCGTTGCGCTGCGCGTCGAGCAGGCGATGCCGGGCCAGCCCTTCCTGCCCTGCGACAACTGCTTCCACTTCCGGAATGATCGCGTGGGCATGAACATCCGTCACCGGGGTTGTCATGCCGGCTCGCTGACAAGCGCTGCGATACGACCCATGAGGGCGGGTACGTCCGCGTCCTGGTCGTGATCGAGCATCCACGTGCCCAGTTGCAACGACGCTTCGACAACGGCCTTCGCGCGCGGGAATCGCCGATTCATGAATTCGTCCCAGAGATGTTCGTCGACAACGCTTCTGTCGAGGAGCAGTTCGGCGAGTACCGCTGCGTCTTCGAGTGCTTGCGCGCCTCCTTGTGCGAGGGTGGGAGGGCAGGCATGCGCAGCGTCGCCGATCAGGACGACGCGGCCTCGGTTCCACGGTTGGTCCAGCACGTGAGACTCGAACCATGTGTAGTTGACAGCCGCGGGATCGGTCAGTTGCTCGCGGATTTCGTCCCAGGGGCCGTGATAGTTCGACGCGAGTTCCCGCATCACCGCGAGTTGCTCCTCCGGGCTGAGGTTGCTGCGATCCCGAGCGTCCTCGACCAGATATGCGTACAGGCTGTCCTCCCCGGTGGGGCAGTAGCCCGCGATATAGCACGCTCCGCCGTAGTAGAGGTCGGTCCGCGTCACGGCCGCAGGACGGTGGCCGATCAGTCGCCAGATTCCCATCCCGGTCGGCTTGGTGTCCAACGGAATGCCCAGCGCGCGCCTTGTCCAGGACCGGATTCCGTCTGCGCCGATCACTACGTCGTAGCGACGCGTCGAACCGTCGGAGAAAGTGACGTCGACTCCCTGATTATCCTGCACCAGGCCCGTTGTCGTGGTGCAGAATTTCATCTTGACGCCGGCGCTCTCGGCATTGGCATGCAGGATCTCCGCGAGTAGCGGACGCTCGATACCCAGTGTCGCGGGGAGGTCAGGGCCACCGGTTCGCGCATCCGGCATCTCGACGAGAACTGTGCCGTCGGCATCCGGAGCGCGAAGCCCCAGAGTGTCGAATGCAAACCCGTTGTCGGCGACTTGGTCCCAGACTCCGAGGTCTCGAAGGACTCGGAGTGCGTTTCCTTGCAACGTAATACCGGAACCGAGTGCGCTGTTGCGTGGTTTGATCTCGACCAGGTCAACTTCTACGCCACCGCGCGCAAGCGTTGCCGCAACGGCAGTTCCCGCGATGCCTGCTCCGACGACAAGAACCGACGTAACCGCTGCGCCACTCATCGGGCGTCGCTAGCGATTGTTGCCTGCACGACGGGGGTTCGTTGGTAACCCAAGCCTGTAATTGTCGATTCCATGACGTCGCCGTCGCGAAGGAGCCGGCCCCAGTGCATCCCGTTGCCCGCGGGACTACCGGTCAGGACAAGGTCACCCGGAAGCAACGTCACGGTTTGCGATACCGCTGAAATGAGCTGAGCCGTATCGAAAAGCATGTCCTTGGTGGATTCGTCCTGCATCACTTGCCCATCCAGTTCCAACGTGAGACGAAGCTCCGACAGATCGCCGACCTCCGCGCTCGGCACTATCCACGGGCCGAGGGGGAGGAAACCGGGTGCATTCTTCGCGCGCAGCCAGTCCGTGCCGATTTCGGGCATGTCCCGGCGAAAGACGAATTCACGCGTGGTCAGGTCATTGACGATGGTGTAGCCGGCAACTGCGGTGAGAGCGTTCTCGGGGCTCAGTCGATGGGCGGGTCTTCCGATTACGGCCGCCAGTTCGAGCTCCCAGTCGTTCGTCGTGGTGTTCTGTGGCAACGTCACGGTGTCGTACGGGCCGGTGACTGCAGATGGCAGGCCGATGAAGAAGTACGGATCTCCCTCTGCTGCGCGCTTATCCATCATCGCCGCTGTCTCGATGCGAACTTGCTCCTCCGAACGTCCGTTGGCGATGTCGGCATGCTTGACCGCAAGGTCGATGACATGGGTGCGGTAATTGGCGCCCGCCTGCAGGATCTGGCGAGGCTCGAGCGGTGCCGCAGCAGTCACCGAATCAACTGGCACCCAACAACCGGCGTCGACGCCCAGCCCGCGCAGGATCGGTTCGGTTCGGTCCCACGCATCGAGAACTGCGCGAATCGTGATCGGTGTCTCCAGTGCGAGCGTGTCGGCGACCGTGTCGAGGTCGAGCACCATGGTGTCGACGAGTAACGCGGCATACGAGCGATCGGCGCTCCTGACGGTGCCAAGTGCGAATGTCGGATGGGGGATGGCGGAAAGGTCCATGAGACTGACCCTTTCGGTGTGGGGATTGCGCCACATGCTTGTGACTCCCACCACTATCGATCGGCCAATGGTGATAAGGGAAGATGAATATGCTGATAGCCGGGATCAGCATTACTGATAGCGAATGCCGCCAACCTCTTGCGACCGTGTTCGCTGCGTTTTCTGTTCGGATTGTCGACGGGATGATTGACCGAGCTATAGCAACTATTGAGTAGCTGGATTAGCTGCCTGCGCCCTCGGCTAGGTATCGGAATGTACGTTCAATACCTTTTATGTGATCAGCGATGGTATTTTCGGACTCTCAACAATTTGCGGGCAAAGTGGACAATCATCCTCGGGGGTGTGGTCGACGCCTCGGTTCGGTGCTACGGTGCTTCCAGTTAATTTACCGCTAGTAGATCGGGCTGGGATACAACCATGCGCGCACGAGTGTTCTCGAAGTCGACTAATCGACGTATTGTCGCGGCAGTGGGCGCACTCGCCTGCGCGGCACTGGTACCCACTGTGGCAACTGCGGCACCGGTCGACCTGGGTTCGCTGTCCACTGGCAGCCTGGATGGCGGATCGAGCGAATCGGGCCAGGGCGCCCTCGTTGCAACCGTCGATGATCAGGGCTCGTCCTTGACGTTGCGGTTGGACAAGGTAGATCTGCGCGGCAAGGATTTTCGTATGGACGTGCAGAAATCCGGTGGCGCCCTTGTTGATTCGGAGTTGCCTGCACCACGTTCGTATCTCGGAAGCGTCGACGGTCATCCAGACGCAGTTGTTGCCGCCATCGTCGACTCCACCGGAACCCTTCGTGGACAGGTGATCTTCGATCGAGGCGCCTCTATCGATTTTGTCGGCTCGTCGGTAGTGGGCCGTACCTCCGCGCCGACCGACGCGGCCCCCACATGGCCAACCGCTGCTATCGCGCCCGCGTCGGCTGCATCAGTGGGAAAAACCATGAAGCAGTTCGACATCGGATTGGATCTGAGCGGGGAGTGGTACTCGGCGCACGGCAACGGCAGTCCTGCAGTTGCATTGGATCGCGTCGAGGAATCCATCGCGCGAACTGCGGTGATCTGGATGAGGGACGTGGGAATTCGGCCGGTCGTCGGTCAAGTCGTGCTGCGGGCCGATGCAGCCAGTGATCCGTACAAGACCTCCTGCGAAAACTTTGATGCTCTCGAGAGCGAGTGGTCCGACAAAGTCGGCACCACCGTCGATCAGGCGACAGTCGTGTGCAAGTCCGGTGGCGGAAACGCCTACTACTCCAAGTTCCTCATCGATCACAGCTACGCGCACGTCGGCGCGGAAGGCGACGGTAACTTCTCCCGGGTACTCCGTCACGAACTGGGACACAATTTTTACGCCGATGACTACCACGGAGGTAGCGCGGAGGGCCGCACGATCATGAACGGCAATGATCTGGCCCGCTTCGACGGAACAGAATTTGCCGCCATCGTCGATGCCGCCGAGGTCGCGTCGGCTCGACTCGATGACCTGGGCCGGTACACCGCGACAGCGTTGCCGCCCTACGCAGCACTCGACACCGCAGAAGTTCGATCCGGTGCTACGGCCACGATCGACGCAGTCGCGAATGATCATGACAGCAACGGAGATTCGATCTCCGTGACCGGTGTCGAGGCAACGTCACTGCTCGGTGGCACCGTGAAGCTCGAAAACGGCAAAGTGGTGTTCAAAGCCGGAACGAAGACGGGCACCGACAAGATTCTCTACACCCTTACCGACGCGAATGGTGGGACAAGCACCGGCTGGATCATCGTCAAGGTGAAGGCATAGAAGAAACTCGCCTCGGAAAACTCCAGCTACGCAATCTCGACGTCGGACTCCTCGTCGAGCACCCGGAACTCGGTGCCGGCGGGGGCCATGTCGGAGTAACGACCGTAGAAGATGCCCGATGCCTCCTCGCGGAGTATGCCCTGATGAATAGGCACCGCGACACGAGGAGCTACCGCTCGGAGATAGTCGACGGCTTCCCAGATCTTCAACCACGGCGCAGCGGCAGGCAAAGCAAGAACATCAACGGACTGCTCGGGCACGACCAACGAGTCACCCGGGTGCATGAACTGTGCCGGATTGACGGCATCGCCGAGTAGGAAAGCAGTGTTGTCGATCATCGGCAGATCGGGATGAATGATCGCGTGCTCGCCGCCTGCGCCGGTCACCTGAACCTCACCGATGCTGAAGTGCTCACCCGCCCGAACGGCACTCCACCGGCCACCGAGCTTGGCCGCAGTTTGCGGATCGCTGTACAAAGCCGCGTCGGGATTCGCGTCGACGAGAGCGGGCAGACGCTCTGGATCCGCGTGATCCGGGTGCTGATGCGTTACGAGAATGGCGTCGAGGCCGGTCACGCCCTCGAAACCGTGCGAGAAATTGCCCGGATCGAAGAGGATTTTCGAATCGTTCAATTCGACAAGTACACAGGAATGGCCAAAATGTGTCAGTCGCATGATTTCGAGTATGCCTTTTACAGGTGGTGGGCGTCACCCCAGCTCTCACTCGATGCGAAGGTTCCAGACTGCGCCCGGTAAACTCGTCGATACCCGGTGTTTCACTCTGGGTTCGCGCACTAGTACCGAGGAGCAGCACGTGGCCCGTGTCGTCGTCGAAGTCATGCCCAAGGCCGAGATTCTCGACCCCCAGGGACAGGCCATTGTCGGGGCACTGTCTCGCCTGGGCTTTGCAGGAGTATCCGATGTCCGTCAGGGCAAGCGGTTCGAGTTGGAAATCGACGGCAGCGTCGAAGATGCCGAGCTCGAGAAGATCGCCGAAGGCCTACTGGCCAACACGGTGATCGAGGATTGGACCGTCAGGCGAGTCGAGGCATGAGCGCACGAATCGGAGTCATCACCTTCCCGGGCACACTCGACGACGTCGACGCAGCTCGCGCGGTGAACTTGGCCGGCGGTGAAGCTGTGGCACTGTGGCACGGCGACGCCGACCTCAAGGGCGTCGACGCAGTCATCGTCCCCGGTGGATTCTCCTACGGCGATTACCTTCGCTGTGGCGCGATCGCACGGTTCGCTCCGGCCATGGGCAAGGTTGTCGAAGCAGCCAAGGGCGGCATGCCCGTCCTCGGCATCTGCAACGGCTTCCAGATCCTCTGCGAAGCTGGTTTGCTCCCCGGAGCCCTCACCCGCAACCAGGGTCTGCACTTCATCTGCCGCGACGAGTGGCTGACCGTCGAAGCCACCAACACGGCCTGGTCTTCACGTTACGAGGCCGGCGCGCAGATCCTCATCCCCCTCAAGTCGGGTGAAGGTCGCTTCCAGGCATCCGAGAACGTTCTCGACGAACTCGAAGGCGAAGGCCGCGTCGTATTCCGTTACTCGGAAGAGAACCCCAACGGCTCACAGCGTCGTATCGCGGGAATTTCCTCCGCCAACGGTCGTGTCGTCGGACTCATGCCGCACCCCGAGCACGCCACCGAGGCTCTCACCGGCCCCAGTGACGACGGACTCGGTTTGTTCTACTCGGCATTGGATTCCATCGTCAACGCCTGATACATCTTTTCGGCAGCGCCCGCCCACCAGTTCACCTGGTGGCGGGCGCTGTTTTTCATGTGTCTGATGCGAGTTGCCCGGGCAGTGCAAGTTCGAGGATGGTGCCGCCGAGCGGATTCGGCCGAGCCGTCAACGAGCCGCCGTGGGCGCGTGCGAGACTCCGCGCAATGGTGAGTCCCAATCCGGAACCGTCGGAACTCTCGCCGCGATGAAACCTGTCGAACACAGACTCGAGTTGATCCTCCGGGATGCCCTCACCGGTGTCGCTGACAGCTACCGAAATGTGGTCGGGCGATTCTGTGACGGCTACGGCGACGCTTCCCCCGCCTGGCGTGTGCCGCAATGCATTCTCGAGAAGGTTGGACAGAATTTGTTCGATCCGCTGGCGATCGACGCGAACTCTCACCGGGTGCGCAGGTGTTGCCGTGGACAGCGTCACGGCGCGTTCCTCGAACCGTGGTGCGACCGCAGTTGTTGTGCTGCAGACGATATCGCTGAGGTCGTCGGCTGCGAGAATGAGATCCAGGGCGTGCTCGTCGGCCGCCGAAACATCGGAGAGATCATGAGCGAGCCGTCGCAGTCGTTCCAGTTGATCGCGCATCACTGCCCATGACGTGCCATCGGCCTCGAGCACACCATCCTCGAGGCCGTCCACGTAAGCTGCCAAAGTTGATACCGGAGTGCGTAATTCGTGGGCCAGATCCGCCAACAGGCGCTTACGGACGCGATCGGAATGATCAAGTCGCTCGGCCATGTCGGAGAATGCGCCTTCCAGGCGCGTGAAATCCGAGTCGACATCCGAATGCTCGATGTGGACGTCGTACTTGCCTTCGGCGACGCTCTGCGCCGCGACCGCGAGTCGACTGATAGGTGCGGTAATCCGCCGAACGACGTACACCGCAGCGATACTCGCGCCGACGAGTGCAACCGCTATGCCACTCAACAGTGCCACGAATATTGTTTGGCTGAAGGCTTCTTCGGTGTGCAGGCGGACGTTGTCGTCTTCGATCCCGGCCATCGCGAGGTGATTGTGGAACAGAGGAGCCGCGATTGCGACAGCGACCGCAGCGATCGTCACGCAACACACCAGTAGAACGACAATCTGAGCGACCAGCAACCTGCCGCGCAGGCCGAGGCGGTTCATGACGACCTCAATGCATAACCCATACCGCGCACGGTCCGGATGAAACGGGGATCTGCTGCGTCGTCGCCGAGTTTGCGTCGGAGCGCGCGGATGTGGACGTCGACGATGTGCTGATCGCCGAACCACGAGGAACCCCAGACTGCCGTGATGATGTCGCTTCGGCTCAGGGCGGCGTCGGGTCTGGTCGCCAGGGCAGTGAGAAGTTCGAACTCGGTGGGGGTGAGTTCTACGGGCGCTCCGTCGACGCGCACGGTCCGCGCGATGAGGTCGATATCGAGGCCGTCCGGCGTCGGCAACGGTTCGGACATCAGGCTCGACGCCCGGGGTCTACGCAGAAGCGCTTTGACGCGCGCGACAAGTTCGCGCGGTCCGAAGGGTTTGACCACGTAGTCGTCCGCACCGGCTGCGAGTCCCGCGACCTTGTCGGACTCGTCGCCGCGGGCCGACAACATCAGAATGTAGGCATCGGAGAAACTGCGGATTCGTCGGCAGACTTCCATGCCGTCGAATCCGGGAAGCATCAGATCCAGAACGACAAGCGAAGGTTCGAAATCATGGGCAGCCGCGACGGCAGTCGGACCGTCATGCGCGATGCGAACGTGAAAACCTTCGCGTGCAAGGTAATTGGCTACCACCTTGGCGAGTGCCGGTTCGTCCTCGACCACCAGGACGCGGTCGGCTCCCTCGGCGCGTGAGTGTCCGGATTCGGAGTTCATGTTGTCAGGTTAGCCCAGCAGCGAGGCGATATCGGCGCCTTCAGGTGGACTGTGAAGATTCGATGAAGGTACTCCGTTTCGATCGGTTATCACGGGCTTCGGCGCACTCTCGTCGGTAGGGTGGTGGACGCACGCTTCGAAGGTTAAAATTTCCGAAGCCGTTGCACAGTAATAAGTTTCGTGTGAAGTCGGATTTTCAGGAGTGTTGTCGTGGTGTTCTCTCTCAAGAGTGGTTATGTGAAGTTTGTTCCCGTCTTGGCAGCAGGTGCGTTGGTGATCGCCGGTTGTTCGGACGGCGGTGATTCGGCGCCCACAACTGCAGCGGAGACATCGATATCCGCCTCCCAGACTGCGGTCCCGCAGGGAGTCAATGCAGCGGACATCGAGTTCTTGGAGGGGATGTACCCGCACCACGCCCAGGCGCTCGACATGGCAAAAATGGTTGAGGGGCGGACGGATAACGCTGAATTGATCGCGCTGGCAGCGCAGATCGAAGCTGCTCAGGACCCGGAAATGCAGCAGATGTCGGAAATGCTGACACAGTGGGGGCGCCCCGACCCGGCGTCCAACCCCACAGGCGGCATGGACCATTCCGGTCACGGAGTAGGAATGGCGGACATGCCGGGCATGATGTCGGATGACGACATGGCCGCGATGATGGATGCCCAGGGTGTCGAGTTCGACAAGATGTGGCTGACCATGATGATCGAACATCACTCCGGCGCGATCACCATGTCGCAGACCGAACTCGACTCCGGGTTGGATCCAACTGCCGAGAAGCTGGCAGAAGAGATCATCGCTGCTCAGCAGGCCGAGATTGTGCAGATGCAAGCGATGCTGGCCGCTTTGTAGCGGTGCCCGCGATTGTCGAGGTGTTGATTCGGGCATTCGTTCAGGACATGGACGAGTCCATGATCACCGGTGAGTTGAAAACGGTGCGGCGCACAATCGGTGATCAGGTGGTTGCGGGCACTGTGGCCTGCGCATGTTCTCGAGCGCCATGCGGTCGGTAATCAGAATCCCCGCTCGCGCAGCATGTTCCGTGGCAATCGACCCTACCAACGGGATTGCCAGCCCCAGCGCGTGCGGACACGCAATCACCAGCACGGTGATGGTGCGGGTCGGAATCCGTGGCTGAGGTGATTTCAGGTAGCGATCACTGGTTGGGTGAAGGCTCGACGGTGCTGCATGTATTGAGGGGCAACGTCGTGATGGGGCGTTGGCCCAGGCCGATGTCGGTATCGCCAGTGGCGCCGGCACTGACGTGGCGATCGCGTCGGCGGGAGTTGTTCTGGCCAGCGATGATCCGCGAGCGGTAGCCTCGGTTATCGAGCTGTCGCACGCAACCTGCCGGAAAATGGTTCAGAACTTGTGGTGGGCAGCGGGTTACAACGCGATTTCGGTTCCCTTGGCTGCGGGTGTGCTGGCGCCTGCCGGGTTTGTGCTGCCCATGGAAGTGGGGGCAATCCTGATGTCGGTATCGACCGTGGTGGTTGCGGTCAACGCTCAATTGCTTCGACGGTTGGATCTGCGGCAACCACCCGTCCCCGCGGGGGAGTCGAAAGTCCTCACGCCGCAGCTTTGAATGGATCGTGTTCCGCGATCAGTTTGTCGAGCCTGGCTTCATCCATACGAACCCGGACGGTGGAGGCTTCCTGCTGATCGCGAATCACCTTTGCCAAGGTGAATGTGCTGGTCACCAGAAACAGTAGAGACATGCCGAGGAATCCGCGCTGCCAGGCGTCGATCGGTAGGTAGGCGATGCCCACGAGGGTGCCTACGAAGCTCACGGCAAACGCTATTCCGGCCTGTGCAAAAAATGCGGCGGTGCTCTTCGAGGGTGTTGTCGGTGTGCTCATGACAATAAGTCTGCAGGTCCGAGCGCCTTGGCTGGATGCGTAGTCCTACTCGAGTTCTCACGGTACTTACCCGGCAGGTACCGGGCATAGTTGTATACATACCAACCGGTACTTTGTTGTATGTAGATAGTTCACTACAAAAGAAGTTTTCGGGCGAATGTAACAAAACACTTGCCGTTTCTTTACAGATCTGGGTAACCTGTAACGGTAAGCCTGGTGGACAGGCTGAATGTCTACGGCATCCGATGGCGTATGGATGACCGTTGTGACAAGACCGTTATTGCGAAATCGGTGGAGGTAGCATCATGGAAGGCGTTCCCATGTCTCGTCAGGCAATCAGTCTCGGCAGCTCGAATGGGTTGTCCGACAATGACAATCGGCAATACGGCGGCGGGGGTTTAGCAGATCGCCTTGGTGTCCTGTTCCAATCGGCGGCCGAATCGGGGACGGTACTCACTCGTGGGCACCTTGCGGCAGTGTTGTCCTGCTCGGATGCTCAGTGGGAGATGGCTGGTGGAGTGCTGACCGATGGTCGCGAACTCCTGGGGCAAGACCCCCGGAAGATCGTCCTGGAATGGTTGGGCGAGATGGGTGGCAGCAACGAGGTCGAGGTATCGGACGTCTGGGCGCTGCGATTCATGCGTGTCGCGGAGGGGTTGTCCAGTGAGTCACTTGCACTGTTGGTGCAGGCGTGTGCTCACTTGGCGCAGTCGGAACGCAGCGAGAACCACACTGCAGTTTAGGTAGTAGCAGCTAGACCGGTTGGGCCGTGAGTTCGTCGACAAGTGCCTGTACATGGGCCTTGATCTTGTCCCGGATAGGTCGGACGGCGTCGATGCCCGCTCCAGCCGGATCATCGAGAACCCAGTCTCGGTAGCTTGTACCCGGGAAGACCGGGCAAGTATCACCGCAACCCATCGTGATGACAACGTCCGAATTCTGCACTGCATCGGCGGTGAGAATCTTCGGAGTTTGGTCGGAGATATCGATACCTAGCTCCGCCATCGCTTCGACCGCAGCGGAATTGACGCTCTCGGCCGGCGCAGATCCGGCTGAGCGAACCTCGATGGCATCGGCGGCGAAATGACTCAGGAATCCGGCCGCCATCTGTGACCGGCCGGCATTGTGGACGCACACGAACAGAACACTGGGCTTGTCGGACATGAGTTTTGGGTTCCTTTCACGAACCAGCTCTAGGACGATGCGTTTGTAGAGTCGGCAGATTCGAGTGAAATATCCTGGGTGGCAAAGCGTTTACGTAGAGCGAGTGAGACGTAGACCAAGCCGACCAGCACCGGTACCTCGATCAGTGGGCCGACAACACCGGCGAGTGCTTGGCCGGACGTGGCGCCGTACGTGGCGATGGCAACGGCGATTGCCAATTCGAAGTTGTTGCCGGCTGCGGTGAACGCGAGTGTTGTGGTGCGTTTGTATCCCAATCCCATTGTGGCACCGAGGATGTAGCCACCGCCCCACATCAGGGCGAAGTAAGCCAGCAGGGGAAGCGCTATGCGGACGACGTCCCACGGCTGCGAAGTGATCTGCTCGCCTTGCAGCGAAAACAGGACAACGATAGTGAACAGCAGACCGTAGAGCGCCCACGGGCTGATCTTGGGAATGAACGTGTTGTCGTACCAGTCTCGTCCTTTCGACCGCTCGCCGAAAAAGCGGGACAGGAAGCCGGCGAGCAACGGGATGCCGAGAAAGATCAGCACGGATTTGGCGATCTGCCACGGGGACGTGTCGATCGTTGTCTGCTCGAGGCCGAGCCACCCGGGCAGAACCGAGAGGTAGAACCAGCCGAGCACGGCGAACATGACTACCTGGAAGACCGAGTTGATGGCTACCAATACCGCGGCGGCTTCGCGGTCTCCGCAGGCCAGGTCGTTCCAGATGATGACCATTGCGATACAGCGGGCCAGGCCGACGATGATCAGACCCGTCCGGTATTCGGGGAGGTCAGGCAGGAAAAGCCAGGCAAGGGCGAACATCAGTGCCGGTCCGAGGATCCAGTTCAGGAACAGCGATCCGGCAAGGAGTTTCTTGTCGCCGGTGACGGTGTCGAGGCGGTCGTATCGGACTTTCGCGAGTACTGGATACATCATGATCAGCAAGCCCAGCGCGATCGGCAGCGAGATACCGTCGATCTGCACCTTTTCGATTGCTGTGTTCAAGCCTGGAACCCAACGGCCCAGGAGCAGTCCGGCAACCATCGCGACACCGATCCACGCCGGAAGAAATCGGTCGAGAGTGGAGAGTTTGCCGACAACGGCTGGATTCTTGGTTGTGGCAGCGTTGCTCATGCCGTGACCTCGGCGCATTCGTCTGCGGCGGATCCTTCGACCAGGAGAACCGCTGAAAGCTGTCGTAGTGCAGCAGGAACAACCCAGTAGTACACCCAGGTGCCACGTCGTTCGCAGTCGAGCAGTCCGGCCTGGCGCAGCACCTTGAGGTGATGCGAGATTGTCGGCTGAGACAGATCGAACGTGTCGGAAATGTCGCAGACGCAGGCTTCTCCACCCTTGTGGCTGGCCACCAGGCTCAACAGGCGCAGTCGCACGGGGTCGCCGAGTGCCTTGAACATCCGGGCCAAGTCACCGGCCCAGTCCTCGGTCAACGGTTCGCGGACAAGTGGGGTGCAGCACGCGTCGGATTCCGGCACGTCTTGATTCGACATTCGTCAATATTGACAGATGTCGAAATAGGGCGCAATTCGGCGATGGCCGAACCGTCGCTCGAAGACCTCAGGCGGACTCGGCCGCTGATCTCCGTTCGAGAAGAACGGTGTCGCGCCAGATGCCGTCGAGTTGGGCGATCTTCTCGCGGATGCCGATGGTGCGGAACCCGGCGGAGTGATGCAGTGAGATCGAAGCGCGGTTTTCGGGGAAGATCGAGGTCTGCAAGGTCCAGAAGCCGTCATCGTCGGCGGACATAACCTGCTTGCGTAGCAGTGCTTTTCCGACGCCTCGGCCACGCATCCCGTCGGCTACATAGACGGAATTCTCGGCAACCCCGCGGTAGCAGTCTCTCCCGGAAGCTTGGCTCAGAGTCGCCCATCCCACGACGACATCGTCGATGGTCGCGACCCAGCGGTGATTTGGCAGCCACTGCACATCGAGTTGCTCGCGGGTGGGAACCTCGACGGCGAAGGTGGCGTTGCGGGTGTCGATCCCTTCGCCGTAGATCCGTAGGACCGCGTCCCAGTCTTTGTCGGCCATCGCCCGCACGGTGACGTCGTCGGGTAGATCGGTCGGGCAGCAGGGCCGCGGCGCGAGAACTCCCATGACGATGTCGGCCGGCTGCGGCAAGGCAACGCAGCACGTCGGACTCATCGCAACAACGGTGCTGGTTCCATCCTTGCGCAGATCTACGAATCCCACGTCGGCGAGCTTGCGTAGATGGTGGGAGACGGTTGGTTGTCCGATTCCCAGAGCTTCTGCGAGTGCGCCGACGGTAATCCCGCCGGTAGCGCTCGCGACCCGGTGCAGGAGTCGGACCCGCATCGGCTCGGCCAGGCAAGCGAACCACTGTGCATACGTGTCGGCGTCACTCTGTTCGATCAGGTTCGAATCGATCTGGCCCTGAGCCGAATCGCCGATGCGAACGGCCGGAGTCTGCAGCGATGTCATATTCACACTATATCGATAACGGTCGATGGTTGCATTCATCGACGTTCGTCAATATAGTCGGATTAAATATTGATGACTGTCGATGAAGGAGTGTTGGTGATGGATGAACTACCTGTTGTGGTGATCGGAGCCGGACCGATCGGTCTCGCTGCCGCTGCGCAGTTGCGCGAGCGCGGCCTCGCACCGCTGGTGTTCGAGCGCGGCGATGTGGCGGGCGCAGCGATATCCGAATGGAATCACGTGCGGCTGTTTTCGCGTTGGTCCGAACTTGTCGACCCGGCGGCTCGGCGCCTGCTCGAGCAGAAGGGATGGAACTCGCCCGACGCCGATACTTACCCGACTGGGCAACAATGGCGACGGCTCTACCTCGAGCCGCTCGCCAAAGCCCTCGGCGACGTGGTCCAGTTTGGCACCGAGGTGGTCGGCGTTGCTCGGCGCGGCCGCGACCTGGTCGTTGACGACGGCCGGGACTCGGAACCCCTCTCGATTCATATTCGTCGTACCGACGGGACCGAGGATCGAGTCTTCGCTCAAGGTGTTGTCGATGCGTCAGGGACCTGGGGAGAACCCAATCCTCTTGGCGGGGAAGGTTTGCCGGCGCTCGGGGAAAATGCGGCCGGGGATGTGATCACGTACCGTGTCCCCGATCTCGACGACGAGGCCGTGCGCGCACGTTTCGCGGGAAAGCACACCGTCATCGCGGGCAGCGGTCATTCGGCGCTGACGGCGATGGTCGCTCTGGCCGCACTCGAGGCGGAGGGCACCCGAATCACCTGGGTGGTCCGGCGGGGGAATGTCGGTTCCGCGTTCGGCGGCGGCGAGTCTGACGAGCTGCCCGCTCGCGGTGCGCTCGGACTGCGCGCGAAGAAGGCCGTCGACGACGGGCTCCTCACTGTGGTCGCCGGATTCCGCACCGCAAGTGTCGAATCCGCGGGGGACGGCCAGGTGTCGCTGATCTCCGATGGCGGTCACCGGGTCGAGAACGTCGACAATGTCGTCGCATTGACCGGCTTCCGTCCTGATTTGTCCTGGCTCTCGGAAATCCGCCTCGGTCTCGACCCCGTATTGCAGGCACCGACACAGCTCGCGCCGCTGATCGACCCGAACGTCCACTCCTGTGGCACGGTGTATCCCCACGGCGCGAAGGAACTTCGACACCCCGAACCGGGTGTGTACCTGGCGGGGATGAAGAGCTACGGCCGCGCGCCGACGTTCTTGGCCATGACCGGATACGAGCAGGTTCGCAGCATCGCCGCCGAACTTGCCGGTGATCACGAAGCTGCTGCCCGGGTGGAGTTGATTCTCCCGGAAACCGGAGTCTGCGGTGGGGCAGGAGTTTTCGACGAACCCGATACCGCGGAAAGTGAAGGTGGTTGCTGCGCTACACCGGCTCCGCAACTGATTTCACTCTCCGGCCGCGCCGGTAGTGCCAACTCCTGCGGATAGAACCCAACCGATGACCACCGTCGAGGATCCGTCCGTTGCCCTCGCTCCTTCGGGTCTGCGGCGGGTCCTGGCGGCGTTGTGCCTGACAGAAATTACCAGTTGGGGAATCCTGTACTACGCGTTTCCTGTTCTGTCGGTGTCGATCTCACGCGACACCGGATGGTCGATCACGGTGATCGTGGCTGCGTTCTCCGTCAGTCAGCTGATTGCTGCCGCAGTCGGGATTCCGGTCGGGCGAGTCCTTGACCGACACGGGCCCCGCTGGGTCATGACCACGGGTTCGGTGCTAGCGGTCCCTGCGGTTGTCGCCATTGCGACAGCACCGACGATCCCTGTCTTTTTTGCCGGGTGGGTACTCGCAGGAGTCGCTATGGGGGCGGTGCTGTATCCACCGGCATTCGCCGCGTTGACGCGTTGGTACGGTGACGGCCACGTCAAAGCGCTGATGATCCTCACACTTGCCGCCGGCCTGGCCAGCACGATCTTCGCGCCGATTTCCGCTGTTCTCGACGATCGATTCGATTGGCGCACAACGTACTTGGTTCTCGCACTCATTTTGGCTGCAGTTACTATCCCCGGACATATCTGGGGTTTGCGAGGTCCGTGGCTCGAACCGGTCCGCCTTGCCGGGGCGCACCCAGGCATTTTCCGAAACGCCGTCCGCAGTCCAGCCTTTCTGGCACTCACCATTGCTCTCGCAGTCGGGGCGTTTGCCGCGTCCGCGGGAGTGTTCAATCTTGTGCTGCTGTTGATCGAGCGAGGTTTCAGTCCCGGTCTTGCCGCTCTGACGCTCGGGTTGGGCGGCGCCGGCCAGGTTGTCGGCCGACTCTTCTATCTGCCGTTTGCGGCACGAACGACCGTTCGTATGCGCACCGTATCCGTTATTGCAGTCGCCGGACTGAGCACCGCCGGGCTAGGTCTCACTGGCGTGGCCACCGTATTGATCGGTCTGGCAATCGGCGCGGGATTGGTCCGCGGAATCTTCACCCTCATCCAGGCAACTGCGATTACCGATCGATGGGGAAGAGAGCACTACGGCCGTCTGAGCGGAATCATGTCGGCGCCGATCGTCATTGCCATGGCGCTCGGGCCGTGGGCCGGCAGCGTGCTCTCGATGTGGTCCGGGAGTTATGCCCACGCCTACCTGATTCTCGGAGCGGTCGCCGTCGTTGCCGCCGCGATCGGTGCCGCAAGCATTCCCGCTGCGGTCTCTCCGAAGTGAGAGAATTTTCCTCAATTGTCGGTGCCTTCCTTTACCGTTGGCCCATGACACTGACTCTGGGAATGATCACATTCGACAGCCTTGATCCAGGTCCACTCGCGCGATGGTGGGCTGAGCAGTTGGGCGGCAGCGTCACACAGGAGAACGACGGATGGTTCTACGTCGTCGAGGTTCCCGGCGCCTCCGCCAATTTTGCCTTCCAGAAAGTCCCGGATCCCACGGCCGGAAAGAACCGAATCCACCTCGATCTGTCCAGCGAGGATCTCGACGCTGAAGTGTCGCGGCTGATCGAGGCCGGCGCCTCTGAGCATCACCGCGAGAACATGGACGGATTCCGCTGGGTGACACTGACAGACCCAGACGGCAATCAGTTCTGTGTGTCCGGCGCCCACAGCTGAGTGGTGGCTAGTCGGGCATGATGAAGGACATGACTTCCCACCCTTCTCTGACCGGGGCCGACGCTACTGGCCTGTGCAGTTTCGTTGATTCGTCGCCGTCACCGTTCCACGTATGTGCAACAGTGGCGTCGCAGCTCACAGCCAGCGGATTTGTGGAACTGCAGGAGACCCAGGCGTGGCCGTCGGAGCCGGGACGGTATTTCCTGGTGCGGGGCGGTTCACTGATCGCGTGGAGTACCGACGGAGTAAGCGATTCCGCGCCGTTCCGCATCGTCGGCGGTCATACCGACAGCCCGAACTTGCGGGTGAAGCAGCATCCGGATCTGACGTCGGCGGGCTGGCAGATGGTAGGCCTCGAGCCGTATGGCGGAGCTTTGCTGAACTCGTGGCTTGATCGCGATCTCGGTATTTCCGGCCGTGTGAGTGTCCGGGTGGGAAACACTGTGGAGCAGAAGCTGGTTCGCATCGACGACCCGATTCTTCGCGTCCCGCAGTTGGCGATCCATCTGTCCGAGGACCGCAAGGGCGTCACACTGGATCCGCAGCGGCATGTCAACGGAATCTGGGGTGTGGGCACCAAGCCCAAGTCATTCATCGGATTTGTCGCCGATCGGGCCGGAGTGGCTGAATCATCCGTTCTGGGTTGGGAGTTGATGACTCACGACCTGGCGCCGAGCGCTGTGGTTGGCCTGGGCAAAGAGCTCGTCAGTGCGCCGCGGCTCGACAACCAGGGCACGTGTTATGCCGGGACACAAGCACTTCTAGCCGCCGCCGAATCTCCGGGGAGCCATGTGCCCGTGCTTGCGCTCTTCGATCACGAAGAGGTAGGCAGCATGTCCGACCGCGGTGCGTTCTCGGATCTGCTCAACACGGTCCTCGAACGAATAGTGTTGGGCCGCGGCGGTGGGCGCGGCGAATTCCTACAGGCGATGGCAGGTTCGGTGTGCGCATCCGGCGACATGGCGCACGCGACGCATCCCAACTACCCAGAACGTCACGAACCCGCGCACCGCATCGAGATCAACGGTGGGCCGGTGCTCAAGGTCAACCAGAATCTGCGATACGCGACGGACGCTGCCGGTGCCGGTGAGTTCGCGCTTGCCTGCGACCAAGCAGGAGTTCCGTTGCAGCGCTACGTGCATCGGGCTGATCTGCCGTGCGGTTCTACCATCGGACCGATCACCGCATCGCGGACCGGGCTGTCCACCGTGGACGTCGGGGCGCCTCAGCTCGCAATGCACTCGGCTCGCGAGTTGATGGGCGCTGCCGACATCACGATGTATGCGGACGCTCTCGGCGCGTTTCTTACACCAAGGAGTTAGAGGCCATAGCGGGGAGTTTCTCGAAGAATTCCGTGGTCGGGGTAAAGAACATCGAACCCGTCACGGCTGTCGAGAAGTCGAGAAGGCGGTCGTAGTTACCGCGCGGTGAGCCGAGGAACATGTTCTCCAACATGCGCTCGGTGATGGCGGGAGTGGCGCAGTACCCGATGAAGAATGTGCCGATCTCGTCATCACCGAGGCGTCCGTACGGCATGTTGGCGCGCAGAATTTCGAGGGAGTTGCCGTCGTCGTCCTTGATCGCGTTGAGCGCGACGTGTGAGTTGGCCGGCATGACGTCCTTGGACATCTCGATGTCCTCGAGTTTGGTGCGGCCGATGACGCGTTCCTGTTCGTCGACTGTGATCGCTTCCCACTCACGCATGTTGTGAATGTATCGCTGGATATGGACGTAACTGCCGCCCGAGAAATCGGGATCTTCGTCGCCGACGGTCACGGCAGCGATCGCGGCGCGGCCCGACGGGTTCTCGGTTCCGTCAACGAAGCCGATGAGGTCGCGGTTCTCGAAATACTGGAAACCGTGAATCTCGTCGACAACAGTTGCCGCGCCGTGCAGGCGCTTCGTGATCTGACGAGCTACCTCGAAGCACGCGTCCATGCTCATCGCACGAATGTGGAAGAGCAGATCTCCGGGCGTCGACGGCGCGTGATGGACGTCTCCCTGCAGAGCAGTGAACGGTCGTAGCAAGGCGGGCCGTGGACCGGCGAACAAACGATCCCAGACGTCCGAACCGATGCTGGTCACCACGTCCAAACCGGAACCGGGAACGCGCAGACCCACCGACCGCTGCAGGCCGGCCACATCGGCGAGCAATGCGCGCGTTGTGTCCTCCCCACCAGGGTTCACCGTCGCAACCAGGAAAATCGCCGCGGGAGTCAGGGGGGTCGTCACCGACTGGGATTGAGCCGTGACGTCCGACTGACGCACATCCTGTGGCATGGGGAAACCTTCCGTTCGAGTACCAAGCGACACCGGACCGAAAATAAAAACCGACCGGTTACCGAAACCGTAAACGAGTGTGACGGGGACGACTTCGAAGACCCGCTGCTCGCGTCGGTGCCGCCGTCTGCGGAAGTCGTCGGCCCACCCCGATAGACTGTCTCCCGGCACGTTCTTTCGTTGGGCACATTTGTGGTGTCCCGCTCCGCGCCGGCTCGCTCTTGACTCCCGTAGGGAAGGGACCCCTCTCCAGTGTCTGCTCATCAGGTCGATACCGTCACGCACGCATCGGCTGATCCCGATGCCGCTCAGCCGTTCAAGGAGCTAGGTCTCAAGGACGACGAATATGCCCGCATCAAGGAGATCCTGGGTCGCCGTCCCACGGACGCCGAACTGGCGATGTACTCGGTGATGTGGAGCGAGCACTGCTCGTACAAGTCCTCCAAGGTCCACCTCGGCTACTTCGGCAAGACCACCACCGACGAGATGCGCGCCAACATGCTGGCCGGTATCGGTGAGAACGCCGGCGTCGTCGACATCGGCGACGGTTGGGCAGTCACGTTCAAGGTCGAGAGCCACAACCACCCGTCCTACGTCGAGCCATACCAGGGTGCGGCAACCGGCGTCGGCGGCATCGTCCGCGACATCATGGCAATGGGTGCCCGGCCGATCGCCGTCATGGATCAGCTGCGTTTCGGCGCTGCTGACGCGCCGGATACCCGTCGCGTCGTCGACGGTGTCGTGCGCGGCGTCGGTGGATACGGCAACTCCCTCGGCCTCCCCAACATCGGCGGCGAGACCGTCTTCGACGAGTCCTATGCCGGCAACCCACTGGTCAACGCCCTCGCAGCCGGCGTCATGCGTGTCGAGGATCTGCACCTGGCCTTTGCTTCGGGCGCAGGCAACAAGATCATCCTGTTCGGCGCTCGTACCGGTCTCGACGGCATCGGCGGCGTCTCGGTTCTCGCGTCGGCAACGTTCGACGGTGACGGTGGCGGTCGTAAGAAGCTCCCTGCGGTTCAGGTGGGCGACCCCTTCACCGAGAAGGTGCTCATCGAGTGCTGCCTCGACCTTTACAAGGCCGGACTCGTAGTCGGTATCCAGGACCTCGGCGGCGCCGGACTGTCCTGCGCCACCTCCGAGCTGGCTGCAGCCGGTGACGGCGGAATGCACATCAACCTCGAGAAGGTTCCGATGCGCGCCACCGGAATGACCCCGGCCGAGGTTCTCTCCAGCGAATCGCAGGAGCGCATGTGCGCCGTGGTCACGCCCGAGAACGTCGACGCGTTCATGGAGGTCTGCAAGAAGTGGGACGTCCTGGCCACCGACATCGGCGAGGTCACCGACGGTGAGCACCTCACCATCTCCTGGCACGGCGAGACCGTCGTCGACGTTCCCCCGCGCACCGTCGCTCACGAGGGCCCGGTCTACCACCGTCCCGTCGAGCGTCCGGCCACCCAGGACGCGTTGATCGCGAACACCACCGCAGGACTCAAGCGCCCCGAGACGGATGAAGAACTCGAAGCCACCCTGCTGAAGATGATTGCTTCGCCTGCGCTGTGCAGCCGCAAGTGGATCACCGAGCAGTACGACCGCTACGTCCGCGGCAACACCGTTCTGGCCGAGAACGCCGACGGCGGCGTCATCCGCATCGACGAGAAGACCGGCCGCGGAATCGCGCTGTCCACCGACGCCTCGGGCCGCTACACCGCGCTCGACCCGTACACCGGTGCGCAGCTCGCTCTCGCAGAGGCATTCCGCAACGTGGCAGTCACGGGCGCGACGCCCAAGGCCGTCTCCAACTGCCTCAACTTCGGTTCCCCCGAAGACCCGGGCGTCATGTGGCAGTTCCAGCAGGCCGTTCGCGGCCTCGCAGATGGTTGCGCCACACTCGGAATCCCGGTCACCGGCGGCAACGTCAGCTTCTACAACCAGACCGGCACCACGCCGATCCTGCCGACGCCGGTGGTTGCCGTCCTCGGTGTGATCGACGACGTTCACCGCCGTATCCCGACGGGCCTCGGACTCGAGCCCGGCGAGACGCTGATCCTGCTCGGCGACACCCACGACGAGTTCGACGGTTCCATCTGGTCGCAGGTCGAGCACGGCCATCTCGGTGGCGTGCCGCCGAAGGTCGACCTCGCCCGTGAGCAGCTTCTCGCCGACATCCTGCTCGCGTCGTCGCGTGACGGCCTCGTCACCGCAGCCCACGACCTGTCCGAAGGTGGACTGGCGCAGGCAGTAATCGAAGCCGCACTGGCCGGCGAAACCGGCTGCCGCATCCTGCTTCCCGAAGATGCCGACCCGTTCGTGGCACTCTTCTCCGAGTCCTCGGGTCGCGTCCTGGTGGCGGTTCCGCGCACCGAGGAAACGCGCTTCACCGGAATGTGCACCGCTCGCGGCTTGCCGTGGACGCGTATCGGCGTCGTCGACGAGGGCAGCGACTCCGTGGAGATTCAGGGACACTTCTCCGTCACGATGGCCAAGCTCCGTGAGGCCTTCGAGGGAACGCTGCCTGCCCTGTTCGGGTGATAGATGGTCGATTCCGGAGAACTGACTTCTTCTGACAGCCAGCCGCAGGAACACCACCTGCGGCTGGCTGTTCCCGCATCTCTCGAGAAGCTCGACAATCCCTTCACCGAGTGGGCGTGGGGGCTCCTCAAACTCGACTTCACCGGCATTGCGTTTGCCGCGTTCTTCTTCTGCTGGTCGCTGACTCCTTCGCTGTTGCCGCGTGATTGGCTGTTCCAAGGTTTGATCGGCGGTATCAACTCGGCCATCGGTTACGGCGTCGGAACGGCAATCGGGTGGGCCGTGGAGCGGTATTTGCTTAGTGGCCGTCGCTGGTGGCCTCTTCCCGAACCGGTGCCGAGCGCGATCAAGATCTTTGTTCCGGTCGCGTCGATCGTTGCCTCGATCATCATGCTCGTCTACGCCGCGGGGTGGCAGCGCGAAATCGCCGCGCTGACCGACGCGGAAGGCACCACCACCAGCGGATACATTCGCACTCTCGGCCTGAGCGTGCTCATCGGTGGTTCACTGATCGCGTTGTGGCGGTTGCTTCACGATCTGGTGAAACTCATTGCGCGCGTGCTGATGCGACGCTTCCGCTGGTCGCGGTCGGTTGCCAACGGCGTCGGCGTTGTGGTTGTGACGGTTCTGTTCTTCATGTTGGTCGACGGCGTACTGGTGCGCGGAATCTACGCCGCGACCAACTCGATCTTCAGTCTGCAGAACTCCACCACGCGCGACGGCGTCGTAGAACCACAGGATCCGATGAAATCGGGCAGCCCCGAATCTGCCGCGCCCTGGGACACATTGGGGTTCGAGGGACGGAACTTCGTCTCACGCGGATTGAACGCACAGGAACTCGAAGCGGCCAACGGCAAGCCCGCGACGGACCCCATCCGCGTGTATGCGGGCTTGGAAAGTGCCGAAGATCCGGATGAGCGCATGGATCTGGTCATCAAGGAACTCGAGCGGACCGGCGCTTTCCAGCGCAAGGTGCTCGTTGTCATTCCGACGACCGGTACCGGTTGGGTGAATCCCACCGCTGCGCAAGCGATCGAGTTGGTCGGAAACGGCGATACGGCGCTGGTCGCCAGCCAGTATTCGTATCTGCCGAGCTGGATCTCTTTCCTCGCAGATCAGGAAAAGGCGCAAGCTGCCGGACGCCTCTTGATCGAGCGGGTTCACGAAAGATGGCTCCAGGAACCGGAAGCCACCAGACCCAAGTTCATGGTTTACGGCGAAAGCCTCGGCGTCATGGCCGGCGCTGGAGCTTTCGACACTCTTCAAGCTGCCCGCGAGACCGCTGACGGAATCTTGTGGGTGGGCCCGCCAAACGCCACGTCGCTGTGGCGTTCGATTGTGCAACGACGCGACCCCGGCACAACCGAAGTGGCTCCCGTCTACGCCGACGGTCTGGCCGGGGTCCGGTTTGCGGATCGAGCCGAAGACATTCCGACCGCAGCAATGGTGTGGCCGGACCCCCATGTGCTGTTCATCCAGCACCCATCGGATCCGGTGGTGTGGTGGTCGCCCGACCTCATGTTCAACCGCCCACCGTGGTTGAAGGAGATCCCTGGATTCGACCGGTCGCCGTCGATGAAATGGTTCCCGATCGTCACGTTCTGGCAGGTCTCTGCAGATCTCGGTAATGCTGCGGGTGTTCCGGACGGGCACGGCCACAACTACGGAACCACCGTGCTCGACGGCTGGGTCAGCGTCGCTCAACCAGAAGGCTGGACGGCGGCAGACACCGAGCGAGTGCGGGCGTCACTGGTTGCCGCGTTGCAGTCTCAAGGCCCGGAGAAATGAGGGGAGTAGCGTCGATTGCGCTCTCGGTAGCTGCGATCACGTGGAGCAATGCGGTGCTCCCGGCGTTCGGACTTTCACCCCGCGCGCGGGCAGTGGTCAACACCGTGGTGGGGTGCTCGGCCATCGGAGTCCTTCGGGCGCGCGGTTACAGCCGTGAGGAATTGGGTTTGGCCCACACCGGTATTCGTGGCGGTGCGCGGTTCGGGGGAGCTGCGGCCGGGGCAGTCCTTACCGGTTACAGCGTTGCCTTGGCCGTTCCGTCGTTGCGCGCGACCCTCGCTGCCGACGAGCGCGCGGACGGTCGCGAAGACTTCCTCGAATGGATCATCCTGCATATCCCGTTCGGTACGGTGTTGTCCGAAGAATTGTTGTTCCGCAGCGCTATGTCCGCAGTCTGGAATCGTGAACTGAACCGCCCAACAGCGCAGGCCGTGCATGCTCTCACCTTCGGGTTGTGGCACGTCGCGCCGGCGCGCGGCGCCGGCGACAATGTCCCTGCCGCAGTGGCCTTTACGGGCGCGTCGGCGTTGCTGTTCGAGTGGCTGCACCGCCGAGGTGGCAGCGTCCTCGCGCCGGCGTTACTGCATCTGGCGACCAATGCCGGTGGAGCACTTGCCGTTCGAATCGCCACCAATGGACAGGGAGTGAACTGATGCCACCGCGCCGCGCGGTCGACCCCGCAGAATTTCGTGCCGCGATCCTTGCTGTCGGAGCTTGGCTTCGAGATCCGGAGCTTCCGAAGCCTTCTCGTGCTGAACTCGGTGCGGCAGTGAAGATGAGTGCGCGCACTCTCGAACAGATTGCTCCTGGATCGAGCGTCGAGGTGCGGGTCCCACCCTTTGTCGCGGTGCAATGCATCGAAGGTCCGCGTCACACTCGCGGAACCCCACCCAACGTCGTCGAAACAGATACTCGTACATGGTTGTTGATGGTGACCGGTCTGCTCGAGTTCGGTGAAGCTGCCGCTGACGGCCGGGTTGACGCATCCGGCAGTCGGGCTCCCGAAATTGCGCACTGGTTGCCGCTACTGCGATTGTGACATCAAGCTACGAACGGTTAGCTGACGAAACACTCAGTAGGGGGCTGACGTCGTAGTGGGGTCCGAATCTCTCGCGAGCGACTGATGCAGCCCTGACATGGTGCAGGTGGATCGACCAGGCGATCACGACGCTCAATTCGAGAATGAGAACGGTCGGCTCATCAGTGGAGGTCCTTCCAGGCGGCATCTTTTTCGGCGAATACGGAGTAGTAGGTTGCGGGGCTCCGAACTGAGTGGCGCGCCGTGAGCCATCGCTGAAATTCGCCGCGTCGACTACAGAGACTGATCGGTCCGATTCAAGGCAAGGTTGCCCTGGGCAAGGCACGAGGAAAATTGGCCGTAGACTGTGTATGCCCCCCAACCCCTGCCCACAAAGGGAGCGCCACGTGACTCGTGCCGATCTGTCGGTCAACAGTCCAAATCTCCTCGCTACGAACCCGTCCGACGAGGACGAGAACGAGCCCCGCGAAGAATGCGGTGTATTCGGCGTCTGGGCGCCGGGAGAGGATGTGGCGAAGCTCACGTATTACGGACTGTATGCGCTACAACACCGTGGTCAGGAAGCTGCCGGCATTGCGGTGGCCGACGGCTCCCAGGTGCTGGTGTTCAAGGATCTCGGGCTGGTCAGCCAGGTGTTCGACGAGCAGACCCTCGCAGCGATGCCAGGTCACGTCGCCGTCGGACATTGCCGTTACTCCACGACCGGGTCCACGACGTGGGAGAACGCGCAGCCCATCTTCCGCACCACGACGGCGGGCACGGGCATCGCCCTCGGCCACAACGGCAACCTGGTGAACACCGCTGAACTCGCGAGCCGCACTCGCGCAGCCGGCCTGGTCAACGACAAGCGCCCAAACGCTGCGACTTCCGACTCCGACCTCATCGGTGGTCTGCTGGCACACGCTGCCGGCGACAGCACCATCGAGCAGGCCGCCATGGAACTGCTTCCCACTCTGGAAGGCGCGTTCTGCCTCACCTTCATGGACGAGCACACGCTCTACGCAGCGCGTGATCCGCACGGAATTCGTCCGCTCTGCCTCGGTCGCCTGGATCGCGGTTGGGTGGTTGCCAGCGAGACCGCAGCCCTCGACATCGTGGGCGCGTCGTTCGTCCGCGACATCGAACCCGGTGAGCTGCTCGCGATCGACGCCGACGGCGTCCGCTCCTCCCGTTTCGCGAACCCGACGCCCAAGGGTTGCGTCTTCGAATACGTCTACCTCGCCCGTCCCGACAGCGTGATCGGTGGCCGTTCGGTCCACTCGACCCGCGTCGAAATCGGCCGCCTGCTCGCCAGCGAGCATCCTGCCGAGGGTGACTTGGTCATTCCGGTTCCCGAGTCCGGCACTCCCGCAGCAGTCGGGTACGCACAGGGTTCAGGCATTCCCTACGGCCAGGGACTGATGAAGAACGCCTACGTCGGCCGTACCTTCATCCAGCCGTCGCAGACCATTCGTCAGCTCGGCATCAGGCTCAAGCTCAACCCGCTCAAGGAAGTTATCCGCGGCAAACGGCTTGTTGTGGTGGATGATTCGATCGTCCGCGGCAACACGCAGCGTGCGCTCATCCGGATGCTCCGCGAAGCCGGCGCCCTCGAAATTCACGTCCGCATCGCTTCGCCGCCGGTCAAGTGGCCATGCTTCTACGGCATCGACTTCGCCTCACCGGCCGAATTGATCGCCAACGGAGCAGGCGGACAGGATGCCACGTTCGAGGAGATGCTCGACGGTGTGCGTCGTTCCATCGGAGCGGACAGCCTCGGCTACATCTCCACCGAAGGCATGATCGCGGCTACCGAGCAGCCCGCAAGCCGTCTCTGTGCTGCCTGCTTCGACGGCACCTACCCGATTGCGCTCCCGAAGGAGACGTCGATGGGTAAGAACGTCCTCGAAGGCATGCTCGAGAGTGCGGCCGGTTCGGCTGCCACGCGCGACAACGACAACGCGAGCGCACTCAGCCGCCCGTAATCCGCCGAAACGGATAATTTGCCGCCCCGATTGTCGGGGCGGCAAATTTTTTTATGTTTCCGGTCACGTCAAGTGTCGCGGCTATCTGGCATAGTGCCCTCGTGGCGCAACTGAGAATGGATGGGCATCGAGTCCTGGTCGCGGACTTGATGGGGGACACCATCAAAGCGATCAGCGGATCTATGGTGGCGTACGAGGGTGCGGTCACCTTCAAGAACGCCGGAATGGGCGGAGGCGGTGGAATCCGCGCTGCGCTCAAACAGAAGGCAGCCGGAGAGTCGCTGTCCTTGATGGAAGTCAGTGGTCAAGGCACCGTTTACTTCGCCGTGGACGCCCAGGACATCACGATCATCGAACTCAACAACGACGCTCTCCACGTAGAAGCATCACAGCTGTTGGCAATCGTGGGACAGCTACGCACCGACGTGAAATTTGCCGGCCTCCGCGGCGCCGGCTCCGGCCAGGGATTGTTCACGACAGTTGTCAGCGGCACCGGTCTGGTGGCCGTGCTGTCGAAGGGCGGGCCGATCATCGCCCTCGAAGTCAGCCCGCAGTACCCGCTTGTTGCCGACCCCGACGCCTTTGTCGCCCACCGCGGACAACTGAATCAGAGCTTCGTCACCGACGTCACCTGGCGGTCCGCGATCGGCGGTGGCAGCGGTGAGGCGTTCTCGCTGCGCTTCGACGGATCCGGCGTCGTCTACATCCAGCCCGAGGAGCGCTGAACCATGCCGTTAGAAAAGGTGAACAGCAAGGTCGTCAAGTCGACTCTCGTTCCAGGGCAGAACGTGCTGGCCCGAACCGGATCGATGCTCTACTACACCGGCGACGTCAGATTCGTCCCGCACAGCATGGGCGGCGGTCCTGGTGCGATGCCGAATATGGGTGGCATCGCGGGCATGGCCGGCCGGATGATGTCGGGCGAACATGCACGCATGATGGCGGCAGAAGGACAGGGCGAGGTCCACTACGGTCACGCCGGACTGTACGTCGACGTGATCCATCTGGACGGCTCGTCCATGCTCACCGTGGAAGCAGATCGTCTTCTAGCGCATGACGCCTACCTGCAAAGTTCGATCGTGGCCTTGACGTCGCAAGGTGGTGTTCGCGGCGCCGTCCGCGGTGCGATGACAGGGCAAGGACTGTTCACGACACAACTGCACGGGCAGGGAAGCGTCGCGGTGCTCTCGCACGGCGGGGCAATTCCTCTGCAGGTCGGTCCGAACAATCCCCAAGTTGTGGTGGACCCACAGGCGTACGTGTGCCACCTCGGGCAGATCACCGTCGACATCTCCGCCAACGTCGGCTGGCGTGAAGCCGTCGGCAAGGGCTCGGGGGAGTCCATTCAGCTGAAGATGACCGGTATGGGCACCGTCTGGGTTCAGGCGTCCGAGCAGAAGTTCTGAGGGAGAAATCGAATGAGTATCGAAATTCACACTCCGGCATCTCTGCCTGCGAACGACAACGTCCCGGGGAATGACTACGCCTTCTGCATCGAGCTGACCGGGCAGCCCTGGTTCACGTCCAAAGGCGCAATGATCGCGTACTACGGCATGGTCAATTTCGAGCCGCTCGGACGCACGAGCATGTCGGCGATGGTGGCGGCCAGATTCTCGTCGCCGCTGTACGCGGACGACTGGGTAATCGCCCAGGGCCAAGGCAAGCTGATTCTGGGCGACCGGGGATTCAACATCAATTCCTACGATCTCGACGACGGCAACCTCACGATCCGCGCTGCCAACCTGCTTGCCTTCGAGAACGGGCTCGAACTCAAACAGTCAATCGTGCCAGGCTTTTTGACGTTGCTCGGTACCGGGAAGTTTCTGGCGTCGTCCAACGGTCCGGTCATGTTTGCCGAACCTCCGTTGCGGATCGATCCGCAGGCTCTCGTCGGCTGGGCTGACTGCCCGTCGCCGTCCCACCACTTCGACGCCGACTGGATGCAGAGCTTCCTCGGTTCGGTGCGGGGAACCATGTTCGGTGCGAATACGGGTGAAGAGAAACAGTTCGATTTCACCGGCGCCGGAACGGTGCTGATCCAGTCGAGCGAGAAGGTTCTCAACGACGGACACCTCCTGCGGCACATCCAGTCGGAGACTGTTGCACTCGGGCAGAACAGTCTGCGGGCGCTGCACACCTCGATCGGTTCGCAGCTCCAGAACTGAGCGCGAACGGTACGCGAGGTCTCGTCAGCTGCCTGTGTCCGGTAGCGTAAGGGCGTAATCGTCGGTATTTGTGTGCGCTGAGGTCTTGTTCGCTCGAGTCGACCGCCTCGGCACGTCGCGAGGATTACACAACACATACCTGTGCACGGAGAAAACGTGCGCGAGAAATACTAGGGCTGGAGTAGTAATCCGATGACCGAGGACAGTCACCGCACAGCAGGCGCCTCCTACGCAGCAGCAGGAGTCGATATCGCCGCCGGCGACCGGGCGGTGGAACTCTTCGCCCCCATGGCCAAGAAGGCCAGCCGCCCCGAGGTCATGGGCGGCCTCGGCGGATTCGCCGGATTGTTCTCGCTCAAGGGTGACTACAAGGAGCCTGTCCTCGCTGCTTCCACCGACGGCGTCGGAACCAAGCTGGCCGTCGCTCAGGCGATGGACAAGCACGACACCGTCGGCCTCGACCTCGTCGCGATGGTTGTCGACGACCTCGTCGTCTGTGGCGCCGAGCCGCTCTTCCTTCAGGACTACATCGCCGTCGGACGCGTGATCCCCGAGCGAGTTGCCGAGATCGTGGGCGGCATCGCCGAGGGCTGCATCCAGGCCGGCTGCGCGCTGCTGGGCGGCGAGACCGCCGAGCACCCCGGCATCATGGCCGATGGTGACTACGACCTCTCCGCCACCGGCGTAGGCGTCGTCGAAGCGGAGAAGCTGCTCGGACCGGACCGCGTCCGTCCCGGCGACGTTGTCATCGCCATGGGATCCTCGGGTCTGCACTCCAACGGTTACTCACTGGCCCGCAAGGTGCTTCTCGAGATCGACCGTATGAACCTGAACGCACACGTCGACGAGTTCGGCCGCACCCTCGGTGAGGAGCTCCTCGAGCCCACCAAGATCTACGCCAAGGACTGCCTGGCCCTCGCTGCCGAGACCGACGTCCGCACCTTCTGCCACGTCACCGGTGGCGGCCTCGCGAACAACCTCGGACGCGTCATGCCCAAGGGACTCGTTGCCGAACTCGATCGTGGAACGTGGAGCCCCGCGGCAGTCTTCGCGATGATCGCGCAGCGTGGACGCGTCGAGCGCGCCGAGATGGAGCAGACCTTCAACATGGGTGTCGGCATGGTTGCCGTCGTCGCTCCTGAGGACGTCGATCGTGCGCTGGCCGTGCTCACCGCACGCCACATCGACTGCTGGACGCTGGGAAGCATCAAGAAGGCCTCGGACGCCGCAGCAGAGCGTGCGTTCCTGGCTGGAGATCACCCGCGCTTCTAAGCCGGTAAGACCACAAAGCTGCCCCACCGATTCAGTTCGGTGGGGCAGCTTTTTTGTGCGGATCGAGCACCTGGAAGAAGCACGCAAAAATGAGGAAGAGCGATCAGCTCTTCCTCATTTCACAGTCTGCGCAGATGGCAGTGCGCGGTCAACGCCGCCAGTCGTCGTAGTCGTCCTCTCGCGAATGCCCTTCCCTATCGGAAGTCTGGTCCGATCGGACACTGCTCCGATGCGAGTTGGTCGATCCACCTGCGAGCTCTCGTTGCAGGCTATCGAAATCCGTGGTCGGTACGCTGTACTTCAATTCGCGTGCAACCTTGGTCTGCTTTGCCTTAGCCCGGCCGCGGCCCATGGCTGACCCCCTCGCGCTTTCGCGGGGCGGCCTGGGGAATTTGGCGGCCCCGTTTGAGTGTGTAAGTTTCCTGACACACACTCTAGCCTGGAAAAGTCGCTTCCGCTTCCACGTGGCCCTCGTCGCCGTGTCTGTTTGCTCTCACTATGGCCGCGAGCTGCCAGGATGCTGACAGAACTGCTCAGAACTTTGTTAGAACTGCGCAAAAGTTTTCCCGGAACTACTCAGAAGTTCCCCGGAATCGCTCGAATCGTGCCCACGCGGGCATCCCCGCCGAACACCGGAGCCGACGCCAGAGCCGCCAATTCTTCGGTCCATTCGGTATTCATCCGCTTGAGTAGTGCGGCGGCCAACGGAAGCAGCGCCCGCTCGTGTCCGTCGTCGATCTTGAGAGCAAACGCCGAACCGTCGGGGAGGGCTCCCGCGTAGATACCGTCGTATCCGGTCTTGGTGAACAGGCCGCGCACCGCGGACATCAGACGCTGATCGTTGCGCCCGGTTCCGGAGACGAGGAACGGGTTGGCTCGCACGGCGTCGGCGACAGCGCGTTCCGGGGAATCAGGCGTCGCCGACGGCAGTCGACCGAAAGCTCGAGCCAGATTCGAGAGCGAGAGTGGCACGATCGGCAGGCCGCAGCCGTCGATTCCCAACTCCTGCTCCTCCTCGCCGCTGAGATCGAAGATCGTCTCCGCGATGGCGAGTTGCAGGGGATGTGTCGGTTCCATGTACGTCTCGAGCGGCCAGTCGTTCACCACGCACGTGGCGAGCATCGCGGAGTGCTTGCCCGAACAGGTCATGTAGATCGGGCTGGGGAGCTGGCCTGCGGCAATCAGCTCGGCGCGGGCCAGTTCGTTGCCTGGCAGATCTGCAGGGCACTGCAATTGATCTACGCGGAGGTCGTAACGTTCGAGTAGGCCCTCGACGAGTTCGATGTGGTCGGCTTCACCGGCATGCGACGACGCCGCGACGGCCAGTTCCTCCGGGCTGCTTGGTTCGAAGCCGTTGCGGAGCGCTGCGACGGCCTGCAGCGGCTTGTTTGCCGAGCGGGGATAGATGGGTGTGTGGATTTCGCCCACCCCCACAACCAGGTCGCCGTTGGCGTCGAGGATGACGGCCGATCCGCGGTGTACACACTCGCGGAATCCGGAGCGGACAACTTCGACCAGTTCAATGCTCACGAATGCACCTGTGTTTCCGCTCGTTCGACGAATGTGCTGATCCGCTCGAGGACGTTCGGCGCAAGATCGTGGTGACCGTTCAACAGTTGCCGCAGATGTTCGGGATCTGCGCCTGTGAATACTTGTCGAACCGTGACGCCGTGATCGGGGACGTGCACTCGCGTGACCGTATCGCCGGCTGCGAGTGTGCCCGTTCGGTTCACTCGCAGATACGCGCCGACATCGGCTCGCTGGGTGAACCGCTTGACCCAGCCCTTCTCGCCCGACCAGAGTCCGAAGGTGCCACACGGCACGCGGGGCCCGGTGACTTCGAGTTCCACCACATCGGACGAGTCCGCTCCGGTGATGTGCCAACGTTCGCCGATGACCGCGTCGGTCACGGCGATACCGCTGAGGCGAAGGTTCTCACCGAACCAACCGGGATGGAGAGGTCGGCCCAACTCCGTCGACCAACGCTGCGCTTCGGCATGGTCGTACGCGTAGACGGCTTGATACGCGCCGCCGTGGAATTCGGTGTCGCAGACATAGTCGCCGCCGAGGCCGAGTCGGCCCAAGGGGACCCGGCCGTCGACGGATCGTTTGTCGATTGCGGTTCGAGTCACGCGTTTGACGCCGCTGTCGCGTTCGGCATGTACGACGCACACGGCGTCCACGATGCCGGTCACTTCCCGCGCAATCGGTTGACGGCTTCACGTCCGGCCTGAGGTGCGTTGTCGTCGACTATCGAGTCCGGATCGATCGACGCGGCGCTGGGACCGGCAACTAATTCGGTCCCAGCGGGGACGTTGCGCTTGACCAGTGCGAGCGCGATAGGCCCGAGCTCGTGATGATTGACGACGGTTCCGACGCGGCCCACTGCGCGGCCACCGGCTGTGACGGGGTCGCCCGGTTCGGGGAGGGCTTCGGCGCTTCCGTCGAGGTGCAGGAGAACGATGTGACGCGGCGGCTTGCCGAGGTTGTGCACGCGCGCGACGGTTTCCTGACCGCGGTAGCAGCCCTTCTCGAGGTGGACCGCGCCGTGTTCGTCTGGGCCGCCGATCCACCGAACCTCGTGCGGGATGGTCTTCTCGTCGGTGTCGAGCCCGATTCGGGGGCGGACGGCTTCCACACGAAGGGCCTCGAAGGCCCAGGTTCCGGCGGGTGTGGCGCCGGCGTCGGTGAGCTTGGTCCACCAGGCTGCCAAGTGCTCGCGGGGTACGAGGAGATCGAAGGAGTCTTCGGTCGGCCACGGCATCCGACGGACGAAGCCGCCGCCTGGCAGGGCATGCGCGTCGTACACGTCGACGGGCGCACTCGTGCCGACAGCGTCGAGGACCGAGGCGGCTTTCGGCCCGAGAATGCTGAGAACGGCAAGTTCGTTGCCGTCGCGGGGTTCGGCCTTGGACCAGAACACCATCTTCTTCAGGAAGGCGAGGAGTGCGGGGCCTCGATCAGCCTCGGTGTCGATCCAGGTGACGCCGCCGAGGTCCGTCTGGACAAAGTGGTGCTCGACGCGGCCGTTGATGTCGAGGCTGAGATTCTCGGCGCTCTTCCCGTCGGGGAGCGCTGCAACGTGCTGGCTCGAAATGGTGTGCAGCCAGGTGAGTCGCTCGTCGCCGGGAATGGCGATGACAAATCGGTGGCTGCGATCGATGACGATCGCGTCGCGCTGCGCAGTCCGTTGCTCACCGAGTGGATCGCCGTGATGCCACGCGACACCGATGTCGACCGATCCGTCCGGGGCTGCGACCGCACCGGGGGCAGTCATGAGTGGGCTGTTGGGCACAAGAGCGTTGTCGACCACGTCACCAGTCTAGGAGTGTGGTCCGCGCGTTGGTCGAGTGCGGGGCGTGAGCGGTGTTTTCCGTCGCTAGTGTTGAGGGTATGGCTGATCGCGTATTGGTAACTCTCGACCATGAGGTGCTCGATGCTGACGCACCCTTTCTCCATGCTGACGACTTGGCTGTCGTGCGGGGCGACGGGGTATTCGAGACGTTGTTGGTTCGGGGTGGCCGAGCGCGGGTAGTCGAAGCCCACCTGAGCCGACTGGTTCTCAGCGCCGAGGCATTGGGTTTGCCTGCCCCGGTACTCGACGACTGGCGTCTGGCGATCGAGATGGCCGTCGAGGAGTGGGGCAGCGAGAAGGAAGGCGCGTTGCGTCTCGTCCTGACGCGCGGGCGCGAGAGTGGGGACAAGCCGACGGCTTTCGTGATGGTCGGACCGGTGGCGGATCGGGTGCGGCAGGTGCGAGAAGCGGGTTTGTCGGTGATCACGCTCGAACGCGGATTCTCGGTGGATTTGTCGGCACGCGCGCCGTGGCAGTTGCTGGGAGCGAAGACGTTGTCCTACGCAACCAACATGGCTGCACTGCGCTACGCCGGCACTTTGGGGGCCGATGATGTGATCTTCGTCAGTTCGGAGGGCAATGTGTTGGAAGGGCCGCGTTCGACGGTGGTGGTCGTGCGGGACAGGACTTTGATCACACCGCCGCCCGCTCAGGGCATTTTGATGGGCACAACACAGCGTGCTCTGTTCGACGTCGCCAAGGGAGCTGGCTTCGACAGTCGTTACGAAACCCTGCGACCTGCGGACTTGATCGCAGCGGACGGTGTGTGGATGGTTTCGAGCGTCACGCTGGCGGCGCGCGTCACTACACTGGACGGCTTTGCTTTACCAGAGCCTAAAGTCGCTGCCGAATTCACGAAGTTGGTCGAACGGGCCGTCGACTAGAGAGCGGGGCCGAAATGGGCGAATAGGAATCCTCGACAGTCTCTACTACCTTGAGTAGTAGCAAAGTCCTGCGGTCCAAACCGGACAGCAGTACCGTGTCCGCAGGGGCCGAGCGAACGCCCGCGTCTCGAACCCCGAAGCCTGTCCCAGGGCCCTACTCTCGGAGTAGCCAATGGATACTTTGGACGTCTCCAGGTGGCAGTTCGGTATAACTACCGTCTACCACTTCATCTTTGTTCCGCTGACCATCGGATTGGCTCCGATGATCGCGATCATGCAAACCATGTGGGTCGTGACCAAAAAAGATCATTGGTACCGACTCACCAAGTTCTTCGGCAAGCTGTTCCTCATCAACTTTGCCATCGGCGTAGCTACCGGCATCGTGCAGGAATTCCAGTTCGGTATGAACTGGAGTGAGTACTCACGATTTGTCGGCGACGTCTTCGGTGCACCGCTGGCTCTCGAAGGTCTTGTGGCCTTCTTCATGGAGTCCGTATTCATCGGGCTGTGGATTTTCGGTTGGGGCAGGCTACCCAAACTTGTTCACCTGGCATGTATTTGGCTCGTGGCGATCGGCGTCAACGCGTCGGCGTTCTTCATCATCGCAGCCAACTCGTTCATGCAGCACCCCGTCGGAGCGGTGTACAACCCGGAGACGGGTCGTGCTGAGCTCACCAGCATCTGGGAGTTGTTGACCAACAACACCGCTCTTGCCGCATTCCCGCACGCAGTAGCAGGTGCCTTCTTGACTGCGGGAACCTTCGTCGCCGGCATCTGTGGTTGGTGGATGGTGCGAAACATGCGCCGCACCAAGACCGTCGGCCCAGCGGAGGCGACAAAGCTCGAAACCGATGCCAGGACGATGTACCGTCCCGGTGCCCGATTCGCGTTGCTGGTGATCATCATTGCCGGCATCGGCGTCATCTACACCGGCGACGTCCAAGGCAAGCTCATGTTCCAACAACAACCCATGAAGATGGCGTCGGCAGAGTCGCTGTGTGAGACCGAGATGGATCCGGATTTCTCACTCTTGACCATCGGAACTCACAACAACTGCGACAGCGTGACTCACGTAATCAAGGTGCCGTTCGTTCTTCCGTGGCTGGCCGAGGGCAAGTTCACCGGTGTCGAGCTTCAAGGCGTCAACCAGCTGCAGGAGCAGGCCGAGCAGGACTTCGGCCCCGGCAACTACCGTCCGAATCTCTTTGTCACGTACTGGTCATTCCGCGCGATGATCGGCCTCGCCGCCGGTTCCGCAGCCTTGGCACTTGCCGGTCTGTGGGTAACCCGCAGGGGTCGGGTACCGGACCAGAAGTGGTTCGGAATCCTGAGCCTCGTCGCGATTCCCATGCCGTTCCTCGCCAACAGTGCGGGCTGGATCTTCACCGAGATGGGCCGCCAGCCCTGGGTGGTGCATCCCAACCCGACCGGCGTGGACATGATCAGACTCACTGTCGACCAAGGTGTTTCGGACCACGCGTCGGCAACGGTCTGGGTCTCGTTGATCACCTTCACCCTCCTGTACGGCGCTTTGGGTGTCGTCTGGTTCAAGCTGATCGTGCGATACGCGAAGGAAGGCCCGTTGGAACACGACATGCATCCGCCGGGAGATACCGACCACGAAGAGCCGGAAGATCCGGACAAGCCCAAACAACTGTCGTTCGCGTACTAGGAGGCGATCATGGGACTTCAAGAAGTATGGTTCGTGCTCGTCGCAGTACTGTTCGTCGGCTACTTCGTCCTCGAAGGCTTCGATTTCGGTGTCGGAATGCTCATGCCGATTGTCGGCAGAGGCAGTGGCCTACCGGCAGATACGCGTCGACGCGTTGCGCTCAACACCATCGGCCCGGTCTGGGACGGCAACGAAGTGTGGCTCATCACGGCCGGTGGTGCGCTGTTCGCCGCGTTCCCCGAGTGGTACGCGACGTTGTTCTCCGGCTTCTACCTACCGCTGCTGATCATCCTGGTGGCCTTGATCGTTCGCATCGTTGCCATCGAGTGGCGAAGCAAGATCGACGACGACAAATGGCGTCAGCGTTGCGACTGGGGCATCATTTTCGGCTCCTGGGTTCCCGCAGTTCTGTGGGGCGTGGCATTCGCGAACATCGTTCGGGGCGTGGAGATCAATGCCGACAAGCAGGTCGTTTCAGGATTCTTCGATCTGCTCAACCCGTACGCATTGCTCGGCGGCCTGACCACTGCTCTGGTGTTCGCGCTGCACGGCGCAGTGTTCCTGGCACTCAAGAGCGCCGACGAGGTTCGCGAAGATGCGGTGAAAATTGCTGCCCGACTCGCGATTCCGGCGGTTCCGGTGGCCGGCGCATTTGTACTGTGGACCCAGCTTGCATACGGCAAGGGATGGACGTGGATTCTGGTTGCCGCTGCGGCAGCAGCATTGATCGGCGTTATCTTCCTGACCCGCGCTGAAATGGAAGGGTGGGCGTTCGTGCTCACCACGGTGGCCGTCATCGCGACCGTCGTGCTGCTGTTCGGCTCCCTGTTCCCGAATGTCATGCCGTCGACGCTGGATCCGGCGTACAGCTTGACCATCGAGAACGCGTCGTCGAGTCCGTACACGCTCAAGGTGATGACATGGGCCGCGGCGTTCATGACGCCGATCGTGATCATCTACCAGGGCTGGACGTACTGGGTATTCCGTCAACGCATCTCCACCAAGCAGATTCCACCGTCGATCGGGCTGAAGTTCAAAGCCAAGACGTGGTAAATCCGGCATCAGTGCCTCGAAAGAAGTGACGGTCGAATTCAAGTGACAATCGAGGTAGGCGACGTTCCCACCACTCGGGAGCGTCGCCGCGGACCGATCGATCCGCGCCTGTGGCGGCATTCCGCCTCTGCGCGTGGATATCTGATTCTGACAGTCGCCCTGTCGATGATCAACGTCGTGATGGTCATAGTCTCGGCGCTCATGATCGGCCGGGTGCTGGCCGGAGTCATCACCACCCGAACCGTCGATATTTCTTCGTGGACAACCGAACTCGGCGTCCTCGCAGGCGCTGTCGGGATTCGGATACTGGGAACCTGCCTGCAAGCGCGGTTTGCTCACCGCGCGTCGACCCGTGTGGTGGCCGAGATCAAGGAGGGTGTGCTCACGTCGGCGACGGCGATGAGTCCCCGCGATCTCGACCCACGTCGAGATGAAATCGCTACGGTTCTCACCCGTGGTGTCGACGGTCTGGCTCCGTATCTGACGGGTTATCTACCGTCGTTGATCCTGTCGGTGACTCTGACCCCGATCACGCTGATAGTTATTGCCCTGCAAGATATGACGTCGGCAGTGATCATCTTGATCACGTTGCCTTTGATTCCGATCTTCATGATCCTGATCGGATTGCTGACAAAGGGTAAGTCCGAGAAGACCCTGGCTGCGATGACAACGTTGTCGTCGCAATTGCTCGATCTCCTCTCGGGTTTACCCACGTTGCGAGCGCTGGGTCGCCAAGACGGTCCGGCCGAGCGGGTTCGGGAACTGGGCGATTCGCATCGCCGCACCACGATGTCCGCGCTGCGGGTCGCCTTCCTGTCGTCGATGGTGTTGGAATTCCTTGCAACGCTGAGTGTTGCGTTGGTCGCAGTCAGTATCGGCTTGCGGCTCGTGTACGGGGACATGTCGCTGGAGCCAGGCGTCGTTGCGTTGATTCTTGCCCCGGAGGTGTATCTGCCGTTGCGGATGGTGGGAATGCAGTTTCACGCAGCCGAGGACGGAATGGCGGCTGCGGACAAAGCTTTCAGTGTCATCGAAGCGGACACCTCTGCACCCGTCGGCGGCGCAGTCGTGGTTGATGCGCGCGGCACGGACATCGTTTTCGACACGCTGAGCGTGAATTCGCGTGGTGGTGTTGCGCCGTACGAGCTTTCGGGAGTGGTGCGACCCGGTGCGATCACGGTGCTCACCGGAGCAAATGGTTCCGGCAAGTCGAGCGCGGCGCAGGCCCTGCTCGGGTTGATCGAACCCAGCGGTGGTTTTGTGAGCGTCGGCGGAACCGACGTTCGACAACTCGACGAGAATACGTGGTGGGCGCAGATCGCTTGGCTGCCGCAACATCCGGTCATGTTGCCGGGAACCATTCGGGAAAACCTCCATCTCACCGGACCCATCGACTCCGATGCGCTGCAAAATTCTTCTGCGGCCACAGGGTTCGACGGAGTTCTTGCCGAACTGTCGTCAGGTCTCGATACCGTGGTGGGGGCCGGGGGTGTCGGTCTCTCGCTCGGGCAGCGGCAGCGGCTGGCACTGACACGTGTGCTGTCGTCCGATCGGCCCGTCCTTGTGCTGGACGAACCCACCGCCCACCTGGACGCGGATTCGGAAACTACGGTCCTGGATGCATTGCGAGCGCGAGCGAAGGGCGGCGACACCGTCATAGTCATCGGACATCGCCCCAGCGTGCTTGCCGTCGCAGATCAGATCATCGAGGTGCACGCACATGAGAACTGACCACCGCGATCCGTTGCTGCGCGCACTGGGTCTCCTCGAACTGCAACCACGACGCGTACTCATCGCTGTCGCGGCCGGAGTGGCGACGCTCGGCAGTGCTCTGGCGTTGGCGGCGCTGTCGGCCTGGTTGATCACCAGGGCCTGGGAAATGCCGCCGGTATTGGATCTCAGCGTTGCTGTTGTCGCCGTGCGTGCTCTGGGTATATCCCGGGGTGTATTCCGCTACTTGGAGCGTCTCACGACGCACGATGTTGCGCTGCGCGGGACAACGTCCGCGCGGGCCCAGATATACGCGCGTCTTGCAGCGGGTAACCCGGCTGCGGCCGCCGGCCTGCGCCGTGGCGACTTGCTTGCGCGTACCGGAGCCGACGTCGATGCAGTTGGTGATGTGGTGGTGAAAGCACTTGTCCCCATAGCTGTATCGGCTGTTCTTGCCGTTTCCGCCGTGGGCATCTTGATGTTCATCTCCGTGCCGGCGGCAATGGTCTTGGCGATCGCGCTCGCGGTCTCCGGAATCCTGGCTCCCTGGCTATCGGCCCGCGCTGCTCGAATTGCTGAATCCGACAGCTCTTCTGCTGCTGTGCGATTCAGTGCGTCAGCGGTCACCGCGCTCGATCATTCTGCCGAGCTTCGAGTGGCGGGACGTTTGGACGCTGCCGTGTCCGACGCGGTGTCGGCCGAAGGCGACGTAGTCGATGCTACCGACCGCGCTGCGGTGCCGAGCGCATTTGCCGCTGCCGCAACACCTCTCGCAGTGGGAGTCAGCGTCCTGGCGTCGCTGCTCATCGGCATCGTGCTCTACGGGAATACCGACATGACACCGATGGCACTGGGCATCCTGGTATTGCTCCCGCTCTCGGCGTTCGAGGGAACTGCGGCTCTGCCCACTGCTGCAGTGGCATTGACCAAAGCCCGGTTGGCGTCGGCGCGAATCATGGCGGTACTCGACCGCGCAGACGAGGAGATCGCAGAGGGCGACAACGCGTGGCCCGAGTCGGATGTCCTGACAGTCGACGGACTCTGCGCTGGGTGGCCTGGAGGCAACGTCACCGCGCCACTCACGTTCGAGGTGCGTCCCGGCGCGCGGATCGCGTTGATCGGCCAAAGCGGATCAGGAAAGACAACGGCCCTGATGACGATGGCGGGGCTCCTCCCACCGGTATCGGGGACAATTTCCGCTGGCGGCGTTCCGATTTCAGAGATCGAACCAGCAGAGCTTCGCCGACACATCGGGTTCTTCGCAGAAGACGCACATCTCTTCGAGACCTCCGTGCTCGAAAATCTGCGAGTAGCGCGCGGCGATCTCACGCCTACCGCCGCGGCGACAGTACTCGGTGACGTCGGCCTGGGGGAGTGGCTCGCTCACCTGCCCGACGGACTCGACACCGTTCTCGTCGGCGGCATGCGAGCAGTCTCAGGCGGCGAGCGTCGGCGTTTGCTGCTGGCCCGGGCAGTCGTCTCACCCGCGCAAATCCTGCTGCTCGACGAACCAACCGAACACATGGATGCCGAAGCCGGCGCGGAGGTGCTGCGTGAACTGCTCGGACGAGACGGCACTCTGCTGGCTCCGCATCGGACCGTCGTGGTCGTCACCCATCAACTTCCGGAACACACTGGAGCTGACCAGGTGATATGCGTCGGAAATATTTCGGCGGAAAATAGATTGCCGTCGCGGTGAAGTGGGCGTACTTTCTCCTGTACACAAGGAAGGAGGTGGTCTGAAATTGAAGTACAGACGGACGCGTGAGGTGGCTGCCAGCTAGCCGCAATCGCTGACGGAATTCACTTACCGCAGGAGCGGCCGGCGAATCCCGGGCAGCCACCCGACCCCCGAGCCCCCGATCAGTCCGACCGGGACCCACGCGAAAGCGTGGGTATGGCTCGGGGGTCGCTTCGTGCGGTGGGCAGCAGTTAGCCGATGTAGCGGGTGAGCCGCGCCGAGTAGCGCGGTTCGAGCGCGCCGTCCGCGAGGATTCGCTCCTCGACGTATGCGAGGTCGCCACCTTCGACGATGCCGTAAAGGCGCTTTGCGCCGCCGTACAGTGCACCGGACTGGCTGCGGATCACGACGTCGGTCGCGAGCTCCCACGAGGACTGGGTGAGCGCGGTTCCGTAGTACATTTCGACGACGCCTGAGCTGTGGGTGAGGAGTAGTTCGACTACTTCCTCGTTCACGCTGCCGGGGATGCCGTCGCCGCCCATGCGCCAGTAGCCGCTTTCGCGCGTGTCTGGCTTGGTGTAGTTGCCCTCGGCATCGAGAACCCAGGATCGGGATTCCCAGCACAGGTAGGGGCCACCGTCGTGGGAGATGACGATTTGTTGTCCGAAGGGGTAGTCGCCCGTTTCCGGGTCGTGCCCTTCGCCTTCGCCGCGCCAGACGCCGACAAGCGGCAGCAGGGCGAGAAGGGCGGGATTGATGTCCGGGCCGAGTCGCAGATTTGCGGTGTCCTCGGGGACCGGGAGATCCGGGAGAGTGGGAATGTTGAGTGAAGCTGTCGACTTGGAACGTTCGACAGCTATTGCGACTGCCTCATCCCCGCTTCCGCGCCTGATGGCACCTGAAGCGGTGGAATCGTCAGCTGTCGCGTCAGACCCTGATCCCGGAGCTTGACTCACGATTCGTCGGTGACCAAACGGTAAACGACGTACACGGAGAACCAAGCGATCATGACGGATGCGAGTGCGAGAAGTACCTCGAAGAAGATGACCACGTGCCTATCTTAGACGGCCTCGACCTGCCGGAAAAATCGGGAGGCTGTGACAAATCAAACGACAAGAAAAGGTCCCGCATCCTCCTGGGATGCGGGACCTTTGCCGGTGAGTCCGGAACTTACTTGCTGACCGTGACATCCACGTTGTGGACGCCCGATGTTTCGGGGTTCACGGCGCTTGTGCCGTTGCCGGAGCTGGAGAGTGCACGCACAGTCCAGGATCCGGGGGCGGCGAAGAAACGGAAGTCGCCGGTAGCGGACGCGACGACCTCGGCGGTGAATTCGTCGGAGCCGTCGAGCAAGCGCACGAATGCGCCGCCGATGGGCTGGCCGTCAGCCGCGAGGACACGGCCGGTGATGACGGTTTCCTTCTCGACGTCGACGCCGGCAGGCAGGGTCTGACCCTGAGTAGGTGCTCCGCACATGTTCTATGCTCCCAATTCGATCGGTGCGCCGACGAGTGAGCCGTATTCGACCCAGCTGCCGTCGTAGTTCTTGACGTTGCTCTTGCCGAGGATTTCCTGCAGTACGAACCAGGTGTGGCTCGAACGCTCACCGATGCGGCAGTAGGCAATGGTGTTCTTGGTGTCGTCGAAGCCCTTGTCCGCGTAGAGCTTTGCAAGGTCGTCGTCGGACTTGAAGGTGCCGTCTTCGTTAGCGGTGGTGCTCCACGGGATGTTGATCGCTGTGGGGACATGGCCACGCTGCTGAGCCTGCTCCTGCGGAAGGTGCGCGGGTGCGAGGATCTTGCCGGAGAACTCGTCGGGGCTACGGACGTCGACGAGGTTGACGGAGCCGATGGAGGAGATGACCTCGTCGCGGAATGCGCGGATCGAGAAGTCGGGTGCCTCGGCCTTGTACTGCGTTGCGGGACGGGTTACTTCGTCCTTGGACAGCTCGCGCCCGTCGAGTTCCCACTTCTTGCGGCCACCGTCGATGAGCTTGATGTCCTTGTGGCCGTACAGCTTGAAGTACCAGTAGGCGTAAGCGGCGAACCAGTTGTTGTTGCCACCGTAGAGGACGACGGTGTCGTCGTTGGCGATTCCCTTGGCCGAGAGGAGGTCTGAGAACTGCTCCTGGTTCAGGAAGTCACGGCGGACGCTGTCCTGGAGGTCCTTGCGCCAGTCGAGCCGGACTGCACCTTCGATGTGGCCGCCGTCGTATGCACTGGTGTCCTCGTCCACCTCGACAAAAACGGTCTTGGGGGCGTTGAGGTTCTGCTGCGCCCAGTCGGCGGAGACTAGGACGTCGGAGCGAGCCATGGTGTTCCTTTCGATGTGGTCGTGCTCGATATGGTCTTGCGGGGGTATGTGTCCGGTGGGGTCACCGGTGATGCGCTTTCACGCGGTGGTTGCTCTTCCGATTGTGCGGAATCGCGTTACGAGTGGGTAGATCTGGCAGCCGAGGCAGATGCCGAAGGCTGCGTTCAGAAGAGCAGCGAACAGGGCAAATCCTGTGGCGACTGTGCCGACGACGGTGGATCCGGCAAGGAATCCGACGGTCCCGGCGAGCGCGAAGACAAAGCCGACGAACTGTGCGAAGCGCAACGGCGCAACAGGTTCACGTTCGCGCACGGGTGAGATGCGAGGGGCGACGAGTTTGCCGAAGATCAGTCCGTACGGGCTGCGCTTGGGTCCGGTGACGGCGCCGATCGCGAAGACTATTGCCTGCAGTGCCAACAGTGCGGTGGCGGCGGGCAGAGAGAATGTTGAAAGGATCAGTGTCAGAACAAGTATCGCGGTGGTGATCCACGCGGCGAACCGCGGACCGCGCACGTCGACCTGCTCGGATTGCGAAGTGGTGGTGGACATCGGGTGTGCTCCTGCGTTGGTTGCATGGTGCCTGCCTGGGCCGAGAATTTCAGGCTTCAGGCTCGGAGATATGTGGGCTGGAAGGCCCGTTATCGGCGAGAGTGATCACGTGAGCGAAAGGCTCGAATCTCAGCGAAGGCTGAGCGCTGGGTGATCAGCAACAAGAACAGCAACAACCACCGAGGCGGCACAGGTCTACTGCGCGGCGTCGGGTGAGCATGAGCTCGTGGCGGGTTTGCACGGTTGGGAGTTTACCCTGCAGACGGCGAATTTGGGGTACCGGGTGTTGAGAAGGGCGCGAGCGCGCTTGTGAGGTCCGCGGTGGACGGCACCCCGGACACTCGGAATCGTTCCACCAGGTCGCGGTCGAGGATAAAGGTGGTCGGCAACGACAGGACGCTCATCTCACGCGCAAGCGCCGGGTTCTTGTCGATGTCGAGTTCAACGTCGACAGGTGGATGAGGGGCGTTTGCCATTGTGGTCACCACCTGATCGACGACGCGGCGGACGGCGCTGCACGGACCACACCAGTCTGCGGAGAAATGCAGGACGACTGGTCCGGAGTCGGGCGCTATACCTGCTGCGGCGAGGAGTTCGATGCGGCTGCCGACGGCTTCGGAGGTACCCGAGCCGCTGGCTCGAACGGCTCCGCTGCGTGATTTGAGGAGCAGTCCGACCGCGACAACGGCGACGAGGGCGATGAGTAGAACTGTGATACCGGTCATTGGTTCTGCAGATCTGCGAGGTTGATGACTGTGTTTTCCGTGCTGCCTTCGATCACTATGCGACCGCCTTCTGCGTAGACGAGGCTCGGCTTCAGATTGAAGGGAAGTGACTGTGGATCGATGGTGTAGCTGAACATGCCGAGGACGATCGGCTCGAGAACCGCCGGGATCGAGAAGTTCGCTTCGCCTTCGGGGCCGAAGTAGAGATTGCTTGCCACGATCTTGACCTGATCTCCCTCGAGCACGAGGTTGGCCTGAACGCTGACCGCGGTGTCGATGGGGCCGACGGGGACCGTTCCGCTCAGAACGATCGCGCCCGCGGTGCTCGCCCCGGTACCGCCGCTGCCGCCCGTACCGTCGGACTTGTCGGCAGGAGGAGAGGAAACCTGCAGGTCAGGTATATCGAGGAGCTTGCCGAGGTCCGTGGCGTTGATGCCCATTCTGCCGTCGAGCTTGTCGACGGGAAGTTCGGTCACCCTGCCGTTGACCAGGTCCGAGAACGGGACGGTGACGCCCCGCAGATCCGCTTCGACGGTGACTTCGCCGACGATGTTGCTCTGGACTCCGGTTGCCCGGATGTAGACGTCTTCGTACTTGCCGCCCAGCGCTTGCGTGAGGAACGGGAAGCCGTTGAACGTGACTTCGGGGTCGGCATCGAGTGATGCGCCGGCTCGTAGCTCGCGGGAAACTCGGTATTCCGCGTACGCGGCGGCACCGAAATCGGCGACCAGTCCGAGGCCGAGGAGGAAGACGATGCCGATGATCAGTTTGCGCACAGCACCATTGTGACGGACTCCGTCGTAGGTTCGGTGCGACGGTCCCAACGGCGCGCACGCTAATGTAGGGACCGACCAAAAGGGTCGAACTACCAGAGCGTCGCCCTGTCCGGGGTGCGCGGGCTACTAGATAGGAGGCCGTGTGGAGCTGCTTCTCCTCACCTCCGACCCCAACCCGGATGCAGTTCTTCCGGCGTTGGCGCTGCTGGCGCACTCGGTTAGGCCTGCTCCCACTGAGGTTTCGTCGCTGCTCGAGGCAAGTTCGGCCGACATCGCGTTGGTCGACGCACGCACCGATCTGGCTGCCGCACGAGGGTTGTGTCGATTGCTGGGAAGTACGGGATCTGCCGTGCCGGTCGTGGCTGTCCTGACCGAGGGCGGGCTTGTTGCCGTCAACGCGGACTGGGGGTTGGACGACATTCTCCTGCCCGGTACGGGACCCGCTGAGGTGGACGCCCGATTGCGGTTGTTGCTCGCCCGCAGTGGCGGCGTTGCCAGTCCCGAAGCGTCAGGAAAGATCACGCTGGGCGAATTGGTTATCGACGAGGGGACGTACACGGCACGACTGCGTGGACGGCCCCTTGATTTGACTTACAAGGAATTCGAACTGCTCAAGTACCTCGCGCAGCATGCGGGACGGGTGTTCACTCGTGCGCAGTTGTTGCAAGAGGTGTGGGGTTACGACTTCTTCGGTGGCACCCGGACCGTGGATGTTCACGTGCGTCGGTTGCGGGCCAAGCTCGGCACCGAATACGAATCCTTGATCGGTACAGTCCGAAATGTCGGATACAAGGCGGTTCGCCCGACGCGTTCCAAGAACGGGGCTGCGGCGCCGATTCGATTCGAGGACGACGATGTCGATTACGAGGCTGCAGACGGATCGGTGTTGTGACATGAGTTGGAGCGATGTGCTGACGCCGGATCAGGCTCGGCAGGTGTCGGGACTTGTCGACCGTGCAACGGAATTCGACGGCAAGGCGCCGGTTTCCGAGCAGGGTCGGCACGCGATTGCCGGCCGTGGTCAGGCTCGGCACCTCGTGATCCTCGACGACGGTGTCGTCGTCGGATACGCCCAACTGCAAGCCGGTTCGGACGAGCACCCGGACATGGCGGAACTCGTCGTGGATCCTGCTCACAGGCGGCAAGGTATCGGAACTGGCCTTGCCGCTTCGGTTTTCGACGAAGGCCGACCGGGAACGCGAGTCTGGGCGCACGGAAACATCGACGCGGCAGTGGAGTTCGCCAAGAGTCTGGATCTGGTCAGTGTTCGTGAACTCCTCCAGTTGCGCAGACCACTCGGTGCTCCGCAGCTTCCGGAAATTGTTGTTCCGGAAGGTGTTTCGCTGAGGACGTACCGCGGCCGCGAAGACGATTCCGAGATCTTGCGGGTCAACAACGCCGCATTCTCGTGGCATCCCGAGCAAGGTGGCTGGACGCAAGCGGAGATCGATGAGCGAACCGCCGAGGGGTGGTTCGATCCCGCCGGGTTGTTTCTGGCGTTTGCGGACACCGATCCGAACACGCTTCTGGGGTTTCACTGGACCAAGGTTCATCCGCCCGAGGGCGACGAACCGGAGCTCGGTGAGGTGTACGTCGTCGGTATCGATCCGGCGGCGCAGGGACGCGGGCTCGGTCGGGTTCTGACGCTCGCCGGCATGCACTACCTGCGTGAGCGGGGTCTCGATACGGTTCTCCTGTACGTCGAGGGAGACAACACGGCAGCCCTCAACACGTACGAGAAACTGGGCTTCGAAAAGTTCCACACCGACATGGCCTATGCCCGAAATTCCTGACTTTCTCAGGCGACTCGAATAAATCTCCGGTCTGTTCATGCTCCGTTCACTTTGTGTGGTCCAGCCGGACACCGCGCCCCCCTACTTTTCTCTATGGGCAGCGCCGCGCTGCCTGATGCAGTAATGCGCTGCATCTCATGTCGCCGCCTGATCGTGGGCCCGGCGGTAGCTATTTCCGGAGGACCGAAGGTGAATTTCAAGCGCAGTGGTGCTCTGCTCGGCGTAGTGGCCGTGGGTGCTATGACCTTGGCAGCATGTGGCAGCGACAACAACGCATCGTCGAGTGGTGTGGACACATCCGCTTCGACTGCAACATGTGAAGGCAAGGAAAAGATCTCTGCGGCTGGTTCATCGGCGCAGAAGAACGCGATGGATCAGTTCGTCGCCACGTACATCGCTGTCTGCCAGGAAAAGGGCAAGACAGTCAACGTTGCTTACAACCCCAGTGGTTCGGGTGACGGCCGCACCCAGTTCATCGCCGGCCAGATCGACTTCGCCGGCTCCGACTCGGCGATCAAGGACGAGCAGGCGGACAAGGCCAAGGAGCGTTGCGTCGGCGGCGAAGCCTGGAACCTTCCCCTCGTTTTCGGTCCGATCGCGGTGGCCTTCAACCTCGACGGCGTCGACAACCTCGTGCTCAATGCCGAGGTTCTTGCCAAGATCTTCAACGGCGGCATCACCAACTGGAACGATCCGGCCATCGCTGCCCTCAATCCGGACGCGAAGCTTCCCGATCTGAAGGTCACGCCCGTGATCCGCTCCGATTCCTCGGGAACCACGGACAACTTCCAGAAGTACCTCGAGGCAGCATCGAACGGTGCCTGGACCTCGGGTGCCGGTTCTGACTTCACCGGTGGCGTCGGTGAGGGCGCCAAGGGTTCGGCCGGAGTCGCTCAGGCAGTTTCGACGGCACCGGGCTCCATCACCTACGTCGAGAAGTCGTTTGCCGATCAGAACAAGCTGTCGATGGCCGAGATCAACACGGGCACCGAAGCTGTTGCACTGACCAATGACACTGCTGCCGCGTCGATCTCCGGCGCGAAGTTCAAGTCGGACGCAACCGGCGACCTGACGCTCGACCTCGCGTCGATCTTCAAGACCAACGAAGCCGGCGCCTACCCGCTGGTTCTCGCGACGTACTCCATCGTCTGCTCCAAGGGCTACGACGCCGATACGTCTGCCGCTGTGAAGTCGTTCCTGACGAGTGCCGCGAACGAGGGACAGGCCAACCTTGCCGAGCAGGGTTACGTCCCGCTGCCGGCAAACGTGCAGGACCGTCTGAACGCGTCGATCTCAGCCATCGGCTGATTCGACCGCGGACTCGTACGGACAAGCCCATGGATCTACATTCAAACGTGAAGGAATGTGAGCGCACATGAGCGACGCGCCCATCACATCAGCATCTCGTTCCTCCGGCTCCGCAACCAGCGGAGCCGGGGTGGGCGGTCCGAACGGCATCACGGAGGACACGATTACTTCCATCAAGGCTTCAGAAGTCGAGCAGCCACCGAAGGACGACGGTCCGGCCGGCGGTAGCAGCAAGACCGTGACCCGACCGGGTGACCGCATCTTCAGTTCGCTGGCTTCGGGTTCGGCCATCTTCATCACCGTTGTCATCGCGGCGATCGGTGCCTTCCTGATCTGGCGCGCCGTCCCTGCGTTGAGCCGCAACCAGGTCAACTTCCTGACCAGCCGTGAATGGGTCACGCAGGACATCAACGCGATGGCGTTCGGTGTTCTCGACCTCTTCCAGGTCACGGTCCTGGTGTCGCTGTTCGCTCTGGTGCTGGCGATGCCGATCGCGCTCGGTATCGCGATCTTCCTGACGTCGTACTCGCCTAAGTGGCTCACGCGTCCGCTGTCCTACACGATCGACCTGCTCGCGGCAGTCCCGTCCATCGTCTACGGACTCTGGGGCCTGCTCGTGTTCGCTCCGGCGATCACTCCGGTTGCCGTGTGGCTCAACGACACTCTCGGCTGGTTCCCCCTCTTCGCCGACGGCAGCGGTTCCATCACCGGCGGCGGCACCATCTTCACCGCCGGCATCGTGCTGGCCGTCATGATTCTTCCCGTCATCACCGCGGTGACCCGCGAGGTGTTCATCCAGACCCCGCGCTCGCAGATCGAAGCCGCACTCGCGCTCGGTGCGACCCGTTGGGAAGTTGTGCGCACCACCGTCATTCCGTTCGGTAAGTCCGGCTACATCAGCGGATCGATGCTCGGTCTCGGCCGCGCACTCGGTGAGACCATGGCCCTGTACCTGATCCTGCGCACCACCTCGCAGGCATTCGGCTGGTCTCTGTTCGACGGCGGATCGACCATCGCCTCCAAGATTGCCCTCGGTTACGCGGAGTTCAACAACGACATCCAAGCGGGTGCGTACATCGCAGCCGGTCTGGTGCTGTTCGTCCTGACCTTCGTGGTCAACGCTGCTGCCCGCGCCGTGATCGCCGGAAAGAAGGACTGACCCATGAGCACCACTCTGGACCGCCCGGTCAAGGCGCCCACCTTCCAAGGCGTCGGAGCAAAGCGTCGGGCCACGGACGTCACTGCGACGATCCTGGTCAGCCTCGCCGTTCTGGTTGCCCTCATTCCGTTGGTCTGGGTGCTCTACACGGTGATCGCAAAGGGCCTGCCCGCGTTGACGTCTGCGACCTGGTTCACGAACTCGATGAGCGGCCTGACAGCGTCGGCGTCCGGTGGCGGTGTCTATCACGCACTGGTCGGCACCTTGATGCAAGGCGTTGTGTGCGCGGTCTTCTCGATCCCGCTCGGAATCTTTGTTGCCATCTACCTGGTGGAGTACGCGGACCGTAAGTCCAAGCTCGGCAAGCTCACGACCTTCATGGTCGACATCCTCAGCGGTGTTCCGTCCATCGTGGCCGCGCTGTTCATCTACGCACTGTGGATCGCGACGTTCGGATTCCCCAAGTCGGCATTTGCCGTCTCGCTCGCGCTGGTGCTGCTGATGGTCCCGGTCGTCATCCGATCCACCGAGGAAATGCTTCGCATCGTCCCCATGGACCTGCGTGAGGCGTCGTACGCACTCGGTGTTCCCAAGTGGAAGACCATCTCGAAAATCGTTCTGCCGACGGCACTTCCCGGCATCATCACCGGCGTCATGCTGGCCCTGGCCCGCGTACTCGGTGAGACCGCGCCGCTGCTGATCCTCGTCGGCTATGCACCGTTCATCAACTTCGACCTGTTCAACGGCGAAATGGGCACGCTGCCTTCGCTTATGGTCGCCGAGATGAACAACCCGACCGACGCCGGCACCAACCGCATCTGGGGTGCCGCCCTGACTTTGATCCTGCTGATCGCGATTCTCAACATCGTCGCCAAGCTGATCGGTCACTTCTCACAGGTCCGCAGCAAGTGACGCGGCAACAGAACATGTTTGTACTCGACAGCATTAACAACTCAGTAGGGAGCCGGTAATGGCCAAGCGTCTGGATCTCAAGGACGTCAACATCTACTACGGCAAGTTCCACGCCGTTGCCGATGTCGGCCTCTCCGTCCCACCTCGGAGCGTCACCGCGTTCATCGGTCCTTCCGGTTGCGGTAAGTCGACCGTGCTCCGGTCCCTCAATCGCATGCACGAGGTCATTCCCGGTGCGCGCGTCGAAGGTTCCGTGTTGCTCGACGGTGAGGACATCTACGGCTCCAACGTCGATCCGGTCGGCGTTCGCAAGACCATCGGCATGGTGTTCCAGCGACCCAACCCGTTCCCGACCATGTCCATCAAGGACAACGTCGTCGCCGGGTTGAAGTTGCAGGGTGAGCGCAACAAGAAGCGCCTCGACGAGGTTGCCGAGCGGTCCCTGCGCGGAGCCAACCTGTGGAACGAGGTCAAGGATCGCCTCGACAAGCCCGGTGGAGGACTCTCAGGCGGCCAGCAGCAGCGTCTGTGCATCGCGCGGGCCATCGCGGTCTCGCCCGACGTCCTGCTCATGGACGAGCCGTGCTCGGCTCTCGACCCCATCTCGACTTTGGCGATCGAAGACTTGATCACCGAACTCAAGAAGGACTTCACCATCGTCATCGTCACGCACAACATGCAGCAAGCTGCTCGCGTGAGTGATCAGACCGCGTTCTTCAACCTAGAGGCAACCGGCAAGCCGGGTCAGCTCGTCGAGATCGACGACACCGAGAAGATCTTCTCCAACCCGACGCAGAAGGCAACTGAGGACTACATCTCGGGCCGCTTCGGATAAACCGCTTCGGATAGACACTGCACGACCATGTTTCACCCCCGTTTCCAACAGGAGACGGGGGTGAAACTTTTTGGTGGTGGTGATAGTTCCCACTTCGGCCCGCAGCGCCGAGCATCGTTGGGCGCGCGAATAATTCGATGAGCAGCGCAAGTGCGTCCATCGGGCGGCGGAGTGGCCGACAGTGTGAATCTCGTAGATACTGGCGACGCTTCGGGCAATGCTAATCTCGCCCAACAGTGTGCTGTCGAATCTGCGTCGTCAGCACAGTGCCAGATCATTTTTCGTTCCACAACCGGAAGGGCTAGTCAGTGCACCTCACCCCTTCAGATACCGAAAAGCTGCTGTTGAGCGTTGCGGGCATGGTCGCTCGCGATCGACGCGAGCGCGGGGTACTTCTGAATTACCCCGAAGCGATGGCGCTGATCTCGTGTTGGATTCTCGAGCGGGCGCGTGACGGTATGACGGTTGCGGAACTGATGAACGCCGGTCGCCAGGTGCTCACGCGCGACGACGTCATGGAAGGGGTACCCGAAATGATTGCAAATATCCAGGTGGAGGCCACTTTTCCGGATGGTCGCAAGCTGGTCACCGTGACGGAGCCCATCCGATGATTCCCGGCGAAGTGCGGGTGTCTTCCGAACCGCTCGAGTTCGGCGCAGATGCTCACAGGATCACGCTTGTTGTCGTCAACGACGGCGATCGACCTATCCAGATCGGATCGCATCTGCACCTTCCGGCGGCCAACCCGGCGCTGACATTCGATCGCAAAGCGGCCGACGGGTTTCGGCTCGATATTCCGTCCGGGACCTCGGTGCGTTTCGAGCCCGGAGTCTCTCGCACGGTGACGCTGATCGAACTCGGTGGACTCAAGCGAGTTCCCGGCCTGCAGATCGGATCCGGCGACCAACTGCCCACCCATGCGCGCGAACCCAAACCGGTGTTGCCGTTCGGGACACCGGGCGTCGAGGTGGAGGAACCGCTTCGGGCGTCGTCGGTGAATGTTCGCATCAGTGACATCGCGGCCACGGATGGCGCAGTAGCGACAGACGAAGCAGCGCAGAGTGACGACACAGACGAGGTGACCGCGTAGTGAGCACGATGGATCGGCGTGGATACGCGTCGCTGTTCGGCCCCACCGCGGGCGACCAGATCCGGTTGGCAGATACCGACATCTGGATCGAGATCGAACACGACTACACCGCAACCGGTGACGAAATGGTGTTCGGCGGTGGCAAGAGCATCCGTGAATCCATGGGGCAGGGCACAACCACCCGGGATCAGGGCGCACTCGACGTGGTCATCACCAATGCGGTGATTCTCGATCACTGGGGAATTGTCCGGGCAGACGTCGGAATTCGTGACGGCCGCATCGTGGCGATCGGGAAGTCGGGTAACCCCGACATCATGAACGGCGTGCATCCCAAGCTGCTCATCGGGCCCAGCACCGACGTGATCGCCGGGGAGGGAAGGATTCTCACCGCCGGGGCGATCGATACGCACGTTCATATTCTCAGTGAGATCGAGATGCTGGAAGCGCTCGCCACCGGCACGACAACAATTGCCGGCGGTGGCACCGGACCGACCGAGGCCACCAAGGCCACGACGGTCACGCCCGGCGCCTGGTCGCTCACGATGATGCACCGCGCGCTCGACCACATTCCGCTCAACGTGCTGCTCCTGGGCAAGGGCAGCACCGTCAGCCACGAGGCGCTTCGTCAGGAAGCGCTCGCCGGGGCCGGCGGATTCAAGGTGCACGAGGACTGGGGTTCCACCCCCGCCGCGATCGACGCAGCCTTGCGCGCTGCCGACGAATTCGGTCTCCAGGTGGCACTCCATGCCGACAGCCTCAACGAAACCGGCTACGTACAGCACACTTTGGACGCTATCGCCGGTCGAGGCATTCACGTATTCCACGCTGAAGGCGCAGGCGGTGGGCACGCTCCCGACATTATCGTGACGGCCGGTGAAGCGAATGTTCTTCCGGCATCGACCAATCCGACGTTGCCGCACACCGTCAACACGGTTGCCGAGCATCTCGACATGCTCATCGTGTGCCACGCGCTCAACCCCCGGGTGCCGGAGGATCTTGCGTTCGCAGAGTCTCGTATCCGCCCGACAACCATTGCGGCAGAGGATTTCCTGCACGATATCGGCGCAATCTCCATCACGTCGTCCGACGCTCAGGCCATGGGCCGGATCGGTGAGGTAACCCTGCGAACCTGGCAGGTAGCGCACGTGATGAAGGCGCAGCACGGCAAGCTGGGCTCGTCGATGCCCGCCGACAACGAGCGTGCCCGTCGATACGTCGCGAAATACACGATCTGCCCCGCAGTGGCGCACGGTATCGATCACGAAATCGGCTCGGTCGAGGCCGGAAAAATGGCCGACCTGGTCCTGTGGGATCCCGCATTCTTCGGGGTGCGTCCGGCCGCGGTCATCAAGGGTGGCGCGATAGTCGCTGCGCCGCTGGGAGATCCCAATGCCGCGATTCCGACGCCTCAGCCGGTGTTCGTGCGTCCCGCGATGGCGTCCGCACCGGGTTCGGCTCCACACCTGTCCACGACCTTCGTCTCGCCGATGGCAATCGAGGACGGGTTGGCAGGCCGACTCGGGCTCACTCGCACGCTCACCGCGATCCGCCCGACGCGTCATCTCACCAAAGCCGACATGCCGAACAACACGGCACTACCGTCCATCGACGTCGATCCGGAGACCTTTGCCATCAAGGTCGACGGTGATCTGATCCAACCCAATCCCGTCGATGTAGTGCCGATGGCTCAGCGCTACATGCTGTTCTGATGCCCGGTGCGAGTTGAGATGATGTCCGCCGAGATAGCGTCGATGCTCCTGGCCGACGGGCGTCTGCCTACCGGTGGGCACGCGCACTCGTCCGGGCTGGAACCGGCATTGGCGGCCGGGCTGCACCAAAGTCAGGTTCCGGATTTCATTCGAGGTCGACTCGAGACGGTCGGACTGGTCGAAGCCGCTGCAACGGTGATTACGCGGCGCTGGGCCGTAAGTGAGGGTGGTGCAGACGAACTCGAGGCCATCTCGAACGAATTGCTCGCTCGCACGCCCAGCGCGCCGCTGCGTGAGGCGTCCATCCAGCTCGGACGTGGGCTGGCCAGGTTGGCGTCGCGGTTGTGGCCGGGGCACCCCGCGGTGAAACTCCTCATGGCGCTACCGGGGCATCCGATGCGGCCGTTGGCATTGGGAGTGTTCACCGCCGTCTCCGGCATGGACGATCTGGCGGCGGCGCGATCTTGCCTGTACGACGACGCGCAAACCGTCGCATCGGCGGCACTGAAACTACTGCCGGTGGATCCGGCAGAACCGGTCGAATGGCTGCTGCGGGCAGCCCCGACCATCGAGACCGTCGCCGCGGCAGCCGTCGCGGTCGAGAGTGCCTCGGCTATACCTGCAACAACAGGACCGTTGGTCGAACAATGGTCACTAGAACACCACGCTCGATCCAGGAGGATTTTCCGTGCTTGACAATCTGAACACAACCACCGATACCGCAACTGCTGCAAGAGGTTTGAGGCTCGGTGTTGCCGGCCCGGTCGGCACTGGCAAAAGCACCCTGATCGCCACCATCTGCCGCGAGCTCGCGTCGGAGTTCGAGATCGCGGTTGTCACCAACGACATCTACACCGATGAGGACGCGCGACTGTTGCGCGCCGCAAACGTCCTGCCGATCGAGCGCATCGTCGCAGTCGAGACCGGGGCGTGCCCGCACACGGCGATCCGTGACGACGTGACACCCAATCTGATTGCGGTGGAAGACCTCGAGCGCGAATTTCATCCCCTCGACATGGTGATCGTGGAGAGCGGCGGCGACAACCTCACTGCGACGTTCAGTCCCGCACTCGTCGATGCGCAGATCTTCTGCATCGATGTTGCCGGCGGCGGCGATGTCGCGCGTAAGGGTGGACCCGGAATCGAGCGCGCAGATCTGTTGGTGGTCAACAAGATCGACCTGGCTCCGTATGTCGACGTCGATGCCGTTCAAATGGTTGCCGATGCAACAGCAGCACGCGACGGACTGCCCGTCCTCGCGCTCAGCCAGAAGGACCACGCCACGATCGATCAGCTCAGCGCGTGGCTGCGCAAGGTCATCGCCGCTCACCGCGAGGGCAATCATGTGCCCCAGGACCCGGGACCGATGGCACCGCACTTCCACGCCGATGAAGAAGACCACGACCACGACCACGGACACGGTCACGGGCACAGTCACTCTCACGCTCACTGATGACTGCGGGAGCTACGCGGGTCGTCGTTGAGCGAGTGGGCGGCACCGCTGTTGCCAAAGAGTTGATCTCCGGGGATTTCCTGGCGCCACGCCTGGTGAGTGCTCACGGGTTGCACGTGCGCGTTGCCCTGGTAGGACACAGCGCGACACTGTTGGCCGGTGACAACCTACGCATCGAGTTCGACGTGGCGCCGGGAGCGTTCCTCGAGGTGCTCGAGCCGTCCGGCACCGTGGCGTACAACGCCCGCGGCGGTCACGCATCGTGGACGGCTTCGGCGACGGTGGGTGCCGGCGGCGCTTTGGTATGGCGAGCGGCGCCCTTCGTGGTAGCCGGCGGCGCGGATGTCGCTCGGCGAATTGACATTTCGCTGCAGCCGGACGCGGTTGCCCTGCTCGACGAGATGGTGGTGTTCGGCCGTACCGGTGAGATCGGTGGCGCACTGCGTTCGGATCAGCGCATCACCGTCGACGGGACGCCGCTTCTGGTGGAGACTCTGGACTTGCGAAGTGTTCCCGATCGTTCCCGTCCCGGTGTTCTGGGAGGACATCGGGTTATCGGCACCACCATGTTGCTGGGGATGAAGACCTCGGACGCGGCCGAGGGGCATGTGAGCCCCCTGGCCGGTCCGGGCATGCTGGCCCGGGCTGTTGCAGACCAGGCGCATGAGGTGTCTGCGGCCTTGGACCACATCAGCTTGGATTGGCGTGCACGCGTGGCGAGTCGGTTCACGGAGGACTAGATTCCTGCCGTGACGTAAGACTCCGCGCGAGACTCTCACACCTGGAGGCCGTTGTCGTCCAAGATGAGGAGAGGCGAACGTCGAGGAGACATCATGCGGATAGCAGTGCTCGGTGGGACAGGTTTGATGGGCAAGCTCGTAGTTGCGGAAGCCGAGGCGGTGGGCCACGACGTGGTGATCGCGGCCCGCTCGACCGGCGTCGATATCAGCACTGGTGCCGGGCTGGCCGGAGCTCTCGCGGGTGTCGACGCGGTTGTCGATGTCAGTGACCACGTCACCAACAGTGCAAAGAAGGCCGTCGCATTCTTCGAGGCCGCGGCGCAGAACATTGCCGCAGCAGAGAATGCGGCAGGAGTGAAGCACCATGTTGTGCTCTCGATCGTCAACTGTGACGATCCGCGATTGAAGGCATTCGGGTACTACCAGGGTAAGGCTGCGCAGGAACGCGCAGTCAGCGCGTCGGGCATCCCGTTCACGATTCTGCGATCCACGCAGTGGTTCGAGTTCGGCGAGAAGACGGTGTCGCTCATGGGTTTCGGCCCGTTGGCCCTCGTACCGCGGATGAGATCGAAGCCCGTCGCTGCCAAGACCGTTGCGAAGGCGTTGGTGCAGGCAGCGGAGAAGGGGCCGTCGGGTCGCGCTGCTGATCTCGCCGGTCCGGAAGTCCTCGAGATCCCGGAGATGACGAGGAAAATACTGCGCCGTCGAGGCACGCGGAAGTTGCTGATCCCGGTATCCATGCCAGGCGCAGGCAAGGCAATGCGCAGCGGTGCTCTCCTGCCAGGAGCGGACTCGATCAGCGCCGGGCCGACGTTGGACGAATGGCTGGGTTCTAACTGAAGGGACACAACAGAAAGGCGGCCACGCACATGCGCGGCCGCCTTCTGCTCGTGACGGGGAGTGGTTACAGATCCGGGTAGGCGGTCAGTTTGTCGACCTTTTCGGTGGATTCGGGCTCTTCGGGCAGCTTGCCGGTAACGAGGAAGATCACTCGGCGTCCGACCTCGACAGCGTGGTCTGCAAAGCGCTCGTAGAAGCGACCGAGCAACGTGATGTCGACTGCCGCTGCAACCCCGTACTTCCAGTCGCGATCCATGAGGACCGTGAACAGGTGACGGTGCAGGTCGTCCATCGCCTCGTCCTCTTCGCGCAGACGGGCTGCACGCTCGGGATCACGGGTCTCGAGGACTTCCTTTGCCGCGGCACCGATACTGACGGCGATGCGGCCCATCTCGGCGAAGTAGCCGTTGACGACCTCGGGGAGGACGTGGTTCGGATGGCGACGACGCGCAATCTTGGCGACGTGCAGGGCAAGGGCGCCCATGCGGTCGATGTCGGCGACGATCTGGATTCCGCTGACGACGGAGCGGAGATCGCCGGCAACGGGAGCCTGCAAGGCGAGCAGCGCGAAGGCGCGCTCCTCGCAAAGGGTGCTGAGTTCGGTGATCCGGTCGTGTTCGCCGATCACCTGCTCGGCCAGGGTCAGGTCTGCTTGGAGCAGTGACTGGGTGGCTCGCTCCATGGCGGTGCCTGCCAGTCCTGCCATCTCGCCGAGCAAGTCTGCAAGCTCGGTCATCTGTTCGTTGTAAGCCACGCGCATGAGGTGAGAGCCTACGTGCAGTGAAAGACCAAGTCACAAGCGACAGGTGAACGCAAGGTGAATGATCACCGCAGCGTCGTGCGAAATGAACACCGCAGCGTCAGGTGGAGATGATCACTGCAGCGTCAGATGCAGGCTGTGTCTCCGGCGTTGACTGAGGCTATGTCGGAGGGCAGTGACGTCGACACGCTGGTGTCCACCGATGACGGCTCTGCGGACAACGAGGTTCCCGGATCTGCCGGCGCTACGACTGTGCCGGAAAAATCACTGCCGATGACAAGTTCGACCATGTCGCCCATGCTCGGGGTGAGAACGAGTACGGCTCCGGGAATTGCGGATGCGACGGTGGCGGCCTCGGCTTCGTAACCGGCCGCATACCGCACCACAGTCGCCGAGGCCTGGACATTGGCCAGTCCCGTCGCTGCGCTGAAATTACCGATTGTGGAGATCTGGAATCCGTACGCTGCAAGTTGGTCGGCGGCGGTCGCGGCCTGACCGGAAACGCCTGACGCGTTCGAAACATCGATGTAGATGTTGTACGGACTCATTGCCGACACGAGTGTTGCCTCGGGCACCGGCGTCGTGGCGGTGGATGGCGCTGAGCTGGTCGATGTCTTGTCGGTATCGTTGGCACGCTCTTCGCCCGGGAGCGGCTCGTCGTCGATGATTGCCTGGAACAGCGCTTTGATCTCGTCGGTCCGGGGGATTTCATTGCCCCAGTCATTGGTGCCGTCGGTGGGCACGGTCAGGAAGGTGACGGCGCCCGCATCGACGTTCTGCAATGATCGACCCAGCGTGACCAGGGATTTTGTATCGATGTTCTCGACAAACGTGTCCTGCGTGAATGCGTTGATGAACCCGTTGAGCTTGCTGGGATTGAGCAGCACATTGTTGGACAGTGCCGAGCGCAGCAGCGCGGACAGGAACTTCTGTTGCCGCGTGATGCGCCCGTAGTCGCCGTTGCCCTCGGCTTCGACGTGCCTGGCGCGGACGTAGTTCAGCGCGGTCCGGCCGTCGAGTACCTGGTTTCCGCTGTTTGCGAGGACAGTGCCCAGAATGCCGTCTTCGATGGGAACCGGGGTGCAGATGTTGACCCCGCCAACTGTGTCGACCATGCTCTCGAATCCGGCGAAGTCCATGCCGACGAAGTGGCCGATCTTGAGTCCGGACATTTTCTGGATGACCTTGACCAGACACTTCGGGCCACCCAGGGCGTAGGTCGCGTTGAGTTTGTCGCCAGAGGCAGCGGGGAAGGACTCGCTGGTGTACGTCCCGGAACTGTTGTCCCAGCCCTGGCAGACCGGCCGGTCGACGTCGAGGTCGCGGGGAAACGAGACGGCGACGACGCGGCTGCGGTCGGCGGGGATGTTGACCAGCATCACGGTGTCGGCCCGGGCGCCTTCGGCGTCCTCGACGGTGCCGGCGCCGATCTCACCACTTGCGCCGGCCCTGGTATCGGTGCCGACGATCAGATAGGTTTCGTCGCCGAGCTGGCCGCCCGCGTCGACGATGTCGTCGGAGTTGGTGTCGAGCGCAGCGATCTGTTCGAACTTTCCTTCGGTGGTGCGAAGGTAACCCCAGACGACGCCGGTCATGGTCAGTGACATCACGGCAAGAAATGCGACCGCGGATCGGCTGATCGTCTTCATACGCTGGCGGCGTCGAATCTTGTTCAGCGCAAGCCGACTACCACCGGTTTCGCTGACGACACGCGGAGAAGCGGAGGATGGCGGGTCGCTGCTGATCCATTCGGCCGCGGCCGGTGCGATCGGTGGGGGAGGTAGCGGCTTTTCGGGGGGCAGCGGTTTGTCGGGGGGCCTGACGGGAGGCCTCGAGTCAACAGGTGGCGCTGCCGGGCTGCTCTTTTTCGGGGCCGGCGGTTCGACTACACGCTGGCCGGCTGTATCGCCGACTCGTTGGACGAGTTCTGCGACGGAGATGCTGTCGCTCGGTGGTGCGTCACGTCGACCGAATCGGCCGAAGCGTTCACTGCCCCGACGCTCTGACGGCGGGGCGTCGGACTGTGTCGCGCCAGTGGGTTCGGGTTTGGACGAACGACGATTGCGGTATCGCTGATCTGCAAGGGGGCGCTCCCACGGGGCGCGGCTTTCGGGCGAAGGCGGGCCCGAGTCGTGATCATCACCCACCGATGCAACCTGTCTCGTCGTTGACTGCCGATACGGACAGTGCGTCTCTTGTCGTGCGCCGTCCAACTGCTGTTGACGAAGCTGGAGCCATATTACTGGTGGATCCTGAGTTATTCACTCAGAAACTTGGCGAATTGCCCGAATTCACAGCAATGCGTTATCCGCCCGAATGCATGATGTCCGCTCCGACCGGCACCAGATCGTCCTCGGGATCGTCGAGCCAGCCCTCGGGCAGGGCAACCTGACCGGGGGAACCCTGTCGGCCGCGGGGACCTTCGGCGTCCTTCGGGAATGGAACGGAGCTGTCCAGCTGGGCCAGCAGTTCGTCGAGTTCGGTCAGGGTGCTGACCAGTGCCATCGACACGCGCAGGTCCGACCCGACCGGGAATCCGCGCAGATACCAGGACACGTGCTTGCGGAGTTCACGCAAGCCCTTCATCTCACCGTGGTGTGCGGCGAGGAGCTGGGCGTGGCGGGCGATGATCGTGGTGACCTCGCCGAGCGTCGGAGGCGTCGCGATGGGCTGACCGTTGAGAGCCGCGCTGAGCTCTGCAAACAGCCACGGGCGGCCCAGGCATCCGCGTCCGACGACAACGCCGTCACAGCCGGTCTCGTCCATCATGCGGGCGGCGTCGGAGGCGTCGAAGATGTCGCCGTTTCCGAGAATCGGAACGTCGGGAACGTGTTCCTTCAGGCGGGCGATCTCGTTCCAGTCCGCCGTTCCGGAGTAGCGCTGCGACGCGGTGCGCGCGTGCAAGGCAATTGCGGCGGCGCCCTCGGCAGCGGCGATGCGTCCGGCGTCGAGGTGCGTGTGATGGTCCGCGTCGATACCGACGCGCATCTTCACCGTGACAGGAATGTCGGTGCCCTCGGTGGCGCGAACGGCAGCTGCGACGATCTGTCCGAACAGTCGACGCTTGTAGGGGAGCGCGGAGCCGCCACCTTTTCGAGTGACTTTCGGCACTGGGCAGCCGAAGTTCATGTCGATGTGGTCGGCCATGTTCTCGTCGACGATCATTTTGGCCGCAGCGTAGGTCGTCTCTGGGTCGACGGTGTAGAGCTGCAGGGACCGTGGAGTCTCGGTGGGTCCGAAGGTGGTCATGTGCATGGTGGCCGGCTGGCGCTCTACGAGCGCGCGGGCAGTGACCATCTCACATACGTAGAGCCCGGAGGTGCTGCCTGCACGTTCGAGTTCGAGTTCACGACAGAGCGTGCGGAAAGCGACATTGGTGACGCCGGCCATGGGCGCGAGGACCACGGGGCTGTGCAGCTCGAGTGAACCGATACGAAGGGAAGACATGACTACCTCTGAACAAATATTTCTGACAAGTGAAAGTGCCCGGTACCGAATCCGGTACCGGGCACAGAATAGCTGGTGAAACTAAGAGGCCTGCTGTTCACGCTTGGCGGCTTCGCGGGCGAGCATGCGATCGCGCTGCTCCTCGAACTTTGTCGCCTGGGCGGCAAGTGTCTCGAGGAAGGCAGCCAGTTCTTCTCGAGTGTTCTCGCCTTCGGCGCTGAAGTCGTTGCGCTCGAAGATGTTCCACTTGCGCAGAACGGGCCAGATGACCTCGTCGAGGTGCTGACGGAGATCGTAGATTCCGTGCTTGGCCATCAAAACGCCGTTGCGACGGAAGTTGGGCATCCCAGCACCGGGCATCTGGAAATTCTGCACGATGTTCGACACGGACTTCAGTGTCTGATCAGGTGCAAGATCGAGAGCGGCGGCACAGATGTTGCGGTAGAAGATCATGTGCAGGTTCTCGTCGGCGGCGATGCGCTGAAGCATCTTGTCGGCGATCGGCTCGTTGCAGGCCTTGCCGGTGTTGCGGTGGCTGACGCGAGTCGCGAGTTCCTGGAAGGTGACGTACGCGACAGAGTGGAGAACGCCGGCTCCGTCGTCCGGGATGGGCGGGTTGTAGCCGGTGATCATGTGTTCCATGCGGTAGCGCTCGAGCTCGACGGGATCGACGGCGCGCGTGACAACCAGGTAGTCGCGCATCACGATTCCGTGGCGATTCTCTTCGGCGGTCCAGCGGCCGACCCAGGTGCCCCAGGCTCCGTCCTGCGAGAAGTTCTCGGCGATCTCGCGGTGGTACGACGGCAGGTTGTCCTCGGTGAGGAGATTGGTGATCATCGCAGCTCGGGCGACCTCGCCGAGCCGGGATTGTTCGAGACTCCAGTCTTCGCCGCCCATGGCTGCGAAGTTGCGACCCTCGTCCCACGGGACGTAGTCGTGCGGGTGCCATTCCTTTGCCATGGAGATGTGCCGGTTGACGTTCTCTTCGGCAACCGGCTGCAGTTCTGTCAGCAGTTCGAGCTGCGTCAGAATCCTCGTCATTTATTTGCCTCCGTGTTGAGTGAATGCCCGACTTCGCTCCAGCCTACGGTACCGTAGGTTTGGCCTGATCGACATGAACTGATCCCCCTGCGCGAATGTTACCGAGTCGTAGCCAGCGTACGTGGACGGAAGATGGACGCAGTCTGAATTGTCCGATGCGTTCCATTCGCTTGTTGCCGAGATCATACCTGCCGGTTTGGCTGTACGTGTGAGTTTCAGGACCACATATTTTCGCGGACAAAATCACGGAAATCGCGCGCTGGCCTCGACAATTCCCGATTCTCGGTCCAGACAAGCCCGATCTTGCGTGTTGCGCCGGCAAGGGGAACGAACACGATTCCCTCTGCCCAGATGGGCGGATCCTGAATCGGCATGACGGCCACGCCCAGGGATGCGGACACCAACCCGCCCACAGTTGCCAGCTCACTGCTCTCGAAGACGAAATCCGGGGTGAATCCGGCCGCGGCACACATCTCGTCGAGAATTCGCCGCATGCCGAAGTCCAGCTGCATTCCGATGAATTGCTCGCCCGCAGCGTCGGCCAGATCGACCTCGGGCAGGTCCGCGAAACGATGTCCGAGCGGAACGGCGAGGGCAAGTTTTTGCTGCGCTATCTGAGTCCATGCGAGTCGAGGGTTGTCCGGCTGCGGCGACACAAGCGCCAAATCGGCGTCGCCGGTGATAACGCGATCACTCAGGAACTGCGCTCGATCCTGATGGAGTTCGAACCGAACACCTGGATGTTCGGTTCGATATGCCCGAATCATGCGCGGAATCAACCAGGTTCCGAACGAATGGAGGAAGTCGAGTCGCACCGTTCCGGTGTCTGGCCCGGCCAGGGCGTCGATCTGGCGCAACGCGGAATGGAGTGTGTTCAGGGCGCTGGTTGCATGTTCGTAGAGGATGCGGCCGTACCGATTGAGTGTGAGCCGACGGCCGTGTCGGTCGAAGAGCGGCACACCAACGGATCGTTCGAGCCGTGCGAGTTTGCGAGAGAGCGTGGGCTGCGACAGGTGAGTGATATCCGCCGTCGCCGTGACCTGTTGGGTTTCAGCCAGCACGACAAACCACTCGAGATCGTCCGACAACATCACAGGTGGAAGCCTATATGTCTCGGAGGTATGTAGAACAGCAAAGTAATGCATTTTCTTTTGTTGTCATGGGCGCGGAAGATTCTTGCCGGAGGTCGTGACGATGAGCATGTCGGTAGAAATCAGCGCAGGAACAGAAGCCGGCGCAGGACCAGAAGTCGGCGCAGGAATCGCGTCGTACCGCCGGGGATCCGCCGGATACCGCGCGGTGACGCTTGCATTGTTTGCAGCGGGATTGACGACGTTTGTGTCGATGTACTCGGCTCAGGCACTGCTGCCTGCGTTTTCGCACTCTTTCGGAGTCTCGCCCGCGGTTTCGGCCCTGTCCGTTTCGGTGACCACTGGCATGGTTGCATTGGCGATCATTCCGGCGAGTGCATTGTCCGCACGCTTCGGCCGGACCCGCGTCATGATCTTCTCGGCAATCACGTCGTGCGTGATCGGTCTCCTGCTGCCGATGAGTCCGACAATCGAGATTCTGCTGGTGGGCCGAGCGTTCCAAGGCGCTGCGCTGGCGGGAATTCCGGCGGTTGCCATGGCGTATCTCGCGGAGGAGATCGACCCGAAGGATTTAGGCGCAGCGATGGGGCGCTACGTTGCGGGCACCACCGTCGGCGGATTGATCGGACGGTTGATCCCGGCTGCAGTGGTCGACGTAAGTTCTTGGCACTGGGCGCTTTTCGCGGTCGCACTGCTCTCGACGGTCTTTGCGATCGTCATGACCAGGACCCTGCCGGAGTCGCAATTCTTCCAGCCACAACCGGTATCTGTGCGACGGCTAATATCGAATCTGCGCGTTCACCTTGCGAACTCGGCGCTGCGGACGCTTTTCGCGCTGGGTTTCATTGTCATGGGCGCATTTGTTTCCGTCTACAACTTCCTCGGGTTTCGTCTCGCTGCAGCACCTTTCGGACTATCCGAGGCAGTGGTGGGGCTGGTATTTCTGTTCTATCTCGCGGGAACCGTGACATCGACTGCGGCCGGCGCTGCCGCGGACAGAGTTGGGCAGCGGTGGGTGTTGCTTGGCTCCGTATCGGCGACAGCGCTTGGCCTTGCGTTGACCGTCCCCGACAACCTCGCGCTGACGTTGGTGGGGATGTTGCTCTTCACCGGAGGGTTCTTTGCCGCGCATTCCGTAGCCAGTGGGTGGGTCGGCCGACTTGCCCGAGTCCATCGGGCGGAAGCGTCGGCGCTCTACCTGTTTGCCTACTACGCCGGTTCATCCGTTGCCGGCGTTCTGGCAGGTTCAGCCTTTGCGGTGGGCGGCTGGAATGGCGTCAGCATCTTTGTCGCCTGTTTGCTTGTGGTGGCAATGGGATTGTCGCTGAGGATGTTTCGGTCCACCAGGGTTGACTGATTCCAGTTGCGGGGGGGGCGGGGCCCCCCCCCCCGCGGGGGTGGAGTAGGGGGGGGGGGCCCCCCCCCCCGCCCCCCCCCCCCCCCCCCCCACCCCCCCCCCCCCCCCCCCCCCCCCCCCCCGCCCCCCGCCCCCCCCCCCCCCCCCCCCCCCCCCCGCCTCTTGCTTTTACTGCTTGCTTTCCAGCGTCAGGCTTTTCGCCCGAGCGCGACTACTTGGAAGCGCGCTTGGCCGGAGCCTTCTTGGCCGGAGCCTTCTTGGCGGCCGGAGCCTTCTTGGCGGGAGCCTTAGCGGCAACCGTCTTCTTGGCTGCGGTCTTGGCCGGAGCCTTCTTGGCGGGAGCCTTGGCGGCAACCGTCTTCTTGGCTGCGGTCTTTGCCGGAGCCTTCTTGGCGGGAGCCTTAGCGGCAACCGTCTTCTTGGCTGCGGTCTTGGCCGGAGCCTTCTTGGCGGGAGCCTTAGCGGCAACCGTCTTCTTGGCTGCCGTCTTTGCCGGAGCCTTCTTGGCTGCCGTCTTCTTGGCTGCTGCCTTCTTAGCTGCTGCCTTCTTGGCTGCTGCCTTGGTGGCCGGTGCTGCTACGCCGCGCTTGACTGCCGGGCCGCTGGCCGGAAGCTTCTGGCCGCCAGCGATAACCGCCTTGAACTGTGCGCCCGGACGGAAAGCCGGAACCGACGTCGGCTTGACCTTGACGGTCTCGCCCGTACGCGGGTTACGTGCGACACGTGCCGCACGACGACGCTGCTCGAAGACACCGAAGCCGGTGATGGTCACGCTCTCGCCACGGTGGACGGCGCGGACGATGGTGTCCACGACGTGCTCCACTGCATCGGTTGCTGTGCGCCTGTCCGAACCCAGCTTCTCAGTCAGAACATCGATGAGCTCTGCCTTGTTCATTGAAATTCCTCCGCAAATAATGGTCCACCGTAGGACCGACTGAGAACTACGGTAAACCTGATAACGGCAAGAGTCTATGTGCCACGCCAATTCTCAATCAACGTAGCCCCGAAATCGTGACCTATTTCTCTTCTTGCCCGCTATCCCCGATTTCCGTTCAGCCCTGGGAAATTTGGGCCGGGAGGGTAGTCGGTTTCCATGACGGCCTTGACTTTTCGAACTCGGAAATCGCCTCTACCTGGCGCAATGTCAGTCCGATGTCGTCGAGACCCTCGAGCAGACGCCACCTCGTGTAGTCGTCAATACTGAAGGGCACCACCGTTGTTCCGGCACTCACTGTCCGGTTCTCGAGGTCGACGGTCAATTCCAGTCCGGGCTGTTCTTCGAGCAATTTCCACAGCAGTTCGACGTCGCTCTGCTCCACCTGCGCGGCCAGCAGGCCCGCTTTTCCGGCGTTGCCGCGGAAGATATCTGCGAAGCGCGACGCGATCACAACGCGAAAACCGAAGTCGGATAGCGCCCAAACGGCATGCTCTCGCGACGAACCTGTTCCGAAATCCGGACCGGCAACCAGGACACTGCCCTTGTCGTACGGCGCGTGATTGAGGATGAAGTTCGGATCGGTGCGCCAGCCGGCGAACAATCCGTCCTCGAACCCGGTGCGCGTCACGCGTTTCAGATAAACAGCCGGAATGATCTGGTCGGTGTCGACGTTCGAGCGCCGCAGCGGTACGCCGATTCCCTTGTGCGTGCTAAAGGATTCCATCAAAATTCTCCTCGAGTGTTAGGTACGTCAGACCAGATCGGACGGTGCCGACAACGTTCCACGGACGGCGGTGGCGGCAGCGACGAGCGGAGAAACCAGATGTGTCCGCCCGCCTTTGCCTTGACGGCCTTCGAAATTCCGGTTCGACGTCGAAGCCGAACGCTCGCCCGGCGCCAACTGATCCGGGTTCATACCCAGGCACATCGAGCAGCCGGCCTGGCGCCACTCTGCTCCTGCGGCAACAAAGATGTCGCCAAGGCCTTCACTTTCGGCCTGCGCGCGCACCCGCATCGAACCGGGAACGATCAGCATCCGAACACCTTCTGCGACATGGCGACCCTCGAGAACGCCGGCGACCTCACGCAGATCTTCGATTCGACCGTTGGTGCAGGAACCGACGAAGACGGTGTCGACCGAGACCTCACGCAGCGGCATTCCGGCGTCGAGTCCCATGTAGGTGAGCGCCTTCTCGGCTGCCTGACGTTCGTTCTCTTCGACGATTTCTTCCGGATTCGGAACACGGTCACCGAGCGGCGCACCCTGTCCCGGGTTGGTTCCCCACGTGACAAAAGGCGTCAGAGCACTGGCGTCGATGTGGACTTCGTTGTCGAATTCCGCTCCGTCGTCGGTCTTCAGCAGTTCCCAAGCAGCCACTGCTGCATCCCAGTCCGCGCCGGTCGGCGCGTGCGGACGTCCCTTGATGAACTCGTACGTGATCTCGTCCGGGGCGATCATGCCGGCACGGGCACCGGCCTCGATCGACATGTTGCAGATGGTCATACGCGCTTCCATCGACAGTTTCCGGATCGCCTCGCCGCGGTACTCGAGGACATATCCTTGGCCACCGCCGGTGCCGATCTTGGCGATGACAGCAAGAATCAGATCCTTACTCGTGACGCCAGGCGGCAATTCACCGTCGACGGTGATCGCCATCGTCTTGAAGGGGCGCAACGACAATGTCTGCGTTGCCATCACATGCTCGACCTCGCTGGTGCCGATTCCCATTGCGAGAGCGCCGAAAGCGCCGTGGGTCGAGGTGTGCGAATCGCCGCACACGACGGTGGTTCCCGGCTGAGTCAGTCCGAGCTGTGGGCCGACCACATGCACGATGCCCTGATCCAGATCGCCCATGCGGTGCAAGCGAACTCCGAACTCTTCACAATTTCGGCGCAGAGTGTCGACCTGTGTCTTGGAGACAGGATCGGCGATCGGCTTGTCGATGTCGATCGTCGGGACGTTGTGATCCTCGGTGGCGATCGTCAGATCGGGACGGCGCAACTTCCGTCCGGCCAACCGCAATCCGTCGAATGCCTGCGGGCTTGTCACTTCGTGGACGAGGTGGAGATCGATGTAGATAAGGTCGGGATTCTGTCCCTCGCCTTTCACTACAACGTGGTCGTCCCACACCTTCTCGGCGAGAGTGCGTGCTTTCTGTGCCATGTCTTCCACCTCTGTACGTAGCCTCGCGTCGGCGAACTACGGGCTGGCCCGCCGCGCGTGAAATGTAAGTCCGACAGCCCAACAGTTCTCATGCTGCGCATCAAATTCTCGAAAGTGGATGCTGCTGACCTGTCGAAGATCATGCGCTACTATCCCACTATGCGAGAACTTGGTATCGACCTATGAGACAGCATAGCGGCATCGGCGTGCTGGACAAAGCAATGGGCGTGCTCCATGCAGTAGCCGAGGAACCGTGCAGCCTCTCCGAACTCTGTGCGCGCACAGGCCTGCCAAGGGCCACCGCACACCGTCTTGCCGTCGGCCTCGAGGTCCATCGACTTCTCGCCCGCGACTCCGACGGCCTGTGGTGCCCCGGCCCCGGCCTCGCCGAATTGGCTGCCACTGCCAATGATCCTCTGATCGCCGCGGCGGGGCTCATCCTCCCCCGCTTGCGTGAGATCACCGGAGAGAGCGTGCAGCTGTACCGACGCGAAGGTACGGCACGCGTCTGCGTCGCATCGATGGAACCGCCGACCGGCTTGCGTGACACCGTCCTGGTCGGCGCGCGCCTGCCGATGAATGCCGGCTCGGGTGCCAAGGTCCTTCTCGCATGGGCAGATCCGCAGACTCAGCGCGCGGTTCTGGCCGACGCGACCTTCGGAGAGCGCGTCCTTCTCGAAGTTCGCCGGCGGGGCTGGGCCCAGAGTGCGGCCGAGCGCGAACCCGGAGTTGCCAGTGTGGCGGCGCCGGTACGGGACAGCTCCGGCACTGTCGTGGCGGCGATTTCGGTATCCGGACCGATCGACCGGATGGGTAGGCGCCCCGGCGCACGGTGGGCAGCCGACCTTCTCGCGGCGGCAGAAGCGCTGCACAAGCGCCTGTAATCGGACACGTAATCATGTAATCCGTGCCACAGTAAGAACTTCAGGAGTACCCGCAGCCGAGGAGATCACTGCCGTCATGACCGGAAAACAACGCAGCCAGATCACGATGACGGAGTCCGAAATCTCGGACTTCGTCGAAAAGAGCCGTACTGCAACGATGGCCACGCTGAGCGGCAACGGCATGCCGCACCTCATCGCGATGTGGTTTGCGATCGTGGACGGCGAGATCTGGTTCGAGACCAAGGCCAAATCCCAGAAAGCCGTTAACCTACGACGCGACCGGCGGATGTCGGTCTTGATCGAGGACGGTCTCACGTACGACACTCTCCGCGGCGTCTCGATGGAGGGCGTCGGAGAAATAGTCGACGACCCCGACGCCTTGTTCGCGGTCGGCATCAGCGTCTGGGAGCGGTACACCGGGCCTTACTCCGACGATCTACGACCAGCAGTCGACGCCATGCTCCACAAACGCGTCGCGGTACGCTTCATCCCCGAGCGCACACGGTCCTGGGACCACCGCAAACTCGGAATGCCGGCGATGCCGTTGTCCGGGTCTACAGCTCCCGCTCCTGAAGGCGTAGCTTGACCACAGGCCCAAAATCCAAGGAGCACACAGATGAGCGAGCAGGACAGCACCAATCCGGAATCCGAAACGACGTCTGAATCGGAAACACCGGCGGAGGCCAACAAGCGCAAGTTCCGCGAAGCACTCGAGCGCAAGAACCACAGCAACGCCACTGCAGCCGATCATCGCGACGGTCAGTCGAAGGTCCACAGCACTCATGGTTCCGCTGATCACAAACGCGAATTCCGTCGCAAGAGCGGATAGGCACGCGGCCTTCCCGAAGATGAGATGACAATCACCCCAGTCGATTTCGACTGGGGTGATTGTTTTGTGGCGCCACTGTTCACTGATTGAGCGCATAACAAGAAAGACCCTCCGATCAGATGATCGAAGGGTCTTTCTTTTTGTAGCCCCGACGGGATTCGAACCCGCGCTACCGCCTTGAGAGGGCGGCGTCCTAGGCCGCTAGACGACGGGGCCAGGACACGCTTTAAGCATGTTCTATTTTTTCGCACTTCAAGAACTTCCCTTTCGGGCTGTTCTCTGGAAGCTCAGCAAGCTTAGCTTGTCTGAGTCCGGCTGCAAAATCGACCGGATTTTCGCTGGGGTACCAGGACTCGAACCTAGAATGGCGGTACCAGAAACCGCTGTGTTGCCAATTACACCATACCCCAAAGGTCTTGCTTGGCCTTGCTCGCTCCGCTTCGCTGTAATGCTTGGCGGCTCGTCTCCGGCCGAAAAGAAGATTACCAGTACCCCCGCCCCAAATACCAAATCGTATGGTCACGGGACGTTTTTACTTCATTTCCGGCCGGAGACAATCCTATTTAGGCGCTTACTGCTGCCCTACCGGCACGCAACCGGGCAAGAGAGACGTCGCGACCGAGCAATTCCATCGACTCGTACAGCGGAGGGCTGATGTGAGAGCCCGTAATCGCCACCCTGACCGGAGCGAAGGCCTTACGCGGCTTGAGCTCCAGATCCTCGATGAGCGCCTTCTTGAGGGCTTCCTCGATACTTGCCGCCGTCCACTCCGAGACAGCGTCGAGTGCAGCAAGAGACGCGTCCAGAACCGGACCCGCATCTTCCTTCAGGTTCTTGGCCGCAGCAGCAGGATCGAGAGCAAACGACGCCTCGTCGACGAACAGGAACTTCAGCAGATCCCACGCGTCGGACAGAACGACGATGCGGGTCTGCACGAGGTCCGCCGCAACAGTGAACGTCGCTTCGTCCACGTCGGCACTGATGTGGCCGTGCTCGACCAGGAACGACTTCAGTCGGGCCGCGAAGTCAGCCGGCTCGAGCAAGCGAATGTGCTCGGCGTTGATCGCGTCGGCCTTCTTCTGGTCGAACCGTGCCGGATTGGAATTGACCTTGGAGATGTCGAACGCCGCAACCATCTCGTCGAGCGAGAACACGTCGTGGTCGTCCGCGATACTCCAGCCGAGCAGAGCCAAGTAGTTCAACAGCCCCTCGGGGATGAACCCGCGGTCACGGTGAATGAACAGGTTGGACTCGGGGTCACGCTTGGAGAGCTTCTTGTTGCCCTGACCCATCACGAAGGGAAGGTGACCGAAGGACGGCGTGAAATCCGCAACACCGATCCGGATCATCGCCTCGTACAGAGCCAACTGCCTCGGAGTGGACGAGAGGAGGTCCTCACCGCGCAGAACGTGCGTGATCTTCATCAACGCATCGTCGACGGGATTGACCAACGTGTAGAGAGGAATGCCGTTGCCGCGCGTCAACGCGAAGTCCGGCACCGTTCCGGCCTTGAACGTGGTCTCGCCGCGAACGAGGTCGTTCCACGTCAGGTCGTGATCAGGCATCCGAAGGCGAACTACCGGCTTACGTCCGTCTGCGATGTACGCCGCGCGCTGCTCGTCGGTGAGATCCCGATCGAAATTGTCGTAGCCGAGCTTCGGATCGCGTCCGGCTGCCTTGTGCCGCGCTTCCACCTCTTCGTTGGTCGAGTACGACTCGTAGGCCTCGCCCGCCGCAAGCAACTTTGCGACGACGTCGAGATGCAGATCACGACGCTCGGACTGGCGGTACGGCGCATGCGGCCCACCGACCTCGGGGCCCTCGTCCCATGTCAGACCCAGCCAGCGCAGGGCGTCGAGGATCGCCTGATAAGACTCTTCGCTGTCCCGTTGAGCATCGGTGTCTTCGATGCGGAACACGAAGGTTCCACCGTGATGTCGTGCGAACGCCCAGTTGAAAAGGGCGGTGCGCACCAAACCCACGTGCGGGGTTCCGGTGGGTGACGGACAGAAACGGACGCGTACTTCGCTGTTGGTCATGGCTCACTTGGCTCGGCGATGATGGATGGTCGTACTACAGATTAGTCCCGCCGACTCTTCGTTTTCCCTGAAAGTGGTGAGCAGGCCAACCGTCAGCGCCCGGGGAGCACGTTTATCCGGCTCATGTCGCCGTCGTAATACGCAAGAAGTCGCTTGTCCATGATCGAGCGCCACAACGGCGGGACCCACGCACAGACGATCATGACCGCGTATCCCGCCGGCAACTGCGGTGCGTCGGCGGCGCTGCGAAGGCTCTGGTAGCGCAAACGCGGATTGGCGTGATGATCACTGTGACGCTGCAATTGATAGAGGAACAAATTGCTCACGACATGGTCGCTGTTCCAACTGTCCTCCGGTGAGCAGCGAACGTATGTACCGTCGTCACGCTTGGCACGGAGCAACCCGTAATGCTCGAGGTAGTTCGCTGTTTCCAGGAAGGTGAATCCGGCAATGGCCTGCACAACGAGCCACGGCGCGATCTCCCAGCCGAATACCGCGATGAGCGAGCCGAACAACACCACACTCATCGCCCATCCATTGAGGATGTTGTTCTTGTAACTCCAGGTACTCACTCCCGCACGTTCGAGGCGAGCGCGCTCGATCTGCCACCCGGAGCGCAGCCCCCCGATAACGCTCCGCGGCAAGAAGAACCAGAAATTCTCGCGGTACCGCGAACTTGCGGGATCTTCGGGTGTTGCAACCCGCACGTGGTGACCGTGATTGTGTTCGACAAAAAAGTGGCCGTAGAAAGACTGCGCCAGTGCGATTTTGGCCAACCACTTTTCGAGCTTCTCACTCTTGTGGCCCATTTCGTGCGCCGCGTTGATTCCAACGCCGGCAACGACTCCGACGGTCATCGCGAGCGCGAACTTCTCCCCCGACGCCATCGGCGAATTCACCCAGCACCAGCACGCAAACACGAGGCCGATGTATTGCAACGGCAGAAACAGGTACGTGCACCAGCGGTAGTAACGATCGGCCTGCAACTCCGGAATCTTCTCGTCCGGCGGACTGTTCCCGTCCTCACCGGCAAGCAGATCGACAAGCGGAATCACAATCACGATCAGCCAGGCCCCGACAGCCCAGAACAGACCCAGCGTCAGCTTCTCTACCAGGAACCATGCCGCGAACGGACTGAGCGGTACCAGTAGACCTAGCGGCCACAGATATCGCTTCTTGTCGCGCCACTTCGGTGCTGCGGACTCACTCGGCCCGATCGACCGAGTGCGCCGGTACGCAGTAAAGGCGCCCATGTGCCACAGCCTCCATTTTCCGAAATCTCATTAATACCCCACTGGCATCACACCAGTTATCGACCAGAATACGGATGAACGTTACATTGGCAAACCCAGGGTTATCATCTATACGATTTGCCCTTTTGGTCGTATTTGTTCCTATTCTGGCGATAAACATGCAGGTAAAAATACACATTCAGGAACTTCTCATTGCGCGTCCGTAACGCTGATTCGACGCAATTGTGATGATAACTACCTCATAACTATTTCACTCCTGCAAAGGCGGGACAGACAGTTATCAAACCGACAAGAAATCGAAAAGGGGCCTCACCCGTACGGATGAGACCCCTGATCGAACGTGATGGTCAGCGTTTTGCGATCACCGGGTTGGTGAGCGTGCCGATCCCGGACACCGTGACCGAGACGGAATCGCCGGCAACGATCGGACCGACCCCGGCCGGGGTGCCCGTGAGGATGACGTCGCCCGGGAGCAGAGTCATGACAGCCGAAATCCACTCGATGATCTTCGGAATGTCGTGCAGAAGGAAAGCAGTGCTGCTGTCCTGCTTGACTGCGCCGTTGACCTCGGTCTTGATGTCGACGTCCGACGGATCCAAAGCCGTTTCGATCCACGGACCGAGCGGGCAGAACGTGTCATGACCCTTTGCTCGGGTCCACTGACCGTCGTGGCGCTGGTGATCGCGCGCAGACACGTCATTGGCAACGGTGTATCCGAGAACAACACTCAGGGCCTTTGCGGCCGGAACGTCCTTGCACGGCTGCCCGATGACGATCGCGAGTTCACCCTCGAAATGCACTTCGGTTGAACTGGGCGGCAACACGATCGGCGCACCGGGGCCGACGATGGATGTGTTGGGCTTGAGGAAGATCACCGGATCTGCCGGCGCCTCGCCGCCCATCTCGGCAACATGATCCGCATAGTTCTTGCCGATGCAGATCACCTTGCTGGCAAGGATCGGCGCCAACAGGCGCACATCGGCTAGTGGCCAACTACGGCCGGTAAAGGTGGGGTTTCCGAACGGGTGCTCGGCAATTTCCTTGGCGACGAGGGCATCCTCTTCACCTTCGATACTGACAAACGCAACACCATCGGGACTGGCAATTCGACCAAGACGCATGTTGGCAAGTCTATCGGGATGCCGGAAACGACTGACGCGCGCAAGCCGTAAGGCTTACGCGCGTCAGAGCCGTGAGACGAATCTTACAGAGCGGCGGTGCTTACAGTGCTGCAGTAATGCGGTCGCCGATCTCGGTGGTGGAGATCGGGCCGTCGCCGCGGGTAGCCAGGTCAGCAGCGACCACAGCCTCGACGCGAGCGGCGTCGTCCTCGCGTCCGAGATGGCGAAGAAGCAGTGCGGCAGAGAGGATCGCGGCGGTGGGATCTGCGATTCCCTTGCCTGCGATGTCCGGGGCACTGCCGTGAACGGGCTCGAACATCGACGGGTTGGTACCGGACGCATCGATGTTTCCGCTTGCGGCCAAACCGATTCCGCCGGTCACCGCGCCGGCCAGGTCGGTGATGATGTCACCGAACAGGTTGTCCGTCACGATGACGTCGAAGCGCGACGGGTCGGTCACCATGTAGATGGTGGCAGCGTCGATGTGGCAGTACGCCGTCTCGACGTCCGGGAACTCCGCTCCGACGGTCTCGATCGCACGCGTCCAGATCGCTCCCGCGTTGGAAAGCACGTTGGTCTTGTGGATCAGCGTGAGGTGCTTGGAACGCGTCTGCGCCAACGCAAATGCGTAACGAACAACACGCTCGGCGCCGAACCAGGTGTTGATCGACACCTCGGTCGCGATCTCGTGATCGGTGCCGACGCGGATGGCGCCGCCGTTACCGGTGTACGGGCCCTCGGTGCCTTCACGAACCACGACGAAGTCGATCTCGGGCTGCGCCGCGAGCGGCGACGTGGCACCCGGGTACAGCTGCGCCGGACGGAGGTTGACGTGATGATCGAGCTGGAAACGCATGTTCAGCAGCAAACCGCGCTCGAGGATGCCCGGCGCAACGATCCGCGGATCGCCGATGGCGCCCAACAGGATTGCGTCGTGCTGACGGATCTGGTCCAGCTCGTCTGCAGGCAGCAGTTCACCGGTGGCGTTGTAGCGACGGGCACCGAGATCGTATTCGGTGGTTTCCAGATCGGGGACCAACTTGCCGAGCACCTTGAGTGCTTCAGCTGTGACCTCGACACCGATTCCGTCACCGGGAATGACCGCAAGCTTCATTGAATCCTCATTCGGTAGAACTGTGCGCCTTCATCAACCGCAAGGGTTGACAAAGGCGCACAGTGAAAACAATCAGGAAAGGTCGACCTGGGCAACGCGGGCGTCGAGCTGCGAGACGATTGCCTCGACATCGGCGTCGGAGACAACCTTGTCGACGCGCAGGATCGCCGTTGCGCCTTCGCCTTCGGCGTCCTGGCTCAGTGCTGCGGCGAGGATGTCGATGCCGGAGTTACCGAGGACGGTACCGAGCACACCGAGAACACCCGGGCGATCGCCGTAGTGGACAACGATGTTGTGACCCTCGGCGCGCAGGTCGAAGCTGCGGCCGTTGATGCTGACGATCTTCTCGACCTGCTGCAGGCCGGTGAGTGCGCCCGTGACGGAGGTGACGGTGCCGTCGGCGGCAACTGCACGAACCTCGACTGCGCTGCGGTGAGCGAGTGCCTCGGAGTGCTTTTCGACGGACACGGTGACGCCGCGCTGCTCGGCGAGTGCCGGAGCGTTGACGAACGTGACAGCCTCGTCGCTGCTTGCGGAGAACACGCCGCGCAGAGCAGCGAGGCCGAGGATGTCGACGGTTTCAGCGGACAGCTCGCCGGAGGCGACAACCTGGACCGTCTGAACAGCTTCGGGAGACAGCGTCGCAGCAAGGAGACCGAGCTTGCGGACGAGCTCGAGCCACGGAGCAACTTCTTCGCCGACCGGGCCACCGGAGACGTTGACTGCCTCGGGGACGAAGTCGCCGGCCAGAGCCAGGAGAACGCTCTTGGCGACGTCAATGCCTGCACGGTCCTGAGCTTCGGACGTCGAAGCACCGAGGTGCGGGGTGACGACGACGTTCTCGAGGCCGAAGAGCTTGGAGTCGGTGCAAGGCTCGGTGTTGAACACATCGAGACCGGCGCCGCGAACCTTGCCGGAGACCAGAGCGTCGTACAGCGCATCTTCGTCGATCAGTCCACCGCGAGCGGCGTTGACGATGATGACGCCGTCCTTGGCGCGGGAGAGACGCTCGGCGTTGATCAGGCCGGCCGTTTCCTTGGTCTTGGGGAGGTGAACGGAGATGAAGTCCGCACGCTCGACGAGCTCGTCGATGGTGACCAGTTCGATGCCGAGCTGCGCTGCGCGAGCTGCGGGCAAGTAGGGGTCGTACGCGATGATGGTGGTTTCGAACGCGGCGAGACGCTGTGCGAACAGCTGGCCGATGCGGCCGAGGCCGACAACGCCGACGGTCTTGCCGAGGATCTCGACGCCGTTGAACTTGCTGCGCTTCCAGGTGCTTTCGCGCAGGGTCTTGTCTGCGGCGGGGATCTGGCGAGCCGTCGACATGAGCAGAGCAACTGCGTGCTCGGCTGCCGAGTGGATGTTGGAGGTCGGTGCATTGACGACCATCACGCCGCGCTCGGTGGCTGCGGGGATCTCGACATTGTCCAGGCCGACACCGGCGCGGCCGATGATCTTCAGCTTGGTGCCTGCGGCCAGAACCTCGGCGTCGACGGTGGTGGCGGAGCGAACAAGAATCGCGTCGGCATCGGGCACAGCTGCGAGCAGGGCAGCGCGGTCGGGTCCGTCGACCCACCGCACCTCCACACCGTCGCCGAGTGCCTCGACTGTGGACGGCGCGAGCTTGTCTGCGATCAGAACAACGGGGCGGCCAGGCTGGCTCACGTGCAAACTCCCTGATTAGGTGGGTGTGGGGGTGGTTTAACCCCCAGTAGTTTAGTGCGCGCCGTCTCGGCGTCCACAACTCGGTAGGCAATACCACATAGTGGACACTTTTGCGGGCGAATTCTCAATGAGAATTACGGCGGGCTTCAGTTGGCCCGGCAAAGACCTCCGGCCCAATGCCACTCCGGTCCAAGATAATTGGACCGAAGCAGGCATCAGGCCGGAGTGAAGACAAGCTGAAACAGCTTGATTACGCCGTTTCGGTGATCGGACGATCGACCCAGCTCATCAGGTCGCGCAGCTTCTTGCCGGTGACCTCGATGGGGTGCTCGGCGTTAGCCTTGCGCAGGCCTTCGAGTTCGGTGTTGCCGTTCTCGACGTTGGCAACCAGACGACGGGTGAACTCGCCGGACTGGATGTCGGCCAGGATCGCCTTCATGCGCTCCTTGGTGCCTGCATCGATGACGCGCGGGCCGGACAGGTAGCCACCGAACTCAGCGGTGTCGGACACCGAGTAGTTCATGCGGGCGATGCCGCCTTCGTACATGAGGTCGACGATGAGCTTGAGCTCGTGCAGAACCTCGAAGTACGCCATCTCGGGTGCGTAGCCGGCCTCGACCATGACCTCGAAACCGGTCTTGACCAGTTCCTCGGTGCCACCGCAGAGCACAGCCTGCTCGCCGAAGAGGTCCGTCTCGGTCTCTTCCTTGAACGTGGTCTTGATGACGCCTGCGCGCGTTCCACCGATGCCCTTGGCGTAGGACAGAGCGAGAGCCTGGCCTTCACCCTTGGGGTCCTGGTCGATTGCGATGAGCGCGGGAACACCCTTGCCGTCGACGAACTGACGACGCACCAGGTGGCCGGGGCCCTTGGGCGCAACCATGCCGACGGTGACGAACTCCGGAGCCTTGATCAGGTCGAAGTGAATGTTCAGGCCGTGACCGAAGAACAGCGCGTCGCCGTCCTTGAGGTTGGGCTCGATGTCATTGGTGAAAATGCTTGCCTGGGCGGTATCCGGTGCGAGCACCATGATGACGTCGGCCCACTCGGAAACCTCTGCCGGCGTGCCGACCGTCAGGCCTGCTTCTTCAGCCTTGTCGCGGGACTTGGAGCCCTCCTTGAGGCCGATGCGGACCTCGACACCCGAGTCGCGCAGGCTCAGCGAATGGGCGTGGCCCTGGCTTCCGTAGCCGATCACAGCAACCTTGCGGCCCTGAATGATCGACAGATCGGCATCGTCGTCGTAGAACATCTCGACTGCCACAGTTCTCAACCTCTCCTTGGATTATTACGTGTCTAAAGTACTAGCGGGTGGCCGTGATCGACTTCGGCCCTCGACCGACTGCCACGACCCCGGACTGAACGATCTCCCGGATACCGTACGGATCAAGCATCCGCAGCAGTGCATCCAGCTTGGACCGGGTACCGGTCGCCTCGATGGTGACGGACTCCGGGGAGACGTCGATTACCTTGGCGCGGAACAGGTTCACCGTTTCGATGACCTGGGTGCGCACGCTTGCATCTGCGCGCACCTTGATGAGCACAAGCTCGCGAGCGACGGAAGCATCACCGTCTTGCTCGACGATCTTGATGACGTTGATCAGCTTGTTGAGCTGCTTCGTCACCTGCTCGAGGGGGAACTCGTCGACCGTGACGACGATGGTCATTCGAGAGATCTCGGGGATCTCGGTGCCGCCCACCGCGAGGGATTCGATGTTGAATCCACGGCGGGAGAACAGGGCGGAGACGCGAGCGAGCACGCCTGGCTTGTCCTCGACGAGAACGCTGAGGGTGTGGGTGGTGCTCACTGCTGGTCCTCCCCTGTGCCCGCGGCGGGTCCGGCTTGCTCGCGCGACATGGCTTCATGGATGACGGCGGGCTCGGCTACTGCCTCGTCGTCGTCGAACAGCGGCCGGATACCCCGAGCCGCCATGATCTCGTCATTGCTGGTTCCAGCGGCGACCATCGGCCACACCTGTGCGTCGGCGGTGACGATGAAGTCGATCACGACAGGCTTGTCGTTGATGGACTGCGCCTCACGGATCGCAGCTTCGACATCTTCTTCGCGCTCGACACGAATTCCGTGGCAGCCCAATGCTTCTGCGAGCTTGACGAAGTCCGGGATGCGGATGGCGCCGTGCGTTCCGAGGTTGGTGTTGGAGTAGCGCTCTTCGTAGAAGAGTGTCTGCCACTGACGAACCATGCCGAGGTTGCCGTTGTTGATGAGGGCGACCTTGATCGGGATACCCTCGAGCGCGCAGGTGGCCAGTTCCTGATTGGTCATCTGGAAGCAGCCGTCACCGTCGATGGCCCACACCTCGGTGTCCGGCATGCCCATCTTTGCGCCCATGGCAGCGGGAACCGCGTAGCCCATGGTGCCGAGTCCACCCGAGTTGAGCCACGTGCGCGGCTTCTCGTAGCTGACGAACTGGGCTGCCCACATCTGGTGCTGACCGACGCCGGCGCAATAGATGGCGTCCGGTCCGGCGAGCTTGCCGACGGTCGAGATGACGAACTCGGGGCTCAGCTGACCGTCGGTGGGACGGTCGTAGCTCAGCGGGTATGTACGCCGGATGTCGTTCAGGTACGCCCACCATTCGGTGAGTTCGAACGTGGTGCCCGTGGCCATGTCGGCACGGATGGCCTCGATGAGTTCGGTGATGACCTCTTTGCAGTCGCCCACGATCGGGACGTCGGCGTAACGGTTCTTGCCGATCTCGGCCGGGTCGATGTCGGCGTGGATGACCTTGGCATCGGGAGCAAAGGAATTCAGCTGACCGGTAACGCGGTCGTCGAAGCGGGCGCCGAGTGTGATCAGCAGGTCGCTACGCTGCAGTGCTGCCACTGCGGCAACAGTGCCGTGCATTCCGGGCATGCCGCAGTTGAGATCGTGGCTGTCCGGGAACGCGCCGCGGGCCATCAGCGTGGTGACCACGGGAATGCCCGTCAGCTCGGCGAGTTCGAGCAGCTCGGCAGAAGATTCGGACTTGATGACGCCGCCACCGACGTAGAGGACTGGAGACTTGGCGTCGGCGATCAGGCGCGCAGCTTCGCGGACCTGCTTGCCGTGCGGCTTGGTGACCGGACGGTATCCGGGCAGGCGCATCTCCGGCGGCCACGAGAACGTGGTCTGAGCCTGGAGGATGTCCTTGGGGATATCGACCAAGACCGCGCCGGGGCGACCGCTGGATGCGAGGTAGAAAGCCTCGGCCATGATGCGCGGGATGTCGATACCGTCGGTGATCAGGAAGTTGTGCTTCGTGATCGGCATGGTGATACCGGAGATGTCGGCTTCCTGGAAGCCGTCGGTACCGATCAGCGAACGCGCGACCTGTCCGGTGATGGCCACGATCGGAACGGAGTCCATTTGAGCGTCGGCCAGCGGCGTGACCAGGTTGGTTGCACCGGGACCCGAAGTGGCCATGCAGACGCCGACCTTGCCGGTGGCCTGCGCGTAACCCGTGGCGGCGTGGCCGGCACCCTGCTCGTGGCGCACAAGTACGTGACGGACCTTGACCGAATCGAAGAGCGGATCGTACACAGGCAGCACGGCACCGCCGGGGATGCCGAATACCGTGTCGACCTCGAGCTCTTCGAGGGCGCGAACGACAGACTGCGCGCCCGTTACCCGCTCCGGGGGGAGCTGGCGACGGGTAGCCGTCTGCGATGCGGCAGCCGCGGTAGTCGGGCTCGGTGTCCCTGACTTGCGCGGCGTGGGTTGAGGCCGTGCTGTTGGTGCGCTCACTGGGAAATCCTCTGATTTGGCTCCGGGCAACAAAAAACCCCCGTCAGCATCTGCTGAGCGAGGGTGGCGCGTCGTTATCTGGTGAGTTGAAAATTATCGACTCAGGCGACGACGCGCCGGTCGATTACGAGCAACTCATTCTGTTTCACGCACTCGACAGTAGAGGCGCTAGTCGCGAACGGCAAACTTGGTGAGTCAACCGTCCCAGAATCTGAGATACATCGGCTGCAATGCGAAGATGTAGAGGTGTCAACTTCGCAGCAGCCCGTGCCACCGGTTCAATCATCCCACACGCCGAAACCACTTCGGCACGTCATCCGCATTTCGCAGCTCGCCTACATGGCGTGCGCCTTCCTGCTCTTCGCGGTCAGCTTCCCGATCTTCGGCTGGCCCGCAGCATTCAGCTGGTTGCTGATCCTGCCGATCATCGCCGTCTACTTCGTCGCCCGGGTCCGCACCACCGTCAGCCCCGACGGCCTCGAGGTTCGTTCGATGTTCTCCAGCCGCACGCTGAGCTGGGACGAGGTCAAGGGCTTCCGTTTCCCGAAGCGCAGCTGGGCCCGCGCCGAACTCACCGACGGAACCGAGGTGACACTGCCGGCCGTCAGCTTTGTCCGGCTCCCCGAAATTGCGATCGCCAGCGGTGGTCGCATCACCGATCCCTACGCGGCAGCGGCAGACGCCTTCGACGCCGAAGAAGCGGAACGGGCCGAACAGTCCGCAAGCGGCAGCGCCCCTGAGCCCGAATCCGAATCCGAGCCGTCGAACGACCAGCCCGAATCAGAACAGAAGTAGCACGCGAGTAGCGTTGAATCGCCCTCGCTTCAATTCTTTTCGCCGCGTAAGCACACAGCCCTGTTGTTCGCGCAGCAGAAGTAGATCAGCAACGATCACATAAGGAACACGCCCATGCCCCCGTTGAGGTCACGCACCACCACCGTCGGACGTAATGCTGCCGGAGCCCGATCCCTGTGGCGCGCCACAGGAATGACGGATTCCGACTTCGGTAAGCCGATCGTCGCCGTAGCGAACTCGTACACCCAGTTCGTACCCGGCCACGTGCATCTCAAGAACGTGGGCGAGATCGTTGCCGAGGCCATTCGTGAGGCCGGCGGCGTCGCTCGTGAGTTCCACACCATCGCCGTCGACGACGGTATCGCCATGGGCCACGGCGGAATGCTCTACTCACTCCCGAGCCGCGAGATCATCGCCGACTCGGTCGAGTACATGGCAAACGCCCACACGGCCGACGCATTGGTGTGTATCTCCAACTGCGACAAGATCACTCCCGGCATGCTCAACGCCGCGATGCGTCTGAACATCCCGACGGTCTTCGTGTCCGGCGGACCGATGGAGGCCGGTAAGGCAGTGGTTGTCGGCGGCGTGGCCCAGGCCCCCACCGACCTCATCACCGCAATTTCCGCCTCCGCCAACGACGCCGTGTCGGAAGAAGGCCTCGACGAGGTCGAGCGCAGTGCGTGCCCGACATGTGGATCCTGCTCGGGCATGTTCACGGCCAACTCCATGAACTGCCTCACCGAGGCCCTCGGCCTCGCACTGCCGGGCAACGGCTCCACGCTGGCAACCCACAAGGCTCGTCACGCACTCTTCTCTCGCGCAGGCACCACCGTGGTCGAAGCTGCCCTGAAGTACTACCGCGACGGCGACGAGTCGGTTCTGCCGCGCAACATCGCGACCCCGGCAGCGTTCCGCAACGCGATGGCTCTCGACGTCGCCATGGGCGGTTCCACCAACACCGTCCTGCACACGCTGGCAGCGGCACAGGAAGGCGAGGTCGACTTCGACCTCGACACCATCGACGCGATCAGCCGCAAGGTGCCGTGCCTGTCCAAGGTCTCCCCCAACTCGGACTACCACATGGAAGACGTCCACCGCGCCGGGGGAATCCCGGCGCTGCTCGGTGAGCTTCGCCGCGGCGGACTCCTCGAAACCGACGTCTCGACCGTGCACACCAAGAGCTTCGACCAGTGGCTCGACGACTGGGACATCCGCTCCGGCAAGGCAACAGACGAAGCGATCGAACTGTTCCATGCTGCTCCCGGCGGCGTGCGCACCATCGAACCGTTCTCGACGGACAACCGGTGGTCTGCCCTCGACACCGATGCTGCCGGTGGCTGCATCCGCGACGTCGAGAACGCCTACACCGTGGAAGGCGGCCTGGTCGTCCTGCGCGGCAACATCGCCGTCGACGGCGCAATCCTCAAGACGGCCGGCATCGACGAGGAACTGTTCTCGTTCCAGGGCCCGGCTCTGGTCGTCGAGTCGCAGGAAGAAGCCGTCTCGGTGATCCTGCAGAAGAAGATCAAGGCCGGCGACGTCCTGGTCGTGCGTTACGAAGGACCAAAGGGCGGACCGGGCATGCAGGAAATGCTGCACCCCACCGCTTTCCTCAAGGGCGCAGGCCTCGGCAAGGAATGCGCGTTGATCACCGACGGCCGCTTCTCCGGTGGCACATCCGGTCTGTCCATCGGCCACATCTCCCCCGAGGCTGCTGCCGGCGGAGTTATCGGCCTGGTGCAGAACGGCGATCAGGTTCGCATCGACGTCGCGTCCCGCACGCTCGAGATCCTGGTCGACGACGACGTCCTCGCCGAGCGTCGCGCCAAGATGGAAGCCTCGGAGCGTCCGTGGCACCCCGTTGACCGTCAGCGCACCGTCACCACCGCCCTGCGCGCCTACGCTGCGCTGGCAACGTCGGCTGACAAGGGCGCGGTTCGGTACGTCCCGTAGATAGCAGAAGCTAGCGAAGATCCCTGGCAGCGTTGATAACGCGGCCGGGGATCTTCTGTTTCACCGCACTACGTGCAGGGGTAACTGCCTGCTCACACGCGCACTCGTCAGCGTGGCCGGTATGCGCTCGAGCACTCCCCCGGCGAAAGCGTCGTAGAGCGGCAGCGATTCGAGATGCACGTAGCCGATGTGACAGTCACACATCGTTTTTGGACATTCTCGTGCGGTCAGTGTTTGCTCGAGGCTGCCGTCGTACAGATTCCCGATCACCTCGGGGACAAAATGGCACCGCCGAATGGTGCCGTCACCGTCGACGGAGATGACGGATTCTCCGGTTCTGCAAGCCTTTCCGACGCTCGGATGCGGATTCCGGCTGTAGGGAAATAGCGGGTCCAGTTCGGTCCAGACCTGCGCTTCATCGTCCGAATACACTCGCCCCTCGGCCGCATTCACCCACAGGTAGACATTCTCGGGCAGTTTCTGCCGCAGCTCACGGGCAAGATCGAGATGCTCCGGGAATCCGACGACCCCCACCGAATAGCGGATGCCACCTCCGTCGAGTTCCCGGCATTTCACAACAAATTTCTCGAGCGAGATCTGCCCCGGATGAAATGTGCACCACAGCGCCAGCGTCGACGGGTCTGCGTCGGCAAGCCACGTGGTGCGAGCGCTGAGATTGGTTTGTATCGCAACCCGTTCGACGTGAGGCAACCAACTCAGTTCCGCGAGAGTGCGCCGATACCAGGACCGCACCAGCGCCTCACCCCACGGTGTGAACAGCACCGACAACCGTAGATCCGTCCGCTCGGCCACCCAAGCTGCAAACCGTTCCAATGATGCTCTGTCCGAACGTAAATCGGCTGGCGGATCACGGCGTTTCGCGAACGGGCAGTACGGGCAGTCGTAATTACAACTCGCCAACGGACCGCGGTAGAGAATCGACAACGAGGAGTTCATTTGGCCTCGTACTCTGCCATGTCCCGGTGGACACTCGCTGAGAACAACGCCGGGCCGATCGCGTCGGAGTGCGCCAGACCTTCGGGCGAGAGTTTCAGTCGATCGGACTGTAGATCACCCGCCAACCACCCGGCCGCTTCGAAGGCCTTCAATTCCTCCGGAAAGTCGTCGGTAGGTAGTGTTCCGAACCGCGCGAGATAGTCGGACAGATCCATCCCTTCGGCCTGAAGCACCGACTGCACGAGATGCCTGCGACGCGTCTCATCGGGAGTCATGAATCGACCGACTTCCGCGTAGGCGAACTCGCCGGCCGGCCGGGCGATGAACGTGTCGATGATCCCGCGGATCTCCCGCATGTCCACCGCATAATCGAACGAATAGTGAAGGTCAGCGGTGTACGAGCGTGCGCCGCACCCCAATCCGATCATGCCGTCGGTCTGGCACGCGTAGTCGGCCGCCCCGTCGATGACCGCGCCCTCGCGCTGGAACATACGCATCGAGACCTGCCGATACCCGGCCTGCTCTAGGTAGTCGCGGCCGAACCGATACAAGCGCAGACGCCGCTGGTCCCACTCGGCATCGGATTCCGTGACCGCTGTTTTCTTGCCCAAACCCGTGAGCGCTCGAACGTAGAGCGGATACAGATACAGCTCCTCCGGTTCCCACGCCAACGCCGCGTCGAGGGATTGCCGCCAGGTCTGCTCGGTCTGACCGTCGATGCCGTAGATGAGATCGATGTTGAGCACGGGAATTCGAGCGTCCCGGATCCGCCCGAGCGCGGCGTCGACATCGGCCCGCTTCTGCGGCCGCGCTGCCGCCCTCGCCTCGGAGTCGATGAAGCTCTGTACTCCCAGACTCAGGCGAGTAGTTCCGCGGGATGCCAGCACGGACATCCGGTCGGCGGTTACCGTCGACGGCGACGCCTCTACCGAGAACGGAACAGATGAAAGATCGGCGCCCATGCGGAGTTCCGCGATGTCGCACAATCTGTCGAGTTCGGCGGCGTCGAGAAAGGTCGGGGTGCCGCCGCCGAAGGCCACGGCGTCGTAGTGAGTTCCGTCGCCGACAGCGTCCGACACAACACGTGCTTGGCGCTCGAGTGCGTCGAGGTATGCGGTGGTCATCTCACCCGGCGCGCCGATACGAGTGAACAAATTGCAGAATCCGCAGCGAACCTCGCAGAACGGAATATGTAGGTACAGCGACAGTGCGTCTTTCGGCTCTGACGCCCACAATTTCTGCAACGACCGGCGAGGCTGTAGCGGCCGGTACGCCGTCTTGTGCGGATACGCATAAACGTAATTTTGGTACGGACGTACCGTAACTGCGAGACTCATTGCTGTGGACCTTCCACGAAGAAATGTGCATAGGGAACTGTCCACACGCTGTCGTGACCCAGCCGGTGCCCGGTCCAACCGTCGTCGCCGTACGCTGTGCCGTGATCGGAACAGACGATGGCAAAGCACCGCCGCCGTGAACTCATGGCCTGCAGCAGTCGTGCGATATGCCGGTCGATGTATTCGAGTGCGGCAGCATGGGACTGGAGGGTGTCTCCCGACTCGGCGCTCGCACCTGCAAGGTGGAACCAATTAGGTTGATGCAGCGCAGCGGCATTGACGAACAGGAAAAGCTTTTCGTCGGGTTCCAGACCGGCCACCACCGCCTCGGCACACTCGACTTGCGCTTCGAAGGATTCCGGAGACGTCACACCGAAGCGCGATTCCCAATAGCTCTCGTCGAACATCGAGGGCATCACCGAACCTAGGGGCGCGGCTTTGTTGAAGAACCCGACCCCGCCGATACACACAGTGCGGTAGCCGACCTGCCGCAGACCGTCCACCACATTGGGGCCCTCGAACACAAACGTTCCGTCTGCGGTGGATTCACTCCCGGCGAATCGTGCGGCAAACAGTCGCGGATGCGGACCCTGGCTGGCCGGGGTCGGGAGAAAGCCGGCAAAAATCGCCTGATGAGAGGCGTAGGTGAAACTTCCCGGGGCATGGCGCTTTTCCCACCGTCCCCCGGGGAGGTACGACGCGAGAGTGGGAATGCGGCCACTCGACGCCAACTCGCGCGCTACGTCGTAGCGGAGCGTGTCCAACGTGAGCAACAAGATGTCGTCCTGACCTACAACCTCATTCATGTCGGGGTAGCTCATGTCGACGTCGTTCATGTCACGGTTGTTCACCGGGCATACTCCATGTTTTCCGATTTCTGTAGCGAATCTACTTGTGCTTGATACGTAGTCATTCCCTCGGCGGGGCTTCCGGGCAGACCGGTAAGCCCCGGCAGGAGATCTCCGAACGCATTGACCTCTCCCACCGTGAAGCGTCGCCACCCGACGCCGGGCAAGACGTCGATTCCGACATGGGGTGCCGCCGGAAAACACGCTGCTGCCCGCTCACTCAATTCCAGGAGCTGTGACCAATTCTCACCTGCAACAGTCATCGCGTCGACGAGTGCGCCGCGGGTACCGCCAAGATGCAGATTGGTAAGCGGAGAAGCGCTGGTCCGCACTACCGCATGGGTGGCAACACCCCCGACAACCACCACACGAACGTCGGCGGTGCGTCCGCCGAGCGATGCTTTGGGTATCCACGCTTCGACATGAAGTTCGTCGGGCGCGAGCCGATCGACAATTGACGCGATGGCTGCCCTCGTTCGATATGTGTGCACTCGGAGAGAGTTGTGCAGCGCACCATCAGCACCCACCTCAACAGAGGTGACAGCCCGGACCTGCCCACGCGGACCCCATTGCAGCGCAATCACTCCCGACGCCGACGAGCCGTGAGCAAGCTTGACGAACACTCGTGGCATGTGTGCGTCGGCTGCTAGTTGCTCGAGTTCGGCGTAGCTTCGGGGCGCAGTCTCCAACGCCGCGGGGACCCGTACCCCGGCAGCGTCGAGGTGGCGATGGCAGCGCCGTTTGTCGAACATCACCGCGATCTCGTTCGCATCACCGAGAACCCGAGCACCGACGCGATCTGCTCGATCGGTAATCTCGCGAATCTCGGTAGTGAATCGTCGATACCACTTGCCGGTGCCCTCAACCCGTGTCGACTCGTCCGTACCGCGAAGGTATCGGTCCACCACGGAATCTTCTCCGGGCGAATCGATTCGAACGATCTCGCCAGCGTCGAAACCATAATCTCGACCGATAATCTCACGCCAACCCAGAACACGCGGAGTCGGCAATCCCGCTGCCGTGACCGCGTCGACAAACCCGGAAACTCGACGATTGCCCGGAACCCCGATAACCACGAACCTCGAATGGAAAGGCGGCAACGAGGGATTACTCGGAGACTGCAACATATCGACAGATCTCGTCGTCGTACTCATCCGCGTCGGTCTGCTCGGACAGATCGACCCGAACTCCCAATTCGGCGCAATGCCGGGTCAATTCCGTGATCGCGGCATCACTGAGAAAATGGTAGTGCAGGTCGAGAAACTCGAGACCCTTGAAAGAACTGGTGTCGAGAAGCGCTTGTGCACCGTCATCCGAGAGCGTGCCCATCGAAAGATCCACCGTGGTGAGCTGCCCGAGAATCGGGGCGGTAACAATCGCCTTGGCGATATCGTCCTGAATCTCGCTGTTACGCAGGCCCAGGTGCCGCAACGACGGCAATTTCGTACCGCCGAGAATGACAGCCAGATCCTCGATTGTCGCGTCTCCGCCGTAATTGTCCGTCCCGAGCCACAGATCGAGAAACTCGAGCGCCGGGAAGTTACTCGACGACACTCCGTGGACAACTGCGGCGGGCAGTCCACCCGACTCGATGGTCAATCGTCGCAAAGCGGCGTGGCCTGTTTCCGGGAACTGCAATTCCGTGCCACCACGAATGCCGAACTCGACCAACTCCGGAAACGCCCCGAGGACAGGGGTGACGTCGGATTGCTGAATCCAGGAAATCTCCTGTTGCTCCTGTGTGATGTCCGCGAGAAATAGCGCCCGCAGCGACGTCAACCGGCGACGTTGCTCAACAACCAGTTCCACGATCGACGACGAGTTGACCTCGTAAGACTCACCCCACTGGCCGATGATCAGAGCCTGCACCGCCGACAGGTCCACCTTCTCGACAAACCGTGCCCAGGCCTCGGAAAACTCTTCCGAGTCATCCGAATACGGTTCCACCGAGATGCGCCACGCCACAGCACCCGCAGCGGGCAGTGCCGAATCAGTCGCCCCCGCAGCTGGGAAGTCGAAAGCCGGAAGCCCGTGCAACGCGTCGAGATGGGCCTGGATCATCACGATCTCCTTCAAGTCGGGTACCGCGAGCGTCGCGGTTGATCGCTTATTGATAGCAAGACCGACCGACAGGTACTGAAATGGCGCGACGCGACGCGCGGAGAGACTGACCGGAATGCGCTGCTGCTGCGGACAATTCGGACGCATTAGTACGAAATGTGCGTGATCGAATTCACTTCCCGTAGTGTGCACGGAGCCAGCTGATCAAAACAGATATGTACGGGGGGTTGATGGCGAGTGAAGTGATCATTTTATTCAGTTCAGTGGCCGCGACTTGCGCACTGCGCTCACCAATGGTTCCCTCATCTAGTCGATGAGACCCACATCACATTCGACAACTGTCAGCCACCTCCCGTCCCCCACAAGGTCGCCGGGAATCAATCAAGGAGCAATACATGCCCGGAGTCGGCATATGGCGCACCAAATCCGTCGAGCAATCGATCGCGGACACCGACGAGCCTGAAACCAAGCTCAAAAAGGAACTGACCGCGAAGGACCTCACGGTCTTCGGCGTCGCCGTTGTCATCGGCGCAGGTATCTTCACCCTCACCGCCAGAACAGCCGGCAACGTAGCGGGCCCCTCGATCTCACTGGCCTTTGTTCTTGCAGCCATCGCGTGTGCACTTGCAGCTCTCTGTTACGCAGAGTTTGCCTCGACGGTCCCCGTCGCCGGCAGTGCGTACACGTTCTCGTATGCAACCTTCGGCGAATTCGCAGCCTGGATCATCGGCTGGGACCTGATCCTCGAATTTGCGCTTGCCTCCGCCGTAGTCGGCAAGGGGTGGTCGCTCTATCTCGGCAATGTGATCGGGGCGAGCGGAAGCACCACAGCTCACATCGGATCCATCAGCTTCGACTGGGGCGCACTGCTCATCATCGGAGCGATCACACTCATTCTCGCGATCGGCACCAAGGTTTCGTCCCGAGTCTCTGCCGTCATCACCGCGATCAAGATCGCAGTTGTTCTCCTTGTCATCGTCGTCGGTGCGTTCTACATCAAAAAGGAGAACTACTCGCCCTTCATCCCGCCCGCCGAAGGCGCCGAGAGCACGGCTAGCGGAATTCACCAGACGCTGTTCTCCTGGCTGACCGGAGCCGGCGGAAGCAGTTACGGCGCATACGGTCTCCTTGCCGCTGCCAGCCTGGTCTTCTTTGCCTTCATCGGGTTCGACGTCGTCGCTACCACCGCCGAAGAGACGAAGAACCCCCAGAAGTCACTGCCGCGCGGAATCTTCGGCTCGCTCGCGATCGTGACCGTCCTGTACGTCGCTGTCACCCTGGTTCTGACCGGCATGGTCAAGTACACCGAACTCAAGGACGGTAGCCCACTCGTCGGCGACTCGAGTGCCACGCTCGCCACCGCCTTCGAAGCCAACGGAATCGGATGGGCACAAACTGCCATCAACTTCGGCGGCCTCGCCGGCCTGACCACTGTTGTCATGGTCATGATGCTCGGCCAGACCCGCGTCCTGTTTGCCATGTCACGTGACGGCCTGATGCCGAGGAAGCTTGCCAAGACCACCAGCAAGGGCATCCCACTGCGCATCACGCTGATCGTCGGCGGCATCGTCGCAGTGCTCGCTGCCTTCTTCCCCATGGGAACTCTCGAAGAGATGGTCAACATCGGCACGCTGTTCGCCTTTGTGCTCGTCTGCGTCGGCGTGATCGTGCTTCGCCGCACCCGTCCCGATCTGCCGCGCGGATTCCGCGTGCCGTGGGTGCCGTTCGTTCCGATTCTCGCGGTTCTCGCCTGCGGTTGGCTCATGCTCAACCTGTCGGTCGAAACCTGGATTCGATTTGTGGTCTGGATGGCGATCGGCGTTGTCGTGTACTTCGCGTACGGTCACCGCAAATCGGTACTCGGTCGCAAGCTGAAGGACGGCACGGCGATCCCGGCCGCCAATGCCGCACCGGTGCTCGTCAAGGATTGATCAACCCAGATCGACAAACAGCAGCCGCCCGCCTTCCCTTTCGGAGAGGCGGGCGGCTGTTTTTCTACATCCGATCAGATGAGCGGGTTTGCCCCGTTCAGGAAGATCCACGTGCACACGCCGGCACCGATACCCAGAATCAGCACAACCAACGAACCGATGAAGGGCCGCTTCGCCCAGCCTCGGCGGCCGTCCAGCGCGATTCGCCCTGGTCCCGTGAGGATGATCACACCAGCGCAGATCCCCAAGAGCATCTCGTACTCGGTTCCGTTTGGCGCAAAGTACTCGAGACCGGGCTCAGCCAACTGACGAAGCGCCCATGCATTGATCATCACGGCCAGCACCGACGCCGCGGCAATCGGAGTCAACAGACCCAAAATCAGCAGTGCGCCACCAGCCACCTCGCCGACCGCACCCAAAATTGCCAACAACTTGGCCTGTTCGAATCCCGCTTCGGCCAACATCGTTTCGAAGCCGCCCAGCCCCGGGCCGTTCCACAAACCCGTCAGCTTCTGTAATCCGTGTACCAACGCGGTGCCGCCCACCGCCAACCGGAGCGCCAAAAGACCGAGATCCAGTGTTCCTCGGCTCGGCCGCGGATCTTCGGCCACCGGAATCGGGTCTGCGACCGCGACCGGATCGGCCGGCATCTCGTACGCGGTATCGCGTGTGAGCACCTCAGTCGGTTTATCAAGTAACCCCGGACGATATGCCGGGATTTGTTCGGTCACGGAATTTGCTTGCGCTGAACCGAAATCGAGATCGTCGTCGGTTCGCGGCAACGAATTGCGGGCATTCACCGGAGGAAACTGCTCCGTCGGTGAGTCGTAAGGACTGGACACTTTGCCCGTCGCCACGCCGGGTTCCGACAGTTCGCTGGGGTCTTTTCGCTCGTCAGTCACGTAGGAGAGCCTAAAGCGGTGACGCGACGAGGTCGGGGAACCTACTCCGGCGTGGCGGCGCAGGGCATCGGTTACGTAACGTCTTCACCATGACTACGGGTGGACGCAACACGTCGCGCAGAACACGACGCGCCGCATCGGCAACCTTGGCACTCGCCTTCGCTGCGTCCGTCCTTTCCGGTTGCGCCGACTTCGACGAATCGACGGCAAGCCCGTTCACTCCGGAACCGACCATCCAATCGAACGCGGAAGTTGCGCCGCAGAACCCGCAACCCTCGACAACTACCGCTCCGCCCATAGCACCGCGCGGCCCCCTCGGTCCGTGTGTGGATGCCGACCCGGCGGTCATCGCAACGTGCCTCGACACCACCGGTGGACTGCTCACCCTGCCAGACGGAAACTCAGGTCTGGTTGCCGAACGCCGGACCGGCCGGATCCTGCAGGTCGCTCCCGGCCAAATCCCCGTCGAGGTCGCCAAGATCGACGTCGACGGAAGTGCTGACGGCGGACTACTCGATATTGCCCTGTCCCCTACCTTCGTCGAAGACAACCTGATCTACGCGTACGTCACGACGGGCTCAGACAATCGTGTGGTCCGCATTGCGCCGGGCGACACCGCAAAGGTAGTCCTCGGAGGAATTCCTCGGGGCGCCAACGGGAACCGAGGTTCCCTCGAGTTTGCCGCACCCGATCAACTCATGGTCCTGACCGGAGATGCCGGAAATCCAGCTGCTGCAAACGATCCCGCATCACTGGCCGGTAAGCTGCTTCGTGTTCGATCCCTCACCCCCAATGCCGCTCCCCCGCGCCCCGACGTTGTCCTGTCAGGTATCGGTAACGGCGGTGGCGTGTGCGTGGAACCCGGCATCGCGACGTGGGTCACCGATCGCACCGCACTGGAGGATCGCCTCCAGCGGGTAGGTGCAGACGGTACCGTGACCGCTCCGGCTTGGACGTGGCCCGACCGCCCGGGAGTGGGCGGCTGCGTGGCAGTACAAGGCGTTGTTGCAGTGGCTTTGGGCGCGGGTAAAGCCGTGGCTTCACTGGCAACCGACCCCGGTACCGGCGCCATCACCACACCGCCGGGCGCTGTTGCCAAGGATACTTACGGTCAACTCGAAGGCCTGGCCTTGGGCGCGGACGGATTGCTGTGGGTCAGCACCGTCAACAAGTCGGCGGGCGAACCTGGCCCGAATGACGACAAGGTAGTGAAGATTCCCATGCCCAGCGGCGGCGGCGGAGTCGACTGATACTCGCCAAAAGCCAAGCCGCCCTGAAGTTTCCAGTCGATATTCAGACTTTTCCGACCGGTTTCGAATAGCTGTTCTATTCGAACAGGATTTCGATTAGGGTGAGAGCATGTTCGATCCGGGGGTGGGAAGTTTCGGTATCTCAGCACTGCTGAGTGGTACCGAAACCGATTGCGCCCTCGTCGATTTGATGGCCCAGTTGCATTCATGTGAAGCGATGTTGGTCGAGCGGAAACTGGCCGTGGTGGCGGAGTTCTTCACCCGCCGCAGCGCCCAACATGTCGACGGTGGTACCTGGACGTCGTCGGCGCACGAGTTGGCCGAATCCGAGGTCGGCGCGGTCCTGACGATGGGGCATGCCGCTGCCGGGAAGCTCATCGGGTTGGGTTTTGCGTTGAAGACGCGGTTGCATCGCACGCGGGCGGCGATGGCCCGCGGTGAACTCGATTTCTACCGTGTCTCGTTGATCGAGTCCGCGACCGCGAATGTCGGTGACGAGTTGATCGACGAGGTCGAACGCTTGTTGCTCGAGCAGGTGTTGGCTCCACCCGTGGACGGTGGGACGGGGTTGACGGGTCGGCGGTTGACGGCGGCGATCGACCGGATTGTCGCCCGGGTCGATCCGGAGGGGATGCGGGAACGACGACGCCGCGCGCTCGCCGATCGGTTTGTGGGAGTCAGTGCCGCCGAGGACGGGATGGCCCGCATCCTGGGCAGTATCCCAGCGGAGCAGGCCCGCGCGTTCGACGGCAGGTTGCGGGAATTGGCGATGTCGGTGTGCCGCCACGATTCCCGTACGTACGAGCAGCGCCGAGCCGATGCCTTGGGCGCTTTGGTGAGCGGTTCAACGGTGTTGGTATGCGACTGCGACCGCGCCGATTGCCCGCAGGACCGTAGTGGTTTGGTGATCATGCGCCGGCCGTTGGTACATGTCGTAGTACACGATTCCACCCTGAGCCCAGGATCGAACGAACCTGCACATCTCGACGGCTTTGGCGTCATCAGCGCCGAACATGCCCGCGACATCGCAAAAGACGCAGACGTTCGAGAAGTACGAGTACCGGAAACACCTGATCCCGCCTCGGCATCGGTGTACCGCCCCGGCGCGGCACTCGATCGGTGGCTGCGGGTCATCGCGGGCAGCTGCCAGTGGCCGCACTGCGATGTCCCGGCCTGGAACTGCGACCTCGACCACAACGACCCGTTCAACCACACCAACCCCGCGAGCGGCGGGAAGACGGTTGCGTCGAATCTGAGTGCGTTCTGCCGTAACCATCACCGCCTCAAGCATTCCGGGAAGTGGCTGCTCGCCCCGAATCCGGATCGCAGCGTCACCCTGACCTCGCAGACAGGCCATTGCTACCGCACCAGAGCTGCCGGACTACTCGCCGGGATACAGGAACCGCCGCCACCGGAAGGCGGCACCAGACGACGGACACGACTGGAGAACAAAGCTGCCCGCATCCGAAGTGAACGCCAACACCGGCGCGTCAAGATTCAGCACCGCACAGCACAACACGCGGAACGCAAACGCCGCCAAACCTTCCCGATCTCCACACCCCGACAGCATGTGCCCCGAAAGCGCACACCTAGCAAACACATCGACTACGGCAACGACCCACCACCGTTCTGAACAGACTCACCGATCCCGTGACCGAACATGCGCTGACGCGTACCCTTTTGTTAGCGGGACTAATCACCACGCTGCCAGGGCCCGTTGACCAACCACGACAGCGCAGTCGGGACAAAGGAGTCGAAATGAAGGCAATCCAGTACACGAGAATCGGCGCTGAACCCGAACTCACGGAGATTCCCAAACCCGAACCTGGTCCAGGTGAAGTGCTCCTGGAAGTGACCGCAGCCGGCGTCTGCCACTCGGACGACTTCATCATGAGCCTGCCGGAAGAGCAGTACAGTTACGGCCTGCCGCTCACTCTCGGCCACGAAGGTGCCGGCCGTGTCGCAGCGGTTGGCGACGGCGTCGAAGGTCTCGACATCGGAACCAACGTCGTGGTCTACGGCCCGTGGGGCTGCGGAAATTGCTGGCACTGCTCACAGGGACTCGAAAACTACTGTTCTCGCGCAGAGGAACTCGGCATTCACCCTCCCGGACTGGGCGCCCCCGGCGCGCTGGCCGAGTTCATGATCGTCGACTCTCCTCGCCACCTTGTCCCGATCGGTGACCTCGACCCGGTCAAGACGGTCCCGCTGACCGACGCTGGCTTGACGCCGTATCACGCGATCAAGCGTTCTCTGCCAAAACTTCGCGGAGGCTCGTACGCCGTTGTCATCGGATCCGGCGGCCTCGGCCACGTTGCCATTCAACTCCTCCGCCACCTCTCGGCGGCTACCGTTATCGCACTGGACGTGAGCGCGGACAAGCTCGAACTGGCAACCAAGGTGGGCGCTCACGAAGTTGTCTTATCCGACAAGAACGCGGCCGAGAACGTCCGCAAGATCACCGGAAGTCAGGGCGCCGCACTGGTTCTCGACTTCGTCGGCTATCAGCCCACTATCGACACCGCGATGGCGGTTGCCGGCGTCGGATCGGACGTCACGATCGTCGGGATCGGCGACAGCCAGGCGCACGCCAAAGTTGGATTCTTCCAAAGTCCTTACGAGGCTTCGGTGACAGTTCCGTACTGGGGCGCCCGCAACGAGTTGATCGAATTGATCGACCTCGCGCACGCCGGCATTTTCGACATCGCGGTCGAGACCTTCAGTCTCGACAACGGAGCGGAAGCGTATCGACGCTTGGCCGCCGGAACGCTCAGCGGCCGCGCGGTTGTGGTCCCTGGCTTGTAGATCGACAGCGGTAAACCACTGATGCCCAGCCGAATTCGATTCGGCTGGGCATCAGTGCTCAGTACTGAGTGTGCGACAGACTAGCTGCACGCCTCCAGAACAAGTTCCTTCACCCGTGCGGCGTCAGCCTGGCCGCGGGTGGCCTTCATGACGTCGCCGACAATCTTTCCAGCGGCCTGCACCTTGCCGCTGCGGATCTTGTCTGCGATATCGGGGTTGGCAGCGAGTGCCTCGTCGACAGCAGCCTTGAGCTTGGTCTCGTCACGCTCGACAACCAATTCGGGATGTGCCGCCAGAACCTGCTCGGGATCACCCTCACCGTCGAGGACGTGGTCCACAACCTGACGGGCGACCTTGTTGTTGAGCTTGCCGCTGTCGATGAGAGCAACAACCTGCGCGACCTGGGACGGCGTGATCGGCAGCGCGCCGAGTTCAACTCCGCGAGTGTTGGCCTGCTGTGACAGGTACGACAACCACCAGGATCGGGCGGCTTCTGGCGAAGCGCCGGCTTCGGCGGTGGCGATGACCAGGTCGATGGCACCGGCGTTGACGAGGTCGCGCATGACCTCGTCGGAGATTCCCCAGTCCTTCTGGATCCGCGCACGGCGGATCCAGGGCAGCTCGGGCAAAGTGGTTCGCAGTTCTTCGACCCACTCGGCGCTGGGGGCAACGGGTTCGAGGTCGGGTTCCGGGAAGTAGCGGTAGTCTTCCGCGGTTTCCTTACGTCGACCAGCAGAGGTGGTGCCGTCGGCTTCCTGGAAGTGACGCGTCTCCTGGATGACCTCGATACCGGCGTCGAGCACTGCCGCCTGACGACGCATCTCGTAGCGGACTGCGACCTCGACGCTCTTGAGGGAGTTGACGTTCTTGGTCTCGGTGCGGGTACCCAGTTCGGTGGAACCGATCGGCATCAGCGAGATGTTGGCGTCGCAGCGCATCGAACCCTGGTCCATGCGGACGTCGGAGACGTCGAGAGACTTCAGCAGATCACGAAGCGCCGTGACGTACGCGCGAGCGACCTCGGGGGCGCGCTCACCGGCACCGTGGATGGTCTTGGTGACGATCTCCACCAAGGGAACACCCGCACGGTTGTAGTCGAGCAGCGAATGGCTGGCACCGTGGATACGACCGGTAGCGCCACCCACGTGGAGGGACTTACCGGTGTCCTCTTCCATGTGGGCGCGCTCGATCTCGACGCGCCACGTAGTGCCGTCGTCGAGGACCACGTCGAGGTAGCCCTCGGTTGCGATCGGCTCGTCGTACTGGGAGATCTGGTAGTTCTTGGGCTGATCCGGGTAGAAGTAGTTCTTGCGCGCGAATCGACCCCACGGTGTGATGGAGCAGTTGAGCGCAAGACCGATCCGGATCGCGGATTCGACAGCAGCAGCGTTCACCACTGGCAATGAACCTGGCAGGCCCAGACAGACCGGGCATACCTGGGTATTGGGTTCGGCACCGAACTCGGTGGGGCACGGGCAGAACATCTTGGTAGCGGTGCCGAGTTCTACGTGCACCTCCATACCCATCACAGGCTCGTACTTGGTCAGCACTTCGTCGTAATCGAGGATGTCGGGCGCATCGACAGCAGTCATGGTGACTAGTTTATGCGCCGGACGCTCAGCCGAAGAATGCGGCTGCCTCCTCGTAACGCTCCTTGGGCACGGTCTTGAGCTTGCGGGTTGCCTCGGCGAGAGGAACCAGGTCGATGGACGTACCGTGCAGGGCCACCATCTGGCCGAAATCACCACGATGAGCTGCGTCGGTGGCGTGGACGCCGAAGCGGGTGGCGAGGATCCGGTCGTGCGGCGTCGGGGTGCCACCACGCTGGATATGGCCGAGAACGGTCGTACGGACTTCCTTACCGATACGGCGCTCGATTTCGTTGCCCAACTGCTGAGCGACGCCGGTGAAGATCTTGTGTCCGAACTCGTCGATGCCGCCTTCACGCAAGGTCATGGAAGCGGGATCGGGCATCGCGCCTTCGGCGACAACGCAGATGAAGTGAGAATCACCACGCTGGAAACGCTTCTTGACCATGGCGCACACTTCGTCGACGTCGAACGGCTGCTCCGGAACCAACGTCAGATGAGCACCGGACGCCAATCCGGCCTGCAGTGCGATCCAGCCGGCATGTCGACCCATGACCTCGACGAGCATGACGCGCTGGTGCGATTCCGCTGTGGTGTGGAGGCGGTCGATCGCGTCGGTGGCAACGGCCAGCGCTGTGTCGAAACCGAATGTGACGTCGGTGCAGTCGATGTCGTTGTCGATGGTCTTGGGCACTCCGATCACCGGAACACCGCTCTCCGCGAGCCAACTGGCCGCGGTGAGTGTGCCTTCACCGCCGATCGGGATCAGGACATCGATTCCGTTGTCGTCGAGAGTTTGTTTGATCTGATCGAGTCCGGCCCGCAGTTTGTCGGGGTTGACGCGTGCGGTTCCCAGAATGGTTCCGCCGCGCGTGAGGATGCGATTGATCCGGTCGTCGGCCGCGAGGGGAACCTTGCGATCTTCGAGCAGACCACGCCAGCCGTCGCGGAAGCCGACGACAGTACTGCCGTACCGCCCGTCCGACGTGCGAACCACCGCACGGATAACCGCGTTCAACCCTGGGCAATCGCCGCCACCTGTGAGGACTCCGATTCGCATTGTAAAAAGCACCTCTCAACAGTTGGGTGATTGCAGGATCTGCTGTCCATCTTCCCTCAGCAGGCGCGGTGGCGCAGGATTGTCACTTTTCAGATCAAGCCCGGTAATCATCCCGGTGTGACAAGTCCACTTTCGTATGCAACGACAACCGCTTGTGCTCGATCTCGCAGGTCCAGTTTCGAGAGAACCTTGCCGACGTGTGTCTTCACCGTCTGTTCCGCGACAAACAGGTGCTCGGCAATTTCGATGTTCGACAGCCCTCGTGCGATCAGTTCCAGCACTTCACGCTCGCGTGGGGTCAACATGTCGAGAGCGCTGGAACGAACCCGGGTGGGTGTTCTCCTACTCGTCACTTCCTCGATCAACCGCCGTGTCACGGTCGGAGCCAGCAATGCATGTCCTTCGGAGACGACGCGCACCGCCCGAATCAGTTCCTCGGCGGGGGCGTCCTTGAGCATGAAACCACTCGCACCGATCCGCAGAGCCTCGTAGACGTAGTCATCGATGTCGAAAGTCGTGAGCATGAGGACCCGAACCGGTGGCTCCCCACCCGTTGCCAGAATCTGGCGCGCTGCATCGAGGCCGTTCATCTCCGGCATCCGCACGTCCATCAACACGACGTCAGGGCGCAGGCGCGCTACTTCGGCAACCGCAACCCTGCCGTCGGGGGCATCTCCGATGACGCTGATATCGGGTTGCGCGGCGAGCAGGGCTCCGAATCCCTGTCTGACCATTGCCTGATCGTCGGCGATGAATACTGTGATGGGCACTCCGACAGCCTAGGCGGCGACCGTCGGCAATATAGCGCGGACCTCGAACCCGCCGCCCGCCAGCAGTTGCGTGTCAACCATTCCGCCGACGGCTGACGCACGCTCGACCATCCCGCGGATTCCATTGCCACCGGCGGTATCCGAAGACTTGGCGACACTGGAAGTCGGGACACCGCCACCCGCCGGCGGTCCGTTCACCACCCGAACCTGCGTGGACGCTTGGCCGAACTCGACGGACACCTCGATGGGGCTACCCGGTGCATGCCGGACGGCATTGGTGATCGATTCCTGCACGATGCGATACACGACAAGACCGGTGGACGCCGACACGCGTGTTCGATCACCATCCACGTTCCATACCAACGGAATTCCCGCGCGGGCGCTGCCTGCCAGTAGCTCGTCGAGTTGCAGCGCTCCCGGTTGCGGTGCGACCTGGGTGGCTTCGGCGTCGCTGCGCAGTACACCCAGCAACCCGCGAATCTCGTTGAGCGCAGCGCGCCCCGTGTCACCGATCGAATCGAACTCGGCGCGGATCTCGGGCGTCACGTCGCCGAGTCGGTACGGCGCACTCTGCGCCTGCACCACCACCATCGACATGTGGTGGGCGACAATGTCGTGCAGCTCGCGGGCTATCCTGGCCTTCTCTTCCAACACGGTTCGGCGGGCACGTTCGACTTCATTTACCTCTTCCTGCTTCGCCAACGCACGACGTGAAAGAACAAGCCACCGAATCAGGAAGCAAAAAACCACCAGCGCGGTCAGACCCACCGCCCACCCGGCACCGTCCTGGCCCGGCGTCTCGGCAAAGAACAACAGGACCGTCGAGATCCACGCAACCCCCACCACCGGTACCGCAGCAGTGAGACTGACCGCGGCAAGCAGAGCCATGATCACCATGATGTGAACGACCTGCCAGGGATATTCGTACCCGGGCACGAGATCGAATACGTGTGGAATCACCAACGCCGAGATCGCGGAAACAGCCCATCCCAGAGCGGGATTGATTCGGATCAGGACAAAGGGAAACGCGGCCAACGCAGCCACGAACGGCTGAATCGGCGGTGACACCGCATGCGTCAGGTGCAACGTCGGCCAGGCGACCGTAAAGAGAATCAACGTCACGACAACTACAGCTACGTTCGCGAACTGATCACCGGTCAACCGCCGCGACGCGCGGGTCACACTCGCCTGCGCCACTTTCATCTTTCCTGCCTTCATCACCTGTCCAGCCTAGAAAGCGAACCCTCGAAAGTCGTCATACTGCGGAGTGAGAAACCCCTAACTCCGCAGTATCAGTGGTCCAGGGTTCCTCTCACCCCAAAGCACAGACAAACCACTCTGCGGAGCGATGCTCAGGTGCACCCGCCGTTCATAGCGTCAACTGCATGCGAATCACACGAGCAACGACGCTGCCCCAGCGCAGCGCTATCTGGGCGACACAGCGTAGCGCAACCTGGGCAGCACTGAGTGTTGTCGCAGCGGCGACGGTCACCATCAGTGCCGCGCCTCGCGACGTGCAAGCGGCAGCGCCGGAGAATCACCTTGCCGCACAGGCCGTTGCAGCGGTCACCAGCTCTGATGCCGCACCAAACGTGCCGCGCGACTTTGCCGCGTTCTCAGGCTACGAACCCGTCATCGTCGCCGGTCACCTCGCCAATCCGAACGGTGCCTGCTCGTCCCCCGTTCCCCTTCCCAACGAGTTCGACTCCGCCTGCAAGGCCCACGATCTTGGCTACGACCTGCTCCGCTACGCACAGTTCCACGGCGACGAGCTCGGCCCATGGGCACGGCAAGCGCTCGACGGCCAACTCGACCAGCGAATGCACGATGCCTGTGACACGAGGAAATCCCCGGCGTCGCGGTCCTACTGCTTTGCCATGGCCGACATCGCAACCACTGCCGTGAACGGGAATTCGTGGCGTCAGAACTACCTGACGCCGGTTCAGGAATCCGGGTTCGGATACGCCGCCGCTGGTGTGCTCGGCCTCTCCGCACTTGGACTCACCTTCCTTCGGCCACGGCGACCTCCCGCGGCCGGCGCCTACTCGCAGAAAGCCGTTGCAGCATGAGCGTTCTCGATACCGTCCAACCGTCAGTGCTCTCCCGGATCGCAGCGGTCCCGCTCCCCCGCATCTCGGCAACGGTAGCCACGAGCTCGATGGCCGCAGTGTCTCTGGCACCCGGCCTGTTGCCGAGAACCGCCGTACTGCAAGGACTCTTCAGCGGTGTGCTCATGGCGGTGGGAATCTTTGTTGCCTGGGCACTGACGACTGCATGGCACGCACTGCCGCTGCGGACACCATCGGAACGGTTCGACACTCGATCCTGGCGCACCCGAACTGCGATCGTTGCCACCGCCGTTGTTGCGCTGTTCGCTACGTCTGCCAACGGCTGGCAGAACTCACTCCGCGTTGCAATGGGGGCGCCGCCGGTCGGAATTCGCCACTGGATCGAAGTCATCTGCATCGCTGCACTGACCGTACTGATCCTGACCACAGTGGCATCCGGCATTCGGAAAGTACTGCACCGCCTGGGTTTTGCCCGCACCATCGGCATAGCAGCGATCTGCGCCTTCGGACTTCAGCTGACCTTCGGCAGCATCGCCACCGCGTCGGCGCAGTCAGTGGAAGGGCAGAAGTTCCTTGCCGCCGGGACCGATTCGGTGCGTGTCTATGCCGATCTCGACTCCGGACCGGACGCAGGATCGCGGGCCGACCACGCGGTGGCCGAACTCGACCGCGTCGGCGGATTTGCTCGTAGCGCCGTCGTTGTGGCCGTCCCCACCGGTTCGGGGTGGATCGACACTCGGGCCGTCGACGGTATCGAGCAGCGATTCGGCAGTGACGTCGCGATCGTCGGTCAGCAGTACTCCGCTGCACCGAGTTGGGCTGCATTTCTGTTCCAACGCTCCGATGCCGAGGAATCGGCGCAGGCAATGCTGACCGCGGTCGCCACCCGCATCGCGGAACTTCCCGCCACCGAACGCCCCGACCTCTATCTCTACGGCCAGAGTCTTGGCGCCGTGGGCGGCAGCGCTGCCCTGGCCGAGGCCCTTCCGACGCAGTTGTGCGCCGTCCTCTGGGCCGGACCGCCCGCCGGCGCTACCCGAGTGGACGGGACAACCGTTCTGGCCAACACCTCCGATCCTGTGGTGTGGTGGTCGCCGGCCCTCGCGACGACGCCACCAGACCTGAGCCGCGCGGTCCAGGACGCCCCGATGCCGCAGTGGATTCCGGTGGTCAGTTTCCTTCAGACCAGCGTCGACATGCTCGCCTCCCTCGACGTCCCCGCGGGTCACGGTCACCGATACGGCACCGAGCAGGGCACGCAACTCGGAACCTGCCACTAGAACACAAGCGCCTAGAGTGGGTGCAGTGGCCAAAGGAACGCGCAAGACCAAGACTCGCAGCACCACCCCCGACCGCCGAGACGACGGACCTGTTCCCGGCGTCTTCCCTATCGACACCGGCACGTGTGAACTTGTTCGTGATCAGTACTCGGACACGGGGTGGATTCTGCAGATCAACGGTGTTCCCAGCTCACACATCGATCTGGCCGACCCGAAGACCTTGGACTTCGAGTACATGCGCTGGATCGCCCACCTGGTCGATTCGGAACGCGATCCGAAAGAGCGTCTGCGCGTCCTGCACCTCGGCGGCGGCGCCTGTTCGATGGCTCGGTACATCTGCGCGACGTACCCCGACGCCCGTCAGGTTGTTGTCGAAATCGACGGCGCATTAGCCGAATTGGTTCGCGACTGGTTCGATCTGCCGCGTGCACCACTGCTCCGCATCCGCGTCGGCGAAGCGCGCGCGGTCACGGAAACTCTCACCGATTCGACGCGGGACATCATCATCCGAGATGTCTTTGCGGGCAGCACAACTCCGGTTCCACTGACCACGGCGCAGTTCACCACACACGTACGACGCGTCCTTGCGCCGGGCGGGATTTACCTCGTCAACTGCGGCGACACCCCGGACTTGCAGGGGGCGCGCGCCGAAGCTGCAACCATCGGTGCGCAGTTCGAGCACCTGGCCATCATCGCCGATCCCGCAATGCTCAAGGGCAGGCGCTACGGAAATATGATCATCGCGGGTAGCGACGTTCCGATCGCACAGTCGCCTGCCCTTGCCCGTGAACTCCTGGGCGGCGGAGTTCCCGCACATGTGTGGGGAGACGCCGAGGTCCGCAAGTTTGCAGCCTCGGCATCCGTCCGAGAAGACTGAAGTCGGCGTTACTCTCCGCCGAACACCCGTTCCACCACCGCTTTTGCCCGTCGCGTGATGCGGAGATAGTTGTCGAGGAACTCCCCCGAGTCATCTCCGTATCCCGCAACCTGCGCCACGGCGGACAGGACGCGTCCCGGTCCTGGCAGTTGATCGGTCGGCTTTCCGCGAACCAGCACAAGGCAATTGCGGGCCTTGGTCGCCGTGATCCACGCATCGCGCAGCAACTCCACGTCGGATTCACTGAGCAACTCGGCTGCACCGATCGCGTCCAGCGTTTCCAGCGTCGATGTGTTGTGCAATGACGCGATCTTGTCGGCGTGACGCAGCTGGATCAGCTGCACGGTCCACTCGATATCGGCCAGTCCGCCGCGACCCAGCTTGGTGTGTGTCGCGGGGTCGGCTCCACGAGGGAGACGTTCGGAATCGACGCGAGCCTTGATTCGGCGAATCTCGCGAACCGCCGTTTCGCTGACGCCGCCCTCTGGATAACGGGTCTTGTCGATCATGTGCAGGAACCGCAGTCCCAGATCGGGATCACCGGCTACCGGGTGGGCGCGAAGCAGTGCCTGAATCTCCCACGCCTGCGCCCATTTTGCGTAGTAGGCGTCGTACGATTCGAGGGTGCGGACCATCGGGCCGTTGCGTCCCTCGGGGCGCAGTCCCGTATCCACCTCGAGCGGCGGATCCGTGCTCGGTGCACCGAGAAGCTTGCGCACCTTGTCCGCAATGCTGTTGGCCCACTTGACCGCAACGGTCTCGTCGACGCCCTCGACGGGCTCGCACACGAACAGAACGTCGGCGTCGGAGCCGTATCCCAGTTCGCCGCCGCCGAGTCGGCCCATGCCGATCACGGAGAACGCCGCAGGGGCGGGCGTTCCCAGTTCGGCAACACTGGCCTTGATCACGGCGGACAGCGACGCGTTGAGTACCGCGGCCCACACCGACGACAGTGCCTTGCACACCGCCGGAACGTCGAGCATTCCCAGAATGTCGGCCGACGCGATGCGCGCCAACTCGTGGCGACGCAACGAACGTGCCGCTGCGACAGCGCGATTGGGGTCACTGTGCCGCGCTGAGGCGGTGAGAATACCGCGCGAGACGTCCTCGGGTACCGGTTCGATCAGACGCGGGCCACTCGGCGAATCCGCATACAGGCGAATGACGTCTGGTGCCTTGATCAGCAGATCCGGCAAGTACGCGGAAGAGCCAAGCACCGTCATCAGACGTTCGGCGACGGCAGCCTCGTCGCGAAGCAACCGAAGGAACCAGGTCTGATCGACCAGTGCGTCGGACAAGCGTCGGTACGCCAACAGTCCGGCGTCGGGATCCGGTGTGTCGGCAAGACATTCGAGTAGCGTCGGCAAGAGCAGCGCCTGGATCCGCCCCTTGCGGGACGCTCCCGCAGTCAAGGCCGTGAGGTGACCGAGCGCATTCTCGGGGGCGGTGTATCCCAACGCCGCCAACTGGCGAACGGCAGCTTCCGGCCCGAGAGCCAACGATTCCTTGTCCATCCGCGCCACGGACTCGAGCAGCGGACGGTAGAACAGCTTGGCGTGCAACCGGCGGATTCGATGGGAGTTCCGTTTGATCTCGGCGCGCAACACCCCGAGCGCGTCGAGGCGGCCGTCGGGACGCATGTGCGCGGCGCGGGCCAGCCAGCGCAACGCCTCGTCGTCGTCCGGCGGCGGCAACGTGTGGGTGCGCTTGAGCTTCTGCAACTGCAGACGATGCTCGAGGAGACGCAGGAATTCATAGGACGCCGTGAGGTTCGCGGCGTCGTCTCGACCGACGTAGCCACCGGCGGCCAGCGCTGTCAGCGCATCGACTGTGCTCTGCACGTGCAGAGTGTCATCGGCGCGGCCGTGCACCAATTGCAGGAGCTGGACGGCAAATTCGACGTCTCGCAAACTTCCGCGACCGAGTTTGAGCTCGCGCTCTCGCATCTCGGGCGGAACCATTTCCTCGACGCGTCGGCGCATGGCCTGCACTTCGGGAACGAAGTCCTCACGTTCGGACGCCGTCCAGACCATTGGGCTCATAGCCTCGGCGTACTGACGCCCGAGTTCCATGTCCCCCGTCATCGGACGGGCCTTCAGAAGAGCCTGGAACTCCCACGTCTTGGCCCACCGCTTGTAGTACGCGATGTGGGAATCGAGTGAGCGCACCAGTTCGCCGCGCTTACCCTCGGGGCGGAGTGCAGCGTCCACTTCGAAGAACGCGGACGTGCCGATCCTCATCAACTCGCCCGCTACGCGAGAGGCAGTGGCGTCGGCCGGTTCGGCAACAAACACGACGTCGACGTCGGACACGTAGTTCAGTTCGCGCGCACCACATTTGCCCATCGCGATAACCGCAAGGCGGATGGGGCACGTGCCTTCGGGGCACACGGTGGCGATCGCTACCGACAGAGCCGCAGTCAGTGCCGCGTCGGCCAGATCCGAGAGCTGATGCCCGATGGTCTGATAAGGAACCACGGGTTCGTTTTCGACGGTGGCCGCCAAATCGCACGCGGCCAGCAACATCAGCTGATCCTTGTACGACTTCCGAAGCGCAACAACTGCGTCCGGACCGGTCATCGCAGCACGGTACGTCTGCGAGCCTCGGGTTGCGCCCTCGTCCAACGTTGCGCCGACGGCCCCGAGCAGCGCCGTGGTGGCGGCGGCCTTGGTAGGCAGCGATGCGCCGTCAAGAATGCGCCACGCGGACGGATCGGCAACGATGTGATCACCGAATGCCGCCGACGCTCCGATCAGCCCGAGCAGCCGTCCGCGCAGGCTCTTGTCCTTACGCAGCGCGTCGTCGAGGTCACTCCATCCGTCGCCCAGCGAATCCTTGATGCGCACCAATGTGCGCAACGCAAGATCGGCGTTGGCGGAACGCGAGAGTGACCACAGGAGTTCGATGCTCTCCGAGTCCACCCAGCCGAGTTGGCGAAGCTCGTCGGCTGCGGTGTTCTCGACCAACCCGAGCCGGCCCGGCCCGGGTACCACGGATCGTGCGGACGGCGGCTTGACCATCACAGGCCGAGGTAGGTCTTGAGCTCGAACGGCGTCACGTGGCTGCGGTATTCCTCCCATTCACGCCGCTTGTTCCGCAGGAAGAAGTCGAAAACGTGCTCGCCGAGAGCCTCGGCAACCAACTCCGACTTCTCCATCTCGCGCAGAGCACCGTCGAGGTTGCTCGGCAATTCCTTGTACCCCATGGCGCGACGCTCGGCGGAGGTCAACGACCACACGTCGTCCTCGGCCTCGGGAGGCAGGGTATAGCCCTTCTCGATGCCGCGCAGACCGGCCGCGAGCAGCACCGCAAACGTCAGGTACGGGTTGCATGCCGAATCTGGGCTGCGGATCTCGACACGACGCGACGACGCCTTGTTCGGCGTGTACATCGGCACGCGGATCAGCGCCGAGCGGTTGGACGGTCCCCACGACGCTGCCGTCGGAGCCTCGCCGCCGTGGACCAGGCGCTTGTAGGAGTTGACCCACTGGTTCGTGACGGCACTGATCTCGTTGGCGTGCTCGAGAATGCCGGCGATGAATGCCTTGCCGGTCTCCGAGAGCTGCATCGGATCGTCCGGGTTGTGGAACGCGTTCGTGTCACCTTCGAACAAGCTCATGTGCGTGTGCATCGCAGAACCGGCCTGATCGCTGAACGGCTTGGGCATGAAGCTCGCCCGCACGCCTTCGCCGATCGCAACCTCTTTGACGACGTATCGGAACGTCATCACGTTGTCGGCCATGGACAACGCGTCGGCGTAGCGGAGATCGATCTCCTGCTGCCCTGGAGCGGCCTCGTGATGACTGAACTCGACCGAGATCCCCATGGACTCGAGAGCGTCGATCGCGTGACGACGGAAGTTGGGAGCCGAATCGTGCACGGCCTGATCGAAGTAGCCACCGGAATCGGCCGGGATCGGCGGAGTGCCGTCCAACGGACCGTTCTCGAGGAGGAAGAACTCGATCTCGGGATGCACGTAGCAACTGAAGCCCAGGTCGCTGGCCTTGCTCAGCTGACGACGCAGCACGTGCCTTGGGTCAGCCCACGAGGGCGAACCGTCCGGGTTGGTGATGTCGCAGAACATGCGAGCCGAATGCTGCGCGCCGTCCTTGTGCGCCCACGGCAGGATCTGGAAAGTCGACGCATCAGGGCGGGCAACGGTGTCCGCTTCGGACACTCGGGCGAATCCCTCGATGGCGGAACCGTCGAATCCGATTCCCTCTTCGAAGGCACCTTCGAGTTCCGCGGGGGCGATCGCCACCGATTTGAGGTAACCGAGAACGTCGGTGAACCACAAGCGGACGAACCGAATGTCGCGCTCTTCCAGGGTACGAAGCACGAATTCTTTTTGGCGATCCATGCACGCGAGAGTAAGCAAGCCACGTTAAATCTGTGTTACATCAGCGGCACGAGTTACCCGAGTGATGCGTCACTCTCACATAGCCCCTGCATGCGGGCCTACAGGCGCTAACATGTCAGGCCGTCCTCCGGGACCTTCAGGTAGACGAGGTAGTTGACAACCGCGTCGTCGACGCACGGTTCGCCGTCCAGAACAACGGTGTGCTGTGTTCCCTCGAACGTGATGAGCGCGGCCCCGAGTTGCTTCGCGAGATCCACGCCGGCCTGATACGGAGTGGCCGGATCCTGCGTCGTCGACACGACGACCAGCGTCGGGAGGCCGGCATCGGCCAGAGCCTGCGGATCGAGCTCATGCGGACTGCCCGTCGCCGGGACCGGCCAGAACGCACACAGATCCAGCGGCGCCTGACCGGTGCCCCGGCCGTCGTCGAGGAACGGTGCGGCCTCGCGATACCGCGTGTCGGCCTCACCGGCTTCTGCCCGATCGGTTGTAGCCGGGTCGTCGACGCACCGGATGGCATTGAACGCATCGTTGATATTGGAATACGTGCCGTCGTCGTTTCGCCCCTCGTACTGGTCGGCCAAACTCAACAGCGCATCACCCCGGCCGTCCGCCAGGCCGGACAGCCCCATCCGCAACGTGGTCCACAACTGCTGTGAATACAGCGCCTGCTGCACACCGGTGATCGCGTCCCCGTAGCTGAGTCCGCGCGGATCCGTGGTGTCGGCAGGGTTGTCGATCAGGGGTTCCAGCAACGCCTGCAAGCGCTCGCGCGCCTGCGCCGGATCACTTCCGAGCGGGCAGTCCCGCTGCGACGCGCAGTCGGCGACAAAGGCGTCGAACGCGACCTGGAAGCCCTCTCCTTGCAGTACAACTTCGTCGACGACATCCTGATTCGGATCCAACGCGCCGTCGAGCACCATCGCCCGAACGTTCTGCGGGAAGGTTTCGGCGTAGGTCGAACCGATTCGCGTCCCGTACGAGAACCCGAGGAAGTTCAACTCGGAATCACCGAGCGCACCGCGGATCACGTCCATATCGCGCACGACTTCATACGTGCCGACGTGGGCGAGGAAGTCGGTTCCGGTGTTCGCCACGCACGCGGCGGCATAGTCCTTGCTGTCCTGCTCCGCGTCGGCAATCCCTTCGGGCGTCATGTCGATATCGACATCCGCGCGCTCGGCATCGAACTCCGCCGGCGTCAGGCAGCGCACCTGAGGCGTCGACGCACCCACGCCCCGCGGATCGAACCCGATCCGGTCGAAGCGCTCGGCGAGCTGTGTTCTGGAGCCCTGGGTTGCCATCGCCAGCCCCGATGCACCCGGTCCACCTGGGTTGATCAGCAGCGATCCGATTCGATCCCCCGTCGCTGCCGCTCGCGAGATGACAACCTGCGCCGTGTCTCCGGTCGGATTCGCATAGTCGACGGGAACCGTCACCGCGGCGCAGTCGACCGAACTACTGAGCGGCGAATCACCTGGCGTGGCAAATCGTTCGCACGAACCCCAGTCGAGGGTCTGCTCGTAGAACTTCTCCAACCCTGCCGGGACCGAAGCGGGTGCCGCGGACGTTGCAGACCCCGAAGAATCGGTGGAGGGATTGTCGCCGTCGGCAACAGTGCAACCGGCAACGAACAGGAGAGCAGCGACGCTTGCGGCACACACACCGGAGAGGCGAACTAACTTCGACATACCGTCGATGGTGCCAGGAAATAGCGGTTACCAGCCATTCGCTACTTCGGATGGCCGCTCGCCGATGTGACCCATCGCACCAGGTTTTGCTATTCGCACCGACGGTTTCCGGTGGCAGACTGATCGTGTCATCACCCACACCCGGGGACCCGACGGCAATCAACGCCTAAGGCCTCGAGGCACGAAAGGGACAACGATGTCCGAGACTCCTCTGTACGGTTCTGCAGCTGCTACCCCGGCTGCTCCTATGCGCAAGACCCGCGTCCATCACCTCGCCGAGATGAAGCAGAACGGCGAACGTTGGTCGATGCTCACGGCCTACGACTACTCGACGGCCCGAATCTTCGAAGAAGCCGGCATTCCGGTTCTCCTCGTCGGTGATTCCGCCGCCAATGTCGTGTACGGCTACGACACGACGGTGCCGATCACCGTCGACGAACTTCTCCCGCTGGTTCGCGGTGTAGTTCGCGGCGCGCCCCACGCACTTGTTGTTGCCGACCTCCCGTTCGGCACCTACGAAGCCTCCGCCGAACAGGCTCTGGCAACTGCCACCCGCTTCATGAAAGAGGGCCTCGCCCACGCCGTGAAGCTCGAGGGCGGCGAGCGGATGACCAAGCAGATTGCCGCTATCACTGCTGCCGGTATTCCCGTCATGGCGCACGTCGGCTTCACCCCGCAGAGCGTCAACTCGCTCGGCGGATTCCGCGTCCAAGGCCGCGGCGACGGTGCCGACCAACTTGTGGCGGACGCCATTGCCGTGCAGGAAGCCGGCGCTTTCTCGGTGGTCATGGAAATGGTTCCGGCTGACATCGCGGGCCAGGTCACACGCAAATTGACCATCCCCACCGTCGGCATCGGGGCGGGCAACGAATGCGACGCCCAGGTCCTCGTCTGGCAGGACATGGCCGGCTACACGAGCGGTAAGACAGCCAAGTTCGTCAAGCGTTTCGGTAACGTCGGTGACGAACTGCGCTCCGCGGCCGCAGCCTATGCATCAGAAGTTCGCACAGGCGCCTTCCCGGCCGTCGAGCACAGTTTCTGATCCGAGACCGGCGAACGCCGCCTGTCTCTCGAAAAGAAATTCAGGGGTGCGTTCATGATCGGTAACCGTCGTCATTTCACAGCTGCCGTTGTTGGTTCGGCTGCTCTCGTGACGGTTCTGAGCGGATGCGCGGGAGGGACCACAACCTCTCCCGCGCCCAGCTCGGCAACACCGACCACATCGGCCGCGGCAACCACGACCGCTGCCGCGGCGGGCACGTTCACCGAAGCGCAGGTGCAGCAGCTGTGCTCGGACATGGAAGCCGAACTGCAGAATTGGCGAACAGTCACCCCGACGCTCGGCAAGGGCGCGCTCAACCTCTTGGTCGGGTCCTGGGCGAGCCAGAACGGCATCAATCTGATCGACCTTGCTGCGCATCGTGATCGCGTCGACACGGCGATGGCGGCCACGTGCCCGGAAATCCGGGATGGCGCGCTGTACGCGCTGGAGATCCCCGACCTCGCTTCGGGCATGGTCGGTTTCTGATGACCGAAACCGGTGAACTCCGCGAACTCTATCCCCCGATCGAGCCACACACGTCGGGCTTTCTCGACGTCGGCGACGGCCAACGCATGTACTGGGAGATCAGCGGAAACCCCGACGGCAAACCCGTCGTATTCCTGCACGGCGGCCCCGGCGGTGGGACACACCCGTCGCTGCGGCAGTTCTTCGATCCCGACGCATACCGGATCATCCTTCTCGACCAGCGCGGATGCGGTCGGTCGACGCCGCACGTCGCCGACGGCGCCGATCTGTCGGTCAACACCACCGACAAATTGCTGCACGACATCGAAGCCCTGCGTGAGCATCTCGGAATCGAGAAGTGGATGGTGTTCGGCGGGTCGTGGGGTTCGACTCTCGCACTCGCCTATGCCGAAACCTTCCCGACTCGGGTCACCGAACTCGTGCTGCGCGGGATATTCCTCCTGCGCCGAAGCGAAATCGATTGGTACTACAACGGCGGAGCGGGTCATATGTTCCCCGAACGCTGGGCCAAGTTCCTCGAACCGGTACCCGAGAACGAGCGCGGCGATGATCTGGTTGCGGTCTACCACCGCCTCCTGCATTCCGACGACGCGGATGTGGCAGAGCGCGCCGCTGTCGCCTGGTCCGCATGGGAGGGTTCGACAAGCTTCCTGATCCCGAAACCGGAGAAGGTCGAGGAGAATTCAGAAATACGCTTCGCCCTGGCTTTCGCGCGGATCGAGAACCACTACTTCGTCAATGCCGGCTTCATCGACGAAGCTCAACTGCTGACCAAGAGTTCGGCCCTGCACGGCATTCCCGGAACAATCGTGCAAGGCCGCTACGACGTCGTCTGCCCCGCCACCAGCGCCTGGGACCTCCATAATGCCTGGCCGGAGTCGAAGCTCGTCATCGTCGACGACGCCGGCCATTCCGCGATGGAACATGGCATCACCCATCACCTGCTCGAGGCAACAGACTCCTACCGGTAATTCGGCTCTATGCCGGGAAACTGAACTCCACAGTCCGCTTAGCTGTGTCGACGGCGGTGAGTCGCACCTTCACCCGCTCACCGTCGTCGGGAGTGCCGACGCACTTGGCGATCACGGTCACCGACGGTATGAACACCTCGGCAGCGCGCTTGCCGTCCTTGGATCGCATCACCACAGCATCGAATACCTCGCCGACGCGGCCCTCGAGCAACGTCACCTCGGTCAGATCGATGCATGCGCGATCCACCTTGTTCGCGACGGAATCCGATCCGCTCATGATCGGCGGCAATTCAGGCAACGCGGTCCGCACCCAATCCGGTACGGGCGTACCAGCACTGATCGCCAGACATATCTCGGTACTGAATCGATCGGACAGCCGGCGCAGCGGAGCAGTCACGTGAGCGTAGGGCGCGCCGATGCCCGCATGCACTGTCAGATCGGGCAATTGGCCGTCGAACGCCGCATAGTCGGCGCCGCGCAGCAAAGACGGCGCTACCGACATCAAGGCCATCGTGGACGGCTCCTGCGCGTCGAGTCCGGCAAGAATCTGCCCCACCGTCTTGCCCGGCGGCCACGTAATACCCAGCGCAACCGCAGTTCTCCGCAACGTGTCCACTGCCGATTGCTCGGCCGGCGGCAACGTCCGCAACAATCCGACACCTGCGTCGATCATCATCCGGCCGGCGCACATCCCGGTCAACAGAGACACTTCGGCATTCCAGTCGTCGGCTTCCGTCCGCGGTTCCAACACAATTCGCCACCGACCGGATTGATCCGGTCCGGCCTCTTCCCGCACCACGGACTGCTCCGGCAACTTCAACTCGATGGCACCGCGGGCTACCGCCGAGTCACCGCGGAGACGGCCGAATTCCGGTAGCGCCGCGATCGACGGGTGCAAGGTACCGGCATCAGCGTCGGCCTGAACCGTCGAATAGTCCAGACGCGCCACGGATTTCACGAGTGCTCGGGTTACGGACCACGACGTCGGCTCGGCGTTGACGTCGAGTTCGATTCGCCAGAGCGCTGCCGGACGAACCACGTCCGGCAGGAGGCTGGCCGAATCTTCCGACAACACACGCGGATGCAGGGGTACGGAACCGTCCGGGAGATAAAAGGTTTGGCCCCGCCTCCGGGTTTCGATATCGAGCGCGGCGCCCGGAACCACCACCGCGGCAACGTCCGCGATGGCGTAGTGGACGACAAAGCCGTCTGCTGACTTCTCCAGATGCACTGCCTGATCGAGATCCATCGATCCGGGTGGATCGATGGTGACGAACTCGATGTGCGTAGCGTCCAGTCGGCCGTCCGCATGGCGATCTCGGGCATTCTCGGCCTCGACCATCGCCGCACTGCCGAACGCGTCTGGCAACGAAAACTCAGCCCGAATCGTCCCGAAGTCGATTCCCTGCACCGTTATTCGACCTAGGGGCACGCGTCCTCCACCTTCGATTCGGCGCATAGACCGAACTCAGTTGTTCCAGTCGTCGTCGGCCCGATCAGCGGCTTTGTTGCGTTCCGCGGCGATCTGCAGTGCATGCTCTGCCGACTCCCGATCAGGGTACGGCCCCATTCTCGTCAAAGATGAGGGACCCTTGCCTTGGGAGACAGAACCATCGGACACATCGAAGTACCAGAGTCGATCTTCATCAGTCATGAATACAGTGTGGCATTTCAGTGGGAGTCAGGCTTGTAGATCGCTGTGAGACTGCTATTCTTTCGACTTGGCCTGGCAGGTGAAAACCGGACAATCGAACGGTGAGTTCTGCTTGATCGCCCTCGACAAGCTACGAACAGAAATTGGAGCGCGCAATGTCCGCAATTCTTTACGATTACCTTCTCCCGCTCATGGGCCATGACGCGGCAACCTACTGGGCGACCCTGTTGGTCATCAAGCCCATCTGATAACCGCCACACGAACTACGACATACAACCCCCGTCGGCCATGCCGGCGGGGGTTGTATGCGCTTGCGAAGCCTTGAAAAAGTCAGGGCGAACGAGTTGGCGTATAAGCCGGATCCTGTCCTCGACACCGAAGTGACGAGTGGCGACCATCCATCTGGACACACCGTCGCCGGGTGCCTCACGCGGTTCACCCGCAAGCTCGGGCGAGCAGCCCTCGAACACTTGCGCAGCCGCACCGCACGCGATGCGACCTTCAACCTTGCTCCGGGCGGGGTTTACCTAGCCACCCCGGTCACCCGGGGTGCTGGTGCGCTCTTACCGCACCGTTTCACCCTTACCTGCCCCGAAAGGCAGGCGGTCTGTTTTCTGTGGCACTGTCCCGCGAGTTGCCTCGGGTTGCCGTTAACAACCGCCCTGCTCTGTGGAGTCCGGACTTTCCTCGACTCGGGGCCTGTGCGCATTACGCGCTGGTTCCCTGATCCGCGGCCGCCCGGCCAACTCGTCCGCCCCAGTAGGTTACCGGGTGGCTGTCGGTGACCCGAACTATGGTCGCTGTATGACTCGGTACGTGGCCCTGCTACGCGGCATCAATGTCGGCGGTATCAACATCAAGATGGTGGACCTTGCGCGCGTCTTCACAGAACTCGGATTCGAGCGTGTGAAAACGGTCCTGGCGTCAGGCAATGTCCTCTTCGACAGCACCAGCGCCGATGTGCCCGCGCTGAAGAAAACCATCGAAACCGCCCTCAACCGCGAATTCGGGTACGAAGCCTGGGTGTTCGTGCTCGACACCGCAGCGCTGCAGGCCATCGTCGACGGATATCCCTTCGACCCCGGCCGCGAAGGGTGGCACGCATACGCGATGATCGCGTCGGAGCCGTCGGTGCTCGCAGAGCTCGCCGAATCGGCCGCGGGGCTCGACCCGGCAGTCGAACAGGTAGCACCGGGTGAGGGCGTTTTGTACTGGGAGGTCGAGAAAGGTATGACCGTCAAGAGCACCTTCGGCAAGAACACCGGTAAACCGAAATTCAAGGCGTACACCACCACCCGCAATCTGAACACACTCCACAAACTTCTGAAGTGAGTCTGCTTCCGATCATTCTGGTCGGCGTTGTGCTCGTGTTCGCGATCGTTCGCCCACGCGGGCTGCCCGAGATCGTGGTAGCCGGCCCCGCCGCGATTGCCGTGGTTCTCGCCGGCGCGGTCACTGTCGGTGAAGCCCGCGATGAAGTGACAGCGATGGCACCGACCGTCGTGTTCTTGGTTGCGGTGCTGATCCTCGCTCATGCCGCCGACGCTCTCGGTGTCTTTCACTGGGTGAGTCAGGTTCTGCGGCAAGGCTCGCGCCGCGATCCGCGCCGCCTACTCACGTACGTCTTCGGCGCAGCGGCCCTGACAACCGCGGTACTGAGCCTCGATGCAACGGTTGTGCTGCTCACCCCGGCCGTGATCGTTGCCGCCCGATCCATCAACGTCAGCCCACAGCCGAACTCGTATGCCGCTGCGCACCTCTCGAATTCGGCGTCTACCCTGCTGCCCGTCTCCAATCTGACCAATCTCATTGCGTTTTCGGCAACCGGACTGACCTTCCTGCACTTCACCGCCCTGATGGCGCTGCCGTGGATCGTGACGATCGTGATCGAGTACGTGATCTTTCGATGGTTCTTCCGATCGGAGCTGCGCGCGGACACAACCGACGGACCGGTTCCGGAAATCCGTCACTCCCCCGCACCCGTGCTGCCGTTGTCGATCATCGGCGCAACGCTGTTCGGCTTTGCCGCTTCGGGATTCGTCGGCATCGAACCGGCGTGGGTGGCCGTCGCCGGTGCGGCAGTGCTGTCTGCGATCGCTCTCCGTCGCCGCAGAACCGACCTGAAGCGCATCGTGTACGCGGCCGATCTGTGGTTCTGCGCATTTGTGCTGGTGCTCGGCGTTGTGGTGGCAGGCGTCGCACACGGTCCCGTCGGGGACGCTGTTGCGCGGATACTGCCGTCGGATACCGGCTATGTCTCGCTGCTCGTGGTGGCAGCGGTCGCGGCGATCGCGTCGAACCTCGTGAACAACCTGCCGGCCACCTTGCTGATGATCGCGGCCCTTGGCCCCTCGGCCCCGACCGGCCTGGTACTGGCCATGCTGATCGGGGTGAACCTCGGCCCTAATCTGACCTACGTCGGCTCACTCGCAACAATGCTGTGGCGGCGAGTGGCCACCAGCGTGGACGCTGCGCCCACGCTGGCAACCTTCACACTGCTCGGTCTAGCTACGACGCCACTGACCCTTCTCGGTGCAGTCAGCGCGCTCTGGTTAGTTCTGTAGTCAGCGCAGGTGCGACGTGTCGTTCACGAGTCGCACCGATGCTCCACCGTCGGGGTAGAACTCGGCGATGCTCAGCGACGCCAAATCCAGGTGCAGGCGATACAGCAACGACGGACCAGCGTCGAGCGCCAATTGCACCAGGGTCTTGATCGGTGTCACATGAGAGACGACGAGCAGTGTCGACCCGCCGTACGTTGCGATCAGATCGTCACGCGCGGCAATAACACGCTCGCGAACCTCGTCGAAGCTCTCACCGCCGGGCGGCTTCACGGACGTGTCGGACAACCATGCCGTGTGCAGTTCCGGATCACGCTGCGCCGCTTCACGAAACGTGAGCCCGTCCCAGTCGCCGAAATCGGTTTCGATCAGACCTTTGTGCTCGATCACCGGCAGGCCGAGAACCCGCGCCGACTCCTCAGCTGTCTCGCGCGTGCGGCCGAGCGGAGACGAGACAATGGCGTCGATGCCACCGCGACTGCCGAAACGTGCTGCTGCGCCGGCGGCCTGAGCGCGCCCCAGTGCCGTGAGGATCGGATTACCCCGGCCCGAATAACGGCGATCGACCGACATCGCTGTCTGACCGTGACGCAGCAACAACATCCGCGTCGGCTTGCCCACGCTGGCCGTCCACCCAGGCGAACCGGCGATCTGCGGTTCGGACGAGGTCTCGGCGGGCGCAGTTCTCGGTGTGGACACCGGGACGGGTTCGCTTGCGGTCTCGATACCTGCAGAGTCAAGGCCGGCAGTTTCCATTCCGGCTGCCGCGTCCATCGCCTCGTTTGCCAGCCGATCCGCATGCGAATTCTCCGCGCGGGGAATCCAGGTGTACGTCACGCTCGCGAACTGCGCCGCCACCTCTGCGGCCTTGCGCTGGAGCGGAATCATGTCCGGGTGCTTGACCTTCCAGCGACCGGACATCTGCTCGACAACCAGTTTGGAATCCATCCGGACATCAACGTCGGAGGCGCCGAGTTCACCGGCAGCGGTCAATCCCGCAATGAGCCCGCGATACTCCGCAACATTGTTGGTGGCGGTGCCGATGCTTTCCTTGCGTTCGGCCAGCACCGTGCGAGAGCTGTCGAACACGACAGCGCCGTACCCCGCCGGACCTGGGTTTCCCCGCGATCCACCGTCGGCCTCGACGATGACTCGTGACAAACTCACAGACCGGACTCCTTGGTACGCACCATGATTGCGCCGCACTCGGGGCAACGGACCACAACGTCGGACGGCGTGCCGGCAATGCGCGAGATCTCGCCGCGGTCGATTTCGATCCGGCAGGCACCGCAGCGGCGAGCCTGAAGCAAGGCCGCGCCCGGTCCACCGAGAGTGCGCTGCTTTTCGTAGACTGCCAGGAAATCGGCGGGGAACTCGCCGACCAGACGCTCACGGTCCGCGACGCAGCGCTCCTGCGCCTTGTTCAGATCGGCCATAGCGTCGTCGCGACGACGCTTGGCGTCGATCAGTTCCTCTTCTGCCTGCGACAGCTGCGCGCCGGCGTGATCGTAATCTGCCTGCAGCGCCTCACGCTGTTCCATGACCTCGAGCAACTCGTCTTCGAGCAGCCCCTGCCTACGCACAAGGCTGCCGAGTTCGTGTTCGAGTTCGGTGAGCTGCTTGGCAGCTACGTTGCCGCTCTGCAAGAGAGTGCGGTCTTTGTCTTCGCGCTGACGGACAGCGTCGATCTCACCTTCGAGCTTGCGGATATCGCGATCGATGTCGTCGATCTGGATTTCGACGCCGACGGACGCGTCCTTGCGGCTGATGCGCTCAGCCTCGAGACGGTCCACTTCCTGCTGCTCGGGAAGCGCACCGCGTCGATGTGCGATCCGGGTGAGCTCCGCATCCACGCCGGCGAGGTCGAGAAGCTTGGCTTGCACCTGTGGTTGGACGTTCACGCTGTGTAACTCCTGCTGTATGTCCGGTGACGGGTCTGCTGTTGAAATGTTCGTGCAACCGTACCTTGATCGGTGGCCACCTACGACGCACTCAGGCACCACGGATCGGTGCGGATGGTGCTGACTCGACTGTGCCACTCGGGAACGGACCCGAATGCTGCGTCGACCACTGACTTCGCCTGGGCACACCACGGATATTCACTGGCCCAGTGCGCAACGTCGACGAGCGCCGGTCCACGGGCCCGCAGATGCTCGTCCGCCGGATGATGCCGCAGGTCGGACGTCACGTACGCGTCGACGCCCAGCGCGGACACCACACCTAGATACGAATCGCCGGAACCGCCGCAGACCGCGACGGTACGCACCATCGCGTCGGGGTCGCCGGCCGCGCGAACGCCCCATTCCGTCGACGGCAGTGCTCCTGCGACTCGCGCCGTGAACTCACGCAGCGTTTCGGCGTGCGGAAGCTCACCGATGCGGCCGAGGCCCCGAGAACTCGGGAAGGTGGCCAGCTCGAACACGTCGAAGGCCGGTTCTTCGTAGGGGTGTGCGGTGCGCAGAGCGTCGAGTACCGCCGCGCGTTTGGTGCGCGGCGCGATGACCTCGATCCGATCTTCCGAGACCTGCTCGAGCGCGCCGACGCTTCCGATTGCGGGAGTTGCCTTGTCGCCGGGAAGGAATTGCCCGGTGCCCGTGACCGTCCAGCTGCACTCGCTGTAGTCGCCGATGCGGCCGGCTCCGGCCTCGAAGAGTGCGCCCTGCACTGCGTCGGTGCGGTCGATCGGCACCATGACCACCCACTTGTCCAGGGGCTGTGAAGGCTTCGGCTCGATCGGGCGCAGCACTGTCAGACCCAAGGCGTCCGCCAGAGCGTCGGAGACACCGGGGTCGGCTGAATCGGCGTTGGTGTGCGCCGAGAACAAGGCACACCCCGCTTTGATCAGCTTGTGTACCAGGGCACCCTTCGGCGTGTGCGCGCCGACGGTGTCCACTCCGCGCAGCAACAACGGATGGTGCACAACCAGCAGGTCCGCGCCGGAGGCAATTGCGTCGTCGACCACGGATTCGGTGGAATCCACGGCAAAAACGACGCGGCTCACCGAATCGGCCGGGTCCCCGCACACCAATCCGACGGAGTCCCACGACTCGGCCAATGCCGGTGGGTACGCGGCCTCGAGTACAGCTATGACGTCGGCGAGGGTTGTGCTCACAAGATCTCCTTCATCGCGTCGATCAGGATCGACACCTGATGCGGCGGGCGGACTGCCAACCGCAGATGATTCGGGCCGAGTCCGGGGAACGTATCGCACCGTCGAACAGCGATGCCGCGCTCGCGCAGATGCAGACGCATCGCTTCGCCGTCGGCAAGTTCGAGCAGAACAAAGGGCCCTACCGCAGGTTCGTGGACCGAAATACCGTTGGCCGAAAAGCTGAGGGCGCGGAGCTCACGGCACAACGACTCCCGATCACGGGCGATCGCAGTTGCCTTCTCCTGCGACTGCGCCACCGCCGACGGTTCACAACAGGCCCTGATCGCTTCGATCTGCAAACTTCCGAGTGGCCAATGTGCCCGGCCTTCGGTGAGCCGCGTCAGCACGTCGGGTGCTCCGAGCGCGTAGCCGCATCGCAAACCAGCCAGCGCCCATGTCTTTGTCAGACTGCGCAGCACCAGCACGTCCGGCAGAGACTGATCAGCGACACTCTCGATTTCACCAGGCACCGCGTCGCCGAAGGCCTCGTCCACGACCAGAATTCGGCCCGGCCGACGCAGTGCAAGCACATCGACTTTCGGATGCAACACCGACGTCGGATTAGTGGGGTTACCCAGAACCACCAGATCTGCCGATTCGGGGACGGCTGCGTCACGCAACAGATACGGCGGTTCCAGGATCACCTGCGTCACGGGCACACCGGCTTCCCGCAGAGCCAATTCCGGTTCCGTGAACGAGGGATGGATCAACGCAGCCGATGTCGAGCCGAGCCGGGGCAGCATCGCAAATCCCTCGGCCCCACCGGAGAGCAACAGCACTTCGTCGGGCCGTCGGCCATGGCGCGCAGCGACGGTTTCCCTGGCCCGCAGTTCCGCGGCCGCAGAAGGATACGAACCGAGGCTCGACAGCTCGCGCGCCAGACGCTCCCGAAGCCACTCCGGAGGCCCGTCTCCTTGGACGTTGACGGCAAAATCGAGAAGCCCCGGCTGCGCGTCGACGTCCCCGTGGTGACGCAAACTGTCCAGGTTGTCCGCTGCGATACTCACGATGACGAGACTACGGGCGCGGACAAGGCTCCCCACGTGCGGGATAATGAGCTTCTGTGAGCTCACTTCCCCTCGATAGTTTTCCCGTTGTCCTCTTCGACCTCGACGGAACCATCACCGATTCGGCCCCCGGAATCCATCGCGGGTTCCGTCATGCGCTGGCAACCGTCGGCCGGCCCGAACCCACCGAAGAGATGCTCGCCGCAGTCATCGGCCCGCCCATGATCGACACGTTCCGCTCGATGGATATGCCCGCCGACGAGGTCGAGGCGGCGATCGGCGCGTACATCGAGCGCTACGACGCCGTCGGCTGGAGTGAAAACTCGGTCTTCGACGGTATGGACGATGTACTCGCCCGGGCCAGCGCGCACGGCACCCGCTTGGCGGTCGCGACGTCGAAGTCGGAACGGTTTGCGATTCGTATCCTCGAGCACTTCGGCCTCGCCCACTATTTCGAGTTCATCGGCGGCGCCAGCGACGACGGTTCCCGGCGGGCCAAGCCGGATGTCATCGCGCATTCGTTGACCGAACTCGGGCTGACCCCGGTGGCCGCAACCGACGGCGGCACCGCGGATGTGATCATGGTGGGCGATCGCGATCACGACGTTCTGGGAGCAGCCAAGTTCGGAATTCCCGCGCTGTTCGTCGAATGGGGTTACGGTCACGCATCCGAAGCGGACGGCGCCCGTCACTCGGTTGCGTCGACCACCGAACTGGGAGGACTACTCGATGGCCGGCACTGAGTCAGTACTGCACGTGACGTTTGTCTGCACCGGCAATATCTGCCGGTCGCCGATGGCAGAGAAAATCCTGCTCGGCCATCTGCAACGCGAAGGTCTCGACGATCAGGTTCGGGTGACCAGCGCCGGTATCGACGGCTGGCACAGCGGCGAGGAAGCCGACTCACGAACCAACAAGATTCTCCTCGCGGCCAACTACCCGACCGGCCACAGCGCAGCTCAGGTCAACGACGACCACCTGTCGGCGGACCTCGTCGTACCCCTCGACACCGGCCACGATCGTGAGCTCGCTCACCTTGGCGTTCCGACGGAACGACGTCGGCTGCTGCGTTCCTTCGACCCCGATGCCGACGGGGACTCGGTGCCGGACCCCTACTACGGTGACTTCTCCGATTTCGAACTGGTCCAGGATCAGATCGAAGCGGCAATTCCGGACATCCTGGTCTGGATCCGCGAACGACTGTAGGACGCGGAGCTGAATTCACTCAGTTCGGAAGAACGGATACCGTAGTAGTCGTGCGGAGACTCAAATTCTTGTTGCGGCCCGGTTGGTTGGTACTGGCAGCTGTGGTCGGCATCTTCGCCTACATGTGCTTCACCGTGCTGGCGCCGTGGCAGCTCGGAAAGAACACGTCCACCGAGTACCGCAACGATCTGATCTCCAATTCCATCAACGCGGAGACAGTGCCCATCGGCAATGTCATCGCCGACGGCACCATCGCGCCGGCCGACGAGTGGCGAAACATCACAGCCACCGGGTCCTATGTCCCCGATGCCGACATACTCGTCCGCCTTCAGTCCGTCGAGGGTGCACCGGCCTACGAGGTCTTGACTCCGTTCGCCCTCGACGACGGCCGAACCATCCTCGTCAATCGCGGCTTCGTGCGGCCGATCACGGGTGCGGAAGCGCCTCCGATTGCCGCGCCGCCCACCGATCCCGTCACCTTGAACGGCCGGGTTCGCTTGTCGGAGGGCACGGCCCCCGGCCGAGTTCCGATGTTCGAAGACGGCGCGAAGCAGGTCTACTCCATCGACGCGGGCCCGATCGGCGAGTTCATCGGCACCGATCTTGTCAACGCGTACATCCAGCTCGAGCCCGACCAGCCAGGCGGACTCGGCACCATTGCGCTCCCCCAACTCGACGCCGGCCCGTATCTCTCGTACGGATTCCAGTGGCTCGCATTCGGCATCATGGCACCACTCGGACTGGCGTACTTCATCCGTGCGGAATGGCGGGAGCGACGCAAGGAGAAGGAAGAGTCTGCCGATACAGCTGGCGACGACTCGACTCCAGCGCCGACTCCGACCCCGGCACGCACTATCGGGCGTCGCAAAAAGCCGGAGCCCGAGTCAGTTCCGCGAACGGCGAAGGAAGTCAAACTTGCCGACCGCTACGGCAACAGCCGCTGACGTTATCGCGGCTCCGATCTGAACTATCGAGGACAGCCTCGACGCCCGGCGCAAATCCGTCGGCGTCGGGGCTGGTCCGTTTCCGAGCACGGGACGCATTTCTACGCCGTACGAGTACTGCGTGCGTCCTCCGAGCGAGATACCCAATGCTCCCGCAGCGGTGGCCTCGGCCACGCCCGCATTGGGACTCGGATGCGCCGACGCGTCACGACGCCACGCGGATAGAGACTCACGCGGCGAACCGCCGACCAACGGTGCCGATGCGGCGGTGATCACACCGGTCAATCGGGCGGGCACAAGATTGACCAGATCGTCGAACCTGGCTGCGGCCCATCCGAAGTTGCGGTACTTCTCGGAGCGGTAGCCGATCATCGCGTCCAATGTGTTTGCGGCGCGGTAGACGTACAAGCCCGGGATACCGAGCACGGCACCCCACAGCAGCGCGCCCACGGTCGCGTCGGACGTATTCTCGGCCACCGATTCCAGGGCCGCTCGGGTGAGGCCTTCCTCGTCGAGGACCGACGGATCGCGACCGCACAGCGACGGAAGTAGGTCGCGTGCATCGGTGAGGTCCCCACTTCGCCTGGATTCCTCGAGCCGCACCGCCATGTCGTGTCCGGTCCGCGCGAGCGACGTCCCGCCGAGCACCGCCCACGTGGCCGCGGCCATAACACCGGCGTGTGCGAGCCACCCGCCGCGTCGAGCAACGCTTTCGGAGACCAGTCCGAGTGCCCCCACTCCGGTCAACAACACCGTTACGTGCACGGTGCCCGCAACCTTGCTGTCGGAGTAGGAAACCCGCTGCAGAGCAATCGCACTCGTACCGAAACCGGCGACGGGATGAAACCTTGCGGGGTCGGCAAAGTAGCGGTCGGCAGCAAAGCCGAGGAGCAGGCCGGCGGCGCGAGCAGTGACAGGGTGACGGTTCTTGGACGCGTTGAGCACAGAACAGTTCTACCCGCGCCCGCTGCCGTCAGGTTCAGACGGCCTGGAACCGCATGGTTTCCGCGGTCAGTCCCGGACCGAATGCCATCGCACAACCGGCCTTTCCACTGTGCTCGCCGTTCTTGTTCTGCTCCATCATCTCTGCCAGCACGAAGAGCACGGTGGCCGATGACATGTTTCCGTAGTCGTTGAGGATCTTTCGTGATGCGGCCAGATCGGTCGGCGCCAACTCCAAAGAGGTTTCGACGGCATCGAGTACGGACCGACCGCCGGGGTGCACAGCCCACAAGCCGATGTCACTCTTGTCCGCACCGGCAAGAATCAGCTTCATGCTTTCATCGTCCAAAGCGCGCGACAGGGTCCCGGGAACCTTGCCGGACAACACCATGTCGAAGCCGAGCTCACCGATTCTCCACGTGATCAGTTCCGCGGAATCGGGAACCATCACTGCCTGGAAGGAATTCATCGCCAGCCCTTCGGACTCGGCGGAGATCAGGACGGCGGCACAACCGTCGCCGAACACGAGGAACGAGAGCATCGTCTCGAGATCCTCGGACTTCTGCAGATGCAGCGAGCAGAGTTCCGTGCTGACCACGAGGACCCGCGCATTGGGCTCCGAACGAACGATGTGATGCGCCAGCTTGAGTCCGTTGATGCCGGCGAAGCAGCCCATGAACCCGATCTGCGTGCGCTCGACGGACGGGCTGATCCCACACTGTTTGATGATCTCGAAGTCGATTCCGGGAGAATAGAATCCGGTACACGTGATGACGATCAGGTGGGTGACCTCGGAGGCACGGTCACCGAGATTCAGACCGTTCACGGCGCGCACGGCCAGTGCCGGTGCGGTGCGTTCGAACTCGATCATGCGCGTTTCGGTGTTGATTCCGTTGGGGTCGCCGCTGTAAAAGTCGTCAACCGAGCTGATTCCGGAGTATCGGTGCGAAATCTGCGCCCGATCGGCCATACGGCGGAACAGCAACTGCTTGCGCCGAAGAGTGAAGGAATTGTCTGCGAACTCCACGAAGGCATCGTGTATGTCATGCTCTGGCACGACCGTCGAGATCTTGTTGATGTAGGCGGTAGTCATGTCGAGCCTCCGAGGCACTTGGTTGAAGCTTCTACAGTGTGCAGAATTCAGATGAAATCACATCGGAGAACAAAACGGGGACCTACGTCGTTTGGCGGACTGTCCAGTCTCACAATGCATCCGAGACCGATACACAGAAACAAGGAGACCGGTGAGTTCGATACTGCTCTGCAGCGCACCGCTGACAGGCCACGTTGTTCCGATGCTCGCTGTCGGAAAAGCTCTGATCGAAACGGGTCACTCCGTATCGATACTGACCGGCAACAAGTTCGCGCAGCGCGCCGACTCAGCGGGAATCACACACATCCCCCTTCCCCCCGAATCCGATTTCGACGAGCACAACATGGAAGCCGCGTTCCCCGGACGGTCACGTCGGCCGGGACCACTTCGTTCCCGATTCGACCTCGAGAGAATCTTTGTCGCATCAATGTCCGCGCAGTACAGGGCAGTTGAGCGCATCATCGAATCCACATCCGTCGATGCCGTCGCCGCCGAGAATTTGTTCATGGGATTGATCCCGCTGCTGAGCGGATCACCCGCTTCCCGACCGCGTGTATTCGCGATCTGCACATCACCTCTCATGTGCACGAGCATCGATACCGCACCGTTCGGACCGGGGTTTCCACCGTCGTCGACCCGCGCCGGACGCATCCGCAACCAGGCGCTCAACAGCGCTTTCGAGTACGGAATTCTGCGCGCCGCACAGTCGTCCGCCGACCGCCAACACCAACAACTGACCGGCACACCGATCCCGGATTTTGTTCTGAACTGGCCCATACTCGCCGATGAAACATTTGTGCTGACCACCGAATCGTTCGAGTATCCGCGCAGCGATCGCGACCACCGATTGACGTTCAGCGGCCCGATCCTCTCGACATCGAGCAGCGATTTCACGCCACCCACATGGTGGAACGACCTCGACGGAGACCGACCAGTGGTGCTCGTCACACAAGGGACCCTCGACAACGGTGACCTGAATCGATTGATGGAACCCACAATTCGCGGCCTGGCCGATCAGGACGTACTTGTGGTCGCCACTACGGGGGGCCGCCCGATCTCCGACGTGTCGGCCACCGCCGAGAACCTCCGCGTCGCGGAGTTCCTCCCCTACGATCAACTTCTTCCCAAGGTCGATGTCATGGTCACCAACGGAGGCTGGGGCGGCGTGCACTACGCCCTCGCACACGGCGTCCCCTTGGTCGTTGCCGGAACCACCGAGGACAAAGCCGAAATCTGCCGCCGGGTGGAAATCTCCGGCACCGGCATCAACTTGCGACGCGGCACCCCACGTGCGCGTTCCATCGCCACCGCCGTCCGACGTGTCCTCGACGACAAAGCGTTCCGCACACGCGCTCAGGAATTGCAACGAGACCTCTCCGAGCTATCAGCCAGCGCAACCATCGCGGCAACCATTGCGGGGGCGCCTGAAAACGTAACTCCCCCATCTGGTTCACAATTGCACTAATCTTCGCCCTCATGAACAAACGATGGTGGTGGGTGATCGGCTCCGCGGTGGCCGTAGTGCTGGCAGTCGTACTTGCCGGACCCTGGGTGTACGCAAATTTCATTCACGGTGATCAGCCGGACGCGCTCGGACTGAGCGACGACGCCGCTCCCGCCGACGCGTCGGCAGAAATCGACGGTACGTGGACCGTCGGGCCCGGATCGAAGGCCGGCTACGAAGTGTGGGAAACGCTCCAGGGACAACGGGTCTTCGTCCGCGGACAGACCGAGAAAGTCAGCGGCACCGCGACCGTCGAATCCGAGAAGCTGACCGAGGGAACCGTCGAGGTCGCCGTTGCCACCATCGCAACCGACGACGGCCGACGCGACTTCCAGTTCAGCAACTCCGTGATGAACGCCAGCAAGTTCCCCAAGGCGACATTCACCATCACCGAACCCGTTGACCTGAGCACAGTCCCCGCCGACGGCACCATAACCACCATCCCGATCACCGGCGAGCTCACTCTCAAGGGCGAAACCCGTCCGGTGACAACTGATTTCGATATCCGTAGGTCGGCTGCCGGAATCGAAGCCGCCGGCGCCATCGATGTCACGTGGACCGATTACAAGATCGACAAGCCCACCATGTTCGCCAACATCATCGTCGAGGATGCCGGCCAGATTCAGTTCTCGATCATCCTGTCCAAGTAGTTCGCCGCGACTCGGGAACCGACCAGCGCACGCGCCCACGTGGATTCGCGCGCAGGCCCGTTCCCGAGTTTTGCATAATCCGCCACCACCCGATCCGGGCGCACGAGAACTGCGCGGGCGCGGTGTCGATCCATCCACGACGACACCGCGCGACCGGTTTCGTCACTACCGACGAGCACTTCCACAGCTCCGAGCGCCGACGCGAGAACCCTGAGATGGGTGTCCATCTCACCGCGATACACCAGAGAAAAACCAGTGCCAAGACGATCGTCGTCCCCGGCATGTGGCTGTGGAAACATCAATCCGACAGGGTTTCTCTCCAACACGGGGCGCCTCGCCAACAGCCCTGCCCGCAGCCTCGGAGAAATCGACTTCATCGCCGGTCCACTGAACCCCGGCACTCGGCACACCGCTGTCAGGATGGATTGACGCGCCTGCGAGATGAAGCCCTTTCCGCCGGCCATCACCCAGCCGATCGCCACAGCAGCTCGAACAATCTGCGTCACATGCGGTTTCCGTTCCTCCTGATAGCTGTCGAGGATCGACCGTTCAGCAGTGCCGTCCACCACCGCCGCCAGCTTCCACGCCAGATTGGCCGCGTCACGCAACCCTGCACCCATGCCTTGCCCGATGAAGGGTGGCGTCAAGTGCGCGGCATCGCCGAGCAGGAAGACGCCGTCGCGCCCCCACACGTCGGCCACAGCGGCACGGAATGTGTATCCGGTATGACGCAGCACTTCCGCTGCCTCCCAGGGCACCTCGCGGAACCACGGCGCCAGTAATGCGCGTAAAGAATCCTCTGACGCGAGGTCGTCGACGCTCTCCCCGGGATTGATCCGGAACTCCCACCGGTAACGGTCGGGGCCGATCTGCATGAACGTCGACGGGCGCGACGGGTCGCACACTTGGTAGACGCCATCCCACACGTCGAGGGAGACGCCGCACCGCACATCGACAACCAACCAGAGTTCTTCGAAATGGAGATCACGCATCGTCGTGCCGAGGAACTCGCGGGTCCGACTGTTCGCGCCGTCGCATCCGAGCACAAAGTCAGCAGTGACTGTGCGCCTCGCTCCGGAATCTTGTTCCACCAGTTCAACTTCGACAACCGATCCCACGCTACGAGTCACAGTCGCCTCCACCCCGGTGACTACGGTGGCCGCGGGAAAGCCCGCAAGATTGCGCCTGAGCAGGTTTTCGAGGTCAGGCTGATCGAACATATTCGCCTGGGGCCAGCCGTGTTCTCCGACGCCTTCACGGCGTAACTCCAGCAGGGTTTCCAAACTGCCGTCCACCAACCGCATCCCTCTGGCGGATTTGCTGATTGCAGCGAATTCGTCAGCTACACCTAGTTTTTGGAGTATCCGGTGAACCTCGTCGTCGAGGTGCACCGCACGGGGCAGCGGGTAGATGCCGCGGTGGCGTTCGACGACCATGGTCTCGACACCACGTTGGGCGAGCAACGTCGCGGCGGCAATACCAGTCGGCCCAGCTCCGATGATCAGTACAGCTACATGTTGGGCGTGCGTTGGCACCGATGCTCCAGAGTTTCGACGTGCAAGAGTTCGATCATCTGTGGGCGGGCACGCTACGTCAAGGGGTTCGTCGGCCGACTCACCGCAGCCGTGCGCGATAAAGCACCGAAATATCAGGCGCGCAGATCACCATCCCTATGACACTCTCGTCTCATGAATACCGAGAATCGTGAGCCGACGGGTGACAGCCGTCCAACCGCCGAGGACGGGCCGTTCACCCTGACGGTTGACGGGGAGACCTTCATTGTGAAGCCGCGTCCAGGAAACCCAGGTACCTACGATTACGACTGGGAATCCGGGCCGAACGAGGGCTATGGATTTTCCAGCTCTCGACACGTCGCCTTTTACAGCGTTCTGGATCGCGCCGAGACGCCATCCACCCCGCCCGAGCCAAACACGGTTGACGAGCATCACGAGTCGATCCGCGATTTCCTCAGCCAGATCAATCCGGAGACCGGATACATCGGAGACTAGAGATAAACAAAACCCTGACCGCGCCGGAGCGCAGATCAGGGTTTTGTGATTCGGTGGGCGCGGAGGGTTTCGAACCCCCGACCGCTGGTGTGTAAAACCAGAGCTCTACCACTGAGCTACACGCCCGAACTCCCGGCGAGAACCTCACCGGGAGTGCTCTAAGACTCTAGCGCGGCAATCGCATTTGCCCAAAGCGCGTGGTCACGGGCCTCTCCGGGGCCATTCATCTCGGCAAAACGAATGATTCCATCCTTGTCGATGACAAAGGTTCCACGGTTAGCGAAGCCCAGCTTGTCGTTGAACACGCCGTACTTCTGCGCAACCTCACCGTGCGGCCAGAAATCGGAGAGCAACGGGAAGGTGTAGCCCTGCTCGGCGGACCAGATCTTGTGTGTCGGCGAAGCGCCGACGGAGATGGCCAGGATTGCCGTGTCGTCGTTTTCGAACGTCGGAAGCTCGTCGCGGACCTTGCAGAGTTCGCCCTGGCATGTTCCGGTGAAAGCCAACGGGTAGAAGACGAGCAGAACGTTCTTCTTACCGCGGAAGTCTGCGAGCGAGACTTCCTGGTTGTTCTGATCCTTCAACGTGAATTCCGGTGCCTGAGCACCAACTTCGAGAGGCATGGATTTCATCCTTCACTGACGATAGGAAAAGTTTCGGAAATACGACAGTGCATCGGACGTCGCACTTGCGTCATCCGATGCACTGTTGCTTGATGCAGGCTTGATCAGCGCTTACCTGCCGGGCGAGCCTTCGGCTGAACGAGTCGGCTTGCCGACCAGTCACCGAGGTTCGCAGCAGACGTCTGAGTCAGTCCTGCTGTAGGGGCAGATTCAGCGATCTCGCTGGGCTCGACGTGTCCGTCGCGCCCTGTCTTAGGTGTGAGAACCCAGACAAAACCTTCGTCTGCGAGAGGACCGATGGCATCCATCAGAGCGTCGACAAGGTCTCCGTCTTCGTCGCGCCACCACAGCAGCACGACGTCAATGACTTCGTCCGAATCCTCGTCGAGCATTTCCCCGCCGATGGTTTCCTCAACCGCGGCACGAATGCCGTCGTCGGTATCCTCATCCCAGCCCAGTTCCTGCACCACCATATCGGCAGTAATCCCGAGTTTCTGAGCGTAGTTCTGGGCATCCGCCGCGGCGACCACGGTGGGGTCCTCCTTTTGTTGATGGTGCACGGAGTCCCCGCGCACCGACCGTTTAACGTTCGATTAGGGAAAGCGAACATGGTCGAAGGCGTTAGCGCAAGCCGACCACGCCGAAAACTTTTCCGGATTTGTGTCCGCAGACACGCCCGGAACCCTACGCCTTCGAAAATCTGCAGGTCACAGCGCTCCGCATTCGGTGCGGATCGAATCCCGAATTGAATTGGTTGTATCGGTGATCGAATTGATTTCGTCCGGCGAATGGTCGCGCTTGACGACGCCGGCGATCGACCGGAGGTTGTCGGCCAGGTCTCCGAACAGTCCGGACAGCGAGGCTGGGACGTCCGCGGTCGCGGTGTCGAGCCACCCTGCGAATTCGTCTGCCGAGGACGCAGCTGCCTGCGCTTTGCTCGTCACGTCGGACTCGTCGTTGTTGTTGGCGTCGATATAGGCGTTGAAGACGGCCACGTCGTCCTTCGATCGGCGTATCAGCTCTTCACAGGTCTGGAACGCGGTCTCGACCGCGTCGGCTGCAGCTTTCGACGACGACGCTGCAATCGACGCCGTCACCTCGGCCTGATAGGCAGCAGCCTGCACCCTGTTCGGAGTCGGTGATCCCTCTACGGCACCCGAACACCCCACGATCACCACAGAACCCACCGTCAACGCGCCGATCGCGACAACTAATCCACGACGTCGATACCGGTCCACGCTTTTTCCCGATCCCCTGACCGGTCCCGACTTCATCACCGACGAATCCCCCCTCACATCGCGTTGCCACCGGCAACTCTTGCAGCCGAACGTCGAACTCGAGAACGCTACCCGACGGTAACCGGGGCCACAGTGTGCCAGGCCGACCGGGATGGTGAAAGATGAGGTACGCGCCATATTCATCATGGAAGTGGATCGGACCTAACAAGGTCCCGGTCACCTACGTAAGGACGCCCAACCACGCGTCCCTAACCCCTCTGAGGAGCACACGTTGTCTGACCTGATCCAGGGTCCCTCGTCCGAGCCGAACGCCGAGTCCGGGGGCACGGGAGTGCCAGGTTCACCATCCCCCAGCGCACCCCCTGGAGCGGACGGCCGTGTTCGCGTCATTCGCGAAGGCGTCGCGTCGTACCTGCCGGACATCGACCCGGACGAAACCACTGAATGGCTCGAGTCGTTCGACGGACTTCTGGATCGATCAGGCCCGACCCGTGCCCGCTACCTGATGCTGCGCATGCTCGAACGCGCCGGCGAGAAGCACGTCGCACTGCCCGCTCTGACGTCCACCGATTACGTCAACACGATCCCGACCGAGAACGAACCGTGGTTCCCGGGCGACGAAGAGGTCGAACGCCGTTACCGCGCTTGGATCCGCTGGAACGCAGCCATCATGGTGCACCGCGCGCAGCGCCCCGGCGTCGGTGTCGGTGGCCACATCTCCACCTACGCGTCCTCCGCCGCCTTGTACGAGGTGGGCTTCAACCACTTCTTCCGTGGCAAGGATCATCCGGGCGGCGGCGACCACATCTTCATCCAGGGCCACGCCTCCCCCGGCATCTACGCGCGAGCATTCCTCGAAGGCCGTATCCCGGCCGAGCAGATGGACGGCTTCCGTCAGGAACAGAGCCACGCCGACAAGGGCGGCGGACTCCCGTCGTACCCGCACCCCCGCTTGCTCCCCGACTTCTGGGAGTTCCCGACGGTATCGATGGGTCTCGGCCCGATGAACGCCATCTACCAGGCGCGGTACAACCACTACCTCAATGATCGCGGCATCAAGGACACCACCGATCAGCATGTGTGGGCATTCCTCGGCGACGGCGAGATGGACGAGCCGGAGTCGCGCGGTCTTGCGCACGTCGCGGCGACCGAAGGCCTCGACAATCTGACGTTTGTCGTCAACTGCAACCTGCAGCGCCTCGACGGCCCGGTTCGCGGCAACGGCAAGATCATCCAGGAGCTGGAGTCGTTCTTCCGCGGCGCAGGCTGGAACGTCATCAAGGTCGTATGGGGCCGCGAGTGGGATTCGCTGCTGCACGCCGACAAGGACGGCGCGCTCGTCAACCTGATGAACGTGACCCCGGACGGCGATTTCCAGACGTACAAGGCCAACGACGGCGCGTTCGTGCGTGATCACTTCTTCGGTCGCGACCCGCGCACCAAGGAACTCGTCAAGGACCTCACCGATCCGGAAATCTGGAACCTCAAGCGTGGTGGCCACGACTACCGCAAGGTTCACGCCGCATATGCCGCCGCGATGGCTCACAAGGGCCAGCCGACGGTCATCCTCGCGCACACCATCAAGGGCTACACGCTCGGCAAGCACTTCGAGGGCCGCAACGCGACGCACCAGATGAAGAAGCTGACGCTGGACGACCTGAAGGCCTTCCGCGACATGCAGCACATCCCGATCTCGGATGCCGAGCTCGAGAAGGATCCGTACCTGCCTCCGTACTACCACCCAGGCAACGACGCACCCGAGATCCAGTACATGCTCGATCGCCGCAAGGCACTCGGCGGTTTCCTGCCGTCCCGCAACACGGATGCTGCGCCGCTGAAGCTTCCCGAGGACAAGACGTACGACGTCATCCGCAAGGGTTCGGGCAAGCAGGAAGTGGCCACGACCATGGCCATCGTCCGCATCCTCAAGGAACTGCTGCGCGACAAGGAGATCGGCAAGCGCATCGTGCCGATCATCCCGGACGAGGCCCGCACCTTCGGTATGGACTCGTGGTTCCCGTCGCTGAAGATCTACAACCGCAACGGACAGCTCTACACGTCCGTCGACGCCGAACTCATGCTCGCCTACAAGGAGAGCCCGGTCGGCCAGATCCTGCACGAGGGCATCAACGAAGCCGGCTCGACGGCGTCGTTCACCGCGGTCGGCACGTCGTACGCGACGCATGGCGAACCGATGATTCCGCTGTACATCTTCTACTCGATGTTCGGTTTCCAGCGCACCGGCGACGGCCTGTGGGCAGCAGCCGACCAGATGGCCCGCGGATTTGTTCTCGGCGCAACTGCCGGTCGCACCACGCTGACCGGTGAGGGCTTGCAGCACGCCGACGGACATTCGCTGCTCCTGGCATCCACCAACCCGGCCGCGGTCACCTACGACGCGGCGTTCTCGTACGAGTTGGCGCACATCGTCAAGGACGGCCTGCGTCGTATGTACGGCGGTACAGAAGGTGTTGCCGGCTTCGGCGGCGAGAACATCTTCTACTACCTCACCATCTACAACGAGCCGTACGTGCAGCCTGCCGAGCCTGCCGACCTGGACATCGAGGGACTGCTCAAGGGCATCTACCTCTACAAGGCATCCGATGCGCAGGGCCCGAAGGCTCAGATCCTCGTTTCCGGTGTTGCCATGCCGGAAGGCCTGCGCGCGCAGCAGATGCTCGCAGACGACTGGGGTGTCTCGGCTGACATCTGGTCCGTCACGTCGTGGGGCGAACTGCGCCGCGAGGGTGTCGAGTGCGAGCGTCAGGCTCTGCTCAACCCGGGCGTCGACGCTCCGGTTCCCTTCGTCACCAACGCGTTGGCGTCGGCGCAGGGTCCCGTTGTGGCGGCATCGGACTGGATGCGCGCTGTCCCGGATCAGATCCGCCAGTGGGTTCCGGGCGACTACATCACGCTGGGCACCGACGGTTTCGGATTCTCCGATACCCGCACTGCCGCTCGTCGTTACTTCAACGTCGATGCCGAGTCGATCGCCGTGGCCGTGCTCAACGGTCTGGCCAAGGAAGGTTCGATCGACCGAAGCAAGGCCGTCGAGGCAGCTGGTCGGTACCGCATCGACGATGTGAATGCTGCTCCCGAGCAGACCGGGGACACCGGTAGCGCATAGTTTCCACCGCTACTGAGAACCACTTCCGCCCATTGCTGCGGGTGTCATCACGACATCCGCAGCGATGGGCGTAGGTTTTTGTCATGCCTGATCCTGATTCTGATGTGCCTGCATCCGGGGTACCTCCGGTAGGAGTACGACGCATCCGGTCGTCGACTTCCGGGTTGCAGGCGTCGCTGTCGCGGCGGCGTCAGGTTCGCGATCCACTGCCCGAGGCTTTGCTGCGGCGGGTCAAACAGTTCTCCGGACGGCTGGCGACCGAAGCCGTGACGGTCATGGAGGAGCAACTCCCGTTCTTCGACACCCTGGACGCGTCCCACCGCGCAGACGTTCAACTGTTGGTGCAGACGTCAGTGGTGAATTTCCTCGAATGGCTCAGGCAGTTGGATTCGGAGATCAGCTTCGGATACGAGTCCTTTCCGGTCATTCCTCAGGAGTTGGCGCGGCGACTGACGCTGCGGCAGACGGTCGACATGGTTCGCGTTGCCATGGAGTTCTTCGAGAAGTGGTTGCCGGCGTTGGCTCGCAACGATCAGCAGCTCATCGCGTTGACCGAGGCCGTTCTTCGGTACGGACGTGAACTCGGATTTGCTGCCGCATCGGTGTACGCCAGCGCCGCTGAATCGCGTGGCGCATTGGACAGCCGACTGGAAGCACTGGTGGTCGACGCCGTTGTGCGCGGCGATACCGGCTCGGACATGCTCTCGCGCGCTGCCACGTTGAATTGGGATGCAACTGCTCCGGCAACGGTCATCGTCGGATCACCGCCGCCCGATGAACGGGTCTCGGTCGCAGGAACCGTCCACGCCACTGCTGCGGCCCACGGCCGAGCGGTACTCGCAGTCGTTCAGGGCAGCCGCCTGGTGATGGTTGTCAGCGGCGACGTGACCAGCAAGTCCGCGCAGAGCGAGTTCATGCAGGATCTTCTGCGAAGCTTCGCCGGCGGCCCGGTGGTGATCGGCCCGACGACCCCAAGTCTGAGCGCCGCGCATTTCAGTGCGTCTGAGGCTTTTGCCGGAATTAAAGCGGTCGTGGGATGGCGGGGAGCGCCGCGCCCGGTGTTTGCGACGGAGCTACTGCCGGAACGCGCACTACTCGGCGATCAAGCTGCCGTCGACGCTCTCCAGGATCATCTCGTTACTCCGTTGGCGGAAAGTGGCTCCGTCTTGACCGACACTTTGGACACTTATCTCGACTGTGGAGGTGCGGTTGAGACTTGTGCACGTCAGCTGTTTGTTCATCCAAATACGGTGCGATACCGCCTGAAACGAATTACCGAAGTGACCGGTCGGGATCCAACCAATCCACGCGACGCGTACGTCCTGCGTATAGCCGCTACCGTGGGCCGATTAAGCGAAATCGATAACAAATCGGACACAACGTTCACTCCCGTCACACCGTTCACAGTGTGACAAATTGCCTTGTAACCCTTTCGCGTCCAATTCCGATGAGGAAACGCGACGTGGGAATTTGTGGGAAACCTACAAAACACACCACCAGAGTTCATCGCCACCGACATCTCGAACTTCACTGCTGCCAGTGTTCTCTTAATAAGTGATTTCCTTGCTTGCCCCGGGACAGGGCTCTCAGACACCCGGCATGCTCAGCCCATGGCTGGCATTGCCCGGAGCGCAAGACCGCCTGGAAATGTGGTCGAAAGCCGCAGGTCTCGACCTCGTCCGTCTCGGAACCACCGCGACCGCGGAAGAAATCACGGACACGTCCGTGACTCAGCCCCTGGTCGTCGCAGCAGCACTGCTTGCCTACGAGGAAATCGAATCGCAGGGCCTCCTCGGAACTGGCGTCATTGCCGCCGGTCACTCGGTGGGCGAACTCGCCGCGGCGGCAATCGCGGGCGTCATCACTGCTGACGAAGCTGTCGCACTCGCAGCACTGCGCGGCGCGGAGATGGCCAAGGCATGCGCACTCGAGCCCACCGGCATGTCCGCGGTCCTCGGCGGTGACGAAGCCGAGGTACTGGCCCGCATCGAGGAACTCGGACTCGAAGCCGCTAACCGAAATGCTGCGGGTCAGATTGTTGCAGCCGGTTTACTCAGCGCCCTCGAAGAGCTTGCGGCCAGCGCACCCGAGAAGGCTCGCGTGCGGGCACTTCCCGTCGCCGGTGCCTTCCACACCCGATTCATGGCTCCGGCCCAGGACGCCGTTGCAGCTGCTGCCGCCAAGATCACCCCGTCTGATCCCACGCGCACGCTGCTGTCCAACTCGGACGGCGCACCGGTCTCCTCTGGTGCCGACGCCCTCACAAAACTTGCCGCGCAGGTAACTCGACCCGTTCGTTGGGACCTCTGCTCCGCTTCGTTGCGGACCGCAGAAGTCACCGCGATCGTCGAACTCCCGCCGGCCGGAACCCTCGTTGGTATTGCCAAGCGCGAAATGCGTGGCACTCCGACGGTGGCCCTCAAGAACCCGGAGGATATCTCCGCTCTGTCCGGACTGACCTAGCCCGGGCGCTTCACCCTGAGTTCAGCTGCCCAGAAGCTGGACTTGGTTCACCACCTCAATCGATCAAGAAGGGAGCCACACCAGTGGCCCACACTCAGGAAGAAATCATCGCGGAACTCGGCCAGATCGTCGAGGAGGTCACCGGAATCGAGCCTTCCGAGGTCACCGCTGACAAGTCGTTCGTCGACGACCTCGATATCGACTCCCTGTCCATGGTCGAGATCGCAGTTCAGACGGAAGACAAGTACGGCGTCAAGGTTCCGGACGAGGATCTGGCCGGCCTGCGCACCGTCGGCGACATCGTCGCGTACATCCAGAAGCTCGAAGCCGAAGGCGCCGAAGCCAAGAACGCAGAGTGAGCCGACCGTGACTTCCGCTTCTACCCGCAGGGGGAAATTTCCCGACATCGTTGTCACGAGCCTCGCGACGACGACGTCGGTGGCTGGTGATGTGGATGGCACGTGGAAGGCTTTGCTCGCCGGCGAAAGCGGCATCGGAGTCCTCGACGACCCGTTCATCGACGAATTCGACCTTCCGATTCGCATCGGCGGGCACCTCAAAGTTTCACCGGACGAGGGTCTGTCGAGAGTTGAAATCCGACGGATGAGCTGGGTCGAACGACTCGCGCTGACCCTCGGCCGGACTGTGTGGAGCAATGCCGGCAGTCCCGAGGTCGATCAGGACCGCCTCGCGGTTGTCATCGGCACCGGACTCGGCGGCGGCGACACGCTGATCGACGCAGTCGACAAGCTTCGCGGAGGTGGATACCGCAAGGTGTCCCCGTTCTCGGTGCAGATGGTCATGCCGAACGGGCCGGCGGCAACGGTGGGACTCGAGCTCGGCGCCCGTGGTGGCGTCATTACTCCCGTCTCCGCATGTTCGTCGGGTTCCGAAGCGATCGCCCACGCGCACCGCATGCTTGTCATGGGTGACGTGGACATGGTGGTGGCCGGCGGAGTCGAGAGCTTCATCGACGCCGTTCCCATCGCAAGTTTTGCCATGATGCGTGCGATGAGCACCAATAACGACAATCCGACCGCGGCTTCGCGTCCGTTCGACAAGGACCGCGACGGATTTGTGTTCGGTGAAGCCGGCGCGCTGATGATCCTCGAAACCGAGGAGCATGCAAAGGCGCGTGGCGCCACGATTCACGCACGTTTGTTGGGCGCGGGAATCACGTCCGACGGTTACCACATCGTGGCACCGCATCCCGAGGGTCTGGGCGCGGCTCGAGCCATGACGCGGGCAATCGAGATGGCCGGTCTCTCGAAGGCCGACATCAAGCACATCAATGCTCACGCCACCGCGACGCCGATCGGCGACATCGCGGAGGCAACGGCAATCAACTCCGCCGTGGGCAACCACGCGGCGGTGTACGGACCGAAATCCGCACTCGGACACTCGATCGGCGCTGTCGGTGCCCTCGAGTCCGTTCTGACGGTTCTGGCTGTGCGCGACGGGATCATTCCGCCGACGCTCAATCTCGACAACCAGGATCCAGAGATCGATCTCGACGTCGTCAAGGGCGAAGCCCGAACCGGCAGTTTCGATTTCGCACTGAACAACTCGTTCGGTTTCGGTGGGCACAATGTTGCGCTCGCTTTCGGCCGGGCATAGCCAGTCGTTGACCTTGTCCGCGGGTGATGTTGGAACGGAAATGACAACATCACCCGCGGGCACACCGATCGGCAGTTCTGCCGAAGGCACGTATTGAAGGAGGACGCGATGACCATCCTGGCCCCCGTGACTAAGTCCGAATCGTCGACAGATCCGCGTGATCCCCTTGCGCGCCTGGAGAATCTGTTCGATCCGGGAACCACGGTTCCGCTTCACCCGCGCGACAAGTCAGGTGTGCTCGCCGCATCCGGAAAAATCGACGGCGTCCGCACCATCGCCTACTGTTCCGACGCCACCGTCATGGGTGGCGCCATGGGCCTCGACGGATGTAAGCATCTGGTCGACGCCATCAACACCGCCATCGACGAGCAGACTCCCATCGTGGGGCTCTGGCATTCCGGTGGCGCTCGCCTCGCTGAAGGCGTCGAAGCTCTGCACGCTGTCGGACTTGTCTTCGAGGCAATGGTCCGCGCATCAGGCCTTATCCCACAGATTTCGGTTGTCCTCGGATTTGCCGCAGGCGGCGCGGCGTACGGACCGGCTTTGACCGACGTCGTCATCATGGCGCCCGAAGGTCGAGTGTTCGTCACCGGACCCGACGTCGTCCGCAGTGTGACCGGCGAACAGGTCGACATGGTCTCGCTCGGCGGACCGGACACCCACAGCAAGAAGTCAGGCGTCGCACACATCGCCGCGCATGACGAGTCCGACGCCCTGCACCGGGCCCGTCGACTCGTCTCCATGCTCTGCGACCAAGGCACGTTCGATCAGCGCGCCGCCGAACTCGGCGATTCCGATTTGCGGGCGATGATGCCGGCGTCGGCGAAGCGCGCGTACGACGTGCGTCCGATCGTTCACGAACTGCTCGACAACGTCGAAGGTGAATCGAGTTTCGAAGAGCTGCAAGGTAACTACGCGCGCAGCATCGTCACAGGATTCGGCCGGATGGCCGGTCGCACTGTTGGTGTCATTGCCAACAATCCCCTGCGACTCGGCGGCTGCCTCAACTCCGAGAGCGCCGAGAAGGCCGCGCGATTCGTTCGCCTCTGCAATGCCTTCGGTGTGCCACTCGTCGTAGTCGTCGACGTCCCCGGATATCTCCCCGGCGTGTCGATGGAATGGGAAGGCGTCGTCCGCCGCGGGGCAAAGCTGTTGCATGCCTTTGCCGAAGCCAGCGTCCCCCGCGTCACCGTTGTCACCCGAAAGATCTACGGCGGCGCCTACATTGCCATGAATTCACGGGCCCTCGGTGCCACGGCTGTATTTGCGTGGCCGAATTCCGAGGTCGCCGTCATGGGCGCAAAGGCCGCGGTGGGCATCCTGCACAAGCGCGCCCTCGCCGCCGCTCCCGACGACGAACGCGAAGCCCTCCACGACCGGTTGGCCGCTGAACACGAAGCCATCGCAGGCGGCGTCGACCGGGCCGTCGAGATGGGTGTGGTGGATCGGGAAATCGATCCCGCGAAGACTCGCAGTATCGTCACGGCCGCCCTTGCCGCCGCTCCGAATGTGCGTGGGCAGCACAAGAATATTCCGCTGTAGGAACGCGTCGAACGCAAGGTGAGCCCCGCCGATAACGGCGAGGCTCACCTTTTCATTCACGCTTGCGGATCAGCTGACGCGGCGGTGCAACCACATCACTTCAGCGCCCTCGCCGGAGCATCGATACGGTTCCAACTCTTCGTCCCAGGGCGCCCCCATTGCCCGGTCGATTTCTCCGACGATGTCGCCGCCCGCGTCGATGATGGATCGAAGCCGCAGTTCGCCGACAACAACGTCTCCGTTGGCACTGGTGGAACCGCGCCACAGACCGAGACTGGGAACGTGGCTGTAGCGCTCACCGTCCACGCCGGCACTGGGGTTCTCGGTGACCTCGAATCGAAGCTTCGGCCACGCCCGTAGTGAATCTACCAGTCGGGCACCGGTTCCGACGGGCCCCGACCAATCCGTTGTTGCACGCAGCAGTCCATTGTCTGCCAACTGCGATGTCCACCGCAGTTTGGCAGGACAGCCCAACGCGGCGGACAAAGCCCAATCCACGTGCGGGCACAGCGCTGCGGGTGACGAGTGGATGAAGACCACACCAGTCGTCAGTTCCGCGAGGTGATTCGGTTGCACTCGAGCCTCCTGCTTCGACGAGGGACGTCTTCCCCAACGACCTCTGTCGAATGTGTGAAGCAGGCTCGATTGAATAGTGTGCCTGTGTTACCCGTGTTGCGCTAGTGGAACAAGAGAAAATTGTTACCGAATGTCCGTTATAACGTGATCGGACAATTCAGTCCATAGCGGCTTTGCCCAATCACCGAAGGCGCGATCGGTCAGGACAACGCAGGCAGCGTCGATATCGGGATCCACCCACAGGAAGGTTCCGGACTGACCGAAATGGCCGAAAGTCGACGCGGAATTCTCGCGTCCGGTCCAATGCGGATTCTTTTGTCCGCGTATTTCGAAGCCCAATCCCCAATCATTAGGCCGCTTGGAGCCGTATCCCGGCAAAATGCCGTTGAGCCCGGGGAATTGCACCGAGGTCGCCGTTTTGTACGTCTGCGGTGAAATCAGCGTCGGGGCTAGTAGTTCAGCAGCGAAGCCGGCCAGGTCGGCCGCCGATGCCTGCGCTCCGTGGCCCGCCGGGCCGACCAGCGCCGCGCTCGTCATCTTCAGCGGTTCGAACACCGCCTCAGCCAGGTAGTCGGCAAACGGAATCGAGGTTTCGTGTTCGACCAATTCGGCAAGCACCTCGAATCCCGCACTCGAATAGATCCGCTTCGACGCGACGGGAGCTTGGACGGTCCGCTCACCGAAGGCCAGGCCGGACGCGTGAGCCAGCAGATGCCGCACCGTGGATCCTTCGGGGCCTGCTGGTTGATCCAGCTCGACGGCGCCTTCCTCCACGGCAACCAGAATTGCGTAGGCGCACAGGAGTTTTGTTACCGAAGCCAATGGGAACACGCGGTTCTGGTCGCCGTTCGACGCAGAAATGCGGCCGCCCCCGCCGGAATGTTCTCCCGTGAGGACGACCGCTGCCGCATTGTCGACGGGCCACTGATCGATGACGTCAAGACTGTGCACCCGATCAGACTACTGGCCCACGAATTCAGCTGTAGATCACCAGTCCGCTTCGGTGTAACGGATCACGCCGCGGATATTCTTGCCGTCCAGCATGTCCTGGTAGCCGTCGTTGACACCTTCGAGGGTGTAGGTGCGGGTGACCATGTCGTCGAGGTTGAGCTTGCCCGCCTTGTACATCGCGAGCAGGTTCGGAACGTCCTGGCGGGCGTTGCCGCCGCCGAAGATGTTGCCCTGGAGGTCCTTCTGCAGCATCGACATCAGGAACAGATTGAGCTTGACGTCCATGTCCGTCAGATGCCCCATCGCAGTGACAACACAACGTCCGGCCTTGGCCGTAAGGATCATCGCCTCTTCGACGTATTCGCCCTTCATCTCACCGACGGTGATGATGGTCTTCTGCGCCATCCGTCCGTGTGTCGCCTCGATGATGGGTTGAATTGCCGCAGCGGCACTCTCGAACGCGTGGGTGGCACCGAACTTCAGAGCCTGCTCACGCTTCCACGGCACCGGGTCGATGGCAAAGACGTACCGCGCACCGGATGCAACGGCACCCTGCAGCGCGCTGATTCCCACGCCGCCGACGCCCATGATGACAACGTCCTCGCCTGGCTTGACGTCGGCAATGTGCGTCGCCGATCCCCAACCGGTGGGAACGCCGCAACCGACAAGCGCGGCAACCTCGAACGGAATGTCCTTGTCGATCTTCACCACCGAGGACTGGTTCACCACCATGTACGGGGCAAACGTTCCCAGCAAGCACATCGGGATCACGTTCTCGCCGCGAGCCTGAATTCGGTACGTGCCGTCACTGATTGCCTGACCGCTGAGGAGTCCCATGCCGAGGTCGCAGAGATTCTGATGTCCGGCCGAACACGCGGGACAGGTTCCACATGCCGGGATGAAGGACAGCACGACGTGGTCGCCCACCTCGAGACCTGAGACCTCGGGGCCGAGTTTGGTGATGACGCCCGAGCCTTCGTGGCCGCCCATCACGGGGAACGACGGCATCGGCGTGGCGCCGGTGACGATGTGGTGATCGGAGTGGCACATTCCGGCCGCTTCCATGCGGATCTGGACTTCGCCGGCTACCGGATCGCCGATCTCGATCTCCTCGACGGACCATTTCTCGCCCAGGCCCCACAGGATTGCACCCTTGGTCTTCACGTCAGTTCACCCTTTCATTCGCACACCCGCATCTATCACTGTGACCATAGCCACAAATAGCGGAAATTGGAACGTGTTCTAACGAAAGTTTTCGTGCCGCAGGTCAGACGTCCAATTGAGCAGGGAAAACACGTGCCGGGCATTTCGGAATCGGCCCGCTCAGTGGGACAACCTCTCAATGGGACAACTCTGCCGACCACGGCGGGTCCGCGCCGGGTCGTGACACCGTGACGGCAGCCGCACGCGCCGCAAACTCCAGCGCCGCCTGCCATTGAGGTGCCGTGAAGCTGCGAACAGCTGCCGGATCGAGTGCGTCGTGGCGCTCCAAGTAAGCCAACAGAGCGCCGTGCACCGTGTCCCCCGCTCCGATGGTGTCGGCGACGCGAACCGTCGGCGCCGGTACCGAAACCTCGAATCCCGGTGTCAATACCGTCAATCCATCGCCGCCTCGCGTCAACAAGATTGCTCCGACACCGTCGGCCAGCCACTCACGACCGTCGACCGAACCCAGCCACGCCGCGTCGTCGTCGCTCACTTTGAGAATGTCGATGGACGGCAACCAGGTGCGGAACCGTCGACGGTACGCGTCGGGGTCGCTGATGACGGCCGGGCGGATATTGGGGTCCACCATGGTCAGTCGTCCGCGTCGATGCGCCTCGAACAGCAACGCTTCGTACGCCGACGCTCCGGGTTCCAAGACCAGCGAGAGGGTTCCGAACGAGAAGGCGCGGGCGTCGGGAAGTTCCGGCGCACTGAAAAGCCGATCCGCTGTCCCCTCCAGATAGAAGCTGTACCGGGCGCTACCGTCGTCGGACAGATTGACGACGGCAAGTGTGGTCGGCTCCGGACCCCGTTCCACGGCACTGGTGTCCACGCCCGACGCGGTCAGCGACTCGATCATGCGATCACCGAACGCGTCGGACGACAATCGGGAGACAAACCCGACGGCCGACCCGAGTCTGCCCAACGCGAGTGCGACGTTGAACGGTCCGCCGCCGAGCTTGGGCGAGAAGTTCTCCCCCACCGGCACCAGATCGACCAGTCCCTCACCACACACCACGACGGATCGATTTCGGGTATCACTCATCGGTAGACCTTAACTTTGAGGCGATCATGGTAATGCCCTGCTCGGCGCGATCGAGTTCGAGCGCCGAGCAGGGCACGATTTCGGATGGGGACTCAGTTACCCACGCGCTCACCCGTCGTGGGGTCGAAGAGGTGCACCGGTCCGTCTACCCGCTCGAACCCGAGCGTCTGGCCGTACTGCAGTTGAGATCGCCCACCTGTACGTGCGACGAGTGAAATCGGGTCGGCATCCGTTCCCGGCACATGGGCGTAGATGTACGACTCGTTGCCCAGTTCTTCGACCAGATCGATCTGAGCGGCGATGCCGGTTCCCGCGGGAACCACCTGGAATTGTTCCGGCCTGATTCCGACGGTGACTGAATCCAGTCCGGCGGCAGCAATTGCCGTCATCTGCTCTCGCTCCAAGGGAACGTCGACGGATCCGAATCGAACGCCGCCGGACGTGACGGGCGCCGTCACCAGGTTCATTCCCGGCGATCCGATGAAACCGGCGACAAACGCGTTTGCGGGACGATCGTAGAGCTCGGTCGGTGACGCAAACTGTTGCAACTTACCACCTTTGAGCACTGCGACGCGATCACCCATCGTCATCGCTTCCACCTGATCGTGAGTGACGTATACGGTGGTGGTTCCGAGTCGACGCTGCAATGCCGCGATTTGCGTACGCGTCTGGACGCGCAGCTTCGCGTCGAGGTTGGACAGCGGTTCGTCCATGCAGAACACCTGAGGCTCACGAACGATGGCACGTCCCATGGCAACTCGCTGACGCTGACCACCGGACAGCTTGGCGGGCTTGCGGTCCAGGTACTCCGTCAGATCGAGGAGCTTTGCCGCTTCGGCAACCTTCTTCTTTCGTTCCTCCAAAGGAACTCCACGCATCTTCAGCGCGAAACCCATGTTCTCGCCGACGGTCTTGTTGGGATACAGGGCGTAGTTCTGGAAGACCATCGCAATGTCGCGATCCTTCGACGGGACATCGGTCATGTCCTTACCGTTGATCGTGATTGCACCGGAGTCGATGTCCTCGAGCCCGGCCAACATGCGCAGCGCAGTCGACTTTCCTGATCCTGAAGGTCCGACGAGGACGATGAACTCACCGTCCTTGATATCGAGATCGAGCGAATCGACAGCGAGGGTTCCGGCACCTTCGTAGATGCAAGACGCTTTCCGGTAAGAGATTTCAGCCATGACGAACTCCTGAAAGTGTGGGGCGAACTAGTGGATTGCGCCGGGTCATTTGATGGCGCCGAAGGACAGGCCGCGCACCAGCTTGTTCTGGGCGAACCAACCGGCCAGGATGACGGGCAACGCCGCCATGGTTGCTGCTGCAGAGAGGCGAGCCCAGTACAGGCCCTCGCCCGTGATGAAGCCGACCAGGAAGACCGGAATCGTCTGCGCTTGAACAGCTGTCAGGTTGACTGCGAAGAAGAACTCGTTCCACGAGAAGATCACGCAGATCAGCGCAGTGGCAGCGATTCCGGGCGAGATCAGGGGCAAGATCACCTCGCGAACCGAGGTCCACAAACTGGCGCCGTCCATGCTGGCTGCTTCGAGGAGCTCGCCGGGTACTTCGAGGAAGAACGAGCGCATCATCCACACCGCAATCGGCAGATTCATCGACGTGTACAGGATGACCAGAGCCCAGATGTTGTCGAGCAATCCGATGTCGTTGACGATCACGTACAGCGGCACGATCGCTGCCACGACGGGAAGCATCTTGGTACTGATGAAGAAGAACAGCACATCTTGCGTCTTCTTCACCGGGCGAAGCGAGAGCGCAAACGCCGCTGGAACACCCAGTAGCAGAACAAGAATGGTGGACATTCCCGTGGCAAATGCCGAGTTCGCCAGCGTCGTACCCAGACCCGAATCGAGAACGGCACGGAACTGCTCGAGTGTCGGGGTGAAGAACAACTTCGGCGGATCCGTGTAGGCATCGGCCTCGGTCTTGAACGCCGTCAGAACCATCCAGAAGACCGGAAAGAAGAAGCCCAGAGCGGCAATCCACGCCACTACCGACCAGGGACTGAACTTGCTGCTTTTCTTTTTCTTCACTACGGGCTTGTCGGTCGTCGCGCTTGTCGTATCTACGGTAGTCATCACGCAGCCTCCTCATTACCGGTGAAGCTCTTGAAGATCAATCGGAGCGCGAGTGTCGACACGATGATGGTCGCGATCACTGTCACGACGCCCATCGCCGCAGCTTGACCGACGTCGAAGCCGAGGAACGCACGCTGGTAGATGTAGAACGGCAGGTTCGAGCTGGCGACTCCTGGCCCTCCCGCCGTCATCATGTACACCGCGTCGAAGGTGTTCACGAGGTAGATCGCACCGAGCACGGCGCCGAGTTCGATGAATCGGCGCAGATGCGGCAACGTCAATTCGCGGAACATCGCAAACGGCTTGGCGCCGTCGACTCGCGCGGCCTCGAGAATGTCGCGGGGCATGGACTGCAGCCCGGCCAGGATCAGCAACATCATGAACGGGGTCCACTGCCAGATCAAATTGATCATGACTGCCGCGAGCGGGAACTTGCTCACCCAGTCAACCTGGCCGACACCGAATGGTTGGAGGACGAAGTTCACGATGCCGAACACCGGGTCGAACATCGTTGTCTTCCACAGCAATGCGCCGGCGACCGGGGTGATGAGGAACGGCGTGATCAGCAGCGTTCGCACAATTCCGCGGCCGAGGAACGCTCGGTCGAGAAGCAGTGCCAGCGCCAGTCCGAGGATCACGGACACGATGACCGTTCCCACGATCATGATGACCGTGTTGACAGCCACCTCACGGAACTGACTGTCCTTGAACACCTCGATGTAGTTGTCCAACCCATTGAAATGCCGTGATCCCGGCCGCACGAGGTTCCACGACTGCGTGGAGTAGTACAGCGTGAACAGGAACGGAATCTGGGTGACAACGATCGCGAAGATCAACGCCGGCAACAACGGACCTCGACGACGCCACCCCTCGGCGCGGGAGATCTTCTTCTCGATTCGGACCGGCGGCGCGTCGTCCACCGCAGTTCTGGGCTCAGCAACCGTAGTCATCGGTTCTCCTGATAGGTCTTGCCGACCACCTCGGCATACTGCTGCGATTGTTCGAGTGCTTCTTTCACACTCTTCTGACCCGCGATGGCAGCGCTGATCTGCTGGCTGACGCGAGTGCCCAGATCCTGGAACTCAGGAATGGTGAGGAACTGGACTCCGGTGTACGGAACCGGTTGCACTGTGGGGTTTTTCGGATCTGCGTTGTTGATCGATTCGAGGGTGATTTCACCGAATGCCTTGGAGGCTTCCTGATACTCCGGAATCTCGTACGTCGAAAGACGACTTCCCGGCGGCACCCTCGACCAGCCGAGCTCCGTGCCGACTCGCTGGATGTAATCCTTGTTTGTCATCCACGAGATGAACTTCCACGCATCGTCCTTGTTCTGGGCCGACTCCGGGATCCCGAGCGCCCACGTGTAGAGCCATCCTGGATCGGATTTCTCGACCTTCGGAGCCTTGGCGTAGCCGATGTTTCCGAACACCTTCGACGACGCGGGATCTTCGAGAACCGACACAGCCGACGTCGCGTCGTACCACATTGCGGTATTGCCCTGCGCGAATTGTGTTGCGCACTCACCGAATCCACTGGTCGCGGGACCTGGTTGACCATGTTCCGTGACCGTGTCCACGTAGAACTGAACGGCGTTTTCCACCTGCGGACTGGTCAGCTGCGCATTCCAGTCTTCGTCGTACCAGCGACCTCCGAAGGTGTTGATCACGGTGTTCAGAGGTGCGAGGACCTCGCCCCAGCCAGGCTTTCCGCGAAGGCAGATGCCCGACATCTTGGCGTCGGGGTTGTCGAACTGCTCTGCCCAACCGGCAACTTCCTGCCACGTCGGATCTTCGGGAACCGTGATGCCGGCCTCGTCGAACAGGTCTTTGCGATACATCAGGAACGACGACTCACCGTAGAACGGAACGGCGTACATGCTGTCCTCGTAGGACAGGGACGTCTTGATCGACGGAATGAAGTCGTTTTCGTCGTAACCCGGTGTGGCATTGGCATACTCGGACAAATTCACGAGCCAACCATTGGCAGCCCATTGCGGCGTCTCGTAGTTGCTGATCATGACTACATCGAATTCACCGCCGCCCGTAGCCGTCGATGCCGTGATCTTGGCGCGCGCCTGATTCTCGGAGAGGCTGACGAACTTGAGGTCGATCCCCGGGTTCTCGGCTTCGAAAGCGGGTGCCAATTTGATGGCGTCCTGCATCTGTGAGTTCGACACCATCGCAATGGTGACGGTTCGTTCGCCGGAACCACCGAGTGCGCCCGCACCCGCACATCCCGACACCAGGAGGCAGAGAGCCGCAGCAGCAGCGCCCCACACTCGTCTTCCTGTTTTCACGGATTACCTTCCTTCACACTCACGTGTCAGTTGCACGCTCAGCCGGCAGAACTCGTGAGAGAGCTAGCTTTCGAGCAGCCACTGGGCGCACTCGACATCGGTGACGAGTACGTGTGCCAAACCTCCGCGCAATGCGCCCAGAACGGCCTGGCGTTTGTGTGTTCCCCCCGAAATCAGAATGGTCTGATCACAGGATTTCACTGCGTCGAGCGATACGGATACCGTGCGCTCGGGTAGTGGCCCCTCCACTGGAGTTCCGTCGATCGTGTAGAAACGGCCCCCGATTTCGCCGACCGCGCCGCGACTTTCCAACTCGTCCAGCATGGTCGAGTCGACAAAGCTACCGGCAAACAACGTGGTGGCCGTGGATACGGCGCCAACACCGAAAACCATGATGTCGGAATCGGTTCCAGCTTGCAGCGCCTTTGATATGACCGAATCGTTTTGCATCGACTCCACAGTCGCCGGATCGGCGTACAACGGAGCATTGAGGCGAATCGGATTGGCCTGCAACTGTTGTGCACATCGGCCGATAGTGAAGTCAACGCCGGTTTGATAGTCGGTCACCGTCATGGAGCCGTCAAGTTGTACCACAGCCGAGCACTTTGCCGCCCGGTCCGGCAAAGAACCCGCTACTGCAACGGTTTCCGGCCCCCACGTGAATCCGAGAACGCTCGACGGCTGCAGACGCCGAACCAGCACGTCAGCAGCGCGACGGCCCAACGCATCGTAGTCGGGATCGTCTGAATCCGAATTCGCTTCGGGGACAACCAAAACTTCGGCCAGGCCGAAACGCTTCTCGAGCTCGGACTCCAATTCCGTGTTCACCGAACCTTCCAACTCCGGCGGAACCAAGATCTCGACCCTGACCAAGCCTTGCGACCGCGCCCGAGCCAGCAAGCGGCCCGCCGTCGGCCTCGAGACACCGAGTTTTGCCGCGATCTCCGCCTGAGTAGCACCTTCGAGGTGATACATCGTTGCCGCGCGCAGCGCGAGTCGGACATCCTCGGACGCCGGCGTCTTCGACGTCTTGAGTCCCGTTGGCTGAGCCGACTGGTTCACGCGTTCTCCTCGTTGATTCTTTTGGTTGATTCTTTTGGTCGTGAGCAAATGCTCACTAGATGTTCTTATGCTCATTAAGCTAACATCTGCGTTGTGACCCACACAACAGTTTCCGGTGAATCCATCGATCTACCTGCGACAATTCGGGCAAATGTCCTTATTTCAGTCGGAAAGATGCAGATGGAGGAAAGACCGCGACCGTCGCCCAGGCCTGGCGAAGTGCTCGTCCGCGTCCATGCGGTTGGCGTATGCGGATCGGACGCCCACTATTTTCGCGAAGGCCGCATCGGCCCCTACGTCGTCGAGGCTCCCCTCGTTCTCGGACACGAGGCGTCAGGTCGGATCGCAGCCGTCGGGGACGGCGTTGATCCCCGTCGAATCGGACAACGGGTCTCCATCGAGCCGCAGAAGCCCGATCCGACCAGTCCGGAATCGAAATCCGGCCGATACAACCTCTGCCCTCACATGGAGTTCTTCGCGACGCCTCCCATAGACGGTGCGTTGACGGACTACGTGACCATTGGCGCAGACTTCGCACATCCCATCGCCGATTCCGTGTCCTATGAAGCCGCAGCGCTGTTCGAGCCACTCTCTGTGGGCATCGCTTCCGTCCAGAAGGCGGGTATCACCGGTGGGTCCCGAGTCCTCATCGCGGGCGCCGGACCGGTGGGAATCGTGACGACACAGGTAGCCAAGGCTTTTGGCGCCACCGAGGTCATCGTCTCGGACATCGACGCCGCCCGACGCGAGGTGGCACTGAAGTTCGGCGCCACCGCCGTGGTGGATCCCCGCGAGTGCGATGTACGTTCACTCGGCGTCGACGCGTTCATCGACGCCTCGGGAGCCACAGCCGCCGTGATCGACGGCATCCATGCTGTTCGGCCGGCCGGGACAGTTGTGCTGGTCGGAATGGGCGCAGACGAAATCCCGCTGCCCGTCCCCATCATTCAGGGTCGCGAGCTCGTCCTCACCGGTGTGTTCCGATACGCCAACACGTGGCCGATCGCCGCGGCACTGGTCGCGTCCGGTCGCGTCGACCTGGATTCGATGGTCACAGCCCGCTTTTCACTCGAACGCTCGCGCGAGGCACTGGAAGCCGATCGCGTCCCCGGCAGCATCAAGGCCGTTGTCATCGTCGCCGAAGGAGACTAGAACTTTCATGGAACTCAACACGAAGACCTTGCGCGACTTCGATGCTTCACTCGAAGTGCCGAACTACGACCGGAGCAAAGTCACCACCGGCATAGTGCATTTTGGTGTCGGCGGCTTTCACCGCGCGCATCAGGCCATGTACATCGATACCCTCCTACGCCAAGGAGAAGGTTTCGACTGGGGCATCTGCGGTGTCGGAGTGATGCCGTCGGACAAGCGGATGAAGGATGCGCTCGGCGCTCAGGACGGTTTGTACACGCTGGCGCTCAAGCATGCCGACGGAACGCTCGAAGGCCGAGTCATCGGGTCAATTGTCGAGTACCTGTTTGCTCCGGACGATCCACGTGCCGTCATCGAGAAGATGGCGTCGGAGTCGACAAAGATCGTGTCCCTCACCATCACCGAGGGCGGTTACAACATCTCGCACACCACCGGTGAGTTCGACGCATCCAATCCCGATGTCGTACATGATCTTCGGCCAGGAGCTCTCCCCCGCACGACGTTCGGACTGGTCTGCGATGCTCTCGCCCTTCGCCGAGAACGCGGCCTCGCGCCCTTCACGATCATGAGTTGCGACAACATCGAAGGGAACGGCGCCGTCGCACGAACAGCTTTCGGAGCCTTTGCCGCCCTGAAAGATCCGGAACTTGCAGAGTGGATCGAGCAGAACGGTGCGTTCCCCAACTCCATGGTCGACCGGATCACGCCCGTCACTACTGCCGAGGTGACCGCCGAAATCGCCCAGGCATTCGGCGTCGACGATCAATGGCCTGTCGCAGCGGAACCGTTTACTGCGTGGTTCCTCGAGGACGAGTTCACGGTGGGCAGGCCACCTTTGGAAAATGCCGGCGTGAATGTGGTGCCGGACGTGCGCCCGTACGAACTCATGAAGCTGCGTCTCCTCAATGCCAGCCATCAGGGCATCGCTTACTTCGGCTACCTCGCCGGATACCGTCTCGTTCACGAGGCATGCCAGGACGAACTCCTGTCCGGGTTCCTGCTCGACTACATGAACCTCGAAGCAACGCCGACCCTGGATCCGGTCCCCGGCGTCGACCTAGATCAGTACAAGAAGACGCTCATCGAACGCTTCTCGAACCCACAGGTTCGTGACACGATTGCGCGTCTGTGCGCCGAATCGTCCGATCGAATTCCCAAGTGGCTCTTGCCGGTCATCCGCAAGCAACTCGACACCGGAGGGCCCATCAATCTGTCCACCGCCATCGTGGCCAGTTGGGCGCGCTACGCCGAGGGCGTCGACGAGAACGGCGACCCGATCACCGTGGTCGATCAATTGGCCGACACGTTGGTGCCCCTTGCTCGGAAGCAGGCGGTCGACCCACTCGCGTTCATCGGCAACCGTGCCGTTTTCGGAGATCTGGTCGACAACCGGCGATTTGTCGCGAGCTTCCGAACAACACTCGACTCGTTGCACGCGGTCGGAGCGCGGAAAACTCTCGAGGAGGTGCGTGGGCTCTGACTACCCCGACACGTCGTGCAGGTGATGGATCGGATCATGAATGAAGTACATGGCCAATGATTCGACGGTGAACGCCGATCCGTCACTGCGGAGTCCACGCCTCCCCAGCTGACCCTCCGCGACTGATTCGAATGCGCTCGCGACGGCTTCAGCAGCGTCGGCCAATTCCGAAGCGACTGTCGCCGAATCCTGCTCGTTGTAGCGATCGGCAATTGCTGTTGCGTCTTGGTCCCAGTTCTCGAAGTGCGGATCGTCGAATTGAAGCATCTGCTCCAACCGGGCTCTGAAAATCCTGAACACGTCACGCACATGGGCGGAATACTCCAACGCGGACCAGGTTTCGCTGTTCGGCCGTACCGTCACGTCCTCGCGCTGCAGCACCTCACCCCAGGCTGCGGCATTCCTGCGAACCAGATCGGGAACATCAGCGAAGGTGATGGTGGTCGAGTCGAACCCGCACTCTGTGCACGGGCGTTCGAGCACCCAGGTCCAATTCTTTGTATCCGGTGCGATCGGCATGGATCGAGAATAGTCCGCCCACGGCGGGTATTGATTCCATCGCCGATCGTGGAAGAGAGTTGTGGGGCGGGCGGGGCTCGAACCCGCGACCAATGGATTATGAGTCCACGGCTCTAACCGACTGAGCTACCGCCCCATCCGAGTTGCATGACATCTCGGCGCGTCCGAATGTTACCGGCACCGCTGACGCGAATCACAACCGGGCAGGGTGTGACTGGTGTAACTCATATCGGAGCAGGTACCTCGACTTGGTTCGCACGGGTGCCGGAACCCGATAACGTTGGAGAGCACACCCCACTGAACAGGATCATCACATGAAGCTTGCACTCTCTGAATTCAAGAACTCCAAGGCCACGATCCGGATCATCATGTCCGACGGCGCAAAGCTCAACGGCACCGTCAAGGACTTCTCCGAGGACACGTTGGTGCTCAACTCCCCCAACGGGGTCTACTACATCAACCCGGCCCACATCGTTCGCTTGTTCGAGCCTTCGGACCGCGCAGCGAAGTAGCCGCTCGCACCATGAACACCGAAGCCCGGCGCAGAATCCTGCGCCGGGCTTTCGCTTCAGACAACCACCGACTTCGAACGACCACCGACAAGAAAGGCATCAGATGAAGGTCACCGCCAAAGTCTCGAAATCCGGCGATTGGTGGGCCGTCGAGGTGCCCGAGGTCGACGGCGCATTCACCCAGGCACGCCGACTCGATCAGATTCCCGACATGGTCGCTGACGCGGTGCACCTTCTCACGGATGTTCCTGCCGGGGATGTCGAGGTCACGCTCGACGTCAACCAAACCCACAGCCCCGGCGCGCAATTCGAATAGCCGCCAGTCGGCTGAGTCGCCATGCAGCCTCGGGGGCTCGTCCGGGCGATCATCTTGTAGACGCGGCGGAATGTGTCCACTAGCGGCATAGTTGGCATGGTGTCAGGTATGCGGCGATGTCGTTTGGGGCCGGTATTGGCTGGCTCCGTTGCTGTTCTCGCGGTTGGGGTAGTTGTTGCTTTCCAGATTGTGGACGACCGACGGTCCCCGGCAGCTGCCCCGCAGGGGCAGATTATCGGGCAACCCACATGTCTGGCGCCTGACGTGCTCGAGGCGGTCATTCCGATACCGGTCCAGTCACCGGAGTACCTAGTAGACCCATTGCCTCCGGCAGGAACGATTCCCGAGAGCTTCCAACCGACATCGGTGGTGGTGTGCGAATTCCTGAAGTTCGCGGACGACAACAGTGGGGCGATCCTGAGGCAGACGAGGAGAAGCGGTGATTTGACGCGAGTCATCGCTGAATTGGCGCAGCCCTCGCTCGATCGTCCGTGGTTGGGCGAGTGCCCCACTGGGTCGACCATTCCTACCCCTGTGGTTTGGCTGGTCGATGCCGTAGGACACGGTGTGAGAGTTGCTTTTCCGACTGGAGGAGTGTGTGAGCACCCACTACCGGAGGCATACGAGGCAGTCATGAACCTGGCCGTGCAGGAAGACCAGGTGCACTATCTTCCCAGTGCGTTGTGAGCTTCCTACCTGCTGACAACGATCAAATCTCGGACGAATACCTCCCCTGGATATTCTGATGTACCCGTCCGGATCCAGCCGGTCAGCGCCAGCCCTCGAATCATTGCGGTCACGAGGCTCACAACAACTAACCTGACGGTCTGTCATAGACAGCCGGGCTGCGGCGGCATAGATCTACCGACTGCGCCAGCGATCAACCTGCGGCATGGCACCGGCGCATGGCGGCGTTCGCACAGTCTTGCCACACTTGCGGCAGTAGTGCGTTCGATGCCCGCCGTTCTCGGCCGTCACACAGCCGCAGACTTCCCATCCGACGAGACAGGTGCCACCGGTGAGGGCGTGCCCGCTGGGGCAACTGGTCGGCGCAGACTCGACAGACATATCAGAATCTTCGCACACACATTCGAATGACAGTTGTCGGTCACGCGGCGCCTGGCAGGCCTTCGACATAATCGTGCAACAAAAAAATCCCTGATCCGCATTGCTGCGGATCAGGGATTCTTCTGAACGCTCCCCCGGCTGGACTCGAACCAGCAACCGTCCGATTAACAGTCGGAAGCTCTGCCAATTGAGCTACAGGGGATTGTCTTGCTCGCTTCGCCCGTTCCGGCGTTGCCTGAGAAACTGTAGCGAATCCACCGCCGAAGTACCAAATCGCCTGCCCAGCGAGTCATCAGGCAGGATGGAGTCAGGACGATCGGTGCTGGAGGGAAGCAGGAATGATGCGTTTGTTGATCGGTGTTGCCGCTGGGTACGTCCTGGGGACGAAAGCAGGGCGGGCCCGGTACGAACAGATCAGTCGGGCCGCGAAGGCGGTGGCGACCAGTCCTGCCACGAAGAAGGTGCTCGACGCGTCGCGTCAGAAGCTGGCTGATTCGCTCAGCACGCAGCCGAAATTGGAGCCCATGAAGCCGATCAACGAGGAAACCACGATCCTGATCCCTCATGACCAGTTGAAGAAGAACCGCTAGTCAGACGCTGTTGTCGCCGACGGCTTGCTCACGCAGCTGTCGGCGGTACTGCTCGAGGGCGACGAGGTCGCCGAACAGCGAGTTGTACTCGTCCGGTGCTGCGGCGGGTGAGATGCGCTGCAGTTTCGATTTGAGGTCTGCGACCTGTTCGCCGACCCAAGCCTCCTGCAGTCGCGCGAGCACGCCGCTGATGTAGCGGGGAACTGTGTCCTCGTCACATGGCATCGGTTCGACGGCAAGTTCGGAGATCACTGAGGCAACTGTCACATCTTCGACTCCCTTGGTGACAACCTCGATCCATTCGGCGCCGCCGAAGCCCTTGCTGGTGCCGCCGGCGTCGGACATCGACTGCCTGATTGCCACGTAGGCGGGATGAGTGAACGTCTCGACGGGCAGTGAGTCGAACACCGTTCCGGCGATCCCTGGGTACTGTAGGGCCGCTTTGAGCACCGCTCGCTGCGTGGACAGCCCCGGGTCGTTGGGCCGGGGCCGTGAGATGCCGATCGGGAGGGCAAGGGCGTCGTCGCTGGGCTCCGGAATGACCTGACGCCGCTTCGGCGCGGGTGAGGAACCTCGGGTGGACGCACGTTTGCGAGCTTCGTCACGGACACGTCGACGCACGGACGGCAGGTCGTCCCACCCGACCCATCCGCACAGCAGGTTGGCGTAACTGTCACGCAGAGTCGATTCCTTGATCTGCGCGACGACGGGAACGGTGCGACGCAAAGCCTCGACGCGACCTTCCGCTGTGTCGAGATCATGCTCGGTGAGTATCGACTTGACCACGAACTCGAACATCGGGGTTCGCCTCGCCACGAGGTCGCGGACTGCGGCATCACCCGACGCCAGCCTGAGATCGCACGGGTCCATTCCGTCGGGAGCGACGGCAACAAACGTCTGCCCGGCCATCTTCTGATCACCTTCGAAAGCCTTCATCGCGGCAGCTTGCCCCGCGGCATCGCCGTCGAAGGTGTAGATGATTTCGCCGCGAAAGTAGCTGTCGTCCATCAGGAGTCGGCGCAGCATCGCGAGGTGTTCCTCGCCGAATGCGGTGCCACACGACGCGACAGCAGTTTTGACGCCGGCCAGATGCATCGCCATGACGTCGGTGTACCCCTCGACCACCACAGCCTGATGCCCCTTGGCGATGTCGCGTTTCGCGAGATCGAGGCCGAACAAGACCTGAGACTTCTTGTACAGGATGGTTTCCGGGGTGTTGACGTACTTGCCTGGCATGGTGTCGTCGTCGAAAAGTTTGCGGGCACCGAAGCCGATTACGTCGCCGGCAACGCTCCGGATGGGCCACAGGAGTCGACGATGGAAACGGTCGATCGGGCCGCGTCGCCCCTCCTTGGCCAGGCCGGCGGCTTCGAGCTCCTTGAACTCGAATCCCTTGGCCATCAAGTGCTTTGTGAGTGTGTCCCAGCCTTCGGGGGCGTAGCCGCAGCCGAACTGCAAGGCCGCAGCGCCGTCGAAATTTCGCTCGGTGAGGTAGTCGCGCGCAGCTTGGGCGTCTGGCTCCCGCAGGCGCGCCGCATAGAACTCCTGCGCTGCCGCGTTGGCCGCGATCAAGCGCGCACGGGTGCCGCGATCGCGCTGAACCGAGGGACCGCCGCCCTCGTAGGAGATCGAGTAGTTCAGCCGGTCGGCCAACTGCTCGACAGCCTCGACAAAACTGATGTGGTCCATCTTCTGCAAGAAGGAGTAGACGTCGCCGCCCTCACCGCAACCGAAGCAGTGATAAAGCCCATGGTTGGGACGAACGTGGAACGACGGCGACTTCTCGTCGTGGAACGGGCACAGCCCCTTGATGGAGTCGCCACCCGCACGCTTGAGCGAGACGTATTCACCGACGATGTCTTCGATGCGTGTGCGTTCGCGAATGGCCGCGATGTCTCTGTCAGAAATTCGGCCCGCCACGTATGTCAGTCTAGGCGGTCCACGAACTGCGCCTGACACGGCAAGTTCGTCACGGGTGGTCTGGAGTCTGGCGGTAGGAGTTCGGTGTGAAACCGAGGACGTTGCGGAAGTCGGCGGACAGGTGGGCGTGGTCTGCGTAACCGAGATCGGCCGCCACTTGCGCGATCTTCACCGACGGATCTTCGCGTAGCCGTTGTGCGGCTTCCTGAAGTCGGTAGCGTCGAATGATTGCCAAGGGCGGCAACCCGACGTATCGCTGGGCAAGGCGTTGAACACCACGGACAGAGGTGCCGAGAAGTTCGGCGATATCACCGACACGGATCACTGTCCGATCCGAAGCGATCAGGTCTTCCATTGCATTTGCCTGTCGACCACTCTCGTCGTCGGGCGCAATGTGCTGGGCCGCCCACTCGGAGAAAGCCGCAATCGCACGCTGCCTACCCACCTCATAGTCAGCCTCACCCATTGCCGACATCACCGCCTCGTGCAAGTCCGGCGCGGCGATCTGCACTTCGGTGTTCTGGATGGTCTGCGGATCAGCTCGCAACGACGCGAGGCCCGCCGGCCGCAACAGTGCACCCACCGCCCAGCCACTGCCGGACAGGTCACGGTGCGACGCCCCTGTCGACGGGCCGACCAGGGACACCCCGCCGGGTTCGACCACGAGATTGGAAGCGGGGAACGGCAGCACTTCCTGTCGGACAGTTCGGCCGGGCGCCAGCTGCCATCGCGGAATCCAGAACCAGCGGATACGCCCTTCCAACGAGGCGTCGGCCGGTTCGCGGTGGAACGTCGGGAGTTTGGTCGGGTACAGAATCCCGCGACTGTCATTGGGCGTGACCAACTGCCGTCCTCCTCGTTCGTCGCAAATCTTCAAGCCACAGCCCATCTGACGGCGCTACCTTCGTTTCATGAACGCAGACAGCATTTCCCAGCAGGGCGTGACCGGCGAGCACACAACAGACGGCATCCCGCACGGCTCGACGAGCTTGACCCCGTTTCTGGCGATCAAGGGAGCCGCCGACGCGATTGAATTTTACCGGTCGGTGTACGGCGCACGCGTCGTCGACATCACCGAGTTCAGCGGCGTCGTCGTCCACGCCGACCTCGATTTCGGAAACGGCCGGCTCCAACTCGGCGAACCCAACCCCGATTACGGCCTCGTCGAGGCGCCTTCCGGCGACGCCGACTCCTACTCGATGGGCCTGTACTGCTCAGATGTCGACGCAGTCGTCGAGCGCGCAGTACAAGCCGGCGCGACCGTTCGTGAATCGGTAAGCACGTTCGTCTCGGGCGACCGGTTTGCCTCGATCCGCGACCCCTTCGGCGTGCGTTGGTCCATCATGACGCGCGTCGAGGACCTCAGCGAAGCCGAGAGTGCGCGCAGGGTCGCAGAATGGGCGCTGACGCAAACGCCGTCGAGTTGAGCAGTCAGCCCCAACTGGCCTGCGCGCCGAGGCTGGCTTTGTCGACCCGCTCGAGGCGACTCTCCGTGTACGACGCGATCTGATCCACGACAACTCGGGTGCGCGCCGCATCGTTTTCCGCTCGCTCCCAGGCAGGCAGCAAGATGGGGTCCAATCCGGCGGGCGCGGTCGCCAGCAGCCATTCCGCGACGCGATGAACTCGGTCACGTTGACGGTCTTGGCGGGCCTTGTGCCCGTTGTCGGACATCACGTAATACAGCGCAACGGTTTTGAGCAGCGCCACTTCGGATGCCACCGCTTCGGGGATGTCGAGGTCTGCTTGGTACCGCGACAGCGGCCGGTCTCCGTTGGTCAGCCGGGTGCGGGCGATGGCTGCCGTCGCAAAGCGTCCGACCAATTCGCTGGTCAGGTTTTTCAATGCCACGGAACTGTTCAGGGTCCCGTCGTAGCTGCCGACGCTCTGTACGACGGGCAGTTCCGACAACCGCTGCGCAGCGTCGATCAGGTCGTCGATCACCAGGCCGCGAAACTCCGAGGCACCCAACTCGGCGAGTGCCCGTTGCTCGCTCGGATCGGCCAGTGACCGAAGGTCGATACGGCCGGCAATCACCCCGTCCTCGACGTCGTGCACCGAATAGGCGACGTCGTCGGCCCAGTCCATGACCTGAGCTTCCAATGCTTGTCGACGCCCGGGTGCTCCGTCGCGGACCCAGGCCAGCACATCGGCGTCATCGTCGTAGGCGCCGAACTTGGCTCCGGGTTCCGGCCTGGTCCACGGATATTTGATCGCGGCGTCGAGGGAAGCCCGGGTGAGGTTGAGTCCGGCACTGCGACCGTCGGGCCCCAAGATCTTGGGTTCGAGGCTCGTGAGGATGCGCAGGTTCTGGGCGTTGCCTTCGAACCCGCCGCAGTCTTTCGCGACCTCGTCGAGTGCCTTCTCACCGTTGTGCCCGTACGGAGGGTGCCCGATGTCGTGGGCCAATCCGGCGAGGTCTACGAGATCGGGATCACAGCCGAGGCCGTCGGCGATACCGCGACCGATCTGCGCAACTTCCATCGAGTGCGTGAGCCGGGTACGCGGGGTGTCACCATCGCGAGGACCGACTACCTGGGTTTTGTCGGCCAGGCGTCGTAGCGCCGCGGAGTGCTGCACGCGAGCGCGATCCCGCGAGAAGTCGGATCGATGTTGGGCGGCGGCAATCTGAGTTCCGGGTAATCCCGCTCGCTTCGGCGCCTCGACAATGCGGCGCTCCAGATCGTGCTCGGAATAGGTTCCGCCGCCGTACGTGGTGTGTGCCGTCATGTCGGTTGTTCCTATTGCCCTGCCGTGTAGGGGAAGTCAGCGGAGAAGTGCGTCAGTTGGTACCAGAGCAGAGCGCCGGTTTCGCGCGCGATGCCATGCAGTTGGGATTCGCGGGTGAACACGGCCGGCCCTTGTCTGGTGGGCGCGGTCCAGGCTTCGAGGCCGGTGTCGCGGGCCATGGTTCGAGTGCGCAGGGAATGCCACGGGTCACTGACCAGAACTGCGGAATTGATTCCCTGCGAAGCCATTTCGTCGCTGACGGCATCAATGCTCAGCAAGGTGTCCGAGCCGGTTTCCACAGCGGTAATCGCACTCGACGGAATCCCGCGGTCGGTGAGATACATCTTTCCGGACGCGGCTTCGGTGTACTCGTCACCTTCCTGCTTGCCGCCGACGGTGATGATCTGCGGCGCTACCCCACGCTTGTACAGCTTGTACGCCTGCTCGAGCCTGGCTTCGAACACCGACGACGGAGTTCCCGAATACTGAGCGGCCCCGAGAACAACAATCGCGTCGGCTGGTGTTGTGTCGTCGATCCGCGCAACCTGCCAGACCCGGACCGCGGTTCCGCCGATCAAGACGAAGGTCATCAGTAGAGCCCCGGCGATGAGGCGTCGGGTCCATCGAGCCAGACCTTCGCCGAAGCCGCCGCCAGCCCCGGAGGGCGCAGAGTTGCGGGAGCGGTTGCCGAAAGCTGGTTTCACTCCCGCAATTGTGCCAGCCCTGATCGCTCCCCCGCGCTGCCGACGCGCCATAACGGTTAGATTTGCGTCATGGCCTTCGCAGCACACATCGAGCAGTCGTCTCCAGCAGACCACGACCGGGCATTCGTCCGGCCGATCCGGCGTTGGGGCAGCGCGAGCGCCGTTGCGGCGATCTTCGCGATCCTGGCATTGATCTTCAGTCCTGCCACTGCGTCGGCTGATCCGCCGTTGGTCCTTCCCAACCAGATCACCGATACCTCTGGCGTACTCAACGACGGCCAGAAGGAGGACATCCAAGCTGCGCTCGACCAACTCAGCGAAGACCATCAGATCGATCTGTGGGTTGCGTTTGTCCCCGACTTCAACGAGATGGGTGGCCAGGCGTGGGCCGATCAGACAGCAACGAAGTCCACTCTCAGCGGCACCGACGTCCTGCTTGCCGTCGCGACCACGGAAGGCGCCTACTACCTCGACGTGCCGCCCGGACTGACAAACATCACACAATCCGACATCGACTCCATCAAGTCCGACGCGACGGAACCGGCTCTCGCCGACGGTGATTGGGCAGGTGCGGCAATCGCCACCGCCGGCGCGCTCGGTGACGCAAACGCCAAGAACGGCGGCATGTCCGTAAGCACACTCCTCATCGGCGGCGGCGCGGTCATCGTCGGAACCGGTGGAGTGGTTCTGTACTCACGCAAGCGGAAGAGCGACCGAGACAAGGCCAGCCTCGAGGCCGCAAAAAACATCGCACCCGACGACATCGCCGCCTTGAACGCACTTCCCTTGCCGACGCTGGACGAGCGAGCTCAGGCCATTCTCGTCGAGACCGACAACGCCATCGCGTCGAGTCAGGAAGAACTCGAACTGGCGCGGAGCGAATTCGGTGATGCGGCGGTCGCGCCGTTTTCCCAGGCCTTCGACAAGGCCAAAGCGACACTCGCCGGAGCCTTCGGCATCAGGCAGAAGCTCGACGACGCCATCCCGGAGTCACCCGAGCAGCGGCGCCAGATGCTCATCGACATCATTTCCTCGTGTGGCCGTGCCGATCAGGAACTCGATGCGCGGGTCGACGAGTTCGACACGATGCGTGATCTTCTCATCAACGCGCCCGCTCGCCTCGATGCACTGACTCAGGCTGTTGTAGCCGTCAGCGTGCGGCTGCCGGAGTCCGAGAAGATCCTGAACGAGCTGAAGAACCAGTTCCCGGCTCCGACCCTGGCGCCGGTCGCCGGCAACGTCACCATGGCCGGAGAACGTTTGACTCTGGCCGAGCAGTCCATCGAGCAGGGCCGCGACGCCGTTGCCTTGCCCGCCGGTAAGCAGGGCGCTGCCGTCACAGCGATTCGGACCGCGGAGGCCGCGCTGGACCAGGCTCGCAAACTTCTCGACGCCGTGGATCACGCGGCAGACGACATCCGCAACGCTATCGCTACCCTCCCCGCCGCGATGGACGACGTTCAGCAGGGCATCACCGCTGCCGACGCCTACCTGGCCCAGGGCGGCGATCGATTGGCCGCCGCCAAGGCTGGTGCACAAGCCGCGTTGGCTCACGCACAGACATCGAAGGACAGTGATCCACTCGGCGCCTTCAACCAGATTGTGGCCGCCGACGCACAGCTCGACGCATTGCTCGCGGAGGCTCAGGAGCAGAAGCAACAGCTCGAACGGGCGCAGCAGCGCCTCGCGCAGGACATCCTGGCGGCCCAGGCACAGGTCACTGCTGCCGGCGATTTCCTCAATACGCGACGCGGCGTCATCGGCGCCGAGGCCCGCACCCGCTACGCCGAGGCGCAGCGCCATCTGCAGGCAGCTCAGCAGTTGCAGGGCACCGATCCGTCGACGGCTCTGCAGCACGCGCAGGCTGCAACAACGCTGGCCACCCATGCTCTGCGGGCGGCCCAGAGCGACGTCAGCACATGGGAGGCAAACCAGCGTCCCCGCGGCGGCAGCGGCGGCGGCGGCAACGCGGCAGGCGCCATTCTCGGCGGCATCCTGATCAACAGCGTTCTCCGTGGCGGCGGCGGTGGACCGCGTTCGTACGGCGGTCCGAGCAGCAGCGGCCGGGGCGGCGGATTCGGCGGCGGCGGGTTCGGCGGCGGCGGTGGAGGACGCGGCAGTCGCGGCGGTGGCGGCGGCGGCCGGTTCTGAGTCAACTACCCGAGGTAGTAAAATTCTGACTTTGTTCGCGACCGACCTCGTCGTACGCTTCATCCGGCAAGTCGGGATCACAGATCATACGAAGGTGTTATGAACAACGTCGCTCCGCAGATTACCGTCGTGGTACCCACGTACAACGAGCGTGAAAACCTGCCCAAGCTCGTCGATCGTCTCGCCGCATTGAAGATCCCGAACCTGGCAGTACTCGTGGTGGACGACAACTCCCCCGACGGAACCGGCGAGGTAGCTGACAAGCTCGGCATCGACGGCCCCATCCCGGTGGGTGTTCTGCATCGCACCGCCAAGGACGGACTCGGCCGCGCGTACGTCGCCGGTATGACGCGGGCCCTCGCCGAGAACGCCGACATCGTCATTCAGATGGACGCGGACCTGTCTCATCCGTCCGAAGTGATCCCCGCCATGATCGAGATCCTCACCACAACCGACGCTGCGGTGGTGCTCGGTTCGCGTTACGTCGAGGGCGGCGCCGTGGCCGGCGACTGGCCGTGGCACCGCAAGGCACTGTCGGCATGGGCCAACTTCTACGTCAACGCAATCTTGCGGCTGCACGTCAAGGATGCCACCGCCGGATTCAAGGCGTGGCACGCAAAGACGTTGCGCGCCATCGACGTCGAATCGGTGCAGAGCAACGGTTACGCCTTCCAGGTCGAGATGAACTACCGAGTTGTGCAGCGCGGCATGAAGATTGCCGAAACCCCCATCCGTTTCGAGGAGCGCACCGACGGCGTCTCGAAGATGAGCCTGGCTGTTCAGCTCGAATCGGCACTGGTTCCCTGGAAGCTGAAGTTCGGCAAGAAGTCACTCTGATTTCGCTCTGAAGAACTCCGCGGTCTCGCGGTCGGATGGATAAAAACATTCGATCGCGATCTCTGCCAAAGTGACATCGCGCGGCGTACCGAACACGGTGGTGGTACTGAACATCGCCAGTTCGGTGTCGCCCGCGCGAATCCGCAAGGGCACCAACAGAGAACTCTCGTCCTCATGCGACTCGCCGCCGCTGGAATAAGTCAGCAATTCTTCCAACAGCGCACCCAACTGCGCGTCGGCGGTTACCTCGACCTCACGGCGCAGCCGAGCGATCACGTGATTTCGCCACTGCGCCAAGTTCACGATGCGCTCAGCCATGCCTTCGGGATGCAAACTCAGCCGCAGAACGTTGACCGGCGGCTCCAGAAGAAACGACGCAGCGCCCTCCGTCAGGATGCTTACCGCGCGATTGCCGACGATCAGATCCCACTGGTGATCGACCACCACAGCCGGGTACGGGTCATGGGCGTCGACGATGCGATTGATGGCGTCGCTGACAGCGGACATCGGCGTTTCCGCCAACGCATTCTCCGAATAGGCCGGTGCATGACCACCCGCCAGCAACAGCGTATTCCGCTGCCGTAGCGGCACTTCCAAACACTCGGACAAGTGGATAATCATGTCCTTACTGGGTTTCGATCGACCGGTTTCGATGAAACTCAGGTGCCTCGTCGAAACTCCGGCAGCGGAGGAAAGCCCCAACTGAGTGAGCCGTCGTCTTGCACGCCACGACTTCAGCTGGGCTCCCACATGCGTGCTCTGAGTCATCCACTCAACGTAGCGACAAGGTGTAATCAACGCCATGACCTCCGAGGTAATCGACTGACGTCACATCCACTTGGCACAGTGATCTCAGCCGGGAAACAAACCCCGGACCTCGACAACCAGGAGGATCTGCCATGAGTGACTTCGACGCAATCGCACACGCCTACATCGACCTGTGGAACGAAACCGATGCGGGCGCTCGTCAGGAACGAATCGAGCAACTGTTCGCGGCCGACGGCCGGTATACCGATCCACTGGCAGATGTGACCGGACACAGCCAGATCGACGCGATGATCAGCGCTGTGCAGCAGCAGTTTCCGGGCATGACCTTCACACTCGCCGGACCGGTGGACTCACACCACAGCCAAGCTCGGTTCGGCTGGAAGCTCGGCCCGGCCGGCAAAGAATCCCTGATCGACGGATTCGACGTGCTCGAACGAAATGACGACGGCCGGTTGACGCTTGTTCTCGGGTTCCTCGACAAGGTGCCCTCAGCCTGAATCCCCCACCACCGACAGCGCTGCACCTTCAGCGCTGTCGGTGACCCGTGCCATCATCATTGCCGATGAACGCTCACGGATGTACCTGGTCCACACCGATTCCCGAACCCGAGGGCGCGGAGTACAGCGCTCACTCCCTCACTGTCGACGGGCGCAGCGCCGTGTACCGTCGCGCAAAGACGACTCCTACCAAACTCGGGCAGTTCGTGACGCTGTGGCGACGATCGGACGCCGGGCCGATCCGCCCGTTCGATATTTCCGACGGCGTCGAATTGTTCGTCGTGGAGGTATACGACGGAGAACAACTGGGGCACTTCATTTTTCCCGTCGACGCCCTCGTCACGAATCGAGTGGTTTCGACAGACTTCACGGGCGGTAAACGCGCCATTCGCGTCTACCCGCCGTGGGTAGCGCCGACCAGTGTGCAGGCCGTCAGATCCCAGCGCTGGCAACTCGAGTTTTTCGCCCCACTCACTGCAACTGATATGTCGCCATGATGACTCCGGTTGTGGTGGAAACACTTTCGGCGAGAGTGAACCGCGCGAGTGCGGCGCCGTCAGGAAACAACCTGCGTCCCGTTCCGAGAACCACAGGATGGATGAGCAGAATGTAGGTGTCGATCAATTGGCGCTGCGCCAACGACGTGATCAGTTCCCCACTACCCAGAATCACCAGATCCGGTCCCTCGGTGTCCTTCAACTGGGCAACCGCGTCGGCCGCGTCACCGCGGAGCAACGTCGAGTTCTTCCACGGCAGCGGTTCGGTCAATGTCCGCGACGCAACATATTTCTGCGTGTTGTCGAGCACTTCGGTGAACGGATTGACGGTCTGGTGCGGCCAGTACGACGCAAAACTCTCGTACGTCCGTCGTCCGAAGAGTAGCTGCGATCTCGCAGCCATTCCCTCGCCCATCTTCCGCGCCATGACCGCGTCACTGAACGGCGCAGCCCATCCCCCGTGCTCGAATCCGCCGCGACGGTCCTCGTCGGGCCCACCCGGTGCCTGCATGACACCGTCGAGAGTCACGCTGTTGGTCACACTGAGTTGTCTCATATGTCTGTTCTTACGCCTCGAAGGCCGCCGGGAACAGCAAACGGGCGGCCTCCCTCGTTATCGAGGAAGGCCGCCCGAGACGGATACGGCTTAAGAACCGATCAGTCGCGTCGCAAGGTAGCTCTCGACCTGATCGAGTGCGACGCGTTCCTGAGCCATGGAGTCACGCTCGCGAACGGTGACTGCCTGGTCTTCGAGGGTGTCGAAGTCGACCGTGATGCAGAACGGGGTGCCGATCTCGTCCTGACGACGGTAGCGGCGGCCGATGGCGCCGGCGTCGTCGAATTCGACGTTCCAGTTCTGACGCAGTTGCGCTGCAAGATCTTTTGCCTTTGGCGTGAGATCCGCATTGCGCGAGAGCGGCAGGACAGCGGCCTTGACCGGAGCGAGACGACGATCCAGGCGCAGCACCGTGCGCTTGTCGACGCCGCCCTTGGCGTTGGGGGCTTCGTCCTCGGTGTACGCGTCGACGAGGAAGGCCATGAGCGAACGGGTTAGACCTGCGGCCGGCTCGATGACGTACGGCGTGTAGCGCTCGCCGGTTGTCTGGTCGAAGTAGTTCAGCTCGGTGCCCGAGTGCTTGGAGTGCGTCGAGAGGTCGAAGTCGGTGCGGTTCGCGATGCCCTCGAGCTCACCCCATTCGCTGCCCTGGAAGTGGAAGCGGTACTCGATGTCCGTGGTGCCCTTGGAGTAGTGCGAGAGCTTTTCCTTCGCGTGCTCGTACAGGCGCAGGTTGTCCTTGTTGATGCCGAGGCCGGTGTACCAGTCCATGCGGTAGTCGATCCAGTACTTGTGCCACGCGTCGTCCTCGCCGGGCTTGACGAAGAATTCCATCTCCATCTGCTCGAACTCGCGGGTGCGGAAGATGAAGTTGCCTGGGGTGATCTCGTTGCGGAAGCTCTTGCCGATCTGGCCGATGCCGAACGGCGGCTTCTTACGCGACGTGGTCAGCACGTTGGCGAAGTTCACGAAGATGCCCTGCGCGGTTTCGGGACGCAGGTAGTGCATGCCCTCTTCGCTCTCGACGGGGCCGAGGTACGTCTTGAGCATCATGTTGAAGTCGCGCGGTTCGGTCCACTGGCCGACGGTGCCGCAGTCGGGGCACCCGATGAGGTCCATCGTGACGTCGTCCGGGTTGTCGAGCTTCTTCTTCTCCGCGTACGCCTCCTGCAGGTGATCCTGACGGTGACGCTTGTGACAGTTGAGGCACTCTACGAGCGGGTCGTTGAAGACGCCGACGTGTCCGGATGCAACCCAAACCTCGCGGGGCAAAATCACCGAGGAGTCGAGGCCGACAACGTCCTCGCGGCTGGTGACCATGTTCCGCCACCACTGACGCTTGATGTTCTCCTTGAGCTCGACACCCAATGGGCCGTAGTCCCATGCGGACTTGGTGCCTCCGTAGATCTCACCGCACGGGTAGACCAGGCCTCGCCGCTTGGCGAGATTGACGACGGCTTCGATCTTGGACTTGGGTGCCACTGGATTGCTCTCCATCTGGGTAATAGATGCACGGTTTTCCTGCGCTTTTTGCATGTCCAGACTAACCGGCCCCGGAAGTGGACTTCGCGCCACGGTTGACATGCGTACTTGTGCATATCAAAATGAATGTGATTTGCAATAGTGTGGTCTTATGGCTACGCAGGAACGTTGTGACACATCCCTCGAAGGAGCCTCGCTGTGAGCATTGCGGATACCGGCGATCTCCACAACCACCATGATCACGACGCGCTCGATCACACACATGACCCGTTCGAACCCGTCCCACCAGCCGTGGTTCCACCCAAGGAAACTCTGGCTGCGGCCGGTGAGATCCTGCGAGCGCTCGCCGCACCTGTCCGCATCGCGATCGTGCTCCAACTCCACCAGTCGCAGCGGTGCGTCCACGAACTTGTCGGCGCCCTCGGCGTCACCCAACCGCTCATCAGCCAGCACCTTCGTGTCCTGAAGGCTGCGGGCGTCGTGCGTGGCGAACGCCACGGACGCGAAGTTCTCTATCGACTGGCCGACGACCATCTGGCCCACATAGTCGTGGACGCTGTCGCCCACGCAGAAGAAGGATGATCACCACCAACATGAACACCACCGGTCAGTCTGCATTCAAGCGCAGCGCCACTGTCGGCATTCGATCGACCAAACAGCGCAGCGCGATCTCCGCACTGCTCGACGACATCGGCGAGTTCAAGTCGGCGCAAGAGCTGCACGACGAACTGCGCAAGCGTGGTGAAGCCATCGGCCTGACCACCGTCTACCGAACCCTGCAGACCCTCGCCGACGCCGGAACCATCGACGTCCTGCGCACCGACACCGGTGAATCCGTCTATCGCCGTTGCTCTTCCGGCCACCATCACCACCTCGTGTGCCGCAATTGCGGCTACACCGTGGAGGTGGAAGGCGCGATGGTCGAGCAGTGGTCACAGACCATCGCCGACGACAACGGTTTCACCGACGTCAGTCACACCGTCGAAATTTTTGGTACCTGCCGCGATTGCGCGGCCGCGACTTAATCAGCCAGCGAAAACCGAAGCAGATTGGATTCGCGCGGCTCGAAACCGAGTTTCCGGTAGAGCTGATTCGCGGCTACCCGCGAGCTCCTCGAGGTCAGATCCACAGTGCGGGCACCGAGCTCCTCGGCGCGAGCGAGGGCTGCTGTGGTCAGCGCGGATCCGACCTGTCGGCCTTGAGCCGCCCCGTCGACCACAACGTCCTCGATCCAGGCGCGGTAGCCGGTCGGGGTCGGAAAGACGACCAGGGTCAGCGTTCCGACGATACGACCGTCGAGCCTGGCCACGAAAAGTGTGTTCGTGGGGCAGGCCACAACCTTCTCGAGCGACGCCGCGGTGACTGGTGGCGCCGACTTCGACAGCTGCGGAATGAGTCTCGCGCAGGCTTCAACCAGCTCGTCGGTGACTTCGCAGGCCTTGTGGATCTCGAGCGTCATGGACTACTCCTCGAAGAATCGGTGCGTTCAGGTTTAAGGAAGTAGTCCCTGTCGAGCCGTATCGGCTCCCGTGAGCGCCAGGAGCAGCATCGTAGTGAGCGCTTCGTCTTCCAGTCCCGCTGCCGGGAACGTGTACCGCAGAATGACATCTGCGAGACTGCCGTGCCCGAACACCGCGATGGATCCGAACTGGATGGTGCGGTTGCGCTCGGCTACCTTGCGGTGCAGCGCGGCGCTGACCGGACGGTCCCACGCCAGCACGCACGTCATCGACAGAACGTCGAGGCCTTCGGAGAGGTTCATCGCCTGAACCGAGCACAATGCGCCGGCGTACTGGAAACCCAGTGAACCGTCGTCGGCCACGTCGACGGTCACAAAATGTGCCAGCGCTTCGGCGGCACGCTCTTGCAGTCGTGCGGCGTTGTCGGTCTCGGTCATATTTTCACCTGTCATTTCACTCCACCAAATCGGCGGTCGCGTGAGGCATATTCGACACACGCGGCCCACAGGTCACGACGGTCGAAATCGGGAAACAGCTTCTCCTGGTACACCATTTCGGCGTACGCGGACTGCCAGATCAAGAAATTGGACGTACGCTGCTCCCCTGAGGGGCGCAGGAACAGGTCGACGTCCGGCATGTCGGGTTCGTCGAGGTACTTCGCAACGGTGGCCTCGGTGATCTTGTCTGGATTGATCTCGCCGGCAGCCACCCGCTTGGCGATTTCCTTGACCGCGTCGGCAATTTCGGCGCGCCCACCGTAGTTGACGCACATCGTCAGGTTCATCACCGTGTTGTTCTTGGTGAGCTCTTCGGCGATCTCGAGTTCCTTGATGACACTCGCCCACAATCGTGGCTTCCGGCCCGCCCAGCGAACACGCACGCCCATCTCGTTCATCTCGTCGCGTCGACGACGAATCACGTCACGGTTGAAGCCCATGAGGAAACGCACCTCGTCGGGGCTGCGCTTCCAGTTCTCGGTGGAGAAGGCATACGCGGAAAGCCACTCGACGCCCATCTCGATGCACCCGCACACCGTGTCCATCAGTACGGCTTCGCCGCGCTCGTGACCGGCTGTGCGCGGCAAACCGCGCTCCTGAGCCCAGCGTCCGTTGCCGTCCATCACCAGCGCAACATGGCGCGGGATCAATTCGGTTTGCAGGATCGGCGGTTTTGCTCCGGACGGGTGTGGGTCCGGTGGCCGGATCACCCGATCTGCAGCAGAATCAAGCGGGGTGCGCGGTTCGCGTCGTCGAATCACGCGTTCCATCCTGCCCCACCGCCGCAGCGCCCTCGACCGCCGCATGCGGCCTTGACCGTTCGATGAGCGGTAGCGTGCGCAATTGCCGCTCCAGATGCCACTGCAAATGCGCTGCGACCAGGCCACTTGCCTGAGTGCGTAGTGAGGTCGGCGCCACGTCGGTACCTTCCCACTCCCCCCGCAGCAACGCTTCCATCAGATCAAGGACACCGGGCGACGGAGTCGCAGATCCGGGTGGGCGACAGTACGTACAGACCGCCCCGCCGGCCGCGACGTGGAAAGCGCGGTGCGGGCCGGGAGACGAACACTTGGCACATTCCCCGAGTGCGGGCGCCCAACCCGCGTAACCCATGGCCCGGAGAAGAAAAGCGTCGAGAACAAATTCGACGGGACGGCCCTGCTCGGCGATAGCCCGCAGGGCGCCGACAGTGAGCCGCTGAAGTTGCGGCGCCGGTGCACGTTCTTCGCCGGCCAGTCGTTCCGCGGTTTCGAGTACCGCGCAGGCCGTGGTGTACCGGCTGTAATCGTCGACGATGTCGGTGGCAAAGGCGTCCACCGTCTGGACCTGCGTGATGATGTCCAGATTTTTACCCGGCAGGAGTTGGACGTCGACATGCGCAAACGGTTCGAGCCGCGCACCGAACTTGGAGGTAGTTCTGCGGACACCCTTGGCCACGGCACGCACCAACCCGAATTGACGGGTGAGCAACGTGACGATGTGGTCGGCTTCCCCCAGCTTATGCAGGCGCAGCACCACCGCCGTGTCTCGATACAACCTCACCGAACAAGTGTCCCACGCGGCACCGACGGTTTATACGACCGCTAGCGACGGGATTTTGTCCAACGCCTCGGTTCACCGCGATACCGGGCCCTGTCGCCGGCGATTCCGAACTTCTTCCAAGCCCGCCGCGAGACTGGATTCATCAGCCCCAACTCGTCTGCCAATGCGCGCATTTCACCGAAGTAGTTACCCAGGATTCGGCGCGACGTAGGACTGTCCCAAAATGCTTCCCGGATCACCGAGTCGGGAATGTCGAACTTTTCCGCAAACTCCTTCGGCGGTGCCATGATTTCGCCGGACAGCCAACGCATCGCGCCGGGGAAGGCGACAGACGTCATCGCACGGCCGAATGGACTCAGTCTCGGAACATGCGTGCGCAGGAAATCATGCGCGAAGGAAATGTGCCTGGCCTCTTCCGCGATGTGAATCTCCATGGTGCGCAACATCACCGGGACGGTGTCCTTGCCTTCGCGGATGAGATCCTTCTGGAAGTGATCGATCGGTTCCTCACCGGCGAGGATGCCGATGAAGAAGATGACCGGGAACCTAGCGCCCAGCAAGCCGACATACGGAGACATTCGGCGAAACAGCGGGCGCATCCCCGGAACGTCGACGCCAACCCGATTGACGAATTCCTGGAACATCTGAATGTGATTGCACTCTTCGGTCATCTCGTGCAGGCAATACCGAAACTCCGGGGATTGGTTCGGCAGCGCCATGATGTAGTCCATCATTCCGCGAATCAGGATGCTCTCGAACGCCGAACCCACCTTGGTGACATTGGCCTGGCGCCATTTCCCCATCGCGATGCGACGCCCGAGGGACTGCTCCTGATACCAACTCGTGGCACCGAGCGGATCGGATATCGACGACAGCACCCACCGGGGGTCGTCGGGATCGATCGCGTATTCCGGTGCGTCCCAATCGATGTCGAGATAGGGGTCGAACCTCCTGTGCACCGAGCCGTCGGACAGCGTCGCCAGCAACTCGCGGTACGACTGGTCCATGGTGATCGATGTCGACCTGGCCATCGGTGTCTCCTCACAGTGCCTGTAACTCGATGTGGCTCAACTTAGTGCTACGACGAGTCTCACACAACCCCTATGGCGTCGACGCGGTAAGCGAGCATGGTTTCTGTGCAGTGAACACGCACTCCAGCAGGCCGAAACAGCTGCTCACTACACACAAACCGTGCTCACTTCAGCTCATTCATCGCCTCTTCCCGAATGCGCGGAAACTGCTCACCCATGGCGGCAGCAAGGGCGTTGGCACCTGACAGCGGCCGGACCATCACCGTGAACTCGTCGATCAGCCCGTCGTCGTCGAAATGCAGAAAGTCGCAACCGTTTACGAGCTTGCCGTCCACTGTTGCCTCGAAGACCAAGGCATGATCGCGCCCATCTGCCGACTCGATCTCGCGCACATACCGGAAATCCTCGAACACCCGCATCACACCGCGCAGGATCGACGCCGTGATCGCCTTGCCGGGATACGGCATGAAGGCAACAGGACTGGTGAAGACCACGTTGTCGGCGAGCAGCGCCTCCATGGCGTCGGTATCGCGCGCTTCGACAGCACTTCGGAAGGACTTCATGGTGACTCCTCGTCATGGGGTTGTTCGGCGGCCAAGTAATCATGCGCGCTGCGACGCCCACCCACGCAGCAATCGAAGACCGTCCTTCAGCCCTATCGCACGCGTCACTCGACCGAGGACAATGGAACGTACGCCGAAGGGGGTCACATCATGAACGAAAAGCACTGGTCGGTGGATATCACCATCGACGAACACACATCCGACACGGCAAACCGAACTCGCGCGATTGCCCGACTGCGGGCGCAGGAAGACACGCACTTCGCAGGAGCTGGTTTCGCGCGCTGCAATCCCGCCGACCGAGACGTACCCGAGATCGGTGACGAACTTGCGGTCGCGCGCGCTTTGGCCGACCTTTCTCGTCAATTGATCGAGGCCACAACTTCTGATCTCGCAAGCGCTACGCACGAAACAATTCGGCTGACGTCCTGACGCTGCTGCGCGAGCGGCTAGTCAGGGAGCAGCGGCACCGAAACGTCGGGATCGCGGCCGATGAGCACTGCCCGCGTGAGCGCCCCCGAGCCGAACTTCTTCCGCACACTGTCCATCGCGGAGTCGAGGGCAGCGGTATCCGGCCCGCCGTCGAAGGACAGTTCCAATTGCTCCGCGCCGCTTCGGTCCAGATTGGATACGGCAACACCGATCAGCGTGATGCCTTTGTCGGCGATGAGTGGCGCCGCATCGCTCAGCAGCGCCATCGCCGCATTCAACAGATCCGTGGTTTCGGCCGTCGAACGGCGCAGCGTGTGGGAACGAGTTGCGCGCGTGAAATCGCCGAAACGCAGCCGGAGTGTGACGGTGCGGCCGGTTTGTTGCGCGGAGCGCATGCGGCGCGACACCCGATCGACCAGCGACATCAACGACACCTCGAGTTCGGATCGTGAGTGCACACCTCGACCTAATGCGTGCTGAGCGCCCATCGAGCTTCGGCCGCCGTACGCACGCACCGGCCGCGGATCCCGGTTGTGCGAGAGCGCGTACAGGTGTCGGCCGGCGCCGCGACCCAGAATCGACACGATGGACGACTCGTCATGCCGCGCGATGTCCCCCACCGTCGCGATGTCGAAATTCCGCAGCTTCTGCGCCGTGATCTTGCCGACGCCCCACAGCCTTTCCACGGGCAGCGGATGCAGGAATTCACGCTCACCGTCCGGTGGCACCAGCAGCAATCCGTCGGGTTTGGCATAGGCACTGGCGACCTTTGCCAGGAACTTCGTGCGGGCAATGCCGACGGTGATGGGGAGGCCAACCTGCTCGGCCACGTCTCGTCTGAGGTTGGCGCCGATCTGGAGTGGAGTGCCGACAATGCGTGCCAGTCCCCCGACTTCCAGGAAGGCTTCGTCGATCGAGATCCCCTCTACCAGCGGCGATGTGTCATGAAAGACCTCGAATACGTCCTTGCTCGCCTGTGAGTACGCGTCCATGCGCGGCGGAACGACAATTGCCTGCGGACACAACGTACGCGCCTGACCACCACTCATTGCGGTCCGGACCCCGAATGCTTTGGCCTCGTAGCTGGCCGCCAGCACCACACCCCCGCCCACGATGACGGGTCGCCCGATCAAACCAGGATCGTCTCGCTGTTCGACGGAGGCGTAGAACGAGTCGAGATCGGCATGCAGGATCGTGGCGCCACCGGACCGGTGATCGCCGCGAGCATCTGACGACATCGACACGAACAGATGTTCGCACAGGCCACCGACACACTTCGCCCTCTTCCACGGGGAAGCGCTGAGGCGCACGATTAAGTGGTGAACGACATCCCCGGAACTTCGACGCCAATGGCCTCGTGGCAGGTACACCAGCCTGGGCCGGTCCGAACGCACCCATTAGTCGAGGTACAACAATCGCGGCCGGTGCCTACCTCGGGCGAATTACTGGTCCGGGTTCTCGCCTGCGGAGTGTGTCGAACCGATCTGCATATTGCCGAAGGCGAACTGCCCGTACATCGCGCAAACGTGGTTCCCGGCCACGAAATTGTCGGTGTGGTCGAAGAGGTCGGTACGGCGGTCGAGGACTTCTCCCCTGGCGATCGCGTCGGAATTCCGTGGCTGCATTCCACGTGCGGCGAGTGCGAGTACTGCTTGCGCGGCCGGGAGAACCTGTGCCCGAACTCCACGTACACGGGCTGGGACATCGACGGCGGCTACGCCGAATATGCCGTGGCGACAGCCGAATTCGCGTTGCGCTTGCCCGATGGGTACAGCAATGCCGAAACCGCACTGCTGCTGTGCGCCGGCATCATCGGATTTCGGGCACTTCAGCGCGCCGAGGTCCCCGATGGTGGGCGACTGGGGATTTACGGTTTCGGCGGGAGCGCACACATTGCCGCGCAAGTCGCGATTGCGCGGGGCGCAGAAGTCCACGTCATGACGCGCAGCGAATCGGCGCGCGCACTGGCCTCGCAGCTCGGCGCGGCCTCGGTGCAGGGTAGCCGCGACCGTCCACCCACTCCGCTGGATTCAGCCATCCTCTTTGCTCCCGCCGGAGATCTGGTTCCGACTGCACTCACCGCGCTGAACCGTGGCGGAATCCTGTCGATCGCCGGGATACACCTCTCCGACATACCGAGCCTGAACTATCGGCACCACTTGTTCTACGAGCGCGAAATTCGTTCGGTCACCGCAAACACACGGCGCGATGCTCGGGAGTTCCTCGCGTTTGCCGGCGAGCACCACCTCGAAATCACCGCCAACACGTATCCGCTGGCCGATGCGAATCGGGCCTTGGTCGACCTGGCCGAGGACCGAATTACCGGCGCTGCCGTCTTACTGCCTCAACGTGTCGACTCAGGAGGACGAGCATGAATGCACCAATTGTCGTGGGAGTGGACGGTTCGACGCGCTCGTTGGACGCGGTTCGCTGGGCGTCGCACGAGGCAGTTCTCCGCCGGCGGCCTCTTCATATTGTTGCCGCGATCCGCGGCGAACCGAGCACGTACGGAAACGCTTTCACTCTCGGTGCGCCGCAGTTTGCCGCGAAGCGTCGGGAAGGAAAACTCCGACTGTCCCGTGGCCGAGCGGCGGCGCTGCCTGCAACAGGTGACGGCCCGGTTGTCACCGAGCACCTCGGTTTCGGGCACCCGGTCGACATTTTGCTCGAACAATCAGCGGACTCCGCAATGCTGGTCGTAGGCTCGCGTGGCCTCGGCCGTTGGGCTGACGGGATTCTCGGTTCTGTCAGTACAGCGATTGTCCTGCATGCCCGGTGTCCGGTGGCCGTGATCCGAGAACTACCTTCGGAGGACGAACCGGCGAGAGGCCGTCCCGTTGTTGTCGGCGTCGACGGCAGCGAACACAGCGAACCTGCACTGGCCCAAGCCTTCGAAACAGCGTCGCTGCACGGCGTCGAACTTGTTGCCGTCCACGCTTGGAGCGATTCTCACCTGTCCACAGCATTCCGCACCGATCCCGACGGCGAGTCTCTCGACTGGGATGCCGTCGCTATTGCCGAGCACGCAGTTCTCGCCGAACGGCTTGCCGGATGGAAGGACCAGTATCCCGACGTCGTCGTTCGTCGAGTTGTGGTGCACGACAACCCTGCTCAAGAGCTGATCACCGAGTCGAAGTCTGCGCAATTGGTTGTTGTCGGCCGACGGGGACGCGGCGGTTTCAAGTCCATGTTGCTGGGCTCGACAAGTCGAAACCTCTTACACCGAGCGCTGTGTCCACTCCTGATCGTCACGCACCCCTGAGCCGACACCACCCGAATTCTCACACCACCGAGCTCTCACACCACGAAGCGGTAACCCATCCCCGCTTCCGTGATCAGGTGCTTGGGGTGAGCCGGGTCGTCTTCGAGTTTGCGACGCAGTTGAGCCAGATAGACCCGCAGGTAGTGGGTCTCGGTGTCGTAGGCCGGTCCCCACACCTCACGGAGAAGTTCCTTCTGCCCGACCAACTTTCCGCGGTTGCGCACCAGCATCTCGAGCATTCCCCACTCGGTGGGCGTCAGATGTACCTGCTCGCCGCGCCGACTGACCGTCTTCGCCGACAAATCGACGGTGAACGAGGCCGTCTCCACCGACGGTTCCGACGTGTCGGTTGCCGATACTCCTCGTCGCGCCGCCGCGCGCACCCTCGCCAGGAATTCGTCCATCCCGAACGGCTTGGTGACGTAATCGTCCGCACCGGCATCCAACGCTTCGACCTTGTCTGCCGAGTCGGTGCGTGCCGACAACACGATGACCGGCGCGGTACACCAGCCACGCAGTCCGGCAAGCACTTCGGTGCCGTCCATGTCCGGCAGACCGAGGTCGAGAATCACCACGTCCGGCGGCCGTTCCGCTGCAGCGCGCAGCGCCCCTGCACCGGTGGACGCCGTCACCACGTCGTATCCACGCACAGTGAGGTTGATGCGTAGTGCCCGCAAGATCTGCGGTTCGTCGTCGACAACCAGTATCCGGCTCATGACTCGCTTCCATTCGTTCCTGCACCGGCCAGTTCGACCATCATCGTCAACCCACCGCCCGGAGTGTCGGTGGCACTGACCGTTCCGCCCATCGCGTCGACAAATCCGCGAACCACGGACAGTCCGAGCCCGACGCCGCCCGTGTTGTCGCGATCCCCCATTCGCTGAAACGGCTGGAACATCGATTCGGCTTCGCCGCGGGGTACACCGGGGCCGGTATCTGCGACGGTGATGACGGTACGGTCTCCGACGCGTGCTGCTCCCACCCGCACCGGAGTTCTGCCGCCGTACCGCAAAGCGTTGTCCACGAGGTTGGCAATCACTCTCTCGAGCAAACCCTGATCGGCTTGCACGGCAACAGTACCCACGTCGACGATCACACTGTGGGATCGGGAGTCCGACCTGCCGCCGATGCCCAATCCGAGCAGCGCCCGGTGAACAACTTCGTCGAGGTATACCGCCCGCAACGTCGGCTTGACCACTCCCGCAGCCAGTCTGGACGAATCAAGCAGGTTGCCGACCAGAGCGGTCAACTGATCCGCAGACTCCTCGATGGTGGCCAGTAGTTCTGCCGTGTCCTCGGGTGAGAACTCGATGTCGTCGCTGCGCAAGCTCGACACAGCAGCCTTGACGCCGGCAAGAGGTGTCCGAAGGTCATGGCTCACAGCCGAAAGCAACGCTCGGCGCAGTTGATCGGCCTCGGTCAGTGCTGCCGCTTTGCTCGCTTCGACCGTGAGCTTGTCCTGACGGATCATGCCGACCGCCTGGTGCGCAACAACGGTCAGCACCCGTCGATCACGCGCACTCAGCTCCGGCCCCGATAGCAGTAGCGCGTATTCGCCGTCGTTGACCTCGCACACGGTATCCGCGTCAGCCTCACGTGCCGGCGGTTCGGCGCCCACCGCAGCGACTACGCCGTCCTCATGATGCACCACCGAAACCCCACGTTGACGGTAGATTTCGCGAGCTTTCTCGAGCAGCGTGGACAGGTCAGCGCCGCGGAGAACCGACCCCGCAAACAGTGTCAGAAGTTCCGCTTCCTCCGAAGCGCGCTTCGCTTCCCGCGCTTTTTTGGCGGCCGCATCCACCAGAACAGCCACTGCCACAGCCACTATCAGCAGAACGACCGTCGTGATGAAGTTGTCGGGTTCGGCAATCGTGAAGCTGTATTTGGGGTCGGTGAAGAAGTAATTGAGCAGTAGTCCCGATATCAGAGCAGACACCATGGCCGGCCCAACACCACCGAGTAGCGCGACCAGAACCACCACCACGAAGAACAACGCGTTTTCGCCCTGCACACCGGAGATCCGGTCGATCAAACCCATGAGTCCGGCTGCGGCCGTCGGAACCACCACTGCCGCAATCCACGACAGCAGGCGTCGCTCGGATCGGCCGAACAAAGAGATCCGACGGCGGACGGTCGCTTCCTCGTGGGTGACCATGTGCACGTCGATGCCGCCGGACTGCTGAACGACCGCCGCGCCGATCCCCTCGTCGAGAATTCGGGCCAACCGCGACCGCCGCGACGTCCCCAAGACCAACTGCGTGGCGTTCTCCTCACGCGCGAACTCGAGGAGCGTCGACGGTACGTCGTCGCCGACCACGGTGTGCAGTGTTGCGCCCACCCCGGTTGCCAGTGCGCGCACCTTTCCCATCTCCGGTGCCGAGACACCGGTGAGGCCGTCGCCGCGAACGACGTGCACCACCATGAGTTCGGCACTCGACTTGGAGGCGATCCGAGAAGCGCGTCGTACCAGGGTTTCCGACTCCGGTCCCCCGGTCACCGCAACGACAACGCGTTCGCGCGCTTCCCAGGTGTCGGTGATCTTGTTCTCGGCCCGGTACTTCGCCAGCGCCGCATCCACCTGATCGGCTACCCACAGAAGCGCCAACTCGCGTAGCGCGGTGAGGTTTCCGCGCCGGAAGTAGTTTCCGAGGGCCGCGTCGACTCGTTCGGGGGCATAGACGTTTCCGTGGGACAGTCTGCGTCGCAATGCTTCCGGAGTGATGTCGACCAACTCGACCTGCGCCGCACCGCGCACAATTTCATCCGGAACCGTTTCCTGCTGTGTGACCCCCGTGATGTGCGCGACTACGTCGTTGAGGCTTTCGAGGTGTTGCACGTTGACGGTCGAGAGGACGTCGATTCCGGCGTCCAACAACTCCTGCACGTCCTGCCACCGCTTGTGATTCTTACTTCCCGGTGTGTTGGTGTGCGCCAATTCGTCCACCAACACCAAGGCGGGGCGACGAGCCAGCACCGCCTCGACATCAAGTTCCGGCATCCGTGTGCCCCGATATTCGACCAGCTTGGGCGCGATGATCTCGAGGTCGCCGATCTGCTCGGCGGTGCGGGCGCGGCCGTGTGATTCCACAACGGCCGCGACCACATCAGTTCCACGGGCCCGGCGGCGATGAGCCTCACCGAGCATCGCAAAGGTCTTTCCGACGCCTGGCGCTGCGCCGAGGTAGATGCGCAGTTCACCTCGTTTGCGCGTACCGACCTTCTCAGAAGAACTCACGTGACAATCATCCACCAGCAGTCGACGTGGCACACGTAGGCGCCGTCAATCCGAGAGCAAGATTCAGTTCGAGGACGTTGACGCGCTCCTCACCGAGGAAGCCCAACTGCCGCCCGTCGGTGTGCTCGCTCACCAATTCCCGTACCGCGTCTTCGGATATCCCGTTGGTCGAGGCAACCCGGGGCACCTGCAGCAGCGCGTAAGCCGGGCTGATGTGCGGATCGATGCCCGAGCCCGAACCGGTGACGGCGTCGACGGGGACGGACGACGGGTCTACACCCTCGCGATCCGCGATGGCGGCCCGACGCTCGGCGATGAAGTCGGCAAGAATCTCACTGCTAGGCCCCTGGTTCAAGGGCAACGCAGCGGCGGGATCACCCGTTGCAAAGGGGTCCTCGTCCGCAACCGAACCCACAACCCGGTTGTGGAAGAACGGGTCGCGCGCTCCCTCCGGCACCTGCGGATCGACGCCTACCCAAGCACTTCCGACTACGCACCCGGCCGCATCGGTCACTGGTGACCCTTCAGCGGAACCGGAACTGATCCGGCCGACTCCCCAGACCGCGGCGGGATAGATCACGCCGAGAATCACGGTGAGCGACAGCAGCACCAGAAGGCCCGCCCATACCTGTTTGGCAAAACCGATAGTGAAACGCATGACAGGTCACCCAATCCCGGGAATCAAACGAACAACAAGATCGATCAGCCAGATACCGACGAACGGCGTGATCACACCGCCGAGTCCGTACACCAGCAGATTTCGGCCGAGCAGCGCCGACGCCGTCGACGGCCGGTATCGAACGCCCTTCAGGGACAGTGGAATCAGCGCGATGATGACGAGCGCATTGAAGATCACGGCCGAGACGATTGCCGACTCGGGAGTGGCCAGTCGCATGATGTTCAGCGCATCCAACTGCGGGTAGATACCACTGAACAGAGCCGGCAGAATCGCAAAGTACTTCGCGAGGTCGTTTGCCAGCGAGAACGTGGTCAACGCGCCGCGAGTGATGAGCAACTGCTTGCCGATCTCGACGATCTCGATCAACTTGGTGGGATCGGAATCAAGATCCACCATGTTCCCGGCCTCTTTGGCCGCCGAGGTACCGGTGTTCATCGCGACGCCGACGTCCGATTGCGCCAGTGCGGGAGCGTCATTGGTACCGTCGCCGGTCATCGCCACGAGGCGACCACCCTCCTGTTCCTTTCGGATCAGGGCAAGCTTGTCTTCCGGCGTCGCTTCCGCCATGAAGTCGTCCACACCAGCTTCGTCCGCAATGGCCTTGGCGGTCAACGGATTGTCTCCGGTGATCATGATCGTGCGGATTCCCATGGCGCGCAGTTCCGCAAACCGCTCTGCCATACCGGGCTTGACGACGTCCGAGAGTGCGATGACGCCCAGAACCGACGCTTTCTCACCCTCTGCCACAGCCACAACAAGTGGTGTACCGCCCGCCTGGGCTATCTCGCCCACGGAATCGGTGACGGCAACATCGACTGTTCCGCCGTTTCGCGCAATCCAGCCCAGGACGGCATCGGCCGCGCCTTTGCGGATCTCGCGACCAGGCAGGTCCAGTCCACTCATACGCGTCTGCGCTGTGAACGGAACGAACTCTGCCCGGTTCTCGTCCGCTGTCGGTTCGGTTCCCAGGCCGAACTGTGCGGCGCACAGTTCGACAATGCTGCGCCCCTCGGGAGTTCCGTCCGCAAGGCTCGACAACCGCGCTGCGGCAGCAAGTTCGAGCGCCGAGACACCCGGAGCGGGATGCAGCGCCGTGGCCCGGCGATTACCGAAGGTGATGGTTCCGGTCTTGTCCATCAACAGTGTGTCGATATCCCCGGCAGCTTCGACGGCGCGTCCCGACATCGCAAGCACGTTGCGCTGCACCAGACGATCCATCCCGGCGATGCCGATAGCGGACAGCAGTGCGCCGATCGTAGTCGGGATCAGGCACACCAGAAGGGCGATCAATTTGATCGGATCCTGCTCGTGGCCGGCGTACAACCCCATCGGACCGATTGCAACGACCGCGAGCAGGAAGATCACCGTGAGCGACGCAAGCAGGATGTTGAGCGCAATCTCGTTCGGTGTCTTCTGACGCGAAGCGCCCTCGACCAACGCAATCATCCGGTCCACAAACGACTGGCCGGGTGCCGCCGTGATCTCCACGACGATGCGGTCGGAGAGTACCGTCGTACCACCGGTGACGGCGCACCGGTCACCGCCCGATTCGCGGACCACCGGCGCGGATTCGCCGGTGATGGCGGACTCGTCGACGGACGCGATGCCTTCGACGACATCGCCGTCGCCCGGTATGACCTCACCCGCCACCACGATCACCCGGTCGCCGACAACGAGGTCGGTACCGGACACCATCTCGATGGCACCACTCTGCGTGATGCGATGGGCAGTAGTGTCCTGCTTCACCTTTCGCAGACTGGCGGCCTGCGCCTTACCGCGCCCCTCGGCCACGGATTCGGCGAGGTTGGCAAAGATCACCGTGAACCAGAGCCACAGTGTGATCACCCAGGAGAAGACGGACGGTTCGGCAATCGCCATGACCGTCGTGATGACGGAGCCGACAAACACTACGAACATCACCGGATTGCGGGCGAGATGCCGCGGGTCGAGCTTGCGTACGGCGCCCGGTAGTGCAGTGATCATCTGCCGCGGGTTGAACGCGCCGGCCTTGACGTGGTGGGAATGGACGGCGCCGTCGACGCTGTCCACCGCCACAGGTTTTTCTTCGGTATTGAGGGTCGCTTCGGTATTCATGGTCATTGGAGCGCCTCCGCGATAGGGCCCAGTGCGAGGGCCGGGAAGAATGTGAGTGCGGCAACCAACACAACGGTGCCGGTGAGGAGTCCGGTGAACATCGGCCCCGACGTGGGCAGGGTACCGACGGTGGGCGCCACCTTCTTCTGCGACGCCAATGATCCGGCCAATGCGAGCACAAAGATGATGGGCAGGAAGCGGCCGAACAGCATGGCGATACCGAGCGAGGACTGGAACCAGTCGCTCGTGACGGTCAAACCGCCGAATGCGCTGCCGTTGTTGTTCGACGCCGACGCGAAGGCGTACAGCACTTCACTGAAGCCGTGGATGGACCCCGGCGAACCCGGATCTCCGCCGTTTCCTTGATATCCCAAGGTCGACCCGAGAATCACTGTGATGCCGGTGCCGATCAACACCAGCGCAGGCATCACCAGAATCGAGAGCGCTGCCAGGGTGATTTCACGTCGGCCGAGTTTCTTACCGAGGTACTCGGGCGTGCGGCCAACCAGGAGTCCGCCGACAAACACCGCGATCAGCGCGAGGACCAAGATGCCGTACAGACCGGTTCCGACTCCGCCGGGAGCGATTTCTCCGAGCAGCATGTTGAGTAGGACCGCACCGCCGCCCAAGGGAGACATACTGTCGTGTGCGGAGTTGACTGCGCCGGTGGATGTTCCGGTGGTGCTCACCGCGAACAATGCCGATCCGGGAATCCCGAAGCGAACTTCCTTACCTTCCATCATCGAACCTGCTGCGCTTGCGGCGACACCGCGGGCACCGGATTCAGCGGCCAATGTGACGGCCAGCAATCCGCTCCACAACAGACCCATCACAGCGAGCAGCGTCAGCCCTTGACGGCGGTCACTGACCATCGTTCCGAAAGTCCTTGTCAGACACACCGGAATCAGCAGTATCGCCAGAATCTCGACGATGTTGCTGAGCGGCGTCGGATTCTCGAACGGATGGGCGGAGTTAGCAGCAAGGATTCCGCCGCCGTTGGTTCCGAGTTCCTTGATCGCTTCCTGCGACGCCACCGGTGCGAGGGCATTGGTGACGGCATTTCCGTCGAGACCCGTCGACGCAAATCCGCTGTGGAACGACTGAATCACGCCCTGACTCAACAGGATCAGTGCGATCACAAACGAGAACGGCAACAGGATACGAAGGCATCCTCGCGTGAGGTCTACCCAGAAGTTCCCGATCTCACCGCCCCTCGCTACTCGGACGAAGCCGCGAACGAGCGCAATCGCCACCGCCATACCTACAGCTGCCGATACGAAGTTCTGAACAGCCAAACCCAACGGCTGAACGACATTGCTCATCGTCGTTTCCGGAGTGTATGACTGCCAGTTCGTATTGGCCACAAAGGAAATCGCCGTATTGAACGCCACCGCCGGGCTCACCCCTGACAGCCCGTCACTGAGCGGCAATACACCCTGTATCCGCTGAAGGAAGTAGAGCAGCAACGCACTCGCGAGCGAGAATCCCAGCACACTGGCGGCGTAGCCGTACCACGTCTGCTCAGCCCGTGAATCGATCCGGCCGACTCGGTAGATGACGCTCTCCACCCGCAGATCACGGGTCGAGGTGTACACCCGAGCCATGTAATCGCCGACCGGAACGTACGCGATCGCCAACACAATCAGAACAAACGCAATCTGCAGTCCGGCTGCCAGAGCGGGCGACATCAGAACCTCTCAGGATCTACGAGCGCAACAAGGAGATAAACAACCAGAGCCGCGGCCACGGCAATCAGCACGACGCTGACAACACCGGCGACCGTCATTTGGGAGCGCTCGCTTGTAAGGCGCGAAGAACCAGTGCGCACACGAGAAAACCACCAAGAATCAGAGCAACGTAGGCCAAGTCGGCCATGAGCTTCCCTCTTCGACATCAAAAACCGTGCTGCAGTTCATCGCAGCCATGACGCACCAGGAGCGCTCTCCCAGCTTCGACCTGAAAATGCCGGCTTTGACGCTCTCTGACGATCCGTTTACACAGCGGACAACCGTCTTGACGGAATCTTGACGCGCCACCGACCGTCGTCGATACTGAAACGCGTTGCTGATCGGTCGCTCGATAAGTTCCGAATAAAGGAGTTCAATGCCGCCGAGACCGCATACGGAACTGCGCGATGCCCCTACCTTGATCGATCAGGTAGCCGGTCTGACGTCGGGCGCCACGTCGTCCGTAACGGCCACGACCGAGACACTCGACCGCATCGACGCAGCGCAGTCGACTCTCAATGCATTCAAGATCGTTCGCCGCCAGAAAGCACTCGAGGAAGCCGCCGACGCAGACCGCCGGCTTGCCCGCGGTGAGCGACTCCCGCTCCTGGGCGTACCCATCGCGGTCAAGGACGATGTCGACATCACCGGCGAGCCCACCGCATTCGGTTGCCCCGGCGACTTCCCCGTCAAGACGGAAGATTCCGAGATGGTTCGACGGTTACGCGCCGCCGGCGCTGTCATCGTCGGCAAGACCAACAGCCCTGAACTAGGCCAGTGGCCGCTCACCAGCGGTAGCGCCTTCGGATACACCCGCAATCCATGGTCACGTGAGCACACTCCCGGCGGTTCGTCCGGCGGTACCGCAGCCGCGGTTGCGGCCGGATTGGTCAGCGCCGGAATCGGTTCCGACGGAGCCGGGTCGATCCGGATACCGGCGGCCTGGACCAATCTGGTCGGCATCAAACCGCAGCGTGGCCGCATCTCCACGTGGCCCGACGCCGAAGCGTTCTACGGCCTGACCGTCAACGGACCGCTTGCCCGCACGGTCGCCGACGCAGCCCTTCTCCTCGACGTAGCAGCCGGAAACCATGACGGCGACCTACACACGCCGACGCCACTCACGGTCAGCGACGCGGTCGGCCGCGATCCCGGAAGGCTGAACATTGCTCTCTCCCTGCGTAATCCGTTCACCGCTACACCGGTCACACTCGATCCCGAAGTGCGAAGGGCTGTATATGCCGTCGCCGACACGCTGCGCAGCCTCGGCCATCGCGTCGTCGTGGACGATCCCGCCTACGGACTGATCTTCGGCCTCAACTTCCTGCCACGCTCACTCGTCGGGGTACACGATTGGCTCGGGCGCCTCCCCGACCCGGCGCTCGCAGACCCGAGAACTCGCGGAAATGCACAGAGCGGCAAGCTACTTCGCGGGGCACCGTTGCGTGCCGCTCGGGCGGCCGAGCCGAGAATGCGCAGGCGCATCGGCGCAATCTTCGACAAGTACGACGTCGTCCTTGCGCCAACCACGGCAACTCCGCCGATCCCGGTCACCGCTATCGACGGTATCGGCGGCTGGGAAACCGACAAGGTGATGACTGCGGCGTGCCCGTATGCCTGGCCATGGAATGTCCTCGGGTGGCCCTCGATCAATATCCCCGCGGGATTCAGCAGCGCCGGACTGCCGATCGGAGCACAATTGATGGGTAGCGAGAGCACTGAGCCGTTGCTGGTTTCGCTCGCCTCGCAATTGGAGTCGGTGCTCCGCTGGGATCAGAGTCGTCCTCAACAGTGGTGGTGAGCCCAAATGGCCGCAGTAGACATCCGAACAAGCATCCTCGACGCGGTACTTCACATCGTTGCCACCGAAGGTATCTCCGGTGTGAGTAACCGTCGCATTGCATCCGACGCCGGGGTGTCACTGGGTTCCGTCACGTATCACTTTCCGAGCCAGTCGGACATGCTCCGGGCCGCACTGTCCCGGTTTGCGGCCGAGGAGACTGCCCGCATACTCGAGCTCGTCGAGCAGTACCGCGACCAGGATTTGAGCGCGGAGGATGCGGCGGCCGCCACGGAGAGCATCGCGCAGGACATCGCTTTTGTGGTCGAGCGGATCGCACCGTTCGAGATGTTCGTCGCCGCAGGCCGCGATCACGAACTTCACCAGATAGCCGCGGAGTGTTTTGCGGCGTACGACTCTTTGGGAGTCGCAGTCCTGACCGCGCTCGGGGCACCTGATCCGGAATCCGTCGCGTCCTACCTCGTCGCGATGATCGTGGGCCTACAACTGCGCCGCCTGGCAACAGGTATCGACAACGCGGATGTTGCGTCGTCGATCCTGTTGGTACTCAAAGGGGCTGCGCCCTAGAACCCGAGCCGGCCCAACTGCTTGGGGTCGCGCTGCCAGTCCTTGGCAACCTTGACGTGCAACTCCAGGAAGATCCGCACACCGAGGAGCTTCTCGATCTGCAGACGCGCGCTGGTGCCGACTTCCCGTAGGCGCGCTCCGCCCTTGCCGATGACGATGCCCTTCTGGCTGGGCCGCTCGACATAGAGCAAAGCGTGGACGTCGAGCATCTCGCCCTGCTTCTCGGTGCGTCCTTCACGCGGAATGACCTCTTCGATCACGACGGCGAGAGAGTGCGGCAATTCCTCGCCCAGACCCTCGAGCGCGGCCTCACGGATGAGTTCGGCCATGAGCACCTCTTCGGGCTCATCCGTCAATTCACCGTCGGGGTAGAAGGCCGGACCCTCGTCCATCAGACCGGACAGCACGTCGACCAGTATCTCGACCTGCTCACCCGACTGGGCGGACACAGGCACAACTTCGCACTCGGGTCCGAGCAGGGTGGACAGTGCTAGCAACTGCTTGCCGACGGCGTCGCGGCTGACCTTGTCGATCTTGGTGACGATGCCGACCAACGTCGTCTTCGGCGCCATCTGGCGGACCTGCTGCACAATCCAGCGGTCGCCGGGGCCGATGGGCTCGTCAGCCGGAATGCATAGGCAAATGACGTCGACCTCGGAGTACGTATCGCGAACCAGGTCGTTGAGGCGCTGGCCCAGCAGGGTGCGCGGCTTGTGCAAACCCGGGGTGTCCACCAGGATCAGCTGGGAATTCTCGCGGTGCACGATGCCGCGGATCGTGTGGCGCGTCGTCTGCGGACGCGAGGACGTGATGGCGATCTTGCTGCCGACCAACGCATTGGTCAACGTGGACTTACCCGTATTGGGCCGGCCGACGAAACACACGAACCCCGACCGGAATTCCTTCTTACTCATACCTACTCCTCGTAGAACGTCTCGCTCAGTCATCGTTGTCTTCTGCCGCATCGTCTTCCGAGCGAGGCGCACGCTGCACAAAAACCGTGCTGATGCGCACACGTCCACGGCCGGTGTTCGTTCCCTCACCGCGCAGGATCAAACCGTCGTACTCCACCTCGGATCCGGGTAGCGGCACCCGGCCGAGCACGTAACCGATCAAACCGCCGACGGTCTCGACTTCGTCGTTCTCGAGTTCCAGATCGAACAGTTCGCCGAGGTCCTCGATGGGCAGGCGCGCCGAGACGCGGAACATCCCGTCACCAAGATCTTCGACGGGTGGTGTCTCGTCTTCGTCGTACTCGTCCGCGATCTCGCCGACGATTTCCTCGATGACGTCCTCGATGGTCGCGAGCCCGGCAATTCCGCCGTACTCGTCGACGAGGATCGCCATGTGGTTGCGGTCGCGCTGCATTTCGGCGAGCAGGCTGTCGAGTGGCTTGGAATCCGGAACGAATACCGCCGGACGCATCACCTCACAGACATTGACGCTGCGGCCGCCGTCGGGCAGGTGATAGGTCTGTTTCACCAGGTCTTTCAGGTACACGACACCAAGAACGTCGTCGACGTTCTCACCGATCACCGGTAGGCGCGAGTGTCCGCTGCGCACTGCCAACGATGTTGCCTGTCCGGCGCTCTTGTCGTTCTCGATCCACACCATGTCGGTGCGCGGCACCATGACCTCGCGGGCGGACGTGTCGCCGAGATCGAACACGGACTGGATCATGCGACGCTCTTCGTCGTCCACGACGCCGCGAGCCTGTGCCATGTCGACCAGTTCACGCAGTTCGATTTCCGACGCGAACGGCCCGTTCCGGAAACCTTTACCCGGCGTCAGCGCATTACCCAGAAGAATGAGAATGCGGCTGATCGGGCCGAGAAGAACACCGATCCACAACAGCGGCAACGACGCCGTCAGAGCGATCGAGTACGCATGTTGACGACCGAGTGTCCTCGGCCCGACACCGATCACCACGTACGAGACCAGCACCATGACAGCCGCCGTGGTCGTCAGAGCCCAGCCCATCGACATCACATCGATGAGTGCGCCTGCCAACACGACTGTTGCGGTGATCTCGCACAAAATGCGAAGCAACACCATAAGATTCACGTATCGCGGACGATCGGTCAGAATGCGTTGCACGCGCTCAGCGCCTGCTCGCTCCTCTTTTGCCATCTCGTCGATGCGTGCCGACGATATTGTGTTGAGCGCCGAATCCACGGCGGCGAAGAGTCCACCGACCGGGACCAGAGCAACGGCTAGTACCAACAGCGCGATTGCGCTACTCACTACAGATCCCCCGGCTGTTCGATTATCGGTCTGCGCCGTCGACGAACCCGGTCTTGCCGAGCAGTTTCTGATCTCGCTCCGCCAGCGCGGCCTCGCGTTCGATCCGACGCAAATCCTCGTACCACTCTTCGAGGAGACTGTTCTGCAGTCCGAACATCTCCTTCTCCTCTTCCGGCTCCGCGTGGTCGTAGCCGAGGAGGTGCAGCACCCCGTGGACCGTCAGCAACGCAAGCTCGTGGGCCAGTGAATGCCCGGCCTTGTCTGCCTGATCGGCCGCAAACGACGGGCACAGGACGATGTCGCCGAGCATCGACGGTCCGGGTTCCGGGGAGTCGGGGCGTCCGCCTGGCTCCAGTTCGTCCATCGGGAAGGACATGACGTCGGTCGGACCCGGAAGATCCATCCACCGGACGTGCAGATCTGCCATCGTCGCGGAGTCGACGAGAACCATCGACAGCTCGGCCGCCGGATGGACATCCATCCGTGCGATCACGAAACGGGCGACACTGATCAACTCCGGTTCGGAGATGTCCATGCCCGATTCGTTCGAGACCTCGATGCTCATGTGCGACGCTCTTTCCTGGGAAAAGTAGGGGTTGCTGCGTCGCTCAGCCTACCGTCGAGGTGAATGAGCATGCGCAGCGCGGCGTTGTGCTCGGTTGCCGAGCCTCGGCTCCCCGTCGCGATCCGTTTCGTGGCGTTCATAGGCGTCGACGATGTCGGAGACCAATCGATGGCGAACAACGTCGCTGCTGTCGAGCTTCGCGAAGTGGATATCGTTGATGCCCGTAAGGATTTCGGATGCCGCCCGTAGGCCCGATCGAGCACCACCAGGCAGGTCGACCTGCGTGACGTCTCCGGTGACAACGATCTTGGATCCGAATCCGAGCCTGGTGAGGAACATCTTCATCTGTTCGGCCGTGGTGTTCTGCGCCTCGTCCAGGATGATGAACGCATCATTCAGGGTGCGACCACGCATGTACGCCAGTGGCGCTACTTCGATGACCCCGGCTGCCATCAACTTCGGAATGGCTTCGGGATCCATCATGTCGTGCAAGGCGTCGTGCAAGGGGCGCAGGTACGGATCGATTTTCTCGTGCAACGTGCCGGGCAGGAATCCCAACCGCTCGCCCGCCTCGACGGCCGGACGCGTCAGGATGATGCGTGAGACCGACTTGGACTGTAAGGCCTGCACAGCCTTGGCCATCGCAAGGTACGTCTTACCGGTGCCTGCCGGCCCGATGCCGAAGACGATGGTGTTCTCGTCGATCGCGTCGACGTAGCGCTTCTGGTTGAGAGTCTTGGGACGAATTGTCTTGCCACGCCGCGACAAAATGTCGAGCGAGAGCACCTCGGCCGGGGACTCCCCGACCTCGTTGGTGAGCATGCCGATGGTTCTGCGGACGGCGTCGGGTGCGATGGGCTGCCCGCGCCTGGCCATCACGGCCAGCTCGGCGAATACCCGCTCCGCGAGAGCAACGTCGGCCGGCGTTCCGGACAGTGTGATGGTGCCGCCACGAACGTGAATATCGGCAGAAAGCTCACGTTCGATCGCGGTGAGATTTTCGTCCGTCGATCCCAGGAGTTGACGCACGGTCTCCGGCGCCAGGTCCATACTCGATCGGACGGTGCGCTCTGCCGGCAGAGCGCGCTCGGTAACGGTGGATGTACGGTTGCCGCCGAACTCACTGTGTTCACTCACGTGGAGAATATGGCCTGCTTCCTGGTCCGAAAGAGCCCGCTCGACCCGAGGGCTCCGATACCTCGAAGTCTAGCGCCCGAGTCCGACACCGCCCACTTGTTAATCCCCGGGCGCAACGGGCGGCACCGACTTTCGGATCCATTTCCAGGCGTCCGCGACTATCTCCGCACTGCGGTCCGGGCTGATCCCGACCAGGACGAGACACACGATCGCGAAGGACTCTCCCGAGTCCGTGATCACCCCACTGTTTGCCTGGTCGAACAGCGTGATGGTCACCGATTCGGTCATCGCAACCAAGGTTTCGGCCGGCAGATAGGTCGAGAAGATACCTTCCCTCTGGCCTTGCTCGACAACTCTGATGCTCAAGGCGCGAGCGGGTTCCATCAGGTCGAGGATGCGCTGCTCACCCAATTCTTTTCGGGCGAAACTGAGCAGCACCCGGAACCGATCTCCCACCGGCCAGGCCAACAACGCCAGCACGGCGGTCGCAAGTTCCGGGTTCTCGGGAGGCTCCCCCGCGCGACTCAATGCCGCCACCAGATCAGCGGACGCCTCGTCCACGATTCCGTTGATCAGGGCGTCACGGCTCTCGAAGTGTGCGTACACGGTCCGCCGCACGACGCCGGCGGCTTTTGCGACGTCGTCCATGCTGGCGTCGGGATCGACTGCAAATGCTGTGATCGCCGCTTCGATGATGCGACTGCGGTTCGCCCGCGCCTGACTGCGTCGCTGCCGCGTTGCCGGCACAGCAGTTCCCGATTCCGTCAACGCGTTGTCCACCTTCCTCGTGTGATCTACATCAATGATAGTTGCACAATGGTGTGCAAGTTATTAACTTACACAGCACTGTGCAAATAGATCAGAAACGGAGTCGCGCCATGACAACACTCGTGAGCAAACCGGTCACAGAAATGGACCAGCCGTATCCACGGCGATGGGCCGCGCTCGGGGTGCTGTGTCTGAGCTTGCTGATCGTGGTCATGGCCAACACGGCACTGATCGTCGCGGCGCCGGACATGACCCGCGACCTCGGACTCACCAGCACACAACTTCAATGGGTCATCGACGGCTACACGGTCCCCTACGCCGCGTTGATGCTGCTGTTCGGCGTGATCGGCGACAAGTACAGTCGTCGCGGTGCACTCCTCGCCGGGCTCGCGGTCTTCGCCGGCGGCGCAGTCTTCGGCAGCATTGCCGACACCACCAACGCCGTCATCGCGGCCCGCATGATCATGGGCGTCGGTGCTGCGATCATCATGCCCGCGACGCTGTCACTCCTGGTCGCGACCTTCCCGAAATCCGAACGCTCACGCGCTATCGCAGCGTGGGCAGCCACCTCGGGTCTTGCCATCGCGCTCGGCCCTCTGCTGGCCGGATGGATTCTCGAAAGTCATTCCTGGAGTGCCACATTCCTGATCAACGTTCCAATCGCAGCAGTTGCGGCCCTGGCCGCCGTATTCCTGGTGCCGCCGAGCAAGGCCGAGCACCTCGGTCGCATCGACTGGATCGGCGGCGCGCTGTCGGTTGTCACCATCGGCGCACTTGTCTACTCGATCATCAACGGCTTCCACTTCGGTTGGACCGCAGGACCCATCAGCGCAGCAGTGCTTGCCGCACTCGGCCTCGCGATGTTTGTCGTCTGGGAACTGCGTCATCCCCAACCGCTCCTCGACGTCCGTAAACTCGGTCAGCGTGTGGTCGGCGGCGCAACACTTGCCGTACTGCTTCTGTTCCTGGCCGCATTCGGCGCTATCTACTACATCTCGCAGCAATTCCAGTTCATTCTCGGATACGGAGCACTCGAGACCGGTGTCCGTCTGTTGCCCTTGGCAATTGCCGTGTCGATCGGTGCGGTGGTCAGCGGCCGGATCACCCCGCTGATCGGTGTACGCGCATCCATCGTCGGTGGCATGCTCATCGCTGCGATCGGCGTCCTCATCCTCACGCAGGTGGACGGTGACTCCGGCTACTGGATGTTCGCGGTCCCGCTGATCCTGCTCGGTCTCGGCATCGGCCTCAGTGAACCACCGGCCACCGACGCCATCATGGACAACTTCTCCGAGGACGATCTTGGCGGTGCCGGCGGTCTCAACGACACTGCCATCGAACTCGGCGGATCACTCGGAATTGCCATCCTCGGCTCGATTCTGGCTGCAAGCTACAAAGATTCGATTGCAGGATTCATCAGCGGAATGCAGGTCCCGCAACTGACCGGCGAACTGGCCGAGCAAGCCGCCTACGCACTTGAAGTATCCGGAGAATCCGTCGGCGGCGCTTCCCTGGTCGCCGAAGAGATGGCCCACAATCCATTGGCCGCGGCTCGAGCGCAGCCGCTACTCGACGCAGCCGGTGCCGCGTATGCCGACGCGATCTCGGCCGCCAGTTGGGCGGGCGGCCTCGCACTGCTCGTCGGCGCGATCGTCGTCGCGTTCATCCTGCCGGGCAAAAAGGCTCTGGTATCAGTGTGACGTAGCCGGTGGGTCTTCTAGAACCAGTTCACGGGAGACCCTCCACGACTCGGCCCCGGGCGAGAGAAACGCATCGTGCCCCTCGCCCTCGACCACACGCAATGCCACGGGATCACCGGCTGCCTGCGCCGCTTTCACATACCGCGCACTGACCTTGGCTGGGACTTGCAGATCATCGCTGCCCGTCACACATACGACGGGAACGCCGATCGGTAACCGATGTTGCGGCGACGCACTCCGATACAGATCCGGATCCGATTCGAAGGGGATGCCGAAAAGATCCTCGATGTAGCTGATCCGTCGACCACGCTCGGCCGCCGACGCAAGATCCAGTGCGGCGGCCTGCGCGACAACGCGCTCCGGGCGCGTGAACACGTCCTTCTCCCCCGCCAGCCAGACTGCGAGGTGCCCACCGGCGGAGTGCCCGACAAGGCGAACCTTCGTCAGGTCGAATTCGATCTCGGTAGCTTCGGCCACAATCCCGGGAATCGCGTCGTACGCGGTTTTCACGTCTGTGGACATCTCCGGCCAGCCGCCGCCGGCCCCGAGGCGCCGGTACTCGATGTTCCAGACCGCCACACCAGCTCGCGCGAGTTCGACGGCAAACGCGGTGCCGAGGTTCAGCCCGTACTGCCCGCTCCAGAATCCGCCGTGGATCTGCACGACAACAGGCACTGGGCCGTCAACGGTATCGGGAACGTACAGATGACCGAACTGCTGACCGTGGGAACCGTAGGAGATCTTGATCCGAGACACCAGGAAAACCTAGCTCAGGCGAGGGCGCTGCCCGCGGCCCACTGGTCCCAGGACAGGGTCCAGTCGCCGTTCTGCCACACCTCGAGCGGAGCGCCACCGGTGTTCTTGATCTCGACAACGTCACCGGGCTGTGCGAAGTCGAAGAACCATTTGGCATTGGCCGCACTGAGATTGAGGCAACCGTGTGACGTGTCGGTGTTGCCCTGAGCCCAGACGGTGCTTTCCAACTCGTGCAGATAGATACCGTCGGTGCTGATGCGCGTCGCCCAGTTGATGGTCTCCTTGTACCCGAGCCGCGAGTTGATGGGCAGACCGTACGTGGACGAGTCCATGATGACCGGGTTTGCCTTGTCCATGACGGTGTACGTGCCTGGTTGTGTCCAGAAGGACAGTGTGGTGTCGCCGATGGTTTCGGTTCCACCCATGCCCATGGACGTCGGCATTTCCTTGATCACCTGACCGTTTTCGTACACGGTCACCATCTTGGTGTTGTCGTCGGCAATGGAGATGTGGGAGTCACCGATCGTGAAGGCGACGGTGTCGTCCTGCTCGCCGTACAGACCCTTGCCTAACTCTTTGCCGTAGATGTTCGCGCTCACCGACACCGTGGTTCCCGGCGTGTAGTACTCCTGCGGGCGCCAGTGAACGTTCTGACTGTCCACCCAGTACCAGGATCCGGTGACCGGCGGATTGGTCGTCACCAGTAGCGACTTCTCGGCAGCGGCTTTGTCTCCGATCGATTCGTCGAAGTGAACCGCAACGACGGTGCCGACGCCGTAAGTGCCGCCCTCGGAGATCGACGCGCCGCCGGTGGTGTTGATGTATGCCCGCGTTTGATTGCTCGGGGCGACAGTCGTGAGCGTCGTATTCTTGGTTGTGGCAACACCATTCGAGTCGACTGCATCGACAACCAAGTCATAGGACTTGCCGTAGCCCAGTGGTTCACTCGGCTTCCACGCGGTCTTGTCCGGCGTGATGATTCCGGCGACGTCCTTACCCTCAGGGTTAGTGAGGGTGACACTGGTCAAAGTGCCTTTGGCGACCTCGACGGTGATGGGGTCGAGCGGGTTGATCGGAGTGCCGCCTTCTGCAGGCGACACCGAGATGACAGCGACGCTGGTTGCCGTGGTGGCAACAGCACTCGCAGCCGGATCGGCCTTGTCGTCAGTGGATACGGTGCACCCCGCAGCCAGCATCATTGCCGCGACGGCAGCCACCGCGCCTGCAACTCGCTTGTGCGCACGTGAGCGCATCATTCCTCCTGAGATTTCCGAACGAACCCGCGGAACGCCGCCGGGCAATTCAACGATAGTGGTCATGGCTGACACTTCGCTGAGCGCAAGGTCTCAATTGGCTTCAGATCACATACCGATCAGTGCAGCGGTCGTGGTCCCCAGCGATCGGTCAGAACACCGATGGCCCCCAATGCAACTGCGCCGGCCGTCGAGGTTCGCAGCACAGTCGGGCCGAGTAGCACGGGGGTTGCGCCCGCCTCCGCGAGTGCAGCGATTTCCGAGTCGTCGAGCCCACCTTCAGGTCCGACAACCAGAAATACTTCTTCCGCACTTGCCAGGGGAAGTGCCGCCAGCGCAGTGGTGGCCGACTCGTGCAGAACAGCTACCACGGCGCCGCGCGCAACGGCTTCGCGAACCACCGCAACCACAGCCGCGGTCTTGTGCAGCTCAGCGATCTCCGGAACAAATGCCCGGCGCGACTGCTTGGCCGCCGACACCGCGGCATTACGCCAACGAGCGACGCCTTTGGTGAGCTTCGCGCCTTCCCATTTGGCGACGCACCGCAGTGACTGCCACGGAATGACGGCATCGATACCGGCCTCGGTGGCCAACTCGACAGCCAACTCGGAACGCTCCGCCTTCGGCAATGCCTGAACGAGTGTCACCAGCGGCTTCGGTTGCTCGAGTACCTGTACGTCACTGACCAGAAGTTCCAAGCGGTCTTTCCCGGCTGCGATCACCTCGGCGTCGGCGACGCGGCCACGGCCGTCAGCCAGCACGAGGCGCTCACCGACACCGATCCGGCGGACGGTCGCCGCATGGCGACCCTCCGGACCGTCCAGAACCGCAGTCTCACCGACGCCCGGAACGGGGTCGAGGAAAAAGACCGTCGCAGCCACTGTCAGCGGCCGCTGAATGCTTCGCGAAGACGCGAGAACAACCCGCCACTGTTCTGCGACCCGGTGGAGACAACTTCGGCCTCGTCACGATCGCGGAGCAACTTGAATTCCTTGAGCAACTTGGACTGCTTGTTGTCGAGGCGACTCGGGATGACCACTTCGAGGTGAGCGTGGAGATCGCCGCGCGTACCGGACCGCAACTTCGGCATACCGTGTCCGCGAACAACGGCGACGTGACCGGGCTGAGTTCCCGGCTCGATGACGATTTCCTTGGGGCCGTCGATGATGGTGTCAACGGTGACCGTCGTACCCAGCGCCGCATCGACCATGGGGACACGAATGGTGCAGTGCAGATCTTCGCCGTCGCGGACGAAGACCTCATGCTGCTGCTCGACGATCTCGACGTACAGGTCGCCGGGATGTCCACCGCCGGGGCCGACCTCACCCTGCGCGGTCAAACGGATACGCATGCCGCCTGCAACACCCGCCGGAACCTTCACGGTGATGTCGCGCTTCGCACGCACGCGGCCGTCGCCACCACACTTGTGGCACGGATCGGGAATGGTCTCGCCGGCGCCGCGGCACGTGGGGCACGGACGTGACGTCATGACCTGGCCGAGGAACGAACGCTGGACAGACTGCACTTCACCGGCGCCGTTACACGTCTCACAACGGACGGGCTTGGAATCACCGTTCGTGCCGGCGCCCGTGCAGCTGTCACACAGAATCGCGGTCTCGACGGTGACGTGCTTGCTGACGCCAGTCGCACATTCTTCGAGAGTCAGTTTGGTGCGCAGCAGGGAATCGGCACCGGGTTGCACGCGTCCGCGAGGTCCACGGCCTGCGCCACCGCCGCCACCGAAGAACGCTTCGAAGACGTCGCCGAGGCCGCCGCCACCGAATCCACCGCCGAAGCCGCCACCGCCGCCCCCACCGGATTCGAGGGGATCGCCGCCGAGGTCCACGATGCGACGCTTCTCCGGATCGGTGAGAACCTCGTACGCCGTGGAGATCTCCTTGAACTGGGCCTGCGCTGCCTCGTCCGGGTTGACGTCAGGGTGCAGTTCGCGAGCCAGCTTGCGGTATGCGCGCTTGAGTTCCTGATCGGTCGCGTTCTTGTCGACGCCGAGCAATCCGTAGTAATCCCGTGCCACGTTTTTTCTCTCGTCCTTCTCTTACTTCTAGTTTTCCTCGTACCTCACGAAGAGGAACGTCGGCCTGCGGCGACGCACGTCATCGTTCGGAGAGGACTTCGCCGATGTATCTGGCAACGGCGGCAACCGATGCAATTGTTCCCGGATAGTCCATCCGAGTGGGACCGAGCACACCGACACCACCGAAAACGGTACCGGCCGCACCGTAGCCCGTCGAAATCACGGAGGTCCCGCGCATTTGCTCGACCTGAGTTTCTTCACCGATCCGGACAGTGACCATCCCGGCGTTCTGGGTCGATGCCAGCAGTTTCAGCACCACTACCTGCTCTTCGAGCGCTTCGAGAACCGCCCGCAACGAACCCGGGAATCCGGCCAGACCGGAGAAGTCGGAGGCGTTGCGCGTCAGGTTGGCCGTTCCGCCGAGGACAAGACGCTCCTCGGGATGCTCGACCAGCGTCTCGACCAGGATCGTCGCGGACCGGACAACGGCGTCGCGCAGATCGTCGGGAGCCTCGTCGGCCAGTTCGGAGACGGCGATGGACGCTGCTGCCAGACGCTTGCCTTCCAGCGCGCCGCCCAGCAGTGCACGCAACCTGGACAGATCCTCGTCCACCAGAACGTCACCCAACTCGACGATGCGTTGATCGACGCGCCCGGAGTCGGTGATGAGAACGAGAAGCAACCTCGCCGGGGTCAACGCCACCACTTCGAGATGACGGACCGACGACGCCGAGAGTGTCGGGTACTGAACTACGGCTACCTGCCGGGTCAATTGAGCCAGCAGACGCACACCGCGCCGCAGCACGTCGTCGAGGTCGACGCCGGATTCCAGAAATTCCAGAATGGCGCGGCGCTCGGGCCCGGACAGCGGTTTGACGTCGGCTATGCGGTCGACGAACTCACGGTATCCCTTGTCTGTCGGCACGCGCCCAGAACTGGTGTGGGGTTGGGCGATGTAGCCCTCGGCTTCGAGAAACGCCATGTCGTTGCGCACGGTGGCACTCGACACACCAAGGTTGTGACGCTCGACCAGAGCCTTCGATCCGACCGGATCCTGCGTGGAAACGTAGTCCGCGACAATTGCGCGCAGAACCTCGAATCGCCTGTCGTCGGTACTCGACATCGTTGCGACCTCCGTTTCCCGCGCGCTGTGTGCACTGATCTCAACTGGCAGTCTAATCGCCCGAGCGCCAGTCTCGGGTGGTGGCCTTACTGTGGAGTCATGATTTTCAAGGGCGTGATGGACGGCAAGCCGTATCCCGACCACGGACTGTCCCTTCGTGACTGGTCCAAATTTCCGCCGCGTCAGGTCCGGCTCGACGAGATCGTGACCACCACCAAGGTCCTCGAGCTTGACCGCCTTCTGTCGGAGGACTCCACGTTCTACGGCGATCTCTTCCCACACGCCGTCCAGTGGAAGGGCACCTTGTACCTCGAAGACGGCCTGCACCGGGCGGTGCGTTCAGCACTGCGGAATCGTGTCGTTCTCCATGCGCGAGTCTTCGACTACGACGCGATGCCCGGAATTATCGAAGGTTCGCACTAACCGATCTGCAGCGACGCGAGCAAGGCGCGCTCAGCCTGGCCGGGCCACGTTCCGGTCAGGGTGAGTTCACCTAATTCAGCGCCGGCGTCGATCACTCTGAACACCGTCAGTTCCAGCGTCCCGGATGTGATCGTTGTTGCCGAACCCATCGTTGTTGCCGAACCCGCGGTGGAGCAGTTCACCGCCCCGATCGACGGAACGTCTCCGGACCCGCTACCCAACACATGTGTTGTGACCTCACGGGCATTGCCGGGGTCAGCGAACTCCAGCGCCGCTTCGGTTCCTCCGGTGACGATGGTCGTTGCCAGTGCGCGGACATACACCGGATCGCAGCACGCGTCGTACACCCAGCGCTGCCCCAGGACGGAATGGTCCATGGTGGAGACCAGGAAGGCTTCCGCCCCGACTAGTGGAGCACCTCGATACGTGAGCGGGATCTGGAGAACCGCTCCGTCCGCAGTGCGGAGCAGATGCGTCTCGATGCCGACCTCGCCGTCCGGATCATCGAAGCGGTACGCGTCGATGTGCTCGAGGCTCGAGGTATCGGCGGATCCGACCCACGGTTGCCCAGGCACCCAAGCACTGAGCAGTTCGATCTTCGACGGATTCAATTGCGCACTGTGTATGAGGGCCACGCAGGTGAGGTTACTGCGACAGCGCGGTTACTGCGATGACGAGTAGCGCCGCACTGCAATCGGGATCGCGACCGCTAGCAGCACCGCAGTCCACCCGAACGCCGCGGCAACGGGATGCTGCATGGGCCACGATGCATCGGGCGCAACACTGGTACCCGAACCGAACAGCTCACGCAGCGCCGCGACCACCGCACTGACGGGATTCCACTCGGCCACCGTTGCAACAACACTCGGCATGGTCTCGGTGGGGACAAAGACGTTCGAGAGCATGATCGTCCCGAAGATCAGCGGGGCGAGCTGTTGGAGCAACTGCTCGTCCCGGATGGCACTGCCGAGCACGATCCCGAGCCACGCGAGTGCCCACCGGAATGCGACGAGCAGCACGATCGCAAGCGCCACGTCTGTGGCCGACGCGTCGATCCGCCATCCCGACAGATACCCGACTCCCGCCATAGCGGCCAAAGCCACTGCGCCGGTGACGGTTTCCGCCAGTGCCAGACCCGCAGGCATAGCAACAGGATGGATGGGCAATGCACGAAGTCGGTCGGTCAGGCCGCTGTGCAGATCGGCATTCACTGTCGAAGCGGTGACCACCAAGCCCATCGACGCAACAAGGACAAGTACACCCGGAGTGAGGTACGACCGATACGCGGCCCCGTCGGCGCCACCGGACAGCGCACCACCGAAAACGAAACCGAACAACAGCATCATGCCAAGGGGCGCAGCAAGAGTCACTGCAACCAGTGCGGGCGCGTGGCGATACACCGCAACGATCCGCATGAACAGGATTCGGGTGCCGGTGAACGCCGAGACGGCACTTCGGGTGGGCGTGGTCATGCGGAAATCCTCTCGCTGGTGTGGCCGGTGAGGGCCAGGAAGGCGTCGTCGAGTGTTGCCCGGCGACGCCCGATGTCCTGCACGGCAATTCCGGCGTCGTCGAGCGCCCGCAGTATCGGCAGCAGCGCGATCGACTGCCCGCCGAAGGCAAAGGACAGTTCCGTCGCCGAATCGTGAGAAGCACCTGGCCGGCCGCCGAATCGCCCGACAATCTCAGCGACCTCACCACATCGGTGCCCGTCGGCGATCACCACGTCGAGACCTGTTCCCACAGCCTCGACGATCCCGTCCGGGGTTCCGGCAGCAACTACTTTTCCGGCATCGATGATGGTGACGCTGTCCGCCAGCTTGTCGGCCTCGTCGAGGTATTGGGTGGTCAGTACGACGGTCGTACCGTCGTTCACGAAACTTCGTACGTATTCGTAGATTTCGTGTCGGCTTCGGGGATCGAGACCCGTCGTCGGTTCGTCGAGGAACAGAACGGCCGGGCGCACCACCATTCCCGCGACGATGTCGAGTCGCCTTCGCATGCCGCCGGAATACGTCTGCACCTGCCGGTCGGCAGCATCGAGGAGTTCAAATCTTTCTAGTAGTTCCCCCACATGCAGACGCGCAGCCTTAGCCGCATATCCATTGAGCCGAGCAAACATAGCGAGATTCTCGGCGCCGGTCAGACGAGGATCCACGGCATGAAATTGTCCGACCAGTCCGATGTTCTTCTTCACCTGCGCGGCGGCCAGGACTGTGTCGAAACCGAGAACACGAGCGCTGCCCGCACTGGGTCGCAACAGCGTGGCAAGCATCCGCACGATCGTCGTCTTGCCGGAACCGTTCGGTCCGAGCAACGCATGAACAGTCCCCGCGGGGACGCTCAGATTCACACCGTCGACCACCGTGCGTTTTCCGTAACACCTGGTGAGTGATTCCGCTTCGATAGCCGGCATGTCTACCTCCTCAATTGGGAACACTGTTCGCAATTAGAGAATAGACAACTGCGAACAGTGTTCGCAACTACTGAAGTGGGGCATGCTTGGTGCTATGACCAACGCCGGACCACCGGCCTCGCTGTGGCTGCGAGGCGAGGACACCAAACGAGGACCCCGCCCGGCTTACACGCTGGAACAACTTGCCGACACGTGCGTCCGAATCGCCGACGACCAGGGGCTCCGCGCAGTGTCGATGCGCGGTGTCGCACAAGAACTGGGCACGGCCGCCGCGTCGTTGTACCGGTACGTCAACGGCAAGGACGACCTGATGGCGCTCATGGCCGACTCCGTCGGGGCCGAATACGACTACCCGCCACTGACCGGAAACGTGCGCACCGACGTCCTCGCCATCGCCGTGCAGTCGCGGGCGATTCACCGCCGACACCCTTGGCTCAGTCAGATCCAGCCGACCGGCCTCGGCCCGCAGTCGATGCGCTACCTCGACCAGATGGTCGGCGCGCTGTCACCGACCGGCCTGAGTGCACCAGCGACGATGACCGGAATCGCACTACTCACAGGCTGGGTTACCAGCTTCGCAGCGCAAGAATCTGCGGGAATGTCCGCCCGCTCCTCTGCCAACAGCGGGGCCGAACACATCGGCGCACTACTCGCCCACGGCGACTATCCGCACCTGGCGGCACTGTATGCGAGCACCGATATCAGCACACCCACAACAGAATCAGCACCCACAACAGAATCGATAGACAACAACACGGCATTCGAAGCCGGAATCGACGCACTACTGTTCGGCATCGCCCCGAATAATTGAGCCCCCACCACCACATCGCAGTGGCCAGTTTCGTCCACACGCACATAGTGGCCAAAAATGGCCCTAAATAATGCGTGCTTTTGACCCAACTGTCCGTTATCTTTGCTCAGTGGTTACCGACGGTGCCACACCGCCCCTGTGCGGGATTTTGCCGCAGAGAGGCACAGCCATGGTTCACCGGCGCCGATTACGCCCTGTCAGTCGTTTACAGGGTCTCGCCGTCGTATTGACTGGAGGTGTGCTCACTCTTGCTGCTGTGGCAATCGCTGCGGCTGGAACAGATGACATGCCGGTCGAACCACTCGGAAACGTGGCCTCCTGGGGATGGGACGGCTCCGCCCTCGCCGCAAAGACCCCTCGAGGTAGTGGCTTCACCGCCTACGCCGAAGGCGGCAGCCATTCGCTGGCGCTGAAATCCGACGGCACCATCACATCTTGGGGAAACGACGGCTCCAAGCTGGTCACGAACACCCCCACCGGTAGCGGCTTCACCGCCATCGCCACCGGCACCTACCATTCGGCGGCACTGAAATCCGACGGCACCATCACATCCTGGGGCTGGGACACCTACAAACAGGTCACGAACACACCTATCGGCAGCGGGTTTACCGCCATCGCCGCCGGAGACAGCCATTCGGTGGCGCTCAATGCCGACGGCACCATCACATCCTGGGGAGACGACGGCTTCAACCAGGTCACGAACACCCCCACTGGAAACGGCTTCACTGCCATCGCCGCCGGCAACTACCACTCGGTGGCATTGAAATCCGACGGCACCGTCGTCTCCTGGGGAGGCGACAGCCACCGGGTGGTCACCGGCTCTCCTCGGGGCAGCGGTTTTACTGCGGTCGCCGCCGGCGCACACCATTGCGTGGCACTGAAATTCGACGGCACCATCACCTCGTGGGGCTGGGACAACGACAAGCAGGTCACGAATACGCCCAGGGGTAGCGGCTTCACCGCCGTCAGTGCCGGCGCCAACCATTCGTCGGCCCTGAAATCCGACGGCACCATCATCTCCTGGGGCGATGACAACTTCACACAGGTAACGAACACCTACCCGAAGTAGCCGCTCAGGTCAGTACCGTGCGGATGACGGCGTCAGCAAGCAGCCGACCACGATCGGTCAGGATCAGATGGCCGTCGTCGACGATCGCCAAACCGTCGGCGACAACCTGATCGGCCGAATCACGTTCGGACACAGTCAATTCCGATAACGGCAGGCCGGTGCGCAACCGTGCGGTCAGCATCACCCGCTCCATGTGAATGTCGTCGGCGGACAGTTCCTCACTGCCACCGACGGGCAGTTCACCCTGTACGAGTTGCTCCGCGTAGCGCGCCGGGTGCTTGACGTTCCACCACCGCACTCCGCCGACGTGACTGTGCGCGCCGGGACCGGCACCCCACCAGTCGCCGCCGTCCCAGTAACCGAGGTTGTGACGGCAACGGGTATCCCCGGATTCGACTGTTTCCGCCTTCGCCCAATTGGAGACCTCGTACCAGGACAATCCAGCCTCGGACAGCCGCGCGTCGATCCGTTCGTACCGCGACGCCAACACATCGTCGTCGGGCGCGGGCAATTCACCACGGCGAACCTTGCGTGCCATCGCAGTGCCGTCCTCCACGATCAGCGCATAGGCCGAGACGTGATCGACGTCGGCGGAAAGAACTGCATCCAAGGAAGCATCGAGATCAATATCCCGCTCCCCCGGCGTTCCGTAGATCAAGTCGAGGTTCACGTGCGCAAACCCTGCCGCGCGCGCCTCTTTTGCGGCCGCTACTGCCCGGCCCGGTGTGTGCGTGCGGTCCAGGATCTTGAGCACATGCTGAGCCGCCGACTGCATACCGAGAGAAATTCGCGTGAAACCGGCACTGCGCAGGGCGTCGAAAAACTCCGGCGACGTCGATTCGGGATTCGATTCCGTCGTGACCTCGGCGCCGGGAGCCAGACCGAAACTGCTCCGTACTGCCTCGAGCACCTCGGACAGACCGTCGCCGCCCAGCAGCGACGGGGTTCCGCCACCGACAAACACCGTCTCGGCCGCCGGTGCTCCGGTCATCTGCGCCGCGAGGTCGAGTTCGCGTTTGAGCCCTTCAAGCCAGGACTGCGGCGACGCCGAGGTCCCCAACTCGCCCGCGGTGTACGTGTTGAAGTCGCAGTAGCCACATCGCGTCGCACAGAACGGGACGTGGACATAGATCCCGAACGGCCGCGTCCCGACGCCCTCGAGCGAGCGAGCGGGCAACACGAAGGGGGTTGTAGCGGTGACATTCACTCCACCAGTCTCCCAGCATCGCGCGTGCCGACCTATTCGCCGACCTGGCCGGACCACCAAGTCCCCTGAGCACGCTATTTCCCCCATTTTTCGTGGAAATAGGTCCCCGAGTCGGAATTATCGAGTTGACGTGGCACAATGGTCCGCATGACCGGACCAGGAGTACGACTTGTGGCGCGTCGCCACGTCGACTTCAAGCGCGTGTGCAGTTCCACGTGTCTGCACTGCTGTTGCTGTTGATCTTCAACTGATCAACAAGCCTTCCCCGCTCATCTCCACCTGTTTCCCCAGCCTTCAGCGTTTCCGCTGCCTGCTTGGTGAGCACATCTGCCGGCCGCAAGCCTTTCGAGCCCGAGGACAGCCCCCTCACTCGACACGGTCCGGTGCACCCCGATCGGACAGAGTCACAATGCTGCAGCGTTTGCGTGCCTCGTGCCTGATCAACACCGCCGAAGATCCAGGAGTTCATCGATGACGTCGACAACCGACGCCGCCCCGACTGCCGATTCGGCAGCGCCCGCCGAGGCACGGCCCGCTCGCGCTGCTCGCCCCACGAAGCAGCGCGCCGAAGGTCAGTGGGCCCTCGGATACCGCGAGCCGCTCAACGCCAACGAGCAGGCCAAGAAGGACGACAACCCGCTCAACGTGCGAGCGCGCATCGAGAACATCTACTCGAAGCAGGGTTTCGACAGCATCGACAAGAGCGACCTGCGCGGCCGGATGCGGTGGTGGGGCCTCTACACCCAGCGAGAGCAGGGATACGACGGCACCTTCACCGGCGACGAGAACCTCGATCTCCTCGAGGCCAAGTACTTCATGATGCGAGTGCGCTGCGACGCCGGCGCTCTCAACGTCGAGCAACTGCGCACCATCGCCGGTATCTCGAAGGAGTTCGGCCGCAACACCGCAGACCTCTCCGACCGTGAGAACGTTCAGTTCCACTGGATCGAGATCGAGAACGTCCCGGAGATCTGGAAGCGTCTCGAAGACGTCGGACTCAAGACCACCGAAGCCTGCGGTGACTGCCCCCGCGTTGTCCTCGGTTCTCCCCTGGCCGGCGAATCGTTCGACGAAGTCCTCGATCCCACTCCGGCGATCGACGAGATCGTGCGCCGCTACATCGGCGACCCCAAGTACTCCAACCTGCCGCGCAAGTTCAAGACCGCCATCTCCGGTCAGCAGGATGTTGTTCACGAGATCAACGACATCGCCTTCATCGGCGTGAACCACCCCGAGCACGGCCCCGGCCTCGACCTCTGGGTCGGCGGCGGACTGTCCACCAACCCGATGCTCGCGCAACGCGTCGGCGCCTGGATTCCGCTCGACGAGGTTCCCGACGTCTGGGAAGGTGTTGTCTCGATCTTCCGCGACTACGGCTACCGTCGTCTGCGCGCGAAGGCCCGGCTCAAGTTCCTCATCAAGGACTGGGGCATCGAGAAGTTCCGCGAAGTTCTCGAGACCGAGTACCTGAAGCGTCCGCTCATCGACGGTCCCGCACCGGAGAAGCCCACGCGCCCGATCGATCACGTCGGCATCCAGAAGACCCGAAACGGCCTCAATGCAGTCGGTTTCGCGCCGATCGCCGGCCGAGTGTCCGGCGATATCCTGGCGCAGGTCGCCGACGCGGCAGAGAAGGCCGGCAGCGACCGGATCCGCTTCACCCCGTACCAGAAGCTCATCATCCTCGACGTTGCAGACAACACGCTCGAGCCGCTGATCGCCGACCTCGACGCACTGGGCCTGCCCGCCCGTCCGTCGCACTGGCGCAAGAACCTCATGGCCTGCTCCGGCATCGAGTTCTGCAAGCTCTCGTTTGCCGAGACCCGCAAGCGCTCGCAGGTTCTCGTTCCGGAACTCGAAGAACGTCTGGCCGACATCAACAGCCAGCTCGACGTGCCGATCACCATCAACATCAACGGCTGCCCCAACTCGTGCGCCCGCTCGCAGGTCGCGGACATCGGCTTCAAGGGCCAGCTCGTCGACGACGGTGACGGGAATCAAGTGGAGGGTTTCCAGGTTCACCTGGGAGGCAGCCTCGGATTCGACAGCGCCTTCGGACGCAAGCTGCGCCAGCACAAGGTCACCAGCGTCGAGATGGGTGACTACATCGACCGCGTCGTACGTCAGTTCGCGAAGAACCGCAACGAAGGTGAGCGGTTCGCCGAATGGGCAGTGCGAGCAGACGAAGGAGATTTGCGATGACAGTGGACATTTCGCGAGCAACCGTCGACGAGCTTCGGGCGATCGCCGAACGCGGTGCCGTAGAACTCGACGGAGCCAGCGCGCAGGAACTGTTGCAGTGGACCGAGGACACGTTCGGTGACGGGGCGAGCGCAGCGACGGGGGATCGTAGCGGTTACATCGTTGCATCGAATATGCAGGATGGAGTGCTGGTTCACCTTGCCGCACAGGTACATCCGGGCGTCGACGTACTTTTCCTCGACACCGGCTACCACTTCCCCGAGACCATCGGCACGCGTGACGCTGTCGAGCAGGTGTACGGCGTCAACGTCATCAACGCTCGCGCATTGGCAAGCGTCGGTGAGCAGGACATCGCGGAGGGCAAGGACCTCTTCGCCCGCGATCCCAACCGTTGCTGCGCACTTCGCAAGGTCGCGCCGCTCAAGCAGACGTTGTCCGGCTACAGCGCCTGGGTTACCGGCATCCGCCGCGTCGAAGCTCCTACTCGCGCCAACGCTCCGCTGATCTCCTTCGACGAGGGCTTCGGACTCGTCAAGATCAATCCGATCGCTCCGTGGTCGGACGAGGAGATGCAGAACTACATCGACACCCATTCCATCCTCGTCAATCCGCTTGTCGACGAGGGCTATCCATCCATCGGCTGCGCGCCCTGCACCAGCAAGCCAGCCCCCGGCAGCGATCCGCGTAGCGGTCGTTGGGCCGGTGCCTCCAAGACAGAATGCGGGTTGCACGCATCATGACAGTTGACTTGACACTTTCACGTCCTCAGCTCGACGGCACACAGTTCGATACTCTCGACGCCCTCGAGTCCGAAGCGATCCACATCTTCCGAGAGGTGGCCGGCGAGTTCGAACGCCCGGTCATCCTGTTCTCGGGCGGCAAGGACTCCACGGTGCTTCTGCACCTGGCGATCAAGGCCTTCTGGCCTGCACCGCTGCCATTCACGCTGCTGCACGTCGACACCGGCCACAACCTGCAGGAAGTCCTCGACTTCCGTGACCACGTCGTGGCGAAGTACAACCTGCGCCTGCACGTGGCCAGCGTCGAGGAGTACATCGCGGACGGTCGCCTCACCGAGCGTCCCGACGGTATCCGCAACCCGCTGCAGACCGTTCCGTTGCTGGACGCGATCTCCGAGAACCGCTTCGACGCCGTCTTCGGTGGCGCTCGCCGCGACGAAGAGCGGGCCCGCGCCAAGGAGCGAATCTTCTCCTTGCGCAACGCTTTCGGCCAGTGGGATCCCAAGAAGCAGCGCCCGGAACTGTGGAACTTGTACAACGGTCGCCACTCCCCCGGCGAGCAGGTCCGCGTCTTCCCGCTCAGCAACTTCACCGAGCTCGATATCTGGCGTTACATCGCCCGCGACAACGTCGAACTCGCCAGCATCTACTACGCCCACCAGCGTCCGGTGTACCAGCGCGACGGCATGTGGATGACCCCCGGCGTCTGGGGTGGACCGGCCGAAGGCGAAGAGCTGCAGACCCTTTCGGTGCGTTACCGCACCGTCGGCGACGGTTCGACCACCGGTGCTGTTCTCTCCGATGCAGCCGACAATGAAGCCATCCTGGCCGAGGTTGCGGCATCACGTTTGACCGAGCGCGGCGCGACCCGCGGCGACGACCGAGTTTCCGAAGCGGCCATGGAAGACCGCAAGCGAGAGGGCTATTTCTGATCATGAGCGACTTGCTGAGACTGGCAACTGCCGGCAGCGTCGATGACGGAAAGTCCACCCTCGTGGGCCGCCTGTTGTACGACACCAAATCCGTTCTCGCCGACCAGATCGACGCCGTGACCCGCGCGTCGGTGGACCGCGGTCTCGACACCCCTGACCTCTCGCTCTTGGTCGACGGTCTGCGCGCCGAGCGTGAGCAGGGCATCACGATCGACGTGGCGTACCGCTACTTCGCGACCCCCAAGCGCACGTTCGTGCTGGCCGATACACCGGGCCACGTGCAGTACACCCGCAACACGGTTTCCGGTGCGTCGACGGCTCAGCTCGTGATCCTGCTGGTCGATGCCCGCAAGGGTGTCATCGCGCAGACTCGTAGGCACGCAGCGGTTCTCGCCTTGCTCGGTGTCCCGAAGCTCGTTCTCGCCGTGAACAAGATCGACCTCGTCGAGAACCCCGAAGAGGTCTTCACCTCGATCTCCGCAGAGTTCAACGAACTCACCAGCTCACTGGGCTGGGCAAGCGAGGACGTCGTCGAGATCCCGGTGTCGGCTCTGCACGGTGACAACGTCGCAATCCGCTCGGACAAGACCCCGTACTACACCGGCCCCACGCTGATCGAGCACCTCGAGTCGATTCCGGTCGACGCCGAGCCGCACCGCGTCGGCCTGCGCTTCCCCGTGCAGTACGTGATCCGCCCCCGCACGGCGGAGTTCCTCGACTACCGCGGCTACGCCGGCCAGGTTGCCGCCGGTTCCGTCGTGCCAGGAGACGAAGTGGTGATCCTGCCTTCGGGTACGCGCACCACTGTCGTCCGGATCGACACCGCCGACGGTGAACTGGATGTCGCTCACGCCGGGCGCAGCGTCACGCTGATCCTGGCCGACGACGTCGACGTATCCCGCGGCGACACCATCGCGTCGCCGTCGGACGCACCCGAGCCCATCGGCGAATTCGACGCCACCGTCTGCTGGCTGGCCGAGAAGCCGCTTCGCCCCGGTGCACGCTTGCTGCTCAAGCACGGCACGCGCACGACGCAGGCCATCGTCGGCAGCTTGGTGGAGCGCTTCAACGAGCAGGATCTCACCACGGATCAGGGCCCGGAAACACTCGAGCTCAACGAGATCGGCAAGATCTCGATCCGGGTAGCCGAGCCGATCGTGGCCGACGACTACGCCGTCAACCGCCACACGGGCAGCTTCCTGTTGATCGATCCCGCTGGTGGAAACACTCTCGCAGCCGGCCTGGTCGGCGACGTCATTTCCGCTGTCGAATTGGGCGAGCGCGTCTAAGAAGATGGTTCCGCTCATTGCTGTTGCACACGGAAGCCGTGATCCCCGTTCCGCTCGGGCGATCACGGCTGCCGTGGCGGCTCTTCGTGAAGCCCAGCCAGGTCTCGATGTCCGGCTGGCGTTTCTCGATCTCAATGCGCCGTCCATCGATCAGGTCCTTGACGGTGTTGCACACGACGGCCACACTCATGCCGTTGTTGTTCCGATGTTGCTGGGCCACGCTTTCCACGCCCGCGTCGACCTGCCCGGGCTCCTCGCAGCGGCCACACTGCGCCACCCGCAGTTGACCGTGACCCAAGCCGAGGTACTGGGTCGTGACGATCGATTGATCGAGGCGCTGCGGGAGCGAATTCTCGAAGCCGGTGCGCATCCCGACGATCCGTCGGTGGGTGTAGCGGTTGCCGCGGTCGGCTCGTCCGACGCGGAAGCCAACTCCGCAACTGCCGAGATTCCCGGCGCCCTCGCTACCGGAACGAAGTGGTCCGGTGTTCGAGTCTGTTTTGCCACCTCGGCGCAGCCCAGCGTGGGGGCCGCAATTTCCGCACTCCGCGAATGCGGCGCCAACCGCATCGTTGTTGCGCCATGGTTTCTCGCACCCGGCCTTCTGACCGATCGCCTCAGTGCTGCCGCAACTACCGCTTTCGGCGGCACGGTTTTTGCAGACACCATCGGTGCCCACGCCCTGCTGATCGAGACGATGATCGACCGATACAACGCCGCTGCTGAAACTCTTCCCGGCCGGTTGATTCGCTCCGCCTGAGCAATTTCACAGGCCGTTATCAGATTGTTACCGTACTGTTGGTTCCACCAACCAGTTGGGAGCAAGACGATCACTCACAATTTCCGTCTCGGCACCGCCGGCGTCGCCTGGGTCCTGTCCGTCCTGTATCTACTGGTCGAGATCCTCACAGCCGGCGCTTGGAAGACTCCCTACAGTTTTGCGCGTGATTCCATCAGTTCGCTGGGCGTCACAACCTGCAGCACCGATTCGTGTTCACCGCTACACGACGTGATGAATGCCGCGTTCATGATCCTCGGCGCACTCACCATTCTCGGAGCAGCGTTGCTGCACAAGTACATTCCGGACGGTCGCACGAAGAAATGGATACTGGGACTGGCAGTCGTCGTGGCCTTGAGTACCGCTGCCACCGGAATGTTCCCCGCCAACGACGGAACCTTCGTCCACTGGACTGCTGTCCTGCCCGGATTTGTCGCCCGCCACGCCGTCCTCGTGCTTCTCACCGTCTCGTTCTGGAACCACCAGCGGTGGATCGCAGTGTGGTCAGGCCTTTGCGCGGCAACAGGACTCGTCGGTGCTGTCCTTCTCCTCGGCCGAACCCTCACCTTCGGACTCGGTGAACGTCTCACGCTCTACCCGCTTCCCATGTGGATGGCCGTCACAGGCGTCGCAGCGATCCTCGCCCTGATGCGCAGAACCGTTCTGAAAAACGTCGACATGACACTTCTCGGTAACGGATTCATCACTGCCCTGCTGTCATTGCGGCCACGTCGATCACTGCCCTCGGTCTCCACCGACGTGCTTGCCCGGCGGGCAAAGGCTTCCGTGTAGCGAACCCGAGGCGAGCAGGGACACACTGGAAGGAGGCGACGCGAGGAGACTCCCATGACCAGTGCATCTGTTCGACACGGAATCGTGGCCGGAATCGACGGCTCCCCCGGCGCGGTGAACGCTGCGCGATGGGCGGCGTCTGCGGCCCGGAAATTCGACGAACCGCTGCGCCTGACACATGTGCTGCGCGGACAACCGGATTTCAGCGAAGGCGGCGCCGTGACCGACGAAGAGATGTTCGATCGTCACGTCCGTATCGAAGGTGCGAAGTTGGTCGAGGAGGCCGAGAACGCCATTCGTGACGACCACACCGACGTCACCATCGAGCGTGTATTCGTCTCCGGTACCACGGCGGCAGCGCTCGTCGAACTCTCGAAAACCGCACGAATCCTCTCACTCGGACAAGCCGGAACCACCGAGATGCAGTCGGTGTTTCTGGGATCCGACACGATCAGAGTGGTGAACCGCGCCCATTGCCCGGTGACCGTCTTCCGCGGCAGCGGCGATCACGCCACCACCGACACCAGGCCCATCGTCGTCGGTATCGACGGCAGCAAACTCAGCGAACTCGCCACCGGCCACGCCTTCGAGTTTGCGGCGTTTCTCGGTGTGCCCCTCGTTGCCGTCCACACCTGGAACGAACACGCCTCGCTCGGGGGCTACTCCGAAGCGCGGCGGTTCACCGATTGGGGTCCGTACGAAGAGCACGAGAACGCGCTGCTCTCCGAATGCCTCGCCGGCTGGACCGAGAAGTACCCCGAGGTCGAGGTCACTCGCAGCGTGCAGCGAAGTGGACCGATGAAGGCGCTTCTCGAGCATTCAGCCGAGGCTCAACTTGTTGTCGTGGGAAGCCACGGTCGAAGCCCGTTCATGGCCTCGATCGTGGGATCCACCAGTCAGAGCCTCATTCACCACGCCCAGTGCCCGGTGATGGTGTGCCGCGAGGGGTGAGAAACCGCGTCACACCTGGCCTACGAGGCTCACAACCGTCGGAGAGTCCACCGGCTCTTCCGGAAGGTCCGGAACCCGAGTCGCACGGGCGTACACCGTCTCGCCGGCTTCCAAATGCAGAGCAGCACTGTCTCCGCGCGTGACCTGAGCTGAGAACAGCTCCCCCGTCGCTTCGTTGCGCAGGTCCACACGAACCTCGAAGCCCAGGTACACCACACGTTCGACTGTTGCCCGGGTGACGCCGAGCGATTCTGCGGTTCCGGCTTCCTGAGCGAGAGCCATGCTGGGGTCGCGGCCGAGCCGGATGTCGTGCGGGCGTACCAACTGGCCGTTGAGCTTGGCGACAGATCCGAGGAAGGACATCACAAAATCGTTGGCCGGGCGGTCGTAGAGGTCGGCAGGTTCACCGATCTGCTCGATCCGTCCCTTGTTCAGCACAGCGATGCGATCCGCGACATCGAGGGCTTCTTCCTGGTCGTGGGTGACCAGAACCGTCGTGACATGCACTTCGTCGTGCAACCGGCGGAGCCATGTGCGCAGGTCTGCGCGAACTTTCGCGTCCAGCGCGCCAAAAGGCTCGTCGAGCAGCAGCACCTGCGGATCGACGGCAAGGGCACGCGCCAATGCCATCCGCTGACGCTGACCACCGGAAAGCTGTGCCGGATAACGATGCTGGAAGCCGTCGAGGCCGACGATCTCCAGAAGTTCGTTGACTTTCTTCTCGATCTCCGGCTTCGGACGCTTACGGATCTTGAGACCGAACGCGACGTTGTCGCGAACCGTCATGTGCTTGAACGCGGCGTAATGCTGGAACACGAACCCGATGTCACGCTTCTGCGGGGAGACGCCGGTGACGTCCTTTCCCGCAATCGTGATGGTGCCGGAATCGAGTTGCTCGAGACCCGCGATCGACCGCAATAGCGTCGACTTGCCGGAGCCACTCGGCCCGAGCAGTGCGGTCAGGGAACCGGACGGGATGTTGACGGACACGTCGTCGAGCGCCGCGAAGTCACCGTAGTTCTTACGCGCCCCGGTCACAGTGATCATGTGTTGCTCCTCTTGCGGTCCAGCAGCGTCATCAGCAACAGGACAATGATGGCGATGCCCATCAGCAGAGTAGCTGCCGAATACGCACCAAAGGTGTTGTGATCGTCGATGTATCGCGAATGCACGAGCAAGGTCAACGTCTGGGATACCCCGGGGAAGCCCGACGACACCATGATGACAGCTCCGAATTCACCGAGAGAGCGGGCAACGGTCAACACGATTCCGTAGGTCAAGCCCCACCGAATCGCGGGCAACGTGATGCGCCAGAACGTCTGCCACCCCGAAGCACCGAGCGTCGCCGCGGCCTGCTCCTGCTCGTCACCGATCTCGTGCAGGACGGGTTCGACCTCACGGACGACAAACGGCAACGTGACGAAGATGGTTGCGAGCACCATGCCAGGCAATCCGAAGATCACCTTGAATCCCAAGGACTCGATTCCGCCGAACCATCCGTTTGCGCCCCACAGCAGGATCAGCGACACACCGACCACAACAGGCGAGACCGCAAACGGCAGGTCGACGACGGACTGCAAAACACCGCGACCGGGAAAACGCCCGCGCACCAAGGCAAGTGCGGTGACAATTCCGAAGATCACGTTGATCGGTACCACGATCACCACGATGAGCAGCGACAGATTCAGTGCCGAAATCGCCGCAGGCGTCGTGATCGAGTCGATGAACGCGCCGATCCCGTTCTCGAACGTACGCGTCAAGATCACGCCGATCGGCACCACAAGAAGAACGAACAGGTACAGCAGCGCGACGGACCGCAGTCCGATCCGCGATTTCGTGGAAATGTTCATCAGCCGCGTTCCTCACGTCGTTGACCCCGAGAAGAGAAGAGACGCAGCACGAACAGCGTCACGAACGCGATGAGCAGCAAGGCCACCGACACCGCAGCAGCATTGGTCGGACGATCGATTTCGATCTGCTGCTGAATGTACTGCGACGTCACCTGCGTCACGCGCGGAATGTTGCCGCCGATGAGAACCACGGAACCGTACTCACCGATCGCTCGCGCAAACGCCAGGCCGGCTCCTGAGATCACGGCAGGAGCCAGCGTCGGCAACACAACGGAACGGAAGATCGTCCAGTTGGACGCGCCCAAAGACGCTGCCGCTTCCTCGACTTCACGATCGACCTCCATCAGAACCGGCTGCACCGAACGCACGACAAACGGCAGCGTCACGAATGCCAGCGCGACGATCAGGCCGGGCTGGGTTGCGTTGAGGTGAATGTCGATCGGTGACTGCGGCCCGTACAGCGACAGCAGCACGATCGACGCCACGATGGTCGGCAACGCAAACGGCAGGTCGATCATCGCGTTCACAATTCGCTTGCCCGGGAACTCGTCTCGCACAAGCACCCACGCGATGATCGTGCCCATCACGACGTTGATCAACGCCACGACGATCGAGGCGAACAGCGTCACCCGCAACGACGCCAGCGCGACCGGTGCGGTGATGGCGTCCCAGAACCCGGCGATACCGTCGTCGAAAGCGGTGACGGTCAGCGCCGCGAGCGGCAGCAGGACGATGATGGAAAGCCAGAGTGTGGCCACGCCGATGCCGAGTGGCCCGACGCTTCCCGTGACCCGCGCGAGTTTGGGTTTGCGGGTCACGGGTGTGCGTTCAATGGTGTCGGTCACGGCAGTCTTACTTGGTTGCGTTGTCGTAGATTACGGCGATGGAACCGGTGTCCTTGGTGAACAGTGTGGAGTCGACGGTCTTCCAGCCACCCAGATCCGTGATGGTCCACAGCTTCGTGGGCTCCGGGAACTTGTCGGTGAACTCGGCGGCAACCGCGGGATCAACCGGGCGGAATCCTGCTTCGGCCCACAGCTTCTGGCCTTCGGTGGTGTAGAGGTAATCCTTGAACGCCGTTGCCTGATCCAGAACCTTGCTGTTCGACAACACAGCGACCGGATTCTCGATCTTGAACGTCGTCGGCGGGGTGACGTGCTCGACCGGATCTCCGTTGCCCTCGATGAACAGTGCTTCGTTCTCGTAGCTGATCAGAACGTCGCCGCTGCCCTGCAAGAAGGCTTCCGATGCTTCGCGGCCCGACTTCGGCTGGATCTTGACGTGATCGTTGACGAGCGCGGTGATGTAGTCGAGGCCGGCCTGCGGGTTCTTGCCGCCGTCACTCTTTGCCGCGTACGGCGCCAACAGGTTCCACTTGGCCGAGCCCGAACTGAACGGGTTCGGGGTGACAACCTCGAGGCCGGGCTGGAGCAGGTCGTCCCAGTCCTTGATGCCCTTCGGGTTTCCGGGACGCGTCACGATGGTGACAACCGATCCGAACGGAATTCCGTTGTAGGCGTCCTGATTCCAGTTCTTGTCCACCAGGCCCGCGTCGACGAGGCGAGTGATGTCGGGCTCGACGGAGAAGTTGACGAAGTCGGCTTCCGCGCCGTCCTTCACCTTGCGCGACTGGTCGCCCGAGGCGCCGTACGACGGGTTGAACGCAACGTTCTTGCCGTCTTCCGTCGCCTGGAATGCGGGAATCAGCTTGTCGAAGCCGGGCTTCGGGACCGCGTAGGCAAACAGGTTGATCGTGCCGGCGCTACCGTCGCTGGCAACCGTATCGGCGCCGACGGTATCGCTCGAGCCACCGCTGCACGCTGTGAGTACCACGGCCCCCATGGTCGCGATAGCAGTGAGGAGTGTGCGGGAACGGCGTTTCATTGCAGATACCTTCCGAGAGGGCTGACAGAAAAGGGCTGACACAGCGTGAAAGTCCGAGACCTCTGGGGCTGAATCCATCGGAATGTTCGGACATGAAGAGCCGACGGGGCTTTAAGATGCCCATGGTCGGGGGGCGCGAACTACGCGCAGAAGAGTTCGAGCGGGGCGCACGTGCGCCACCGAGGAATTCGAACTACAGGGAAATCAACAACAGGCGACGTCAGCGACGTCAAGCATGCCGACAGCGATCAACGCCAACTGGTGGCGGATCTGGGGAGCAGCTGCTTCGGACACGTCGAGGACTCTAGCAGAGCATTCCGGCGGTCTCGAATCGAATCTCTAACGAGTGAGAAGCCACGCCACGATACAAAGAAGGATCAGGGCGATCAGTGCAAGAGTGACCCGTGAGCGGGGCATCAGTTTTCCTCGACTTCTCTGAAAGATTTCTCGGGGGTTTTCTCGGAGATTGCCGCTGGGGTGCGTCGTAGCCACTCGAAGACCGGCGACGACAGCACTGCTGACAATCCACGATCCAGACCGATCGCGATGCCGGCACACAGTGGAACAACAACGGCAAGGACCAACACGACCTGTGGGATGAAGGGAAGGCCGGCAATCCACAGCTCCACGCCGTCCCACCAACCCGCAATTCGCTCCACGCTCATCACCCTATCGTTCGCCGCCGCGGGCACCGAACAGCTGCGGAGTGGACGTGCCTCAGATCTGGCCGGACAATGTCCGAATGAGTGTCGACGACGAAGTAATGCAGGCCGTCCCCTCCACCACGGCAGGCCACCACCGAAGCACCTTCCCACCCATCGACGACTACGCATTTCTGTCCGACTGCGAGACATCCTGCTTGATCGCCCGGAACGGATCAGTGGAGTGGATGTGCGTCCCGCGTCCCGACTCTCCGAGCGTCTTCGGCGCGATCCTGGATCGCAGTGCAGGGCACTTCCGGATCGGCCCGTACGGCCAGAACGTTCCGGCAGCTCGCCGCTACCTTCCCGGCGGGCTCATTCTCGAGACCACCTGGCAGACCGAGACGGGATGGCTGGTCGTGCGCGACGCGTTGGTTCTCGGCCCGTGGCACAACGTCGACAAGCGTTCCAGCACTCATCGGCGCACACCCACCGACTGGGATGCAGAACACATCCTGCTCCGCACTGTGAAGTGCGTCAGCGGCACTGTCGAACTCGAAATGAGCTGCGAACCGGCCTTCGATTACCACCGGGGTGCCGCAATCTGGGAGTACACCGGCAAGGTGTACGAGGAAGCGACGGCCACGTGCCATTCCTCGCGGCCCGGCGATCATCCGTCACTGCGCCTCACCACCGATCTGCGCCTCGGACTCGAGGGGCGCGAAGCCCGTGCCCGCACCCGGCTGGTCGAGGGCGACAACGCGTTCGTCGCACTGTCGTGGTCCGAACTGCCGTCGCCGCAGACCTTCGACGAAGCCGCCGAGATGATGTGGCAGACCGCAAAGTCGTGGCGTGAATGGGTCACCATCGGCAAGTTCCCCGACCATCCGTGGCGGGCCTACCTCCAGCGCAGCGCACTCACCCTCAAGGGGCTCACCTACGCCCCCACCGGCGCCCTCCTTGCCGCCTCCACGACATCTCTCCCGGAAACACCTGGCGGAGAACGTAACTGGGACTACCGCTACGCGTGGGTTCGCGATTCCACCTTCGCACTCTGGGGCCTCTACACCCTCGGACTGGACCGCGAGGCCAACGATTTCTTCAACTTCATCTACGACGTCTCCAGCTCCGACCACGGGAAACCACACCCGTTGCAAGTCATGTACGGCATCGGCGGTGAGCGAACCCTCGAGGAGTCCGAACTGAGCCACCTGTCCGGCTACGACGGTGCCCGGCCGGTACGGATCGGCAACGGCGCGTTCGACCAGAAACAGCACGACATCTGGGGCACCATGCTCGACTCGGTGTATCTCCACATCCGCACCCGCGAGCGTGTCCCCGAAGCATTGTGGCCGCTCCTCAAGCGGCAGGTCGAGGAAGCCATCAAGCATTGGCGTCAACCCGACCGCGGGATCTGGGAAGTGCGCGGCGAACCGCAACACTTCACGTCGTCGAAGATCATGTGCTGGGTTGCTCTCGACCGCGGCGCCAAGCTCGCAGAAATGCAGGGCGAGAAGAGCTTTGCGCAACAGTGGTCCGCCATTGCCGACGAGATCAAAGAGGATATCCTCGCTCACGGCGTCGACTCTCGTGGTGTGCTCACCCAGCGATACGGCCACAATTCACTCGACGCGTCGCTGCTTCTCGCGCCGCTCCTGCGTTTCCTTCCGGCCGACGATCCCCGCATCCGGGCAACCGTGCTTGCCATCGCCGACGAACTCACCGAAGAAGGCCTGGTTCTGCGCTACCGCGTCGAAACCACCGACGACGGATTGAGCGGCGAGGAAGGCACATTCACCATCTGTTCGTTCTGGTTGGTCTCGGCGTTGGTCGAGATCGGCGAACTCGAGCGCGCGAAGCACCTGTGTGAGCGTCTACTCGGATTTGCCAGCCCGCTCAAGCTCTACGCCGAGGAGATCGACGCACACACCGGCCGTCATCTCGGAAACTTCCCGCAGGCGTTCACCCACCTGGCATTGATCAACGCCGTGGTGCACGTGATCCGCGCCGAGGAGGCCGCCGAAGCCGGCGCATTCCAGCCGGCGCACAACGCGACGTAATCCCCTGCTGTGCGCCTTTCTCAACCGCCCGCGGTTAAGAAAGGCGCACAGCAGATAGGTGGCGCTCCGCATCCGCGCCGATCCGCCGAACCACGTCACCGGCGGGGTGAGTTCCATGCACGAGTCCCACCGCTTCTCCGGCATACACGACGCCGTTGTTCGGATCGGACGGGTCGTACGCCTTTGCGAGAGTGTCCTCATCGGCATCGACGCCGTCCCACGCTGCCGTGAAGTCGTTGGCGATGGCTCGGCCACCCCAACGCTGCGGCCACGGCTGACTGCGCGCTCGGTCGAACACGGACGTGTAGACGGTGTCCGCACTCCCGGCTTCGACGACGCGATCACGCGCGTAATCCGGGCCGACAGTTTCGGGGCTGGCGAGCAACGCGGTCCCGATCATCACGCCCTCCGCGCCGGCAGCAAGAACCGCGGCCAGACCGCGCCCGGTCCCGACTCCACCCGCAGCGAGCACCGGCAGCGAGGTTGCTTCGAGGATCTCCTGCAGCAGAGGCAACGTCCCGATGCGGCCGGTGTGCCCGCCGGCCTCACCGCCCTGCGCGATGACGGCGTCCACTCCCGCGGCCTCCACGATACGAAGGTCCTCGAGCGTATTGATCTGTGACACAACAGGAATCCCGGCATCGTGGATGCGGCCGACATAGGCGGCGGGATCACCGAACGACAAGGTGATCATGGTCGGTTTGACCGCGATCGCGGTGTCGAGCATCAATTCGTTCTCGGGCAGTGACCACGTCATGAGCCCGACACCGAATTTCCCGCCGATCGAGCGAGCCACGTCGGCTTCGGCCTCGATCCACTCGGGTGTGTTGTACCTGGCCGCCCCCAGCAGACCCAGCCCACCGGCAGCGGAGACCGCGCCGGCGAGAGCGCCACCGGCCCGCCCACCCATGGGTGCCCCGAGTACCGGGATCTCGATTCCGAATTCTCGGGACAACCAGGTGGTGATCATGCGCTCCTACTTCTTGGGCTTCTCGCCGACCGATTCGGATGTCAGTGCTGCCACGAATGCTTCCTGCGGAACCTCGACGCGGCCGATGGTCTTCATCCGCTTCTTGCCTTCCTTCTGCTTCTCGAGCAGCTTGCGCTTACGGCTGATGTCGCCGCCGTAGCACTTGGCAAGGACGTCCTTGCGGATTGCGCGAATGTTCTCGCGCGAGATGATCTTCGCGCCGATCGCGGCCTGGATCGGAACTTCGAACTGCTGACGCGGGATGAGCTCGCGCAGCTTCGATGTCATCCGGCCACCGTAGGCACCGGCGTTGGAGCGGTGAACGATCGAGGAGAACGCGTCGACGGCCTCGCCCTGCAGCAGAATGTCGACCTTCACCAGGTCTGCCTGCTGCTCGCCGGCCTCTTCGTAGTCGAGGCTGGCGTAGCCCTTGGTGCGGGACTTGAGCGCGTCGAAGAAGTCGAACATGATCTCGCCCATGGGCAATTCGTAGCGCAGTTCGACGCGGGTCTCCGACAGGTAATCCATGCCGCCGAGCTCACCACGACGCGACTGGCACAGCTCCATGATTGCGCCGACGTACTCGCTCGGCGCGATGACGGTGCACTTGGCGACCGGTTCGTACACTTCACGAACCTTGCCTTCAGGCCAGTACGACGGGTTGGTGACGATGACCTCGGACCCGTCTTCCATCACGACGCGGTACACGACGTTGGGCGCCGTGGAAATCAGTTCGAGACCGAACTCGCGCTCGAGACGGTCACGGGTGATTTCCATGTGCAGCAGTCCCAGGAAGCCGCAGCGGAAACCGAATCCCAGAGCAACCGATGTCTCGGGCTCGTACGCAAGGGCCGCGTCGTTGAGGCGGAGCTTGTCCAAAGCGTCGCGCAGCACGGGGTAGTCCGAGCCGTCCATCGGGTACAGACCCGAGTAGACCATCGGCTTGGGATCGCGGTAGCCGACGAGCGGTTGTGTGGCGCCGTTGCGCGTTGTGGTGACGGTGTCACCGACTCGCGACTGACGAACGTCCTTCACTCCCGTGATGAGATAGCCCACCTCGCCGACGCCCAGGCCGATACTGGCCTTCGGCTCGGGCGAGATGATGCCGACCTCGAGCAGTTCGTGCGTGGTGCCGGTGGACATCATCGTGATCTTCTCGCGCGGACGGATCCGGCCGTCGACAACGCGCACGTACGTGACCACGCCGCGATACGCGTCGTAGACCGAGTCGAAGATCATCGCGCGAGCCGGACCGTCGGCATCACCGACCGGTGCGGGAATCTGCACGATTACTTCGTCGAGCAATTCCTTGACGCCCATGCCGGTCTTACCCGAGACGCGCAGGACATCGCCGGGTTCACAGCCGGTGATATGCGCAATTTCCTCGGCATAGCGGTCGGGATCGGCAGCCGGGAGGTCGATCTTGTTGAGGACGGGAATGATCTTGAGATCCTTCTCCATCGCCAGGTACAGGTTGGCCAGTGTCTGAGCTTCGATGCCCTGAGCTGCGTCGACCAGCAGGATCGCGCCTTCACACGCTTCGAGCGCACGCGAGACCTCGTACGTGAAGTCGACGTGGCCGGGGGTGTCGATGAGGTGGAGGACAAACTCTTCACCGTTGACAGTCCAGGGCAGGCGCACATTCTGGGCCTTGATGGTGATGCCACGTTCGCGCTCGATGTCCATGCGGTCCAGATACTGCGCGCGCATCGCCCGCTCTTCGACCACGCCGGTGAGCTGCAGCATGCGGTCTGCCAGCGTCGACTTACCGTGGTCGATGTGCGCAATGATGCAGAAGTTCCGGATCTGCGCAGGATCCGTGAACGTCTTGTCGGCGAAGCTGCTGATGGGAGACCCCTTAATCGGACCGGCACCGGCCCGGATCCGGGCCACTGTCAACCCTTAGGATATCCAAGTCTCACCGCCGCCGCGCCAGCGGTTCCCGCACAGAGCACTCGGGTGTGCCCGCACCAAGCGCTCAGGGTTCCCGCGCACCATGCGATTATGCTCGGTCGCCATGGCAAGCATGTGGAAGCAGCTCGGCAGAACCCTCGGTAACTTCGCTCTGGACAAGGGCCCGACACTGCTACGCCAACTGCAGTCGTCGAACGCGTCGACGGGCACGTCCGGCCGACCGGTCGCGGCGCGCACCGTCCCCACCGCGCATCGCGCCCGCAAGGTCGAATACTCCCCCGATCTCGACGGCAAAGCCGATCCCGGCGAGATCGTCTGGACCTGGGTCGCCTACGAAGAGGACCCGACGCAGGGCAAGGACCGCCCGGTTCTGGTTGTCGGCCGAGACGGGGACACACTCCTGGGCTTGATGCTGTCGTCGCAGAGCAAGCGCAACGGCGAGCGAGATTGGGTCGCCATCGGGTCCGGCCCGTGGGACAGCGAAGGCCGCCCAAGTTGGATCAGGTTGGATCGTGTTCTCGACGTCCCGGAAGCCGGTATTCGCCGCGAAGGAGCCGTCATGGACCGTAAGAAGTTCGAGCTGGTGGCCACAAAACTTCGGGCCGACTTCAGCTGGAGCTGAAGCCGACCCGAAGGACAAAGCACTACCGAAATCGCTCAACTGTTGAGGCGGCTCAGCTGTTCAAGCGATTGAATCGGCCGAACAACGCGCGGTAGATCAGTGCGCCGAGTGCGCCGCCGATGATCGGGAACACGATGAACAGCCACACTTGGCCCATGGCACCGACCTGATACGGGGCGACGGCAAGGCTGCGGGCGGGGTTCACGGACGTGTTGTCGATCGGGATCGAGATCAGGTGGATCACGGCGAGCGTGAAGCCGATGGACACTCCGGCCAGCGGAACGTCGGAGATCTGGTCGGTGGACGCCAGAACGACGAACACCAGTAGCGCGGTCAGCAAGATCTCGATGATCATCGTGGCGCCGATGCCGTAGCCGTCGGACACCACCATTCCCAGGAGGTTCTTCTCGGCCGACGGGCTGTGCGCTCCCCAGCCGTTAGCACCCAGGCCGTCTGCGACTCTGTTGTAGGCAGGAAGGCTGTTTGCGACGGTGTAGATGACAACACCTGCAAGAAGACCACCGATTATCTGAGCGACGATGTAGATGCCCGCATTCACTGCCGAGATTCGCCCGATGGCAAATTGGCCGACGGTCACCGCGGGATTGACGTGACAACCCGAAATCGGGCCGATGGCGTACACCAGAAACAGCAAGGTCAAACCGAAAGCCAGAGCAACTCCGAGGTTTCCGACTTTCGCACCGGCAAATACGGCGGTGCCGACGGCGGAGAACACCAGTACAAATGTCCCCACCGCTTCGGCCACATATTTCTTGACGTCCGAAATCGGTTCGACCTCGGTTAATTCCTGTGCAGTTGGAGACATATTCCCACCTTCTTCGTCAATGAAACGGCAGTAATGCTCACGCGTCTAGATTTGCCGGACTTTACGCAAGGCGAGTGATCTCCACAACAACTTCGAGATCTGTCGATCGACCGCCGGAATAGATTCCCTTCAGCGGCGGCACATCCGAATAGTCCCGACCTATCCCGACCGCGACATGTTGTTCATTCACAGCTATCACGTTTGTCGGGTCGTATCCCCACCAGGCACCCGTCCACGCCTCGATCCAGGCGTGTGATTCCCCGACCACCGTGTCCCCGATAGCGGCATCGCGCGTCGGATGCAGATATCCGGAAACATATCGACACGGAATTCCCATGGTGCGCAGTATGTCGAGTGTCAAATGCGCATAATCCTGACACACACCTTCGCGTGCGGCCCAGGCTTCGACCGCCGACGTGTGGACGCCGGTAGTCCCGGGCACATACGACATTTCGCTGTACACCCATTTCGACACGGCCACTACCGCTTCCTCCGGCGATAAACCCTGTCGCAATTCTTCGGCAATTGCCGTGAACTTCTCGTCTCGCGGGACATAATCCGTGAAACTCAATTGTTCGTTGAACCGATCCTTGATCGAATTACCGGCCAACTCGTCCCAGCCGACCTTTTCTTCCGGCGCGACAAACGGTTCCGTCTCGACAACGGAAAGACCCGTGACTTCCAGTTCCTTATGCGGCGCATGAAGATCGAAAGCCGTCACCGCAGTACCCCAATAGTCGGTGTACCGGTAGGCACGCGAAGCCGGTTGGGTCTCGACGCGGTTCAGGATGACCGTTTGCCGGTTGTCACCCCGTGGAGTCAGTCGCACCTCGTTGTACGACGACGTCACCGGAGCTTCGTAGGCATATCCGGTCGTGTGTACAACCCTCATTCGCCAACTCACAGTTCCCCCTCCACAGTCGCCTCGGCGTAGACAGCACTTGCGTCAGTCCACGCGACCCATGGCGCGGCATGGAAGTACTGCAACGAAATAGCCTCACCCAGTTCGCGACACGTCTCCTGCCAACCCAACAGTCTCAACTGCAAATCCTCGAGCAACACTCCCTGGGGGAGGAACTCGAGCTCACTTCGTGCCCTACCGAGCAATCGGGTGGCCTCAGCGCGGATCCCGACCCGGCTGGCCTGCTGCGGGTCCAGTTCCTCCAGGCACTTCTCCGCTTGCCGAATCGAGTGGAACACCGACCGCGGAAACAGCCGATCGAGAAGGATGAACTCCACGACCCGGTTCGCGTCGAGAGCACCACGGTAGGTACGGAGGTACGTGTCGTGCGCACCGGCCGAGCGCAGCACCGACACCCAGGCTGGCGACGTCGGCTTGTCCCCCGCACGGGCCAGCAGCATGCGCACGATCATGTCGACTCGCTCGATGGAGCGACCCAACAGCAGGAACCGGTAACCGTCGTCGCGGCTGAGCGTCGAATCCGCCAGTCCCGCAAACATTGCCGCGCGTTCCTCGACGTAGCGGAAGAACTCGTGTGGCCCGAGGTAGCGCGACGCTCGCTCGCGCTCCCCCAATCCGTTGTACGTCGTGTTCAGGCACTCCCACATCTCACTGGACGTCACCTCACGTGCGCCACGAGCGTTTTCCCGGGCGCTCGACAGTGAGTCGACGATCGATCCGACCTGATTGCGACTGAACGCAACAAGATCCGTCAGCGACCGCACATCCAGTTCCTCTTCCGGCGCGTCGATTCCGAGGACCCGAAGCAACAACCGCGACGTTCGATCCGGATCGAGGGTCGTGTCGTCGAGCAGTTGGTGGACGGTCACGTCGAGGATGCGCGCGGTGTCATCGGCCCGTTCCACGTAACGGCCGATCCAGTAGAGAGATTCGGCATTTCTGGCAAGCATCCTTACATCACACTCCGTTCTGTTGACCGCTTCGGCGTGATCACTGTTGTTGTTGATTCAGTTGTGACGGAGTCAGTTCCGGGCCCTTGTCAGGTTCTGCGGATTCCGGCGGTTCGCCGACAAGTTCCTCACCCGCCAGTTCCCCGGCGTCGGTTGATGTCGCCGCGGCCAATACCCACGTGTCCTTGCTTCCCCCGCCTTGGCTCGAGTTGACCACCAACGAGCCTTCCGGGAGCGCCACGCGAGTCAACCCGCCGGGCAATACCCAGATGTCGTCACCGTCGTTGACCGCAAAGGGACGCAGATCGACATGACGCGGCGACAACACGTCCCCGATCTTCGTGGGCACTGTCGACAACTGCACCACCGGTTGAGCGATCCAGCCGCGCGGATCGGCTCTGATCTTTCCGGTGATCTCGGCCAGTTCCGCCGGGCTCGCGTCCGGGCCGAACACGATGCCGTACCCACCGGACCCCTCGACGGGTTTGATCACCAGTTCCGCGACGCGGTCGAGTACTTCCTCACACTCGTCGTCGAGCCAGCAACGGAACGTGTCGACGTTCTGCAGCAACGGTTTCTCACCGAGGTAGTAATCGATGATCTGCGGCACATAGGTGTAGACAAGTTTGTCGTCTCCGACTCCGTTTCCCACAGCACTCGAAATTACGACGTTGCCCGCCCGGGCCGCGTTGAGCACGCCGGCCACACCGAGAATCGAGTCCGGGCGGAAGTGCATCGGGTCGAGGTAGTCATCGTCTATCCGTCGGTAGATCACGTCGACCTGACGTTCACCTTCCGTCGTGCGCATGTAGACGACGTTGTCGCGGCAGAAGAGGTCGCGGCCCTCCACCAACTCGACACCCATCTGTCGCGCGAGCAGCGAGTGTTCGAAGTACGCCGAATTCGCGACACCCGGTGTGAGAACAACCACAGTTGGGTCGGCTTCGTTCGTGGCCGCACCGGCTCGCAGGGCGCGCAGCAAATGAGTTGCATAATCACCGACAGCACGCACCCGGTGCGACATGAACAGGTCCGGGAACACCCGCGTCATGGTCCGACGGTTCTCCATCACATAGGAGACCCCGGACGGTGATCGCAGATTGTCCTCTAGCACCCGGAAGTCACCGACTTCGTCCCGGACCAGGTCGATCCCGGCCACGTGAATACGCACGCCATTGGGCGGCACAATTCCCGTGGCCTCCCGGTGGAAGTGCTCACACGAGGTGACCAGCCGCCGGGGAAGCACGTGATCACGCAGAATCCGCTGTTCGCCGTAAATGTCGGCCAGAAACAACTCCAGCGCTTTGACCCGTTGTTTGATGCCCTTTTCGAGGTGCGCCCACTCCTGCGCCGCGATAACGCGCGGAACCACATCCAACGGGAAGGGGCTTTCCTGCCCCGAGAGCGAGAACGTCACCCCCTGATCGATGAAGGCGCGACCAAGTGCGTCTGCGCGGGCCCCGAGGTCCTTACTGCTCGTCGGCGCCAGCGCGGAGTACACCCCTCGATAGGACTCGCGCACTGATCCGTCGGCGTCGAACATCTCGTCGAAAGCCAATTCGTAGCGACCGATGTCCGCATATCCGTCGAACACTCCGGAGGGACGCGCCCGCGTCGTGGCCGAGCCTGTATTCACCACATTGTCTGTCGTCGGCGTCATAGCAAACATGCTGCTACACGTCCGGGATTTGAGCAGTGCGGAAACATCCCCGCAAACCCCGTGTAACCTTCTCAATCAGGCGCATCGTGCGGCGGTTTGGGATATTCGACCCTGGACTGGTAATCTTGCCAGTCGGTGCATCAGTGCGCCCACAGCTTTCTCGACCGTAACCAGCTAAAGACGACAAGGATTTTACGCGTGGCCAACATCAAGTCCCAGGTGAAGCGAATCCGTACCAACGAGGCGGCCCGACTCCGTAACCAGTCGGTGAAGTCCTCGCTGCGTACCGCGATTCGTTCATTCCGCGAGGCTGCGGCAGCCGGTGACAAGGACAAGGCCAACGAGCTCCTCGTCGCCACCAGCCGCAAGCTCGACAAGGCAGCCAGCAAGGGCGTTATCCACGCCAACCAGGCTGCAAACAAGAAGTCTGCACTCGCGCAGGCTGCAAACAAGATCTGACACATCCTCGTTGACGGTTCGCCGTCATCAGTGGTGTTTCAATAGCCGCTCCGGTCCACTCGACCAGAGCGGCTATTGTGCGTTCAAATAATGCGTTCGAATAATACGGCGTGCCGAGCGCGTCTTACTTACGCAGCGCACAGACCTTACGCACCGCTGATTCCAGCGCATAGGACGAGTCGACGGCCGCACCCTTCACATCGGCGTTGAGCGCGGCAACAATCTGCATCGCTGCGCCGATCGACGCCGGGTCCCAGCCCTTCACTTCCTTGATTGCCTTCTTGACCTTCCACGGCGGCATCCCGAGCTCCGACGCCAATCGGAACGGATCACCGCCCCGGGCATACGGGCCGACCTTCGCGACGGTATGCACCGCGTCGGCGAGGGCGTCGGCCAGAAGAACGTGCGGGGTTCCGATCTGGTCAGCCCAGCGAAGTGCTTCGAGCGCGCCCCGGGTATCGCCGACGATTACTTTGTCCGCGACGTCGAACCCCGACACCTCGGCCCTGCCGGAGTAGTACTGATGGACAGCATCGACGTCGATCTTCCCGCCGGTATCTGCAGCCAACTGGGAACACGCCGATGCCAACTCACGCAGGTTCGAGCCGACGCTTTCGATCATTGCCCCGATGACAGCGGGCGAAACCTTGACATCTGCGGACGAAAACTCGGCCCGAACAAAATCGGTCAACTGAGATTTGTTGAGTTTGGCGCACTGATGAACTACGGCGCCCAACTTCTCCAGCGCGGGCGCCAGTGCTTTTGCGCGTCCACCACCGGAGTGCAGAACAATCAGCACAACACCTTCGGACGGTTCGCGGGCTGCGTCGAGTACCAGTGCAACGGCGTCCTTGCCGGCCTCCGCTGCCGCTTCCAGAACGATCACACGATCTTCCGCGAACAGCGACGGACTGAGCAGTTCGGCAAGTTCTGGCGCATTGGCATCGCCGGCACGCATCCGGGTGATGGGCAGATCCGAGATTCCCTGCCCACGATCACCACGAACGGCCTTGATCAACGTCGACACTGCCCGTTCGATCAGGAATTCGTCGTCTCCGAGAACGAGGTGCAACGGGTCGAGGCCAGCCGGAGTACTCACCCGAAGATCGTCCCACGAGGTACCGACACCACGGACACGGACCCGTCGACGCTTCCGTACACCGCGAGCGTGCCACCTTGATCGGTACGTGCCACGACGCCGCCCAACGATTCCAGCTCGCTCAACACCTGCGGATGCGGATGCCCGAAGGTGTTGCCGGCGCCGGCGCTCACCAAGGTCAGCCGGGGGCGAACCGCCTCGAGAAATGCTTTCGATGTAGTTCGTGAGCCGTGATGCGGCAGTTTCAGGACATCTGCCCGCACGTCGATTCCGCTACGCATGATCGACGCTTCACCCGCGGTTTCCGAGTCGCCGGTCAACAGTATGCGGCCTGCACTCGTGTGCGCCATCAGCACCAGGGACTGATCGTTGGCCGACGCGTCCGCGTCCACGACATCACGGGGTACCGGCAACACGGGACCGAGAACGTCGAACTGCACCGTCCCGAGAACAAACGTGGACCCGGCGCGCAGACCGACCAGCGGAACTCCATGGGCTCGTGCGGCCGCGTCCACATCGCGAAAACCTGATTCCGGCAACAACATCGGGCCGACACCCACAGCCGACACCGAACGACCGGCAAGCACGGCGTCGAGTCCGGCGATGTGATCGGCGTGAAAATGACTGATCAGAACGAGCGCAATATCGTCGACCCCCAACATGTTCAGGCAACGGTCCATCGACGTCGGATCGGGCCCGACGTCGATCACGATTACCCGGCCATCCCCCGTGGCCAGCACCAGTCCGTCGCCCTGCCCCACGTCGCACATCACCATGGCCCATCCCGGCGCCAGCCGCCCACCGGAGAAGACGTGGTGAAACGCCAGTGCCAGCCCCAGTCCCGTCAGCACTGCGCCGAGTAGCCACCGCGAGATGCGATTCCACAGCAGGAGTATCGAGACAAGCACCAGCCCCAGGACTACAAGTGCCCCGAGCAATCCCGACGGCACGGTGAGGTTTGCCCCTGGCACCGAGGCAGCCCGGTCTGCGACGGAGAGCAGCCACCACATCGGCGGCCGCACAGCCAAAGCCAGAAGTGCGGCCGCGGGCACACTGACCAAGGCGAGCAGCGCCATCAGTGCCCCCAATACCGTGAGAACTCCGATCACCGGTGCCACCAACAGGTTTGCTGCTATCGACACGACACTGAGCGTGCCTGCCATCGCGGCCACTACCGGCGCGGTGACAGCAAACGCGGCACTCGACACTGCCGTCATCTCTGCCAGCCACCGCGGCCAACCGCGCAGCCGAAGTGCGTCGACCCACACGGGCGCAAGGATCACCAATGCCCCGGTTGCCGTGGTCGACAACACAAATCCCCAGTCAACGGCCAGTTCCGGCATCACGATCACCAACACGATGACGGCCGCGCCCAACGCGGGCAGTGCCTGTTTGCGTCGTCCCGTCACCAAACTCAACAATCCGATCGTGCCCATCACCGCGGCGCGAAGCACACTCGGCGACGGCCGCGCCACAATCACGAACGCCAGGATCGTCACAGCTGCAAGTGCCGCCCCGATCCGCGGATCGAGTGCGGCAGCCCGCACCAGCAGTAACACAGCGCCCAGGAGAATGCTGATGTTTGCACCGGACACGGCGGTGAGATGAGAAAGACCGGCCGCCGTGAAGTTGTCCTTGACTACCGGAGACAAGGCAGAGGTGTCCCCCACGACCAAACCAGGCAGCAGGCCCGCCGCATCGGGAGCCAGCGCCTGAGCACATACCTCCGCAAATCGAGACCGCACGACGCCGGCCCACCGCTGATACCACGGTGCGCCGCCGATCTCGAGCGGCCCGCCTTCGGTGGTGATCACTGCCAGCGTCAGATCCGAGCGCGATGGAACGCTTACCTTTCCCCGAATCGTAAGCGCCTGTCCGGGAAGCGTTTCCGGCCACAGCCCGCTCGGCGCGCGTACTGTCACGGCGCCGCGTGCGTCGTAGTGCTGATTACCCACGGTCACCGATCGCACCGATGCCCGGAAATACACCTGACCGGGACCCATCGACGACGCCGTCGCCCGTGGGTCCTCGGTGGGGTTCACCTCCGCGGTCACCCACCCTCCGGACGACGCAGCGCGCGCCAGTGGATGTGCTTCGACATCTGCCATCCGCCACGCAGTCACAGCGCTGAATGCACCGCCGAATACGCAGGCCACCAATAGGACCGGAATCCAGTCCGTAGATCCCCACCGCCACACGCAAACAGCCAGGCCGGCGCAGGCAATGCCCGAAGTCACCGCGACGCACCACGCAAGTCCGGACCCGAACACGATGCCCGCAGCAGTTGCTCCCCACACCGCAACCGCTGCGGGCACAAGCCTCGCGTCGAGAATCCGCTGCTCTGCATCCCCGTTCACACTGTGACCAGAGCTCGCAGCTTGTCGAGCCGCGCCGGACCGATGCCGTCCACCTCACCCAATTGTTCTATGTCCGTGAACTTTCCATTCGACGTACGCCATGCGAGGATCGCGCTCGCCGTGACGGGTCCAACTCCGGGAAGCCCGTCGAGTTCGGCTTCCGTCGCAGTATTCAGATTGATCGGTGCCCCATTTGCACCCGAGGGAGCGGATGCACTCGGCGTAGCCGACCCCCCGCCCGCTGTAGTCGAACTGATCTGCTGATCCGGCGAATCACCCACCGCACCAACAACTACTTGATCGCCGTCGGACAGTTTCTGTGCCAAGTTCAAGCTGAGAGTGTCAGCGTTGTCGAGCACCCCACCGGCCGCGCTCAGTGCATCAGCGATCCGTGAGGTATCGGGCAGTGTCACCAATCCGGGGTTGTGCACCAGCCCGACAACACTGACAACCACCGATGCCGGACCAGAGTCATCGACGAGCGCTGACGGCTGAGCCTGATTCGATGTCGCGACCGGAATTCCCACAGCTGCAGGCAGTGCCGGCACCGCCTGGATTGTCGGAGAATCCCACCACAGTGCAAAAACACCGAGCCCGGCGGCAGCAAGCGCAATGAAAACCAACACAATTGCACCGCGCCGGTGCGGACTCCATCGCATACCGCGCCAACGTTCGGGCACCGCGGCAAACCGAGAGCCCTCTTCGGCTCCATAGGGTTCGTCATCGTCAATATCCAGAAGCCACTCGGGCACTGCCGGACGGGCGACGTCGCCGCTCATCGTGGAAAGTCGATCACGCACCCTCTCCCGCTCTTGATTGATCCGCATGAGGCGACGCTAGCGAGCGGCCACTGATCTGTGCAGCGAGAGAAATCGTGTTGGGGATAACTGGCAGTCTGTGGATAACCGACTGGTCAGGGCGCATCTTCCGGAAGTGGGCACACCACGACACCGATCGCACCCACACCTACGTGCACGCCCAGGACTGCGCTGAAATCGGTGACCACGGTTTCGGCGACATTCGGGATTCGCTCGCACAGTTGTGCGGCGATGCCCTCGGCTCGTTCCCGAGCTTTCATGTGATGGACGGCGATGGCCACGCGGCTGCGCCCCGCTCGCTCCACTGCCGCATCAACCAATCTCGCGAGCGCTTTGGTGCTGGTGCGAGTTTTTTCTTTCAAGACCAGTTTGCCGTCCACCAGGTGCAGCAGCGGTTTCATCGCCAGGGCGGTACCCAACAACGCTGCCGCGGTACTGATCCGGCCACCACGACGCAATTGGTCGAGCTTGTCGACGAAGATGAAGGCGCGCCCGCGTTCGGCAACGTCGACAGCGCGGTCGTACACGAGGTCGAGCGGAGATCCGGTCGCTGCGAATCGTGCCGCTTCCAAGGCCGGGAACCCCAAACCCATACCGGTGGACGCTGAATCGACGATGCGTACCTTGCCGCCGAATTCCTCCGCCGCCTGCCTCCCGGCGTCCCAGGTGCTCGAAAGTTGCCGCGAGATGTGGACTGCGACAACACCGTCGCCCTGGCTCAGGTCCAGTGCGCGCCCGTAGGCCTCGGTCAGCTCTGCCGGTGAGGCACCAGCCGTCGAGAGCCCGGACAGGTCGTCGGGAATGGTGTCGACGCCTTCGAGGAAATCAGTGCTGTCCCGAAGGATGTGCAACGGAACGACTTGAAGCCCACACGCTTCGGAAGATTCGTGTGGGACGCAGGCAGACGAATCCGTGACGACGACAACTGACACTTCGCTACCCGACCTCACTCGCGGACGTGGGCGCACGCTGAGCTTCGGCGGCGCGAATTGCGGCAGTCATGGCCCGGGCGACACCGATGTGTCCGTCCCAACCCCAGTGAATTCCGTCCGGGTTGCCATTGTCGGAGAACACGTTTTCACGTACCGCGTCGGCAAGATCCACAACAGGTACGTCTTTGGCTGTTGCCCATTCGGTGATCGCAGATACTGCGGCCGGACGACCGGCATGGACACTCGCGTACGCGTCACTGCGATGCACGGACGGCAACGTCGCGATCATCGGCAGTTCGGGACGCATGTATTCCAACGCGTTTCGTGAGCTCTCGAGGTATTCGACGCTCAGCTTCGGTGGCAGCGCCACGGGGCGGCCGAGTGGTGCCAGGCGCGGTTGAAGCCACTGGTATCCCTCGCGGACCACGCGCCGTAGGGCCGGTGGCCGCACGTAGCGGATGGTTTCGCGCAACGCGGTGGGCAACGGTGACGGCAGAGAATCCATACCGCCGACGGCAAACACAACAGCCCCGGCGCGCGGGACAGCAGCCCACACTCGTGGGTCCTGGGTCAGCGCCCACCACGCGTCGCGACACGTCCAGCCGATGCGCGCGACAAGCTCGACGTCCCACCCCAACTCCTCGGCGACGAGGTTGGGCCAGATCCGGGGATGGTCGGCGGCCAGTCCGCCTTTGGGGCCGAAATACGACAGCGAATCGGCAATAACCAGAAGGACGGGGCGCTGCCCGTCGGCACTCTCAGAGGACGTCATTTGCGACACTCGCAGAAGCATTCCATACGTCGAGTCGCCATTCGATGGAAGCCGGATTTCCGTGTCCGCTGAGCTGAACCCAACTCGTATTTCCGAGACCGCCCAGAATCGCCCAGCGGTCGATCGGCAAGTCGAGCAGTGCGGCGGTCAACGCCGCGATCAAGCCGCCGTGTGCCACCAGGACAACCGGCCTCTCGGCCCAGTCGGGAAGTGCCGCCAGAAGTTCCGTCACCACCGGCACACTGCGCCTCGCAACGTCGATGCGGCTTTCACCGCCAGGCGGGGCCAATGTCGCGTCAGCTCGCCACGACGCCCGGAGCCCAGGTGTCTGCTCGTCGACGTCGCTGTGGGTCAATCCCTGCCAGCCGCCGAGGTGCGTCTCACGCAGACGCGTGTCGGTGAGGACCGGAAGCCCGGCCGCATCACCGACAGCGACTGCCGTGAAGTACGCGCGCTTGAGGTCCGAGGACACGATAGTCAGCGGCGCACGGTCGGCGATCACCGGACCAGCACTCTTCGCTTGCGTGCGCCCCAACTCCGACAAGTCGGTGTCGAGTTGCCCCTGCATCCGAGAATCGGCGTTGTACACGGTCTGCCCGTGGCGGAGCAGAATCAGCCGCCGCACAGGATTCGACGCCGCTCCCGGCGCCGAGGAGGTCACAGTGAAGGTTCCTGCGCGTCCGGCTCGGCAACCGTGTCGGTGTCGAACACTGTGTGTGCGTCAGCCGGTCCCGGGATGTTCAGGCCGAGTCCTTCGACCTCGACTGCCGGGCAGTCCTTCCACAGACGATCGAGAGCGTAGAAATTGCGCTCCTCGTCGTGCTGCACGTGAACAACGATCTCGGCGTAGTCGAGAAGTGCCCAACGACCCTCGCGGGTGCCTTCACGACGGATCGGCTTGTGGCCGGCCTCGCGGAGGCGATCTTCGATGTTCTCGACGATCGAGTTCACCTGACGCTCGGTAGCGGCGGATGCGATGACAAAGCAGTCCGTGATGACCAATTGCTCGGACACATCGAGCACCACCACTTCAGTGGCCAGCTTCTCGTCGGCTGCCAGGGCCGCGATGCGTGCCATGTCGATGGCTTCGGTTGTTGCGCTCACTCGATGTTCTCCAGTTTCGTCTTCTTGGTATTGCTTCTAGTTCGAATCGGCCGTCTTGCCAGGCGCCGGTTCCGACATGGTTGTCGCACCGTCACGGCGCTCCGCGTCGACAGGTCGATACAGGTTCCGCTTCGAGATGTACTGCACCACTCCATCCGGTACGAGGTACCAGACAGGACGGTCTTCGCTTGCTCGACGCCGACATTCGGTCGACGAAATGGCAAGAGCCGGGATCTCGATCAACGTCACCGCATCGGCGGGCATCGTGTCGAGGTGAGCGGCCAGGTGCTCGGTGTTGAGATCGAAACCCGGTCGCGATACTCCGACAAATTTTGCCAATGCGAACAACTCTTCCCAATCTTGCCAGGAAAGGATGCTGGCCAGCGCATCGGCACCAGTGATGAAGAACAGTTCCGCGTCCGGATGATAAGCCCGCAGGTCGCGAAGTGTGTCCACGGTGTACGTCACTTTTTCACGGTCGACATCGACCCGGGAAACGGAAAACCGCGGGTTGGAGGCGGTGGCGATGACCGTCATGAGGTACCTGTCCTCTGCCGGGCTGACGCCTCGAGCCTCCTTCTGCCACGGTCGGCCGGTGGGGACGAAGATCACTTCGTCGAGTCCGAACCTGTCGGCGACCTCACTCGCTGCGACGAGGTGACCGTGGTGAATGGGGTCGAAAGTGCCGCCCATCACGCCGAGGCGTCGAGCACGTTCCACCGATTGTCCCTTCTGCACAGCTGCCGAGCTTACGTGTCTCACACCGGCAGCAGGCCGGACACCACGTCGGCCAGCTGCTGGGCGGAGCGGCACTCGTGCATGCTGATGACCTCGTTGTACACCTTGGCAGCCGAGTCGCCCGACCCCCACTGCCCCTTGGGCTCTGGATTGAGCCAGTGTGCGTGCTTGGCCACTGCAACCATCTGCGCGAGTGATTGCAGGTTTGGGTCGCGGTAGTTGTTGCGACCGTCGCCCAGTACCAGCAGTGATGTGCGACTGGTGATGCTCTGTGCGAACTTCTCCTGGAATACCCCGAAGGCGTGGCCGTAGTCGGAGTGACCGTCGTACGTGATCAGCTCCGCTTCACGAACCATCCGTGACATCGCGGATCCGAGGTCGGCATTCGAATCGAAGTACCGGGTGACCTCGTCGGTGGTGTCGATGAACGCAAATACGCGTACGCGGGAGAACTGCTCTCGCAGAGCGTTCACCAACAGCAAGGTGAAGTGGCTGAACCCGGCTACCGAACCGGACACGTCGCACATCACGACAAGTTCGGGACGCGCGCGTTTGGGTTTGCGCTGCACCAGATCGATCGGCACCCCGCCCGTCGACATCGATTTACGCAAGGTTCGACGCAAGTCGATGGAACCGGCTCGGCTGCGACTGCGACGGACGGCAAGTCTGCTGGCGAGCAACCGTGCCAGCGGAGTCACGTTCTTCTTGAGCGTCGTGAGTTCCGCGTCGGACGCGCGTAGGAAGTCGACTTCTTCGGCCAGCTTCGGAACACCGTAGGTGGCGACGCGCTCCTTGCCGAGATTCTCGGCCGTACGTCGACGCGTTTCCTTCTCGACCATCTTGCGGAAGTCCGCGATGCGCTGGGCCGCTGTCCGCTTGGCAACCTCCGATTGATAGTCGGAGTTGTCCTTGCCCTCACTACCGCCCTGCTGATTACCGAGTAGACCTTCGAGGATCTTGTTGAGCAGTGTTTCGGGAGCGACATCCCGCAACGCCTGGTACGCGGAGAACGACGGTCCGTTGCTCGACTGGTACTGCCCCAGCTCTTCGACCATCGCGGCAGTGAGAAGCTCGGTCAGCTCCATGGCCTCATCGCTGCCGTCGGTCAGCAGTTCGGCGATCAGCTCCCGCAGTGCCTGTAGATCGATGCTGCCGTCAGGCTTACGAGGCAGGCTGACGTCGACGTCGCCGACCGCACGGTCGCCGATCGCCCGCGGGAACCACAGGTCGAAAACGGCGTCGAAGGTCGCGCGATGGGTGGGCCGGCGCAGCAGCGAACAGGCCAGCCCTTCGCGGAGAGCTTCACGATCGAGGAGATCGAGAACCGACATGACCTGGCCGGCGTCGACGGTCTCGGAGGGGCCGACCATGATGCCGCGTCGGCGAAGGGCCTCGACAAAATCGACGAGGTGACCTGGCAGACCGTATGGCGCCGCCAACCCACCCGGCTTGATCGGTGACGTACCTCCGAGTGCCATGACCAGACCTCAGTTCAGCCGAAGTTCGGCGGTGGCTCGCACCTGATCGGACTGGTGCTTGAGGATGACGCCGAGTGTTGCGCGTACGGCGTCGTCGTCGAGTGTGTCCATGCCAAGGGCGAGGAGCGTGCGTCCCCAGTCGATGGTTTCGGACACCGAGGGAACCTTCTTGAGCTGCATGCCGCGCAGAACGCGGATGGTGTTGACCAGCTGCTCGGCAATGGCTTCGGGCAGTTCGGGGACACGGCTGGCAAGAATGCGACGTTCGAGGTCTGCATCGGGGAAATCGAGATGCAGGAACAGGCAACGACGCTTGAGTGCCTCGGACAGCTCACGGGTGGCGTTGGACGTCAGCACCGTGAACGGCTTACGTGTTGCGGTGATGGTTCCGAGTTCCGGGATGGTGACCGCGAAGTCGCTGAGAACTTCGAGGAGCAGTCCCTCGATCTCGACGTCGGCCTTGTCGGTCTCGTCGATCAACAGGACTGTCGGGTCTTCGCGGCGAATCGCCTTGAGCAGTGGACGCGCGAGAAGGAATTCCTCCGAGAACACATCAGCCTTGGTGGAATCCCAGCTGTGGTCGGAGCCGGACTGAATGCGCAGGATCTGCTTCGCGTGGTTCCACTCGTACAGCGCACGAGCCTCGTCGACGCCCTCGTAGCACTGCAGGCGCACCAGCTCGGCGCCTGTCGTCTGGGCTACCGCACGCGCCAACTCGGTCTTACCGACACCGGCCGGTCCCTCGATGAGCAGGGGTTTGCCCAGTCGGTCGGCGAGAAACACTGCCGTTGCAGTGCCCTTGTCGGACAGGTAACCCGTCTCGGCCAAACGCTCGATCACGTCGTCGACGCTCGAGAAGAACGGTGTTGTATCGGGGAGAGCTCGGTCCACGGTTAACTCCTAAAAAGGGTGGGGCAAGTCCAGGTGAACGATCAGGCGGGTCGGGTGTGTCCGTCGCCCCAGACGATCCACTTGGTGGACGTCAGTTCCGGCAACCCCATGGGGCCGCGTGCGTGAAGTTTTTGCGTCGAGATGCCGATCTCGGCTCCGAATCCGAACTGCTCGCCGTCGGTGAAGGCAGTTGATGCGTTGACCATGACGGCTGCTGCGTCGACGCGCGCGGTGAACTCGCGGGCAGCCGAGAGATCCGACGTCACGATTGCCTCGGTGTGGCCGGTGCCGTACGTGTCGATGTGCTCGACTGCCTCGTCCAGGTCGGCAACAACCTTCAGTGCGACGTCGAGGGTGAGGTACTCGTTCGACCAGTCGTCCTCGGTGGCCGGAACGAGGCCGGGCAGATCGCCGTGAACAACAACGTCATGCATCTGCAGCGCCTGAAGCAGTGCGGGAACCGCGGTGTCGGCAATGGCTTTGTCGACCAGGATCGTCTCGGCGGTGTTGCACACGCTTGGCCGACGGGTCTTGGAGTTGAGCACAATCTTCTCGGCCATCACCAGATCGGCAGCCGAGTGTACGTAGACGTGGCAGTTTCCGACACCGGTCTCGATGGTGGGGACCGTGGCATCACGAACGACGGCACTGATCAGGCCCGCGCCACCGCGCGGGATGACAACGTCCACGAGACCGCGGGCCTGAATCAGGTGCGTCACCGTGGACCGGTCTGCGCTCGGCAGAAGTTGAACGGCGTCTTCGGGGAGCTGCTGCGCAGCCAACGACGCACGAAGAGCGACCACAAGAGCTTCGTTGGATTTGACTGCCGACGACGAACCGCGAAGCAGTGCAGCATTTCCCGACTTCAGGGTCAGACCGAACGCGTCGACCGTGACGTTGGGGCGGGCTTCGTACACCATGCCGACAACACCGAGCGGGACGCGCTGCTGACGCAGTTCCAGGCCGTTGGGCAGCGTGGAGCCGCGGAGCACTTCACCGATGGGGTCGGGTAGTCCGGCAACCTGACGCAGACCCGAAGCGATACCTTCGATGCGATCCGCTGTCAGACGCAATCGATCAAGCAGCGATTCCTCGGTACCCGCAGCTTTCGCGGTGTCGATATCGACGGCATTTGCCGTCAGGATCTGATCACTTGCGGCAAGAACCGCGTCGGCCGCGGCGTGGAGCGCGCGGTCCTTCTGTGCTGTGGTCAGCAACGCCAGGACACGCGAAGCCTTACGCGCCCGGCGGGCAGCCTCGTGCACTACGTCGCGAGTGTCCGAGCCGGTGGAAGTTACAGCAGTCATGAATACACATTAGCCATTGGCTCCGACGCGTTCCTTTCGGGAATGATTCGGACTGTTACCGCTGTTGCACGGGATCGACCACCTTCGGGTGATCCTCCCCTTCCCCGAGTCAGGAGTTACTCCGTGAGCGTGCTGTTCGAACCTCTCACCTTGCGCGGCGTCACCATTCCCAACCGCGTGTGGATGGCACCGATGTGCCAGTACTCCGCTGATGTCATCGGCGATCAGGTGGGAGTGCCCAACGAATGGCATCGAACGCATCTGGCGAGCCGAGCTATCGGTGGTGTCGGCCTGATCCTCACCGAGGCGACCGCTGTGAGCCCGGAAGGACGAATCAGCCCCGCCGATCTCGGTATCTGGAACGAGCGGCAGGCTCGCGCGTTTGCCGAGATCAACGCGCAGCTCGCGTACTTCGGAGCGGTGCCCGGAATTCAGCTGGCGCACGCCGGCCGCAAGGCGTCGACGAAGGTTCCGTGGCGTGGCGGTAGATCGCTCGACCAGGATGACCGCCTGTCCTGGACGACCGTCGCCCCGAGCGCCGTGGCATTCGGGGATTACCTACCGCCCGCGGAACTGACAACAGATGCGATTGCCGGCATCGTCGCCGACTTCGCGGCGGCAGCCACCCGCGCGCTTCAGGCGGAGTTCAAGGTCGTCGAAATTCACGCGGCGCACGGATACCTGATCCACCAGTTCCTCTCCCCGCTCAGTAACAAGCGAACGGATCACTACGGCGGCAGTTTCGAGAACCGCATCCGCTTCCTCCTCGAAATCCTCACGGCGGTTCGAGAAGTGTGGCCCGCCGAGTTGCCCCTGTTCGTCCGTGTGTCAGCCACGGACTGGGTCAGCGAGGAGCGTGGGCTCGAGGTCGGCAGTTGGACTGCGGATCAGACTGTGTCACTTGCCAACATCCTCACCGACTACGGCGTCGACCTCGTCGACGTGTCCACTGGCGGTAATTCGCCGGGTGTACAGATCCCGGTCGAGCCCGGCTACCAGGTTCCCTTCGCCCGCCGGATCCAGAACGAATCCCTGGTTCCCGCAGCGGCAGTCGGACTGATCACCGAACCCGAGCAGGCAGAGAAGATCGTCGAGGACGGCAGTGCGGTGGCCGTGCTGTTGGGACGCGAACTCCTGCGTGATCCCTACTGGGCACGGCGCGCCGCACGTGAGCTGAATGCCGAAGTAGGACCGCGAGTTCCGTCGCAGTACGCCCGCGCATTCTGAAGGCAGGCGCAGGCACCTCAGCTTCGAAGGCGGCCGCGGCGTCGAGTCTTTGTCGCTTCGACGGGATCGATGCTGCGCTCGGCCCAGATCGACGCGAGGTGCAAGCTCATTTCCCGACCGGAATGGACGTGTGAAAATGCAGATGCAGCAGCGCGATCCGGATCGCGCTCGGCTATCGCCGCATAGAGGTGTTCGTGTTCGGCGCACTGTTGTCCGGGATCACGGTCTTTGGTGAGATGAAACAGCCACTGGACGCGCGCCTCGAGTGGCCTGAGCAACGACTCGAGCAGCGGGTTCGCCGACATCTCGACAATCATCGAGTGGAACCGTGCGTTTGCCGCGGCAATCGCCGGCTTGTCGTTCAATGCGGTTGCCGCCCGCGCTGTTTCGAGCTGGGCAGAAAGCGCATTCAGCGAGTCGGCGTCCGCGCGTTCAGCGGCCAGCCTCGCTGCCAGCACTTCGAGACTCTCGCGAACATCGAAGAGGTCCCGCACGTCGTCGACGGTAAACGGAGAGACAATCGCTCCCTGCCTCGGCACCAGGACAACAAGTCCATCCTGTTGCAGCAGTGAGAGCGCCTCGCGCAGCGGGATGCGGGAGACATTCAATTCAGCAGCCAGATCGCGTTCGATCAGTCGAGCGCCCGGAGCCAGCACCAAATTGACGATGCGGCCACGAATCTCGTCATAGGCGATGTCTCGCAATGATTTTCGAGTATCCACCGGAACTTCTGTCGACACGGGCACTCCTTCGATCTTCTTCTGCACTCGAGTTGAGCGTAGCGGTGCACGATCCCCCGGGACGCGGTGTGCAGTCCCTTACGTATCGGTAACACCGACGAAATACGGGTCCTCCATTCTTCTACTTAACGGTATACCGCTAAGTGCTCGAACGAACTCAGGAGAACCCGATGAAACTTCCTCTCGCACTCGCAGCAGTCGCAGCCACCGCATTGACCTTGACTTCCTGCAGTTCAGCCGACTCCGAACCGTCGAGTGACGCCCTCTCCGTCGGCGTCTTCTTTCCCGGTTCGATCTCGGATACAGGCTTCATGGAGTCCGGCTACCTCGGCTACCAGCGAATGGTCGAGACGTACGGCGACCGGATCGACGCCAGCTACGTCGAGCAGGTCGCCGCAGCGGACTACCAGCAAGCCCTCCAGCGATTCGCGTCGACAAACGACCTGGTCATCTCCGTCGGCGGCCAAACCGACGCCGACGTCCGAAAAATCGCCGCACAGTTCCCCGACGTCAAGTTCGTCGAAATCGGCGGCCCGGCCGATGCAGTTCCGCTCGACAATCTGGCCTACTACGACCCCCAGCAGGCCGAAGCCGAATTCCTTTCCGGCGCAGTTGCTGCGAGCGTGTCCAAGACCGGCACCGTCGGATTTGTCGGTGGCGTGGAACTCCCCGCAATTGTCAACGCAGCATCGGCATTCCAATCCGGAGCCACACTGACGCGCCCGGATATTCGAGTCCTCAGCCCACAATATGTCGGCGACTTCAACGACCCAGCCAAGGCCAAGCAAGCTGCCAGCGCCGAATTTTCCGGTGGCGCTGACGTTCTCGGACAGATCGTCAACCTCGGTAAGCAGGGATTGCAGCAGGCTGCCCGCGAAGCCGGCGGCACCATGAGCGGTGGACCCATCCCCGGCGACTGCAGCGATCCCACCTATCTCGGCTACGTCCGCACCGACATCGGAACCGAAATCGAATACGCGGTGTCCTCGACACTCGACGGCACGTGGGCCGCCGAACAGGTTCCCTTCGGACTCACTTCCGACAAGGGCGGCACCGACTACGTGCTGTGCAGCAGCGACCCCGCAGCCGCGGCCGCGTTGACGAAGGCCAAGGCAACCGTGGCCGATGGCACCGTGAAGTTGTACTGACCAATGGCCACACTGACACTGAACGGCGTTGGCAAGCGTTTCGGATCGGTATCCGCGTTGACCGATGTCACGATGACCGTCGCCCCGGGCTCGGTGCACTGCATCCTCGGCGAGAACGGCGCGGGAAAGTCGACGCTGTGCAACATCGTCTTCGGCTCCACGACACCGTCATCAGGCACGATGACACTCAACGGCCGTACTTATACGCCGCAGTCCCCCGCCGACGCCATAGCTGCGGGAATTGCGATGGTCCATCAACACTTTTCCCTGATTCCGACCATGACCGTCCGTGAGAATCTCCTGCTCGGCACCAAAGGTTTTCGCCTTCCGGTCGATGCGCTGACCGCCAAGCTCGACGTCATCTCACAGCAGTACGGCTTGACCGTCGACCTCGACGCGTTGACGTCCGACTTGCCCGTCGGATCTCGCCAGAAAGTGGAAATTGTCAAAGCTCTGCTACGAGATCCCGAGCTGGTGCTACTCGACGAACCGACTGCTGTCCTCGACCCCGGTGAAATCGATTCACTGATCGGAACATGCCATGCACTGGCCGCGGCCGGCACATCAGTCGTACTCATCACGCACAAACTCGGTGAGGTCGCCCGCGCAGCCGATGCGGCAACGGTACTGCGCGGCGGAAAAGTCAGTGGCGGTGGGCTTCTCACGGAGACATCGATTTCCGACCTTCTCACCGACATGGTGGGTTCTGCTGCGCCCCTCTCCCACGCCCGGGTGGTCAGGCGCCCCGCTTCGCGCGAGCCCGGACTGACACTCGCTAACATCTCGTTCACGCGCCCGGATCGAAGCGAAGCACTCACCGGTGTCGATCTGACCGTGTATCGAGGTGAGATCGTCGGTATCGCGGGCGTCGAGGGTAACGGCCAGAGCGAGTTGGCTTCGATCCTCTCCGGCGCAATCACGGCAGACACCGGGAAAATCCTTCTCGACGCGGTGGACATCACGGGTTTCGACCCCGCAGCACGAACCAGGATCGGCCTCGGGGTGGTCCCCGAAGATCGGCACGCTGAGGGGATCGTCTCGGAGTTGACAGTCACCGACAACCTGCTTCTCGGCCGGTTGAGGGATTACACGCGGTTCGGACTGCTCGACCGCGCCAAGATGGCTGCCCGAACGGCAAGTGCGATCGACGAATACTCCATCCGCGCCGATGGCCCTGGCGCCCCGATGCACTCGTTGTCCGGGGGTAATCAGCAGAAAGTTGTACTCGCCCGCGAACTCTCGATCGACGGGCTCGCAGCGGTGGTCGCAGCGCAACCGACCCGTGGTCTCGATATCGGCGCAGTCAGCTTTGTGCTCGACAGACTCCGCCGGGTCGCCGACGCCGAGACTGCCGTGCTTGTCATCTCCAGCGAATTGGACGAACTGATGGCTGTGTGCGACCGGATCTTCGTGGCCTACCGCGGGCAGTTGCTGGGACCGATTGATGCGAATTCCGCTGCTGCACAGAGCAAGATCACCGAACTGATGATGGGAGTGGCAGCGTGAGACGACACCCACTGGTCATCGGATCGGCTGCCCTCGCGATTGCCGCACTGATCGGCCTCCTTCTCGCCGCGGCCGCCGGTGCCGGCCCGGCCGAGACCACTGAAGCACTTTTCGACGGCATGTTCGGGACACCCTTCGCCATCGGCACGTCCTTGAACAACGCAGCACTGCTCATGCTCATCGCAGCGGGCTTCACCATCGCCTACCGGGCGGGTTTGGTCAATGTTGGCGGCGAAGGCCAGATGGCCTTGGGAGGCATCTGCGCGACAGCCGTCGGTGTGTCGCTTCCGGAGGGACTTCCGGCCGGACTGGGCATCGTCCTGGTACTGGCGTCCGCTGCCGTCGGTGGCGCATTCTGGGCGTCGATCGCTGCGTACCTGAAGGTTCGGCGCGGTACCAGCGAAATCATCACGACCCTCCTCCTCAACTTCGTGGGTCTCGCGGCCGTCGTACTCGTTGTTCACGAACCTGCGCTACTGCGCCAGCCCGTGACTTCGTCCGAGACCCTTCCACAGTCCGAGCCGCTGAAAGAATCCGGCCAGCTTGCACTACTCGGCTTGCACAAGTCACCCGCAACCATCGCGCTTCTCATCGCCCTCGTCGCCGTCGTCGCAGTGGGAGTCCTGCTCCAGCGCAGCGCTGTCGGACTGAAGCTGCAATCGGTCGGCTTGTCGCAGAAAGCTTCTCACCGTCTCGGAATCCCCGTCGATCGAACCCGATTCCTGAGTCTGACTGCCGCTGGGGCCTTTTCCGGAGTCGCGGGGGGCATGATTGTCGCCACCGCACCTTTCGTTTTGGCCGAAGGTTTCTCCTCGGGATTGGGGTTCACCGGACTTGTTGTCGGCTTGCTCGCCCGCGGGTCCATGACGGCAGTCGCGGCTGTTTCCCTACTTCTCGGATTCCTCGTCTCGGGTGGCATCAATCTCCAACTGGCAGTGGGTGTTCCCGCGGCAACCGTGTCAGTAGTCGAATCCGTTCTCATCATTCTCATCGCAGGCAGCGCACTGTGGACCACGACGTCCGCCGTGCGCACGAGAAAGCCCGCACCGAGCCAGGAAGTTGTATCGGTATGAGTACTGCAGTGATCACCGGAATCGTCACCAGCGGAGTCAGCTTCGCCATTCCCCTGTTGGTTGCGGCAAGCGGCGAATCGATCAGTGAACGTGCCGGTGTACTCAACCTCAGCATGGAGGGAATGATGCTGACCGGCGCCTTCGCGAGCGTTCTTGCGACTGTTACCACCGGCTCCCCAGTCCTCGGTGTGGTGGCCGGAGTCATCGCGGCCACCGTTTTCGGCATCGCACAGGCTCATCTGAGCGTTCACCTACGCGCAGATCAGATCGTCATCGGAGTCGCCGGAAATGCTCTCGCCTTGGGTCTGACAACCTTCGGATCCCGAGTACTCCTGTCCGACGGAAAAGGTCAATCGATCGACGGATTCCACAGCGTCGATATCCCCGTACTCAGTGACATACCTTTTATCGGGCCCACCTTGTTCGGCCAGACCCTGCTCGGATATCTCAGCATCGCACTCGTCGTTGCCATGGCCGTTCTGTTCTCCAAACGGACTGTGCCCGGTCTGACCATCGACGCTATCGGCGAGGACGCACTCTCGGCCGACTGGACCGGACTACCGGTACGACGCGTTCGATATCTGTGTGTCCTTCTTGCTGCTGCCGCGGGCGGCCTTGCCGGCTCGCAACTTGCACTCTCGGAAGTTCATTCGTTCAGCGACAACATGACCGGTGGCCTCGGCTACCTCGCAGTGGTTGCCGTCATCGCCGGCGGATGGCGAATACTCGGCATCGTCTATGCCTGCGTGTTCTTCGGAATCGCACAAGCACTGCAGTTTGCATTGCCCGCTCTCGGCATCGACATTCCATACGCACTGCTCGTCATGCTGCCGTATGTCATCGCGATCGTCGCGATCAGCGGATTCATCGGGAGCCGTAGCGCACCATCCTGCTTGACCATTCCCTACACCGGCAACAGCCGATAAGGACCCATTCATGACTTTGATTCTCAACCACTCCGACATCACGACGTTGATCGACCGCAGCGAGATCTACGACGCTGTCGAGCGTGCCCATGCCGACCTGGCTCGGGGCGACGCTTTCAACCCACAACCATCCGCGATGCCGTTGCCGAACGGCGGAAACTCGATTCCGATGACTGCGGCAACAGCGCAGTCGAGTTCGGTCAAACTTCTTTCGGACATGCCTGCCAATGCCGCTCGCGGCCTGCCGACTCAGCGCTCTACGATCATTCTCTCGTGTGCGGAAACCGGCGAATGCGAAGCGGTGCTCGACGGGCGAGCAATTACCGCAATCCGTACGGCCGCAGCCAGTGCTGTTGCCACGGAATATCTTTCCAGAAAAACGAGCACCGTACTCGGCGTTGTCGGGGCGGGAACCTTGGCTGTGGAACACACGCGCGCGATTGCACGCGTTCGCGGAATCGACAAGGTTCTCGTCTGGTCGCGCTCCGCGTCCACGATCCGGACGTTCGAGGAACGTATCGCCGATTTGAACCTGGCCGTCGAGCGAGCCGAATCCCCCAGGGCCGTGACCTCGGCAGTCGATATTCTGTGCACGCTGACGCCGTCGCACTCTCCGATCGTGTCGGGAGACTGGTTCCACCCGGGCCTTCACGTCAATGCCGTCGGCGCTCCTCCGAGAGGAGATTGGCGCGAAATCGATTCTGCCGGAATGCGAGTGGCATCACTATTCGTCGACGCCACATCGACGACTCTTGCCAAATCCGGAGATGCCCTGCTCGCTATTGCCGAAGGCGCCATCACCGCTGAAGACCTTCACACCGAAATCGGACACGTCATCACCGGACAGAAGCCTGGGCGCACATCGAGCGACCAGATCACGTTGTTCAACTCGGTCGGAATCGGCCTTCAAGACCTTGTCACCGCTCGAATACTGCTCTCCCGTGCCCGCGCAGCCGGCGTGGGAACAGAATTGGATTTGACGGCATGAACGACATCCACCTCCGCCGGGCAATCGCACTCGCGGCCGAAGCCGCAGGTGGTGGCAATCGGCCGTTCGGCGCCGTACTCGTCGGCGAGAACGGAACCGTCATTGCCGAAGGCCGCAACGAAGTGACGTCTTCCGGTGACCCGACGGCACATGCAGAATTGGTCGCGATCCGCGGCGCCGCAAACGGTTCCACTACAAATGCGACGATGTTCGCGAGCGGTGAACCGTGCCCGATGTGCAGCGCCGCAATGGTGTGGGCGGGCATCACCCACATAGTTTTTGCGGCGACGGAATCAGAGTTCTCGAAAATCCTCGACGGCGGTCCGCGATTCAAGCTGGGATGCGCGGAGATCATCGCCGCCGCAGATGTCGAAGTTTCCGTCATCGGTCCGCTCCTCGAAGCCGAGTCCCTCGCCGCCATGCGGGGGTGAGGCTGATACCGTGAATGTCTTACTTGCCGGACGTCCGGAGCCCCACCAGGGCTTCGGACACTGCCGCGAGCCAGAGCCGAGCGACGGGGGTCGCATCGAGCCACAGGGCCCGCGGACATCATGTTCCCAACCGGCTCATCGGCGAGTGGGCAAGACAAAGATGCGTGCATCAGGTACGTGCCCCGCTCGGTTCGATGATTGCGCTGGGGAGCGCATGTCATGACAACACCAGAGAACTCGATCAGCGCTCTCGAAGTGGCCGAATCACCTGATGTCACCGTCACCGACGACGCATCGGTGAAACGGGCAGTCAAAGCGACCATGCTCGGAAATGCCATGGAGTGGTTCGATTTCGGCGTCTACGCCTATCTGGCCACCACTATCGGCAAGGTATTCTTCCCAGAGGCCAGTGGCAGTGCGCAATTGCTGTCGACCTTCGCGATCTTCGCTGCTGCCTTCATCGTCCGGCCATTGGGTGGCCTGTTCTTCGGGCCACTGGGTGACCGCATCGGCCGCAAGAAAGTCCTGGCCACCACCATAATTCTGATGGCCGGCAGCACCTTTGCCATCGGTCTCGTACCGAGTTACGAGTCCATCGGCATGGCGGCGCCGATACTGCTCGTGCTCCTTCGCCTACTGCAGGGGTTTTCGACTGGCGGCGAATACGGCGGTGCCAGTACGTTTGTCGCCGAATACGCCCCGGACAAGCGTCGCGGCTTCTTCTCCAGCTTCCTGGAATTCGGCACCCTGGCCGGCTATGTTGCAGCAGCCGGCATCGTGACGATCATCCAGACAGTGGTCAGCCCGGAAGAGCTCCTCCAGTGGGGCTGGCGCATACCGTTTCTCCTTGCCGGGCCTCTCGGCCTGATCGGCCTCTACCTGCGCCTTCGACTCGAGGAGACGCCCGCGTTTCAGCAGATGGAACAGGCCGAAGAACATTCTCTCGCCGACGAATCCACGGGGAAGAAACTGCGCGAAACGCTGGTCGAGAACTGGCGACCACTTGTTCTGTGCATCGTGCTCGTCGCGACCTACAACATCGCTCACTACGGCCTGCTCAGCTACATGCCGACCTATCTGACAAATACCCTCGGCTACGACGAATCCCACGGACTGGTTCTCATGATCGTGGTGATGCTCGTCATGATGGTCGGCATCAGCTACGTCGGAAAATTATCCGATCGGGTGGGACGTAAGCCGTTGCTGCTCAGCGGTTTCATCGGATTCTTCGTGTTGTCACTGCCCGCGTACCTGCTGATCGGAGTGGGCAACTACGTCACCGTTTTCCTCGGACTCGCCATTCTCGGCGGACTGCTTCTCCTGTTTGTCGGAGTGTTCCCCTCGGTCCTTCCCGCACTGTTCCCGACCGGAATCCGATACGGCGGCTTGGCAATCGGATACAACCTTGCCGTGTCGATCTTCGGCGGCACCACTCCCCTGGTCTTGACGGCACTCGAGAGTTCGACCGGTAGCAATCTTGTCGCGCCGATGTACATGATGATCGCCGCAGTCATCGGCGGCATCGCGGTGCTGATGATTCCGGAAACAGCGCGCAAGCCACTCGAAGGCTCACCACCGGCGGTGTCCACCGACGAAGAGGCCAGGCGGATCATCCGCAGGGTTCGACGGAAGAAAACTGCTGCCGCCGATAACCTGGAGGTATGAGCAAGCCCCGCATTGTTGTCGTCGGCAGCATCAACATGGACCTGACCACCTCGGTCCCCCGATTTCCTGCCCCCGGTGAAACCCTGCTCGGCACTGCCTTTGCCACTACGCCAGGTGGCAAAGGCAGTAATCAAGCGATCGCGGCAGCAAAGGCAGGCGGTGACGTCACGTTCATCGGCGCAGTCGGCGACGACGGTTTTGCTACCCAATTGCGGAGCACTCTCGCCGACGCCGGGGTGGATACCTCACTGCTGCGTAGCGTGAACGGTGCCAGTGGAGTTGCCGCAATTACCGTCGACGCTGACGCCGAAAACAGCATCATCGTGGTTGCCGGCGCAAATGCTTCCGTCACCGAGTTGACCGAACACGACCTCGGTGCCATCGCTGGCGCGGATATCCTGCTGTGCCAGCTCGAAATTCCCCTTGCCACTGTTACCGCCGCGGCGCGACACGCCCGGCGCAACGGCACCGTCGTCATCCTCAATCCCTCACCGGTGCAGGACCTTCCGGAAGAGCTGATCGGCTCGGTGGACATCCTGATCGTAAATCACACCGAATCGACCCAGCTCGGCTCGGTCACCGATCGAGTTCCGTACCTCGTCACAACACTGGGCGCGGGTGGTGCCGATCTGCGCGAGCGCGACACGACCGTTCACGCGGATTCCCCGACGGTGACGCCCGTAGACACCACCGGCGCGGGTGACGCCTTCACCGGTGCCTTCGCGGTGGAATGGGTACTCGACAGCGATCGCGCTCTACACTTTGCCGCCATCGCAGGCGCTCTCGCAACTACTGTGAACGGCGCAGCGGTGTCATCGCCGACCCGATCCTCCATCGAGCGTCACTTACCGAAACGAGGCTGAAAGATGACCGACTACGAAGTTTCCGTGAAGTCCGTGCCCACCGTCCGGGTGGCGGAGTTGACCGGCACCGCCGAAGCCATGGACCCGTCGTCGATCGGCCCGGTTGTCCAAGGACTCTACGACCAGCTCAGCGCCGGATTAGGACGCGCCGGTCTGGTTCCGACCGGCCCCGCGATCGCGTACTACGAAGATGCCGATGACGGGGCGAAGACCGTCGTCCACGCCGCTTTGCCAGTAGAAACGGACCCCAGTGACGAATATGACTTCACCGTGACCGATCTGCCTGCCGAACCCCAGATGGCGACGCTTCTGCACACCGGGTCGGTGGACAACTGCCTACCCGCCTACCAGGCACTTGACCACTGGATCAAGCAGGGCGGATACCGCGCAACCGGGCCGAGCCGCGAGGTGACCTTGGCGTTCACGGGTGACGCCGACGGCTGGGTAACCGAACTTCAGCAGCCGATCGAGAAGGTCTGAAACGCCCACCTGTCGGTGCCGTCCTGCACCATGGAAGCCATGACCGCCACCACTGCACCCGTACTGCGCGATGAAGCCGAGCGTCTGCTCCGTGAACTCGCCGGGCCAGACGCCCGCCTGCGCGAGGACCAGTGGACGGCTATCGAGGCTCTGGTGGTGCAGCGCAAGCGCGCGCTGGTGGTGCAGCGCACGGGCTGGGGTAAGTCCGCGGTCTACTTCATCTCCGCGAAGTTGCTACGTGCGTCCGGTCACGGCCCGACTGTCATCGTCTCGCCACTGTTGGCCCTGATGCGCAACCAGGTTGCCTCGGCCGAGCGAGCGGGTGTTCGAGCCGCCACCATCAACTCCGGCAACGTCACCGAGTGGGACGACATCCACGCGCGGGTGGCTGCCAACGATCTCGACGTTCTACTGGTCAGCCCAGAGCGTCTCAACAACCCCGACTTCCGCGATCAGGTGCTGCCGTCATTGGCAGCTGATGCGGGCCTCGTTGTGGTGGACGAAGCGCACTGCGTGTCCGACTGGGGTCACGACTTCCGTCCGGACTACCGGCGCATCCGCACCTTGATCGCCGAACTCGGCGACGGCATTCCCGTCCTCGCGACAACGGCTACGGCCAATGACCGGGTAGTGGCCGACGTCTCGGCACAACTGGGTGTTGGCGGCGAGGAAACACTGATCCTGCGCGGCGGACTCGAGCGAGAATCGCTGCACCTGTCCGTCGTGCACATTCCCGAGGCAACAGCGCGCGCAGCCTGGCTTGCGCAGATGCTCGACACCTTGCCGGGTTCCGGCATCATCTACACCCTCACCGTCTCAGCTGCACGAGATCTGGCAAGTCTGTTGTCCGAGCGTGGGCATACTGTCGCCGCCTACACCGGACAGACCGACCCCACCGAGCGCGAATCCCTGGAACAGGACTTGCTGGGCAACCGCGTCAAAGCTCTGGTTGCAACGTCTGCACTCGGAATGGGTTTCGACAAGCCGGATCTCGGTTTCGTGATCCATCTCGGCGCTCCGTCGTCGCCGATCTCGTACTACCAGCAGGTCGGCCGCGCCGGCCGATCGACCGATCGCGCCGACGTCATCCTGCTTCCCGGCGCCGAAGACAAGCAGATCTGGAGCTACTTCGCGTCGGTTGCCTTCCCTCGCGAACACCTGGTACGCAGTGTGATCGAGCACCTGGACACCGAAAAGGCAACATCGACACCGGCATTGGAACCCCTTGTCGAACTGAATCGCACGCGCCTGGAGATGGTGCTCAAAGTGCTCGACGTCGACGGAGCCGTCAAACGTGTCAAGGGCGGCTGGATCAGCACCGGCGAACCGTGGGTCTACGACGCCGAACGCTACGGCCGTCTCGACGAAGCTCGCCTGAGCGAGCAGGCCGCCATGGTCGAGTACCAGAGCATCACCACCTGTCGAATGACTTTTCTCCGTGAACAACTCGACGATCCCGGACTCACGCCGGACAACTCGCAGTGTGGACGCTGCGACAACTGCACCGGTCAGCGGTACGACACTTCCGTCGACAGCGCAGCGCTCGACGAGACTCGGGCGCGCCTGCAGCGGCCCGGTTTCGACCTCGAACCTCGCAAGATGTGGCCGACCGGGCTGAGCAAACTGGGAGTCAACCTTTCGGGAAAGATCAAGGACGGGCCCGAATCCGGACGCATCCTCGGACGCCTGTCGGACCTGGGCTGGGGCCAGCGCCTGCGCGCGTTGCTCGACGGCCCCGATGCCGAGGCGCCGGACGCCGTGGTCAGCGCCTGCATCAGCGTGCTGGCGGCCTGGGATTGGGCCGAGCGACCCACCGGTGTGATGGCGCTCGAATCCCACACTCACCCACTGCTTGTCAGCAGCCTCGCAGCAAAGCTGGCTCAGGTGGGTCGACTCACAGATCTGGGTGTGCTGTCACTACGCCCAGAACACCCGCCCGTCTCAGCGGCAAACTCCGCCTATCGCGTAGCCGGATTGGTTGACGCCTGGGATGTCCCGGATATGAGTGCCCACAGCGGGCCAGTGCTCCTGGTCGACGCAACGGCCGACACCGGTTGGACTTTCACGATGGCAGCCCGCGCATTGCGTCAAGCGGGCGCACATTCGGTACTCCCACTGGCGCTCGCGAGCCCCAAATAGTCGCTCGGACAACACCAAAAGTTACACAATGTGAGGACCGTCACATACATGGCCTCACCTGGGCCGTACCCGCTTCCACACGGCCCTAAACGGACATCTGCATGACTTCTGTGTCGATGCTTGTTACGTTCAGATGACCGATGAAGCCAGTTGATACGAGAGCTATCCCGACCACCGCGCCGGACGCGGTGTTGTTACGAAGCCCACAGATCGATGACGGAGTCCGGCTCTGGCAGATCGCACGTGATTCACGAGTGCTCGACCTCAATTCGAGTTATGCATACCTGTTGTGGTGCAGGGATTTCAGTGCAACGTCCATCGTTGCGGAAGTTGACGGACGTGTGGTCGGATTTGTTTCCGGCTACACCCGGCCCAGCGAGCAGGAAACCCTGTTCGTGTGGCAGGTGGCTGTCGACGAAGACCAGCGCGGCAAGGCGATTGCCGGCCGCATGCTCGGCGCATTGATGGATCGCACTGCACCACTCGGCGTTACAACTATGGAGACGACGATCAGCCCCGACAACGAGGCTTCGATCGCACTCTTCACTGCGCTTGCCCGACGGCGCGATGTGCCGATCAGTAGGCAGAGCCTGTTCTCGCCCAACAACTTTCCCGATGGACACGAAGCCGAAGATCTGTACCGAATCGGCAACTAGCGCGTTTCCGCGTTGGTAAACAACCTGCCCCGGAGGAACAAAGAAGATATGAATACCGTCGAAGCAAGCATTTTCGAAACCCTCGAATCCGAGGTTCGCAGCTATTGCCGTGATTGGCCCGCAGTATTTACCAGCGCATCCGGATCCTGGATTCGTGACGAGAACGGCCGCGACTACCTGGATTTCTTCGCCGGCGCCGGCGCACTCAACTACGGGCACAACAACCCGGTCATGAAATCCGCACTCGTGGACTACATTCTCAGCGACGGAATTACCCACGGACTCGATATGTCCACCGTTGCCAAACGCGACTTCCTCGAGACTTTCCAGCGCAACATCTTGGAACCCCGCGGCCTGGACTACAAAGTCCAGTTCCCCGGCCCGACCGGAACCAATGCCGTCGAATCCGCGCTGAAACTGGCTCGTAAGGTGACCGGCCGCGAAGCAATCATCAACTTCACCAACGCTTTCCACGGCATGACTCTTGGTGCGTTGTCCGTCACCGGCAACTCGATGAAGCGCGCCGGCGCGGGCATACCACTCGTGCACTCGACACCGATGCCGTTCGACAACTACTTCGACGGCGTCACCGAGGACTTCCAGTGGTTCTCCCGCGTCCTCGACGATTCGGGTAGCGGAATCAACCGTCCCGCCGCAGTCATCGTCGAGACGGTCCAGGGCGAGGGCGGCGTGAATGTCGCTCGCCCCGAGTGGCTTCGGGCGCTCGCAACACTGTGCTCCGATCGCGAAATCCTCCTGATCGTCGACGATGTCCAAATGGGTTGTGGCCGTACAGGTCCGTTCTTCTCCTTCGAAGAGGCCGGCATCGTTCCGGATATCGTCACACTCTCGAAGTCGATCGGCGGCTACGGCATGCCGATGGCACTCACCCTGTTCAAACGCGAACTCGACGTGTGGGGCCCGGGCGAGCACAACGGAACGTTCCGCGGCAACAACCCGGCATTCGTGACGTCGAAGGTTGCACTCGATCACTACTGGTCGGACGACGCACTCACCAAGAGCACCCTGAAGAAGGGCGCGCGTATCAGCGAGTGCTTCGCCAATCTCGCCGATCAGTTCCCCGGTGAGGTCTCGACCCGCGGCCGGGGCCTGGTTCAGGGCCTCGTCTTCGAGCAGCCCGAGCGGGCCGGCAAGGTCTGCCAACTGGCATTCGACGAGGGATTGCTGGCGGAAACCTCCGGCCCGTCCGACCAGGTAGTGAAATTGCTTCCCGCGCTGACGATTACCGACGACGAGATCGAACACGGCCTGTCCATTCTGGCCGAAGCGACCGTCAAGGTATGCAGCTAGAGAAAGGAACTCCCCCATGATCGTGCGCACCACCACCGAGATCACCGACACCGATCGCGACATCACCAGCGAGGACGGCAACTGGCGCAGCAAGCGCATCGTCCTGGGTGGCGACCGCGTCGGATTCTCGTTCCACGAGACCACCATCAAGGCAGGATCGGTCAACACCTTCCACTACGCTAACCACGTCGAGGCCGTCTGGCTCGTCGAAGGCACCGGAAAGCTGATCGACCTCGACAACAACACCGAGTACGACCTCGCTCCCGGATCGATGTACCTGCTCAACGGGCACGAGCGTCACCGCGTCGAACCTGACACGGAAATGCGGATGCTGTGTGTGTTCAATCCGCCGGTCACCGGGCGTGAGGTACATGACGAGAACGGAATCTACCCACTCGTCGAGGTGCCCGCGTAGCGTCAAACCATGACGACTGACACCTCACCACGTGTAGCGATCGGCCCGTCCCCCGATGCACTGCTCGACAGTGCTGTGCTTCGGGGTGGCGGTTTGATCAGTCCGCTCGAGTCGGCCGACGCCCTGATCTGGGCCGGATCACCGGATTCGTTTCCGAGGGATTTGCCACCGTCGATCCGGTGGGTGCAGCTCCCCTCGGCCGGGATCGAGGACTGGTTCGAGGCCGGGGTGATTCCGAAGGACACCTACATCACGTGGACGTCTGCTGCGGGCGCGTTCTCGTCGTCGGTGGCAGAGCACGCCCTGATGTTGCTGCTGGCCGGAGTCAAACATCTGCCGGCCCACATCGAGGCAAAGACGTGGCGTCAGTTCGAGTTCTTCTCGAAGGTCGGCACACTGCGGGGTTCCACCGTGGCCATTATCGGCGCCGGTGGGATCGGCCGTGCGTTGATCCCGATGCTGGCCGCACAGGGGGCGGACAGCATCGCAGTCAATCGCAGCGGCAGCCCCGTGCCCGGCGCCCTGTCGACCTACCCGGCAATGCGTATGAACGAAATCTTTTCTCGCGCAGATCACTTCGTCATCGCGGCCCCGGCAACGCCCGAAACCCGCCATCTCATCGGAGCGACGCAACTCGCCGCGATGAAGCCACACTCCTGGGTGATCAACGTCGCCCGCGGTTCCCTCGTGGACACCGATGCGCTGGTGGACGCAATCGCGACGGAACGGATCGGCGGCGCCGGACTCGACGTCACCGATCCCGAACCGCTACCCGACGGCCACCCGCTGTGGGATCTGACCAACGCCATCATCACTCCCCACGATTCCAATCCCCCCGGAGTGCGGCCGGCCGCGTTCGCCGATCACGTGTCCAAGAACGTGACGCGGTTTGCGAACGGAGAGACCCTCGCAGCACTGGTCGATCCAATCGCGGGCTACTGATCCTCAGGCTTCGTCAAGTCCGGCCAGGGCTACCGGCAACGGGCCATGATGTAGGACGCCGAGGCGTTGGGTGGCACGGGTGAGGGCTACATACAGTTCGGCTGCACCTCGGGAACCCTCGGCCAGGATCCGTTCCGGTTCCACCACCAGAACGGCGTCGAACTCCAAGCCCTTCGTCTCCGACGCCGGCACCGTGCCCGGCACACCGTGTGGACCGATGACAATGCTTGTGCCCTCGCGACCGGCTTCATCGCGTACGAATTCCGCTATGGCGGAGCCGAGTTCAACGGGGTCGACTCGCTTCGACCACGGGGCTACGCCACACGACCTGACCGACTCCGGCGGCAAGACCGACGGCGCAAACTCCGCGAGCAGGGCCGCAGCGACGCTCATGATCTCGGCGGGAGTGCGGTAGTTCACCGACAGTGATCGGTAGACCCAACGGCCAGGCACGTACGGTTCCATCATCGCGCTCCACGTGGTCGCGCCGGCGGCCGACCGTCGTTGAGCAAGATCGCCCACCACGGTGAAGGATCGATCGGGGCAGCGACGCATCAACACCCGCCAGTCCATTTCGGATAGCTCCTGGGCCTCGTCCACCACGACGTGCCGGTACGTCCAATCCCGGTCAGCGGCAGCACGTTCGGCGAGGTCGCGGGTATCGAGCTCGACAAAGCGATCGGCCAGATCCTCGGCGTACAGCATGTCCTGAGCCAGCAGATGGTCCTCGTCGTCCATGAGGTCCTCGCGGCTGATCATCATGTCCAGCACGCCGGCGGCATAGGCGGCTTCCTCCTTGCGTTCGTGTTCGGCGGCCTGATCGACGGGTTTGTCTCGGCCCAACAGGTCGACCAATTCGTCGAGCAACGGCACATCCGAAACCGTCCACGCGTCACCCTGCGCGCGCAGCAGCACGTCGTCACCGCCCGCCGCCTGCAGTCGCGCGGTAGACGTATACAGCTCTGCAAGAAGCGTTTCCGGCGTCAGGATCGGCCACAGATCGTCAAGCGCGGCGATGAACCCGGCATGTTCCGTGAGCTCCTCGATCAGGTCCTCCCGCAGTTGTTCCCACGCGTCGCGATCCGACCGGCTCAGCCAGCCCCGGCCGATCCGGGATATCGCGCGCTCGGTGAGCGCCCACGTGAGTACCTCGGTGAACACCGCCCGGGCGTCGTTGTGCGCGTGACCACTGGCGCGTGCCTCTTCTCTGGCCCACTGCGCAGTCTCGGCGTCGATCCGCACCGTAGCGTCCGCGAGTTCGATCACCACCGGTTCCGTGGGCAGTTGTTGCCAGTCGGCAACAGCAGCCGCGAGCACGTCCAGGAACTTCAGGGAACCCTTGATTCGGGCAGCCTCCGGAAGGTCCTCAGCCGTGACACTGCGACCGGGCACCAGATCACCCGTCGTCATGAACACCACGTCGGATTCGCCCAGCGACGGTAGTACCCGGCCGATGTGGGTGAGGAATGCCGGGTTGGGCCCGACCACCAGTACGCCGTGGCGTTCCATCCGCGCCCGCTGGGTGTACAGGAGATACGCGACGCGGTGCAGCGCCACCACAGTCTTCCCGGTTCCTGGTCCACCCTCGATCACCAGTACCCCGGGGTGATCGAGTCGGACGATGTCGTCCTGCTCCGCCTGGATCGTTGCCACGATGTCGCGCATTCCGTCGCCACGCGGTGCATTGACCGCCGCGAGCAACGCCGCGTCGCCCCGCTCGGTACCACCCGGCCGGCCGAGCACCTCGTCGGTGAAATCGACCACACGACGCCCGCGCGTGTGGAACTGGCGGCGTCGACGCATGTTTTCCGGGTGAGCAGCGGTGGCGACGTAGAACGGCCGTGACGCCGGCGCCCGCCAATCGAGCAGCACCGGTTCGTACTCGTTGTCCGCGTCCAGAAGGCCGATGCGACCGATGTAACTGTGCTCACCATCGAGACTGTCCAGCCGTCCGAAACACAGCCCGTTGTCTGCCACATCGAGCCGCTTTGCCTCGGTGGCAAGGGCGCGCACCTCGTCGTCGCGTTGCAAGAGGTTTCCGCCGTCTCCCCGCAATGCTGTGGTGTACCTCCCCTTCACTCGCGCACGCTCGGCATCGAGCCGCGCGTAAAGCCCCTCCACGTAAGCCTGCTCGGCGCTCAATTCGTCTTCGTACCCCTGGGTTGGCACGTGCCCCTCCACTTCCATGGCTCTTCCGATCCCTCAGTCACCTGGGATCGGAAGAGCCATTCTGCGGCACTGCCCCGGCCTTGCCGCAAGCCCCCCAGTCGGCTATATATTGAAAGTGGAAGCGCGCGCCTACTGACGCCGACGGCCTATCCTGGAATGGTGCCAACCAGTGACAGTCGCCTCGACGCCCTTACCGAGCTCCTGTCCGGGCGCCGACTCGCAATTTTGACCGGCGCGGGCATCTCCACCGACTCCGGAATCCCTGACTACCGCGGGCCCGATTCCCCGCCGCGCAATCCGATGACTTTCCAGCAGTTCATCGGCGATTCCGCGTTCCGGCGCCACTACTGGGCGCGCAACCACATCGGCTGGCGGTACATGGACAGCTCCCGGCCAAACCAGGGCCACCGGGCGGTGGCGACGCTGGAGCGCGGTGGCCGAGCCGTCGGAGTCATCACCCAGAATGTCGACCTCCTGCACACCAAGGCCGGAGCCCGCAATGTCATCGACCTACACGGCACGTACGCACAGGTTCGCTGCTTGAACTGTCAGCGTTTGATCTCGCGGACAACACTGGCCGAACAACTCGAGGAAGCCAACCCAGGATTCGCCGAAACTGTTGCTGCGGCAAAGGGAGTCGAGATAGCACCGGACGCAGATGCGGTCATCGAGTCGACCGCCCATTTCCGGGTTGTCGACTGCGGCGCGTGCGGCGGAATTCTCAAGCCCGACATCGTGTACTTCGGTGAGTCCGTCCCCAAGGAACGAGTTGCCCGCGCGTACAACCTGGTCGACGAAGCCGACGCCGTACTGGTTGCCGGTTCGTCGTTGACCGTCATGTCGGGACTACGGTTCGTCCGCTACGCCGCGAAAGCGGGAAAGCCCGTTGCGATAGTCAATCGAGGACTCACCCGCGGAGACGAATTCGCCGCCCTCAAACTCGACATCGGTTGCACCGAAGCACTTTCCGCTCTCGCGGCGAGCGAAAGCTACAGCGCTACCAAGTCATCGGCGTGAACAACCGGACGCTGCATATCCGCCGGCAGATCCGCGGTGGAGCGTCCGAGGATTTCCTCGATCTCCGACGCATCGAACGCGACAACACCACGGGCAACGGGCTTCTCCCCCGGCCCCATCAACGACACCACGTCGCCGGCATGGAAATCACCTGAGACACCGACGATTCCGGCAGACAACAAGCTACGACGCTTTGTGACGACCGCCCGAACTGCGCCTTCATCGAGATGCACGTCGCCCTGCGTATCTGCGGCATGACGCACCCAGAACCTGCGGGCCGAGAGCCTGGTGGGCCGCGCGGCAAACGCGGTTCCCACATCGGCGCCGCTCAAGGCCGCAGCCGCGTCGGACGCAGCCGCAAGCAGAACGGGCACACCGGAATCGGCGGCCAAACGGGCAGCTGAGAGCTTGGACGCCATGCCGCCCGTACCCAGCGCGCCACCCGAACCGGCCACGACGCCGTCAAGATCCTCGGGGCTGTTGACCTCGGGAATCAGTGTGGCACTACCCTTCCGGGGATCACCGTCGTACAGACCGTCGACATCCGACAGGAGAATCAGCGCGTCTGCTCCGACGAGGTGAGCCACCAATGCGGCCAGTCGATCGTTGTCACCGAAACGGAGTTCTGTTGTTGCGACAGTGTCGTTTTCGTTGACGATCGCCACCGCGTGCAATGCCCGAAGTCGATCGAGGGTGCGCTGAGCGTTGCGGTGTTGTGTCCGCCGAGCGATGTCGTCAGCGGTGAGCAGAACCTGCCCCACGGTTCGCCCGTAGCGCGCAAAGGACGTACCCCAGGCATGAGCCAGCGCCAATTGTCCGACGCTGGCTGCCGCCTGCTTTGTTGCGAGGTCGCGAGGTCGTTTGGTGAGCCCCAGTGGAGCCAATCCGGCACCCACGGCACCGGAGGACACCACAACGACGTCCGAACCCGCACGCATGCGAGCTTCGATGGCGTCGGCCAGCAGATCCAGCCGATGGGTATCGAGGCCCGCAACCAAACTGGTCAGTGCGGACGACCCGATCTTCACGACAATACTGTGAGCCGACGCAATCGACTCCCTGGTGGAACCGAGCACAGTCCCGTTCCCTCGCTTCTGGTTTCGCGTGTGTTAGCTGTCTTCGTCGAGCAAACCGCGGCGAACGCGTCGAGCGTGCTTACGCTCGTCGGCGCCAATGCGCTCGACCTGATCGAGTCGCGGATCGGTACCGCGACCCGTACGGGTCAAGTCGATGCCGGCCGGAGTCATCGGCTCCCACTCGAAGCTGACGTCACCGATCGTGACCGATGCCCCGGGCTGTGCGCCCTTCTTGACCAGTGCATCTTCGACGCCCAACCGTGCGAGACGGTCGGCAAGGTAGCCAACGGCCTCGTCGTTGTCGAAGGCCGTCTGACGGATCCACCGCTCCGGACGCGTACCGCGGACGACAAATCCACCGGGAATATCGGGATCCTTCTCGATGGTGAAGCTGGAATCCTTGACCTTGATCGGCCTGATGACCTGACGCTTCGGCTCCGGCTTGGGGTTAGCCTCCTGGTAGTCGCGCACCATCTTCGCCAACGCGAATGTCAACGGGCGCAAACCTTCACGGCTCACGGCCGAAATCGTGAATACCGGCCATCCGCGGGCTTCGATCTCCGGTGTGACCATCTCGGCCAACTCCGCAGCCTCAGGCACGTCCGCCTTGTTGAGGATGACAACGCGCGGGCGCTTGTCGAGGTCACCGAGTCCCGAGTCGCCGGACAGCGCGGGCGTGTACGCGGCCAGTTCCGCTTCGAGGGCGTCGATGTCGGACATCGGATCGCGTCCCGGATCCAGAGTTGCGCAGTCGATCACGTGCGCGAGTACGGCGCAGCGCTCGATGTGGCGCAGGAAGTCCAGACCCAGACCGCGGCCTTCGCTGGCACCGGGGATCAGTCCGGGAACGTCGGCGACGGTGAACGTGGTCTCACCACTGGAGACGACACCGAGATTGGGAACCAGCGTCGTGAACGGGTAGTCCGCGATCTTCGGCTTGGCTGCCGAGAGGACGGAAACCAGTGAAGACTTACCGGCGGAGGGGAATCCGAGCAGACCCACGTCGGCAACCGACTTGAGCTCGAGAACCAGATCACGCTCGACGCCGTCTTCACCGAGCAACGCGAAGCCGGGGGCCTTGCGGGCCTTCGAGGCCAATGCCGCGTTGCCGAGTCCACCACGTCCACCTTGAGCGGCGTCGTAGCGGCTACCAACGCCGACGAGGTCAGCCAGGACATTGCCGTCTGTGTCGAGCACGACGGTGCCGTCCGGAACCTTCAGGATGAGATCTTCGCCGTTGGCACCTTCACGGTTGCTGCCGGCACCCTGCTTGCCGTTGGTGGCCTTCGCATTGGGATGGAAGTGGAAGTCGAGGAGAGTGTGGATGTTCTCGTCGACGACGAGAACGACGTCGCCGCCGCGTCCGCCGTTCGCACCGTCCGGGCCGCCGAGCGGTTTGAACTTCTCGCGGTGTACGGAGGCGCAACCATTGCCGCCTTTTCCAGCGCTGACGTGCAGCACAACACGGTCAATGAATCGGGACATGACTGCCGGATCCTTCCTCAGTCAATTGCGGGTCTCACGCGATGAGCTGAACTTCTGGTGAGCAGGGTTGCTCGGGGGGTATTAGGTACTGCTTAAACAAACAATAGGGGCGGACCGGGTTATTTCAACCCTGGTCCGCCCCTATTGGGAGCTTGGAACGCGTCACGGCCTCACTGAAAACAGCAGCACCTGTGACACACAACTAGCGAGAGAGACTAGACCTCAGCCGCAACGACGGCCGGAACGATGTTCACGGTCTTGCGTCCACGCTTCTGGCCGAACTCGACTGCACCGGCAGCGAGAGCGAACAGGGTGTCGTCGCCGCCACGGCCGACGTTGACGCCGGGGTGGAAGTGCGTGCCGCGCTGGCGAACCAGGATTTCGCCTGCGCTGACGGACTGGCCGCCGAAGCGCTTCACGCCGAGGCGCTGGGCGTTTGAATCGCGACCGTTACGGGAGCTGGATGCACCCTTCTTATGTGCCATGCTATTGACCCTCCTCGGGTGAAATTAGCTAGAAAGAACTTAGTTACTTGATGCCCGTGACCTTGAGCACCGTAAGCGGCTGCCTGTGGCCCTGACGCTTGTGGTAACCGGTCTTGTTCTTGAACTTGTGGATGCGGATCTTCGGGCCCTTGGTGTGCTCGACGATCTCACTGGTGACTGCGACCTTGGCCAGCTTGGCCGTGTCGGTGGTCAGGTCAGATCCGTCAACCACGAGAACGGGAGCAAGCGAGACAGCAGTGCCGGGCTCACCCTCGATCTTCTCGACCTTGACGAGGTCACCAACAGCGACCTTGTACTGCTTTCCGCCGGTCTTGACGATCGCGTACGTTGCCATCGGAGGGCTACCCCTTGCTTCTTCGAACTTGCTCGCGCTGCTGCCTGAGGCGTCAAATGCATCGCGACTGGTCTGGTTTATGTCACCTCGGCTCGATGCTGATGCATCGGGACATTCCCGCACTCTAGGCACACGGAATCTCTACCGCCGGGTGGCGACTATGCAAGGTTACGGGAAAGCAACCGTCATGGTCAAACCGCCCCGCCGAGGGGTGAAACGATCCTGCATTTACTGCGTCTACCAGCAGAAACTTCGGGTCATGGCTTCGGCGCCCGCCACAGCGGGTCGGGCACCGAAGCCAATTTCCGAAAGGAGGTAGTTCTTACTCGCCGTCAACCGGCGGACCGGCCGGACGGGCTGCTGCTCGGCGTCGACGCGGCCTCTTGACCACAACGACGTCGTCTTCGACCGGCGCCGCTGCGCTGGCAGCAACAGGCTCCGCTACGGCTTCCGCCACAGGTTCGGGCGTCGGCAGGACAAAGACCGTGCCGACCTCGGGTGCCTCGACACTGGGCGCTGCCGCAGCCCGAGACGCCCTGCGACTGCGACGACGACTCCGCGGAGCGGTCTCAACTGCTGCGGCATCACCAGCGCTATCTGCCTGCGCCGCAACACCATCCACAGCAACATCAGTAGCCCGGCCAGAATCGGCAGCGGACGAATCCGCGGCCACCGGCGTCGGCTCGGCACTTTTGGATGCATCTACCTCCGCCGGCACAGCGCTCTGCTCGTCGTGACTGTGCTCGTCGTGACTGTGCTCGTCGTGATGTGCAGCCATCGCCAATGCCACGGGATGTGCCCGCTTAACTGTCGCGTCGACTGCCGGAACCTCCGGCGTCGGCGCTTCGTGTCCGTTGGACTCTGCGGCGGCCGGCTTGTCCGAGCGGCCACGCTTGTTCTTGCGTGAGCTTCCGGATTCGCTGCGCTGCTGCGATGACCGTGCACCGCCGTCGTCAGCGGTCTTCATCTCGACCGGTTCGGAATGGACGATGATGCCGCGACCGTGGCAGTGCTCACAGGTTGTCGAGAAGGCCTCGACCAGCCCGGTGCCCAGCTTCTTACGGGTCATCTGGACCAAACCGAGCGACGTGACCTCGGATACCTGGTGACGCGTGCGATCACGGCCCAGGCATTCGGTCAGTCGACGCAGGACTAGATCGCGATTCGATTCGAGAACCATGTCGATGAAGTCGACGACGATCATTCCGCCGATGTCGCGCAAGCGCATCTGACGAACGATCTCCTCGGCAGCTTCGAGGTTGTTGCGCGTCACGGTCTCTTCGAGGTTGCCGCCGGCGCCGGTGAACTTGCCGGTATTGACGTCGACGACAGTCATGGCCTCGGTGCGGTCGATCACCAGCGTGCCGCCGGACGGCAACCACACCTTGCGATCGAGAGCCTTGGCCAACTGCTCGTCGATGCGACGGGCCTGGAAAATGTCGATGCCGTTGTTCGGCGTGTACTTCTCGAGGCGCGGCAGGAGATCCGGAGCGACGGAGTTGATGTAGTTCTCCACCGTGCCGTGAGCCTTGTCGCCCTCGATGACCAGCTTGGAGAAATCCTCGTTGAACAGGTCACGAATAACCTTGACCAGCATGTCCGGCTCTTCGTACAGCGCCTGCGGGCTGCCCGACTTTCCGGAGTCCGCCGCGGCGGCCTGCTCTTCGATTCCCGCCCACTGAGCCTGCAGACGAGTGACGTCGCGCGCCAACTCCTCTTCGCTGACACCTTCGGACGCCGTGCGGATGATCACGCCGGCATCGGCCGGAACGATGTCGCGCAGGATTTCCTTGAGACGCTTGCGCTCGGTGTCTGGCAGCTTGCGGCTGATACCGGTGGACGAACCACCGGGCACGTAGACGAGGAAACGTCCGGCCAGAGAGATCTGCGTGGTCAGACGGGCACCCTTGTGTCCGACCGGATCCTTGCTGACCTGCACCAGAACCTGATCGCCCGGCTTGAGAGCCTGCTCGATCTTGCGGGAATTGCCGCCGAGACCGGCAGCTTCCCAGTTGACCTCACCGGCATACAGCACACCGTTGCGTCCACGTCCGATGTCGATGAACGCGGCTTCCATGCTGGGCAGCACGTTCTGGACGCGGCCCAGGTACACGTTGCCCACCATCGACGCGGCGGCCGAGTTGGTGACGAAGTGCTCGACGAGGACGCCGTCTTCGAGGACTGCTACCTGCGTCGTCGCGTGCGGCTGACCGCTGTCGGCGCGATCGCGTACAACCATCACGCGATCAACGGCCTCGCGGCGGGCCAGGAACTCGGACTCGGTCAGGATCGGCGGACGACGACGCCCCGCATCACGCCCGTCGCGGCGACGCTGACGCTTGGCTTCGAGTCGCGTGGAGCCACTGATTCCCTGAACCTCGTCGCGCACGACACGCGTCTTGCTGCGCGGTTCGCGCTCGTGAACGACCGTGTTGGGCGGGTCGTCCTCGGACGTCGTTGTGGCATCGGCTCCGCTGTCGGAGCCGGTCTTACGACGACGGCGACGACGGCGACGACGGTTGTTGCCATCCGCGTCGAGATCGGAATCTTCGCTGCTCTCGGACTCGGCGTCGCTCTCGGCTTCTTCGGACTTGACCGCGACGTCCGTCGACGTGCTCTTGGCGGTATCAGGAGCCGACTCGGAGGTCGATTCGTCCGATTCGGACTCGTCCTCATTCTGTTCGCCTGCCTGCTCACCGCGCCCACGGCCACGGCCACGGCGTCCACGGCGACGACGACGCGGCTGGTCGTCGTCTTCCTCGTCGGATTCAGCCTCGGCGTTCTCGCCCTCAGCCTGCGGTGCGGTGACGGTCTCCGGCGCCTGCCCGGTTTCGACTCCAGCTGCTTCGACTGCCGCTGCCTCGACGACAGCTGTTTCGGCCGGTGCGCTCTCGGTCTCGACCGGTGCGCTCGACTTCTCCTCGACCACCGGTGCTGCCGGTTCACGACGAGCCCGGCGACGACGCGGCGCAACCTCGACCGCTTCCATGTCAGGCTGCAGGAAGAGCGGGACCTGAGCCGGTGCCTGCTCCGCTTCGGGTGCGTGAGTCTGCGCTGCTTCGAAGGACGTGAAGAGATCCGACTGCTCGGGCTCGCTAACCTGCAACGCTGCGGCCGCATCAAGATCTGCGGCGATCTCGGCAACCGCGGGGTCAACCACAGCGGGCTCAGCGACTGCGGACTCAACCACTGCCGGCTCTTCTGCGACAACCTTCTTGCGTGAACGACGCGCACGGGCCGGCTTTTCCGCAACGGACGGAGCCTCAGGCGTCTCGACAGGCGTCTCGACAGGCTTCTCGACAGGCTTCTCGACAACGGGGTCGATCAGAGCGTCGAGTTCTGCAGCTACCGGCTCGATGGCATCGGCAACAGCATGCAGAGACGCATGGATGCGCTCGGCGACATCACGGTGCACGCTCGACTGAGCGCTGCGAATCTCGGTTCCGAGCGCAGCAGCCTCCGCGAGGACCTGCTTGCTGGTGATTCCCAGCAACTTAGCCAGCGCATGTACGCGCATCTTGTCCGGAAAGACCGGAGTTTCGTTCGATTCTGAATCTGTTGGGGCTTGATCGGCCACGTAAGTCTCCTCAGCCCCCGGGCGCGTCCAACTCTGCAATCGAGTTGTCACGCGGCCACGCAGGGGCGCGCTGTGTGTACTCGCACTCAGAAGTGAGTGCGAGATTGTAAGGTCTCGCTCCGCATGGTCCGTAGTGCCCGTTATTCACTGCGTACACATGAAGTGCCTGGCTGGATGGCTGTTGTCCGTGAGGTTCGTGGCCCGAGCGCCTGATCATCCAGCGTGCAAAGGTCCAGGGATTTCCTGTTGACCGATAGCAGCGATGAAAGGGCATCGAGCGCAATGTCACGTCGAACCTGGTGTCACATCGAAACTTGGGTGTCATCCGGTTGAACACACGTAGAACAAAAATTGCGCTTCAACCAATAGCAGTATCCCACACCGATGCGCCCGTTACTTGCAAGGGCGCACCAATGTGGGACAAGTACTGCTCGGGGAAACGCGTCGAAGAGTCAGATGGACGACAGAGCCGGGAACCACAGCGCAATCTCGCGCTCGGCAGATTCGACGGAATCGCTTCCGTGCACCAGGTTCTGCTGCGATTCGAGACCGAAGTCGCCACGAATCGTGCCCGGTAGCGCCTTCTCGACGGGGTCGGTACCGCCGGCGAGCTGACGGAATGCGGCGATGGCGCGAGGGCCTTCGAGCACTACGGCAACCAACGGACCGGACGTGATGAACTCCAACAAGCTCGGGTAGAACGGACGCTCGGCGTGCTCCGCATAGTGGCTACCAGCCACGTCTTCGGAAGCGGTGCGAAGGTCGAGTGCTGCGATGGTCAGGCCTTTGCGCTCGATACGACTCAGGATTTCTCCCACGTATCCACGGGCAACGGCGTCGGGCTTGATCAGTACGAGGGTGCGCTCAGTCACGTCGGCCAGCCTAAATGGTCAGTCGCGCTGACCCGGAAGCAGGCCCTCATCCATCCGTCGCGCGATGTCCTTACGCAGGTAGACCAGGTACGCCCACACCAAGGCAAAGACGATTCCCATGATGCCGATGGAGTAGTGAACGAAGAACCCGAGGATCAGTAGGACCTGCAGAGCAATGTTGTACTTCATCGCCCACGGACGTCCCTGGATACCGCAGCCCAGGATCATCAACACTGCCAAGCCCAGAATGTACGTACCGGAGAACCAGTTCAGTCCGTCGCCGACAACCTGCACGACGGGGATCGTCAGCAGGACAACGATCACCTCGAGAATCAAGGTTCCCGACGCAATTCCGCGGAAACCCTTCCACGGATCCTTGGTCGGCGCGCCGAACTGAGATCGACCGGGCTCCGGGTTCGATTCTGACGGGGTACTCACGCTGGATCCTTTCCGAACAATGTGCGGGCCGCGCCGGCTGTCACGACGGATCCGGTGACCACAACACCTGCCCCGGATACTGCTTCGCCTGGTTCGGCTACTTGTTCCGCAATTTCGATGGCGGTCTCCAAGGCGTCCACCAACTGCGGAGCGACGACCACCCGCTCGTCGCCGAACTTGGCGACGGCGATGTTCGCGAGTTCCTCGACGTCCATCGCGCGCGGTGAACCGTTATGCGTCACCACGATCTCGTCGAAGACGGACTCGAACGCGGTCATGATCGCGTCGACGTCCTTGTCCTTCATGACGCTGACAACTCCGACGAGCTTGCGGAAGTCGAACTCGGCCGCCAGCGCCGCCGCGAGTGCGCGCGCTCCGTCCGGATTGTGTGCCGCGTCGAGGAAAACCGTCGGCGCACTCCGAACTCGTTCGAGGCGACCAGGATTGACGACGGAGGAAAAACCGGCGCGAATGGCGTCCTGATCGAGTTGCCGATCGGGCCCCGCCCCGAAGAAGGCTTCGACGGCTGCCAGGGCTAGTGCCGCATTTCGCGCTTGGTGCTCACCGTGGAGCGGCAGGAAGATCTCGGTGTAGACGCCGCTGAGTCCTTGAAGTTCGAGCTGTTGTCCGCCGACGGCGATCTGGCGGCCAAGCACCTTGAACTCGGATCCTTCGCGGGCCACCGCAGCGTCGACCTCGACGGCGCGGCGCAGCAGCACCTCCATGACTTCGGGGGTCTGCTCGGCGATGATCGCGACAGTGTCGACCGGCACCAGGCTCTCGCGGCCCTTCTTGATGATCCCGGCCTTTTCCTCCGCGATTCCCGCGAGGTCGTTACCCAGGTACTCGGCGTGATCGAGGCTGATCGGGGTGATGACCGCAACCTGGCCGTCGATGACGTTGGTGGCATCCCATCGTCCACCCAATCCGACCTCGACAACAGCCACATCGACGGGCGCTTCCGCAAACGCGGCGTACGCCATCGCGGTAAGCACCTCGAACTTGCTCATGGCCGGTCCCCCGGCGGCTTCGGACTGCTGATCGATCATCTGCACGTACGGTTCGATCTCGCGGAACGTGTCCACGTACAGACGCGGCGAGATCGGCGCCCCGTCGATGCTGATCCGCTCGGTCGCGATCTGCAGGTGCGGACTGGTGGTCCGGCCAGTGCGGCGATGCAGCGCGGTCATGAGCGAGTCGATCATCCGGGTCACCGAGGTCTTGCCGTTGGTTCCGGTGACGTGCACGGACGGATAGTTGTGCTGCGGCGAGCCGAGCACATCCATGAGGGCCTCGATGCGCGTGAGTGACGGCTCCATCTTGGTTTCCGGCCACCGCTTGTCGAGTTCTGCCTCGACCAGCGCCAACTCGGCGATGTCGACCGGAGTCGGCACCGAACTGATCGGCGGGAAACCGGACTCCCCGAATTCCGGAGGTTCTACCGAGCTCACTTGTCGCCCAACTCCTTCAAACGGTTGGTGATGCGCTCGATCTCTTCGACGGCGATCTGACGGCGCGTCTTGATCTTGTCGACGACGGCGTCGGGAGCCTTCGCGAGGAAGGCTTCGTTGGCGAGCTTGTTGTCTGCGGTGACCAGTTCCTTCTGTGCTGCCGTCAGGTCCTTCTCGAGCCGCTTCTTCTCGGCGCCCAGGTCGATGGTGCCCGAGGTGTCGATGTCGACCGTGACTGTGCCCTTGCTCAGGCGCACCTCCACCGAGATGGAGGCGGTGAAGCCTTCTTCGGGTTCGGTGAGCTTGGCGAGGGCCTGGACATACGCAAACTGGCCGTCGAGGCCGGCTTCGGAGAGACCGGACGCACGCGCCGGAACCTTCTGAGAAGGCTTGAGGCCCTGATCATTTCGGAAGCGGCGAACCTCGGTGATCAAACGCTGGGTGTCCTCGATGCGAGTAGCAGCATCAGCGTCGACAGCATTGCCGGACTGAGTCGGCCACTCGGCAACAACAACCGATTCACCGCCCGTGAGGACCTTCCACAAGGTCTCCGTCACAAACGGGATGACCGGGTGCAGCAGGCGCAGCAATGCGTCGAGCACGTTGCCGAGCACCGCGCGGGTGTTGGCGGCGACGGTTTCGTCGGCGGCAAACTGAACCTTCGCCAATTCGAGGTACCAGTCACAAACCTCGTCCCACGCGAAGTGGAACAGGCCTTCGCAAGCCTTGCTGAACTCGTAGCGATCGAACGCCGAATCGGCCTCGGCTGCAACGGTATCCAGGCGATCGAGAATCCACCGGTCGGCGTCGGTGAGCTCACTGCGCGCCGGCAGCGGTGCCGGTGCAGCGCCGTTCATGAGTGCAAACTTGGTGGCATTGAACAGCTTTGTAGCGAAGTTGCGCGAGGACTGTGCGGAATCCTCACCAACGGAGAGGTCACTGCCGGGGTTTGCACCGCGGGCGAGTGTGAACCGCAGGGCGTCGGCGCCGAAACGCTCGACCCAATCCAGCGGGTCGATACCGTTGCCACGCGATTTCGACATCTTCTTACCGAACTGGTCACGGACCAACCCGTGCAGGAACACGTCCTTGAACGGAACTTGCGGACCCGTTTTGCCGGCTCCGGCAGTGATCGACTCGTCTTCCGAGACATACGTGCCGAACATCATCATGCGAGCAACCCAGAAGAACAGGATGTCGTAACCCGTCACCAAAACGCTGGTGGGGTAGAACTTTTCGAGTTCGGCGGTGCTCTCCGGCCATCCCATGGTCGAGAAGGGCCACAGACCCGAGGAGAACCACGTGTCGAGAACGTCAGGGTCCTGGACCCAGCCTTCTGGTGCCGTCTCGTCAGGACCGAAGCTGGCAACTTCGCCTTCGGGGCCGTACCAGACGGGGATGCGGTGACCCCACCACAGCTGACGCGAGATGCACCAGTCGTGCATGTTGTCGACCCAGTCGAACCAACGCGGCTCCTGGCTGGCCGGATGAATGACGGTGTCGCCGTTACGGACTGCGTCACCGGCAGCCTTGGCCAGGCTTTCGACCTTGACCCACCACTGCAGCGACAGGCGCGGCTCGATGGCTTCACCACTGCGCTCGGAGTGTCCGACGCTGTGCAGGTACGGGCGCTTCTCGGCGACGACGCGACCCTGCTCGGCCAGAGCTTCGCGAACCTTGACGCGCGCTTCGAAGCGGTCCATGCCGTCAAATTGTGTTCCGGTGTCGGCGATCTTGCCGGTCTTGTCCATGATGGTGGGCATGGGCAGGTTGTGCCGCACGCCCATCTCGAAGTCGTTGGGGTCGTGAGCCGGCGTGATCTTGACTGCGCCGGTTCCGAACTCGGGGTCGACGTAGTCGTCCGCGATGATCGGGATCTGACGGCCGGTGAACGGGTGCTCGAGTGTGGTTCCGAGCAGGTGCTTGTAGCGCTCGTCGTCGGGATGGACCGCCACCGCGGTATCACCGAGCATCGTCTCCACACGAGTAGTGGCGACAATCACGTGCGGCTCGCTGTCGTCGAGTGAACCGTAGCGAAGGGAAACGAGCTCACCTTCGACGTCCTCGAACTTGACCTCGATGTCGGAGATCGCGGTCTGCAGCACGGGCGACCAGTTGACCAGACGCTCGGCGCGGTAGATCAGGCCCTCGTCGAACATGCGCTTGAATACGGTCTGCACCGCACGCGAGAGGTTCTCGTCCATCGTGAAGCGCTCGCGGCTCCAGTCGACACCGTCACCGATGCGGCGCATCTGGCCGCCGATGGTGCCACCGGATTCGCGCTTCCACTCCCAGACCTTTTCGATGAAGGCTTCGCGGCCCAGGTCTTCCTTCTTGGTGCCCTCTGCTGCCAGCTGCTTCTCGACGACGGACTGCGTCGCGATACCGGCGTGGTCCATGCCCGGCAGCCACAGAACTTCGAAGCCCTGCATCCGCTTGCGGCGGCTCAGAACATCCATGAGGGTGTGATCGAGCGCATGGCCCATGTGCAGGCTGCCGGTCACGTTCGGCGGCGGAAGCACGATCGAGTATCCGGGCTTGTCGCTGGTGGCGTCGGCGCGGAAGTAACCCGCATCCACCCAGCCCTGATACAAATCAGCCTCTACAGCACTGGGGTCCCAGCTTTTGGGGAGGGCGTCGGCGGGGGTCTGCGGGTTCTCTGGAGCTGCACTGGTCACGCCTTGATCCTAATGACTCCCCCGTCCAGCGTGAATTTGCACCTCTCACCGCCGCAACTGAGGCTTCGTAAATCAGTAGACGTCACGCACGTAGCGTTTCTCCGCTGCCAGTGCCTTGACGTATGCCTCGGCGCTACGGGGTGCAAGCTTTCCGTATTGTGCAACCACACCGCTCAAGGCGCCGTCGACATCCTTGGCCATCCGCTCGGCGTCACCACACACGTAGAAGTGTGCGCCGTTCTGCAGCCACTCCCACAGCTGCGCACCCCGCTCACGCATTCGGTCCTGGACGTAGATCTTCTCCGATTGGTCCCGGGAGAACGCGACGTCGAGTTCTGTGAGGAATCCGTCTCTGCGGAGCTCTTCGATTTCTTCGCGGTAGTAGAAGTCGGTAGCGGCGTGCTGTTCCCCGAAGAACAGCCAGTTCGGTCCGGTATGCCCCAATGCTCGCCGTTCGTGCAGGAACGCTCGGAAGGGCGCGATGCCAGTGCCCGGCCCCACCATGATCATGGGAGCCGCAGGATCCGACGGCGGCCGGAAATGACTGGATTTTTGCACGTAGATGCCGATGTCGTCACTACCGGCGTAATCGGCCAGGTACGTCGAGCACACCCCACGTCGCGGGACACCCACGACGTTGTACCGGACGGCGGAGACAGTCAGCTGCACCTCGTTGGGATTCTCCTTCGGGCTCGACGAAATCGAATACAGCCGCGGTTGAAGAGGTTTGAGCACACCGAGCCAGTCGTCGACGGAAGCCCGAACCGGAGACTGGGCCAACACGTCGACGGATTGCCTGCCCCACGACCAATCCTTGAGCACAGCCTTGTTCTCCGGCTTCAGCAGTTCCGCCAGATCAGTGTCCCGGGTCCGCTGATGCACGAATCGCAGCAGATCACTGTTGACGCGCGTGATCTCGAGGCGTTCGGAGAGCGCGGTACGCAGCGTCATCGCGCCGTACTCCCCCAGTTCGACTGTGCTCTCGCCGTCGAGACCGGCAACCGAGAGCCATTCGTCCACGATCGGAGTGCTGTTGCGGGGCCAGACACCCAGGGCGTCGCCGGCCTCGTAGCTGACGGTGCCCTCCGGCAGATGAAAGCCCAACTGGCGCACATCTTTTGTCGAACCCGGGCGATTGAGAACAACATTTCGGGTCAGGCTGGTGATCAGTGGAGATTTCTTGCTGTACTGGCGCGAACTGTCCGGCGGTGAACTCACACGAGACGTTCCGACCACAACGGGGCTGGGCTGATCTCCTACTGCAGTCGCGTCCCCCACTGCAGCCGCGACTGCGTCCAACCAACCGGCAGCATCGTCCTCGTAGTCCGGTTCACAATCGACACGATCGACGATGCGGGTTGCGCCGAGTTCAGCCAGCCGAGCGTCGAGTTTGCGCCCGTGACCACAGAAGTCGTCGTAGTTGGAGTCACCGAAAGCGATGACGGAATAGCGGGTCCCCGCTAGCGAAGGCGCTTCGTCCCCGGTCAACGCGTCCCACAATCCGCTGCCATTGTCCGGCGGATCTCCGTCGCCGGTCGTGCTGGTGATCAGCAGCAGTTCACGAGTGTCCGCAAGATCGGCGACCGAGAACTCATCCATCCCGTATACCCGCACCGGCAAGCCGACTCCCCCCAACCGAGTCGCACAGGCTGCGGCAAATTCCTCGGCGTTGCCGGTTTGCGACGCCCAGAGCACAACGATCTGTTCCCGCTGCGCGTCGGGCTTCGGGGGGCCACCCGAAACGAGAGATCGTGAGTACAAGCCGGCCAGGACACCGTCGACCCACATCCGCTTGCCCGAATCGAAGGGCGCAGTCGGTGGCAAGGTCGGAACCCCAGGCGTACGGTCGGCATCCGATCGCAGCGCGGCGAGAAGTCCGGCGAGATACTGCTGTTCGAGTGGATCGAATGCTGGTGCAGGCGCATCGGTTTGACCGAAGACATCAGCGAGAACGTCGACCCTCGACACGTGCGTTGTCCTCTCGACGGGAGTAGCTTCCGGCGCTCTGACGGCGACCTTGGTCAAGGTGACAGCGCAGGCCTTGAACTCCGGTTGCTGCGACGCCGGATCGATTGCATCGTTGGTGACGGCGTTGATGGTCAGGTATTCACCGAATGCGTCGTTCCAGTGAAATGGCGCAAAGCAGTTCCCCGGGCGCACCCGGTCGGTGACCAGAGCGGGCAGCACCGCGCGGCCGCGGCGTGAGGCAACCTCGATCGCGTCCTTGTCGGCGATACCGAACCGAGCGGCGTCGTCGGGATGCATTTCGACAAATGGGCCGGGGTTGAGTTTGTTGAGTTTGGCGACCTTGCCGGTTTTGGTCATGGTGTGCCACTGATGTGCCAGACGTCCGGTGTTGAGCAGGAACGGGTAGTCGTCGTCTGGCATTTCGGCGGGCAGCATGTGTGGCCGGGCGAAGAACGACGCGCGGCCACTGGCGGTAGGGAATGCGAGGCGCGGAGTACTGCCGTCGTCCCGGACAAGCAATTGCTGACTGACACCGTCATTGAGGTATCGAATGGGGTGGCGGTCCTGATCACTGTTAGGTGGGCAGGGCCACTGGATCGAGTTCTTGCGGAGGCGCTCGTACGTCACGCCCCGCAGGTCGTAACCGGTCTTCGGATTCCAGAACTGCTTGATCTCCTCGAACACGTCCTCTGCACACGTATAGGTGAATGCGTCGGCATAACCCATCTCGCACGCGATCCGGGCGATGATCTGCCAATCCGGTAATGCTTGGCCGACCGGGTCCAACGCCTGCTGGAAGAGCGTCAGGTTGCGTTCGGAGTTGATCATCACTCCGTCGGACTCGGTCCACAACGACGCCGGGAGCAGAACGTCGGCGTATTCGTTCGTTTCGGTGCCGAGGAATGCGTCCTGTGCGATGACAAGCTCAGCTTGCTCCAGGCCGGCGAGCACCGTCTTTCGATTGGCCACCGTTGCAACGGGATTGGTGCAGATGATCCAGCACGCCTTGATCTCTCCGGCCGCCATCCGGGTGAACATGTCGATGGTCCCACCGCCGACGTCCGTGCGCAGCGACCCGTGTGGGATGCCCCACCGGTCCTCGACGAATTCACGGTCGCCGTCGAACATCACCGCACGCTGACCAGGCAAACCTGGCCCCATGTATCCCATTTCGCGGCCACCCATGGCGTTCGGCTGACCGGTCAGCGAGAACGGGCCACTACCGGTTTTGCAGATCGCGCCGGTGGCGAGATGCAGGTTGCAGATTGCGTTGGTGTTCCACGTTCCGTGGGTACTCTGATTCAAACCCATTGTCCAGCAGCTCATCCAGTTGCCGGCCTCACCGATGAACCGGGCGGCGGCGCGGATGTCCGCCTCGGGAATACCGGTGATCTCAGCAACCTTGTCCGGCGTGTACTCCGCGAGGAAGCTGGGCATGACCTCCCAGCCTTCGGTGAACTCGGCGATGAACTCGGGATCGGTGTGACCGTCCTCGACCAGGAGGTGCAGCAGTCCGTTGAGCAGCGCAAGATCCGTGCCGGGTGCAATCTGAAGAAACAGGTCTGCCTTGTCGGCAGTGGCGTTGCGTCGAGGGTCGACGACGATCAATGTCGCGCCCGCCTTGACGCGTTCCATCATCCGCAGGAACAGGATCGGATGGCAGTCCGCCATGTTCGCGCCGATCACGAAGAACACATCTGCGTGTTCGAAGTCCTGGTAGGAACCGGGCGGTCCGTCGGCGCCCAGGGACTGCTTGTAACCGGTGCCGGCACTGGCCATGCACAGCCGAGAATTGGATTCGATCTGATTGGTTCCGATGAATCCCTTGGCCAGTTTGTTCGACAGGTACTGGGCTTCGAGGGACATCTGCCCCGACACGTACAACGCAACGGCATCCGGGCCATGCTCGTCGACCATCGCGCGCAGACGGTTCGCCGTCTCGGTGATCACAGCATCGATGTCCGCTGCCTCGATCGCACCGCCGCGACTGGGCCGTAGGTATGCGGACTCCATGCGCCCAGGTCCGGCCAACATGTCCGCAGTTGTGCTGCCCTTGGTGCACAACCGCCCGAAATTCGTGGGGTGAGTCTTCAGACCCGACGACTGTGCCGCTTTCCTACGTCCCGTTTCCGGATCGGTGATGATGTCGAGCACCAGACCGCAACCCACTCCGCAGTATGCGCAGAGTGTGTCGACACTAGTGGTTCCGAGCTGAGTAGTACCGAGTTGAGCGCCCATCGTTCCTTGCATCCCTTCGACCGAGAATCAAGGTCGATATTGATCATCGGATGCCGATGTTTCGGGCCTTCGTGTCCGACGTTGCGGGTCAATCACTCTTTCCTCACGGCGACGTTTGCCGCGATGTGAGGCGCCGACAGTCCTGATCAGCCGAGTATCTCCGGCAGGGAGACGTCCTCACCCAGGATGTGCTCGGACAGGAAAGCGATCACCACCTCGTACCAAATCTTGGTGTGCGTCGGTTTGAGGACCCAGTGGTTCTCGTCCGGGAAGTAGAGGAACCGATGATCGGTCTTTCCGTCAGCGTCGGCAGGCAATCCGGACTCCGCAAGAAGTTCGTACCAAAGGCGCAGCCCCTCACCGATCGGAACGCGGTAGTCCTTGTCGCCGTGAATCACCAACATCGGGGTGTTGATATCCGCCACGTAGAGGTGCGGTGAGTTGTCGACGGCCATTTCCGGTGACATTTCCCGTTGCCAATACCACGCCGAATCCGTCGTCGGACCGAATTGATCCAGCGCCCACAGGCTCGCGTGGGTGACAATCGCGTCGAACCTGTCGGTATGGCCGGCAATCCAATTCGCCATGTAGCCACCGAATGAACCGCCCATTGCGCCGGTGCGGTTCGGATCGATCTCGGGAAGTGCCACGGCGGCGTCGGTCACAGCCATCAAGTCGGTGAAGGGAGCTTTGCCCCACTGGCCCCACCCCCGCTGCACGAAGTCCTGGCCGTATCCCGTGGACAAGGCCGGGTCCGGCAACAGCACCGCGTACCCCTTTGCCACCAACAGCCAGGGGTTCCACCGCCACGACCACGTGTTCCACGAATTCAACGGACCACCGTGCACCCACAACAACAACGGCACCGGCGCATGAGCAGCAGCACCGGTCGGCAACGCCAACCAACTCCGAACCTGTGTCCCGTCCTGCGCCCTGGCGCTGATCTCCGTCAGGGTGCCGGGCAGTTCCGGCAACGCGTCAGGCCCGCGCAACGGCAATACCTCACCCGAGCGAAGAGCAATACGCACCACGTGCGGCGGAGCCTCGTACGATGCGCGCAGCGCGTAGAGGAACTCACCCTCCGCAGACACTCGAATGTCGGTGTAGGCGGCAGCATCCTTGGTCAGCCGCACAGGCTGACCCCACAGATCGATGGTGAAGACGGGCCCGCGACCGCCATCGTCGGCAGTGACGACCAAGCCCGATCCGTCCGAGAGCCACGCGAGCGACGTCGGCCAGCGATCCCAGCCGTCGGCAACAGCGGTTACGGCGCCCGTTCGGAAATCGTAGAGCCCCAAGGACACTCGTGGCGCATGATCCGGAGTTGTGAGAGTTTCGCGAATGAACGCGACGCGAGTGCCGTCCGGAGATACGGACGGACTGTGCACGTCGGCCTCGGCATCGTCCACCAGTGTGGCTCGATCCCCACTCACCGTGTCGATCCGCACGATGGTCGAGCGACGGGCAGCGCCGGAATCTCCCACGGCCCACGTGGACACGACAAACAAACCGTCAGCGCTGATCGACATCGAACCCTCGCGCAGTGCCGCACCGGCGCTCGGTGTCACGTCGCGCAGAACAACAGCACCCTCCGAATCGGATTCCCCGACAACAAGATGCGGTTGATCCGGCCCCAGATCGTGATCCCAGTGCCGCACCGGATAACCGGTGTGGAGCATCGCCGTGACCTTGCCGTCCTTGCGGGCCGCGCGGATCTCGTCGTCGTGCTCCAGCCCACGCGCCGACGCCATCACCGGGGTGTGCGCAACAAAGGTCGGGGCCGACCGCGCGGCCGTCACCGAAGACACGCCGCTGCCGCGACGGCACACCACGCTCGCCTCACCACCGTCGGCAGGTAACCGCCACAGTGCCGGTTGCGGCGAGTCCTCCCCCGGCACGGAACGTGTTGCGGTGAAGAGGATGTCGCCGTCGAAAGCAAACGTGGCACCGGACTCGCTGGTTGTGCCCCAGGTCAATCGCCTGGCCTGCCGACGGCCTTGCGGATCGAATTCCCACAGCGACGATACGTATTCGGTACCGGTGTCGTCGAGAACCGCGCGCCCACAGATCAGCCTCGATCCGTCCACCGAGAGTGCCAGACCCGACAGTCTCGGCAAGGCGATGTAATCGTCCAACTCGTCGAACGGCGTACCGCCGTGCAGCTCAGGCAACATCACTTCGGCTCCCGCAACATCGGATAAACGGTAGGTCCTCCATCAGGTATCACGATTTCATCGGTCACTACGAACCCGAAACGGTTGTAGTACGGGATGTTCTCCTTCTTACTGGATTCGAGATAAGCCGGTATCCGATCGCGATCGCACCGATCGAGCCTTGAGTTCAGCAGCGCCTTGCCGTACCCGCCGCCGCGCGCCTGTGCTCCGGTACCGATGGTGGCGAGATACCAGTGCGGCGTCTGTGGGTGAGCCTTCTCGAGGACCCCACCCACTTCGGCACCCACCATCATGCGGGTTCCCAATGCGCGCACCACCGCCGGAAAACTGATCACGGACTCCCACGTCGACTGCTTCCATCGCCCCGGCGGATCCCAGAGTGCCGCTCCCCCGATCACGCCGTTCTCGTCGACCGCTACTTCCGACCCACCTCCGGCCAGGTGGTGATAGCGAACTTCGGCGGCAAACAAACGTGCCAACCGCGCGCGTCGAGATTCCTCGTCGGGCAGTATCCACACCATCAGCGGGTCATCCTCGAACGCGTCTGCGAGGACTTCTGCAAGTGCTGGAATATCTGCGGTTTCAGCCGGCCGCACGTTCACACCCATCGTGCGAGCGTACCGGCAAGGCGACGCGACACACATTTCCGCTTTCATGGCATACCCGTCGCATTCGGGAGAGTATGGAGTCATGACGCGCAAGGGCCCCATCAAGGACATCGACGAATCCGACCTCGAGGTCACGCACCCGAAGGATTACGCCGCGGGCGTTCCCGCTGTCCTCGTCTCGTTGCAACGTGGTGTCGAACAGATGGGCGCTCTCCGGACCGCGCGCACCTTGGCCAGGCTCAATCAACGCCACGGTTTCGACTGCCCCGGTTGCGCGTGGCCCGAAACTCCAGGTCACCGCAAGCCCGCCGAGTTCTGCGAGAACGGCGCAAAGGCTGTTGCCGAGGAAGCGACTCTGCGCACCGTCACACCGGAGTTCTTCGCCGAGCACTCGATCGCGGAACTCGACGGCAAGACCGACTTCTGGCTCGGTCAGCAAGGACGCCTGACGCACCCGATGGTGCTCACTCCCGGTGCGACGCACTACCAACCCATCGATTGGGAAGGCGCCTACGCGCTGATCGCCGATCACCTGACTTCCCTCACCTCCCCTGACGAAGCCGTGTTCTACACGTCCGGTCGCACCTCCAACGAGGCCGCGTTCCTGTACCAGTTGATGATTCGCAGCTACGGCACGAACAACATGCCGGACTGCTCGAATATGTGTCACGAATCGTCGGGCAGCGCCCTCACCGCGTCGATCGGCATCGGCAAGGGCTCCGTGACGGTTCCCGACCTCGAAAACGCCGACCTCATACTCATCGCCGGGCAAAACCCGGGCACCAATCACCCTCGAATGCTCTCGACACTCGAGAAGGCAAAAGGCAACGGCGCCAAGATCATCGCAGTCAACCCGCTTCCCGAGGCCGGACTGCGACGCTTCAAGGATCCGCAGAAGGTCTCCGGCGTGGTCGGTCACGGTGTCGACATCGCGGACGAATTCCTGCAGATTCGTCTCGGCGGCGACATGGCGTTGTTCCAGGGACTCGGCAGACTTCTCCTCGAGGAAGAGGACCGCAACCCGGGCACGGTCGTCGACCGCGCATTCGTCGACACGTACTGCGCGGGCTGGGACGACTACGAAAAGAACGTTCGCGCTGTTGATCTCGACACCGTTCTCGAAGCAACCGGGCTGACGATGGCGCAACTGACCGAAACAGCGTCGGCCCTCGCTCGTTCCGAACGCACCGTCATCTGCTGGGCGATGGGTCTGACTCAGCAGGCACACGGAGTCGCGACCATCGAGGAAGCCGTCAATCTCCTGCTGATGCGCGGAATGATGGGCAAGCCAGGCGCCGGTGTCTGCCCCGTTCGCGGGCACTCCAATGTCCAGGGCGATCGCACGATGGGCATCTGGGAAAAGATGCCGGAAGAATTCCTGGCCGCTCTCGACACCGAGTTCAAGATCACGGCGCCGCGAAAGCACGGCTGGGACACCGTCGACGCGATCCGGGCCATGAACGCAGGCAAGGCAAGCTTCTTCATGGCGATGGGCGGCAACTTCATCCAGGCCAGTCCCGATACCGCGGCCACCGAAACCGCGCTGCGCCAATGCGAACTCACCGTTCAGGTCTCCACCAAACTGAACCGCAGCCACGTTGTCCACGGGCAAACCGCGATCATCCTCCCCACCTTGGGCCGCACCGACCTCGACGTCCAAGCCGGCGGCAAACAGCTGGTATCCGTGGAGGATTCCATGTCGATGGTGCACCTCTCGCGCGGGCGACTGAACCCGGTCAGCCCATACCTGCGCAGTGAAGTCGCCATCATCTGCCAACTCGCCCGCGAACTCCTCGGCAGTGATCACTCCGTACGCTGGTCCGCCTTCGAGGGAAACTACGACCTGATCCGCGACTCCATCTCACGCGTCGTGCCGGGCTGCGAGAACTACAACACCCGCGTCCGCCAACCCGACGGATTCCAATTGCCACACCCGCCGCGCGATTCGCGCGAATTCCACACGCACACCGGCAAAGCCAACTTCGGCGTCAACGAACTGAAGTGGCTGCCCACCCCTAGCGGCCGATTGATTCTGCAGACCATGCGAAGCCACGACCAGTACAACACCACGATCTACGGCCTCGACGATCGTTACCGCGGGATCAAGGGCGGCCGCAAGGTCATTCTCGTCAACGCCGACGACATCACCGCACTCGGATTCCGCGACGGCGATCTCGTCGACATCGTGTCCGAGTGGACAACACCTGACGGCACACTGGAAGAGCGGCGGGTCACGGAATTCCGCATCGTCTCCTACGACACGCCGCGTGGCAATGCTGCGGCGTACTACCCGGAGACAAATCCGCTCGTTCCCCTCGAACACGTTGCAGCCAAGTCGAACACGCCGGTCTCGAAGGCCGTCACCGTTCGACTCGAAGCATCAGGCGCATGAGATGGGACGAGTCACCGCACGAACACCGGTCGTTCGAATCTCGGGCGATCGAGTGCTCACCCGCCCCGACACACTTGCCGTCGAGGAACCACTCGAAATGAGGGTCGGCGGCCAGGTGCTGGCGGTGACGATGCGAACACCGGGCAACGACGTCGACCTCGTGCACGGATTTCTTCTCAGCGAGGGCGTCATCGCCACCCGTGACGATGTCAGCATCGTTCGCTACTGCGACGGCGTCGACGAGACCGGTGCAAACACGTACGACGTCCTCGACATCGCTCTGGCTCCCGGAGTGCCGTTGCCCGACCACACCACCGACCGCAACACCGTCGTCAGTTCCGCGTGCGGAGTGTGCGGCAAAACCTCACTCGACGCCGTCCGGACAACCACCAAGCACCCGTTGGTCGGCGACACCACCACCGTCCGCTCGACCACGCTGTCGTCAATGCCGCTCACGCTTCGACGACGACAGCGCATCTTCGAGACCACCGGCGGCTTGCACGCAGCCGGATTGTTCACCACCACAGGCGAACTGCTTGCTCTCCGCGAGGACGTCGGCCGTCACAATGCGGTAGACAAGGTGATCGGCTGGGCCATCACCGACGGCCGAGTACCCCTGTACGACACGATCTTGATCGTCAGCGGCAGGGCGTCGTTCGAACTCGTCCAGAAGGCCGTCATGGCCGGCATTCCGATCCTCGGTGCCGTCTCGGCTCCGTCGTCACTTGCCGTGGAACTGGCAAAGGAGTCGGGACTGACGCTTGCCGGTTTCATCCGCGGCGATTCGATGAACGTCTACTCCCACCCGCACCGAATCGAGGTCGTCGCTACTCCGCGCGCAGCTGAGCCGACAGTCGCACAGCGGAGTTGACCTCGCCGTAACCCTCGTACCCACCCACGCGTTGAACGACCTCGAAGAACAGGTCGGCGCCGACGGTCGGGGTGAACAGGTGGAAGAACTCGCCGTGAGCATCCGCGTCGTAGAGGATTCCCGCGCCGCGCATACGGTCGAGCAGTTCGGCATTGAGACCGAAGCGCGCTTCGAGATCTTCGTAGTAATTCGGCGATATGGGAAGCGGCGCATAGCCCCAGTCCGCCATGGTGGCTGCCGCGGCAAAAATATTCTCACACGAGAAGGCAACGTGGCTGACGCCGCCGCGGCGCACGGTGGGCAACCCACTTCGGCTGCCGTCCACCATGTTCAGCGAGATACGCAGAGTGTTTCCCGAACCGTCCTGAACGAGGGTGAGCGCCTGGCTCCGCATGAGTCCCACAGAATCGGTGACATCCAGCCCCTCGTGCGGATGCATCTCGAAGACAGACCGCAGGAGCAGCATGACGGAGTCCCAACTCTCGGCCGGGACGGCAAGGGCAACATGGTCGATGCCCGTGAGCACCGACGCCTCCGCGCGGTTGCGGGCGGCCGAGAGCGGGTAGATGTCGAACGCCGATTCCCACGCCGCCGCACTGCCTGGGCCGCGTAGGTCGATCGACGTCGCGTCGGTGACCTTCAGGCGGACGACGTCCGGAACTTCGGCATTCTCGTCCGCCGAACCTGGCAACCGCACCTGTTCGACCGGCACCTCCAGCGCGAGTGCTCGCCGGCCCCACACCTCGGGTTCAGTTGCGCGGATACCGATCTGAGTGAGAACCGGCAGGTCGGCCGGGAGACCGGGCGCGCTCCACACCGTCCCAGCCGTCGCGTCGACGGCGATGGTCAGAAGGCCGTGGCGCCACAACTGCAGATCGTGATCACGATGGCGTCCGACCAGGTGAAAGCCCACCGAAGACAGCATCGTGTGAAGCTGATCCTGCTTGGCCGGTCCGGCCGCGACGCGCAGCGAGACGATACCTTCGAGCGGAGTCCGCTCCGGTGCCGTGAACAACTCGGGTCCATCCCCGACCGACACGGCGGCGGACACCTGCTCCTCCAAGTGGAGCAGCGACCGGTGGGCGTCGACTGCCGTTCGCTGTGTGTCGGCCCGACGAAACACGTCGTTGAAGATTTCGAGTGACCACGGTCCCGTGTAGCCGGCGGCGTGGACGTGCCCGGCAAAAGTGCTCAGGTCGAAGCTGCCCTGCCCCGGGAAGTTTCGGTGATGCCTGCTCCACTGAAGGATGTCCATCGCCATGAACGGTGCGTCGGCCAACTGCAGGAAGAATATCTTCTCACCGGGGATATCCCGGATTCCAGCGGGATCGTCACCGCGGGACAGGATGTGGAAGCTGTCCAAGCAGGTTCCGAGTGACGGGTGATCGACTTCCTCGACGATCTTCCACGCATGCCGGTAAGTATTGACGTGTCCGCCCCAGGCCAGCGCCTCGTACGCCACCTTCTTGCCGTGCTCGGACGCCAGCTCTGCCAGCGCCGAGAATTGTTCGACCAACTGACCGTCGTCATGGCTTGCCGTCGGCAACGGCGAGGAACACACAAGCAGTGTTTCGCAGCCCAGCTCTTCCATGAGCTCGAACTTGCGCTGCGCCCGAACAAGATTCCGGGCGAATTGATCCTCGCTCCGGGAATCGAAATCACGAAACGGTTGATACAGATCCAGGGTCAGCCCCAGATCCGCGGCCCGCGTGCGCAGTTCCTTCGGCGACCACGGCGAGGCGACAAAATCCGGCTCGAACACCTCAAAACCGTCGAAGCCCGCCGCGGAAATCGCAACCAGCTTTTCTTCGAGGGTGCCACTGAGTGACACGGTTGCTATCGACGTTCGAACCGGCGTGTTCATCGGGCTACCGCCGCCTGCTCGCCCTGGACAAGGGCAGTCATGTGGGCGAGCATCCGATCACTGTCCGGCTCGATACCGGTGAAGATCCGGAAGGCGTCGACGGCTTGGAAAACGGTCATCCCGCCGCCACTGAGCGTCGGGGCACCGATCAAGCGCGCCTGGCGAAGGAGCTCTGTTTCGAGGGGGCGGTACACGATCTCCGCAACCCACAGGTCCGGGCGCAGAAGATCCGGGGAGAACGCCATACCGGGGTGCGCGGCCATTCCCATCGGGGTGGCATGAATCAACCCGTCGGCGCCGGCGAGTGCATCGGCCAGGTCGTCGGTGTGCTTCGCTACCACGCTCTGAGTGGGAAACTGCACTGCCAACGTCCGCGCAAGTTCCTGCGCCCGAGCAAGACTCGAATCCACCAATGTCAGCACGCGAGCTCCGCGCGTCAGCGCCGCATACGCAACGGCAGCACCCGCGCCGCCTGCACCGAGCTGGACCACCCGGTCCAGCTTCGCGCCGGGGAGTCCCGTGTCGAAGTTACGTCCGAAGCCGGACCAGTCGGTGTTATGACCGATCGCTTTGCCGCCCTCGAAGAGAACCGTATTGACGGCTCCGAGTTTTGCTGCGTCAGCCGACAATTCGTCGAGATGCTCGATCACCAGCTGCTTGCATGGGTGGGTGATGTTGAGGCCACGGAAGCCGAAACGCTTGGCGTAGGTGAGCAGTTCACCGATATCCGACGGCGCCAGCCCCATCACGTCGAGATCGAGGATGCGGTAGACGTACGGCAGAGACTGCGCCCGTCCCTCCTCCTCGTGCATGATCGGTGTCAAGGACGCACCGATTCCTGTGCCGATAAGGCCACAGAGAATTGTCTCGCTCATCAGTTCTCTTCTCCTCGGACGCACACGAACTCGACTGCGGCGCTGTATCCGTCGATCCCCAGTCCGCAGATGACGGCGTCTGCAATTCCGGACACGTACGAGTGCTGACGGAAGCCTTCACGACTGTGAATGTTACTGATATGGACCTCGACAACGGGAGCTTCCAGCGTGACCAGCGCATCCCGCAAGGCGACCGACGTGTGCGAATAGCCGCCGGGATTGATCACGATGCCGGCAACTCTTCCGCGCGCCTCGTGGATCCAGTCGATGAGCTGACCCTCGTGATTCGATTGCTTTGCCTCGACGACGGCACCGAAGTTTGCGGCCGCGACCTCACAGCGGGCAACTACGTCATCAAGGGTGTCCCGACCGTAGAACTCCGGTTGGCGCTGCCCCAACAGATTGAGATTGGGTCCGTTGAGAACCAGGATCGGTCTTGATACTGCCATCGGGTCACCTCGAAGCTAATGTACGAACTAGTGAGTTAATTTATCGGACACTACTCCTCCGACGCGCACTCGACAAGGAACTCACCCAACTCCGTCGCAGATAGAGTGAGGTCCATGGTCTCCGAGCACTCCGCGAATGCACTGGCATCCAAGCCCGAGAAACGACGTCGAAACAGCGATCTCACCCGAGTGAACATCATCGCCGTCGCGACCGAGGAGTTTGCCGACAAGGGTTTCGCCGGAGCCCGCGTGGACGAGATCGCCACCAAGACTCACACCACAAAACGCATGATCTACTACTACTTCACCGACAAGGAAGGGCTGTACAAGTCGGTTCTGGAACACGCGTACAGCGTAATCCGGGCGCAGGAGCGTGAACTCGATCTCGAGGGCCTTGATCCGACGGCAGCTGTTCGCGCACTTGCAGAACTCACCTTCGATCACCACGAGCAGCACCCGAACTTCATTCGCCTGGTGGCCAACGAGAACATGCTGCGCGGCGAGTACATCGAGAAGTCCGAAGTTCTCAGCGGACTCGGCGCTCCCGCCGCGGACCTGGTGTCACAGATCCTCCTCGACGGCCAGAAGGCCGGCACGTTCCGAGAAGACGTCGATGCTCTCGACGTGCACATGCTGATCAGCAGTTTCTGCGTCTTCCGCATCGCCAACCGCTACACATTCAAAGCGCTCTTCGACCGCGACCTCATCGCCCCGACGCATCGCGAGCACCTGCGAACCATGCTCGGCGACATGGTCGTCGCTTTCCTGACGGCGCCTACCCCCGCCTGACCGACTACCAACTAATTGACTTCGGAGCACTCGCAACCGGGAGGACACACGTGACCGAGAACAGCGCGCAGGGACTTTCACTCGAGGACAAGGCTTCCTTGACCTCGGGATCGGATTTCTGGCACAGCCAGGATGTCGCCGGAATTCCGTCGATACTGCTGACCGACGGCCCGCACGGCGTTCGCAAACAACCGGAGGGCGGTGACGCGCTCGGGCTCGGTCAGAGCATCCCGGCCACGTGTTTCCCGCCGGCCGTCGGACTCGGTTCGTCCTGGAATCTCGACCTCATCCGCCGCGTCGGCGAAGCGCTGGGCGACGAAGCCAAAGCCGAGCAGGTCTCGGTCCTTCTCGGCCCCGGTATCAACATCAAACGATCCCCCTTGTGCGGGCGGAACTTCGAGTACGTCTCCGAGGATCCCTTCGTATCCGGCCGCGTTGCTGCCGCACTGATCATCGGTATTCAGTCCCGCGGCGTCGGTACGTCGCTCAAGCATTTTGCCGCCAACAACCAAGAACACGACCGCATGCGGGTCAGCGCCGATATCGACGAGCGAACCCTGCGGGAGATATACCTCGCTGGATTCGAGTACGCGGTCACCACGGCAGCGCCCACCACGGTGATGTGCTCGTACAACAAGATCAACGGCGTCTACGCGAGCCAGAACCATTGGCTGCTCACCGAAGTTCTGCGCGAGCAGTGGGGATTCGACGGCCTTGTCGTTTCCGATTGGGGAGCCGTGAACGACCGGGTTGCGGCGATTGCCGCCGGTCTGGATTTGGAGATGCCTCCCTCGGGCGCCGACGGACAGATCGTCGACGCCGTGCGCAACGGCCACCTCGGCGAATCCGTCGTGACCACAGCTGCCGAGCGGGTGGCGACGCTGGTCGACCGTACCGCAGGCGCTCGGATCGAGGGCCACACCTACGACGCTGCGAATCACCATGAACTCGCCCGGACCGCTGCCGCCGAATCCGCGGTCCTCCTCGAAAACGACGGCGAGATCCTCCCCCTGACCCCGGGAGGGCAGACCGTCGCGGTCATCGGCGAGTTCGCTTGCAGTCCGCGGTACCAGGGCGCCGGCAGTTCGCAGGTAGTACCGACCACCCTCGACAATGCGCTGGACGCAATCCTGGCCATCGCGGGTTCCGACCGCGTGACCTTCGCTCCGGGATTCACCTTCGACGGCACCCCGGACAGCGACAAAGTCACCGAAGCCGTCGACGCTGCCCGCAGGTCCGACGTGGCCGTCCTCTTCCTCGGCCTCCCGTCAGCCACCGAATCCGAGGGGTTCGACCGCTCGGACATCGACTTGCCCGCCGACCAGATCGCCCTGCTGAAAGCAGTGCACAGCACCAATCCGAACACCGTCGTGGTCTTGTCCAACGGTGGCGTCGTCTCGATCAACCCGTGGCGCATGTACGCCGCCGCCATCCTCGAAGGATGGCTTCTCGGCCAGGCAGGCGGGTCGGCGATCGCCGACATCCTGTTCGGTCTCGTCAACCCGTCCGGCCACCTCACCGAGACGATTCCCCTTCGGCTGCAAGACAACCCGTCATACCTTCATTTCCCGGGATCTGCGCAACACGTCCGATACGGGGAAGGTTTGTATGTGGGATACCGCTACTACGACTCCGTCGACCACGACGTTGCCTACCCCTTCGGCTTCGGGCGAAGCTACACCACCTTTGCCGTCACCGACACCGCAATCACCACTGGAGAAAATTCTGCCGAGATCACGGTGACCGTGCTCAACACCGGTGATCGAGCCGGCAGCACGGTTGTCCAGGTATACGTCCACGACGCGGGCTCTGCCGTCGACCGCCCTACCCAAGAGCTGAAGGGCTTTGCCAAAGTCCACCTCGAAGCCGGGCAATCGACAACCACGACGATCACACTCGACCCGCGCGCATTTTCCTACTGGTCCGCCAAGGACCAGGACTGGGCCGTCGAAGCCGGTGACTACGACGTTCGCGTCGGCTTCTCCTCGCGCGACATTGCAACCACGGACAGGATCACCCTGCCGGGAAACATCGGACCTCGCCCGCTGAACGCCATGTCGACCATCGCCGAGTGGTTCGCACATCCGGTCGGAGGCCCAGTTCTCGGCGCCGCGATGGCCGCTGCCGCCACCGAAGATTCCCCGCCGATAGCGCCCGAACTGATGGCCATGGCCGGTTCCATGCCGCTCGGCAAACTCGCGGCCTTCGGCCTCGGCATCACGCAGGAGCAGGTAGCCGAACTGGTTGCGGCCACACAGCGGCCTCAGCCATAGCTCTCTGAACTGGGGTTTCGATAACCAACCGAAACGTAGCTAGATTTTTATGAACTATTTGGTTAATAATCTTGTGTAGTCGGTGTGGCGTCAGTTACATTCTGTGTATCGCTCTCCGCACAAACGTTCAAAGTACGAACAAGTACGCCGAACACCACGTCGCGGATGTAGAGCCCTCCACTTTCGCTTCCACCAGGAGATGAGCATGTCAGCTAGCACGGTCACACCGTCGGGACCTGAGGCAGGGCACTTGCCCACAACAGACACCACCAAGGTCAAACGCGCCGCTACGTCGTCGTTCCTCGGCAGCATGCTCGAGTACTACGACTTCTACATCTACGCATCAGCCGCCGCGCTCATCTTCCCGACGGTGTTCTTCCCCGACAGCGGGCACGCGGCACTGCTCTCCCTCGCGACATTCGGAGTTGCCTATATCGCGCGTCCCGTCGGCGCCGTGGTTCTCGGACACTTCGGCGACCGCGTCGGCCGCAAGAAGATCATGCTGCTGACACTCATCATGATGGGCGCGGCCACCTTCTTCATCGGATGCATCCCGAGCGCCGACTCGATCGGAGTGTTCGCGCCGATACTGCTCGTCCTGATGCGCATCGCCCAGGGCATCTCCGCGGCCGGCGAGCAGAGTGGCGCGAGCTCACTCACTCTCGAACACGCACCGGAAGGCCGACGCGCCTTCTTCTGCAGCTGGACGCTCAACGGCACTCAAGCCGGATTCATCCTCGCCAGCCTGGTATTCCTCCCCATCGCGGCGCTGCCCGACGACATTCTCTACACCTGGGGTTGGCGAATCCCGTTCTGGGGCAGCCTGATCGTTCTCATTGCCGCCTACATCATGCGACTCAAGCTCGAAGAGCCCGAAGAGTTCATCGAGCAGCAGGAATCCAAGGCCGTTGCGAAGCTCCCCGTCGCCGACCTGCTTCGCACACACAGCGCAAATCTGGTCCGCGTCATCTGCTGCGCCTTCATCGCCGTCGTGTCGACCATCTTCTCCGTGTTCGGTCTTGCCTTCGCTACCACTGAAGAAGTGGGAATCCCGAAGTCCACGATGCTGTGGGTTGCCATTGCCGCAAACGCTGTCGCACTGATCAGCCAGCCTGCCTGGGCGATATTGTCCGACCGAATCGGCCGTCGACCGCTCTTCGTCGGTGGCGCACTGGGCAGCGCGGTCTTCATCTACGTCTACTTCGGTGCGATCGCCAGTGGAAACGTTCCGCTCATCTTCCTTGCGGCAATCGGCTTGATGTCCGTCTTCTACGCGGCACCCAACGCCATCTGGCCGTCGTTCTACTCCGAGATGTTCAACACCAAGGTCCGCTACTCGGGTATCGCAATCGGAACCCAGGTCGGATTTGCGCTCGCCGGCTTTGCACCCGCCATCGGCAACGCTCTGATGGGCGGCGACAAGACACACTGGATGCCCGTCGCAATTCTGACCTCGGTCGCCTGCGTCATCTGTGCGATCTCAGCCTTCACCGCCAAGGAAACCTTCCGCACCCCGCTCAAGGAACTCGGCAACCCGATCTAGCCGAACACCCCACAAACAACTGTGGCCCGGCATCTCGCGAGAGATGCCGGGCCACAGTTGTTTTGACGTTAAGCCTGTTTTGACGTTAAGCCGTCTTGTCGCGGCGTTCGCCGCGCTCCGGCTTACGCGGGACGATAGTCGGCAGAACGTTGTCGATGACGGTCTCGGCGGTCACCACAACCTTCTCGACGTCGTCGCGACTGGGGATGTCGTACATCACGGGGAGAAGAACTTCTTCCATGATGGCGCGCAGCCCACGGGCACCGGTGCCACGGAGAATGGCCTGATCGGCAATCGCGTCGAGGGCTTCCTCGGTGAACTCGAGTTCCACGCCGTCCATGTCGAACAGTCGACGGTACTGCTTCACCAGAGCGTTCTTGGGCTCGGACAGAATCTGGACGAGCGACGCCTTGTCGAGATTGGTGACCGACGCGATCATCGGCAAACGGCCGATGAACTCGGGAATCAGACCGAACTTGATCAGATCCTCGGGCATGACCTCGGCAAAACGATCGACTGTGTCGAGTTCTGCCTTGGAGCGCACCTCGGCACCAAAGCCGATGCCGCGCTTGCCTACCCGATCGGACACGATGCGTTCGAGGCCGGCAAACGCACCAGCGACGATGAACAGCACGTTCGTGGTGTCGATCTGGATGAATTCCTGATGCGGATGCTTGCGCCCACCCTGCGGCGGAACGCTGGCCTGCGTGCCTTCTAGAATTTTGAGCAGAGCCTGCTGAACACCCTCACCGGAGACGTCCCGGGTGATCGAGGGGTTCTCGCTCTTGCGAGCGATCTTGTCGACCTCGTCGATGTAGATGATGCCGGTCTCGGCGCGCTTGACGTCGTAATCCGCAGCCTGAATCAGCTTGAGCAGAATGTTCTCGACGTCTTCACCGACGTAACCCGCCTCGGTCAGGGCCGTTGCGTCCGCAATCGCGAACGGAACGTTGAGCATCTTCGCCAAGGTCTGCGCGAGATACGTCTTACCGCAGCCGGTGGGGCCGAGCATCAAGATGTTGGATTTTGCGAGTTCGACGGTTTCGCCGCGGGCATCGCGGCCCTTGTCGCCGGCTTGAATACGCTTGTAGTGGTTGTACACAGCCACTGCGAGCGTCCGCTTGGCGGAGTCCTGACCGATGACGTAGTTCTCGAGGAAATCGCGGATCTCCGCGGGCTTCGGCAGCTCGTCGAGTTTGACCTCACTCGACTCGGCCAGTTCTTCCTCGATGATCTCGTTGCAGAGGTCGATGCACTCGTCGCAGATGTACACCCCGGGTCCTGCAATGAGTTTCTTGACCTGCTTCTGGCTCTTACCGCAGAAAGAACACTTGAGCAGATCCCCGCCGTCGCCGATGCGTGCCATCTCGTGAGGTCCCTACTTCCTTCGTGTACGTGCACTCGCCAGAACGCAGATCCAGAACCAGCCCGTGATGTGACGGTACCCGTTGTTCCGAACCACGGTCGACCTGTTGTCGGCGATTCGTCGACGGATTATCAAGAATATTGTCGGGGAAATAGTTCAGGCATGTCTTCCACCTGGTACTTCCCGACCGATCCGCCTCGCATCGCGCACCGAATTTCGGTGGTCGACACGAGGCGGAAAACGACTACTTCTGTGCGCTGAGCTTCCGGTACGCCAGAACGTCGTCGATGATGCCGTATTCCTTGGCCTGCTCGGCCGTGAGGATCTTGTCACGATCGGTGTCGACGCGGATCGTCTGCGGATCCTTGCCGGTGTGCAGAGCCAACGTGTTCTCCATGAGACGACGCATACGCTCGATCTCGGCTGCCTGGATCTCCAGATCGGAAACCTGGCCCTGGATACCGCCGGTGGCCGGCTGGTGAATCAGGATGCGCGAGTTGGGGAGCGCAAAACGCTTACCCGGCGTACCGCCGGCGAGCAGAACAGCAGCAGCCGACGCGGCCTGGCCGAGGCAGACGGTGGAGATGTCTGCACGCACGTACTGCATCGTGTCGTAGATCGCCATCAGCGCGGTGAACGAACCACCGGGCGAATTGATGTACATCGTGATGTCGCGGTCCGGATCCTGCGATTCCAGAACCAACAGCTGTGCCATGAGGTCGTTCGCGGACACGTCGTCGACCTGCGAGCCGAGGAAGATGATGCGCTCCTCGAAAAGCTTGTTGTACGGGTCGGACGTCTTGACGCCGTAGCTGGTCTGCTCCGTGAACTGGGGCAGGATGTAGCGCGACTGCGGGCCCGACGGCGCCTGGCCGCCCAGCGAGTTAGCTCCGAAAAGGTTTGTCATCAGTTCTCCAAAGTATGAATTGGGCAGCAATAGGACGGATCAACCGACTCAGTTGCCGGTGCCGCCGGCCTGATTCGCACGAGAGACGACATGGTCGACGAAGCCGTACTCGAGGGCTTCCTTCGCCGTGAACCAACGATCACGGTCCGAGTCAGCGGTGATCTGCTCGACCGTCTGACCGGTGTGCTGAGCGATCAGCTCGGCCATTTCACGCTTGGTGTGCTTGAACTGCTCGGCCATGATCGCGATGTCGCTGGCGCTACCACCGATACCGGCGGACGGCTGGTGCATCATGATGCGGGCGTGCGGCAGGGCGTAACGCTTGCCCTTGGTGCCTGCCGAGAGCAGGAACTGCCCCATCGACGCGGCGAGACCCATGCCGAACGTCGCGATGTCGCACTCCGCGAACTGCATGGTGTCGAAAATCGCCATACCGGCGGTGACGGATCCACCAGGCGAGTTGATGTAGAGCGAGATGTCTCGCGTCGGGTCCTCGGCCGAGAGAAGCAGGATCTGCGCGCACAGCTTGTTTGCGATGTCGTCGTCGACCTGGGTACCGAGGAAAATAATGCGCTCACGGAGCAAGCGCTCGTATACCGAGTCGCTGAGGTTCAACCCAGCGGTGGCTGAAGTCATGGCGGGACTCTGCAAAGTCTCCAGGTGATTGGAAGTCACGGTACCTGCCTTCTATGTGGATCTTCTTTGCCAAATACGAATTGCTGACACAGACACTAACCAAGTAGGGCGGCACCGGAGTCCCGGTGCCGCCCTACTTCGCTCAAAGCGGAAAACTCATTGCAGCCGATCGCGGTGAAAACACCCGATAACCTGCTTTTTTACTTGTCTTCGCTCTCGGCAGAATCAGACGCCTCTGCGTCCTCGTCAGCCTTGCCGTTACCGAAAAGCTCAGCGGTGTCCACAGCAGCGCCGCTGCTGTCGGTGACGCCGGCAGCCTCGACGACGGCTGCGAGAGCCTTGCCGCGACGGACATCGGCGAACATCGCACCAAGCTGGTTGGCCTGCTGGATCTGCTGGATGAACTGCTCAGGAGCCATGCCGTAACGCTGTGCCTGGAACAGGATGCGCTCGGTGAGCTCGTCCTGGCCGACGGTGACGTCGTTGGCGTCCGCGATGGAGTCGAGCAGGAGCTGCGTCTTGACGGAGCGCTCAGCGGCCTCCAACGTGTCCTTGTCGAACTCTTCGCGGCTGCTGCCCTGCTCTTCGAGAGCCTTGTTCAGAGCCTCTTCGTCGTGATCGAGACCGTGAACGGCGTCGTGCAGCGCAGCGTCGACCTCAGCCTTGACGATGGCCTCGGGCAACGGAACCTCGACCGTCTCGAGCAGCTGCTCGAGAACCTTGTCGCGGATCTGGCCGGCCTGCTCGACCTTGCGGACGCGTCCGACGCGCTCGCGGAGGTCTGCCTTCAGTTCGTCGAGGGTGTCGAACTCGCTGGCGAGCTGAGCGAACTCGTCGTCCTCGTCCGGAAGCTCGCGCTCCTTGACCGTCTGAACGGTCACGGTGACAACAGCTTCCTTGCCTGCGAATTCACCGGCGACCAGAGTCGACGTGAAGTCCTTGGACTCCCCCGCCTTCAGGCCGATGATGGCTTCGTCGAGGCCCTCGATGAGCTGGCCCGAACCGACCTCGTGCGACAGTCCGCTAGCGGTAGCCTCGGCAACGTTCTCGCCGTCGACGGTGGCCGACAGGTCGATGGAGACGAAGTCGCCGTCCTCGACTGCACGGTCGACGCCCGTGAGGGTGCCGAAACGCTGACGCAGCGAGAGCAGCTGCTCTTCGATGGCCTCATCGGTGATCTCGATCGGATCGACCGTGACGTTGATGGAGCTGAAATCGGGGAGTTCGATCTCGGGGCGCACGTCGACCTCGGCAGCGAATTCGAGGACGTCGCCGTCTTCGAGCTTCGTGACCTCGATCTCGGGCTGGCCGAGTGCCTTGACGCCGGCGCTGGTGACAGCCTCGGAGTAACGCGACGGCAGAGCGTCGTTGATGACCTGCTCGAGCACAGCGGCGCGACCGACGCGCGCCTCGAGGAGGCGGGCCGGGGCCTTGCCCGGACGGAAGCCTGGGAGACGAATCTGCTGCGCGAGGGCCTTGTAGGCCTTGTCGAAATCAGGCTTGAGTTCCGCGAAGGGCACCTCAACGTTGATACGGACTCGCGTCGGGCTGAGCTGCTCGACGGTGCTCTTCACGAAACTTCGCTCCTTCGTCTGGTCTTGCTCATAACTGGCTTACTGCAGGTTTTCGGTCTTGCTCGTGTGGTCTTGCACGACACTCCACTCCTGCGTGTGCAGTAGTGGAGTCTCGTATACGTACTTGTCGGGATGACAGGATTTGAACCTGCGACCCTCCGCTCCCAAAGCGGATGCGCTACCAAGCTGCGCTACATCCCGTTACTCGCAAACATGCTTCTTACGAACACGCTCGCGAAAACAGCCGCGTACTTGCGACTGCGCCAAACCTTATCGCGCTCACTACTCTCTCACGAACCCGCCCACCATTTGTACACGGATAGCCGTAAGCACGTGCAGCCTGCATCCGGCTCGAAACTCCGGCCGCACCGGCGCCACCGAGCCTCGACCACACACCCTCGCCGGAGATTCCCCTGGTGAGAACGCTTTCGACCCCCCGATTATGAAATCCGCGCCCGCATTGGGTACAGTTTCGAATCGCAGACGACGAACACGGCGATCCCGAGTTCGCGTGTGCACGGGGATGTAGCTCAATGGTAGAGCCTCAGTCTTCCAAACTGATCACGCGGGTTCGATTCCCGTCATCCCCTCCATCGGAGGGAAACTTCCACAAAGATCCGCATCGGCCTCGCCGGTGCGGATTTTTTGTTGCAGCGATCCGTATCCTGGAGTTGTCCGGATCGATACTGCTCGGAGGCCACCCGTGACCACGATTCTTCTCATCCTCGTCGTTCTGGCTGTTGTCGTGTTCCTGGTCATGAAGAGCCAGCAACGCGGTTCCACCCACAGCGCGACACAACTCGACGACGCCAAAGCTGATGCCAGGCAGGCAATCGAGCGTCTCGGCGGCCAGGTGTACAACCTCACCGGCACCGACGAACCGTCACGGCAAGCACTCGCCGACGCAGCCGAGCGCTACACAGCGGCGGGCTCGCAGATCGATCAGGCCGCTACCCCGGTTCAAGCGCGTCTCGCGAAACAGACTGCGCTGGAAGGGCTTTACTACATTCGCGCGGCACGAGTCGCCATGGGAATGGATCCGGGCCCTGACGTTCCCACCATCGACGGCCAGAAAGCCGCCGGCGCGGTGACCGAGTCCCGCGAGGTCGAGTTCGAGGGCCGCAAGGTCGCGGCATCGCCTACCCCGTCGTCGCGTACCCCCAACTACTACCCCGGCGGTCGCGTCGCCGGCCGGCCCGTTCCGGCCGGTTGGTACTCCGAGCCGTGGTGGAAGCCCGCCCTCGTCGCAGGCGCCTGGGGCCTGGGTTCGATGATGCTGTTCTCGACCATGTTCTCCGGGATGGCCGGAGTTCCTTACGGCGCAGAGGCTTTCGCAGCGGGCGGTGATACCGACGCAGATCAAGGCGCAGATGCAGGTGATCAAAGCCAAGGCGACGCCGGCGATCAGAGCTACGACCAAGGCGACCAGGGCTACGACTCAGGTGACAGCGGATTCGGCGACAGTGGATTCGGCGACGGCGGCGGGATGGACTTCGGCGGCATGGACTTCTAGACCGCAGGGTCGTCTACACAGCCTGACACACCGGGCACCAGAACAGGTTTCGTGCCTTCATGACGGAATGAAGGACCGGTGACCCGCAGACCCGGCAGGGTGATCCCGCGCGCCGGTAGACGTAGGTGCGCGGACGATCCTTGGCGTAGGCCGGATCGCCGTTGTCGTGTTCGGCCCGCACGACGTGCATTTTTCCGCGTCGCACGCCGACCTTCATGAGTTCGACGAGGTCCGCCCACATGGCAGTCCATTCGTCGTAGCTGACGAGGTTGCCGGGGCGTTCGGGGTTGATGCCGTGACGGAACAGCAATTCGGCGCGGTAGACGTTGCCGACCCCGGCCAGCACTGCCTGGTCCATGAGCAGTGCGCCGATTGCCGTCTTGGACTTCGAGATTCGCGCCCACGCCTGCTGCGGATCCGCGTCGCGGCGCAATGGATCGGGGCCGAGCCTGGCTTCGATAGCGGCTACTTGCGGCGGCAGCAAGACTTCACAGGCGGTGGGACCACGAAGGTCGGTGCCGAAGCCGGCACCGACCATTCGCATCCGGACCTGCCCAACCGGTTCTTCCATCGGGAGGGCGCTGTCGGTGAACTTTCCGTACAAACCGAGGTGTACGTGGACGATCAGACCGTTGTCGTACGTGTGCCACAGGTGTTTGCCCCAGGCATCCGACGACGTGAGTACATGCCCGTCCACCAGAGCCGCGTCCGTGGCAAATCGCCCCTGCGGGCTGAGTACGCGCACTGGTGAACCGACAAACTTCTTGGCATGCAACCGTGCCAGTCGATGCAGGGTATGACCTTCTGGCACGGGACTACTTCTCGATCAGGCCTGCGGCAATGCCGGTGCGACGCCGGTCTTCTCGTACTCCGAGAGGATGTCGATGCGGCGCTGGTGACGCTCTTCGCCTGACCACTCGGTGGCAAGGAAGGCGTCGACGATGGCAAGCGATTCCTCGAGGGAATGCATGCGTCCACCGATGCCGATGAGCTGTGCCTTGTTGTGCTCGCGGGCCAGCTTGGCGGTTTCGACGCTCCACGCCAGAGCGCACCTGGCGCCGGGAACCTTGTTCGCGGCGATCTGCTCGCCGTTGCCGCTTCCGCCGAGGACGATGCCCAGGCTTCCCTCGTCGGCGACTACCCGCTTGGCTGCCTCGATGCAGAATGCCGGGTAGTCGTCCACGGCGTCGTACTCGTGAGCACCACAGTCGATGGCCTCGTGGCCATTGGCTGTGAGATGTTCGATGATCTCGTTCTTACGTTCGAATCCGGCATGGTCGGCACCCAGGTATACGCGCATGGGGACAATTCTCTCAGGCTCATCCCCCGGCGCGCACCCGGCCCTCACACTGCTGGACTCAGTCGAACTGGGGGTCTTCGTTGCGCGTGCGCTTGAGTTCGAAGAAGTGCGGGTAGCTCGCCAGCGCAACTGCGCCGTCCCACACTCGTCCTGCGTCCTCGCCGCGCGGGATGCGCGAGAGAACCGGGCCGAAGAAGGCAACGCCGTTGACGTGGATGGTGGGAGTTCCGACGTCGGGGCCAACCGCGTCCATGCCGTGATGATGGCTCTCACGCAGGGCTTCGTCGTACTCGGTCGACTCGGCTGCGTCGGCAAGTTCAGCCGGGAGTCCGACCTCGTCGAGTGAACGCTTGATGACGTCGGCAAAGTCCTTGTTGCCTTCGTTGTGGATCTTGGTTCCCATGGCCGTGTACAGCGGCAGCAGGATGTCGTCGCCCTTCAGCTTCGCAGCGGCGATTGCGACGCGCACCGGTCCCCATGCCTTGGTCATCATCTCGCGGTACTCCTCGGGCAGGTCACGTCCTTCGTTGAGGACGGCCAGGCTCATGACGTGGAATTTCGCGTCGATGTTGCGCACCTGCTGCGCTTCGAGGATCCACCGCGAGGTGATCCAGCACCATGGGCACAGAGGATCGAACCAGAAATCAGCTCGGTCGGCACTCTTGTTCTCGACTGCACTCACGTAAACAACTCCCTATCGGTCACGGTCCTAGCGGGAACGAAAAATTGCGTACCCCGCCATGGCAACAATCATCCCCCACCAATCCTTCCCACATACTCCCGAACCACCTTCTCTCACCAGTAATGTCGAAAGAACACGAGTGCGAAGGAGTGGTTCAACCATGAGCGCAAATCGGAGATTCGTCATCATCGGCGGCGGCTTGGCCGGAGCAAAAACTGCGGAGGCCCTGCGAGAGCGGGATTTCGACGGAGACATCGTCCTTCTGAGCGAAGAGGACCATCTGCCGTACGAGCGTCCACCGCTGTCCAAGGAGTTCTTTGCGGGCAAGAAGACCCTCCCGGAATTCACGGTCCACGACGGTGAATGGTTCCGCGATCAGCGAGTGGACCTGCGGCCCGGAACAACCGCAACCGCTTTCGACCCCGTTGCGCACACCGTGACTCTCCCCGACGGTTCCACGCTCTCGTACGACAAACTGGCGCTCGCCACCGGTTCGCGTTCTCGGCGACTCGACATTCCAGGGGCGGACGCCGACGGCGTGCACTACATCCGCACCATCGACCAGGCGTCGGCGCTGCTGAAGGCTCTGTCCGCGGACAAGAAACTGGTTGTGGTGGGCGCCGGCTGGATCGGCCTGGAAATCGCCGCGTCCGCGCGCGGATTCGGTGTCGAGGTGACGATCCTCGAGCATGCGAGTCTTCCCCTCGAAGCAACGCTGGGGCCGGAGATGGGCGAAGTGTTTGCGGCACTGCACCGCGCGAACGGCGTTGACCTACGAACGAGCACCGACGTGAAGTCCATCGCGGTGACAGACGGAGTTGCTTCCGGCGTCACCCTGGCCGACGGCAGCGTAGTTCCCGCCGACGCCGTCCTGATCGCTGTGGGCGCTCTCCCCAACACCGAGTTGGCCACGGCCGCCGGTATCGAGGTCGACGGCGGAGTCCTCGTCGACGCGGGTCTGCAGAGCAGCGACCCAGACGTCGTGGCGATCGGCGATATCGCGGCGGCGACGCACCCGATCCTGAACGCGCGAATTCGAGTGGAGCACTGGGCAAATGCTCTCAACCAACCGGCGACAGCCGCGGACACCATGCTCGGCAAACCGGCAGAGTACGTGCGGATGCCGTATTTCTTCACCGACCAGTACGACCTCGGAATGGAGTACGTCGGGCACGCCCCGCATGGCCGCTACGCCTCCGTCGTCACGCGCGGTGACGTCGACAACCGCGAGTTCCTGGCCTTCTGGCTCGACGGCGACAACAAGGTTCTGGCGGGAATGAACGTCAACATCTGGGATGCCGGTGACGCAATCAAGGAGTTGGTGGCGTCGAGTGCACCGGTGGATCCGAAGCGCCTGGCAGATCCCTCGGTTCCATTGACGGAGGCGTCCGCGATCACGAAGTAGTCCCCGCCGTGATGGGATGGACGCATAAAGATCCACACCATCGACGAGGAGATCTTCGTGGCCGCACCGAACCTGACACGCGAGACGGCAGCCGAACGGTCAGCGCTGCTGACCGTCGACAACTACCTGATCGAACTCGATCTCACCGACGGCAGCGATGCCCCTGGTGAGGAGACGTTCTTCTCCAAGACCACCGTGACCTTCTCGGCCACAGCCGGCTCGAGCAGTTTCATCGACATCATCGCTGCCCGAGTTCATTCCGCAGTGCTCAACGGCACCCCGATCGATATTTCCGACTACGACGAGGCCACCGGAATAGCCTTGACGGACCTCGCCGCGAGCAACGAACTGGTGGTCGAGGCCGACTGTGTGTACTCGCACACCGGAGAAGGTCTGCACCGCTTCGTCGACCCGACGGACAGCGCCGTGTACCTGTACTCGCAGTTCGAGACCGCCGACGCCAAGCGCATGTTCGCGTGTTTCGATCAGCCGGATCTCAAGGCCACGTTCGATGTCCGCGTCACTGCGCCGACCTCGTGGAAGGTCATCTCCAACTCTGCCGTCGTGGAAACCCTTGCCGCCGATCCCGGCAAGCATGTCTTCCGCACAACACCGAAGATGAGCACATACCTCGTTGCGCTCATCGCCGGCCCGTACGCCGTGTGGACCGACAACTACTCCGACGAGCACGGCAACATCCCCCTCGGAATCTTCTGCCGCGCCTCACTTGCCGAGTTCATGGACGAAGAGCGCCTGTTCACCGAAACCAAGCAGGGCTTCGATTTCTACCACCGCAACTTCGGTGTGCCGTATGCCTTCGGGAAGTACGACCAGTTGTTCGTCCCGGAGTTCAACGCAGGCGCGATGGAGAACGCGGGAGCGGTGACGTTCCTGGAGGACTACGTCTTCCGGTCCAAGGTCACTCGCTACTCGTACGAGCGTCGTTCCGAAACCGTGCTTCACGAAATGGCCCACATGTGGTTCGGCGACCTCGTCACCATGACGTGGTGGGACGACCTGTGGCTCAACGAATCCTTTGCGACTTTCGCGTCTGTGCTCTGCCAGACCGAGGCCACCGAGTACAAGAACGCCTGGACAACCTTTGCCAACGTCGAGAAGTCGTGGGCTTACCGTCAGGACCAGTTGCCGTCCACCCACCCCATCGCCGCCGACATCCCGGACCTGGCAGCAGTCGAGGTCAACTTCGACGGAATCACGTATGCCAAGGGCGCCAGCGTTCTCAAGCAATTGGTGGCCTACGTCGGCCTCGATCCCTTCCTCGCGGGACTGCGGGAGTACTTCCGTGAGCACGCATTCGGCAACGCCACCTTCGACGACCTCCTCGGCGCTCTCGAAAAGTCCTCCGGCCGCGACCTTTCCGACTGGGGAACCCAGTGGCTCAAGACCACCGGCCTCAACATCCTTCGCCCCGACTTCGACGTCGACGCAGACGGAAAGTTCACCCGTTTTGCCGTGTTGCAGGACGGCGCAGCTCCCGGTGCCGGTGAGCGACGTGTTCATCGCATCGCGGTCGGCATCTACGACGACGTCGACGGCAAGCTCGTGCGGAGCCGCCGCGTCGAACTCGATCTCGACGCCGCCGAAACCACCGACGTTCCTGAGCTTCTCGGAGTTCATCGCGGTCAATTGATTCTGCTCAACGACGACGACCTGACGTATTGCTCGGTGCGACTCGATCCGCAGTCCCTCTCGACGGCAATCGAGCGCGTCGGCGACATCGCCGAATCACTCCCCCGCACTCTGGTCTGGTCCGCAGCGTGGGAGATGACTCGTCAGGCCGAACTCAAGGCCCGCGATTTTGTCGCTCTGGTTCAGCGAGGCATCAGCGCCGAAACCGAGGTCGGTGTGGTTCAACGCCTCCTGCTCCAAGCACAGACTGCCATCGGAAGCTACGCCGATCCGGTCTGGGCCTCGGCCGAAGGCTGGGCGGATTTCGCCAACCGGCTTCTCGAACTTGCCCGCGAAGCCGAGGCCGGTTCCGATCACCAACTCGCATTTGTCAACGCGCTCACCGGAGTTTCGCTCTCCCCGTGGCACACCGAGGTCCTGAACGAATTGCTCGACGCCGACCCCGCGACCGTCGGCCTCGACGGTCTGGTTGTCGACACCGATCTGCGGTGGCGCATTGTCGGAGCTCTCGCCGCGGCAGGCGAGGTGGATGCCGAGGGGCTGGAGACCCCGTTCATCGACGCCGAGGCCTTGCGCGACCCGACTGCGGCAGGTGCCAGGCAGGCCGCTGCCGCAGCTGCCGGTCGACCGCAAGCTGCGGTGAAGGAGCAGGTGTGGGCAAAGGTGGTCGGCGACGATTCGGTGCCCAACATCACGGCGCGGTCCATCATCGGTGGTTTCGCGCGCGAAGGACAGGACGATCTCCTCGAACCCTTTGTCTCGCGCTATTTCGACGACATCGCCGGCGTGTGGGAACGCCGCTCGAGTGAGGTGGCGCAGACCGTCGTCGTCGGTCTGTACCCGTCGTGGTCAGTCAGTGAAGAGTCCGTCGCAGCGGCTGATCGTTTCCTCGAGGGCGACATTCCTCCCGCGCTGCGTCGCCTTGTCGTAGAGGGCCAGGCCGGTGTAGTTCGATCGCTCACCGCCCGAAAGTTCGACGCAAGCTGATACAAAAGGCCGGTGCCCGCCTCGAGGAAATCGAGGCGGGCACCGGCCTTACTGCAAGGACTGCGAACTACGGCGCAGAGATTGCTGCTGCCATGACACGGATTCCGCTGATCAGTCCGTCGATCAGGTTTCCTTCACTGATGGAGCTCACCGCTGCGGTTGCGCCGAGCTGCGCAACGCGGTCGGTGACCCGATCGGCAACGACGCGGCCACTGCGGACCTCTACGACACGCTGGTTGGGCGATACGGCGATGAGAACCGAACGCTCCGCCTCAGGTGTGGTCGGGAACAGTGCATCGGCACCGGCGGCCGGGTCTGCGCCCAGGTCGCCGACGTACGCATTGAAACGCACCTTGGTGGAACGGGTGGCCTCGGTCAGCGCGACGTCGAGGGCTACCAGGTCCTTGGTCGTGAACGGAAGGTCGTCAACGAACGGCTCTCCCACACGATGCACGCCGGAGATACGGCCACTGGTCGTGATGACGCTGCCGACGGGCAGGTTTTCGGGCGCTACTGCGACCGCTGTCGAATGATCACCACTTGCCACTTGCGGTTCCTCCAATCAGATCAGCCGAGCCGGCTTCGATCGCGTGTGCGCTGCCGTGGTGACCGCCGCGAACGGTCACTTCGTCGACAGCACTCCACAGGATGGGGGCGTGATCCCACGACTCACCCAGATGGAACGCCGGCGGAACCGGACCCGGCGTCTTCTTCCCGAGGAAGGACGCACCCGCGAAGAAGGCGGTGATCAGGGCCGGGATCCCAACGTATATCAGTACTACCTCGAGAATGCTCACACCAGATAACGTAGCCCAGAACGCCAGGAAGGACAGCGTCAGGGCCACAAATTATCGAGCAATTTGTTCCGGGCAGTTCGAGTCAGGCGGCACCGACACCGAGATACGGCACCCACGACGGGTGCAGTTCCTTGGTTGCGGCCAGCAATCGCCAGTGCGGACCGGAGGGCGGAACCAATTCCGCGCGCAGTGTCCACCCCAGTTCGCTGAGCATCTTGTCGGCTTTGCGGTGGTTGCACGGCGCGCAGCACGCTACACAGTTCTCCCATGAATGCCCGCCGCCGCGACTGCGCGGTACCACGTGATCGATGGTCTCGGCCTTTGCGCCGCAGTACGCGCATCGGAAATGGTCACGATGCATCAGTGCCGCGCGGGTCATGGGAATACGGGCGCGGTACGGGACGCGCACATAAGTTCGTAGGCGAATGACCGATGGCACCTGCACCGACCAGTCCGCAGAGTGGACTATGGGTCCGAATTCGTCTTCGTGAACCGTGTCGGCTTTACCGCAGGCCATCAAGACCACGGCCCGTCGTGCCGGCAGGGCCGTCAGCGGTTCGTAGGTGACATTGAGTAGTAGCACTCGGCGTTTGATCCACTCGGGGACCACGTGATCCGTGGCGAACTCGGTGGTCTGACCGAATCCGTCAGGAACAACTTCCAGAACAGCCCCTGACGCGTGCTCATGCCGCGCGTCTGCGCGAGCGATGGCACCACGGCCGCCAGCGGGCTGAAGTTGTCGGTGATTTCGTGCAGCGTGTCGGTTCTTCATACGACCTCCGGGAGACTGCCCCCAAGTTGACCACGGATATTCCGGTTACGCACTCCCATTTCGCACAAAATTGCTCGGATTGCCGGTGAATTTCGGGTGAACGGACCTCCGGTCGACCCGGAAACCGACCACGCCCGCCATCAGGCACAATGGAACACGCCATGAATGACGTACAGCAGACCTTCTACGACGCCGTCGGCGGAGCCGAGACGTTTCACAAGCTCACCGCGCGGTTTTACGAGGAAGTCGCGAAGGACGAGGTTGTTCGCCCGCTGTATCCGGAAGAGGATCTCGGTCCAGCCGAGCGCCGCATGCGGATGTTTCTCGAGCAGTACTGGGGCGGCCCGCACACCTACTCCGACGAGCGCGGACACCCTCGCTTGCGGATGCGGCACAATCCGTTCGTGATCGGCCCGATCGAGCGGGACGCGTGGCTACGCTGCATGCACGTTGCGATCGCGTCCATCGACGAGAAGACCTTGGACGCCGCACATCGCCAACAGTTGATCGATTACATGGAGATGGCTGCAGCATCCATGGTCAATTCCGCCATCTGAACCGCTAGCGTCTGACCGTTCGTCCGAGCTTGCGGACAGCCCGAACACCGAACGACACGCTCGGGTGCAGCGGCACGCTCAGAATCGCGTGTTTGCGGACGTAATCCTCGACGTGCCATTCCGACCAACTGCCGGCGCGGAAGAGCGCGGCGTCACCGACAGACAGAGTGCGCTTCTCGACCCCCGCGGACTCGACCGTCACCGATCCTTCGAGGATCTGAACGATCTCGTCGGCGCTGAAGTACCACCGGAACCGCCCTTTGGTGCAGTCCCACACGTGCGTTGTCGTGGTGCCGTCCTTGCTGGCAGACCATTGCGCGGCGCGGGCGACCGGATCCCCGGAAATGATCCAGTCCGCGTTGATCGGATCGTCGTTCAACGGAAGTTGGTCCAGACTCACTGCTTCGATTGCCGACAAACTCATGATTTTCCCCCCTCGAGAAATCGGTAGCGCAAAGATTGCCGACGGCAGAGTCTTCGCTCCTGGAAAGTACACCAAGGTGAGGTAAAGAACCACCAAACAGCCGTGTCCAAGTCGTGCGAGTGCTCGAGGTTTGGCACTATGAGAACTTGTGAGTAGCCCCGCGGATTCGACCGTTACCAACCCGTCCACTCCGCCTTGGTGGAACGAGGCAGTTTTCTACCAGATCTATCCGCGATCTTTTGCCGATTCCAACGGCGACGGCATCGGTGACCTCGGCGGAATCGAGGACAAACTCGGGTACCTGGAACTGCTGGGCGTCGACGCCCTCTGGTTGAGTCCGGTCATGCGCTCGCCGATGGCCGATCACGGGTACGACGTCTCAGACCCGCGTGACATCGATCCCCTGTTCGGCGACATCGCCGCGATGGATTCACTGATCAGCGCGGCACATGAGCGCGATATCAAGATCACGATGGACTTGGTCCCCAACCACACCAGCGACCAGCACGAATGGTTCCAAGCTGCGCTGGACTCCGCACCAGGTAGCCCGGAACGATCCCGCTACATCTTCCGCGACGGCAAGGGTGAGAACGGCACCGAACCACCCAACAACTGGCCAAGCATCTTCGGCGGCCCGGCCTGGACCCGCATCACCGATGCCGACGGAAACCCTGGGCAGTGGTACCTCCACATCTTCGCGAAGGAACAGCCCGATCTGAACTGGGACAACCCGGAGGTTTTCGAGGATCTGGCCAAGACTCTGCGCTTCTGGCTCAGCCGGGGTATCGACGGATTTCGGATCGATGTCGCCCACGGAATGGCCAAGCCGGAGGGTTTGCCGGACCATGACTGGGACCTCAACGAGCTCATGCGCAACGACGACGACGACCCGCGATTCAACAATCCCGAGGTCCACCAGATCCACCGCGGAATCCGCAAGGTCATGAACGAATTCCCCGAGGCGATGACCGTGGGAGAGATCTGGGTTCGCGACAACGAGCGCTTCGGTGAGTACATCCGTCCGGACGAGCTTCACCTCGGATTCAACTTCCGCTTGGCAGAAACCGAATTCTCGGCGGAATCCGTGCGGGCAGCGGTGGAGAACTCCCTCGCCGCCGTAGCCGAGGTCGGCGGCGTTCCGACGTGGACGCTCTCCAATCACGATGTCGAACGTGAGGTCACCCGCTACGGCGGAGGCCAGATCGGAACTCTGCGCGCACGCGCGATGGCCTTGGTCGAGCTTGCACTTCCCGGTGCCGCCTTCATCTACAACGGCGCCGAGCTCGGACTGCCAAACGTCGATCTTCCCGACGACGCCCTGCAGGATCCGGTGTGGGAACGCTCCGGTCACGCCGAGCGTGGCCGCGACGGATGCCGAGTGCCATTGCCGTGGGAAGGCGCCGCTCCGCCCTTCGGCTTCACCACAGCCTCGAGCACATGGTTGCCGATGCCACCCGAGTGGTCGACGCTGACGGTCGAGGCTCAACTCGAGGACGTCGATTCGATGCTCTCGCTGTACCGCAGCGCCCTCGAACTGCGTTCGTCCCGGCCGGAGATCTCGGGTGCCGACATCGACTGGTACGGGAGCCCTCCCGGGTGCCTGGCGTTTCGTCGACGGGGCGGTCTGATCTGTGCCCTCAACACGTCGGATGTGCCTATTTCCCTGCCCGCCGGCGACGTCATCCTCAGCAGCGCTCCCCTGGTCGACGGTCTGTTGCCCGTCAACACCGCTGCGTGGCTGATCTGAGTCGGACCTCAACTCACCGGGGATCGGTCCTGGCCGTTGTAGCCGCGGCCGTGCTGTTCGGAACCACAGGAACCGCACAGGCCTTGGCCTCGGAAAGCCTCGGATACGACCTCGATCCCCTGGCCGTCGGTTCCGCGCGGGTGGTTCTCGCAGGCCTGATCCTCGCGGTGTTTGCGTACGCGCGCGGCGGCCTCGGGTTCACTCGCTCGACCAGCCAATCCGCGCTCACGGGCGGATTCGGTGTCGCCGCATATCAATTGGGGTTCTTCACCGGAGTGCAGGCAGCGGGAGTTGCGGCAGGCACGATGATCGCACTGGGATCAGGTCCGGCGTTCACCGGCGTACTGCAGTACCTGGTGGACCGCCGCATGCCCGGCCCGCTGTGGTTCCTCTCGACCCTGGTCGCCGTCGCCGGTATGACGCTCATCGTCGCCGGCCAACCCGGCGACGGATCGGCGAACGTACTCGCCGGCGCGGTGCCGGCACTCATCGCCGGACTGGGCTACGCGATCTACACCGTTGCCGGCGCACACATGATCACGGCGGGAGTGTCCACGCAGGGCGCGATGGGTCAGATGTTCGGCATCGGCGGGATCCTCCTACTACCGATCCTGATCTGGCAGTGGCCAGGTGGGCTCGATACCGGCGCCGGGACAACCGCGGTGGTGTACCTCGTTGTGGTTCCGACCGTGTTGGCCTACCTGCTCTTCGCGGCGGCACTGCGGCACCTCAACCCGGCAACCGTCGCAACGCTGACGCTGCTCGAGCCGGTAGTCGCAGCTATTCTCGGCGCAGTGGTTCTCGGCGAGACCATCACCACAGTGGCCATGCTCGGCATGGCCACCGTCCTCGCGGCCCTCGGCTTGTTGACGGCAGCGACACTGCGTAACAGCTAGCTAGCGAGCCACCATCAGCGGGATCGACCCGCCGCGGTGGCGATAGATCGAACCGAAGCGCGCGTCGAGACGAATCCACGATCTACTGGCCCGAACCCGCACCAACTCCGTCTCATTGATTCGGTTCACATCGACGAATCCCATTGCGGTCAGCGCAAATATCGCCCGCATCGAGATCCCGGCCGTGATGCTCGGCCCACTGACCTCGAGCACCTCTTGATCGAGCAACGAGACGGGCGGTCCCGAACTGCTGCCGTGCTCCTGCGCCAAAGCATTTCCGCGCTGGGCCAATTCGATCAAGACGTGCGCCGGGACATCGTCGAGGTGCTCGAATCCTTCGGCCGGCGGCAGCGCTCCACGCCACGCCGAGTCCATCGAGAATCCCGGATCGATCAGTTCACCGGATGCGTGGGACAGTGCAGCCAACAAGGTATCCCCGGCCGCCGAGGTGTCGCCGGGATTGACGGTGCCGACGATAGTGCGCGTCGCCAGGGCGTCGAACCCTGTTGCTGCCCACACACTCACGTGATCCGGGCCGCGTCGACGCATCCTGATGACGGCCGATTCGTCCAACCGCAACGCGTGCCCGATGAAGCCGGCCAAGTTCTTGCGCTCGGCTTCATCGGGCACGGTCAGCATTCGCTCATGCACGCTGCCAACGCTCCAGGTACCCACGCTCGGGACCACTGAGCCGCCGCAGTCGTTGCGTATCGATATCGAACGCCGCGATCTGCGTCGACGCGACTATGGACGGCGCGACCGACAGTCCCGCCGACTTGGGGCGCACCTCGTATCCGATCGTAAAGTCCACGGCTCGAATCTTTTCCACCCACATCAACACGTCGAGCGGCGAATCGTCGTGCCGCAGCTGCCCCCGATACCGCACATGCAGATCCGCGACAACCGCACCGTCACGCAATGACACCGTCGGACATCCGTCGTGGAACAGCCACGGAATCCGAGCTTCTTCGAGCAGTGTCACCATGCGCGCATGGTTGACGTGTTGGAAGACGTCCATGTCGGACCATCGAACCGCCACGTCGGCATGAAATCCTTCGCTCAACGCCCTACCTCCGATCGGGTGCCCATGCTGCGCACCATGCTGCGAACCTGCCGCGCCGCTACCGAGAGCGTCGCGAGGTCAAGCGTCCCAGACTCGAAGATCTCACCGAGAGCGGCCCTCGCCCGGCTCAGCCTCGACGAGTTGGTCGCTTCCCATTCGTCGATCTTTTCCTGCGGCGATTCTCCCGGCTCACCGCCGACGAGCACTTCCATCGTGAGCTGCCGCAACGAGCTGTACAGATCGTCACGCAACGCCAGCCGGGCCAGTGAATGCCAGCGATCCCCACGCTCGAGTCCGGACACGGCCGTGAGCAGCCAGTCGATTCCGAGATGCGCGTCAAGCGCGTAGTAGAGCTGCGCGACTTCCGCGATGTCGTGCTCGGCGATGTCGGCGATATCCGCGATGTCGAGGAGGCAGTACACGTCCAGGAGCCGGAAGACTTCGAGCGCCAGAGCTTCGGGGGCTCCACGGTCGATGACTGATTGGGCCCGGGAAAGCAGATCCGTCAATTGATGGCCGGCAAGCAAATCGGGAACAAGGGGTGCCGTCGACCGGTAGGCCGCGGAGTAGCGAGACACTTCTGCCCCCACCGCGATGGGCTGTGGCCGATTGGCGAGAAACCACCGCGAGGCTCGGTCGAGGAGTCTGCACGTTTCCACGATCAGATCGTTCTCGAGATCAGCTGCGAGTCCGGCCGAACGAATCCGCCCCCACACGTCGTCGAGCGCAAACACCTCACGGACGGCTGCGTACGCCCGAATCGAATCCGTACTGCTGGCGCCGGTTTCCTCCGCAAGCCGGTACGCGTAGGTGATTCCGCCGTTGTCGATGACCTCGTTGACCAGCATGGTCGCCACGATCTGTCGGCGCAGTGGGTGGTCCTTGATCTGCGCGGCAAACCGATCGCGCACCGCACTCGGGAAATATCCGGGAATCTGTTGCGCGAAGTACTCGTTGTCCGGCAACTCTGTGGCGAGCAGATCGTCCTTGAGCGCGAGCTTCACATGCGCGGTGAGAGTCGCCAATTCCGGTGACGTCAAACCGGATCCGATAGCCAGGCGCCGATCGATTTCCTTGTTGGTCGGTAGCGCCTCCAGTGCGCGATCGAGTCCGCGTGTAGCGCTCAGATCGCTGATCTGCCGCCGGTGGACGGCAAGCATTTGCGGGGCCGTGACCCGCGAAATACCCAGCAGAGCATTCTGGGCGATGTTGTCCGCCAGAACGAGGCGCGCAACATCGTCGGTCATCAAGGCCAACAACGGGTTCCGCTCATCTGCGGGTAACGCACCCGACCGAACCAACGTGTCGAGCAGGATCTTGATATTGACCTCATGGTCGGAGCAGTCCACCCCCGCCGAGTTGTCGATCGCGTCGGTATTGATGTGTCCACCGTTGGCACTGAACTCGATTCGCCCCAGCGCCGTCACACCGAGATTGCCGCCCTCGCCGACCACCTTGACCCGTAGGTCAGCGCCGTCGACACGGACCGCATCGTTGCTCTTGTCGCCGACCTGCGCGTTGGTTTCGGCCGACGCCTTGATATAGGTACCGATGCCGCCGTTCCACAGCAGATCTACCGGTGCGGACAGGATCGCGCGCATCAATTCGGGCGGCGAGAGTTTGGTGACTCCCTCGTCCAACCCCAGGGCAACGCGCACACTTTCGGCGATGGGGACGGACTTGACGGTACGGTCCCACACACCGCCGCCGTCACTGATCAGGCTGGCGTCGTAATCCGCCCACGACGATCGCGGAAGTTCGAAGAGTCGGCCACGCTCGACAAATGATCGCGCGGCATCCGGGTTGGGGTCGAGGAAGATGTGCCGGTGATCGAATGCCCCGACCAGTCGGATGTGACGGCTCAGCAACATACCGTTGCCGAATACGTCGCCGCTCATGTCCCCGACTCCGACTACGGTGAAGTCCTCGGACTGCGTGTCGACACCGATTTCCCGGAAGTGCCGCTTGACGCTTTCCCACGCGCCGCGAGCGGTGATCCCCATTCCCTTGTGGTCGTATCCCACCGAACCACCCGAGGCAAATGCGTCGCCGAGCCAGAAGTTGTACTGCGCAGCAACGGAATTCGCCAGGTCCGAGAATGATGCCGTCCCCTTGTCCGCGGCGACGACAAGGTATCGATCCTCGTCGTCGAGTCGCACGACCCGATCCGGCGTCACCACTTCCCCGGTCTCAGGATGAACGTTGTCCGTGATGTCGAGCAGACCCGAGATGAAAGTCCGGTAGCAGGCTTTGCCGGATTCGAGTGTGGCACTGCGATCGGTTGCCGGATCTCCGGTCGGGACCGGCGGGTTCTTCACGACAAATCCGCCCTTGGCACCAACGGGGACGATGACCGCGTTCTTGACCGCCTGCGCCTTCACGAGGCCAAGCACTTCGGTCCGGAAATCTTCCCGACGGTCCGACCACCGCAGACCACCACGGGCCACCGCGCCGAACCGCAGGTGCACTCCCTCGACCTCCGGCGAGTACACAAAGATCTCGAAAGCCGGCCTGGGCTTCGGCAATTCACTGATCCGAGAAGGATCAAGCTTGATCGACAGATACCCGCGCGAGCGCCCATCCGTATCCAGGACATAGAAGTTGGTGCGCAGCGTTGCCTTCACCAGCGAAAACATTCCCCGCAGGATTCGGTCGGCATCGAGGCTGAGAACTTCGTCGATCGAGGCCCGCAGTTGCGCCTCCAACTCCTCGATACGCTTCCCACCAGTCAAGTTCGGATCGAACTTCGCTTCGAAAAGTTCCACCAGCGCCGCCGCAGTCCGCGGGTGCGACAGTGCGATCCCCTCGATATGAAACTGACTGTACGGAAAAGTAGCCTGCCGCAAGTATTTTGCGTAAGCCCGCAGGATGACTGCCTGCCGCCACGTCAATCCTGCCCGCAGTACAAGTTCGTTGAACCGGTCAGCCTCGGCGCGCCCGAACCACACGGCACCGAACGCCGCGGTGAACCGCTTCTGCACCTCGGTCAGCGCTACCGTGCTGGTTTCGAGTGGCACTTGGGTGTCGAGATCCGGCTGCACGGATGCCCGCAATTCCGCCGGTACAGACAACCCGAAATCGTAGATCCAGCACTTCACCCCGTCGAGTCGCTGGACCACGTGTGGCCGTTCGTCGAGCACCTCGACACCGAGCGACTGCAGTACCGGGAGAACCTGGCTCAGCGAAATGGCGTCGCCGCCGACAAACAGCGTGAACCGCCACTGACCTGGTTCGGAATCCTCACCGCGATAGAGCAACACGTCGATCGAACCGGGAGCCAACGCTTCGAGCCGAGAGATATCGGACAACGCGCGAGAGGGCTCGAAGTCCTCCTTGTATCCGTCGGGAAGAACCCGGATGTACCGCTGCACCAATTCCAGATCGAGGTCGGAGCGCTCACGGACGAGATCGGTGATGCGGTCGTCCCAACTACGACTGACTTCGGTCAGCAGCGCCTGAACGCGTTCACGGTTTTCTTCGGACACATCGAGTCGAATCGGTGCGCTGCCAGGCTCACGCCGGATCGTCACATGCAGCAAAGCAAGGTCGTTCTCACTCACCCTGGCTGTGTAATCCACTGTGCCTGGACCGAATTCACTCCAGAGCGTGTGCTGCATCGCCAACCGGACACGCGTTGTGTAGCGGTCGCGGGGCAGGTACACCAGGCAGGAGACAAACCGACCGAACGTGTCTTCGCGAACGAACAGCCGCACCTGACGACGCAGGCCGATGCTGTGCACCGCGTGAACAGTCTCGAACAAGGTGTCGGTGTCGCTGGAAAACAACTCCGTGCGGGGGAAGGACTGAATGACCTCGAGCATCGCCTGGCCGGAATACGAATCGAGGTCGACACCGGCGCGGCTGATCACCTCGCGCACCCGGCGCTCGATCAGCGGAATGGCAAGAACGTTTTCGTGGAGGGCCACCACGGTGAAGACGCCGAGGAACCTGTGCTCCCCCACGATGTTTCCGTCGTCGTCGAGTATCGACACCCCGACGAAGTACGGATACACGGCGCGGTGAACGGTGGCGGGGAACGACCCCTGGGTCAGGACGAGCAGCGGCCGATCCGGGAGATCGGCAACCGGCGGCAGGCTCATCGGACCGTCGGTGACGGCGTCGGATCGCAGCACACCGAGTCCACTGCCGTCCACCGTGCGGGAGCCGTCTGCAGTGCCGATGAACCGTCGATAGCCGAGCACGGCGTAGTTGCCGGCAGCCATCCACCGCAGGAGGCCTGCCGTGTCGGAGAATTCTTCCGACGAGACGCGGCCGGTAGCCGAGGCTGCCGACAACTCGAGTTCGTCGGCGATACTCAATTGCAGGGCAGTCATGGACGGGGTGTCGTCGGCGACGACGCGGACATCGGCCAACACCTTGCCCAGGTGTTCTTCGATGGCGTCGAGTTCGAAATCCTGCGCTGCCGCGTCCAACTGCACGTGCATCCAGGATTCCTGGATACCGGTGTCTCCCAAAGACTTCAAATTGCCCGAATTGTCCCGATCCGCTCGAAGGATCGGATGGGCGTACTGACTGATACCCACACCTAGGCGATTGAGCAGCGCGGTGATGGATTCGACCAACAGCGACATGTCGTCGTTGACGATCTGGATCGCCGCACCCAACTTCGCCGGATCCCAGGGCCGATAGACCCGCCACACCGCCGTGCCCGGCACCCGAGTGCGCCCGAGTTCGAGATGCGCTTTCAGTACGCGATTGGATCGGCCGTTGATCACATCGCCGCTGTCACCCTCGTCGATATGTGTGAAAAAAGCCTCGCGAAGGCGCGTGAGTAACGTCGCTTCGTCGAGGCTTTCGGAATTGTGTGGTGCTCGGTCGGTCATTCCTGGCTCACATCCTGTGGGTTCTGATCACCGCGGCCAATCTCATGCTCGAGACTAGCCGCGGTGACCGCTACCTAGGGTGAACTACGCCGGAACAAGCGCTGCTTCCAGCACCAAACGCTCGCTGTCAGCGAGGGGTCTGGACTTTTCGGACACAGTGTCGAATCCGACCATCAATGCGTCACCGGATGCGCACTCCGCACCGGTGTTGTCGCGGACGACGTGCCGGACCGTGAACGAGGAAGTCCCGACATGAGTCGTGAAGATCTCGACATTCAAAGGACCCGAACGATCCGTCACCGGCTTGAGGAACTCGATGGACATCTTCCGGACAACGACGTATCCCGGACGGCCACCATGGGCGGCAAGCTTCGACGTCAGGAACTGAATGCGAGCTTCCTGCATGTACTCGGCATACCTGGTGTTGTTGACGTGGCCCAACCGGTCGGAATCACCCCACCGAACCTGAACCTCACACGTGAATACGTCCGACACCGATCAGTCCCTCGTGAGCTTGCGGTGCGTGACGCGATGCGGACGCGCGGCGTCGGGGCCGAGACGCTCGACCTTGTTCGCTTCGTAGCCTTCGAAGTTGCCTTCGTACCAGTACCACGCAGCTTCGTTGTCGCCGAAGCCGCCTTCCCACGCGAGGATGTGAGTACACGTGCGGTCCAGGAACCAGCGATCGTGCGAGATCACGACGGCGCAGCCGGGGAACTCTTCGAGAGCGTTCTCCAGCGAACCGAGGGTTTCGACGTCGAGGTCGTTGGTGGGCTCATCGAGCAGGATCAGGTTGCCGCCCTGCTTGAGCGTCATCGCCAGGTTGAGGCGGTTGCGCTCACCACCGGAGAGAACTCCGGCCGGCTTCTGCTGATCGTGGCCCTTGAATCCGAACGAGCTGATGTACGCACGCGACGGGAATTCGGTCTGACCGACAACGATGAAATCGAGCCCGTCGGACACGGTCTCCCAGACCGTCTTCTTCGGGTCGATGCCGGATCGGTTCTGGTCGACGTAGCTCAGCTTGACCGTCTGACCGATCTTGACCTCACCGGCGTCTGGCTCTTCGAGGCCGACGATGGTCTTGAACAGCGTCGTCTTACCGACACCGTTGGGGCCGATGACGCCGACGATGCCGTTGCGCGGCAGTGTGAACGAGAGGTCCTTGATCAGGACACGGCCGTCGAAGCCCTTGTCGAGGTTCTTGACCTCGACGACGACGTCACCGAGACGCGGCGGTGCCGGGATCTGGATCTCGTCGAAGTCGAGCTTGCGGGTCTTCTCGGCCTCGTTCGCCATTTCCTCGTAGCGATCGAGACGAGCCTTGTTCTTGGCCTGACGGGCCTTGGCACCGGAACGAACCCACGCGAGTTCGTCCTTGAGGCGCTTCTGCAGCTTTTGGTCCTTCTTGCCGGCAACCTCGAGGCGTGCGGCCTTCTGCTCCAGGTAGGTGGAGTAGTTGCCCTCGTACGGGTAGAGGCGACCGCGGTCGACCTCACAGATCCACTGCGCCACGTGATCGAGGAAGTAGCGATCGTGGGTGACGGCGAGGATAGCGCCGGGGTATGCAGCGAGGTGCTGCTCCAACCACAGAACCGACTCGGCGTCGAGGTGGTTGGTGGGCTCATCGAGGAGCAGGAGGTCGGGCTTGCTCAGCAGCAGCTTGCACAGCGCGACGCGACGCTTCTCACCACCGGAGAGGTGGGTGACCATATCTTCCGGCGGCGGGCAACGAAGCGCGTCCATGGCCTGCTCGAGCTGGGAGTCGATCTCCCAGGCGTCAGCATGGTCGAGCTTCTCCTGAAGCTCACCCATCTCTTCCATGAGCTCGTCGGAGTAGTCCGTAGCCATGAGCTCGGCGATCTCGTTGTATCGCTTGAGCTGAACCATGGTCTCGCCGAGGCCTTCTTCGACGTTCTCGCGAACGGTCTTGGTCTCGTCGAGCTGCGGCTCCTGCATGAGGATGCCGACGGATGCGCCGGGGGCAAGGAAGGCCTCGCCGTTGCCCGGCTGATCCAGCCCGGCCATGATCTTGAGGATGCTGGACTTACCAGCGCCATTGGGTCCGACGACACCGATCTTCGCGCCGGGGTAAAAGCTCATCGTGACGTCATCGAGGATGACCTTGTCACCGTGCGCCTTGCGCACCTTCTTCATCGTGTAAATGAACTCAGCCATGACCGCCAGCCTATCGGTGTTTGTCGCATTACCCACATTGCGTCGACGGGTTCACACGCTCTGCAGTTCGGTCGGCAGTTCCAAGGCTTCGCTGGACGAAGCTGCGAGAAGCTGCGCGTACCGTCCGCCTTGTTGCACCAGTTGGTCGTGTGTGCCCTTCTCGACGACAACACCCTGATCCAGAACAGCGATCAGATCCGCGTCACGGACCGTGGAAAGCCTGTGCGCCACAACCAAAGTGGTGCGTCCGACCATCAGTTCGTCGAGTGCGTCCTGCAGCGCGCGCTCAGTGCGGTTGTCCAACGCACTCGTCGCTTCGTCGAGAACGAGAATCGGCGGATTCCGCAGGACTGTCCGTGCGATGGCGATGCGTTGCTTCTCACCTCCGGAGAAGCGGTAACCGCGCTCACCCACCATGGTGTCGTAACCGTCATCCAGGCCGGAGATGAACTCGTGAATCTGGGCGATCCGCGCAGCTTGCTCGATCTCGTCATCGGTTGCATCCGGTTTTGCGAACCGCAGATTCTCGCGAATCGTCGTGTGGAACAGATATGTCTCCTGCGATACGACGCCGACCAGATCCGAGACCGTCGCCAGATCGAGGTCCCGCAGATCGACGTCGTCGATCCTGACCGATCCCGCCGTCGGGTCGTACAGCCGCGCGGCCAGGTAACCAAGGGTGGTCTTGCCAGAACCGGTGGAGCCGACAAGCGCCAGTGTTCCGCCGGCCGGGACTGTGAGGTCGATGTTGTCGAGAGTCTTGCGCTCTGTTCCCGGATATGAGAAGTCGACATGATCGAATCGCAGTTCGCCCGACAGTGCCGATACGTCGAACTCCTTCGACTCTTCCGGATCAGCGATGTCGATCGGCAGGTCCAGGTACTCGAACACGCGACTGAACAATGCCATGGAACTCTGCACCTCGACGCCCGTGTTGAGCAGCATCATGGTGGGCCGGAACAACTGAGTCTGCAAGGTCGTGAACGCGACCAGCGTGCCGACGGTGATGGTGTTGCCGTGGTCGAGCGTGAATCCCGCAAACCAGTAGACCAGTGCCGGCATGGCCGCAAACGTGATCGACATCGACGCCATGCGCCACTTACCGGCCATCATCGCTCGGAGTTCGACGTCGGCGACCTCGGCCGAGCGTTCGGCGAAGCGGTCGGTCAACGCGGACTTCGCACCGGTTGTCTTTCCCAGCAGAATGCCGCTGACCGAGAGTGACTCCTCAACTTGAACGGACAGATCGCTGAGCAACTTCTGCCGCTTGCCTGAGATCTTGCGGCGCTCGTTACCGATCTTGCGGGCGATCCGAATGAACACCGGCAGGATCGCCAGCGAGAAGATCGCCAGTCGCCAGTCGAGCAGGAAGAGCGCAACTATCGTCGCTGCAACGGTGGTCGCGTTCTGCGCAATCGACGTGGCGGTGTTGGTGACAACCGATTGCATTCCGCCGATATCGTTGGCGATACGTGACTGCACCTCACCGGTCCTGGTTCTCGCGAAGAACCCCAGCGACTGATTCTGCAGGTGCGTGTACACCCGGACACGCAGTTGGTGCATCAGTTTCTGGCCGATGCTGTTGGACATCCACGTCTGCACAACACCGAGACAACTGGTGATCACGGCAATCGCGATCATGCCGATTGCCAGGATGCTGACCAGTCCGAGGTCCTTGTCCGGGATTGCCTTGTCGAGCATTTCGCGCAGGAGCAGTGGGCTACCCAAGGCCACAATGGCACTGAGCGTGATGACCGCCGTGACGATGGCGATCTGTGTCCGATACGGCGTGAACAGCTCGAGGACACGTCGTGGTGATACGGGGTCCGCCGGAGTGGTCTCGACAGCGGAATTTTCGAAATCTCTGATGTGATCTGGTTTCACGTTTACCTCCTGGAGGCTTTCTCACCTTAATTTCATATTGATGAGGTTACCTCACTATGAGGCTGACACCAACAACGCTAGACTGACGCCATGCATTCCCGAGAGCGCGAACTCACCGATGTCGTGTTGTCCGTGGCGCGAACCATTCGACGACGCCAGGTCGCGGCCCTCGAGCCATTTGGCCTCTCCCCGTCACAGAGTCGTGCTCTGAGAGTGCTCACCCGAGTAGGCGAACCGGTCCGATTGGGCTTTCTCGCGGAAAAGCTGCGCATCGTTCCCCGCTCCGCCACGGATGTCGTGGATTCCCTCGAAGCGGCGGGATGGGTCAAGCGCACTCCCGACCCCCATGACCGACGAGCAGTGCTCCTCGAGCTCACCGATGCCGGTGCCGCCCTCGCGGCCGAGGTCGCCCGGGCGCAACGCCGAGAATCCGCAGATATCTTCGACGACCTTGACGACACAGAACGGGTCGTTCTCACCGAACTGCTCGAGCGAGTAGACGCGGGGCACGACCACGGCCGCCCCCGCGACTGCCCGAAAACGCGTGCCTAAACCTACGCCGCCGCAGTCTCTGTCTCTGTCTCTGTCTCTGTCGGTTCGTCCCCTGACACAGGTTTGCTGTGCCGTTCGATCTTTGCGATACACCGGGCAAGGTCGGGCCCCACCGCAGTTGCTCTCATCTCCAGATCGGAACGAGCAATCCCCTCCTTCGTGGTGTATTCGTTGGTGCGCAACTCCCCCGTCGCCATCACCGGATCACCCTTCATGATGGATGCTCCGACGCCGGTGACCAGCCGTCGCCAACACGTGACCGTGAGGTAGAGCGTCGCGCCATCGGTCCATTCCCCGGTCACCGCATCCTTACGTCGTGCGTTGCTGGCCATCCGAAAGCTCAGCACCTCTTCACCATTGGTGGTTTGCCGCTTCACCGGATTGGTGATGACGGTGCCGACAACCGTTGCAGATGTCTCGTACATGTTCCATCCCCCTTGAATCTCTTTGCCCACTGAATCCCACCTGAAAGATTCTGAATCGAAAACAGAATTGCCGTCACAATCAAAATGAACCTGGGGATGAACACAGTGCCTGTGGAAAAACAGCACTGCCCGGACCAGTTGGTCCGGGCAGTGTCGGTGTGTGGTGCTAGGTGTTACGGCCGCCATTGACCCCGAGGATCTGCCCGGTGATGTAGCTGGCGTCGTCCGAGATCAGGAAGGCACAGGCCGCCGCGATGTCTTCGGGCTTGCCGACCCGACGGACCGGCGTCGTCAAGATATGGTCATCGACGCTTCCACCGAGTCGATTGAGTTCCTCGTCGCGTCGCAGCAACGGAGTGTCTACGAATCCGGGTGGCACTGCGTTCACCGTGATACCCAATGGACCGAATTCGAGGGCCAAAGATTTTGTCAGCCCGTTGACCGCGGACTTCGCCGCAACGTAGTGCGCCATGTATGGCTGACCCGAATGTGCACTGGAAGAAGAGATATTGACGATCCGGCCCCACTTTCCCGCGATCATGTCGGGCAGCGCCGCCTGGGTGCAGTGATAGGTCCCGTTCAAGCTGACTCCGATGACCTTCTGCCATTCGTCGAAGTCGATGTCGACAAAGCGGCCGTTTCCGACGATGCCTGCCGCATTGACGAGAACAGTGATCGGACCGAGCCGTTCGCGAATCGCGGCCATTGCCGCATCGACCTGCTCGCGACTGGTGACGTCTGCGGTGTGGGCATTCTCGGAGTCACTTGGCGTCCAATCGATGGTGGCAACCTGATAGCCGTCGGAGTCCAGACGCCGAGCGATGGCCTGACCAATTCCCGAAGCCCCTCCGGTAATGACAGCAGTCTTTGTCATCAGGGCACCGGCTCGAAGATCGCATCCATGGTTGATGCGCCGGTATCCGGCACCCTCGGTTGCGACCAGGCCTCGATGGGAAACGACACGTTGATCAGCGAATAACACAGTTGCAGTAGCCGATAGGCGTCGTCAGGCAATGCATCGAGCGGGAACTCGTCGAGATAACTCCCCGCGTCCAACAAACGAGGCAAGGCTGCGTCGTAGAACGTCTGCAGTTCGGTCATGTTGCTGGACAAGCGCTTTGCATAACGCTCAGCTTCGGTGGGCAGTGCCCACTCCGCGAAGGGTTCGAGATCCGCGAAGGCAACGGGCAAAGTGTTGGGCATCTGTTTTTCTCCTGATTCCTTTTACTCCGTGGCGAGTTACGTGCGTAGCAAAATCTCGTCGACAAACCGCTGCGAGGCGGTGTGCAGGTGACGGACCAGCACTTCCTGATCGCACAGTAGAAAATGCGATACAGCTCTCGACTCGAGCATTGTCTGCGTAGCTTCGAGCGTGTTGCAGTCCTGGAGACCGAACTCCTTGAAGGTGACCGCAGCCATTTCCTGCCGCATACGCTCGGTGGCGTTCTTCGGTGGCGGCATGTACAGCGTGCCTTCAAAGGTGTGCTCGTTGTAGGCGGTTGGCCAGTAGTGGTAGGTGAGGTACCACCCGGGTTCCCACACCACGATCATGAAATTCGGGAACAGGACGTAGGAGTCGAGACCCCAGGATTTATGCTTCGTCGGATTGAGTCCGGTTGGCAGCGTGGCAAGTTCGGGGAAATCGGGTTTGTCCCATGGACCGAAGTTGCCACTACGCAACAGTCGCTCCGTCGGTTTCACCATCATCGGATCCTTCGGCGGAGCCATGCCTCCCCACGACGACACCATTCCGTGTGGTCCGTCGATGTCGTACGCGAGCGCCTCGAAGCCGTAGCTCTTGAGCTTGTTCGACTCGTCGGACACGTACTGCTTCGAATGAAGGATCGGCGCGTGATAGAACTCGGCGAATGCGTCGATATAGAGCTTCCAGTTGCTGCGCACGTGCGCCTGATACTTGTAGACCTGAGTCATCCGGCCGAACGGATAGCCCGTCATGCCGGCAGCGAACTTTCCGAGGTAGTCATCCAGCGAAATCGTGTTTGTATCATCGAAATTGACGAATACGAACCCTTCCCACACATCGACCTGCAGCGGAACCAAGCCGTTCCCGGCACTCGACCAGGCAGTCACGGACTCGTCGGCGCCGCGAGTAACGACTACTGACGCGCGGACTGCGTCGATCACCCGGATGAAGTAACTTCCGGGAACAGGCACCTGCTCGACTCGACCTACGTTGAGCCAGGTGTGGCCGAAGACGGCTTCGCGCTCGACTTCGAAATACTCGGGGCTGATCGAATCCTCGAACGTAATCGGCCCGGTATCCAAGCCGAAATGCTCAGTCCAACTTCCCTCGGGCGGCTTCGGAAAATGCGGCATCTGTGCGTTCCTTTCCAATCCCAACAACATGACCGACGGTCAACTTACGGGTTCCTGTAACATATGGACCGCCGGTCAACTTGTCAATCAAAGGCGTGCTCATGGGTCAGGAATTGAAACGGGAGCGCAGCGATGCAGCTCGAAATCGTCGAGCGATTCTCGACGTGACAGAGTCACTACTCGCGCAGTTCGGGGCCGAACACGTCTCCATCGACCAGATAGCCACAGCGGCAGGGGTCGGCAAGGGCACGATCTTCCATCGATTCGGAAGTCGTGCGGGATTGATGCGAGCGCTGGTTCTCGAGCGCGCTCAGACTCTGCGCGACGCGGTCAACGAAGGCGACCCGCCACTGGGACCAGGCGCACCCGCGTCCGACAGATTGCTTGCTTTTTTCGACGCGATGTTCCGGCTGATCGTCGACAACGTCGAACTGATGATTGCGTACGACAACGCCACCACCGATTCACAAGCCGAAGAAATCAATGCCTTCTGGCATCGTCACATCACCGAGTTGCTCAAAGTGGCCACACCTGATGTCGACGCCGTGGTGATGTCCAGAGTGCTACTGAGCGTTCTCAACCCCGACGTCGTCCTTCACCACATCCGAACGCGACAAACCGAGCGCCTCGCCGCTTCGGTTCACGGCCTCGTCGCAGCCGTGGTCGCGCAATCCTGAGGGATCAGCGCGGGTCCCAGCCCTCACGGTCGCGCCTGGCAAGTTCGGCAAACATCGCATTGTGCGCGGCCAGGTCTGCGTCGTGATCGCGTTCGGCTGCGCGGTCCGTTCGCACGGCCGTTTTCCGGTCGGAGCGTGACCACTGCACCAGCAGGGCGAGCATGACCACCATCAGCGGGATCTCACCCGTAGCCCAGGCGATACTGCCGCCCAATTTCTGATCGCCGAGAAGATCGTCGTTCCAGCCCAAGCCAAGTGAACGGAAGAACTCGCCGCCCATGATCGTGGTGGTACTCATCAAGGCGATACCGAAGAACGCATGGAACGGGAGCGAGCCGAAGACCATGGCCAGTTTGGTCACGGGTTGGAGTTGGCGCGGCGACGGGTCGACTCCGATCGCCACCCAGTAGAAGAGATAGCCGCTGAGAATGAAGTGCAGGTTCATCAGCAGGTGCGCGCTGTGGGAATCGACCGTGGCTCCGTAGATACCGCCGAGGTAGAGCACGTAGAAGCCGCCGACAAAGAGAACCGCAGCAACAATCGGGTGAGTGATGAATCGCGAGAACGGACTGTGCAGGGCAACGAGAATCCACTCACGAATGCCGGGTACACCGTCCTTGCCCGCGGGTTCGAGAGCGCGCAACGCCAACGTGATGGGCGCGCCCAAAACCAGCAGAACGGGCGCCAGCATCGACAGCGCCATGTGTCCGGCCATGTGAACGCTGAACACCGCGGTCGCGTATTTGCCCACGCCCGACGAGGTCGCGATCAGCAGTACCGCGCATCCGATCATCCAGGAGATGGTTCGGCCGACGGGCCAGGAATCGCCACGCTTCGACAGCTTGCGCAGGCCGAGGAAATACAGAACCGCAGCGACGATCGCGGCTGTGCCGAACATCAAATCGAAACGCCACTCGGTCACGAATGCCATGAACGACGGCGGGTCCGGCAGGTTGTAGCCGAGTTCGACCTCGGGAATGGTCGGGATGCTCGTCGGCGGAGGCGGCGGTGTGCGGCCTAGGCCGATTGCCAGCCCGATGGTGGCAGCAAAGATGATGCCTTCGCCGCCGGCAAAACGGATCAGCGCCGAGCGGGAGTTCGGGTTCTCGGCGAGCGCAGGCAACGCGCGACTGCGCTGCAACCACCCGAAGAATCCGAGGACGATCAGCGCAACGATCTTCGCGACGATCAGGCGACCGTACGTCGTCGTGAACAGGTCGTCGAGTGGGAGACGCACAATCGCGTTGATGACACCACTGAAACCCATGACGACAAAACAAATGGTGGCGACCGTCGAAAAGCGCTGAGCAGCGACGTCCGTGTGGTCACCGCCACGGCGAGCGTGAGCCAGGAGCGCAAACAATCCACCAGCCCACAGCGACGCCGCAACGAGGTGCAAGATCAGGCTGTTGGTAGCAATGTCGTGCGAGCCCCCCGACGACGAGTGGCCGGTGAGAGCGAGGGGCATAAGGCCGAGCAGGCCGACCACCAGCAGCAACGGCGTCCACCACCAGCGCAGTGTCAGCCGAGCCAGAATTGCCAGGACCACAGCTATGACGGCCGTCCAGCGCCAGGCACCGGCGATTTCCACCTGATCGAGCCCGGACCACAGATTTGCCGGTTTGATCGCTTCGGAGAACGGCTGACCCGACGTATCGGAGAGCGTCAGCGGAATCAGCACCAGCGAACATGCCGCCCACACGATCGCGGCGTGCGATGCCGTCCGGACCGCACGATAGCCGTCGACGTCGAGCACACCGGACTTTTGTGGTGGCACGAAAAACGCCGCTAACAGAAGGGAGCCGATCGCGATGACAGCGGCAACCTCGGCAACAGCGCGAACTGCGGGCAGCCCATATGTCGTGATCGCGCCGGGGTCGGGAATGCCGAGCAGGGTCAACGCCTGAGATGCGGAAAACCCGACGACGAGAGCTGCGACCATCCCGGCAATCAGTCCACAGACCACAAAGATTGCGGTCGAAGAAGCGCGGACGCTCGTTTGTGGAGGGGACTGCGTCTGCGCAAGGTCGGGTGTAGCCATAGCTACCAGGGTAGGACCTATGGGATCGTCGACGACAATCCACCTACTACTGTGCGTCGGAGATGGTCGTGAACAAGGCCCGCAGAGCGGTCAATCGATCAGCCGGGAGCACGGTGTCGCAGTAGGGCAAGGCCGCTGCCATGGAACCGGTCAGGGGTTCGAACCCGGTCGCACCTGCACGCGGATTGAGCCACACGACCCGGTGGGCGCGGCGCCGGACTCGGGCCAGAGCGCGCACAAGAATGTCGGGATCGTCACTATCCCAACCGTCGGAGGCGATGACGACTACGGCCCCTCTCAAGGTGTGTCCGTGATGTGAGGCGAGCAGTGACGCAACAGATGTTCCGATGTGGGTGCCGCCGTACCGATCGACAACTCGATTATTGGCTTCGGCGATGGCCGCGTCGGCGCTGCGATGCGCCAGGATCGGAGTGAGCCGGGTCAACGTGGTCGAGAATGCAAAAACTTCGGCGTCGCCGCGCCGGGCGGCGACTCGCATCAAATGCAAGTACATGTCCGCGTATCCGTGCATCGAGCGACTGACGTCGCACAGCACCACAATCGTGCGGGGCCGCTGCTGTGGGCGGGCACGGGCGAGGCGAACAAATTCGAATCCGGTGCGCCTCGCGATACTCATACTTGCGCGCAGGTCGACGGTTCCGCGCCGGCCGAGTCTGCGTCTTCTCCGGCGGCGCCGTGGCCAGTCCGACTCCGCTTGTTCGATCCACTGCCCGAGGAGTGCAAGATCGCTCGGGCTCAACTGAGCAAAAGGCTCCTCGGATTTCCCGGCAAGGGCGCTCGGGAGTAGTAGACCCGGCCGAACCTGGTCCGGCACGGCTTCTCGCCCACTCGACGTCGCACGCCCGATCCACGGCACGTCGATGATGTCCGCGCCCCCACTAGAAACACCAGCAACAGGAAGAGTCGCGTCGCCGACCGTGCGGTCACTGCCTACCCGCCGCGCAATCGGGTCCAGGCCCAGAGTCGCACCGACAAAAACTCGCTCGAACTGCGCGTCGAAAATCTCGAGATCTTCCTGACGGTTGATCAGAGTTATCCGCGCGGTCCAGTACAACTGTGTCCGGGTGCGTGGCGAGTGGACATGCACGGCTTCACTGAAGTTCGCGGCCCCGACGGCCGACACTCCAACTCCGTGCCGACGCAACAGGTCGACCAAGGCGGTCGCGAAGGCAGCAACATCCACACCGCGCAATAAAGTCGCGCCCGCGTCAGGAATCATCTGCTTCGGCGACGCAGCAGCACAAACACGACGATCGCCGCGGCCACCGCAACAAGAAGTGGCAGAGCACGTTTCGCGACGGACCCGCCGGCAAGTTCGACTAAGTCGAGAGGTTCGGCATTCGGTGTTTCCACAGCTTGTGCCGGTCCGGCTAGTTTCTCTTCCAACGATTCCGCGAACTCCCCCATCAACTTCTCCGATACCTGCGTGATCATGGAACTGCCGAACTGCGCCAGTTTTCCGACGATCTTCACATCGGTGTCCACACTCACTCGTGTCTGCGCTCCTTCGGGATGTAGCTGCGCGGTGATGGTGGCGCTCGCATTTCCGGATCCGCGCTTGTCACGGCCACGGGCATTGATCACAGCCTTGTGTGTTTTTTCGTCCCTCTCCACGAATGTTGCGCGGCCGGCAAATTCGCTGAGCACCGGGCCTACTTTGACTGTCACGGTGCCCAGGAAATCGTCTCCCTCGCGTCCGGTCATCTGCGCGCCTGGCAGGAGCGGCGCGATTCCTTCGAGGTCGGTGAGGGTTCTCCATGCCTCCTCGACGGGTGCGGTGACGGTGAACTCGTGTGCGATCTTCATGGTGGCCCTTTCATCAACTCGCCGCGCAGTACCGCGCGATCGTCCGGAGTTTTTGCCAATGCACCCAGGCTGACAACGACGTCCTCCCGAACCAGATCAGCCACCCCCAAAGTCACGAGAGCCGACACCCAGTCGATGGTTTCGGCGACGCCCGGCGCCTTGTCGAGATCGGCACCTCGAATCTGTCCGACAAACGCGGTGGCGTGCTCGATCAATGCCAGATTCGCCGACGGCACCATGCGTCGTACGATCGCAACCGCACGCTCCGGCTCGGGATAGTCGATCCAGTGGTAAAGGCAACGCCGCCGGAGCGCGTCATGGAGATCGCGGCTGCGGTTCGACGTCAAGACCACTACCGGAGGGCGCATGGCTGTGAACGTACCCAGTTCGGGAACCGTGACGGCCGATTCACCCAGAAACTCGAGGAGCAACGCCTCGAATTCGTCGTCCGCACGGTCGATTTCGTCGACGAGCAGCACAGGAGCTGCCGGCCCGCGGTGCCGCACACATCGCAGAATCGGGCGTTCCTGCAGGAACTCCTCGGTAAACAGATCGGCTTCGTCGAGCGCATCCCCACGCGCTTCGGACAGTTTGATCGCCAGCAGCTGACGTTGGTAGTTCCAGTCGTAGAGAGCTTCGTTGGCGCTGAGCCCTTCGTAGCACTGCAACCTGATCAACGGCGCATCGAGCGAGAGCGCCAAAGCCTTTGCCGCAGTGGTCTTCCCCACTCCCGGCTCACCTTCCAGCAGCAGTGGCCGCCCCAGTTCCAGAGCAAGATACAACGCCGTTGCCGTGCCCACATCCAAGAGATAGTCATATGCGTCGAAGCGGCGGATCAACTCCGCAACATCGGTGAATTCGCCGCTCATGTCTTCTCGTACTTATGCCGACAACCCGGTGAACAGAACCACACGTCGACGCCGTCATCCTCGAGATGTGGTGTGTCCGCAGTGATGGTGACAGTCATTCCACAGATCGGATCGAGGGCCGTCTTCGCCACCGGGTCATTCCGCGCAACACTCACACCATCGAGACGGATGGCGCGGACCACGTCGACAACGATGGAAAGTGCGATCTCTGCTGGCGTTTTGGCGCCGATGTACATCCCGACCGGGGTGTGAACTCGCGCTCGCTCCGAATCCGTCAACTCCAGTTGTTCGAGCACCGCGGCGCCCCGCACTCGGCTTGCGACCAGGCCGATGTACTGCACTCCGGCATCGAGCGCAGCGCGGATCGTCAGTGCCTCTTCGCCGCCGAGGCTTGCGATAATCACGGCTGTTGCATCGTCAGTCACGGCTTCCGCCGCAGAACTCCGCACAACGTCGAGGTCAAGCACACGGGCAAACTCGACCACCGCATCCGCGATCGGGGTATCGCCGTACAGAGACAGCACATGTGCCGGCAGCGTGGGTTCCAAGAATATTTCCATCGCGCCACCGGACAGACACGGGTTGACCACCACGTCGGCACCGCTGGTTTTCGGAAATGGCGGCGCTCCATCGGGAAGTACTCGCAGCAGCACACTTTCACCGCTGTCCAAAGCACCTCTGGCTGCTTCGCGTACCGAATTCTGAGCACATTGCCCGCCGACAAATCCTTCGATTGTTCCGTCCGAGAACACTATTGCCGTATCTCCGGGATGCGCCGACGTGGGTTGCTGGGCCCGGACGACGGTTGCGGTCACAAAGGGGCGCCGCTCACCGATCAATTGCTCGGCGCGCAATCGCACGTCGTGAGTGGTGCCGTTCATTGCCCAACCCTTTCTCAGATCCAGCCTTTCTCAGATAGGTGGCCTACCTCGACCATTCATCGCTTCCCACACCCGCGACGGTGTCAACGGCATGTCCGCGTGCCGAATCCCGAAGGGCTTCAACGCGTCGACCACCGCATTCACGATGGCCGGCGGCGAGCCGACGGTTGCGCTTTCCCCAATTCCCTTGGCACCGATGGGATGGTGGGGCGACGGGGTCACGGTGAACCCGGTTTCGAGGTTGGGTACTTCCATCGCTGTCGGGATGAGGTAGTCCATGAGGGAGCCGCCGAGGCAGTTGCCGTCCTCGTCGAAGCTGATGATCTCCATCAACGCCATGCCGATACCGTCGACGATACCGCCGTGCACCTGGCCCTCGATGATCATCGGATTGATCCGGGTTCCGCAGTCGTCCACCGCGAGGAATCTGCGAACAGTCACCTGCGCGGTACCCGGGTCGATGTCGACCACACAGAAGTAGGCACCATAGGGATAGGTGAGATTCTCGGGGTTGTAACAGATTTGAGCTTCGAGACCGCCTTCGATCCCCTCGGGCAGATCGGCGGCACCGTGTGCCCGCATCGCAATGTCCGCGATGGTGACCGCTGCCGACGGATCGCCTTTCACATGAAAGGACCCCTTCTCCCATTCGAGGTCCGCGACGGACACCTCGAGCATCCCCGACGCGATGATCTTGGCCTTGTCGCGCACTTTGCGTGCAACCAGCGCAGCGGCGGCACCGGAAACCGGCGTTGATCGACTGCCGTAGGTACCTAGCCCGAATGGAGTGTTGTCGGTATCGCCGTGCACGACGTCGATATCGTCCGGCGGAATCCCAAGCTCTTCAGCCACGATCTGAGCAAACGTCGTTTCGTGCCCTTGCCCTTGTGTCTGAACCGAAATCCTCACTACCGCTTTACCGGTGGGGTGTATTCGCAATTCGCAACCGTCGGCCATTCCCAGCCCGAGGATGTCCATGTTCTTGCGTGGACCCGCTCCGACGGCCTCGGTGAAGAATGACATGCCGATGCCCATCAATTCGCCGCGCGAGTGCTTCTCGGCTTGCTCGCGTCGTAGGGCGTCATAGCCGATCATGTCCATCGCTTTGCGCATGGTTGTCGCATAGTCGCCCGAATCATATTTCCAGCCGGTCTTACTCGTGTACGGAAACTGGTCTGGCGTCAACAGGTTCTTCAATCGCAGTTCCGCGGGGTCCATGTCCAGGTCGAACGCCAGGCAGTCGACCAACCGTTCCACCAAGTAGACCGCCTCGGTGATCCGGAAGGAGCACGCGTAGGCAACTCCGCCCGGAGCCTTGTTCGTGTACACCGCCGTCATTGCGCAGTATGCAGCCTCGAGGTCGTAGCTGCCGGTGAAGACGCCGAAGAAACCGGCCGGGTATTTGGTGGGCGCCGCCGTTCCGTTGAATGCCCCGTGGTCGGCCAGCACATGAGTACGGATGGCCTGGATCTTGCCTTCCTTGGTTGCCGCGATCTCCCCGAGCATGATGTAGTCGCGGGCAAATCCTGTGCTGGTGAGGTTTTCGCTACGATCTTCCATCCACTTGACTGGTTTCCCGGTCACGAGTGAAGCGACTATCGCGCACACATACCCCGGATAGATCGGCACCTTGTTTCCGAACCCGCCCCCGATATCCGGGGAAATTACCCGGATCTTGTGCTCGGGTAAACCTGCCACCAGAGCGTAGAGAGTGCGATGCGCGTGCGGCGCCTGACTGGTGGACCACAGGGTCAGCTTCCCGGAGACACGATCGTAATCGGCAACTGCCCCACAGGTTTCCATCGGAGCCGGGTGTACACGCGGGTAGACGATTTCCTGTTTTGTCACAACATCGGCTGCGGCAAACACCGCGTCGGTGGCAGCTTTGTCACCGGTTTCCCAGTCGAAGCAGTGATTGTCCGTCTTGCCGTCGAGATCGGTGCGGATCACCGGTGCGTCCGGCGACAATGCAGTACGCACGTCGATCACCGGATCGAGGATGTCGTATTCGACTTCGATCAGCTCCAAGGCGTCCCGCGCCGAGTACCGATCCTCGGCCACCACAAATGCGACCTCCTGCCCTTGAAAGCGCACTTTGTCTGTAACCAGTACCGCCTGCACGTCGCTGGACAGCGTCGGCATCCACGCAAGACCTTGCGCGGCCAGATCCGCTCCCGTCACCACCGCCTTCACCTTCGGATGTTCCTGCGCCGCAGTGGTATCGATGCTCACCAGCCGAGCATGTGCCACCGGCGCACGCAGAATTGCGAGATGCAGCATGCCAGGCAGTTGCACGTCGTCGACGTAGTGACCCTGACCTCGAATGAAGCGGGGATCTTCCTTGCGGAGCATTCGCCCATGCCCGCACGGCTTTCCGTCGTTGACCTCCAACTCAGGCGCCGAGTCCACGCTGGTCATGACGCACCTCCTACCGGATGCGCCGCTGCCCACTGCACTGAGCGCACGATCGTCGTGTATCCCGTGCAGCGGCAGATCTGACCGGAAATCGCTTCCCTGATTGTCAGTTCGTCAGGGTCAGGATCGCGATCAAGGAGCGCTCGCGCGGTGATCATCATCCCGGGAGTGCAAAAACCGCACTGCAATCCGTGGCAGTGCATGAAACCCTCTTGAATGGGGTCGAGCACACCATCTCGTTCAAGACCTTCGACGGTTCCGATCTCGTGACCGTCGGCCATAACCGCGAGCATGGTGCACGACTTCACCGGTTCCCCGTCCACCGTCACCACGCAGGTCCCACAATTGCTGGTGTCACATCCCCAGTGAGTTCCTGTGAGCTGCAGTTGGTCTCGCAGGAAATGCACCAACAACATGCGCGGTTCCACGTCTTCCGACACCGGCTCACCGTTGACCGTCATCGATACCCGCATATCAGTCTTCCCCAATCCTGGCCACAGCAGTTCGCAGAGTGCGGACGGTCAGTACGCCGGCGAGGTGGCGTTTGTAGTCGGCACTTCCGCGCTGATCGGTCACGGGATCGCAGGCCTGCTCGGCCATCTCACCAGCGCGTCGGTAGACCTCCTCGGACGGCGCCTTGCCACCCAGATACTCGGAAATCGCGGCCAGCGCCTGCGGATCGGAATTGACCGCAGTAAGGCCGAGCCGTCCTCTCCTAATCGCGCCGCCTTCCATCCACACCGATGCACCCGCAGCCGTGATCGCCCAATCCCCCACGCGCCGTTCCACCTTTGCGTACGCGCTCGAACTGTCGGCCCTGCTCGCAATCCGAACCTCGACCAGAATCTCGTTTGTGCTGAGGGCCGTCTCATAGGGACCGACATGAAATTCCGCCATCGGAATGTCGCGGGTTCCCGAAGGACCACGTACGACGCACGTCGCCTCCAACACCGAGCACACGGTGCTGAGGTCTTCCGCGGGGTCGGCCTGACACAACGAACCGCCGATGGTTCCGCGGTTTCGCACCACCGGATCGGCGATCACTTTTTCCGCGTCCCGAAAGATCGGGAAGGCGCTGGCAAGGTCGTCGGATTCGAGTAACTGACGATGACGCGCCATCGCGCCGATCCGAACGTGTCCGTCCCCGAACGCGATGTAGCCAAGTTCCTCGGCCAAGTCGTTGATGTCGATCAGATACTCGGGGTTTGCCAGTCGCAGCTTCATCATCGGAAGCAGGCTGTGTCCGCCCGCAACAACGCGCGCCTGATCGCCCAGTCGCTCCAGCAATCCGATGGCGTGGTCGATACCGGTTGCCCGCTCGTACTCGAACGGCCCAGGAACCTGCATGTGATGCACCCCACATTCGACTGTCATCTCAGCTTCTGCCGAGCGTCACAGCGAGTCAAGGGTGCCACAGGCGGTAGTGCATTTCCCCAGGTCAGCGACTCTCGGATTCCCCTGAACTGCGGTGAATGGGGCCCGCCAACCCGCTCAGCGGCTTGCCCTCACCACCCCACCGAAGCGCGATGATCTCCGCCGCGATCGACACTGCGGTTTCCTCCGGCGTTCGCGCGCCGAGGTCCAGACCGATCGGACTCGCCAGCCTCGCCAACTCGAGGTCGGTGACACCTGCCGAGCGCAATCGTTCGAGCCTGTCTTGATGTGTGCGACGCGAACCCATCGCGCCGACAAACCCGACTTCCGGTAGTCGGAGCGCAACCTCGAGCAGGGGCACGTCGAATTTCGGATCGTGCGTCAACACGCAGATGACCGTGCGTGAGTCGATTGCGCCGGCCTCCGCCTGTGCTGCCAGGTATCGATGCGGCCAGTCGATCACCACTTCGTCGGCTGTCGGAAACCGTGACGGAGTCGCAAAAACCTCGCGGGCGTCGCACACCGTCACCCGGTACCCGAGAAATGAACCTTGCTTGGCAACCGCGGCCGCAAAATCGATGGCGCCGAATACCAGCATCCGGGCGCGGGGAGCGTAGCTCGCGACAAAAACCCGCATCCCCTCACCTCGACGCTCACCGTCCGGTCCGTACGTCAGCACTTCCGTACGTCCTGCCGCCAACAGGCCACGAGCGTCGTCGGTCACCGCGGAATCCGCGCGCGCCGATCCGATCGAACCGTCCGTGGTGTCCGGTCGTATCACCATGCGTCGGCCCACCCACGACGGATCCGAGTGAGTTATGACGGTTGCCACCGCTACCGGGCGATGCTCCTCGACATCGGCGGCCACACTCTCGAGACTGTCGAACGTCTCCCTCGACACAGCCTCGACAAAGACCTCGATCGTGCCGCCGCATGTCAGCCCCACCGCAAAGGCGTCGTCATCGGCAACGCCGTACCTTTCGAGGGTCGGTACACCGGATTCGATTACCTCCGTGGCTGTTTCATACACGGCACCTTCGACGCACCCACCCGACACCGAGCCGGTCACCGAACCGTCAGGGGCCACCAGCATCGACGCGCCCGGCATCCGGGGAGCTGACCGGAACGTCCGCACCACTGTCCCGACACCTGCCGTACCGTCGGCTCGCCACACCTTCATCAGTTCGGACAGAACATCCCGCATCTGCAGCTCCCATTCGGCGTCTTCTCCTATCGAGCGTATTCCAGACGGGGGTGATCGAGCGCCGTCACGGGGGAAGGTAATATCGTCTCCGCGCCTCCGTAGCTCAGGGGATAGAGCAAGAGCCTTCTAATCTCTTGGTCGCAGGTTCGAATCCTGCCGGGGGCACCATACTTTCTGGTCAGAACGGTGGTGGCTCGTTCACCACGTGGGATGGAATCGCAGCGCGAGCAAGTGGTCGCCGTCGCCGCCATCCCGCCATCGTGGAATCGAGCATGAACTCGAGATCTGCCTCGACGCCACGACCATGGCATCGGAACAATCGCTCAACCACATGACTTTCGGTAAGCCGGAACCGCTCGACTTCATCGGACTGCACATCGGGATCACAAAACGCACCCCGCGGCTTCGTCACGACAAGAGAACCAGTCGGTGCGACCCATTCGAGTGCCCCGCCTCCGATCTGCCGCACGGTCCAGTACCCCCAGGTCTTGAGCCGATGATGCTTGCGGCACACGGACGCCAGGTTCTGCTCGGTGGTGAGCCCACCGCGGTCAGGATTCTCGTGATTGAACGCCACAGTATGATCGAGATCGCAATTCTCGGCCCGCACACCACAATTCGGGAACCGGCACGTACCGTCGCGGGTCCGGACCGTCCGCGCAAGCGCAGCCGAAGGTCGATACGTCCGCTCCTCCCGGTACCGCTTCCGCGCTGCAACGGCGGCAGGTGACACTAATGGTGCGCTCGACCGCCTACCCACTCCGAGTACAGGTCCGCCAGTCTTGAAACCATGTGTTCCCGTGAGGTTTTGGCAGAGAATATGACGATCCTTCTCCGAGAGCGTCAGCACTTGCCGCCACACAGCATCGGCCGCAATTTCCCGCGCCAACTCCGCATCGATAGCACCGTACCCATGCAGAAAAGCCGGTAGATCATCAAAACCGAGCAACGTGGAAACATTGACGCCCACCAGAATTGTCGCTTGCGACGGGGCTGATACCGGCTCCACATCCCGCCCACAATCAGTGCCACATGCACAGGCGAGAACCGCCCGCCCCTCCGACAGCGCTACCAAGGCGTCGGCGCGACGTTGCGCCAAGGTTCGAGGATCGCGCGCACATACCTGCCGCGACATCGTCTGCAGCTTTGCCGCCACAATCTGGGCACCAACCGCCGGCAGCACACCGTCGAGCGTCGACATACCGTCAACGCCTGCACTGATCCGCACATCGCGGTCTTCCTGCGCGCGCCGCCGCCGAGCGCGCACACCTTCCGGATCATGGCGTGCGATCAGGCTGCGCGCTCGGGCCTTGAGCCTGCTGCTGCTGCATTTGTCGGCGCCGTCCAGAAGTAACTGTTCAATGAGGTCAAGTGCATCATCGGACACATTGGCCAGCGCATCCGAAAGCGCTGTCGCCTTACCGAGATCAATCTCTCCCGACGCAAATGCCGCAGACACCCGATGCAACCGCAAGCGCAGATCGCACCCCAACGAGATCATCCGCGTCGCCGCATACTCGGTGATACTCAGAACGAACGCAACTTCGACATGAACGAATTCACCCTGCACCGCGGCATTGCGACCGACGTTCTCATCCTCGGAACACCGCTCGAAGTACAGCGACGTGACGGCATCAACTTCGAGGAACTGGGCGCGCGCAATGGACGCATGTCCTTCGACCAATGCATCCACAATGCCGCTCATCAACACCCCCCAGTTCGAACGTACATTCGATTCTAACAGCAATCAATACCTATGGGAATATCTGCGTCACAACACTTTTGAATAAATCAGCGCCGGCGCGGCCTTCTCCAACCTGTCCAGGGCCGCAACCAACCGCACAAAATGATCGGTGTGCGTGTGAGCGTCCAGGTGCGCTTGGGATTCCCATTCCTCCACCAACATCAGCTCACCGGGATTGTCGCTTTGCTGCAGCAATTCGTAGCTGATGCAGCCGCTCTCCTTGCGGGTCTCGCGAACAAGTTCGCGATAGATACCTATGACCTCCGCGAGATTTTCCGGTTCGACCGCACTGCCCACCAACACCCTGATCGCTGACATTCGGCAATCCTGCCCGAACCCACCGACAAGTCGAGGGCAGGCGCAATGTCTGTGAAACATTCCCGATACAGAAGGTTCGTAAAGTGATCGGCAATCGGGTCGCAACAAGCTGCCCTGGGCCGCGCGAGGGGTACGTAGATGAGTGGAAATGCAGTTCGTCTGCAAGCGATCAAGGACGTCGAGGCCTACACACCTCCCGTCGTGAGTTTCTCAGGCGACGAAGCTCCCGGCGAGGTGTTCGGCGCCAACGTGTTCAACAAAGTGGTGATGCAGAAGCGCCTGCCCAAGCAGATCTACAAGTCCGTGATCGCCACGATCGAACAGGGCAAGCCCCTCGACCCGGCGGTTGCAGACGCCGTTGCATCGGCCATGAAGGACTGGGCACTCGAGAAGGGCGCCACCCACTACGCGCATGTCTTCTACCCACTGACCGGCCTGACGGCCGAGAAGCACGACAGCTTCTTCGAGCCGGTCGGCGACGGGTCTGCGCTCGCCGAATTTGCGGGCAAGACACTCATCCAGGGTGAGCCGGATGCGTCGAGCTTCCCCAACGGCGGCCTGCGCAACACGTTCGAGGCTCGCGGATACACCGGCTGGGACGTCACCAGCCCGGCATACGTTCTCGAGAACCCCAACGGCAATACCCTCTGCATCCCTACGGTTTTCGTATCGATGACCGGCGAAGCGCTCGACCACAAGACTCCGCTGCTCCGCTCGCAGCAGGTGATGGGCGTGCACGCCGAACGCATCCTGAAGCTGTTCGGCCACACCGAACCCGAGCAGATTGTGTCCTTCTGCGGTCCCGAGCAGGAGTACTTCCTGATCGATCGGCACTTCTTCCTCGCCCGCCCCGACCTGCTCAATGCCGGCCGCACGCTCTTCGGCACCAAGCCACCCAAGGGCCAGGAGTTCGACGACCACTACTTCGGCGCCATCCCCGAGCGAGTCCTCGGCTTCATGATGGATACCGAACGCGAACTGTTCAAACTCGGCATTCCCGCGAAGACCCGTCACAACGAGGTTGCTCCCGGCCAGTTCGAGATCGCGCCGATGTTCGAGCGCGGCAACATCGCCGCCGACCATCAGCAGCTGTTGATGACCACGTTCAAGACCGTCGCCAAGAAGCACGGCATGGAGTGCCTGTTCCACGAGAAGCCGTTCGACGGTGTCAACGGCTCCGGCAAGCACGTCAACTTCTCGTTGGGTAACTCGGAACTCGGCAGCTTGCTTGTCCCAGGCGATAATCCGCACGACAATGCTCAGTTCCTGGTGTTCTGTGCAGCTGTGATCCGCGCCGTCCACAAGTACGCGGGACTCCTGCGCGCCTCCGTGGCGTCGGCTACCAACGATCACCGCCTCGGCGCCAACGAGGCTCCGCCCGCGATCATCTCGATCTTCCTCGGCGACCAACTGGCCGACGTGTTCGAGCAGATCGCCAAGGGTGCTGCGACGTCGTCGAAGGACAAGGGCACCATGATGATCGGTGCCGACACGCTCCCCGTTCTCCCCACTGATCCCGGCGACCGCAACCGGACCAGCCCATTTGCCTTCACCGGCAACAGGTTCGAGTTCCGTGCTCCGGGGTCCATGCAGACCGTCAACGGTCCGATGGTGACCATCAACACGATCATGGCCGAAGCTCTCGACTACATGGCAACCGAACTCGAAACGGCAGTTGCCGACGGTGCCGATTTCGACACCGCGGTTCAGAACCTGCTGACCGACATCATCACCAACCACGGAGCCGTCGTCTTCAACGGTGACGGCTACTCGGAAAACTGGCAGATCGAAGCGGAAGCACGCGGACTGCCCAACCTACGGACCACGTTGGACGCTTTGCCCGAACTCATCTCCGAATCCGCTTTGGAGCTCTTCGACAAGTACAACGTCTTCAACCATCGAGAGATGCACAGCCGCTACGAGGTCGGCCTCGAGCAGTACGCGCTGAGCATCGGCGTCGAGGCACGCCTGGCGGTTGAGATCGGCACGACGCTTATTCTCCCCGCAGCGGTCCGCCATCAGACCGAGATCGCCCAGAACTTCGTCGCATTGAAGGCTGCCGGCCTCGAACCGGATTCAGCGCCGCTGACCGAGGTTTCCGAACCGGTGACCGCTCTTCGGGCAGCACTTGCCGCTTTGCGCGCGGCGATCAAGGTGATTCCCCACGACTCGCCGCTCGAAGCTGCCACGCATGCGCAAGAGGCATTGATGCCGGCCATGGCGGATGTTCGCACCGCTGCGGATCTCCTGGAAACCATGGTTGCGGACGACCACTGGCCGCTCCCCACCTATCAGGAAATGCTCTACATCCTCTGACGACAAAGAATATGGCCTGCAACCGAATTCCGGTTGCAGGCCATATTGCTATGCCATATTTCTATTCCATATTGCTATTCTCCGGGCATTCTCATCTCCAGGAGCTGAGCCTCACCGGTTGTCGCTGGGTCCGGCCGGTCGCGCGAATCCGACGACGACATCTTCATGCCCGTCAGGTCTGTCTGCATATAGATCACGTTGTAGCGATCCCACGTTGTCGCGACAAACTCGAGCGTGTTGCCGGTTCGAGAGGTCCACGGGTGCATGAACCCGCCGTACAGGCTCGGCAGGGTATATCCGCTCAGAAGGGTCTGCGTGCCACTCCACGGACCCTCGGGATGATCGGCCTGCCGAATCACCAGACTGCCGTCCGCGCTGGTGTACATCGCGACGTACTTGTCGAGATAGTCGTTCCACTGCACCGCGAGTTCACTGACCGGGGCCTTGATGACCTGCACCGCGTCGTCGGAGTTCGCACTCCAACCCGAACCGTCCCAATACGTGTAGGCAAGGGGGTTTCGCAGTTCTGCACCGAGGACACGCGCCAAAACTGCCTTCCCGAAGCGTCCCGACGGGGTGCCGTACTCGTAGATATAGCCGTCGCCACCGTCGACGAACGCGCTCTGCTGAAAGTTCTCGTTGATCGAGGACACAGCCGGAATTCCCGGAATGTCGAGGCCAGGAGTGTTGGCGCGTACCGTCACGGGATCGATGTCCCAGTTCTCGCCGTTATCCGTCGAGTAGGCCAGCGCCGAGTAGTTGGTTGTCCAGGCGCCCGGCTCGTCCCACGTACGAACCGACATGAACCGGATGTATTGCACACCGCCGTAGGAGATGCCGGCCGTCGGGATCGTGGTGAACTCGAACGGGATGCCGAATCCGGGGATGATCTCCTTGGAGTGGTTCGGAAGGTCCTTGGGTGAACTGTCGATCCGAAGCCGGTCCTGGAAATCGGTGTTACTACTGCGGAAGAGCACATTGCTGCGCCAGTCGTCGCCGTCGACCTCGCAGTCGCCGACAGTGTCACCGAATGCCATCAACACGTTGTGGTCAGCTCCGGAAAGCCCGTTGTCCCACATGATTCCGAGGTCTGTACCCGAGACGTTGAACCGGTTGATCGTGTCGTTCGGGCTGCCAGGGCCGGTCACCATTTCGATTGCCTTGGTCCGGCCGGTCAATACGGGCAATGCGCCGTTCGGTGCGCCCGTGATCCAGGGCAAAGAATTGACCAGCGATCCCGTGCCGGCAGAGCCCGAGAGGGAACCCGTCATCGAACCCGTCAGCGAGCCAAGCGAACCGGTACCGCCTGCCCCACACGGTCCACCTATCGCCGATGCCGCTGGGGCTGACGCGATGGTTGCCGCAATCGTGACTACACCTATGGACAACAACGCTGACACAGACCGTTTCGAGCGCACACGCATCCCCTCTGTCTATTTGTTCGCTCCGCCAGCAAACCACCAGCGCAGTGTTAACAGAGTGAAAGAAGAGCAAATCGTTATAAAACGGTCACTTGATTTCCCGGAAAAACCCGGTGTGGCGGATTTCACCTTCGCCCAACGGATGCCGGATTGGGCAACAAAGGCGCCTACTATGTAACGGAAATGTAAAAAAGTACTCACAATGTCAGGTAGGTGAGCGGTGTCCGTACGTGACCGCGTAGCGCAGATTTATGATCAGGTGTTGGTTCGCAATGCAGGTGAGCCGGAGTTCCACCAGGCTGCAGCCGAAGTTTTCGAATCTCTCCACGTCGTACTCGAGCGCCACCCGCGCTACGCCGACGCCGGGCTGATCGAGCGCCTGTGCGAGCCGGAACGCCAGATCATCTTCCGCGTGCCGTGGACCGACGACAACGGCAATGTTCACGTCAACCGTGGCTTCCGCGTCCAGTACAACAGCGCACTCGGCCCGTACAAGGGCGGCCTGCGGTTCCACCCCAGTGTCAACCTGGGCATCGTGAAGTTCCTCGGCTTCGAGCAGATCTTCAAGAACTCCCTCACCGGCCTGCCCATCGGCGGCGGCAAGGGTGGATCGGACTTCGATCCCAAGGGCCGCACCGACGCAGAGGTCATGCGTTTCTGTCAGTCCTTCATGACGGAACTGCAGCGCCACATCGGTGAATACACCGACGTTCCGGCCGGCGACATCGGCGTCGGTGGCCGCGAGATCGGTTACCTGTTCGGCCAGTACAAGCGACTGACCAACACCTACGAGTCCGGCGTTCTCACCGGCAAGGGCATCACCTGGGGCGGGTCTCAGGTCCGCACCGAGGCCACCGGCTACGGCGTTGCGTACTTCGTCGCCGAAATGCTCAAGGCCAAGGGCGAAGACCTCGAGGGCAAGAACGTCGTGATCTCCGGATCCGGCAACGTCGCCATCTACGCGATCCAGAAGATCCACAAGCTCGGCGGCGTCGCGATCGCCTGCTCCGACTCCTCGGGGTACATCGTGGACAAGAAGGGCATCGACCTCGACCTCCTCAAGGAGATCAAGGAAGTTCGCCGCGGCCGCATCAGCGAGTACGCCGACGCCGTTCCGCACGCACAGTTCATCGCCGGCGGTTCCATCTGGGACGTGCCGTGCGACGTTGCACTCCCCTGCGCAACCCAGAACGAGCTCGATGAAGACGCCGCAAAGACCTTGATCGCCAACGGCGTTCAGGCTGTTGCCGAAGGCGCGAACATGCCCACCACCCCCGGTGGCATCGCACTCTTCCGCGACTCCAACGTCGCGTTTGCTCCAGGTAAGGCAGCAAACGCCGGTGGCGTCGCCACCTCGGCTCTCGAAATGCAGCAGAACGCGTCACGCGATTCCTGGAGCTTCGAGTACACCGACGAGCGTCTCGCCCGCATCATGCGTGGCATCCACAGCCGCACCATCAACACGGCTGCCGAGTACGGCAAGCCTGGCGACTACGTGCACGGCGCGAACATCGCCGGCTTCGTCAAGGTCGCCGACGCCATGATCTCGCTGGGCGTTATCTAAGAAGTACCGTCTAACCGGCAAAGGACGCCTCCACTGAGTGGGGGCGTCCTTTGCGTTGACGAAACAGTGTTGCTGGATCAGTGTTGCTGGATCAGTGTTGACGGATCAGTGTTGACGGATCAGCGTTGCCGGATCAGTTAAGTCGGTGGTTCGGTTGTGTCGTCGGCGGCGGCTTTCTTTGCCGCCTCACGCATTTCGATACCGTCGGATACCCAGTCCCCGATTTCCCGGGTCACGTCGCGGACTGCACCGGCGATGATCATCGCGATGGATCCGACGTGCGTGGCCGCCGATTCCGTCAATTCCTGGACGGTGTCTTTGCGACGTTCAAATTTCCCGACCATCACGTGTGCGCCTCTCAGGCTACGGTTCTCTGGCGTTCGACAATAACACCGGTAAGACTCTGTGACTTGATCATTCCAGGCGGCAAGGCAAACTTGAAGATCTTGCCCCATACCGATCCGATCTGCTTCCAGAAGCCACCCGTGTTGTACGGCAAACCGTACTGCGCGCACAGTGCCTCGACCTCAGGCGCAATCTGCGGGTACCGATGTGCCGGCAGGTCCGGGAACAGATGATGTTCGATCTGGTGGGACAAGTTGCCGGACATGATGTGGAACAACGGACTGCCTTGGATGTTGGCACTGCCGAGCATCTGACGGACATACCACTGCCCCCGAGTCTCCTCGGCCGTCTCGTCCTCCGTGAAACTCTGTACGCCGGTGGGGAAATGGCCGCAGAAGATGATCGAGTAGGTCCATACGTTCCGGACCAGATTTGCGGTGACATTTCCTGCCAGAGTGGTGGCGAACAGCGGTCCGGTAAGAGCCGGGAAGATAACGTAGTCCTTGAGGACCTGCTTGCCTGCCTTCTTCCACCAACCCTTGATCAGCGGTTTGACGTCGTACCATTTCCGCTTGCCGGCGAGGACATTCTCGATCTCCAGATCATGCATCATGACGCCCCACTCGAAGAGCATCATCAAGGCAAACGCCCATACCGGATTACCGAGGTAATAGGGGTTCCATTTTTGGGCTGGGTCGATACGCAGAATGCCGTATCCGATATCCCGGTCTTTGCCCAGAATATTTGTGTAGGTGTGATGCATGTAGTTGTGCGAGTGACGCCACTGGTCCGACGGACACACCGTATCCCATTCGAACACTTCGGAATTGAGGCCTGGTTCACGCATCCAGTCGTACTGACCGTGCATGACGTTGTGCCCGATCTCCATGTTGTCCAGGATCTTCGAGATACTCAGCGCGCCCACCGCTGCGAGCCACACCGGCGGCAGGAAGCCAAGGTACATCAGACCTCGGCCGGCAACCTCGAAACCACGCTGCGCCTTGATGATCCGATAAATGTATTCGCGGTCCTCGGCGCCGAGCGATGCGACCGTGCGATCCCGGATCGCATCCAACTCACGGCCGATTTCCTCGACCTGGTCGTAGGTGAGTACTACCGGAGCGTCGGGGTTCTTATCAGGTCCGTTGCCCAGGAAAGGGAGTGTAGAAAGGGAAAGTCCAAACATGACAGTCTCCAAAAAGTGTTGGTGTCTTCGCTCAGATATCCACGGCGACGTCGCCGACGGGTGCGCTGACACAGAGTTGGATCTTCTTGTCGGGTTCGTCGTCGGTCTCACCGGTGCGAATGTTGCGTGTTCGGCCGAGCTTCTTGACGGAGGTACACGAGAAGCAGATGCCCATCCGGCAGCCGTATTCCGGACTCAGCCCCGCGGCTTCCGCCTGTTCGAGGAGGGTTTTGCCTGAGTTTTCGGCCGCCACTCCACTTTTCGTGAACGACACTTCGCCGCCTGCGTCGCCGGGTTCAGCTGCGGCGGGTGCAAACTCCTCGGTATGGAGCAGGTGCTCGATGTCGAGTTCACGAAAGACCTCGCGCACACCGTGCATCAGCCCGGGTGGCCCGCAGAGGTACGCCTGCGCATCGGCCGTTTCCGGATCGGCAATCCAGGGCGCGACCGCGCTCAGGTGCGTGTTGTCGAAGAAACCGTCCAGGTCTCCCCCACCGGATTCGGTGTACACGAGTACCAGTTTCACATTCCGATGCTGCTCAGCGATGCCCTTCAACGCGTGGAGATACGACACATCCTTCTTGGTGTTCACGTAATGCAGGAACACGATCTCGCCGCGATGTTCTGCGTCGACGAGGGTGCGCAGCATCGACATCACCGGGGTGATTCCACTGCCACCGCTGATCAGGAGTATGTGGGAGGGCCGTTCGATGGGGAGCGTAAAAACACCGTCGGCCTGCGACAAGCTGACTACAAGTCCCGGTTCGGCATGCGCGTTCAAATACTGCGACACCAGCCCACCGGGATGGGCTTTCACGGTGAGTTCGATAAGGCCATCACGGCTGGACGCAGAACCAGCCGGTGAGTAGCAGCGGGTATGACGCACCCCGTCGATCACGACGCCTACCTGGACGAACTGTCCGGCAGAGAATCCGCGCCACTGGCGCGTCGGACGCAGGGTCAATGTCACTGAATCAGCGGTCGGATGGTCGACCGCTACGACCTGCCCGCGAATGTCGCGCACCGTCGCCATGGGATTGACGAGTTCGAGGTACCGATCGATCTGATGCGGAGCAGCCATGGCTTCGATCAGGGCCAGCCCGCGTCTGGCCAGAGTCTTGGAGGTTGATGCCATTGTCAGCCACTCCTTCCAGGTTGCATAATTTCAGTGTACAAATGTTCACTGATAATAGTGTGACAGGTGCACACAGGTATATGTCAAGATGAATGTGACGTGAGTTACGCGATCCACAGAAAGAGTCCACCGTGCCGATATCTACACTCGTACATCGTGACCAAGGCTGAGCCGGAAAATCGCGCAGCCAAGAAGGAGCGCACACGCCAAGCGCTGCTCGATACCGCGATGGATCTCCTCGCCGACCGGAGTTTTGCCGGCATCAGCCTCCGCGAAGTGGCCCGCGAGGCGGGCATCGTCCCCACGGCCTTCTATCGGCACTTCGCCTCGATGGAAGACCTCGGAGTCGTCCTGGTCGAGGAGAGCATGCGCATGCTTCGGCAAATGTTGCGCGACGCCAGGCGCGACCCCAGCCCCAAGAACGCCGGAACCTCACTCGATATCCTTGTCCGCCAGGTTCATTCACACGAGCGCGAGTTTCGCTTCCTCTGCCGCGAACGCTACGGCGGCATCAGCGAGATACGACGCGCCATCAACACCGAGATGCGATTGTTCGTCAGCGAACTCACCGTCGACCTCTCCCGAATGGCTGGGCTGGAAAACTGGCGAAACGACGATCTTGAAATTGCGGCCGACCTGATCGTCGGCGTGATGTTCACCGCCGTCGTGGCACTCCTCGACGCAGGCTCGCCGGGATATCCCAGCGAAGATGCTGTAATCGCGCGGGCCGAGAAGCAGTTGCGGCTGATCATTCTGGGTATGGCTACCTGGGATCCCTCTCGAACCTAGAAACAGAGTCGAACACTACGAACTCGTACACGAGGCGTAGTTCCGGTTAGTAGTGGATCCGGAACCCGCCGATGAATGTCAGCGTGTTGCCGTCAGGATCGCTGATACTCGACAACTGCACACCTTTGTTTGCATCCACCACCGCATCCAGCGTCAGCCCTCGCACACCGACCGCCTCACGGTGCGTCGTGAGGTCGTCCACGGCAAAGTTGAGCAGCGCTAGACCCGCACGGCGAGTGTCCACCGTGACCTGCACCCATCCAGTGTCAGTCACGCGCCATTCTGCCAAGTTCACCATCGGGCGATTGTCAGGCCCGCGTCCGAACAGACTCGAGTACCACTGCACTGCCTCTGTCAGATCTCGAACGGGGACAACAGCGAGAACATGATCGATCGACATAAGTTTGTACCTCTCGACGTAAAAAATGGCGCTCGTACTCAGATACTGACCTGACAGACCGGGCTAAGTCATCGGCGAATTGTTTCTCTTATCGCAGCGTTCTCGACATTCCAACGCAGCACACACCTGTTCTGCCGCGATCCGTGAGACCCTCGACGCATGAGCGATGTCATCATCATCGGTTCCGGATTCGCCGGATTATGGGCCGCGCTCGGCGCTGCTCGGCGGCTCGACGAACTCGGGATACCGGCCGGGCAGGTGTCGATCACGGTGCTCAGTGCCCAGCCCTTCCACGACATCCGGGTGCGCAACTACGAGACCGATCTCAGCGCCTGCCGCATCCCGCTGGCCGATGTCCTCAACCCGGCCGGGATCGCCTATGTCAGCGCGGAGGTGACCGCAATCGACACCGGTGCGCGGACCGTCTCCGCAAACGTCGGTGGTCAGTCACAGACGTACGGCTACGACCGCCTCGTTCTGGCGGCAGGTAGCCGTGTAGCCCGACCCGATATCCCGGGTCTGACGGAGTTCGGGTTCGACGTCGATACCTACGACGGCGCAATGAAACTCGACGCTCATTTGACCCTGCTGGCCGAAGGACCCGTCACACCCGCCGCGGCGACCGTGGTGGTGGTCGGGGCCGGCCTGACGGGCATCGAAACCGCCTGCGAGTTGCCAGGCCGGCTCACTGCCCTGTTCGGCGCCGACGTGACCTCGCGCGTGGTGCTGGTGGACCACAACCCCAACGTCGGATCGGATATGGGTGCGTCGGCGAGGCCGGTCATCGAAGCGGCATTGTCCAACACCGGAGTCGAGACACTGACCGGGATGAGTGTGACCACGGTGGACCAGGGCGGGGTCACGCTGTCTTCGGATGAGATGGTGCCCGCCGCGACGGTCATCTGGTGCGCCGGCATGAAGGCAAACCCGTTGACCGCGCAATTCCCGGTCGAACGTGATCGGCTCGGACGGCTCCCGGTCGACGACTATCTCCAGGTGATCGGCGTACCAGGCGTATTCGCTGCCGGCGACGTCGCCACCGCGAAGATGGATAATCAGCATCAGTCGGTGATGTCCTGCCAGCACAGCCGGCCGATGGGCCGCTACGCCGGGTACAACGTGATCGGTGATCTGCTCGGCAATCCGATGCTGGCCCTCCGCATCCCGTGGTATGTCACGGTTTTGGACCTAGGCCCGGCAGGTGCGGTCTACACCGAAGGCTGGGATCGGCAAGTTGTGGCGACCGGCGCACAGGCCAAAGCCACCAAGAACACCATCAACACCCAACGCATCTATCCGCCGTTGACCCGCGATCGGGCCGCCCTACTGACCGCCGCCGCACCAGAACTACAGACACGGCCGGCCCGCGGACACCAGTAGTCTGCCTTTCGCACACCTTCCCCCAAACGTATCGCCTGCTGAGGCGACCGCCGGTCATCAATTCAGCCCGAAGTGTGGTGTGGATCCGGAGTTGCCTCGTACGGTGGCACCATGTCCTCCACGAATACGTTTCGGATTCCTGTCGGCGACCTGACATTCGACGTCCTGATTTCCGGTCCGGACGACGGCGTCCCGCTTCTTGCCTTGCATGGATTCCCCGAAAGCGCCGCGTCCTGGGGCAAAGTGACTCCCCTACTGACGGCCGCCGGATTTCGCGTCATAGCGCCGCATCAGCGCGGGTATTCCCCCGATGCCCGTCCCTCCGGCGTCGACGCCTATCGCATCGAGCACCTTGTTGCCGATACCGTCGGCCTGCTCGACGCCCTGGGGTTGCCCGACGCTCATCTTGTCGGCCACGACTGGGGATCCGCAGTGGCCTGGCAGGTTGCGGGACGGCATCCACAGCGAATTCGCAGCCTGACCGCAATCTCGGTTCCCCACCCCACCGCTTTCGGTTGGGCGCTGCGCGAAGACCAGGATCAAAAGGAACGCTCGACGTACATCCGACTGCTCCGCCAGGAAGGGAAGGCCGAAAAGGTGTTGTCGGAGGACAACTTCCGACGATTGCGGGCGATGTTCGACGGCCAGATCGATCCCGAGTTCGCCGACGAACATATTCGCATCCTCAGTGGCGATGGAGCATTGACCGGCGCATTGAACTGGTATCGCGCCATGACTCGCGATTTCGGAGACATAGCCCCCACCACTGTTCCGACGACGTACGTCTGGAGTACGGCCGACACCGCACTCGGCCGCGCCGCAGCAGAACGATGCGGTGAATTCGTGGATGCGCCGTACGAATTTGTGGTTCTGGAGGGCGGCAGTCACTGGGTACCCGAGGAACGCGCCGAGGAACTGGCGGACGCGATAATCCGGCGAGCGGGAGCCTGATCCGACCTACACCTGAGCTTCTATGTAGGTTGTCATACATATACTGACTGCCTACTACACCGATTTCACCGTCAGGAGCTTGTCGTGACCACAACCGTTGCACCCCCGCATCCGTTTGATGCCGCAGTCGACCTGGAATCCATTACGCCGGGTCTCTCGACCGGGCACACCAGTACCGCATACAACAACATGGTCGGCCCGTTCGGCGGAATCACCTCGGCCACGTTGCTGGCCTCGGTTCAGCGGCACCCCGAGTGCCTAGGTGAACCACTGTCGCTGACGGTCAATTTTGCGGGCCCGATCGCCGAAGGCCAGTTCGAGATCACTGCGCGTCCGGTGCGCACCAACCGAACGACACAGCATTGGTGGATCGAACTCGCTCAGAACGGCACCGTGGCGACTACCGCAACAGCTGTGTTCGGCCTCCGCCGCGATACCTGGGACTCCACGGAAATCGAGATGCCCGCGGTGCCGGCTGCAGAAGATGTTCCCGCGCAACCGTTCCCCGAGTTCATCGCTTGGGCTCAGAATTACGAAATGCGGTTTATCGAGGGCGCAATCCCCGATCTGGAATCCGGCGAGCATCCCGACTCCGTCTCGACTCTCTGGGTTCGCGACAGCCCGCCGCGCGCGCTTGATTTCTTCTCGCTGACCTCGTTGTGCGATGTGTTCTTTCCGCGAGTGTTCCTGCGCCGCGGCAAGATGGCTCCCGCTGGAACCGTATCGCTGACGATCTACTTCCATGCCGACGCCGCAGCGCTGGCCCGGCAGTCCGATCGCTCCGTCCTCGGAACCGCACGCACCCAGCGTTTCGGTAACGGTTACTTCGATCAGAGCGCCGAATTATGGGGCAGTGACGGCGAACTGCTGGCCACCACTCACCAATTGGTCTACTTCAAGGACTAACAGCCTCCGCACTGTCGCCTTCGGGCGCCTTGACCAGCGACAAGGCAGCCAGACCCACAGCAAGAACCACCAACAGTCCGACGATGCCGGCGCGATCGGCACCGAACATCCACGCAAACAGGCCGAACAGTGTCGGCGCAAGAAACGATACTGCTCGGCCTGTGGTCGCATACAGACCAAAAAGCTGACCTTCACGACCGGGCGGAGTGATGCGCGCCAGGAACGTTCGAGCGGACGATTGTGCCGGCCCGACAAACAAGCACAGCGCGAGTCCGAAGATCCAGAACATCACCGGCCCGGACACCGCGATCAAGATTGCACCGACCACGATCATCGACGCGAGCGATACGGTGATGACCTGCTTGGGCCCGATCCGGTCGTCGAATCGCCCTGCCACCAAGGCGCCGATGGCCGAAATAACGTTGGCCGCAACGCCGAACAACAGTACGTCCGCAGCACTGATGCCGTACACATTCACGGCAAGGACAGCACCGAAAGTGAACACCCCGGCGAGTCCGTCGCGGAACAAGGCGCTCGCGATCAAGTACCAGATAGTGCGACGGTCGACGATCCACAGTTCGCGCAAGTCGCGCCACAGCACGCGGTAGGAATCGAGGAACCCCGCCTTTGCCGCACCCGGATCTGCGTCGGGCGTAGGCAACTCGGGCACCTTGAAGAACACCGGGATCGCGAAGACGGCAAACCATACCGCCGCAAGCAGTGCCACCATCCGGATGTTCAGGCCGCCGTCGGTGGTCAATCCCAGAAAACCTCGCGTGTCGCCGTCACCGACGATGAACCCGAAGTAGCAGAGCAACAACAGAACAATTCCACCGAAATAACCCATGGCCCAGCCGAACCCGGACACGCGGCCCAAGTTCTCCGGCGTCGACACCTGCCGCATCATGGCGTTGTACGGAACTCCGGCCAGTTCGAAGATCACCGAACCGATGGCGAGGAGCACAAGCCCCAGCCACAGATACCGATAGTTGTCCTCGACGAAGTACAACCCAGCCATCGACAGAACGGTGATGCCGGTGAGGATCGCCAACGACCACTTGCGCTTGCCTGACGCGTCGAACCGTTGTCCGGTGACGGGAGCAAGAATCGCGATGAAGAATCCGGCGATTCCGAGTGCCCAACTGAGCCATGTTGTGGCCGACACCGAGCCGGGTAGATCGTCGCCCACTGCGTCGGTGAGGTAAACGGAGAAGACAAAAGTCAAGATCACCGCGTTGAATGCTGCAGATCCCCAGTCCCACAGCCCCCACGCAACCACCTGACTCTTGGTCGCCGCGGCGCCTATCCCTGCGGGCGGTTCCGCCTGCGTACTTGTCGACTCTGCGCTCATGATCGCGAGCCTATTCGAGCGAGAGGGACAAAACAGTGCAAACTTTTCAGGGTATGCACTTGGTTGCATATGAAACGAGGTGCATACATACTTCACTCATGGCACTCGAACACGCGCTCCTCACCTCGCTGACCGAGCAGGAGGCGTCGGGCTACGACCTGACCCGTCGATTCGACAAGTCGATCGGGTTCTTCCACAGCGCGACGCACCAGCAGATCTACCGCGTACTCAAGCGGATGGACGAAGCCGGGTGGCTCGAGGTGGAAACCGTCGCTCAGGACGGGCGCCCGGACAAGAAGGTGTATCGGGTCTCCGGAGCCGGCCGCGCCGAGCTGACGCGCTGGATAGCCGAACCGTCCGAACCCAGCCATCTGCGTAATGAACTGGCCGTGAAGATCCGCGCCGCCGGTAGCGCAGACATCCCCGCACTTCGAGACGAAGTCGCTCGCCACCGCGACGGCCACGCCTCCCGACTCGACGTCTACCGACTTATCGAGAAACGCGACTTCCCCAATCCCACAGCTCTCTCCGGATCACCCCTGCATCAGTATCTCGTTCTGCGCGGCGGCATCCGCGTCGAAGAGGGCTTTGTCGACTGGTGCCAGGAAATTCTGGACGCCCTACCCCCTGCCGACAACAACTCAGCCGACAACAACTCCGCTGCCAGCAACTCGGAAGGACACCCGCAGCCATGACCACTCCGCAGTTCCCCCTCCTGTTCGAACCCCTCGACCTCGGGTTCACCACACTGAAGAACCGCGTAGTCATGGGTTCGATCCACACCGGTCTCGAAGACCGGGCCAAAGACATCGACAAACTTGCCGAGTACTTTGCCGAACGCGCGCGCGGCGGCGTCGGATTGATCGTCACCGGCGGCTACGCCCCCAACCGCACCGGCTGGCTCCTTCCGTTCGGAGCCAAGCTGACCAACAAGATCGAGGCGCGCCGCCATCGCCGGATCACCAAGGCAGTACACGACGCAGGTGGCAAGATCGCATTGCAGATCCTGCACGCCGGTCGGTACAGCTACCAACCGTTCAGTGTGTCGGCGTCGTCGATCAAAGCGCCGATCAACCCGTTCCGGCCACGGCGGCTCACTGATCGTGGGGTGCGCTGGCAGATCCGCAACTACGTCCGTTGCGCCAAGCTCGCTCAATCCGCCGGATACGACGGCGTCGAAATCATGGGTGGCGAAGGCTATTTCATCAACCAGTTCCTGTGCGAGCGCACGAACAAGCGTAAAGATCAATGGGGTGGTAGCTCCGAGAACCGTCGACGCATGGCCGTCGAGATCGTCAGACGCACCCGCCGCGCCGTCGGTCCGAACTTCATCGTCGTGTTCCGCCTGTCTATGGCCGATCTGGTCGAAGGCGGTCAGACGTGGGATGAAATCGTCACTCTGGCACAGGAAATCGAAGCTGCAGGCGCCACGATCATCAACACCGACATCGGCTGGCACGAGTCACGGGTGCCGACTATCGTGACCTCCGTACCCCGCGCCGCCTTTGTCGACATCACCGGCAAACTCGAAAAGCACGTCAGCATTCCGGTGGTCGCATCCAACCGGATCAACATGCCCGAGACGGCTGAGGAAATTCTCACCCGCGGCGACGCGCAATTGATCTCCATGGCCCGCCCGATGCTGGCCGATCCCGACTGGGCAAACAAAGCACAACGCGGAGCACCAGACGAGATCAATACCTGCATCGCCTGCAACCAGGCCTGCCTCGACCACGCCTTTGTGCGCAAACATGTGTCCTGCCTGCTCAATCCACGCGCGGGACGCGAGACGACGCTCGTTCTCTCCGCCACCCGCCGCAGCAAGAATCTTGCTGTTGTCGGCGGCGGACCTGCCGGTCTCTCTGCAGCGTTGAATCTCGCACAACGCGGCCACACAGTCACCCTGTTCGAGGCGTCGGACACGATCGGCGGCCAGTTCGGGATCGCGCAGTTGATCCCAGGCAAGGAAGAGTTCACCGAAACCATCCGGTACTACACCAGGCAACTCGACCTTGCCGGCGTCGACGTCAAGCTTGAAACACGCGTGACTCCAGCCGATCTCATCGGATCCTTCGACGAGGTCGTGGTCGCCACCGGAGTGACGCCGCGAGTCCCGAACATCCCCGGCATCGAGAATCCGAAGGTACTGACGTACGCCGAGGTGGTCCGCGAGGGCAAGCCCGTCGGCAAGACCGTCGCTGTGATCGGAGCCGGGGGTATCGGCGTCGACGTCAGCGAATTCCTCACTCACCCAACATCACCCACCTTGCACCTGAAGGAATGGAAGCAGGAGTGGGGCGTCACGGAACCCGAGATGGCACCGGGAGCGCTCACCACACCCATCCCGGAGCTTTCGGAGCGTGAGGTCTACCTCCTGCAGCGCAAGCCCGGACGCATCGGAGCCGGCCTCGGCAAGACAACCGGCTGGGTCCACCGCGCCGCGTTGAAGAACAAGGGTGTGCACGAACTCTCCGGCGTGAACTACGAACGGATCGACGACGCCGGCCTGCACATCACCTTCGGCGAGAAGCACGAGAAGCCTCGCCTCCTCCAGGTCGACACCATCGTGATCTGCGCCGGACAGGAATCCGTGCGCGATCTCGTCGACGAGCTGACCGTTGCCGGCATGGTGACCCACATCATCGGCGGGGCAGACGTAGCCGGCGAACTCGATGCAAAACGTGCCATCGAACAGGGCACACGACTGGCCGCGAAGATCTGACCGACTACGCTGACTGATCGTGAGCCTGCCGACACCCACCACCACAGCCCGCGCCGTCGTGACCGGTGCCTCCTCCGGAATCGGAGAGGCACTGGCCACTGATCTGGCCTCCCGCGGACACTCCCTGATCCTGGTCGCACGACGCGGCGACGTCATGGAGGGTCTTGCCGAGACACTTCGCGCCAAGCACGGCGTCGACGTCGAGGTTCGTGCCTGCGATCTCTCGGACAGCGCGGCCCGTGCCGTCCTGGTCGAGGAACTGGGCACGCGTGAGATCAGCATCCTGTGCAACAACGCCGGTATCGCCACCTTCGGGCCGGTAGCCGAGCTCGACCCGAGCTACGAGCGCGCACAAGTCGAACTCAACGCCGTCGCGGTGCACGACCTCACCCTGGCCGTTCTGCCCGGAATGGTCGAGCGCAAGTCCGGCGGCATCCTGATGGTCGGATCGGCCGCCGGAAACATGCCGATTCCCAACAATGCGACCTACGCCGCCACCAAGGCCTTCGTGAACACGTTCGCGGAATCCCTGCGCGGGGAACTCAAAGGCAGCGGCGTCAACGTCACTCTCCTCGCCCCCGGACCGGTTCGCACCGAGACCCCGGACCCCGCCGAGGCCTCGATCGTCGACAAGCTGGTCCCGGACTTCTTCTGGATCTCGAGCGAATACACGGCCAAGGTCTCCCTCGACGGTCTGGCCGAGAACAAGATGCGCGTTGTCCCGGGCATCCTGAGCAAGGCGATGTCCGTCGCCGGCGGTTACACCCCGCGCGCAGTTGTCGCCCCGATCGTTGGCACGTTCTACAAGAAGCTCGGCGGCTGAGTCATCCGAACTTCTCGCTCGTTGGCTGTAGGGGCAATCCTTCTCACGACCGGAGGGTTGCCCTTACTGCTACCCACCACGGCAAACGCGTGCTCGTGTGTTTCCTTCGAGTCGCCGCAAGAGGCAGTGAGTGTCTCCAGCACAATCTTCCTCGGCACGCCCACCGAGAAATCCTCGGACGGGTTCGAGGACACCTATCTGTTCGACGTCAGTCGCGTCTACAAGGGTGATGTCTCGTCCGTGACGTCGGTGGGAACACTCGCAAACGGGAATGGTTGCGGCACAAGCTACGTACTCGGTACCGAACGACTGATGTTCCTGTCGGCGCCCTACGACGTCGACGCCGAATACGAGGGATACAGCTGCGCCCCCTATACCGGAACCGATTTCGACGTCCAGGCAACAGTTGAATCCGTCTACGGCGCAGGTTATGTTCCGGAAGCCGGCGGTACTCCGTCTATCGGCGTCTATATCGACAAAACAGCGGTCGTTAGCGGTGTCGCGGCGGTTGCGCTGCTGGCGGCGCTCGGTTGGTTCGGCTGGAAGCGACGACGAACGACATAAAAGGACGCCGTCAAACTCAGTCGTATCCCCGTCAAATACCCGTCAAGACAAGGTCCACCGGCACTTTTCCGGAGTAGATCTGTTGGTAGCCCCGCACCGAGCGGGTCACCCTCAGGAGATCGACGTGACGCTTCTCGACATCTTCCCGTCCCTACGCAGCGCGATGACACCGCGCTTGGATCCGGCTTTGTGGCCCATCAGCACTCGCCACGATCAGAGCGGACGCATCTGCATCGGCGACGTTTCCCTCGAAGAGATCGCCGACCAGTACGGAACCCCCACCTATGTCGTCGACGAGGCCGACGTGCGCCACCGCTGCCGGATGTATCGCGAGATCTTCCCCGACGCGGAAATCGTGTACGCGGGCAAGGCTCTCATGATTCGAGCGATGGCAAAATGGGTCTCCGACGAGGGGCTCGGGGTAGACGTCTGCTCGGCCGGCGAACTCACCATCGCACTGACAGCCGGTGTGGACCCGGCACGAATCATCCTGCACGGCAACGCCAAATCTGTCGCAGAGCTGAGAGTAGCCGTCAACGCGGGTGTCGGGCGGATAGTTCTCGACTCCCACAGCGAAGCACTACGACTGGCCTCGGTCTGCACCCGGCCGCAGAAAGTACTGATCCGAGTCACGCCCGGTATCGACATTCACGGACACAAGGCAGTGGCCACCGGCATCGTCGACCAGAAGTTCGGCCTGCCGGCATTCTCCGAAGAATTGGATCGTGCGGTTGCCGCCGTCAGCGCAGCGCCTCACCTCCAACTTATCGGCCTCCATTGCCATCTCGGTTCGCAGATCACCGATCCCGAACATTTCCGCTCCGGGATCAATACGATGATCGCGCAAATGGACGACATACGTCGTTCTCACGGGATCATCCTCACCGAACTCGATCTCGGGGGCGGGCACGGAATCCCGTACGTCCCCGGTGACGCGCAACTCGACCTGACTCGACTGGCAATTGTCATCGACGAATCACTCGATGACGCCTGCACCCGAAATCGCTTTCCCCGCCCCGAAATCGTCCTCGAACCCGGCCGGGCCATCGCCGCTCGGGCCGGTGTCACGCTGTACCGCGTGGCGAACATCAAGACCATCAGCGGCGGCAGGACATTTGTCTCCGTCGACGGCGGCATGAGCGACAATCCGCGAGTGTCGTTGTACAACAGTCGCTACGACGTCGAATTGGTCAACCGACATTCGAATGCGCCGCTCGAGGAAGTGACCGTCGTGGGGCGGCATTGCGAATCGGGAGACGAAATTTCCGTCGGCATACAACTTCCCGCAGACCTTCACGAGGGCGATCTGTTGGGAGTGCCGTGTACCGGCGCCTATCACCACAGCATGGCATCCACCTACAACAGTGTGTGCCGTCCGCCGGTGATTGCCGTGCTCGGTGGCGTCGCACGACCATTGATCCGACGCGAATCGATCAACGACCTACTCGCCCGCGAGGTCGGCATCTGACACTCGCGGGCGTCGAATCGTCAGCGCCTACGGCGGCTACCGGTTCCGAAGATACTGCGCGAGATTTCCCGACCGGCAGCAGATGCCGCCGATTTGAGGAAGCTCTTGACCGCAGAATTGCCGAGAATCTGCTCGGCGATGTTGGGACCCTCCGGCGCGGCCGGTGGCGGCGGCGGAAACTGCGACAGATCCGGTAACGGCGGCAGATCCAGCGACGGGTCTGCCGTTGGCGCCCCGGCCACCTTGGCCGTCAGCCTCTCGTACGCCGATTCGCGATCGATCGTCTGACCGTACTTCTGGTGGAGCGGACTCGACGCCGCCGCGGCTGTGATGGCGTCGTTGCCGATCGTGTCCATCAGGGAGCGAGGCGGACGAATCTTGGTCCAGGCCACCGGTGTCGGCGCACCCTTCTCCGAGAGGACGGTCACGATGGCCTCGCCGGTTCCCAACGACGTGAGTGCCTTCTCGAGGTCGTAGTGCTCCGTCTTCGGGTACGTGCGGACCGTCTTGTTGAGCGCCTTCTGATCGTCCGGAGTGAACGCACGCAGAGCATGCTGCACCCTGGCACCCAGTTGCGACAAAACAGAATTGGGGATGTCGGTGGGCAACTGCGTGCAGAAGAACACACCGACACCCTTGGAGCGAATCAACTTCACGGTCTGCTCGACTTGCTGAAGGAAAGCCTTCGACGCGTCGGCGAACAACAGATGGGCCTCGTCGAAGATGAAGACCAACTTGGGTTTCTCCAAGTCCCCTTCTTCCGGCAGGGTCTGGAACAGGTCTGCCAGAACCCACATCAGGAACGTGGAGAACATCGCCGGACGCGCGGCCTGCGCGCCGAGTTCGAAGAGTGTGATGACGCCGGCGCCACCGACAACCCGCAGCAGGTCCTCGGTTTCGAGTTCCGGTTCACCGAAGAAGGTGTCACCACCGTCGGCCTCGAGATTGACCAGCGCGCGCAGGATGACCCCAGCCGTGGCCGTTGACACGCCGCCGATTCCCTTCAGATCTGCCTTGCCTTCGGCACTGGTGAGGTGCGCGATGACCGAACGCAAGTCCTTGAGATCCAACAACGCCAGGCCCTGAGTATCCGCCCAGTGGAAAATCAATCCGAGCGTGGACTCCTGAGTCTCGTTGAGCCCCAGCACCTTACTGAGCAGGATCGGCCCGAAACTCGTGATGGTGGCGCGGACCGGAATCCCGATCCCGCCGGTTCCCAGCGACAGAAATTCGACGGGCATACCGGACGGAGTCCAGGAGTCGTCACCCGTCTCGATTGCCCGAGCTGTGATCTTGTCGTTGCTCTCCCCCGCTTTGGACAATCCCGAGAGATCACCCTTCACATCCGCCATCACGACGGGCACACCCGCGGCGGAGAGCTGTTCCGCGATGCCCTGCAACGTCTTGGTCTTGCCCGTACCGGTTGCACCGGCAATCAAGCCGTGACGGTTGACGGTGGCCAAGGGAATACGCACCCGGGCTGCCGGATCTGCAACTCCGTCGACAACAATCGACCCCAGCTCCAGCGCCCGACCCTCCGACGAATAACCCGCGGCGATCTCGGCTGCAGCACCCGATGGAGCCGGGGGCGTCGCTGCGCCTTCGCCGGCAGCACTCTCTGCAGCGAGAGCCTCACGCTCAGCGTCCTCGGCGGCCTGTGCGGCCTCGGCAGCAACCCGAGCAGCTTCGGCAGCAGCGGCCTTGGCCACTTTCGCCTTCTCGGCCGGCGTCAGTGAAACAGCGCCGTCCTTGGGATCCACGGTCATACAAGGCCCTCCTCATTTGCACTACAAAAGAAGATCTACGCGCGTCGAGATGTCACCGCAGACCTTATCCTTCCGGCCGCGCCCACTACTGTGTTCCTGGTGCAGGACAAATTGGTATGGATCGATTGTGAAATGACCGGGCTGCGGCTGGAGTCGGACAAACTCATCGAGATTGCGGCTCTGGTAACCGACAGCGAATTGAACATCTTGGGCGAAGGCGTGGACATCGTCATCCACGCCGACGACGACGCGCTGGCCGCAATGCCGGACGTCGTGAAGAAGATGCACGCCAAATCGGGTCTGACCGAAGAAGTTCGCAAGTCGACGGTCACGCTTGCCGAGGCGGAAAAGGAGGTGCTCGCCTACATCCGTGAGAACGTGCCCGTCGCCGGCACCGCTCCCCTGGCGGGCAATTCCATTGCCACCGACCGCGGATTCATCTCGCGGGACATGAGCGCGCTGGACACCTACCTGCACTACCGGATGATCGACGTCAGCTCCATCAAGGAGCTCTCGCGTCGCTGGTACCCGCGAATCTACTTCGGCCAGCCCGAAAAAGGCCTCGCGCACCGTGCCCTGGCCGACATCAAGGAATCCATCCGCGAACTCAAGTACTACCGCAGTACCGCATTTGTCCCCGCTCCCGGACCGTCCAGCGCGGAGATCGCAGCCGTTGTAGAGGGCCTCGGGCCTGCCTGACCTGCCGATTGGCATCCTGGCCAACTTTCAGGCTAGTATCTTCTACGTCAAAGCAACCGGGTCAAACCGGTCGCCGAGGCAATGGTGGGCGTAGTTCAGTTGGTAGAGCACCAGGTTGTGATCCTGGCTGTCGCGGGTTCGAGTCCCGTCGCTCACCCAAAGGGAACCCCCGGAAATGTCGAAAGATATTTCCGGGGGTTCTTTTGGTTGGGTCCGCAAACACCACTGCGAACGAAAATGCCCCCAACCGATCGGCTGGGGGCATTCTGACGTTTCAGTACTTCAGGGACGCACTCAGACGTCCGCGTTACCGGCCTTCCACACGTTCCACGGGATGTTCCAGTCCCCCAGGCCGTCGGTGCCCGAAAGCGTGCCACCGACGGTGTTCTTCACGATGACGATGTCGCCGCGTTTGGTGTTGTCGTACACCCACTTGGCATTGGCGGGGCTCAGGTTGAGGCAGCCGTGACTGGTGTTGGAGTAACCCTGCTGCCCGACAGACCACGGCGCTGAATGGAAGAAGATGCCGCTGTAGGACATTCGCGTCGCCCAGTCGACCGGAGTCTTGTATCCGTCAGCGGAAGTGACAGGCACTCCGTACGTCGAGGAGTCCATGACCAAGTTCGCGAACCTGTCACCGATGATGTAGACACCGTTGTCGGTGGGGGTGCTGTCCTTACCCATCGACGTGGGCATGGTCATGACAGTCTCGCCGTTAACCTGGAAAGTGACCTGTTTCGTGTTGTCGTCGGCAACGGCAATCACGGAATCACCGATTTCGAAGGATGTCGTGGCGTCCTCCTGGCCGAAGACGCCTTTGCCCAGATCGCGGCCGTAGACGTTGACCTTGACGTCAACCTTGGTGCCCGGCGCCCAGTACGCCTCCGGACGCCACCGAACCTCGCGGTTGTTGACCCAGTAGAAAGCACCTTCGACAGCCGGCGTCGTCGTGACGGTGATCGACTCTTCGGCAGCCTTGCGATCCGGAATGTTCTCGTCGAACTGCACGGCGATCGGCTGGCCGATACCGACCACGGAACCCTCGCCGGGCATAACGTACGGCTTGGTGAGGTTGCCGGGCGCGCTGGTCGTGAACGACGTCACCGTGGTGCTGGCGCCGCCCAATCCGTAGGCCTGGGCCTCGATCTTGTACTTGCGGTTGTAGCCGAGGGGTTCAGCGGTCACCCACGACGCTCCGTCGGCCGCGAGGGTGCCGGCAACGGTCTTACCGTCGGCGTTGACCATCCGAACGTCGGACAGGCTGCCGTCGGCAACGTCGATGCGGACCGGATCGCCCGGGGAGAAACCGATTGCGCCGTCAGCGACGGTGGAGGTGACTTTCGGCTTGATGAGCTCGGTCAACGGGTTGGAGTCGATCGGCGCGGCGCCCTCGTTGTCCACGGCAGCCCCACTGGACGTGCACGCGGTCACCAGAACCAACGCTCCCAACGACACGGCGGCCATGGCGGCGCCCCTCGAGATTCGGCCTGTCCCTCCACGCACGGACATGCCCCACCACTGACGACTCATTTGTTCGACTCCGCTTCACATGTTAACGACCAGCAATTGCGCCAGGTCAATGATGCCAGGCACAGTCGTTACTCACGGTCATGAAAACCCCGTCGAAGAGTAACGTTCGAATATCAATCGTTTCGTACCGATTGGAATGTTACCGATTTCGGTCAATGTCACAGAAACCACCCGTCCAACGACGGCCCACCAGGCGATTTGCTCCCGACGGAACGGTTCGGCTAATGTTCTGTCTCGCAAGAGCGAGCGCCTATAGCTCAGTTGGTAGAGCAAGTGACTCTTAATCACTGGGTCCGGGGTTCGAGTCCCTGTGGGCGCACTTGCAAAGATCCCCATCGTGGAAACACGGTGGGGATCTTTTTTGTGTCCGGGCGGCGAATACACTCCAGCGAACCCGACAAAATGGAGCGAGCCATGACTGATCTGCCCGATTCGGAAGTCGCATTTGCCGGTGTCGTCGGTCAAGCCGAACTGATCCGCAGCGGCCAACTGTCGGCTCGTGAATTGACCGAACATGCACTCAGACGTATCGAACGCCTCAATCCCACACTCAACGCCTTCACCCGCGTCCTCGCCGACGAAGCGATCGCCGAAGCCACCCGACTCGACGAGCGCCAGGCCTCCGGCGACCCTGTCGGTCTCCTGCACGGCGTGCCCATCGCGATCAAGGACGAGAACGACGTAGCCGGAACACCCACCACCTACGGCGGTGCTGCAGTCACTCGGATCGCGAATTCGGACTCCGAGGTGGTACGACGCTTACGCGACGCCGGAGCAGTCATCATCGGAAAAACCACGATGCCGGAGTTCGGCATCTGGCCGTTCACCGAGACCGCCGCGCACGGCTACACCCGAAATCCCTGGAACACAACAGTATCCACGGGAGGATCGAGTGGCGGCACGGCAGCAGCTGTCGCGTCGGGCATGGTTGCCGCAGGAATCGGCGGCGACGGCGGCGGTTCCATCCGGCTTCCGTCGGCATTCTGCGGATTGTTCGGACTGAAAGCGCAACGCGGCCGAGTAAGCACCGCACCGAACGGCAACCTGTGGCGCAGCCTCGGGACGCTCGGCCCGCTTACCCGCTCGGTCGAGGACAGCGCACTCGTCTACGACGCCATTATCGGCACCACACCGGTGGACGACTACAGAGCCGAACCACTCGGGGCCCGCTTCACCGAAGGTGCGGTGTCCCCGCTGCACCCCCTCCGTATTGCCGTGTCCACCCGCTGCCCCGTGCGCGGCGTCACGCCGGCGCCCGAAGTGGTTGCCGGGGTTCGTGCGGTCGCAGAAATGTTGAGCGCGTTGGGGCACCACGTCGACGAACATGATCCCCGATACCCCGATGCAACGGCGTCGTTCCTCCCCCAGGTACTCGGCGGCGTACGCGACGAAGCTTTGCGCGTCGATCGGCCCGATCTTCTCGAAAAGCGAACTCGCGCACTGTCTTCGATCGGCAGAATCGCGTCGCCCCGGCGCGTCGGCCGGGCGGCGTACCGGCGTGGCCAACGGATCGCGCACACCGTCAACCAGGTTTTCGACACGTATGACATCGTGCTGATGCCGACCACACCCGCCTTGCCGCGGCGGATCGGCCAACTCGAGGGCACAGGACTGCTGTCCGCCGTCCGCAAGGCTTTGCCGATCGCGGCGTACTGCTCGATCTGGAATGTGTGCGGCAATCCGGCGGCGGCCGTTCCGGCGGGATTTTCGACCGACGGGCTCCCCCTCAGCGTCCAACTGGTGTCGCGACCGAACGGCGAGCTGACAATTTTGTCGCTCGCACATCAGCTGGAGGGTCGGATCGGGTGGACGAATTCCCGTCCGCCGCAGGCCTGAAAGACACGTGCGATGTAACTGCCGTCACGATTACGACGACGCGTTTTGCAAACTGAGGAGCCCGTCGGCTAATGTTCTGTCTCGCAAGAGCGAGCGCCTATAGCTCAGTTGGTAGAGCAAGTGACTCTTAATCACTGGGTCCGGGGTTCGAGTCCCTGTGGGCGCACTTGCAAGAAGGCCCCCATCTCATCGAGATGGGGGCCTTCTTCATGTCCGACGCCGTTCGGTGATCAGCGAATGATCTTGCGAATGACCAGGAGTCCGACAACGGATCCCACGGCGATCAACGCGTACTTCACGTTCGGCTCGTTGAGCTTGGCGAGCACCGTCTTCTTGGTGTTCTCGACCAGCCGCTTCGGGTTGGTCCGTACCGTCAGTTCGTCGAGTGTGCTCGCGAGCTGGTTACGCGCCTTCTCGATCTCGCGCTCGATGCTCTCGGTGTCCCTGGGCACGTGTCCTCCAACTTGTCTGTGTGCTGTCGCTTGATGTTCGTTGCCGCTACGTCCGTGCAGACGCAAGGCGTCGACACCTGGTTCTACCGTAGAGGAGCAGATTGCCCGCGCGCCCACCTGGCGCGCAATTTCTCGACTAACCTCGATTCCCGTGACCGAGAACAGTAGATTGTCTGCCGGCGATATCGCGCCGGATTTCACGCTCCCCGACGCCGAAGGCAACGAAGTTTCGTTGCACGACTACCGAGGCCGCAAGGTCATCGTGTACTTCTACCCGGCGGCCAGCACGCCGGGCTGCACCAAGCAGGCCTGCGACTTCCGCGACAACCTCGCCGAATTGAACGGGGCGGGCCTCGACGTCATCGGCATCTCGCCGGACAAGCCCGCCAAGCTCGCCAAGTTCCGCGACAACGAGGAGCTGACCTTTCCGCTGCTCTCCGATCCGGAAAAGGCGACGCTGGAGGCCTGGGGCGCGTTCGGCGAGAAGAAGATGTACGGCAAGACCGTCCAGGGTGTCATCCGATCCACCTTCCTCGTCGACGAAGAGGGAAAGATCGAGGTTGCCCAGTACAACGTCCGGGCCACCGGTCACGTCGCCAAGTTGCGACGCGACCTGTCCGTCTAGCTACTCGAACCGGCTCGAGACTCGAACCGACTCAAAAACAGGGCTTCCGCGTACGCGAGATTCTCGATCTCCGACGGGTCGACGCTCTCGTTCGGGGCATGGATGCGGCACTGCGGTTCCTCGACGCCAATCAACGCGATCTCCGCGTCGGGGAACTGCTCCGCCAGCGCGCTACACAGGGGAATCGAGCCTCCCTGTCCGGCAAATCCGACTTCGGCGCCGTACGCCGCACTCAGAGCCGCTGTGAGCTGCTTGAATCTCGGCCCACCCGTGGAAGCACCGAACGGCATTCCCGTCGCCTCCGGGTCCACGCTCACCCGCACGCCCCACGGCGCCGCAGCCAGCAGATGCCCGATCAGCAAGTCCTGGGCCTCGGCGGGATCCGTGCCGGGTGGAACGCGCAGGTTCAACCGTGCGGAAGCTCGTGGCGTAATTGCCGCAGCCGAGCCGACCACGGGCGGGCAGTCGATCCCCAAGATCGTGAGCGCCGGCCGCGCCCACACCTGGTCGGCCACAGAACCCGAGCCGACCAGATCGACCCCTTCGAGGACTCTTGCGTCGCCGCGGAATTGTGTGTCGTCGTACTCGACGCCATTCCAGTGCTGATCGCTGACAAGACCGTCGACGGTGGTGTTGCCTTCTTCGTCGTGCAGGGTTGCCAGCATCTGCACCAACGCGGTCATCGCGTCGGGCGCCGGGCCGCCGAACACCCCGGAGTGCACCTCACCTTCGAGCGCCGAGACGTGGACGACCACATTGGCGATACCGCGCAATGACGTCGTGATCGTGGGCTCCCCCACTGCGGTATTGCCGGTATCGGCGATCAGCATGACATCGGCGTCGAACAGTTCGGGGCGCTGCCGCAGCAGGTCTTCGAGGCCTCCGGTGCCCATCTCCTCCGAGCCTTCGGCGACGATTCGCAGGTTGACAGCCGGCGCCTGCCCGGCTGCTGCGAGCGCTCGGAGTGCGGTCAGGTGCATGACGAGGTTGCCCTTGCAATCCGACGCGCCTCGCCCGTACCACCGTCCGTCGCGCTCGGTCAGCGTGAAAGGTGGCGAATTCCAAAGCTCTTCGTCTCCGGGCGGTTGAACGTCGTAGTGGCAGTACAGGAGAACGGTCGGGGCATCCGCTGGGCCAGACCGAAATCCGATTACCGCAGCGGAACCGTCCGACGTCTCGACCGCCTCGGCGTCCGCAAATCCCTGTTCGCGGAACGCGCCAACCACCCAGGCGGCAGCTGCCGCACATTCTTCCGGCGGGAATTGCCGCGCATCCGCGACCGACCGCAACGCAACCAACCGCGTCAGATCCTCGTGCGCGCGGGGCATGAGCTCGCGTACTGCGGCTCGCAACTGTTCGGCCATTTCGGTCTCCTTTTCTCGCCGACTCCAGTGTGCCCGAATCACCGATGAGCAACCCTCTCCTGCAGCGCACCTTCGGTCACCTAGTATCGAAGAGTGGCAACGTCGTCGGATTTCCAGCAGTCGGTCGGGTGATCTTTCGGTGAGCCCGGATATTCCACAAGCGCCAAATTCTGCTGCAGATGCCGATAGCCTCGAATCTGTGCAGCCCTCTACCCGCAACCGCGTACGCCGTCGGCCGGACCCCGCACTCGAAAATTCTCAGAGCGACGCACCTCAGGAACTGCTTCCACGCAAACGTCCGACGCAGGAACGAAGCCAGCGCAAGTTCGATGCTCTTCTCGCCGCCTCTCGCGAACTTCTCACAGACGTCGGTTTCGAATCGTTCACGTGCGAAGAGGTCGCGGCGCGCGCTGACGTTCCCATCGGGACGCTGTATCAGTTCTTCGCCAACAAGTACGTCATCGTGTGCGAATTGAACCGTCAGGACCTCGTGGGGGTGCAACACGAACTGGCGCAGTTCGGCGGTGAGGTACCGTCACTCGATTGGCTGCGGTTCCTCAACAGTTTTGTCGACCACATGGCCGGACTCTGGACGTCCGATCCGTCGCGCCGCGAGGTGTGGTTGGCAATGCAGTCCACGCCGTCCACGCGGGCAACCGGTGTCATTCACGAGAAGCAGTTCGCGGAAACCGTCGCCAAGATGCTAGGTCCGCTCACACCGCGCTCACCGCGGGATCGCCGCATGATGATGGCGGAAGTGCTTGTGCACGTGGTGTATTCGATGCTGAATTTCTCCGTGCAGGACGGCCAGAGCCACGCCGACGCCGTAGTGGAACTCAAGCGTCTGATGGGTGCGTATCTTCTGGTGGCGGAGAAGGAATCTCGATTGAAGGGCCGCGGCACAGCCGACTACGAGGGCTGACGCCAGCTCGACCCTAAGTCGATTCGATCACGGCAAATGCGCCGGCCATGTCTCCGTCGTGCGTCAGCGAAATGTGAATCTTCACGTCGGTGAGGTGTTTCGCGACGTCGCCCCGCAATCTGATGCTGGGCCGCCCCCACGCGTCGGAGACGACTTCGATTTGATTGTGGATCATCTCCCCCAGCACCGGCGGGCTGGCGAAGAGAGCAGTGGACCACGCTTTGATCACTGCTTCCTTCGCCGCCCACCGGGCCGCGAAATGTCTTGCCGGATCGGAACTCCGAGTATTGGAATCCCGACGCTCACCCGGTGTGAAGTTGTCGAGCATAGCCGTTCCCGGCCGTTTCAGTTGCTCGGCGAACTCCGACACCGTGACGAGGTCGAAACCGATACCCAGAACTCCCATCCTGCGATTATCTACTTGCAGCCAGGCAGATTCGAGCGGTAACGCTGATCTTCACCCAGGCGTGCGTTCTCGCTGAGGAGAACATCCGCTTCGAGCTGACGCGAAGCCTTTGCGGGCGTTCCGTCGGCGCCGAGACGACGATCGGCGGGACGCTCGTACAGGCTGTCGCCACCGCACATCGCCTTGGCGAGGCGACGCTGACCGTCGATGGTGCGCTGCTGTGCGGCTGCAACATAGTCCGCACGCTTGTCGGCGGGCACCGACTCGACAAATGCCTGCGGGTGAACGACGGCGATCAGTCCGGAGACGTGACCGAAGCCCAGGCTGGTCAGCAGGCCGGCGCGCAGCGGGAGCTGCTCGCCGAACTTGAGCGGCTGACGTGCCCACACGAGGTGCTCGAACTCGGCCATCTTGTCGTCGACGCAGTCGAGGCTGCGGTTCGGCGGGATGACGCCCTGGCTGAGCACCTGGCACAGACCGATCAGCTGGAAGGCAGCTGCGCCGCCCTTGGCGTGGCCGGTCAGGCTCTTCTGCGACACCACGAACATCGGAGCACCGTCACTGCGACCCAAAGCCCCGGCGAGACGCTCGTGCAGTTCTGCCTCGTTGGGATCGTTTGCCGCGGTGGACGTGTCGTGCTTGGAGATGACCGCGATGTCGTCCGCGCTGACGCCGAGGGCGTTGAGCGAGAGTGCGAGCTGCGAATCCGCTCCGCCGCGTCCGGCACCCAGTGCGCCGATTCCCGGAGCCGGGATCGACGTGTGGACACCGTCTGCGAACGATCCGGCCCAGGCGACAACGCCGAGAACGGGCAAGCCCATTTCCAGTGCCAGGTCACCGCGAGCGAGCAGGATCGTGCCACCACCGGCGGACTCGACGAAGCCGCCGCGCCGGCGATCGTTTGCCCGCGAGAAGCGGCGATCCTCGATGCCCTTGGCGTGCATGTCCGACGTCTTGGCCGTGGCCGACATGTCACCGAAGCCGATGATGCCTTCCGCGCTCAGGTCGTCGAATCCACCGGCAACAACCAACTGGGCCTTGCCCAAGCGGATCTTGTCGACGCCCTCTTCGACGGACACGGCTGCCGTTGCGCAGGCCGCGACGGGGTGAACCATCGCGCCGTAGCCACCGACGTACGACTGAACGACGTGCGCCGCAATAACATTCGGCAGAGCTTCCTGCAGGATGTCGTTGGGACGGTTCTCGCCGAGCAGCGTGTCGATGTACAAGCTCCTCATGGACGTCATGCCGCCCATGCCGGTGCCCTGCGTGTTCGCTACCAGGCTCGGGTGAACCCAACGCAGCAGTTCGCTCGGAGTGAAGCCGCCCGTGAGGAATGCGTCCACGGTCGCAACGATGTTCCACAGTCCGACGCGGTCGACCGAATCGGCCATGTCGGCGGGGATGCCCCACTTCGTGACGTCGAAGTTGGTCGGAATCTGGCCGCCGACACTGCGGGTCAGCTTCATCTTGCGCGGAACACGGATCTCGGTGCCGGCGCGGCGCGTGACCGTCCAGTCACCGGACTCGGCCGAAACCGACGCCACTGTGTTCTCGGGATCGGATTCGACGAAGGCCTGAGCCTCTGCCTCGCTGCCGACCACGAAGCTCAGATCCTTGTCCAGGAACACGGAGGTGAGCAGCGGTGCGGTGTTGTCGATCATCTGGCCTTCGTCGACGTAGCGACGGATGCCGCACCGCTCGACAACTGCGTCGTGGTACTTGTCGGCGATTTCCGCCTCTGGCACCAGATCGCCTGATTCGACGTCGTACCAACCCGGCTTGGGGTCGTTCTCCCAGACGATCAGTCCGGTGTTCCACGCCAATTCGAGAACGCCTGCGGCAGAGAGCTGCTCGTCGACCTCCATCTCGAAGCGGGTACGCGAGGAACCGTAGGGGCCGAGCTCTCCGGCGCCCACGATGACCACGAGGTCCGCGGGAGTGACATCGAGTTCGGGCCAGCTCGGAGCCTTGATCGAGGCATCGATGCGTGCCGGTGCGGACAGCGCGAGGATGGTGTTCTCGTCGACTGCTTCGTCGACTGCCTCGGCGATCTCTGCGGTCGCGGCGGCTTCCTTGGCGAGGGCGCCCAGGTCGAGGTTCGCCTCCGCAAGTCCACCGGTCAGGTCGACCTCGAGCGGAGCCTTGGCTGCGCTACGACGCGACTGCGCGGTAGCCGTCTTCAGCAGTTCGGTTGCCATTTCCTGGGTGGACCAGGTACGGACACCGGCAGCTTCGACAGCGTCGACGATCGGATCGTTGTGACCCATCAGGCCGGTTCCGCGGACCCAGCCGATGACGGCGTGTGCCAACGTGACTCGCTCGGCCCAGTTGCGCTCGGCCTTCCAGCGGTTGACCACGGCGATCAGCGAAGCCTTGGCCTCACCGTATGCACCGTCACCACCGAACGTTCCGCGGTTCGGCGAACCGGGCAGGACCACGTGCAGATGCGTGTCGACGTCGCTGTCGTAACCGATCTTCGACAGACCACCGATCAGGCGCTCCACCGACCACAGCAGCACGCGCATTTCCATTTCGGCGCGAGCGCCGGCGTCGGAGAGTTCTCCACCGACGCGAGGAGCCGCGAACGGGAAGAGCATCGTCGGCGTCATAGCCGGCTTGATCAGCTTCTTTGCGCCACCGGCATTTTCGGTGGCCTCGTTGCCGATCCAGTCGATCAGTGCGTCGACGTCGGTGTACGACGCCATGTTGGCAGGAACCACCCAGAGAGCGGCACCGGCACGAGCGTTCTCGCGGTACAGGTCACGGTAGAAGCCGAGACGCGAGCCGTCGAGACGCGACGTGGTGACGAATACCGTTGCGCCACCGGCCAGGAGTTTGCCCGTGACCGCTGCTGCGATCGAACCCTTGCTGGCTCCGGTCACGACTGCGACCTCGCCGGCCCACTCAGGTGCGTCGGATTCTGCAGTCACGGCCGCATCAGCGATGCGGGTGTAGACCTCGGCCAGCGTCGTGCGACCTTCGTCGGTGGCGCGGGTGGCCCACCACTTTGCCTGTGCGGCAACGGTGGAACCGGCACCGATGAAGTTCTCGACCGACAGAGTCTCACTGCCGAGCCAGATGCGAGCGAGATCCTCACGCGCACTTGCCCAACGGTCGTCGAGCAGGACCGCCTTCTGAGCGTCGAATGCCGGAGCAACCAGACGCGGCCAGTCGGAACCGAGTTCAGCCGAGACCAGGTCGACCAGTTCGGTGTCCTCGACCGTTGCGGCCGGAGCCTCTTCGCTGAGTCCGAGCTGCTCGAGCACGAGGCGGGCGGCCGAAGCCAGAACGCCGTTGCGGCCCGTGATGTTCTCGGTGAACTCACCAAGGGCGGCTGCGTCGACGGTTCCACCGCCGCCACCACCGGTTGCCGGCAGCGAAACGCTGGTGCCGCGAGCGGAGGCAACCGAAGCAACGGCGCTGTCGATGACTGCGTCGACTGCTGCTGCGTCGGCCAGAGCGCCGGAGGTCAGGCCGCCGAGGTCGCCGCCGCGGATGCTGGCACCGTCACGGGTACCGAGCGCTACCGCTGCGGTGACGTGGTGCGCCCAACCGTCGCCGAGTTCCCAGACCTTCTTGACACGATCGGCGATGTAGCCGGGACGCTTGCCCGAGGGGCCGAAGACCTTACGCAGGTGATCGTTGATCGAATCGGAAAGTACCGGTCCGAACGGCTTGTACGTACGGGCCAGCTTGTCGACAGTGGCTGCGAGCGAGCCCATGTCGGCATCCGCCGCGCCGTCGATGGCGCCGAGGGACAACTCGGAACCGAGGTCGACCAGAAGCTGGTTACGACGTGAGGACACACCGTCGCACAGTGCCTCGATCGTGTCGGCGGGGCCGACCTGATCGGGACGCAGCTTGGTCCACAGGCTGATCAGAACCTTGGTGGCGTCTGGCGCCTTGAAGGTGATGTCGTCCGGACGCGGTCCGCTGGACGTCGCGACGGGTGCAGCGGCGACCGGTGCGGCAGCGGCAGCCGCCGGAGTGGCAGCGGGTGCTTCCACCTCGTCGTCATCGTCGGCAGCAGCCGGATCGACATCCGTGCCGTAGACGATCGCAGCTTCACGCTCGATGTTCAGAACCTCGACCGGGTAGCCGAAGCGGCCCGGCAGCTTGAGGGTCTGCGATGCGAGGTTCGCGACGGTCGGGGCAGCGCCGAGGCCGACCTCGACAAAGCGCTCGACACCGAGTCCACCTTCGGACTCGTCACTGAACAGCAGATCCTGGGTCTCGATCCAGCGGACCGGGCTGGCGAACTGCCACGCCAACAGCTCGATCAGGATGATCCGGGACAGTTCGTGGCTGCGCGTTGCGTAGCTGTCGAAGTCAGCAAGGACTTCCTGCAGCTGCTCCGACGGCACCAGGTCGGCGATTTCCTGAACGAAGTCGCGGCTCAGCGAGAAGAGCCTCGGAACGAGGTTCGGGATGTAGCGGCCGATAAGGATGTCCGGATCGATGTCGTGCGGGAGCAAGTCCTGCAGGCATACGCGGAAGTCCGCCACGCCGCCACGAAGGACGGTGGAGTGGAACGGCACGTCGATGCCGGGAACCTGGATGTAGGCGCGCTTGCCACCGAATTCCGCACGGAGACGATCGATCTCGACCTCGAGTGCGTCGAGGCCGGCAACGGATCCGGCGATGGCGTACTGGCTGCCGCGCAGGTTCAGGTTGACGATTTCGAGGAACTCACCGGACGCCTCGGCAACACCGGCGACAAAGTCCTGCACGTCGTCGTCGGACACACCGATCTGCGACGGGCGAATGGCAGCCATGCGGTAGTCGGAACGGCCCGCTGCGTCACGGGGAACCAGCTGGTGCATCGCGGATCCGCGCTGGAAGACAACTTCGAGAAGTGCTTCGAGCGGGAAGACCTCGGCAACAGCGGCGAGTGCGTTGTACTCACCCACCGAGTGACCGGCGAGGAACGAGCCTTCGATGAAGGTGCCGGACTCGCGCAGTTCGGCAACCTGGGCTACACCGAGAACAGCCATCGCGACCTGGGTGAACTGCGTCAGGTGCAGAACACCGTCCGGGTGCTTGTGCTCGACGCCGCGGGCCTTGACGGTGACCGGGTTGTCGCGCACCACAGCAAGAATCGAGAATCCGAGCGCCTTGCGGGTGTGCTTGTCCGCACGCTCCCAGACGTCGCGCGCAGCCTTCGAGCGAGCGCGGGCGTCGAGGCCCATGCCCGGACGCTGGATGCCCTGGCCGGGGAAGGCGTAGATCGTCTTCGGTGCAGCAGTGCGTCCCGTCGCGACCATGACCAGGTCACCGTCGATGCGGCAACCGACCTCGACGATCTCGGCACCCTGATCGATACCGATGCGATCGACGCGGACGTCGATCTCGGCGCCGGGGCGGACCATTCCGAGGAAACGAGCGGTCCACGCCGTCAAGCGACGCGGCGGCGTGCGGGTCTCGCTGGGGTCGACTGCGGTGACTACCTGCTGCGCAGCGGCGGAGAGCCACATGCCGTGCACGATCGGGGTTCCGAGGCCGGCCAGCAGAGCGGCGTTGTCGGAGGTGTGAATCGGGTTGTGGTCACCGGAAACCTGAGCGAACGCACCCATGCTGACCGGCGCGAGGATCTTCGCGTCACGGCGACGACGACGCGAGGTGTCGACAGCCGCATCGCTGATCGATCCACCGGCGCGAGCCGGGTCGGCGAGTTCGCCAGCGCCGGTGCGTCCGCGGATCGCGAAACGCTCACTCATGGTGACGACTGCGGGGGCGTCGAGGCCCTCGCCGAGCATGGCACCGACCTCGACCTTGACCTCGACGACGCGACCGAGGTCGGTGTCGAGAACCGAGGCGACCTCGGCATTGACCACGAGAATGCTTGTCTCGGAGGGCAGCTCACCGACAAAGTCGACGGTGTGGTCGAGGTGGACCAGGTCGAGCATGCCTTCGATAACGGAAAGACTATCGAGCTTGGCTGCGCCGAGGACTGCGAACACTGCAGGCCAGCATGCTCCGACGACGACGTCCGGAACAGCCTTGCCGCTGACACTGAGCGTGGCGGGCAGACCCGAACCGGTGACACCGGCGTGATCGGCGATGCGATCGGGAACCCACGCGACGTTGAGGCGGGCCTTGCCGTTCTTGACTGTCGGCAGTTCCTGTCCTGCAGCAACTGCCAACAGTGCGGACATCGCGGCTTCAGCGTCGGCCTCGGTGACGACCGGGGCGCCGCCGTCGACAACGGAGCTGGGAATGGTGATCGTGATGTCGACCGACTTGTCTGCCACCAGCGGAACCGAGAGCAGGACGTGAGTCTCGTCGACAACCGTCAGGCTCGATCCGGTCGAGGCGTGAACAGCCTTGTCAACGGACTCGGCACTCCACTCTTCGAGGTCGCCGAGACGACGGACCGGGTTCTGGGTCAGGCGGCCGGCCCACTGGAGATCCGGTGCCGACAGAACGGCGTCGAGCAGACCGGGAGCGGAATCCTGGTGGCGACGGCTCGCGAGGACAACCGGAGTGGTTCCGGCAGCAACCAATTCGTCGTACGTGGCCTTCTCGAAACGATCGAGCAGGTCACCGACGGGCTCGTCGACACGCGTGATGCCGGCAACGGCAACGGTGCCGGGGATGACGCACACCTGATCTGCGGTGTACCGCGGATCGTGTGCCTGCCACAGGGAGTCACTGCGCCACCAGCGGCGCACGTCACCGTCGACGACGGGAACGAAGTTGACCGGCTTGCCCGGCGTCTTGCACAGCGAGATGAAGAACGAGACGTCTGCGGGATGCAGAACCGTGCTCGTGTAGTCCGGGTACGACGCCTGCAGTGCGCAAATCGCAGCTTCGGGACGCTCGAGGGTCTCGGCATCGCCGAACAGGGTCGGAATGGGGCCGCGGTCGACGGGGTGCAGACGAGCCTCGGTGCGCTGGAGCATCTCGCCGAAGCGAGCACGCCAGGTGATGTCGAGCCACGGGCTCGTCGTTGCCTCGGCAATAGCGTCCTGAAGGTCTGCGCCACAGTCGAATTCCTTGGCCGCGTCGATACCGACGGTCAGCTCGAGGTAACGACGCAGCCACTGCGCGTACGTCATGGTCTCGATGTCACCGAAGTACGGCTTGGCGGTGACGTCGAGTGCTGCGATGATCTCGTCGCGGCGCTCGGCAACGGCGTCGGCATCGCCGGCGACCTCGTCGAGGAGGCGTCCGGTGCGCGATGCGGCGTTGTCGATCTCGTGGATGTCGGCACCGAGCTGGCTACGGCCCGAAGCCATTCCACCTTCGGCGGTGCCGGCGCCTACCCAGTCCGGAGTACCCGGTGTGTCGACGAGGAGCTGCTTGACCTCGGGAGACGTGGTGGCCTCCAGCGTCGCCATCGCTGCCGTGCCGACGAGGATGCCGTCGACGGGCATTGCCGGGAAGCCGGCTCCGACAGACCAGCGGCCGGTCAGGTAATCGGCTGCGCGCTCGGGTGTTCCGATGCCGCCGCCGACGCAGATGATCAGGTTCGAACGCGTACGCAGCTCGGCGTACGTGTCGAGGAGCAGGTCGTCGAGGTCTTCCCACGAGTGGTGTCCGCCGGCGCGGCCACCTTCGATGTGAACGATGACGGGGAAGTTCGGAACCTCGTTGGCAATGCGGATCACGGAACGGATCTGCGCCACGGTGCCCGGCTTGAATGCGATGTTGGTGATGCCGATCTCGGACAGCTCTTCGATAAGCGCAACGGCCTCTTCGAGTTCCGGGATACCGGCGGTGACGATGACGCCGTCGATGGGTGCACCGGCAGTACGAGCGCGCTGCACGAGGCGCTTGCCACCGAGCTGCAGCTTCCACAGGTACGGATCGAGGAACAGCGAGTTGAACTGGACCGCGCGGCCCGGCTCGAGGAGCATCTTCAGTTCTGCGACACGGTCTTCGAAGATCTCTTCGGTGACCTGTCCGCCACCGGCAAGCTCGGCCCAGTGACCGGCATTGGCTGCGGCGGCAACGATCTTGGCGTCGACGGTGGTCGGAGTCATGCCGGCCAACAGGATCGGTGAGCGACCCGTGAGCTTCGTGAAGGCCGTCTCGACGCCGATGCGGCCGCCGGGAAGCGCTACAGGCTTGGGCGCGAATTCGGTCCACGAACGTGAGACCTCAGGCGCAGCACCGGGGGTGAGCAAGTTGCGATGTCCACCGCGGGTGGACGCGGCGATGATGCCAACACCCTGCCCACGCAGCGAGGACGACGTCATACGGGTCAGCTGGTCGCTGGGTCCGAGATCGAGAATCCACTGCGCGCCGGCGTCGATGGCACCATTCACGGCCTGCACCCAGTTGACCGGGTCGACCAGGATGGCCTGCGCAAGTGCGCTGGCGCGATCTGCGTCGAGGCCGCAGCGCGCTGCCCAGCTGCCGACCAGGTCGACTGCGTCGGCGAGCGCCGGGTGGTGGAAACCGATTTCGGTGTCGAGGGCGTCGAAGGTGGGAGCGAAGACCGAACCGCCACGCTTCTTTCCATCGCGCTCGCGGGCTTCGTTCGCCTCGATCTGCTCGCAATGTTCCTGCACGCGGGCCAGCTGAGCGGGCGGTCCGGCGAGGACAACACGGCGGCGTCCGTTGCGAATAGCGAGGACTGCTGCACGATTGTCCGTCGTGGTCTCGGCAAGTTCGGCGACAATCGCGGCGAGGCGCTCGGGATCGACGTTGGACACGGCGACCATCGGCTTGCCCGACGCGCTCGCGATGATGCCGCGACGACGGCCGACCAGGCTGGCTGCGGCGCCGACGAGCTGAGCAACAGCAAGAAGCTCGCCGTCGTCGTTGCCACCAGCTGCAACTGCAGCAGTCGCGAGCACGCCCTGCGAATGTCCGATGACGGACACGGGCGGATGCGCTGCAATATCGAGACCCTGCGCAGTCAGCGCACGCAACGCCGCAAGTTGCGTGAGGAAGACGCCGGGGAGCGAAACGGGTGCTGCGGTGAGTGCTGCAGCAGAGGGACCTGCCGGCTTCTCACCTTCTTCTTCGTCAACGATCTCGGCTTCGAGAATCCACGCGACCGGATCGAATCCGATCGGGCGCACCACCACAAGATCCTGCGCGAGCGGAGCGAGGCGCGCTGCTGCGTCGTTGACCAAGTCGGTGAGAATCGGCTCGAGGCCGTTGTCGCGGCTGAGTTCTTCGAGCGTGCTGAGCCACGGGGCGCCCTGTCCACCGAAGGCAAGGGCGTACGGCAATCCGTTGTTCAGTGAATCGACGAGGGCACCTTTACTGTTCGTGCGGGAGGCTCCCCCGTCGACGCCGACGCGGCGTCCATCCTTCGAGTCGCGTCCGTTTCCTGTAGGTGTCGTGTCATCGATCGTCACGCGTACGTCCTCTCCTGGTCACCTCTGCGGCGAGGTGGGAATTGTGGGTCTGCCCGGGGCGCACATCTTGCAAATCGACCGAAAGAATCGGCATGTCTGCGCCTGCCGTGCACGTTAAGGCTGACACAGGATCATGAGGATTTCCTCACGTTTGCTGACGGCCCGAAATACGGGACTTTCCACGCGGTGATCTTCCTCACGGGATGTCGAGAAAGTGACTCGCGAGTAGGTCGCAAACGCGCTGCCAGGGACTGTTACTCGGATTTCCACAAACCTGAGGAACTCCTCATATTTATCGTTACCAAATCGTTACCCTCTTGACGGTTGGCCCATCGCGTGCCTTTCACCCCAAAACCTGTCGGACTCCCGCGCTAGGTTCAGCGCGTCCGATCGGACAACTTTCTCGGGGGGAGAAATCATGGGTACCGACACCACAAAAATCGTCATCGACTTCATCGCACGCGAGCTGCCACAGTCCGCGTGGCCGCACTGGACCGACGGGTGGGCACACGAGGCCGAAGCAGCCATCCTCGACGCGGCCTTCTCGGCCCGCGCCGCGTACGGAACACCCACGACGGGCGTGCGGGCCGTCATCACGCGGTGGCGTCACCACCGCCAGTCAGACGCACCACTGGACAACCTCTCCGCTCTGGCGGCCTTTGCGGAGCGCGGCGACGAACTGGCCGTCATTCTCGGCAACCGTCAGCGGGTGCCGGGCAACTACTCCACCAAAGCGGAGGCTGCCGCACTGGGCGCCGCATCACTGGTTGCCGTCGGATGCACCGGAAGTGCAGATATCGGCAACACCGACGCGCATCGAGCGGCAATCATGTCGGTTCCAGGGTTCGGAGCGCGCACATTCGACATGCTGCTGTTCCTGTCCGGCACACTCACACCCGATTCGGTGGAACTACTGACTCGTTTTGCCACCGAGGCAGCCGGTAGCGCCGAACCGCTGGGCGGCGTGGAGGCAACGTCACTGCTCGCTGCAGTGGCTGCAGAATTGGATGTCCCCGCAACAACTCTCACGCACGCAGCGTGGCGGTACCAACGCACCGCCGAACAACCACGGCGACCGGCAAAATCGGACCCGGTTCCAGCCATGTGAGGGCCGTGTCCGCTGCATGTGAGGGCCGTGTCCGCCGTCGGGTCGGCAATCGCGTATCCTGTGAATTCCGCGCGCGAGTGGCGGAATTGGCAGACGCGCTGGATTTAGGTTCCAGTGTCTCAGGACGTGGGGGTTCAAGTCCCCCCTCGCGCACAACGCAGAGCCCCATCGAGATCGTTTCGGTGGGGCTCTGTTTTTTGGCATCTACGACACGCCGTGGCACGGCATCTACGACACCGTGTCGGAGATCGCAGGGCGCGGCACTATAGCTCTGCGGTACCGTCGTAGTGTGTCGAAGAAGCCTACAAAAAGCCGACCTGCGCTGATCCTGCTGGTTCTTGTGTCAGCAGCGGTCTGCTTGTCGCTCGGCTGGTGGCAGTGGGAGCGCTTCGAAGCTGTGGGCGGCAGCGGGCAGAACCTCGGCTATGCGTTGCAGTGGCCACTGTTCGCCGCGTTTGTGGTGTACGCATATCGCAAGTTCGTTCAGCTCGAGGATGCCGATCCGGACGAGGTCGAAGCCGAGGAAGCCGCAGCGGAGCCGCGTGAGATTCCGGCCGATCTGCTGCCGCAACGCCCCCGGGCACAGTTCGGCGACGCGGAACTCGATGCCGATGACCCCGAAGCACGCCAAATGCTCGAATACAACGACTACCTTGCGCAGCTCGCCGCTCGCGAGCCCGATAGGAGCACTACGTGAGTACCGGCCCGGAAGCGAGCACCGCTACCCCCTCAGACAAGGCCACCAAGGCGCAGGCCGAGAAGCAGAAGAAGGTTGCTTCTGCGCTTGTTCGCTACCGCGTTCTGGCGTGGATCACCGGCCTGTGGCTGCTGTTCCTGACCGGTGAGATGGTCTACAAGTACCTCATCCTGGAAAACTCCGCGGATGCTCCGTCGTGGCTGTTCTACATCGGCCAGATTCACGGGCTGTTCTACATGCTGTACCTGGTGTTCACAGTCGACCTGGCTATCAAGGCCCGCTGGAAGGCAGGCACGACGGTTGCCACGGCACTGGCCGGCACCATTCCGTTCCTGTCGTTTGTGTTCGAACACAAGCGGACCATCCAGGTCAAGAGCGACTACAACCTCTGATTCTCCGTAAAGCAAAGGCCCTGAACGTCATTCACGTTCAGGGCCTTTTCTCGTGTGTGCGATCAGTCGGCCAGTGCCGCCAGTGCCGCCAGTGCGGGCACCAGCTGCACCAGCGCTCTCCCGCGATGCGAGGCCGCGTCCTTCTCGGCCGGAGTCAGTTCCGCCGCCGAGCGGGTGTCACCGTCTGGGCGGAAGATCGGGTCGTAACCGAATCCGCCGTCGCCTGCCGGTTCCCGGCCGATGACGCCGCGCCATTCACCGCGGACCACGGTCTCGTCGCCGCCGGGGATCACCAGCGCGCAGGCCGAGACAAAGGCCGCGCCGCGCCGTTCGTCGGGCACGTCACCCAACTGAGCGAGCACCAGCGCAGTGTTGGCGCCGTCGTTTCCGTGGGTACCGGACCAGCGGGCAGACAACACGCCGGGCATCCCGTTCAGCGCATCGATCTCGACACCGGAATCGTCTGCGATACAAGGCATTCCGGTAGCAGCGGCTCCGTCACGAGCCTTCGCGAGCGCATTTTCTTCGAATGTCGCACCGGTCTCGGGCGCTTCCGGAAACGGCGGCACCTCATCGAGCCCGACCAGTTCGATTCCGCTCACACCGGCCGCGTCGAGAACGCGATGGAGTTCCTTCAGCTTCTTGGCATTTCTACTTGCTACCAGTACTCGTACGCTCACAGCTCAGGCACCGAACTTCTTCTTGGGTTCCGGGTTCTTGGGTTCGGGCAACACACCCGGATACGGCTCCGCCAATGCCTGACGCTGGATCTCGAACAGCTGCTCACAGCCCGCCAGCGCGGAGTCGAGAAGCTTGTCCAGGGTCGAGCGCGGGAACGTGGCACCTTCGCCGGTGCCCTGGATTTCCACCAAGGTGCCGGTATCGGTGGCGACGACGTTCATGTCGACCTCGGCACGCGAATCCTCTTCGTACGGCAGATCGAGGCGCACTCGTCCGTCGACGACGCCGACGCTGACGGCCGCGATGCCACACGAGATGGGCTGAGGGTCGCTCAGCAGATTGGCAGCGCGAAGATACGTCACCGCGTCGACGAGAGCTACGTACGCCCCCGTCACGGCGGCGGTACGGGTGCCACCATCTGCCTGCAGGACATCGCAGTCCAGAGCAATGGTGTTCTCGCCGATGGCCGCGAGGTCGATGCAGGCCCGAAGGGATCGACCGATGAGCCGGCTGATCTCCTGGGTGCGGCCACCGACCTTGCCCTTGACGGATTCACGTCCACTGCGGGTATGCGTAGCTGCGGGCAGCATCGCATATTCGGCGGTGAGCCAACCGAGCCCGGAACCCTTGCGCCACCGCGGAACACCCTCTTCGACGCTGGCCGTGCACATCACTCGGGTGTTTCCGAACTCGACCAGAACCGAGCCGGCCGGATGGCTGGTGAACCCGCGGGTGATCTTGATCGGGCGAAGTTCGTCGTCCGCCCTGCCGTCTTCTCGTGTAGTCACCTTCGTGAGCCTAGCGTCCCACCCCAGGCAACACGTCAGATGTCGTAGACGCTTCCCGCGGACACAGCGTGAACCGGCCCTGCGAACTCGGATTTCGCTTCGGCGATGACGTCCTCCCTGGACGTCCACGGCGGGATGTGGGTGAGGAGTAGTTCCTTCACTCCGGCCAACGTCGCGATCCGGCCGGCTTCCTTGCCGGACAAGTGAATACCTTCCGGCCGATCAGGACTGTCCGTCCACGACGCCTCGGAAAGGAGGATGTCGGCTCCACGAGCAAGCTCGACGACGTTGTCACACATTCCGGTATCGCCGGTGTACACCAGAATCCGTCCGTCGGCGTCCGTGATCCGGAATCCGTACGCCTCGGGCGGATGATTCATGCGGCTTGCCACGACGGTCAGTTCACCGAAGGTGACGGGTTCGTTCTCCGCCCACAACTTCAGATCGATGGTGTCGGAAATATCGTCCATCTCCCCCGCGCACTCGGCGGACGACGTTCCGATCCTGCACGCCGTGTCTGTCGGGCCGTACACCAACGCTCGCCCCTCGGGGCGGTTCGGATGATAGCGACGCCACACGAGCAGGCTCGGCATGTCGAGGCAGTGATCGGCGTGCAGATGCGAGAGCAGAATCGTCGCGTCCCCTGGGTCCGCGTACCGCTGCAGAGCCCCGAGCACTCCGGGACCGAAATCTATGACGAGCGGCGGGGTACCCGGCGCTGTGAGCAGGTAACCCGAAGCCGGTGAATCCGGCCCCGAGACGCTGCCGGAACACCCCAGGACGGTCATGCGCATAAGGTCATGCTGCCACGTCGACCCATTAACAAAAAAGCTCCCGGTCGTTTTGGCGAGTCGAAGTCACACCGCCGGTGGGGTGTGACCCACGTCCGATCAGAAAGTTGCTGGTCGGGCTGGTGTTGTAGCGCCGGCGCGGTTCGCTCGATCGCCGGAGGAGAGTGCCCACGCCGCTACGACGCCGCCGACCGCACCGAACAAATGCCCCTGCCACGAGACACCCGGCGTGCTGGGCACCACGCCCCACAGGACTCCGCCGTAGATCACGAAGACAACAACGCCGATCAGAATCTGGCCGAAACTCCGGGTGAAAAATCCACGCGTCAACAGGTAGGTCACCCACCCGAAGATCAGCACCGACGCCCCGACGTGATTGGTATTCGCTCCGGCAACGAGCCACGTTCCGACCCCGCCGATCACCCAGATGATTCCGGTCGCAGCCAACCCTCTCGATATGCCAGACACCAGAACGAGATAGCCGAGTATCAGTACGGGGATGGTGTTCGCGATCAAGTGTGCCCAGTCGTCGTGCAACACGGGCGCAAACAGGATGCCCCACAAACCGTCGAGCGTTCGCGGTGAGACTCCGGCGTTCTGGACGTTCTGACCGGAAATGACGTCGATGATCTCGATGACGTACAGCGCTAGTACAAATCCGCCGACCAGCACCGCGGACTGCTTCCACACCGACGGCGGTTTCGGCGCGGGAACCGGTGCCCGTGAACCGAAATCAGGACTGTTGAAATCCATCGTCATCGCGTGCGTCCTCACAGTAGATGTGTCTACTTCGAGGTTACCGGCGCTCGCCGGGCTAGACGAAAGCCGACGGGAACAGGTCTCGGTAACTCGGGATCCCCGCCACCGATGTCGCGTCGAGAATCGCCTTGACGATCGCGCGTTCCACGACCTGGGCGGCGGCCGCACAGACTGCGTCGAGGATCGGCAGATCCGCCGGGAACGCCGCCGGTACGTCGATCGCCGTCTCCGGCGTGTGCGTTCCGGTAGCGAGCGCAAAGATCGTGTCGCCGTCCAACGGCGAATGGGCCGGACGGATTGCCCGGGCCAAACCGTCGTGACCGGCAACTGCAACGCGTCGGCACCCGGCTTTGGTCAGGGCCGCGTCGGTAGCGACGACGCCGATGGTGGTGTTGAGCACTGTCCCTTTGGCGCCGATTGCGTTGGCTGCGTCGAGCTCGCACGGGATCGGCATGCCGATCCCGAAGGACGCCTCCCCCTCGGACCCGACGCCCCACGGCAGACCGGTACGCGGATCGAAGACCGAGCCGACCGGGTTTGCCACGATCAGGGCCGACACAGTTGTCCCCTTGGCCGGTCCGTCTGTGATCACGACGCTGGCAGTTCCGACGCCGCCTTTGATCCCACCGGCGCGGGCACCGACACCGGCGCCCACTGTTCCGGTCGCACATTCACGCGACGCGGATTCTGCTGCCAGATATCCGAAATCGGCGTCAGGTCGAATCTTCCAGTCCCCGACCGGAAGATCGAAGATGACGGCGCCCGGCACGATCGGCACCACCTGGCCAGGCAGGCCCATCGCGATTCCGTGGCCGTGTTCCTCGAGCCAGCGCATGACACCGTCGGCGGCAGCGAGGCCGTACGCACTTCCACCGGTCAGGAGCACGGCATTGACCTGCTGAACCGAATGGCTCGGGTCGAGGAGATCGGTTTCGCGAGTACCCGGCCCGCCGCCCCGAACATCAACTCCCGCAACCACTCCCGCCGGGGCCAGCACAACGGTGCATCCCGTCGCGGCCCCCGCCCCCAGAGCAGCGTCGTCGTCGAGCCGATGATGATGACCGACAGTCAAACCGGCGATGTCGGTCAACGAATCCGTGGGGCCGGGCGCCGTGGTGATCACGGCATGAGCGCCTGAACGAGCGAATCCTGCATCCACGTCAACCAGTGATAGACATCAAGATGCGGTGCTCGCGGATCATCCGGATCCAAACTTTCCGGAGTGTCTGCGTCGATACCGAGATTGGTGCCGAGAGCCAGACGAACGTCGTTGAGCGCGGACAGCCACGCGTCGGCCTGCTCCTGGGTCAGGAGGATCTTGCCGCCGTCCGCGGGAAGCGAGGCCAGCAAAACCCTGCCGGCAGCCTTCTTCGCGTCGATGATCTCGGGTTCGTGCAAACTCCGCAGCGCTCCGTTGACATTGGCGCCGGCGTCGTCGAGATCATCGGAATCCGGGGACGCTTTACTGGGGTCGGTTCGCTGAAAATCTGGGAGCAACCGCGCCAGAACCGGATTGTCGGGCGATTCCGAATTACCGGTTCGAAGACCGGTGAGCGCCGCCAACTCGTCCTGCGGTGCGCCGGACTCACGATCTTCCAGCAGTCCGATCACCGACTCTACGAGCGAACTCAGGACGGTCACCTCATGAGCGTCCATCTCGGATTTGAACTTCACTCCGGAAAGCGAGTTCTTCTTGATCCACGTCCGCACGCGTCGGACTCCCCTCTTGTGATCGGATCGAACTTGTCGAAGGTGAGCGAGCCCTAGGTGTCGTCGCGCTGCATCGTGGCCCACAGTCCCGCCGCGTGCAGACGCCGAACATCGGCTTCCATCTTGTCGCGCGAACCACTGGACACGACGGCCTTGCCCTCCGAATGCACCTTCATCATCAAATCGGTGGCCTTGGCCTTGCTGTACCCGAACAGTTTCTGGAACACGTAGGTCACGTAGTGCATCAGATTGACCGGATCGTCCCAGACGATCGTCACCCAAGGCCTGTCAACAGCTTCGATGATTGCAACAGCCTCCGACTGCTCCGGGACCGCGCGCGGCGCAGAGGCAGTTGTGGAAACAGTCGCAGAGCCGAAAACCATGTCTCCAGGGTACGGCGCGATCCGAGGTGACAACACCCACCCTCGTGGTCTCCCGCCTAGAGTTATGTGCGTGCCTACGCAAATCTCCGACACCCGTGACGCCGCCGCGAGTACCGCTCTGCTCACCGACCAGTACGAGCTCACCATGCTCTCTGCCGCGCTTGCCGACGGATCTGCTTTCCGTACCTGCAGTTTCGAAGTATTCGCGCGCAGACTTCCCGAGGGGAGGCGTTACGGAATCGTCGCCGGCACGGAGCGATTGCTCGACGCTCTCGAGCACTTCCGTTTCGGGGAACCCGAACTGGCGATCGTCTCGAAGTTCCTGGACGACACCACCGTCGAGTGGCTGCGCAATTACCGGTTCTCCGGCGACATCGACGGTTACCGCGAAGGCGACTTCTACTTTCCCGGCTCGCCGATCCTCTCCGTCCGCGGATCGTTTGCCGAATGCGTGTTGCTCGAGACACTGGCCCTCTCGATCCTCAACCACGACAGCGCGATTGCGTCGGCTGCGGCCCGCATGGTCAGTGCCGCAGACGGTCGAAGGCTCATCGAAATGGGCTCACGCCGGACCCATGAGCAAGCCGCAGTCGCGTCGTCCCGCGCCGCGTACCTCGCCGGATTCGACGCCACGTCCAATCTCGAAGCTGTCCGCCGCCACGACGTTCCCGGCGCGGGTACCAGCGCCCACGCCTTCACCCTCCTGCACACCACCGACAACGGAACCGACGAGGCCGCGGCCTTCCGCGCGCAGGTCGACGTACTCGGTGTCTCGACCACATTGCTGGTCGACACCTACGACATCACCGAAGGCGTGAAAACCGCTATCGCCGTAGCCGGAACCGAGCTTGGCGGGGTGCGTATCGACTCCGGAGACCTCGGGGTGGTCACCCGCCAGGTGCGTCGACAACTCGACGACCTCGGCGCCACCAAGACCCGCATCGTGGTCTCCGGCGACCTCGACGAATATGCCATCGCAGCGCTGCGCGCCGAACCCGTCGACACCTACGGCGTCGGCACGTCCCTCGTCATCGGCTCCGGCGCTCCGACGGCCGGCATGGTCTACAAACTTGTCGAGGTGGACGGAATTCCCGTCGAGAAGCGCAGTACCAACAAAGCGTCGCGCGGCGGAGCGAAGAAAGCACTGCGCATCGCTCGCCAGACCGGAACACTGGTCGAGGAAGTGATCTATCCCGCCGACGCGCCCTCGCCGATCGCCGCCGCGGACGGCGCGACCGAGCTGATGATTCCGTTGGTACGCGGCGGCAAGACCGTCGACGGCGTCCCCACATTGGAAGAGAGCCGAGCAGTCGTGAAAGCCGGGCTGCTCAGCCTCCCGTGGGAGGGCCTCAAGCTCTCACGCGGAGATTCCGCGGTACCGGTCCGATTTGTCGGTGGAGGTCACTGATGACTGCACGTGCATTGATCGTGGTGGACGTCCAGAACGACTTCTGTGAGGGCGGCGCCCTAGCCGTCGACGGCGGCGCTGCCGTAGCTGCGGCGATCAACACCTTCGTCGACTCTCACGAGTACGACGCCGTCGCAGCGACCCGCGATTTCCACATCGATCCCGGTGCTCACTTCTCGGAAAACCCCGATTACGTCGACACGTGGCCGGTGCACTGTGTGGTCGGAACTTCAGGCGCCGACTTCCACCCGGCTTTCGATGCATCGATCGCCGGATCTGCCGTGTTCTCCAAGGGTGCGTACAGCGCCGCGTACTCCGGGTTCGAAGGGTTTTCCGAGGACGGCACGACCCTCGAGGAGTGGTTGCGGGCACACGACATCACCGACGTCGACGTCATCGGCATTGCCACCGATCACTGCGTGAGGGCCACGGCACTCGACGCGGTCCGCGCCGGCTTTGCCACCACAGTCCTCCTGCCACTCACTGCAGGTGTGGCAACCGCCACGATCGAAGCGGCTTTGACGCAGATGCGCGAGCACGGAGTGCAGCTCAGCGGCCGTGACGAACATGCGCCTTCGAGTGGCGTCGATATTTCTGACGTAGGTATCCACTAACCTGCTTCAGTGGCCGATGAACTTCCGAATGTCCCCGAACTGCTTCGCACGGCGGTGCAGGCGCTGGGCGGTGCCGAGCGGACCAGCCAGCTCACGATGGCGTCGGCGGTAGCGCATTCGATCGATACCGGTGAGCATCTTGCCGTCCAGGCCGGCACCGGTACGGGTAAGTCGCTGGCCTATCTGGTGCCGAGCCTGCGTCATGCCGTCGAGTCCGGTCGCACCGTCGTCGTGTCGACGGCCACCATCGCCCTGCAGCGGCAGCTGGTCGATCGTGATCTCCCCCGCCTGGCCGATGCACTGAAGAAGCCTCTCGGGCGTCGCGCGGAATTCGCAATCCTCAAGGGCCGCAACAACTACCTGTGCATGAACAAGATCCACACCGGCGCCTCCGAGCAGCCACCGGAGGACGAACTGTTCGATCCGTTCACAGTCTCCCGGCTGGGCCGTGAAGTGGTGCGCTTGACCGAGTGGTCCTCGGACACCGACACGGGCGACCGCGACGAACTGGTGCCAGGCGTGTCCGATCAGGCGTGGCGGCAGGTCAGCGTGACGTCCCGCGAGTGCATCGGAAAGAACCAGTGCCCGGTCGGCGAGGACTGCTTTGCCGAACGCGCCCGCGTCGAGGCGTCGAAAGCGGACGTCGTCGTGACCAACCACGCCCTACTCGCGATCGACGCCATTACAGGCATCCAGATTCTGCCCGAGCACGACGTCGTTGTCATCGACGAAGCCCACGAATTGGTCGACCGCGTGACCGGGGTCGCGACGGACGAGCTCACCGCGGCCGCCATCAGCGCAGCCGCTCGTCGCTGCGGCAAGATCGTCGAAGAACAGGACGCCGATCGTCTCGAGGCCGCCGGCGAAGGCTGGGCCGGACTCCTCGAAGAACTTCGCCCCGGACGCTGGGACGGGCTTCCCGACGGCGCTGCTCCCGCGCTCGCAGCCATCCGCGATGCCGCGTGGGCCCTGCGCACAGCCATCGGCCCGGCCAAGCCCGGCATGATGGCAGCCGATCCCGAAGCCGCGGCCGCCCGCAATGCGGCACTCTCCTCGGTGGAAGACATTCACGACAGCGCCGTACGAGTCCTCACTGCTTTCGACGAACCAGATCCCGCCCAGCGCAAAGATGTGGTCTGGCTCTCGTCCGACGAGTTCCGCGGATCGGTCCGCCGCTCCGTCCGGATGGCCCCACTGTCCGTCGGCGGTTTGCTGCGCTCACGCCTGTTCGCGGAATCCACTGTGGTGTTGACGTCCGCAACACTCACCGTCGGAGGTTCCTTCGACGGTCTTGCGATCAACTGGGGACTACCCGCGCAGTCGTCGGTTCGCCCCGATTCCGGAACTGCGATCGGAAGCGAAGCTCCTTCCGATGCCAACGCATTTCGTTGGAACTCGGTCGACGTCGGATCGCCGTTCGACCATGCGAAAGCCGGAATCATCTACATTGCCCGCCACCTGCCCACACCCGGCCGGGACGGCTTGTCCCCGGTCTACCTCGACGAAATCGCCGAACTCGTCGAGGCTGCGGGTGGGCGCACCCTCGGACTGTTCTCGTCGATGCGCGCCGCCAAAGCCGCATCCGAAGCCATGCGTGATCGCCTCGACACACCGATCCTGTGCCAGGGCGACGACGCCACCGGCACCCTCGTCAAGGCCTTCGCCAAAGATGAACCCACATCACTGTTCGGGACACTGTCCCTATGGCAAGGCGTCGACGTTCCCGGCCCGTCGCTGTCCCTGGTGATCTTGGACCGCATTCCATTTCCGCGGCCGGACGATCCGCTGCTGATGGCTCGTCAACAGGCCATCGAGGCACACGGCGGAAACGGCTTCCTCAGCGTCTCGGCCAACCATGCAGCGCTGCTCCTCGCCCAGGGAGTGGGCAGACTGTTGCGTAGCGTCGACGACAAAGGTGTTGTGGCCGTACTGGATCCGCGTCTTGCAACGGCCCGGTATGCCGGATACCTGCGGGCGTCATTGCCACCGTTCTGGGAGACGACCAAGCCCGAGGTCGTCCGCAAAGCGCTGACCCGGATCCGCGATTCGCGGCCCTGACGCACTTCTGCCCCGGACCTTGTCGACAAGGTCCGGGGCAGAAAGTGGGTTTACACAGCCGGGGTCGTGACCAATCCCAGCTCTGATGCGTTCACCAGCAGACGGTGATGCGGAAGAACCCGAACCGTGTAGCCGACCGATCCCGAAACCGGAAGCGCTACTTCGGCTTCGAAGATCTCGATGCCGTCCTCCGAACCGAAATGTGTCATCGGGAAGGTGACCACATCGGTCAGTTCCTCACCCGGAGTGACGCGTCCGATGACGGCCTGCACCTCGACGTCTGTCACCGACAAATCACCGAGACGAACCTGCGCCTTCAGCGAGAGGGTCGCACCGATTTCCGGGGTATCCGGCAACCCGGAACCGTCAACCTGCACAACGCTCACGGACGGCCACTGCGATTCGATCCGCCGACGGAACTCGGCAACCTCACGCGCTCCGGCGTAGTTGTCCGCCACCACAGCCCGAGCAGATTCTGCCGACGGCGCGTAGTACTGCACTGCGTAGTCACGAACCATGCGTGACGCCAACACCTTCGGGCCCAGATTCTCGAGTGTGTGGCGAACCTTCTCGACCCACCGCGTCGGCAGGTCGGCAGCGTCACGGTCGTAGAACGTGGGCAGCACCGCGTGTTCGAGCAATTCGTAGAGCGCGCTCGCTTCGAGATCGTCACGGCGAACGTCGTCGAGGACGCCGTCGGCGGTCGGGATTGCCCAGCCGTTCTCACCGTCGTACATCTCGTCCCACCATCCGTCACGGATGGAGAGGTTGAGTCCACCGTTCAGTGCAGACTTCATACCGGAAGTTCCACACGCCTCGAGCGGGCGCAGCGGATTGTTCAGCCACACATCGCAACCCCAGTACAGGTAGCGGGCCATCGACATGTCGTAATCCGGCAGGAAGACGATGCGATGACGGACATCCGCCTCGTCGGCGAACCGCACCACCTGCTGAATGAGCGCCTTGCCACCGTCGTCGGCGGGATGCGACTTTCCGGCCACCACCAACTGCACTGGCCGCTTTTCGTCGAGGAGCATCGCGCGCAGTCGATCGGGGTCGCGCAGCATCAGGGTGAGTCGCTTGTACGTCGGCACGCGCCTGGCAAACCCGACAGTCAACACATTCGGGTCGAAAACTCCACTGGTCCAACCCAGTTCGGCTTCGGTGGCGCCGCGCTCGAGCCACGACGCCTTCACACGTCGACGCACTTCGTTGACGAGTTTGCCGCGCAAGTCGTTGCGCGTTTCCCAGAGTTCGGTGGCGGACAGCTCGTGCAAGCGCTCCCAGCCGCGCGATTCCTCGAGCTGCTCCTGTCCGACGATCCGGCGGGCGACGTTCATCCATTCCGGCGCCGCCCAGGTGGGCGCATGGACACCGTTGGTCACCGAGCCGATCGGAACCTCGTCAGCATCGAATCCCGGCCAGAGACCGTTGAACATGTCGCGACTGACGATGCCGTGCAGCTTCGACACACCGTTGGCACGCTGGCCGAGTCGAAGGCCCATGTGCGCCATGTTGAAGATCGACGGATCCGATTCGCGGCCCATCCCGACGATGCGATCGACCGTCAGGCCGGGAAGAAGCGTCGATTCGTTCTCGCCGTTGGAACCGCCGAAGTAGTGGCGAACCAGATCTGCCGGGAAGCGGTCGATTCCGGCGGGCACCGGAGTGTGGGTCGTGAAAACGGTACCGGCGCGTACAGCCGCCAACGCCGAATCGAAATCCAGCCCGCTGGTGGTGACAAGTTCACGAATTCGTTCGATACCGAGGAAACCGGCGTGGCCCTCGTTCATGTGGAACACCTCGGGATCGGGCAATCCGTATGCCGCGGTGTACGCCCGAACTGCACGTACGCCACCGATACCCGCAAGGATTTCCTGCTTGATGCGGTGATCCTGATCGCCGCCGTACAGACGGTCGGTCACGCCCCGGAGATCGGGATCGTTCTCAGCGATGTCCGAATCGAGGAGAAGCAGGGGCACCCGGCCGACCTGCGCGATCCACACCCGCGACCGGAGAACTCGCCCACCGGGCATCGCAACGTGGATCACTACCGGCGATCCGTCGTCGGACGACGGGCCGGCATCCGTCAGCAAACGCAGGGGCAACCCCTGCGGATCGTGGGGTGGGTAGTGCTCGGCCTGCCACCCGTCGGCTGTCAGGGACTGGCGGAAGTAGCCGGATCGATAGAGCAGTCCGACACCGATCAGCGGAAGTCCCAGATCCGATGCGGCCTTGAGATGATCGCCGGCCAGAATTCCCAGGCCACCCGAGTAGTTCGGCAGGACTTCGCTGACGCCGAATTCCATGGAGAAGTACGCAATTCCCCCAGCCAGCGACACCCCCTTTGCCTGCTGCGACTGGTACCAGCGCGGAGTGCTCAGGTAGCTGTCGAGATCGGCGGCTGCGGTGTCGAGGTCAGCGAGGAAGTCGTCGTCGCTGCTGAGCTCGTCGAGTCGGGCGGGATCGACCTCTCCGAGCATTCGAACCGGATCGAACTGAACTGCTTGCCAGAGTTCAGGGTCCAGGCGCGAGAACAGATCCTGAGTCTCGGGATGCCAGGACCAACGCAAGTTGGTGGACAAGGGGCCGAGCGCTGCAAGGCGCTCCGGAAGGTGGGCTCGGACAGTGAACCGACGCAAGGCTTTCACCCCGCGAACCCTAGTCGAGTTGAACCACCGTGTCCGCTGGAGCGACGACAAGGCGCTGTACCCACTACGGTTGAACTCGGCCACACCAGTAACACTCCACCATCAGAAATGGAGCTTCCCGTGACAGGACGCCTCGGTATCGACGACGTGGTACCCGCGATCTCGGGTAACTATCCAGCCAAGGCCGTAGTGGGTGAAGTGTTTCCCGTACACGCCACGGTATGGCGAGAGGGCCACGACGCAGTTGCGGCCACCCTCACCGTGCGCGGACCCCGCGGAACCAAACCGATACGCATCCAGATGGACCCGGGCAGCGAACCGGACACCGTCGACGCTGTATTCGTTCCGTCCACCGAGGGACTCTGGACGTTCCGGATCGAAGCGTGGAGTGATCCCGTCGCAACCTGGAAGCACGCCGTCGAAGCCAAACTGTCCGTCGGGCAAGGCCCGGCAGAGCTAGCCAACGACCTCGAGATCGGCGCGCGACTCTTCGAGCGCGCCGCCCAGGAACAGCCCCGCGCCAACCGCTCGAAGTTGGAGGCGGTGACGGCGTCGCTGCGCAGCACCGCGCCGGTGACAGCCCGGGTCGCCCCGGCATTTGCGTCGGACGTCGCCGAGTTGCTCCGCGCGCATCCCCTGCGCGAGTTGGTCACCAAGGGCGAACCGCACAACGTGCTGGTCGACCGCAACCGAGCACTGTTCGGTTCGTGGTACGAGTTCTTCCCCCGCTCCACCGGTGGCTGGGACGAGAACGGGGTGCCGAAGCACGGCACGTTCAAGACCGCGTCCGAGGATCTACCACGCATTGCCGCAATGGGTTTCGATGTTGTCTACCTGCCGCCGATTCACCCGATCGGTGAGATCAATCGCAAGGGCCGCAACAACACGCTCACTCCCGAACCCGGGGATGTCGGATCGCCATGGGCCATCGGCTCCGCCGAAGGTGGGCACGACGCAGTCCATCCGGAACTCGGAACGCTCAAGGATTTCAAGGCGTTCGTGTCGCGGGCACGCAAACTCGACCTCGAAGTGGCACTCGACCTCGCACTGCAATGTGCACCCGATCATCCTTGGGCAGCAAAGCATCCCGAGTGGTTCACTGTTCTGCCCGACGGCACCATCGCCTACGCGGAGAACCCGCCGAAGAAGTACCAGGACATCTATCCGATCAACTTCGACATCGACCCGGACGGGTTGGACAAGGAAATCCTGCGCGTCGTTCGCCACTGGATCAACGCGGGGGTCAAGATCTTTCGCGTCGACAACCCCCACACCAAGCCGCCCAACTTCTGGGAAAAGCTGATCTCCGAAGTCAAGAAATCCGATCCGGACGTTCTCTTCCTGGCCGAGGCGTTCACCCGGCCTGCCCGCATGTACGGCCTGGCCCGACGCGGCTTCACACAGTCGTACACGTACTTCACGTGGCGCGTCGCAAAGTGGGAACTGACGGAATTCGGCAACGAACTCGCAGCCAAAGCCGACGAGGCGCGCCCCAATCTCTTCGTGAACACCCCGGACATCCTGCACGAGTCGCTACAGCACGGCGGACCCGGAATGTTCGCGCTGCGGGCAGCTCTCGCCGCAACACTCGCACCGACGTGGGGCGTCTACTCGGGGTACGAACTCTACGAGCACCAGGCGGTGCGTCCCGGTAGCGAAGAGTATCTGGACTCGGAGAAGTACGAACTACGTCCGCGCCGGTTCGCGGAAGCCGCTGCGCGCGGCGAATCCCTCGAACCCTGGATCACCACGCTGAACCGCATCCGCCGCGCGCACCCCGCTCTGCAACAACTCCGCAACCTGCATTTCCACCACATCGACAATGACGCGATCATCGCCTACTCGAAGTTCGATCCGATCACCGGCGACGCCGTACTCACCGTCATCAACCTCAATCCGTTTGCCGCGGAAGAGGGAACGATCTGGCTGGACATGCCGGCACTCGGGCGCGAATGGCACGACCACATGAGCGTGCTCGACGAAGTGAGCGGCGAGCAATATCAGTGGGGCCAAGCAAATTTCGTTCGCCTAGAGCCATGGCGGTCCGTCGCCCACATTCTTGCGCTACCGCCAGTTCCCTACCCCGCCAGAACTTCCCTGGCATACCGCGGAGGTAAATGATGGTCGCCGAACTGCCTGCCGGGGTTGCTCCGGCACCCCACGATCTGGAATTGCTTGCCCGCGGCGAACACCACGATCCGCACAGCGTCCTCGGCGCGCACGCACACCCCGACGGAACAGTGCTGCGTACCCTTCGGCCACACGCCGAGTCGGTCGACGCCGTCATCGGCGGAAAGGCCTTTCCCCTCCACCACATTTCGGGTGGGGTCTTCGCCGCACTGGTCCCCTACCCGGAACTCATGGACTACCGGTACTCGGTCACCTACCCGGGTGGGCATACCGTCGTCGTCGCCGATCCGTACCGATTCCTCCCCACACTCGGCGAACTTGATCTCCATCTCTTCGGTGAGGGTCGGCACGAACGCCTGTGGGATATTCTCGGCGCCCACCCGCGCAGCTACGAAACGCCGGACGGAGTAGTCGAGGGAACCTCGTTTGCGGTGTGGGCGCCCGCCGCCCGGGGAGTCACCGTCATCGGCGACTTCGACGGCTGGGGTGGGCAATTCGCGCCCATGCGCGTCCTCGGTTCGACAGGAGTCTGGGAACTGTTCCTGCCCGGAATCACAGCAGGTGAACTGTACAAGTTCCGCGTCCACGGGCGAGACGGTTCGGTAGCGGACAAGGCCGACCCGATGGCCTTCGCCACCGAGGTACCGCCGGCGACGGCGTCACGCGTGAGTACCAGTTCCCACATCTGGCACGACGCCGACTGGCTCGAGGCCCGCGCGCACGTCGACCCAGCGCAGTCACCGATGAGTGTGTACGAAGTGCATCTCGGATCCTGGCGCCCTGGCCTCGACTACCGGCAGATGGCCGAGCAACTCGCGCAGTACGTCACCGAAACCGGGTTCACACACGTCGAATTGCTCCCAGTCGCCGAGCACCCGTTCGGCGGATCCTGGGGATATCAGGTCACGTCGTACTACGCTCCGACGGCACGATTCGGGACACCCGACGATTTCCGCTGGTTTGTCGATCACCTCCATGCCGCCGGCATCGGTGTCCTCGTCGACTGGGTTCCCGCTCACTTCCCCAAGGACGAGTGGGCACTGGCCCGCTTCGACGGCACACCGCTCTACGAACATGCCGATCCGCAGCGCGGCGAGCAGTTGGACTGGGGTACATACGTATTCGACTTCGGTCGACGCGAGGTCCGCAACTTCCTCGTCGCCAACGCGCTGTTCTGGCTCGACGAATTCCACATCGACGGCCTACGCGTCGATGCTGTCGCATCGATGCTCTACCTGGATTACTCCCGCCCGGAAGGTGGCTGGACCCCCAACATTCACGGCGGCCGCGAGAACCTGGAAGCAGTTGCGTTCCTTCAGGAGATGAATGCCACCGTCCACAAGAAACACCGCGGCGTTGTCACCATTGCCGAGGAATCAACCGCGTGGCCTGGAGTCACCCGCGCGACCAATGTGGGCGGCCTCGGATTCAACATGAAATGGAACATGGGGTGGATGCACGACACCCTGGGATTCCTGGGCCGCGACCCCGTCCACCGCACGTACCACCATCACGAGATCACCTTCTCGCTGATGTACGCGTGGAGCGAGAACTACCTACTGCCCATCAGCCACGACGAGGTCGTCCACGGCAAGGGAACCTTGTGGACACGTATGCCCGGCAACGATTTCGCGAAAGCCGCGGGCCTTCGCGCTCTCCTCGCCTACATGTGGGCGCACCCGGGTAAGCAGCTTCTGTTCATGGGCCAGGAGTTCGGCCAGACGGCCGAGTGGTCCGAAGAACGAGGCCTCGACTGGTGGCAACTCGACGACCCGAACACCGGCAATCTCCACCGCGGCGCGATGCAGCTGGTCAGCGATCTCAACTCTGCATACCGCCGGCATCCGGCAATGTGGACCCTGGACACCTCGCCTGGCGGGTACTCGTGGATCGACGCCAACGACACCGAGAACAACGTCCTGAGTTTTCTGCGTTACGGTACTGACGGCTCGATTGTCGCCTGCCTCTTCAACTTCTCGGGCAGCGAACACTCGAGCTACCGCGTCGGGCTACCGGAGCCCGGCCGATGGGTGGAAATCCTCAACACCGATGCGCAGACGTACGGCGGCTCGGGGGTGGGCAACCTCGGTGCGGTCACAGCGACGTCGCAGTCGTGGCACGGTCGGCCGGCGTCAGCTCAGGTCGCACTTCCCGCCAACGGTGCGATATGGATCAGTCTGGAGCGTTGATGGTGGGCCGGCGAGCAGCACTAGTCACTTCGTCGTTGTTGGCAACTGCTGCCGTGTTGTCCGGCTGTTCGCAGACCTCCAGTGGCCAGGCCGTCTCGATCTACCACGACCCCTTCCGCGTTGCCGGCCTCGACGCGTCGTCCGGTCCTAGTGGCCTGCGACCCGGTGCGCCCGACGCCGAACGCGACATCGTCGGCACCGACGGCGGTTCCATCGACGCACTCGCCGCCAACGCGATCACCGACATCGAAACCTTTTGGAACACGCAGTATCCGACACTGTTCAACGAACCGTTCCAACCCGTCGACACGCTGATCTCGTGGGATCCCACCGAATCGAACGGTCCGGACTTCTGCGAGGAGACCACAGAAGACCTCATCAACGCCGGCTACTGCAGCCTCGACCACACCATCGGGTGGGATCGCGAACTTCTCCTTCCCGAGGTGCAGGAAAAGTTCGGGGACGTCGCCGTCGCGTTCATCTTCGCGCACGAGTACGGCCATGCAGTCCAGCGCAAAGCCGGAATCGTCAAAGGTGGGTCCGAATCGGCCCTGGTGCGTGAACAACAGGCCGACTGCTTCGGTGGTGCGTTCCTGCGGCACGTTGCCGAGGACAAGGCAGCACACTTCACGATGAATACGTCCGACGGCCTGAACAAGGTGCTCGCCTCTGCGGTCGCTATCCGTGACGACGATCCCAACGATCCCGACTCACACCACGGTTCCGCGTTCGAACGCGTCACCGCAACACAGATCGGGTTCACCGACGGCGCGTCTGCCTGCACGCGGATCGACCAGGAAGAAATCGAATCACGGCGGGCTGAACTGCCCCAGCAATTCGACTCCGAAGACGATTCAGGAGAACTTCCCGTCACCGAGGAAACGCTGCAGGAGTTCCTCACGACGTTCCAGTCGGTCTTCGAATTGGAGAATCCGCCGACAGTCACATTCACCGGCGCGGACACCGGATGCGCCGACGCCGTCGCTACCGAACCGGTCTCGTTCTGCCCCTCGACCAACACCATCGGCATCAATGTCGACGAGTTGGCGGAACGCGGAACACCGGGACGGGTCGGTCGACGCGAATTGATGCAGACCGACATCACCGGCGACTACAACGCATACGTACTGCTCGCGTCGCGGTACACCCTCGCGATGCAGCAGCAACGTGGTCAGGCACTCGACACACCACAGACCGCGCTGCGGGCGGCGTGCTTGGCCGGAGTGATCACAGCCGCACTGAGCCCCTCCAATGCAGCCGAGTCCGGAGCACAGGTCACCCTGTCGCCCGGCGACCTCGACGAGGCCGTCTCCGGCTTGTTGACGGACGGGTTGGCTGCCAGTGACGTCAACGGCGACACCGTCCCGAGCGGCTTCGCCCGGGTCGACGCCTTCCGTACCGGTGTGTTGGGTGGGCAGGTGTCCTGCGACAGCCGCTATACGGAGTAGCGGCCGTAGTAGGCCTAGTAGAGCGCTGCCGCCAGTTTGCGGCGGGCTGCCATCACCATGGGCTCGGCGGGATCGAACAATTCGAAGAGTTCGAGCAGACGCGTCCGCGCCGCGGCCTTGTCGTCACCTGCACTGCGTGACACGACGCCGATGAGGCGAGCAAAAGCTGCTTCCGGTTGCTGTCCGGCCATCTCCAGGTCCGCTGCCGCGAACTGCAGTTCGGCATTCGACGGATCTGCGTCGGCCGCCGCCACGGCGTCGGGTTCGGTGTTCTGGGCACGCGCCATGAACTTGACCTGGCGAACAGCGTTGAGGGCCTCGGCGTTGGTCGGCTCGGCATCGAGAATCACTTGGTATGCCGCAATGGCACCGTCGAGATCACCGGCGTCGAGGGCGGTTTCGGCAGCAACGAATCGTGGATCTTCCACTTCTGGTTCGTCGCGCTCAGCAGTCGGAACGGGACCGCTGAGCTTTCCGGCGGTAGCTTGCAGAACGGCGGCAAACCACTGAGTCAACTGCTCTTCGGGCTGTGCACCCTGGAAATCTGCCAACGGCTGGCCGGCGGCAACGGCAACAACCGTCGGCACCGACTGGATTCCGAAGGCCTGCGCGATCTGGGGGCTGACATCGACGTCGACGTTCGCAAGAATCCACTGACCACCTGCCTGCGCGGCCAAGCGCTCCAGCACCTCGGTGAAGACGACAGACGGCTCGTACGCGCGCCCACCGAGGTTGACGATCACGGGCACCTGGCTCGACTTGACCAGAACTTCGGCCTCGAAGTTCGCTTCCGTCACCTCGATGACAAACCCATTGGCAGCAGAAACGGCCCCATCGCCGCTGGGATTACGCGGAGGTGGGGCCGTGGCCCGCTCTTTGAGAGCGGACAAGTCGACTGCGCCGCTCATAGCGGCTGCAACTGCTGACGAACGCGCTGGGGGCCTGGATCCTGGTCGAGTCACAAGTCCCAGTTTGTCACGAGTTGCCGGAACCTTCGAAGAGGCCTACTTCACTTAAGCGAGCGCGGGGTCCGCAGCGGCTGTGTTCACCTTGGACAGTTCCGCCAACCTGCCTGTGCGCGCGGCCCACGCCTCGAAAACAATCGTGCCGAACGGCGGGATGCTGGCAAACAGTGCCCAGAACGTGGTGACCAGGTTCCACTTCAACTGCTTTGCAGTCCAGAGCGCAACCAGGATGTAGATGACGAACACAGCACCGTGGAAGGGACCGAAGATCTTGACGCCTGCCACCATTCCCTCTTCGGGGATGTACTTGAAGGCCATTCCGACCAACAGTCCGAGCCATGTGAAGGCCTCGAGGACGGCAATGAAACGGAACCGCTTTGCGGTGGTACTGAGATCGAAGACGTTCGCCATGAACCCCATTGTGCCCGAACAACTACGACGCCCCGTAGTGGTGTGAGGAATACCACGAGGCGTCGTAGAGCGAACTGAGGTGTTCAGGTGTATTTAGACTCTCAGGCCTTGGGTACGCGGACGATCAGGGCGTCGCCCTGCCCGCCGCCGCCGCACAGTGCGGCCGCGCCGATGCCGCCGCCGCGGCGCGCCAACTCGAGTGCCAGGTGCAGCGCGATCCGGGCACCGGACATACCGAGCGGATGCCCGACGGCGATGGCGCCGCCGTTGACGTTCACCTTCGCCGGATCGAGGCCGAGCTCACGCGTGGAGGCGATACCGACGGCCGCGAACGCCTCGTTGATCTCGACGAGATCGAGATCGGCGGGGTTGATACCTTCCTTCGCGCAGGCCTTCGCGATGGCCCGCGCCGGCTGGGACTGCAGGGTCGAATCGGGTCCGGCGACCACACCGTGGGCACCGATCTCCGCGATCCACGCCACACCGAGTTCTTCGGCCTTGGCCTTGCTCATCACGACCACGGCGGCGGCGCCGTCGGAGATCGGGGAGGCGGAGCCGGCGGTGATGGTGCCGTCCTTGCTGAACGCGGGACGCAGTTTGCCGAGGGATTCGACGGTGGTGTCGGCGCGGATGCCCTCGTCCTGCGTGAAGACGATCGGATCGCCCTTGCGCTGCGGGATCGAGACGGGGACGACCTCGTTGTCGAACAGGCCGTCTTTCCAGGCGCGGGCGGCGTTCTGGTGTGAGGCCGCGGCAAACGCGTCCTGCTCCGCGCGGGTGATGTGGGTGTCGTCCTGCTGGTTGACCTGTTCGGTGAGCAGGCCCATCGCCTGGTCGGTGAAGATGTCGTGCAGACCGTCGTACGCCATGTGGTCGCGCATCGTGACGTCGCCGTACTTGAACCCTTCACGGCTCTTTTCGAGCATGTGCGGTGCGCGGGACATCGATTCCTGCCCGCCGGCGACGACGACGTCGAATTCGCCGGCGCGGATCAGCTGATCGGCCAGGGCGATGGCGTCGACACCGGAGAGGCACACCTTGTTGATGCTCAGGGCGGGAACGCTCATCGGGATGCCCGCGGCGACGGCGGCCTGACGGGCCGGCATCTGACCCGCGCCGGCGGTGAGAACCTGACCCATGATGACGTACTCGACCTGCTCCGGGGCGACACCGGCCTTCTCGAGGGCGCCCTTGATGGCGATGCCACCGAGATCGGACCCGGACAGGTCCTTCAACGAACCCATGAGTCGACCCATCGGGGTACGGGCTCCGGCAACAATCACAGAACTGGTCACGATTTCCTCCGGCTGCAAAAAGAGACATAGTCTTCGGGCGCACGTGGTATACGAGCCAAGTCACATCCCGACGTGTACTACTTAAACGGTAGCGCTACCGTGAACGGTATGACACAGACCTCCCCCAGTCCCGCTCTCGCAGCGTTGTCCTCCGACCTCGTCGTCGCCATCGACCACGTCGGAATTGCCGTTCCCGACCTCGATGTCGCCATCGCGTGGTACACCCAGCACCTGGGCATGGTCTCGACTCACGAAGAGGTCAACGAAGCACAGGGCGTGCGCGAAGCCATGCTCTCCGTCGTCGGTGCGCCCGCCGGCTCCACGGCCGTTCAGTTGCTCGCACCCCTCGACGAGAACTCGACTATCGCCAAGTTCATCGACCGCAGCGGCCCCGGACTGCAGCAGCTCGCGTACCGCGTCACCGACATCGAAGCTATTTCCGACGAGCTCCGTGCACGCGGCGTCCGGTTGCTCTACGACGCACCGAGGCGCGGCACCGCGAACTCACGCATCAACTTCATCCACCCGAAGGACGCCGGCGGTGTACTCGTCGAACTGGTCGAACCGGCCGCGTCGCACTAGTAGGCCCGACTCCTGCAGATATGCCAGGTAGATTGTCGCCATGGCATACGAGCAGGACCGCGGTTCCATTCAACTTCCGTTTCAGATCGCACGGAAGGGATACGACCGCGACGAGGTACGCAACTACTTCGAGCGATTCGACGTAGAACTGCGTGTGACGGCTGCGGATCGCGATGCCGCAGCCGCGCAAGCCCGTGACCTTGCCAAGCAGTTGGACGATGCCCGCGACGACATCGACGACCTCCGTAAGGACGTCGACCGCCTGTCCGTTCCGCCCACCACTGCGGAGGGCATGAGCGATCGCATCAGCCGCATGCTCCGACTGGCGTCCGACGAAGCATCCGAGGTTCGCGCGAAGGCCGAGGCCGACGCAGCAGAGATGACCTCCATCGCCGAACAGGACGGCGCCCGCCTACGCGGGCACTACGAGTCGTTGATCGCGGAGCTCGACGACCGCCGCAACGCCATGGAAACCATGCACGAGCAGACCATGTTGCAGGCCAAGACCGAAGCGGCGCGCATCGTCGAAGCCGCGCAGGCCGAGCGCGACCGTCTGGCCGCCGAATCCGAGGCGAAGCGAACTCAAATTCGCGAAGATTTCGACATCTCGATGGCGGAACGACGCGCCAAGGTTGTTGCCGCAGTCGACGAACTCGAAGCATCAAGCAAGGCAGAAGCCGAACGACGATTGACCGACGCCACGCGCGAAGCGCAGCGTCGTCTACAGGCTGCGACAGATCAGTCCGAGCGAAAGATCGCTCACGCCAAGGAACTTGCCGAAGAACTGCGCGTTCTACGTGGACGCATCCTTGCGCAACTCCTGGGAATCCGAGGTCAGCTCGATTCGGTGCCCGCGATGCTCGCCTCCGTCAACCGTGAGAGCGAATTGCTCGACGCTCCGACCACTCCGCCGTCCTCGGAATTCACCGACGACGAGTACGAGGAAACGAGCTACACAGAATCCGAACCGGAAACTGACGACTCGGATGACATCGAAGACACCAACACAGCCGAAATCGACACCCGCGAGGTCGAACAGCGGGCGCAGTCCCGAAACTGATCCGTCACGACCACCTTCTGGTCAGGCCGCGGGTGCCGCGGCCTGACCAGCATCCGGTATGCCAATGCCGACGCTCCGCGGCCCCACCGGGCTCCGACGGCCACGTCACCACATGCGCAACTCCCGGCCTGATGTCGTGGTCACAGCCGGGGCATCGATAGAACTTCGTGGCATTGGCTCCCGGAATCGGCCGAACCATGTACAGCTCGCCGCCCGGACCGGGCTCCTCCCGGACCACTGCCCCGCCAAAAAGCACACCACGCGGTTCATCCGAAGCCGGACCTCGTCGACTGTCAGTACGACGAGATTGTTTCGGCATCGGTTTCCGGCGAGGCATTAGAAAAGCCGGAACTCGGTGCTCTCGGTCCCGCGTAACGCCTCGTAGTCGAGGACAAGGCAGCGAATCCCGCGGTCGGTTGCCAAAGTCTTGGCCTGCGGCTTGATCTGTTGCGCCGCAAACACTCCCGTTACCGGAGCGAGCAGCGGATCACGGTTGAGCAATTCGAGATAGCGCGTCAGCTGCTCGACACCGTCGATCTCCCCGCGACGCTTGATCTCGACGGCAACCGAAGCACCATCGGCATCACGAACCAGAAGATCGACCGGCCCGATAGCCGTCATGTATTCGCGTCGTACCAAGGTGTAGCCCTTACCCAGCGTTTCGACATGCTCTGCGAGAAGCTCTTGCAGGTGCGCCTCGACGCCGTCCTTGATCAAACCAGGATCGATACCGAGTTCGTACGACGAATCATGTTCGACCTCTTCGAGGGTGATCCGCAGCTCTTCGCCGGCCTTGTTGGTCACGACCCACAGAATGTCGTCGCTGTCACCGGTGGTCTCGACCAACCAGCACGGCGGACTCATCCAGTTGAGCGGCTTATACGCCCGGTCATCGGCATGGATGCTGACGGAACCGTCCGCTTTGACCAACAGAAGGCGTCTGGCGGTAGGGAGATGGGAAGTCAATCGACCTACGTAGTCGACACGGCAACGAGCAATAACTAAGCGCACTGCACCACCCTAAGGGATCGGTGCGACTAGTCTCGACACACTATGCAGCCCAGCAATGTCCCGAGCGCGCCCCTAGGGTCGTGGCTGCTCGGATCCACAGACGAGAGTCCCCGCCGACGACGCATTCGCGTCCAGGCCCTCCTCACTGCTCCGCTCCTGGTCACCAATCTGATCGGGTCCGCACTGGCCGTCGTTCTCATCGGAGTTGTTGTTCCAGGCCCGAGCATCATGCGATCGGAGTTCGCGTGGATCAACTTCATCGCAGTGCCGATATTCACTGGGTGTGTCTTCATCGTGGGGTTGCTCTGGGGAACTACACGCCTCATCCATGATCTTCGGTGGGCAACGGACAACGTCCCGCCGACACCTGAGAATCAGCGCGCCGCGCTGCGTGGACCTTGGCGATTGACCCGCGTTCAAGCCATCCTGTGGACGGTGGCATTGGCCACGTTCACCACGATGTACGGGATCGTCGACGCCAACACCATCCCGAAAGTGTTGTTCACCATAGCTTTCAGCGGAATCACGACCTGCGCGTTCTGTTATCTCCTCAGCGAGTTCGCACTTCGTCCCATCGCAGCCCGCGCCCTCGAATCCGGGACACCCCGCAAATCCGCGGTGCTCGGCATCACGGGGCGCACCATCCTGGTCTGGATGCTCGGCAGCGGAGTCCCTGTCGCCGGTCTGATGTTGATCGCGATCTTCAGCTTCATCCGTCCAGCCTCCGGGCAGGCTCTCGCAATCGTCATCCTCGTAATCGGCGGAATCACCCTGTGCGTCGGACTCGGGCTGACCTATATCAACATTCGATCGGCTGCGGCGCCGATCCGATCCGTTCGGCGAGGTATGGAGCAAGTCACCCGCGGCGATCTGAGTGCTCACGTCGTTGTCTACGACGGTACCGAATTGGGCTTGCTCCAAACCGGTTTCAATCGTATGGCGGAAGGACTTCGGGAGCGTGAACGCATTCGCGACCTGTTCGGACGACACGTCGGGCATGAGGTTGCAGCCAACGCGATGCGTCAGAATCCCGAACTCGGCGGCGAGGAACGTGATGTATCGGTTCTCTTCGTCGACGTGATCGGTTCCACCACGATCGCCTCGACAAACACCCCCACCGCCGTTGTCGCACTCCTCAACAGGTTCTTCGACGTCATCGTCGACGAGGTCGACGGGCACGGCGGATTTGTCAACAAGTTCGAGGGCGACGCAGCACTTGCCATCTTCGGTGCGCCGAACCGGATCGACGACCACGCGGGCAGCGCACTCGCAGCGGCCAGACAGATCCAGATCCGTCTGTGCGCCGAAGTGCCTGAAATCAATGCCGGCATCGGCGTCGCGTCAGGTATCGCAGTTGCCGGAAATGTCGGTGCGCGTGAAAGATTCGAGTACACCGTGATCGGTGATCCTGTGAACGAAGCAGCCCGTCTCTCCGAGGTGGCCAAGACCGTACCGGGAAATCTGGCAGCGTCAGGCCGCGCTGTTGCGGCGGCCCACAACAGCGAAGCCGACCAGTGGCGGATCACCGACAGCATCACACTGCGCGGTCGCCTCGAAGAGACAGAACTTGCGATTCCTCGTGAGCCGGCGGAAGGCCTCGTATCAACCCCTGTTCCGCCGACGGACTGAATCCGGTTACGAGCCGAAAATGTCCCCCCGTTGATTCAGTATCGACGTTGACGGATCGGGTTCTGGGGATACCGGGCTGACCGTACTAGCTCGGCCAGATCTTGGCTCCCGACGACGGGTTGTCGTTGCCGAACGACACCTTCGAGTACTTCACGCTCACATCCGGAATGCCGCCACACGTCTTGGTCCCGGAGAACTTCTCGATGAAACCGATAGTCGTGCTCTTCAGTCCACCGAATGCGGCTGGAGTGGACCATGACCCCATCTTTGTGACCACTCCGGTGGAATCATTGGTAATCGTTCCCGACCATGTTGTTGCCGTCGCCGACGAACCCGACTTCATGACGTCGAAGGAATATGCCGTTCCACGCGAATAGGGAACATCAATCGCACACGTGACACCATTGCCCCCGTCAGCGCCCGACCGCCATTCCGAAGACAGCGGCACACCACCGGCACCGAACAGCGAGAAACGGACACCGGCGGTGCCGTTCGGGGTCTCCACAGCAACCGTGTAGTGGAAACTGTCGATCGTTTCAACCGGCGTGCGGGGAGTCACGTCGTAGGAGATGAAATGCTGCGGGTTGCCAGCGGGTATCGACGACGCCCCAGGCGCGGCAGCACTCGCCACCCCGACGATTTGAGAAACAATTTCAGAATTCTCGAATATTTCCAGCGGATTCAGACATAGAAGTACATTCAACTGTTCTATTTGCAATTAATGAATAGATATATCCGAATTCTTACATTCGATTACAAAACTACAATTGTCTTTATGTGAGCTTTATGTTTTGGGTGAAACGAGAAAAGCCCCCCAACAATGTTGGGGGGCTTTCTCAAGTTGTGTTCGGCGGTGTCCTACTCTCCCACACCCTGTCGAGTGCAGTACCATCGGCGCTGAAGGGCTTAGCTTCCGGGTTCGGAATGGGACCGGGCGTTTCCCCTTCGCTATGACCGCCGTAACTCTATGAAACTGTCACAGTAACTAACCGTGAACCAGATCCTCCACACATCCACCGACAAGTGTCGGTGAATGATGGGGAATCGAATTCAAGGTATCTGTGTGTTGTTTCAGATACCGCACAGTGGACGCGTAGCTTCTTTGTGGTAAGTCCTCGGCCTATTAGTACCAGTCACCTGCATACATTACTGTACTTCCAGTTCTGGCCTATCAACCCGGTGGTCTGCCGGGGGCCTTACCCCCTCGAGGGGGTGAGAAACCTCATCTTGGAACAGGCTTCCCGCTTAGATGCTTTCAGCGGTTATCCCTTCCGAACGTAGCTAACCAGCGGTGCTCCTGGCGGAACAACTGGCACACCAGAGGTTCGTCCGTCCCGGTCCTCTCGTACTAGGGACAGCCTTCCTCAAGTTTCTTACGCGCGCGGCGGATAGAGACCGAACTGTCTCACGACGTTCTAAACCCAGCTCGCGTGCCGCTTTAATGGGCGAACAGCCCAACCCTTGGGACCTACTCCAGCCCCAGGATGCGACGAGCCGACATCGAGGTGCCAAACCATCCCGTCGATATGGACTCTTGGGGAAGATCAGCCTGTTATCCCCGGGGTACCTTTTATCCGTTGAGCGACACCGCTTCCACTTGCCGGTGCCGGATCACTAGTCCCGACTTTCGTCCCTGCTCGACCTGTCAGTCTCACAGTCAAGCTCCCTTGTGCACTTGCACTCGACACCTGATTGCCAACCAGGCTGAGGGAACCTTTGGGCGCCTCCGTTACATTTTGGGAGGCAACCGCCCCAGTTAAACTACCCACCAGGCACTGTCCCTGAACCAGATCATGGTCCGAGGTTAGAGGTCCAATTCGATCAGAGTGGTATTTCAACAACGACTCCACGATAACTGGCGTCACCGTTTCACAGTCTCCCACCTATCCTACACAAACCGAACCGAACACCAATACCAAGCTGTAGTGAAGGTCCCGGGGTCTTTTCGTCCTGCCGCGCGTAACGAGCATCTTTACTCGTAATGCAATTTCGCCGAGTCTACGGTTGAGACAGCTGAGAAGTCGTTACGCCATTCGTGCAGGTCGGAACTTACCCGACAAGGAATTTCGCTACCTTAGGATGGTTATAGTTACCACCGCCGTTTACTGGGGCTTAAATTCTCAGCTTCGCTCCGAAGAACTAACCGGTCCTCTTAACCTTCCAGCACCGGGCAGGCGTCAGTCCGTATACATCGTCTTACGACTTCGCACGGACCTGTGTTTTTAGTAAACAGTCGCTTCTCACTGGTCTCTGCGGCCCCACCCAGCTCAGACAGTAAATGTCGTCACCAGACAGGGCCCCCCTTCTCCCGAAGTTACGGGGGCATTTTGCCGAGTTCCTTAACCATAGTTATCTCGATCGCCTTAGTATTCTCTACCTGACCACCTGTGTCGGTTTGGGGTACGGGCCGTGTGAAAGCTCGCTAGAGGCTTTTCTCGGCAGCATAGGATCACTGAATTCGCCTCAATCGGCTACGCATCACGTCTCAGGCTTATATGCGACCCGGATTTGCCTAGGTCACGCCCTACACGCTTACACCGGTATTACCACTGACCGGCCCAGCTACCTTCCTGCGTCACCCCATCGCTTGGCTACTACCAGATCAGGTCCCGTGCATCCACCAACTCGAGACCCGAAGGTCTTCTCGTGGCTTCAGGACGGTTAGTATCACTGATTCACCATGGGCGCGTTCACACGGGTACGGGAATATCAACCCGTTGTCCATCGGCTACGCCTGTCGGCCTCGTCTTAGGTCCCGACTCACCCTGGGCGGATTAACCTGGCCCAGGAACCCTTGGTCATTCGGCGGACGAGTTTCTCACTCGTCTTTCGCTACTCATGCCTGCATTCTCACTCGTGTGGCCTCCACGGCTAGGTCACCCTGCCGCTTCCATGGCCACACGACGCTCCCCTACCCATCCACACACCTGCCAGAAAATCCTTGGATCAACTGGGGGCTATTGCGTGAATGCCGCAGCTTCGGTGGTGTACTTGAGCCCCGCTACATTGTCGGCGCAGGATCACTTGACCAGTGAGCTATTACGCACTCTTTCAAGGGTGGCTGCTTCTAAGCCAACCTCCTGGTTGTCTTCGCGACCCCACATCCTTTTCCACTTAGTACACGCTTAGGGACCTTAGCTGGCGATCTGGGCTGTTTCCCTCTCGACTACGAACCTTATCGCCCGCAGTCTCACTGCCGCGCTCTCACTCACCGGCATTCGGAGTTTGGCTGATTTCGGTAAGCTTGTGGGCCCCCTAGACCATCCAGTAGCTCTACCTCCGGTGAGAAACACGCGACGCTGCACCTAAATGCATTTCGGGGAGAACCAGCTATCACGGAGTTTGATTGGCCTTTCACCCCTACCCACAACTCATCCCCTCAGTTTTCAACCTAAGTGGGTTCGGTCCTCCACGACGTCTTACCGTCGCTTCAACCTGGCCATGGGTAGATCACTCCGCTTCGGGTCTAGAGCATGCCACTATGATCGCCCTATTCGGACTCGCTTTCGCTACGGCTACCCCACACGGGTTAACCTCGCGACATGCCACTAACTCGCAGGCTCATTCTTCAAAAGGCACGCCATCACCCCCCACACCGAAGTGTGCAAAGGCTCTGACGGATTGTAAGCGCACGGTTTCAGGTACTATTTCACTCCCCTCCCGGGGTACTTTTCACCTTTCCCTCACGGTACTAGTCCGCTATCGGTCACCAGGGAGTATTCAGGCTTATCGGGTGGTCCCGACAGATTCACACCAGATTTCACGGGCCCGGTGCTACTTGGGTTTCCATTACAACAGTCACAAAGTTTTCGTGTACGGGATTCTCACCCTCTACGACAGGCCGTTCCAGACCACTTCCACTAACCTCATGATTTCTTACTGTTGGCCAACACGGCAGTATTGACAAAATGAACCCCACAACCCCACGAATGCAACACCTGCCGGCTATCACACACCCATGGTTTAGCCTCTTCCGCTTTCGCTCGCCACTACTCACGGAATCACGGTTGTTTTCTCTTCCTGTGGGTACTGAGATGTTTCACTTCCCCACGTTCCCTCCACACGCCCTATATATTCAGGCGCGGGTAACACGACATCACTCGTGCTGGGTTTCCCCATTCGGACATCCTCGGATCACAGCTCGGTTGACAGCTCCCCGAGGCTTATCGCAGCCTCCTACGTCCTTCATCGGCTCCTGGTGCCAAGGCATCCACCGTACGCTCTTCATTACTTACAACAAAGATGCTCGCGTCCACTGTGCAGTTCTCAAACAACACACAAACAACCACATTCACGTTGACACCAACACCCACCACAGTGGACCGGTATGACAACTTGCAGTTATTTGTCGTTACTTCCTAGAGAGGAAACACTCACGTGTTCTCTCAGGACCCAACAGTATGTCGATATAATTTGTTCTCCCACCAGCACTGAGGCCGGCAGTAATGAAAACGAATGCTTGTCAGCGTCCACCCATGAGCAACCACCGTTCCACATACGGGAACGAAATGGCCTCTGCTTTCCTCAACCACACCTGTGTGCGGCGAGCGAAAGAGATGCTCCTTAGAAAGGAGGTGATCCAGCCGCACCTTCCGGTACGGCTACCTTGTTACGACTTCGTCCCAATCGCCGATCCCACCTTCGACGGCTCCCTCCCACAAGGGGTTAAGCCACCGGCTTCGGGTGTTACCGACTTTCATGACGTGACGGGCGGTGTGTACAAGGCCCGGGAACGTATTCACCGCAGCGTTGCTGATCTGCGATTACTAGCGACTCCGACTTCACGGGGTCGAGTTGCAGACCCCGATCCGAACTGAGACCAGCTTTAAGGGATTCGCTCCACCTCACGGTCTCGCAGCCCTCTGTACTGGCCATTGTAGCATGTGTGAAGCCCTGGACATAAGGGGCATGATGACTTGACGTCGTCCCCACCTTCCTCCGAGTTGACCCCGGCAGTCTCTTACGAGTCCCCACCATAACGTGCTGGCAACATAAGATAGGGGTTGCGCTCGTTGCGGGACTTAACCCAACATCTCACGACACGAGCTGACGACAGCCATGCACCACCTGTATACCGACCACAAGGGGGGCCGTATCTCTACGGCTTTCCGGTATATGTCAAACCCAGGTAAGGTTCTTCGCGTTGCATCGAATTAATCCACATGCTCCGCCGCTTGTGCGGGCCCCCGTCAATTCCTTTGAGTTTTAGCCTTGCGGCCGTACTCCCCAGGCGGGGCGCTTAATGCGTTAGCTACGGCACGGATTCCGTGGAAGGAACCCACACCTAGCGCCCACCGTTTACGGCGTGGACTACCAGGGTATCTAATCCTGTTCGCTACCCACGCTTTCGTTCCTCAGCGTCAGTTACTGCCCAGAGACCCGCCTTCGCCACCGGTGTTCCTCCTGATATCTGCGCATTTCACCGCTACACCAGGAATTCCAGTCTCCCCTGCAGTACTCAAGTCTGCCCGTATCGCCTGCAGGCTCACAGTTGAGCTGTGAGTTTTCACAAACGACGTGACAAACCGCCTACGAACTCTTTACGCCCAGTAATTCCGGACAACGCTTGCACCCTACGTATTACCGCGGCTGCTGGCACGTAGTTAGCCGGTGCTTCTTCTGCAGGTACCGTCACTTGCGCTTCGTCCCTGCTGAAAGAGGTTTACAACCCGAAGGCCGTCGTCCCTCACGCGGCGTCGCTGCATCAGGCTTTCGCCCATTGTGCAATATTCCCCACTGCTGCCTCCCGTAGGAGTCTGGGCCGTGTCTCAGTCCCAGTGTGGCCGGTCACCCTCTCAGGTCGGCTACCCGTCGTCGCCTTGGTAGGCCATTACCCCACCAACAAGCTGATAGGCCGCGGGCCCATCCTGCACCGATAAATCTTTCCACCACCCACCATGCGATAGGAGGTCATATCCGGTATTAGACCCAGTTTCCCAGGCTTATCCCGAAGTGCAGGGCAGATCACCCACGTGTTACTCACCCGTTCGCCGCTCGTGTACCCCGAAAGGCCTTACCGCTCGACTTGCATGTGTTAAGCACGCCGCCAGCGTTCGTCCTGAGCCAGGATCAAACTCTCCGTTGAAGACTCTAGATATCGCTCACCCGAAAGCAAGCTAAATCAGTCATAGACAAAAAGAGTCAAATCACTAGCAAAAAAACTCAACTAGCAAAAAATGTGTCGGCAACCATTCAGACGGAAGAATGAACAATCACCGACGAAAAATACTCACACCCCGAACATCAGAACCGAAACCCGAAGGCCCGGAACATCATTCGACATGTGAAGTACCAAAATAATTTGGCACTGACATTCATCGACACACTGTTGAGTTCTCAAAGAACACGCGCACACCATCACCGCGACCTTCAGGCCACTCGCTCCGGGGCAACTTTTCCAGCCTATCCCATCGAAGTCACCGGCGCAAACCGGAACATCGTGAAGAAGAACTGGGGTTGAAGCACAACCATACATGATGGAAACTACTTCGGATTTTGGCCAGGCACTTCGTACAACCTCGTGTCACTCACCCTCGCAGGTGGGAGTCGGTGTCCGTGTCGCTCTGACTTGGAATAAGTTACGCGAACCTTCAACGAATTAACAAATCGCCTGGTCGCCCTACTGGACTGAACAAGATTTGCAAGGTCACAGCGATTTCCGTGCCGGCTGAATCCAACTAAGCCGCACAACTGCCCGATGTGACCCCGAGCACCCCGGCTATTCGGTGCTGACCCTCTCGATAATCCCGCCCAGTCCACGCAGGTTCTCGACAAAGCGCGGATAGCCGCGGTCGATGTGGAAGATGTCGTGCACTTCGGTCACGCCATCTGCCACCAAGCCGGCAAGAACAAGTCCAGCTCCGGCGCGAATGTCCGAAGACCACACCGGCGCGCTGGACAGAACCGGCACTCCCCTGATTACGGCATGGTGACCGTCGGTCCGGGCGTCTGCGCCTAAACGGATCATTTCCTCCACGAACCGGAAACGGGATTCGAAGACGTTCTCTGTGATCATCGACGTTCCCTCTGCCACTGCTGCCAGTCCGATGGCCATGGGCTGGAGGTCCGTCGGGAATCCCGGGTACGGGAGCGTCGCAAAGTTGACGGCTTTGGGCCGCTCACGTTGGACAACTCGAAAACCGTCGACTTCCGGTGTCACTTCGGCGCCTGCAGTTCGCAGCTTGTCGAGGACCAACCCGAGATGCTTGTGGTTGACCCCACGAACGCGTACATCTCCCCTGGTCATCGACGCGGCGACGCCCCAGGTTGCTGCAACGATGCGATCACCGATGACTCTGTGTGTGGTCGGTTCCAGTTTGCGCACACCTTGAATGGTGAGCGTCGTGGAACCCCCGCCACTGACCTTTGCCCCCATCTGGTTCAGCATGTTGCACAGATCGACGATCTCCGGTTCACGTGCCGCATTGTCGATGACCGTTTCACCACGCGCGAGAACGGCAGCCATGAGGATGTTCTCAGTAGCACCGACCGACGGAAATACGAGGCGGATGTTTGCACCGTGCAGGTCATCGGCCTGCGCCACAACACATCCGTGCTCGATTTCACTGTGGGCACCGAGAAGGCGGAGTCCCGACTGATGCATGTCGAGCGGCCGGGATCCGATCGCATCGCCACCGGGAAGGGCAACCACGGCCCGGCGACAGCGCGCTACGAGTGGTCCCAAGACACAGACCGATGCGCGGAACTGCTTCACGGCGTCGAAGTCGGCGTGGTATTTCGGTTCGGCCGGCGTCGTGATCCGAACTTCTGAATCTTCAAGTTCGACTTCGCACCCCAGGCCTCGCAGCACGTCCGCCATCAACGGAACGTCGAGGATGTCTGGGCAGTTGGTCACGACGGTAGTGCCCTCGGCCAACAATGCTGCAGCCATCAGCTTCAGCACACTGTTCTTGGCGCCCCCGACTGAAACTTCACCTTCGAGGCGCTGACCCCCGGTTACAAGAAAGTGCTCACTCACGGTTCACAGCCTAGAGCCACAACCGTCGAAACTCCGCGCCGGTACCGTTGGCGTATGAGTGTTCACCTAACGAAGATCTACACCCGGACCGGCGACGACGGCACCACAGGACTGAGCGACTTTTCGCGCGTGTCCAAGAACGACCCGCGCCTGACCGCATATGCGGATTGCGACGAAACCAATGCCGCGATCGGTGTTGCGTTGGCACTCGGCAATCCATCGGAGAGTCTGACGGCGATACTTCGACAGATTCAGAACGACCTCTTCGACGCGGGAGCCGACCTGTCCACCCCGGTCGTCGAGAATCCCAAATACCCGCCACTGCGCGTTACCCAGGCATACATCGATCGCCTCGAAGGCTGGTGCGACGAGCTCAATGATGAACTGGCACCGCTGAATTCGTTCATTCTGCCCGGCGGAACGCCGTTGGGAGCTCTACTGCACGTTGCTCGGACCGTATCTCGCCGAGCCGAACGAGCGGCGTGGTCGGCTATCGATGCGCACCCTGACGACACGAGCGTTCTGCCCGCCAAATACCTCAACAGATTGTCGGATCTGCTCTTCATCATGGGAAGAGTTGCCAATCCGAACGGTGATGTTCTCTGGAAGCCAGGCGCCGGCGCCTGACGCCGCACCTCCGGTCAGGCGGTACGTCGCCTGCGGGCACGCCCGTCTGGCCGAGATTCCACCCAGGACAGGAACGCGGTCAACGCTCCACTGTCCAAAGCGATTTCGTAGTTCGACGACCCATCACGCAGACGCAGGACAACGATGTCGTCACTCATGATGTCGAATTCGGTACCGGAGGGAGAGCGACGGCTCTCGACCTCGATGCCTTGACGGTCGACACGTGAATCCGGACCGGGCCGGAGAGAAGAAAGTTTGAAGAATACGAAGGAGCTTTCGCCGTAGCGAATGATTCCGTGTCGCCACCCGCTGTCCCCCGGAGAGGGCAGAACACGAAGAAGTGCTGCCGTACCACCGCGGCGCAGGATCACCAGACGGTACAGAAAAGCCGCGACGAGAACCGCGAGCAGCACAACCAGAATGATCAACACAGTCATTCCGAATGTCACTGTTCGTCGGCTCCCGTCGCGGCTTTGCTCTGATTAACTACGCGCGCTCGACTGCCCGAAGCTGACCCTTGGCGACCGCAATCGCCTCGTCGTCGGCTTGGGTGTCAGCGAGTACTGCCTTGGCAGCGCTCACGTCGATGTCCTCGGCCATGTCCGCGGACTCGGCCAGAATCGTGACGGTGGTAGCCGTCACCGACAGGAAACCGCCGTGAACTGCTGCGACGATGCGCTCACCGTCGACAGACGTGATCGACACGGTGCCGCCCTCGATGAGCTGGCCGAGAACCGGCTCATGCCCAGGCATGATGCCGATCTCGCCCTCAGTCGTCTGAGCGCTGACCAGCGTCGCCGTACCCGACCACAAGCGCTCCTCGACGGCAACGAGTTCTACGGTCATCTCAGCCATCGTGGACTACTTCCCGGCCATCTTCTTGGCTGCAGCCTCGACGTCGTCGAGTCCACCACAGCTGTTGAATGCCTGCTCGGGAAGGTGATCGAACTCGCCCTTGCAGACGCGGTCGAAGGCTTCGATGGTGTCGCGAAGCGGCACGACGGAGCCGGGCTCACCGGTGAACTTCTCGGCAACGATGAAGTTCTGGCCGAGGAACTTCTGGATACGACGGGCGCGGCCCACGAGGACCTTGTCCTCTTCCTGAAGCTCGTCCATACCGAGGATGGCGATGATGTCCTGCAGTTCCTTGTACTTCTGCAGGATGCGCTTGACCTCGTTGGCAACGCGGAAGTGCTCGGCACCGACGATGCCGGGCTCCAGGATGCGGGAGGTCGAGCTCAGCGGATCCACAGCGGGGTAAATACCCATCTGCGAAATCGGGCGCGAGAGCTCGGTGGTGGCATCGAGGTGCGCGAACGTCGTAGCCGGCGCGGGGTCGGTGTAGTCGTCGGCGGGCACGTAAATAGCCTGCAGCGACGTGATCGAACGACCACGGGTCGAGGTGATGCGCTCCTGGAGCTCACCCATCTCGTCCGCAAGCGTGGGCTGGTAGCCCACTGCCGAAGGCATACGGCCGAGGAGGGTGGAAACCTCGGAACCTGCCTGCGTGAAGCGGAAGATGTTGTCGATGAACAGCAGGACGTCCTGGCCCTGAACGTCGCGGAAGTACTCCGCCATCGTCAGTGCGGACAGGGCGACGCGCATACGCGTTCCGGGCGGCTCGTCCATCTGGCCGAAGACAAGGGCGGTGTCCTGGAGGACGCCCATCTCTTCCATTTCCAGGTGGAGGTCGGTGCCCTCACGGGTACGCTCACCGACGCCTGCGAACACCGAGGTGCCCGAGAACTCGCGAGCGATACGCGTGATCATTTCCTGGATCAGAACGGTCTTGCCGACGCCGGCACCACCGAACAGACCGATCTTTCCACCCTTGACGTACGGGGTGAGAAGGTCGATGACCTTGATGCCGGTCTCGAGGATCTCGGTCTTACCTTCGAGCTGATCGAAGGCTGGTGGCTTGCGGTGGATGCCCCACTGCTCGCCGTCACGGCCGAGGCCGGGTGTGTCGAGGCAATCGCCCAGTGCGTTGAACACGTGGCCCTTGACGACGTCACCGACGGGAACCGAGATCGGCTTGCCCGAGTCGGTCACTGCAGTGCCGCGGACCAGGCCGTCGGTGGGCTGCATGGAGACGGTGCGGACCAGGTTGTCACCGAGGTGCTGAGCAACCTCGAGCGTCAGCGTCTTGGCGACCGAGGGAAGCGTGATCTCGGCGTTCAGGGCGTTGAACAGTTCAGGAACAGCGCCACGCGGGAATTCAACGTCCACGACGGGACCGATGACCCGCACGACGCGGCCGGCTACGGCCGAAGCCGAACCTGCCCCGTTGTTTTCGGTTACTGCTGCGGTCATGTGCTAGTCACTTCCTGCGCTCGAGGCGAGCGCGTTGGCGCCGCCGACGATCTCGCTGATTTCCTGGGTGATCTGGGCCTGGCGAGCCTGGTTGGCCTGACGGCTCAACGTGTTCACCAGTTCGTTTGCGTTGTCCGTCGCGGCCTTCATAGCGGTACGACGGGCTGCCGACTCCGATGCCGCAGCATCGAGAAGCGACGAGAAGATACGCGTGCTGACGTACTTCGGCAGAAGTGCGCCGAGCAGTTTCTCCGGCTCGGGCTCGAAGCTGAAGTCAGCGACGGGACCGGTGGAGTGGTCGTCGTCGTGACCGTTGGTCAGCATGTCGTCGCCGAGTTCGATGCGCTCTTCGGACACGGACACCTCGAGGGGAGCCATACGGCGAACCTCGGGGGTCTGGGTCAGCATCGACACAAAGCGGGTGTAGACGATATGGAGTTCGTCGACGCCCTCGATGGTGCCTTCGCCGTTCGGAGCGTCGACCTGGTTGCCCGAACCTGCCATGAAGAGCTCCACCAGGTGGCGGCTGGCCTTCGCGGCATCCGAGTAACCCGGATCCTGCGAGAAGCCCGTCCACGCAGCACCGATGTCGCGGCCACGGAAGGTGTAGTAACCGAGTCCCTTGGAACCGAGCACGTAGACAACCGGCTCCTTGCCCTCGGTGCGGAGCAGAGCCATGAGCTCTTCTGCCTGCTTGAGGACGTTGGAGTTGTAGCCACCACACATGCCGCGGTCACTGGTGACAACGAGCACCGCAGCCCGCTTGGGCTCCGGACGCTCGTTGAGCAGCGGGTGATCGAGCGAAGCAGACGCACTCGCCAATTCGGTGAGTACCTTCGTGATCTCCTCGGCATACGGCTTGGATGCGGCGACGCGAATCTGAGCCTTCGTGATACGCGAAGTCGCGATCAGTTCCTGTGCTTTGGTGATCTTCTTGGTCGAGTTGACCGACTTGATACGGGACCGCAATTCGAGAATGCTTGCCATCGATCAATCACTCTCCCTTCGGAATTCGCAGTGTCATGGGCGCGTGCGTCACTTGCTGACGGTCTTGCGCTTGACGTTGATCTGCTCGTTCGCGACCTCGTCTGCGCCCAGAGCGTCGGCCTCGGCTTCGTTCACGACCCGGCTTCCGTCGGATGCGATGAAGCCTTCCTTGAACTTGTCGGTTGCAGCGATCAGCGCAGCAGCGTTGTCGGCATCGAGTGCCTTACCGCCGTTGATGCTGGAGTAAACGCCTGCAGCCGAGTGCTTGAGGTCTTCGAGCAGTTCCTTCTCGAAGCGACGGACGTCGCCGATCGGGACGCTGTCGAAGGTGCCTTCGCCGGCGAGGTAGATCGAGATGATCTGGTCTTCGACGGGGATCGGGCTGTACTGATCCTGCTTGAGCAGCTCGACCAGACGGGCACCGCGCTCGAGCTGAGCCTTGGAGGCAGCGTCGAGATCGGATGCGAAGGCGGAGAACGCTTCGAGCTCACGGAACTGAGCCAGTTCCAGACGCAGCGAACCGGAAACCTTCTTCATGCCCTTGGTCTGTGCAGCGCCACCGACGCGGGAGACCGAGATACCGACGTTGATCGCGGGGCGAACGCCCTTGTTGAACAGGTCGGACTCGAGGAAGACCTGGCCGTCGGTGATGGAAATGACGTTGGTCGGGATGTATGCCGAGACGTCGTTTGCCTTGGTCTCGATGATCGGCAGAGCCGTCAGCGAGCCGCCACCGAGTGCGTCGGACAGCTTCGCCGAACGCTCCAGCAGACGGGAGTGCAAGTAGAAGACGTCACCGGGGTATGCCTCACGTCCCGGCGGGCGACGCAGCAGCAGCGAGATGGCGCGGTACGCCTCTGCCTGCTTGGTCAGGTCGTCGAACACGACCAGAACGTGCTTGCCCTGGTACATCCAGTGCTGGCCGATGGCCGAGCCGGTGTACGGTGCGAGCCACTTGAAGCCTGCGGAATCAGAAGCCGGAGCAGCAACGATGGTGGTGTACTCCATCGCGCCCTTCTCCTCGAGGGCAGCCTTGACGCCCGCGATGGTGGAGCCCTTCTGACCGATGGCAACGTAGATGCAGCGAACCTGCTTGTTGACATCGCCGGAATCCCAGTTGGCCTTCTGGTTCAGGATCGCGTCGATGCAGACCGCGGTCTTGCCGGTCTTGCGGTCGCCGATGATGAGCTGGCGCTGGCCGCGGCCGATCGGGGTCATGGCGTCGATAGCCTTGATACCGGTCTGGAGCGGCTCTTCGACCGGCTGGCGCTCGAGCACCGAAGCGGCCTGCAGTTCGAGTGCACGGTTTTCGGTGCTCTCGATCTCGCCGAGGCCGTCGATGGGAGCACCCAACGGGTCGATGACGCGGCCGAGGAAAGCGTCGCCGACGGGAACCGACAGAACGTCGCCCGTGCGCTTTACTTCCTGGCCTTCTTGAATGTTCTGGTAGTCACCCAGGATGACTGCACCGATTTCGGTGGCATCCAGGTTGAGCGCGACGCCGACGATTCCACCGGGGAACTCCAACAGCTCGTTGGACATAGCCGAAGGCAGGCCAGAGACGTGCGCAATGCCGTCACTGGTGTCGGTCACTGTGCCGACCTCCTCACGGGAGGCCTCCGGGGAGTAGCTCGCGGTGTAGTTGTCGATCGCGCTACGGATCTCGTCGGAGGAGATCGTCAGCTCCGCCATGTTTTTCCTGCTCTCGGTATCTGGTCTTCGAAAAGATCTGGAGTGTGTGTTCGGCTGAAGGACTATTTGAGGTTCTTCCGCAGTGCTGCGAGTCGTCCCGCTGCACTACCGTCGATGACCTCGTCGCCCACCCGGACGACCAAGCCGCTGAGAAGTGCGGGATCGATCTCGACGTGCACGGTTACCGGCTTCCCGTAGGTGCGGGTAAGTGTGCTCGTCAAACGATCAGTCTGCTCCGCACTCAACGCCGAAGCGCTGCGCACGTGGGCAACAGCGGTATCACGCTGCGCGGCGGCAAGATTCGACAGCTGGTCGAAAGTGTCTGCGGGTGCAGACTTCAACCGGCCGACGGCCTGTCCGGCAAGTGCCTCGGTGACCGCGGTGACCTTGCCGTAGAGCAGGCGCGAAAGGAACTCACGCTTGCGGGCTGCGGGAACCGACAGATCCGAGAGCGTCTGCTCCAGGCTGGGATCCCCTGCCACGATGCGGCCGAGACGGAACAGCTCGTCCTCGACGGTGTCCAACTGGCCCTGATCGGCTGCGGCGCGAAGCAGAGCTTCGCGGCCGAGCAGTTCGAGCGAGTTGACCAAGTCGCGGCCCGCTGACCAATCCTGGCCTGCAGCTGCTTTCACGGTTGCCAGCGCTTCCGCGCCGACCTTTCCGGAGAACAACTGCTCAGCCAAGCCCTGGCGACCAGCGACCGGTGCCGAAGCGTCAGCCAGCGCGCTGCGAAGAGCGCGCTGGCCGTCAAGTACCTCGACCACCGAGAAGAGCTCGGACCCAGCCTGCGCAGCGGCCGCGGTAGCGGCACCTGCAGAGACTGCGCCCAGGGCGCTGCTCAGCGCAGAACGCGTCTGCGCCAAGGATTCACGGCTCGCTGCGTACATGTTGCTCACTTCCTGGCTGAATCAGCGCTGACGGCGTCGAGCTCGTTGAGGAATCGATCAACCGTTCCGGCACGCTTCACGTCGTCGGCGAGGGACTCTCCGATGACCTTCTCGGCCAGGTCTACAGCGGTCTTGCCGAGATCCGAGCGGAGCTCAGCGACGATCTGCTGACGCTGGGCGACGAGCTGGCTGTGGCCTGCGGCCACGATGCGATCGCTCTCCTCCTGCGCCTGAACCTTCATGTCAGCAATGATCTGCTGACCCTGGGTGCGCGCTTCCTCACGGATCTGCGCGGCCTCGGTGCGAGCTTCGGCAAGCTGCGCGCGGTACTGCTCTAGCGCGTCCTTTGCCTCGGCCTGTGCCTCTTCGGCCTTCTTGATCCCGCCCTCGATCTGCTCGGTGCGATCGGCAAGGACCTTCTGGAACATCGGAAGTACGAACTTCCAGAAGACAAAACCGACAACGACGAGGCAGACGATGGACCATACGATGTCGTACGTCGCGGGCACGAGAGGGTTGTGAGTCTCACCCTCAGCGGCCGCGAGCAGAGTAATGGTGGCTGCCATGTCGGTCTCTTAGAAAATGAAGCCGGCGACGAGGCCGATCAGCGCGAGGGCCTCGGTGAATGCAATACCGAGGAACATGGTGGTACGAACCTGTCCGGCCATCTCGGGCTGGCGAACCATGCCCTCGATTGCCTTACCGACAACGATGCCGATACCGATGCCGGGGCCGATTGCCGCGAGGCCGTAGCCGATGGCGCCATAACCCTTGTTGGTGATGGTCTGCTCGGCAACTTCCTGTGCCAGGTAAGCGACGCTCATGGTGTTCCATTCCCTTTCAGTTGACCTTCGCCGGTGTCGACGAAAGGCTCAGTTCTTGGTGTAGCTGAAATGTGGTGTGGTCAGTGATCTTCGGCGTGCAAGGCGAGGTCGATGTAGACCGCGGCCAGCAGAGAGAAAACGTAGGCCTGCAGCACGATCACCAGGATTTCGAAGAAGGTGAAGGCGATAGCCGCGGCCAGGGAGGCAACACCGAAGAGTGCCTGGAAGCCGCCGTTGAGGACAAAGAAGTTCGTTGCTCCGAGGAACAGCACCAGCAGGATGTGGCCGGCCAACATGTTGGCCATAAGACGAACCATCAACGTGAAGGGGCGCAGGACGAACGTCGAGATGAACTCGATCGGGATCAGCAGGAAGTGCAGGGCAGTCGGAACGCCGGGCACAACGATGCTGCTCTTCACGTACTTGAAGAAGCCGTACTTCTTGATGCCCACGTAGTTGAAGACGATGTATGCGAGTGCCGCGAGAACCAACGGCATACCGATACGCGCGTTCGGTGAGATGTTCAAGAAGGGGATGATCGCGGAGACGTTGTTGGCGATGACGACGAAGAAGATCGTGGCAATGACGGGCAGGAATCGCTTGCCCTGTTCCTTACCGAGAACGTCTTCAGCGATCTGCACGCGAACGAAGTCCAACGCGATCTCGGCTACGTTCTGCACACCACGCGGAATCAACCGCGGGCTGCGCATCGCAATTGCGAAGAACGCTGCTACCAACACCGACATCAGAATGCGGATGAGCATCAGTCGGTCGAGCTCGAACGGACCCGCGTGAATCAGTACTGATTCGGGGAAAAAATCGTCTAGTGACGGCGCGTGGAACTCCACGGCGGCCAGGGTGGTGACGCTCAGCGTTCTCTCCCGTAGTCGGTCCGCAGCCATCATTGACTGCGGTTCGATCGGACATTGACGATCTACAAGTCGACAAGTTCGACTCGCGCATTCGTCAGTTGCTGGAGAACCCTCGCGGGGGTCTGGCTTCTGTCGGTGTCGGCGACTCTCGTCGACTCAGTGGCCCAGAATATCGGCCACCTGCGAGCACATGGCATCGTCGGCTGAGGGTTACCTAGCCTGCCTTTGCTCTCGCTTGACGCTGACCCTACCAAGTCATCTACGACATTGTGTAGATGGGGTACCTGAAGGGGCGGTTCGTTACGATTTGTAGTACTACTCTTCGTCGTTGACCGGGGCGCTCGGGGTGGGGTCCACGTACGGCGTCTTGGTTCCGAGAACACCGTATGTTTCCGCCCCGAGGACGATAACCAACGCAAATACCATGACCAGTACCAACGACGTCTTGTCATAGAAGTCGAGCGGTTTCAGAATCGCGAGCACCACAATTGCCAGGATCATCTTGAGCAACCAGGTCCCGAGAAGAACTGCACCAGCGGTCAGGGCCGGCAGTTTCGACGTGAGAAGAACACCCAGTGCGGTGAAGAGAATGAACCCACCGCCGACGGCGGCGCCGAGAAGCGCGCCGTACAGGCCTTCCTTACCGCCGATCAGCCACCCGAGCAGGGAACCGACAATGGTCAGCACAACCAGTCCGATCACGCCCCACTTCACTGCGGAGCGCATTGCTGCGGTCGAATCGGGAATGGGCTGCGATGCCGGCACTGATTGCGGGGTGTTCGTCACGATGCTCAAGGGTAATGGATCGGAAAAGTTCCCTACCCTCGCTCCTGCCGGCGATCGCGCAGTGACGGGATCGCCGTGAACAGGAATGCCGCAAGTAACCCGGCCGCCACGAGGACAACAACCAACTGTCGATCCAGCAGCGAAGATCCCACAGCGCCGAAGGCAAGAACCCCCACCCACGAGTAGATGACCAGCACAACTCGGCGATGGGTGTGACCGATCTGCAGCAACCGGTGATGCAGATGCATCTTGTCCGGACTGAACGGACTCACACCTGCCCTCGTGCGGCGGATGACCGCAAGCAGCATGTCCAGCATGGGGATGAACATCACAGCACTGACCAGCAGCAACGGCGCGAGGAGACCGACAAGATCGCGCGTGCCGTAGGCCGTCAGCGGAATCCGGCCGGACGCGGACGTCGAAATCGCGGCAAGCATGAGTCCGATCAGCATGGATCCGGAATCACCCATGAATATCCGTGCCGGATTGAAATTGTGCGGCAGAAATCCGAGGCACGCTCCGGCGAGAGCAGCGGCGATCATCGCCGGCGGGTACACGCTGACATCACCGCCCTGATCGTGCAGGAGTCCGATCGAGAAGAGGAGGATCGCGACCGCGGCAATAAGGCCGAGTCCCGCCGCCAGACCGTCGAGACCGTCGACGAAATTCATGGCGTTGATAGTTGCGACGGCAACGGCAACCGTGAACAGGCCCGATTGGATCTGGTCGAGAATGATGGTCGATCCGCCGTCACCGAACGGGTTGTAGATGATGAACCAACTGACGCCCATCACCACCATGATTCCTGCAGCAGTCACCTGACCGACGAACTTCGTGAGGGCGTCGAGTCCCCACTTGTCGTCGATGATCCCCACCAGGACTATGACACCGCCGGACACCAGCGCCGCTTGAACGTCATGACTGTCGAACTCGAATCCTCGTGTCAGAGCAGGCAATTGCTGCGCGAAGAGTAGCCCGGCAGCCAAACCCACATACATTCCGACACCACCGAGACGAGGCGTCGGCTGAACGTGGACGTCACGGTCGCGCGGTATCGCCACCGCTCCGAAGCGAATGGCCAGGATCCGCACTGCGCCGGTAGCCAGATAGGTGACCACAGCAGCGGTGCACAGAACCAGCAGGAGTTCTCGGATCGGTACGCCCGTTCCCCCGCTGGACTGCGCAAGGATTTCGGTGGCCTGGTGCGTCGTGATCACTGGGGAGAATCACCCGTGTTCTGGCGGGCACCGACCATCGTTACGAAACTCCCTCTACAAGGCTTTCCGGCGTGGTGCCCAACACGTCTGCGATATCTTCCGCCGACACGGCGCCGACTCGCAGAATACGGGGCGAGTCGCCGGTCAGATCCACGATCGTCGACGCCACCGCGTGTGCTGCCGGTCCGCCGTCGAGGTAGACGCTGGCCGAGCCGCCTAGCTGATCGCGAGCCTCGTCGACCGTGGTGGCCGGTGGACGTCCGGAGATGTTGGCGCTCGAGACGGCAAGCGGTCCGACGTCGCGCAGCAATTCCAATGCGACGGGGTGCAACGGCATGCGAAGCATGACCGTTCCCCGCGTATCGCCGAGATCCCAGGCCAGTGAGGGTGCTTGTTCGACAACCAGACTCAGCCCGCCCGGCCAGAATGCGCGAACGAGATCGCGTGCCTGCGGACGGACGCTGTAGACGAGTCCGTCGATGGTGTTCCAGGATCCGACCAGAACGGGAACCGGCATGTCCCGGCCGCGCCCCTTGGCACGGAGGAGGCTCGTGACGGCCTCGCTGTCGAACGCATCAGCAGCCAATCCGTACAACGTGTCTGTCGGAAGGACAACCAAGCGGCCGGCTTTGAGTGCATTCTTAGCGGCAGCTAGACCTGCCGTACGGGTATCAATTTCACTACAGTCGTAAACGGTGCTCACTGGACCATCCTGTCACTCGGCATTCCGTGGTCTCGCTCACGCTGGGCTTCCACGTCGGTGGCGACGCGTCTCGCGACAACAAAACGGGGGCGACCGGCCAGGTCCGGATGCTGCTCCACTTCGCCGAACACCCGTCGACCGGAGAACAGTGCCGCGACGCCGTCGCCGTTGGTGTCGTCGTGCTCGATCCCGGCGGCGCCGCCGATCCGCAGCCAGCGTGCGATGTTGCTGATCATGGGTTTGATGACGGACAAACCGTCCGGACCACCGAAGAGAGCCGTGTGCGGGTCGTAATCCATGACCTCGGGCTGCAGCTGCGCCCCTTCGGGAATGTACGGCGGGTTGGAGACGACGAGGTCGACTTTGCCTTCGAGAGCCTGCAGCAGATTGCGATCGGTGACATCACCTTGATGAAGATGAATCGGGGTATCCCCCGCTGTTTCACGGTCCGCGGCGTTGCGACGCGCCCACGCCAGCGCGGCGGGCTCTTTCTCCACGGCATGTACCACAGCGTCCGGCCTTGCCTCGGCGATGGACAGCGCAAGCACGCCCGAGCCGGTGCACAGGTCCAGGACAACCGGAGGCCTACTGCCGCATCCTTCGAGGAACGAGAGTGCCCAGCCCATCAGCAACTCGGTTTCGGGCCGCGGGATGAACACACCCGGACCGACGGCAACGTCGATATTGCCCATCGACGCGCTGCCGATGATGTGCTGCAACGGGATTCGCTTCGCGCGCTGCGCCACCATGCCGTTGAACGCCTCGATCACCTCGGGGTCGACCAACGGAATCAGGCCTAGGCGGGTGCGCTCTACCCCGAGCAGATGCGACGCCAGCAGTTCGACATCATTACGTGGGCTGGGTACGCCGGCCGCGTCGAGCTCTTTGGCTGCCTCGATCAGCGCCAAACGGAGTGGGAGTCTGCTCACGCGTACAGCCTGCCACGCCTGAGAAATTCACGAGTTGTCATGTCGCCCGCCTATTCGGCTGCGAGGCGGGCCTCGCGGTCCGCCTTGCCCAGTGCGTCGAGGAGCGGATCAAGCTCTCCGTCGAGAACGGCGTCGAGGTTGTGCGACTTGAATCCGATGCGGTGATCGGTGATGCGGTTCTCGGGAAAGTTGTAGGTGCGGATACGTTCCGAGCGGTCGACGGTCCTGACCTGGCTCTGGCGTCCGGCGGAAGCTTCCGCGTCTGCGGCTTCCTCCGCGACAACCTGCAGACGAGCGGCCAGCACCTGCATGGCGCGGGCCTTGTTCTGAAGCTGCGAGCGTTCGTTCTGGCACGTGACCACAATTCCGGTGGGCAGGTGAGTAATTCGCACCGCGGAGTCGGTGGTGTTGACGCCTTGGCCACCCTTGCCGGACGAGCGGTAGACGTCAATGCGCAGGTCACCCTCGTCGATCTGAACCTGTTCGACCTCTTCGGGTTCCGGGTACACCAGGACACCGGCGGCGGAAGTATGCACACGTCCCTGCGATTCGGTGACGGGCACGCGCTGGACGCGGTGAACGCCGCCCTCGAACTTGAGTCGTGCCCATACGCCGTCTGGGGTATCGGACTTACTCTTGATCGAAATGGTTGCTTCTTTGTATCCACCGAGATCGGAGACCGTCGCATCCAGGATTTCGACGCGCCAGCCGTGACGTTCCGCGTAGCGGACGTACATGCGGGCCAGGTCGGAAGCAAAGAGTGCCGACTCCTCGCCGCCTTCACCCGACTTCACTTCGAGGACGATGTCGTCACCGTCGTGGGGATCACGCGGGGCAAGTTGATCGGTCAGCGTCTGCTCGAGCTGTGCGACCTCGGCCTCGAGGTCCGGAATCTCCGCGGCAAAGCTGGAATCGTCGGCAGCGAGTTCACGCGCGGCTTCCAGATCGTCCTGCGCAGCAGTGAGCTTGTTGTACGTCGACATGATGGGCGAGAGCTCGGCGAACCGCTTTCCGACACGGCGGGCGGCCGTCGGGTCGTTGTGCAGCGCCGGGTCGGACATCTGCGCTTCGAGACCGGCATGTTCTGCCAGGATGTCGTCGATGGCCGAGGGCTTGGTTGCGCCTGCCATGGTTCGCTCCGCTCTGAGTTTTCGTTTCCTACGGTGCGCGCTTAAAGATAATTCGACGCTACTACCCGGGAAACGCGCAAAACCGAGTGCAGGCACAAAAAAGCCGACGCCCGATCCGCAATTGCAGATCGGGCGTCGGCGGAACAGCTAGTCTTCGGTCTGAACCTTGCTGTCTGCGCGCTTGCCGTAGCGAGCCTCGAAGCGAGCAACGCGTCCACCGGTGTCGAGAATCTTCTGCTTGCCCGTGTAGAAGGGATGGCACTGCGAGCAAACCTCGACGTTGATGCGTCCGGACTCTTTGGTGCTGTGAGTCTCGAACGTGTTACCGCAACCGCAAACGACGGTGGTCGCTACGTAGGTTGGGTGGATTCCTGCCTTCATGGTGTCCCTTTCAATGGTCGCCGGGTCGACGTCGCCAATCGACATCGTGAACCGGAACCGGACTCGGCCGTTCAGTATGCCAGACGTGGTGGTAGAGCCGGTAATCCGCGTCTGAACTTTCTGAAGGAAGTGGGCTGTACGAATTCCATAACGCACTCCCCCGTCAGTTTGTTCCACAGACGCGAAAAACCCCACAGCCAAATCGGCTGTGGGGTTCTTCTTTCGTGACCGAAGATCAGTCGTCGATTGCGCCCGGTGCGGTCTTGGAGACCTGCATCAGGAACTCGAGGTTGTTCTTGCTCTTCTTCAGACGGTCGATCAGCAGATCGATGGCCTGATGCGAGTCCAGCCCGGACAGCACACGACGCAGCTTGTGCAGCACAGCGGCTTCGTCGGGGCTCAGGAGCAGCTCGTCCTTACGCGTACCGGACGGGTTGACGTCCACAGCCGGGAACACACGACGTTCGGCGATCTTGCGATCGAGCTTGAGCTCGGCGTTGCCGGTGCCCTTGAACTCTTCGAAGATCACGGTGTCGCCGGTGGATCCGGTCTCGACCATCGCGGTAGCGATGATGGTGAGCGAGCCACCGTGCTCGATGTTGCGGGCAGCACCGAGGAAACGCTTCGGCGGGTACAGAGCCGTGGAGTCGACACCACCGGAGAGGATGCGTCCCGACGCGGGCGACGAGTTGTTGTACGCACGACCCAATCGAGTGATCGAGTCGAGCAGAACCACGACGTCCTTACCCATTTCCACGAGACGCTTTGCGCGCTCGATGGCGAGCTCGGCGACCGAGGTGTGGTCTCCCGGCGGGCGGTCGAAGGTCGAGGAGATAACCTCGCCCTTCACGCTGCGCTGCATGTCGGTCACTTCCTCGGGACGCTCGTCCACGAGGACGACCATGAGGTAGCACTCCGGGTTGTTGGTCGCGATGGCGTTGGCGATCGCCTGCAACACGCTGGTCTTACCGGCCTTGGGCGGGCTCACGATCAGGGCGCGCTGGCCCTTACCGATGGGCATCACCAGGTCGATGACACGCGTCGTCAGAATGTTCTGCTCGGTCTCGAGACGCAGACGCTGGTTCGGGTAGAGCGGCGTGAGCTTGTTGAACTCGGGACGCTTCTTCGCAGCCTCGACATCACCACCGTTGACGGTGTCGATACGCACCAGCGGGTTGAACTTCTGACGCTGATTGCTCTGGTCGCCGTCACGGGAGACCCGGACAGCACCGGTGATGGCGTCGCCGCGGCGCAGACCGTTCTTGCGGATCAGGTTCATGGAGACGTAGACGTCGTTGGGTCCGGCGAGGTATCCCGACGTACGCACGAACGCGTAGTTGTCGAGTACGTCGAGGATGCCGGCTACCGGCTGCAGGACGTCGTCCTCGCGGATCTCGGTCTCGCGTGACTCGCTGGGTGCACCGCCCTCGCCGCGTTCGCGGCCACGGCCACGACGCTCACGGAAGCGGCGTCCGCGACGTCCGCGGCCACCCTCTTCGTCGTCGTCCGGACCGTTGTTGCGGTTGTCAGTGCGCGGGCCGGCGTTGTTCTGGCCGGCATTGCTCTGATTTCCGCGATCCTGACGGTCTTGACGATCCTGGTTACCGCGCTGGCCCTGGTTGTCGCGCTGACCCTGGTTGTCGCGCTGACCCTGGTTGTCGCGGTTGTTGCGCTCGCGGCGGGGACGCTCGGTGGTCTGCTCGGCAGAGCCGGACTGATCGGAATCGGTCCGGGTCTCGGCGCGCTCGTTCTGCTTACGCTCGACTGGTGCTTCACTTGCCGGTGCTACAGCGGCCGGTGCCGACTCCTGCTCGATGTTCAGCTCGCCCTGGTCGGGTGAACCGGCGCGACGTGCAGCGCCGCGACGCTGACGGCCACGACGAGGGGCTCCCGTCTCGGCTTCTTCGGACGTGTCGGTACGCGTGGCTGGTGCTGCTGCGGCGGGCTCGGCTGCGGGAGCTTCGACAGGAGCCGGAGCTTCGGCAGTTTCGGTGCGCGCGGCGCGGGTGCTCTTGGCGCGTGTGCGGGTAACCGGTGCGTCGTCGAGCGTGAGTTCACTCTGAGCGGGTGCCGCCTTGGCGCTGCCGCCCTGACGTTCCTTGATCGCGGCGATCAAGTCGCCCTTGCGCATCCCGGAAGTGCCCTTGATGCCCAGTTCACCGGCAAGACTGCGCAGTTCGGTGAGCACCATGCCGGAGAGCCCGGCGCCACGACGTGCGTCGGCACGCTTCGTGGAGGTCGCCACCGCACCGCTGGGTGCTGAAGATGACGCCTGAGAATTGTCGCCTGACTGCGCCCCAGCGGAATTCGCCTTGGGTGCAGTGGTGGCGATGAGGTCCGTATCGGTCACGGAGGTCCTTTCCTTCCCTCACTTGCGCGGCGCAGAGTCGAGGGTTCGTCCCGAAGTTTCGATTGATTACCGAACTCGGAGGTGCCGTACTTAGTTGCATGTCGAGAGTTGCATGTCAAGAACTACCGGCTTGCCCGTCATCAACATGGCCGTCGGAAACCGGTGCTCGAACCGCCCCTGTTTCAAACCGACATGCTGTCGCACACCTGCCGCGACTGACGAAACATCGACGGATTGTGCCGTCGAGGATTCAGACCTTCCCGAGAAGGTACAAGTGCGAGGATCACGTCAAGGATTGTGGACCCCAATTCCCGACTGGGTAGGAGTTTGGCCCCTTGATGATGCACCGGCGACTGACGCGCACGATGTACGGACATTGCCAGGATAGCGCCGATCCACGAGTCCGGCAAGATTATCCGAAACCCGCGTGTGTCACTTCACTTCCCTGGCAACCGGGCGGGAGCCAACTCAGTCCAGGGTCGGACGAACCTCGACACCGGAAGCAATCTCGAGTTCGAGAACTCGGAGACCGTCGGCTCGCGCCGCCTCAGCCAACTGCTCGGGCAACGGTTCCGTGCTCAGCGCGAGCACGGTGGGGCCTGCGCCGGAAACGGTAGCCGCGATACCGGCCTCACGAAGAATCGAGATCCATCGTGTTGTCAACGGCAACGCGGGCGCGCGCTGGCTCTGATGCAGACGATCTTCGGTGGCTGCCATCAACAGATCCGGACGCGTCGTCAGGGCGACGACGGCCAGAGCGCTGCGGCTTGCATTGAACGACGCATCCTGGTGCGGAACCATCTCGGGCAGCAGTCCGCGGGTGTGCGCGGTGGAGGATCGTTCTTCCGGAACCAGTGCTACTGCACGGATATCGGGATGAACGTCGAGTTTTGCGGCCGAGTAGATCGGCTCGTCGCCATCAACGATGGACGGGCAACTCCACGACACCACTGCGCCGCCCAGGACACTCGCCGACGCATTGTCCGGGTGCCCTTCGAACTCGGAGGACAACTGGACCAACTGCTCGTCGGTGAGACCGATCTCGGCGTCGAGTGCACGGGCCAATCCGTTTGCGGCAGCAAGTCCGCCCACTGCCGCCGACGCGGACGAACCGAGCCCACGCGAATGCGGGATCACGTTGCGGCACAGCACATCCAGGCCACTGGCCCACACACCGGCAGCTTCGAGTCCGCGCTCGATGGCCCGAACGACCAGATGCGAAGGGCCCCAGGGCACGTCTGCGGCACCCTCACCTTCGACCTGGATATTCAGGCCGGAATCCGTTGTGGTGACCACGATTTCGTCGTACAGCCCCAGAGCCAAGCCGAGGGTGTCGAACCCCGGCCCCAAGTTTGCACTCGAGGCCGGGACGCGTGCGGTCACCGAAATACCGACAGGCAGGGTTCTGGTCATGTCAGATACCGGATTCCGCGGAGTGGTTGACGAGTCCACGGACACTATGCAAGCTCGAGGGCAGCCGCAACGGCAACGGGATCAACACCGATGGGCTCGACGTTCGGCATGCCCTTCAGAGCGGTATCGGGATCCTTGAGGCCGTTACCGGTCACGGTGCACACGACGGTCAGTCCGGGCTCCAGCCATCCTTCGGCGCGGGCTGCGAGGAGCCCGGCAACGCTCGCTGCCGACGCCGGCTCCACGAAAACGCCTTCGGTGGCAGCGATCAGACGGTAGGCCTCGAGGATCTTCTCGTCGGTTGCGGCGCGGAATGCGCCGTTCGACTCTTCCTTGGCCGCGACAGCGCCGTTCCAGGATGCGGGAGAACCGATCCGGATTGCGGTGGCGATGGTCTCGGGATCCTTGACGGGCGCACCGTTGACCAGCGGTGCGGCTCCGGCTGCCTGCACGCCGAGCATGCGGGGCCTGACCGTGGTCAGACCGTCCGCGTAGTACTCGGAGTATCCGCGCCAGTACGCCGTGATGTTTCCGGCGTTTCCGACCGGGAGTGCGTGAACGTCGGGAGCCTTGCCCAGGACGTCCATGATTTCGAATGCCGCGGTCTTCTGGCCTTCGATGCGTACCGGGTTCACAGAGTTGACGAGACCGATGGTCGGGAACTCCGCAGTGGTCTTGCGTGCCAGTTCGAGGCAGTCGTCGAAGTTGCCCTGGACCTGAATGATCTTGGCGCCGTGCATGACTGCCTGAGCGAGCTTGCCCATGGCGATCTTGCCCTGCGGGATCAGGACGGCGCAGGTCATTCCGGCCTTGGCGGCGTACGCGGCAGCCGAGGCAGAGGTGTTGCCGGTGGAGGCGCAGAGCACGGCGCGCTGGCCACGAGCGAGGGCGTCGGTGACGGCCATCGTCATGCCGCGGTCCTTGAACGAACCGGTGGGGTTGAGGCCCTCGACCTTGAGGTAGACGTCACAACCGGTGATTTCGGAGAGATGACCGGCCGGCAGGAGCGGGGTGCCGCCCTCACGCAAGGTGACGGTCTTCCAGTTGTCGCCGATTGCCAGACGATCCCGGTATGCCTCGATGAGTCCCGGCCAAGCTTTGTGGACGGGATTGACGATGCCGGTCATTGTTCAGTGCCTTCCAGTCGCAGCACGCTGGTCACAGCGGTGACGAATTCGAGTTCGTTGAGGGCCGCCACGGTTTCGGAGAGAGCCGCGTCGGTTGCTACATGAGTGACGACCACCAGTCGAGCGCCGGCGCCGGCACCTTCCTGACGGACGACGGAGATGCTCACGCCGTGCTTCGCAAACTCGGCGGCGACTGCGGACAGCACGCCTTCCTTGTCCGCCACCTCCATGTTCACGTAGTAGCGCGTGAGGATGTCGCCCATCGGAGCGACCTTGAGCTTGGCGTACTTGGATTCGCGGGGGCCGCGGCCACCGTGAACCTTGTTGCGCGCCGCCATCACGAGATCACCCATCACCGCGGAAGCGGTGGGAGCGCCGCCAGCACCCTGGCCGTAGAACATGAGCCGGCCGGCGTTTTCCGCTTCCACGACAACGGCATTGAATGCGCCGTTGACAGTGGCGAGCGGGTGAGTGAGCGGAACAAGCGCTGGGTAGACCCGCGCGGAGATCCGCTCCTTGCCCTTGGGCGTGACGATCCGCTCGCAGATCGAGAGCAGCTTGATCGTGCAGTCGAGTGCCTTCGCCGACGCCAGGTCCGCGGAGGTGATGGTGGAGATTCCTTCGCGGTACACGTCAGCGGCGGTGACGCGGGTGTGGAACGCGATGGACGCGAGGATCGCGGCCTTTGCTGCGGCGTCGTAGCCTTCGACGTCTGCGGTCGGATCGGCTTCCGCGTATCCGAGGCGGCCGGCTTCGGCGAGGGTTTCCTCGTAGTCCGCGCCCGTTTCGGCCATCGCGGAGAGGATGAAGTTGGTGGTGCCGTTCACGATTCCGGCAACCTTGTTGACCCGGTCGCCTGCGAGCGACTGCGTCAGCGGGCGGATGACCGGGATCGCGCCGGCGACAGCCGCCTCGAAGTACAGGTCGACCGAGTTCGCTTCGGCTGCCTCCGCCAATTCACCGGTGTGGTCCGCGAGCAACGCCTTGTTGGCGGTGACGACGGACTTGCCCGAATTGAGCGAGGAGAGGATCAGCTTTCGCGGCAGCTCGATTCCGCCGATCACCTCGACGACGATGTCCACGTCCTCGCGGGCGACGAGAGATTCTGCATCCGTCGTCTGCATGTCCTCGGGAATTCCGCGGTCGGAGCCGATACGACGAACGGCAACTCCCCGCAGTTCCAACGGAGCGCCGACGCGAGCTTCGAGCTCCTCGGCCTGCTCACGAATGATGCGGACGACTTCACTTCCGACGTTACCGAGGCCGAGAACGGCCACACCGATAGCGCGATGCGCCGATTGGCTCGTCACTGCGATACCTCCAAGCTGAGCAGATCTTCCACTGTTTCCCTCCGCAGAATCACGCGTGAAACTCCGTCACGCACCGCCACCACGGCTGGGCGGGTGAGCAGGTTGTACCTGCTCGACATCGAATAGCAGTATGCACCGGTCGCTGCTACCGCAAGTAAATCACCAGGTCCGACGTCCTCGGGCATCCAGGTGTCCCGAATGACGACGTCACCGGATTCACAGTGCTTTCCGACAACACGTGCAACAACAGGATCGGCCTCGGATGTACGTGAGACCAACTTGGCTTCGTACTCCGCACCGTAGAGCGATGTGCGGATGTTGTCGCTCATGCCGCCGTCGACGCTGATGTAGCGGCGTGTCAGTGCGCTGCCCACCGTGACGTCCTTGATGGTGCCGACCTCGTAGAGCGTCACCGTGCCTGGTCCGGCGATGGCGCGGCCGGGTTCGACGGCCAGTGTCGGCTCGGGCAGTCCGGCCAGTGCCGATTCGTTGCGCACGATGTGGCCGAGCTTGGCTGCGAGTTCGTCGACGGGCGGCGGGTCGTCGGACGGGATGTACGAAATTCCCATGCCGCCACCGAGGTCGATTATCGAGATCTGCTTGGTCTTCTCGACGCCGAACTCCGCGACGACGTCGCGAAGCAGCCCGATGACGCGATGGGCTGCCACCTCGAAGCCGTCGACGTCGAAGATCTGCGAGCCGATGTGGCTGTGCAGTCCGACGAGGCGCAGGTTGTCGGCGGCAAAGACGCGGCGCACTGCGTCGATTGCCGCTCCCCCGGCCAACGAGAATCCGAACTTCTGATCTTCGTGTGCGGTGGAGATGAATTCGTGGGTGTGCGCTTCGACGCCGACGGTCAGGCGGATCAGCACGTCCTGGACAACTCCGGCCTCACCGGCGACGCGGTTGAGGCGTTCGATCTCGACTGCAGAGTCGAGGACGACGTGACCGACACCGGCAGCAACACCGGCCGTCAGCTCGGCGACGGACTTGTTGTTGCCGTGCATGGCAATTCGCTCGGCCGGGAAATCGGCGTGCAGTGCGATTGCCAATTCGCCGCCGGAGCACACGTCGAGTGACAGACCTTCGTCGGCAACCCAGCGTGCGATCTCACCACACAGGAATGCCTTGGATGCGTAATGCACCTTGGCATCCGGGCCGAACGCTCGGGCCATGTCGCGGCAGCGTGAACGGAAGTCGTCTTCGTCGATGACAAACAGCGGGGTGCCGTACTTCTCGGCAAGCTCGCTGACCTTGACACCTGCCAGGGTTACTTCGCCGTCGTCGCCGCGAGCCGCGTTGCGCGGCCACACCTGCGGCGAGAGTTCACCGAAAGCCTCGGGACTGATGGGACGGTCGGGCAGACCGGGGGCCTGCAACTGCTCGGCATGCTTGGGGCCGGCGGGGTGCGCGTTCACATCTGCTCCGGTGCTGTGACGCCGAGCAGTTCGAGGCCGTTGGCCAGGACCTGCCTGGTGGCGGCGCAGAGTGCCAGACGCGCGCGGTGCACGTCGGTTGCGTCTTCGTCGCCTTGCGGAAGGATGCGGCACGCGCCGTAGAAGCGGTGGTACGCACCCGCGAGTTCTTCGAGGTAGCGAGCAATACGGTGGGGCTCACGCAGGTTCGCTGCACTGGACACGACGCGAGGGTATTCGCCGATCGTGCGAATGAGATCGCCCTCCTGCTCGACCGTGAGCAGGGCGAGGTGGCTCGCGTCGGCAGAAAGTCCGAGGTCTGCGGCGTTGCGGGCGATCGCGGAGAGGCGGGCATGCGCGTACTGGACGTAGTAGACCGGGTTCTCGCTGCTGGTCTTGGTCCACAGATCGAGGTCGATGTCGATGCTGGAGTCGACGGACGAGCGGATCATGACGTAACGCGACGCGTCGACGCCGATCGCTTCGACCAGGTCGTCGAGGGTGATGACGGTGCCTGCGCGCTTGCTCATCTTGACGGCGGAGCCGTCCTTGACGAGGTTGACCATCTGTCCGATCAGGACCTCGACGGTGTCCGGGTCGTCACCGAACGCGGCAGCGGCGGCCTTGAGCCGACCGATGTATCCGTGGTGATCGGCGCCGAGCATGTAGATGCACAGATCGAAGCCGCGGGCGCGCTTGTCCTGGAAGTAAGCAATGTCACCGGCAATGTAGGCAGCGTTGCCGTCGCTCTTGATGACAACGCGGTCCTTGTCGTCGCCGTAGTCGGTGCTCTTGAGCCACCAGGCACCGTCCTCGTGGAACAGGTTGCCCGAGCTTTTCAGGGACTCGACTGCCTTTTCGACTGCGCCGGATTCGAAGAGCGAGTTCTCGTGGAAGTACACGTCGAAGTCGACACCGAAGTCGTGGAGCGTCTGCTTGATGTGCGTGAACATCAGATCGACGCCGATGGCGCGGAAGGTTTCCTGCTGCTCGTCGGCAGGCAGGTCCATGACGTCCGGGCGCTGCTCCATGACGGTCCGAGCGATGTCGGCGATGTAGGCGCCGGCGTAGCCGTCCTCTGGTGCCGGTTCGCCCTTGGCCGCGGCGATCAGCGAACGCGAGAAGCGATCGATCTGCGCGCCGTGGTCGTTGAAGTAGTACTCACGTGTGACCAGGCCGCCCTGCGCGGACAGGATGCGTCCGAGCGCGTCTCCGACTGCGGCCCAACGGGTTCCACCGAGGTGAATCGGTCCGGTGGGGTTGGCGGAGACAAATTCGAGGTTGATCTTCTTGCCGGCGAGGGAATCGCCCGAGCCGTACGACGGACCGGCTTCGAGAACCGATACGACGATCGCGCCCTGGGCGTCCTTGTCCAGCCGGATGTTGAGGAAGCCAGGTCCGGCGATCTCGGCGGATTCGATTCCGTTGGCTGCGGTGAGGGCCTCGGCAAGCCAGCCCGCCAGCTCGCGCGGATTCGTGCCGACCTTCTTGGCTACCTGCATGGCAATGTTGGTGGCGTAGTCGCCGTGCTCGGGGTTGCGAGGACGCTCGACTGTCAAGGTTTCTGGGAGCACCGAGACGTCGAGGCCGCGTTCGGCTAGGACGCTCGCAGCGGTTCCGCGGAGCAGTTCGGCAAGGTCAGCTGGAGTCACAGGTATTCATCTTATTGCCTGCACACTCGAGGTGGAGACTCGCCTCGCGCCGGGCCGCCTGCGGGTAGGCTGACGACCGATTTGGGCGTGTCGCACGCCACTCTCCCAGATTGCCCTCAGACTCGGAAAGTACAGTGGTAATGCCCGAGCTACCGTCACGTACGTCCGACGGGAGGGTCTGCTGCATATTTGCCCACACACCGAAAGAGCCCAATCGATGCCAAGCGGTTCGGATAGTCGCGGTCCCAATAATAAATCCGGGGCCAAATCAGCCAAAGCCATCAAGGCTGCCAACAAGGGTGGCCGTCCGGCCAAGAAAGGCAAGGGAGGCGTTCCCGCCCCTCGCCAGATCCCGTGGCTGACGATCGGCGCCGGTGCGCTCGTGCTTGCACTGATTGCAGTGCTCGCCGTCAACTTGTGGCCGAAGGTCGAGGAGCAGCAGGCGCTGGAGCCCTATAAGTACAGCTCCGAGAACAAGGATCCGTCCGACAAGATCGACGGTGTCCTCAAGATCGAGTACCCGGCCGGTCAGCACGTCGAGGCCACGCAGCGCGTCGCCTACGACCAGACCCCGCCGTTCGGTGGACCGCACGACTCCACGTGGGCGAACTGCACCGGCACCGTGTACGCGGACCCGATCCGGACCGAGAACGCAGTCCACTCCCTCGAGCACGGCGCCATCTGGATCTCGTACAACCCCGATCTTGTCGACCAGGACCAGATCGACAGCTTGGCGACACGCGTCAACGGCAAGTCCTACATGCTGATGTCGCCGTACCCGGGCCAGAGCAGCCCCATCTCGCTCCAGTCGTGGGGCCATCGCCTCGAAGTCGACAACGCCGACGACGAGCGCATCGACCAGTTCATCACCGCGCTGAACCAGAACCCGAATACCTACCCCGAGGTCGGCGCCAGCTGCTCCAACCCGCTGTTCAGTCCGGAAACGTCACCGTTCGATCCCACCGCTCCGGGCCCCGACGCCGTTCCGATGGACGGCGCAGGCACCACGGCAGCTACCGACGAGCAGATTCCCGCGGGTGGATAACGTGCCAGACACCGACCAGCCGTCGAAGCCCAGTCAGCGCACCGCGCTGCTGATCATCGGGTTGATCGGCGCTATCGCAATCGGCTTCGCCCTTGGTGCGCTCACCAACATGTTGGGTCCAGACGCCGAGTCCTCACTGACTGTCCCGGCATCGGACTCCGTCGATGTGGGCTTTGCGCAGGACATGAGCGTGCATCACAGCCAGGCCGTCGACATGGCATCCATCGCGCTGACGAAGTCCACCGACAACGACGTACGCACGTTGGCCTACGACATCTTGACCACGCAGCAGAATCAGCTCGGCCAGATGCAGGCCTGGCTGACGATGTGGGACCAACCCCTCAGCAAGGTCGGCCCGTACATGGAGTGGATGTCGTCCGACTCGTCTGGGCACAGTTCGCACGGGACCTCGAGCACGATGGACATGGATCATTCGGGCCCGGTCGACACCATGCCGGGCATGGCGTCACCCGAGGACCTGGCCGCACTGCGCGCCGCGTCCGGCACCGAACTCGACGTCCTGTTCCTGCAGCTGATGTTGCGTCACCACGAGGGCGGACTCCCGATGATGGAGTACGCCGCAGCCGATGCCACCGAGGGCCCGGTGCGGTCCCTGGCACAGACGATGGTCGACACGCAGCAAAGCGAGTCCGCACTGATGACCAGCATGCTGGCCGCGCGCGGAGCCGCTCCACTGCCGATGAATTAATCCGGCTCTTTTCCAGACCCGAACTGGGCCTGGTCCTGATCTACTTCAGGACCAGGTCCAGTTTTCTATTTCCGGCATGTCCTCGAGGTGTTCGACGATGTAGCGGGAATGCTTCTCCAGCTGCGACCGACAGAATTCGGCCAGCTCCGGAGATCCGGCCGTTCGCCGCTTCGAGCGTCGTAGTGCCTCGATCACCAGGTGGTAGCGGCTCATCTTGTTGAGCACGACCATGTCGAACGGTGTTGTGGTGGTTCCTTGTTCACTGAATCCCCGAACGTGGAAACGCTCCGGCGACGGCCGCCCGTGCATGAGCTCGTGAATTGCGCGGGAGTAGCCGTGGAACGCGAACACGACGTCGGTCTGCGCGGTGAACAGATCGAGGAAGATTCGCTCACCGAATCCGTGTGGGTGCTCGGTCGGCGTCAGCAACGCCATGAGGTCGACGACGTTGACCACCCGCACCCGTAGGTCCGGAGTGTGCTCTCGGAGCAGTTGGGCGGCGGCCAGAATTTCTTGTGTCGGAACGTCTCCCGCTGCCGCGAGCACAACATCCGGCTCTTCGCCGTGAACTTCCGTTCCCGCCCACTCCCACACCGAAGCACCGGCAGCGCAGTGCGCGTGCGCCTGCTCGAGCGTGAGGTACTGCAGATGTGGCTGCTTGTCGACGACGATCAGATTCACGTGATCAGTGCTGCGCAGGCAGTGATCCGAAATCGACAGCAGCGTGTTGGAGTCCGGCGGCAGCCACACACGGATAACACTGGGCGCCAAAGGAATCACGGCGTCGATCATTCCCGGGCCCTGATGACTGAAACCGTTGTGATCGTTACGCCAACACGTACTTGTGAGCAGTACGTTGAGCGACGCCACTGGAGCGCGCCACGGCAATTCGACTGCATGTTGGAGCCATTTGGCGTGCTGGATGAGCATCGAGACGCTCACCATCGCAAAGGCCTCGTAGCTGGCGAACATTCCGTGCCGGCCGGACAACAGATAGCCTTCGAGCCAACCCTCACACAGGTGCTCGCTGAGCACTTCCATGACTCGTCCGTCTGTGGAGAGTCCGTCGTCGAATTCGGTGATCGGCAATTGCCAACAGCGCTCGGTTGTCTCGAAGACGGCGCCGAGTCGGTTACTCGACGTCTCGTCCGGACAGAAGAGTCGGAAGATTCCGCCGCCGTCGTCGGTTTCGGTGGCGGCGTAGACGTCTCGGAGCAATTCCCCGAGCACCCTGGTGGTCTCGTGGAACGTCGAACCCGGCGATTCGATGGGGAGCGCGTACTTCTCGAGGGCCGGCACGGGAAGGTCGACGCGCAGGCGCCCACCGTTGGCGTACGGCGTGCTGCCCATCCGCTTGTCGCCGGCAGGGGCCAACGCGGCCAGGTCTGGTCGCAATGATCCGTTTGCGTCGAACAACTCGTCCGGCCGGTAGGAACGCATCCATTCTTCGAGTTGGCGCAGATGCGCTTCGTTGGTGCGCACTCCCGACAGCGGCACTTGATGCGCCCAGTGGGTACCTTCCACCAATTTCCCGTCAACCGTGTGCGGCCCTGTCCACCCCTTGGGCGTGCGCAGGACAATCGCCGGCCATTTACCCGACCACTCCTCGCCGCCGCGCGCCTTCGCCTGCCGGTCACGAATCGTGTTGTGAGCATTGACTATTGCTCGGTACAACTGCGGGAAGACCGCACCGGGATCATCTCCGGACACAACAACGGGTTCCCACCCCTGACCGCTGAGAAACGCCTTGACATCCTCGTCGCTGCTGCGCCCGTACACCGTCGGTCCCGCAATCTTGGCGCCGTTGACGTGCAGGATCGGCAGCACCGCTCCATCGCGACGCGGATTGAGGAAGGCCGGGAGTTTCCACGATCCCGACAACGGACCCGTTTCCGCCTCACCGTCACCGATGACACATGCCACCAACAAGTCCGGATGGTCGAACGCGGCGCCCGCCGCGTGTGCGAGCGCGTACCCCAACTCGCCACCTTCGTGAATGCTGCCGGGAGTCTGCACGCTGACGTGACTCGGCACACCGCCAGGAGCCGAGAACCGTCGGCACATCCGATGAATGCCCTCACCGTCCGCCGGTACGTCGGGATAGATCTCCGAGTACGTCCCTTCCAGGTACGTCGACGCGACCAATGCCGGTCCGCCGTGTCCGGGCCCCGTCACGTACAGCCAATCCGCGTCGGTGGCAACGATGTGCCGATTCAGCAACGTGTAGATCATCGACAAACCCGGACTGGTTCCCCAATGCCCGAGCAGTCGGGGTTTGATGTGCTTCGCTTGCAACGGTTCTCGCAGCAAAGTGTTGTCCTGCAGGTAAATCTGCGCGACGGTCAGATAGTTCGCGGCTGCCCACCACTGCAGGTCCAGCTCGAGATCGTCGTCGGAATACTGATGATCGGTCATCGTCGACTCCCGTACTTCACGAGGGTGCCCGAGCGGTCCGCCCGAACCTGTGCCCAGAGGCGAGCCTAGGTGCAAACCGCACGGATGTCTTAGTTACCGACGCTCGACGCATTCTTATGTGGGGCCGGTTTGACCACAGGCGGGTGTGATGCGCTACGCTAACGCAGCCCAAGTCGGCACACCGATTTTTATCGGTGCGCCCCCGTAGCTCAGGGGATAGAGCGTTCGCCTCCGGAGCGAAAGGCCGCAGGTTCGAATCCTGCCGGGGGCACCACGACAGCGCAGGTTTTCTTACCGGCTGCGCGTCTCGGTGCCACATTTTTCGGGCCTCATTTCTCAGCGACTACCGTTGGCAGCATGCCGCGCCGCGATTCTGCCCCGACCTACACGATGCGTCAGCTTGCCGCGTTTGTGGCGGTAGCAGAGACCGGAACCATCACCGCTGCCGCCGATCTCATGCACCTCTCCCCCTCGGCACTGTCAGCGTCCATCACCGAACTCGAACGCGCCCTGAAAGTTCAACTGTGCGTTCGTCGTCGATCATTCGGCGTTCAACTCACTCGCACCGGCGAATCCGTTCTGGTGCGCGCACGCGCCCTCCTGCAACAGGCCGACGAACTCGAGTCCGACGCACTCGGAACTGCCGGCACCGTTTCCGGGCCCATTGCGATCGGGTGCTACCCAGCATTGGGGCCGACAATTCTGCCGTCGATGATCGCCGGCTTCACACGCACCTACCCGGCAACACAGGTGGAGTTTCGCGAGGACAACCAGAACCGACTGCAGACCCATCTGGAAAACGGCGAGTTGGATCTTGCGATCGCGTACGACCTGGATCTCTCGTCGGAACTGCGCACGATTCCGTTGACCACCCGACAACCTCTGATCGTCTTGGGCGCCGAGCACCCGTTGGCGCAATCGGAGAACCCCATTCATCTCCCTGATCTCGCCAAGTTTCCGATGGTCCTCCTCAACGCGCCACCGAGCACCAAACACGCACTCGACGTGTGTCGCCTCGGCGGGTTCGTCCCGGACGTTGCCTACCGAACCGGGAACTTCGAGACGGCGCGAGCCTTTGTCGGGCGCGGTCTCGGCTGGACGCTCCTGCTCCAACGCCCGAAGATGGACATTACGTACGAGGGCCTCGAGGTAGTCGTGAAAACGATCGGATCGCCCGCAGTTCCTTCGGTGGACGTAGTGCTCGCCTGGCACCAGGACGCACGCCTCAGTCGAGTGGCACGAAGTTTTATAGAATTCGTTTCACAGCAGGATGATCGGCAATAACGACCCGACCAGGACAAATCTCTCCTTCCATCATTTTTCCGTGGAAGAACCTCCAATTCTTTAGCTTTTCAAGTGTTGTGGCGCGCGTCATTGTGTCTTCAAGCGATATTCATGTCGAAAGGCAATTCATGACCTCCACCGCCACGCCGCATACGGTGCGCGCTGCCGCGAGCGCCAAAGCGCGCAAAGCCGCCCTCGGCAGCTTTGTCGGCACCGCCATCGAGTGGTACGACTTCTTCATCTACGGCACCGCTGCGGCGCTTGTACTCGGCACGCAGTTCTTCCCCGGCACGTCCGAACTCGCCGGAACCTTGGCCGCCTTCGCGACACTCGCCGTAGGATTCATCGCGCGCCCCATCGGCGGAATCGTGATGGGACATTTCGGCGACCGCATCGGACGCAAGTCCATGCTCGTACTCTCGCTGCTCCTGATGGGCGGCGCGACCGTTGCCATCGGCCTGCTGCCGAATTACGACTCGATCGGTGTCTTTGCGCCCGTCCTCCTCGTGACATTCCGCTTCATCCAGGGCCTGGGCGTCGGCGGCGAATGGGGTGGAGCAGTCCTGGTTGCGACCGAAAATGCACCAGAAGGCAAGAAGGGCCTCTACGGCGCGGCGCCGCAGATCGGCGTGCCGGCCGGTGTGCTGATGGCCAACCTCGTGTACCTGCCGCTCGCCGCGTTCATGGACGACAGCACCTTCAACTCCTGGGGTTGGCGAATTCCATTCCTGCTCAGCGCTGTTCTGGTGGGCGTCGCGATGTGGATTCGACTCGGACTCGAGGAAAGTGACGAGTTCACCGCGTCCAAGGACGACGCTCCTGCCGAGACACTGCCGATCCTCGAGGTGCTGACCAAGCACTGGAAGACCGTGCTGCTCGCCGGTGGCACCTTCATCGCCACCAACGGAATCGCGTACGCGTACATGGTGTACGTCCTCAAGTACGGCGAGAAGGAACTCGGATTCAGCAAGACCACGATGCTGTTCCTGCTCATCGCATCCTGCCCCTTCTGGATGGCCGGAATGGCATTCAGCGCGCACAAGTCGGACTCGATCGGACGCCGAACCGTCTACATCCGTAGCTCCATCGCGTTGGTCGTCGCCGCGGCAGCATTCTTCCCGCTCATGGACACCGCAATCATCCCGGCGATGTTGTTTGCCATGATCGGCCTTGGCTTCACGCTCGGCTGCTGCGCCGGCCCACAATCCGCGCTGTTCGCCGAACTGTTCCCCGCCCACATCCGCTACAGCGGAGCGTCGCTCGGCTACCAGATCGGTGCCATCCTCGGCGGCGGCCTGGCCCCGATGATCGCCACCGCACTCTTTGCCGGATTCGGCACGTCGCTCGCCATCACCGTCTACTTCGTGGGAATCGCCGTGATCAGCCTCGTCTCGATCCTGTTGCTCCCCGAACCTTCTGCCGCACAGAAAGCCTCGTGATCATGTCGACTTACTTTCATCCGAAGAAGTACGCTGCCGAGGATTTTGCGTCCCTGACTCCGTCGGCCGACGCGCTTCCGGTAGTGATCGTCGGCGCCGGCCCCGTCGGCATGGGCGTTGCCATGGGCTTGGCCCAGCGCGGCATTCCCGTCACAATTCTCGAAGCGGCAGATCAGGTTTCGTTCGGCAGCCGCGCGATCTGCGTGTCCCGGCACAGCCTCGAAGTTGCCGAGCGTCTCGGCTTCGGCGCCGAACTCGAAGACATCGTTCTGCCGTGGGTGGGTGGCCGGAGCTACTACCGTGATCAGGAAGTGCTGCACTTCCGCATGGCCTCCGCCGATCACGATGCGCGCGGCCCCATGGTCAACGTGTCGCAATCCGAGTTCGAGCAGATCATGACGGACAAGCTGCTGGCTCACCCCTTGGTGAACTTCCACTGGTCGTCGTCGATCGCGGGCATCGCGGCCGGCGACGACGAGGTGACGTTGACCGTCGACACCGCGTTCGGAACTCGCGAACTGCGTGCCGCCTGGGTCGTTGCCGCCGACGGTGGCCGTAGCAAGATGCGCGAACTCAGTGGAATCCGCCTGCAGGGCAACAGCTACGAGGGCAACTACGTCATCGCGGACATTCATTGGGAATCGGAACTACCGGCCGAGCGTCTGGTGTGGTTCGACGCGCCGAGCAACCCGGGTTCCACGATCATCATGCACCGCCAGCCGCGTGACATCTGGCGCATCGACTACCAACTCGACGCGTCGGACAATCCCGAAGCGGAGACGCAGGAAGATCGCATCCGCGACCGCATCACGCGCCACCTCGAATGGCTGCAGAGCGACATCCCGTGGACCCTCGAGTGGTTCGGTTTCTACCGCGCTCATGCACTGGCCTTGGAAGATTTCACGCACGGCCGCGTGCTGTTTGCCGGCGACGCAGCGCATCTCGTCCCTATCTTCGGTGTTCGTGGCCTAAACTCCGGCATGGAAGACGCCGAAACCCTGGTGTGGCAGTTGGCCTCCGTCATCAACGGAGCGTCCGATACCGCCATCCTCGACGCGTATTCGACGGAACGTCGCAGCGCGTGGCAGCAGAACGTCGACAATGCAGGCAAGTCGACGCTCATCATGTCCCCGGGTAGCCACGGACACCGAACCACTCGCGACGCGGTGCTCGAACTCGCCACCACTCGAGGCGAATTCGCGCACCTGATCAATCCGCGCCAGTCGAGCGCAACACACGCCCACCTCTCACCGCTGACGTGGCCCACCGCTCCGGGCACCGAAGGAGTACTGCCCGGCGATCCACTCGAAGACAGGATCGTCGAGGTCTCGGCGGGCGGCTCGGAAACCTCCTTGAATCGTTTGCGCGGTACGGGATTCGGTGTGCTGGCCTTCGGCCTGTCGGCTGAATTGGCTTCCGAACTCGCCGCGCAGGCCGATGTTCTTGCTCGCGCACTTGCACCGGAAACCGTGCGGGTAATCACCGTGGGCGGTGCCGATGCCACGGTCGACGACGCTAGCGGCGACCTCGCGGCTGCACTCGGTGCTCGCGTCGGCGAGATCTTCGTGATCCGCCCCGACGGCTTGGTGCTGTGCCGGATCAGCGATCCCGCACAATTGGGCGATGTAGCCAAGCATCTCACCGCCGGAACTGCACCGACCCACTTCGACGCGGCAGTGTCCGTGACAGCTGCAGCGGTCGGAGACGATGCCCGTCGTGAGCACGTGTGGTTGGCACTCTCCAACGCACTCGATCAGGCCGAGCCGGCTGATCGCGAAGGCATGTTGGTGCGCCTGGCCATGATCCTCGGCTCGCAAGCGAGCACTGCCGACTTCGACAGTGCTGTTGGGTCCGCTTCGCGTTAGTCACGATCGAAAATAGTTCAGCCGCGCAGGAGAATTCCTGCGCGGCTGAACTTTTTTACTAGGAGACGGGCGTCAACTCCTTCTCCGCATCGGCGCGCCTGCCACGCACCGATCTTCCCCGTACCAAGGGCGAAACGGTGATGGCCAAGCCCACCAGCGCAACGCCGGTAACCAGGATCAGTCCGGGATGGAACTGTTGAAACCCGGCAGTCCCCGCGCCAGTCGCGGTATGCGAGCCAGCGGTGACCAGAGCCGTCGTCAGTGCCAGCACAAGGGCCGCACCGACCTGAGCCGACGTGTTCACCAGACCCGAGGCCAAACCTTGCTCCGAGTCGTCGACGCCAGAGGTTGCCTGAGCCATGATCGAGGTGTAGCCCAAGGCAAATCCAAGGCCGAGCAGAATGACGCTGGGCAGAATTGCCACAACGTATGACGGTGAATCACTCCCGGCAAACAGGAACCAGAGGTACCCGACGCTCAGCGACGTCAGTGCCGCGATGATGAGTCTGGCACTGCCGTACAGGTCGACCAACCGTCCGACAAACGGCGAACCGAAGGCAACGATGATGCCGGCGGGGAGCAGTGCCATTGCCATCTTCAGGGGCGACCAGCCGAGGGCGGACTGCAGGAAGATCGTCATCATGAACTGGAAGCTCAGATAGGACCCGAAGAGCGCGATGATGGCGAGATTCGCGCGGACGATGCTGCCGACGCGCAGAAGTCCAAGGCGCACAAGCGGATGTGCCACCTTCTTCTCCACGACAAAGAACGTCGCCAAGAGTACCGCTGCCACGGCAAACGACCCCAAGGTCATCGGGTGCGCCCAACCACGAGTCGGGGCCGAGACCATCGTGTAGACCGTGAGCAGCATTCCCGTCACCAACGTGACGGCGCCAACCAGGTCGTGTCCGCCGTTGTCCGCGGGACGGTCCCGCGGAATGAGGAAGTACCCACCGATCAGCGCGATGACAGCGAAGGGCACCGGCATCAGGAACGTGAATCTCCAACCGGCGCTGGTCAACAGCCCGCCGAGAATCAGTCCGGACGAGTAGCCGCTGGCACCGAATACCGAGAACACGGACAGCGCCCGGTTACGTGCCGGACCTTCTTTGAACGTCGTGGTGAGGATGGACATCGCGGTCGGAGCGGTGAACGCGGCAGCGAGCCCCTTCACGAATCGTGATGCGATCAGCAGTGTTCCGTTGTCGACGAGGCCACCGACCAGCGAGGCGATTGCGAACACGGTGAGAGCGATCAGGAAGACCTTCCTACGCCCGAGGAGGTCGGCGGTGCGTCCACCCAGTAGCAGCAGTCCGCCGAATCCGAGGACGTAGCCGTTGATGATCCACTGCAGCGAAGTAGTGGACAGGCCCAGTTCATCGCCGATGGACGGTAGAGCGACGCCCACCATCGACACATCGAGACCGTCGAGGAACAACACGAGGCAGAGCACCGCGAGGATGCCCCACAGCTTGAGGGACCAACCCTCCCCTGTGGCCGGATCCGTGGATTCCGTAGAACCCGGGGATTCCGGCGAATCGAATGGTTTGAGTGTCGAGTCTGTGCAAGTCACGTCAGCGAGAATAGATGCACATGCACTTAATGCACAAGCATTTAATGCAATTGCACGTAATCGAGTCTTCAACTAGAATGCGGTCGTGACGTCGGAATCCGAATTGCGCAACACCTGGCGCTCGCTGTCGACCAGCTACAACGACATCGCATGCGAACTCGACCGCCAGATGCAGTCTGCGCATGGCCTGAGCATGAGCGACTTCGAGGCTCTCGACCGACTCATGGACACCTCGTGTGAGCGTCCACGGATGCAGGATCTGGCCTCGGAGATGTACCTGAGTCCCAGTGCGCTCTCCCGCAGCGTCGCCCGTCTCGAGAAGGCCGGACTGGTTCAGCGAGCACTGTGCGAGGCCGACCGGCGCGGAGTCTTCATCGACGTCACCGACAAAGGGCGCGATGTCCACTCGGATGCCAGCAAAATTCAACTGGCCGTGCTGAATTCACACCTGCGCGCGCAATAGCCCTTACTCACTCGAACGTACCGTCGCATGCCCGAACCCCGGGCGATCAACGAACCCGGCTAGACTGGCCTGGTACCGACGCGCTTTTCTGACGCCGTCGGCGATCGACAGCAGCGCACCCAGCACGCCCTCAGGCGGTCCTGGTCCAGGCATTCTGCCAGCGTTCCTGCGGCTTCTGCTCTTCCCTCAGGCTCCTGCCTGACATCTCTACCTGCTCCTATCGAGAGATACACAATTGAACAACGTACGCACCCTTGGAGTCATCGGACAGTCGAGCAAACCGGCAGAACGCCGGTTGCCGATCCACCCTGCCCATTTCGATCGGATCGACGCTGAACTTCGCTCGCGCATCTACCTCGAAGAGGGCTACGGCCATGCCTTCGGGTACTCAGACGACACCCTCTCGGGCCTGGTGGCCGGAATCCGCACGCGCAAGGAAATTTTGGCGGAAACCGATGTGGTTCTCCTCCCGAAACCGTTGGCGGCAGACCTCGCCGAACTCCGCACCGGCCAGGTGCTCTGGGGCTGGCCGCACTGCGTGCAGGACACCGAACTGACCCAGATCGCGATCGACAAGAAGCTGACTCTCATCGCTTTCGAGGCCATGAACCACTGGCACAGCGACGGATCCTTCAATTTGCATGTCTTCCACAAGAATAACGAGTTGGCGGGCTACAGCTCGGTTCTCCATGCCTTGCAGTTGATCGGTTCCACCGGCGACTACGGGCGACGCCTCACCGCTGCCGTCATCGGTTTCGGTGCCACCGCCCGCGGCGCCGTCACGGCACTCAAGGCGCATGGTATCCATGAAGTCGACGTGCTGACCCAACGCGGCGTCACCGCCGTCAGCTCCCCCATCCACTCGGCTCGGATGGTCTCTTTCGACAACAACAACGGTGATGTTCGCGGCAGTCACGTGATGATCGACAATCACAGCGTGCCGGTTCCCGGCTTCCTCGCCGAGCACGACATCGTCGTCAATTGTGTACTGCAGAACACGGATACACCGCTGACGTTCCTCACCGAGGAAGACCTCGTGAACTTTCAGCCCGGCAGCCTCATCGTCGACGTCTCATGCGACGAAGGAATGGGATTCAGCTGGGCTCGCCCCACCTCGTTCGCGGAGCCGACCTTCATCGTCGGTGACAACATCACCTACTACGGCGTCGATCACAGCCCGTCGTACCTGTGGAACTCCGCATCGTGGGAGATCAGCGAATCACTTCTCCCCTACCTACCTGCCGTCATGGCGGGCGAGACGGCGTGGAAAGCAGACGAGACCTTGGAGCGGGCCATCGAAATCCGTGACGGCGTCATCGTGAATCCGGCCATCACCCGATTCCAGCACCGCTCACCGGACTACCCACACCCGATTCTGGCGTAGTGAACAATCAGCCCTGGCCGGCTGCCGCCGTGATCGGCGCCATGTCGAAGTAGTCGCGCCAGGCGCTGATTTTCCCGTCACGGACTTCGAACACGCCCATCACCGGTAGCGCTACCTCCGCGCCGTTGATGCTGAAGACGTCGATGCGCTCGTTCATGACTACGTCACCGCCTGAGACCTGACGCTTGGTCTGAAAGTCGATGTTGCCGAAGGCACCCACAAACTGCTCGATGAATGTCCGGACGGCCTCGCGCCCGACCACGGGTTCCATCGGAATATTGTGGTAGACGATGTCATCGGTGAAGTAGTCGACGATCTTCGCGATGTCCGCGTCGGCCCATTCCTTGCAGAATTCGGTGACCAAAGTGTCGGGTGTCATTGTGCGTCATCCTTTTTCGGGTGCGGTTCGATAATTGCCATGATGCTTTCGATCTCCCCTGCCGGTATTCCGAAGTACTCGGTGATGAACACCGTGACAGCAGGCGCTTGGCCCGGGGTTCCGAGGTCCATCAGATACCGCGCTACGACGCTTTCGCCCCACTCACGCAGCGCGAGTTCACGTATGGCGACAATTCCGCGGTACTGCTGCCCCTGTTCGAGTTCATTGCTGATGAAAGCGCCGGTGTCACCGGTTCGTTGACCGTTCTCCACGCGCCACGCGTCGGCGGCAAAACGGACCTTGGTTGCGTCGTGAGTGAGCAACGCGTTCACGTACTCCCGCGCCATCGCGACGCGTCCGCTGACGGCAGACTCCGTGGAGTGCTTGGCAATTGCGCGCAGAATCGACTCGGCCAGCTCTGGTTGGCAGATCACCAGGTCCGGCAGATACGGATGAGATTCGTTGTACAACAACGGCGAACCGTCAATGCGGCTGCAGTGCAGCCCCGCAGCCTGGGCCACACCGACGGGCGCAGCCGAATCCCATTCCCACTGCCCACCGGCGTGGAGGTAGGCGTCGACGTCGCCGCGCACAACGGCCATCGCCTTGGCACCAGCCGAGCCCATGTGCACAACCTCTGCGTCAAGCTCGGCCGCCACCGCATCGGTGAACGCGGGCGGGCGCGAGCCGCTGACAACAATACGAAGTGGCTGGTTGGCCGGTGCGTCCGACACTGCGTCGATACTCGAGTACACCTGCCCGAGCGCTGGTTGCGACACCGCCGCCGCAGTTATGCCATGTCCGCGTTCCCAGAGCGCGACGTGCACAGCCCAATCGGAGCGAGCGGGCATCCCGTATTCCTTGGATCCGTCCAGAGGGTCGATGATCCAGACGCGCGAGGCTTCGAGCCTGGTGCGATCGTCGGCGGATTCTTCGGAAAGGACTGCGTCACCAGGACGGGCCTCGGCCAACTGGTCGAGGATGAAGACGTCGGCCGCTTTGTCCCCGCGCCTGCCCAATTCCCGGCCGTCACCGGCGCCAAGACCTTCGGCTCGAATACCGAGAAGGATAGCTCCGGCGGCTTCTGCCAACTGCTTCGCCAACTCGGCGTCGGCAGTTCGGCTGTGCGTTGGTTCGCTCACCTGGCCAACACTTCCATAATTCGCTGTGCCAGTTCGGCAGGCGTTCCGTCTTCGGGCCGAATTACCAGTTCGGCGTGTTCAGGGACCTCGTAGGGATCGTCGACGCCGGTGAAGCCCGTAATCTCCCCCGCCCGCGCCTTTGCGTACATGCCTTTGGGATCCCGCGCCTCGCACTGCTCGATCGGAGTATCGACATACACCTCGACAAAACGCAGACCTGCAGCTTTGTGAGCAGCGCGGACGCGGTCCCGATCCTCTCGGTACGGACTGATCAGACAGGCCACGGCGACTGCGCCGGAATCGGCGAACAACTGCGCCACCGATCCCACCCGCCTCACGTTCTCGGCGCGGTCCTGTGCACTGAATCCCAAATCGGCATTGAGTCCATGTCGAAGGTTGTCCCCGTCGAGTCGGTAGGCGGGGGTACCTGCCGCAACCAGCCTGCGTTCGAGTTCCACTGCGATCGTGGATTTCCCGGAAGCCGAGAGGCCGGTAAGCCACACGGTGGCGCCTGCTGTCGCGCGCTCCTCTCGGGAGACTTCGGAGCTGTGCCAGACGACGTGTGAATCCTTGAGCGTCGGGCCGTTGATCATTCCCGCTGCGACGGTATTTCCGGTGATCTCGTCCACGAGGATGAAGCTGCCGGTGACGCGATTACGACGGTAGGGATCGAACATCAGCGGCTGCTGCGTTTTGATGGCGATGCGCCCGATCTCGTTGAGGGACAGCGCCTCCGCGGTCTCGTCGCGGTGCAGTGTATTGACATCGAGGCGGTAGTCGAGGCGCACAATCTGTGCCTTGGTCGAACGAGTGGTGTGCAGCAACGAGTACCGGTTGTTCTCCGACAGTGTGGTTTGGTCGGTGAGCCAACAGATCATTGCGTCGATCTCCTGGCCTACCTGTGGCCGGTTGTTGATCCGACACAGTTGGTCTCCGCGACTGACGTCGAGATGCTCGCTCAGTTCGATGCAGACGGCGGACGGCGCGAAAGCTTCGGTTATCGCCGTTCCGCCCGGTCCGTGAACAGCCTTGACCGTCGACGTGAAACCCGAAGGGAGAACTACTACTTCGTCGCCTGGCTTGAAGACTCCACTGGCTACTGTCCCGGCGTATCCACGGAAGTCGTGAAGATCTGCGTCGGTCTGCTGCTGCGGACGGATGACGTACTGCACCGGGAATCGCGCATCGATGAGATTGCGATCCGACGCGATGTGCACCTGCTCGAGATGGTGTAGCAGCGACGGACCGTCGTACCAGGACATGTTCTCGGTACGCGCAACGATGTTGTCCCCCAACAGCGCCGATACGGGGATGAAGGACAGATCGTGGACGTCGAGCTTGATCGCGAACTGCCGGAACTCTTCCTTGATCTCCTCGAACCGGTCCTGCGACCACCCCACCAGGTCCATCTTGTTCACGCACAGCACGAGGTGCGGAATCCCCAAGAGAGTCGACAGAAACGCATGCCGACGTGTTTGCTCGAGCACACCTTTGCGCGCGTCGACCAGGATCAGGGCGAGGTCGGCTGTCGACGCACCGGTGACCATGTTCCGGGTGTACTGCTCATGCCCGGGCGTATCCGCGATGATGAACTTGCGATGCGGAGTGGCAAAATATCGGTGTGCCACATCGATAGTGATGCCCTGCTCGCGCTCGGCGCGCAATCCGTCGGTGAGCAGTGCGAGGTTGGCGTACTCGTCACCGCGTTCACGACTGCTGCGTTCGACCGCTTCGAGTTGATCTTCGAAGATCGATTTGGAGTCGTAGAGCAATCGGCCGATGAGCGTCGACTTACCGTCGTCGACGCTGCCCGCGGTCGCGACTCGGAGGAGTTGCGGCATCAGAAGTACCCCTCTTTCTTTCGATCTTCCATGCCGGCCTCGGAGATCCGGTCGTCCGCCCGGGTTGCTCCGCGTTCGGTGATCCGGCTCGCGGCCACTTCTTCGACGACGGCGGCGGCCGTTTCGGCGGACGACTCCACACACCCTGTACAGGTGGCATCGCCAACAGTCCGGAAACGCACCAACGCTTCGTACGATTCCTCCCCCGGCTGCAGTTCGAGGAATCGTGTGCGCGCCAACAGCATTCCGTCCCGCGGCACTACCTGCCTTCGGTGGGCGTAGTAGATCTCCGGAAGATTGATCATCTCGCTCTCGATGTACTGCCAGATGTCGAGTTCGGTCCAGTTGGAGAGCGGGAAGATCCGAATATGTTCGCCCTTACGATGTTTGCCGTTGTACAGGTTCCACAGTTCCGGTCGCTGCATCTTGGGATCCCATTGGCCGAATTCGTCCCGGAAACTGAACACTCGTTCTTTTGCTCGCGCCTTCTCTTCGTCCCGGCGAGCTCCACCGAATACGGCGTCGAACTTCCCGTCCCGAATACCGCGGAGCAGTGCGTGAGTTTGCAGACGATTGCGACTCGCCCCGACGCCGGTCTCCTCACTGACCCGACCTGCGTCGATGTCGTCCTGCACGCTGGCGATCACCATGCGCAATCCGAACCGGTCCACGGTTCGATCACGAAACTCGATTACTTCGTCGAAGTTGTGCCCGGTGTCGACATGCATGACGGCAAACGGCAACGGCGCCGGCCAGAAGGCCTTGGCCGCGACATGCAGCATCACCACGGAATCCTTGCCACCGGAGAACAGAAGCACCGGCTTCTCGAAAGTCGCGGCAACTTCCCGGAATACGTGGACTGCCTCGGCCTCGAGCGCCCGTAGGTGGGACAGCTCGTAAGCGGGCGGGGTCTGGAGTGCTGGCATCGCTTCAGCTCCTACTCGGTGCCGGTACATTTTTGTACCGGACTGGTTCGAGAATGAACGCATTCACAGAATAGAACTCGTTCTACCTAGCGGTCAATGACTGCGAACCGGAGCCCGCCCACCCACCTCAGCAGTCACGGCATCGGCAGCCGCCACCAACGCCGTTGCGCGTCGTTCGATCTCGGAACGCGTAATCGAACCGCCAACATAGAGCGTCAACACCAACGCCTGATGACCCTCGGCGTCGTAAGTGGGAGCCGCGATCAACGAAACAGGATGCTCGTCGTCCGAGCTGATGTCTCGCCCGAGATAGACCCGCTCCCCCAGACTCGACACCATTTCGCCGAGCAATTCCCGCACCTCGGACGGAAGATCATGTGTCACAACACCTGCCATCAACGTATGCAGGCGTTGACCGATCGGATCGAGACTCTCCACGAGATATCCCGCGTCACGGCAGTCGCGCACCACAGTCAACAACCGATCCCGATCGAGGCGCACCGGAAGGCTCGGTTCCCGCGCCAGCCAACTCTCGAGATCATGATCGCTTCCCCACAGCACGTACATCAATCCGACCGGCGGAGCGAACGGATACACCTGACCGACCTTTGCCGCTTTCCGTATACCTTCCGGCCCGGTGACTTCGAGAACGCTGATCCGGTCGCCGACCACCGCCGACGCAGTGCAGGTCGTATCGAATTCAGCGCTCAGTTTCTCCAGCTGAGCCCGGGCAATCGGGCCGACGGCAAATCCACGTTGCGCCGCCCGGCCCGCCGCAATCAGCGCCGGACCCAGCCCGTAGGTCTTCACGGCGTCGTCGCGCGTCAGATATCCACGATCCGCCAACACCGTCAGGATTCCCAGCGCGGTCGGCTTACTGATCTCGAGCGTCCTGGCAAGTTCGGACAACCCGAAACGCTGGTCGGGACGCGCCACCAGGTAGTCGAGCACCTGCACGACGCGTTCGGTAGGTGGAGACTGACGGCCCGCCGAATGCGGCTTCTCGAATTCAGCCATTGACCACTCCCTAGAACGCGTTCTATTGTCAGAATACCAAGATCTACCCCATAGGTACATATTTGTACCACGACGCTCTGGGCCGGCAAGACTGCCGGAACTGTTGAGGAGCCAGCGTGCTGACGGACCCGTTTGCCCAGGCCATCGCCGAGGCCGAAAAACTCATCGAGACGGCCCCGCACATCAGATCCGAACAAGACCTGCTCGAGGGCTACCAGTACCTGGCAGGTGGAGTCATCGCGACAATGCACGCAGCCTGGGCCGCCGAGAAAACCCACCCCAGTTTCATCCAGGGAACCGGCCCCTTCACGAAAATGGGGCTCGACAACCCCGACACGTTGTACTTCGGCGCCCGCATCAACGACGATCAGGAATACAAGGTCACAGGAAAGCGCGGCACCACAGCCGATCTCAGCTTCCAGGTCCTGAGCGGCAACTACACCAACTCGAACGTGCCCGGTAGCGAGATTGCGTTCGACGACCGCGAGCTCGAGATCGCCGACGACGGCAGTTTTGTCGTGTGGTTCGGCCCCGGGCCGGCCGATGGCCGCGCCAATTACTACACACTTGCACCGGGATCGTCACAGCTCGTCGCGCGAGAGGTGTACAGCGACTGGAGCCAGGAACGCGGAGTCATCCGGATCGAGCGGACGGATTCGATCGGCACGGCGCCCGCGCCGCTCACCGCCGACGAAACCGAGAAGCGTTTTGCGCGGGCCGGGAAAGCACTGGTCACGCGGGTCAAGACGTGGCTGCAGTTCCCGGAGTGGTTCTACCTGAAGCTCCCGGTCAACACCATGACCGAACCTCGCCTGACCCCGGGTGGTCTTGCCACGCAGTACTCCTCGGTGGGGCACTACGAACTCACCGACGATCAGGCCATGGTCATCACCGTTCCGGCCTCGGATGCGCCGTACCAGGGCTTCCAACTCGGCAGCCTGTGGTACATCTCGCTCGACTACATCAATCACCAAACGTCACTCAACAACGGCCAGGCTCAGGTAGACCCGGACGGCAAGATCCGAATGGTGGTGAGCGAGAAGAATCCCGGCGTCACCAACTGGGTCGAAACTGTCGGCCACCCGCGCGGGATCCTGCAGTTCCGCTGGCAGCGGGTCTCGCGTGAACTGACACCCGAGGACGGTCCCACCGTCGAAATCGTTGCCGTTGAGGATATTCCGAAACACCTACCACATTTCGACACCAACGCCATCACTACCGATGAATGGGCAGAGCGAATCGCTCAGCGCCAGGCCGCCATCGACAACCGAATGCTGGGGTAACAGATGACCGAATTACTGAAGGACCGAGTAGTTGTCATTTCCGGAGTCGGCCCGGCACTGGGCCGTGCTCTGGCACTACGGTGTGCCTCGGCGGGTGCGAATCTTGTTCTCGCAGCGCGCACGCAGTCACGATTGGACGACGTTGCCAAGGAGATAGTCGACGCGGGTGGACGCGCTGTCACCGTCGCCACCGACATCACCGATCAGGCGTCCGCCGAAAACCTGGTGGCCGAATCCCTCTCCGCCTACGGCAAAGTCGACACGCTGATCAATAACGCCTTTTCCGTGCCGTCGATGAAGCCATTGGCGCGCACCGACTATCAGCACATCCGCGACAGCATCGAACTCACCGTTCTCGGCGCACTTCGACTGACGCAACTCTTCACAGCGCCGCTGGCGGAGTCGACGGGCTCGGTAGTGAACATCAACTCGATGGTTCTGCGACACTCTCAAGAGCGGTACGGCAGCTACAAGATGGCAAAGTCGGCACTGCTCGCGATGTCTCAGTCCTTGGCCACCGAACTCGGCCCACAGGGTATCCGCGTCAATTCGATTGCACCCGGATACATCTGGGGTGACACCCTCAAAGGTTACTTCGCCCATCAAGCTGAAAAGTTCGGTATGACCGTCGAGCAGATCTACGAGCACACTGCGGCCAACACCGATTTGAAGCGCCTCCCCACCACCGACGAGGTTGCCGACGCGGCAATCTTCCTCGCATCGCCGATGGCCAGCGCCATCACCGGCCAATGTATCGACGTCAACTGCGGCGAATTCCATCACTAGGAGCATCATGGCTGAGCGCACACACGTCGGAACCGTCGAAGATCTTCATGCATCCGCAACCAAGATGACGGGGCTCACCGATTTCGGCGTCGACGATTACACCGAAGCTCTGTCGGTTCTCCTCGAGTCGTACGACCGCGACGAGGACCTGACTCCGTTCGGCAGCAAAATCTCTCGCGTTTTCCTCCGCGGTGCACTTGTTGCCCGCCTCCTCAGTGAATCTGCGTGGAAGCAGCATCCGGAGCATGCCGAGGTCAAGATCGAACGCCCGATTTTTGTCACCGGGTTGCCTCGCACCGGAACCACCGCGCTGCACCGACTCTTGACGGTCGACCCCGCGCATCAGGGTCTCGAAATGTGGCTGACGGAGTTTCCGCAGCCTCGCCCGCCACGCGATACGTGGGCATCGAACCCGGTGTTCGCCAAGATCGAGGAGACGTTCGGCCAACACCACGTCGAACACCCCGAGTTCATGGGTGTGCACTACATGTCCGCCAGTGAAGTCGAAGAATGCTGGCAACTGCTCCGGCAGACCTTCAAGTCGGTCTCGTACGAGTGCCTGGCCAACCTACCCACGTACTCGAACTGGCTGAAGGGCCAGGAATGGTCCAATGCCTATGCGCGCCACAAGAAGAACTTGCAGCTGATCGGTCTCCCGGATCAGGATCGTCGATGGGTTCTCAAGAACCCCAGCCACCTGTTTGCACTCGACGAACTGATGGCTGTGTACCCGGACGCCTTGATCGTCCAGACGCACCGCTCCCCCACGACAATCATTCCGTCGGTCTGCAGCCTCGCTGCGCAAGCCACCGAGGGGTGGTCGAATACGTTCACCGACAAGGTGATCGGCGAAAGCCAGCTCGAATTGTGGGCCCGAGGGCTCGAACAATTCGACGCGGCACGGGCCCACCACAATCCCGCCCAATTCATCGACGTCGACTACCAGGATTTTGTTGCCGATCCACTCGCCACCGTCGAGAACATCTACACCCACTTCGACCTTCCGTTGACCTCCACCGCACAACAGTCGATGGAGGCAATGCATGACGAAAGTCGTTCCGGTGCACGCAAACCTGCACACAAGTACACCCTGGAGGAGTTCGGCCTGAATGCCGAGCAAGTCGAGGAGCGATTCGGGGTGCGCTGACGCGTCCCGCTCATCGGGAAAAGTCTCGGCGACGGGCCCTCCACTGTGTGATCATCCGCGAGAACCGAACTCGTCGGTTGTAGCCGAAAACCGGAGGGCCCGCTCGCGATGACTCTGCATCTCAACCGATCTGCACTTGTTTCCGGACCGATCGGCGGCGGATCCCACGGGTTCCCCGGTACGTCGACATCGTTGGATATCGCGGCGGCAGGGTACGTCGAACGAGAGTTTTTTGTCAGCGGCGATGCCGTGTCGTACGTCGCCGCAGAAGACTGGGCGTCCGACGGTCAGTGGTCGGTAACGGAAGGACCCACCGCACGGTTTACCACCCGGATCCTTGTACGCACACCTACCGACTCCAGCCGGTTCAACGGAACCGTGGTTGTCGAGTGGCTCAACGTCAGTGGCAACACCGATATCGATGTCGACTTCGGACACATGAACGAGGAGATCACGAGAGGGTATGCGTGGGTGGGTGTTTCCGCGCAGGCTGCCGGAATCACCAGCACCGGAGGCAGTGGCCTCGGAGACGGGGTCGTGGGCCTAACCACCTGGGATCCCGAGCGATACGGCGCACTTGATCACCCCGGTGACCATTACTCCTACGACATCTTTTCTCAGGTCGGCGCTGCCCTACGTGCGCCCGGCGATGTCGATCCGCTTGGCGGCCTGATTCCGACACAACTGCTCGCAGCCGGGCAGTCACAGTCAGGTTTCCGCATGCTGACCTACGCCAACGCCGTTCATTCTCATGCTCGAGTCTTCGACGGCATGATCATTCACGCGCGTGGCGGTATCGGAGCTCCGCTCGGCGACGGCATGATGCTCATGGATCCGGCGCCTGCCCGCGTGCGCACGGATCTAGACGTTCCGGTTTTCCAGTTGATCACCGAGACCGAGCTTTTCGAACTGTGCGGTGGACCAGGACCCACCAGTTTTGTCGCGGCCCGTCAGCCCGACACCGACATGATCCGAACCTGGGAAATCGCCGGCACAGCGCACTCCGACGCCTATTCTCTGAAAATCCTTCATCCACAGTATGTTCGGCAGTTCTCCGACATCAGGGATCTGGCAGCCCTGTTCCCGATCGTCAACGACGGACCGCAGCGCTACGTCGCCAACGCCGCTTTGCGCGGGCTGCGTCAGTGGGCTGCGGGCGGCGCGGCACCCACCTCAGCACCCGTCATCGATACTGCCGACAATGCGGTGCTGCGAGACCGGCACGGCAACGCGACCGGCGGCGTGCGCACTCCTCAACTCGACGTCCCGATTGCCACGTTGACGGGCGAACTGACCCATGTGCCGCATAACGGCGCAACCGTCGCCTTCGACGCGGCGACACTCACTGAGCTCTACCCAAGTCACGACATGTACGTCACTGCCTTCTCCGACGCCGCTCAGCGTGCCGTCGACAGCGGTTACCTGCTCCCCGAGGACGCTGCGATTCTGATCGCCGACGCTCAGGGATCCGACGTCGGCCGCTAGCGGTCAATTCTGCAGGTGCTCTGCGAGCAACCGGTCCAGTTGCTGCGGCGCCTCGTCGGGTATCCAGTGGCTCACGCCGCGAAGAACTTCGAATCGGTACGGGCCGTCCACGTATCGCGTCGTGAGCTCGGCTCCCTTTCTCCCGAGCACGATGTCGCCGTCGCTCCAGATGTGCAGGGTCGGCACGCTGACGCGTCCGGAACCCGCGCTCGGACTGCTGAACGCCAATGCACGGTACCAATTCAGGCCACCGCGTAGACGTCCCGGCATGGCCATCGCGTCCCGATCGCGGCGGGCGCACTCGAGGCTCTGCCCGCTCCTGACCAGGATTGTGTCAGCGGTTCGGCGCAGTATCCATTCCGGAAGTATCGGCAGCTGGAAGGCAAGCATGTACCAGGATCGCAGGGCTTGACTGCTGGTCAGCAATGCTCGGACAAACGCCGCAGGATGCGGAACAGATAACGCCGTCAAGGTGCGGATCAAGTCCGGGCGCTCGGCCGCGACCTGCCAAGCCACGGCGGCTCCCCAGTCGTGGCCGACCAGGTGCACCGGGGCGCCGCCGGCTGCGTCGATCAGGGCAACAGTGTCGGCGGCAAGCTCGCTGCGGCGATACGCACTCCGAGCGCTCGGCCGGGCCTCCGGCGAATATCCACGTTGATCCGGCGCGAGCGTCCGATAGCCCCGGGCATGGAGCAACGGCACCAGCCCATCCCAGGACGTCGAGTCCTGCGGAAATCCGTGAAGTAGGACAACTACCGGCCCGTCGAGTGGGCCTTCGTCGCGGACGTCAAACGACAATCCAGAGCGTGTGTACCTTCGTAATCTCGGCACCGGGCGCGTCATAACACGACTTTAAGTGCAATTCGTTGCATTTGTGACCCAGTCCACCGTCCACAGAAGCGTGACGTTAGGTATCTTGCTTGCAGCGGTACTGGACCACAGTTCCCACAAACGTAAGGACTTACGACATGCAGTCTGTTGAAGACGTATTGCCCGAAGGCGTCACCCTCGATGACATCACCAAGGTTTTCAAGCTCGGTGCCGCTGCCATCGCCTTCTTCACCGCGGTGTCCGCCTTCAGCTGATCACCACGCTTCACAAAAAACTGGCCGGCCTTCGGGGAGTCCGGCCAGTTTTTGTATGTTGACCCAGATTTCATTCTTCCGAAAGCGGCAAACCGCCCAAAAAGCCGTCAGGCTTGCTAACTTTCTCCTGCACGGCACAACGCCGAGCACTTCAACACTCGGAGGACATTCGTGGGTTCCATCAGCACGCTCAGCACAGTCATCGACGTCCTTGCAGCGATCCAGAAGGCCTTGAAGCTTATTCCGGTGAACAGCTGATCGTTACAGAACACTCGCCAGATGGTCGGCGAGAAACAAGCGGGGCCGACTTTTGTCGGCCCCGCTTGTCATTCGAGCGGATGGCGGGATTCGAACCCACGTGAACGGCTTTGCAGGCCGGTGCCTAGCCACTCGGCCACACCCGCGTCATGAAGTAACTATGCCCTCGATGCCGCCGCCGAACCACAGTTTTGATCAGCGTGATTCGTGCTACGCCCCTGTGTGCCTTTCCGGTAGCGGGCACTACCAGAAAGGCGCACGGGGGCTTAGCCCCCTCTTTGCTGGGTTACTGACCGCCAAAGGAGGGGTACTCGCTTGGGAAATACCGACTGTGCCGTACCAGAACAGGCATGGTTCACTCGGGGCTGGAGTGACGCAAGTTACGCCATGCCCCCGAGACGAAAGGCAGCACCGATGCCCCGAGCACGACTTACGGCCGCGACTGCCCTGGCCGCAGCTGCGCTGGCCACATTGACAGGTCTCGTTGCGATCGTCGTTGCACCACCTATCGCCTCGGCCGAGAGCACCAACGGCACCGGCATGGCCTATTCGGACCGGACCTTCCAGCCGTTCACCGCGTCGAACGGTCTTTCGTCGAAATACCACGTGTACGCCGCGGGCATTCCCCAGGACCATGCCGCCGGCTTGGTGCTGCAGTTCCACGGAGACGGGGCGTACGAATTCGCGAACCCCACCTCGTCGTACAGCCTCGGCGGCCCGTCGGGCATCCTTGCACAAGCCCGCTCACGGGGTTACATCACCGTCCCCGTGCGCACCCCGGACTCTGCCGGCGAAATTACGTGGTGGGAAAACGGGAGCGCAAACGCAGACTTTGTCGCAAACCTGCTCGACACTCTCGAAACGGGCTACAACATCGACACCGAGGACATCTGGCTCGTCGGCTACAGCGGGGGCTCCCAGTTCATCACTCAATTCTTCCTACCGAAGTACTCGAGCAAGATCGACGGCGGCGGCACTGTGGTCTTCGGCGGCGGCGGCGTGCCACGCGTCTCGGCGCAGCCCTTTGCCGGCGGCCTGATCGCCGACCTTCCCATGCATTGGTACACCGGGGCCGCCGACAACGGCACTAACGTCAGCGACGGTTACAACGCCGTGCTCGACGCCCAGAAGGGGTCGGCTTGGTATTCGGCACAGGGCTTTACGACGGATCTCGAGTCTCCCGCCGGCCTCGGCCACAACCTCTCCGGCACATTCGGCACGGTTCTCGCGCGTCACCTGGACGATCACGCCCCGAACAATCAGGTTCCCACAACCACAGTCGCCGCTACCCCCGAGCCGACTGCGACCCAGCCGACGACAACAACCACCCCAGCAACAACAACCAGCCCTCCCCCGATCACCACGACAACGGCGCCGGTCACGACTACAACAACGCCGGTCGCTACGACTACGACAACGACTACGCCACCACCGGCGGTGTGGAACTACACACTGACTCCGACGAGGATCGGCGCAAATCTAGTCGTCACTATTCCTGCCGGAACCAGTCGGACGACGTTCCGGGTCACAGCCACCCAAGGCCCGTTCTACGTGTACAACTACACAACGCGAACCGGGCTGCGGACGCTGAGCATCGTCTCCAGTCTCGCCCCGAATACGACGTACAACTACACCGTGGAAGCCGATGACGAAATCGTCGGGTCGGGGTCGTTTCAAACGCTTCCCTGACCGACGGGAACAAATCGGACCGTCCTGTTGCTGACTTGCTTCGTGACTGCCGAGAAGACCGCCACCGCTCCACCCGTGGATCCCGCTGCTTCGCCGACAACGGTTGAACGCAAGCCGAGCATCGGAAAGATCCTTGCTCTCGGATCCATGACGGCGCTCGGCCCGTTCACCATCGACATGTATCTACCGGCGTTGCCGGATATCGCCGACGACCTCGGAACCTCGTCGTCGACGGTCCAGCTCACGATCACGGGAACGTTGATCGGACTGGCCCTCGGGCAATTGCTCGTCGGCCCGCTCTCGGACACTCTCGGCCGTAAGAAACCATTGCTCGCCGGCATCGGCGTGCACATCGTCGCGTCGTTGCTGGCCGTATTTGCGCCCACGATTGCTGTTCTCGGCATCCTAAGGGTGTTCCAGGGAATGGGCGCCGCTGCTGCCGCTGTGGTCACGATGGCGATCGTGCGCGATCTGTACAGCGGCAATACTGTCGCCGTCGTCATGAGTCGGCTGATGCTTGTTCTCGGCGTCGCACCGATTCTGGCCCCCAGCATCGGCGGCGCACTGTTGGTCGCGCTCGATTGGCGCGGGATCTTTGTCGTCCTTGCATTGATCGGTGTCGGCACGGCCATGATCGGCGCCTTCGGGATTCCGGAGACTCTGCCCCGCGAGAAGCGGCGCGCCAGCGGCGTGCGATCAGTTCTCCAGATGTACGGATCGCTTCTCCGTGACCGCACCTTCATGGTCCTGACGCTGGTCTCCAGCGTCGGTATGGCGTCTCTGTTCGCGTACGTTTCCGGTGCCTCGTTTGTCTATCAGGACCAGTACGGCCTCAATCAGCAGGAGTTTGCACTGCTGTTCAGCGCCGGCGCCATTGCACTGATCGGCGCGTCACAGGTCAACGTCCGTCTGCTGGATCGCTGGACGCCGCAGCAGATCACCCGGTCGGCGCTTGTCACTGCAGTTGCCTCTGGAGTCTTGGTCATCGTGGTCGCGGCGCTCGACCTTGGCGGCCTGATCGGATTTGTGATCGCGCTGTGGGTCATGCTCGGCGCGGTGGGATTTGTTCTACCGAACGCCCCGGCACTGGCACTCTCCCGTCACGGAGAAGCAGCCGGAACGGCTGCCGCGATGCTGGGCGCGTTCCAGTTCGGTGTGGGCGCTGCCATCGCCCCGGCTGTCGGACTGCTCGGAAACACCAGTACTGCGCTCGCCGTCACGATGACGGCCTGTGTTTCCGTGGGATTGATCGCTCTAGTGGCGACAAGCCGCACGGCTCAGGTCTAGCCGGCAGCCGCAAACCATTCGCTGTAGAAGGTCGCCAGTCCGATCACGCAGGAAATGGCCACGAAAATCCAGAAGCGAGCGATCACCACTGTCTCGGGCCAACCGAGTAACTCGAAGTGATGATGTATCGGGGCCATCTTGAATACGCGTCGGCCGGACGATTTGAACACAAGCACCTGGATGATCACCGACAGGATCTCGGCCACGAACAGGGCGCCGATGATGACCATCAGTAGTTCGGTGTGTGTGGTGACCGAAAGACCGACAACCAAACCGCCGAGTGCCAATGAACCGGTGTCGCCCATGAAGATCTGAGCCGGCGCCGCGTTCCACCACAGGAACCCGAGGCACGCCCCACCCGCCGCTGCGGCAACTATCGCAAGGTCGAGTGGGTCGCGAACGTCGTAGCACCCGGCAACAGGATCGAGGACGCAGGAGTTCCGGTACTGCCATCCCGCGATGACAACGTAAGTGCCCAGGATCATGCCCATCGACCCGGCTGCGAGGCCGTCCAGACCGTCGGTGAAGTTGACGGCGTTGGACCACGCAAAGACAAGCACGCAAAAGAAGATCAGGAACCCGATGGTTCCCATCGAGAACACCGAGATATCTCGAACGTGCGAAAGATATTGACTGCCGGGCGTTACGCCCTTGCTGTTGGAGAACTGCAGAAACAGCACACCGAAAATGATGGCGCTCGCCAACTGTCCGACGGTCTTCGCCGTCTTGTTCAATCCGAGGTTGCGTTTCTTGCGGATCTTGATGAAGTCGTCGAGGAAGCCGACCACACCCAAGGAAGTTGCCAGCGCCAGCACCAACCATCCCGACGCGGACAATCTGGGCAGACGCGAACCGAAACCGATGGCATGGGCAGCCAGGTACCCGGCCCACATGCCCGCGATAATCGCGATGCCGCCCATGGACGGCGTACCGCGCTTACCCTGATGGCTCTGCGGACCGTCGATGCGGATCTCATGCCCGAGCCCTTGTTTGGACAACACCCGGATAAGGAAGGGCGTCAAGAACAGAGCGACGAACAACGAGACGCCACCCGCGACGAGGATTGAAATCACTCGGAGGACTCTACAGATGTGACGGCCCGCGACACATAATCAGACAAGGCGCTCAGGCTCTGGCAGGCATGGGATGATCGAACGTATGCCTCCCCTTTCGCCGCTTCCCATCGACCCCATCGAAGAGGCACATCGGCAATGGACCGAGCACGGTTGGAGTGACGTTGCCGACGGGATGGCCGCTGTCACGTCGGTGATGCGGGCGCAGCAGATCATGATGGCGCGAGTCGAGGAAGTGCTCAAACCGCTCGGGTTGACGTTCGCTCGCTACGAGTTGTTGACACTGCTTACCTTTACGAGGTCGGGCGCACTGCCCATGACGAAGGCCAGCGCACGCTTGCAGGTTCACCCCACCAGCGTCACGAATGCGGTGGATCGCCTCGAGAAAGCGCAATTGGTACGACGTGTCCCCCACCCCAGCGATCGTCGTACAACACTCATCGAGATTTCGGATTCCGGCCGAGCACTGGCGCTCGAGGCTACGGAACTTCTGAATGCCAAGGTCTTTGCGAACCCAGGCTTGGAACCGGACAAGCTCACGCAATTAGTGACAATCCTCACTGAATTGCGGAAGACCGCTGGCGATTTCGAGGGGTGAAACCACAACGATCCTGAAGGATTTCACTCGCTGAGCGAGCAGAATCCTTCAGGATCGTGGGGACTTGTCAGCGGTGCTTGAACTCAGCTGACCGCTTCTCGACGAATGCGGCCATGCCTTCCTTCTGATCTTCGGTAGCGAAGGTCGAGTGGAAGACCCGACGCTCGAAGCGGACGCCCTCGGCGAGGGAAGACTCGAAGGAGCGGTTGACCGCTTCCTTGGCCATCATCGCGATCGGCAGGGACATCTCGGCAATCGTGGTTGCCGTCTTCAGTGCGTCGTCGAGCAGATCTGCCGCCGGGACGATGCGAGACACCAGGCCGGCGCGCTCGGCTTCTTCGGCGTCCATGTTGCGTCCGGTGAGGCACATTTCCATGGCCTTGGCCTTGCCCACCGCGCGGGTAAGACGCTGTGAGCCACCGATTCCGGGGATAACTCCGAGCTTGATCTCGGGCTGGCCGAACTTGGCGTTATCCGCGGCGATGATGAAGTCGCAGAGCATCGCGAGTTCGCAACCGCCACCGAGTGCGTATCCGGCAACTGCGGCGATCAGCGGCTTGCGAGCTGCGGCAACTCGATCCCACGGGGTGAAGAAATCCTCGACGTACGCGTCCATGTACGTCTTGGACTGCATTTCCTTGATGTCGGCGCCGGCGGCAAATGCGCGCTCGGAACCGGTGATCAGAATGGCACCGATGTTGTTGTCCGCTTCGAGGTCGGTTACCGCGGCAACAACCTCGTTCATCAGCTCGGAGTTGAGTGCGTTGAGCGCCTTGGGACGGTTGAGCGTGATGACGCCGACGCGGCCCTTACGCTCGAGAATGATGGTGTTGAAGTCGGTCACTGCTGTCCTTCGGTCGAACGGTCTCGGATGTCGTTGATGATGGCAGAGAAGTCCTGACCACCGGCACCCGCGGCATGGTACTGGCTGTAGAGCTCAGCAGCCTTGAGACCGAGTTCGGCGTCAACACCATTGGTACGCAGGGCATTTGCTGCCAGACCGAGATCCTTGTCCATCAACGCGACCGCAAAACCCGGCTGGTAGTCATTGTTGGCCGGGCTGGTAGGCACCGGTCCTGGTACCGGGCAGTTGGACGTGAGCGCCCAGCACTGTCCCGATGCGTTGGACGCGACGTCGAAGAGTGCCTGGTTGCTCAGTCCGAGCTTCTCACCCAGCACGAATGCTTCGCTGATCGCGATCATCGAGACACCGAGGATCATGTTGTTGCAGATCTTCGCGGCCTGACCGACACCGGCGTCGCCGCAGTGAACGACCTTGCGGCCCATCACGTCCAGCAACGGAGACGCGGCCTGGAAGTCCTCTTCGGATCCGCCGACCATGAATGCGAGGGTTCCGGCGGTTGCGCCGACAACACCACCGGAGACCGGGGCGTCGACGCTACGGTGTCCGGCGGCCTCTGCCCGCTCGTGTGCTTCGCGGGCATCGGCGACGTCGATCGTCGAACAGTCGATGAACAGTGTGCCCGGCTTAGCGACGGGCAGCAGATCGTCGTACAGCCCCAGAACGTGCTTGCCGCTCGGCAGCATCGTGATGACGACGTCGGCGTCGCGCACCGCATCGACAGCCGAATCCGCTACCGATGCACCGTCTTTGACGGCCTGCTCGAGGGCTGCCGGCGCCAGGTCGAACCCGACTACCGTGTGTCCGGCCTTGACGAGGTTGGCCGCCATCGGTCCACCCATGTGTCCGAGTCCGATAAATCCAATGGTGCTCATTAGTGATGCTCCTTCGGCGGTGATCAGTTGCCTTGCGGTTGAGGGGTGAGGCCGAGTTCCTGCTCGCCGAGGGGCGCAAAATACGCGTCCACGGCGGCTTCGGTGACGTCCGCGAGGGTCGCGGGCAGCCACTGCGGGTTGCGGTCCTTCTCGACCACCTGTGCGCGGATGCCCTCGACGAGGTCGTGCGAACTCAGTGACGCCGTCGACACCCGGAACTCCTCGTTCAGAACGTCTTCGAGACTGTCGGCACCCTTGGCGTGACGAAGTGAACGCAACGTGACGGCCAGCGCGATCGGCGACTTACCGAGAATCTGCTCGGCGGCCTTCTCCGCTTCGGGAATTCCACTGGCGCGCAGTCGCTCGACAATCGCGACGACATTGTCTGCCGAGTACGCGGCGTCGATCCAACTCTGCTGTGCCAGTAGTTCCGAAACCGGTGCGGGCTCGGCAAATTGAGCAACGGCCTGTTCTACCGTCGACGATGCGATCGCCTCGATGAACGTCTCGATGTTCTCGGACGGGATGAAGTGATCCGCGAATCCCGTCGCGATGGCGTCGCCGGCACTCAAGCGTGCCGTGGTGAGCGCGATGTGTGTTCCCAGCTCTCCGGGAGCGCGCGAGAGCAGGTACGTTCCGCCGACGTCGGGGATGAATCCGATTCCGGTCTCGGGCATTCCGATCATGGAACGCTCGGTCACGATGCGGACGTCGCCGTGTGCGGACACTCCGACACCTCCGCCCATGACGATGCCGTCCATGATTGCAATGTACGGCTTCGGGTAGTTCGAGATCTCGGCGTTGAGGATGTACTCGTCGCGCCAGAAGTCGAGCGAACCGGTCTTGCCGTCCTTGGCGTCGTGGTAGATCGAGACGATGTCGCCGCCCGCGCACAGGCCACGTTCGCCTGCACCGGTCAGGACAACGGCCTTGACCTCGTCGTCGGACTTCCAGGCCTCGAGTGCCGCGGCCATCGCCGTCACCATCGAGTGATTGAGCGCGTTGATCGCCTTGGGACGGTTGAGGGTGATGAGTCCCAGCCCGTCGCGCTTCTCGATCAGAACTTCGTTCTCTTCGGTCATGCTGCTCCCTGCTTTCCCTGCCCTGCGATCACACTGCGAGCGATGACCACACGCATGATCTCGTTGCTGCCTTCGAGGATCTGGTGAACGCGAAGATCGCGAACGATCTTCTCGATCCCGTACTCAGCAAGATAGCCGTACCCGCCGTGAAGCTGTAGCGCCCGGTTGGCCACGTCGAAACCGTTGTCGGTCGCGAAGCGCTTCGCCATCGCGCACAGTTCCACGACATCGGGTGCGCCCTCGTCGAGCGCTGCGGCAGCGCGCCACAGCAGGGTTCGCGCAGCTTCCAGGTCGGTCCGCATATCGGCGAGCTGGAACTGCAGAGCCTGCGATTCGATCAACGCCGAACCGAAAGCCTTGCGGTCCACCAGATATCCGACGGCTTTGTCGAACGCCGCCTGTGCGCCGCCCACCGAGCACGCCGCGATGTTGAGGCGACCGCCGTTGAGGCCCTTCATCGCGATGCGGAATCCGCTGCCTTCTTCGCCGAGCATGTTGGCGGCGGGAACGCGCACGTCCTCCATGATCACCTGACGAGTGGGCTGTGCGTTCCAGCCCATCTTGATCTCGTTGGCACCGAAGGACAGGCCAGGCGAATCCTTCGGCACGATGAACGCCGTGATTCCCTTGGCACCAGCAGATCCGGTTCGGGCCATCACGACGTAGACATCGGAAGTCCCTGCGCCGGAGATGAACTGCTTGACACCGTTGAGGATGTAGTCGTCGCCGTCGCGAACAGCCTTGGTGCTCAAGCCGGCCGCGTCGGAACCTGCACCGGGTTCGGTCAGGCAGTAACTGCCCAACTGATCCATCGAGCAGAGTCCGGGTACCCACTTGTGGCGCTGTTCGTCGTTGCCGAACTGGTCGATCATCCACGTGACCATGTTGTGGATGGAGATGTACGCGGCGATCGACGGATCTCCCTTGGCGAGCTCCTCGAAGATCCGAGCGGCGTCGACGCGGGTCAGTTCACTGCCACCGACATCCTCGCGAATGTAGATCCCGCCCATCCCCAGGGACGCCGCCTTGCGGAGAACGTCCACCGGGAAATGCTTGGTCTGATCCCACTCCACCGCATTCGGTGCCAGATGCTCGGCCGCGAAGTCGCGGGCAGTGTCACGAATCGCCCGCTCGTCATCGGTCAGAGTAAACATGGAAGGTGTTCCGATCAGTTCATCGTGGGGATGACGAAGTGATTGGTCTCTTCCTTCTTGCCGGAAGGCCAACGCTGCGTCACCGTCTTGGTCTTGGTGTAGAAGCGGAAGGAGTCGGGACCGTGCTGGTTCAGGTCACCGAATCCGGAGCGCTTCCAGCCGCCGAAGGTGTGGTACGCGATCGGGACCGGGATCGGCACGTTGACGCCGACCATGCCGACGTTGACGCGGGCCGTGAAGTCACGCGCGGTGTCGCCGTCACGGGTGAAGATGGAGACGCCGTTTCCGTACTCGTGTTCCGTCGGAAGACGCAGTGCCTCTTCGTAATCGGCAGCGCGCACAACCTGAAGTACGGGTCCGAAGATCTCTTCCTTGTAGATGCGCATATCCGACGTAACGTTGTCGAACAGGGTTGCGCCGGCGAAGAATCCGCCTTCGTGGCCTTCGAGGGTGAAGCCGCGGCCGTCGACGACTGCCGTTGCGCCCTCGTCGATGCCGATCTGCACGTAGTTGTTGACGCGGTCGAGGGCATCCTGGCAGACGAGGGGCCCGAAGTCGACACCTTCGTCGTCACTGCGACCGATCTTCAGCTTCGCGACGCGTTCCTTCAGCTTGGCAACCAGCGCATCTGCCGTTTCTTCGCCGACGGGAACGGCAACGGAGATGGCCATGCAACGCTCACCGGCGCTGCCGTAGCCGGCACCGATCAGGGCGTCGGCAACCTCGTCGAGGTCGGCGTCCGGCATGACGATCGCGTGGTTCTTGGCACCACCGAAGCACTGTGCACGCTTGCCGTGAGCTGCGGCGGTCTCGTAGATGTACTGGGCGATCGGCGTGGAGCCGACAAAACCGACAGCCTTGATGCGGTCGTCGGTGAGCAGGACGTCGACAACTTCCTTGTCACCGTTGACCACGTTGAACACGCCAGCGGGCAGTCCGGCTTCTAGGAACAGCTCGGCCAGGCGCAGCGGCACGGAGGGGTCACGCTCGGACGGCTTGAGAATGAAGGCGTTACCTGCGGCGAGGGCCGGGCCGGCCTTCCACAGCGGGATCATCGCGGGGAAGTTGAAGGGCGTGATGCCGGCAACGACGCCCAGCGGCTGACGCATCGAGTACACGTCGATACCCGTGCCTGCGCTCTCGGTGAATTCGCCCTTGAGCAGGTGCGGAGCACCGACGGCAAATTCGATGACCTCGAGGCCACGCTGGATGTCACCCTTGGCGTCAGCGACGGTCTTGCCGTGCTCGGACGAGAGGAGACGAGCGAGGGAGTCCATCTCAGCCTGAGCGAGCTGGAGGAATTTCATGAGCACGCGGGCGCGCTTCTGCGGGTTGAAAGCAGCCCAGACCTTCTGCGCCTCTTCTGCATTGGCGATGATGGCTTCGGTTTCGGCCTTGCTTGCGAGCGGGACGCGCGCCTGAACCTTACCGGTGTTGGGATCGAAGACGTCTGCAAATCGATCGGAAGCTCCGGGAACCCGCTTGCCACCGACGAAGTGCGTCAACTCTTGAACTGCCGCGTTGTCAACCATTGTGCTAACCCGTTCCTTGCTCGTTGTGGACTGCCCGAGAAGCAGCGCTGAGTATGTCTATCATCCTATAGTTGGATGTCCATGTATGTCTAGGGCCGAAGCCGCGGACAGCGCAATTTCCCGGTCGGTGACCTCATATCCACCGCTACCACCGCCCGGCCCACCGGAACCTTCGACGATCGCGCGAGCGGACAGGTGGATCGCGTCGACTCCGGTCGCCGCAATTGCGGCAATATCGGGAATCCGGACGCCGCCACCGGCCATGATCTGGATCCGCCCCGCGGCGTGATCGACCAGGGTCCCCAACTCCGCCAGCCCTTCGGCGCAGGTCGGGGCACCGCCCGACGTCAAGACCCGGGTTACTTCGAGATCCACCAAGATGTCGAGTGCCACATTTCTGTCCGGCACCACGTCGACGGCGCGGTGTGCGGTGACTTCGACAGTTGACGGGTCGATGCAGTCGATGATCGAACGCATCGCGTCGACATCGACCGCGGAGGTTTCGGTCAGAGCGCCGATCACTATCCCGGACGCACCTGCTGCCACTGCGGCGCGTGTGTCACGGCATATCACCACCATCTCGTCGGCAGAGTATACAAATCCACCAGCCCGTGGCCGGATCAGGACATGCACCGGAACACCCACTGCCACAACTGCTTCGATCAATCCGTAGCTGGGGGTGAGACCACCGGTTGCCCCCAGTGCCGCACAGAGTTCAACACGCGCCGCCCCCACGGCGAGTGCGATCTGCGCCCCACGAACATCCTGAACGGCAAGTTCGAGAGCGCTCATGTCAGTACGACTGCCAGGGTGGCTTGTTCTCGAGCGCGTACCGGTAGTAGTCGGCCAACTTCAGCCGCCCGGCAGCAGCTTCGTCGATGACCACCGTGACGTGGCGATGCCATTGCAGGATCGATGCGGGGCAAAATGCCGTCAACGGGCCTTCGACGGCTGCAGCAATCGCGTCGGCCTTGCCTTCGCCGGTCGCGATCATCACCAAATGCCGTGCATCACTGATAGTTCCGAGGCCCTGGGTGAGAACGTGATGAGGAACATCGTCAGGACGCTCGAAGAAACGAGCGTTGTCGATTCGCGTCTGCTCCGTCAACGTCTTGACCCGGGTTCGCGACGACAGAGCGGAACCGGGTTCGTTGAAACCTATGTGTCCGTCGGTGCCGATTCCGAGCAACTGGACGTCCACTCCCCCGGCTTCGGCGATACTACGGTCGTAGCGTTCCACTTCGGCATCGGGAATTACTGCTTCACCGTCTGGGCTGAACACCCGCTCCGGATCCAGATTGACGTGGTCGACGAATTCGGCGCGAATCACCGAATAGTACGACTGCGAATGGCTTTTCGGCAGTCCCAGATACTCGTCGAGCAAGAATGCCTGAGCCTGCGAGAAGTCCAGTCCCGACACCCGGTGACGACGCGCCAGCTCGCGGTACGTCCCGATCGGCGACGAACCTGTTGCGAGCCCAAGCGTCGTAGCACCGCGTCGGACATAGCCTTCGACGATGTCTGCTGCCGTCGAGTCGACCTCCAGCGGGGTAGGCATGATGACAATTTCCATCAGATTTCCTTTCCGGCGGCCCGACCGCCGTGTAGTACGCGCACCGGGCGCAGGTGACGATCGGTGACCAGGATGTCGGCGCGGTAGCCGGCAGTCAGCGATCCATGTGAATCGTGCAGTCCCAGCAGTGTTGCCGGGGTACGAGTGGCAGCGGTGACGGCATCGGCGAGTGCAACTCCGCTGTCGAACACGGTGCTACGCAGCACATCCAGCAGTCGTGCCGTTCCGCCGGCTATGGCCCCGTCCGAACCGTCGGATGTGGCAAGTCTGGCGACGCCACCGCTCACCACCACATCCAGAGCGCCGAGTTGATAGTTTCCGTCGGCCATTCCGGCGGCAGCCATGGAATCACTGACGAGCGTGATCTGATCTGCGCCGACGGTATCGAACACCATGGACACCGTTTCCGGAGCCAGGTGCACTCCATCGGCGATCAGTTCCACCACCATCTCTCCTCTCCCGGCGGCCGCGAGGCACGCCGCCACCGGACCCGGCGAACGGTGATGCAACGGCGGCATCCCGTTGAACAGGTGTGTTGCGCTCACCCGACCGCTGCGAGCCGCCTGTCCGATCCGGGTCGACGTAGTCGCCGCATCGGCGTCGGTGTGTCCGAAGCTGGGCAGAATTTCGCGTCGACGCATGACGTCGAGCAGTTTCCCGAAATTCTCCGTCTCCGGTGCCAGAGTCATCGAACGCACGTGCCCGCGGGCCGCGTTGCACACCTCTTCGAGCAGGTCAGGGTCCCCGGAAACTATCGCTGCGGGATCCTGGGCACCACATCGAACACAGTTGATAAACGGCCCTTCGAGGTGGATACCCAGAATCTCGCCGTCCTCAACCAGGTCGGCCAACATCGCGGCTTGGCGCATCAGATCCGCACGGGGCGCCGACACCAAACTTGCCAACAGACCGGTCGTCCCGTGCTCACGGTGATGCGACGCGGCCACTCGGGCGCCCGCCGCGTCGGTGTTGGGGAAACCCGCTCCCGCGGCGCCGTGACTGTGGACGTCGATCAGCCCGGGAAGTATCACGCAGTCGGTTGCGTCCGGAACATCAGCGGGATCCGGGCCATCAGCTAAGGCATAGTCCTTCGCCGCCCCCACCCAGCTGATCAGCTCACCGTCGACCACAACGATGCCGTCGTCGATGCTCCCCGAGGAACCGCCGACAACGGTGCCGCGCAGCACGAGTGACTCGGTCACGAGGAATTCCTGATGCTCGCGACCGCCGCCCTGCCGTCGACCGGCGTTCGGGCATTACGAGCCGCCGACGCCATCTGCAGGCATACCTCGAGATCGAGCGCCGACAGTTCCGCGCGAACGGCCCCGATCGCTGCGACGGACATCGACAGACTCGACACCCCGAGACCGACCAACACCGGCGCCAACAGCGGATCCGACGCCGATTCCCCGCACACACCAACAGGTTTGCCTGCGACGGCTCCGGCCTGGCCGACCATCGCGATCAGGTCGAGGACTGCCGGCTGCCACGGGTCGAGCAGGTGTGCGAGGCTGCCCGTCATCCGGTCGACCGCACAGGTGTACTGGCTCAGGTCATTGGTTCCGATACTCAGGAAATCCAGATGTTCGAGGAGATCTCGTGCGCGCAGGGCAGCAGCCGGAACCTCGATCATCGCGCCCACCTTGCCGACCCCACGGGATCGGGCGAGTTCCGCGAAGCCCGCAGCTTCATCGGCCGTCGCGACCATCGGTGCCATGACGCGCAAATCCGCGCCGGTTGCATCGGCTGCCGCAACCAGTGCGTCGAGCTGGGTTACCAGGGTGTCCGGATACAGATTTGCCACGCGGAGCCCCCGAATTCCGAGCGCCGGATTCTCCTCGACCCCGAGATCCAGGAAGGGCAACGGTTTGTCGGAACCGGAATCGAGGGTCCGCACCACGACGGCGCGTCCGGCAAAGTGCTCGAAAACAGCTCTGTACGTTGCGGTCTGCTCCGCCACGGAGGGTGCATCGTGGCGACCGAGATACGAGAATTCGGTACGGAACAGGCCAACACCCTCACAGTCGGCTGCGCCCGCACGTTCGGCATCGGCCACGGTCCCGATGTTTGCCGCCAAGCGCACGGCAAAACCGTCGCGGGTGCGTCCGGGACCGCTGACAGTCGCGGCGCGAGCAGCACGGGCCGATGCTTCCCTGGCGACCTCACTGCACTGCTCGGGGCTCGGATCGATCATCACCGTCCCGCTCGAACCGTCCAGGATCAGAACTGCACCGGAGACCAGCCGATCGGTATCCGCGCAGTTCACCACCGCCGGAATGCCGAGCGACTTGGCGAGGATGGCGGTGTGACTGGTTGGCCCGCCCTCTGCGGTGAGCAATCCGACCACGTCAGTGTCGCCGAGCGTTGCCGTGTCGGCGGGCGCCAGATCCCGGGCCACCAGAATGTACGGGTAACCGGGGTTGGGGATTCCTGGCATCGGTTCGCCGCGCAGCACTGCGACCACCCGCTGAGCGAGGTCACGCAGATCTGTTGCCCGCTCGGCCATGTACCCGCCAACCGCGTCGAGCTTGGCGCAGAATCCGTCGAAGGCAACCGTCACCGAATGTGCTGTCGGCAGACCTGATTCGAGGTTCTTCTGCGCCGCGCCGACGATGGCCCGATCCCGTGCCATCGCCGCCGACGTGGTCAGGATGTCCGCGGAGACACCGTCGACGGATTCCGCGCGGCGCAGGAGTTCCGCACTGACGGTGTCGAGCGCCGCTCGAATTCTGGCCAGTTCGGACTCCGGCTCGCCGGTGATCGGATCCTGCGCCGAAGTACGTTCGGGCACTGCGAAACTCAACCAGGGTGCGCAGACGACTCCGGCACTGACTCCGAGTGCACTGATCTGGTTCCGCTCGGTGATTGTTGCCGTTGCCATGCGTCAGCGCCCTTCCAGTTCCTTGTCGAGTTTCTTCTCCACTTCTGCGACGAGTGGTGCGTCGGTCCGAGTGTCGCCTTCGGCAGCGAGCGCCATTTCGGCTTCGAGGAGCGCAGCATCAGGCTCACCTGCCGCAACTTCGGCTTCTTCTTCGCGGCCTGGCGTGCGCAGGTTCCACTTCTTGATGACAAAGCTGAAGAGGAAGTAGTAGATGAGCGCGTACGCAAGTCCGATCGGGATGAGCATCCAGGCGTTGGTGGCCTTGCCGAAGTTCAGGACGTAGTCGAAGAAGCCGGCAGAGAAGGTGAATCCGTCGTGGATTCCCAGTGCGTTGACCAACGCCATCGACGTACCGGTCAGAAGCGCGTGGATGACGTACAGCGGCCACGCAACAAACATGAACGAGTATTCGAGGGGCTCGGTGATGCCGGTGAGGAAGGCGGTGAGGCCGGTGGAGAGCATGATGCCGCCGACAAGCTTCTTCTGAGAGGGCTTGGCATTGCGCCAGATGGCAAACGCCGCAGCCGGCAGAGCAAACATCATGATCGGGAAGAATCCGGTCATGAACGTCCCGGCGGTGGGGTCACCGGCAAAGAACCGGTTGAGGTCGCCGCGGATGATCTGACCGCTGGCGTTCTGGTAGTCGCCGATCAGGAACCACACTGCCGAGTTGAGGATGTGGTGCAGGCCGGTCGGGATGAGCAGACGGTTGGCTGCGCCGTAGATGCCGCCGCCGACAACGGTATTCGAGGCAACTGCTTCACCGACCCAGTTCAGTCCGGAGTTGAACAGCGGGTACAAGAACGCCATGAGGACGCCGACGAGCAGGCCGGTAACGGCGGTCAGGATCGGAACCAAACGTCGGCCGTTGAAGAATCCGAGGTAGTCGGGCAGTTTTGTTCGATAGAAGCGCTGCCACAGAATTGCGGAGAGTAGACCCATCACGATGCCGGCCAGTACGCCGTAATTGATCAACGACTGATCCCCGTTGGGATCGGTTTTTCCTTCGAGAACGATCGGCGACATGGCCTTGAATACACCGTCGATCACTATGTACCCGACCACCGCGGCAAGGGCGGTGGATCCGTCTGCCTTCTTGGCCCACCCGATCGCAATGCCGACGGCAAAGATCAGCGGCAGCCACGTGAACACGGCTTGACCGGCAGCGGAAATCACCGTGGCCGCGCTCTCGAGCGGACTGAACCGGCCGAGCAGATCGTCCTGGCCGAGTCGCAGAAGGATGCCGGCTGCCGGGAGAACGGCAATGGGCAACATCAAACTTCGGCCGAGGCGTTGTACGCCGGCGAAGAACGTTGATTCCTTCTTGGGAGTGTCGTCGAGCGTCATCGTTGACCTTCTCTGCTCGCTGGGCCGCAACGGGTCGGCCTGCTGGTTTAGGTACGCGAAGTGGACACCTCGCCCACCGCGAGGAGCCGGAAAATCGTTTTGCCGAAACTGTTGTGGCGTTGCACCGCTAACGGGTACTGTCCGGTCATAACCAGTTGTAGTTTTGCCTGATGAAGCGCAGATGTCAAGACCGGAATGTGATTTAAGTTACGTGTTGACTCACGTCCCGCTATCAGCCAGAGTGCTTCACCAGCGACAACAACCGACGCGAATACGACCACACACAGGAGCAGCAATGTCGAAAGCGGAAGCAATCATCAAGGGCCTCGGCGGCGCCGGGAACATCGTCGAAATCGAAGCGTGCATCACCCGCCTGCGCACCGAGGTCAAGGACGGCGACAAGGTCGACGAAGCTGCTCTCAAGGCCGCAGGCGCGCACGGCGTGCTCAAGGCCGGCTCCGTCGTCCAGGTGATCGTCGGACCCGAGGCCGACATCCTCGCCGAGGACATCGGGGACATCCTGTGACCGTCTCCGTCCTCGCTCCGCTTCCCGGCCGTGTGTTTGCACTTGCCGACGTTCCCGACCCGGTTTTTGCCCAGCAGATGGTCGGATCAGGGGTAGCCCTCGAACCTGCCCGCGACCAGGGCCACCTCACCGTTGTCGCGCCCATCGCCGGGAAGATCCTCAAACTCCATCCCCACGCATTTGTCATCTTCGGCGAGAAGGCAACGGGCGTACTGGTTCACATCGGAATCGACACCGTCAAGCTCGAAGGCAAGGGCTTCACGCTCATCGCATCCGAGGGTGACACCGTCGCGGCCGGCGACCCTGTCGTCAGCTTCGATCCGGCGTTCATCGATACCACCGGCTACTCGGCAATCTGCCCGGTTGTAGTCATGGACTCCAAACCCGATACCGTCGAATCCCCTTCTGTGGGAGAAGAAGTGAAGACCGGCGACATCTTGTTCGACTGGTCTGCCTGAATACGAGCGAGGCGGGCGCACCCTCGAAAGAGGATGCGCCCGCCTGCTGTTCGGGTTGTGATCAGGCGCGTGTGCCCGCTCGTTCGTTTCCCTGTACTTCCATCTGCAGTTGATAACGATCGGAGCGGTACCAACTGCACGTGTGCTCGATCGGCGCGCCCTCACTGAAGGACACTCGATCGAAGTACAGAACGGGTGCCCCCTTCTTCGTCCCGAGCAGAGTGGCGATCTCGATGGTTGCACCGTCGGCGCTGACGGTCTGTTCCGCGCGGTCGATCGGCTTGTCGTACTTGTCGGCCGTCGCACGGTAGATCGACCCGGTCAGGTCGAGGTCGGTGAGCCCGGGCAATTGCTGCGGGTTGTACCAACCGTCGTCGACGCTCACCGGTTCACCGTCTGCCAAGCGCAGGCGTTTGACGTGGTAGCCCAACGATCCCGGCTCCATTCCGAGCGCCGACGCCGTGGCATCGGGCACGGTGTCTTCCTCGTTGACGAGGACCACAGTGGTAGGAACGTGTCCCTGGGCTCGCATTTCCTCGGTGAACGACGCGAGGTGCAGTTTGGATTGAACCTGGCGGTGAGCGACAAAGGTTCCCTTGCCACGCACGCGCACAAGATAGCCGTCGTTGACAAGTTGACCGATCGCCTCACGAACCGTAATTCGGCTGACGCCGTAATCCTGCATCAGGTTTCGCTCACTGGTCATCAGGTCACCCGGCTGCAACTCGCGGGTGCACTTGTGCAGCAAAATGTTTCGCAGTTGCTCGTGTTTGGGTATAGCGCTGTCGCGCAGATGTACGGGCATCACGGCGGCTGCCCCTTTCGTGAAGTGAAAGAATCTATCGTCGACAGGTCCCTACCGGACCTATCCACCTCACGATACTGGAACAGGCACCGGGATCCTAGTGGTTGAGCTCAGGAGTCCAATTGCCGGTAAATTGCCCGCAGTTCGGCGAGCGCGACGTTTTGCTGTGCCACATCCAATCCCAGCGCAGCCACCGAGGCCCGCAACGCGTTCACGTCCAGATCGTCTATCGCAGCCCGGAATTCGACTCGCGGCAATCCTGGCAGAAGGGACGAGTCCCCGAACCAGCTTTCTACGTCGACCGCGATCGTGGTCTCGTCTTCCACTCCCCCGATCAGATCGCTGAGATCGACCCCGCGCAGGATCAGAAGTTGCAGCGGATCGGTATCGATCCGCTCGGCGGTCAGGAAGGCCACGGCCGCAGCATGTTTACACGGCCATCCCTCGTCGGGACAGGTGCAGTCGAATTGGAACGCGCCCGGCCCGTCCGGCAGGAGTTGCGCGGCGAGCATGTCCGGAACCACCCCGGAGACCAGCGAGGCCAATGAGCCTGGGACCCGGCGGAGTTTTGTGATGATGTCGTCGATATCCGTGTTGTCGAGAGTGCTGACTGCGAGAGTGGCGGTGAACGGTTCGAGCTGTGTCCCCCAGGCCTCGCCGGTCACGCGTCCCGGCCGAATATCGAGCGGCAAGACCTTACCTGTGCGAGCAAAAGTTCGACCTCGCGAGACCCGGCCCTTGTCACCGATCTGCTCGATGACCCGGACAAATGCCTTGCCCCAGAACGTCCGACCGAAAGCGGGGCGAGACTTGATCGGCGCCGCTCGCTTACGCGCGCCCGTGTATTCACTGAAATCGGGACCTCCACGACGCGGACTCATTCGCCTACCGCGTCGTCACCGAGTCGGAGCAATTCACCGAGCTGTTCGACGCTCATCTCCGTCACCCAGTTCTCCCCTGTTCCGACGGCCAGCTCGGCCAATTCGCTCTTCGTGTCGATCATCGTGTCGATCCGTTCTTCCAATGTCCCGACACAGACCATCTTGCGGACCTGGACATTTCGATTTTGACCGATACGGAACACACGGTCGGTGGCCTGATTCTCGACCGCGGGATTCCACCACCGATCCATATGGACAACGTGATTCGCGGCGGTCAGATTGAGTCCCGTTCCGCCGGCTTTGAGCGAGAGCACCATGATCGGCGGACCGCCGACACTCTGGAACTCCTCGACCATGGTGTCACGGCCGGCCTTCGACACACCGCCGTGCAGGAACGGGACCCCCGTGCTGAACCGCTCGGACAGGTAGGGCACCACCAGTTCCCCGAACTCGCGGAACTGCGTGAACAGCAACACCTTCTCGTCTTCCGCTGTCACCGATTCGACGATGTCTTCGATCAATCCGAGTTTGCCGGAACGATGCTGACCGCGGCGCATCACCGCAGATCCGTCGCGAAGAAAATGCGCCGGATGGTTACAGACCTGCTTGAGTTTGGTGAGAGCGGAGAGCACTGCGCCTTTGCGCTTCATACCTTCCGTGCCCTTGATCTGGGCCATCATGTCGTCGACTACCGCTCGATAGAGAGCAGCTTGCTCTTCGCTGAGATTTGCGCGGACCGTCATCTCGAGTTTTTCCGGAAGATCGGAGATGACAGCGGGATCGGTTTTGACTCGCCGCAGGACAAACGGCGACGTGACGGCGCGCAGCCGCGAAACGGCAAGTTCGTCCTTCTCCCGTTCGATCGGCACGACAAAGCGTTTGCGGAACATCTGTTCCGAACCGAGCACACCACGGTTGGCAAAGTCGAGGATGGATCGCAGTTCGTCCAACCGGTTTTCCACCGGGGTTCCGGTCAGTGCGACGCGATGTGCCGCTGGGATGCTGCGAGCGGCGCGCGCCTGCGATGTCTTGGCATTCTTGATGTGCTGGGCCTCGTCGAGCACAACGCGTCGCCAATCGAGATCCTTCAGGGCAGCGACGTCACGCGTCATCAATGCGTAGGTCGTGATCACCAGATCGTGGCTGCGTACTGCGGCCTCGAGCGCCGCACCCGTTGCGCGATCGGAACCGTGATGGACGTACACCCGTAGGCTCGGAACAAACCGCGCCGTCTCGCGTTGCCAGTTGCCGACCACCGACATCGGGCACACCAGCAGCGTTGGCGTCGTGGACTTCTCGTGCGCAAGCAGCGCCAACAGTTGGAGCGTCTTTCCCAACCCCATGTCGTCCGCCAATACCGCACCCAACCCGAGAGCGCTCATGTACGCCAACCAGTTGAGTCCTCGCCGCTGATAAGGCCGCAGTACCGCTTTGACTTCTGCCGGAACCGGAACCTCTGCCGGTTCGACCGAATTGTTCAGCAGCGCCGACGCCCACCCCGTTGCCGTCACTTCTTCGACGGGAAGATCTTTGAGGTCGTCGGCGATCAGGTCTTTGATCAATTCGATGATGGCCCGGTCGCCACTCGCATGGCGCTCGCCGACAAAACGAGCGGCCCGGGCAAGCACCTCCCGGTCAGCTTGGACCCACTCACCGCGCAAGCGAACAAGATCCGACTTCGCGTCGACCAGGCGCGCCATTTCTTCCGGCGTGAGCACTTTGTCTCCGAGCGCCAACTCCCAGTCGTATTCCACCAACTGATCCAGGCCGACCGTACGATTCTCGGCAACGATCGGTGAGGATGCCGAGGTGACTTTCACGCGCAACGACGGCGACACGACGCTCCACGCCCGAGGCAGCAGGAGCGTGATTCCCTTCTCCTGCAAGGCGATAGCGCCGTGGCCGACCAGATCCATCACCACAGCTGTCGGCAGTAGAAGGTCCAAGCTGTCGTCGTCGCGCGGCACATCCCGAAAGCGCGGGTAGGCGGCGATGGCTTCCTCGAGTTTTCGGCTACCTACTTGCAGGCGCGCGGCATCGGCACGGTGCAGCCTGATCCGTTCGGGGGCTTCACCTTCCGGCCGAAGGCACACTTGCAGTCGCCAGAGTGCTTCCGCATCGATATCGGCGTCCTCGCTCAGTTCCGGTTCGATCAACCGCAGGACCAAGTCGGGCTCATGTGCGGTGAGAGTGCCGCGCCATTGCGTCAGAGACGACGCAACTCGCAATTCCGCGTTGTCGAATGCGGCGCCGCGGACCAATGCCGCCCACAGCCCGGTCGTGGGAGTGTCGACCGACTCGCCGAGCACTCGGCGAACAACCGAATCGGTCAGTTCGAGAACAACGTCGTCCAAAACAGCTCGAGGTGATCCCACTGCGCGCTGCACCGGGGGCATCGCAACAACCAACTCACCCAGCCACGCGCGCTGACGCTCGTCGATCAGCAGCCGCCAGCGCGGCCACCAACTGCCCTCGGCACGGCCCAGTTCGGGAACAACCCGCCCTGCCCGCACCCAACGCTCGATCCCCCGAACAACGTGGACAAGGTAATGCAGGTCGCCGGCAACCCGGCCGTCCGCAGGTTTGATCCGAAGCAGCAGGTCAACGGCATCACCCGGTGCCAGCGCCACCGCCGCGTACTCACTCTGCAGCGGCCCACCCGGCACGGAAGGCATCGCGATACTTACTCGATGACGGAATTTTCGGTGCAGGACAGCACTGACCGGGTCGCGGGGATCATCGACCCCGGCGCCCTCGTGTCCGTCTACCCACAGTTTGAGCCCCGATCCCGGTGACCAGAGTCCATGCAGCATCCGACCATCCAATCAGGTGCTACCGACATAGGCTGTTGTCATGGTCCTGGCATACGGTTTCACCGAGTACGGCGGTCCGCAGACTCAATCGTTCTTCGACGTTTCCCTGCCGCCACCTGGCGCCGGGCAGATTGTGGTGTCCGTCCGCGCTGCCGGCGTCAATCCGGCGGACTGGAAGGTCCGGGCGGGAACCCGCAAGGACACCGTGCCGGTGACACTGCCGGCAGTGCTCGGCCGCGAGGTGTCAGGTGTCGTCACCAGCGTGGGACCACGGGTCACGGAGTTCGACGTCGGCGACGGGGTGTTCGGCTCCACCGCAACAGGATTCGGCGGATATACCGAGGCAACCGTGCTCAATGCCTCCCAGGCCGCACGCAAACCGACTGCGGCGTCCTGGGCCGACGCCGCCGTGATACCCGTTGCCTGCGGAACCGCGTTCGACGCCCTTCATGATCTAGACCTCGCGGCCGGCGCCACGCTGCTGGTGCTCGGCGCGGGCGGTGGAGTCGGGACCAGCACGCTCACCTTGGCCCGAGCGCGTGGCGTCACTGTGCTCGGTGTGGCCAGCGCAGCCAAGCAGGACGCCGTCGAGGAAACCGGATCGCTGTGGGTGGACTCCGGTGATCTGTGGGCAGATGCCGTTGCCGCCCTCGCGCCCAGCGGGGTCGACGGTGTCTTCGATCTGGTCGGCGGGGAGACTCTCCAGAGGGCCGCTTCATTGCGGCGTCCGGGCGCCCCGCTTATCAGCATCGCCGATTCCGTCGCTGCTACCGAACTGGGCGGCAGCGGAGTAGAACGTCGGCGCACCACCGCGGTGTTCACGGCGGTCGCGGAGTTGGTGGCCGATGGTTCCCTCGACCCCGCCGTGAGGCAGCGCTTTCCCTTCGAGCAGGCCGGCTCAGCACTTGCTGCTGTGGAGAGTGGGCACAGCGCGGGCAAAGTGGTAATCGAGTTCGACCACGCATCCGAAGCCGATCTGTCGGAACCTGGTGATTGAATCTCGATCAAGTGCGAGGGTCAAGCGAGAGGGGCACGGTGGGACGCAGGGGTTCGTGGGCGATAGTGGTCACGATCCTCGCCTGTGTGCTTTCGTCCTGCGGCTGGATCGGCAACGAGAGTTCTGCGCCGGGCAGCCCCACCACCACTCAGCTCGAGGATTTGCTCAATCGGGTATCCGTCGTCGATCAGCGCCCGCACCCCGGCGGATATCAGCGCGGCTGCAAGAGTGGGCAGGCGTGTGTCTTCGGCCCCGCGTGGTCCGACGATCAGGACGCCCCGATGGGTCACGACGGCTGCGATACCCGTAACAACGTTCTGGCTCAGGACCTTTCGGAAACAACGTTCAAGCCCGGAACCCGCGATTGCGTCGTACTGTCCGGTGTGATGACCGATCCGTACTCCGGTGATCGAATCGTGTTCGATCGCAGCCAGGCAAGTGCAGTCCAGATCGACCACGTCTATCCCCTGGCCGCGGCTTGGGATTTCGGGGCAAGTACGTGGCCGATGGACCTGCGCCTGCGGTTCGCCAACGACACGGAATTGAACCTGCTGGCAGTCAAGGGAAGTGACAATCAGTCGAAAGGTGACAGCACTCCCGCGCAGTGGCTCCCACCTAATCCTGCGTACCACTGCTATTACGCCTGGAAGTACCTCGCCGTAGCCGTGAGTTACGGACTACCGATCAGCCGAGCCGACCACACAACGCTGCGCGAACTCGAAGAAGCGCGCTGCTGACCTACTTCACCGTGAAAGACCTTGTGTGCCAGCCCGTTGCACCGCCAGGGATGGGCGGAGTCCGTTCCTCGACCTGAACGTTTCCATCCAGATCGATCGCTCGGACCTGCACGGTGTGCAACCCCGGCGCCGCGTCCCACATCCACGACCACTGACGCCATGTGTCGATCGAATACTCCTGCGCGAGGGTTGCGGGTTGCCACGGCCCGTTGTCGACACGAACCTCCACCGCCTTGATACCGCGATGCTGGGCCCACGCTGTTCCCGCCATCTGAATCTGCCCGGCATTCACGGGCGCCAAGGACGCCGGCACTTCGATCCGAGACGCCGTTTTGATCGGCGCCTGCGCACCCCATCCTCGTTGCGTCCAATAGGCGTCCACCTGATCGAACCTGGTGAGTTCCCACTCCGTGACCCACTTTGTCGCGGAGACAAAACCGTACAGACCGGGCACGACCTGACGGACCGGATATCCGTGCTCGAACGGCAGCGGCTCCCCGTTCATCGCCACGGCAAGCATGGCGTCGCGTCCGTCGGTCACCACTTCAACCGGGGTGCCGACAGTGAATCCGTCGACGCTGGTCGAGAGCAGCATGTCCGCGTCCGGGTGCACGCCCACTTCCTCGAGGATGTCCTTCATCGGGTAGCCGATCCAGGTGGCGTTGCCCGCGAGGTTGCCGCCCACCTCGTTGGACACGCATGTCAAGGTGATGACCCGTTCGATCGGCGTCCGGGCGACCAAATCGTCGAACGACAAAGTCAGCTCGCGGTCCACCATGCCGTGGATGCGCAGTTCCCACGAGTCCGTCGTGAGCTGCGGGACAAGAAGTGCCGTGTCGATCCGATAGAAATCGTCGTTGGGGGTGATGTACGTCGACGCACCGGCAACACCGATGTTCGCGGCGGCCGGTATCGGTGGCGCTACCGAGGCAGCAGTCGGAACGACGAAGTCCGCACGGTTCGCGGAAGCCCCGGCGATGCGCTGCCCCACGAACTTTCCGGCAGCACCGGCCGCCGCAGCGACGGCAACGGCAACCCCGGCCAGCATCAGAAACTGTCGACGCGGCAGCCACGTCTCGGGAATACCAGGCGAGGGCGCTACGTCGAGTTGCCCGATCAGCAACCTCAGCGTGACGACGCCGGCAACAACACCCACGATCGTGGGGAACGCGTACATCGCGTCAGCCGTCGGACGGTTCAAGGCCGCATAGACACCCACCAATCCGAGAGCAATCAGGATCGCACTACCCACCGGGCGTCGGGGACGCTCGAGTACGCCCGCTAGTGCGCCGAGCAGCGCGATCAGGATCGACATTCCGATGAAGAGCGCGGGTTTGTCGTTGGTCCCGAAGGTCTCGATCGCAAACTCGCGTGCCCATGCCGGCGTTCGATCCACCGTGGTCGAACCGACTGCATAGAACGGCGAGGAGTCCGGATTGATCAGCAGGGCGACCAGTTGGCCTACCCCCAGAACCACGGCTACGGCAAGTACACCGGAGATGGCACGGGCTGCAAACCTGCGACGCGGCCGTGACTGCGCGGCCGGGTGTTCCTCGATGCTGTCAGTGACCATATGCGTCTCGGTTCTGCTCGGTACGAGTGATGCGTGGGATCGGTTACCTCGTATTCGGAGCAGATCCCGGCGTGGATGGGTCTCATCACGGCCCTGAAGTTCACGGTAGCCCGGATTAGAGTTGACGCCATGACTGTCGACCTCAACAAGGACACACTTCTGTGCATGTCGCTATCCGGACGACCGAGCAACATCGGCACCAGATTCCACAACTATCTGTACGAGGAATTGGGCCTCAACTTCGTCTACAAGGCATTCACCACCACTGACGTTCCCGCAGCGGTTGCCGGTATCCGCGCACTGGGCATCCGCGGTTGCGGAGTGTCGATGCCGTTCAAGGAGCAGGTGATCGCTCATGTCGACGTCATGCACGACAGCGCGTCCGCAATCGACTCCGTCAACACCATCGTCAACGAGGACGGCATCCTGCACGCCTACAACACCGACTACCAGGCTGTGGCAAACCTGTTGCGCGAGAACAAGGTCGACACATCACTCTCGGTCGCGGTCTCCGGCAGTGGCGGCATGGCCAAAGCCGTCGTCGCGGCGGTTCGCGACACCGGTTTCACCGACGTCACCGTGGTGGCGCGCAACAAGTCTGCCGGTGACGCGCTCGCCTCACAGTACGGATTCCAGTGGCGGGAAGACCTCGACGATCTGCGTCCCGGCGTTCTGATCAACGCCACTCCGATCGGGATGGCGGGCGGCCCCGAAGCAGATGCGCTGTCGTTCCCGGACGTCGTGGTGCGCGGCGCGGAGGTCGTTTTCGACGTGGTGGCCATGCCCGCGAACACTCCCCTGATCCTCCTGGCAGAAGAACTCGGCAAGACGGTGATCACGGGCGCCTCGGTGATCGCACTCCAGGCTGCCGAGCAGTTTGCGCTGTACACGGGGGTCCGCCCCAGTGCCGAACAGATCCAACGCGCCTCTGAATACTCGCGGGCGTGACAAACTCGACACTATGAACGACACCGGGGAGAGCCCTCCCGTGCAACTCGCTCGGAACTTCAACGAGCTGCTGCAAGAACTACGAGTCGCTCTCTCCGGTGTTCAGATCTTGTTCGCGTTTCTGCTGGCCGTGGCCTTCACCGAGCGCTACGAGGACGAATCGACGTACATCAAAACCATTCACTTGGTCACGGTCATGCTGGTTGCCATTTCCTTCGGCCTACTGATGGCACCGGCAGTGTGGCATCGAGTCCTCTTTCGGGGCGGATACCGTCAGCGCATCCTGACCATCTCCAACCGATTTGCCTTGTGCGGCACCGGTTTTCTCGCGGCGTCCATGACCGGCACAGTGCTCCTGATCGCCGAGATCGCTGTGGGTGGCGTCGGCGCAAAGATTCTGGCCGCCTGCGCCGCCGTCATGTTCACCACGCTCTGGTTCTTCGTCCCCGCACTGATCAGACGAGACGACAGCTGAGAACTACGCTCCAGTGGCTATCGGGCGCGAGCTGTCGTTGGACCATTGCGACCACGAACCGGGGAACAAGGCTGCGTCGTAGCCCGCTATCGCCAGGGCCGCAATCTGATGCGCCGCAGTCACTCCCGATCCGCAGTACACGGCAAAGCGGTCCCCGTCACCCGCTGCGGAGAACCGCTCACGCAAGGCAACGGTGCCGGCAAACTTTCCATTGCCGTCGATGTTCTCACCGGTCGGTGCACTGACCGCACCGGGAATGTGCCCGGCCACTGGGTCGATCGGCTCGACCTCGCCGCGGTACCGCTCAACAGCTCGCGCGTCGAGAAGGACACCACCGCTCGCCGACCACCCGGCCGCCTGGTCGATGTCGACAACCGGCATATGTCCGGCGTCGAGCGTCACGTTGCCCTCGGTGATTGCTGAACCTGCACCGACTGCAACCGGGAAATCGGCCGCTTCCCAGGCTTGCAACCCACCGTCGAGCAGACGGACATCAGCGAGTCCGGCCCATCGCAACAGCCACCACCCGCGCGCCGCGGCGGTGTTCCCCGTCGCGTCGTACAGGACTACCGAATCTCCGTCGTTGATTCCCCATCGACGTGCCGCGGCCTGCAGGTCCTCGATGGCAGGCAAGGGGTGACGCCCCGATTCCCTCGACGCCGGAGCGGCCAGTTCGGTGTCGAGATCCACGAATACCGCTCCGGCAATATGCCCTGACTGGAAGTGCTCGGCGCCGTGGGGATCACCCAGCGCCCAGCGAACGTCGAGCAGGACCGGCGCGGCGCCGGCCTCGATCAGTGAGGCCAGTTCGGTGACATCGACAAGAACGGGTGCAGTCATGTCCTTCATACTTGCACGGTCGTCTCAAGCAACACCGAAGAAAGCACCAAGCGCGACAAGTAGGACTCCACTCACCACGTCGATGCGCTTTCCGACGCCAGGTCGCCGCAGCTTGCGTCCGGCGCCGGCCGCGAGCACCACCACGACTGCCCACCACAGCGCAGCGGCAACCACTGTGGCGCCGGCCAACGTCAGGGTACGCAGGCCCGCGCCCTCGCCTGGTTCGACAAACTGTGGAAGCAGGCCGAGAAAGAACAACAGCGCCTTCGGGTTGAGAAGGTTGGACAGGAACCCGTAACGGTATGCCCGCAGCGGCGGGGTCGGCTCCGACGCGGCCACTAACGTGTCGCCACCACTTCGAGCTTTGAATGCACTACGAATTGCGGAGATCCCCAACCAGGTCAGATATGCCGCGCCGGCATAGGTGAGGGCCGAGAGCAGTTGCGGTCGAGTCGCGACAAGGGCCGACAGGCCGAGCGACGCGGCGGCCGTATGGACAACCAATCCCGTGATCACGCCCGCCGCGACCACGGCACCGGTCCGACGATCTGCCAGGGAATGCCGCAGGATCAGGACAAAATCCGGGCCAGGTGTGAACAAGACGATGGAAAGCAGGGAGCCAAAAGCTAGCCACTGAGTGGTACTCATCCGAATTGCCTCACACCCGAGCGGATTCGACACATGCGTTCATAGAGGGAGTGTGCAACTGGATCCGGATAGTTCAAAACAGATCCGGATACAATCCGGAGAATGACGAAGAATGAGCCTCTGGATTCGGTGGACTGGAAGATTTTGGCCGAATTGCAGAAAGATGCGTCGATCACCAACAAGGTTCTGGCCGACCGAGTGGGACTGGCGACGTCCTCGTGCCACGAACGTGTGCGGCGCTTGCGGGCAAACGGAACGATCAGCGGAATCCATGCCGTTGTCGACCCGGCCGCCGTTGGCCGGTCGATGCAGGCGATCATCGCCGTGCAATTGCGTCCCCACCGCCGCGATCTTGTCGACCGGTTCACTGCCGATGCGCTGGCGCTTCCGGAAACGCTTGCGCTGTTCAATGTCTCGGGGCCGGAAGACTTCTTTCTCCACGTCGCCGTGCGGGACAGTGCGCATCTGCAGAGGGTGCTGATCGATCACCTGGCCGCCCATCCGGAAGTGTGGCACGCGCAGACTCACCTCATCTACGGCAAAGCGGTCACAGCGCCCATCCGACCGGATCGCTGAGAACCGTTGCTCCGGCGTCGGGCAGAATCACTGACTATGTCGGACTCCCCATCTACGACCGAACCGGAAGCGACGGTAAGCAACGCACAGCCCATCAGCGCGGGGATCGTGACAGCGCTCGTGGGATTCACCAGTTCGTTCGCAGTACTCCTCACCGGCCTCAGCGCTGTAGGCGCCAACGCCACCGAGGCTGCATCAGGTCTGTTGGTTCTGTGTGTGACTCAAGCACTGGGCATGCTGTGGCTTTCCCGCCGGTACAAGATTCCGATCACCCTGGCCTGGTCGACGCCGGGTGCGGCACTGCTGGCCGGCGCCGGCGCGGTGCACGGCGGATGGCCTGCTGCGGTCGGCGCATTTGTCGTTGTCGGAATTGCCATTGTTCTCACGGGACTGTGGCCGACACTGGGCAAGATCATCGCGGCGATCCCGACACCGCTGGCACAGGCAATGCTCGCCGGGGTTCTCCTCCCCCTGTGCCTGGCTCCGATATTCGCGGTCCGGGACGCACCGCTGGCTGTAGTGCCGGTCATCGTGGTCTGGCTTGCGGCACAACGGTTCTCCAAACGGTGGGCGGTTCCACTGGCATTTCTGACCGCAGCCGTCGTGATCTGCATCAGCCTGACGACCACCGACAACAACACGCTCGACGTCGGTGCGATGATTCCCCGCGTCGATCTCACCATGCCGTCGTGGTCCTGGCAGGCGCTGATCGGAATCGCGATTCCGCTGTACATCGTCACGATGGCGTCGCAGAACATCCCCGGTGTAGCCGTGATGAAATCGTTCGGATACACGGTTCCGTGGCGACCGTCCATGCTCGTGACCGGCCTGGGCACCGTTCTCGGAGCCCCCGCCGGCGGGCACGCCATCAACCTCGCCGCGATCAGCGCCGCCCTCGCGGCAGCGCCGACGGCGCACCCTGATCCGAAGCGGCGGTGGATCGCGGCGAGCACAGCCGGTTGGGCCTACCTGGTGCTGGCCGCAGGTTCTGCCGCAGTCGCAGCTCTTGTTGCTGCGGCACCAGCCGGTGTAGTGGAAACCGTTGCCGGGCTTGCACTCATGGCAACCTTGGCAGCGTCGTTGACCGCTGCGCTCAGCGACGCCACCGAACGTGAAGGTGCGGTGGTCACGTTCCTCATCGCCGCGTCCGGCGTCAGCGTTCTGGGAATCGGATCGGCATTCTGGGCACTCCTCGTCGGGTTGATCGTCCGGGCCGTGCTGACGAGTGGTCCACTGACCTCGCTAAGGTCGAGATCGTGAGCGCAGCAGATACCGTCATCTCGATCGAGCAGTTTCCCGTCCGCTGGCCGGTACCGACCCGCTGGGACGACAACGACCACTACGGCCACGTCAACAACGTGACCTACTACTCGTACTTCGACACAGCTGTGAATGCGTGGCTCATGTCCGCCACCGGCGTCGACATCCGCACGCTGCCGGCCATCGGGGTTGTTGCGGAGACATCGTGCCGGTACTTGAGTGAACTCACGTTCCCGGAGCAGTTGCAGGTCGGCATCTCGATCGAAAAGTTGGGCACCAAGAGCATCGTGTACGCGCTCGCGATCTTCCACGAAGACGCCGCGGGGAGATGGGTCGCCGCTGCAACGGGACGGTTCGTCCACGTCTACGTCGACGCAGTCACTCGCACACCGGTCGCGATTCCGGCCGCGATCAAAGACGCGGCCGGTTCGCTTGTTGCCAGTGAGGTCAGTCCCGCTTAGTGCAATCCCAGCTTTTCGGCGGTCTCGACTGCGCGCGCAACAACTCCGTCGATCAGAGTCGAGGTCGGACCGCCGTGCTCGGCGCGGTTGCGTGGGTCGTCGAGAATGCGGCGCAGTACTCCCTCGGCGATGATCGACAACTTCCACAGCGCCAGCACGTGCCAGTAGCCCACGGCCGACACGTCGCGACCGGTGGCGGCAACATAGGCGTCGACCAGTTCGTCGCGAGTGGGGAAACCTTCGAGCGTCGACGCCATGAACGGCCCGGCAACTTTGTCGCCCGCTTCGGGCCAATACGCCAGTAGCGCACCAAGATCCGCCAGTGGATCACCCAGCGTGCACAGTTCCCAGTCCACCACTGCCAGCACCTGGCCTCGAGCCGGATCGGTGATGATGTTGTTGAGGTGGAAATCGCCGTGAACCAGGGTGACTTCGGTCTGCTCGGGAATGTTTCGGTGCAGAATGTCCGCGAGCCGCTCCACGTCGGGGATATCTCGGGTTTTCGACTTTTCCCACTGCGCTGACCATCTCTTGAGCTGCCGCTCCGCAAACGGCTTACGACTGGCCAGATCTTCCAATCCAGTCTCTTCGAGATCTACGCCGTGGATAGTGGCGAGAGCCTTGGGCAACGCCAACCCGACATTCCGCCGCTGCTCTACCGTCAATTTCTGCGCAACCGGTACACCGTCGATGACAACCCCGTCGACGTAACTCATGAGAACCAGCGGCGCATCCGTCACAGCCGGATCCTCGGTGATTCCGATGATCTTGGGCACCGGGACGGCCGTACCTTGCAGCGACGACAGGATTCGGTGCTCACGCACTACGTCATGCGCCGAGGCCAACAAGGTGCCGAGCGGAGGTCTGCGCAGCACCCACCGTGCACCGCCGGCATCGGTGACGGCATACGTGAGATTGGATTGACCGTTGCCGATCCTCTCGAAAGTCAGTGGCGTGGTGGCGCCGACGCCCAGCTCGGCGATCCACCCTGAAACAGCATCTTCGTTCAGTCCGACTGCGTTCACCGCACCGATGCTAGCCGGAGAAATCGTTGCGGCGGGTGGTTCCGACACCTTTGTTACCCACCGGTTCGGAAACTGTGACGGTCTGTCCCTCTTCGAAACCCGCAAGTACTTGCGGATTCTGCGTCGAGGGGGATGCTGGAAGTACAGCACCGAAAAACTGAATATCGCATCGGGATTGCTCGAATCGCCCACAAGGCGCGTCGGGCAGGAGCAGAAACCGAGGTGAACTCACGATGATCGACAACCTCGATTATCCAGTCCAACTCATTCAACCGGACGGCGCGCGGGTGTGCCGACCGGAATACGACCGTCTGATCGCAAACCTGGATCGAGACGATTACCTGTCGTTGTACCGCGACCTCGTGATCAGTCGCCGAATCGACACCACCGCGGTAACACTTCAACGCCAAGGCGAAATCGGTTTATGGGCACCGCTCTTGGGCCAGGAAGCCGCGCAGGTCGGATCAGCACGCGCTCTGAAGCCTGACGATTTTGCCTTCACCTCCTATCGTGAGCACGCCGTCGCCTACTGCCGCGGAGTTCCGCCCCACGCGCTGACGGTCTTGTGGCGCGGTTGCGCCCATTCTGCCTGGGACCCAGAAGAATTCAATGTGACCAACCCGGCAATCGTTGTCGGGTCCCAGGGACTTCACGCAACAGGCTACGCACTGGGTGCTCACCTCGACGGCGCAGAAATCGCCACCATCGCCTATTTTGGTGACGGCGCCACCAGCCAGGGCGATATCGCCGAAGCACTGGGATTTGCCGCCAGCTTCCGCGCCGGCGTTGTCTTCTTCTGTCAGAACAATCAGTGGGCCATCAGCGAACCGGTCTCACTGCAGTCCCGCACACCGATCTCACACCGCGCCGAAGGCTACGGCATTCCGTCGTATCGCGTTGACGGAAATGACGTACTCGCCGTCTTGGCAGTCACTCGAAAGGCGCTGGCCCACGCCCGTGAGGGAAGCGGGCCGACGTTCATCGAAGCGATCACCTGCCGCATGGGTCCACACACCACCTCCGACGATCCATCGAGGTACCGCTCCGACACGGACATGGCGCAGTGGCGGGCCCGCGATCCGATCGAGCGGATGCGGTTGTTTCTCACCTCGCGCGGACTTCTCGATGACAAGGTAGCCACCGAGATTGCCTCGGCTGCCGACGAAGTCGCTTCCGTTCTACGACGCAACACAATCGGCTTTCCTGATCCACCGCCCTCGGCACTGTTCGATCACGTCTACACCGGACCCCATCCGTTGATCGATCACGAACGTGCGCAGCACCAGGAGTATCTGGCAAGTTTCGACAATCAGGAGGTCGTGTCATGACGCTCGTCAATCTGGTGACCGCCCTCAACACCGGGCTACGACGCGCACTCGAGAGTGACCACCATGTCGTGATCCTCGGCGAGGACGTCGGCCGGCTCGGCGGCGTTTTCCGGGTCACCGATGCACTGCAGAAGGATTTTGGCGAGAACCGAGTCATCGACATGCCACTCGCCGAATCCGGCATCGTGGGAACCGCTTTCGGCCTGGCGCTGCGCGGCTACCGGCCGGTGTGCGAAATACAGTTCGACGGATTTGTCTACCCGGCCTTCGACCAGATCGTCTCGCAAGTCGCGAAGATCCACTACCGCACCCAGGGTCGGGTGCGCGCACCCATCACGATTCGCATCCCCAGCGGCGGCGGAATCGGTGCCGTGGAACATCATTCGGAATCACCGGAGGCCTACTTCGCCCACACTGCGGGGCTGAGGGTGGTGTACCCGAGCAATCCGGCCGACGGGTTCCACATGATCCGGCAAGCCGTCGAGTCCGACGATCCGGTGGTATTCCTCGAACCGAAGCGGCGCTACTGGGACTCGGCTGAGGTGGATCTGAGCGCGGAACCGCCACTGCCACTGCACAGTGCGCGGGTAATCCGCCCCGGCAGCGATGCCACTGTTGTTGCCTACGGATCTATGGTGGCTACAGCCTTGGAAGCAGCGGAAATCGCCGAGGACGAAGGCCATCACCTCGAAGTGATCGACCTTCGATCGCTCTCCCCGATCGACTTCGACACGCTCGACAAGTCGGTACGACGGACCGGGCGGCTTGTCATCGTCCACGAGGCACCGATGTTTCTCGGGATGGGCGCCGAAATCGCCGCGCATGCCGCATACGAGTGCTTCTACGACCTCAAGGCTCCTGTGCGACGCGTGACGGGTTTCGACATCCCCTATCCCCCAGCCAAACTCGAACAGTTCCACCTACCGGACGCGGATCGAATCCTCGACGCACTCGATGAAGTGCTGGCCGCATGACTACCGCGGAGTTCCGACTTCCCGATCTCGGTGAGGGTCTCACAAGCGCCGAATTGGTGTCGTGGCACGTTGATGTCGGCGAACACGTGCGCATCGATCAGGTGATTGCCGACGTCGAAACCGCCAAGGCACAAGTCGAACTTCCGTCGCCGTACGCCGGAGTTGTCACCGAACTTCTTGCCGAACCCGGCGAGTCCGTGCCAGTGGGGGCGGCGATCATTCGCATCGAGAGTACGGACTCGGCTGGTGCGAGTACGTCGACTCCGCCTGTCCTGGTCGGCTACGGGCCGCAGACGGCTCATGCAAGCCGCCGGCGCAAGCGAGTCCCGCCCGCACCCGCGCAGCACAGAGAGATGGCACGGGCGATGACCGGCAGCGCCCGCGCACCCCAGGCAACGGTATTCGTCACGATCGACGTCACCGCGTCGATGGAACTATTAGACACACTGCGCACATCCGCAGACTTCGAGAACTGCTCGGTCACGCCGTTGACTCTTGCCGCGAAATCTCTGGTGACTGCCATCGCGTCGCACCCGAGTATCAATGCGACGTGGGACGAGGCGGCCGCACGCAGTGTTGTGCATCCACGGATCAATCTGGGGATTGCCGTGGCGTCGGACCGCGGACTCCTGGTTCCCAACATCAAAGACGCAGGCAGCCTGACACTGCGAGAGATTGCGCGCCACATCACCGAACTGACCTCGATGGCCCGCGCCGGCCGAACCGACGTCGAGCATCTCACCGGCGGCACGGTCACGATCACCAATGTCGGGGTCTTCGGCGTCGACGGTGGTGTTGCACTCCTCAATCCGGGCGAGGCAGCCATCCTCGCTCTGGGTAGCGTGAACGAGCGACCGTGGGTTCGCGGCGGGCAGATTGTCATTCGACAGGTTGCGACCCTCTCGTTGACATTCGACCATCGCGCCCTCGACGGACAACAGGCGTCTCAGTTCCTCACGCTCGTGGCGTCGATGCTCGCCGACCCGGCGGTCCTTCTCGCCCATCTGTGACGCAACCTCAGTCCTGGCAGACTGTCACGGTGAGCATCGCCCCCTCTCCCACTCTGATTCGTGCACGCGCCGGCATTTTCGGCATCTTCGGTATCAACGGCTTCCTGCTCGCGATGTGGGTGGTGCACATCCCGTCGATCGAGCACCGCGTCGGCATCAGCCACTCCACGCTGGGGTCTCTGCTTCTCCTGCTTGCCGTGGGCGCCATTGCCGGCATGCAACTCAGTGGCCCGCTCGCCGACCGCTACGGGAGCCGAAGGATGGTAATCCTGGCGGGAACCGGCCTGTCCGCCGCCGTGCTCGGTCCGGGATTTGCCACCAACGCGTGGCAATTGGGCGCTGCACTGGTGGCTTTCGGTTTTGCCAACGGCGCCTTGGATGTCTCGATGAATTCCCAAGCCGTCGAGGCCGAACAGTTGTACCGGCGGCCGATCATGTCCGCGTTCCATGGCATGTTCTCTGTTGGCGGAGTGGTGGGTTCGGTCATCGGAGCGGGCACTCTGGCACTCGGCCTTGCACCCTCCGTGACGCTGACCGCCGCATCACTGGTCGGCTTTGGTGCCGTCACAATCTGCTCCCGGCCACTGCTGCCCCGCGCCCTGCACCACGCCGACGACGTCGCAACGGAACAACCGCACGGCCACTTCTCTGCCAAGGTGCTTGCGCTGGGCGCGCTGGCGTTTGTACTCATGCTCGCCGAAGGTGTGGCAAACGATTGGAGTGCACTGCAAGTCAAGGAAGATCTTGGCGTCTCGAATGCCGTTGCGGCCCTGTCCTTCGGAGCTTTCTCCGCGATGATGACAGTCGGCCGATTCACCGCGGATCGCATCAGCGCCGCCCTCGGCCCCGTCGCGGTTGTTCGCTACGGCGCCATGATCGCTTCGGTGGGAATGTTGACTGTCGTTCTTTCCGGGTGGCTTCCGCTCACGCTCTTCGGCTGGGCGCTCTTCGGCGCGGGACTGTCCGGCTGCATCCCCCAGATCTTCACGACCGCCGGCAACCTGGGCTCAGGATCAGCTGGTACCAACATGTCTCGGGTTGTGGGTTTGGGCTACATCGGGTTTCTCGCCGGCCCCGCGACGATCGGGTGGGCGACGCAGATTGTGCCACTCACCACAGCGATGCTCATCCCACTTCTCTGTGTGCTGGTCGCAGCACTGTCCGCCGGTGTCGTTCGTCGCGATTCTTCGACCACCCACCGAGATCACAGCTGATCCTCACGCTTGTCACAGACAAAGCAGGGATGCTGGACATGTGACCGTCTCGACCTCCGCCCCCCACTCCCCGTCCGCCACAACCCGCTTGCTCGCCCTTGCCGCATTCTGTGCCGCAGCGCTCGGTATTTTGTACTTTCTCCGACCTGATTCACCGACGGTCACTGTTCCGGAATCGTTGAGATCCGTTGCCGATCAGATCGTCCGCGTCGTGGACGTCACTGCGGTATTGACGGCCACCGCCGCCCTCGCCGCAGTATCGATGATCCGCACATTGCCGTACGGTATCGGCGCCATACTCATGCTTGGGGTGGGCGCAAATCTGACCAGTGCTGCGCTGGGTTCATGGCTCACGGATGCGCCGACGGCCTTGCTTCCCAGCGGGCATGTTGTTGCCGCAGCAGCGTTGTACGGTTCGGCGGTTCTGATCTCTGCGCCGCGGTGGCGACCCGTCATTGTCGGACTGGGCATCTCAGGAGTTGCCGTGGTCGCGGTCAGTGTGGTCGCCACCGAGATGAGCGGAATCTTTGGTGTGGTTGCCGGACTCCTGATCGCAGCGGCCTGGGGTTGTGTGGCAGCCATTCTGATGGAGCACTCGCCGGTCGCCGCGAAACGTGAAGCAGCACGACCTGATACGGCAGCCATCGCGTTCTCCCGCGATCGGCGCATCCACCTGTAAACCGAAAGGGCGCCTACTCACCCTCGTGAGTAGGCGCCCTTTGCTGCAGCAGAAAAACTTACAGAGCCTTGAGTTCTTCCGTGACCTCGGCGACGGACTTCTTCGCGTCACCGAAGAGCATCGAAGTGCCCTCGGCGAAGAACAGCGGGTTGTCGATACCGGCGAAGCCCGAGTTCATCGAACGCTTGAGCACGATGACGGACTTCGACTGATCCACGTTCAGGATCGGCATCCCGTGAATCGGCGAGTTCGGATCATTACGTGCCGACGGGTTGGTGACATCGTTCGCGCCGATCACCAACGTGACGTCGGTGCGGGAGAACTCGTCGTTGATGTCGTCCATTTCCTTCATCGCGTCGTACGAGACATCTGCCTCGGCGAGAAGAACATTCATGTGACCGGGCATACGACCGGCAACGGGGTGAATGGCGTACTTGACCTCGACGCCCTTCGACTCGAGCAACTTCGCCATGTCCTTGACGGCGTGCTGAGCCTGCGCCACGGCCAAACCGTAACCGGGAACCACGATCACCTGATTGGCGTACGCCATCTGGATAGCAGCATCGGCCGCGGAGGTCGCCTTCGCGGTGCGCACGACACCGTCGGAGGATGCGGCTTCTCCGCCGCCGCCACCGAAGCCGCCGGCAACAATAGCCGGGATGGAACGGTTCATGGCCTTCGCCATGAGGTTGGTCAAGATGGTGCCCGACGCGCCGACGATCATGCCGGCCACGATCATGGCCTGGTTGTCGAGCGCCAAACCTGCTGCAGCAGCCGACAAACCGGTGAGGGCGTTGAGCAGCGAGATCACGACGGGCATGTCGGCGCCGCCGATAGGCAGCACCACCATCAGCCCGAGGATGCCCGAGAGCACGAGGACACCGACGATCCAGAGGGAACTGGTCGGGCCTTCCGGGGAGATCGCCTTGATACCGATGATCACCGAGAACGCAACAGCGGCGATGAGCAGCAGAGCGTTGAGGGGTTGCTGCAACTTGCCGATGCCGATCGGACGACCCGGCAGGGTTTCCTGCAACTTCAGGAACGCGATCACGCTGCCCCAGAAGGAGATCGAACCGATCACCGCAGCAAAGAGAGATGCGATGACGATGTGCACCGTCGGGGACTCACCGTGCTGGAACGCGGTGAAACCGTCGGAGTCGAGGAATTCTGCGTACGCGATCAACGCGACGGTACCGCCGCCGACACCGTTGAACAGTGCCACCAACTGCGGCATGGCCGTCATCTTCGTGCGCAGCGCCGGCGGAACACCGAGCACAACGCCGATGATCAGACCGGCTGCGATGAGGATCCAGTTCCCCATCTCCGTGTCACGGATGGAGATCAGCGTCGCGATGACGGCGATGAGCATGCCGACAGCCGCGATCTGGTTGCCGCGCACCGCGGTCTTCGGGCCGGTAAGACCCATGAGACCGTAGATGAACATCGAGAACGCGACAATGTACAAACCATTGACCAGGTATTCCATTACTGGTCACCATCCTTCGAAACAGTCTTGGCGGCGGGCTTGGCCTTGAACATCGCCAGCATGCGGTCCGTGACCACAAAGCCACCGACAACGTTGACCGTTCCGAAGACAAGTGCGACAAACAAGATGATCTGCAACCCGATGGACGGATCGTGCACCTTGCCCAAAACCACGAGCGCGCCGAGAACGACGATGCCGTGGATGGCGTTGGTACCCGACATCAGCGGCGTGTGCAGAGTGTTCGGGACCTTCGAGATCACCGCGAAACCGACGAACCCGGACAACACCAGGATCGCGATATTCGACAACAACGATGTGTACATCAGGCGCCCTTCTCTTCACGGGTGACGCACGCACCGGCCAGAACCTCGTCGGAGAAATCGGGCGCGAGTGCGCCTTCCACCAACATCAGTTCGATCAGCGCGGAAATGTTCTTCGAGTACAGCTCCGAGGCATGCTCGGGCATCGACGCCGGCAAATTCAGCGGCGAGCAAATCGTGACGCCGTGCTTGACGACGGTCTGACCCGGCTCGGTCAACTCGCAGTTTCCACCCGTCTCACCGGCAAGGTCCACGACAACACTGCCGGGCTTCATACCCTCCACAGCGGCCGCGGTCACAAGACGCGGAGCGGGACGACCCGGAACCAACGCCGTGGTGATCACAACGTCGAATCCCTTGATGGCGTCTTCGAGAGCCTGCTGCTGCTTCGCGCGCTCGTCGTCGGTGAGCTCACGGGCGTATCCGCCCTCACCGGCTGCGTCGATACCGAGATCGAGCCACTGAGCGCCCACCGAGCGCACCTGATCGGCTACCTCAGGTCGCACGTCGTAGCCGGTGGCGCGGCCACCGAGACGCTTCGCCGTGGCCAGTGCCTGCAGACCGGCAACACCGACACCGAGAACAAGCACCGTCGCGGGCTTGACCGTACCGGCGGCCGTGGTGAGCATCGGGAAGAATCGCGTCGACTCCGACGCCGCCAGCAACACAGCCTTGTAGCCGGACACGTTTGCCTGCGAGGACAAAGCGTCCATCACCTGGGCACGAGAAATACGCGGAATGGCTTCCACCGCATATCCCTCGATCCCGGCAGCCTTGAGCTCGGCGATGCGGTTGTCCGCGTTGCGCGGGTTCAGGAACCCGATCAACTTGGCGCCGGAGCTGATCTTGCCGATCTCGTCCGACGACGGCGGCGCGACCTTGACGACAACATCGGCGGTCCACGGATCGCCGATCTTCGCGCCGGCAGCGGTGTACAGCTCGTCCGGGATCAACGCACCAAGACCGGCACCGGACTCGACAACAACGTCGACGCCCTTACCGATCAGAGCCGCGACGATCTTCGGCACCAACGCGACCCGACGCTCACCGTCACTCGACTCCCGAGGGACGCCGACCGACGGACGCACTTGTGCGCTCTTCGATGTTTCCATTTGTTCCATTACCTTCTGCGGTTGGTGGTTCGCCTGCTGCGATGAGCGGCGGCCAACATGGGATGAGCGGAAGATGACCCGCTTTTGGGTGAATGGTGACTGATACTAGCCAGACTTCTCCGTGGAAAGTGAACACGGAGAACTACTTTCTTCATCTGAATCGAGTCCGAACAGTATCTTTACCTAGATACAAGTCATTATAATGTGAGCCCCATCACATCGAGGTGTCGACCTATTCCACGATGTGAACCACAATCGATGCATGAGGTGTCGATCGTGAAGCGTCGAAAAATTGTCGTAGAACGGGTCTACGAAAAGTCCGACGCCGAAAAGTCAGTGCGACTGTTAGTGGATCGACTCTGGCCGCGCGGGATACGACGCGACGAGTTGCCGTTCGACGACTGGGCCAAGGAATTGACACCCTCTACCGAACTACGAAAGTGGTACGGCCACGACGCGACTCGCTTCGACACGTTTTCCGCAAAATATCTCGCAGAACTCGACGCACGTCCGGTCCGCGAGTACCTGGAGCGCGTCACACCCACAGCGGACACACGCCTCATCGTGCTGCTCACGGCGAGCAAGGACCTCGCCCACAGCCACGCGTCGGTACTGGCCGACTATCTCCGCACAATCGTGTAACGATTGGTCAACTATTCACATAGTGGGATCGCAGCTTGTGCTTGACAAGTTTTCCCGTGGCAGTTCGAGGCAATTCGTCGGCGAAGTCGATGGAACGCGGCGCCTTGAAATGCGAAACGCGGTCGCGCACGTACTTCAGCAATTCTTCGGCGACATCTGCCGAAGGTTCAATTCCGTCTACTAACTGGACGACCGCCTTGACTTGTTCACCCATCTCCTCGTCGGGCACTCCGATTACCGCGACGTCGAAAACCTTCGGATGGAGAGTCAGAACATTCTCCGACTCCTGCGGATAGATATTGACGCCACCCGAAATAATGGTGAATGCCGCCCGGTCGGTCAGATAGAGGAACCTCTCGTCGTCGATGTACCCGATGTCGCCGCTCGTGGTCCAGTTCGGATGATCGGGGTGCTGCGCGGACGCAGTTTTCTCCGGATCGTTGTGATAGCGGAATGGCAGCTTCTCACGTTCCCAGAAGACTGTGCCGATCTCACCGACGGGAAGGTCCGCGCCGGAATCGTCGCAGATATGGACAATTCCCATTACCCCGTCGCGACCGACCGAACCTGGGTGCGACAGCGACTGCTCACTGTTGATGAACGTCGCACCCGCGCCTTCCGTCGACGCGTAGTACTCGTTGATCACCGGACCCCACCAGTCGATCATCGACGCCTTGACCTCCGGCGGGCACGGCGCCGCGGCATGAATGGCCACCTTCATACTCGACACGTCGTATCCGAGTCGTGTCTCCTCGGGAAGTTTGAGCATCCGCACAAACATCGTCGGCACCCACTGACTGTGCGTGACGCCGTACTCGCCGATCAGAGACAGCGCCGTCTCGGCGTCGAAGCTGTCCATCAAGATCACAGTGCCGCCCACCGAGTTGATGACTCCGCAGAACCGCAGCGGCGCAGCATGATAGATCGGCGCCGGGCACAAATAGACTGTGCTGGAATCGAATCCGTACATCGGTGCGAACACCGCGGTGAACGGATCCATCGTTACGTCGACCTCGCCTTCCGGGAGGTCTCCCTTGATCCCTTTGGGGCGACCGGTTGTTCCCGAGGAATACAGCATGTCGGTGCCGCGGGGTTGCGAATCCAAAGGCTCCGTCGATTGCGCCGAGACAGCCGCGTCGTAGTCCTCGAATCCCGCCAGCTCACCCCCGTACGCCAATCTGTGGAGAACTCGCGGCGTCAGCGCCGGATCTGTCGGAACAGCGTGTGCTGCTCCAGCGGACGCGATCAGTACTTTCGCCTCGCAATCGTCGACGATGTACGCCGACTCCTGCGCCGTCAGGTGACAGTTGACTGCGGTGATGTAGAAGCCGGACCGCAGTGCGGCCCAATACACTTCGAACGCACGCAAGTCGTTGTTCGATATGAGCGCAACATGATCGCCAGGCTTCATCCCCAGCCCGCGCAGATGCCGGGCGAGTGCGATCGACCGCTCGTCGAGTTCCCGGTACGTGATCGACTCACCGGTCGACGGACGGACGATCGCCGGCTTGTCCGGTGTGGAAGCAACAAAATTTCCAGGAAACACGCGCACTCCTCAATCAGCTTCTCGTCCGTCCACCCCGGTCTATCACAAGGCGGCGCGGTCCGATTCGATTTCGGCAGAACGGCACCGTTGGCTCGGCGGCCGAACTTTCTCGCCCTACAGTGAGAAGTCAGTGAACCATCGAAATCTACGGAGAAAAGTCTTATGAGCGACTGGCCCCAGGAATCCGTCACCGGTTTGTTGATCGAGCAATGGCAGGTCATCGACTCGCTTTTGTCCGCCCTCGACGGCGACGGCTGGTTCTCCCCCACCAATCTGCCGGGCTGGACGGTGCACGACATCACCGCGCACCTGATCGGAACCGAATCGCTGCTCTCGGGAATCGAACCGCCGACCACAGACGTCAACGTTCACGCCCTCCCCCACGTTCACAACGAGATCGGCGCATTCAACGAGCGCTGGGTCGAGGGACTTCGACGGGTCCCGTCGCCGCAACTACTCGAGCAGTACCGCGAGATCACGACTGCTCGCACCGCTACCCTTCGCACTTTGAGCGAATCCGACTGGAATGCAGAGTCTTCCACTCCCGTCGGCCCGGCGCCGTACGGCCGCTTCATGCGAATCCGATTGTTCGACTGCTGGCTACACGAGCTCGACATCCGCGACGCCGTCAGCGCTCCCGGGGACGAGGGCGGTCCGCGCGCCGACATGGCGTTCAAGGAAATCTCGAGTTCCCTCGGATTTGTTGTCGGTAAACGGGGCAAAGCACCGGACGGCTCTCGCATCACCTTCGATCTCGGCGGCCCACTGGCCCGCGAACTACACATCGCCGTCGACGGTCGCGCCGCTCTGGTTCCCACGCTCGATGAGCCGCCCACCGTGACCGTGCGGATGAGTGCCTCGCTCTTCACGAGACTTGCCTGCGGACGGGTCCGCGCGGCTGATCATCTTGACGAGATCACGATCGTAGGCGATCACGCGCTCGGCAAACGGATTCTCGACAACCTTGCGTTCACGATCTGAACCACGCCGTCCGATGAAGTTGTTCCTGGCGTCGTACCGGTTCGGCGACCACCACACACGGTTCGCGGAACTGGTCGGCCCTGGCGCTCGGATCGCCGTCATCGCGGCGGCTGCAGACGCTTGGCCGGCAGCCGCCCGAGCGTCCGCGGTCACCAGCGAACTGACGCCACTACGCCGAGCGGGATACGACGCCGAGGAACTCGACATCCGCGACTACGCTCCCTCACCCGACGCACTGGAGCACGCACTGCGGACGTTCGACTGCGTCTGGGTCCGCGGCGGAAACACCTTTGTCCTGCGGGCGCAGTTAGCGCGGACGGGAGCGGACGACGTCCTCGAACGCCTTGTCCGTAATGGAGATCTTGCCTACGCGGGATACAGCGCCGGCGCTGCTGTGGCCACACCGACCTTGACCGGGTTGGACGTCACCGATGATCCGTCCGATGTACTGGCCACGTGCGGAATCGAGACGGTGTGGACCGGGCTCGGACTCGTCGATTTCGCGATTGTTCCACACGGCGGTGGTTCTGTACTCGAGGATCCTGCGGCCACGGCACGAACAATCGCCATACTTACAAAAGAACGGATTCCGTTCAGGGTGCTGAGCGATCAGCAGGTTGTGGTTGTCGACGGCGGCGAGGCAGACGTCATCTGACGACCTCAGTCGTCAGTTGCCCTTCAACCGTGCTCGGCGACGGGCGCCGGGTGAACGCTATGTGACTGGCGATCGAGTCGCGCCCACGCGATTTCCCACCGCTTGACCGACACTTCGTCCGCATCTTCGAGGAGCGCGTCGAGAAGGAGCCGTGGGTTCTTGTGCCACGCGAGTTCTGCCGCTCGAACCTCGGCCGCGGAAAAGAGTCCGGATGCCGCAAGGTCGCGGATCCAGTCATCGATCTCGCCGCGGTGAATGCGTGCAATCGTCTCGTATCCGATGTGCTCATCGAGGAAGTCGTACGAAAATATTGCAGCCAGGTAACTGTTCGACTCACGCTGTCCGAAAATCATGTGCGTTCCTTCCTCGAAGTGTTCGACGACGATGTGACGACTGCCCGTTGCCTGGATACACCCGAGACCTTTTTTCCGGTGACCCTGTAACGCTTCGTTTATCCCCGACGATGCACACGCTAACCCCCCAAGGCTTCGTTTGGGTTGCGCTCTGGAAAACGTTGCCGTGTCAGTGCCTATTCGAGACCTAAGGCCATCGCCTTCACGACATTGGTCCATATCTGGAGCCAGTCGGCCTGACCTGCGATTTGCCCGTTTTTTCGGCCTCCATGAGAGCAACACGCCCGGTTGCGAAAAAATCTTTTTCAACTATCTCATCAGGTGGGATCGTTACGGTAGCAAATCACGTGTATCGCCGTTTTCCCAGGCATCTTCACACCAAGAATCCCTAGTACACAGCCTATTTCTGACGACACAACGCCCTACACGATCAGCTTTGAACGGCTGTCCAATTGGGCGAGCAGCAATCGAAGAGCGCTGACTCGAAGCGCCTCCCGCGCCGTCCACAGACCCGGGTACCGTCGAGGAGACATCCCTCACCGATACGGAGCCACCAACAATGACCGACAAGATCGTGCACAACGTCGACGAGAGCCGCTTCGATATTTATTCGGACGACGAACTCGCAGGTTTTGCGGAGTATTCCGAATCGAATGGTGTGCGCGATTTCCACCACACCGTCACCTACCCGCAGTTCCGTGGCCGTGGGCTCGCTGCCGTCGTCGTGCGGCAAGCCCTCACACAAACGCAGTCGGACGGCAAGAAGATCGTCCCGTCCTGCTCGTACGTCGAAAAGTTCGTCGCGCAGAATCCGGAGTTTCAGATCCTCCTGTAACTCGCTTGTTGCCTCGGGGATAACTGACCCCGAGGCCGAGCGAGCCGTCAAAAATCAGTCGCGGACATGACGCGCGTCGGGCAGTGTTGGTGGAAACAGCACTTTTGCTGCCCCGCTGCCCGGAAGGAATGTCCGTGACTGTCACGCCCCGACTCGGACGCGCGGGCACGTCCGAACAGATCCACTACCTTCCGTTGGTTCTGATCAACCTCGCGACGCTGTTCTCCGCAATCGGAAACGGCATCTCCATGGTGGTCATCCCCTGGCTCGTTCTCGAGCGCACCGGGCGCGCCACCGACGCGGCAATTGTTGCCGGTGCCGCCGCCGTGCCCCTACTGATCGCAAGTTTGTTCTCCGGCACTCTCGTCGATCGATTCGGTCGTCGGCGCACCTCGCTGGTGTCCGACGCGTTGTCCGCTGTGTCAGCTTCGGCCATTCCCATCTTCGCGGTCACCTCAGGTCTGAGCATTCCGGTGATTGCCGCTCTCGCTGCGCTCGGTGCAACATTCGATCCGGCCGGCATGGCAGCGCGAGAATCGATGCTGCCGGCGGCGACGCGCGCCGCGGGGTGGAAGCTCGATCGGACCAACAGCCTGTACGAGGCGAACTACAACGTCGCGTATCTGATCGGTCCCGGAGTCGGCGGCGTCCTGATCGCCACGATCGGCGCGGTCAGCACCCTCTGGGTGACTGCGGCGGGGTTCGTGCTTTCGATCATCGTCGTTGCCTTCATCCGTCTGGCCGACGCCGGAACACCAGACCCCGGCCTACGTCCGGCGTCCATCTGGCACGGCACACTCGAGGGCTTGAAGTTCGTGTGGAACAACAAGCTTCTCCGAACTCTGGCACTGGTCGACATGGCCGTCGTGGCTTTGTACATGCCGGTGGAGAGTGTTGTTTTCCCCGTGTATTTCACCGAGCTCGATCAACCCGCACAGCTCGGGTCGGTGTTGATGGCGTTGGCGATCGGTGGAATCGTGGGCGCCTTGGCGTACGCGCCGCTTGCTCCCCTGATGTCTCGGCGACTGATCATGATCTGTGCAGTCGGCGTGCTCGGCGTTGCCATGCTCGCGATGGCCCTGCTCCCGCCGTTGTGGGTGATTCTGGTCCTGGCGGGCCTGCAAGGTCTTGTGTACGGCCCGGTGGGGCCGATAGCCAACTACGCCATGCAGACTCGCAGCCCCGAGCACATGCGAGGCCGGGTTGTCGGTGTGATGACGTCGACGGCCTACGCCGCCGGTCCACTCGGATACCTCGTTGTCGGCCCACTTCTCGATCAGCTCGGTATTGCATCAACCTTTGTGGCACTGTCGATTCCGATCGTTGTCATCGCGATCGTGTGCGCGGCGCTTCCGGTGCTGCGCGAACTCGATCACCCCTGACCGCTATTTGAATCCCATCACCTCGGTCCCCCAGGCGATGCGCAGCACCTCGTCAGCGTCGTGGACCAACGAGTCCGGCGAATCGATCAGTAGCGTGGATCGAGCCTCTTCGTCATACGGCGGCCAGTGTTTGGACCCGTCGAGCGCGGCCGGCACTCCATGCCGGGCAAATGCCAGCCACCGTCGTTGCATCCGACCGGCCACCTCCATTGCAGCCTTGCGTCCACCCAACCAGAATGTCGGATCGACGTCCAGGGTTCCGAAATTGCCGAATACATACGGCAATTCGGTTGCGTGCCCGGCTCCGATGCGCGCGGCCTTGAGCATGGGCGTGGCGTGGTCGAATCGATAGAGCCACGTCGGCGAGTGCCGTGCATGCGCGTCGGCAATCCATAGTGTCGGCATCCGAAACGCCGCGTCACGCGAGAGCGCCAAGGCACCGCTGGGTTTGGCGTGATCAGGATAGGCGGACATGATCTCGGCCAGCCGCGTCGGCGAAATGTCCGGGTGGTCGTCGGCCAGTGCCTGCAGCATCGCCTCCACCGACTGCGCACTCACCGGCATCAACGGCGATTTCATGAATTTGAAGATCGACGCCTCGTCCTTGTTCGATCCGATGATCAGTGGGATTCTGTGGGCATACCCCTTCTGGAAAGCTGCAACGGGGTAGTGCGGCACCAGATCTCGATCCACCACTGGGGCCATGGCGAGGGTTCCTGGAATGCGGGTCGGGATTTCGTTGACCAGTTCGTCACCGGCCTTGATGATCAGTTCGAGATCGGCGTCGATCAGATCGCCGGCATCGCCTGGGGCAATCGAGATCAGTTCGAGGAAGCGGAGTGCCACCGAGCGCGCGCGATCACGTCCGTATACCGATGTGGCCGGCGGGCTTTGAGCGATCGCGCGATGAAATAGGCCTTCGGCTGTTGGGCACGTCATCAACGTCGTGATGGAACCGGCACCCGACGACTCCCCGAATACCGTCACCTCACCCGGGTCACCGCCAAACGCAGCAATGTTGTCACGCACCCACTCGAGCGCTGCAATCTGGTCGCGCAAGCCACAATTCGACTCGAACACCACGTTTGGTGTCGAGAAGGAAGACAAGTCCAGGAACCCCATCGCGCCGACGCGGTAGTTGAACGAGACGAGAACAACGTCACCGGTCTCCGCCAGGTGCCGACCGTCGTAGATGCTTTGGGCTGCCGAACCCAGACAATAGGCACCGCCGTGAATCCACACCATAACCGGCCGCGGCGTGCCGTCTGGTCGTGGCGCCCACACATTGACGGACAGACAATCCTCGTCGACCACAAACGCCCGATCTATCGGCACCGCCGGGCTTTGCCCCTGCGGTGCGATGGGACCGAAGGCGCGGCCATCCCGCACGCCGTCCCATGGTTCGGCCGGTAGTGGCGCTCGGAACCTTCGCTCCCCGGTCGGGGCGGCCGCGTACGGGATACCCTTCCAGGCGAAAACCGAACCATCGGCATATCCCCGGACGTCACCGGCTGGGGTATGGACGACAAGGGTGCTCTCGCCTGTGTCTCCCGGTCGAATTTCGGTGTCCATGCCTGAATCTCCTCACGACCTCGACTTTGAGAGAATCTGTCCCAAACCTACCAATTTCCGAGAGGTGGGGACGAGCAACGAAAAGCGGCGGTGTTAAGGTCGCCTTGTTCTGACACGGGGTGCTCCGCATGGGCGGGGCTGAGATCAAACCCGGGAACCTGATCAGGTAATGCTGACGAAGGGATGTCATGGCTACCACACAGCCTGCATACAGTTCTGCCGAAAATACGTCCGTCTCGAACACGGCGCTCATCGAATCGACTTCGGACCGATTCACCGACCGCCTCTGGGACGAGACCAAAGTGCTGCGTGAGTCCATCGACTCACTCGAATTCCTGCGCCGACTCGGCGACGGCACCTTGCCGCTCGACGCGTTCCGCACCTACATCGAGCAAGACAAGCTCTATCTCGAGGGGTACTCCCAAGCGCTGTCTCTTGTTGCCGCTCACGCCCCGAACCCGCAGGCAGCGGGATTCTGGTCCAACTCCGCATCCACGGCAGCCACAGTCGAGTCGTCACTGCATGACGGCCTTCTCGCCGGCGGGATTCTGCCGGCCGAGACCAGTCGGCTCGAGCATTCACAAGCCTGCTTGGGATACGTGTCCTATCTGATCGCGACTGCCGCCACGGCGCCGTACGCCGTCTCGGCCGCTGCGGTACTCCCCTGCTTCTGGATTTACGCCGAGGTCGGCCGCGACCTGGCCGCGTCAGCGCGGGAAGTTCTGGACGCAGATCCGACGCATCCCTACGCGCAGTGGGTCAGCACCTACGACGCGCCGGAGTTCCACGAGTCCGTCGCGAAGGCACGGGAGCTCGTCGACGCAGCAGCCGACGCCGCTACCGAAGCAGATCGAGAAGCGATGAGCGAGGCGTTCCGAATCGCAAGTCGATTCGAGCTGATGTTCTGGGATTCGGCATTGCACCCGCAGCCTTGGCCCGCGTCATGATCTCGGTAAGGCGTGTTCTCGCCACGACCGCAGCTCTCGCAGCCACACTGACCATGATCAGTGGATGTTCCAGTGGCACAGAATCTTCGGATGCCATCCGGTTTGCACTCGACTGGACTCCCAACACCAACCACACCGGGCTCTACGTCGCGATGCAGGAGGGCTACTTCGACGACGCTGGACTGGACGTGTCGATCCTTCCCTACAACAACACCTCCCCCGACACCCTGGTGGATGCCGGCAACGCCGAGTTCGGGATCAGCACCCAGAGCCAGGCGACGTTCGCTCGCGCTGCGGGCGCGGACACTGTCTCCGTCATCGCGCCACTTCAGCACCGTGCCACGGGAATCGGCGTCAAAGCCGACCGATCGGACATCACCCGTCCGCGAGATCTCGACGGCAAGGTCTACGCCGGCTTCGGCGATCCCGGCGAGGTCGAAACGCTGCAACAGGTGATTCGCAATGACGGCGGGACCGGCGACTTCACGACCGTCACGTTGGGTACGTCGGCCTACGAAGCTGTGTATTCGGGGCAGGCTGATTTCACGGTGTCCTACTTTGCGTGGGAAGGTCTCGAAGCGGAGCGCAACGGAACCCCGATGCGGTACTTCCAGTACACCGATTACGGATTCCCCGACGCGTATTCCATTGTGATCAACGGTAATCAGCAGTGGATGAAGGATCACCCCGAGGAAGCTGCCAAGTTCGTCAAGGCCGTGCAGCGCGGATATCAGACCGCCGCCGAGAATCCCGATCGCGCTGCACAGGATCTCATCGATGCCAATCCCGGCGCCTTCACCGACGAGGACCTCGTGCGGGACAGCCAACGGATGCTTGCCGCTGATTACATGTTGGACGCAAACGGCGTTGTCGGAACCCAGAATCTCGAAACATGGTCCGGCTATTCGGGTTTCCTCTTCGACAACGGCCTACTGGCAGGCCCGGACGGCAATACGCTGACTCAGAAACCGAATTGGTCGGAATACTTCACCAATGAGTACCTCGACGCGCCCTGAAGTGGCGACTCGATGGGGATCCGTCACACGGCGAGCGTTGCCTGCGCTCGCCGTGGTGATCCTGCTCGTTGCGGCCTGGCAGATCTACGTCGATGTCAGCGGTATCCGTCCCCAAGTTCTGCCGTCGCCAGGCCGAGTGCTCTCGCAGGGGTGGAACAACCGCGACGTGATCTCCGGCCATGCGTTGTCGACGCTTCAGGTGACACTGATCGGATTCACCGTCTCTTTGGCACTCGCATGGATTCTTGCTGTGGTGGTGGACTTTTCACCATGGCTCTCGCGCGCGTTGGTTCCACTGTTTGTCGTCTCGCAGACGTTGCCGATCATCGCGATCGCCCCACTCATGATCATCTGGTTCGGATTCGGACTGTTGCCGAAGGTTCTGGTGATCGCGCTGGCAACGTTCTTCCCGATGACTATCGGTTTGATCGAGGGTTTTGCCGCGGCCGATCGTGAAGCCGGTGCCCTCCTGCGCAGCATGGGTGCCTCCCGCTGGCAAGAATTCCGGTACGTGCGACTCCCGTCGGCAATTCCACGGTTCTTCACGGCGCTGCGCATCGGTATCACCTACGCCGTCGTGGGGGCGGTGTTCTCCGAATACGTCGGCGCGACCTCCGGTTTGGGCATCTACATGAGCACCCAGAAGAATTCCTTCCGCACCGACCTGGTCCTTGCTGCGGTTCTGGTGACCGCTCTGATCAGTGTCACCTTGTACCTACTGACCTTTGCGGTGGAACGCGTCGTTGCGCCGTGGGCTCTGAGCGAAAGGACACCGCGATGAGCACCGAACGCATTGTCGACGTGGCCTCACTCAGCAAGGAATTCAGCACCCGGGCAGACACGCGACAGGTTCTCGACGACGTGTCGTTCTACGCTGCCCCAGGCGAATTCGTGTCGATCATCGGACCGAGTGGATGCGGCAAGAGCACCATCTTCAATGTCTTGGCCGGACTCGAAACACCCACGTCGGGAACCGTCTCCGTTGGTCTACCGGACTCGGGAAGCGGCATCCCGACTGCCTACATGCCTCAGAAGGATCTCCTGTTTCCGTGGCGTTCGGTTCTCGACAACACCGCACTGGGACTCGAAGTACAGGGTGTGCCGCGGAAAACCGCACGCAACAAGGCACGAGAGCTGTTTGCCGCCTTCGGACTGTCGGGTTTCGAGGATGCCACTCCGTCGCAGCTGTCGGGAGGCATGCGCCAGCGGGCTGCCCTGCTGCGCACCGTAGTTCAGGGCAAGCCCGTTCTGCTGCTCGACGAACCGTTCGGCGCCCTCGACTCGTTGACCCGAACCGAAATGCAGTCCTGGCTCCAGGATGTGTGGCAGCAGTATCGGTGGACAGTTCTGATGATCACCCACGACATTCGTGAGGCCATCTATCTGTCCGATCGCGTCGTCGTTCTCTCCGCAAGGCCCGCCACGGTCAAACGCGTCGTCGACGTGCCACTTCCGCGTCCCCGCGAACTGGACATGATCACCTCGCCAGAATTTGCCGCGGTCGAGCGCGAATTGCTCCGGGTACTGCACAGCGAGACTTTGGCCGCGTTGTCCGATCAGTCCCCTCCTGGCGATTACTGAAGATAAGCTGAGAGTCACACGCAGTTCACCGAGAGTTCAGGCCAGACCGATTGATCGACGCCCAGGTCAACCCCCGGAAAAATCTCTCGGCGACCAAAACTGCTCACTACCAGAGAGATCGCGCTCGCCGAAATTCAAGTATGTGTGTCGGACGTTCCACAAAACTCTCCGGTAACGTAGTGTGGACCGCCTACGCAACCACTCACCGCAAGGTAACTGGCGAGTGATGCTTGCGTGGCAGGACCCCACCGCAACAGATTTGGAAAGGGACAGTGTGAGCACACTGCAGTCAGGCCAGAGTCTCGCTATCGGCCAGGAACTCAAGTCCGACAACGGTTCCTACGCCCTCACCCTGCAGGAAGACGGCAACCTGGTTCTCTCCGAGGACGGCCGCGCAGTCTGGGCAGCCGGCACAAACGGATCGGGCGCTAACCGCGCGGACGTGCAGGCTGACGGCAACTTCGTCCTCTACAAGGACGGGGACGCAGTCTGGGCATCGCAGACCTCCGGCAACGAAGGGGTCTCCCTCTCGGTGCAGGACGATCGCAACGTCGTTCTGTCCGCAGGCGACCGCATCCTGTGGTCCACTGACACCGCCGTCGCAGCTCCCGCACCTGAGCCCACCCCGGAGCCTGCCCCGGCAGCACCGGAGCCCGAACCGGCTCCCGCCGCTCCGGCAGCGCAGACCTACACCGTCGAGGGCGGCGACACCCTCTGGGCGATCGCCGAACGCTTCTACGGCGACGGCAACCAGTACCAGCGCATCGCCGATGCCAACGGTATTGCCAACCCGGATCTCATCAACGCCGGCCAGGTTTTGACCATCCCGGCATAGCTTGTTTCGCCGCGAGGCCCCGGGCGTTCAACGCCCGGGGTTTTGCACGTGAAGCGGCCTTTGTGTTCTACAACACACTTATTCGCGTCCCACCCAATAGTTTTCGATGTGCCACTACTGTTCGATTTCGCCTACAGTGCTTTGCGTACTGCTCCCGGAGAACAGGTTGTGCATGAGAGACAGAACTGTCATGGTCGGCGCGCTCACAGTTGCCGGCATTTCTGTCGCTTCCGGCTTCCTCTTCGGTGGAGCAGCCGGAGCATTCGGCGGCGGCGGCCCGATCGTCACCCCGCCAGCGCTGGTATCCACGGTCACCGTCGACTCACTTGCGGATATCGAACCTGCCTCGTTCTACACCTCGATAGTCGTACCTACCGTCGTGATTCCACCGACACCGACGTGGCAGGTCGCACCCGAGCTCACGGCCCCGCGCAACGTACCGCTGACATCCGTAGTGGCGTCGACGACAACGTCCACCACCGCTGTATCAAGCACCAGTTCCACCACTGCAGTGTCATCGACGCCTGCTTCGTCCACTCCTGCGTCAGCGACGCCGTCGAGCGCACGCCCGTCCGGAACCGTGACTTCTACGACGGTCCCGACCAGCACGGGAATCCCGGTCGTCACCATCGATTCAGAGCGCCCGTCCAGCGGAGACTGACACATTCGCCGTGAACTATCACGGTGACCGGCGTTACATCCCCTACCTGCAAACAGCTGCTTTGTCGGCACCTCGCGTTACCGTATAGGTCTCAGCGTTGCGTTAGGAGGTGACTGATGGCCGTGCACGGATTCGACCTCGATATCAGTGTCGACCGAGCGTGGGCGGAATTTCAGGCACGCCTGGCCGACCACATCTCGATCATGGTGGACGGTGACGTCCTTGCTGTCGAGGCTGCAACCTCCGACATCGACACCGCTGAAGGCGGAGCGCCCTGCGTCCAGTTCCTGATCTGGGACACCGACATGGTGCGGTGTGAGGTTCCCTCCAACAATTTTCTGCACCCGCGGTTCGCCCTCGACGAGTCCGGCCTCGAGACTCTCGTCGCGCTCGGCTGGGCTCCCCCGTCGGACGGTCCCGATACCGACAACAGCTCCCCCGCCTTCTGCGTCGACAAGAGGCAGAACTGGTCGGACCAACTGGCTTCGATGACCGTTGCGGCATTTCGCACGGTTTTCGGCGTCCACCACCCGGCGTTTCTGTCCAGTGATCTCACCGGCAATCAGCTGACACCGGATTTCGATCCGTCGGCCACCACCGTCGACGAGTTACCGCTGCTCGATCCCGCTGCGGCGTACCTGCCCAACGACGTCGACCATCTCAAAGAACTTGTCACCCTTGCCCTGGTTCCCATGCTCGGCAGTCTCCCCGAACGCGACAGCGACGGAGACATCCCCATTCGCGTCGGCTCCACCGTCATGTTCGTCGGACCGCTCTCGGATTCGCTTGACGTTCAACTGTTCTCACCGCTGGTACAGGACATCAGCGATCGCACCCGCGCCAGCGAGGTCATCGCGGACCTCAACCGCAAATGGTCCCGGATCAAGTTCGTTCTGATCGACGACAGGTTGTCCGTCTTCCTCGAAGTCGCGGGCTCACCGTTTGTGCCCAAACATCTCACCGATACGTGCGCCTCGTTGACGTCGTTCCTTCGTACCGTCGACGACGAGTTCGCGTCGCGCTTGGGCGGCGATCTCTTCTTCGCGAACAAGGGCGGCGAGTCTGGCACACTTCAGCCTGAACTCACCATGGAAGATCTGCCGCCGGAACTCGAGACGCTGCTTCATCTCGATCTCGATGTAGCCGATGACCTCGAGGCCGTCGCGGACGTGTGCGGACGCGACCGCGACCTGATCCTGCAGTTGCTGCACATCAGCAACGAGTGGCAGATCCAGTTGCGGAGCCAAGCCGTCGACGCACACAGCCGCGACGACGCTGAAGAAGCCGCCGGATTCAATGATCAGGTCAGTACGTGGGAACGCATGGTCGATCGCCTGCGCGGTGCACTTCGTCTGGTTGTGTTGCCCGATGCCAAGTCGGATCCGCCGGCAAAACCGCAGCCAGAACAAATGGGGTTATTTGCCGACCCCACTCAGGAAACGCTGTTCGACGACCCGTCCTGACGTCGAAAATTCAGCGCCGACGAAGCCGCCACAACGAGGTGGTTTCACGCGCACGCGCGGCATGCAGAGCGTCCGTTCGGTCACTCACCTTGGCGTGCGTCGGTTTGACGTCGATGCGATCGATCACCGTCAATCCACCTGCTGCGATCATCGCGTGCAGTTCGGTCCGCGTGCGCAGGCCCAGGTGTTCGGCGATATCGGAGAGAATCAGCCAGGCCTCGCCGCCCTCCGCGAGATGATCCCCCACTCCGGTCAGAAAGCCATTCAACATCGCTCCGGCCGGGTCGTAAATCGCGTACTCGATCGGTGAGGTTGCCTTGGCCGGAATCCACGGCGGATTGCAGACCACTAGTGGCGCAACACCTTCCGGGAACAGATCCGCCTCGATCACTGTCACCTGATCGCTGTAACCCAACCTGTCGAGGTTGGACCGCGCGCACTGCAGGGCCCGAGGATCTTGATCCGTCGCCGTCACTTCTGTGACTCCACGCGCAGCGAGCACAGCGGCCAACACCCCCGTGCCGGTGCCGATGTCGAAAGCGCTTTCAGTCGACGGCAACGGCGCAGCGGCCACCAGGTCGATGTACTCACCGCGCACGGGCGAGAACACTCCGAATGCCGGATGTATCCGAGCGTCCAACGCGGGAATCAGAACGCCTTTGCGATTCCACTCGTGCGCGCCGATTGCACCCAACAGATCACGCAGCGAACGAACCGACGGCTGATCCGTGACGCCGAATGCCTCGGTGAACGCGACGTGGGCGTCGGGCGCACGACGCAACGGGATCGAGAGATCCGCGTCGAGGGGAATCAGGAGCATGCCGAGAATCTGTGCGCGCCGGCCCTGTGTCTGGCGGTGAAGATGGAAGGCCTGTGCCGGATCATCCGAGTCTCTGCGCGGTTTGCGATCCATCCGGGCAGCCACAGCCTTGGACAGTTGACGCGCGTTCTGGAAGTCACCGCGCCATAGAAGGGCTGTTCCCTCGCACGCCAATCGGTAGGCTTCATCCGCCTTCATCGTGTCGTCTGCGACCAGTATCCGCTTGGGGGCCGGTGCCCCGCTCGTGGACCCCCAGAGCGCACGGCGCTCGGTATCGTTCTCGGTCCACACAACGTACTGTTCGGTCATCAAAGGCCCTTCCGGCGTCGGACATGGAGCGGATAGGGCGTTCGACGCACTGCGGCCGGTCCCGGCTCGCGTGTTCCAGTTCTGCACATCTGCTTGTCTGGTTCCACACTAGCCGGGACCGGCCGAATTAATGACCTCTCGCGGGGCGTCTCAGCTCGCCGTGCGCAAACGAACTGCCTGTGCGATACGCGCCTCGGCGACGGAGTCTGCTGCATCGCCCGCGAGGATTGCTTCAGCCTTCGCCTTGGCAAGAATCTCGGCTACCGTGTCGAAAATCTTCTCCACCTGAGCCCTGACCTGCTCAGCCGTATGCTCTTTCAGCTCGCCCGCAACCTGAATGAGGCCACCACCGTTGGCGACATAATCAGGTACCCACGTAATGCCGCGCTCGCTCAGAACGGACTCGACCTCGGGTTCGGTCAGCTGATTGTTGGCTGCGCCGCAGATCACCGCGGCTGTGATTGCCTCTGCTGTGGCGTGCGAAAGCGTCGCCCCCATTGCGCAGGGCGCATAAACATCGAGATCGGCGTCGATGACACTGTCCACGATCTGCACCTGCGGGAAATCCGCCTTCACGCGGTCGAGTGCCGTCGCGTTGACATCAGTGGCCAGCACGGTCGCGCCGTCGGCCAGGAGCAGCTTGATGAGTTCGTACCCAACCTTGCCGGTGCCCTCGACTCCCACCGTCTTTCCGGCCAGATCACGCGAGCCCCAGTGAGCCTGCGCAGCCGCCAACAGTGACTGGAAAACGCCGAGGGCCGTCATCGGCGCGCTGTCGCCCGAGCCACCTGCCTTCGCATTGCGACCCACCACGAAGTCCGTTCCGAGCCCGATCACGTCGAGATCGTCCGAGTTGGTTCCCACATCTCCGGCCGTGATGTAGCGGCCGCCGAGTGTCTGAACGAATTTTGCGTAGGCGCCGAGCAATTCGGCAGACTTCGCCGTTGCCGGGTCGCCGATGATGACGGCCTTTCCGCCGCCCAGATCAACACCCGCAACTGCGGCCTTGTAGGTCATTCCGCGAGAGAGCCGCAAAACGTCTGTGACAGCGGAAGATTCGTCCGCGTACGGGTAGAACCGGGTGCCGCCGAGCGCCGGCCCGAGCGTCGTGGAGTGGATTGCAACAATCGCCTTGAGTCCACTCGCCGGATCCTGGAAGAAGCTCACCTGCTCGTGTGGGTAATCGCGAAGATAGTCTGCGCGATCGAATACGCCGGCGGTGTCGTCGGAGATGTGGGCGGAGTTCACAGGCTCGGCGGTGAGAGTCATTGTGAGATAGACCTTTCCAAAGGACTTGTACGACACAGGCGTGAGATCGAGACGAATCGTCGATGGGTACAGTGATCTACGCAAACTGTTCCGCTGAGCAATTCGTAGAACCAATGCTCTTCCTGAGCTACGATTTGGTCAATGCAAATCTAATGAACTAAGCAATACGATCATCCAGTGACCTCGATCACTGAAGAAAGGTTCGCAAAGTGCTCAGCATCGACAAGCTCGACGTCCAGCTACTCGGATTGCTCAGCAAGGATTCGCGCATGAGTGTCGCCGAACTCGCGAACTCGTTGGGAGTCGCCCGGAACACTGTCCAGGCTCGGATGAAGCGCATGGAATCAGGCGGAATTCTCACCGGGTTCCGCCCCAATCTCGATCTCCCCGAAGTTGGCATCCCCATCCAGGCATTTGTGGGCCTCGAACTGGAGCAGGGAAAGATCAGCGCCATCGCGAGGAGCTTGGCCGAGTTGCCCGAGGTGATCGAAATTCACGCCACCACGGGACGCGAAGATCTGCTGGTGCGGGTAGCCACCTCCACTCACGCTGCGCTGCAGAAGTTGGCGGAGCAGATCGTCAGCCTTCCGGGTGTCACTCATTCCACCACCACGATCGCGCTGACCAATCCTCTTCCCTACCGAATCCAGCCGCTGCTCGAGCACCTCACCAACGATGCAGGCTGGGGGCGCTCCACGGCGTTCCCGCGGCAGCAGGATTGAGACATGCATTCGCGACGACGCTTCCTGGTGCAGTAGTTTTGTCGTTATGAGTGACATCCAGGGACAGCGCATCGCGTTCATTCAGGCGACGTGGCATCGCAACATCGTGGACCGTGCACGTGACGGATTCACAGACGAAATAGTCGGTTTGGGCTACGCCCGCGATTCAGTCGATTTCTTCGAGGTGCCGGGCGCTTTCGAGATCCCGCTGCATGCGCGCCGTTTGGCGCAGACGGGCCGTTACCAGGCAATTGTTGCTGCTGGCCTCGTCGTCGACGGTGGCATCTACCGCCACGATTTTGTGGCGACCGCCGTCATCGACGGTTTGATGCGAGTGCAGCTTGATACTGATGTTCCGGTCTTCTCCGTCGTTCTGACGCCGCACAACTTCCACGAGCATGCCGAGCATGTCGACTACTTCAGCACCCATTTCGTGAAGAAGGGCGCCGAAGCAGCACGCGCCGTGGACGCTACGGTCACCTCGCTGAAGTCTCTGCCCACCGCCTAGTCGTTCAACAGTCTCGCTGAGTCGGATGGCCTCCCGCTCAGCGAGATTTTTTGTGCCTATTCGAGGATCTCGAGCCTCCCATGGGCGGCGGCGTTCTCCGTGTCCACGGATTCATAGCGGTCGATGCCGGCTTGGAAGTAGGCTCGCATCTCCTTCACCACGGCGATATGGCTGTCGAGAGATTTCTCCAGCGAGTCCTCGCCACCAATGGCCTTCTTTGCAAACTTGTCCGCCAAGGCGCGTCCCGATTCCAGAGTTCCCATGCCTTTGACGTCGCTGAGTCGCTCGCTGAGCACGACCATCAACTTAAGTTCACCTATCCATGCGTCACACGCTGCAACCATTGGTTTGGCCACTTTCGGATCGACGAACAGTTCGCCAGATTCCTGACTCGCCACTGGACCTACTCTCGGAGATTTATCGGGGCAAGGACGAAACAAGCTGCAATGCAAAACTTTCGACAAGTCCACAGGTAGAGCCTTGGTGCGGCGTCCCCGCGTCTGCTTCGATGTTGAGCCACACCGAACCTTGAGATGCCGCAAACGCTAGGTAGCACCCGTCGATGGTTTCGTCAGATTCCCGCTGAAACCACAGTCCGACTCGATCAGCAATTATCGACTCATCGAATTTTGTGTAATCCGAATTGCTTCGCACATCATCAAGCGTGTATTTCGTCGACATGATCGTGAAGAAGTACCACGTCGATTTCCACATACACATCTTCCATCCTGGTTGCTCTACACCGTCAATATCGATGAGCTCCGTCGAAGGGTCGAGACCGACCTCCTCGATCACCGAGTCCGGAATGTCCGTACAGGGGTTGAACAATCCCTCCTGACCAGATGCACGCTCAGGCACACCCTCGACGGTTGAACCACACCCCACCGCAAACAACCCCATGACAATGGCCGCCGCAATAAGTCGAAGCCCCGCCAATTTAGGATCCCGATACTTCATGCCGGGCCAGTCGATTCGCATTGTCCCCGTCCACAGATTCATAGCGGTCGATGCAGGCTTGGAAGTAGGCTCGCATCTCCTTCACAACGGCGATGTGGCTGTCGAGAGATTTCTCCAACGAGTCCGCGCCGCCAACGGCTTTTTGTGAGAACTTGGCCGCTAAGGCTCGCCCCGATTCCAGGGTTCCCATCCCCGAAACCGTTGCAATGCGAGTCAATCCATTCCTAATTGAACCGAGTTCACCCAGCCACGCATTACATGCAAGTAAGATGTCTTTAGCGACTATCGGATCTAGTGTCAGTTGTAGATCTGTCGCCGACTGTGGTGAACTCACGACTCTCTTACCCCCGATTTGATTAGCAGCCAGATCTTGCAGTTTTCAAAGTTCTGCGTTGGGTCAGCGTGGAAGATAGCTGTCGAGCTCATCGGTCAACCTCCTCGCCTCGTCACAACTGTTCCCTGTGTGCTCGCTCAAGGCATCCTTTTCGGCATTGATCCAAACTGAACCCTGATCCACCGCGAAGATCACATAGCAAGCTTCGTCTGTGCTGTCTGCACGACGGTATTGCGTGGCACGTCGATCACCGATGTCGACATCAATGAAATCCACGTAGTCCGGATTGCTGCGAACATCCGATATGGTGTAACTCGTCGAATAGATGGTGACGTTGTACCAACTTCCGTCCCAAGAACAGATCTTCCACCCGGGCTGTTCGACCCCGAAAATATCGGCGCTTTCCGTCGCCGGATCAAGCCCAACTCCCTCGATCACCGAGTCCGGTATGTCCGTACACGGGTTAAATAAACCTTCCTGACCAGACGCACGCTCAGGTTCACCCTCGACGGTTGAGCCACACCCCACCGCAAACAACCCAATGACAATGGCCGCCACAATAAGTCGAAGCCCCGCCAATCTAGGATCCTGACACTTCATGTCGCGCCAGACGACCCGCATTCTCCGCCTCCACAGCGAAATAGCGCGTCACGCATTCCTGAAAGTACGCTTCCATCTCATTGAGAACGTCGATGTGACTGAGGAGCGACTTCTCGAGCGAGTCCTCGCCTCCAGACGCTTTCAGGGAGAATTTGCGCGCCAAATCAATACCTGATTGGAGCGTGCCCATTCCCTTCACATTTGATACCCAATCGACCTCCCCAAGGGCCATTTCCAACTCCGCACGCAATGCGCTGCAGCTATCACGGAGTTTGCGGGCCACCTCAAAGTCCACCGCGATGGCGCCGCCTTCGATTCCGTCTTTCCAAGTCAGCCACTGTGACAGTTGGGATCCGTCAGGATTAGCCACTTCACTTCCCCTTGTCCAGTAATTCAATTATCAACTTGGCCAATAAGTTTCAAGTTCCAAACCATATCTCTGCATGAGCACGCATGTAGGCTCCTCGATCGGACGCAGGCCCATCCGGGAGATTTGAAGCCAGATCGAACCTTGTTTAACTTGCGTCGCGAAATAGCAGGACGCACCAACTTGATCCTGAGCACTGGAGTACTGAACACCTTGCCTCTGGCCGATTTCAACTTCGTGAAATCCGGTGAAATCGGTGTTCGCCCGAATATCTTGCAATGAGTGCATGTTCGAAAAAATGACAACGAAGTACCACGGGCCTTTCCACGAGCAGATCTTCCATCCGGGGATTTCAACACCCTCGATGTCAACCTCCTTCGTGTACGGATCAAGTCCGACGCCCCTGATCGCAGAATCCGGAATGTCCGTACACGGATCGAATAATCCCGCTTGACCGGATAGCGGCTCAGCCTCCCCCTCCACGGCTGAGCCGCATCCGACCAGAGCCCATACCAATATCCCTGCCGCGAGAAGCCGACCCCCCATCGACATTCTCATCGGGCCCCCTTCGGTATGAACTCACTCTATTTGATGCGCCGGCGACTCAATCGGTTCCCGCTACCGACAAATTCCCAGTTCACGTCCCCATGTTCGCTTGCAGCGCATCTGTAGCGATTGACGCTGCTCGTGACAGTCGCATACTGGAGGGGTTGACTACAACGTCGGGGAGGGCACCGAGTGAACACGCCGAAAGCACCTGCCAAACCAGCTATCCTCAGCGTCGACGACGACCCCGGGGTTTCCCGCGCCGTCGTCCGCGACCTTCGTAAACGCTACGGCGAGAAATATCGGATCATCCGCGCCGAATCGGGCGATCAAGCGCTCGAAACTCTGCGCGAAATGAAGCTTCGCGGAGACGCTGTCGCCGTTATCGTCGCCGACTACCGCATGCCCGGTTTGAGCGGAATCGAATTCCTCGAGCAGGCAATGGATCTCTACCCGATAGCTCGGCGCGTACTGCTCACTGCGTATGCAGATACCGAGGCCGCGATCGACGCCATCAACGTCGTCGACCTCGATCACTACCTGCTCAAACCCTGGGACCCACCGGAAGAAAAGCTCTATCCGGTCATCGACGCTCTCCTCGACGCCTGGGCCGGCTCCAGTCACCACCCTGCCGAGGAGACCAAAGTCGTCGGTCATCGTTGGTCTGGACGATCCTCTGATGTTCGAGAGTTCCTGGCACGCAATCAACTTGCATACCGTTGGTACATGTCGGACGAGCCTGAGGGACAACGACTCCTCACCGCCGCAGGGGTCGACGAGTTAAACCTTCCCGTCGTCATTGCTCCCAATGGTGACGTGCTGGTCGAGCCGACGGACACCGAACTCGCGGACAAACTCGGCCTGAGCACCACCCTGTCCGAGGACTTCTACGATTTGGTTGTCATTGGCGGTGGACCGGCGGGGTTGGGTGCTGCTCTCTATGGAGCCTCGGAGGGTTTGCGAACTGTCCTCATCGAACGACGCGCCACAGGTGGACAGGCCGGTCAAAGCTCGCGTATCGAGAACTATCTCGGCTTCCCGGACGGTGTTTCCGGATCACAGTTGGCCGATCGCGCGCGGAGGCAGGCAACAAAGTTCGGCGCTGAGGTCATCACAGCCCGCGATGTGACGGGTCTCGAAATCAACGGTTCTGCCCGCACAGTTCGTTTCGACGACGGCACATCCGTTGATGCGCATTCTGTCATCTTGGCCACGGGTGTTTCGTACCGTCAACTTTCGGCTCCCGGTCTCGACACGTTCACCGGCCGAGGCGTGTACTACGGGTCTTCTGTCACCGAGGCCGCGCGATGTAGCGAGCAGGATGTCTACATCGTGGGTGGGGCAAACTCCGCCGGCCAAGCAGCTGTTTATCTTTCACGCGGTGCACGATCCGTCACGATCCTCATCCGGGGCGCTTCACTCGAAGCATCCATGTCCTACTACCTGATTCAGCAGATCGAGAAAAATCCGAAGATATCGGTTCGCGCCTGCACCGAAGTAATCGCCGCTGACGGTGACGATCACCTCGAGCGAATCACGCTGCTGAACAGAGCAACTGGTGAAGAAGAGATCGTCGACGCACATTGGCTGTTCATCTTCATCGGCGCCGCTCCGCTGACGGATTGGCTCGGCGACGTTGTTGTTCGCGATCGACATGGATTTATCGTCGCCGGCCCCGACCTCGCCGCCGACGGCATCACACCGCAAGGGTGGCCCCTCGACCGAGCACCCCACCACCTCGAAACCAGTGTTCCCGGAGTCTTTGTCGCCGGTGACGTGCACGCCGAATCAGCCAAGCGGGTCGCGTCGGCTGTCGGTGAAGGAGCGATGGCCGTGATGTTCGTCCACCGCTATCTCGCTCAACAATAGGGAGATTTGATGTCTGTCCCAGAATGCAGTCCAGAACTTCTTCGCACACTGTTCCTGTTCGAGGAGCTCACCGACGATCAACTCGAAACACTCTGCCAGAGTGGCCACATCACTGAAATCGACCGCGGCCAGGTCTACCTCGAAGGCGACCCGGCATCGTGCTTCTACGTCCTGATCGAGGGCGAGCTGATCATGTCGAAACTCTCCGGCGGCGAAGACATCGAGATGGTGCGCACCTCCCAGAGAGGCGTCTACTCCGGCGGTTGGACGTCGTACTTGGGTGATCGTGTCCCGCAAATCTATTCGGCGTCGCTGCGCGTAACGAAGCCGTCGACCTTCTTCGTTCTCGACGCCGACAAGTTCGGCGCTGTAGTGCGCGAATGGTTTCCGATGGCTGTGCACCTTCTCGAAGGAGTGTTCTTCGGGAACCAGAACACCCGCCAGATCATGGATCAACGTGAGCGTCTTCTCGCCCTCGGCTCCCTCTCCGCCGGATTGACCCACGAACTGAACAATCCCGCAGCCGCCGCAGTGCGGGCGACCGCGTCGTTGCGCGAACGCGTCGCCGGCATGCGGCGAAAACTGGGGATGATCGCCTCAGGCTTCTACGATCGCGACTCACTTGTCACCCTCATGCATATGCAAGAGGAAGTCGCCGAAGTTGTTGCCAAGGCTCCGACGCTCACGCCCCTTGAAGCATCCGATCGAGAAGACTCCCTGGGTGAATGGTTCGAGGACCATTCCATCCGCGAAGGTTGGGACCTAGCACCAACCTTCGTCCAAGCTGGCCTCGACACCAACTGGCTGGAGACTGTTGCCGCAGCAGTGGACGAGTCCGTGCTCGAGGGGGCAATCCGTTGGTTGAACTACACCATCGAGTCTGAGCTACTGATGAACGAGATCGCCGATTCCACCACCCGAATCTCCACGCTTGTCGGTGCGGCCAAACAGTATTCGCAAATGGACCGCGCGCCCTTCCAGACCATCGACGTTCACGAATTGCTTGACAGCACGCTGATTATGTTGGGACAGAAAATCGGTGACATCGCCGTCGTCAAGGAATACGACCGGGCACTCCCACCCATCGATGCGTATGCAGGCGAACTCAATCAAGTGTGGACCAATCTGATCGACAACGCTGTCGCTGCTATGGGTGGCACTGGGACCTTGACTGTTCGCACCAGCCGCGACGGCGATCGAGTCTGCATCGAAATCTGCGATACAGGATCGGGAATCCCCGACGACGTCATCGACAGAATCTTCCAGCCCTTCTTCACCACCAAACCTGTCGGTGAGGGAACGGGCTTGGGCCTGGACATTTCGTGGAGAATCGTTGTCGGCAAACATCACGGTGAACTTCGGGTCACATCCGCACCCGGGGACACCCGCTTCCGTGTTCTCCTGCCGATCTCTGGACCAGAGCGCAACCATGTCGACGATGCCGACTAGCGCACGCCCGACTCGGCGCGCACGATGAATAAGCAGAGCCACTTCAACGAAGGGACTGACCATGACCGACGGACTTCCAGCTGGAATTGATCCGAGTGTGCCGCCGAGCGGTGCCGGGTGCGTCGAATGCGACGCTGCTGGCGGTTGGTGGGTGCATCTGCGTCGATGCGCTCAGTGCGGTCACATCGGATGTTGTGACTCATCCCCGTCACAACATGCCAGCGCTCACGCCGCGGCTACCAAGCACCCCTTCATGCAGAGTTTCGAGCCTGGCGAGGATTGGTTCTGGAGCTTCGAAACTCAGGAAGCCTACGACGGTCCTGAATTGGCCCCGCCCACTTCGCACCCCGCCAACCAGCCGGTTCCTGGCCCGGCCGGCCGAGTGCCAGCTGATTGGCAGGAGCACATCGACTGAATCTGAATCGACGTCAGTCACTTCACCGGTATGTCGAACGTGAGCCGTGAAGGCTGGACATAGTCTGCCGGATCGGTGAGCAGTCGTAGTTCGGGTGATGTCGGCAAGCCTGCAAGCGCTTGACGCAGTCTCTCTTCGTACGCGACGGCCGGCGCGGAGAGCGGCGCGAGCCAATTGTCATGGTGCGCCGGAACGAAGAGCGAAGGCCGCAGTGCTCGGATGTAGTCGAGCGGGTCGCTGAGCCCGTTCGAGTATTGGTTGTAACCCTGAATAGACCCGATCTGAACTGTGGACACCGGCAACGCTCGCATAGCCTCCAGGATCTCCGGGGCGTCGGTGAAGAGCGGCCCTGTGCTGTCGTGCCACGTCAGTACGAAGTCACCGACCACGAACTGGTACAGCAACGATCCACCCTCGGCGTCGTTGAAATGCGACGCCAGGTGTGCAGTGTCGTGAGGTGTCGGCGGATGTTCGATGGCCGGACTGAAATCGGGCACAAGAACAAGTGGTGGTTGTTCGCCTCGCGGGGCACGCAGCGCGGAGTGCAAGTGTCGAACAGAGTGCACGGCAACACCGTTGGATAGCGAGAAGTCAGTTCGGTCAGAGTCCAGCGGCAACGTTCGGAGCTCAGTTGTGGCTTGCTCTGCGATCTGACTGCAATGCTCGTCTGTTCCAACTATGGTTGCTCCACACATCGAGGCAATTTCGGCAGCGTCAGCGGCGTGATCGAAATGCCCATGACCAATCAGGATGTGGCTCGGAGCTAGCGCGGCCAGTTCTTCAGGGCTGGTCGGCACATAGTTCGAGAACTCGCCTCGAGGAACCCATGCGTCCAGTAGAACGACGTTGCCCGCGATGGCTATCGCAAAATTCGTGACACCGAACCACGAAAGAATCGTCTTTGACGAATCCACTGCGCCGGTCGATGGATCAACATTCTCGGGCCCGAAGAACCTTTGGCGCGCAGTGATAGTCGGATTCACTGATGCTGGAACGGAAGCCGACGCGTTCGTCATTACAAGGGTTGAGGCAGCCGCGGCGGCAGCTCCCACGACAAAGCTCCGACGGCTAACTTCGTTCGAAAACATGACTGCAGTCTAGGTGGCGAGTGCGCACATCAAACTTCATTCCCCACTGTCAGATCATCGACGACACCATTGGACACGCTCCCCGTTCCACCACATTGCAATCCATTGCAACCCTTCACACCCCACCATCGGAGTCCTAGCGTTGATCTACCAGCGGATTCACAACGAAGTGAGGTGCGGATCTATGAAGGCAGCACGGTTCCACGGTCAGAAAGACATCCGAATCGAAGACATTCCCGAGCCCGAAGTGCGGCCCGGTACCGTCAAATTGAAGGTCGCCTGGTGCGGGATTTGTGGCACCGATCTCCATGAGTACCTCGAAGGCCCAATCTTCATCTCGGCACCCGGTCACCCGCACCCCCTCTCTCATGAGAACGCGCCAGTCACTATGGGGCACGAATTCTCGGCCACCGTCGAAGAAGTCGGCGAGGGCGTGACTGACGTCGAAGTGGGTGAAAACGTCGTCGTTGAACCGTATTTCGTCTGCAACGAATGTGCTCCGTGTAAAGCCGGCAACTATCACCTGTGCACTCAGATGGGATTCATCGGATTGGCCGGCGGCGGTGGCGGACTCAGCGAAAAGGTGGTGGTTGACCGACGTTGGGTTCACAAGATCGGCAACATCCCATTGGACGAAGCTGCGCTGATCGAGCCGTTGAGCGTTGCACACCATGCGGTCGTTCGTAGCGGCGCCCAAAGTGGCGACATCGCGATAGTCGGAGGCGCCGGACCTATCGGGCTGCTGGTCGCCGCAGTACTCAAAGGTCTTGGCGCAACAACGATCGTCACGGAACTCAGCGGTGCGCGTAAAGAAAAGGCACTGTCCAGCGGTGTCGCTGACTATGTCATCGATCCGAGCAGCGAGGACGTGAAGGCCCGTGTTCTCGAGATCAGCGATGGCATCGGCGCGGATATCGGATTCGAATGTGCCGGTGTCAACGCAGTGCTCGACACCATGCTCGACACCGTTCGACCCGCGGGAGTGGTTGTCAACGTTTCAATTTGGGGCAAGCCCGCGACCATCGACATGCAGAAGCTGGTCCTCAAAGAGATCGATCTGCGAGGAACAATCGCGTACGTCCGCGATCATGAAGCTGTCATCAAAATGGTTCAGGACGGAGTTGTCGACCTCGCCCCGTTCATCACCGGACGCATTCAACTCGAAGAGTTGATTTCAGAAGGCTTCACAACTTTGATCGAACACAACGACACAGCAGTCAAGATTCTAGTTCGTTCATAATTCAACAACCGGGAAATGCGGTGGGGACGTCATGTCTCCACCGCTCCTTGGTTTAGGAGGCTTCCCGCTCCTGCTCAACACACATCGCCGAGTATCGCGCGAAGGCATCGTTCAAGGTCAGGGACTTACGCTTGTCTCCGATATCGCGCGGCGGCGCCTGCCTGGCACATCGCTTCGCGTGCTCGATGACTGCTTCGCGCACGACGCTGGATATGTCCGCGCCCGTAAGCTCCCGGAGAGCCTCGAGAGCCTCCAGTTCCTCTGAATCAAATCTCACTGTTACCGATCGTCTAGCCACATTCAGGATGCTACGTCGAGTCACAGCAATATTGGGAGCTGGGTTCGAGCGACACCCGAAAACTCTTCTCGCCAAACGACTTGAATTCCGATCAGGCTGGTCTGAAAGCTGGGGAACACCAACTCTGTCGGTAGGTCGACGCTCCGATGGGCGATCTCTTCGACTACCCTGCCAAGGGAAAGCTAATGCACGAAAATGCAAGCATAACGAGCATTTGAGATTGCCCTGCGACCCCACCCTGACTTATGCTTGCAAAATAAGGCATAGGAGCGGCAATGAGTCAGCCACGTAGAAGTTCACCGACGCGCAGCAGTCCTATGCCTGAAATTGCACGCATAGGCGAGTTGTTTGCCGAACGCAGGGTCCAACTCCGACTCACCCAGCAAACTCTCGCCGACCTAGCCGGGGTGTCCCGATCCAGCGTTCAAGCGCTCGAATACGGCACCGGATCCGTGAAGCTGGCATCAATCGTCGAAATTGCCGACGCCCTCGGACTGCGCCTGCAGCCAATCACGATCGCCGAACTCGAGGCGCCTCAATGAGCAGCCCTCTCAGCACGACGCTGACGGACATCGACAATGCAGACGTCTACATCGACGACGTGCAGGTTGCCACCCTCACACGCCAAACAAACGACACGATCGAATTCGACTACAGCACGCTGTCATCGACCGGGTCATCGATCCGATCTCACTCAGTGTCATGGTCGTTGCTCGCGAATGGGCACTACCCCGTGGTCACCACCGGCGGTGCGGTTCCCCCCTTCTTCGCAGGCCTTCTCCCGGAGGGTGTTCGCCTCGGCGCGGTAGTTTCCTCGACCAAAACCTCGATCGACGACCATCTGACTCTGCTATTGGCCGTCGGCGCCGACACCATCGGAAATGTGCGGATCGTGCCCGCAGGTAGTGTCCCACCGGAACCGCAACCGATGTTTGCGCCGGAACGAGACGCCAACTTCCACAGCCTATTCAATCGCCTGGCCGGTTCGGTCGACGCAGATCCGCTTGCACTTTCCGGAGTCCAACCCAAGGTCAGTGCAAATATGTGGTCGGTACCGACAAACACTCCCTCTGGGCCCGCGATCCTCAAACTCACTCCGCCCGTTGGATTCCCACTGTTGTCGGAGAACGAACACTTTTTCATGAGAATGGCGGCAGCATGTGGGCTACGCGTGCCGACCACTCGACTTCTCCACGACGCCGACGGCAGGAGTGCGTTACTTGTCGAGCGTTTCGACCGCCGCGATGGCCACCGCATCGCTCAAGAGGATGCATGCCAAGTTGCCGGCATCTATCCGGCGTCCAAGTACCGGATGAAAACCGAGACTGCCATCACGGCGCTTACCGATGCCTGCGAAGCGGGCGGCGGCTCCAAATCTGCATCCACACTGGAATTGCTTCGCACAGTGGTCTTTTCATGGATCATCGGCAATGGAGACTTACACGGAAAGAACCTGTCGATCTACGCGCCGAACGCATTGTGGCAACCGAGTCCGGCTTACGATCTACTCAGCACTCAGCCGTACACCGGCTGGAATGATCCGATGGCGATGAACCTGTACGGGCGCGCCAATCGCCTGACCCGCGCCAACTTCATCGACGCCGGACTACGGCTCGGACTTCGCGAACGCGCGGTAACCCGAATGATCGACGCGCTGGTCAAAGCTGCACACGGCTGGGCCGAGCGATGCACCGAGATCGGATTCGATGCAAGGACAACAGAACTTCTCGCCGGCCTTCTTCGCCATCGCCTGACAACACTGATGTGACAACTACTTCGATCGGAGCTCGACGTGAGCATTGACCACGTAATTTCAGCAGTCGGTAGCGCCGACGCAGAAAAGATCAAGACCGCGCTGTCAGCGCTCGCTCAAACCTCAACTGCCACGACGACGCTCGTGATCGACGGCGTGACAATCGACGTCCCGGCCTCAGTGGGCGATGCCGTCGTAGCGCTGCTGAAATACCTCGCCAACGGTGACAGTGTTGCGCTCGGTGCCGTTGCCGAACTACTCACGACGTCTCAAGCTGCGGAGATTCTCGGCGTCTCGGACACGTATGTCCGCAAGCTTGCCGATGCCGGCAAGCTCCCGATCGAGCTACGCGGAACCCACCGCAGATTCCGACTCGACGACGTCATGGCCTACCGCGAGCAGTTCCCCAAGCGCTCCTAGCTCTTGGTGTACATACCTTCGATTTCCTTGGAGAACCGGTCGACGACTACGTTTCGCTTGATCTTGAGGGTTGCCGTCATCTCACCGTCTTCCTCGGTGAGATCCCGATCGAGAATCACGAACTTCTTGATCGACTCGGCATGCGAGACAGCAGAATTGGCGTCATCGATCGCCTTCTGCATTTCTGCCCGAAGATCCTTGTCGTCACGCAGTTCAGCGACGGTTGCTTCGGCGGGCTTGCCGTTATCGGCCTTCCACTTCTCGAACACCTCGGGATCAACCGTCAGAAGTGCCGTGACGTAAGACTTTCCATCGCCGACGACCACTGCCTGCGAGATGATGGAATGCGACCGAATACGGTCTTCCATCGGGCCGGGTGAAACGTTTTTGCCACCTGCCGTCACCAGAAGGTCTTTCTTACGGCCGGTGATGGATAGGTAACCGTCGCTGTCGAGTTCACCGAGATCGCCGGTGCGGAGCCAACCGTTGTCGAAGGACTCTTCGGTGGCCTTCTCGTTCTTCCAATAGCCCTTGAAGACCACTCCGCCGTTGAGCTCGATCTCGCCGTCTTCGGCAATGCGAACTCCGTTGCCGCCCATAGGCTGCCCGACGGTGCCGATCTTCTGAGCCCCGGGAATGTTCACGCAATGCGCTGCAGTGGTTTCAGTGAGTCCGTAACCTTCGTAGATCGGAACGCCGAGCCCACGGAAGAAGTGGCCGAGTTCCGGGGTAAGTGCACCGCCGCCGGAAATGGCGAACCAGCACTCGCCGCCGAGTGCTGCGCGCAGCTTCGAGTACACAAGCTTGTCTGCGACAGCATGCTTCGCCTTGAGCACCAGGGACGGGCCACCGGCGTCGAGAGACTGGCTGTACTCCTTGGCCGTTGCTTCTGCAAAAGCAAAGATTGCACCGGGAACCTTGCCGCCGGATTCCGCCTTCCGCGCCGCACCGTCGCGAACCTTCTCGAAGACCCGCGGGACGCCGAGGATCGTATTGGGCTTGTACCGCTCGAATTGCGTTGTGATGTTCGAGAAATCAGACCAATGCGCCTGCGCAGCACCAGCTTCGAACGTCGCCAAGGACACTGCACGAGCAAGTACATGGGCCAGGGGAAGGAAGGTCAGAACTCGGTTCCCCGGAACCGCGACCTTACCGATCGACGCAGTCAGAATGCCGCGCACCTCGGACAAGAAATTCCGATGAGTGAGGATGCAGCCCTTCGGCCGGCCCGTCGTTCCGGATGTGTAGACAAGCGATGCAAGGTCGTCAGCGCGGATACCGTCGAGGCGCTTCTTCAGCTCGGTTTCGTCGACGTCGATGCCCTGCTTGGTCAGCTCTGCCACAGCGCCGGCGTCGATCTGCATGACAGCGCGCAGGCTAGGGGGCGCATCCTGGAACAACTGCTCGTGCGTCCCCGTCTCCACGATGGCCATGACGGACTCGGAATCCTCGAGGATCCAAGCAACCTGGCCCTTCGATGACGAGTCGTAGATCGGAACCGTCGCAGCGCCGGCCGCCCAGATGGCGAAGTCGAAAAGCGTCCACTCGTAGCGAGTGGCCGACAGAAGCGCGACGCGGTCCCCTGGCTGAACACCGGCGGCAATCAACCCGTTTGCCACGCCCATGACCTGCTCGGCAAATTCTTTCGCCGAGACGTCGACCCACCCGTTGCCCATCGGCCGCGAGAACACCGTGAGGTTCGGGGTGCGCTCGGCGTGAGTGAAGACTGTGTGCACCACCGACTCGTTGTCGGAGATAGTGAACTGGGCTTTGGCGCTGTACTCACTCACAGGGTGTCATCTCCGTCGGTCTGCGATTCTGTGCTGATTCTGAAGCGGTGAAGTGCACGGGCGAATTCCTCGATCTCGGACTCAGTCCAATCGTGCAGCCTGCTGACGACTTGGTCGAGTCGACGCGCGTCGGCGGCGTCGAGATATTTGCGACCCTCGTCAGTGAGGTGGAGCGGATTGCCCAAGCGAACGGGTCCCGGATCGGCATACACCCAGCCTGCGTCGATGCATCCACGCACTTGGCGCGAGATGGTCGAGCGGTTGACGCCGAAAACGTCGGAGATCTCTGTTGCCCGGCAGCCGTCATTGCGGCCGATGAACGAGAGGAACGAGTGCTGCGCGATGGACGGCTGATCGTCGGAATGCCGATCCCCCGTCATCAGCTGTCGCGTCAGATGCACCAGCTCGTCATGGACGGACGGCGGCCCGGTGAGCGACATTGCTCCGTTGTGTTGCACTGAGCAACTATAACGCCGACCCCTGTGTCCGACGCAATATGACCGCCGCCACCGACAGCAAGTGCGTCGGTGGCGGCGTGAACAGCTAGACCAGATCCTCACCGTTGCGGCGAGCAGTTGCCCAATCCTTGAAGAATCCCTTGCTGATGACTCCCAAGACAACCAGCACCAACGCCGGCCAGATCAGAACATAAATGGTCAGTAGAGCTGTACTCATTCGTATCCCTTCCACTTGTCTCGACGGTTACTTTCCGGACGCTCCCACAGCAGGAAACTCTTCCTCGTCGAAGTCTCCCGTCCGCTGCTTGATCAGTTCGAAATCGAACGTCTCACGCTGATTGACGGACATCGCAAAACACACGACGGTACTGACGGCATAGGCCACCAAAGATCCGCTGAGCGTTGGGTAGTCGTGCAGGAAGCCGATCGCGAACGGCGCGGACAGCACGATCGCCAGGCCACCGACGATCTGCGCAACCTTCAGACCGAAGAATCCAAATGTCATGAGCCCCAGCACCACTCCGATACCGACAACGGCAACGATGTCGGAGAGTATCCCGAACATCCCATCCATCGGCACCCAACTGAATCGGACGGGCAAGAAGGCAGCAAGAGCCACCAGCACCGACACAGTGAAGGCTTTGTTGGTGACCTTGCCCCAGTAGAAGCTCGCGATAACCGGGAACACCAAAGCGCCCCACAGCGCGCCGACGAACACCAACAGATCCAGAATGCTCAATTGCAGACTTGCCAAGGAAATAGCCGCCGCCGTCGCAACAATCATCGTTACTCGGCCGATAAGCAGCATCCGTCGAGGGTTCGCATTAGCCTTGCCGGCGACAGCCTGGCCGTAGACGTCGGTCATCACGATGGACGAGAGTGCAGCAAGGTCCGAGTCCGCCGTCGACGACAGCGCGCCGATGATCATGACAAAGAAGACAGCAAGCAAAATTCCGGGCAGGTACGACGCGGCCATCTGCGGAATCAGGTTGTTGACGTCACCATCAGTTGGCTCGATTCCGAGGTACAGCGCGAGAACACCCAGCATTCCGACACCGATGACCGTTGCGCCGTATCCCACAGTTGCGGTGATGAAGGTGGGCTTGATCAGGTCTTCGCGGACCGCGAAGAGTCGTTGGGCGATGGTCTGGTTGCCGATTGCGTAGGCAAGAACTGCCGCGATGTACGGCGCACCCTGTTCGAAGAAGGCAACGCTCGAGAAGAAGTTGCCCTGCTCAGCAGTGAGGTTGCCTGCGCCGGATTCGAAGGCCGCCGGGAACCCAGCTGCGAAGAAGATGAACGGCACCAAAACCGCTACCGCACCGAGCATTCCGATCAGCTGAACGAAGTCGGTCAGCACCGAAGCACGGAAACCCGACCACAACGTGTACAGCAAAACGCCCAACGCGACGATGAACACACCCTGAATGAAGTTGAACGGCGAAAGCAACGCGATCAGCAGACCACCAGCGAGGAAGTTCGACATCAGACTGATGAGACTGCCGACGATATTGGAACCCGCGAGCATCAGCTGACTCGAGCGTCCGTGCCGCGCGTACATGACCTCGGCCAGAGTATGGGCTTTCGGTGCCACTTTACGAATTCGCTGACCAAAGGGATAAATGAAGAGAATCATCAACGCGCCCCACAAACCGTAGTGAATGGGGCCGGAGATTCCGTAGGTGTAGCCAGAAGTGGCGGATGCGTACATCGACGACGCCCAAATCCAAGTGGCCGTCATACTCGCGGCCGAAACACCAAATCCTAATTTGTTTCCGGCGGTCATAAAACCGTCGGCATTTTCCTGCTTCTTACCGATACGAAGAGAAATCAGAAAAGTTCCACCATAAAAAGCAACAAGCAGTGAAACAATTACCAAGGTACTGAACTGGACCATGTCGGACCCCGTCACATGCCACATCCTTCGCACATAATCGGCAGAACAACGCGCAAAAACCCCTGTTCAGGATCTTTGCGCTTCGCTTCTGCACGCCCTAGGAGCGACCGTCATACCAACACCGGTCACATATTCAATTGACTAGCAACACGCACTTCGTCTTTTCCGAAACCCAACCTCCACAAAATAAAATCTTCTGCGCAAGCTTTTGGCTCGACCACGCAATTCAACAACTGAGAATCGACCATAGCATGATGGCAATTTCGAACAAAAACTCCGATATTTCTCCACCCGAAAATATTCGGGATTCCGTCGCCGAAAAATCGTGCGCTTCCAGCGCGTATAACAACTCCGCATCGATTGAAATCGATGCTCGATTCGATCGATTAACTACTTCGATAGGACCATCCGGGCAAACCGTCGGCCCCACTCGGGATCGGCGGAAACATGCTGGTCCAGCGGATTGGAGACAATCGCCCCGATCATTCGCAGGTACAGAAGAGTGTCTCTCACCATCCACGTCCAATCGTCGTCGCCAAGTCGTGTTCCGTCTGTTGTCGACCAACCCAACGCCGTCAGGCCCTCGATCATCACTTCACTACGTTCGGACTCCGACAAGCCGGCAGCCAACGTAAGGAACAGAATTCGGCCGGCTTCCTGCGCCAGCTCGCCCTTTCCCAACGGCATGGTCATCACGATATGGCGCCACAACTCGCCTTCATACGCAATCACCGACGCACCGAGGCGGGTAAGAATCAATGTGCCTCGGAGTTTTCGGACCAATCTCAGGGTCTTGGCGACTTCAACAAGTACTGCTAATTGCGAGTCACTCCCTGCCGCGGCATCGATCCACTCACTGTCCCAATCGAGTTCGTCTCGGGCAGACGCACCAAGGTCCGGAGGCAGGGCCCCGGACGACGCCAACACAATCCCTCCGCCTCGCGCAGTGTTCAGTAGCCACAGCAGCTGGCGGGTTGCTCCCTCACGCATCGTCTCGAAGTAGTTGTCATATCCGCCGCAAAGTTCCGCTTTGGCAACTGCGGCAAACAGTTTCGGCGCGGAATGAACCGACATACGGCGTAAGAACTTCTCGAACAGCGAGCTGCCCACGGGCGGTGACTTATGCAGTGCCACCGACGTGGTGACTGCCGCATTGGACTCTGTGAGAACAAAACGTTCGGGATCGAACAGCCTGGTACTCACCTGCGCGTTCAGGAACTCGAGATACCCGACTGGACCGCCAGAATCCTCCGGCGGGCACGCTCTCGCGCCATCAAGACAGGATGGCGCAGAAATCGGCTGGTCTTCGACAATCTGCTCGAGAACCAACGTGTGGCTCCACCTCGCGCGGACGTTGTACTCGTATCGGACGTAGTCCCCTACCCCGGTGACCGCCTCGTCGATCCGGACTTCGTCCTCACCAAACTCGTCTTCCTGATATCCATCGCGCTCGATCGCCTCTCGCGCGATATACCGATCTGGGCCATTGCTCGTTGAATGATGGACGCTCACCCACTGATGTGCGTGTTGATCACCCCATCCCATGACCGCCTGGACGATCGAATGCAGTTGGTCGAGTTCGATATTCGACGGCACCGAAAACCGTCGCCAAATGGGTGGCGCGACGCAATCAAGTTCGATCCGCATGACAAAGTTCGCCACCTCCGGCCGTCGACGCTGATTCCGCATCTGCCTCGGCGTACGGACGGTTTGTGCCGCTTGAAATGCAGGCACCAAACGCAGATGTGAAGCTCGTCGAACTCGCTGACCCGTCATTTGTGGAGACTAGATCTACCTACCGACAAGCCGAGATACTCACTGCCACAACGCTGCCGGATTTGTCGGGACCCGAGTCACGTCGCTCTGCGCCGGCGAAGTTCTACTCAGCGCCCGTCGAAAGGGACACTATTGGATGATCCACTAAGCGGACAAGAGTGTGCGCCGACTACCGTAGACCTGACACCCACCGCACGAAAACAGTGCCCAGCGCCTGCTCGGACTGGCACGGAACATGAGGATCCATGAGCGACCACGACACGACCGCCGACCAGCCCCTCCACATCAACGGCGCCATTGCCCTAGTGACGGACGAGCGCGACGAATTGGTTCGCCTGTGCGTTCAGACCCTCGCCGAACTGCTGGGCAGCGAGCCCGACACCGACGATGACGGCGACATTGTCGTGCCGGTTCACGGGTTTGTCGTTTACGTGACGGTCGCGGATGACGGCCCCCAGATCAACGTCTGGTCCTCGGTCCTCACGGGTCTCGGGAATCCCGCCCATGCTGCAACCCAGCTGATCGAACTCGCACAGGAATGGCCGCGCCTGCGCTTCGCCTTCAGCGGCGACCACCTGCTGGTCTCGACGATGCTCGATGCGGACCCCTTCGCCCCGCAGCATCTCCTCAACCTGGTCGACGAGGTTCACGCCTTCACTCACGAGCTCGACGACGATTTTGCTGAATCCTTCGGCGGCACCCTCGACTGCGACGAAGACGACGACAGCTACGCCGGCGAATGCAACACCGGTGGCTGCGGCGACGATTGTGACTGCGATTGCGGCGATGACGCCGACGGTGAGCCTGGCATCACGGCAGTCGCCTCGACGCCCAGCAAGTAGCTAGCGGCCCACGATTTATATTGCGCGCGTGCATCTCTGCGATTGCAGGGGTGTACGCGCGTTGACGTTTGTCGTCGCTTGCAGGGACTGCCGGAAGCGACAGAATCCAACCTTCGACGGCGAACGCTAATTCAGTCAATACCGTGAAGTGCAAGCGCGGCTACCCCACTACGGTCGCAAAACGTGCCAGGATCGCCACATGCCGATCGAAGACGCTGGATTCGAACCGCCAGAGGCATGCGTTTACTGGTGCCAGGCAAGAACTTACGATCTGCATATCCTCGACGACGAAGCCAGCGTCGACCTCGACTGGTGGAACTCCCACCTGCGCGATTCCGAGCACGAGATTCAGCTACGCGGTCGAAACGACGATGGAAAAATCGTCACCGAGGAAATAGCAACCGTACAGCGAAATGACCTTCGGCCTGGCAGCGAACTCATTATCGCGACCCACGACGGTCTCGGACTGCTATTTCTCTGCGCGGCGTGGCAAAGCGCTCACCGGGGACGTCGCTTCAAACGCCGATTTCCCGACGTATTCGGCGCACCAATCGCGAAGGGCGAGGATCCGCTACAGCCGATCAAGTCCATCCTCGATTACTGCTTGAAAACTCGCACGTTGCCAGCCATCCACCGCGGCACCTGGTCAGGGTGGCCGGTGACACCTGGCGTTGGAGTTTCCCTCCTTGCTGCATTCATGTGGGCAGCGGAAGTATCAGAGGCAGGTGGCCGTGCCCAGTTGATCGACCAATTCGGTGTCTCGACCCTGATTCACGAAGGCTGGCTAGAAGATCCATCGGTCAGCGGTTTCACACTTCGCAGGTACCACCGCTACAACGAGTTGCTCAATTCCTGGGCAACGACGGCCCAGGCACGCCCCGAGCTAATCGAGATGTGGCTCGTAAAACGCTGGACTGCCCGGGTACAGGAAGCTCGTCACGGCGAACGTGCGATGCCTACGCTGTTCTGAACTCCGTCTCAACAGGCACACAATTACACGGGACGTCAGTCGTCGACCCCGGCAAACATGGGCGAAGAATGGAACACCCCTCGACGTCGGCCATGAATACGCCTGCGGTACAACATTTCCACACACAACGAGATGCCCATCTGGGGAGAATTCTCAGGTAACGAGTTCCAAGAGGAGCGAAACCTGTCCCAGAGAGATGGGCCGGGCGGATCGACGCGATACCCAACGACGCAACGCCAAGACTCGGACAAGGCACTGCTAGATTCAATGAGGCAAAAATCACGAGAATTGACGGGGAGAATCACAGATGGCTGGGGTCGACGACAAGAAACTTCGGAAGCGCTTTCAAGACAAAAAGGTTGACCCCGTCATCACGGAAATCCGGTTCCCTTTATACAAGGCACTCACGCCCAACCTGACAATTAACTTTTCTTTTCCCATCACAGCCCTGGTTGGCCCTAACGGTTCAAATAAGTCATCCATCCTCCACGCACTGTACGGCTCGCCGGGCGGAAAGAGCCTCTCTGATTTCTGGTTCTCGAGCGCCATGGATGACATAGATAGCAGATCACTGAAGCGCGCCAATAGTGACACACTTCAGCGATTCATCTATAAATATAGAACCCACATCGGAAATCGCACAATTATCGCAGAGTGCCGAAAAGCGCGAGGTAGTAAACCATATCGCCAGTCCGAAATTCCTAAAGCATTTTCAAATAAGAAGGATCCAGATTACTGGGAAACCACCAAACGTGTCAAATATGATGGGATGGCAGAAATACCAACCGACGACCTGGGCCTGGTAGATCATTTGTCGGACACTAAAACGCGATGGAATGCAATCAATAAGGAAGTCGTTTATCTAGACTTTCGATCCGAGCTATCGGCATACGATAAATACATGTACCATGCTGCATACGACCGATGGACCCGCATTCCAAATGGAAAGAAATTTCGCGTGCTAAATCAAGCCCTTGGGCTCGCGCGGTCCTTCAATAAAGAAAAAACACTGGCGGACACTACCCGAATAATTGAAGACGTTCGCGAATTGGAACCTCAAATTGTCGAAGAAATATCGAAGATACTCGGAAAAGAATTCTCATCAATCAAGATTATAAAACACACTTTCTACTCGTCAATAGGATATTCAGCCAAGCTCACCCTCGCTGGGTCCGAATACTCTGAGGCTCACGCCGGCAGCGGGGAATTTGCGATAGTTCGATTGGTAGATGCGATTTCAAATATGGGAGAAAATGCTCTTCTTCTACTCGACGAACCCGAAGTATCCCTACATCCAGGAGCCCAGAAGTACCTCCTCAGCTACCTGAAGGCACAGGTGATCCAAAAGGGAACACAGATTGTAATCTCGACACATTCACCGTCTATCGTGGAGGAACTCCCACCTGATGCGATTAAATTACTGGGCGCAGACCCCTCGACAGGCGACGTCTCGTTAATATCAAACGAAACGCATCATACTAACGCCTTCTTTCACATTGGGCATGTCACCGGCCTGACAAAGAAGCGAATAATGGTCGAAGATTCCCTAGTGAAGGAAGTACTTCTTTGCGCAATTCGATTGAATTGCACGGAGCTTCTAGGGACGATTGATCCTGTCATATTTCCTGGAGGGTCAGGAAATCTAATAAAATATTCAATCCCCGCCCTCGCACTGTCCCAATCATCAGATACGGTACTTCTTTTGGACGGTGACCAGCGCATAGAAAATGCAGATTGGTCCCTAATTGACTCTCTGCCTACAACTCCAGAAAATCGAAAGAATTGGGAAGATCTCGCGACTAGCCTGCTTGGTTGTGTACCTACTCATTTCGCCGACACTAGAGACTCAAAGGTGGATGATTCGAGTGTAGCAATCAATCTTCAGACAATTCTGAAGTGGAGCCGTCAGAACGTCTTCTACCTCGACGGCAAGGTCCCTGAGGCAGCAATATTGAGCGAGACCGAGGGGACCTCGATCGACATGAGCACAGCGGAATCGAAGGGTCGATTCGTCGAGATCGCACGAACCACCTACAACCTTTCGCAAAACGAGGCAGTGCCAGCACGGGATATTCTGTCCGCACAGCGGATTTCGTTGTCCAAGCTAGGCAAAGACAGCCCTCTTTTGAAATCAGCATTTGCGGCGATAGAAGCAATTCGTTAGGCCGCAAGTCCCAGACACCCCTCACCGCAGGCTGCAGTGGCGTCGATGAATGGCACAGCTAGGTCCCCCGAAGGTCGTCGTTCGGGGGACCTAGCCAACTCACGATTGTTACAATGCTTCTCCTACAAGGTCGGAAATCTTCCCTGTGCCGAACAGCGCCAGTTGCTCCCGGGCGCGCGAGCCCGCGACATAAAGAATCCGGCGCAGCTTTAGTTCCCCTTGAACCCGATCCACCCCGGTCAACCTCTTGACATAGAAGGGCGGGAATTCGCCTTCACCGAGCCTGCACATTGCGACAGCACGAAACTCCAGCCCCTTCGCCCGGTGCATCGTCATCACTCGGACTGCGTCTCCACTCTTGTCCTCGTCTGAACGATCAGTCACGATGACGCTCTGAATACCCGAGGATTGGAGCGATTCAGCTAGGTCTTTGACGCTGTCTTTGTCCAACGCGAAGACTGCGATGTCGGAGAGATTCAAGCCTTCGCCGACCCATTTCTGAACCTGGGCAGCAAGACCGTTGTTCTCATCCGCGATGTTTTTACGTACGAGGACCTCAGGCGCAGGCCCGCCGAAGACTGACCGCGCACCCGCGAGGGTGTCCGCTGCCAGATCGAGGTCGTCGACTTCAGTGTCTGCGACGCCCAAGCACCATTGCAGAATTTCTTTCGATGTTCGGTAGTTGATTGTGAGGCGACGCGATCGGCCTCTCGTCTCAATTCCGAAGCGAGAGAGCGGTGCCGGTCGACCGTAGATGCGTTGGTGGGCGTCACCAACGATGAACATGTCGTCGCTATCCGCAGGCACCAACGCTCGTAGCAGCTTCCAATGGGCAGGATGAAGATCCTGCGCCTCGTCAACCACTACATGTCGATACCCCAGCTGGTCCCGGAGCGTCGAGTCAGACAGCAAAGTTGCGGCTGCTTGAGAGGCCAGCTGTGTGAAGGTCATCAGACCCTGGGACCGCATCAGACTTTCGAATTGCTCGATCACCTTCCAGACATCAGCGCGCTGAGGCCGGCTCAGACGCTGACTCCGACCACTTCGGGGCACCCTGAGATAGCCGGCTTCATCGACAATCGCGTTGCCCAAGACAACCTGCGACCATTCATCGGCCAAGAAAGTGGCATCCCAGGTTCCCGTGGCAACCAGTGCAGCGGAAGACCACAGTTCTCTCACCTCGGAACTATCGGACGACACAAACTTCGTGTTTGCGACTGCAATGCGTCCGGCATCCGATGCTGTGACAACGCGCCGCGCCAAGGCGTCGATGTTGACTACATCAACTCGATCCAGGACCTTGGGTCCGGCCAGCTGTTTGAGCTGGGATTCAATTGTCCGAGCAAGGTTCTTGGTGAATGTAGTGAACAGAACCTTCGTCACGGCTTCTTGCGAATCTAGCTGTCGAGCAAGGAATCTCGCGCGGTGAATTGCCGTTACGGTCTTGCCTGTGCCAGCTCCACCCGTAACACGGAAGGGGCCGTTCCAACCCTTGTGCGTCGCGAGTTTGCGCTGAAGTGGATGCAGCCACACGCGCCACTTCGCGAAGTCTCCTTCGAGAACTGCCCGAAGCTCGTCTTCATTTTCACCATCGAAGCTTGTGAAGCTCAGTCGTGACAGCGGTCGTTGCAGTGCAGCGGAGAGATCCTCGACGTCGACTTCACCAGGCTCGTCAACCACGAGATCTGCCCACACATCATCCGGACTTTTGCCGTACACCAAATCAAGCACAGCACTGCCTTGCGACGAAGGGAGTGCAGTAACAATGGATTCCAGGGTGTCCTCGTCGGACACCTTCTTCAACTGCTCGGCGATCTCGGATTCGACGCCAAATCGTTCCAGGTCCTTCTGACTGACCTTCGCAGGCATCAAGGGTTTGACGGTGTCGGTCGCCTGCTGAACCTGTCGCGCTTTGTCCACTGCTTCGTCAAGGGCCAATGAATCGAACAGCTCGGCAGCGCCAGTCTTCGGATTGACCTGAAGCGTGAGCTTGCTGGCGTACTCGTACGCGTCGTCATGCTTCTTTACTGCGACGAGGTACAAGGTGCTGGTTTCCGAGTCATCCCCTGCGGCAATGAGAACAGCACGATAGTTGTCAGTGACTCGGGCAGTACGCACGTGCTTGGTTTTTGCGAGCTTCGGGATCTTGAAATCCAACCCGGTTGCATCCGGATCCTGCTGCAGCTTCACCATGAAACTGAGCACACGACTGCGCACGCTGCCGTCGAGGCTGTCATAGGAGTCTTGAAACAGGTCATGCATCAGGACGTGTGTCTTCACTTGCTACTCCCATTCACGGCATTCTCCAGATCGCGGGCAAGCGTATCCGGAACGTTCTCGTCCTCGACGGTTCGTACTGTCCACCCGTCCTTCGCGAGCCATTGATCACGGTCATCGTCAATATCAACGACGACGGCAACCTTTGCAGCGGGCCATGCAAGTTCTACCTGCCAGATACTTTGATCTGGGCCCACTTCTGCACCAGCTTCTGGCACATCCATGGCGGCTGCTGCCATGATCTCGATCAGCTTCGCAAGGACTGGATCTGTGTAGTCCCGAACAACGGCCCATTCAGGCGCCAGCTCGGCAATCTGGCCGGCGGTCACGGATTGCGCAGGAGCCGACAATGGAATATGCGACTGCGCCAACGGATCAACGGAACGTCGAGTCCATATCTCCACCATTCGCATCGGCATTTGATGTCCAAAGCGCGGCAAGGTGAGGAACTGCAGAACGTTCGCCCATCGCAGCCAGTCACGCCATCGCGCCGCGTGCTCGGGACCACCAACCTCTGTGTGGCGGTCGTCCAGCACGCTGAGTACTCCCGTTGTGGCAACGTGGTTCGCGGGATCGGCAACCACGATCAGCGGTAATCCACTCAAGCCGTTCCGGGGCACCAGCATTACGGTTCCATCTGATTCTGAATCCGCCTGGGTGCCACTGAGGAATGAATTCAGGCTCGCATCAAAGCTGCCTGGTTTCACCTTAATCAATGCGTCCGATCCGTGTCTTCCCGGATTCACAATCGCAAATACGGTTCCTTGCGCGCCATCACCCCACACTTCTGCGTCGGGATCAGCCAGGTACTCGATCAGGAAGTCGATCGGGTTGCCCCACAACAGTTTCAACCGTGGGTCGTCAATACCAACACTCGCAGCATTCTGTACCTGTTGGTGGACGAGGTCCGGCACTGCAGCCTTCAGCGAATTCGAAATAAAGGCCTGAACATCATCCCAGGATATCGACCACACTCGCCGACCATCACGGCGTAATGCATCGCGCTTCACCGCATCGTCGTCGGTTCGGTTGTGCTCAACGCTCGCATGGAATTTCGCGCCGTCCAGGTAGACTGCAACGTCGCACCCCTGCGCGTCGCTTCGTGTCAGGAGGAAGTCCGGTTGCGTCGCAATCGATCCTGCTTTGACGTCAACCAGCGGTCGCATACGCCACCGCCGGGGCTCTCCGTCGGGATTCGCGAGTCGCAGGTCAAGCTCTTCGCCCTTGGAGCCAATCGCGGCTTCGATTGACCATCCTTCGCGAGACGCGATCCGTTCCTTGAGTGCCTCCCGGAACTGCAGTTCCAATTCACTGAGTTGAACTTTGGCTATGTCAACTGTGCTGACGGTTTGGATCTTCTCGACATCCCAATCTTGAAGGAAGTTGTCGAGCAGTCCTAACGCCGATTCTCTTGATGCATTGGGCATTTCACGGGACTGAAGGACTCCGTACAAGCATCGGTGGCACGCGGCACGGCCTTCGAGTCTGCACGGGCATGCCGCAAGAACATCCCGCGCGAGGGTGAGAATATGCCGCAACCGTTCAGGCTGCCCGAATCGGTCTAGGTAGCCGGTGCCGCCAGGGACAGTGTCATGCAAGACGAGGAAACGCCTCACCGAACCCGTACCGTCACTCATGCTCGAGGAAACAACCGCAAGGTGCTGGGGGTCGCCACCGAAATCACGTCGCAGACCGAGTAGCAACGCTCCCTTGAAGGACGTCATCGTCGTCTCGAAATGCAACAACGAAACCGGCAGCAACAGCCGGACAGCCTGCGTTTTCAGCTCATGAGAGAGCAGCAGCTTCTCCCATTTTTCAGCTGTGCCCCGCCTGGTCGCGCAGTAGCCCCGGTGGCGGGCCTTATCCTTTTCGGTCGCTTTCTTGGCCACAACGCCGCAGTGAGAACACGTGGTGAATCCTGCTGCCGAGAGCGTCTCTCCGGCAATGATCATCTCGTTGCCAGGGATATCACCTAGCCCGACGTTGATCGAACGTATTACCGCAGACCGCGCGTACTCGGCGCCGAAGACCGTCTCTTTCAGCTTCCATGCGTCGACGATGTCCGCGGGGTCGATATCAACCCCGGTGACGCGCCCGAAGTACGTTTTGGTTCTGTCGTCAGCGTCCTCATCAATCAGAACATCGTCGAGACGGTGCACCGCTGATACCCGCTGCAATGGCAGAACCTTATGCACTGCACCGGCGTCGGTCACTGCCGAGCTGTGGCATCGCGGACATGCGGTCAACGGCGCCGACGCGTTAGTTGTCCCCCATCCGCAGGACGGGCACAACCTGGCGTTGGCCCACAGCGGTTGCGAAAGCGGCCCGACGTCAACGGCATCAACCTCCACGCGCTTGCCGCTGGCATAGAAGTACGCTCCCGGCGCCAACTCGGTGAGCGCGCTACTGCTGCTTCGTTGGTAGGTGAGGTCGAGTGCTTGCGGCTCTGGGGAGTCATTCTCGTTTGCGGTCCACCAGAGGTGCACGTCGAGCGTGGTGGAATCGTCGAGCAGGTTGTAGTTCGGTAGTAGGCCTACCCCACTCAAGCCTGTCAACGTCTCCTGACGTCCGCGCTCACGTAATTGATCGCCAAGTGCTCGCGACTCTCCCATACAGCGCTTGCGGTCATCCTTTTGCTTGTCGTCAAGATGACCATGCTTGTCGATCTCCGCCACGGTTTTGGCGAGATCGTTGAGACGACTGCGAATTTCGTCAGAATCCGTTTGCCACGCCAGTGCTACTCGCGCCGCGCTCTCACGGAGCCCTCCGCCAGCGAAGTCCTTCACCGCGGACTGTGCTTCCGGCACAAGCTTCTTGCCGAACAGCCCAAGGAACTCTGAGCTCAGAGAGTCAGCGTCCGCAGTCGCAGCGTCGATCACAGCACGCAACCACGCTCCATCCGCCATACCTCCGCTCAACGCTGCGCTGAGCTTGGGTGGCATCACGGGTACGACGCCAAGACCACCAGTTGCGAGGCGGTCTAACGTGAATGCGAAGAACTGCCGATAGAGCAACTCCGTCGCATTGAGGTACGCACCGGGCGGCAGCACCTCACCGGCGAGAAGGTGGCCTGGCTGGGCAAAGTAGTAGAGGTCACGGGGCGAGCTGGGCACGGCAGCGAGAACGAACGCATTGCCTGTCGAACGGCCGGCACGTCCGATCCGCTGAAGATAGCTCGCGGTGGACCGTGGCAGCGAGGCTAGTGCGACGGTACTGAGATCGCCGATATCGATACCGAGTTCCAGTGTCGGCGTACACGCAAGGATGTTGGGGTCAACAGGCGAGCCACCGCTCTTGAAGCGCGCCTCCACTTCCTCTCGCTCTTCCCTGTCAAGCAGCCCGGTGTGCTCCGCACTGACAATGCGCCGGATGCGTCCCGACTGATACATCTTCCGGTAGAAGTTTTCGGACTCCATCTCAACTAAACTCAGAGTGCCCGGGCACCGCATTCGTGGGCACGAAGCCCCGGTCCACAGTGACTGCCGCTGCTTCGAGCTGGGCTGCACGTGATGACAGATCGGGCACTGCAACCGAGCAATGTCGTTGGGGTCCAGAATGATCCGGTCCGGCGTGATGCCGTAAACCTTGGATCCCTTTTCGCCACTGCGTCGTTCGAGTGGCCCGTCTTCGCTTGCGAGAGTGTCGATCACGTCTGCGAGTAGCGCTCTAGCTTCAGGCGCTGTCACTCCAAGGCACCGCCTCGTCCAATCGGTCAGCCAGGACTCACCCCGCGGATTGACTGCCATGAAGTCTGTGTCGCCAGCCGCACCGGTGGTCAAAAACCCGGGAGCAGGTCGCCCAAGCGGGAATTTAGGCATTCCCTCAGCACTACCGCCCCAAATCGACCAGCGTCGGCCTTCATCAAGGATGTAGCGCGTGAGCCATTGGTGGTAGACACCGCCGTTCACCCGAACATGCTCCAACAACCCCAAGATCCAGATGTCATAGCGAGGGCCGCCCACGGACTCAGATTCAAGCTCGAGCTGTTGTGGCCTCTGGTCAGGTACCTCAAGACTTAGCTGACCTGACGGTCCCCCACCAAGATTCAGGCTCAGCTGTGGCAGGTTCTGGTGAATGTCGTGAGCGCGCTGCGAAAACAGCAGCAGATCGACGTCAACATCGACGGCCATCGCGCCAGTGAGCTCGAGCGTACGACCCACGCGGGCATTCAGCCCTGCTTCCAGTTGCGCTTGGAAGGCGATCCGCACTCCCAACAGTTCACGCATCCACCCTTTAGGATCGTTCTCCAACCACGCGCCGTCGACTCCCGTACGACGTACAAAGTCAGGCGGAGTAATCGAGTAAAGCTGATCGACGGGAATGTCGGCGACAAGTCGATCGGATGTGTCCTTGAGAGTTGTCCGTTCGCCGTGCGTCGCGCCCAGCAGAGCGGATCGAAAGTTGAATTGGAACGCGCGCCCCTCGATGAATGCCGCACGGTGTGCGGCGTCCTGCACCGAATCGGTGAAAACGAGGGTCTTCTTCTCGCTATCGGCGAGAAGAGTGGATCCGAACTCACTGGTGAGCCCAACACTCAGGAGGGTGGCGACACTCGATCCCATGAATCGGATTGCGTTCTTCGCGCCGCACGAGGGGCATGTCTGATCGAATGCCGCCTTTTCGTCTGGAGTGCAATGGACCGCAAGCGCATTCGCACTCGGGACTGACCCGATTTCAAGGGTATCTGGGTCGAGATAGCTGACGCCTTTATCACTTTCGTCGGCTAGGAGCAGGGCACGTGTTTTGAATCGGGTGGTCAGCCTGGCACTGTCTCGCCAGATTGTGACGGGATCATGGCCGAGCTCGTCACCGAGTTCTGTTGTCGTTGCAATCCATCCGGAGTGTCCGCACACGCGGCAATGTGCCGCGGGCAGAAACGTGCCTTCGGTTGGTAGCCCGTCATGCCACCAGTCAAATCTGGTTTCGCGACTGAGACTTCGGAGCATGCGGGTAAGTTCCCGTACCCACAGCTGAACCTGGACGTTGATCATCGGCCGCAGGTTGCCGTTGTCGTCCTTGATTCTCGCCACGGACATCAACGCAAGAAACTTGAGCAACGCCTGTTGCACCTCGAGAGGTTTCGTCGAGTTATGCACCCCCCACGGGAGGACACCGGCCTGAGTGATCCTCGTGACCGCATCAGCCGGCGTGAGGGGCTCACCACCAAGAGTGTCGATCACGACGCGAGTCAGGAAATGAGTCCGCAGAGTTTCGCCAATTTCTACCGGGTCGGCATAGTCAATCTCAGCCGCGTGCGCGCCAGGTTCCGCCGAGGGCTGAAGCACGGCTCGCGCCAACGGTTCCCATGATCCGGCGACTGAGGCATCGACCTCAGGAGCATCCCGAATCGCCTCGACTGAGGGTATCTCTAGCCCAAAGTCGACGTGCGGCACAACATCCGCAGCGGACAATGACGTTTCGGTGATCAGCGATTCGGGTGAGAACTCGGTACCAAAGATCGTTTCAGCGAACTCTCGCAGTTCATCCGAGCGAGAACCTCCACCAAGTGTCGCAGAGGTTGCGACTGGAGTGATGCGGCCCAGCGGCCGTCCGGCCTCCGCCACGCCGGTTCGTGCGCCGAGCCTGCGGATAAGCATCGCCACATCGGTTCCCTGAGCCCCGTCGTAGGTGTGAAACTCGTCGAGCACAAGGTACTGCAGGGTTGCTGCAGTGTTGTCCCACAATGGTTTATCGCCTGAGCGCAGCAACAAAAGATCAAGCATCTTGTAGTTGGTAAGCAGGATGTCGGGCGGGTTTTTCCGTAGCTCGTCGCGGTGGTCGACCAGCTGGTTGCGGGTGCGAGTTCTTCGCCGGCCCTCACCACCGATGTATACGCCAGCCGTGACATCACTGAGCTGAGGATCGTCGTGGAGATAGTTCGCCAAGCGACGAGCCTGGTCGGTGACCAGCGCGTTCATCGGGTACAAGATGATCGCTTTGATCCCGCGCTCTCCGCGAGCGGCTGATCGCCGGGCATGGTCAAGCAGTGGAACGAGGAAGGACTCAGTTTTACCTGAGCCTGTCCCGGTGGTCACGATCGTCGGCTGCGCGGCTCGTCCATGCGTTGATAGTCGATCGAATGCCTGCGCTTGATGCTGAAAAGGTAGGAACCCCTTTGGCATCCATTCCAGCGGCGATTTCCAACTCTTTTCCACCTGTTGGTATGGCGTGCGGAGCTTGAGGTATGGCCCACGGAAGATCCCAGTTTCGGGATCGCGTAGGAACTCGCTGAGCGCCTTGCCCGCGTTGACATCTGCCAGCGAGAAGGTGGTGGACAGGTACTCCGTAATTGAGTCCCGCGTTTCCTCTGCCAGCAGCGAGGGAAATGTCGGTGCGGCGTCCTTAACCATCTAGCCCAAGCCTCCGCTCAAATTCAGCGTAGGCAGTGCGCATCTCAGCTTCGCGGTCAGGTTTGTAGAACCACGGTTCATCGTGGTTCTCGTCCGGAGGGAAGGGCTTGTAGCGATCGAGGAGGTCCCCGCTGTCATTTCCATCAAGATATGCCTGCAGCAGTTTGTAGTCTTCCTTCTGCTGCTTAACGCCTTGCGCGTGATGATCCTTTGCGATCTTTCGCCCCTTCGCATCGAAGTACATCTCATACTCATATTTTCGCAGAACAGGAAACTGGGCACGGAACATCAACGCCAGATGCTCGGCTGAGAGTCCCAGCATTAGTGCAGCCAACGCATCAATCTCGACCAGCGCCGCCCGCCGTTCGAAATCGGACCTAAGTGGAGTTTCCATCTCCCATATCGATGCACATATCCCCATTTCTGATATATTCGGCATCGCCGATGTCCATGAATCCTTCACGAAGGACTCTCGATAGAGAGCCTCAAAAAGGTCGCCATATTTTCGTGTCAAACAATTGAGACGAAGTGTGCGCAACAACAAGAAACGTGATGCGGGATGATCAAGAGGCGATGGAAACCTATCGATCAACTCAGCTTGCACATGGGTCTTGCCACTGACCTTAACCAGATAATCCAAGGGCAATGAAGACCACATTCCCGCAGTAAGAACTGTATTCAGAGCGTCCGCCGCACGCGTGGAATTCGATCCATCAAGCGCCTCTACCGATCCAACAAAACTTGAATGCACAGTATGCACATGAGCGGTACCTGGAGAAAGCATCGCCGAATGCAGTGATCTTTCGAGACCTGGCTGGGTCATGGCTCTCCAACCAACTCGCCAGTAGTCCGTAGCCGGACGCCCTCCCCACACAGGGATACCTGCCTCATATGTTTCACGACTCGTAGCACGATGGTAGTTGGTCCGAGGAATTACTGAATCACCGAGCAATTCGAGGTCCCAGGCCGAATAGTCGCCTTTGCTGTTGCAGAATTCGTTAGGCTCCTTCGCGAAGGGGTTCCCAACAGTGAAGTGCGGGCCCTGAAAAACAACTTCATCCCAAGAATCGACATACCCCGTTTGCCACTCGACAAGACCATCTTTCTTCGCCTTATCTTCTTCGAAGCAACGCATCCATTTGTAGCCCATGTCAGCAAGGCGCTGCGCCTGATGCGCAAACAGAGACAACACCTCTACATGCTCATGCGTCAGCGGACGAACTAACCGAGCCCGTGACGCACACGTACCAACCGGATCGAATAGTAGAGCCCAGTCACGAAGTGTCTCTTCGCCGATTTGGATAACGCGTGATCCGTGTGAGCGAAGATCACGCTCACCCGAAGGATATGCCATACCAGGAATTTCATCCGATCCCACACCAGATAGACTCCCATCGATAGTCGAAATCGACTGAAGATTGGTCATCATATTGAACGAAATTGGCCCGGCAGCAGAATAGATGTGAATACCAAATGTTTGCGACGGGCTGTCAACTCCATCGAACCACCGATTAGCCTCAATAAAGTTAAAGTAGGTCGTGAGCCTTGAATAAGTTTCGGCTCGAAGATTCCCTGCCTTCGGATCGGTCAAATGCCCCTCGGGGTGCAAGAGACCAACAACACCTCCGCCCTCCGAATTTCTCCAGGCTCTCTCCATGAAATTTGTATAAAGGTTGGTCTGCACTCCTGCCAACACTGGATGCTCCAGAGCCGACCCCAAATGCGCCGCGGTACCCGCCCATGACGACAAATCATCGAAGTACCGCTCTCGCACCAATCTCTCCTCTAGCAAAACGATTCGTCGCGCCTTAAATGTCTTCTCGGGAATCTTCTCCTGCAAAAGGAAATACGGATCAGATTCCGCAAGCGCTACATCGTCCCTCCACACAGGCCGCACCCATGGGGGGTTACCGACTTGCAGATCGAAACCGCCGCGCTTGAAAATATGTGCAAAGTCCAGCTCCCAATGGAAGAATCCTTGCTCGTCCGCGATGCCTCGTGCCGTTCCGAGCCACTCGTGCTTCGAGAGGAGGTTTGGCACCGACTGCATCCCGTAGAAGCCACGCTCAAGTTCATCCATCTTCGACAGCTGATCGAAACGCTCGACTGTCTCATGGAACATACCCTGGTCTTCTGCACCCCTGCGTACGCCATCAGCGCCAAGGAGACCTTCGAGCGCCTTCGTCCATGCGTCCAGATCTGGCGGACCTGGATGGTTGTCCTCATCGTTGCCAGAATCCTCGACCGATCCTGTCAAAGGCCAGAACCACATCGCACACCAAACGTCCATCGCCAGCCTCAGGCGCATGTACGGCCCCTCTGGATCGAGCAGCTCAGATTCAACTTGTTCACGACTTACCGCTGCGGTGATTGCTGAAAGGTCAGCTCCCCACACGTTAATCTGCCGCGAAACCTCTCGTTCGCTAATCTCGAGGCGACGCATCGCTAGCTCCCACAGCCGTTCCACACGTCGCGACAATGCACGCAGGCGATCGAGTTGCCTCGCACTAGGCTTCTTCGTCACCTCAGCGCGCCACTTCTTTAGCGCTGCAGCAGCTTCCGGCGCCAGCTCTTTGGCTTGCTTTGCGTCAGCTACGGCCGCCCATCCATCAGCAGGCAGAAGGAAATGGTGGATCTCACCATCACCAATAGGACCTTCAGCCAAAGGTCTGTCAATCGGAGGTGTCTTCAACCAGCTTTTCTTCGCCCTCCCGAGCGAGGTGAAATCGTAGGTCGCGCGGCGCGCCCCGATCAAAGAGTTGCCACGGCGAAGGTGCAGACCGAACCACGGCGCTTGCAGCCCCTTGTGCATGACATTGAGCCAGAGCGACACCTCCGCAAGTTCAACAGCAGTGGCATTAAGGTCCACACCGTAAGCGCGATGAAGCGCCAGGTAGGCCTTCACCTTCTGTAGCTCGGTCGCATAGTCCTCCGGCTGAATGCGGTCGCCTAGTTCATCCTGGCGGCGGGTCAGATACTCAGCAGAAAGCTGATTGATTGCCTCGTTCAGAAAGGCGCCACTACCGAGCGCTGGCTCACAGATCCGGTACTCGAGAATCTCAGCGGCAGTCGTCTCGTCCGTGATCAATTCGGCCAACGAATGCTTAACGACAGTCTTGGTCAACACTTCTGGGGTGTAATACGAGGCACTACGCTGGCGATCACGGCCTGAAAGTCGAAAAACGTAGCTGCCCTTCGGATGTCGAACGATATCCTTGCGACCCGTCAGGCGATCCTCGCGCCAAACAACATCGTCAGCATCGTAGTCGCCCGACTTGGTGGACGGCACGAGCCATGAGCCCTTGTCCGCATTGCCATCCTTCGCAACTTCGACCATATCGCCGTCGGCGATCAGACCTGAGTAGGACATCAGGCCCTCGTAGACGGCACCTAACTGGTTGATACCGAGCTGCGCGTAGGAGATGTAACCACGTTGCTTGTTTTTGTTCTTCGAAGGCTTGGACAGGAGAAGCAAAGTCAGCACTTCTTGCAACACCTTGTTGCTGATCGTCGCATCGTCAATCAACGGCGTACGCGCAGGATCGAATAGGTCCGAACGCATCGCCTCGAACACGAGTCCGTCGCCATTTCGATTCTCAGCGCCATGCCCATCGTTGACGAGCCTGAACAGCAAGTTCAGAGACTCATGCAGGTGATGTCCGCCAGCCGATTTTCCTGTCAGCGGCACCTGGGTGATTTCACGCAGGCGGTCAAGACCATAGCCGGATCCGTACTCGGGTGCTCCAACAGGCAGAATTCCAAGCTCTGGGCGTGCTTCAGCGAAGAGTAGGAACAAGATTCGATACAGAAAGCGCAACGACTGGATCGTCAATTCCTTGGGAAGCTCCGGAATTCCATTGACCGGCCTGCCAGCGACACGACGTTGATCGAGAACCTCGTTGGCGATCTTCTCGATCGAAATACGAAGGCCCTCACGAAGATCTTCGCTGACACCTACTGCATGCTTCTCGGAATCCTCAGTAAAGGCGTCCAGCGCCGTCTTGCCGTCGTCATTCGGGAGCAACACATCGGCAGACCAGAGCCCCGCATGGTGTGCGAGCTCGCCGGTTGCCTTTTCATCGCGTCGGTCCAATGCCGTTGCAATATCGAACGCCAGGTATCGGCCTTCGGACCAGCGAGCAGCGTCAGTCAGGAGCACGACGCTGCCCGCAACCACGAGGAGATATCGCGGAGCGTGGTCACTAACAAAAAGCTGCGTGACAGCTTTCGATACTGATCCCAGCAGCTCTGTCGTTGCCCCCGTAATCGACAGTTGCAGAGGGGAAATCAACTCCGCATCGGCCGAGAAGAGCGAATCCGCATCGAGAGTCGGAACAGCCTGCAGAATATGCAAAGCGTCGGTTGCGGTAGCACTGGCGAAGCGTCCCAACAATGGGACGGCAATCGGGGTTTCACCCTGGAAAGTTTCGAGAACGGTTTCGGCACTATCGAAACCCACAGCGCTGAGCAACATCCCGTGAAGTTCCGTCACTGATGTGTCGTAATCCGGCTGAGTCGGGTCGGGCAGTTTGCCCAATGCAGTTAGATAGCTACCGCTGATCGCCGACAGCCCCTTCATGGGAGTGTCCTTGCCCGGGGAATCGAGTTCCTTCCAACCCTTCGCCAGATCCTTCAGCTTGTTGGGGAAGACTTCGGCGAGCCAATGCTCAGACAGATAGTCGTTGACGTTGGAGACTGAATCGAACATTGGTTACAGACCTGCTTTCGGCACAATCACAGCAACGACGCGAACAAAGGGGTCACCGCTGGCGGCGAGGGAATCGATGAGAGCGGAAGATTCGTCGATGGTCTCGGAGATTTCGAGCTTCGATCCGGTTCGCCGTCCCGAGTCCGTCACTATATCGAGAACTGTTTGTTCCCAACCTTTCAGGCTCTTTCGATACTCATCGATACGCCGGAGCAAGTCCGCTTCGAAGTCGTCGCGGCGGTCGCGAAGGTGTTCAGTCGCAGCATCCACCGCAGCAGGGACCAGGGCCTGCAGCACTTCCAAATCTACGTCGCCGAAACCAGCATTGGAGGCGCCTTCCCTGATGCCTGCTTGATCCAAGGTCTCGTCGAAATCGCCGATTTCGGGATTGCCAGGCAACCCACGAACTGCGCCCCAGTGCGCAATTGCCGGTTGCCCCTTGGCATTCGACCAGACTGCTTGAGTCAAGAAGACTGGCTCGCTGACAGCTCCTGACAGGACTGGTATCTCGTTGCGTCCGAACCGAGACACCGATCGGTCAGCCGCCCAATCAAGAACTGGGTGCACCGGAGCAAGGAAATGAACGTCCGGCCACGCACTGTCAGTTGACTTCCGAGCTTTATCGAGCCGGCCTTCGGCGAATTCAACACTCCCCGATACTCGGAGGCGGTCGACAATTTTCTGTTCGACGAGATATTCAGAGGGCAGATCACGAAACCGCGGCACAAGATCTGCCGGCGGGTTGAAGGCGATCATGTCTGTATCTTCGTCGCGAGCGATATCCAAGCCGTGGCCGCCGGGTTCGGACGCGACGTCCTTCAATGCGTCCGCGAGGAAATTGTCGTCGTCCTGGAACAACGAACGCTGTGGGGCGCGCTCGGGTGTCGGGTCGCCGTTGTGGCTGCCAGCCGTTACTTGGAGTTGCGCAAACGGATTCAGGGCTGCAGGCGTCGGCTCCGGAACAACGTCATCCAGATCCTTCCCTTCACGAATCGCCTGGATAACGGTCTTCTCTTCGATGTCAGCATCATGCACATCAAGGAGTACTCCGGCGTCACCCAACGCGAGATTGGCTTCGTGTTCCTTCTGGAGCAGCTTGGTGACCACGCGCAAGTCGCTCGGCACGTCATCGGAGTCGCTGGTCAGAGCAAGAGCGGCAATCTGCGGTTCATGCATTTGTCCATATCTGTCGATGCGGCCGTTGCGCTGCTGAATCCGAATGAACGACCAGGGGAGGTCATAGTGCACGAGCTGGTGACATTCCTTGTGCAGGTTCAGACCTTCGGAAGCCATGTCCGAGGCGAGTAACACTCGAATCTCAGAATTGGCCTGGCCGAAGCCCTCCACTACCGACTGAACCTTCTCATCAGGAAGTCCGGCATGCAGCACCTGCACTGCCTTGGCTGGAAGTTTGAGCGCCTTCGAGACCTCAGCCCCCAGCCACGTCAGGGTGTCGATTCGCTCCGAGAACACGACGACGCGGGTCGTAGATCCCTTCCCCACACCGACAGATTTCAGATGTTCGACGAGCGATTTGAGCTTCGACGATCCTTGTTGATCAGCTTCTTCGGCGAGAGCATCCAAGCGCACCAGCGCTTTTGCCTCTGGAGAGGGTGCGGAGTCGAGAGACTTCAACCGTCGACCGACGCTTGCGCGGAGGGCTTTCGGGGACGAGAGAAATGCCTTGAACAAAGTCCAGGGAAATAGTTGGCGCCCTTGCCCTGTGACGACAGAATCGCCCGTCGGGTGAAGCCATACGTCCTCGAGTTCGCGCAACACAGCTACCTCGGCCGCATTGGGAACAACCTCGATCACGCGGGGGGTACGTCGTTGCTTCCACCGATGTGCGACATCCAACTTGACGTCGGGTGAATTGCGGTGCCTTCGGACATAGAGGTGCTCGATATCCTTGGCGGTGTACTCCTCACGATCTGCAATGGCGGTTGGATCGAGAAGATTGATCAGTTCTGCAAATGACTTTGATTCCCCGTTATGGGGCGTGGCACTAGCCAGAATTAGTGCATCAGTCTGTGCTGCAAGAAGTCTGGCGAGTTCGTTGTTCTGGGATGTGCGGTTGATCAAGTTGTGGCACTCGTCGATCACGACGGCGTCCCATTGCTGATCCTTCAGATGATGCTTGTACTTCGCAGGGTTCTTGAGTGTGTCAATCGAAACGATGACCCGCTTGTAGTAGCTGAACGGATTTCGTGAACTCGGCAAAGTCTGCTTGACCTTCTGAATGCCATTCGAGTCCAGGCGCACCAACGGTATTGCGAACCGCGTCCACAGCTCATGCTGAAACTGTTCAAGCACCGCTCGTGGAGTTACAACCAGGATGCGCTCGCCACGACCACGCCGGATAAGTTCCGACAGCAAGATACCGATCTCGAGTGTCTTGCCGAGTCCCACCGCATCCCCGATGAGGATTCGGGGCCGGAGATTCTGTAGCGCTTGTGCAGCCGGCCGCAGCTGGTAGTCCATTCGGTCAAGCAGTGCCCGGTCGCCCACGGCGATACGGGTGTCGCTGGTGGGAAGTGGACTGCCGCGTCGTACAGATTCGAGCCAGAGCCTCGAACGGCGGAATCCTGCAGACTCATCGATCACCAGCTTGCCGTCGCGCGGGTCGAGTCGATCAATCGTGTCGAGTACTCCGAAGAACACCGCGTCCTGATCACGAACCAACTCACTGACCCCAGTGACCTCGACGCGAGCCCCATCACTTTCGGTGTTCCGGACTGCTCGAACGAGCCATTCCTCGTCACGAACAACTACGCGTTCACCTGCGGCAATATCAGCCACGTGTCACTCCTCATATCGGACAGCCAGATCAGATTAGCCCGCGAAACAAACCCGTCCGTGCAGCACTCCAGGCAACGGCCAGACACATCACATGGTGGGGTGCCATTCACCACCCCACCATGTGATGCCAGACCTAGCCGGCAGCGACAACGGCGCTGAACAATCCTTCGTTCTCCTGGTTGTTTTCGGGAGAACCGAACAACAACGCACGATCCAAAAAGGTGTTGTTCAGCTCGCACGATGTCTCAGGAACCAGCACACATGCATGACACGCTGCCAGGTTAAGCGCGTCAGTTCCGGATGCACCTGCCTCGACACAGACTGGGTCGGCTGAGCACCAGGACAGTCGGATTAGTCCTTCATGGAGTGCACTTGCGAAGGACTCGGGTTCTGCCTGTGAAGCCACGCCTCCCAGGCTTCCTGCCGAGTCAGAACTTGCTGTGTAGATCAGCAGCCCGGCCATCTCGTCATCGACAAACAGCCGTTCGCGCAGCGATGCCGCCGGATACCCCGCGTCAAGCGACAGCTGATCGATCAACACATGCGCGAGCGTATGAATCGCCACCTTCACGATGTCGACCTCGGAAGCCTCGGTTCGCCCAAATTCGACTGCCTGTCGATCTGCGGCTCGCTTCAGTGACTTGCGACGATCCTGAGCGAATCGCTTCTTCGCCCAATCATCGAGTTGAGTCCGATCAAACGCTACAAACACGCCCTCACCGATGACTTCAATTGCCGGAAGCCAGCTTTTCCGGCCATGCGACAGTTCACAGAGACCGTCAGCACCAAGTTCATTCACGCCGTTAAGCCGTGAAAATCCGTACAGAGCACGAACTTCCCGAAGTCGGGTCACCTTACGCACTTCCGTGACACAGTCCGGCAGCGACGAGTCACGATCCATTTTGATACTGACAAAGTCGGAGCCTTGACTCTCGTCACGGCCGTCAATCAGCGCCGAATACTCTTGCTTCCGTAGCGCTTCTTCCGTGAGTTCCTCATCCTCGTCGTCTCCTCGGCGACGTTCAGCCTCGGCGTTGATCTGATCGACCGAGAACTTTCCGTTCGAGGAAGCCGCGATATTCGCCAAGAGTTTGTCAGTCACGGCCTCCGGGTCCGCCAGAGCGATCCAATGCCGGTCTACAAATTTCGCCAGTGCTTCCGAATATGGCGGAATCGAGATCGCAGATCGCACGGCTGGCAACCAGACGTTCGACGCACCGCGCTGAAGTACTCGGGGGATCTCCGCGCAATCCTGCTTGTGATCGAACCCCAGCCACGGCCGCGCACCACTGCAGTGACCGTATTCGGCAAGCGCTTTAGGGCCAAAGGTTCCGTCCAACGACTTCGGTTTCACGCCGCAGGTACACGTCAGAACCAAGTCAGCCAGCGACGAAGTCTTACCAAGGGACTTCATTTGCATCTCATGGTTCTCGCCCTCACCGGTCTGTCCCTTGTGAAGCCAGCGGTAGTACGGAAATTCGTCGATGTGCCCCTTGCTACATGCAGTGATCAAGCGAAACGGCGCCAGGTCGGCTTTGTCCTTACATTTATTACATTTCGCGACGTTCCAGTCCCCCGAGAGGTCAAAGATCGATCCGATCCTGCGGCAAGACGGGCATACCTGTGTGTAGGGAAATCTGATGACAGGGACATCACGAGCCGTTCCTGCAGGCGGCGACTTCAACTCCCGAACCCGCAACGAACGCGCAAGGCGCGGCTCACTGACGATTGGCGCTCGACTCTCATTCCAGTCGTCCAACCCTGTGATCATGAAACTTGTTGATTCTGAAGGGAATAGCCCACCAATACCGTAGGTGCTCAGGAGCTGGCTACGGCGTGCTTTGGCGCCAGTCGTCATTATTTTCTCCTCATCGGAATCTGGTACAAGCCAGTTTCTGCATCAACGTCGCGCATGCTCTGAAGGGTTGGCCAGGGAGCCTCGTCTTGCGAATACTCGATCGTGTCGTTGGTCAATGCGGTCGCGGGATCCACCAAGAGTGCCGCATCTAGATTCTTGGAATTTCGGTACTTCATACGAGGCTTTTGTTCGCCGGCTTCGGCCCAAACTTCCAGCAGTTTGTCGATCTGGTCGCGCGTATCGTCAGATTCTTCCAAAGCCACTTCTGCGACCCGCCGCTCCAAGATGTCCGCCACCTGCCGGAGACCGTCCCAGTTGTCCTCCGCCAGATATGCAGAACCGTCGGCAGCAAGTCCTGGAACCAGCAGTCTCGCAAGTGAAACCAAAACACCGTGCAGCCCTCGATCTCGGGCACGCGCCGCGAAAGGTGTCGCACTTGTCGCCTCCACTGCCCGGTAAAGAGCTTGGTGGTAAGGAATGAAGCTCTCGTAATGTGAACGGTCACGAGATCTCGCGGAGTTGAAGATTGTGACTACCAGCCCCGGATACTTTCGGCCCACCCGGCTGGTGGACTGGATGTACTCGGCACTCGATTGTGGTTGGCCCATCACCGCCATCAATCCGAGGCGATCGATGTCGACACCCACAGAAATCATGTTGGTCGCCAACACGACGTCGTCTGGTGTTCCGTCGCTGACCGTTCTTTCCATCTGCTTCAACGCACCTGGAATTTCCGAGGATGACACACGACTGGTGAGCTCATTCAGTCGACGAATCTCTCGTGGGTCTCCCTCGCTCCTATTAGCTACGACCCGTAGACGTTCTCTAACGTCTCCTTCGACCTGGAGATACGCACTTCCGAGAACACGCAAACTGTTGAAGTAACCTAGCAGGGTCCAATAGGGATCGCGCGTGTCGTCGTCTCCCTCGAGATCCTTTGCCGCCTGAAGCAGCGCCGAATAGACACGCACCAACAGCGTTGCGTGGCTTGTGCCCGGCGTCATGATGCCCACGTATCGACGTGTCCCGTGGGTGTCACGCGGTGCCGGTTCCGCAAAGAAAGACTGATCTGGGTCGATTCCTGGCGGCGGGAACTGTGCTGCCTCCCTGGCAAATACCGACCTGATCTGCTTCTCAGCACGCCTGATAGTGGCCGTCGATGCGATGACTTTGGCCCGGCCGCGAGTAGTCCCTTCCGCCAAATTCTTCACCTCGCAGGCAGCGTCAATCGCGGTTTCATACAGCCCGACCATCGAGCCCAACGGACCCGAAATGAGGTGCAACTCATCCTGAATGATCAAATCCGGGGCATATCCGATACCGTCACGAGCAAACAACTTGCCTACGTTCGCATTCCACGCCATTGCCGCAAACTTGTCGACAGTGCCCAGGATCAGCTCAGGGCGAGCCTGATAGATGTCCTCGTCTACAACATGCACTGGTAGGCCGTCCGCGAAGTCGCAACCAGCCGTTCCACATGCAATATGCAAGTGTCGTTCCGGCGCAGTTTTCACCGAGTAATTCTGATAGTCCAATTCACTTCCACACCATGGACACTGCGTAAGTTGAACCGGATTCTTCTCGGTCAACTCACGACCAGATTTCAAGTCACGTAAGGACCGCTTAGCCTCATCCAGGGTATTGGGTGTGCCACCTGAACCAACCCATAGACCGATGGAGAATGCGCGCGATCCCAGTTCTGAGTTTGCCAACCGCACAGTTTCAAGAGAACACACGAGCATGGTTGCGCGTTCGAACTGCTGAATTGTCAAGAGCCGCAGCGTGTAGCGCATGATGACAGCCACACCGACGGCATTCGGATCTTTCAGACGTCGATGAAAGATCGAGAATGCAACCAGGCCGAGGTATGCCTCGGTTTTTCCTCCGCCTGTGGGGAACCACAGTAGGTCTGCGATGTCACGGTCGGGATGGTTCGGATCACTCAAGCCAGGCAAGTTAAGAAGAATGTACGCAATTTGGAAGGGATACCACTGCTGATCCAAACCCTGATCAGCTGTGCCTGTCGCTCCCGAACGAACCCATACCTGCCTTGCACGCTGTAACTGCATCGCCTTGTTGGACAACCGGAATGCCCGCATGGTGTCAGCATCGTTCTGCAAGCGGGAGATTCCTGCATCGATCCGATCGGCCGCCTGCTTCGCAGCTTTCATATTGTTGCGTGCGATGTCCACCAGGTCCGTCTCGACGTCAGCGGTACCGTCGTCGAGCGTCGCCTCGAGGTTTTCAATCCACTGTCGATACTGCCGCGACATTGCGCGCAGGCTCCCCAGAACCTCCGCATCGGGCGCGTCGGAGAGGAAAGACATGCGCAGATTGACCGAATCATCAAGGATGCCCGGCCTCGCACGTGGGACTTCGTGTGTCGGGAGGAACGTTGTCGCAACTTGCGCGATGCACTCGCCGACGGCATTTGCACCCACCCATTCGACCGCACAGCCGTGACCGATCGCGAAAGTCCGCATGTTACGGTACAAGAGAGCTGCGCCGTCAAGGTCAGGATCAGAACCAAGATTTCGCTGACGAGAGCGGTCAACGATCGCCGGCGAATCGGTGTCAATGATCAACCCGACTTGGAACCACGCTTTCGCGTCGCGCAGTTCACCTTTCACGGATTCCTGGGTGTTGCGCAAGGCCACAGATACCGTTACTGAACCTTCGCGGACTGGTCGCACATACACATAAAGCTCCAGCCCTTCCGGCATTTCGGGCCGGTAAGTTCCTGGCACGTCAACTGCATGAATGACGGGTTCGATGTCGAGCTCATGACGCTGCCAATCACTTTCCCGGCGGCGTTTCGGCTTCTCCCCGCCGTCCTCTCGCGACTCCAACGGAAGGTAGTACGCGGCCTTGGCGGAGATCTTGACCGCCGTTGCGGCGTCCAACTTCACCGAGAACGTGAGCCCCATCGATGACGGAAATCGCATACGAGCCTGAGCGACCGGGCTGTCTTCGGTCGCAGTCTGATCGCTCGGCTCGGTCCCGTCCGGCTCAGGTTCTTCCTGCAATACCTCATCAGCCGGCCACAAGACCCCGACGATGTACCGATCCAATGGCGCTTCCTTGATCACCTCAGATGCACCACCCCCCGGACCAATGACATCACGGGACAGCTCCTCGACCATCTCGTCGCGGAACCGATATTTTTCGTCAAGCGAAGAATCAACTGGCGAGCTCACTGCATGTCCTCCATATTCGACCAATCAGGTTGTGCCAGACCAAAAACTCGCGGAGCCAACCAGAATCCTGCAAAACTGACATCCATCTTTTCCGTCTTCGCCGGATCTCCTGCCACTGTCTCCACCGAGACAACCGACAACCCGGTTACCGAAGCAGGCCACGACCCGCCTTTCAGGTTGAATGCCCTCTTGAACTCCTCGTTGAAGGTCTCACTGGTCCGTCCGATCGTGTGACCGTCTTCCGTCGTCAGCAAGTACATCGGCAGCTCTGACGTAGACAAATCCAGGTCGAGTGTTGCCTCAAGTCTCTGACCAACCAATGCGTCATCACTAAGTCGAGACTGAATCGCTGCCGCGCTCACTTTGCCGTTACCGACAGGGGCATCAACTTCGACATCGTTGTATCGAAATTCCACAGATCTCGTTCGCTTGGTCTTTGGCTTCTTGCCCGGCACCCGCTCCATCAACCGATCCCGCAACCAAAACTCGGATCTAAAACTCGCCCAGTCCTTCGGAAGCCTGCACAGAAATAGGTCATCGCGCGCCCTACTCAGCGCAACGTACCGACCGCGCATCACTACCCACGGGTCTTCGTCCTTACGAGAGAAATTCGGTTCGACAACGAAGACACGTTCAAACTCGAGCCCCTTGGCTTTATGAACCGTCGAGACGATGACGTCGGCCGTGTCCGGTTCAGTCAGAGTCAATGGAATGGCACCGGATCGAATCACGGTCCGCAAACGGGAAAGATTGAGCTGATTGTGATTCCGCGAGTCACCTTCTGCCGACTTCAGTAGATACCATCGGTCCTCTGCCACCTCTGGCGAGCAGAACTTCGACAGCGCCTCCTCGACCTCTGATCTGGGAATGCGCTGCCCGACCAATGAGCCCAGCGATTGCGCGACCCACCTCGCAGCCCCGAACTCTTGTGCGGTTCGTCTAACAACATGGCGCACACCGGCTTCGCGCAGGTACCTCGACACACGAAAGACCTCAGCATTGGTGTTACACAGGATCGCAGTGCGCGAGCCTTCCTGTTGAACTGATGAAGCCCATTCCTCGATGTCTCCACGGTCGATGAGGTTCTGTTCAAATTCGTCGAGGACAGCTCGCCCTTCGTCTGCGTCTGCTACCTCACGCAGAACTTCCCCCAGCTCGATAACCTGCTTGGGGTCCAACCCACGTGCACGATAGTTGTCGCCTAGCCCAACTTGCTTGAGCCCGAATTCATCTCGCAGGGCTTCGAACACAGCGGAGGACGGAGTCTTTGTCTTGGAATCCTGGAGTTGAAAATCGTAGATCCCTTGAAGCGGATCGCCGAGCGCAGTGATACCGACATCACGATCCAACTTGCGAAGCAATGCCAGCACAAAATCCGCGCGGTCCCCCACCAAATCCTGCACCTCGTCCATCACGATATGTCGAAGTGTCTCGACGTCGTACGGAACTTCGTCACTTTCGATCAGCAACTTGGTTGCCTGCCGAATCCTTGCCTCGAAGGAACCGACAGGCTCGATATCTGCGTCCAGCAAAAGGCGGCCGGCCAGTGAATCAAATGTACGTACATTCGCGCGAGCTATGTCTCGTGCATCTAAACGTAGCTTGACCGCTTGCACCGCGGCGCGCGAAAAGCTCAACACCAAGATCTCGGTTGAAGCAGACAACTCCTCCTCGGCAACCAGACGACCGATACGTGACGCCACCACTTCGGTCTTGCCTTGACCGGCCCCCGCAACGACGAGCAATCGCTCACCGATGGAAGCGTCTGAAACCTCGCGCTGTGCAGCATTCAATTCCAACGCACACTCTGCCCCACTCATCACTACCTCTTTCGCAATCACCGAAATGATGGATCGCCGCTTCGGGTTCAAATGCGTCAATATTGTCATGTTCCGAATGGATCGCCCTCGCACCCTGCGCGCGATTCGTCGATCAAAGTAATGCCGCCACCACGGCAGAGCTTTCAATCTATATCGGTCAGTAATCGCTTACTGTTGCACCAACGCCAAACACCTGGTTCCAAGGAAAATCAATCACCTGCATCTCTCCGACAACTTCTCGTCGCCTCGCTCGATGTATTCCCTCCGAGCCTCAATAGACGGACAACCGTCGCCAAGCCATGCCGTCCCAGTCGGCGCTACCAGGTACTCTTCACCTGTGCACGCGAACGAATCGACGATCCAGGTACTCGACCTCTTCGCAGGCGCCGGCGGGCTGACGCAGGGCCTCCACGAATCCAGCGCGAGATACCGAATCGCTGGCGCAGTAGAAATGGATCGAGCCGCTGCTGAAACGTACAAACAGGTCTTCGGGGACGTTATGCACCAAGGCCGAATCGAGGATTGGCTCGAGACCCACGCGGTCCCTGAAGTCGATCTCGTTGTCGGTGGACCGCCCTGTCAGGGGTTCTCCGCACTTGGTCGTCAGGACGCAGACGACGCCAGAAATCAGATGTGGCGTCACTATGCAAAAACGGTGGCCCTTGCCGCCCCGAAGTACTTTGTACTCGAGAATGTCCCGCAGTTCCTGAAGTCGCCTGAGTTTCAAATATTCTGCAAGATCACCGAGACAGGCGGCGAACTCGCCGACTATGTCTTGACACCTCACACGCTGAACGCTGCAGATTACGGCGCGCCACAAGCACGGAAACGTGTTGTGGTCATTGGACGGCATCGCGACATGGAGGACCCTGGCGAACCACAGAAAACCCACGTGGACGCACATGTCACCGTTGGTGAAGCTCTCCGTGGGATCAAAGCCCATGTAACCGAACAACTCCTGCCAGAAGGTCGCTTCGTAGAATTGGAAGACGGCAAGATGCTGCCCGGTGAATTCAAAACAACCGAACTGCATCTAACTCGAAACTTCGAGCAGCTCTCGCTGGATCGATTCGCAAGCATCCCGATCGGCGGAAACAGATTCGATCTGCCCGACGAGCTGAAGGCGCCGTGCTGGCGAAGGCACACAACTGGTTCCGGCGACGTCATGGGACGGCTCCACTCGGACCGACCGTCGGTGACCATACGCACCGAATTCTTCAAGCCAGAAAAGGGTCGCTACCTCCATCCCACAGAGAACCGAGCAATCACCCACTTCGAAGCAGCTCGATTGCAGGGATTTCCAGACGATTACAAGTGGGTAGGCTCGAAAACCGCGATCGCGAAGCAGATCGGAAATGCAGTGCCCATCAAGCTCGCATCAGCAATCGGAACACTTCTCTCTCGGCATTTATAACTGTGCGACGGATAAGGTGTCGGTGAACGGGATTCGGCGACGCCAGTCTCGATACTGATCTTGGGGGAGGTGCTTCAATGGAGCAAGACAACATTCAGAAGCTCGTCGACGAGCTCTACCGGGGCCGCTCGCGAGCGTGGGACGCAGCGCTGGTAACCACTCAGACGTTTCTGGAAACACTGGCAGACGAGCTGTTGGACAACGTCGACCGTGACCGAATGAACGCCAAGAACGCGCGTATCAAGTCGCCCGAACGCGCCGCAGACAAAGTTCGTCGCAAGATCGCCGAAGCAAAGATTGCGGTGCCAACGACACCGGAAGCGGTGATTGACGCCCTCGGCGATCTGGTCGGCATCAAGGTATTGTGCAAAAGTCCCAGAGACCAGCTTGCGTTCAGTCAAGCACTCGAGACGTCCTGCCGTTCGTCTCAATGCTCGATGCGTTTTGCAGAAGAACCAATCGACTACGTCTCCAGCCCCAAGGACAGCGGATACCGCGCGCACCACGCCGTTCTCCTCGTTCGGGTCCCAACCCATCAAGGCGATCTCGATGTAAAGGTCGAAGTTCAGATCAAGACCAGACTCCAAGACGCATGGGGCGAGTTGACGCACGAAGACATGTACAAGCCTGGAGAGGCGCTGAAGCCAAACGAGTTTCACAATAACTACGCCAAACAAATGGCGGGATTGCTGGCGCAAGTTGACGAAATGGCTGACAGTCTCGCTGAAGAGCTTGATCAGCAGACTTCTCCATTGGCACCGTCTGAACGTGGGCCGGCCCCTGTCTCAAATGGGAATAGTGAGCGCCCCGCAACCATATCTGCGCGGGTCACGAAGACCGGGCCCAAATATGCCCTTGCCGTCGGTCCCGATGGGCGTCGTGGATTGATTCCTGCTCGCTCTGTTCGTGAAGCCGTCCGTGAGACAAAACGGATCGATGTTGATGCGTATCTCAGCATTGGCGATGAAGTGTCCGTCAATGTCGAAGAAACCGACGACGCTCTGTATTACCACCCGATCAAAATCGGGTGATTCGCTCGTCCCGACTTGATCTTGGAGTGCTCACTTGTCGCTGATCGCCTGGCTCGACACGTCCGCTGAGGAAGAACGACGAATGCGCGAACTCGTTGTGCTCTTCAGCGAACCCGGAACCCTCGACAATCTCGGTATCGGTCAGATCCGAGACGGACTCGCAGACCGCCTGTTCCCCGGGATCTCCACCGTCCAGACGCGGGCCCGCTATCTGGTCCTGATTCCGTGGACATTCCAACGAGCAGCGCTGCGCAAATCAGGTGCAGCGCTGGTCAAAGCTGCAGACCGAGAACAACGCGAGGTACTGCTCGCACTCCGCGAGGCCGGCCACACTCAGGGGCTGATCGGACGGGTCGCCGGCGCAGCGGTGCGGGTACTCCCCTCCGCGATCTACTGGAATGCACTGCAGACCTACAGGATCCTTCGCCACGACACCCGACCACAGCACCTGCCACAGTCGCGCAAGGGGGAGGCAAATGACGACGAGACGCACGACACCTCACCGTGGTCGACGCTCCCTCTGCCTGAGTCATTCCCCGCGGACGTGACAGACCAGGGGTTTGATCTCTCTGCGGCGGAGGCTAATTGGCTTCGCGAGCGGATGGTCGTGACCTGCGACGGTTCCTTGCTCGCGCATCTACTGAGCCAACCGACGATGCCTGACCTCAACGTCGATTACCTCTGGGATCTCGATCTGGATGCAGCACCGCAGGAGCTTCACGGCCTGGTCGAAGACACCGAGCTGTTCTCGCTTGCCCTGCACGGCGCGTCGCTACTCTACAACTTGATGGTGGGCGAAGCGTACGAGCGCCACGAGCTGACAAGCGTGGAGGCACCCGCGCAGCGGTACCGTGACGAACTCGAGCAGTGGAGCGAGCGGTACTGGAATCATCCACTTGCCCCGACCTGGGACCGGTCGCGGTTGTGGAGCCGGTTCCCAGCACTGCCATCGCGAACGCGGCAATTTGCCGAAACCTGGATCGACGGCATCAATGACCTTGGAGCGGGCGCGCCGGCAGATTCCGTCGAACTGCGAAAACTCATCGGCGATCGTGAGTTTCAGAACAAGGGCGCGCAGTCGCGTCTGACAAACGAGAAACAACTGCGACTCTGGCAAGGCGCGTCCGGCGCCAGTCGACTCCAATTCCGTTGGCCACAAGCATCACAAATACTGAGCGACATCTCCGAAGGACTGAACAATGCTGGCGCCTGACGAACGAGCCACACTGGTGGATCAACTGCGGCCACCGGCAGGCTCTCGGCTCGACCACCTGGTGGGAACTACATTCACCCTCGACCTACAGGCCGCGTTGGTACCTGCACTCGCCTTTGCGTCACCGTCCCATGCGACGGATCCCCTTGCAATGCTGGCGTCTATCCGCATCTGCGCCAACGCTATCGACATATTCCATCAAGCCGGACACATTCGAGTTCCTGAGCGAACGAATGCACTCATGGCCTTCCTCGAGCCCGCAGTCCATGCTGTGCGCAGCAGACCAGGGACACTCTTTCACCCCAAGATCTGGTTGGCCAAGTACATTGATGACGAAGACGCGGTCAGTTTCCGACTCCTCGTTCAGAGCCGAAACCTGACGCGGGACAATTCCTGGGACATGGTTGTGGCACTCGACGGCACTATGGGGAGCGCGCGAAACAAGACCAACAAGCCGCTGAGGGCATTGCTTCAATACCTAGCTGACGATGCCACTGTCTCGCCGTTGGAGCCGACTCGACGCGGACGTGTGCATGCATTGGCCGACGACGTCAGGTTTGCCGAGTGGACTGCGCCGGAGGGACTCTCGGATATCGCCTTCCATGTGTTCGGCGTGCCAGGCCATAAACCATCACCAAACTTCGAAGGCACACGGCACCTCGCCATTTCACCGTTCCTGGGCGACGACGGCTTCGACACTGTGATTCCGGGTGAACGGGTACTCGCGAATGTCATCAGCCGCGCAGAATCCTTGGAACAGCTCCGCCCAGACACCCTGAGCTGGTTCGAGGCGTCGTACGTGCTCAACTCTGACGCAGGAATTCCTGATCCCGAATCAGACTCGGCAAATGTCCAGGGCGGTTTACACGCTAAGGCCTATGTAGTTGAATACAACCACTCAGCAAGACTTTTCATCGGTTCTGCAAATGCAACCGCTGCGGCATTCAGCAAAAACGTCGAGATTCTGGTCGAAATGACCGGCGCAAAAAAGAAATTCGGAATCAATGCCATGCTTAGCAGCGGCGGACTCGGACCCATCATCAGCCCGTACGAAGCCACCGGTGGCGCAGAACCGGATGAAGCCGATGCCGTTCGCCGTGAACTCGACAAGACCTTGCGAGCTGTTGCATCAACTCCGTTCACCGCGACGGTCCAACCGGCCGGAGAATTCTTCGATTTGCTGATCGAAACTGCTGTAGCCATACAACTTCCCGATGGTTACACCGCCACGATCGAACTGACCTCCCGCCCCGGATCGGCAGTTACCATGACGGCCGACAAACCCGTTGACTTCATCAGTCCCGGGCTGACGCTGGTCGACATCACGCAGTTCCTCGCAGTTCGTGTCGCTGAACCTGGCGGATCGAGCGGCGGCACAGTGGTTGTTGCCAACCTGATCAACGAGCCCGACGAGCGCCTCGACGAAATCCTTGCATCGCAGCTGAAGAAGCCCGAGGATGTTTTGCGCTTTATTGCGCTAATGCTGTCCGTCTCCAATGGCGGGGACAGTGCAGGCGGAGCATTCGACCAGATGATCCGCGGTCAAGGCTCCCAATCCGGACCGCTCCCCGGCATTCTCGAATCACTCCTACTCGCTCTGGCGACGGCCCCGGCCGTCCTCACCGATATGGACGGCTTCATTCGCCGACTCCATCGTGACGACACACGTCGCGACCTGCTGCCTCCAGGATTCTCCGCACTTTGGACGGATATTCACTCTGCCGCAACGGTTCTGAATCGGAGAAACGCATGAACAAGAAATTCCGCGCCGAAACAATACTCTCCGGACTACGCGACTTTCAGCGGGACACCGTTGACCATGTATTCGAGCAGTTCTACAAACCGGATCCCAGTCGCCACTTCCTCGTCGCAGACGAAACTGGACTCGGCAAGTCGATGGTGGCGCGCGGAATCATTGCGCGCACAATCGAACACCTTCAACAAGGCCCGCCCGGTACCGAGATCAACATCGTGTACATCTGCTCCAACATCGACCTCGCGCGACAGAATCTCGAACGTCTCAATGTCACCGACAACAAAGACATCACACACACCAGCCGGTTGACACTGCTCGCCACTCACAACCGCAGACTGGACTCCGTAGAAGACAACCTGCGCGTACCCGTCAATCTTGTTTCACTGACTCCGGATACATCATTCAAGACGGGACTAAGGACCGGCCGTTCCGATGAGAGGCAACTGCTGTTTCTGTTGCTCGATCGCGAGTTCCAGTTCTCAGCCACCCAACGCGTGGCTGCGCTGACGATCCTGCAGGGTTCCGTCGCTTCCTTCGATACCTTCGAAAGGGACGTCGCAGTTTTCGAGGAGAAATTCGGCGATTCGATTGATCCGTCGATCTTGGAAGCGTTTGTTGCCACGATTAACGCCGGCGAACCGTCCATCGCCGACAGGTTGTTCGACCTGATGAAAAAGCCGATCAACGATCCCGGTCGAAACTCCGCCATCACGACCCTCATTGCAGATTTGCGGTACGAACTTGCTCATGCCAGCGTAAATTCGCTGGCGCCCGATCTTGTGATCATGGACGAGTTTCAGCGGTTCACAGAGTTGATGGACGAGACGACATCCGCCGGCGAACTTGCGCGCCATCTGTTCGGTCACCACGGGACACGGGTACTTCTTCTGTCTGCAACGCCATACAAGCCTTATACCGAGGCCGACGATTCCGGTGCCGATCACTACTCCGATTTCACCAAGACGATTGATTTCCTCGCTGATGGTTCGAAGCTGGTGAAATCCAGTGACGTCATGGCGTTGCTAGAGCAGTTCCGCAATGCCGTTATCGAGGATCGCGAAGCCACGCAAACGATGTCAGACCTACGAAACCTCCTCTTGTCCTTGATGTGTCGCGTGGAACGCCCGGCCAATTCAGACAACACAATGGTTCGGGAACGCAGGTCCACGATCTCTGGAATCGAACCTCGAGAATTACTCGGGTACGCGGCCCTGCGCCGCCTCGCCAGGGAACTCGACGCCCAGTTCAGCGTGGACTACTGGAAGTCCGTTCCCTACTTCGTCAACTTCATGAGCAACTATCAGTTCGGTCGGAAGTACGCTGCAACCGTCGGCAGTAGCGAGTCGCGTTTACTCGACATCAGCAGAGTCGACGCCGCTGCTGTCAGACAGTTCGCTGAGATCGAAGCGGGCAACGCTCGGACTCGAAATTTCCGCGACGATACCGTCGATACGGGCTGGGAAAAACTACTGTGGATCCCGCCCAGCCTTCCGTACCTGACCCCCGGAGGTCCGTTTGCTGATCCCAATCTGGCACAGACGACGAAGCGACTGGTGTTCTCCAGCTGGTCGTCAACTCCTCCCGCCGTCGCATCAATTCTGAGCTATCACGCGGAACATCGCTTGATGCAAGGACATTCCTCGATAGTTCCCAACGATCCGGATAGTCTCCGAGCCATCGGTTCACCGCTCGAATACCGCGGATCCAATCCGCAGATGACCACCCTTGCCCTCTTCTGGCCGATGCCACATCTCGCAACAATGTCGGATCCACTCGCCCTTGCTCGAGACCACGTCGACCCGGTTGATACCGTGTCCTTCGAAGCCACTGTGGTGGAGCGACTTCAGTCGACCATTCCGCGTGGTCGCGAAACTTCGTCTGCGACCGGGGCACAACACTTCTATTGGTCGTGGCCGATGCATATCGATCGAGAGCAATTCGACGTGTTCGATTTCAGCTCGGACGATCAAGGATGGCTCCGCAATATCTTACAGTCGCACCATGACTCAGATGCCGAGGCAACCCACGAAGCAACTAATCTCGATCCATTCCTGACCCTCGCCGAGAGCACCACAACGCTGACCGACGGTCGGATACCGCCCGACCTCGTCGAGGTAACTGCCAAACTGGCGGCGCACTCTCCAGCGAATTGCGCGTGGCGATCGCTGAAACGATTACGGATTGCCCCGAGCGTTGCAGAAGGCGACATCTGGGGAGCTGCTGCCACTATCGCGTCAGGACTCCGATCAACGTTCAATCGTTGGCAATCCGCAGTGCTTCTGCGGCAGCTCTATCCGGACTTACCGTATTGGCGACAGGTTCTGCAGTACTGCGCCGACGGTAATCTCCAAGCAGTCCTCGACGAATATCTCGGACAATTGACACCGACCCACGACAGTGAGCCTCTCGACGTCGATCAGATCTACGCCATCGCCAATTCTGCAGCCGAGGCGATGTCACTTCGAGTGGGTCAGAGCCTGTCGCACGACCCCATAGACGAAGCCGATAACATCCGCTTCCGAACTCACCTTGCCGTTCAATACGGCGGTAAATCAGAGAGCGACGAGTCGTTTCGACCTGCCCTTATTCGCCATGCATTCAACAGTCCGTTCTGGCCGTTCATCGTCATCTCGACCAGCGCCGGCCAAGAGGGAATCGACTTCCACCCTTGGTGTCACCATGTGGTGCATTGGAATACACCGTCGAACCCCGTTGACTTCGAACAACGCGACGGTCGCGTCAACCGGTTCCGTGGCCATGCTGTGCGGCGCAACCTAGTCGAGCGCCACCGGATCAGCATTTTGGGTGCTCACGACGTCCACCCCTGGACGGCCGCGTACGCAATCCCGGACGAAGAACTCGGCGGACTGGTACCGGATTGGATCTACTCTGGATCTCACAAGGTGATTCGCGAACTGATGCCCTATGAGTTGAGCATCGACGGCCCTCGACTGGAGAAATCCAAAGCCGGAGTTGCCCTCTACCGCCTGGCATTTGGGCAACCGCGACAAGAAGACCTGATCGAACTACTCCAGCATCGGGATGTAGACGCCGAAGCAGCCGCCGCAATGCGACTGGACCTCACTCCACCTTCTAGAGAAAAAAATCGAGGTCACTCGTCCACCTCGACGCCGTAGCCGACAGCCAAAGCGCCAAGTCCGTGATTATGCCCCTGACCTACCGCCCGAAGGCGCCAAACATCTCCGCGGCGGTAGATCTCGGCGAGAACCATGGTTCGTTCGACCGTTCCGAGATCGAGTACAAATGTGGCAAATGTTCCGTCAGGACCATCAATGCTGACTGAGACTGCTCCTAAGTCGCCGAAAGTCTTGTCACCGTCGACCGCGGCCGCGATGACAACACGCCGGCATTCCTCAGGCAATGCATCGAGATCTGCGCGGACACTTTGCTCGCTGTCACCGTCGACGGAAAGCTCGACCGCCCCGTCCTCATCGACGGTGTTGTTGTAGAAAACAAAATCTTGATCCGAATCGACCTTGTTGGTTCCGTCCAGGAGAAAGGCCACCACATCAACGTCGAATTCGTCTCCAACGTTCTCTGCCCGCCACGCAACGTTGATCGACCATGACGATTGAGCGGCAGGAAGATCGACGACCTCGCCGCGCATCAAAATCGGTGCAGACAAGCGAGATTCGAGCTTCATGTGCGCCGGAACAGCGCCCGAAACCAGGGACTCGTTAACATCGGCTTCCTTGATCTGCGGAAGCCCTCGTTCGATCACCCGTGCCATTCGCTTGTCGGATTCACCGCCCTCCAACACCAAAACCTCGGTGACCGCGGTTGTGAAGTTGAGAGACGGGCGAGCACCGAGCTGCAGGATGCGGGACCGCATGATCACGCCGTCGAGATGACTGCCGCCGAGAATCAGAACACGGCGCCCCTGCCACGCCTTCGCCTTCCGATTCGCAAGTGGCGATGCCGTCGCAATGGTCGATGGACGGATGACGGGACGAGGTTGCGCAGGTTCGACAATCTCCGGCACTAGGACAGCCCCACGCTCGACCTCGATAGCCACAGGCGCCGTCGCGGTTTCGGGCTCTGGAACGACCGTGGACACCACCGCCAGGGCACCGTCGTTCTTGATCTCACCCGGCAGCGCACGGGCCAACAAGTCTTCGAGCTGCTGCTCCGAGATAATGGGAATCCCGTCGAATGCGGCCTTTCGCACTTTCCCGCTCTGCGATGCCGCGTTGTCGCACACCACAACACTCGTCTGTCGGCTCACGGTGTTCAATACATCGAAACCCGCGTCTGTGAGGCGGGCTGCCAGCGTAATCCGAGGTGTACGGGTCGGACCGCTGATTACTACCTTCATGCCCTGGACCAGCCCTCGCGTCGGATCGAGACGTCCAGGATTCGTGAATGACGACGGTACTCTCTTGATCTGTTGTGGGTGCGCCGTGACCCGGCGGTCCTTACAGCCGACTACCGGAAGTGGAAGTTGCAGAGTGTCAGCAAGTGATGCGCTCCGCCCGAAAACCTCGACGAGTACGCGAGCGTCGTCGTACGCATCGTGCGCGTTGAGTTGCTCGATCTTCCAGTACTCGGCCAACGTTGCGAGCCGATGATTGGGCACATCGAGCTCCAAACGACGCGAGAGCGCCAACGTGCACAGTCGCTTCTCGATCGGGGTACCGAAACCGGCACGCTGAAACTCTGCGTCGAGGAAGCCGTAGTCGAACGACGCGTTGTGCGCCACCATGGTCCGACCCGAGAGCAAGTCGGCGAATTCCTCAGCAATGTCTTCGAAACGCGGCGCACCAGCCAAGCGATCGGGAGTGAGGCTGTGAACGTGGACGGGCCCCGGATCGCATCCCGGATTAAGCAGAGTCGAGAACTGACGCTCTACGGAACCGTCCTCACGCAGTACTAATGCGGCGATACTGAGCACACGGTGCGATGCCGACCGCATCCCTGACGTCTCGACGTCGAGAACAACCCAGCGGTGGTCCGCAGGCAGACGAAACGCCTCGGCGTGGCTCAACGCACTAGTCATTCGGTACCTCCTATAACGCCCGTCAGCTGTTTGACTGCGGGCACCAATTTCACCTGGATATCTTCGCGCATGGGACCGACACATCGGTTTTCGACCCGAGCGATTCGCCAAATTACTCATCGTCACGGCCCTTTGCCGACTGCTTGTGCTAAGGAGAATCCGGATCCGTCGTCAACTATCCAATCGATCCATCCATTGCCTTCGACGTCGTCGCCGGCAATTACTGATTTGGCAGCAGTCGCCGCGCCACCCGGATCTGCGAACGTTCGCCCTTCCAGTACTTGGAACCCAGCAGCGCGCATGATCTTTACTTCGCCTCCAACCGAGTCGTAGAGCGCCACAACACGGTATCCCTCAACATCCATGTAGATGCGAATGCTGTTCTTGTTCGTCAGCGTCCGTACGACGACCTTCCGGGTGCTTGCTCTCAGCGACAATGACTTCTGCCCCACTGAATTCGAGTTGGTCACACGCTTCGCTGGAGTTTCAGTCGACATCGATGTCAGAGCAATTCGTGGGACTGCGATATTTGTCTTGGCAATGCCACCACTGCCACAGCCAATGTAGTCCCAGCGATCCTGGCCGCTCACCACGATCGATCGCGGAACCGGATGCAATTCACGTGTCAGTCCCGGATTCGCGATCATCCACTCGCCGATTTCGTTGCGGACTGACCGTGAGATATCGAATGCCGAACATATGTAATGGGTCTGGGGCTGTTCAGAGGGATCGACAAAGATCCACGACGTGGCATGAGTGTCATCAAGCGATCGATTTCCGTCATCTTTCGTTACGAACCAATCGCCGGCTGTTCGGGCCAGCACTCGCGCAACGCGACGGATACCGTCTGAGCCAATGACGGTCAGAGCAGTCCGACGTGAGTTCTCGACCAAAGTGGCTCTACCACCCTGAGTTTCGATTGCTTGGATCAGGGCGCGAAGTGCCTGATCACTCGGAGGCTCGACCTCTTGCTTGGGAGGTTGATCAGCAACGACCTCGACACCGGGCACCGAATGGTCGACCGGTGATTCGAGTACCTGACAGCTACTTTCTGCCAAAGACCCCCATAGTTCTGCCAACCTTTGAAGAGAAACACTCTCGAGCGGAGTGCCTTTCGCAGCACAGCGCAGCTGCTTCAGTCCGGGATTGGGCGCGAGAGCTGCTCGGGCATCCCTGAGCGCCCATAACCGCGCAACACGATCTTTCCGACTCGTCCGGTCCTGCCCACCGTCACCGACCAACACGCCATCAACCAAGGTCCAGCTGACGCGGCCTTCCAAGTTTCCTGCCATAAGAGTTTTTCGGATCTCGTCATCGGGCAATAATTCAATCAGTTCGTCCCAAGTTGCAAGCCCCTCAAAATCGTCGAAAACGTCGAGGATGGCTTCCTTCGTCCAGCTATTGGGCTCCGACGCAATCACGTCTGCATGATCCGGATCGAACTCGTTCGGATCGCTTTTCACAGCCGCATCTAATACTTCTGCAGCAATGTTCATTTCTACGTCTTCTGGGCGCTCCAACAACCAACGACTCAGCAAAGCTGCGGCATCTGCACCGCTTACTGAACGTACCTCGTCGGCAATGTCCAAGATCTGTCTAAGAAACGTTTCATGCGCACCCGACGCCGGATCCTCCGAGGTACCTTCGACATACACAATTGCAAAGATCGCATGGCGGCCATCATGTTTGGGCCGAATGATCCGGCCCATCCGCTGGACCATCTGACGCCGGCTTCTACTTGCCGCGAGAATGAGCCCGAGTTCTGCTTCTGGTACGTCAATTCCCTCGTCCAAAAGCCGCGGCGTCGCAAGTGCAACCACCTCACCGACCCTAAATCGTCCCAGCAACGCTGCTCGTTCAGAAGGTTTCATCCCACTAGTCATCGCTTCCGCAGCAACACCTTGGTCTGCGATCATCGCTGCCGCCGCTTCAGCGGCCGCCACTGTCTCAGAAAAGAGAATCGACCGAGCAGGCCCCCGCATTGCGGAACCAATCTGTCTGAGCAGATCCAGCTTTGCATGGCTCTGAGCGAGAATAGAGCGTCGATCGTTGAATGCCTTCATGAACTTTCGCGCCAGAAATGTTGCAGGACCGGCATTTTCGTCGTTCGATAGTCGATCAACTTCCTGCATGAATAGCCCGAACGGCTCGGCGGGGATGCCACAGTTGTTGATCAGCTTCGTGCGCGCGGACCTTGCCCGCTCGTCAGCATCTTCGTAATCGTGACGCTCCTTCGGAGTGAACTGAACCGCTATGTTCACTACTCGGACAGGAGCGAGGATCCCCTCTTCGTAACCACGCCTGTAGTCACAACCGTCGATGGTCGATCCGAAATACGGACTCAGTATTGTATCGATCGAATCATCACTGCGTTCATAGGTCGCCGTCAGACCGAGCCGCTCCTGAAAGTCATCGGTCAGTGCCCGCGCAAATGCCGAAGCCCCGTAACGGTGGACTTCATCCGCCACCAGCAGACAACCGGAAGTAGCAGGGAACGATTCACCGCGAACTGCGGATTGAACGGTCGAGATCAAAATGCGATGCGAGACAAGCGTATCCCTGAATTTGTCACCTCGCCGACCAATTTTTGTGTTTGGGACAGCTCGCTGAAGGACTGAATGCCATTGCTCCATCAGGTCTATTCCAGGCACTAGAACCAGGCTCCGGAGCCCTCTCGAATACGCATCTGCAATCGCAGCGACGCCGACGGCCGTCTTACCCGTCCCCGTGACAGCTTCTACAACGCCACCTCGCCCCGCCACAATCCACTCCTGAAGCGCATGTTCCTGCCACTTTCTCAGTGGCCGTTCAAGGTAGCTACGTGCGATCGGGAACGCCCTCCCGCTCAGCACATGCCACTTGCGAGACATGCCGCCGTCATGATCAAACACGTCCGGGTGGTCGAACAATATTCGCTCCACCAGACTGGCCGTGCAATTCGATTCCGCGAGCCGGCCTACCAACTCCTCTACCGAAGACTCGGGGACTTCCCGTAGCAAGTTCAGCACGCGCGACGACACGGTTAGCACTTGGCGCCCCTCCCTCATGTCAGACAGCTCGACTAACGTGTCATTTTGTTCCCTAGAGATATCACCACACACCGACACCAAGGATGCGCAATGGATGCTCGACCCCACACCATCCGAGAAATATTTGGTTCGGACGAGTGTCTGATCGTCCCGATCTTTCAAAGACCATACGTATGGAAAGAAGATCGTAACTGGGAGCCTCTATGGAACGACGTCACGAGCATGGTGACGCTATTCGCGGATGACGACGACGCCAATCCTCACTTCCTCGGGGCGGTAGTTCTGGATCATCTCAAGGCCACGAAAGGCTCGATTCCGTCGCGTCAAGTTGTGGACGGTCAACAGCGCCTCACCACATTGCAAGTGCTACTTGCAGCAGTGAGAGATGCATTTACGACGCGAGGTGTTCCCGACCGATACATCAATGCACTGCGCCAGCTCACACGTAACCAAGACGAACTATCCACTGACCGCCATGCACGCTTCAAAGTCTGGCCGACGTTAACTGATCGTGGTCCGTTTTCAAACATCATCGTGTCGGACACCCAGCACCAGATCGACGAACTACTCACCGACAGCGATTCTGATTCGGTACTCCTTGACGCATACAGATACTTCTTTCGACGTGCCCTCCAATGGCTCGATGAGTTCGTTGGATCCGAGGCCCAAGATGCCGCTGCCAATTCGCTGGTAAACGTCCTCCGCGATGGGCTGCAGCTAGTCGTGATCAATCTCAGCCAGCACGACAATGCACAAGTGATCTTTGAGAGCCTCAATGACCGTGGCACACCCCTGCTTCCGAGCGATCTCATCAAGAATCTCCTATTCCAACTAGCAGAGTCTTACGGCCATGACCCCGAGAGCCTTTACAACCTCTACTGGCAACCGTTGGAATCGAAGGCATGGAAATCAGAGATCCGGCAAGGCCGACTGAACCGATCGCGGCTCGACGCCTTTTTCGCCCACTATCTGACGATGCGGCTGGGCAAGGAGATCCTGGCACCAGCACTCTTCACTCAATTTCGAAGCTTCACGGCGACTCTTAGTCGCGACACCATTCCGGATCTGATGTCAGAGATCAAGCGATTCAGCACAATTTACGAGAACCTTACGGAATCGGGGGGTGAAAGCGCCGATGAGACACTCTTCCTCTCCCGCCTGAATGTCCTTGATACAACCGTTGTTACGCCAGTATTGTTGTTTTTATTTGACAGCTATCCATCACACGAGAGAAGTGCCGCCCTCCAACTGCTCGAATCATGGCTGGTTCGTCGAATGGTATGCAGACTTACCAGTAAAAACTACAACCGCATGATGCTTGAACTCCTTCATTTGTTGAAACGCCAAGCAGAACCTCCAACTACGACGATCCGCCAGTACTTGCTAAACCAGTCCGCGGAGTCCGGGTATTGGCCGACCGACGAGGCCGTTCAAGATGTACTCCTTACACAACCTGTGTACAGCCAACTGACCCGCGCACGAATGCGACTGGTACTCGGTGGATGCAATCGAGCGCTAGCCCCTACAGAAGAGCCTGCTGGCGCCGATCTGGCTATCGAATATCTTCTAGCGCACAATGTTCGGGACAATCCAGGCGAAATTCTCGACACGCTAGGTAACCTAACTCTAATGCCGAAAAAGCTTGGCGCACCAGCTTCCACTGCGTCTTGGGAGACACGACGATCGTTGATTCTGGAGACCGCCCCATCTGGAATCAACCAACTGCTTCCACTCGATTTCGGGCCTCAGCAAATTCTGCAGCGGAGTATCAGACTTGCCGATTCCTTCTGCAAAGAATGGCCGCACCCCCTCTCCGTCCCTGTCCCCGTCCCTGTCCCTTCAAGTCGCCCCACGCCAACAGGTCGACCTCGAATACAACCTCCTGCCCCGCCCCAGTTGGACATCGCCGGCCATGTCAACGAAGTGTTCGAATCAATGCCGATCGGCACTGTGTTGACCTCAGTGCAAATTGCCAGCCTGCCGTCAGGTTTTTTCGGGCTAGGTCAGCTCAGGGCGTCCCACGTTGAATCAGGTTTGCGACTGTTGCCTGCCTACCTCAACATCATCGAACATGATCCTCTGACAATCGAAAAGATATATGTTGCAGCACTTTCCGAAGAATCTCAGCCTCAAAATTTCGCAATCAAGCGAAAACACTACACCGAAACAATCCAGATGCTCCTGAGACAGGGATTGTTGCAACCCGACGACGAACTTGTTTATCGCGAACCGAAGAAAAACCTTGTCCATCGAGCCCGCGTTCGACATGACGGTGCGATCTTCGCTGGTGGGCGCGAGTTTTCTTCCGTATCAGCAGCACTCACGCACTCAGTCGGCCGGTCGGCGAACGGATGGGAATGGACCGTTGTTCGGACGAACCTAACGCTCAGCGATATGCGAATCCAGGCTCAAGCACCGAGGTTCAGCAGCTAGCTGGTCTTTTTTGCACCGTGCCAAAATACGCAAAGCCAGCGATCCAGGAACTACAACCACAACCAACTTTCAGCAAGTGCATCGCACCCACACCTCAGGAGCTATTGGTGAGTCAAAAATACTGGCGCAAATCGGCTTTCATGAAGACTCGGCACGCCTGCACACTCGTCGCGCTGGCAGGTCTACTGGCGCTCTCAGCCTGCTCGACACCGCCAGCCGAAACCACACCCTCGACGACCGCGGCCTCGTCCATTCCTCGATCGGAGGCCACAGCGAATCCCCTGACTACCCCAAGCACATCCGACGTCGCGGTCACGTCAGTAGGCGCGACGGCTGTTGAATCCAGTCCACCCACCACCGAAGCGCCTACTTCTGCGGCGCCGGTCGTGGTCGAATGTTTACAGGGCACACCCGGCCCTGCGCGGATGAGCGACGGAACGATGGCGTTTTCACAGTGGTGCTTCGATCAACTCGGAGGAAACAAATACTTGGAGAGCGAGCGCCAGGCAAATACCTTCAATTGTGACGGGACTGTCTGCCGAAATCCGTACACGGGTGGTTCATATCCAGATCCGAATGCAACCGTGCCGGTTACTACCGTGAGACCTGCAACTCCGGCTGAAGTTCTCCAAAACCAACAAGGAGTCGCCGAATCAGGATGCTCGACGTCGGGTTGCATTCAGACCTACTTCGGATGCCGCGATGGGTACATAACCGGAGAAGTTTGCAGTCGGTGGGGATTCTGAATCGGCCAGAGAGTCAAGGCGTCACTAGCCGTACCGGAACGCATTCCCCTTCGAAGTGAGAGTCTTCACCCTCTCAACGGTCCAGACTGCGAGCACATCAACCTTGCGTTTGCGACCCGTCTCCTTGTGCGTATCCATTTCCTGTTCCGCGATGATGTCCTTGATCCCGTCGGCATCGAGGGACGAAAGACGCTCCAAGAGAGCCTCTTCCCCATCGAGCTTGAAGACCTCGAACGGGTCGAAAGCCCCCGGCTCCCGTTTCACCTTCGGGGCAGCAGCACGACGACGCGGCGCCGGCGCAGCAGCAGGCAACGCAACCGTCGCTCCATCCGATGGAACCGCAAAAGCCTCTTCGATTGCCTTCGCAAAACGCGGAGTGCGGGCGGCTTCCTCCGCCACGACCTGAACGAGCTTGGCCAGTAACACCGATGCTGAGGCGTTGGTTGCTCCCAGTTTCAGGAGCGCTGCACCGGTTTCCTGCACCTGCACCCGACGACGCGCTTCATCGATACCCGCACTCATAGCTTCGCCTGCGCTTCCGTGAGAATGTTCTGCGTAATTGCACGCATCTGATCGAACTGACCTGCGTTGCCGTACTTCACTTTCAAGGTGCCGTACGGGTGAAACTCAGCTGACGCGGCAATCTGATTCGACTCCGCGAGATACTCCGGCAGGACGTGTGGGACGTTGGGGTCGCGTCGGAGATTCCTGACGGTGGTCCGGTGCACGGCGGAATTGGACTTGTACTTGGTGATCACCAACCCCAACTCGAAGAGCTCACGGCCGATCTCCTTGCCGAACTTGGCGATGTGCGTCTGGATCTGCGGAATGCCGTAAGTGGAAAGCACATCCGGGATCGTGGGAATGACATAGCCGTCGGCCATCGCCAACCCGTTGAGCGTGATCGGGCCCAGATTGGGTGGGCAGTCGATCAAGACGTAGTCGTAGTAATCCATCACGGGAGCCACGGCATCGCGTAACAACTCAACCGGCTTGGTGGAACTGCGGTCAGCCACCCGAAGGGCACTGATCTCCTCCTGCAGCTCGATCAAGTCCAGCGACGAGGGCAGCAGATCTACGCCAGTCACGTGTTTGACCGGCGAGACCGACTTCTGAATTGTCCCCTGCAGATCGAAGTTCGACGTACCTTCAACCGCGTCACGGAAGATGGTCGCGCTGGTGAGCCCCTTCTTGTTCAGCTCGAGCCAGTGATCCTCACTGATCATCATGGTGGTGAGATTGATCTGGGCATCCAGGTCGATCAGCAACACACGCTGGCCGAATTCGAGCGACATGAACTCCGCCAACCCCGCCGTGATCGTCGTCTTACCGACGCCACCCTTGAGATTGATTGTCGCAATGGTCTTTGCCATCAGAATCCGTCCCTGTCCTTCACCGCTACACACCTAGCTTGCATCGACTATCGCACCTGTCCCTGATTGTTTGACCCGAAAACCGATCCGCCCCAACGGTTCCGCAGCTTGCGGCAGGGCGTACGAAAACAGCGTCGCGAAGTCACGCGAATCCACCGGACCAGCCTGTGCCCGCTTCAACTGACGTGGACCCGGATCATTGGCAAAAACCAGAATCAACGCGCCGCGAGTCTTACGGTGCAGTGCCCCGGCCAGGGGCCCACCGTTCTTCTTCGGGCTGCCGGCAATGTGCTCGATGGCATCACGCTCGCGAACGGCGGTACCGGTGAAACCTGTTCGATACTCACGCTCTTGACGCTTGCGATTGACGATCGGAAGTTTCTCGTGCCAGCCCTTGATCTCGATGGGCTCGCGTGTCTTCGGTTGTGGCAGAAGAACGGCAAAATCCTCGAGCAACCCGGATTCGATTGCCGCCGAGAGTGCTTCACGGTGCGGCCCGAAGTTCCAGCCCGTCGCCCACTCGAATTGATCGACTGCATCCAGAACAACGGGAGCGGGGACGATTCCGTACCGTGCGGTGAAGGACCGCACAACATCGTCCTTGTCCACAAAGTTGAAGGTCCCGGAATCGCCGAGCGACTTCAGCACCGGACCGACAGCAGCAAAATGTCGGGCATTGATCGAGCCGTCACCGCGCGGCGGCTGCATCGTGAAACTGAAACTCTCGCCGCCCATACCGCGATAAGCCAGCTCGGCGTTGAACATCTTGTTCCGCGCAGTGGGCTTGAGCCACGGAAGCTGCTGGAACACCATTGGCGGCACATCGCGCGGGGTGACCCACGGTTCGCCATTCTCGTTCACACCGCTGAACCTGGTGAGCTCACGCCGGAACTCTTCCTCGTCCCGCACGATGGCCTCGAACGCCTTGTACATGTCGTACTCGGCACCGGCTGGCCCGCCGACCGTACGACCGATGAACAGCCGCACCAGGTCTCGGTAGCCTGGACGAAAACCGAACCATCGACCCATCTGCATCAGCGTGTCGGCTTGGCCGGTTCTGCGGGTGTAGTACGTGATGGTGAGTCCCTCGACCGTGAAGCCTCGACTCAGCTTCGTACCGCCGACGAGAATCTTCCAGACGCCGCGTTCCTGGAAGTCGAGGGAATCCTGCTTGTAGTCCTTCTCGGCCGCACCATTGACCACGATAACGGGGCTGGTTCCCTCGGAAATCTTGTCGTAGGCAGCGCCGATGAATTCCTCCAACTCGGCAAACGAACCAGGATTCTCCAGTTCACTGCCCCGAGCCGCACTCACCACCGCAAAGTCTTCGGCCCAGAGCTTGTCCAGCCGGGAAAGACTCTTGGCCTGGCTGTATCCGGCCGATTTCCACAAGGCCTTGAAGTCGTCGGCTACGGCGTCATGCTCGGCCTGCTTCACCGATTCGTGCACCAGCATCGTGTGATGCCGATACGACTTGGCGCCCTTTGATTCCCGGAATAGTTTGATTGCCCCGGTCAGGACAAACGAGTCGAGCGCTCGCAACTGCTCGGCTGAGCGATCCTCGTCGCACTCGGCTCGAAGATCCCGTACGTATGCCTTCTCGTTCGAATTGGCCGGCGTCTTGTCATCGTCATCCACATCGTCGAGATCGTGAAAGTCCGCACCACCCATGTACGGGCCGGGCCGCTCGAGGCTGACGATGAAGTCCGAAGGGAAGACGTTGACACTGTCTTCCGGATCGACAAACACATTGGCAAAAGGTGTTGCGGTGTAACCGATGTACTGAGCCCGCTTGAGAAGACCGAGGATCTCGGCAATCTGACCGTTGATCGCAGTCCGCTCGATCTGCTCGGTTTCCATTTTCTTCGGATCGATCGTGTTCACCGACGCCTGATCGGCCTCGTCGTCGATGATCAGAGCCGGGATCTGATCGAGTTCGGTGGGGACTTTCTTCAGATCCGCGACCAGCTTCTTGAGACTGGAGACGTTCTTCTTGACAACAGCGATCCGAATATTGCTGGGGTACAGATTCTTCGGATCATTGAGCGGAAATGAGTGATCGACGGTCTCGAAGTGCAACGCGCTCAAGCCCGCAAGCAGGCTCTTGTAATCGAACGTCGACGTGGTGAGTCGACGGATTGCCGGAATCTCGTTTGTCTTGTTGGGATCGATTTCGTGCTCGAGAAAGTTCCCCGCGCGCCAATCTTCGTCATTGGTGTAGTCGTCGTCGACGCCGGCGCTGATGTTCTGACGGCCGACCAGTTCCATGTCGAGACGTCGCTGAGTCTGGCTCCGCAGAATCTCGATCGTGCCGGTCAAGACGATGACCAATCGGTAGCCGGCGTCGATCGCCTTGGCCACTACACCACTGAAATTCGCCGTTTTTCCACTCTGGACGTACCCGACCACCAGCCCCTTGGACTGATACGGCTCCGGCCGGGTTGGGTCGGCGAGCCGGTGAACGACTTCGGTGGTGGCTACATCCAGTTTGCCGATCGTCGCGTCGTCCCAATTCTTGTCCGCCAGAACACGCTTGTACGCACGCCAGTAGAAGTCATGCTCGCGTCGTCGCTCTGCGGTGTACCAGGGATCCCACGGCTGCTGAGCCGCAATGACCACTGGTCCACCGTCGCGAGGAAACCTCGCACTGAGGTCGTCGTGCACCTGAGCGGGCAGTCCGAGCAATTCGTAAATCAGAGTTCGACGCTCGTCGCTCTGCGCGGCGGTGGCTCTTACCCACGTTTCGACACTCTCGGCATCCCACTGACGCAATCGTGACCGCAGAGCCGTACGCACGGCAACAGCGCTGTCGTCCAGGAAGACGTCAACGATGTCGGCGATGGTCAACCCGTCGGGAAAGCTGGCCCGCAACCGCGCATTGACCGGGTACAGAACGTTTTCAGGTGGAAACCCGTCGCCCAGTTCGCGTGCCACGGCACGGAAGACTTCCTCGCTCACTGCGCTACCTGCTCTCGATGTGCCGCCATTGCAGAGATCAGGACTTCCTGCCACGCCTGCATCTTTTCCTTCTGCCGCGCGCTGATCCTGACACCCTCGAACATTTCACCGACCAGCAGATAGATGAGCGACTTCAGCACCGGCGCGTCCGTGTTGTCGAGACTTCGGCGCCCTAGCAGGTCGCGCCGAAAACGCGCATTGATCCACAAGGTGCGGGTTTTGAGATCTACTTCGAAGAATTGATCCCGTGCCAATGCTCGCCATCCAATGGCAACAGGGTCGGCGCCAACAGTGAATTCGAATGCGTCGCTGAAAGAATCGAGCACATCCTCGGGAAGACCGGAAGAAGGTTCTACGACGCTGATGGGCCGGGGCTGATGGCTGCGCGCTGCGCGGACGGAGTTTTCGGCGTCATCGAGATAAGAACGGAAGTTCGCCGTTCCATCGGCGAATACTCCGCCGTCGATGGCAGCCGTTGCAGTGGCATCAAGAGTGACTCCCGACTTTTCGGGGTTGATCGTGATGTGCTGCAACACATTGTCGTCGAGGTCTATCGAGACGCGGGCCAATCCGTAATCGGGACGACCGCGAACAATCCCGTTCCAGCCACCGATCTGCAAGAGTCGGTCATGTCGATAGAAGTACAACCCTTGCTGATCCCTGCCTGGTGCACCGTGCAGCCGAAACTCCGGCGCATTGCTCCGCGGCGGCCAGATGTGGGCGTGAGCAACTGGAGTCGATCCGTTGATCGACACAGTCAGTTGTCGAGGGTAATTCGGCGAACCAGTGCGCGGATAGGCAAACGGATCAACTGCGCCCACCGAGCGCAACGCCCCTGCCCGCCCAGCCTCGACGTCGAAGACATCTACAGTCAACGCAACTCGGCCGGATTCGATCAATCGATGAAACACCACACCGAGGTGGCTGCGCACGTCGTTGATGGTTTGCTCGAGCCAACTGGTCTGCTCGTCCGCGTTCGCTGACATCAGAAAGGTTGTGATGCCGCGCCATTCGACGATGGTGCCGGCCTCGAACGGAAAGCGAGGTATGACGGCATCGAAGAAAGCAGCAGCCTCCCCCTCGTCGATTACCGAAACCGCCTGGCGTCCCTGCCCAGAGTCGATCTCACGGCCCTGGGTGGAGTTACCCGAGCGCCTCGACCACACCCGCAGCACTCTCGCCTGACTCAACGATGCGGCCTTCATACCAACGCCGAAATGACCCAAATCTGCTGCACCGTAATCGCGTCGGCGCCCGTATGTCATCGCTGCATCGATGGTGACGGCATCCATTCCACAGCCGTCGTCGATCAGCAGCATCGAGACGATTCGAGTCCCGTCCTGCACAAAGCGAATCAACACGTGCGCAGCACCGGCGTCGAGGCTGTTGTCCACCAGGTCGGCGAGGGCCGTGGTGATGGTGTGGTGCAGTCCCACTGCACCGGCGAGAGATTCGTCAGCCGTCAGCGCCTGGGTTCCGACGATCGAGACCTCGGAGATGTCAGGCATCGCCGATCTCCGAGTCCGCCGATACGTCGGAGTGGACCCAGGCCGCTTCCAACAAATCGAGGATTATGTCCTCACCTCGATCTTCATAGGCTCGCAGCAGTTTTCGCGGCCGATCTTCCCCGGGAAGACTCACCGCCTCGGCAAGAATACGCACGACGTGCCGATCAGCGGTGCGCAACGGTTCGCGGTTTCCGATTTCGGCAAGTGCCTGCCGCAACGGATCGACATCGGCATGCACAACAACCGGACGCACCACCCGGAACGTCCCGTCCTGCCACAATTCGAGCAAGATGTCCTCGCCCACAACAGCAGACAACTCACGCAGGAACCGGCGGATCGTGCCGAAGGTCGGCTGAGCACCACTCCACCGAATAGCCTGCACGCCAAGATGACTCTCGAGCTCCACGCTCTCGCCGCGCGCACAACCAGCTGCGACCGCCAGGCCGGCGGGCACCGCAAAGCTCGAACCTCGCAAGTGCTCGGCCGTGACCGCCGTACGGTATCGCCAGACATTGCCGGAGCGGTACAGGCGACGCGTCTGCTCCGGCGGTTTAGCGGTATCGCGTGTGCGCTTACGTCGCACAATGCCGTCGCCGTCGACGTTGAACTCGCTCTGCTCCGGAACAGGCTCTTCCACAATGGAATCCGCACTACCCCACGCCTGAAGGTGCCATAAACCGGCGTCGAGGACGGCGCGATCATCCGATTCGAGGGCCCGCTCGATCGACCGTTCGGTGCGATCCGTCTTCAGCAGCGCCGCCAACTCGGGAACGGTCTTCGGCGTCCCTAGTGCCTCCAGCGCACCAACTGCCAGGTCGGAGATTCGACGCGCCCTCGTCAACGCGGACCCGGAAACAACGGTGATTCCGCACCAGGTGAGCCATTTCTCAAGTTCGCCGGCAGACATCGACACCGTATCGGCAACGTCGCCGAGAGCAACTACGCCGTTGGGTGATTCGAAGTCCTCGAGCAATGTCTGCGTACGCTTCTTTGCTGCCGCAACGCCGGGCGCGGCGGCCCAACCATCGGTGACCTCGAAGTAGTCGTCGATTCGATCGAGAACCAACCACAGTGGAACGCCATACCCGGGCACTTCGGCAGCAATGCTCGGATGCAGCTCCAGAAGGCGCTCGAGCAACGCGACCGGCTGAATCTCGACCCGCAAGCTGGCAAGCAGATTTCCGACGGCAGTTCCGAACCCGCAGGCGTCGTTGATCTTGGCTTTCACCTCAGCCTCGATCTGCCCTACCCGTCCCGAACCCACACCAAACTTCGCGCCAACCGCTCCGCGTCGCTGCGGCACCGGCGCCACAATGCGCTCCCGCAACACTATCGACTCGCGTTCGTCGAGTTGCGAGAAAAGGTTGTCGATCTCGTCCATCGCGTCGGTACGATCCATGGCAGGTAGATCGTTGGGTGTCAACGCAGAAATCCGGGCAGCCAGCTCCTGGATGGGTTCCGGCGACTCGTCATCGATCTCGACAGTGACGAGCGGGCGCGCATCCTGTCCGCGGACCCGTCGCCACATCGCCAGCTGCTCGAGATCGTCGAGCAAGGCCGTGATCGCGGGCGGGGCGGCTCCGTCGTCCGGCGTCTCGATGCGCGAGCGCGGATCTGTCATCACCGCACACACCAGCAAGCTCAGAACCACATCGTGAACTGTCTGCTCGCTGGTGCCGCGAACACCAAAAATCTCAGCGGTGGCGTGAGTCAGCAGGTCGCCGACGTTCCCTTGTGAGGCCAAACGGGCCAGCGACGTCACAGCCCGTGTATCGAGCGCGAGGGCACTGATCGGCACAGTCGGATCGAGGAGCGGGAAACTCTCCTTCAGAACCGCCGACGAGTGGTGGGAAATGTACAGCGACGCCAACTCGGACAGCAGTTTTTCGAGATCGACCTCGAGAACGGTGAACGACGGCGACTCACTGAACCACCAGTCCGGGGACGGTGCCAACGGTTCGAGCAAGGCGGCACGGTCAGACACGTAGTCGTCCAGCCATGGGAGAATATCGACCCAGAGCGTGTCCGACAGTTCTGTCGCGGGTAGCGAGTTCACACCCAACGTCAACGCACTACTCCCACTCACAGAACTTTCATTGCAGTGTAAAACCGACCACGATGTCGGTAATAAGCTACTGCAGGCTGTGACTCGTCGCAGCGTCGGACCTGACGACGCTCACCTGCTCAGTCGACTGCGGTGAAACCCTTCGCCCGATCCTCGTCGCCGACGCTCCACAGGTTGGTCGACACTTCCGCTTTCACGAGGGGAATCACTTCGTCGGCAAAACGGCGCAACGTGTCCTTCTGCTGCTCGAAGTCGAGGACGTGATTGACGGATACGGACTGGAAGTCGTGACCGTAACTCTCGTAGTAGTCCAGGATCTTCTCGGCGACACGCTCCGAGGAGCCCACCAAAGCGGGGCCACGGTCGACGGCTTCCTCGATGGTCCGGAAGCTCGTGGACTTACCGACCGCTTTGGGGTCGTGCTTACGCTTGTCAGCCTGCGCGACAGCACCCTCGTAGATGGGACGGAATTCCTCGACGGCTTGTTCGGTCGTGTCAGCGAGGAACAGCCCACCCGAGCCGGAGCCGACGTACGCACGGGAGGGATCGTGGCCGTGAGCGAGATACCGCTCGCGATAGTGGTCGATGAGCACCTTGTAGTTCTCGCGGGGCTGGAGCGCATTGGCCGTAACGATGGGATCTCCCCACTTCGCTGCAAGTTCCACTGCCTCGAAGGACGTCGCGGACCCGTGCCAGATGCGGAAAGGCCCGTCGTACGGACGCGGTAGCGTCGTTGCGTCCTCGAGGGAGGGCCGGTGGGTACCCACCCACTTGACGTTTTCCTCGCTGATCAGCAGTTTGAGGAGTTCGTAGTTCTCGGTCAGGTATTCGTACTGCTTGGAGATATCGAGTCCGAGCAGCGGGTACTGCAGCACCTCGTTTCCCTTGCCGATCACGATTTCGAGGCGCCCGCGGCTGAGCTGGTCGATGGTTCCGAAGTCCTCGGCCACCCGAATCGGGTCCAGCAAAGACAGGACGGTGACGCCTGTCGAGAGCAGAATTCGATCTGTGGCCTGCGCAATTGCACCCAAGATCACAGTCGGCGCAGAGGACAGCACCGGGCCGGCGTGACGCTCCCCCACCGAGAAGGAGTCGATGCCCAGCTCTTCGGCGAGAACGGCGAGTTCGACCACGCGATTGAGTCGGTCAGAGGGTGCTACTTCCTCTCCGGTCACTGGATGGGGTGGGTTGAAGATGATGTCCAGAACCTGAAAACGCATGACCCGTCTTTCTCGAGACCGCCGCACGGCGCCTGTCCCTCGACACGCTAGTTCGCTTGCCTCCAGCGAACCGCCGTGGCAGCGCAACCCTCAAGCCGGAAGAACAACGAAACATGCACTGCTTCAACAGTTCTCCACAAATACCGACAAGTAGGAAGGTTAAACTCTCGCCGATCCGAAATGCACTCCGACGGTCACACATTCCCGCCAGGTAGGACCTGCGTCACGGGCTAATCGAGCGCACGGTAAACATGAAGGACATAGAAACAGATTCCTTAATCGGTAAACGAGGTACTACAGATGAACGGTGCAGCTGCCATCGGCGATGGCATATTCCAGATTCCGGTGCCCATCACCGACAACCCACTCGGTGCAACGCTGGTGTACGCGATGGAGTCCCCGAACGGCCTGATCCTGGTTGATGCGGGTTGGGACGACGACAACGGCTGGCAGGGCCTCAATGCCGGGTTGGCGGAGATCGGTCATTCGGTCACCGATATCGAAGGCGTTGTTGTGACCCATTTCCATCCGGATCACACCGGGTTGTGTGGTCGCGTGCGTGAGGCGTCGGGTGCCTGGATCGCGATGCATGAGGACGATCACGACCTGTTCAACAAGATGGCCAGCAGCAAGGGCGAAGAGTGGATGGCCTACCAGCTGTCCAATATGGCCAAGGCCGGAGCCCCTGAGGCCGATCGCGAAGCATTCCGGCAGGCAGCCGACGGAAACCCACCGACGAGCGCGGACTCCGCTCCCGACAGGATCCTCTCGGACAACGAGATCATCAGCCTCACCGGTCGCGGACTCCGCGTTGTCTACACACCAGGCCATACCCCCGGGCATGTCTGCTTCTATCTCGACGACGCAAACGTCATGTTCACCGGCGACCACGTCCTGCAGAAGACAACGCCGCACGTCGGCAACTTCACGTACCCCCTCGAGGAACGCGACGCCCTGGCCGATTTCTTCGCGTCTCTACGACGCGTCCAGACCATGGACATCACGCGTGGACTCGGCGCACACGGCATCCCCATCGACAGCGTGGGTGGCCGCGCGGGTGAGCTGATCGAGCACCACGAAGAACGCCTGGATCACCTACTCGAGGCCTTCGGCGATCAGAAGCTGACGGTGTGGGATGTTGCGGCACATATGAAGTGGTACAAGCCGTGGTCGGATATTTCTCCGCTGGGCAAGACCATGGCACTGTCCGAGGGTGCCGCACATTTGCGTCATCTGGTTGCGCGCGAGCAGGTTACGCAGGTTTCCGATACGGAACCGGCACTGTTCGCCCGTACGTACTGAAATGACCGGTCAGGGCCGACAGCACAGCCGGCCCTGACCAGTGTCTCGATAGCCGAGCCCTGTCGGCACCCAGTGCAATACTTCGCAGATGATTACGCGCAGCGCAGGTCAGCACGTATTTATCGCTCTCGGTACACCCTGGCTCGACGCCGCGGTAGCATTTCTCGAACCCAAGGCGAAAGTCGATCCGTGGAGCTTTCACGGTCACATGGCTGCCGGCGACGTCCTGATCACCGTCTTGGACACCGATCCCCGAACTGTCCTTTGCGCGGAAACCCTGACAGCGCCGTTCGCCGACGGCATGGCTCGCCTGGAAGTGAGCGAAAACTACGACACTTTCTCTCGACTTCCGCTGGTTCCGGACATCGAAAAGGCAATGTCAATCCAATTCCCCAGCGAGACAGGTCAAATCGACGACGCACTCGGTGACCGCATCCTGTGGGTGCTCCACTCCGCCGTCGGTCTCGATTCCTTCGAAATCGACACCACGGACCCAACGTCAACCGCTGCCCACGCCCGGACCCTACTCGGCAGCTACGGCTCATGCACCGCCTGTGATGCGCCGCTGCGTTTGAATAAGTTCACAGCCGGGGATTCGATGCATTTTCACTCGGCGTCGCGCAGCTTCAGACAATTCGAGCCCGGAGACGACTGTCCGGCCGTTCTGTGCCGAAAATGCGCGGGCAGAATTGCGTCATCCGCTTACACGAACCTTGTTGAATACATGGTCTCGACACACCCGCTATGCCCGCAGTGCCGGGCTCGCTGGACCTCGCGCTGTTCCCCGGGAATGCCGGCCTACCTCCACAACGAAAGACCCTGGATCTCGGTCACCGGTTGCGTCGTAGGCCCGAACACTCCCCAATGGAGTTGCCTTAAGTGCCACCATTCGTGGGGAAATATGTTCGAGCTGCCCCCTGAACTCGACGAGCGCGTTTGGTGACCGCACAATCGGCCACCAAACGCGCTTCGTTGTCAGACGCTCTACATCAGATCAGTTCGCGGCAAACCCGGGGAGCCGCTCGATGTCCGCGACGATCGAGAACTCGGACGCGTCGCCCTTGATGATGCGGCTGGATTCACCGTGGACGTCCACCGGCACGTCGCCGGCCAACGTCACTCGGTGCACGCTGCGCGCCTGGGTTCCGTAATCGGAGACGCCGTAGTGCTGGGTAGCCTGGTTGTCCCAGATCGCCAGATCTCCCGCCTCCCAGGCCCAACGAACTGTGTTTTCCAACTTGATAACTCGTGCCTGCAGTAGCTGGAACAGCGCAACCGACTCCGACGGTTTGAGCCCGACGAACTCCTTCACGAAGTGACCCAGCAGCAGGGTCTTCTCCCCGGTTGCCGGGTGGATGCGAACCACCGGGTGCTCCGTTTCGTAGATCTCGCGAGTGAACTCTCCGTAGTTGGTCAGACGCTCGCCCTCGCCCTGCTTCACCTTGTCGACAATTTCGGAGTAGTCGTACGCATTGGTGTGCACGGCCCGTAGGTTCTCGACCAGAACCTGGAGCGAATGCGGGAGCTGGTTGTAGGCGGCGGTCGTGGACGCCCAGGTCGTTGCTCCGCCGTACTCGGGAATTGTGGTGGGGCGCAGGATCGATGCCTTCGGGATACGGTCGATGAATGTGACGTCGGTGTGCCAGCTGCTGGCCGCACCGTCGAGAACCAGCAGCTTGTTGTCAGCAGACTTCAGCGTCGGGTGGGTGGTGGTCTGCGTGCCAAGTGTGCCGGCAAATTCATACTGCGACACGTCATCGAGATGCTGCTGACCGCGGAAGAATACAACCTTGTGGGCGGCGAGTGCGTAGTTGATTGCGTACGCGGTCTCCGCGGACAGGTCACCCGAAAGGTGAACGCCGTCGATGCGTGCGCCAATCAGCTCACCCACCTTGTGGACGGTGATTCCGCCTGCGGCGTAGATCTCTTCAGGGGTGAGTGCGACGCGTTCGAGTTCGGTGATAGACATGAAATTCTCCTGTGAAGTGAGAGTGAAAGGTTGTGTGTCGTGCGAGCGGATCGGTCAGACAGCAACAGTCAGGCTTGGCTCCACTCGAGTAGTTCCCCGTCCTTCGCGCTGGCGCAGCGGGTCCGGAAGCGGCACCGCTGCAACCAATCTCCTGGTGTAGTCCTGGCGCGGTGAGCTGAATACCTCCGCAGCGGGGCCCTCTTCGACCAATTCCCCGCTGCGCAGCACCGCTACCCGGTCGGCCACCTGATGGACGACGGCCAAGTCGTGGCTGATGAACAGGCATGCGAACTTGTATTCCTCTCGTAGGTCGGCAAATAGTGAAAGAACGTCGGCTTGGACTGAAACGTCGAGCGCACTGGTCGGCTCGTCGGCAACCAACAGTCGTGGCCCGAGTGCGAGTGCTCGCGCCAGCGCCACCCGCTGGCGCTGACCACCGGACAACTCTCCCGGTGCCCGGTGAGCAAATGACTTGGGGAGACGAACGGATTCGAGCAACTCCTCGACCTTGTTCCGAAGCAGGGCCCCGGTAGCAAAGCGGTGGACTTCGAGGGGTTCACCGATGCTCTGCCCGACGGTCCGCCGGGGATCGAGTGACGCCGCCGGATCCTGATGGACAAGTGCCATACCCTTACGCAGACCTCGAAGATTCGCTGCGGATATCGTGCCCAGGTCGGTTCCGTCGAAGCTCACGGTGCCACTGCTGGCCCGAATGACACCCAGCGCGCTGCGCCCGAGAGTTGTTTTCCCCGAGCCCGACTCACCGACCAGACCCACTACTTCACCAGGCCGCACACTCAGGCTCACCTGATCAACAGCCCGAAACGCCTTGTTACCCAGACGGGCCGGGTACACGATCGAGACGTCGTCGAACCGGAGAATGGGCTCGGTGAGCGCGCGCTCGACATCATCGACCAGCGCAACTGCTGGTTTGGCGTGCTCGGCTTCCGGCAGCCGAGGCACCGCTGCCAGCAGAGCCTGCGTGTAGCTCGCCCGCGGTGACGCAAACAGATCGAAAACCGACTGCTGTTCCACCACCTGACCGGATTTCATCACCAGCACGCGATCGGCGATATCCGCAACGACTCCCATGTTGTGTGTGATCAACAGAATCGCCGTCCCTGACCGATCGCGCAGATCCCGCAGTAACTGCAGAATCTCGGCCTGCACCGTCACATCGAGTGCAGTCGTCGGCTCATCTGCGATCAGCAGATCCGGCGAGCCCGACAGAGCCAGCGCGATAACTACTCGCTGCTTCTGACCGCCCGACAGCTGATGTGGATACCAATCGACCCGACGCTCCGGTTCCGGAATCTCCACCATCCGCAGCAGTTCGACGGCACGGGCCCGAGCGTCGGCCCGGGATATCTTGCCGTGCGCCCGCAGGACCTGAGCAATCTGCCACCCCACCTTCTGGACGGGGTTGAGTGCGGTCTGGGGTTCCTGAAACACCATTGCGGCGCGGGTGCCGCGCACCTTGTTCAAGGTTGCCTCGTCAGCTCCGAGAACCTGCTGACCACCGAGTTCGATCGAGCCGCTTGCCTGAGCCCCTTCCGGGAGCAAGCCGAGGACTGCACGCGCTGTGAGCGACTTACCCGATCCGGATTCTCCGACCAGTGCCAGAATTTCACCCTGTGCCACTTCGAGATTCACCTGATCGACAACGGTGGTTGATTCACGTCGGCTATCCGCGGTACCGAACCGGATCACCAGATCCTCGATGGCGAGGACCGCCTGCTGCTTTACTGCGTTCATGCTTGTGTCCTTGAAGTGGTCGTTTAGGCGGCGTCAGATCCGACGGGCTTTGCCGAGCGCCTGGGCGATCAGGAGGAAACTCAAGACCAAGGCGGAGACGATGATCAGCGGCCCGACGGCGTAAGCGGGATTGACGTCGAGATTGGGGATGGCGTCGGAGATGATGGACCCCAGTGACGGATCCGGCGGTCGCACACCGATACCCAGGAAGCTCATCGCACTTTCGGCAAATACGGCCACCGACATCGACAGGGCGATCTGCACGCTCAACGGTTCGACCACGTTGGGCAGCACATGTTTACGCAGTACCCACCAACGGCCGGCCCCGATCACTTCCGCCGATTCCACGAACGGTAGCTCACGAACTTTCAGCACGCTGGTACGTACGAGTCGCCCGAACATAGGGATCTCGGCGGCCACGATCACCGCGACCACCGGAAAAATACCGGGACCGGTAATCGCCACCAGCGTGATCGCGAGAATCAGCAGCGGAAAAGCAAGGATCACATCAAAGATTCGTTGCGCGATGACATCGGCAACCGGATTGATGCTAGAGATCAAGCCGGCAAGCGAGCCGATGATCGCACCCAACGGCACCGCGACAAGCACGATGACCAGGTTGATTCGGATGCCGTACAGCGAGCGAGTGAAGACGTCGCGGTTCACCTGATCAGTGCCGAACCAGTGTTGTGCGCTGGCGCCCAACAGGTTTGCGCCCTCGATCTGTTCGTTGGGTCCGTAGTTCGTCAACAGCGGTGCCGCGATGCCCGCCGCTGCGATGACCAGCACGATCAGGACACCCGCAAGTCCCTGGCCGTGAGTCAGCGCGTCACGAACCGGGTGCGAACGTCGAGTCTGCGTGTCCTGGCGTTGATCAACGACAGTCATTACTGTCCTCCAATGCGGATACGCGGATCGAGGTAGGCGTGCACGATGTCTGTCAGCAACTGAATCAGCACGAAGATCGTGACCGAGAGCAGCAGAAGCACCTGCACCACGGGGTAGTCGCGCCGACCGATTCCCTGCTGAATCAGTTGACCGATTCCCGGCCAGGCAAAGATGGCCTCGACCAGCACGGCTCCACCAAGGAGATGCCCGGTCTGAATTCCGAGGACAGTCAACATGGTCGGCAGCGCGTTGCGTAAAGCGCTGCGGGTCACCAGGTTCCAGCGCGTGACTCCCGCAGCCTGAGCGGTGATCACATACTGCTGCGCCATCTCGGTGCGCAGGGCCTCCGAGAGAAATCTGGTCAGAGCGGCTGTGACCGGCAAGGCCAAGCACAGTGCCGGAAGCACCAAATACTGCAGCGTGATGTCGGGGCGAGCCAGGTACCCGCCCGGAGGAACACCACCGGAAGGCAGCACCGGGATCAGCACCGCAAACACCAGGACCAGTAGAACACCCGTCACAAAATTGGGCAGCGCGACAGAGAGCGTGTTGAGCACGTTCACCACACTGGTCAGCCACTTCTTCGGCCAGACCACCACGGCCACACTGAGAATCAGGCTCAACGTTACCGCTAACAGCAATGCGCTGCCGGCAAGCACCGCAGTATTGCCCAACCCGGCCAGCACTAGATCCGAGATCTGACCACCGAGGACAAACGACCGACCCAGATCCAATGTCAGAACGTCGCCGATCCACGACAGGTACTGAGCGGGGACCGACTTGTCGAGACCAAGCGAATGACGAATCGCCTCAATCGCTTCCGGCGTGGCATCGGGACCGGCCAGCGCCAAGGCCGGATCACCGGGAACCAGTCGCATTACCGAGAAAATCAACAACGACGCAAGAAAGAGAACTACCACCGCCGACGGCAGTCGGCCGACAACATAGCGAAACATGTTCTCCCCTAAGCCAGGAAGGTGTTGGCGAACTGTGGCTGACGGCCTTTGGTCCACGCAAGATCATGCACGGTGGAAGCAGCCGATACCTGCGGAACCACCACACCGATCTCGATCAGGAACAACTCTTCCAACAGTTGGGTACCGAGGTCCGCGTACAGCTTCTTTGCGGCATCGCTCGAACCGTCGGGCACCTGCCACGCTGAGTCGGCGGCCGCGGAGTATGCCGGCGAACTGAACTTCGACGCATTGTGCGCGGCATTGAAAGGGTAGGCGCTGACGGTCAGCGTCGACGGAACATACTGCGCAAAGGTGTGACTGGTCAGCCACAGCCCCTTGAACTCTGCGCCGATCAACTGCTTGAAGAAGATAGTCGCCTCGACTGGGTCCAACTCGACGCGAATTCCCGCTTCAGCAAGATTGGCCTGCACGATCTGGGCTGCCGCTTCGAAGTCCGGGCTGGCACCCGTGTACGTCAACGGAATGGTCGGCAGTGTTCCCACCTCACTCACCAGTGACCGAGCCTTGGCAACGTCACGCGTATACGTGGAGTTCTTGGCCGCGTCGTATGCGGGCGACGACTTCGGCCACGGCAGGTTCACGGCGTAGCCTGCGTCGCGGTACACCTCACTCATGATGCGATCCCGATCGATGGCATACGCCACGGCTTTCCGGGTTCGTACATCGGTCAATCCGTCAGCCGTGACGTTGGCGCCCAGATACGTCTGCAGTTCCGCCCCGTCGAGAGCTGAAGTTGCGAAACCGCTTGTCTTGCCAACTGTCTGAGAATCACGGAAGGTCAACGATCCCGGGGCGACGAGCGCAACCTGACCTGATTTGAGAGACGTCAGACGGGCTTGTGAATCGGGGACGATACGAGCCTCGACGCGGTCGAGGAAGGGACGCTCCGCAACCCAGTAGTTCGGATTGCGATCGAAGGAGATTGAGCTGTTCGGGGTGCGCGAGGCGAAGACGAACGGTCCTGTCCCGATGAAGGATTCACCGCTGACCGCCTTGTCGAAGGTCTCCGAGTCGAAGATCGGCGCCAGGTCCAGCAAGTCGAAGATGTTACCGGTTCGGTGTGCGAGCGTCAGCACCAGCTTTTTCGGATCCGAGGAGTCGAAGCCCGTGATGGTGGCCGCTGTGCTGCGCAGCTGTGCGGAGAACTTGGGATCGGCGTACGTACGCAGCGAAAACTCCGCATCCGCAGAGGTGAACGGGCGGCCGGTGTGGAAGGTGACGTCGTCGCGCAGATTCAGTGTCAACGTCAGACCGTCGTCCGAGAGCTTCCAGTCCTTGGCGAGAAGAGGTTGCGGCACTACGGAATCGATTGGGTAGCGGGTCAATGTCTCGAAGACAAGCCCGGAGATGGTAGTGCCGGCAATTGTTGTGCTGGTCAAAAGAGCAGATGGGCTGACATCGTCCGGAATTGCCAGGGTGAGCGTGCCGCCGCGCACTGGTTCCACCGATTCACTTGCATCCGAACGCTGTTCACCAACAGCCGAGGAGCACGCGGCCAGTGAGCCGGTACCAAGAATTGCGAATGCGGCAATAGCGCTGCCACGGAAAAAGGCACGGCGATCAAGCCCGGCCGTCGGAAATGACGAGTTCACGGAGGTGTGGTCCTTCGTATGAGGGTGCGCAGCGACGCGCGCTGAGCGCGGCACGCAAAAGGGAAAGTGGTCGTCCTGGTGGCCTCGAAGAACCCGAACCGTGAAGTTCAGTGGGCAATGAGGGCTACACCAGCCGGTGTGGCGCTGAAGAAGTCAGCGCAGACATCGCAGAGGGACGGACACGGTAAACCTTCCGGTCAGATTCAAGGCACTTGCCTTCGTGAACACACTTAATCATTTCCCCTTATGTTGGGGAAATAGTTGGACTCACGGTGATTCGAACTCACGAATAATAGGCCCGCTCAACGAGACCGGGCCCACTATTCCCAGCTCTTCGCGGTAGCGTCCGGAAGGTCCGCCCTAATACCAAGGAGACAGATGCAGCCCGAAAGCCCAGCCGAGCAGATCCGAACCACACTCGCGCGGATCGCCCACCTCGCCGATACGGGAGCAGTCGACGATTACGTCGAACAATTCACTCAGCAGGCCGAGTGGACAATGCCGGCCAACCCCGACCGCGGGTTGCCGCTCCAGGTACGACGCGGCCGCGAGGAAATCGCTGCCGGTGTGCGCGAACGCCGTGCTGCGGGAATTCAGGGACCGGGGACCTTCACCCGCCACGTGACCACCGCAGTCGCCGTCGAGGTCACGTCGGACACCACGGCCCGCGCCGAAGCGGTATGGACGTTTTACGTCGACACCGCCATGGCGCCTCGCCTCAGTGGCGTCGGAAGTTACGCAGACGAGTTCGAGCTGGAGGACGGCCGCTGGCGACTCTCACGACGCGTCATAGCGCGCGGCTGACGGTCAGTCCTCTTCACCGGTGATCGACTCGCACCAGTCTTCGACCTGGTCGATCCCCTCCTCCGTCCACTCCGGACTCTGATCCTCCAAGGCGTCGAAGACGCTCTCGCAGGTCAGCGAGTCTGGCAGGCTATCCGAGCCCGGAGCCACTGAGCCTTCCGCGGATGCTTGGGCAAGGGGACCGGCAACCAGGGCAACTGCCACTGCGCCGGCTCCGACCAGGCTTTTCACACGCATGGCCTTCCTCCTCCAGGACTGCCGACGTTAGGTGCCGACGTTGTCGGGGTACCCCGATCCCCACGCGCTACTCGCACGCGTCATCGCGGCGCCACAAGACCACGATCAGCCGGAATTGCCAGACCAAGATTGTCGCGTAGCGTCGTTCCCTCGTATTCGGCGCGCAGAGCGCCACGATCCTGCAGCAGTGGTACTACCTCGTCGACAAACTCGTCCAATCCTGTTGGTACGAGGTGCGAACCAAGGATGAATCCATCAGAACCGTCGTTCTGCACAAACGAATCGATCTTTTCGGCGATCTGTTGCGCTGTACCGACTATCGGCCCGCGCTCGAACTGATCGATCACGACCTCACGCAGATTCAGCTTCTTGTTCTCGGCCACGGCGCGCAACTTCGCGACGGTCTCGAAGCGGTCCTGATGGATGAATGCCCGTCCTTGAATGATCGGGGATGCTTCGGGATCCGGTGCGATATCAGGTAGCGGTCCTTCCGGGTCGTAACCCGAAAGATCGAGATTCCAGATCTGCTCGAGCAGGATCAACGCCGTCTGGCCTGTTACTTGCTGATCGCGAATGTCACGGTACTTCTCGATAGCATCAGCCTCGGACGTGCCGAGCACAAAGCTCGCCGACGGCAGAATCTTGATGTCACCCGGATCACGCCCGGCTGCAACAGCACGGGCCTTGATGTCCCGATAGAAGTCCGACGCCTCAGGCAGTTGCCCGTACGGCGAGAAGATCGCGTCGGCATTGCCGGCCGCAAAATCCCGCCCCTGCGGCGAGACACCAGCTTGAAGAATGACCGGGCGACCCTGCGGACTGCGCGGAACAGTGAACCGACCGTTCACATCGAATTGTGATCCGTGGAAAGCGAATTCACCAGCCTCTGCTCGCGCGAGGAAACGACCGGAATCCTTGTCTGCGACGATATCGTCACTTCGCCACGAATCCCAGATTTCACGGACGAGTGCGACGGTTTCCTCGGCGCGCTCGTACCGCTGCGCACGATCGAGGTAACCGCCGCGACGGAAGTTCTGCCCGGTGAAGGCATCGAACGACGTCACGACGTTCCAGGCCGCGCGGCCACCGGACAGTTGATCAAGTGTCGCGAACTGTCTGGCCAATTCGTACGGCTCGTTGAACGTCGAGTTGATGGTGCCGGCCAATCCGAGGTGTTCGGTTACTGCCGCCAATGAGGCGAGCACCGTGAAGGTATCCGGCCTGCCGATGATGTCCTGATCGAAGATCTGTCCCGCGCGTTCGCGAAGTGCCAGTCCTTCTGCCAGGAAGAAGAAGTCGAATTTTCCGCGCTCGGCGGTTCTAGCGGTGTGTTCGAAGGAGTCGAATTCGATCTGGCTGCCCGCCTGCGGATCCCACCACGCCGTCTGATGGTTGACGCCGCCCAGGTAGGCACCCAAGATGACCTGCTTACGCTGCTGAGAACTCATGAAAGTATTCCTCGTCTGTTCAGGCAGCCGGAGTGCCGGCGGCGTAGCGGTTGGGGACGTCGATCGGCAATCCGAGAAGTCCGCGGAGATTCGTATCTGGATACGCTGGGCGGAATACGTTGCGCTTCTGCAGTTCTGGTACCAGGTCATTCACAATCGTGTCAAGATCGTCCACGGCAACACCGGGTCGCAAACGAAAGCCCTCGATCCCCAACTGCTGCCAGCGGAGAAGGTGATCGGCCAATTCAGCCGGCGTGCCGGTGAAGATCAGTGCATCAGAGCGGTACTGGGTACCCGACGCATTGTCCAGGCGGTCGAGTCGTTCTCGACCCGATTCCCCTGCCGCATCGAAGAACACAACAATGTCGCCGTATACCCGGAGCGGTTCGCCCGAGCGCTCAACCCGTTCCTGCGCCGCCCGCACTTCGGCGAGAATCGAGGGCACCTGACCATCGTCGAGAGGAGTCACAAACACCAGATCGGCTGTTCGAGCAGCCAGCTCGTACGGAACGCGCTGGTGTGCCAAAGCTGCGACAAGTGGCTGCCCCTGCGGCGGCCGCGGAGTGACCGACGGTCCACGCACGGATAGGTACTTGCCCTCGAAGTCGATGTAATGCAACTTGTCTCGATCGATGAACCGTCGATGCTCCACGTCACGAATTTCGGCGTCATTCTCCCAGCTGTCCCAGAGGCGCCGAACCACATCGACGGCCTCAGCCGACTCTTCGAACAGATCCCGTACGAAATCGGGAAGGTTGCCTGAAACCAGCAACGCCCGATCATCTTCGGTCAACGCGGGGATATCGCGCCGGCCGAAATGCGAGGCCTCCGCTTCGGACGCTGAGACTTTCACCTGCAACCCGCCGCGGCCTCGCGACGTGTAGTCGAGTGTTGCAACAGCTTTGGAGACATGAAACGGCTCGGTATGCGTCGTGGTGATCGTCGGAATCAACCCGATATTGCGCGTCACCGGTGCCAGCCTGGCTGCCACGAGATGTGCGTCCAGTCGAGCGCGCACACGATCGACTGCGTCACCGACTGGCTCGAATGGGTTACCCGGTACGGAAAGACTGTCCTCGATACTCACGAAGTCGAGCAGACCGCGTTCGGCTGTAGTAACGAGATCGGTCCAGTACGACGCGGTGAACAGCTCGCTCGGACGCGAATGGGGTTCTCGCCAGGCCGCCGGGTGCCAGCCGGCGCCGTCAAGCGCTACGGCGAGGTGGATGGGAAGGGTGGAGGTCATCGGCTTCTACTCCTGTTCGAGGACTACTCGGGAGCGCACAGTGCCGGCCGCAGAACCGTCAGCCCTCTTTCACTGACGGGTAGTGCCGCAACTGCCGCTTGCGACACACACCACGCGTGTCGCCAGGTGTGATCCCGGGGCACCCCATCGGCATGAAGGGTTGCCGTCCAGCTAGCCGGTCCTTGTCGCTGGAACTCTGCACCTGCTGTGATCGTATCGAGAACAGCGCTTGGTCCCTATGAACCCGAGATGCCAGAAGATGGCAGAAACCACGCGCCACCTGCCACAACCGACACCCGATCCTTTTCACTCTCGAGGATTCGAATTCGCGTGTCGGTACCGAGTATGCGCAAACTCCCCACCAACACGAATCGCTCCAATTCCCGACTAGACTGGCACGACACCGCCTCCGCGCGCCCTGTCATCGAAAGGCACGTCATCACACAATCTCCCGCTCCGCACGACATCTACTTCGTACCCCCGGAGCAGGACACCACTGACACAGTGAAACCCGTCTCGTCCTCCGTGCGCGCTCGATTGGAGGACCGTCCGGAAACTGTGCGGTTCAAGAATCGGTTTGCCCTCCCTATCGTCACCACAACCCCGCTCGAAGCGATGATCGAGGACCTGCTGTTCATCCGCGATATTCTCGACGCGGCAGGTGTCGAATACCTCCTCGTACGCGGCAACGACGAACGAGCAGTCATCGCGGTCAACTGGGACAACCGAAAGAAATTGCGCCGCGCGCTGATCGACGGATGCCAGAACACACCCTTCTATTCGAAGACTCTCGACGCTAAGAAGAGTCCAGCGCTCTTGATAGCCGACGGCGCACTGTCCACCACACCAAAAGCCCGCATCTTTCGACTTTTTCGGCCGCGTGTTCATCTGGCGAGTGGTCTCAACTACGGCGCGAATATCGGACTTCAGATCGAACTGTGGTCGATGTCCGACACAGAGATCGTTTTGCCCATCGAAAATTCACTGACCCGGCGGACGGTGCGTCCGGAAGAAGCAGTTCGTGGAACGGTGGAGCGTTTCGGCCGTGTGTGGCCGACGATCGAGAACATGTTTGCCGCCCATGCCTCCGACATCAATTTCGACATCGACCTCGTCTTTTCCTGGGTGGACGGTTCTTCCGAGGAATTTCAGGCGCAACGCGCACTTCGGATGCAGAACTACATTGTCGGTGAAGGTGACGAATCCGCAGCACGATTCCGTCAAATCGACGAATTGAAGTACGCACTACGGTCCGTGCACATGTATGCGCCGTGGATCCGAAGAATCTTTGTCGCCACCGATTCCGATCGTCCGGCCTGGCTGGCCGACGATCCTCGGGTCACTTTCATGCCCAGCGAAAAGTTCTTTGCCGACCCGTCTGTACTGCCCACTCACAATTCTCAAGCGGTCGAATGCCAACTGCATCACATCCCCGGACTCTCCGAACATTTCCTCTATTCGAACGACGACATGTTCTTCGGCAGATCCGTCGGCCCCGACATGTTCTTCTCGCCCGGTGGAATCAGCATGTTCATCGAGGCGGATACGCGAATAGGTTTGGGACACAACGACGACGATCGCAGCGGATTCGAGAATGCGGCTCGGGTCAATCGACGTCTACTACAAGAGCGATTCGGATTGATGACAACTCGACACCTCGAGCATGCCGCCACCCCGCTACGCAAAAGTGTCATGGCGGAAATGGAACGCGAATTCGCGGACGATTTTGCGGCCACCGCTGCGAGTACCTTCCGCGCAAGCACCAACATTTCGGTCACCAATTCGCTGTACCACTACTACGCGCTGATGAGCGGCCGCTCCGTCGTACAGAAGTCGGCTACCGTCAAATACGTCGACACCACTGTCAAAGCCGGTTTGCGACAGATGAATTCACTACTCAAAGACCGTTCGATGGATTTCTTCTGCCTCAACGACGGTAGTGAACCGGAAATCGATCTCGAACTACGTACCCGTAAGGTCACCGAATTCCTCGAGAACTACTATCCCGTCAAAGCGCCGTGGGAGGCCTGACGGATACTACTGCGCGACGGCAATATCGTTGTGCTCACCGATGCGAATGCCTGCGTCCGCCAGACGCGCCGCAGCGTCGCGGGCGCTGACGGCCTCACCCACCGTATCGTCGCGGACAACGTCGTCGCGCTCGAGCGGCACTACCGAATGAACAATCGTGTCGGCGTACACGTGGACGAGATTGCAGCCTTGTGCGCTGTCTCGGCCACGCTGTCCGCCGACCGCTACGTTGAGGTCCTGGGTGTAGCAGGCCGACGATGCGACAGACACGGGAATTCCCGCGAACGTCGCCGACGTCGAGTAATGCAGGTGACCCGCCAGAATTGCCCGCACGTCACTTCCCCGGAGCACTTCGGCCAGCCGGGGCTGATCTCGTAGTTCGACCAGCACAGCCAGATCCTGGATACAGGGAATCGGCGGGTGGTGAAGGGCGAGAATCGTTCCGTCGGGCGCTGAAGTCGCTAATTGTGTTCGCAGCCAATCCAACTGGGCGTCGCTGATCGATCCGTAGTGGTGGCCGGGAACAGTGGAGTCGAGCGTGATGATGCGGAGACCGTCGATGTCGTAGACCCGATCGACCGACCGGGTCGACGGTGACTCGTTCAACAACCGCGTCCGGAAGTGTTCCCGATCGTCGTGGTTACCCATCACCCAGATGACCTCGGCACCAAGTCTGCCTGCCACCGGTTCCACGATCGATTTCAGCGTCTCGTACGCGTCCGACTCCCCTTTGTCGGTGAGATCGCCGGTGAACACCAACGCCCGCGGACGCGCCCCTGACGCCTCGACGCCGGCAAGAATCTGCCGCAGTCGAGCTGTCGCGTCGACGGCGCCGTACAGGTCCCCACCCTCGACGAGGTGCGTGTCGCTTATATGCACCAGGAAGTGCTTCGGACGTGGATATTCGGCATGTCGAACGCTCATCGGTCTCTCGCTTCCGCTAGCCGACGCGCAGGTACCGGTGCACCTACCGAACCTCGACAGTAGTCATCGAGTCTCCGGCCCTCGTTCACGCACACCCATGGACCGCCCGGAATCATCGGTAGTTGAAGCTGCGAGTAGAGTCTTCGCAGTGTTGTTCCTGACCTCTCGACGCTACGTCGACCTTCGCCTGCAGGCGAGCGCAATGTGTCCGCGCTCGGCCTGATAGACGCGTACCAGGAAACATTTTCACGAAACCCCGCCTGAACTTCTTCACGGCGTGCCGCGTTTCGCTCTCTTCAATTTTTTGAAAGGCATTGTCATGCCCAGCTCCACCTCTACCGGCGTGCCGGAATCAAAAACCCGGTTCCCCTCGTGGGCAACGTCATTCGGACCTCAGATTGTTGCCGGTCTGGTTATCGGTGTCATTCTCGGTCTGGTTGCCCGCGCGATGCCTGACGCCGCCGACGGCAATGTGAACTGGCTCGTCGGAACTGTCCAGACCATCGGCAGCAGCTACGTCAAACTGCTGACGGTCGCGGTCATTCCGCTGGTGTTCACCGCCATCGTCAGTTCCATCGCAAACCTGCGTCAGGTTGCCAATGCCGCTCGATTGGCTGTGCAGACTCTGTTGTGGTTCGCGATCACGGCATTCATCGCGGTCATCATCGGCATCGTCGTCGGCCTGATCACCGATCCCGGTTCACGTACCGACGTTGCCGTCGAATCTGCCAAGGAACCGAAGAGCTCCGGATCGTGGTGGGCGTTCATCACGGGCCTGGTGCCGAACAACTTCCTCGGCCTGGGTGCCAAGACGTCAGTCACCGAAGGTGTCGCGACAACCTCACTGAGCTTCAATGTTCTGCAACTGCTTGTCATCGCAGCGGCAATCGGAATCGCGGCGCTCAAGGTCGGCGCCAAGGCAGAGAAGTTCCTCGAGTTCAACGCTTCCCTCCTGGCAATCATCCAGAAGGTGCTGTGGTGGATCATTCGTCTCGCGCCGATCGGCACCGCCGGCCTGATCGCCACCGCCGTCGCAACCTACGGCTGGGACGCCATCGGATCGCTCGGTGTATTCACCGCCGCGGTCTACATCGGTCTGGCGATCGTCTTCTTTGTCGTCTACCCGGCTCTCATTGCTGCACACGGCCTCTCGGTTCGGAACTTCTTCTCCGGCGTCTGGCCTGCCACTCAACTCGGCTTCGTTTCCCGCTCGTCGATCGGCACACTCCCACTGACCGAACGCGTCACCGAGCGCAATCTCGGCGTGCCGCGCGAGTACGCGTCGTTTGCCGTGCCGCTGGGTGCCACCACGAAAATGGACGGTTGCGCCGCAATCTATCCCGCAATCGCCGCCATCTTTGTTGCCGGCTTCTACGACGTTCCGCTCAACTTCACCGACTACCTCTTGATCGTTGTCGTGTCGGTTATCGGTTCGGCCGCTACCGCTGGAACTACCGGCGCAACAGTCATGCTCACCCTGACGCTCTCGACACTCGGACTGCCGCTTGCCGGCGTGGGCCTGCTGCTTGCCGTCGAACCGATCGTCGACATGGGCCGTACGGCCGTCAACGTCACCGGGCAGGCACTCGTCCCGGTGATAGTGGCCAAGCGCGAAGGCATCCTCGACACGGCCCGCTTCAACGCGCCTCGCAACGGTAATCCGTTTGCCGAAGAACTCGTCGACGCATAATTCGGCCACACCAAAAGATGTCCCCGCACCGCGATCGGTGTGGGGACATCTTTTCTGGTCAGATACCGAGCGCCTTGGCCAAAGTTGGCCACGCTTTGGGGAAACGCTCACGCCAGTACGGCCACGAGTGCGTGCCGGTCGGTTCGTAGTCGATCGTGGCATCGATACCGAGTGCGGTGAGACGCTGGTCGAAAGCCTTGGTACACATGTGTGCAACCGCCTCGATACTGCCACCGACGACCAGACGATCGGCCAAGTCAGGCGTCTGCAAATTTTCGTTCTCGCCCGCCACGCCCGTCGCGACGGACAAGTAGATTTCCGTTCCGCGGAGTTGCTCGGCATTGAGGAGCGAATCGTGCGCTTCCCATTCCGGCCCGCCTGGAATCCCCCACATGTTGTCGGTGTTTCCGCCGCGCGACGTGACCGTCGATTGGATGCTGGCGCGCCCCCAGGTGTCCGTGGTCGAGTAGCACCCACTGAAACCCGCCACACCTTTGTACAGGCCCGGATTTCGGTGGGCGAGCATCATCGCACCCTGCGCGCCCATCGAAATGCCCGCAATTGCATTGACGCCGTTGGTGTTCAATCTCGCGTTCAGGAGCGAGGGCAACTCTTTCGCAATGAACGTTTCCCACTTGTGCAGTCCAAGTGCCGGATCCTCGTTCTCCCAATCCGTGTACATGCCGGCCTTGCCGCCGTTGATCATCACGACGTTGACGTTCTTGTCGGCAAAGAAATCCGGCGCGACGCCGTACCGCACCCACCCACTGGACTTCTCCTGAGCGTCGGCACCATCCAGGAGATAAAGGGTAGGTCCCGGCGCAGAGTTGTCCGCGGGAAGGATAACTTCGACGCCGACGTCACGTCGCAAGGCGGGAGATGCCACCGTCAGCCGAACGGACTGCGGTCCAGTCACGTTCTCTCCGACAATTGCGGGGGCCGTAATGCCGTCCAACAGTTGTGCTGGTGCCCCTGGGTCGCCCTGCATGGACCCGGGCACAGTCGAACCGTATTCCAACGTCTCGAGACTGTCGGAGATCGGCGTCGCGCCTACCGAAGTGATACCGAGCACCTGCAGTCCGAACACACACGCAGTGGTTACAACGATTCCCGCCCGCCTCACGGGGGTGAGCGGGGTCAGGCACTTCGACATCAGGCTCCCAAACAATTAAATACAGTCATTTGAAAGATACCGTGTAATTCGGACACACTCACCCGCTGGCCCATCGCACCACGCCTGATCAGCGGCGAAACGACAGCTGCGCATGTATCGTCAGACACCCAGAGCCTTCGACAGCGTCGGCCACGCCTTCGGCAAGCGCTCACGCCAGTACGCCCACGCATGGGTGCCGTTGGGCTCGTAGTCCACGGTGGCGTCGATATCAAGTGAACGCAATCGCTGATCGAACAACTTGGTGCACACCTTTGCGGCAGCCTCGATCCCGCCGCCGACAACCAGCCGCTCGAGCAGTTCCGGCGTCTGCAGCGTTTCATCCGCCCCGGGGGCGCCGTTGGCAGTGGAGATGTAGATCTCCTTGCCGCGCAGGCTTTCTGCGTTCAACACCGAATCATGTGCTTCCCACTCGGGCCCACCGAGCTCTCCCCACATATTGACCGGATCACCGCCGCGCGAGGTAATCGTCGCCTGCACGCTGGTTCGGCCCCAGGTATCCATCGTCGAATAGCAACCGCTGAACACCGCGACGCCGCGATACAGATCCGGATACCGATGAGCGAGCATCATCGCGCCCTGCGCACCCATCGACGTCCCGGCGATTGCATTGACGCCGTTGGTCCCGAAGTGAGCGTCGATCAACGGTGGCAACTCCTTCGCGATGAAGGTTTCCCACTTGTGCAATCCGAGCGCCGGATCCTCGTTCTCCCAATCCGAGAACAAGCTCGCTGATCCCCCGTTGATCATGACGACATGGGCATTCTTGTCAGCAAAAAACGCGGGGGCGCCGCCCATGGTCACCCAGCCGTTCGAGCCCTCACCACCGTCGACGCCCTGCAGCATGTAAAGCGTCGGGCGCGGAACCGAGTTGTCGGCCGGAAGTAGCACCTCGACACCCACCTCGCGCTTCAAGGCCGGCGACGCAACAGTCAGGCGCGACGCCTGCGCTCCGGTGTGCACTTCACCCACAATTGCCGGTGCCACTATGTCGTCGCGCAGAACTGGAAGCGGTCCGGGATCATCCCGAAATATCTCGGGAACACTCGATCCGAAATCGAAACTTCCGATACTGCCGGTGCTCTGCTGCGCGTTGGCCGTACCGGCACCGACCAGCGGCGCGGTCGCGACACACGCCGCGATCAGCGCGGCCCCGAGCTTCCCAATCCGCGCACGCGTGTTCACATGGACATTCATCCAGACTCCCAATTTCTAATCCGACAAAGTGAACATACCGTCCAGTTTAAAATCGGCGGTCATTACCGCTGTTTCACAGCGGTGTCGGACTCGCGGATTAGGGTGGAAAGATGCAGCCGGAATCAGTCCTAGTCCTCGACCTGGACCAAATCCGCGCTGTAGTCGGCACAACCACATTTCAACGCGGACTCGACTATTTCCGCCAAGGAGCCGTTCGCGAATTCGAGTGGGACGAGGCGACCCAGACTCTCGAAGGCGAGGTAATCGGCAACGAGGAGTACGTATCTACGGTCTTCCTCAGCCGGCGCACCCATAACAACACCACCAACGTCGCCACGATCCTCCGTGGCATTTGCACGTGCCCGGTGCGCATGAACTGTAAGCACGTCGCTGCCCTGGTCATAGCTGCCGCGGCGAGGTCCTCACAACCACCGGCGCCCAAGAACTGGGAAGACTCGATCCGGGCGTTACTTCGGCCGAATCCTGTCGAACGAGGCGCCAGTGATCTTGGCATTCAATTCACTCTGCGCACCAACGGCCCACGAAACCAACTACTGGTCAAACCCGTGCAACCAGGCGCGCGGGGATGGATTTCCGGGGGCCTCGCGTGGAACAAGCTGGGCAGCTTCCACCAACACCCGGCGCAACACATCCGGATACTCAATGACATCCACCTACTGATAAGTGCCAGGACGGCGTACCGCCACTACAACGCCACCGATTTCGATCTGGCGGACTTCCCCAGTCCTGGCCTGTGGGCGTTGCTCGCCGAGGCGCGCAATGCCGGCATCCCACTCCTCCATGCCAAGCCGAGCCTCGGACCAGTATTGATCGATGACGGAGTGGACGTGTGCATCGACGTGACGCACGGTCCGGACAACGGACTTCAGGTCACACCGCGCCCATTTTTCACGAACGACGGCGAGAGAACATCAGAGCCAACCCCACCGATCTGGGGAACAATCGGTAGCACTGTCCACGGCATCTACGCAGTCGACCACGACGGCAGAATCCGGTTGGCACCGCTGAACACCTCCGTCTCCCCCGCCCTCAAGGACTTCATCAACGCAGGCGACGCCATCGACGTGCCGGCAGAACACCGCGAAACCTTCACCTCCCGCTTCGCGGTCAGACTCAGCTCAATTGCCGACATCGTCTCCAGCGACAATTCGTACGCGTCACCCGAGATCAGCGGTCCGGTCCTTCACCTGCGAGCGAAGTACGGCGATGATCATCGTGTCGACCTGACGTGCGAGTGGCACTACACCATCGGGAACGATCGATTGACCGTAGGCGTGGGTGAACATCCCGGGTCACTCGACGGCCGCTCTCCAGCCAAGGAACAATCCATCCTCGACACCGTGAGCCCCCTGTTCGGCCCCTCCGACACCACTCGGCCACACACGCGAGAACTGGTCCACGGTTCATTGGCGGGCCTGGACACGATGCGATTCACACTCGATGTCCTTCCGTTGCTCCGTGACCATCCGGACGCTGACGTCACCATCGACGGGACACCAGCCAACTATCGCGCCACCGATGATTCGCTTGTCATCGGGCTCTCCACCAGCGCTTCGCCGGACAGCGTCGGATCGGACTGGTTCGACCTCGGGGTCACCGTCAACGCCGACGGCCAAGAAGTACCCTTTGCCGAAATCTTTGCCGCCCTCAGCATCGGCGCCACCGAACTGCTGTTGCCCGACGGCGCATACTTCAGCCTCGACAAACCCGAACTCCGTGAACTGCAACGCCTCATCGCGGAAGCACGCTCACTCCTCGACCGCCCCAACGGTCCGCTGCGAATCAGCAAGTTCCAAGCCGGACTCTGGGACGATCTCACGTCGCTCGGAATCGTCGAACATCAAGCAGCGCAGTGGAAAAAGCAGGTCGACGGGTTGCTCACCCATGCCTCCATCGACCACGTGGATGTCCCGTCGACATTGCTGGCCACATTGCGTCCCTATCAGGTCGACGGATTCCGGTGGCTCAATTTCCTTCTGGAACACGGACTCGGCGGAATACTGGCCGACGACATGGGGCTCGGCAAGACGCTTCAAACACTGGCGATGATTGCCCGTGCACGCCAATCCGATCCGGCGGCACCACCTTTTCTGATCGTTGCCCCGACCAGCGTTGTCTCCAACTGGAAATCCGAAATAGCCAGATTCACACCAGAACTCAGTACGGTCATCGTCACCGGGACACTCAAACGACAGAACCTCGATCTCACCGACATCGTTATCGGCGCCGACATCGTCATCACGTCGTACGCGTTGCTCCGCCTCGACTCCGACGCCTATTCTGCCAACAGCTGGTCCGGCCTCATCCTCGATGAAGCCCAGTTCGCAAAGAACCACAAATCCAAAGTCCACCAGTGCGCCCGAAAACTCGAGACGCCGTTCAAACTCGCCATCACCGGCACACCTATGGAGAACAACCTTTCCGAACTGTGGTCACTGCTTGCGATCACGGCTCCCGGACTCTTTCCGAATTCCGCCCACTTCACCGAACTGTACCGTCGGCCGATCGAAAATGGCGGGGACACAGCGCGATTGGAACAACTGCGCCGACGTGTCAAACCGTTGATGATCAGGCGCACCAAGGAGCAGGTGGTTCGCGACCTACCGGCAAAGCAAGAACAAGTACTCGAGATCGACCTCTACCCCAAGCATCGCGCGCTCTACGACACGCATCTCCAACGCGAACGCCAGAAGATCCTCGGCTTGCTGTCCGACGTCGACAAGAACCGTTTCACCATCCTCGCGTCACTGACACTACTTCGCCAACTCAGCCTCGACGCCTCGCTGATCGACGACAAGCACGCCACGATCCCGTCAGCCAAAGTCGACGCACTTCTCGAGCAATTGGACGACGTCATCGCCGGCGGACACCGCGCCTTGATCTTCAGTCAGTTCACCGGTTTCCTCAACGCCGTTCGCCGCCGCCTCGACGCCGATAACATCGAGCACTGCTATCTCGACGGCAGCACGCGCGACCGCGGCGACGTGTTGGAAAAGTTCAAAACCGGTGCTGCGCCAGTGTTTTTGATCAGTCTCAAAGCAGGTGGCTTCGGGCTCAACCTCACCGAGGCCGACTACTGTTTCATTCTCGATCCGTGGTGGAACCCCGCCACCGAAGCTCAAGCCGTGGACCGAGCACATCGCATCGGCCAAACCAAGAACGTGATGGTGTACCGCCTCATCGCCAAGGACACGATCGAAGACAAGGTGATGGCTCTCAAAGCCAAGAAATCCGCGCTGTTCGCCAGCGTGATGGACTCCGACGAGCTCCTCAGTTCCACTCTGGGCGCCGAAGACATCCGTTCGCTATTCGAGTGAACGCCAGGCTTGTCCCACCCCGTAATCTCGGGGAACGGTATGGTTATTTGTGAACGGACAACACAGAACTCACGAATGCGGATATCACCACATTCGAACGAGAGGAACCTGAATGGGCGTCACACTTGCCAAGGGCGGCAACGTATCTCTGTCGAAAGCAGCACCCAATCTGACCAAAATCGCTGTCGGACTTGGATGGGACGCACGAAGTACCAGTGGCGCTGACTTCGACCTTGATGCCAGTGCGTTGGTCACCGGCCCGGAACGCAAGGTACTTTCCGATCTTCACTTCGTGTTCTACAACAACCTACGGTCCCCTGACGGTGCCATCGAGCACACCGGCGACAACCTCACCGGCGAAGGCGACGGAGACGACGAGGTAATCAACATCGACCTCCCGGCGGTACCGCCCAACGTCACCAACATCTTCTTCCCGGTATCGATCCACGACGCCGACGCGCGCCTCCAATCCTTCGGCCAGGTCACCAATGCCTACATTCGCGTGGTCGACCTCTCCACCGGATCAGAGCTTGCTCGCTACGACCTGTCCGAAGATGCGTCCACAGAGACAGCCATGCTCTTCGGTGAGGTGTACCGGCACAACAACGAGTGGAAGTTCCGGGCAATCGGCCAGGGATACGCGTCAGGCCTAGCGGGCATCGCCCGTGACTACGGCGTCAACATCTGACATCGCGTCACGAACATGGGGTCCGAGCCTGAATCAGGCTCGGACCCCATGTTCGTTCCAGCGGTACTTTTAGCGCTGAAGGACTGCCCGCGCAAGATACTGCGCCCAGGGCATATCCGACGTCGAGATCATCCCTACCAGGTCGTATCCAATCGCGCCGACCAGATCGAGAACCTCGATCGTGGTGCCGGCAGACTTGCCCGGAATCGCAGGCTCTGCAACCAACACCGGGGACGATCGGATCTGGCCAAGAGTTCCCGCAACAAGGTGATGTCGATCCGACGGCTCCAGCCCCGCGGCAACAGCGAGCAGGACAAGAAGTTCAATCGCCCGCGCAGGTCCCGCCGACGCAACAGGAACCCCGTGGACAATGCAATTCCACAACACGTCTGCATCTGCACTCGCTGAACGCCCACGGCGAGTCAGGACAATCCGGCCCTTCAGCTTCCTGGCCAAACCCCAGCTTCGGAGCAGCACAAACAAACGCTGAGCCTTGGGAAGATTAACCGGGTCGAGTTCCGGCTGGTCCAGCGCCGCATCGACCGTCGACAGAAATGACTCGACATCGATTCCATCGTCACCGATCAACGTCAGCAACATCTGAAGCCGCGCGCCCACAGCAACACGTATCTGCGACGAAGACTCGGACCGATCATCGAGTCGCGCCATCGAAAAGACGTCATGCAACTCAGGTGCGCTGGCCGGCGCGAGCAATTCGAAAAGATTCCAGATATCGAAGGTGCGTGGGAACGACGCGATAGCGGACTCGCGCGCCACCGTTCCGACACAACGAGCCAAACGCTCGTTGACCTCCTCCAACACAAACTTATTCGGCTCGAAATCGGTTTGTGCCCACTCCAGAGTCCACTCCCGAGAGCGCAATTCCTCGGAAAGCAGCACCCGCAATAGTTGCTCGAATTCTTCAGGTCCCGCACATTCTTCGGGCGGGCACGCACCAACACCTTCGATGCACACCGCGGGTTTGTCCGCGGCCTCGTCGTCAACCGATTCGAGAGTCACAGAATGCCGCCAAGCACCGGCTCGTCCGTACCGGTACTGGATCATGTCACCGGGAGACATCAGAACTTCGTGAACGTGGACCTCGTTCTCGGCGACTGCGCTCTGGCCGCGGCTACGACGATCAGACACACGATTGCGCGGAGCGTATTCCAGAAAATCACCAGGAAACCGTGTGCCGATCTTCCGCCACGAATGTCCATGCATATCGTGCCAACCCATTGCCCGTTGAACTACGGCATGGAAATCGTCGAGCGTGAAATCGGAATCGACAATCAACCGCCGCGATATCTGCGTGGACACCTCTTCAAGCCGAATCGAGATTCGTAGACCTGCCGGCAATGAACCGCGCTGTGCACGCGAGTTCATCGAGGGATGTTCGGGCACAGCGGGAGTCTGCTGTGAAGCAGCGGGTTCTTGCTGATCCAATCCTGTCGGCACAAGTCGCAGGTGCGAGCCACTGGAGTTGCGGAGGCCAACCATAGCTGTTCACTATGCCACGAACTACTGACATCCCATGAGTTTTGTCGTCGCTACGTACCCTGTTTGCGGAGTTTTAACCCGCCAGTGATGGTGCGAACGGTACGTTCGGTCGATCCGAGGCGACGGGTGTACCGTTCGCTCGATCCCGGGGGGGGTGTTTCGGGGACACGAAAAAGCCCCCCAACAATGTTGGGGGGCTTTCTCAAGTTGTGTTCGGCGGTGTCCTACTCTCCCACACCCTGTCGAGTGCAGTACCATCGGCGCTGAAGGGCTTAGCTTCCGGGTTCGGAATGGGACCGGGCGTTTCCCCTTCGCTATGACCGCCGTAACTCTATGAAACTGTCACAGTAACCTCACTTTTTCGATCACCATGTGTTTCACCACCCGTCAACACCAATGTTTCTGGTGTTGGGGGATGGAGAAAACAAGGTTCTCTCAAAAGGTATCTGTGTGTTGTTTCAGATACCGCACAGTGGACGCGTAGCTTCTTTGTGGTAAGTCCTCGGCCTATTAGTACCAGTCACCTGCATACATTACTGTACTTCCAGTTCTGGCCTATCAACCCGGTGGTCTGCCGGGGGCCTTACCCCCTCGAGGGGGTGAGAAACCTCATCTTGGAACAGGCTTCCCGCTTAGATGCTTTCAGCGGTTATCCCTTCCGAACGTAGCTAACCAGCGGTGCTCCTGGCGGAACAACTGGCACACCAGAGGTTCGTCCGTCCCGGTCCTCTCGTACTAGGGACAGCCTTCCTCAAGTTTCTTACGCGCGCGGCGGATAGAGACCGAACTGTCTCACGACGTTCTAAACCCAGCTCGCGTGCCGCTTTAATGGGCGAACAGCCCAACCCTTGGGACCTACTCCAGCCCCAGGATGCGACGAGCCGACATCGAGGTGCCAAACCATCCCGTCGATATGGACTCTTGGGGAAGATCAGCCTGTTATCCCCGGGGTACCTTTTATCCGTTGAGCGACACCGCTTCCACTTGCCGGTGCCGGATCACTAGTCCCGACTTTCGTCCCTGCTCGACCTGTCAGTCTCACAGTCAAGCTCCCTTGTGCACTTGCACTCGACACCTGATTGCCAACCAGGCTGAGGGAACCTTTGGGCGCCTCCGTTACATTTTGGGAGGCAACCGCCCCAGTTAAACTACCCACCAGGCACTGTCCCTGAACCAGATCATGGTCCGAGGTTAGAGGTCCAATTCGATCAGAGTGGTATTTCAACAACGACTCCACGATAACTGGCGTCACCGTTTCACAGTCTCCCACCTATCCTACACAAACCGAACCGAACACCAATACCAAGCTGTAGTGAAGGTCCCGGGGTCTTTTCGTCCTGCCGCGCGTAACGAGCATCTTTACTCGTAATGCAATTTCGCCGAGTCTACGGTTGAGACAGCTGAGAAGTCGTTACGCCATTCGTGCAGGTCGGAACTTACCCGACAAGGAATTTCGCTACCTTAGGATGGTTATAGTTACCACCGCCGTTTACTGGGGCTTAAATTCTCAGCTTCGCTCCGAAGAACTAACCGGTCCTCTTAACCTTCCAGCACCGGGCAGGCGTCAGTCCGTATACATCGTCTTACGACTTCGCACGGACCTGTGTTTTTAGTAAACAGTCGCTTCTCACTGGTCTCTGCGGCCCCACCCAGCTCAGACAGTAAATGTCGTCACCAGACAGGGCCCCCCTTCTCCCGAAGTTACGGGGGCATTTTGCCGAGTTCCTTAACCATAGTTATCTCGATCGCCTTAGTATTCTCTACCTGACCACCTGTGTCGGTTTGGGGTACGGGCCGTGTGAAAGCTCGCTAGAGGCTTTTCTCGGCAGCATAGGATCACTGAATTCGCCTCAATCGGCTACGCATCACGTCTCAGGCTTATATGCGACCCGGATTTGCCTAGGTCACGCCCTACACGCTTACACCGGTATTACCACTGACCGGCCCAGCTACCTTCCTGCGTCACCCCATCGCTTGGCTACTACCAGATCAGGTCCCGTGCATCCACCAACTCGAGACCCGAAGGTCTTCTCGTGGCTTCAGGACGGTTAGTATCACTGATTCACCATGGGCGCGTTCACACGGGTACGGGAATATCAACCCGTTGTCCATCGGCTACGCCTGTCGGCCTCGTCTTAGGTCCCGACTCACCCTGGGCGGATTAACCTGGCCCAGGAACCCTTGGTCATTCGGCGGACGAGTTTCTCACTCGTCTTTCGCTACTCATGCCTGCATTCTCACTCGTGTGGCCTCCACGGCTAGGTCACCCTGCCGCTTCCATGGCCACACGACGCTCCCCTACCCATCCACACACCTGCCAGAAAATCCTTGGATCAACTGGGGGCTATTGCGTGAATGCCGCAGCTTCGGTGGTGTACTTGAGCCCCGCTACATTGTCGGCGCAGGATCACTTGACCAGTGAGCTATTACGCACTCTTTCAAGGGTGGCTGCTTCTAAGCCAACCTCCTGGTTGTCTTCGCGACCCCACATCCTTTTCCACTTAGTACACGCTTAGGGACCTTAGCTGGCGATCTGGGCTGTTTCCCTCTCGACTACGAACCTTATCGCCCGCAGTCTCACTGCCGCGCTCTCACTCACCGGCATTCGGAGTTTGGCTGATTTCGGTAAGCTTGTGGGCCCCCTAGACCATCCAGTAGCTCTACCTCCGGTGAGAAACACGCGACGCTGCACCTAAATGCATTTCGGGGAGAACCAGCTATCACGGAGTTTGATTGGCCTTTCACCCCTACCCACAACTCATCCCCTCAGTTTTCAACCTAAGTGGGTTCGGTCCTCCACGACGTCTTACCGTCGCTTCAACCTGGCCATGGGTAGATCACTCCGCTTCGGGTCTAGAGCATGCCACTATGATCGCCCTATTCGGACTCGCTTTCGCTACGGCTACCCCACACGGGTTAACCTCGCGACATGCCACTAACTCGCAGGCTCATTCTTCAAAAGGCACGCCATCACCCCCCACACCGAAGTGTGCAAAGGCTCTGACGGATTGTAAGCGCACGGTTTCAGGTACTATTTCACTCCCCTCCCGGGGTACTTTTCACCTTTCCCTCACGGTACTAGTCCGCTATCGGTCACCAGGGAGTATTCAGGCTTATCGGGTGGTCCCGACAGATTCACACCAGATTTCACGGGCCCGGTGCTACTTGGGTTTCCATTACAACAGTCACAAAGTTTTCGTGTACGGGATTCTCACCCTCTACGACAGGCCGTTCCAGACCACTTCCACTAACCTCATGATTTCTTACTGTTGGCCAACACGGCAGTATTGACAAAATGAACCCCACAACCCCACGAATGCAACACCTGCCGGCTATCACACACCCATGGTTTAGCCTCTTCCGCTTTCGCTCGCCACTACTCACGGAATCACGGTTGTTTTCTCTTCCTGTGGGTACTGAGATGTTTCACTTCCCCACGTTCCCTCCACACGCCCTATATATTCAGGCGCGGGTAACACGACATCACTCGTGCTGGGTTTCCCCATTCGGACATCCTCGGATCACAGCTCGGTTGACAGCTCCCCGAGGCTTATCGCAGCCTCCTACGTCCTTCATCGGCTCCTGGTGCCAAGGCATCCACCGTACGCTCTTCATTACTTACAACAAAGATGCTCGCGTCCACTGTGCAGTTCTCAAACAACACACAAACAACCACATTCACGTTGACACCAACACCCACCACAGTGGACCGGTATGACAACTTGCAGTTATTTGTCGTTACTTCCTAGAGAGGAAACACTCACGTGTTCTCTCAGGACCCAACAGTATGTCGATATAATTTGTTCTCCCACCAGCACTGAGGCCGGCAGTAATGAAAACGAATGCTTGTCAGCGTCCACCCATGAGCAACCACCGTTCCACATACGGGAACGAAATGGCCTCTGCTTTCCTCAACCACACCTGTGTGCGGCGAGCGAAAGAGATGCTCCTTAGAAAGGAGGTGATCCAGCCGCACCTTCCGGTACGGCTACCTTGTTACGACTTCGTCCCAATCGCCGATCCCACCTTCGACGGCTCCCTCCCACAAGGGGTTAAGCCACCGGCTTCGGGTGTTACCGACTTTCATGACGTGACGGGCGGTGTGTACAAGGCCCGGGAACGTATTCACCGCAGCGTTGCTGATCTGCGATTACTAGCGACTCCGACTTCACGGGGTCGAGTTGCAGACCCCGATCCGAACTGAGACCAGCTTTAAGGGATTCGCTCCACCTCACGGTCTCGCAGCCCTCTGTACTGGCCATTGTAGCATGTGTGAAGCCCTGGACATAAGGGGCATGATGACTTGACGTCGTCCCCACCTTCCTCCGAGTTGACCCCGGCAGTCTCTTACGAGTCCCCACCATAACGTGCTGGCAACATAAGATAGGGGTTGCGCTCGTTGCGGGACTTAACCCAACATCTCACGACACGAGCTGACGACAGCCATGCACCACCTGTATACCGACCACAAGGGGGGCCGTATCTCTACGGCTTTCCGGTATATGTCAAACCCAGGTAAGGTTCTTCGCGTTGCATCGAATTAATCCACATGCTCCGCCGCTTGTGCGGGCCCCCGTCAATTCCTTTGAGTTTTAGCCTTGCGGCCGTACTCCCCAGGCGGGGCGCTTAATGCGTTAGCTACGGCACGGATTCCGTGGAAGGAACCCACACCTAGCGCCCACCGTTTACGGCGTGGACTACCAGGGTATCTAATCCTGTTCGCTACCCACGCTTTCGTTCCTCAGCGTCAGTTACTGCCCAGAGACCCGCCTTCGCCACCGGTGTTCCTCCTGATATCTGCGCATTTCACCGCTACACCAGGAATTCCAGTCTCCCCTGCAGTACTCAAGTCTGCCCGTATCGCCTGCAGGCTCACAGTTGAGCTGTGAGTTTTCACAAACGACGTGACAAACCGCCTACGAACTCTTTACGCCCAGTAATTCCGGACAACGCTTGCACCCTACGTATTACCGCGGCTGCTGGCACGTAGTTAGCCGGTGCTTCTTCTGCAGGTACCGTCACTTGCGCTTCGTCCCTGCTGAAAGAGGTTTACAACCCGAAGGCCGTCGTCCCTCACGCGGCGTCGCTGCATCAGGCTTTCGCCCATTGTGCAATATTCCCCACTGCTGCCTCCCGTAGGAGTCTGGGCCGTGTCTCAGTCCCAGTGTGGCCGGTCACCCTCTCAGGTCGGCTACCCGTCGTCGCCTTGGTAGGCCATTACCCCACCAACAAGCTGATAGGCCGCGGGCCCATCCTGCACCGATAAATCTTTCCACCACCCACCATGCGATAGGAGGTCATATCCGGTATTAGACCCAGTTTCCCAGGCTTATCCCGAAGTGCAGGGCAGATCACCCACGTGTTACTCACCCGTTCGCCGCTCGTGTACCCCGAAAGGCCTTACCGCTCGACTTGCATGTGTTAAGCACGCCGCCAGCGTTCGTCCTGAGCCAGGATCAAACTCTCCGTTGAAGACTCTAGATATCGCTCACCCGAAAGCAAGCTAAATCAGTCATAGACAAAAAGAGTCAAATCACTAGCAAAAAAACTCAACTAGCAAAAAATGTGTCGGCAACCATTCAGACGGAAGAATGAACAATCACCAACGAAAAATACTCACACCCCGAACATCAGAACCGAAACCCGAAGGCCCGGAACATCATTCGACATGCGAAGTACCAAAATAATTTGGCACTGACATTCATCGACACACTGTTGAGTTCTCAAAGAACACGCGCACACCATCACCGCGACCTTCAGGCCACTCGCTCCGGGGCAACTTTTCCAGCCTATCCGATTCTCTGCACCGGCGCAAACCGGGCTGATCTTCGAAACTAACTGGAGTGTTCGCCAGGCACTTCGTACAACCTCGTGTCACTCACCCTCGCAGGTGGGAGTCGGTGTCCGTGTCGCTCTGACTTGGAATAAGTTACGCGAAGATCAACACAACACCAAATCGCCTGGTCACAGCGCTGCGAATAGTTAACAGAGGGAAATACTCACCAAGATCCCCGCTCCCCCGATGATTTTCTGCGTCTCGGATGGTCTGCATCTGTGAAAGGAACCAAACAACAGCGGTTCCACCCGACAGCAAGGAGTACCTGATGTCCCGACTGCTCTTCGTCAACATGCCTGTGAAGGATGTTTCCGCCACCCGTTCTTTCTTTGCCGGGCTCGGCTTCGAGTTCAACGACATGTTCAGTGACGAGAACACCGTGTCGATGATCGTCAGCGATGCGGCGACTGTCATGTTCCTGAACGAGCCCCGATTCGGCGACTTCATCGCGGACGACATCTGTGACACGTCGAAAGCCCGCGAAGCACTCATGTGCATCTCTGCCGAGAGCAGAGAAGAGGTGGACAGCTTTGTCGATGCGGCCATCGCGGCCGGCGGCACCAAGTGGATGGAGCCTCAGGATCACGGCTTCATGTACGGACGTGCATTCCGCGACCTCGACAATCACGTCTGGGAGGTCATGTGGATGGACCCGGCTGCGGCAAATCCCCAGTAGCGGCGAATCCGCAGTAAGACTGCAACCGTCAGGGGTTGTGCGCGGGTTTCGCGTGCAACCCCTGTTTTATTACAGCTCGGCTGGTAGACCGAACCTGGGGAACAGACTGAGATCGAAGAAGCAGGTCACATGCGATATCCCCGACTCGGTAACGTCGAGAACATGCAGCTGGAAGGCATGGTGAATACCGTCCTCCTGACGCATGTAGAGCCCGAACGCCGGCTGACCGTTGGCCGATGTAGGTAGTAGACGCATTGCCCCTGGCCCGTCGGCCGGGCATTTGTCCCCGATGAGCTGGCCGATCGCCTCGGGGCCGCGGTACCAACCCTCGAACGGCGGCATCTCCCAGACCGCGTCGCGCGTGAACAGCGCGACGATGGCGTCGACGTCGTAGCTCTCGAAGCTACGGACGTATTCACGCAGCAATGTTCGCGCTTCCCCGGAACTGGGTTCGATGAGAGTGTCTTCGGTAGGCGCGATATTGCTGATCTGTGCGCGCGCTCGTTGTAGAACGCTGTTGACCGCGGTCGTGGTGGTATCGAGAGCTTCGGCCACCTCTGCCGCTTTCCACTGCAACACGTCGCGCAACACCAACACTGCTCGCTGCCTCGGAGAGAGATGCTGCAGCGCCGCGATCAGAGCCAGTCGCACGGAATCTCGCTGCACCACCATGACGGCCGGATCGTTCACATCACCCAACGACGAGTCGGCAATAGGTTCGAGCCACGCGATCTCGCTGCGCTCGATCAACTCGTCGGATGGATCCGAACTGGGCGCACCCAACCCTGTCGGAAGTGGTCGCTTGGCGCGCCCTTCCAAGGCGGTCAAACACGTATTCGTCGCGATACGATAAAGCCAGGTTCGAAACGACGATTGGCCGCGGAAACCGTCGAACCCCCGCCACGCGCGGATGAATGTTTCCTGGACCTGGTCCTCAGCATCATGGATGGAACCCATCATGCGATAGCAGTGCGCCAGAAGCTCTCGCCGATACGGATCGGCAAGTGTCAGAAAATCGCTGTCCAACGCCTGATCGACTGTCATTTCCTCAGACTAGTTGCCAAAGCCGAGATACACAGGAGGACTCGAGGCAACAATGCATGTCATTTCCTGCCCCACAAACGAGAGGTTCCTATGCACGACACCACATCGATCAGCCGCACTTTCGACGCTATCGCTCTCAAAGAGATGGACCCAGCACTCCTTGCGCTCGCAGTCTTGGAGGCAGCGGAGCGGGCGTCCATTTCCGTCGAAGCCTTGCAGCAAGCGATGAATGTAGCCGCGCTCGCTCACATCGACCAGAACCGCAAGAACGGAATCAAAAACCCGGAGGACCCCTATATCGTCCACCCGTTGCGCAATGTTCTCAGGCTCCTCCGATACGGATGCGTCGATGCCGACGTTCTGGCGGCCACGGCTCTCCACGACACGGTGGAAGATCAACCCCGCGCCGTCATCGAACTGTTGTCCGGCCACCCGACCTCCGAAGAGGACAAATCCTTACTCCAACAGTTGGCATCACAGGCCATTTCGAATACCTTCGGCAGTCGAGTAGCGAATATCGTTGCAGCCGTTACTAATCCGATCAACGACAGTCAAGATGGAAATGCTGTCAGTTATCAGGATCATGTCGTGGCGGCAATTGAAGATCCCGCCGTATTTCTCGTCAAATTCAGCGATTTCGTCGACAACGCGGGCAGCGTGAAGCATCTCGGCGAGCCGACGCGAACAAGGCTGTCCGCCAAGTACGCCCCCCTGGTCCGGTATTTCCGCACGGGGGCAAGCACACTCGGTAACCAGTTGAATCTTCCCCAGTCCGGACTTGACGACATCACTCACCATCTCGACGAACTGGAGGCTCGACTTCCGGTCGAGAGCTCAGATCCCCGCGAGCCCGAAAGCACTTCTACAGCAACGTAACTGGCAGTCATCGCAGTGAGGCCTGGGTTGAACCCTTGCCGCGAGTCACTCGGGGCCGCGCCGGGGTAGATCCGATTAAACCTGTGAGACGCAATTTCCTTGCTCTGCATTTGCGTGGCGTTAACGTACTCGCCAGTAGTACCGACGGGTAACACTGGCCAGTAGCATAGGGCAAATTCAAAACTACTGCGCCAGAATCGAATTTGTTACCCACGAGTATTCGTTTTCGGCCCCGACTCGGCGCTCCGTGATCCGCATCACAACGCCGAAAGTGTCTGTGGCACAGCCAATTAAACGATAAGCGTTACCGCAGTTCACGTTGACTAATATTCTTGAATTCGCCCAGGTGACATGTGGGCGCACATACTGCATCCTTAGATAAACCAGGGACTCCCTGGAGGCAGAAACACTATGTTGCTATTTCGTGATTGGAGCGGTTCTGAGTCCATGCCACAGGCGTGACGCGTGCACTCGGCGTCACCGGACTCACGAACCCACATGGCAAACACCTGCAGATGCGTATCCGGGGGCTAGCAATTCGCATCACCGCAGTTTTTGTCACAGCAGCAGTGCCCACAACCCGGAGCAAGTCAAAACCACAGCATGACGGTATGTGACGCACGATCAGCCCATATCGCGTCGTACGCGACGTATGAATCTCATCAAGGACGGTGGCAGTGACAATGTTCAAACGAATCGCAGTGGTCAATCGAGGTGAGGCCGCAGTCCGCCTGATCAGGGCAGTACGCGAACTGAATGCTGAACACGACTACGGCATTCGCGTCATTGCACTGCACACAGAGGCCGAGCGTCGGGCCATGTTCGTTCGCCAGGCAGACGAGGGCGTAACGCTGCGCAGCACCGGGACCGGCAGCCCGTATCTCGACTACGTCGAACTCGAACGGGCGTTGCTGGCAGCCAAGGCCGACGCAGTCTGGGTCGGCTGGGGCTTTGTCGCCGAAGACCCGGCCTTCGCGGAGATCGTGGCAAAACTTGGCATCACGTTCATCGGCCCCAGTGCCGACGCCATGCGACTGCTCGGCGACAAGGTTGCCGCAAAGATCCTCGCCGAGAAGGTCGGCGTCCCCGTCGCGCCGTGGAGCGGTGGACCAGTCGACACGCGCGCCGACGCTCGTCGCCACGCACAGGCCATCGGCTACCCGCTGATCATCAAGGCTCGCAGTGGCGGTGGTGGACGTGGAATCCGCAAGGTCTGGGCCGAGGACGAACTCGAAGTTGCACTCGAGCGCACACAGGGTGAGGCCGAACGTTCCTTCGGCGATCCGGTCGTCTTCCTCGAACGCCTGGTCACCGACGCACGCCACGTCGAGGTGCAGATCATCGCCGACAACCACGGCAATGTCTGGGCCCCCGGCGTCCGCGACTGCTCGATTCAGCGTCGCAACCAGAAGGTCATCGAGGAATCTGCCTCCCCCGTCCTGACCGAAGAGCAGTCGGATCACCTCAAAGAGGTGTCGGCCGAACTCGTCAAGGCTGCGGGATACCAGGGCGCAGGCACTGTCGAGTACCTGTACCAGCCCGAGAACAAGCTGTTCACGTTCCTCGAGGTCAACACGCGCCTGCAGGTCGAGCACCCCATCACCGAGGTCACCACGGGCATCGACCTGGTCAAGCTGCAGATCCTTGTTGCCAGCGGTGAGGAATTGGTCGGCGATTGCCCTCCCGCATTCGGCCACGCCGTCGAGGCTCGTCTCAACGCCGAAGACGCCGACAACGATTTTGCGCCGGCACCCGGCACCGTCCAGTTGCTGAAGTTCCCCCTCGGCTCGGGTATCCGCGTCGACACCGGAATCGCAGCAGGCGACGTCATTCCTCCCGACTACGACTCGATGGTCGCCAAGGTCATCGCCTGGGGACGCACCCGCCCGGAAGCCCTCGCACGCCTGCGCACAGCGTTGCGGGAAACCACCGTCGTACTCGACGGTGGCACCACTACCAAGTCGTTCCTCCTCGATCTTCTCGATCGCGACGAGGTCATCTCGGCGTCCGCCGACACCGGTTGGCTGGACCGCACCGGCGCTCTGGATTCCACGACGCGTCGCGCCGACGTCGCGCTTGTCGCCACCGCGATCGACGCCTACGACGCCGAGGAATCGCTCGAGCGCGCAGCATTCCTCGCGTCCGCCCGTGGTGGCCGTCCCCGCGCCAACCACGCGATCGGCCGCACGGTCGAGCTGAATTACCAGGGTCAGGCGTACAAGCTGACCGTCGGCCGTACCGGTCCGCACAGCTATCGCGTCGACGGCGATGCCGGTGATGTCGAGGTGGACGTCGATCGGCTCGGCGACTTCGAGTCACGCCTTGTCATCGGTGATCGACGTTTCCACATCGTCTCCGTCGCAAGCCCGTCGCGCTACCTCGTCGAGGTCGACGGCATCAGCCACCAGATCAGCCAGGACGACGCCGGTGTTGTCCGCGCGCCCGCTCCCGCTGTGGTTGTCGCAGTGCCGGTTTCCGTCGGTGACGACGTCGAAGCCGGTTCTACCCTTGTGGTTCTCGAATCCATGAAGATGGAAACCGCGGTTCGCGCGCCGTATGCCGGAAAGGTCCGCGAGGTCCTTGCGACGGTCAACTCGCAGGTCGACGCGGGAGCACCGCTGCTGCGTGTCGATCAGGTAGGCGACGAAGCTGTCACCGAGAAGGCTCCGCGCGTCGAATTCGATCTGTCCGCTTCGACTTCCGGTTCGGACACCCGCTCCGACGCCCTGGCCCAGCTCGAAGCCCTGACCGCGATGATCAGCGGTTACGACGTCAGCGGCAAGCATGCCAATGCGGTTCTCGCCGAGTACGACGCACTGCGCAGCGCTCTCGAGTCGGAAGATCGCGAACTGGTGCAGGCGGAACTTGCCGTTCTGACGACGTTTGCCGATATCTGCGAGCTCTCCCGCAACAAGCCCACGTCAGGCGAGACGGAGAAGGACGAGTCCGTCCACAGCCCGCGCGAGCATTTCCACACGTTCCTGCATTCGCTGGACGTCGAACGTGAGGGCGTCCCGGCGTCGTTCCGCACTCGCCTCGAGCGCGCCCTGCGCCACTACGACGTCACCGATCTCGACGATCGTGTCGCCGTCGAAGAAGCTGTCTACCGACTCTTCCTCGCATTGCAGCGCATGGAAGCCCAGATCCCGGTCATCGCAGCACTTCTCGAAGGCTGGCTCGCCGGCGACAAGGCTCCCGGCTGCTCGGCGCAGGAACTGAACGAGGTCCTCGACCGGCTGATCGTGGCAACGCAGGTGCGCTTCCCGGTTATCGGTGACGTCGCCCGCAACCTTCGATTCCGGTTCTTCGACGAGCCGCGCATCCGCAAGGTTCGCGAAGACGTGTACGACGGTGTGCGCGGAAACATCGCGTACCTCGAAGAGCAGCCGGACGCTGCAGACCGCGCCAAGCGGATCGCCAATCTCGTGGCAACGCCGGAACCGCTGCTCGATCTCTTGGGCCGCAAGATCGGTCTGGGTAGCCGTGACGGCGGACCGTTGGTCGAGGTCATCACGCGCCGCTACTACAAGATTCACTCCTTCGAGGACGTGCGGGCATTCGAGCATGTCGACCGCCGCTTTGTCACCGGTAACTTCGACCTCAAGGGTGACGGCCTCCATCTGGTCTCGACCGTGGCCGAATTCGACGCTCTCGGAACCGCTCTCGACGACGTCACCACGATCGCGCAGGACGCCCCGGCCGGTCGCGGTCTGGTGATCGACATCTACCTCGACTGGCCGAACCAGCCGGCCGACGGTGACACGCTTGTCGAAACACTCCGAACTGCGCTCTCTCGCAACGAGACCGTCAACCGCTCACGCCGCGTGACGGTCATCGTCTGCAACCCGAACGGTGATCCGGTCCGCTGGGTCACATTCCGTCCCGTTGACGGAGAACTGGTCGAGGACCAGATCATTCGCGACATGCACCCGTTGACCGGTCAGCGTCTCGACATGTGGCGTCTGAAGAACTTCAACGGCAAGCGCCTTCCCGCCCCGGAGAACACCTACCTGTTCCACCTCTCCGCCAAGGAAAACCCGTCGGACGAGCGTCTGATCGCGCTGGCCGAGATTCGCGACGTGACACCGCAACTCGACGACGAGGGCCGGATGGTTGCGCTTCCCGCAATCGAACGCACCCTCGCCGCGTGCCTCGACGGTATCCGCCGCGCCCAGAGCCAACGCGGCGACAAGCGTCGGCTTGCCGCCAACCGGGTTGTTCTCTACGTGTGGCCTCTTGCGGACGTTCCCGCTGATCGATTCTCCGTGATCGCACAGAACGCCGCCCGCCTCACTGTCGGCGCCGGAATCGAAGAGATCACCCTGATCACGCGTCTCAAGGATCCCAAGGGCGGAGCGCCCGAAGAAGTTGCGTTGCGCTTCTCGTACCGCGCCGGCGCCGGAGTGGTCATCAACAAGACCACCCCGCCCACCGAGCCGCTGCTCCCCCTCGACTCCTACGCCCAGAAGGTGCAGAGCTCACGCGCTCGCGGCACCGTCTACCCGTACGAACTGGTGCCACTCCTCACCGGCAACAAGGGCACGTTTGTCGAGCACGATTTCGACGACGCCGGAGTTCTGGCTCCCGTCGACCGCCCGTTCGGCCTCAACAAGGCCGGAATTGTTGTCGGACTTGTCAACACGCCGACGCCTCGCTACCCCGAGGGCATGACACGCGTCGCACTGTTCGGTGATCCCACGAAAGCGCTGGGAACTGTTGCCGAGGCCGAGTGCTCCCGCGTTGTCGCTGCCATCGACCTGGCGGAAAAGCTGAACGTGCCCGTCGAGTGGTTTGCACTGTCCTCCGGTGCCACCATCTCCATGGACAGCGGTACCGAGAACATGGACTGGGTCTCACGCGGCTTGCGCCGGATCATCACGTTCACCCAGAACGGCGGCGAGATCAACATCGTTGTCACCGGCATCAACGTCGGCGCGCAGCCGTACTGGAACGCCGAAGCCACGATGCTCATGCACACCAAGGGCATTCTGGTGATGACCCCGGACAGCGCCATGGTTCTGACCGGCAAGCAGTCACTGGACTACTCCGGTGGCGTCTCGGCTGAAGACAACTTCGGCATCGGCGGCTACGACCGCGTCATGGGCCCCAACGGCCAGGCACAGTACTGGGCACCCGACCTCACGGCCGCGTGCGAAATCCTGTTCCGCCACTACGCGCACTCGTACCTCGCTCCCGGAGAACGCTTCCCGCGTCGGGCGAACACAGCCGACCCGGTCGACCGTGACGTGCGTAGTTTCCCGCACACCCACCCGTCGAGCGACTTCGAGACCGTCGGCGACGTCTTCTCGTCCGTCAAGAACCCGGATCGCAAGAAGCCCTTCGACATTCGGACGGTCATGCGTTCGGTGGTCGACCAGGACCACTCCGTGCTCGAGCGGTGGGCCGACATGGCCGGCGCAGACACCTCCGTGGTGATCGACGCGCACCTCTCCGGATACCCGGTCACCGTTGTCGGCATCGAGTCTCGCGCAATTCCGCGTAAGGGACACTTCCCCGCCGACGGTCCGGACACCTGGACGTCGGGAACGCTGTTCCCGAACTCGTCGAAGAAGACGGCCCGCGCCATCAACGCTGCAAGTGGCAACCGTCCGATCGTGGTGCTGGCCAACCTGTCCGGCTTCGACGGCTCCCCCGAGTCGCTGCGCAACATTCAGCTGGAATACGGCGCCGAGATCGGCCGGGCCATCGTCAACTTCGACGGCCCGATCGTGTTCTGCGTCGTCTCCCGCTACCACGGTGGCGCGTTTGTGGTGTTCTCCGGAGCACTCAACGACAACATGGAAGTTCTGGCCGTGGAAGGATCGTTTGCGTCCGTCCTCGGCGGCGCACCCGCCGCAGCGGTGGTGTTCACTCGCGACGTGAACACCCGCACCAACAAGGACCCGAAGGTTCAGCAGCTGGAATCGGATCTTGCCGCAGCGAAGGACGACACCGAAAAGGCACGCCTGCGAGTCGAACTGAGTGCCCAGCGCATCGCAGTGCGCTCCGACAAGCTCGGCGAGGTGGCAGCGGAGTTCGAGGCCATCCACAACATCCAGCGCGCCCGTGAGGTCGGATCGGTGGATGCGATCGTGCCTGCCGCCGAACTGCGTCCGCAGATCATCGCGGCCGTCGAGCGTGGCATGAAGCGCGCAGTCGCGCAGCAGTAATCACAGCAGACAGATGGCCCCCGTCGGATAATTCCGGCGGGGGCCATCTGTGCTTCAGCTCTTGTTCTCGGGCAGCACCAACCGCTCGATGACGGGCGAGGCGACGGCAGCTAGAGTCGTTGCGCCGCACGCACATCCGATTGCCTGTGCCCAGGCAAGCGGACCGAGTGGAGTGCAACCGAGGAACTGGCTCACGACCGGGGTACTGACAAGAATGCTGAGCACTCCAACGGACCCCACAGCCGTCGCGACTACCAGTGGACTTCTCGATTCGATCAAGGTTTGACCGAGCTGAGTACCCACCAACGCCACCAGAGCCACCGTCGACGCACGCCGCGCTCGACCGGTCATCCGGGCAAGAATCCACGCGGACAGAGCACCGGCCGCGGTTGCGCCGCCGCGGACGGCAATGGTGCGCCACAAGGCGTCCGCGTCCGTGGCCGGCGTATCGCTGCGGCCCTCGGCAGTCGGCGTACTCACTGCCAATGCCGCGGCGGGCAACGCATCGGTCATAAGATTGACCAGCAACATCTGCCGCGCATTGAGCGGAGATATCCCGGACAAAGCGCTACCCATCAAGGCAAACGCCACTTCACCCGCGTTACCGCCGAGCAGGACACCCACCGCGGAGCGCACCCGCTGCCATAACTGTGCTCCTTCGTCGAGCGCGTCGATCAGTCCACTGACCCGACCTTCCAGAAGGACGATGTCCGCGGCGCCCCTGGCGGGATCGCTTCCGCTGGACGCAACTCCGATACCCACGCTGGCAGCGCGGATCGCTGCAGCGTCGTTGGCGCCGTCACCCACCATCGCGCACACCGAGCCACTGGACTCCAGGGCATGGACAACCTGCACCTTGTGCTCAGGTGTCATCCGCGCGAACACGGTTCGTTCCGCGACCGCTGCCTCCTTTTCGGTGTGGGACATGTTCTCCCACTCCGAACCCGTGAGCACGTCATCCGGGTCCACGTCCAACCCCAACTCCCCCGCAACCGCTGCCGCGGTCAGTGGATGATCGCCGGTAATGACCCGCACGCCCAGTCCCCGGTCGCGAAGTTCCGCGACGAGTTGCCCGGCATCGGAGCGGAGCGTGTCGGAGAGCCCGAGCAGTCCGACCGGCTCCAGATCATGTGCGCAACACTCTTCCAGAAACTCGGGATCCTGCGCAGCACGCTGAGCGGCCGACTCGGACAGCTCACGCTGAGCCACCGCGATGACCCGGAGTCCGCGCTTTGCCATCTTCTTGACATGCCCTGAGGACACACGCTTTTTCGATGCGGCTGCATGCGAAACGAACTCGGGTGAACCTTTGAGGGCAATCCGATGCCCGATCAACGCGGCAGAATACGGCCGACCGGATCGGAACGGCACCATCGCCGACGCTTCCGCATCCTCGAATACAAGTGGATGCGCCAAAACGTCGTCGGCTGCACTGACAACAGCCGCGTCGGTCGAGTGAAAGACCTGATCTCCACTGTTACTCAAGGCACTTCGCGCGGCGACTTCCAGAATCCGATTTCCCCGCCACCCGTCGACCCGCTCTACTGCCGCGACGTGCAGATGGTTCTCGCTCAGCGTTCCGGTTTTGTCGAAGCACACCACGTCCACACGACCCAGCGCTTCGATCGAACGCGGTGAACGTACCAGCGCTCCCACCGAGGTCAGTCTGCGCGCAGCGGCCTGCTGGGCCAGAGTGGCAACCAACGGCAGACCTTCCGGCACCGCGGCAACGGCAACAGCGACGCCACCGGTCACCGCCTGCCGTAGCGCTGTGCCACGTAGCAGTCCTAGCGCGGTCACCAACGCCCCGCCGCCGAGACTGACGGGGAGCGTTTTTCGGGTGAGATCTCGGAGTCTGTGCGTCAATCCAACTTCGGGGCCACGCTGCGGTGCCCGGACATCGACTTTGCGCGCTTCGGTCTGCGAGCCCACGGCGGTCACCACTGCGCGAGCCGCGCCGGCAACGACGGTTGTGCCAGCGTAGATCATGCAGCTTCGCTCGGCCACCGGCACTCCCGGAGTGGGGTCGGTCTGTTTCTCGACCGGCATGGATTCTCCGGTCAAAGAGGATTCGTCGACCTCGAGCGAATCGACGTCGAGAAGCCGAGCGTCGGCAGGCACCACATCTCCGGATTCGAGAACGAGGATATTGCCGATTCTCAATTGATCTGCCGGAACCCGCTCAGGCTCCGACCCGTTCGATACCCGTCGCGCCAGCGGCTCCTGCACCCGAAGTAGTTCACGAACAACATGTTCCGAGTGCAGTCGCTGGATCGCAGACAGAGTGGCATTGCCGGTCAATACGGAGCCCACCAGAAATGCATCGATCGGCGAGCCCAGAATTGCACTGGCCGCCGATCCCGTCGCCAGCACCGGCGTCAAGGGATCCGACAACTCGGATCGGACCGCATCCAGAACGTCACGGCCCACCCGGACCGGCGCAGCGACGCGCGCCAAGCTTCCGGATCGTGTTTCAGCCGGCGCCTTCTCGTCGGGCGACGGTAGTTCGTGTAGCACTTCGTCGGTACCCAGTTCATGCCAGTCGTTACGCGAGGAACCTTCGGGTACTTCGACACCAACTGCCGAGCGCGCCAACCTGAACCCGGTCCACAGCGCGGCGCCGGCCCCGACCGTAATCGGCCCCGGCCCGCGTCCGCGTACGCCGGGAAGCATGACCAATGCACCCAGGACCGAAGCACCGCTGGATAATTCGACGCCGCGTCTCGTCGCCGCCCGCGCCGCCGGCAGAGCATGCAGCACGCGCCATACTCCGGCAAGGTCGTGTTCGAGGATATCCGCCGACGGCGGCGCCCGATCAGGCTCGGCCACACCGATCCTGAGCACAGCGGGCCCGGAGAGGCGGACTGAACTGACCACGCAGACATGTGCGCGGGCTTCCGACAGCGTCGTCAGCGCCGATTCCAAAGCCCGGTCGACCTCTCGGTCGCTGTCGCCGGGAACCTCGAGGAGTTCGTCGAAACCGCCGCGCAGAGACCCGAGAGTGTCGACATCGAGGCTGACGGCGCGCACCCCAGCAATCCGCAATTCCGCTACTACGGCTTGTGCCAACGGTTTGCGGGTGGGACGCACAAGCACATCCGCGCCGCCGATCCGATGCCAGCCAACAGTAAGCTTGTCGTTTCCCAGTTTTCGCCGCGAACGGTTCCAGATATGAACCCGGTCCGAGTCCGCGACACCGCGGATGTCTGCCACCCGAAGCTCCTGTGTGAGGAGTACACGCGGATCGATCAGAACTGTGTCGACCCGGTCGAGCCGCCGAGCGGCACCGGGGTCGACAACCAGCGATCCCTCGCGCTGCCACAGCTCCCTCGTCAGTACTGCGGCAAACGCCTCTCGGGAAATCCGCAACGCCCGCGGCGCCGCAACGCGCACTGCCGTCGATGCGATCTCGGAATTCTGTGTGACAGCACCGATCACAGCACCACTTGCCAACTGGGCCAGCGCTACTCGCTCCGCGTGACGCTCACCTTGCCCGCGGCTCTCACCGTCCGGCACCTCCGACGACGCGGCAACACCCCACTCCTGCGATGCATTACGCAGGCTCCAGGCCTCGCCGAGCAGCAGCGACCGCATGCCGAGATCAACCGTCAACGCCGCAGGGGCCTGTGTCACCACGTCGGTCACCGACTTGGCCGATTCGAGGATCAGATCGGTCAATTCGCGCCCGAGCATACGTTCCAACTGCTGACGCAGAGCCGGTTGATGATGCAGGACCGAGACGCCGGCCGCGAGCAACGACGATCCAGGCAGGTTCGGTACCCGCGTCACCGAACCTGCCAGTGCCGGAACAATTCCCGCGGCCGCAATGGCCGTACTGAAGGCCCGTCCGATCAATTGGCGCTCGGCCGTGGATCGAAACGGCGTGGACAGAAGTCCGGTGAGTCCGGCTGGGAACATACTCACGCCACCGGTCCCGGTTTGGTCGTATATTTTTCCGGCGTGCCCACACCTGCCACCTGCACAGAACCAGGCGTCTGGGCGGCACCCAGTTCCGCTCTCCCAGTCTTTTCGATTTTCTTCGCCTCACCTTCTCTCTCACCGCGACGATCCCGCTCACCGTCGGGACGATCCCACTGCCGTAGCACGACGGCCGCGCCGCCCACGCCCAGTAGGATCGGCCACTCGACCAAACCGGCAGCACCCATCGCCGCGAGTGTGAGAACAGCCGTCGGCGTCGACTTGCTTCCTGCTCGCATACCGTCGCGCATGCCACCGACCGCGCCCCGGATTCCGCCGTTCACTCCTCCGACAACGCCACCACCCACGGCTCCCACCGCACTGGTGGTCACGCTCGCCGCGCCCGTTACTACCCGCGTCGCTTCACTGACCATCGACATCGGACTCTCCTTCTCACAGTCCGTCGAACAAGGTTCATTACCAATTGGCCATACCCCACACCGCCAGAGGCAATCACGAACAGCAAGGATTTCGACCCGCTCTCCGGACGCCACACCCCCTACGAGACTGCTACGCGGTACGGTTCGAACGTCGGCGAATGGCGTCGACGTTGCATCGACGGGAGTTCTGCGCAGTGGCGAAAATCGGCAGCTCGGATATCGACATTTTTCGGTTGTCCTTGGGCGGCAACCCCTTCGGGTGGACCGCTGACGAGGCGACGTCCTTCGAGATACTCGACGCCTTTGCCGAATCCGGCGCGAACTTCATCGACACCTCGGACTCGTACACCGCCTCCGCACCGGGTAACTCCGGCGGAGAATCCGAAACCATCATCGGAAAGTGGATCACCGATCGCGGGCTCCGGGAAGACATAGTCGTTGCCACCAAGGTCGGCAGCCACCCCGATTTCAAGGGTTTGAAGGCAGAAACCATCGCCGCGGCAGCGGACGCGTCACTTCGCCGCCTTCAAGCCGACCGCATCGATCTGTACTACGCACACTTCGACGACCCGAGTACACCGCTCGAGGAAACTCTCGAAGCGCTCAACGCACTGGTCGAGAGCGGCAAGGTTCGATACCTCGGAATCTCGAACTACACCCCCGAACGCGTGCGCGAATGGTTGCGAATCACCGAGGAGAACGGGTACGCGCGACCCATAGCGCTGCAGCCCCACTACAACCTGGTGCACCGGAAATCGTACGAACCGGAGCTCGCGAAGATCGCCACCGACAACAACATCAGCGTCTTTCCCTACTTTGCACTCGCGTCCGGGTTCCTCACCGGAAAGTACCGAACCCGCGCGGATATCGACGGAAGTCCCCGCGAACGCATCACGGCAAGTTACTTCAGCGACGCAGGCCTGGCGGTGGTCGACGCGATTGCCGAGATCGCCGAAAATCACACCTGTGAAATGTCGACCGTCGCTTTGGCCTGGCTGCTGACCCGGCCCGGTATCACCGCGCCCATTGCCAGCGTCAGCCGAGTGGAACAGCTTCCGGCGCTACTCGACGCACCGGATCTGGTGCTCACGTCGGATGAGCTCGACCTGCTCGAACAAGTGTCTGCAGCAGTGGGAGCTTAGGCGCAGTGACGGGAGCTTAGGCGCTTCGGCGGTGCCGCGAACCCAACGCGGCGCCGTCGACAGTCCAGAACACCCAACCGTCGTAGCTCTCGATATCTCCGGAAATATGTCCGGTGACAGCATTCGCAGCAGCTGTCGGGTTGGGGAACCTTCGTCCCTCCATGGGGCCACGCATGATTTCGAGTACACCGCTCGTTTCGTCGAATCGACCGATCCAGCGGTACCCGTGGCAATCGGCGCTCACCTCGACGCGCAGATCGATCACCGGGATCTCGTCGTCGGCGGCGCTCGCACGACGCTTCTTGACGACAACCGCAGTCTTCGCGCGCTTCGGTGCTACCGGCGCTGCAACCTGGATGCTCGGATCCTTGACCGCAGCGACGCCCAGAACGTCCCAGCGGTCATGACCGTGGGCAACTCGTCCACGCGCAATCGCGTGATGCCCCGTCCGGGTGCGACCCGGGGTGTCCATCATCCACAGATCGACCTCGGACCGGATATCGTCCGCCACCTCCACCGACGGCAGCATGAAGAACTGGTGAGGCGTAATCGCAAGATCGACAAAAACCCAGAACTCGGAGCGAGTGTCGTCGCTCTCGATCGACTCGTCCTGGCGCCTGGCCTGCCAATCACCATCGAGCTTGGACCGAACCCGGACGATGCGGGTACTGCCGTCATTGCCCGTCACCTGCACCGGGTTGCGGCGCGAATGCGTCAACCGCACGGCCTGGCCCCCACGCTGGGTTACTTCGGAAATGAACGCGTTGATGCCACGACTTGCGGTGTCTTCCATGGTCGACTTTCTTGAAGCTGTTGCGCCCGGTATCGCCAGATCGGCCTGCGGGTGAGGCGCCAGCGAACAATTGTCGCGTCCAACGCCCGGCGAATCCGGCTCACGGCCGGCTACTTACCTCGACCTTACCGCGCCCTCGCTTCAACACCTAAGGTGCGGGCCGCTCGTTCCCAGAGGTCAGAAGTGCGATGTCGCCGTACAGCGCCGCACGGTGGGCGAACATCAACTCCTCGACACCGTCGAATTGATCCCCGACATAGTGCGTGTTGGCTGCCGACAACTCCCGCGATCCGGACCGCGCGAGCAGGTCGTCGATGCGGCTGTCCAAGCTCGCGGCATGTGCAACCGCGCGCTGCGAACTCAGCTGATCTTCGGCCCGGGAGACCAGGTCACCGATCCGCGCCAATGCCGCAACTCGCTCGACCAACTGATCCCACACTGCGCCGAGGGCCCGTATTCGCGAGTCGATCGAAGCTCGGGTTGCCTCGTCGCGCGCAAGGTCAGCGGCCTCGTCGAGTTCGGCGAGAATCGACCGCAACGCAACCGTATCCACGGATATCTGGGTGATCTCGTCGGCAAGGTCGAGTTGATTGCGTTGGACGACAAAATGATCGGAATGCCAGGCATTCGATGACTCGATGCGGTCGTACACGTTGCCGGCCAGATAGAGCAGCGCGTCATATTTCCCGGCCAGGCCGCCGTCGTCGTGTGGCGCCAAGCCGTCGAGCACCTCGGCCACACGACGGCCGGCGTCGGCGAGGACTCCGGAACCCTCGATACTTGCCAACCGTCCGGCGAGTTTGTCGAGTGCCGCGCTCCCGCTACCGGCAACGGAGCCCAGTCCAGTAGTCGACTTCGCCGGAACCGGCGTACGCGTGAGTCCGACGAACAGGGCTTCGCGCTGCTCCACGTCGAGATGTAATCCATCACGCCGATCCTTGCGAATAGCGCGGACGCTGCTGGCAAAATGGCGATTGGACCGAACGACCGCCGAGCGCGCGGTGTTGACGCGTTTCTCCAGGGCCTGCACACGTCGTTCCAGAACAACCTGCACCGGACCGATTCGGGCAGCGCTCAGCCGTCGACATGTTCGCGTGTACTCGTCCGTCAGGTACCTCAGTTCGGACCAACCACCGATATCCGGGAACGACCGTCCGACCGCGCGGCGATCGGCCATGATCGCCCGGGTCTCGTCGTCGACGTAGCCACCGGCCAACAACAGCGCGACTTCGGTGGACAACTCAGGGCGATTCGATTCGACGATTCCTGCTTCACACCAGGTTCGAACATGGCTGGAAATCAGGGCACGACGTTCGGCAACCGACACATCTGCACCACTGTTAACTTCCGCCCCACTGGTTCCATCACCCACCGTGACGCCGTGAATTTCTGCCATGTCAAGCCTCCCAGGTGCCGCTGTCCACTCTCCCAGAATCTCGACATCCGCGCCGATACCCCGAGTGAAAGTCGACACACCCCTGCCTTACCGTAGGCAAGTGATCTCGCTGCGAACCGACAGAACGGCAGAGCGTCCGACGCTCCCCGCGTCGGCGATCGCACACGTGATGTCACTACTCGAGACGCGGTCACCGTCGTTACCCGAGTGGTTCGAGGTTGCCGAGGCCTACCGATACGTTGCCCCCGCACCAACTGTTCCCGCACTCATGGAGGCTGCCCGCACGTACCTCGAGCATCGCGAGGCGCTCCTTCGCCTCGCGGGACCGCGCGGACAGTATCTTGCAGACCACAATCCAGCCTGGGCACAACTACGGCGCGTCGGATCACGCCGCGACGAACTGTGGCTCTCACCGGACCCGGACGATCGACTTGCCTGGTTCGACTACATCCGAACAGTTGACCCCGCGCTCGCAACAGAAGAACTCGACATCGCGTGGCACAACGAACCCGCAGATTTACGGCGTGAGTTCCTGAGCCGGTTGAGCGTCGGCCTGGGCGAGCACGACTACGACATTCTCGAACGCGGACTCGACGATCCGTCGCCGCCGGTCCGTGAACGTTCGATCCAACTGCTCCGCCAACTTCCCGAGTCCCCGTTTGCCGAACGTATGGCTACCCGGGCTCGCACCTGGGTGCGGCTCGAGACCAAACCCCTGCGGCCGCGCCTCGTCATTCGGCTGCCCGGTTCACTCGACGACAAAGCCCCACGCGACGGTATCGAAGATGTCGGGGCCCAGTACAAGGGAATCGGCAAATGGTGGCTGCGGCAAGTGGTCACGGCTACTCCCTTGGCATTATGGGAAGCGATGATCGGTTCACCACACGACGTTCTTCGCATTCCCATCGAGAAACAATGGCACGAAGTGATGACCGAATCGTGGACCGCCGCAACAGTTCTGCAGAAGAACCCGGCCTGGGCATCGGCTTTACTCGAGCGGGACGGCCGAAACACCGACCGCCGCGTCGTCGCAATTGCACATCCCCGCGAACGGATCGCGTACATCCTTGCCGGCCATGCCGACAGCTACCTTCTCGGCGTCGACGGCAGTGCCCTGTTGGACGGCATCGACCGCCCCTGGCCTCTGGCGATTGCCCACAAACTTGTCAGCGCCCTCGAATGCGAAGCCGCCAAACACACTGCCTCCGGCGAAGAACTGGGCATCCACTCTCGCCACAGCCATTACTCGACGCTGCGAAGCGCGCAAGCCAGGTTCCCCCTCGAGGCCGGTGCACTACTGCTGGACGCGGCAGAGCGCACTGCGTCCACCGACTGGCAACGGGCGTTCACCGAGACCGCCTCACACATCGAAGCGCGCCGAATCCGGTTGGACGTGCTCCGGGGCGGACAGTGACAAAATCGGGGCCGCACCCCGCGACTGCGGAATGCGACCCCGATCAGCTCTCGTGAAAGATCAGACCGCAGTGACCATTTCATGGTCGGCAACGCCCGCAGCCAACACACGCAAGTGATCCTCGGTGCTGCCGAGCGTGTGTTCGATGGCAACAAGCCTGCTCACGTAATGACCCACCGGATACTCCGCCGTCATACCGATGCCGCCGTGCATCTGAATTGCTTCCTGACCGATCAGCCGCGCCGATCGCCCGATCTGCAACTTGACCCGAGACGCGATGACCGGATCGACCACACCGTCGGCCAGCGACATAGTCGCGTACAAACTCATGCTGCGCGCCAACTCGAGCGACACGTACAGGTCTGCTGCGCGATGCGTCAGCGTCTGGAACTTGGCCAGCGGAACCCCGAACTGCTTGCGGGTCTTGAGGTATTCGGTGGTCAGGCGCAGTGCCTCTTCCATCGCCCCGACAGCCTCGGCACACAAGGCGGCCTGCTCACGGATCTGAGCGGCCTGGATCAGAGCCGAAGCGTCGCCGCCCTCACCGAGCGCCTCGGCGGGAGTATCGGTGAACTCGACCTGCGCACCACGCAAACCGTCGTGAGTTGCGTACGACTTGCGCACCAGACCCGATGCGTCACTCTTGACCAGGAACAGGCCCACTCCGCCGCTCGGCAAGCACGCGCTCACAACCAGGATGTCCGCAGTCCCACCGTGGCCGACCGGATTCTTGATGCCGGTGATGATCCAGCCGTCACCTGCCGGCGTTGCCGTCGTCGCGCGCTGCGTTGCAGGCCAACGAATTCCAGGTTCCTGATCGGCAAACGCCAGGAACGTGACACCTTCGGCGACTCCAGGAAGGATGGACGATCGCTGCTCGGCGCTGCCACCTTCGGAGATCAGGCCACCCGGCGTCACGACTGCGTCCAGAACCGGCTCGGGCGCAAGTCTGCGACCGATCTCGGTCATGACGGCACCGATCTCGACGGGACCCGCGTCCATTCCGCCGTCGCCCTCCGAGAACGTCAGACCAAGTAGTCCGACCTCCGCCAACTGCTTCCACACCTGCGGGCTCCACCCAGGCTCTGCGTCGGTAGTGGCATTTCGTTTTTCCGCGTCGTAGCTACGTGCGAGAAGATCCTTGGTGGTGTCACGAAGAAGCTTCTGTTCGTCATTGAGTTCGAAGTCCATGCCACGCCTCACAATCCGAGGATCGAGGAGGCGATAATGCTGCGCTGCACTTCGCTCGATCCGCTGTAGATGGATACCTTGCGGTAGTTCAGGTAAGCCGGGGCCGAGTGCTGTGCCCAGCCCGCCGACGCGATGTCGGTGCCAGCGTCGAACGGCAGCGAATCGGGGCCGGCGACGTCCATCAGCAACTCGGTGCTGGCCTGCTGCAATTCGGAGCCACGCAACTTCAGCAAGGAGGAAGCCGGGTTCGGCTTACCGTCCGCGGACCCTGCGACAACACGCAGTTGGGTGAGCTCCAGCGCAAGCAACTCGTTTTCGAGCTCGGCCAGGCGCGCGGCGAACAAGGGGTCTTCGAGAAGCGTCCCGTTCCCGACCTTGACTTCGGCTGCACGCGCTTTTGCCTGAGCCACACGAACTTTGGAGAAACCGACGCGGGTGACGCCGGTGCGCTCGTTGCCGAGCAGGAACTTGGCGTAGCCCCAGCCCTGATTCTCCTCGCCGACCAGATTCTCGCCCGGAACGCGGACGTCCTCGAAAAAGACCTCGTTGACCTCGTAGCCACCGTCGATCAGTTTGATGGGACGGACCGTCACACCCGGCGTCTTCAGATCGACCAGGATGAACGAGATTCCCGCTTGCCGCTTGGGCGCATCGGGATTGGTGCGAACGAGGCAGAAGATCCAGTCTGCGTGCTGACCGAGCGTGGTCCAGGTTTTCTGGCCGTTGATCACCCAGTCGTTACCGTCACGGACAGCGCGAGTCTTGAGCGACGCGAGATCGGAACCTGCCTCTGGCTCCGAAAATCCTTGGCACCACCAGATATCGAGGTTGGCCGTCGCGGGGAGGAACTTCTCTTTCTGTTCCTGCGAACCGAAAGCCGCGATGACCGGTCCGACCATGTTCGCGTTGAACGCAAGTGGCTCCGGAACAGACGCCAACTGCAGCTCGTCGAGCCAGATGTTGTGCTGAACCGGAGTCCAATCCTTACCGCCCCACTCGACCGGCCAGTGCGGCACGGCCAGGCCGTGGGCGTTGAGGATTTGCTGCGACTCGACCATCCGGTCGCGCCCCAGCTCTTCCCCGTGGGCGTACGCGTTCCTGGTCGATTCAGGAATCTGTGTGCGGAAGAAAGTCCGCATTTCGTCCCGGAACGCCAGTTCCTCGTCGGTCAACGCCAGATTCATCGTGATTCCTTCGCACTCGAAACCGGATTCATGTTCGACTCGACCGTACCCCGATCGCTCACGACAAGGCTAGGACACCCGGAGAAACGGCGGACCGAATCCGACTACACGGTTTTCAAAACCAAAAGGAACCCACCACCAGCTGGGTCGATGCTCGTTTCGACGTTCAGATCCGGGGCCAATCGCGAGAGCCGATCGAGCAACCACTCCGACGCGTCCTGGGCGTCGTCCTTGCCGGGGCAACGTGCAACCGCGACCCGGCCACCTTTACGTTCGAGTTGCTCCACAACACCGATGATCGGCGCGGGATCAACCACGAACAACCGATCCGGCCACGCCACAACAGGTTTGACAGCACCCTTCTTGGTGTTGCACGCGCGATGTGCGAGTCGCTCCACACCGCCCTTGGACTTGCCGCCCTTCTTGGCGGTGTTGATGCTGTCGACACTCGGGCCACGCGGATCGTTCACCGACATATCGGGGTCGACGGGCTCGTCACACAGCCAGCAGCGCCAGGATTCACGATCGCCGACTTCTTGAAGAGTAATCATGGGTAGCAACGCTACCCGTGCGCACTTTTGGCAGCGTGAACAGCCAAAAGTGCGCACGTGCGGCTCAGCCGCCTAGAGGTCCGCGATCGCCTCCAGCGGCTTCGTCTTGGCCGCTCGATTGGCCGGCCACAGTGCCGCGAGCACACCGACGATGCCGGAACCGACCAGCATCAACGCAACCTGACCCCACGGAATCGTGATCTCGCCCAGGCCCTGGTCCCGGAGCGTGCTGACGAATCCCCAACCGAATCCGATGCCGAGCACCACGCCGACGGCCGCGCCGTAGACCGCGATGAGAACGGATTCGAGGTAGATCGTGCGCCGCATCTGAGCCCGCTGCATACCGACCGCCCGCAGCATGCCGATCTCTCGACGGCGTTCCACAACCGAAAGAGCCAAGGTGTTGATGATGCCCAGAATCGCGATCACCACCGCCAGCGCCAGGAGTCCGTACAAAATCGCAAGCAACGTATTGATCTGCTGCCCTTGAGTTCCCTTGAACTCCTCACGATCCTGAACCTGGACAACCACGTACTTTTCCGTGGCCTGCTCGAGTTCTCCGCGCAAGGCTGTCACATCGGCACCCGGTTTCGCTTTCACCAGAACGGCAAAATCAGGCAGGCTGGTTGCCGGCATCAATGCCTGATACGCCTCGTCCGAGACGATCCACGAACCGATCAGCTGGTTGTCCTCGAACACTCCTGCAACAACAACCGGGTACTGGGTCCCGTCCGCGCCGACCAACGTCTGCGTCGATCCGACTGTCCAGCCGTTGTCGGTCGACGTGGTCTGCGAGACCATCATGTTGTTTCCGGACAGGTCGGCTGTTCCGTCGACGATGTTGTAGTCGAGCACCCCGTCGATCGGACCGTCCAACGACGCACCCTGCTCGTCCTGTCCGTTCACGGTCGCCCGAACCCCGTGCAGCGACGTTGCACTCTGCACATCCGGGAGCGCGCGCACTGCGTCGGCTGCGCCTCGCGGCACGCCCACCGCATTGGGACCCGTCAGGATGTAATCCGCGGTCACGCCAACGTCGATCAGTGCATTGATACTCGCCTTGGCCGAAGAACCGAACACGCCGATGACCGTCACCAGCATCAAGCCCAAGGTCAGGGCAAAGGCCGTGGCCGCGGTACGACGAGGATTGCGGACCGCATTGGTACGCGCCAGACGGCCCACCGAGCCGAACGGTTTCGCGAAGACAACACCGAGCGCACCCACGATGGGCTGCGACAGCGCAGGAGAACCGAGCAGAACTGCGATGATCAGCGCAAAGGCTCCGCCGCCGACGGTCAGCGCCGCACCCTGACCGGTGCCCCTCGAACCGACAACCACCAGGACGACGCCGAGAACACCGAGAATTGCGCCGATCAGCGTCCGGACACGGAGCGAGTCACCGGTAGAAGCGAACTCCTCGCGCATCGCGGCAACCGGCGGAACCTTGGACGCCCGCCGCGCAGGCGCATAGGCACTGAGCGTCGTCACGACAACGCCGACAACCAACGCGACAACAACCGTCCGTGGGCTGACCTGCAGCGAGCCCTCCGGCAATCCGACGTCGAAGGCATTGAGCAACCCGCGCAAACCGTAGGCCAGTCCGATACCGGCCACCAATCCGATGACACTGCCGATCAATCCGACGATCAACGCTTCGGTGACGACGGATCGGCCGACCTGAGCCCGGCTCGCACCCACGGCACGCAACAGTGCCAATTCACGCAGCCGCTGCGCCACGATCATCGAGAAGGTGTTGTAGATGATGAACGTGCCGACCAACAGAGCAATAGCGCCGAACGCCAGCAGGAAGTAGTTGATGAAGCTGAGCGCGGTATCGACCTCGGCCTTGGTCTCCTCACGGACCTCGTCTCCGGTCTGCACCTGCAAGTCCGGGAAGACCTGCTCCACCCGTTGTTGCATCTCGGTCTGCGACAGACCGGTACCGGCTACGTCGATGTAGTCGACATGCTTACCGTCCGTGAACAGGCTGCGTGCCTGCTCGTCGGTGAACAACGCTCCGATGAAACCTCCGGTGTCACTACCGGACCCCTCGTAGATACCAGTCACCGTGACATCGACGATTCCTCGCGCCGGCACCAGTATCCGAGCCTGGTCACCGACCGACAAACCCGCTTTCTCCATCGCACTCGCATTCAATGCGATATCTCCGGCAGCCTTAGGTGGGCCACCTTCCGAGTACGGATCGGGCGGTGTGATCGCCCGCTCTGCCGGCAAGTACGACGTACCGATGCTCGGAGCGCCACCTGTTTGCACGGCACCACCGTCTGCGTTGATCAGAACGATCTGTCCACTCACGGCAGGTGCCACGGCGCGAACTCCGTCGATGGCTGCCAGCTTGTCGACATCCTCGATCGGAACGCCACTGGTGTTGCGATCCGGCATCGACACCCGGACGTCGACGCCCTGAGCGGTGTTCTCGAAAATCGAGTCGAACGTCTTCTGCAACGTATCCGTGAACACAAACGACCCGGCGACAAACGCCGTACCAAGCACCACCGACAACACGGTGAGCGCCAACCGCACCTTGTGCGCCGCCAGGTTACGCAACGACACCTTGCGCATCGGCGAATTGGTTATCGAAGCCATATCGTCAAGCTCCGGCTTCTACGTTGACCGGAACCTGCGGAGCATCCAGACGCTTCATCCGATCCAGAACGGAATCGGCCGTCGGCTCACGCAGTTCGTCGACAATCTTGCCGTCCGCCAGAAATACGACGCGATCCGCATACGCAGCAGCGCGCGGATCATGCGTCACGATCACCACGGTCTGACCGAACTCGTCCACCGCGGACCGCAGAATCGACAGAACCTCACCGGAGGAACGCGAATCGAGATTGCCCGTTGGCTCATCCCCGAAAATGATCTCGGGCTGACCGGCCAGAGCCCGCGCACACGCAACACGCTGTTGCTGCCCACCCGACAACTCACCCGGCCGGTGATCCAGGCGGTCCTTCAAACCGAGCTTCGTCAGTACATTGTCCAACCACGCCGGATCGGCCTTGCGCCCCGCGATATCGAGCGGCAACGTGATGTTCTCGAGCGCCGTCAGCGTCGGCACCAGATTGAACGCCTGAAAAACGAATCCGATGCGGTCGCGTCGTAGCGCCGTCATCTGTTTGTCCGACAGTCCGGTCAATTCGGTGTCACCGATGAGCACCGACCCGGAACTCGCCGAATCCAGACCGGCCAGGCAATGCATCAGCGTCGACTTGCCCGAACCCGACGGGCCCATGATCGCCGTGAACTCACCCCGAGCAAAATCGGCGGATACAGCGCTGAGTGCATGCACCTGGGTATCCCCGGTGCCGTACGTCTTGGACAGGCCGACAGCGCGGGCCGCGACATCTTGGGCGTGCGAACTCATGATCGCCTTTCGTCTTCACTTCGGTGGGTCTTCGTCGGTGGAACTTCTTCGATGGAACTTCTTCGGTGGATCGAGCACCCCACAGCACGCGGGCACCAACTGGCACTGCTCCATCCTGTCGTCTACTCGACGCCACCGCTATCAGGGACCACCCTGATTTCCACAGGGACTCCCCTGAGTTGTCAACGGAAAACACACATGCGGACGCCAACCGCCCACTAGCCTTGTGACACACATCACTCGAGAAAGGTGGTCCGATGTCCGACGCCGCCACTGCAATCATCTTCGATCAACTCGAACACTGGGCGAGCGTCAAACCCGAAGAACCGGCCGTGACGTTCCAGGAAACCACCTATACGTGGGCCCAGTGGCACGGTCGCATCCTGCGCATCGCGGGCGCACTCGCCGAATCCGGGATCGGACCGGGAGACACCGTCGCCTTCCTGGACAAGAACCATCTCTCCTGTCTCGAAATCACTTATGCCGCTTCACTACTCGGGGCCGCAAATGCCATTCCGAACTGGCGGCTCGCCGGCGAGGAACTCGACTACATCCTTGGCGACTGCGGGGCACGCATCCTATTTGTCGGTAACGAACTCCTCCCTCAGGTCGTTGCCATGCGCGATCGCCTCACCGCCGTCGAACTGATCATCGCCGTCGGTAGCGAGAACGACGAATTCGAACCGTGGCTCGACGAAGCCCCGCCGTTGGCAGCTCGTCCCGTAGTCACCGCCGACAGCACAGCCCTGATCCTCTACAGCTCCGGAACGACCGGACGCCCCAAGGGAGTTCAACTCACTCACCGAAACCTGTTCGCGCACAGCAACAATGTCCTCGAACTCCTACCGAAACACGATGACGACATATTCCTGGTCGCCATGCCGATGTTCCACGTCGGAGGAACCTGCTACGCCATCATGGCAATTCACGCAGGCGGACGCTGTTATTTCACCCGCGAAGCTGACGGACCGTCGATCTTCGCCGGCCTCGCCGCAGGCGCAAACATCGCATTCCTGGTGCCACCCGTCATCGCCGGTGTCCTGGCAGCAGGCGATCAGGCCGTCGCCGCCTTCCGCGCCTTCAAACGCATCACCTACGGCGCAGCCCCTATGCCTCTGCCTTTGCTGCGAGGAGCGCTGGCGGCCTGGCCGGACACCGAGTTCGTCCAGGTCTACGGCATGACCGAAATGGCCGGTGTTGTCACCGCTCTCATGCCTGACGTCCACCGCGACGAATCGCAAGTCGAACGCATGGCATCGGCGGGCACTGCCATTCCGGGGGTCGCGATGCGCATCGTCGATCCCGTCACTCTCGAGGACACCCCCGCCGGAACCGTCGGAGAACTCTGGTGGCGATCGGAGCAATGCACGCCGGGATATCTCAACAAGCCCGAAGCCACTGCTGAAACAATCACACCGGACGGTTGGCTGCGCAGCGGCGACATGGGCCGCGCCGATTCCGAGGGATTTGTCTTCATCGAAGATCGCCTCAAAGACATGATCATCACCGGCGGAGAGAACGTCTACTCACCCGAAATCGAACGAGTCCTCGTAGAGCACCCCGCCGTCGCCGAAGTCGCCGTAATCGGCGTACCGGACAACCGGTGGGGCGAAACCGTCAAAGCCGTGGTCGTCCTGCATGCCGACACCCAGATCGCCGAAGCCGAACTGATCACGTACACCCAGGGGCGTCTCGCAAAGTTCAAGTGCCCCACCAGTATCGATATTGTCGAGATACTCCCGAGGAATCCGACGGGCAAGATCCTCAAACGAGATCTTCGTAAGCCGTACTGGGACAACCACGAAAGCAAGCTGGTCTGAGCTCGCGTGCTGTAATGGGGTGGTGACCTCACGCCGCCCCATTACCGCCCAACTCTGCCCGTGTGGCACCGGCAATTCCGTCGCCGACTGCTGCGGCAAATATCTCGAGGGTGGTGCGTCCGCACCGACCGCTGAAACTCTCATGCGCTCGAGGTACACGGCATTTGCCCTCATGGACACCGACTATCTGAAACGGACCTGGCATCCCGATCACCGTCCCGCCACATTGGATCTGGACCCGCACCAGCGTTGGACCGGGCTCGAGATTCTTTCCACCGAGCGCGGAAGCCTGTTCGATTCCGACGGCACAGTCGAATTCCGCGCCCACTACTCCTACGGGACCGAACGCGGAAACCTCCACGAGCGCAGCAGATTTGCTCGAATCGACGGCCGCTGGCTCTACGTCGACGGCGATATCGGTTAGGTAACTCCGCGCACGCCGTCGCAGAGCCACGGACTGAGAGTCCTACGATCGAACCATGACAACGAACCGGACTAAATCAGTTGCCGCCATCGCTGCCATCATCGTGGGGGCCGGCCTGACCGCGTGCTCACAGACCGCAGAGACCACACCGACCGCCGTCACCACCTCGGTCTCCGCGACCACGAGCGCCGCAGCCGCAGAACCCGCGCCAACCGACAGCTCGGACAAAACCGCCGCAGCCGTCGCAGAATCGAAGCTGACCGTCACCGACGTCCGGATCGGCTCGCACGAGAACTTCGACCGCGTCGTGTACGAGATGGGTGGAACCGGAACCCCCGGATGGCGCGTCAAGTACGTCGACGCGGCTGTTCAGGAAGGCAGCGGCGAGCCCATGGAGATTGCCGGCGGCGCAATAATCCAGGTGCTGATCGACGGTTCCGCCTACCCGTTCGACAGCGGCGTGGAACAGTACTCCGGCCCGAACCCCGTCCCCGGAATCGCTGGTGGAGTTGTCACCGAAGTCAACGGGTCGTCGGTCTTCGAAGGTGTCACACAGTCGTTCGTCGGCGTAACGGAAAAGCAGCCATTCTCGGTGACGCTGCTGACGAACCCCACGCGTGTGGTGGTAGACGTAGCCAAGTAGTGGGCTTGACCTCAAGCACACTCGAGGTTTTACCTTCGTGTCGTACCGGCCGCGTAATCTTCGTGGCCGGCGACCGAAGGGCCTGACACATGAGTATGGAAGTCACCGCGTGGAACGCGATGTACAACGCGATGCACGCGCAAGACGACAAGCGGCCTTTTTCGAAGGCGACGCTGAAAAGAATCGCGACGTTCGCGATTCCGCAGAAACGCAACCTCAGCTGGTACCTCCTTCTGAGCGTGGTGACGGCGGCACTCGCCGTCGCAACACCGGTCCTGGCAGGCCGGGTGGTCAACGCGATAGTCGGCGGCGACGCCGTCAAGGTTGTGGTCATCCTGGCGGTGTTGATTGCGATTGTGGCGATTCTCGAAGCCGCACTCGGACTGCTGACACGCTGGCTCTCCGCGAGTATCGGCGAAGACCTGATCTTGCTCCTGCGGACCACGGTGTTCGACCACGTCCAGAAAATGCCTATCGCGTTCTTCACCCGCACGCGCACGGGAGCTTTGGTCAGCCGCCTCAACAACGACGTCATCGGCGCCCAACGCGCGTTCAGTGACACCCTGTCCGGAGTGGTCAGCAATCTGGTCACGCTGGTGATCACGCTGATCGTCATGCTCGGCATCTCCTGGCAGATCACCGTCCTCGCACTACTGCTCCTGCCGATCTTCGTGATTCCGGCCAGGCGCATGGGCGCCCGGCTGGCGGCTCTCAATCGTGAAGCCGCCAACCATAATTCGGTGATGAGCACCCAGATGACCGAGCGTTTCTCGGCGCCGGGCGCAACGCTGGTCAAACTGTTCGGACGCCCGACACAAGAGTCTGTCGAGTTCGCGGTGCGTGCCCGACGCGTGCGCAACATCGGCGTGCGGACGGCCATGCTTCAGTCCGTTTTTGTCACGGCCCTGACGCTCGTCTCAGCCTTGGCTCTAGCCCTCGTCTACGGCCTCGGCGGCTACTACGCCTTGCGCGGGCAGTTGGACGCCGGTGCCGTTGTCTCGATGGCGTTGCTGCTGACTCGGCTGTACTCCCCGCTGACGGCTCTCGCGAGCGCCCGAATGGACGTCATGAGCGCCCTCGTCAGTTTCGAGCGAGTCTTCGAAATACTCGATCTCGCGCCGTTGATCACCGAGAAGCCCAACGCTGTCGCGGTACCGGACGGGCCCGTGTCCGTCGAGTTCAAGAACGTGAAGTTCGCATATCCGTCGGCGGACAAAGTGTCCCTCGCATCGCTCGAAGAAGTGGCGATTCTCGACAGCCGCGGCGGCGAGAACGTACTCCATGAACTGTCCTTCCGCACCGAAGCCGGCCAGATGGTTGCGCTCGTCGGAACATCCGGCGCCGGTAAATCCACCATCGCCCAAATGATTCCGCGCCTCTACGACGTGGATTCGGGTTCCGTCGAACTTGCCGGCGTCGACGTCCGCGACCTCAGCGCCGACTCCATCCGCGAAACCGTCGGTATGGTCACCCAGGACGGGCACCTGTTCCACGAGAGTCTCCGGTCCAATCTGCTACTCGCACGACCGGGTGCGTCCGAGACCGAACTCCGCGAGGTCCTCGAGCGTGCTCGCCTCACCGCTCTGGTCGCGTCACTGCCGGAAGGACTCGACACCGTTGTCGGCGAACGTGGCTATCGACTATCAGGCGGTGAGCGTCAACGCCTCACCATTGCGCGGTTGTTGCTCGCCCAACCTCGTGTTGTCATCCTCGACGAAGCCACCGCCCATCTGGATTCGACGTCCGAAGCTGCGGTTCAGGAAGCACTCGGTGAAGCTCTTGCCGGCCGGACAGCAGTCGTGATCGCGCACCGCCTGTCCACCATTCGCGCGGCCGATCTCATCCTGGTCGTCGAAGCGGGCCGCATCATCGAGCGCGGAACGCACACCGAACTGCTCGCTCACAGCGGTCGGTACGCCGAGCTGTACCGAACCCAATTCAACACCGGCAGTAAAGATTCCCACGATCTCGAGCCCAGCACCCTCTGATACAGAAACAGGCTACAAAAAACAGGCGCTGCTCCCCTTGAACGGGAAGCAGCGCCTGTTAGTTTTCGAGAAGAAGATCAGCTGTCGTAGCGATCGCGTCCGCCACCACGACTGTCGCGTCCACCACGGTCGTCACGACCACCGCGGCCGCTCGGGCGTCCCTGCGGCGGGCCGAAGTCAGGCTGCAACTGGATCAGGACGCCGGAGATACGCGTCCGTCGCAGAGCCTCGAGGGTCTCGTTGGACAGATCTGCCGGCAACTCCACGATGGAGTGATCGGGACGAATGCTGATGTGTCCGAAGTCGCTGCGACGCAAGCCGCCCTCGTTGGCGATGGCACCGACGATGGCACCCGGCACTACGCGATGACGCTTACCGACCGCGATGCGGTACGCCGCCAACTCCTGGCCCTCGGGTCCACGCGAACGCGGAGCCGGACCGTCGTCGAATCGGCGCGGCGGACGCGGTTCGCGCGGCTCACGCTCACGACGCGGCGGTGCCGGCGGCTCGGGAGCGAGCAGGAAGGCGTCGCCGTCACGCGACTGCACTGCCAAGGCGGCAGCGATGTCGATGAGCGGAACATCGTGTTCCTGGTCGTAGTCCTCGATCATCTTGCGGAACAGCGCCAGGTTCTCGGATGCCAGGCTCTCGGTGATGGAGTCACCGAACTTGGAAACACGCTGCGCGTTCACGTCGTCGACGCTGGGCAACTGCATCTCGGCCAGCGGCTGGCGGGTTGCCTTTTCGATGGACTTGAGCAGATGACGCTCACGCGGAGCGACGAACAGCAGCGCGTCACCCTGGCGTCCGGCGCGACCCGTACGGCCGATGCGGTGGACGTATGACTCGGTGTCGTGCGGGATGTCGTAGTTCACGACATGCGAGATGCGGTCGACGTCCAGACCACGCGCAGCGACGTCGGTGGCCACGAGGATGTCGAGTGCACCGTTCTTGAGCTGACCGATGGTCCGCTCACGCTGCGTCTGCACGATGTCACCGTTGATGGCGGCAGCGGAGTGCCCGCGAGCGCGCAGCTTTTCTGCCAGCTCTTCGGTGGCCTGCTTGGTGCGGACGAAGATGATCATCGCCTCGAAGGCCTCGACCTCGAGGACACGGGTCAACGCGTCGAGCTTGCGCTGGTGCGCGACCTGGATGTAGCGCTGCGTGATGTTCGACGCCGTCGAGGTCTTGGACTTGACCGTGATCTCGACCGGGTTGTTCAGGTACTGCTTCGAGATGCGACGGATGGAACCGGGCATCGTCGCGGAGAACAGGGCAACCTGCTTCTCGCTGGGGGTGTCGCGGAGGATGCGCTCGACGTCCTCCTGGAAACCCATCTTGAGCATCTCGTCGGCCTCGTCGAGAACGAGGTACTTGAGGTTGGTCAGGTCCAGAGTGCCCTTTTCGAGGTGGTCGATGACACGACCGGGCGTACCGACCACAACGTGCGCGCCGCGCCGCAGGCCGGACAGTTGGACACCGTAGCTCTGGCCGCCGTAGATCGGCAGGACGTTGAGGCCGGGGATGTGCGCGGAGTACTTGCCGAATGCCTCGGCAACCTGCAACGCGAGCTCACGTGTCGGAGCCAGCACCAGTGCCTGCGTCTGCTTGATCGACGTGTCGATCCGCGACAGGACGGGAACCGCGAAGGCCGCGGTCTTACCGGTACCGGTCTGGGCAAGTCCGACGACGTCCTTGCCTTCGAGCAGCGGCGGAATGGTGGCAGCCTGGATCGGCGAGGGCGACTCGTAGCCCACGTCAGACAGTGCCTTCAGTACCCGATCATCGATGTCGAGGTCGGCAAATGTTGGGGGTTCGGGGTCACGCTCAATATCACTCATTTGACCAGCAGTTTAGCCGAAGGAGTATAGACACGAGAACCGACCTGCTGAACTATTCCGGTGTATCCGCGTTCACCGGGCGTTTCGCCTAGCGTAAGAAGCATGACAGAAGACGCCGCCAACAGCCCCTCTCGGACCGTCGTTGCCGTTGCCCAGTTCGCCCCCGACATGAACAAGGAGGCGAACCTGAAGTCACTGCGCACTCTGGCGTCCGATGCCGCTGGTCAGGGTGCAAAAGTGCTGGTCGCTCCCGAGTACTCGATGTTCACGCCGCCGCGCAGCGACGAGCGCCTGATCGAGTCCGCCGAGGACCTCGGCGGAGACTTCGGAACCGGGCTGTCCGCCATTGCCGCGGAGTTCGGGATCTTCGTCGTCGCCGGAATGAACGAACGTCTGCCCAACGTGAGCAGGATCTCCAACACGCTTGTCGCGATGGACCCGCGCGGCGAATTGGTTGCCACGTATCGCAAGCTTCACCTCTACGACGCGTTCGGCTACCTCGAATCGGCAGTGATCGCGCCTGGCGAGATCGAGGACCCACAGACCTTTCAGTGCGACGGCTTCACCTTCGGCCTCCAGACCTGCTACGACCTCCGGTTCCCCGAAGTCACCCGCAGGATCGTCGACGCCGGCGCTGACGTCCTGCTCCTACCGGCGCAGTGGGTACCCGGGCCGTTGAAGGAAGACCACTGGACCACGCTGATCCGGGCGCGCGCGATCGAGAACACCATGTACATCGCCGCAGCGGATCAAAGCGCCCGCGGCGGCGCCGGTGCCAGCATGATCGTCGACCCCATGGGTGTGGTGCTGTGCTCTCTCGGCGAGCAAGTGGGTGTGGCGACCGCGCAGGTCAGCCGCAGCCGAATCGACGAGGTCCGCGAAAAGAATCCCGCCCTCTCACTGCGTCGGTTCACAGTTACCGAACGGTGACGGGAGAACCGAGTAGCGTCGGAAGTATCGAGGTCACACCTCAATCAGGACAGCTATGGCACAGTACCGAGACCGATTTGCCGCAGGCCGGGCCCTTGCTGCGATGTTCGCCCGGTCGCTGGACGCCGCGCGACTCCACGATCCCGTCGTTCTCGGACTGCCGCGCGGCGGCGTTCCTGTCGCGATCGAGGTCGCGTCGGCGCTGGATGCACCGCTCGACATCCTCGTAGTACGCAAACTCGGCTCCCCCCGAAATCCCGAACTGGCTCTCGGTGCCATCGGCGAAGGTGACACCCGCGTACTCAACCACGACGTGATTGCCGCCGAGCGGGTATCACCGCAAGCGCTGGCGCGGGTCGAAGAGTCCGAGCGAGCAGAACTCGAGCGTCGGGCACACCTCCTCCGGGCCGGCCGCCCGGCAGTTCCGCTCAGCGGGCGAACGGCCGTCATCGTCGACGACGGAATGGCGACGGGAGCGAGTGCCGCTGTGGCGTCGGCATGTGCCAGGGCGCAGGGTGCAACGGGAGTGATCGTTGCCGTCCCCGTCGCATCACCGGAATCGATCCGCCTGCTTGCCGATTCGGCCGACCGCGTCATATGTCCCTTCGTTCCGGCGATACTCGGTGGGGTCGGCGCGGCCTTCGACGACTTCCATCAGCTGACCGACTCCGAGGTCGTTGACCTGCTCGAAGGATGAACTTCTCGACTTTTCAGAAAACTTGTGTGATGTGTGCAACATTTTGCGCCTCGGTGCCGATAGCCCGTGTGGAGCAGAAACGACACAGGCAGTTTTCTGGAGGACATCGTGAGCATCTCGACCGATACCGTCGACGTAGTCGCAGCAGCATGCCGCGACCGATTAGGCGACCCCTCTGCATGGGTGGCTTCCGACGCCTACCGCGCGAGCCTGGCCCTGTGCATCATCGAGTCCGTGCAGTCCAGTTGCGGCCACAGCGAAGTTGCCGTCGTCGACCGGTACCTCGCCTACCGGCAAGCTCGTGAATCCTTACCAGTGACCGACGGCGCACGTGAACTCCTCCGAACCTTCGAGGAAGCGGGCAGTTCCGACCAATGGGCCGGCAAGATCGGCTCGTACAAGCGTCGATACACCGCGACCGGCGTTCCGATCGAGGCACGACACATCCAGCAGGTCGCCGAGCGCTTGCATCACCTGCACATCAACTCTGTCGAAGATCTTCTCGCCGCCGCTGATTCCGATCACTCACTCGACGCCGTCCGGCAAGCGTGGACCGAAGCGTGCGGCGACGACGCGGAAGTCACCTGGGCACATCTGCTGATGCTGGCAGGTATCCCCCACACCGATCTGGGCACCGCCGCCGACACGTTCATCAGCACAACACTCGGCACGACGGAACCACTGACGGACGCGGCCGAGATACTCGCAGCAACCGCGGAGCAACTGGGAGTGGATTCAGACAGATTGGACTACGCAATCAGGCGCTGGCTGTCGATCCACGGGCGGTCGTTGGAGCGCGCCGCATAAGTAACCCGCAACATCGAGTAACACTAATTCCCTGGTCGGGGCCCAACTGGATCTACCGAATAGTAACGACAGTGCAAAATAACGACTAATGTGATGCAATGCACATCGAAGTTATCGGTAGTCACTGGAGGGGTCAAAGTGCGTGAGTTTTCAGTTCCACAGACGTTCACAATTCCGGAGAACGCGTCAATGGCGGATTCGGTGTTCCGGCACGCCAGCGAAGACCCCACATTCGTGCCGTTCCAGCGACTCGTCAACGGCGCGTGGGTCGATGTCACAGCAGCCGAATTCGCCAAGCAGGTCTCGGCCGTAGCGAAGGGGCTGATCGCGTCCGGAGTCGAGCTCGGCGACCGCGTCGCTATCCTCTCGGCAACACGCTACGAGTGGGTTGTCACCGACTACGCGATCTGGACAGCCGGCGGCTGCACCGTCGCCATTTACGAAACCTCTTCCCCCGATCAGGCGCAGTGGATCCTCGAGGATTCGGCTACGTCTCTGCTGATCGTCGAGACTGCCGATCACGCCACGAACATCAAGGACGTCACCGAAGCCGCCGCGGCGCTTCGTGAGGTCCTCGTCATCGAATCGGGCGCTCTCGAAGACCTGACGAGTCGCGGCGCCGCAATCACCGACGAAGAACTCGAAACCCGTCGTCACCAGGTCACGGCCGCATCGCCGGCAACGTTGATCTACACCTCCGGCACCACTGGCCGCCCCAAGGGCGTCCAGCTGACACACGCCAACTTCTACGCAGAGTCCGCCGCGTGCCGCCTGGCCATGCCGGAATCCATGGTTCCCGGCAAGAAGACCCTGATGTTCCTGCCGCTCGCTCACGTCTTCGCGCGGGCAATCTCCTTCGGCGCCTTCGACTCCAAGGTCACCGTTGGCCACACGTCGGACCTCACGACACTCCTCGAGCAGTTTGCCGTGTTCAAGCCGACCTTCATTCTCTCGGTTCCGCGAGTATTCGAGAAGGTGTTCAACTCGGCACGCCAGAAGGCAGTCGACGGCGGCAAGGGCAGCATCTTCGACAAGGCAGCAGCAACGGCCATCGAGTACAGCGAAGCGCTCGAAAAGGGCGGCCCCGGCATCGCACTCAAGCTCAAGCACGCTGTGTTCGACAAGCTTGTGTACTCGAAGCTGCGTGCGGCCCTCGGCGGCGACTGCGAACGTGCGGTCTCCGGCGGCGCTGCACTCGGAGCCCGCCTGGGTCACTTCTTCCGTGGCGTCGGCATCCCGATCTACGAGGGCTACGGCCTCACCGAGACCAGCGCCGCCATCACGGTCAACACCTCCGCCGCGCAGCGCGTCGGAACCGTGGGCAAGCCGATCAACGGTCATGCCGCTCGCATCGCAGACGACGGTGAACTCCTGGTGCAGGGTCCGGTGGTCTTTGCCGGCTACTGGCACAACGAGAAAGCCACTGCAGAGTCGATCATCGACGGCTGGTTCCACACCGGTGACCTCGGATCGATCGACAACGAAGGCTACGTCTCGATCACCGGGCGCAAGAAAGAAATCATCGTCACCGCAGGCGGAAAGAACGTCGCACCGGCCGGTCTCGAGGATTCACTCCGCGCTCACGCTCTGATCAGCCAGTGCCTCGTGGTCGGTGACGGCCAACCGTTCATCGGCGCACTGATCACACTCGACCTGGAAACCCTGCCCGGTTGGGTCGAGCGCAACGGCCTGCCGGCCGGAAGCCCCATCGCCGATCTGATCAAGAATGCCGATCTGATCGCCGAAATCGACTCCGCGGTCGCGGACGCGAACAAGAAGGTCTCGAACCCGGAGCAGATCAAGAAGTACACGATCCTCGAGGTCGACTTCACCCAGGAGGGCGGCGAACTGACCCCGACGCTCAAACTCAAGCGAAACATCATTCACGAAGCACACAAGGGTGCGATCACGGATCTGTACGCCTGATCTCACAGCAAGCATGTGGCCCGGTTCGCCAATGATTCACATCGTTGGCGAACCGGGCCATTTCTGTATGACTGCTCAGATACCGCGACCGGGGTTCAGGATGTTCCTCGGGTCGAAGGCGGCTTTCACCGAGAGCATCAACTCACGTTCGACGGAACCGATCATGTCGGACATGTACGGCGCCTTGAGAACTCCGATGCCGTGCTCACCGCTGATCGTGCCGTCCAGTTCGAGTGCCGCATGCACGATGTCGTCGAACGCCCCACGCGCGCGATCCTGCGCGCCCAGTTCCCCGGCGTCGAACACGATGGTGGGATGGAGATTTCCGTCTGCCGCATGACCGAAGGTTCCGATGGTCACCGAGTGCCGCTCAGCCGCGTCCTGGATACGTTCGAGCATTCGGGGCAACGCCGGTACCGGGACGGCAACGTCGTCGAGTAGCACGGTTCCCATCGCCTCGAGCGCCGGCAACGCCATGCGACGCGCGGCGGTGAACGCGTCACCTTCCTCGGGATCGTCGGTGTGGAACACCTCGGTTGCGCCGACGCGCGTGCAGGCCGCCGCGCAGTCTGCCGCTTCCTGCACGGCAGATCTACCGTCGCATTGAATGAGAAGCATCGCCCCTGCCGATTCGTCGAGACCCATTCTCGTGAAGCGGTTTACAGCGTCGATGGTCACTGCGTCCATCAACTCCAACTGACACGGTTCGGCAACCGCGGCGACGGCCAGGACCGCCTCGATCGCTTTCTCCGCCGAGTCGAAGAACGCAACAACCGTGGTTGCAGCCGTGGGCGCGGTCCGCAGCCGCATCGTGGCTTCGACGATGACGGCAAGCGTCCCCTCGGAACCAACCAGGAGATGGGTCAGGTCCAGACCGGCCACATTCTTGCGAGTCTTTGCTCCGGTGCGGATCACGCGACCGTCGGCGAGAATTGCGGTGAGCGCCGCGACATGGTCGCCTGTGACCCCGTATTTGGCGCAACAGATACCACCGGCATTGGTGGCCAAGTTACCGCCGATGCTCGAGATTGCCCGGCTACCGGGGTCCGGAACATACCAAAGTCCTTGTGCGCGAGCCGCCTCCGCAAGATCGCCGTTGATCACACCAGGCTCCACTGTTGCCGTGCGGGCCGCGGCATCTATGTCGAGAATGCGATTCATACCCGCAACGCTGAGCACAATGCACCCGTCGAGAGCATTGGCAGCACCGGCCAAACCGGTTCCTGCGCCGCGTGTCACGACCGGAATGGAGAGTTCGTGGGCAACCGTCATCGCCGCGGCGACATCATCGACTGACGTTGCCTTGACCAGAGCCGCCGGAACACCGGCGGTGGTCAGCAAGGATTGGTCCCGGGTATAGGCGCCCATCCGATCGGGATCCGTGGTCGCCTTCTCCCCCAGCACTTCCCGCAGTCGGTCTCCCAACATGTCCACCGTTGTCGTCATTTCGAGTGTCCTTCGTAGAAACCTCGCACATGCTTCTCGACAAGCTGTGCCGCATAATCGGATTCACCGGCCGCAATCGCATCGGCGATGGCTTCGTGTTCCGCGAGCAGCACCCCGAGAGTGGCCGCCGAGTCCTCGACCGCCGCGAGTTCACTCATCAGATAACCGGCGATACACTCGCGCAGAACCGTCATCACCAGCGCAAAGGCGCGGTTCCCGCTGGCACCCGCCAAGGCGACGTGAAAGTCGACATCCGCGTCGTGGAACGCGGACGCGTTGTTGTTCTCGGTGGCGCGACGCATCTCCTCGATGGCAACGCGCGCAGCACCAGGAACCTCACGGACACCGCGCAGTGCCGCGGCTTCGAGGAGCACCCGCAATTCGACCAAGTCCGGAAGCGGAACCGCACCCACCTGCACAGCCGTGCTCAACGCCGTGGCTGCAGAATCGGCTGTGTTCTCGTGCGTCACCTTGGGACGCGCCGTCGACACGGTGTCGGCACCGGTCACCAACCCTTGCGCCTGAAGTACGCGCAGCGCTTCGCGGACGGTGGAGCGGCCCACCGAAAAAGCCTGTGCCAGTTCCTGCTCCGTTGGCAAGGACTCGCCGACCGGTAGAGACCCGTCGAGAATCGCGTCTCGGAGCCTGCCGGACACCGCAAGGCTCAGCGGAATACGCGAGAGCGGAGTTATGTCCATGTCGCCGACGCTACCTCTTGCCTGCTTGTCAGACAAACTGTTTAATGAAAGTGGCCCGAAACACACAACCAAAGGTGTCGACATGACCGAAAAGCTCGAGTTGGACCCCGCAACCACCGCAGTCGTGCTCATCGAATACCAGAACGACTTCACCACCGAAGGCGGCGTCCTTCATGACGCTGTCGCTCCCGTGATGGAATCGACCGGACTACTGGCGAACACCACGGCACTGGTCGAGGCCGCTCGCTCCGCCGGTGTCACAGTTATGCACGCGCCGATCACGTTTGCCGAGGGCTACAACGAGATCACCTCGCACCCGTACGGAATCCTCAAGGGCGTCGTGGACGGAAAGGCATTCGTCAAGGGCAGCTGGGGAGCGGCAATCGTCGACGAACTGACTCCACAGGACGGCGACATCCTCGTCGAAGGCAAGCGCGGTCTCGATACTTTCGCGAGCACCAACCTCGATTTCATCCTGCGCAGCAAGGGAATCCGCACGATCATCCTCGGCGGATTCCTGACCAACTGCTGTGTCGAGTCCACCATGCGCACCGGCTACGAAAACGGTTACCGCGTCATCACTCTCACCGACTGCGTCGCTGGAACCTCAGCAGCAGAACACGAGAACGCCATCACCTACGACTACCCGATGTTCTCGCACCCGGTGACGTCCAAGGAAGTGCTCGACGCACTCGCCTGATTCAACGACTGTGCGCGAGAAGGAAATCGCGGCTCACGGCAGTGACGCTGGTGTGCACCTTCTCGTGCAACAGGTCGTGGCCCGCATCCTCGAATTCCCGCATCTCCACATTCGGCAGCGCCGACGCCCAGGTGCGCACCGGCTCGATCGGTGCCATCCGGTCGTCGACGCCGTGCACCACCAGAACCGGGATCCCGGAATCGGCCAAGTCCGCCCACCCGCTCTGGGCAACCGCGTTGCGCGGGATTCCACACAGGACAGCCGACACAAAATGATGATCCTGATGCGTCAGCATCGACAGCGCGGTCACGGCGCCGAGGGAATGCCCCATGACCGCCTGCGGGATACCTGGTAGCGCTTCGCGGGCGATATCCGCCAAGGTCGCGGCATCAGCGGCGAGATCGGACAACGGCGCCGCCACGCCCGGTTCCCCTTCGGACAGTCCGTGCCCGGTGTGGTCGATCGCCCAGACCTCGATGCCGGAAGACGTGAGAGCGTCCGCAAATCGGTGGTACTGACCGCTGTGTTGCCCCAGCCCGTGCAGGAACACCAGTGACATCGCCAGCGACTCGTCGCAGGAAGCGGGCCACCGCCGAAAATGGACCTGACCGCGTCGACCGTCAAAAAAGGGCATGGTGGACATTCTGCCTGGCTCACGGGCATTGCGACGTGCCTGACATGTCCAACCCGCCGTTTTGTCGGTCATCGCTGGCACAATCGCCCCTGTGTTCCTCCTCGATGATCAGATCATCTACAGCGCCAGTGACCTCTCGGCGGCCGCTACATGCGAATTCGGCCTACTGCGGCGACTCGACGCGCGAACCGGGCTGATCAAGGCGGAGGGCGTCGACGCCGATCCGATGCTGGAACGAACGTCCGCGCTCGGTCAACACCACGAGCGCGAACAGTTGGAGCGGTTCATCGCCGAACACGGCGACGGTGTGGTTGTCATGGAACGGCCCGAACACACCCGCGCCGGGCTTACCGAAGCAGCACTCGCCACCGTCGAAGCCCTACGCTCCGGTGCCCCCGTCATCTACCAGGGAACGTTCTTCGACGGCCGGTTCCTGGGGTTCTGTGATTTCCTGGTGCGCGAGGGCGATCGGTACGCGGTGTACGACAGCAAGCTGTCGCGGCACGCGAAGGTATCGGCACTCCTACAGTTGGCCGCCTATGCGGACGCGCTGGGCCGCAACGCAATCGCCGCCTCCGACCAGGTGCATCTGATGCTCGGCGACGGCAGCACGTCGTCCCACGACATCGGTGACATCGCGCCGGTGTTCTCGGCAAGCCGAGTCAAGCTCGAGCAGGTTCTCGACGAACATCACGCCGAGGGAACACCCGCCGAGTGGCTCGACGGCCGGTACCTGCGCTGCGGACGGTGCGATACGTGCAGCGTGGAAGTCGAGAACCATCGTGACCTGCTCCTGGTGGCTGGTCTCCGGGGCAATCAGCGGATGCAGCTGATTGCCGCCGGCATCGGGTCGATCGATCAACTGGCCGTCAGCACCGAACCCGTCGACGGTATCCGCCGCGACACTCTGGACAAGTTGCGCGCGCAGGCCGCGTTGCAGTTGCGCCAGGAACAATCCGGCGAGGCCGAGTTCCACATCTACAACGCGTCCGTGCTCGGGGGGCTACCCGTGCCGGACGACGGAGACATCTTCTTCGACTTCGAGGGTGATCCCCTGTGGGCGGAGGACGGTTCCACCGATTGGGGGCTGGAGTACCTGTTCGGCGTCGTCGAAGGTCCGGCGGAGAACTACGTGTTCAAGCCGTTCTGGGCACACGACCGCGCCGGTGAACGCCAAGCGCTCGTCGACTTTCTCGACTACGTGACCGCGCGGCGCGAGGCTCATCCGGGCATGCACGTCTATCACTACGCGGCCTACGAGAAGTCCGCACTTTTGCGACTCGCCGCGCGTCACGGCGTGGGCGAGCAGGTAGTGGACACGCTGCTGCGCGAGAGTGTGCTCGTGGATCTGTATCCGCTCGTCCGCTCGGCCATGCGAATCGGGGCTCGCTCGTACAGCATCAAGAAACTCGAACCGCTGTACATGGGAGAACACGGCCGGGACGGCGACGTCGTCAATGCCGCGGCGTCCGTGGTTGCGTACTCCGACTACTGCGAGCTACGCGAGCGCGGCAAGGACGACGAAGCCAGTGAACTGCTGCAAGGCATCTCCGACTACAACGAGTACGACTGCGAATCGACTCTCCGACTGCGTAATTGGTTGGTCGATCGAGCAGCCGAACACGACATCACCTTGCGTCCGCCGACAGGACAGATCGCCCTGCCCGTCGAAGACCTCACCGAAACCGAAATCGCATTGCGTGAATTCGCCGGGCACAAAGCCGGCCCGACGCGAACCGCCGAGCAACACGCCGCAGCCCTCCTCGCTGCGGCGGTCGGGTACCACAGCCGAGAGAAGAAGCCGCACTGGTGGGCGCACTTCGATCGCTTGTCGGCCCCCATCGAAGATCTTGTCGATGTCCGTGACGTGATGGTGGTCGACGTGCCAGACATTCAAGCAGACTGGCACAAGAACACCGCCAGGCAGAAGCCGCGACGGCACATCCAGTTGACGGGCACCCTGGGCACCGGCACGACGTTGAGCCCCGGCACCGACATGTTCGCGCTGTACGACGTTCCCTCTCCCGACGCCGTTGCCGGCGACAATCCGGCGCAGCGCGGCACCAACGGCGTGAAGATAGTCTCGGTCGAAAAATCCGGCAATCTCGACGTTGTCACCATCGAGGAACTACTCCGAGGTGACGAGTTCTCCGAGACTCCCGTTGCGTTGGCTCCCGGACGCCCTATTCCGACGGTGCCGATGGAAAAATCCATCGCTGCAGCGGCATCAGAAGCCTGCGACGGATTGCCCGGGTTGCCGCGCCGCGCGGCGGTCGACATTCTGCGTCGACTCACGCCTCGAACCCTGTCCGGCGACGCGCTTCCACCGGTCGGCGAAGGCAACGACTACGCGTCCGCGATCACGGCTGCCGTCCTCGATCTGGACGACTCCTATGTTGCGGTGCAGGGCCCACCCGGCACCGGTAAGACGTACACCGGGGCGCGAGTGGTCAAGGCTCTGGTGGAGCAGCACCAGTGGCGTATCGGTGTTGTTGCGCAATCGCATTCGGTGGTGGAGAACATGCTGGGCGGCATAGTCAAGGCCGGCCTCGATCCGGCGCTGGTCGCGAAGAAGGGCAGCCGGAGCCGAATTGCGGAGTGGACCGACATCACGCCCCAGGAGTTCCCCCGCTTCCTGTCCGAAGCGGAATCCACTGGCTGCGTCATCGGTGGCACCGCGTGGGATTTTGCGAACACCGATCGAGTGCCCCCTGGCAGCCTCGATCTCCTTGTCGTCGACGAAGCCGGACAGTTCGCGCTGGCCAACACCGTTGCCGTTGCCGTCTCCGCTCGGAATCTGCTGCTGCTCGGCGATCCGCAACAACTGCCGCAGGTCAGCCAGGGAACTCATCCCGAACCTGTTGACGAATCCGCTCTCGGCTGGCTGGCCGAAGGGCACGGCGCCCTGCCGCCGGAGTTGGGATACTTCCTCGAAAAGACGTGGCGGATGCACCCCGACCTGTGCGCGCCGGTGTCGGCGCTGTCCTACGAGGGCAAGCTGCTGTCCCAGGAATCGGTAAGCGCTGCACGGAAACTCGACGGTCTGGCAGCGGGCGTACACACGGTGTACGTCGACCATTCCGGCAACTCGACGTATTCACCCGAAGAGTCTGCCGTCATCGTGACGCAGATCCGCGAACTCCTCGGCACGCCATGGACCGATCCCAGCGAGTTCGACGGCACCCGGCCCCTGACCGAGGCGGACATTCTGGTGGTCGCGCCCTACAACGCCCAAGTGGGCACCATCGAGCGCGATCTCACCGAAGCGGGATTCACCGACGTCGAGGTGGGTACCGTCGACAAGTTCCAGGGACGTGAAGCGGCAGTCGCCATTGTGTCGATGGCAGCGTCCGCAATCGAGGACGTTCCACGAGGCATGTCATTCCTACTTTCGCGCAACCGCCTCAATGTTGCTGTCTCACGCGGAAAATGGTGCGCCATCATCGTCCGGTCGTATGCACTGACGCAGTACATGCCGACCACGCCGGCGGGGCTGGTGGAACTCGGCGCTTTCATGCGCCTGACAGCCGGCTAGCCGAAGCACTGCCCGTCGCCGCGATACGTCGGTACCGTGGTGGCGGTGCCGTCGGCATCGACCAGATTCACGTGGTCGAAACGCTCACACAATTCGCCGGCCTTTGCGTGGCGGAACCACACTCGGTCACCGATCGCGATGTCGCCGGCAACCCGTCCTGTGACCGGCGTCTGCACCTCGCCTGCGCCTTCGTTGCGGAGCAATTTCAGACCAATTGGGCGCATCGGTTTCGGAACCCTCGCGGCGCCGGCCGGTCCGGAGGCTATGTACCCGCCGCCGAAGAGGGTGGTGACCTTCGGGGTCGGCTTGCGAACCGCGGAGAGTGCGAAGAACAGGGCGGGGTCCGGCCGGAAGGCGCGGTACCTGTCGAAGAGCGTCGGCACATACAGCCCCGAACCCGCCGTCACCTCGGTGACCACCGGATCGGCAGAACTGACTTCGAGTGATCCGGTACCGCCACTGTTCACGATCTCGAGGGTGCCCACCGCATCCGTGACCGCAGAAACGACAGCACCTCGCCGGTGCGACAGTTCCCGGGCGGAGGCCTTCTTGACCCAGCCGATCGGCGCGCTGGTGTCCGGTAGTCCGGCGATCTGCGCTTCGTAGAACATGACACCGACGACGGAAAATCCACGGGACCGCGCACGCACAGCCAGTGCGGCAACATCATTCGGTTCGCGGAGCGGAGAGCGTCGTACCCCCAGGTGAATCGGCCCGATCCGCAGGGACGCGTCCACGTCGAGGCACACCCGAATCGGCGCGGCGCCTGGCGCAGCTGATCTGATGACATCGAGTTGAGCGTCGTCGTCGATCATCAGCGTGATCGCCGTTATCGCAACCGGATCACCGGCGAGTGCGGCCAACGCTCCACGATCCACGGTGGGATATCCCATCAGGATGTCGCGGGCGCCGAGACCGACCAACCACAATGCCTCCCGCAGTGAGTAGGCCATGATTCCGCGAAAGCCACCCTGCTCGGTGAGCCCACCGCCCAGTGTTTCCTCGAGAACGGCGCGGCACCGGACCGACTTACTCGCAACGCGCACCGGTGTTCCCCCGGCCCGGCGAATCAGATCGGCGGCATTGCTGCGCAGAGTTGTCAGGTCGAGAGCGGCCAGGGGCGGGTCGAAATCAGCAGTAGCGGATGTCAGTCGATCCAGTGTTGTGGTCACGTGTGTCCCATCGTCGCGGCGTCGCGGTCAAGTCAACACCTGAATTGGACGCATGTCCATGACGGGGTCAGTGCTGCGCCTCGATCGCCTTGCCTGCGATGACCTGAACCATTTCGCCGAATTCCGCAATGGTGGCGTCGGAATCACGATCAACGAGCCAGCGCAAGACCAATCCGTCGATCATCGCCAGACTCCATCTCGCCAACGACTGCAAAGACTCTGTCCAGACAGTTCCGGAAATCGTGGCGCATTCTTCGAGAAATGCAATGGCATGCTCGTCCATGATCCGGTACTGATCGCTGGCGACGGCACCGGCACGCTCGGCCCCGAGGTTGCGGCTACGCAGAGCTTGCGCGGTGATTTCGTAGGTCAGCAACTGCCGATCAGGCGTCACCTCGATGAGCGGCCACATCCCGGTCAACCCGATGTGCAGCAGTTCCTTCAGCCCTTGGATCCCGGTCAGATCAGGCGCGTGGCGAACCTGCCCGAAGGCATGCTGGAGCGATTCGCTGAGCTGAACAATCAACGTCTCGCCCATCGCGGCGATGAGCTCCTCTTTGCTCTCGAAACAGTAGTGAACTACGCCGAGCGATACGCCCGCCTCTTCGGCTACAGCACGGACCGTCACTGAACTCACGCCGCGCTGTTCGGCAATGGAAATGGCGGATTCGATCAATTGTGTGCGGCGCTCGTCCGCCGGAAGCCTGTTGAGCATCCCATGATGTTAGAACGGAGATCGGAAAAACTAGGCACAATGCTTGCTTGGACGAACGTCCAAGTACATGATTGTCCAATGGCTTCGGATATCTGGCAGAACTGGGCAGGCACTCAGAGGGCTTCACCACGACAATGGGCAACCCCGCGGAACACCCGTGAACTCGCAGCACTTGTCGTCGAAGCCGCAACACGAGGGTGGCACGTGAAGGCAGTCGGAGCTGGCCATTCCTTTACCGGTGCGGCGGTCACAGACGGAGTTCTTGTCAGCCTCGACAACTTCTCCGGGATCGAATCGATCACGCCCACCGACGACGGCGCGCTGGTCACGGTTCTCGCAGGCACGCGCCTGCGCGCCCTCAACGAGGCGTTATGGCAACGCGGGTACGCCATGACCAACCTCGGCGACATCGACGCCCAATCTCTCGCGGGAGCCCTTGGCACCGGAACCCACGGAACCGGCGCCGCGTTCGGTGGACTTGCGACGCAGATTCACGGCCTCGAAATCGTGACAGCCGACGGAGCAATCGTCACAGCGTCCGCGGATCAAAATCCGGAACTGTTCGAAGCTGCCCGCATCGGCCTTGGCGCGATCGGCATCATCACCAAGGTCACCCTCGCGTGTTCGCCTCGGTTCACATTGCGCGCCATCGAAAAACCCGACACGCTGTCCCACATTTTGGACACCCTGGACGACGAGTGCAGGACCGTCGACCACTTCGAGTTCTACTGGTTCCCCCACACAGATCGGGTCCTCACCAAACGGAACACACGCCTGCCCGGCGACACACCGTTGAAGCCCGTCAGCGCGATCCGAACCTTTGTCGAGGACGAATTCATGTCGAACACGCTCTTCGAGGGCGTCAACCGCATAGCCACCCTGGCGCCGGCCGCGATACCCACCATCAACCAGATATCGTCACGCCTGCTCGGCGCCCGGGAATTCACCGACCGCAGCTATCGGGTCTTTGCATCGCCGCGCCGCGTGAAGTTCAAGGAAATGGAATACGCCGTCCCGGTCGAACACGTCAAAGGTCTACTCCACGAGATCAATCAGTGGCTGCAAAGGACTGGAACCAACGTCGCGTTCCCCGTCGAGGTTCGTTTTGCCGCCGCCGACGACCTCTGGCTTTCCACCGCCAACGGGCGCGATACCGCGTACGTCGCCGTGCACCAGTATCACCGCCGGTCCGAGACCGAGTACTTTGCCGCAGTCGAAGCGATGGCAAAGGCCGTCGACGGCCGGCCGCACTGGGGGAAAATGCACAACCGGACCGTCGACGACCTACGCCCGACGTACGACAAACTCGACAACTTCATTGCTGTGCGAGACAAGTACGACGCGGATCGTGTGTTCGACAACGACTACCTACGCCAAGTGCTCGGCGCCTGAGTTCGCTTCGCTAACGCAGCAATTCCGCTTTCCGCGATTCACTGGCGAACGACGCCTTGATGGAATTGCGGGCCAACGTCTCACGTTCGGACTCGGTCAGCCCGATTGCTCGACCGAGTTCGGCGAAGTTGTCGTCGACGTACCCGCCAAAATATGCCGGATCGTCGGAGTTGACCGTCACGATCAGCCCGAGGTCGAGCATCGTTCGCAACGGATGATCCTCGAGCTTGTCGAACACCCGAAGACGAACGTTCGACAACGGGCAGACCGTCAGCGGAATCTCCTCGTCGACCAACCGCTCGACAAGCGCCGGATCCTCGAGTGCGCGGACACCGTGATCGATACGTTCAGCACCGAGGATGTCGAGCGCCTGCCAGATGTACTCCGGCGGGCCTTCCTCACCGGCGTGGGCGACCACGTGAAGCCCCTCGGCGCGAGCCCGCGCAAACACGTCCTCGAAGAGCGACGGCGGGTTACCCACCTCCGCAGAATCGAGGCCCAGACCGACAATCGGAGCCTGCAACCGGATGATCTCCGAGAAGATCTCCTCGGCATCTCTGACGGGTTGATCGCGCAGAATCGCGGCAATCGCGCTGCTGCTGAGTCCGAACTCCCGCTCACTCGATGCAACGGCGTCCATGATTCCGTCGAGAACCTCGGTCAACGGAACGCCTCGGACCACGTGCGCTTGCGGGTTGAAGAAGAACTCGGCGTGCGATACGCCGGCAGCGGCAGCACGGCGGAAGTACGCCCGCGTGAGATCCGCAAAATCCTCGGCTGTGCGCAGAACGGCCATGTTGGCAAAGTACAGATCGAGGAACGACTGCAGATCCGAGAACTCGTACCGGGACTTCAGATCTTCGATGTCCTTGTACGGCAAGTCCATTCGATTTCGCTCGGCGAGGCGGTAGATCTGCTCGGGCTCTAGTGAACCCTCGATGTGCATGTGCAATTCGGCAACTGGTGTAGCCATGTCGTGTTACCGACCCTTCCATACCGGCGCGCGCTTCTCGGCAAAAGCCGTCGCGCCTTCACGTGCGTCCTCGGATACGAAAATCGGTGCCAACAACTGCATCTGGTTGGCAAATGCCTCGTCGTCCGACCATCCGGCGGCCTTGACCATGATCTCTTTGGTGACCGTGACGGCGAGCGGACCGTTACGGCTGATGCGGTCGGCGAGATCCAGCGCACCGTCCAACGCCTGACCTGGTTCTGTCAGTGTGTTCACAAAACCGTACGAGTGCGCTTCCTCCGCTGTGAAAGCGTCTCCGGTCAAGGCATATTCCAGGGCCTTCTGATACGGAATGCGCTTGGGTAGACGGAACAATCCGCCGGCGCCTGCGACCAGACCCCGCTTGACCTCGGGGATACCGAACTTGGCTTCGCGAGAGGCAACCACCAGATCGGTGGCCAGCACCAACTCGGTGCCGCCTGCCAAGGCAAAGCCCTCGACCGCCGAAATGATCGGCTTTCGCGGCGGCCCCTCGGTGAAACCGAGACCGCGGCCCGGAACCAGTACGTTCTCGCCGGCCACAAACGCCTTGAGGTCCATACCGGCACAGAAATTTCCGCCCGCACCGGTCAGCACTGCCAACGACAGCTCGTCATTACCGTCGAGTTCTTCGACAGCTGCTGCCAATCCGTGGCTGACCGCGGCGTTGATCGCGTTTCGTGCCTCGGGCCGGTTGATCGTGATGATCAGCGTCCGCCCACGCCGCTCGGTGAGAACCTCGTCTGCCATGCATCTCCCTCTCGTAGTCTTTCGACACCGCGCATGCTCATGCTGCGTTTCGTTCGACAATACGGACGAAGCCCTCCGCATCGATCTGTGCGGTGTCATGGGTGCAGAACCAGCCCTGCATGAAACGCGACGACGTCACTTCCGGCGAATTCCAGTACCGACGCGCGACACTCGGCCCGCGGCACCACAGTTCGCCGTATCCCCCCGGTGCATCGGGGCCGTACAACGCGACTTCCATTCCGCCAAAAGCGATTCCCACGCTCCCTAAATGTGTCGAAGCCGATTCGATCGGCAAGATCAGACCTCCGCCACACGTCTCGGTCTTTCCCCAACCCATCACATGCTGAGCGGCCGGAAACGCCGCCAGTAGCTTGTCTTCCTGCTCGGCCGTTACCGGAGACCCACTGCAGTCCACCCACTTCACCGATCGCGAGGCTGCTCGCGCCGCCGGACCCACCGCAAGCAATCGTGGTTCGAGGAGATCCTCGGGGCGCCCGGTGAGAATGTCGACGGTATGGGCGGACTCACGCCAAAAATCACCCGCCACAACAACGGTGCCGCCGATCACCAACGTGGCGAGCACATGAACAAGCTCCCGGACGGATCGAAAATCGCTGTCCACCAGAAGATTCCGCACACCCTCGACGCCGTAGTCACGCGAATGCAGAAGCCCTTCGATTGTCGAGAGCACATTCTCGTTGCTCAATTCGACGCCAAGCATCGCGCCGGACGGATCCGCCGTGTACGCCAGAACCGCCAACTCGTCCGGCGCAGCACCGTCGTCGATGAACGGAACCCCGTGCGGCAATTCCCCATCGAGCACCAACACCGATCCACTGTCCGCAATCACCGCGGAAACCTCCGCGTCGCCCCACGCCATGCCGAGAGACACCGGAACCCCACCGGCCAGAATGACTCCGAGGCACGCTTCCAGCCACCGAACGCCGGCCGCAAACCGGATGGCCACCCGATCGCCGATCTCGATTCCCCGCGACTTCAACCCGCCGGCCACCCGAGACGCTTCAGCCCACAGTTCGGCGTAGGTGACCTGTTCTCCGTGGACTTCCTCGACCGCAGTTCGCCCGGCGAACCGGTGCACCGCAACGTCGAGTAACTCCGACAACGACGGATCCAACTGCCGGTAACGCAGCAGACCGTCCGTCGCCCGACTGACCCGCGTATCCGTGAGCAGCCCATTCGAACAGTGATACTCCACAAGCCTCGACCGCATCTGTACCTCCACAGACCGTGACAAACCCACACCCGCGCCATTCGACTATATGACGTGAGTCACAGGTAGTGGAGCACTCTGGCGATACCCGTGTGCTTACTTGCCTGTGTAGACGGCCTTTCCTGGACCTACATCGAGGAAGCTGCGCACGGCGCCGCGAAGGTCCTCGGTCTCGAACAGCGCCCCCGACACTGTCGGTGTCACCGCATCGGCATGAGCGATACCGCCGGAACGCCACGCCGACACGATCTGCTTGGTCGCATCATGTGCCCGCGTCGGCCCGTCAGCCAACCGCGCTACAAGTGCCCGCGCGGCTGCGTCGACATCGTCGTGAACGGCATTGACCACACCCCATGATGCAAGCGTCGCCGCGTCGTACAGATCGCCCGTCATCACCAGTTCGCGAGCGCGTCCGGAACCCGCACGCTCGGCCAGGCGTTGCGGCCCACCCATCGACGGCGTCAACCCGACCACTGTCTCCACCAGTCCGAACTTCGCCTTGGGCGCGGCGAGAATGATGTCGCAGGCCAGCGAAATCTCGAACGCAGCCGTCAGCGTCAACCCATGCGCGGCGTAGACCACCGGACACGGAAGCGCCTCGAGTGGATGGCAGATCTGCGCAAAAAGCTCGCGCCACAACTCGGCGCCCTGCTCGGCAGTCAAACCGTCGAAAACATGGACGTCGACGCCGGCCGAGTTGACCTTGCCCTCGGCCCGCAGCAACACCGCGCGCGGCGGCGCAGCCGTCAACGACGCGATATCCGCGATCACTGCGTCGAACATCGCCTGATCGAACAAATTGAGCGGTCCGTGAGCAAACGTCAGCACAGCAACCTCGGCACCGCCATCGGTGATGATTCGCTCGAGACGGGTGGGATGCGTTTCGGAAGCAGTCATGGCCGTCACCTTGCCACACCGCGGGCGACATACGATCAGGGAGTGGACGGTCTGAGAAAAGCGCTTGCCGACGTTGTGGGACAACGGTTCGTCACCGACGATCCCGATGTTCTGCGCTCCCGCTCGGTCGATCACACGGGCAGATACAGCGGACGTGCCCAGGCCCTGGTCCGCCCGGCCGACACCGTCGAAGTAGCCGCAGCACTCAACATCTGCCGACACTTCGGCGCACCCGTCACCGTGCAGGGTGGACGCACCGGACTTGTCGCCGGAACCGTGCCCGAACACGACGACGTCCTGCTCTCCACCGAACGTCTCACAACAATCGGCGAGGTCGATGCCGCCGCGGGGAGGATCACCGTCGACGCGGGAGTGACACTCGCACAAGTACATTCCGCTGCTGCCCACGCCGGACTGAAGTTCGGCGTCGACATCGCGTCGCGTGATACGGCGACAATCGGCGGTATGGCTGCCACCAACGCCGGTGGGCTGCACACGGTTCGATACGGCAACATGGCGGAGCAGGTCACCGGACTCGAAGTTGTTCTTCCAGACGGCACCACCGTGCGCCGTGAGGTAGCCGTCCGCGTCGACAACTCCGGCTACAACCTGCCAGCGCTCTGGGTGGGCAGCGAGGGCACTCTCGGGGTGATCACACGCGTCGACCTGGCACTTCACCCCGTGCCGAGACACCGCGTCACAACACTCACCGGGTTCGATTCACTGGGCGCCGTTGTCGACGCGGGACGCATTCTGCGCACCGTCGGCGGCGTCGACGCGCTTGAACTACTCGACGGCCGCGGATTGGAACTTGCTGCGAACCGACTTGGCGCCGGCGTTCCGACGGGACGCCGATGGTATCTGCTGGCAGAGGTATCCGGCGCCCACGACCCTTCCGAAGACGTGAGCGCAATCATGGACCGGATCAATCCACCGGATGCGCCCGCCGTAGCGCTCGACACGGCCGGTTCGGCCCGATTATGGTCTGCACGTGAATGTTTCGCGGAAGTCGTAGGATTGTTCGGACCACCTCTCAAGTTCGACGCGGCACTCCCCCTTGACACACTGGCGGCATTCGCGGACTCGGCGGTCGGCGTTGTCGCAGAATACGCACCGGAAGCGATCCCGATCCTGTTCGGTCATGTGGCCGAAGGAAACATCCATCTGAACGTCCTGAATTGCCCCGACGCCGACGCCGTCTACCTCCGCATTCTCGAACTGGTGCGTCACTACGGCGGAAATATCAGTTCCGAACACGGAGTCGGCTCGCTCAAACGCAATTACCTCGACATGGCGCTCACGCCGGAGGACATCGGCGCGATGTGGGCGATCAAGCGAGCCTTCGATCCGGACGACTTTCTCAATCGTGCAGTGATGTTTCCCGACTCCCTTCGGCGCTGACTACTAGACGCTGTGGACCTTTCGGCTTCGGTTGTCCTGCAGGGCAATCAGCGCGCACCTTGCCGCACAGCGTGCCGCGGCAAGAACCACAGGATGCCTGGCTACCGCCCACGCCCGTCTGGCAATTGACGGGGCAGCCTCATTCTGCATGTCGGCGTTCGAGTTCAGTGCCCGTGGTGAGCGTGTGCGTGCTCTGACACGGGCGCGGTCGCATTGTCGGCAGTCAGAGTGAATTCGGCCGTACGCACCACTCCGTCGTGTTTGAAGTCCAAGAACAATCGGTAATCCTCAGCGCTCGGCATGGTGGCGTAGAAGGTGATTGCCGGCCCGGCTGGGGTAACGCCGTCACCGGGATGGCCGTCCGGGTGGACGTGGAGATACGCGAGGTCGGAGGCGCGCAGCGCAACCAAATGCCCATAGGCGGCGAGGTAGGGCTGCAAGTCTGTGACCGGGTGACCGCCTCGGCTGACCGAGAGCGTGAGCTTCGATGTCTGGCCGGCGTGGGCTGCGCCGTCGAGGGAGACGATGTAGCCGTCGACCGTCGTGGTGGCGGCCGCAGCAGGCAACGGCCGGGGGTCATAGGCGCCGGAAACGTGTACATCCGCGCTCAGCGTGATTCCGTCGCCCCCGTCAGGAGTGAAGTCGGCGAAGACCCGATACTCCCCTGCATGCGCGAAATCTACTGAAACATGCCAGGTTCCGGACGCGTCCAGTTCGGGATGCACGTGCTGGAATCCGGTCAGGTCGCGGCCGACCACGATCAGATGTAGCTGCTTGTCGTGAGTATCCGTGTACCCGATCAACGGAGATCCGGTCGCATCCACGATCCGGAACTGCAGGGGTACGCGACTGCCGACGGCCGCCTCCGACGTTGCCAATTCCAATGTGTAGCCGTTTTCGCTGAACATCTTGCCCTCCAAAGGTTGGGTCGACGGCACTTCCGTTGCCGTCTGCGTTGGGTTCTTCACTTCTTGAAGTCGAACCTGTTGCAATTTGTACCATACCCCCCTAGGGTATGCAACGAACAAAACAAATCACTCCGAATTCACTCGAAGGAGATCCGATGCGCACCTACGCCGAGCGCCGGCCGATCGAGTTCGAAAAGCGCACTATTTCCGGGCATTTCATCGATCCGCAGCCTCGATGTCGCGACGCCTCGACTATGACACTCCCAGACCTCGCAAACATGATGCATACCCCGTACCCGTAAGGAACTCAGAATGTCCACACAACCTAGATCCACCCGTAAGTGGTGGGCGTTGGCGTTGATCGCCGCCGCTCAGTTCATGGTCATCATGGACACCTCGATCATCGGTGTCGCTCTCCCCCAGATGCAGAGCGATCTCGGCTTCTCCCAGGAAGGCCTGACCTGGGTCTTCAATGCCTACGTCATCGCCTTCGGCGGGCTGCTCCTCCTCGGCGGGCGCCTGTCGGATCTGTTCGGCGCGCGCCGAGTGTTCACCGCCGGTTGGCTGATCCTGCTGATCGGTTCCGTCGTCGCCGGTGCCGCCGGCAACGTCGCCGTCGAACTTGCCGGTCGCGCAGTTCAGGGCGCAGGAGCAGCACTCATCGCGCCGTCCGCCCTGACCCTGCTGATGATGCTGTTCGGCAGCACGCAAAAGGAGATGACCAAGGCGCTGTCCATCTACGGTGCCGCGGCGCCGGCCGGCGGTACTGCCGGAGTGTTCCTCGGCGGCGCCATAACCGAATACGCCAGCTGGCCTTGGGTTTTCTATCTGAACATCCCCATCGCAGTCATCGCATTGATCGCCACGCCCATCCTGATGCCGAATGCACCGGCACGCACCGGATCGATCGACTTCCTCGGCGCACTGGCGGTCACCGCAGGCCTCGCCGTCGGAGTCTTCGGCATCGTCAGAGCACCTGACGTCGGTTGGGGATCCGGGCAGACATGGCTTGCGCTCGCCGTCTCGGCCGCATTGTTGGGCGCATTCGTGTTGATCCAGTCCAAGCGTCGGGAACCACTGGTGCGGCTGGGAATCTTCAAGGCGCCCAACCTCGGTGCCGCGAACGTCGCTCAGCTCGTCCTCGGCGCGGCCTGGATACCGATGTGGTTCTTCCTGAACCTGTACCTGCAGCAAGTGCTCGGATACAGCGCCTTCCCCGCCGGCGCAGCTTTGTTGCCGATGACGATCTTCGTCATGCTCGGCATGATCGTCGTCGCGCCACGGGCCATGGCGCGCTTCGGTGCGAAAGCAATGATCGTCGCCGGTTTGCTGGTGCTGGGAATCGGATTGGGGTGGATGTCCTTGATCCGGCCCACCGGTAACTTCTGGGTCGACGTGCTGCCGGCATCGTTGGTGGCCGCGGCCGGTATGACGCTGGCGTTCATTCCTTCACTGGGTACGGCGATTTCGGCTGCACGCCCGGAAGAGGGTGGACTGGCTTCGGGCATCGTCAATGTCAGTTACCAGGTCGGCTCGGCTGTCGGCCTCGCGGTGATGACCGCGATCGCAGCAGTGTTCGGCGCTGATCAACTCGGTGACCTGACGGAGTTGACGAACGGGTTCTCCGCGGTGTTCCTCGGTGCCGCCGCCATCGCAGTGGTGGGCGCAGTAATCACCGCGGTCGTGATGCGGTCGACCAAGGTCGAAGAGCCTGAAACCGTTCACTCCACCGTCAATTCTTGACCAACTCCGGTGGTGGGGGGGGGGGGGGGGGGGCCCCCCCCCCCCCCCCCCCCCCCCCCCACCACCGGCGGAACCACTGAGGACTCGTTATGTCGCGCCTTGCATCTCTCACACCGGCCACCGCTGTCGGTGCATCGAAAGACCTTCTCGCCGAACTCGTCAACCGTCACGGACAGGTCGGTGACATGGTCGCGGCGATGGCTCATTCGCCCGCCGTACTGGGTGGCTATCTGCAACTCAGTACGGGCAATGAAGCGAGCGAAACTCAGCCAATGATCGAACTCGGACTTCGCGTCTATCGAGAGCCTGCCTCGACTTCCGACGAACACATCGCGGGCCTTCGAGCGTACGGCTACGGTGATCGCGAGATCGCCGATGTAGTCGGGATCGTCGCCCTCAATATCCTGACCGGAGCTTTCAATCTTGTCGCGGGAGTGAAACCAGATGAACCGGACCGCTAGGACCGCACCGGAACGGAACAGCCTGCGTCTGTTCGCGATTCGCGACTACCGCCTACTCTTCAGCGCCCAGATCATCGCACTGTTCGGCACAGGGTTGGCGACGGTGGCACTCGGCCTGCTCGCGTATGACTTGGCGGGACCGTCCGCAGGGGCGGTGCTCGCCACCGCGTTGACGATCAAGATGTCCCTGTACGTCCTGATCGCCCCACTCGCGGCGGCGTACGTCGACCGATTGCCGAGACGGGCTTTCCTCGTCGCACTCGATGTCATTCGCGCGTCGGTGGTGATCGCGTTGCCCTTCGTCAGCGAGATCTGGCACATCTACGTGCTGGTGGGTGTTCTCCAAGCTGCGTCGGCAGCGTTCACACCCACATTCCAGGCGGTCATCCCGGACATCGTGACCGACGAGGCCGATTTCACCCGCGCACTGTCGGCATCGCAGGTCGCTTACACGATGGAAAGCCTGCTCAGCCCGGTTCTCGCAGCGGTCGCGCTGTCCTTCATGACGTTCAACCTGTTGTTTGTCGCCACCTCGGTGGGCTTTGCCGTCTCCGCACTACTCGTGCTGGCCACCCGAATCCCCAACGCCCGTCCCAGCACTCACCGAAACGCGTGGGACCGGATCGCGTCGGGAGTGCGGATCTTCGTGACCACGCCGCGACTGCGCGGCATCATGGCACTCAATCTCGTGGTGGCAGCAGCGGGCTCGATCGTCGTGGTCAACACCGTCAACTACGTCCGCGACCAACTCGGCGGAACCCAATCCGACGTGGCCTGGATGCTGGCCGCATCGGGTAGCGGTACGTTGCTGACCGCGCTGGCTCTTCCCCGCGTCCTCGACCGAACCGCCGAACGCACCGTGATGACAGCAGGTTCCGTCGTCCTGGTCTTCAGCGCAAGTGCGGCAGCGTCCCTCGCCGTTGCCGGTGTGTTCACGTGGATTCTCACCGCCGCGGTGTGGGCGCTCATCGGCGCCGGGATGGCCATGATCGTCACCCCGACCGGAAAGGTGCTTCGACGGTCGGTAGACCCCGCAGGTATTCCGGAAGTGTTCGCAGCCCAATTCTCCCTGTCGCACCTCGCCTGGCTGTTCACCTATCCGATTGCCGGATGGGTTGGCACCAGCGCGGGATTCGCGCTCACCTGGAGCATCCTCGCAGCCCTTGCCGCGGTGGGAGCCGCCTCGGGATGGGTGCTGTGGCCTCGCGAGGCGAGCACCGAAATGCCCGCCCCGTCGACCGCCGGTGCAACGCACGACGCTACACAAGGAGAATGCACCTTGGCCGCAACCCAGTGCGCCTGCGCTCGCCCCATCTGAGCCGGGACGACTTTCTCAATCCTTCAGTGATGTTTCCCGACTCGCTTCGGCGCTGACAGCCATCGCCGTGTCATGGGCGTCGCCGCGCTGCGGCCGTTCGAAGCACACCGACGCCACGAATCCGACGAGGAGTACCGCGGCCGGGAGCCACACGGACTGCGACATCGCGGTGCTGAACGGTTCGCGGACTACCTCGGGCAGATGTCCGACGCCGGCTTCGGAGCTGCCGCCGGTGAGGCCCTGTGCAGCCAACCGCGCGGTGATCAACGCGCCGATCGCGGCGCTACCGAGAACCGCACCCACCTGGCGTGTGGTGTTGTAGACACCGGCTCCGGCACCCGCTTGCAGGGGCGGAAGATTGTGCGTGGCTGTGGCGGCCAGCGGCGACCAGATGCACGCATTCGCGAATCCGATGAGGCCGATCGGCAGCAACAGCTCCCAAATCGCGACATCGGGGGTCATCACCATCGCCAGCCAACCCAGTGCGATGGCAAACAACGCGAAGCCGGTTCCGGCAATGTAGCGAGGGTGCGTCTTGTCGACGAGTTTGCCGACGATCGGCGCAAAAATACCCGTCAGCACGGCCATCGGAACGAGCAGCAATGCCGATTGTGTCGGCGAGAGTCCGCGTACCGCCTGGGTGTAGAACATCAGCGGCAGCACCATCGACGTGATGGCAAAGCCCATTGCCGTGATGGCGACGTTGGCGAGTGAGAAGTTGCGATCCTTGAAGAGTCCGAGCGGCAGCAGTGGTTCGTTCTTGTTGCGTGACTGGTAGAAGACGAACACGACGAGCAGCAGCACGCCCGCGCCGATCAGGCTCCACACGAATCCGTTCCAGTCGTACGAGCTTCCCTCCTGGATTCCGAACACCAGCAGGAACATGCCCGCGGCACTGAGAATCACCCCGGGGATGTCGAATTTGTGTTCGCTCGTGGGCAGCGACGGAACCAGCTTCCACGCCAGCAGGAAGGCAATCACACCAACCGGGACGTTGACGATGAAGATCCATTCCCAGCCGAGATTGTCGACCAGAACGCCACCGGCGAGCGGTCCGACCAGGGTGGCAACACCGGCAACGGCGCCCCACAGACCCATGGCCGCGCCGCGCTTGTTCGGCGCAAAGGTACGGGTGATGACGGCCATCGTCTGCGGCGTCATCATCGCGGCACCAAAGCCCTGGAAAGCCCTTGCAACGATGAGAAGTTCGACGCTGCCGGACAAACCGCACCACAATGAAGCGGCGGTGAACAGGACGAGTCCGATCATGTACAGGTTCTTGGGCCCGAACCGATCACCCAATCGACCCGTAACCAGCAGCGGCACAGCGTAAGCCAGAAGGTAGGCGCTCGTTACCCAGACCACCTTGTTGATGTCGGTTCCGAGGTCCTCCATGATCGCCGGATTGGCCACCGCAACGATCGTGCTGTCCACGAGAATCATGAAGAACCCGATACACAGCGCCCACAGCGCGTGCCAGGGATTGACCTGCTTTTCCATCTTCAGTCCTTAGGTAGTGCGGACGAGCCTGCTGAGCCGGCCAGCCGGTCGAGAAGTTCTTGTGAGAGCCAGGGCATTTCGCCGCTCTCGATGTCTGTCACCAACACGCCGATCCACTCTCGTTCGGCGACGGTCAGTGCGTGGGCGTAATCGGCGCCCACCGTGAAGATTCGTGGCTTTTCCGCGGCCTTCAACGCTTCGTAGTCGGCCTCGAATTTCGCAATCGTCTCGTCGAGATGCGCGAGACGTATCCGGAGCATCCGACACGCAGTTGCGGCGGACAGGTTATGCATTTCTGCGAGCGCAAGAGGCAGGCGCGGATACTCCCGGACCGGAACCGCCAACATCTCCCGCAATTGGTGCTCGAGGGCGCTCCGGCCTCGATCGGTGATCTCGTACGTCGTCCGCTCCGGCCGATTGCCTTCACGATCCGTCCCGATCGAAGTGAGCAGTTCCTGCTTTTCCAGCCTCGACACCGTGTGATAGAGCGAGCCCGGCTTGATCTTCACAAGCTGATCCCCCCGGCGGACCGAGGCGAGTTGATACATCTCGTACGGGTGCATCGAACGCTCGGACAGCAGGCCCAGAACGGTGATTCCCAAGGGCGTCAATGACACATCACCCATGAGATCCCCCTCTCCGGACAAGAACAATTGACTATTTCTTGACTATTCCACCTGAAATAGTCCACATGGAATATACGACGCCGGGCCATCTCGATCAACCCACCCGAACCGGACTAGCGTGTAGCGAGTGGACGACCATCATCTCGACATCATCCGACTCGCGTGGGCCCGAGAACTGGGCTTGGGCGACTCCGCATTGCGTCCGGCGCATACCGCTCGCGTCGACGACGATCACAACGATCTGATCCACGTACTGCAACTCGCCGAGGCAGCAGCCGTCGTCGGACCGCAATGGTTTACGCAGCGCACCGCGAACGAGGCCGCCGCCTCACTGCTGGACCCAACGCGACTTCTCGAACTCACCAAGGATCACGGCGGCCGACTCACATCGCACACCGAGCTCGCATTCCTTCCCGACTACACGGATCACACACCCGCAGAACAACTTCTGATCAGCCGCGAGCGATCCGACGCAATGAACGTGGCCAGATCCTGCCCACCCGACGACGCCACAGTTGCCGACCTGAGCGCCAAGGACCACTGGTTCACAGCACTCGGGGATGATCACCAACCCCTCGCCTGCGCGGCCTACCGCGAGTTCCAAGGATTCGTCGCGGATCTCACGGTGCTCACCGATCCCGCGCAGCGGCGGCGCGGTTTGGCTTGCGGAACAGTCTTTCTCGCTGCCGAAGACGCTCTCGACGCCGGTCTGATACCGCAACTCCGCATCCCGAGCGGACATCTCGGCGGCGCCGCAATCGCACGCGCACTCGATTTCACCGTCCTGGGAATACACACCACGGCGCAGGTCCAACGACGTATTGTGTAGAGACACGCGATCGAGAGGAATCTCCATGAACGCGGACAACTCTGCAACATTTGTCGAAGAAGGCCGCGAATTCACTCGCGACACCAACTACATTGCCGCACGTATCACCGAGGACGGCCGCGACGGATATCCCGTCGAACCGAATCGCTATCGATTGATTGTCGCGCGCGCCTGCCCATGGGCGAACCGCGCCATCATCGTCCGCCGACTCCTAGGCCTGGAAGATGTTCTGTCGATGGGAATCTGCGGACCGGTCCACGACAAACGCAGTTGGACTTTTGATCTCGACCCCGGCGGCGTCGATCCGGTTCTGAAAATCCCCCGACTACAGGACGCATATTTTGCCCGCGACCCCAATTACTCGCGCGGCATCACGGTGCCTGCGATGGTGGAGATCGCGACCGGCAAGGTCGTCACCAACAACTTCCCGCAGATCACACTGGATCTGTCCACCGAGTGGAAGAAGTACCACAGAGAAGGGGCACCGGATCTGTATCCGGAGGCTCTCCGCACCGAAATCGACGATGTTGCAGAACAAGTGTTCCGCGACGTCAACAACGGTGTCTATCGCTGCGGCTTTGCCGGATCCCAGGAAGCCTACGACAAGGCATACGACCAACTGTTCGCGCGACTGGACTGGCTGACGGAACGCCTTGCACGGCAACGTTTCCTGGTCGGCGACACCATTACCGAAGCGGACGTCCGACTGTTCACGACGCTAGCCCGATTCGATCCCGTCTACCACGGCCACTTCAAGTGCAACAGAAGCAAACTCACCGAGATGCCGGTGCTGTGGGACTATGCCCGTGACCTCTTCCAGACCCCCGGGTTCGGCGACACCATCGACTTCACCCAGATCAAGCAGCACTATTACATCGTTCATTCCGACGTCAATCCCAGCCAGATCGTTCCCAAGGGACCCGAACTGACGCACTGGCTCGAACCACATGGCCGCGAACAGCTCGGCGGCCGGCCGTTCGGAGACGGCACACCGCCGCATCCACCGATCCCGAGCGAGGTAGTGCCGCAAGAACATTGGGCGACACGGTAACCCGAGATCAGGTAAAGAACTACTCTCCGCCGTACGTTCCGAAACTCCAGAACACACCCTCAGGATCACGGCACGTGAAACCCCGCGAACCGTAATCTTCGTCGCGAAGACCCTGCGTGATCACGGCACCGGCGGCAACAGCCTGATCATGGAGGCCGTCGGCATCGTCGACAACGATGTACACAGAACCTACTCCCGGCGGTAGACCGGCAATCGACGAATCGGCACGGGGCGAACCCAGCATGATCCCACCGCCACCGGGCCAGTCGAGCTGAGCATGCGCAACGACGTCACCGTCGGCGTACAGCGCTTTCTCCACAAAGCCGAAGGCCTTCACAAGAAAATCGACAGCCGCTCGGGCATCGGCATACACCAGCGTCGGCCACACTACGGTTCCCACAGCATCGGTTCCCACAGCAGTCCCCTTCCCTCTAGTACTACCCAGCACAAGCCTATGGCGCAGGCCACCTGCTCCGCTGTAAAACTTCACCTATCCTCGACAGCGAAGTTCACCGATTGCAGAGTGGACACCTGTGGAGGGGCAGAGCGATGGCCAAGTCGATCGACAACGCAAGCAGCAACGACGCCGGGCGGGTCGAGAAAATCCTCATCTCGGTACTCGACAACGGCAGCCGCCTCCAGGCGCCGGCCGTCGCCAAATACGTGGAGCACGTCAGGCACTCGCATCCGGACGAGTCTCCGGCCCAGATCATCGATCGACTCGAGAAGATGTTTCTCCTGGCCGTCACAGGAAGCGGCAGCGCGGTCGGCGCCACAGCCGCAATCCCCGGCGTCGGAACTGTGGCATCGATCGCCGCGGTCGGCGCGGAGTCGGCATTCTTCCTCGAAGCATCGGCACTTCTCACTCTGGCAGTCGCGTCGGTCCACGGAATCTCCATCGAGAACCACCAACAACGACGCGCCCTCGTCCTCGCTGTCGCCCTCGGCGAATCCGGCATGGAAATCGTCCAGAAGGTCACCGGGGTCACCGCCAAGAACTGGGGCACCGCGATCACCAGCAAAATCCCGAGTTCCACGATGCGCGGAATGAACAGCACGCTGGTCCGCAAGTTCGTGATGAAATACGCCGCAAAGCGAAGCGCACTCATACTCGGCAAGCTGGTGCCCGCCGGGATCGGCGCGGTCATCGGTGGCGCAGGCAACCGCGTCATCGGTAAGGGCGTCGTCAAGAATGCACGCGACGCCTTTGGCCCGGCCCCGGCGCGCTGGACCGATCACCTCGTCATTCTCCCCGAGGACGACTTCACGCCCGATCCCGCCACCACCACTCGGGTACTCCGCGGATAACAGCCGAGAACGTAGGCTCGACACAACACAACGTCCGTCGACGCGGGAGCATCTTTGACCAGTAGTGCACCGGGGCGGGTCTCCGCGCCCATCGAAGTTCGCGGTTTGACCAAGACGTTCAACGCGGCACGGGCGGTCAACGACCTGAGCTTCGACGTCCACGCCGGCTCGATCACCGGCTTGCTCGGCCCCTCAGGCGCCGGAAAAACCACGACTCTGCGCATGCTGCTCGGTTTAGTGACGCCCAGCGATGGATCCGCGACGATCAACGGTCTCCCCATCTCGAAATTGGCATCGCCCGCCCGGACTGTGGGTGCCGTCCTCGACACACGTGGCCTCCATCCAGCGCGGACGGCGCGCGCTCACCTCGACATCTACGCTGCCGCGATCGGCCTGCCCGCCCAGCGAGCGACACAGGTTCTCGCGGCAGTCGGACTCAGTTCGGCGTCCGACCGGAGAACCGGGCTTTTCTCATTGGGAATGCAGCAACGGCTCGCACTTTCCGCCGCGCTGCTCGGGGACCCGGAAATCCTGGTGCTCGACCAACCCACCCACGGACTCGACCCCGAAGGCACGGCCTGGTTACAGCAGTTCTTGACGACGTTTGCCGAGTCCGGGCGAACCGTGCTGATCACGGGCCAGGCGCTACGCGAGGTGGAACCCGTCGTGGACAACCTGGTGCTTCTGAGCGCCGGTTCTCTGGTCTACGACGGCAGTGTCGAGGCCCTCCGCGCATCACATCAGAGTCGACTGATGGTCTCGTGCTCCAACCCCGCGCTGTTCGCGACGGCGCTGGCCGCCCGCGGGATCACGGCGGCCACGATCGCACCGGACGGCCGACTCGCCGTCAGCGGTACCGACAGCGACGCACTTGCTCCGGTTGCGGCAGCCTCCGGCGTCACGATCTTCAGTGTCGTCGCTGATCACGCGGATCTCGAGCAACTGTTCGTGGCCATGACCACACCGCACTATGCCACCGGCCATCCCGGACACGGTCCGCCATCCAGCCATTACGGCCCGCCATCCGGTCACTACAGTCCACCGTCGGGCTACTACGGTCCCACCGCCTACGGACCGTCGGGAGGCCACCGGTGACGACGCTCGCACAAGCAGAAATCAAGAAGGTCCTCTCGCTGCGCTATTGGTGGGCACTCGCTGTGGTACCAGTCGTTGTTGCGCTCGCGGCCGCGTCGTTCACTCGTCCGATTGTCGAGGCCATTGCCGAGCGAGCCGACACCGCGTTCGACGTGAATCTCGTGTCCACTGCCATCGCGGTTGGCGGACCCACCACCATCGCCCTCGTCTTTGCGGCGTTGTTCGGTGCAACCGCCGCGGGCAACGAATTCACCTACGCCACATACACCACGACATTCCTCACCGCCCGCGGACGCGACGCGGTGTTGGCCGCCAAATTGGGTGTTGTTGCCGCATTCGCGGTCGGATACGCACTGGTAGTGCAGGTCGTTGCCGTCGGCGCGATGATCCTGTTCACTCGCGACTTCAGCTTCACCGCGGATCTGTTTGCGATCTGTGGCGTCGGAATAGTCGCCTGCGCGCTGTGGGCATTGATCGGTGCAGGCGTCACACTGCTCGCCGGCTCACAAGTGGTCGGCATGCTGTCCGTGGTCGGCTGGTTCGTCTTCGGTGAATGGATTCTGCGAGCCTTGGCCTTTGCCGTCGGTGCCGACGGTATCGGCAAGGCACTGCCGGTGTCGGCCACCCTCGGAGTGCTGGTCAATGCCGCGCCGTCGATCGACATCGACGTGTTGAGTTCCTGGCCGGGTGCAGCGATGATCCTCGCCGCGTGGGTCGTCGCACTCGTCGGGGGCGGCTGGCTGCGCACCAGGATGCGCGACATCACCTGAGTGATCAAGCGTGTCTGCCCCCGGGTCTACCGTGGATCGAGATGAACACGATCGCTGACAACCCGGGGTGGATACGCCGACTGGTCCATGCCTGCTGGCTGCACCGCCGGCTGGCAATCGGCGCGCTCACCGTGACGGTGGTCGCCGCAACCATCGACATTTCCTTCCCGCTGCTCACCCGCTATGCCCTCGATGCGGCCGGCGAGCAGAACGCCGGCACCGTCATCACACTCACCGCACTCGCTATCGCCGGCTTGGCGATCGTGCGCTTCGCCTGTCAGTACGGCCGACGAATGCTGGCCGGTCGTCTCTCACTCGACGTCCAGCACGACTTGCGACTCGCGTTGCTCGGTTCCTTGCAGCGACTCGACGGCCGCGGGCAGGACGACATCCGCACCGGGCAGGTCGTCTCGCGCTCGATCTCCGATCTGCAACTCGTGCAGGGTCTGCTCGCGATGGTCCCGATGTCCGCCGGCGCCCTGCTGCAATTTGTGCTGGCCATCGGCATCATGACGTGGCTCTCGCCCCTGCTCACCCTCATCGCGCTGGCGATCATCCCCGCTGTCGGGCTTGTGGTCTTCCTGATGCGACCGACCCTCTACGCCGCCACCTGGTCGGCGCAGCAGCGCGCCGCCGACCTCGCCCAGCACGTCGAGGAAACCGTCACCGGGGTTCGGGTGGTGAAGGGATTCGGGCAAGAAGAACGAGCAATCGATCAACTCGAGAAACACGGCCGAACGCTCTATAGCGAACGGATGCGCGTGGCCCGGATCAACTCCCGTTTCACGCCGACGATGGCCGCACTACCCCAACTGGGCCAGGTGGCAGTGATCGCTGTCGGTGGTTATCTTGCACTCCACGGCCAGATCACCATCGGTACTTTCCTCGCGTTCGCGACCTACATCGTGACGATGACCGCGGTCACGCGCACGCTGTCCTCCGTCGTGGTGATGGCACAACTCGCCCGCGCCGCCGTCGAACGCGTCTACGACGTAATCGGCGCGGGGCCCGACATCGCCGAACCCGACCATCCGCTCGATCTCCCCGACGGACCGCTCGGGGTCACGTTCGACGACGTCACTTTCGGCTTCGATTCCGACCGCCGTGTCTTGTCCGGTCTCGACCTGCAGATCAAACCAGGCGAGACCGTCGCCGTCGTCGGACCAGCCGGTTCGGGAAAAACAGCACTGTCGCTGCTGCTCCCCCGCTTCTACGCGCCCGAGTCCGGGACCATCAGTCTCGACAGCGCCGACGCGTCGCTGCCGATCAGCGAACTTCGCAGCGAGCAACTCCGCGCTGCAATCGGCCTGGCCTTCGACGAGCCGTTCCTGTTCTCCGACACCGTCGCCGCCAACATCGCCCTAGGCCGCGCGGACGCGTCCGCCGACGACATCCGCGCAGCGGCCGCAATGGCCCACGCCGACGAGTTCATCGAGGCGCTTCCGGACGGTTACGACACCGTTGTCGGTGAACGCGGTCTGACGCTCTCAGGCGGGCAACGTCAGCGCATCGCGCTCGCGCGCGCCCTACTCGTGAACCCTCGAATCCTCATCCTCGACGACGCCACCTCGGCCGTCGATGCTGCCACCGAAGCGGTGATCTTCGACGCGTTCCGGGCCAGGCGGAGGCAGACAACTCTCATCCTTGCGCACCGCCGATCGACCCTGACCCTGGCTGATCGAATTGCCGTCCTCGACCAGGGGCGGATCATCGACTCCGGGACGGTCGACGAGTTGGAAGCGCGGTGCCCACTGTTTCGGGCCCTTTTCGCCACATCGAGCGATGAGCCGGCAGACATCGACCCTGCACTTACCGACATCGCACCTTTCGATCCAGACCACTCCGAACCCACTGCCGAGCAACTGTGGCCTGCGGTATCGCCTGCCGATTCGGCAGGTGCGGCCGGTGCTCTGGCCATCACCCCGTCGTTGGAGGCTGCGCTCGACGCGTTGCCACCGCTGCGCGAGGCTCCGACCACCGACACCGCACAACTTCGCGAGTCCGATCCGCAGTTCTCACTGCTTCGGATACTCCGCCCGGTTCGCTGGATTCTGGCGGCAGTCGTCGTGTGCCTGACTCTTGATTCCGCTGCGACGATTGCCTTCCCGTCACTGGTTCGGTACGCCATCGACCACGGGGTTGTCGACAAGAACTCAGGGACTCTCACCGTCGCGGCGATACTGGGCGCGCTGCTGGTGGTGGCGGGCTGGGCGATAGTCGCTGTGATGACGGTCCTCACCGCCCGAGCGGGCGAGCGGGTCCTGTTCGGGCTACGTATCCGCAGCTACGCACACCTGCAGAGGCTTGGTCTCGACTACTACGAGCGCGAACTGTCCGGGCGGATCATGACCCGGATGACCACGGACGTCGACGCACTGTCGTCGTTCATCCAGACCGGAATGTCGACCGCAATCGTGAGTGTCCTGACGATAGGCGGCATCGCGATCGCCCTCCTCGTCACCGATGTGACCCTGGCGTTGGTGGCGCTCGCCGTCATTCCGCCGCTCATCATCTCGACCCTGATCTTCCGAAAGTTCTCCGCAGTGGCGTACAGCCAGTCCCGCGAGCGGATCTCCATGGTCAACGCGGATTTCCAGGAGAACATCACCGGGTTGCGGGCAGCGCAGGCCTACCGCCGGGAAGAGGGCGCGGCACGCCGATTTGCCGAGCGCGCCGAAAGCTACCGCCGGTCACGGATGCGTTCACAGCGGGCAATTTCGCTGTACTTCCCGTTCATCGCGTTTCTTTCCGATCTCGCACTTGCGGGTGTGGTCTTCATCGGAGCCCGTCAGGTGTCCGACGGCTCGACGTCCGCGGGTGTTCTGATCGCCTTTGTTCTGTACCTCGGCTTGTTGTTCGGACCGATTCAGCAACTCTCACAGGTGTTCGACGGTTACCAACAGGCAAACGTGGGGCTCAAGCGGATCGGGGATCTTCTCCGGACGCCCAGTTCCATCGAAACAGCCGACTCCGCGGACCTGATCTCCCTCGACGGACACCTGGACGGCGACGTTCATCTGCGGGATGTCGGCTTTCGATATTCCGGCGCCGAGGTCGACGCCCTCACCGATATCGACTTACACATCCCTGCCGGAACAACCGTGGCCCTGGTCGGACGGACGGGCGCCGGGAAGTCGACGGTGGTCAAACTACTGGCCAGGTTCTACGATCCGACCAGCGGATCAGTGCAGGTCGACGGCACCGACATCCGTGATTTTCACCTATCGCAGTACCGCCACAGGTTGGGCGTCGTACCGCAGGAAGCTCATCTGTTCACCGGCAGCGTCGCGGAGAACATCGCCTTCGGTAGACCTGACGCGTCGAATGTCGATATCGAGCAGGCCGCACGCGCGGTCGGTGCACTGCGCGCGATCGCCGACATGCGCGGCGGCATGAATCATCCGGTCGGGGAACGCGGACAGGGACTGTCGGCCGGACAGCGACAGCTCATCGCACTCGCGCGCGCCGAGTTGGTCGACCCGGACCTCCTGCTGCTCGACGAAGCGACCGCGACGCTTGATCCCGCGACCGAGAAAATGGTCCTCGAAGCAAGTCGGTCGGTCACCCGGAAAAGGACCTCGATCGTTGTTGCACACCGCCTCGCGACGGCCGCACGTGCCGACCTGATTGTCGTAGTTGACCGGGGACGTATCGTTGAATACGGCCCGCACGCGCTCCTGCGGTATGCCAATGGTCACTACTCGAGACTCTGGGATGCATCTAGGGCGCGCGAAGGGAATAATCTGTCAGCGAGAACTGTCGTCGAAGGTAACCCCGTCGCACGGCAGTAGTGACAGATTTGTACCGCCGAGTGGCGTCGCGAAGTCGAAAGATTACGCGCCGCCGTGAGACAGATCACAAATTGTGTGCCGCACAATTGCTGGTCACACGCTCGGGCTAATCTCATGTATATAGGCGCTCTGATCGGGTACCGAAATAGAAACGAGGCGAACACCTGCCGTGAGCAGCAGTTCTACATCCCAATTCGGACAGAACCAGTGGCTGGTTGACGAGATGTACCAACGCTTCCAGGACGATCCGTCGTCCGTGGATCCGAGTTGGCACGAATTCTTGACCGATTACTCGCCGGAGTCGGCGAACACGGGGGGTGGAAACGGAACTGCCACGAACGGCAACGCAGCCGCCCCCGCCGCTGTACGCACTCCGCCTGCTGCTCCCAAAGCCGCTCCGCCCGCACCCCCGGCTCCGCCGAAGGCCGCTGCGCCCGCGGCCAAGCCCGCCGCAGCGCCCGCTGCCAAGCCCGCCGCAGCGCCTGCGGCCAAGCCCGCCCCGGCCGCCAAGGCCGCTCCCGCGAAGCCGGCTCCGGCCGGCGGCGCGGAAGAGACGAAGGTTCTTCGCGGCGCGGCAGCCGCAGTAGTCAAGAACATGTCGGCCTCGCTCGAGATCCCGACCGCTACCAGCGTTCGCGCGATCCCCGCGAAGCTGATGTTCGACAACCGCATCGTCATCAACAACCACCTCGCGCGCACTCGCGGCGGCAAGATCTCGTTCACCCACCTGCTGGGCTACGCGATCATCCAGGCAGTCAACGCGTTCCCCAACATGAACCGCCACTTCGCCGAGATCAACGGCAAGCCGCACGCGGTCACCCCCGAGCACACCAATCTCGGACTGGCGATCGACCTTCCCGGTAAGGACGGCAACCGCTCACTGGTCGTCGCCGCTATCCGGAACACCGAGGCGATGAACTTCGTCCAGTTCCACGCCGCGTACGAGGACATCGTCCGCCGCGCCCGTGAAGGCAAGCTCACCGGCGAAGACTTCACCGGAGTGACCATCTCGCTGACCAACCCGGGCGGCATCGGCACGGTTCACTCCGTCCCCCGCCTGATGAAGGGCCAGGGTGCCATCATCGGTGCCGGCGCGATGGAGTACCCCGCCGAGTTCCAGGGCGCAAGCGACGAGAAGCTGGCCGAGATGGGCGTCGGCAAGCTGATGACGCTCACGTCGACGTACGACCACCGCATCATCCAGGGTGCCGAATCGGGCGATTTCCTTCGCACGATCCACAACCTGCTGATCAGCGACGAGTTCTACGACGAGATCTTCCACGCACTCGGCAACCCGTACGAGCCGGTTCGCTGGCGCAAGGACGTGCCGGAAGGCGCGGTCGACAAGAACACCCGCGTTCTCGAACTGATCGCGGCCTACCGTGACCGCGGCCACCTCATGGCCGATACGGACCCCTTGCAGTTCGTCAAGGACAAGTTCCACAGCCACCCCGACCTCGACGTCATCAGCCACGGCTTGACGCTGTGGGATCTGGACCGCGAGTTCAAGGTCGGCGGCTTCCACGGCAAAGAGAAGATGAAGCTGCGCGACGTGCTCAGCGTGCTTCGCGACGCGTACTGCCGCCACGTCGGTGTCGAGTACACGCACATCCTCGAGACGGATCAGCGTCAGTGGATCCAGGATCGCGTCGAAGGGCATCACGCCAAGCCGACGGTTGCTCAGCAGAAGTACATCCTGAGCAAGCTCAACGCTGCCGAGGCTTTCGAGACCTTCCTGCAGACCAAGTACGTCGGTCAGAAGCGCTTCTCGCTCGAGGGTGCCGAGACCGTCATTCCGATGATGGACGCCGTCATCGACCAGGCTGCCGAGCATCAGCTCGACGAGGTTGTCATCGGCATGCCGCACCGCGGTCGCCTCAACGTGCTGGCAAACATCGTCGGCAAGCCGTACTCGAAGATCTTCACCGAGTTCGAGGGCAACATGAACCCGGCCGCCGCTCACGGCTCCGGTGACGTGAAGTACCACCTCGGCGCTTCGGGCACCTACATCCAGATGTTCGGTGACAACGACATCGCCGTGTCCCTGACGGCCAACCCGTCGCACCTCGAGGCCGTCGACCCGGTTCTCGAAGGCCTGGTTCGCGCCAAGCAGGACATCCTCGACAAGGGCGAAGAGGGCTTCACCGTTCTCCCGCTCATGCTTCACGGTGACGCGGCATTTGCCGGTCAGGGTGTTGTCGCGGAAACGTTGAACCTCTCGCTGCTGCGCGGATACCGCACCGGCGGCACCGTGCACATCGTCGTGAACAACCAGGTCGGTTTCACCACCGCACCGGAGCACTCACGCTCGTCCGAGTACTGCACGGACGTCGCGAAGATGATCGCCGCACCGGTATTCCACGTCAACGGCGACGACCCCGAGGCATGTGTCTGGGTTGCTCAGCTGGCTGTCGACTTCCGTGAGAAGTTCGGCAAGGACGTTGTCATCGACCTCATCTGCTACCGCCGCCGCGGTCACAACGAGGGCGACGACCCGTCGATGACCCAGCCGGCGATGTACGACGTCATCGACACCAAGCGCAGCGTTCGTAAGAGCTACACCGAGTCCCTCATCGGTCGCGGTGACATCTCGCTCAAGGAAGCCGAAGACGCACTTCGCGACTACCAGGGCCAGCTCGAACGGGTCTTCAACGAGGTCCGTGAGCTCGAGAAGTTCCAGCCCGAACCGTCGGAGTCCGTCGAACTCGACCAGACTCCCCCGGCTCGCCTCACGACGGCTGTTGCTCCCGACGTTCTCGAGCGCATCGGCGACGCGTTTGTCAACGTTCCGGAGGGCTTCACCACCCACCCGCGTGTCAAGCCTGTCGCGGAGAAGCGACGCGAAATGGCCCGCGAGGGTCACGTCGACTGGGCGTTCGCCGAGTTGCTCGCGTTCGGTTCACTGGCCGAGCAGGGTGCACTGATTCGCCTTGCGGGTCAGGACTCCAAGCGTGGAACGTTCACGCAGCGTCACTCTGTGCTGATCGACCGGAAGACCGGCAACGAGTACAGCCCGATCGCCGAGATCGCTGCCAACGCCGGCAACGGTGGCAAGTTCATGGTCTACGACTCCGCACTCACCGAGTACGCGGGTCTGGGCTTCGAATACGGCTACTCCGTGGGCAACCCGGACGCACTTGTGCTGTGGGAAGCGCAGTTCGGTGACTTCGTCAACGGCGCGCAGACCATCATCGACGAGTTCATCAGCTCGGGCGAAGCCAAGTGGGGTCAGCTCTCCGACGTCGTGCTGCTTCTGCCGCACGGCCACGAAGGCCAGGGCCCGGACCACACGTCCGGCCGCATCGAGCGTTTCCTCCAGCTGTGCGCCGAGGGTTCGATGACGGTTGCCGTTCCGTCCACCCCGGCAAGCTACTTCCACTTGCTGCGTCGCCATCACCTCGACGGCATCCGCCGCCCGCTGGTGGTATTCACGCCCAAGTCGATGCTGCGTAACAAGGCTGCGGTCAGCAACGTCGAAGACTTCACCACCGGCAAGTTCCGGTCTGTCTTCGAAGAGCCGAACATCGAGAGCGGCGAAGAGTCGCGCGATCAGGTCAAGCGCGTTCTGCTGGTCAGCGGCAAGCTGTACTGGGAGCTCCTGGCGAAGAAGCACAAGGACAACCGCAACGACGTCGCCATCGTGCGCGTCGAGCAGCTGTACCCGGTGCCGAAGCGTCGCCTGCAGGAAACCTTGGACCGGTACCCGAATGCAACCGAGTACCGCTGGGTTCAGGAAGAGCCGGCCAACCAGGGCGCATGGCCGTTCCTCGGCCTGGCTCTGCCGGAACTCCTGCCCGGCACGTTGAGCGGTATCCGTCGCATCTCGCGTCGTTCGATGTCTGCACCTTCCTCGGGTTCGAGCAAGGTTCACGCCGTCGAGCAGCAGGAAATCCTCGACGAGGCATTCCTGCCGACCAACTGATTTCTTGAAGTAGGGGCCGGGCCTCACATTCCGTACGGAGTGTGAGGCCCGGCCTTTTCTCTGTTCGCCGGTGCTATCGCAGCAGTTCCGGCGTGACGGTCAGCCCTGCGGCAGCGGACGCAAGAGCAGGCAGAGCGTTCACCGTGAGCTCGATGAGTTCTTCGCGGCTGATTGCCGGGGATCGGAGCCAGCTGATGGTTGCTTCCTCGACAAACGCGATCCAGCCTCGTACTGCCAGCTCGACCTGCGGGGTTCTCGGCAACCCGATGGTGGGTAGCTGATCGAGAGTTCGCGCCGCCATGACGTCGCGGGTCTGTTCGAACACTTCTCGCATGTGCGGATCTCCGCTGGCGGTTCCCCGCAACAACGAGACATACGTAGTGCGATTTTCAGTGACGTAATCGACGTACGATGCCAGAACCGACCGTAATGTCGCGATCGGATCATCGGTTTCGATGGGCTCGGTTCGGGCGAGCATCTGTTGGCTGGTGTGCCGGACTATCGCCAGGTGGAACTCGCTTTTGGACGCGAAGTAGTGGAACAGCAAGCCTCGGGAGACACCTGCTTGATCGGCAATGTCTTCGACCGATATCTGTTCGAGTGGCCGTTCGGCGAGCATGCGAGCGCCGAGGTCGATCAGTTGCGCTCGGCGTTCGTCCGGACTCAGTCGCGTGCGCTTGGCTCCGTCCATAATCGACAGACTACTGAATAAACGTCAATAAGCTATTGACCGTTCGTCAACAACGGCATATCGTTCCATACATGAGTCTCCCAGTTACAGATACTTCAGCATCTGCCGCGGATACGCGCTACGTGAACACGCTGATCATCGGCAGCGGTTTTGCCGGTCTCGGCGCTGCCATCAAACTGGCGCAGGCCGGGATCACCGACTACGTAGTTGTCGAGCGAGGCAACGACGTCGGCGGAACCTGGCGTGACAACAGCTACCCGGGCGCTGCGTGCGACGTGCCGTCGCATTTGTACTCGTACTCGTTTGCACTCAACCCCGAGTGGACGCGTTCCTTCTCCACTCAGCCCGAGATCTACAAGTACATCCAGTCCGTCGCAAACCGTCACAAGGTACTGGACAAGCACATCTTCGGCTGCGACGTTCTCTCCGCGCACTGGGACAACGATCGCGCACACTGGAAGGTCTCCACCACCAAGGGCGAGTTTGTCGCCAAGATCGTCGTGTCGGCTGTAGGCGCTCTGTGCGAGCCCGCCCTCCCCGACATCAAGGGCATCGACGGCTTCAAGGGCGAGATCTTCCACTCCTCACGCTGGAACCACGACGCCGACCTGACCGGCAAGCGCGTCGCCGTTATCGGCACCGGAGCGTCGGCCATCCAGATCGTCCCGGCCATCGGCAAGAAGGTGTCACAGCTCGACGTGTACCAGCGCACCGCGCCGTGGATTCTGCCCCGCGCAGATCGCGAGTACACCAAGATCGAGCACCTCGCGTTCAAGTACCTCCCCGGTTTCCAGAAGCTGTGCCGCACCGGCATCTACTGGATGCGCGAGACCCAGGTTGTCGGCCTGGCAAAGGCGCCGATCTTCATGAAGCCCCTGCAGTTTGCCGCCGAGCGTCATCTCAAGGCCCAGATCAAGGACAAGGCCCTTCGCAAGAAGGTCACCCCCAACTTCCAGATCGGCTGCAAGCGCATGCTGATCTCCAACAACTACTTCCCCACCCTTGCCCAGGACAACGTCGACCTGGTGACAGAAGGAATCGAGGAAGTTACCGCCACCGGCATCGTGTCGAAGACGGGAACCACGCGTGAGATCGACGCGATCGTCGTGGCCACCGGTTTCCACGTCACCGACTCCCCCACCTTTGCGGGAATCTTCGGCAAGGACGGACGCTCGCTCGCCGAGGTCTTCGAGGACACCGGCATGCAGGGATACAAGGGCGCAGCCGTTGCCAACTTCCCCAACATGTTCTTCCTCGTCGGCCCCAACACCGGTCTCGGCCACTCGTCCATGGTGTTCATGATCGAATCGCAGCTCAACTACCTCGTCGACGCGATCGCCACCATCGACAAGTACGACATCGGCACCATCGAGGTTCGCAGCGACAAGCAGGAAAAGTACAACAAGGACCTGCAGGCAGCGATGTCCAAGAGCGTCTGGAACAACGGCGGTTGCGCCAGCTGGTACATGGACAAGCACGGAAACAACACCACCCTGTGGCCCGGTTTCACCTTCCAGTTCCGCAATGCCACCAAGCATTTCGACCTCGCGGCGTACCGTAGCGTCGCCACGTCCGATCTCGGCGCCGTCGGCACCGGAACCACATCACAGATCGACCTCGACGACGAGAAAGCAGTAGCACAATGAGTGATTTTGTTGGCAAGGTTGTTGTCATCACCGGAGCGGGATCGGGTATCGGCCGCGCACTCGCACTGAACCTGGCCGGGCAGGGTGCGAAGTTGGCGATCTCCGACGTCGACACCGTCGGCCTCACCGAGACCACCCGCCTCGTGGAAGCTCTTGGTGCCCAGGTGAAGTCGGACCACCTCGACGTCACCCAGCGCGAAGCGGTTCTCGAGTACGCCGACGCGGTTGCCGCCCACTTCGGCAAGATCAACCAGATCTACAACAATGCGGGTATCGCGTACCACGGCACATTCGAGAAGTCCGAATTCAAGGACTTCGAACGCGTCATGGATGTCGATTTCTGGGGAGTTGTCAACGGCACCAAAGCATTCCTGCCGCATGTCATCGCATCCGGCGACGGCCACATCATCAACATCTCGAGCCTGTTCGGCTTGCTGTCGATGCCCGGTCAGAGTGCATACAACTCGGCAAAGTTCGCAGTTCGCGGCTTCACCGAGTCACTGCGCCAGGAGATGCTGATCGCCAAGAGCCCGGTGAAGGTGACCTGTGTGCACCCCGGCGGAATCAAGACGGCCATCGCGCGTAACGCCACTGCCGGACCGGGCGAGGACCTCGCGTCGTTCTCCGAGTTCTTCGATCGCAAGTTGGCGCGCACCACTCCTGAGGATGCAGCCAAGACCATCGTGAACGGGGTTCGCAAGGGCAAGCCACGCGTCCTCATCGGCATGGACGCCATCGCACTCGACGCCTGGGTCCGCCTGGTCGGTTCGGGATACCAACGCGTCGTGGCCACCATCGCCGGCCGCGTGATGCCCAAGTCCCACTGAGCTTTCCACTTTCACACAGTCAGGAGCCCTGCCGGTGAGCACGTTCACCCTTCCGCTACCCGTTGTCGCCTTCTTGTTGAAGCCGTACTTCCGTCTGGCCTTCAACTCGCGACTGCCGTATCGGGTTCAGCGTTTACTGCTCGAGGCCGGAGCTCCCCTGCAGCAGATTCCAGCGGGCGCCGTTGTGCGTCCGCTGGAACTCGCCTGCCGACCCGCCGAGCGGATCACAGTCGGAGCAACCGAACGCCCGTCGGCAGTGCTCTACTTGCACGGCGGCGCCTACACGCTGGGCTCGCTGAGCACACACCGCAGCCTGGCAGCACATCTGGCACGCGAATCTTCCCGCGCTGTCTTCACGTTGGATTACCGGCTCGCTCCCGAGAATCCTTATCCCGCAGCGCTCGACGACGCCGCAGCGGCGTACATGCAACTGATCACCGAATTCGACTACCGACCCGAGCAGGTTGCCATTGCCGGCGACAGCGCCGGCGGCGGTTTGGCGGTCGCAACGGCACTTCGCCTCATCGAGCGTCACGGCGTACAGCCCGGGGCGTTGGCACTGATCTCACCCTGGGTGGATCCCGGGGATCGCAGCGCCGGGAAGAAAGCCGATCTGGTCGTCAACACCGGCTGGTCGTTCGACGCCGCCGACGCCTACCTCGGACACGGCAACCGCACAGATCCCGGCTACGCACCCATGCATGGAAACCTCGAAACACTGCCGCCCACAAGGATTCACATCGGATCGGGCGAAGTCCTCTACCCTCAGGTCGTGGAGTTCGCAGACAAACTCACCGCGGCCGGCGTCGACGTGTCACTGGTCGAATACGCACGGTTGTGGCATGTCGCGCACGCCCAGGCGTCGCTGGTCACCGAAGCCGCCGACGCAGTAGCCGATCTGGGGCAATTCCTGGAATCACACGGAGCCAGGGCAGCGGACAATTCAGCCGATGCGGCCAGTCATTGACGGGTGTCCCACCAGGATCGCGCCACCGCTGACGGCGTTGCCTGCCCGCGTCGGACCTGGTCGATCATCGCGGCAAGGTCTGTCGTGGACAGTTCACCCGCAACAACACTGAGCGCTTTGACTGCGGGATCACTCAATGCACCGGTCCGAAACAGTGGAACGACGTTCTGCGCAGCCAGGATGTGATCCGGATCGGCCAGCACTGTGACAGCGGTTGACTGAGCCAGGGGCGAGAGCGTCGTAGTTCCGAAGGCGGTGGGTTCGGTCGCAGCAGTGTCCGATGTGTCGGCTGCCGATTGCTCGACGCGCGCAAAAGTACAGTCAGCGCCTTCCGCTAATTGTTCCAGTGCACCATCTTCGATAAACCGTGGTGATACAACGGCAACGGTCTCGGCGCACGAGGGTGCAAATGCCCCGAGGGTGCGCGACTGAGTCCCCGATGCGGAATCGCGTCCCAACGCCACGACGGCCCGGTCTTCTGCGGTTGCATAGTCTGCAACCGAAAGACCCTCGGGCAGAGAACGACTCAACGCTTCGAAGACGTCGTCAGCGGTGCGGGCCGGATTCTGCGGTTCGTAATAAGTCAGTAGTGAACCGGTGAACTCGGGTACCAACGTCACACGCGCGGCATCGAGCGCAGCAAGTGCGTCCGACCGTCCGCCGGTGAGTTCCTCGACTCGACTTGGCACCCCCGACGACGCCAACACGGTTGCGTACACTTCGGCCAGGACCGAACCCTCCACCGACTCCCCCGACGCCACGACTACCTGCTCGGTCGGGGCACCGGCGTCGTTCCCTATCACCGAATCGCTGGTGCTGCATCCGGTCAGAACGGGCAGGACCAGCACTGCTGCAACAACTGTCGAATACCTCGCGCGTGCAGATAGCACCGAACCCTCACATTCCGTTCCCACTGATCGAATACCGTGCCTTGTCGGTACCTATCGTTACACTTGCCTGGCGATGCGCGGTAACCAGTCCTACTCGAGTGACACTCGGGTGACGGGAATGGTTGTCGACGCCCGAAACACGGAAGGACGCACATGCGCACCTCACGATTTCGTTCCAGCCGTCTGCTCGTAGCAGCGGCAACTGTCCTCTCACTCGCTGCGCTCACTGCGTGTGGCAGCAGTGACAACAGCGACAGCAGTTCGGACCCCAACACCGTCGTCGTGGGTTCGGCAAACTTCACCGAGTCCGAGATCATTGCCAACATCTATGCGGAAGCACTTCGCGTCAACGGTTTCGACGTGTCCACTTCGTTCAACATCGGTAGCCGCGAGGCCTACATTCCGGCGTTGAAGGACGGCTCGATCACCCTCATCCCCGACTACACGGGCAATCTTCTGCAGTATCTCGATCCCGCTGCCACCGCGACCAGTTCCGAGGACGTCCTGGCGGCTCTGCCGGCGGCATTGGGTAGCGAATTGGCCATCACCACGCCCGCGTCGGCGGAGGACAAAGATGCCGTAGTCGTCACCAAGGAAACGGCCGACAAGTGGAACCTGAAGACCATCGCCGACCTGGCGCCGCATTCCGCCGAGGTCAAGTTCGGCGCGCCGGCCGAATTCCAGGAGCGCCCCGTCGGCCTGCCCGGGTTGAAGGCAAACTACGGACTCGACATCTCGGCCTCCAATTTTGTCCCGATCGCGGACGGCGGTGGCCCGGCAACGGTCAAGGCACTCGCATCCGGTGACATCACCGCCGCAAACATTTTCACGACGTCGGCGTCGATTCCGGCCAACAACTTTGTTGTCCTCGAAGACCCGAAGAACAATTTCCCCGCCCAGAACGTCGTGCCGGTGCTGCGCGCATCGGCATCGTCCGACAAGCTCGCAGCCGTCCTCGACGCGGTCTCGGCAAAGCTGACCACCGAGGAACTGCTCGATCTCAACGTGGCGGTGTCCGGCGACGCCAAGACGGAACCGGCCGCAGCAGCCAAGGCGTGGATCTCGGCGCAGGGCCTCGACAAGCCGGTCTCGTAACCCACGTGATCACCTTCGAGGGAGTCACCAAGCAGTTCCCGGACGGCACCACCGCAGTTGATCGACTCGATCTCACCATCGAGGCCGAGTCGTTCACGGTGTTCGTCGGTCCGTCCGGGTGTGGCAAAACAACGTCGATGCGGATGATCAACCGGATGATCACGCCCACGTCGGGCACAATCCGCGTCGACGGCCGCGACATCTCGCAGACCGACGCGGTGACCTTGCGACTCGGTATCGGCTACGTCATCCAGAATGCCGGGCTGTTGCCGCACCGGACCGTCGTCGACAACGTCGCAACGGTTCCGGTGCTGCGGGGTGAATCTCGCCGCGCCGCACGTAAAGCCGCACTGGGTGTTCTCGAACGCGTGGGTCTCGATCCGTCACTGGCGACGCGCTACCCGGCGCAGTTGTCCGGCGGGCAGCAGCAGCGAGTGGGTGTCGCCCGCGCGCTGGCTGCCGATCCGCCGATTCTGTTGATGGACGAACCCTTCAGCGCCGTCGATCCGGTGGTTCGTGAGGACCTGCAAACCGAAATGCTGCGCCTGCAAAGCGAACTGAAGAAGACCATCGTCTTTGTCACGCACGATATCGACGAAGCCGTCAAACTGGGCGACCACATCGCGGTCTTCGGTCCGGGCGGTCGCCTGCAGCAGGTAGCCGCGCCGCGCGACGTATTGGCCGCGCCGGCTACGGATTTCGTGGCCGGTTTTGTCGGACGTGATCGCGGATATCGAGGACTGTCCTTCCGCAGCGCGGACGAGGTGCCGCTGCACTCCATCCGGACGGCCACCGAGTTGGAACTGACATCCCTGAGACTCGAATTGGGTGAATGGGTGCTCGTTGTCAGCGAGTCCGGTTCACCCCTAGGCTGGATCGATGTCACCGGTGTCGAGGGCATACGCGCCGGACACACTCTGGCACAGTCGACGTCAGCCGGCGGCTCTCTCTTCGGCCCGGGCGGCGATCTTCGGCAGGCGCTCGACGCGGCCATCTCGTCACCGTCCGGAATCGGTGTTGCCGTGGATGCCGAAGGTGCGGTGATCGGCGGCATTCTGGGCTCCGAGGTTGTGGCTAAATTGGCCGAGCAACGTCGGCGCGAGGACCAGGAACGCAATCGACTCGCCTTCACCGAAGGGTTCGGGGTGTAGCGGCGTGCGCTGGCTCATCGACAATTTCTCGACGGTTCTGGATTACACACGAACACATCTGTATCTCGCGCTGGTGCCGTTGGCGGTGGGCTTGGTCATTGCCCTTCCCGTCGGCACGGCAATTCGGAATATCCGATGGCTGCGCCGAATCACGTTGACCTTGGCCAGCATTGCGTTCACCATTCCGTCATTGGCACTGTTTGTCACCATCCCGCAGATCTTCGGACTCAAGACACTCGATCCGCTCAACGTCATCATCGCGCTCAGTGTGTATTCCACCGCACTACTCGTCCGCGCGGTCCCGGAAGCATTGGATTCGGTGCCCGCCAACGTCATCGATGCCTCGACGGCCATCGGCTTCACCGCACTGCGCCGGGCATTGACCGTCGAACTGCCCCTTGCGCTGCCGGTTCTGATCGCAAATGTCAGAGTGATTGCGGTGACCAACATTTCGCTGGTGTCGGTGGGTTCGCTGATCGGTATCGGCGGTCTGGGAGTTCTGTTCAAACAGGGCTACGACCGGGACTACCCCGACCAGATCGTGGCCGGCATCATCGCCATCGTGGTCCTTGCACTGGCCCTCGATTTGATCCTGTATCTGCTCGGCAGGTTCCTGACCCCGTGGACCAGAACTCCGTCCGCATCGAAGGTCCCCGCGATCGTCACGGCCGAAGGTGAGCCGGTATGAGTATCTTCACCGGCGCCTGGGAGTACCTGACCAATCCCGACAACTGGAGCGGCGACACCGGAATCGGCACCCGAATCCTGCAGCACCTCTGGTACAGCCTGCTGGCCGTCGCCCTCGCCGCAGTGATCGCGGTCCCGATCGGCCTGATCATCGGGCATCTACGACGCGGTCAGATCGTGGTGGTCAGTCTTGTCAACGCACTGCGCTCACTTCCCACGCTCGGCTTGCTGACGTTCCTCGTCCTGCTCATGGGGCTGGGAGTGATGCCCCCGATCCTCGCACTGGTCATCCTCGGCATTCCGCCATTGCTCGCCGGAACGTATGCCGGCATCGCCAGTGTCGACCGTGACGTCGTCGACGCGGCGCGCGCAATGGGGATGACCGAGACGCAAGTACTGCTGCGCGTCGAGGTTCCCAATGCGCTTCCGCTCATTCTGGGTGGGCTCCGAAACGCCACACTGCAAGTCATCGCGACCGCGACTGTTGCCGCCTACGTCAATCTGGGCGGCATCGGACGGTACATCTTCGACGGAATCGCGCTGTACAAGTACGACCGCGTTGTTGTCGGCGCAATCTTGGTCGCGGTGGTTGCGCTTGTCGTGGACGGCGTACTTGCACTGGTCGTGTGGGCTTCCGTCCCGGGAACCGGCAGACTGCGACGCACCCCGAACCTCGCACGCGTGTAGCTGCCCACGCAAAAACCCCGACCGAAACCTTGTGTGCGGGTTTCGATCGGGGCTTTCGAGGAGTCCCTCTTAGCTGGTCACGCCCTCAGCGTGCGCTGCGGCCGCGACGGCTTCCGCAACTGCGGTCGCCACGCGAGGGTCGAGTGGGCTCGGAACAATCTTGTCCACGGCCAACTCGTCGCCGACCACCGACAGGATCGCCTCGGCGGCAGCGAGCTTCATACCTTCGGTGATGCGACGGGCGCCGGCGTCGAGCGCGCCCTTGAACACACCGGGGAAGGCAAGCACATTGTTGATCTGGTTCGGGAAGTCACTGCGGCCGGTAGCCACGATCGCCGCGTACTTCGACGCGGTCTCGGGGTGAATCTCCGGATCCGGGTTCGAGAGCGCAAACACGATCGACTCGGGAGCCATCGACGCGATGAGCTCCTCGGGGATCTTGCCCGCCGAGACACCGAGGAAGACGTCCGCTCCGGCCAAAGCCTCGACGGCACCGCCGTGGACACTGCGCGGGTTGGTGCGCGACGCCAGCTCTACCTTGATGTCGTTGAGGTCGCTGCGCTCGCTGGAGATGATGCCTTTCGAGTCGAGCACGACGACATCGCTGATACCGGCGGCGAGCAGGATGTTCGCACACGCGACACCCGCTGCACCCGCACCGGAGATGACAACCTTGAGTGTGGTGATGTCGCGGCTCTGCACCTTCACGGCGCCCTTGAGCGCAGCGAGAACCACAATCGCGGTGCCGTGCTGATCGTCGTGCATGACGGGGCAGTCAAGTGCCTCGATGACCCGCTTTTCGATCTCGAAGCAGCGCGGCGCCGAGATGTCCTCGAGGTTGACCGCGCCGAAGCTCGGACGCAGACGGATCAGAGTCTCGACAATCGCGTCGGGATCGGTGGTGTCGAGCACCAGCGGGATGGAGTTGAGTCCGGCAAAGCTCTTGAACAGAGCGGACTTGCCCTCCATGACGGGCAACGATGCGCGGGGTCCGATATCGCCCAGACCGAGAACCGCCGTGCCGTCACTGACGACGACAACCAGTCGGTTGGTCCACGTGTAGCGATCGGCAAGGGTCTCGTCAGCGGCGATGGCGCGGCTCACCTGAGCCACACCCGGCGTGTACGCGATCGACAGAGCGCGCTGCGTATCGAGCGGCGCGGTGGTCTCGACCGACAGTTTGCCACCGACGTGAGCGGCAAAGATTTCTTCGTCGGTCAGCTCGACCTTGGGTACGTTGATGGCTTCAGTCACAAGGGACACAATGACACTCCTGATATGACCAGCCGCACTCGGGGCTGGGTTACTGGGAAGTAGTGATCTGACGGCCGAAACAGAACGTTAGCAACGGTCAGAGTCTTTTCTTCCGTGAACAACTGCAGAGAAGAAGAGCATTCGGGTGCGCAAGAAAGTTGGCCGCAATACATCCGAAGCGTCATGGTGTTGGGCGGGTGAGCCCTGGCAGATCCATGCAATTTCTTCATGGCCGGGCTGTGGCGCCGCCTACGAAGTCCCTCCAGTTTGCCACCTGCGCGCGATCACAATCAAATCCTTCGGTCCCTAACCCCACCACTGCGTCACCAGCAGCACCCCGGCAGTTACGAGCACAACCACGGACGCGGCTATTGCGGCAACGCCGCGGCGACGGTCACAGAAGATCTGTGCGGCCAGCGCCACTACCGACGCCACGATGTGCGCGGTGATCGATGTGGTGCCCGGTCCGGGAAAGCCCCGATTGCCTCCCAGATACGCCGACGCGATCACCACGACTGTGAGAACAACGATTCCAGCCGCGACGGTCCCACTGAGCGCACGCAGACCACGAATCAACGCCCACTGCTTGGTGTCCGGAGCATCGTAGTAATCGTCGTAGCGGTCGTCGTAGTCGTACGAGTTGTCGTAGGCATTGTCGTCCCGGTATGCGTCGTAGCTGTTGTTGTCGTAACCGTTGTTGTCGTAAGTCACGATCTACGCTCCCGTGATGAATCCGCGGACGGACTCCGCGATGAGTTGAACGGCGATGGCGGCAAGCAGCAAACCTGCGATGCGGGCCAGCAGCGAGATTCCGCCAACACCGAGCACACGGATCAAGGCGGTCGAGAATCGCAGCACTATGAACAGAACGAGGTGAATCGAGATGATCGCCAAGGCGATCGCAAGGTACGACGCCGCGTCACCGTCTGCCTGGGCGACAAAGACGATGACCGCGGCGATCGCGCCGGGGCCGGCCATCATGGGCGTTCCCAGCGGAACCAGGGCCACGTTGACGTCGTCGGCGCCCTGCGGACGGTTGGACGTCTTGCCGGTGAGTAGTTCGAGAGCGATCAGCAGAAGGAGCAATCCGCCGGCGCCCTGCAATGCGGGTATGCCGATGTGCAGATAGTTGAGGATTGCCTGCCCGCCGACCGCGAAGACGGAAATTACGGCGAGCGACACTGCCGGTGCCTGCCACGCCGCGCGGTTACGGTCTGCGCGGTCCTTGCGGCCGACCAGGGACAGGAACACCGGAATGACTCCGGGTGGGTCCATGATGACAAAGAGGGTGATGAAAACCGTGAGGTAGAGCGTCGTGTCCAACATCAGTGTTTCAGCACCTCGACGCCTGTTGCCGCCGACATCAATTCCTCGAAGTCGGCGGGGTCGGTGAGCTCGTCGCCGAGGTCGATCGTCTTGTTGTCTCCGTGGTAGTCCGATGATCCGGTCACCGCGAGGCCAAGTTCGCCGGCCAATCCACGAAGGAGAGTCCGATCTGCGGGCGCATGATCCGGGTGATCGACTTCGAGTCCGCCGAGTCCGGAGGCCGCCAGATCGCGAATGTGGCCTAGGGCGAGAACACGACCACGGGTGCGCGCACGACCGTGAGCGATCACCGTCACTCCCCCGGCCGCTGCGACCAGTTCGACGGCGTAGTCGATCGGCGTGTCGTATTTCGGGACGTCGTAGCGCCCGCGGGTTGCCAACAAGTCCTTGAAGGCTTCACCGATGCTCGAGACCACGCCGGCCCGCAGCAGAGCCGCTGCGATGTGCGGACGCCCCACAGAAGGACCAGCCGACGCGAGGATTTCGTCCGGGTCGATCGGCAGCCCGTCGCGGGCCATCAGAGTCGCCATCGTGCGGATTCTTTCGACCCGTTCGCCGCGTAGCCGCTCGCGTTCCTTGGCGAACTCGGGGTGGTCCGGGTCGAACAGGTACGCCAGGAGGTGCACCGCGACCGGCCACCCGTCCTCACCTTCGCCTTCACACGACATTTCCATGCCACGGACGAGTCCGAGCCCGGCAGGCAGTGCGCGCTCCGCCTCCGCCCAGCCGGCGGTGGTGTCGTGATCGGTGAGCGCGACAACGTCGAGTCCGGAGTGGGCAGCAGCGCGCACCAGTTCGGCGGGGGTGTCCGTGCCATCTGATGCGTTTGAGTGGGTGTGAAGGTCTATTCGCACCGCTCCAGTCTGTCAGCAATCCGCAAGACCATCTCGCTCCGGTCGATTGCCTGAGATCCTGACGTACGATTGCGCGGCAGCAATAGTGCGCTTCGCCTATCTGCGGAGGGAGTAGACACAGTGCCGTCACTACCGAACTGGTCGAACGGCAAATCAGCTCCGCCACCGTTGCCGAGGATTCCCGTCCCCGCAGCTCGTGCCATTGTGGATTGTGCTGTGTACGTGGACGGCACCAGGCTCCCGGGAAAGTTCACTCACAACGCCGCTCTCGATGAAGTGCGCCGACGCGGAAAGGGATTCGTCTGGGTTGGGATCCATGCTCCCGACGAATCCCAAATGCAGGACGTGGCAAAGACTTTCGGCCTACACGAGTTGATGGTCGAGGATGCCGTCCACGCACACGAGCGACCCAAACTCGAACGCTACGACGACGTCATGTTTCTCGTCCTTCGAACCGTTGTCTACGTTCCGCACGATTCCGTGGAGACGGCTAACGAAATCGTGGAGACCGGCGAGATCATGGTGTTCGTCGGTCCGGACTTTGTCGTCACTGTTCGGCACGGTGACCATTCCGAACTGGCGAGTGTCCGCAAAGCCCTCGAACAGCTACCCGAGCGTCTCGCCATGGGACCGTGGTCCGTTCTCCATGCCATCACCGACCACGTCGTCGACACGTACCTGTCGGTGACACAACTGGTGGAGCAGGACGTCGACAACATGGAAGAGTTGGTGTTCAACCCACGTAACAGCGTGGCGGTTGAGCACATCTACCTGCTGAAACGGGAAATCGTCGAACTTCGACGGTCGGTCACCCCGCTCGGCATGCCACTCCTGCAACTGACACAACCAGCAGGCGGGTTGGTCCCCAAAGAGATCAGACGCTATTTCCGCGACGTCCGAGACCATCACACCATCGTCTCCGAACGCATCTCCGAGTACGACGAAGTACTGAGTTCGCTCGTGGACGCTGCTCTGGCAAAGATCGCGGTACAGCAGAACACCGACATGCGCAAGATTTCGGCGTGGGTGGCGATCGCGGCGGTGCCGACCGGAATCGCCGGCATCTACGGCATGAATTTCGAGAACATGCCGGAACTGGGCTCGCAATACGGATATCCGATGGTGATGGTGTTCATCGCATCGGTGTGTGTCGGGTTGTTTTTTCTGTTCCGCCGAAACAACTGGCTCTAACTCTGTACTTAGCTACAGTCCAAGCGGACAATGAGTTGTGGGTACCAACACGCATCACGTGTACCCGCGGGCCCCTCGCATCGAAATCACCGCACCCGAAAAATACCTTGCCACAAGCAAATTCGGAGGAGCTACGATGCCTACAGTTGAGCAGTCAGTAATAGTTTCGCGCGCGGTTCCGGAAGTCTTTCAGTACCTCAGCACCGCTGAGAATTGGCCGAACTGGGACAACTCGATTGTCGAATCCCGGCAGATCACGGATGGCCCGGTAGGAGTGGGGACCCGCTGGCAGGGGGCCAGCCGAATACTGGGCAAGCGCATCGACTGGACCGCCGAGTTCACGGAATACGATGCGCCCAAGCGAACTTCGGCGAAGTCTGTCAAAAGCCCGGTCGCTTTCACGCTGACCACTACGTGCGAGGAAGTCGAGAAGGGCACGCGCGTCACCTATCGACTCGACAGTGAAAGTGGCCTTGGCGGAGTGTTCGGCAGAATGGCAGACCCGCTTGTCACCAAGGCATTCGGCCGATCCCAGCAGGCCAGCCTGGAGAATCTGGCCGACCTTCTCGATAACGAAGCCGCACAATAAGATCGGAGCGACACGGCAGTTAGAGCGACACGGCAGTTAGAGCGACGCCGCCGCTCGGTGCGGATCTCGGACGTCGATGCCCGCCTCAGCCCAGGCTTCACGTAGTGCACCTGCACCGCGCAGACGGACCCAGGCTGCTTCGGTTCCGGTTATGGGGACCACGGCGAGGAACCGAACCGGATCCATCGGCTCGGGGAGCGTCAGATCTTCAATCCCGCTGTCACTGAGAAGGACTGCAGTAAAAGCTGCGCCCTTCCACAGGGGCTCCCCGAGGTCGAGCAGCGCATCGTCGAGCAACACGATGCCCTCGACCGACGGGGCCGCCGCCAGAACAGCCAAGGTGCGCGCGATTCCCGACGCAATACCGGTGCCGCCGCGCAGCGAGAGCACCAGTTCCGCCCGGGGTCCGCGTGTGGGATCGGCGACCAGATCACCCGGATCGCCCATGGGGTGCCGCGAGCACCCCAGTGTTGCGTAGTGCACCACTGAGTCGGGAGATTCGAATCTGAGCACGTCCAGCGGCTCGACACCCAGGAACGTCACCGAGGCCGCAGCCGGCTCCGGCCCCTCGATATTGGCAACGAGGTGCGCGCGGACGGAGGACACAACACTGTCAGACACGCGTCCATCTAAGCACCATCACGGCGCTGATCGCAGCGCAGAGGCCGGGGCGCTTCAGAACGCCTGTTTTGCTAGGTGAGAATTTCGACGGATATCTCGTGCTTGGAGATCGTCGGATGCAGAAATCGCAGCAATGAACGCGCTTCCCTCTCGATGGATGACATGGCGGTTTTCGACTGCTGCGAAAACAGTGACACCGTCAATCGCGCGGTATCACCTTTCGCGGATTCTGCGGCGAATCCCACAACCTTCCCTCGTACCAGCACGGCGGGTTTGATTATTCCGTTCACCGTGAAGACCCGAGTTCGGTACTGCTCATCCATGATTCGCGAGCGATCCGCATGCGAGAGCAAAATGTTGTCGAACGGAGCCAAGATCCGGACGGGTGGTGTGCCGTCGTCCGGGCGTGGAGCGCCTGGCAGGTCGAACAGTTCCGTCCCCTTCTCGTTCACGAACGTCATCAGGTTCGGACGTAGTCGCTCGAAAACCTCTGCCAGCCTGGTTAATCCCGACCACGCCTGGGCGTCCTTCACACTCGCCGGACCGAAGGCAGCGAGATAGCGCAACACCAGGGCGTCTGGAACAGGAGTCGAATCCAGCTCTGTGCCCAGCCAACTCTCCAGCGTGGTCAACGCGGGCGGTCCCGATCTACCCCACAACCCGCGAGGCGGTACCTGGACCATCGGCAAGAGTCCCCTGATCCCGTGCGCGAGTCCTTCCGGAGAGCGCCCTGGAAAGCGTTCGGCCAGAAGCGGCCTCATCTGCATCTGCGTAAGTGGCCCCTCGGAAACAAGTTCGCGGCCGGCCTGCGCAAGAGCGGCCAGATCCATTCCGCTCAGCGCCGCCCGGTGCGCGGTGTTGGTGTGCAGATCACGGTCCATAATCGACTGAACCGTGCCACGGAAGGATGCGGCATCAGCGGCCGACATCACAAATACCGTTCCGCGCATCGCAACCAGACGCACCACCTGCCGACGCTCGATCAGTGTCGACAACTCTTCTGCCGCAAAGTTTTTGACACGGGCCCACAGAGCAAGGTACGGCGGCGTCGGGGCCTGCGCCTGCAGACCGGCCAGGTGTTCGACGGCCGCGAGGGCAGTGACGTCAGCCCGCTCCAGCAGGAACTGACGCGCAAGGGTCGCCCGACCGAGGGCGCGATCGGTCAGTACACGCGTCACGGTTCCCTCGCGCTCACCGTGCACTGAACCGATCAGATCGCGAGCTTCGCGAGGAGATCGCGGGCAGCCTCGGCTGTCTTCGGCTCACACAGCACGTCGTACCGACCGGCCACCAACTGCATGGTCGAGGCAAAATCTCGCTGGCCGCGCGTCGCTGCGTACGGGATGGTTGTGGTGATCACGCCGAAGATGATGCCGCCGACGATGCCCGTGATCAGTGGCCCGATGAAGCTGGTCGTGAAGAGACCCAGGAGAAGGCCGAAGAACACGCCCAGCCACGCGCCGGACACCAGACCGCCGCCGATCACCTTGGGCCACGTGAGCCGGCCGAGAACCCGTTCGACCTGCATCAGATTCACACCGACGATGGTGACGTCCTGGACCGAGAATTCCTGATCGGACAGGTAATCGACGGCGCGCTGCGCCTCCGCGTAGGTGGGGTACGACCCGATCGGCCAGCCCGAAGGTGGTGTCGGCAACGCTCCACGGCGCGACCCATTCGGCGATTGTGCGAGCGGATTGGACATGGGTGATCGTGCTCCTTGTTTCGGGCGCGTCATCCGTGACTGAACAACGCGAGACATACAAACCTATTGTGCCCTTTACCTACCCGATTTGTTCGACCACAGCTGATCAGGCGTGTTCTGGTGGAGTGAATTCCGTTGTCCGGGCCATACCCGCTGCCCGGCCTTTCGCGGAAATCACCAGCGCCATCTTGCGACTTGCCTCGTCGATCATCTCGTCGCCGAGCATCACGGCTCCCCGCCCACCGCCGGCCGCGGAGGTGTGGAATGCGTAGGCGTCCAAGATCAATTCAGCGCGATCGTAATCTGATTGCCTCGGGCTGAACACCTCGTTGGCCGCTTCGATCTGAGTCGGGTGCAGTACCCATTTGCCGTCGAAACCCAATGCTGCAGTGCGGGCAGCGCTGCGCGTGAACGCCTCGACGTCACGAATCTGGAGGTACGGACCGTCGATGGCCTGAACCCCGTGCGCCCGCGCAGCCATCAGAATGGTCATCAGGATGTGGTGATAGGCGTCACCACGGTCGTAGCCGTCCGGCTGCTCTCCGACCACCAGGGTGCGCATGTTCAAACTCGCCATGAAATCTGCCGGCCCGAAGACCAACGCCTCGACCCGCGGGCTGGCCGTGGCAATCGCATCGATGTTGGTCAGGCCGATCGCGTTCTCGATCTGGGGTTCGATGCCGATTCGTCCCACTTCGAGGCCGTTGGCCTTTTCCACCTGAGTCAACAACAGATCAAGTGCCTGCACGTGGCTCGCATCGGGAACTTTGGGCAGCAGAATCGCGTCGAGGTGAGCACCCGCCCGGCCGACAACCTCGACAACATCGGCGTACGTCCATTCGGTGGTCCAGTCGTTCACCCGAACCACCTTGACCTGCTTGCCCCATCCGTCCTCGGCCAGCGCGTCACCGACGGCTTCGCGTGCGGCCTGCTTCGCCAACGGTGCGACCGCGTCTTCGAGGTCGAGGAAGATCTCGTCGGCCGGCAGTCCCTTTGCCTTGTCGATCATCTTGCGACTGCTGCCGGGAACGGCGAGAACTGATCGGCGGGATCGGTTACGTGATGTCATCTCTTTTGAGTGCCCTTCAGAGGTATCGACTCGTACGTTTTCGGCGTCTCTGTTGCAGATAATGACGCGTGAGGAATTAGCCTTGCAATCATGGCAGCAGCAGGCAAGGTATTTGCAGCCAGGCTGGCCGGCCTGGTTGTCCTCGGCCCCGACGGTGAGTCGATCGGGCGAGTGCGTGACGTCGTGATCACCGTCCGCATCGGACGCCAGCAACCGCGGGTGCTCGGTTTGGTGATCGAAATGTTCACGCGCAAACGCATTTTCGTGCCGATGTTGCGTGTCACCGCGATCGAACCGGGTGCCGTCACACTGACGACCGGCAATGTCAGTATCCGGCGATTCACCCAGCGCCCCGGCGAAGTTCTCGCTCTTGCACAGGTACTCGATTCACATGTGCGAGTGGACGACCCGGAGTTGACCGAACTCCACGGCGTCGACGCCGTTGTTGTCGATCTGGGTATCGAATCGAGGCGCACCCGCGATTGGGTGGTGTCGAAGGTAGCGGTCCGTGGCCATCGCGGACGCCTGGGACGCCGGGCCGCGATCCACATCGTGGACTGGCAGCACGTCGCCGGACTTACCCAGAGTGACCTGTCACTGCCGGGGCAGGGCGTCGCCCACCTGCTGCTGCAGTACGAGGGCATGCGTCCGGCCGACGTCGCCAACGCGATGCGTGAACTTCCGGAGAAGCGCCGACACGAGCTAGCCGTAGCTCTCGACGACGAGCGTCTCGCCGACGTCGTGCAGGAACTACCTGCCGACGATCAGACCGATCTCCTCATGCACCTCGAAGTGGAACGGGCGGCCGACCTCCTCGAGGCGATGGACCCGGACGACGCTGCCGACCTCCTGGGCGAGTTGCCCGAAACCGAAGCGGAATCGTTGCTGCAGTTGATGGACCCGCAGGACTCGGAACCGGTGCGCCGACTCCTCGAACACTCCCCCGATACGGCTGGTGGTTTGATGACGCCGGAACCGGTGGTACTGACGGCGTCGACCACGGTGGCGGAAGCTCTCGCCCGGGCTCGCAATTACGACGTCACGCCCGCGTTGTCCAGCATGGTATTCGTCGTCAGACCGCCGACGGCCACGCCGACCGGACGCTACCTCGGGTGTGTTCATCTGCAGAAGTTGTTACGTGAACCGCCGGCAAGCCTGGTCGGCGGAATTCTGGACAGCGACCTACCCAGTCTCGGCGCCGACGATTCGCTTGCTGTCGTGACGCGATACTTCGCGACGTACAACCTGGTGTGCGGACCGGTGGTGGACGACGAGAACCACCTGATCGGCGCGGTCACCGTCGACGACGTTCTCGATCACCTTCTGCCCGAGGACTGGCGCGAAGACGATTCCGACGACGAGGGGTTGGTCCGATGAGCGATCGGTCTTCCAGCGCCCGTCAGCGCCTAGAGACTCCCCGTGGGAGTCGGCGGTTCCACATCGACTTCGATGTCGAAGCGGTGGGCCGGGTCAGCGAGCGTATTGCGCGTTTCCTCGGCACGGGTCGCTACCTGGCGATTCAGACGATCATCGTCATCGTTTGGATCGCACTGAATGTCTTTGCGGTCAGCTTGCAGTGGGATCCCTATCCGTTCATCCTGCTCAACCTGGCGTTCTCGACGCAGGCCGCGTATGCGGCACCGTTGATCCTCCTGGCCCAGAATCGGCAGGAGAACCGAGACAAGGTCTCGCTCGAAGAGGACCGGATTCGCGCCGAACAGACCAAAGCCGACACAGAGTTCCTCGCCCGGGAACTCGCTGCTCTGCGTATCTCCCTCGGCGAAGTCGCGACTCGTGACTATCTGCGACGCGAACTCGACGAGATCAAATTGCTCCTCACCGCCGAACACGAACCGCCCCAGAAGAAGAAGCATCGCGAATCAGGTTCCTCGAAAAAGAGTCTCGACAGCCGGGATTCTTAGCTGAGGGTTTACTGAGTTTTGCTGCATAGACCGAGACCGATATGTAACGTAAGTCACAGACTCTTATATATATCGGTGGGTACTCCGAACCCGGGCTACCAGCAAAGGGGAATCGTGCGCGTACGAGGATTGATCGCAGCGTCCACGCTACTGGGGGGCCTACTCGCGGCCACCGGACCGGCAGCCCTTACCGCAGGTAGTGCCCCTGCAACGGGATCACCGATACCCATTGCGCTCGCAGGTAACGCCGTGAACGCAGCGGACAGCCCCGATTTCCTTCCGACACCTCGCACGGTGCGAACGCAACGATCGGCACCACCGAGCACTACCGCAACAACCACCGCACTGGACCCCGCAGCCGCAACAGTTGTCCTGACCTCACTGGGCATCCCCGAGATCGTCCTCAACGCCTACCGCTCCGCGGAACTGGTGATGATGACGGAGGCACCAGGCTGCGGCGTCCCGTGGCATCTTCTGGCCGGTATCGGCCGAATCGAATCGGGCCATGCCAACGGTGGACGCACCACCCCTGTCGGCACCACTGTGACGCCGATCTTCGGCCCGGTGCTGGACGGCCGCCTGGCCGGCAACCAGATCATCACCGACACCGACAAGGGCCTGATCGACGGCGACCCGACCCACGACCGCGCCGTCGGCCCCATGCAGTTCATTCCGTCGACGTGGGCGCACTACGCCAGTGACGGCAACGGCGACGGTGTTACCGATCCCAACAACGTGTTCGACGCGGCACTCTCGGCGGCCAAATATCTCTGCAGCGGCGGGCTCGATCTCCGCAACCTCGATCAGGAGACCAAAGCCGTTCTCCGATACAACAATTCCGCGGCGTACGCCGCAAACGTGATCATGTGGTCGACGGCGTACAAGAGTGGAGTCCTCCCGTCCGGATCGCTGCCGTACACCGGCGGAATCAACACCGGGAGCATCAACGCCGGTAGCTCCGACGCCACGTCCACTGCGGCCATTCTCGCTGCTGCGGCGGCAGTCGATCCGACGGCCGAGAAGAAGGACGGCGATCAGGCAACGTCCGCAGCTACTCCCGCGCCACTACTCCCCGGCCTGCCTGACATGCCGGCACTCTCGCCGGATCTCCAAGCGCTGATCCCACCCGGAGTACTCCCCACCACACCGAACCCGTCAGCACCCGGGCTGGCCTCACCCGCCGCGCCCGGTCCTGCCACCAACCCACAGGCTCCGACCGGACCGATCATCCCACTGCCCGTACTCACGTCACGCGGCCTCGTGTGGCCGATTCTGACGCCGACAGGCTGGACGTGGCCAGACGACATGTGCGTGATCCTCCCGGATCCCGTAGCACTCGCGCAGTTGCAGCCCGGAATCCACCTGCCGTGCGCCATGCCGACCGCTGAGGCGTCGACCACCGGGCCGGCCCCCGCCACCGACGCCACGACGGCAACTCCGTCGTCCGTCCCGGCGACTACATCCGACGCCGCGCCCGCTGCCGTGGCGCCCTCACCCGCTGCCGCACCGGCACCCGCGCCCGCACCCGCACCCGCACCACTGCTGCCGGGTTTGCCGTTCATGCCCGTCGCATAACGGTCACGTCGCGATAACGCTCGCGCCGGAAAAATCACGATTGAACTGCGTCGACGGCACAGATCTGCCCACTTAGATCACGGTTGAGTAACGGAAGTGCAACAAATCAGGTAGCCTCGATTCCGTCATTGAACGGAAAACCCCGATTTCGGGGTCCAGGAGGCAGTAACAGTGGGTCGGCACAACAAGAAGACAGATTCGCACATCCGTCGCAACTCGGTCATCGCGCTTTCCGGCCTCATTCCTATCGGTTTGGTTACAGCAGCGAACTCCGCCGGAGCGGCATCCGATATGCCTTTCGTCAATGCCGCCAGCGCCGAAACCGCCGTGGGGTCACTCGAGACCCCAGCCACGCAGGAGCCGCAAGCTCAGATCCTTCCCGTCGCCGACCTGGCCGCAGCGCCGGTAGTTGCCGAGCCCGCCCCGCTCGCACCGGTCCAGGCCACACCCCCACTGCCCGCTTCGATGGCCGAAGGCGCCCTCGGCATCCCCAGCGTGAGCGTCGCCGCCTATCAGAACGCCGAGCGCATCCTCGCTGTCGAGAACCCCACCTGCAACATGCAGTGGACCCTGATGGCAGGAATCGGCCGCGTCGAATCCGGCCACGCCCACGACGGCAAGGACGCCGACGCAAACGGCAACCTCTTCGAACCTGTCATCGGACTGCCCCTCAACGGCAGCCTCCCCGGCCAGGCCGTGATCATGGACACCGACGGCGGCGCACTCGACGGCGACACCGTCTACGACCGCGCAGTCGGCCCGATGCAGTTCATCCCGTCCACGTGGACGCAGTACGCCGGCGACGGCAACGGTGACGGCATCTCCGATCCGCAGAACCTCTTCGACTCGGCACTGACCACCGGAAAGTACCTGTGCGACGGCGGTTTGAACATGCAGGACCTCACGCAGGCCGCCAAAGCAATCCATCGCTACAACAACTCGGCTGCCTATGTCGCCAACGTCCTGGCCTGGACTGCCGGTTACTCCACCGGCATCGTGCCCGCCGCATCGGACCTGCCTCGCATTCACTGATCTGCCGACACCTACCATGGAGTCATGTCCGCACTGACCGAGTCCGACGTTCGCTCCGCGCTCGCGCGAGTTCTCGACCCTGAGATCCGCAAACCCATCACCGAATTGGGGATGGTCAGGAACATCACGCTCGCGCAAGACAACAGCGTCGACATCGGGATCTACCTCACCACCGCAGGGTGCCCGATGCGCACCGAGATCACCGAGCGCGTCACCAAGGCAGTTGCCGACGTCGCCGGTGTTGGTGCCATTCGCGTCGAACTCGACGTGATGGACGACGCGCAGCGCACGGAACTTCGCAAGTCGCTGCGCGGCGACTCCGCCGAACCGGTGATCCCCTTCGCCCAGCCCGGCTCTCTCACCCGTGTGTACGCCGTCGCCTCCGGCAAGGGTGGCGTCGGAAAGTCCAGTGTGACAGTCAATCTCGCGGCGGCACTAGCAGCACGCGGCCTGTCCGTCGGTGTTCTCGACGCCGATATCTACGGTCATTCCATCCCTCGTATGCTCGGTACCGACGCCAAGCCAACGCAGGTCGAGAAGATGATCATGCCGCCCGTCGCGCACGACGTGAAGATGATTTCCATCGCCCAGTTCACTCAGGGCAACACCCCAGTCGTGTGGCGTGGCCCGATGCTGCACCGCGCGCTTCAGCAGTTCCTGGCCGATGTCTTCTGGGGCGATCTGGACATCCTTCTGCTTGACCTTCCGCCCGGAACGGGTGACATCGCCATCTCGGTGGCCCAGCTCATCCCGAGCGCCGAGATTCTGGTGGTCACCACTCCGCAGCAAGCAGCCGCCGAGGTTGCCGAGCGCGCCGGTGCCATCGCACTACAGACCCGTCAGCGTGTTGCCGGCGTCGTCGAGAACATGTCGTGGCTCGAACTGCCGGACGGCACCCGCATGGATGTCTTCGGAACGGGCGGCGGCCAGACGGTATCCGATCGCCTCACCAAGGCAGTCGGCGCGAAGGTTCCGCTGCTCGGCCAGATTCCGCTCGATCCGTCGGTTCGCGAAGCCGGTGACGCCGGCACGCCGATCGTGCTGAGTGCACCGGAGAGCGCTGCCGCGAAGGCATTGACGGAGATCGCGGACAAGTTGGCCGTCCGTCAGCGCGGACTCGCCGGAATGTCGCTCGGCATCAACACTGTGCGCAATATGTAGCGGGTTGCGCTCAGGTTGCGTCGAGGTCGACCGGTGGACGCTCTCCGGCTGCGAGAGGCTTGTCCTTCGTGAGTGACATCGGTTCCTGAGCGCCACTCTGGGGCTTCACACCGCTGCCGCCCTGGGGCTTGACACCGCTTTGGGACTTCTTGTCGAAGTCTCCGGTGAAGAGGGAGTCGTCTCCGTCGAGAAGATGCTGGGTGATCACAGCGCGCGGGGTCATCCCGCGCAGCTTGTTCAGATCTGCGAGTGGTTTACGCAGATCCTCGAAGTCGGTGCCCAGTTCTTCCTTGAGCTGATTCTGGGCTCCGGAAGCATATTCACGTACCTGCCTCAGTGATCGTGTAACCCAGGAGACCGCGCCCGGAAGCCGCTCAGGTCCCAAAATGACCAGAGCCGCTACGAGGAGGATCATGAACTCGCCCCAACCGATGTTGCCAAACACAGGGCAAGCCTACTGTGTGTCCGGTTGTTGCGCGCAGGTCCGGATCAACCTCACAGCAACCTCGTAGGTTCTCTCAGTCCGAAACCGGCGTGACCGATATGTCTACCTGGCGTCCCTCGCGGATCAACGCGACGTTGACCGGCTGACCGATCGACGCGGCGTTGACCGCCACAACAAATTCGTCGGCGCCTGTCACTTGCCTGTCCCCGACCTTGACGATGACGTCACCCTCGACGATTCCGGCTTGTTGCGCCGGGCTTCCGTCACGGACGTTGGCGACCGCAGCACCACTGGTGGCGTCGTTGACGACGGTGCGAACATTGACGCCGATATCCGGGTGGCGTACCGAACCGTCTCGAATGATGGCCTGCGCCACCTCGGTGACCGTGTCGATCGGGATCGCAAAACCGAGACCGACGGAACCGCCCGATTCGCTGAGCATCGCGGTGTTGATGCCGATGACGCGGGCTTCCGCATCCACCAGAGCGCCACCGGAATTGCCGTGGTTGATGGCCGCGTCTGTCTGGACGGCGTCGATCACCGCGTTGGTATCGGTGCCCTCTCCGGACAACCGCAACGGACGGTTCAGGGCGCTGACGATTCCGCGTGTCACAGTCTTGCTCAAACCCAACGGGGAACCGACGGCCACGACGTCGTCACCTACCTGGACGTCTTCGGAGCGTCCGAGTTGTGCAACCGTCAGATTGCTCGCCGACACCTTCAGCACCGCGAGGTCCGTCTTCACGTCGCGGCCGACAATCTGAGCGTCGGTCTTGGTGCCGTCGGAAAAGATGACCTGGATCCGAGCGTTCTGGGCCGGCGGAGCGGCCGAGGAGATCACGTGGTTGTTGGTGACGATGTATCCCTTGTCGTCGATCACGACGCCCGAACCGGTGCTTCCCTGATCGCCGACGGCAACTTGGATGGAGACAACGGACGGCAGCACCGCGTCGGCGACCTTCGCGACATCGGATTGCGGCTGTTCACCACCGCCGGACTGCACCAACGTGACATGTGAACTGGTGAGGGAACTTCGGTCGGCGGTGATCACCGTCGCGAGCAGTCCGCCCACCAGGGCAATCACAAGTGCCATTCCGGCGAGTGCAGCCAGCGCGGATGGCGCGACCTTACGCCCGAACAGTACGTCTCGGACATCCAGTTTCGGTGCGGGAGGCAAACTTTCGGGTTGGGTTTCCTGCGCGGGTGAACCAAGAGCCACCGACGACGCCGGATCACGCCACGGGTCGTTCGGGACTTCGTCTTCGGGTTCGGATTCCGTGTCGGCTTCGGGATCACGGCCGATGGATTCCGTGGCGCCCTCGGGGCGACCGAACGCCTCTGCGAGAACCGGATCGGGCGAACCGACTACAACACCGGGCGTCTGAACGCTCCGGGCAGCTGCCTGGGAGAAGGAACCGTCGACGCCGCTCGGCCTACTGAATGCCTGCTGCGACGCCGGATCGATCTGTGGCCGATACACCGGGCGGGGTTCCAGAACAGGCGCGTCTGCCGGTCGATCCACCGAACCGTTTGCCGAAGTAACCGAACCGTTCGCCGAAGTATCGGTATCCACGCCGGAATGCCCCCTCTGTCCGTCAGTCACGCGTTCCAGTATCACTGATCGGCGGATGCACGGCGTCGCTGACTGGGCCGAAAGGACAGGTCATTTACGCCAGCGGCGTGAAAGGCGTTTGCCGATCGCGCCGAAACCGGCGTCCGATCCCGGTGAGGTATCGGCAGTATTGGTCGTGCAGGTCGGAATTGCGCTGAGCAGACCGACAAGCGACAGTGGCATCGTCATCTCGCCGCTCCGCCGGAGCGCACCACGGGCCTGTTGCTGTGCATCGACCGCAGCCGTGCATTCAGCACACAGGGAGATGTGGTGTGAGGCCCGAAGATAGGCCTGCATGCGAAGTTCTCCGTCGACGTAGGCGGCAATTGCCTCACTTGCCAGGTGTTCGGTCGAACCGAACTGGCGGGGTGCCCGCGCCTCCGTCATTCGTCCCTCCAGATGATTGACCAACGTTCCCCCGTCAGACGCCGACACGTTCGGAATCACCGGCGCGTTGTGCTGCTGCCAGATGATCGCGAATCGCTTGTCGTCCACGGTGGATACGGCTCCGAACCGTTCCGAGCTTGACTCCCAGTGTGGCACCGATTTCCTCGTACGACAGACCTTCGATGTCACACAGCACAACAGCGGCCCGGAAATCCGGTGCCAAGGAGTCCAGTGCGGCCTGAAGATCGGCGTCGAGACGGGCGTCGTGGTAAATCTGCTCGGGGTCCGGACCGGCCGACGGTACGCGGTCGTAGTCCTCCGGGAGCGCTTCCATGCGGATGCGGTTGCGTCGGCGAACCATGTCGAGGAACAGGTTGGTCGTGATGCGGTGCAGCCAGCCTTCGAACGTGCCCGGCTGGTAGTCGGAGAGGGAACGGAACACACGAATGAACGTGTCCTGGGTCAGATCTTCTGCGTCCTGCGCGTCGCCTGACAGGCGGTACGCAAGGCGGTACACGCGGTCACCGTGTTGGCGGACGAGTTCGTCCCACGACGGCATGGCCGACTTCTCACCCGTTGCGTCGAAAACAGCAGTACCGATCAATTCGGAATCCACAGCCGATTCCGTCGTCATTACTTCCGACTCTCGAGGGCGAGGCTCGTCGTTGATCTGGAAAATAAGTGGATCCTCCTGGTCTTTTCGCACCGCGCGGTCAGCTCACGTGATGATTCGAACAACCGAACACCGAGGCGTTTTGTTCCCGGATCACCTTTGATCAGCTCATCCATCGCCGCCGGATGTTCCGTGCACTTCCGGCGATGTAGATACCCTCTCGCACCGCGGTGTGCATGCCATATGAAGAGGCTGAGGGATTCCTGAGAATCTGTCAGGGTGCGCGCCTTGCAGCGTCAATGCGACCGGCCCGATAACCTCATGAGCGTGACCCACGCCGAACAGATACTCCGCCACGTCGAGGACGTTGTTTCCGAGGACGAGATTTTTACCGCGGCGCGGGACCGAGCGTTGGACCTCGGCACCGCACCCGTGACGCCCGCAGTCGGCGCGACACTGGCGATGTTCGCCCGCATGCTCGGCGCGAGGACGGCGGTCGAAGTCGGTACAGGAGCCGGTGTCAGCAGCCTGTGGTTGCTGCACGGTATGCGCGACGACGGTGTCCTGACCACTATCGACAGCGAACCCGAGCATCAGCGCGCAGCCAAATTGACGTTCCGTGAAAGTGGAATCGCTCCCGCTCGCACCCGGTTGATCAACGGCAATGCACTCGACGTGTTGCCGCGCCTCGCCGACGGTGGATACGACTTGGTCTTCGTCGATTGCACCCCGGTCGATCAGCCGCACTACGTGCGTGAAGGTATCCGGTTGCTGCGTCCGGGCGGTGTGATCGTGCTGCACGACGCTCTTGCGGGTGGTCGCGTCGCCGACCCGTCGGCCCGTGATGCCACGACGGTGGCCGTCCGCGAAGCCGCCAAGGCCATCGCGGACGACAAGCGTCTGGTACGGGTGTTGCTTCCGCTCGGTGAAGGGCTGCTCTGCGCCAGCAAGCTCTAGCTAGATCCAGACGCCTTTACCGATTGCGACGACTCCACCGGAGCTGATCGCAAATCGTTCGCGGTCTCGTTCGAGGTCGACGCCGATGATTTCGCCGTCACCGACAACAACGTTCTTGTCGAGGATGGCTCGGCGCACGACTGCTCCCTTGCCGATGCGCACTCCTGGCATCAGGACGCTTCCTTCGACGGTGGCGCCGTCCTCGATCATCACGTTCGAGCTGAGAACCGAGTTGCGCACCGTGGCGGCGGACAGGATCGATCCGGCGCCGACTATCGACTCCTGAGCTAGGCCGCCCTTCACGAACTTGGCCGGTGCCAGGTTCTCGGTGGCGCCGCGGATGGGCCAGCGGCGGTTGTACAGGTTGAAGATGGGGTGGACGGAGACGAGGTCCATGTGTGCGTCGTAGAAGGCGTCGAGGGTACCGACGTCGCGCCAGTAGCCGCGGTCGCGGTCGGTCGCTCCTGGAACGACGTTGTCCTTGAAGTCGTATACCGAGGCTTCGCCGGCTGCGACGAGGGCGGGGATGATGTCGCCACCCATGTCGTGATCGGAATCGGAGTTCTCGGAGTCGGCGCGGATGGCGTCGACCAATACCTTCGTGGTGAACACGTAGTTACCCATGGAGGCAAAGGTGGAATTGGGGTCGTCTGGGGTGCCGGGCGGATGAGCCGGCTTCTCGAGGAACTGCGTGATGCGCCCCGACTCGTCGCTGTCGATGCAACCGAAGGCAAACGCCTCACTGCGCGGCACCCGGATACCGGCGACGGTCACTCCCGCACCGGAGTCGATGTGGTGCTGCACCATCTGCTCGGGGTCCATGCGGTACACGTGGTCGGCGCCGAACACCACGATGTACTCGGGGTCTTCGTCGTAAACGAGGTTGAGCGACTGCAGGATTGCGTCGGCGCTGCCGGTGTACCAGCGCGGCCCGAGTCGCTGCTGCGCCGGGACCGGGGTGATGTACTCACCCGCAAACCCGGACAACCGCCACGTCTGCGATATATGTCGGTCGAGTGAATGCGACTTGTATTGCGTGAGCACACAGAGACGCAGATAGCCCGCGTTCACCAGGTTGCTCAACACGAAGTCGATCAGTCGATAGGCGCCGCCGAACGGCACCGCTGGTTTAGCTCTATCCGCCGTCAGCGGATAGAGACGTTTGCCCTCGCCCCCGGCGAGCACGATTCCAAGCACATGCGGCTGGCTTCTCACACGCTTAACCTATCCGCACTCCGGTGGTCCCGCTAGCGAAGCGGGCCGCGACACTCTCGAAGTGCGCCGGCCGGTAGCCGGATCGACCACGGGCGGTTAGGTTTAGCCGGTGCGAGTCGCGATGATGACCAAGGAATACCCACCGGAGATCTACGGCGGTGCAGGCGTGCACGTCACCGAGCTGGTCGCTCAGTTGAAACGGCTCGTCGACGTCGACGTTCACTGCATGGGAGCGCCGCGCGACGACGCGATCGTCCACTCCCCCGATCCCGCGTTGGACGGCGCCAACCCCGCGTTGACAACGCTGTCCACCGAGCTTCGGATGGCTGCGGCCGCAAGCGGTGTCGATATTGTCCATTCCCATACCTGGTACACCGGACTGGCCGGGCATCTGGCGTCGGCGCTCTACGACGTCCCCCACATTCTGACCGCGCATTCGCTCGAACCCCGGCGTCCGTGGAAGGCCGAGCAGTTGGGCGGCGGCTACCGCGTCTCGTCGTGGTCCGAGCGCACGGCCGTGGAGCATGCCGACGCTGTCATCGCGGTCAGTGCCGGAATGCGCGCCGACGTCCTCGACGCGTACCCCTCGCTCGATCCCAGCCGTATCCATGTGGTTCGCAACGGGATCGACACGAGTGTGTGGCATCCCGGTCCGGCCGGAACCGGCGAAGCGTCTGCGTTGACGGCGATCGGCGTCGACGTCAGCCAACCGATCGTGGCGTTCGTCGGCCGCATCACACGTCAGAAGGGCGTCGGCCACCTGATCGCGGCGGCACACGATTTCGACCCGTCCATCCAGCTTGTCCTGTGTGCTGGCGCTCCCGATACACCGGAAATAGCGGCCGAGACGGAGCAGGCAGTAGCGGCCCTCGCCGCGCACCGCGGCAACGTATTCTGGGTTCGCGAGATGCTGCCCACCGAACAGATCCGCGAAATACTTTCGGCCGCAACAGTCTTCGTTTGCCCGTCGGTGTACGAGCCGTTGGGGATCGTCAACCTCGAAGCCATGGCCTGCGAAACCGCTGTTGTCGCTTCGGATGTGGGCGGAATCCCCGAGGTGGTCGACGACGGCGTGACCGGGCGACTCGTCCACTACAACGCGTACGAGCCTGCTGCCTTCGAGGAATCCTTGGCCGCGACGGTCAACGAGGTTGTTGCCGACAAAACGGGTGCCGACGCGATGGGGCGGGCCGGCCGGGTCCGCGCCATCGAGCATTTCTCGTGGGCCGAGATCGCCAGACAAACCATCGACGTCTACGACGACGCGATCAGACGCCGCGGTTGACCTTGCGGTAACTGGAGATCGTCGCAGACGCGGTGATCGGTGTGAGTTCGGGCAGTTCCGCTACCGAGGCTTCGAGTTGCTGCGCCGTAAGATGCCGCGCGGAAGGCCCCATGCCCACCAGATCGAGAACCTCGTCGTGCGTGAGGTGCATGGTGAACTCGACGCCCTCGGAGTGTTCACGCTCGAACAGTCCGGCCATGGACGATCCGAGCCGTTCCACTTTCTTGTCGTCGACGCGAACCATGCCGAGCAACTCGATCAGCTCACGCAGATGCCTGTCCGTGGGCGTCAGAACCACGAGAACGCCCTCGTCGGCCAGAACGCGGTGGGACTGCTCACCGTTGCGCGGAGCGAACACACAGAGCACGTGAGAGAGCACGCCGTCACGAATCGGCAAGGGCTGCCACACGTCCGCGACGATCGACCCGATTCTGTCGTGGACCTTGGCTGCTCGCCGGGCCGCGAATTTCGAGACGTCGAGGGCGATTCCCCGAGAATCCGGGAGTCCGCTGATCACATGCTCGAGATATTGTCCTGTGCCGGAACCGATTTCAACAATCCGCGCCGGGTCGACGCCCCCTGAGCGAGCACACGCCGCCGTAACCGCTTCCATCAACGGATCAAAATGCCCACTACCGAGCAGCCTGGATCTGGCCGCAATCATCTCGGCGCTGTCGCCGGTGAATTTGGTGGACCCACCACTGATCAGGGAAACGTAGCCCTGCCTGGCGATGTCGAATCGGTGGCCTCGGGCACATTCGAGGGCGCGGTCGATCAGATCGAGTTCAAGACTGCACTGCTGGTCCACATAGCACTGCGGGCACGCCAGCAGATCGATCACTTCGGCAAGCACACAACTGCCCTTCCGGCTCGACTCGTACACGCGCCCAGACCAACACACACTTCAGGCCCCGCACCGAAGATCGGTTGCGGAGCCTGGGTGCATTTCCTACCTGGACCCGACTAGCTGGTGACGTTTGTAAGTTCCACACCCAGCGCAGCAGCTTCATCCGGGGTCAGCTCGACGACAAGGCGTCCGCCACCCTCGAGTGGAACCCGCATGACGATTCCTCGTCCCTCTTTGGTTGCTTCGAGGGGACCGTCCCCGGTCCGGGGCTTCATGGCCGCCATCCTCTGCTCCCTCCAGATCTGCGCTGCACTTCACTGCGCGTCGACAAAACGGTGCGCCCCGCCAACGATCAGCGAGGCTCGTAGCCTCCATTGTTCCCTATCCGCCCCCGAACCGGGAATCTGAGTCACATTTACGCGTGTCCGCACTACTACGGCACTACCGGTGGAACCCAACATTCGGCAATGTGATCGTCAACCATTCCAGTGGCCTGCATGAGCGCATATGCCGTGGTAGGGCCGATAAACTTGAAGCCCAGCCGTTTGAGTTCCTTGGCCATGGCGGTTGATTCTTCGGTGATAGCGGGAACGTCTGCAATTGAAGCGAGTCGTGCGGTGCGGCGGGGCGGTGCAAACGACCAGAGCAACGCATCAAGATCCAATTCCGGTGAATTCACGAGAACCCGCGCATTGGAAATTGTTGCCTCGATTTTGGCCCGATTGCGAATTATCGAGGAATCCGCGAGCAAGCGGTCAACGTCCGCTTGGCCGTATTCGGCGACCTTCCCGGGAACAAATCCGTCGAAGGCCGATCGGAAAGCCTCACGCTTTCGCAAAATCGTGATCCACGACAAACCTGATTGAAATGCTTCGAGTGCGAGTCGCTCGAACAGGGCGTCGCGACCGTGGAGGGGTTGCCCCCATTCCTGGTCGTGGTAATCGCGGTACAGCGTGTCTCCAGGTGATTCGATCACCCAGTCGCAGCGAACAATTCCGTCAGACATCTTCCGGGCGCTCACTCACGGCCGCCGCCTCCGAGCCACTCACGGCCGCCGCCTCCTGGCCCTCCACTTCTGGGGCAGCATCCGACCTTGCTTCCAATTGCGCACGGAGAGAGTCGATTTCCATCCCAAGCCGATGCAGGGCCCAATCCACCTCACTGGCCTTGTACCCGCGCAGAACCTGCTGAAATCGCAATGCGTCGACGTCGGCGCTTGTCACACCTTCCGCGGGAAGCACAGCCGCTGTAGTGCCGGGAGGAAGCGGCGGCAGTTCTTCCGAGCGCCCGAATACTGCACTCGCGGCAAGGAAAATCATCCCGCCGACAAGCGCCATGACAATCAGGTACAGGAGGATCGTCAACATGCCCCGATACTCCCATACACGTTCCGCTCCGGTCAGACCCCCGCGCTGCGGATAATCGAATTCATCGGCGGACGGTCGAGCAACGACACCTCGGTGGTAGCCGGTGCAAACGAATCGCCGTCGACCAGGAACTGCGTCAATCCGGCGCCGGAATCCTCGATGCCACAGCGCCGCAGCATCGTCCCGATGATCTGTCGGCTCATCACGCCCAGATCGGCAAGCGGCCGATTGCGATGTTTCCGGACACCGAGATTGACCTGACCGATCGCGCTGAGTCCCAGGGTGTCGTATGTATCGAGCAACAGCCCGATCTCGACTCCGTAGCCGGGTGCGAACGGCACGGCGGAGAGCAGCTCCCGGGTTCCGGCGTACTCACCGCCCAGTGGTTGCAGAACGGCGGTGAGTTCTGGTCGCAGGGCAGCCAGCATCGGCCGCGCCACCAACTCGGTGACCCGCCCACCACCGTTGGCGTCTTCTGTCCCGCTGACGCGCAACGGGCGCCGGTAGTACCCCTTCACCAGATGAATACCGTCGACGGTGAGCAATGGACCCAACAGCTTCGGAACAAACGCCGGGTCCGGATTGATGAGATCGGAATCCACGAACGCGATCAGATCACCCGTGGTGGCCGCGATGGAGCGCCACAGGACTTCGCCCTTGCCGGCTGCGGGAGGGAGCGACGGCACCGCGGACTCGCGGCTGATCACCCGTGCGCCTGCGGCCCGTGCCCGCTTCGCGGTGCGGTCGGTAGACCCGGAATCTAGGACGACAAGTTCGTCCACCAACCCGCCGAGCAACGGATGAATGGTGTCGACCACCGATGCGACGGTCTCCTCCTCGTTGAGCGCCGGAAGCACCACGGAGACGGTGCGGCCTGCTTTGGCTCGCTCGAGTTCCTCGACCGTCCAACTGGGGTGATCCCAACTGTTGGCTTCGGACCACGTGCGCGTGGACCCAGTGCCGGTAATGCTCATGCCAGCCCCCGAACTGTTCGAACAGGGGCGCGTCGGCCCTGAATTGCCGCCACCATGTCGACCACGCGGCGCGTAGATGCCACCTCGTGCACCCGGAACACTCGGGCACCGCCCGCCGCGGCCATTGCTGTCGCTGCCAATGTTCCCTCCAGCCTCTCGGAAAGCTCTACCCCCAGAGTCTCCCCGATAAAGTCCTTATTGCTCAGCGCCATCAGCACTGGCCACCCGGTGTTTACAAGAATGTCCACTTTTCGCAACAACTCGAGCCCGTGAAAGGTGTTCTTGCCGAAGTCGTGGGTCGGATCGATCAGAATCGCATCGCGTGGCACGCCTAATGCAAGGGCTCGTTCGGCGGCGGTGACAACCTCGCTCACCACATCGGCAACCACATCTGTGTATCGGACGCGGTGCGGACGCGTCCGCGGCACCGCACCGCCGGTGTGTGAACACACGATGCCCGCACCGGTTTCGGCGGCAACCATCACCAGTTCCGGGTCGGCGCCGGCCCAGGTGTCGTTGATCAGATCGGCGCCTTCCTTGCGTGCGAGACGGGCGACGTCGCTGCGCCACGTGTCGATGCTGATCAACAAATCCGGGAACTTGTCGCGGATCGCCGCGACAAAGGGAATGACGCGCCTGATCTCCTCGTCGGTGTCGACCAGATCGCCGGGGCCGGCCTTCACTCCCCCGATATCGACCAGATCGGCGCCTTCGTCGACCGCCCGATCCACCGCAGCCATCGCGGCAGAATCCGAGAACGTCGCACCTTTGTCATAGAACGAGTCGGGTGTTCGGTTGACGATCGCCATGACCAATGCACGGTCGACCGCGACCGGTCGACCGCACAGAGTGGGCGCCGGATCTGACTGCGCGGATGAACCGGCCAATGAAGACATGCCTTTCATACTGGCATGACGGAACGCGGTCTAGCCCTTGGGTACCGAGCCTGCGGCCACCTCGTCGACGTAACCGTCGTACGAATCGCTGTAGCCGCTCTCACGGCCGGCGAGGACGTGCAGGGTGTCGGCGCCGACGTCGTATCCGTCGTTGCGCAACTCCACCTTGCGCGATTTGAACGTGCTGGTGTGTTCGAGGGAGTCGACGATGCGAACGAACAGCGGCACGGCGTAGCTGGGAAGCTTTCCGTACAAATGGGTGGCGATGTCACTGCCGTCGAAGGAATGACCGTCGCGCAGGGTCACTGCTGCCATACCGGCCCGCCCGTCGGTACCCGGGATCTCGACGCCGTAGACGACGGCCTCTTCGATCACCGGATGTGAACTGAGCGCACCCTCGACCTCGGTGGTTGCGACGTTCTCGCCCTTCCAGCGGAATGTGTCACCGAGTCGATCGACAAAGGCCACATGGCTCCACCCCTGCTTGCGCACGAGGTCGCCGGTGTCGAACCAGGTGTCACCGTCCTTGAAACCACCCCGCACCAATTTGCTGTTGGTCGCGGCTTCATCGGTGTACCCGTCGAACGGAGCTCGGTCGGTGACTTTGGAAAGCAGTAGTCCAACGGACCCCGTCGAGACTTTGCGCAACCGTCCATCCGGACCACGCAACGCCTTACCGGTTTCCTCGTCGAATTCGACTACGGCATGCGGCAACGGGCAGATTCCGGCGGTCCGATCGACGTTGAGCGCGTTGACGAAGGCGATGTTGCATTCGCTTGCACCGTAGAACTCGGCAACTCGCGCGATACCGAAACGCTCCGTGAATTCCTTCCAGATTTCCGGCCGCAGCCCGTTTCCGACCATCAGTTGAACGGAATTGTCACGGTCGGTGGGCTTCTCGGGCTGATTGAGCAGGTACCGGCACAATTCTCCGATGTAGGTGAAGGCCGTGGCTTTGTTGAGCGCGATATCGTCCCAGAATCTCGACGCCGAGAACTGCCGGCCGATGGCAAGCGTCGCACCCGAAGCCAGCACCGAAGACAACGACACCGTCAAAGCATTGTTGTGATAGAGCGGCAAGCAGCAGTACAGCGTGTCGGACGGACGTAACCGAACACCCATGAGCCCGAGACCGGACATGGACTTGAGCCAGCGGAAGTGAGTCATCAAGCTGGCCTTGGGCATTCCGGTAGTACCCGAGGTGAAGATGTAGAACGCTTTTTCCTTCGCAAGAATCTGGGCCGTCACAGCCGGATTGGTTGCGTCGGCCGTTTTTGCCAGGTCGTCGAGCTCGCTGACCAGAAGTTGCGGCGGTCCGGTAAACCCTTCCGGCAATGATTCGAGCGCTTCTTCGCTCGCATCGGCGACAACAAGCTCGCGTGCGCCGAGCAGCGTAAGACTGTGTGCAAGAACATCATCACGCTGGTTGTAATTCAGCATTCCCGCTGCCGCACCGAGTTTGACGGCAGCCAAGGCGATCAGCAGCGATTCCGGAGTGTTCTTGCCGAGGATCGCCACGACGTCGCCGCGTTGGACGCCGCGCGTGCGCAACACGTCGGCATATCGGTTTACCTGCGCGTTGGCGTCGTCGTAACTTGTTGCATGGCCTTCGAACCGGATGAACGGACGAGTCGGATGCGCTGCGGCGTTCTGCTGGAGAATGAGTCCGATAGACATCGCGGCCGAAGGCTTGCGCAGCAGGCCGGACGCCCCCTTCAGGAGTATCGGCACCTCGGTGATCATCGACGGGAGTTTCGCCGCCAGATCCAGCATGCCAACTTTGTCGCGTGCTTCCGAACTCATGTCTCCCCAATCACGTATCCGGCGACTCGACGGCCACCCCCGGGGCCACCTTACTCCACGGTAAGGTGACCCGTCACGCACTTGGTCAGGAGCTCACACAAGCGTCGAGCGCGGCCTCGACATCAGTCCTGACCAGCAACGTATCCAAAGCTTTCCGGCCCACAAACCCCGTGCCGTCCAATTTGTCCAACCATTCGAGCAGTCCGGTGTAGTGCCCCACCGGATCAAGCAGGACCACAGGCTTGCTGTGCATCCCGAGGTAGCCGGCGGTCCACGTTTCGAACAACTCCTCCAACGTCCCGATACCGCCGGGCAAGGTGATGAACGCGTCCGCGTTGTCTTCCATCAACTGCTTGCGCTGACGCATCGTGTCGGTGACGATCAACTCGTCCGCGTCGACGTCCGCAACTTCCTTGTGCACCAACGCCTTCGGGATGACGCCGACGGTCCACGCGCCCGCAGCCCGAGCCGACTCCGCGACAGCACCCATCATCGAGACGTTGCCACCACCCGAAACCAACTGCCACCCACGTCGACCGATCGCGGTGCCCACCTCGGCGGCCAAAGCCAGGAACGACTCGTCCACCGGACCCGACGCACAGTAGACGCAGATCGAGTACTTCTTGTCGGAATCGGTCACCATTCTTCTTCTTTCCCCAGATCGGCGGCCTCGTCGACGCCTAGATTGGCTTCGGCGACTATCCGGACTGCTTCTTCCACACTGTCAGTGACGTGCAGCAGATTCACATCACCTTCGGAGATCTTTCCGTCATGCTCGAGTGTGTTTCGGATCCACTCGACCAATCCGGACCAGTACTCCGTGCCGAACAGGACAATCGGGAAGCGCGTGACCTTATGGGTCTGCACCAAAGTAAGAGCTTCGAACAATTCGTCCAGCGTTCCGAAGCCGCCAGGCAAGCAGATGAAAGCCTGCGAGTACTTCACGAACATCGTCTTGCGGGCAAAGAAGTACCGGAAGTTGATGCCGAGGTCGACCCACTCGTTGAGCCCCTGCTCGAACGGCAACTCGATGCCGAGTCCGATCGAGTAGCCACCGGCCTCGCTGCAACCGCGGTTGGCGGCTTCCATGACTCCCGGCCCACCACCGGTGATGACGGCGTACCCGGCTTCGGCCAACGCCGTTCCCAGCTCACGGCCGGCCTGGTATTCGGGATGATCGAGAGCGGTGCGTGCCGAACCGAACACGGTGACCGCACGAGGGACCTCGGCGAGCGCCCCGAAACCTTCGATGAATTCGCTCTGGATGCGCAGCACACGCCACGGATCGGTATGGACCCAGTCGGTGGGGCCGCGTTTGTCGAGCAGACGCTGGTCCGTGGTGGTTTTCTCATCCTTGCGTTTGCGTCGGAGTTGAACAGGACCGCGGTGCTTGATCGACGAACTGTGCTTCTTGGAGGCTGAATTCTTCTCTGGTGCCATGCACGCAAGGCTAACGCTCAGGCCGACAAATACTTCCTCAGCACGGCCGCGACGTCGGTGATCTGCTGCACCGGGACGTGCTCGTCACGCTTGTGCGCCAGGTTCGGATCGCCGGGGCCGTAATTCACCGCGGGAATGCCGAGAGCCGAGAATCTGGACACATCGGTCCAGCCGTACTTGGCCCGGAACTGTCCGCCCGCAGCCTCGATCAACGCGGCCGCCGACGGGTTCGCCAGGCCAGGCAGAGCGCCGGGCGACGAGTCCGTGATCTCGAATCCGAGATCCAAGCCGTCGAAGACTTCCCGCACGTGAGCCTCGGCCTGGGCCTCACTGCGATCAGGTGCAAATCTGAAGTTGACGTCCATCTCGGCTGCGTCCGGCACCACGTTCCCCGCGACGCCGCCGGAGATCCGCACGGCCGAGAGTCCCTCCCGGTAGACACAACCGTCGATATCCACCGAACGCGGCGAATATGCCGACATCCGCTCCAACGCGGTACCGAACTTGTGAATCGCGTTGTCCCCCAACCAGGACCGTGCCGAATGCGCCCTGGTTCCTGACGCGGTCAATCGCACGCGCATCGTTCCCTGACACCCGGCCTCGATGAACCCGGCCGTCGGCTCGCCCAGAATCGCGACATCCGCCGCAAGCCATTGCGGGATCTCGCGTTCGATCCGTCCGAGGCCGTTGTAGGCGGCGGCGATTTCCTCGCAGTCGTAGAACACCAGCGTCAGGTCGTGGGCCAAGTTCTCGATCGTCGCCGCAAGGTGCAGGAACACGGCGTCGCCGGATTTCATGTCCACGGTTCCGCACCCGTGCAAAATGTCACCCTCGCGGCGAGACGGAACATTGTCCGCAATCGGAACTGTGTCGAGATGACCGGCAAGCATCACCCGACTCGGCAATCCGCGCGACGTCCGGGCCAGAACCGCATTGCCGTTGCGAATGATCTCGAAGCCGCTGGTCTGCTCGCGCAACGCAACCTCGACGGCGTCCGCGATAGCGGATTCGTCGTGGGAAACGCTGGGAATGTCGACCAGAGCGGCCGTCAGATCGATGGGGTCGGAGGCAAGATCGAGGATGCTCACGGCCACCAGCCTAAGCCCGCAGCCAGCGCACCCAGTAATCTCTAGTCCTGTGAGCGCACACGGAGCATCAGCAGTAGGTATCGCCAACGTGACCGCGGACGGTACCGTCCTCGACACCTGGTTCCCCGCACCGGAGCTGGGAACATTCGAGACGACCGGTACCGAGAACGTCGAGGGAACAGACATTCCTTCCGATCTCGCACTGCTGGCGGGAACCGACGAGGCACGCGAGGTTTCGCAGGTCATCGTCCGCACCACCATCGCTGACCTCTCCAAGGCTCCCGTCGACGCGTACGACGTCTACCTGCGCCTTCACCTGCTTTCCCACCGCCTCGTCGCTCCGCACGGCGTCAACCTCGACGGCCAGTTCGGCCTCCTCGCCAACGTTGTGTGGACCAACTTCGGGCCCTGCGCTGTCGAAGGCTTCGAGCAGGTCCGCTCGCGTCTGCGCATCCGCGGCGTTGTCACCGTCTTCAGCGTCGACAAGTTCCCCCGCATGGTCGACTACGTCGTCCCCTCGGGTGTCCGTATCGCCGACGCCGATCGTGTCCGCCTGGGCGCACACCTCGCCTCCGGCACCACTGTCATGCACGAAGGCTTCGTGAACTTCAACGCCGGCACACTCGGTAACTCCATGGTCGAAGGCCGCATCTCCGCAGGCGTCGTCGTCGACGACGGTTCCGATGTGGGTGGCGGCGCGTCCATCATGGGCACCCTGTCCGGTGGCGGCAAGGAAACGATCTCCGTCGGCAAGCGTTGCCTCCTCGGCGCCAACGCCGGACTCGGCATCTCCCTCGGCGACGACTGCGTCCTCGAAGCCGGTCTGTACGTGACCGCAGGCACCAAGGTCACCGGCCCCGACGGAACCGTCGTCAAGGCATTGGCTCTGAGCGGCAAGTCCAACCTGCTGTTCCGTCGCAACTCCGTTTCTGGTGCCGTCGAGGTCGTGCCGTGGAAGGGCACCGGCGTCGAATTGAATGCCGCACTTCACGCCAACGACTGATGAGTAATACCGACGCCCCCGAAGAAACGACCACCGCTCTCGGCCAGGGTCTCAAGGTCCGCCATCTGACGATGATGGGCCTGGGCTCCGCCATCGGAGCCGGCCTGTTCCTCGGAACGGGCGTCGGTATCGCGACGGCCGGTCCCGCGGTCCTACTGTCCTACATCATCGCGGGCGCCGTAGTCGTCTTCGTGATGCGAATGCTCGGCGAGATGGGTGCTGCGATTCCCGCCAGTGGTTCGTTCTCGCATTACGCGCGCCTCGGGATCGGCGAGTGGGCCGGTTTTGTGATGGGCTGGCTCTACTGGTTCATGCTCATCATGGTTCTGGGCGCCGAGATCACCGGGGCGTCCGCCATCGTCAACGAATGGCTGCCGTCGATACCGCAATGGATGATCGCGCTCGTCTTCGTGGTGTTCTTTGCCATCGTGAACCTGGCCAAGGTCAGTAACTTCGGCGAGTTCGAATTCTGGTTCGCGGCAATCAAAGTCACCGTCATCATCGGCTTCCTGATCATCGGCGTATTGCTGGTGTTCGGCCTGCTTCCCGATACTGACCCGGTGGGAACCTCGAACCTCTTCGGCCAGGGCGGGTTCATGCCCAACGGGTTCTCGGGTGTCGCTGCCGGCCTTCTTGTTGTTGCCTTCGCGTTCGGCGGTATCGAAATCGTCACCATCGCCGCGGCGGAATCGGAGAATCCGGAACGCTCCATCGCGCTCGCCGTCCGCAGCGTCGTCTGGCGTATCAGCGTCTTCTACATCGGCGCTATCTCGATCATGGTGTTGGTTCTGCCGTGGAACGATCCCGATCTCGAGACAAGTCCCTTCGTCTCCGTCCTCAATCTGGCCAACATCCCCGGTGTTGCCGGGTTCATGGAACTTGTTGTGGTTGTTGCCTTGCTGTCGGCCTTCAACGCCAACATCTACGGCACCTCACGGATGGCCTTCTCTCTGTCACGACGCGGCGACGGCCCCGCATTCATGGCCAAACTCTCGAGCACGGGAGTTCCGACCAATGCGGTATTGCTGTCCGTGTTCTTCGGCTTCGTCTCCGTCATGCTCAACTGGCTTCTGCCAGACGACCTCCTCGGCATCCTGCTCAATGCAGTCGGCGCCGCTTTGCTCGTCATCTGGATTTTCATCGTGATCTCCCACCTTCGGCTGCGGAAGCAACTCGAAGCCGAAGGCAAACTGACCATCCGCATGTGGCTGTTCCCGTACCTGAGTTACGCCACACTGGCGATGCTCGGAGCGTTTGTTGTCCTCATGCTGTTCGACGAAGACGCCCGGGATCAGTTGATCTCGACGGCAGTCCTTTTTGCGGTGATCGCCGCGCTCGGATACGCAAACTCGCGGTGGCGCAGGACCAAGGCGCTCGCAGAAACCAGTTAGCGGACTCCCGAGTTACGCGAATCTGGAAACGAACCGCCGCTGCCACGGAGTTTCCACTGCTCGTCGCGAATAGTGTTCGCGCACGTAGGCAACCGCTCCCTCGGCGGCAACACCATCGAGCACCGTCAGACAAGCCAACGCTGTTCCCGTACGACCGAACCCACCGCCACACGCAATCTCCACCCGTTCGGTTTCGGATCGCAGCAAGAGCTCCTCCAGGGCACGCCGAAACTCCGGGCGATCGCTTGGCAGCCAGAAGTCGGGCCAGCGTATCCATCGGCTTTCCCACTCAAACGAAGACGGTTGACGCGCTTGCGCATACAACCCGAAATCGGGCAGTGGCCCGTCAGGTAGTGGATTGCGCAATCCCCTACCCCGAACCAGCCGCCCCGACGGCAGCGGCATCACTCCATCGGCAGTCACGTCCCACGAATTCACTCGAGCTCCTTGCTGCAGTGATCGCCACACTCTGATACGCAAACTCGCGGTCGCGCAGGCCTACCGGAATGATTCCAACAGGTCGTCCGATGCCTGTCGCTCCGTTGTAGACGATGTACCCACAAATTCGGTGGAGGAGAATCGACAGAAATAGCTGCCCACCGACAGCGACGTCGGCATCGTGGTACCTGTTGTCGGAGGTTGGTACGTCGGCCGGCAATTCGACAGTTCGTAGATCTGATCGTCGGACAACGGTATTCGATGTTCGGTACTGCCGACCGACGTCAATTCTCTGACAGCGGCCAGGCCACCGGGTTTCGGTGATCCGCACGAGTCGGAGGGATACCCCGGCCGTACTGCGCGGCCTCGGTCGTCGACCAACCAGAATTCCTCCAGCACGGCCAAGCTGTAGTTGTCGCCGCAGCCGGGAAACCCGGTCCTGTGCGAGGACGAGCGGTTCAGCAGTTCCACCGCCCGACCGAAATCGCCCTTGGTGTCGCCTGGAGTGGGCCGATCGGATACGGGGTCGCGCACTCCAGAGTCTCGGCGTCGACAATTACGGCAACAGGACGGTCAGGGGTGGTCAGGGGTGGTCAGGGGTGGTCAGCTGCCAGATGCCGGCGACAGCGAGTACAACGATCATGATTGCGAACCATCGGCGGAGCATGAGCACACCGTATCGGTCCCCATCTGCGGCGCACGTCAATGTCCTCAAGCCAAAGACCTTCTTTCTGGTCAAAGCTATTGCGCAGGTGGATGTTCGACGGTAAGATCGAATACACGTTCGACATTACCGGGGGGCAATGATGACGACTGCAGTTTCCGACCACACGATTACACAGTTTCGTTCAGTACTGATCGACATGGATCGTTCCGTCGACAATGCAGCACGAGTTGACTTGCTGCGTGCACTCGAGGAACTGAAAGCCAGTTGTGCAGGCGCACAAGCATTGCTAGCTGCTGATCTGGATGCTTCCACTCGCAAAGACCGTGGCGAACGCGGCGTTCCAGTTGCACATCAGGGTCGCGGGATCAATGCCCAAGTTGCTCTCGCTCGACGCGAATCAGTCTGGTCAGGCACTCAACACCTAAGCCTTGCCCGCGCATTGAACGACGAGATGCCCTACACACTCAGGCTCCTGATCTACGGCGCCATCAACGAGCAGCGGGCCACCATTCTCATGCGCGAAACCGCTTGTCTCACAGTCCAAGATCGCGCCGCACTCGATCGCGAGTTCTGCTGCGACGCAGATAACCTGGCCGGCTGCGGAGACCAACAACTGACCGCCAGAATCCGCGCACGCACCGCCGAGGTAGATGCCGAAAGCATGGTTCGGCGCGCCCGCAAAGCCGTAGGTGACCGGCGGGTGACATCACGGCCGGCGCCCGACACTATGTGCTACCTCAGTGTTCTGCTCCCTGTCACGGAAGGGGTTGCCGTTCACGCCACATTGATGCGAGATGCAGATTCCATCCTCGCGCGTGGCGATGATCGCACTCGCGCTCAGATCATGGCCGATCTCGTCGTCGAGCGAGTCACCGGAATCGGGCGCGCAACGCCCACACCCGTCACAGTGAATCTTGTGATTTCCGACCAAGCACTCTTCGGCGATGCCACAGACCCCGCACACGTCAACGGTTACGGACCTATCCCCGCCGGCATTGCCCGGGAATGGATTGCGCAGTCCGGCAAACACATCCGGAGACTCTATGCCTGCCCCTCCACGGGAGAGCTGACAGCTATGGAATCCAAGTCCCGAATCTTCCCGAAGGGACTGGCGCAGTTGATCGACCTCCGCGATCGAAGCTGCCGCACGCCGTGGTGCGACGCACCGGTTCGTCATCGCGACCACATTCGCGACCACCAGAGAGGCGGCGCCACCAGCGCAGTCAACGGTGCAGGACTGTGCGCGGCATGCAATTACGCCAAACAGGGATTGGACTGGTACGCGGAAACCGACGATCACGCACCCGGCACCAGGCACTCCTTCACGACCACAACGCCTACCGGCCACCGGTATTCGTCGGTCGCTCCACCACTTCCGATACCGTGGGCCAGCCCCGAAGCCGCCTAAACAGTCACGCGGGCGAGGCAGATCCGGGCAAGCTCGTCGAGTGGCACCGAGAGCACATCGGCGAGTGCGGCAATCGTGACAAACGCCGGCGTCGGCATGCGCCCGGTCTCGATCTTGCGCAGTGTTTCCGGCGAAATCGCGGCGGCCTCCGCCACATCGACAAGCGTGCGACCACCGCGGGCCTGACGCAGATAGGCGCCCAACTGCTGACCGACAGCAAGCTGGGCCGGAGTTAACGGAAGTCGCACCATGCGACCAGAGTACCGTATGGTGGTATTTTAATACCGGCCCGAAAGGAAATTCCTGTGGTGGAACTGAAAACAACCAACGAGATCGAAGCAATGCGCGTCACCGGCGCGTTCATCGCCGAACTACTCGCCGATCTCGCTGCTCGCGCCAAGCCCGGAGTCAATCTCCTCGACCTCGAGCACCGCGCCCGCCACCTGATCGAAGAACGCGGCGCCGTGTCCTGCTACTGGGACTACTCACCGTCATTCGGACGTGGACCCTTCCGCAACGTCATCTGCTTGTCCGTCAACGACGCGGTGCTGCACGGACTTCCGCACGACTACGTGCTACAGGACGGCGATCTGCTGACCATGGACATCGCGGTCTCCATCGACGGGTGGGTTGCAGACTCGGCGCGCAGTCTCATCGTCGGCGTTCCCCGCGCCGAGGACCAACGCCTCATCGAAGCCACCGAACGTGCCCTCACCGCAGCTATTGCAGTCGCCCGGCCAGGCAATCGCCTCGGCGACATCTCCGCTGCGATCGGCGCTGTCGCAGCCGATTACGGCTACCCCGTCAATACCGAATTCGGTGGCCACGGTCTCGGCCGCACCATGCACGAAGATCCGCACATCCCCAACATCGGACGCGCAGGTCGCGGCATGAAACTGCGACGCGGACTGACCCTCGCGATCGAACCGTGGTTCGCTCTCACAACCGACAAGATCATCTTCGACGACGACGGATGGACTATCCGCTCGGCCGACGGATCACGCACAGCGCACAGCGAACACACCATTGCCGTCACCGACGGTGATGCGCTCGTCCTGACGCGCTAAGCGCCGCGGTGAGCCAATGCGTTGACAAATACGCCGGAGATTTCCGACGGATCACGGGCGATGTAGGTGGACCCGCCGGTGACGCGTGAAATGTCTGCCAGCGCAGCCGCATCGGCGTCGTCGGTGATTCCGATGGTCACGATGATCACCGGTCGCGCTGGGTCCTGCTCCCGTTCGAGCACGTCGAGCAACTGCTCGCGCGTGATGCTGTCGGGGTCCTCGTTAGCACCGTCGGTCAGGATGATCACACTGTTGACCGCGCGCGGGTCGTACGATTCCTGAACTTTCCGAAACGCCGCGAGTGTGGTGTCGTAGAGGCCCGTTGCGCCGCGCTTGAGTTTCGTCAAGGTCTTGGTCTGCTCTGCCATGAGGCTTCGCTGCGTTAATCCACCAACCATGGTGTCGTAGCGGCGAATCGGAACCAGTTCCTGGTAGTCCTGGGTTCCGTTCATGCCCTGGGAGAAGGCCCAGAGTCCGGCTGCGACACTGTCCGGGAACACCTGGTTGCCGGTGAGCGCGGCAGCTGTCGTGAGGTCCATGCGGGTCTTCCCACCGGCGGCCGGGAAGTCCATCGACGACGACACGTCGATCGCGACGAGAGTACGGATCGGTTTAGCCAACAATGCCCAGGATCCGAGCGTCTTGTCGAGTGCGGCTTGGTCCGGCACCGGCAAGGCCTGGACAGCTCCGACGCCCCCATCTACCTGTCCCTGGCCGGACGGGTCGCGAAAACCGTTGCGAGCCAGTATTTCCTGTGACTCCGGGCTCTCGAAAAGCGCCGCGAGGACTTTTGCTTTCTGCGCCGCGGCGTAATGGCGATCGGGCGCCGAGGCACTTACCACCAACGGATAGTCCATCAGCACGGTTCCGGTGGACGGTACCGTCGCGCTGATGGCGGAGTTTGCGAACTGGGTGACCTGCTGTTCGGTCGACACCCCCACCTTGCCGGTAGTGACAAGTTCGGTCAGCATCTTCGCGCCGACAGGCTGGTCCTCGGCGCGCACACTTTCGGCCTGGGCGTGCGGCACCAAAGCTGTGCGAACAGCATCCGCGCCGCTCCCGCTCTCGGCCAGTGCAGCCTGGATCGGGGCGGACGCGATTCCGGTGGACAGCGGATTGCCGAGGGCAAGATCGGGCACTTGGAGCACCGACAGCCAGTCGGCAAACTCCTCACCCCCGGATGCCAGCACCACTGGAGACGTCGCGATGGAACCGCCGGCGGCGGCAACCGGACCGGCCGCGGTGAGGGCTGCTTTGCTGATCCACGACGTGGAGTCCGGAATCCACAGATCCGGTGCATCGGCGCCCTTACCCAATCGTCCGACCACGTCGCCTGGCAGTGCTGCTTCGACAACGACGTGCATGCAGTCCGTCTGCTCCGGGGTGGTTCCGGCCAACACCTCGGATATCGACGGCGCTATGGACGGGTCTGCTGCCAGGGTGAAGTCTTCGACGCTGTCGCAGGTATCGGGTTGCACGGACTTGAAGACGACAATTCCGGTGGCAACGAGCGCCAGCGCAACCATCCCGCCGACTGCGTAAAAACCGAATGATCGCCCGCTGTCAGCGCTCGAATGCCGTCCGCCCGCCATGAAACCTGTCCCTCCGATGCCAGTTGCGCACGCAACTGGAGCAAGTCTTACCGGCGGGTAGTGTAGCGAAAAACACAGAAAAACCAACCAAACAAGATTATTCGGGCAGTAACAAGCGCTTTTGCACCTTGCCCATCGCGTTCCGCGGCAGGGTGTCGACAAACCGAATTTCGCGTGGACGCTTGTGCGCGGACAACTGCGCACCCACCAGATCCACGAGGTCCGGTTCTGTGACCTCGGGTGTTGAGGGCCGCCGAACAACCCATGCCACAATCCGCTGGCCGAGGTCAGGATCGGGAACGCCGACCACCGCGACCTCGGCGACACCGGGATGCCCCAGGATGGCCGTCTCGATCTCGCCGGCACCCACTCGGAAGCCACCCGTCTTGATCAGATCGATGGATTCACGGCCGACGATGCGGTGGAATCCCTCCTCGTCGACGACCGCGACGTCACCGGTCTTGAAGAAACCGTCCTCGGTCCACGATTCGGCAGTGGCATCAGGGCGATTGAGGTAGCCGTCGAACAGCATGGGTCCACGAACCTGAAGTCCACCGATGCTCTCGCCGTCGTGAGGCACGTCGTTACCGGCCTCGTCGCGCAACCGGGTCTCGACCCCGCGCACCGGTAAACCCACCCAGCCTGGCCGACGCTCGCCGTCCGCACGGGTGCTGAGGGTCAGCATGGTCTCGCTCATTCCGTACCGCTCGATAGGAGCATGGCCGGTGAGGGCGCGCAGCTTCTCGAATACCGGCACGGGCAGCGGTGCGCTACCGGAGACGAGCAGCCGGGCCGAAGCCAACGCCCGCGCCGACGCTTCGTCGTCGGCAATTCGCGACCACACCGTCGGCACCCCGAAGTAGAGGGAGCCGCCGGCGTCCGCGTACGCCTGCGGTGTCGGTTTCACAGTGTGGACCAACCGGCTGCCCACTCGTAGTGGTCCGAGCACGCCCAGGATCAGTCCGTGGACGTGAAAGAGAGGCAATCCGTGGACAACGGTGTCTCGGTGTGTCCACTGCCAGGCCTCCGCCAGGGCATCGAGACCTGCGGCAATTGCCTGCCGACTCAGCAGCACACCCTTCGGCGGTCCGGTCGTTCCCGAGGTGTAGAGGACAAATGCAGTGGATTGCGGCGCCGGTTCCGGGTAGCTGTGCCACGAACGGGCGTGCAGGCGAACCGGAACCACCGGCAGGCCGACGCACAATTCGTCGGTCTCCCCCAGCCACGCCTGGGCGCCGGAGTCCTTCAGTATGTGTTCACGTTCGGCCGTTCCCGAATCCGGTGGCACAGGCACAACAGTGACGCCTGCGATGAGCGCTCCGACTACCGCCAGGATGGTCTTTGCCGTGGGAGTCGCCAGCACCGCAACACGCTCGGCCTGCGCAACCCGCTCTGCCACCGACGTGGCAGCGCCGAGAATATGGCTGCGCGAGAGAACCGTATCCCCGATGGTGATCGCGTCGTCGACGTCGTCGCCGCGGGCGATGGCAAGGGGATTCAGTGATCGAAGCAGCATTTTGACAGCATCTCACAACGCAGAAATCCCACTGCGTCGCAGCATCACTGTCTGGCCACGACCGAGCGCAGGAAGAACGCAAGATTCGCCGGCCGTTCCGCGAGCCTGCGCATGAAATACGGGTACCACGCGGAGCCGTACGGAACATATGTCCGGACATGCTGCCCCTCGGCAACCAGCCGTGCTTGCTCGGGTTCCCGGATACCGAACAACATCTGGTACTCGAATCGCTCGACACCACAAAACATCCGGGCCGCCGCCGCGATCACCACCGGATCATGCGACGCCACCATCGGGTATCCCGTTCCCCGGCACAGGATATCGAGACACCGCAGGTACGACGCCGTCACATCCTCGCGCCGGATATAGGCCACCGCCTCGGGCTCGTTGTACGCACCCTTGCACAGCCGGATCCGCGCATCATCGAAAGCGAGGCAATCCGATTCGGTGCGCCGCAGGTAGGCCTGCAGGACAGTGCCCAGCCACGGGAAATCGGCGCGCAACGATCGCACGGTCGCGAGCGTCGCATCGGTGGTGGTGTGGTCCTCCGCGTCCACGGTCACCCACACTCCGGCGGACTGAGCTGCCGCGCAAATAGTTCGAGCGTTTTCGGCGGCTACATCGGTATTCAACTCTGCGCCCAACGACGACAGTTTCACCGACACCTCGACCCGCGGTACCGGAGCAAGCGTGCCGGAAAACTTCCCCAATTCCTCGATCAGCGACAGGTATTCGTGCACGGTTGCCCGCGCCGACCCTGCGTCCGTGACGTTCTCTCCCAGGAAGTCGACGGAGACGTACCGACCGTCGTCGAGTAATCGGCTCACCACCGCTATCGCGTCGCTGCGCTCGCGGCCGGCGACAAACCGGTTCACCACTTGACGGCTGAGCGGCGCCCGGGTAATCGCATGCTCGCATCGAGGAGAACGAGCGGCCGCCAGGATGACCGGGCGTAGCGAATTGGTAAGCACAGCAGACGGTTTCACGTCTCGTTCCCCTGGTGCGGATATCGGTAGTCCGTCGGAGCGACAAAGGTTTCCTTGACCGTACGGGCCGAAACCCAGCGCAACAGGTTGATGGGCGAACCCGCCTTGTCGTTGGTGCCGGATCCGCGGGCGCCACCAAAAGGTTGTTGCCCCACTACCGCTCCGCTCGGCTTGTCGTTGACGTAGAAATTGCCGGCCGTGAATCGCAGTGCGGCGGTTGCCTGAGCTACTGCCGCTCGATCGGCGGCAAAAATCGATCCCGTCAACGCGTATGGCGTCGCAGCATCCACCTCTTCCAGGATCTGGGCAAAGGAATCGTCGTCGTAGACGTGAATCGAGAGGATCGGACCGAAATACTCGTCGGTCATGGCCTGGTCACGTGGATCGTCCACCAGCAGGACCGTCGGCCGCACGAAGTATCCGACGCTGTCGTCGGACTTGCCGCCGACCGCGATCGTGATACCGGCGGTGGCCCCCGCCCGTTCGATTGCCGCCGCACTCTTGTCGAACGCCCGACGGTCGATGACCGCGCCCCCGAAGTTCTCGAGATCGTTGACGTCGCCGTAGCTGATTGCGTCGACCTGCCCGAGAAAGCCGTCCCGCATCGATGTCCACAGACTTCGGGGGATGTAGGCGCGTGAGGCCGCCGAACACTTCTGACCTTGGTATTCGTAGGCACCTCGGATCAGCGCAGTCGTGAGGATCTCCGGGTCGGCCGAGGAATGCGCGACAACAAAGTCCTTGCCGCCGGTCTCGCCGACCAGACGCGGATAACCTGCATATTTGTCGATGTTCGCACCTACCTGCGTCCACAGTGACTTGAATGTTCGGGTCGAACCTGTGAAGTGAATTCCCGCGAGACGTCGATCCTGCAGTGCCACTGCGGAAATGTCCGGGCCGTCGCCGGTCACCAGGTTGATCACGCCAGGAGGCAGACCCGCTTCTTCGAGCAGTTGCAGCGTCAGATACGCCGCCACGCTCTGAGTTGGTGACGGCTTCCAGAGAACGGTGTTGCCCATCAGCGCCGGGGCGGTCGGAAGATTGCCGGCAATCGCGGTGAAATTGAACGGCGTGACTGCGTAGACAAACCCCTCGAGCGGCCGGTAGTCCATCCTATTCCAGACACCCGGCGACGACTGCGGCTGTTCCTCCAGGATCTGACGCGCGAAGTGCACGTTGAATCGCCAGAAGTCCACCAACTCGCAAGGAGCGTCAATCTCGGCCTGCTGCACCGACTTCGACTGACCCAACATCGTTGCCGCCGCGATCCGCTCGCGCCAGGGCCCGGACAGAAGGTCGGCAGCTCTCAAAAGCACGGCAGCTCGGTCGTCGAACGACAGTTCGCGCCAACCCGGCGCTGCTGCGGACGCGGCCTCGATCGCCCGGGCAGCGTCTTCACCGGTGCCGTTCTGAAACGTGCCGAGGACGTGGGCGTGCCGGTGCGGTTCGACAACATCAACCGACGCACCCGAGCCGCGCACCTCCACTCCACCGATCACATGCGGAATCTCGAGGTGCTCGTCGGATACAGTCCGCAAAGCCGATCGGAGCCTTTTCCGCTCGGGGCTGCCGGGCGCATAGGAATGAACCGGCTCGTTGGCCGGAATCGGAACTGCAGTCACGCCGTCCATATCGCCCTCCGTAACCGAAAAACGCCTACCTTCAGTATCTCCCCTGGAATGCCCTCGATAGTGTGCGAATACACCCGCAGCGCTCGAATCGAAGGATGGCTCATGACCACACTGAACGACCTGCTCACAAAAATCGGTTCACAGTCCATCGAGATCGTCGACCTCACCGCCCCCTTGAGTTCCACCACCCCGGTCCTGTCGCTGCCCGAGCCCTTTGCCAACACCATCCCCGCCAGCCTCGAACCCGTCAGCAATTTCGACGACGCCGGACCGATGTGGAGCTGGAACAATCTGCACACCGGTGAGCACACCGGAACCCACCTCGATGCACCGACGCACTGGGTGAGCGGCCGCGACGGCCTGAGCGTCGATCAGATCCCGCCGAGCCGGTTGATCGGCCCCATCGCCGTCATCGACGTCACCGCCGAGGTCGAGAAGAACGCGGACTTCGTGCTCGAACCCGAGCACATCGAAGCCTGGGAATCAGAGAACGGGCCCCTTCCCGAGGGCGCGTGGCTGGTCCTGCGCACCGGATGGGGTTCGCGGGTGGGCGACCCGGAGCGCTTTGCCAACGCCGACGCCGACGGCCCGCACACCCCGGGTATCTCGGCAGCGGCAGCGAAGTGGCTGGCCGAATCGAGTCCGATCAGCGGTTTCGGAGTGGAGACGGTGGGAATCGATGCCGGCGCCGCAGGCGGTTTCGAGCCGATGTTTCCGGCGCACTACTACCTGTTGGGCAACAACAAATACGGACTCACCCAGTTGCTGAATGTCGACAAGCTGCCGACACTCGGCGCCGTGCTGGTTGTCTCACCCCTGCCGATCGTCGGGGGAACCGGCAGTCCGGCCCGGGTCTTTGCATTGGTCGAGCGCTCGTGACGCTCGTGAATACCGTTGCCGACCTGGTCGGACGCACCCTCGCAGAGTTGGGCGTCGGGTATGCGTTCGGGGTAGTCGGCAGCGGAAACTTCACCGTCACCAATGCGCTACGGCGGCACGGAGTTCCGTTTGTCGCCGCCCGGCACGAGGGCGGCGCTGCCACCATGGCCGATGCCTACGCGCGCATGTCCGGAACGGTCGCCGTGGTCACCACCCATCAGGGATGTGGTTTGACCAATGCTCTGACCGGCATCACCGAAGCCGCCAAGAGTCGCACCCCGCTCATCGTGCTGACCGCCGATACCGCCGGCACGGCAGTGCAATCCAACTTCAAGATCGACCAGGACGGTCTCGCTCGGAGCGTGGGCGCAGTGGCCGAGCGGGTACACAGCGCGGATTCTGCTGTCGCGGATACCGTTCGAGCGTTCAATACTGCCTGGCGCGAGCGCCGCACCGTCGTACTGAATCTTCCGCTCGATGTGCAAAGCCAGATCGCGGCCAGTGCAAACACGCCACCCAATGCGCCTGCACTCCAACATATTCGGCCGGATGGGATCGCGCTCGAAAAGTTCCTCGAACTACTTGCCGCCGCCGACCGCCCCGTTTTCGTGGCCGGACGCGGTGCTCGTGACGCCGGACCTGAGATCGCGGAACTTGCCCGCCACACCGGCGCGTTGGTTGCGACATCTGCCGTTGCTAACGGCTTGTTCCACTCGGATCCTTTCTCCCTCGGCATCTCCGGCGGGTTCTCGTCCCCTCGATCCGCGGAACTCATCGCCGGCGCCGACCTTGTTGTCGGATGGGGATGCGCGCTCAACATGTGGACCATGCGCCAGGGACATCTGATCGGCAAAGACACGACGGTTGTTCAAATCGATCTCGACTCCGCCGCACTGGGTGCCCACCGGCCGATCCACCTCGGCATTGTCGGCGACAGCGCGGCCACGGCCACCGACGCCTTGGACGCACTCGACAAGGCACCCGTCCGGGTCGGCTACCGCACCGATGCGGTTCGGGATTCGATTGCGACGGAATCGAAGTGGAGTCAGGTTCCGTTCGAGGATCTCAGCACCGAGCACTCGATAGATCCCCGGTTGCTCTCACTCGAACTCGACAGCATCCTCCCCACGGAGCGCACGGTGTCCGTGGATTCGGGGAACTTCATGGGATACCCCAGCGCCTACCTGTCGGTGCCGGATCACTTCGGTTTCTGTTTCACGCAGGCTTTCCAGTCCATCGGATTGGGATTGGCCACCGCTATCGGCACCGCGTTGGCGCAGCCGGATCGTCTGCCCGTTGCAGCCCTCGGCGACGGCGGCTTCCTGATGGGCATTTCGGAGCTGGAAACCGTTGCGCGGCTGAAACTTCCCCTGCTGATCGTGGTCTACAACGACAGCGCGTACGGGGCCGAAGTCCATCATTTCACCGACCCAGACACTGACCGCACTACCGTGACCTTCCCGGACACCGATCTCGCGGCCGTTGCCCGCGGTTACGGCGCCGACGGCCTCACGGTACGCACGGCCCGAGACCTGGACGCCGTGCGTACATGGGTAAGCGGGCCACGTAGTGGCCCGCTTGTCATCGACGCCAGGATCAGCAGCGACGGCGGATCCTGGTGGTTAGCCGAGGCCTTTAAGGGCCACTAAAGGCTTGTCGTCAGCCGCTTTGCGGCAGCGGCAATCCGCTCGTCCGTGGCGGTCAGTGCGATCCGCACGTGCTGACCGCCGGTCGGGCCGTAGAACTCGCCCGGCGCAACCAGGATGCCTCGCTCCGCGAACCAGGCAACAGTGTCCCGGCAGGCCTCGCCCCGCGTAGCCCACAGGTACAGGCCGGCTTCGGAATTGTCGACGGTGAATCCTGCACTGCGCACCGCGTCGAGCAGGATGGTCCGACGCTCACGGTAACGCTCACGCTGCACATTCTCGTGCAGATCGTCGCCGAGCGCGGCTTCCATCGCGGCCTGGATGGGCAGCGGCAGAATCATTCCAGCGTGCTTGCGGACTTCGAGAAGTTCCGCGACCAATGCCGGATCTCCGGTGACAAAACCGGCGCGGTAGCTCGCGAGGTTCGATGTCTTCGACAGTGAGTGCACGGCCAGCAGACCGGTCAGGTCACCGTCGTTGACGCGGGGATCGAGGATGGACAGTGCGTCCGATTCCCACGTCAGACCGAGGTAGCACTCGTCGGATACGACGATGGCTCCGCGCTCACGTGCCCACGCCACCACCTTCTGCAAGTGCTCGAGACCGAGAACCTTGCCGGTGGGGTTGGACGGTGAGTTCACGAAGATCAGCGACGCCGATTCGGGACCGAGCTTGTTCAAGCCGTCGGCCCGCAAGATCCGAGCGCCTGCGAGCTTCGCGGCAACCTCGTAGGTTGGGTATGCCAACTCCGGAATGACCACAAGATCCTCGCCGCCCAGGCCCAGAAGGGTCGGCAGCCACGCGATCATTTCCTTGGTACCGATCGCGGGCAGCACTGCCGCCGGGTCGATATCGGGGATGTTGTATCGCCGATCGAGTGACTCGGCGATCGCCTCACGCAGGGAGAGGGTGCCGTGGGTGGTCGGGTAGCCCGGAATCTCCGCAACGGATGCAAGAGCTTCCTGAATGAGCGGGTCCACCGGATCCACCGGGGTGCCCACCGACAGATTCACGATGCCGTCGGGATGTGCGTGTGCCGTGGCTGTGACATCCGCCAGGGAGTCCCAGGGAAAATCGGGAAGCCCGGCGGCCACCGGAGTACGAGACAAGATCTCTATTCCTCACCCATGGGAGGCAGCGCCTTGATGAACGGCGTGTCGTAGTCGACCTTGCCGAGCTTGGCGGCTCCACCCGGTGAGCCGAGGTTGTCGAAGAAATCGACGTTTGCGCTGATGTAGGGGCTCCACTGCTCCGGAACGTCGTCTTCGTAGAAGATCGCTTCGACAGGGCAGACAGGTTCACACGCGCCGCAGTCGACACATTCGTCGGGGTGGATGTAGAGCATGCGTCCACCCTCGTAGATGCAGTCGACGGGGCATTCTTCGATACATGCCTTGTCCATCACATCTACACACGGTTCAGCAATCGTGTAGGTCACTGCCTTCTCTCCCTGCCTTCCAGAGGTGCGCCTGCTGCACGCAAGCGACTTAACACATTTCAGCCTACTGTGGTGGCGTTCCGCGACCGAATCGCGATCCACTTCTCGCCCGCGGACGCGGCCCGCACAAGCGCGCCGCGCTCACCGAAATAGTCCGCGACCACGCCGATCACCGGAATCTTCCCGACGATCTCGTACGGCTTGGTGCGCAGCGGACGCTTATGCAGTTCGTCGCCGATTGCTCGAAAAATTTGTGCGGTTTGCCACAGCGTTCCGATCAGAGCGAATGGTCGCCATGTCTCATCCGTACTGGTGACAGCCTTTTCGGTGAAGTCCTCATCGTCCAGCAGATCGCGAGTGCTGACTTCTCGGCGACACAGAACGGACGCCAGGAGATCAACCTGCTGATCACGTTCCGTCACGCCGTGCTCGCGGGCGACGGCCACCAGGACGACAGCCTGGTTGGCAAAGGCCAGCAAGTCCTGGATCGGAAACCGGTTGAGCAAAACCCCGAAAATTCCGGGAAATGCCACAGCGACCGTGTTGAGGGCGCCCAGTCGGGTGGTCCACCATTTCGATCGCTGCTCATCCGTCATGACGGACCACGCCGCGGTACCGGGGAACTTGATCACGTCCAGAACCCAGGCAACGGCGTCGAGAACTGTCTCTGCCGCGCTGCGCTCGGGGTCCGTGGGCTCGAAACTACGACGCTTGATGCCGAACGGATCGCTGTACGCGAGGTCGAGGACTGGGTTGATGCCCCAGACCGCTCGATCGAGCACCTCGACTACTCGGCGATCACCCAGGATGTCTGCCATCAGACGGCCACCCCGTCACGACGCGCGTGCGTGGTGGTGCGCTCACGAGCCGGTCGACCGATGCCTTCGGCGATCGCCCGCAGTTCTGCAACGGTCTTCTCGCTGCCGTGCTCGGACCCGGCCATCCGGGAGATGGTCTCTTCCATCAGGGTTCCGCCGAGGTCGTTGGCGCCGCCGTTGAGCATCATCTGCGTTCCGGTGATACCCAGTTTGACCCAGCTGGTCTGGATGTTGGAGATCCGCCCGTGCAGCATGATGCGGGCAAGCGCGTGCGCCGCGCGGTTGTCGCGAATGGTCGGGCCGGGACGGGACGCACCCGCCAGATACAGCGGGGCGCTCTGATGCACGAAAGGCAGCAGCACGAACTCCGTGAATCCGCCAGTGCGGTCCTGGATTCCACGCAGCACGTTGAGGTGGCCGACCCAGTGGTGCGGCTGATCGACGTGCCCGTACATCATGGTCGAACTCGATCGCAGGCCCACTTCGTGCGCCGTGGTGACCACTTCGATCCACTCGGCCGTAGGCAATTTGCCCTTGGTCAGGATCCAGCGCACCTCGTCGTCGAGGATCTCCGCCGCGGTGCCGGGGATCGTGTCGAGACCGGCTTCGCGCAGCGCAGTGAGCCAGTCGCGGATGCTCTCACCACTACGCGAAGCACCGTTGACGATTTCCATCGGCGAGAACGCGTGGACGTGCATCGACGGTACGCGCTTCTTGACCGCACGCACCAGATCCGCGTAACCGGTGACCGGTAGTTCCGGGTCGATTCCGCCCTGCATGCAGACTTCGGTGGCGCCGGCGACGTGTGCCTCCCACGCCCGGTCCGCCACTTCCTCGGCCGAGAGCGTGAAAGCGTCGGCGTCGCCCTTGCGCTGCGCAAACGCGCAGAATCGGCAGCCGGTGTAGCAGATGTTGGTGAAGTTGATGTTCCGGTTCACGACGTAGGTGACGTCTTCGCCGATGGCATCCTTGCGGAGCGCATCTGCCAGTGCCACAACGGCTTCCAGCCCTGGGCCCTCCGCGGTGGCCAGCGCCAGGTATTCGTCGTCGGAGCACCCGGCGGGATCACGCTCGGCACTGCGCAGTGCCGCAAGAAGATCCGTGTCGACGCGAACCGGAGCACTCAATTCCAGAACCTGCTCACGCACGGTTTCCCAGTCGCCGAAGGCACTGCCCAGGTCGCTGCGAGTCTCGGTGTTGCGGCCGTCGGTGTCGATCTCGGTATTGAGGTCGACTCGTCCGCTCGACTCCCAGGATTCGTCCGGTTCCTGCCACGGCCGGCCCACCGGCTTGGTGTCGAGTTTGGCCAGTCCGGTCTTCGGATCGGCAAGTGCCTGAACGTGACCGGCGATCCGCGGGTCGATCCAGGGAGCACCGGCCAGAACGTAGGCGGGCTGAGCGGCGGTGCGTTCGGTGAGCGTGAAGCCGCCTTCCGCACTGATCGCTGCCAGAGTCTCGAGGTTGGGCCACGGACGCTCGGGGTTGACGTGATCGGGAGTCAGGGGCGACACCCCGCCCCAGTCGTCGACGCCCGCGCCGAGAAGTGCCAGGCACTCGCTGTTCGAGACCAGATTCGGCGGGCTCTGAATCCGCATCGACGGACCGAGCAGCAGACGCGCAACGGCGATCGCCGCGAGGAACTCGTCAAGCGAGGCGTCCGGGGAGTCTCGCATCGCAGTGTCGGGCTTGGCCAGGAAGTTCTGGATGATGACTTCCTGAATATGACCGAAAGCCTTCTGCGACTTACGGATCGCCATGATCGACTCGGCCCGCTCGGCAAAGTTCTCGCCGATGCCGACCAGAATGCCGGTGGTGAACGGCACGTTGAGGCGACCGGCATCGGTCAGGGTCCGCAACCGGACGGCCGGGTCCTTGTCCGGGCTGCCGTAATGGCATTCACCCTTGTCCGTGAACAGCCTGGTAGCCGTGGTCTCGAGCATCATGCCCATCGACGGCGCCACCGGCTTGAGGCGCGAAAGTTCCTGCCAGCTCATCACACCGGGGTTGAGGTGCGGAAGAAGTCCGGTTTCCTCGAGCACCCGAATCGACATCGCCCGCAGGTAGTCCAGAGTCGAGTCGTATCCACGCTCGTCGAGCCACTGCTTTGCTTCCGGCCAGCGCGCTTCCGGACGATCCCCCAAGGTGAACAGCGCTTCCTTGCAACCTAATTCAGCGCCCTGACGAGCAATCTCGAGGATCTCATCCGGTTCGAGGTACATGCCGCGTCCCTCGGCCCGCAATTTGCCAGGGACCTTGACAAACGTGCAGTAGTGGCACTTGTCCTGGCACAGGTGGGTCAGCGGAATGAACACCTTGCGCGAGTACGTCACCGTATTCGGGCGGCCGGCGGCTAACAAACCCGCGTCCCGAACCTTGGCCGCCGACGCGCACAGGTCCGCCAGATCGGTTCCCCGGGCCTGCAGCAGCGTCGTTGCCTCGTCCACGTTCAGCGTCGCGCCGTCGCGAGCGCGGCGCAGCACGCGTCGCATCGCTGATGGGCTCGGCGACGCGGTCCCAGTTGCCGACGCGGACAGTCCAGGCATCGGAAGCATCGTGGGTTTGACGGAGTCATCACCAGTTCGGTTCACCTAGCGATCATGCGCCATACCCGACGACTACTGCCACTCGGTGCCGGAAGTACCAGAACTCAGCTAGGTGGATACTCCTCGTCGATCGCAACTTCACGCCGCTGATCGACAACATCGGCCGCGGGCGCATCGAGCGGAATATCGGTCAGGTCAGGTTCGTCGGGAGTATTCGGATCTACCGGTGTTGCCTGTTCCAGAGCATCGGACTCCGGTGCCTCCGAGCTGAATGCCGAATCCTGTTCAGTCATCACGTGCTCCCTTCATGGTCGCCACACTCCACCATAGGGTGGTTGTCGACAGAACGCCTCAACTCGACCAAAGTAAGCACCATGACCGCGTCTAACACCATCACCATGGCCGATCCGCTGTGGCGTCCGAGCACCAAAGCACCCAGATTGTGGGCCATCACCGCAGCGCTTTTCTGGGCGCCGGTCATCGTCGCCGAAATTGTCTGCGCGATCCTGATCTCCGGCCTGCCGACCTGGGTGGTGGGGGCAGTAGCTGCGGTCACCGTGTTCTGCGCAGCGGTACACATTCTGATGGTGCCGATGTGGCGTTACCGGGTGCATCGCTGGGAAATCAGCGACACCGCCGTGTACACCCGCACCGGCTGGTTCACGCAGGAACGACGCATCGCCCCGATCTCACGGGTCCAGACCGTCGACACCGAACGTGGCCCCATCGACCGGATGCTGGGGCTCGCTACCGTCACCGTGACGACTGCGTCGTCGGCAGGCGCCGTGAAGATATCCGCCCTCGATCAGGACGTGGCCGACCGTACAGTTGCACAACTGACTGCAATCGCCGGGACCAATTCGAGCGACGCGACATGAACGACATCGACAAACTCATGATCGACATTCCCGACGAAGCAGAATCCGCAGCCGCCGAGGCCGCGGAGCAGGAACAGCCGTGGCTTCGCCTCGACCGACGGATGCTGCTGGTCCATCCGATCAACGAAGTGGTCAAACTGCTTCCGGTCCTGCTGATTTCCTTTGTTCTCGGCAGCCAGAGCGGCAACCACTACTGGGGATTCGGTGTTGTCACGCTGCTCGTGATCTACGGCCTCCTGCGGTATTTCACCACCACCTATCGCATCGGCCCCATCCACGTTCAGCTGCGCACCGGCGTCTTCCAGAAGAAGCTGCTCTCGGTGCCGCGCAGTCGCATCCGGTCAGTCGACGTCGAAGCCGGAGTCCTGCACCGCGTGCTGGGGCTGTCGATCGTGCGAATCGGCACGGGGCAGCGTGCCGGAAACGGCCATGATTCCAACAAATTCGAGCTCAACGCACTCTCGAGTGCGCTGGTTCCGGATCTACGCGCAGCCTTGCTGAGCGAGTCTCGGGGCACGCCCACACCCGATACACCGACCGCGCCGGTGTCTGCGGACGTCGAAATCGGGCACTGGCACGTGAGCTGGGTTCGGTTTGCGCCCTTCTCGTTCACCGGCATCGCGATCATCGCGGCAATCGTCGGCATCGCGTTCCAATACGGAATCGGCTCTGCGATCGCGAAGTCGTCCGCGGTCACCGGAGGCGTCGAATCGCTCGAAGGCCTCGGCATCACCGTGCTGGTCATTGTTCTGCTGGTGGCGCTGCTCATCCTCTCCAGCGCCTTTGCGTGCATTCAGTATCTGATCGCGTTCGGCGACATGACGCTCACCGACAACGGTCGCATCCTGCACGTCAGCCACGGGCTGCTCAAGACCAGGGCGACAACGTTGGACCGGGCCCGGCTGCGCGGTACGACGCTCAAAGAACCTCTCCTGCTTCGACTTGCGGGCGGTGCGCGCCTGGACGCGATCATGACGGGAGTGAGTGCGGAGAAAAAAGAATCCTCGCTCCTGCTGCCGCAAGGCCCACGGGCCGAAGCGGAACGCGTCATGGCAACGGTCATCGGCGACAGCCGGCAGGCGTCCGTTCCGCTCATTCCCCACGGCGGGGCGGCCCGCCGCCGCCGATACACCCGAGCCCTGTTCCCGGCTGTGGCCGTTGCGGTCGCGGCAGTGCTCTGCCTGATCTTCGGAGTTCACGTCCCCACCTATGTCTGGGTCGCCGTCGTCGTGCTCGCTGTGGGCGGAGCGGGGCTTGCCTACGACCGGTACAACGGACTCGGCCACGCGGTACTACCCGGCTGGCTCATCACCCGCAGCGGCTCCCTCGACCGCAAACGGCACAGCCTCGAAGCCGACGGCGTGATCGGCTGGACGGTTCGTGAAACGTTCTTCCAGCGACGCGCCGGAGTTGCCACCGTCATCGCCGCAACCCCGGCAGGCACCGGCGGCTACGACGTGATCGATCTGCCCGCCGAGAATGCGTGGGGTCTGATCGAAGCCGTCACGCCCGGAGCGCGCGACGTCTGGGCAAATCCTCGATGATCAACCGCGCCAACGCACCGAGGCGCGAGCGTTCCGGTTGGATGGTGGGGACTCCGAGAAGTTCCAACGGCGCGGCCGTCACCGGGCCGACGCAATAGGTGGGCACGTTGTCTCGCATCGCCGCGACGAAACGTTCCAACTCCCCCATCTCTTTGGCCGTGCTGAGCATGGACGACACTGCCGGGGCACTGGTGAAAGTGAGTGCGTCGATACTGCCCGAACGCACAGCGGAGACCAGTGCCCGCACCTGCGACTGATCCGGCGGCCGAATCCACCGGTAGACCGAGACTGCCGTGACCACCGCGCCGATGTCGGTCAACGAAGCACTCAGATCGGTCAGCGGTTCCCATTCGGTGATGATCCCGTGCAGTTGAACGGCCACGCGAACGCCGTCGACGCCCTCGCCGGCCAAGTGCGTCAGCACTTCCTCGGACGACTCCCCGGACGGCGACCATTCCTCACGCAAGCCCGCGCCGCGGATCGCCCCCATCGCCTTCGGACCGCGAGCCACGATGCGAGTCCGGTTCAGCGCGCCGAGAAACTGCTCCGTCAGATCCCACGACTCCACCGCCTCCAGCCAACCGCGGAACCCGATTCCCGTGCTGATCACCACGAGTTCCGGCGGATCCGCAATCAATGCCTCGGTCTGAACTCGCAGATCAGCGTCGTCGACCAGAGGAAGCACATGAATCACCGGGGTCCGGACCGTCTCCGCACCTCGCCGTTCGAGGAGCGTCGCAAATTCTTCCGAACGACGCTCCGCGGTCAGGGCGATCGTGACGCCCGCAAGATCTAGTTCAGCCACACTGCAAGTGTCCCTTATGAACGCTTCGAAGTATCGATAGACGCGAGCGCCTTGCCTGCCACTCGAAACAAAAAGACGATCGCCGGTGCCAGCGCGCCGACAAGCAGCAGGAACGTGAGCGGCGACGACAACACCAGAACGTCGCCGCCTGGCCCGCCAACCATGCAGAAAAGGAATCCGGCGATCCAACCGGCCAGCGGAAGCGCTGCCTTACCGGTTGTCGTCACTGTCCGCGCCGCGATGACCAACCCGAGGTTGAACACGGCTGCCACCAGGATGCTGACCGGAAACGGTGTGGTGCCGAGGTAGCTCGGGAGGAAGATGACCGACAGTACGGCGCACAGAAATCCGTCGAAGATCAAGACGCCGAGGATGACCGGGTCGAGAAACGCAAATCTACCGTCGGGTGTTTCGACTGCGTCCGGTGAAGCACTGGTCATGAGATCCCACCGAAGAGGTCGCCCTCACGGCCGTCTGCGTCCACCGGACCCAACTCGCCGCGGACAAGCACAAAATGCTCGACCGGCACGATGGGCTGTACGACGTTGTTGGACAACGCGAACTCGGTGCGGCTCGGCGCGACAGTCACCTGCGTGGCATGCGCGGACAGCGCGCCGGCCTTGGACTCGAGAACGGCGCTCACATCGATCGCCGTCGTGACGTCCGCGTCGACCACACAGGGAAGCTCACCGGGCTCAGGTAGCCGCCACTGCGCCGGCACCTGAGCGATCGACGCGATTGCCCGCTCCAGAGAGCTACGTTCGGTCACGGTCCAGTAGAACTTCTGAGGGCTCCACGGCTCGCCGGCCTCGGGATAGACCGATGTTCCGGCCGCGGCAACGGCAGCGGTTGTGATGGCATTGGCTTGAATGTGATCGGGATGGCCGTACCCGCCGTTGGTGTCGTACGTGATCACCACATGCGGGCGCAGTTCCCGGATCACCTCGACCACGGCGCGAACCGCAACGTCGAGATCGGCGTTGACGAACGCCCGCGGATTGGCAGCTGACGGCGTACCGGCCATTCCGGAATCACGAAAGTGACCGGCTCCCAGCAGGAATCGGGGTTCACTCACACCGAGACGGGACAACGCCGCGGTCAGCTCCGCAATCCGGTAGCCGCCGAGTTGATCAGCGGCGTCGGCAACCAGCCCGGCCCACCGATCACCGATTACCTCCCCTTCCTCACCCAACGTGCAGGTCAGGACGGTCACCTCGGCACCTTCGTCGACGTACCTGGCGATGGTGCCGCCGGTGGTGATCGTTTCGTCGTCGGGATGCGCGTGAACCAGCAGCAGTCTCTTCTTTACGACGGTCATTCCTTCACCCTCACCCAGTTGGTTGCGTCACCGAATATTCCAACCTGAACCGGACTGGTCAGGGTGACACCTTCGACGCCGGTTCCCAGTGCTGCCAACGTGCGGTCCTGCACGATGGGCAGAACCGCCGCGAGATCCCACAACTTGGGCTCGGCGTCGGCGATCAGCGCCCCGAAATCACCGATCCCGCTGAGAGCTTCGTCGATCCGCGGCTGCAGCGAAGGGTCGCACAGTCCTGAAATATTGCTCGGCGCTTCCGAATCGGACTCGCGAGCCGTCGTCGGCGTCGGCGCGGTAGACGTCGACTCCGGAGTCTCGGTAGTGGTTACCGGCACGGTGGGAGTCAGGGGGCAACTGAACCGAGACGCCAACGACGTGGCAGGGTCGACGCCGGCGCGGATCCAGCCGACCACCATGTCTACGCTCCCCGTCGTGAGCTCCGTACCGTACAGCTCTTCTGCCGGAAGAGATTTCACGGTTGCCGCAATCCCCGCATCCCGCAGTTCATCGGCAGCGGTGTTGGCCACCGCGATCGCGATATCGTCGTTCTCCGGCGCCCCGAGCGTCAGTTCGAGCGGCTTGCCGTCACGGACGACGCTTCCGTTTGTTCCCCCGACCACGACCGGTCCCGCCGGCGGCACGACGACGTAGCCGGATTCCACCAATTGCTCCATCGAACGCTCACGACTCTGCTTGGGCGGCGCCGTCGGTACGTAGCCGGGATCGGACGGCGAGAGTATCTGCGCTTTTGCCGGAACCGCAGCAGATTCACTGCCCGCGGCGACAACTGCCAGGAGATCGGAATCCAGAAGTCCCAGAACAGCTTTGCGGACCCGGACATCGGCAAACGTGGCACTGCGTCCGTTGATCGTCATGTCGAGAGTGCGCGGCACGAACGTAAAGGCCGTGCTCACTCCCGGAACCGCCGACAGCTGAATGTCCGTAGCACTGCCCGCATGAATCTGCGCGATCTGCGAATCGTCGGTGCGCATCGCTTCGGCCAACTGCGCCGCCGACCCGGCCCGACGCATCACGATCTGATCCGGGTCCGACGGCTCTCCCCAGAACCTGTCGTTGCGTTCGAGGATGATCTCGTCTCGGCCACGGTCGACGGAGCGCACGTGGAAGTGCGCCCCCGACACCGGAATTCCCTCACTCAAACCGGTACTGAAACCGCCGGGGGTGTCTTTGACAAGGTGGGACGGAAGAAGATCGGTGAAGAGTTCACGCCACGCCGGATACGCCGCGCGCATCACGACGTTCACGGTCTTGCCGCCACCGGACGAGGTGACGTCCGAAATCAACTGGTACCCGGCCGGGTTCACAACACCGGGAACCGAAATCATCTGCTGCCACAGGTAGCGGAAATCCTCGGCGGCGATCGGTGCGCCGTCGGACCACTGTGCTTCGTTGCGGAGCTGATAGCGAATCGTGAACGGCGCCTCCGAGACAACTTCCGCGGAGACGGCCAACGAGTCGTCGAGGACCCACTCGGCCTGGCCGGGCTGCACGGGCGAGCTGATCGGACGAAATACGCTGGGCAACACCAAATTACCGACGGCAGAGTTCACCGGGGACAAATCGGCGAGGAGGTGGGGATTGAATCCGTCACCCACCTGGTCGATAGCCACCGACACCACCCGCATTGCCGGCGTGACGGGCGTCGTAGTCGGCTTGACCGTCTCGGTGCTCTCGACAGGCGGCGGTGGATCAGCAGTGCACGCCGTCAGAGACAACGCTGTCACCGCCACGGCCAACGCCAGGTACCGACGTCCAGCAACCACAGAGATATCCTTCCGTTTTCAGGCACGCGCAGCCTGAGTCCACGGTTTCCCAACCAACACGATGCCTGGAAACCATGAAGGCGAATGTACCTTTTGCCGGAAGAACACCGAGCAAAAGGCACATTCGCCTTGTCATGATTGTTACTGCGAAAGACTACAGAGAAGCCTTGTCGCGGGACTTGCTGCGTGAACGCTCACGAGCGCGCTCGGTTGCGTTGAGGTGCACCTTGCGGACGCGGACGTCCTCCGGGGTGACCTCGACGCACTCGTCGCCGGAGCAGAATTCCATGGCTGCTTCGAGTTCGAGCTTGATCGGCTTTGCGAGGGTCTCCATCACGTCTGCGGAAGACTGACGCATATTGGTCAGCTTCTTCTCGCGGGTGACGTTGATGTCGAGGTCTTCCTGACGCGGGTTGATGCCCACGACCATGCCCTCGTAGGTGTCTGCGCCGGGCTCGACGAAGAACGTTCCACGGTCAGCCAACTGGATCATGGCGAACGGGGTGACGGTGCCGGAGCGGTCCGAAACGAGCGAACCGGTGTGGCGCGCACGGATCTCGCCGGCCCACGGGCCGTAACCGTCGAACACGGCGTTGGCGATACCGGTTCCGCGGGTATCCGTGAGGAATTCCGTACGGAAACCGATGAGTCCACGCGAAGGAACGATGAACTCCATGCGAACCCAGCCCTGGCCGTGGTTCGACATCTGGACCATCTTGCCCTTGCGGTTTGCGAGGAGCTGCGTGATGGCGCCGAGGTATTCCTCCGGGCTGTCGATGGTCAGCTCTTCGAACGGCTCGTGGACCTTGCCGTCGACGACCTGGGTGACAACCTGCGGCTTACCGACGGTGAGCTCGAAGCCCTCGCGACGCATCTGCTCGACGAGGATGGCGAGAGCGAGCTCTCCACGACCCTGGACCTCCCACGCATCGGGGCGACCGATGTCGAGGACCTTGAGCGAGACGTTACCGACGAGCTCCTGGTCGAGGCGAGCCTTGACCATGCGCGAGGTCAGCTTGTGACCCTTGACGCGGCCGACGAGGGGCGACGTGTTGGTGCCGATCGTGACCGAGATGGCCGGCTGATCGACGGTGATGCGGGGCAGCGGCACCGGGTTCTCGAGATCAGCGAGGGTGTCGCCGATCATGATGTCCGGGAAGCCTGCCACTGCGCAGATGTCGCCTGCGTAGGCAACCTCTGCCGGAACGCGCTCGACACCGATGGTGGTGAGCAGTTCGGTGATCTTGGTCTTGGTGATGACGGGCTCGCCGTCGACCTCGCGGCACCAGGACACTGTCTGGCCCTTGCGCAGCTCACCGTTGTGGATACGAACCAGCGCGAGGCGGCCGAGGAATGCGGACGCGTCGAGGTTGGTGACGTGAGCCTGCAGGGGTGCGTCGGACGTGCCCTTGGGGGCCGGGACGTACTCCATCAAGACCTGGAAAAGTGCGGTGAGGTCTTCAGCGTCGGGTGCCTGGCCGTTTTCGGGCTGCACGGTCGAGGCCTTGCCCTCACGGCCGGAGGCGTAGAGGACGGGGAGACCGAGCGCGAGCTCAGCGGCTTCGGCGGCTTCGTCGGACAGGTCCGACGCGAGGTCGAGGAGCAGATCCTGCGCCTCGGAGACAACCTCTTCGATGCGGGCGTCAGGGCGGTCCGTCTTGTTGACGACCAGGATGACGGGCAGCGACGCAGCAAGCGCCTTGCGCAGCACGAAGCGTGTCTGAGGAAGCGGGCCCTCGGAAGCGTCGACGAGCAGAACGACACCGTCGACCATGGACAGGCCGCGCTCGACCTCTCCACCGAAGTCGGCGTGGCCGGGGGTGTCGATGACGTTGATGACGGTGATCGAGCCGTCGTCGTTGCGCTTGTGTACGGAGGTGTTCTTCGCGAGAATCGTGATTCCCTTCTCGCGCTCGAGGTCTCCTGAGTCCATGACGCGATCGACCAGCTCGGCGCGCTCCTCGAAGGCGCCGGACTGACGAAGCATGGCGTCAACGAGGGTGGTCTTGCCGTGGTCGACGTGTGCGACGATGGCAACGTTACGGAAGCTGGTGGTGGTCACGCGATGGCTCTCCTGGCTGAGTAATTCGGCTAAGTAATCGGCCACGCGAAACTCGCATCGCACGGCTCTTCTGGTGGCCGCTGCACGAATGTGTGATCCGAGTACGTGCACGAATCGCCTCGAGAAGGCACCGCGGCCTAGTAAATACTACTCGCTCCGAAGACCTGCTCGCGCAAAGTGCGTCCTCTATCACGGCCACGACCTGCAGATAGTGATTTTCACCACTACTGCAGCAGGTAAATCTTTTGCTGGCAATTCAGCGCTTTTAAGGTTACGCTAACCTTGTCTGCAGTGCGGTTCTCCGCCATCGCCGTTGAAGGAAAGACGCAGTGCCACATGGGAAAAGTTAAGCCAAGCAAAGTTTCGCAGCTCAAGCCCAAGAAGAAGTGCTGCCGCAAGAAGACTCGCTGCGTGAAGTGCCCGGTTGTGATCATGCGGATGCGGAAGCTCGAGAACAACGGCGCCTCCAAGAAGGAACTCAAGGTCGGCCTCAAGATGGCTCGGGCAGCCTGAGCCTGCGCAATTCGGTGAGCAGATCCGGTATCCACGCCTGATCGTTCACCACCATGTCGAACTTTTCCAGATCGTCGGCGTCCACCCACGCAAGCTGCGCATGATCCAGTGCCGCGGGCTCCCCGGCCAGGATGTCCACTCGATACGCTCGCAGAACTCGTCCACTCCCCAATGCAACGTCGACGCCGATTCGACGCCCACAGCGGACAACAACGCCTAATTCTTCTGCCAGTTCCCGCTCGAGAGCGTGTTGCGGCGTCTCGAACGCCTCGACTTTGCCACCCGGAAGCTCCCACATCCCCGCCAACTCCGGCGGGCGGATGCGCTGCGCCAGCAACAACCGGCCATCGCGGAAGATCGCACCGGCCACTATCTCGTACTCGTCGGCAGCCCCGCCACCCCTTGCAGCCTCGTCGCTCATGACACCATGATGGAGTATGGCTTCCGTGATGTCCGATTCCGCGATCGACGCTGCTCTCGCGGAACTGCCCGACTGGCACAGATCCGACAATGCAATTGCGCGGGTGGTCGAATCGACAACATTCCCCGAAGCCGTCGCGCTGCTTCAGGACGTCGCCGCAGCTGCCGAAGCCGCCGATCATCATCCCGACATGGACGTCCGGTGGCGGAAAGTCACCTACACACTGTCGACACATTCGGCGGGCGGCATTACCGAACTCGACGTGAAGTTTGCTCGGAAGATCGATGCGCTTGTCGCAGATTCGGCAAAAAGCTGACGTCTGAAACCGCCTGAACCGACATAACAGTTGCATCAATATTCACATTGATCACTTCTGTCACAGGGTATGGTCTGCAAGCAATCATTTCGAGGCCAGTCATGTAATAGACTCCACCGGGATCCGTAGCTGCTCAGAAACTGAACGGCTGTACAACCCGGGGCTCACTTACATAGAGTGACCCCTCGAGCCGTCAACGCAGGCGCTACGGCGCCTGCGCGGTCTGACTAAGGATGGGGAAACAGTGCTTCGAACCCGAGGTATGCGTAAGGCGTTCACCGCCGTCGCAATTGCCGCAGCAGCAGGACTTGCATTGCCGGCACAGGCAATGGCCGATCCGGCTCCCGCGCCGACACCGGACAGTGTGCCGATCGAGTTCCTGGCATCGTTTGCTCCCGCCATCATCGGCGCAGCCGCAGGCCCCGTCGACGCCCAGGGCGTCACCCAGGTCGCCGGCAATCCGCAGGCCGATCTGCTCGCACAGGCTCGCGCGATTCTCAATTCCGCCGGGCTCCCGCCCGAGATCAAGGCGACGCTCGAGAAGGTCATCACCTTCCTCGACGGCAGCGGCGGCGGCGGACCGGCGATTCCGGACGAAAACGCCCCCGTCATCGCACAGTTCCTGTACCCGACTCTGGGTAAGGGCTGCATCTCCGCGACGGCTGATTCCGTCGGCACCGCACTTGCCGTTCCCGGCCCGGCACACCTGCCGCCTCCGGGACCTGCCGCAGGTCAGGCCGGGTTTGTCTTCACCGCGCTTGGCACTGCTCCGGCCACCGATGACCAGCCCGTCCCGCTGACGGTCACCTGGATCAACATCGACAACGGTCGCAGCGCTACGCAGAATCTCACCACGGCCGCTCGCATCAACCCGGACGGCCCCGCCACCCTGTCGGCTATCGCCAACACCGGCCCGGGACGCGTGCTGTCCGTGATCAGCGGTTCGCTGACCACCCAGCCCGAAGGCGCAGATCGCATCACCTGCAGCTTCCTGCCGACCGTGGGTATGTTCGCAGTGGCTTGATCCACAAACGACGCAAAGAGGCTCGCCGAATTTTCGGCGGGCCTCTTTTGTGTGTGCAGTGCTCGTGATAGACCAAGGAATGGGACATTCCAGATCAATTCTGTCGATCCGCTCCGAAGGATCGATTCTTTCGATCGGTAGCACTCACTCGATCTTGTCGATCGGCAGCGCCTTCTCGATACTGTCGATCGGCAGCATCGGTTCGGCCGGGTCGATCCTGAGCTCTGGTTCCTTTGCCAGTCTCGGATCGGCGTTTTCCGCGCTGTCTCGGTGGTCACTGATGTCGTGGCGCGGAAATCACTCGTCGCCGGACGACCGGCCGAATCTGGTTGTGATTGCGCCCGAACCGGATTCGACGCTAGCTCACACTCAGACGTGATCGTCGGGTGCCGGCCGCGGCCAGGTCCGACCTTCGAGTTCTTCCACCGATTGGTTCAAGTGCCGCAGTAGGTCACCCAACGCCCGACGCGACTCCGGCGTCCAGTTTCGCACCACCTTTGCCACACCGGCAGTCGAATGTTCACGGTCTGCGCGCAGTTGTGCCAGACCGGACTCGGTGGGGCGGACCTTTCTCGCGAGTCCGCCGTCCGGGTCTTCGACGCGTTCGACCAAGCCTTGGCGACGGAGAGCGCCGATCTGCCGATTGATGGTCGAAATGTCCAATCCGAAGGCGCAGGACAGCTCTTTCAAGCTCATCGGTTGTTGTAGTTCCAGGCGCCCGAGTAGCAGGTATGCCGAGCGGTCCAGATGAAGTTCGGCGCGCTGTGCCAGGGCGTGATACCGCGACAACAGCGTCAACTCGTATTCAATGTCGACAAGGTCGCGGTCTGGGTCCGGCTTTTGTCCGTGCACATTCGTCACGTTGTGCAGGATACACAGAATGTGTAGCGTGCACAGAATAGGTGGCAAGCGCTACCCACATACTTCGGGAGCCGAATGTCCGTTCACGCCCATCCGTCGAACACGGAAACAGCCGTCGACGCGACAGTGTCCCCGCGCCCACGATTGATCCTCACTGTCCTCGGCCTGTGCGGGATCGTCGTCGCCCTGATGCAGACGCTGGTCGTCCCGATCATCCCTCAGCTACCGAGCCTGCTGAACGCGTCGCCGGCCGACACGTCGTGGGCCATCACCGCTACGCTTCTCGCCGCTGCTGTCATCACCCCGATCAGCGGCCGCCTCGGCGACATGTTCGGCAAGAAACGCATGATCCTGGTCAGTCTCGGCCTGGTGGTTCTCGGTTCCGTCATCTGCGCGCTGTCGTCGTCGCTCATCGTGCTGGTGATCGGGCGCGCGCTCCAAGGTGCCTCCGTTGGTGCCATCCCGCTGGGCATTGCCATCCTGCGTGACGTTCTGCCACCGAAGAAGGTGGGCGGCGCGATGGCCGTCATGAGCGCCACCCTGGGCGTCGGCGGCGCTGTCGGCCTTCCCATCGCCGCGCTCATCGCTCAGAGCGCCGATTGGCACTTCCTGTTTGTCGTGTCCGCGGCTCTGGGTTGCCTCTGTATGTTGTTGGTGTTCTTCGTCATTCCCGAGTCATCCGTCCGCAAGCCGGGACGTTTCGACTTCGTCGGCGCCCTCGGCCTGGCCGCTGCCCTGATCGCCCTGCTCCTGCCGATCACCAAGGGCGGCACGTGGGGATGGACCGATCCCAAGACCCTGGGGCTACTGGCGTCGTCGGTCGTCATCTTCGTGGCGTGGGGCTTCTGGGAGCTCAGACGCAGTGCGCCGCTGGTGAATCTGCGGATCGCGGCACGTAAACAAGTGCTGTTCACCAACCTCGCATCCATTGCCATCGGCTTTTCGATGTACGGGAATTCGCTGTCGCTGCCACAACTTCTCATGGCTCCGAAGGACACCGGCTACGGATTCGGATTGTCGATGGTGACCACCGGCCTGGTACTCGCACCCGCCGGACTGGTGATGATGGCACTCTCCCCCGTTTCCGCCCGCATCTCGGATTGGAAGGGTCCGCGCATCACCTTGCTGACCGGATCGCTGGTCATCGGACTCGGTTACGTCGCCGCCCTCTTCGCGACGTCCGCGGTGTGGCAAGTCGCGCTGGCCGGAATGGTGATCGGAGCTGGTGTGGGACTGACATTCTCGGCGATGCCGGCCCTCATCATGAGCTCGGTTCCGATCACGGAATCGGCTGCCGCGAATGGTTTGAACTCACTGATGCGGTCGATCGGAACCTCGAGTTCTGCCGCCGTGGTGAGCGTTGTGCTTGCCGGTGCCACCATCATGGTCCACGACCGCGTCTACCCCACGCTCGATATGTTCAAAGCCACGTTCGTGATTTCGATTGTCGCGGCGGCCGTAGCGATGATCTTCGCGTGGTTGATTCCCAAACGGAAAGCGCCGCACAGGGAATCAACCACGTCGCGGCCGCAAGAATGACACGGCCGTAAGAACTGCGGGAGGTGCTACTTCTCCGGAGCGCCTTCGATGCTGCCGGCAATCTGCAGCTTCGACAGCAGGGTGTAGATGAAGTCGATGAGAAACTCCATGAAAATATTTCCTCTCGCAAATACGGGTCCCGACCCGTCAACGACGGTACCGCAACACAAGATCGGCCGAATCCGCACCTCTCGGACACGAGAACATGTTCTAATTTGACTCGGTCGTCTACCCGAGGAGTCACACATGGCATGGACACGCGCTGAACTCGATCAGGCCTTTACGGGTTTCCAGAACACCGTCGTCGAATGCACGCGCAGCGGCGATTGGAATGCGTTTGCCGACATGTTCACCGAAGACGTCGTCTACGTCGAGCATGCCTTCGGGACCCTCAACGGCCGTGAGGCCGTGCGCAAGTGGGTCACCCGCACGATGACCGAGTTCCCGGGAAAACGCATGACGGAGTTCCCCGCAAACTGGTACGTGATCGACGAGGAGCGCGGGTGGATCATCTGCGAAATCGACAATCCTATGGAAGACCCGGGCGACGGATCCACTCACGGCGCCGCGAACATCACGATCCTGCACTACGCCGGAGACGGATTGTTCTCCCGCGAGGAAGACGCATACAACCCGATGAATTTCCTGGCGATGACCAAAGCCTGGTGCTTGGCCGCCGAAGCCGCGGGCAACCTTCCCGAGGATGCCCGCGCCTGGTTGGCAAAATTCGGCGCTATGGTGCGATAGAGCCGATCGGAATGTTGGGCACGATCGAACCGGCCAATGACCACTGCCCGTAGTCGAGGGCAAGGATCGAATTCAGGTCGACGCCGATTCCGTCGACCGTGCGCTTGTCGATCTCGAACTGATGCAGGTGCGCGCGAGGATGGACGTAGCCCTTCGGCGAGCCCCAATTATGTTGCCAGTACCAGGTTCCGACCCCCACGCCGATCATCGCGTCGAGCACGCCGGTGTTTCCGTAGATTCCAAGATTCTGATTGCCGACTACCGACGCCCATCCCTCGAGATAGGGCCTGATGAGGTTGTTGATCTCGGCCGGCGACGGGTTGTCGTCGATGGACGCGTAGATCGGACGCCCCTCGGGTCCACCCGCTTGGCGGTGCAATTCGAGGCCCCGTGTTGCATGCCTCTTGCCGCCTTCGCGGCCTTCACGCCAATCGGCCGTCGCACTTTTTCCGAACTGATAGCAGGACACGACCTGCAGTCCCGCTGCTGTCAGAGCGTTCACTTCACCCGCCTTGACTGGCTTCCCCACCATCCAGTTTGCGTCAGGGCGGCGGTCGGATACGTAGCGGATCGCGCCCGCGTAGCCGCCCGCCCGAATCGACTGCGCCGACGGGACCCCGGCGGAGTAGTCGAGCAGAGTTCCGAGCGAGCCGGCATTGGCCACCGTGGCCGTGCCACTGAGCGCGGCCAGTCCAGCGGCGGCAGAACCTGCGGCCGCGTACTTGAACAAACTTCTTCGTGAGACGTGCACACTGCTCCGATCATCGGCGTATCCCGCCCGATCTAGGCGGAAAGTCGAGTTTCTTTGTTCACTCGATTGCACCACAGTCACAAGGCCACCGCCTTGCACTTGACCAACACCAGCCACACCACCGCCGTGACCAGCGACAACAAAAACGATGGCCCCCGAAACTTTCGTTTCGAGGGCCATCGTCATCGGCCGTAGCGGCCGGAAGTTATCAGCTGAGCGACGTGAAGAACGTCAGAGCACTGAACAGGTCAGATGCGTTGCTGAGGAAGTCGGTGATGAAAGAGAACTGGCCCGAGAGTTCAGCGCTGGTCATGTGTTAACTCCTGTCGAAGATGAAACATCAGTGGTCTAACAGGCCCTCTTGCTGACCTGCTGGACTAAGACTAGAGGTCTTCCGTTACTTCCGCGACACCAAATGTGTCCGGGACGTTACATCTTCGGACCTAGGCGGCAAACGCATATTCACAGGTAACGCCCAGCAGGCGTGATCCGATCGAGATAATTCGCCCTATTTTTAACGATATCCGAACACGGTTTCCATTAGTGGTTATTACTTCGCAATCTCTCAATTCAGCCAAATGATGTTGGTAAGCCTAACTTAATTGATCCTGTTTCAGCACTAGCGCCGCCCTGACCAGGAATGGGACGATTCCCCGCGAGGCCGATCGGCGCACGGAGGCCATGCCGCGCAACTCTTCAGCCACGGCTGCGATTAACAGAACATTGATGCCTGTCGAGTCCGATCGCAACGAAGCCCGAAACAAACCCGACCTCCCAGAACGTGATGCTATTCACACCAAATGTCCGGGCCGTTGCAGACGCATCGGGCACAGTTGATGTCATGAGCCGCAACAAGAAGTCATGGAGTGAACTCTCACCGCGCCAACGACGCATTGTGATCGTGATGGGGTCGATCCAGTCGATTCTGGCAATCGCCGCCTGGGCCGATCTGGCGAAGCGCGATCGTGCGGCGGTCAACGGCAGTAAGGCCAAATGGGCAGCGATCATCGCGATCAACTTTTTCGGACCGATCACGTACTTCCGGCGCGGCAGGATTCAGTCGAAGTAGTCCCAGAACTGCAACCACTTCACGGAAGCGAACAACCCGAGCGTCCCGGCATATATCGCCAGGACAGCGGCGGTGCCGAGGACGTTCGTGCGTAGTTTCGCTCCGTCGAACGGGTCGAGCCATCGACCGAACCGACGCGTCGCCGCCGGCATCAGGAACCACGTCATCGCCCCAACGCTGACGATCTGGCTCAGCCACATCGACAGCCAGGGCGGTGCGCCGATCCCGTCGAGCACCGGACCGAGAAATCGCGACAACGTCATCACTGTCGGGTAGAGGACCAGAAGAATGATCATCGCGGTCTTCCAGTTCGGAGTCGCCCGCGTCTGCCCGTTCTCGGTGCGCAAGATCGTGCCGAACGGGGTGGAGCGCACGGATTCGGTGAAGTCTTCCGCCAACTCCTCGCGAAGCGCAGGCAACACCGCCGCCCGCTGCTCCGATCGCATCCACGCGGACAGTTGCGGTTCCGTCCGGAAGCGCAGAACCGATTGCCACCGCGTCGCATCGGCAGTCGAGCACAGCAGCAATGCGCTCTCGTACCCTGAGAAACGCGAACTTTCCACGATCAGGCGATGCTGGGTCCGCAGAAATTCGTCTTGCCGTCCGGCGACAACCGTGTGGTCGTACACGCCGATGCCGGGCGGCGGCACAGCATCGTCCACAAGGACAAGGTCCGAACTCTTGGCGCGGATCCCCCGCGCCACCCCGTGGTCGACAAGACGTGCATGCGCTGGCGAGTCGAGCCAGCCATGTAGCTCTTCGACGCTGGAAAAGGTATGGGACACACCGTAATCGGAAAGCTCTGAACCGTCACTGATTGCGCTGCCGAGATAGCCCTGAGCCGATCTCGCTGTTCTGACAGCCTGAGCGGTCCACTCGGCAAAGCGCTCATCACCACCGTTTTCGAGGCGGTGATAGGCCGTGACAACCGTCGCCGAACCGGACACGTCAGGTCGACACCCTGCGACCCTGGACGTACACGTGCGAGATCGCCGGCTCACGCATCGCCATCAACAATCCGAACAGAGTTTGATCACGCGCCAGAATCGGATCAGGCGACCGCGTGCCGAAGTCGATCAGATTTCCCAGCGCCGGCCACCCGGCAGGATCAACGACGAGAAAATCTGCCTCTTTACCGGCGTCGAGGTTTCCGATGCGGTTCTCCATGTCCAGCGCACGCGCTCCGGCCAGTGTTCCCGTGAACAGTAATTCGGCCGGGTGGAGCGAAAGCGCGCGCTCGCCCTCCTCCGAGATATGCACTTTGAAAGCGTCGCCCAGAACCCGCGACAGGAGGAATTCGTCGCCGCCGCCGAAGTCCGAACCGATCGCGATGTTGACTCCCGCCGCCACCGTTCGCTTCCACGGCATCGTGCCGGAACCGAGGAACTGCTGCGACGTCGGGCAATGAGCAATCGACGTTCCGGTCTCCGCCATCCGAGCCAATTCGGAATCCTGGCAGTGGACGGAGTGCGCAAGAATTGCGCGGGGTCCGAGGAAAGACTTGCCACCGACTTCGGAGCCTGGCAGGAACTTGCCGTCGTACGTATCGAGGTACGACTGAACCTGGTAACGCTCGAGCGTCGTCGCCACTTCGCCGGTGCCCGGCCTGTTGTTCTCGTTGAGGTGACTGTGGAAGTACACGCCACGGCCTCGCACCGAGTCGTACAACTCCCCCAGATTCTTCAGGGTCTGCGCCGTCACGGCCAGGGAAAACCGCGGTACGACGGCAACGTGCAGGAGAGCAGTGTCAACGTCACCGGTGTCCGCACCGTGCCACCGATCGATCTCGTCGCGGGTCAGCGTGATCGCGTCGTCCTCGGACGTGATGAGCGCGGCTGCAGATTCGGGCCCCGTGGTTTGAATGCCACGGCCGCTGACGAGGCGAAGCCCGGTTCGCTGAGTTTCCGCGAACAACGCGTCCTGCGCGTGTGGAAAAGCGGAACCGAAGACCATTGCCGCAGTAGTTCCGGTGGCTATCCGGCGAGCACAGAACGCGGCAGCGGCGTGCGCGGCAAATTCCGGATCGGCCAATCGTGATTCCGAGGGGAACACGCAGAGATCGAGCCACTCGAGCAGTTGTCCACCGCCGTAGGCGTCACCGGCGTAGATCTGCGGAAAGTGAACGTGAGTGTCGATGAATCCGGGGAGCAGAAACCCTGGGCGATGATCGTGGACGTCGCCGCCGTGCAGATGCTGCGGCAACGCGTCGAATTCACCACAGAAAGCCACAACACCGTCGTCGTCGATCGCGAGCACACCGTCGGGGAGAGAGACGAGCGCGTCGGCCGCGCCCTCGACCGTCGGGCTACCGGAAATGTGGAAGATATGGCCCCGATGCAGCTGTATCACTCATTGAGCAAATCACAGTCGCGGCGATACCGCGCGTTCGAATTGTCCGGATCAGTTCATGGTGGCGTGCCACACGAACGCTGCGGCCAAAGCGCCCGCGCCGTTCAGGGACCAGTGCAATGCGATGGGCGCAAGAAGACTGCCACTTCGATGGCGAAGCCAGGTGAAGACGAGACCGGCCGCCGCGGTGGCCAGAACCGCGCCGAGAATACCGGCGATCTGTCCGACGACCCCATTACCGAGGAAGCCGGACAGTCCCTCGTTTCCACTGGTCAGACCCATCGACGACGCGATGTGCCACAGCCCGAACGTCAACGAACCCGCTGCGGCGACACCCCGGAAGCCACTGACCCGGTTAAGCGTCCCGTGCAGGACACCGCGGAATGCCAATTCCTCCGGAATAACGGTCTGCAGGGGAATGATGATCATCGACGCGATGATTGCGCCCGAGATGGTCGCGTAACGATCAGCCATGAAGAACGGCCTGGTCAGCGGCAGCAACGCGCCGACCGCCACGACGGTCAGAACAAGTCCGACTGCGATGAGTGCGTACTTCGAACCGCTTTTGAGATGCTTCGGGGACAGGCCCAACTCCGCCCAGCCCAGCCCTCTGCGCTTGCTCATCGCGAGCAGCACAAGCGCCGAGATCGGAACCGTCGCGATGCTCGCCCACACCGTGGTGAAGTGCGCAATCAGATTGGTTCCCACCAGAACCGCGATGACCACCACGATGTCGATGTACGCGTGAACGCGAGGACGCGAGGTAGACGGGGCCGTGTTCAGGACAACAGCATCAGACACGGTTGAAAAACTCATATAAGGCCGTCACCCATCGCCGCAGTTAGCTGAAAATTCACTCATTCAAGTGTACCGACGCTGCTGACGTGCCCGCCAGGTTTGCGTCGACACTCACAGTCGACTCTCAGAGTGCGGCACGTTCGAGTTCTGCCACGTCGATCTTCTTCATCTGCATCATCGCGTCCATCACACGCTGGGCTTTTGTGCGATCGGGATCCTGCATCAATTCGATCAATCGGTTCGGCACCACCTGCCACGACAGACCGAACTTGTCCTTGAGCCAACCGCACTGGCTTTCCTCACCGCCCTCGGTCAGAGCCGACCAGTAGTGGTCGACTTCAGCCTGGTCGGCGCACGGAATCTCGAACGACACCGCCTCCGAGAACGTGAACATCGGTCCGCCGTTCAACCCGGTGAACCGCTGTCCGTCGAGTTCGAACACCACCGTCATGACCGACCCTGCCGGTTGACCGGACGGCGATCCCTCGCCGTATCGCTCGATTCCGATGATTTTCCCTTTGCCGAAAACCGAGATGTAGAACTGTGCTGCTTCCTCCGCTTGCGTGTCGAACCACAGGCACGGGGTGATCGAGGGCATGACTACTCCTTAGGTCGGGACGGTCTTCACAGGGATAGACCGTCGCGGCCGCCGGAAATCATCGGGTAGTTCAGTCGAACAGAGCCGACTCGATCACCGGCCAGGAACGCGCCAGTTCGTCGGACCAATACGGCCAACCGTGTGTGCCCACCGGTTGCGCGCTGCGCGTGACGTCGACGCCGTGACTGCGGAGCACACCGGAAATCTGATCGGTACACAGATTGGCACCGAGTTCCATGACACCACCGACGACAACGACCCGAGCAAGGTCGGGCGTCTCGAGTGTTTCGTGGGGACCCGGCAATCCTGTGCCCGATGACAGGTACACCTTTGTGCCGCGAAGCTTGTCCGCGTTGGCAAAGATGTCGTGCTCGCGCCACGCGGGGCTGTCCACCGGACCCCACATCTGCTCCGATGTGGCCATTCCGTTGATGACAACAAGATCCGTCAGAGCCTTACCGAATCCACCCACCGTCGTGTAGCACCCACTGTAGGCAGCTACCCCGTCGTACAGATCCGGTGCCCGCTGGGCAAGCATGAGCGCGGCCTCGGCCCCCATCGAGATGCCACCGATCGCGTTGCGCCCACTGGTGTCGAAGGCCCCGTCGATCAATGGCGGCAATTCCTTGGTCAGGAATGTCTCCCACTTGAGCTTGCCGAATTTCGGGTGGTCTTCCTGCCAATCGGTGTACATGGTTCCGGTTCCGCCGATCGGCGCAACCACAAAAACGTTCTTGTCCGCGAAGAACTCCCGAGCATTGCCCTTCGTCGGTTCGAACCAGTTGTTGTCCTCGATCTGGCCCGAGTTTCCGTCGAGCAGGTACAGAACGGGCCGAGGCTCCGAACTATCGGCCGGGAGAAACACCCGCACGGCCATCGTGCGGCCCATCGCCGGACTGTCGACGTCGAGCAGCACTTCCCGCTCCGACACCGAAGTGGTCGCGGCGATTCGCGGCGACGCATCGGCGGACACGGTTTGTGCCGGCGGCGCTGCTTCGTCCGCGCTCGCAACGATCGGGAGAGCAACGACCGACGCCAGCGACACGGCGCACGCCAGTGCGATCTGAGACATACGCATGCAAAAGTCCTTACAAGCCGAGGGACGCGGCAAACATCGGCCACGAATCGTGCAGGTCGTCCTGCCAGTAGCCCCACGAGTGGGTACCGGCCGGTTTGATGTTGTATCGGATGTTATCCATGCCCAGTGCGGTGGTGCGATCCGCCAACTGCATTGTGCAGAAATGTGTCGCAGCCTCGATGCCCCCACCCAGAGCCAGCGTCGCTGCCAGCACCGCGACGTCGTTGTCGATTCGCGGATCTGCCAACGTGTCGTACGGGCCGGGGATGCCCGTTGCGGTCGTGATGTACATCGGAATTCGCGGTAGCTTCTCCGCATTCACCACCGGATCGTGTGCAACCCACGCGGGGTCCTTGTACGGCCCCCACATGTTCTCGGGGTTACCCCCACCGATCCCGACGACCACTTTGACGAAATCCTGTCCCGGACCGGGACTGGTCATCGCGCAGCCACTGAACGAAGCGACGCTGTTGTAGACCGTCGGCGCACTCATCGCCAGATTCAACACAGATGTACCCGCCATCGAGATCCCCCCGAGTGCGTTCTCGCCCGTCGTATCGAAATACTCGTCGATCACGTGCGGCAGTTCCGACGTGAGAAACGTGGTCCACCTGTTCACGCCGTTGTTGTCGTTGATCTGTGCGAGCCCCGGATCCGGCCGCAACCAATCGGTGTAATAGCTGAACGCCCCGTCCAACGGAGTGACCACGTTGACGTGCTTGTCGGCGAAGAACTCCGGCACGTCGGTACGTACCGACCATGTCGCGTCGTTCTTCCCACCATCCACTCCGTTGAGCAAGTACAGCGTCGGCGCGGGCGTCGACGTGTCGGCCGGGCGAAGCACCTGGACCGGAATTCCGCGATCCATCGACGGTGAATACACGACGACGTCGACGAGGCGGCCTTGCGCGGGTACGGCGCTGATCACGCGTGGACCGCCCGTCTCGGCCACTGCCGGCGACGACACGACAAAGAGAACGGTTGCGGCCGTCGCAGCACCGATCAATGCACGCGCTATGCGGATACCTCTCATGAAAACGTCCCTCGAGTTGCCGAGCACAGATGGACATTATTGCCCGAAATGTTCCGTTTCGAGGGCAAACGACCCAGTCACGACTACCGTCCGACCGCCCGGCGTAATCGAGGAAAACCCCCAACGATAACCTGAACGAGACCTTCGCACGCACCCTTGTTCAGGAGAAAAGATGGCCGACTTCCTCTATGAGGACCTGTTGCCGATCGGTGAGGACACCACCGAGTACCGACTGCTCACCACTGAAGGGGTGTCGACAGTCGAAGGCCCGGACGGTCGGACCTTCCTGAAGGTCGAGCCCGAAGCGATGCGTCTGCTGACCGAAACGGCTCTGCACGACATCTCCCACTACCTGCGCACCGACCACCTGACGCAGCTGGCGAGCATCCTCGACGATCCCGAAGCGTCCAACAACGACAAGTTCGTTGCTCTCGATCTCCTGAAGAACGCAAACATCGCAGCCGCTGGTGTTCTCCCGATGTGCCAGGACACCGGTACCGCAATCGTCATGGGCAAGCGCGGACAGCACGTATTGACCCCCGGTGATGACGAGCAGTCCATCGCCCGCGGTGTGTACGACGCCTACACACGCCTCAACCTGCGTTACTCGCAGAACGCCCCCATCACGATGTGGGACGAGAAGAACACCGGAAACAACCTCCCCGCACAGATCGAGCTGTATGCCGATACTGCTGCCGGACACGAGAACTCGTACAAATTCCTGTTCATGGCCAAGGGCGGCGGCAGCGCAAACAAGTCCTACCTGTACCAGGAAACCAAAGCGATCCTGAACCCCGACTCGATGATGCAGTTCCTCGAGGCAAAGATCCGCTCGCTCGGTACCGCAGCGTGCCCGCCGTACCACCTCGCGATCGTCGTCGGTGGCACGTCTGCCGAGTTCGCGATGAAGACGGCCAAGTACGCGTCCGCGCACTACCTCGACGAGCTCCCCACCGAAGGCGCCATCACGGGCCGCGGCTTCCGCGATCACGAACTCGAGAAGAAGGTCTTCGAGCTCACGCAGAAGATCGGCATCGGCGCACAGTTCGGCGGTAAGTACTTCTGCCACGACGTCCGCGTCGTCCGTCTCCCCCGCCACGGCGCTTCGCTGCCCGTTGCCATTGCCGTGTCGTGCTCCGCAGACCGTCAGGCCAAGGCCAAGATCACGCCCGAAGGTGTCTTCCTCGAACAGCTCGAATTCAACCCGGGCCGTTTCCTGCCCGAGGTCACCGACGCGCAGCTCGACTCCGAAACCGACGGAATCTCCGGAACCGGCAAGGGCGCAGCGGTCAAGATCGACCTCACCAAGCCCATGGCCGAGATCCTCGCCGAGCTGTCCAAGCACCCGGTGAAGACGCGTCTGTCGCTCACCGGTCCGTTGGTCGTGGCCCGCGACATCGCGCACGCCAAGATCAAAGAGCGCCTCGACGCCGGCGAGGAAATGCCGCAGTACCTCAAGGATCACCCGGTGTACTACGCCGGACCTGCCAAGACTCCGGATGGAATGGCCTCCGGTTCGTTCGGCCCGACCACGGCCGGCCGCATGGACTCGTACGTCGAGCAGTTCCAGGCCGCTGGTGGCTCGATGATCATGCTGGCCAAGGGAAACCGGTCCAAGCAGGTCACCGACGCGTGCAACACGCACGGCGGTTTCTACCTCGGATCGATCGGTGGACCGGCGGCTCGTCTGGCACTCGACTGCATCAAGAAGGTCGACATCCTCGAGTACGCCGAACTGGGTATGGAAGCCGTCTGGAAGATCGACGTAGAGGACTTCCCCGCGTTCATCGTCGTAGACGACAAGGGCAACGACTTCTTTGCCCATACCGGTGAAGTAACCCTGACGATCGGCAAGCGTCCGGGTCTGTAGACAGTTCAATAGCAAAGAGCCCCGGCGAATTCCGATTCGCCGGGGCTTGTTTGTGGGTTTGTCAGGTCCAGAGAGCAGCCACAAAAACAGTCACGACGGACAGTCCACCGACCACGTGTACCAGGTTGGGGTTTGGCTGCCCCTTCTTCTGCCTGGCCCGCGTGATCTCCGCCAACGCGACGATGGCCAGTGAAAGTACAAGCTTCACAGCGATCTTCGCGTGAATGTAGTTCTTGTCCAGGGCACCTTCGCCGAGTCCGACGATGATGAGACCGGACAGGAACTGGAGGCGTGCACCCCAGACCATGACCTCGGTGATCTTCGGAGCCTTCAGGACTGTGAAATAGCTACCGACAAGGGCCGCCATACCGAGCAGGTGAATAACTACAAAGATATTGTAAAGAAATGACATATCTGCACTGTAGCGCCTAGTTCACGCCGCTTTTACCGAACTCCGCTATCAGTTACAGGATTCCGGCGTCCCGGGCCGCATCGCGGTATTTAGCGGCGAGCGTATCCACCGTTTCGTGCGCATTGAGCCCACTCGGATTGGGCACGATCCAGAGTTTCGCCCCCTCGAAATCATGGTCCTGATGGCCGGCCTTGGCTTTCTTGTTGCCGAAAGCTGTTCGATAGGCGGTGATCCCGGCGAAGGCAACAACAACAGGCTTGGTGTCCTGCACGATGTTTCGCACCCGAACTCCACCCGCCGCCAGCTCCTCCGGCGTCAATTCATCGGCGCGCGCCGTTGCCCGCACAGCGAGATTCGTGATGCCCACTCCCCGATCGATCAGGTGTTGTGTGTCTGCTTCCGACATACCGTCTGACGGATCAATCGGGCGTTCGATGATGCCTGCCCGCAACAACGCCGGATAGAAACGATTACCCGGCCTCGCAAAATGCGCACCCGTTGCTGCCGTCCACAATCCCGGGTTGATGCCTACGAACAGCAATCGGCAACCTGGTCCGATCAGATCGTCGATCTCGGCGTCGCGATACGACTCCAACTCCGCGCGCGTGAATCCCATAGGGCCAGTAGATCAGACCCGCCGCGCAAAGGTATCGCGCACCTCGTCGATCGCGTCGTGCATCAACTGTTCGTAGTGATCGATATCCGCAATCGCCGACGGACTGGTTGTGATGCTGATGGTCACGGTGTCACCGATTCCGTGGACACCGTGTGTGAGTGACATGACCGGCGACAGGCTCGGAAACCCTGCCGTGAATCGCACGGTTCCGCCGCCGAACACCAAGTCCGCGGCTCCGCGAGCAACACTCGACACCACCGTATTACCCGTCACCGTCTCGGGAATCGCGGTGAAGTCGTATTGCTGCACGCCCCAACGAATCAGCGGCCCCGGCACAGCCTCGAGCGCCCGGTCCGACGCCGCACTGGATGGGTGCGCTGCTCGCGCTCGGCGCTCGGCCAGCGATTCCGTGATGCGTTCGGCTCGCTCGCGAAGATCGGCCACCTCCGGAAACAGACCGACACCTGCGTTACGGAAGTGGTTGCGCGATTTCGGTTTTCCATCCTTCGCGATAGTGACCTCCGCGCCCAACTCAGGAGGAACGGCGCCATCGGCGGCCAGTAGGTATTTGGTCATGGCCACCGAGATAGCCGTCATCGCCCCCACTGTCACGGAGACCCCGTCGGCTCGGAGATCCACCGCGTCGCGCACGACCATCCGAACAAGCCTGTGCGCATCCGGGGCGATGTTCGAGGTAACCTTCGGACGGTTCGGGGCCTGCGGCGCAACAACTCCCGACTCGGTATCGGCCTGGAGTTGTAGCTGAGCCTGATGACCCGCGCGGCCGTCGCGAAACAGTCGGTAGATCTGGCTGGGCAGGCGCAGTCCTGCCCGGGCGAGTATTTCTACCGAACTGATCGAGCGTCTGTCGATCTCTGTGCTTTTCGGCTCGTCTGCCGAGAACAGCGTGCGGGCAACAGCACTCGCCCGCTTGCCGTCCGCCAGCGAATGAGCCACTTGCAGAACGGCAATCAACGCAGGGCCGTCGCAGCGCGGTGCGCCGTGCACGCCTTCGAAAAGATGCAGCAGCCAGGGTGTCGCGCGCGGATTGACGTGGTTCTCGAGCAACACCTCGATCGCGTTGATGCACTGCTCCCACGAAGAGTCGGGAAGTCGATGCGTCACGACCAACGACTGGTCGACCGGCATCGGTTCCCACAGCGGATAATCCAGATGCCACGGCACTTCACGAATCCGCACGCACAGATCCGGAATCGACGACGCGCGATCGAGGACCGCGCGTCGTACATCCTCGAGCGATTCCGATTGCCCCTCGAAGCAGTACAGCAGGAGTTGATCGTTGGGGATCTTTTCCGAAATCCAGAAAGTTTGGGCGTCGGTGGGCGTCATCCGTAACACCGGGTGACGGTACCACCGCGGCATCAGCCCTTTTCGGCTTCGGCTTTCAACTGTGCAAGGCCCTTCTCGAAGTCCTTGCCCACCATCTTGTCCATGCTGAAAACGAATCCGAAAATCTTGAAGAAGAAGTTCTTCTTCCCTGTCATTTGCCATGTCACCCGAGTCGAACTGTCCTGCGGTTCGAGAAGAAACGTCGTGACGTTCTGCGCTTTGAACGGTTTGAGGAACGAAAGATCCAAGACAACACGGCTACCCGGCACCGATTCGGTGATCTTCATCGAGCCTGAACCGGCCTTCTTGTTGCCAGACCAGGCGTACGACGCACCAACACCGGAATCCGGTCCCGAGTATGTCCGCTGCATCGCCGGGTCCAGTCCTTCCCACGGGGACCAGGTGGTCCAGCGGTGGAAGTCGTTGATCAGATCGAAGACTGTGGCAGCCTCCGCATTGATCACAGCGGAGCGTTCGACAAGAAACTCGTCGGAATTCGGTGAAGCCATAGTCGTCTCTCCAGAAGTTCTCGGGGCGATCAGTCTGACGGAATTATCCACCGTGACGCTGCCGCCGTCGAGACAGAACTCAATCGCGCAGGCACAGGCAGAAGTGATGGCCGACCGGGTCGCGGTAGACCCGGAAAGTCGGATGCTCAGCAATCCCGTCGACGCGTTGCGCTCCGAGGCTCAGTACCCACTCCTCGGCCGGGTCGAAAGCCTCTACCAGGAGATCGAGGTGGATTCCCACACCCACCTTCGGCCAGTCCACCGGAACAAAACCCGGGGCAAGTTGAAACGCGAGTCGTTGACCTGGCAGGCCTTCGATGACGTGCCAATCATCCTCCGCGCGAACAATTCTCCATCCGAGAACCTGTTCGTAGAAGCGTGCCAGCGCAGCCGGATCCGGACAGTCCAGGACTGTGTAGTCCATTCCGATATCCGGGTGCATCGCTAAGCCTTCTTCTCCGCAACTTTCTTACGCACGAAGATGAGTGGCAGCAGCAGAGTCGCGAGGGCCGTGACAAGCCACACGAGGACCGTGCTCATAATCCACGTCGACACACCGGTGATTGTCAGCCCGCCGAAAATCGATGCGATCAGCAGAGCGACGAAAGTCGAGACCAACCCGATTCCGCCGAGGAATGCCGGCGCGTGGCGCTTAGCCATTTTGGCGATGAACGGCGACAGGACCGACTGCGCGATCGCAAAGATGACAACCGCCGTGATGAAACCCGACGCGCTCACCGAAAACCCCGAAAGCAACCACGTCGCAACAAGAAGTCCGACCGCGGCAGACCCGAGGAATATCGCGGCGCGAATCAGAAAACTAATCATTAACCGATCCTATATGCCCGATATACGTCACGGCAGCACTTCACAATCCGAGAGAATCCTGAACGTCGCGCAATGCCCGCGCCGACGCATGCAGACCCTCGCGTTCAGCTTCCGACAACGGCACCTCCAGCACCCGGCCGGCTCCGCCGCCACCAACCAGCGTCGGCAACGACAGACATACCCCTTCGAGGTCGTGCACCCCGTTCTGCAGGGTCGAAATCGGCAGCACCCGCTGCTCGTCGCGCAACACCACCTCCACCATGAAGGCGCTCGACAATCCGATGGCCAGATTGGTCGCGCCCTTGCCCTCGATGATCTGATACGCGCTTTGCACCACCGCGGTCGCGACCTCGTCACGGATCGCGCTGTCGAGTGTGTTCCCCGAAGGACCCACAAATGCCGTCGCCGGAACCCCGCCGATGGTGGCGCTGGACCACAAAGGAATTTCGGAGTCCCCATGCTCGCCAACGATGAAGGCGTGCACATTCTCGACCGCCACGCCCAACTTCGACGCCATGAGAAAGCGCAGACGGGCTGTATCCAACACCGTCCCGGATCCGAAAATCCGGTGACGGTACGGCCGACCCGCGGCCTGAACCGCTGCGTACGTCGCGATGTCGACGGGATTGCTGACAAAAAGAATGATTGCTTCGGGCGACTGCGAGAGAAGTTGCTCCGTCAAGGTCTGCACGATCTTGACGTTGACCGCCGCCAACTCGAGACGGGACTGGCCGGGTTTCTGTTTGGCTCCGGCTGTCACTACAACCAGATCGGACCCTGCGGTGACCGCGATGTCGTCACCACCGTCCACCGAACACGGTGGGGTGAACTGAGTGCCGTGGTTGAGATCGAGCACTTCCGCTCGCACCTTCGCGGCATTTGTGTCGTAGAGGGCCAGTACGTCCGCTGATCCGCGGATGAGGCACGCATAGGCGATAGCCGTGCCGACACTGCCGGCGCCGACGATGGAAACCTTCTTCTTCCGAGAGCGATATGCCGTCGTCATAGCTTTGATGGTGCGCCCTTTATAACGATTCTGCAGGATATCGGGATTGCCAGCGTTCTCTCAGGCTTTGATCGCAGACCTCTCAGAATTGCCGTAGACCATGGTGAACATGACAGAGGTAACGGTTTTTGCAGTCGGCGGCACCGGCGAGTCGTACGACGGTGACACCCGCACCCACGTTGTCGGACTACTGAGCGCTGTCACACGTGAACTCGACGATAGGTTCGACGCGAAGTGGGTGAGTTACCCCGCATCGTACGGACCTGTTGCCGACGGCGGCTCCAGTTTTCGCCGGAGCACCGAAATGGGTGCCCGGGCACTCTTGGCAGCTCTCGCCGAGGTCCGCGGACCCGTCATGCTCATCGGATACTCCCAGGGATGCTCGGTTATTCGCGCCGCCCTGCCAGAAGCGAACAGCAGCAACATCATCGCGATCGGGCTGATCTCCGATCCGCAGCAACCAGTGGGGGTTCTCCCAGGTTGCGACGGGTACGGCGTTGCCGGCGACGGCCCGGAAATCCCGTCGTGGATTCCCGCCAAGTGGATCGGACACCCGCAGGACTTGATCTGCAATGCCAGCGACGACAGCTACATTCGCGACATCGCCGACCTCACCGGCTGGATGTCCTTCACCCAAGCGCGAGTGTGGGCGAACAAGGTGTGGGAACTACTCCGCAGCAACACATTTCAGAACGCACAGAAGACTCGCTTCAGCCCGAGCCAATGGCGCAAAGATCTACGACGCCTACGCACCGCCTTCCTCGAAGTCCTCGGATACCTACCGAGCCTTGTGAGCTGGCGACGCTTTCAGATCCGGAACCCCCGTGGCGGCCGGCATGTCAGCTATGCGAGCGAGGCCTTCGACGCCAGCGGACGCACGGGCTGCCAAGTGCTGGCTGATTGGATGACGGCACAGGCTCAGGACGTCAGGGAGCACGTCGCCGCAGCATAAATGCGCAGCCCTGCGGGTAGTCGTCGTTATGCCGGCTCTCTCATCACTCCGATATGGCGCACCGTCCCGGACAGACCCGGAAGCTCTTGCGCGTCAGACCACGTGCTCAACCCATCCGTGCTGTCGGAATAGAGATACCTCCCCTCGGTATAGGCGTCGAGATAGAGCCGCCAGGTGCCGTCCGGCAACTGAGCCAAGGCTGGGCCCTCCACCAAGGTGCCCCAATTTCCCGGCGGGACAAAGGAATAGGGTCCCGTTGCCGACGGCGCGACCGCATGCTCGATGACCTTCTTCGTCTCGTTCTTGGTGAACGCGTGATAGGTCGATCCCACCTTGACCACGGTGGTGTCGATGTGGTCCGCACCGATCCCGGCGAGCGGAACAGGCAGGCTCCACAACCGCAGCGACGGTTCCAGTGCCGTCATCAGATACGGCACAAATCCTCCACCGGTCGACATAGACACGATGACGTTGACGCGGCCGCCGTCGACGAACCACTCGGGCGCCCAGGCTTTGGTGACGAACGGTGACAACGACGGGCCGTCGCTGAAGCCGGCCGACCCCGAGAAACCCGGCGGGCTCGCTGAACCCGTGCCGTCCCCGGTGCCTGGCATGAAGGCACAGCAGAACGGGAGTGAATAGTTCGCCAGAGGTGTCCAGGTGATGCGGTCGCTACTGCGTGCGAAGCCGATACTCGTTCCGCCCGTTGTGTAGGTGAGGTAATACATTCCGTCTGTATTCCGGAAGATGCTCGGATCACGTACCAGCCCGGACGGGGGCCGATACGCCGACGGTTTGACGAGTTGGAATCCAGTGCCGTCCGCGGACTCGAATACATCCATGTCGCGATCGCTGGCATTGCTGAACGCCACCATCGTGTATCGCCAGGCCGACGGCTCAGCGCCGCTGGCCGGGGCCGCGACCAGCAATCCCGCGACAACAAGCATCACCATCGATACAGCAGAAAGGACGGTCCGTTTTGTCGGATTCACCGGTGAAGTATCTACGACAACAGGCGAACCATGCGCAACTTTGACCGCAGGTGTCGCTGGATCGTTACCGACAATGGCGAGGACGCCGTTATAGGTACCTGGATAGGTAGTTCAGCGGATGTCTCCAGCCGCCCCCCGCCCGCATTCTGAATCGGTACTTATTCAGGCGATGAAAGGTGACTTCAGGTGATGACCTTGGCGGATCAGCTGGACAACTGTGAATACCTACTGGCTGACGCGGAAATCGCCGGCAACGGTGATGCTGTCCGGAGGTTCAGAGAACATCGTCTCAGGTTGGTCGAACAGCTGTCCCGGCTGCGGGCCTCGGGTCGTCACGTGTAGGAATCAGACGCGCACTTCGGATTTTCCTGAACCGAGAATCTCTGGGTGGCCACCGCTCCGAGTTGGTCCCGGCGTCCCCGCGGGGACGTCTCCGTCAAGGCCCACACCGAATCACCGCTGATCAGCAGTCGATGGGATGATGACCTGCGTGTCCATGTCCCCACCGCTGCCCGTCAAGAACGGAGTTGGCCCGACGCGCCTACGCATCCCACCGTCCGGGCCGTGGGCGACGATCGCCGAGTACGTCGTGGCGAAGTTCGACCATCTGGACGCCGAAAACTTATATCGGCGGTTCGACGACGGCGAGTTCGTCGGTATCGACGGCCACCCGATCTGCCGGAGCACCGAGCTCAGCGCGCACCGGTTCGTCTGGTACTACCGCGAGTTACCGGCGGAGGACCCGGTGCCGTTCCACGAGGAGATCCTGCACGTCGACGACGATCTCGTCGTGATCGACAAACCACATTTTCTCCCGACCACCCCCAGCGGGCGTTACCTGCGCGAGTCGGCGCTCGTCCGACTGCGAGTCCGCCTCGACAACCCAGATCTGACCCCGATCCATCGACTCGACCGCGGCACCGCAGGGGTGGTGATGTTCTCGGCCCGCCCCGCGACACGCGGCGCATACCAGTCACTGTTCGAGAAGCGGCAGGTCACGAAGGTTTACGAGGCGGTGTCGGCGCGACCGCCCCGGTGGGTCCAGGGCGCACCGGGGCTCAGCGAATCCGACGGTCCCCTCGTCTACCGCAACCACATCGAAGCTCGGCGCGGCGAGTTGCGGGTCCTCGTCGACGACAGCCGGGAACCTAACTCCGAGACCATGATCGAGGCCCGAGGGACGGGCGTGAGCGCCTCCGGACGTACTGTGCTGCACACGGTTCTACGTCCGCACTCCGGACGGATGCATCAATTGCGGGTGCATTTGGCGGCTCTCGGCGCCGGGATCCTGGGCGACCGGCGATACCCCGACCTGCTTCCCGACGCCCCGGACGATCATTCCCTCCCACTCCAATTGCTCGCGCGGGAACTCGAATTCACCGACCCGTTGACTGGGAGAGCGCGGCGGTTTGTGACACGTCGGACGCTCAGCGAGATGCCCGCGTCTGACTGCTAAGCGCCCGCGGGTTGACCGTGCTCTCAGGCACCTGAGGACCGTCGCTAGCCTGGCAGCCAGGCGAAGTCATGCTGGCGGGTGGACGGCGACCGGACTGCTCCAGACACTCGCGGAGCGTGTTCGGCAGTTCATCGACGTTGTCGATCAAACGGCGTGATCGTTCCCGGTGTGAGCGTGCACTGCAACCTCTCCCGACGCAGACGGCAAACCCAAAGAGCCACGGATCAGTTGTTCCGGACGCTGCGGATTCTGCTGCGGACGGACGATGAATAGGCCGCTGACCAGGGTCCACAAATATTGAATCGGAATTCCACGACATCCCGGCACACGTAAGCATCTGCTGCGGACAAATCACGTGGACGCGGCTCATGAAGCACTCCAGTGGCAATCAGTTCGACGCCGGCGTCCACGGAGAAGTCTTTGTTGTTGCGGGAAGTACGCACAACCCGAGCGGTATTGGTCGGGCCAGCCTTCGCAGGCCGTGTTCTGTCGCACCAACCCGTCATAATGACCTTGTTCGGGCTGCGCGAGGTGAAGTGAGGTCAGCAGGTGAGCGAAGTGGACGCAACCGAGCGTCGGGTTCGGTTCTATGGCGTACATGACATGGCAACAGGTTTGCACTTCCCGCGCGTCGCAGAGCTTGCTGAGGGTTTCGACCCTAAGAGTGTCCCCTCGAGCACTGAGGACATGCTTGAACTCCACAATGTTCAGCAGTATCTCGAACATGGTTTCTTTCCGAACGCCTACTCCGAGGAGCAGTGCAACCACGCCAAGGCACTGATTCCTCAGATCCACAGTGCGGTGGCGCGGTACTTTTCGTCGGTCGACAACACGAACTTCGCAGCCACAGTGGCTGGTGTCCGCCACGACTATCACGGGGATCTTCTGTACTTGCTCGGCCGGAACAAGGCATTCGAACGCTGCGAGAGCGAAACGGTCCTTCCCGCGCTCTCCGCGGCAGGTGTACGTCTAGGGGAATTGCTCGCGAGCAAGAAGCTTGTGCAAGCCTATGACGCAGAGATGCGGGATGTGTTGCGCGCTTCACCTCATAGTGCTGAGTATTTGGTTCGAAAGTACCTGCAGGACGACGTGAAAGGAGAGATCCATCTTCCACCGAGCTTCACTCCAGTCGACGCTCGCGAACTGCTGGAGGACTACGTCGACAGCGAGGACGCTAACCCCAACTACGTTGGGCTGATTGCGACCGCCAAGGAGAGTTCTCTGTCAGGAATCGACGCCAAGCTCAAGCTGCGTGCGAAGCGACGCTCCGACGAGATAAGCGCGAGTTTCTTCAACGAGAACGCGGGCTTCAAGACTGGATGTGAGGTGGGCATCTCCGAAACCCAAGATGATCCGGTTGTGTTCGAATTGGACACCTCGGAGGAGTTAGTCTGCAGGTACACATATAGCAAGCGGTGGCTGGAAGAAAGCAGCGACAACCCCGGTATCTTCAACAACTTTCTGCACCTCTTCGAGTTCGCTGACCTTCAAGCGCTGCTGCTCCTTCCGTCCTACCCGGCGCATTTAGGCGTCATGGAACGCTTCATGGGGACCACGGGAAAGAACGAGTACAAGATCGGCGCAGCATTTCGAGCCATCGACATGAGCACCCTTCTCCAGACGCACCTCTACCACTGCTTCCTAGAGTCGAAGGACATCGATCTGGAGCAGGTCATCTCTTGGTTCTTCGAGGAGTACCTCGTTCAGGAATTCGGCGCCTCAAACTTCTCATTCACCCCGTCAGACAGAGGGTCGTCATACCTCCAGAAGGTGAGGCACCTCTTCGCCGAGATGGAAAGCGTCGCAAATCAATTCACCCTGTTCGCCAGAGACGGCGAACTCGACCGCGACCTGCTCGCCATGGGATCTGAGCAGGTCAAATACAAGGCGATACCAAGCCTCCTCGACGGTAAATACGTCTGCCCATCCGAAAGTGAGGAAATTGCTGACATCCTCCACCTCCTGTTCTCCGACCAATCGAGGCTCCAGTACATCAATGAGTCCCTGAACGCGGACAACGCAGCAACGCTTCTTCTGGAGAACCAGATCGCATACGACGACTTCGAGGACTACCAGAAGCCAACCGTCGACCACCTGATCAAGCTGGGGGTTCTTGAAGATACTGGAGCGCGAGTTCAGCTCGCGAACTCGGAGCAGTTCCTCATCCTCAAAGCACTGTTCGCCACTCAAGCAGCTAGCTACTATCACCTCTCCGATGCCGGGCGGGCGACTGCGGACGACATGGTGACAAAGGGCTGGGCAACGCGCTCCTCCTCGTTGCTGACAGATGCGGAAGGGAAGTACTTCAACTACTTCCTCAACGGGGTGGACTTCAGCAACGGACCCCAGCTGCGAAACAAGTACCTTCACGGGGCACAAGCCAGTATTGATGGAGACGATCCACACTTCAGGACTTACATCACCGCGTTACGACTGACTGTGGCACTGGTCATCAAGATAAATGACGACTTTTGTCTCGCGGCGCCCGACGATGGCAACACCTGTGGAGGCTGTCACACGCTTGATTCTATGTAAATTCTCTAGAGATAACGCAGCAGGCAAACGAGGTTCGAGTTGGCGGCGACAGCTGCCGCGTGCAGTCTCCAGGACCCAAATTCGGCATTCCAACTTATCCGACCAACTTGAGCGGTTACGGGCCCACAAATTCTGTCCAGCTCACACCAACTGCAGTCACGTCCACTGCGGGCGCTTCGCGATGGACGTGCACCCTCCGCAAAGCTACTGCGAATTTCAGCCTACAAGTGCGAGGAGCACTACCATTCGGATATGCTGAGCGCGCCCACGGACCCGGGTTGCTAGCGCACGTCCGGCGGGTTCGATGCGAACTGCGATTCGGCAGACCTAGTGTTTCTTACACCCGGCCCCTAGGACGACGTTCACAAAGCCCGAGTTCGGGTACCGAAACGCCTTCCGCAAGTACCCTTTCGGCGCCACGGCAAGGGTGAATACGCAAGATGTGCATCATTTGCTCTTCACTACTCACTGTCACCTTCGAAGGCCCCACTTCGAGAGAAATCGAACGGAATACTAGCGGAGCTAATGCCAATCGTCTGAGCTGCATTGTCCATTGCAACTCGCGCGTTCACCATCGCGTGAGGAATTGCTACCGATGAGGCAAACGCTCCAACGATGTCCTCGGGGGCAGTGACCGGACGCTTCCAGATGAACTGCATACCCATGTCGAGCTCAATGCGCCCCTCGGGATTGTCCGTCTCAACTTGAACACGCACCGTCAGATGCTCCGGCGCTTCAGAAACTCGCACCTTGATGGCGAAAGCTTGCGGCGCCCCATCCTCGATCTCTCCAGACTCAGCATCCCCGTCGGCATCACTTCTACGGCAGGACAACTCGAACAGTCTGGTCGGCGTCGCTGCGATCAGATCCGTCAAGCCCTCGACGGTCGACACCACGACTGTTTCCTCGTCTGCGACTGACTCACCCTTCATGTTCACTTCCCCCGCAAGCCGACGCGAGTAGTCGTACGGACAATGTTCTCGTACGTCCTCTGCCGGGCAGGGAAACCCCGCGTCGTCTGCCATTTCGACAGAGAACCTTGCATCAGATGAGGCTCCTGATCAAGGTAAATCGCACCATCGGCACGTACTATCGAATCATCGATCCACCGTGAGCTCTCAACAGTTGACTCGGCTACCACGACACGACGAGACCGCCCACTACGTTTCCGTGGAAGTCTCGGCAGCCCCTCCTCAACGGGGGTGGCTGAGATTGCAGTCTCGTACCCCAGCGCCCGGAGATAGCGCGCTAAGGCTGCGATACGAAGATTCCCGTCTCCGTTTACCACTTGAGACACACGCTGTTCGGTCACGCCAATCTTCTCGGCTAGCCTGCGTTGATCTAGCGGAGAGATTTCAATTGCGGCCGACAGTAGGCGAACAACCTGAGCAGCCAAGTCAGCGGCGGCAAGGCCCTGGGAACCCGCATCAGTCGCTTCATACTCCTCGATCAACGAGTGTTCACGATCTGTCATGTGCTAAGTCCTCCTCTCGCACAACGTCCGAATCGCCAAGATCTTCGGCCGAGGTCAACTCGCCCAGCTTTGGAAACGCATGCCCAAGTCGAATCTGTTCATCAAAGCCCGGAATGCGCCAATGTTCACTATCAGGAAATTCCGCTTCCGCATGATTCTCAATTCGCAGCTTCATCTCAAAGCCACCAATGCCATCAGTGTCAAAAAACGAGAGCCTCTTTCCACCCCGCTTGAACTCCCAGACGCCGTCGTTTAGATCGTTGACGGCCCTGCTGTAGATCGGCTCGCCCTCATTCGCCCAGTACTTGATTGCAGCCAAGAACCAATCCCGATCTCGAATCTGCTCATCATCAGGCAGTTTCTCGGCATCCGGATCTGGCTCCCACATGCCATTCTTCAGGAGATCCAAGAACTCACCAGCTGGACACGACCAGTCGCTACGGATCGCGCAACGCACCTCATGCAACCGTCCCTTCACGATGAGCCTTCGCTCTACCCCTGGGGAATCGACTTTAGCCACAGCTTAAGTTCCTGTCTATGGATTGAGACATATCTGCAACATCCAGTAACCTGCACGCTCAGCAGTAGCCATCAAGAGGCGCGGACACGATGCCGGCAGATGCCCACCTTTGACCACATGCCGACGACAGAATCCGCAGGGCCGCGGACGCATTGGTCCGAACCTCGGCGTGTTCTACTGCAGATGCCAGCCCGCAAATCGTCTGGCCAGGGCGCCTATACGTTGAAGCGGAACTCCACCACATCGCCGTCGGCCATGATGTAGTCCTTGCCCTCCATGCGGACCTTGCCGGCAGCCTTGGCTGCGGCCATGGAACCGGCCTCGACGAGGTCGTCGAAGGACACGATTTCAGCCTTGATGAAGCCTCGCTCGAAGTCGGTGTGAATGACGCCGGCAGCCTGGGGCGCGGTATCGCCCTTGTGGATGGTCCAGGCGCGAGCTTCCTTCGGACCGGCCGTCAGGTAGGTCTGCAGCCCGAGGGTGTGGAAGCCGGTGCGCGCGAGCGCGTGCAGGCCGGGCTCGGTCTGACCGATCGAGTCGAGCATTTCCTGGCGGTCTTCCTCGTCCAGCTCGAGGAGTTCCTGCTCGACCTTTGCATCGAGGAACACGGCGTCGGCCGGAGCGACGGATGCGCGCAGTTCTTCGACCTTCGCTGCGTCGGTGAGCACAGACTCGTCGGCGTTGAAGACGTAGAGGAAGGGCTTGGTGGTGAGCAGGCTCAGTTCACGCAGCAGCGAGAAGTCGAGCTTGTCCTTGACGCTGAAGAGCGTCGTGCCCTCGTTGAGGAAGGCCTGAGCCTTGAGTGCCTCGTCGTGGGCAGGCTTGAGCTCCTTGTTCTTGCGAGCTTCCTTGTCCAGACGCGGGAGAGCCTTCTCGAGCGTCTGCATGTCTGCGATCACGAGCTCGGTCTCGATGACCTCGATATCGGAGGCCGGGTCGACCTTGCCGTCGACGTGGATGACGTCGTCGTCGGCGAAGACGCGCACTACCTGGCAGATTGCGTCAGCTTCACGAATGTTGGCGAGGAACTTGTTTCCAAGGCCTGCGCCCTCGGAGGCGCCCTTCACGATTCCGGCGATGTCGACGAACGACACGGTCGCGGGAAGGATGCGCTCGGAGCCGAAGATCTCGGCGAGCTTCTGCAGCCGCGGATCGGGCAGCTCGACCAGGCCGACGTTGGGTTCGATGGTCGCGAACGGGTAGTTCGCAGCCAACACGTCGTTGTTGGTCAGTGCATTGAAAAGGGTGGACTTGCCGACGTTGGGCAGTCCGACGATTCCGAGGGTAAGGCTCACGGTCTGTGGATTCTACGGCCTCGCGGCGACGCGACGGGTACTCGCCCCACCGTCACGTCGCCGCAGGTGATCAGTTGTAGTTGTAGTTGTCGACGGACGCCACGACTGCGACCAGGAAGATGACGTAGAACGCGATCAGCAGAATCCATCCGATGACGGCAATCAAGAGCGCGATCTGGCCGAGCTTCTTCACCCGCTCTGACGCGTACTGCGCGCCCTGGTGATCGCCCATCGCCCACTTCGGGTAGATATCGTGCAGATGATTGAACGCGGCAAACGCGACGGGCCAGAAGAAGATGATCGCGGCGACGGCCCAACCTGCATTCGATTTCGGCGGACCGTATTGAGGCTGCGCGTAGGACTGCGGGGCGGCGTACTGCTGCGGCGTGCCGTACTGCTGACCTGACGGATACTGCTCGGTCGGGTACTGCTGATACTGCTGGCCGGCGTTGCCCGATTGGTCGTAACTCGGTGTCTCGCCGTAAGTCGGTTTAGGTTCCTGCGGTTCGGTCATCGTTCCCCCAAAAATTCGGTTTAAGTTCCTCTACTGCAGAACCTAACGGAAGCAGGCGTTGCCGTGTCGTAGTGAGCGCCTACGCTCGCGGTGTGACCCGGATGCTGATCGTGCTCGCCATATGGATAGCTGGCCTCGGAGCCGCGACGCTTGCGAGCGTCGTCGTCCCGGGGTGGTGGGTGATCGCTGTCGTCGCGCTCGCTCTGGCAGTGGTGGGCACGTACGACCTGAGTCAACGGCGGCACAGCATTCTGCGCAACTATCCCGTCATCGGACACGCCCGCTTTCTGCTCGAAAAGATTCGACCGGAGATTCAGCAGTACTTCGTCGAATCATCCACCGATGGAACGCCATTCGATCGCGAGACACGCGATCTGGTCTACGAACGCGCCAAAGGCACTCTGGCTGAGGAACCGTTCGGGACCGAGCGCGACGTCAATGCAATCGGCTACGAGTTCATGACACATTCGATCCGGGCCCGCAAGGCCCCCGACACTATTCCGCGAGTGCGTCTCGGCGGACGCGATTGCACCAAACCGTACGACATCGCTCTTCTGAACGTCTCCGCGATGAGCTTCGGGTCGTTGTCCGCCAACGCAATCGAGGCACTCAACGCCGGCGCCGCGAAGGGCGGATTTGCCCACGACACCGGCGAAGGAGCCATCAGTCCGTATCACCGCAAACACGGCGGCGATCTGATCTGGGAAATCGCGTCGGGATACTTCGGGTGCCGAACCGCTGACGGGCAATTTGATCCGGACCGCTTTGCCGAGCGTGCGGCTCTTGACCAGGTGAAGGCCATCTCGATCAAGCTCTCGCAGGGCGCCAAGCCCGGATTGGGTGGGGTACTTCCCGGAGTCAAGGTCACCCCCGAAATCGCCGACACCCGAGGCGTTCCCGTCGGCCGGACCGTCATATCGCCGCCTGCGCACACCACATTCAGTACCCCTGTCGAACTGGTCGACTTCGTTCACACTCTGCGGACATTGTCCGGCGGCAAGCCGGTCGGACTGAAACTCTGCGTGGGCTCGCGTCGTGAGTTCCTCGGCATCTGCAAGGCGATGATCGAGCGCGGCGTCACGCCCGACTTCATCATCGTCGACGGTTCCGAGGGCGGAACCGGAGCAGGTCCGGTCGAGTTCGAGGACCACATGGGTATGCCGCTGACCGAGGGATTGATGTTGGTCCACAATGCGTTGGTGGGGACGGGATTACGGGGTCTCGTGAAGGTCGGCGCGTCCGGCAAGGTTGCCAGCGGCTCCGACATCGTCAAACGCATCATTCAGGGAGCCGATTTCACGATGGCCGCCCGCGCCATGATGTTTGCCGTTGGCTGTATTCAGGCCCAGATGTGCCACACCAACCGCTGTCCCGTCGGCGTTGCGACTCAAGACCCGGCCCGCACCCGTGCGCTCGACATCCCCGACAAGAGCGAACGCGTGTATCGATTCCAGAAGGCAACCGTCGCAAGCGCGCAACAGATGATCGCGTCGATGGGTATCGACTCCTTCGATCAGCTGGAACCGGCGATGCTCAACCGCCGGATCGACGGCCTCACAACCCGGACGTATGCCGATCTCTTCGACTGGCTCATGCCTGGCGAACTCCTCGACTCCCCGCCACAAAGCTGGCTCACCGACTGGATCGACGCCGACGCCCATCGATTCTGAAATACCGGCCAGGTGCCGCGCGGATTCACTCTTCTAGTCCTACAGTGACAGATGGCCCGCTGTGACGGCGGCCACATCTGAACTAGTGGACGGAGTTCGACGATGAGCCTGACGACGGCGCCGGAACCGAATGTCGAGTACCTGAAAACAGACCCTGACCTGCCACCCGTCGGCGTGGTGGACCGCACCCCCATCTCACCGACTGCGCGCTTCGTGTTCCTGGTCATCGGACTGGTAGGCGGCCTCGCCTGGTACATGATCGCGATAGTGCGAAACGAACACATCAGCGCCGTCTGGTTCGTGTTGGCCGCAATCTGCACCTACCTGATCGCCTATCGGTTCTACGCGCGGTTGATCGAACGCAAAATCGTCAAACCACGCGACGACGTCGCCACCCCTGCCGAAATCATGGAAAACGGCGCGGACTACATGCCGACGGATCGACGGGTTCTCTTCGGTCACCACTTCGCAGCCATCGCGGGCGCCGGCCCACTGGTCGGTCCGGTCCTGGCCGCGCAAATGGGTTATCTGCCAGGCACTCTGTGGATCATCATCGGAGTCGTCTTTGCCGGTGCCGTACAGGATTTCCTGGTTCTGTGGATCTCGTCCAAACGACGCGGCCGCAGCCTCGGTCAGATGGCTCGTGAAGAACTCGGCCTCGTCGGCGGCGTCGCGGCACTGATCGGCGTTTTTGTCATCATGATCATCCTCATCGCCGTTCTCGGACTTGTGGTTGTCAACGCGCTCGCCGAAAGTCCCTGGGGCGTCTTCTCTATCGCGATGACCATCCCCATCGCACTGTTCATGGGCGTCTACCTGCGTTACCTTCGCCCCGGCAAGGTCTCCGAGGTGTCGCTGATCGGCGTGGTCCTGCTGCTGCTGGCCATCGTCTCCGGCGGCTGGGTCGCCGATACCGGTTGGGGCGCAGACTGGTTCACGCTGTCCAAGGTCACCATCGCGTGGCTGATGATCGCGTACGGATTTGCCGCCTCCGTCCTGCCCGTGTGGCTTCTCCTCGCACCCCGCGACTACCTGTCGACGTTCATGAAGGTCGGCACAATTGCCCTGCTGGCCATCGGAATTCTGGTTGCGCGACCAGCACTGAACATGCCTGCCGTTACGCCCTTCGCTTCCAACGGAGAGGGCCCTGCCTTTGCCGGCGCGCTGTTCCCGTTCCTGTTCATCACCATCGCCTGCGGCGCACTCTCGGGGTTCCACGCACTGATCGCGTCGGGAACCACACCGAAGCTGCTGGAGAAGGAAAGCCAGACCAGGATGATCGGCTACGGCGGCATGCTGACCGAATCGTTTGTCGCCATCATGGCCCTGGTTACCGCCTGCATCCTCGATCAGCACCTGTACTTCGCGCTCAACGCTCCCGCCGCACTGACCGGCGGAACACCGGAAACCGCAGCAGAATACGTCAACAACCTGCCCCTCGGAATCGCTCCCATCTCCCCCGACGTCCTGTCTCAGGCAGCTGAGGCCGTCGGAGAAGAATCGATCATCTCGAGAACGGGCGGCGCTCCGACGCTGGCGTTCGGCATGTCCGAAGTCCTCAGCGACGTGTTCGGTGGTGACTCACTGAAATCGTTCTGGTATCACTTCGCGATCATGTTCGAGGCGCTCTTCATTCTCACGACGATCGACGCCGGTACCCGAGTTGCGCGGTTCATGCTCTCGGACTCACTGGGTAACTTCGGCGGTCCCGCAAAGAAGTTCAAGGATCCGTCGTGGCGCATCGGTGCATGGCTCTGCTCGCTGATCGTTGTTGCGGCTTGGGGCGCAATCCTGCTGATGGGCGTCACCGATCCACTTGGCGGCATCAACACGCTCTTCCCCCTGTTCGGAATCGCCAATCAGCTACTCGCAGCCATCGCACTGACAGTGGTCATGACGATCGTGATGAAAAAGGGACTGTTCAAGTGGGCCTGGATCCCCGGAGTTCCGTTGGTATGGGACTTGATTGTCACCATGACGGCGTCGTGGCAGAAGATCTTCTCCGACAATCCGGCAATCGGATACTGGGCTCAGCACAACGTATTCAAGGACGCAAAAGCCGCCGGCGAGACGTCGCACGGCTCCGCGAAGACTCCCGAGGCAATCGACGCCGTCATTCGCAACACGTTCATTCAGGGCACGTTGTCGATCATCTTCGCGTCACTCGTCATCGTCGTGGTGATTGCCGGAATCATCGTGTGCATCAAGGCAATCAGGGCCGGTGGTCTACCCACTACCGAATCCCCCGAGGAACCGTCGAAGATCTTCGGTCCCGCGAGCTTCATCCCGACACCGGCAGAAAAGGAAGTTCAGAAGGAATGGGACGAGCTCATCAAGGCCGGTAAAGTTCGCGCACCCGGCGCCGCACATGCGGGTGGGCACTGATCATGACTGCACACGTCGCAACAACCCTGCGCGGCATCCTGTGGTGGATCCGTTCGGTGATGGGCGATCTGGACTACGCCCGGTACGTCGAACACACACGGCGGAACCACACCGATGCGCCGGTTCTGAGCGAGCGTGAGTTCTGGCGTCGACGTCACGCAGCAGCGGACAGCAATCCTGGTGCCCGCTGCTGCTGACTGACGATCAGGGGCAGGCTGCCTTGGCCAGAGAGTAAATGTGGTCGGCCTGCTCCTGAGTCGGAACAGTTCCGTTGTTTTCCGCCAGAGTGATGATCTCTGCCTTCACTTCTGCCTCGTCGGTGCCCTTGGCGACTTCGTCACACGTTGTCGTCAGGATCTTCTCGATGTCCGCGTCATCACGATCAGCCGCCAACGGCGCGTACGCACCGCGGAACGTTGCCACGAACAGGGCAGATTTTCCCTGATCGATGGCATTGCCCGCTGACTCTTTTGCAGTCTCGAAAGCCTGCTGCCCACTGGTGATCGCGCTGTTGACCTTGTCCTGTGCATCGTTCGTCTGTTCCTCGCTGCACGCGGTGAGACCCAGAACGACGATTGTTGCTGCCACAACTGCTGCTGCAATTCTCATAACGGAAATGGTAGCCGCGCACCGACGCCGCCAGATACCGATCAACCGTTAGCGTCGCGCGTACTGCACCAAATCGGACAGCGTTACGATCAGGCAAGCGAAACCACGTCAATTACATCGGCGGGGAGAACCCCACGCCGACCGAAAGGACGATCAGTGAGCGAGCAAGGCAACGAGGTAGCTGGGCCGACTCCCGTGCGTACACGCGACCGCGGCGAGATCATCGGACAGGGCGGCCTGTGGCTCGCCAAATGGTCGTTGGTGCTGGCATCCATTTCGATCGGCGCGTTGATTTTCGGCTGGCTCGTCGAAAAGCTGTGGGTAATCGTGCTGCCCGTGGCTCTGGCGATCGTCCTTGCGACTGTCATGTGGCCGCCAACTCGCGAAATGGTCAAACGCGGATTACCGCCGGCAGCCGCTGCCGGCATCACCCTGCTGCTGTCGATCGGAGTGCTCGCAGGTGTGATCGCCGGGATCATCCCGTCAGTAGTCGGGCAGGCCCCTGAACTCGCGAACAAGACAACCGAGGGCATCAACCAAGTTCAGGACTGGCTCCAAGGACCGCCGCTGAACTTGCAAGACGATCAGATCGACAACGCCATCCATTCAGTTGTCGCCAAGGTCCAGGAAAGTGGAACCGCTATCGCCTCAGGCGTTTTCAGTGGCGTGAGTACCGCTGGTTCCCTTCTCGTCACCCTGGGCCTCGTTCTGGTCCTGTCGTTCTTCTTCATCAAGGACGGCCCGCGGTTCATCCCGTGGCTCCACGCGGTGGGCGGCGGAAAGGCCGGACGGCACCTCGAAGAAGTTCTGACGCGCATGTGGGACACCCTTGGTGGATTCATCCGCACCCAGGCTCTGGTGAGTCTGATCGACGCAGTGTTCATCGGCGCCGGACTGTTGATCCTCGGCGTCCCTCTGGCACCCGTGCTCGCGATTCTCACCTTCATCGGTGGCTTCATTCCGATTGTGGGCGCATTTGTTGCCGGCGCCCTTGCGGTGCTGGTTGCGTTGGTAGCCAACGGCCTGACCACGGCGATCATCGTGTTGATCATCATCCTGCTGGTGCAGCAAATCGAAGGAAACGTCCTTCAGCCTGTCCTGCAAAGCAAGTCGATGAAGCTCCATGCCGTTATCGTGCTTCTCGCCGTCGCGGCGGGTAGCTCCCTCTACGGAATCATCGGCGCATTCCTCGCAGTCCCCGTGGCCGCTGTCGCCGCCGTCGTCATCCGCTACATCGGCGAGCAGATCGACGAACGCGCCACCGACAACGAACCTATGCCGAAGGGCGACGCGGCCGACCTGGTCGAGCAGTCCGAGAACGGTGCAAACACCGCCGGAGACCAGAAGGCCTGATCAGCCGGCAATCAGTTCTACCGAGGAGCCTGCACGTCCCCGAATGACGTGCAGGCGACTCGGGATTCGCTGTCGCATTTCGTCGACGTGACTGACTATCCCGACAACACGTCCACCGTCGCGAAGTTCGTCCAGTACACCCATCACCGAGTCGAGTGTGTCTGCATCGAGCGTTCCGAATCCCTCGTCGATGAACATGGTGTCCAGCACAACGCCACCGGATTCAGCCGCAACAACATCGGCAAGCCCCAATGCCAAAGACAGCGACGCCAAGAAGGACTCACCGCCCGACAGCGTTTTTGCCGACCGCACGACGCCCGTGAAATCGTCACGGATATCAAGCCCGAGCCCACCCCGGCGACCACGGGATCCGGCTTCGTCACTGTGAACGAATTCGTATCGTCCACCGGACATTCGACGCAGGCGAACCGACGCGGACAGTGCAACTTCCTCGAGTCGCGACGCCAACACATATGACCGCAATGACATCTTGCGGTTGTTCTGCCCCTTGCCCGCGATCACGTCTGCCAGCGCCGCCAACTCGTCGTGGCGCGCACGCTGCGGCGCGATTGCCTCGTAGGCTTTCTCGAGTTGGCCGTTGAGCCGCTCGAGGTCCGAAACCCGATTCTCGGCCAAGGACGCCGCTGCCACAGCCTCGTTGACCGCCGCCGCGCATTCACGCGACACCAGTGCTGGTCCATCCACATCCACGGTCGCAATATCAGCCGTAGCAGCAACATCCGGATCGTCGAGAACTGAACGCGCAGCGACTCTGCGATCACGTGCCCGGGCAATGTCAGCCTCTAGAGCCGCGATACGTGCGGGCGTCCGGACAGCTGCCAGCGCGGCCGGAGCCGACTCGAAACCAGCGGAGCGTGCCGCATCCACCAGTTTTGCCGACAACTCGACAGCTCGAGCCTGTGCTCGGGCCGCGTCGTCGCGGGCTTCCGAAGCCGTCACAGCTGCGTTTGCCCAGGTCTCGAACCGGGCCCGCCTGGCGGAGATGCTCGAATCCTCGCCCGCTGCAGAGACAATCGCGGCACGAATCTCCTGCGCTCGCAGCGTCAGAGCAGAGATACGCTCGATGACTGTGGCCGCCTCCGTGGCCAACGCTGCGGACTCCTGCTCGAGTGTGTTGTCGCGGCCGCTGAGTTCCGCTGCCTTTGCAGCCAAATCGGCTGCCCGACGCGCCATGGATGTTGCACTCTCGAGCGCCGCTTGTGCCCACTCTCGCACTGCCTCGAGTTCCGTGACATCACCGTCGCCGCCGCGGGCGATCAAACGCTCGATCTCCAACGCCAGAGCGCTCTCCTGCTCGAGAACGACCGTCAAAGCACCTTCTGCGGCGCGTTCGAGAACTGCGGCTTTCTCCACGTCCACCTCGGTCACGGTGTCGGTTCCGGGCTGCGCAAGTGCGGGATGCTCCGGAGAACCACACACCTGGCACGCGTCACCCGGTTTCAGTGAACCGGCCAGTTCCGCCGCCATTCCCTCGATACGCGTTTGCACGCGATCAAGCCAGCGACCGCGCGCCGCTTGATGGGCGTCCCGCGCATCAAGCACTGTGCCGCGCATTGCCTCGGCCCTTGCCCGCACACCAACGATGTCGCGCGCAGCCGAAGCACTGTCCGCCGCCGCTGCGTAGGCAGCTCGAAGGCCCGGCAACGACGCTTCGCAGCGCTGCGCATCGGCGAGTTCCGATGCGGCAGAGCTCAATTGTTCCGGCAGCTGCGCGCGCTGGCGGGCGATATCCTCGGTACGGGCGATCATCTTGGCGTGCCGCGCCGACAGTGTGCCGATCTCCGACTCCGCCGCATCCGCGATCCGCGCCTGCTCGGCCACCGAATCCAGTCGCACGATCTCGTCTCGCCAGTCTCGGACCTGGGCCAAGACCTCGCCGCGTTCACCGTCTCGCGCCGGCCACCCTCCCCCACCGAAGATGTCGGGACCGCCGTGCTCGGAGTAGAGCGTCACCGCCTTCTCAGCCTGTGCGAGTGCCGACGCCATTGCCCGTTGCGCCGAATCCGAATCCTGAGAGATTACCGAAACCGGTTGCGCCCGTGTGGCTGTAGCCAACTCGTCTGCAATGACCGCCAGGTCTGCCGAACCCTCGTCCAGTGCAATGATCTCTGCGCGCGCACGGTCTCGACGACGCACCAAATCCGCAGTACGCTCGGCAACCCCGAGAATTCGGTTTGCCTCCGCTGCAGCAGCTTTGGACTTCTCGAGTACTCCGTTTGCCAGATCGCGGCCGTCTTGCGCCTCCGCGAGCAACTTGCGCGACCATTCGAGCGGATGTGCTTCCGCTCCCACTTCCAAACCCGCCGCAGTCTCGACGCGCGCAAGTAAGACCTGCACGGCCTGCTCTTTGTCGGCGAGAGCGCTGGCACTGGCTTTCTTCTTCTCGTCGAACCACGCCTCGACCGACACAAATTTCTTGGTGTCGAACAGTCGCTCGAGCAGCTTGCCGCGCTCCTCGTTCTCGGCGCGAAGGAATTTGGCGAACTCCCCTTGTGGGAGCAGAACAACCTGGAAGAACTGATCGGCGCTCATTCCCATCAGTCGGTTGATCTCGTCGCCGATATCCGGAATTCGCGAGAGGTTCTCGCCGCGGCCGTCGAGCCACGTCAGAGTTGCCTTGGCGTTCTCGACGATCGAACCGGATCCACGTTTTTTCGGACGCGAAAACTCGGGACTACGAACAAGTTTGAGGCGTCGACCGCTGATGGTCGCTTCGAGCGTCACCTGCGGTACGGACCCGACCGGAGCATGATCGGACAGCAACCGCTTGCCCTCGTTTCGAGCACCGGGCACGCGGCCGTACAACGCAAAGGCCACGGCGTCGAGGACAGTGGTTTTGCCCGCGCCGGTATCACCGTGCAACAGGAAAAGTCCGTCGGCCCCCAGCCTGTCGAAATCGACCGTGACGGCGTCAGCGAACGGGCCGAAGGCCCTGACCTCGAGCGTATGAAGTCTCACGCGCTCACGCCCAGTTCAGCTGTGGCTTCGTCGGCTCGATCAGCCGAACCGAGTGCAGCTTTCATCAGAGAGATTTCGCCCTCGGTAGGCTCGCTGCGGACCGCGGAAACAAACCCCCGGGCGATTTCGATATCGTCTCGACCACGCACTGCGTCGCGGTATTTGAGTTCCGAATTACCTTCTGGCCGCTGCCATTCGAGATGAACGGCAAACGGGAACCTCGTGTGCAACGCGCGCATCGCATCGATCGGGCGAACCGGATCGGTAAGCAGCGCCGAGACGTAACAATCCTCGGCATCGTCGTAATCCGACGAGCTCAGCAACACCTCGAGGGTGCCCGTCAACTGTCGCAATCCCCGAACAATCGGAAGATCGAGACGCGACGTCGAGACGAGGCCGCTGCCGTCGAGTTCAACCAACAACGCCGCTTTCCTATGGCTGCGCTCACCGAACGAGTACGGCAAAGGCGAACCTGAATACCAGACCCGCTCCGACAACATCTGCGGCGAATGGAGATGCCCCAGCGCGACGTAATCGACACCGTCGAACTCCGCTGCCGACACCGTCTCGACGCCACCCACAGAAATGGAACGCTCCTCACCCGTCGCCTCGCCGCCGACTACAAAGGCATGTGCCAAAAGCACCGACCGGGTTTTCGGGTCACTCTCTTGCCGACCCGTCAGGTCTGCCCGCACCCGGGCCATAGCCGCCCCGAGAACGTCCGAGTGGCTACGCGCACGGGGCACATCCAACTCAACTCTCGTAATCTCCGGTTCGAGATACGGAATTCCGTAGAACACCACGGGGCCGAACTCGTCCTCGGCCACAACCGGTGAATCGACCTGACCAACTCGAGTGATCAGATGCAGCCCGCCGGCCGCGGCAAACGACGCACCGGCACCCAAGCGCACGGCCGAATCATGATTGCCGGACGTGGCGACGATGATCGCCCCGGCATCACGTATGGCCTCGAACCCTCGATTGCACACCGTGACCGCGTCGGAACTGGGAATCGAGCGATCGTAGATATCCCCCGGAACAACCACGACGTCCACGCCGTGCTCACGGACCAGAGCCGCAATGGTGTTCAACACACTCGCCTGATCGGCCAACAAGTCCACACCATGGAAAGTGCGACCTATGTGCCAATCGGACGTGTGCAGGATCTTCATTCCAGTGACGGTAGAGGACCCCACCGACAGATAAACCCGAAGCCACGACCGGCACAAACACTGCTCACACCGAGAAAGCGGCTAATGTCAATGTGTGTCTGCAACCCAACGTGCTCGCTCCGGGGTACCGCTGGACAAACGATCTCTGGTCGTCACAGTCCCCGGCCTGCCCTGGTGGGGAGTCATTCTGCTCGCTGCCGGAGTCACTTCGATCGGTGTCCTGATCGATGCATCCGGCGGTGGCGGCGAGCTGACCTCCGTCTTCTCGACGTTCTACTTCCTCGGTTGCCTGTTCGCCGTGGTTGCCGCCGCAAACAAGTCACTGTTCACGGCGATGGCGCAGCCCCCACTCCTGCTTCTGGTCGCGGTACCGGTTGCTCAGACCCTGATCGGCAAGGAAAACAGCACTTCACTCCGCGACATTGCCATCAACATCGCATACCCGCTGGTAGACCGCTTCCCCGTCATGCTGGCTACCAGCATCGTGGTCCTGATTATCGGCTGCCTGCGTTACTTCCTGCTGCAGCAGCGTCCGACGGGTCCGGTTCGATCCACCCGAACCCGGCGCGACACGCCGCCGGCCAAGAGCTCACGTAGTACGGGCGACGATTCTGCGCAACGTCGTCGCCGTCGGCCGGAACCGAGCCGACCGGATGCCGCAGAGGCAACGGACCTGATCCCGCCGCAACCCCGGCGACGCGAGGCCGATCGCCCGGCGTACAGCGAACGTCCCGTCTACAACGAGCGGCCGTCGTACCGCCCGGCTGCCGCGCCTGATCGCACACCACCGCGTCGTAGCTCCGCTCCCGTCGACCACGATCGCTACCAACCAGACCACGATCGCTACCAACCGCCGCGACGCAACCAGCCGGTCAGCGAGCGGAGCGACTCCCCTTCGTACGAGCGCCGCGAGTACCCGTCGTACGGAGAGCGTCGTACAACTGAAGCCGGTCGACCCTCCGAAGAACGCATGGAACCGTTCTTTGCCTCGGGTGGGGCCGACGACGTGCCGCTCCCCCCGCGTCGGCGCCCAGCGGGCGCGGACCTGCCGGCCTACCCGGCTCCGCGCGTGCGTTACCGCGACCGCGACGAAACGCCGACCTGACGCACTTGTACCAAACGAAAAACCCCGAACCTGTGTGTGCTGGTTCGGGGTTTTTCGTAGCGACTACTAGGTGCGAGCTGCTCGCAGCTCGCGCGGGAGCGCAAACACCAGCGTCTCGTTGGCTGTTGTCACCGACTGCACATCCTTGAAACCATGATCTGCCAGCAGGTCGATCACTCCGCGAACCAGCACCTCCGGGACGGAAGCGCCGGACGTGATTCCGACCGTCTCGACGCCCTCGAGCCAGCTCAGATCAACTTCACGGGCATAGTCGACCAGGTACGACGCCCGGGCGCCCGCACCGAGTGCGACCTCGACCAACCGAACCGAGTTCGAGGAGTTGCGCGAGCCGACCACGATCACCAGATCGCATTCGGGCGCCATGGCCTTGACCGCGACCTGACGGTTCTGCGTCGCGTAGCAGATGTCGTCGGACGGCGGATCCTGCAGATTCGGGAAGCGATCTCGCAGACGAGCGACAGTCTGCATCGTCTCGTCGACGCTCAACGTGGTCTGCGACAGCCAGATCACTTTGTTCTCGTCGCGGACAGTGACCGCATCCACAGAGTCGGGGCCGTCGACGATCGTGACGTGGTTGGGTGCCTCACCTGCGGTGCCTTCGACTTCCTCATGGCCTTCGTGGCCGATGAGCAGGATGTCGTAGTCGTCTCGTGCAAACCGCTTTGCTTCCTGGTGCACCTTGGTGACCAGTGGGCACGTCGCGTCGATGGTGCGCAGATTGCGTTCGGCAGCCGATTCGTGGACGGCCGGTGAGACGCCGTGCGCGGAGAAGACCAGAAGGGAACCCTCGGGAACCTCGTCGGTTTCGTCGACGAAGATCACTCCCTGATCTTCCAACGTCTCGACGACGTGACGGTTGTGAACAATTTCCTTGCGCACGTAGATGGGCGCGCCATGCTTTTCCAGCGCCTTTTCGACGGTCTCCACCGCCCGGTCGACGCCGGCGCAGTAGCCGCGTGGCTCAGCGAGAAGTACCCGCTTGCCTGTGCCCTTGCGAATGGACGCCGAATCCGCGGAGTGCGCGATACCGAGATTGAGAGGAACAGCCGAAGACATGGCACCAGCCTACTGGCAGCTTCCTTGTGCAACACTTCGGCGAAGGTCTACCTCCGCGCTAGCGCCGAGTCGGCTACCGATTGTCGGTGCTTTACGGCAAGCTGTTGGAATGATTCGACCCCCGTTCGTGGCACGTGTGGCTGCAGGACTCGCCGTCACCGCGTTGGAAGAAGCCAAGAAGCTTCCGGAAACCGCAGTCGCCCTGCCCATGACCGCCGTCAGTCAGATGCTTCAGACGAGCATGCGGCTACAGCAGTCCATCACGTCGCTCGCAATCAAGGGCGATCAGGCGTTTGCGCTGCTCAGCTGGTCCGGCGACGACGAGCAGCCGGAGTGGGCCGTTTTCGACGAGGACGTGAAGCCGTCGTCGCCGAAGACTCGGGAGAGCCCGACCAACGCCGGACGGTTCGCTCTCTACTCGGTCGATCCCACAGCTGATACCGCGCCCCAACCGGACGCGGAGGCTGATCTCGACAGTGATACCGATAACACTGCTGCGTCGGAACCGCCCATTGTTGCCGAACTGGACTACGCCAACCTCACGCTCGCGGAGCTGCGTGCCCGCATCAAGTCGTTGAGTGTCGAGAACCTGACGACGCTGCTCGACTACGAGAACGCAACTCGTTCGCGCGCGCCGTACGTCACCATGTTGACCAACCGCATCACCACAGCCAAGGCAAAGTGACTTCCGCCCAGCGTCCGCCCGCACAGCAACGCCCGACAGGTTCGGGTGCCAGCTCCCCCGAACAACCGTGGCCGGTTCGTACCGTCTCGGCCAAGGTCGCAGGATGGATCGACCGTCTCGGCAGCATTTGGGTCGAGGGCCAGATCACCCAGATCAATGCGCGCCCCGGCACCCGGACGGCGTTTCTGATTCTTCGTGATCCGTCAGCTGACATGTCGTTGTCCGTGACGTGTTCACCGCAACTACTGCACAACTCTCCCGTCCCGTTGACGGAAGGTTCTCGGGTAGTGATGTTCGGGAAGCTCTCGTTCTACACCGGACGCGGCACCGTCTCGCTGCGCGTAACCGAGATCCGGGCCGTCGGCATCGGTGAACTGCTCGCGCGCATCGAACGACTACGCGCACTGCTTGCCGCCGAGGGGCTGTTCGATCCCCGGCTCAAGCGTCCGTTGCCGTTCCTGCCCGGGACAATCGGGCTGATCACCGGACGAGCCAGTGCTGCCGAGAAGGACGTCGTGTCCGTCGCCCATCGTCGCTGGCCCGCTGTCGCAATTGCTGTGCGCAACACAGCAGTTCAAGGTCCGACAGCCGTGCCTCAGATCATCGAGGCGTTGAAGGATCTCGACGCGAACCCCGACGTCGATGTCATCATCCTCGCGCGCGGCGGCGGAAGCGTCGAAGATCTGCTTCCGTTCTCCGACGAAGCGTTGTGCCGGGCCATCGTCGCCTGTACGACGCCTGTCGTCAGCGCAATCGGCCACGAACCCGACAGTCCGTTGAGCGACCACGTCGCCGACCTTCGCGCCGCCACCCCTACCGATGCTGCCAAGCGGGTAGTTCCCGACGCCGTTGCGGAAGCAGCGCTGGTCTCCGAACTCCGCGATCGCAGTGCCGCAGCGCTACGCAGCTGGGTCAAGCGCGAATCGCACCTCATCGAGCAACTGCGCACCCGCCCCGTGATGGCGTCGCCGCTACTGGCCATCGACCGTCGGGCCGAGGAAATCGAACGACTCCAAGCCGCAGGCCGACGCGATGTCACCAGGCTGATCGACTCCGAATCCCGAACCGTCGAGCACTTGCGGGCACGCCTGACAACTCTTGGTCCGGCAGCCACACTGGCCCGGGGCTATGCCGTGGTGCAGCGCATCATCGCCGACGGAGATCCGGAAGTGCTGCGCTCGGTCGAGGATGCGCCGCCCGGCACGCAGATACGAGTTCGACTTGCAGACGGCGCTGTTCGCGCCGCAGTAATGGGAAGAGAAAAATGAGCAACGCCGAGAACAACCCCGCAGACGTCGACATCAGCGAACTCGGGTACGAAGCTGCCCGCGACGAACTGGTGGGCGTCGTGAAGATCCTCGAGCAGGGCGGCCTGGACCTCGACGCCTCGTTGGCCCTGTGGGAGCGTGGCGAAGCGCTCGCCAAGCGCTGTGAGGAGCACCTGGCGGGCGCTAGGGCTCGCGTGGAGACGGCACTGTCCGGGTCGGACGAGTAGAGGCTGTCCGCGTCGGACGAGTAGCTAGGGAACGATCGGCTCGGCCTGGCCGGCGTTGCGCGCCAAGGTCGTGAAGTCCTCGGCCGGAGCGGCGCCGGTGATCAGGAGACGAACTCCGTCGACGTCGGTAACCCAGATCGATTCGACGCCCTCGCCGCCGAAGACGTTCCAGGTATGGCCGTCGATGTCCTCGACACCCGTCGCGAAACGCTGTCCGCCTGCTACGTAGGACACCAGGGGGAATTCTTCGGCATTGCTCTGCGTCAGCTGAATGTAGCTACCGTTGGTCGTGATGAATCCCACAGTGCTGGAATCGCCGCCGCCGTCGCCGGTGATCACTTTCCGACTACCCGAGTTCGGAGTCCAGCCCTCGGGAACTTCAGGCTTGCGGATCGGGAAACCCAGTTCCTTGGCGTCGTAGTTCAGCGCTGCGTCGATGTCGACGCTCGGGATCGGTCCCTGAGTGGGGCCTCCGGGGCTGAACGTGCACTGGCTGGCGATGCCCGCGATGATGATGCAAAACAGCACCAGCGGTACGAGAGACCAGACCATGTCTTTGTTGTCTTCGAGAATGCGGGGTTTCTTCGATGCCACACTCCCAGTATCCAGGTACCGGCCGCTTGTAACGATTCCCGGTACCCCTAAGCGTGACAAATCACCACGCCCCTGACCCAGCAGCGCACACAGTGGCTCCCATCTGGGACAATCACGCCTGTAGAAACCACTTGCGTCGACACACCCCGTCGACCGCGACCGCGCCAGGAGGCACCGCACATGACGGCCAGCAGCATTCATCGTGAGACCCCGGACCGTAACCTTGCTCTCGAATTGGTCCGAGTCACCGAAGCCGGCGCGATGGCTGCAGGTCGCTGGGTAGGACGCGGCGACAAGGAAGGTGGCGACGGAGCTGCCGTCGACGCGATGCGTCAGCTCGTTTCTTCGGTGTCCATGCGCGGCATCGTTGTGATCGGCGAAGGCGAGAAGGACGAAGCGCCGATGCTGTTCAACGGCGAAGAGGTCGGCAACGGCGACGGCCCGGACTGCGACTTCGCTGTCGATCCGGTTGACGGAACCACGCTGATGTCCAAGGGCATGCCCAACGCCATCTCGGTGTTGGCTGTTGCCGAGCGCGGCGCGATGTTCGATCCGTCTGCTGTGTTCTACATGGAGAAGATCGCTGTCGGACCGGACGCTGCAGATGTCATCGACATCAGCGCGCCGATCGCCGAGAACATCAAGCGCGTCGCCAAAGTCAAGAAGGCGTCGGTCTCCGACATCACGATCTGCATCCTGGACCGTCCTCGCCACAACCAGCTGATCCAGGACGTTCGCGACACGGGCGCTCGTATCCGCCTGATCTCCGACGGTGACGTTGCCGGCGCTATCGCCGCAGCGCGTCCGGAGTCCGGCACCGACATGCTCGTCGGCATCGGCGGCACCCCTGAGGGCATCATCGCCGCTGCGGCCATGCGCTGCATGGGCGGATCGTTGCAGGGCAAGCTGGCTCCCACCGACGACGACGAGCGTCAGAAGGCCATCGACGCCGGTCACGATCTCGATCGCATCCTGACCACCGAAGATCTGGTCTCGGGCGAGAACGTCTTCTTCTGCGCCACCGGCGTCACCGACGGTGACCTGCTGCGCGGTGTCCGCTACTACGGCGGCGGCGCCAGCACGCAGTCCATCGTGATGCGCAGCAAGTCCGGCACCGTCCGCATGATCGACGCGTACCACCGCCTCGAGAAGCTCCGCGAGTACAGCTCGGTGGACTTCGACGGCGAAGAGGGCGCGGTTCCGCCGACGTTCTGACAGGCTCCGCCCTGTGCGCCTTTCTGGTAGTCACCGCTACCAAAAAGGCGCACAGGGGCCGAAGGCCCCTACTCTGGAACCATGACGGAAAGCAACGAACAGCAGTTCCGGATCGAACACGACACCATGGGTGAAGTTCGGGTGCCCATCGACGCACTGTGGCGAGCGCAAACCCAACGCGCAGTCGAGAATTTCCCGATCAGCGGCCGACCTCTCGAACGCACTCAGATTCGTGCGATGGGCCTTCTCAAAGCCGCGTGTGCGCAGGTCAACAAAGATCTTGGCCTGCTCGACGCGGACAAGGCCGATGCCATCATCTCGGCAGCCAATGAAATCGCCGACGGCAAGCACGACGATCAGTTCCCCATCGATGTCTTTCAGACCGGCTCCGGCACCAGTTCCAACATGAACGCCAACGAGGTCATCGCGTCGATCTCACAGGCCAACGACGTGGATGTGCATCCGAACGATCACGTCAACATGTCACAGTCCTCCAACGACACCTTCCCGACGGCCACGCACGTCGCAGCGACGGAAGCCGCGGTCACGGATCTTGTTCCGGCTCTGGAGCATTTGCACGCTGCACTCGCCGCGAAGTCCGCGGAGTGGAAGTCCGTCGTCAAGTCCGGACGCACCCACCTGATGGACGCAGTTCCGGTGACCCTCGGCCAGGAGTTCGGCGGTTACGCCCGCCAGATCGAGGCAGGCATCGAACGAATCAAGGCAGCGCTCCCCCGACTCGGCGAACTACCGATCGGCGGCACCGCGGTGGGTACCGGACTCAACGCGCCGGACGGATTCGGGCCCAAAGTTGTTGCAGAACTGGTCAAGTCGACAGGCGTCGACGCATTGACCCCGGCAAAGAACAGCTTCGAGGCGCAGGCTGCCCGTGACGGACTGGTGGAAGCGTCAGGCGCCCTGCGCACCATTGCGGTCTCACTGACGAAGATCGCCAACGATATTCGCTGGATGGGGTCGGGACCGTTGACGGGCCTCGGCGAGATAGCGCTCCCCGACTTGCAGCCGGGTAGCTCGATCATGCCGGGCAAGGTCAATCCGGTTCTGCCGGAGGCTGTTACGCAGGTAGCCGCACAGGTGATCGGAAACGACGCGGCCATCGCGTGGGGCGGCGCTGCCGGCGCTTTCGAGCTCAACGTCTACATCCCGATGATGGCACGCAATCTACTCGAGTCATTCACGTTGCTGGCCAACGTTTCTCGGTTGTTCGCGGACAAGTGCGTCAGCGGTTTGGTTGCGCATGAGGAACACCTCAAGACTCTCGCCGAGTCCTCGCCGTCCATCGTGACGCCACTCAACTCGGCTATCGGATACGAGGAAGCCGCGTCCGTTGCCAAGCAAGCATTGAAGGAGAAAAAGACGATTCGGCAGGTTGTGCTCGAGCGCGGACTGGTTCCGGACAAGCTCAGCGAAGCCGAGCTCGACAAGCGCCTCGACGTGCTCGCGATGGCGAAGGTCAAGGACTAACCCACCGGCCCCGCGGCGGTTCCGCATTCGGGAACCGCCGCGAGGCACAGGTCAGTCAGTCACTCCGCGACAGCCCGCCACTCGTCCGTGCGCTCGGGAGTTGCCTCCGCCAGCGCCTTCAACGTAGCGTCGCGACCAAAATCCTTGCCGTAGACCGGAGTTCCCGGCTGCTGACGCCACGAGTCTTCGATAGTGCCCGCATCGACGGGGTCGAAGCCGAGCTGATTGATCAGGTCGAAGACAACCTGCTTCTTCAGCTCGTCGTCACCGGCGATGGGGAGCGCGATGCGGCCGCTCGACCCTTCCGGTAGACCCTTCTCGAGCAGGTGCTTCCACCAGATTCCGTTAAATGCCTTGAAGACCGGAACTCCGAGGCGCTCTTGCACCCAATCGCTTTCTGCCTGACCGTCTTCGATTGCGGCGATCAATCCGTCTCGCTGCTGCGGGTAGTAGTTGTTGGTCTCGATCACCGGAGCGCCGTCGGCAGCGCCCGCGAGAATGCCGGCGGGAAGGTCCACGACGTTCTTCTGCGGGATGCTCACGATCACCAGGTCTGCACCTTCGGCGGCTTCGGTGTTCAGTACCGCTTTTGCACCGGTTTCCGCCTCGAGGTCTGCCAGAGTGTCGGGCGTCCGAGAGTTCGAGACGCGCACGTCGTGACCAAGCGCGGTCAGCCTGCGGGTAAGCGTTCCACCGATCTGACCAGCTCCGATAATTCCGATGCGCATATTCTTGTGCTCCTTCGTCGAGTGTCGCGACACTCCGCGACTGCTGCATGCCTCAACAACGGATCACCGCGGGCTAATTCCGCACCGGCACATTCAATTCGCACTGATTCAAATGCTTGCCTTGGGCCGCGTGGGGCGCGCTGTTCACAGCTCGGCACAAAAAGGCCATTTTCGGCCATCAATGCCCTCTGGCCTAAAATGGCCAGCAAAAATGGGCGTTTTGTGCCTCCCCGCCCGTTATCGTCACTGCGTGGTCACTAACCGTGGCCGCACCGCCCTCCCGGCGGAATCCGCCAGGAAAGGCACACCACGATGGCACCACTCGATCACCGTCACAGACCTCACCGAGGCAGACGACTGCGAGGGCTCACCGCTCTCATTGCCGCTGGAGCACTCGCCCTCGCCGCTGCGACCACTGCCGCGGCGGAAGGTGTGCCGGTCACCGATCCCGGCACAATCACAGGTTGGGGCTACGGGGTAGGGGGAAACAACGACAACGGGCAGCTCGACAACTTCCCGGCGGGAGGCGGTTACACCGCCATCGCGGCCGGCTACTCCCATTCGTTGGCGTTGACCGCCGACGGCTCCATCGTGGGGTGGGGGAACAACAATGACGGTCAACTCGACAACATCCCGGCCGGCAGCGGCTACAAAGCCATCGCCGTCGGCGCCTTTCATTCAGTGGCCTTAACCGCCGACGGCACCATCGTGGCTTGGGGAGCCAGCAGCCTCGGGCAACTCGCTAACATCCCAGTTGGTAACGGCTACAAAGCCATCGCGGCCGGCGGTTACCATTCGTTGGCGTTGACCGCCGACGGCACCGTCGTGGGCTGGGGTTACAACTACTGGAAACAGGCCAACACGCTTCCTGGCAACGGCTATAAAGCCATCGCAGCCGGCAGCCTTCATTCGTTGGCGTTGACCGCCGACGGCGCCATCGTCGGCTGGGGATACAACTACGAAGGTCAGACCAACACTCCGACCGGTAACGGCTACACCACTATTGCTTCAGGAGGTTTCCATGGGTTGGCGTTGACCGCCGACGGCACGATCACAACCTGGGGACAAAGTGGCAACGGGTTAGGCACCGTCCCAAGGGGCAACGGCTACACCGCCATCGGTGGCGGCGACTTCCATTCACTGGCTTTGACTGCCGACGGCACCATCGCAGAATGGGGAAGCAGCGGTGGTGGGCAGCTTCCCGCCCCGACCGGTACCGGCTACACCGCCATCGCCGGCGGCGGCAACCGTTCATTGGCATTGAAAACTGCAACCGCTTCTGCGTTCACCGATGCGGGCCCCGTCACCGTAAACGGTATTGCCGGAACAGCAATCTCCCACGCGTTCACCACCACCGGAAACCCCACCCCCGTTGTCACCGCCACCGGACTCCCGGCCGGACTCACGCTCAGTGAAACTGGGGCTCTGACCGGAACACCCACCACCGAAGGATCGTTCCCCTTCACGGTCAGCGCCACCAACGGCGTCGGAAATCCGGCAACGCTCAACGCCACCCTCATCGTCGCAGCAGCACCCGCCGCCCCGATGTTCACCGATGCCGGACCCGTGACGCTCGATGCTGTTGCCGGAACAGCACTTACCCGTGAATTCACCGTCACCGGTAACCCTGCCCCCACCATCACAGTGATCGACCCGGCAAAACTGCCCACCGGCATGGTTTTCACTAACGGAACACTGTCCGGAACACCCGCCGCTGCAGGCTCTTACACGTTCACCCTCAACGCCACCAACGGCGTCAATCCCGACCTGACCCTTGTCGTTACCGTCAATGTCGCCGAGGCCCCGATCACACCCGAACAACCCACCACAGGATCCCTGGGATCACTCGAGTTCACCGGATTCGGTAGCTGACCTCACGGGATCTCCCAGATAGTCGATCGAACAGAACCATCCCGAGCCATATTCGACGGAAACTCGCTAACCTTGGGATACTTCGACAGCGACGGTTTGGGCACATTTGTCAGAGCACCGAATGAACACAGGCTCGTGATGAACAGGGGTTTCGATGAACACTGATTCGGTCACCACAGTTCGAAAGATGTTCCGCGCCCTCACCGATTTCGATGTGGACGGCGCCGCCGAGTTGATGACCGAGGACATCATCTGGCAGAACGTCTCGCTGCCGACGTTGCGCGGGAGAAATGCCGTGGTCCGGGCGCTTCGAATGGTCACGAAGCCGTCACTCAAGTTCGAGGCCGACATGCATCACATCATCGGCGACGAGTTCACCGTCCTCACCGAACGCACCGACATCCTGACCGTCGGACCACTGCGCATCGAGTTCTGGGTGTGTGGAACTTTCGAATTACGCGACGGCAAGATCGCCGTGTGGCGGGACTACTTCTCGCTGCGCGACGTTGCGTGGGGTGTGGTGACCGCGATCGGGCAGGCGGTGTTGGGTATCGGCTCTCGCAGTAGGCTGGCTCCGGCCTGACAACACCTGCCGGAAGAGAGCACTCGCCCGATGACCGAATACAACACATCTGATTCCTTCGACGCCGGACTGGCCGTGCGCACAGAAGTCATGGGTGCCGATTTTGTCGACGCAGCGTTCGAGCGCACCCGCGGAACCGACAGCGAAGAATTGCAGAACTTCGTGACGGCCAATGTGTGGGGATCGGTGTGGACGCGTCCAGGCCTCGATCGACGCAGTCGCAGCCTGATCAATCTGGGAATGCTGATCGCCCTACGGGCGGAGAACGAACTGAAAGGCCACGTCCGTGCCGCTTTGCGAAATGGCCTGACGCGCACCGAGATCGTCGAAACAGTGATACATGCCAGCGCGTACTGCGGCGCCCCGGCCGGACTCGCTGCTATGCGCGTTGTCCAGGAAGTCCTCAACGCGGAATTGGGACCGCTGGAGAACTGAGCCACTCCCCGTGCGGCAAGAATGCCGCACGGGGAGAACTATTCTCAGGGAGTCGGTCCGAACTCCTCCAACATTTCGGTAACCAACTCGGCGATCGGCGAACGCTCGCTTCGAGTGAGCGTGATGTGCGCAAACAGTGGATGCCCCTTGAGTTTTTCGATCACGGCGGCAACACCGTCGTGGCGGCCGACTCGCAGGTTGTCACGCTGCGCGACGTCATGCGTCAACACCACTCGCGATCCGGTTCCGAGTCGAGAAAGCACCGTCAGCAACACATTTCGTTCGAGGGACTGCGCCTCGTCGACGATCACGAACGAATCGTGCAGAGAACGTCCACGAATGTGCGTGAGCGGCAAGACTTCCAACATCCCCCGAGCTTGGACCTCTTCGAGAACTTCGGGTGACGCCAACCCGTCGAGTGTGTCGAAGACGGCCTGAGCCCACGGGCCCATCTTCTCGCTCTCGCTGCCCGGGAGATATCCGAGTTCCTGTCCGCCAACGGCATACAGTGGCCGGAAGACCACCACCTTGCGTTGGCTTCGACGCTCGAGTACCGCTTCGAGTCCCGCGGTCAAGGCCAGCGCCGACTTTCCGGTACCCGCTTTGCCGCCGAGAGAGACGATTCCGATGCTTTCGTCCATCAGCAATTCCAGTGCAATCCGCTGCTCGGCGCTGCGGCCGTGCAGACCGAATGCCTCACGCTCACCGCGGACAAGCTGAATCCGTTTGTCCGGTGTCACCCTCCCCAAGGCACTGGACGAACCGCCGAGCAGCCGAACCCCGGTGTGACACGGCAGATCTCGCCCCTCCTCGAGATCGAGAAAGCCCTCGGAGAACAGTTCGTCGATGTCCGTCGACGCGACATCACACTCAGTCATACCGGTCCACCCGGAGGGAACGACGTCGTGCGCGTGGTACTCGTCGGCGGGAAGCCCCACGGCGCCCGCTTTGACTCGGAGCGGAATGTCTTTGCTGACCAGGACTACATCTTTGCCTTCGGCCGCAAGATTGAGCGCGCAGGCAAGTATCCTCGAATCATTACTGTCCGTGCGGAATCCGACGGGGAGTACTGCGGGATCAGTGTGATTGAGTTCGACTTGCAAGGTACCGTTCTCGCTACCGATCGGCACCGGACGGTCGAGCCGGCCGTATTCGATCCGGAGGTCGTCGAGCATGCGGAGTGCTTCTCGCGCAAACCATCCCAGTTCGTGATGATGTCGCTTGCCTTCGAGTTCACTGACCACAACAAGGGGCAGAACCACATTGTGCTCGGCGAATCTGGTGACGGCCCACGGATCGGACAGTAAGACCGACGTATCCAAGACATACGTGCGAAGTGCATCTACCGAATGACTCCCGGCTGAATTACCGGCTGAAATACTGCCCGGAACCGAGTGGGCAGAAACGGAGCGTGATGCAGTCACGGTGGGCTCCTAGGTCTGCGCTACGCCGCACAAACTAGTTCTCGCTGGACCGGTCGGCTCTTGTGTCAGGTGACACGAGGGCCGGGCGCCGGCCCCCTCGCACTGAATGTTTCAGTCACGATCAGAACCTCCCGCACAAGTAACTTCTGCGCTACTCGATACTGCCGACGGTACTGTGCTTCGGGCCATCCCGCCACGAATTCCGACACACAATGCGTGAACGCCAGGTTACAAAATGCCACTCGTGTCATTTACCGCCACAGAGGTGCTTGTCGACGCCGTCCGCACTATCGACGCGTGAGCTCAGAAATCCTCGGCATCGAGCGCCGACTCGGTCAAAGCCCGACCGATCGCGATCATCTCGGTAGCCCGCGCAAAGTCGAGACTCCTGGCCGATTTGCGGGGTACCTGGATAAGAATGTCCGGTGGATACACGGCGAGCTGGTACCTGGCCAGCGCGGACTGCACGACCTCGAGTGAACGACCCATGATCTCCAAACGCCCGATCTTCGGAGCGATATCACGACCCGTATCGACGACTCCCTCGTCCAGGCTCACCTCGTCCACACTCACCTCGTCCACACTCACCTCATCCAGGCCCACCTCTTCAAGACCCAGGCCCGTCGAGTGACCACCGAATCGAGACACCACAGACTTCACTGTCTCCCGATCGAGAAACTGGGCGGTCCCCCGTTTGAATCGGCCGACCCACTCGTCGACGGGCCGTGGCTCCGTACCCACCCGCGCGGGCGTTCGATTCTCACGGGCGTCCGCGCCCAAACTGACACCGATCGTCAGGTCTGCACGAATCGAGAGCGTCGGCGCGACGGGAAGCGGATCGAGGATGCCGCCGTCCACCAGCACCCGGCCGTTGAGAACCAAGGGAGTGATGACTCCGGGGATAGCGATGGACGCACGAATCGCGGCGTCGACCGGCCCGTGCTGAAACCACACAGACCTACCCGCCGCCAGGTCGGTGGCCACGGCGGTGAACGGGATGCGCATGTCTTCGATGCACGTTTCGCCCAGGATCTCTCGAACCCGCCCGAGCACCTTCTCCGCGTGGATCGCCCCGGGTGCCGACATCGATACGTCGAGCAACCGAACAACATCGCGGGCCTTCAGCGTCGTCGCCCACTCGGTGAATTCGTCCAGCTTTCCGGCTGCGTACAACCCACCGATCAACGCACCCATCGACGAACCTGCCACTCCGACTATCGAGTAGCCACGTTCCTCGAGCACCTGGACGACACCGATATGGGCGTAGCCTCGCGCGCCACCGGAACCGAGTGCCAATGCAACTGTCCGCGACTGAGCCATTGGCCCATCGTAGGCGCCGTAAGAACGCCGACAGCCCGGCACCACAACGGGTACCGGGCTGTCGGGAACTACTGCTTAGACGTTCTTGCTGAGCAAGCCCCAGTCCTCGAGGCCGTCGTACAACGGGACGTCGAGAGCGAGCTTGGCAACGCGGGCGCGCAGGGCAACCAGATCGGCATCGCCGGCGAGGGCGGTGCCGATAATGTCGGCGACCTCGGTGAACTCGGCGTCGCCGAATCCGCGAGTAGCCAAGGCTGCGGTACCGATACGCAGACCTGACGTGGTCATCGGCGGGCGGGGATCGAACGGAACTGCGTTGCGGTTGACGGTGATGCCGACCTCGTGCAGAAGATCCTCACCCTGCTGGCCGTCGAGCTTGGAGTTGCGCAGGTCGACGAGAACGAGGTGAACGTCCGTGCCACCGGTCAGAACGCTGATGCCCTGATCTGCCACGTCCTTGTTGCCGAGACGCTCGGCGAGGATGCGGGCGCCGGAGAGGGTGCGTACCTGACGGTCCTTGAACTCTTCACCGGCAGCGATCTTGAAGGTGACGGCCTTGGCTGCGATGGCATGCATGAGCGGTCCACCCTGCTGGCCGGGGAAGACTGCGGAGTTGAGCTTCTTGGCCCATTCCTTCTTCGCCAGGATCAGACCGGAGCGCGGGCCACCGAGGGTCTTGTGGACGGTGGAGGACACGACGTCTGCGTACGGGACGGGCGACGGGTGCAGACCAGCGGCAACCAGACCGGCGAAGTGCGCCATGTCGACCCACAGGTACGCGCCGACCTCGTCGGCGATGGCACGGAAGGCTGCGAAGTCCTGCTGACGCGGGTACGCGGACCAACCGGCGACGATGACCTTGGGCTTCTCGGCGAGGGCGATGGAACGCACCTCGTCCATGTCGATGCGGTGATCTTCCTTGCTGACGCCGTAGGACGCGACGTCGTACAACTTGCCGGAGAAGTTGAGCTTCATGCCGTGTGTGAGGTGACCACCGTGAGCGAGGTCGAGGCCGAGCAGCTTCTCACCCGGGTTCATCAGAGCCATCAGAACGGCAGCGTTGGCCTGTGCGCCCGAGTGGGGCTGCACGTTGGCGAACTCGGCGCCGAACAGTTCCTTGGCGCGGTTACGCGCGAGGTCCTCGATGATGTCGACGTTCTCGCAGCCACCGTAGTAACGGCGTCCCGGGTAGCCTTCGGCGTACTTGTTGGTCAGGACACTGCCCTGAGCCTGCAGAACCGAGCGGGGGACGAAGTTCTCCGACGCGATCATCTCGAGAGTGTCGCGCTGACGAGCCAATTCACCCGCCATAGCTTCGGCGACCTCGGGGTCGAGTTCGGCGAGTGGTGCAGAGTTGACGTCGGAGCCAGGCACAGCGGTCATCGAGGAATCTCCAAGGTGGATGCGGGATCGAATGTGTCCAGTCTACGAAGGTCACCCGACGTGTCTCCACCCGGTGCCGAACGCAGTGAGCTCGGCACCAGCGGCTCGTCCAACAGACGCCGGAATCGGTCTGTGCGGTCGGCTGGCGTTGCAGCCTGATCGAGCCACCCGCCGAGCAACCGGTATCCCTCGACGTACGTGCTGGTGTACGCCCGCCACAACGGGGAGGACAGGAATCGCAGCGACTGCCGTGCCCGCTCCGGCGTCGACAGTGACCACCGCTCGAGGAATCCGGCAACGTCGTCGTGGCTGCGTCCCTCGTCGTGCAGCATCAGCGCAGCGTCCTGCCGCACGCTGATCAGCTGGCCCGATGCCGCCGACAGTTGCTGGGCCTTCTCTCCGTCGAATGCCAGCCCCAGATCCGCGTAGATCTCCTGCGCCCACAGTCCCCAGTCGTGGCCGACTATCGCTTCGAGTGCCAAATCCGCCAGGCCCTCCGCCATGAGGCACTGCGGCGTGTTCACCAGGAAGAGCGTCTGCTCGAGTTGCCCGGCACCCACCAATCCGGCTTCCTTGCGGCAATGTTCGGTGTGATGGCCCGGATACGACTCGTGGGCAATCAGTCTCGGCAGGTTCGCCATGAACTGTGGGAGATCGGAATTGATCGCAACTTTGGAGCGATAGTCACCGAGGTAGTAGTTGAACCCGGACCACGGCTTGTCCCCCACCACTTCGTATTCGACGGTTTCCGACGCCGGCAGCGGGAACGTGCCACGCACCAGATCACGCAGGGCACTGGACATCGCGTCGACGCACTCGGCCAGTTTCGCAGCCGGAATCTCGTCGGCCTTGCGATGTGCCTGCACGCGCTCCACCAGCGTTCCCGGGCCTGGTAGCACCTCACCCATCAGGCGGTGAGCATCGCCGTATGCGTCTTCGTTTCCCTTCGAAATTCGCACGTCGAAGTAGGCCTCGACCTCGTCGACAAACCCGATCTCCTCGCCCGCGAACTTGCGGCCGGAGCATTCGAGAGCCCGTAGGTGAACGTCGATGAAGTGAGCCCGGTCGGCGTTCAGACCACTTGCCGGCAACTCGGCGCGAAGCTCTCGAGCGGTGCGGGCGAGTACGCCCGGATCGGGCTTCGTTGCATTTTCAACTTGCTGACGGAGTGCCGGATCGCCGGTGAACGCGTCGACAAACCCTTCCTCGAGTCGATCGAAACCTAGTCCCAGCAGCAGATATCGGCGAACGAGCGAGTCTGGATCCATAAGGCACAAGCCTAGCGCCCGCGCCCGGAATGCGACCCGACGACAACTCCTTACGTGGCACCAAGCACAATTCGGTTATGCACTTGGATCGTGCGCACTCGCGCCTGGCTTGCTCGCACGCTTCGCCCGTACCAACGGCATCACAGTTCCTCGGCACCGGCGAGCTGCGCTGATGGCACGCGCCGGCGAATCCAGCCCGTATGTCGAGTTCGACCGTAAGCAGTGGCGCACACTGCGTAAGTCGACTCCGCTCGTCCTGACGGAGGACGAACTGTACGGCCTCCGCGGCCTCGGTGAGCAGATCGACCTCGAGGAAGTTGCCGAGGTGTACCTCCCGCTGGCTCGACTGATCCACCTACAGGTTGCCGCAAGGCAGCGACTGTTTGCCGCTACCGCAACGTTCCTCGGCGAGAAACACCCCGATCGACAAGTTCCCTTCGTCATCGGCGTGGCCGGTTCGGTGGCCGTCGGCAAATCCACGACGGCCCGTGTGCTGCAAGCACTCCTGGCCCGATGGGACCATCACCCGCGCGTCGATCTTGTCACCACCGACGGGTTCTTGTACCCCACCAAAGAACTGCACCGTCGGGGCATGATGCACCGCAAGGGTTTTCCCGAGAGCTACGATCGCCGCAAACTCCTGCGATTCGTGACCGAGGTGAAATCGGGCGCCGAAGAGGTAGCGGCCCCGGTCTATTCGCATACTCTGTACGACATCATCCCCGGCCAATTCCACCTGATCCGTCAGCCCGACATCCTCATCATCGAGGGCCTCAACGTGCTGCAGACCGGTCCGCGTCTGATGGTCTCGGATCTGTTCGACTTCTCCATCTACGTCGATGCCCGGATCGAGGACATCGAAGCTTGGTACATCGAACGGTTCCTGGCACTACGGAAAACGTCGTTTGCCGACCCGAACGCGCACTTCCACCACTACTCGGGACTATCGGACCGCGACGCGACCAGCGCCGCCAAGGACATCTGGAACTCGATCAATCAACCGAACCTGGTGGAGAACATCCTCCCCACCCGTCCGCGAGCAACGCTGGTGTTGCGCAAGGACTCCGATCACACGATCAACCGGCTGCGCCTGCGCAAGCTCTGATACTGCTCAGGCGCCGAACCGGCGGTGCCTTGCCGCATAGTCACGAAGGGCCCGGAGGAAGTCGACCCGGCGGAACTCGGGCCAGTACGCCTCGGTGAACCAAATTTCCGAATAGGCACTCTGCCACAACAGGAATCCCGAAAGCCGCTGCTCCCCCGACGTGCGGATCACCAGGTCGGGATCGGGCTGACCTGACGTATAGAGGTGGCTGTCGATACCGTCGACGGTGATCGCCTGGACCAGTTCGTCGCCGCTGAGTCCTTGGCTGAGCTTCTCAGTCAGCAGCGACTGAACGGCGTCGGCGATCTCCTGGCGGCCGCCGTATCCGATCGCGATGTTGACGTGAGTTCCGGTGCGGCCTTCGGTTCCGTCCGCGGCATCACGAAGGCGCCGCGACTGCTCGGCCGGCAACAGGTCCAGAGCGCCGACGATCTGCACACTCCAGTTCTTGCTCGGCCCGGAAATCTCCTCGACCACATCGGTGATGATTTCGAGGAGTGTGTCCAACTCTTCGGGGTCCCGGCGCAGATTCTCGGTGGAGAGTAGGTAGATCGTTGCCATCTCGATTCCGGCGGCATCGCACCAGTCGAGCAGTTCGGAGATCTTGAGTGCGCCCATCCGGTGCCCGTGACTGACGTCCGTGAAACCGTTCTCGCGCGCCCAGCGTCGGTTACCGTCACACATCACCGCGACGTGCCTCGGATGGGTGAGTCCATCCAAATGCTTCAAGAGCCGTCGCTCGTAGATGCTGTACAGCAGTCCGCGCACCTTCACCGTGACATCACCATGGTGACAAAGACTACGCCGGGACCTTGTCCCCACTTGCGAGCGCCGTCACGCTTTATGGGCGCGTCGAAAAGCTGCAGGTAGGTTATGCTACTGACACGTAACCTACGGTACCGTAGGTTCTGGCAGCGTTGCCGAAAGGAGTTAAACGATGACAGCACTCGGGTTGGATGCACTTCCGGTCAAACCACGCATGCGCGGATGGATCCATCTGTGGGCACTCTGCGTTTCCGTCGTAGCGGGCATCGTTCTCGTCGCGGTGGCGGGCGCTCAAGTCGGAGCCAAGGCGGCCTTGGCCACGGCGATCTACAGCATCACCATCTGTGGCCTTTTCGGCATCAGCGCGACCTATCACCGCATCCACTGGAAAACCGTCGACGCCCGCATCTGGATGAAGCGCGCCGACCATTCGATGATCTTCCTGTTCATCGCGGGCAGCTACACACCGTTTGCGATGCTGGGCTTGCCCAGCGAGACCGGCACTGTCGTCCTTGCGGTCGTCTGGGCTGGTGCACTCGCAGGCGTTGCGCTCAAGATGCTGTGGCCGACAGCCCCTAAGTGGGTGGGTGTGCCGCTGTACCTGATTCTGGGATGGGCCATCGTGCCCGTCGCCGGTGAGATGACCCACCAGGTTGGCGTCGCGCCGATGGTGCTGTTACTGGTCGGCGGAATCCTCTACAGCGTCGGAGCAATTCTCTACGCCACCAAATGGCCGAACCCGTGGCCCACGACGTTCGGACATCACGAGTTCTTCCACGCCGCAACGGTCGTCGCGGCAATCTGCCACTACATCGCCGTCTGGCTCGTCGTCTTCAACTGACGCATCACCGCTGCGCTGGTCCACCGAACAGAACTGCCGAAACCAAGCAGTGAACTTTCCACACATTCTCCGGCCCAGGATCGAATCCGAGCAGACGGCCGACATCGGGAACCACGTTCAGCGCAGCATGCACGACGAACATGCTCTCGGGCTCCGTGAGCTCCGGTCGGATCTCACGGAGCAATCGCGCCCATTCGACCACGTAGAGTTTTTGCCGACTCTTCAAGTCATTTCGATGACTGGGCAACAGATTGTGCATCTCGGAGAAGTAGATGGACATCAACTCGTGTTGCGCAAAAGACAAGTCGACATACATCAACGACAGTGATGCCAGTGCCTCGGCCGGCGAATCCGACGCGTCCAGCACCGACACCGTAGCGACGTCCAGGCGATCTGCAGCCCGGTAGAAGATGGCGGAGAGAAGGTCGGCTTTGCTCGGGAAGTATCGGTACATGCCGGACGCGTTCAAACCAGCTGCGGCAGCTATCTCTTCGATCTTGACGTCGTGGTAGCCATGGGAGTCGAAGAGCCGCACCGCTTCATGCAGTAGACGCTCCCGCTTGTTGTCCCCCAGCGGCGCAAGCACCGAGCGGCGGCTTTGTGGATTGTCCTGGCGACCTCGCGCAAATCTCGCCTGATCTATCGCCACACATGCACTCAGCAGGATGCGTTCAATTGTCTTCTGCGGCAAGACGAGATTGTGGGCCGTGATGCTTCCGATCGCGCTGAACATCGCGGCCACCACAAGCCTTGCGTCGCGCTCACTGACCGGAGTGTCCGACGGTGACAAATGGGCACCCACCCGGCGATTGATCAGAATCGAATGCTCGCGAATCACCGCTTTGTCTGATGGTTCGAGAAACCTACTCTCCCAACGGTAGATACCCGCGGTCCGGCGATTGCTGATCGTGGTTCGGATTACAGCCAGCAGATCGCGCTGAAGCCGATCGGCATCTTGCCCGCTGCTCTCCACCGCATCGAGAGCGTCGGTGAGCGCTTCCATCAACGACAGCGCCGAATACTGAAACAGTGCGTACTTCTTCGGAAAATGGCGGTAGAGAGCCGAGGGCGAGATGCCCACCGACGACGCGATGTCTTCGACACTGACACCGTGGTAGCCGCGCTCACTGAAGGCGATTGCCGCTGCGGCCGCAATTTGTGCCTTGCGGTCTTTCGGTCTCTTCTTTGCTTCGACCGCACGACTCCGACCGACGGCCGGAGCAACCCTCAGGTCTCTTGTTGTCACTGTCTCCGGCCTGCTTCCGTATCGAGAATAGTCATACACATCTTGCGCGCACCTACCGTGCACGCACTCGAAGATGCAGCTTTCAACTGTAGTTATATCAAGTTTCCGTCGCCAACCAGACAAGTTCTGAGAAGAATTCCCATTCACATAACTATTGCCGCACGCGAGTTGCTGTGAAATGATTCACACATAATCCGCCACGATCGCACCCCTGCACGTCGGCCCGTCTCGACGCCTGAACACACTCGACATCTTCAATGAAAGAACTTGAGCTGCAAAGGAATAGAACCAGGTGACGTACGAACTGCCAGCCTCGAAAGGCCCGGTACGAGACGTAGCGCTCGAGGGCGGCTACCTGATCGGATTCTCGGTGCAGGCACTGTTCGGCCTGTTCACGGCCATCATCCGCAGGCGGCTCTCGTTGCACGAGACGATAACTCAAACGCTCTTCATCGGCCGGGTGAGCACCGGTCCGTCCCTGCTGCTCATGATCCCGATCGGGGTCTTCATCGCGGTATCGGTCGGTGAGCTCGCGGGGCGAATCGGCGCAGGCGGTTACTCCGGTGCAGTTGTCGCGTTCATCATCGTGGGTCAGGCCGCAGCACTGGTGTGCGCGCTGATGATGGCAGGGGTTGCCGGATCGGCAATCTGCACCGATCTGGGCTCACGGAAGATCCGCGAAGAGATCGACGCCATGGAAGTCATGGGTATCGACGTCATCGAGCGTCTTGTTGCTCCGAGATTGGTTGCAGCGGTAGTTGTTTCCCTAGCTCTATGTTCCATGGTCACGTTCGGCGGAGTGATTGCGTGCTACCTCTACCACATCTACGTTCAGCATCTGCCTGCCGGAACATTCATGGCGACGTTCAGCCAGTACGGCCGGTCATCCGACTTTGTCATGGCCTTGGTCAAGGCCGCGATCTTCGGTATCGCTTCGACTTTGGTCGCCACCTTCAAAGGACTCCACGCCAAGGGCGGCCCCCGCGGCGTCGCCGATGCCGTCAACGAAGCCGTGGTCATCGCCTTTGCTCTGGTCTTCATCGCCAACACGGTTCTGTCCGCGCTGTATACCGTGATAGTTCCGGCAGTCGGTGAATTCTGATGTCGCTCGTCGATCTACGGATCAGAGCCCACCAGGCGAGCAGACCGCTGCGGACCGCTGCCGACGGTTTGGTGTCGCTCGGTCAGCATGTGACGTTCTACGTCCGTACAGTCGCGTCAATTCCGTTTGCCCTCACCAAGTATCGCAAGCATGTACTCGGCCAGATCAGCGAAGTCAGCTTCGGCACGAACTCGCTGCTGTCGGGCGGCGGAACTATCGGCATCGTGTTCGCGATGTCCCTGGCAGCCGCAATGATGCTGGGTGTCGAAATGCATCGAGGACTCGAACTCGTGGGCATGACCTCACTGTCCGGAATGCTGTCGGCCGTTGCCAACACACGTGAACTTGCGCCGGTTGTTGTTGCAATTGCGTTGGCCGCCAAGGTCGGAACGGGCTTTACCGCGCAAATCGGCGCCATGCGCATCTCCGACGAGATCGATGCCTTGGACTCGATGGCGATCAGATCCATCCCGTTCCTCGCCGGCACTCGGGTGATCGCGGCAATGATCTGCGTCATTCCGATCTACATGATCGGTCTGCTGGCCAGCTACCTGTCGACCCGCCTTGTCGTCGTGTTCTTCAATGGCGCATCGGCGGGAACGTACGACTACTTCTTCCACCTCGCGATCTCCCCACAGGATCTTCTCTACTCCGGTCTCAAAGCCGTGGTCTTCGCAGCCGTTGTCGCGCTTGTGCACTGCGCCTACGGATATTACGCCTCCGGTGGACCGGCGGGTGTGGGTCAGGCGGCCGGCCGCGCGCTCCGCACTGCAATCCTGGCGATCGGAATCCTGGACGTCATCATGACTTTCGGCCTGTGGGGTCTCGTTCCCCAAATCCCCGGAATGGGGGTCTGAGCCGTGGACAGACTTACTACGCGCACCAAGATGGCCTACGCACTGCGCGGCGCGGTGGCTATAGCGGTAGCCGTCGTCGCCGCCGTCGCCATGGTGTTGCGCGGCTCGGGCAATCTCGAACGCAGCACCGATGTGTACGTCGCGGTTCCTGCCGACGCCGGGTTGATCAGTGGCGAGGCCCCGGTTCGATACCACGGGGTCAATATCGGCCGCATCGGCGACATCGATTCGGGTACTACAGAATCGGTGGTGCAGCTGCAGATCGATACCGGTGAAGCGTCGAAGATCCCGGCAGACGTCGTGGCACGGGTAGTACCCCGGACATTTTTCGGCGACATCTACATGCAGCTTGTCGACAATCCGAATGCCCAGAGTCAGACAACGCTGTCGCAGGGCGACACCATCCCCATGGACACCGGTCCCGAAGCCGTCGCACTCTACGACGTGTACACCGAACTGGTGTCGGTACTCACCGCGATGCGCCCCGAGAAAATGCACACCGCTCTGACCGCGCTGGGTCAGGCCTTGGACGGGAACGGCGCCGAAATCGGTGCCACTATCGACAATCTCAGCGCCGCCTCGGCAGTGCTGACACCGGCGGCACACCAATTCCTCGATTCGACACCGGAATTCACGTCGGTTGTCGACGCATTGGACCGCGCAACTCCCGACATACTCGACACCCTTGCAGCGGCCACGTCAGTCTCCAACAGCATGGTCGCCAACCAGGAAAACCTCGAGAGGTCGATGAGTGCGGCCGCGGTCTTCGCCGCGACGCTCGACAACTTTGTCGCCGAGAACACCGGCAACATCATCACCGTCATCGACTCCACCGGAAAGATACTCGCAACAACAGCAGCCAACCCCGAAGGCCTACGCTCCACTCTGGCCAATGCCGGCGCTTTCGGCGCCGCCGGTGCGCGGGTATTCTCCACCGGAAAATTCAACATCACAGCAGTTCCCACGTTTGCCGATCCGCTTCCGTACACAGGCGAGGATTGCCCTCAGTACGTGGATGAGCGCGGCGCGCAGTGTTCGGGTACCAATCTGAGTTCGGGCACCACTCTGATTCCGGTTACCGGTGGCGCTGACGAAGCCTCAGCGCTTCTCTTTCTCGAGGATCAGCTGCTCGGCAACCCGCCACTCGACAACACGCCACTCGACAACACGGCCGGCGATGCCACCGCTCCCAACCCCGCAACAACTCTCATGTTGGGGCCGTTGGTCCGGGGAAACGAGGTGAGTATTCCGTGAAAATTCGGACCGCTCAGGTAGTTCGCTTGTCACTGTTCTGTATCACCGGGCTCGCGTGCGCGTCGTTCGTGGCAAACACGCTGTCGGTACCGGTTCGTGGGGACACCGCTTCCTATTCGTTCGAGTTCACGGACGTGGAGGGCTTGAATCCCGGTAATCCGGTGACCATGTCGGGTGTCCGGATCGGCAGGGTGGACTCGGTCGCGTTTGCCGACAACGGTGGTGGCACAAGCAAAGCGATCGTCGACGTGGAGATCGAATCGCAGTATTCTCTCGCGTCCGACGTTCGGGCTACCGTCCGCTACGGCGACATGTTGGGCGCCCGCTACCTCGCACTGACTCACAATGACGATGCGCACTCGGGACCAGCATCGGTGTCAGCGAGAACGCTGGAACCTGGTGGGACTGTTCCGCTGACGCAGACAACGCCCCCGATCAACCTGACCGCGTTGATGAACGGCTTCAAACCACTGTTTGCCGCATTACAACCCGAGCAGGTCAACACACTCACTCGGAGTTTTGTCGAAACGTTCAACGGGCAAGGTGGCGCGATCTCCGCGCTTCTCGACCAGATCGCCGTCATGACATCAGGTCTCGTCGACCGCCAAGATGTTTTTGCGCAACTGTTGACGAACATGAACACACTCCTCACCTCCGTCGACGATCGCCAACCCGAAATGGTCAGCCTCCTTGACGGTTTGAACGGTCTCAGTACCTCGGTTGTCGAACAGAACGACCAACTTGCCACACTTCTGGATCAGGGAAACCGCACCGTCTCGTCGTTGGCTCAGCTGATGACCGGATCGAACGGATCTTTCGGCACGACGGTTGCGCAACTCGAAAATGTGACCGCCGGTTGGATTGCGAGCACCGACGAATTCAATCGACTTGTCGCGAACCTCCCCCAGTTTGCCGATGCCGCAAACAGGATCGGCAGCTACGGAAGTTTCATCAATCTTTATCTGTGCAATTTCACACTGAAGGCAGGGGACGTGGAAGCCAACATCTTCGGCGCAACACATTCGCCGGTGTGCTCATGATGTTTCTGGTCAAGCTGATCGACGTTTTTGTCGGCATCATGCTCTTTCTGTTCAAAGGGGACCGTCGCCAGAGCGGCAGCGGAACTGCTTTGGCGTTGGGCAGCCTCGGGATCTTTGTTCTGGTGGTCGGACTGGCTGCCGCGCTGGGTATTCCGAAACTCTGGTACAACGTTCGAACGTCGGCATACACAGCTGAATTTGCCAATGCCAGTGGCCTTTCCGACACCGACCCGGTGTACGTAGCCGGAGTTCCCGCCGGACGGGTGGATTCCATCGAACTTGCCGGAGACCACGTGATCGTCAGCTTCCGCCTGGACAAGGATCAACCGTTGGGCAACCAGAGCACCGCCACCGTCCGACTCAAGACCGTCCTGGGTAAGCGTTACCTCGAAGTGGTGCCTGCCGGTGTTGTGGACGACAACGACGGACGCGTCATCCCACTCTCGCGAACAACGGTGCCGTACAGCCTCGACGACGTCAGCGCCGACGCAACCCACGCGGCAACCGGCGTAGATCTGCAAGCGATGGAGTCGATGATGGACACTCTCTCGCAGGTGATTCCGACCGACTCCGATCAGGTGGGCCGAGCGCTGGCCGGAATCAGTGGTGCCTCCGCAGCCTTCGCACAGAACGGCGAGCAGATCGACCAAATTCTGACGATGTCGCGAGAGCTGTCGGACATGGCTGTGGCGCAGACTGATTCGATAGTGAACACGGCTGCAAACGCTCAGACCATCGTGCGCACACTTGCCATGCGCAAGGACGCCCTCACTCAACTCGTCGACAACCTGACGATCATCATCTCGAAGCTTTCCACTACGTTCACCGCACGCGAGGGCGAATTCGGAGCACTGACAGACAACCTGGTCGCCGTCACCACAACGCTGAAGAACAATGCCGATCAGATCGACCTGCTGATGACACGTCTTCCGTCTGCATTGCGCTCGGTCACCGACGCCACCGGCACGGGCGACTGGACCGACGTCAACGCACCGGCAGCCGTGATTCCGGACAATCTACTCTGCGCGCTCGGCATCATGGAGGGCTGCAAGTGAATCCACGAAAAGCCGTCACTGCCCTGCTCGTCGTGACCCTCGCGATCGCGCTGCCAGGCTGGTACATCTTCGGACGAACCGATCAGTCGAAGACCGTCTACGCCGATTTCAGTTACGTCGGGGGGATCTACGAGGGAAGCAAGGTCACAGTTCTCGGTGTCGGCGTCGGGACAGTCACGTCGGTCGAGCCCCGCGGAACATCGGTTCGGGTGGCGATGTCCATGCCGACCTCCGTGGAACTTCCGGCAGATGCGTCGGCGTATGTTCTCAATCCTTCGGTGATCAGTGATCGCCACATCGAACTCGGACCGGCGTACACCGGCGGAGACACTTTGGAAGACGGCGATCAGATTCCCGTCGAACGCGCACATTCCCCAATCGATTTCGACGGTTTGATGGGAAGTGTCAGCACCTTGGCCGAAGCGTTTGCGGGCGATGGCGGCAATCTCGGGGATCTTGTCAGTCGCGGTGCGGCCGGGTGGGCGGGCCAGGGCGATCAGTTCAACATGGCAATCCGAAACCTCAGTACGGCAACGGGAGTAGTCGGTGCTCGGTCCGAAGACATCGGCGCACTCGTCGACAACCTCAGCACCTTGATGGCCGCTCTCGACGCCCGGCAGGTCGGTCTCGACGAACTTGTCGGCGACTTGGGCCAATTGGGTGATCAGTGGTCGAGCCAGAACATGGACATCTCCCAACCACTTCAGGATTTGCAGGTGGTGTTCGATCAGCTGGAGCGCTTCATGACCACTCACGGCGACGACGTCGGTGCCATCGCCGGCAACGTTGCGGTCCTCGGCGACGTACTGGCGGCAAAACAACCGGGTCTCGCCGAATTCATGGACCTTGTGCCGTTGATGATGGCAAACCTGTCCGGCACCATCGGCCCCGATCAGCGTGGACGTATTCGACTCAATGTCTCGACAGCACTGACGCAATTTGCTGTGGCGCAACCGTTGTGCGAGACGTACAAGCTGCCGATCTGCACCGGTGCCGGCTTCACCAACCCCATTTCCTTCCCGCTCAGTGCGTCCGATCCGCTCGGAATCGCGTCTGCGGTATCCGGCGGCGTGGCCTCGGGAGGTGGCAACTGATGCGACAGTCTGTTCGGATACTCACCGCAGTCGCGGCAGTAGGTGTTGGTTGCGCGGTGGTCTTTGCGTTCGGCGGTTGCAGCGCCGGTATCCAGGATCTTCCGTTGGGCCGCTCGGCAGACGGTGATGCGTACACCGTGGCAGTGCAGTTGGCGGGCGCTGACGGTCTTGTTCTGGGAGCCGACGTCCGCAGTGGTCAGAAGGTGATCGGACGGGTATCCGCACTGTCCGCAGACGTGGTCGGAGCCCGGGTGAGTCTGAGTCTGGACACTGCGACTCAGTTGCCGGACAATGTCGAAGCATCCGTCGAACTTCCCTCAGCGCTGGGTAATCCGTTCATTCGACTACTTCTGCCGGAAGTACCATCGAGTTCGGTGTTGAGCGACGGTGACACCATTCCGGAGTCCCGCACCGAGATCGGCCCGCAGGTGGAAAGTGCACTCGCGACACTCGGGACAGTTCTCACCGGGAGCGGCATCGACCAACTCGATACCGTCGTGAGGGAACTCAACACTGCGTTCTCCGGCCGGTCCGGTGAGGTGCGCTCCCTGACCGATACTCTCACCTCGCTCATGGCGGAAGCCAGTAGTCATCAGGACGAGTTCAACGAGGCCGTCGATCTCGCCGCTCGGGTCTCCTCGCAGCTTGCCGGGCAACGCGAGATCATCGACAACTATTTGGATTCCGTCCCTCAGGTGGTGTCGATTCTTGTCGGTCAGAAGGATCAGATTTCCAGCCTGTTGAACTCGACGGTTCAACTCGCCGTCAACGCGAACACGATTCTCGACTCCTCTCCGGGCGGGCTCGACAGCATGCTCCAGGATGCGTCGACCGTTGTCGGGACTCTCGATTCGTTCAACTCCGAGATGGGCCAGACACTGGCAAATATGAACGGAATGCTCGAAAGTTTCACCTATGCGGTGCGCGGCGACTACCTGATGTTCGACGGCGCCCTCGACATTCCCGGCACGATCGACAAACTCTGGACCGGTGGGATGGCCGGCGGCGCAGCCGCTATCGCGGCGCCCGGAACTCTGACCGATCTTCTGCAGGGAGGCCGACGATGAAACGTCTTGCGCTCGTGCAACTTGTCTTGTTTGCGCTCACCGCTGCCGTCGTCATTCCGTTCGGCATCGTCTACGTCGTCGGTCCACAAGGTTTCGGAGATCACATCCGGCTGCACGCCACCATGTCCGACGCTTTCGGCCTGACCGCGGGAACGGTGGTCACGTACCGCGGGGTGCAGGTGGGAAAGGTCAGCGACGTTGCTCTCGACTCGAGTACCCGTTCCGCTCGCGTAGAGCTCTCGCTCAACGAAAACGCCGAGATACCCGCCGACAGTGTTGCCAAAGTGACGATGGGAACTGCCGCCGGAATCCAGAACGTGGACATCTATCCCAACACCGATCAGGGACCTTACCTTCAGGACGGCGACGAGATCGCGATGCCGGCGGATCAACAGCCGGTTCAGATGAGCCAGTTGATGCTTCAGGCGTCGGATGTGCTCGAGGGTCTCGATCCGCAGGCGATCAGCGACATCGGAACCGAATTGGGAAACTCGTTCAACGGACTCGGCCCAAGTCTGTCCACGATGATCGAGAACGGTGGGACGCTGTCCGCACAGTTGAACGATCAGTCCGCGGAACTCGCGGCGCTGCTCTCACGCACCTCGACCTTGGTTGATTCCATGGCAACACAATCGGATTCGTTTGTCCGCGGGATGTCGGCTGCCAAGAACTTCACCGAGCAACTCGATTCCAACGCGCCGGTGCTGATCTACCTCACCGATCATTCACCGGCAGCGTTGAGCAGTGCACAACAGTTGTTCGACCAGTACCACAACACTTTTGGAGCCGTGTTGGCCAATCTCGTGACAGTTGCTCCGATCATCTCCGACCGCACGGATGCCCTGGAAACGGGATTGGTCACGATCCCTCGAGGCCTCGCGGATCTGGCTTCGATCGTGAAGGGTGATCGCGCCGATTTTGCGCTGGTCGCCACACAAGGACCGGTATGCAACTACGACACTCCCAGGCGCGAAGTCGGTGATCTCTCCCCCACCAGCCCGAACCTCGCGATGTACTGCCCACCGGCCGATGATCTGGTCCAACGCGGAGCGCGGAATGCTCCGCGACCGAACGATCTCGGATTGCAGAATGCCACCATCCCCGGCACGCCGATCGGCCCGCCGGTTGTCGATGATCCCATTCTCATTCCGACCGGCGTAGACGCACTGGACTATTGGAGATCGATGTTGGAAGGACTGGGAAATGGCACCCGCTGAGAGCACACTGATGGAAACGACCGAGCAGGAATCGGGTGACCAGCCGGACCGTCCGTCGTTGCTGCGACACCTGAAGACGCCGCGCACCGCCCTGACTGCCGTATTGGCGCTGGCACTGGTCGCAGCAGTGGCGGCGTGGGGATTTCAGATGTATTCGGAAAGCCAGGACAACACTCTGCGCCAGGAAGCTCTCGACACTGCCCGCGAATACTCGGTCATCATGTCTTCCTTCGATTACCAGGATCTGGACGCGAACAAGGACTCGATTGCCTCCATGTCGACCGACGAGTTTGCCGGCACTTACCGAACCATGGTCGATTCGCTGCGCGATGTTGTCGCCGGCGGGCAGGGGCAGGCAACCGCTACGGCGGCACACGTAGGTATCGAGTCCATGGACAGTTCATCGGCAACAGTTCTGGTGTTCGTCGATCAGGAAGCCAAAAATGTTGCTGCGCCGCAAGGGAATGCGCAGAAGTATCGGATGGTCATCTCGATGGTCCGATCGAACGACCAGTGGCTCGTCAGCAACGTAGAGACGAAATAGGAGGGTCGATGCCCACTCATTACCTGGATTCCGAACAGACCGAGTCGTCACTTCGAACCGATCAGACGCGAATCACCATCACCGGCCTGCGCCGGCGGTGGGCCCGGAAACCTGCTCACATCACCGATGCGCTCGACTTCTGGTCGTTTGCCGGCGCCGCCGCCAACGTCGTCCTGCAACTCGGCTGGCCGGAAGTGGCGTACGGCGTCATGGAAAGCAAGGTCGAGTCAGGTGCTCTGACGGCACATCCGTGGAAACGCGCGCGGACCACCACGCAATATCTGACTGTGGCGATTCTGGGTAACGAGGAAGAGCGTCTGGCGTACCGCGAAGCAGTCAACTCGGTGCACCGGCACGTACGGTCAGATGCAAACAGCCCGGTCAAGTACAACGCCTTCAACCGTGAACTCCAATTATGGGTCGCGGCTTGCCTGTTCATCGGATTCGAAGACAGTCACCAGTTGCTGCACGGTGTGATGTCCGAAGAACAAGCGGAGTCGTTCTACCAATCCGCCTCTACTCTGGGAACCACTCTGCAGGTTACCGAAGAGATGTGGCCGGCCACGCGCGCGGATTTCGAACGGTACTGGAACATCGGCTGCGAACGTGTGATCATCGACGAACGCACCAGCCGGTATCTGAACGATCTGATCGACTTACGCATGATTGCCTGGCCACTGCGCCTGGTGTTTCGAAACCTGCTGCGATTCCTGACAATCGGGTTTCTTCCCCCGATCTACCGTGACCAACTCGGACTCGAGTGGACCGAGGACGACCGTCGACGCTTCGAACATCTCTTCATCTTCGTGTCCTTCGTCAACAGATTCATACCTCGATCGATCCGGCAGGCAGGCAACACCATTCAGATGCGCGACCTCCGTCGCCGGATCAAGCGAAGCAAGAACCTCGTCTGAACTGTGGACTGTCCCGTCAGACCAACGGAATCCCCTTGGCTATCCGGCGACGCACATCCCACAGGTAGAAGTTGTACGGGAACATGCGAATGACCTTCGGGGTAACTCGATTGACTGCCGCCGCGACGCGCATCGATCGGTCGAATCCGCGCTGCCTCCGTTCGGACCACGGGAGGCGCATTTCGTCCCGGAAGGATTGCGGCAGGAATCCCGTCGTGAGAAAGCGATTGAGCGGGCCGACCAAGGGATGCAACAGCTTCGGGGTGAAAGTAGCCGATGCGATCCCGTACAGGTGCTCACGGATCGTGTCGTCGATGCTGACCTTGTTCAGGTTCTCGTTCCAGTAGACCTCGAACGCATCTCGGTCCACCGGCCACATGTCTCGGCGCATCTGGAGGGTGGTGCCGAAACTTGAACTACGCTGATAGAAGGCGTCCTGGGTTGCGGGGTCGAGATCTCCGTACAGTGCCTTGTAGACGTCCTCGAAGCCGCGGTACAGGCAGGCAGCAACCCACAACTGGAGTTCGGGGTCGAACGCGTTGTACTCGACGGCACTGTTCTCGTCCGAACGGACATACTTGTGTGCTCCGTTGACTGCGCGCCGGTACTGCTTCTTCTCGTCCTCGGTGGCGAGGCTTGCCACCGCCAGGTAGGTCAGCGTTGTGCGAGTGCGCTTGACCGGATGACGGTCCAACCTGCCGGTCTCGACCTTGCTCTCGTACACGCCGTAACCCACCGCGGGGCGCGCAAGTTGCATGATCACGTTTGCGCCGGCGGCCAACAGTCCCAACCCGGACATCGCCTTCTCGACCTCAGCATCGATGTCGATCGAATCTCTACTCACCGTCACGGCATTAACCCCTTCGAGTCGGATATCTGCGAACGCGTGTTCTCAGATGAGTGAAGCGCTGAAACCTCACGATGTCAATAGCTTCGAGATGCCAAGATGGTCTACATGAATGACCAACCGCGTTTGTACGGTGGCGTCGACGGCGCCCTCCGCGTCGCTGCGCGCCGCGAGACGCTGATCGAAGCCGGGCTCGAACTGATGGGATCAGCCGAACCCGAACTGACAGTGCGTGGGGTGTGCAAACAGGCTGGTGTAGCTGCCCGGTACTTCTACGAGAGCTTCACCGACCGCGACGCTCTGATCTCCGCGGTGTACGACACGGTCATCACGGATATCGCCGTCTCCACCCAGGCAGCAGTGGACGCGGCCGACGCCGAACGAGACAAGGCAGTGGCGGCCATAGCCAACATCGTCCGCACCGTTGCCCGCGACCCAAGGCGCGGGCGACTACTCTTCTCGAGCGCGCTCACAAGCCCGCTCCTCGTCGAGAAACGCCGGGCGTCGACCACGATATTCATCGGTCTCCTCGCCGCCAACGCCAAGAGCTTCTACCGACTCGGCGACAGCGGCCAGCTGACGCTGACGGCAACCTTCCTGGTCGGCGGCCTCGCTCAAACGCTGAGCGCATGGCTCGACGGATACATCGACGTCACGGAAGACGAACTGGTTGCCGAATGTGCGGCGATCCTGCTCGCTCCCGTAATGCCGCCGTCCTGAGGGCCCTACTCGAAGCTCAGTCCCAGAGGCCGATGTTGTCGAGGTGGGCGAGCAGACGAGCGGCACCGTCGGAGAACTGAACTCGCATCTGCGCGTCCACTTGCTCGAGGTCTCGTTTCTCGAACGCCTCGATCAACTTGTCGTGGCTCGACACCGCAAGCTCACCCCAGCCCGCGTCGGTCGCGTACAGCCGCGCCGGGGTGTAGCGGATTGCACCGAACAGGAACCACGCCAATTTTGCCCCGCCCGCAGCAAGATTGATCAGGCGGTGAAATTGGAATTCGCACTGCTCGATCGCAGCCGCATCCGACGCGTCGACCGCTGCCCGTAAATCGGCATTGAGCTCGACCAACTCTGCAAGCTGGTCAGCGGTGATCTTGTCAGCGGCCCGCAACGCCAGTTTGACTGCAATCTGCCCCTGCAACCAGAAGATGTCTTCGATGTCCTGGCGACTGAGCGGCGATACCAGATAGCCACGGTGGGGAACCAACTCGACCATCCCCTCGCCGCGCAACGCGACCAGAGCCTCCCGAACTGGCGTGACGCTGACCCCGAGGTCGGCTGCGGTTTCGTCGAGGCGAACGAACTCGCCCGGACGAACCTCCCCGGACATGATGAGGTTGCGAACATGGTTCGCCACATCCTCGGACAGCTGTGGCCGTCTCCTCAGCTCAGACGTCACCCTCCGAGTGCGTGCAGACGTTGCCACAACCGATCCTCACAGTCCGTACGTTTTGCCGATGATGTCTCGCTGAATCTCGTTGGTACCACCATAAATGGAAGACACCAGAGTCTTTCGCACATGATGCTCCATGTCGAATTCCGTGGCGTAACCGTACCCACCCATCATCTGCATGCCCTCGAGCGCAACCTTCTTGGCGGTTTCGGTGAGCTTCAGTTTTGCCATCGACGCCTCGCGCGGGAACATCTTCGTCGGATTGGCGTCGACCATCCTGGCGACGCTGTAGACCAGCAGTCGGCCGCATTCGATCTCCGTAGCCAGATCCGCGACGCGGTGCCGAAGCGCCTGGAACGAACCGACAGGACGACCGAATTGCTTACGGGTGGTGATGAATTCGAGAGTGTCGTCGAAAGCGCGCTGCGCCGTTCCGAGCATCATCGCCGCGAGGATGAGCCGTTCGATGTTGAGTCCGGCCATGAGTTGACGCCAGCCGTTGCCGACCTCGCCGACCACAGCGTCGTCAGGCAGCAGGACGTCGGTGAAGTAGAGGTCGTTGACCTCCTTGCCGCCCATCGTGGCGATTCCGCTGATCTTCAGGCCGGAAATATCTGCCGGAACGTGGAACATCGTCAGGCCCTCGTGCTTGCCCTCACCTCTCGACGTACGAGCGACGAGCAGGATGTTCTCGGCGAAGTGCGCATTGGAGCACCACGTCTTCTGTCCGTTGATCAGCCATCCACCGTCGACCTTCTCGGCACGGCAACTCAAGTTACCGACGTCCGAGCCCGCCTCGGGTTCCGACATCGAGATCGACTGCGACGCCCCTCGAACGATGCCGCCGAGTACCGCTTCCTTCTGCGCCGGACTGCCGAACTTCTCGTACGCCGCCCCCGTGATAACCGTCGGGCCGAGTCCGCCGATCGGCGCCATCCCCTTGGCCGCTTCCTCGAGGAAGATGCACAGGTCAACCGTGCTGCCGGCCGATCCGCCGTACTCCTCCGGCACAGTCAGTCCAAGCCATCCCAGTTCCGCCATTTTCTCGTAGTACGCCTGATTGTGGTTGTGCGCTCCGTGATCGGTCAGCAGGTCTCGCTGCTCGCGCGTACCGCTTTCCTTCTTGCAGAACGCGGCCACCGACTTGGCAAAATCAGACTGCTCCTGCGTGAAATCCATGTGCATCGAAAACTCCCGGGTGAGAAATGGCTGGAGGCTTGTCGGAGCTCCGTCCGACGCATACTGTGACTACCAGCACAGTAAATCACATCACATATATGTGATGCGTCGACTCCTGGAGGATCTGAGAAATATGACCGAACAGCTCGGCCGACACAGCACGTCCACAGATTCGACGTCAGGCGATCCCACCTTCGCGAGCCTCGACCCTCGCGATGACACCGTGATCGCGCAGTACCCCGTCGCCGATCAGCAGGCGGTCGACAAGGCCGTGGCCGCAGCACACACCGCAGCGGCGTGGTGGGATCAACTCGGTTTTGCAGGGCGAAAGAAAGTCCTCGGTGACTTCCGGGCTGCCATTGCCTCCCATGCGGATTCGATGGCGTCGATCATCTCCGCGGAAACCGGAAAGCCGAGCGACGACGCGCTACTCGAAGTGATGTTGGCAGTCGAACATCTCGACTGGGCCGCCCGCAACGCACAGAAGGTCCTGCGCCGCAGACGCGTCGGTGCAGGCTTGATCAGCGCCAACCAATCCGCCTCCGTCGGCTATCGGCCGATGGGCGTCGTCGGTGTGATCGGTCCGTGGAACTATCCGCTGTACACACCGATGGGGTCGATCGGCTACGCACTGGCCGCCGGCAACGCCGTCGTCTTCAAGCCAAGCGAACTCTCACCAGGCGTCGGCGTCGAACTGGCTCGGCTGTGGAACCTCGCAGCACCCGGACATCCTGTCCTCCAAACGATTACCGGCGACGGCAAGACCGGCGCACTGCTGTGTTCGTCCGGGGTGAACAAGATTGCGTTCACCGGCTCGACGGCCACCGCAAAACGCGTCATGGCTGCCTGCGCCGATACCCTGACTCCCCTGGTTGCCGAGTGCGGCGGCAAGGACGCCATGCTGGTGGATTCCGACGCCAATCTTGATGCCGCCGTAGCCTTCGCGGCATTCGGTGCGGTCGGCAACGCCGGTCAAACCTGCGCCGGTGTCGAGCGCATCTACGTCGCCGCCCCGGTCTACGACGCCTTCCTGTCGAAACTCACTGCGGCGCTGCGCGATGCCCACGCCGGTTCGACCTACGGCCCCATGACGCTGGGCAAGCAGACGGCGATCGTGCGAGGTCAGATCGAAGACGCGCTCGGCCGAGGAGCCAAAGCTGTTCTCGGCGGCCTCGAGTCCTTCCGTGGCCCGTTCATCGACCCGATCGTCCTGACCGACGTACCGGAAGATTCCACCGCGGTCACCGAGGAAACGTTCGGACCGAGCGTCGTGGTGAACAAGGTTGCCGACATGAACGAAGGCATCGAGCGCGCCAACGCGTCGAAGTACGGATTGGGCGCGTCGGTGTTCACGAAGAGCACATCGAAGGGGCGGGCAATTGCCGAGAAACTCGAATGTGGTGTGGTCACCGTCAATTCGGTTCTCGGATTTGCCGGAATCGCCGCCCTCCCGTTCGGCGGTGTCGGTGATTCCGGATTCGGCCGCATCCACGGGGCAGACGGACTGCGCGAGTTCAGCAGCGTCAAATCGATGGCAGTTCAGAAGTTCAGCGCACCACTGGATCTACTGACCATCGAGCGGAAGGCGCGCGACATGAAGATCTCGCGCTGGATGTTGGCAAAGCGGCACGCCAAGTCCTGACCAGGTTACTGCGCCAGCGCAAGCGCCAAGCCTGCTTCGTCTGTGACCGGGCGGTCACAGACGAAGCCTCGGCAGACGTAGGCCGCTTGAGCGCCGTCGACCAGAGGCCGATCTGCCAGCAGCGGTGAGGAATCCGGCTCACCTGCGACGATCACGGCGCCGCCGGGGGCGAGGCGACGGGCCGCGTCCAGCAGATCACCGTCACCCACAACAGCTACCTGGATCGGCCCGCGCAGCGATGCTTCCGCCACCGCGAGCCAATGCCCGGCCGAGCGCGGAGCCCGCTCGAGCGGCAACGTTGCGCGTGCAAGGGAGTCGGATACGGCTTGGGCATAGCGGGAGGCACGCTCGGGTTCGGTGAGCGCAGCCGCCGTCAACAGCGCCTCCGTGACAGTTGACGCTCCCGACGGTGTTGCGCCGTCCATCGGATCGCGGGGTCGGGTCACCAAGCTTTCGGCAAAATCTGCTGTGTCGAACCAACTTCCGGGCTCGGCTGGGTCGGCAAAATGATCGAGAGTGAGATCGAGCAACTGCCGGGCGGTGTCGAGCCACTCCGATTCCCCGGTTGCCTGGTACAGCGCGAGGAGTCCGGTGGCCAGGGCTGCGTAGTCCTCGAGGACCCCGGCGGGCTCACCGACAACGCCACCGAGAGATGCGCGGCGCAATCTGCCGTCAACGAGATGCAGGCCGAGAAGGGCGTGCGCGCACACCCGTGCAGCGTCAATCCATTCGGGTCGATTCAGTGCAAGCCCGGCTTCCGTCAAGGCGGTGATGCTGAGCCCGTTCCATGCGGTCACGACTTTGTCGTCTCGGCCAGGCTGCGGACGGTCTTTTCGCACTGCGCGCAGTGCGTCGGAAACCTTCTGCCAGCGCGACCAATCGTCGGGATCGCTGAGCAACTGCAACACCGATGCACCTTCTTCGAAGGTTCCGTCGTCGGTGACGCGGAACAACTCTGCCGCCCACCGTCCGTCGTCCTCGCCGAGCGCATCGATCAGCTGGCTGGGCGTCCACACATAGGTCAATCCTTCGACGCCGTTGGTGTCCGCGTCCAGAGCCGAAGCGAAGCAGCCGTTTTCGGTTCGCAGATCGCCGAGAATAAATCCTGCGGTTTCCTCCGTGATGCGGGCTGCCAACTCGGAACCCGTCCGACGTGCCCAGTGCGCGTAGAACCGGAGCAGCAACGCATTGTCGTAGAGCATCTTCTCGAAATGCGGAACCACCCACTCCGCGTCGACGGAGTAACGGGAGAAACCGCCGCCCAACTGGTCGTAGATGCCGCCGCGCGCCATGGCTTCACCAGTGCGCTGCAGTCCACCGAGAATATTGTTCGAACCGGTCCGCTCGAACTGCCGCAGCAGTCCTTCGAGCAACGCGGACGGCGGAAACTTCGGGGCGCCGCCGAAACCGCCGCGGGGCAGGTCCTCATCCGCCAATACTGCCTGGCCCGCTCCGTCGAGGAGCGCGGCATCGATCGGCGCACCGCTGTACGGGATTCCACCCGACGCGCGCGCCAACTCCGTCACGATCGACGACGCAGCATCGTCGACCTCGCCGCGACGGTTGGCAAATGTCTCGGCAATCGCTTCGAGAAGCTGTATGAACGAAGGCATTCCACCGCGCGGCGCCGGCGGGTAGTACGTGCCGCAGTAGAACGGCGAACCGTCAGGAGTCAGGAAACACGTCATCGGCCAGCCACCCTGACCGGTCATCGCGACCGTGGCATTCATGTAGACGGCGTCGATGTCAGGCCGCTCTTCGCGGTCCACCTTCACACAGACGAAGTTGTCGTTCATGACCGCCGCGATGTCGCCGTTCTCGAACGATTCGTGGGCCATCACGTGGCACCAGTGGCACGCCGAGTATCCGATCGACAACAGAATCGGCACGTTACGTTCGCGTGCCCACTCCATGGCCTCCGGCCCCCACTGCTGCCAGTGGACCGGATTGTTGGCGTGCTGACGAAGGTAGGGACTGGTGGACCCACCCAGATTGTTCTTCATCCGTGGGTCCATGTGCCATACCTCGCTCGCGTCAGGATTCGTGCTTGGGAGTCTTCTCGGCTGATGCGTCGCCGGCATCCGTTTCCGGCGTGGCGATCGCACCACGATCCGTTCCTTCATCCAACTGCTGATCGGCTTCCGGGTGTTCGGGTTCGAAAGTTTCCGGCAACTTCTTGAGCTGACGGTTCATCGACACGACCAACAGGATCACACCGATGAACAATGCCAAGACGACAACCAGTCCGACCGGCGACGACTTGCCGAACTCAGGGCCCGAGGGGTTACTCGGGCTCTGTGCAAGCAATTGTGTTGTGCCGATTACCAACTCGGCGGACAGTGCATTCACTTTCAGACGTCCTCTTCAAGACCTGCGAACAGGTCGGTTTCCGGGATGGACGTAGAAACCCGCGTCTTCGCGAGTTCGAATTCTTCTGTGGGCCAGATCTTCTGCTGAATATCGAGCGGCACCGCAAAGAACGAACCGTTGGGGTCGATCTGCGTCGCATGCGCACGCAAAGCGTCGTCGCGCTGGGGGAAGTAATCGCCGCAGGCGATCTGGGTGGTGACCCGGACCATCATGTCACCGCGCTCGGTCTTCCACTTCTTGAGCCAATCCGCCATGGGGAACGGCTCGCCGCGGCGCTCGTACTCCTCTTGGAAAAGTTCGAGACGCTTACGGATGAAGCCGTGCGAGTAGTAGACCTTCTTGATCTCCCACGGTTCGCCGTCCTCGGGATGATATTCCGGGTCGGCAGCCGCTTCGTACGCAGCCATCGACACCTCGTGGCACCGAATGTGGTCGGGGTGCGGGTATCCACCGTTCTCGTCGTACGTCGTGATGACGTGTGGACGGAATTCGCGGAACACCTTGACCAGTGCGCGCGTCGATTCCTCGAGCGGCACCAGCGCAAAGCAGCCCTCCGGAAGCGGCGGCAACGGATCACCCTCGGGCAGGCCCGAGTCGACGAAGCCCAGCCAGCGGTGCTTGACGCCCAGAATCCGCGCAGCTTCCGCCATTTCTTCCTGGCGCACCTCGCTGATGCGGTCGCGGACGCCGGGGACATCCATGGCCGGGTTGAGAATGTCGCCACGTTCACCCCCGGTGAGCGTCAGGACCATCACTTCATGGCCTTCGGCTGCATAACGGGCGGTGGTGGCCGCACCCTTGCTCGACTCGTCGTCGGGATGGGCATGGACGGCCATGAGCCGGAATCCGCTCACGTGTTCGTTCACCTCAACTTCACCTGTAGCCGTTACCGGCGTCTGCTCCGAACTCTTGCCGTCAAACCTACCGGCAGCGCCAGTGGGCGCGTCCTCTATAGTTCCACCCGAGAGTTCCTGATGCAGCCATGACCCCAGTCCGCGGTTGCGTAGAACACGAACTCGAGTCTTCGAGAGCAGAGTGATGAGTAATACGCTTCCCCAAGATCGGTACCCGAGCGCGACTCGCACGGGCGGTTCCAAGAAGTGGATCGTGTGGGCTCTGACCGCCCTCGTCATCGTTGTGGGCACCGGTATCGCCTACGTCGGATACACCAAATTCTCGGTGAAAGAGATCACGACCGAAACGATCTCGTACGACATCGCCGACGACTCGACCATGAAGATCCGGTTCACCGTCACGCGTGACGATCCGAGCCAGGAAGCTGTGTGCATCGTTCGCGCCCGCTCCAAGGGTGGATCCGAAACCGGTCGACGCGAGGTTTACGTTCCCGCTACGACGTACCAGACCTTGGAGTTCAACACCGAGATCAAAACGTCCCTCCCACCAGGCATGGCCGACGTCTTCGGATGCAGCCTCGACGTCCCGGAGTATCTGACCAAAAACTGACTGCGCCTACTACCCGCCCTGTCCGACGTTTGAGTTCCGACAGGGCGGGTAGTCCTGCGTGATAGAATTGCTTGGTACACGGTTCCGGGTGGAACCGTGTATTGCTGCATTGACGGCCAGGTTGGCGTCGAGCGCAGCGCTGACGGCAAGATCACGCCTAGCCCAGGCGCGTTCGAGCCGTTGTTTATTGCTGTTGCAGTGAGTTCAGTGCTGTTGCGGTGAGTTCATTGCTGTCGCAGTGATCTGTCGAGGGAGCCCCCGGCTCCGACTACTAGGGAGTGATCGAGATGACCGAGACCCAGGTGACCTGGCTTACGCAGGAATCACATGACAGGCTCAAGAAGGAACTCGACCAGCTCATCGCGTACCGCCCCATCATCGCCGCCGAGATCAACGAGCGTCGCGAAGAGGGCGATCTGAAGGAGAACGGCGGCTACCACGCTGCACGTGAGGATCAGGGGCAGCAGGAAGCTCGTATCCGCCAGCTTCAGGATCTGCTCAACAGCGCAAAGGTCGGCGAAGCACCCACTCAGTCCGGTGTTGCACTCCCGGGTTCGGTAGTGAAGGTGTACTACGACGGCGACGAGAGCGACACCGAGACCTTCCTGATCGCAACCCGCGAAGAGGGCGCGCGTGACGCCAAGCTCGAGGTGTACTCCCCCAACTCTCCGCTGGGTAGCGCACTTCTCGAGGCCAAGGAAGGCGAGACTCGCGAGTACAACCTGCCTAACGGCGGCACCATGAAGGTCACCCTCGTTAGCGCGGAGCCGTACCACAGCTGATCGGTTACACACGAAACAAACGTCGCCCGGACCTACTCGTCCGGGCGACGTTTTTTCTTGCCTAGATCACTCGTCGCGCCTTCATACCGGCGAAGATCGGACCGACTTTCACTACGTCGCCGAAGGTCGGCGCGTGCAGCATCTGCCCGTTTCCGACGTAGATCGCGACGTGTCCGGGGCCGCCTGCCTGCCAGTTTCCGAACAGCAGATCACCTGGTTGCGCTTGATCGAGGGGAATCTCGACGCCGACACCCCATTGGGTTTCCGACGTGCGTGGCAAAGTGATCCCGGTTGCGGCGTGGATGGCGTACGACGTCAGTCCCGAGCAGTCGAACCCGCCCATCGACGGACCGTTGATGTTTCCTCCGCCCCACACGTACGGCAGTCCGAGGAATTTCAGTCCGGCTTGGACTACACCGCCTACCGCGGCCGCAAGATTGTTGTAATTGAACGGCGCAAGCATCAGGGCAAAGGAATCCTGCAAGGACGTGACCTGCGCGACGAAGGGTGCCGCAGTCTGATCCTGCGGAACGCCGTGCGCTGCCCGCACTGCCTCGGGCCCGACGTCGTAGGCTGCCAGCGCCAGTTCGACGGTATCGCCCTGGACCTCCCCTGATTGCTGCCACGACTGGGCCTGCTTCACCAGTTCACACAGTCGGTAGCCGGACGTCATCACGGGGTCTGCGACACCGAAGATGTCCATCTTGCCGTCGCCGTCGCCGTCCTTGCCGTACGCCGTCCACGCTGCTGTGGTGAATCGGCCAGGTCCGCGCCCACCCTCGTCTGACACTTCTGCGCCGGGGCCGTATTGAAAGCCACTGCGCGTCGAATACAGAGATGCCACCACCGCCGGCGTGATCTCCGGGCAGATTGCGCCCGCTTTCTTGACCCACGGAGCAAATACCGCGACCGCGCCAACCGGCGCCAGAGCAGCACCGGGAAAATTGGACGGCACCGAGGGCACAAGCCCTTCCGGATTCTCTTGTGCTCGCACCGGCCCGCCCCAGGCCGCGAGTGAGATTTCCGCGGCGGGAGCTGCATTCGCCTCTGCGGGCGTCCCCAGTGTTGCTCCTATCACCCCCAGTGCAGTACCGATCGACACAGTGATCGCCAGGACACTCACTGCCATCAAAAACCTCCGGTAACTGATCGATCCACGAGCCGGCCGAACCTGTCGGTGGCACCGCCTAGGGTTTCGAACATGCATTCGATATCCCCGGTGGCACACCAACCTGTAACCAATGTCTCATTTATCACGTCAGACGTTACCCAAATGACCACATACCCCAAGGCTTTTCTCAGGTTCGGCGGGCAGGCTGTGGACATGAGCGACGATCGGACACGGCCCACTCGGGCTCGCACCTCGGCATACCGACCCGTTCACCTCGCGCTTGCTGCGACGGCTGTTGCGGGCGCCATCGCAAGTGGTGGCTTATCCCTCGTTTCCAACCCCACCGACAGTTCCACCACGACGGCCATCTCCACCGACACCACCTCGAAGCATGCGGCCGCATCACGACTGGTCGTAGCCAGCGGGTTCGGAGTTCCGGACGCCGTCTCGAACGGTTCGTGAACGCACCACGCGCCGCAACCGAATGGCTCACATGGGGCGTCCAGGCCCGCGTAGTCGTCACCGATCCCGGTGCCCTCGCCTCCGCCGCCAGTCTCGTGCGGGGTTATCTGAGCGCTGCCGACGCGGCCACCAATCGCGATCGCGCAGACTCCGAGATCCGCACATTCGGATCCGGCCCGGCTCTCGAGGTCGACGGCGCCCCCATAACGCCGATGTTTGCGCATTTCCTCACGGACGCACTCGCGATCGCGCGCCTCACCGACGGCAAACTCACCCCAACGGCAGGCTCGCGAGATCCACACTCCTGGTGGAAGATCCGCGTCGAGAGCAACCGGGTGTTCAGCCCGGCCGACGTTGTCCTCGATCTATCCGCCACTGCGCGCGCCAGTTCGGCTGACCATTGCGCCGCAACCACAGCCGAACTTCTCGGCTGCGGGGTTCTCGTTGCCTTGGGCGGAGACATAGCCGTGGCCGGACCGTCGCCGGAAGGCGGCTGGCAGATTCAGGTTCAAGATCTCCCGGGTGACCCCACGTGTCAGGTTGCCGTTCCTTCCGGGTGCGGCATCGCGACGGCCAGCACCGTCAAGCCGCTTGCCCGGGAATCGACGGCAACATCGATGTGGCGCACGGTATCGGTGATAGCCGAATCCTGTGCGGAGGCAGCAGCACTGAGCCGGGTAGCCGTGGGAATGAGCGGCTCCGCCATCGATTGGCTGCACAAGCTGGATCGCCCGGCCCGCCTGGTCGATCAGGAGTTCCGGGTCACCACCCTGGCGGGGTGGCCGGACGACTGACACTGTGCGCCTTTGTCAACCGCCCGCGGTTGACAAAGGCGCACAGCACAGAGTTACGCCAGCGCCTGCTCGATATCGCCGACCAGGTCGGAGGCATCTTCGATACCAACCGACAGACGGACCAGGTCGTCGGGAACCTCGAGCGCCGAACCGGCGGTCGACGCGTGGGTCATGGCGCCGGGGAACTCGATGAGCGATTCGACGCCGCCGAGAGATTCTGCGAGCGTGAAGATTTCGGTGCGTGAGCACAGTTCGAGCGCGGCAGCTTTGCCACCCTTGAGGCGCACCGAGATCATGCCGCCGAATCGCCGCATCTGCTTGGCCGCAACCTTGTGCGACGGATGCGAGGCGAGACCCGGGTAGATGACGCTCGCGACGGCGGGGTGCCCGTCGAGCAGTTCGACAACCTTTTCGGCGTTGTCGCTGTGACGCTCCATCCGCAATGCCAATGTCTTGATGCCGCGCAGCGTGAGGAAGGCGTCGAACGGACCGGGAACGCCGCCGGAACCGTTCTGCAGGAACGCGAAAGCGTGGTCGAGCTCTTCGTCGTCGCAGACCAGTGCGCCACCGACCACATCGGAGTGTCCACCGATGTACTTGGTAGTGGAGTGCAGAGCGATGTCGGCGCCCAACTGCAGGGGCTGCTGCAAGTAGGGCGATGCAAAGGTGTTGTCCACCACGATCTTTGCATTGCCCTCATGCGCAACCTCGGCCAGGAGTTCGATGTCACCGATGTTGAGCAATGGGTTCGTAGGTGTTTCCACCCACACCAGCTTGGTGTTGGGTCGCATCGCTGCGCGTACCGCGTCGACGTCCGAGACCGGAGCCGGGGTGTACTCGATGCCCCACTGTGTGAAGACCTTGTCGATGAGTCGGAAGGTTCCGCCGTAAGCGTCGTCGGGGATGACGAGGTGGTCACCCGGGCGCAGAACGGATCGGAGGAGGCAGTCAGTGGCAGCCATGCCCGAGCTGAAAGCCCGACCGTAGCTACCTGATTCGAGTGCCGCCAGGTTCGCTTCGAGCGGTCGACGAGTGGGATTGCCCGTGCGCGCGTACTCGAATCCACTGCGCATCCCACCCACACCGTCTTGCGCGAAGGTGGAACTCGCGTAGATCGGAACGTTGACGGCACCGGTCAGCGGATCGGGCTCGTAGCCCGCGTGTACCGCTTTCGTGGAGAAACCCTGCCAGCTGATGTTGTCGGCCTTGCTGCGTTGCTCGCTCATGCCCACCAGACTAGTAGCCACCTCGCCGATGCAGGGCGGCTGTGTCAGTTCTCGACCAACTCCACGACTCTGATTGCCGCATCCAACGCGGCGGTCTCGGTGAGGTCGGGGCTGTACATCACCATGGTCATGTGTTCGGGTGAGAGAACAGTGATCGTCAGACCACCTTTGGCAACCGCACCCAAACTTCTCAGTCGCGGGTCCTGCAGGTCGTATCCACTTTTTGCCATCGTCTCGCGCGTACTCTGCGAGTTGGTCATCGTAAAGGACGTGATGGCGATGGACCTGCCGCCGTCCATCCAGATGCACCCGTTCGGCATGTCGTTGGGGGCGCCGTACGGTTCGACGATGTCACGGACTGCCGGCATGAGTGTCGAGCATTTCACCGAGCCTGAGAAGGCCGGAGCGAGCGATGCCGTCGGCTTAACCGTCGTCGGCGCCGTTTCGGCGGTAGTCGACTTCCCGGACGGGGCGGTAGTCGACACCGCTACCTTTGCCCCCGATGCTGCTTGCGGAGTGCCGGCAACCGTCGAACTACACGCCGTTGTCACCAGCACTGCCGCAAGAACACCGATATATCCGACGAGTTTGTCCCCCATGGGCGCTGACCCTACCTTCCGGGGGACAAACTCGGATGTCTCAGGATCCGGCGCTGAGGAATCCCAAAAGGTCGTGGCGGGTGATGACACCGACGGGCTTACCGTCGTCGACGACCATGAGGGCGTCAGTATCGCCGAGTGCCTTGGTCGCGGCCGAGACCGGCTCGCCCGATCCGATGAGCGGGAACGGCGCACTCATGTGCTTTTCGACCGAATCGGCAAGTTGCGCACGGCCTTCGAATACTGCGCTGAGCAGATCACGTTCGGTGACACTGCCGGCCACCTCACCTGCCATGACGGGCGGTTCGGCACCAACCACCGGCATCTGTGACACACCGTATTCACGCAGGATCTCGATGGCGTCACGCAAGGTTTCCGATGGGTGCGTGTGCACGAGATCGGGCAGTTCTCCCGACTTTCCGCGCAGCACGTCGCCCACGGTGGGGACGTTTGCCTTGCCGTCGAGCGGAGTCCGCAGGAAGCCGTACGACGCCATCCACTGATCGTTGAAGATCTTGGACAGGTAGCCGCGGCCACCGTCGGGAAGGAGTACGACAACAAGTGCGTCGGGGCCTTCGCGCTTGGCGACCTCGAGTGCCGCGACGACAGCCATGCCGCACGATCCACCGACCAGCAGGCCTTCTTCACGGGCCAGACGACGCGTCATCTCGAAGGAGTCCGCATCCGACACGGCGATGATCTCATCCGGAATGGACGGATCGTAAGCCGTGGGCCAGAAATCTTCGCCGACACCTTCGACCAGGTACGGACGACCCGTGCCGCCGGAGTAGACGGAACCTTCGGGGTCGACGCCGACAACCTTGACCTTGCCGCCCGACACCTCCTTGAGGTAGCGGCCGGTGCCGGTGATGGTTCCACCGGTGCCGACGCCGGCGACGAAGTGCGTGATCTTGCCGTCGGTGTCTGCCCAGATCTCGGGGCCGGTGGTCTCGTAGTGGCTTGCCGGTCCGCCCGGGTTGGAGTACTGGTTGGGCTTCCAGGCACCCGGGATCTCACGGGTGAGCCGATCGGAGACGCTGTAGTAACTGTTGGGGTGCTCGGGTGCGACGGCTGTGGGGCAGACGACTACCTCGGCTCCGTAAGCACGCAGAACGTTTCGCTTGTCTTCGCTGACCTTGTCGGGGCAGACGAACACGCACTTGTATCCGCGTTTCTGAGCGACGAGCGCCAAACCGATTCCGGTGTTGCCTGACGTCGGTTCGACGATGGTGCCGCCCGGCTTCAATTCTCCGGAGGCCTCCGCCGCGTCGATCATCTTGACGGCGATACGGTCCTTGGAGCTACCGCCCGGGTTGAGGTATTCGACCTTGGCTGCCACAGTGCCGTAGTTCTCGCCCGTGACGGACGTGAGTTTGACGAGTGGGGTGTTGCCGATGAGGTCTACGACGTGTTCCGCGATGCGCATCGCTCCATGTTCCCAGATCCGGCGAATCGCTGCGCGTAGACGTCGGGCGAAGGTGCGGCGATCCGGCTAGATTGACCACTGTGAGTCGGACCGGAGTGAAAGCGTCGGTGGCCACAGTGGTGGCCGGGTCGAGCGCCGGCACGGCGACGTGGTTGGCGTACCAGTACCTGATGTCGCAGGCCGGTGCCGCACGCGGCTTGATCGGACGCAATGTCTCCAAACCACCCGAAGCGGACGGTGTGTATTTGCCGGGCATCGACGCACCGGAGCGGTGGTGGCGCGGCGTTCCGTTCGACCTCCATCTGATGATTTTCGGCGATTCGTCAGCCGCTGGTGTTGGCGCCGTGACCGCGGACGAGGTACCGGGGGTGCGGATCGCGAAACTCCTCTCGGAGGAGACCGGGAAGCGAATCCGCCTGAGCACCAAGGCTATCGGCGGCGCCACGTCGCGCGGTTTGAGTGGCCAGGTCGACGCCATGTTCATTGCCGGGGCGGCGCCGGACGCGGCGGTGATCCTGATCGGCGCAAACGACGTGACTGCCAAGAACGCTATTCGAGCATCGGCCAGGCGTCTCGGTGACGCAGTACGGCGCTTGCGTGAGAGCGGCGCCGTCGTCGTGGTCGGCACGTGTCCCGATCTGGGGGTGGTCACCGCGATCCCACAACCGCTGCGAACCGTCGTACGCGAGTGGGGACATCGTTTGGCGGCAGCGCAGGCGTCGGCGACAAGAGCTGCGGGTGGGCATCCTGTTCCGCTGGCCGATCTGCTCGCAAAAGAATTCCTCGCTTCGCCTGACACGATGTTCTCGGCTGATCGGTTCCACCCGTCGGCGGCCGGCTACGAGCTCGCGGCCCGCCAGATCGTGCCGGTGCTCGCTGCGGCGTTAGGCGAATGGACCGGCGGACCACTCCCCGATCTCCCCCAGATCTCGGACGCCGCACAGGCACAGACGATGGCTGCCCGCGTATCCACTGCTCTGCACCGCGTTGGGTGGATCGGCCACCCGAAACCCGCAGTACAGGAGCTTGGCGACGACTGAGTGAGACTCCGTGCCCCTGTTTTCGGGTCGGCAACGTAAATTGGCAGTCGAAGCTGCATTCATCTTGCCCTGCTCGTCGCGCAGTCGTCTGCGCCGACCACGCAGTACACAAAAGGAGTTTTCATGCCCGAGGCAGTAATCGTCTCAGCAGTACGGTCGCCCATCGGCCGCGCAATGAAGGGTTCGCTCAAGGACATCCGCCCCGATGACCTCGCCACCCAGATGGTTGCAGCCGCGCTGGCGAAGATCCCCGAGCTCGACCCCACCGAGATCGACGACCTCATCATGGGTTGCGGTCAGCCTGCCGGACAGTCGGGCTTCAACATCGCCCGCGTCGTCGCAGTTCAGCTGGGCTACGACTTCCTCCCCGGCGTGACGGTCAACCGTTACTGCTCCTCGTCGCTGCAGACCACCCGGATGGCACTGCACGCCATCCGCGCAGGCGAGGGTGACGTCTTCATCTCCGCCGGCGTCGAGTCCGTCTCCAGCTTTGTCACGGGCAACGCAGACGGCCTGCCGAACACCAAGAACCCGCTCTTCGACGCAGCGCAGGCGCGTAGCGCCAAGCTCGCCGAAGGTGGAGTCGCCTGGACCGATCCTCGCGAAGAGGGACTGCTCCCCGACGTCTACCTGGGCATGGGCCAGACGGCGGAGAACGTTGCCTCCGCTACCGGCATCAGCCGCGAAGATCAGGACCGCTTCGCTGTTCGCAGCCAGAACCGCGCAGAGGAAGCCATCAACCGTGGCTTCTTCGAGCGTGAGATCACCCCGGTCACCCTCGCGGACGGCACCGTCGTCTCCAAGGATGACGGCCCGCGCGCCGGCACCACCTACGAAGGCATCAGCGGCCTCAAGCCCGTCTTCCGTCCCGACGGCACCGTCACCGCAGGCAACGCCTGCCCGCTCAACGACGGCGCTGCCGCTCTGGTGATCATGTCCGACACCAAGGCCAAGGCTCTGGGCCTGACGCCCCTCGCCCGCATCGTCTCCACCGGCGTCTCGGGTCTGTCCCCCGAGATCATGGGCCTCGGCCCGATCCAGGCCGTCAAGAACGCCCTGAAGTTCGCGGGCAAGTCGATTTCCGACATCGACCTGTTCGAGATCAACGAGGCTTTTGCGGTCCAGGTCATCGGATCTGCTCGTGAGCTCGGCATCGACGAGGACAAGCTCAACATCTCCGGCGGTGCACTGGCACTCGGCCACCCCTTCGGTATGACCGGTGCACGTATCACCAACACCCTGATCAACAACCTGCGCGAGCAGGACAAGACCTTCGGCGTCGAGACCATGTGTGTCGGCGGCGGACAGGGCATGGCAATGGTGATCGAGCGCCTCAGCTGATCTCCTGAGCACGTCGAAAACGGCCGCCCGGCTTCTGCCGGGCGGCCGTTTTCAGGTGGTCGTGAATTTCTGAGCAAAACTTCCCAACTCGCGGATCAGCTCGCGCGCGGCATCGTCTTCGCGTTGGACCGCCGCTCGGGCTTCCTCCGACCATCCCTGGCGCAGCAGCTTTTTCGCGGCCAGGACTGCGGGTCCGACATTGCCCGCGATCTGCGACGCAGCCTCCATCGCTCGGGGATGTAGCTGATCAGCCGGAACTGCCGCGACCGCAATGCCAATCTCGGCTGCTTCTTTTCCGCTCAGCCATCTGGCCGTCAACAGAAGTTCGGACGCGCGTTGCGCGCCGATCACCTTGGGCAGCATCCAACTACTTGCCGCCTCGGGCGCCGTTCCGAGCGATGTGAACGGGGCACGCAACCGAGCATCGTCGGCAACGTAGACGACGTCGCAGAAGAGCAGCATCGTCAGACCGATACCGACAGCGGCGCCGTGCACGGCAGCGACGAGCGGCTTCGGGAACTCCACCAGCGCCACGATCAACGGCGCAAATGCGTGTCCGAAATCAGCAGTATCCGCCCCAGGTTCGGAGAGCGCGCGCAGGTCCACTCCGCTCGAAAATGCCTTGCCCGCACCCTCGATCACCACCACCGCGACGCTTGAATCTGCGGCCGCGTCGTCGAGCGCTTTGGTCAGAGCCCGGAAGCCTGCGGCATCAAAAGCGTTGAGTCGCTCCGGTTTGTTGAACGTCACTGTCCGCACAGATCCGTTGTCCGAGACGAGTACAGGTGTCGACATGGATATACGCACGCCCTTCATCGATAGGAACCAAGCAACTGCTAGGTATCCCAAGCACCGTAACCCGGCCGCACCGACATAAGAAGTTGTCAGGAGTCGTAGGACAGAGATTCCGAAAGGTCGCGGTTCGCATCGAGCTGGGCCGAAATGACGGCAAGGTTCTGCTCGACTCCGCTAATCGCGTCCGCGCCGGCGACGAATCGCAGCGGCAATGTCTCCGAGTCGGAAAGAGTAACGAGAGCTCGGGCGAGCTTCTTGGGGTCGCCTCCCTGCTGTCCGTTCATGCTCTTCCACGCCTCGATCGTCTGGGCAGTACGTTCCGCATAGTCCTCGATCTCGAGCTCCGGCCAGATCGTGGACGAGCCTTCGACCAACAGTTCCGTCCGGAAGAATCCGGGCTCTACAGCCATCGTGCTGATGCCGTACGGCTCGAGATCGAAGCGCAGAGACTCCATCCACCCTTCCAGAGCGAACTTCGATGCGGCGTAGGCGGCGCAGAACTCCTGACCGATCAAACCGGCAGTGGACGTGATGGTGATGACCTGACCTCTGCGCCGGCGCCGCATGACGGGGAGGACAGCACGAGTCACGTTGAGCGGGCCGAAAAAATTGGTTTCCATCTGCGCCCGGAACTGTTCAGGACTGATGTTCTCGAAGTAACCGGCGTAGAAGTTTCCGGCGTTGTTGACCAACACGTCGATTCGACCGAATCGTTCGACTGCAGTCGCAGCTGCCGCCTGCGCCGCTTCGGTTGAGGTGATATCGAGAGCAACGGCGAGTAGCTCCTCATGTGCACCGATAGCCTTCTCGACCCGGTCCGCGTTTCGTCCCGTCGCGACGACCGAATGTCCGGCGGCGAGCGCGGCTTGGGCGATGTCGACACCCATTCCTCGACCAGCGCCGGTAATGAACCACACCTTCTTTTCAGACATGACACACAGTCAAACTCGGTTTGTCCGAAGGAGGGAGACCCTGTCTATACGGTTAATGCCAGTGCCTCCCTGGACTCGTCTACGGGGACGGGAGCGGGAATGGAGGAGTACGACGTGAATGAAGAGACTCACAATCCGACGGTGCCGATCGGTTTCGACATCGCTTGGTCTGTGTTCATGCTGTTGTGGATCGTTCTCACGGTGACTGCGGTGGTGTCCATCGTGAGGTCCGATGCCGATCCGGTCGCAAAAATCGGATGGTCTGCCCTCTCCGTCATCCTGCCGATCGTCGGGCCTGCGGCATGGTTCTTCGCGAGCAGGCGTCGACAGAACGCGCTATGACAAAAGAAATGGCCCCCGCATCGCGGAGGCCATTCTTGTTACTGCGAGTTGTCAGTCGCGACTGAAGTAGCTCAGCAGGCGCAGGATCTCGACGTACAGCCAGACCAAGGTGACTGTGAGGCCGAGGGCGACGCCCCAGGCTGCCTTCTCGGGAGCCTGTGCGCGGATCAGCTGATCAGCGGCATCGAAGTCGAGCAGGAAGCTGAAGGCTGCGAGACCGATGCAGACCAGGCTGAAGATAATGGCGATTGGTCCACCGTCACGCAGGCCGAGTCCGCCGTCGATAAAGAAGCTGGCGACGAGGTTACCCAGAGCCAGAACCACGACGCCGATCAAGGCACCGATGATCATGCGGGTCAGTCGCGGCGTCACACGAATGGCGCCGGTCTTGTAGACCACAAGCATGCCGAAGAACACGCCGAACGTGCCGAGAACTGCCTGTGAGATCAGCACCGAGGCCGACACACCGCCAGCCGCTTCGATCGGGGCAGTGAACATGAATGACAGAGCACCCAGGAAGAGGCCCTCGAACGCGGCATAAGCCAGCACGATGGCCGGGTTGTCCATCTTGCGACCGAAAGTCGCAACGAGAACCAGGACAAGTCCGACCAGACCGCCGACGATCACAAACGGCGATGCGAGACTCGGGTCGTTGTTCACGAGGAAGTACGAGACCAGCGCGGTCAACGCAAGCACACCGAGCGTCATGCCCGTCTTGGTGACAACATCGTCGATTGTCATAGCCCGCGAGGTGGGGCCGGTCTGGTACGGCTCGGCCGGAGCGTACTGCGGCTGACCGAACTGCTGGGTGACCTGCGAGGCGCCCGCCGTCGCAGATCCGAACGAGGCGTATCCGTTGCCCTCTTGCTTGGGCAGATTGCGGAACACCGGGTTGCTGGTGGTGCGCACCGTGATCATCCCTTCATCGTGGTGACCTGCGACGGGTGCGTCGCGGGTTCGCCGAACGGATCCGAGTTTCCGACCGGTCCGTGTACTTACTAAAAGTAAAGCACTCGTAATTTACAACGTCGGAGCGTTCGCCGTAGTTCCCGGCAGGTTTCCGGTGGGTCAACAGTTCCCGATACTAGGACGCTTTGATCGATCGCATGACGATGAACTTCGCGTTCTTCGCCATCGCTTGACTCTCACCGACTGCTGCTTTCAACGGTTCCCGGTATCCCAGGTGGGCGTTGTGCACGGTCCATAGCTGCCCGCCCGGACGCAGTACCCGACCTGCTGCCTCGAACAGCTTGAGTGCACCACCGGTATGAACGGCGGCACCGACGTGGAACGGCGGGTTCAGGAGGACCAGGTCGACACTGGCGTCGGGCAGAGTGCTCATGGCGTCGTCCCGCAGGCCGCGAACTCGATCTCCGACGCCGTTGGCCGACGCCGTAGCCATCGCCGACGCCACGGCCGCCGACGACTGGTCCGTCGCAACTACCTGAGCGTCGGAGAACTTCAGCGCGATAGCCGTCGCCAGAATGCCACTGCCGCAGCCCAGGTCGACGACGTCCCGGGGCGTGATGTCGATCTTGCCCAGATTCTCGAGCAACAACCGGGTTCCGATGTCGAGGCTCGCACCGGCAAACACCGCTCCGTGTGCAACCACGTCGAGACCGAATTCGTCGAGCCACTCGGTCATCGGGAACGTGACGGCGACGTCGGCCTTCGGCTCAGCGGCCCGCAGAACCCGGGACTTCTGCCGGCCTCGCGACGCGCTTACCGCCGAAAAGGACTCTGCGAGAACCTTGTTCATGGCCGGAGTGATGTGCTTGTCGCGCCCGCCTGCGAAGACGCGTACCTCTGGATCGGCGTGCAGCGCGATCAGCTGGCTGATCTCCCCCAGCTCGGCGAGGCTGCGCGGCAACTGCATGAGGACAACGCGAGCGCCGCGCAGCAGGGCTTCGCCCAGTCCGTGCGATGTGTAGCGCTCGGTGAATCCGAGTTCGCGGGCATTGTTCGCCAACGCCAGTTCGCCGGTGAGCGGGTCCTGGTAGACACGCACCTCGGACCGGCCGTGCTCGAGAACCGCTCCGGCCGTCAACGCTCCGTAGTGATCGCCGACAACAACTACCGATCCCGACGGCGCCGCCGCAAGGGCGTCGGCCGCCTCGTCGAGGATCAGCCGATCAGCCGCATCGACAGCAAATAGATTGGGTGCCTCGATGTCGGGAAAGCGGCGGAGTCGATCGAACATTTCGGGGGTGTCGGACATGCGGACCAGTCTCTCAGGTCCGCCTGCCCAACACTCAATCCCGCTCCGAGCAGGTGATCAGTTCGACATCCACTGCACGACGTTGTCGACGTCCTCGCGGGCTGTGCGGAACCCGTTCACGGGGTGTTCCGTGTCCGCGTATCCGAAGGAGATCGCGCACACGACCTTGCGGGTGTCGTCGATGCCGAAGTGCTCGTGGATGAACTTGGAGCAACCGGCAAGCGCTGCCTGCGGGATCGTGGCGACACCAAGACTTTGAGCAGCGAGCAGGAAACTGTTGACGTAAAGCCCACAATCGACGGCCCCGTAGGTCCCCAATGCCTCGTCCGTGGTGATGATGGCGACGTGCGGAGCGCCGAAGAGTTCGAAGTTCTTCATGGTCTGCGCACCGGACCCGGCACGATCACCGTGTTCGATACCTACGCTCGAATACAGCGCCATCGCGCAATCGAACCGGCGCGACTTGTAGACACCCTGGTACTCACGCGGGAACTCGAAATCGGACTCCTGTGGATTGGCCATGACATAGGCGCCCAGACCGGCCCGGAACCTTTCGGTCCCCTCACCTTCCGTGATTGCCACCTGCCACGGCTGTGTGTTGCACCAGGAGGGGGTCTTCTGCGCGAGCCGCAGGATCTCGTTGACGACCTCGCGAGGAACCTGACGATCCTCGTATGCCCGGCAACTGATTCGGGAGTCGAGGAGAGATTCCAGGCTCGACAAGGTGGCGGTGGTCTCGGTCATGTATGCGTCTCCTCGGGCTTGACCAGCGAGTATTTACTAGCGTTCGTTAGACACTACGTGGTTACGGATGTGAAGGCAGATGCCAGTTCCCCGAATACGGCCATCGCCTCGTCCGGGTTCGGGTCGAGCGCTCCCAGTGCCACCAGCACATCGGTCGCGCCGGCCTCGACAAGTTCTTCGGCCCCGAGCATCGTCGCATGTAGGTCGATCGATCCGTCCGACGCCCTGACAATCGTCAGACGTCCACGAATGTCCAGGGTCGACGCATCCCGTCCGAGATCCGCCATCGCCTTACGGATGAGCGCTCCACCCTCTCGCAGGTCGTCGTTGGTGGCGCCCATGATCGGAATCCACCCGTCACCCCAGGTTGCGACACGTCGCACGACGGCCTTCGACAACGAACCTGACACCCAGATCGGGATTCCAGTGGCCGGCCGAGGCGCGCAGTACACGTCGTCGAACTTCAGGCGGGGTGTGTCGATGCTTGCCGGTGCCGAAGTCCACAGTGCCCGGCAGATCGCCAATGCGTCGTCGAGAAGCGGTCCGCGCTTGCCGAAGTCGATTCCCGCAGCGTCGTATTCACGTTGCTGCCAGCCGGTTCCGACTCCGAGATCCAAGCGGCCCCGCGAGAGAAGGTCGATGGTCGCCGCGGTCTTGGCCAGCACGGCTCCCCCGCGCAACGCCGCGATCACGATGCCAGTGCCCAGTCGAATCGTTGTAGTCTGTCCGGCAACAAAAGCCAGCACGCTCAAGGGTTCGAGCCAATTCGCGTCCGGCTCGGTGGGAAACGCCGACCATGTGTATGCGGAGTTGTCCGAACCCATCACGACGTGATCGGTGACCAGAACTCGATCGAACCCGGCTGACTCCGCGCTTTGGCAGACCTGAACCAGTTTCCCGTAGGAATCCGCTGCCAACGTAGTGCCGAAGTTCGGAACGTTGAGACTCAAAGTTGTCATGGGTCAAGCCTTTCGGGGGCGGTTGGTCCAACCACCCTCTTCGGTGGGGAACCAGCCGCCCGCGGCGTGGGAGCCACCGTCGACATGGATGACGGTGCCGGTGATGTACCTTGCCAGATCTGATGCAAGAAACAGTGCCGGCCCGGCGATATCCACTGGTTGCCCCGGACCACCCAACGGTGCCCACTGCGGCCACTTGGCCCAGTCGTCGGCGGCCACGATCGACCGGTACGGCACCTGCACGGATTCAATGAGATCGGGCGCAATTGCGTTGACGCGCACGCCTGTTCTACCAATCTCGACGCCGAGGCTTCTGGTGAACTGCGTCAGCGCGGCCTTGTACGCCGAGTACACGGTGTGTCCCGGGATTGCCCGATGCGCTTCCACGGTGGTCAGATTCAGGATCGATCCGCCTGCGCCGCGTTCGATCATGCCGGGAAGCAGGGCATGTGTCAGGCGCAGAACCTGGTCGAAGTTGATATTGCCCATGTCCGACCAGAACGCCGGCGTCGTGGCTGAAAAGGTTTGCGGCGGTGCCAGAAAGTGGCCGACGTTGTTCACCAGAATGTCCGGTGCGAAGTCGATCAGCTCCTGCGGAATTTCGGCCTTGCGGACGTCGTAGGACAAACTCGCAACCGAACCACCTGCTGTGGAATCGAATTCGATGTCCGCGACAGGCTCGGTGTCGACGTCGACAACAAGCACCTGGGCGCCATGACTCGCATAGGCCCGTGCGATTGCGGCGCCGATGGCGTGCGCGCCACCCGTCACCACCGCCTTCTTGCCCACCAACATCGGCCCCGGGACAAACGCCGAATCGCTCACCACACATCACTCCGTCACTGTTCTCGCTCGGCAACTCGAGATGAGGCCGCTCCGCAATGCACCATCACACAGAGAGAAACCAAACGCGGCGCGCGTTCTCACTCAGCGGCAGAAGGCAATCTGTAATTCCGGCGAGACTCGATGAACGCGTCGACGTCCGCCGCCGGCATCGGGCGACCTTCCAGATAGCCCTGAACGACGCGGCAGCCACACTCGGTCACCACGGCTCGCTGACGATCGGTTTCGACGCCCTCGGCAACCGTTTCCAAGCCCATCGACTCGGCAATGTCGACAATGGCGCGAAATACCGCGGTTCTCGACTCCGTCGGATCCGCGTCCAGTTGACTCACGAAAGCTCGGTCGATCTTCAATCTGTCCACCGGCAGCAAGGACAGGCTCGCGACCGAGGAGTACCCGGTGCCGAAATCGTCCATGGCGATGGCAACACCCAACTCCGCGATCCGTAGCAGGACTTCTCGATCCGAGTCGTCGATGACCAGCGACTCCGTCACTTCGATCTCCAGTCGCTCCGCAGCCAAGCCTGTTTCGCGGAGAACGTTGCGAACGGATTCGACGTACCCCACGGAACGCAACTGCACCTGAGAAACATTCACTGCAATACGCACGTGGTCGGGCCACGTCGTCGCCAGCGCGGATGCGGTGCGCAAGACCTCTGCCCCGATAGGAACGATAAGCCCTGTTTCCTCCGCGACCGAGATGAAGTCAGCCGGTGAAACCACACCCGAGACGGGGTGGTTCCACCTCAATAACGCCTCGAATCCCACGACCGCTCCAGTAGCTGCCGACACCTGCGGTTGGTAGGCAAGTTCGAACTCGCCGTTCTGCACCGCCATTCGAAGATCCAGGAGTGCCCTGGCCCTACCGGTAGCGCGCTCACGCAGAGTCGAGTCGAACCGTCGAATCTGATTCCGACCACTCACCTTCGCGTGATAAAGCGCGAGGTCCGCGACAACGACCAAATCGTCGAGGTTTGCCGCATCATTCGGAAGTGAACCGTATCCAAGACTTCCCCGAACCCGAATCGAGTTGCCGGCGAGGTCGAATGGAACATCGATCGCATCGACGATCGACTGGAACCGCTCCTTGACTTCCTGCTCGTCGTCGATCCCGCTGAAAGCCACGGCAAATTCGTCCCCACCGAGTCGAGCACAGATTTCCGTCAGGCGCAGCACGGCGTTCAGCCGCGCCGCCACATCGACCAGCACGTTATCGCCGACGCGGTGCCCCCAGCGGTCGTTGATCGACTTGAAATTGTCGAGGTCGAGCATGGCCAGCCAGACATCGTCTCCGTCGGCGATCATCTTCGACAACCGCGCCGTGAACGTGTACCGATTCTGAAGTCCGGTGAGCGAATCCACCTCGGCAAGTTCGCGAATGTACTCCCGCTGCTGATGAACGCGCGTGATGTCGGAGCCGACGCCGCGCCAACCGCCGTCGGAAAGGCTGTCACTCCTACGATGCCCGGACATCGACCACCGTCGAGGTCGACCGCCGATCCACACGTCCAATTCGATGTCACGGAATGCGTCACCGTTGTCGAGGCGCTCGACAAGTGTGTCGAGCGCAATGCGTCCGGTCGCTGTTCTGTCGGCCCCGACGCCCTTCAGAATCTCGCTCATAGCCCGTCCACTGATCTCGGCGGCCGGCAATCCCAGACTCTCCGCAAAACGATGGGACACAGCCACCGCGATACCCTTGTCGTCGGTTTCCCACAGCCAGTCCTGCGCACCGTCTTCGAGATCGTTGAGTAGCAGTTCGACAAGATCGCGCTGATCCTCCGCGTTGAGTTCTGCGCGGAGGCGACGCTCGAAAACGTTTGCCAACACCAATGTTCCGCATTGGAGCGACACGAGATAGAGACCGAGCAATCCTAGTAGTACCCAACGCTCCGAACCTGGTTCAGTCCAGAATCCCCACGCCAGACCACCGCCGACAATCACGATCCACACAGTCGTCAAACCCCGGAACATCACTACCGGAATGATCCCAACTACCACGCCTCCCAACAAAATTGCCGTCAGCGTCAGCTCTTGGGCCGCTCCGAGAATTGGAAAGAGAACAAAAGCGGCCCAAGCCAGCAACGCCGCCCATGTGACTACCTGAATCGCCACGACGACAAGATCCGTGATCTCCCGCTCGGCCTCGCGTTTTTTGAGTCTCGTGAACCAGAACACGGCGAGCGAGATATTGGATCCAAGTACCAAAGCCATCCAAGTCCACCGGAACCAACCGGTTTCGACAGGCATAAAAGCGACGACCAAGCTCAGTGAGAATGCCGCGACGAGGAATGCCATGGGCGCGACGCGCGCAGAGTAGTGCAATCGGCGGATGAGAAGTCTTCGATCTTCGTAGTACGACGCGGGGTCGCCCGTCCACGACGGATCGATGAGATGAAACACCGTGTGGAATGCCCGCTGCCTCATCCCTCTGCTCTCACTCATGGTGCACCGACAAGATCCGCATCAGATTCTCGAGCGTCATCGCCTCACCCGCGACACGACCCTGCACCGTCCGCACTTTCATGTCGGCCGCACCCGCGAGTTGCTCCTCGCTGTCGACCCCCAGCATCACCGCCTCCAAACCCAACGACTCGACCAAGGTCACAACGGCGGCAAGAATCGGCCACTGCCCCGGAACGGTTCCCGAGAACGACCGATCGACGCGGACTCGAGTAAAAGGGAGATCCGACAGCGATGCAAGGGACGAGAATCCGGTTCCGAACTCGTCGACGGTCAACGAAACACCAAGCCCAGCCACTCCACGCATCCCAGCCTTCGCTCGATCCGAGATCGCCGATGATTCGGTGAGCTGCAACTCGATTCGACGAGCAAGAACACCCCATCTGTCGAGCGCGTCCGCAACATGGTCGACAAGCCCATCCGATTCGAGTTCGCGCCCAGAGACGCTGATTGCCAACCGGATATCACCCGGCATTTTCGACGCAGCGCTGCATGCCTTCTCGAACAGCATCGAGCCGACGGTCGACGACAGTCCGGCGTCGTCGACAACAACCATGAATTCGGTTGCCGGCACCATTCCCAGCCTCGCGTTGTTCCACGTCGCTTTGACCTCGACCGCGACTATCGAGCGCGAAGCCACGTCGAGCTGCGGCAGAAAGCGGAGCTCGATATCGTCGGGCGATACGCCATTTCCGATGTCTTCCAACAGATGCGCGCGTCTGGTCGCGGTCAGTTGCATCGAATGCTGATACTGGAGGATTGTTCCTCGCCCCGATTCTTTGGCTGCGTAGAGCGCAAGGTCCGCCGCCACCAGTAGCGCATCAGCGGTTTGTCCCCGATCAGCCGGAACGTGGAACCCTATGCTGCATCCGATATCCAACCGGTTACCGGACACCAAAACCGGTTCTCGGAGAATATCGACGTAACTCAGCAGATCCGTGTGCACGCTGTCGTGATCGTCAACCGTTCGGAACAAGATTGCGAACTCGTCACCGCCGAGACGCGCACACAGGTGTGCTGCTCCGCCTACCTCCACCAGGCGTGCTCCCACCTCTTTCAACACTTCGTCGCCTATCGAATGTCCCAGCGTGTCGTTCACCGATTTGAAGTTGTCGAGGTCGAGCATCGCAAGCGCGATCCGAGGTTTCCCTTGCTCCGAGTTACGCACGCTGCGTTCGAGTTCCAACCAGAAATTGTGTCGGTTGGGCATCCCGGTCAGCGCGTCGATCAGACCCATGCGAACGATTTCGTCGCTCTGAATCTTCACATCGGTGACGTCCGAGCCGACGCCTCGCCAGACAAAATCGTCAGGTGCCAGTCCGGGGGTAGGCCGACCGGACAGTTTCCACCACCGTATGGCGTCGCGTACCCGCACCGGAAGCATGACGTCGACAAACGCGTCCTTTGCGCTGCGAGCCTTCTCCAGTTCCAACAGCGCGTCACGTCCACCAGGTAGCTCATATGACCCCAGCTCGGCAAAGAGTTGCTGCCATGACACACCTCGCACCGCAGCCGGATCGATCCCGGCGTCGAACGCGAGCCTGCTGGGAATCCGCAAGAACCGACCTTTGCTATCGGTCTCCCACACAAAATCCGCGGCATTGCCTTCGAAATCGTCGAGCAGCATTTGCGCAACAGTCCGCTCTGCCGCGGCGCTGAGTTCCGCTTTGTAGCGCCCTTCGATATGCCCCGATACCACGATCGTGCCGGCGATCAGCGCGGTTCCGTATACCAGGAGACTGATCAGAAGCCGTCCGAACTCCGGGCCTGGTTGCTGCCAGAACGCGATGCCGAGAATCACCGTACTCGACAGAATCCAGATGACACCTAGAGAACGCAGCACCGCCGTAGTCAGCGCACCCGCACCGATAATCGCCGCCATCGTGCCCGTCATCACCAGGTCGCCGGCGTCGTCGAGGATCGGGTACAACACAATCGCGAGCGCTGAGTAGAGGACGCCAGCGGCGGCAAACTCGAATGCCAGGAAAATATAGGCAAGGTGCTCGGACTGCACGATCGCCCCTCGTCTGACGGCAACCCCTACATACGCGCCGACAAGGCCGACTACTCCTGCAGCAATCGGCCAGGCCCTGAGCAAAAGGCCGCCGTCCTCGGGAATGACGTACATCGACAATCCGAGTACAACCAGAAGGTGTACCGCTGCTGCCCAGGGCAACATCGTGAAGCTGACGGTGATCTGCCGGTTCCTGAGGTCACGCCGCTGCGCCGCTGTCAGTGCGCGCTGCTCGGCGAGCAGTGCCGAACGTGGTTCGAAACCCATCGAGCCCCCTCGCCCGTCGGACTCTGTGCGGACCGACCTACATGCAGCCTTGCACCAATCGGGCAATTATGCCGTAACAAGAATTAACCCATCGATACGGACGTCCAAGTGGCACTACGGTAGGAAACCACACGATTGCCCCAAAGTCAGCAAACCACGAGCGCCATCATGGCAACATCATGTGAATCGGCCGGACACCGGCCGTGACACCGGCCGTGACACCGGCAGGGTTCCGCACCGGCCGAGGAGGCTCGGTTGATGTCCACACCGTCACCAAAATCGGACATCAGGAACAATGGGATCTGATCGACCATCACAACGGACAAAATTCGCAACTGATCGCGCACCAGGTTCCACGATCGAACTCTTCGGGTTCAGAGAAGGACAACTACGATGGCAATCGACTACACCCGGCGCCCCTCGGAATCCACACCCTCGACAGGCTCGGTCAATCTGAGCAAGATCACACTGACCAAAGCCGCACCGACGGTCAATCTCGCCAAGGCCGGCGAACGCCAGGGAAACATGCGTGTGAATCTCAACTGGTCACAAGGTGCCGCGCCGAAGAAAACGGGTTTCCTGGCCAAACTCGCCGGCGCAGGATCTGGTGCCGTCGATCTCGACCTCGGCTGTCTCTACGAACTCGCAGACGGTTCCAAAGGGGTTGTCCAGGCACTGGGCAACAGCTTCGGAGCATTGAATACCGCGCCGTTCATCATGTTGGACGGCGACGATCGCAGCGGTTCGAACACCGGCGGCGAGAACATGCACGTCAATCTCGCCGACCCGAGCGTCTTCCGACGGATTCTGATCTTCGCGATGATCTACGACGGCGCACCCAACTGGGCTGCCGTCGACGGCGTTGTCACCCTGGAGCCGACCACTGGACCCCAAGTGGAAGTTCGACTGGACTCTGCGAGCAATCAGGCTCGCATCTGCGCAATCGCCTTCATCCAGAGTTCTGGACAAGGCGTGAGTGTTACCCGGGAAGTGCAGTACATCAACGGCAGTCAGTCCGACCTCGACCGCGCCTACAGTTGGGGCATGCAGTGGTCTGCGGGCCGTAAATAGGCAGCGACGAGACCAATCAGGGTCTGCCACTATTGCGCAATTTGTCCATATTTGACTGTGGAATTGGCTAGGCTCGATTTCTGTGGGGTCAGACATGAGGGGTCAACTCGACACCGATAGTGGGTCGGCCGTGCTATGTGCTTAGCCTGGTCGGCGGTGGTGCCCCGATTCCCTCGAGATCGGGGCATCACCTAGCTCCATCGCCACGTAATGCGCCGCAATTTCGCCATTTCACACGCGGTTTCGCGGCTCACCGGCACGGGTACCAGAGAGGAAGTTCTCCTCTAGCTTCTCAAGACTGAACTGGTGATCCGAATGTGGGTGAAGCGAACCGACACAGCGCTGATCGTCATCGTTGCCGTCATCCTCGGGATCATGGTGTGGATCTCGAGTTCTCACCTCGCCGCGTCGATCGGGGTCACCGTCGCCGCCGCCGCAACCTTCTGGATCGCCTGCGGATTCATCCACGGATTCCATTCCCCGAAATGACCTTCATCCCTACCGTAAACGAATAGTCAAGTACCGCAATATTTCTGACATGTCAGTTGAATGCCGATATATTCGAAGAAGTGGACGTGCAGTCGACATCAATGATGTGGGCCAGCTTCTTCGGGAGTTCGATCTCATCAAGACCTCTGACAGCGTAGGACTTTCCATTCGGCCTGATCGTCACGCGGGCACCGGGAATGACGCCGGCGTTGACCAGGAACCTGATGAGTTCGGGATCGGACTGCGCATGTTCGGAAATGGACCTGACGACGCCGGCCACAGGCAGTGTCGATTCCGGAATATCGGCCAGTTTTGTTGCTGCACCCGTTGATTCAACTGTAATTCCGAAGTGCTCCAGCCCCGGGATGGGGTTTCCCCACGGCGAAGTGGTCGGACCACCGAGGAGGTCGACAATGCGCCGCTCAGCCTCCTCGCTCATGACGTGTTGCAGGCGGCTGGCTTCCCCATGCACAAGTGTCGTTGGCATGTTGACGACGTCGGTGAGCAGTCGCTCGGCAAGTCGATGTTTGCGGGTCACCTCGATCGCACGGATGCTTCCCGGATCGGTAAGTTCGATGAGGTTATCGTCGGCAATCGAGACCAGACCGGCTCGTTTCATCCGTGTCACAGTGTGAAATACCGTCGCAGCGGCTTGGTGCATTCGTTCGATCAAGCGAGATTGCCGCACCGGGACACGATCCTCGTTGAGGTCGTAGATGGTGCGCAGATACATCTCAGTGGTGTTGACGATTTCCTTCACGCGGCCAGATGCCTTTCCAAACAGAAGTCGTGCTTGCTCGAACGCAGTGATGGTTCCGATACCGGACTTTGGTGGTGCCGGACCGGAGCAGGGATAGTAGAGCCGTGCGAATTCTTGTGGTGGACGACGACCGTAATGTCGCGGAAACTGTGCGCCGGATGCTGGTGACCGAAGGCTGGGTCGTGGACGTGGAACATGACGGCCGCGCTGGGCTGGAGAAGGCGACTACAGAGCATTTCGACGTCGTGATACTCGACATCATGATGCCTGCACTCAACGGGTACGAGGTGGTGCGCCAGCTGCGCCGCGACGGTGTGTGGACACCAGTATTGATGCTGACCGCCAAGGACGGAGAGTACGACCAGGCCGATGCCTTCGATTTCGGCGCCGACGACTATCTGACAAAGCCTTTCTCGTTTGTCGTGTTGATCGCGCGCTTGCGAGCTCTGGTGCGCCGCGGCGCACCGGAGCGGCCGGTGGTGCTGACTGCGGGTTCGCTGAGCGTCGATCCCACGTCTCACGTTGCCAAACGAGGAGATACCGAATTGACCTTGGCACCAAGGGAATTCGGAATGCTCGAGTTCTTGATGCGCCACAAGGGCGAAGTCGTGACCAAAACCGAAATCCTCCAGTCCGTGTGGGATATCAACTACCGAGGCGACGAGAACGTCGTGGAGGTGTACGTCAGCTACCTCCGGCGACGGATCGACACCCCGTTCGGGTGCAAGTCGATCGAAACGATTCGTGGAGTCGGCTACCGGTTGGCAGCCGACGGCGGAGGCTAGTCGCTCCACGGTACCGATCGTGGAGGCTATTCGCTCCACGGCACCGATCGTGGAGGCTATTCGCTCCACGGTGGCACCGGGAGGGTGAATCCGACTGTGGCGCCGCCGTCGGGAGCATCTGCAACAGTGACGTTTCCGTGGTGGGCCCGCACGATTTCGTCGACAATCGCCAAACCGAGACCTGAACCCCCACTGCTACGTTCACGGACAGTGTCGAGACGGACAAAGCGTTGCAGTACTCGCGATTTATCGGCATCGGCAATCCCGGGCCCATTGTCGGACACGGTCACACTCACATGACGCCGATCGGCGTCGACGGTTATCGCGAAGTCCAGACGGTCATGAGTGTGACGGGATGCATTGTCCGCGATGTTACGCAAGGCACGAGCCAGTTTCTCGCCGTCACCTTGCACCCGCACCGCGCTGATCTTCGCGGTAATCGTATGCCGACCAAGCGCTTCGAGCCGTGCAACCTCGGCGCTGACCACCTCGTCGATGTCAACGTCGGCCAGCCGCAGCGGCACACCGCGTTCGTCGGCGCGTGCGAGGAACAACAGGTCGGAAACCATCCCTTGCAGCCGAAGTGCCTCAGGCATCATGACTGTCGCGACGGTCTCCGGGTCGATGGGCTGCTTCGTTGTCCGGGACAGATCAAGCAGACCCACCAATGTGGTCAACGGACTGTTGAGCTCGTGCGACGCGTCGTTCACGAAGCGCATCTGCTCGGCCCGGGCAGTGCCGATGCGTTCGAGCATTGCATTCATTGTGGTTGCCAGAGTGGCGATCTCGTCGCCGGTATCCGGTACAGGCACCCGCTGATCGAGGTCTCCACCGGTAATGTCGTCAACCTGTCTACGAATGTCGTCAACCGGTTTCAGGGTCCGGGCGACAAAGTAATGGGTCAAGACAGCTGTCCCGATCACGATGATCGGGATCACCACGGCGGCCAGCACAGCAACAAAGCGAAAGAGCGAATCGAGGCGACTCTCGGCCGCCCCGACTTCCACCGTGACCACTTCACCACCCGGGGCGAGTGCACCGACAAGTGCCCCGCGATACGCGGGACCGTCCGGGGTTGTCTGCAAACCGCTTTCGCGTCGTTCCTCGCCAGGCCGCAGCCCCGAGCCGAGCGGACCAGCCGGATAACGCTCCCCGCTGAACACCACGTGCCCCGCGTCGTCCACCACCTGAATGATGTCGACGTACCGACTGTCAGTCAGCAACGACTCGTCGAGGCCCGCAAGCCCCTTCGACTCAATGACCGCCGCGATCTGCCTCGCACGGGCTGTAGTTGCCACGTCGGCTGACTGGCGCGACGACTGGTACAGGGCGTAGAGCACTGCCCCTGCCGCAACAGTCAACGTAAGCGCAACCAACAACGTCGCCAGCACCGTCAGACGGGTACGCACAGGCCTGAGCCGCCGACGAATTCGGCCGGTCCACGCAGTGAGTGATGAGTGCACGAGTAAGACAGTAGACGCGCCATGCGCTCGATCCGTAGCGCAACTCAGCGTCCCCTAAGTATTGCTGGTCCAGGATGCATTCTGTGCGACTTGCCGTAGATGCTGTCGTCACCACACGAACCGAAGGGACACCATTCATGGCTACTCGTACCGGGCACCGCCTGGCCGTCGCCGGCACCATTGCCGGCCTGTCGGCACTCGCCCTCGTCGTCAACCCGGCAATCGGCTCCGCAGCGATTACCGGCGGCGCATCCGTGCATGCCAACGCCGGCGCAGGCACCATCACGACCTCGATCACCGGCCTCAACACCACCAAGGCTTTCGTCAAGTGTGAGGGCACCGTTTACCGCGCCGACGCCACCATCCTCGACTCGACCACCAAGGTCGGCTCGAGCTACCTCGTCGTGGGCGACACCATGGTCGCCGGTCAGGTACTGACCAACGCCTCCGGCATCGGCACCTCTGCAGCCTTCCCCGACGGCGAGTACCAGGTCCGCACCAAGTGCAAGGAAGACGGCGACACCGAGTACCAGGATCCGATCGCATCGGTCCGCGTCACGGTCACCAGCACCACTCCGCCGACTACCGGTTCACTTGACCCGGCGGCCCTGCTGCAGGGCCTGCTCAACGGCGTCTTGAGCCAGTTCGGCAGCTAGAGCATCTGATTGCATACGCGGCGCGAACACCACACAGTCGAATCCGAACGAAGGAACCCGCCATGACAAGGATGCCCGAGCGTATTCGCGCCGCGTATAACGCCGAAATGTACGACGTCGGAACTACCAGCGACGACGCGCAGAAATGGATTCACCTCGAACAGGCGCACATCTTGGCGCAGCCATACCCCTGGCCGCACACGCGCAATCACGTCGCCATGCTCACACTGGCACTGCGGCAACGCGATTGGCGTGAAGTGCGCGGACAGCTCGTGCGGATCGTTGTTGCGGCACCCGGTTCGGCCCTTCGCCGCTACCCCTCCGGCAACACCGGACGCACTGCTGCTGGGCTCACGACACCGATGCCGATACCGGATCAGCTGGCGAACCTTCTCACCAATTCGGCTTAGCCGACCCGCCACCGGATTCGGTGGCGACTCGAACTGGAATGGCCAACCCACGATGCGGGCGGAAACTGTGCGGACCATCGCGACTGCTCGACATCGATCCGTGCTACAGGGGCGCAGGACAGTCTTCTCGATGCCGGATACACGCACAGAACTGTCATCGACTCCGTCGCACACACTCGATGCACTGCCGCGCAGTGGGTAGCGCCTCCAGTCTGGCGTCTGCAATCGGCTCCTGGCAGACCTCACAAATTCCGTATTCACCTGACCGGAGGCGGGTTGTCGCCGCTTCCAAATCCCGCAATTCGGCTTCGGTATCGGCAATGAGAGACGCGATTTTGGCCCGCTCGAACGCGATGGTCGACCCTTCGGGATCGTGTTCATCGTCGTCGGTAGTCCAGCGGGAACCTTCGATTATGGATTCGAGTCCTTCGCGGAGTGATGCCAAGCGGTGCTCTGCCCGCCGCCGTTCCAGGCCGATGGTCGCGTGGAAATCCTGCATCATAGTATTCAACGCTGCCCGAGCACCGCGCACAATGCGTGCGATCGGCTGGTCGGAGAGCTGCGTACCCTCTGCGTACCGAAGCGAAGTCGGATGAACATCCGAGGCTTCGAATTGTGCGGTGAGCTGGTCTTTTTGGTGCCCCCAGTCGGACTTGAACCGACACTTGACGGATTTTAAGTCCGTTGCCTCTGCCAATTGGGCTATGGGGGCCTTCCCTGTTGTTGCCGGTTTCCCGGCAACAACAGGGATCACACTATCGTGCGCTCTCAGGCATCGTAATCAGACCCACCGATCGTGATGCCCATCAGCACTATTGGGATGCGGGCAGCGGAATCGACATGGCAATACCGTCGAGGATGTCGTGCTCGCTGACCACCAACTCGGTAATTCCCGCTTTGTCCTCGAATGCCCGCGCGAGGATGGTGGTGACGATCGCTCCCCCGCCGATCACGTCGACGCGTCCGGGATGCATGGGCCCGAATTTCGCTCGTTCGGCGCGCGGCATCGCGGTGAGGCGCTCGCACACGTCGATCAACTGGCCGAACGAGATTCGGGACAGGTGCACCTTGTCTGCGTCGTAGTCCGGCAGATCCTGCGCGATTGCCGAGAGCGTCGTCATGGTTCCCGCGACACCCACAAAAGTCCGAGCCTTCTCGATGGGAACAACCGCAAAGGCTTCCGCCAGCTTCGCGGACGCGAATTCTGTTGCATCGGAGACCTGTTCAGTGGTCGGAGGATCGGAATGCAGGCACCGCTCGGTCACCCGCACACAGCCGATATCGGTGGAATACGCAGCCTGAACACCAGCAGAGTCGCCGAGAACCAACTCGGTGGAACCGCCGCCGAGATCGACCACCACAAACGGACCCTCGGACGGATCAAGCTCTCCCACAGCACCACTGAACGAGAGTCGCGCTTCCTCGTCGCCGGAGATCACCTCGGCTCCCGCACCGGGAATCACGCCGCCCAGCACTTCCTGCGTCATCGCGAAGAAGTCGTCGCGGTTGGAAGCATCGCGCGTCGCGGATGTAGCAACCATCCGAACGGCGCTTGCTCCGGCTTCGGCGATCATGCCCGCGTACTCGACCAATGCGATACGGGTGCGTTCGATGGCTTCGGGAGCCAAAGTTCCTGTTGCGTCAACACCTTGACCGAGACGGACAACCCGCATTTCGCGGCGGACGTCAACCAATTGCCCGTCTGCACCGACATCCGCGATCAGTAGGCGGATCGAATTGGTGCCGCAATCGACGGCGGCAACGCGACCCTTCACTTCTCGGGATCTACCGCGTCGTCGATGCCCGGCCAATCAGCGGGGATGGCGGTGCCGCGCAGCTTGCCCTTCCCTGCCAGAGCCACCGACTCGTCACCGAGCGGGTTGACGCCAGGCCCCTTTGCCAGTGAATGCGCCATCAGAACGTGCAGGCACTTGACGCGATCCGGCATCCCGCCACCGGCGAAGTCGGTACCGAGGGATTCGATGGCGTCGCGCTCGGCAAGATACGACTCGTACGCGCGGCGGTACGCAGCAGCCAGTTCGGGATCCTGCGTCAGGCGCTCGGTCATCTCACGCATCACACCGGCAGATTCCTGACGGCTGGCCTCTGCGGTCAGCCTGGGGTCTGTCAAGTAGTAGAGCGTCGGAAAAGGTGTGCCGTCAGGAAGTTTGGGAGCTGTCTTGACCACGCCTGGTGTGCCGTCGGGACTGCGGTATGCAATCTCGAGCACTCCGCGCGGCTCACGGCCCAACTGAGCTGCGACGGCGTCAAGATCTGCCTGCGCGACGTGAGGGGAATTTTCGGACGGATTGCTCACCCGGTGGGTACTCCTTGTTCTTCTGACTGCTCTGTCGGCATCACCGGCATCGGCGCCGGCGTTGCCTTCGTCTCGGGAACCACTGGTGGCTCCGAAATCGTTTGCCACAGATCGCGATACCACGGACCTGTCAGCGGGGCTTCTTCAACTTGCTTCTTCTCGGGTTCTTGATAGTCACCGGGAAGTTGTACCTGGAACGGCGTCTCGCCAGGCTTGACGTACCGAAGGCGTTCCCGCGCAAGCGCTTCGACATATGCGGGATCATCGAAACGCGCATTCTGCTGCCGGAGCGCGTCAACTTCCTCCTGGAGTACCCGTCGTTCGGCAGCGATCTGAGCGGCATCGGAACGCTGAGAAATGTACGTGCGCAACGGCACCGCCAACGTCAACGCGAGCATCAGAACAACCATCGCGAGAATGACAGCCCGGCTGGTCGAGAGCCCGAAGACCGTGTTGTCGGAACTGGGCAGTCTCGACCAGAACTTACGCGTCGAGGCCGACGTTGCCTTTGCCCCGGTCGACGCTGCTTCCGCCGACTCGGCTTCCGTGCCGCGTGCACGGCGGGTGCTGCCGGGTTTGGTGCGACGAGCAGTGTCCGCGCGCCCGGAACCACGACCCCCCGGACTTCCGCCGGGGGATCGTGGTTTACCGCGTTGTGCAGACACTGCTGATACCTAAATGTGTTGCTCAGGCCTCGAATGCGAAGCGCGGGAATGCAACCTCGCCGGCGTAACGAGCGGCATCACCGAGGTTCTCCTCGATGCGCAGCAACTGGTTGTACTTGGCGACGCGCTCGCTACGAGCCGGCGCACCCGTCTTGATCTGGCCGCTGCCGACGGCAACTGCGAGGTCCGCGATGGTGGTGTCCTCGGTCTCGCCGGACCGGTGGCTCATCATCGTCTTGTAGCCGTTGCGGTGAGCGAGGTCGACTGCGTCGAGGGTCTCGGTCAGCGTGCCGATCTGGTTGACTTTGACCAGCAGTGCGTTTGCCGCGCCCTTGACGATGCCCTCTTCGAGGCGCTCGGGGTTGGTGACGAACAGGTCGTCGCCGACGAGCTGAACCTTGTTGCCGATCTGGTCGGTGAGTGCAACCCAGCCGTCCCAGTCGTCTTCGTCGAGCGGATCCTCGATGGAGACGAGCGGGTAGGCGTCGATGAGCTCGGCGTAGAACGCTGCCATCTCGGCTGCCGTGCGATTCTTGCCCTCGAACTTGTAGCCGGTGCCGTCGGTGTAGAACTCGGTGGCTGCAACGTCGAGCGCGAGCGCGACATCGGTACCCAGCTTGAGGCCGGTCTTGTTCACGGCGATCGTGATGAGGTCGAGAGCTTCCTTGGTGCCGGCAACGTCAGGCGCGAAGCCGCCTTCGTCTCCGAGGCCCGTGGACAGACCCTTTTCCTTCAGGACGGACTTGAGGGAGTGGTAAACCTCGGCACCCCAGCGCAGGGATTCCTTGAAGCTCGGTGCACCGATCGGAGCAACCATGAACTCCTGGACGTCGACGCCGGTGTCGGCGTGAGCGCCACCGTTGAGGATGTTCATCATCGGGACGGGCAGGACGTGGGCGTTGGGGCCACCGACGTAGCGGAACAGTTCGAGGCCCGAGGACTCCGCTGCGGCGCGGGCAACTGCCAGCGAAGCGCCGAGGAGTGCGTTGGCGCCGAGGCGAGACTTGTCCGGGGTGCCGTCTGCGTCGAGCAGCGCCTGGTCGACGGTGCGCTGTTCGGTGGCGTCGATGCCGATGATTGCGGGCGCGATCTCGCCGAGAACTGCCTCGACTGCCTTCTCGACACCCTTTCCGCCGTAGCGAGCGCCACCATCGCGCAACTCGACGGCTTCGTGCTCACCGGTGGATGCGCCGGAGGGCACTGCGGCCCGGGCGAAACTTCCGTCGTCGAGCAAAACCTCAACTTCAACCGTGGGGTTGCCACGGGAATCAAGGATCTCGCGAGCTCCGACCTGCTCAATACTGGCCACTGTGTGGTTCTCCTTCGATGGGCTTCGCATTGGGGCGCACTCCGCGTGCGTGGACATTGGGACACACACTGCGTGCATGGGCATTGGACCACGATCGTGCCGGGGCCCCCGTAGTGCCAGCACACAGCCTAACCGCAGCGCGCGAAGGCTTCTTTATCGACGCGCACACACCGGCCTGAACTGCGGTCATGAGCACTCATGCCGGCCGCGTTCCCACCGAGTATGCCGAAGCCCGATCACGCACGAGCGCGAGGTAGTCCCCGGAGAGGTTGTACGCCATCAGAGCCTGCTGCCACCCTGCGGCTGTGGTCAGGTCTCCCCCGCGGGCACACAGATACCGCGCCGCGGTGAGGGCGGCGTCATCGATATTGTCTGGATCGATACGACCGTCACCGTTGGCGTCGACGCCCCACTTCAACCAGGTTTCCGGGATGAACTGCATCGGTCCCATCGCGCGATCGTGGACAGAATCTCCGTCCATGGTGCCGCCGTCAGTGTCGGGAATCTCGGCTACGCCCGGCCCACCGTCGAGTGGTATGCCGCGAATGATCGGACTGACTTGACCCACGGCGTCTACCGCTGAGCCGTCGTACGTTCCGTGACGGCTTTCGACGCTCCCGATCCCCGCGAGGGTCGTCCACCCGATCCCGCAACCGGGCAACGTCTCAGCCATCACGGCGGCGGCGTACCCGTAGGCCGTGAGCGCTGTCGTACCGATTCCGACGTCACTGCTCAGTCCGGCGGCCCAATCACCGAGTTGATCTGCGCTGCGGCCGGGTGCATTGATGTCGATCGGCGGTGTCGGCAAGCCAACGCCCGGCGGGATTCCTTCGGGAATCGCGATCTTCGGTTCGTCGGATCCACACGCTGCAATACCCACTCCGGCAAGCACCGTTCCGGCAGCTATCGCGGCGACGACGCGCACGACGCGCCGGGGTCTCGAGGTCTTGGCAGTGGTTCGGTACACCCCTCCATCATCCACACGAGTCGACTGAACACCCGAATTTGATAGTAAAGAGAATCAAAAGGCCTGGTCAGGGTGTGGATAGCAGCCGCAAGGTGGAGTATCTTCATCGGAGTTAAGGCTGTCCTACTTTTGGCCGATTCCGTGAAGCTGCCGAGCTTCCTCCAGTTAAGGAGCATCCGTGCCCGTGTCGGTACTCGCAGCGTCGAGCAGTCCGTCAGTTGCCACGCAGCTATTCGGCAGTGGCCTGATCGGTCTCCGCGAAGGCCTCGAAGCCGGCATCGTTGTCATGATCCTGGCCGCCTACCTCGTCAAGGCACAGCGGCGGGACGCACTGAAGTGGGTGTGGCTCGGCGTTTTTGCCGCCGTGGCGATGGTCGCGATCATTTTCGTTGTCATCCACTACGGAACATCCACCGTCGACGGCCTTACCGCGGAAGTCATCGCCGGAATTGCGTCACTGATCGCCGTGGTGATCGTGACTGCGATGGTGTTGTGGATGCGAACCGCGGCCAAGACCATCTCCGGCGACCTCAAGGCCGGAATGGAAAAGGCCCTCGTCGCCGGACCGATCGCAATCCTGACGCTCGCATTCTTTGCTGTCGGCCGCGAAGGCGTCGAGACGGCACTGCTGATGGTCGGGTACGCCGAGAACACGGCAGGCAGTTCCTGGCCACTCATCGGATTGCTGCTCGGCATTCTCCTGGCCGCCATCCTGACCGTCGCCATGTACTTCGGGGCGCTACGTCTGAATCTCACGACGTTCTTCCGCTACACCGCGATCTTCCTCATCGTCGTGGCCGCCGGAATCCTCTCGTACGGCATCCGCGCCCTGCAGATCGGGAACGTCCTGCCAGGAGCCGAAAACATCGCCTTCAACCTCACCCCGGGCTACGACCCGTCCACGTGGTACGGCACTGTCCTGGCCGGCATCTTCAACTTCCGCCCTGACCCGACGGTTCTGCAAGCGACCGCGTGGGTCGTGTATCTCGTCGTCGTGCTGGCGCTCTTCCTGCGTCCGCAATCGTCACCGGCACCTGCCATCGCTGCATCGCCGACCACTTCGTCCGAACCGACAGAATCCTGAAAGGCACTTCCAACGATGCGCAAATCCACTCTCGTGCTCGCGACAGCCGCGGTACTCCCCTTCTCACTTGCCGCGTGCACCGAGAAGTCGACGGCAAGCGACGGCGACGTCATCGTCACTGCCACCGATGATTCGTGCGACGTCAGTGCCACCACGGGTACGACGGGCAAGTCGACGTTCCAGGTCACCAACAACGGCACGAAGGTCACCGAGTTCTACGTCTTCGCCGAGGGTGACCGCGCGATGGGCGAGGTCGAGAACATCGGGCCCGGTCTGACGCGTCAGCTCATCGTCTCACTCCCCGAGGCAGCGACGTATCAGCTTGCGTGCAAGCCCGGAATGGTCGGAACCGGTATCCGACAGGACTTTGTCGTCACCGGCGATTCGCAGGCAGCCACCGACGAGAGTGGCCAGCTCGCAGAAGCAGCAGACGGGTACCGCCGATACATCCGCAGCCAGATCGTGGCACTACAGGACACCGCCGCTCAGTTCGTCGCAGCCGTTCAGTCGGGCGACATCGAGCAGGCAAAGGCGCTGTTCCCGATCACTCGCACGTACTACGAACGCATCGAGCCCGAGGCCGAGAGCTTCGGTGAGCTCGATCCCAAGCTCGACTTGCGTGAGGCAGACCTGGAGCCCGGCCAGGTCTGGACCGGCTTCCACCGCCTCGAGAAGGATCTGTGGGTCACCGGTCTGCAGCCCGACACCAATGCCGTCGCAGATCAGCTGCTCGTCGATATCCAGTATCTGGCTGATCAGGTAAACGCCGAAGACTACTCGGTCGATCCCACCAAGATCGCCGGCGATGCACAGGGACTGCTCGACGAGATCTCGACATCCAAGATCACCGGCGAAGAAGACATCTTCTCGCACACCGACCTGTGGGACTTCCAAGCCAACGTCGACGGCTCCCAGGCTGCGATCGCCGCTCTGAACCCGATTCTGCAGGAACGCAATCCCGAACTTGCCCAGCGCATCTCGGATCGATTTGCCGACCTCGACGCAGCGCTCGCGCAGTTCCGCGTCGGCGACGGATTTGTCTTCTACGACACCGTCACCGAAGCTCAGCGCCAGGAACTTTCACGTAAGATCGACGCTCTGTCCGCAGAGGTCAGCCAGGTTCAGGAAGTAGTTGCGGGACAGTAATGACTGATGCACCAGAGGGCACACCTAGCCCGGAAAATCCGACACCGCAAGGACTCTCACGGCGCAAACTGTTCGGCGCCGTGGGAGCCGGTGTTGCCCTCGCTGGTGCCGGTGCTGTTGTCGGACGGGTCACCGCTGACAACAGTTCCAGCACCGACAACTCCGACGTGGTGGCTTTTCGTGGTGACCATCAGGCCGGCATCACAACGCCCGCCCAGGATCGTATGCACTTCGTCGCGTTCGACGTGACGACGACGTCCCGCGACGAACTGATCGCTTTGTTGCAGACCTGGACCACAATGGCCGAGCGAATGACAAAGGGTGAGGAAGCAACCGAGGACGGTGCAACCGGTGACGGCCCGTATGCACCGCCGAGCGATACCGGCGAGGCACTCGACCTTGTTGCCTCACAACTGACTCTCACTATCGGTTTCGGACCGTCACTGTTCGACGACCGTTTCGGACTGGCTGACAAGAAGCCTGCTGCGCTACTGGACCTTCCGCATTTTCGGGCCGACAACCTCGATCCGACGCGCAGTGGCGGCGACATCGCAATCCAGGCGTGCGCCAACGATCCCCAGGTCGCGGTTCATGCCATCCGCAACCTCGCGCGCGTGGCCTTCGGAACGGCGTCGGTCAAATGGTCGCAACTAGGATTCGGGCGAACATCCTCGACGTCCACGACACAACAAACTCCGCGAAACCTGTTCGGGTTCAAGGACGGAACCGCCAACATCAAGGCGGAGGATCCAGCGCTACTGAGCGAACACGTCTGGGTCGACGGCGCCGACGATCAGGAATGGATGGCGGGGGGATCATTTCTGGTCGCCCGCCGCATCCGGATGCTGATCGAGCAATGGGATCGCACAGTCCTCAAGGAACAGGAAGCCGTCATCGGCAGGTCGAAGCGCAGTGGCGCTCCGCTCGGCGGAAAGGACGAGTTCGACGAACTCGATCTAGACTCGAAGGAAGGCCACGACTTCGTCATTCCCGAGGACGCACATGTCCGTCTGGCGTCTTCCGAAGAACTGGGCGGAATCCAAATCCTGCGGCGCGGATACAACTTCACCGATGGTTCCGACGGGCTCGGTCACCTCGACGCCGGCTTGTTCTTTGTTGCGTACTGCCGGAACCCTGTCGAGCAGTTTGTTCCGATGCAGCAAAACCTCTCCCGGCACGACGCGCTGAACGAATACATCCAGCACGTCGGTTCTGCCGTCTTCGCCTGCCCCGGCGGACTTTCAACAGGAAGTTATTGGGGCGAAACACTGTTTTCGAGCGAATAGACCGGGAAAAATCCCGATACCATACTTGGAACCAAACTGCACGTTATTACTATATCGAAATTATAACAATTCCGAACGATCGGGATTAAACCGACAACTCGAACTTACGATCTGCGCATGACAATTTCATCGATCCTTCGCACTTCCATAGTTTCAACAACTCTGGCAGTGGCGGCGATTACGCTGTCGCCCTTGGTATCACCGACAGCTGCGGCGGACCGCTTCACGGTCTACGCCTACGACGAGTTCAACGGTCCTGCAAATTCAGCTCCGAATCCAAACATCTGGCGTTACGAAACCGGCGGAGGCTGGGGAAACAACGAGAAACAGGTATATACCGATTCTCGCGCGAACTCCCGTTTGGACGGACAAGGCAATCTCCTGATTCAGACCCAAAAAGTTGGCAATACGATGACTTCCGCAAGGCTGGGGACTTACGGCAAGGTCGACTTCACCTACGGGCTACTCGAAGCAAGAATCAAACTGCCCGCGGGGAAGGGCTTACATCCGGCGTTTTGGACGCTCGGAACGAACCTGTACTCAGCAGGCTGGCCCGGCTGTGGTGAAATCGATGCCATCGAAACCATCAACGACGCAACGACATACACGAGCGCGGTCCATGGTCCGAAAAAATCAAGCACGAGAGTAACCGGCGTGTGGGATCGGAGCGTCGGTGGAACCCGCCCTGGCACCGACTTCACGGCATTTCACACCTATGGCATTCTGAAACGACCTGGTCGGATCGAAACGTACATCGACGGTGTCCGAATGCTGTATCTCGACAAGTCCCAAGTCTCCGGAGCCGAGGCATGGGTATTCGACGCCCCCGCATATACCTTGCTCAACATCGCGATTGGCGGAGACTGGCCTGGCGCAGTGAATTCCACGACCCCATGGCCAGCTACCATGACCGTGGACTACGTCCGATGGTTCCACGAAAACTGACTGGCGCCCACACCTACGTGGTAAGCGGACAAATTGCAGTCGATCCCTTCGCGGAGAAACACAACATTCCCGGAATCAGTAGGGATCGACTGCTCTCACGCGCACATCCTCTCCATGCGAATACCACTATGCTGCAAAGGATAAGCACGAGTTCCAACTACCGAACTCAGCGAAAGTAGCGGATCCAATCGACAGTCATCGTCGACACATCCGATGTGGTGATGTCTGTCGGACCTGGCCATTCACCGCCGACAGCGATATTCATCAACACGTAAAAAGGCTTGTCGAATACCCATTTGGCGCCCTCAGGTGCCTCACTACGCAAGTAGTCACCAACAACGACCCCGTCGATGACGATGGAAATCGAGTCAACAGTTCTCATCACCTCGTAGATGTGAAAGTCTTCGGAGGCATCACTGCCCAGTGGTCCGTCGGACGACATCTTCCATTTGCCCTCGGAATGTGCGGCCGGATCAACCCACGGCCCGTGCACGGCATTGTGAAACTCTGCGCCGTCATGGACCAACTCCATGATGTCAATCTCGCCACTTTCTGGATATCCAACCGTTTCAAGATCCTCACCAAGCAACCAGAAGGCGGGATGAATCCCCGGGGACATAGGAAACTTGATGCGTGCCGCGAGTGTCCCCTCGGTAAACGTGAACTTGTCCCTGGTCACGATTCGCGCCGACGTGAATCCTTTGTCCGTACGACGCGCTTGCAGTACAAGATTGCCGTTGCCATCCAGCGAGGCGTTATCGACGGAATCGGTATAGACCTGCTTCTCCTGGTTTCCCCAACCACCACCCCCGACATCGAAGCCCCACAACGCCGGATTCGGCGGTTGTCCTGCCGCTCCATCGAATTCGTCGGAACCGAGTGCCCCCACCATCATTCGCATCTCCGGACTTCGCGTGACGTCGTTTACGCAGGAGGTGACAAGGAGCAGTGACGTGAGCGAGAGTACGACACCCGAACGCACGGCGACCGCCGAATTCCTACTCATTTCATAGCCTTTCGATATATCTCGATCACCCGCTCAGCTCGTGCCGAAGCCTCGTGATTCTGTGACACCGTGTCGTGTGCGCGTTCTACCAATTGTGTTCGGAGATTACCGTCCGATACCAGCGAGAGAACCTTTCTAGCAATATCGGACGCGTCACCCGGCGTAGTCAACAGACCGTTTTGACCGTCGACCACGTAGTCGAGAAAACCGCCGGTCCGACTGGCCACCACAGGAGTTCCGACCGACATGGCTTCAATCGCGATCATCCCGAACGGTTCTCGCATCGAAGGTACACACAAGATGTCGACTGACCGTAGGATCTCGGCAACGTCGTCACGCTGACCGACAAACCGGACAGCACCTGGTAGCAACGCCTCAGCCAGCCGCCGAAGTCCTGTGGCGTAGTCAGCATTCCCGTCTGTTGGTCCACCAACGACAACTAAATGCACGTCTCCTCCGACAGAACGGATCTCGGACACTGCCTCGATCAGCGTTTCGATGCCCTTCACCGGATCCATTCGACCGACCACCGCAACCAGCACAGAGTCCGGCGAGTTGGTCAATTCTGCTCGCACCGATCCGCGACCGGGAGTAAAGATCGCCGTGTCGACCGCCTGTGGGACGACACTCGCCTTCCGCTGTGCCCGAACCGACAGTTGTTCCAGTGCGGCATTGCTCACGGCAATCGACGCGGAGGCACCCCGCACCGCTGCACTGAGCAACGAGCGCCCTCTCCCCTCGTTGAGGATGTCATGAATTTCGAGCACCACCGGCGTTCGTGTCAATCGACCCGCCGCAACACAATCCAGATGGGACAGAAGAGAATTCGAGTGAATTATATCCGCGCGCAGCGCCTGTCTTCGAAACGCCGAAATCCACGATGCGGATCGCGGAATCTGAGACAACAACGCAGAGGCCGGCGCGGATCCACCCGACGAATCACGCAAACCCACGCGTTGTTCATCTGGCATGCCCACAAACTCGAGGCCCATGGCCGTCCACGCCCGTTCGAGTCCGCCCCCGGCAGGAGCTGCCATCACGACGTTCACACCGCGTTCGCGGAGGTGCGGAAGGAGTCGAATGACGCTGTGCTCGATACCAGTGACGTCACGAGTCAGGGTAGATGTCACGACCCGGAGGGTTCCGTCAGCCACCGTCCCCACCTTTCTGCAGGCTTGGCGCGCGCTCGAATACTACAAATCCGTTGCCCTCGAGAAAGACATGCCATGCGGGATCCGCCCTCATCCGGGTCTCGAGATTCGGCAGTGCATCCTCCGGGGACAAGCCGAAATACCAGTTGTAGAAAACCATTTGATCGGAGATCGCAAAGTACGTCGCCCGGCTTTCGGCCACGAAGTGCTCGTTGAATGTCGAATACTCTTCATCGGTATTGAAGTCCACCCCGTAGAACAGCGTCGAAGCCTCAGGCTGAATATCGAATTTCGGGTCGACGCCAGCAAGCCTCAAATAGGCTTGTGTCGGCCGGTCGGGCCACGCAGGCGACAGAGCCCTCAGCACACCGTTCGGATCGGCGGTTTCCAGGACTTCCGACGCTGCTTTCACAACTACAGGCTTGGTCAGATAGGCAAACCACGCGCCGAAGTATGCCTCTGACGACGACAAGGTCGCGCCCAGAAGCATGATGGCGACAACTATCATCTTTGTGCGCGGCACTCGCCTTGCGCGGAGCATCCAAGTGAGCGGAAATGCCAATAGCAGGCAGCACCCCACCAGGCAGTAGAGGTATACCCGGAATATCGCTTCCCCGCCGTAGCCTTGCCCAGCCAGAATCGCCAACGGCGCAAAAGCGATGATCACCAAGGCGAATACGGGTAGCTTTCTGCGCCACATGATGATCGCGGTGACAGCCGATGCCGCCAGCAAACCGACGGTCAGTAGGCGCATCGTCAAACTCGCAAAGGACTGTCCGGGGGTAGGAGTGAGACTCGCCCCGGCCAGATTGGACTTCGCATTCGACGCCAGATCAAACGAGAACTTGGCGAAATCTCCTGCGCTGTCCCAGTTGTATACGAGGAAACCGACTGCGACGCTGCCAAACACGAACATAAGCCACCAAGGCCGGAACATCCGAGAGATCGTCAGCGCTCCGATGATCAACCCCATCCAGTACGGAGTCAGTTGATGCGTGACGACGATTGCGCAGAAGATGACGACCATCACGAGGACCAGGTTTGGGCGATCTCTGGATGCTCCGACGAGCGTCAGGAAGGCAAGAACGAGTATCATCGCGAGCGATTGCGGCGCAAAGTAGTCCTGTGCAACCCAATTGAGGACCTCGAACAGGAACGTCGCGGAGATCGCCGTCGGTACATCGAGTCGCCACGCCCGCCCCATACAGTAGAAGAACACGACCATGAGCAAATGCGCACAGATTGCGAACCAGTTCGCGATCGTGATGTCGGGGACTCCTGTCACCCGCGAAAACCACGCTGTCGCAGTAAAAAGCCCGGGCCAACCGTTGTACACGTCAACCCCACGAGCGAGAAAGTGACTGCGTTGGATCAGGTCGGTCACACCGAGGTGTTTGTAGGTCCATGTGTAGAGCGGAACGTCCGATGCAATGAGTGTGGCTGTCCGTTGTATCAGCGCAATCACAATCACGGCTGCGAAGGACGACCGGTTGTTCCGTCGGTACATTGCGACGACAAACCCGATCACGGACAGGACGATCGATACCACGAAGAAGGGAGAGGCCGCGAATAGCAACCCGAAATCGGAGGGTTCCGCAGTGGATAGCGATGGGGTCGAAATCCACCAACTCGTCACGGCCGCAGCAAGAATCGACCACGAGATCCGGTCACGGCTTTGGACTGCCGGTTTTTCGATGACAGAAAGCACATCAGTCGGGTCACCGGATGAATCGACTGGTGCGGCACCTACAGGTTTCTCCAAGATAGTCATGACCGTCTGCGCAGCGTAGGAATAGACACCGTCATCTGCGGACGTGCGACGAGAAGGTACACGCGTAGTGACGCCAGAACTACTGTTACAAGGCTGGGAATCACTAACTGCGAGAAGGGGTAATACTCCTCGATCGTTGTCATGAACAGCGTCATCAGAACGATGATCGAAATACCCAGCGCAGGAACAGCTGCAGTCCGCACGTACCCGGGTTGATTCGGATAGAAGGACATGATGGCAGCGCCTGGTCCCACTATGACAAAGAAGAGAACCAGCATTCCGCTGAGAGTTCCAGTCGCGCCCATTATCGCGGCCAGCAGGCCACTGACACCGCCAACCACTCCGAGGGCGGCAAGCTTGTGTTCACCGGTAGGGAAACGATTTTCAATCTTCTTGACCAGGTGCGTAAATGGACCGGATAGGTGCGGACCTCGGATTATCGGGCTCGAGCGGACATCTTCGCCGGCGGATGCGAGGGGTTTACTCTTCAGGCCTGCGCGGCGAGAACGAATCAATGCGGCGGGTCCTCGCAGAACTGCCCACCGCTCGAGCTTGGGCAGTCTGTCGAGATCCGGAGTCAGAGGTACTCGGCCTGCAACCGGTTTGGACACTGCGCCAAAATGTCTAAGCCCTTTGACAGAGCGACTCGCCAACATCAAGGCCGTGCGCGGGTTCAGCATCAGTTTCGTGATCCATGCCCCCAATCCGAGTCCGTAGTCCGCCATCTGCTTGTCGAGGCCTGCGTTGTCGATCCGGTGCCTGTGCCACACACGCGCAGCAGGTTCGTAAACCAACGCTCCGCCACTGAGAAGTATGCGCACGAACATGTCGATGTCCTCGCCGCCGCCACAGGGCGAACCCACTCCGAGTCCCTCGTCGAATCCGCCGAGTGCAAGTACCGCGGAGCGACGTACTGCGAAGTTCGCGCCTGTTCCGAAGTTTCCCACTTCGAAGGGGAACAGCGGATCAGCTGGTGGTGGCGCCGCCATCCGATACGTCTTCTGCACCAAGTTCTTCGACCAACTGACGCGTCGGTCGAAGTACGCTTGCGCAGCCGTCGAAACTTCACCTGTTGGCACGAGCCCGGTAACCAACTGGACGTCGTCGGCCACAGCAAATCCACCGACTATCCCGCGGAGCCAATTACGGTCGATCACGACATCGTCGTCGGTGAACGCGACGATGTCATGGGTGGCGGCTGTCAATCCGATATTGCGTGCCTTCGACAACCCTCGTTCGGGCGCGCCCACCAACCGGATTCCTTCGAATTCTGCAACCACAGGCGGTGTCAGACCCGACGACGGATCGTTATCCACCACCAGGACTTCGTAGCTGCTGTAGTCGAGGTCCGCAAGCGAATTGAGTACTTCCCGAAGCAGTTCCGGTCGATTCATGGTGCAGATAATCAGCGTCACCAGCACTTCAGGAAGGGGCGGGGAAGCTACGGCGCCGGTTTGTGGCAACAGATCCAACGCCTCTCGGGACCTGATCACTCCGTCCGCCACGTGCACTTCGACAAAAGCCGACGATCCATTCAGACGAGACACCAGGAGTCGAGCCCGGATGTAGCGGTGCCCGCCTGCGAGTGCTACGAAGGGCGCAGCGAGTAGCTCCCATTCGTCGACCTGTCCAATCCAGATCGCACCAGCCCATAGTTCGATGTTCGGTGTGGGCGCCATGACAGGTTGTAGGATCGTGATCCCGTCGGATCGATGATTCTGCACCACAATCTCTTTCGTCATATCAGCGGCACTTGCATTGCCGGAGTTGTCATCGCGATTCATGCCATCAAACCTCATACTGAAATACCCGTTTTCTTATCGAATCCCGACGCCGCGCTACGCCGAATACCGCCGCGATACTTGCCGCTGCCTGCGCGATACCAACCGTGAGCGCAGCACCCACAGCTCCCCACAAATGGCAGGCGAAGGGCAAAATTGCCATCACAACAGCGGCGAACAGACCGTTGATCACCACAAGCGGGCCGATCTCGCGTCGTGCACGCTGCAACGCCGACCACACGACGAACATCGTCCGCAACAACGATCCGAGTGCGAGCAGCACAACTACGAGTTCCGCGTTCAGATCGAGATACTCGGGATTGAGAATTCCAAAGATCACGGGCGCCGCCAGCGACAGGAGAATGCCTCCCACCGCTACCAGGACCGAAACACGAACGAACAACACCAGCGCCATCTTCGAACCTTCACGGGGGTTCTTCGACGCGTGAACCACGAGCGACGTTCCCATCGCAGAACCTACGAACTCCAGTGTTTGAGCGATGCTCATCGACAGAGAGAAGACCGCACCCTGCACAGGCCCCGCGTATGCCGTCACCAGGAAGGGCATCAGCAGAATGACACCGATTCCCATCGCCTGCGTGGGCACCGCCTGCTTGCACATTCGGACAACCTCGGTTGCCGCTGCCTCTGCCGTCCACGTTCCTTGGCGTGCACTCGCGGTGCGCTCCGACACGATGCGCCCGATGAACACGCGCATCGCCACCACTGCGACCCCGCCTACCAACACTGTCGCCATGACAATCGGTTGCCAGTTCGCCAACCACACGAGCAGCAGAAGGACTGCGATTCGGCCCAAACTGACGGCGCCGTTGACCAGTGGTTGTCTCCGTGCTTCGTCCAGGCTGGTCAATGTGCTGTTCTGCAGAACGAACAGTCCCCAGACGATTACTCCCGCGAATACCATCGCAGCAACGGGGATCGAAAATCTGACCTCGGAAATGAACACCACGGCTGCGCCCGCTGCGATAATGCCTGAAGGAACGGACAATAGGTAGAAAACCCGCAGACCGCGTCGATACACTGACGGTAATTCAGGGCCAGCTGCCGGCATCATCGAGTTGAACACGTCGCCAACACCCGTCCCGATCACCATGGCAGGTGCGGTTACCAATGCCAACAATGCGGTCATAACGCCAAGTTGCGCGGGCGGCAGGATCAGCGCGGCAATAGCCCAAAATCCCATTCCCAGAGCAGCATTGATGACTTGCGCGGATGCCATCGACGCTGCATCGGAATAGATTCGTGGTCCGTCCGCCATCACGACGGCCCTGGAAACCGTGAGCGCCGAAGGCCGATTGCAGTTGCTGATGCAGCACCCAGTCCCGCGGAACCAATTCCCGCCATCAGCGCGGCAGCCTTGGACGCCGACGCATTTCGGCCACCGGCATACCTTCTGACGCCCTGGGTCAAGACGGTTCGAACGTAACTACGCTCGTCGGAGAGTTCGTCGGAATTGTTCTCGTCGTGACGAAGTTCGACCTTTCCCTTTCCTTCCGAGTAACAGCGCCTCAGAAAAAACCGGAAGGTGCTCCTGTGTTGCGGAATTTCGTGATCGATCACGGCAGTGGGCACGTAGATCCAGTGAAAATCCTGACCGTGCTCCGACATTCTGATGCATAGATCGGTGTCTTCTGGTTGAGACCGATTTCCTTGCTTGCCAAACCCCACTCGAAAGCCACCGACCGCGCGGAAGACCTCGGTTCGGACCGCCATGTTGCCGCTCCACACGTTTCGCACCCTCGAGGTAACGACCGGCATTCCGAGGAACGACTCTCCGACAACCCAACCGAACTCGTCAGGGAACCAGTTCGGCTTGGCCGATGCCCAGACCGCGCGGTACCGACCGCCGGTGCCCACAACCGCCCCGTCGACGAACGGCGCCATTAACGCCGCCAACCAATCGCGCTCCGCGATCTCGTCATCGTCGAGGAAAGCCGTATACGGCGTAGCCACAAGTTCGACACCGGCATTGCGCGCACCCGACGCTCCTCCTGGACCATTCTCATATGACACAACGGAGATTTCGGGCAACTCACGTCGAAGCCGCTCCACGAGTTCGGGATTGTGATCGACGGCAACGATGATCTGGTCCACTGGTACGGACTGGGCGACAACCGATCGAACTGCGTTCGTGATCCCATGCCAACGCGCCATCGAGTAGCAGGCGATCACCACACTGACAGCTGTGGACACCCGATCCACGCCAGCCGTCGACGCGCAGCCTTGTCGAGCACTGTCATTTTGTGTGAGCACGATCACCCCTCTGGACTCTTTGCCGACTGAACTTCGAGGCTCTTCACAGGCAAATCACCCAATTTCTGCCCGGAATCGGGTCGGGCACAACGCCCTCAACACCTCAATAAGCAAACTATTGGTTTGTTTGTCTGGTTTAACACCCTCAATCTCCCCGTTTAAGGTGTCACCACAACATACCCCAGTAATGTTCCAGCGATCATCTTTGCAAAGTCGGGTACAACCGACTGGTGACCTTTCTCAGATGGATAGGCTGGGCCATGTTGGCTGTAACCGGCGGGCTGCTCCTACTTCGATACCTTCCACTCCGCCACCCCGGTCTGATCTCGCTCGTCGTCGCCGTGCCCTACTTGCCGTTCGTGATGCTGCCGGCGACGGTCGGGCTGCTGGCAAGCCGCGAGTGGATCGGTTCGGCCATCGGCATCACCCTGATCACACTCACCCTCGGCACTCAACTCACAATCCCCGGATCACCCCCTCCCACAGGGGACCAGCTACGAGTCCTGTCGATTAATGTCGCCAAGGGAACTGCCGAGTCACAATCGACACTGACCACGGCACGCGAACAGAATGCGGACATCGTCGCCATTCAAGAGTTGACACCAGCCTTCCAACAAAGGCTGACCGAGGGTGGGATCAACGACGCTTTCCCTTATTCCATTGTTCGAGCTGGCCAGGGAGCCACCGGCACCGGACTTTGGAGCAGGATTCCCCTCGCTCACACCCGAGAGTTGGATAACTTCGGATTCGCGTGTGTCGCCGCTACCTTCGAATTCGACGGTGCCATGTTCGACATCGTCGCGACCCACATCACCGCGCCCGTCCAGGATCAAGATTCCTCCGCATGGGTCTCGGACCTCGCGGAAATCAGCAATGTGATCCAATCGAATCCGTACCCCACAATCATCGCCGGCGACTTCAACTCGACGTTGGACCACAAACAGTTCCGCGATGTACTTCACCTGGAAACCGCGGATGCTGCTCGACAAGCCGGACGCTCGTATGCAACAACATTTCCGGCCGACTGGTCACTTCCTCCGTTCACCGCACTCGACCACATCCTGGTACCGAAGCCCCTTCGCGCTACCGATTTCCGAACGGTGCGCGTGACGGGATCCGACCATCTCGGAATCGTCTCCACCTTGTCATCGCGGGGGTCCCGCTGACACACTGCTGCGCAACCGAGGCAATCATTCAGCAATGTTAAAACAAACCTGTATATTGTTTTCCGTAGGTAAAAAGTCATCGAGTTTACGGGCGATTACGGCATCGACATCTCCAGTATCGAGTGCGGGTTCGCTGTCGATGGCGACATGACGAGGCACAGAGGACTCACATGCTGTCAGCTCGAGCAGACGATCGATCCGGTTCACCATCCCGCGCGATGGAATCCCGATCGATGGCGCAGAATCAGCCTGGTCCCACCGGTCGGGTGACGTACAAGATTCACCCGGTTGTCGGCGGTGGAAAGTTCACCACGTGGTTCGGTCCCGAGACCGCTCCACTACTCGGCACTCTTCATGTTCCTGCGGGGGGTACAGCGCGCGGAGGGGTCGTGCTGTGCCCCCCTGTCGGGAAAGAACACGTCGATTCCTACCGTGGCCTCGTCTTACTGGCACAAAAACTATGCGCGCAGGGCCATCTCGTGCTCCGCTTCGACTACTACTGCACCGGCGATTCTTCGGGGGAGCAAACCCAGGCAAACGCGGTCGAACTCTGGGAGTCCAGCGTTCGCGAGGCGGCCGGATATCTTCGCCGGTGCGGAACCGACACGGTGACCGTTCTCGGACTTCGCGTCGGTGCGCTGGTAGGTGCGCGAGCGGCAGCTGACATCGACGGGGTCAATGCACTTGTCCTGTGGGATCCGGTGGTCTCCGGCCGCAAGTTCCTGCACCGACAGAAAGCTCTTGTGAGCCTCACGAGCAGGACAGACGCCGAGCAGCAGTATGTTTCACTCATCGGGATGGCTCTCCACCGATCCGCCGCACAACAACTTTCAAATATGGACCTCACATCAACGCCGATCGATTCGTCGGTGCGCGTCCTGATCGCCACCCGTCCAGAACACGCGGACAACCGCGGAATTACACGTTTGGTCGAGCGGACCGACGCCGAGCACTTCGTCGTGGACGAGCAGATCGAGTTCATCGAGCCAGCCGATTTCGCCGTACGAGTACCGGCGAAGACAATCACGTCGATCGCCGACTGGATCGACGCGGCAACCACCCGCAAACGTTCATCCGTGGCAGTGCAGCTTCGAGACTCGGCCAATCTTGTCGACCCCCGGTCCGGAAGAACTGTGACAGAACAGCTTTCACACCGCGGAACCCACAACATGTTCACAATCCAAACGACACCGGCAGGAAGCGCGCCTGGTGGACCGACGCTGGTCGTTTATGGAACAGCATCGGAACATCGAGTTGGCCCCAGTCGCCTGTGGGTAGAACTCGCCCGCGCGTTGGCTGCTCACGGCGTCAGTACCATTCGCTTCGATCGCGCGTCAACCGGCGAAACCTGGCCTGCTGACGATCACGAGATCAGTACAATCTACACACCCGAACAACGAACAGACGCGGTTGATGTGGTCGAGCTTGCTGGCGCACCAGCCGGGAATCTTATTGTCGCCGGACTCTGCTCGGGATCCTGGAGCGCAGCGATCGCTGCGGCCGAAGTCGGCGCTCGTCACGCAATACTCGTTAACCCCCTGCGATGGACTACACGCCAGATTGAGTTCACTCGAAGTCACGAGCTCGCAGGCGATGTCCCAGGAAAGCGATCTCTGGCACTCCGCGCGCATGATGCTGCTGTCCGCTTCAAGGACGTCATACGAGATCGACTCCCCTATCGCCTATGGCTTCAGTTGGGACAAATCGGTCTGGTCCAAGTGCCAGAGGTGCTCCTGCGCCCACTGAGCATCGCCGGCGTGAATGCCACTGTGCTGTTGTCACCTGGTGATCACCGATGGTTCTTGGAGAACCGCGGACCCACCGGACTCTCCCGACTGCAACAACTTCCGGGATCGGTAGACACACGATTACTCCCCGCAGGCGATCACCCACTCATCGGTTACCCGATCCGGGAATCTGCGCGAGCCGAAATGACATCTGCAATTCTTGACGCATTTGGCATCCGCGAAACCACCCTGCCCAATGAACCTCAAGACTTCGCTAACGCCGTCGGAATCGCCCGCTGATTCCGGACAGAAGTCCAACACCACGGAACTGTTGGCATGGGCACAGACCACAGTCTCTGCCGGAGCGAAGATGTTGGTGAGCAGATTGCGGATGGCCGCAGCGGCATCGGCGGTCGGGATCAAATGCACGAAACAGTGGCATGGGACAATATTCACACATTAATAGCTGCGTTCCCGTGAAACGATCCAAGAGGGTGTTTCAAAGCATAAATGAGACGGATGCCCCGCCCTCGATCGAACTATGGGCGGGGCGAGACGACGCAAATACTTGTTAACGTTTGGTGGACTTTCTGCCTGTGACACGTCGCTCGCTACGAATAGTCCGAAGCACTCTGAACCCGTCGCGAACAGCATTCAGATTGCTCTCACCGTGAATGCGGTCCCGCTCGTAGCTCGGGACTTCTGTGATTTTCAGACCTGCGTTGGAAACACGAACGTTGATCAACGTTTCGATCTCGAAGCCATCCCCCCATTGAGCATCGGGAGCAGCGGTTTCGGGGAGGTCCATGACGGGGATGTGATGACGCCAGAAAGCATTGTAGCCGTAGCAGAGATCGCTGAAGGCTGCGCCGAACTTGATGTTGACGATTCCGTTCAACGCCTTGTTGCCAAGCTTTCGTGAGAACGTGATGTCGTCACTACCTCCACCCAGTGCGAACCTCGTCCCCTTCGCGAAGTCAGCACCGGCAATGAGCGCCGATACGAACAGAGGGATTTCAGCCGGATCCGTAGACCCGTCCGCATCTATCATCACGACGATGTCCGATGTTGCGGCCAAGAATCCGCACGCGAGTGCGTTGCCTTTTCCTCGCCGAGTCTGCGTGACGATCGTGGCCGTCGGCCACAGCTTCCTGGCAACCTCTATCGAATCGTCCACCGAATGTCCGTCCACGAATACGATCTCGTCGATGTTGTCGGGCATCCGCGCTGCAACGTGTGGAAGGTTCTTGGCCTCGTTCATAGCTGGAACTACAACCGTCACACTCGGACGTCGAGGGCTCGTGCCATGTGCCTGCCGGCTTGCTCGGATGCTCTCACTGGTGTCCACGCTCATTGGTACTCATCTCCCCGTTTCGACCCCCGACGGCTTAGACCGCGGATAACGTAGTAATTCTCAAGCAATCACCTTGATGGCCAGCCTGGTTTTGACTGCCCGATGGTGACACTCGACAGCTCGCCCCACCTCTAACGAACTCAACGTCCGGTACCCAAAATCCCCAAATAGGCGTGCACCGGTTTGCGTTTCGAACGTAAACATACCTCAGGTTTGTTTTATTTGCAGCCTAGAATCAACGTGATCCGGCACCCAGTTACGAAATGGCAATCCAAATCATTCAGTGGCTGACAGTCGCCATGCCGCGCTCCAACGATCGAGAGGTGGTGTCAAGCAATCCACCGGGGCACGATCGACCTCGTCGACGTGGTTCTTGACGTACTGCTCCGCCACTCGAAAGCGGTCCGCGAAGCTGAGCGCTTTCATCCGCAGCAACCCGTCGAGGTCGCGCATCTGTGTTGCCATCGCAATCAACTCGACTGGTATCAGTTCCTCCGGGAACCCGGCACGAGACACTCTGGACACATACTGCTCGACCAGCCTGAATGCAGGTTGACTCACTGCGACACCGTCCAATTCGGAGGCGCGTCTCTTCTCTATGGCTTTCATCTCGTCCCACGCACGCTCCTGCGCAGCGACGTCGATATCACCCGACGGATCGGTCGCCAGATGGGGAGTTCGATGAGTCAGTTTTACAATCAGTCCGCGAGCGACGTCGTCGATATCGAAAGCTTCCTCACCTGGTACAGCCTCGGCAATTCGTGAATGAAACAGAACCTGCAACAGTAGGTCGCCTAATTCTTCCCGCAATGTCTGGCGGTCACCGTCCACGATCGCGTCGAGCACCTCGTATGTCTCTTCGAGAAGGTAGCGAACCAACGATTCATGCGTCTGAGCAACTTCCCAGCCCTCATAGCTCCACAAACGATCCATCAGGCGACTTGCCGCGACAAGTTCATCACCTTTGAGTGCTTCAGCTGCGATCAGCCGTGCACCTCGCGCAACTCTTTCGACGGCGCCCTCACCGTTTGGATTCGACGTCACATAGACAGCGGCTCCCGGAACGGACGTCGGAAGTGCACGACGAGTCGAATGTGGCACATCGTCAGCTATTTCGATCGGATCGCGTAGCACGGTCAACGCGTTCACTGGTATTGAATCCGGACGTGTCGCGTCCAGTACGACGACAACCGACTCGTAACTCATGCCTCCATCACCACGGCACTCGCGGCGCGACCGTCGATCGCCAGGATGAAATCGGCAATGTATTGCAGCAATTCCACGTCGCGCAGGCGATCGGAACCCACTCCCCCGGTTCGAGGCAGTGGCAGCTGCACCAAGCCTGTCGTCGCCCGGTACTGCGCGCTCGGATAGATCCGCTTGAGCCTGATCTGCTTGGAATCGGGCAGCGACATTGGCGAGATCTTGAGTTGAGTACCGGTTACCGCCACTTCCTCGAGTTGGTACTCGCGGCACAGCAGCCGCAGCTTCGCCACCGATACGAGTCGACGCACTTCTTCCGGTATCGGGCCGTACCGGTCAACAAGTTCTTCTACGACGGCAGCGATGCCCTCGGAATCCGTTGCGGCAGCAATCTTTCGATAACCTTCGAGACGAAGCCGATCGCTGGTGACATAGTCCGGCGGAATATGTGCGTCGACGGGTAGATCGATGCGAACCTCTTTCGGGCCCTCGTCGGTCGTGATCGGGAGCCCGTCAGCGGCGGCGCGGTAGGCCTCGACCGCCTCGCCGACCAGGCGGACGTACAGGTCGAACCCGACGCCGGCAACGTGTCCGGACTGCTCGGCGCCGAGGACGTTACCGGCGCCGCGGATTTCGAGGTCCTTCATGGCAACGGCCATACCGGCGCCGAGATCGGAGTTCTGCGAAATGGTGGCAAGGCGATCGTATGCCGTTTCGGTCAACGGCTTCTCCGGCGGATACAGGAAGTATGCGTATCCGCGTTCCCGGCTGCGTCCGACGCGACCTCGCAACTGGTGGAGCTGTGAGAGGCCGAGTGAATCAGCGCGCTCGACGATCAACGTATTCGCGTTGGAGATATCGAGACCCGTCTCGATGATCGTGGTACACACCAGGACGTCGAAATCTCTCTCCCAGAATCCTTGAACCGTTTTCTCGAGAGTGTCCTCGTTCATCTGACCGTGGGCGACCACAACCCGCGCTTCCGGTACCAGTTCACGGATTCGCTTGGCAGCCTTGTCGATCGAGCTGACGCGGTTGTGAACGTAGAACACCTGACCGTCGCGCAGGAGCTCACGCCTGATGGCGGCTGCGACCTGCTTGTCTGCATACGCCCCGACGTACGTCAGAATCGGATGACGCTCTTCCGGCGGGGTCAGAATGGTAGACATCTCGCGGATGCCGGCCATGCTCATTTCCAGCGTACGAGGGATTGGCGTTGCCGACATAGTCAGAACATCGACGTGGGTCCGCAAGGATTTGATGTGTTCCTTGTGCTCGACGCCGAATCTCTGTTCCTCGTCGACGATCACCAAACCGAGGTCCTTCCACCGAACCCCGGTCTGCAGAAGGCGATGTGTGCCGATGACGATGTCGATCTCGCCCTCGGCCATGGAAGTGATGATTTCCTTGGAGTCCTTGGCATCGGTGAAGCGCGACAATCCGCGTACCTTCACCGGGAACGACGCCATCCGTTCGGTGAACGTCTGAAGATGCTGCTGTGCCAGCAGAGTTGTCGGAACCAGGACAGCCACCTGCTTACCGTCCTGTACCGCTTTGAAGGCGGCTCGCACAGCGATCTCGGTCTTGCCGTATCCGACGTCACCGATCACGACGCGGTCCATCGGGACGGCTTTCTCCATGTCGCCCTTGACTTCACTGATCACGGTCAGCTGATCGACCGTCTCGGTGAACGCAAAGGCATCCTCGAGTTCCTTCTGCCACGGAGTGTCGGGGCCGAATGCATGACCGGGTGCTGCCTGACGCGCGGCATAGAGCTGCACGAGTTCGCCCGCGATTTCACGAACCGCTTTGCGCGCCTTACGTTTGGTGTTCGCCCAATCGGATCCACCGAGCTTGCTCAGCGCGGGCAGCTCACCGCCGACATAGCGGGAGAGCTGATCGAGCGATTCCATCGGCACGAACAACCGGTCCCCCGGATGGCCTCGCTTGCTCGCAGCGTATTCGATGACCAGGTACTCACGCCTGGCCCCGCCGATGGTGCGTTCGACCATCTCGACAAAGCGGCCGATACCGTGCTGATCGTGAACGACCATGTCGCCTGCGGCAAGTGCAAGCGGATCCACTTGGTTGCGACGCTTGGCCGGCAACCGCTTACCGTCGCCCACTGCCGCAACTCGATTGCCGGTGAGGTCGGCCTCGGTGACGACAACCATTCCGGGAACGTCGCCGTCGCCGTGCAGAACCAGACCGTCGTGCAACGATCCACGCAATACCGAGACCTGACCGCGTGCCGGGACCGCACCTGGCTCAGCCATTGTGGCCGGAACCTCGGCCTCACCGAGTCGTTCGAGGACTCGTTTTGCCGTGCCGGCACCGGCAACAACCACGGCCGCGCGTCCACCCGTGGTCACGTGCGCACGGAGGCTGACGAACAGCTCGGCAAGAAGATCGTCCGACCCACGCACCTGTGGGGCAGGCTGAATCGGGAGTTCGAGTTCTTCACCACTCCCCGATGCCAGCGGGCTGACGGTCCACCACGGACGCCCACCCGCTTCTGCGGATTCGCGCACCTGACGCAGCGACCGGTAGGCAGACGCGCCGAGCCCCGAGTCGCCGCCGGCGAGGATGGAGGTGTCGAGGGGTGCCGCGCCGCCGATGGACGCCGCAGTCCACGACGCTTCCAGGAACTCCTGCCCGGTGCGAACCAAATCCGTTGCGCGGGTGCGCACTTTCTCCGGGTCACAGAGCAGAATGTGGGTTCCGGCGGGAAGAACATCGGAAAGTAATTGCAATTCACCAGGTTTCAGCACCGGAAGCAACGCCTCCATGCCCTCCACCGGAATACCCGCCGAGATTTTGTCCAGCATCTCCACCAGCGAGGCGTCGGCCTGGTTCTCTGCGGCAATCGCGGCAGCCCGATCCCGAACGTCGGGGGTCAACAACAATTCACGGCACGGCGGCGCGATGACGAGGTCGACGTCGATATCCGGTAGCGAACGCTGGTCGGCAACGGAGAAGTAGCGCAGCTCCGAAACTTCGTCGCCCCAGAACTCGATGCGAACAGGGTGATCCGCGGTGGGTGAGAAAAGGTCGAGAATGCCGCCCCGCACTGCGAACTCGCCGCGCTTGCCGACCATGTCGACGCGCGTGTACGCCATTTCCACCAGCCGGACCAGAACCGACTCGAAGTCGATCTCGGTGCCGACGCGCAGTGTGATCGGCTCGATCTCACCCAGCCCGGGGGCCATCGGCTGAACCAGAGAGCGCACGGTCGTGACCACAACCCGCAGCGGCGCACCGTACGAGGAATCGTCAGGACGAGCAAGGCGTCGGAGAACCTCGATACGCCGCCCGACGGTATCCGCGCTGGGCGAGAGCCGCTCGTGAGGCAACGTTTCCCACGACGGGAACTGTGCAACCGATCCGCCGATCATCTCGGTGAGTTCGGCCGTCAGATCGTCGGCTTCACGACCTGTTGCGGTCACCAACAGCACTGGCGTTCGCGATGCAAGCGCGGCCGCGATGAACGGCCTCGCCGGTTTCGGCGCAACGATGTCGAGGGTGGCTCTACCGATCGCCTCGGTCACCGAGGCGAAGGCCGCGTCTGCGAGCGCGGCCTCGGCAAGGCCGGCAAGCGAAGTCTGGGCGGCGGGCAAGGCAGTCAACGAATGCGCTCCTCGGCGGTGACGGCGAGCTGCGGACGAACAACCCGAGCGTCACCCACCAGCAGTGGCGTGACGCCGAGTCGATTCTATCCGCGAGCGTGCCCTACCTCCGCGGAACCCGCTTGGTCGACGGTTGCCGAGGTGGATCGGCAACCAACGGCGGGCTGACCGGCGCGCTGGAATGGGAATTGAGTGCTCGAACGCGACCGATCACCATCTTCGCCTGACCGGTGCGACGCAACCTCACCGTCCGCGCACCGCCTGGTGCGAGATGAAACCAGGAATCTTCGGGCTCGAACCCCTGCAGGTCCAGCGACACGTATTGCGCAGTACCTTCCGAGGTGACGTCGACAAACCAGTCGTCGCCGACACTGCGGGCAATGGCGGCGAGGCCGACGGTGCGTTCGAGGGGTCTGGCCGGGCTTCCCAACAGATGCACAACTTCGTCGATAACCACGCCTTCCTCGTTCTCGAGAGTGATGGTGACTGCGTCGTAGTTGCGCGGCCCGAACTTGAAGACGTGCGTGAGATCGGTGAATCGCCCCACCACCTCGTCGACCGTCAGACTCCGTTTCCCGTGGGCGTCGACCTTGACGGGCGCGACCACATCCACCGGGACCACACCAGACCTGTTGTGCGCTCGGATACGGATTTCGGCAACCAACGGGTCACCGGTCTCGTTGATCACGTCGAGCCGGAGTCCGTCCAGACCGTCATCGGTGACAATGAGGGCCACGGGTTTCGAATACCGGCGTAGCACGTACCACGGAGCCTTCGGTGTGCCATGCCAGTCGAGGACTCCCCACCCTGGCCCAGGTTCGAGATCCATCAAAGCCAAGATCAACGCACCGTCACAACCGGAATCTGCTCGACGCCAGTAACCGAGTACTGCGCCGAAGGCCTCGCAGATCGCCGCACGCCCCAAGTCGAGATAGCGTTCCGGATCGGACCAGCGAACCTCACTCGGATCCTCGCCGAACAACGTTCTGACGTAGTGATCACGAACGTCCTCGAAGTCCCAGGACGACCCGTTGTCCCGTGGCACAGCAGCCTTCCACGACGGGTGGTGGCCCGCTACGGACACAGAGCCGAACTCGTTCTCGACGGCAGTGTTCGACGGCGGAATGGAGAACGCCAGGCACTCCGTTGCGAAGCGCACCCGCGCGCTCAACACGTCGTCGAGTGGACGCCGGTACCCGCCTATTCCGAAGTAGTGGGCGATACCGGTGCCTACGTGAGTGGCCAATGTTTCACGGTCGGGCGGTGCGGACGGAGACGAAGTGACGTACTCGAGTGCCGGTGCGAGTTCCTCGAGCATCGCAGGCAAGCGGGAATGAATGATCGAGATGTGCTGATCGACCAGACCGAGCATGGTCGGTTGCTGTTCGGTTTCACTTCCTCCGCAGAAAACCGCGAGGGCCGGGTTGCCACCGACCTGTTGCAGGAACGCACGTACCTCGGCGGCAAAGAGTGCAAAGAACTCGTCGGTGTCTGGCGGATCGAGCGTCGCGAGCATCGCGTCCTGCCAGACGAGAATGCCCAACCGGGAGCATTCGTTCCAGAAGTGATCACTCTCGTAGACCATGGTTCCGGGAATACGCAGCATGTTCACGCCGGACGCTGCACAACGCTCGAGCACCGACGTTGTTTGCGCCTCGCCGCGGAAGGAGACGGGATCGGTGGGCACCCACACTGATCCCCGGCAATACACGTCGACCCCATTGACCGATACTCGAAATCCACCGCCGGTTCGATCTATCTCGAGACTACGAAAACCGATGTGCCCCAGGTGGAGCACATCTCTGCCAACGTCGATCGACACAGAGTATCGATGCGGCCGACCGTGCGTGTGCGGCCACCAGAGATCCACATCAGGAATTTCGACGACGCCGGATACGACGGCGAGTCCACCGTCTCGCGATGTCACTGTGAGGGAACCACGAACGTTTCCGACGGTCACCGGCACTGCCGTGACAGTGCGGAGCAGACCCGTGAGACGCGCCGAGATCTCGACGGCCCCGGACGTTCCATCGACGGTAGCGTGAAGAGTCCGGGAAACGACGCTTGCCTTGCCGACGTCCAACAATCGAATACCCCGCCACGGCCCCACCGGCACCGGCACACCGGCGAATACGGGTGCACTCCCCAGCAGTGTTGTACGTATCCATCGCAGGCCCTGCTCGCGCACCAACGACGAACGCCATCGGCCACGAGGCCGACGCGTACTCAGAACTGTTGCCAGAGAATGAAAGTGGATCGAGAGTGTGAATTCACGACTCTTGGCCGGCTCACGGGTTACGACTACCTCACCGGGAACGAACATGGACTCAGAAGACAAGACGACAGTGTCATCGACCCAGACGTCCGCGCCCGCCGTCAGCCCCTGGAGGTGGAGCAGCCACGACCCCTCACCGGCCGTGGCAACCCTCGTGACGAACCACCAATCACTGGCGTCGGCAGCCACCCGACGAGCCGCAGCGGAGCCGTCGGCTTCGCGGACCGCCCCGGCCACCGTGCCCGGCACCGTAGCCGGTAGCCATCCCGTCTTTCCCGACAGCTGCGCGGGATTCACGATTTCGCCGGGTTGCGTTGCGATACAGCGCCACTGCGCTTCCTCGAGAAGATCTGTAGCGTATTTCCGCGGCATCACACCAACCTGAGATGTCGCTGGGAATCAACTCCGACAATGGAGGTGATGATGTCCATGGACTGTGTCCAGGACACCGCCATCTCGTCGAGTTGATCACGGGGATCCACGACGCGCCCCCTCGCCGCACGCGCCATCTGAAATTGCACACTCTTGGCGCCCGCAGCGACACTGCGGAACCCCGCTGCCGCCTGCGCTGTACCGGAAAAACCTGACGCATCGAGAAATTCGCTGACATCACCGGCAAGTTCAGCGCTGGCGCCGCACTGCCTCAGCAACCCGAACGACCACAGATGGAATGCCTCCATGCCGGCTGTGCGGATCCACTCCGAATCCTCGACGACCCTGCGCCCCAGCTCGCGTACCGGATTTCCCGGAGGCCGAACTGCCGCGTTCCGACGAGCTACTTCTGCGATGTTTCCCGCGTTCATCTCGTGAACGGGCGAAAGACGGACCTGCTCGACGTAAGGAACGAAAGGCGGGATGCTCGAACGATCGAGATCGAACACCCCGGAAAAATCGTCGCCCCGAAGCACATAATATCCGCTGTTGTGGAAGTACTCGAGTTCTCCCGCTACTCGATCGATCCGGTTGGGGACAATTGTTGTCTTGGTATGCGTCTCATGGTAACTCGTACCCAATGTGTCCGGCAGCCAGTAACCGTCGACCTCCACCGTAGACAGCATTCCTGCCTCGAGGTTGTCCTCGACGTGTATCAGTGGCGCGCGCCAGACGTTCATCTCGGCAACGTCGATCCCGTAGAGCGCAAAGATATCCTCGGCTTTGAACTTGAGGAACGTCCACTGAGCACCGTCGAACCTTGACGCAAACGCACATGCCATGGCGGGAACCGGGTCGAGGCCGAGCGAATGCAGAACCTCGATCCAGAGATCCAGGTAACAGTTGGTCTGCGCCCACACCCGGTCCTCGTGATGCACGGCATGTGAGTTGTAGCGATCGGGGGTGATATCGAGGAGTCTGGCCATCACAAACCCATATGTCCACGGACGCCGCCTGGCCAGGCAGCAATGTCAAGACCGTGTGTTCGCAAGAGAGACAGAGCGATTCGCTCCATTCCGAAACCGACGCAGGAACTGTGCGCAACCTCCCCGTTGGCGGTAGTGATGTCGAATGTCTTGCCGAAGTGATCGAGGTGGTTGTTGGATGACACGATTGCCGTACCCTCGTCGAGATCGCCGTACAACCGAACTGTCAGCTCCGTCTTCAGGTTTTCATCGCGTTGGTTGGCCGCCAACATCCGGCCGGCCCTTCCGAAGAACGGATCGTTGGCAATGACCGGCGTGGCATCGAGGCCGAGGTCGCCCAAGACTCCCATTCCGCGTTCGATCCACTTTTTGCGGTGAGCTGCAGCGGCGTCGGCGTCGCCGATCGTCACGAACTCGTGCATGCGGAACGCCTGCATACGGGCTGGATCGATGGCCGGTTCGTGCCGAAAGCAGAATCCGTAGATATCAAGAAGCACTCCGCCTTCGGGCAACTCACCCGTGTACTGAGCGTAGGCGGGGTGGCACGCGGCCGACACCAACATCGTCTCGGTCGGTTCGAGATAGCGATCCCACGATTCACCGTTGGCGCGATCTGCGAGCAACTGTGAGTGATCACGATTGCTTCCGTTGAAAGTGTTGATGGCACCGGTCAAGTTGGGGAACGACGCGATGTAATCGGTGCGCTCGAAACTCGTGCGAGGAAACACCGGCGGAAAGCGCAGACGCGTTGCTGCGGATCCGGGACCCGCAGCAACGACCACGCGGTCGATTCCGTCGATGATGTCCTCGAACAACCCGGAACGACCGTAAAGACCTAGAACATCTGTCTCGATGAGAATTCCGGCACTCAGCAATTCACGCTGAAACTCGGCCCTGGCAAGATCGAGTTCGGAAGGGGTGGAATCGGTCTCGGCGTTCACGAAGTCGGTAGTCACATTGTTCCTTGGTATCCGATGGCCATTTGAGCGGACCCAGCCATGATGCGATCGTTGTTCACCATCACGGCAGCCCCGTGGGCATCACGGAGATGCCGCCCGAGCGAGAACTCACTGTCTTCTCGGTATCCGGAGATACCGCAGATCAACATCGTCTGACCGACAATCTCCACCACAGATCTCGATGTGGCGACCTTCAGGTTGTTCATCGACAGCGAGAACCCGACACTGTCGGTTGTCGTCGCCCCATCCAGTTCGCCGCGAGCGCAGACGGCGCGGTCGTAGCGACTGGCGGATGCATCAACCAGGTCCGCGAATTGTTGCGCAGTGGAAGCTGTTTCAGCCAGTCGCAGCGCTGCCGGCGACGAGACTCCCGGCTGCTTGCGCGCCGCGGCGCGCACGTACTTACGCGCCTTGTCGAGTGCCGCGTCAGCGATGCCGAGCCACACCGAACTCCACACGACGTGCGAGACGGGCAACATCGTGTTGGTGGAAATGTCGGCGTACGGAGTATCGATCATCATGTCCGGCGTGGACGTCGCCCGCAGGATGTACCCGAGGCTGCATGTTCCCCGCAACCCGAATGCGTTCCATTCGGCAGTCTTTTCCAGTGTGAGATCCCCGCTGCGACAGACAACAAGAACCTGATCGTTCGGCTGACTTTCCGGCGAACGTCGGGCGGTGACCAGAATCGCGTCTGCATGCTCGCCGTACGAGATCACCGGCGCGTTCTTGATCAGCAGCAGATGGCCACCGAGATCCTCTACAGCGCAGTAACTTCGGCTGACGTCGCCGCCGATTCCCAACTCCGTTGTTGCCGATGCGAGCAGCAACTGCTTTTCGACGGATTCGACCACGAACGCCCGCAGCGCCTCGGTGTTGCCGTGCTTGACCAGGGAGTAAATCTGCGTCTGATGCATCGCAAAGATCATTCCGCTGGACGCACAGCGTGATCCGATGATCCGCGCGATGGTGGCAACCTCACGCAAGGACAAGCCGTCGCCACCGAGCTCGGCAGGAACGGCGACAGAGAGCAGACGCTGCTCGCGCATCGCAGCAACCGCCTCGACGGGGAATCGAGAGTCTTCGTCCACCTCGGCCGCCCACACGGCAGCAACTTCGTCTGCGACACGGCGTGCCCGATCGAGGGCGGGCTCGACAATAACGTCGGGATGCGGAATGCTCACGCTTCACCCAGGCCGATCAACGCACTCTCGATCGCCCTGACGCTGGCAAAAGTGCTCTTCCGGAGCAACTCGTCCGGGAATTCGATATCGAACGAATCTTCCAGCGCCAGCATCACATTGACACTCGCATGGGAGGTCAAACCCAACGCGTACAGATCGGCGTCGATGTCGATTGTGCCGACGTCGACTGCAAGCCGACCATGCTCCATGAGCACTTTGCGAATTGCCTGATCACTCATCGGTGACTTAGTCCTTCTGTTTGTTGCGAACCGCCGCGATGCATGGCAATCACCATGGCGATAGCGACGTCGGCCTCATGCGAAATAGACACTTGAAAATCCTGAAGATCCTGTGCCACAGCAAGTTTTGCTGCTTCGCCGAAAAGCTCTACCCCACATCCCCCCCACAGCTCACGCGTAATCTCGATGGAATTCCATGGAATTGCTGTGTCCGCGGGCCGGAGAACCTTGACCACTGCTTCCTTCGCGGCAAAGCGCGCCGCGAGTCGCTGATCCCTGGCAGCCCCGCTGCAGATCTCCAACTCGCGTGCGGTGAACGTCCGCTCGAGGTATCGGCTCCCGAACAGATCGATACTTCGACTGACATCCACGACATTGACGACGTCGCAGCCGATCCGGGGGGTCGCATCGAATGTTGCTGACGAAACAGCCGAAACTGCCGAAGTCCCCGACGGTACAGATTCACCCATCTTCGATACCCCTTTCATCGATGGACCGGGCGACCCCCTACCCCGCCCGGTACACCGACTTCGTCTCGAACAATCGAGCTTCCCTGACCGATCGACAGGTTGCAGCAATTGTTCAGCTACTGGAAGAACATACCGCAACGTCGAGCAGGTCGGCAAGATCGGACCATCGGACATTTAGTTACGGGATAAACATACTCTGAGTTTGTTTCAAAAGCCCAATATAGGCCAACACCACTTCCGTGACACGATTAGATCCACACAAATGGGAGATACATCCCACCAACTGTCCAGGTCACCGACCCGAACGCCATTCGGACCGTCGAAACCGGATTAACTCAGTGGTCACTACTTAGACGCCGAGCAGCAAACTGGCGGAAGTATTCGACCTTCGATTCCGGAACGACGACCGGAAGAATGATGTTCCAGGACGTCTTCATCGACTCAGACAAATCACGCATTGTTCCCGTAGCCGAAGCTATCAATCGGACACCCGTCACCATTTGCAACAAGAAGCGCGCAATGTCCGAAGAGTCGACGTCGGATTTGAGGTCACCTTCATCGGCAGCTCTGGTGGCGAGTTCCCGGAAAATATCGAGCCAGACGTCGAACGTTGCCGGACCCGATCCACGGTAGTCACCGATTTCGACCAGCAAACGGAACGTGGCACGAACAAGTACGTCATGTGCGGCAGTATCGACTGCCACCGACGAGACACCGATCAGCGATTCCAGTGCTGGTGTTCGGCGGTCCAGCCACAATTCCGACTTGGCGTCGAAACGAGCAGACCCTTCGTCGATTACCGCGCGGGCGAGCTCTTCCTTGGAACCGAAGTGGAAGTACAGCGCCCCTTTGGTCACCTGCGATTCGGCGATGATCTCGCTCAGACTGGCGTTTGCATATCCCAGACGCAGGAAAACCCCCGCTGCACCGCGCAGTACCGAATCACGAGTGGCTTCCGCCCGCTCCTGCCTCACCATCGATCCGGCCTCCAGTCACCACACATCGAACGAATCCTCACCATTACCCGTTCACAGCGTCAAAATGGAAGGCGCTTTGCAACAAAGAACACCCCACGCAAACAAACCACATTTGCCCATCGAACGATCGTGATACAGCCAACACAGCTTAGACTGCGCTCCATACTTCGGCGACAGGCACGCCTGCGTTAACCCTCTAATTGCGGATCGGCCTCGAGATTGGTGAGGCCGTTCCAACACAGATTCACGAGGTGCGCGGCCACAACTTCCTTGGACGGAGTGCGCTCGTCGAGCCACCACGTGGCTGTGGTCGACACCATCCCAACCAGTGCCTGCGCGTACATCGTTGCAAGTCCCGGGTCGAATCCGCGCCGCGAGAAGTCTCCGGCCAACAGGTATCCCACCTGACTGATGGCGTCGTTGAGGAGACTGGAATAGGTGCCGCTCGGCGCCACGACGGACGAATCACGAACCAAGATCCTGAAGCCGTCTGTGTGTTCCTCGACGTATGTGAGCAACGCCAGCGCTACTCGCTCGACTCGAACTCTCGAGCGGTTCTGCGACAACGACGACGTAATCATCTCCAACAGTCGCGACATCTCGCGATCCACGACCACGGCGTACAAGCCCTCTTTACCGCCGAAGTGCTCGTAGACGACAGGCTTCGAGACATTCGCCCGCTGCGCGATTTCCTCGATCGAGGTTGCTTCGTATCCTCGTTCGGCAAAAAGTGCCCTGGCGATCTCGATCAACTGCTGACGACGCTGTGTTCCCGTCATCCGCACCCGAGCTGCCCGTTCAGGTGCGCGATCACTGCCCATCGGATTGGGAACCGTCGCCATCATTGCCTCTCTCCCCACACGGCGGACGGTTGTCACCGCACCGCTCTCGGCAAGCCTATCGGCACTGCTCGACCCGAAAACGGAGGAGCGGTTCGACCTAGACCGGGTCGGCATGCGATTATTCTTGCGCGTAATCCGCCGCAAGGTTCGGAGAGCGTGGCAATCCGCCGTGGTGTAATGGCAGCACCTCTGATTTTGGTTCAGATAGTTCAGGTTCGAGTCCTGGCGGCGGAGCCGGTAGTTGATGATCGACAAGAGGGAGCTCAAACAAGTGCAAACCGCCGTGATCGTTCTCGCAGCGGGTGCAGGCACTCGGATGAAGTCCAAGACCCCCAAGGTGCTCCACACTCTTGCCGGCCGCACCATGCTCGCGCACTCCCTCCACGCTGCCGCGTCGTTGAATCCGACGCATTTGGTGACCGTCGTCGGCCACGATCGCGAACGGGTATCCGAAGCTGTGGCATCCGTCGCCACCGACTTGGATCGCGCGATCACCATCGCCGTGCAGGACGAGCAAAAGGGCACGGGCCACGCGGTCAGTTGTGGACTCGAAGGGCTGCCCGCAGATTTCCGCGGCACGGTACTAGTGACTGCCGCCGACGTCCCGCTCCTGGACGGCACCACCATCGCGGATCTACTCGAGCGCCACATCAGCGCGCCGGCAGCCGCGGTGACAGTCCTGACATCCACGGCGTCCGACCCCACCGGGTACGGCCGGATCCTGCGCACCACCGACGGTGAAGTCAACGCGATCGTCGAAGAAAAAGAAGCGACGGACTCGCAGCGTTCGATCACCGAGGTCAATTCCGGCGTCTACGCATTCGATGTCGAGACGCTTCGCGATGCGTTGTCGTCCCTCGACTCCAACAATGCTCAGCACGAGTTCTATCTCACCGATGTGATCATGATCGCCCGTCGCGCCGGAAAGCGAGTCCGCGCTCAGCACATCGCTGATTCGGTTCTGGTCGCCGGTGCAAACGATCGCGTGCAGCTGTCGACGTTGGCACGTGAGAAGAATCGTCGAATCCTCGAGAAGTGGATGCGGGCGGGCGTCACCGTTGTCGATCCGTCAAGTACGTGGATCGATTGCGACGTCACTCTCGCGCAAGATGTGACGCTGCTTCCCGGCGTGCAGTTGGCCGGCACCACGTCAGTGGGCGAAGACGCTGTGATCGGCCCGGATACCACTCTGACCGATGTCACTGTCGGTGCAAGGGCCGTTGTCGTCCGCTCGCACGCAAGCGAGTCGACAATCGGCGACGACGCCACCGTCGGCCCCTTCGCGTACCTACGTCCGGCCACTTCCCTGGGCGCTCACGGCAAACTCGGTGCGTACGTGGAGACCAAGAACGCCGACATCGGCGAACACTCGAAGGTTCCGCATCTTACCTACGTCGGCGACGCCACCATCGGCCATCACAGCAACATCGGAGCGTCGAGCGTCTTCGTCAATTACGACGGGGTGACCAAGCGCCGTACTGTGGTGGGGTCGCACGTGCGAACCGGCTCGGACACCATGTTCGTCGCTCCGGTTCACGTCGGGGACGGCGCGTACACCGGCGCCGGCACCGTCTTGCGATTCGACGTTCCGGCTGGGGCTCTTGCGGTCTCGGGCGGTAAGCAACGCAACATCGAGGGTTGGGTCGAGAAAAATCGACCCGGTACTCCTGCGGCCGATGCAGCAACGGCTTCGGAATCAGAGCGCACAGATCAGCAAGTACAAAAGGATGGCATGAACCAGTGACTGCGAATTGGATCGACAACCAGAAGAACTTGATGTTGTTCTCGGGTCGTGCGCATCCCGAGTTGGCTGAGCAGGTTGCGAAGGAACTCGACATCCGAGTCACCCCGCAGACTGCCCGCGATTTCGCGAACGGTGAGATCTTCGTTCGCTTCGAAGAGTCCGTGCGTGGATCGGATGCGTTTGTGCTGCAGAGCCATCCGGCGCCGCTGAACACGTGGGTGATGGAACAACTCATCATGATCGACGCCCTCAAGCGTGGATCTGCAAAGCGCATCACCGCGGTGCTGCCGTTCTACCCGTACGCCCGCCAGGACAAGAAGCACCGCGGACGCGAGCCGATCTCCGCTCGCTTGATCGCGGACCTGCTCAAGACTGCAGGCGCCGACCGGATCATCACGGTCGACCTCCACACCGATCAGATTCAGGGTTTCTTCGACGGTCCGGTCGACCACATGCACGCTCAGGGCCAGCTCGCCGAGTACGTGCGCGACAACTACGGCACCGACAACATCTGCGTCGTCTCCCCTGATGCCGGCCGCGTCAAGGTTGCCGAGAAGTGGGCAGATGCCCTCGACGGCGCGCCGCTGGCGTTCGTGCACAAGACGCGCGATCCGCTGGTCCCGAACCAGGTCAAGTCCAACCGCGTCGTCGGTGACGTCAACGGCCTCACCTGCGTGCTGATCGACGACATGATCGACACCGGCGGCACCATCGCCGGCGCCGTCAAGGTACTCAAGGACGCCGGCGCTGTCGACGTCATCATTGCCACCACCCACGGCATCTTCTCGGATCCGGCAGCCGAGCGCCTGGCTGCCTGCGGCGCCAAGGAGGTCATCACGACCAACACGCTGCCGATCCCCGAGTCGAAGCAGTTCCCGACGCTGACGATTCTGTCGATTGCACCTCTGCTCGCACGGACCATCAAGGAAGTTTTCGAGAACGGTTCTGTGACTTCACTGTTCAACGGCAGCGCATAGTCTTTCGCGTTACCGCGGGGCGGGCGCGTATCTGTGACCAGACGGTCACGGGTACGCGCCCTTCGTGTTTCACGGGGACGCTCATCTGTTGAACCAGACCGAGAGGTCTTCACGAAACCATTTGTGCGACACACAAATACCCGAGAATCGGACAATCGGCATGATCTTGGTCACGCCTCCGGAGAGAATCCCAGGTCGACGCCGAGCTGGTGTTCACCTGCCCGCAATCTTCGCCTAATGTGGCTCGTCGTGATCGACGCGCAAACCCTGGAATCTCCTTCGGCATCCCGGCCCGAATCTCATTCACCGAATTCTTCAGCTCCGACGGTCCGGCGGTGGCGCCCAGGATCCTGTGTCTGGTGTGGTGACGACAACTCCGTAGAAATGTTCCGCAACGAACCGCGCTGCGAACGGTGCCGCGAAAACGAAGGCATCATCGACGACGCCAAGCGATTCCTCGGCATGTACGGCCTGCGTCCGCTCGGCGGAACGCTGCAGTCCGACGACGACGAAGAGCGTGAATACCGCGTCACGGCACGCGAAGCTCGCCGCGTCCTCAACGAAATCCGCATGGACGTTCTCCCCGACGCTGCCGCTGTCCGCAAGGCCATCCGCCCGCGCGCGGCCACCGTTGTTGCCGACACGTCACCGGCACGCGCTTCTCGCCCCTCCAGCACGGGCACTGCGACTCGCGTTGCCGCTCCGGTGAAGACGGACACCGTCGACATCAACACGCTGCAGACGCGCGTTCTGGGGCTTCTCGATCAGCTCGGTTCCATCGACGAGCAGATCAAGGTCGCCGAACTTGCCCAGGGTCTGCCTGCTCGTGCTCGCCTGAGCGATCTCAACAAGCAGAAGGCAACCGTGCTCCGCACACTCGCTGCTCTCGAGAAGGCGCGCATCGCCGCCTCCAACTAATTCCACCGCGTCCGTCCCTTCGACCCCGCCTCCTTCCGAGACGGGGTCGTTCTGTATGCGATGCAGGGCGGTAGCCGTGGTGGGAGGTAGCTTTACGAATCGTGAATGACATCACCATCACCTTTGTCGTGCTTGCCGTGGTTGTGGCTCTGTTTGTCATAGGCAGAATTCCGGTCGGCATCATCGCGATCGGAACCGCACTGGCGCTGGCCGCAACCGGGGTGATCTCGGTGGAACAGGCACTGGCCGGATTCGGTGATCCCACAGTCATATTCATCGCCGCACTCTTTGTCGTCAGCGAAGCGCTCGACGCCACAGGAGTCACGACGTGGGCGGGCGAGAAACTTCTGACGAAGGTAGGCGATTCACGCGTTCGGTTGGTGAGCGCAATCATGTTGCTGGTCGCCGCACTGACAGCATTGATCAGTGTGAACGGTGCGGTAGCCGCATTGATCCCGATGGTGGTCGTCCTCGCGGTCCGACTCGGCCGGTCCACATCGCAACTGCTGCTCCCGCTCGCCTTTGCCGCGCATGCCGGTTCGATGCTCACGCTCACCGGCACACCGGTCAACATCATCGTCTCCGACGCCGCCGCCGACGCCGGTGTCGGCGCATTCGGCTTCTTCGACTTCACCTTGATCGGCGCGCCACTGGTTCTCGGAACCATTGCGATCGCAGTCTTTCTCGGTCCTCGCGTGTTGCCCCACCGCGCCGGGACGTCGATGTCACCGGACCTGAGCCGGCACGCCAAAACACTCGCACAGCAATACGCCGTCGCGGGCGGTTGCGATCAATCCGACGCGCCGCTGATCACCAAGGACGACGGTGTTGTCGAGGTGATCGTTCCGCCTCGTTCGGAGATCATCGGCGACAAGGTTTTCCCCGGCATGCTTACCGACAGTGGCGATCTGGTGGTTCTGGCCGCAGCGCGAGCCGGCGAGCCCTGTGGGCCTGGCGGTATCAGGCTCGCTGCCGGCGACACACTATTGCTGCAGGGCAGTTGGGACGACCTGGACACTCACACGTCCGTGGACCCGAACGTCCTTGTTGTCGACCCGCCTGCCTTGATCCGTAAGCAGGCCGCGCCGCTCGGAACCCGCGCGATCATGTCGCTGGTCGTTGTCGCCGCCATGGTGATCATGCTGACGTTCGGATTGGTCCCGTCCGCCGTCGCGGGTCTTCTTGCCGCCTGCGCGATGGTCCTGCTGCGCGTGATCAGCGTCGAACAGGCCCACCGCTCGATCTCGTGGACCACCCTCATCCTGGTCGGTGGAATGATCCCGCTTTCCACGGCAATTCAACAGACCGGCGCTGCCGAGAAACTCGCCCACGGTTTTGTCGACGTCATCGGCGGCGCCAGCCCGTACGTCGTTGTTGCCGGACTGTTCCTCGTCACCGCAACGCTCGGCCAGCTCATCAGCAACACCGCGACGGCATTGATCATCACGCCGATCGCAATTTCCGTCGCCTCCGAGCTGAACATCTCGGTGGTGCCGCTCCTGATGACCGTGACCGTCGCGGCCGCCGCGTCGTTCCTGACTCCCGTCGCAACCCCCGCCAACATGATGGTGATGGGCCCTGGCGGCTACAAGTTCGGCGACTACTGGAAGCTCGGACTCCCGATGCTCGTGTGGTTCCTCGTGGTTGCGACGGTTCTGATTCCGCTGATCTGGAGCTTCTGACACCTACTACGGCTGGTAATTCGGCTACGGAGACGGCGTCACGAGCAGCACCCGGTCGTTCTCGCCGTTGTCCGTGGTGACAAGAAGAGATCCGTTTGCCGTTGGCGTGACCGAACGCAGGCGTCCGTACTGATCTTCCAACCCGTACGTCTGGGCGTCGACGCTGCGGCCGTCGTCGCTCAGTCGCACGAAGATCAGTTTCTTGCTCTTGAGTCCGCCGATGACGACGCTGCCGTCCCACGAACCCCATTGCGGGCCCGAGGCAAATGCCGCGCTCGCAGTTGCCAGCGTCGAGTTACCCGAACTCCATACCGCTTCGATCGCGCCCGGCACGCGGGACGGATCGGTCATCTGCACCGACTCGTCGTATGTTCCGGGCAACCGGTCCGGCCGGTAGCCGTAGTTTCCGCCGGGGGTGAGTAGATTCAGCTCGTCGTCGACGCTGGTGCCCTGCTCCACCGAATAGAGCCTGCCGGTTCCGGGTTGAACGGCCAATCCCTGAACGTTCCGGTGGCCGAGTGTGTACACGAGACTCGACGGGTTGGGGTTGCCCGCCGCCGGCGTGCCGTCCGCGTTGACGTGCAAGACCTTGCCGCCCAGCGAGTTCGGATCCTGCGGAACACTGGGCGTCGCGCTGTCACCCGTGCCGATAAACAGCGTTCCGTCTTCGGATGCAAGTATTCGACAACCTCCGTGTCGCCCCGTCGAGACCGGCAGGCCGGACACCACGGTTCCCCTTCGCGTGAGTGCAGTCCATCCGGCGTCGACCGTCCACGAGATCACTCGAATATCCGTTACTCCCCCAGCGCTGAATCCCTGGCAGGTGTACAGGGTGCGGGACTGAGCGAAGTCGCGGGCAAGCGCGATTCCCATGAGTCCGGTCTCGGACCGAGCGTAGAGATCCGAAAGGTCTGCAGTGACGGGGCCGGTCGTGTTGTCGCTGCGGCGAACGACAAAACCTCCGGACCGTTGCCCGGTGAGAACCGTTCCGTCGGGCGCCTGCACAACATCCCAGGGATGGTCCAGTCCGTCGAGGAAGGTGGTCACCTCGAGTTCCGGCAACGTGTCCTCGGTGGGGACTTCCGAACTGCTGCCAACAGATTCGAGGTTCCCGGGCGGCGGAGCCGTCTGAGCGGAGCATTGTGCCAACGGGATCGTGAGCATCACGATTGTCGCTGCAATCAGGACAGCGCGCCCGGATCCGAGTGCACCCAAGTCAGGCTCGCTCCGCACACAACAACGCGAACCGCTGATCGGCGTCGGTCCACACTTTCTGTAACCGAAAGCCCGCAGCCTCCAACTCGGCAGTGATCCCGTCGACGGTGAATTTCGCGGAGATTTCCGTACGCAATTGCTCGCCCGCAGCGAAGGTGATGTCCAGATCCAGGTCTTCGATTCGCACCGAAAGATCGCGGAGTGCTTCCAACCGCATCTCGATCCACTGGTTCTCGGCATCCCAGAGTGCGACGTGCCTGAACGCTTCCAGCGGGAAGTTCGCACCGAGTTGCTTGTTCAACACGCTGAGCACGTTGAGGTTGAACTGCGCCGTTACTCCCGCGCTGTCGTCGTATGCGGGAACCAGCACGGCCGGATCGGTCACCAACCCCACGCCGAGGATCAAGCTCTCACTCTGGCCGAGGACCTCGGCGACACCGGCGAGGAACTCTGCGCGCTCGCCCGGAATCAGATTCCCCAGCGTGCCGCCCAAAAACGCGACCGCCCGCCTGCCGCCGCTGGGAAGATGATGCAGCGAACCGGTGAAGTCGCTGACCACTCCGATGACGTCGATACCCGGAAACTCCGCGCTGATCGCCTTGGCCGCACCTTCCAACGCAGTCACCGAAACATCTTGCGGGACATAGGTATGCAGTGAATCAGACATCGCTTCCAGCAGGAGGCGCGTCTTCTCCGAGGAACCGGAACCCAACTCGATCAGCATCTTCGGTGTAGTCAACGATGCGATCTCGCCGGCGCACTCGGCCAGCAAAGCGCGTTCCGTGCGGGTGGGGTAATACTCGGGCAGCTCGGTGATCTGCTCGAAGAGTTCACTGCCTCGGGCGTCATAGAACCACACCGGCGCAAGCCACTTCGCCTGCGCGGTCAGGCCGGAGCGAGCGTCGGACCGTAGTTGCTCGACAAGGTCGTCCGGAGTCAGAAAGATCTCGAGAATCGGGGTGCTCATCGTTCTCCCATCGGGATCGGGGTGATGATCAAATGCCCGGGGCGGGCGCAGACGAGGTGCCTGTCAGGAACTTGTTCCCACTGGGGTGAATCATCGAAGGGTTCGGACGCGACCAGTGCTTGCAACTCGTCGACGAGAACGTACAACGTATGGCCCCAGGTGCTGGCCCACAGTTCGTTCCCGTCGCCGAGCAGGAAATTCAGACGCGAACCTGGCGCCACTGCTTCGACGTCGTGAATGACGGTGGTCAAGGCGGCTTCCACCGACGTGCCCGTCAACGAAGATGCGTCCTGCAAGCGATGACGCAACAGGGCCCACAGCAGTGCCGAATCTGTTGGCGCCGACATGGTCAGCAGCGCGGCAGTCGGAACCTCCTGTGCAAGAGCGGCAACCGAACTCGGCCACCCGGTGAGGACTCCGTTGTGGCTGAATGCGTAGGTAGTGTCGACAAAGGGTGCGCATGCGCCGACTTCGACGGCCATTCCCTCGGTCGCGGACCGCACCGCGGCCAGAACCGATCCGCTGCGGATATGTGAAAGCGTTTCCTCGACAGTGGGATCCGACCAGATCGGGGTGCTACTTCGATACCGCCCCAACTGCCCGGCCGTCCACCAACTTACGCCGAAGCCATCGGCGTTGATGACTCCACCCTTGCGCATCTCACGGGGCGCCCACGACTGCTTCACCAGCGAATGGGTTCCGCCCTGCAGGAGATCTCGGACAGAGCGCGGCGGTCCGAGGTAGCCGAGATGTCGGCACATGTCAGACGTGCCCGGACAGTGTTCTGGCGCAGCGAAATCCGGAGAATATCTGACGCCGGATCGGATGATCCCAATTGCGGAAGGTGCCACGGCACGCAACGCTGTCGGTTCCGAACGAACCACCGCGCAGCATCTTGTAATCACCGCCGAAGAACACCTCGGAGTACTCACGGTATGGAAACGCGTGAAACCCCGGGTACGGATGGAAACCGGAAGACGTCCATTCCCACACGTCCCCGATCAACTGCTGCACGCCGTACGCCGACGCGCCGTCGGGATATGCCCCCGCATCAGCCGGAGACAGATGCCGTTGGCCGAGATTGGCGCGGGTCTCGTCCGGTGCGTCATCGCCCCACGGGAATCGGCGGGACCGCCCGGATTCGGGATCCCACCGCGCCGCTTTCTCCCATTCGGCTTCGGTGGGAAGTCGCTTGCCGGCCCAGGTTGCATAGGCTTCGGCTTCGAAGTAGCTGACATGCACCACCGGGCGGCGAATCGCTACCGGTTTGTCGGTGCCGAAAGACCGCTGCCACCACGTTGATCCGTCGCGTTCCCAGAACAAGGGCGCAGTGAGCTTGGCATCGATGCGATGACGCCACCCGACCCGCGCCCACAGTTCGGGCCGGGAATACCCGCCGTCGTCGATGAATTCGATGAACTCACCGTTGGTAACCGGGAATCGGTCGATGGCATAGGGGCCCAGATACACCTGGTGAGCGGTTCTCTCGTTGTCGAGAGCCCACGGTTCGTCATCGGTACCCATCACAAACGGCCCGGCGGGAACGACCACCTCGTCATGAAGGGGCTTGCGCCGCACAGCGGGAGCTGGTGTGGCCACGAGTGCCGCAGGGCCGGAACGTAATTGGTGTGTCGCGAGCATACTTTCGGCGTGTTGCTGTTCGTGCTGGGCGATCATACCGAACGCAAACCCGCTGCGTTCGAGTGGTTTTCCGTCGAAGTTGCTGTCAGCCAGGACGTCCAACACCTTGCCTCGAACCGTACGTATGTATTGACGCGATTCGGCCGGGTCCAACAGTGGAAGCTCAGGCCGCGTGGGCCGCGAGTGTTTGAACGCGTCGTACATGTCGTCGATATCGCGCCTGACCGGTTCTCGCCCGCCCACATCGCGTACCAGCCACAGTTCCTCCTGGTTGCCGATATGGGCAAGATCCCACACCAGCGGACTCATGAGCGGCGAGTGCTGGGCGATCAACTCGGTGTCGTCGACACAATCGGTGAGCAGCAGCGAACGCGCTCGTGCCCGATCCAGGACGGTCTCGACCGCCTCCTTGGTGACCTCTGCCGACATCAGGTTCCCTCGACCGGTGCCAGGCCCCGACAACACCGCTCGGCCGCACGATCGAGGAGACGAACAAACTCGGGATCAGGCGCATACGACGCTGCGAGCGACATCAGAGATGTTGCTGCCGAACGTAATTCGACGTCCACCAGCCCGTATTCCGCGGCATCACGCCAGCGGCCCGCCGTCGATGCCGCGGCATCGCTTGCTTCCTGCATCACTGCAGGCCCGGACAGCAGCGCATCGATCGCGGCTATCGGCACGCGCCACAGATCGCCGGGTTGAGCGTCGATGTACCTCACCTCCAGATGTCCTGCCGCACGGACCGGCGGAAACATCGTGGACAGGTGGTAGTCCAGATCCTCGGACGTGGGCGCACGACCTATGTCGGATTCGAGTGCCCCGTCGATCCAGTCGCCAAACGTGGCGCCCCGCGGCGCAGTCCAGTCTTCGGAACTGTTCCGGACACACATCAGCGGGACGTTCAAGGCCCACTGCGCATAATCGGCGGCATCGACGACGGGCATAGTGCGCCTGGCATCAAGTTCGAGCCACGTCCGCATCCGTTGCGACGCCCACTCACCTCGCGGAATCCCTTCCAGCTGTGGCGAACACGCAAATGCGGCGATCAGAGCCGGTCCCATGTCGCCGAGGAGTCGCCACCGCCGCGCTATAGCTTCTTGGCTGCCACCCGCATCGACGCTCACCTGCACGGCGGCGGTGTTGCACATCATAAGGGTTCCGTACGGCCCGATAGAGGCAAACTGATGTTCCATGGCGCAGTATCGGGGCAGTCGCAGCAAGCGGTGTGGTTCACGCAGCTCATCCGCCGAACCGTCGTACATCTCGATGGACTGATCGTGCAGAAGCGCACTCAACACGCGGTGGTCTTCACCCAGGTAGTCGCATACTTCGCGGGCTGACGTGCGCGGCGCCGAGGAAAGTTCGATCTGACCGCCCGGTTCGACGGTCACATAACTTCCGCCCGGAAGTGGGGCGCCAGGAGATTCCGGGTCGATACTGGTGGGCGTATGTTTCCCCAGCGCGTGGGCCAGCGCTTCGAGCGACGGACGACCACCACCGGCATCCCTGGTCAGCCATTCGACCTCGGTCCCGATGAGTCGCGGCGGGCCCTGTTTGAAACACACCCCACCGATGTATGCCTCGGCGGCGGGACGTGAGTCCAGCGTCGTTTCCAGTACTGCGGTTGCCATTCGACTTCCCCTTTGGGTATGTCTAGCGGTTCGCGGGCTCTAGCGGTTGTACCGACGATAGAGCCCGCACACACCGATTGCACCCTTTGCCGTGTTACGTGTCGCCAAATTTTTTCAGTCGTATCCACCGGTACCCACAACCCAGAAGAACAACACCTGTCCCCGCCGCAACTGCCGAAGTAGGCAGCGTGAACGCCAGGACCGCACATCCCAGCGCTCCGACAACCTGAAGCCAGCGCGGGAACATCCGATCCGCGCCGCCTTGGGTATACGCACTGACATTTGCCACTAGGTAGTACACCAGCACCCCGAACGACGAAAACCCGATCACACCACGCAGATCGACCATCGAGACCAGTGCGATCACGATTGCTCCGACAGCCAGTTCAGCGTGATGTGGCACAGAAAATTTGGGGTGAATCGCTGCGAAAGTCGGGGGCAGATCCCGTTCCCGGCCCATCGCCATCGCGGTTCTGCTCACTCCCGCGATCAGCGCCAACAGCGCACCAGCGGATGCGGCGGCGGCGCCGACGACCACAATCGGTTCAGCCCACCCCCACCCGGAAAGCGCGACGGCATCCGCGAGCGGACGGGTCGACTCCGCAAGTCTCTCCTGCCCCAGAGTAACCAGAAGAACCACCGCTACCAGTGCATAGATGACTACCGCAGCTCCCAGTGCTATCAGGATTGCGCGTGGAATTGTGCGCCGAGGATCCCGGACTTCCTCCCCCAGAGTCGCGATGCGGGCGTACCCGGCAAAGGCGAAGAACAGTAACCCCGCCGATTGCAGAACCCCGTACCAGGAGCCGAAGACAACGTCAGGCATCGCACGATGAGCGCCCGGCCCCCACAGCGATACGCACAAACCCACGCCGATTGCCGTCACGGACATCGCGACGATCACTCGCGCCATCTGCGCGGTCCTGGTGACACCGCGATAGTTCACCGCGACCAGCAGCACCACCAGCGCCACGGCGACGGGCTTCCGATACGGTTCGGGTACAACGTAAGTCGCGAAAGTCAACGCCATCGCCCCGCAGCTTGCGATCTTCCCGATCACAAACGACCACCCCGCAATGAACCCCCACCACGGCCCGAGTTGCTCACGTCCGTAGACGTACGTCCCGCCTGAGGTCGGATAACGCGCGGCCAGTTGCGCCGACGACGTGGCGTTGCAGTACGCCACGAATGCCGCGATCGCCAGACCGAACATCAATCCCGTGCCGGCCGCTGCCGCTGCCGGCGCGAACACCACGAACACTCCGGCACCGATCATCGCGGCAAGGCCGATCACCACGGCGTCGAACGTCCCCAGGGTGCGGTCCATCGGTATAGCTTCGTTCACAGAGCCTTTGAACCACACCGAAGTGAACGGATGGTGCCATGTTCGATCTCACCTCGATCCGCCGCGACACCCCTGGGTGCCTCGACAAGGCGTTCCTCGACAGCGCCGGATCCTCCCTACCGCCCGAACCTGTATTGACGGCGATGATCGAGCATCTGCGCCTGGAAGCCGACGTCGGCGGCTACGTCGCCGCAGATCGCCGCAGTGAGGCCCTGGCTGCGGTTCCACACGCACTGGCCCGGGTGATCGGCGCCCAGCCTTCGGATATCGCGTTGACCGACAGCGCAACCCGCGCCTGGAACGACTTTTTTGCGGCCGTGCCCTTGAGCCCGAGCGACCGCGTCCTGATCTGCGGTGTCGAATACGCCAGCAACGCCATCGCCGCGCTGGGGCGGGCGCGGTCGACCGGCGCGAAGGTCGAGGTGATTCCGAGCGATTCCGACGGCCGGATCGACCTCGACGCACTCGAAGCGATGCTCGACGACCGTGTCCGCGTCATCTCGGTTGTCCACGCCCCCACGAACAGCGGCCTGGTCAACCCGGTCCGTGAGGTTGTCGAACTGGCCGCGCGACACGGCGCACTGGTGCTTCTCGACGCGTGCCAATCGGTCGGCCAACTGCCCATCGACGTGGCTGCCCTCGGCGTCGACGCGTTGAGCGCCACGGGCCGCAAGTGGCTTCGGGGCCCACGGGGAACGGGGTTTCTCTACGTGCGTCCCGGACTGGCGACCGCGCTCGAACCTGCCGCGATGGACCTGCACGGAGCGGACTGGACCCACCCCGATTCCTATGTGCCCGCGCCGGATGCCACACGATTCGAACTGTGGGAAACCAGTGTCGCGGCTCGCCTCGGACTCGGCGCCGCGGCGGACTACCTCTTGGCGCTGGGGACGGAAACCGTTGCGCAGCAGATCGAATCGAGGGCGAACTATCTTCGGGCGGGCCTGGGCGCGCTGTCCGGTGTCACAGTCCAGGATCGTGGACCCATCCTCAGCGGCATCGTCTCGTTCACCCTGGACGCGGTTCCGGCCGCCGAAGTCCGCAGTCGACTTGCGACGCAGAGCATCACTGTGACTGTGAGCAGTCGCGGATCGACACTCCTCGACATGACGGCACGCGGGCTCGACGCCGTCGTCAGAGCGTCCCCGCACTGTTTTGTCGACGAGAATGATCTGGACAGTTTTCTCGGCGCGGTACGGGATTTGAGCGTCTCCCGATGACCGGGATCACATCGGGCAGGAGACGAGCGGAGCTGCAAATCTTGACTCTCACCTGATCAGTTCATTTTTTGCGAGAGGACGCCGCCCATGGCCGACGCCACAATTTCCCCGATTTCCGTTTCCGACATCTCTAGCTGGGACTTCGAAGCCGACGTGGTTGTCGCCGGCTACGGAATTGCCGGAGTCACCGCGGCAATCGAGGCTGCCCGCGCGGGCGCCGACGTGCTCGTGCTCGAGCGAACCGGCGGTTGGGGCGGTGCCGCGTCACTGGCCGGTGGCTTCATCTATCTGGGCGGCGGCACTGCGCTGCAGAAGGCATGCGGATTCGACGACACCGTCGACAACATGAAGACATTCATGAAAGCCGCACTCGGCCCGGGAACCGACGACGCCAAGATCGATACCTACTGCGAGGGCAGCGTCGATCACTACAACTGGCTCGTCGACGCCGGCGTTCCGTTCAAGGAGTCGTTCTGGGGTCAGCCCGGCTGGGAACCGCCCTTCGACGACGGCCTCATGTACTCCGGCGGTGAGAACGCCGCGCCGTTCAACACGCTGGTCGACCCCGCGCCCCGTGGACACGTTCCGCAGATGTCCGAGAAGAAGACCGGCGAGCAGGGCGGCGGCTACATGCTGATGAAGCCGCTCGTCGAGACGGCCGAAAAGATCGGCGTCCGAGCAGAATACGATTTGCGCGTCCAGACTCTGGTGGTCGACGGCCCCCGCGTGGTCGGCGTTGTCGCCAAGCGTTACGGCAAGGATGTCGCGATCCGCGCCAACAAGGGTGTTGTGCTGGCTATGGGCAGCTTTGCCTACAACAACGAGATGGTGCGCTCCAACGCGCCGCGTATCTTCGGCCATCCGGCCGCTTCCATCGAGGCGCACGACGGTCGCGCGATCCAGATCGGCCAGGCACTCGGCGCCGACACCGCGCATATGGACGCCACCGAGGTTGCGTTCTTCTGCGACCCGCAGTTGATGGTGCGCGGCATTCTCGTCAACGGCCGTGGTCAGCGATACATCCCCGAGGACACCTACCCGGGCCGCATCGGCCAGGCAACGCTGTTCCAGCAGGACAATCAGGCTTTCCTCATCATCGACGAAGCCGCATACGAGGAAGGCATCGCCGCCGAATCGTCCAGTGCGCAGTTGCGAGCGCAGCCGACCTGGGTAGCGGAAACGGTCGAGGAACTCGAAGCCGAAATGGGGCTTCCCGCCGGCTCGCTGCAATCCACTGTCGATCTCTACAACCGTCACGCCGAGTCGAACTCCGACCCGGTGCTTGGCAAGAAGCCCGAGTGGGTCAAGCCGATCGTCGGCCCGTTCGCCGCGATCGACCTGCGCGGTCGCACCGGCGGCTTCACACTCGGCGGGTTGAAGACAACCGTCGATTCCGAAGTTCTGCACGTTTCCGGCGAGCCGATCCCCGGTCTGTTCGCTGCGGGCCGCTGCACGTCCGGTGTCTGCGCGGGCGGCTACGCCAGCGGAACCAGCCTCGGCGACGGCAGCTTCTTCGGGCGTCGCGCCGGAATCAGCGCGGCCCGCTCCTGATGCAGCAGTGAACTGAACACAGCGGGAACTACCGGAACTCGTGCGGCGATTCGCGGCGACGCGCGAGTTCCGGTACTGTATGGAACGTTGTCTCGGCGAGGGTGAATCGCAGCTGCTCCACTAACTGCAGGTTTTCCGTGATCGACGCGGCTACGGCTCAGCTCGAGCGTTTCGCTCCTGGCCGTGTGCGCGCCTGTCCTCGTCGCCGACAGAACCACACGTCAGTAAACCGAGCACGAACCCCGTGAGTTGTAGGAGCCGTTTCATCATGTCTGAAGAGAACAACCTCGTCGCTGTCGTCCGCACCGAATTCGGCAAGGGCGCAGCTCGCCGCGCACGCCGCGACGGCCTGGTCCCCACGGTTCTGTACGGCCACGGTGAAGACCCTAAGCACCTCAACGTCGTCGCTCGCGACTTCGCTTCCATCCTCCGCGCACACGGCACCAACGCCGTGCTGACGCTCGACATCGACGGCACGGAGCAGGTTGCACTGACCAAGTCGGTCGTCGTGCACCCCATCCGCAACTACATCGAGCACGCTGACCTCCTCGTCATCAAGAAGGGCGAGAAGGTCACGATCGACGTTCCCGTCGTCGTCACCGGTGACGCAGCTGCAGGCACCATGGTCGCTCAGGATGCCGCCACCATCTCCCTCGAAGCTGACGCGCTGCACATCCCCGAGCAGATCGAGGTTTCGGTCGAGGGCCTCGAAGCCGGCACCCAGATCCTCGCAAGCCAGCTCGAACTCCCCAAGGGCTCGACCCTGCAGGCAGATGCAGACGTGCTGATCGTCAACGTCACCGCAGCAGCTACCGAGGCTTCCGAAGAAGCGGCAGCGGCAGCGGCAGCAACCGAAGAGGCCTGATCCTCGCGTTCTCCTCGAGAACACAGCTTGTGCGCGGCGCGTCATTCCGAGTTTCGGAGTGACGCGCCGTTTGCGCGTCCACTCCCCTGTCGGTAAAGGAAATCTCCGATGAGCACAGATACAGCCTTGGTGATCGGACTCGGTAACCCCGGCCCGCAGTACGAAAAGACCCGGCACAACATCGGGTTCATGGTTGCCGGCACCCTGGCGGGCCGGATGGGCGGAAAGTTCAACGCGCACAAGAAGAGTGGGGCCGAGATCGTCGAAGGCCGCTTGGCCGGCCGACGCGTGATCCTCGGCAAGCCGCGCTCGTACATGAACCTCTCCGGTGGTGCCGTGGCCGGCCTGGCCCGGTTCTTCTCGGTTGACCCGTCGAACATCATCGTCGTTCACGACGAGCTGGATCTCGACTTCGGAACCATCCGCCTCAAGCTGGGCGGCGGCGAGGGCGGCCACAACGGTTTGCGCTCCATCTCGAGTTCACTCTCCACCAAGGACTACCTGCGTACGCGCGTCGGCATCGGCCGCCCGCCCGGCCGGATGGACCCGGCCGACTACGTACTCAAGCCGTTCTCCGCAACCGAGCGCAAAGAACTCGATCTGGTCTGCGAAGAAGCCGCAGACGCAGTGGAGTTACTCCTCGAACTTGGACTCGAAGCAGCGCAGAATCGCCTGCACTGACCTTCACTTTCCGATCAGGGCGGCGGAGTTGGACCGTCGCAGTTTTCCCGACGACGTTTTCGGGATACTGCCGGGCCCCAGAACCGCGACGGCGCGTGGCCGCAGACCCACTTCGGAGAACACCGCCCGGATCACATCGTGCTCGATACGGGAAACTTCCTCGGGGTCCTCGAACGCGTTGGTCTCGACGGCAACTGCAAAGCTCTCTCGCTTCCGTCCGGCGTCGAGCCGAACAGCCACCGCATTTCCGGGTCGCACCCCGACCACCGTCGCGGCTGCCCGCTCGATATCGGTGGGATACACATTGCGGCCGCCCATGATGATGACGTCCTTGACCCTCCCACACACCACGACGAGGCCCTCTTCGGTGAGGTAGCCGACGTCGCCGGTGTTGAACCAGCCGTCGGCGCCATGCGCGGATCGGCGACCTTCGGTGGTGATGTACCCGTGTGTGACGGCCTTGCCTCGAACCTCGATGATTCCGACGCCTCGAGCCGGCAGCACCTCCCCATCTCCGTCGACGACGCGGCCCTCCAAGTCCGGAACAAGTCTCCCCAGAGTCGCGAGAGCCCGCGCGTTGGGCCGGTTCGAAGGAACCGCCCGCGACATCGCATCGAGAAAATCGGGATCCACGTAGTCGACGATCGCCCCTTGACCCGGGTCTGGGATGGACACCGCCAGAGTTGTCTCGGCCATGCCGTAGGCCGGTGCGAGCGCCGTCGGGTTCAATCCGAACCGTGCCCCGGCCTTGGTGAGGGCGTCCAAGGTGTCGGGGTCGACGGGTTCTGCCCCGTTCCACATGTAGCGGACCGTGGAGAGATCCACAGCGCCGTCCTCCGCTTGCGCCAGCCGTCGAGCAAGAAGCGAGTACGCGAAATTCGGTGCGGCCGTGACTGTTCCACCGTACTTTCCCATCAGTTCCGCCCACAGGATCGGGCTGCGGAGAAAGTCCAACGGCGTGATGCTGACGACCTCGGCCCCCAATTGCATGGGAACACTGAGGAATCCGACCATTCCCATGTCGTGGAATAGCGGGAGCCAACTCACCATGACGTCCTCGTCGATCGAGAACTTGATGCGATTGACCATCGCGTACGCGTTGACGTGAAAGTTCTCGTGCGTGATCTGCACAGCTTTCGGCGAACCGGTCGAGCCTGACGTCAACTGCTGCAGAGCGATATCTGATTCCGCGGTGTCGACCGGATCGATCGCCCGACCCGTTCGCAGTTCGTCGATCGTGACCACCGTGATGCCGCTGGCTTCGAGGAGTGGTTTTGCCGCGTCGAACGGGCTCCCGACAATGACCGCCCGCGCGGCGATCATGTCGATCACCTTCTGGGTGTCCTGCGCCCACACCGCCAGATCGGTTCGCGGTGTCGGCTGGTGCAGCATGGTCACGGAAGCGCCGCGCATCCAACTCGCTTGACAGGCCGGCGCGATGTCCACCGGTTGACCGGCCAGGATTCCGACCGCGACCCCGTGATCGATCCCGGCGTCGGCCAATCCACCCGCCATCCGGCGCGCTTGCCGATGAATGTCGCTCCAGGTCTGTCGCAACGGGCTATCCGGTTCGCCCGTCACCATGCCGTGATCGCTGACAGCGGCACTCTTGTACATCTCGTCGGTGAATTTGCTCAATGCTGCTCCTCAGAACGCCTGAATACAGTGCCGAACCCGTCATGTGATCCAGCGCACACCTATCTGGATAATCAGACAAAGTTCGCCGAGTGTTACTGCAAATTCGTGGGCGAGTATCCTTTCTCTGTTGTGCGTCCGCACCCGTGCTTCATCGCGCTACGCCCACTACTCCCACTGCGAGAGGTTCTTCGTTGACTACCCCGTCCGACTCGACTGTCCCCACCGACTCGACTGTCCAGTCCGACACCGGTGCCACATCCGCTCCGGTCAGCACGAAGGGCCTCGCGGCCGAAGCTGCACGTCGTCGCACCTTTGCCGTCATCTCACACCCCGACGCCGGTAAGTCGACGCTCACCGAAGCGTTGGCCCTGCACGCAAAAAAGATCTCCGAAGCCGGCGCGGTCCACGGCAAGGCCGGACGCAAGTCGACGGTCTCGGACTGGATGGAAATGGAGAAAGCCCGCGGCATCTCCGTTAGTTCCACCGCGCTGCAGTTCAACTACCACTCGTCCGAGACCCCCGACGATCAGATCAACGTCATCAATCTCGTCGACACCCCCGGCCACTCCGACTTCTCCGAGGACACGTACCGCGTCCTGACTGCCGTCGACGCGGCTGTCATGCTCATCGACGCCGCCAAGGGCCTCGAACCGCAGACGCTCAAGCTGTTCCAGGTGTGTCGTCACCGCGGCATCCCCGTCATCACGGTCATCAACAAATGGGACCGTCCCGGCCAGACCCCGCTCGAATTGCTGGACGAGATCAGTGAGCGCATCGGCCTCACACCTACTCCCCTGTACTGGCCCGTCGGCATCGCCGGAGACTTCCGCGGCCTGCTGCGACGCGGCGAGGACGGCGAAGCTCGCGAATACGTCCGGTTCACCCGCACCGCCGGTGGCGCAAAAATCGCTCCCGAAGAAATCATGGACGCCGACGCCGCCCTCGCCAAGGAAGGCTCCGAGTGGGAAACCGCGGCTGAGGAGAGTGAACTGCTCTCGGCTACCGGCCAGGACCACGATCAGGAAATGTTCCTTGCCGGGCAGACGTCCCCGGTGATCTTCGCGTCCGCCATGCTCAACTTCGGTGTCCGCCAGATCCTCGACACCCTGGTCGAGTTGGCGCCGCCGCCGCGTGCCCGCGACGACATCAACGGCAAGCCGCGCGAGGTCACCGATCCGTTCAGTGCAGTGATCTTCAAGGTTCAGGCCGGCATGGACACCGCGCACCGTGACCGCTTGGCGTTCATGCGCATCGTCTCGGGCGTCTTCGAGCGCGGAATGGTTGTCACGCACGCCCAAACCGGCAAGCCCTTCACGACCAAGTACGCGCAGACGGTATTCGGCCGTGAACGTTCCACCGTCGAGTCCGCGTTCCCCGGCGACGTCGTCGGCCTGGTCAACGCCACCGCACTCGCACCCGGCCACACGCTGTACACCGAAAAGAAGACCGAGTTCCCGCCGATCCCGTCCTTCGCGCCGGAACACTTCTCGATCCTGCGTGCCGAGAGCGCCGGAAAGTACAAGCAGTTCCGCCGTGCCGTCGACCAACTCGATTCCGAGGGCGTCGTGCAGATTCTCCGCAACGACATCCGTGGCGACGCGTCGCCCGTCATGGCGGCTGTCGGCCCCATGCAGTTCGAGGTCGTCGCTGCTCGGATGAAGGCGGAATTCAACGTCGAAGCCAAGATGGAACCGCTCGGCTACGCACTGGCACGACGCACCGACGCCGCATCCGAGGTCGAGCTGAACCGTCAGCGCGGCGTAGAGGTCTTCACGCGCTCGGACGGTGTCCTGCTCGCCTTGGTCAGCGACAAGTGGCGCCTGCAGTACATCCAGAAGGAACTCCCCGATCTGACGCTCGAACCACTCGTCGCCGCTGCAGACTGATGAGCCTGATCGAGGCGCTGTTCGACGCCGAACTTCACATCGGCAGCGCCACGATCTTGTGGCGGGAGATCATCGGGAACACCTTCGGCATCGGCTCGGCAATTGCCGGGGCCCGGCGTTCAGTGTGGGCATGGCCTGTCGGTATCGCCGGAAATGCCTTGCTGTTCACCGTGTTCATGGGTGCGCTGTTCCATACGCCGCAGGAGCTCAACCTCTACGGCCAAGCCGGCCGCCAGTTGCTGTTCATCACCGTCAGCATCTACGGGTGGATGCAGTGGCGGCGCGGTGCACGCAGTTCCGGCGACGCAGTGTTGCCACACTGGACGACCCGGCGCGAACGTCTGGCGATGGTCACTGTCATGGCAAGTTGCACAGTGATTTTCGCCTGGGTCTTCACGGTCCTCGGCTCGTACGGCGCGTGGGCAGAAGCCTGGATCTTCACCGGGTCGATCCTCGCCACCTACGGCATGGCCCGCGGCTGGACCGAGTTCTGGCTCATCTGGATCGGCGTCGACGCGGTGGGCGTTCCCTTACTCTTCCGCGCCGGCTACTACCCTTCGGCGATCCTCTATCTCGTTTACGCCTTCTTTGTCGTGTGGGGATTCCTGGCGTGGCTGAAGATTCAACGGCGCACTGCGGTACCCGCGTAGCGATCACTGCGGTACCCGCGTAGCGATCACTGCCGAAGGCGCGTTAGGCAAAACCGACTCCTGGTATGTTTACTGAAATTGTGCAAACCTATGGTCTGTTTACGGGCCTGTCCGACTACGGGCACCAGGAGCACACAGCATCAGGAGCGCACGATGGAAGACACGACTTCGCATGGAGCAAGTAACCCCACCGGGTCGACAAACGGGGCCACCAACGGTTCCGCACATCGACCCGCCAATGGATCACATGGTGGGCTCACCAACGGCTCCGCCAGTTCCACAGCAACAGCCAACCCTGCGCCAAGTAAGCCGACCGACGCCTTCAGCTTTGCACTTCCGACTGACAGCACTGCACTTCCGACTCACGACACTGCACTCCCCACCTACAGCACCGCAGCACACAGCAGCGGAGAGGACCCGTCCATGCCTGCCGCAACACCCACACCTTCCCGTGAATCGTCGCGCAACCTCGAGACTCGTAGCCGCACCGTTGTCCGACGCGACGCCATGGGCGTAGCCGCAGTTCGTGTTGCCGGACGCCTCACCCACACCGAACTTCTTGCCAACCAGGCATCGCCGTCCAGTGCGCATTCGTCGGATCCGACGATTGATCTGGACGAGCTACTGACCATGCTCGGCAGCTACCTGCTCTCGTCGGGGTTCGAGCATCCCGAGATTCACGCAAAGCTCGGCGGGCAGTCCATCGTCGTCAACCTCGTGTCGCCGGAGATCAGCGCGACGTAGCACGACCGGTCAGGGCCACAGGACCTCACGGAGATAATCGCCGTTTTCGGTGCGGCGATACTGCCACCGCTGGTGCCGACGGCCTTGGTCCGCTTGCCAGAACTCGACCGTTTCGGGAACCAGGCACCATGCACGCCAGTTCTCGCAGACATAGCCTGGATCTTTGTCGATGCGCGCCACGGCTTCTTCGACAACTCGGTTGTACTCGTCCGGGTCGGTCAGTACCTGACTTGTCCGGCTCGCTGCCGCCACGGCTCTCGCTGTGACGGAGCGCTCGACAAAGTCAGCGTCCCTGACCGGCCCGGTTTCGGTTTCCACTGATCCCCTGATTCGGATCTGACGCCCTTGCTCGCGCCAGTAGAACGCCAATGACGCATGCGGATTCGCTTGCAGCTCAATCCCCTTCATGGAAACCGAGCTGCCGGAAAACCAAAATCCAGCGTCCGTCACATCTTTGAGGATCAAGTAGCGGGTATCGGGGACACCGCTTTCGTCGACGGTGGACAGCGCGCACACGTGTGGTTCGCGAACACCGGCGGCTACGGCTTCACGCAGCCAGTCCACGAACAGGTCGTTCGGACGGTCGGGAAAGGTCGACGGTGCCTGCGGGGGTGTCCCGGTCAGCGCGGGCAGTCCTCGAATCCAGGACCGGATATCTTCGCCCGTCACCCTGCGGACACAGCCGGAATCGAGTTACCGTACGAGTTCGGCTGCAACATGGCCCACTTGTTCGACGTCAGCCGAAAGCTCGGCATGTCCGAGAGCGACATCACCGACTCCCAGGTCCGCTCGTAACTGGTATGCGAGATCCTCCACTTACCGTCGCTGCACAGGGCATACCTGTCGTGATAAAAAGCCGAACCGCGCATCAGCATGCCGTCCTCCGGCACCACGACGGTATCGGCGAGGCACCACACCCCGGTCGCTGTGTCACCGTCGACGTCGATCTCCGGTTGGCCACACTGATGCTCGGTGATGACATGGGAGCCGAGAGTGTTCTCGAGGAAAGACACAAAAGAATCACGGGAGTCGAAACTGAGTTGCTCACCGTAGATTGCGGTGGCGTCAACCGTCAGGGTGTCTGCGAATTCGACCCAGGATTTAGTATCCAACGAACGCGCATATCGGTACTTGAGCCGTTGGATGTGCACAATCGCTTCGAGATCCATGATCCTCGCCTCTCGTGGAGCAACCACCCGAATCAATCTGAACCATAACCCGCAACGGAATGAATCGGGCATTACCTTCTAAGTTAGTAGATAAGTCACCGGACCACACGCCTTTCGAGGCCGTCGAGCATGATCGTGATCTTGTCGTAAAGCCAAGCCTTCCCGCGACACGTCGGTTCGCCGCCAACTCTCTCCAAGCCGATGTATCGGATGCATTCCTACCGTCCTGGCGCGCCTGCAGCGCCAAACGCCCACACCATCAGGCGCACAATACGATCCGTACAACCTTTCCGACTGCCGCCATCCTGTTTCGATGGCGTTGATTCATTCGCGCGCTTACCACCGGGCCGCGGGTGAGACGTTGGATACCCACTTCTACGACCGATCCAACGGTCGTCGTTACAACGATCTGATCAGCGTTCGCCACCTATGGCATGACGCGATCACGAGCAGGGCGTCATTCACGGTCTCGAGGCAATAAGGCCGGAACTAGTGGCAGCGAGTCTGGTTGTCGACTGACGGATCGATCGTGGTTGTGCGTATCTCGGGCGCCGGGGTCAGAAGCGTCCGGCAGCATCCGCCAGAACGTCGAGGAAGATCGCCGATGTGAGCGCAAATCCCTGGTTGTACCGCGCGTCCGTCGTGATCACATTGCCCGCTTGCACGACGGGTAACCGCTGCCACGTCGGCTGCGTCTTGATGACGTCAAGCGCTTCCTGGTTTCTGGCCTGCGCGATGATCACGTCGGCCGGCGCCAGAACATCGAGTTGCTCGAACGACACCTCGAACGAGTTCTCGGAATTGTTGTCGTCACGGAAGAGAACATCGAGTCCGGAGTCCAGTGCCACGCTGATCCGCAGATTTCGCTGGTGTACAACAAAACCCGTCGGCGTCTGGACGCCGAAGACCAGCTTCCTCCCGCCGAGCTTGTCCTGCAACAACGGACGCAACTCGGCGAGCTTGCGCTCGTACTCGGCGATAGATGCCTCGGCGATGGCAACGCGATCGAGTTGACGCGCTTGCGCCAGCAATGCTCCTCGCCAATCAACCGGATGTCCCGCAATCGGTTCGATATCGTCTCCGACCACCAAGAGCGGTGCAATGGACGCCAAGCGTTCGTTGCCGTACCAGTCGCTCGAGTATCCGATATGAGTCATCACGATCAGATCGGGATCGAGGCCGAGTACCGCCTCGAAGTTCGTCGAGAAATCGCCGGCAACGTTGACGAAGCTCGCGTCCTCGATAGCGCGTCCGGGAAATTGAAACCCGGCGCTTTCATCGGGGAACCAGAAATTGCCTGACCCCACGATCGGGTAGTCCATCATCATCGCGAACTCGAGATCGACCCGGCCGTCGAGAACCACTACACGCTTGGGGCTGCGCGGAACGTCGCCGCTGAACTCCGCCCACGTGTACGGAACAGTGTCCCCGACCGCCTCGGATTCCGCATCCGAGGTTCCGCAGGCGCTCAGTGCGAGTGCCGCTGCCACACCTGCTGCGCCACCGAAGAATTGACGTCGCGAGATGCGGTCGACTATCTGCGCCCACTCGAAATCGGTGACCTGCGTGTCCAAAACGAGTGTCATACCTTCACTCCTTCGATGCGTCGTTGCCGCTCCCGTCCCAGCGGGATGACCAGTGGCGTATGGGAAACCGGATCGTCGATGATGCGGCACGCCATGCCGAACACCTCCTGCACCAGTTCTTCCGTGATGATCTCGGCCGGTGGGCCTTCGGCTACAACCGCGCCGTCTTTCATGGCGATGATGTGAGTTCCGTAGCGACACGCGTGATTCAGATCGTGAAGCACTGCTACCAACGTGTGACCGTCGTTCTCGTTCAGGTCTCGGCACAGCTCCAACAATTCGATCTGATGCGCGATATCGAGGAAAGTAGTCGGCTCGTCCAGCAACACCAGTGGCGTCTGCTGCGCGAGAACCATGGCAACCCACACTCGTTGACGCTGCCCGCCTGACAGTTCGTCGACAAGACGGGCGGACAAGTCCGTTACCTTCGTGGCCTCCATAGCAGTGATGACTGCTGCCTCATCCTCGCGCGACCACTGCCGAATCAGTTTCTGATGCGGATACCGGCCGCGCGCAACAAGATCGGCGACCTTGATGCCGTCGGGTGCTATCGACGTCTGCGGTAGCAGCCCGAGCCGACGAGCAACTTCCTTGGCTGGATACGACGTGATCGCCTTGCCGTCGAGCAGGACAGTGCCGGTGCTGGGCTTGAGCAAGCGCGAGAGCGCCCGCAGAAGCGTCGATTTGCCGCAGGCATTCGGCCCGACGATGACGGTGAAGCCGCCGTCGGGGATGTCGACGTTGAGGTTCTGCGAGATGACCCGCTTGTCGTACCCGATCGTGACGCCCTCGGCGCGCAGCCGATTTGTGTTCTGCCCGCTGGTTTCGTTCACGCTTTTCCTCATTCCTACGCCGGTCACTGCTTGCGGGGATCGCATGGGCGGGGCTCACTGCTTGCGGGCCTCACGTGCGAGGAGCCAGACGAAATAGATACCGCCGATGGACACTGTCACAACTCCGACAGGCAACTGAGTCGGGGCAAATGCTCGCTGTGCGACCCAGTCACTGATCATCAGCAGCGCCCCACCCATTGCGGCAGAAGGCAAGAGCGTCACACCCGCACTGCCGGTCAGTCGGCGCACCAATTGTGGTGCGGCAAGGGAGACAAACCCGATGGGACCGGCCGCCGCCGTCACCATCGCAGTGAGCGCAACACCGAGAACCACCAACGACAGCCTTGTGGGTTCGGCTCGAACCCCGAGTGCCTTGGCCGCGTCGTCGCCCATCTCGAGCATCTGCATCCGCCTGCCCAGCACCAAGATCAGCGGAACCAGCACAACCAGGACTACGACAACCGGCCACACCTGGGTCCATCCCAGTCCGTTCAACGAACCGGCTCCCCACACGGCGGCAGCCATCGCGTCGTCGAGTTCGGCCTTGAGAATCAACCAGGTGTTGACCGATCCCAGCATCGCGCTGATCGCGATTCCCACGATGATCAAACGGAAACCTTGCACACCGCGTTTGTACGCGAGCAGGTATACAACTGCCGCGGTGGCGATTCCGCCGACCAGCGCGCCCACCGCGATCTCGTAGTACGTTCCGCCTACCAGCAGAATGACAACAAGCGCGCCGGTGTATGCACCGGAATTGAAGCCGATGATGTCGGGGCTGCCCAACGGATTTCGGGTGAGCGACTGGAAGATCGCACCGCTCATACCCAACGCCGCACCGAGCATCAACGCCAACAACACCCGTGGCAGACGCCATTCCACGACAACCATGTGGATGCGCGCCGGTGCCTCACCGAACAACGCGCCAAGGACATCGGTGATCGGCACCTGATAGTCGCCACTGCCCAGGGCGATAACGCCGATCCCCAACCCGATGACAACAAGTACGACGCACACGGTGACGGTGCGGACGTCGACCCGAGCCGACCAGCCCTCCTTGGGTGAGCGCACCACCGTGGTGGGGCGCCCGAAATCGATACTCACAGGCCGCTCACCTTGCTTCGGCGCACCAGCAGGATCAGTACCGGAGCACCGATGAAGGCCGTGACGATGCCAACTTGAAGTTCACCGGGGCGCAGCACGATTCGTCCGACCACATCGGAGGCAAGGAGCAGGATCGGCGCGCATACCATCGTGTACGGAAGAATCCAGCGTTGATCCGGTCCGACGAACCAGCGGGCAACGTGTGGAACCATCAGTCCGACAAACCCGATGGGACCAGCAGCTGCAGTGGCCGCGCCGCACAACAGGGTCACGGCAACAACCCCGATCACACGGGTACGGGTGATGTTGGCACCGAGGGAACGCGCAAGGTCGTCACCGAGAGCGACGGCGTTGAGTTGCCGCGCGAGAGCCAGCGCCAGTACGAGCCCGATCAGGATGAACGGTGTCACAGCCAGCACGATGTCCAAGGATCGACCGCTGAGAGAACCTGCGTTCCACTGACGCATCTGGTCGAATGCCGTCGGGGTGAGCAAGGTGATTCCGGACGAGATGCCGCCGAGCACCGATCCGATTGCCACGCCGGCAAGGGTGAGCCGGATCGGAGTGGCGCCGCCTCGTCCGATCGAGCCCAATGTGTACACGATGACGGTCGCGATCACCGCGCCGATGAACGCGAACCAGATGTACGACCAGATGCTGGTCAGCCCGAACACCGCGACCGCAACCACCATCGCAAATCCCGCACCGGCATTGACACCCAGAATTCCAGGGTCCGCCAATGGGTTTCGAGTCATCGCCTGAATCAGTGCACCGGCTACGCCTAACGCCATGCCCACCAGCAGGCCCAGCAGTGTGCGAGGCAATCGCAGATCACGAATGATCACGTGATCGTTGGAATCGTCATAGTTGATCAACGCGTCGACGACGGTCCCGAACGGAATGGTCTTCGATCCGACAGCGATACTCACGAGCACAACACATCCGAGAACTGCCAGGCAGACAACAAGCCCCAAGGTTCGACGCGAATTCGTTTCGACAAGTCCGGCCGGTTGCTTCTGTTTCTCCGCCAGCGATTCGTCGATCAGTTCCGCAGTCTTCTCGCTCTCGTTGACTGCGATAGTCACAAGCCCGCGCTCTCGAGCGTCTTCTCGACTTCGTCACGAATTTCCTCTTCGTCACGATCGGATTGCCACGCCGCATCCAACTGCGCCCGAATCCTCTCGTCGAGCGCTTCGTATTTCGCATTCCATACTTCGGCCTTGTACGTCCAGTAGCCGATCACCTTGTACTGCTCTGCCGGCAACTTCAGTTCATGTCGGAGATACTTGCGGATGTCACGCAGCATCGTGCTTTCCCCTGCCACCCAGACGTATCCGGGGTCGGTGGGCAGATTCAGTGCACGCACCGCGTCCGGTAGTTTCGACGGCGCAATGCCATTGCCACTGCCCACTAACCAGATGAATTCGACATCCGCGGCCGACTCGATCTGCTGCTTGTGCGACTCGTCCACCACCTCGACTATCGCCTTGGCCGACATGCCCGCAGGCAACTCTTCGATCAGGCGGCCCAATGCCGGGAGTCCGGTTGCGTCGGCAACAAACACCTGCCAGGACGCACCGACCGGTGGCTCGTACAGACCGCGGGACTCGCCGATCGCCAGCGCGTCACCAATCGCGGCGTTCTGCGCCCAATCGCTGGCTATCCCACCGTCGTGAACCACGAAATCGACAGTCATACGGCTGGTTTCGGAATCGAACCGTCGCACCGTGTAAGGCTGGCACGGCGAAGCTTCCTCCCCTTCCGGGTATCGCCATCCGCGTGGCGCGTGCGGATCTTCTTCCGGCAGAACGAACTTACCCGTTGCGGGAACCGGGAAATGGAGGCGGAGATACTCGTCACCGACACCTGTTGATCGGAACGTGGTCAAGCCCTCCCCACCGAACACGATCCGGACCATTCCCGGGGTCACGTACTCCTTGAAGAGCACCTCGCCGAACACAAGACTCACGACAATCTCCAACATCGGTGAAACACGAAACGCACAACAACCGCACAAAGGTAAGGCAGACCTTAATTTATTGCAGAGCCGAGGCCACGTCGACAAATTCTCCGTCACAACGGGGTCAACTAGTATCGCAATTCGGCCAGTGCGCCCTATATGGCCTGTTCACGACAAGTTTTGGCATCGGCGTGACTTCATAACAAGCGCTGTCGATCCCTAGCGTGGACCGAGTGTCATCAACGCCGCTTCATCCGAGTAACGATACCGACCGTCCGCTGCTGCCTCAGGCGATCACGCCACGTCAGGTGATCACGCGTGCCATCGCAGCCGAAGGGCGCGGGCCGAAGCTGGCCGCCGCGTCAGTGGGCTTCACCGGGCACCAGGTGGCCGAAGCTCTGGTCCCGGTCGTGATCGGTGCGGTCATCGACCGCGCTGTGGCAACCAGCGACGCTGCGGCGCTCGGCAAGTGGATTCTGGTTCTCGGCATCCTGTTCACAGGCCTGCTGCTCAGCTGGAGAATTGCCGCTCGTATCGCAGACTCGGTCGCCGAGTACGGCGCTCATCGACTTCGGATGGACATCGCCAGACGCGGCCTCGATCCGCACGGCATGAATCCGCGCAGGATGCCCGGTGAGGTCTATTCGATCGCCACCTCCGACGCCGGTTCCGTGGCCGGATTCACTCACACTCTCAGCACCAAACTCGGCGCTGCCTGCGGAGTGCTGACCGCAGCAATCTCGTTACTGGTCATCTCAGTGCCGCTCGGACTTCTTGTCATCCTCAGCACTCCCCCGGTGCTAGCACTGATGCAGGTCGTGAGCCGCCCACTCGAACGTCGAGCCGAAACGGATCAGTGGCAGGGCGCGCGCGCCGGGGCACTCGCTGCCGACTTGCTGGCGGGTCTACGCATTCTTTCCGGCATCGGTGCCGGAGACGCTGCGGCGCAGCGCTATCGAGGTGCCAGCCGGACATCGCTTGATGCCACCTTGCGCGCCCAGCGTTACCAAGCGATGTACTCGGCAGCCAACGTCGCCATCGCGGGCGCTTACCTTGCCGTCATCGCATACGTCGGCGGCAGAATGGCAGCGTCCGGCAGTATTTCGATCGGCGAGTTCATTGCGGTGGTGGGGTTGGCGCAGTTCCTTCGCGGACCGCTGATCGACATCATCTATTTCGGCGCCGGACTGGCCCGTGCCCGAGCGTCCGCGAATCGTGTTGCGGCGCTTATCGGGACGAGCCGCGCCGTCGCCCCCGCAAGCGATCCGGTAGCACTGAATCATTCGGAGTCTCTGACACTTCGTGACGTTGTCCTGGCCGGTTCGGCGCCGGTCGATCTGGATGTCAAGCGCGGCGAGATCGTCGGTATCACCTGCGACAACACGGCCTGGGTCGATGCTTTCATGGACGTGCTGGCGCGCCGGACAGATCCCATCGAAGGATCAATTCACCTGGGTGACAACGCTATCCACGAACTGGATATCGACGAACTTCGCACACACATCCTTGCTGCGCCGCATGACTCCGCGCTTTTCATCGGCACTGTCGGTGAGAACATCCATGCCCTGGCTCCGGTCGGCCACCGAACCGACTTCGCCATCTCCGCCGCCGCCGCAGATCAAGTGATCGAGGCTCTCCCGAACGGCCTTGCCACCGCCGTCACCGAGCAGGGCAACTCACTGTCCGGCGGCCAACGTCAACGAGTTGCGCTCGCGCGCGCGTTGGCGAGCGACGTGCCGGTACTGGTACTGCACGATCCGACCACTGCCGTCGACTCCGTCACTGAAGCGCGCATTGCCCGCGGGATATCCGAGGTTCGCAGTGCTCACGCGACAATTCTTCTCACCAGCAGCCCCGCGCTGCTCGATATCTGCGATCGGGTGATCGAACTGTGAACGACCTACTCCCCACCGCAACTCCCAAACAGGCTCGTACCGAGGCACTTCGGTTGTTGCATCCGCACCGCCTCGCCGCGAGCGGTGCGGTGGTCACCTTGACCGCAGCCACGGCAATCGGCCTTCTCACCCCGCTGATTCTGGGCGAGATGGTAGACACCGTCACGTCTGGTGGAGCCGACATCGTCTCCCGCATCGGAACATTGACCGGGGCCTTGGTTGCCGTTGCCGTTCTGTCCTCGCTGCTGGTCGGTGCCAGCGAATATCTTCTGGCCGGGGTCGGGGAACGCGTCGTAGCGGACCTTCGCGAAGAAGTAGTCGTCCGAGTGCTCGACCTCCCCCAGAGCGATGTCGAGCGCGCCGGGCGGGGCGACCTCGTCTCCCGCATCACCGGTGACGTCCGCCTGGTAACGCAAGCCGTGTCACAGGCGTTGCCGGTGTTTGCCACCGCTGCGCTCACCATTGCGTTGACTCTTGTCGGGTTGGGCGCACTCGATTGGCGATTTGCGGTTGCTGCAGTGATTGCCGCACCGATCCAGGTACGCGCCCTGCGCTGGTACCTCACACAGTCAGCCCCAGTCTACCGACAAGAACGTGAGGCGGAAGGCGCCCGCGCACAACAGCTCCTCGACTCACTGAGTAATTCCGACACCGTCGGATCCCTACGGTTGGCGAAGCCACATCTGGAGCAGATCGAATCCCGTTCACTGACCGCGGTACAGCTCAGCCTGAAGACAACACGACTACGGACCAGGTTTTTCGGTCGTCTCAACATCGCCGAGTTCATCGGGCTCTCAGCAGTTCTGATCACGGGATTCTGGCTCGTGAAGAACGGGCATGCCACCATCGGAGCCGCCACCGCAGCGGCCCTGTTCTTCCATCGGTTGTTCGACCCCGTCGGAGCCGTTCTCAGTGTCTTCGACGAACTACAAGAGGGCACAATCGCTCTGGCTCGCCTTGTCGGCGTCACCCTGGCACCGGTACCTCCGCTTCCGGCCGATCCCCGTGAACCCGTCGACAGCTCCGCGTCGCTCGAGGACGTGACCTTCTCCTACCGCCCGGGCGACGCCCCCGTGTTGCGCGATATCGACATCACCATTCCGGCCGGTACCGTCACCGCGCTCGTGGGAGCCACCGGCGCCGGAAAGTCCACGGTGGCAAAACTTCTCGCCGGCACCTACGGGCCCACCGAGGGCTCCGTGCGAATCGGCACCGTTCCCCGAGATCAACTCTCGCGGAGCACCGCTCGGAGCGCCGTTGCGTTGGTTACCCAGGAAGTGCACGTCTTTGCAGGCACGTTGGCCGAGGATCTGCGTCTGGCCGCCCCGGCAGCAACCGACGCCGACATCGCCTCCGCCCTCGATACCGTCGGCGCCTCGGACTGGGTCGGAGCACTGCCCGAAGGCATCGAGACAGTAGTCGGTGACGGCGGGCATCGCCTCACTGCGACCCAGGCGCAACAGCTTGCACTCGCACGGATCGAACTCCTGAATCCACCCCTGCTGATTCTGGACGAGGCAACGGCAGAAGCCGGCAGCGCCGGCGCCCGCATACTCGACGACGCCGCTCTCGCGCTGACTCGTGGGCGCACCTCGATCACTGTGGCCCACCGGCTCTCACAGGCTGTCGACGCCGACAACATTCTTGTCATGGACGGCGGACGCGTCGTGGAACAGGGTTCCCACGACGAGTTGGTCAACCTCGGCGGCCGGTACGCGCAACTGTGGGAGGCATGGTCGACACCGCGGCGTTGAGAGCCTGTGGCTCTAGAATCGGACTATGGACAGGATCGACCGCGCCAGCCTGGTGATCGAGGCACCACCGACGGTCGTCTACGACGCCCTCCTCGACCGAGAGTCTCTCGAGGCTTGGTTGCCACCGGACGGTATGCGCGGGCGGATCGAGCTGTGGGATCCGCGGCCAGGTGGCGGGTTTCGAATGGTTCTCACCTATCTGGACTCCACCGACAGCCCTGGCAAGACGTCAGCCGCGACGGATGTCGTCGATGTCGGATTCGCCGAACTGGTGCCGCCGGAGCGTGTGGTGCAGCGGGCGGTGTTCGAGTCCGACGACCCGTCGTATGCCGGAACCATGACGATGACCTGGCACCTCGCTGCCGCTGTTAGCGGGACCGAGGTGACCGTCACAGCCACGGATGTGCCACCCGGCATCGATCAAGCGGTACACGAGACGGGGATCGCCTCCTCGTTGGCTAACCTGGCATCGTACGTCGAAGGGCGCGGCTGATTCAGATCAGCGGCGACCGCAGATCAGGCGCGCAGAAGCTCCTGCGGTGCATGAGAGCCACGATTCGGGTGCTTCATCATGGCGCCCGGGGTCCGGCCGGTGACCCTGCGGAAGACCGCGACAAACGCGCTCGGGGTTTCGTATCCCACGCGTCGACTGACCACTGAAACCGGAACCCCGGCTGCGAGATAGGTCAGTGCCGCTCGTACGCGCACCTGAATTCTCCACTGGGCAAAGGTCATTCCCGTTCCCTGGGTGAAGACGCGGGTCAACGTTCGGACGCTCCCGCCGGCAGTCAGTGCCCATTCGGACAGTGACCGCTGATCCGCTGGATTAGCGACCAGTGCTTGGGCGACGAACAACGCTCGCGGATCCGTCGGCATCGGAACCTCGACAGCGGCAACCTCGAGCGGTTGCAGCATGTCGAACGCCACACGCTCGGCACGACTGCGAGCCTCGTCCGGCATGTTGCGACGATGCATGTGCAGCAGAACCTCCCGCAACAAGGCACTCACCCCGAAGAGCCCGGGCACTGTGGCGGGCGCAGCGTGCGCCTCAGGGCGGAAGTAGGTGCAGAAAAACTCGGTACCCGGACCTGCCTTGACCGAATGCAGCACTCCGGCCGGCAGCCACAGGCCCGCCGACGGCGGCACCTCCCACGTGATGCCATCGGCAACAACGGTGAGCATTCCGCCAGAGTTACCCCAGATCAGCTCATGTTCCGGGTGTCGGTGCGCCGCCCACTGGCGCTGATGCGACAACTTCAATGTCACGGTGGTCATCGAATACGGATCGTCGATGACCCGAGGCCCCACGGGCACCAACATTCTCTCCGCAACAGCTGTCATGCAAACGAGTATAGGACTTTCGTTAGGCATACCTAAATAGTAATCCGAAAGTTTCTGAATGTGACCCCCTGGTTACACGTACTTATCGCAGCGCTATCGTGGCGGAACTCCCGACGTCGGGCACACACGAGAACTGGCTGAAAGAGGAACACGATGGTTGACGCATCACGGATTCCCGTCATCGTCGGCGTAGGGGATCTGCGATGGAATCCGGATGACGGGCACCTCGAACCGCTCGACTTGATCTACAAAGCGACAATTGCCGCCCTCACGGACAGTGGAGAGCCCTCGTTCAGTAGCCACATCGACACGATCTACGCGATCAAGACCGTCAGTTGGGCATACGACAACCTCCCCGAGCTTCTGGCCACCAGACTTGGCGCCACCCCCGCGATCACCACCACCTCACCGATCGGTGGGCACTGGCCTGCAGCACTTCTCGATCGAATCGGCGCTGCCATTGCAGACGGCACATCCTCCGTCGCGCTGCTCGTGGGCGGTGAATCACACGCCACCACAACCGCACTGCGAAAATCGGGCGTCGCTCCCGATTCTCTCGGGTGGGCCACCGAACCCGGCGGACCTCCCGGCTTCGATCCCGCCGATCTGGGCGGCGCCGAGATGCAGCGCGCGGGATTCATCGTGCCCACCCGCGTCTACCCACTGTTCGAGAACAGTTTCAGCGAATCGATCGGCCACGACGCCCAAGCGTCCCTGGACTGGTCAGCGCAGATGTATGCCGAGTTCTCAACTATCGCCGCGAAGAACTCGGCGTCGTGGACATCGGAAGTACGTACCGCAGAAGAGATCAGCACCGTCGGGCCGGGCAACCGGATGGTGTCCGAACCCTATCCTTTGATGCTCAACGCCATGCCCTTCGTGAATCAGGCTGCTGCCGTGGTGATCTGCTCCCTGGCGAGGGCCCTCGAATTCGGCATCGACCAAGACAGGCTCGTCTATCTGTGGGGCGGAGCCGGGGCCGTTGATCCGCTGGACATATTGCACAGAAATAACTTTCACAGATCCGAAGCCTTGCAGGATACCGTGGACCGCACACTCGGCAACGCCGGAGTAAGCGCCGAAGCCCTCGATATCGTGGACGCCTACAGTTGCTTTCCGATCGTGCCGAAGCTGTTGATTCACGAACTCGGACTGCCGGGTGACACCGTCCCCAGCGTCACCGGTGGTCACTCGTTCTTCGGCGGACCGCTCAACAGTTACACCCTCCATTCCTTGACCGAGGTGACACGCCGACTCCGATCAGGCGACCAACTCGCCTTGGTTCACGGCAACGGCGGATTTCTCACTTACCAACATGCCGTACTGCTCTCCGCGTCCGCACATGAACGCGGATATGTCGGAGATCCCCAGGCCCGCACCCTCACACCCCATGCACCCGACCTGGTCACCGGCTATGTCGGAAGTGCCAAGATCATCACCGCCACAGTCGAATACAACAGAATGGGCGAACCGGAAACCGGGTTCGTCATCGCTACGACGCCGGACGGCCGACGTCTCGCCGGCCACACCGGCCCCGAGAACGCCGCCGAGTTGACTCAACTCAGCGGCACCAATCCCCCAGCGGTGGATCGTCACGTTCACATCAGCGACGAGAACGGTCGACTCACCCTGAAGTTCTAGCCGCAGTCGGATTGCCTTCGCGCCACCCTAGTCGACAACTACATCTCCAGCCAACATCGCATAGAACCGACGGATCCGCTTGACTAGAGCCACTTTTCAACGCGTTGATCGCGATCATTCTCCCAACTTTGGTCGAAAATGTGTCCGAAATATACCTTGAATCGAAAAGGTGTTCGAGTATAATTGGAGTCACGGGTGGGGAGGCCTTGATGACGACGGTAAGTGATTCAACTGCAGTGGGGGATGTTGTAGCCGGTTCGGCAGTAGGTGTGCGCGCGATGTTGTGGCGGTTACGCCCAGCCGAGGTTCGGGACGTTGCAGTCTGTGCATCGGCGGAAATTCTTCGGCTGGAAGCGATTCGGGTTGCCGCCGTTGATGAATTGGCGCTCAATCCGGACGAGCAGGTGCTCTGCTACCGCGGTGTGGGGCGATGGTTGGCAGCGAACACGATGCTGCAGAACGCGGCCGGTAACAAAATCGCCGCTCTCGGTGCCGCGCTGCGAGGGTTTCCGGACATTAATGCTCAATTCGAGGCCGGTGACCTCTCGCTCGATCATGCGGCAATAGTTGCCGCGTTCTGCGAATCACCACCAAAAGGCATGCCCGACAGGGCGTTGCCGTCCTGCATGAAGACTCTGTTGGCTGCCGCATCCGGGGTGGAAGCGACCACCATCAAACTCCGCTACGCGATTGCGGTCCTCGAGCGGATCTTCGAGTCCGACGACACCCCGCCCGGCGAGGACGATGACCTCAACGTCTTGCGGATCGCTCCGACGTTGAACGGTCGGGTCGCGATCAAGGGCGATTTCGACGCGCTCACTGGTGAAATGTTGTTGTCGGCGCTCTCGGGGTTGTCGATACCGAAACCGGCCGCGGACGGAACCCCGGATCAGCGATCAGCTGCCAAACGAACCGCCGACGCCTTCACGGAACTGATCCGCCGGTACCTCGACAACGCCGTCACCGGTGTTGACGGTGGGCAGCGTCCGCACGTGAATGTGCACATCACCGCGAAAGATCTTGCCGAGCATCGGGAATGCGCCACCATGCGCAGCGAGACAGCCTCAGGTAACGATACCGACGTCAGCGATGGCGAGTTCTACAGCAGTGCATTCGATGACGACGAGCCTGATGTCGAGGATCTTGATGTCGGATACATGCCCTGGATGGGACCACTCCGTGTGAGCCTGACGCGGATGCTTGCGTGCGACTGCATGCTCTCCACCGTCCTGATGGACGGCAACGGCGCACCGCTCGATGCGACGCCGCACAAACGCCTCGTCACGCCCGAACAACGCACGGCGCTGATCGCCCGGGACAAAGGCTGCGCCTTCCCCAACTGCGATGCCGTACCCGCTTGGTGCGACGCCCACCACATAAAACCCTGGTCAGTGGGCGGTCCGACGGTGATGGACAACCTCACCCTCCTCTGCCGTAGCCACCACCGATTGATCCACAGCACCAGCGGGTTCCGCGGCATCTGGGAAATCAAGATGGGCGACGATCACAAACCTTGGTTCATCCCACCAGCTGCGATCGACCCGAAACAACGACGCCGACGCTCCACCACCCGCCAAGGCCCAATGCACCGAGACTGAAACCGGCTCTGCCGGAACTGAATACCGTGTGAGAGCTTCGCATCACCAGCTAGCCGATGCGAAGCCCACACGCATGCGCGGGTTCAAAGATCAGCGTTCCGGATCAGTGCCTATGCACGCAAAAACCCGGCATCGCAAGAAAACTCTCGACACCGGGTTCGCGGGTAACTCACCGCCGATATGGCAGATGCCTCTAGCCGTCGAGTTCCTCGAACAACTCCATCCACTGCTCTTCAGCAGCTTCCTTGTCCGCGAGAACAGTCTTGAGTTCAGCGCCGAGGCTCTGCAACTTGTCGGGGTCAGTGGCCGCATCGGCCAGCGACGCATGCAGCTTCTTCTCCCGATCGTCCAGCTTGGCGATGGAACGCTCGAGCTTCGAAAGTTCCTTACGTGCAGCGCGATCCGCTGCCCCGTCACGAGCCTGCTTACTCTTGGTCGCGCCGCTGGCCGTTGATGCCACAGACGGGTTGTCGCCGTCGCCCATCGCTGCCCGTCGACGCAGGTAGTCCTCGATACCGAGGGGTAGGTTGGTGAGCTTGCCGTCACCGAAGAGCGCCCAGGTGGTGTCACAGATACGTTCGATCAGGTAACGGTCGTGCGAGATGACGACCATCGTCCCGGCCCAGCCGTCGAGCAGATCCTCGAGTTGCTGGAGCGTATCGATGTCGAGGTCGTTAGTGGGCTCGTCGAGGAGCAGCACGTTGGGCTCTGCCATGAGAACTCGCGTCAACTGCAAGCGTCGACGCTCACCACCGGAGAGATCCCCCACCGGTGTCCGCTGACGTGCCGGCGTGAAGCCCAGACGTTCCGCCAACTGACCGGCAGAAACTTCCTTGTCACCCAAGGTGATTCGCTCAGCCACATCCTTGACCGCGTCGAGCACCCGCATATCGGTGGGCAGATCGTCGAGTTCCTGCTTGAGCCACCCGATATGCACGGTCTGGCCCTGAATACGCCGTCCCGCAGCAGGTTCCAGCTCACCGGCGAGCGTGCGCAGCAACGTCGTCTTGCCGGATCCGTTGACTCCGACGAGGCCGACGCGCTCTCCGGGAGCAAGACGCCACGTCAGATCTTCGACCAGAACGCGGCCGTCCGGAGTCTCGAGCCGAGCGTCTTCGAGTTCGATGACAACCTTGCCGAGTCGACGCTGCGCGAACGACGCCAATGCGACGGCGTCGCGAGGTGCCGGGACATCGGCGATCAACGCTTCGGCGGCCTCGATGCGGTACTTCGGCTTGGACGTTCGGGCCGGCGCACCGCGGCGCAGCCACGCCAATTCCTTGCGCGCGAGGTTGCGTCGACGCTCCTCGGAAGCGTCGGCCTGACGGGAGCGCTCGGCGCGGGCGAATACCCAGTCGTTGTAGCCACCCTCGTAGCTTTCGACGCCGCCGCCGACAACTTCCCAGGTTCGCGTGGCGACAGTGTCGAGGAACCAACGATCGTGGGTCACGACCACCAGGGCGCTACGACGCGATACGAGGTGCTCGGCCAGCCACTGCACGCCCTCGACGTCGAGGTGGTTGGTGGGCTCGTCGAGTACGAGCAGGTCCAGATCCTGAACGAGGGCTGCGGCCAGTGCGACGCGTCGACGCTCACCACCGGAGAGTCCGTCGACCTGCGCGTCCAATGCGGAACGCTCGCCGCCGGCGCCGAGGTTGTCGATTCCGATTCCGGAGAGAACGGAGCGGATCCGGGCATTGCCTGCCCATTCATGCTGAGCGACACCCAGCGGACCCAGAACGATATCGCCGACAGTGGATCCGGGAGGCAGCACACCGCGCTGCGTCACGACCGCCATCCGCAGTCCACCGACGCGGCTGACCCGACCTGAATCAGGTTCCTCGACGCCCGCGAGGACTTCGAGCATGGTTGTCTTGCCGCCACCGTTGAGGCCGACGACGCCGATACGCTCGCCCTCCTCGACGCCCATCGACACCCCGTCGAGCAACGGCTTGACGCCGAACGACTTCGACACGTTTTCCAGATTGATCAAGTTAGCCATCAGTGCTGTCCCTTTGCCGCTTTGTCGAGTATTCGTGCTCCGGGAACGGGTCCGCTCGCCACGCGAACGGTGCGGCACACCCCCGCTCCCGCAAGTTCAGCGCTGACATCCACGGCAGACTGTGCGTCGCTGCAGAGGAAAGCGCAGGTCGGTCCTGATCCGGAGACGATGCCGGCCAGAGCGCCGGCGTCGACGCCTGCGCGCAGTGTCCGGCGCAGCGCCGGATTGAGCGACAACGCCGCCGCCTGCAGATCGTTTCCGAGTAGTGGTGCCAGTTGTCGCGGATCGCCGGTGGTGAGGGCGTGGATCAGATCGTCCGCGTCACCGAGTCGGTTTGGGGTGCCCTCGGCCCGCAGCTTGTCGAGTTCGCGGAACACGACCGGTGTGCTCAGCCCGCCCTTGGCCAGCGCCAGCACCCAGTGAAAAGTGTTTCGAGTCAGCACGGGAACAAGCTGCTCGCCGCGCCCGGTTCCCAGCGCGGTGCCGCCATGCAGTGAGAACGGGACATCGCTACCCAGCTTCGCGGCAAAGCCGTCCAGTTCACGCCGCGAGAGATCCAATTTCCAGTACGCATTGAGCGCAACCAACGTCGCCGCTGCGTCCGCGCTGCCACCGGCCATACCGCCGGCGACGGGGATTCCCTTGTCGATGAGAATCTCGACGTCCGTCTCCACTCCGGCTTCGGCCGACAGCAGCTCTGCAGCCTTCCAGACAAGGTTGGTCCGGTCCGTGGGCACGGCGGCGGCGTCATCGCCCACAACACTGACGGACAAACCATCGGCGGCCGACACCGTCACCGTGTCTGCCAGCGACAATGCCTGGAATACGGTGGTCAGATCGTGATAGCCGTCGTCGCGCAGGTCCCCGACAGCCAGATGCAGATTCACCTTGGACGGGGCCCGGACTACTACAGGGCGTGGAACGACGGAGAGCACAAGGTACAACAATAGGCGCTGCGAACACCTGGGCGAAAACCTACAACCGGCTGACGCCTCATTTGACGGCTCGGACACCTACTCCAAGCCCGACAACTGCCACACTCACGGCGGCGACAACCCCGGCCAGAACGCTGCCCGCCGCGAAGTCCCCGGCAAATAGTGCACGCTCCGCATCCACGACATATCCCAGCGGGTTGATATTCACGAGTACCTTCATCCAACCCGGCGCATCGTCGAGCGGAAGCATGGTCCCCGAGAGAATCAGGAGCGGGAACATCAGCGTTTGCTGCACCACCCAGAACATCCAATCCTGCTCCCGCACAGCCAGAGCCAAAGCATAGGACAGGGCCCCGAGCCCGACGCCGAATACTCCGAGCAGAACAATCCCGACTGCCGCGCCGGCAGCATTCACGTCCAATCCGAGTGGTAACGCCACGAGAATGATCAGAATCGCCTGCGCCGCAAGTGGAACCATCTCCTTGCATGCCCGACCGATCAACAACGACGAGCGTCGTAGCGGCGTCACCAACATTCTCTCGTGCGATCCCTGCTGCATTTCGATCAGGAGGTTCGAGCCTGTCATCGTCGTGCCGAAGATCGCGATCATCACCAGCACACCGGGGATGAACCAATTCCACACGCCGTCACCGGTGCCCGGGACGCCTTTGAGCAGCGGACCGAACAATGCGAGCAGAATCAGTGGCTGAATGAGACTGAAGACAACACTGACCGGGTCACGCAACATCGGGCGCAGTTCACGCCCCATCACTATCGCGCTGTCGCGAACGATGTTGCCGCGCACAGCGCGTGGGGTATCGAGTGTGAGTGTCATGGCAAAGTCCTACTTTCTCGAGTGCTCTAGGAAGCGACTGCGGCAGCGCTCTCACGCAGGCTGCGTCCGGTCAGGGTGAGGAAGACGTCGTCGAGCGTCGGGCGGGTGATGTCGGCGGCCAGAGCGCGGGCACCCCGCGCATCCGCTTCGCGCAGAAGCACCGGGAGCGTCGAATCACCCTCGCTCGCACGGATACTCACCATGAGTCCGTCGACGGCAGTCTCCCGCACCGTGACAAGTTGCTGCGCCACCGACGCCGCAACTGCGGCAGCCTCTTCGGTCTCGAACGTCAGCGACAGATGATCGCCCGCAAGGTCCGCCTTCAGCGCGGCGGCCGTGTTGTCGGCGATCACGGTCCCCTCGTCGATGACGATGACTCGCTCCGCCATCGAATCCGCTTCTTCGAGATAGTGCGTCGTCAACACGATTGTCGTGCCCATCTCGCGCCGCAACCGGAGTATGTGATCCCACAAATTGGCCCGACTCTGCGGGTCCATGCCCGTCGTGGGCTCGTCGAGAAACAGTAGCGGTGGCCGATGTACCAGGCCGAGTGCAATATCGAGCCGTCGGCGCTGACCTCCTGACAGCGTGCTGACCTTGCGAGTTCCGAGATCCGCGAGTTCCAGATCGGTGAGAAGTTCGTCAGCCCGACCCTGTGAATCCGGCTTGGACATTCCGTAACACAGTCCCTGCGTCACCAATTCGTCGCGAACCCGCTGGTTGTGGCCGGCGCCATTGCCCTGTCCGACGTATCCGAGACGCGAACGCACCTCGCTTCGCGCATCGGACACATCAAAGCCAGCGATGCGCGCACTGCCTGAGGTCGGTTCGAGCAAAGTAGTCAGCATGCGCAACGTCGTCGACTTGCCGGCGCCGTTCGGCCCCAACAGGGCTACCAACTCCCCCTCCGCAACATCGAGCGTCACGCCTTTGACCGCTTCGACAAGGTTCTTACCCTGCGAGAAGTGCTTGGTGAGCGACTTCGTCTCGATCATCGGACTGCTGTGATTCATGATTGAGCCCCACATTTCTTCTCGATTTCCCGGATGCGGATAAACCTAGAATCAATTGAGGACCGTTACAGTCCTCAATCTCTGCGACACTGAATTTCATGAAGGAGACATCAGCTCGTCTACTGCGGTTGCTGTCACTACTCCAGACCCGTCGAGACTGGTCCGGCGCCGAACTCGCAGACAAGCTTGCAATCACACCGCGCACCGTTCGCCGCGACGTCGACCGCCTACGCGACCTCGGATATCCGGTGGACGCGACGGTGGGTGTCGGTGGTGGATACCGTCTCGGCGCCGGGGCCGAGATGCCTCCCCTTCAACTCGACGACGAAGAAGTACTTGCGGTGGCGTTGTCATTGCAGTCCGGCGCCACCGGCTCGGTGGTCGGCATCGGCGAGGCCTCGATGCGTGCTCTTGCCAAGCTCCGCCAGATCATGCCGCCCCGGCTGCGCTATCGCTTGGAATCGCTGCAGATCGATGTGGTGCCGCGTGAACCGGCCACGAGCGCAGTGGACGCGTCCGTCCTGTCCGCCATCGCATCGGTGTGCCACAACCACGAGCGACTTCGGTTCGACTACGCCACCCATGACGGCACGCAGAGCCGCCGCGAAGTGGAGCCGTACCGCCTCGTGCGGTCGGGCGTGCGGTGGTACCTGGTGGCGTGGGATCTCTCACGGGAAGACTGGCGGTCATTTCGCGTCGACCGAATGGAACCCAAGATTCCTACCGGACCACGTTTTTCGCCTCGAGAGCTACCTCAGGGCGGGGCAGCGGAATTCGTGTCCCGAGGAGTCGCCCGCGCCTTTTCGTCCACGCGCGCAACAGTTCTGCTCCATGCGCCCATCGAACAGATCGCGCCGATGGTCAGCGATCAGTGGGGATCAGTGGAATCCGACGGCGAAAATCGCTGCGTCATAGCACTTTCCGGAAATTCACTGCGCTCCGTCGCACAATGGCTGCGGGCCTTCGAGGTGGACTTCACAGTGCTGAATCCACCCGAACTACGCGCGGAATGTCGAATAATCGCCGAGGAGCAGGCTGTGATCACCGCCCGCTATCGTAATGCCTGACAACACTTTTCATTCGGATACAACAAAACCCCAACCCAAAAAGAGTTGAGGTTTTGTCGAGTACGTCATGCGCCGGTTGCCCGGCTCACATGGACGTCTTAGACGACGGTAACGCCGGTGGCCTGCGGGCCCTTGTTGCCCTGACCGATCTCGAACGCAACACGCTGGTTCTCCTCGAGCGTGCGGAAGCCGCCGCTCTGGATCTCGGAGTAGTGAACGAAGACGTCAGCGCTGCCGTCTTCGGGAGCAATGAAGCCGAACCCCTTCTCGGAGTTGAACCACTTCACGATGCCCTCTGCCATGTAAATCTCCTCTAACACAGTGTCTACAGGCTGTCACTGCGACCGCCCGGGTCACTTACTACGACCGTTCTGAGACAAATCCGTGGAGGATGTCCAAACGCTCGCAACTTAACCATTTGCGAGCGTGGAAACACAAACACAAACACTTACGACCAACACAAGTAGATCATAGATCCTCGACTTTGTCTCGCTCGAGTGTCAGATCACAGCCCAGCCCATTGACAGTCATACCCCCTGGGGGTACCTTGAATCTCGAAGCGATACCTACACGGGGTATCCGTACAATAGAGCCAGTCAACCGAAGGGATCTCCCATGACCACCGCCGAATACACCGTTTCCGGAATGACCTGCGGACACTGCGTCGGATCCGTCAAGGAAGAGATCGGCAACATCGCCGGAGTGACCGCCGTCGACGTCGATCTGGCCAGCGGCCGCGTCAGCGTCACGAGTGACGCACCCGTATCCGCAACCGACATCGCCGCGGCAGTCGACGAAGCCGGCTACGCCGTCGTAGACAGCTGACGGCCATGCGCACATCGGCAACACTTGCCGCCTACGCCGGAGGCCTTGTCGTCGTATTCGGCGCCGCCTTCGGAGTGGGGGCGGCAGTCGGAAACCCCGTCGAGAGCCCGAGCCACGCGCCGGCGTCCAGCACATCGAACACGCCCGCACCCCATGAGGAAGGTCACCGATGAGTACACCCACCACCGTCGGTAGCGTCGAACTCGCCATCACGGGAATGACCTGCGCGTCGTGCGCCGCTCGAATCGAGAAGAAACTCAACAAGATCGACGGCGTCAGTGCCACGGTCAACTACGCCACGGAGAAGGCCAAGGTCTCGTACCCCGACACCGTCGGGGTAGATGAACTGCTCGCCACCGTAGAAAATGCGGGCTACTCGGCAGCGCTCCCCACGCCGCCTGCCAGCACCGCCGACGCAGACGTGGAGACCCCACAGGATCGTGACCTCCGCGAACTGCGCGCCCGGCTGATCGTCTCGACCCTACTCTCGGTTCCCGTCATCGCGATGGCGATGATCCCCGCACTTCAGTTCACGAACTGGCAATGGCTCTCCCTCACACTGGCGGCCCCTGTCATCGTCTGGGCGGCTCTGCCTTTCCATCGCGCCGCCTGGATCAACCTCCGGCACGGCGCAGCCACGATGGACACCCTCATCTCCATCGGCACCATTGCCGCGTTCCTGTGGTCGCTGTACGCGCTGTTCTTCGGCACAGCCGGCGAAGCCGGGATGAAACACGCGTTTTCGCTCACCGTCGACCGAATGGACGGCACCGCCAACATTTATCTCGAGGTCGCCGCAGGTGTGATCACCTTCGTGTTGGCCGGACGCTACTTCGAGCACAAGTCCAAGCGCACCTCGGGTGCGGCGCTGCGTGCACTCATGGAACTCGGCGCAAAAGACGTTGCAGTCCTGCGAGACGGTGCCGAGGTCAGAATCCCGGCCGAAGATCTTGTCACCGGCGACGTCTTCATCGTCCGCCCAGGTGAGAAGATCGCCACCGACGGAGTCATCACCGAAGGCCGCTCCGCCGTAGACCTGAGCATGCTGACCGGCGAATCGGTGCCCGAGGAGGTAGGCGTCGGCGACAGCGTTGTCGGAGCCACCGTTAACGTAGGCGGCACCCTGTCCGTCCGGGCCACCCGAGTCGGCAGCGACACGCAACTCGCCCAAATGGCAGCACTTGTCGAAGACGCACAGAACGGTAAGGCTGACGTTCAGCGTCTCGCCGATCGCATTGCGGGCATCTTTGTTCCGATTGTCATCGCGATTGCCGTTGCCACACTGGGTTACTGGCTCGGTAGCGGCAACGGAATCGAGATGGCGTTCACCGCGGCCGTCGCCGTCCTGATCATCGCCTGCCCCTGTGCGCTCGGATTGGCAACACCCACCGCACTGTTGGTCGGCACCGGTCGAGGCGCCCAGATGGGAATCCTGATCAAGGGCCCCGAAGTGCTGGAATCGACTCGCGCAGTGGACACCATCGTCCTCGACAAGACCGGCACCGTCACCACCGGCCAGATGACTCTGCTCGACACCATCGCAGCCGACGGAACGAGTATCGATGACGTCTTGCGTTTGGCGGGCGCTCTCGAACATCGCTCCGAGCACCCGATTGCTGCGGCAATTGCCAAGGGTGCCAAGGAAACCGTGGGCGAACTTCCCGCGGTCTCCGACTTCGTGAACGTCGCCGGACGAGGCGTTCAGGGAATGGTCGACGGCCACGCTGTAGTAGCCGGCCGTGAGGCGTTGCTCGAAGACTGGGCTATGACGTTGCCCGAGAACCTGCGGGCTGCAAAGACCGAAGCAGAAAAGGCGGGCCGCACCGCCATCGCAGTCGGCTGGGACGGAGCGGCACGCGGCGTCCTCGTGATAGCCGACGCCGTCAAGGACACCAGCGCCGAGGCGATAGCGCAGTTGAAGGCACTCGGCCTCGAACCGATCCTACTGACAGGCGACAACAAGACCGTCGCCCGGACCGTCGCAGACCAGGTGGGCATCAGCACCGTATTTGCCGAGGTCATGCCAGCCGACAAGGTCGACGCCGTCAAGAAACTGCAGGCGGAGGGACGCGTCGTGGCCATGGTCGGCGACGGCGTCAACGACGCGGCGGCTTTGGCTCAGGCCGATCTCGGTCTGGCGATGGGTACCGGCACCGATGTCGCAATCGAAGCCAGCGACATCACACTGGTTCGCGGTGACCTTCGCTCGGCAGCGGATGCAATCAGGTTGTCTCGCAAGACACTGAAAACAATCAAGGGCAACCTGTTCTGGGCCTTTGCCTACAACACGGCAGCTATCCCCCTCGCGGCGGCGGGACTGCTGAACCCGATGCTGGCCGGTGCCGCGATGGCATTCAGCAGCGTGTTCGTGGTGAGCAACAGCCTGAGGCTGCGCCGGTTCAAGTAAGGGGCCTTCGGCCCCTGTGCGCCTTTTTGGTAGCGATGGCTATCAGAAAGGCGCACAGGGTTATTCGACTCCTGCCAAACGCACAAACGCCGCTGCGTCGAGCATCTCGCCACGCGTCTGCGGCTCGATTCCGGCAGCAAGGAGCCTGCGCTCCGCTTCAGCCGGCGAACCCGCCCAACCACTGAGTGCTGCTCGCAAGGTCTTGCGACGCTGAGCAAAAGCTGCGTCGATCGCGGCAAAAACACGCTTGCGGTGCTGCTCGTCCATCGGCCACGGCGGCTCGGCGTAACGGTCGATCCGTACCAGACCGGACTCCACCTTGGGCGCCGGCCAGAACACATTGCGACCCACGGCGCCGGCACGGCGGACCTCACCGAAGAAATTGGCCTTGACGCTCGGGACGCCGTAGATCTTGCTTCCCGGATCAGCAGCCAGGCGATCAGCGACCTCGGCTTGCACCATCACCAGCGCGGTACGCAGGCTCGGCAGCGACGCGAACAGGTGCAGCAGCACCGGCACCGCCACGTTGTACGGAAGGTTCGCGACCAGAGCCGTCGGCTCCCCCGGGATCTGCGACGGCAACACGCGCATGGCGTCGGCCTCCACAACCGTCAGACGATCTGCCAGTTCAGGAGCGCGCTCGGACACCGTCTTGGGCAGACGAGCCGCCAGATTCGGATCGATCTCCACCGCGATGACACGGTCCACGACGTCCATCAAGGCCATGGTCAGTGAGCCGAGACCTGGTCCGACCTCGAGAACCACGTCGTCTCGTGTGACGCCGGCGGTAGTGACGATACGTCGCACGGTGTTGGCGTCGTGAACGAAGTTCTGCCCCAACTGCTTTGTGGGGCGCACACCGAATTCCTCGGCAAGAGCGCGCACCTCGGCCGGGCCGAGCAGCGCTGCCTGCCCGCGAGGGGTGGCGATGGGTTGGTTCGATTCGGCGTCTGACACAGGTAAGAACTTAACCCAGTCCGAGACGACCCGAGCACGACGGCCATGCGCCCCAGCCCTGGGTACGCTGGGTTTGCGTGGCAATGGCGATCTGCTCCTCGCGGGTCGCGAGGTCGGCGCGGGCAGCGTACTTGAGCCCGCCCTGTCGTTCCCAGGTGTTCTGGTCGAACTGCACGCCGCCGTAGAAACCGTTGCCGGTGTTGATAGCCCAGTTGCCGGTGGCCTCACACTGAGCGAGCGCATCCCACGTGCTGCCGTTCTCGACCGGCGGCACCTCGGTGCCCGGCTTGGTACCGACGCGGACAACCTTGGGTTGCGCGGGTGTGGTGATCGTCTCGGCAACAGGCGTGCGACCGGTTTCGACACCGTTGACCAGATTGACCGCAAATGTGACGTCACGAACGCCGGGCACTCCCGGGTTCTCGACGATCGTTCGGCTCTGATTCATGGTCGGATCCTCGATGCGCTGATCCGGCGGATCGAGCGGCAAGGTCTCCACTCGGCTTTCGGTGATATTGCGCGTCACCGTGATCTCGAGGCCTTCGGTGAGCGGCGCATCTGCTGCGGGAACAACGGTGTCCGCAGCTGCGAGCGGAGTTCCGTTGGCGGTCAAGAACTCACCGACAGTGGGAGCTGCGAGCCGGACATCCGTCGTCGCATGTGCTCCGTCAGTCAGCTTTGCGACAACAGGCGTGAGGACATCGAGCGCTGCGCCGTCCAACGGAAGACGCTGCGAACGTGAAGCCGAAACATGAACATCTGCAGCAACATCGAGTTGCTTCAAGGCATCTTCGACTGTGAGAGCTGTTGTCCACACGGACTTCTGCTGACCGTCGACCGTCAAGGTGATCTCGCGCGCACGACGCAGCACGACGGTGTCACCGTCGGACACGGACGCGTCCGATGCCGGTGCAACAGCGTCCTTGTCACCGATCGAATAGCCCGCATCTTCGAGAATGCCGTCGACGTTGCTCGCCATGGTGCTCAGGCGAATCTGCTCACCGTCGACATCGAGAGTGATGGTCTTGTGGTTGACCACAGCCAGAATTCCACCGGCCACCAGCGTGAGAAGCAACGCGGCGATCATCGAATACAACAGCGGTGATCGCGTCGAGTTGAGCTTCGCAAGCGGTGACATAGGTTCCTGACTTCTGGTCCGGGGTCAGTGCGCGGTTAGCGCAGACCCAATTTGCTTGTGCACGAAGGCCATGCGCCCCAGCCCTGACCGGCGCGAACCTTCTCGCCGATCGCGATCTGCTGCTCACGGGTTGCGAGGTCGGCACGCGATGCGTACTCGCCACCGCCGAATGCCTGCCAGGTGCTCTGGGTGAATTGCAATCCGCCGTAGAAACCATTGCCAGTGTTGATCGCCCAGTTGCCGGTGGCCTCACACTGCGCAATCGCATCCCAGGTCGCCGCATTGGAAATTGCCGGTACCGCAGGCTCTTTGGTGCCGACCTTCACTACCGCGGCAACAGGTTCCTTGACCACGGTCGCAGAAAGCTCAGTACGCGCTGCCTCGACACCATTGACGGTCTTGACCTCGATGGTCGCCGTGCGCTCACCGGGAACTCCCGGGTTTTCGACGACGGTCGAGTCCTTCTCGAGCGACGGATCGTCGATCTTGTTCTCCGGCGCGGGAATCGGCTGGTTCTCGACACGGGTGTCGGTGCGCGACCGGGTAATTTCGACGGTGAGCCCGTCAGTGACAGGAGTCTCGGCGGGCGGAACAACGGTATCGGCCTGCTCGAGCGGAGCATTGCGTGCGGCCAGAAGATCACCGACAGTAGCGGCGGCAAGCTTGATTTCCGTAGCGGGCGCACCGCCGTCCGCAACGTTGACAACCTTGGGGCTGATCACGTCGAGTTCCGTGCGTTCGAGCGGCAAACGATGCGAGCGTGACGCCGATACGGCAAAGTCGTCGGCCACGTCGAACTGCTTCAACGCTTCGTCCACGGTCAGCGCGGTGGTCCACACCGTCTGCTGCTTGCCGTCGACGGTCAAGTCCAGCTCGCGTGCGCGTCGCAGAACGACAGTGTCTCCGTCGGCCAGGGAGGCGTCGGAACTGGGCGCAAGTGTGTCCTTCGGATCCACCTCGTATCCGGCCTTGTCCAAAGCGCCACCGACGCTGCTCGACATGGTGGACAGCGAGATCATCTCGCCGTCGACGTCGAGCGTGATCGTCTTGTGCTGAACCACCACGAGCAGCCCACCGACAACAAGCGTCAGGAGCAGCGCCGCCACCATCGAATAGAGAAGTGGTGACTTCGTGGAGTTGATCTTGGCAAAAGGCGACACAGGAAATCCCAAGGCAGACGACGTTCGATCACAATACGGTAACGGCCACACACCGCTTCGGCAACCAAACGGTCACGAATTGCGACTTTTGTCACGGAATAAACACGGCGTGTCGCAGGTCGGTAACTTTTTACCTCAGTTAACGGTGTACCGATTCAGCGCGGCGCGCAGTATGTTCTCGTCTGGTCATAAGCAGTCCGGCGATCCCGGGCGTGACATACGAAAGCTGGGCGAGAGTGCGAAGAAAAGTCGACAAACCCCGTAACCCGAGGTGGCCGATCCTGGCCATCCTTCTGGCGCTCATCGCAGCGCTGTTCGCTCCAGGCATCGCGTCGGCGCAGCCGGGCCGGACGTACATCATCGCCACCGACGTCACGTTCGCCCCGTTCGAATTCGAGGACGAAAACGGCAATCTCACCGGCATCGACATGGAACTGATCCGGGCCATCGCCGAGGATCAGGGATTCAACGTCGAGATCAAGCAATTGGGATTCGACGCAGCTCTGCAAGCAGTCCAGGCCGGCCAGGCAGACGGCGTCATCGCCGGCATGTCGATCACCGACGCCCGCAAGCAGGTCTTCGACTTCTCCGACCCGTACTTCGAGTCGGGCGTGCAGATGGCAGTGCTCGAATCGAACAACGACGTCAAGTCCTACGAGGACCTGAAGGGCAAACGCGTCGCCGTCAAGAACGGCACCGAAGGCGCCACGTTCGCCGAATCCATCAAGGATCAATACGGATTCACGACTGTCTACTTCGCTGACTCCGCCAGCATGTACGACGAGGTCCGCACGGGTAACTCCGTCGCCGTGTTCGACGACTACCCCGTGCTGGCCTACGGCATCACCCAGGGCAACGGACTCAAAACCGTGACCGAGAAGGAAGCCGGCGCAAGCTACGGCTTTGCCGTCAACAAGGGCCAGAACGCCGAACTGCTCGAGATGTTCAACGCCGGACTTGCGAACCTGCAGGACAGCGGCGAGTACGACGAGATCCTCTCGCAGTTCCTCGGCCAGGACGCCACGTCGTCCGACAACTCCATCATCGGGCTGATCAAGAGCACCTACCCACAACTGCTCAAAGGTCTGTGGCTGACCATCGTTCTGTCGGTCGTCTCGATCGCGATCGCTCTTGTCCTGGGTGCGATCTTCGGACTCTGCCGCGTATCGACAAACATCGTCGTCCGCGGAATCGGTACCGCCTACGTCGATATCTTCCGTGGCACGCCGCTTCTGGTGCAAGCGTTCTTCATCTACTTCGGCATCCCGGCCGCTCTGCACTTCCAGATGTCGGCATTCACCGCCGGTGTCATCACGCTCTCGCTCAACGCCGGCGCCTACATGGCCGAGATCGTGCGCGGCGGAATCCTGGCCGTCGACAAGGGCCAGATGGAGGCATCACGCAGCCTCGGCATCAGCTACATGAAGACAATGCGGAAAGTCATCATGCCGCAGGCAATTCGCACGATGATCCCGTCGTACATCAACCAGTTCGTCATCACCCTCAAGGACACGTCGATCCTGTCGGTCATCGGACTGGCCGAGCTCACTCAGACCGGGCGCATCATCATCGCGCGCAACTTCCAGTCCTTCAACATGTGGCTGATCATCGGCGCCATGTACTTCATCATCATCATGGCGCTCACCAAGTTCTCGAACCGCCTCGAAAAGAGGATCAACAAGTGACCGAAACAGCCGTCAACATGAGCAAGCCAGACACCGAAATCAAGATCGAAGTCAAGGGACTGAAAAAGTCGTTCGGCGACAACGAGGTCCTCAAAGGCCTCGACGTCGACATCAAGAACGGCGAAGTGGTGTGCGTCATCGGGCCGTCCGGATCGGGCAAGTCCACCTTCCTACGCTGCCTCAACCGCCTCGAGGACATCACCGCAGGCACCGTGCGCGTCGACCAGTTCGACCTGACGGACAAGAACGTCGATATCGACAAAGTGCGCCAACACATCGGCATGGTGTTCCAGCACTTCAATCTCTTCCCCCACATGACCGTCATCGAAAACGTGATGCTCGCTCCGATCCAGACGGGCCGTTCCACCAAGGAACAGGCACGTGAGATCGCGGCGAAACTGCTAGGTCAGGTTGGTCTCGCCGAGAAGGCCGACGCCAAGCCCGCGAGTCTGTCCGGCGGTCAGAAGCAGCGTGTTGCCATCGCCCGCGCACTCGCCATGAGCCCGGACATCATGCTCTTCGACGAGGCCACCAGCGCCCTCGACCCCGAAATGGTGGGCGAGGTTCTGCAGGTGTTGCGCGACCTCGCGAAGCAGGGCATGACCATGGTCGTCGTGACCCACGAAATGGGATTCGCGCGCGAGGTATCCGATCGCGTCATCTTCATGGCCGACGGCTACATCGTCGAGGAAGGGAAGCCGGAAAACCTGTTCGGCAATCCGCAGCAGAAGCGCACCCAGGATTTCCTGGGGAAGGTGCTTTAGGGGCTCCGCCCCTGTGCGCCTTTCCGGTAGCGCCGACTACCGGACAGGCGCACAGGGGGTGGCCAACTCGACGACCACACCGGTCTCGATCCGGTTCTGTGGACCGACGTCGAAATCACCGAACCTCCGGAACCACCGAGGACTCGCAGCGACCCGTCGATAGGTCTCACTGCCTGCGACGGGCAACCACACGCGTGGACTTCCGACTTCCTCGTACGTCGTCGTGACCACGAGAATCCCGAGGACTACGCCTGCGGTCCTAACTCCTGACGCCGGCATCCCGCCGTGAACCCAACCGTCGAACCTGCCGGTGTCGGCGCGCGGAGTCAGCGTCCACGAACACTCGTCTCCGACAACCGGATATGGCCCGCAACATTCGATTTCACCCATGTCGATGTGAACGGTGAGGATCTCGACCGAGGATTCCACCGGAGTCGGCTCGGTGTAGCTGTGCGCCCTCACGTCCTCGCAGGAACAGCCAACTCAACGACGACGGCCGTCTCCATCGACCCACGGCTACCGGCAACCAGCGAAGACACGCCACAAAAATATCTCGGGACTTTCTCGACGCGAACGTGATCGATGCTCCCCGGCACCAACGCCCAATGCCCCGACCCTTGTTCGAGAAATTCGCCACGCTCGAGTCTGATCGAGAGAACGGTCCCTGCCGTGCGTTCTAAATCTGGATAGATACCGCCGTGGACCGACCCGTCGAACCACTGCCCGTCCAACCACAGCGAGTCACGCATCGGGCGCAAAGCCCACGAAGATTCTTCGCCGACAACGGGCAGCGGCGCACAGCACTCGAATTCCCACGTTTCGATGCGGACTGTGACGACGTCGTAGGGATAGATGTCGTCGGGATAGATGTAGTCATTCATCTGAATACTCCGCGCAGTAGACGGGCCGGGACACGACGGTCCCGGGCGCGGAGTTACCTGTCAGCTCAGAATAGCGCTCAGAGCTTGTAGACCCGCTCCGCTGTCGCCGTCGACGCCGCTGCCAGAGCCTCCGGATCCTCGCCGCGGATATCGGCCAATGCGCGCACGGTGTACGGGAGGCAGTACGACTCGTTGGGGGCGCCACGGAACGGATGGGGCGTCAGGAACGGCGCATCCGTTTCGACGATCAGCTGATCCGACGGCACCAATAGCGCAGCCTCGCGGAGAGCCTTCGCATTCTTGAAACTCACGGTTCCCGAAAAACTGAGCACGTACCCGGCGTCGATGCATGCCCGCGCCATCTCCGAATCCGAGGAGAAGCAGTGGAACACCACTGTCTCCGGCGCGCCTTCCTCGTTCAGCACCCGCAGCAAGTCCTGGTCGGCTTCGCGGTTGTGAATCATCAGCGTCTTGCCCAACCGCTTCGCCAGATCGATGTGCCACCGGAAACCGTCGACCTGTTCCTCGATGGTGGCGCACCCATCGAGCTTGCCGGGCCAGTAAAGGTCGAGGCCCGTCTCCCCCACGGCGACGACCCGCGGATCCGACGCCAACCGCTCGATCTCGGCGCGAGTATCGGCGTCGAGAACGTTCGCCCTGGTCGGGTGGATTGCGACGGCGGCGTAAACCCTCGAATCCCAGTTCGCAGCGTCGACGGCAAAGCGGGCGGCGTCGAGGTCGTCGGCCACCGTCACGACCCGCCCGACGCCGACGGCCTCGGCTCGGTCGACTATTTCGGCCACGCTCGCAGCGTCATGCGCGCCACACGCGTCGAGGTGCGTATGGGCGTCGATCAGAGGCGACAAGGGCTCAGGGGCATCGGGGGCGGGACGGTCTTTGCTCACGCCCGATAGAGTAAGCCCACCATGACTGTGCCTGCCTCACCCTCCCAGACCCCGCGCCCGGACTCCGCTGCCCCGGAAGGCGCGGAACGATCGCCGTTCTACATCACGACAGCGATCGCGTATCCCAATGGCGCTCCGCACATCGGCCACGCGTACGAGTACATCTCCTCGGACGCGCTCGCCCGCTTCAAGCGTTTGGACGGACATGAAGTGTTCTTCATGACCGGTACCGACGAGCATGGTCTGAAGATGCAGCAGACAGCGATCAAAGAGGGTATCGACGTTCGGGAACTCGCGGCTCGGAACTCCGACGTGTTCCAGAACCTCGACAAGGTCCTGAACATCTCGTACGACCGGTTCATCCGCACCACGGACGCTGATCACCAGGTCGCCAGCAAGGCGATCTGGGAGAAGATGGCCGCATCCGGCGACATCTACCTCGACACGTACTCGGGTTGGTACTCGGTTCGGGACGAGGCCTTCTACACCGAAGCCGAGACCACGCTTCTGGAGGACGGCACCCGCCAGTCCACCGAGACCGGCACCCCCGTGGAGTGGACCGAGGAGTCCAACTACACGTTCCGTCTCTCGGCGTACGAGGAGCGGTTAGTCGCGCTGTACGAAGAGCACCCCGAGTTCATCGCCCCCACGACACGCCGAAACGAGATCGTCAGCTTCGTCAAGAGCGGCCTCAAGGACATCTCGATCTCGCGCACCACGTTCGACTGGGGCGTCAAGGTTCCGGGCGATCCGGACCACGTCATGTACGTCTGGGTAGACGCCCTCACCAACTACCTGACGGGCGTCGGATACCCGAACGCCGACTCGGAGGAGTTCAAGAAGTTCTGGCCCGCAAGCCTGCACATCATCGGCAAGGACATCACGCGGTTCCACACCGTCTACTGGCCGGCGTTCCTCATGTCCGCGGGCATCGAGCTGCCGGAGCGGGTCTTCGTTCACGGCTTCTTGTACAACAAGGGCGAGAAGATGTCGAAGTCGGTCGGCAACGTCGTCGACCCCATCGCCATGGTCGATCAGTACGGCCTCGACGCAGTCCGCTTCTTCCTGCTCCGTGAGATCTCGTACGGCCAGGACGGCAGCTACAGCCACGAAGCGATCGTGACTCGCATGAATGCTGATCTCTCGAACGAACTCGGCAATCTCGCGCAACGTTCGCTGACGATGGTCGCGAAGAACTGCGACGCCCAGGTACCCACCCCCGGTGAGTTCACCGAGGACGACCTGGCGATGCTGGCGTCGGCGGACGCCTTGCTCACCAAGTGCCGCAGCGAGTTCGACGTGCAGGCTCTACACCTCGCGCTGGAAGCCATCTGGGGCGTGCTCGGCGAGACCAACCGGTACTTCTCCAAGCAAGAACCGTGGGTCCTGCGCAAGACCGATCCGGCACGTATGGCAACCGTCCTCTACGTGACGATCGAAGTGGTCCGTATCGTCGGCATTCTCGTTCAGCCGGTCATGCCCGACGCGGCGTCGCGGATCCTCGATCTGCTTGGGCAGAGCGAAGAGAGCCGTCAATTCACCGACATCGCGGTACGCATCGACGCGAACCGTAAACTGCCTGCTCCGGCACCCGTTTTCCCTCGTTTCGTCGACGAGTGACGTAGCCGTGTGACGCCTTTCGTGGGGTCCGCCGCATCTGGCCTGAGCCAGTTGTGTCGGACCCCACGTGCACACTGCGTCCATGACACCCGATAGAACATACTTTCGAGCCGCTGCCTCCTCGCAGACGCTGCCATGGAACGGAACCCGCGTGTCCTCTCACGAAGTCAGTCCTCAATCTGTCGCAGCTGCCGAGGCCTTGATCACCGAACTTGCCGGCGTCTACGAACGAGGGTGGCAACCTGCCGATCTTGTTCACCTTGCCCGTCGCAGCAAAGATCCCTCGAACGCCGATCTTGTTGCCACCGCCGTCCTACTCGACGCCGCCCGAACCAGGGCCGCCGACCGCGCACCCCTCGAATGGGTTGGGCAACTTGCGTCTATTCGGGAGCAGTTCCCCAATGCCGATCGCATCGCGTCACGAATCACTCTGGACGAGGACGTTTTTCGATCCCTCGCGGCCGGACTCCTGTTCGAAGATCCCTATTTCCTCGTCTCCCAAATTGCCGAGGTAGCGCTGCACTGGACGCGACTCGCGCCGTGGAATCTGTTGCTCGCGCCGCCGTCTACCTGGCCGCCGCAGCGCACCGACACGAGTTACGCGGGCACTGGCGCTGAAGTTGACGCCAAGGTACTCAAGCGAATTCGTGGATTACTCGCCAAAGCCGAGGCCACCAACTTCGCCGAAGAAGCCGAATCATTCACCGAGAAGGCGCAGGAGTTGATGACGCGGTACGCCATCGATGCGGCACTTCTGCACAATCGCACCGGCATCACCGATACCGCCGTCAACGGGCGTCGCATCTACCTCGACAACCCCTACGTGAAAGAGAAAGTCCATCTCCTCACTGCAATCGGTGATTCCAACCGCGTGCGCGCCGTGTGGTTCAGCGAGGTGTCCATCGCGACCGTCATCGGCACGCCCGTCGATCTCCAACAGGTCGACATGCTCTTCACGTCGCTACTCGTGCAGGCAACCCGCGCAATGCAATTCGCCGACACCAGCAATCGCGGCGGCTCCAGAACCACGTCGTTCCGCAAGGGCTTCCTCACCGGGTTTGCCAATCGAATCGGTCAACGTCTCCGCGACGCCGGCACCAAAGCCACCGCAGAAGCCGCCGACGCCGCGTCGATGGATGTGGCCGATCTCCTGCCGATTCTCGCTACCACGTCGGCTGCCGTCGACACCGAATTCGATCGGTTGTTCCCGCGAACCCGCAAAGCTCGCGGACGGTCCGTCGACGCCGAAGGGTGGCACGCCGGCCAAGCGGCTGCCGACGACGCCAACCTCCGGCCGGGAGCACCGGCAGTGCGCCGTTAGCCCAGCGCTAGTCCTTACGAGCAGCCAGCACCGTTTCGTACAGTTCGCGCTTCGACACACCGGGGGTGGCGACGAGGGCGCACGCGTCTTTCAGACGTGCTCCGCCCTCGACCAGGCGTTCCACTTCCTCGACCAGATCGGCCGGATCGGAGGCCACCAGAACAGCACCTTCGAGCACTACTGTGATTTCGCCGCGCACACCTTCGGCAGCCCACGCGGCGAGTTCGCCGAGAGTTCCGCGCTTCACCTCTTCGTAGGTCTTGGTCAACTCGCGGCAAACGGCAGCGCGCCGGTCCGGGCCGAGCACCTCGACGGCGTCGGCCAGGCAATCGGCCAGGCGATGCGGCGCCTCGAAGAACACACACGCGCGCTGCTCGGTGAGCAGTCCCGCGAACCAGGTCTTGCGTTGTCCACCCTTGCGCGGCGGGAAACCGTCGAAGCAGAAGCGCTCGACGGGCAGCCCTGACAGCGCGAGGGCAGTAGTCACTGCGGACGGGCCAGGCAGGCAGGTGACCTTCAAGTTCTCAGCCACACATGCAGCAACAAGGCGGTATCCGGGATCACTGACCGACGGCATACCGGCGTCGGTCACCAGGAGGACGGTTTTGCCGTCGGCAACGTCGGCGACCAGCGCGGGAAGTCGCGCAATCTCCACCTGATCGTAGAAACTGACCACCTTTCCGGTGATCGTGACATCAAGTGCCGAGGCCAGCGACTTGGTGCGTCGGGTGTCCTCGGCCGCCACGACGTCGGCGGTTGCGAGAGCGTCGCGCAGACGCGGAGACGCGTCACCGACGTCTCCCATGGGTGTTGCGGCGAGTACCAAGCGACCAGTCATACCTGACAGCCTACGATTGCCGAGTGACTGTGCAGACGGACGAGCGGCCAACGCCCGCCAGTGGCGATCGGGTAGTGCGTAGTCCAGCGCCGCTCGTACCCGCCCCGGACTTCGGCCCCACGGACCGGTTGCGTGGCTGGATCGTCACCGCCGTGATCACCACGATCGCCGCAATCACCCGGTTCACGATGCTCGCCTATCCCACGGACGCCGGCACTCCCGTATTCGACGAGAAGCACTATGCGCCGCAAGGCTGGCAGGTGCTCACAGGCGGCGGGATCGAAGACAACCCCGGTTACGGATTGGTGGTGCACCCGCCGATCGGCAAGCAGATGATCGCAATCGGTGAAGCGATCTTCGGTTACAACGGCTGGGGTTGGCGGTTCTCGTCGGCACTGGTCGGAACCTTGATGGTGCTGCTGATCATTCGGATCGTTCGACGGATGACACGTTCGACGCTCATCGGCGCGATTGCCGGCATTCTGCTGATCGTCGACGGAGTCACGTTCGTCTCGTCCCGCCTGGGCATGCTCGACATTTTTCTCGCATTCTTTGTTCTCGCCGCGCTTGGCTGCCTGATCGTCGACCGTGACCAGGTTCGGCAACGGATGGCCACCGCTTACGCCGAGGGTCGGATCGGCGATTCCGAATGGGGTCCACGGCTCGGATTCCGGTGGTGGCGATTCGGCGCCGGCATCCTGCTCGGATTGGCCTGCGGCACCAAATGGTCCGGGATGTACTTCATCTTGTTCTTCGGACTCCTCAGCGTCGCGTTCGACCTGTCCGCACGCCGCGCCTACCGTGTGCAGCGGCCATGGTTCGGCACCGCGATCCGCGACATCGGCCCCGCTCTGTACGCGTTGGTCGTCATCCCGATCGGCGTCTACCTGGCCAGCTACTGGGCCTGGTTTGCGAGCGAGACGGGCGTCGATCGCCATGCCGTCGGCAACGAGATCGGCGAGGGCGGAACGTGGAGTTTCATACCGTCGGCGCTGCGTTCCCTCTGGTACTACAGCGGCAACGTGCTCACCTTCCACTCGAGCCTGACGAACTCCGCGGGCAACCACCACCCGTGGGAATCGAAACCCTGGACGTGGCCCATGGGTCTTCGTCCGATGCTCTACTACTACGCCGACGGCGAGCAGGTGACGGGCTGTGGGGCGGCCACCTGCGTCAAGGCGATCATGCTGATCGGCACGCCGGCGATGTGGTGGCTGGCGCTGCCCATGTTGGCGTGGGCGATCTGGAAGACGTTCGTTCGGCGTGACTGGCGCTATGCCGTTGTTCTCACCGGATACGCCGCCGCCTACCTCCCCTGGTTCGCCACGATGGACCGTCAGATGTACTTCTTCTACGGCGTTGCGCTCGCACCGTTCATGGTCATGGGATTTGCGCTGACACTCGGTGACGTACTTGGCAAGGCAACGGATTCCGTCGAGCGACGCACCACGGGATTGCTCGCGGTCAGCCTGTACATCGGGCTGGTTGTCGCGAACTTCGTCTACCTGTGGCCCATCTTGACCGCGATGCCGATCACTCCGGAATCGTGGCAGAACCATCTGTGGTTGCCGAGCTGGAAATAGCTCAGGTATCGCGCCGAGCGCGAGTGCCTCGTCGGACCCGTCGGGTTTGGAGAAGCGCTCGTTTCTGTTCTCGGGCAGCGACGATGATCGGGTCGTGTGACAGATCTCGGTAGAGCGAGAAGCACAGGCCGATCATCACGACGACAAATGGCGCGGCCGCGATGATCGTCATCGTCTGCAAGCCCTCGAGCGCTTCGGAACCGCCGGTCCACAGCAATAGCGCCGCGGCGCCACCGGTCAACACACCCCAGAACACCACGACCCACCGACTCGGCTCGAGAGTTCCCCGCTGCGAGAGAGTGCCCATCACCATCGACGCGGCGTCTGCGCCCGAGACGAAGAACACCGCTACGAGCAGCATGACCAGGACGGTCGTGACGCCCGCGAGCGGGAGATTGTCGAGCATCCCGAACAACTGAGCTTCCTCGGAACCCCGGCTCGCGAGATCGATTCCGTCTCGCTCCTCACCGATCCCGGCACCGCCGAAGATCGAGAACCACAACAGACTCACCGTCGTCGGCACGACAATGACACCCACGATGAACTGACGGATAGTGCGCCCACGACTGATGCGCGCCAAGAACATTCCCACGAACGGTGTCCAGGACACCCACCAGGCCCAGTAGAAGATGGTCCAGGACGACAGCCACTCTCCTGTCTCGGGATTCGACGACGCTCCGGTCCTAGCCGACATCTGGGCGAGGTCCGACGCGTAGGCGCCGATGGTGGTGGGCAGAAGGTTGAGGATCAGTACTGTCGGGCCGAGTACGAACACGAAGAGCGCCAAGATCAACGCGAGCACCATGTTGATGTTCGACAACCACTGAATTCCCTTGGAAACGCCCGAGACTGCCGATGCGACAAAGGCCAGGGTCAACACCGCGACAATGGAAACGAGGAGGAAGACACTCACTTCTTGCATCCACCCGACCACCTGGAAACCCGAGCCGATTTGCAGGGCGCCGAGTCCCAGTGATGCGGCCGTGCCGAAGAGAGTCGCGAAGATGGCAAGAATATCGATGATCTTGCCGATCGGACCTTCAGCCCGACGCCCGAGCAGTGGGATGAAAGCCGAGCTGAAAAGCTGCTTGCGTCCACGCCGATACGATCCGTACGCAATGGCAAGGCCCACAACGGCATACATCGCCCAGGGATGAAGCCCCCAGTGGAACATGGTGGTTGCCATAGCGGTTCCGATACCGCCGTCGGTGCCAGGTGGTGGATTGACGTAGTGCGCCAATGGTTCGGCGACACCGAAGAACATCAGGCCGATTCCCATTCCGGCGCTGAACATCATCGCAATCCAACTGACGGTCCGGAACTCCGGTTTCTCACCATCCTTGCCGAGTGGAATGTCTCCGAACCGACTGACGGCGAGGTAGATGGAGAACAGCACAAAAGCCGACGCCGCGAGAACGAAGAGCCAGCCGATGTTGACGACGAGCCAGTCGAGAATGCTCCCCGTCACCGAGTTCAGATTGTCGGGGGCAACGAGGCCCCACACGAGAATTGCCAAAACCGCCACTGCCGTTACGGAAAAAACCACGTAATCGGTTCGCACACCTACTCGTGTGAACCCATTCGTCGGTCGGTCCTCGTTGGCACCGGAATTCTGCTCGGAAGGATCAGATTTCGTCACCATAGGACAATACGTTGGTCACTCGCGCGAACAAAAGCAATAGCGAAGGCGGGCCCGACACCTGCCGGACCCGCCCCGAAATACTCCTTACGCTGCGGTTTTCAACCAACCGTTGCCTTTGCCAATCAATCCGTCCACGCTGATGCGACCGGCTCCGATCGTGGCGATCAGCAGCGAGCCGACACCGAGCGCAAGTACCAGTTCGTAGCCACCCGCGTCGACAAAAATGCCGTTGCCCGAGTGGACGATGAAGAAGGCGCCCACCATGTCGAGGAACAGCAGCACACCGACAAGCGGAGTCAGCACGCCGGCAATGAGCAGGATTCCGCCGCCGAGTTCGATCGTGGCTGCAAGAATCGCCGACACCTTGGGCAGGGGCGCGCCCATCATTTCGAATGACGCCTGCGTTCCGGCGATCTTGTACGTGAAGAACTTCTGCCAACCGTGGGCGATGAAGATGATGCCAAGGCCGATGCGAGCGATGAGGAGTCCGAGGTCACGGACGATCGACGAATTCATGGTGCAAGCCTGACAGCTTTAAGTTGAAGCGTCAACTTAAGGCTGCATCACGCGCCTCTCAATGCGGCCTCGACCATAGTCAGTATCTCGTCATCCGAATATCCGAGCGCACGCACATCTTTCACGAAAGCCGTCGCCGCCTGCTCCGCCTGCGCTCGTACCGGATCACTTCCCGACGCAATGAAGGTGCCCTGCTTCCCGCGGGTCTCGATCACCCCCTGCTCGCCGAGCACCCGATACGCTTTTGCGACGGTATTCGCCGCCAAACCCAGGTCCGTTGCCAGCGCCCGAACCGTGGGAATCTTGGCCCCCGCTATCAGCCCCCCGGTCTGTACCTGTTCGATAATCTGTTGGCGTAGTTGGTCGTACGGCGCCACGGAAGAACCGTGGTCGATCACGATACCGGTCATCACAAGGCATCAACCGCGTCGCGAACAAGATCGGAGCCGGACGTCAGAACCAACGTCTTGCCGACACTCGCGGGCGCATCGATCAACGCCTCGATCACCGCCGCTACATCAGCCCTACTGACCGATCCACGCGCAACCGGAGGCTCGGCCAGAGTTACCTCACCGATCGGATCGTCATCGGTGAGAAGCCCCGGACGAATGATCGTCCACTCCAAGCCCGTGCGAGAACGCAGATCGTCCTCGGCGGCCGTCTTGGCTTCGAGGTACGCGGCAAAAACCTCGTCGGTCCCCTCCGCAACCGGTTCGCCGGCGCCCATCGCACTGATCTGGATGAAACGACGAACACCCGCTTTTTCCGCCGCGTCGGCAAGCCGTACCGCTGCCGCCCGATCGACTGTGTCCTTACGCGCAATTCCACTCCCCGGACCGGCTCCCGCCGCAAAAACTGCAACATCGCACCCGGCCAGCACCTTCGCGAGTTCGTCGACGGTAGCCGTTTCCAGGTCGATCACTACAGGAAATGCCCCCAACGTTCGGACCGCACCCTCGTGATCCGGATTGCGGATCAGCGCAACCGGCCGATCACCATGTCCGGCCAGCAAGAATATGAGGTGCTGCGCGATCTTGCCGTGACCTCCGGCAATCGCCACTCGCCGTTCGTCGACACTTCGATGTTCCGTCATCATCCACTCCTCGTACGTCGGTACTTCAGTCCAGCGCACCGGAAGGGGCCGTTTGTTCCCACTTCCCGACCGGGCAGCTGATCACGCCAGGCACAATGACGACCATGGCCTCTGCAACGATCTTCCACAATCAACGGTGCAACACCTCACGAACTGTTCTCGCCCGGCTACGTGAACACGACATCGAACCGACCGTCGTCATGTACCTCGATACACCGCCTACCCGTTCGGAACTGGAAAAACTCCTCTCCGACGCCGGCCTCACTCCCAGCCAGGCAGTTCGTAAGCGTGAATCGCAGTACAAGGAACTCGGGCTCGCCGACGCATCCGAGTCCAAGATCCTCGACGCCATGATCGAACACCCGATTCTCATCGAACGCCCCTTTGTCGTCACTGACAAGGGCACTGTCCTCGCCCGCCCGGCAGACAAGGTCGAAGAAATCCTCTAGGCATCACAACGGATCGCGGGCGATCGGACAGGACATGCACCGGGGGCCACCCCGGCCGGATCCCAGTTCCGACCCCGCGATCCGAAGCACCTCGATACCCGACGCCTCCAGCCGCGCATTGGTCTCGACATTGCGCTCGTATGCGACCACCACACCGGGTTCAATTGCCAGAGTGTTGTTTCCGTCGTCCCACTGCTCACGTTCGGCAGTCACCGTGTCCAATCCGGTGTCGATGACCCGCAGCTTCCCGATCCCCATCGCGTCGGCGGCAGCCTCGAGGAACGGGTCAGCACCTCGTATGCTGACGCCGTCATCCTCACGCCGAATAGTGAAGGCCGACAATGTGTTCTGAATCGCCGGATACATGACTACGGCGTCGGCCTCCACCATCGTGCACACCGTATCGAGATGCATCGACGCGCGGCGCTGCTCGATCGGCACCACCAACACCGTATGCGCCAAATCGTCGTCGAACACACTGCGCGCCAATGCTTCCGCCCCCGCCGGCGACGTCCGCTCACCCACACCGACGGCAATCACGCCCGGAGCGAGTAGCAGCACATCACCACCTTCGACCGGAGCGGTATGCGATTCGTACGCCCGCCGCACCCCCCGAAACCGAGGATGATGCGCATACACCAGATCGGTGATCGACGACTCCCGCGCCCGCGCAGACAACGCCAAGGACGTAATCACCACCCGCGGCCCGATCCAGAACGACGAATCACGCGTGAACAGCAGATTGGGCAGCGGATCGATCACAAAATCCCCGCCGTGGTGCATCCGCCGCACCAGCGACGTCGACGACGCGTCGATCGGGAGTTCGTCGAAAGTCATACCGGCGGTGAGGATGGACGACAACTCCGCCGGCGGCACACTGCGTAGGTACGACGACAGATGCTGCCCCAGCGAGTGCCCGATCTTCCGTGTGTCCACCGCAGCCGAGATTCCTTGAATCCGGGCCGCACCACTGACCGTCAAGGCTTCGGCGAGCAGGTCCGCAAGCAACAGAACCTCGACACCGTGCTCACGCAGCACCGACGCGAACTGATCGTGCTCGTCCTGCGCCCGATCAACCCACGGCAAACCGTCGAAAAGCAGTTGATCGTTGTTTCGCGGGGTGAGCCGCTTCAATTCGTCGCCGGGACGATGCAAGATGACCGAACGCAACCTACCTACCTCGGAGTCGACACCGAGCGAGACGGATCCAGAACCGTTCATGGATAAACAGTATTCCCGTCGGTGCGTAATCTGATGGCCGACACCAGTGAGAGGAACCACCATGACGGCACCACAGCGACCCGAGAACGAACACCGAGGGGTCGAGTTGTTGCGTGGACGCTGGGCCGGCACCGGTAGCGGACACTTTCCGACGATCGACGATTTCGAGTACTCCGAGGAAATCGTCTTCGCTCCGACCCCCAAACCGTTCCTGACGTACAGCTCACGCACACGTGGCTTGCCCGACGGCCGCCCACTTCACATGGAATCTGGATACCTGCGCCCGGTCCCCGGCAACAAGCTCGAGTTGCTGATCACCCAGCCGACCGGTTTTGTGGAGATCCACCGCGGCAGCATCGACGCCGAGGGCACTCTTGCCTTCACACTGTTGACACTTGCGGCGTCACCGGATTCCAAGCCCGTCACCGATGTGCGACGCGTAGTGCGGGTTCACGAAGACACACTGACGTACGACATCTGGATGGCACACGATCAGACACCGCTCACTCATCATCTGCATGCCGAGCTCCAGCGCGTCGACGATTAACGCTCTTTCACGGATTGAGTAGGAACGCTTCGACGGCGTCGTGATCGCGGCGCAACAGATCCTGAGCCATATTCTTCAACAGCCTTTCGATCTGGCCGCCTAGAACCGGAATCTTCACCTCTGCCCAGCCGTCGACGTTCAGCACGGAGCGAGCGTCGCCTGCTTCGGCCAATTCCAGGTCGACCTCGATACGAATAGGCAATCCGTGCGCTCTCCCGGTCACCGATCCGACCGCCCGGCCGTCGGATAGCGGACCCCACCGATCGGCTCGCTCGACACCGAGGCGGTCCGGAACCAGCTTTGCAACCAACCCCGGCAGTGCCGACGATTCGAGCTCGTCGGTTAGCGACACCGCTATCGCTCCGCCTCCGTCTTCGATAACTGCCTTGGAATACAGGTCGCCAAGTCTGATCATCCAATACCGAGTATCTGTCAATGCCGCATGAACCTTCTCGGCCGGAAAGTTGAATTCGATACCAAATCGAAAACTCTTTGACATTTGGTGACCTTGGTCCCTATGCGAGTTGGCACTGGTTCTGAAATGCAGCTAATTACGAGCGCGGTAACAGCTTGGCGAACTGGTCATTCGCTTTCTGCATAACAAATTCATAGGGCGGAGAGAACTTACGAGCCCACCAATAACCGAACCTGATGTCATTGGATGTATAGACCAGATATCGATTCTTCTCGATACCGGAGACAATGCACTCCGCCACTTTCTCCGGCGAAACCGCACGCTTCTCGAAGCGATGCACCAATGACTTGACTCGCGGGTCGTCCCGATCGATGCCCGCGATGTCGACGGTGCCCACCAATGGAGTCTTCACCCCACCCGGAACAACGAGGCTCACACCGATGCCGTGACGCTTCAGATCGAACCGAAGTACCTCCGAAACGCCTCGTAGCCCGAACTTGCTGGCGCTGTATGCCGCATGCCAGGGCAGAGCCAGCAGGCCGGCGGCCGACGAGACATTGACCAGATGACCGCCCTTTCCGGCGCGGATCATCGGCGGAATGAACGTCTCCATGACATGAATGGGACCCATGAGATTGACGTCCACCATTGATCGCCAGTGACGATGCTCGAGGTTCTCGATTGTTCCCCAGGCCGATATGCCTGCAATGTTCATCACGACATCCATCGATCCGAACTGCTCGGCCACTTCTGCGCCGAATTTGGAAACGGCGTCGTAATCGGAAACATCGAATGCCTCCGCCACACTGACGGTACCGCCGGCCGAGGACACCATTTCGACGGTCTCATCAAGACCGGAACCGTTGATATCCGTGAGAAACAACTCTGCCCCGCCAGCGCCCGCCGCAATCGCTGTAGCTCGACCGATACCGCTACCCGCACCCGTGATCAGGCACTTCTTTCCATCGAGCGACCTTATCGACATGGCTTTACACTCCCCCGCGGTAGCACTGTGGACATGCAGGGAAGTGTACGCACGCAGCATCTACCGGCAGGGGTTATGTCCGCTTCATTCCAAGCCGAAGTTCTCGGCCCAGCTGCGCTACAGGCGTTGCGCCATCTGATCCTGGTAGTCACGCATGGTGCGCTCGATTTCGTCTGCCGCGTCGCGGTCTCCACGCTTGCGCGCATCGAGGGCACGATCCTGGAGCGCGCGAATCGCCCGGCGTAACTCTTCGTCACTCATGATGTGTTTCATGTCACAATCTTGCGCCAACTATCAGGCCATGGCTAGTGGCGAACGTCGTTACGACGAGCCACAGACACCCCGTATCCGACAAACTTCGTGCCACATTTGAGCAAATCGGGGCAAAGGTCCCGACAATACGCACTCCAGAGGTGAACTGGAGTCGACCGAGGCCTGAACTGCGATTATTCACACAGTAAGAACCACCAAAACCGGGTTAACGTATAGCTACTGCAGGCAAAACGGGTAAACGGTTCGTTATGGTGACAATATGCAGCACTGCGGTAGGTCTCTACTGCCCACATAATTGGTCCTATTGCGATATCGAGCGGCCCGAAATTACCCGCGAACTCGACGGAAGCATCCCCCGAGTTCCCATAAATACCGAACTCAACCCTGCACCCAAAGCCCACCGAATGGACTACAGCGAGCTACCAATCGGTTATCCGCGTGATATCGTGGGATTCGCTGAACGAACAATCGCTGATAGAGAGGATTACGGGGCGGTTCACAATGGCTGACTTTGCAGAACGACTGAACAAACTGTTCGACAGTGTCCATCCTCCCGGGCGCAAGCCCCACACCAACGCCGAGGTCGCCTCCGCGTTGATCGAGGACGGCCACCAGATCTCCAAGCCGTACATCTCACAGCTCCGCTCGGGACAACGCACCAACCCGTCGGACGAGACTGTCGCTGCTTTTGCGCGCTTCTTCAAGGTGAAGCCCGACTACTTCTTCAACGACATCTACGCCGCGAAGATCGATCACGACCTCGAACTGCTCGCACAGCTCCAGGGTTACGGTCTGCGTCGATTGTCGAGCCGAGCGTTCGATCTGTCGGAAGAGTCGCAGAACCTTCTCACGACTATGGCCGAAAAGCTCCGTGCAAGCGAAGGACTACCCGAAGTCCCACCAGACGCGTCACGTTGACGCGAGGCTAGGGCTGTCCCTAGACGACACTGAGCAGGTCGATCGACACCTATCGGCCTGCTTTTGTCGTATTCGGCTGGGCTTCGAACTTTTCGTAGTCCCTAGCCAGAACCAAGACCCATCTCCTGGCGGACATACCGTCAGGAGGCGCAATCCAACGGGTATCGAGAACATCTGATTCCAGTGGATTCACAATCCACTCCGTCAATATCTCGGAATGCGTGGCGAGCGACCTCGGCGGCTCCCTTCCACCGACGTCGAACAACCCGGCACCTGCCTGGATGTACATGGCGTCCATGATCTGCGCGATCATGTCCGACGCCTTGAGCACTGTTGTAGTTGCCGCACTGTCGACATCCACAACCTCCGGGAATCGCTTCACCAGCAGACCGTGTATGCCCCCTAAACGCTTCAGGTCCAAGCGCGCTCGAACCCATGTCTCGGTCAACATCCACGTGATGCCCAGCGCGATCAGCAACCCCGCCACCGATACGAATTGCACGCCGGCGCCGGACCAGATCCCCGACTCGAGTGCGTTCGCCCCACGCACCGACTCGACCAGCATGACCACGACAACAATCAGCAGAATCATCGAACCCACGACGATGAGTCCGATTCCGCGGCCCAACGGCGCCCACGCAACGTGCCGCAGTCCGGTCGAGATAACCAACGCCAGCGCGACAACCACAAAGAGCAAAGCCGGCATCGGATAACCGACGCCCACGGAAATCGACACAAGCAAGCCGACCGTATACAACACGATTGCCACGACGCGCATCGCAGAACGCGTCATCACAGGCCACGCAGACACCGCGCCAACCGCGCTTGCTGCCGACAAGAACACCCACAACACGACAACAACCATCGCTGAAAAGTGCTGATCAGGCGCAATTCTGTCCACGATGTCCCACACCCCGGGGACAAGCACCGTAGCCATCAACGCAACACCGAATCCGGCGATAACCATGGCCGTACGCAGCGGCGTGGCAACTCGCGCCACCACGCGCCCAAGCCTTGCACCTGCTGCGATCCACACCACCAAGGCAATTGCCCAAGCGATCATCCGATCGCCTCGTCGTACCGCAGCACCGACAACGGGGTCCCACGACCGCTCATCGTCTTCAACCTCATCAACAGCATCGACGCAAAGGTCTCCGCTTCCCACTCTGCAAGGTCATCCATCGGCACCGGCTCGTTGCGGCGCAGCGATCGCTGGCTGAGCATGTACGCGATCAGATCATCGCTGGCTTCCAACGTCGCCTCCGCGATCTCCGCCCCTTCATGCCGAAACACGATGTGCCCCAACTCATGTGCAAGAGTTCGCTCGACATTGGGTAAGCCCGGTGCCAGAACGATAACGTCATGATCGTCGAACGCGCGCCGTTGACCGCACACACCCGTCGCCAACGGAGTCTGCAGATCGATCTCGATCGGCCGCTCACGCTCGAGCGCCACAGCCTCCACCACCGTCAACAAATTCACCGCCTCCGACGACGCAGCAGCATCACACACCGCGTCCACCGCAGCAAGAACTCGACGATGCGAACGCCTGTTTGTCGGCACTGTCCTACACACCTCTTCCTGATCGGGGTGCCAGGAACTCAGCCCGCGCCGCTGCCAATCGAGCCTTCTGCATCGAAGCGCCCCTGAACGTCAATGCGCCTGCACCCGCCGCAACCAACGTCATTCCCGCGAGGCCACCTACCACCGCAGCAGCATTCTGAATTGGTGGCAATCCTGAGGTGAAGACCACCGGGAAAGCTTGCGGGTCGTCACTTTGTGCCGAAGCCGAGGAATTCGGGCCATCCGTTTGCACCGCAGCAGCGATCGGTGCCGGTGCAGCCAAGATTTGAGGTGCTGCCGGTGTGGCGGCGCCGCCTACGCCGCCGGACGGCCCGGACACCGGCGACCCACTTTCGGCGGACGGGCCCTGAGGATTTTCCGGTCCGGCCGGAGCCGCCGCCACCGAAGTTTCGCTGGACTGTTCTGAACTTGTAGTTGCCTCAGCACTTGTCGACACCTCAGTCGAATTGCTCGGCTCCCCGGGTTCCGTCGAGTCTGTCGTCGTTACGACCGGATCGGTAGTCGTGGTCGTCACTTCTGGATCAGTAGTCGTCGTTACGACCGGATCGGTAGTCGTCGTTACGACCGGATCGGTAGTCGTCGTCACTTCCGGATCAGTGGTCGTGGTCGTCACTTCCGGATCAGTGGTCGTGGTCGTCACTTCCGGATCAGTGGTCGTGGTCGTCACTTCCGGATCAGTGGTCGTGGTCGTCACTTCCGGATCAGTGGTCGTGGTCGTCACTTCCGGATCAGTGGTCGTGGTCGTCACTTCCGGATCAGTGGTCGTCGTTACGACCGGATCAGTAGTCGTGGTCGGGACCTCTGGTTCAGTCGGGTCCGTCGTCGTTACTTCCGGATCAGTGGTCGTCGTCATAACGGGATCGGTCGTCGTGGTCACGACTGGACTCGTCGTCGTGCAGTGGTGGTGGCAACCACCGCATCCGTTGCCCCAACCATTGCCGTTGCCGTTGTTGCCGCACCCGTTGCCGCACCCGTTGCCCCAACCATTGCCGTTATTGCCGCAGCCGTTATTGCCGTTGCCGTTATTGCCGTGTTTATCCAAGGCATCAGCACTGGGAATGTCGGTGGCGTCGGTGACGGTGGTGTCAGCGCTGTCATCGCTGTTTTCACCTGCACCGGGTTGAGCCGAAACGACAGTCGGAAATACAGAAATAGCGAGGAACCCCACACCCGTCAGGCACAAGACAGCTACAAGCGCCATGACTAGCCGTCGTGGCTGGCTCATCAAATTCCTCCCGACAAAAACGTTCTAGCTGCATGCACAGGCGCAGCGACACAGTGAGATTATCGTCGCGACGTCACGGTCGTTACATGTCCAGAAAATAACTGGCCCACCAAGGATCATGCCTCAACCGGTTCGAAACCGGGTTCGGTGGGCCCCAGCGGCTGTATGAAACTGCACACACCCGCACATTCTTCGCGAGTCGCGGCGATTTGTCGACCGACCGGTCTGTAACAAAACAGGTCCCTCAGCGCTAGCTGAAGGACCTGATCGGTAACTGATTACTGGGTGGAACTGATTACTGGATGGAGCTGATTACGTGGTGGAGCTGAGGGGAATCGAACCCCTGACCTCTTCGATGCGAACGAAGCGCGCTACCAACTGCGCCACAGCCCCTTGCCACCGCCCGAAAGCGTGTGCTCGGCAACTCTAGCAGGACCGAAGTCCGAGCCTCGAGTTACCCGCCTCCGAAACGATGAACGTTTTACTGACCCGATGCGCGTCGCATTTCCGACTGCATCGGCACTTCCTCGTAGTGATCGAGGTGGTCGAACGCCGGGTCTCCGTCGTCAACTTCCAGGACTACTGCGCCCGGTCGGCGCAGACGAGAAGGAATCAGGCGCAATTCCTCGTCTGTGTGTGATTCGACGCCCAGACGTGAACGGTTGAGCCGTTCAGTGCGACGGCGGCGAATTTCCTGCTCGATGCGCACTTGCCGGCGCAGATATGCCAAGTAGCCGACGAGACCGGCAAACGACAAGGCACAGAGCCACCACACCAGGGGCGAGACGATCAGCGCGAGTGCACCGGCCATGATCGAGACGAAGGCAAGTCCGAGAAGGGTGCGCTGGCGAAACGTGTAGCGCGCTTCTCGGGCGACGGCATCGGCTTCGGGATCGAATCCACCGCGGCCGCGTCGGACGGGCACGAACTCCCTGACCGGGGCACGGCCACCGCTGTAGTCGCTGTCTTCTGCGTGAGTGTCCATCTGGTCCTCCGCGTCGTAGCTGCTGCGCACTGGTTCTGGTTGCCAGTTCGGATCGCTTCGATGTCCGGCTGCCGGTCCGCGTCGCACAGGATTGCTGTCGCCGCGGTGAAGTACGCGAGTCGCAAGAGCCGCTTCGCTGGTCTGACGGATCCGGGGGCGCTTGTTCACGAGCATGGGCACGAGCACGAACAACCAGACGGCCACGAGCCCGATCCACACGAATGAACTAGGCATGCCGCGACCTCCTCCCGATCACCTACCAGCACCTATGCCAGCCGTTGATGAATCAAGGTTAACGGCCGACCGGCTCGCATCGTTGCCGACGCGCCGAACCCCACCTTACTCATGTGTCACACGCGTACCGAACCGAACTGACCGATCCGCCGGAATTTGTCGGAGGAAGAGTTGAACTCGCAATGACCCGGCCTAGCAATTTTGATGACAATTCGGGCGGTAACTACCTTTTAACTAGGGACTTCATACCCAAGACGCACGACCGGAGCGCACAAGCCGATCCACAACTGTGGTGGGAATCTCTTCAATCGTCATCCCCACAAGCACATGATCGCGCCACTGCCCGTCGACGTCGAGGTACCGGCGTAGGAGTCCCTCTTCACGGAAGCCGACGTTGTGGAGCACGGCGCGCGAGGACGAATTCTCCGGACGAACAGTTGCCTCGACACGATGCAATCCCACCTGCGAGAAGGCATGGTCCAACGTGAGCGCCACCGCAGCTGTCGCCACACCACCACCCGTGACATCCGACGCAACCCAATAACCCACCCAAGCGGAACGCAACGCGCCGCGAACGATGTTGCCGATGGTGATCTGCCCGCAGTAATTGCCGTCCAGCTCGATCACCCACGGAAGTATCCGGCCTTTGCGCGCCTCGGATCGAAGACTTCCGCACAACGACGGCCACACGGTGATGTGATGCCGGGCATCCCACGGCGATTCACCGGTCGGTTCCCACGGCTCGAGATGCTCTCTATCCCGAATGCGCAATCTGCTCCACGCGGACGCGTCGCGCAACCGAATCGGCCGGACGGTGACCACACCGGCAGCCACACGAATCGGGCCCAGCTTCTCGGGCCATCCGGGATGGACTGACATCACACCTCATTCGGTTGGAAAGTCGAAGCGGCGCACCGGAAGTGAGCCAGCCGTGACTCAGCCACGTTGGGCGAGAAATGCGACGTCGACTTCTTCACCGATCTGCACTTCGGTGACATCCCGGTCGACGAGTACCAGGCAATTTGCTTCGGCCAACGTCGCCAACAGGTGGGACGACGCGCCCGCGGCGCCACCGAGAGCCTGGACCAGGTACTCCCCCGTTGCCTCGTCGCGCATCAACTGCCCACGAAGGAATCCTTTACGGTCCGCGATCGACGTAATCGTTCCCACCGTTCGGGCCTTCACGATGCGACGCATCGGCTGGCGACGACCGAGCGCGATCCGGATGAGCGGCCTGACCATGACCTCGAACACCACGAGCGCACTGACCGGATTCGACGGGAGCAGGAAGGTCGGTACCTCGTCACGCCCGAGCTGACCGAACCCTTGAACTGATCCCGGATGCATCGCGACCCGCTCGACCTCGAGCGTTCCCAGTTCGGACAGCGCATCGCGGACCTCGTCGGACGCTCCACCGCCGACAGCTCCCGCGATGACCACGATCTCGGATCGGATCAATTGCCCCTCGACAACCTCTCGCAACCGGCGAGCATCCGATCCGGAAATGCCAACCCGGTTGACGTCGGCTCCGGCGTCACGAGCAGCCGCAGCCAGGGCATACGAATTCACGTCGTAAACCTGGCCGGGTCCCGGAGTTCGGTCGATGTCGACCAGCTCGCCCCCGACGCTGATGACCGATAGCCGCGGACGCGGATGCACCAGAACTTTGTCACGGCCCACTGCCGCGAGAAGTCCGACCTGGGCAGCGCCGATGATGGTTCCCGCCCGAACAGCGACATCGCCCGGTTGCACGTCGTCACCCGCGCGTCGTACGTAGTCTCCTGAGCGCACCGGCGCAAAGACTCGCACGCGGGCGCGGCCACCGTCGGTCTGCTCCAGCGGGAGAACCGCATCGGCCAACGTGGGCAGCGGCGCGCCTGTGTCGACGCGCACAGCTTGCCGTGGCTGTAGCCGGATCGGCTGACGCGAACCGGCCGTGACCTCACCGACGACAGGCAGGCTCAAGTCGATCGGCTCGCCGTCCTCGCCACGCAGATCCGTGCCGGCACCCGCAACATCGACGCTACGGACTGCGTATCCGTCGATGGCAGCCTGATCGAACCCTGGCAGCGGCCGCTCGGTGACCACTTCCTCGGCACAGAGCAACCCCTGTGCCTCCGAAATGGCGACACGAACCGGCCGGGGCGCAACTGCAGCGGCTGTGACCCTGGTCTGCTGCTCCTCAACCGACCGCATATGGACTGCGTCCTCCTACTTTGTCGCGAAACTCGTGTTACCCGCAGCCCATGATGCCTTGCCACACGATTGGCCGGTCATCTCGATCCTGCGTCAACTGCTGTGCGGAGATGTCCGAACTATCCCTATCGTTCGAGACGAGCAACCAACCACTCTCGTAATGACGGGCCGTAGTCATCCATGTCCAGTGCGAAGTCAACCGCAGCGCGGAGGTAACCGCCGGGATTTCCGAGGTCGTGTCGAGTACCGCGATGAACGACGACATGCACGGGGTGGCCTTCGGAGATGAGAAGCGCGATGGCGTCGGTCAGCTGTAATTCACCACCGGTTCCGGGCTTGATGCGTCGCAGTGCGTCGAAAATGGCGCGATCGAGCAGGTATCGACCAGCGGCAGCAAACGTGGACGGCGCATCCTCCATAGCCGGCTTCTCGACCATCCCGATGACCTTGAGCACGTCGGGGTTGGTGGCGTCCGGCACGATTTCGACGTCGAAGACGCCGTATGCGCTGACTTTGTCCTTGGGAACTTCGATGGCGCACAAAACCGAACCGCCGCGCTTGGCGCGTACCTTGGCCATGGTTTCGAGCACACCTCTAGGCAACACGAGATCGTCGGGCAGAAGAACCGCGATCGCATCCTCGTCGTCGTCGAGGACAGCCTCGGCGCAACCGACCGCGTGCCCCAAACCGAGTGGCTGATCCTGGATCACGGAGTCGACTTCGAGGAGTCCGGGTGCCTTACGCACCTTGGCCAGTAGAGCGAGCTTTCCACTCGCTTCCAGCTTGCTTTCGAGGACAAGATCCTCGACAAAATGCGCGACAACCCCGTCTTTGCCGGGCGAGGTCACGATGACCAGGCGCTCAGCGCCGGAATCGGCGGCCTCCCCGGCAACCAGTTCGATACCCGGTGTGTCGACGACCGGCAGCAATTCCTTGGGAACGGTCTTGGTGGCCGGCAGGAAGCGGGTACCCAATCCGGCAGCAGGAACCACGGCCGTACGAAAGGCCTTCTTGTTGCTAGCGACCACGTCTGTCATGCCAACACCCTAACGGCAGCTTGTTACCCGATGGTCAGCACGATGCATATCGTGAAGTGGTGGAACCTCGAGAAAAAGAGCAATGGCGACAAACAGTGCTGGCCGGGCGGCGTGCGATATCGGAGCAAACTCGGAGCACCGAATCGTCGGCACTCACGGCACACTCGCTTGATCTGACAATCCCGGGGACGACTGTCTGCGCCTACGTTCCGACCAGGACCGAACCTGGAACCACTGACCTGCTGGACGCGCTGGCAGCCGTCGCAGATCGCGTTCTCCTGCCGATCACCGGCGCACCCGGCCCGCTGTCCTGGGTCGAGTACACAGGTGTCGACGCACTTCGCCCCGCTGCGTACGGGCTACGGGAACCCGTCGGACCGGTACTACCACCGGAAACGATCGCGCTCGCCCACACTGTCTTCGTCCCGGCCCTCGCCGTGGATCGCCGAGGCACTCGGCTGGGACGCGGCGCCGGGTACTACGACCGCACGCTGGGATTGGCGTCGCCGACTGCCAGGCTCGTCGCGGTAGTTCGCGACTCGGAGCTCGTCGAACAGCTCCCCGCAGATCCGCACGACATTCCGATGGGCTGGGCGCTGACCCCGACTGCGGGTTGGACCCGACTGGACCGATGAGGCGGCCGCCACCATTTCTCGCGCAGTGGGAATAGACACGTAATTAGCGCTGTTGGCACTGTCACTTGTAGAGTGCTAAGGGCTGCGGTGTCAGAACTGGCTCGACAGCACTCGCCAGCCCTGATGAAGCACTTAGATCACAATGCGGAGGAAGCCCGGTGCCTACCTACTCATACGCATGTACGGAATGTGACAACCGTTTCGACATCGTCCAGTCGTTCAGCGAAGATTCGCTGACGGTCTGCCCAGCCTGCTCCGGCAAGCTCCGCAAGCTGTTCAACTCGGTGGGCATCGTGTTCAAGGGCAGCGGTTTCTACCGCACCGACAGCCGAGGTGGCTCCAGCACGGCCAGCGAACCCGCCAAGAGCGATTCCGCTCCGGCCGCAAAGTCCGAGTCGTCGACCAAGTCCGAGTCGTCCTCTTCGTCGACCAGCACTCCGGCTCCGGCAAAGGCTGCAGCCAGCTAGTTCGAGCACGACTTTCTCCACAACCGCGAGGTTGTCCACAGGCAGATAACGGTAGGGCCGAAAAGCACGCTTTCGGCCCTACCGTTCGTCTATGCCACCACCATCACCGTCCGGGCTGTTCCGCGCACGATCTCGGAGTCACGGCCGATCCAGACCGCAGAATTTCGGTGAAGTCGACCTCACGCCCAGCGTCGTCGACCGCTTGGTTGCGATTGCAAAGCCCAACCGCGCACGAGGCTCGGCAGTTCGAAAAATCGCCGCACTCACTCTTGCCGTGCTCGGAATAGCGCTGCTGTTTCGCGGCGATCCTGACTCCGATACCGTCCGGGTTGTCACCGCGGCCCGCGATGTCGCTCCCGGACAACTTGTCACCGACGACGACCTCGGAATCAGCGAGTTCTCTGCCGATCACCTTCCCGACGGGACGCTTACCGAGTTCGCCGACGTTGTGGGCAGCACCGTCGCCGGGCCTGTTCGCCGCGGAGAAATCGTCACAGACGTCCGAGTTCTCGGGTCGCGTCTGGCCCGTGAGTCCACGGGAACCGACGACGCGCGAATTGTCCCGGTCCGGCTAGCGGATGCCGCAGTTTCGGACATTGTCCGTAGCGGCGACATTGTCGATGTGCTCACAGTTGAGCCCGACACTCCGAACGAGCAGACAAACGACAACAAACCCACGATTCTTGCGTCGGGCGCCGTTGTTGTCATGGTCACCGCTGCGGAAAGTACACGTAACCAGCAAGAACAGGTGATCATGCTGGCATTGCCCACCGAGGCGGCTACTCGCGTCGCGGCCGCATCACTGGTCAACGCCATCACCGTGACGTTCAAGTAAGCAAACACATTGATGCTTGCTCCTTTAGGATTTTTGCATTCGGCTCTCTCCAGAGAACCGACACGTTCATCTCACACACAATTCGGGGGACACCGAAATGCTCAAGGGATTCAAAGACTTCCTGCTCCGCGGAAACGTGCTCGACCTGGCCGTTGCAGTGGTCGTGGGCGCAGCGTTCACCGCGATCGTCACGGCCTTCACGTCGAACATCATCAACCCACTCATCGCCGCCATTGGTGGATCCGACGAATTGGGCTGGGGAAAGGAGATCATTGCCGGCAATCCCGAAACGTTCGTCAACATCGGTGCCGTGGTCACCGCGATCATCAACTTCGTCATCATCGCGGCAGTTGTCTACTTCGTGCTGATCGTTCCCGCGAACGCGGCCAAGAAGAAGTTCGTCACCGAACCCGAGGACAAGGAAGCCAGCGAAACCGATCTGCTCATCCAGATCCGCGACATCCTCGCTTCCGGTGTAACCGACCCCGACTCCGGCGCCCACGCCAAGAGCTTCGACTAGCGTCCACCTGACAGATCAGGCCCGCCCCGGACATTCCGGGACGGGCCTGATCTGTCTGATGCGTCAACCGCCGTGATGCGGCGGAACCTGCCTGCGTAACCACTCGTCATCCGACGAACCGGAAGGTCCTTGCGGGTCACGCTCGTCGGATGTCGTCTCCGGGAACACATCCCCGAAAATGCGCGCCAAAGCCTCTTTGTCGACAGGCTTCTTTTCTGCGCTCTGTTCGTCGGACAACTTCTACTCAGCCCTCGAGGCTGGACAGTTCGGCGATCACATGGCCCGCCAAAGCTGTCAACGTTGCCATGCCGTCACGGATCGCGGGGCGCGTCGACGCCAAATTGGCGACGACGGTGCTGCCCGAGACACCGACCAAGCCGCGGGACAAGCCCGCTTCGAGCGATCCTGCGGACAACCCGGACGCCCGCAGCGCCTCGGCGATTCCCGGGATCTCCCGATCGAGCACCTCAGCCGTCACGTCCGGTGTCACATCGCGCGGTGACACTCCGGTACCGCCGACCGAGATCACCAAGTCGACACCACCGATCACCGCGGTATTGAGAGCGTTCCGGATTTCCACCTCGTCGGCGGCAACTGCAACCGTCGCGTCGACGTGAAAACCTGCTTCGTTCAGCAGTTCCGTAACCAACGGACCGATGGAGTCGGTGGTATCACCGTGAGCAGTGCGATCATCGACGATGACAACCAGGGCGCGGCCGGCCGATGTGGCTTCGAGTTCCATGACTCCTACCGTAGTGCCGCGCCCCGAATCAGTTGCGGTCCGGCCGAAGATCGGGGTGATCGTCGGCCGGTCGCCAACTGTCACCGCCCACCTTGCGCCGGGGCGGTTCCCAGCGTGACGTCGACGGTCTTCTGCTGGCCACCGTCGGTGTACGTGATCGACACGGTGTCGCCGGGAGCATGTGACCGAACCGCCGCGATGAGCGAATCACCGTCTGCGACAACACGATCGTCGACCTTCGTGATGACGGCACCCTTCGGGATTCCGGCCTTGGCTGCCGGACCGTCAGCGGTGACGTCCATAACCGTCGCACCATCCGCGTTGTCCTGCGAGGGCACCGTCACGCCGATCATGGCCTGAGTGGCCTTGCCGGTTTCGATCAACTCGTTGGCAACACGCCTGGCCTGATCGATCGGGATGGCAAAGCCGAGTCCGATCGACCCACCCTGCGTGCCCGACGAGGCTCCCAGTGACGCGATGGCCGTGTTGATACCGATCAACTGTCCGTCCATGTTGACCAGTGCGCCACCCGAGTTACCCGGGTTGATGGCCGCGTCGGTCTGCAGGGCGTCGATAACCGTGTTCTGGTTGCCCGACTCGCCGCTGGTGGACACCGGTCGATTGAGCGCCGAGATGATGCCCTCGGTGACCGTTCCGGCCAGCCCCAACGGTGAACCGACTGCAACAACCTGCTGACCGACCACTACCTCGGCCGAATTGCCCAGGTCGATCGGCGTCAGATCATTGCGACCCTCGACCTTGATGACGGCGATATCGGAAACCGGATCGGCACCGACCAGGGTTGCCGATGCCTTGCTTCCGTCGGAGAACGACACACTCAACTGCGCACCGGAGGCGCCGGCAACGTGATTGTTGGTCAGGATGAGACCGTCGGAGGACAGAATCACGCCGGATCCTTCCCCGCCGGAGCCCTGAGCTGTGGCCACCTCGATCTGGACCACACTGGGCACGACCTTCTGAGCCACGGCCTGCACCGAACCGGCCGGTGCGTTGGACGTGTTGGTTGCTGTCGGCTTGGCAGCGTTGAGCGAATTGGTGACGGTTCCGCTGCCACCGTTGTTGTCCGCCACAATCGCGCCGACCGCACCGCCGACGCCGCCGCTGACGAGCACCAGTGCAAGCGCGCCGGCTACCAGTGCCATGCGCTTCGACTTCGGCTTGGCCGGTTCGGGATCAGCGTTGGGTCCGCGCAGCGCGGCGGGGATCGGTCCGCCGGGTCCGCCGGGTCCGGCAGCGCCACCTGGTCCGGCGGGGCCGGCCGGGCTCGCTGCACTCTGATAGGGCGACTGTTGCTGGTGAGCAGCCTCATGTGCGCCGTAGTGCTGCCCGAACGCCTGTGTGGGCTGCTGCCCGTAGCCCGGGGCCTGATGCTGCTGGGTCGGGTAAGGCTGCTGCTGCGTCGGGTAAGCCTGCGTGGGGTTCTGCTGGGCAGGATTATGCGGGGCAGGATTCTGCTGGGTCGGGTAAGCCTGCGTCGGCTGGGGCTCGTTGCCTGGCTGCTCGGGCCGGTCAGGCCCAGTGTTACGGTCCTCGGTCATCGGCTCGCTTTCGTCTCGGTGACCACCGCATTGGTTGGTCACAACTCTGTTGACTACAAGACTGCCTTGCGCTGCTGAGAAGCCGCTGAGACTCACCTGTCACTTTGCCCAGAGTTTGCACCGATAATTCTGTGCACCCTGCTCACTTTTCGAAAAGCACTCTCGCTGAACACATTACCCACGGTGTCCAGTTATTCGGCGATCGGACCCGGCTCCCCGGGAAGCACGATCCGAACCAGTGCCCCACCACGATCGGATTCCTCGATCGCAATGGTGCCACCGTGCTTGATCACCACCTGGCGCACTATCGCAAGTCCCAGACCGGATCCCGGCATGGAACGCGCAGCGGTGGACCGGTAGAAACGATCGAACACCAACTCCCGATCTTCCTCCGGAATACCCGGTCCCGCATCACTGACGGTCAATTCCAACAGTCCTTGACCGACTGGGCGCATCTCGACGCGCACCTGCTCGCCCTTGGGGCTCCATTTCGCGGCGTTGTCGAGGACGTTGAGTACGGCACGCGAGAGTCCCGCTTGATCGCCGTACACAAACCAGGGCGTTGTCACGGCCTCGAATTCAATTTCGTTGCGGCGTCGACGCGCACGTTCGAGTGATCGTTCGACGACGTCACTGACATCAACGCGCTCGTACACCGTTTCGGGTGCGTCTTCTCGCGCGAGATCGACGAGGTCACCGACAAGAGTCGACAGCTCTTCGATCTGTGCCACGACGTCGGCTCGCAGTTCCGCCATGTCCTCGTCCGGAATTTGTGGTGCCCCTGGCCGGCTCGACGCGATCAGCAGCTCCATATTGGTGCGGAGCGACGTCAGCGGTGTGCGCAGTTCGTGACCGGCGTCGGCGACGAGGCGACTCTGTCGTTCCCGGGATTCGGCAAGTGCCCGGAGCATGGTGTTGAAGCTCTCGGTGAGGCGCGCCAGTTCGTCGCTGCCGGATACGGGGATCTGCGTCAGATCGTCGGTTCGGGCAACGCGTTCGGTGGCATCCGTCAACCGGGCGATAGGTCGTAAACCTGTGCGCCCCACCGTCGTACCGGCTACCGCGGCAAGTATGACGCCGCAGCCACCGACGACAAACAGCACCCAGGCAAGTCGATCGAGCACTGCGACGGTCGGCTCCAACCGCTGCGCGATCACCAATGTGCTTCCGTCGTGGGTTCGTTGCGCCAGCACGCGCTGGCCTTCGACGGTCCGCAGTGACGACTCAGCGGTGCCCCGCGCGACGGCGAGTTCGGGTTCGCCGATCGGCACGTCGGAACCTGGCGGCTGATACGTATCGAGGTTCGAAAAGACGAGGGCCACACTGATATCGGTGGTGTACAGGGTGGCACCGGTGATGTACCGGGGATCGAAACGCACGATGTTGCTGTCAATGAGAACCGATGCGCGAGTGCGTAACTGGTGATCAACGTCGGCGTACAGCGCACGTGAGACCACCGCATAGGCAGCGATGGCCATGACGGCGACGGCTACCGCAACGACGGACGCGGCCAGCAATGTGACTCGCCATCGCAGCGACACCGATCGGGTCAACGGCATGGGCGGGCGCATCCCGGCCGCCGAGCCGTTCGATGTGGGAGAGGTCTTCGGCTCCGCGTTCTTGCCGAAGGGTGCAGCGATCACGGTGGTGTCTCCCGCAGGACGTAGCCGACACCGCGCACGGTGTGAATCAGCCTCGGTTCGCCGTCGGCCTCGGTTTTACGACGAAGGTAGCCGACGTAAACCTCGAGAGCGTTGCCGGAGGTCGGGAAATCGTATCCCCACACCTCCTCGAGAATGCGTCCACGGGTGAGGACGCGACGCGGGTTGGCCATCAGCATTTCGAGAAGCGAGAACTCGGTTCGGGTGAGACTGATGGATCGCTCGCCTCGCCGAACCTCACGGGTCACCGGGTCGAGGGTGAGATCCTCGAAGGTCATCATCTCGGAGTCTGCGTCGGGATCCGGTGCGGTTCGCCGGAGCAGCGCGCGCAATCGGGCAAGCAGCTCTTCCAGTGCAAAAGGCTTGGGAAGGTAGTCGTCGGCACCCGCGTCGAGACCGGCGACGCGTTCGCTGACGGAATCGCGGGCAGTGAGCACCAGAATCGGGAGATCATCGCCGGCGCTGCGGAGCCGGCGGCACACCTCGAGTCCGTCGAGGCGCGGCATCATGACGTCGAGAACCACGGCGTCCGGCCGGTTCGCGAGGATCTTCTCGAGCGCGTCGAGTCCGTCCACCGCCAGTTCGACCGTGTAGCCGTTGAAGCTGAGCGAGCGCCGGAGCGACTCGCGAACCGCCCGGTCGTCGTCGACCACCAAAATACGCATACCGACAGTTTGGACTGAAGTGCTGAGATAGGGCTGAGAGGGTCCCGTTCGGGAGGTTCGGCGTGTCGCGGTCAGTCTTCAGTGCGGCGTGGTCCCGGCAGGCTCCAATGACGCCACAGCGCAAGCAATCTGAAGACGGCGGCAAACGCGGTGCCGACCACAAGCGCACCGTTCGTGGACAACCCCCACGCCGAGACTGTGACCACCAACGCAGCGCCGAGGAGCGCCGGGACGGCATAGAGGTCCTTGTGGAGCAGCAAGGGCACCTCGTTGACGAGGACGTCTCGGATCACGCCGCCGCCGATCGCCGCGGTGGCACCGATCAGCGTGGCAGCCAGTCCGCTGGCGTTGTTCTCGAGGGCGATGACGGTTCCGGTGCTGGCAAACAGGCCCATGCCCAGTGCGTCGAGCGCCAGAATTTCGCGGCGCAGGCGGTTGAGCGGCTCGTGCAGGTAGAACACCGCCAGCGACGTGAGGGCGGCCGTTCCGAAGTACGGCCAGCTACTCAGCGAACTGGGTGGGTGGACGCCGAGTAGGACGTCGCGGACGATACCGCCGCCGATGCCGGTGAACACGCCCACCGAGCACACCCCGAAGATGTCGAGACGCTTGGTGACGCCCACCAGAGCACCGGAAGCGGCAAACGCCACGATGCCCACCAGTTCGAGGATCGACAGCAGCACCGGCCAAGGATCGCACGGTCAGAGGCGCTGAGGGTCGATCACCCCGAGTCGAACTGCTTTGACCAACCGTCGGGGAACCTTGTGGGTGTGGCCGAAGGCGGTGACCTCGACCAGATCGGGCGGCGTCGCTTTCCACTGGGACCGTCGACTACGCGTGTTGGAGCGGGACATCTTCCGCTTGGGAACAGCCATCAGCGCGCCGTGCGCTTTCCGTAGCGACGCTCGAACTTCTCGACGCGGCCAGCGGTATCCATGACGCGTTGCGCTCCCGTCCAGAACGGGTGCGAGTCGCTCGTGACGTCGACAACCAGCAGCGGGTAGGTGTTGCCATCTTCCCATTGGGTGGTTCGGTCACTCGTCACGGTGGAACGGGTGAGGAAGCTCTTGCCGGTGCCGGCGTCCTGGAACACCACGGGGTGGTAGTCGGGGTGCAGTTGCTTTTTCATTCGTTTGCCTCTCGGGTCGATTCGGTTTCTGCGTAGGGTGATTGGGATTCGTCACATGGGTCCTCGTGGAACTCGCCGAACGGGTCATCCCAGGTAGACCACGATTTTTCGTCGGCCAGTTCCTCGTCGGTGACCAACGCATGTTGCAGCGTTCGGTCGATCTCGAGGGGGTTGGCGTCGCACACCAGCACCACCATCGAGGTGTCGCGGTCGCCGAAACGGTCGTCCCATTTCAGTGCGGCCAGTGCGCGTCGCTCGACCGGCACGCCCTCCAGTTCCTCGGGAATCATGGCAGCCAGCCACGTGTCTGCGCTTGCAACCCGGAGGCCGCCGCCTGCGGATTCCAGCCAGAGCGCCTCCCCGGGTTGCGTCGCGACCCACACTCGCCCGCGCGAGCACACGACGCCGTCAAGCAGGACGTCGATCGCGTCATGTAGACGTCCGGGGTGGAACGGGCGGTTGGCGGTGAACTCCACGAGCATCACGCCGCTGTCTTCCTCGAGCGGTGGCTGGAAACGCAGCAGCGGTGAGTGAGCGTCGGCAAGTTCGCCGCGTCTGGAATCCTCGGGCACTGCGAGGAGCACCTTCTCGATGTCCCCGCCCGCATCGACGACGGGAGCCCGCGGCGCAAGCCGCGCCAGGACAGCCCGCAGACGCGTGTGTCGCCAACTGTCGAGATCTGCCATTCCCCGCACGACAAGTGCGTCGGCGAACTCGACCTGGCCGACAACAACCTGAGCCAGCGTTCGATCGTCGTCGAGGGCTTCGTCGCTGAGGGCGTCCGAAAGCCAGCTTTCGGCGTCGATGCACGTCACAACGGCGTCGACGCGAACATCTCGCTCGGCCGGACCGTCCAGTTGGCCGACGACTCCGGCCACCACGACGTGCTCGATCGCCCAGCACAGCGCTTCGGGTTCGAGTTGCGGGTCCAGCAGCACGACGATGCGCGCAACCGAACTGCGAGCGTGTAACCGACGCAGCAGCGGTAGCAAATCCTGGCTGAGCGTGCAGGACACGCAGCCGTGCGCGAGTTCGAGGATGGTCTCCCGTTCCGAGACCGTGTTGCCGGCCACTGTCGTTCCGGTCACTGTCGTCCCGGCCACTGTCGTGATTGTCCGTCGCACTACTCCTTCGCGGACGTGACTCAGGTCGTGATGCACCAGCACTGTTCCGGCCCGCAGTAGTGCGCGCGCAGTCGGTGTGGTGGTTTCGCTCATGCCGGCAACCAGGACCAGCGGAGTCCTGCCGTCCAGGATCGTGTTCACAGCGCGCCCTTTCTGGGAATGATTGTCATTACCGAGACTGGACGCTACATTGATCTCACTCCATTGTCGAAAACGATTGTCATCTGCAATTAGAAAGGAACACCCATGTCGTCTCGCTGCCAAGTGACCGGACGTGTGCCGGGATTCGGAAAATCCGTCTCGCACTCCCACAAGCGTTCGAATCGCCGCTGGAATCCGAACATCCAGCGCAAGACGTATGTATTGCCGAGCGAAGGGCGTCGCGTCACCCTCACTCTGTCCACGAAGGGCATCAAGACGATCGACCGCGACGGCATCGAATCCGTCGTCGCCCGAATCCGCGCACGCGGCGAGAAGATCTGAGCTGATGGCCCGCAACGAGATCCGGCCGATCGTGAAACTGAAGTCCACCGCAGGCACCGGCTACACCTACGTGACCCGCAAGAACCGTCGCAACGACCCCGATCGACTCGTGCTGAAGAAGTACGACCCGGTGCTCCGAAAGCATGTCGATTTCCGAGAAGAGAAATAGCCGTGGCCAAGAAGTCGAAGATCGCCAAGAACAACCAACGACGGGTCATCGTCGAGCGATACCGCGAGCAGCGGTCCGCCCTGAAGGAGACGATTCGCTCCCCGAAAAGCTCCCTTGAGGAACGCGCACGGGCCCAAGCGACCCTGCAACGTCTACCACGCGACGCGAGTCCGGTACGATTGCGCAATCGAGACGCTGCGGATGGACGTCCGCGCGGCCACCTGCGGAAGTTCGGGCTATCCCGGATTCGCGTGCGAGAAATGGCGCACCGTGGGGAACTGCCTGGCGTACACAAGTCGAGCTGGTAAGGAAGTCGGATGGCAGTCAAGCGTTCACCGTCGAAGAAGCCACGCCCCGTAGAGGGACGTAAGCCCAAGAAGAACCCGTTGTTCGCAGCGAAGATCACGCATGTCGATTACAAAGACATCAACTTGCTTCGCACGTTCATCTCGGACCGCGGCAAGATCCGTAGCCGCCGCGTCACGGGCCTGACCCCGCAGCAGCAGCGTCAGGTCGCCGTTGCAGTGAAGAACGCACGCGAAATGGCGTTGCTTCCCTTCACCGCCGCACGGTAGTCACACGTAGAAGACCGGAAAGGCCGCGCAGTCACTCGACTGCGCGGCCTTTTTGTTGCCCGGACTAAGATTCCTGAAGTTATTCGGTCCAGCTGAGAGGTGCCCGCAGCGTGTCGGGAGTTATTGCGGGTTTCACCGTTATTTTTGTTGTCATCGCGGTCGGCTTTCTCCTCGGTCGCCTCGGCACGTTGGGCAGCCAAGGCCAATTTGTTCTCGGCCGCCTCGTCTTCTTCGTCGCAACCCCCGCGCTGCTGTTCACGACCCTCGCGTCGTCCGATCTGTCGGTGATCTTCTCGCCTACGTTGGCGGTCGCGTCGGCCACTGCCTTTGCCGTCGGCGCCTTGTACGTAGTGATCGCAAAACTCTGGCTTGGTCGACCGCTTCCCGAACTGACCATCGGCGCGCTGTCCGCGTCGTACGTGAACTCGGCGAACCTCGGTATCCCGATCGCAGTGTTCGTCCTCGGTGACGCAACGTTCGTGGCGCCACTTCTGCTGTTCCAGATTGTCGTGTACTCCCCCATCGCGTTGACGATCCTCGATCTCACGGCATTGCGGGGCGAAGCCGAAAAACTGTCACTGATCGACACTGTCACCGCTCCGTTCAAGAACCCGATCGTGCTCGCAGGTGCGGCGGGCTTGATCGTCGCGTTGATCGGCTGGGTGCCACCGAGACCGCTGATGCAGCCGTTCGAATTGATCGGGGCAACCTCGGTACCCGGCGCCTTGCTTGCCTTCGGCCTGTCCTTGTACGGCGTGCGCGTGCTCGAGAAAGGCTCGAGTCCCCGCCGGGACGTGGCGCTGGCCTCGACGCTCAAGATCGTCGTCCAACCGGTGCTCGCCTATCTGATGGCGCATTACCTGCTCGGCATCGACGGTCATCAATTGTTTGCGATCGTCGTCGTGTCCACCTTGCCGACTGCCCAGAACGTTTTCATCTACGCGAGCCGTTACCGTCGCGGAATGGTGTTGGCCCGAGACAGCGCATTTGTCACCACTTTGGCATCAATTCCGGCAATCGCGCTGGTCACGGCGCTACTCGCATGACCAGGGTTACGGTGGATGCATGCGCGTAATCACCCTCGCCGTTCTGGCCGCCCTGGCATTGGCGGGATGTGCCATCGGCACGAGTACCAATGCCGGCGTCGGGACCCCGAAAGTGCTTGCAGCGCAGGGTGCTGTTCCCGCCGATTGGGCACGAGAATCGCCTGTCCCCACGGAGGTCGACGACACTGATATCGGCACGATGTTCGAGGATCGGCCGGACATCGTCGGCGCCGGGGAGACCATGTTCGAGTCGTGGTCGGAAGTGGACGAGAATACCGTTGCCGTTCATTTCGTGACCGGAACGCCGGAATGTTACGGCGCGTATACAACTCTCGACGAGACGGACGACGCGGTGGTCATCACGCTCCACACCGGTTCTCTGCCCGAAGCTGCGGACAGGATGTGCGTTCTTGTGGCCGTGTTCGGATCCCTCGATGTGCATTTGAGTAGACCGCTCGGCGATCGCGTCGTGGTCAACGGATAGTCGCACGCCTTTTCGTCACAACTTCTGCGGGTTAACACTCCGTTTTGTCAGGTGTGGCGTGGGTCTCTTCGCGGCAGACTGTGAGCAGTCACCCGTTCACTGTTCACGCGTCGGCTTCTATTCGACTCGAGCGGTGCTCAACTACGAAGGAGCTCGCAAGTGCCTACTCTTCAGAGAGATGTCGCAATCGTCGGCGCCGGCCCCTCCGGCCTGGCAGCCGCAACCGCGCTGCGCAAAGCCGGCTTGTCCGTCGCTGTTCTCGAGGCACGCGACCGCGTCGGCGGCCGCACCTGGACCGACACCGTCGACGGCGCGGTCCTGGAAATCGGCGGCCAGTGGGTCTCCCCCGACCAGACCGCGCTGATCGGGCTTCTCGACGAACTCGGCCTCACTACGTTCGACCGATACCGCGAGGGCGAATCCGTCTACATCTCCACCGCAGGCGAACGCACCCGCTACACCGGCGACTCCTTCCCCACGAACGACACCACCAAAAAAGAGATGGACCGCCTCATCGACGAGATGGACGATCTCGCCGCACAGATCGGCGCGGAGGAGCCGTGGGCTCATCCACTTGCCCGTGACCTCGACACCGTCTCGTTCAAGCAGTGGCTGATCAATCAGTCCGACGACGCCGAAGCTCGCGACAACATCGGACTTTTCATTGCAGGTGGCATGCTCACCAAGCCTGCCCACGCGTTCTCCGCGCTGCAGGCCGTTCTCATGGCCGCCTCCGCCGGTTCGTTCTCGAACCTGGTGGACGAGGACTTCATTCTCGACAAGCGTGTGGTCGGCGGAATGCAGCAGGTATCCATCCGCATGGCCGCCGCCCTGGGCGACGATGTCTTCCTCAACGCTCCCGTGCGTACCGTGCAGTGGACCGAAGACGGTGCAGTTGTGTTGGCGGACGGTGACGTTCGCGTCGAGGCAAAAAAGGTCATCCTGGCTGTCCCGCCCAATCTCTACTCTCGGATCTCCTACGATCCCCCGCTGCCGCGCCGCCAACACCAGATGCACCAGCACCAGTCCCTTGGTCTGGTCATCAAGGTGCACGCCGTGTACGAGACGCCCTTCTGGCGTGAAGACGGCTTGTCCGGCACCGGTTTCGGCGCGTCCGAGGTCGTTCAGGAGGTGTACGACAACACCAACCACGAGGACACTCGTGGCACCCTGGTCGCCTTCGTCTCCGACGAGAAGGCGGACGCGATGTTCGAGCTTTCCGCCGAAGAGCGTAAGGCCACGATTCTCGGGTCGATCGCCCGCTTCCTCGGCCCGAAGGCAGAAGAGCCGGTCGTGTACTACGAATCCGACTGGGGTTCGGAGGAATGGACCCGAGGCGCGTACGCCGCGAGCTTCGATCTCGGTGGTCTGCACCGGTACGGCGCCGATTCACGGACACCGGTCGGCCCGATTCACTTCTCCTGCTCCGACATTGCGGCCGAAGGCTACCAGCACGTGGACGGCGCTGTGCGGATGGGCCAACGGACGGCGGCCGATATCGTCTCCCGAGTCAAGGGATAACCCGATCGCAGTCGTGACCGCTCGTTTCAGCGGTCACGACTGCCGGGCAATGATCGCGAGTAGCAACTCCGCTCGCACCCGTGCCACGTCCAGACTGCAGTCGATCAGCGTCTCCACCTTGGCAATTCGGCTGCGCAACGTATGCCGATGAACGCCCATGGCGATAGCCGCTGCTTCCCAATGCCCGTTGGCTTCGAGGAAAGCGCGCAACGACGCCAGCAGTTCGGTGCCGTTGTCGCGGTCGTAGCGATCGAGCGGGGCGATCATCGTTTCCGCCAACGTGTTCAGCACTTCTCGGGTTGAACTGAACGCGAGTAGCACGCTCCCTGTGAGAGCTGCGAATTCCAAAGGCTCCCCACCGGTTTCCGCCGCCGACGCGCAGAGCTGTGATTGCTCGACCGTGGCCGCTAGTGCCAGAACCTCACGTTTGCCACTCAGTCCCACCCGCAACGAACGGCGGTCACCGGTCGACACATCTCGCAGCAGCGCTCGAACGAAGTCGACGTCGTCGGTTCCACGCAGAACAACCGTGACCCGGGCATCGTGGATACGTGAGAAGAGTTGCCGGCCAGCCTTGTTCAGGAACGACGCAATTTCTCCCGCGACGCGCGTCGCAATGTCGGGCGTGTCGGCCAGCACCGTGAGACCACGGATCATGCCGTCCCCGTCTGCCGCCGCCCGAATCTGCTGCCACGCCGGCGCGGGATCGCGATCCTCGGTCAACAGCAGGCCAAGCGCGTGCGAGTTCAGTTGATTCTGCGTTGCCTGCAACCTAGCCGGCTTCTCGAAGTCCAACGCCAGCAACGAGTTTGCGTGACCGAGTAGGATCTGGTCGACGTAGCTCAGTGACGACGCACTGATCACCGCCAGGTATCCGTGAAGTGTTCGGCCGACGGATATCCGTTGCGCCGCGATGGACGCCCCCGAACTCGCGAGGGTGACGCTGCTGGACGCGCCGCCGCCCAGAGTCCCCCGCAGTTCCTCGATCACGTCGTCGGCCGGCAGTTCGGGGTAACTCTCGAGCACCCGACCGGCCACGTCGAGCAACAGGACGGTCGCCGACGTCGCGATAGCGAGTTCACGCACCGTCGAGGCGGTTCCACCGGCGATAACGGCGCGCGTCATCTTCGGCTGTGCCCGCGATGCCCGCAGAACCGCTTCGTATTCCTGTTCGGCCAACCGGCTCATCACTCGTTTCACCACAGCGGCAAAGGGAGTCGGCAACGGCACCTCGATCAACGGCAGGCCGATTTCGTCAGCGACGGTAACAAGGTCGGCCGGCACCTCGGGGTACGAGAGCCCGGTGCCGAATCCGACCGCGGCCACGCCGGCCGCGTCGAGCATGCGGAGATACCGCCCACGTTTCTGCGCTGTCGACGGCAATCTGATGCCGGTCGTGAGGATGAATTCACCTCCGGTCAGCCAACGGAACGGGTCAAGCAGTTCAGTGGCGTGCGCAAACGTGATTTCTCGACCGACGCCTTCTGCCCCGCCTTTCAGTTCCAAAGCAAGGTCTTCCTGCGCCAACATCCACCGCACGGGGATCGTCATGCGCTGGACTGTACAACTCGGCGTGTCGATCCCAAAAGATTTCGACTTTATGGCAGCTGTCGAAATCTGTGAGTCAGCGCACACTTGCTGACACAGCCCCACACAGTGCGGGTTCGTGGCGCTTCGTCTGGACTGCGAACTCGTTCGACCGCGAGAGGAACCGGTACCGATGTCGATCGTCGTACTCGAGAACTACATCAACGGTGAATTTGTCGCCTCGTCCGCGACGGAAACGCTCGACCTGATCAGCCCGGTGGATGAAAGCATCGTCGGGCGTGCTCCGATCTCGACCAAAGCCGATGTGGACGCCGCCGTTGAAGCCGCACAACGCGCATTCGAGACGTGGGGCAAGACAACGCCGAGTGTCCGTCAGACCGCGCTTCTCAAACTCGCCGACGCGATCGAAGCGCACAGCGACGAAATCGTCGCCGCCGAGAGCGCAAATACCGGCCAGGCTCACCAGATGATCGCCGACGAAGAGGTCAAGGTCGGGGCCGATCAGATGCGGTTCTTCGCCGGAGCTGCACGACTTCTCGAGGGCAAGGCGGCCGGAGAGTACATGGAGGGTTTCACCTCCTACGTCCGTCGTGAGCCCATCGGCGTCGTCGGTCAGGTCACGCCGTGGAACTACCCGTTCATGATGGCGCTGTGGAAGATCGGCCCTGCACTCGCTGCCGGCAACACGATCGTCCTCAAGCCGAGCGACACCACCCCGGGCAGCACGCTGGTACTGGCCAAGCTGTCCAAGGGAATCCTGCCGGACGGCGTGTTCAACGTCGTGCTCGGCAACGGCGGTACCGGCGCGACGTTGGTGGAGAATCCGGCCCTCGGTCTTGTCTCCATCACCGGTTCGGTACGTGCAGGCATCGCGGTCGCCGTATCCGCAGCGCAACAACTCAAGCGCGCCCACCTCGAACTGGGCGGCAAGGCACCGGCCATCGTGTTCGACGACGTCGACATCGAAAAGACCGCAACCGGCATCGCCGAGGCCGCGTTCTTCAACGGCGGCCAGGACTGCACCGCAGCCACCCGCGTGATCGTCCACGAATCCATTCACGATCAGCTTGTCGACGCACTGGTGCGTAACGCCGAAAAGCTGCGCCCCGGCGCGCCTTCCGACCCTGATGCGTTCTACGGTCCGCTCAACAACATCAACCACTTCAACACCGTGAGCGACAAGATCGCGAACCTGCCGGCGTCGGCCACGATCGTGACCGGTGGAAAGCGTTCAGGCGAAACCGGATTCTTCTTCGAGCCGACAATCATCACCGGTGTCGCGCAGTCCGACGACATCGTGCAGGAAGAAACCTTCGGTCCCATCCTCACGGTCCAGAGCTTCTCCGACGAAAAGGAGGCGATCGCCCTCGCCAACGACGTTCGGTTCGGCCTTGCCTCGAGCATCTGGACCAAGGATCACGGTGTCACCCAACGGCTCTCCGCGGCCCTCGACTTCGGAGCGGTGTGGATCAACTGCCACATCCCGCTCGTCGCCGAGATGCCGCACGGCGGCTTCAAGTACTCCGGCTACGGCAAGGATCTCTCCGCCTACGGAGTCGAGGATTACACCCGCCTCAAGCACGTCATGAGTTCGCACGACTGAGTCGCCGCCCCTTCCTGCTGTGCGCCTTTGTTCACCGCCCGCGGTTAACAAAGGCGCACAGCAGATTCCTCCAATCCGGAAAAGAGCCACCATGCGCCTTATCGTCGGATACCTCGCCACACCCAGCGGTAAAGACGGGCTGGTCCTCGGGACGCAGCTCGCGCGCAGTCTCGGCGCGCAACTCGACATCTGCATGGTGCTCCCTCCGGACCGAACCCTCCCGGCCAAGATTCCCTCGGAACCCGGCTACGACGACATACTCGCCGCCCGCGCGCACGAGTGGCTTGCCGAGGCTCGAGCGTCGGTGCCCGAGGACATCCCGGTCGAAGTACATCTGAGCTTCCACGAGTCGTTTGCTCAGGGACTACTCGACGAAGTGGACCGACTGGGCGCGCTGGCGATTGTGGTGGGTGCGTCCGGCGACGGTCTGCTCGGCCGCCACTCGATAGGTTCGGTGTCCACCGAACTGTTGCACTCGGCCCACGTCCCGGTTGCACTGGCACCGCGCGGAACCCGACACTCGTCGGCGTCGGCGATCCGCGAGATCACGTGTGCACTCGGTACCCGTGTCGGCGCCGATATCGTCTTGAACACGGCTGTGCGCACCAGCGAACAAATGCACGTTCCGCTGCGCCTGGTCTCACTGGTGGCGTTGGACCCGCAGAACGATCTCCGCGATCACCGCGACACTGCCGAGTCGGCGAGAGAGCGCGCGCGAAGTCACGCTCAGGACACACTCGACGTCGCAAGGGCTGCGCTCCCCGAGGATGTTCCGATCGAGGTCATCATCGCCGACGGTTCCACTGTGGAATCGGCAGTGCGTCAACTGGACTGGCAGGACGGCGATCTCGTGATGGTCGGTTCCAGTCGCCTCGCGCAGCCGCGCAAACTTTTTCTGGGCTCCACCGCCGCCAAGATGCTGCGCGTGTTGCCCGTTCCCATGGTCGTAGTGCCCAAGCACGAATTCACCCAGCCGGAGGCACTGTCATGACGAGCAACGAAACTTCGCAGCCACCTGCAGGCAACGAACTGAGTTCCAAAGGTCTCGCCACCGGCAAGATCGGGATGATCTCCGGCGCAGTTCTCGGAATCTCTTCCGTGGCACCGGGTTACACCCTGACCGCCAGTATCGGATTGATCGTCGCCGCCGTCGGCCTCAAGATGCCCGCCATCTTCATCGCCGGCTTCATTCCGATGTTCCTCACCGCGTACGCATATCGCGAACTGAACTCCGATACTCCAGACTGCGGGGCGTCATTCACGTGGTCCACCAAGGCATTCGGCCCGTACGTCGGCTGGATGTGCGGTTGGGGCATGGTGATCGCCACCATCATCGTGCTCTCGAATCTCGCCGCCATTGCCGTCGACTTCTTCTATCTGTTCATCGCACGGGTGGTCGACAATCCGTCGATCGCGGATCTACCGGGTAACAAACTTGTCAATGTCGGCACGACGCTGGTGTTCATCGCCCTGGCCACCTGGATAGCGAGTCGAGGAATCACCACGAGCGAGCGCGTGCAGTTCGCACTCGTCGGCTTCCAGATGGTGCTGCTCGTCGTCTTTGCCGTCGTCGCACTCGTTCACGTCGGTGCCGGAGACGCCCCGGCCGGATTGTCGTTCGACCTCAGCTGGTTCAACCCGTTCAGCGGACTCGCCATCGGCGCTTTTGTCATCGGACTGACCGGATCGATCTTCGCCTTCTGGGGCTGGGACACGTGCCTGACGTTGGGTGAGGAGTCGAAGAACCCCAAGAAGACCCCGGGCCGCGCCGGACTACTGTGTGTTGCAACCATTCTCCTGACCTATCTGCTGGTTGCCGTTGCCGCGATGATGTACGCCGGCGTCGGAGAGGAAGGCCTCGGCCTCGGAAATCCCGAGAATTCGGAGAACGTCTTCGGCGCATTGGCAGACCCCGTACTGGGCGACTGGGGCGGCATGCTCCTCTTCCTTGCCGTCTTCGTATCCTCGGTCGCCAGCCTCCAGACCACGTTCCTCCCGGCCGCACGAACCATGCTCGCGATGGGAGCCTACGGAGCCTTCCCCAAGAAGCTTGCCGAGGTATCCCCGCGGTTCCTGGTGCCGTCTTACGCGACCGTGGTTGCCGGCGTTGTGACGGCGGTGTTCTACACCGTTGTCACGTTCCTCTCCGAAAGCGCTCTCCTCGACACGATCGCTGCGCTGGGCATCATGATCTGCTGGTACTACGGCATCACGGCATTTGCGTGTGTCTGGTACTTCCGCCGGACGGTGTTCGACAGCATGCGCAACTTCGTCTTCCGACTGGCGTTCCCGCTACTGGGTGGCCTGATGCTGCTCGCGGTGTTCGTCATCTCGATCCAAGAGAGCATGGATCCCGAGAATGCGAGTGGCGCTTCGATCGGCGGAATCGGCCTGGTGTTCTTCCTGGGCTTCGGAATCCTGATCCTCGGCGCCGTACTGATGATGGTGATGCGCGTGCGCAACCCGGAGTTCTTCGAGGGCAAGACCCTCAACCGCGACACGGTCGCGTTGCGCGACGAAAGCGATCTCAGCTCGACTTAGGAGACTGGGCAACCAACCCAGCCATCAGCACGCGCAAACCGAATTCGAAGGCGGCATCGGCACGTTCGGGATTTTTCCCGGACGTTGCCAATGCCGCCTTCATCGCGTCGTTCACTTCCGGCCCGGCGGCCCATTGGACCTCGGGCGCTGCCAGATCGAGCGCGGAACCGAGAACAAAACTGTCTACCGTCGTGATCGCGTGGAGCGTCGCCGACGGATCGAACCCACCGTCCGAAAATGCCTGCGCCAGTGCGTTGTACAGACCGAAGGCAACACCGGCTTGCACCGTCTGGGCAGTGAAGAGCGGGATCAAGCGAGGATGCTCGGCATAGCTGCGCCGGTATTCGGACGCCAACGCCGCTACGGTGTCGGTCCACGAACCGTCAACCGATCGGAGGTCGATGCCCGCCATCAATTGAGCTCTCATCAGTTCGACAATTTCGGCCCGCCCGGACACATGGTTGTACAGCGAGGACGGTCGCACCTTCAGTCTTCCCGCGAGTCCCGGCATGGTGAAGTCGCCGGTTTCGTCCACCGATTCGATTGCCGCCTCGGTGATGATTTCGGGCGAGAGCAGTCGTTGCGATGGCCGCGGCATATGTCCTCCTGTAGTGATCCACACCGTTCGGTGCGCCGCAAAAAAAACAATTCCTCGAAAGTCCTTGATCAATCAGCGCTCACCCACCATACTTAACGAATCACATTCGTTTTACGTTGAACGTCGAACATCCGAGTACTGAGGAAACCCCATGCTGACGATCACCGCCCTCACTCCGCCCGAGTCGCCGGCCGCGACAGCGCAGTCCACGTCTGCCCCACTGCGCGTCGGCCTCGTCCAACATCGCTGGCACGAGGACCGCAGCGACCTCCACACCGAACTGAGCGAGGGCATCGCGGCCGCAGCCAAGCTGGGCGCTTCAGTGGTCTTCCTTCCGGAGCTGACGCTCAGCCGCTACCCGGCCTCCACCCCCGCCGGCGACAATCCCGGACGCGAAGCGGAAGACCTACTCACCGGACCCACGCTCGCCTTCGCAGCCAAGGCTGCCGCCGAGAACCAGGTCCTCGTTCATGCGTCGCTGTACGAGCGCAGCGAGGCCGAGGACGGACTGGGCTTCAACACCGCCATCCTCGTCTCGCCCGCCGGTGAACTTCTCGGGAGAACCCGCAAGCTCCACATTCCGGTGACCGCCGGGTACTACGAGGACACGTACTTCCGAGGAGGCCCGGCGCAGGACGCGTACCCCGTTCACGAGGCACTCGGCGCCAAGTTCGGACTCCCGACGTGCTGGGACGAGTGGTTCCCCGAGGTCGCGCGCGCTTACTCACTCGCCGGTGCACAGGTCCTGGTGTACCCCACGGCGATCGGCTCGGAGCCCGATCACCCGAACTTCGACACCCAACCGCTGTGGCAGCAGGTAATCGTCGGAAACGGTATCGCGAACGGCACCTTCATGGTCGTCCCCAACCGGCACGGCAGCGAAGGCCTCATCACCTTCTACGGTTCGTCCTTCATCTCCGACCCATACGGACGCATCCTCGTTCAGGCGCCCCGTGACGAATCAGCTGTGCTGGTAGCCGATCTCGATCTTCAGCAGCGCGAGGACTGGCTTGCACTGTTCCCGTTCCTGGCCACTCGCCGACCCGACACCTACTCGGCCCTGACCGCACCGGTGACCACCGCGGGAGCCAACCGATGACCTGGCGCATGCCCGCGGAAAGTGAACCGCACGAACGTACCTGGATGGCCTACCCCAGCGCCGGATACTCCCTCGGGGACACTGCGGAGCAGCAGCACGAAGCGCGGTCGACGTGGGCTGCAGTTGCCCACGCCGTCGCCGAATTCGAGCCGGTCACCGTCGTCGTCGATCCCACCGAAGTCGAAGAAGCACGAAAGTACCTGTCCGAGAAGATCGATATCGTCGTAGCGCCGCTCAACGACGCCTGGATGCGCGACATCGGGCCGACGTTCGTCTTGTCCGACGAGGGCCGCCTCGGCGGAGTCGACTGGGTGTTCAACGGCTGGGGCGCACAGGATTGGGCGCAGTGGGACAAGGACTCGAAGATCGGCGCGTTTGTCGTCGAACAATCCGGTGCCCAGTTGATCGACTCACCACTCGTCAACGAGGGCGGCGGCATTGCGGTCGACGGCCTCGGCACCGTGTTGGTCACCGAAACCGTCCAACTCGATCCGGGGCGCAATCCCGATCTGACAAAGGCGGACATCGAGGCCGAACTCGCCCGCACCATCGGCGCCAAGCACGTGATCTGGCTGCCGCGCGGCTTGACTCGCGATCAGGAGACCTACGGAACGCGCGGACACGTCGACATCGTCGCTGCCATCTCGTCCCCCGGAGTGGTACTGGTCCACGACCAGCGCAACCCCATGCACCCCGACTACGCCATCAGCAAGACCATCATCGAGTTGTTCGAACGCTCGACCGATGTCGGCGGACGGCCGTGGAAGGTCATCCGTGTTCCCGCTCCCGAGATCCTGCGCGACGACGAGGGATTCGTCGACTACAGCTACATCAACCACCTCGTGGTCAACCGCGGAGTGATCGCCTGCAGCTTCGACGATCCCGCCGACGCGGAAGCGGTCGAGATTCTTGCAGCCGCCTATCCAGGACGCACCGTCGTCACCGTCGACGCGAGGCCTCTGTTCGAACGCGGCGGCGGCATCCATTGCATCACCCAGCATCAGCCGGCCGAGCAAAACTAGTGACGGCCCCGCATGTAGTCGCTGACCACGGCTGCGCCGAGGCCGTCGACATCAGGAGCTATGACGCGTCCGCCCACCCGGTGCGCCATTCGGTCGACCACCCTGGCCAGACCGGGATCCTCACCGAGCCGGAAGAACGTGACCTTGGCGCCCAGTCTGGCCACCGCGTCGAGTGCGCGAACCGTAAGTCCCAGGGTTCGCGCACTCGGCGGGTAGTCGAACCGTGCTTCTCCGTCCGCTTCGAGATGAGCCGTCGGCTCACCGTCGGTGACGATCAGCACCACCGGCTGCGCGTTGGAATGGCGTCGAAGGTGCCTGGCCGCCAACAAGAGTGCATGGTGGAGGTTGGTTCCCTGATCCCACGCGCCGTCCAGTCCCGCCAACTCCGACGGGTTCAACACATGCGCGTGGCGTCCGAAGGCGATGAGTTGCAGTTCGTCACTGCGGAAGCGGGTACTCACCAGATGATTGAGCGCCAGCGCGGTGCGTTTCATCGGTACCCAGCGATCCTCCATCACCATGGAGAACGACGTGTCCACCAACAACGCGACGGCAGCCTGACTACGCTGCTCCGTTTCGGCAACTTCGACGTCGACGACACTCAGCCGCACCGGCATTCGGCCCGGGTCACGCAGCACAGCGTTGGTGATCGTTCTCGTGACGTCCCAGGGTTCTGTGTCCCCGAATTCCCATTCTCGGGAAGCTCCGGTCGGTTCGCCCATCGAGCCGGCCCGACGCGTATCTCGTTGTCCGTTTCTGGATGACAACTGACCGGCAACGTCGCGCAGTGCCGTCTGTCCGAGTTGGCGCATTGCCTTGGGCGACAAGCGCCATTGACCGTCGGGTGCCCGATCGAAGAAACCCTGTTCCTGCAAGGCTTTTTCGAGGTCGGCCAGGGTGCGAGCGTCAGCTGCGGCTTCGTCACCGAGTTGCCTCGCGAGCAGTTCGGGGTCGATGTCGTCGAGCCCTGCCCCCGCATACTGTTGCGAGAGTTGATCGGCCAACGATTCCAGCTCGGCGATATCGGACAGTGCGCCAGTCCCCTCACCCAAGCCCATTCCGTTGTCCCCGCGGAACTGCTGCGAACCTTCCCAGTCCTCCCCCGGCCGGGCGGCCTGCAGATACTGATCCAGCTTGCCGAGTTCGTCGATCAGGCTCGGATCACCGAAAGCCTGCTGCGCCAAAGCATCCAACTCGTCACGTTGCTCTTGAGACAGCGAGTTTCGTAGGCGCTGCGCGGCAGCGGCGCGTTGCGCGAGGGAGTCGAGAAGTTCCTCGACATTGCGGGGGTTGTCGGGAAAATACTCTCCGTATTTGTCCATGAACTCCGTGAACTGCTCCGGAGTGTCAACCCCACGTGCATGAGCGTCGAGCAGTTGATTCAGATCGGCCAGCATCTGGCGAATCTGCTCACGATCCTCGTCGGTAGCGCCCTCGAGTGCCTGCTTCATTCCCGAAAAACGCTGATCGAGAACCTCGCGTCCGAGAAGATCACGAATCTTCTCGTAGTCGGCTCTCGCCTGCTCGCTGCGCCAGTTGTAATCGGCCAGTTCCTGAACCGCCTGAGCCGTCGACGGCGGCAACTCCTCGATGCGCATTTCGTTGAACCTGGCATCGTCGTCGAGAGCGCGCGCCAACTCCTTGCGCTCTTCGAGCACCGCCTTGTCCAGCAATTTCCGGGCCTCGTCGAGAGTTCCGCCGAGGTTGTTGCGGCGCAGCAGTTCGCGTCGACGCCGATTGGCCTGGGCGGCAAGGTCGTCGAGCCCGCGCATGTCCCGGTTGCCGCGCCGCAAGAGTTCGCGCAGCGCATGGCGAGGCGACGTCCCGGACAGCACGTCGTCACCGATCGCCGCCAACGCATCGCGCAGGTCCACCGGCGGTGCCAGCGGATCGGGGCCGCCGTCGTATGGTCCATAGCGCGGATTGTGAATCATCGCCCGCTCCTTACGAGTACACCGAGCGGCCGCCCGGGCCTTGATCTTTGGAGATCCGGCGCGCGAGGTAGAGCCCTTCGAGCGCCAACTCGGCACCAGCGGCACGCTCACCGTCGGATTGGGCACCAAGACGTTCGGCGATCTCGTCCAGGACCTCGATCTCGGGCAGTTCTTCGAGAAGTGCCTTGGCCGTGACGGATTCACCCGTGACGACGGTATTGCCCATCTCCACGGCGGCAACCAACATTCCCAGGTCGATTCCACCGAGGCGCACCCGAACGGTGTCTGCCGTCGCTCGACGCAACAGGTGCTCGAGCACTTCCAGTTCGCGGCCCTCTTCGCCGGATTCGAACTCCACCTTGCCGCGCAGAACTTCCACGACCGATTCCAGATCTACCGGTCTCGCAACAGCATCCGCCTCACCGAGGACCGCGGCACGTCGTACCGCTGCGGCACTGACGGTCTCGGCGCCGGCCACGGCAAACCGTGCCGACACACCCGAACGCTGGTCGACGGACGTGGATTCACGGAGCAGTCGAGTGAAGCGGGCAAGGATCTCGAGCAGGTAGTCGGGAACCTCCGCTGCGAGATGCGCTTCCTGCTCGATCACAGCGATTTCGTCCATCAACTCGACCGGATAGTGGGTACGAATCTCAGCACCGAAACGGTCTTTGAGCGGGGTGATGATGCGCCCGCGGTTGGTGTAGTCCTCGGGGTTGGCGCTCGCCACCAACAGTACGTCGAGCGGGAGCCGCAACGTGTATCCACGAACCTGGATGTCGCGCTCTTCCATCACGTTGAGAAGCGACACCTGGATACGCTCGGCGAGGTCCGGAAGTTCGTTGATCGCCACAATTCCGCGGTGCGCTCGGGGAACGAGGCCGAAGTGAATGGTCTCGGGGTCACCGAGGCTGCGCCCCTCCGCGACCTTGACCGGATCGACGTCACCGATCAGGTCCGCGACCGAGGTATCAGGGGTCGCAAGTTTCTCGGAGTACCGCTCGCTGCGGTGACGCCACACCACCGGCAGATCGTCGCCCAGTTCCTCGGCTCGACGAATCGAAGCCGGCGTGATCGGCTCGTAGGGATGCTCCCCCAGCTCCGACCCTTCGATGACGGGCGTCCATTCGTCGAGCAGCAAGCTGAGCGTTCGAAGCACTCTTGTCTTGCCCTGCCCACGTTCGCCGAGTAGGACGACGTCGTGGCCGGCGATCAGGGCCCGCTCGAGTTGCGGAGCGACAGTGTCCTCGAACCCGACTATGCCGGGCCAAGGATCGCGGCCGTCCCGCAACGCGGCGAGAAGGTTCTCCCGAATTTCTTCTTTGACACTTCGTTGCACGTGTCCGGCGGCGCGTAGCTCACCGAGAGTCTTGGCGACAGTCACCACACCAAGTTACGAGCATTTGCGCGATTGCGCCGCGCGCCGAGAAAGATTCGAGGTCAGCCCTGCACCTGAGACTGGTCCATCCAGATGATTTCCCAGATGTGGCCGTCGGGATCCTGGAAGCTGCGGGAGTACATGAATCCGTGGTCCTGAGTGGCATTTCCAGCGCTGCCACCTGTTGCCAGAGCCTTGTCGACGATGGTGTCCACTGCCTCGCGAGTCTCCGCCGACAGACCCAACAGCGCTTCCGTCGACGTCGACGTATCGGCAATTTCCTTCGACGTGAAGGTCTTGAAAAATGGCTCTGCCAGCAACATCACGACAATTTCGTCGCTGATGACGATAGACGACGCGTTGTCGTCGGAGAACTGTGGGTTCTTGGCGTACCCGAGCCCCTCGTAGAAGGCTGTGGCCTTGCCCAGGTCTTTGACGGGCAGGTTGAGGAAGAACATGGTCGGCATGAAAGTTCCTTTCCGATGGTCTGGTGTGTGCCTTTATACCCGTACGCGATGAAATCCAGACCTAAACTCCACGCATGGATACCTGGGTCTTACCCGCCATGCTCGGCCTCGGCCTTGCCGCAGCTTCGGGGATGCGAACGTTCCTTCCGCTGCTGATGCTGAGCGCTGCCGTCCATTTCGAGCTGTTCGGGATCACTGTCGGCGAGTCGATGCAGTGGATCGGATCGACCGGCGCTCTGGTGGCGCTGGCGATCGCCGCGGTCGTCGAATTGGGTGCCGACCTCATTCCCTTTGTCGACAACGCGCTATCCGTGGTCGGCAATGTCACCGGTCCCATCGCCGGGGTGATCGCGGCCTGGGCCGCGTTCAGTCACCTTGATCCTGCGGTGGCGGGGATAGCCGCCATCATCGTCGGGGCACCAACGGCACTGACCTTCAGCTCCGCGCAGACCGGCGCGCGAGCGGTCAGTACGGCAACCACCGGTGGGCTCGCCAACCCTGTGCTCTCGGTGGTCGAGGACGTGCTGACGTTCTTCACGTCGTTGATTGCGATGATCCTTCCGCTCCTGATCATTCCGCTGCTCGCCGCGCTCTTGTGGTTCAGTTGGCGGGGCCTGCGCCGCCTCCGCGGTGCGCGTACCGCCTGAACATCCACACCTGGTAGACAGGTCGTCATGTCCGACACCGAGATCACGTTTCAATCCGGCGACGTCACCCTCTTCGGGAGCCTGCGCCTCGCCACGACTCCAGACGTACAAGCACCTGCCGCGCTCATCCTGGCGGGTAGCGGTCCCACCGATCGCAACGGCGACAGCGCACTCCTCGAAGGCGATATCGGTACGCTTCGGTTCATCGCGGATCTCCTTGAAGAACAGGGTATTTCGAGTCTGCGTTACGACAAGATCGGCAGCGGCGAAACCGGCTTGGGACCGTACGAGGTCGACGACATCGCAGATCTCGGTTTCAACACGTACGTCGACGCGGCCTCTTCCGGTCTCGACTTCCTGGCAGCGCAACCCGGCGTCGACGCCGAGCGACTGATCATCATCGGTCACAGCGACGGCGCGGTGGTGGCTCTTGCCGTGGCCACCGGTCACGGCGGTTCCCGCGTCCATGCACTCGCTCTGGTCGAACCGCTGAGCATCAGGCTCCTCGACCTTCTGACCAACCAGATTCACGGGCAACTCGACGCGGTTGTCGGGGCCGGGCAGTTGCCGGTCGAATTGGCTGACGAGCTTCGAGTGGCGCTCGCCGGCGCAGTCGAATCGTTGCGCAGTGACGGCACGGTTCCCGACGATCTTCCCGAACCTCTCCGCAATGCCGGACTGGTGTACGCAAATGCCAAGGCTCTCGCCGAGGAAGATGCACTGGACCCGGTTGCACTGGTGGCGTCGCTTCCAGCCGGCATGCCGGTCCTCACCAGTTGCTCGGCCAAGGACATCCAGATCGTTCCGGCCGAGGTCGCGGCACTCGACGAGGCTCTCGCTCATACCGCGCTCACCTCGGTACGGATGAAGAACGCGAGTTTCGTACTCAAGGATCTCGGTGACGAGCACTCGACGGGCCCCGATTACGTCGCACCCCTGCCGTACTCGAGCGAGTTTGCCGAGCCGTTTGCTGCCTGGGTTCGCTCACTCCGCTGAGCCGCCACCCCGGGCTGCATACAGACCGAACGGCCTTGTTTTTCGATATGAAAGTCCCCTTGCGAATCATCGCGAGGGGACTTTCATTTTTGGTACTGGACCTGCACAAAGAGCAGCTGCGCGACGCAGAACGCCGGGACAAAAGTCACACGGAGTTTACGTTTGTGTTGGTTTTTATTGGTGCAATCCCTGGCAGCGTCCTGTACGGTCATCCATTAACCAGCTACGCCGAACGAGAAAGGCACGGATCAGATGACGCTTCACCCGGACTTTGCATCCGCGCTTTCGTGGCGCAGCTGCACCGCCCCCGTACACATTTTTTCCGCCGGCACATCGGCAGATCGTATGGCCGGTAAGGCGATGAATCACAAGCACATCAGCCACAAGCGCGGTGTCCCCCGAGAATGATCCACCGATTGATCGGATCCGTTTTCGGGCACCCAGGGCAAACGCCTCGGGTGCCTTTTCTTTTACCTTTCACATGCAGGAGAACAACATGAAACTTCGAGTCAACCAACTGTCCACCGCGCCCCCGTATGCCGATCTGCCCTCCGACTTGAGCGGTTACGCCGTCACACTGGACCTGTCGCACTCCGACGCGGCCCACGAAGCGACTCTTGGCGGTTTGATCAGCGAAATCCGCGCCCGCGGCGCTTCCCGCGTCGTGATCACCGGAACTCCGCGTGAACTCCCGGGAACACACACCCACGCTGCCTGACCCGATACGCAAACCTTGAACGCACGAGAGACAAAAGAAAACGGGCCCCGACATTCACGTCGAGGCCCGCTTCACACGAAGTTGATCAGTGCGCGAAGTGGCGCGCACCTGTCAGGTAGAGAGTGACGCCGGCTTCCTTGGCAGCCTCGATCACCTCGTTGTCACGAACGGAACCGCCGGGCTGAACAACAGCCTTGACGCCTGCGGTCAAGAGAACCTGGAGTCCGTCGGGGAACGGGAAGAACGCGTCGGACGCGGCCACCGAACCGACGACACGATCGCCGGCGCGCTGGACCGCAAGATGCGCAGCATCCACACGGTTGACCTGGCCCATGCCGACGCCAACCGAGGCGCCGCCCTTAGCCAGCAGGATTGCGTTGGACTTCACGGAGCGGCTTGCACGCCAAGCGAATTCCAGATCCTTGAGCGTTTCCGCATCTGCCGCTTCGCCGTTGGCAAGAGTCCAGTTGGCCGGGTTGTCACCATCGGCGTCGAGGACGTCACGCTGCTGCAGCAAGGTGCCACCGGAGATGGGGCGAAGCTCGATGCCGGTAGCGGTCGGTGCGGCAGCTTTGAGTACACGAATGTTCTTCTTGCGCTGCAGAACCTCGACTGCTCCGTCTGCATAGGACGGCGCGATGACAACCTCGGTGAAGATGTCGGCGATCTGCTCGGCCAGTTCGACGGTGACCTCACGGTTGGCTGCGATGACGCCACCAAAAGCACTGACCGGGTCGCACGCATGCGCCTTGCGGTGGGCCTCGGCGATATCGGCGCCGACCGCAATGCCGCAAGGGTTGGCGTGCTTGATGATTGCGACTGCCGGATCGGCGAAGTCGTAGGCTGCGCGCCAGGCTGCGTCGGAGTCCGTGTAGTTGTTGTACGACATTTCCTTGCCGTGCACCTGCTCGGCCTGAGCCAAACCTGCCGGAGCAGCCGGGTTTTCGTACAGAGCGGCATCCTGATGCGGGTTCTCGCCGTAACGCAGAACGGCGCTGCGGTTCCAGGTGGCACCGACCCAGGCCGGGAACTGCGAGCCGTCTTCGTCTGCGGCAATGGTGCTAGTCATCCAGCTCGCGACTGCCACGTCGTACGACGCGGTGTGCTGAAACGCCTGCGCGGCAAGGACAGTGCGCTCACGCAGCGTGAATCCGCCGCCGGCAACGGCCGTCAGAACGTCGGCGTAACGGGCCGGATCGACCACAACAGCAACCGACGGGTGGTTCTTCGCAGCCGCGCGCACCATCGACGGACCGCCGATGTCGATCTGCTCGACGCACTCGTCCGGCGTCGCGCCGGAAGCAACTGTCGCCGTGAACGGGTACAGGTTGACCACAACGAGTTCGAACGTCGCGATGCCGAGTTCCTCGAGCTGAGCGAGGTGATCCGGCTTGCGGGTGTCGGCCAGAACACCGGCGTGGACGCGCGGATGCAGCGTCTTCACTCGACCTTCGAGGCATTCGGGGAATCCGGTCAGAGCCTCCACCGGGGTCACGGGGATGCCGGCGTCGGCGATCTTCGACGCGGTCGAGCCGGTCGACACCAACTCGACACCGGCCTCGTGCAGACCCGTTGCCAGCTCGATCAGACCGCTCTTGTCGTAAACACTGACAAGAGCGCGGCGCACAGCCTTGCGTTCACTCACTGGGGATCACGGCCTTTCGTCCATCGGAAACTACTCCGTGTGTAGCGACAGCGGCGATAACGTCCGCCAACAACCGCCGCTCTACAACTTTGATGCGCTCGTGCAAAGACGACTCGGTGTCGCCCGGAAGCACTGCCACAGGTTCTTGGGCCAGAATCGGCCCGGTGTCAACGCCGTCGTCGACCAGATGCACCGTCGATCCGGTGACCTTGACGCCGTACGCCATCGCGTCGGGAACCGCGTGCGCGCCGGGGAAGGCGGGCAGCAACGCGGGGTGGGTGTTGATGATCCGTCCACCGAATTTCGCCAGGAAACTGGGTCCGAGGATCTTCATGAAGCCGGCGCTCACCACCAGATCCGGCTGGTGCTGCGCAACAGCGGAGGTCAGTGCCATGTCCCAGGCGGCGCGGTCGGCAAAATCCTTGATCGATACCTTGAACGCGGGAATCTCCGCGGCTCCGGCATGTTCGGTGGCAGCGCAGTCACGATCGACACCGACGGCAACGATCTGCGCGGGGTAGTTTTCGGTGTACGACGCTTCGATGAGCGACTTCAGGAGGGTTCCCGCTCCGGACGCGAGAACCACGACGCGAGTAGGCGTCGTCTGCTGCAGGTCGTGGGCCGAGGCAGTCAGCGCTCTACTCCTGAGATCTAGAAGATGGTGTGGCCGGATAATCGGCCAGACGACAGCTTAGTCGCTGGGGTCTTTCACCGGTGAGGGCAGGTCGGTCGCAGACTCTTCGGCAGAATCCTCGACGACGGTTACAGCGTCGACCTCGACCTCTGCAGCCTGGCTTTCTTCAGCCGCGAGTTCCGGCGCCTCGGTCTCCGCAGACTCCGCAGGCTCATCGGTCTCGTCGGTGTCCTCGGCTTCCTCGGTCTCCGGCTCTTGCACCGAACCAGTTTCGTCCACCGATTCATCCGTAGAGACCGAGTCCGTGTCCGAGTCCGAGTCCGTGTCCGAGTTCGTGTCGTCGCCTTCGGACTCAGCTGTTTCAGCCTGCTGGGCCGGCGGTGCCGTCACCGTGGGCTCCGGTGCAGGAACCGCCCGATGCTGCAACCACGTCGTGATCAGTGCACTGATCGATCCGAACAGCGCCAACCAGCCGAAGGTCAAGAACCCGACGGCCCACCAGGTGACCTCGACGGCACCGAAGTACCCAAGCTCCCCTCCGGTGGCGAGGGCGAGGAGCGCGATCACTGTTCCGCTCATGAACGCGGCGGCAACGGCTGTGAGGATTCCGTCTTGCCCGCCGACGCGGCGTGCGCAGTCTCGTCCCAGATAAATCCCGATCACGACCGGAACAACGAGGAGTACGGGCCAGAACCCTCCGCCCGTGCCGGCCGGGACGGCTCCGAGAACCGGAAGCGGTGGAAGGTCGCCGCCTATGTTGCCGAACACACTGGTGGACACCTCACCGATATCGGCGCTTGCGCCCGTCATGACGGCGACCGCACCGACAACAAGGTTGGGCAGGTAAAGCAGCGACAGCACGGTCAGACCCAGCACGCCGACAAAACCGCCGCCGCGGGCAAGAAGATCCCCGACGGTGGACCAGGATATGAGCAGCGCACACAGAACGGCAATAGATCCCGCTGCCAGCAGCGCTGTTGTCGTCCAGGCACCGGGGCGAACGGCGGCGGATGCCCACCGCGGAAGCTCAGGTTCGATGATCTGCCAGTGCGCGACAACAACGCCGACCGTCGCGGCTACCAGGTGAATTCCGGCGACCCAACCGAACGCGCTCAACGCATTGGGACTCGACAGCGGGATTGCAGCGGACGCGTCGGCAACAACGACCAGGCAGATCGCGGTCACCGTGAGAGGCCCCGCCACGGCTGCGCCCACCAGTCGCGCTACTGCTATCCGCGTATCGGCGAGTGTTGCCGCCGACGCACATCGCCGCGCCACCACCCACATCATGAGTGCGGTCGGGAGCAACGGCAGCACACCGAGTTGAACGTCGTCGATGACAACGGGAACTTGATGAATAGCCAGCCACGTCGTTGCGATGGCGCCGAATGTTCCGGTCAGATCACTACTCGCCGATACCAGCGTCACGACTACGACGGCCGAGATCAGCAGGATCGCCATTCCCGATGACCGGAAGGCCACGGTGAGCAGTGTTCTGGTCTGGTCTGCTTCCGGCGTGGGTGTGCGCAGCGACGTGCGGCCTCGTGTTTGCTGACCGGCGGAAGGGCGTGGTCGTGTTCGATCAGTCAAAGAATTCATCCCCTCGAGGATTTCACCCGACATCGCGGCGCGCACTCAGGCGCGCCGCCCGGGACGAATCCGAAAACCCCTTACTGCTGACGCTCGTCGGGGTTCCGAGAATCGAAAGCTCGAGTCTCGGCCGCTGGGTCTGTGTTCTCGCCGGTTTCGGGGGCTGCGGGAGCTTCGAAGCCGGTGGGCTGGGCTGGGGTGGGCTGGTACGGCCCCGCTTGGTGCTGGGCAGGAGCGGGCTGGGTAGACGGGTACCCGGCCGGAGGCTGCTGCCCGGAGGGGTACTGGGGCGTCGGCTGCGCGTACCCGCCGTACTGCTGGGCTTGTTGGCCCGACGTGTCGGTAGTTTCTGCGGGTGTCGCGCCGTAGCCGCTCGCGTATCCCTGCTGCTGCGAACCGGGCTGCGGCGTTTGACCGTACTGCTGTCCGTAGGGCTGGTTCTGGGCCCCGTACTGCTGCGCCTGGCCCTGCTGCGGCTGCCCCGGCTGGCCTTGCTGGTACATCTGCTGCTGCGGCTGGCCGTACTGCTGGTAGCCCTGACCGAAGGCCTGGGGAGCTACCGGCCTGGGCGCGGGGGCCTTGAGGATTCCGATGTCGAAGAGGAACGCGGCCACTGCGACGACGGTCTGCACAAAGCCGAGGACGAGGACGACGATCAATCCCCATCCGAAGCCGATGTCGAGGTAATCCGTCGAACCGAGGCTGAACGCGGTGAACACCAACGAGACATATCCGACCAGGGACAACGCGGCAAATATCCCTGCGTAGCGTTGCTGCGGCAGCAATGACACCGCAGCCAGAACACCGCCGGCAAAAAGGAATCCGAGTCCGTAGACACTGGTTTCGAAGAAGCTGGACGTGGTGCTCACGTCGGAACCGACACCGGAACTCGTGATCGAGGTGAAGGGAGCGAACCCGAGCAGAAAGTTGACGATTCCCAACGCGGCTACCGCGATGGTCAAGAAGAAACCGATCTTGGCCCCACCGCCTGCGTTCGGGGGCGTCGGCGATCCGTACGAGGATCCTCCGAAATTTGACCCTTGCGGTGTGAACGTCATGGCTTCCCCTCGTGGACGGACGGTTGTCGATTCCAGCCTATGTGCCTTGTCTTCTCACGCCAACACCGACAGGAGACAATGGGCAGATGCCCTTCACTCTTGCTCCCGGCACGGATCACACTGTCGAGACGGAAGTGAAGCACTCGCGGTTCATCGCCTCCCTCCGCAGAATCGACGACACCGAGGGCGCAAAACAGTTCCTGGCCGAACAGAAATCACTGTATCCGGATGCGCGCCATCATTGTTCGGCATTCGTGGTGGGCTACGACGCATCGTCGCGGTCCGAACGCGCCGACGACGACGGTGAGCCCGGCGGCACAGCCGGGATTCCGATGTTGCAGGTACTCAAGGCGCGTGACCTCGTGGACGTAATCGTGGTCGTGACACGATATTTCGGAGGCATCAAACTGGGCGCAGGCGGTTTGGTACGCGCATATTCCGGCGCAGTGTCGGTTGCGGTGGATTCTGCCACGCTGGTCGGCCGCGAGCGACGAACGTTGCACACCTTGGCTATTCGGCATGGAGAGGCCGGACGCGTCGAGGCCGAACTGCGCGCCCGCGGAGTTGTGGTCCTTGGGACCGACTACGGATCGAAAGCTGTTCTGACACTTGCCACTCACGACCCCGAACACCTTGCGTCGACGGTGGCATCGATCACCTCAGGCGCCGGCCAACTCGAAACCGCAGGCAATACGTGGGTCGACGTCTGAGCCGCCCGGCGACAAACATGTCACAGTGACGAACAACGCCCGCAACCAGGAAAACCTGATTGCGGGCGCTGTAGTTCAGACAAACTGTAGTTCAGACAAACTGTAGTTCAGACAAGCTGCAGTTCAACACGAAGCACTACGCTCCGCGAAACGAACTTAGAGGCTCTGAAGGATCTCGCGTGCGAGAGCAGCGGTGGCGGACGGCGTCTTGCCGACCTTCACGCCGGCAGCTTCGAGAGCTTCCTGCTTGGCCTGAGCCGTTCCCGAGGAACCGGAGACGATGGCGCCTGCGTGGCCCATTGTCTTGCCTTCGGGAGCGGTGAAGCCTGCCACGTAGCCGACAACCGGCTTGGTGACGTGAGCCTTGATGTAATCGGCTGCGCGCTCTTCTGCATCGCCACCGATTTCACCGATCATCACGATGACCTTGGTGTCGGGATCGTTCTCGAATGCCTCGATGGCATCGATGTGCGTCGTACCGATGACCGGGTCGCCGCCGATGCCGATGGCGGTGGAGAAGCCGAAGTCACGGAGTTCGTACATCATCTGGTAGGTCAGGGTGCCCGACTTGGAGACCAGGCCGATGGGGCCGGTGCCCGCGATGTTGGCGGGCGTGATGCCGACGAGAGCCTCACCCGGGGTGATGATGCCGGGGCAGTTCGGTCCGATGATGCGCGTCTTCTTGCCCTTGGACTCGTTGTACGCCCAAGCGTAAGCGGAGTCCTGGACCGGGATGCCCTCGGTGATGACCACGAGGAGCGGGATCTCCGCGTCGATGGCCTCGACGATGGCGTCCTTCGAGAAGGCCGGGGGAACAAACGCGATGGAAACGTCTGCGCCGGTCTCCTTGATTGCTTCTTCGACCGTCGCGAAGACGGGGAGCTCGACAGCGGAACCGTCAGCAGCAACGTGCGAGACCGTGGTGCCGGCCTTGCGAGCGTTGACGCCGCCGACGACCTGGGTGCCGGCCTTGAGCATCAGAGCGGTGTGCTTGGTGCCCTCGCCGCCGGTGATGCCCTGGACGATGACCTTTGAATCCTTGGTGAGGAAGATTGCCATTGTTCTGTGAGTCCCTTACTTCGCTGCGTGAGCGAGTTCGGCGGCCTTGTCGGCGGCCTCGTCCATGGTTGCGACGACCGTGACCAGCGGGTGGTTGGCCTCGGCGAGGATACGACGACCCTCTTCGACGTTGTTTCCGTCCAGGCGAACGACGAGCGGCTTGTTGGCCTCGTCGCCCAGGGTCTTCAGTGCGCCGACGATGCCGTTGGCAACTGCGTCACAAGCGGTGATGCCGCCGAAGACGTTGACGAACACGCTCTTGACCTGTGCGTCGTTCAGGATGACATCCAGGCCGGCAGCCATGACTGCAGCGGAAGCTCCGCCGCCGATGTCGAGGAAGTTGGCGGGCTTGACGCCACCGTGGTTCTCGCCTGCGTATGCGACGACGTCCAGGGTGGACATGACAAGGCCTGCGCCGTTGCCGATGATTCCGACCTCACCGTCGAGCTTGACGTAGTTGAGGTCGTTTTCCTTGGCCTTGAGCTCGAGGGGATCGGTTGCGTCGCGATCCTCGAATGCCTCGTGGCCGGGCTGACGGAACGCTGCGTTCTCGTCGAGGGTGACCTTGCCGTCGAGGGCGAGGATCTGATCGTCAGGCGTGCGAACGAGGGGGTTGACCTCGACGAGGAGTGCGTCCTCGTTGATGAAGACCTCCCACAGCTTCTGGATCGTGACGGCCGCTGCGTCGAGCACCTCAGCGGGCAGCTTTCCTGCCTCGGCGATGCTGCGCGCGAACGCGAGGTCGACGCCCTTGACTGCGTCGACGGGGATCTTCGCGAGAGCGTCGGGGTTCTCCTCGGCGGTGACCTCGATCTCGACGCCACCCTCTACCGAGCACATGGCCAGGTAGGTGCGGTTGGTGCGGTCGAGCAGGAAGGAGATGTAGTACTCCTCGGCAATGTCACTTGCCTCTGCGACCAGCAGCTTCTTGACAACATGGCCCTTGATGTCCAGGCCGAGGATTGCTTCTGCGTTTGCCACTGCGGCATCCACGTCGGGCGAGTACTTCACGCCACCGGCCTTGCCGCGGCCACCGACCTTGACCTGCGCCTTGATCATTACGGGCTTGCCGATTTCTTCGGCAATCTCGCGTGCTCCTGCGACCGTGTCCGTAACACGCCCAGCCGAAGTCGGCACTCCGTGCTTGGCGAAGAGTTCCTTCGCCTGGTATTCGAAGAGATCCATCTGCTCACCGTCTCGTCTGCGTTGACACCCGCTCGAGGGGTAGGAGCGGGTCTGTTCTGGACTTTAACCAGTTGCTGCGTTCGGTTTGCGCCCGCATACATGCTATGTGGCCCATGTCACGCGACATCGCCAGGTGCGGCAGGCGTCACCGATCGGCAACGCAACTTCGCACCATTTGTCAAGCGCGGGTCTCACCGCCGCTCGGCATGCATCGACAGCGTTGTTCGCGCACTGAAGAAAGCAGCAACGACTAGCAAGAGTAGGCCCGTCGCCGCTGCGATCGCACCCGCCCCCACTGTTGCGTCCGGTATGCGTGAAGACGTCAGTGGTCCCGCGGCGAGATATATCGACACCGAGATCGCCGATCCGACGAGGAGCGCAACAGCACGCGGTGGCCGGGAACGGGTGGCGACGACGGATGCGAGCAGGACAGACACTCCGACGAGGAGTTGCCCCCAGGTGTCGATCCCCCACGCGTCACTGCCCCATGGCCATTGCGTGATCGACGCCGCGGTGTGATTTGCGCCGCGATAGAGCGGCAGAGCGGTGCCGACGAGTGCAAGTACGCCGCCGAGTCCGGCAAGGAGACGGACCACGGAGTTCGCCTCGATCTCCACGGATGTGTCGATCTCCTCGCGTTCCGCTGTTCCGGCGAACCACAACGCCAGGCCGGCAGCGGCCGCGAGCGCGCAGGCGACGCCCATCACGTACACACCGGCCCCAAGGTCGACACCCGAAACATCTGTTGCGATGACAGCTGGTTGCACGACAGCCGCAATGCCCATGACGACGGTGGTCCACAGCGTTCCCACGGCCGGCCGAATGGCAACGGCGCGGCCAGGAATCCACAGCCCGAGCGACGCAATGAAGAGAACGATCGCCGCGACGAAGACGATGCGGGTCGCGAGTATCGACGGTTCGGCGAGTCCACCGGGCAAGGACAGAATGGGCAACGACGCGCCAAGTGCGGCCGACACAGCGGCGCCAATTCCGAGCGCCCCGGCGATGCGGTGCATCTTCGTGACGTGAGCCTGCGCTTCGCGGGCCTGCTCGATCATCGCGGCTCGGCGCGCTTTCTTGGAGCCGCCGGACGGCGCCTGATTTTCGGATTTCACCGGCCGCGCTTCTTCTGCCGCTGCAGCCTCGCGCCGCGCCGACAGAATCGGTATCACCGCGCCCACTCCCACGATGACCACCGCCGCGATGGCACCCACGATCGATCCAGCGCCGACACCGATCCGGTCACCGGACGCCAGACCGGCAACAACCCGAGTGCCGCTGACACCCAGCGCGCCGACGCCGGCGCCGACAACACCGCCTGCGCCCACCCACGGCGAAATCGACGTCAGAGCCGATGCCGTGACGATCAAGACGGCCACGGCAACCAACGCGGTTCCGACAGCACTGGCAGCGGGACTGTCCACGAGGGAGCGGGCGAGAAAGATCGGATCCTGCGAATCGAAGGCGGGCGCGAACAGCGACAGCAGGTACGCGCCTGCAGCAAGAATCAATACGGACGTCGGCCAGGCACCGATGCGTCCGCCTACGGATCTGCCGTCGTACTCGGCAGCATGTGCGCTGCCGTATCCGTCACGCTCGGACTCACGATGAATCACCACGAGCCCCAGAATTCCGGCAACAACCAACAGTGCGTGCCCGAGAAGTGCAACGTACGACCCGACACCCGCGGTGATCACTCCGGCGGAAATCGGACGGAAAAGTTCCAAGCGGTTTGCGTCGATCGCGTCGACGAACAACTGCAGATCGAGGATCGCGACCCCGAAGGACAGCGCGCCTGCACCGGCCAAGAGCGCGCCTGAGAGGGCGGGGTGACGACGGGCCACCACAATCGCAGCGGCCGGGATCACGAGCGCGCACAGCGCGGCAAATATCGAGGCGGTCACGATCGAACCGGACGCGCCGGGTCCACTCCCCACGTCGACAATCGGCGCAGCCGACACCGCGACCGCGCCGAGCAGCCCCAGAACTAGGGCCAGGGCGAGCGGCGGCGGGAATGGACGAGCGGTGCGAACATCGCCGGGCGCGTGGACCGACGAGCTTCGGAGTGTTGACGACACCTGCTCGACGGTAGCGCCTGCGCAGGTCGGTGATCTGGTTGTGACACACCCCGATATCAATCGAGATACTTGGTCCGATTTGTCCGAAGCGACATATTGCCTGGTCAGGATGTGAGCCACGTCACAAACTACGACTCGTTTGCTGTATAGGTTGCACGTGTCGCAACCATTTCGTTACCGTTACTCCAGCTAAGTCACAGGCTGATCACGAACCCCAAGGAGCGAACAGGCATATGCGACACAGCCAGTTCACGCCCAGCAGGTTCACAGAATCAGAACCGGACGAGGTCACGCCCTCTTATCCAACGCACTCGGCCCGGCGTTACACCGAGACCAAAAGTTCTGAGATTTCTTCCCTTATGTTCACTCGCTCCGCATCCTCCACGTCGTCAGATTCCGACTCGGTAGACGCCTACCCGGCAGACTTCGAGACCGTCGAGTCCGACGTGAACAGCATCTCGACCTTCACGCCACCGGCATCTGCAGATGTCTCCTCCCCGGCTCGTCGCACCGGCGCTCACCGCATCCCCACCCCGCCCTCCGCACTCAAAGGCCGCGCCGCAGTTCTTGCAGTCGCAGCCGGCGCGGTAGTCGCAGCGGGACAGGCAGTAGTCGACAACGGCTCGGGCAATGCAGTCGGGCACTCGGACGTCGCACTTGCCGACCAGTCCTCCACCATCGGAACCACCGCACAGCCACAGGCAGCCCAGTTCGCGCCCACCGCCGCAGCGTCCTCCACCACGGCAGCCGACGCACCCCAGGTGCTCAACGTCGCCGCCCCGACCGACCTGTCGCAGTTCAGTAACCTCCTCGCCAAGGGACAGCGTTTCAGCGAAGAGCGCGCAGCCCGCGAAGCCGCTGCCCGACGCCCCCTGTTCGTCCTCCCCGCTGTCGGAACTTTCACCTCGAACTTCGGTAGCCGCTGGGGCACCCTGCATGCCGGTGTCGATATCGCAGCACCCATCGGAACGCCCATCGTCGCAGTCGCCGACGGCACCGTCATCGACTCCGGCCCGGCTTCCGGGTTCGGTATGTGGGTTCGCCTGCAGCACGCCGACGGCACCATCACCGTGTACGGACACATCGACACCTCGGTAGTGACCGTCGGCCAGCAGGTCATGGCCGGCGATCAGATCGCCACCGTCGGCAACCGCGGCTTCTCCACCGGCCCGCACCTGCACTTCGAGGTTCATCTCGCCGGCGAGAACAAGATCGATCCCCTCCCCTGGCTCGCCTCGCGCGGTATCAGCCTGGGTATCGAGCAGGACTGAGCTCACCACAACCGAAACTTTCGGCCCGCACCTTTTCTCTGGTGCGGGCCGAAAGTCTTTCCAGAGCTTCTTGCCCCTACAGCTTCACCATCGGAACACCGCCGATGAGCATCAGACGCACCTTGCCTGCGCTGCCGAAGTCGATGGTGACTGTTGCGGTCGGGCCGGTGCCCTTGGTCTCGAGGACTGTGCCCAGTCCGTACTTGTCGTGACTGACCCGATCGCCGACGGCAAGAACCAGGTTGTTGTTCCGTCCTCGCGCAGCACCGAAACTTGGTGCGGGAGAGTCGTTTCGAGAGGTGTTGCCGTACCCGCGGCCACCTTGGCCACCCTGATTGCCGTAGCCACCGCCATAACCCTGACCGCCGGCATAGCCCTGACCGCCCCCGTAACCGGGTCGACCGCTTCCGAACCCGCCGCCGGTGCCCGGGTCTTCGCGGCGCCAGTTGATCAGATCCTCGGGAATTTCGCTGATGAACCGTGATGCGGGGTTCTGAATCGGCTGACCCCACGCGGAGCGCATGATCGCACGTGTCAAATACAACCGTTGCCGCGCGCGGGTGATCCCGACGTAGGCGAGGCGTCGTTCCTCGGAGAGCTCTGCCGGATCGCCGAGGGCCCGCATGTGCGGGAATTGACCGTCTTCCCAACCGGTTACGAAGACGACGGGGAATTCGAGGCCCTTGGCGGTGTGCAGTGTCATCATGGTGACAACACCTTCGTCGGAGTCGGGCAGCTGATCTGCGTCGGCCACCAACGACACTCGTTCGAGGAACGCTGCCAGCGAACCTGGATCGGGTTCACCTTCGCGCATCGCTGCGGTTTCTTCGTCGTCCGGGTCGATCAGTCCGGCAGCATTTCGCGCATCAGAACTGAATTCTCTTGCCACACTGACAAGTTCGTTGAGGTTGTCAAGCCTGGCGCCGTCCTGAGGATCACTGCTGGCAGCCAGTTCGCCGCGGTAGCCGCTACGTTCGAGCACGGCCTCGGCCACTTCACCGATATCGCCGAGCTCGGAAGACTCACTGCCGTCGGAAGATTCGGCCGGCAATAAAGTGCGCAGCCCGTCCATCATGTCGAGGAAGGCAACGATCGCCTTCTGTGAACGCGTATTGAGCAGTGCAACCTTGCCTTCCGCCGCATCCCGCAACGCGGCAGCAAAGCTGATGTTGCGATGCTCCGAATGCACTGCGACACAGGCCTCTGCGCGGTCGCCGATTCCGCGGCGCGGTGTGTTGAGGATTCGACGCAAGCTCACCGTGTCGTCCTCGTTGGCGAGTACCCGCAGGTAAGCGACGATGTCGCGAACTTCTTTGCGCTCGTAGAACCTGACGCCGCCCACGATCTTGTACGGCACACCGAGGCGGATGAAGATTTCCTCGAGCGCACGCGACGAGTTGTTGGTGCGGTAGAACACTGCGACGTCCGAGAATTTTGCGTCACCGTTCTCGACCAGCCGGTCGATCTCGGAGGCGACAAAGGATGCTTCGTCGTGCTCGTTGTCCGCAACGTATCCGACGATCAATTCGCCTTCACCGGAATCGGTCCACAACCGCTTCTCGCGTCGCCCCGTGTTCTTGGAGATGACGGCGTTGGCAGCCGAGAGGATGTTCTGCGTCGAACGGTAGTTCTGCTCGAGCAGAATGGTGCGGGCGTCCGGGTAATCGCGTTCGAACTCCACGATGTTGCGGATAGTGGCACCGCGGAACGCGTAGATGGACTGATCGGCGTCGCCCACAACACACAGTTCAGCCGGCGCCACCGCATGGTCGGATTCGCCTGCGCCGCCGACCAATTCACGCACCAGCATGTACTGCGCATGGTTGGTGTCCTGGTATTCGTCGACGAGGACGTGACGGAAGCGCCGACGGTAGTACTCCGTGATCTGCGGGAAGTTCTGAAGCAGAGCCACAGTCTCGCCGATGAGATCGTCGAAATCGAGCGCGTTGGCCGAGCGCAGGCGCTGCTGATAAATCCCGTACACCTTCGCAACCAGGCGGGGCAGTTCCGCGGGATCCTTGTCCGCGGCCGCGACTGCTTCCTCTGGGTCGATCAACTCGTTCTTGAGGTTCGAGATGTGCGTCGCAAGCAATCTGGCCGTGAAACGCTTGGTGTCGAGCTCGAGATCCTTGGAGATCATCGTCAGGAGCCGGCGCGAATCATCCGAGTCGTAGATGGAGAAGTTGGAGTTGAGCCCAGGAAGCAACGCCGCCTGAGCGCGCAGAATGCGAACACAACTCGAGTGGAACGTCGACACCCACATACTGTTGGCCCGCGGCCCGACCAATGCCGCGACGCGCTCACGCATCTCGGCTGCAGCCTTGTTAGTGAATGTGATGGCAAGGATCTGCCCCGGAGTGGCACCACGCTCGGCCAACAGATATGCGATGCGGCGCGTCAGCACTGCGGTTTTGCCCGAGCCTGCGCCGGCAACGATCAGCAGCGGTGAACCGGCATGGACCACGGCTTCGCGCTGCTGCGGGTTGAGACCCTCGAGAAGCTCGTCGGAACCTCGGCCACCCGGCTGGGCAGAATGACCGTGCTGGGCAGAATGACCGTGCTGGGGCCCATCGTGATCGTGCTCGAAGAGACCGCCCTGCGCGTAAAGACTGCCCTGCCCGTCAAGACCGTCTCGCCCGTCAAGACTGCCCTGCTCACCGACTGCTGGATACATGTTCATCGTCTGTCCACGCTACCGGCGTCCACCGACAAGAGTGTGAGTGCGGTGGCGGCACTTGGAACTGGGATGCCGAACATGGCAAACTGGACGCTATGTTGAGCCTGTGCAACACCGCAACCACCTGCGATTGCCGCAGTGTCGGTGCGCGGTGGCACTACTTTACGAGCGCCGGACCGCGGTGCTCGTGAAGTCTTCGAACAGCTCACCTGCCTCTGGTCCGACTCGGATCCGGGGCATTTTTCGTCAGGGCGCTGGATCGGTAACGACCCGAGCTGAGAACACGATCCACGCAGTAGAAAGAGGAGACGAATACATATGAGCACGCAGGCAACGGCACCCGAGGGAAACTCCACTCCGACCGACGTCGACGTTCCGCGCAGCGAAGCTGAGATCAACGAACTTCGTAAGGAGATCGATCGTCTCGACGCCGAGATCCTGGCAGCAATCAAGCGCCGCTCCGAGGTCTCACAGATCATCGGTCGTACCCGGATGGCATCAGGGGGGCCGCGCCTGGTTCACAGTCGTGAGATGAAGGTGCTCGAGCGTTTCAACGAGCTGGGCCAGGAAGGTCACACGCTCGCAATGCTGCTCCTGCGTCTCGGCCGCGGACGCCTGGGACACTAAGCCCCGCAGCTCGCACCGCCCTGCTCGCAGACCGGCTGATCGGAGCAGGCCAGGGTGCCGCCGAGACTCATCCAGAAGTTTCCAGACCGGGCCGTTAAAGTCGATGACTGTGAGCATTGACATCACCGGAACATCAGCCTGGCAGAAACTGCGCGCTCATCACGCCGATTTCCACGCCGTTCACCTTCGGGAACTCTTCGACGAGGATCCGGCTCGCGGAACCGAGTTGACGGTGGACGCCGGTGATCTCCACATCGACTACAGCAAGCACCGTGTCAGTCGTGAGACTCTCGACCTGCTGATCGCGCTGGCTCGAGAGGCCGGCGTCGAGGAGCGTCGCGACGCAATGTTCGCGGGTGATCACATCAACACCTCCGAGGATCGGGCGGTGCTACACACCGCACTGCGCCTCCCTGCTGATGCATCCCTCACGGTCGACGGCCAGGACGTCGTCGCCGATGTTCACGAGGTTCTGACGTCGATGGGCGCCTTTGCCGATCGTGTTCGCAGCGGCGAGTGGACCGGATTCACGGGAAAGCGCATCCGCACCATCGTCAACATCGGTATCGGCGGATCGGATCTCGGGCCGGTCATGGTGTACCGAGCACTGCGGCATTACGCCGACGCGGGCATCAGCCTCCGATTTGTCTCCAACATCGATCCCGTGGATCTGGTGGGGCAGCTGGCCGACCTGGATGCCGAGACCACCTTGTTCATCGTGGCATCAAAGACGTTCTCCACACTCGAGACCCTGACCAACGCAACGGCGGCAAAGCGCTGGCTGTTCGCCGGTCTGGGTAGCGAAGACGTCGCCGCCGTCGCCAAGCATTTTGTCGCGGTGTCCACCGACGCCGAGCGAGTCTCCGCGTTCGGGATCGACACCGTAAACATGTTCGGATTCTGGGATTGGGTGGGTGGCCGCTACTCGGTCGACTCCGCCATCGGCCTCTCCGTCATGTGTGCGGTCGGCCCCGTTCGCTTTGCCGAGTTCCTCGACGGCTTCCACCAGATCGACACGCATTTCCGCACCCGACCGCTGGAGGAGAATGCGCCGGCGATTCTCGGCTTGATCGGCCTCTGGTACTCCAACTTCTTCGGTGCACAGTCCCGCGCCGTGTTGCCGTATTCCAATGACCTGTTGCGCTTTCCGGCCTACCTGCAGCAGCTGACCATGGAGTCGAACGGCAAATCCGTCCGCTCCGACGGCACCCCGGTGACAACCTCGACAGGCGAGATCTTCTGGGGCGAACCAGGAACCAACGGCCAGCACGCCTTCTACCAACTACTCCATCAGGGCACCTGGTTGGTGCCTGCCGATTTCATCGGTTTTGCCGAGTCCACCGACGATCTGCCCACGGCTGACGGCACAGGTTCGATGCACGACCTCCTGATGAGTAACTTCTTTGCTCAGACCAAGGTGTTGGCGTTCGGCAAGAGCGCTGAGGAGATTGCGGCAGAGGGAACACCCCCGGAGTTGGTGCCGCACAAGGTGATGCCGGGTAACCGACCCACCAGCACCATCCTGGCCAAGGAGCTCACACCGTCGGTGGTCGGGCAGTTGATCGCACTCTACGAGCATCAGGTTTTTGTCGAAGGTGCTGTGTGGGGGCTCAATCCGTTCGATCAGTGGGGGGTCGAACTCGGCAAGACCCAAGCTTTGGAACTGGGGCCTGCACTCTCGTCGGCCGAGGCTCCGAGCGATCTCGGCGATTCCTCGACCGACGCCCTGGTGAACTGGTACCGCAAGCAGCGCGGCCGGGCCTGAGCAACTGGCTCGAACGCTCAGGCGGCGTCCGGACCGAACCAATTCTCGGTGGTGTACACACGCCCGGACTGATCCACCAATCGAGCTCGAAGTTCTTGCTGCTCAACCCATTTGATGGCGCTTATCCCCCGCACGAGCGCCGCACGGCTGGCGGCGTACGCCCACACTGCGTCGTCGGCAATCACCGACACCTGCGCCCATTCTGTTGACGGACGATCCTGGTGCGGTTGCCACGAAGGCGGTTCGGCGGCGTGCGCAGTGGCAATCGCCGTCCCGTTGGCCAGTTCGACGTCCTCGCCGCCCGGAACGGGAATCTGCCAACCACCGGCCGGAGCGTGCCCCGCAGTGGCAAGTACGTCGCCGATCCGCACCGCAACACCACATTGCAGCTCTGCCGCAACAGTTTGCGCGGCTCGATCGACGGTGTCCGCCTTTGCCACTCCCGTGATGTCGAACGAAGCTCCCCACGGCGCGTACACGACGTCGCCGTCGAGTTGCACGTCCTCGAATGTAGGGGTCGGGTGGACCGGCGGAATCGAGTCGTCCTCCGAGAAGTTGTCGGCAAGCGGGTTCACCTCACCGGCCGTCATACGGGCCGCCCACAGCGCCGAACGCAACAGTGACGACATTCGCCGGGTCACTTTCACCGGCGTCCCCTGAGCCAGATTGACGGCATGAATTTCGGCGTCGCCGCGCCCGAGATCGCACAGCGCTTCGGTGTCCTCGATGGCGGCAGCGATCAGCGCGTGTGCTGTGGGCAGTGCAGCACCCTCCGTGACATCCACTTCGATAGCGGAATCCCACATAGCCCACTTCTCGACACTGACCATGTCAGCCTGCCCTTCGTACCACGCGGCGTAACAACCAGTATGCGCCGAATCGCGGGTACGCCGCCAGAAACCGCAGGTCCTCTACGTGCCACGCCTACACTGCTGGGGTGGGAGTTCGCTTGAGTGTCGTCGACGAGATGTTTCTGTGGACCCACCGAGGTCTCGGCTTGCCGATCCTGATGCAGGGGGTGTGGCGCACCGACAGCATCGTCGATCCGAGTGAGCTCGAGCAGTTGTGTGTACGGGTGGCGTCGGGGCCGCTCGGCCGACGCGTGCGCAGGCCGCGAATTCCGGGCGCCCGGCCCGAATTCATCGCCGACCCGCGTCATTACCCTCTCAGTTTCCGTTCGGAGCCCATCGCCGCCGACTCGGTGATCGAGTGGGCCGACGCTGCGGCCCTCCTCTCGGTTGACCCGGAACGAGGTCCGGGGTGGCGCATCGCCGCGACCTACGATTCAGACGGCGGAACCGTCGTCTCCGTGACGTGTTCCCATGTCCTTGCCGACGCCCGCGGATTGATCGGCGCCCTGAGCGACGCGATGCAGCGGAAACCGTCACCGCCGATCGATCGCGCCGGCCACTCGGATATCACCGACGCGCGCTCGACCGTTGGCCGGGTTCTGCGCGGAACCACCCGTGCGGTGGGCGGATTGATCGTCAGTCCGGCGCGCAGAGCCGAACTCCGCGGCTTCACCGCACCGGCCGCCGCCACTCGGCGCTTCCAGCGACACTCGGTAACGTCCGCGGTTCTGGAAATCGACCGGGACCAATGGGATGACGTCGCAACGTCTTCCGGAGGTACCGCCAACAGCTTGTTCCTGGCATGTGTCGGCGAGCTGGCGCGAGCCGAGAACAAAACCGCCGCAGTCACGCTCAGCGTTCCGATGAACGTGCGTACCACTGACCAGGGAGACAATTCCGTCGACAATTCGGTCGCGATGGTCGCGATCCCGTTGACCCCCTCCACCACTCTCGCGCAGATTCGCACATTGTGCCGTGACGCGTTCGAGGCTCCTCCGATGTCGAGTCCGGCAGGCTTCCCGGCCGAACTCCTGCAGGTCGTCCCGGACCGAGTCGCTCATCGACTTGCCGACGGACCTGGTCAGCGAGATGCCTTGTGCTCCAATATCGGTACGGTCGACATCGACCAGTTCGAGGGGCACCGGACTACGGGGCTTGCCCTCCGCGCGGTGCATCCTGGAGCGAGCGCCGCTCAACTGGACAACACATCAACTCGAGTCTCCGGATACCTCAGTCGCAACCACGCCACGTACACCTTGTCGCTGGTGAGCTTCGTATCGGCCGACAATCAGGCGCTGCGCACGCTGGCCTGCAACACGCTCGAAAAATTCGGCATCTTCGCTCGCCCCTGGTAGCGCTCATTTCCCTCCCAGCGAACTCGCCAGTCGAGGCCTTGGCAGAGCCGAAAGGTATGCTCGCACAAGAGACTGGCCGGTAACTTAGCCAAATCAGCTGCATAAGAGCGTAAATCAGTACAAACCGCCCGGAAGGTACTGATTTAATATTCTGATAACGAACGGTCAGTTCGCGTCGCAAATCACACTGTCCACAAACGCTTTCAGAGCCGGAAAACCCAAATATCCCCAGGTAAAAGCACTCTCATTTCTAAACATCCAATTTTGAGTCGTCTACTATGTGAAATCTGCTTCGCATAACTATGCAATCGCAGAAATATGCAGCACATTGTGGCGCACACGTCACAAGCGAAGGGAGGAACCGTGGAAATGGGAGGAACCGTGGCAGATTCGTTCCGAGAACGATTGAACGCCCTGTACCCCGTAACACCTCCCCGATTGACCAATGCGCAAGTTGTAGACGCACTTTCCCAACGTGGCTGCCGAATTTCCACACCGTATCTCTCGCAGCTGCGCAGTGGTGTTCGAACCAATCCGTCCGAGCAGGTTGTGCTGGCACTCGCCGACTTCTTCGGAGTCGACGCCGAGTACTTCTTTGCACCTTCCCCTCGCCACGATCCTGAACTTATCCCCGACGAGGACCGTTCGGTTGCCGAAGAGTTCTATGACAACGAATTACGTTCCCTCACACGTAAAGCCGTAGATCTGTCCCCCGAGTCACAGAGCCTGCTTTCCTCGATTGCCGAGAAGCTCAGGTCCTCCGAAGGCCTGCCATCCGTCCCGCCGGACTGCATTACCTACACTGCGCCACAGCCACGCGCCTGATCACCATTCGACGCGGCAGCGCTGCATCTATGCCGAAAGTTGTTGCAGTACAACTGCAACTGGGATCCCCGCGAATGCCGCGACTAACGTCGAACATCCGGTGACAGTATGCGGGAAGATCTACGTTTCCCGTGGTCCCTTCGCGGGTATCCCCCACTGCCAGTAGCGCCCACCTTCGAATGGAGCGATCATGCGCAGACAGTGGTTGTTCGCGATTGTGGCCAGTGCCGCACTTGCCGCGTCCGGCTGTTCGTACGACGCCACCGACTCCGGCACCGATGCGGACAACGTCACCGTGATGCCGACATCGTTGTCGCCGCCGGCCGCAGCCGACGCGGTGCTACTGAAGACTGCCGACTCTCCACTGGGAACAATTGCCGTCGACGGCGAAGGTATGACCGTCTACATCTACGACCCGGACGAGGAGCACCCGACCGGGGATTCGTGCGATGAGAGCTGCCTCCGGCATTGGCCTGCCGTCACGTCTGTCACCGATTCTCCGGTGACCGAGGGGATCAACGCGGCGCTCGGTACCGTACCGGGACCTGACGGTTCGTTCCAGGTGACGGTCAACGGCAAGCCGGTCTACCGATACTTGGACGATGAAGTGCCCGGCGACATGTTGGGGCAGGCCGTCGGTAGTCTGTGGTTCATGATCGACGAATTCGGGAATCCCGTCTTCACCACGGAGTAGTCGGATCCCGCGACAGTTCGCTCAGTTGTACGGTTGCCGTGCGGTTTCCGGGTCGCCGAATGTGATTGCGCGTTCCCGGCGAGTTTTCGACGCAAGGGTGACGCCCCAGTTCAGTGCCGTGCTGACGCGGTTGCGGAAACCCGCGAGGAACGCGATGTGAATGACTCCCCAGGACACCCAGCCGATGAAGCCCGACATCCGGATCGGTCCGGCCTGCAGGAGTGCGTGGCGACGCGAAATATAGGCCGCAGTACCGAGATCGCGGTACTTGAAGGGCTTTCCGTTCGGTCGACCGTTTTCGACGCGGGCAGCGATCTGCGCCCCCGCGTAGCGTCCACCCTGCATAGCCACTTCGGCGACACCGGGCAACTTGTCCCGGGACATGATGTCGCCGACGACCCAGATGTTCGGGTGGCCTGGCACGGTCAGGTCGGCCTCGACGTCGATGCGGCCGCCGCCGACCTGCTTGACGCCGAGCGCCGTGGCGAGCGCTTCGACAAACGGCACTGCTTCGACACCGGCGGTCCACAAAATGGTGCGGGTCTCGTAGCGCTGCTTCGCTTTTGTCTTCTTGTCGGTGGTCTCGATCTCGGTTTCACTCACATCGGTGACATGGACGCCAAGGTGCGTTTCGACGCCGATCTTCTCGAGCGTTCGCGCGGCGGCTGCGGACAGCGATCTGTTGAACGACGGCAACACTCGATCGTCACCGTGGAAGAGGAGCACTCGCGCCTCGTCCGGGTCGATGGACCTGAATTCGTTGGTGAGCGCGTGCATCGCCAATTCGCGTATCTGCCCCGCGATCTCGACCCCGGTCGGTCCGCCGCCGGCAACGGCGAACGTCAACCACGGACGCCGTTCCTCGGCAGTGGGGAGAGATTCGGCCATTTCGAACGCGGCAATGAGACTGCGGCGGATGGCCAGCGCGTCGTCCAGCGTTTTCATTCCGGGCGCCCATTTGATGAAGTCGTCCTGGCCGTGGTACGACTGCCGCATGCCGGCCGCCACGATCAGATAGTCGTACGGTAGGCCGAATGTCGAACCGTCGAATCTGCTTGCCGTCAGCAGCCGAGCTTCGGCATCGAGGGATTTTGCTTCGCCCAGCACTACATTCGTATTCTTCTGGTCTTCCAGAAGGTGCCGAAGTGGGCTGGCGATCTGGCCTTCGGAGAGGAGCCCGGTTGCACACTGGTAGAGCAACGGCTGAAACACGTGACTGGTTCCGCGATCGATCAGAACTACTTCGACGTCGGCTTTCTTCAACTTCTTGGCTGCGTAGAGACCGCCGAATCCGCCGCCGACAATGACAACGCGCGGCTTGCCGTTCGACTTGTGGATACTCATCAGACGAACCTCGCCGTCACCGAGTTGGGCAGAAACCGCAGTGCAGCATCGATTCCCTGCCATTTCAGTCCGGGAAGCGCCGCTCGTGTCACTTCTTTCTCGATGGCCGTAACCATCGCATCGACGCCCTCGTCGAGCTCAGCCATCAAGGAAGAATCGTCGCCGGCACCCGCCGACATGTCCGTCTTGATGAAACCTGGCAGCAGGGTGGTAACTCGAATCGGCGTACGCGCCAGTTCGATACTGAGAGCCTCACCGAGCGCAGCCACCCCGGCTTTGCTCGCTGAATATGCGGCTTTGGTGCCGGGAAGTCCACGGTCTGCACTGATCGAGGACACCAGTACAACGTGTCCGGCGTTCTGCGTGCGGAAGATCTCGAGTGCGGCCTCGCACTGTGACAGTGCGCCTACGAAGTTCGTCTGCGCTGTCGCAAGATTCGCGTGTGCCTTACCGGTACCGATCTTGGCGCCCTTACCCAGACCGGCATTGACGATCACCCGATCTAGCCCACCGAGTTGGTCGCGAAGTTCGCCGAACACTCGGACAACGGAATCATGTTCTGTGACATCAAGCCCTGCCACCGCAACTGTGATCCTTGGATACTCGGCGAGCAATTGCTTCCGGAGAGCGTCGAGCCGATCGGTTCTCCTGGCGCACAGAGCCAGATCGCGTCCCCGCGCTGCGAACCGTCGTGCCATTTCTTCGCCGAGACCCGAACTTGCGCCGGTGATCAGAATCTTCTGCCGCGTCATGGCTGCCACTGTAACCACCGCGGGGTCACCGCACGGCCCGTCAGTCGACAAACCGGTTACCCTGCACATCACCACCTGATCGGCATACCGTAGAGCGATGACCGAAGAATTCGATGTCATAGTCATCGGCGGCGGACCGGCGGGGGAGAACGCCGCGGCCTACGCAATAGCCGGAAGCACCCGTACCGCTGCCATCGTGGAGCACCAACTAGTCGGTGGTGAATGCTCGTACTGGGCGTGTATGCCGAGTAAGGCGCTCCTGAGGCCAGGGCAGGTGCTCGACGACGCGGGCGCGTTGCCAGGTGTATCCGCTGCGCCGCCGGACATCGGCGCGATCTTGGCCAGACGTGACTCCTTCACCCACAACCACGACGATTCCTCGCAGGTCGAGTGGGCCGAGTCCGCCGGTATCGACGTGATCAGAGGCCACGGCGTTCTGGACGGCGAGCGGACCGTTGTTGTCGACGGCACCCGCACACTCTTCGCCCGCCAGGCCGTCGTACTTGCCACCGGAACAACCGCGTCGGTCCCGGACACACCCGGACTGCGGGCTGCGCTCCCCTGGACGTCACGCGACGCCACCAACCTCCACGAAGTTCCACGGCGTGTTGCCGTCATCGGCGGCGGCGTCGTCGCATCGGAGTGCGCAACGTGGTTATTGTCATTCGGCGCCGAGGTGACGTTGCTGGTACGCGGCAACGCAGTGCTGAAATCTGCCGAACCGTTTGCCGGAGACATGGTTGCGCGTCATCTCACCGCACGGGGAGCCGACGTGCGTTTCGGGACTACCGTCCATTCCGTATCTCGCCCCGATGCCCGGGATACGGGCGAGGGGAACATTCACGGTGGGCCAGTCACCATCGACACCTCTTCCGGTGTGATCGAGGTAGACGAACTGATTGTTGCCGCAGGCCGTGCGCCGACGTCGGCGCAGTTGGGGTTGTCGTCCGTCGGTTTGACCGATGGTGCGTACGTTCCGACGGACGATCACCTGTGTGCGCAGGGCGAATGGCTCTATGCCGTCGGCGATATCAACGGCCGGTCACCGCTGACCCATATGGGTAAGTACCAGGCCCGAGTGTGCGGCGATGTGATCGCCGCACGAGCAGCAGGACGCGCGCTGGTCGACCCACGGTTCATCGCCTCCGCTGACAGCGGCCGTGTTCCACAGGTGGTATTCACCTCGCCTGAAGCAGCATGGGTGGGGCGCACCGAAAAGCAGGCCAGGGCAGACGGTATCGACGTCGAGGTCGTGGAGATCGACATTGCCGTCGCAGGATCCTCGCTGCTCCGTGACAATTACGAAGGCCGCGCGAAACTGGTGATCGACCGTGGTGCCGACGTAATCGTCGGGGCAACCTTCGTCGGTCCGGATGTCTCGGAATTGCTCCACGCAGCAACAATTGCCGTCGTCGGTGCGGTCCCGCTCGACACGTTATGGCATGCGGTGCCGTCGTATCCGACGGTCAGCGAAGTATGGCTCAGGTTGTTGGAGGCACGGCGGTAATCGGGGGCAGAAGTTACGTATAGTCGCGAATATGGCGGCAGACGCACCGACGAATCCAGGTCTACTCGTACGCACACCTGACGGAGCATTGCGCGGCACGCGGGTGGGCAAACTCCGTGCGTGGCGAGGCATTCCTTACGCGCGTCCCCCGGTCGGAGCTTTGCGGCTGCAAGCGCCACGACCAGTGCGGCCTTGGCGTGGTGAGCGGAACGCTTCGGTATTCGGCGATGCGTCGGTCCAGAACAAGAAGGGCTTGGCGCTGGCTCCCGGGAAGTATCACCCCAGCAGCGAAGACTGCCTCACACTCAATGTTCTTGCCCCCGAATACCCTAGCCGCGAGCCCCTTCCGGTAATGGTGTTCATCCACGGGGGCGCCAATACCATTGGCACCTCGGCGACGGGCATCTATTCCGGGCGCTCGCTCGTCACCCGCGGCAACATCGTGTACGTATCGATCAATTACCGACTGGGTGCTCTGGGTTTCTTGGACTTCACCGAATTCTCCACTCCTCGGCATCATTTCGACGCCAACCTCGGGCTTCGTGATCAAGTGGCCGCATTGCAATGGGTGCAGCGGAACATTGCAGCATTCGGCGGCGACCCCGATCGAGTGACGGTCTTCGGCGAATCGGCCGGCGGCACTGCCGTCACCACCCTGCTGGCGACGCCGGCGGCCAAAGGATTGTTCGCGGCCGCCATAGCGGAGAGCCCGGCACCGGATCTTGTTGCCAACCAGTCGCTCTCACGTGAATGGGGTCGACGGTTCATCGACATTCTGGGCTCCGACGCCACCCCGGACCAGGCTCTGCGTCTTACGTCGGCTCGTGAATTGGGCCGCGCCGGAGCCCGCCTGGGAGCCGAAGCTCTTGCTGCTACACCAGGGCTCCATCCGTTCGGGCCCAGTGTCGACGGAGATTTTCTTCCCCATCCGCCGGCGGAGGCGTGCAGTCGTGGCCTGGCACATCGGGTTCCGCTGATCATCGGCACCAACAAGCGTGAGGGCACGCTCTTCCCGAAGTTCCTCGACGGGCTCCCGACAACTCCCGCGCGAATCGAGAGGATGTTCGCCCTCACCGATCCCGCAGCCGGAAATCGAATCCTTGCAACATATCCGGGATACCCGAGCACTGACACTGCAATCGACATCGGCGGCGACGTGACTTTCTGGCATCCGTCGGTGGAGTTGGCGCAGGCACACGCGCAGTACGCACCCACGTACGCCTACCGCTTCGACTTTGCGCCACCACTGATGCGATGGGTCGGTCTCGACGCCACTCACGGGTTCGAAATGTTTGCGGTATTCGGTATCGGTGACAGCGCAGTCGGCCGTGGCCTCACAGTTCCTGGTGGCAGGCGAGGCCTCAGCGCCGTCACCGAGGCGATGCAGGGACATTGGCTGCACTTCGCACAGCATGCGGCACCTCGAAGTGACTGGCCGAGTTACGCCGCGCAGCGTCACACGATGATCTTCGACGCGATCTCTCGCGTGGACACCGATCCGCGCGCCGAGCAACGACGCGCCTGGTCCGGATATGCGGGCTACCGCAACTACGCACCGAATCAGGTTTCTTCGTGACCGACAACCTTGACGTAGTACTCGATTCGGGAAAGATCCGGGGCCGCTACCTCGAGACTCGCACTGGTCGACTCCGCACCTGGCGCGGCATTCCCTACGCTGCTCCGCCGATCGGGTCGGCGCGGTTTCTCGCACCGCAACCAGTTGCGGCGTGGGCGGGAACCCGCTCGGCCACCGAGTTCGATTCACCGGCACCACAGCGTAAGAGCACCGAAAACGAGTCGTGTCTGTTCGTAAATGTTCTTGCGCCCGAGTCGGCCAGTGTTACCCCACGTCCCGTGATGGTGTTCATTCACGGCGGCGCGTACAACGGCGGAAATCCGTCGGCGCCGATGTACTGGGGAACGTCGTTGGTGGAACGTGGCGATGTCATCTACGTCTCCGTCCAGTACCGCCTCGGCGCGCTCGGCTACCTCGATTTCAGTGAATTCTCCACTGCGGAGCACTCATTTGACTCGAATATCGGGCTACGCGACCAGATTGCGGCACTCGAATGGGTCCAGCGAAACGCCGCGGCGTTCGGCGGTGACCCCGACAACGTCACAATTTTCGGTGAATCCTCCGGCGCAAATGCCGTCACCACTGTGATGACAACACCGTCTACGCGAGGGTTGTTTGCCCGCGCCATCGCTCAAAGCCCGCCGGCAGCTTCGGCATACGGAAAAGAACGCGCGCACGGGTGGGCACGCGAATTCCTCGACATTGCCGGAGCCCCGACCAAGACACCCGCGGCCTGGCTACGAAATGTACCGGTTCGCCGACTCGTCGAGGTCGGCGACGAACTTGTGCGGCGCGGCGCTGACGAGGAACCTGGTACCCGTGCTTTCGCGCCTGTTGTGGGCGACGACGTCCTCCCCGAACATCCGCTTGACGTCTTTGCCGCCGGAAAATCTCATCCCGTTCCACTGATGCTCGGGTCAAATCTCCACGAGGGCAGAATCTTTCCACGTTTCCTCAACATTCTTCCCACCGATCCTGCCCGCATCGAGAAAATGTTCTCGCACGTTTCGGCCGACGTGAAGGCCCGCGCACTCGCCGCCTATCCGACGTATCCGCACCGCTACGCCGCCGCAGACATCGGCGGCGACATCACATTCTGGGAACCGATGGTCCTGTGCGCACAAGGACATTGCGACGTGGCCCCCACGTACAGCTACCGTTACGATTTTGCGCCGCGCATCCTCACCCTGGTCGGACTGGGCGCCACCCACGCCACAGAACTGTTTGCCGTGTTCGGGCGATCGGACGCCCTCACCGGTGCGCTGACCGCGATCGGTGGGCGTCGGTCCCTGGCGACGGTCACCGAAGCGATGCAAGAACATTGGATCAACTTCGCGAGAACCGGTAGCCCGGGTACCGAGTGGCCCGTGTACACGAGCGCCCAGCGGAGAACCATGATTTTCGACCGCACCTGCCGAGTGGAAAGCGATCCACTCGGCGACCGTCGACGAGCCTGGATCGGATACGAGCACCGACGCTGACCACAGGGCAAGACGTACACACACCAAGAACGAAGGGGTTCCCATGTCCGAACGTTCACGCACCATCGCCGTCACCGGCGCCACTGGCCATATCGGCGGGGAGGTCGCTCGTATCCTCACCGAGTCCGGCATGCCGCTGAGGCTGATCGCGCGTTCGATCAGCCGACTCCCCCAGTTACCCGGTACCGAGAGAGCTGAAGCCACCTTCTCCGATCACGATCGCGCCGCCGCGGCCCTGCACGGCATCGACATCTTGTTCATGGTCTCGGCAGCAGAGAGTGCCGACCGTCTCGATCAGCACCGCACCTTCATCGACGCTGCCGTCTCCGCGGGCGTGCGCCACATCGTCTACACCTCGTACCTCGGCGCAGCGCCGGACGCCACCTTCACATTGGCCCGCGATCACTGGGCCACTGAGCAACATATCCGTTCCACCGCAATGTCTTTCACCTTTATTCGCGACAGCGCTTACCTCGACTTCCTTCCCGCTATGGCCGGCGCTGACGGCGTCATCCGGGGCCCGGCCGGCAATGGCGCGGTCGGCGCGGTTGCTCGGTCGGACATCGCCCGCGTCGCCGCGTCGGTACTGACCGATCCCGATGCGCATGTCGGCCGAACCTACGACCTCACCGGTCAGGAAGCGCTCACCCTCGCCGAAGTGGCAGCGATCATCACCGACGTCACCGGACGTGAGACGGTGTACCACGAAGAAACCGTCGAGGAGGCCTACGCATCCCGCGCGTCGTACAACGCACCGGACTGGGAAGTTGATGCCTGGGTGTCCACCTACACCGCTATCGCAAAAGGAGAACTCGCTGTCATCAGCACTGCGGTGGAAGACATCACCGGACGCCCGCCGTTGACGCTGCGCGAACTCCTCGGCACTGATCTCAACACTGATCTCAACACTGACGAAACCGGTACCGACGCCTGATGCCACCCCGCAAGCGAACTGCCACAACCCGTAAGCCAGCCACCCGAAAGACAGCCACAACTCCGGACGTTCCCACCGCAGGCCCGGGTGAACGCGTCTGGCTCCTCGACGTCCCGTTCCGGACTGCGGCGCCTGGCGCACAGTTCGTGAAGAAATGGAAGAGCTATGCCTGGGTGGGCAGCGAGCTTCCTACCGAACTACTGCCGTTCAAAGCGCTCCCCTTCTCCTACCAACAGTGGGTCGAGGACGACATCAACGGCGGCGCCGGAGAACGTCCGACGTCAGCACCTAAAATACCGAGACCTGTTCAGGTTTCGGGAGCCGCTGCGGTAGTCGACGCCGCCCGCGCCGGCCGCCGCGGTTTCTTGTTGGCCGACAACGCAGGTCTGGGCAAGACACTCATTGCGATCATGGCGGCCAAGACAATCGCCGAAGAACGTGACGAGGCCAGCATCCTTGTCCTCGTCGACCGACCCGCTCAGATCACCATCCCGCATTGGCGGTACTCCATCGCTTCCGTCGGCGACGGCGGATTCCGTTGGCTGATCATGTCTCCCGATCAACTGAAGAAGCTCATTGCCCGCAACGGCCGCCCCAAGTACACATTCGGGGTTGTCATTGCCGACGAAGCCCAGCTGTACAGCAACGACACTCAGCGCACAGCGGCGTTCGAGAAGGTTGCCCGCTTCACCAACAGTCACGATCAGTCGCCATTTGTCCTGTCGGTGACCGCAACGCCTGGTCACACTCCTGCCGATCAGCGTTATCTCGCACCACTTTTCGCGCAGCTACACAACGAGCCGTCGGAGTACTGGTCTGATCTAGGCGCCAGGCTACTCGAATCCGGCCTCCCACTGGATAAGTCGTACGGCAAGTGGACGTGGAGCGCCGAAGCCAAGGAATCACCGACTCTACAGGCGAGCGCTCTGGAAACCGTCCGAGGATGGTTGTCGAACAGTAAGCCTCCGTTGATGATTCATCGCCGAACTCCGTGGGGTCCGGTCCCACTCGACGGTATGCCTATCGACCTCACGCCCTCTCAACGCGCGCAGTACGAGACGGAGTGGGCCGAGTACGCGTACGAAATGGGATTGGCCCGTAAAAGCCGCAACATTGCTCGCGGCCGCGCGCTGGTTCTGCGATACCGGCAGAAGGCCGGCATGATCCGCGCCGAATCCACCGCTCAGTGGGCGCAGGCTCAGGTCAAGGCAGGAAAGCAGGTGCTGGTGGCCGTCGAATTCGTGTCAACAGCGGGCGATCCGCTGGTCGAGATGATCGAAGACTCGGGGATTTCCGTTGCCAAGATTTTTGGCGCGGTCACCGACAAGGAGCACCAACGCCTTCGCTTCCAACGCGGCGAGGCGCCCGTTGTCGTTTTCAACGTCACGACGTCCATCTCACTGCATGCCAACGAGGCATTGCCGGACGGCACCCACGCGTCACCGCTGCCTCGCACCGGGATCTTCCATCAACCCCGGTACTCCGGTATCGCCGCCGAGCAGACTTTTGGTCGATCACACCGCGACTACCAAACGTGCCCGTGGCTCATCCCTTTTGGCGTCGGCACCAAGGAAGAGGATGTTGCAACAACGATGTTGCGTAATCTTCAGTCGGTAACCGGTTTGAAGGGTGGGGACCAGTCGGGCCTTCGCAGTCTCGCCGAACTCCTCGGCGTTGAATGGCTCGAGCCTGATGTCCTTACTGCCGAGCGCTAGACGCACTCGGTGCCGTTGATGCAACCCTTGATGTCCGCCCCGTCCGCGGGGCACCATCGAGACATGACCAAATACCTCATCTCCTTCCCGAGCGAAGCGCTGGTGCTCACCGACGAGGAGTTCCCGATCGTCTCCGTAGAATCCCACGCTGTGATCGAGGAGGCGAAGGCTGCCGGCGTCTATGTATTCGGCGGCGGAATCGACGGGGAAGTCGATCCCGTGCTGGTGGCCGCCGACGGGTCGGTGAGCACCGAGATCTATCCGGGCAGCGAACTCACGGGCGGGTTCACCGTGCTGGAGCTGCCGACGCGCGAGGACGCGGTCGAGTGGGCGAGGAAAATCGCAGTGGCCTGCCGTTGCTCGCAGGAGCTCCGCGAGTTCGGGTACGACCCGGCCAGCTAGGGCCTTCGGCCCTGTGCGCCTTTCTGGTAGTGGGCGCTACCGGAAAGGCGCACAGGGTCATCCAACCGCCGGTCGACCATCCACACCGCTACCGTGGCGACGGAGAATGCCAGGCCGGCGACGCACACGCCGGACCATCCGTACCCCTTCCAGACAACAGATCCCACGGCCGACCCGACGGCAGCGCCGACGAAGTAAGTCGTCATGTAGACGGAATTGACGCGCGACCGCGCTTCCGGGATGAGGGCGTAGATGATGTTCTGGTTGCTGACATGCACTCCTTGCAGCGCAAGATCGGCGAGCAGGAAGGCGATCAGGAACCACACGAGGTGGGTGCCACCTACGGCAAAAGGCAACCAGCACAACAGCAGGACGGCCAAGGCGCCACCGGTGGCAAGTTGGGCCTTGCCACGATCAGCCAACCGCCCGGCGACAGTGGCCATCGACGCTCCCGCCACGCCGAGTAATCCCACCAGGCCGATCTGCGTGTCGTTGTACCCGAATTCGCCGGCCAGGAGAAATGCCATGGTGGTGAAGACCGTGCTGACCGCAGCAAAGGCGAGCCCGCCCATGGCGGCGCGAGTACGCAACCGCGGCAGGGTTTTTGCCAGGCTCCCGAGCGAACGCAGGGTCGCGAGGTAGCTCACCTTCGGCCGTGGGCCGGCGTCCGTGGGCAGGGATCGCCACAGCGCAACAGCCATGACCACCATCAACACCGCTGCCACCTTGTACACCGTCGACCATCCGCCCAGCCCGGAGAGCAGTCCGGCAACGCTGCGTGCCAACAGAATTCCGATCAGCAGGCCACTCATGATCGTGCCGACCACCTGACCGGACCGCTGCGGTTCGGCGAGCGATGCGGCAAACGGAATGAGAACCTGCGCGGCAACCGAAAAGACACCGGCAACAGCGATTCCCACGGCCAGGGTGGCGAAGTTCGGAGCAAATCCACTGACCGCTTGGCCGAGTGCTGCCAGAAGCATCAGACCAACCGTCAGCTTGCGTCGGTCGACCATGTCACCCACCGGCACCAGGAGTACCAAACCGAGCGCGTACGACACCTGGGCGATAGTCACCGTGGCAGCCGCCGTTGACGGCGACACATTCAAATGTTCCGCGATGGAATCGAGAAGCGGCTGGTTGAAGTAGTTGCCACCCGCGCACAGACCCGTTGCTGCCGCCATGAGCAGCACTATCGGTAGTCCAAGCCGTGGACGCGTGTCGTGAGAAATCATTGCTCAAGCATGAACCGCCATCCGATTGCAGTCCAATAGATAGATCTGCAGAATCAATCCTCAAAACAGATAGATTGGTGTCATGGAACTTCGGCACATCCGCTACGCACTCGCTGTTGCGGAGGACAGGCACTTCAGTCGAGCGGCACTTCGACTCCATGTGTCACAGTCGGCGTTGAGCACTCAGATACGGGATCTCGAACGCGAGCTCGGTGTCGAACTCTTCCAAAGAAACAGCCGCAATGTCGGGCTGACCGAGTCGGGCGAAGTGTTCGTCTCCCGAGCCCGAGACGTACTCGGCGCCGTGTCGCGACTGGTCAGCGACGTTTCGGGAAGCAACGTCGAGCAGGTTCGACTCACTGTCGGCGTCATTTCCTCAGCGGGCCGCGTCGACGTCGGACAGGCACTGGCAGCTCTGACGCAGCGCCACCCCGGCATCGATGTGACGGTGCGCCCCTACGGCAGCGAGATAGTGATCGACGGCGTTCGATCGGGGGCTATCGACGTAGGAATTGTCGGCTTGGCGCCTGGGCGACTACCCAAGACGTTCTCGGCCAGCCCGTTGTGGAGCGAGTCGACTGCCGCGTTTGTGCCGGACGGACACCCTTTCAGCACACTGCCGTCCATCCGACTCGACGATCTGCGAGACGTCCCGCTCGTGGACTTCGCGTCGGGCAGCGAGGCCCGGGTCCAAACCGATCAGGCATTTGCGGAATCGCGGGTTCCGCGGGGACGCACGTACGAAGCGAATTCCGTCGACCTCATCTGTTCCCTGACAGTCAACGGCCTGGGCGTCGGCTTGCTGCCGGAGTCGATGAGCGCCGAGCATCCCGAATTGGTCTGTGTGCCGATCGCCGATGCTCCGCACCGGGTGGTCCATGCCATTACCGACCCGGCCCACTCATCGTCACTGGCCCGGGAGTTCGTGACACTCCTCTCCGATCAGTTCACTACTTGAGCAGCCGCGACATTCGCCTGTCTGCCAATGGTTTTCCGCCGGTCTGGCAGGTTGCGCAGTACTGGAAGGATCGCTCGGCAAAAGACACTTCGCGCACCACATCACCACACACGGGGCAGGGCAAACCGGTGCGGGCGTGTACCCGCATTCCCGATCGCTTCTCACCCTTCAGCCGTGCCGCGTCCTGTCCAACCGACCGCTCGACGGCATCGGCCAGCACGGTTCGCATGGCGTCGTACAGCGTTGTTATCTGTTCTGCGGTAAGACGAGACGACGTCGCGAACGGGGAAAGCCGTGCCGTGTGCAGGATTTCGTCGGAGTAGGCATTCCCGACGCCGGCAAGAAGTGACTGGTCGACTATCGCATTCTTGATCCTGGCGGAGGTACCACCAAGTATGTCGGCAAATTCCGCTTCGGTGACGGCCATGGCGTCGGGTCCCAGACGAGCGATCCCCGGCACCTCCAGCGGGTCCGCCACTATCCACACTGCCAGGCGTTTTTTCGTGCCGGCTTCGGTGAGATCGCAAGCAGGAGTGAGCCCCTCCGGCGTGAAGAAATGAACTCGAAGCGCCAACGGACCTTTGCCAGGTTTTGGTGGCGTCGACGACGGATTGTCCTGCCACCGCATCCATCCACCACGCGACAGATGGGTGATGAGCCAGAGCCCATCGCAGTCCAGCCCAAGATGTTTACCGAATCTGGCTGCGCCCGTCACGTCTCGGCCCTGCAATGCAGCAATCGGCGGATCGAAGGTCTTGAGCACGCTCAATGCGGCAATGTCGATGCGGCCGACTACAGCGCCCACTGCGTGTTCGCGAAGAAATCCGGCCAGCGCCTCTACCTCGGGCAGTTCAGGCATGGCATCACCCTAGCGCCGAACACCGACAAACTCACTGCAGATTTCGCAGTACGACGACGGCGTGTTCCTGTCGTGCTTTTGCTGTGTACATCGCTTGATCCGCGCTTCGGAGGAGTGTTCCGTAGACGGCAATCGCACGATCCGGGGATCCGAACGGACCGGCCGCTGCGACAATTCCGACGCTCAACTCGACAACAGGATGCTCGGGACCGGTGACGGTTATGTTTCGCAGGGACTCTGCGAGACTGTCGATTTCCTGATCGTCGCACCGATCCACGAGGACGAACTCGTCACCGCCAATGCGCGCGATCAACGCAGACGGACCGACGGACTGTGTCAGTCTCGCGGCAACCTTCTCGATCACAACATCACCGACATCGTGCCCGTACTCGTCGTTGATCGTCTTGAATCGATTGATATCCACCGCTGCGACAACCAAATTGGTGGAACTCTCGAATGGCCGATGCAACATCAATCCGACCTCGTCGGCCAACCCTCGTCTGTTCAAGAGTCCGCTCAGCGGGTCATGTTGCGCTTTCAAGGCATCGGTTCCGAGAATCGAGAACACGAACTGACACGCAAACGGGATCGCGTAGATGGCCGCGCCGACCAACAGGACCATGGCGATCAACGACGGAACATCGGTGTACTTTTCGATATAGGCGATGCGCGCGACAACTCCGATAACCACGACGGACGCCCACAACAGATGCAGAGTCTGCATGCGCGCGTTGTGGAAGAAAGCGATGTATCCGCCGATCACGGAGAACATCACACTGTGCGCCAATGCTGCTAGCGGATTCGAGTACAGCACCAGCGCTGCGGCAATCCCAATTTCCGAATAAATCACGAACACGTAGGACCAGGATCGCTCCAACCTGCCTCTGGTCGCGAGAATCGCGGCCATCAGCGCCGTCAGGACGATGATCACGAGGTTGGCGGTGCGCTCCCCGTGAGTAGTGGGACCCGCAGGACTGAATCTGGTCAAGAACATCACGACGATTACCAGAAGCAACGAGCTGACAACCAATGTTCTCGATGCGCCGGTCAGCCCTTTGTCTGCGAGATAACGTGTGAAGGACTCGAATTGGTCAGGGCGTCGATACCAGTCGACGAGCAGAGGCGCGACTCGATGCAACGCGGCAGACGAAAACGGCCGTTCGGTAGCTTTGCTACTCGAATGTCCGTCATCGACCGCTGCACCCACCCGAACAGGATAAGCCTGCACGACCTTCCGCTATCCGACAATCATCACAATTGCGTGTGGGTGACGATGACCCGGTCACCCCCGGACGCCTTTGCCTGATACATCGCAGCGTCAGCGAGTCGGAACAATCCCGCGAGTTCCACTTCCGAGACATAGCTGGACGTCGAAGTCGACGGAATTGCGATTCCGATGCTGGTCGTGACCACCGGAACGTTGTCGGGCAACCGCATGTGCCGACGCAGATTCTCCTCGAGTTCGAGTTCGGCGCGCTTGCCGATCATGTCGACCAACACGAACTCGTCACCGCCGAATCTCGAGAACAGAGCGTGATTACTTCCACATCGACGTAGCCTCACCGCGAACTCGCGAAGGACAATATCGCCCTGTTCGTGTCCGTACGAATCGTTGACAGTCTTGAAATTGTCGACATCGACGATCACCACGACACAAGACAATCCGCGGGAGTTCGCTTCGGTGACCCCCCATTCTTCGACCGACCGCTGTAGTCCGCGCCGGTTCAGCAGGCCGGTCAGCGGATCCACATCCGAACTCTCGGCGTCCGAACCCAGGATCGACAGCACGAACTGGCAGGCAAATGGAATGACCACGATGCTCGTGGCGACAACCAACGACAACGCGATCGCCAACGCCGGATCCTCGTAAACGGCCACCTGACGAGCGACAAGCACCAGAACCACGCCGGACAGAACCATGTGCGCGGCCTGTAGTCGCGCATTGTGAAAATACGCGATATAGCCGCCAACCAAAACGAAGACGATGCATTGGATCAAACCGATAAACGGATCGCGGTTCAGAAATACACCGATCACTACGCCGAGCTCCGCGTACGCGACAAACAGGTACGACCACTTGCGGGTCAGTGCCGGCAGAAGACTGAACAGCACAATCATAACGACGGTCCCGGCGATGATCCCCGCGTTGATGACACTCGTGGCGCGGTTATGGACGCCCGCTTCGCTGAAACGCAGCAACAACATGGCAACCGCCACCGACACACACGACGCGATCACGATCAGGCGCACCGCCACCTCCAACCCCTTGGACGCGAGGTATCGGGTGAAACTGTCGAACTGATCCGGCCGTCGAAACCACTGCACCAGAAGAGCGATTGCCGACCGCAGTGCTGACTGATCGCGTTCGCGCGGGGCAGGCAGGATCTCATGTGACCGATCCGCCCCGAACGATGTCATGGGCAAATCATAGGGTGCCGGTCCGCCGACAGTTGCACTTCACCTGGGTAAATACTTATCGCCTGCAGCGCGGCGGTCTAGCGACGAACGAGATACGTATCCATGATCCAGCCGTGCTTCTCACGCAATTCCGCCCGCACACGCACGATGTCGTCTTCTACCTCACGCAGGTTCCCGGCGATCAACACTTCGTCCGGTGTGCCCAGGTACGCGCCCCACCAGATTTCCACGTCATCCCCGGCAACCTCGGTAAACGTGCAGTGCGCGTCAAGCATCACGACGGCGTTGTCGATGCCGTCCGGCAATCCTTCGGCGAGCTTGCGCCCAGTGGTGATGTGTATCGATTCGCCGATGCGGTTGAGCACGATGCGGTGCTGCGCCGCCAAAGACTGCACACTCGTGACACCGGGAATTACCGTGTAGTCGAATGTGACGTTGCCGCGCGCGAGCACCCGTTCGACGATGCGCAAGGTGCTGTCGTAGAGCGACGGGTCACCCCACACCAATATCGCGCCGACTCCGGCTTCGGCCGCAAACTCTTCCTCGAAGATGGACGCTCGACGGTCATGCCAGTCGTCGACAACACCTTCGTAGTCCGAAGGTGTCCGATCTCTCGGGGGATCGGTTATCTCGACGACGCGGTATTCACCGGTCACATGTTCTTCGAGAATCCCGGTTCTCAAGTCGACGAGATCCTGCTTCTCACTCCCCTTACCGATCACAAAGAACGTATCGGCCCTGTTCATGGCCTTGACAGCTTGGATCGTCACTTGGTCGGGGTCACCGGCGCCGACGCCGATCACGAGGAGTTCACGCATTGAACGAGGCTATCGTGCGTGCCCTAGACTGTGTCCCGTGACTGTCTCCACCGCATATGAAGACCTGTTGAAGCTCGTGATGGAGACCGGCACCCCCAAAGCCGATCGCACCGGCACCGGCACTCGCAGCATCTTCGGTCACCAGATGCGATTCGATCTTGCCGACGGTTTCCCCCTGGTCACCACCAAGAAGGTGCACCTCAAGTCGATTGTCAACGAACTGTTGTGGTTCTTGCGCGGCGACTCCAACGTGGCGTGGCTACATGAACATGGCGTCTCCATCTGGGACGAGTGGGCCGACGAGAACGGTGAACTGGGCCCGGTCTACGGCGTTCAGTGGCGCAGTTGGCCCACCCCGTCGGGTGAGCACATCGACCAGATCACGCAAACTCTCGAAACCTTGCGATCCAACCCTGATTCGCGTCGGATCATCGTCTCCGCGTGGAACGTCGCCGACATTCCGCAGATGGCGCTCGCACCGTGCCACGCGTTTTTCCAGTTCTACGTCGCCGACGGCAAACTCTCGTGCCAGTTGTATCAGCGCAGTGCCGACATGTTCCTGGGTGTTCCCTTCAACATCGCCAGTTACGCCCTGCTCACACACATGATGGCGCAGCAGGCCGGTCTCGACGTCGGCGAATTCATCTGGACCGGCGGCGACTGCCATATCTACGACAACCACGTCGATCAGGTCACCGAACAACTCAGCCGGACCCCGCTCGACCTTCCGATTCTGAAACTGAACAAGCGCGATTCCATCTTCGATTACACCTTCGAGGATGTCGAAATAGTCGGTTACCAGCACCATCCTGCTATCAAGGCTCCGGTCGCGGTCTGATCATGAATGATCGCGCAGTCACCCTCATCTGGGCTCAGGCGAACAATGGTGTCATCGGTGCAGGCAACACGATTCCGTGGCGACTGCCGGAGGACATGGCCTACTTCAAGCGAGTCACCATGGGGCATCCGGTGATCATGGGCCGGTTGACCTGGGATTCCATTCCACCCAAGTTCCGGCCGTTCAGTGGGCGCCGCAATATCGTTGTCACCCGCGATTCGGAGTGGGCAGCGGACGGAGCCGAAGCCGCACACAGCCTCGACGAGGCGTTGGCATTGCCTGACGGCGACCTCTTTGTTGTCGGCGGAGGGCAAATATATTCGGCTGCACTGCCATTCGCGACGCGTCTCTTGGTGACCGAGATCGATCTCGATATCACCGGCGAAGCCGTTGCTCCCGAGATCGGCCCCGATTGGAACCTCACGTCCGACGAGCCCTGGCACACGTCGGAGAAGACCGGGTTGCGCTTCCGCTGGCTCGAATACACTCGCTGACCACTTCCGCCAATAACGAGGCACCTCACCAGCCTGTCGGTCATACTCGAGAAACCGAGATGATCGCGCTACCCGAGAGGTCTTCGATGGACAAGAAGTCACTGACAGCCCTCGCCCGTCAACAATTGAAACTGGCTGCGTCGGCAACCAGCGGTCGTAGTTCACAAACCGTCTATGGTGGCCACCAACGCAGCCTGCGACAGACCGTGATCGCGCTGAGCGCCGGCAAGAGCCTCGCAGAACACGACAGTCCCGGCGAAGCAACGCTGTTGGTCCTGAGTGGAAAACTCAACCTCGTGTGCGGTAGCGACGAATGGAAAGGGTCGACTGGCGATTTCCTCACCATTCCGGCCCACCGGCACAGTGTCGAAGCGCTCGAAGACGTTGCTTTTCTGCTGACAGTCGCCATGAAGGGCTGACGGACGGTTGATCCCGGTAGCGTGTTCCCCGTGAACGAAACGGTGATCGAGGTGTCCATCGCAGCAGCGCCGTCCGTGCTGTGGCCGGCGCTGCGCGATCCTTCGCTGATTCGGCGCTGGTTCGGGTGGGACTACGACGGACTCGACGACGAAATCACTCAGATCTACGGCACCGCGGTCGCAGACCCTGACGCACACACCCTCGAACTGGGTAACGGTGATCGCTTCGCCTTGATCGACCAGGGCGGCAGAACCATTGTCCGGATGACGCGTCCGCCGCAGGTACCCGACGACGAATGGTACGAGGACATCACGGAGGGCTGGACCACATTTCTGCACTTCTTGAAGTTCGGCGTCGAACATCACGGATTGGCCGAGCGCAGAACAATTTACCTCGACGGCCCACTGATTCCGGGTGAATCCGCAGCCTCGATCCTCGGACTCGGGCACCTTCCTGTGGAAGCCGGCGGGCGTTACACCGCCACGCTTGCTCCCGGCGATTACGCCGACGGCATTGTCGACTTCGTCAGCGCGCTGCAAACAGGAGTGACAATCGAAGACCTTGGTCCCGGACTGTTGGTGGTCGCGGCAAAGCCGACGGTTCCGTACCGCGCCCAGCAGGAACTCCAGATCATTCTGGCCACTTACGATCTCAGCGCGGACGAGTTCGACGAGATCGAACATCACTGGAAGCAGTGGTGGGACGGCCGATCTCGCCAAGAGTGACCACACTGGGAGCGATATGCTTCGAGCATGATCGACTCTTCGGGCAACCCGACACGCAATTTCGCCGAAGTACTCGAGCGTCTGGCCGACTCCAAGGCTGACATCCCGACGCTCCACCGACTTCTCGAAGCAGTGCTTGTTGTCGGTTCCGGGCTTGATCTCGATCTCACGCTGCAGCGCATCATTATTGCGGCAACCACTGTATTGGATTGCAACTACGGGGCATTGGGCGTGCGGGCACCGGGCGGTGGGCTGGCCGAATTCGTGTACGAGGGCATCGACGAGCCGCTGCGGCAGACGATGGGACACTTCCCAGAAGGCCACGGCGTACTCGGCGTCCTCATGAACGATCCCAAGACTCTGCGTGTTCCACATCTGGGCGCCCACCCCGCGTCTGTCGGGTTTCCCGCCAATCATCCGCCGATGGACAGCTTCCTGGGTGCGCCGATCATGATGCGCGGTGAGGTTTTCGGCAGCATCTATCTCACCGAGAAACGTGGTGCGGCAGAGTTCACCGAGGAGGACGAGGTCATCCTCGAAGCACTTGCCATCGCCGCAGGTATCGCAGCCGAGAACGTCAGGCTGTTCGAGCAGTCTCGGACCCGCGAAAGATGGCTCACCGCAATGTCTGCCATCCGGTCACGATTGCTGGCGGGCGATTCGCTCGACGACAGTCTGCAACTGCTCGCCACCCGTGTGCGCGAGTTGACCGGCATCGACGATGTCATCGTGCTGATCTGCGAGAACGGCTACGCGCAGGTACACACCGCGGTCAGCGCCCGGCCGACGTCGCGGGGAGTCCGAGTCCCGGCGAGCCTCTATCCATTCGACGTCATTCGGCAGACTCGACGATTGCACGTATTCACCGAATTGGGCTCTCTGCTCGACTTGGTCCCGACAGCGGGTAGCGCGGTGCTGGCCCCGATGACGGTTGCATCCGGCGTGGTGGGCGCATTACTGCTCACGTCGGATTCCGCCAACACTCACTGGGATTCGGACGAACTCACCCGGATCGAGTCGATGGCCGAATTAGGCTCTGTAGCTATCGAATTCGACGAGAAACAACGTGGACAGCGTCTCCTGTCGGTTCTGGCAGATCGCGACCGCATTGCGCGTGACCTGCATGACAACGTCATTCAGCGTCTGTTTGCCAGCGGCATGAGCCTGCAGAGCACCTTGCCCGATTCCGATCTTCCCGACTCCGCGCGTGCCATCGTCACCCGGTCGCTGGAGCAGTTGGACCAAACCGTCCGCGAAATCCGCACCACCATCTTCGATCTCCAGACACCCGCCACCGCGGACTCGACCAGCCTGCGCCGACGCCTCCTCGACGTAATCGGTGACGCCACAGCACAATCAGCAGTCACCCCGAGCGTTCAGTTCTCCGGAGCGATCGACACACTCGTGAAAGCCGGAATCCACCCCCATGCCGAAGCCGTGCTTCGTGAGGGTTTGAGCAACGTTCTGCGACATGCCCAGGCAGACACGATCACCATCTCCGTGACCGCCGACCTCGAATTTGCCATCACCATCGACGACGACGGCAAAGGTATCCCCGTCGGCGTCCACAAGAGCGGCTTGCACAATCTCGAGCGCCGCGCTGAACATTGTGGTGGCACATGCACAATCGGCAACCGCAGCCCGAACGGCACCCGCCTGGTGTGGCGGGTACCGCTGAGGCGGCGGAAGCCCTGAACTACTTGTTGCGCAGCTCGGTTGCCAGCACGGCAGCCTGAGTCCTGCGCTGCATACCCAGCTTCGAGAGCAAACGGGTCACGTAGTTCTTGACCGTCTTCTCGGCGAGGAACAGCCTCGCGCCGATCTCTCGATTGGTCAGGCCCTCACCGATGAGGTCGAATACCGCGCGTTCCTGATCGGAGAGTTCCGCCAGCGGATCTGCGGTGCGTTCGCTGCGGATTCGCGCCATCAACGCTTCGGTGGCGCGGCTGTCGAGCAGCGATCCACCCAAGCCGACGGTGCGTACCGCCGCAACAAGATCCGTGCCCAGAATCTGCTTCAGCACAAAGCCGGACGCGCCCGCCATGATGGCGTCGAGCAGCGCTTCGTCGTCCGCATACGAGGTCAACATCAGGCACCGCAGGTTCGGCAGCATCGAGCGAAGGTCGCGACACAATTCAACGCCGTTGCCGTCGGCCAGTCGCACGTCCAGAACCGCGACATCGACATTGCTCTTGGGGATAACGGCCATCGCCTCCCCTACCGACGACGCTTCCCCGACCACCTCGAAATCCTCGACGCCGCCGAGCAGATCGAACAGTCCGCGTCGGACGATCTCGTGATCGTCGACCAGGAACACGCGCGTAGTCATCTAAGCCTCTTTCAAGAATCTATTGCCGATCGAAACAACTGTGGTGTCAGTTGACGAGTGTCAGTTCCAGCCGTGTCAGTTCTTGCTGTGGCGCACGATCAACACGGGGCAATCTGCGGTGTGCAGAAGTGCGCGACTCGTCGAGCCCAGAAGCATTCCGGTGAAGCCACCACGTCCGCGGCTACCGACCACCACCAACTGCGCAGTCTCGGCATACTCGCTCAAAACCCGCACCGGGCGATCGCGCGCGACTACACGCTCGACCACAACGTCTGGGTATCGCTCGGTGAATCCGGCCAACTGCTCTGCCAGAACTACTTCTTCGCCGGTCTGGATGCTGCTCCACAACGGGTCGTCCGGAGTGGCGCCCAGTGAAGGCTGCACACTCACGTCGCTCCACACGTTGACGGCGATCAGCGTGGCGCCGCGCGCCGACGCCTGCTCGAATGCGTGCTCGATGGCCTCGATGCTGTTTTCGGAGCCGTCGACACCGACAACAACCGGTCCCTGAGTGGGCGGCTGACCGTCCAGTGTCCGCCCGCGCACGACTGCCACGGGCGATTCACCGTGCGAGACAATCGATACCGTCACCGAACCGACGACAAGTCCGGTGAATTCGCCGTGCCCACGCGGACCTACGGCAACCATGTATGCGCGTTTGGACAATTCGATCAATGAATCGGAGACACTGCCGTCGAGTTGTTCGGTGACTACTTCGAGATCACCGTCGACACTCTGGTGGGCCAGGATCTTGGCGCTGTCGAGTCTGGCACGAGCAGTGCGTCGCAGTTCGTCCTTGAAACTCTCGGCCAGATACGGCTCGGAATAATAGAAGGCCGGAATGTGCACCACCGTTGCAATATGCAGCGGACGCCCCAACACAGCGGCGGTGCGTGCGGCCCACACAACGGCCGACGACGCCGCCTCGGAACCGTCCACAGCTACGACAACCGGTTGGATTGCACTCATTTTCGTCCCTTCAGGATCGACTACAGAACTCTATCTGCCTCCACACTATTGCTCCCACACTATTGCCCAAGTGCGATAAATACGTTTTATCCGCTACGGCAGGTCCCGAATCGGACATCTGCTGTGCGCCTTTATTGACCGCGGGGGGTTAATAAAGGCGCACAGCGGTTAATCACAAATGTTCCGGAACTTCTCGATCAGGCCGACACGTCCGGCGCGATCAGCCGCCAGCGGGGTGACGTTAAGGGTGGTGACGCCGGATTCTGCAAATGCGGCGACGCGTTCACGGACGTAGCTTTCGGGACCGATGAGCGAGACTGCACGGACGAGGTCGTCCGGCACTGCTGCCGCGGCTTCTTCTTTCTTGCCTGCAAGGTAGAGATCTTGGATCTTCTCGGCAGCTTCGGCGTAGCCGTAGCGGACGGCAAGATCGTTGTAGAAGTTCTTTCCCTTGGCTCCCATGCCGCCGATGTAGAGGGCGATGCTGGGACGGACCCAGTCCAGCATGTGGTCGACGTCGTCACCGATGGCCAGCGCCGGGGACGCGTACACCTGCAGTTCGCCGAGGCTGGGGTCGCGCTTCGCCTTGCCCTTGGCGAGGGGCTCTCCCCAGACGCTTGCTGCTTTCTCGGGGTGGTAGAAAATCGGCTCCCACCCTTCCGCGATCTCGGCGGTGAGTTCGACGTTCTTCGGGCCGAGGGAAGCGATGAGGATCGGGATGCGCTCGCGAACGGGATGGTTGATGAGCTTGAGCGGCTTGCCCAGGCCGGTGCCCTTCTCGGCGGGCAGCGGCACCTGGTAGTACTTGCCCTGGTACTCGACCTTTTCCCGACGCCATACCTGGCGGCAGATTTCGACGACCTCGCGAGTACGGCCGAGAGGGGCGTCGTACTTGACGCCGTGGAAACCTTCGATCACCTGTGGGCCGGACGCGCCAAGGCCCATGACAAATCGTCCGTTGGAGACGAAGTCGAGGCCGGCGGCAGTCATCGCGGTAAGCGACGGCGTGCGGGTGTAGATCTGGAAGATGCCGGAGGCAAGTTCGATGGTTGTCGTCTTCGCGGCCAGGTATCCGAGTTGGCTGACCGCGTCGAACGAGTAGGCCTCCGGGACAAACGCAATGTCCAGACCGGCCTTTTCGAGGTCACCGACTTCTTCGACAGTCTCGGCGAATCCGCCGCTGTAGTTCAAACCCATTCCGATGCGCACGTTCTAACCCCAATCCTCACGATTGCCATGTGTGCGCCAGGCACACCTCCCCCTGAACACTACGGAACATGAGGCCGTATTCATGTGACTGCCCCGTTCATATTCAGTGACCGAAATGAACGGGGCAGGTTCTCACAAGCGCATCGAGAAATCAGGAATCTTCGGGACGAACCACCATCACCGGGCACTGCGCGGAAGCGATCAGCGTGTTGCTGGTGGATCCCAGGAGCATTCCGCGGAATCCGCCGCGGCCTCGGCTACCGACAACGACGAGCTGTGCCCGAGCCGACCACTCGAGCAGGCGGCCACGCGGATTGTCGAGGTAGATCTCACGGCGAACCACGACGTCAGGGTACTTCTCGGACCATCCGGCAAGATTCTCGCTCAATACCGCATGCTCTTCTTCCTCGAGCGATGCCGGTGCCAGCGCGGCAGCGCGGGGATCTTCGAACGCTGCTGTTCCGAGGTCACTCCAGACGTGGACGGCTACCAGTTCTGCGCCGCGGAACGCCGCTTCCTCGAATGCCGCACCCACAGCCTGCGCGCTCAGCGCACTGCCGTCTACGCCCACGACGACGGGACCATCGGACGGTACGACGCCGTCACGTTCGCGCACAACGATGACGGGACACTTGCCGTGGCTCGCGACACCGACGGCGGTGTTGCCGAGTACCGCGGTGGCGGCTTTTCCGGACGACGATGCTCCCACGACGACCAGACGGGCTTTCGCGGAACTCTCGAGAAGCCACTGCGTCGGGCTACCGATGGCCATCTCGGTGTGAACGGTGACCGTCGGGGCGACCTCGGCGGCAAACTTCTCGGCGTCGCCGAGTACGGCTTTTCCGGCCTCTTCCACCCACTCGTACACGCCACCCGCGTCGATGTACGGGCCGCCGAATCCGTACGGCGCAAAGTCGAGCGCGTGAATGATATCGAGACGCAATTCTCGCTGCGCGGCAATTTTCGCAGCTTCCCGGAGCGCGGTCGACGCGGTGTCCGATCCGTCGATTCCGACGACGACATTGTTGTGTTCGCGTGAACTCATGTGCCCACCTTCCGTAAGAAGTAATCGAGCCACTTCCACTCTAACCATCGCAATTACGACATGGTTTCCGGGTCGAATCCATCCCTGTTTCGATGACCAAGGTCCCCGAAACTGTTGATGGGGAGTTGAATTAGCGAGCCCGAATCAGTCCCACAAGTGAACTGGATTACCGCTGCGCATGTTTTCGATATATGCCCGCATCATCTCGGCAAGAGCGGCAGTTCGATCGAGTCCTGCGGCCTCACCGGCGACGACGCGTCCCCGCTGCCACGCCGCACCGGTTTGCCGGTTGAGACACCGGCCTTCGATGACGCCGAGGTACTTCTCACGCGCTGCACTCGACAACCCGAAGTCGGCCAAGCCTTCGTCCGCGAGGGGAAGTAGCCGTCGCAGGATCAATTCGTCCGCACCGACCCAGCCCATGCCCGGCCAGTACAGCATTGCGTCCAGCCCGTGCTTGGCGCCGATGTGCAGGTTCTCTTCTGCGGCATGGAAAGACATCTGCGACCACAGTGGGCGATCCGCGTTGACGAGCGCCCGCACTGTTCCGTAGTAGAACGCGGCGTTTGCCATGATGTCGAGTACGGTGGGCCCGGCCGGCAGCACTCGATTCTCGATCCGCAAGTGCGGCTTGCCATCCGAGCAGTCGTACACCGGACGATTCCAGCGGTAGACGGTTCCGTTGTGCATCTGGAGTTCTTTCAACTCCGGAATTCCGCCTGCCGCAAGAACCTCCAGGGGATCCGCATCGGAGACGTCTGGTAGCAGCGCCGGGAAGTATCGCGAATTCTCCTCGAAGAGATCGAGAACCGAATGTATCCAGCGTTCCCCGAACCAGACGCGTGGTCGCACTCCCTGATTCTTGAGTTCGAGTGTTCTGGTGTCCGTGGCCTGTTCGAAGATCGGTATCCGAGATTCATGCCACAGCGCCTTGCCTGCCAGGAATGGCGAGTTGGCGGCCAGCGCCACCTGCGGCCCGGCCAGGCACTGTGCCGCGTTCCAGTGCGGCGCAAACTCTTCGGGAGAAACCCGAAGGTGCAACTGCATCGACGTGCATGCCGCCTCGGGAACCACCGAATTGGTATCGGCGCGTAGCACTTCCACTGGCCCACCGGAAAGTGCGACACCCTCTACGTCGAGTTCGATGTCTTCACCACGCGCTGCGAAGATCTGCTCGTTGAGTAATTCGTAGCGCGGATTCGCGGTAATCCACTCGCGGTCGAGGTGCTCGAGCTGGAGCGTCGGCAGCATCCCGATCATCACCATCTCGGCGTCGTGCTCATGGATGCGAGCGTCCGCGATCGCGAGTGAACTGCGCAGTTTTTCTTCGAGCTCGAATGTGTTGTCGCCGGTCAGTGGGCCAGGTTCGACATTCATCTCGACGTTGAACTGCCCGAGTTCTGTTTGAAACACCGCGTCGTCGTCGATGGCGTCGAGCACTGCAAGGTTGGACATCGCCGGCAGCATGTCGCCGGCTACGAGGTTGAACTCGATCTCCATTCCCAGCAGCGGGTCGGGTTTCTCGACGGCGTCCCTGAAGTCGCCGCGATCGAGCATCTGCTTCATGGCGTCGACGCACAATCGCACCTTCTTGCGGAACACCCGCCGGTCGGCCCTCGTGAACATTCGTGCTTGAACTTCTGCGCCCATATCCGATCCCCCTCCTTCGCGATCAACCACCGAAGGTCGTCTTCCGCAAGGCTAACCGGCCGACTCCCGACCACAACCCGAACCGAGCATGAAAAGACTGCAGGGCACCGGAATTAACTCCGATGCCCTGCAGGTCCGCAAAAGATTTTCCCTACGAGTTGTCCACCCAGGTCACTGCCACGCCGCGCGCCTTCAGCCAGATGGCCGGATCAACCTTGGCGCCGTTTTCCGCAACCTCGAAGTGCAGGTGCGGGCCGGTGGACTGGCCGCGGTTACCGACGGTAGCGATCTGCTGGCCGGCGGCTACGCGCTGGCCCACTGCAACCTGGTAGTCGTTGACGTGTCCGTATGTGGTGACTGCGCCGTCGTCGTGCTGGATGCGCACCCAGAGACCGAAGCCCGAGGCCGGACCGGCGTCGATGACCTGACCGGACGCAGCCGCGAGAACCGGAGTTCCGATCGGGGCCGCGATGTCCAGACCGCCGTGGTGCGCGCCCCAACGGTTACCGAACGTGGAGGTGAGCGTTCCGGAAACAGGCTGAACGGTGCCGCTGTTCGACGAAACCGGGTTGAACGAGCCGGTGAACTGCTGCACCTGTGCGTTCACCTGTGCCACGAGGTCGGGAAGTTCGGGAACCTCGATGCCCGCCGCCGGCGGGAGCCCAAGATTCGACAGCTCGGCTGGGATCTCGATGCCCTCGGGAAGCAATCCCTGCGGAATCTCGAATCCGGCGATGTTCTGGGTGGCCGGGGCTGCCGCTGCGGTGCCTGCACCCATCTGACCTGCGCCGACGAGCAGTGCGCCCGTGGCTGCAGCTACAACACCAGCCTTGACGCCTGCGCCCGGGCCAGCCGACGGAACGCGGTGACGTCCACTCGCTGCGTCTGGATCGATCTCGAATGCAGCAATGGAATTGTCCGTGCGGTGGTGGTCTCCCACAGTTTTTACCCTGTCAGTCGTCGGCTTGCAGCAGTCCTCGAACGAAGCCCGCTCCTCTGTCTTGCCGACGAATGTAACAGTTTGATCAAGGAAACCGCCACCGTTACACGTTCTTGACCAAACTATTTTTCGTCCGTCTGTCGACTCGCATCCAGTTCTGCCCGGAATGCCTCGTATCGCGCGCGGTGCGCGGGCCGGCGACGAATAATCGCCCACGCGATTCCGAGTGCGACAAACCAGATCGGGGTGACGAGCAGCGCCTGCAGCGTGTCGTCCTTGGTGGTCAGTGCCCACAAGATGAACACGAAGAAAGCCAGCACAACCCAGCACATCACGATGCCGCCTGGCATCTTGAACTTCGACGCCTCGTGCAGGTGCGGGCGACGCTTCCGGTACACCAAGTAGCTCGCCAGGATGATCGTCCACACGAACATGAAGAGCAGTGCGGAGATTGTGGTCACAACGGTGAATGCCTCGATCACCGAGTCACCGGAGAACAGCAGGATCAACGACGCGAGCAGGAAGATGCACGAGAACATCAGGGCATTCGCGGGGACCTTGCGCGAGTTCAGCTTGCCGAGGGCCTTCGGTGCGTCGCCCTCCTGAGCCAGGCCGAACACCATGCGTGAGGTCGAGTAGATGCCCGAGTTCGCCGACGATGCCGCCGACGTCAGCACCACGAAGTTGATGACCGACGCGGCGATACCCAAGCCGGCGAGCGTGAACATCGCGACGAACGGACTCTTGTCCGCTTGGATCTCACGCCACGGCGTCACACAGATGATGACGGTCAGTGCGACCACGTAGAACAGCAGCACACGAATGGGGATGGAGTTGATGGCCTTCGGGAGGTTCTTCTCCGGATCCTTGGCCTCGGCCGCCGTCGTACCCACCAATTCGATACCCACAAACGCAAACACTGCGATCTGGAAGCCCGCGACAAACCCCATGAAGCCGGTCGGGAACATACCGCCGTCGTTCCAGAGATTGTCGACGCCGGAGGTGGCGCCGTTGGGCGCGGTGAACCCGGAGACGACCATCACGATGCCGACGATGATCAAGCTGACGATGGCGATGATCTTGATCAGCGCGAACCAGAACTCGGTTTCACCGAATGCCTTCACCGTCGGCAGATTGAGAAGGAGCAATGCAGCGATGGTCAGCAGCGCCGGAATCCACGCGGCCAACCCCGGCCACCAGTACTTGAAGTAGCCCGAGATCGCGATCACGTCCGCGATGCCGGTGACGATCCAGCAGAACCAATACGTCCAGCCGGTGAAGAATCCCGCCCACGGCCCCAGGAGATCAGCAGCGAAGTCGGAGAACGACTTGTACGACATATTGGAGAGCAGCAACTCCCCCATCGCCCGCATGACGAAGAAGAGCATGAAGCCGATGATCATGTACACGAAGATCACCGACGGCCCGGCCAGCGAGATCGTCTTGCCCGAACCCATGAACAGGCCGGTGCCGATGGCGCCGCCGATCGCGATCAGCTGGATGTGACGATTGGACAGCTGACGCGACAAGTGGGGGTCGTCACCCGCCGATTTGCTTCGGTCAACGTGGTTCACGTGGTCGGACACGGAGAATCCCCCTGGTCATTCGGCGCGGGCCGAGAGCGACGAACACTGCCCTTCGACACGAACTTCGGAAAATGTGCCCTCCCAAAGTACGCGCGCCCCGCCGCATAATGCGCATCGGAAACCCTGCGCCGATAACCTTGGTCGGTGAACACTGACAGCACCGACTCCCGAAACGGGCATATCGCCGCAACATTGTTCGACTTCTCGGGGACGCTCTTCCGGCTCGAGGAAGATTCCGACTGGGCCGAACATTTTGTCGATCACGCCGGCGTGCCGATGGACGTGCACGCTCAAACCGAGCTGATGCGCCGGATGACCGCTCCGGTCGGGCGAACCGTCGAGATGGACGAAGCGGGACTGTACGCGTGGGAGAACCGTGACCGGGATCCGAAGCTGCACCGTCAGGCTTACCTCGACGTGTTGAGCAAGTCCGGCATGCCAGATCTCGGTCGCGCCGAAGCGCTGTACGGGTTGCTCGTGGACCCGGATCGGTGGACTCCGTACCCGGATACCGGCGAGGTACTGAAGTCACTGTCGGAGAAGGGCATTCGCACCGCAGTCTTGAGCAACATCGCCTTCGACATCCGCCCGGCGTTTGTCGACCGCGGCTGGGACGTGTGGGTCGACGAGTTCGTGTTGTCCTTCGAGGTGGGTGCGGTCAAGCCCGAACCTGCCATATTCGAGCACGCACTTGCGCAACTCGACGTGGACGCCGCCCAGACCTTGATGATCGGAGACAGTGATGTCGCCGACGGTGCCGCACGCGATATCGGGTGCCAGTTCGCTCTCGTCGATCCACTCCCGACGTCCGAACGTCCGCACGCGCTACTCGACGCGGTGCGGAAGTTCGGGCTGATCTGAGCGATCAGCAGTCGAACTGGGCGAGAGCGTGGATCTGTTCCCGCGTCGACGGATACAGCGTCAACCACGTTTGATACAAATCCTCGTACATCGCCCGGTTGGCTGCGTTCGGCACTACTTCGTGCGACAGAGTCGTCCAATCGGTATCCGGCGCAACAAGTCCGGTACCGATCGCAGCCAACAGAGCGTCGCCGTAGCTGGCGCCGATGGTCTGAGTCGGAACCAACTGCGTGTGTCCGGTGATGTCGCTGATCGCCTGTGTCCAGACGCGACTCTTGACGCCACCTCCCACCGCGATCGTGCGCCGGACGGGTTCATCTGTGTCACCGAACATTTCGAGTATCTGGCGGATTCCGAAGGCAATACCTTCATAGGTGGCCCGAAACAGATGCCCCCGGCCGTGTCGCAATGACAGTCCGGCAACGACGCCTCTGGCTTTGGGGTCGAACACGGGAGTACGTTCGCCGGCGAAGTACGGCAGGATCAACAGCCCTTCGGCGCCGGCGGGCACGGCCGCGGCCTCGGCGAGCAACTGCTCGAATGGTGCATCGCCGGTGAGCTTGTGAAGCCACTCGATCAGACTTCCGGCAGTGGATGTTCCGGCAGCAAGTGCCAAGGTGTCCTTCTGAACGCCCGCGGTTGTCCACAGTGCCGGATTGCTCTGAAACTTCTCGAGTATCTGAACCAGGAACATCGTTGATCCGTACATCAACATGAGATCACCGGGATGACGGGCGCCCACACTGAATCCCTCGGAGAATGCGTCGACCGTTCCCGCGACAACGGGCGTCCCGACGGGCAGTCCGGTCTGCTCGGACGCATCAGCATGTACCAATCCGACAACATCGCTCGGCCACACCAATCGAGGGCACTCGAGATGGCCGAGAACACGATCCAGCCAATCGGATTTCCAGCTGAAGTCTCGGACCGAATAGAGCGGATCACACTGACTGGCCGTGTGATGATCCTGGATGTACTCACCGGTCAGCTTTGCGGCGATGTACGAATTCGACCCGTACCACCGAGTCGCCGCGGCAAAAATCTCCGGTTCATGGATGCGCACCCACTCGATCTTCGGCCCGACGGCCTGACTCGAGAGAAGTTTGCCACCACAATCGAGTATTGCCTTTTCGCCGAATAATTCGGTCAGCGAGGCCACTTCTGCGGATGCTCGACTGTCGATTCCGTACAGAATGGCCGGACGAAGGGGTCGAAGTTCACTGTCGCACAACACAAGTGCCGGGCCGACACCGCTGACACAGACACCTGCAACGTTGGCAGATCTGGGAACTTGTGCCACAAGACGTTTGGAGATCGAACACACCTCGGACCACCACATCTTCTCGGCGTCCACCTCGGCCCACCCGGGCCTGGGCATCGAGATCTGATGGTCGATCTGCTCGGTTGCCAGGACCACGCCGTCCGGGGTGACCAAAACCCCTTTGCTGCTGGCCGTTCCCATGTCCATGCCTACCAACAAGTCCACGAAAGAACCCTAGCTGAGTTGGCCTCTACACACCCTCGGTGAGCTCGCGCAGCGATGCGTAACGTTCCCGAACCTGCGGCGCCGGTGCAGCCTCGAAGCGCCTCTCCTCCGGTTTTGTCCATACCGGTGGACGCTCGCCGCCGAGCAGCGTCCAGGCAGCTTGCCTGCATGCGCCTTCCGCAACATATTCACCAGGATCGGGTATCACAACCGGGACTCCGAGAATTGCCGGCGCAATCTCACAGAGAGCGCGAGACTTCGCTCCGCCTCCTACGAGGAGAACGCGCTTCACCTCGACGCCTTGACGAACCAAATCGTCGACGCCGTCGGCCAAGCCGCACAGGAGCCCTTCGACTGCGGCGCGCGCGAAATGCGCCGGCGTCGAATTTTGGAGCCGAAACCCGTGCATAGCCCCGGTCGCGTCGGGACGGTTGGGGGTTCGTTCACCCTCGAAGTACGGAATCATCACCAGGCCGTCACTCCCGAGCGGGGCGGACAATGCCAAACGAGACAGTTCGTCGTGATCGACGCCGAGAATGGACGCGGTCGCGTCGAGAATCCGGGCGCCGTTGAGTGTGCACACAAGCGGCAGGTGCAGTCCGGTGGCGTCGGCAAAACCGGCAACATTGCCACTCGAATCGTGCGTCGGCGTGGCCGAAACTGCAGACACGACACCGGACGTTCCGATCGAAATGACCACGTCACCGGGAATCGCCCCCAAACCCAGTGCGGCTGCGGCATTGTCACCAGTTCCGGGGCCGATGACCGCGCCGGATCGAGTGATACCGATCTTCTCGTTCGGCGCCGCAACCCGGGGAACCTGTGGTGTTCGATCTCGGAAAGCCAGCGACAGCAGGTCCATCCGGTACTCACGCGTCGCGGCCGCGAAGTACCCCGTTCCACTCGCGTCACCAGCGTCGGTGGCCAGCGCGTCGAGCGAGACGGCGCCGCCCAATTTCCAGGACAGCCAATCGTGTGGAAGACACACTGCTGCAGTACGATCCGCATTGCCGGGTTCGTGATCCGCCAGCCAGCGCAGCTTGCTCGCGGTGATTGCGGCTACCGGCACAACGCCCACGGCGTCGGCCCACGCCTGTGGACCGCCCAGCTCGTCGACAAGTTCGCTCGCAGCCTGCGCGGAACGAGTGTCGTTCCACAGCAACGCCGGTCGCACTACATCGCCGTCGCCGTCCAGACACACCATGCCGTGTTGCTGCGCGCCCACAGACACCGCGGCGACGTCGTTCAGTCCACCCGCAGCAGCAATCGCACTGTCCATGGCCTCCAACCACCGCGCCGGGTCGATCTCGGTGCCTGCAGGATGCGTCGCGCGTCCCTCCCGGACCAATTCACCCGAATCGGCATCACGGACAATGACCTTGCACGACTGAGTCGAGGAATCGATACCGGCTACGAGCGTCACAGCGCGTCCTCTCTGAAGGACCTTCAGCTCGCGACTGCGACCGCGGGCATTCGGTTGCTGCGCTTACGCAGCGATCGCACATATTCTGCGCGTTCGGTCTCCGTCATTCCACCCCAGATGCCGTAAGGCTCGTGAACAGCCAGCGCATGTTCGCGGCACTGCTGAAGAACCGGGCAGCTGGAGCAGATCTTCTTTGCGTTGAGTTCGCGGTTCTCGCGGGCATGCCCACGCTCACCGTCGGGGTGGAAGTACACGGCCGAGTCGTGCCCGCGGCACGCTCCTTGCATCTGCCAGTCCCACACTTCAGTTGTCGGATTCGGCATCGGAAGGTGCTTGTGCATGATGGCGACCTCAATTCTTGATTCTGTGGACTTGATTCAGCAATGAAGAAGGATGTGGGTGGCCTACTGGCCGATCAACTCGACGTCTCGCTGACGCAACCGGTGCGCACACACCGTTGCGAGTTCGCTCGCCACAGGGGGATCCAGTGCGGCGTTGCCGTTGTCGAGGATGTTCTTCAATCTCCGGAAGTACTCGTGGGGCTCCAGACCGAAGGTGACAAAGATGTCCTCGTCCGGTCCGCCGTCGAACTTCTGCCATTTACGCGCGAAGTCGACAATCTCGTTCTGCGTGTCGGTGCGACTCATCGGGTTCTCCCCTAGGTTCGTGCGCCCTCTGACCTCGTACTGCGACCCACCCGAGAACGCGGTGCCCAGTGAGTCAAGACACAGCCTATGCCCACTTCTGCTTTTTCACAATACCTACTTACGTCTCCAAAAGACTAAAGTAATAAATCTTTTGCATCCTGAAGTAACGCTGAGAGAATGCTTGAATAGAAGGTATGACCCGACCGCCCATCACTCCCGCCACAGCCGGCGAGGTGTTCTCGCTGATCCGCGCAGGTTCCGCGACCACACGAAGCGAAATCGGGAAACTCACGGGACTTTCCCGGACCGCGGTGTCTGCCCGGGTAAGCGCGCTGCAGTCGATCGGCCTGATCGCGGACGACGACGAAGGCCCATCGACAGGTGGCCGTCCGCCTGCCACCTTGACGTTCGACAAGTCCGCTGGATTGGTGCTGGTTGTCGCGATCGGCCGCTCGCGTGCGCAATTGGCCGTCACAGACCTGTCCGGCGCCATCCTCACCGCGGAAGACATCGACAAATCGGTGGGCGTCGGGCCCGACGAACTGATGCCTGAGATCGCCGATCACCTGACGTCATTGCTGGCCCGAATCGGCCGCCCGCCTTCCGAAGTCATCGGAGTCGGGCTCAGCATCCCCGGGACGGTCGACGTCGCAGCCGGAGCCAGTCTCGATTCACCGATGATGTCGGGCTGGGACGGTGTTGCCCTTGCTCCCTACCTTGCATCGGTCACAGACGCGCCGTTGTTCGCCGACAACGACGCCAACGTCATGGCACTCGCGGAACTCAGCGAAAGGCGTGAAAGCGCACCGAATCTACTCATGATCAAAGCCTCAACCGGCCTTGGCGCGGGCATCGTTCTCGGCGGTGTACTGCAACGGGGTTCACTCGGCGCCGCCGGCGAGATCGGGCACACCAAAACCGCTGCCGCCAAGGACATCCAATGCCGCTGCGGTGACGTGGGTTGCGTCGAAACCGTCGCCAGCGGTTGGGCTCTCGTGCATGCACTCGAAGCCCAGGGCCGGGACGTCGGCCACGTCCGCGACGTCGTTCGGCTGGCCCTCGACGGCGACGGCGAAGCACGCCGGCTGATCCGTACCAGCGGCCGCCTCATCGGTGACGTGATCTCCGGCGCCGTCAATCTCCTCAACCCGGAAGTGCTTGTCATCGGCGGCGACATGGCCGAAGCCGACGAACTCTTCCTAGCCGGACTTCGAGAATCGGTCTACGGCAACGCAACTGCACTCGCCACACGCTCACTGCACATCGTGTCCGTCAGCCACGGAGCACAATCGGGAATCCTCGGCTGCGCAGTCCTGGTACTCGACAATCTCCTCAGTCCGCGGGAAATCGACCTGAAGATTGCCGACGCCGCCCGCTGAGGTTCAGCGCCGCCCGAGCAGGTCCAATACTTCAGGCACCTGTCGGCTTCGCGCGGTATGGGTTGTGCCGCTACACTGACTACCGCAGCTACGACGCCCAAGGCCCCGCGCCAACCGGTCAAGTAGCGGCACCAGCCCAACCGGCAAGCGAAAACCGCAGTACAACAGGGTTTTCATGCTTTACGGATGAGCTCCCCGCCCTCGTAGCTCAGGGGATAGAGCATTCCTCTCCTAAAGGAAGGGTCGCAGGTTCGAATCCTGCCGAGGGCACATTTATGCCCTTTCATCCAGGTCATAACATGTGCGCGACCTGCAACTCCGCCTAACCCGAGATCTCAACGAGTTGAAACGACGCGAACTGATCATTCGCGATGGATCGAAATTCCGGGCAAACTACGGGATCATTCGAGCGTTCCTCCCTGCGGTCGCCAGAGTGGACGAGTAGTTCGGACTGCACGACAAAAAGCCCCATCCCGCGCCAGAGAGATGGGGCTTTTCGGTCGTGGCAGCCTTACCGGCGCGGCATAACGAGCAATTCTGGGCGGATCAACAAGGGGCGAATCTGGCGTGACCTGCCGAGCGGGTCAGCCCGCGTCAAATCAATCTGCGCTCTAACATTGGGCAGTGGACATACACAAGTACGAGGGTCAGCCTCGCATCTCCGGGCGTCAACTCTCGTACGTCGCCTTCGCAGTGATCGTCATCGCGTACCTGGCAATTATTCAGTTCGGCGGCCGCCTCATCGCGGGTTGGAGCAACGAGGACGACACACTAACCACCCGTGGAGTCATCTTCACGATGGTGATCCCCTTGGGACTCGCCCTCATCTTTACCTACGGCGTCATCGCAGCTCTGGGTTGGTGGCGTCCAGTGCTCAAGGATGACCGACCGGTGAACCGCTGGGTGTGGGTCGTTCCTGCCATCCTGCTCGTCGCGATCCTCGTGGGCATCGACTACAGCGCACTCGCAGAGAAAGGCTGGCTGTTTGTCCTTGTCCTACTAATTGCCACGCAATTCGTCGGCTGGGGCGAAGAAGGAATGTTCCGCGGCATCGGAGTGACCATGCTGCGCAACCACGGACTCCGCGAAGGCCAGGTAGCCCTGTGGTCCAGTCTCATCTTCGGCGCCGTCCACCTCTCCAACGTCTTCGGACACGGCGCTTCCGCTGTCCCACAAGCAATCATTGTCAGCCTCGCTGGATACTTCTTCTACCTCACACGCCGAGTTTCGGGCAGTAACGCCCTGAACTCCGTACTCCACGGACTTTTCGACTTTGCTCTCATCAGCGGCAGCATCATCCTGTTGGACCAAACGTCGTACGTGGGCGCCTTCGCGCCAATCCTGGCCTACCCCATCATCGCCATTGTCCTACTCGTCAAACGGCACAAGATCGAACCTTCACAACCCACCGACAATCAGACGATCGCATCCAGCACCTAGACAGATCCTTCCCTGACGCGGCGCACCGGATCCATACCGATTCGCTCCAGCGCGAGTTGTCCGTCTCCCTCGCCGCCTAAACTGCCTGCATTCAATTTTGAACCCGCGACAGGAAGGGTCGCAGGTTCAAATCCTGACGAGGGCACCAGATGGGATTCTCGTTTCACCCATTCCGGGCCGCATGTCATGCTGAAACCATGACGCCCTCAGCCGCCATGAGTACTCCCCCGAAGAACATGTCTTTGATCCCGGGCGGAACCTTCTGGATGGGTTCCGAGGACTTCTACCCGGAAGAACGCCCCGTTCACCAGGTGAGCGTCGACAGTTTCTGGATGGATACGACGGCCGTCACCGTGGCCGAGTTCCGACGATTCGTCAAAGCAACAGGACATGTCACGACGGCGGAGGTCGCGCCCGATCCGGCCGACTACCCCGATGCCGACCCGGCACTGCTGGTGCCTGGTTCTCTGGTCTTCCACTCACCGCCAGGACCGGTCTCCTTGGACGACTACACCCAGTGGTGGACCTTCACACCCGGCGCGGATTGGCGGCACCCGGAAGGCCCGAGCAGCAATGTCGGTGGTCGCGAGAAACATCCCGTGACACACGTGTCGTACTTCGACGCGCAGGCATATGCCCAGTGGGCCGGCAAGGAACTTCCCACCGAAGCGGAGTGGGAGTACGCGGCGCGCGGTGGCCTCGATCGCAAGGCTTACGTGTGGGGCGACGAGGACTCTCCTGGCGGAAAGCCCGGTGGCAACGTGTGGCAAGGCCAGTTCCCGTGGGAGAACCTGCTCGAAGACGGCTACGAACGCACCGCTCCCGTTGGAAAATTCCGCCCAAATGGCTACGGCCTCCTCGATATGGCCGGCAACGTCTGGGAATGGACAGCGGATCACTACACGTCCGACCACGCCCACAGCACCAAGAATCTGGCACCGGCCACCTCGTGCTGCATCCCTCGCAATCCGCGCGCCGAGCTTGCAACGGAAACCGTTGCGGGAGAATCCTATCCGCTGCGAGTTATCAAAGGTGGGTCACATCTGTGTGCACCCAACTACTGCCTGCGCTACCGGCCGGCCGCGCGGCAGAGCGAGTCCGAAGAGTCCTCGACCTGCCACGTCGGCTTCCGGTGCGTCGTGCGAATTCCGCAGGAGTAGATCAGAAGGGTGCGTCGCCGAGAATCGCGACGCGCTCCATGATCCGTCGATGCGGGAAATAGTCACTGGCCGCGTAGTGCTGCGTTGCCCGGTTATCCCAGAACGCAATGGAATTAGCTGCCCACTTGAAACGGCACTGGAAATCCGGAACCTTGACCTGCGCGAACAGCAGGTTGAGCAGGTCGTTGCCTTCCTGCGGATCCATGTCCGGAATATGCGTGGTGAAGAGGCTGTTCACAAACAGCGTTTTGCGGCCCGTCTCGGGGTGCTTGCGCACCATCGGATGCAGGACCGGCGGGTACTGCTCCTTCATCTTCTCGAGCTTTTCGGGCGACATGCTGCGGCCGAAGGACGGAACGAAGTCGTGGACCGCCTCGCGTCCGTCGATCAGCTCCTTGACCTCGTCAGGAAGGCAATCGAACGCGTTGCCCATGTCGGCCCACAGGGTGTCGCCACCGGCCGGCGGAACATCGATCGCACGCAGGACAGAGCCTAGCGGCGGTGTCTTCGTCCAGGTCACGTCGACGTGCCAGATGTTTTCGGTGCCTGGGCTGTCCTCGCCGCGTTCGAATCGAACCACGGCCGGAACTTCACCCTGTGGGAGCAGTGGGTGAACTTCGAGTTCGCCCCAATTGCTGGCAAAGTCACGGTGATTGAGACTCGAGATGTTCTGGTCGCGGAAGAACACAACCTTCCATTCGAGCAATGCACGACGAACGTCGTCGATCTGCTCGGCCGACGGATCACGCAGATCGATGTTGCTGATCTCAGCGCCGATGAACGGTGTGACCGGGGTGAGAGTGAAACGCTCGTACGGCATCGACTCGACACCTTCGGGATTACGACGCATCCCGCGAGGTCCGAATTCGATTGTGTGATTGCCGATTTGAACTGTACGAGACGACGTGAGTGCAGCCATGAAAATAGCTCCGTTTCGATTTACGTGTTGACTCGCGCGTCAGTGGACTGCGCGATCTTGCTTCGGGTTCGTGTGTGCTCACTCTGCGGAGCCAGCAGTGCCGCAACCATGAGGTCGACCAGATGGTCGACAGTTGTGTCGAAATCCGCCTTCACCACGGGATTTCCCTCTTCACGCCGCTGCTCGAAAACAGCAAGCGCGGCGACGGTCATGTTGGACATCAGGTCGATCCGCTCGACAGCGACACGACGCGAGAGGTGGTTCAGTGCCCGTGTCAGCCGCGAGACAACTTCGTTGTTCGCCTCGCTGACCTCACGGAACTCGACACTTTGTGTATCGACCGAGGGCGAGACCCTGGCGATGAACCGCGCATAGTTCGATCCGTCGGCAGTGGCAAGGAAATCTGCAAGAGGGTAAATGAACGCCTCGACCAAAGCTCGAACCGTATCCGTACGCCCACTCGAGTCGATGTCGTCGAGGTACGTCAGACGCGCAATGTTGATCTGACCCATCCGATACCGGAACACGGCCAGCACCAAGCCGTCCCGACCACCGAAGTGATACTGAACCGCAGAGTTGTTGCGTTGCCCCGCTGCTGCCGCGACATCGCGCATCGACACCTCGTGAATGCCACGTTCGGCAAACATGCGTTCTGCGACGGCGATCATTGCACTCTTGGCATCTGACGAGCTGGGCATGAGATGGAGCATATAAGTCAGTGCCTTAAAACTGCAACCCTAATTGCCGTCCGCCTTTATTAACCGCCGGGGGTTAACAAAGGCGCACAGCGGGGATCGAATCCCACTCAACGAGAACTTGCCATTGAATGCGACATCGGGAGTTACGCTGCAGATTAAGTCATCTACTTAATTCTCGGCCTCGATACAGCCAGGAGCCCGCTTGTGAATCGTCATTCCATCCCGATCATCCCCGAGACGCCGAACGTCGCCGCATCCGTCGACTACCGAGACCAGAAAGTGCCATTCACCCGGCCAGAGCCGATTCGCCCGCCGGCCGGGGCACCCAACGTTCTGCTCGTCATGATCGACGATGTCGGATTCGGCGCCCCCTCCGCTTTTGGTGGCCCGTGCCGTACCCCGACGGCTGAACGCCTGGCAGACACCGGCGTCAAGTACAGCCGATTCCACACGGCCGCACTGTGTTCACCAACCCGAGCTGCCACTCTGACAGGCCGCAATCATCACAGCGTCGGCATGGGTGTCATCTCCGAGATGGCAAACGCCGCACCCGGATACAACGGAACCCGGCCGGCCTCGGCGGCCACCGTTGCTCGCATTTTGCAGGGAAATGGTTACGCTACGGGCGCTTTCGGCAAGATGCACCAGACTCCGACCTGGGAGACCACAGCGGCGGGGCCGTTCGATCGTTGGCCGGTACGCGAAGGGTTCGACAAATTCTACGGCTTTCTGGGCGCCGAGTCCGACCAGTTCACACCGGTTCTCTACGAGGACTTCACGATGGTGGACCTGCCCAAGACACCGCAGGAGGGCTATCACCTCTCCGAGGATCTGGTCGATCACGCAATCGAGTGGGTCGAGGGCGTCAACACCATGGACCCGGACAAGCCGTGGTTCTGCTACCTCCCCTTCGGCGCGTGCCATGCGCCCCTTCAGGTTCCGGACAGTTACCTGAACAAGTACGTCGGCGAATTCGATCACGGATGGGATCGCCAGCGAGAGATCACTCTCGAAAAGCAGAAGGAACTGGGCGTCGTCGGGCCAGATACCGTCCTGGCTCCGTGGGCACCGGGCGTTCCACACTGGGATGAGCTCGATGACGACCAGAAGAAGGTCTCGGCCCGGCTCATGGAGTTGTACGCCGCGTTCCTCGAGCACACCGACGACGAGGTCGGGCGACTGGTGGATCGCCTGCAGGACATGGGCGTTCTGGACAACACCCTCGTCCTCTACATGATGGGTGACAACGGAGCCTCGGCCGAAGGCGGCATGGAGGGTTCGTTCAACTACCTCGCCGGGCTCAACGGCTACAAGACCGCGACCGCAGACGTGCTCGCCCGGTACGACGAACTGGGTACCGAAACCAGCTATCCGCACTACCCGGCTGCCTGGGCACTAGCGCTCGACACCCCGTACCAGTGGGCCAAGCAGGTTGCCTCTCACTACGGTGGAACCCGCAACGGCTTGATCGCGCACTGGCCCAAGGGAATCGAGAATCCCGGAATCCGTGAACAGTGGCACCATTGCGTCGACATCACCCCGACGATCCTCGAAGCTGCCGGCATCCCGGCCCCGACAAGCGTCGACGGTGTAACGCAGAAACCGATGGAAGGTGTAGCGATGAACTACACCTTCGATGATCCAGCGGCCGACGAGCGGCACACCACACAGTATTTCGAGATCTTCGGAAACCGCGGCATCTACGATCACGGTTGGACCGCAGTCACCGCGCACCGTGCCCCGTGGCTGATGGCAACGCACGGACTGGAACTGACGTCGCTGAGCGACGACAAGTGGGAGTTGTACGACACGACGGTCGATTGGTCGCAGGCCCGTGACCTCGCGGACGAACATCCCGAGATCCTCGCGCGACTCAAGGAAAAGTTCCTGGTCGAGGCCGCCAAGTACCAGGTGCTGCCTCTCGACGACCGTACCGTCGGACGGCATTCGACACCGGAATCACGTCCGCCGCATCCCATGATGGGCCGCAAATCGCTGACGCTGTACCCGCACATGAACGGGCTGGTCGAGAAGGCAGCACCCAACTTCTTCAACCGCTCGTACGCATTGACCGCCAACCTGGGCAGCGTCGCCGACGGCATGCTTGTCAGCCTCGGTGGCCGGTTCGGCGGATTCGCTCTGTACATCATCGATTCCGTCCCCGTGTACTGCTACAACTTCAGCGGTGGTGGCCGTACCTTCGTGCGCGCCGAGAAGCCCCTGTCCCCCGACGTCAAGGAAGTTTCGGTCAATTTCGACTACGACGGCGGTGGTATCGGCAAAGGCGGTCTCGCGACGGTGCGCGTCGACGGCGAGGTTGTCGCGGAGGGCAGGGTCGACAAGACCACCCGGGCGATCTTCAGCATGAACGAGCAGCTGGATATCGGAATCAACCGTGGCAGCCCGGTTTCCGAGGAATTCGCGGAGAAGGGCACGTTCCGCTACGGCGGCAAACTCAACAGCGTGACCATCGACTTGCTTCCGACGCGTGATGTTGTGTCCGCGCAGGAGCGCGAGAAGATTTCGCTGGCCGTGCACTAGGCCGCAGGGCAATTGTGCAGCCGCAGGGGTAACTACCTCTGCGGCTGCACAATCGGCGCGCGGCTATCCGAACAGGATCTCCCTGGCCTGCTTGCGCGCACTGTTGAACTCCCACCACGAATCTTCGGATCCGCGCAGTTCCTGTTTCAGGTACCACAGCGAATCACTGCGCTGCGGCTCCGGCAGTCGATCAAGTGCAGGAACGGCATCGACCGAAAGCGTGCTCAGATAGTTCACGTCGATGCTCTTCCCCTGCTCGAACCGCTCGACGTTCTTCTCCGCGATGTACGCATCAGGGTTGAAGAACGCAAAGCCCAGCAAGCCCACAGTGGCCATGGCGAGTACAGCCGTCGGCAGCCACGCGCCCGACATCCGCACTCCCGCGATGATCAGCAAGACAAAGACCAGCCCGAGCAGCAGTTCGACGGCAAAGACGCTCACTCGCAGCCTCGTGAATCCGTACTGGTTCTCGTACAACCACATTCGATGAACGGCCGACGCCACAATGACAAGGCTGAACGTGCACAGCGCGCCCAGCAGCCCCCGGGCCAGTGCCCTCGATCGGCGATCATCGCGATCTACACGCCGAACCGCAACCGCGATCACCAACAACGTCAGCACCGTCACCATCATCAGCTGCCAGAATCCTTGACGCGCATAGTCAGCATACGTCAGACCGTCCGTGACCTGGACGTGTTTGTCGCCGCCGAACAGCGTCTTGAGTTGCACCGCAACAAATCCCAAGAACAGCACGTTCAGCATCGCGAGCGGCACCACCCACTCCCACAATGGCAGAGGCGACGCCGGCATGGGAGCAAGCGCGTCGACGTCAGGCGTTCGGCGCCGTAGATACACAGCCGTGAGCGTCCCGAAAGCCACCAATACCCCGATCAACAGGTGAGCGATTGTTTCATCGACTCGAATCGAGGGAGCGGCGCCGTCGAAGAACTTCGCGAATTCCGGATCCGCACTGGCAAAAAGAGATCCGAAGATCAGGAGCATTGCGACGCTGACGGCACCTACGGCCACCACACGAACGGCCGGCACTCGCAGCGCTGCGCCGGGTCTCGCGTTTCTCCGCCGGGCAAAGCGCATCACCCGTAGTGGAGCGCGCCACGGCATGATCGTTCCCAACGCGATGCCTGTCCACGTCCGGCCACCGATCAACGCCCAGGTGAACACAACCCACGCTGCCACCAGGCACACAAAGACAAGCCATCCCGCACCGCGGACCGCAGCCACACCGAACAGCGCAAGTGCGCCGGCGCAGGCTCCCCATTGAATCGGAGTCAACCGTGGCGGCGTGAGGAGCCCGACAACTACCGTGACACCGACAAACACGATCGCGTAGGCAACCCCGATGGTGTCGACATCGAGGATCAGGGCGGCAAGAACACCCACCACTGCCGATCCGATCAGCATCGGACGCGTAGGAATGGACGTCCGATCTCGACGCCATACGCGTGGCACCAGTGGGGCAGGCGCACTGGGTTTTGGTGCAACAGCAACCGGAGCAGTCATTATCAGACCTACTTTCAGGATCGGCAAATCAGGCGCGGACCCCGTTTGGGGCGCGCCGTCGATAATCGGTTAATTCAGTTCTGCGGCAGTACCACTCGAATACAGCACCCAGCGTGCGCATCAACAACGGCAATGGTGCCGCCATGTAATTCGACGGCCCACTTCGCGATGGCAAGCCCAAGGCCGGTGCCACCGTCCGTGGAACCCCCTCGGATGAATCGGTCGAAGACCTCGGAGCGTGCAGCCGGCTCGATCCCCGGGCCGTCGTCATGGACATCGATCACGACGGCGTGCGCAGTATCTCTGCGCACGCGAATCACTGCGTGTACGTCGTTGCCGCCGTGGCGAACTGCGTTGTCCAGCAGGTTGGTCACGACCTGATGCAGGCGATCCGGATCGGCCGAGATGCTCAGCGAAGCAGGGCTCACATCGATGACGACGCCTCCCCTACGCTGCGACATCAATTCGTCCAGGAACGGCTTCATCTCGAACATCTTGGGATTCAACGGCATTGCACCACCCTCGAGTTTCGAGAGATCAAGCAGATCGTCCACCAGAGCACCGAGACGTTCTGTTTGAGCGAGAGCCGAACGCATCGTCTCCGGATTCGGATCCTGCACACCGTCGACAATGTTCTCGAGCATCGCCTGCAAAGCGGTGATCGGCGTGCGTAACTCATGCGACACGTTGCCGATCAGCTCGCGGCGATACCTGTCGTCGGCACCCAAATCCTCGGCCATTCGATTGAATGCCGTTGCAAGTTCGCCCACTTCGTCGCGCGATGTCGCCCGCACTCGACGGGAATAGTCGCCACGCGCCATAGCCTTGGCCGCTGCCGTCATCTCGCGAAGTGGTGACGTCATTCCGTGTGCGAGCACCTGCGTAACACCCAGGGCAACAAACAATGCCGTCAACAGCGCGAATCGAAACGGTTGTTGCGATGTCAGCCAGAAACCACCGGAAGCGAACAACAATGCGGCGACAACCAACAACCCGACCTTCACCTTGAAGGACCGCATCGGGTCGAGCGGTCGTGGCCACCGCGCAAATAGCCGGTCGACGACGCTCATCGCGGCACGTCCCACGCGTAGCCGACGCCATGAACGGTTCGGATCACCGAGGACCCCAGTTTGCGTCGTAGCGCCTTGACGTGAGAGTCGACGGTGCGACTCCCCGCCCCCTCGCCCCATCCCCAGATCTCCTCGAGCAGCGACTCGCGGGGAATCGCGGCTCTTGGTCGCTCTGCCAGATACACGATCAGATCGAATTCGGTCCGCGTCAGGTGTATTTCTTGCGTGTCGCGGCGCACCCGACGCTCGGTCAGGTCGATCACGACGTCACCGAACTCCAAGAGATCGGATAGCGGCTGCGAGGGACGACCAGCACGCCGGAGCAGCGCCTGTACCCGCGCAACCAGCACCCGCATGCTGAACGGCTTGCTGAGGTAGTCGTCAGCACCGACACCCAAACCGATCACCATGTCGGTTTCGTCGGCGCGCGCCGTGAGCATCAGCACGGGCACAGCTCGTACGGCCTGGATTCGACGACACACTTCGAGGCCGTCGAATCCAGGCATCATCACGTCGAGAACCACCAGGTCCGGGCTGATCTCGGCGCACCGCGCGACAGCACTGGGTCCGTCGAATGCCATCTCCACGTCGAATCCCTCGGCGCGCAGACGCGCGGCAATCGATTCGCAGATGCTGACTTCGTCGTCGACCACGAGCACTTTTCGCTGACTCATGGAACTGACTGTATTAGCCCGACGTGGATGAACCTGGGAGGACTTGTGAAGGTTTTGTGCAGATTAGAACCGTCGAATGTTGTTGATCGGGAGATCAGACAAGGGGGTCAGACCCGTGGGAACTCCGACGCCGTACGCGTTGAAGACCATTCCGAAGCCCGCGTAGATTCCGACGTGCGTTGCGCCGGGATAGAACGTGATGACGTCGCCGGGAACTAGTGCCCAGCGCGGAACCGCTTGTCCCACACGGGCTTGCTCTTGGCTGGTCCGCGGTAGATTCACGCCGGCCTGCCGGAACGCCCATTGCACCAGCCCGGAGCAATCCCACGAGTTCGGTCCGACGCCACCCCATTGGTACGGCTTTCCGGTTTGGGTGGTGGCCGCCGCCAAAGCGATCAAACCTGCGGGACTGGGGATCGGAAGGGCCGCAGATCCGCTGCTGATACTGCCCATACTGCCCAGTGACCCGGTACTGCCGGTACTACCGGCGCTTCCCGGTTCCGCGAGAGCGGGCGCTGCAGTCAGGACCAGAACGCTTCCGGTCAGCAGGGCTGCAACCGTTCCCCTGCGCAGTGTCGACTTCCTCATGCAACCGTCCTTCGTTGAGGTACTGCGGTGCGGCCATCGCACCGAAATAGCGTTGAACTGGTCGGATCTGAAATGAGCATGTGGCCTTCGGATGCTAACGATCATCTCGGGCAATTCGGACAAGAATCGGCAACCCTATGCAGAATGAGGCCCTTTGTCCCCGCCCAGTCCCAGACAGCCCAGTCCTTGGCGCCCGAGAAAGATCAGGGGAAAGATCCGGGATTTCCTGGATTCCCGAGAGCCGAAAGATCCTTAGATTCGACTCATGCGCTCACACGTCTTGGCCACCATTGCCGTAGTTGCGACCTCGATGGCACTTGTCGGATGCGCGACGCTCCAACGAACCGTCGAGGTTCAATCGGATCTGGATTCGCTCACGAAATCGGGCGCAGTCGGCTCGATTGCCACGCTCGACGACAACTCGACCACTACGGTTCTGACCAGCGGTGTCCCTCACCAGACGAATGGCGATTCGATCGGCCCTCGCTACCGAGTCCGGATCGCCGGCGTGACAAAAACATTCACCGCAGCACTCGTGCTGCAACTGGTTGCGCAGGACAAGGTAGGCCTCGATGCACCGGTCCAGCGCTACCTCCCAGGACTTGTGCCGGGCGACACCATCACCGTCCGTCACCTACTGCAACATCGCAGCGGGTTAGCCGAGTTCGCCGGCGAACCCAACGCCGACGAATGGGTGGCTGCGAACGAAAATCGCACGCTCACGCCAGCCGACGCTGTGGCCATCGCTTTGAGCAAGCCCGCGCAGTTCGAGCCCGGATCAGCTTTTCGCTACACCAACACCAACTACATAGTTCTCGGGATGCTCGTAGAAGCTGTGACCGGCCGAAGCTACGCGGACGAGCTGCGCACTCGGATTCTGGAACCACTGGAACTCGAGGACACCTATCTCCCACCACCGGGTGAACGAGACATCCGAGGTGAGCACATGACCGGATATGCCGATCTACCCGGCGGGCGCACCGATGTCTCCCGGATCGAACCGTCCATCCCCTGGTCAGCAGGTGCCCTGGTGTCTACCGGCAAGGATCTCAACACCTTCTGGCGGGCCTTGTTGAGCGGCAGAATCGTGCCGGAGAACGAACTCACCGAGATGACCACCCCACACGCCGGTGCCACCGAAGCCGAAGGCCTGGGCTACGGCTTGGGAGTCGGATCCACCGAACTGCCCTGCGGGGTTACCTACATCGGACACAGCGGTGGAATCTACGGCTACTACACACTGTCCGGTGCAACGGAAGATCGCGCATACACCGTGACGCTGACCTCGACGCCGAAGGAACAACCGGACATAGTGGCCATGCTCTCTCACGCGCTGTGCCCCTGAACAGCTGCCGGCCGGTCGTTGGGCGCGCCCGATACCGCCGGAATCTGCCGACAGGCGTCTGGGATAGGATGAATTTCAGTTCCGTGCCTGGTATGGGCGTTGAACCGTCTTTATCCTTGCCATGCTGTGCTGCATGGCTACGTCGAACAGATAGGCCGACCATTCCACTCACTGTGAAGTACGCGGAAATTTACAACGATGCGCTGATCGCGCTGGCAGCAGCCACGCAGCGACCGGCGAACATCGTGCATCTGGACGACGCGTACGCCATTCGGGTAGATCTCGAGTACAACCGCTACGTCGTTGCCACAAACACTCCTCACGGTTTGTCGAACGAACCCGGTATCAGTGGAACCTGGTTGGTTCGCTTCTTCCAGGCCGATATCGACGGCGCGCCGGATGAATTGCTCACCGAAGCAACAAACCAGTGGCTCATCGACGCCTTCGATTCCGCCCTCGCGTCCCTCGAAGCCGGCGGAAACAAGATCGTTGCCGATGCAGACTTCGGGGATATCAGCCGCACTGAAGCGACTGACGTCGATAACAACCGCACTGAAGCGACCGACGCCGACTCACGCGGCGATCAGGCCTGACCGTCAGCAGATTCACTCAACTGAGCGATCCTCGCCGCAAGAGTTGAATTTTCGGCCTCGAGCGAGAGAATCAATCTCACTCCGACCAAATTGACGCCGTCGTCGATCAACGCGGTGATGCGACGCAATGTCTCCAGATCTGATTCGCTGTACCGGCGAGTTCCACCACCCGTGCGTGTGGGGGTCAGGAGTCCTCGTCGCTCGTACAGTCTCAACGTCTGCGGCCCGACTCCGGATAACTCCGACATCACCGAGATGCCGTAAACGCCACGCCGTGAGCGCGTGTGTGGCTCTAATGTCACTGCAAGCCTCCTCGACCCAATCGGCGATTCCACGACTTTAGCACTTCCAGGCAACGAATCTGTTCGCGGGAGCATAGATTTCATATCGGCGATCGGGGCCGAAGATTTTTTCAAATTCAGGACTTTCGGCATTTCGCCTGTACAGGGCGGCCATTTCATCACCTGACTGATTCAGACTGGAGTCGATCCACTCGTTCTGGGGTTGCTAATTATCTGCGTCGACTGGTATAGATTTTAGTACGTCCTGACGAGAACATGCGTATCAAATTGCAGACAGATTTGGGTGTTGAGAGGCGCAGAACACGGCGCTGACGAGAAGCGGATCGCCCGATTCTCACTACTTACACCCCTAGACCGCAGGAGCAAGATGACGACGATCGACATCCCGTCCGCACCGAGCGGCGAGATCAACTCCGGTAGCTCGACCTTGGCCACGCCGGAACTCAAACTGCGAATCGCCATGATGTTCGGGGATCCGATAACAGAGGACCTGGCCGGAAGCATCAATTGAATCGACAGACACGATCCGAAAGTATTTGTGCCGCAGCAGCACACAGCTCGGCACTCTGACGAGAGGAAGATACATGTCTACATTCACGATCCCGGGACTGAGCACCGACGACGGCGCGCGCGTAGCCGCAGTTCTGCAGGAACGCCTGAGCGCGTACAACGATCTACACCTGACCCTCAAGCACATTCACTGGAATGTCGTAGGCCCTAATTTCATCGGCGTACACGAAATGATCGATCCCCAAGTCGATTTGGTCCGTGGTTACGCGGACGACGTTGCCGAACGCATCGCCGCACTCGGGAACTCCCCGAAGGGAACCGCCGGCGCTATCGAAGCCGACCGCTCGTGGGACGACTATTCAGTCGGACGTGACGACGCTCGCGCACACCTCGCCGCGTTGGACCTCGTGTACACCGGCGTCATCACCGATTCCCGGGCCGCGATCGACTCGGTCGGAAAGATCGATCCCATCACCGAAGACATGCTGATCGGTCAAACAGCGCAGCTGGAGAAGTTCCAATGGTTCGTCCGAGCTCATCTGGAGAACTCAGGCGGAAACCTTGTGCACGAGGGAAGTTCGACGGAACTCGACGCCGCCGACAAGGCCCGTAAAGCCTGAACCGTGACAAAACGCGAACTTCGGATATTCCAACTGCAGCAACGACTGTTGGCCGGATCGATAGTAGTGGGAACACTGCTCGGGGCTGTAGCTATCACTTCCCTCTGACCTCAGTTTTTTTAAAGGTCCAAGATGACCTCAATCGTGGAATCCCCAATCTCGGAATCCCACTGTCACTTGGAATCCACTTGTCACAAGGAGACTCACTGTGCTCGGACTCGGCATCATCGGTTGGATCATCATCGGCGGACTCGCCGGCTGGATCGGCAGCAAGATCATGAAAACCGATGCCTCCATGGGAATCGTGCTGAACATCGTCGTCGGCATTATCGGCGGTCTGATCGGCGGATTCCTTCTCAAATTGTTCGGTGTCGACGTCAACGGTGGTGGCCTGATATTCAGCTTCTTCACGTGTGTACTCGGCGCGGTGATCTTGCTCTTCCTGGTCAAGGCCGTCACCGGCCGACGGTGAATTTCCCAGATCCAGAACGACTCGAATCAATCTCTACCCGAAAGGATCACGATAACCATGGCTGATTTCATCGACAAGGCAAAGCACAAGGCCGAGGAACTCATCGGCGAGGCAAAGGAGAAGGTCGGACACAAGACCGACAACGACGATCTTGCCGCCGAGGGCGCCAAGGATCAGGTCTCAGGCAAGACCAAACAGGTCGGTGACGATATCTCGGATGCTGCAAGCGATATCAAGAACAAGTTCACCAACTGAGCGGATGCACTGGTGCCGCCGCCAGTGAACAGATAGCGGAAGTCCGTAAATCACGGCAACTTCCTACGCATCGGAGATGAGGATTCACCATGATTGTTCTCGGCATTATCTTGGCACTGGTCGGCTACTTCACGTCAATCAGCATTCTGACTACGGTCGGCATCATTTTGGTGGTCGTCGGCGCAGTCTTGTCGCTCCTCGGCGCTACGGGTCGCGCGGTGGGCGGCCGGAAAGTCTGGTATTGATCCACCCCGTTAACCTGCCCGGTGGCGCGTTCGCCGATCACTCCCGATCGGCAAACGCCCCGCCGGGCGTTTGCCGTAAAACCGGGTTCAGCCACTCAGGAACGTCGAACTTTTCTCTTTTTGTGGGTACCGTCGCAGAAGGGAGGTATCGCTGTGCCACCGCAACGACACAGCGCCACCGTTGCACGTTCACGGCTGATCGGGTTGCCGTCGGCGTCGACCAGCGTCGCCGGACCTCGAACCAGTAGTGGCCCGTCTGGGCATACAGTGATCGTGACAGCGGAATCGTCGCCCCCAGGATCGGAATCGGAGTTCATATGTCCTCCACACGGATTGATCTAACACCATCGCAAGCACTGGCAACCGGCACTCGCATGCCGATCCCCTCCGCGCGAGGACAGGTCAGCGAACTGCTGATTGCACTGTTGTCTGGATCCGACGCTAACCCTGCTGCCTTCACCGCCGCCGCTCGGAGTGCGGCCGGAGAGCACGATGGTACATCGATCGTGTTCGACGACGACGCACAACTGTCGCTGACGCTGCTGTACGAACTACACCTTCAGGGACTCGCCGGAGTGTCTGACGAATGGGAATGGAACCTCGATCTTCTCGCAGGACGGGCCGCGCTGGAGTCGTCGTTCGAGGCAGCAGTCCGTTCGATCGTCGCATCCCGAAATCTTGAAGCCCAACCTCTCGACGCCGGGGACGTCGTCTCACAATTATGGGCGATGACCGCGCCGTCGACCGGGCCGAGCATGTCCAAGTTCATGGCGACAGACGCCAGTGCCGAACAGTTCGAAGAGGTACTCATCCACCGTTCGCTCAACCAGCTACGAGAATCCGATGTTCACACGTTGGGAATTCCGCGTCTGGCCGGAGCCCCGAAAGCCGCGCTGGTGGAAGTCCAAGCCGACGAGTACGGCGGCGGGCGATTGGAGAGGATGCACTCCACCCTCTTTGCCAACACCATGCGCGAACTCGGACTGTCGGATCGGTACGCACACTATCTCGACGTCGTTCCGGCAGTGACCCTTGCGAGCCTCAATGTGCTCTCGCTCTTCGGATTTCATCGTCGGCTGCTCGGGGCGTTGATCGGCCATCTGTGCGCAGTGGAAACCACGTCGTCGCTTCCCAGCAAGAACTACAGCGCCGGGCTGCGTCGCCTAGGTTTCAGCTCGCGGGCAACACTGTTCTACGACGAGCATGTAGAAGCCGACTCCGTTCACGAACAGATCGCAGTCCGCGATCTCGCCGGCAAGCTAGCGGAGCAAGACCCCACCATGCGGAGCGACATTCTGTTCGGCGCCGCTTCATGTTTGGCGTTCGACGACCTGCTGGCCGAACACATCACCGGTTGCTGGGACCGGGGTGAGACTTCACTGGGCAGTTCACCCCGGTAAGCGGCCCGGCAACCTCAGAATTTGAACGCTTACATGATATTATCTGTTTCCACGGATGCAGATTAGCTTTTTCTGGTGCGATCGGTAGGTGGCTCCCTCGACTTCCCGTCGAGATGAACCCAGGAGGCATGATGACCGGCAAACAAGAAAACTCAGGCGACGTTTCACCTGATGATGTCGAAACCGTCACAACCGATTCAGGTTCCGAAAATGCGGATAGCGACGTCCAATCCGATCCGTCAGGCGGCCAACCCTGGTCCGGCGAAGGCGGCGCAACAACACACGGACCAGCGACCGATCCGCACAACGGGTAGAGCGCAACACATATATACACACCGAAATGCCTTCGGGGTTGACTTCCGAGAACGGAGAACACAGTGGCTGAAACAAACGGCGACCTACCCGTCGACGACGCACATACCAATCGATCTCACGTAGGCGAAGGGATCGCCGACGGACGGAACTACCCCGGGTACCTTCTCATCGGGCTTGCGCTCGCCACGCTCGGATTAACCTTGGTGGCACTAGGCTACGGGTTTCAGGGATGGGCATTGATCGCCGGCGCAGTGTGCGCTGTGTCCCTCGTGCTGGGCGTAGCCGCCGTCCTTCTCGAGCGACGACGCGTCAAGCGCCTCGAAGGCCATAACCTCACGCATCAGGAAGGTCATTGATCGGCAAACGCCCCAACGGGACTCGAGGAGCACCCGGCAACTCTGACGACAACGGCACAAGCGCATTCGACACACTGGTCGGCGAACTCGACTACCCGATGTTTGTCGTCACCACCGGCGAGGGTAACCAGCGGTCCGGATGTCTGGTCGGTTTTGCATCTCAGGTCAGTATCGCTCCTCCGCGTTTTCTCGTTGGACTGTCGAACAAGAACCACACGTTCCACACAGCATTGACGACGGAATTTCTTGCTGTCCACGTCATCCCGAGGGATCACATCGAATTGGCAACGTTGTTCGGGGGATCCACCGGCGACGATATCGACAAGTTCGCGCGTTGCGCCTGGCATCCTGGCCCCCATGAACTCCCGATACTCGATGAGTCCTCCGCCTGGTTCAGCGGACGCATTATCGACCGCATCCCTCTCGGAGACCACGTAGGTTTCCTCCTGGATCCCGAATCAGGCTCTGCACCTCGCGATCTCGGTACGGTTGTCACCTACACCGACGTCCGCGACCTCGAGCCAGGACACGAATAGCTTTTCCCCCTACGTATCCCGCCGCACGTCCGTCGGCGACTTGTCCTCCCGCATCCCCCGCCAACTGGGGTGCCGCAGGCGACCACTCGCGGTCCAGTCCATGAATCGCACTTCACCGACCAGTTCAGGGCGGATCCATACCGCTCCCTTGCGATCCTCCGTCGGAACATCATCTTCGAACGGGCTTTCCTTCTGCTGCAAGGGTTCCAGTACCGCCAGCAATGTTTCCAAGTCGCGGTCGGTGAAGCCGGTCCCCACTCGGCCGACGTAACTCAACCCGTCTTCACCCGGAATTCCCATGAGAAGTGCGCCTATCCCCCGGGCCCGATTGCCTTGACCCGTGCGCCACCCGCCGATCACTACCTCTTGTGTGCGCCAGTTCTTGACCTTGATCCAACTCGACCCCCTCCGCCCCGGCAGGTACACCGAGGCGCGACGCTTTGCGACAATCCCCTCCCAGCCGGATTCGCGGCTCACCTCCAGCGCGTTCGCCGGGGTTCCGTCGATCTGGGTTGGCACGGTGAGATCGCCGACCTTCGCGGCCAACGCACTCAGCACAGTCCGACGATCGGTGTACGACTTGCGCAGCAGGGAAACTCCGTCGAGATACAGGAGATCGAAAGCCAGAAACTCGGGTTCACCGCCGCGCTGCAAAGCCCCGAAATCGGTGACACCTTCCGCGTTGTACGACACCACTTCACCGTCGAGAACCACCTCGTGGCCGTCGAGAACCGAAGCAAGTCCAGCCAGCGCGGGATAGTCGCCGGTCTTGTCGTTACCGGCTCGGCTGCGGAGCGACAGTGTGCCCGAATGAAATTCGAGAATCACCCGTATCCCATCCCATTTACCCTCGAATGCCCACTCGTCCTCATCCAGACCCTCGAGCGATCCGGGCGTCGCGAGCATCGGTTCGATCCCTTTCGGAAACTCGATTCCGAAGCTGGATTTCTGATCCTTCATCAGATGCATCAGCCACTGGTCACCTTTGGTCCGAATCAGCGCGAATCTGCCCTGCACTCGGTTCCCGTCCAACCGCACGATCACCTCGTCGTCGCGCCACTTCTCCGTCTCGTACGTGCCGGAATCCCAGATCGTCATCGATCCGCCGCCGTATTCTCCCTTGGGGATCGTGCCGGAGAAGGTGGCGTACTCGAGCGGATGGTCCTCGGTGTGGACAGCCAGCCGGTTCTCCCCCGCGGTGGTGGGTACCCCTTTCGGAACTGCCCACGACACCAGCACACCGTCACGTTCGAGCCGAACGTCGTAGTGCAGGCGTCGCGCGTGATGTTCCTGAATCACAAAGGAATTGCCGAGCGCGCCGGGGGAAACAGAATCCGGTACCGGCTCCGGCGTCCGGTCTGCCGCACGCTTGTTTCGATATCGTGTCAACGAATCCTGCTGCACCACGGGAGGGTCGAGAGCAGCCAACAAGTCACCGCCGGAATCAACGCGTTCGAGAACCTCGTCGAACAGCAAGTGTCGCAACTTCGGGTCGTCGAGTTCGTCCCAACTGCGCGGCGCGGCAACATAAGGCTGGGCACGCCCACGCATCGAGTACGGAGCGATTGTGGTTTTGGCCGCGTTGTTCTGGCTCCAGTCGACAAATATCTTGCCGGCTCGAACATTTCGCGCCATCGTCGCTGTCACCAGATCCGGATGGATCTTCTCGAGTCCCACCGCGATCTGCTTGGCGACGGTCGACGCACCACTGCCGTCCAGTGGCCGATCGAGCGGCACATAGAGATGAATACCCTTGCTTCCGCTGGTAACGGGATACGCTGTCCAGCCCAGCGTTCCCACTAGATCACGGATAGAACGGGCCACTTCGGCACATTCAGCCAGCCCGACGCCATCCCCCGGGTCGAGATCGAACACCAATCGGGTTGCGGGCCCGCGCTCGGAACCGTCGAATCGCCATTGCGGAACATGTAATTCGAGGGCTGCTTGTTGACCGAGCCAGGCAAGCGAAGCAACTGAATCGAAAATAGGATACGTGACCACTCGGTCGGAATGCTGTAATGACGCGCGGGTCAGCCAATCCGGCGCCGACGATGCAAGGTTCTTCTCGAAAAATGATTGACCGTCCACCCCGTTCGGCCAACGTTTCCGTGTTCCCGGCCTACCGACGACATGGGGAATCATGACTGCGGAAATTCGAGTGTAGTAGTCGATGACTTCGGCTTTGGTGGTTCCACTCTCGGGATAGAGCACCTTCCCGAGATTGGTCACGGGCACGGTTATGCCATCGAGTGTGATCTGGCCCCGATCAGTCGTCGCCATCTCTTCATTGTGCTGCAGCGCCCGTGATCCGGCAGTAGAAATCGCTGCGATCGGAACCCTGTCCTCGCGCAACCCTCACCGGCCACACTGAGGCTCGAGCCGAAAGGACAACCACGATGACAACGCAGCACATGTCGGAACTGTGTGTGGACAACAACTGGCGCATGCTCGCAACCTGCAAGTCCGTTGATCCAGCGGTTTTCTATTCACCCGGCGAGGAACGCGGGCGCAATCGGCTTGCGCGCGAACAAACGGCCAAGCAGGTGTGCTTCCGCTGCCCGGTGATCAACGACTGCCTGAACTTTGCACTGGAGACCGGTGAACCACACGGCGTCTGGGGAGGAACGACACCAACGGAACGCCTCGTTCTCCGTCGCTCAGCAGCCTGAAAATTGGCCGGGTACAAGACCCCGATCACATCGATACCGGACATACAGGCAAGATGACAACGTGCCTATGCCACGACGTTGCGTTGCCGTAACTGCAATCTTCGCCTCCGCGATCCTCTTGGGTTCATGCTCCACTCAGCCTGAGAGCGCCGCTGCAGTCCCGGAAACCACCACCAGCATTCCCGAGGCCTTCACCAAGCTTCCGTCCACTGCAGCCGTGACGGAATGCGGTCCGGGCAGTGGCACGACCACCAACGACGGCACACTCACCATCGCTACCGGTTCGCCGTCGTACGAGCCCTGGTTTCACGACGGCGATCCGTCGAACGGGCAAGGATTCGAGGGTGCAGTGGCCCGCGCTGTGATCGAGAAACTTGGTTACAACCCCGATCAGGTCACGTTCACGAGCGTCGCATTCAACGACGCGCTGAAGCCTGGCAGCAAAGACTTCGACTTCGCGCTCGACCAGTTCACGATTTCCGGAGATCGCCGCGAGTCCGTCGATTTCAGCTCGCCGTACTACGCGGTGGCGCAGTCGGTCATTGCCTTGCAGAACAACGGCGCTGCACAGGCCACGGATCTGAATTCGCTGACGCAGTACCGACTTGGCGCACAGGCCGGGTCGACCAGCCTGCTTGCCATCACCGAGACCATCAGTCCGTCAACCCCGCCGCGCAGTTACGCCAACACCGACGAAGCCAAGGCCGCATTGGCGGCCGGCGAGATCGACGCCCTGGTTGTCGACATTCCCACCGGATTCCACATCACGGAGACCGAACTGCCACAGTCCGTGATCGTCGGACAGTTTCCGCGGCCGAACGCCGTCACCGAGTTCTTCGGTGCCGTCCTCGAGAAGAACAGTCCACTTACCGCGTGCGTGTCGGCCGCAGTCGACTCACTGTATGCCGACGGAACCCTCGAAGCTCTTGCCACCGAATGGATCACCGATACTGCGGACGCAAAGATCCTCGACTAGATCCGATCAGTTGCCACGGCCGCTGATCGCGCCGACGAACACCTTGGGAATATCGGCGGGCGTGGGTGCGAAGTGACTGTTTCCGCCGGTGACTGCTGAAATCTGTTTCAATACTTCGGTATCGGCATCGCCGGTGACGCCGATGGTGATGATCGGTACCGGACGGGCGGCATCGCGCTCGCGTGCAAGAGTGTCGAGCAACTCCTCCCGCGAGATACCGGACGGATCGTCGTTGGCCCCGTCGGTCAGGAGAATGACCGAGTTGATCGACGACGGGTCATACGTGCTCTGGATCTGACGAAATGCCGCCAGAACACTGTCGTACAACCCAGTTCCGCCACCGACAAGTGACGGTAGCTCGTCGACGTGAGACAGAAGTTTGGTCCGATGATCGGTGTCGCCCTCGGGCGCATCCATGCGCGCAACAGGCTCGAGTTCGCGGTAATCGGTGCCGTCGCCGAGGTCGATCGAGAAGGCCCACAGACCCAATTGCGCATTGGCGGGGAACATTCGGATCGCGATGTCGCCGGCCTGCGCCGTAGCGGCCATTCGGGTCACGCCGCCTTCCACGTAGTCCATCGAGCCGGAGACGTCGACAACCGCCAATGCGCGGGAGGGCCGGGACAGAATCTCGTAGCGCGCCAGCGCTGTGGCCACCACAGACGGATCGCTCGGAACCAACGGCGTGATAATCCCGACGCCGCCGCTCGGCAACGGTTCGTTGCCCGCTGCACGAAAACCCAGACCGGACAAGGCTGTGCGGCCGCTAGCAGACGTGAGTGCGTCGGCGAGAACCTGCGCGGCCGGCAGTGCAGTCGATTCTCCGGTCAGCGCCATCGGGTAATTCATGAACACCGTGCCGGACGTCGGCACTGCGGCGGTCAACCGAGCGTCGGGATGAGCGGCCATGTACGCGATGAACGTCTGTTCGGTGGTGACCGCGGTTCCGCTGTCCTCGGCAACCTTTTCTATGCGGATGGTCGAACCGGCTTCCTTCACATTCCCGAGTTGAGCTTGTGCCACGGGAACCAATGCGGCCGAGATGGACGCGGTATCGCCGCCGCGCGCCTGAGTTTCGGCAAACGCGGCAACGATGGGTGCGCTGGACACAGCGCTGGAAAGCGGATCACCGATATGCAGTCCTGGAACTGCCAGGACGTCGATCCAGCTTGCCGGACTGGTAGTTTCACCGGATTTCGACACCGTGATCACCGGTGTGGACGCTACCGACTCACTGACCTTCGAGACGGAACGACCAGCCGCCCCGGCCTTGTCGAGCCATTCTGACGAATCGGGTATCCAGATCGCCGGACCGGAACCGCCGAGCGCAAAGTCCCCGTAGGTTCGAGCCGAGTCCTGGGACACCACGGTGAACGATGCGCAACCGAGCTTTTCCGGATCAATCGTCGCCACTACCGCCTCGACGGCGGTGGCAATGGACGGATCAACCGCTACCACCAGATTGTCGGTCTGTGTGCACTCCGATGTCGCGGCGGTAGGCGTGACCGTCGGAGCATCCTCCCCCAGATTGCTGAAGGTGACGGCAAACGCCGCGGAACCTGCGACGGCAACCACCGACAGCACTCCAACCAGTACTTTCACCGATCGTGGCATAGACGCTGTTGGTACCCCGGACGAGCCGTGACGACCAGACATATGCGGAATCCTCTCCGGCGGAGCACCAGGTTCATAACAAACCTATGCCCGGTTTATCCCGCCGAAAAGAATCCTAACTCATGTTTGCCGCAAAGTAACTACTTGCAAAGTTTCAAGCGTAGATTCGAACGAACTGCGCCAACGACTGCTCGATATCCCCTTTGAGAGCCCGAGCAACGCCGGAACCGATGGGTCCGAAAAGCGGGGCGCCACCGAGTTCGACGGTCAACGCCAACTCCGAACCCGTCCCCTTGGCCTTGACGTCGAGTTCGAGCCCCAGCTTGACCCCACCCTTGCCGTCACCCTTGAGCGATAGCGCCGAGGGCACGTCGTACTTCTTGATGGTCCAGCGCACACGATTACGCAGGCCTTTCACCGTGACAACTGAGCTGATCTCGGTTCCCACCCCCAACTGTTCGGGAAGTTCCCCTCGCCAACCGTCGTGGACGACAAGCCAATTCTCGTAGCCACTGAGATCTGATGCCTTGTCCCACACTTCCTGCGGCGGAAGGGGGACGTCGATCTTCACTGTGAGTTTTGCCATGGTGGGACAATAGCGCTGTGCGCCTTTCTGGTTACCGGAGGTACCAGAAAGGCGCACAGGGGCTGCGCCCCTAGTGATCGACTGCCTTCTCGACGCCGACGCCAGTGAGGGAACGAACTTCCATCTCGGCCTGCTTGGCCGGATCCTCGGGCTTGTTGCGCCCGATGTAGGTACCGATGATGCCGAGGGCAAATGCCAGCGGGATCGAGACGATGCCGGGGTTGGAGAGCGGGAACCACGCGAAGTCCGAGTTCGGGAGCATCGACGACGGCTTGCCCGAGATGGCCGGGGAGAACACGATCAGCGTCAAGCAGCTGATCAGACCGCCGTAGATGCTGAACAGCGCACCCGTGGTGTTGAACTTCTTCCAGAAGAGCGAGTACAGCAGGGTCGGCAGGTTCGCCGAGGCCGCAACAGCAAAGGCGAGAGCCACCAGGAAGGCGATGTTCTGGCCCATGGCGCCGATACCGAGAACGATGGAGATGACACCGATCACGACAACGGTGATGCGTGAAACCCGAACCTGCTGTTCTTCGGTTGCGTTGCCGCGCTTGATGACACTGGCGTAGATGTCGTGAGCAAACGACGCAGATGCCGTGATCGCGAGACCGGCGACCACCGCGAGGATGGTGGCAAAAGCCACGGCCGAGATGATGCCGAGGAAGATCGTGCCGCCGAGCTCGAAGGCCAGCAGCGGTGCCGCAGAGTTCTCCTTGCCGGGAGCAGCCAGGATCACGTCGGGTCCGACCATCTTGGCTGCGCCGTAGCCGAGCACCAGCGTGAACAGGTAGAAGGCGCCGATCAGTGCGATCGCCCAAGTGACGGAACGGCGAGCTTCCTTGGCGGTGGGGACGGTGTAGAAGCGCATCAGCACGTGCGGCAGGCCTGCAGTGCCGAGCACCAAAGCGATTCCGAGAGAAATGAAGTCGAGCTGCGTCATCCCGGTCAGCCCGTACTTTGCGCCCGGCGCAAGAATGTCGCGACCGGCAACAGCTTCGTTGGAGGAGTTACTGACCACGTTCTGCGCATCCGCGAGGAGCTGGGAGAAGTTACCCCGGACCGCGAAGAGCACGAGCACGAACATGATTCCGGCGCCGGCCACCAGTAGAACGGCCTTGACCATCTGCACGTAGGTGGTGCCCTTCATACCGCCGACCAAGACGTAGACGATCATCAGCACGCCGACGATCGCGACCACGACTGCCTGACCGGTCTTACCTTCGATGTTGAGCAACAGCGCGACAAGTCCACCGGCACCGGCCATCTGGGCCAACAGGTAGAAGAGCGAGACAGCAAGTGTGGAGATCGCCGCGGCCATACGCACCGGGCGCTGCTTGAGGCGGAAGCTCAATACGTCGGCCATCGTGAATCTGCCGGTGTTGCGCAGCAATTCGGCGACCAGAAGCAAGGCCACGAGCCACGCGACGAGGAAGCCGATGGAGTAGAGGAAGCCGTCGTAACCGTAAACGGCGATGGCCCCGGCGATCCCGAGGAAGGAGGCAGCCGAAAGGTAGTCACCGGCGATGGCAAAACCGTTCTGCGGACCGGTGAACTGCCCGCCACCGGTGTAGAAGTCGGATGCCTTCTTCGTGGTGCGGCTGGCGCGAATGACGAGTGTCATCGTGCCGACGACAAACGCGAGGAAGATCGCGATGTTGAAGACGGGGTTTCCCACATCCGTCCCGGACGCGGCGAGTGTGGTGATCACGATACGGGGCCTTCCAGCTCGTCACGGATAGCAGCAGAACGCGGATCGAGTTCGCGGCCGGCGAACTTCACGTACCAGGCAGTGATCGCGAACGTCGTCACGAACTGTCCGAGGCCGAGAATGATGCCGAGGTTGATGTTGCCGATGACCTTGGTCGCCATGAAGTCGTGGGCGTAGGTCGCCAGAAGGACGTACACCGCATACCAGAGCAGAAAGAATGCAGTGATGGGGAAAACGAACTTGCGCAGGCGCGTCCGGAGTTCCTGGAACTCGGGACTTGCTTGCATGTCTATGAATGCCTGGGCATCCGGGGTCCGCCGCTCTTGCGGCGACCCCTCACTGACTTCTGCTGTGGACACTGCCGGCTCCTCGCCTCGCGTGTGAAGTGAACTACGTCCAGACGTTAGTGAGATCGGAGTCACATGAAATGGCTGTGGTGGCGCTCACACGGTGAGCTGTCGAGTCGTGCGCTGAACGGTCGCCCAAGCGCGACCAGCGGCACGCCGAAATCAGGGCTGGCGCAGCTCGTCCTCGCGGTCGGAACCCATGTCCAGACGCTCGGGAGCATGCATACGAGTGAAGATCCGCGCTATATCCGCAGGTATCTGCTTGCTCGATGCCTTACTGACAACAACCATCGTGGCGAACGCGAGCGGCACGCTGACGGCGGCCGGAAACGCGAAGATCGCAGCGGGCCACCCGCTCAACACCGTTTCCGACAATCCGCCGAGGATCGCGACCGTTGCTGCCGTCCCGGCTACAAAGCCGCCCACCACCATGCCTGCGCCGGCGCCGACCGCGGTCAATCCGCGCCACCAGACGCCGAGCAGGAGCAACGGGCAGAGCGTCGACGCGGCAACGGCAAATACCAACCCGACGGTGATCGAGAGATCGACCGACACCACGGCAAGTGACATGGCCAGCGGAATCGCACCGGCCAGAAGGGCGGCGATCCGGAAATCGCGTATCCGCCCTCGTAGGACGTCGGTGCTGATCACACCGGCGATGCTCACGAGCAGACCAGACGACGTGGAGAGGAACGCGGCAATCGCGCCCGACGCCACCAGTGCTGCCAGCAACTGCCCGCCCCACCCCGAGAACACCGAACCTGGCAACAGCAGCACTGCAGCGTCGGAGGTTCCGGTGATCAGCAACTGCGGAACGTACAACCGAGCGAACACTCCGAGCAGGACCGGAAAAAAGTAGAAGACGCCAACAAGACCAACGACGGCCAGCGATGTCAGTCGCGCCGTCCGCCCGTCCGGATTGGTGTAGAACCGCACCAGTACGTGCGGCAATCCGAGCGTCCCGAGAAAGGTCGCGAGCATCAGCGAATACACCTGATACGTCGGGTGCGGACCGCCGAATCCCCAACCGGGCGTGATCCAATCCGAATTGTGCGCCGGCGCCCCGGCTACCACCGGAACGGCTGCACCGGCTTCCAGAACCATCGACATTCCCTCGCCGAGGGTGTGCTCACCCGGCTCGAGGACAACACTGCCCGTGGCCGAGCGACCATCCACCGTTCCTCCCTGCACTGTCACCGGTTCGGCCACCTGCACCACAACATCGGTGGTGATGTCCACGGTGGTCTGCTCGCTGACCGTCGGCGGCGCCGGAGCACCTACGTCATGTTCGTCAGCAAAGAAGTAGAAGGCCAGTGCCACAGCCGGAATCGCCACCGCAGACAGTTTGAGCCAGTATTGGAATGCCTGAACGAACGTGATCGATCGCATGCCGCCACCGACGACGTTGGCGATGACGATCACCCCGACCACAACCCCACCGATCCAACTCGGCACGCCGAGAAGGATATTGAGGGTCAGACCGGCCCCTTGGAACTGCGGAATCAGATAGAGAATGCACACCATCGCAACCACGAGCATTGCCAGTTTACGTAAACGCGGTGAACCCAAACGGAATTCAGCGAAGTCCGGAACGGTGTACGCACCCGATCTACGGAGTGGTGCTGCTACGAAAAGCAGTAGCGCCAGATAGCCCGCAGTGAACCCGATCGGGTACCACAACGCGTCCGCCCCGTACTTGGCCACCAGACCGGCAACACCGAGAAAGGACGCAGCAGAAAGGTATTCACCTGAGATCGCCGTGGCATTCCACTGCGGCCCCACCGTGCGGGAGGCAACCAGAAAGTCGGACGTGGTGCGAGAAAGCCGCACTCCGTAGATTCCGATCGCAACCGTCGCCACTGCTGCCGCCACGATGCCCAACACCGTCAACACCGGAATCGATTGCCCACCCACAGCGCCCGCGCTCAGTCGTCCACGAGATTGGTGAAGTCCTGCTCGTTGCGTTCAGCCCGACGCACGAACACCCACCCGGTGATCAGCAACAAGGGCAACACGGCGCCGCCCATCACCAACCACGGAAGCCTGATCCCCCACACCGAGTAATCCGACAGCGCCGGAAAAAGCATGGTCGACAGCGGTATCGCGCACAATGATCCGGCTACGACCACAGCCAGCCGGATCGCCAGGCCCAACTGAGCACGAACCAGACCCCGGATCATGGCGTCGCCGACCTCGGTCTGTTCCTGCACCTCTACCCGGGTACGCACGATGCGGGCGCCGTGACGCTGCGCCAGCACCACCCGCTGACGCGCAGGCGGATCGGTGTGCCCACTCACCGCGACAACCAACTCTGCTTGGGGGTGCGCACCAACCGATCCTTCAACTCGCGGGTATGCCGACGGCTCACCGGCAACTCCACCGGCGGCTTACCGCTGTGTGGGCGAAGAGTCACCACCAAACCACTCCCGACGGTGCGAATTCCGGTCACCAAGGCAAGGGACACCAGGTACGAACGGTGAACCCTCAGGAAACCCGCATCGGCCCAACGGGATTCGAGGGTGGAAATCGGGATCCGCACCAGATGCGACTTACCCGCCGTATGCAACCGCGCGTAGTCTCCGTCGGCTTCGACCCATTCCACCGCCGAGCGCTGCACCAGCGTCGTGACGCCGCCGAGTTCCACCGGAATCACTTCGTCGCTGGGTGCGGCATCGGCTTGTGCGCCCGCCTGATTACGCCCCGCGCGACCCACGATTCGGCTCACCGCCTGCGCCAGCCGCTCTTCGCGCAGCGGCTTGAGAAGGTAGTCGACCGCACCGAGATCAAAGGCGGCCACTGCCCGATCGTCGTGTGCGGTCACAAAGACAACCGGCGGCGGTGTCGCAAAATTGGAAAGAATCCCGGCCAGTTCCAAACCGTCCAGTCCTGGCATGTTGATGTCGAGAAAAACGCCGTCGATGCCACCGTCACGAAGGATCCGCAGCGCCGTCGTTGCATCCGACGCGGTGTGGACGTGCGCCACCGATTCTTGCGCGCGCAGCAGGAAAGCCAGCTCGTCGAGCGCCGGTTTCTCGTCGTCGACGGCAAGCACGGTCAGTTGGGCACCTATGTCAGTCTCATTCACAGCACACCCATATTCCCACGGTTACCCGCACCGAACCCACAAAGCCGCCGATCACACCCGAATGCCCTGCTTGAACTTGGGCACGCGCATGCTGACCTTGGTTCCGGCTCCCGGCGCGGTCTCCACCACCAGGCCGTAATCGTTGCCGAACGCCGCACGCAGGCGATCGTCGACGTTGGCCAGACCCACGTGCGCGGCCTCCCGGGCGCTGGGGCGGCCGGCCCCGGATTCGATGGCGTCGAGGGAACCGAACCGCAGCATGTCCGGGTCCATACCGACGCCGTCGTCCTCGACGCTGATGACGCAGTCCGGGCCTTCGTCTGCCGCCACGATGCTGATGGTGCCGCCCTCCGGTTTGCCGGAGATACCGTGCCGGACGGCATTCTCCACCAGTGGTTGCAGCGCCAGGAACGGCAGGACCACGTTGAGCACTTCGGGCGCCACCTGCAGTCGCACTTCCAGGGCATCACCGAACCTGGCCCGCTCGAGAGTCAGGTAGCGATCGATGTTGCGCAGTTCGTCGGCAAGCAAGGTGAACTCACCCGCCGAGCGGAACGAGTAGCGCGTGAAATCGGCGAACTCGAGGATCAGCTCACGCGCCCGCGGCGGATCGGTACGAACGAACGACGCCACGGTATTGAGTGCGTTGTAGATGAAATGTGGGCTGATCTGCGCGCGCAGTGCCCGCACTTCCGCTCGGTCGAGACGCGCCCGCGACGCATCGAGATCCGCAAGTTCGATTTGGCTGCACGCGTAGCGCGCGACCTCCGTGATCGCGCCGAGCATGCCGGGCCATGGGTCCTCCGTCGTCACGATCCCCAATACCCCGACAACGCCGCTGTCCTCGATGAGAAGCGGCTGGGCGATCAAGGCACGCACCGCGTGATCGTCACTGCCCCGCACCAGGTCCGAATGGGTCACGAGTACTCGGCGCTCACCTTCGATCGCCCGCAGTGCCGCATCGTGGAATTGTTCGGCCATCGATTCGTGCGGCCCGTTCCACGCCAGCACAACTCCCGCCGCGTCGGTGATGCCCAAACCTCGAGCGCCGGTCAATTCGCGCAAGTGGGGTGCCGCTTCGGCAGCCGATTCACTGTCGAGTCCGCGCCGAAGTGGCCGCGCGGCAAGGGAAGCCGTATGCAGCGCCGTGTGCACCGCTCGTTCGGTGGGTGAGGTGACCTCGCGTCTGGTCCGCATCCAGACCGCCGCCAGAGCCGCGCTGAGAAGGGCAACCACGCAGGCAAACAGGACAGCGACCGTCGGACTCATCTAGGCCCCGCAGGTAGTGGGCGCAGGTACGCCGCTGAAACGATCCTGAATCCATTGAACGGCCCCGGGAACGGCCCGGCCGTCAGCATGCCCCTCCCCCGGCCGCGACACGAACTCGATCACGTCGCCGTCCGAACAAGCCCGGGCCACCGCTGCCTCGGTCCACTCGGGGAGAATCAGGTTGTCGTTTGCCCCGACCACCACATACATCGGGCCGCTCGCTTGCCCACGCGGCAGCGCGATGTCGCTCAGCCAGCCGTGAATTCGATCGGCATCGGCGTCAGTAGCCGGGCGCGTATCGGCCGGCGTCACCTTCCCCACCAACGACAACTTCTCGGGCGCCCTGGCCGTGAGGCACGACGACAGCAGTTCGTAATTCTCCGCAAACGCTCCGTGTACGTAGTCGTCACGCTCGAGATCCGGATGGGACAGCGACAGACCCTCGAGAACGTACGGCAGCAACAATTGTTGGGGCAGTGACAGATTCACATCCGCCCCACTGGTGATGATCGGCGAGATGTCGGCCGCGGGCGAAAGATTTGCCGCACCGACAAATTCGAGCCCGTCCCCGTATTCGCCTGCCTTCTCCGCAGCTGCCCACGACGCCTGACCACCTTGCGAGAGTCCCAACGTGGCCCACCTGTCCGACGTGTCCGGCACGATGTTGCGTGCCGCGCGCACCGCGTCGATCACGTTGTAGGCGGCGGTATCCGGTTGCAGGTACGGGTGCGGATCAGGAGTCCCGAGCCCCTCGAAATCCGAGACGGCAACAACGTAACCCGCGTTCAGCAGCGGCTCCACCAACCCCATCGCCCCGAGGAGCGTCGGCGACGTTGACGGTGCACAATCGTCCGAGATTCCCGTCGTGCCGTGGCCGACCGAGACAATGGGCCAGCCGCCTTCGGGCGGAGTTCCCGGTGGGATGAATACCGTTCCCGACACCTGTGTTTCGCGACCGTCGACGCCGGATGTGGAGCCGTACAGAATCTTCCGGGCGCTCGCTCCGGCGGCAGCGGTTGTCGCAAACGGTTGGTCCTCGAAGACAACGCCGCGTGCTGCGCTCACCGGGGCGGGCAGAGCCTGCGCGACAGATGTGGTGGACTGCGTCTGCGTTCCCGCTGTCTCCTCGGTTTCTGCAGATCCACAGGCCGAACTCACCACAAGGGCACTCGCCGCGAGCGTCCCCCAGATCACGTGCCGCAGTCGTGCACTCATGCTGTGCCATCCCCTCCGGCCGCCGCGCGAGCGCGGCGGCGCCGTACCCGTTCCTCAGCTGCAGCCTCTTCGAGATCAAGACTCTCCAACACGGTACGCAATACCTCGTCGTCGAGATCGCCGTCGTCCCTCGCGGCAATCAACGCCATGCGCTGTGTACGCAACGACTGATGCCGAAACTTGTCGAACAATGCACCCGCATTCCACATTGCCGTATCGCGATCGTTGTTCTCGTCCGTCTCCTGCACTTGGAGTCTGGCCTGCATCGAGCGTCGCACGCGTTCGATGATTGCCTGAAGTTCGGCGCCGGCGACGCCTGGCGGTGGACTGGCCACCACGTCGGCCAGCGCTTTCTCACCGGCTTGACGAGAGATGGTGCGCGCCAACTCCATTTGCTCCTGCGTGCGCAACTGTTCGTAGGGATCGGCAACGTCCAGTCTGCGGATCAGGAACGGCAGTGTGGAACCTTGCAGGAGCAGCGTTCCCACCGCAACGATGAAGGCGATCGCCTGGATGACACCGCGGCCGGGAAACGGTTCACCGGAGGAGAGTGCAAACGGAATACCGCCGGCCGCGGCAAGTGTGACCACGCCGCGCATCCCGGCCCAGGACACGACTACGTTCTGTTTCCACGTCAACTGTTTCTGACGCTGCCCACGGCGCAACGTTATTCCGAATCGCACCCGGGAGTAGCTCAGGAACAACCACAGCGGCCGGATCACGATGACCACCGCCAACACCGCGAGCCCGTACAGGATTACGTTGACCGCCGGAAGACCGTCGTTGACGACATCGTCGATCACGAAGCTCAACTGCAGGCCCATATAGGCGAAGACGAACATCTCGAGTAGCGTGTCGAGGCTCGACCAGACGGACCGTTCCTGCAGCCTCGTCATGATCGAGGCATCCGTCGAATAGTGCCCGATCACCAAGCCCGCGACCACAACCGCGAGAACACCCGACGCATGGAGTTCTTCCGCGGCTAGATACGCGGCAAACGGAAGTACCAGGCCCAAACCCGTTTCGAGCGGCGAATCGTACATCCGAGCGCGCACGAATTTCACGATGAATGCAAGAACCAGGCCGATTGCTACTCCGCCGACCACTTCGTAGGCGAAGAACAACAACGGCGAATCCGTGGCGATCCGAGTACCTGTCACCGCGGCGACGGCGACGGTGAACAACGTCAACGCAGTAGCGTCGTTGACCAGACCCTCACCGGTGAGAATTGCGATGACGCGCTTGGGCAATCCGAGTTTCTGTCCCACTGCCACGGCGCTGACCGCGTCGGTGGGTGCGATCACCGCGCCGAGCACCAGTGCCGCACCGATCGTGAATTCCGGAACCAGCCATTCGGCGAAGAAGGCGACCACGAAGGCCGTCACGAGGACCATCCCGACACCCAGACGCAAGATCGCCGCGAGGTTGCGTTTGAACGTCGCCACCGAGAATTTCAGCGCAGCCGAATAGAGCAACGGCGGAAGTACTACACCCAGAATGACGTGTGGATCGAGTTCGGGCCGAGGCATTCCCGGGATGAACGACGCGACCGAACCCACAGCTACCAGAACCAGAGGCGCCTGAAGATTTCGGCGGTTCGCCAGCCCTGTCACTGCGATGGCGGCGATGACGACCAGCAGAATCCAGGTGAAGTTCACCCGTTCATTGTGCCCGCCCAGACTGACAAGTCACCCAGCGGACGCACAGGAGCCCACAACCTCGTCGAGGTGTGGGCTCCTGATTGCTGGCGGGCTACTCCTTTTCGGGAACAGCCTTCTTGGCAGCCTCGGCTGCCTTGTCGATCTGATCGCCGTACTTTCCGCCGGTCTTGTTATCGGCGATGTCGGCGACCTTGTCGATTGCGTCGTGAACCTTGTCGGAGTTCTCCGAGGCAAGTTCCTGGCCCTTCTCGACCAGACCCTTGACGTTGTCCAAGAAACCCATTTTGTGTCCTCTCCCGGTGCTCATGCACATCCTGCTGCGGAAAGTAGAACCTCCGCACACACATAGATTCTCACAGGTCGAACGATGTGGCGCCATCAAGGTGGGGGGCTGGAAACTACTTCTGCGCCTGCGCGTGATGGTGTTCCCCGGGCAGATCGTCCGGCGTGGTGAACAGCTTTCGCTTCTCACCGTGCAACCGGGCACTGACCCACCAGGACACCTCCACCAATACGACGCCTACCGCACCGAGAGTGATCGCGAGTGTAGTTGCTGCCACATTGCTCGGATCCAACTTGAAGAACTCACGGGTGAACGGCAACGCGAACAAGATCAGGTAGCCGGCGACTGAACCACCGATCAGCACCAACTTCCACCACACGTACGGTCGCGCAACGACGGCCAGTACCCACAGCGCGATCATGATCAACGTGATCAGAGCAGTGGTGCCTTCCTGCTCAGGTGTCAGATCGTGATTACGGTGCGCGAGCACGTACGCGATGAAGGTGGTGACGCCGATGATGATTCCCGACGGCAAAGCCAGTCGCATCACGCGTGGCACGAAGCCGGAACGGGCCCGTTCGTTGTTCGGTGCCAGCGAAAGAATGAACGCGGGGATACCGATCGTGAACCAGGCCGCGATGGTGACGTGGCGCGGCAGGAACGGGTACGACAGCGGTTCGAAGTCGAGCATCTTCGACAGCACACCGGTGATTCCGATCAGGAAAGCGAGAACCACCGAGTACACGGTCTTGGTCAGGAACAGGTTGGAGACACGTTCGATATTGCCGATCACTCGACGGCCTTCGGCCACCACGTACGGCAACGTCGCGAACTTGTTGTCCAACAGCACGATCTGAGCGACAGCGCGCGTCGCGGGACTGCCGGATCCCATCGAGACTCCGATGTCGGCGTCCTTGAGGGCCAGGACGTCGTTGACCCCGTCGCCGGTCATCGCGACGGTGTGGCCGCGAGACTGCAAGGCCGCAACCATCTCTCGCTTCTGATCCGGGCGAACGCGTCCGAAGGTGGTTGCGCCGTCAAGTACGTCGGCCAGTTTCTCCTGATCGCTCGGAAGCTCACGCGCATCGATCGGTCGATCGCCGCCTTCGAGTCCGAGCGAACCTGCCACTGCACCGACGGACACGGCATTGTCACCGGAGATGACCTTGACGGCTACCCGTTGACTTGCGAAGTACTCCAACGTTTCCTGCGCGTCCGGGCGAACTTTCTGCTCCAGGACAACCAAGGCTTCCGGTGTCACGACGCCCGGAGCGTCGCTGTCGTCGACCGGCAGGTTGCTGCTGCCCAACATGAGAACACGAAGTCCGCTTGAACCGACTTCTTCTGCCAGACGCGCCATCTCCGACGACGGATCGAGCAGCATGTCCGGAGCACCGAGCACCCAGTTGCCGTGGACGCCGTACGACTGCCCGCTCCACTTCTTCGCAGACGAGAACGGTGCCACCGATGTAGCTTCACCCCAGCCTGCGTCGTCGGTCAGGGACTCACGGATCGCCAGAACACTGGCGTTCGGCCGAGGGTCGGACGCAGCCATCGCGGCGAGCGCGGCCTTGATCACCGACTCGTCGGCAGACCCGTCGGCGAGTTTCAACTCCGATAGCCGCATACCGTTCTCGGTCAGGGTTCCCGTCTTGTCGGCACACACGACGTCGACGCGAGCGAGCCCCTCGATCGCGGGCAATTCCTGAACGAGGCACTGCCGCTTGCCCAATCGAATGACGCCGACGGCAAAAGCGATGGACGTCATGAGCACCAGGCCCTCGGGGACCATCGGGACGAGGGCCGCGACCATGCCGTTCAGAGCCGGACCGAGGGACTCACCGCTCGAGAACAGCTGGTTGTAGATGATCAGCGCACCAGCCGGGATCATCAGGTACGTGATGAATTTCAGAATGCGGTCGATGCCGCTGCGCAGTTCCGAATGAACGAGCGTGAACTTGCTGGCCTCTTCCGCGAGCTTCGCGGCATACGCGTCGCCCCCGACCTTGGTGGCGCGATACGCGCCGCTGCCCGCGGCGACAAAACTGCCCGAGAGTATCGACTCACCGACGCTCTTGTGTACCGGATCTGCTTCACCGGTGAGCAACGACTCGTCCACTTCGAGCGCCGACGACGACACCACTTCGCCGTCGACGACAATCTGATCGCCCGAACCCAATTCGATAATGTCATCGAGCACAACATCTTTGGGGGCCAACGCAACAGCAATACCGTCACGCCGGACCATGGGCTTCGCTTGACTGACGATCGCCAAGGCGTCCAGCGTTTTCTTGGCGCGGATCTCCTGGATGATGCCGATACCGCTGTTCGCGATGATCAACAGTCCGAACATTCCGTCGATCACGGAGCCCGTTGCCAGAACAATCGCCAGCAGCACCAGCAGGATCGCGTTGATCCTCGTGAACACATTGCCGCGAACGATGTCCTTGACCGAACGAGACGCCCGATCGGGTACGTCGTTGGTCTGCCCCGACGCGATCCGCGACGCAACTTGATCTGCGGTCAGGCCCCGGACAACGTCGACGGCATCCCCGTCACCGTCCGTCGCGATCGAGGTCGCCGTGCCTTCTGAACCGATGTGCTCGTGAGCCATGGTCAAAGATTACGCACTCGCCGAGACAAAACCGGGTCCGACTCCGATCGCCGCCTCGAGTCGATCGGTTACCCCAGGGGAATCCACCATTTTGTCGGCGGTTGCGCGGACAGCGCATCGATCCGTCCACCCGGCATCGGCACCGCCACCGTCGTGCCGACATCGGCGGCAGCTTCGGTCAACCGGATGATCGGCTCGGACCACGAGTGGAACGCCAGATTGAACGTAGCCCAGTGAATCGGAACAAACACCCCGCGCGTGGGGTCGCCGCAGTTGAGATCCGCGTGGGTCTGAACCGCTTCTTCCGGGTTCATGTGGATATCCGGCCACCGCACGTCGTACGCGCCGACAGGAAGGAGGGTCAGGTCGAAAGGCCCGTACGTGGTGCCGAGTTCCACGAACCGCGGTGTGTATCCGCTGTCCCCTCCGAAGAACACCCGATGCTTCGGCCCGGCAAACACCCACGATGCCCACTGGGTCGCGTTGCGGACAAGACCTCGCCCGGAAAAGTGTCGAGCTTCGGTGCAGGTAAGCACCAGGTCACCGATAGTCGTCGACTCGTCCCAGTCCAATTCGACGATGCGGTTCTCCGGCACCTTCCAATGCCGCAGATGCGCGCCGATCCCGATCGGCACCACAAAGGGCGACGTCTGGGTGCGGGTCAAAGTCTTGACCGTCTCCATGTCGAGGTGGTCGTAATGATCGTGGGAGATGACAATCGCATCCACGCTCGGGAGGTCCGCCAACGCCACCGGAGCGGCATGCATACGCGCGGGACCGACTGTGGCAGAAGGTGATACACGCTCACTCCACACGGGATCGGCTAGCACCCGGTAGCCATCGACCTCGACGAGGACACTCGAATGCCCGTACCAGGTGACAGCGGCTCCCCCGGCCTGAGCCGGTGCGAGCGGCGTCGCCAACGGGATGGGCGCGCGAGGCCGACCCGTCGAACCGCGGGTGAGCAACGACTTTGCCATCCCGGCATCGGTGCCCGGCACGAGCACGCTGCTGGGGTCCGAATTGTGGAACTGACGATTCCGATATCGCGGTGACATCGCCGCATAGGGTTGCACCGCATTGCGCGACGCCCCGATCTGCGTCGGGATTCCCCATGCGGCGCGGGCTATCCATCCTGCTGCCGCGGTGATCGCGGCAGCACCGAGAAGCGTCGTCGTCTTCATTGGGCCCAGACTAGCGACTATTTGCCCTTAAAGACCGGTGGGCGGTTTTCGATGCGGGCGGCGCGGGCTTCCTGCACGTCGTCACTGAGCCACGCGGCGTGCAGTGCGTCGAGCTGCTCGGGCGACTGTTCTTCCATCGTTCCGTCGTCGTTGAGGACCATCTTCATATGACGCAAGGACAGTGGTGCGAGGTTGGCGATGCGGTGCGCCCATTCCTGGGCGTCGTCGAGGGTGCCGATCTTGTTGGCAAGTCCGCGGTTGAATGCTTCTTCGGCGCCGATCTGCTCGATGCCGAGGAGAACGGTGCGAGCGGGGCCACCGCCGACGAGTGACGCCAACCGTCGCATCGTCCATTTGTCGACAGACACACCCAGCGTCGCCGCTGGAATGCCGAACCGCGCAGCCGGGGCGACAACGCGCAGGTCGGAGGCAATGGCCAGCTGCGTGCCTGCACCGATGGCCGGACCGTTGACCGCGGCGATCACCGGGATCGGCGCCGTGTCGATCGAGCGGAGCATCTCGAAAAGTCGGTCGGTGAAGCCTTCCATGTACACGTCACCGGACAGGTCGGCACCGGCGCAGAATGCGGACCCCTGTCCGGTGATCACGATGACGTGAGCGCGATCGGCGACGGCGGCAGTCACTGCGTCCTTGATCGCGATGCAGAGTTCCGCACTGAGCGCGTTGCGACGCTCGTGACGCTGCAATTCGATGGTCACGACATTGCCGTCACGGGAAGTCCCGATCATGTCCGCTCGCTTTCTTTTCTGGAAGGCTCGTGCGCAAGGGTTGATCCGAATGCAGTTTGCCGACCACGTAGTTCTCTCACCGCAGAGTTCTGCGCATCAGGAGGTTAGATTACCGATGAGTAGAAGCGATAGTGACGAGGGACGCAGCGCGAGCGTCGATGTCGACATCGTGGTGATCGGCGCCGGCCAGGCCGGATTGTCCGCGGCGTACTACCTCCGCAAGTTCTCTGTTCTACCCGAATCGGGATTTGTCGTGCTCGATCACGCAGCCGGTCCCGGCGGTGCCTGGCAGTTTCGGTGGCCGAGCCTGACCTTGAGCACCGTCAACGGAGTTCACGATCTCCCGGGTATGTCGTTCGCGGAAACAACGGGAACCGACGCCGAGCAGGTACCGGCGTCGGTTGCGGTACCCCATTACTTCGAGTTGTACGAGAAGCAATTCGAACTGCCCGTCCACCGACCCGTCCATACGCGAGTGGTGTGTCCGAGGCAGGAACGTCTACGGATCGAGACCGACCACGGCGTCTACGCGGCCCGCGGGCTGATCAATGCGACCGGAACCTGGGAGCGCCCGTTCATTCCTTACTACCGTGGTGCCGCGTCGTTCCGTGGGCGCCAATTACACACCAAGGACTACTACTCGGCCAACGAGTTCGCGGGCAAACATGTTGTTGTTGTCGGTGGTGGCATCTCCGCGGTGCAATTGCTCGACGAGATTTCACAGGTAACGACCACCACGTGGGTGACGCGTCGCGAACCGGAGTTCCGCGACGAACCGTTTTCCCCGGAGATCGGTCGGGATGCCGTCGCCATGGTCGAGGACCGAGTACGACGCGGTTTGCCGCCAGGGTCGGTCGTGTCGGTCACCGGCCTTCCGGTGACGCCTGCCATTCGTGCGGCACGCGAACGTGGCGTGATGACGCGACGACCGATGTTCTCGGAGATCCTTCCGGACGGGGTGCGATGGGCCGACGGCACAACCGTGTATGCCGATGTCATCTTGTGGTGCACTGGGTTTCGGAGTTCGCTCGACCACCTGGCGCCGCTTCGACTGCGTGGGACCGGCGGCGGAATCGAGATGAGCGGTCGCCTCGCAACTCAGGTGGCTTCCGATCCTCGTGTGCATCTGGTTGGCTACGGGCCCTCCTCGTCGACGATCGGCGCGAACCGCGCCGGCCAGGCAGCTGCAGCTGAGTTGACGTCCTTTCTCGAACTTCGCTGATCCAGCTTCCATTTGGCTACGTTTGCCCGATTCGTCCTTTAGCTGATCAGACAGGACATTTTCGGCCCAAGGTCCGGAATCCGGCATACGCCTAGCCTGTCACGGATCGGTCTGTTACCGTTCAGCTAACCTTTCTTCGATTGCGTGCGCTCGAAGGAGTGCGCGCAGTGACCCATCCGGGGGACTGGGCGAGGGGGCAAATATGAAGGGGAAGCGGTCCGCATGAAACACGATGCACACACAGCAACCTCCTGGTGGTCGATCGGCGAGTGGCGCCTCGGTTGGAAGGTCGTCGCGGTCCTTGCCGTTCCGATGCTCATCGCCGTCGTACTCGGCGCCTTCCGGATCCAGGCCGAACTGGCCGAGGCCTCCAGGCTCAGTTCCTCATCCGAACGAGTGCTCGCAGTACCCGCAGCCCTCCACCTCGAGGAAGCTCTGTACGACCTCGCAGTCGCATCCTCTTCCGGCACTGAAACAACGACTGCCACAACGGCAGTGAACGATTCGATGCAGGAACTTGTCACCGCCGGCCGCTCGTTCCAGGCCGACGACGTGCTCAACGACAAAGTCACCCGAGCTTTGGAGGACAGCACATCCATCGTCGACGAAGTGGCAGCGGGCGCAGTTGCACCGGCACGGCTCGTCACACTCGTCAATGAAGTGTCCAGCAACATCTCGAGCGCATTCACCGACGTCATCAATACATCCCAGCGCCCCATTCTGCGTCAGCGCGGCGGCGAGTTCTCGTCCCTGTGGGAAGCACGTCGGGCATTGTCCGATCAGCGCGTTCTGTTCGGCTCCGGCCGCCTCGATCAACAAACACGCACCGCGCTTGCCACCACCGCCGGCGTGGAGCTAGCGGCACTCGACAAGGTGCTACCACCAGACGAATCGGACAGCTCACCGACCGCAGTGGCCGTCAACGCGCTGCGTTCGTCCGCACAGAGCCGCATCGCCGAAATCGGCGCCACCTCGTCGTCGTCCCCGCTCAGCAGTCAGGTCGATATCGGACTGCAAACCAGTAGCGACCAGTACGACGAGGTCACCGACGCAGCCGTCGAACAGTTCGGCACCAGCGTGACCGCCGAGTCCAACACTGCCCGAACTGCAGCTCTGCGCGACACTGCCCTGGTTCTCGCCGCTGTCCTCGCCGCACTCGTGATCGCGTTGATCATCAGTCGCTCGTTGGTCGATCCCATCCGACGTCTCCGGTTCGCGGCACTGCAAGCATCACGACGCGGACTGCCCGAGGCCATCGGACGAATCCGCTCCGGCGAAAAGATCAGCGACCTCGAAATCCCCCGTGTACCCGTCCACACTCACGAGGAAATCGGACAGCTTGCCCGCGCAGTCGACGACATGCACGGGCAGGCCATCAGCCTGGCAGGCGAACAGGCAACCCTGCGACGCCAGGTCAACGACATGTTCGAAACGCTGTCACGGCGCAACAAGTCCCTCGTCGAACAGCAACTCGGCCTGATCGAGCAACTCGAGCAGGACGAAGACGACCCGAAGCGCCTCGAAAACCTATTCCGCCTCGACCACATCGCGGCCCGAATGCGACGCAACGGCGAGAACCTTCTCATCCTGTCCGGCACCGAAAGTCGACGCGGTCGAACCGCGCCGATCCAGCTTGCCGACGCTCTGCGCGCCTCCGTCTCCGGAGTCGAGGACTACCTTCGCGTCGGGCTCGGTCAGATTCCGTCCGCCGTCATCAGCGGGCAAGCCAGCGCAGACGTCGTACACATTGTTGCCGAACTCCTCGACAACGCGCTGCGATACTCACCGCCCGAGTCGACCGTGACCATCAACGCGGCCCGCACCAACGACGGCTCCATGCTCGTGGAGGTCGCCGACCTGGGACTGGGAATGTCCACCGCGGATCTTGTCGACGCCAACGGGCGCCTGGCTTCGGGCGGCGAGATGACGCCGGACACTGCCCGGCACATGGGACTGTTCGTCATCAGCCGGATCAGTATGCGACACAACATTTCCGTTCGACTGCGGCCCACCGGCAATGCACCCGACCGCGCCGGCATCACCGCCTCGATCCTCCTACCCGCGGCACTGCTCGAAGCGCATCCGTCTGACACAGTGACTGCACCGTTCACTAGTCCGGCCCACCAGGGTGCTCCGGCCAGGAATGCTGCTCCCGTTCAGGCACCGCCGCTATCGGCTCAGCCTGTGCGCGCTCCCGAACCCACAGTGGCCGAGACATATTCGATGGGCGCGCAAGCACCCACCATGTCCGCTGCGGGACTTCCGCAGCGTCAGCCTGGTAACACCGGCAGGGCGGTCCTGCCGACGCCCGTCGGAGGCGCTCCCACAACTGTGACCGCGCAACTCGGCGCCAGCGCCCCTGTCGAGTCGATCGGGCTGCCGCGTCGCACACCAGGTGCCAGCGGGGCAGCCGGAATCGGCGATCCCGTCACAGCGGCGCCGACGCCCGAACCGAGTGCATCACCTGCCGAGCATTTCGTCGCTCCGGCGGAAACTGTTGCCCCGGAGCCAATCACCGAACCGGCACCGAGGCACCGACTCAACTCCACCGCCCCGACCAACACCGCGGCGTTCTTCTCCTCTCGTGCGCGCGACGGTTTCCCACCACGTACGGGCGCACGCGCAACGGAACCTTCCGATGCGCCCGTCTCCGCTCCCCCGGCAGCATCACCGATCTACGCCCGCATGGTGTCCGAGTGGCTGGTCGACCCGACAGCGGGGACAGCTTCTGCCACAGGTGAAGTCGCCTGGACAACAGAAGCCGACCAGGGGTGGCTTGCGGCCCGGGCGTCGTTCGAATTGCCTGTCACCAGAATCGCCGACTCCGGTCTACCCATCCGTGATCGTGGTGCGAGGTTGGTTCCCGGCACTGTCGGCGGCACCAATGCACCATTGCGCTCGGGCACTCACCGCCAGAGCACGGATCCGGAGAACGTCAGACGCGGGTGGAGCGACTACCAGTCCGGCGTCAGTCGCGGACGGCGTCGTAGCACCGAGAATACTGTCGGGTCGACCACGCCCAGTGGTGCGAATGTGCGCAACGATGAAGGAGAACAGTGAATTCAGCCGGAGCCCAAGAGACTCCTCGCTCACTCGACTGGTTGGTTTCGGGTTTCGCCCGCGACGTACCGGGAGTGAGCCACGCGATCATCGTCTCGGCCGACGGACTGTTGAGTGCTGCGAGCACCCACCTTCCGCTCGATCGAGCTGACCAATTGGCCGCTGTGACTTCGGGACTCGCCAGCCTCTCCGCCGGTGCGTCACGGTTGTTCGACGGCGGAGCGGTACTGCAATCAGTTGTCGAGATGGAGAACGGTTATCTACTGCTGATGGGCGTCGGCAGCGGCGCCTACCTGGCCGCGCTGGCCGTTGCGGGATGCGATATCGGTCAGATCGGGTACGAAATGGCAACTCTGGTCGACCGAGTCGGCCCGACGATGGACATTGCCGCTCGTTCGGGTCGGGATTCTTGATACTCATGTCCAATCACCCCGAACGCGTTGACCCCGAACCGAGTCTGGTTCGTCCATACGCGCTCACCGAAGGTCGGACTCAGCCGTCCATCGACCTCCCCATCGAAGCGATTGTCGCGACGATGGAGGATGCCGTCGCTGGGCGCCTTGCACCTGAAGACATTCGCACCTCGATCGTCTCCCTCTGCGAGCAGCGGATCTCCATCGCGGAAATCGGTGCACACCTTGGTGTTCCGATCGGGGTGGCCCGAGTCCTGGTGGCGGATCTGATCGTCGCCGGGGCATTGGAAGTACAAGCCACTCTGCGAAGCGATGCGACTGCGGTCGAGCGCCGCGAATTGATCGAAAGGACCCTCAGTGGACTTCGGGCACTCTGACGCATCATCTCGCGTCACCTCGACGAAAATCGTGATCGCCGGCGGCTTCGGTGTCGGAAAGACCACCCTTGTCGGGACGGTCTCCGAGATCGTGCCGCTGCGCACCGAAGCATTGGTGACAGACGCCAGTGACGGCATCGACCACCTCGGCGCGACACCGAACAAAGACACCACAACAGTTGCAATGGATTTCGGCCGCATTACGCTGGCCGACGATTTGGTCCTGTACCTGTTCGGCACACCGGGTCAACGACGGTTCTGGTTCATGTGGGACGACCTCATCACCGGCGCCATCGGAGCGGTCATCCTCGTCGACACACGTCGCCTCGAAGACAGCTTTGCCGCTGTCGACTTCTTCGAATCACGCGGATTGCCGTTCATCGTGGCAGTCAACCGTTTTGACGGAGCTCCGATCCACGCCGCGAGTGATCTTCGTCAGGCTCTCGCGCTGCCCAACCGCGTCCCGATGATCGAAATCGACGCGCGTAACCGGGAATCTGCGAAGCAGGCCTTGATCACGATCACCGAGTACGCGCTCGAACGTATCGCGGCCGCAGCACTGTACTGACACCTCTGACAACAACAAACCTAAGGAACTGGCATGTCGGATGAAATGCACCATTTCTCGATGGGAATCTGGCTGCTCGGACTGGCGTTCGCCGTTGCAGTCTCGGGATCGGTCATCGGATTGGCATGCACCCGACACGGCGCGGCGGCCACCCACCCGGCAGCTCGCTTGCGCTGGTTGTTCATGGGCGCACTGTCCATCGGCGGTGTCGGTATCTGGTTGATGCACTTCATCGCAATGCTCGGGTTTGCCGTGCCCGGCAGTCCCATTCGCTACAGTCTGACCTGGACGATCATTTCGGCGCTGATGTCCGTGACCGCAGTATTTGTCGGCTTGTTGATCGTCGGCACAGAATTCCGCTGGTCTCGGCTCCTGGCCGCCGGCTTCCTCGTCGGCATCGCGGTCAACATCATGCACTACACGGGTATGCGGGCCTTGCGATTTCAGGGTGAGATCAACTACAACATGTACTTCGTCGCACTGTCACTGGTGATCGCCGTTGTGGCCGGCACCGCCGCGTTGTGGTTCACGATGGTGATGGAATCCACCGTCATGCGATTGATCGCCGGTGTGATCATGGGTGTCGCCGTGGTCGGCATGCACTACACCGGTATGGCAGCGGTGGAGGTTGTCCACGACACGTCCGCCCCCGCACCCGTCGGGCTCGAGGTGTTCGCGTTCCTCTTCCCCGTCTTTGTCATCGGACTTCTTGCGATGGCAGTGCCGATCGTCGCCGTCCTGACGGTGCCTGATCGCGAGATCGCCCGCATGGATTCCGCTGCAGACGATCTGGCATTCGAGGCACGCGAATTCGCAACTAGGGACTGAAGTTCGTACGGCCCCGACTAACTGTGGCCGTACAGCTTGTCGTATGCGGCCTTCTCGGCGTCGTGACGAGTGACCTTTTTCGGGTTTTCCAGATCCGCGGGCAGGCCGTGGCGTTCGAGTCGACGAGACCTGTTCTGCGCCATGTAGGAAACGGAATAGAACAACGCCAGCAATACTCCGAGAAGCACCATGGACGCTCGCAGCGCCCACGGACCCGGGAACAGCATGAAAACCGCAAAAACCGGCAGGAACGGCACCATGCTGCGGACGAGGTGACGTGGCACCGCCCAATCGCCGATCAGATCGTTGCGCACCCATTCCTGCATGGAATCCGGCAACTTGCGACCGAACGAATAGCCAAGCCACTGAATAGGATTCGGTGACGTGCGCTGTTTTCCTGCGGGCACGGTAGACATATCCTTACCTTTCATTGGTCTAGTGCTCCAGCACGCAACGCGGCTTCATTGACACGCGTGAGCACCGTGTGAAGTTCTTCGAGTTCAGCTAGTCCCACACCAAGCTTCTCCACCACTGCCGGCGGAATCTTCTCCGCCTCGCTCCGCAAAGCTGCACCAGCTTCGGTGAGATCGACGTCGAGTTGGCGCTCGTCAGCCCGGCTCCGCGTTCGCGTGATCAGCCCGGACGCCTCGAGACGCTTGAGCAGCGGTGACAGCGTCGGCGAATCGAGTTGCAATGCTTGCCCGATTTCCTTGACCGCCATCGGGGCCTTCCCCCACAACGCCAGCATCACGAGATACTGGGGATGCGTGAGGCCCATCGGCTCGAGCAACGGACGGTACACGGACAGCACGGCCCGGTTCGCAACGGCGAGCGCAAAACACACCTGGCGGTCGAGTGCCAGCGGATCGGTGAGCGACTCCTGCGTGGTCATGAGTACACCGTAGCAGATTAGTTAGTGCGATAACTAATACTGCACTAACTAATATCGACTGCCATCACCCGGAATAGTCGTCGAGGCCGCCACGTTGAACAGACCTGTGACTCTTTCCCCCACTTCGAACGCCCCCGAGGCCTCCGCGTTGCGCGGCCTCTTCCAGCCCTTCGAGGTGAAATCACTCTCGTTGCGTAACCGCTTTGCCATGGCCCCGATGACCCGCGCGTTCTCGCCCGACGGAATTCCCGGAGCCGACGTAGCCGAGTATTACCGTCGTCGGGCAGCCGGTGGTGTCGGCCTGATCATCACCGAAGGCACGTACATCCCAGACCCCGCCGCCGGCCCGCATACCCGAGTTCCGCGCATCTACGGCGACTCGAGCCTGGACGGCTGGCGCTCGGTTGTCGACGCCGTCCACGCCGAGGGCGGATCCATCATTCCGCAACTCTGGCATCTGGGTGTCGAGCGCGGCGAGAACTCCCGCCTCAATCCCGAGGCCGAGACCGTCAGCCCGTCCGGTTTGGCGCTCGACGGCACGCGCTTGGGACGAGAATTCACCACGTCTGATCTCGAAACACTGAAGCAGGCCTGGGTAGATGCCGCCCTCAACGCACAGAGCACCGGATTCGACGGCCTGGAACTACACGGCGCGCACGGCTACCTACTGGACGAATTCCTTTGGGCTGGAACAAATGTCCGCACAGATACATATGGCGGATCGCTCGAAGCCAGAACTCGCTTCCCGGCTGAGGTTGTCGCTGCCATCCGAGAGGCTGTCGGAAACGAGTTCGCGATCGTCTACCGTTTCTCGCAGTGGAAGTCCGGTCAGTACGACGCTCGGATCGCCCAGAGTCCGGCGGAACTGGGGCGCATCCTCGCTCCGCTGGTCGATGCGGGAGTCGATGTGTTGCACCCGTCGACGAGGCGACACTGGGAGCCGGCGTTCGCCGAACTGGGCGGTGACGACAGCAAACTTGGACTCGCCGGCTGGACGAAGAAGCTGACCGGCCTGCCCACCATCACAGTCGGATCCATCGGGCTCGATTCTGTGTTCACCACGGCCTTCACCGCCGACGCGGCATCCGATGTCACCGGACTGGAGCGTCTCGAAGCTCAGTACGAGGACGGCGAATTCGACATGGTCGCCATCGGGCGCGCACTTCTCGCCGACCCCGAGTGGGTGGAGAAACTCCGCACCGGACGCACCGATGAACACATCGCTTTCACCGCAGAGCACCGCACACATCTGAACTGATCCGACACGGCAACGGCACTCCCACTCGATAGTGGGAGTGCCGTTGCCTTATTGCAGGTATTCGTTGATCTAGCTCCCGAACACCGCCGGGTTCGGACCGATTCGACCGGCCGGATCATCAAGTGATCCAATGGCATTGATCTCGTCCGGCGTCAATGCAAATCCGAAGACGTCGAAGTTCTCCTTGATACGCGACGGTGTCACCGACTTGGGGATCACGACGTTGCCGATCTGCAGATGCCAACGAATGACAACCTGAGCGGCGGTCACGCCATGGGCGTCGGCGATCGCGGTGATGACGGGATCCGTGAGCAGAGTGCCTTGGCCGAGCGGACTCCACGCCTCGGTGGCAATTCCCTTGCCGGTATGGAAGGCGCGAAGTTCGGACTGGTTGAACTTGGGGTGTAATTCGATCTGGTTGAGGACCGGCACCTCACCCGTCTCCCCGATCACCCGTTCGAGGTTGTCGACGGTGAAGTTCGAAACACCGATCGACCGCACCCGACCATCGGCCTTGAGCTTCTGGAATGCCTTGAACGTGTCGACGTAAAGGTCCTGCGACGGCACCGGCCAGTGGATCAGGTAGAGGTCGAGGTAATCGAGGCCGAGTCGCTCGAGGCTCGCGTCGAATGCCGCCAGCGTCGACTCGTATCCCTGATCGTCATTCCACAGTTTGGTGGTGATGTAGAGGTCTTCGCGGTTGATACCGGACTCGGCAATCGCCTGCCCGACACCGGCCTCGTTTCCGTAGATCTTGGCGGTGTCGATACTTCGATAACCAGCCTGCAAGGCGGTTGATACGGCGTCTCGAGTTTGGTCGTCCGGCACTTGGAAGACACCGAATCCCAAAGCGGGTATGGCCTTGCCGTCGGCCAACACAATGCTCGGAACAGTGGTCACGTCTTGTGGTTCGGTCATACCCAGTCAACGCGGCAAACCGGTGGAGTGTTCCCGCGCATGCCCCCTTGTCCTGCCCGAAAACCCCGTCTACCTTGGAAGACACGCCTTGAAATCTCCTCGAGGGAAAGGGACGGCGATGAATCTTCCCTACCATCTCGCCTACAAAGTGGGAGTGACTCCGTGGGAGCACACCCGGCGAGGTTTTGACACCCAACTGTCCGCTCTACTCGACTTTATCCCCGTCCCCGACAACGGGCGCGCCCTCGACATCGGATGCGGAACCGGAAAGCACTCCATCGACATGGCAAAGCGTGGCTGGCAGGTCACCGGAGTCGACAACGAGCAGGAAGCTCTGGACAAAGCACGGATCCGGGCCCGCGAGGCCCACTCGAACATTCGGTTCCTGCATGAGGACGCAACCGATCTGCACATCGCAGTCGACCCGGGTCACATGCTGGTCCTGGACATCGGATGCTTCCACGGCCTGAACGATCACGAGCGCGGTGAATACGCGGAGTCCGTCAATGCCGTCACGGCACCGGAAGCGTCGTTGATCATGTTCGCCTTCAGTCCAGGCCATCGATGGCCGATGCCGCATGGCGTGTCGAAGGACGACGTCGCCCGAGCTTTCGACGGCTGGACCATGGTGTCGAGTGATCCGGCCGATATGGCCGATGCGCCGTTGCCTGCCCGTGCGGCCCATCCGTGCTGGTATCACCTGGTGCGACGCTGACGCTGTGCGCAGCACAGGGGATACTTCACCTGTGACTGCAACACTGCGCATCAGCGGACTCTCAGCTTCCCGGGGAGAACGCACCCTGTTCTCCGATCTCGATCTCACCGTCGCCCCCGGCGACGTCATCGGCCTTGTCGGCGCCAACGGCGCGGGCAAGTCGACGCTCCTGACAGCGCTGGCCGGAACCGGAACCGCTGATGTGGAGGGGTCGATCACCCTCAGCCCACCCGACGCCGCTGTTGGCTACCTGGCGCAGGAACCCGACCGCATCGCAGGTGAGACCGTTCTCGAATTCTTGGGCCGACGCACCGGAGTCACGCACGCCGAAGACGTCATGAATGCCGCTGCGGAAACCCTCGCGGATTCCGCGGAAGACCTGTACTCGCCGGCGCTCGAGCGCTGGCTCACACTCGGCGGCGCAGACCTGGTGGAACGCGCGGAGAAAGTTGTCGACGAACTGGGCCTCGGAGTTCCCCTCGATGCACACATGACGGCACTGTCCGGTGGTCAGGCGGCTCGCGCCGGCCTCGCGTCGCTGCTGCTTTCTCGCTACGACATCCTGCTGCTCGACGAGCCCACCAACGATCTCGATCTGCGTGGCCTCGAGCAACTCGAACGCTTTGTCGCAGAAACGCGAGCGGCCCTGGTTGTGGTGAGCCACGACCGCGAGTTCCTTTCGCGCACCGTCACCGGAATCGTGGAACTTGATCTGGCACAACAGAATATCGCCGTCTACGACGGCGGGTACGAGTCGTACCTTGCTGAGCGTGAGATTGCTCGCCAGCACGCCCGCGAGGCGTTCGAAGAATATGCGGGCACCAGGTCCGAACTCGAAGATCGCGCCCAGATGCAGCGCAACTGGATGGAACACGGCGTACGCAATGCGCGCCGTAAGGCCAAGGACAACGACAAGATCGGCCGCGGATTGCGTACCGAGTCGACGGAAAAGCAAGCGGCCAAAGCCCGTCAGACTCAGCGCCGCATCGAGCGCCTCGACGTGGTGGAGGAGCCTCGCAAGGAATGGGAGTTGCGCATGGAAATCGCGGCCGCTCCCCGATCCGGATCTGTGGTCGCAACCACCAACGGCGCCAAGGTAACCCGCGGCCAGTTCACCTTCGGACCCGTCACGACGCAAATCGATTGGGGTGACCGCATTCTCATCACCGGCGCCAATGGCGCCGGTAAGACCACCCTATTGAATGTCCTGCTCGGCAAACTCACTCCGGACGAGGGAATCGCTTCCCTCGGATCCGGTGTCGCTATCGGCGAAATCGATCAGGCCAGAGGGCTGTTCGAGGGTGATCAGCCGGTGGTCGAGGCTTTCGGTGCCCAGGTTCCGGAGTGGCCCGACGCCGACGTCCGTACTCTCCTCGCCAAATTCGGTCTACGCGGGCATCACGTGCTGCGGTCGGCAGCGTCCCTCTCCCCCGGCGAAAGAACCAGGGCGGCACTGGCTTTGCTCCAGGCCCGCGGGGTCAACCTGCTCGTGCTCGACGAGCCCACCAACCACCTCGACCTGCCGGCGATCGAGCAGCTCGAGCAGGCAATGGAATCCTTCGAGGGCACGTTGCTTCTTGTCACTCACGATCGCCGGATGCTCAGTTCCACTCGCAGCACCCGGAAGTGGCGTATGGACGACGGGCAACTTTTCGAGGAGTAGCAGTCCCGCGCTTGCGCAGACAACACGCGTGTGCAACTATTTATCCGGCGCACGCAATAGTTGCATGCGCGGCATAGGTCGCTGCGGCCTAGAAGGCCGTCGCTGCACCTCGAGTCTCGAAAGGCACCCACGATGTTGTCGATACCCGACCGCACACTGACCCACGGAACCACCGGCGAACCGATCACCATTCCGCAACTCGGATACGGCGTGTTCCAAGTTCCGGACGAGCAGACCGAGGATGTCACCGCTACCGCCCTCGACCTGGGATATCGCCACATCGACACCGCTTCGATCTACGGAAACGAAGCCGGCGTCGGCCGCGCAATCGCGGCCTCGGACATCCCCCGACACGAACTGTTTGTCACCACCAAATTGTGGAACGACGATCAGGGCCGCGACCGCACATTGGCAGCGTTCGACACCAGTTTGACCAAGCTCGGCCTGGACTACGTCGACCTGTACCTGATCCACTGGCCGGCGCCGGGCAAAGGCCTGATCGCGCAGACCTGGGCGGCGTTCGAGGAGATCCTCGCCTCCGGACGTACCCGAGCAATCGGCGTCTCCAACTTCCTCCCCGAGCACCTCGATCTGCTGGCAGAGCGCAGTTCGATCACACCCGCCGTCAACCAGATCGAGCTGCACCCCAGGCTGGCACAGCACGCATCGCGGAAATATGCACAAGACCGCGGTATCGAGATCGAGGCGTGGAGCCCGCTCGGCCAGGGCACCATCCTCGATGATCCGACGATCGTCGACATCGCTGCGGCACTGGGCAAATCGCCGGCGCAGGTCATTTTGCGCTGGCACGTCGAACAGGGTCACACCGTACTGTCCAAGACAGTGACAACGCAGCGCATGCGCGACAACGCCGATATCTTCGACTTTGCTCTGAGCGCCGATCAGTCGGCAGCAATCGACGCGCTGAACACGAACATTCGTGTCGGTCCAGATCCGCTCGAATTGAACTGAGCCGAAAAAGAAATCACGATTCTTCGCGCGGTGCCAATGTGAGCAGGACCGTATCGACCGCCTGCTCCGCAAGGTGCACGTCCAGGGGTAAGTGCCGGAACAGCGCCCGATAATAGACTGGTGCTGCGAGTGCGTCGAGCACAAAATCCAGGTCGAAGTCCCCACGAATCTCGCCCCGGACGCGCGCCGATTCCAGCACTGCCGCAGTGGAATTGCGACGCGGCTCGAAGAAGGACTCACGGAAAGTGCTGGCCAGTTCCGGGTCTGCCGCCAGGTCCGCAACCAGCGCTGGAAGCACGGAGCCGACAACGGTGTCCCGCAGTCCCACAACCACAGTCGTGATGCCGGCGATCAGATCGGCGCGAAGATCGCCGGTATCCGGCGTCGGATGGATACCGATCTGTCCGAAAACAACATTGACAACCAGATGCCGCTTGGACGGCCATCGCCGGTAAATCGCAGGCCTGTGAACACCGGCTCTCGATGCGACTGATCCGATCGACAGCTCGGCATACCCCTTCTCTGCCAACAACTCCAAAGCTGCGGTAATGACGGCGTCGTCGATACGGTCGTCACGCGTGCGCACCATTTAGAGCACCGGCCGCGGCATGAGGACCAGGCGCCATCCGTCGGGATCCTCGAAGGTCATGCCGCCGTTCTCGATCCAGTACGGGTTCTCGGACTCGACCGATTCATGCCCGGCCTCACCCAACCGCTGCACCACCTCGTACATCGCAGACTCTCCGGTGAAGTACAGAACCAGCAGATTGTCGCGGGTCGGCGCCGGACATGGGCTGCCATCCTCGTGGGTAGTGAATTCGAGGTGATAACTCGCATCCGGCAGCCCGAGCATGATGCCGTCGTATCCCGCATGCCCGGCAAATCGATACAACTCGGCAAAGCCCACACAATCGCGATAGAAGGCAATTACCTCGGCAAGCCGATCGGTGGGGCGCGCAATGCGCAGTTGAACAACGGGAAGTTCTGCGGGCCAGGACGTCATATTCTAAACGGTACAGTACGTACCGTAACACCCTCTACAGGCGATCGTTCTCCGGGAACGGCGCGTTGGGCATGAACCGCGGACGAGCAAAGAGCACCGACAAGTTGGTCGGCTGAGACTCCACCGGACGATCTGATCGATAGAGCAACGCCCGCTGCGGCACACTCACCCATTCACAAACGAAGATGTCGCCGATGCGCAGTACCGGAACGTGGGAACCGTCCTCGAGGCGAACCGTCACGTCGGCCTGCGCATCGGATTGCCCGTACACCACCCACCACGATTCACCCTCGACGTCGCCGGGCGTGTGCTGCCCGATGCCGACGACGGCACCTTTTTCCATCGGCGCGTGCCAGACCTCGTCCCGGCCTTGCGACCCCACGCTGTAGCTGCCGTCCTCGAGCACCTGAATCACAACGTGGGACTTCTCGAGCACCAATTCATCCGTAGCCATATCGCAAACCCTAATCCGATCGGCACATGCCGGCATGACTTCGGGATGCAGAATCCTTGACAAAACGTTGGGTTTTTACAACACTTTGATGCATGAGCCCAGTCCGGCGGGGAGCCTCGCTCCCCATCTTCAATCGCATCGGTGTACTTCGTGCCGAGCGAAAGATGACTCGGGCGCAGCTGGCACACCTTGTCGATGTAAATCCCCAGACCGTCGGCGCGCTCGAGCGCGGCGACCACTACCCCAGCCTGGATCTCGCGTTCCGCATCTGCGACGTGTTCGACCTCCCGGTGGAAGCGGTGTTCTCCCGCGCGGAGTTCGGCCCCCTGTCCACCGAGGTCTACCGACCGGGCCGGATCACCGAAGGGAGCGAAAAGACCAGTGTCCCAAACGAATCTGATTGAACTAAATCTGATCGACCGCTACCAGGCGCGCCGCACCAGACAGTTCCTGCAGCAAGAGGAAACTTTCCGGCATTGGTTGCCGAAGTGGCGCACCCGTCGGCGCCGACGGGTGCTCGTGACCGCGCTCGGCGTCGTATTCACCGCGATGATCGTCTTGGCAGTCGCTTTTCTTTTCAACACCACGGTGGCTCCCCTGCTCTGGGTGCCGCTTACATTCATATTTCTGCCCCTGTGGACATCTGTGCAAGTGGTCTCAGGGCGTCAGGGCGACGCGCCACGTGATGCGCTGGACGAATGGGAGATCCAGCAGCGCAACAGTGCCCGCTCGATCGCGCTGACCGTAACCCAAACGTTGGTCTTCATTGTCGCGATATTCCTGATTTTCACCTCGACAGTGGGGTGGAATGTAGAGAGACTGGCGTACTCGGGAGGTGGGATGGCAATCACCGCGATGCTGATCGGCGCATGTACACCGGCGATGATCATTGCCTGGACGCAACCCGATCCGGAACCTGGCGACACAGACTGACCGCAGTAGAACATTTCGACCGATGGGAAGGAACCATGCCAGCCACCCTCACGATCGACGGCATTTCGAAACGCTACGGCGACGTCGTTGCGCTCGACAACCTCAGCTTCGAGGTGCATCCAGGGGAGATCTTCGGGTTTGTCGGCAGTAACGGCGCCGGAAAGACGACGACCATGCGCATCGCCCTCGGTGTGCTTGCGGCCGACTCCGGGGAGGTCCGACTCGGCGGCAAACCTGTCGACCTCGATGTCCGCCGAACCATCGGGTACATGCCGGAAGAACGTGGACTGTATCCGAAAATGAAGGTGGGCACCCAATTGTCCTACCTCGCAGAATTACACGGCCTGTCCAAGGCTGACGCACGGGCGGCAACAGAGCGCTGGACGGAACGCTTGGACATCGCCGGTCGAGTCAAGGACACCGTCGACTCGTTGTCGCTGGGCAATCAGCAACGTGTGCAACTCGCCGCCGCACTGGTTCACGATCCCGCGGTACTGGTGCTGGACGAACCCTTTTCGGGTTTGGACCCGGTAGCTGTCGACGTCATGAGTGAAGTCCTGGTCGAAAAGGCGCGCACGGGCGTGCCCGTCATATTCTCCAGCCACCAACTCGAACTGGTGGAGCGCCTGTGTGATCGTGTGGGCATCATCAGCCGGGGCAGTATGCGCGAGATCGGAACAGTGAACGAGTTGCGCGGTAAGGGAAATGCCCAGCTCGAAGTGCATGCGCCCGACGCTCCCGCCGGCTGGGCCGATCACCTCATCGGCGTCTCGGCAATCAGCCACGGCGGTGGACGGACGCTCCTGAGCGTCGACGCCACCGCTGACGATCAGCAGATCCTGCACGCTGCTCTGAAAACGGGCCCGGTTCACGAATTCACCCGTCGACGCCCGTCGTTGACCGATCTGTTCCGCGAGGTGGTTGCAGCGTGAGTACACAGTTGAGTGGGGCCCGCGCTGTGGGGTTGGTCGCGCGGCGCGAATTCACCACGCAGATAGCCAAAAAGAGTTTCCTGATCAGCAACATCATCATTCTGATCGCGATTGTCGGTGGCATCATCGGCATCTCGCTGTTCTCCGGCGGTGACGACAGCAAGTCCACGATCGGTGTGGTGGGCGATCAGTCGCTCTCGCAGACTCTTGTCACCACCGGCGACGCGATCGGAACTCCGGTCGAGGTGAAGGAGTACAGCGACGAGCAAGCAGCCCGCACCGACGTGAAGGACGGAAACCTCGACCTCGCAGTCGTACCGGGCGACGGCGGTAGCGTCACCGTCGTCACGAACAAGGAAATCGACACCAACCTGCGAGTGGTAGTCGAGAGTTCCGTTGCCCAGCAAGCGCAATCGACCGCGCTGACCGAGGCGGGAGTCGATCCGGCGCAGCTTGCCAACGCCACGGCAGCCGCCACGGTCACCGTCGATACTCTCGATCCGCCAGACCCCGAGCAGGGTCAGCGCATCGCGCTGTCCGTTGCAGCGGTGGCGCTGCTGTACATGCAGATCATGTTGTTCGGCACCTACGTGGCAATGGGTGTCGTGGAGGAAAAGTCGAGTCGTGTTGTCGAACTGCTACTTTCGACGCTTCGGCCGTTGCAGTTGTTGTGGGGCAAGGTACTCGGAATCGGTGCGGTGGGACTACTCCAGCTGGCCGCGTACGCGATAGCCGGAGTTGGCACGGGCCTGGCAACCGGGCTTCTGACTGTGACCGGAACCGCGATCGGCGTGCTGATCGGCACCATCGGCTGGTTCATTCTCGGGTTCGCATTCTTTGCCGTTCTCTATGCCGCCGCGGGTTCCATGGTGTCGCGGCAGGAAGATGTCAATGCCACAGCCGCACCACTGGTGATACTCATCGTGGCGATGTTCGGTATCGCGTTCTCCACCGTCGGAAATCCGGACGGAACTCTGAGCAACGTTCTCAGTTGGATTCCGCCGTTCTCCGCCATCCTCATGCCGCTACGGATCGCTGCGGGTGTGGCAACGCCATTCCAGATCGTGGGCACCATCGTGCTGATGGTGACTGTGACCGTCATCTTCTCGATGATCGCGGCAAAGATCTACCAGCGCTCCATCCTTCGCATCGGCAAGGTCGTCTCGTGGAAGGAAGCCTTCGGCCGCTGATCCGGTTTCACACTCACGCACTTCGCCCCGTAGGTTCGTCCGCAGCGAAGGTGCTTACCTGATACGGAGGGTGTTGTGCGAATCTCGGCCGAGGAATTACTGGCGCAGGTACTCGATCCAGGGAGCTTCGCCTCCTGGGACGTGGCGCCGCTCGACGTCCATCCCGGCCCGGAGTACGCCGCAGACCTTGCCAAAGCTCGGGAAAAGAGCGGTGCCGACGAGTCGGTCACTACCGGCGTCGGCACCGTTCGTGGGCGTCGGGTCGCGGTAATCGCCTGCGATTTCAGCTTTCTCGCGGGCTCGATCGGCGTCGCCGCAGCGGAACGAATCACGGCGGCCGTCGAACGTGCCACGGCAGAACAACTTCCGCTCCTGGCCTCCCCCACGTCCGGCGGAACCAGGATGCAGGAGGGCACCGTTGCCTTCGTGCAGATGGTCAAGATCGCTGCGGCTGTTGCACTCCACAAGGGGGCACATCTGCCGTATCTGGTTTACCTGCGCAACCCCACCACCGGTGGCGTATTTGCCTCTTGGGGATCGCTTGGTCACATCACCATTGCCGAACCCGGCGCACTGGTGGGCTTTCTCGGACCACGTGTCTACGAGTCGCTGTACGGCGAAAAGTTCCCCGAGGGCATTCAAACGTCGGAGAACTTGTACCGCAACGGCGTAATCGACGGTGTGGTGCCCGTCGAACGTCTTCGCCTGCTGGTCAATCGAGCACTGTGTGTTCTCAGCGATCCCCCGGCGCCGTCAGCACCCGAATCCGCAGATATTCCCGAAATTCCCGACGTTCCGGCCTGGCAGTCGGTGATGCTGTCCCGCCGCGCAGACCGTCCGGGTATCCGGCAACTACTGCGCCATGCTGCCACCGAACAGGTACCGCTCAGTGGCACGGGCCAAGGTGAGACCGACAAGACGATCCTGCTCTCGCTCGCCAGGTTCCGAGGTTACCCCTGCATCCTGCTCGGGCAGGATCGCAGTGGGCAGTCAACCCAGAACACCATGGGGCCTGCGGCCCTGCGTGAGGCGAGACGCGGCATGAAACTGGCGGAAGAACTACAACTTCCCTTGGTTCTCGTGATCGACACGCTCGGAGCATCGCTGTCCAAGGAGGCTGAAGAACGCGGACTGGCTCCCGAAATCGCCCGCTGCATAGCAGATCTCGTGATGCTGAAGACGCCCACGGTTTCGGTGCTTCTCGGTCAGGGCACTGGCGGCGGCGCATTGGCGCTTCTGCCGGCCGATCGGGTGTTGGCCGCACAGAACGGTTGGCTCGCCCCACTGCCACCCGAAGGCGCCAGTGCGATCGTGCATCGCGACATCACCCACGCTCCGCAGATGGCCGCGGCCCAGGGAATTCGATCGTCGGACCTTCTACGTGACGGCATCGTCGACGCCATCATCCCCGAACGGCCCGATGCGGCAGACGAACCCGTCGAGTTCTCCAAACGCGTCGGGGCGGCAATCTCTCACGAACTCGCCTTGCTGGCAACTGAATCCACCGTCGACAGAACCTCTGCGCGGATCTCTCGCTATCGTAATTTGGGGGTACCCCGGTGAATCCGAAGGCGACCGATCCGAGCGTACTGACGCACAGCTACGACCGCGCCGCGCTGGCGCGCTTCGAAGTGTTCCTCTTCGCCTCGATTGCCACGGTGCTCATCACCCGCGCCTACCTCGCTGCCATGGGATATCCCCAGATCGGCGGCGGTGCACTGCATATCGCGCACGTTCTGTGGGGCGGACTGCTGATGGCGGTCGCGATCGTCATGACAGCCATCACGGAAGGCAGTCGAATCCGCGACCGCGCATCGCTGATCGGCGGCATCGGATTCGGGTTGTTCATCGACGAGATCGGCAAGTTCGTCACGGCCGACGTCAACTACTTCTACCAACCCGCCATTGCCATCATGTACGTCGTCTTTGTTCTGTTCTACCTGGTAGCGCGTGAAGTGGTGATCCGGCGCGGCATGAACGACCGCCATCGACTGTCCATCGGCGCGCGAGCGCTGTCGGATCTTGCTCTCGGACAACTGGATACCGTTCATTACAACCATGCACTGCGCGTTCTCGACGGAGTCCGCGACCCCACGCTTGCCGACTTGGCCGGTTCGATCAGGGCTGGTCTGCACTCACACACCCCCACCGGCGACGGTATCGAATCGCGGATCACACAGTGGCGCAACTCGGTCTCGGCCCGCCTCGACGCCTTTGTCGGTCATCGAATAGTCCGTCGCGTCGTGCTGGCAATCTTTGTCCTGGACGCACTCAGCGCAGTGATCAGCGTCGTCGTCGCGTTTGTGACCGACGAGGAGATCATCGCGCAGGACATCTCCGATCTTGTGGTTCTGCTGTCGAGTATTACCGCCGGAATCCTGGTCATTCTCGGTGTGTGGTTCCTGTTCCGCGGACGCTACCTACGCGCGCTGCGACTGCTGCGGGCTTCCATCGTCGTCAACCTTCTCGTGACGCAGGTGTTCCTGTTTGCCCAAGATCAGTTCGGCGCCCTCACCGGATTTGTTCTCTCGCTGTTCCTGCTCGCCGTACTCCGCGTCACGATTCGACGCGAGGAGGCAGAACTCGCGCCGGCTCCCGACCCCGCGCTCGAAACCCGCCACTGACCGACAAATCGAGCCCGTCCAGCGCAAAGGAACCTCCCCGGCCATCCTCGGCGCCAATCTGTTCCCTACCTGGCCTAAGGTGTTTCCCGTCACAGATGTCCGAAGTTGAGGAAAGGACCCACATCGATGAGCGAGAGCCAGCCGGCGTCCCACACCACCTATGCCGACGCGTACCGCGAGAGCATGGACCAGCCGGAAAAGTTCTGGCTCGACGCTGCGCAGGCAGTCGACTGGGATGTGGCTCCCACTTCAGCTCTCGACGATTCCGCGGCGCCCGTCTACCGCTGGTTTCCGGGTGCGTCGCTGAACACGAGCTTCAACGCTCTCGATCGCCACGTCCGTGACGGCCGCGGCGATCAGACCGCACTGATCTTCGACTCCGCGATGGTCCCCACCAAGGCCACGTACACGTACTCGGAACTGCTCGAGCAGGTGTCACTGTTTGCCGGTGTGCTTCGCGACCAAGGTGTTGTGGCGGGCGATCGCGTCATCATCTACATGCCGATGATCCCCGAAGCAGCAATCGCGATGCTGGCCTGTGCGCGCATCGGCGCAGTGCATTCGGTGGTGTTCGGCGGTTTTGCCGCGAAGGAACTCGCAACTCGTATCGACGACGCCGGCCCGGTTGTCCTGGTGACCGCGTCTGGTGGCCTCGAGCCGGGCCGCACCATCGAATATCTGCCGATGGTGGAGAAGGCTCTGCAGCTTTCCGCGACACCGGCGCACACCGTCATCGTGAAAAATCGTGAGCAGATTCCGGGTTCGGCGGCCGATTACAAGTCCAGTGGCGCAGCGTGGTTCGACTGGGACGAGCTGATCTCCGACTCGACGCCGGCTGCTCCGGTCTCTGTCGCCGCTACCGATCCGCTCTACATCCTCTACACCTCGGGCACCACGGGTAAGCCCAAGGGCGTTGTGCGCGACAACGGCGGACACGCAGTTGCCTTGACCTGGACGATGAAGAATCTCTACAACATCTCCCCTGGCCAGGTGTGGTGGACGGCGTCCGACGTCGGCTGGGTGGTCGGCCACTCGTACATCGTCTACGGCCCGCTTCTCGCGGGAGCCACGACGGTCATGTACGAGGGCAAGCCCGTCGGAACGCCGGATGCCGGCGCGTTCTGGCGCATCATTTCCGAGTACAAGGTCTCGGCGCTGTTCACCGCGCCGACAGCAATCCGCGCTGTCCGCAAAGCCGATCCCGATGCGAAAGAGATTGCCAAGTACGACATCTCGTCGCTCGATACCCTGTTTGCCGCCGGTGAGCGCCTCGACCCCGACACGTACGAATGGGCGACCCGCGTTCTCGACCGGCCGGTCATCGATCACTGGTGGCAGACCGAAACCGGGTGGGCGATCTGCGCAAACCTTCGTGGCCTCGAACCCATGGCGATCAAGGCCGGTTCCCCCACCGTCGCGTGCCCCGGCTATCGCGTCGAAATCGTCGACGGCAAGGGCGAACTCGTCGAGGCAGGCACCGAGGGCAACATCGTGATCGGTCTCCCCCTGCCTCCCGGCACACTCGCCGGACTGTGGCGCGACGACGATCGCTACGTCAAGTCCTATCTCTCCACCTTCGACGGTTACTACCTCACCGGCGATTCCGGCTACATCGACGAGGACAACTACGTATTCGTCCTCGGCCGCAGTGACGACGTGATCAACGTTGCGGGCCATCGCCTCTCGACCGGCAGCATGGAAGCTGTTGTCGCAGGCCATCCCGCAGTCGCGGAATGCGCCGTCATCGGCATCCACGACGAACTCAAGGGACAGCGTCCCAGCGGCTACGTCGTACTCAAGTCCGGCGTCGACATCGATCCAGAGACGCTGCGCAAAGAACTGGTCGCCCGGGTCCGCGATCAGATCGGTGCCGTCGCCACGTTCCGCGACGTAACAGTGGTGGGCGCCCTACCGAAGACTCGTTCCGGCAAGATTCTGCGCAAGACCATGCGCCAGATCGCCGACAACGAGGAGTACACAGTGCCATCCACCATCGAGGACGCGACCGTCCTCGAAGATCTGACGAAACTCCTTCGCGGATAACAAATTTTCCGGTTCCCCTGCCCGGCACCGCCAGAACCCGCAAGATGAACATGTTCTAGGTTTCAGGTAGTCACACGGGCAGGGGAATCAACATGGGCACATTGGACGGACAGGTCGCATTCATCACCGGAGCGGCCCGCGGTCAGGGCCGCGCACACGCCGTGCGCCTCGCGTCCGAGGGCGCAGACATCATCGCGGTGGATCTGTGCTCACCGGTCGCGACAGCCGGATACGACATGGCTACCGAGGCGGACCTGGCTCAGACCGTCAAATTGGTAGAGGCGCAGGGCCGACGCATCTCCGCCTCCGTCGCCGATACCCGTGATCATGACGCGCTCAAAGCAGCGGTCGATGCCGGTGTCGAGAAGTTCGGCCGACTCGACATCGTCATCGCCAATGCCGGTATTGCCGCATCAGCGAAGTTGTCGTGGGATCTGAGCCCGGAAGAATTCCGTGAATTGATGGACATCAACGTCACCGGCGTCTGGTTGACCACAAAGGTCTCAATCCCCCACATCATGAGTGGCAACCGAGGCGGATCAATTGTGCTGATCAGTTCCATGGCGGGCCTGCGGGGCGTGCCGGGCATCGCCCACTACTCGGCGTCCAAACATGCCGTCCGCGGATTGGCGAAGTCATTGGCCAACGAGCTCGGCTGGGCCGACATCCGGGTCAATTCAGTGCACCCGGGCAACGTGCGCACCACGATGATCGACAACGAACCCATGGTTCGAGCATTCCGGCCAGATCTGGAAAACCCGGTTCTCGAGGACACCGCGCCCATCATGTCGAAGCTGAATCTCCTGCCGCATCCGTGGGTGGATCCCGAGGTGATCGCCGACGCGGTGTTCTATCTGGTGGGACCTGCCGGACGCGGAATCACCGGTATCGCGTTGCCCATCGACCTGGGCACGTCGGAAAAGTTCGCCGGCGGGTAGGCGGCTAGGCACACAAAATTGCCCCTGCCGGATGGGTCTCGAGCACCATCCGGCAGGGGCAATTCTCGGCTTGATCAAGCCTTCGTAGCAACAGAACAAGTAGTCGGCAACCTCATAGGCGCTCCTCGTCTGAAGTAGGAAACTCTTGTGTGGGATGCGCAACAAACCCAAGACCAGGATAGAAGCATTCTCGGAAAAGTGCGCGCCAATCGGCGGTATTTTTTCAGATTCGGACAAACGCGGCAAGCCTCTCACCACCTATTATCGAACCGGATCGGATCTTTTACCCATCCCGACCGTCCCACCCTTACAGCAGGTGGATCACCAACAAGATCACTGCGATAGCCGGGAACAGCATCTGAACGACCGCGGCACGCGCTTTGTCCGGCGAAGACAGGATCAGGACAAGACCCGCCGCAACCATCGACCCGGTTCCCGCGAGAACAAGCGCGATTCCCACTGACGCCGAACCTGTTGCTGCGACGACAATGCCGATCACCGAGACGATCGCCAGAAAAAGGTTGTAGAAGCCCTGGTTGAACGCCAGCGGCTTTGTTGTCAGCGCTTCTTCCTCCGACTTCACACCGAATGTGGCGCGGGTCTTCGGCGCCGTCCAGAGGATCGATTCGAGGACAAAAATGTAGACGTGCACAACTGCGGCCAGTGCCGCGAAGATGTAGCCGGCGACGTTCATCGGTGGACTCCTGAGTTTCGGCGAATTCTGTATCGTTCGGTCCAATATATACTGGACCGAACGATACAGAAAGGGGTGGCTTTTGATGGCCCGGTCACAGGAGTTCGATACCACCAGCGCGATTGCCGCAGCGCTGGATGTGTTCTGGGCTCGCGGATACGAAGGAACGTCGCTCACCGACCTCGAAACGGCAACCGGCTTGAGTCGGTCGAGCCTCTACAACTCGTTCGGAAACAAGCGCGGCATATTCGACTCGGCGGTGCAGATGTATCTCGAACATGTCATCCGCCCGCGTCTGCGTGGCCTGACCGACAATCCGACGCCCGACGCCGTTGACAGCTACCTCATCTCCCTGCGCGGCGCCATCGCGACCATGACACCTGATTCACCCAGACGCGGGTGCCTGCTACTCAACGCAGCAGCGGGAATCGGCGCGCACGACGACGCCGTCGCGGCTGTGATTCGTAGCTACCGGCAAGAACTCTCCGACGCGATCGGCAGTGGGTTACACGCCTCATTCCCGAGCGCTACGGCCGCCACCCTCGCGGACCGAACCCGAATTCTTCTGTCCTGCACCGTAAGCGCGCTCGTACTGGCGCGGGTTGATACAGCCCAGGCGACAGCAACACTGGAATCTGCACGCCGCTTGCTTCTCGGTTGGGGTTAGCAGATTCTTCGAAAATCACTCACGCGCGTCACTCCGTAGCGACCCGCGCCTCGAGGGCAAGCGCCTGGTCTACCAATTCCGCGACTCGTTGCGGCGAGACCGGTTCGAGGTCGAACAGAATTCGGTAGATGATCGGCGCCACTACATGATCCACCAACGAATCACCATCCACTGCAACAGCTTCCGGCCAACGCGCGAGTATCACATCGATCTGCGTACGGCAGAAGAAGGCGCACTTGAATTTCTTGGTGCCATCTGGTGCGTGCGTTTGATCGTCGCTCATGAGCACATCTCGCAGCGACGCACGCCCGACCGGCGCGGACATCTCCTCGAGGTACTCCTGCGCCCAGACTGTCAGATCTCCTCGGAGTGAACCCGTTTCACGCGGGTCGGCATCCGGGCGCAGTCTCTCGATCGAGACGTCCGCAAAGACTTCGTTGATGTCGCCCCACCGCCGATAGATGGTAGACGGGGTCACACCCGCGTCGGTCGCGATCATCGGGACCGTGATCTCTGCTCGATCGCGCTGTTCCAACAACTTGCGCGCCGACGCGTGCACAGCCTGTTGGATGCGCGCGCTGCGGCCACCGGGGCGCGGACCTGTGGACGGACTCATGAATCAATCCTAACGCAAAGATGTTGCATTAGGACATTGCCAGGCGTAGCGTCCCAAACGCAAAGTATTTGCGTTTGAGGTCTTTACCACCCGCACGGGAGCGCTATGACAACGACCGTTTCACCACCGACCGAGAGCACCGCACGCCCGCGCCTGGGTCGGGGAGCAGCTTTCACACTGATCGCCGTCATCATCGCCACGTTCCTGGGCGCGTCCGCGACCCCGACGCCGCTGTACGAGCACTACCAACAGATGTGGGGATTCTCCTCGCTCGCGTCGACGCTCGTCTTCGGCATCTACGCCCTCGCACTACTCGCCACACTCCTGACCGCCGGGTCCTTGTCGGATCACATCGGCCGACGTCCGGTCCTGCTCGGAGCGCTTGCACTCGAGGCAGTCTCGCTCGTGTTATTCGCCTCTGCCGACGGCTTGGCGATCCTGCTGATCGCCCGCGTCGTGCAGGGCGTTGCCACCGGCGCAGCAATCAGCGCTTTGGGTTCTGCGTTGATCGACCTCGAACGCACTCCCGGCCGCGGGTCCATCATCAACAGTGTCGCTCCGACAGTCGGCCTTGCCGTCGGCGCGGTGGGTTCGAGCCTCATCAGTGAGCACCTCCCCCGACCAACGAGCACTGTCTACCTGGTTCTCCTCGTACTGGTCGCTCTCGAAATCCTCGGGGTATGGGCCGCGCCGGAAACCTCGGGCGGACGGCCAGGAGCCTGGCAGTCGCTACGCCCCACCCTTGCCGTTCCCCGCCAAGCACGCACGATGATCGCGTTGACCGCACCGTGCCTGATCGCGGTTTGGGCGTTGGGCGGGTTCTACCTCTCACTCGGACCGGCGTTGGCGCGCAACGCACTCGACGTTCACAGCTCTCTCATCGGCGCCATCATGGTCGCAACGCTGACGGGATTCGGTGCCGCAGCGGTGCTCACCTTCCGCGCACTCGGCGGTCGGACCGTGATGCTGATCGGAACCACCGCACTGGTGCTCGGGGTGGCCGTCACACTCATCGGCGCTGAAACATCTTCTGCGGTATTGATTCTAGCCGGTACAGCCGTTGCGGGCATCGGCTTCGGAGCGGGGTTCCAGGGAACCATCCTCACTGTCATGCCGCTCGCCGAGAACCACGAACGCGCGGGTCTGTTGTCCACCGTGTACGTCATCGCATACCTGGCCAACAGCCTTCCGGCATTGCTGGCCGGCTATCTGGTCGGCAAGGTGGGCTTGATCGATACGACGCGTGGTTACGGGGCACTTGTCATGGTTCTCGCGGCCGCCGCGCTGGTCGGACTGTTGATGACCGGAGAACGCAAAGTCTCGAAGCCATCCATTCGCGAGTAGATTTTCTCCCTACTGGTTCTTTCGGCAGCGATCGATCGACGGTTTCACTCCACCTTGATCTCGCCGTAACGCCGCAGGGCTTCTTCACGTTCGAGCGCGTGGTCGACAATCGGATCCGGATAGTCCGCCGGTCGCATGGCTTTCAACGAGTGGACGGCTTTGCCTGGCACATCCCGGAGTTCAGGCACCCACCGACGGACGTATGTGCCGTCGGGATCGAACTTCTCTCCCTGCGTGATCGGGTTGAAGACGCGGAAGAAGGGCGAGGCATCCGTGCCCGACCCCGCGGTCCACTGCCACCCGTGCTGGTTGGACGCCAAGTCACCGTCCACCAGATGCGACATGAAGAATCGCGCGCCACGCCACCACGGAATGTGCAGGTCCTTCACCAGGAAGGACGCGACGATCATTCGCACCCGATTGTGCATCCAGTTCTCGGCCGCGAGTTGCCGCATGCCCGCATCGACGATCGGGAAACCTGTCTTGCCCTCACACCAGGCGGTGAAGACGGCGTCTGTGTCGGCTCCACCGTCGTGACGTAAGCGGTCGAACTTGTTGTCGTAGTTCTTCCGTGCACTGTCGGGGCGTTGAAACAGGATGTCTGCGTAGAAGTCTCGCCAGGCCAGCTGGCGACGATAAGCCTGAGCGCCGTCGCCGAGTCGCTTGGAAAGATCTGCCAACATGGTTCGCGGATGGATCGTGCCGTACTTGAGCGGAATCGACATCCGGCTGGTGGTGTCGAGATCGGGCCGATTGCGTTCGTCGTCGTACCGGTCAAGATCGTTCTCGCAGTATTCTTTCCACTGCTCGAGCGCACCGGCCTCACCGACGAAATCACTGACGGAGCCGGATGGCACGGGAATCTTCACCCGGCGCGGGCCACCGTCCTTGCCGCTCGGATCGAACCAACGAACGGTCTGCGTATCGGTCGACGCGGGGCCCCGCCAACCGTGTTCCATCCACTGACGGAAGTACGGCGTGAACACCTTGTACGGATCACCGTCGGCCTTGGTGACGCGTCCGGGCGCTACGGCGTACGGAGAACCGGTCGCGATCAACTCCACCTGCTCCGCCACTGCAGCGTCGCGCCGCCGGCCGTACGGTCCGTAGTCGGCACTGATGTGAACTTCTTCGGCGCCAACGGATTCCGCTACACGGGGCACCACGTCCGCCGGATCACCTCGAACAACCATCAATCGTCCGTCGAGTTGCTGATCGAGCGCCGTCAAGTTGGCGAACAGTTGATCCTGGCGGGGTGACCCTGCCGGTCCGAGCAGTTTCTCGTCGAGAACGAACAGCCCCAACACCTCACCGCCGGCATCCGACGCCGCACTCAGGGTAGGAAGGTCACCTACCCGCAGATCGCGTCGAAACCAGACCACAGAGTTGCTCACCCCGTCGAGCCTACCGATCAGATCCCAGAACGCACCCCATCGCCCGAGCAGCAAGTTGCCCAGCTTTCTCGGGTGTCGGTTCGGAGGCGACCCCGAGCAATCGCCGACGGTGTTCCTCACCGAGCAGCAAGGTGTACAGCTGATCCGCGCACAGCGCAGCCTCCTCACCGTGCTGATCCAGCAATATCTTTTCCAGGAAGGCAATCGACTTGGCTGGGCCGGATTCGTAGAAAGCTGCCGCCAGGTCAGGGAACTGCAATGCCTCACCAATCATCATGCGGTGCAGTGCAATCGAATTTTCGCTGTGCAAGGCGACGACGATATCCACTGCTGCTGAGAGAAGGTCGGACTGGCCACTGCCTGCATTCTCGACGTACGAGTGCTGACGTGCGACGGCAGCTGCAAACACCGCAGACTTGTCGCCGAAGTAGCTGTACACGGTGCGCTTGGCGACGCCGGCCGCCGTGGCAATCGCATCGATGGTCGTTCGCGCAAAGCCGACTTCCCGAAACGAGTCGACCGCGACGTCGAGGATTTCGTTACGCCGGTCAGCGCGCTCGGCGTCACTGGTTCTCCCTCGTCGGCGAGGTTGCTCCATCAAGTCCCCCATTACGGTGCCACGCAATTAATGCTACGTTGACGTTTCATTACCTAGAACATTACAGGAGCACCCCATGACCGGACAACGACTCGTCCACGTCGCAATCGCAGACGATTGGGAAGCGTGCAAGCGCTTCGGTGAATATGAGGTCTCCACTCGCGGAATCAGTTACGACGAAGCGGGATTCATCCGCGCAACCACCCCGGACGCACTCGCTTCGGTGCTCGATCTGGTGTTCGGCGACCTGACCCTGCCGCTGATCGTCGCCGTCATCGACGAGGACGCTCTGACCTCCGCGGGCATCGACGTCGAACGGGAGGCCGGAAAGCCTCGAATTCTCCGACCTCTACCGATGGACGAGGACACCGTGGTCGCCGAACTCGCCATGGAACGCGTTGACGGGGCCTGGCCGATTCCCGACCTGACCCCGTACGCAACCCACGCCCGCTAGACCAGCACAGCCTCTGGTTCGGCTACCGGCATCGACGACTTCTTCCGGCCAGCGGCAACGCACAGCGCAATCCCCGCAGCAATCCAGCACAACAGCACCAGCAGTGGTGTGCCCGCTCCATTGCCGTCGAAGAAGGCCATCGAGCGGACTGATGCCCCTGCGGCGCCCGGCGGGAGCAGTTGCCCCAACGCACCCCAACCCGCAGGCAACCACGCCGCCGTTGTCGCCATCCCCGAGAGCGGATTGCCGACGAACATCATCGTGACGGCGCCTAACGCGAACCCCTTCATCCCGAGCAGCGATTCGAGCCCCAGAATGGGGAGCGAAATAGCCGAAATACCCACGGTGAGCGTTAGGGCGGTGAGCAGGTAGTTTCCGTCAAGGCTATTGGTGCCGAACTGCAGAATGGCAGTCAGTGCAAAACCAGCGACAACCGCGACGCCGACGGCGCCCAGCACTCGCTTGACGATACTGCGCGGAAACAGTTGCACGAGAACAACAGCAGGCATGATTCCTCCGAACACCAGCGGCAGGGCCAATGCCGTGAGCCCAGCACCAGTCGGATCGTCCGCCGTCAGCGGCACAACGTCTTCGACGGGCACCTGTGCCCCCGAAGCCTCCGAGAGGCCGTTGGCCACCCCGGTCAGGGTTTGAGCGATCGGCGTACCGCCGGCGGTCGCGATCAGCACGTGAGGGCCGGTCGCGTCGACGGCGATTCCGCCGACCACGTCTCGATTGCGAATCGCGTCGCGAAGGGAGTCGACATCGGCGAAGTTCTGGGTGTCGAAGGCACCCGGCTTGGTCGCCTCGAGCGAGGCGCTGATCTGCGTGGTTGCCTGGACTGGACCGGTGATGCCCAACTTCAGTTCGTGCGGGCCACTGTTTACCGAGGGCAGCACGAAAGCGAGCAGCATCAGCCCGATCACGGCGGACAAGCCCAACACCACGGCCACCAGCTTCTTGCGATCCCGTGCTTCAGCTTCGACGTTCATGATCACCTTCCCTAAGTGGAAGTTTTTCCTCCACTATTTGTGGAAGATATTCCTCCGGTTATGATGAACTGTCAATACCGGAGGTGAATGTGCGAGCCGATGCACGCGAACGCAGGAACGCAATAGTCGACGCCGCACGAGCGGTGTTCACCGAGCGTGGGCACGACGCCCCCCTCGACGCGGTCGCAGAACTAGCGAAAGTGGGGATAGCCACGCTCTATCGCAATTTTCCGACGCGCGAGGACCTGGTGACCGCGGTCGCCGTCGCGACGCTGACCGACGTCCGAGAGGCTGCGGACATCGCCCTCACAGCGATGCCAACCGATCCGACAAACGCGTGGCACACGTTGGTGGATCGGCTCGTGGAACTGCGCCTGGGTGCGCTCATTCCTGCCCTGGTGGAACATAGTTTCACCGAGTTGGCCCCCGAAGTTCTGGCAGTGCGCGAGGTGACGAAAGCGAAGATGACCGCGACAATCGGCGCCGCTCAGAGCGCCGGACTGGTCCGCGCCGATCTTCAACCCCTCGAATTTGTCATGGCCCTGGCCAAACTGACCCGCCCACAAATCGAACTGTCCGACGAGGCCATGCCGAACCTGGTCCCGAGGTTGGTCGCGGTGTTCATGGCCGGTCTACGACCGGACGGCACCGATTTACCGGTCTGATCCCCAAATCTGACAATCCCGCGGGCACAATAGGGCGGTGACCGACACTCCGCTCATCCTCGTGGTCGACGACGACGCCGACGTCCGCTCTTCCCTCGAACGCGGATTGAGGCTTACGGGATTCACCGTCCTGACGGCGGTCGACGGCGCCGACGCCCTCCGTGTGATCGCGAACAAGCATCCTGACGCGGTGGTTCTCGACATCAACATGCCGGTACTCGACGGCACCGGAGTCGTCACCGCGCTACGCGCTGCAGGCAACGAAATCCCCATCTGTGTGCTGAGTGCCCGAAATTCTGTCGACGACAGGATTGCCGGACTCGAATCCGGAGCCGACGACTACATGGTCAAACCCTTTGTCCTCGCCGAACTGATCGCTCGGATCCGGGCAATGCTGAGGCGGAGCAATGCCCCGGCCAGTGACCGCGGCGAAGGCGCCAACACCTTGCGCGTCGGCAATCTCGACATCGACCTATCCGGACGACGCGTTCGCGTCGACGGCAGTGAGGTCCCGTTGACCAAACGCGAATTCGAGTTGCTCGAAGTGCTCGCACACAATTCCGGCATCGTTCTCACCCGCGAACGCCTCCTCGAACTTGTGTGGGGGTACGACTTCGTCGCGGACACCAACGTCGTTGACGTGTTCATCGGATATCTTCGCCGCAAGTTCGAGTCGGGCGGCTCGCCGCGACTGCTGCACACCGTGCGCGGTGTCGGTTTTGTCCTGCGGGAAAATCCGTGAAGCCTCGGCAATACTCACTCCGAATCCGAGTAGCTGCCGCTGCCGCGTTGGGGGCCACGTTCATCGTCCTCGCACTCGGGGCTGTCGTGGCGTTGGCCATCGCACGAAACAACCTGGCACAGTTGGACCGTCGCCTCGAAACCGCGTCGACGGTACTCGTGGCCAACGCTGCGACGGCCGGCCCGTTCCTCGGAGCGTTCGGGGACGCCGGCGCGTTCTCGGTGACGATCCGCACCGCCACCGACGGAACGGTCATGTCGAGCACACCCACCCGGTTGCCGGAACTGCCGCCGGGTTCGGAAACCGTCGAAGTCGACGGAACCAAGTACCGCGCATACACCTCGAAAGCCGAAGGCATCAACGCTCTTGTCTCACTGGCAGTTCCGTATGCAGAAGCTCGCGACATCACGGTCGAACAGCAACGTCAGGTTGCCTTCTTCGGACTGGGCGCCGTGGCCGCTGCCGCCGCCCTTGGGTGGTTGTTCGGCGGCCCCGCTGTGCGTCCGCTGGTGGAATTGACCCGCCGGATCGCCCGACGCGACCCGGACCTCGCGACGCAGGTTTCCGGCATCCGAGAGGCGGACGAGCTTGCGGCAGCAGCAGAGTCGATGCTCAAGGACGTCGCCAGCGCACAAGCTGCCACGACGTCGGCGTTGGCAACTGCCCGCGACTTTGCCTCCGCTGCCGCACACGAGCTACGCACTCCGCTGACAGCAATGCGCACAGATATCGAAGTGCTGTCCACCCTTGATCTGAACCAGTCTCAGAGACAAGAGATTCTGGTTGATCTCGCCCGCGCTCAAGGCCGGGTGGAATCGACCCTGCGAGACCTCGAGCGACTTGCGAAGGGCGAACTGTCCACGTCCGAGGACTTCAAGGACACCGATCTGATCGAAGTGTGCGATATCGCCGCCGAGGAGGCGATGCGCCTGTATCCGGATCTGCGCGTGAGCGTCGACGCCGCCGATTCGCCTGTGCCGTATCGCATTCACGCACTACCGGGTGGAATTCGTCTGATTCTCGACAATGCCATCACCAATGCCGTGCGGCACGGCCGTGCCACCGAAGTGCGTATCACGCTGAGTTATCGGGCCGCCGCACCCGCCGAGTTCACCATCACCGTCGACGACAACGGGGCAGGTATCCCGGTAGACGAGCGCGAAGCAGTGTTCGGGCGATTCACCCGCGGGTCCACTGCGAGTCAGACCGGTTCCGGGTTGGGGCTTGCACTGGTAGCGCAGCAAGCCTCCATACACGGCGGCAGCACATCGTTCCACGACAGCCCGTTGGGCGGTGCACGACTGCTGATCGAACTCAAGGATCTGTCAACGCACCACTGAATCGAAGGCAGGAACAATGTCCGAACCGTATGTCGCGCAGCCCGATCGCTACAACACCATGCCCTACCGTCGTACCGGCAAGAGCGGGTTGAAGCTTCCCGCCATTTCACTGGGCCTGTGGCACAACTTCGGCGACGACGTCCCCATCGACCGCCAACGGGCCGTGCTACGACGCGCATTCGACCTCGGCATCACCCACTTCGATCTGGCCAACAACTACGGCCCGCCGTACGGCAGTGCCGAAACCAATTTCGGACGGATCTTGCGGGAGGACTTTGCATCCCATCGCGACGAGTTGATTATCTCGTCGAAAGCCGGGTGGGACATGTGGCCGGGCCCTTACGGTTTCGGCGGTTCACGCAAGTACCTGCTGGCTTCACTCGACCAGTCGCTGAGCCGCCTCGGTATCGACTACGTCGACATCTTCTACAGTCACCGCCCCGACGCGGAGACCCCGATCGAGGAGACTGCCGGAGCTCTCATCAGCGCCGTCCAGCAGGGCAAGGCGTTGTATGCGGGGATCAGTTCGTACTCCCCCGAGCGCACCGGCGCGATCGCCGCACTACTCGAAGCAGCCGGTGTTCCGCTGTTGATCCACCAGCCGAGTTACTCGATGCTGAACCGCTGGATCGAACAGGATCTACTCGCCACTGTCGACGAACTCGGCGTCGGCGTGATTGCGTTCTCCCCCTTGGCCCAGGGAATGCTCACCGACCGCTACCTCGACGGCGTCCCCGAGAATTCACGTGCGGCACAAGGCAAATCACTCGACCCGTCGTGGCTCACCGACGATGCTCTGACCCACATCCGGGCCCTCGACGCCATCGCCCGTGGTCGTGGCCAGTCATTGGCGCAACTCGCGCTCAGCTGGGCGCTCCGCGATTCGCGCGTCACCTCGGTGCTGATCGGAGCATCCAGTGTGCCGCAGCTCGAAGCCAACGTCGGAGCACTCGACAATCTCGAGTTCAGCGCCGACGAACTCGCCTCCATCGATCGACACGCGCGTGAGAGCGGCATCAATCTGTGGGCGGAGGCCAGTTCGATCTGAACAGGCGGACCTAGGCCAGGGTCGGCAACTCGACGTTGACGTGCTCGCCCTCTTCGAAGACGGCTGACGCCGGTCCGACGATCAGGGGATCCGGGATTCCCACAACCCGGTGATCCTTGTTGGGGTATTCGAAGGAGGCGAGCACGTGACGCATCGCCTCGAGCCGAGCGCGTTTCTTGTCGTTGCTCTTGATCACCGTCCACGGAGCGTCGCCGGTGTCCGTGTAGAAGAACATCGCCTCCTTGGCCTGGGTGTAGTCGTCCCACTTGTCCAGGGAGGCAAGGTCGGTGGGTGAAAGCTTCCACTGACGCACCGGGTCGGTTCGACGGGCGGCGAACCGCGCCAACTGCTCCTCACGGCTCACCGAGAACCACAGCTTGTGCAGGTGAATCCCGGAGTTGACGAGCATCCGCTCGAAGTCCGGTGCTTCCCGCATGAATTCGAGATACTGCGTCGGCGTGCAGTACCCCATCACACGTTCGACGCCGGCGCGGTTGTACCACGACCTGTCCATCATCACGATTTCGCCGCCACTCGGAAGATGCGCGACGTACCGCTGGAAATACCACTGTGTGCGCTCGATATCGGTCGGCTTCTCCAGGGCAACGACGCGCGCGCCACGCGGATTGAGATGTTCTGTGAACCGCTTGATGGAACCACCCTTGCCCGCCGCATCTCGCCCTTCGAAGATGATCAGAATCTTCTGACCGGTCTCCTTGGCCCACAACTGCAGCTTGAGCAATTCGATCTGGAGGCGGCGCTTCTTACGCTCGTACTCCCGCCGCGACATCTTCCTCTCGTACGGGTACCCCTGTTTCCAGGCATCCGCGTATTCGGCAGGCTCCAGCCCACCGAGTTTGTCCGTCAGGTTCGCAATCTCGTCGATCTCGTGCGCGTAGTCCTCGGTCACGGAGATTCTGGCGCCTTTGACGGACAAGTCTGGAACCCGACCGTCGACACCGTTCGACTCAGGACTCATAAGTGGTGCGCTCCTTACCGTCGAGCATCCGGAATGTGAATTTTACGCTCTGATGTCCGGCCACGTACGATCTCTGCTGCATTTACCGCGAACGCGCGGCAACACGTGCTTGCTCGCGGATGGACAACACGTCGCTGCCTTGCGGCGCACTGACGCCGGCACGGTACTTTGAGTCGAGGTAACCACAACGGCTGCCGATACCTGCATGAGAAGAGTTCTGAGGATATGCGTGTTGACGGACGGGACATCCCGGTAACGGGAAGTCTGCTGCCGCCGCTGCAACGCAGAACCAGCGACATCATGCGCGTCGTATTTGCTGCGGTAGTCCTTGGCGGTGTGATCGCCGGTTCGCTGATCACCCGTAGTCAGTGGGACGCCCTCGAGACCTCCGTGTCCAACATCGTCGGTGTTCTCTCGCCCAGCCTGTCCGACACGGTGTACCTGCTGTACGGCCTCTCTATCCTGGCTCTGCCGTTCGCGATTCTCATCGAACTGATCGTCGGCAGACGCTGGAAACTGTTTGCCGGGTATGCCGCGGCGGCGATGTGCGCGCTGGTGGCGCTGTCATTCACCGGAACCGGGCTCTCCGCCCCGAAATGGCACCTCGACGTGCCCGACCGCCTCGACGCCACCTTCCTGTCCCAGTTCCTCGACGATCCCCGCTGGATCGCGATGCTGGCCGCCGTTCTGACCGTGTCCGGACCGTGGCTGGCAAAGAAGTGGCGACGTGTCTGGTGGACCTTGCTTCTGCTGTTCGCGCCGATCCACCTCGTCGTCAGTGCGATCGTGCCCGCCCGGTCGATGCTCGGATTGGCCGTCGGTTATCTCATCGGTGCCGTCATCGTCCTGCTGGTCGGCACACCCGCTCTCGAAGTTCCGCTCGATTCCGCAGTGCGTGTGCTGTCGAAACGCGGCTACCGGGTCACGGCGTTCCGAGTGGTCAGCCCCTCAGGTCTCGGTCCACTCGTACTGTCCGCAGCCGTCGACGAAGTCCCCGACGACGAACTCTGCGAGGATCTGACCGTCGAACTGTACGGACAGAATCAGCGCAGCAGCGGCGTGATCCGGCAGACTTTCCGCTGGATTTCCCTGCGCAATCGCGAGACTCCGCCGCGTCATGCGTCGCTCCGCCGAGCCGTCGAACATCGTGCGTTGATGGGAATCGCGTTTGCCGACATCGGACTCGCAAGTTCCAAGGCAGTGGCAACCGCACCACTCGATCGTGGCTGGGAAATGTACGCTCGCCCCACTCCCCGTGGGATCCCACTCACAGTCGCTGCCCGGGATCAGAAAACCGAGGATCTCGACGCGGACGGTCCGTCCACCAAGCTTGTCGACACACTGTGGCAGACACTGCACACGACGCACGTCCACCAGATGGCACACGGCGACCTCCGCGCATCCGAGATCCACATCGACGGCGGCGGAGTCCTGTTCGGCGGTTACGCCTACTCCGAATTCGGCGCTACCGACGTGCAGATGCAATCGGACAACGCACAGCTGCTCCTCACCACGGCAGCACTGTTCGGCGTCGAGTCGGCTGTGGACGCGGCTATCCGCACCCAGGGCGCGGAAACAATTCTTGCCGCTTCCGGACGATTGACCGCCTCAGCTATGCCGAACCGAATCCGCAAGGGAATCCCCGATTCCACCCCGCTGATGACCGAGATCCGCGACGAAGTCGGCGCCAAGAACGGCATCGAGAAAGTCGCCCCGGCACAGGTCACACGATTCAGTCGCAATCAGATCATCCAGCTGGTGCTCCTCATCGGCTTGGTCTACGTCGCTTACCCGTTCGTGGTTCAGGTGCCGACATTCCTGTCCGAACTCGAGACCGCCAACTGGTGGTGGGCACTGCTGGGACTCGGAGTCTCAGCACTGACGTATGTCGGTGCCGCCGCAGCGCTGTGGGCCTGCGCGTCGTCGATGGTCAGCTATCGACATCTGCTGATCATGCAGGTGGCCAACACGTTTGCGGCCACCACCACGCCGGCCGGTGTCGGCGGCCTGGCACTGAGTGTGCGCTTCCTCCAGAAGGGTGGACTCGGAACCGTCCGAGCCACAGCTGCAGTTGCGTTGCAACAGACGGTTCAAGTAGTGACCCACGTGGGTCTGCTGATCTTCTTCTCCGTCGTGGCCGGCCGAGATGCCAACCTGTCGCACTTCATCCCCGGAACGACAGTGCTGTCCCTCATCGGCGGCATCGCCCTGGGAATTCTGGGCGCATTCATGTTCATCCCCAAACTGCGGCGCTGGCTCAACGAGGACCTCAAGCCGCAGATCACCGAGGTTCTCGGCGAACTGAGTCAGCTGGCACGTAACCCCACACGCTTCCTCATCATCGTCGGCGGAAGTGCGGCAACAACTCTCGGCGCAGCATTGGCACTGTGGGCCAGCGTCGAAGCGTTCGGCGGCGGAACAACGTTCATCACCGTCACGATCGTGACCATGATCGGCGGAACGCTTGCATCTGCCGCCCCGACACCCGGCGGCGTCGGCGCCGTCGAGGCCGCCCTCATCGGCGGCCTGACGGCATTCGGACTCCCCGCGAGCATTGCGGTCCCGTCGGTCCTCCTCTACCGCGTGCTGACCTGCTGGCTGCCCGTCTTCTGCGGTTGGCCCATCTTGCGATGGCTACAGAAGAAAGACATGGTCTGAAAGAAGCCGCTACGTGCGAACAACGTGGGCTTGCAAGGCTTTTCCGTCCTCGTCTATCCAGCCCTTACTCTTGGCGTAGTCGATCATCTCCGCCACGCCTGCCGCAGCGTTCTCGATTCGCTTCGTGAGAATGAAAGCGCTTGCACCGCGCGCATAACCGAAATCCCGAGCGCGCAGCACCTCGTCGAGTTCACGCTCGGTCATGTCCGACGGCACCTCGACATGGAAGTCCCGTAGGTTCCCGGCATCCTCGACGCTGACCCGGCCTTCCTCGACCCTGATGTACACGTCAGGCCTTGTCTGCGACCTCTTGGGCGTACTTCTTCGTCATGTGATCCACCGCGTCGAGTTGTGCCTTGGCATGTCCCTCCCGGACGGCCCGTGCATGCTGCGCTGCATCCAACGTGGCCTGCGCCTGCCCCTGGAAATGGGGAAAGACCTCCTGCGCGAACAACTCTGCCGAACGACGCGTGTCCTGCGGATTCGCCCAGTCATGTCCCATCTGCAGCATGCATCCGAATCCACCGGACTGATCCCACAGTCGTTGCACTTGACGCCGAGCCTGCTCCGGCGTGCCGATAACGCCGATTCCCGCCTCGTTGACGAAGTCGATCATCTCGTTCAAACGAGACCCCGAGACCGCCATCTGAGGGAAGGCCGCGACGTGCTGGAAGTAGTCGAACCACTCCTCGATTCCGTACTCCACCTGCTTGCGCGCTTCCGCCTCGGTTTCCGCGATGTGGAACGGCCCCGCCAGAGACCACCTGCGACGGTCCACCGTAGTGCCGTTGGCTTCTGCGCGCTCCTCCATCACGTTCCAATGATGTGCCAGCGCATCGAAACCGTCGGCGGACAGGGTCGCACCGATGGACAGCAAACCCAGACCATGTGTGCCGGCCAGGCGTGGCCCGGTCGGGGAAGCGACTGCGGCAACGGTTATTTCGATACCATTCTCCGAATACGGGGCAAGTTGCAGCTTCGCGTCGAACAACTCGTGAGTGCGCGTCTTTGCCGATACCGTCTCGCCACGGAGCAGCCGAACGACGATGTCGAGATTCTCCTGCAACAACTCTCGCGTGTCTGTCGGATTGAGTCCGATCATCGCCGAGTCGGTGGGCAACGATCCGGGCCCGACGCCGAAGATCGTGCGACCGTGAGTCAGATGGTCCAACTGCATGATTCGATCAGCTGCCCACAGAGGATTGTGATACGACAGCGACGTCACGCCGGTTCCGAACCGGATTCGCGGTGCCCGCTGCGATGCCGCGGCAATCATGATTTCCGGTGATGCAATGATTTCGCTTCCGGCGGAGTGATGTTCACCGAACCACGCCTCGTCGTAGCCCAACCGGTCGAGATGTTCGACCAGTTCGAGATCGCGCTGCAACGCTGCCGTCGGATTACGTCCGGGGACGTGGAACGGTGCCATGAAATACCCGAAGCGAAGCCTGCTCATGAGTTTCTCCTTGTGCCGTGGTCCAATTCTTGGCCGTGCACACAAAGGCTATCCATCGAGTGACGCCAGTCACAGTGCACGAAAGTGGATAATTTCAGGCCTGCTGGTCGGCCAATTTGTGCTGGTAGACCAACTTCACGAACTCCGCCCGATTGCGCACGTGCAGCACAGCGAGGATCCGGCTGACGTATTTCTTCACCGTGTCGGGACTCAACGACAAGATCACCGCGATCTCGTCGTTGGTATGGCCGTCGGCCAACAGTTCGGCAAGATCACGCTGCCGCCGCGTCAACTTTTCCTGCCAACTCGGACTCGACTGACCGGGCAAGGTCTGACACAACAGTGATAGTTGCCGACCCACTATCCCCAAGCCCGCCACGTCGGTCGCGGACAGATCCTTGCCCTCCGAATCGAAAATCCCGACCAATCCGTGAACGCCATGAGCCAGTTGGAGGTGCATGACCGCTGCGCTGTGCAAACGCTTGCGATAAAGAAAATCGCTGAGGTACGTCGCCGATTCCGATGGCACATCCAATAATTGAGTGTGGGTGATGGCCGGGGATGACATCAATGTCGCCCGAGATTGCGCTGTCGCGAACACGTCATCGGGATACCACCGCGCTTGATACTCGTCGAGAATCGGAGTAATCCGACCCGTGGTCACCGGATTCGGGTCAGCGAATGCCGACGTGAATGTGGGACCGACGAGGAAGGTGGTGTTGGGGCAGCGGTAGTGATCGTGCAACGCGACCATGAGGAGGTTCTTGAGCTGATCGAGCGTTCTCGCGGCCGAACAGTAGTCGAGGATCGCAAAGACACGGTCGTAGTCCGCAGCGGACAGCGCGAGGTTACCGCTACCGTGCACGTCGACCACCTCACCCGAACTATGATCCAGATCACTCAACGGACAGCATAAGCACAACTTCGAGAAAACGGACAAGTTCGCTGCCTACCAGCACGGTTGATGCCGATAACCGATACTGAGCTTTATGTCGGAACTCGGAAATGAACCGGACTCGAAGCAGAAGGCGGTGCTCGAGCGACACGCGTCATGGATCGAATTGTTCTTCGACCTGGTCGTGGTTGCCGGTATCGGTCAGTTGGCTCACCTGCTCCACGGTTCGCCGTCGTGGTCGGATGTCGCGCTCTACGCATTGCTCTATCTCGCGTTCTGGACCGCGTGGGCGACGTTCACGATGTACGGCAACATTGCCGGCGACCGCGTCCGAATCCCGAGCATGCTGATCGCCATGTTCGGACTGGCCGTCATGATGGCGGCCGTGGCCGGCATCCACGACAACCATGCGCTGGCCTTCGCTGTCGCCTACGTGGCCGTACGTCTGCTCGCGAGTCGGGTGTGGCACAACGGCCAGATAGTCGTGGACTGGCCGATCGCCCAGATGTCTCTCGGCGTGATTCCGTGGATCGTCTCGTTCTGGTTCGAGGGCGAAACTCGGTTCTGGCTCTGGACCGCCGGTGTGACCATCGATCTGCTGATCATGTTCATCGTCTCCGGCACCGCGATCATGGCAGACGCGCAGGAAAAGCTCGACCGCATCATCAAGATCCGTGGGTTCAAGGACGATCGGATGCCCGAACTCGAAGCCCTGCACTCCGAACGGGCTCACCTTGCAGAGCGGCTAGGCCTGTACGTCATCATCGTGCTGGGCGAGGGTGTGATCCTCGTGATCTCCGCGGCCTCGAAGCTCGCCTGGGACTCAACGGTGGTCAGCCTCGCCGTCGGGTCGTTTGTCCTGCTCTCCGGTATGTGGGCGCTCTCGCTTCTCTACGGTCACGCCGGCGTTCCGCACCTGCAGCCCGAGAAGTTTCCCGCTCGCATCGACATGGCCATGCACTGTTTCACCACCGGCGCAATCGCGGTTCTGGTCGCAGGACTCGGAGCGGCAACCGAACACGGTGCGGAGCATACGCCCGCGAATCTGCGGTGGCTGTTGTGCGGAAGCATCGCTGTCTATTTCGGAATCAGCACGGTGGCAGGGCTGTTTGCGCGGTCGGACCGACGGTGGCTGCTCGGCTGGGCGATCCCCTGCACCGCGATCCCCATCGTCATGGGCGTCGTCGGCACACATATGAGCGCGACATGGATCATCTGGGTGCTGGTGGCCACCGTCGCCTGGCAGAACGCCTACGAGTACGCGCAGGTACGGCGTTCGCGCCGCTCTGCTGTGCGCCTTTATTAACCCCCGCGCGGTTAATAAAGGCGCACAGCGGAAGTCACCCTACGGTGACGCCCGTGCGAACGTCCGGTGCACCCAGGCGCGCCGCATCAGCCGTCAGATCGTCGGGCTGCTCCTGAGATTCCCGCTCGGCTGCAACGCGCAACCGGTAGTGCTCGATCTCCTCGGCAATGTGCTCGGGGGTCCAACCCAACACCGGCGCAACCAGTTCGGCTACTTCCGCGGCTGCCGCGTCGCCGCGGTCCGTGACCTCGATCGATATACGAGTACGGCGGGTCAGGATGTCGTCGAGATGCTGCGCACCCTCGTGACTCGCGGCGTAGTGAATCTCCGCCTCGAGGTACTCGGGGGCAGAGTCCAAAGGCCGTCCCAGTTCCGGCCTCGCTTCGATGAGTTCGAACAACTCGTCAGCCAAAGTGCCGTAGCGACCCAGCAGGTGTTCGATAGTCGAAACGTGCAGTCCGGTGCGCTCAGCGGTGAGGTGCCGGTTGTTGTACGCGGCAAAGTAACCGTCGGCGCCCACCAACTGAATACGCTCGGTGCACGACTTCGGCACCTTCTGCTCGAGTCCGTGCACCGCGGAATCGACTGCGTCCTTGGCCATCACGCGATAGGTGGTGTACTTGCCACCGGCCACCACCGTCAAACCCCGAACCGGACTCGACACCGCGTGCTCACGGGAGAGAGTGCTGGTCGAATCCGATTCGCCGAACAGCAACGGACGCAGTCCCGCGTACACACCGACGACATCCTCGTGCGTCAGCTCGTCCTGGAGGAGCTTGTTGACATGACCGAGGATGTAGTCGATGTCGCTTCGGCTCGCTGCCGGATGCGCGAGGTCGAGGTTCCAGTCCGTGTCCGTCGTACCGATGATCCAGTGGCTTCCCCACGGGATCACGAACAGCAGGCTCTTCTCGGTCCGCGTGATGATTCCGGTTGACGAGTTGATGCGGTTGCGCGGGACGACCAGGTGAACGCCCTTGGACGCGCGGACCTGGAATTGTCCTCGCCCACCGACCATTTCCTGAATCTCGTCAGTCCACACGCCTGCTGCGTTGATGACCTGGCGAGCCCGGATCTCGAACGCGCGACCGGTTTCCAGGTCCACTGCCTTCACACCGACAACCCGGTCCTCCTCGCGGAGGAAACCGACGACGCGCGTGCTGTTGACGCACAGCGCGCCGTACTCGGCTGCCGTGCGCGCCAGCATCATCGTGTGCCGGGCATCATCTACCTGTCCCTCGTAGAACTTGACCGAACCGCGGATGGCAGAACGCTTTCCGGAAGGGAACGATTCGAGGGTCTTCTTCTTTCCCACATGCTTGTGGTGTGAGGGAACCCCACGGCCTGCGCCCATCACGTCGTAAACGCCGATGCCCAGACCGACGTACGGCCGGTCGATCAGCTTCTCGAGCGGGTAGATGAACGGCACCGGCTTCGCAAGGTGCGGACACAGCGAGTTCAGTACCAGGGACCGCTCACGCAGTGCCTCGAACACGAGCGCAAAATTGAACTGCTCGAGGTAGCGCAGTCCACCGTGGAACAACTTACTGGACCGGCTCGAGGTTCCGGACGCGAAGTCACGTGCCTCCACCAAGCCCACCTTCAGTCCTCGAGTTGCGGCGTCGAGTGCGCTGCCCGCGCCGACCACGCCACCGCCGATGACCAGGACATCGAGTTCGGTTTCTTCCAACTTCTTCAGCGACTCCGCCCGCGAGGACGGACTCAATGCTTGTGCTGTGCTCATGAAAAGGGTTCCTTCACTTGAAAATAGGTAGAAATTGGGGACGCAGGATCAGTCCGCGTCGACCCAGTCCAGGGTCCGTGTGACGGCCTTCTGCCATCCTGCGTACAACCGGTCACGCTCGGCCGAATCCATCGAAGGCGTCCAACTCTTGTCCTTCGCCCAGTTGCTGCGGATATCGTCCTCGCTGTCCCAGTACCCGACTGCGAGACCGGCTGCATACGCCGCGCCCAATGCCGTGGTCTCTGCAACCACCGGACGGATCACCTCGACATCGAGCAGATCGGCCTGGAACTGCATGAGCAGTTCGTTCGCGACCATTCCGCCGTCTACCTTGAGAACCTTCAGATCGACGCCCGAGTCGAGGTTCATCGCATCGATGACCTCACGGCTCTGATACGCGGTCGCTTCGAGCACCGCACGGGCAAGGTGGCCCTTGTTCACGAACCGAGTCAGGCCGACGATGGCGCCGCGGGCATCCGCACGCCAGTGGGGAGCAAAAAGACCCGAGAATGCGGGCACGAAGTACGCTCCGCCGTTGTCGTCCACCGAACGCGCATCCACCTCGATATCTGCTGCACTGCTGATCATTCCGAGGTTGTCCCGCAACCACTGAACCAGCGAACCGGTCACGGCGATCGATCCTTCCAACGCGTAGATCGTCGGTTGGTCACCGATCTTGTAGCAGACCGTCGTCAGCAATCCGTTCTTGCTCATCACCTTTTCGGTGCCGGTGTTGAGGAGCACGAAGTTGCCGGTTCCGTAAGTGTTCTTCGCTTCGCCCGGTGAGAGGCAGGCCTGACCGAAGGTCGCTGCTTGCTGATCGCCGAGAATTCCTGCAATCGGCACTCCGGACAGCGTGCCACGCTCACGAACGAATCCGAAGATCTCGGACGAGCTACGGATCTCGGGAAGCATGGATTCGGGAATACCCATGTCGGCGCAGATCGCCGAATCCCATGCGAGAGTGTCGAGATCCATCAACAGAGTGCGCGACGCGTTGGTGGGGTCGGTGGCGTGCACTCCGCCTTCGACACCACCGGTCATGTTCCACAGCACCCAGGTGTCCATCGTGCCGAAGCACAACTCGCCTGCTTCGGCCTTCTCGCGAGCACCCTCGACATTGTCGAGTATCCACTTGACCTTCGGACCCGAGAAGTACGTTGCGAGTGGCAATCCAGTGACCGTCGTGTACTTTTTGGGTCCGTCATCGCCGGCAAGAGCCGTGCAGATCCGATCGGTACGCGTGTCCTGCCAGACGATTGCGTTGTAGACGGGTTTTCCGGTCGCGCGTTCCCACACCACCGCCGTCTCTCGCTGATTGGTGATTCCGACGGATGCGATATCGGCCGCGGTCAGGTCCGCATTGGCCAACGCGCCCGCGGTGACGTTGCGGACGTTGTCCCAGATCTCGATCGGATCGTGCTCGACCCACCCTGCCTGCGGAAAGATCTGTGTGTGCTCGTGCTGTTCGACGGCAACCACGTGCCCACTGTGATCGAAGATCATGCAACGTGTGGAGGTGGTCCCCTGGTCTATCGCGGCTACGAACTGCGCCATCGTGCTACCCCTTTGGTATCGAGAGAAAGTGCGAGAGATTTACTCAGAGATGTTGATTCGCGATCACGCCGGTATCGTCGCCGGCTCCTCGATCGCCTTCTCTGCAGACTCGTCGTCAGGCAGGAATCGTCCAACCAGCTTGTCGTAGAGGAACACTCCGATCGGAGCGCCGATCAGAGGTCCCACGATGGGCACCCAGAAATACAAGCTCCCGTACTGATCCCGCCACGCACTTCCGTAGCCGGTGAGATACGACGCCAGTCGCGGGCCGAAGTCGCGCGCCGGGTTGATGGCGTAGCCCGCGTTGGTCGCCCAGGCGAATCCGATTCCCACCACGATCAATCCGACGACAAACGGCGCGAGATTCGCGAGCGGCGGAGTTCCCCGAGAATCGGTGACTGCAACGATGAGGAACAACAGGATGGCGGTGCCGATGATCTGATCGATCAGCGCCGAGCCGAGGCTGACCGGGAGCGTTCCGTTTCCGGGCATGGTCGAGAAGATCGTCTGAGTGGCGGTCGTGTGTCCGGGATCAATTGCATTGAGCATGTCGTTGTAATTCCAGCGGACGATCAACGCGGCGACGAAGGCTCCAGCGGTCTGCGCCAGGGTGTACGGCAGTACCTTGCGCCAGGAGAATCCCCGGAAGATCGCGAAGGCGAACGTGACGGCAGGGTTCAGATGAGCACCCGTCACCCGGCCGGCGACATAGATTCCGAACATGACACCCAGGCCCCAGGCCCACGCGATGCTGTCATGCCCACCGAGCCCTCCGCCGCTCCCGCCGGACACCACCTGCGCCACAACTCCGACGCCGAACAAGATCAAGATCATCGTTCCTGCGAACTCGGCTGCCAACTCGCCGGGGAGCCCTAATCGCTTGGCTTTCTCCATCCCACCCTCACTCAATTGTGATGCATGTCATAGTTTGGATTGCTGCATCCGTAGCCTAAGGCCAGTTGCACATTCATGCATAGCCAGTGCACATACGTGCAAACCGGGCATTTCCGCACCGTAATGCGGGTAACAGATACGTTTCAGGGAATTGTCGCGCGGGAGTGCGGCGGCCAGGTGCTACTCCGATAAGATTCGGTTCAGCGCTCGTGCACGAACGTGCAGACAGGACAATGCCATGGAATCCCCGACCTCCGACTTCCCGACCTCCGACCCCGCGGACCCTCGCATCTCCGACGCCGTCCAGGCCGCGCGCCTCTACTACTTCCAAGATCAGACGATGGCCGCCATCGGCCGCGACATGGGCGTATCCAGATCCACGGTCTCGCGACTGATCACCTATGCGCGCACGTCCGGACTCGTCGAGATCAAGATCAGCACCCCACACGGCCAAGCACCCCGCATCGAGCGTGAGTTCTCGGAGCGATACGGGGTACGTGCCCACGTGGTGACAGTCCCGGAACTGGTGGGAGATCTCGAGCGCCTCGAGAAGGTCGCGACTTTTGCCGGCAGGCTACTGGCGTCGTTCTTCGACAGCGACATGGTGATGGGGATCGCCTGGGGAACCACTCTCAGTGAAGTCAGCAAGCACCTTGCCCCCAAACGCACGTACAACTCGTACGTCGTGCAACTCAACGGCGCCGCGAATACTCGCACCACCGGAATCTCGTACGCCAGCGACATCATCAGAACCATCGCCGACGCCTACGGCGCTCTCCCCCAAGGATTTCCGGTCCCCGCATTCTTCGACTACCCGGAGACCCGGGAGCAGTTGTGGCGCGAACGAAGTATCAAACGCGTACTGGACATGCAAAAGCGAATGGACCTGGCAGTCTTCAGCATCGGCGTACCGGGCGGCAACGTCCCGAGTCACGTCTACACCGCCGGATACCTCGAACCCGATGAAGCAGAAGCACTTCGACGCGACGGAGTAGTCGGCGACATCGCAACCGTGTTCTTCCGGTCAGACGGGAGCTACCGCGGAATCGAACTCAACGAGCGCGCGAGCGGCCCACGACTGGACCTTTTCGAGAAGGTCGCCAGGCGCGTGTGCATCGTCGCCGGAACAGCAAAACTGCCCGCGCTGGAAGGCGCACTACGAGGTGGGCTGATCACCGACCTGATCATCGACGACGTCAGTGCCGCCGCGCTGGTGTCCTGACCGCTGCACCAGCTTCTCGATTCCGTCAAGAAGGAGGCCCAGCGAGAAACCGAAATCGAAAGCGTCATCGCCGGCTGCTTCACCCTCCGGGCTGCCGTCCTCGAAACCACCCTCCTCGATTGCGGCACTGAGGTAGGGAAAGTCCTCGCGATTGATGACACGAGCAATGAGAGCACCGTATGCGACGTCGTCGTCTGCCGATTGTGCCGACCGCGAGGCCAGGTCGGCCGAGAATCGGGCGCGGCCGATGACGAACAACGACACGTTGGTCACCACCTGAAACTTCGACGCAGCACTCAGAGCGACCCCGTCGAGCGCGCTCAGGCCCGCATCGAGCCACGCCATGTTGTTGGGCCCGGTCGGTGGAGCCGTGATGGGCAGCTTGAGCCACCACGGTCGACTCAGCATCGTGGCGTACTCGTGGTTCGCCCACACTTCGAGCTTGGCGCGCCAGGACACTCCGTCGGGAATTACCGGCGGTGGGCCGATCACTCGATCCGAAATCAGTTCGATCAGTTCGTCTTTGCTCGCTACGTAGCGATAGAGCGACATGGTCGTGAATCCGAGGGATTTGGCCACCCGGCCCATCGACAGCGCGGTGACACCTTCAGCGTCGGCAAGCTCTATCGCGGTGTCGAGAATCTGCTCGAGACTGAGCCCTTTCTTGGGACCCCGCGTTCCAGGCTGATCCAGTCCCCAAGCCAGTTCGACCGCCCTCGGTAGCGCGCCGCCATCCATACAGCTCCCACTCTTTGCTCTTGCCCTCATCCTAGAACTGTGTACGCTATAAACACGAGTTTATGCCATACACAGTTCTCACTTGGAGGTCTCGATGTCAGGAACGATCCCCGCAATCTCGGTCCGCGGACTTCGCAAGCGCTACGGCGATCAACAGGTTCTGGGCGGACTCGACCTGTCGGTCCCGGCCGGATCGGTGTACGCGCTCCTCGGCGCGAACGGCGCCGGAAAGACAACGGCCGTAAGAATTCTCACCACCCTCATACCCTTCGACGCCGGCGAGGTCACTGTGGCCGGTCATTCGCTTCCCGGCGATCCACGGAACGTTCGCCGACGCATCAGCGTCACCGGGCAGTACGCGGCCGTCGACACACTGTTGACCGGCTCCGAGAACCTGACCCTCCTGGGCGAGCTGAATCACCTGGGCCGGAAGAACTCTCGAAGACGTGCCGACGAACTACTCCACCAGTTCAACCTGACGGACTTCGGTGACAAGCGAGCGGGCGACTACTCGGGCGGCATGCTCAGACGACTCGACATCGCGATGAGCCTTGTTGCACGACCGGACGTCGTCTTTCTCGACGAACCCACCACCGGCCTGGACCCGCGAAGCCGCCACGAAATGTGGTCGATAGTTCGTGGTCTCACGGCTTCAGGTGTCACGATCTTCCTCACCACCCAATACCTCGACGAGGCAGACGAATTGGCCGACACCGTCGGTGTGCTCAGTGGCGGTCGTCTGGTCGCCGAGGGAACACCGGACGAACTCAAACGTCTGGTTCCGGGCGGCCATGTCGCGCTGCAATTCGAGAACCTCGCTCAACTCGATCTCGCCGCGGCGTCACTTCCGCAAGCACATTCGAATGCCGAGATTCTGACCCTGCACATCCCTTCCGACGGGACGGTTCCGTCGATCAAAGCCATCCTCGACTCGATTGACGACCCGTCGATCACCGTCGAGAAGTTCTCCGTTCACACTCCGGATCTGGACGACGTGTTCTTCGCACTCACCGGATCGGGCCAACCCGAGATTGCGAGCGTTCGATGACCTCCACCATGACAATCGACTCCTCGGTGATGCTTCGCCGAAATCTCAAACACGTTCTCCGCAGCCCTGATTCGATGATCACCGCGATAGCCCTGCCGGTCATGCTCATGCTGCTGTTCGTCTACGTCTTCGGCGGCGCTATCAATACCGGCACCGAGTACATCGACTATGTCGTGCCAGGCATCATTCTGCTGTGTGCCGGTTTCGGTGCCTCCACCACCGCCGTCAGCGTCTCGAGCGACATGAAGGACGGGATCATCGACCGTTTCCGGACGCTCGCGATCTCACCATCGTCCGTCCTGACCGGGCACGTACTGGCCAGCGTCGTCCGCAACGTCCTGACGACGGCGATCGTGATCGTCGTCGCTCTGATCATGGGATTTCGGCCCACCGGCGATCCGTTGCGCTGGCTCGGCGTCGCCGCCGTGATCGTCGCCTTCGTATTCGCCATGTCGTACCTCTCGACGGCATTGGGGCTCCTGGCCCAGAACCCGGAGGCAGCAAGCGGATTCACCTTCGCCATCATGTTCCTGCCTTACGTCAGCACCGCCTTCGTGCCGGCCGAGACCATGCCGTCGTGGCTGCAGGGGTTCGCCCGTCACCAGCCGGTCACCCCGATCATCGAGACGGTGCGCGGACTCCTGATGGGCACGCCGATCGGGAACAGTGCCGTGATCGCGCTCGCGTGGTGCGTGGGCATCGCCGCCGTGGGATTTGTGTGGTCGAACTGGCTTTACCGACGAAAGACGGCGCACTGACCACACAAGAAAGCCCCACACCTGACGGTGCGGGGCTCTTGTGCTGTGCGCCTTTATTAACCGCGGGGGGTTAATAAAGGCGCACAGTAAATTACTTGGCGTCCAGCAGATCGATCACGAAGACCAAGGTCTTGCCGGAAAGCTGGTGTCCTGCACCGGCCGGGCCGTATGCCAGCTCCGGCGGAATGGTGAGCTGGCGACGTCCGCCGACCTTCATGCCCGGGATGCCGTCCTGCCAACCCTTGATCAGGCCACGAAGCGGGAACTGAATGGACTCACCACGGCTCCAGGAAGAGTCGAACTCTTCACCGGACTCGAACTCGACACCGACGTAGTGAACGTCGACGGTGCCACCGGGAACGGCTTCGGCGCCTTCTCCGACAACCAGATCCTTGATGACCAGATCGGTCGGCGCGGGGCCTTCCTGGAACTCGATTACGGGCTTGCTACTCATGGGTCCTCCTCGTTGAGGCGAAAATTGTGGGCAGGGGCTAGCGGGTGGTTATATCCCGATAGTCACGCTCGGTGTAGCCGGTGTAAATCTGGCGCGGGCGGCCGATCTTCGTAGCCGGATCCTCGTGCATTTCACGCCAGTGCGCAATCCAGCCGGGCAGACGGCCCATGGCGAAGAGCACGGTGAACATGCGGGGCGGGAAGCCCATCGCGCGGTAGATCAGACCCGTGTAGAAGTCGACGTTCGGGTACAGCTTGCGCTCGATGAAGTAGTCGTCCGTGAGGGCGGCCTCTTCGAGCTGCATGGCGATATTGAGCAGTTCGTCGTCGCCGCCGAGCTTGCCGAGGATGTTGTGCGCGGTCTCGCGGACCAGCGCGGCGCGCGGGTCGTAGTTGCGGTAGACGCGGTGCCCGAAGCCCATGAGCTTCACGCCGTCTTCCTTGTTCTTGACCTTGCGGACGAACTCGGCTGCGGTGCTGCCGTTTGCCTTGATGTCGTCGAGCATCTCGAGCACGGCCTGGTTGGCGCCGCCGTGCAGCGGGCCCCACAGTGCGTTGATGCCGGCGGACACCGAGGTGAAGAGGTTCGCGTCGGAAGAGCCGACCATGCGCACGGTGGACGTGGAGCAGTTCTGCTCGTGGTCTGCGTGCAGGATGAGCAGCATGTCGAGTGCCTTGGCGATCTCGGGATCACCCTGGTACGGCTCCGCCGGGAAACCGAACGTCATGCGCATGAAGTTCTCGACCAGGTTCAGCGAGTTGTCCGGGTACAGGAACGGCTGTCCGACGGACTTCTTGTATGCGTAGGCCGCGATGGTCGGCAGCTTCGCGAGAAGACGAATGGTGGAGAGTTCCACCTGTTCCGGATCCTCGGGATCCAGGGAATCCTGGTAGTACGCGGAGAGCGCGTTGACTGCGGAGGAAAGAACCGGCATCGGGTGTGCGTTGCGCGGGAATCCGTCGAAGAACCGCTTGAGGTCTTCGTGCAGAAGAGTGTGGCGACGGATGCGGTCCGTGAAGGACTCGAGCTGTGCATCGGTCGGGAGCTCACCGTAGATCAGCAGGTAGCTGACTTCGATGAAGGTGGACTTACCTGCCAACTGCTCGATGGGGTATCCGCGGTAGCGCAGGATTCCCTTCTCGCCGTCGATGTAGGTAATTGCGGAACTGGTGGATGCGGTGTTCACAAAGCCGGGGTCGAGGGTGGTGTACCCCGTATCGGCCAGCAGCTTTCCCAGTTCGATGCCGTCATTGCCCTCGGTTGCCCTGGCAATGGACATCGTGTGCTCACCACCGGGGTAAGTAAGCGTGGGCTTTGTGTCATTGTCAGCGGGCACGAAGGATCCCTCTCAAGCTCAAACCAACGAGTAACTACATACGATCAACTAGAAACTAGTCGCACCGAACACAACGCGCCCAGGGAGGGTCGCTCCACGGGGGTTTTGCACGTCGATCAGTGTCGGACATATACCCCGAAACTGCAACAGGTTTCAGAGCGCCGAAGTACTGTGCTCCAGCTCGCATTTCAGGATTCGCACATGGCCTTGATCTGGACTTTCCTTCTCGCGCAACGCCTCACAGATCCAGCCCCACCGCGCAAAATGTGCCGCCGAATCGAACGGTGTTCGGCAAATCGCGACTATCGAGACTTCGCAGCCGTTTGTTACAGCCTCCCACTATCTGGGATACGGATCACAGTACCCAGTGCTGGATCCCAAGATCACAGAGCACGATCCTCCGGATCAAAGTGCACGGATCCCCCACACGCCGGACCACGTTTCGCCTGGGCCGAGAATCAACATGTCGATTCCCGAGTTGAAGGCGTCCGGCGGGCATGTCATCGGTTCGAGCGCCAAGGCCCGACCACGGTCGGGATAGCCCTTACCGTTTGCGGGATCAGCGATGAAGGCCTGAATCCACGGGAACTCGCGCGTCGTCCACAGTGCGGTCCCGGTCCCGTCCGGCGCAAGCAATTCGTGCTGTGTGCGGCCACTACCGTCGACCACGTCCAATGCACTGAACGGCGTGTCCAGCTGCACACCTTCGAGTGGGCGCGGGGTTCGGAAATCGAAATCCGTGCCCTCGACGGCCTGCGAATACGCGTTCGGCAGCATCCGCTCCGGATCGATCGGCAATCGTGTTCCCGCTGCCAGGTGCAGTGAGCACTCGTCGAGTGGGACATCACCGACGCGGATGAACGGGTGCGTGCCAAGTCCGAAGGGCGACGGAGTGGCGCCCTTGTTGGTCGCGGTGTGGGTGACCGTCAATCCTGTTTCGTCCACTGCGTAGACGATCGACAGCGCAAGCGGATACGGCCAGCCCTTATGCAGGCCGACGTCCACCGACAGTTCGACGCGATCGAAGGTGTGATCGACGAGGTTCCAATTGCGACGACGCACAAACCCGTGGCTGGCGTTGTTCAGGACCGGTTCGGTGATCTCGAGTTGATGCTCGATACCGTCGAACATGAAGTGCCCGTCCCGAATCCGATTGGGCCATGGTGCCAGGACCAAACCGGCCGACAGCGGCGGCTTCGATCCGAGTTCCCAGGTTTCGGTGAGCGCACGTTTGCCGGACGGCCCCTCGTGATCAAGCAATCGCAAACCTGCTCCGGCTGCCGCGATTTCGGCACGATAACCCCCACCACGGATCTCGAAGCCGCCCTTGCCCGTGCTGTGCGGTTGCGTCATGGAATCAGTTTCCCCCACAAACCGCCCACATACTAGGACGTCAGACGGCGCGTCCCACCCGGTAAGCGACGAATGTCGGGAACATGATCGCCGACACGACAACGCCGATTACCACCAAAACGCCGCCGCCGGCCGCCGCCACCCCCGTTCCGAACAGGAAGGCAGCAGCGCCGTGCACCACGTCGCCGATACGCGGACCGCCCGCGACAACCACGATGAAGACGCCTTGGAGTCGACCACGCATGTCGTCCGTCGCGACCTGCTGGAGCATCGTGCTGCGGAACGCCGCTGAAATCATGTCGACGGCGCCACCGACCGCGAGGAACGCGACCGCCACCCAGAGCAGAAGCACGCTGGATCCGGGACTGGCGTAGTACACGGCCACACCGAAACCGACCATCGACAGTCCCCACAACGCGATGCAGATCAAGACAGCACGCCCCTGGTACTCCACCCGCGGTAGCCAGCCCGAGAACACGCCGCCCAGAACGGCTCCCGCCGACATCGCGGCGAACAACAGTCCGAGGGCAAAGCCGCCGGTGACGGGATCACCGAACGATTCGTGCGCGATTTCCGGGAACAGTGCCCGCGACATCCCGAACACCATCGCGATGATGTCGACGACAAACGACGCGAGCAGCACCTTCTGCGTGGCCAGATAGGCAAAGCCGCCAAGGACCTCGCTCAGACCGGCCCGTCGCGACGTGCCGGTCGGCGGAATCGCCGGCAACTTCCACACCGCCCACAGTGTGGCGAGCAGGAAGATCGAGTCGAGCAGGTACAGCAATTGCAACCCAGCAGTCGGAATGAGCACTCCGGCAAGCATCGGACCAGCGATCGCGCCGAACTGCACAACCGTCATGTTCAGTGAGTTCGCAGCAGGCAGCTGCCTACCCGGTATCAACCTCGGAATGATTGCCGCCCGTGTCGGCTGATTGACCGCAAAAAACGCTTGCTGCACGGAGAACAGCACGAGCACGAGCCACACGTTGTTCACACCGAGCGCCGCCTGTATCCACAGCAGCACCGACGTGACGCCGAGTCCGATCGACGTGATCATCAGGAGCCGTCGCCGATCCATCACGTCGGCGAGGGCACCGCCCCACAACCCGAAAACGATCAACGGGACGAGACCGAAGATTCCGGTCAGACCGACATAGGCCGAACTGCGCGTGATCTCGTACACCTGTTGCGGAACAGCCACAACACTGAGCTGGGCGCCGATAACGGTGACGATGCCGGCGGTCCACAGGCGGCGGTAGTCGAGATTTTCGAGCGGAGTCGTGTCCGCGAGAACCCGCCTCACGGTTGGAGACGAACTGCGGACCACTGACCGTCGACGACGGTGGTGCGGACCCGGTTGTGCATACGGTTGGCGCGGCCCTGCCAGAACTCGACGGACTCCGGCCGGATCAGAATCCCGCCCCAGTGCGGCGGCACGGGAATCTCTCCGTCGATGCCGAAGCGTGCGGCCACCTCACGGAGTTGTTCGTCCAAGACGGCGCGTGATTCGACGGGCTGCGACTGATGGGACGCCCACGCTCCGAGCTGCGATCCTCGCGGACGGGTTCGCCAATACTCCTGTGTCACTTGCGGACTCACATGCTCGACTGCACCTCGAACAGTGACCTGGCGGGCCAGGGTCAGCCAGGTGAAATTGGCCGACGCATACGGATGGGCGTCGAGTTGCCTGGCCTTGTCCGAACCGTAATTGGTGAAGAAGAGGACCCCATCATCGGAGAGCCCCTTGCACAACACGGTCCGCGACGCGGGGTGACCGTCCTCGCCGAGAGTCGAAAGCGTCATCGCATTCGGTTCCGGCGCATCCGCCTCGACGGCGTCCAACAGCCACTGACGCATCAGTGGCAACCAACCGTCGGCAACCTGACTCACGTCCAACTCGACGCGCATCCGATCGTGCACGGCCTCCGATTCACTGCCTGGTTGCGGGTACCCCACACGCATCGCAGCGAGTTCGCTGTTCACCACCACCGGGTCCTGACGTTCCTTCGACACAGCCCAGAACGCTACTCCCGGGTACCAACCGGCCACCGACTACTCGGCACGCGCTAAAGTTTGCCGTGGCTAGACCCGATCCGAACCGCGAGCCGCACCAGCGACAGCAGCCGAATCGGGACCAGACGATTGCGCAGTACGAAACACGGTGCGTGCTCATCCCTGCGAGCACCGAGGCGCAGTCACGGAAGCTGAGGCAGTGCGACTGAAGACCTGGCGCACTCGAACGAGGAGAGTCCACGAGAATGGCAGCGAGCGCAGCAATACCGGATGATTTTGTGAGCGGACTCGAAGGCGTCGTAGCCTTCACCAGCGATATCGCCGAACCTGACAAGGACGGTGGCGCACTGCGTTACCGCGGCGTCGACATCGAAGACCTGGTCGGCCAGAAGGTGACCTTCGGCAACGTCTGGGCACTGCTCGTCGACGGCCGTTTCGGCCCCGGCCTGCCGCCGGCCGAGCCGTTCCCCCTCCCCATCCACACCGGCGACGTCCGTGTCGATGTCCAGGCCGGACTTGCGATGCTGGCCCCTATCTGGGGTTACGAGCCGCTCCTCGACATCGACGACGAGACCGCTCGCGATCAGCTCGCCCGTGCGTCCGTCATGGCCCTGTCGTACGTCGCGCAGTCCGCTCGCGGCATCTACCAGCCGGCAGTTCCGCAGAAGCGCATCGACGAGGCCAAGACTGTCACCGAACGCTTCATGGTCCGCTGGAAGGGTGAGCCCGATCCCGCGCACGTCGAGGCAATCGACGCGTACTGGGTTTCGGCAGCCGAGCACGGCATGAACGCCTCCACCTTCACGGCCCGCGTCATCGCCTCCACCGGCGCCGACGTCGCCGCTTCGCTGTCCGGCGCCATCGGCGCAATGTCCGGCCCGCTGCACGGCGGCGCACCGGCCCGCGTGCTCCCGATGATCGAAGAGACCGAGAAGACCGGCGACGCCCGCGCACTGGTCAAGGGAATCCTCGACCGCAAGGAAAAGCTGATGGGCTTCGGGCACCGCGTCTACCGCGCCGAAGATCCCCGCGCCCGCGTGCTCCGCGCTACCGCGAAGCGCCTCAATGCTCCCCGCTACGAAGCTGCCGCAGCTCTCGAGCAGGCAGCGCTGGCAGAACTGCGTGAGCGTCGTCCCGATCGCGCGATCGAGACCAACGTCGAGTTCTGGGCTGCCGTCATCCTGGACTTCGCCGAGGTTCCCGCGCACATGATGCCTGCCATGTTCACGTGTGGCCGCACCGCTGGTTGGTGTGCGCACATCCTCGAGCAGAAGCGCCTCGGCAAACTGGTTCGCCCGGCAGCCATCTACACCGGCCCGGCACCGCGTACTCCCGAGTCCGTCGAGGGCTGGGATCAGATCAGCCACTCGTAAGTTTCTCCGCAGCACAATCAACCGGCTGGGTACCTCGCTACGAGGTACCCGGCCGGTTGAATTATGTCGAGTTGCTGCCTAGGACAATGAACGTCCATCCTTCACGGCCGGAATCTGCTGGAACAGAACGTTGTTCCACGTCCGTGGTCGCCATGTAGATCGGCAACGAACACGGGAGTTACCCGTGGTGCCGCCCCTCATCGGCGGCCTCTGCGACCCCCAGAATTCGCCGACTTTCTTCGCGCGGCGTCCGCTCCCCGGAGGTGTCGGGCACGTCCTTGACTAAGACCACGAGTTTCATGCCCCCATCAGATGCACACGCCGACAATGTCGCAATCAGACCAGCACTCAAGACGCCTGCAACGGCAACCTTCGTAGCGACTTTCCTGACGAAATCGAGCTCGTGGGTCACGAGCACCATCGTCACGCCGCTCTCTGCCAGCTCCGAAACCACCGACCCCACTTCGATGCGCAGCTCCGGGTCGATGGCCGAGGTGGGCTCGTCAAGGAGAAGGACTTTCGGATCGAGTGCGAGTGCGCGGGCGATCGCGACGCGCTGTTGCATGCCTCCTGAGAGTTCGGACGGCATTCGGCGCATCGCGTCCTTCAGTCCGACTCGCGTCAGCAGGTCCACTGCTCGAGCCTCTGCCTCGGCGCGGCTACGCTCGAGCCCCCGTACTTGGGCGAGCACCACGTTTTCGAGCGCATTCATATTCGGGAAGAGATTTGAAGTGCTGAAACACCATCCCCAGTGACCTGCGAAGCACAATGAGCTCACGCGCGTTCAACAGCGTGCGCTCTTTGAAGAGCGTTTGGCCGGCAAGCTGAACTTCGCCCGAGGAAGGGATCTCGAGTAGGTTCATGCACCTCAGAAGGGTGCTCTTGCCGGTTCCACTCGGACCGATGAGTCCAAGAATTTCGCCCCGGCTCACCGAGAGGGTTACATCCGAGAATTTCGGCTGGTTATCAGCCGAAATGTTTAGCGTCCAAATACCGTTCCACCGTTAAGATGGATAACCTGCCCGTTGACCAGGCCCCCTGCCTCGCTGCAAAGCCAGAGGATCGCTGCACCAACATCGGCGCCACGACCGAGCCTGCCGATCGGAATCTGACGGATCATCCTCTCCAGCGCAGGGTCGTCAACATCACCGAGGCCCTCCATCATCCCCAACGCCAACGCATTCGCGGTTACTCCGCGCGAACCACACTCGACACTGAGGTGTCGAATCAACGCTTCCGAACCTGCTTTGGCGGCACCGTACGCCGAGACCCCGATGGAAAGACCTCGCGTTGATGCACCCGAGGATATCTGAATGATGCGGCCCCACTCGTTCGCGAGTTGACCAGGGAGTACCGCCTGGACGACTCGCATCATCGCAGACAGGTTGAGGTCGATCTGCCGCTGCCAATCCGCCTCCGGCATGTCGACAAATTGATTCGGGCGTGCGCCAATGTCAGGGATGCCCGCATTGTGAACAAGAATATCGACGGAGGCCCCGTCGTCGGCCAGCGCAGTTATCGCCTGCTCCACTGCGGCGGCGTCTGTCACGTCAAACACCGACGAAAATGCCGATCCTCCGCTGGCGATGATGGCATCGGCGACCGACTGAGCCCTGTCGGCGTGTAAATCGTTCACTATGACTGTTGCTCCGCAGGCTCCGAGAACACGGGCGATACCTTCTCCTACCCCTCGGCCCGAACCGGTCACCAAAGCAGTGCGCCCATCGAGTCGAAATTGCTCCACACTCAGGTCCATAATGTCCTCTCGGTCGGGTCAGCTGATTACGACATACTCGTCCCGCAACTGAACGACCAGACGCGCCATCTCGAAGAACGAGATATCGCATCAGGGACTCGCATCAACATGTGCGCCTGCACTGCGTCTGCCCAAACGGGTTAAACCCGTGGCAACGGTCCCGATGGGCCTTGACCCGTGCCCCACGTACGGGTCAACGCCCCTCTGCCCTGCTCCATCTCGATAGTCGAGATGCACCGACTCTCCAACCACAGCCTTTGGCTTACTGATTCGAGTACGGCTCACTGCCACACACGACAAAGAGGGACCTTCATGGACGAATTCGAAGGCAAAGTTGCACTGATCGCCGGAGCCACACGAGACCAAGGACGGCCTCACGCAGTGTCTTTTGCCGAAGAGGTGCCGACATCATCATTGTCGATCGGTGCGAAAACCCTGAGACCGTCACGTACCCGATGGCAACAGTCGAGGACCTCGACTGACACCATCAACCCTGCACCAGAGAGCTGGCTGGAAATTGAGTAACTCCGCCACTGAGATAACGAACCTCTTGTACCGATACGCCGAGAACATCGACCGGGGTGGCCTCGAAGAAGCCGCGGCGCTATTCCGGCACGCGACCATACGTACCCGTAGCGGCGACGCACTCGACGAGTCCGGCCTGCTGAACCTGTGGCGTACCAACATAAAGATCCATGCCGACGGTACGCCGCGCACCAAACATGTCATCACCAATCCCATCCTCGAGATCGACGACGAGGCCGGGCGTGCGACGTGCCGTTCCTATTACACTGTGCTGCAAGCAACTTCGGCACTGCCGCTGCAGGTAGTCGCCGCCGGGCGGTACCACGACGAGTTCGAGCGCACAGGCGGGATATGGCGTTTCACGTCCCGCGACTACTCGCTGCTCGATTTGGTCGGCGATTTCAGCGGCCATCTCATGACCGCACCGGCAAACCCGGAAGGGCACGAAGGTGGCTCGCTATGACACAAAACAAGGCGATCGAACCGTTCATGCAAATTGGGTATCTCGTGTCGAACCTGGACGAAGCGGTACACGCCTGGTTCGAAGAGAGCGGTGTCGGACCATGGCAGATCTATCGCAACCTCGACATGGCAGGCAACCATCGCGGTCAAGATATCGACATCGTCATCAACGCGGCCTTCGCGTACTCGGGAAGCACTCAGGTCGAGTTGATCGAGGTACTCAGCGAAGGTCCCTCGCCCTACCACAATGCCGACGGTACGAAATTTATCGGCTTGCATCATGTTGCGCGATTGACCGACGACTTGGATGCGGAGTTGGCCCAAGCCACCGAGCGTGGATTGTCCGTGGTTTTCACCGGGGCTACGTCATCCACGAGCGTGGCCTACATCGAGTCCGCGGCTATGCCGGGCACGATCATCGAGTACATCAAGAATCCGAGCATGCCGGCGATGCTGGCCGAGGGCGTGGAGTTCACTCGAAACTGGAATGGCCTCAATCTGATTCGCTGAATGTAGGAACACTTCCCCTGGACGACGGTTCTCATTTATTGGGAGCGCGATGCTCTCTGCGTGTCAACGGCATCTGAAAATTCAGATGCCGTTGACATTCCAGATCGCATAGCAAAGGAACAAGTTTTCGCCATCCGGCTTGTACTCGAGCTTTTGTTTCATGCGTGGTGGGGTCTCATTTTGCGGACCCACGAAGCGTTTCGACACTCGCCGCAGCACCTCGACCGTCCACTACGACACCGCAGCCGTCTAAACTAACCCGGCAAAGGTTCCTCGACGTTTAGGACGCACTGACCAATGGCTGACGCTACCGCCCCGATCATCCCCGCCGATCTCAAGCCCGCTGACGGACGCTTCGGCTGCGGTCCTTCCAAGGTTCGCCCCGAGCAGCTGCAGTCCCTGGTCGACGTGGGCGCTTCGGTCTTCGGCACCAGCCACCGCCAGAAGCCGGTCAAGAACGTTGTCGCCAGCGTTCGTTCCGGTCTCGCCGACCTGTTCTCCCTCCCCGAGGGATACGAGGTTGTCCTCGGCAACGGCGGAACCACCGCGTTCTGGGATGCCGCTGCATTCGGCCTCATCCGCGAGAAGTCGCTGCACCTGACCAACGGCGAGTTCAGCTCCAAGTTCGCTTCGGTCGCCAAGGCCAACCCGTTCATCGGTGACCCGATCGTCGTCTCCGCTGATCCGGGCAGCGCACCGGCGCCGGTCTCCGACCCGTCTGTCGACCTCATCGGCTGGGCACACAACGAGACCTCGACCGGTGTTGCGATCCCCGTCTCCCGCCCCGCCGGTTCGGAGAACGCCCTGATCGCCATCGACGCCACCTCGGGCGCCGGCGGACTGCCCGTCAACGTCGCCGATTCGGACATCTACTACTTCGCTCCGCAGAAGTGCTTTGCTTCGGACGGTGGACTGTGGATCGCACTGATGAGCCCGGCCGCCCTCGAGCGTGTCGCAGAGATCAAGGATTCGGGACGCTGGACCCCCGACTTCCTGTCCTTGCCCATCGCCGTGGACAACAGCTCCAAGGATCAGACGTACAACACTCCGGCACTGGCAACGCTGCTGCTCTTCGCCAACCAGATCGAGTGGATGAACAGCAACGGAGGCCTCGACTGGGCCACCGCACGCACCGCCGACTCGTCCTCACGCCTGTACAACTGGGCCGAGGCCAGCGAGTTCGCAACGCCGTTCGTCGCTGATCCGGCACACCGCTCGCAGGTTGTCGGCACCATCGACTTCAACGACGACGTCGACGCAGCCGAGGTTGCAAAGATCCTGCGCGCCAACGGAATTGTCGACACCGAGCCGTACCGCAAGCTCGGCCGCAACCAGTTGCGCGTCGGCATGTTCCCGGCCATCGACCCCGAAGATGTCACCGCTCTCACCAAGAGCATCGACTGGGTCGTCTCGCAGCTCGGCTGAGCCACGCCTGTAGTTCTCGTATCACGCCGCCAGCCTCGACTCCATCCGCGAGTCGAGGTCGGCGGCGTGATTGCGTCGATATCCGTACGCGACCGGTCTGCCGGGAGTGTCCTGCCGGGCTGGTCATCACAAATGAATTACAGTTGACTGCGGCGCAAAGTCGCGAGCCGGCGCGATAAGGGAGGTCAATGTGCGAGAGCTTCGAGTGATCGGACTTGAACCCGATGGATCGCATGTGGTGTGCGCCGACGCCGAAACCGGCCAAAAATTTCGACTCCCTGCCGACGACAAACTGCGCGCAGCGTGCCGGGGTGATGTAGCTCGACTCGGCCAGATCGAGATCGAAAACGAAAGCCAGCTCCGCCCCCGCGAAATCCAGGCCCGTATCCGATCCGGCGCTTCCGTCCAGCAGGTCGCCAAGGAAGCCGGCATCCCGGTCAGCAAGGTCGAGCGCTACGCATACCCCGTCCTTCTCGAACGCTCCCGAGCAGCAGAAATGGCGCAGGGTGGGCACCCGATCCGTGACAACGGACCCACCGTGCCGACGCTCGCGGAAATCGTGACTCACGCATTTCGTGCCCGCGGCCACACCATCGACGACGCCACGTGGGATGCCTGGCGCGACGAGGACAATCACTGGGTGGCTCAGCTGCAATGGCAGGCCGGGCGCAGCACCAACGCCGCACATTGGCGCTATCAGCCGGACGCGCACGGTGGAACCATCGTCGCGCTCGACGACACTGCATTCGACTTGATCGATCCGGATTTCGGCCGCCCACTGCGCGGTCTGGCACCGGTGGTCTTCGAGCGTCCCGAACTGTCACGGATCGATAACAACTTCGAACCGGACGAAGAAGTCAACCCTGAAGCCGAGACTCACGACGCTGTCACGGTTGTCACCGAAATACCCCCCGTCGCGGAAATCCCGGCTCGGGTAGACACTCCGACTAGCGTAGAGACTCCGGCTCGCATGGAGACTCCGACGGTCAAGGCAGAGGTCGAAGCCGAGCCCGAGCCGCAGATAGAAGAAGAAACCCCGGAACCTGCCGAAGACGTCACGCCCAAGGCAGCGCCGCAACAATCGTCGACCAAGGACAAGCGCGGAAAGCCCGCCCTTCCGTCATGGGACGACGTTCTCCTCGGTGTGCGTAGCAGCGGCCGCTGACGCTCCCGCCCGGAGCGGACCGGAGGCAAGATTACCGGCCGATTCGTCGTATTCTTCTAAGCAGCGAGGGTTCAGGAGAGAGGGCGATCGGTGGCTGCACGTGTATCAACAATTTGGTTTGTCGACAACAATGACGTTCGCGCTGAACTGAGTTTGTACCCGCAGCCCGACCAGGCCGCGGCACTCGCGATCGCGCAGCGACTACACCCCGGCAAAGAGTTCGAGTCTCTCGGCCCACACCCGCTGTCGATCGCTGCGACCGTACAACCCGGCTATCTCTTCATCGGCACCTACGAGAACATCAGCGTCGTCGCCAGCGCAGAGTTGAGCGCGTGCCTTCCGTCGGAACTTCCTGAGTCCTGGCTACTTTCGCCGCACGCGCCGCTCACCTTCCTGGTCAGCTCGTCACCCGACCGCGCGCAAGGGTCCTTTGCCATCTGGGAAAACGGCCAGCTGCGACGCTCGTTCAGCGCACTCCCGATCGACATCGTCGAGAACATCGGCATCCCACAGACTTGGGAGTTGCCCTACTGGTCGGGCAAGCACCCCTTGCGTTACCCCCCAGGCATTTTGCCCGATCCGCAAGCACTGCCGTTCCACCCCCAGCAGTTCGCCGAGGCCGCCAACGCGGAATGGCTGGGATTCCGATACACGGGTGCGCCGCACGAGGGCGATCTCGACAAGACTCAAATCCTGTTGTGGGGATTCAAGATTCACCAGAAGTCGGAAGCCCCGAAGGCGACGGTGCCGACAACCGAGCAGCCTGAGCAGGCTGAGCAGGCGCAGCAGGCAAAGCCCAAGCCTCCAGCACCAGAGCCAGTTGAGATCCCACAATCAGCTCCGACACCCGTTCCGCCGGCAAAACCGGTTGCTGTTGCGCCCGAACCAGATCCACCGATAACAGAACCGAAGGCAAGGGAACCGAAGCCCCCGACACCCGTCGCAGCTGAGCCCCCTCAACCTGATTTCACCGACGCGCCGGAAGTCCCCCGGGCTCAAATTCCTGAGGCTCCAACTGCTGAGGCTCCAACTCCCGAGCCGAAGAAGCGAAGCCGACTGGCCCGATACTTCGGCTTCCACTGAGATTCAGGCGATCGCGGCTATCCACCCCAACGGAATACCCGCTACCGCACCGTAAACCACCCATCGCCAGATGGGGACGGCCCGCCACCGCCACACGGTGGGAGCCAGGCCCGCCACTGCGATGACGTTGACCGCAACGGCAAGAAACACGTTGACGTGTGCCAGGCCCTGGCTGAACGCGCCTACCGCGGCAGTGGACAGCATTGCGGCAAAAATCGATACCGCGACACCGGTAAACCAGGGAGTTCCGGTCGGCATTACTGCCGGGTCCTGACTCGTTCATAGAAGGCCATTGCGGCGGCGGTGGCGACGTTGAGTGAATCCGTACCCGGCGCCATGGGGATTTTGGCGCGAATATCCGTCGCACGCATGGCATGTTCGGTCAGGCCAGGACCTTCGGCGCCGAGCAACAGGGCTACCTTGTCTCCGGTCATCGCTTCGGCCAGCGTCACGGCCTCCGGATTGGGCGTGAGCGAGATGAGCTGAAAACCGTTGCTGCGCAGCTCTTCCAGGTCGTACGGCCACTTCTCGACATGGGCAAACGGAACTCGCAGTACGTGCCCCATGGACACTCGGACCGAGCGGCGGTACAGCGGATCGGCACAGCCCTTTCCGAAAAGTACGGCGTCGACTCCGAGCCCCGCGGCGTTGCGAAACATCGAGCCGAGGTTTTCGTGATCGTTGACGCCTTCGAGAATGGCAATTGTTCGGGCGTCCTGCAGGATTTCCGAGACAGCCAGCGGCGTCGGCCTGGCAGCCGCGGCAAGCACTCCACGATTGAGATGGAATCCGACCACTTCTGCCATCACCTCCGCACTGGTTCGATAGAAGGGAACATCAACACCGTCGAGGTCCTCGGCAAGTTCCTGCAGTCGGCGATCGACTCCGAGGAGACTGATCGGCTCGAAACGCGAGGTCAGCAGTCGCTGGGTGACAAATACCCCCTCCGCGATGACCAAACCCTTTCCTTCGGGGAGGTCGGGTCGGCGATCGGAGGAGTTGAGATCGCGAAAGTCATCCAACCGGGAATCGGCTGGATCTGAGATATCGATGACGTGAACCACGGCTTCTATGGTGCCGTATCGGATGCCGTCCTCAGTCACTGCTCCCGGCTGCGGTGATCAGCGAATCGAAATGGGCGTCGAGCACTTCGGTGATTGCGGCCGGGTTCACCCTCTCCGGATTGTTGACACCGTGCGCGGCAAGCCCGTCGACCAGCGCGTGCAGGCGCATTGCTTCGCTGTCGATGGAACTGCCGGACCGAAGAAAACCTGAATCACTCAACGCCTCGACGAACTGACGGAAGTGCCCGAACAGGGTTCGATCCGTCCGCTCCCGGACCACCGCCAAGTCCGGTTCTGTTCGCGATGCCGCGGCGAATGCCTCCCAGACCTGCATCTCTTCGCGGCGGTCGGCGTCGAGGGGAACAAATTGTTCGGCAAATTGCCGTATCGCCCGCCTGATGTCGGGATCGAACTCGATGCCTGCGATTCGATTCTCGACGCGGACGGAGACCAATTCCATGGCAAAGAGCAAGAGCTCGGATTGAGTCGCGAAGAAGTGCCGCAAGGAGCCCGTGGACATGCCCGCCTCGTCGGCGACGGTACGGACACTGGCGGCCGCCATTCCGTCGCGTCTGATCACACGCCAGACCGCTTCCGCGATCTGTTCACGGCGCTCTTCGGAACTGGGTCGTTTCACCACTTCACAAAACTAACACAGCTGTGCTAGTTTTCAATTACTAACACAGTCGTACTAGAAACGAGTTCCCATGATCGTCACACTCATCGTTGCCTGCGAGATCATGTTCTGGGTTTTCATCGCTGCAGGATTGACTGCTCGGTACCTGTTCCGGAAACCCGGCGTCGGCGCTGGCCTCTTGATCTGCGCTCCCCTGGTCGACGTCGTACTTCTGGTCGCCACAGCCCTCGATCTGCGCGGCGGCGGGCAGGCAAACGCCAGCCACGGACTGGCGGCCGCCTACATCGGTGTATCCATTGCGTTCGGGCACAGCCTCATCTCGTGGGCCGACGCGCGATTCGCCTACCGATTTGCCGGTGGACCGAAGCCCGTCGCGCCTCCGAAATACGGGACGCCGCGAGCGATCCGAGAGTGGCGTGAATTCGGGAAAGCAGCATTGGCCTGGGCCATCTCGTGCGCCCTGCTCGCCGCCGCGATCGTCCTTGTCGGCGACGCCTCTCGCACCGAGGCACTGAGCAGTTGGGTCCGCACACTCACCGTGGTTCTCGCAGTGTGGGGCGCAATCGCCCTCAGCTACACCGTTTTTCCGAAGAGAGAAAAGCTCACGGTGCGCGGTTAGCTTCCACCGCTTGCTCGGTCGCATCACAGACGACGGCAGGACGCAGGTCGAACACGGGCAGGCGTCCGCCGTCGTCGGGCATTTTCAATCGCAGTTTGAGGCCTTCGCTGCGCAGGAGATATACCCCGGCCAGGGAGGCGGACACCAGCGAGATCGTGCCACCGATGATCAACGGTGCCCGCGGATCCACGGCGTCGGCCAACCAACCCAGCATCGGACTGCCAAGTGGGGTGCCACCGAGGAAGCTGAGCATGTAGATACCCATCACCCGCCCCCGCATCTCCGACGGCACCGACATCTGCAGGATGTTCATCGCCGACGTCGTGAAGGTCAGTGTCAGTGCGCCGGTGGGAATCAGCATCAACGCCACCAGGGGGTACGTGGGCATCAACCCGACAGCGATTTCGAAGAGACCGAACGCCGCTGCCGCGCTGAGGAACGTTCGCAGGCGCGGAGCGTCCTTGCGTCTGGCTGCATACGCGGCGCCGGCCAAGGTACCCACAGCGAGTGTGGTGGAGAGCAATCCGTAGGCGTCGGCGCCGCGATCGAACGTGGTACGCGCCATCACCGCGAGGCTGATCGGAAAGTTCAAGCCGAACGTCGAGACCATGAAAACCGACACCATGATGACCCGCAGGTCCTTACGGCCCCACACATATCGGAATCCGTCACGCACCTGCCCCTTGGCGCGCGGCGTCGGTTCCGACGGGATCAATTCCTTCGCATTCATCAGCGCCAATGCGACAAGCACACCACCGAATGTCGCAACGTTGAGCAGGAAAACCCAACCCGTACCGATCAGATTGATCAGCACCCCGGAAATGGCCGGACCGATAATGCGTGCGGTGTTGAAAGTCATGGAGTTCAACGCAATTGCGTTGGACAGATGCTCTTTACCCACCATTTCGATGGTGAACGACTGGCGTACAGGCGCATCCACCGCCGATACACAGCCAAGGGCAAACGCGATCAGATACACGTGCCACAGAGCAACAAACCCGCCGACGTCCAGGACACCCATCACCAGGGCACACAACGCGCTCGCCCACTGCGTGAAGATGAGAATGCGCCGCTTGTCGTACCGGTCGGCGAGGACACCGCCCCACACCGAGAGGAACAGCGTCGGCCCGAACTGCAATGCCATGACGATGCCGACTGCCAGTGCATTACCGTCGGACAGCGTCAGAACCAGCCAGTCCTGAGCGATGCGTTGCATCCACGTTCCGACCAGGGACACGATCTGCCCGGACGCCCAGAGACGGTAGTTTCGGTTGCGGAGTGCGGCAAACATGCCGGATTCGGGGTCACGGGGCACTACCCCATCTTGCTCCTGCGATCATTCGCGTGAGCAACTACCTCACCGCGACACCATGGAAAGCGGTTATTCGGAGGCGCTGACGATCTTTGTGATGATCTCGACAGCACCGCGAAGTGTTGCCAGATCTTCGGCGCTCAAGTCGGAAAGTCGCTCGTTCATCCAAGCCTCACGCGCGTGGGTCTCGTCAGCGAGTAGCGCATTACCTGCGTCGGACAAGCTCACGATGATCTGACGACCGTCCGTGGGATGGGGTGAACGCTGCACCAACCCCAGTTCTGCGAGGGACGCCACCACCCTGGTCATCGACGGCGGCTGCACCTTCTCACGCGCCGCGAGTGCACCTGGGGTCATTGGTCCCTCTTGCGAGAGTGTCGCCACAGCCGAGAGCTGTGTCAGGGATACCTGCGCGTCGGCCCGTCGTCCTCGCAGATGCCTGCTCAGACGCACAACCGCCAATGACAGATCACTGGCGAGCGCTCGAGTTTCGGTGGTCACGCGAGAACAATACGTCAACAACTGGCCGGTAGCCGGGTTATCGGTTACCAGCCAGTTGCAGGTTTACGTCAGTGCGTCGGTAATCGGCCCGACAGTGAAGTACGCGACGAACAGTGCCGCAACGATCCACAGCAACGGGTGGATCTTCTTGGCACCGCCGGTAGCAGCGTGCAGAACCACCCAGGAGATGAATCCGACGCCGATGCCGTTGGCGATCGAGTAGGTGAACGGCATCACGATCATCGTCAGGAACGCGGGAAGCGCAACCGAGAACTGCGTGAAGTCGATGTCACGGACCTGACCGATCATCAGTGCGCCGACGATGACGAGGGCCGGCGCTGCGGCCTCGATCGGCACTACCGAATACAGCGGTGTCAGGAACATCGCGACCAGGAACAGTAGACCCGTCACAACGTTTGCCAGGCCGGTCCGAGCGCCTTCCGCGATACCGGACGCCGACTCCACGAACACCGTGTTCGACGACGCAGACGCGCCACCACCGACGATGGCACCGGCGCCTTCCACGACGAGCGCCTTACCCACATTGGGGAGGTTGCCGTCCTTGTCCGTCAATCCGGCTTCCTTGCCGAGTCCCGTCATCGTGCCCATGGCGTCGAAGAAGTTCGCGAGAACGAGTGTGAACACGAGCAGGCTGGCTGCCAGAACACCGATTCGGGTGAACGCGCCGAAGAGACTGAAGTCCCCGACCAGGCTCAGGTCGGGCATGCCACCGAACATCTCGGGGATCGCGGGAACGCTGAGGTTCCAGCCCTTGGGGTTGGTTCCGAGCGACGGTCCGACCTCTGCAACCGCTTCGATGATCGCAGCCAGGATGGTCGTAGCGATGATGCCGATGAGCAGGCCACCACGAACCTTGCGCACCACGAGCACACCCATGATGAGAACACCGAAGATGAAGACCGCAGTCGGCCACGACGCGATGGAACCGTTGATACCGAGCCCGACGGGGACCGTCGTACCTGCGGCGTCGGGGATCCGACGGACGAATCCGGCGTCGACCAGACCGATGAACGCGATGAACATGCCGATACCGGCGGCAATGGCCGATTTGAGTGCATTGGGAATCGCGTTGAACACGGCGGTCCGGAAACCGGTGAGCGCCAACACGACGATGATGATGCCGTCGATGACCACCAGGCCCATGGCTTCCGGCCACGTGACCTGCGGGGCGATCGTGACGGCGAGCAGGCTGTTGATACCGAGGCCGGCCGCGATCGCAAACGGATAGTTCGCGATGATGCCGAACGCGATGCTCATCAGACCGGCAACCAGAGCGGTGACCGCAGCCACCTGGTTGACCGGCAGAATGTTTCCGAGGACGTCGGTCTTTGCGACGGCGTCATCCGCCGAGAAGCTACCGAGGATCAGCGGGTTGAGAACCACGATGTACGCCATCGCGACAAACGAGACAACACCGCCGCGAACCTCCGTGGAGATCGTTGATCCGCGTTCACTGATCTTGAAATACGTATCGAGAATTTTCCCGGGTGCCGCCATCTTTTTCCCATCGCTGTCATAGGTCGCCGGTGTTCTTGCGCCGCCGTGTGCCGGCGTACGAAGGCCGGTCGCATAAGGGAGAGTAGGGCACAGGGGTACGGGTAGCGTTAATTTTGTGAACGAGACGCCCAACACAACAACCGTTATCGACCGTTTGTCCGCACCGGCGCCGGCTCTCGTCGTCGGCACGCTGGCGTGGGTGGTCGCAACAGCCGTGGTCCTCCTCAGCGGTGATCGCTGGTCGGGAGCACTGCCCATCTGTTACGCCGGGATCGGCGTCGGATTCCTCGGCTACAGCCTCTTCTGGCTCCAACGCCGCGCTGCCCGCCGAGGCCGTCGAGGTGCCCAACAGGGCGCCGGACTGCTCTGAGAAGCGATCAGACCGGCTGTGGTTCGCGGCGGCGCTGTCGCGAGCGAGAGGTTCCCAGGATCCACACACCCGCCCAGATGACACCGAACGCCCACCCTGCCAGGACGTCCGTCATCCAGTGCGCCGCGAGGTAGACGCGGGAAAACCCGACAGCGACGGTGTACAGCGCGAGCGAAACAAGCATCGTGACTCGAACGAGCGACGGCAACGTCAGCCGAACGATCACAGCAGCCACCACCGTCGCAAGAATTGCCGTCATCATGGCGTGCCCGGACGGGAAAGAGTACGAGTCGATCTCGATCAGGCGCTCCGGAACCGGTGGACGGGTTCGCGTGAAAATACGCTTCAACCCACTCATCACCAGCAGTCCGGTCAGCATGGAGCCCGCCACGAGGAGAGCGTCGATGCGCCGACCGCGCATCAACAAGGTGATCGTCAGGACCGTCGAGATGATCCAGGCGGCCAAGGTTCCACCGCTGTCGGTGATGACATCCACCACATCCACAAGCCACGGCGTCCGTTGGTCGACTGCAGAATCAAGTACCCACTGATCGAACGACACTGTTCCCCCCTCATATCCCCTGCGCAGCTGCCCACACACGCATCACGTGATGGATACCGTCACCGTCCACCCACCACGGCACACTCACCGTGGCCTCCACGGCGCCGGTCAACCGGACGGAGAGTTCGTGATGAATCACTACCTCGCCGCCGGGTACTTCCCGTCCGAGCGCCGCAAACATCAGGACCGCGTGCGGCTGCGCCGCCCATGAGCTTCGCACGCCCGTGCTCACGACCTGACCGCCTACGACAGACGATGCCGTCGCGACATCGAGCAAATCCGCCAATGCTTCCGCCGTCTCGAAGCTACCCAGAACAATTCGTTGTGTCGGCAATGCCGGACCGAGCCACGGCCGATCGAGAACCAATGCATCACCGGGGTCGACAAGTTCACCGGACAGCCCACGAACGAAGCTCGGCAAGCTCAACTCGTCCAGATCGAGGACGCGCCGCCGGGAAGCGTCGGCAAGCAAGTGGTGGGTTCGGGCGATGACGGCCGGTGCGGGCATACGCAGTGGATCCGCGAGCCGATCGAGCAACAGCTGAGCCAGTTCCGGATCGTCGACGGTATCGGACGCCAAGACGGAGCTCAGATACTCGCTGCCAGGATGGTCGGCGACATCGAGGAGATCCTCGAACGTGCGATCGTGTGGTGCGCGCAGCAAACCCAGTATCTCGCCGCCCAATTCGGCGTGCGAGCGCAGCCACCACGCCGTGTATCCCCGACGGTCCTCGAGCAGGGTTCTCGTTGCCGGTGACTCCAGCAGCAGGGTCAGCGCATCTGCCCATCGGTTCTCGTCGACCAGGTCGAGGTCACGGACCGCCTCGATGTACTCGGGGTCCTCCCCCAACGTGTCCCACCACTGACCCTCGGAATCGAGATCGTGATCGGGTCCGGACGGCAACTCCTCACGAAAGACGGTGAAACCCCAGCCGACGCCGACGACGCGCAGGGCCTGCTCCCCCACCTGTTCGACAAAGCTCGGCTGCACCGTGCCAAAAGGTGAGTCGTCGACCAGGACAGTCGCCAGTGGTGCGCCGGGCAGGAGCAACTGGTCCGCGGAGCACAGCTCTCCGTCCGAATCCGGTAGCAGCACTTCGCCGATCCATGACGGCGCGGCGCCGGGCGCGACATGCGCGGCGAGCGAAAGAACAGTCGACGCCAATTCCGTTGCTACGGAATCATCTTGGTCGGCAGCATCCTCGATCAGCGCGCGCAACGCCGGGTCGGACAACAGATCCGTCGCCGTGGCGCTCGTTGCGCCCAGACGCGAGAGCAGGGGGTGCGATGCCTGCGGGTGTACAAGCCGGGTCCAGGGCACCGGCGGCACCGAATCGCCGAGTTCGGTACCGAGAACCACCGTTCGCGGACCGGTGACAATTCGTCCGTCCGACAGCGGAACCGGTAGCGTACCAAGCTCTTCCACCGCCAGAGCATCGACGACCAACGGCTCGAGCGCCGCGTACAGCCGGTACCACCACGACGGCTCCTGATCGAGTCCGCTGAGCAGTTCCGCGATGCGCGCCAACCCGATCCGATGTGTCGACACCGCCGCCAAAGCCCGCTCATGGCGAGGTCCGGAAAGTTCGGGAACAACCAATCCGCCGATGACGTCGGTGAGCAATTCCGCCAAATCGTCGGTGAGACCAGGAACAACCGATGCCCGCTGCGGCGCCCGGTCAGGTTCCCCCACAACCGGAAGCCAGGCCTTTTCCTGAAGTACCTTCAGAAGCGCTTCCCGCAGAAGGGAATCCACTTCACTTCGCGCAAAAGCCGGAACGGGCACAAGCGCTGTGCGCTGATCGGCAGGCAACGCACCGACAAAATCCGCATAGCCCTCTGCCAGCGCGGCAATCGACGCGCCTGGCAGTATCCGTCGCCGATCCGGTTGCATTGCAATATCCGCGACGACAAGCGCCGGGACGGACAACTCCTCGTCGGATCGCGTCGGCGCCCGCAGTACGTCTTCGGCGACCGGTGCGACTACTCCGTTTTTCACCGGAACTATCCAGCGGGCCTTGGCGCTCTGGTACTGCCACCACACCTGCGTGCCGATCGAGATTTCGGTCAGCCCGGAGTCCAGTAGACGCTCGGTACGCTCAAAGATTTTGTTGCCCAGCCGAATAGACGTCAAACCCGGTAGCTCGAGGAGCAGATCCACGGCTTCACGTGCCATCCGAGACAACAGGGCGCCGCCGTCGACGTCGTCGCGGAGCGTGAGCACTACCTCCGAATCTGCGCCGGCGCGTGGCGACGCCTCCGACGGCCACACCAGACGCAGGGCCGGCACTCCCGACTCCGGAACCTTCAGACCGGCCTTCTCGATCTCGCTTCGAGTTTCCTTGGCGGAGAATCGAATCGAACCCGAAGTCGACCGCAGCTCGAGCTCGTCACTGACCGACCGAACGGCGGAAAATCCGACGCCGTAGCGCCCGACAACACCATCGGTGGAATCGATCTTGCCCGAAGCACGAAGAGCAGTCAGTGCATGAACACCGTCCTCGTCGAGCGGTCGACCGGTATTGGCAACAGTCAGCACCGAACCGTCGAGATCAACCCACAAGGAACCAGGCGCCCTGGCCCGCAGCGCCGCGTCGGCAGCGTTCTGTGCCAGTTCTGTGAGCAACCTGTCGCGGTAACCCGCTGCAGCCAAATCCGATTCAGTGGCCGCGTCCTCGCGCAGACGCGTCGGCGATTCCGCCCACGCGCGCAGCGTGGCGTCGCGGAGCGCGCCGGTCCCGAACGGATCCCCTACTCGGTGGATACCGAACCCGAATCTTCGGTGCCCGCGGCAGACGTGCTCGACATCTCGACGGCTCCGTCGTCGTAGGCGTCGAAAGCCGGAGAGCCGGCGCCGAGCGGAAGGCTGGTGTCGGAATGCGCGCCGCAGCCGTAACTCGCGTGGACGACGCGGCCGTCAGCGGACAGTTCGTTGCCACACACGCCGAACGCGGCGTGCAACGAACCTGCCAGCGGAAGATAGAAGCCGCACAGCCCACAGGTCGACGGCGCTGCCTTCGCCATGTCGGAGTCTGGTCCGAACTCTCCCTCGGACCATCGCGTAGCCGCGTCGAGCCGGCCCTCGAGGCTCATGACCTTCTTGCGTCCTAAACCCAGTTCCAAGGCGACGTCGTCGACCTCCGGGTCGCCGTTCGCGACGTAGCCGGGAACCAGTCGCGGATCCTGCGCCGGCGGAGCCAGCAGGTCGCCTGGCGACAGGTCTCCGGGACGAATCCGCTGATCCCATGGAAGCCACTCGGGCGCAACCAGTGCGTCCGGTCCGGGCAGCAACGCCAGCTCGCTGATGGTGGCGCGAGTATCGTCTGGACCTGCGGCAACAACAACAGCCCACTGCCACCCGCGGTAGCCGGGAAGGTCTGCTGCAAAACGATGGGTAGCGGCGAATTCATCCTCCGACGTGACGCCGAGGTATGCACCGACTCCGCCTTCGCGCAGCTCGACTACAGCTGCTCGGGCAAGATCGACGGCATCGGCCAGTACGGGGCGCGGCACTGCACGCTCAGGAGAAGTAGCAACACTCACTCCTCCAGTTTGCCGCACCACCACAAGTACGCAACGCACAGGGCTGCGATGCTGGACGGATGAGTAGGTCACGCGCCGGTTTCATCAGCATCGCCTCAGCGCTCGCAGTGATCACATCGGGTGTTGCGGGGTGCTCGACAACGGATGAGGGAACGCCCGATTCCGGGGCCGACAACTTTCCTCGACAGCTCTCCGCCGAGGTGATCGAGGTCTACGACCACGACGGCGGGGCCTTCACCCAGGGGCTCGAGATCGACGGAGACAGACTGTACGAAAGCACCGGGCGCATCGGAGAATCGTGGGTGCGCTCGACGCAGTTCGACGGCACCCCGGTCTCCGGTCCCGATATTGCCCGTGCCGAGTTGCCGCCTCCACTGTTCGGTGAGGGCATCACCGTGATCGGTGACGACCTGTGGCAATTGACGTGGAAGAACGGCGTCGCGATTGTCCGCGACAAGGACACTCTCACCGAGCGCGGCCGATTTCCGCTCACCACCGAGGGCTGGGGGATCTGTGCATTCGAGAATCAGTTGGTCACCAGCGACGGCACGTCGACGCTGATGTTCCGCGATCCGGACACATTTGCGGTCACCGATTCGGTGGAGGTCACTCGCGGCGGTCAGCCGGTCGCAGATCTGAACGAACTGGAATGCGCCGACGACGGAACCATCTACGCAAACGTCTGGCAGACCGACACAATCGTTGCGATCGATCCAGCTGACGGGCACGTGAGCGGCGTGATCGATGCATCACCGCTGCGCAGCCGCCTTGATACCAACGGATCCGCCAACCCGGTCGACGTCCTCAACGGAATCGCCCAGATACCCGGAACCGACCGTTTTCTCCTGACCGGAAAGTATTGGCCACAGATCTTCGAAGTTCGATTTGTCGAGTGATTTCCAACTTTCCCCTCGACTCGTCAGGGGTGTGCGTGGTCGCAGATCACGGACTAGGACAGAATTGAGTGGTGACCGGACCGCGCGAACCCTACGACCCCGATACCCGGCGAATTCCCGACGAATCCGCAGGGCAGACTTTGCATCCCGGTTACGACAATTACCCACCGGCGACGCGGCCGTCGGCGCGTCGCGCGCCGTTACCTCCGCTTCACCCGATCCCCGGCTCCCGTGACGACGCCGGCGATGGCGACGAGGCCAGAAGTTCGGGCTCGAAGAGCAGTTCCGACGCGCCCAAAGCCCCGCCGATGCCCCGCAAGCTCACGGTCACGCGAGTGGCCGCGATGCGCAGCCGGGAACTGACGAACAAGGGCATCGCTACGTTCCAGCGCGCCGCAAAAGCCGACGGCGCGGACAAGTCCGGCCTTACCGCGTTGACGTACGCGGTGATGACCAACAACGCGACCGACGCAGCTCTCGCGGTGGCCTTGGCAAATACCCTGTTCTTTTCCGCTGCCACTGGCGAGGACAAAACGAAGGTCGCGCTCTATCTCCTGATCACCATCGCTCCGTTTGCGGTTATCGCTCCCCTCATCGGACCGATGCTCGACCGATTGCAGCGGGGCCGCCGAATCGCACTGGCGGCGTCGTTCGGACTTCGTACCGTGCTGGCGCTGATCCTCGTGTTCAACTTCGACAGTTGGATTCTGTATCCGGCTGCCCTCGGCATGATGGTGCTCAGTAAATCGTTCTCGGTACTCAAGAGTGCGGTGACTCCACGTGTACTGCCACCGGAAATAGACCTGGTCAGGGTCAATTCTCGGCTCACCGTGTTCGGGTTGATCGGTGGAACCATCGGTGCGGGCGCTGTGGCCGGCGCACTCGCACTCGCCTTCAAATCGCCGGGTGCCCTCTGGTTCGCCGTGGTCGTGACGGTGTTCGGCGCCTACCTGAGCATGCGCATTCCGTCGTGGGTCGAGGTGACCGAAGGCGAAGTTCCCGCCACCATCACCTATCACCCGGACGAACAACACACAGCAGGCGGCGGACGCGCTTCGGGCATCAAGAGCGCAAAAGTGCGTCAGCCGCTCGGACGCGCGGTCATCATCGGGCTGTGGGGCAACGGCACCATTCGCGTTCTCACCGGCTTCCTCACGTTGTACATAGCGTTTGTCGCCAAATCCAAAACGGACCACGAGCCGTTGCAGCAAGCAATGATGCTCGGCCTGGTCGGCGCTGCCGCAGGGCTGGGCAACTTCGGTGGCAATGCTGCCGGTGCGCGACTCAAACTGGGGCGACCGGCCCTCGTCGTCCTTCGGTGCACCGCGTCGGTGTGGATCATCGCCGTCATCGCGGCTTTGACCGACAACTTGCTGACGGCCGCGCTCGCGACACTGATCGCGTCCGCGGCGAGCGCCTTGGCCAAGGTCTCTCTTGACGCGTCGCTGCAGCACGATCTGCCCGAGGAATCTATTGCGTCCGGTTTCGGTAGATCCGAAACCGTCCTCCAGCTCAGTTGGGTGCTGGGCGGGGCGTTGGGCGTTCTGCTGCCTACTGAATACTGGATCGGGTTCACTGTTGTCTCGGTGTTCTTGACGATCGGTCTGCTGCAGACGTTCCTGAGTTACCGAGGCAGCTCACTTCTGCCCGGGCTCGGTGGCAAGCGGCCTGATCTGGCCGAGCAAGAAGTGACCGAAGTGATCTACACCGGCAAATCCGATCGAGGACAAGGAAGTACTCCGCAGTGATCATGCGCGCAAGAACAAAGAAGATCGTGGCAGCGGTCAGTGTCCTGATGGTGGTGGCGCTGGTTGCCTACGTCTCGGTTCTGGTCGTGATCATCAAGAACATCAACGACGAGCCCGATGGGCTCCCGCAGATCACCGCGTACGCGCACGGTCGCACCATCGAGACTCAGCCTGCCGGGTTCTGCACGATCGACCTGTCACAGTGCGCGCAGATCGGCGATGTGTACGAACTCGACGTGCCCGAGGGATACCCGTTGCAGTTGTCGTTGTCGAAGGAAGTCTCGGACGCCGAGTGGGCGATGCTGGCAGTCTACGAAGACGCCGACGGCAATCAGACCGGTGAGCCTCGCTTCTTCAGGGCCGGTGAATCGTTGGCAGTCACCGTCGAAGCCGAACCCGAGAAGCAACTGGTGGGAGTGGAGATCCACCTTGCTGTCGGCGAAGGTAGCGAGCAGGGGCTACTGATCTGGTCGATCAAGACAGCCTGACCGCTGACATACAAAATGCCCTGCACGTCCCGAGAGGAGTGCAGGGCATTTTCTTGTCTCGTACCGATCAGCTGTCGAGCTCACGCGCCACGGCGCGGACAACCTCGGAGATCCGCTGCGCGGTCTTGCGGTCGGGGTACTTGCCGTTGCGCAGGTCAGGCTGAACCTTGGCCTCGAGCAGCGTGATCATGTCTTCGACCATGCCGTGCAGTTCGTCCGGGGTGTGCTTGCGGACAACCGGCTCACGTCGCTGCGCCGATGCGCCGCGCAGCGACGGGGCAGGCTCGAGCACCTTCAGACTCAGCGCCTGCGGACCGCGTCGACCGGCAGCCATACCGAATTCGACTTTCTGGCCAGCTTTCAGACCCTCCACACCTTCGGGAAGGGCAGACGCACGTACATAGACATCCTCCCCCTCCTCCTGCGACAGAAAGCCGAAACCCTTTTCGACGTCGTACCACTTCACCTTGCCGGTTGGCACCGCGTTCACCCGCTCATCACTCGTCTGGGACTTGCGTCCCACTACTTTCGGAAGGCTCGCGTACGAGCCTCGATGGTCCTGCTCACATCACCCCGGACGAAGTAAACGACTCCGGTCGAAGAATGCAAAAGAACGCGCCCCGAACTTGCTTGACGGGACGCGCAGTCGCCTCACAGTCTACCTGTGACGAACCGGTCTCGGCACCCACGTTTGCTGGGCACTACCCTTGTAGATGTGGACACTCAACCGAACCCGAGCACTTCCGGCACCGGAAACGGCTTGTTTCGAGTCGCGATGGGGTTGTTTTTCATCGGGCTCCTCGCGCTCGTCGCGATCTTCGCGATCAACATCTTCAGCGACACACCGCCGGGGTTGGCGCTGTACTTGATCTCCTTGGCGTGTCCGGTCGGTTTTCTGCTGGCCATCGTCTACACCTTGAGGGCGGGTCGTCGCGCCCGCTGATCTCCCGTCACCCCAACCGAAAGGTCACCGACCATGAGACTTCTCCTGAACGTAATCTGGCTGGTCTTCGGTGGATTCTGGTTGGCCTTGGGTTACTTCGCGGCAGGCATCATCTGTTGCATTCTGATCATCACGATCCCCTTCGGTATCGCCGCGTTCCGAATCGGCATCTATGCCCTCTGGCCGTTCGGTAAGACCGTCGTCGACAAGCCGACTGCTGGTGTCGGTTCAATGGTCGGCAACGTCATCTGGGTGATCATCGCCGGTATCTGGCTGGCGATCGGCCACATTGTCACGGCGGTGGCAATGGCAATCACGATCATCGGCATCCCCTTGGCCGTCGCGAACCTGAAGATGATTCCGATCTCGCTGATGCCTTTGGGCAAGGAGATCGTCGACGTCAATCGCGTGAACTACGCATAGCTTCCAATCCCCCACCGATAACGGTGTGACCTTCATCACATTACGGGTGGATAACGGAATAGCCACAAGAGAACCTTCGCTGCGGAATCCTTCACTACCTGGGAAGAGTCCCCTGCGCTTTCGCGGCGGGTTTGTATCCCATTCGGCGCGCCGCGTTATCAAATGGTGACATGAGCGGTGAGAGCCGTTACCGTGAATTCCGGCCGGGAAACTCCGGCCACCTCCGGCCCGCCGCGCCAAACCTTGTCCCGCGGGTACCGGAACTTCCCACTTTCGAGCATTCCAGGGACAAGGACGGGGGACCCAAAGTCCTCTGTGAGAGCAGAAATGTTCTCCACCTGACACCGGTTCGACAAGCAACACATTCGAACCTTGGGGTGAAGCCAGACCCTTTCCAGCCAGGAAAGGCGAGGCCGGGCAACCTCTCAGCCCGAACCCGACAGCTGACCTCGCAGGCGCGTGTGGAGAGGAAATTCACGATCATGAGCGGACGCCATCGCAAGCCCACCACCGCAGGCCGCACTGTCGCCAAGGTCGCCGTCACCGGCGCCATCATGGGTGTAGCAGGAATCGCAGCCACAGGTACCGCCAGCGCTGCCCCCGATTCCGACTGGGATCGCCTCGCACAGTGCGAAGCGGGCGGCAACTGGGCCATCAACACCGGCAACGGCTACCAGGGCGGATTGCAGTTCTCCCCCAGCACGTGGAACGCACACGGCGGCGGCGAGTACGCAGCCACCGCAAACAACGCCACTCGCGAGCAGCAGATCGTTGTTGCCGAGCGCGTCCTGGCCAACCAGGGATGGGGCGCTTGGCCGTCCTGCTCCTCGAGCCTCGGCCTGAGCAGCGGCGCAACGCAGCGGTCCGCTCCGGCCACGACGCCGGCCGCACCCGCCGCACCGGCACAGCAGGTCGCTCAGACCGTCGCACATCCGGTCTCCGACGCAATCGATCAGGCCATTGCATTCGCCGAGGCCAACGGCATCGTCGTCGATCCCCAGATCCTTGCAGCAGCAGACACCGCGAAGTCTTTCCTGAAGTAGGACTGCGAACTGCGCGTTCCGCTCGAACGCACCCAGCTACGAAGAAGGCCCGCACCGATTCGGTGCGGGCCTTCTTCGCGTAGTGGATCTAGCGATTGATGACGGTGTACGGATGGATGTAAGGAAGTGACTCCACCGGTAACGGGAAGGTGGTGTCCTCGCCGAACGGTGAAAGTCCACCGGAGCGGGTCGATGACAATTCGGTCACTGCGTGATCTCCGTCTGCAGTTTCCGGCCATCCTGGATCTACATAGTGCTGCTTCGAATTGTTGGCCACGAAGCCATTTTGACAGGACTCCGTTACGCCGTACATACCAGGTCTCTAATCTGATACCTGATGACCGAAATACGTGGCACCCAGGCGGGCACTTCCGGAGCCGACAGTTTGACCGAATGGCTGTCGGCGCGCACTGACGCCGAGCTGACGGAACTACTGCGTTTGCGGCCGGATCTCGCTGTGCCGCCGCCGAGCACGATGGTGGTGCTCAGTGGACGCGCACAGCAACGCGCGTCGGTCGGTAGAGCAGCCGACGAGCTGGACACACTGGACTTCGGACTTCTCGAACTGCTGGCGCTCGCCGGCGCCGAGGAAACCCCCATGACGCGCGCGGAATTGAACGACGCGCTCGCTGCCCGCGCCCTCACCGGTAAGGGCAAGGTCACCAAGAAGGCAGTCGATGCCTCGCTTGCGAAGGTGCGGGCCTATGCGCTCATCTGGGGCACGGATCCGATCAGCATCGTCCCCGCTGCCATCGACACCATCCCTTGGCGACTGGGCCGCGCCCTCGAGCCCGCCGAGTCCATGTCGGAAGCCGAGATCACCGCGGCGCTCAATTCGCTCGGCGAACGTGAACGCGGTCTGCTCGAGACGCTGGCCAACTCGAGCCCCATCGGCCGAACCCGCGACGCGGCTCCGGAAACGCCAGCAGATCGTCCTGTGCAGAAACTCTTGGCGGCCGGCCTGCTCCGGTGGTTGGACGAGCAGACGGTGGAGTTGCCGGCGACGGTACGTCAGGTTATCCGCGGCGAACCGGTCTTCGATCCGACAACGCTCACCGCGCCGGTGATCACCGGCGACAAACTCAAACCTGCCGACGTCAATGCGGCGGCCGCGGGCGAAGCCCTCGAGTTGGTTCGCCAGAGCGAAAACGTGATCGCCGTTCTCGGGGCCGCACCTGCCCCGGCGTTGCGCGCCGGTGGACTCGGAGTGCGTGAACTACGACGTATCGCGAAGGCCGCGGACCTCGACGAGAGTCGGCTCAATCTTGTGGTCGAACTCCTCGCCGCCGCCGGATTGATTGCCAGCGACACCCCCGACCCCGCCCCGGCGTCCGACACCGCGGACGACTACTGGACCCCGACGATAACGGTCGACGGTTGGCTCAACGCGACCACGGCCCGCAAATGGGAGGTCTTGGCGTCGGCGTGGATCGATGTCCCCCGAGTCCCCTGGATGATCGGAATGCGCGATCCGTCCGACAAGCCGATCGCCGCGCTGGCGGAGGAGGGCCGCGCACCGTCTGCACCGAGAGACCGGGCGTCGATTCTCGGACTCTTGGCCGAACTCGACAGTGGGCAGAGCGCCTCGCCCGCCGAGGTGAGCCGTTCACTTGCGTGGCGTCATCCCCGACGGAGCGGCCGGCTTCGGACATTTGCAGTCGAAAACACACTTGCGGAGGCGTCGGCTCTCGGATTGGTGGCGCGGGGCGCACTGAGTTCACCTGGGCGGGCGATGCTGCACGGCGGCGACGCCGAAGCCGAAATGGCGGCGGCGCTGCCGAAGCCGATCGACTACATCCTGGTTCAGGCCGACCTGACGTTGGTCGCACCCGGCCCGCTGGTACCTGACCTGCTCGAGCAGGTGACCTTGGTAGCCGATATCGAATCGGCCGGTGCGGCGTCGATGTACCGCATAAGCGAGAGCAGTATCCGCCGAGCACTTGATGCCGGATTGACGGCGACGGAACTGCAGACGATGTTCAGCACGAAGTCCAAAACTCCGGTACCACAATCGCTTTCGTACCTCATCGACGACGTTGCACGCCGGCACGGCCGGTTGCGGGCGGGCGTGGCCGCGTCGTTCATCCGATGCGAGGACGCATCCCTCTTGGCCGAGGTTCTCGCTTCCCCCGTCGCGGAGCCCTTGGCCTTGCGCGCCCTCGCCCCCACGGTGGCGGTGTCCCAGGCACCGCTGCGGGAAGTTCTGGCCGAACTTCGCGCTGCCGGCTTTGCGCCCGCAGGCGAGGATTCGTCGGGTGCCCTCGTCGATCTGCGCCCGCGCGGGGCTCGAATCCCGAACCGTCGCTTGCGGCACGCCACCCGAACGCCGTCGAGTCCGTCGCCGGAACAGCTCGACGCACTGGTGCGAACAATGCGAGCCGGCGACCGCGCTGCCACACCCGGCCGGGGCGGGGTTCGCGCCGACGGATCGCGGGAAAGCAATGCCGCCGCCATCGCGCTGCTCTCGTCCGCAGCCCGCGAGGGAAAGAGCGTCAACATCGGCTACGTCGACGCTCAGGGGGTGGCCACGCATCGCATCGTCGATCCGGTCAGCGTGGGCGGCGGGCAGTTGGACGCATTCGATCCGGCGAGTGGCGCAGTGCGCCGATTCACCTTGCACCGCATCACCTCCGTCAGCCCTGTCGAGTCCGGAAAAAAGTGATCGGAAAAATGCAACTGGCTTTTTTCTGTAAATGAAGTATGGTCGAGGTCAGTTTGTGATTGCCACTTCGAAAAATGAGGAGCGACAATGGCTGACAAGGCGCCGGGTAAGAACATGAAAAAGCCCGCCCAGTCGATCAAGGAACGCCGCGCAGAAAAGCGTGAAAAAGCAGCGGATTCTTCGGAATTGATTCGCAAGAGAAAGCGGAGCTGACGGAAAATACTTTCGTTCTTCTCTCGAGAAGTTTTCATCATGCAAGCCGAGACCGATGCACTCGACTACCTTCACGAGACGTTCGACCAGTTCAGGTCCAGTAGCAGAGGCACAGATCCACGGTCCCGCGGATATGTTGCCGGGATGACACTGGCCGCGGTCTGCGTCCTCGACGAACACGCTCGTCGACCCGGAATTTTGTTATCGGGTCGTTCGTAAAACAAAGGACCCACCGTGAAAAGAACAATCCATGCGCTTGATCGCATTCAAACCAGACTCGAATCAGAACTTGATTCAACTCCCGGTGACAGCGAAAAGAATATCGGTTATCGCTCCGGAATTTCCGAAGCGATAACTCACGTCATGGAAATGCGAAAGTCTGCGGTGGCGCAGAAATAAAAAGTTTCCGCGTCTCCGAAATACGGGGTCAGGAATAGCCGTCAACTGTGCCACGTTGACGTAGGGGTGCCCAAGTGTGGGCACCCCTGTTTGCGTTGTGTATTGCCCGTCACTTGGCGTATTCACCGCGATGGCAGGACAATGGCAGGGTTGCCGCGACACTGCTGCATTCGCTACACGGCTGCACCATCGCATTCGCTACACCAGGAGGACTTCGTGACCGACGGACCGTTGATCGTCCAATCCGACAAGACGCTGCTGTTGGAGGTCGATCACGAGCGCGCCGGCGATGCCAGACAGGCAATCGCACCCTTTGCCGAGCTCGAACGGGCCCCCGAACACGTCCACACGTATCGCATCACGCCCCTGGCCTTGTGGAATGCCCGTGCCGCCGGACACGACGCCGAGCAGGTAGTCGACGCACTGGTCTCGTTCTCGCGGTTCGCCGTCCCGCAGCCCCTGCTGGTCGACATCGTCGACACCATGGCCAGGTACGGACGCTTGCAGTTGGTCAAGAGTCCGGTTCACGGCCTCATCCTGGTCAGCCTCGACCGCGCAGTGCTCACCGAAGTGATGCGGCACAAGAAGATCTCACCGATGCTCGGCGAGAAGGTCGACGACGACACCGTGATCGTGCACCCGAGTGAGCGCGGTCGCCTCAAGCAGATGCTACTCAAGATCGGCTGGCCGGCCGAGGATCTCGCCGGTTACGTAGACGGCGAAGCGCACCCGATCGATCTCGCTTTCGAAGAGGGCCATTGGGAACTGCGTGACTACCAGCAGATGGCGGCGGATTCGTTCTGGGCCGGCGGCTCGGGCGTCGTCGTGCTGCCGTGTGGCGCCGGTAAGACGATGGTGGGCGCGGCAGCCATGGCAAAGGCCAAGGCCACCACACTCATCCTCGTCACCAATACCGTTGCCGGTCGTCAGTGGAAGCGTGAGCTCATCGCCCGCACGTCGTTGACCGAGGAAGAAATCGGCGAATATTCCGGTGAGCGCAAGGAAATTCGACCCGTCACGATCGCGACGTATCAGGTGATCACGCGTCGTACCAAGGGTGAGTACAAGCACCTCGAACTATTCGACTCTCGCGACTGGGGCTTGGTGATCTACGACGAGGTTCATCTGCTGCCCGCGCCGGTGTTCCGCATGACTGCCGATCTTCAGTCGCGTCGTCGCCTCGGCCTCACAGCAACATTGGTCCGCGAGGACGGCCGCGAGGGCGACGTATTCTCGCTCATCGGCCCCAAGCGTTACGACGCTCCGTGGAAGGACATCGAGGCGCAGGGTTGGATCGCGCCGGCCGATTGCGTCGAGGTGCGAGTGACGATGACGGACGCCGAACGCATGTCCTACGCGGTGGCGGAACCGGAGGAGCGCTACAAACTGTGCTCGACGGCGCACACCAAAATTGCTGTCGTGAAGTCGATTCTGGCCAAGCATCCGAATTCGCCGACCTTGGTGATCGGTGCGTATCTCGATCAGCTCGACGAACTCGGTGAAGCCCTGAACGCACCGGTGATCAAGGGATCGACCAAGAACAAGGAACGCGAGATCCTGTTCGATCAGTTCCGTAACGGCGAGATCCAGACGCTGGTGGTGAGCAAGGTCGCGAACTTCTCGATCGACCTTCCGGAGGCGTCTGTCGCCGTTCAGGTTTCGGGAACCTTCGGATCGAGGCAGGAAGAAGCTCAGCGACTCGGGCGCCTCCTGCGACCCAAGCACGACGGCGGTCAGGCGCACTTCTATTCGGTGGTTTCCCGCGACACGCTCGATGCCGAGTACGCGGCACACCGTCAGCGGTTCCTCGCCGAACAGGGCTACGCGTATCGAATCACCGACGCGGACGACCTGTTGGGCCCAGCCATCGGTTGAACACATTTCTATAACAAGTTTCACTAATTAGCTGGACGGACGTCCATATCGCGATAGCGTGCTCCCTGTCACACTTGTGCCTATCGGGGAGTCGCGCATGTTGCGCTCGGTTACACGTTCACGCGGTCGTCTCGGCGCCGCAGTTGCGCTTCTGACAGCGTCGCTGCTGTCGGCAATCGGAGTGGTTGCCACCACCGGCGTCAGTTCGGCGACTCCGGTCGCCCCAGGTACAACGGTGTATCAGCTTGCGAACGGCTGCTACGCACTACAGGGTGCCGACAGTGCGTTCGTGAACCGGGACGGAAGCGGCTACCGCAGCGGCGGAACAACCGTCGACGACGCCGAATCATTCAGGCTCCATGCGGCGCAACTCGGCCGGTTCATGTTCTACGGCACCGACGGATCGATGCTTGCCCATGACGGCGCCGGCGGCGTCGTGGCAACGCCAATCGCGACCCCGTCGACGGACTGGACAGTGATGTCGAGCGGCGACACATTTGTTCTCACTGCAACCACAAACGGTCGAGCGTTGGTCAGCCACGATTCCACCCTGTCGCTGACCGAACCCGGCGGCGCACCGGAAGCCGCCTCCTTTGCCCTGATCCCCCGCACCGGATGCGCCGATTTCCCGGAAGCCGAAGTGAACGCTACTGGTACGCCGTCGGAGATAGGCCCGGGCGGCGAGGTCACCGGATTCATCGACACGCACGTGCATATGAACGCGTCCGAGTTCATGGGCGGAAATCTGCACTGCGGTAAGCCTTTTGATCCCCAAGGCGTCACCGCCGCGCTGGTCGACTGCCCGGACCATCAACCCAACGGCATGCCCGCGCTGCTCGAAAACGTTCTCTCCTTCGGTGATCCCTTCGCAACCCACAACACCGCCGGGTGGCCCACTTTCCCCGATTGGCCGGCTCACGATTCCCTGACTCACGAGCAGACCTACTACACGTGGGTGGAACGCGCGTGGCGCGGCGGTTTGCGCATCTTCACCAACCTTCTTGTTGCCAATCGTGTTCTGTGCGAGCTGTATCCGACCAAACGCAATCCGTGCGACGAAATGGAGACGATCCGGATCCAGGCCAAGCAGACTCATGAGATCCAGGATTACGTCGACGCACAATACGGCGGCCCTGGCCGTGGCTGGTTCCGGATCGTAAGCTCTCCGGCCGAAGCCCGGCAGGTGGCGGCCGACGGAAAACTGGCCGTCACGCTGGGTATCGAGGTGTCGGAACCCTTCGGGTGCACACTGCGAAACAATGTGCCGCAGTGCACGACCGAAGACATCGATCGCGGTCTGGACGAACTCTACGATCTGGGTGTCCGGCAGATGATCGTCACGCACAAGTTCGACAATGCCTTAGGTGGCACGCGTTTCGACGGCGGCATCACCGGGGTGGCCGTCAACATCGGTAACTACCTGGGTACCGGTGAGTTCTGGCAGTCCGAACCGTGCACCGGCGTCGCCGAGGACAACGAGCTGCCCACCAAGGTCGACGGTGCCCAGAATCTCCTCGCCGTACTCCCACCCGGCGTGTCGCTTCCGGTGTATCCGGCCGGTGCGCAATGTAATTCACGTGGATTGAGCGCTCTCGGTGAGCACACCATCCGTGGGTTGATGGATCGAGGCATGATCATCGACATCGACCACATGAGCGTCAAGGCAGCGGACGCGACACTCGGTATCCTCGAAACCGCCCAGTACTCCGGCGTTGTGTCGAGCCACAGTTGGAGCGACGAAAGCTTCTACCGGCGGATCTATGCACTCGGTGGATTTGTTGCGCTGTACGCGGGCACACTCGATGCTTCCGACGGTAAGCACGGCGAGACCGGATTCATCGACCAGTGGCGCGAAGCCAGGGAGATGCGAAGCGAAAACTACTACTTCGGATTCGGCTACGGCGCCGACACCAACGGATTCGGTCCCCAGGCCGCGCCGCGCAGTGATGCCGACGCCAATCCTTTGCAGTACCCGTACACCGCCTTCGACGGCACAGTCATGGACAAGCAGCGCGCCGGTGACCGCGTCTTCGACATCAACGTCGACGGTGTGGCTCAGTACGGAATGATCCCCGATTGGATTGCGGACATGCGTATTGCCGCAGGGCCGGATGGAGATCAGATTATCGACGACATGAGCCGCGGCGCGGAGGCCTACCTGCAGATGTGGGAGCGCGCGCGGAAGTAGCTACCCTGGTGGAGTGGCTCCTGGAGTTTTCAGGAGCCCTCGACCGAGTACACCCGCCCGCCACCTGCGAAGGAACACACCAGTGGCTGATTTCCAGTTCACCGTCGACAAGGCTCACGCGAAGTCCGTCAACGACACGTTGGCCGATGTCCGTCGTCTGCAGGTTTCTGCCGTGATCTTCGCCCTCATCCTCGCCGCGCTTGCCGCCTGGCTCATCAGCATGGGTGCGGTGTGGTCCACCATCGCCGGCGCTGTTCTCGCTGTCGGTGCGATCAGCTCGCTGGGTGTGGCCATATGGGCGCCGCGCAAGGTGGGAAGCATCGAAAAGTTGTACAGCGAAAACCCGTTGGTCCCCACGATCGTCTCCGAGATTCACCCTCGCGCCGCGACACTGACCGCGTTGATCGACGTCGCGAAGCCGTCGACGCAAGGACCGCGATACGCGTTGGTCAGCCGAAACGTCCGACTCAACCCTCATTGGAAGGTCGGCGATCGTGTTCCGTCGGTCGCCCTGCGGTCGGACCGCTCCACACGCAGCAAGGACGACGTCTGGCAGATGGTCAACCCGATGCCCATCGAATGGGGCACCAAGGACGCCCGAGTCCTGGCCCGCGCCACCGCAGCGATCAGTGCAAGTGAGTGGAACTTCCTTCAGAGTCGCCTCGCTGACTCGAAGGAAGTTCGCACCCACCCGGAACGCCGCGTCATGATCGAGCCGGCTGACCTGCCCGACAACCTGCGCTAGCAACTGCCGCTGAGGCAACTGCTCTAGCGCAGTGCCGGCAATACCTCACGTTCGAACAACTCGATGCCCGAGGTGTCGTACGCAGCTTCGGGGAAGTAGAAGATCCCGTATTCAAGCCCCTGTGACTTGAGAGCTGACAGGTTTTCGATGATCTGTTCCGGAGTTCCGACTGCGGGCATACCGCGGAACGCGTCCAGCGACGCTTCGGCAGCAGCTTCGCCCACCAGAGGCGTCAGCCGGTCTTTGACTACCCGAAGCCGCTCGGCCACTTCGGCTTCCGTCGATCCGATGGCAACGTTGTAGTTTGCGGAGCGGACGATGGCGTCGAAGTCGGTGCCCACCGTATCGCAGTGCTTCTTCAAGATCTCGGACTTGCGCCCGAATCCTTCGGGTGTGCCGTCGAAGTTGGTGTACTGCGCGTATTTTGCCGCAATCTTCAGGGTGACCTTCTCGCCGCCGCCCGCGATCCACAACGGGATTCCCTTGTCCTGAAGTGGAAGTGGTCGACAGATAGCGCCGTCGACCTGGTAGTACTTGCCATCCAGCGTCGCGCTGCCGGTCGACCACGACTGTCGCATGATCTGGATTCCCTCGTCGAGACGGCCGAGTCGCTCACCGGCAGAAGGGAAACCGTAGCCGTAGGCGCGCCATTCCTGCTCGTACCAGCCGGCGCCGATACCCATTTCGACACGACCTCCACTGATCAGGTCGGTGGTGGCCGCAATTTTTGCGAGATAGGCCGGGTTGCGGTAGCTGATGGCGGTACACATCTGGCCCAACCGGATACTCGACGTCGACGCGGCAAGGGCCGACATGAGGGTCCATGCCTCGTGCGTTGCTTCCTCCGTCGGCGCAGGAACCGTATGAAAGTGGTCGTACACCCACGCCGACTCCCACGGTCCCGCTTCCGCCCGCAACGTGAAGTCACGCATCACCTCCCACTGCTGTGCAGGGTCGATGCCAACCAGGTCCAGGCGCCAGCCTTGAGGAACAAAGAGTCCGAATCGCATCATGCGAGCCTACCCAGACCGTCCGCGATCCGCCTGCGCCGCCACGGACGGCGAATAGCGCGGAATATATCGATGCATCACCGCTGCGCCGGCAAAGGACGTCGCTCCCAGAACCGCAAAGGCCCAACCGAGTGGAACTGCAGCAGCAAGCACACCAATCGCAAGAGGTCCACCGAACATCCCCGTGTCATGGGTCAGGCGCCAGGCTGCGAGAAACTCGGCCCGCTCGTCCGGTGGAGCGATATCCGCACCCAACGTCATGATGACTCCGTTGCCCAACCCGTTGCCGATGCCCATGACAACGGCAACCGCGGTCAATCCCAATGCTCCTGTCGACAGCGGCAGCAGAAGATACGACACTCCGATCACAGTGAGCGACGGGACCGCCACCAATCTTCTGCCGTAGCGGTCCATGATGTGCCCGGCCGGATACGAGCACAGGAGATCCACTGCCGCGCCCACACCGAAGATCACACTGACCTGGGCAGCGTCCAACCCGAGATGCAATGCCCACAGTGGAAGTACCGCTTCCCTCGACGCCCGAGCGGCGCCCATCAGGACAGATCCGATGCCCAGTGTCGACAGCGGTGCGCGATGTCGACCGAGAATGTCGGTCAACGTGACGAGTCGGTGTGCGCCGCCGCTCGCGTCGACCGTGCGCGGTGGATCGGAAACGCGTGCCATCAGAGCCCCGGCGAGTACAACACCGACCAACTGAACCAGGAAACCGCCGCGGGTGCCCATCATCAGAATCACCCCGGCGCCGATCAGTGGTCCGAGAAAGAATCCCAGACGCCACATCGCCGCGAACGACGACATCGCCCGGGCTCGCAAGCTCAGCGGAACCGTCTCAGCGAGGTAACTCTGCCGAGCCAGGCCCCACACCGCATTTGCCAGTCCGGTCAGCAGGGCTCCGATTCCCAGTACCCAGGGAGTCGCGGCGAACAGGCAGATCACCACTCCTGTTGCACCGAGAGCACTTCCGCCGATGATGGACCGACGCTCGCCGAAACGCGAGACTATCCGGCCGGCCGGTAGATCACCGAGAACAGCGCCCAATCCGCCGAGCGCAACGATCAGTCCCGCAACGGTGATCGACGCCCCGAGGTCCCGGGCGGTCACAGCCATGATCGGCGCCGCCGCGCCCTGGCCGATTCCGAAAATCGCAGCCGGGACAAAAACCGTTGTCACCAACGGCTTCAGCGCGCCTACTCCTGGCTGCGCTCGGGGAACTGTTTCCGTCACGCGCTCACTTCTACGGCCACCGTAGCCCGCGAGCGCTTACCGACCGACTCCGCAAGCCCGTAGTGGCCACGCAACGTGGATTCGGTGTACTCCGTACGGAAAAGCCTCCGGGACTGCAGAATCGGCACAACCCGATCGACAAATATCTCGAGCCCACCCGGCAGGTACGGCGGCATGATATTGAAACCGTCGGCTGCACCTTTGTCGAACCATTCCGTCAACTCGTCGGCAACCTGCTCCGCCGTCCCGGCAAAAGTGCGGTGTCCCCGCCCACCGCCAAGTTTGCCGATCAGCTCACGGACCGTGAGCTTTTCGGTCTCAGCCAAGTCCTTGACCAATTGGTATCGGCTCTTGTTGCCCTGGATGTGATCAAGATCGGGCAACGGCGGAAGAGGTGCGTCGAGCGAGTGCTCCGTGAGGTCGACGCCCACCATGTTCGAGAGTTGACGCAACGAGTACTCCGGCGAGATCAGATCGGTGAACGACTGCTCGAGCGCTTTTGCTTCGTCTTCCGTGTCTGCGATGAAGGGAACGATTCCCGGCAGCACTTTGAGGTCGTCCGGGTTGCGGCCGTACCTGATCAATCGGGATTTGAGGTCGGAGTAGAAGTCTTGGCCCTGTTCGAGTGTTCGCTGCGCAGTGAAGACGGCTTCGGCATATCGCGCCGCGAAATCTTTACCACTTTCGGAGGATCCAGCTTGCACCAGTAGTGGCCGGCCCTGCGGCGATCGCGGCGAATTGAGCGGCCCGGCCACCGAGAATCGTGGACCGTCGTGGTCGATGCGGTGTACTCGGTCCGGGTCGGCAAACACGCCGGTCTCCTCGTCCAGGAGGATTGCGCCCTCTTCCCAGCTGTCCCAGAGGTCAAGCGTCACATCGACAAACTCTTCGGCCCGCTCGTAACGGTCACTGTGCGCCGGCACTGCACCCAGTCCGAAGTTTGCGGCTTCATCGGCGCCGGCCGACGTCACGATGTTCCACCCGCCGCGGCCACCGCTGATGTGATCGAGCGAAGCGAACTTCCGCGCGAGAGTGTACGGATCGCCGTAACTGGTCGAAGCCGTGGCGATCAGGCCAACCTTGTCTGTCGCTGCCGCTATCGCCGACAGCAAGGTGACCGGCTCGAAAATCGCCTGGGTATTGTGCTTGACGCGCGGACCGACGGCCAAACCGTCGGCAAAGAACACCGAGTCGAGCTTCCCGCGTTCCGCGATGCGGCCCAGATTCTGGAAATGCTTGACATCCAACAAGTTAGCCGCATCAGTATTCGGATGACGCCACGCTGCTTCGTGGTGGCCGACGCCCATGAGAAATGCGTTCAGGTGAAACTGTCGTTCGGACATGATAAAAGAACGTTCCTTCCGATGAGTGAGTATCAGGTGGCGGGACGCCAGCGTGAGAGCCGGCGTTCGATCAGCACCAGGACACCGTTGAGACTAAGACCGAGCAAGGAGATTGCGATGATGCCCGCATACATGTTGGGAATCTGGAAATTCAACTGGGAAGCGGTGATCAGATATCCGAGACCAGCTTTGGCTCCGACCATCTCGGCTGCAATCAGCACGAGGATCGACGACGCGGCCGACATCCGAATCCCGGTGAAGATCGTAGGAACCGCGGCCGGGAGGACAACCTTCTGGAACAGCCTGATCGGGGAAAACCCGAGTGATACAGCGGATTTGACGAGCAAAGGATCAACACTGCGCACTCCGGAGATCGTATTGAGCAGGATCGGGAAGGTGCAGGCATAGATCACCAGCGCGATCTTCGACTCTTCACCGATTCCGAGTATCAGCACGAATACGGGCAGTAGCGCCAAAGCCGCTGTGTTGCGGAACAGTTCGAGGATCGGGTTGAGGAAGTCCGAAACGGGGCGGTACCACGCAATCGCGATACCCAACGGAACCGCGACCACTACTGCCACAAAAAATCCGGTCAAGGCACGAGACAAGCTTGCGGTGACGTGTTCTTGCAGTTGGCCGTTACCGACCAGAGTGAAGAACGCCGACACCACTTCACTGAACGGTGGGAGAAAAACCCTGTCCACCAACCCGAAGCGTGGTGCTAATTCCCAGATTCCGAGTAGCACAGCAATGGCAATCGAAGGCTTTGTGATGCGCCATGCCGTCGATCGCACGTAACGTGCTGCGGCGCCGACCTGATCGGCCGACTTTCGGGTCACAGAGCCGACCCTCCGCTCTGATGTCGGTTCCGGCGCGGTAACCAATTCCGGGATTGCCAGTGCGCTAGACATTCGCGGCCTCCTTCGTCGGATCGAGCTCATCGGTCCGCGCACGTTCCACTTCACCGTGCAGAAGGGTCCAGATCTGGTGCCGGAAATCGCGGAATTGCTCACCGGAGCGCACATCCGCGGCGGTCCGATCGATGTCGATATCGACGATCGTCTTCACCCGGCCAGGCCGGGACGTCAAGACGGCCACGCGTTGTCCGAGATAGATGGCCTCGTCGATACCGTGAGTGATGAACAGAATCGTCTTGCCTGTCGCTTTCCAGATCCGGAGCAACTCGCCCTGCAACGATTCCCTCGTCTGTGCGTCCAATGCCGCAAACGGCTCGTCCATCAGCAACACTTCCGGGTCGAAGGCAAGGCTGCGAGCGATGGCGACCCGCTGCTTCATACCGCCGGACAGCTCGTGGGGGTACCGATCGGCGAAGCCCTCCAAGCCGACCAACTCGAGGTAATGATCGGCAAGTTCGCGTCGTGTGCTCTTCTTGACGCCCTTGGCCTCCAATCCGAACTCGATGTTGTGACGAGCAGTGCGCCACGGCAGCAGAGCATACTGTTGGAAGACAATTCCGCGATCCAGCCCCGGACCGGTGATCTGCTTGCCGTCCAAAAGGATTCGGCCTGATGTCGGAGAACTGAGCCCGCCGAGCAGATCGAGCAGAGTGGACTTGCCGCAGCCGCTGGGGCCGACGAGGACCAGAAACTCGCCCGGTGCCACGTCGATGTTGATGCCCTCGACCGCCGTGAATTTTTCACTCGTCCCGCGAATGTCGAATTCCTTGGTGACGTCCTCTAGCCGAAGTTTCGGTTGAGTGCTCATTTTCCGACCTCCAATGCCTGTCCGTCAGCGCCACTTTCGGGTGTGTACGTCCCGTTGGCGTACGGGTTGAATGTGTTGGTATAGATGTCCGCCGGAGTCAGTTTCCCTTCCTCCAATTCACCGTTGCGGGTCAACCAGTCGATCCAGGTACTGATCTCGACGTCCTCAATCACTCCACCGGGTCCGGCGACTCCCGGGCTCTTCCAGTAGCTGATCAGCTTCGTGTCTTCGTTGCGTCCCCGAGAGTTGATGATCGAGGTAAATTTGGCGACTACTTCATCGCGCGAGTGCGTCTGCGTCCAACGAATGGCGCGTGCTGTTCCCTGCACGAAGTCAGCGACTGCATCTTTGTTCTGCGCGATGTAGTCGTCGCGGAATACCAACGTGCCGTAGGTGAACGATCCGAACAGCGATTCGTCCGTGAAAAGCTCACGCAGACCTCCACGTTCGAGAGCCGAATCTCGGAAGACCGATCCGAGGGTTGCGACGTCGATCTGACCCTGGCGTAGTGCCTGTTCCGTGTTGACCGGCGGAACAACGATCAGTTCCACCTGGTTGATCTCGTCCGGCGTAAGACCTTCCCGCGCAAGCCATTCACGGACGACAAACTCGTGGTGCGCCCCGAGGGTGTTCATTCCGACCTTCTTGCCGATCAGGTCCTTTGCCGATGTGATCGGACTACCGTCAAGTACGTAGTACCCATTGAAACTCTGCTTGTCCGAGCCGTAGTAACCGATGACCGAAGTGATCGGAGATCCGGCAGCAGCCAACTTCACGATGGCTCCGTTGAAGGCTCCGCCGAAGTCGGTCTGACCGGTGGCTGCATTCTGGATACTCTGCGGACCACTGGTGGTGTCGCCGATCCAGTCGAGTTGCACGTCGTTGAAATACCCGAGGTCGGCGGCAAGTTCCGGGAACAATACCTGACCTGCACTCCCCTCGTAGCGAAGGACGGTCTTACCGTCAGCGGTCTTGACCACTTCGTCGGAGGAACCTGAGCATGCGACGGCGAGGCCGACTAGAGAGACAAGTGCGAGGGCCGCGGCGACAGAGCGCGCGAAACGGGGGCGAATCATGAAGGTGCTTCCTGTAGAAGATGATTTGTGCCGTGATCGGCTACATCGGCCCTCGGCTATACCGAAACGTCATGTCCTGCAGAGAGCGCTCGACGGGTGAAGTTCACGCAGCGTCGTACGATGTGCTCTGCGGAGGCAGATGCGGGTGGTTGTCGGTTCAGCGACAACAGCGACAGGACGAGAACACGTGGGACTCCAAACGTGGAAGGCAGTACCTTGGCTGGTAATACCGTCGAAGGCAGTACCTTTGTAGGCAGTGCCGACACCATATGTCGGCGCCCCCTACGTGGGTCAACGATTTATTCACACCGGATTTTAATGTGTGAAGACCACCGAAACGGGACATGTAGTCCGCTGTTCGGTCAGCTCGATCGGCACTGCAAGTAGCTATCGGGCTGCATCATTCTCAAACACTGAATCCACCGAGCATTCCGACAGCCGCAAGTGTTGCCAGGGCGGCAACAAAGATTACCGAGTAAAATACTCGGCCGTCGAGGATAAGTGCTGGTTCGCCTAGTTCGTACCTACGTTCCGCTGAATCATCGTCAAAGTCTGAATCATCGTCAAAGTCTGAATCATCATCAAAGTCTTCGGTGTTCGAGGATTCTTCGCCCACGGTTTCCACCCGAAAATGCCGAGATCGTTCTAGATCGCTTCGCCGATGGCCGCAACGAACAAAAGTGAAGTCGCCGCCGTAGTAACGATCGCAAAGCCTTGCCGGACAGCATGGTTGGCTGGAGATGTCTCTGCACTTGTCATGATGTCTCCTTCTGCGCAACATCGTGGTGCGATCAGTATCGGAAGAATCCGGTCTTCTGGCATCACCCCGAAAGGATGAGCGCTCATCTATTCCGGGTGATGACAGCAAACAACTTCCGGTGCAATTCTTTTCCGGACACCATCGCGATTCGTTCGGAGGAGACCATGACGCAAGAACTCGAATCGGCCGAAGGTGCGCCAGTCCCATCACAGTGGTTGTTGCCGCGCGGCCTCATCGTGTTGCTCGGGCTGACCGGACTAGTTGTCACTGTCGCAGGTACAAAAGCATTCTCCAGTATCCTCGGGCCGGTCTTTCTGGCCCTGATGCTGACCGTCGCCGTTCATCCCGTACCTGATTGGCTGCAGCGGAAGGGATTACCCCGATGGCTTGCGACCCTTACTGCTCTGGTTGCGGTGTACACCATTCTCAACACTCTGGTCTTCTTTCTCATCTATTCCGTCGCGAGATTGGGAACACTGCTCCCTGCCTACGAGGAGCAGTTCGATCAACTTCTCGCGGACGCCAAAAGCCGGCTCGTCAATCTGGGGATCGGGTCGGATCAGATTCACAACATGCTGTCCTCGGTGGATTCGGGAGCTATCACCCGTGTGCTGACAGGGCTTTTGGAAGATACGCTCGGACTGCTGTCGAATCTTGTGTTTCTTGTCGTGTTGCTGCTGTTCATGGCGATCGACGGCAGCGGTTACTCGCAGCGGATGCAGGTGCTCGTGAGATCGCGCCCGGACATCGCCGGAGCGTTCACGTCGTTCTCGTCGGGAACACGAAAATATCTTGTCGTATCAACAGTTTTCGGCGCTATTGTCGCCGTACTCGATACTGGGCTTCTGTGGGCGCTCGGGATACCACTCCCCATCCTGTGGGGCGTGCTCTCCTTCATCACGAACTACATCCCGAACATCGGATTTGTCCTCGGCCTCGTCCCACCCGCGCTACTTGCCCTCCTCGACGGCGGTGTCGGTCCGATGCTGACGGTCATCGTTCTCTACAGTGTTGTGAACGTGATCATCCAATCGGTGATCCAACCCAAATTCGTCGGCGACGCAGTCGGACTCTCGGTCACGTTGACATTCCTGTCGCTGGTCTTCTGGTCATGGGTCCTCGGCCCACTGGGCGCAATTCTCGCAATCCCGTTGACATTGATGGCCAAAGCGTTCCTGGTCGACATCGACCCCTCGACCCGCTGGGCCGACGTTCTGCTGAACGAATCTGACCCCACCAGTACAACGGTCGCATCGGAAACCGAGCCAGGTACTGGAGTGTGCCGCTGCGATCCTGATTCCTCACTGGGCACCGGATCATCCGTGCCGGGTGATGTGTTCGGGAGAGTCGAAATCGAGGATGGATCGGTATCGAAACGCAAGACACCGCTCACCGGAACCGCATCTCTACCGTCAACTTCGGGGAAAATCTCGGCAGATAAAGGAGTAAATGAATGAGTGCAACCTTGACGGTGTGGAAGTTCCCGACGCCCTCGGGCGCGGATACCGCGATCACCACACTCGAAGACCTTCAGAGACAGGAACTGATCAAGGTTCGCGACGCAGCGCTTGTGTCGTGGCCCGAAGGGGCAAATAAGCCCAAGACTCGCCAGCTCAACAACGTCACCGGTGCCGGCGCACTCGGAGGCGCATTCTGGGGACTGCTATTCGGGTTGCTCTTCTTCATCCCGCTGCTCGGAGCTGCGCTCGGAGCCGGGATCGGCGCGCTCGCGGGGTCTTTGACAGATGTGGGGATCGACGACGAATTCATAGCCGGCGTCCGCAAGAATGTCACCCCCGGAACATCGGCACTGTTCGTACTGACCTCGGACGCCATCATCGACCGAGTACATGAGGCATTCGACGGTCAGTCCGGTGAACTGGTGTCGACCAACCTCAGCCATGAGCAGGAACAGCAACTACGGAACGTGTTCGCCGAGTAGAGCTGACAGTGAAAGCCGGTCAACTCGATCGGCACGCCGCGTAGCGTCGTTCCCAGTTCTCGAGGTGCGAGCGCGACACCGTGGTGCCGAACGACAACCGGTGCAGCACATCGGATCCAAGGTGATGCAACTCGGTGTGCGCTGCCCACTTCAGTGTCGCCCAGTCCGGTTCGTTGTGCGCTGCATCGATTCCTGCCATGGCGGCGCCGCGAAGTTCGAACTCCAGATCGCGACACAATTCTGCACTCGGCGCACGCTGTGCCACCCGAATGTCGGTGAGCAGCACGCCGAGCAGTCGCGCCACGCGCCCGTCGACCCACTCCAAAGTTCGGCGATGAGCACGGCGGCCCACAGTCCACAGCACGATCAGTGCGACCACAACGCCGACTGCTGTTTCGATCATTCGACTCAGGACCAGATGCTGCACGGTGCCGTGTGCGCCACCGGCGGCACCCAGAAGGATCGCCATCGGCGTGATGAAGATGACGGCGACTCCGTAATTGCGCACCAGGAACAGCTCGATTCCCAACTGCAGCACAGCAAGTACCGCCACCATGGCAAGGCCGGTCGGGCTCCACAGATACACCCCGCCGAGCACCAGTAACCCGAGAACGGTCCCGCCGATCCGGTGAATCCCCCGATAGGTTCCCAGAATTCGATCCGGCCCCTGGTGGAGAACCATCGCGGCTGCGATCACTGCCCAATCCGGTCGGTCGATTCCGAGAAGAACCGTCAGGCTTCCCGCTGCGATGCAGGCCAGAAGTAGCCGGATTGCAGTGATCGTCGCTCGACTGGACGGATTGCAGGCCCGCAGAAATCTGTACCGGATCGTCGGGTCGGGCAAAGGCGGATACACACCTACCTCGTCGATGTCGAAAGCTGCGTCCGCCATCAACTCCGGGTCGTGATCGTCGGCCAGTGCTCGCGCCATCCGCATCTGCGCGCGCTCCAGCTCACGAGTGAGCGGATGATCGGTACCGACAATCTTTCCGCGGTACAGGCATTGCCATGCATCCTGAAGTCGCAGCGCGGCAGCGTGACGGTTCGCTTGATCTGTCGCCGCCACGTATTCGTCGACGGCCGACACGGCCGCGTCGACGGCAGCGTGTTCCACCGCTCTCGGCGCCCACAGTATCCCCGTCATGGATACGAGTAGTGCGCTCGCTCCGCCTACGGCCGTCCACAGAGCAACCTCTGTCGGCGGTTGTCCCGGAGTGGCGATCACCGAACTGATCTCTGTCGTCAACAAGAGGAAGAACGCTCCTGGTGGCCCCAATCGCAACGCGTCAACGGTGAACGCACAGGTCGACACCACGACTGCCATGACCAGAATGACGAGTATCAGGAGAGCCTCGGGGGCGCCTTCGGAAATAGCCCGGTGGATCGGTTCGCCCACCGATGCGCCGATGAAGGAGAGAACCGTCAAGGCCAACGCGGCAATGCCGACGACTTTCCACCGGCTCCGGTATGGCCGGCCTTCACCGTAAATCGAGGCGAAGGCTCCCAGCCCGACGAGAAGTGACGCAGAGCCGTATCCGAGAAGCGTCGCGATTGTCGCCGGAATCGCGAGGGCGAGCGCCACCCGAACGGCTCCTGGAAATCGGTTTCCCACCGGCGGCAATCCGAACAACACACTCCGCGCAGGCCGTGGTGCGGGAACAACGGCAGGCTCCCCTGGTGGTGCGTCTTCGGGGTTCACTACCCATCCTTCGAGCCGAATAACGTGTGAGACGTTACTGAGCGTAGATCAGCGTCTCTGTCGCTTTGACAACGAAGGTCACCGTCGCGCCCGGAACGAGATCGAGCTCGGCCGCCGCTGCTGTCGTGATGTCGGCCGAAAGTCCCGGCTGTCCCTCGTCATCCTCGGCGCGTACCCGAACCGTCGAGCCTCGATTCTCGATCTCGGCAACAGTGACGTCGAACGCGTTGCGAGGGCTTCCGTGCGGCGGATGGAGATACACCGACACAGCACTGGGTTCGAACATCGAAACTGCTGGGCTACCAACTGGCACAGCCACTTCGGCAAGGCCGGCGATGGCGGTACCACCAGGAGTTCGGATCGCGCAGTCCTCGATCATGACGCCACTACGCAGATTGATTCCGGCAATCCTGGCGGCAAACGTACTACGAGGACGCGTCAGAACCGTCCGGACATCTCCACGTTCGACGACGCGTCCACCATCCATAACCACGACGCTATCCGCGAGCGCCAAGGCATCAAGCGCATCATGAGTCACCAGAACGGCTGTGCGGTTACCGGTTCGCAGCACTCGTCGCAGCAAGGAACGCAGCGCCGGGGCCGACGATACGTCGAGTGCTGACATCGGTTCGTCGAGGAGCAGTAGTTCAGGCTCAGCCGCCAGTGCTCGCGCCACTGCAACACGTTGTGCCTGTCCCCCGGACAGCTGCGACGGTTTCCGATCCGCCAACTCGCCGGCGTCGACGGCGCCGAGCCAGTGGCGGGCCGCCTGCGCGGATTCACGACGAGACCGCCCGGCACTGCGCGGTGCAAACGCGACGTTGTCCATGGCACTGAGATGAGGAAAGAGCAGTGCGTCCTGAGCGAGCAGGACCGTCCCACGTTTATGCGGAGACACGCAGACTCCGGCAGCGGTATCGGTCAGCACCCGTCCATTGAGTTCGATTCGCCCACGATTCGGATGATGCAGTCCCGCAACAGCAGCCAGCACCGTCGATTTTCCGGCGCCGTTCGGACCGAGTATCGCTGTCACCTCACCGGCGGCAACGTCGAACGAGGCGATCACGTCGCGTTCGGGGATTTCGACATCCACGTGCAGGCCGCTCACAGTGATCCCGCCGATCCGCGCCCACGGACGGCGACGACGATGACCACGGCAACAACAACCAGAACCAGCGAAAGTGCCACGGCAGCATCGGGATCGCTCTCACGTTGCAGGTAGATCTCCAGCGGCAAGGTGCGGGTGACTCCTTGTAGGCTGCCGGCAAACGTCAGCGTCGCACCGAACTCCCCCAACGCGCGCGCAAAGGCGAGTACGGCTCCCGAAACCAGGCCGGGAATCACCAGAGGCAGAGTGACGCGTCGTAGCACCGTGGTCGGCCTGGCTCCGAGCGTTGATGCCACGGCCTCGTAACGAGTGCCTGCCGTCCGCAGTGCCCCTTCGAGACTGACCACCAGAAACGGCAGCGCGACAAACGTTTGTGCCAGAACAACGGCGGTCGTGGAGAATGCGATCTGAATTCCGAGCACTTCCAACTGCTCCCCGATCAGCCCTTTGCGGCCGAACGTGTAGAGCAGCGCGATTCCGCCCACGACCGGAGGCAGGACCAGCGGCAGCAAGATCAGTGACCGCAGTACCGACAGTCCGCGGAAACTGCTGCGCGCCAGCACCACAGCCATCGGTACCCCGAAGAGAATGCAGAGCACTGTGCTCATCGCCGCGGTCTTCAGGCTCAGCTTCAGAGCCGCTATCGACGACTCCGAGGTCACGAGTTGCCAGAACTGCGACCATTGCACCGTCTGCAGCATCGCGAGCAACGGAACTATCACGAAGGCCCCGCCGATCACGGCAGGGAGATAAATCCATACCGGCAGCCCGAGCGGAGCACGGACTGCCGGTCTGATTCGCATCACGGAGCGGCAAATCCTGCATTCGTCAGAACAGCCAGACCCTTCGGGCCACTCACGAGATCAACGAACTTGGTCGCGGTGGTGAGGTTCTTCGAATCCTTCAGTGCTGCAACCTGGTACAGGTTGACAACGGAAGCGGCCTCGGGGAAGGCGATGGTCTCGACCTTGTCGCCCGCCGACTTCGCGTCTGTTACGTACACGATGCCGGCATCTGCCTGACCTGAGGTGACTTTGTTCAGCACGTCGGTTACCGAGGACTCCTCACTGACCGGCTTCAGGCTTTCACCGCTCGCTTCTTCGACCTTCTTTGTGGCAGCCCCGCAGGGAACCTGGGGAGCACAGATCACCAATTGTGTTCCCTCCTCGGCCAAATCGGCGAACGAGATGATTCCCTTCGGGTTACCTGGCGGCACCACGATCGTGAGGGTATTGCTCGCAAAGTCGGAGGGCGTACCTGCAACAACTCCAGCGTCGGTGGCCTTCTTCATGTTTGCCGCATCAGCCGACGCAAACACATCCGCGGGAGCGCCCTGGATGATCTGCGCAACCAGATCCGACGAACCAGCGAAACTGAAAGTAACTGTAGTTCCGGGGTTTTCGGCCTCGAATTCCTTGCCGAGTTCGGTAAATGTGTTCTTCAGCGATGCCGCCGCAAAAACGGTAATGTCGCCGGTCACGGTTGCCGAAGTACTGGCAGCCGCCGTCGAAGGTGACGAGCTGTCCGAGCTACTGCAACCGCTCACCAGAGCAAGCGAGAGAACACCTGAGGCAACTATTCCGAGCGCTTTTTTCACTGATTTCCTCACTGCGTTTTCAACGTTGACGGGGTTTCCACGATCACGGTTGTGGCTTTGACTACGGCAACCGCGATGCTGCCGACTTCCAATCCCAATTCACGAACGGCGTCGGTGCTCATCAGCGAGACCACGGTGAACGGACCGCACTGCATTTCGACCTGCGCCATCACCGTGTCGGTGACAACCTTGGTCACGAGGCCGGCAAACCGGTTGCGGGCCGACGTCCCGGTACTTAGCGGATCCACGGGAGCGGGAGCCGCGTTGGATCGCGCAAACGCAGCCAGTTCGGCGCCGTCGATCACCTTGCGACCCGAATCGTCGGTTGCCGCGCTCAGCTGCCCGCTGTCGATCCATCGACGCACGGTGTCGTCACTGACACCCAGTAGCCCGGCCGCTTCGCGTATTCGTATGTTGGGCACCTCATGATCGTAGGGCTCGCAGCAGCCCTAAACAAGCCAAAATGTCCGCAAGTGCGTTAAAGATAGATCAATTCATCCGCTCTTGCGGAGTTCTACTCTTGAGACCACGGAACTCGGCAGGAGTCGGTACCGAATCCCTGTTCCGTGATTCCCAACGCGGAATACATTCGCGAGCGCATGTTCTCCAGCCCGATCTGATAGGTCAGCTCCACCACCCCTGCCCTACCGAACCGACGCTCGAGGTCCGCAACCTGCTCGTCGGTCACTCCGTGCTCACCGTGTGGGTCGCCTGTCATCGCGTCCGCGTACGCGATGGCTGCTCGCTCGTCCTCGCTGTAGAGCGGCGAGTCTCGATAATGCTCAATCGCTTTCAAACGCTCGACGTCAAGGCCGTCCAGACGCGCGAGCATCGTGCCGAAGTCGACGCACCACGAACAGCCCACGGTAGAAGCGACTAGGTAGACCGCCAACTCCCGGACACTCACCGGCAGAACTTTGGACGCTTTCTGCACTGCCATTTCATGCCCGGCGGCCGCCAGAAACAGCTTCTTGTGGTTCGCGAGCACGGCAAACGGTTCAGGGACCTCGTCGAACTGCCGGGCGGCGAACTTGTACGCCACTTTGATCAGTGGTCCGCCGTCACCGGGCGCCACTGCGGGTATGCGGGGCATGACAACCTCCGTAAGTCTGCGGCACCACAATCGGTGCCACTTACAGAGTGGAACGAACGCGGGGTTCTAAACGTGCTGAACCGAGCCTTGACAGCAATGTGAAGATGCATCTGCCGCCGACTAAGCTGCAAAGATGCCTTCGACGCCCCGCAATCGCACCGTTTCGCGCCTGCAGCCTTTTGCGTCCACGATCTTCGCGGAGATGACGGCACTGGCAACTCTTCACAACGCCGTCAATCTCGGCCAAGGATTTCCCGACACCGACGGACCCGCCGCGATGCTCGACGTCGCGCGCCAAGCCATCGCCGACGGAGTCAACCAGTATCCGCCGGGCCCGGGTATGCCAGTTCTACGCCAGGCCGTTGCCGCCGACCGGATAGTACGGTACGGCTTGGAATTCGATCCTGATTCCGAAGTACTGGTGACCGTCGGAGCCACAGAAGCGATCAGCGCTGCAATTCTGGGTTTGGTCGAACCCGGTGAGGAAGTAGTACTTATCGAGCCGTACTACGACTCGTACGCGGCTTCCGTCGCTCTGGCCGGCGCGATCCGTCGTACCGTTCCGTTGGTCGCGTCGGGTGACAAATTTGTTGTCGACATCGATGCAGTCAAGGCAGCGATTACCCCCAAGACAAAGATGCTGGTGGTCAACAGTCCACACAACCCCACCGGGACGGTGTTCACCGATGACGAATTGCGCGCACTTGCAGAAATTGCGTGCGAACGCGACCTGATCGTGCTGAGCGACGAAGTCTACGAGCACTTGGTGTTCGACGGCCTCACGCATACACCGATGGCGTCGCTGCCCGGAATGCGTGAACGCACCGTCACAGTGTCCAGCGCCGCAAAAACTTTCAATGTCACCGGCTGGAAGACCGGCTGGGCGATCGGCCCGCGCGAGCTCATCGACGGCGTGCGCGCGGCCAAACAGTTCATGTCCTTTGTTGCCGGCGCGCCGTTCCAGCCGGCTGTCGCCTATGCATTGACCAACGAGCAAGCGTGGGTCGCGGATCTGCGATCGAGTCTGCAGTCCAAGCGAGATGTGCTTGCCGACGCGTTGACCGACGCGGGACTCCACGTGCATTCGGGAGGTGGCACCTACTTTCTGCTCGCGGACATCCGGCCACTGGGCGAATCCGACGCGGGAGATTTCTGCCGCGCGTTACCGGAACGCATCGGAGTCGCAGCCGTCCCCGTCGACGTATTCGCCGACAACCGTGACAGCTGGAAGCACTTGGTGCGGTTTGCATTCTGCAAACAGGACCACGTACTTGCCGAAGCAGCGAGACGCCTCCATCTGCTCCGGGGAGCCGCTCACCCATGAATGCTCGCACCATCCCCACTGCATTTATTCAGCGTTATCTCATGTTCTCGCCGGACAACAATGTGGACTTGTCGGGCGCCTTGCGGGCAGCGGGAATCGATCTCACCACGCTCGCGGACCCACGTGCCCGGCTCACCCCCACTCAAGTAACTACGTTCATCCAAACCACCTGGCAGATCACGAACGACGAATTGTTCGGTCTCGGGCGCGCCCCTGTCCCCCGCGGCACCTTTCGGCTGATCTGCCTGACATTGATTCACTGCCCCGACCTCGGTAGCGCTTTCGCTCGGATGGCAGATGTGATCCGAGCACTGCCGAGTTTGGCCCCATTGACGATAGAAGCGGGTGAGGAGAGCACACGCATCAGTTTCTCCGGTCACCCGCGGGAAGGAATCTCCGAACCCGATATCGCGGCACGCGTGACAACGGACTTCATGCTGATCCTCCTACACCGATTTGCCGCGTGGTTGATCGGCAAGCGGGTCCGGCTTCGGGCCGTCGAGTTCCCGTACTCGGCGCCGGATGCGCGGTTGGCCCAAGACTACGACTACATCTTCGGCGTCCCGGTTACGTTCGATGCGCCCTGCGCCGCTTTGGATTTCGACGATTCTGCGATGCGAGCGCCGATCATCCAGACCGAGGAATCCCTCGAGGAGTACTTGCGCGCGTCGCCTATCCAGCTGATGTCCGAGCGCGATTACGACAGCACCGCGTCAGCCCAGGTACGCCGAGTTGTGGAGTTAGGCGTGAAGGGGCGCACCTCGACAGCGGAAGAGATTGCCGAAATGCTCTCGATCAGCGTGCCGCACTTGCGACGGTTGCTTCGCCGCGAGGGCACGTCACTGAATCAGCTACGCGAAGAGGTGCTCCGCGACGTCGCGATCGCCGGCCTTGGCCGGGGCGAGTCGGTAGACGTCCTGTCGGCTCGCCTCGGGTTCTCCGAGCCCAGCGCGTTCCGCCGCGCGTTCAAACGCTGGACCGGAGATACTCCCAGCTCGTACCGCTAACTGACACAGAATTCGTTGCCCTCCGGGTCGGACATCGTGATCCACACGCTCGGGCCTTGCTGACCTCGGTGAAGTATCGTCGCGCCGACCGCCTCGAGATGAGCGGCTACGTCCTCACGGTTGTCTCCCACTCTGATATCCAGGTGAAGTCGGTTTTTCACCGTTTTCTTCTCGGGCACCAGCTGAAACAGAACTCGCGGACGCTCCGGATGTTCCGGGTCGCTGATGGCTGCACCTTCCCTCCAGACGAGCACGCCTTCAAAAGTGGTTGTGTCGGATTCTTGCGCGTGCCCAGCTGCGACGAGACCTCTGATGAAATCCTCATCGCTCGGCTCGACAGCCCAGCCGAGTGCGGCCGCCCACCATTTTGCCTGTTCATGTGGTTGCGCGGAGTCCACGGTGACTTGAAATTCGTATCCCATGTTCCGACGTTAACGCCACCTACCGACAAAAATCTCAGTCCACACTCTTGATGGTTTTCATCGTGATGAGCGAGGTCACCCGTGACACAGCGGGGAGGCCACTGAGTTTGGTGGCCATGAATTGTTCGTATGTCGCGAGATCCTTCACCGCGACGCGAATGAAGTAATCGGGGATCCCGAAGAGCCGTCGACATTCGATCACTTCGTCGAAAGCCGCGACGCGTGATTCGAAGTCCTCGATGGTCGCCTGGTCGTTGACGCCGATCTCGGCTGTCACGATCACCTGAAATCCGCGGTCGAGCGCCTCGGGGCTGACGATTGCCCGGTAACCGGTGATGACTCCGTCGGCCTCGAGTTTCTTGACCCGGCGCAGGCACGGCGACGGCGTCAGCCCCACCAGATCCGCCAATTCGGTGTTGGTCAGACTGGAGTCCTGACGGAGGTGGAATAAAATTGCGTCATCCATGGCATCCATGCGGATATTATTGCGCAAAGTCTCAATTCCGCGCATTCTGGGCAATCGTCAACCGCGGACTTTGTACTACATTTCTGGGGTGATCGAATCTTCAACATCAGCGGATGCAACTGCCGTCGATGCCGCGCGCCAGAGCCCGGCGTGGCGACGCGCCTTTGCATTGTCATTGCCGGTCGGCATCGGACTCCTGCCACTCGGCATCGCCCTCGGGGTGCTTGTTGTGCAGCAAGGCCTGAACCCTTGGTGGGCACTGGTTTTCACTTCGTTGATCTATGCCGGATCGCTCGAGTTCATTGCCGTCGGCATGGTCGCCGCGATGACTCCCCTGCCTTACGTCGCACTCACCGCGTTGCTGGTCAACTTTCGGCACGTCTTTTATGCGCTGAGCTTCCCACTGAACAAGGTGCAGAATCCGTTTGCACGCTTCTACAGCATGTTCGCTCTCACCGACGAGGCGTATGCCATGTCGGTGACAACCGATCCCAAAGCCCTCTCCGGCCGGGTCATCGTCTTCTCGCAACTGTTCCTGCACGGCTACTGGGTTGGCGGAGCAATTCTCGGAGCTACTGCGGGACAATGGATTCCCGATTCGATCGTCGGAATGGACTTTGCGCTCACAGCCCTGTTCGTCGTCCTGTCGATCGAAGCGATGCGAGCTCAAAGCGGCTACACCGTCCCAGCGGCAGCGGTCACCTGCGCACTGGTGGCCCGCCTCATCGCACCCGAACATGTCCTACCGATCGCCATGGGCGGGTTTGTCACCTTCCTGATCATCCGATACTTCGCCACCTCCCGAAAAGCAGCAGTAGATGCCTGACACCACGTACATCTTCACCGCCGTTGCCATCATGGCCGTCGTCACTTTTGCTTTGCGCGCCATACCCTTTGCCGTCCTGAAGCCACTGCGCTCATCGGCGCTCGTCGCGTACCTCGGCATCTACATGCCGGCGGGAGTGATGCTGATCCTGGTGATGTACTCACTGAAGAACGTCTCCGTCACCGGGCCCTCACACGGATTACCCGAACTGATCGCCGTCTCGGCCACCGCCGCAATCCATCTGTGGCGAAAGAACGCAGTGCTGAGCATCGTCGTCGGGACCGCGATGTACGTCGCATTGATGAACACGATCTTCGCCTGACTTTCCCATCAGGCAGCAAAGCACCTTTACTCCCTGATGGGCAATCTGTAACAAGAACGCCCTTATCTGAACAGTTGAACACTTATACGATTTATCTATGACATTTTTCCGTGTCAGGCCCGCCGACCCTCCACACGAAATCGGTGACGTTCGATGACGACGGATACACACTCGACCGGAAACAAACTCGTCGCAGCGTGGACGAGCCTGGACCGCTCCCAGCGACGCAGCATCATCGGAATGACGGCCACGGTCGTCACGCTCAACGTCGTCGGCTGGGCAGTGCTGCTCGGCCTGGTCGTTCCCGGGCACTACACCGTCGAGGGCAGCGCGTTCGGCGTCGGACTGGGCGTCACCGCCTACACGCTCGGAATGCGACATGCCTTCGACGCCGACCACATCGCCGCCATCGACAACACAACACGCAAGCTTGTTGCCGATGGCAAAAAGCCCATGTCCGTGGGGTTTTGGTTCTCACTCGGCCATTCGACCATCGTATTTGTCATGGTTGCACTGCTCGCGCTGGGCGTACGACGGCTGGCGTCCACCCTCTCTGACGAGAATTCCGACCTGGGGAAATGGGCCGGATTGTTCGGAACCACTGTCTCGGGCACATTCCTGATCCTGATCGGCCTCCTGAACCTTGTGTCCCTCATCGGAATTCACCGGGTCTATACAAAATACAAGGCCGGAACGTTCGACGAAGAACAACTCGAGAAGGAACTCGACAGCCGCGGCGCGTTGAACAAGATTCTGGGGCCGGTCATGAAAACGGTCCGCAAGCCATGGCACATGTATCCAGTCGGATTACTGTTCGGCCTGGGGTTCGACACCGTAACCGAGGTCGGCTTGCTCGTCATCGCCGGCGGCGCAGCTGTGACGGGATTACCGTGGTATTCGATTCTCGTTCTGCCGATTCTGTTCTGCGCCGGGATGTGCCTCTTCGACTCCATCGACGGTTCGTTCATGAATTTTGCCTACGGTTGGGCGTTTGCGCAGCCGGTCCGAAAGATCTACTACAACATGGTGATTACCGGCTTGTCTGTTGCCGTCGCCCTCATCATCGGAGTGCAGGAGATCATCTCGATCTTCACCGAGAAGCTCGAGATTCACACCGGAATCCTGGGCACGATCGGCAGCCTGGACTGGGGCGCGATGGGCTTCATCATCGTGGGGCTGTTTGCGATCACCTGGCTTGTTGCGATTGCCGTATGGAAGCTGGGACGCGTCGAAGAGCGGTGGCAGGCGCAATCTGCCGCGGCGGCGGGGCAAGAAGCGACGTAGGCGTGTTTCGCGAGCAGCCTTCCGGGGTATTGACCGATTGCGGCGGAGATTTCGGAGCGAGGGGTCAGCCGCAACAGGCCTGCCGCCCGGCTGTCACTCGCCGGGAGGTGGGCCGCCTAACTTGATGCGCCGCGAATCCTTCGAAAATTCGAACATATGTTCTAGCTTTGGGTGTAGTCTGATCTTCATGTCCAGCGCCATGCAACAGTCACTGTTCGACAATGTCGACCTAGGTGTTTCCTTGGCTGACCTCGACAACACCCTGCAACGACGGACACTCACCGCGGGCGCGTGGGTCGACCACAGGCCGGCTTGGCTCACTGGATCGGAGGCCGTGTTCGATACCCTCGAACGATCGGTGCCCTGGCGTGCCGAACGGCGGCAGATGTACGACCGCGTGGTCGACGTTCCGCGACTGGTGTGTTTCTACAACGAGAACGAGCCACTACCGGATCCCCTGCTCACCGAGGCGAAGGACGCTCTGAGCAGCCACTATCGCAGCGAACTGGGCGAACCGTTCACCACGTCCGGCCTGTGCTTCTACCGCGACGGCAGCGACAGCGTCGCGTGGCACGGCGACGACACCGGGCGAAGCCGCACCGAGGACACGATGGTAGCCATCCTGTCGCTCGGTGCTGCCCGCCCGCTACTTCTTCGTCCCCGCGGCGGCGGTGAGTCCATCCGCTTCAACCTCGGGCACGGCGACCTGCTGGTCATGGGAGGTTCGTGCCAACGGACGTGGGAGCACGCTGTACCCAAGAGCGCTCGCGCCCTCGGCCCGCGGATCAGCGTGCAGTTCCGCACTCGCGGAGTCCGCTGAACCGTCAGACGAGCAGTTTTGCTCCGGTGGCGGCAACAACGTCGTCGACGCTCACTCCCGGCGCCGTTTCGACCAGGCGAAGACCGTCGGCGGTCACGTCGATGACCGCCATGTCGGTGATGATCCGCTGCACACAACCCTTGCCCGTGAGTGGAAGGGAGCATTCTTCGACAATCTTGTGCTCACCCTTCTTCGACACGTGCTCCATCATCACGATGACGCGCTTGGCGCCGTGGACCAGGTCCATCGCGCCGCCCATTCCCTTGACCATGTGACCGGGAATCATCCAGTTCGCGAGATCACCGGTGGCGCTGACCTGCATGGCCCCGAGGACAGCAACGTCCACCTGGCCACCGCGAATCATGCCGAACGACGCGGACGAGTCGAAGAACGACGCGCCTGGCAGCACCGTGATGGTTTCCTTACCGGCATTGATCAGTTCGGGATCGAGTTCATCCTCGGTCGGATACGGCCCGACACCCAAAACGCCGTTCTCCGAATGCAATACAACGGTGATGTCGGTGGGCAGATAGTTCGGAACCAGCGTCGGCATGCCGATGCCGAGGTTCACGTACTGGCCGTCTTCGAGTTCGCGAGCGACCCGCGCAGCCATCTCTTCACGGGTGAGTTTGGTGGGAGCTTGGCCCGCCTCGTTTGTCAGTGTCATGCTCGTACCGTCCGATTCTCGATGCCGACCGTCACGGGGCCGACGTGGACAACTCGCTGGACATGGATGCCTGGTGTGTGGATCTCGGCGGGGTCGAGTTCGCCGGGTTCCACGAGGTGTTCCACCTGAGCGATGGTGATCCGACCGGATGTTGCCGCGGCCGGGTTGAAGTTCTGAGTGCTTGCTCGGTAGACGAGATTGCCGTGCCGGTCGCCTTTCCAGGCGTGAACCAGGGCGTAGTCGGCGACGATACCTCGTTCCATCACATAGGTGACGCCGTCGAAGTCACGAGTTTCCTTGGGCGGGCTGGCAACTGCGATGCCGCCGCTTCCGTCGTAGCGGAGTGGCAAGCCGCCGTCGGCGACCTGGGTGCCGACACCAGCGGGCGTGAAGAACGCGGGGATACCTGCGCCACCGGCGCGCATGCGCTCAGCGAGGGTGCCCTGCGGAGTGAGCTCCACTTCCAGTTCACCGGCGAGATACTGGCGAGCGAACTCCTTGTTGGAGCCCACGTACGAGCTGACGGTCCGGCGAATCCGCCCCTTCTCGAGGAGCACCCCGAGGCCGAATCCATCAGTGCCGCAGTTGTTACTCACGGTCTCGAGTGACGTTGCGCCTTGCTCGAGCAGAGCGTTGATGAGGATCTCGGGCACTCCGACGAGCCCGAATCCTCCGACAGCGATCGTGACGCCGTCCGGCACGTCCGCGACGGCCTCGGCTGCAGTGGGAATGACTTTGTCCATCATGTCGATCACAGTAGCGTGCGCCGTACGTATTGTGAACCCCTGTGCGGATCACGAACATTTCTCGCCCCCGGCATTGCCTGGGTCACAACAACGAACTAGTCTGTTCGCAGAGCGCATCACCTGTACACATTGCGAACACGTAATCGAACGACGAGGTTCCCTATGCTGCATTTACCGCCGAGGTACCAGCGGCCGACCGGCGTCAACGCCCCGGCTGATTTCGCGGACTACAAGACCACCTCCCTCCGCCACCCCAAGCAACCGCTGAAGCTGCTCCCGCAGCGCCTCACGGAATTGACCGGGCCGGTTTTCGGTGAGGACCGCGTCGGCGCTGGTGAAAACGATCTGACCATCGCCAACGGAGGCGAAGCACAAGGACAGCGCATCGTGGTTCACGGCCGTGTCCTCGACGGTGACGGCAAGCCAGTCCCCCACACCCTTCTGGAGGTGTGGCAGGCCAACGCCGGCGGACGCTACCGCCACACGGGTGACAACTGGCCGGCTCCACTCGATCCGTTCTTCAACGGTCTCGGCCGTTGTGTGACGGACGCCGACGGCCACTATTCGTTCACCACCATCAAGCCAGGCGCCTACCCGTGGATGAACCACGACAACGCGTGGCGCCCGGCCCACATTCACTTCTCGCTCTTCGGTACGGCATTCACGCAGCGCCTGGTGACGCAGATGTACTTCCCCGACGACCCGATGTTCTTCCAGGACCCGATCTACAACGCCGTACCTGAAGAAGCGCGTCATCGCATGGTCAGCGTCTTCGACTACACCGCCACAGCACCCAACTGGGCTCTCGGGTTCCGCTTCGACATCGTCCTGCGCGGACGTAACGCTTCCGTATTCGAGAACGAGGAAGACCACGATGACTGACAAAACTGCGAAGCCTGCACCAGCCACATCCCCCGTCGCTTCGCTCGCCCCGACATACCCCGTCGTCCCCGGCGATTTCACCACGGCACCTTTCGGAGTCACGCCGTCGCAGACTGTCGGCCCGTACTGGCATATCGGCCTCCCCTGGGCTGACGGACCCGACGCGGCCCCTTCCGACGCTCCTGACCGAATCACACTCGCCATCACGGTGATCGACGGCAACCGCACACCGGTGGCCGACGCGATGATCGAGACGTGGCAGGCAGATACGCTCGGGCGCTTCAACCATCCCGACGATCCCCGCGGCGCAGTCGAGCTCACCCCGGCAGGCTTCCGTGGGTTCGCCCGCAGCGCAGCAGATCCCACCGGAACTGCCCTGGTCCACACCGTCAAGCCCGGCGCACTGCCCACCGAAACCGAGGTTGACGAAGCTCCCCACGTCAACGTCTCGATTTTTGCCCGCGGCATGCTCGATCGCCTGGTCACTCGGTTGTACTTCCCGGAAGACGCAGACGCGCACGCGACCGATCCGGTGCTGAGTTCGCTGACCGAAACCGAACGCGCCAAGTTGGTTGCAACAAAGGTCGACGGTGGGTACTCCTGGACGGTCTATGTTCAGGACGACAACGCCGACGGCGTCGAGACGCCCTTCTTCGAGCTGTAAAGAGGAGTACACATGTCCACTCGCGGCGCACTGTTCGATCCGGTGTTCGGTGCCACCCTGGTATCCGAGCATCTGTCAGACCAGGCGTGGGTGACCGCGTTGCTCGACGTGGAAGCCGCACTGAGCTGTGCGGCGGCCACGATCGGGTTGGCCGACGGTAACCAGTGCGCCGCTGTGGCGGCTGCTGCCGCAGAGCTGTCCAAACCCGGTGGGCTCGACATCGTCGCACTGGGTCGCGCCTCTGCCTCGGGTGGTAATCCGGTGATCCCGCTCGTGAAGATTCTGCGTGAACGTGTTGCTCAGGACGGTATACCTGGCAATGTTGTTCACCCGGGCGCCACCAGCCAGGACATCATGGATTCCGCACTCATGCTGCTGACGCGCCGCGCAGGCTCTGTTGTACTCGCAGATCTGACCTGGGCTGCCGACTCTGCAGCTCGCCTCGCCCGACTCCATCGCTCGACGCCGATGGTGGCGAGAACCCTGGGGCAACAAGCACTTCCGACCACCTTCGGGCTACTGGCAACAAGCTGGTTCACCGCACTCGACGCCGCTGCCAATCGACTCGAGACCGTGCTGTCGACATTGCCCGTTCAATTCGGCGGTGCCGCAGGCACACTCGCCGCGTCGTATCCGAACGGTCTCGCACTCGCCGACGCTTTTGCCGACGAACTCGGCTTGGCTCGGCAGCTTGTTCCGTGGCATACCGATCGCGTGACCATCGCCGAACTGGCAACCACCCTCGGCATCGTCGCCGGGGCCGTATCCAAACCGGCTACAGACATCACCGTCATGGCATCGACGGAGCTTTCCGAAGTTGCCGAGAAAACTCCAGGCGGCTCATCCGCCATGCCGCACAAGCAGAATCCGGTTGCCGCCGTTACCGCCCGTGCGGCGGCGCGGCGTGTTCCCGCACTCGTCGCCACAGCGCTGTCCAACATGGATCACGAGTTCGCGCGGGCGGCCGGTCCGTGGCATGCGGAGTGGGAAACCGTCACAGATCTCCTGCGTCTGGCCGGCGGAGCGGCACATCAATTGTGCGTCAGTCTTGCCGGCTTGCAGGTGCATACCGATTCGATGGCACGCAACCTCGACATCACCGGTGGTTTGATTCTTGCCGAACGGGTCACGAAGGCCCTCTCGGCGCACACCGATCGTGCTCGTGACATCGTCACCGCCGCAGCCGCTTCTGGCACGCGCTTGGACCGCGACCCGGCAATCACGGAACACTTGACCGCAGCCGAACTTACCGAACTTCTTGATCCAGCACAGTATCTGGGCCACGCCACCGACCTGGTCGACCGAGCCCTCGCCGCACGCCCCACAGGAGGACCCCGATGAGCGTCGCGCTCAACTTTCACCAGACCGGCAATCCCGATGCTCCCGCAGTCATGTTCCTCGGCTCGCTCGGATCCGATCTCTCCATGTGGGCGCCGCAGATCCATGCGCTGTCGAACCGCTACCGCGTCATCGCCGTCGATCATCGTGGTCACGGTAAGTCCCCGGTACCCGCCGGCCCGTACACCGTCGCGGACCTTGCCGGAGATGTCATCGCTCTGATCGATTCGCTCGAACTCGAGTCGGTTCACCTGGTCGGACTCTCCCTCGGCGGTGCAGTCAGCCAGTGGATCGCCGCGCACCATCCCACTCGCGTCGACACCCTGACATTGCTGTGCACGTCCTCGCAGTTTGCCCCGGCCCAGCCGTGGATCGATCGAGCGCAGACCGTCCGCACCGACGGCATCGCGTCCATTGCCGCAGCTGTTGTCGGACGCTGGTTCACACCCGGACTTGCCGAAAGCGATCCGGAACTTGTCGCGCGGCATGTGGCGATGGTCGAGGCAACACCTGACGAGGGATACGCTGCCTGCTGCGAAGCACTCTCCGTCTGGGACGGCCGCGGCGACCTCGCCCGGATCGTGGCTCCGACCCTCCTCATCGCGGGCGAGCAGGACCCGTCGACTCCCCCGGCCACCCTGGCAGCGATTGCCGACGGTATTGCCGACTCCGTGATGCACGTCGTCGATCCCGGAGCGCACCTCGCCAATGTCGAGCAGGCCGGACGCGTCACCAAACTCCTTGCGGCGCATATTTCCTCGCATACACCGGCGGTTGCTCAGCGCAGCGCCGCGGTCGCGGCCGGGATGACCGTCCGGCGCCAGGTTCTCGGTGACGCCCACGTCGATCGGTCCATCGCCGGCGCCACCGAGTTCACCGCGCCGTTCCAGGATTTCATCACTCGCACCGCCTGGGGCGACATTTGGTCGCGTCCCGGACTCGATCACCACACACGCAGGCTGCTGACTCTCGCGATACTCACCGCAGTCGGCAACGAGCACGAACTCGACATGCATATCCGCGCCGCACTGCGCAGCGGAATGGATCCGGATCAACTCGTGGAAGTATTTCTCCATACCGCGGTCTATGCGGGTGTGCCGAACAGCAATCAGGCTTTTGCGCTGGGTAAGCAGGCACTCGCGGACCTCACGCCGAAGCCCGAGGAGAACACGACACCATGAGCGAAACCAACAGCGACCAGTCGCCGGGGCCGTCACCCGACTACGTGCAGTCGCTGGCCCGCGGACTGTCCGTCATCAAGGCGTTTGATGGCGAGCACCCCCGGCGCACGCTCAGTGAAGTCGCCCGGACCACCGATCTCACGCGTGCCACAGCGCGTCGGTTTCTGCTCACTCTGGTGGAGCTCCAATACGTACGTACGGATGGTTCGGTGTTCTGGCTGACTCCACGCGTTCTCGAACTCGGGTACAGCTACCTGTCCAGCCTGTCGCTGCCCGAGCTCGCGGGACCGCATCTGGAGGCGCTGTCCGCCAAGGTCCGGGAATCCACCTCGGTCTCCATCCTCGACGGCGACGACGTCGTGTACGTCGCCCGCGTACCGGTCAGCCGCATCATGACGGTTTCCATCACCATCGGCACTCGCTTTCCGGCGTACGCAACGTCCATGGGGCGAGTGCTGCTCGCCGGTCTGCCAGACGACGCACTCGAGCAGTACCTGTCCCGAGTCTCGTTCACACGTCTCACGGGCAAGACCATCTCGACTCCCGAAGAACTGCGGGCCGAACTCGACAAGATTCGCGCCGACGGTTACTCAGTGGTCGATCAGGAGCTCGAAGAGGGGTTGCGATCGCTCGCAGCACCGATTCGCGATGCCAACGGCGCCGTGGTTGCCGCGGTGAATATTTCCACCCAGGCTGCCCGCTACAGCACCGAAGCGGTTCTCGCTGAACTTGTTCCGGCTGCGATAGCCACCGCCGACGCGATTTCCGCCGATCTCGGCCGTACTCAATCCTCGAACAATCACTCGGCTGCTACGCGCTGATCGAGCTCACTCCAAGGAAGAACTCATGCCTGACGTCGTCATCTGCGAACCGCTCCGCACACCGGTAGGCCGCTTCGGCGGTGTCTTCCGCGACATCGCACCGGAAGACCTCGCTTCCACCCTCATCACCGAACTCGTCTCGCGCACCGGAATTTCCGGTTCCGATGTGGACGACGTGATCTTGGGGCAGGCATCCCCGAGCGGTGAGGCCCCGGCCATCGGCCGCGTTGCCGCGCTCAATGCCGGACTCGGCATCGATGTCCCCGGCATGCAGGTGGATCGGCGCTGCGGATCCGGATTGCAGGCGATCATCGCGGCAGTCATGCAGGTTCAGTCCGGCGGCAGCGATCTGGTTCTCGCCGGCGGCGCCGAGTCCATGAGTGCGGCCGAGTTCTACGCCACCGGAATGCGTTGGGGCGTCAAGGGTGAAGCCGTGGCGCTCAGCGATCGTCTGGCCCGCGCCCGTGTCACTGCCGGCGGCCGAGACTTCCCCGTTCCCGGCGGCATGATCGAAACCGCAGAGAACTTGCGGGCAGAGTTCTCCATCAGTCGCGAGGATCAGGACGCATTAGCCGTGCAGTCCCATCAGCGCGCGGTCGCCGCCCAGAAGAATGGCGTCTTCGCCCAGGAAATCGTTCCGGTCTCCGTACCCCAGCACAAGGGCGACGCACTCCTCGTCGACACCGACGAGCATCCGCGCGCCGACACCTCGATGGAATCCCTTGCCCGCCTTCGCCCCATGCGCGGCAAGATCGATCCCGACTCCACAGTCACCGCCGGCAACGCCAGCGGCCAGAACGACGGCGCGGCACTCGCCATCGTCACGACCGCCGAGAAGGCCCAGGCGCTCGGCCTGCGTCCCCTTGCCCGCCTTGCCAGTTGGAGTGTTGCCGGTGTTCCACCCCGCACCATGGGCATCGGCCCCGTTCCGGCGTCCGAGAAAGCACTTGGCCGCCTCGGCCTCACCTTGGCAGACATGGACGTCATCGAACTCAACGAAGCCTTTGCCGCACAGGCACTTGCAGTTCTGCGCACCTGGAAACTCGAAGCCGACGACCCCCGCATCAACCCCAACGGCTCCGGCATCTCACTCGGTCACCCCGTAGGTGCGACCGGCGGACGAATCCTCGCCACCCTGCTGCGCGAAATGGATCGACGGGAAGCCCGCTACGGCCTCGAAACCATGTGCATCGGCGGCGGCCAGGGACTGGCTGCCGTGTTCGAACGCCTCAGCTGAGAATCGCGCGGCACTTATTGTTTAGCGTCGTTTTGCTGAGCGTCGTTCTCGAACCGTCCGTGCCGTCCCGCCCCGGCAGCAAAGGCCGCCGCTCCGCGCGCACCTTCGGCAGCGACAATCGGACTACCAGCCGCACCTTCCGCTCGCAGCGCTTCCGCGAGCGGAAGGTCGAATGACCGGTACGCCGACACCCGGTCCGCCAGCATACACAGCTGCGGAAACGCAGTGAGCTGCTGCGCCAGTTCTTGCGCTGCCGCCAAGGAGTCACCTACCGGAACAACACGATTCACCAGCCCGAACGAAAGTGCTTCCTGGGCGTCGACGGGCCGCCCTGTCAGGATCATGTCGAGTGCGCGGCCCTGTCCCACTATGCGTGGCAATCGAACGGTTCCGCCGTCGATCAAGGGCACTCCCCAGCGCCGACAGAAAACACCGAAGACCGAGTTTTCCTCACAGACTCGCAGATCGGCCAGCAAGGACAATTCCAGGCCACCGGCTACCGCATACCCACTGACAGCGGCGATCAGCGGTTTCGACAGCGCCAGCCGACTCGGACCCATCGGCCCCGTACCGCCGCCCTCCGGGTCGAGTTCATGCAAGCGCGACGGATCATTCACTGCCGTCAGATCTGCTCCGGCGCAGAAAGTTCCACCGGCACCCCAGAGTATTGCGACGTGCGCAGTATCATCGGCTTCGAAGTCCAGAAATGCGTCACGCAGCTGCGCGGCCATCGGCCCGTCGACGGCATTCTTTCGGTCGGGACGATTCATGACGATGGTGGTGACGCCACCCTCGCGCTGTACATAAACATCGCCGTGCGGGCGATCCGAGTCGGTCACTGTGCTTCCTCACTATCCGCGGACAGGGCCCCTCTGTCCACACTGCCACTGTCCACACTGCCACGCAGGAAAATGAATCGTCAGCCGTTCGCGCGATCAAGAACCCGAGAACCAAGAAACAGATACCCGAACCCGCGCATGCGTGTTGGCTTCGCACCGGCTAGCTGGTGATGCGAAGCTCTCACACGGTATTCACTTCCGGTGGAACCGGATTCAGTCTCGGTGAACTGGGCCTTGGCGGGTGGTGGAGCGTCGGCGTCGTTGTTTGGGGTCGATCGCGGCTGGTGGGATGAACCACGGTTTGTGATCATCGCCCATCTTGATTTCCCAGATTCCGCGGAACCCGCTGGTGCTGTGAATCAACCGGTGGTGGCTACGGCAGAGGAGGGTGAGATTGTCCATCACCGTCAGTCCGCCGGTTGACCAGGGTTTTATGTGGTGAGCGTCGCACCAGGCAGGTACCGCATCACAGTTGGGGAAGGCGCAGCCTTTGTCCCGGGCAATCAGTGCGGTGCGTTGTTCCGGTGTGACGAGGCGTTTGTGCGGCGTCGCATCCAACGGCGCACCGTTGCCGTCCATCAACACGGTCGAGAGCATGCAATCGCAGGCGAGCATCCGGGTCAGGCTCACACTGAGCGGTCCCATCCAGGGCATGTATCCCACATCAAGATCTTCGAAATCAGGCTCGTCGTCATCGAAGGCACTGCCGTAGAACTCACCATCATCCGATGCGCCTTCGCTGCGCATGGTGGCGCATTCGCGATGCTCGGCAAGGTCTTTCGCGGTGATGTGCACGTTCACGTGCGGACGCTGACCACCATCAACACCGGTCATGGCATTGTCGAGGTACCGGCGGATGAGTTCGGTAAAGGCGTCGGCGGTGCGTTTGGCAGCTGATCGTTGATCCGGGGTTCCGTCCGCTGCTGGTTTCGGCATCGACAACCCCGAAAGTGCCGATAACAGCATTTCGCCCGTGAGCGCGTCGAAATCGCCCTTGATCGCGACGCGTCCGTTGAGCGTCGGCGAAATCCGCAAGACGTTGAGGTCGTCGTCCTCACCGGGTGGGGTGTCGTCGGATTCGAAGATCCGCTCGAGAACTGCAATCGCGTAGCGGAGTTTGATGGTGGTCGCCTCCACACCCGACCCTGCCGCGAGAAGGGTTGCCATGCAGGACGGTAACGCCCTGTCGGGCATTCCTTTTGGTGGGGATTCGCAGAACGCGGCGATCATTGCCGCATGATCGAGCGAAAGATCACCGGCCTCGAATTGGGCAGTAATGTCCGGGAATGCCCGCAGTGCGGCACCGAGGGCGGCGATCTTGTTACCGGCCGCATTCTGCAACATCGTATTCGCCGCCAACCACCGACCCAAACCTCGATAACACAGCACCTGCTCATCCGGATTGAGCGCCAACGCATCTACTGCGGCAACCCGAATCGCTTCCAACCGAAGAATTTCCGCAGACACACTAACGGCAACGTCCCGAACCTCAGCCGGACGCAACCGCCACAACCTGCCCCGCACACCCGTCGCGGAACCAGCGACAACATCCCCCACCGAAACAAAATCGTTCACCGTAGTCATCAGAGCCTCCCCACCCTTGACTCAAGTATACTCGAACACCTTTTCGATTCAAGGGATATTTCGGGCACATTCGGCCGAATATTGCTTGTAGCCAGGAGTATTGATCAAACGAGAGATGGCACCCTACTCCCCCACCGCCTATCGAGGATCCATCCGATAATGCAACGCCATGGCCCGGGCGCGCCACAGACGCAATTCGTGATCGGTTCGCAGAACACCTTCCGAGTCTTCGAACACGTGGAATCGCTCATGGATCGGAATCCTTGCCGCATAGACCTTTCCATTCTCCACGACAGTGACGTATGCCCCTATGTCCCCGAATTCTCCTTGCCCCGAGGTGAGTAGCAGGGAACCGTCGTCGCAGACTTCGGGGTGCAGGAACACCTGAACATTCCCAGACTCCAGCGGGAACGAGACATGGATACAGGGTTGAGAACTGTTCGGCAGCAACGTGATTCGGTAGTACCCACTGAAGAGATAGTCACCTGACTTTCGCAGTGTCCGCAGCCAGGCCGAACCCGCATGCCTGCCGTCGGCATCCGCTACGCGTGTAATCGAACTGTCGACACCATACGCAACTGACATCGGGTTTACGGGCAGCGCAAGTTGCTGCACGCGCCGACCGTAGAACCGCTCGACCAGCGACCCCCACGGCGCAAATCCCGGCGCCCATTGTGTCCACGCCTGCATTCGCCACGTCGAGGTTCGCTCGTAGAAATCACGGATGGACGGCGTCAACCGGGACGGATCAAAATCCGGCCCCGCCAATGCATCCATGCGCGGTAGGAGACCCTCGACCGCTGCCCCCACACCAACCGTGCCACCGATACGCAACGCTTCGGCGTGAATCCAACTGTCTTCCACCGGACCACGCACCGCCGTCGGCGCTTGCAACCACGTATCTTCGGACAGGTCGATTTTGCGGCCGACTACACGCCAGAACACACGCGTCGCGCGATCTACAACAGGCCACAGACGTTCACCCGCCATCGACGTCCCCTTCGCCTTGGTGCCCGGTCATCTCCACCTGGACACTAGTACGTTGCACGACCTCCACTGGCGTCGTACACCGCACCGGTCGAGTAACTCACCGCCGTCGAGGACAACCAGCCGATCAGCTCGGCAATTTCGTCCGACTTCCCCATCCGCGACATCGGCGTCAGACTCTGCGACCGAGCGAGAATTGCGGGGTCGGTGCCCGCATTCATCGGACTTTCGACGGCGGCCGGAGCCACGGCGTTGACCAGGACTCCGGTTGTCGCGATCTCCTTGCCCAGTGACTTTGTCAGAGCAATGACGGCAGCTTTCGACGCGGAGTACGCACTCTGGTTGGGGTTACCGTCTTTTGCGGCAATGCTCGCCAGATTCACAATGCGCCCCCAACCTGATGCGGCCATGCCGGGTACAAAGGCGCGGCACATGAGGAAGGTTCCTTCCACGTTGATTCGGAATGTGCGCTGCCAGTCGGCGAGCGAGACATCGACCAGCGGCGCCGACGGACCCACGATGCCGGCACTGTTGATCAAGATGTCGACCTTGCCGATGCGCGCACGCAACTCGCCAACTGCAGCCGGATCGGTCACGTCGAGACGTTCGTCGGCTCCCTCCGCGATGTCAGCGGTAATTGTCCGAACACCGTTGTCGGACAATAGTTTCGAACATGCGGCACCAATTCCGCTGGCGCCGCCTGTAATCAGCGCAACTGCACCTTCTGGATAGCTCTGCATCAGTCTCATCTCCCGGAGATCATGTGCGCTCAGCGCTTAATTTAAGATACAAATAGATATAATCTGCGTCACACTGTGTACGATTTCGAATATATGGCGTCGGGCAGAGTCGTCAAAATCAACAGTCGACATCAACGAAGGACACATCGATGGAAATTCGCTGGTTGCACGCGTTTGTCGCGGTCGCGGAAGAGCTACATTTCGGCCGCGCGGCGTCACGGCTGCAAATGGCTCAGTCGCCCCTGAGCCAGATGATTCGCAAGCTCGAGAAGAACATCGGCGTGCAACTGTTCGAGCGCAGTACTCGCACCGTCGCGCTCACCTCCGGTGGGCACGCTTTCCTGCCACACGCCTATCGCGTTCTCGAAAACATGGAAACCGCCCGTCAAGCCACCCGCGCGTCCACCGGCGGCGTGTACGGCCGTGTCGCGATCGGATTCACCGGCGTGCTCAACCACCAGGCGTTGCCGCCGTTGACGCGCGCATTGCGCCAGCGGTACCCCGAGGTCGAATTGACCCTCCTGGGCCGCATCATGACCCGAGACGCCGTGACACAACTCGAGAGCGGCGCATTGGACCTGGCGTTTGTCGGGTTGCCGGTGGCGGCGGCGCCGTTGTCCACCCGCCTGATTCGCCGCGAAGCCTTTGGCGTCGTACTGCCGATCGATCACCGGTTGGCCGCCGAGAGCGAAATCGACCTACGCGAATTGGCCGACGACGGATTTGTCACCACACCCATGTCGGCCGGTTCCGCCCTGCAGGAGACGGCAATGCGGGCCTGCATGAATGCGAACTTCCGCCCGCGCGTGGTCCAGGAAATCACCGACCCCTACATGATCCTGATGCTCGTTGCGGCGGGAGTCGGCGTCGCCTTGATGCCGTCTGGCATGGCCGGCATTACCCCTCCCGGCAGCGTCTTCGTTCCCCTCACCGGCGAACCGACGTACATGAACCACGGAATCGCCTGGTCACCGCGTCGCATGACCGACGCGCTCGCAGTTGCCCTCGCAACCTCGGAGGAAATCCTCCCCACTCCCGAGATTGAGACGTAATTCGACATTATCTGAGACTCATTTAGTGTTGGACGCGCCATAGTCCTTCATGGCAAGGTCGTCTCAGCCGCCGAAAGGTGAGGGACGTCACCGCAGCGTGACGCATCACGACACGTGCCACCACCGTCGGCCAATCGGGACGAAAGGACTACCCATGGCGCCTCCGCCTACCCCCGCAGTTTCCACGACCGGGACCGACGAAAAGCCGAACTCCAACGCTCGGCGTGCCGCAGTGTCGGGCTTCCTCGGAAGCACCCTCGAGTACTACGACTTCTTCATCTACGGCTCCGCCGCCGCACTGGTGTTTCCCACGATCTTCTTTCCCGGCGGAGGCTCCACCGCCACGCTGCTCTCCATCAGCACCCTGGGCGTGGCCTACGTCGCCCGCCCGCTCGGCGCAGTGCTGTGGGGACACCTCGGTGACCGCTACGGTCGCAAGAACGCACTCCTCGCGTGCCTTCTGCTCATGGGAGTCGCGACCGTCGTCGTCGGCTGCCTGCCGACGTACGAGCAGATCGGCATTGCAGCGCCGATCATCCTCGTCTTACTTCGCCTCCTCCAAGGCCTGTCTGCGGGTGGAGAATCACCCGGCTCCTCAGCACTGACACTCGAACACTCACCGGATCACCGCCGTTCGTTCTTCACGTCGTTCACCATGAGCGGCATCATGTTCGGCATCGTCATCTCGAGCCTGGTATTCATCCCAGTAGCAAGCCTGCCCGACGAAGACCTTTACTCCTGGGGCTGGCGAGTTCCCTTCTGGCTCAGCATCATCGTGACCGTCGTTGCACTCTGGCTGCGACGCGCACTCGACGAGCCTGAGGTATTCGAAGAGCTCAAGGAACAGGACAACACGGCAGGAATTCCCGTCGTCGAGATGTTCCGCTCGCACTGGCGCACCGTGATTCGCATCAGCATGAGTTCGACCTTCGCGATGATCAACACCATCGTCAACGTCTTTGCCCTGGCCTACGCCGTCGAATCCGGCTTCGAACGCTCGACGATGCTCTGGGCAATTGCCACGGCCAACTTCGTTGCGGTACTTACCCAGCCGCTGTTCGGCATTCTGTCCGATCGCTACGGCCGCAAGCCCATCTTCGTCATCGGCGCAATCGGCGCCGGCCTGATGGTCTTCGTTTTCTTCCACTCGATCGGAACCCAAAGCGTTCCCATGGTTTTCGCTTCGGGAATCGTCATGATCGGCATCTTCTACGCGATGCCCAATGGCACCTACCCGGCGTACTTCCCGGAGCAGTTCCCCGCCAAGGTTCGCTACACCGGTATGGCCGTGAGCCTCATGCTCGGACTTCTCGTCGCCGGCTTCACACCGGCAATCGCCCAGGCGATTTCCGCAGGCGACAAGAGCAACTGGACACCGGTCGCGTGGATGTGTCTCGGCTTTGCGGTCGTCTCCGCCATCGCCGCGATGTGCGGTCCGGAAACCTATCGGACGCCGACCGCAGAACTCGGCGAACCGAAATCAGTCACGCTCACGAAGCAAGACCCAGAGCTCACCAGCAACAACGCTTGACCGGACCGGCCCCTCGCGCTGACTTCGCGCCGCGAGGGGCCGTCCCCACTTATGCAGGAGAAATGTCATGCCTACCGAATCCACCCGTCACCGGATCGGCCTTGTCGGCGCGGGAATCACCACCTCACTCTCGCCGGCGCTGCACTCCCACGAAGCGGCAGCACTCGGTCTCGCCGCCTACAGCTACGAATTGATCGACCTCGAGGCAAGGAATGCCTCGGTCGAGAAGACCGCCGAGTTGGTTCGCGCCGCCGTCACCGGTGGTTTCACCGGGCTGAACATCACGCACCCGTGCAAGCAAGTTGTCGTGGACGCCCTCGACGAACTGTCCGACAACGCCCGACTGCTCGGCGCCGTCAACACGGTTGTGGTCGACAACGGCCGTCTGATCGGCCACAACACCGATCACAGTGGATTCCTCACCGCACTTCAGCGCGGGCTACCTGACGCCACCTTGGACCGAGTTGTCCTCGCCGGCGCCGGCGGGGCAGGTTCAGCAGTTGCCTACGCGCTGGCGGCAGCCGGTACGACGGATCTCCGCATCGCCGACGTCGACTCAGAACGCGCTGCCGATGTATGTTCACGCGTTGCCTCGGCTTTCCCTGACACGCGCACAACAGCTTTGGCGATTGGTGAGATCGCCGATAACCTGGCGACAAGCGACGGCGTCGTCAATGCGTCTCCGATCGGTATGGTCGGCCATCCCGGAACTCCGTTCGACCCCGCTGCGCTCCACTCCGGCTTGTGGGTCGCGGACATCGTCTATCGGCCGATGCGCACCGAATTACTCGACGCTGCAATCGCTCTCGGGTGCCAGGTGCTCGACGGCGGCCAGATGCTGGTGGCTCAAGCCTCTGACACCTTCACACTTCTGACGGGCATCGAAGCTGACACGGATCGGATGCGCACCCACCTGAGCGACATGCTCTCCGAGATGGCCAGCGCATGAGCACAGTCGAACACTCACTCTCGCAAACTGCTCCAGGAGCACTGATGAACGCAACCCAACCGTTCGCCGAACCCCTCGACATGGGCAGCGTCCGCCTTCGGAACCGATTCGTATCTGCTCCGATGGAACGCAATTACTGCGAAGTCGACGGCACCATGACGGACGAGTACATCGCATATCTCGCTCGCCGCGCCGAAGGTGGTGCGGCACTGATCTTCACCGAGGCGAGCTACGTGCGCGCCGACGGCAAAGGCCGCATCCGGCAGATGGGCGTCGACGTCGACGAGCGCATTCCCGGTATCAAGAAGATGGCCGACGCGATCCACGCTCACGGCGCCCTCGTCGGAGTCGAACTCAACCACGGTGGACGTACGGCGCAAGGTTCTGTCAGCGGGTTTGTTCCTGTTGCCCCGACACCGATTCCGTGTTTGGTTGTCGGCGGCGAGATGCCAGAACAACTCGACGCCGACGACATCGAGCACATCATCGAATGTTTCGGTGAAGCCGCAGCGCGCTGCCAACATGCGGGCGTCGACGTCATCTCCCTGCACGGTGGCCACGGGTATCTGATCCACCAGTTCCTCTCCCCTGCTTACAATCACCGCGACGACGAGTGGGCCGACCCCACCTTGTTCGTCAACAAGGTCATCGCCTCCGTCCACGAGCATGCTCCGGGAATCACTCTGGGACTTCGATTCTCAGCCTTCGAAGGCATTGACGGCGGACTCGACGCCGAGATGACCCGCTCTCGCATCGACGCCATCGACACCGACCGACTCGATTTCCTCGACGTCTCGGCCGGCAACTACGAAGCGGGACAGTGGATCATCCAGCCCGGTGAATGGTCCCGTGGACTCCTCGCGCCGTACTCCGAGCAGTACCAGCGCGACTTCGACATCCCGGTGGGCGTGGCCGGACGCATCACGTCGCCGGAGATCGCCGCGCAGATCATCGAATCCGGGCAGGCCAACTTCGTCAGCATGGCCCGTACGTTGCACGCCGATCCGGACTTCCCGAATCGCGCTATCGACGGTGGCCGCTACCGCCCGTGCATCGCCTGCAACTACTGCATCGACAGCCTGGCTGCCGGTCCCATTCCCTGCTCCGTCAACCCGTGGGTCGGCCGTGAACTGGATCAGCCTACAAAGCCGGCTGATGCCACCGTGCGGGTCGCCGTCATCGGTGCCGGTCCGTCCGGAATGGCCGCTGCCCGCGACCTGGCACTTGCCGGTCACCGCGTCGACCTGTACGACGAACGACCCAGCCTCGGTGGCGACTTCGCTCTGGCATCGAAGCTGCACGAGTATCCCGAATACGGGCGGATCGTGGACTGGTACCTCGCGGAACTGGTCGAACTCGGGGTGCAGTGCCACACCTCGACCAGAGCTGACGCAGCATTGCTCGCAAACAGTGACTTCGACGCGATCGTCCTTGCTGCCGGTGGGCACGGTCCCGTGACTGACCTCCCCGGCGCGCAGACCCGAACCGTCCGTGACGTTCGCGAGTTCCTGGTTTCCGGAGATCCGGCCCCCGAGGCAATCACCATTTTCGGCGCCGACCGCGAGGCTGCTGCCGTCGCAGACGATCTGCTCCAGAAGGGCACCCAGGTCGTCATGATCGGCCCGCAGGAAACCATCGCACACGACGTCGGCCGGCGCGGCAAGATCGTACTGCTGCCGCGCCTGGCCGCAAGTGAGAACCTCACGACCTACCTGAGCTCGATCGTCACCAAAGTCGACACCGATCGGGTCACGATCTCGACAGGCGGTGTACTGAGCGAAGTCGACGCCCCCGGCGAGCTGCTGATCTCACAGGGCGTCGAGCCGCGCTCGGAGCTTCTGGCCGAACTACGTTCACTGGCACCACGACTCGGGGTCCATACCGTCGGCGACGCGAGCGGTGACGGCGGATCCATCCATGCCGCACTCGTGACCGCAGCCGACGTTGCCGTCGCCATCACCGCCGCCGCTGCGGCCCGTCAGGAGGTTCACGCATGAGCGCACACACAGCCGCACCGGTGGCAACTGCGTTGCCACCCATCGGACTCGGAACCTGGCCACTGGTCGGTGCCGACGCCACGAAGTCGGTACTCTCCGGAATCGAGGCCGGGTACCGCCTCATCGACACCGCCGCGATCTACGGCAACGAGGACGCCGTCGGCGTAGCGTTGGCGGAGTCTGCTCTACCGCGAGAAGAACTGTTTGTCACCACCAAACTTCGTGGAAACGACCAGGTTTCCGGTGACATCCGCGGAGCGCTCGAGCAGAGCCTGGAACGACTGGGACTGGATCAACTCGATCTGTTCCTGATCCACTGGCCGCTCCCGCGAATCGATCGTTACGTTGCGTCGTTCGAGGCGATGCTGGCCTGCCGCGACGCCGGACTGGTTCGGTACGTGGGTGTGTCGAACTTCCTGGAGCACCACCTGCGCCGCGTCGTCGCCGAAACCGGCGAGGCACCGGCAGTCAACCAGATTCAGATGGACCCGTCGCTCGCGCGAATTCCGGTGCGCCGCGCCAACGACGAACTCGGAATCTTCACGCAGTCGTGGAGCCCGCTCGGCCGCGGCGATGTGCTCGACAACGCCGTGGTCGGGGAGATCGCCGGTCGAATCGGTTGCACACCAGCTCAAGTGGTCCTCGCTTGGCACGTCGCGCAGGGTGTGGTTCCGGTCGCGCGATCAGCGAACCCGACGCGTCAGGCCGAGAACCTGGCAGCACTCGACGTGACCCTCTCCGGCGAGGACATCGAAGCACTGAACAGTCTCGACCGCGGCGAGTCTGCGGCGCGGGACGTCGAAGCAGAGGAACATTTCTGATGACGTTGAAAGTCGGAATCGTCGGCTGCGGCAAGATCGCCGGCAACCATGCCCGAGCCCTGCAGCAAGTCCCCGGCGTCGAGGTAATCGGCTGCTGCGATCCCGATCTCGGACGCGCCCAGGAGTTCGCGGCAGCGCACGGCATTCCCACAGCGGTGAGTTCAGTGGAGCAACTTCTCGCCCTCGGACTCGACGCCTGCACCGTTTGCACGCCGCACCCGGTACATGAAGAGGTAGTCGTGGCCGCTGCCGAAGCGGGTGTACATGTGTTGTGCGAGAAGCCCATCGCGGTCGATGTTGCTGCCGCCGACCGCATGATCGAGGCCGCCGACCGCGCCGGTATCACGTTCGGGGTGCTCTTCCAACGCCGATTCTGGCCGGCCGCACGTCGGATCCGGGACGCCATCGACGATGGCCGTATCGGACTGCCCACGCTCGGCGAGGCGTCGGTCATCCTGCACCGCCCATCGAGCTACTACTCGGCCGACGCGTGGCGCGGACGCTGGGACACCGACGGCGGTGGCGTGCTCATGACGCAGGCGGTGCACCAGATCGACATGCTGGCCTGGTTCATGGGCGAGGCCGTCTCGGTCAGCGGCTTCATCCGCACCCACACCCACGGTGAGCACATCGAGACCGAGGACAGTGCGTCAGCTGTAATTTCCTTTGCTTCGGGCGGCACCGCCACCGTCACCGCGACTACCGGCGCCAATCACAACCTGGGCAACCGCGTCTCGGTGATCGGGCGCACCGGTGCCATCGCCAGCGTCCTCGAGTTCCCTGAAGGGCACGAGGGTGTCAACGAAATCTGGACCGTACCGGGCGAAGTCGAGTTCCAGTCGCCGTATTCCGCCGACATAGACGCCAATCTCGATGTGGGAGCGGTCAATGCGGCACTCACCGATTTCCACACCTTGCAGGTTCAGGACTTCGCCGACGCCGTCCTGACCGGGCGCGAACCCGCCGTCACCGGCCGGGACGCCCGCGCATCACTTGCCATCATCGCCGCAATCTACGAATCGTCACGAACGGGCAAGGTTGTCGAGCTGACATCGACACCGACTCTCGCAACAACTGCCAAGGAGCAGAAATGAGTAGCAGTACCCCCCTCACCTACGACGTAGTTGTCGTGGGCTCTGGCGCAGGCGGGCTTTCCACAGCAATTGCCGCAGCACATGGCGGCGCGTCGGTACTCGTTGTCGAGAAGGCCGACACCTGCGGCGGCGCAACGGCCTGGTCAGGCGGGTGGATGTGGACCCCGCGCAACATGTTTGCCATCGCCGATGGGGTTGTCGAGGATCGTTCGGCGCCGCGGGCATATCTGGAGAACCGACTCGGCGACAACTTCGACGCCGCCAAGGTGGATGCACTCCTCGACGGCGCACCGGAGATGGTCGAGTTCTTCGAACGCAAGACTGCACTGAAGTTCGTTGCCGGAGCCAGGATCGCCGACATTCACGGCGACACACCGGGAGCCGGCACGGGTCATCGTTCCGTCGGACCGAAACCGGTGAGCTTGCGAAAGCTCGGACCCGACGTCGCGGCGCTGCTACGTCGACAGTTGTACGAGACGTCATTCCTCGGCATGGGCATCATGGCCGGCCCCGACCTGCAGGCATTCCTGCATTCGACTCGATCGCCGAAAGCATTTGTGCACTGTGGTGTTCGCGTGACAAAGCACATGTTCGATCTCGCCACCAAGCGTCGTGGCCAGCAACTCGTCAACGGCACTGCGCTTGTCGGCATGATGCTTCGCTCAGCGCTCGATCTCGGCGTCGAGATTCGGGTGAAAACGTCGGCAACATCGCTGCAGACTGACGATGACGGTCGCGTTGTCGGTGTCCGCCTCGAAGGCCCGGATGGTGCGTACTCGGTGACTGCCACGCGCGGCGTCGTACTGGCCACCGGCGGCTTCGCCCAGGACATCGACCGCCGACGTGAACTGTTCCCCCGTACTCCCACCGGAAACGAGCACTGGTCACTCACTCCGAAGACAACCACCGGCGACGGCATCACCCTCGGCGAATCCGTGGGTGGTCGCCTCGACCGCACTCTTGCCTCCCCCGTCGCGTACTGCCCCGTCTCCATCGTTCGTTACCGCAACGGCAAGGAAGGTGTGTTCCCGCACATCCTCGACCGCGGAAAGCCCGGTGTCATCGGAGTTCTCGCGAACGGCAAGCGTTTTGTCAACGAAGCACTCGGCTACCACGACTACACCCTCGCGATGGTCGAGCAGGTTCCCGAGAGCGAAGAAGTGTGCTCGTGGTTGATTGCCGACCAGCAGTACGTGCGCTACCTCCCGCTGGGCATGGCCAAGCCCCTGCCGATCCCGATCCAGCCGTACCTGCGCTCGGGATACCTCACACGGGGTCGCACTGTTCGCGAACTGGCGGAGAAGATCGGCGTTGATCCGACGCAGTTGGAAAAGACAATCGAGGCATTCAATGTCGGGGCCGTGGCCGGTGAAGACCCCGAGTTCGGTCGCGGCACAACGCCGTTCAACCGGGGATCCGGCGATACCGACAACCCCTGGCCGAACCCGTCGCTCGCGCCCTTACAGAAGGGTCCGTACTACGCGGTAAAGGTGGTGCCGGGCAGTTTCGGTACCTTCGCCGGGCTTGTCACCGACTCGTCGTCGCAGGTTCTCGATGACAACGACCGCCCCATCGAGGGATTGCTCGCCGTCGGCGTCGATCAGGCCAGCGTGATGGGCGGGCACTACCCGTCCGGCGGCATCAACCTCGGCCCGGCTATGACGTTCGGTTACCTGGCAGGTCGGGAACTGGCCGGAGCCAAGACAGTTGGAGCGCACGCATGACACTCTCACTCGGACTGGCAGCCCTCACAGTGCTCGATACCGCACCGATGCAGCACGTCGACTTGGCGGAAAAACACGGCTTCGACACCATCGGCATCCGCCTGATGCCTGCGGCACCAGGTACGACGGCCTACCCTCTGCACGAGGACAAGCAGTCGTTGGACGAACTGGTGCGTCGACTGGATGATTCACCCGTTGAGGTATTCGACCTCGAAATCATCCGTCTTGCAGCCGACTTCGACCCCGCCGACTACGTTCCGCTTCTCGAAGCGGGGGCACAGCTCGGAGCCAAGGCCGTTCTGGTGGGCGGCGACGACCGCGACCGCGCTCGGCTCACGGACTCTTATGCCCGCCTCGCGGAACTGTGCGCGAACTACGGCATCGTCGCCTCGCTCGAATTCATGCCGTGGACTGCGGTGCCCGATGCGCGTGCTGCCATCGAGATCGTCTCGGCGGCAGACGGTCCGGCTCGTAGTGTCCTGGTCGACGCACTCCACACCGACCGCTCGGCGACAACGCTGGAAGATCTTGCGTCCATCCCGCGCGAGTGGCTGCACTACGCCCAGATGTGCGACGGTTCGACCCCCGCTCCTACGGATGACGCAGAACTGATCCTTCACGCCCGCGAAGAGCGTCTGGTGCCCGGCACCGGCGGCATCGCCCTGGCCGACATCTGGTCGACCCTGCCTGCCGGACTGCCGGTCAGCATCGAATTGCCCAACGAACCGCTACGTCAGGCCGTCGGCACCGACGCCTGGCTCGAACGCCTGGTCACGGCCACGCGAGAAGTACTGGCCTAGCGGCCCTGTGCGCCTTTTTGGTAGTCGGCGCTACCAGAAAGGCGCACGGGGGCGTCAGCCCCTACGGCTGGCAACGGCCTGCGCCAGACGGTCCAACTGCGCTGCCGTTGTGGACCAGTCGATGCATGCGTCGGTGATGGACTGACCGTAGGTGAGTTCGTCCGCCTTGCCCAAGGTCAGGTCCTGACGACCGGCCTCGATGAAGCTCTCCAACATGACACCCGCGATTCCCTGCTCACCGCCGGCGAGACGAGCTGCGATGTCGTCGAGGACGATGACCTGACGCTCGTGGTCCTTGCTGCTGTTGCCGTGGCTCGCGTCGATGACCACACGCTCGGGCAGGTTCGACTTGCGCAGGCGGGCAAGGGTATCCGCGACCGTCTCGGCGTCGTAGTTCGGTCCATCGCTGCCACCGCGCAGGATGACGTGGCAGTCGGGGTTACCAGCCGTACGGATCAAGGCGGCCTGACCGTCGAGGTCGGTGCCGGGGAACACGTGGCTCGCTGCCGCAGCGCGGGTACCGTCGACGGCTACCTGCACGTCACCTTCGGTGGAGTTCTTGATGCCGACCGGCATGGACAGTGCACTGCACAGCTGACGGTGAACCTGGCTCGCAGCGGTCCGAGCGCCGATCGCGCCGTAGCTGACCAGGTCCGCGATGTACTGCGGCATGATCGGGTCGAGGAATTCACAGCCGACGGGCAGACCGAGGCTCGACACGTCGAGCAGCAACTTGCGGCCGATACCAAGTCCGGTGTTCACGTCGTAGGTGCCGTCGAGGTGGGGATCGTTGAGCAGGCCCTTCCAACCCAGCGTGGTGCGCGGCTTTTCGAAGTAGACCCGCATGACGATGTGCAGGTCGTCCCGCAGTTCTTCGGCCTTGGCAGACAACCGGCGGGCGTAGTCCATCGCAGCTTCCGGATCGTGTACCGAGCACGGTCCGACAACAACGATCAAACGGTCGTCGTCACCGTTGAGGATGTTGATCGTGTCGGCACGGCCGGTCCGCACGGTTGCGGCCGCGACCTCGTCGGGTGCGTGCTGAGCTCGGACGGTCGCCGGCGAAACCAGCGGACTGATACTGACAGTGCGCTGATCGTCGAGGCTGTCCGATGTGGCTGTGGTGTCGATGGTGACAGTCATGGGGTTTCGGTTTCCTGTTCTCAGGCCGACCCCAGAGATGAAGTGAACTCCAGCGAGCCGGTCTGTAATCCGGCTCTTGGGTGGAGGTTGTCAGCGCGTGGTTACGCCGGCAGGCCCACCCGGGGCCGGCCTGCTAAACCAGAAATAGACGCGCTGCATGTCGGCCACGATACCTCGAGTGCTGACGAGGTCAATTCCACCCCTGTGTTTGCGAGGAGAAACCAGCACCTCGTTATGGTTGACGTGGCCGTTCGTGCGGCCACGATCGGCGAGGGAACCTGGTGCAAGTCCAGGGCTGACGCGCAACGGTGACGAACCTTCTCGAGGGATCGAAGTCCGGATACTCGCTGATCGAGCACGGCGAATTCTCGGCTCCGCGATCGAGCCCTGAGCAAGGAGTTCCCTCTTCATGCGTTTTATGCGCTTCACCTCAGCAGTTGTTGCCACCTCGGCTCTCGAGTTTGGTCTGGCCGGCTGCGGCGCCTCCGACGACTCCGTCACCGCGAGTGACGCCAGCTCGTCCAACTACCCCCTGACCATCGACAATTGTGGTCAACAGGTCACTATCGACGCACCACCGACACGTGCGGTCTCCCTCAACCAAGGCTCAACGGAGATCCTGCTGTCCCTCGGTCTTGCAGACCGCATGGTTGGCACCGCGACGTGGACCGATCCCGTTCGCGAGAACCTCGCAGTTGACAACAATCGAGTCCCGCGCCTTGCCGACAACAAACCGTCGTTCGAGGTTGTCCTCGACACGGAGCCCGATTTCGTGTCGGCCTCGTTTGCCTCCACGATTGCCGACGGCGGCGTCGCGAGCCGAGATCAGTTCGCCGCGCTCGGCGTGCCGACGTACCTCTCGCCCACCGACAACGGCTGCGACGGCAAGGTGTCCTCGGCGTCGAATGCGGACGGCGCTCGCACCGAACCGTTGAAGATCGAGACTGTCTACCAGGAAATCCGGGACTTGGCAGCAATTTTCGACGTGCGTGATCGAGGCGAACAGTTTGTCGCCGAACTACAGGATCGATTCGCGAAAGCGTCCGATTCCGTCGATGCGTCCGGGGTCTCACTCGCATTCTGGTTTGCCGACACCATGACTCCGTACATGGCTGGTTGCTGTGGCTCGTCCGGAATTATCACGGAATCTGTTGGCGCGGAGAACATCTTCGCCGATACGACGGACGAATGGCCCCAGGTCAGTTGGGAAACCATCCTCGATCGCAACCCAACGGCCTTGGTGCTCGCGGACCTGAGTCGGCGCAGTATCGACGGTGACGCTCTGGCCAGCAAGATCGCTTTCCTCGAATCCAACCCTGTCACCTCGCGTCTGCAAGCTGTGCAGGACAAGAAGTACATCGTTGTGAACGGCGCCGATCTCAACCCCTCGATCCGCACGATCGATGGTGTCGAGAAGACCGCTACCGCGCTGCGTGACTGGGGCTTGGCCAATTGAGCACGCGCACTGCGCGTCTCGAATCCCGGTCAACTCTGGGAGTGCTGTTCCTGATCGGTTTGGTGGTTCTCGGATTCTCGATCGCGCTGGCGATCACGATCGGCCCGGCCAATCTGTCGGTTCGCGACGTCTACGCCGTGGTGCTCGAGCATTGGGGTGTCGGATCGTCCGGCGTCAGCCGCATCAAGGACGGCATAGTCTGGGAATTGCGGCTTCCCCGAACACTCTTGGCTGCAGTGTGCGGTGCTGGGCTCGCATTGTGCGGCGTCATCATGCAGTCGCTGCTCCGTAATCCACTGGCCGATCCTTTTGTTCTCGGAATTTCGTCCGGGGCTTCGACCGGTGCGGTGATGATCGCGGTGCTCGGCATCGGCGGCGGCGTTATCTCGCTGTCCGCCGGTGCATTTGCCGGGGCCGTCGTCTCGTTCGGCCTGGTGATGCTGCTTGCTGCGGGCGCAGGCGGTGGCACGTCCCGCGTGGTCTTGGCAGGTGTTGCAGGCACACAATTGTTCTCGGCACTCACGTCGTTCATCGTCATTTCCTCCGCCGACGCCGAGCAGACTCGAGGCGTCTTGTTCTGGCTTCTCGGTTCGTTGGCCGGTGCCGGCTGGACGGACGTAGTTCTGTGTGGCGCAGTGGTAGCCGTCGGAATCCTTGTGTGTCTCGTCCAGGCACCGGCGTTGGACGCCTTCACTTTCGGCAACAACGCCGCCGCGACGCTCGGAATCCCGGTGCAGCGCGTTCGGCTACTCCTTCTCACCATCACAGCGCTGATCACGGCCGCACTGGTCAGCGCTGCGGGGGCGATAGGTTTTGTGGGACTGGTGCTTCCGCATGCGGCCCGGTTTCTGGTCGGTTCGAGACACAGCCGTTTACTCCCTGCCACGGCGCTGATCGGTGCGATTTTCATGGTGTGGGTGGATGCCATCGCGCGTACTGCGTTTGCGCCCCAGGAGATTCCGGTCGGTGTTGTGACGGCTTTGATCGGCGTCCCCGCATTTGCTGTCATCCTGTTCCGAATGAGGAGAAGCGCATGAGCCTCGCGGCACACGACATCGTGTGGCATCGCGGAAAGAACCTGATCCTCGATCGGGTGAGCGTCGCTGCGCAACCGGGTGACACCATCGGGATCCTCGGCCCCAACGGGTCCGGGAAGTCATCACTCATCAGCATCCTGGCTGGAGTCACGTCTCCTGACTCGGGCGATGTCACGCTGGGCGGCACCAGCATCAGCAACGTTCGCCGACGCACCGTTGCCCGGAAGATCGCGGTGGTCGATCAGCACGCCCACACCGAGGTCGACATCAGCGTGCTCGACGTCGTGAGGCTCGGCCGCATTCCACACCGCACACTGTTCGGTTCCGGCGAGGAAGCCGACGACGACGCAATAGACCAGGCACTCGCCGATACCGGCATGACGTCGATGCGACGACGCTTGTGGCACACGCTGTCCGGCGGGGAACGCCAACGCGCGCAGATCGCCCGCGCACTGGCTCAGCAACCGGACGTGCTGCTGCTCGACGAGCCGACCAACCACCTCGACATCTCACACCAACTCGACATCCTGTCACTGGTGTCGACGCTTCCGGTGACCAGTTACATTGCGCTGCACGACCTCAACGTGGCGGCGATGTTCTGCGACCGTCTTGTGGTGCTCGAACGCGGACGGGTGGTTGCGTCGGGTACACCGACCGAAGTGCTGACCGAGGAACTGGTCGAACAGGTCTACCGAGTCCGGGCAAAAGTCACGATCGACCCCGACGACGGCTATCCCTCGGTCAGTTATCGTCCGCAGCGACTTGGAGCTGAAAAGATCTCAGACCCTGTGTAACTCCGTTGATCTGTAACTCGACGGAATGAGTACCGGCGTAATACCGCCGCGTGCTGATCGGCTTGAAGGAATGCCGCTTGGCTACCTTCGCGCTGGCACCGGGCTCGAGAGAGCGCGTGGTCAGCTTGAACACCTTCGGACTGGTGAGTCCGTTGGCCTTGACGTGATGGACGATGTAGTCGATTGCCACAGTCACGGACTCACCGCCGTTGTTACTCACCGCAAAACCGAATGCGATGTCTCCGCCCAGATCGACAGCGTCGCGATCGATCACAAAGTCCGAGATCACGATATCCGTGGGTGCCGCAAAGCCCAGCAGAGCCAACGCATCGACGTCGCCGGCTTTCACCAGGCTGCGCAGTGCATGGCGAACCACTTTGGGCGTAGCCGCGTCGGGATCACCGAGCCAACGCTTGGCGATCGATACCGCCATTGCAGCGTCCGCGCGACTGAGGTCGTTGAGATGATTGGCGACAGATCTCCGCACGTATTCCGAGTCGTCGCGGTACAGCGCGTCGAGAATCGAGACCGTGGACTCCGGGTGCTCCGTCAACGCCTTCACCCGCCTACCCCAGGGCAGACGCATCCGGGTGCCCTCACTGGCGAGGCGTCGAACATGCTCGTCCTGGTGATCGGTCCATCCGAGAGCGATCTCCAGCGCTCGCGCGGGATTCGCGTCGAGAAAGGTCCGGATCGCAAATTCGCTCGTCAGACGCGAGGTCAGTTCGGCGAGTAGCGCCATACCGTCGTCGAAATCTGTATTTCGGCCACTGCGCGTGGCGATCACTGCAACAGCTTCCGTGACCGGCCAGATCATCCAGCCCGCAAAGGCCTCGTCGCGCAACGCCAGCCGGATTACCTCGGCAAAGCGCGGAAACTCCTCGGCTAGGTCGGACATCATCGCGTCTCGCACCACACGAGTGCGCTCACCGAGACTGAGGCCGTCAAAGCCGGATGAGCTCTCGCGAACAGCGGCCAATCGCGTGCGTCCCGACGCTTGTTCAAGGCACAGGGCAAGATCGGCGACTACGGAGGCTCCGAGCAGTTCATCAGCGGTGGGCATGCGCGAAGGGTACAACCGGGGTCCGACACGACCGTAGCGTCGGCGCCGGTTAGTGCTGTGCGCATCGGTCCAGTTACAGACGGTCCCGTGTCGACGTACTCGGATCAGGTCCTGAGTTCGGCAGTCAGGGTACGGCGGTCGGTCTCGTCAAGGAAGGTACCGGCGACCGATGCCAACTGGATGTCGTGAAGGTCGGCGACCGTCAATCCGGCGGCCTCGAGCATGGAGTGCTCGGAGGTGAGTGTTGTTCCGAAGTGTGCGGGCGCGTCGGTGGCCGGTGAGATGCGGAGTCCACGGCGCCACATGTCTGCTGGAGCGCCCGCGACCTCGAGACCCCAGGTCTTCAAGAGTTCGGCCGCGCGAGTGCTGACGGTGAAAGTGACACCGGCATCGAGGCATCGCTGTAGGTCGTCGTCGTTGCTCAGTATTGCGTATCCGTGGTCGATGCGGCTGCAGCCAAGCAGGTCGATGCTGTCCAGGATGCTGTCGGACCCGGCGGTTTCGCCGGCATGACTTGTGGCGCGTAGTCCTGCGCGTCGTATGCGAGCGAATGGCTCGATGAAAGTATCTGCGGGGCCCAGGGTTTCATCGTAGTCCAGGCCGACTCCGACCACGAGGTCGTTGTTGCACTCAATGATGTAATCGACCACTTGGGCGGCTTCGGCGGGTGAGCGGGAGCGGTCGATGGCCGGGATCAGGCGACAGTTGACGCCGGAGGTGGAGTGTTCGATGCCGTCGATGATGCCGGCGAGTTGGGTGCGGTAGGGCACCGCGTCGTCGAGATGGACCATGGGGCTCCAGAAGATTTCGACGTATCGGACGGCCTGCTGAGCCACCGAATGCAAGTACGTGTCGACGGCTTCGGCAAAGTCGCCTGCTGTGCGCAGGAGATGGGCGGTGGCGTCGTAGCCCTTCAGGTAGTCGTCGATGTCGGCGACGCTCTGGTAGGCACCCAGCGCCGGCGCAAGCAAGTGGTTCAGTGAGTTCCGCTGCGCAAGAAGGTAAACGAGGCTGATCGGCAGGGCGGCTTCGAGGTGACAGTGCAATTCGATCTTCGGAAGGGTGGCAACGGTGAATGTGCTACTCATGATGTACTGCCAGTGAGGCGAGCGGCCTCCCGGATCGCATGGGGATTCGGTTCCCGCCCCCGGGACCCGCGGAGCTTGGCGGTTATGTGCTCTTTGACCGTCACCGGCTCATATCGCGGTGGATTGCCGGGACCGGTGCAACCCGGCAGGCACGCGATGACCGTCTCGGGGTTGCCGTCGTGGAAGAAGGCCGCCGAGCGTCGCGGCACGAGCCGGCCGTCGACGCGTGGCGGCGCTACCCGGTGCATGGTGGAGATCCAGCGATCGTTGGTCCAGCGGGCCAGCGCATCGCCCAGGTTGACCAACAGTGCCCCGTCGGCGGGCTGTACGGGGTGCCAAACCCGCTGACTGTCAAGTATTTCCAGTCCTGGCACCTGATCTGCCCACAAGACCGTCACGATACCGTAGTCGGTGTGCGCTCCCATGCCCATCTGCTCGGATTCCAAGGTGACGTCGGGGTGGGGCAGTTGATAGTTGTTGATACGCAGTACATCCAGAGAGTGCGTGGTGAACTGCCGAAAGTAGTCGATCGGTAGATGCAGAGCCAGGGCGAAGATGTCGGCCATGGTGTGCGCCACGCGTCGGGCCTCGCCGAACCAAGCGGTAACGGCAGATTCGAAGTCGGTTGTCTCGCTGGGGAAGATGGTGGGCGCGTAGTCGACGGGATCGAGGTCCGGAGAGGCGTGGTCGGCAGGGTCGACGCCGATGTTGAACGCCTCGAAAAGATCTGCGGCGGTGATGATCCCGAGAGAGTTTGCCAACGCCTCGGCTCTCGGTGGGGTGTACCCGCGGTTGATGTGCGGCGGTGTGGAGTATTTGCGTTTGGTGGACTCCGGCAACGCGAAGAATTCGTCGGTGGCCGCGGTGAACCGATCGAGCACTTTCGGTTGGATGCCATGCCCGACCACCTGCATGAATCCGACGGTGGATGCAGCCAGATCGACCTGGCGGGCGATTGATTGCCGATCGATATCGGCCCCGCCTGTGAACGTCGAGATATCGATGATCGGGACCTGGAAGTCGGTTCCGGCGTTGCGGGCAAATGCCATGATGGATGTCGTCCTCGCGTGTTGGGTAGTCTGGGCGTTCGTCAGATGGTGATCGCGGAATACCGGGCGCGAAGGTAGTCCGCAGTCGTGACGGGCTGGTAGGCGTGCGCTCGTCCGATCGGCGGACCGAAAGACTCGATCACCGCATCGTGATTGGCTTCGAAGAAGAAGATCAACGAGATCAACTCCTCGTTGGGGTCGTGCGCGGACGGAGGCAATACCCGGTGCCTGGTCGAGCGCCACCGATCGCCCGTCCAACGAGCCATCAGATCACCGATGTTGATGGTGAAGGCATCATCGACGAACGGTGCATTCACCCAGCTGCCGTCACCGGTATCGACCTGGAGCCCGCCGTAGCCTGCTTGACGGTCGAGTATGGTGATGACCCCGAAATCGGTATGCGGCGCGATCCGGTATTGGCCGTCGATTGCAATCCCGGTCTCGGCCATCGCCGGGTATCGATTGAGGTTGAACGAATGTGGTGCGCGGTCGGTCCGAGAGGTGAACCAGTCGGGATCGAGATTCAGTGCCGAAGCGAAGACGGTCAGCAATTCTGCTGCCAGGGAACGCATCTGCTCGGTGTACGTCGCACACAGCCGCTCGAACTCCGGCACTTCGGTCGGCCAGACATTGGGCGCGAACCATTCGTTATCGACCACGGGGTCACCGGTGGAGTAGTCGTCCCAGCCGTTCGTGTAGGTCTCCTTGAGGTCGGCTGGACCCGGAGTCTCTTCGACGAAAGCGTTGGCTTCGGCACCCGAGGGGATCCACCCCCGCCCACCGACGTGGGTCCGGTATCGATGTTTGGTCGCCGGGCCGCTGGTGAAGAACGCCGATCCGGCGGCCCGAATCTGCGCGCGGAGTTCAGGATCGATTCCATGGCCCGAGATCAACAGGAATCCGGACCCTTGCAGGGCCTGGTCGACACGTTCGCTCAGCTTCGCACGCTGCAAGGAGGATCCGGTGCGCCACTGTTCGAGATCGACGAGGGGAATGGTGTTCATGCGCTGAGCCTTTCGGTGACTGTGCTCTCGTTACGGGTTGATGTGCGTGCCAGCGCCCAGTAGGTCAGCGCCCCGACCACCAGGCCGGCTGGCACACTGAGGTCGGTGCCGTCGAATGCCTTGGAGATGGGGCCGGTGAAGACCGTGGTGTTGATGCAGAGCAATGCCGCGATCATGCCGGCGACCTGGGCAGTGACGCCGGCCGGATTGAAGCCGAGAACCCGGCGATACCGGCCGCCGTCATCGGATAGTGACGCTATGTCGTACCGGCCCGAGCGCAGGAAATAGTCGACGACCATGATCGCCGCCCACGGTGCGAACCAGACGATCATGAAGAGCAGGAAGTTCCCAAGCAATGTGTTGAAGTCGCCGGAGAACGTCACGACGATCGCGACGATCGCGCAGACAACGGCATCGACGACGACGGCTTGCCAACGACTGATTCGAATACCCATCGCCTGCAGTGTCATTCCCGAGGAATAGAGGTTGATCGCATTGAGCGCGGTGAGCTGTAGCAGGACCACAAGAAGATAGGGAGTCAGGAACCACGACGGCAGAGCCGACGGTAGTCCGCTGATGGGATCGACGGCGTCTGGGACTGCAGTGGCGACGGCCGCACCCAGCAGCATCAGCAGGGTTTGCGGCAGAGCGCCTCCGATCGCGGTGCCCACCACCAGGCGAACGCGACTGGTTGACTCGGGCAGATATCGGGCATAGTCGGCGGCGTTCGGTGTCCATCCCAGACCGCTTCCTGACGCCGCCACCGCGACACCGGCGAAGAACAAGGCGGTGCCACCGGAGGCCGTGCCCGTCTGGACATCCACGGAGTCGAACACGAGCACAACCAGCACCGCGAACAGCACAGTGAACGGGATCAACAGGATTCGAATCGCCTTCATGATCACCGACAGGCCGAAGATAGGCAGAATGCTCTGCGTAACCGCCAAGCCCAAGATGACGACGACCTCGAGCGGAGTGCCCAAATCGATCCCGGCCTGACCGAGGAGAACCGACGTAGCCAGAAACATCAACACCAGATCGAGTGACTCGTAACCGATCTGCATTATCCAGTTGCAGAATGCAATCGGTCGATTTCCGTTGCGCCCGAAGGGAGCGCGGCTCGCGGCGAACGTGGTGGTGCCGGCAGCCGGCCCGGGCAGCGAACACAAACCGGTGATGATCCATGTCGCGTTACCGATCAGAATCGCTGCGACTGCTTGCCAGAGGTTCAGACCGAGTAATACGAGGAGGGCGCCGAAGACGATGCCGGTGACGTTCATCATCGCGCCGCTCCACATCAGCGCCACCGATCGCACCGAGCCATGGCGTTCACTCGCCGGCACATGGTCGATGCCTCGTTGCTCGATCGTGAATCGCGAAGATCCGGCTTCCGATGGAGACTCACTACTAACGGGTTGATCGGTGGAGTGAACGGACATCTTTAGACTCCATACTGAAGTGGAAGTGACGAAGCGATAGCTGACAACTATCAAAATGGGCCATGAGTATTTCCTGCAGCTATACTGGGTGTTACGGAGTTGTTAATGACGCAGACCACCGACGATGAGACCGAGTTGGCTGTGGCAATCGGTGCCGCGGTGCGGACTCGGCGAGAGGCCGCAGGGCTCTCGATGAGGGCACTGGCCTCTAGCGCCGGCATCAGCCAACCGTTCCTGAGCCATGTGGAGCGCGGGTTGAGCATGCCCTCGATGGTCACGATCTACCGTCTTGCCACAGTCCTTAACGTCGCCCCCGGAGAGCTCATGCCCAGCCCCTTGGGCTCACCGAGCCGAGTAGCGATCGTCCGCGCCGGAAGCGGTAGCCCCGTGCCGGTGTCGAGCAGGCCCGATGCGGCCATCGGCCACGCGTTGTTGTTCGACCGCAACACGAGTTTGGAAGTTACCGAGTACAGACTCGAACCCGAGGTTCACATCTCTGAATGGTTCCAGTCGAGCGGGCTCGCGGCGGTCTACCTGATCAGCGGAAGCCTTGAAGTGGAGGTCGAAGGCGAAGGTTCGTGGCAGCTCGAGGCGGGCGACTTCATACGGCATGACGCCGACCTTCGGCATCGCTGGTTACTCGTCGACAAAAAGCCCGCACATGCACTTCTCATCCTCAACCACGCCGTTGCGCCGGGCACTCAACAACGCTTTGGTGGTTAATTGCCGGTCCGGACACGAGAATTCGCCAAGCCACTGACCATCCAGAAGGCGAACGGCCAAACCAACACGGAGTACACCTACGGGGACGATCCGTCACCGCACAAAGCCCCGTCTGCGACCACGCAGGATCCGGGCAGTTCATCAGCTGCGGCATGAGCAAAGGGCACAGCTGGGGTCCGACAATGGTGTTTTACATCATGTGTCGAGTGCTGAAGTTCGATCCCAGACCTCGAAGAAACACCTCGGTGGGAAGAGCTCGCAGTACCAGGTCGCGAGCGAGCGTAGCGCCGACGCCGCGAGTGAGGATTGTTCGGGCGGATTGACGCGAACGCTTTTGAAGGCGATGCGTTCTCTTGGTGCGCAGATAGTCGTAGGTCGCCAAGTCATGAGCATGAGCGCTGAGCGCGACAGCATCCTCGAGAGCCTGGCATGCACCTTGACCGAGATGCGGCCCCATCGCATGTGCGGCATCACCCACGAGCACAACGCTTTCTCGAACAAAGGACGGTAGCGCTGGAAGATCTCTGATGTCGTGGCGAAGAATCCGCTCCGGCACAACTGCAGAGATGAGCTCGGGGACAGGTGACGGCCAGTGAAGAAAATCATCCAACGACGGGTCCGGGGCGCCCTTGGACAGCCGTGCTGCAGCAAAGACGTACAACCGCCCGTTCCCCAGCGGAACGATGCCGAATTCTCCTCCTGCGCCGAGGATCCCACCCACGTCAACACTGCCGAAGTCATCAACGATCCACCTCCACGCGCGAACCCCCAGCGACTGCGGCACCGGATACTCAGGGAACATCGTTCGCCGCGTCAGGCTGTCGATTCCGTCGGCGCCGACGATCAGATCGAACTCTTCGAGGCGATCACCACAACGAATCGCTCCACCCACATCGATCCCTGTGACTGCACCGCCGAGCCGTAAGGTCACCGGTTCCGGAAGCGCTGTGCGGAGAACATCGACCAGATCGCCGCGGTGCATGGCGACAAAACTGCCGTGCAGCGCACGGAATCTCTCCTCACTCGTCCGCATCAACCACCGACCCTGGCGATTGCGTATTCCGCCCACCCAACCTGGGGCGGCTCTGCTCCGGATCTCATCGCCCACTCCAAGGTGATCGAGTGCGGCAAGTGCGTTCGGCCACAACGTGATTCCGGCGCCAACCTCGGCAAGAACCGGCGTTTGCTCGAACACCGTGACCGACCAGCCCGCATTCGCAAGCGCCAGCGCCGTTGCCAAGCCTCCGATACCGCCTCCGATAATTCCCGCTGTATGCATCGTCGATCCCTTCAGATTCGATTAGCACGGTTGTCCGGATATACCTGTCAGCCAACGGATTTTCGCGCACGATATGCCGCGACATTAGCCCTGTTCCCACAGTTTCCGGTGTCGCAGTATCGCTTCGAGCGATTGCGCGACAGATCCACGAATACTGCGTCACAATCAGGAGCGGTACACCACTGCAGACGCGAGAACTCCCCAGTGCGGATCAGATCGAGCACACCCATCGCCGCTTCGGCGGCCATCCGATCGACGAGGGGCGCATCGTCCGCCGTGACGTGCAGATGCCACCCGAGATCGTCGTGCCGGGCGAGTCTCGGCTGCGCTCCCGATTCGGCCAGCAGCGTGTTCACCACCGCGACGGCGTCGTCTACTTCGGTCACTTCCCAGAACTGTCGCAGACGTGGACGTAGCGTCCGCACCGCATCGAGTTCGCTCTGCGTGCCGTCGCGTCGCCCGGTCCACTTGTCCGTATCGAGAAATCGAGTCAGTTCTTCCTGATCAGGCAGAAGTTCGCCGCCTCCTCGAGCAGTGTTCACCAACGACGCAGCGAAGACGAGCGCCGATTCCGTGTCATCAGCAAAATTCACTTTGACTCCTGAGCATTGTCAACCTAGTGTCATCATCGTAATCGCTTTTACTCCTGACGGGTGACGACGTGAACTCTCGCAACGGCTTGATCTTCGCTCTACTGTCCGCTGCGACCTTCGGCGTCTCCGGCCCCTTCGCCAAATCTCTCATCGAATCCGGTTGGTCGCCGGGAGGCGCGGTGTTCGCGCGCGTTGCCGGCGGCGCACTCGTGATGATGGTGATTGCACTGGGAACCCAGTGGCGTCGTATGCGGCAAGTGACGGCCCACACGCGAACGGTATTACTGTACGGAGTGTTCGCAATATCCGGAGTGCAGTTGTGTTTCTTCAATGCGGTGCAACATCTTTCGGTCGGCGTTGCGCTTCTTCTCGAGTACCTGGCCCCCATCATCGTCATCGGATGGGTGTGGATCACCAAGGGCGCACGGCCGAGCGTGCAGACACTTCTGGGAGCAGCGATCGCCCTGGTAGGCGCGGCCGTGGTCATCGATGTCTTCGGCTCGGCAGAGATCAGTGCCGTCGGCGTCGCTTGGGGACTGGCAGCAGCTGCCTGTCTCGCAGTGTATTTCGTAATTTCCGAACGGGCCGACGGCGATCTGCACCCTGTTGTGCTCGCAGCGTCCGGGCTGACTGTCAGCGCAGTGCTCATCGGACTACTCGGAGTGATCGGCGCACTCCCCCTTGCATTCTCGTCGTCGAACACCGTCGTGGCAGGCCATTCTGTGGGAGTGTGGCTGCCGATAGTGATTCTGGTCGTCGTCAGTACCGTCATCGCCTATCTCACCGGCATCGCCGCGATCACGTTGTTGGGACCCACAATCGGGTCGCTCGTAGCCCTCACCGAGGTCCTGTGCGCAGTGATCGCAGCCTGGATACTTGTCGGCGAATCCATCACCGTCATCCAAGGCATCGGCGGCGCAGCGATTATCGTCGGCCTGGTACTCGCCCGCCTCGGCCAGCAGCCACCGAAACCCGCGACTGCCAAACCAATGACAAATGTCATGGCCGAAGAATGACGGATCGACGAGGGCTCCCCTGCCGAAAACCGGCAGATTCGAGGTATGACCTCAGCACAGGCACTGCATCCACCCGTTGACGGACGAGCACACGACGCCATTCGATTGACCGGACTTCACAAGCGCTTCGGCGATGTGGGCGCAGTCAACGGCATCGACCTGAGTATTCGCCCCGGTGAAATAGTGGCGTTTCTCGGCCCGAACGGCGCCGGAAAAACCACCACCATCGACTTGATTCTCGGCCTGTCGAAGCCGACATCCGGTGACGTGAGCGTCTTCGGGATGGCGCCGCGCGCAGCGATAGCCCGCGGACTGGTCTCCGCGGTCATGCAGAGCGGCGGACTACTCAAAGAACTGACAGTTGCCGAGACGGTGCAACTGACGGCGAGTCTGTACGCACACCCTCGCCCCGTCGACGAAGTCCTGCGCCGCGCCGGAATCCTCGACATCGCCGGCCGACTCGTCAGCAAGTGCTCCGGCGGGCAACAGCAGCGCCTGAGATTTGCGATGGCCCTCCTGTCGGACCCGAGACTTCTCATCCTCGACGAACCGACCACCGGCATGGATGTCGAAGGGCGCCGGGACTTCTGGTCGGCCATCCGAGCCGACGCGGATCAAGGACGCACCGTTCTGTTTGCGACGCACTACCTCGAAGAAGCCGACGTCTACGCCGACCGCATCATTCTGGTCCGGCAAGGAACTATCGTGGCCGACGGAACCACCGCCGAGGTCAAAGCCATGGCGTCCGGACGAACCCTGCACGCGCGGGTTCCTGGCCTGACCGACGAACTTCTACGCGCGATCCCGCACTCGGATGCCGTCGAACTGCGCGGCGAGGCACTGACGGTGCACTCAGGCAACACCGATGCCGTCGCACGGTTCCTCCTGAACAACACAGCGGCCCGCGATCTCGAAATCGTCTCGCGCGGACTCGAAGACGCCTTCATCGCACTCACGTCGAACAACTCCGAAGGACAGAAGTGATGACCACTGCAACAGAACGAACCGTCGTACCACTGGGCGGGTTCAACACGACCTTGCTGCGTTTGGAACTGCGTCGCCTGACCCGTAATCGGCGCACGATGCTCTTCACACTTGTCATGCCGGTGGTCTTCTACCTGGTCTTCGGGTTGGGGCAAAGCGACGACGCTCATGACATCGGGCACGGCAACGTCGCGGCGTACATCATGATCAGCATGGCGTTGTACGGCGCGATGCTCGCAACCACCAGCGGCGGCGCGATGGTGTCGATCGAGCGAGCATCCGGGTGGAGCAGGCAACTTCGGCTGACACCGTTGACTCCGGTCGCCTACATCGCCGTCAAATTGATCATGGCCATGCTGCTCGGTCTCGCGTCGATCCTCGTTGTCTATGTTGTCGGCTCGTTCACCTCTGCTCAGATGGACGGATCATTGTGGTTCACAACGGCATTGATCGCTTGGCTCGGATCGTCGATCTTCGCGGCCTTCGGCCTGTTCATGGGATACCTGCTGCCGAGTGAGAACGTCATGCAACTGCTCGGTCCCGGGCTCGCACTGCTGGCATTCGGCGGCGGTCTGTTTGTTCCGCTCCAGGATGGTTCGGTGTGGGCGACCATCGCTCAATTCACTCCGATGTTCGGCATCAACGCGCTGGCGCACGCGCCGCTGACCGGCAATAGCGTCCACTGGACGTGGATCGTCAATATTCTGGTGTGGTTCGCCGTCTTCGCTGCCGGAGCGATCTGGCGGTTCCAACAAGATACGGAGCGTGTGTAGTTGTCGGAGACCACTCGCCCAATCGATTCCGCCGCGATGCCGCGACGGAATCGTTTCGGCATTCTGTTTGCCGCCGTGTGGATGATTTTTCTCGGTGGTCCCCTCATCGAGGGATGGAACCTTCGCGACGAATTACGCGGCTGGGCAGGGATTCTTGCGACGCTTACCTTCGGCGCTCTCTACCTCTACACCTTTGCCCGGGTACAGCAGCGCCGTCTCACCCTCAGCGGGGAACCGACAGTTCGCCGCGCGGTACTCACGTTGGCCGGTCTGACTGCACTCGCTGCTGTGATCATCGTCAGTGTCGGGCCGACCGGTCTCGCAACTGCGCCCTACCTCGCGGTCACGGCCGTCACAATGCTTCCGACCGTGGCCGGCGGCATTCTCACCTTGGCCATTGCCGCTTCGGTGGAAATCGTCAGTGTCAGCGCCGGATGGGGAAACTATTCGGGCCTGTCACTCGGAGTGTGCGCCGCCGCGTTTGCCACGTGGGGCGTCATGTCCCTCATCAGACGCAATATTGCGATGGTCCACGAACGAGAAGAACAGGAACTGCGTGCCGTCATGGAAGAACGCGCTCGAATGGCGCGCGATCTCCATGACATCCTCGGACATTCGCTCACCGTCATCACCGTCAAAGCCGAACTGGCCAACCGATTGTTGGACGTCGACGTCGAGCGAGCTCGCAGTGAACTCGACGATCTCGAACGGCTTTCCCGAGACGCTTTGGCTGATGTGCGCTCGGCCGTGGACGGCTTTCGAACCATCTCACTTCCCGTCGAGATCGCCCGTGCCCGGGAGGCTCTCCGTGCCGCCGGCATCGAAGATCATTCCCCGAACAGTACCGAAATGGTCCCGCGACACTTGCGGGAGTTGTTTGCCTGGACAGTTCGGGAAGGTGTCACCAACGTCGTACGTCACAGCGCCGCAACACAATGCACCATCACCATCGACGAGAAGAGCGTCGAAATTGTCGACGACGGGATCTCCGGTGAGAATACGACGATCGGCAACGGGTTGACCGGACTGCGTGAACGCGCCGCAGCGGCGGGAGCCCGCCTGACCATCAACAGCGCCGCGCACCAGGGCTTTTCACTGCAGGTCCATGAACAGGAGAACACGTGAGCATTCGGCTACTACTCGCCGACGACCAGGCATTGGTTCGCGGCGCCCTGGCGGCGCTCCTCGATCTCGAAACCGATCTGACCGTGGTCGCGGAAGTTGGTCGAGGCGACGAGGTTGTTGCGGCAGCTATGGAACACCGCCCCGACGTTGCGCTACTGGACGTGGAGATGCCGGGGATGGACGGGATCGCTGCCACGTCGGCGTTGCTGGAAGCGCTCCCACAGACACGCGTGCTGATCGTGACAACCTTCGGGCGGCCAGGATTTCTTCGCAAGGCAATGCACGCCGGGGCCACCGGTTTTGTCGTCAAGGACACCCCGGCGCGGCAACTCGCCGACGCGGTGCGACGCGTTCATGCGGGGTTGCGCGTCGTAGATCCCACGTTGGCGGCAGACAGCCTTGTCAGCGGCGAATCTCCGCTGACCGACCGCGAAACCGAAGTACTGCGCGCCGCGAAGGCCGGCGCACCCGTTGCAGCTATCGCCGCCGAGCTATTCCTGTCAGCCGGCACCGTTCGCAATCACCTGTCGTCCGCGATGGGGAAGACCGGTGGTGCAACGCGCGGAGAATCTGCCCGAATCGCCGAATCCAACGGTTGGTTATAAGAAGAGCAGGGTCCCCACATAGAGTCCCGTATCCGGCAATTCCGTCGCAATTAATGCCAATCCCTCTCCCGCCTGCAGTTCTGACGCAAATCTTCACGTATCCTGTTACCTGGTTCCACAGCAACACGTTGCGGAACCAAGTAGCGGAGTACCGACCCACCTTTGGTTACCTACCAGTTATCAGATGGTTGAGCGGACAACACAGGGGGAAGGCTCATGGCGAGATTCAGCCAACGATTGAATGCGCTGTTCGAGTCCGCCCCCAATCACGTCACCAACGCCATGGTTGTGCGCAGCATGACCGAAGACGGTTGTCGCATCTCGACTCCCTACTTGTCGCAACTCCGCACGGGTGTCCGAACCAATCCCTCACCCGAAGTTGTCTCCGCCCTCGCCCGATTCTTCGAAGTGACTCCGGACTATTTTTTCAACCCCGACCAAGAAGTGCCATTTCTTGCAAGCGGCGATTCCGACCATATTCTGCTCGCACAGCTTCACAATGATCGCCTACGCAATCTCACGTCCCGGGTCGTCGACCTTTCTCCGGCATCACAGGCCCTGCTTGTCGAAATGGCAGAAAATCTCCGATCATCGGAAAATCTTCCCCGCGTCCCTCCCGACTCCAACTCGTACTCGTGGCGCGCCTAGCCCGTCGACCGAAGGCATACAGGCACTCCTTTTCCTGCTCCGACGCTCGTGGCCCTATGCTGGGCAACGCAGCTGGTTCGCCCGGCGCGGTCATGAGGAGCCCCGAAGACCGTTCCTGGCGTCGAAGCTCCGTCAGCCCAGGCTGACGGAGTGAGAGGGAACCCGGTGAAAATCCGGGACTGTCCCGCAGCGGTAAGCAGGAACGACCGCCGTCTACATGCACTGGGCATCTTGCCTGGGAAGCGACGGCCAGTAGGTTCGATCACCACGATCGAGAGCCCGCGAGTCCGAAGACCTGCCGACTGTGTCGGGCACGCCGTGCCCGACGGTCCACCGCCTCGTGGAATGGGCGCGTAGATCTCGAGAAGTGGTCGCATGTTTGATCGCGGCCTCATGAGGTGTACCCGTCTGCCGGCAGTGGCCATCAGTGCAATGGCAATCTGGAGAAACTCCGTGACAACAACATTCACCGCGACCGTGCTGGGCTCTCCGCGCATCGGTCCTCATCGCGAACTCAAGCGGGCCATCGAAAGCTACTGGGCGGGGCGTATCGACGCCGACGCCTTGGCGCGAGTAGCTCGTGACCTCCGTCGGCAGGGCTTGGCCGACCTTCGTGACCAGGGTCTCGACTCCATCCCGGTCAACACTTTTTCCTTCTACGACCAGATGCTCGACACGGCAGTGCTTCTCGGGGCGTTGCCCGAGCGGGTCGCCTCCGTCGCCGATCCGTTGGACCGCTATTTTGCGGCCGCACGCGGCACCGACACCATCGCACCGCTCGAGATGACGAAGTGGTTCGATACCAATTACCACTATCTGGTCCCCGAGATTTCACCGTCGACGACTTTCGCGCTCGACGCCTCCAAGGTGCTCGGCGAACTGGCGGAAGCACTCACCGACGGAATTCCCGCTCGCCCGGTTGTTATCGGACCCGTCACGTTCCTTCTCCTCTCGAAGGCTGTCGGAACCGAAGAACCTCTTCTGACGCGGATCGATGAACTGGTTCCGCTGTACGCGGACCTTCTCGGCAAGCTCGCCGAAGCCGGGGCCACGTGGGTACAGATCGACGAACCGGCGCTCGTCGGCGACCGCACCGACGAGGAGATCGAGGCCGCGCGGTCGCTCTACGAACAGCTTTCACTGTTGTCGAACCGACCGGCAATTTTGCTGGCGTCGTACTTCGGCTCGTTGGGCGATGCACTGCCCGCCCTGGCGTCCACCGCAGTCGACGGTTTTGCGATCGACCTTGTCGCAGGACATGATTCGATAGGTTCCGTCTCAGACCTCGCCCGAAAATTGGTAGTCGCCGGAGTTGTCGACGGTCGTAACATCTGGCGAACGGACCTGGATTCGGCGCTGTCCACGCTTGGCGGGTTGCTCGGCAGCGTCGAGAGGCTTGCCGTCTCCACGTCGTGCTCACTCCTGCACGTTCCGTACTCGCTCTCGCAGGAACCTGATCTCGACAAAGCCCTTCGCTCCTGGCTTGCATTCGGCGCCGAAAAGGTGCGGGAAGTGGCAACACTTGCCACCGCACTGACCCAGGGTCGCGAATCCGTCGAGGACGAATTCGGCCTCGCTCGCGCCGCCGCGTCGACTCGCAGGGACGACAAGCGACTCAACGACGCACGCGTGCGTGGGCGTCTTGAAGCCGTGCTGAATTCGGCGACCAACCGCGCACCGGCAGCAGAGCGCCGTAAAGCTCAGGCCGAATTGCTGTCGCTTCCTCCCCTTCCGACCACCACTATCGGTTCGTACCCGCAGACATCCAAGATTCGGGTGGCTCGTGCGGCATTGCGCAAGGGCGAGATCGACGGAGGCGAATACATCTCGCGCATGCGCGCCGAGATCGCGGATGTGGTTGCGCTCCAAGAGAAGTTGGACCTGGACGTGCTCGTGCACGGAGAACCCGAACGCAACGACATGGTCCAGTACTTCGCCGAACAGCTCGAGGGATTCTTCGCGACCGCGAATGGTTGGGTGCAGTCGTACGGAACGCGCTGTGTACGTCCGCCGATCCTTTACGGCGATGTCTCCCGACCGAAGCCGATGACGGTCGACTGGATCACCTACGCGCAGTCACTGACCGACAAGCCGGTCAAGGGGATGCTCACGGGACCGGTCACGATTCTGGCGTGGTCGTTCGTGCGTGACGATCAGCCACTTGCCGACTCCGCCAATCAGGTTGCACTGGCGATTCGGGACGAAACCGTCGACCTACAGGCTGCCGGCATCGGCATCATCCAGGTAGACGAGCCCGCACTTCGTGAGCTGCTCCCGTTGCGAGCCGCCGATCAGTCGGCATACCTGGACTGGTCGGTCGGGTCGTTCCGACTGGCAACGTCGGGCGTCGCGGATTCCACGGCGATCCACACCCATCTCTGCTACTCGGAGTTCGGTGCCGTGATCGGCGCGATCGCGGGACTGGATGCCGATGTCACCTCGATCGAGGCGGCCCGCTCGCACATGGAGGTTTTGGACGACCTCAGCGCCGTCGGGTTCGACCTTGGCGTCGGCCCCGGTGTGTACGACATTCACTCTCCGCGGGTGCCGAGCGTCGACGAGATTGCCGGCTCGCTGCGTGAAGCAATCGAGGCTGTCCCGGTGGAACGGTTGTGGGTCAATCCTGACTGCGGCTTGAAGACACGAGGTCCGGTCGAGGTAGAAGCGTCGCTGCGTAACCTCGTCGAGGCGGCAAAGCTGGTGCGAGCGGAGTTGTAGGGGGCTCCGCCCCCCTGTGCGCCTTTTTGGTAGTGGGCACTACTGGAAAGGCGCACAGGGGCCGTAGGCCCCTTTTAGTACATTCATATACAAACGTGCCTCTTGATCGCGCTAGAGTGACGCCATGGAAGCCGCAGCAGAAGAAACTCAGGGAACGGCCGGAGAGCTCAATTTTTGGTCGTTCATCGAGTTGGCGAACAAAAGACTGTCCGACGAGCACGGCTTTCGCCACCACCTCGCCACCGAGGTTCTCCTGACACTCAACCGCGCATCCAACGTGGTCACGTATGACCTCGAGTCGTCGATACACCGACCACGCGGCTGGTCGTGGTCATCCTTCCGCCTGATGTTCGTGACCTGGCTGGCCGGGCCGATCGAGCCGAAAGCCGCTGCCGAGCTCACTGGAATGAGTCGGGCGGCCGTGTCGAACCTGTCCAAATCACTGCTGGCCGACGGCCTGATCGATCGTCGCCCTACCGAGAACGACGGCCGTTCGGTGCAGCTCTACCTGACCGAGATGGGCAGAGACGCGATGGTCGAGGCGTTTCGCGAGCAGAACGAGCGCGAACACGCGTGGGTCAGCGTCCTCAGCGAAGCTGAGCAGCGGATTCTTGTGATGCTCCTGGACAAACTGATCAGCAATCGCAGCCAGTTCGACGTGCGCGGACGGAACTAACAACACAACCCGCACCCCCTGAAGGGTTGCACCTGTCACATCATTTTAGTTAATGTGTTTACTATCTGGTCAACGTGAGTCAGACGGAAACAGCACAGAAGGAGGCCGGACATGGCGTTCTACCGACAACTCGGCAATGTCCCCCCGAAGCGTCACACTCAGCACCGTGACGAAGCAGGAAACCTCTACTACGAGGAGTTGATGGGCGAAGAAGGATTCTCCTCCGACTCGTCGCTCCTGTACCACCGTGAGATTCCGTCGGCGATCGTCGACGCCACGCTCTGGGAACTGCGTGACCAGAGCACCACGCCCAATCACCCACTCAAACCGCGACATCTGAAGCTTCACGACCTGTTCCCGGAAAGTATCTGGGCCGAAACGGATGTGGTGACCGGACGGCGCCTGATCCTCGGCAATGCCGACGTCCGCCTGTCCTACGTCATTGCCGGTGCTGCATCGCCCCTGTACCGCAACGCAATCGGCGACGAGATGGTCTACATCGAATCCGGTGAAGCCACTGTCGAAACGGTATTCGGCGCACTCGAAGCACGCGAAGGCGACTACGTCCTCATCCCGATGTCCACGACGCATCGCTGGATCCCCAAGGGCGACAAGCCACTACGCGCCTACACGATCGAAGCGAACAGCCACATCGTTCCGCCCAAGCGTTACCTCTCACGATTCGGCCAGTTGCTCGAGAACGCACCGTTCTGCGAGCGCGACCTACACGGACCCACGGCTCCCCTGATCGCCGAAGGTACCGATGTGGAGGTCTTGGTCAAGCACCGGACGTCGGCCGGCATCGTGGGAACCCGCATGGTCTACCCGACGCATCCCTTCGACGTGGTCGGCTGGGACGGTTGCCTGTACCCGTACACGTTCAACATCTCCGACTACGAACCCATCACCGGCCGCGTTCACCAGCCGCCGCCGGCGCATCAGGCATTCGAGGGCAACAACTTCGTGATCTGTAACTTCGTGCCACGCAAGGTCGACTACCATCCACTGTCGATTCCTGTGCCGTACTACCACTCCAATGTCGACTCCGACGAGATCATGTTCTATTGCGGCGGCGACTACGAAGCACGCAAGGGTTCCGGCATCGGCCAGGGTTCCATCTCGGTTCATCCCGGCGGACACGCACACGGCCCGCAGCCAGGAGCGTACGAGCGCAGCATCGGTGCAGAGTTCTTCGACGAGCTGGCCGTCATGGTCGACACGTTCCGGCCGCTCGAACTCGGCGAAGGCGCGTTGGCATGCGAAGACGACAACTACGCCTGGAGTTGGGCCGGACGGGGGCCTGCACAATGACCGTCATCTCCCCACTCCTGCGCGGTCTGTGCGACGACGCCGCCCTCTTCCCGCCCGGCAATGCGCCTCTCGCCGAAGCAGTTCCGTCGCATCAGTCGTACCTCGAAGCCGGCTACTCCGCATTGGTCGGCCCCTTCGTCTTTCCCGCACCGCGATTGGACGAACTCTCCGCTCACATCTCTGCCGATCATCCTGTGGCACTGAGCCTCACAGTTCCTGCCGGTCCGGACGCCACTGCGGCGGCGGTGGCGAAGGCCCTGGCCATCCCGGGGGTCGATGTCGTAGCGGTGGAGGTTGGAACACCTTCCGGCGTAGCGGCCGATCATGCTTTCGACGAGCTGGCGCGCATTCACGCCGCGTATCCCTACATCGACATCTTTGTCGAGGTTCCCCGCGACGATCGACGCGACAGCTACATTGCCGCGCTGGAAAAGGCCGGTTACAGCGCGAAGTTCCGCACCGGCGGCGTTCAGGCCGAGGCGTATCCCGACGAGAACGAACTCGCTGACGCCATCATTTCCGTTGTCCGCGCTGGTATTCCGTTCAAGGCCACGGCAGGGCTGCATCATGCCGTCCGGAACACAGATCCCGACACGGGTTTCGAGCAGCACGGCTTCCTCAACATCCTGTCGGCAGTCGGCGCTGCGGCGACCGGCGCAGATCGGTCCGATGTAGTTGCCGCACTGGCAGAACGGGACGGAACCGCTCTCGCACACAGCGTGTCCGAACTCGATGACCAGGACGTGCGTCGACGCTTCCTCTCGTTCGGCACCTGCAGCATCTCGGACCCACTGACCGAACTCGAAGACCTGGGACTGATCAACCGGTCCGAGAAGACAGAAGGAACACTCGCATGACCATGACGACCATCAACATTCCCGCCGACTCGCTCTTCGGGCTCGACAATCTGCCATACGGTGTGTTCTCCCCCGCAGGCGGCGCTCCGCGTGTCGGCGTTCGAGTGGGTGACTCTGTCATCGACCTTGCAGTGGCACTGGGCGATTCCGTCTTCTCGGAACCGACATTGAACGCGTTCATGGCACAAGGCCGCGATCGCTGGGTATCCGTGCGCAACCAGATCACCGAACTTGCAACCGGAGAAATCCCCTCCGACGCAGTCTTTTCCATCGACTCCGTCGAGATGCATCTGCCGATCACAGTGGCCGACTACGTCGACTTCTACGCGTCGGAGAATCACGCCACCAACCTCGGCCGTCTCTTCCGCCCGGATTCCGCTCCCCTGATGCCCAACTGGAAGCACCTTCCCGTGGGCTACCACGGGCGTTCGAGCACCGTCGTCGTATCCGGCACAGACATCATTCGTCCCTGTGGCCAGCGCAAGAGCCCTGACCAGGCGAACCCGGATTTCGGACCGTCGCGCCGCCTCGACATCGAGGCCGAGATGGGATTCATCGTCGGAACCCCTTCGAAGATGGGCGATTCCATCACGCCTGACGAATTTGCCGACCACGTCTTCGGAGCCGTTGTCGTGAACGACTGGTCTGCCCGCGACATTCAGGCGTGGGAATACGTCCCGCTTGGCCCCAACCTGGGCAAGAGCTTTGCCACGTCCATCTCCCCGTGGGTCGTCCCGCTTCTCGCTCTCGAAGCTGCCCGCATCGACACTCCCGTCCAGGATCCCGAACCCCTCCCCTACCTGCGCGGCGAGGAAAAGTGGGGACTCGACATCGACCTCGCTGTCGAATGGAACGGTCACGTCGTCTCCCGTCCGCCGTACGCGCAGATGTACTGGTCACCCGCGCAGATGTTGGCCCACACCACCATCAACGGGGCGGTCGCGAGTACCGGCGATCTCTTTGCGTCCGGAACCATCTCGGGCCCCGAGAAGAACCAGCGCGGCGCCTTCATCGAACTGACCTGGGGCGGAAAAGAACCCGTCGCTGTCGGCGACGAGACTCGCACCTTCCTCGAAGACGGAGATGTCATCTCCATCTCGGCCACCGCACCAGCAGCCGGCGGTTCACGCATCGGGTTCGGTGAGGTCAGCGCACGTATCCTCCCGGCCACGCAGGCAGATCGATAAGCACAACCACATAGCTCGACTCGACGCCGCACAGGTCCCCGCTATTTCGGTGGGACTCCTGTGCGGCGTCGTCGTCGTTCCGGTCGCACCGAGCTCTTCGTTCGCCCCTGGGAGATTCCAGCGGGACCCCCTGACAGCTGCCGCATCCACCTTAGGTAAGGTTCGCCTAACTCACAGGGAGTACACAGCTGGTTCCCAGGTCTCGGACGACTGCGCCTGCTGTGCCGACTCCGTTGGCCGACACCGAGAACGGATTGACGATGACGCTTCTCCAGCGCAGTAGGACTTCACTTGCCCGCACGGTTCTGGGTGAGGACAACTACCGCCGTGTGCTCCGAGTAATCAATGATCGGCGACAGAAGCCGCGCGTCGGCAAGGTGCGTTTCGGCGACCTCCGAAGGATCGAGCCGATCTGCCGTGAATACGGTTTCGAGCGTGGACGTCCGATCGATCGCTTCTACATCGAGAACTTTCTCGAGACGAACAGCCACCTGATCACCGGATCCGTGCTGGAGATCGGCGAGCGGACCTACACCGAGGCTTTCGGTGAAGGTGTCACCCGTTCGGACATGCTGCACGTCGCAGACGTGGAAGACGCGACCTACGTCGCCGATCTCACCGACGCACCGAACGTGCCGAGCAACACCTACGACTGCATCATCCTGACGCAGACGCTGCAGATGATCTTCGACACGAACGCCGCAGTGGCGACGCTCCATCGCATTCTCAAGCCTGGCGGAGTGGTGCTGTGCACCGTGCCCGGCATCAGTCAGATCGCCGACCCGGTGTGGAACTCGACCTGGTACTGGTCGTTCACGGAATTGGCCGTGAATCGACTGTTCGACGGCCCCTTCCCCCGCGAGAGCGTCGACGTGCGGGCGTTCGGCAATGTGCTGTCGGCTACAGCGTTCCTGCACGGCATAGCCGACCGCGAACTGAAGAGGCAGGAACTGAACGTCTTCGACCCCGAGTACCCCGTCATCGTGACGGTCGCGGCACGCAAGGGCGACGATGTCGAGGCGTGACGCCCTCGCCCGGATGCTCCGGCTACACGCCCGGAAACAACGGCGCCGCGGCGGCATCCTGATGTACCACTGCATCAGCGAGGAAACCTACGACCCCTGGGCAATCTGCGTCTCCCCGAACGCATTCGACGACCAGATGGCAGTACTCGCCCAAGCGCGTGCCGCCGTCGACCTCGCGAACTTTGCGGGCAGCGATGCCTATACGCGCACCGGTTCCCAGTTGGCCGTGACATTCGACGACGGTTACGTCGACAATCTTGTCGCCGCATTGCCGGTACTCGAGCGTTACGAGATTCCGGCGACCATCTTTGTCATCGGAAACGCCGTCGGTCGCACCCGCGAATTCTGGTGGGACGGTTTGCAACGCGCCGTGCCGAGCGGTGAACCACTACCGGATCGGCTGGATTTTCCGTTCGGAAAAGGCCGGCGAACCTTCACGCTGAACGAGCGCCCCGGCGACAGCGCGACGAATGCGCGCTGGCGTGCCGACAGCGGCGAGATCACAACCTCCCGTCAAGCGTTGTTTCGCGCGCTCTGGGACGCAATCGTCGTGCTGGAGCCGACCGAGCAGGACGACGCGATCGATCATGTGCTGGCCTGGGGAGGTCGAATGGCGACGACGCCAACGTCGCGAGTGGCCCTCGACGCGGAACAGTTCGCGCAACTCGCAGATCACCCGCTGATCACCCTCGGCAGTCACACGCTCGACCACGTCTCGTTGACAGACCTTCCGGCCGATCGACAGCGCACGCAGATCAGCGCCGGACACCGCAAGATCGAGGAGCTGTCCGGCCGTCCGATCACTCGATTCTCCTACCCGTACGGGCGTTTCGACGACACTGCCCGGGCTGCGGTCCGCGAACTCGGCATCGACGTCGCGTGCACCAGCGTGCCCATGCCTGCGATCGGCAGTGACGACCCCTGCGCCTTACCGCGGGTACAGGCCACCGAGATGGACGGCGACAAGTTCACCCGATGGCTGCGCGAAGACTACGGACTTATCCGAGGGCAGCTGCTCCAGTAACACGATCGGCCGCAGCCGGAAGTACTTACGGCTCGATCACCACCAGCAAGTCACCACCCTCCACCTGTGCCAACGGTGCAACGGCGAGCCTGGCCACCGTACCGGCGCATGGCACGGTGATCGAGGCCTCCATCTTCATCGCCTCGATCGTGGCAACCGTGTCACCAGCCGAGACCTTCTGCCCCGGTTCGACAGTCGTTGTCACCACTCCGGCAAATGGTGCGGGAACGTGCCCAGGAATGCTCCGGTCAGCCTTCTCTGCAGCCGGAACGGTGTCGGCGATGCTCCGGTCTCGCACCGAAACCGGCCTCAGTTGACCGTTGAGGATGCACATCACCGTCCGGAACCCGCGCTCGTCCGGCTCGGAGATCGCTTCGAGTCCGATGATCAGTTCCACGCCAGGTTCGAGTTTCACGCGATGTTCCTCGCCGCGGCGCAAACCGTAGAAGAACTGATTTGCGGAAAGCCTCGAGGTGTCGCCGTAATGCTCGAGGTGTTCCAGGTAGTCCCGTGTCGGACCGGGGAACAACAACCGATTCAACGTCGACCGGACTTCCCCGGATTCTCCGTCAAGCGCTTTCGTATCCTCGACGGACAGCTTCACCTCGGGCTTTGCCGGACCACGGCCTTCCAATGCCCTGGTACGGAACGGCTCCGGCCAACCGGCCGGCGGAGTACCCAATTCGCCACGCAGAAAGCCGATCACCGATTCGGGGATAGCGAACTTCGCAGGATCTGCAGCAAACTCATCGGCGCTCACTCCCGCACCCACCAGGTGAAGAGCCAAGTCGCCGACCACCTTCGATGACGGCGTCACCTTGACGAGACGCCCCAGCATCCGGTCTGCCGCCGCATACTTCGACTCGACATCCTCGAAACGTTCACCTAGACCCAATGCCGTTGCCTGGGTGCGTAGATTGGACAGCTGGCCACCGGGAATCTCGTGTGTGTAGACCCGGCCGGTCGGCGCCGGAACACCGGACTCGAACGGTGAGTACACCTTTCGCAATGACTCCCAGTAGGGTTCCAGGTTGCACACGGCCGCAAGATCAATTCCAGTGTCGTACTCGGAGTGAGCCGCGGCAGCCACGATCGCCGACAACGCCGGCTGACTGGTGGTTCCGGCCATCGGAGCAGAGGCGCCGTCCACCGCGTCGGCGCCGGCCTGCCACGCCGCCAGGTAAGTCGCGAGCTGTCCGCCCGGAGTGTCGTGGGTGTGGACGTGCACCGGAAGGTCGAAGTTGCTCCGCAGTGCGGAAACGAGAGTCGCGGCGGCAGGTGCCCGAAGCAATCCTGCCATGTCCTTGATCGCGAGAACGTGAGCTCCCGCTTCCACGATCTCCTCCGCGAGGCGGAGGTAGTAGTCGAGCGTGTAGAGCTTCTCCGCAGGATTCGACAGGTCACCGGTGTAACTGAGCGCCACCTCCGCGACTGTCGTGCCGGTCTCGCGAACTGCGTCGATGGCCGGTCGCATCTGATCTATGTTGTTGAGAGCGTCGAAGATTCGGAAGATATCGACGCCGGTACGGGCAGCTTCCTCCACGAACGCGGTGGTCACCTTTTCCGGATACGGCGTGTACCCGACGGTGTTACGGCCACGCAGCAACATCTGTAAGCAGATATTCGGAACTGCTTCACGCAACGCCGCGAGCCTCTCCCATGGATCTTCCTTCAAGAAGCGAAGCGCCACATCATAAGTTGCACCACCCCAAGCCTCGATGGACAACAGTTCCGGAGTCATCCGAGACACATGGCCGGCCACCGCGAGGAGACCGCTGGTACGAACCCTGGTCGCGAGAAGTGACTGATGCGCGTCACGGAATGTGGTATCCGTGACGGCCACGGCATTCTGCTGACGCAAGGCAGCAGCAAAACCGGCCGGACCCAACTCCACAAGTCGCTGCTTGGAACCGTCTTTCGGTGTCGTGGTCAGGTCGATTTTCGGGAGTTTGTCGTGCGGATAGCCCTGCGACGGCCGCTTTCCGTTCGGCTGGTTCACCGTCACGTCGGCGAGATAGGTGAGGATCTTCGTTCCCCGGTCTGCCGATACCCGCGACGTGAGAAGCCGGGGACGTTCCTCGATGAACGATGTTGTCACCTCGCCCGCACGGAAGTCCGCGTCGTCTAGAACTGCTTGCAGGAAGGGGATATTGGTGGAAACTCCACGAATGCGGAATTCGGTGACTGCGCGCCTGGCCCGCGAGATGGCTGTGGGGAGATCGCGTCCGCGGCAGGTCAGCTTCACCAACATGGAATCGAAATGAGCGCCGACTTCCGCACCGAGTGTCGTGCCGCCGTCGAGGCGGACCCCGGCACCACCCGGTGTGCGGTAAGCGGTGATGCGCCCGGTGTCCGGCCGAAAGCCGTTTGCCGGGTCCTCGGTAGTGATGCGCAATTGAAGTGCGGCGCCGCGCAGAACGATCGACTCCTGCCGAAGTCCCAGATCGGCGAGGGTCTCACCCGAAGCGATTCGGAGCTGAGCCTGAACCAGATCGACGTCCGTGACTTCTTCGGTGACAGTGTGCTCCACCTGGATTCGCGGGTTCATCTCGATGAACACGTGGTTGCCACGAGTGTCGAGCAGGAACTCGACAGTGCCGGCACACGAGTAGTTGATGGCTTTCGCAAAGGCCACGGCATCGGCACAGATCTTCTCGCGCAGTCCGGCCGGAAGGTTTGGAGCAGGCGCAATTTCTACGACCTTCTGATGGCGTCGTTGCACACTGCAGTCGCGCTCGAACAGGTGGATGACGTTGCCCTCGCCGTCAGCGAGGATCTGCACCTCGATATGGCGAGGGTCGACCACTGCCTGCTCGAGAAATACCGTAGCGTCACCAAACGCCGACTCAGCTTCTCGGGCAGCAGCTTCGATCGATTCCCGCAACTGTGAGCGTTCGGCAACGCGGCGCATCCCCCGCCCGCCGCCGCCAGCGACTGCTTTCACGAAAATCGGGAACTCCATCGACTCCGCAGCTTTCATCAGCGCGTCGATGTCGGTGGACGGTTCGGAAGACTCGAGAACCGGCAGTCCCGCTGTTCGCGCTGCTGCGATTGCGCGGGCCTTGTTTCCCGTCAACTCCAACACCTCGGCCGACGGCCCCACGAACGTAAGACCCGCCTCGGCACATGCTGCCGCGAGTTCAGGGTTCTCCGAAAGAAATCCATAACCCGGATAGACGGCGTCGGCGCCCGCCTTCTTCGCTGCTGCAACCACTTCCGACACTGACAGGTACGCACGAACAGGATGCCCCTTCTCCCCGATCTGATAGCTCTCATCGGCTTTGGACCGGTGGATCGAGTTCCGATCCTCGTACGGGAACACAGCCACCGTTCCGGCACCTAGTTCGTAGGCAGCGCGGAACGCGCGAATGGCAATTTCGCCTCGGTTGGCGACAAGCACTTTGGAGAACATGAAGAAGAAAACCTCGCTGTCGAGTGTGGTTCGGTACCGCGAAATGCGCATAGCCCGCACGGAAATGTGCGGGCCATGCGTGGAGAAGCGTCGACGAGGCCAGGAGACGGTGATGCCAGAACCGAACCTCACCGACGCAGTCTGAAGGTGTCAGGCCACGACCGTTCGCTGCGGCACGCCGGAGTACTGGCTCAGCGGCCTGATCAGGGCGTTGGACTGCCCCTGCTCGATAATGTGCGCCGTCCACCCGGTGATTCGACTCATCACGAAGATGGGAGTGAACATCTCGACGTCGAAGCCCATGAGGTAATAAGCGGGACCCGTGGGGAAGTCGAGATTCGGCTTGATTCCGGTGGCGCTGACCATCGTCTTCTCGAGGATGTCGTACATCTGCACCCACTTCTCGCCATCGGTGACCGCAGCGACCTCGATGAAGGCGTCCTTCATGGTCGGAACCCGCGAGTCACCGTTCTTGTAGACACGGTGTCCGAAGCCCATCACCTTGTCCTTGGCGGCCAACTTGGCCGACATCCATGCCTCCGCACGATCAGGATCGTCGATCTCGAGCATGTCGTGCATGACGGCTTCGTTTGCACCGCCATGCAACGAGCCCTTGAGAGCACCGATGGCCGCCGTGACAGCGCTGTAGATATCGGACAGCGTCGAGGTCACGACACGAGCCGCAAACGTCGAGGCGTTAAAGCTGTGCTCTGCGTACAGAATCAGGGATACTTCGAAAGCCTTGACGATTGCCTCGTCCGGTACCGCGCCGAAGCACATGTTGAGGAAGTTCTCGGCGAAACCCAGTTCGGACTGCGGCGGGGTGGGATCCTGGCCACGACGACGACGGAAGTCGGCTGCGACAATCGTCGGCAGAACTGCCGTCATTCGAAGCGCCTTCGCAAGATTCTCTGGCGCCGAATTGTCGTCCTCCGCTGGATCTTCGGCCCCGAGATAGCTGATGGCAGTGCGGACCACGTCCATCGGATGACAGTTGTCCGGCATCTTCGTCAGCAGTGACAGAAGTGACCGATCAGCGCGACGGGCCGCACGCTCACGTAGACACAGCAATTCGAGTTGCTCCGGAGTTGGCAGTTCGCCATACCAGAGCAGGTACGCAACTTCTTCGAAGCTGCAGTTGGCGGCAAGATCCTGCACCGCATAACCGCGATACGTCAACGAATTCGTCTCGGGCACCACCTTGGAGATCGCCGTCGTGTCAACGACAACTCCCGCCAAACCCTTGTAGATCGTCGGAATCTGTTCGGTCATGTCCTACTCCCCTCCAAGCTGAAATTGAAAATGCCACTGTCGAATTCGTTGTAGCGTTCGTACTCGAGAAGCTCGTAGAGACGGCTGCGGTGCTGCATCTCACCGAGCAGGCCTTCCTGAGTGCCTTCTGCATGAATCTCGCGAAGTCCCTTTTCGATGGCGAACATCGCCAGCCGGAGGGTGGTCACGGGGTAGATGACGGCGTTGAAGCCGATCTCTTCCAACGTCTTTGCCGAGATGAGATTCGACTTTCCGAACTCGGTCATGTTGGCGAGCAGCGGAACGTCGACTGCCGCGCGAAACTTCTCGAAGTCGGCCTCGGTGGCGAGAGCCTCCGTGAAGATCAGATCGGCGCCGGCATCGGCGTAGGCCTTGGTACGCTCGATCGCGGCATCGATACCGTCGATTCCCGCGGCGTCGGTTCGGGCGCAGATCACGAAGTTCGGATCACGGCGCGCAGACACGGCCGCCCGAATACGTCGCACCATGTCCTCGGTAGGCACGATTGCCTTGCCGTCGAGGTGCCCGCAGCGCTTGGGGTTGATCTGGTCTTCGAGGTGCAAACCGGCTATGCCGTCGTCCTCGAAGATCGTGACCGTGCGGGCCGCACTCATGGGTTCACCGAATCCGGTGTCCGCGTCGATGAGCGTCGGAAGATCAGTGACTCGGGCAATTTGCTTGCTGTGGCCGGCCACCTCGGTGAGCGTGGTCAGTCCGATATCGGGAAGCGCCAGCCCGGCAGAATAGGCCCCGCCGGAAACGTAGACACCTTCGAACCCGATTTCCTGAATGAGCTTGGCCGTCAACGGATTGATGGCACCAGGTAGTCGCTGAATCTTACCCGACGTCAAGCCTGCCCGGAAAGCGATACGCTTGTCCGCGGCGGACGTCGAGGCTGCGATGAGGCCCGTCATCAGAAGATCCCCTTGGTGACCTTGGGTGCCCGAGCGAGTACGTCGTCGGAGACCGTGAAGGTGAGCTGGTTCAGCTCACCCGCCTTCAGCTCTGCAGTGCGCTGCGCAGCGTCGAGGAAGCGGTCCTGCTCGCCCGGCTCGATGACGCCCTCGGCGAGGGTGCGGAACTTTGCGATGTACTGATCGCGAGCGAAGGGACGCGCGCCCAACGGATGTGCGTCGGCCACGGCAAGTTCGTCGATGATGACCTCACCGCTCTCGAGAGTGATCTCGGCGCGGGCACCAAATGCCTTCTCGTCCGGATCGATCGAGTGGTAGCGGCGGGTCCATTCGGGGTCTTCACGCGTGGAGATCTTGTTCCACAACTCGATCGTGTCCGGGCGCTGTGCACGCTCGGGAGCATAGGAATGCTCGTGATGCCATGTACCGTCCTGCAAGGCCACAGCGAAGATGTACATCACCGAGTGGTCAAGTGTCTCACGCGAAGCAGTGGGATCGAACTTCTGCGGATCACCGGAACCCGTGCCGATCACGACGTGCGTGTGGTGACTGGTGTGCAGGACGATCGACGCGATCTGATCGAGATCGCCTACGCGGGAACGCATCCGACGTGCGAGGTCGATCGGAGCCTGGCTCTGGTACTCCGCGGAATGTTCCTTGGTGTAGGAATCGAGGATCGCACGCTTCGACTCACCGGTACCGGGCAGCGGAACGTGGTATTCCTTCTCGGGTCCGCCGAGCATCCACGCAATGACGCCGTCTTCGCCTTCCCAGATCGGCGAGGGGGCACCTTCCCCGCGCATCGCACGGTCAACAGCTTCGACGGCAACCTTGCCGGCCAACGCCGGGGCGTATGCCTTCCAGCTGGAAATTTCGCCCTTGCGGGACTGACGGGTGGCCGTCGTCAGGTGCAGTGCCTGACCGATCGCCTGGTAGACCGTCTCGGTGCCGAGACCGAGCAGGGTTCCGATACCGGCGGCGGCAGAGGGGCCGAGGTGAGCGACATGGTCGATCTTGTGCTCGTGCAGGCAAATTGCCTTAACCAGGTCGATCTGGATTTCGTATCCCGTTGCAAGTCCGCGGATCAGGTCCTTGCCGTCGCGCCCCGTGTGCTGGGCCACCGCGAGGATCGGTGGAATGTTGTCACCGGGATGCGAGTACTCAGCGGCGAGGAAGGTGTCGTGGAAGTCGAGTTCACGAACTGCGACGCCATTGGCCCACGCTGCCCATTCCGGTGAGAAGGTGCCACTGACACCGAAGACCGTAGCGCCGGGGGTATAGGGATGAGCCTGTGCCTGCGCACGGGCATTGACGACCGGACGGCGCACCAGGGAGGCCGCGGCGACGGATGCATTGTCGATGATTCTGTTGACGATCATGTCGGCAGTCGCATCGGCAACCTCGACGGAATCTGTCGCAACTTCCGCGATCTTCCACGCCAGATGCTCATCCTTGGGGAACTCTTCGGCCGAGCGGCGAGTGCGTACGAGATGCGTCTTCATGATCCTCTTTCCACGTGTTTCGGTATCTATTTGCACGCTACGCAGCGCGGAGGACCCCACAAAAGGGCTTGCATATGCCGATTTGTGCAACAGCGACCTTGCAAAGTTGCGAACGTTGCGAACTTCGCCTCGGTAGTGTGATCTTTCATCAGTACCGAGGAGATTCGATGAAAAAGATGTATGCGGGTGCCCGTCTACGACGCCTCCGCGACGAACGCAACCTGTCACAGTCCGCACTCGCCAAGGTGCTCGAACTCTCCCCGAGCTACGTCAATCAACTCGAGAACGATCAACGCCCGCTGACCGTCCCGGTTCTGTTGAAACTCAATTCCGAATTCGACCTCGATGTCCAGTTCTTCGCGTCGGACTCCGATGCGCGTCTGGTTGCCGATGTCCACGAAGCTCTCGCCGAGACATCGGAATCCGGTGAGGTATCCCTGGCCGAAGTGGACGAGTTGGTAGCCCGGATGCCGGCCGTCGGACGTACGTTGGTGATGCTGCACAGACGATTGCATGCCGCTACGGAGCAACTCGATCAATTCTCGACACAATTGTCCGGTGATGCAGTACCCGAGACCGCCCTGATGCCCATGCCGTACGAAGAGGTTCGCGATTTCTTCTACGATCGCCGCAATCACATCGCAGCCCTCGACGACGCCGCGGAAAAGCTGTTTGTCGACAACAAATTGACCATCGGAGCACTCGATCTTCAGCTGGCTCGACTGTTGCGCGATCAGCATGGCGTCACAGTCCGCATCCGCACTGACGAGCCGGACAAGTTGGGGCCCAAACGGTTCTACGACGCCGACAAATCAATTCTCACCCTGGCCCGCCGCCTCTCCGCCGGGCAACGCGCATTCCAGATCGCGATGCAGTTGGCCTTCTTCACACAGGCAGAACTCATTGATTCCATTGCAGCAGAAGATGAGTCGCTAACCGCGGAGTCCGCTGCTCTCGCGCGCGTCGGGCTGGCCCACTACTTTGCCGGTGCGCTACTACTCCCCTACAGCGTATTCCTGAACTCCGCCGAGACCTTGCGATACGATATCGAACTTCTGAGCCTGAAGTTCGAAGTCGGGTTCGAGACGATCTGCCATCGCCTGTCCACTCTGCAGCGACACGGCCAGCGAGGTATCCCGTTTTTCTTCGTCCGCACCGACCGCGCCGGAAATATATCGAAGCGTCAGTCCGCCACAGCATTCCACTTCTCACGGGTAGGCGGTAGCTGCCCACTGTGGGTGGTACACGAAGCATTTGCCAGCCCGGGCCGCATCCTGACTCAGGTCGCAAAGATGCCGGACGGGCGTACGTATCTGTGGATTGCGCGCACGACGCACAGCGGCGGGTTGGGATATCTTGCCCCCGAACGTAATTTTGCCATCGGACTTGGTTGCGACATCACTTACGCCGACCGCATGGTCTATTCACGCGGCATTCAGACGGACGACCCGGCCACGATCGTTCCGATCGGAGCAGGATGCAAGGTGTGTGACCGCCCGTCGTGCGCTCAACGCGCGTTCCCTCAGTTGGGCCGACCGGTATCGGTGAGCCAGAACAGCAGCAGCCATCTACCCTATCCGCAGGAATGATCGTCACAACAGTTTGATTCACGCTGATCCGATGTCCGAAATTCCTTGCCACAACATCCTTAACGGATAAAACTAGGGCTCACCATCTTCGAGCGATCGAGAGTCCTGGCTCCCTGACGTCGCAGCAACCCCCTCTGCCGAGGTGTGGGTGCTTTCTGCCAGGTCCGATGGAGGATTTGTGGACGCCGACCGACCCCGTACGTCTGTGGGCGATGCTGCAGTCATCGTGATCGTCGGCGGCGGTCCTCGCGGCACCGGAGTACTCGAACGCATCCTCGCGCAAGAAGCGGTAAACGCAGACCCGACGCCACTCGAGATTCACGTGGTCGACCCGTATCCAGCTGGCGCCGGACGTATCTGGCGTAGCAGCCAAGCCCCTCTCTTGTGGATGAACTCCACCACCGCCGACGTCACGATGTTCACCGACAGCACCACAATCGTCGACGGTCCGATCGTGCCGGGTCCAACTCTGGCCGAATGGGTCGCCGAGAACACTGAAGAACTTGGTTCATTTCCCGAAATTGCCGACGAGATTCCGACCGTCACACCGGCGTCGTTCGCGTCGAGATCCTTGCAAAGCCGCTATTTGCATTGGGTGTTCCAGTCGGCTGTCGACTCAGCACCGCCGCACGTCGTCGTTCGAATTCATCGCCGATCGGTGATCGAGATCGATGACACAGAGGGCGGGCAAAACGTCCGTCTCGACAACGGTGACGTGATCGAAGCAACGAGTGTCTTACTGGCCCAGGGGCATCCGGACGCCTTGGCTGCCCCAAGGGAGATTCAACTGAGCGACTTCTCCGCCGAGCACGGGTTGACCTACGTCGGTCCCGGATACACCGCAGACCTCGACGCCGATGTCATTGCCGAAGGTGAGCCGGTGCTGATCGCGGGCCTGGGACTGGCGTTCATCGACTGGATGGTGCTCCTCGCGGAGAGTCGCGGTGGTGTCTTCGAACGAGCCGACAACGGCAACCTCGTGTACTCGCCGTCAGGGAGGGAACCACTTCTGTATGCGGGATCGCGTCGAGGAGTTCCCTACCACTCCAAGATCTCGTACTCGATTGAAGACGCTCGACCGCCGCTACCGAGGTTCTTCACCGCAGATCTGGTGCCTGGCGATGGCCCACTGAACTTCCACGAAGATATCTGGCCGTTGGCCTCGAAGGAACTGGCGGGCGCGCACTATTACGAACTTTTTGCTGCACATCCGGAACGGACCGTGGGCACGTGGGAAGAGTTCGACTCCGAATTTGCCTCACTGAGTTGGGGATCGCCGCGCCTGGACGAATTGATCGAGAACGCCGTGCCGAAAGCGGAAGACCGAATCGACCTGGAGCAGCTCAACCGTCCGCTCGGCGGCGAACGTTACGACGGATTGGACGCAGTTCAGAAACGGATCGGTGAGTACATTGCCGCCGATATCTCGCGCAGATCGGATCCATATTTCAGCGCCGATGCCGCGGTCTTCTCGGCACTGCTGTCCTCGTACATGACCGTCGGAGAGTTGTTGCGCCGTGGCCGAATTCCGGCCGAATCTGTCGCCAAGGACGTCGAGGGCTGGCTGCATTCCTTCTTCAGCTTCATCGCCAGTGGTCCGCCGCCGGAGCGACTCGAGCAACTGCTGGCGCTCAATGAAGCAGGCGTAGTGCAGTTCCTGGGCCCCGATACCGTTTTCTCCACCGAGATAGATCCGTCGACCGGAGACGGATTGTTTGTCGCGCGCAGCGCGTCCCATACCGACATCGTGGCTACGCGCACCCTCATCGAAGCGCGCTTGCCCGTTGCCTCCATCAGTGCAAGCGGCGACGCACTGCTGCGTTCCCTGCACCGGCGCGGCGAGGCAGTTGAACTACGGGCCACCGTTGACAGCGCAGCAAAGCTGGCCGTGGACGGGACGTCGCGAATCTGCCGCGCCGACAACACAGTCCATCCCCGTCGATTCGCTGTCGGACCTTGGGTTGCCGGCCACAACTGGTCTGCGGCCTTCCCCCGTCCGCGCACCAATGCGGGGTTCTTCCGGCACAACGACGCGCTGGCAGCGGAGATCTTGGGCGCAGCGCGCCTGTGCGCCTTTCCGGTAGCGTCCACTACCAGAAAGGCGCACGGGGGCGAAGCCCCTAGCTGAACACCAACTCACCCTCGTCAACCGCGACGGTGATGCTGCCGCCCTCTACGAGAAGATCGTCGAGCAGCATGTCGGCGATCTTGTCGTCGACAACCCGCTGGATCGAGCGGCGAAGCGGCCGGGCCCCGAACTCCGGCTGGTGACCGTGTTCGGCAATCCAGTCCACCGCGTCAGCTGTGAACTCGATCTCGATACCCTTGGACTGCAACCGCTTACGACTGTCCTCAAGCAGCAGGTCCGTGATCCGGTGCAATTGCTCGGTGTCGAGCTTGCGGAAGATCACGATCTCGTCGATACGATTGAGGAACTCAGGTCGCATCGACTCGCGCAGCCGAGCCATCACACGATCACGCAGCGGCTTCTCAGCCGACTCTGCGTCACCGGTGATGAAGCCGAGTCCACCGGACTTGCTCGAGATGATGTCCGAGCCGAGGTTGCTGGTCATGATCACGACGGTGTTCTTGAAGTCCACCGTGCGACCCTGGCCGTCGGTCAGACGTCCGTCGTCGAGCACTTGGAGCAAGGTGTTGAATACGTCCGGGTGCGCCTTCTCGATCTCGTCGAGCAGGATCACCGAGTACGGGTTACGACGCACCTGTTCCGTGAGCTGTCCGGCCTCGCCGTAGCCGACGTATCCGGGAGGTGCACCGACCAACCTGCTGACCGTGTGCCTCTCGCCGAACTCACTCATGTCGAAGCGCAGCATCTTGTTCTCGTCACCGAAGAGTGTGGCAGCCAAAGCTTTTGCGAGCTCTGTCTTACCGACACCGGTGGGTCCGAGGAACAGGAAGCTACCGACGGGGCGATTCGGGTCGCTCATACCGGTACGGCTGCGACGTACGGCGCGTGCAATTGCGCGCACAGCATCGTCCTGACCGACCACCCGGCTGTGCAGTTCCTCTTCCAGCCGACGCAGGCGATCCTTCTCTGCCTGAGTCATCTGGCTGGCCGGGATACCCGTTGCGCGAGCGACAACTTCGGCAATCTGCTCCGCAGTCACGTCCGGTGTTTCCTCCGCAACGGGAGCCTGGGTCCCCGCCTTTTCGAGACGCTGTGTGACATTGTTGATCTCGTCACGCAGCTGCGACGCCTTCTCGTACAATTCGTCGGCGACGGCTTTCTCCTTGTCGCTCTCGAGCTGCTCGAGACGTTGCTGCAGAGCAGCGGTGTCCACGGTGGCCGTCTTCAAACGAAGCCGGGCGCCGGCCTGGTCGATCAAGTCGATTGCCTTGTCCGGCAAGAACCTGTCACCGATGTAGCGAGCCGACAGTTCCACCGCAGCCGTGATCGCCTCGTCGGTGTAGTGCACCTTGTGGTGATCCTCGTAGCGACTGCGCAAGCCACTCAAGATCGCGATAGCGTCCTCGATCGACGGCTCCCCCACCTGAACAGGCTGGAAGCGACGCTCGAGAGCCGGATCCTTCTCGATGTGCTTGCGGTATTCGTCGAGCGTGGTGGCACCGACGATGTGCAATTCACCGCGAGCGAGCTTGGGCTTGAGGATGTTTCCGGCATCCATCGCACCTTCGGCGCCGCCGCCGGCACCTGCAATGGTGTGCATCTCGTCGATGAACACGATCAGCTCGTCCTTGTTGGCGGTGATCTCGTCGATGACCTTGGTGAGGCGTTCCTCGAAGTCACCGCGGTACCGAGTGCCCGAGACCATGCTGGACAGTTCGAGCTGGACAATTCTCTTGCCCACCAACGAGTCCGGCACTTCACCGTCGACGATGCGCTGAGCCAGACCCTCCACGATGGCGGTCTTACCGACACCGGCTTCGCCCACCAGAACAGGGTTGTTCTTGGTGCGACGCGAGAGAATCTCGATGGTCTGTTCGATCTCGTCGGCGCGGCCGATCACCGGATCGACGCCGCCGTTTCGGGCGCGATCGGTGAGGTCCACCCCGAACTTGTCGAGCATCGGAGTGTCGGAGTCACTCTCCTCGGCAGGCGCATTGGGATTCCGAACGGCGTTCTGCAACTTCTCCGGCGTCACACCGGCGGAAGCGAGCAGACGACCGGGAACGTGATCCATGTCGCCGGCCAACGCGATGAAGAGGTGTTCGGGGTCGATGTAGGTCGATCCCAGTGCCCGAGCCAACTGATGTGCCTCGAGTAATGCTGTTTTTACGGCGCTGCTGAGCACGGGCGCAGTGAAGCCACCCTGCTCACGGCCTTGTGGCAGCCGCTGGTCGATTGCCTCGACCACGGCTTTCGGGTCGGCCCCGGCGCGCTGCATGAGCGTGCGGACCGGGTCCTGCTCCGCCATGACACGGAGAACGTGCAGTGCATCGAGATCCGAATCACCGCGAGCAGACGCTGCGCGAGCAGCCTCAGCCATGAGTTGCTGGGTGGCCCTGCTCATGAGCCGGGAAAGGTCGATGCGACCGGGACCCTCGGGCCCGAAGAATGCTGGCATTCCGAAGCCTCCTAATAGTAAGTTGAGCGTTCTTGACTCAAGTAACGTGCTCGGAGGCCGATCAATTCCCGCGGGCTTGGATTTCTTTCAACAGCGGAAGCAAACTCGAGATTCCCGCTGGACCGACGACGCCGCAGGGCGATTGTGCGGACGCGCGCTCGATCATCCGCGCGGGCGCACATTCGGCGCGCGGGACGGCTCGAGCGAGATCGTTAACAAATCAGACTGTCCGGTACCCGCAAATCCTTGTGATCGTAAAGTGCCCGCATGGCGAGTGGATCGTCGGAAGCGCAGACTCCGGCGATCTCGTCGAGCAGCAGGTCGTACTCCGCACCGGTCTTTCCGTCGTAGGCGTCGGTCATGCGGCCCCACTCGTCCCAAGGCAGGGTTTCGACCTTGTTCACTGCGGCCAGATCCTTCACAGCGTTACCACGGATCTCGGCCGGCCCCCAGTTCTCGGTTCCGTACACCCCGAATTGCGATGCGTCGATCTCGCCGCGCCGATACGCAACCCATGCCTCGCCGCCGCTGAGGAACTCTCCTGGCTGCAGGTCATGCGCGTGAGGAAGTATGTTCTGCCCCAGGATCTCCGAGTCGATGCGGGTCCAACGTCCGCGGTCATCGTCCCGATACTCGGTGATCCAATGGTCGACGCCCTGCCCGGGCTGGAAGTAAGTGGCAAAGCCACAGCGGACACGAGCGGCAATACCGCGGTGACGCAGCAGCGCACAACTCATCACAGCAAAGTGCCGACAGGTTCCGACGACCCGTTTGCCTGGTTCCCGGGCAGTGGTCAACGGAGCTGCATCCAGTGCGAGTAGCCGTTGAAACAGAACGTTTGCCGGTCGGATCTGGTTTTCGTCGAATCTGTCCGCGGACAGATTCAGCGACTGCGCATCGGTGGGTTGGACGACCAGGTAGGGAACTACTCGGCAAATGTCCACGGGATCGACGGCGAGCAGCTCGAGCGACGGCACATCCACCCCGTCGAGTCCGGTTAACGGTCCGGGCATCGTGTAGTCAAGGTCTGGTTCCACGAGGGCGAGCCTAAGCGGGGTTTCTCGTTTGTACTCGATCCCACAGCTTCTCGATCGGCGACGAGAGCAGGAGAAGGAACAACGGGAAATACGACGTCGCCGGAACGAGCACACTGACGAGCAGTGCCACCACCAGTATCAGGAAAGTGACAATCTCGGCCGTGAAATTCGGTTTGGCACCCTCCTCACTCAACGACGGCTTGCGGACCAGACCCCATGCGACCACTGCCAGGCACGCAGCGCTGGCGGCCATCGTCCCGATGTAGAGAGCCCTGGTTCCCAGATCCTGCGAGGGCGCCGCCACCAACGCCGTCGGGAAGGGCAAGAACACGATGGTCAGCACCCACAGCCCCAATCCGCGCACAACCACCTTGTCTGCGTCGATCACAAAACGAAGCAGCCGATGCTGCGACCACCACAGCCGGAAAATCACCAGAAAGCTCAGCGCGAAGGAGTAGAACTGTGCAGCGTTCTCGTGCAGTAATTCGGACGTGGTGCCATGGTGGTCGGTGGTTAGTTCGACCAACGGTAGAACGAGCAGCGTGATCGCGATGGCGACGATCGCGTCGATAAAAGTGACGTAGCGCTCGAAGTAGCGGGTTCGTTCGGCAAGCTCAGCCATTGCGGAAGCATATGCCTCACAACAAGAAACAGACCGGCGACGCCAGATTCACGCGGAACACACATTTAACGAATCGAATTCGCTAGACTTAGTGGTCGACGCGCCGCTCCCCATACTCGACGAATCGCCTCCATCAACTTCCTTCTGCTGGTCCCGCTCGCCTTGGTATCTCGCCTGTCCGCGCGCACCGACGGTGCGTATCGTCACCACAGCGCCGCTGTCACCACCGCCGTCATCGCGTAAGGATCACGAAAAGTCATGAATGAGCGCATCACTCACTACCGCAACGGGAAGATTTTCACTGCCGCCGAGGGCGGCTGGGCCGAATCGCTGGTCGTCAAGGATCAGCAGCTCATTTTCTCGGGAGAGTCCGAGTTCGCGGAAATCCTTGCCCCTGACGCCGAAGTAGTCGATCTCCAAGGCGCCGTTGTACTTCCCGGTTTTGTCGACGCGCATACCCATTTGATCATGATGGGATTCTCACTGCAGAAGCTCGATTTACTCGACGCCACCAGTGTTGCCGACATTCAGGCCGGCATCCGCCAATTCGCGGAATCGAACCCCGATGCACCTCGTCTGCTTGGACGCAGTTGGCTGTTCTCGGCACTCGGTGGGCAACACCCGACGCGGGAAATGATCGACGCCGTCGTGCCCGACCGTCCGGTGTACCTCGATGCCAACGATCTACATTCTGTCTGGGTGAACAGCGCGGCGCTACGAGAACTCGGCATCGATGCCGACACGCCCGACCCGATCGGTGGTCGCATCGATCGAGACCCGAGCACCGGAGAAGCAACCGGAATGCTGTATGAGACCGCGGTGATGCTCTACGTGTGGCCGAAGCTGGCTGAACTCGCAACCGACCAAGACCGGGACACGGCCCTGGCGCTCGCGTTCCGCCGTTATCTCGAAGACGGCGTAACCGGCGCAGTGGACATGGCACTTGGCCCGGACGAATTAGCTTGTCTGGAAAGAGCATTGGACGCAGGGAACGGAACGCTGCCGTTGCGGGTCGCTGCACATTGGCTGATGACGCGTGAGGACAACGACGCCGATAATGTCAGGCAAGTTCATGACGTGATCGAGCTGCACAATCGCGTCCAAGGTCCGTGGCTCGCCGTCGCGGGCATCAAGATCATCATCGACGGTGTGATCGACAGCTGCACTGCTGCAATGAAAGAGCCGTATTCGGACGGCACCAACGCCGAGCCCATCTGGGACCTGGAGTCATTGATACCTGTCGTGACCGCCGCCGACGCCGCAGGCCTGCAAATCGCCATGCATGCCATCGGCGACGAGGCGTCCGAGATCGGTTTGACGGCACTCGAATACGCGATAGCCACCAACGGGGATATTCCCCGGCGGCATCGGATGGAACATCTGGAGTCGATCACCCGAGACAACGTCGAGCGCCTTGCCCGACTCGGTGTGGTCGCCTCGATGCAACCAGTTCACGCGGATCCTGCTATTCAAGAAAACTGGCGGGCAATGCTCGGCGACTACCGTGTGAATCGCGCCTACCCATGGCCCGAATTCACGGAGGCCGGTGCGGTTCTCGCCTTGGGATCGGACGCGCCGACCGCGCCTCATCCACCGCTGCCGAACATGTTCATCGCCACCACTCGTATGTCTGCCATCGACCCGTCACTGCCACCCAACCTGCCGCAGTACGCACTTCCTCTCGCGGAAGCTCTCGCGCACGCCACTCGGGACGCGGCCTACTCGTGCCGGTGGGAAAACCTGACCGGACAACTGGTTCGGGGCAAGGCTGCCGATTTTGTCGTCCTGAAACACGACCCGTTCGCAGAAGGTGCCGACTCACTCCTCACCACTGAGATCGCCATGACTGTTGTTGCCGGGTCGGTTCGCTACGCCAATTCCGCGCAAAACCCTCAGTAGCCCAACTGCATTCACGGCACCTTCGACAAAATTCCCACCAGGTCGGCGGGTTCGTCGACGTACAGGCTGATCCTGTCGACAAATCCGCTCCGGCGGTATCGCGGGATCAACGCCGGAAGTTCGACGTGGATCGGTTGTCGCAGAACCACATCGACGTTGGTTCCGTCGAGATTCGGCAACGTCAACCGACTGCCTTCTAACTCCGGTGTTGTTGTGTCGAATCGACGCACACACGCCGCCGACGCCATAGACTCTCGGTCGATCGAAGCGACAACTGTTCCGGATTGTCGCACCACGAACCGTGTGTCCGTCACGAAATGTGGATGAACCCGATGCAGAGCCAGGTAGCCGAACAGCACCACCAACGACCACACGGACGCCACTGCAAGAATCACACTGAGCCACATCCATGGCACAAGAATGTGCAGCACCGCCATTTCGATGACGGTGGCAACGCCGAAAGCGACAGGAAGAACCAATGATCCACCGCTGGATCGAACAACGACGGCGCCTTGCTCCACAACTGCGTCACGGCCACGAATCCAGAGCCACAACGCCCCAAGTTTTGTGTTCGAGAATGTCATCGCCCCTCACCTTCGTCGACTATTCGCGCCACGAGCGCGCGCTGAACCCGCAGTACTACCTCACGTTGCGCCGGGTCCGGAACAACATCGTCGAGCGAGACGGGCATGCCTAGCCCGACGTCTGACTGGGCCCTCAGGTCCGCAATTGTCTGCTCGTCGAATTGGGCCAGGATGCTGCATGCGAGCTGCCCAATCGCGCTCTCGATCGAAACCGGCTCCTTCCCTTCGATACTCGACCAGTCCGACAGCGACGCGAGGTAACGGGAACGCTTCTCGTCATCCGCGATCACCGACGCATAGGAGTGTAAAAACTGCTCGGGAGCACTTCCCGTCATTGCCAGCACCTCGAGAAGATCTCGTTCACGCTCGAGCGCGCGCTGCACTCCCGGCGACGACGCGGTATCGACGGCCTCGGTCAGAGCTGACGCAACGTCCGTAGGCAAGGCAGACACAGTGCGGCCGCTCTCGGCGTCCGCGAGCATCGACGTCAGTCCGACATGCCGACGCGCCAGTTTTGCCTGTTCGACTTCCACTGCCCCGATCAACGCTCGGAGATCGGCAACGGTATCGCTCACCCCTTCTCCCGAGGTGTCTGCGGCGAACAACGCCGCTATCGAACCCAACGGAACACCCCGCTCGGCCAACCAGCGAATGCGGACCAACCGTACGACGTCATCCATCGTGTACTCGCGGTACCCGTTTGCCCGCCGGACGGGTTCCGCGAGCAATCCGAGCCGATGGTAGTGCCGCACAGTCCTCGGTGTGGTCTGAGCAGCCTCCGCTAGCTGTCCTATTCGCATGAACACAGTGTCAACCATGACGTAGCGTCAAGGTCAAGATTCATTGGCAATATCGCTGGAACACAACTGTGCCCCAGCGACAATGTCGCTGGGGCACAGTCATCCCTCGTACCGAGTTAGCCGTTGACACCCAACTCACGCAGGCGCGCCTTGTACAGTTCGACGTTGCCGAGCTTGACGTCCTCGTAACCACGAACCATGTCCGGGAGAGCCGCGATGTCGACGGCGCGGTCGTAACCTTCGGCGCCCAAGGCGCGGGACAGATCCGCGACGATGGTCTCGTACTGGTCGAGCAGTTCACGCTCGACCTTGCGAACGTGCATGTAGCCGAACGGATCGAGCTTGGTGCCGCGGAGCTTCTTGCCCTTCGCCAGAACCTTCAGCGCGACATGCGACTTCGGCCCGAACCCGATCTTCTTCTTGCGACCCATCACCTTGAGAATCGGCGGGTGCAGTTTGTATGTCAGGTTCTCCCCTGCAGGCACCTGGGACTTGACCTCGTCGATGAAGGCGGGATCGACCAGCATGCGAGCAACTTCGTACTCGTCCTTGTACGCGGTGAACTTGAACAGGCCACGGGCGACCGCTTCACTGAAGTCGGTGCGCTCGGTTGCGGCCCGCTCGGCGGTCCAGACTGCCTGAACCTGATCGATGTACCGCGCAGCGACCTTGACGGACTGGAACTCGATGAGCTGCGCCGCACGCAGTTCCACCAGTCGCAGGGTTTCACCAGCCAAGGTTGTCCCGGCGAACATGTGTGCCGGTGCGACGACCGGTGTGCGGACGGACTTGGCAGGCGTCGTGACTGCCTCGAACGCAATCGTGTCGGCAATTGCCGCGCGGCCCCAGCGGAATGCGGCGATATTTGCTTCCACCGCAACACCGTTGATGCCGATCGCCTCTTCGATGGCCTCAGCCGGAAGACGAAGTCCCCCGCTTTGGTAAGCCGCACCGATGAGCAGGAAGTTGGCTGCTGCCGTGTTACCGAACAACTCCTGGGCCGCGGCAAGTGCATCGAACGAACGCAGCGTCCGCGAGACCTTGTCAAGGCGAGCCAAGAGGGAGGACTCCTCCGGGTAGCGAACATCCTTGTCGTAGACCATGTCTCCGGTCGGCGTCTGCGACGTCGAGGCGATGGAGATGGTCGACTCGTGGTTGCCGTAGTCGAGGTTCTTGTTGTCGGTCGCGGTCAGCAGGTCGAAGGCAACGATGCAATCCGCACTACCCGGGGTGAGCCGGTTGGACGGCTCGAGCGCTCCGGAACTGAAACGCAAGTGGGAGACAACGGGTCCGGCTTTCTGACTGAGACCGATCTGGTCAAGGCTCTCGACCTCGAGGCCGGCGCGCAGCGCTGCTGTTGCCAGCACCTGGTTGACGGTGACGATGCCGGTGCCGCCGATACCTGCGAGGAAAACATTCTGGGTTGTGGTGAGCGGGCCCAGATCAGGATCTGCGACCACTGGCGGGACCGGACGAGCGGCCTTGGGAGCCTTCTTTCCGGGAACCAGTTCGACGGTCACGAACGAAGGGCAATCGCCGTCCATGCAGGTGTAGTCGGTGTTGCACGACGTCTGGTCGATCTTCGTCTTGCGACCGTACTCGGTGTCCACCGGCTGAACAGACAGGCAATTCGACTTCACTCCGCAGTCACCGCAACCTTCGCACACCGCTTCGTTGATGACGACGCGGGTGTTGCGGGTGGGCAACGTGCCACGCTTGCGCTGACGCCGCGCGTCGGCCGCACAGTGCTGGTCGTAGATCAGGACCGTGACGCCCTTGATCTCGCGAAGTTCCTTCTGCGCCTCGTCGAGACGATCGCGGTGCCAGAGTTTGGTGCCCTTGGCCAGGGCACGCTTGCTGTGCCGGCCCGGATCGTCCGCACAGATGATGATCTGCTTGACGCCCTCGGTGGTCAGCTTGTGGCTGAGTTGAGCAACGGAGAGGGCACCTTCTGCGTCCTGCGCACCGGTCATCGCCACTACCTCGTTGTAGAGCAACTTGTAGGTGATGTTCACGCCTGCAGCGATGCACGCCTGAACAGCCAATTGACCGGAATGGAAGAAGGTGCCGTCGCCGATGTTCTGGAACAGGTGAGGCACGTCGGTGAACGGTGCCTGCCCGATCCACTGGCTGCCCTCGCCGCCCATCTGCGTCAAACCGGTGACAGCGCTGTCCTCACGGCCGGACATGGTGACGAGTGTGTGGCAACCGATTCCGCCGCCGCCGATGGAACCCTCAGGGATTGCGGTGGAACGGTTGTGAGGGCACCCACTGCAGAAGTACGCGGTTCGCTTGGCGGAGAGCACGTTCAGCGACAGCGGAGCCGGGAGGGTGCGCTTGAGCTCGACGTGCGGCTTGAGTACGCGGCGCAACGGGGCGAGCAACCGGCCTGCGGTGAGCTCACCACTCGCGGGCATGAGCAGACGGCCCTGGCCGTCGCGCTTACCGATGATGCGAGGCGCATCATCGATTCCGTAGAGGATCTCTCGAATCTGAGCCTCGATGAATGCCGTCTTGTCCTCGACCACGATGATCTGCTCGAGTCCGGTTGCGAACTCTCGCACCGACTCCCCCACCACCGGGTACGGCATACCGATACGGAGCAGCCGAATTCCCGCACGATGCAGGGCTGCGTCGTCGACACCCAGGTCTGTCAGAGCCTGACGTACGGAGTCGAATGTGGTTCCGGTAGCGGCAATTCCGATCTTGGCACCTGACGGATCAACCTCGATCACATCAAGATTGTTCGCGGCGCCGTAGGCCTGCACCAGATCCCACCGGGGTCCGTACAGGTCGGCTTCTGCGATGACGCTGTCCGGCGGCGCTGCCATCTGACGCTGCTTGTAGACAAATGGCTTACCTTCGAACTGCACCTCGGGCACCACGATGTCGAAGTCGGCGATGCTGCCGTCAACCGTCCACGCGCCGTCCGCTACGTCGGCAACGATCTTCAGGGCCACAACACAACCGGATGCGCGTGAAAGCGCCACCGCGTGCATGCCCATCGTGATGATTTCTTCGGCGTTGCGGGGGAACAGAACCGGCACGCCCATTGCTGCGAGGGAGCGCTCACTCACTGCAGGTACGGTCGACGATTTGGATGCAGGATCGTCGCCCACCAGAAGGACGACGCCGCCCCTGGGGTTGACGCCGTACATGTTCGCGTGGCGGATGGTATCGGTAGCGCGGTCGACACCGGGCCCCTTGCCGTACCAGATGCCGGTCACGCCGTCGTGGGTCGCGGTTCCTGCAGGAAGGTCTGTTTGGCTACCCCAGACCGCGGTGGCCGCAAGTTCCTCGTTGAAGCCGGGTACGAAGGTGATGTCGTGCTCGGCGAGCACCTTGGGCATCCCGTGGAGCATCTTGTCCACGCCGCCGAGGGGACTCCCCTGGTACCCGGAGACAAAGGTGGCGATCCGCTTGCCTGCGCGGATGTCGCGGACATGCTGTTCGACGAAGCCACGAGCGATTGCCTGAACACCGGTCAGCAACACCGGACCCGATCCCGACCGGTACCGATCGTCGAGGTCATAGGGCTTGGTCTGGGCTACGCCCGACACCAGTTCAGTCATCGTGACCACCGTTCCTGTCTTCAGCACATTTCGTTCTGTTCAGGTGATCGTTATCGAGGTATGAGAAAGCGTCAACAGAGGGCGCTTGAACTATTCAATACGATCATCAAGTGAGCTGGATCACCCTGGTTAGTTCATCGAATCGGTCAGCTGGAGACGCGTTCGTGACGACCGCGGAAATCAGGTGCAAAATTCCCCTTGACCTTGACGTTACGTCAACTTACACAATGGATACAGCGCACCGATAGAGGAAGGGAGTGGAAAACAGTGACCGAATGGTCCATCCAAGAGCTTGCCAAAGCTGCGGGAACCACCAGCAGAACCCTGCGCCACTACGGCGACCTGGGACTACTGAAACCCCATCGAACGGGAGCAGGTGGATACCGCTTCTACGACGACACAGCACTGGTTCGGCTTCAGCGAATCCTGCTGCTGCGTGAACTCGGCCTAGGACTGCCGGTCATAGCGGAGATTCTGGGCGGCGAACGAGACACAACAACCGCCCTGCACACTCACCTCGAACTGCTCGAACAAGAACGCGCCCGGATTTGTCGCCAGATCGATTCGGTGACAACAACATTGAGAAAAACCGAGAAAGGACTACCACTCATGCCTGAAGAAGTGTTCGACGGCTTCGACCACGCTCAATACAAAGACGAGGTGATCGAAAGGTGGGGTAGCGACGTATACACCAGCAGCGACAAGTGGTGGCGCTCGATGTCCGAGCAGGAGAAGACGTCTCACCTGAACGCGCACAAAGACATCGCCGCGGCGTTCGGCAAAGCCGCAGCAGACGGGCTCGGACCCGAATCCGACACCGTCCAGGCCATCACCCACCGCCAGTTCACCTGGGTCAAAACCGGTTGGCAGGGAAAAACTCCCAGCGCCGACGCATTTATCGGACTGGGACAGATGTACGTCGACGATCCACGATTCCGCGCCAACTACGACGTCCACGGTCCGGGTACGGCAGAGCTGATCCGCGAAGCGATGACCGTGTACGCAGAGACCAATCTACGGTGAGAACCGTTGGCGCACCGGTTCTGCGCCGAGCAAGGAGAGCCGGTGTGCCGCGGCAACAGCCTCGTCACGCGAATGGACACCGAGCTTTCGGTACAACCGCCGAATGTGACTTTTCATCGTGTTCTGGGTGACAAAGAGCTTCCGGGCGATATCGGCGATGGGCAGTCCGTCCGACAATCCGCGGAGCACTTCTGCCTCACGCCTGCTGAGGACCAGGCGTTCGATTGTCGGGGGATACATCTCTACCGCTTCGGATTCGAGAAAAGCGACAACAGAGCTGCTACGTGATGGTGCGCGCGTTTCGAGATCCTCGATCACTCGTCGCGGAATTGTCGAGAACGCGGAAAGAGCACCGGTGCGCTCGACCAATTCACAAGCCCTGGACCATGAATCGCCGGCATCCGACCACTCGCCCAAACTGTGATATGCCGCGGTTTCTACCAGTTTCGCCTCGGTATGCACCCTGGGATAGAAATCTGCGCTCCAGTCGATTGCCCGGCATAGTTGCAGGGCTCGCTCAGGGTTCCCCGTCAGAAAGTAGGCACGTGCCGCCGAGACCTGCACTATCGGCAAGCGGTTCCCGAGAACCGCAGCCTCGCCAATTGCCTTGGCCCCTTCACCGGCGGCCAGGAGCAGATCGATGCGCGCGGCGCTCAGCATTGCGGCACCGCTCGAGACGCCACAATTGACGGGCGGTTCGTTTGCGGCGCCGGCACGTTGAAGAGTGACCAGCCCCGCGAAAGGATCGCGCCGAGCCAATGCCCACCGCGTCCGGGCATACGCTTCGAAGGCCCACACGTCGCCAGCCGGCGAGATACCGTCGAGAATCTCGATCGCCGCAGCAGCCGCGGAAAGATCCAACGTATCCAACGCAATCAAGAGCCGGGCGATTGCGCCGCCGATATGGGACGGCGGTCCCAGCCACCCGGGAACGTCGGGTTCTACCCCTTCCGCGAGAAGCCATTGCGACGCCTCCGAAAGTCTGCCGCGCAGAACCTCATTGAGCGCCGCATTGCCGGCTGAATGTCGCGCAACAAAACGTGGACCGCTGTGAAGCGCATCCTGGTATGCGATCGCCAATTGTGTGGCTGCGTCGTCGACATTGCCGACAAGTTGAAATGCGACACCCCAGATCAGACGCAGAGCTGGTAGCTGACTTCTGAACTCGTCGATCCGGCCGACATCCAGATAGTCCGCGATATCGACGAGAGTGCGTGCGACGTCGGCTGATCGCCCGTGCTCTCCCGATGCGCGCAACACGATAACTTGAACCGTTCCGCTGTTCAGTTGGGCGAGCACGTCGGTCATCGCAGCGACGTCCGCAAGTTCCGAGGACTCCGTGTTGTAGGTGTCGAGATCCACGGAGGGTGTACGCAACCGGAACTCCAGCATGTCGCGCCCGACCTGCATGGAACGACTTGCCGACATGATCTCTTCCGGCATGGACCACATAGCTTTTCGGAGCAACCCGGAATGCGCTACCAGGAGATCCGCCCAGTGCCGGCTGAGAATGGCAGCGACCTCCGACCAGTCCTGCGCGTCGATTGCGTAGTGGACCGCATCGGCGATATCACCGTGGTCGAGGCAATACCGCGACAGTAGGAGCAACCGCTCCCTGGAAGCACCGCCGGTTTCGTCGTCGATCCTCATCAGCGCTTCACGAACGGCAGGAGGAAAATACCAATTCTCCCGATGCCGGTCGCGGAACAACAAGGCGGACGATTCGAGCCGATTCATCAGCGGGGCAACGTCGACCCCCGGGACCAACAACTGCGCTGTTGCCACGGTAACAGTCCGCGCCGCAGCGATTCGAAGCGTGAAATTCGACAACTCGGTACGCGCAGCCTTCGGAGGCACCTGGCGCTTTGTGTAGCCGTAGAGCGCCAGATCGATGCGCTGCATAATTATCTCGCGGCTACGGGAGCGCTCCGGAAGCCCGCTCACGACATCCACAGCCACCTTCATCAGCGCGGGTACACCCGCCAACCGCCCGCAGATCGAGTGGACAACATCGGCAGGCACGGCAATACCGGCTCCGGAAAACAGTGCCACTGCTTCGTCCGGTGTGTATCGCAAATCGTCTACGGTCAGGCTCTCCTCGATGCGGACGTTGTCCAGGACCTCCACGGATGCTCGATCTTGCAGTGTGACAATTATTTTCAATCCCGGCACGTCGTCGATCAGGGCAGTGAGCCGCTCACCGAGGCCATGCCCCTCGATCAGATCCACCCGGTTGAACACCACCACGAACGGCACAGTCGATGCCGCAAGATACTCGCGCATCTCGCGTTCGGGGTGCGCGTGATTATCCGCGAGCCTCGGAACTGCCTCGCAGGAATCCTGAATGACGGTCAGTGCCTTGTCCCAGTAGTCGATGTGATTTGTGGGCGCATCAGGCGCAGGCACCCACACCACCGGCCGATTCGGCAATGGAGCCGGGGCCGACAACCACAATCCGGCGAGTGCGGTTTTACCAAACCCGCGGGGAGCGTCGAGAACAGTCAATCCCGACGGCGATTGCATCAGCTTGACGAGTCGAGCACGGGGCGTCGACGACGCGGCCCCCAGCAGCCTGCGGCGCACGGAGACACGACTTCTGGGCTTGCGGTCGATCGGATCCGACTTCGATCCGGGCACTACGCGAGCCCTACTGCGGGCACGCCCCGAAACCGGGAGGCAAACCCCCGGCCCGAGCAGAAATTCCACACAGATCCGCGCATAGTATCGACCATAGGCCCATGTCCACCGCAGTGTGAATGCGAAGCGTCTCCATTTCATGCCCGCTTTGTCTCACTTTGTGGCGCCGATCACTTATCTCTGCTATTTTCCGGAAAGCGCCCCTGACCTGGCCTATTTCACATAACATCCCCCGCGTGCCCATGATTGAGCCCCGGATTGACATATCCACGGGATTTGTGGACGCGGCGGACCGTGACGACTACTGGCGAGCAGCGACTCGGCCCTTCTACGTCACCGAACGCGCCGGCCGAGATGTCCCACTTCACGGGACGATCTCGGGTACTGCCACCGGGACGTCACTGATCGGCGAGACCACCGTCAACAGTCAGAACTACGTACGAAACCGTCGACTGATCACGGAAAGCGAACTGGACGATCACTACGTGGTCCAGGCGTGGACAGCCGGCGCGATGGGCGGCGACGCCGACGGTGTCGACTTCCTCGTCCGGACGAACGAGGTCTCGTTTGTCGATTTAGGCAAACCGCTTCGCGCGAGCGTCCGGACACACTCGCAGCGCACTGCCCGCACGATCAGTCTGGTTGTGCCGCGTGCACTCGTCGAGGCCTCGTCGCACGGTCGCTCCTTGCACGGCACCGTCCTGACGGGCACGCCCGCGGTAGTTTTCTCGCAGTGCCTGCAGTCGATCTCGGACGCACTCCCCCACCTCGACTTCGCTGGCGCGGCGCAGTACGAAAACGTTGTCGAATCGCTGCTGAAAGCCAGTGTGGGGCACGTTGCACCCGAGCAACAACTTCGAGCACCTCCGGAGGGTCTTCGAGCGCGCGCCCTGGTGTACATTCTCGATCATCTCGGCGAGAGTTGGCTCAGCCCTACGACAATCTGCGTTGCACTGGCAGTCTCCCGGGCGCAGCTCTACCGTGCGTTCAACGACGACGGTGGGATTGCGCAGGTGATCCGCCGTAAGCGACTAGAACATGCGTACCGCGAACTGACGACACCGGATTCCGCCGACGCGTCCGTCGAAGATATCTCTCGCCGTTGGGGATTCACGTCAAAACCGCACTTCGTACGAGCCTTCGAGGCTTACTACGGCACTACTCCGAGCAGAGTGCGGCTCGAAGGCCGGCGCACGATCGGGAATCCGTCGATCAACCGCATTCACCGCCACCTGACATCGTTGTCTACTGGAACTGCTTGAGGGCCCTGATCTTATTCATCACGTCGAGGGCAGCAACCTTGTACGCCTCGGACAGCGTCGGGTAGTTGAAGACCGCATCCACAAGGTATTCCACGGTACCGCCGCACCCCATGACCGCCTGTCCGATGTGGACGAGATCTGTTGCTCCCGAACCGAAGATGTGAACCCCGAGTAACTTGAGGTCGTCCGTGGATACCAGAATTTTCAGCATTCCGTATGAGTCACCGGCGATCTGACCGCGGGCAAGTTCGCGGTAGCGCGACACCCCGACCTCGTACGGCACCGATTCCTCGGTCAAGTCGACCTCGGTTGCGCCGACGTATGACACCTCGGGAATCGAGTAGATGCCGATAGGCTGCAAGTCCATCAACTTCGCGCCAGGTTCTTCGAACGCGTGATACGCCGCCAGTCGACCCTGATCCATGGAAGTGGCTGCAAGAGCCGGGAATCCGATGACATCGCCGACGGCGTAAATGTGCTCGACCTTGGTGCGGAAATTCTCGTCCACGTAAATTCGGCCGCGGTCGTCGGCCTCGAGTCCGGCATTCTCCAACGCCAGAGGCGCGGTAAGACCTTGACGCCCAGCCGAATACATGACGGTTTCGGCTGGAATTTGCTTGCCGCTACCCAACGTGGTGAGAGTTCCGTTGGCGCCGACGTCGACGGCAGTCACCTCCTCACCGAATCGAAACGTCACCGCCAGATCCCGCAAGTGATACCGAAGCGATTCGATGATCTCAGGGTCGCAGAAGTCCAGCATCGAGGTTCGTTTCTCCACGACGGTGACCTTGGTGCCGAGCGCGGCGAACATCGACGCGTATTCGATTCCGATAACACCAGCGCCGACCACGACCATGGTGCCGGGAATGGACGTCAGATTCAGGATTCCGTCGGAATCGAGAACTCGGTGGCTGTCGAACGAGACGCCCGCCGGACGCGCAGGCAGTGTGCCCGTGGCGATCACGACGAACTTCGCGGTAATCGTCATCTTGTCGCCGCGCGAAGCATCCTCGACGAGGATGGTGTGCGCGTCGACAAATGACCCGACCCCGACCAGCAGTTCGACGCGGTTACGCAAGAGTTGTGATCTCACCACCTCGATCTCCTTGGTGATGACATGCTGCGTTCGAGCCAACAGATCCGCCGGTGTGATGTTTCCCTTCACCCGGTAGCTCGCGCCGTACAGTTCGCGCTGATTCATGCCGGTCAGATAGAGAACCGCCTCCCGCAACGTCTTCGACGGAATGGTGCCGGTATTGACACACACTCCCCCGAGCATGTTCCCCTTCTCGACCATGGCCACTCGTTTACCCAGCTTGGCGGCCGCGATTGCCGCCTTCTGCCCGCCCGGGCCGGAGCCGATGACAACCAGGTCATATTCCGTCGAATCGCTCATCGTTCAGAAGTACCGTCCACACGCGTCGGACAGGTGGCAGGCGTGTCAATACTCCGTGAACGACCGCAGGCGTCCAAGATCGATTTTGCACAGCTAGGTTGTGCACAACTAAACTGTGCGCTACAGTATTTCTTGTGACCAACCCGCTCGCCCTCGAACACCAACTCTGCTTCGCCCTCTACTCGGCGTCGCGAGCAACCACGGCCGCCTACCGAACCATGCTGGAGGACCTGGGAATTACGTATCCCCAGTACCTGGTCCTGCTGACACTGTGGGAACGCGACGGCCGCGGCGTTCGGGATATCTGCGACGCCCTTGATCTCGACACCGGCACTCTCTCGCCGCTCCTCAAGCGACTGGAAAGCCAAGGGCTCATCGAGCGCCGACGCCTGACCAGTGACGAGCGCCGCGTCGAGATTCACCTGACCGAGAGCGGTTTGGCACTGCGCAGCAAGGCAGAAGACATACCCCGCACGCTCGCCGAGGCAACGGGACTTGATCTCGACGAACTGGTGAAACTCCGGGAAGTCCTGGTCCGGCTAGGCAAGCACCTTCAAACATCCAACGCTGTCGACGGAAAGAAGAAGCCATGAACATCGTGTACACCGCAGAAGCACTGGCCACCGGCGAAGGTCGCAACGGCCACGCCCGCACCTCCGACGGACGCCTCGATCTCGGCCTGGCCATCCCGAAGGAAATGGGCGGCAGCGGCGACGGCACCAATCCCGAGCAGCTCTTTGCCGCCGGATATGCGGCGTGCTTCCACTCTGCACTGCAGATGGTCGCCCGAGCGGAGAAAGCCAATGTTGCGGACTCTGCGGTAGGCGCTCGCGTCGGCATCGGCCCGAACGACGCCGGCGGTTTCGGACTTGCTGTGACGCTTGAAGTTTCACTTCCCCATTTGCCCCATGAACAGGCCGTCGAGCTGACGGAGAAGGCGCACCAGGTGTGCCCGTACTCCAACGCAACTCGCGGCAACATCGAGGTCACCCTCGAAGTAAGTAAGGACGATTAATGAGTTCCACCCCCACAATCAGCCGCGAGATCCACCTTGCATCCCGGCCGAACGGTTGGCCGACCCCCGAGAACTTCTCCACAGTCGAGGTCGAGCTTCCCGAACTCGAAGACGGCCAGATCCTGGTGCGCAACATCGCGATCTCGGTCGATCCGTACATGCGTGGACGCATGAACGACGTGAAGTCGTACCTGCCGCCCTTCCAGATCGGCGCGGCTCTCGACGGTGGCGCAGTCGGAGAGGTTATCGCCTCGAAGTCCGCCGATCGCACTGTCGGAGACGTTGTCGTCCACGGCCTCGGGTGGCGCGAGTACGCGATTCTCGACGGGACAGCCGTCACTCCCGCTGATACGTCCATTGCCCCGGCCACGGCCTACCTCGGTGCGCTCGGCATGACGGGCCTCACCGCGTACGCGGGACTGACAGCTGTTGCCGAGTTCAAAGAAGGTGACACCGTATTCGTCTCCGGCGCAGCAGGAGCCGTCGGATCACTGGTCGGCCAGATCGCAAAGCTCCTGGGTGCCAAGCGTGTGATCGGCAGCGCGGGTTCTCCGGCGAAGGTCGCTCGTCTCCTCGAACTCGGCTTCGATGCCGCGTTCGACTATCACGACGGACCGGTCACCGAACTTCTCGCTGCTGCCGCACCCGACGGAATCGACGTCTACTTCGACAACGTCGGCGGTGAACATCTCGAGGCGGCTATCGACGCCATGAATTCTGGCGGCCGAATCGCGATGTGCGGAGCCATCGCTCAGTACAACACCACCGAAAAGCCCACTGCCCCCAGCAACTTGGCGGCAGCGATCGGCAAGCAGCTCACATTGCGCGGATTCCTGGTTGGCGGATACCGCCATCTCGGCCCCGAGTTCCGCACCCACATGGCGGGGTGGCTCGCCGACAACAAGATTGCGTGGGACGAGACCAAAGTCGAAGGTCTCGACAATGCCCCGCAGGCGTTCATCGATCTGATGCGCGGCGCGAACACCGGCAAGATGGTTGTCACGCTGTAACAGCGGAACTGATGTAACAGTGCAACTGCTGCAATGGCCGCGAATCCCACTGGGGTTCGCGGCCATCGGCGTCACAGTCCGAACGACACTCCGGTCAACTTCTCGGAAAGCGTCCACAGGCCCGCTGCGGTCTCGGTATCGTGCGATTTCTTGTTCGAGCCAACCACTTTCGGGTATCCACGCTGCTCGAACGGACCGTCCGGGCCGATATAGCTGCCGCCGAATGCATCAGGAACGGTTGCCGCATACAGCTCCGGCAATGCGCCCATCTCCGCAGACTGCGCGATGATCCGGTTGCCGATGCCCATGAGCTTGTCGAAGACGGACTCGGTGTGGCCCTGCAGGTTTGTCGACGCATACCCCGGATGCGACGCCAATGCCTTGAGCGGCGAACCCGACGCAGCCAGTTTGCGTTGAAGTTCGTACGTGAACAGCAGATTGGCGAGTTTGGACTGCCCGTACGCCAGCCACCGGTTGTATTTGCGATGCTCGAAGTTGAGATCATCGAGATCGACGGTTCCCAGTTGGTGCAGTGCGCTCGACATCGTCACGACACGATCCGTCAGCTTGTCCTTCAGCAAGCCGGTGAGCGCAAAATGCCCCAGATGGTTTGTGCCGATCTGCATTTCGAAACCGTCGACAGTCCGGCGAAACGGTATCGCCATGACACCGGCGTTGTTTACCAGAACGTCGACGGCGTCTGTGGCGTCGGCAAATGCCCGCACCGACGCGAGATCCGCAAGATCGAGTTGCCGTACCACCGCGTTGGAACCGATCTCCGCCGCAATGGGTTCAGCCTTCGATGTGTCGCGGCACGCAAGTACTACGGTTGCGCCCGCTTTGCCCAATGCCCGTGCAACTACCTCCCCCAACCCACTGTTGGCCCCGGTCACCACAAACGTGCGGCCGGTCTGATCGACAACGTCTTCTGCAGTCCACTTGGTCATGAAATCCAGCGTACGTGTGTTACCAGCCGGTAGGGAGTGCTGATTTCCGTCACGATTTCCGTTTTGCCTTGGTCGGCTTGGCACCAGGAAGAGGCGCTGTGGACGCGGAGCCTGGCGGGATCTGCACATCTGCCTCGCGCTGCTCCGCCGCAATCCGGCCGTACACAAAATGCTGTTGCGCGAATGTCCAGCAGTTGTTGCTCACAAAATAGATCAGGATCGCGACCGGCACAAACGCACCGAAGGCAACCACTCCGACCGGAAACACCCACAACGCGAGTTTGTTCATGATCGCCGTTTGCGGGTTGACGGTCCCGGTGTCCACCTGCCTCGCGATAGATGCCCGCGACGTGAAGTGCGTCGCCACCGCGGCAAAGATCATCAGCGGAACTGCGACCAGAACTATGGACAGCCGGGTCACATCGCCAAACGCCTCCAATTGCGCGGCCGGACTCGAAATCATCGCCGACAGCGGCGCCCCGAACAGCTTCGCATCGAGAAACGACTGCACATCCGAGGCACTGAAAAAGTAGTTCGCAGTGTTCGCGTTGTCGGCGATGGACATGGGTTCGGTAGGGCTGAGGAACGGGACGTGGGTAGCCGCTCCCGTCCGATTGAACGACCGCAGAACGTGATACAGGCCGATGAAGACCGGAGCCTGAATAAGCATCGGCAAACATCCGAGCAGCGGGCTGTAGTTGTGTTCTTTCTGGAGCTTTGCCATCTCCGCGGCAAGCTTCTGATTGTCGCCGGCGTACTTCTTCTGCAATGCCTTGATCTGCGGTTGTAATTTCTGCATCACCAACTGCGTGCGGACCTGTTTGACAAACGGTTTGAAAAGAATCGCTCGGAGCGTGAAGACGAGAAACACCACGGACAGTGCCCAGACGACACCGCTGTCGGGTGCTCCCGAAACCAGGGAGAAAACCTTGTGCCAGAACCACAAGATTCCGGATACGGGGTAATAGATGAAATCAAGCATGATGAATGAACCTCACCAAGAGGCACGCTCGAGCAGAATGCGAGCGCGGGGAATGGTCGTGGGCTGAGCTTCGCTGACCGACCTACGACGGGTTTCTCACCCGCGCGGTGCCAGACTACAGACCAATTCCCGGAGCTCGGGGTTGTGGACGACCAGGGGCGTCCGGGCTGCTCTGCCTGCGGAAAGACCCACGCAGACAACGCTCGTCACGGGCCGGCCCACTCGACGAGCGCGCAAACAGTTGCAGAAGCTCGCTGCGGGGCGACGTCGCCAATGCGGCAACAACAAACACAGCAATCGCGGTTCCCAGAACCGCGGCACTGCCCGATGAACCGAGCGGTGGAGTAGCGAGCATCGCGATGAACGGCAGCAGAAGCAGCAACAACGATCGCGTCGCCGTTCCCTGCCTGTTCATGGATTCGAAGATACACGGTAGTTGGCGGTCAACCGACGAGTTCTGTGGCCGAATCGGAAAGCACGTGCGTCAATAACTGCCCGAACAGTTCGGCGTCGTCGATCAGCCAGTTGTGGTTGCCACGAACTTCGTGAACTCGAGGATCTACGAGGGCGGCACGAATCGCGTCGAAGCTTGCGCGTGGGATCACCTGATCGCCGACGCTCCACAGCATCGACACCGGCATCGCACGTTCTGCCATCGTTTCGAACAGTGCGATGAGATCGGCGTTCCTGGCCAAGTTCGCCGTGCGCCACAACGAACCGGCATTGCGGACCGCATTGGGAACTACCTCGTCCAACAGCAACTGCATAGGTCCACGGGCCGGGAAGGTCGCAATGGCTTCAGCTATCGCCGAGCCGCACCAATTCAACAGCGGTCGCTGACGGCTCGGGTACTCGCGCCCGGACGAATGTGACCACGCACCACCACCGACCGAGTTCACCAACACCAGCTGGGAAACCAGGGTCGGGCGATCATGTGCCACCGCTGCCGCCACTCCACCACCGAACGAATGTCCCACAACGGTTACCGGACTGTTCACCCCGATCGCGTCGAGAAATCGACCCACCCACTTCGCGTAGCCGTCAAAAGTGCGATCGCTCGGCTCGAGTTCTGCGCTGCCGCCGAGTCCGGGAAGTGTGGGCGCGATCACGCGAAAACCCCTGTTGACCAGCGATGCAAGCGACGAGCGATACGCACGCGGCGACAAGCCCCACCCATGCAGAAAAACAACCAACTCGCCGTCCCCGCCTTCCGCGAAGTCCACGCTTCGCGAGTCGACCACGGCTGTGTCCCATTCGATGGACGCATCGGGGTCGGCGGTGTTGACGGGCATGATCGGATCCAGTTTCTCGGTCGAAAAGTGCGGTTGGCACTCGGTCGACCTCGACACTGCCGTGCATCCGACGTCTGAGCGACGGCCGAACTACCTGGATCGGTACCTGGATTTGTACCTGCATTTCGGGCACTGCGGTGACGACCTGGTGTTTTGCAGTAGAAGCCCTCACGGCCGATCTATGGATCGCGCAGCGCCTTGCGATTCCTCTTCGTGTGCGTGAGAAACTGCCCACGCCGCGATCTGCGCCCGGGAATTGAATCCCAGTTTTGTCAGCACATGCTCCACGTGCCCCTGAGCGGTGCGCACCGAGATGAAGAGGCGCTCTGCGATAGCGCGGTTCGTGAGGCCCTGAGCCACGAGTTCCGCAACTTGCTGCTCGCGGCGTGTGAGTCGAATTGCCTCGCTCGACGATGCAGCCTGGGCACTGCGACGCTCGTCGAGTGCGTATGCGACGGCTTCACCTTCGGTCATCACACTCCCTCTGTGAAACTCCCTGTCGAAAGCACTCTCACCCAGAGCCTTTCGAACACTCTTCATCGCCTTGTCGCGGTGAGCCGACAACCTCGAGAGTCCGGAGAGCGGCCGCCCGATCTTCTGCCAGTACATCGCTGCGGCGCCAAGCAGAACCGCTGCATGTTTCCAATCACGTTGCGCTGCAGCAGTCCAGGCCAACGATTCAACACACCAAGCGGCGTTCATCGAAGAATTGTCAGTCCGTAAGCTACCTGCCGAACAGTCACTCGCGCGCGCGAAGTCACCCCGAAGCCAAGCTACGAGTCCGAGGAACCCCAACGCGTGGGCATGATTCGTCACTTCGTGCAGCGGCACGGTGATCTCGAGACACTCGTCGAAACACTCCACCGAACGATCCAAAGAACCGGCAATTAGGTAGGCGAGCCCGAGGGTGTTCAGAACGATCACCATGTGCTGGAGATCTTCGTCGACTCGAAACATCGCCAGAGCATATTCCAACTTCGCTGTAGCAGTGTCGAATTCACCCGCAGACGTGTCGACGTACCCGTCTGCCCAGGCTGCCAGGGCTCTCGAGCGCACGTCTCCCACGACCTCGGCAAGGCGCCAACCCTCGTCGACCAATTCGCGTGCACGCAAGTAATCGCCCTGCATCGCATGCGCCGCTGCGCCTCCGCACAAGACGTCCGCGCGATACATGTCCGTCTCGGCGGCTGTGGCGTCAAGGGTTCGATCAGCCCAGTACCGCAGCGGGCCGATCAGGCCGTCAGCCACCCACAGTTGGTACAAGGCGGCAACTATTCGAGTCGCAGACCGCACCTGTCCTGGCGTCGAAATCGAAAACTCCAGCGCGTCGTCGACATTGCGCTGTTCACGCCTCAACCATGCGATCCATTCGGCCTGCCTGCTGCTGATCCAGTCGGAATCCGCTCGGACAGCAAGATCTTCGAACCAATCGCGATGGCGGCGATGCACGTCGAACTGTTCCCCGGTGGCCTCCAACTTTTCACTCCCGTACTCCCGGAGAAGATCGAGAAGACGGTAGCGAACGACACCGTCGGATTCCTCACGAATGAGGATGGATTTCTCGACCAAGCCGGTGACGATATCGAGCACTTCCGTCGAACTCATGTCCTGCCCGCACACACCTTCGGCAGCATCGAGGTCGAACCCACCCGAGAACACGCTCAGCCTTCCCCACAACCGTTGTTCCAGCGGCGAGCACAGGTCATAGCTCCAATCGATCGACAAACGAAGCGTCTGCTGACGACTCGGTGCGCCACGTCCACCCAAGGTGAGGAAACGGTAACGATCCGAGAGCCGATTCATGATCTGCTCCACAGACATACCCCGCAGACGGGCGGCCGCCAACTCGATCGGCAACGGCAATCCGTCCAGATCCTGGCAAATCCGAGCAACAGCATCCTTGTTCTCGTCGGTCAGCACAAAGCCCGGAACAACGGACGCCGCGCGCTCGGTGAACAGCGACACGGATTCGTACTGGGCAAGGCCCTCGAATTCGCGCGACTGTTGCTGTGGCGTCGTGAGCGAGGGAACTCGCATCGTCACCTCACCGCCCATTCCCAGCGATTCTCGACTCGTCGCCAGAATCTTCACCCCGGCGCACCGACGCAGAATCTCACCGGCAAACCGCGCAACAGAATCCACCAGGTGTTCACAGTTGTCGAGCACCAACAGCAGACTCCGGTCCGCGCAGTAGTCGATGATCGCGTGCAGCGGATCCGACGAGACCGGCCGCACACCGAGCCTCACCGCGACGTAGTCGTCGAGTAATTTCGGATCAGTCTGCTCGCCCAGTTCCACCAACCAGACCCCGTCGCGGAATGCTCGCTGCACCGTGCTCGCCAGACGGATGGCAAGTCGTGTCTTACCTACTCCGCCGATACCAGTCAAGGTCAGTAGACGCGATTCCTCGAACAACCTTCTGGCCTCGGATAACTCGCGTCGACGTCCGACAAAACTGCTCAGCTCATGGGGCAGATTCCCGATCACGCGCTGATCGGTCGCGCCCCGCGCCGCGGGTACCATCGACCGTCTCACTTCCTTCTCGAACCTTTTCAACGCTACCCCGTTCGTCCACGTCTGCGCCGTTCGCACAGGGAGAATCATCGGCTCGTTCGATTCGTGGCAGCTACGTAGTTGTCACGCACACGCAACATCGAGTTTCTACTCTGTTTCTACGCATAACAGACGAGAAGGGAGTTCGCCATGGCACCGCGCCGTAGATCAGTGCTGCTGACGCAATTGGTGATCGATACTCCCGGAAGTCCCCAGCAAGCAATCCTCGACGAACTGCGTCGAGTCATTCTTTCCGGATCGGCGCCTCCGGGCACACCCATTCCGCTGGCCGAAGTCGCCGAGCGCTTCGGGGTCAGCCGAATACCCGTCCGGGAGTCACTCAAGACGCTGGTCGGTGAATCGCTGGTCGATCACCGACACCAATTCGGATACACCGTCGCGCAACTGACACCCGCCGAACTGCGTGAAATGTACATAGTCCGCGAGACCTTGGAATCTGCTGCGCTCAGCGTTGCCGTCGAACAAGCAACCAAGGAGGACCACGCTCACGCCGTCGAGGTGAACTCGAGACTCGAAATCGCTCTGCGCTACGACGACTCACACTCGTATCACTGCGAAAGCCGTAACTTCCACTTGGCGCTGACACGGCCGTCGAACATGCATCGCCTTCTACACATGTTCGAGGCGGCCTGGAACATCACCGAACCGGTCCAGCCGATGGTTCACGTTGCCGGCGTCGATCGAACCGTCCTCCATTCCGATCACACCGCGATGCTCGATGCGTTCTTGAGACGCGATACGGAAGCACTGCTGGCCGCATCCGAGATTCACCACAACCGACTCAACTCTGTGATCGCAACACTGCCGACCGACACCGGACTGCTCGCCGAAAAAGATATACCGATCTCGCAATAGTTGTGCAACACAAGCTGGATATCTTTCTCTCAACACAATTTTCACCACTGGCGCTGAGAGCGTGTGCACCTTCCCCTGCCTTCTGCCCGATGCACAGGAGCTGTCATGACCGATATCCTTCCGACCACAACCGCAAGCGCCGCGCCGCCGACCGGACCCGGCCACGGGGACCTCGTCGAGGCCGCCGGGCATCCTGTCGGTAGCGGCTTGATCAAACCCGACTACGACCCGCGATTGACCAACGAGGATCTGGCACCGCTACGTAAGCAGACGTGGACGTCGTACAACATCTTCGCGTTCTGGATGTCCGACGTGCACAGCGTAGGCGGGTATGTCACGGCCGGAAGCCTTTTCGCGCTGGGGCTAGCCAGCTGGCAAGTACTGGTTGCACTACTGGTCGGCATCACCATCGTGTACTTCTTCTGCAACCTTGTCGCCAAACCCAGTCAGGCAACCGGCGTTCCGTATCCCGTGATCTGCCGTAGTGTGTTCGGCGTCCTCGGAGCGAATATCCCGGCGATCATCCGCGGCCTGATTGCTGTGGCCTGGTACGGAATTCAAACGTTTCTCGCCTCAGCGGCCCTCGATGTCGTGCTCATCAAGCTCTTTCCCTCCCTCGCGCCATACGCCGTGGTCGAGGACTACGGATTTGCCGGCCTATCGGCCCTTGGCTGGGGCAGTTTCATGCTCCTGTGGGTACTGCAGGCCTGCGTGTTCTGGCGAGGCATGGAGTCGATCCGCAAGTTCATCGACTTCTGCGGACCGGCCGTGTACGTCGTCATGTTCATGCTGTGCGGCTATCTCATCTACAAAGCCGGTTGGAGCGCAATAGATCTCACTCTCGGTGACGTCAAGTACGACGGCTTCGACGCGGTGCCGGTCATGCTCGGCGCTATCGCTCTCGTGGTCTCGTACTTCTCCGGGCCGATGCTCAACTTCGGTGACTTCTCCCGCTACGGTAAGTCCTTTGCGGCAGTCAAGAAGGGCAACTTTCTGGGCCTACCGGTTAACTTCCTCGTGTTCTCCGTGCTGGTTGTCGTCACCGCCTCGCTGACCCTCCCGGTTTACGGCGAACTGATCACCGATCCCGTTGCCACAGTCGCTCGTATCGACAGCACGTTTGCGATTGTTCTCGGCGCCCTGACCTTCACCATCGCCACCATCGGCATCAACATCGTCGCCAACTTCATTTCACCGGCATTCGACTTCTCCAACGTCAGCCCACAGAAGATCAGCTGGCGGGCCGGCGGAATGATCGCGGCAATCGGATCCATCCTCATCACCCCGTGGAACCTGTACAACAACCCCGACGTCATCCACTACACACTGGAAACCCTGGGAGCGTTTATCGGACCCCTATTCGGAATCCTGATCGCCGACTACTACCTCGTGCGCAAGCAGAAGGTGATCGTGGACGAACTGTTCAGCATGTCGCCCACCGGAACCTACTGGTACAGCAAGGGTTACAACCCGGCAGCCGTCATTGCCACCGTGGTGGGTGCCGTTGTCGCCATGGCCCCGGTGCTCGGCAAGGATCTCACCGGGATGTACACCGCAGCGCAGTACAGCTGGTTCATCGGCTGTGGGCTCGGATTTGCCGTCTACTACCTACTCGCCACCCGCACGTCACTCGCGGTCAAGAACGTCCCCGCTCCCGAACCTGCAGAGGTCAGCTGACCATCATGAAGATCAAGGTGATCAACCCCAACACCACGTGGGCGATGACCGCCAAGATCGAGGAATGTGCCCGGGCCGTCGCAGGCCCGGGCATGTTCGTCGACGCGGTCAGTCCCGCAACGGGTCCGGCGTCCGTCGAAAGTCACTACGACGAGGCACTCAGTGTTCCAGGAATTCTCACCGAAATCGCAACTGGCGAGATCGACGGCGTCGACGGCTACGTCATCGCGTGCTTCGGAGATCCGGGATTGGACGCCGCCCGAGAATTAGCCACCGGCCCAGTTGTTGCGATCGCCGAAGCCGCCATGCATTACGCCAGTTTCCTCGGCCGCGGATTCTCCGTCGTGACCACGTTGGGCCGAACCCGTGGCCGTGCAGCTGATCTGGTGGAACGCTACGGCATGGGTCGACATTGTCTCGGCATTCACTCGTGCGAAATCCCGGTCCTCGACTTGGACTACAATCCGGATTCCCGAAAGGTCATCCTGGAAGCATGTTTCGACGCTCTGGATCGTGATGGCTCGGACGCGATAGTTCTGGGCTGCGCGGGCATGGCAGATCTGTGCCGCTCCCTGTCCGACGAACTCGGGGTGCCCGTAGTCGACGGGGTCACAGCCGCGGTGACGATGGTCCAGTCTCTTGTCACCCTCGGCCTGTCCACAAGTGCGCGGAACGAATTTGCCCGCCCGATCCCGAAGCCGTACACCGGCATACTGGCGCCGTACGAACTCTAGCTGCGCAGGACGCCCTCCCTAAGCGGGATGGACAGCCTTCCAATGCTCAGCAATATCGATCCGACGCGTGATCCACACCTTCTCATGTGACTGCACGTGGTCGAGGAATCGCTCGAGGGCCGCAGCGCGGGCGGGGCGGCCGACTATGCGGCAGTGCAATCCGACCGACAGCATTTTCGGTGCCCCGGCGGTCCCCTCGGAGTACAGCACGTCGAAGGCGTCACGCAGATGCGCAAAAAACTGATCGCCACTGGGAAAGCCTGCCGGAGAGGCGAATCGCATGTCATTGGTGTCGAGTGTGTACGGAACCACCAGATGCTTCACCGACTCCTCGCCTCGAGGCACGTCAACCCAGTACGGCAGGTCGTCGGCGTACGAATCCGAGTCGTAGACAAATCCGCCATGCTCTACAACCAGCTCACGGGTGTTCGGTGAATCACGTCCGGTGTACCACCCGAGCGGGGCGGACCCCGTCAGATCCCGCAGGATGTCGACGGCTTCGGCCATATCCGTGCGCTCACGCTCGACGTCCGCCGACTGATACGACAACCACCGCAGTCCGTGGCACGCGATCTCATGTCCCAGTTCACCAAAAGCGCTGACCGCCTCAGGGTTACGTTGCATGGCACGCGCCACCGCAAAAATTGTCAGCGGGAGATTGCGCCGCTCGAAGATCCCGAGAACTCGCCACAATCCGGCGCGAGATCCGTACTCGTACAGCGATTCCATGCTCATGTGGCGATTCGGAAACGCCTCTGCCGGAGTCATTTCCGACAGAAACGTCTCCGAAACGTCATCACCGTCGAGGACGTTACGCTCGCCGCCCTCTTCGTAGTTGAGCACGAACTGGACCGCAATCCGCGCATCGCCGGGCCAATGCGGGTGGGGAGGATTCTTGCCGTACCCCACCATGTCACGCGGATAGTTGTTCATGGCAACAACTTTACCGTCATTGCCCGTCGAGCACAGCTCGAGCTGCCGGTGTCAGAGTTCCGAAAACACGCAGCCGAGCGAGCCCGCCGTCCGGGAAGACATCCAACCGTACGTCGGTTACCGGGACGTCGCTCTCGATCAGGAAGCGATGACGCGTATCCGGCCGGAACGTGGTGCGCGGCAACAATTCGATCCATTCGCCGCGCGGCGTGCGTCCGGTCAGCGCGCCGGCACCTGGAGCGTTGCCGAGGAAGTACGACGTGTCGATCTCGACAAAACTCAACGAACCTTCGCCGGCGAGTTGCACTTGCACCCAATCATTTCCGTCGTCGCGGCGGCGCGCAGTCTCCCAGCCGTCACCCATCGATGCTGCTCGACCGGGGAACAGAATGTTCTGCGGTGAGCTGTAGAACATGTTGGAACAGTCGGTTACTCGTCCACCGTTCTCGAGCGCCGCAAGATCGAGCGGCCCGGCATCGAGGAACCGTGGATCCGGCCGTGCTTCACCGTGCACGCGGAAGCGGGCCACGCCGCCGTCCGGGTAGATGGTGAGCTTGACGTGGGTCCAGCGCTGATCCGAGCTCACGTCGAACGGATTCTCCGAGTCACCGGCGACCGCGGAGCGCTCGACAATCGTCTGCCAGTCGGCCGATTGCGCCAACTCTGCCGGATCCGGATACCCGTCGACACTGATCGCTTCCACCGAAATCTCGGGCGGGTAATTGCCCTTGAACCACGCTGTATCAACCACAACGCCGTGGACGACGCCCGGAACACCGAGTCGGACAATCGCTTCGTCGTGGCCGGCGACGCGACGTCGACGGGTTTCCCAACCGTCGTAGACCTGCCCTTTATGGCCGAATGTCGCGGGTTGGTATCCCGCCTTACCCGGTCGGATCAACGCTTCACGCTCGGCAAATGCTTCGTCATTCGCCCAGATCACAGCGCCGCCAAGCGTCCGCAACGCCAAGTCTGGATAAGCGGTGAAATCAGTGGTTGTCATAGATTCAGTTCACTCCTGTGTTGACAGTGGTTCGTCCCACCAAGCTTCGTAGCGAGGCTGTATCGGCAGAGGGCGCAAGAGCAAGAACGCCGGCCTCGGCAAAGGCACCCGCGTCCAGCCCGCGCAGGACAACGGCAGCCAATGCCTGCGCTGTTGCCGGCTCGTCCATCACACTCCCACCCTGACGATCGAGGTAGGCCTGAATTCGCGGCGCTGCGGCGGTCAAGGCTCCGCGGTAGAAGTTTGTCGTCGCGAGCCATCGCGTCACCAGATGCCCGGGATGCATGTCCCAGCCCTGGTAGTAGCCACGCTCGAGCGATCGCATGACAAGCCGATGATGCCGTGTAATGGCGTCGTGAATCATGTCGGGGGTTCCCACCGGGGCAATCTGCGTGGAACCGTCGCACACCCACACCCCGGTCTGAGCGGCTGCGGCGAGCATCACCGCCTTGGCATGATCTGCAACGGGATGCTCGAGCGATTGAAAGCGCGATGCGATTCCGCATGCGGCACTGTAATCGTAAGTACCGTAGTGCAATCCGGTCAGTCGACCCTCACTGCGATGAATAGCCGGCGCAACCGCAATGGTTCCGTCCGCAGCAATCACAGCCTGCGGACTTTCGATCTGCAGCTCGAATCGCAGGGATCCCGTCGCCAACCCGTGGGCCTTCTCCAACTCCTCGCACAACAGCACCGTCGCGGTAACCTGCTCTACCGCACGAAGTTTGGGAACGGTGAATACAAATCCAGCTGGCACTCCACCGGCGGCGTCCAGAACCAATTCGAGAGTGCGAATGGATCGCCGACGCTCACTCGCCGGCATTCCTTTGAACCTGATGCCGCACCAACTCGGACCGTACGGGTCCGCACTGATCGCTGCCAGGGTCCGACCTGCGTTCCGCGCGGCGGCATCCTCTTCCTGGTCCTCGCGTCGCCCGTATCCGTCTTCGAAATCGATCCGTAAGTCCTGGACGGGTGTGCGACCCAACAGAACACGGACATCGTCGAGTGCATTCTCGGTGTCGAGATCGGCAAAAACATCAACATGGGCATCAAGCAGTTCGATTGCCTGCTCACCCCACGACCGCGGAGTATCGACACCTGCGTCGGCAGCACTGACGTACACGGTGTGCACCGGTTGAATCTCGTCGCGGTTGCCGGGGTACTGGCTTGCGAGTCTCGAATCGACGGGGTCGAGCAACTGTGCCAATCTGTCGTGAACAGCTGTGGGAAGGCGAGGCTCGGTCATCGACCAATAGTCGCAGACTGTGGGTTAGCTCGCAGTTTCGTTCAGGTTACGTCGGCACGCTTATCCGTAACATCAACGCCCGAATACGCAGGTCAGCACTGTGCGGTGTTCGACGTCACAAGCTTGATTCTCGATTACCCACGCCCGATCTGTCGTGGATGGCTCGAATACCCGGCCAGAGCGCTACCGTCGAAGATGTGTCTCGATCTCCGCTCCCCGTCCGCGACGGCCTCAACCCCAGCCGCATCCGTCAACCCGACACGGGAACGTGGGAAACCACGCTCGACTATCTACTCGAGCGGTTCCCGCAGGACGCTGTGCGACTGCGGGAGAAAGTTGCCGCCCGCGAGGTTGTTGACGAGAAAGGCGTCGGAATCGACGAAAGAACCGCGTTTGCGCCTCGCCGCTTCGTCTATCTGTACCGCGACCCGCCCGTCGAAGCACGAGTTCCTTTCGAGATCGACATCCTGTACCGCGACGACAACATCCTCGTAGTCGACAAGCCTCATTTTCTGGCCAGCACTCCGCGCGGACGCTACATCGCGGAATCCGCGTTGGTTCGACTTCGCCGAGACCTCGACCTCCCCGAGCTCAGTCCGGCACACCGACTCGATCGCGTAACTGCCGGGCTGCTCCTCTTCACCGTGCACCAGCAGGCCAGGCGCGGCTACCAGACGATGTTCGCCGATCGCCTCGTCTCCAAGGAATACGAAGCAATCGCACGCTACGACGCCGACGTCGCGACGCCTACCGTCGTGCGAAGCCGCATCGTGAAGGAACGCGGAGTACTCAAAGCCCGCGAGATCGACGGCGATCCCAACAGCGAATCGCGTATCGAACTGATCGAAACTCACGGCGAGTTTGCGCGCTATCGACTGATTCCCCATACCGGCAAGACGCACCAACTCCGTCTGCACATGACATCGGTGGGACTACCCATCCACGGCGACAACTTCTACCCGGATTTTTACGATGTTGCTGCAGAAGACTATTCGAACCCACTCCGCCTGCTGTCCCGTGTGCTCGAGTTCGACGACCCCGTCAGCGGCGAAACCCGCCGATTCGAAAGCCGCCTGACGCTCGCATGGCCAACCTGAAAGCGCTCGCCCTTCCCTGCGCCCTCGTTACCGACAAGGATGGACGCAGTTACATCGCACCGCACAAGGAGATCAGATGAGCAAGACCGATGCAGTACCCGGAGCTGTCCAGGAAGTCGAGCGCAAGTACGAAGCACCTGCAGAGCAGGAAGTTCCGGCACTGGACAACCTGCCCGGGGTAGCCGGCGCACCGGTCCACGACTCGATCCAACTCTCCGCAACGTACTTCGACACCGCCGACTATCGGTTGCTCGCCGAGAAGATCACGCTGCGCAAACGTGAGGGTGGCGACGACGCCGGCTGGCATATGAAACTTCCTGGCGCCGGTGATGCCCGAACCGAAATCCAACTGCCGCCCGACGACGGAACTGTCGTACCCGAAGCATTGTCAACGCTGGTCCGAGCGATCATTCGTGGCAACGACCTGGTCCCCGTCGCCCTGATCATCACCGACCGCGAGCGCACCAGACTCAACGACGCCGACGGCACGCTTCTCGCCGAAGTTGTTTCGGACACCGTAATTGCCTGCAAAGCAGACGGATCCGGAGAGTCCACGTGGCAAGAAGTCGAGGTCGAGCAAGGAGCGGGCGGGCAACCACTGGCCGATGCCATCGAAACCCTGCTGTTCGGCGCAGGCCTCGAGCGCTCGGAAAGCCCGTCCAAGCTGAAACGTGCGCTTGGCACCTCCGTGACACCGCACTCCGCACCCGAAGCCACCACCACGAAGTCACCCACCCCTCGGATACTGCTGCGCAACTACCTGATCGAACAGATCCGCGCACTCACCGACGCGGATCTCGGAACCCGTAGGCGCAGCGAGGAAGCCGTTCACGACTTTCGCGTCGCCGCGCGTCGGATTCGCAGTGCACTGCAGTCGTACGCCGGACAGTCACCGCGGACCGATGCACTTGTCGACGACCTACGGTGGTTGGGCGGCAAGTTCGGTGATGCCCGCGACGTCGAGGTGCAGTGGCAGCGACTGGTCGACCGCCTCGGCGAAATCGACATGCCCGAGCAGGAAGCCGTACGGGCCCGGATCGACGAATACTTCTCTGCCCGAGCAGAAACCGCCCAGGGAATTGCACTCGACACACTGAATTCCGAACGTTATCTGACCTTGCTCGAGAACCTCGACGCGTACGTCGTCGATCTGGAATTCGACGCGATCGGTCGACGCACCGACAAGAAGATCTCCTCCAAGGAACTGGCGAACACCCTGCAGCATCTCTCGCACAAGGTCGGCAAACGAGTCGACAAAGTCGCCGAAGCGACGTCACGCGCGGACCGCGACGAGAAAATCCATCGAGCACGCAAGGGCGCCAAGCGAATGAAGTACGCGATCGAAGTGATGAAGCCGTCGAACAAGCATCGCGCCAAACGAGCGCTCAAGCATTTCAACCACTTCCAGGATGTTCTCGGCGAGCACCAGGATTCTGTTGTCGCCGGTCACCATCTGCTGGAAATGGCGTCGGAGCACGAGCACACCTCACTCACCAGTTTCAGCTTGGGAATGGTGTACCGACGCGAACTCGACATCGCCGACGAGCAAGCCGCACTACTCGAGAAGACATGGAAGGAAGCAGCAAAATCATCAGCAACGCTGTGGCGATGAGACATCATCGCCACAGTTGACGGATCTCGAACCACCTGAGGGAGTAAGCATGGACACACTTGCCGGACACCAGGACATCGTTGTCGGCGTCGACGGTTCCGAGGCATCGATCGGTGCCGCGAAATGGGCCGCGGCCGTTGCTCAGGTGGTCAATGCACGGCTGATCCTGGCGCATGCGCTGCCTCAGGAAGGCCCGATCTACAGCCCCGCCGCCGTGATGTTGCAGTCGCAGTTCCTCAATCAGATCCGCGAGGACGGCGAAGCGATCATCGCGGCGGCGTCCAGCGCTGTGGCAGAGAAATTCCCTTCGCTGGATATCGAGTCCAACATCGCGCCAGGTCCTCCGACAACACATATCCTCGAATCGGCCGGCACAGCTCGGTTGATCGTCATGGGTTCCACCGGAGCCGGCGCGCTGCGCTCACGTCTACTCGGATCGACCGCCCTCAAGGTCGCCAACCATGCAACCTCCCCGGTTACCGTCTGGCGGGGAACCGTCGAAAACCCCGGGCCTGATCAGAGACCCGTCGTGGTCGGTATCGACGGAAGTCCGTTGAGCAAGAAGGCCGTCGAGCATGCCTTCTGGTTTGCCGACGAGTTCGAAGCACCCCTCATTGCGGTGCACACGTGGCAAGGTGCGTCGACCTTCCGTGAAGGTGGCGCCGGAATCCTCATCGACTGGGAAGCCGTCGAACAAGAGGAGTCCGCATTGCTGGCCGAAAACCTCGCCGGAATGGCCGAGCAGTACCCCGACGTTCCGGTCACTCGAATCAGCGAACCCGGCGCAGCGGCCCCGGTCATGCTGAAATACGCCGACGACGCCCAACTTCTGGTGGTCGGCAGCCACGGCCGAAGCGCAATGGCCGGCGCAGTAATGGGATCGACGAGCCAGAACCTGCTGCACCATGCGCCGTGCCCGGTGATGGTCGCTCGCGCCTGACTGCTGTGCGCCTTTGTCAACCGCCCGCGGTTAACAAAGGCGCACAGCTCAATCGAGCCCGGTACCCACCAACTGGCCGACGCCGTACGTCACGGCCATCGCCAGAGCGCCGCCGAGAACCACCCGCAAGATCGCTCGGGTCTTACGGGCGCCGCCGAGCGTCGCGCTGATCGTGCCGGTCAACGCCAGCGCGACAAGCACCGCGAAAAACGCTATGGGAACCCGGGTTCCCGTTGGCGGCAAGAGAATCGCGATCAATGGAATGGCTGCACCAATGGTGAAGGACACCGCCGACGAGATTGCTGCGTGCCAGGGGTTCGTCAGATCGTTCGGATCAATCTTCAACTCGACTTCGACGTGCGCCGCGAATGCGTCGTGTGCGGTGAGTTCCTCGGCTACCTTGGTGGCGGTCTCGGTGCTCAAACCCTTTGCCTCGTAGTTCGAGACAAGTTCCGCGAACTCCTGCTCGGGCATTTCCAGCAGTTCTCGTTTCTCCTTCTTCAGCAGCGCACGCTCGGTATCGCGTTGCGCGCTGACAGAGACGTATTCACCGAGAGCCATCGACACCGCTCCGGCGACCAAGCCCGCAAAGCCTGCGGTGAAGATCGCGGAACGTTCGGTTGTCGCGGCTGCAACACCGATCACCAATCCCGCAGTGGACACGATGCCGTCGTTCGCTCCGAGAACCCCGGCGCGAAGCCAGTTCAAACGGTTGTTGAGGCTGGGGATCTGCGGTTCGGATCCGTCACTCGGCACTTCTCCGGCCACCTGCACGCTATCGGACATAACACTGAGATTAGGGTTCCGCTCCCGTCTGCGATAGCAATCTGAGCCTGTCCTACCCGCGCCAACCAAGCACTTGCTAGGTTGAATGCGAAGACCATCAACCGCGGAACCCGGGAGACAACCATGAATGCAGTGCGCACCGTTTTGATCAGCGGCGGAACCGGCGGTATCGGCTCTGCAATCGCCCGCACACTCGCCGCCCGCGGACACGACGTCGCCTTCACCTATCGCAGTAATGCGGATGCCGCCGAACAGCTGTGCACAGAAATCCGATCACTCGGAGTCCGCGCACTTTCCTACCCGATGGATCTCGATAGCGAATCGTCCATTGCCGCGGCGGCGCGGTCCGCGATCGACGACCTCGGATCATTGACAACTCTTGTGCACGCAGCGGGACCACACGTTCCGATGACCCACCTGTCGCGAGTCTCCCCCACCACGTTCGCCGAGCAGTTGAATCAAGAAGCCGCAGCATTCTTTACCCTTGTACACACGGCCTTACCGGCGCTGCGCGCATCGTCGGGATCCGTCGTGGCAGTCACCACAGCAGCAACCGACCGCTTCCCGGTCCGCGACGGGCTCTCGGCTGGTACCAAAGGCGCTGTGGAACAACTGGTCCGCGGCTTTGCCGCCGAAGAAGGGCGCTACGGCGTTCGCTTCAACGCCGTCGGCCCCGGCATGCTGACCGACGGCATGGCCGAAAGACTCATCGCGTCAGCCGATCTCGATCCAGCCGCTCTCGACATCACCATGAGTCGAATTCCGCTGAAGCGATTCGGGTCCGCGACCGACATCGCCGAAGCCGTACATTTCCTAGCGAGCGATGCCGCCGGTTTCATCAGCGGCCAGAAACTCAACGTCGACGGCGGATACTCCGTCTGACGGGCTACCCGCCCAACTTACGAAACACCAAGCGCACGGCAAGTTCCAAGTGCGCCATCACCTGATCGCTGGTCATCCGGCCGGCGACCCACGACACGAGAGAAGACATCCAGACGTCGTTGATGACCTTCACCGCATCCATCTGCTGCTCGGAAATCTCCTCGACACCGATCGACTTCGCGAACATCTCCGTCACGACGTCACCCAGTGCGTTGAGTTCCGGGGTCGCCGACGCGTCCGCAAACATGTACGCGCGAACCAGCGCCTCGTAACGAGGATGATCGGTCTCGAGGATTTCCGTGTTCTTCCTCAACACGAACAGAATTCGATCCGACGGAGTTTCCCCCGGGATTTCGTAATCGTGAAACCTGTCGCGCAGACCCTCGAACATCCATACCAACGCCACGACCAGCATGTGATTCTTCGACGGGAAGTACCGATACACCGTCCCGATCGCCACGCCGGCCCGCTCGGCAACCGACCTCATCTGGACCGCGTCGTACCCACCCTCGGACGCGGATTCCAGTGCAGCGTCGACAATCCGATGGAAACGTGCTCGCTGCGACGGCGTCGTACGACGCCCGATCACCGAGCTTCGTTCCACCACAGACTGATCCAGCTTATCGCCACCTGCCATGCCCACAACCTTCTCCGACGCCGATTTCAGATTCCAATGTAGTCGCCTACCGGGGATCCCGACGCCCGACGGTAATCAGGAAGCACGCCGGGGACGGGTGCCGCCGCGATACTGACGATCGTCGTCACCGTCACGTCGGACGGAACGTCGTCGATCGGGTTGACCGCTCCGGCGTGGTTCCGGCTGCGCCGGCCGCCTGCGTTCTTGCTGCGGGGATCGGCGCGCTTGCTCTCCCCGACGTTGCTGCTGCGGGCGTTCGCGCACTCGACCCTGCGGCGCCTTCTTCGGCTTCTTGGCTTCGCCGAAGCGAGGTTTGCCGAACACGAACGGCACCCAGCCACGGCTTGCGCTTTCGAGCGACGCGACCGCCTCCGGCTCACGGAACGCAGCGTGCGCGATCAGCCCGAACATCAGCAGTGTCGTGATCATCGACGTACCGCCGGCCGAAATGAGCGGCAGCTGCAACCCGGTGACGGGAATGAGCCCGACCACGTACGCGATGTTGATGAAGGCCTGCATCACGATCAACGTCGTCGCAGTTGCCGTCATGACCTTGAGGAAGGGATCTGTGGACCGCTTGGCGATCCTCAGCCCGACAACGAGGACAGCAGCAAAGAGCGCCACCACGATGAGCGCACCGATCAGGCCGAGTTCTTCCCCGATAACCGCGAAGATGAAGTCGTTGTGTGCCTGCGGAAGATAACTCCACTTCGCGTCGGACTGCCCGAGTCCACGACCGAAGATACCGCCGTTCGCCAACGCATATTTTGCCTGAGTGCTCTGAAAATTCAGTCCCTGCGGATCCAGGTCCGGATTGAGATAGGCCTTGATTCGATCCGAGCGGTAGCCGGCAGTAAGCGCTAGGACAAGGAACGCCACCCCGGACCCCACGGTCAACATGACAAACGTTCGCAACCGGAACAGCCCGAACCACAGCACCGACATGAAGATGATGCCGATAGTGATCGTGGTGCCGAGGTCCTTCTCCAACACGACAAGAATCAGGACGAGAAGCGTCGTGCCACCGATGACCGGCAGAGCCCGGTTGACGTCGATACGTGCGTTGAGGAACGACGCCACCGTCGCTGCCGACCAAATTGCAAGGGCCAGCTTCGCAAGTTCCGACGGCTGGAATGAAATTCCAGCGACAACAAACCAGCTACGCGCACCCATTTGTTCCGAACCGATTCCCGGAATAAGGACCAGCACAAGCAGTATCAGGCAGAAGATCAGAAGCCAGGGCGAATATTTGCGCATCAGCTCGGTCGGAACTCGCACGACGGCCACAAACAGGACCAGACCGATGGCGGCGAACATGCACTGCGGCCAGAACCGCGCGTACGACGTACCGGACAGGACATACGATTCGACGCTCGACGACGACAGCACCATCAGCAAACCGAAAGCCACGATCAGGACGACCAAGCCGACGATCATGTGGAAGTCGGACAACGGCCGACTGGTCCACGTCGTGGCGCGGGCGCGGAACTTCATGGACTCGCGGCCAGTTTTGTCCGAGGAGCTGCGCGAGTTAGCTGATTCGCTGCTCCCACGACGCTTCCCTTTGCCATCGCTCCGATCGGTCACCACACCAGTATCGTCCCACGACTTCTAACTCGTGGGTAACACTGGTCTCACAGGCCACACCGTTATCACAGTGTGCTCTTACTTTTCCGGTTACCTCGTCGAGCTAGCGCATTCGGAATGACGACAAAGAGACACTCGAGCACGATTGCAACGACGGCGCCGACAACGATGCCCTGAGTCGCTAACTGCACTACGAGTTCCGGCCACACCCCGACAAGCGACCCGGTGAGCGCCGGCACTCCGAGTCCTGCCATCAGCGCGAGCGGGGCAATCAGATTGTGCGTCGAGTTACCACGATCACGAAACGCTGCCTGCGCCCCGGTAATGACGACCGTCGCGGCCGCGGGTAGGAAGAGTCCACCGATGACCGGCGCCGGCGTCGTGACCAGAACTGCCGCGACTTTGGGAAACATCGCGAGTGCGATCATCATCAACGCGGCAACACGGACCACAAATCTGCTTCCGATGCCGGTAATCCGAACGACGCCAAGATTCTGGGCGTACGCGGTCGTACCGAACCCGCCGAACAGAGCCGACAACATCGAGCCTCCTGCCTCGCCCGCCACACCCGCGTTGATCTGTCGGGCCGTCAGAGGGAGTCGCGTCAGACGCGCTGTTGCTTCGTAGATCCCTATCGCCTCGACGACGGCCACGAAGAACACGATGCACATGGTCACGGTGATGCCGAGATCAAAGGTCAACGATCCGTACGGCAGTAGCGTCGGGAATCGAAGCCACGGTGCCGCCGACACACCGGAGAAGTCGAGACGCCCCAACGCGAACGCGAGGAGGTTTCCGACGACAAGTGCGATCAGAAAGCAGAATGAGCGAAATTTACCGGTGAACATCCCGCCGAGAACAACAACAGCGGTAGTCACGGTTGCGATGAGAATCGTCGAGGGCGTAGCAAAGTTCTCGGTGCCTGGCATACCGAAGAATTCCTGGATAGTGAACCCGGCCAACGACAGCCCTACCAGCAGAATGATTGTCCCCGTGACAGCGGAACTCAATACTCTGCGAATCTTCCCGAGAACGCCTGTAGCAGCAGCCAACAGAACAATTGCGGCGCCGATCAACAAACCGGTACCCGCGGCGGCGAGGGAACCCGCCTTCGCATATGCGATCGCCAACGGAGAGAAAGCCGACGACGGCCCCTCCACCACCGGTAGTTTGACCAGCTTGGTGGTCTGCAGGAGCGTTGCAACTCCAGCCGCCAGGAGCGTCGCCGTCAGGAGATTGGTGGACAGGGCAGCTCCGAGACCTGCTGCACTACCAATGAACAGCGGATCAAGCCACACGTTCGAGACGAGCAACTGTTGCGCACCTAAAGCGACCTTCCTCGGCAAGGGAATCGATTGTTCGGTATCGATCGTGAGATTCTGATCGGCACCCTCGACTGACAGGTTGCCGTCCGTACTTTCATGTGACAAAGACATGGGTGATCTCGATTCGAGTCAGGTTTCGTTGCGGAGGACTGAAAAGTGAAGGAAAAGCTGTCGTTTCAGAGAAGCGACTGCATCCGGCGTGCATGAGTGTCGTGCGTTCGTAGAACGCCGGCCACAGCCGAATCGCACAATTGCCCACCGTCGACCAGGACCTTGCCTGCGACGACCGTCGTACCTGCTCGCGCAGGTCCACACCGAAGCCAGGCTTCGACCGGATCTGTCAGCGCACCCGCCAAAGCCAACGGCTCTGCTTCCCACACAACAAGATCCGCGCAGGCGCCGACGCGCAAGTGGCCGATCTCGTCATCCCACCCCAGGCAGGTGGCACTACCTCGCGTTGCCATGTCCAGGACATCGCGCGCAGTCATCGATGCCGGCCCATTCCTGAACCGACCGAGCAACAACGCAGTTCGCGATTCGAGCCACATCGACCCGTGATCAGTGGATGCCGATCCATCACATCCGAGTCCGACCGGCATACCGATACCGCGCAACAACGACGCATCGGCACTGCCACCACCGATCATCATGTTGGAACTGGGGCACTGGACCGCGCTGACTCCGGCTGCAGCCAGACGAAGCTGCTCGGATGAACTCGGATAGATGAAATGCGCCACCCACGTGCGTGATCCGGCCCATCCTGTTCGTTCGAGATATTCGACCGGAGTACACCCGTATGTCTGAAGGCAATACGCATGCTCGTCCATGTCCTCGGCGAGATGACTGTGCAGCCGGACGTCGTACGCCTCGGCCAGTTCTGCGCTCTCACGCATCAGTTCTTCTGTCACCGAAAATGGTGAGCAGGGAGCTAGAGCTACGCGAGTCAGCGCACCTGGATTGGGATCGTGATACTTCTCGATCAGTCTCACACTGTCGGCGAGAATCGTATCTTTGTCCTGAACAACAGATTTCGGAGGAAGTCCGCCGTCTACAGTAGAGCGGGTCATCGAACCTCGCGTTGCAAGGAACCTGAATCCGAGTTGGGTGGCCGCCTGAATTTGTGCGTCGATCAACTCTGGTCTCGGATGGACATACATGTGATCCATCGACGTCGTGCAGCCTCCCAGGAGAAGCTCCGCCATCGCCACATAAGTCGACGCGTGTACTGCTTCCGGTTCGAGTTTCGACCAGATGGGATACAGAGTTGTCAGCCACTCGAACAGAGTGCCGTTCACCGCAGGCGCGAAGGACCTCGTGAGGTTCTGATACATGTGGTGGTGTGCGTTGACCAAGCCTGGAGTGACCAAACGTCCTGCGGCATTTATCTTCCGATCTGCGCTGGGCTCGGCTGATCCAGTAGGACCGAAGGAATGAACGCGTCCATCCACAACCGCCAACCAGCCGTCTGCCAGTTCGGTATTGCGGTCAATGTACAGATACGCGTGAGTGATCAGAAGATCTACATGAATGTGTGGCGACATCGATTCGCACCGCTCTTCTCTCGGGACGTAGACAGGGCGCAACGAACCGCGCAACAGTTGCGCGGGCCGTCACCCTGTTCCTGCGGCTGCGAACCACAGGATCGTCACCGCGTCAGAACCTGAGCGGGCGGGTCGGCCGCAGATCAGCGTCTGCGACTACACACAGTTTCCAGATCGAATTGGTCGGCGGCATTGCTCTCGTGTAAATCCGGCGTTACTCCTTCACCTACGCAGAAAACCTTGGTGCGACACCAAAGAGCCCCGCCCGACTCGCGTCGGACGGGACTCTCGGCGTGCGCTGGAACGCTACTTCGCGCCCATCCATGCCTGATCGAACAGCATGATGCCGGTTGCAGTCGGAACCACACCGTGCACGTTCTTCTGCCAAGCCCAGAAAGAAGCCAATCCACCGACCGGTGCCGACGGAACCGTCTCGTTCCACAGGGTCTGAATCTTGCTGATCACGGCAAGCGCCGACGCGTTGTCCTTCGCCTGCTGCAGATCCGCGATCAACTGATCCATAGCGGGATTGGCGTAACCCGCAGTGTTGGACTTCGAGGTGCTGTTGGTAGTCGAGTACAGACCGAGATCGGGAATCGACTCGTACAGACCGATACCGGCGTGAGCGAGGTCGAAATCGTTCTTGACGTAGACGTTCTGAACGATGTCGCCGGCATTGTTCGCAAGAATCAGGTTCACCTCGAACCCGACGGCCTGAAGCAGAGACTGCACAGCCAAACCGATCGCATGGTCCTTCGGCTCGCTGAGCACGATGTAGTTGAGCGTGCCGTTGTATCCGTCGGCCTTGGCTTGGCTCAGAAGTTCCTTGGCCTTGGCGGGGTCGTACGCGATACCCGGGGTGTCGACGTGCCACTGAGACGTCGTTCCGAACAGCTCCGAACCCGGAAGCCCTTCACCGTTCTCCGCGCGCTGATCGATCAGCTCCGGATCCAGTGCGTAACCGATAGCCTGGCGGACGCGAACATCCGAACCCGGCCGGCCCTCGCGGTTGTTGATGATCTCAGCACTGCCGGCATTGAGGACATCGATGTAACCGGGGTAGCCGGCGGACTTGGCGGAGTTGATCGCCGACGTCAGACCGCGAATGTAAGCCACGTCCAGCTGACCACTGTTCAGCGATTCGAGATTGGCCTGCGGGCCGTTCAGCGCAACCATGCGAAGCTGCTCGAGCTTGGGAGCACCGCCGTAGTAGGCGGGGTTGGCCTTGAAGATTCGTTCGACGCTCGGGCTGAACACGCCTTCGGTGAACGGTCCGGCGCCAACGGCGGTGAACTTGTCACCCTGTTGTGAGCTGGGGGCGACGATCATTCCATGGCCGAGTGCCAGCATCGAGGGAAAACGCATCCACGGCGTGTTCAGGTTGAATACAACGGTAGCCGCGTCCGAGGCTTCCATCGAAGCGACCGATGCGACCCACAGCTCTGCGCCGTTGCCCTTACCCGCGTTGTACCGATTGATGCTCGCGATGACAGCGTTAGCGTCGAGTGCGGTTCCGTCACTGAACTTCACGCCGTCGCGCAGCTTCAAGGTCCAGGTCTTGCCGTCGTCGTTGGTTTCGAGTGACTTGGCCAACTTCGGTTCGAATTCACCGGTCGCCGTGTCGTAGCTCACCAGAACGTCGTACACCGCCGCCAGGGCTTCGCCGCCGGAACCGCCGCGTGCTGCAACCTTGGTCGGGTCCAGCGACGATGCGAGGACCTGGACACCGTACGTCAGGGTGCCGCCTGCAACCGGCGTGCCCGCATCGCCTTGTTCATTGATCATTCCGGTGACGATCGACGCCGATCCGGTGTCACCGTCGGTAGTGCCGCCGTCGTCGTTGTTGCTTGCACAGCCGGCGAGCAGAATGCCGGCTCCGAACAATGCAACCGCTGTGCGGCTGAATTTCCCGACGCGTCGGGACCTCGAGTGAGTCACGTCGACCATCACTTCCTTCTTGCGCAGAGAAGGAGGTCCGGACTTCGCGAAGAATGCCGGACCGCCCGCGGCCCTGGAATGGGCGCTGCGGCTAATAGTGATGCTCGACAAGTAGTGACGCACGGCACGTTCCCGCTGACCGGTACCGAATTCGACCTAATCCGACCGACCAGTTGAAGAATCGAATCGGGCAATAGAAAAAGCTCCAGCTTCGTCGTTTCGAGAACGAGAATCTGGAGCTTGATTTATCGAGTTGTGGTGGCCAGGGCCGGGATCGAACCGGCGACCTTCCGCTTTTCAGGCGGACGCTCGTACCAACTGAGCTACCTGGCCGGACGGCACCCGAACCGAATGCCTATCGCACTGCATTGCCCTCAGCCGATTGGCTGAGAACAATGCTTTGCGACCCTGACGGGACTCGAACCCGCGACCTCCGCCGTGACAGGGCGGCGCGCTAACCAACTGCGCCACAGGGCCTTGCTTTTTCCTTGCTGTGAAACCGTACTACATCTTCTCGCTGCTCCCAAACCACTGTCCTAGCTGGGTATTTCTGCAACTCAAAGCGTGTCGTGCGGGTCAAACCATACTGCATCGTTTCGCTTTCGCAAAACGTACCCCCTACGGGATTCGAACCCGCGCTACCGCCTTGAAAGGGCGGCGTCCTAGGCCGCTAGACGAAGGGGGCGCGCCGGATCACTCCGAGCAAGTACCCCCTCCGGCATTCCGTTGGGAGCTTGGATAGCTTAGGACACACCACGGGAAAAACTCAAATCGCCAGGTCAGCGAGTAAAAATGACCCTATTCCCGCAGGTAGGACTCGACCGTCGCCCAACCCTCGCGATGAAAATTCTCGATCCAATCCGAGCTGGCCATCCCTTCGAGCACTACTTCGAGCGCTTCCTCGAACCAGAGCGCAAGGTCACCACTCTGCGACGTCAGATCCGCCATGTAGCGCTGACCGGCAAGGCTTGCGGCCAGGACACGCGTGAACTTCTCAGGCTCGACGCCTTCACGCAACAAACCTTCGGCCTTCGCGCGCGTCGCGAACTCGAATGCCGAGCGTCCCCATACCTGACCGGCACCCGACTTCACGTCGGCATAGAACTCCGGCTCGATAATCAGCCTGAACTCCGCCTGCACGATCACGTTGGTTCGAAACAGCGTGGCAATGTCGAGCACGAGGCCATGAAGAAGCTGAAACGGATCAAGGTCCGTCCGTTTCAACCACTGATCGGTGACGTCCGTGAACATCTCCATCGCAGCGGTCAAGATCGCTCTTGCCAACTCTTCTTTCGATTGAAAATGGAAGTACATCGCGCCTTTGGTGGCACGGGAGCCTTCAAGGATCGTATTCACCGACGCTGCGGCGTAACCGCGCTTGGCGAACTCGATTGCAGCCGCTTCGACCAGGGCGGCGCGGGTACGCCGCGCACGCTCTTGTTGACGTGCCATATGCGGTGTTATGCCTCTCGCCGAGTCGATATCCCAAAGGTGCCGCCTGCGACACCCACAATCCCCCGGAAGCTCACAATATCCCCTCCGGATTCGCCACGTAAGCCTTACCGCGACACCCACCAAAAGTACTAGTGATGTCATTCGATCAGATGACACCGAAAAAGCAAGCACACCCCCGGAACACACCGGGTGGTATCGTTCTGGCCGCTCGGGTGCGGCACAGGGGGTGCGCATCCGAGCTTCTCTGTTTCGAGCCCATGTTCGAACCGATGCCGAAGCACCCATAACACCGAGACTTCGCTGTCAAGCCTAAGAAGATTAAACAACCACAGTTACTATTTGTTCACAATATGTGGACGAAAATCGGACATTGACCGATCAACTACACAGTTAGGTTGCCTAATATTCATGGGCGACCGAGGAGCGGCAATGACCCAGCACGAGATCGACGCTCTAGCGGAGGACCTCGGCGTTTTCGCACGACGCCTGCATAGCGAACGGATTGGGCCCCACCTCAGTGCCACCCACGTCCACGCTCTCGGACATCTCGACCGCCACGGACCCATGACGGCCAAATCCCTCGCGCAACTAGAGCGCGTCACGCCTCAATCGGTCGCCAAAGCGATTGCAACGCTCCAAGCTCGGGGCCTGGTAACCCGGCGATCCGATCCATCCGACGGCCGCGCGCACCTCATCGATCTGACCGACGCCGGCGCGTCCGCACTCCACGATGATCGACGTCTGAGGAATCGATGGCTTACCGAAGCGATCCACGCCGAGTGCACCGACGCCGAACGTGATCTCCTTTGGATCGCCGGCAGAATCCTGCGACGCGTCGGAAACTCACCTCTCGCACCGCCCTGACACGCTTCCATAGCGCTCAGACAGGCTCGGCCACAGCAGCTCTCCGCGGCAATCACACGTTTGTGAATCTGTCATCAGGATCCCGGAATCACCCATTTGACGGGGGCGGTGTTTTCACCTGCTTCGCGGTCTGGTTAGACTCTGCGCCGCGCCCCTATAGCTCAGTTGGTAGAGCTACGGACTTTTAATCCGCAGGTCGTAGGTTCGAGTCCTACTGGGGGCACCAAACAACAGTCCGGCACCTCTTCGGAGAATGTCGGGCTGTTTTTTGTTTGCCCGCACGACGGAGTGCGGTACTACATTCGCTCGAGATTTTCGGAAACATCCCGTTTGATACTTTTACCTCGTGAGGTCCAACCCCTCGGATTCGCTCTCGACAAGCACCGCAGCCCTGCCCCTCGCAGCGGAAACTGTTGTGCGCGAATGACTCGACGCAAACACCGCAGGGAGCCGGCGCACAGATGTCTGACACCGATACGAGAAATCGGGTAGATCCACAACCCCCGCACTACGAACCCGACGACCGATGGGTTCCAGTAGACCGGCGATGGTTGGGCCTCGACCGTGCCACTCTGATTCCCGCCGCAGTCGTGATCGCGTTTGCACTCGTCATGGCGTTTGTCCTACCCACAATCAACGATTCGGTGTCCTACGACGACGAAGTCGTGGCCGGAGATGTCATGGAACTCGACGGTGGAATAACCTTCGTTCCCGTCCCCGGCTGGGGCATCACCGCAGGAGTTCGCGACACCGATACCCCGATAACCGGCACCTACCCGGATGTCGCGAGGGTGACCAACGGGGCCGTCTCCTTCACCGTCAAAACAGCACCGTTCACCGGCGACGCGCGCGAACTGCTCGAGCAGATCAAGACGACCACCGATGCGCTTGCGTCTGGGGAGTCGTTCAGAGTCAACGGTGAACCCACCGTGATCATCACCGAAAGCGGCCATCGCGGGGTCATGGCTGGGTACTCGAATTCCACCGCTGACGGCGTCATCGCTGCCTTTGTGATCGACGGAGTGGGTGTCAGCGCGATTGCCGTCGGCCCGAGCAACATCGACCCCTCGACCACCGAAGCTATTGCTCGCATGATCGTCAGCATCAGCCAACGACCCGGAGAGGGCTCATGATGACCATGTCCACTGTGCAGTCGACAGGCGATTCGAACGCCACCCGTGTCTCGGCAATCGAAAACTCCGGATGGGGACGGTCGTTCACCTTCTACCAACCGCGCAATGCCGCGTTCTGGGTGTACCTGCTGTTGGTGACCACCGGAGTCTTCCAGTTCTTCTCGATGCTGGCCTCCAGTGCCGGCGCCTACGGCGAGGCCATCGGACTCTCCGTCGTGCTGTTCAGCGCGTACGGTGCGGCGTTCTGGTGGTTCACGCACCACATCGACCGGTATGCACGCCAACCGGCAAAACTGATCGTCGTGGCCTTTCTGTGGGGAAGCTTTGCTGCTACCTGGGGAATGGCCGCGCATGCAAACGACGCCATTCTCGCGTTGTACGCCAAGATGTTCGGGCAAGCCTGGGCGGCCGACTGGGGAGCAGGCCTGGCGGCGCCGTTTACCGAAGAGACCGCCAAGGGTCTGGGACTCGTCCTGTTGATAGCCTTGGCCTCCCGCTTCGTGCGCACCGCGTTTGACGGGTTCATTCTCGGTGCGTTCATCGGACTCGGTTTCCAGCTCTTCGAAGACGTTGTCTACGCCTTGAATTCGGCAGGTTCACAATTCGGTGCCAATCAGATCGACGCCGCGATGACGACCATTGTGATGCGGATGGTTGTCGGAGTTGCCGCACACACGTTGTACAGCGCAATCTTCTGCGCCGGACTTGTCTACCTTCTCGGCCGACCTGCCGAGCCGCGGCGACTCGGCCGAGGCATCGCACTGATGGCAACGGCGATGCTTCTGCACGGCCTCTGGGATTCTGCCGCCGCTCTTGCACAGGGCAGCGCACTCATGTTCCCACTGCTCTTCGTACTCATCGTCGTCGCACTTGTCTTGGTGTTGCGGGTGTTTCGGTTGACCGTTCCGCGTGAACGTCAGTTCTTGCACGACATTCTGGCACCGGAAGCCGAACATGGCGTGATCACCGGTGACGAGCTCACAGCAGTGTGCGGCAACCACAAGGCTCGCAAGGCTTTCCGCAGATCCGCAGGAACCCGCGCCGATCGCAAACGAAATGGATATGTGCTCGAAGCAACGGCAGATCTCGCCGATGCTCTGGCCTATTCCCGCGGAAACAACACTGACCGAGTCGAATTTGCACGATCCGAAGTAGCCCGGATCAGAAGCGGTCGGCCGTCGATCAAGGCCTGACCTACGCACCGTCAGGAACTGCGAATCAAGCGCCGGACTGCGTCAACGGCAGTCTGCCTTCGCAGGGCCGCCGCTCGCGACGATCCAGGTCTCACGTCACCGCCGCTATGCGGAAGCGCCAGGGTTCTGGCAATTTCGGTGATCACGATCAGCAACTCCGCCGGGTTCCAACTGGGATCGATATGCCCGTCGGCTTGGCCCTGGCGAATCTCCGCAATTTTCGGGCGCAACGTGTTGCGTCGAATGTCGTGGTAACTCACAGTTTCAGGCGCTTCGAGATCCGCCCATTCCTGCAACCGGGCATTCTCGGGGTGCGCGAGGTAGTTGTCGAACAGTCGACCGGTGTACGCAGGTAAGTCGTCTCCACGTAAGGCGGTCTCGGCCGTGGTCTCGACGGTCCACTGCGCCATGACCGCGGAGAAAAGATCTTCCTTGCTCGCGAAGTACGCGTACAGGCGGTCTTTGCTCGCTCGCGCGTCCTTGGCGATGCGGTTGATACGAGCGCCCGCAAACCCGTATCGGGCAAATTCTTCCTTGGCGGATGCAAGAATGCGGTCCCTGGTCGCTTCCCCGGCTGAACGCATGCGCACATCCTAGATCGATTCCACCGTTGCCGAACCACCCGGTTCGGCGTAGCGTCCAGAGTTCACGAACAAATTGGTTCGGGAAAAAACTCTCAACGCCGTTCCACAAGGAGAACCATGAACCTCGACGACGCCCGCAGCGCTTTCGCAAAGCTCCGCGAGCAGGAAAACGATGTCTCCCCCACCGAACTCGATGAAGTGTGGGCTGCTTTGGAGACCGTCGACGCAGCGGACATCCTCGGTGAATGGAAAGGTGACGACTTCGCTACCGGCCACCGTCTCCACGACAAACTCGTGGCAAGCCGCTGGTTCGGAAAAACCTTCAACTCGGTCGAGGACGCAAAACCACTGATCTGCCGAGACGAGAACGGAAACCTCTACTCTGACATCAAGGGCGGCAACGGAGAAGCGAGCCTCTGGAACATCGAGTTCCGCGGCGAAGTCACCGCAACGATGGTCTACGACGGCGCACCGATCTTCGACCATTTCAAGAAGGTCGACGACACAACGCTCATGGGAATCATGAACGGAAAATCGAAGCTGGTCCTCGACAACGGCCAGCACTATTACTTCCTCCTCGAGCGAGTGTGATTCGCCCGGAGAAGAATTCGATGTCCACTCGAAAAATGAGCGCCGCGCTCTCGCACGGCCCCGACTCCCCTTTTGCCCTCGAGACCGTCGAGATCGAGGAACCCCGCGCCGACGAGATCCTCGTGCGGATAGTCGCGACAGGTCTGTGCCACACGGATCTGTTCACCAAGTCAGCGCTACCGAAAAAACTCGGCCCCTGCGTGTTCGGCCACGAGGGCGCGGGGATCGTCGAGGCCGTCGGCTCGTCGATCACCCATATCTTCGAAGGCGATCACGTGCTGCTGAGCTATCGAAGCTGCGGAGCGTGCCGCCAATGCCGAAGTGGGCATCGGGCGTATTGCGAACGCTCACATCGACTCAACAGCTCAGGTGCGCGCACCGACGGTTCGGCGCCGATCACGCAGAACGGCACTCCGATCAGGTCCGCGTTCTTCGGTCAGTCGAGTTTCGCGCAATACGCCATCACCACAGCCGACAACACCGTCGTCGTTGATCCTGCGGTTGATCTGACCGTCGTAGCTCCGCTCGGCTGCGGGTTTCAAACCGGCGGCGGCGCAGTTCTGAATACTCTTCGCCCCGAACCCGACTCGACGTTTGTGGTCTTCGGAGCTGGCAGCGTCGGATTCGCGGCTCTCCTCGCGGCGCGAGCAGTGGGGGTTTCCACGCTGGTTGCCGTCGACCCGGTACCCGAACGTAGGAAGCTGGCCGAAGAGTTCGGCGCAGTTGTTGTCGATCCCGGCTCCGGCGACGTTGTGGCAGCGGTGCGCGACGCCACCGACGGCGGATCGACTCATTCCCTCGACACCACCGGAATCGGTGCGGTTGTCAATCAGGGCGTGACATCACTTCGCGGCCGCGGAACACTGGTCGTGGTTGGGCTCGGAGCCCACGACCTCACCGTGAACATGGCCGACATCATGTTGAACGGGAAGACTATTCGAGGATGCGTCGAGGGTGATTCCGACATATCTACGTTCATTCCCCGGCTTGTCGATCTCTACACCGCCGGACAATTTCCGATCGACCGACTGGTGACGCCCTATGCGTTCGCAGACATCAACAGAGCCGTCACAGATCAGGCAGCTGGAAAAGTAATAAAGCCTGTTCTCTTCTGGTAGTTCACATTTCGGGAGCCGGAGCTTCGCCCTTGCTCTGCGGTTCGTGCTGCTTCAGGTCGCCGCGCATCTTGTCGATTTCTTTGCCACGCTTCTTGTACCTGTAGCCCAGGAACACGATTCCGACGAACAGCGCGACACCGATGATCGCGCCGAGTACCGAGGCGCCGCGGAATCCAGGACCGTCGACGTCGAGGACGCGTTCGCCGGCGTGCGCAGCATTGCTGTTTCCGAGAACGATGCTCAGCGTCAGCAAGTTGGGCAAAGCAAAAATCACACCGAGCACCAAAGCACCGATCTGTATCGGCCGCGCATGTTTCCGTTTCCGCACCTGCCAGATTGCGCGAAAGAAGAGCAGTGGGACCAACGTACACACGAGCCCGAACATCACGCCCCACGCAATTCCGCCACTGAAACTGCCGTCGGCGAGCGACGCAATCCGCTGAGACCACCAGCGTGGGAGGTACGCGGCGAGAATGAAGTAGGTGATGACCAGAACAACGGCCGCCACGCCGATCATGATGGCCTTTTTCGCCCATGGCGGCATGCCCGATGTGGTGGTAGCCGATGGTGCTTGCTGTGTCGTCATGACCAATCCTCGTCTAATCGGCGTACGTGTCGTCACGAATCTATCGGGTTGCCGCCCGCAGCATCCCCGTCGAGCACTATTCGGGCCAGCTTCTTCGGCGCAACCAGGGTGTACGAGGTGTAGATCCATTCCTCGAGCTGATCCCAGTACTCTCCCTCGATCTTGCCACTGAGATCGAGAGCAACCCAACCGTGCCGACCCAACCCGTACCCTGCCGCGGTTGCTCTTGATTCAGTCGCGACCACCGCCTCGGCTTCCGGTTTGCTCAGCTTGATCGTCAGCGACGTGGCATCGGCGTTGCAGAACACGAAGTTCTTGCCACGCACTCGAAAGGTGGGATGCCCGTCCCACGCTTCGATGTCGACGCGCTGCGCTTCGGGAAGGCTCAGCGAGATCTCTTCGAGTCGACGCATATTGTCCGCCATGGTGACATTGTGCATGGTCAACTCAGGCCGTCCAGGAAAAGCCTGTCGAAAAGCACGCGCGTCGTCGCTAGGCTCGTAACTCGACCGCGTTAGACGTTCACCGATCCTTCGGGAGAGTGATATGCGCACGTTTGTACATGTGGTTCTGCTGATCTGCGGTATCGCCGTGACGGTCGGCTCGTTCATGTCGATATTGGCCGGAGTGAAACCCGCAGATGTCCGTCTCGAAGACTTACGAGATGGCTTTCCAGCCGGCTGGGCTATCGAGCAGATCGCCGATCAGTCCGTACCGTTCTACCGATCCATGATGATTCTTCTTCTCGGGTCCGGCGTGGCGATCTTGATTGCGGCAGTGTTCGGTTCACGCCTCGCGGCGTGGATCGGAGTGATTGTCGGACTCGCCAGTCTTGGCACCTTCTATTACCGCGTCAATGAGCAATTCGACAACATCATCAGGGAAAACTACTCCACGATCCTGACGAATCAGACAGGATTCATTCTGACCGTCGGCGGCCTCGCACTTGCGCTTCTCGTATGTCTGGTCCCCCGAGAAAAAACCCAACGATGACACCTCCGCAACATCCGAGCTACCGACGGTCTCGAACATTCACTAGTGTCTGCATCAACCGGGTGCTGACAAGTAGGACCCCAGAAAAGTAGGGCATCGAATGGCTTCGCTTGACGACCTTCTCTCACAGATCCCGATCGACCAGATCGCGCAGCAACTCGGCGTAGATCAGGCAACCGCGGAAACTGCTGTGAAATCGGCACTTCCCACGCTGGTCAGCGGTCTCGGCGCCAATGCCGACAGCGAGGCCGGCGCGGCGTCGCTCGAAAGCGCGTTGCAGTCGCACGCCAACACCACGATCCTCGACGACGGCATCGACATCAGCAAGGTCGACACCGCTGACGGTCAGAAGATCGTGGCAAACATCTTCGGCAACAACACCGATCAGGTGGCCAGCACGCTGGGTAGCGTCGGCGGCGGAAACGATCTGGTGAAGCAGCTACTCCCGATTCTCGCGCCGATCGTGCTGGCGTATCTCGCCAAGCAGTTCACGGGCGGCGGATCGGCAGCTCAGACGCAGGCTGCCGGGGGCGGCGGCATCGGAGATCTTCTGGGCGGACTTCTCGGCGGCGGAAACTCCAGCGGCGGCATCGGCGGAGCACTCGGCGGTCTCCTCGGCGGCTCCGGTGGCGGCGGCATCGGCGATCTGCTGGGCGGACTCCTCGGCGGCGGCAAGAAGTAGGCGATAACCCCAGTTGCGGCGGC